>NZ_CP163303.1:0-5540888 GCF_046352915.1 Sodalis sp. C49 | reverse complement strand
ATACAATAACCTGCCCATTTTCCATTAGAAATGGTAATGAAGTCTTGAACTGTATTACTCTTCAAAGTAAAAAAAGATGACTTAAAAAATTCCTCGGGAAGAGGTTTTAAACATAATAATGTAGCATCAAGCCAAATTCCCCCGTTGGTACTCAGAAGCTCGGCTCGTAATATATCTGAAAAATGTGTTTTAGTGATTATCCCACGCTTATATTTGCTTATTATATGTTCAGGCAAATTAGTGTAAAGACTGAAATTTTCATCAGTTATTATTATAACATCAAGCCCTCTAACTGATGACCTTATGCTATCAATACATCTCTGGACTATGTAAGGTGCATTATCCTGCCCTTGAAACCAGCAAACCCAAACATTTGTTAATTTTACGGCGTCGTCGTAATTATTAGTGAAATTTGAATATTTGCTGATCAAAAGACCGTGTTCAGATTTCAATTTCTTAGCAATAAGTCTATTTTTAAGTTCATTTAGCTTGTGTCCAAAAAAATTAGATTTCTTTGAATTAATTTTTTTTACGAACTTTAGAATGATAGTTATAATCTTTGATACGAATTTTATGAGTTTTAATCGCATTGACATTCCTTTAAGCGTCTTGAGTATCAATGACAAGAGAAAGCTTTCATATAACCTGTGAAGGTCAAAAATCAGAGTCTATTAAGACTAGAGCGGTGAAGCAGCCTTAAGTAGGCTATTCTTGATAATTAATATTATACATGTAAATTACATATTATTTATTACCGTTAATTAATGTTAACATTACATAAATATTTGACACTTGTAAATACAAAAAATTATTTCTAATCAGCACTCGAAAGTACATGTTCATTCTTATTAAGAACGCTAGTAATGCTTTTCATAGCTGTCCCTAGCGCTGGAGATGTTATCTTTCGATTAGTTAAATGATGAATCCAAGCCGTTTCAAATAAAAAATACAAAGACTGATAACTTACCCACCAACACACACAAAAGTCATGAATGGTAAGTAAGCGCGGTATTTTTGCTTAGCAAAGGGAAATTTTTGTATAATTGATGTTTTCACATTTTTACTTAATAAGAAAGATCTGTCATTATTGCTGAGAAAATCAACCATTGTATAAATTTGAGCAGTGGGGAACGCTTTAATAATAGCTCCAAGTACTTTCTCTCCTCCCCCAGGATTCACTAACCAATCATGTATAATCGCGATCTTAGCTTCTGAAATATCTTTATTCATTTATGTCTGATCACCTCAAGTGGTATAAATTTCTTTTATTTTCTTTTTATATAATTCATGGCTAAATATTTTTTCTTCTAATATTTTATTTTGCTTTCTTCTCTTTATTGCCATATCAATTACATTTGGAAGAGAAGAACCATTTTCAAAGTCAAAAAAGAAAAAATATTTCGTTAATTCAGCCATTTCTTTTAATCCACCATAATTTGGTACTAAAACAGGTAAACCTTGTTTTGCGGCTTCGATAATGGAAATTGGTGCATTTTCAACCCAGAGTGATGGTAAGACGAATAGGTCATAGTCTCTTATCAGAACTGGCAGATGCTCTCTTGGAATAAATCCATGAGCTATTATTGTTAATTTTGTAGTATTTATCTCTCTATGAGTAATTTGTGATAAATCTTCTCCAACACCAAAAATATGTACTTCGTAATATTTATCAGTATTTTTTTCAAGTAAGGAAATAAATTTATTCAGCCCTTTTTCAGGCGTCACCCTTCCAATAAACACTATTTTTATGGGGTTATCAGAATCTCCTTTTTCATAAAACCTATATCCATCTGCAGTATTTCCGTTTTCCTCATTGATTTTATCCGCTAGATCAATTGGATTTCTGATAACAAGAATTTTTTGCTTAACTCCATATATTTCAAATACTTCCTTGAGAAAATAACTAGGCGAAACTATTACATCTATTACATTTTGCGCTAACAGTATTTTATAATTAACAAAATGCTGAATTTTTTTTAGAAATGAATGAAAAAAAGAACGTTCGTCAAACATATAAAAATACGATATGTTTTTTTCTTTATAAGAGAAATTTTTTCGTCCTGTTTCGGTAAAGTATTGAAAGCCACTATTTGGACAAATCAAGTGATAATCATGTGCCGTGAAAATAACTTTAAATTTAATTGAGCATAACTTCGCGACTTTCATCGCTATTAATACACTTGGACTTAAAAAGTGATAATAGTTATGTAGATGAATCACATCTGGTTTAAATTTCAATATATTATAAATTGTGATTAGAAAATATTTTAGTGAGAAAATATAGGAAAATGGGTTGGTTTTACCATTTGAATATACCACTTTATTTGTAAAATTTAATTGTTCAGATATTTTTATTGTATCCCTAAAAACGGATTCAGCTCCCCCCCCTTCATATTGGTCGGCAATATGTAATATTTTCAAAGAACTCATATATCAGACTCCATTAACTTTGTATAAAATCCTTTTTACAAAAGGCATTTTCTTATTAATCTGATATTTTATATACAATGGTATGGCTGATGAGGAGTAATGTCTTGCAAACTCAACAATACTTATATTTTCATTTCTGTTAATTTTATCTTGCAGATAGAGATTTGCAAGGTTCTCTTTATTAAGTATGCTAGAATGTTTATTAATAAACATTTCATATCCAATTTTAGCTTTAGGTGAATTAGATATTCTCCCTTCTTCATGATCAATGTTCATTTTATAATTAAGTTTATTAATTTTGTAACCATTACCGCATAATTGAGTCACTCTTACCCAAGCATCATAATCTTGCCAGGCCGGTAAGGATATATCAAAGCATCCGGCACGAACGAAATCTTCACGTTTAATAAATATTTGATTTCCAACAATATTTTTATTTAGAAGTTGAGGCAATGTAACTAATCCGGTCTTTATTGGCTTTTTTATTAGACCCTTCGTGGTATTCATTATAAAGCCTGAACATAGGTATGCGTATTGTCCGAGTTTTTTGGAGCTCAAAAAATCTTCTAATCGGCTGGGTAAAAACTCATCATCATCATCTAATCCGGTAATATATTCCCCATCGGCTATTTGAATCAAACGGTTTCTCGAGAAGCAAGCTCCTTTTGGTGTGGCATTACGAACAAACACAAAATTTTCAAACTTGTTCTTATATTTATTTACTACATCTTCATATGAAGAGGATGAGCCATCATCACAAACAAGGACTTGAAAATTTTTATAAGATTGTTGTACTAAGGAATTCAAAGCTCGGTCTAAAAATAACGGTCGGTTATGCGTAGGTATGTAAACACTTATGGTATTCCCCATTTTTTTTCCTTTAATTTATTGTATCTCAAGCTAATAAAACGAAAGAGAAACCTAATAGAAAATATTAATACTATTGTTCTAATATGAGCTTTATACGTTCACGCTCATTTAACTGCGGTCTGTTGCGGTAGTTCATATAACAGATGCCAAAATAGAGAAAGAAGGGCAACATTTGTGACGGCGTGGTAATACGATGCTCAGTAGCCGCTGAAAAAATACAGGACCAAAATGCCAATGCTAGTGCAAGACCTGCAGAGGAATCATGAAGTTGTATTCGTTTTATTTCTTTATTCAATTGGTTGAAAAGATATATATATAAAACAAGACCCACAATTCCTAACTCAGCGAGTATCATCAAAAGAGAATTATGAGCATGACTTGCAGTATGTGCTATGATTGCATTCTCTTTTACAGACCAAACATGAGGAATGATATCCACATATTTATAGAACAAATCATCAAAACTACCGAACCCCATGCCAAACAGTGGAGAATGTAGAAAATTGTCAAAGGCGCGAGGCCATAAAAAATAAAGTCTATCTATATAAGTACTTGCTCTAGCAAAGGCAACATTAACGTTAGCATCAGTGTTTGAACTCGCTGACATGACCTTACCCATTTGTAGCCAGTCCGGATAAGTAGTCATAACAATCCCTATCTGTAAAGCAACAAATAACACAAAAACAAAACTGCTTTTCTTGAATTTAATAAATGAATAGCCTATTGCAAACATTATAGCTAATATACTACCTCGCGAATTTGTCATCCATAAAAAAGCTAAAAAGACGACACTATATATTAAGTATTTTAACTTTCTTTCCTTTAAAAAAAATCCTACAGCTATTGAAGCAACTACAGAATAAAAGCCACCTGCAGCATTATGAGATTCGAAAAAAAAGTGGCGAACGGATGCATCACCTCCAGCCTCCGGCGGTACTACAACAGCCCCGATTGCTGATATTACAATAAAAAAAGGAAATGTGAGATTAATTAATTTTTTGATATCAAAAATTATTTTTACTGGCGTAAAGATAAAAATGAATAAGACTAAATAGCTTATTATAAAGTTTCCGTCCCTTCTATAAAAATCGAACTCCATAAATGATTCAGGGTTGTAACATAATGTTGAAATAATAACATAGCTAAATAATGCAATAATGCTTACTTCTATTTTTTTTAAGTTTGTACCTTCATTACGATAACATAGGCCAAGAAAAGCCAGTGGGAAAGTTAAAATAATCGCAGTGCTAACTGGCACATAGTTTGTTACGCAAAAGCTAAAAGAAAGCAATACGATGATCCTAAAAAATGTTTTCACATTATTACCTTTGTTGTTATGAAGATACATTTTATTTATATTATAGTTTCTTTTCATATACTGCATGCATACCACATACAACATTTACATTCACTTGAAAATTTGCCAATTTACTTTCGTTGCAATCTATATAAACACAGAAGCAAGCAAATAAACTCAATTGAACCAGCAGCTTGTTTGAAAGTAGACATTATAAATGGAAAGATTATAATGCATGCATCCCAGACTAAATCTTAACCCTATCCTAAATTAGACTTCAACTGGTTCTGCCACAATATTTTGCACCATACATTCCCATTCGTGTCAAATAAGCCGCTTATCGGATGAGATGAACATTATCTATTAGCCTGATTTTATTTATCAGGCTATGCAGGTTTTCTTCAATACTTTTCTTTATTACAGAAAAATGCGATAATCACATTCTTTAGCTGGGTTGGATTCATTTTTTATCCTTAGAACCATAATCATATTGATAGTATCCATATCCATCTCCCGCATAATGATTGGAAGCACGACGAACTATTGCGTTTAGTATTACGCCTTTGATATCTATTCCATTATTTTCAAATCGACGAATGCTTGTTTCCACTTGCTTTATGGTATTTTCTTCAAACCTTGTTACCAACAAAGACGTCCCACACAAGCCACCAATTATCGCGGCATCTGTCACAGCGAGTATCGGAGGGGTATCAATGATGACTATATCGTAATTTTCATTGGCCCATTCGAGAAAATCTGAGAATTGCTTTCGCATTAATAATTCAGATGGATTGGGAGGTATTTGCCCACGCCCTATAAAATCAAGATTTTCAACTTCATCAATTTTCTCGAGCATATTTTCTGGATTTTCACGTCCTAAAAGAATACTTGATAAGCCTTTATTGGCGCTTGTTTTTTCTGCATGGTTTTTAAGAACCTCATGCAAATATCCTTTTCTTAAATCGCCATCAATTAACAAAACTTTTTGCCCGGCTTGGGCCAAAACAATGGCAAGGTTTCCACAGATGAAGGATTTACCTATACTGGGGCTAACACCTGTAATCATAAGTATTTTATTTTTTGCTTCGATCATAGCAAAATTCAAACTTGTGCGCAGACTACGGATGGATTCCAGAGCTATATCTGTTGGATTGCCTAGTGCAAGTATATTTTGGGAAATCGAATCCTTGCCTCTAAGTTTCGAATTTCTGTCATGCTCGAGCTGCCAGTTAGATATTGGAATGGTTGCATACACATTTATTCCATTCGATTCTAATTCTTCTGGACCATTAATCCCTTTATGCAAAGCCTTATGAAGTAAGGTTGATGCAATTGCTATGACTAATCCAGCAAAAAATCCTAATAATAAAATCAAGGCCTTTTTAGGTGCTATTGGCGAAAGGCGAGTTAGGGCATTGTCAATTATCCTCACATTACCAACAGTGCTTGCCTTGGCAATATCCAATTGTTGCTGTCGATTCAATAGTTGCATATAAACTTCTTGGCCAACTTTAACTTCCCTCGTTAGCCTTAAAATTTGTTGCTGGGTATCCGGTAAACCGCTGACTCTTTTGGTTAATGCTGCTTTTTCTTGCTCTAAAACTTTTCTTTTCTCTAATAGTGCTTTATAAGAAGGATGATCTTTAGTATATAACTTTGAGATATCACTTTCTTTAAAGGTCAATTCATTCAATTGCGCGTCAAGTTGTACAATTGTATCTAATAATGATTTAGCTTCTAACGATAAATCAACAGAATTATTTTTGCTTCGGAAATTATTTAGAGTATCTTCGGATTGGTTTAAAGTACTTTGAACAGTCGGTAATTGTTGCTTGATAAAGTCTAAACTTTTCCCCGCTTCTTCTGTTTTACGATTTACGTTCTGAATTAAATAGTTTTCAGAAATATTTTCTAAAATAGTGCTAGCTTTGTACGGATTGGCATCATCATAAGTTAGGCTCAATATGCCGGTATCTTTTCCTTTATCTGCAACGTCAAATGATGATAAAATCAGATTGTAAGCAGCTAAAAAAGGTATTTTGGTTAATGTAAATTCAGCACCAGGTTTTGCATTGATGTTTGCAACTCTGATTGTAATACCATTATTATTATATGTTTCACCTTTGGAGCCCTGTAGTAAAACTTTATTATCATCTGTGAGTATTTCAAACTTTGTTTCATCAATGATTTTTAAATTATATGGAATATTAACCATTTTATCGGGCACAGAAAACAAAGATATGCTTACAGTTTCATCATTATTTTTAGTAAGCCTAGCCAATGCTTCGCCTATTATAGGAAGATATTTTCGTGTAACTATTGTATCGAAATTCAGTTCGGTGACAGTTTTACCAATGACCATCCTAGATTTGATTAATTCAATTTCGGTACTTGACGCTGGTTCGGTTGCAGGATTTAAGCTTTCTAAAACAGCGCTTTGCGGAGTTTTCTCGACCTGAATTAATGAATCAGCCCTATAGATAGGAGTAGCGAGAATAGCATATATTATCGCCAGCACTGTGAAAATCAGTGTTATTGATAAGATTATCCATTTATTGTCAATTAGAGTACCAAATATGCGACCGATATCGATCTCATCATTGTTATCCTGCTGGAACGGAAGTTTATTTTTATTAATCATTGCAGCCCTTAATTCGCAATTAAATGTTGAGCCCATTTTTGAGCTGAACTATCGAGCAATTGATATACAGATCGAAATACTGCTTCACTCATTCTATATGGATCCGGTATATCTCTTTTTCCAATCCAATGTCCATACAGCATTATTTTCCCTCTCACTTCAGGAGCTATGCTGCAGACGGCATGATAGTGATTCTTTTCCATTACCAGTATCAGATCATGCCCCCTACACATCGATGGCGTTAGTTGTCTAGCATGATGCCCCGACAAGCATAATCCATTCTCGCTAGCAATAATTTCAGCTGTCTTGTCCGCCGAGTGCCCAACTAACGCCTGGATTCCAGCGGATGTTACCTTTTTTGATGTCGTATATTTTTTCAAAAGTTGTTCACCAGTAGGTGAACGACAAATATTGCCTACACATACAACAAGGATATTATCAAACATTTATCCGTCACCAAGCCCCTGAATTGTGGGCACCATCAGATACTGAACGCACGCCACTAATCGTAGGTACTAATTGTCCAATAACACGATTCCAGCGTGTTATTGGTGCTGTGGTCACATATACCATATCGTAGGGCTGAAGCTTGAATTCAGTACTAAGAATCAACGAGGTTGCATCTGAGAGATCTAGCTGATAAACATTCGCAAGTTTTGAGCCAGGTACTTTGTTTGCAATCGGCCTGATTACAAAAATACCTGTTGCATTTGAAGTCACTTGATTAATGCCTTCCGCGTTCCCTAAAGCTTCCGTCAACGTCATACCACTACGATCCATTTTCAAAGTGGATTGGCGGACAACTTCTCCCATCACAAAAACTTTCAGGTCATCATTTCGCGGCACAAAAAGGATATCGCCTGGATAAAGTAAATGATTTTGCTGCAAATCTCCGTTTTGCATCAATGCTTGTAGTGAAATGATCTGTTCTTTATTATTGTGTGTTAGGACGACATTTCTCCAATCGGCATCTGCTGAGAGTCCCCCTGCTTTATTGATAGCATCAAGAATGGTTAAAGGGACATTTGTGATTGCTTGCTCACCTGATTTCGCCACCTCACCAGTTACATATGCTTTTTGAGAACGGAAGGTCGCTATGCTTACATCTACCTGAGGACTTTCAATAAATTGTGCCAGCCGGTTTGACATTTCAGTTCTCACATCCGTAACTGTGCGACCTAGTACATTCACTTTTCCGATGTACGGATAGAAAATAGTTCCATCTGAGTGTACCCAATTACCCGAATCCCCGGCACTCCGAAATGTTCCTGATGGTGTTGTTAATTCTGGATGATCCCATACAGTCACAGATAGTACGTCTCCAATACCAATTTTGTACTCATAGTCTTGTAATTCACGATCTAGCAGACTATTGCTTTGGGCTATATGTGGCTTAGAGCGCATTTGTTCGATTAATGAAGGCGAAATTGCAAACACGTTAACATATTGACCGATATCAAAATTAGCATCATCCGCTTTAATCACCGTTTTGCCCCTGGTAGACATATTTGAACCGGGAACTACAGTGCATCCGCTAAGCACGCTGAGAGATACCAAAAGCGGCATCAACTTAAGTTTTGTTTTCATCATTGAGTTATCATCACTATCGCTGTTGCTCGGGTAAAAAGCGTGTCCATGTGTGGTAGCGCCTTACGCAAGTGTGTTAATGCCAAAAAAGCCCCAAAAGTTAGCGCTGTTCATCATTTTACTTCCCATGCCCTGCCTGTTCACCATCACGGTCTCACTGTGCAATGCACATCACTCAAGTCGCGTTATCACTAATTGACCAAAAATAGCAGATAAATTCAACTATAAACCTGATCATTCTGCACATATTTGATCAAGTATTCATTTATGCAAAGGTTCATCATCGCCTTACACCATGTTCAGCATAGAGAATAGCCGCTTCTATTGAGGAATGCTGGTTTTGTCAGCAAAAATCAGCAGAATTTCTTCTGAGTAACAAATTTATTTATCGCTAAAGCTTTTACCCCATCGGCCGATACCAATGAACATTCAATTCCAGTCAAAGAATAGGTCATTTATTAGCCAATATTGCGACTTTGAATACTACCGCTAAACCGAAGCCATAGGCACATTGCCAATCGACGGCATTGTCATGACGCGCACGTTTACCGGTTGACTGACCAGAGCACAGTTTGATTACCGTCCTGTTTGAGGCTGGCGGGTACACTTGTGCCTAGGTTACGTAAAAACACGCTACCGCCCTTGGCTTGTAGCTACCAATGCACTGGTGGTCTTTTTTATCGGGTTCCGGTCGTTTTTAGGTCAAAATCTGCAGTGGTTCACGTATCTTTGTGCGCGGTCAGTCACAAAACCGCACTTTCCATGCCTATCTTTTGACCAAAAACAATATAATTGGCACAACATATGCCTCATCATTGTTATACTAATTATTAATTATCTCTTTACAAGGTTTCGATGACCCCTGCGCCACGTTTTAGGAATAAGACTACCCTCAGGTTTGTTGCGCCAAGACGACAATTGCCTATAATTTCACCACTTCCGCGGTTTATGCTTGCGATCTGCTTGAGAAATAACAATTTCTTATCCAGCATACTCTTTAAGCGAAGCGCATCCATTTAGCAGCTTATTAACATTAATAAAGCAACTAGATAATAACCAGTTTGAGTTAGTTCAACCTGCAAGTCAGTGATAGGTGTTGCATATTAATTAATGACGCTAATGTTTTGTCCATATATCATTTTTATCCTTTTGTAGCTCCATCACCTCTCTGTTATCGCCGCCGGATGTAATGATCGGTTGAGTTTTGCCGCGTTACCTCCCATCATTCCCCTGAGACAGTCTTTGATATAGGTAAAGTAACGATTATGGAATGGATCGCCGATCCGACGATTTGGGCAGGCCTGGCGACGCTTATCGTGCTGGAGCTGGTGTTGGGCATCGACAATCTGGTGTTTATCGCCATCCTGGCGGAGAAGCTGCCGCCGAGCCTGCGGGATCGGGCAAGAATAGTGGGCCTGGCGTTTGCGCTGCTGATGCGTTTGGTGCTGCTGGCGTCGATGTCCTGGCTGGTGTCGTTGACCGCACCGCTGTTTAGCGTCTCCGGACACCCTTTCAGCGCCCGCGACCTTATTATGCTGGCCGGTGGTGTGTTTTTGATCTTCAAAGCCACCATGGAGCTTAACGAGCGTCTGGAAGGCAAGGATGAAGAGACGCAGACGCAGCGCAAGGGCGCGCGCTTTTGGCCGGTGGTAACGCAAATCGTGATCCTGGATGCGGTGTTCTCCATAGATTCGGTGATTACCGCGGTGGGCATGGTGGATCAGCTGGCGGTGATGATGGCGGCGGTGGCGGTGGCCATTGGCGTGATGATGCTGGCCAGCAAGACGCTGACCCGTTTTATTAACGCCCATCCCACCATTGTGATCCTGTGTTTAAGTTTTCTGCTGATGATTGGCTTTAGCCTGGTGGCGGATGGCTTTGGTTATCATATTCCCAAAGGCTATCTGTACGCCGCCATCGGATTCTCGGTGGCCATAGAGGCGTTGAACCAGCTGGCGCAGTTTAACCGGCGGCGGTTTTTATCCTCCAGCGTGCCGTTGCGCCAGCGTACCGCCGAGGCGGTGCTGCGCATGCTGAACGGCAAACATGAAGAAGCGCAGCTGGACGCGCAGACGTCTTCCCTGATTGCCGACAGCGACGGCGAGGGCCAGGAGGTGTTTAACGAACAGGAGCGGCGCATGATTGAGCGGGTGTTGGGCATGGCCCAGCGCACCGTGAGCAGCGTGATGACCTCGCGTCATGATATCGAGCATATCGATTTGCGCGATCCGCCCGAGGTGATAATCCCGCTGCTGGAAAATAACCAGCATACGCGGCTGGTGATTACCGAGGACAGCGCGTCCAATGAGCCGTTGGGCGTGGTGCACGTTATCGACCTGCTAACCCAGCAGCTGCGCAATGAGCCGCTGAATCTGCGCGCGCTGATCCGCCAGCCGCTGGTGTTTCCCGAACAGCTGTCGCTGCTGCTGGCGCTGGAGCAGTTTCGCGAGGCGCATACCCATTTTGCGTTTATCGTCGATGAGTTCGGGTCGGTGGAAGGTATTATCACCCTGAGCGATGTGATGGAGACCATTGCCGGTAACCTGCCGCTGGAAAACGAAGAGATCGACCCGCGTCATGATATCGTGCAGCATGATGACGGCACCCTGACGGTGAATGGGTACCTGCCGCTGGAGGATTTGGTCGGCTATATCGGTATTCCGCTGGAAGAGCGGCGGGAATACCATACCCTGGCGGGATTACTGATGGAGCATACACAGGCGATCCCCAAGGAAGGCGATACCTTGAGTATTGATAATTATCTGTTTGAGATTCTGGAAGTAGAGAGCCACCGGATATTAAAGGTACGCATCACCCCCGAAACCTTACCTGAATACGAAGTCTGAGAATACGCGGCGGCGCGGGGGCTTAGCCATGACAAGCCTTAGGCCCCCGCGTTCCGTTAGTCCCCTGCCCCGTTACAGCTTATCCAGCAGTTTTTGCACGTTTTTGTTCTGCGGGTGATCCTGATTTTTCTGCGCCCAGGCGTCCAGGCGTTTCTTTAGCTCGTCCTGCAAGCGGTCTCGCAGCAACTGGTCGACGTGCAGCTGATAGCTGAGGCTGTCCCAGGGGCCGTAGACGCGCAGCGGGATGGCGGTATTGACCAGCGCCTCGGTCAGCTGCGGCTCGCCTTGCCAGCCCTTGAGCACCCGGATATTGAGGTTCACGTCGCACTGCCTGCCGGGCAGGTCGAGCACGCCGGTGCCGGCCAGCGACATCAGGTCCGAGTCTCCCGCCAGATTGTTCAGCCGCAGATTGCCCCGCTCGAGCGTGGCGTCGGCGGTCAGCTGTTTTACCGCCGAGTAGGTCTCGTTGCGCTCTTGCGCCGTGACATTATTATTGGTGCGCTCGACGGCCCGTTGAATCAGCTGTTGGATATTCAATCCTTCCAGGCGGGCATCATCGAGCTGCATCCGGCCTTTGCCGCTCCAGTTTTCGGCAAAATCCCGGAAACTGAAGGTCTGTCCGGTCAATTGCCCGTCCACGGATAGCCGTCCTGTCAGGGTCTGCGGCAGGGCAAATGCCTGCAGCAGCGGTCCCAGCGCCACCTGTTTTAAGCTTGGGTTTAATTCAAAACGGGGCCTGGCGCCGGTGGTATCCACCGTGCCCGGCAGGCTGAATTCGCCGTCGCCCAGTTTTCCGCCCAGGGTATTGATCGACAGATGGCCGCGGCGGTTATCCGCCTGGGTTTTAAAGCCGGTGATATTGAGCCCGTGGTAGATAACCTGATCCGCCGTGAGGTTAAGCTGGCCGTTGAAATCATTCAATACCGCCAGCGGCTGTTCCTCTTTACCGATGGCGGCGATGACCGGCTTGGCGCTGTGGCGATGGCTTTGCGTGTCATTGCCGCCGCCGGCGTTGATGCCCAGCAGCGTGTCCAGGTTCAGGCGCTTGGCGGTGAGGTCGAGCTGATAAACCGGCGCGTCGCCCAGTTTGGCGCTGGCCTGGCCCGCCAGCTCGCTGTCGTTGGCGCTGAAGGACATGTTGCTTAATTCGACGGTCTGGTTGGTGGCGGAATAGTCGGCGCTGAATTTACCCTGCCCTTTGATGCCCTCGGCCGGTAACCCCTGGCCGTGGAGTTCATAGTTAAAACGGTCAAGGCTGGCGGCCAGCTGGCGCGGGTAGTGGCTCAGGTCAGCTTTGCCGCTGAGGGAGACCGCCACGTCGCGCTGATCGCGGTTAATGCGGCTGGAGAAGGTGATATTGGCCAGCCGCGCCGCCGTTTGCTCCACATCCAGGTTGAAATCGCGCAGGTTGATTTGTTCGTTCGGCTCCCGTTGCCAGATAAGCAGGCTGTCGGTCACCTTTAAACTGGCGATATCGTAGGACCATCCTGAGTGCGGCGCCAGGTCGGGCGTGCCGGCGGGCGCAATGGGCGCATTTTCCGGCCGGCGGGCTTCGCTGTCGGGCGTGATGGTAATGACGGCCCCCTTCAGCAGTACCTGTTTTACCGAGAGCTGATGGGACAGCAGCGGCCAGAGCTGGACATCAAGGCGCATATTTTCGGCGCTGACCACCGGCACGGCGGCGCCGGGCGCGGTGAGCGTCATGCGTCCGGCCAGGATGCTGAGCTGCGGCCAGACGTGCCAGCGCAGATCGCCGTCCAGGCGCAGCCGGTAGCCGCTGCGCTGCTCAACCTTGGTGACCATATAATTACGAAAGTCATTGGGATTGATCAGCAACACCAGCGCAGTAGTGCCTGCCACCAAAACCGCCAGCAAAATAACCAGCGTCGTCAGAAATCGTCTCATGCCATCCTCAAAAAAGTCTGCGCCATACAGTTCGTCTGACGGAATTAATCCTCATCAATCCGGCTGGCCACCGCGCCCTGTTGGTTGCGGTACTTCGCATCCTCGCGGCGATTATACGGCCGCGCGGCATGGCCGCTCAGCGGCTCGAAACTCAGCGCGCCGATAAGCATACCCGGACGCAGCGCCAGCGGCAGCTTACCTGAATTATAGAACTCCAGCACGATCCTACCCTGCCAGCCGGGATCGATGCGGTGCGCGGTCACATGTACCATCAGCCCGAGGCGCGCCAGAGACGAGCGGCCGTCCAGCCAGCCAACCAGGTTATCCGGCAGGGTGACTGATTCAAGGGTGACCGCCAGCGCCAGTTCGGCGGGATGCAAAAAGAAGGCGCCGCCTTCCGGCAACACGATTTCATCGCTCATGACGCGATCGAGCGCGGCCGAGACTTCTTCCTTAGGGCCGCTGAGGTCGATAAAGGCCGCGGTATGGCCCTGGAACACCCGGAACTGATTGCCCAGGCGCACATCGACCGTGGCGCCGTTAATCCGTTCCACCGGCGGACGCGGGCTGATATCCAGCCTGCCGTCGTCCAGCCAAGCTTCAATATCGCTGTCGCACAGTCTCATCGTTATTTCTCCATAAGCGTTCTGGGGGTCGTAGCGCCGGCGGCGCCGTGAACCCTACCCGCCTGCGTTAGGGGGGTTATTCAAAAAACTGACTGATTTTTGCCTTCAGGATATCGATGGCAATACGGTTCTTTCCCCCGCGGGGTACAATAATATCGGCGTATTGCTTGGAAGGCTCGATAAACTGCAGGAACATCGGGCGTACCGTTTTCTGATACTGCTCCATCACCGAATCCATGGCGCGGCCCCGTTCATTGACGTCGCGCTTCATGCGCCGCAACAGGCAGATATCCAGCGGCGTATCGACGAAAATAGAAAAATTCATTTCCGTGCGCAGCCGCAGGTCGGTCAGCAGCAGTATGCCTTCCAGGATAATCACCTTCTTGGGACGCAGATGGATGGTCTCAGGCCGGCGGGTGTGCTCGACATAGCTGTAGACCGGCATTTCGATGGCCTGGCCCGCCTTGAGCATCTGCAGATGCTGGAACAGCAGGCTGTGATCCATGGCGCTGGGATGATCATAATTGGTCTTGACCCGCTCGCTCATGGTCAGGTGGCTTTGATCCTGATAATAGCTGTCTTCTGGGATAATGCCGATATGTTCGTCGCCGACCTGCTCACAAAGTTCCTGGTACAACGTGCTGGCTATCAGGCTTTTCCCGGAGGCGGAGGCGCCGGCGATGCCGATAATGACGCACTGGTGAGGCTTGTCAGTCATACAATAAATGGCCTGGTGTTATAAAGATGAAGGGCTGCGCCGGGGCGCATTTGACGCGGCAATTATAGAGTGCGGGAGAAACGGATGCCAGCAATAGCGTTTATCTGACGTGGCTTTACGCGGTTTAGGCCGATAATTACCGCGATTTATGTCACACTTTTAAGATAATTCATGCTGGAGAGGGGCCGGAAGTTTGCGTAAGGTATATACAGCGGCATTTTTAATCTACTTTTGAGCGGTATTGGATGAATTGGCATTGGTTGACGTTTTTTGGCGATAGCATGCTGTTGCTGCCCTGCGCGGTTATTATCGTTATGTTGCTGCTGTGGAAAGCCGATACCCGGCGCACCAGCCTGCAGTGGCTGCTGCTGTTCGCTACCGCGGGCGCCGTGGTCGTGATATCGAAACTGGCTTTTATGGGCTGGGGCGTCGGCAGCAGAATGTATGATTTTACCGGTTTCAGCGGCCATTCGGCGCTCTCCGCCAGTATCTGGCCGGTGATGATCTGGATTTTGACCAGCCGCGCCTCCCGCGGCTGGCGGCTGGCGGCGGTGTGTTTCGGTTATCTGCTGGCGCTGGCCGTGGGATTTTCCCGCGTGGTTATTCATGCCCATTCGGTTTCCGAAGTGATCGCCGGGCTGGCCCTGGGTTTTACCATCAGTACCTCGTTCCTGCTGATGCAGTATTCCCGCCGGACCGCTATCCGCCCCCTCTCCTACGGGCAACTGAGCGCGGTTCTGCTGCTGCCGCTGCTGCTGGTCGTCCAGGGGAAAAAAGCGCCGACCCAGGGATTGCTGGAGCAGATAGCCTTGACGGTGGCGCCCATCGAGCGGGTGTATACGCGCGCGGATTTGCACGGCAAGGGGCGGCTGGCGTTGCCGGATACCGTGCAGATCACCCCGCAGTAAGCCCTTTATCCGCTATGAAGCCCATGGCCGCATCGCCCTGGGCGGCCTGTTGCAATGCCGTTTATTCCACGTGTTCTCAGCATGAAATGCGGCTTTCATGCCACCTCGCCCGCCGGCGCTGCAGCGGCGGCAGGGTATTTCACGTTCCCTTCTGGGGTATCGGCGCGCCGTTTCATTCTTCTTCCCTGTTTATGCCTGTTCGCATCCCAGGAATTCCCCGCTGGTAATTAAATCGTGATCCGCTTCAAATTTTTATCATGAGGTGATAGATCGCCGATGGAACCGGTTCCATACTCTTCTCAGCGTATTAGCCGCGCCGGCTGCCAGGTTAGCCCTGTCCGCGCCCGCCCGGATGCCACCCTGTATTGATGTCTTGAGGAGTATCTTTTATGTCCAGCAACCCTATCCCTACTGACTACGACCAGACCCTGGACGTGGTGACCTTCGGCGAAGCGATGGCCATGTTTGTCGCCACCGCCGGCGGCGAATTGCACACGGTGAGCCAATATGTCCGCCGCGCGGCCGGCGCCGAACTGAATGTCGCTATCGGCCTGGCGCGCCTGGGGCTGAAATCCGGCTGGGTGAGCCGTCTGGGCAACGATTCTTTCGGACGTTTTATTCTG
This sequence comes from Sodalis sp. C49, assembly GCF_046352915.1. NCBI lineage: Bacteria > Pseudomonadati > Pseudomonadota > Gammaproteobacteria > Enterobacterales > Bruguierivoracaceae > Sodalis > Sodalis sp. C49. Next base: position 5,524,437 of record NZ_CP163303.1, on the reverse strand, counting down.
GATACCCTTGATGCGGAGCAGGTGGACCGCCGTGCGGTCACCCTGGATGCGGCCTACCCTACCGGCTTTCAGCTGAAATCCAAAGCGGAGGATGGAACCGATCCCACCGTTGAGTACTTCCGTAAGGGCTCGGCCGCCAGCCGGCTCTCCATGGCGGATTTTGATGAGCAATACTTCGGCGGCGCCCGGCATCTGCATCTCAGCGGCGTGGCGGCGGCGCTGTCGCCGGAATCTTATCAGCTGGCCGCCCATGCGGCGCAGTGGATGAGGCAGCGCGGCAAGACTATCTCCTTTGACCCCAACCTGCGCCCGGTGTTATGGCGCTCGCGGGAAGAGATGGTATCCCGCCTGAATGCGCTGGCGTTCAGCGCGGATTATGTGCTGCCGGGAATTAAGGAAGGCCTGATCCTGACCGGCCACGAAAGTCCTGAGGCGATTGCGGATTTTTACCTGGCGCACGGTGTGCGGGCGGTGGTGATCAAGACCGGCGCGGACGGCGCGTATTATAAAACCGACGCCGGTGCTGAGGGCGTGGTGCCTGCGGTGCGGGTGGTTAACGTGGTGGATACCGTGGGCGCCGGCGACGGTTTTGCGGTGGGCGTGGTTAGCGCCCTGCTGGAGGGGCTGACGCTTGATAAGGCGATTGTGCGCGGCAACCATATCGGCGCGCTGGCCATCCAGGTTATCGGCGACAGCGAAGGATTGCCGGATCGCCGGCAGCTGGCGCGGGCCATGGCAGATAGTACCGCCGGCGCACTGACGGCGTAAAGGACGTCACCAGACCGCGCGACACGCCGTGCGGCTGCCGGAGGTAATGCACCTGCGGGTCAAACCGGCCCCACCGTCGCGCCCCTGCCGCCGGGCAGGCGCCGCTGTGCCCCGGGAGCTGCCCGGGGCACAGACATACGGCTCCGTCCGGCAATCCGGGCGCGGCTGATAACCAATTGCAAAAGGAATCGTTATGAAACCCAACGTCGTCCTGTATAAAACCATTCCCGCCGATCAACTGGCGCGGCTGCAGGCTGCTTTTAACTTGACCCGATTCGACAGCATCACCGACGCCAACCGGCAAGAGGTCATAGCCGCCCTGCGCCATGCGCAGGGCCTGATTGGCGCCAGCCATCCCATCGGCAACGAATTGCTTGATGCCGCGCCCGGATTGCGCGCCATTTCCACCATTTCGGTGGGCTATGATCAGTTCAGCGTGCCGGAACTGACGCGCCGGGGCATTACCCTGATGCATACCCCGGGCGTATTGACCGAAACCACCGCCGACACCATTTTCACCCTGATCCTGACCAGCGCCCGGCGCGCCGTGGAGTTGGCGGAGCTGGTGAAGCGCGGGGAATGGCGGCGCAGCATCGGCGAGGAATATTACGGCACCGACGTCAACGGCAAGACCATCGGCATCCTCGGCATGGGCCGTATCGGGTATGCGGTGGCCAAACGCGCGCATCTGGGATTCGGCATGCCGGTGATGTATTACAATGATAAGGTGAACGAACAGGCGGAGAGCCTGCTCCATGCCCGCCGCGCTACCCTGGATCAGGTGCTGGCCGAGGCGGATTTTGTCTGCGTGGTGCTGCCGCTATTGCCGGAAACCGAGAAATTGATCGGTTACGCCGAAATCAGCAAGATGAAGCCGGGCGCCATCCTGATTAACGGTTCGCGCGGTAAAATCATCAATGAGCCGGAGCTGATACGCGCCCTGCAAGACGGCGTGATACGCGGCGCCGGGCTGGATGTGTTCGAGCAGGAGCCGCTGCCGGCCACCTCGCCGCTCCTGGCGCTGCCCAACGTGGTGGCGCTGCCGCATATCGGTTCGGCAACGCATGAAACACGCCACGCCATGGTGGCCTGCGCGGTGGACAACCTGATTGCCGCGCTGTCGGGCGATGTGACTCAAAACTGCGTTAATCCTGGGGCGTTGCGCAACGTGGCAGCTACTGGCAATGAATTTAAGGGAATGTAACGACAATCCCGATCAATCCCCGCCCCTGGCGGCGGGGCAACTGGCCGTCACAGCCAGGGATTTAATAACGTTACGCCGGTTAATCCGAAATCTTTCGTGTTGCGGGTAACAAGTGTAAGACGGTTCGTTATGGCGGTTGCTGCGATTAATGAGTCTGTCATACATTTAGGGTCAGGGACATGCATTTTGGCACAGCATAGCGCTACAGCGGCATCAACTGCCAGGATCCTGTCATGAAAACCTTTTATTACTGTATGCTCAAACCAAGACCGCAATTTGACCGCTTGCGTTAAATCTTTCCTTTCTTTTAGTAAGATACCTTTTTCAATTTCCATAATAACTAATGCGGAAGTATACATTTCATAGTGTTCGTTACTTGCCGCCCATTCCCTGACGTTGGGATCAGCTTTATCCCCCTTAAAAAGCTCGGATATCACATTGGTATCTAACAGAAACATATTAAAACTCAACAGGCCTTGCTTGAATGTGCGCGCGTTCCGTTTCTAGATCGAACGATTCACCATCGGGGGGAGACAGCGCGTCAAGAATACTTTTACGCCCCCCCGTGATACTGCGGTAGGCTTCTTCGCTCAGCAGAACATGGGTTATTTTGTTGCGGGATTTTATAAACACCGGACCTTTGACAGCATCCCGTTTTGCTTTGGTAATGTTTTGATTGAGTTCCCGACTTGATATGTAGGTTACGCTCATCTTATCACCCCCTCATAACACAGCGTATGTAGTAACATTACTACATTACCGTTACCCGGGCAAGTAAGGAAGATAGCCTCACCGGCGACGTCAAGGGCAGGAACCGTGGGTCCGGCACGTCATCCATTTTTATCACCCCGTGCCGGCCATAACACATAAGCAGGATTATTCTGCCCTTATAATGCCTTAAACGATATCTCGGTGGGGATAACCTCGCCCTGCCAGTACAGCTGCGCCGCCACCTGTCCCGCCAGTTGGCGGTAGAGCTCGGTGAACTCGCTGTCCGGCCGGCTGACCACCGTCGGCTGGCCACGGTCCAGATCTTCGCGTAGGCTGATATGCAGCGGCAGTTGCCCCAGCAGCGCGCAGTGGTACTGCTCGGCGAGTTTTTCGGCGCCGCCGGTACCGAAGATGGCCTCCAGATGGCCGCAGTGGCTGCAGATATGCACGCTCATGTTTTCCACGATGCCGAGCACCGGCACGCCGACCTTTTCAAACATCACGATACCCTTGCGCGCGTCGGCCAGCGCGATATCCTGCGGCGTGGTCACCACCAGCGCGCCGGTGACCGGGATATTCTGCGCCAGCGTCAGTTGGATATCGCCGGTGCCCGGAGGCATATCCAGCACCAGGTAATCCAGCTCCGGCCACAAGGTGTCGTTAAGCAGTTGCAGCAGCGCCTTGCTGGCCATCGGCCCGCGCCAGACCATGGCGTTATCTTCCGTTACCATATACCCGATGGAGTTGGTGGCCAGGCCGTGCGCCATGATGGGGGCCATATGCTGGCCGTCCGGCGACGTGGGGCGTTCCTCGGTGGTGCCGAGCATGGCGGGAATCGACGGGCCGTAGATATCCGCGTCCAGCAGGCCGACGCGGGCGCCCTCGGCGGCCAGCGCCAGCGCCAGGTTAACCGCGGTGCTGGATTTGCCGACGCCGCCCTTGCCGGAGCTGACGGCAATCAGGTTGCGCACGTTTTTTACCCCGGGTTGATCCTTGACCCGCTTGAGCGTGGCGATATTGTGGGCCAGCGTCCAGTCGATGGCCCGCGCCCCGGTGACGCGCAGCAGGTCCGCGCTGGCGGATTCCTTCAGCTCCTCAAAGGCGCTGTGCCAGGCGAAGGGCATGATAAGTTCGATATGCAGCGTGCCGTCCAGCAGCGCGCAGTGGTTCAGCGCCTTGAGTTCGGCCAGGCCGCGTTTGAGCGTGGGGTGCTTGAAGCGGGCGAGCACCTTGGCGACCTGGGCGCGCAGCACCTCGGGAGTAGACTGTTCGGGTGATGGAGGATTCATCACGGCTCCTTAATTTCTCATTCTGGGGGTGGTAACCGATGCCCATAGCATAACAGAACTGGCGGCGCTTGTTTACGTGAGGTGTCGCTATCGGTTACCATCGAAACTCTTTATTTCATCTGATAAAAGCACATTCCCAACATGACTCAAGTCGCGAAAAAAATATTGGTAACCTGTGCGTTACCATACGCTAACGGTTCAATTCATCTCGGCCATATGCTGGAGCATATCCAGGCAGATATTTGGGTCCGTTTTCAGCGAATGCGCGGCAATCAGGTTTATTTCATCTGCGCCGATGACGCGCACGGCACGCCGATCATGCTTAAGGCCCAGCAGCTCGGCATCGCGCCGGAAAAAATGATCGATGAAGTGAACCAGGAGCATCAGAAGGATTTTGCCGGTTTCGGCGTCAGCTATGATAACTACCACTCGACGCACAGTGATGAAAACCGCGAGCTGTCGACGCTGATTTACCATCGGCTGAAAGATAACGGCTATATCAAGACCCGCACCATTTCCCAGCTGTTCGACCCGGAAAAAGAAATGTTCCTGCCGGACCGGTTTGTCAAGGGCACCTGCCCGAAGTGCAAATCCCCCGATCAGTACGGCGACAACTGCGAAGTGTGCGGCGCCACCTACAGCCCGACCGATTTGATCGATCCTAAATCGGCGGTGTCCGGCGCCACGCCGGTGATGAAGGAGTCGGAACACTTCTTCTTCGACCTGCCGGCCTTCAGCGATATGCTGAAAGCCTGGACCCGCTCCGGCGCGCTGCAGGAGCAGGTGGCCAACAAAATGCAGGAATGGTTTGAATCCGGCCTGCAGCAGTGGGATATTTCCCGTGACGCCCCCTACTTCGGCTTTGAAGTGCCGGATGCGCCGGGCAAGTATTTCTACGTCTGGCTGGACGCGCCCATCGGTTATATGGGGTCGTTCAAGAACCTGTGCGACAAACGCGGCGACATTGATTTCAACGAATACTGGCGCGTGGGTTCCAATGCCGAGCTGTATCATTTTATCGGCAAGGATATCGTCTATTTCCATAGCCTGTTCTGGCCGGCGATGCTTGAAGGCAGCGATTTCCGCAAGCCGACCAATTTGTTTGTCCACGGCTATGTGACGGTGAACGGCGCCAAGATGTCGAAATCGCGCGGTACCTTTATCAAGGCCAGCACCTATCTTAAGCATCTTGACGCGGACTGCCTGCGTTATTATTACGCCGCCAAGCTGTCGTCGCATATCGACGACATCGACCTGAACCTGGAAGACTTCGTCCAGCGGGTTAACGCCGATATCGTCAATAAGGTGGTTAACCTGGCCTCGCGCAACGCCGGTTTTATCGCCAAGCGCTTTGACGGCCGTCTGGCCGATACCCTGGCCGACCCGGCGCTGTATCAGACCTTTACCGATGCCGCCGTCGGCATCGCCGAGGCGTTCAACGCCCGTGAATCATCGCGCGCCATCCGCGAAATCATGGCGCTGGCCGACCTGGCCAACCGCTATGTGGACGAGCAGGCGCCCTGGGTGGTGGCGAAAGCGGAGGGACGCGAAGGGGATCTGCAGGACATCTGCTCAATGGGCATTAACCTGTTCCGCGTGCTGATGACCTATCTCAAGCCGGTGCTGCCGTCGCTGGCGGAACGCGCCGAGGCGTTCCTGAACGTGCGGCTTGACTGGGACGGCATCCACACGCCGCTCACGGGCCATAGGGTTACGACCTTCAAGGCGCTGTTCAGCCGTATCGATCCCACGCACGTGGCGAATATGGTTAACGAATCCAGGGAAGAAGCGGATGCCGCCGGCGCCAAGGCCGCCGGCGCCGGTCCGCTGGCGGATGAGCCGCTGCTTGAGACCATCGCCTTTGACGATTTCGCCAAGGTGGATATGCGCATTGCGCTTATCAAGCGCGCCGAGCTGGTGGATGGATCGGATAAGCTGCTGAAGCTGACGTTGGATATCGGCGGCGAAACCCGCCAGGTGTTTTCCGGCATCCGCGCGGCCTATCCCGATCCGCAGGCGCTGGAGGGCCGCCTGACGGTGATGGTGGCCAACCTGGCGCCGCGCAAGATGCGGTTTGGCGTTTCCCAGGGCATGGTGATGGCGGCGGGACCGGGCGGCAGCGACATATTCCTGCTTAGCCCCGACGCCGGCGCCCTGCCGGGCATGGCGGTTAAATAATTCCTTAAGGCAAGGCGTATAACCGGGCCGCCAGAGTTTGCGGCGGCCCGGTAGGTTTTCCGTGTGAAAACCCCCTCTTGGCAGCAGCCTAATACCTTCATTTCGTTATCAATTTAACTCCACATGGTGCGCAATTTAGATTAAGGTTGGGTGTACGCCTTATTATTTATCATGAGAAAATTGGTCATGAAAGGATTCCCACCCATTATCCGGCTGTTGTTAATCACATCGTTAATATTAACCATCGGCCGCGGGCTGACGCTGCCGTTTATCGCCATCTACCTGTCCAGGCAGGGCGGCATGCCGCCGGGAAAAATCGGCCTGGTGCTGGGTATGGGGCTGACGCTGGGCATTATCTTTAGCCTGTATGGCGGCTATCTGGTGGACCGGTTTAATAAAAATCGCCTGATTATTTGCGCCATCATGGTATTTGCCCTGGCGTTTTTTCTGCTGCCGCTCGGCGGGGGCGCTTTGTTGCCGATGATTATACTGGTGGCGCTGATTAATTCGGCGTACAGCCTGTACTCCATTACCCTGAAGGCCAGTATTGCCGAATGGCTGACCGTTGAGCGGCGCATCAAGGCGTTTTCCGCTAATTACACCCTGATCAACGTCGGCTGGGCCATCGGCCCGCCGCTGAGCGTGTTATTGGCGAAAAGCAGCGCCGTGCTGCCGTTTTATTTATCCGGCGTCCTGGCCGCCGCGGCCACGCTGACCCTGGCAATGCTGCTGCCGCGCTATGGCCGCCCGCCGGCCCGGGCGGATGATAACGTGGCGGCGGTAACGGAAAAAATCAACTTCCGTACGACCCTGGACGTGCTGCGCCACGATAAGCGGCTGATCTTTTTTACTCTGGGCGGCGCACTCGGCAGCCTGGTATGCAGTCAGTTCGCCAGCTGTATTTCGCAATACCTGATGGTGGAGTTCGACGCTGTGTTTGCTTATCGGGTGGTGGGGATTATTCTGCCGGTCAACGCCGCTATCGTCATCACCCTGCAATATGCCGTCAGCCGTAATATCCGCCGCGAGACCCTGATGCCGTGGCTATTACTGGGCAGCCTGTTTTTTATTATTGGCCTGCTGGGCTTTATGCTGGCGGGCAATGCCCTGCCGCTATGGATGATCGCGGTTGCCCTGTTTTCGCTGGGGGAAATTATTATTATCCCGGTGGAATATATGTTTATCGACTTTATCGCGCCGGCGCATTTAAAAGGCAGTTATTACGGCATGCAAAACCTGGGTAATCTCGGGGGCGCAGCCAATCCGCTTCTCACCGGCGCTATCCTGACCTATGCACCGCCGGTCTCGCTGTTTATGGTCTTGATACTTGCCACGTTGCTTAGCCTGTGGTTATTCCACCGCGGGTTTCACCATACCCGCCGCGCCGCCGTAACAACACATTCTTTGTGATTGTGTCCCGGTCTTTGGCCGGGAGAGTGAAGAAAGCATGTGATTATCCGTCCGCCAGACCGCGCGGGCAGGCCGCAATTGAATGGTCCAGAGCTATAGCGCGGTTTTAAAGCCGGCATACAGCACGGCGACGACGGGGTTTTGTTTGCGGCATGATCTATGTCGCCCCGAGGGGCGTTTGCGCCATGGCCTATGTCGCCCCGAGGGGCGTTTGCGCCATGGCCTATGTCGCCCCGAGGGGCGTTTGCAGCATGGCCTATGTCGCCCCGAGGGGCGTTTGCAGCATGGCCTATGTCGCCCCGAGGGGCGTTTGCGCCATGGCCTATGTCGCCCCGAGGGGCGTTTGCGCCATGGCCTATGTCGCCCTGAGGGGCGTTTGCAGCATGGCCCATGTCGCCCCGAGGGGCGTTTGCAGCATGGCCCATGTCGCCCCGAGGGGGTTTCGCTTGCCATGCGTGAGGTGTTCATATGTAGCGCCGGGCGCCGGCAAGCGACAAAGAGGCCGTACCGCGACGGCCTCCTTGACCTCCGCGCGCCCGGCAGATCGCGCGTCGCTGCGCGATACCTTCCGACGCCAGTTCCCCCGTTATGCACCGGCCCGGTTAGCGCTCCCGGCGCCACCGGGCCTTTCGCCGCTCCCGGCGGCTCATGCCGGGGTCACAGGCGCCGTCAGCGCGCTTTATGCCGGTCCACATGTCGCTGTTGGCCATGCGTTTTATGAAGTGGCTGCGGCGCTGTTGCTTAGGATAGAGACTTGCGTCGGGATGGGATTGGCCATTATGGGAGGCAATGGCTATGGAATGCAGCTGACACAGAGAAAAGTTGGACATGCAGTCATGCAGTCATGCAGTCATGCAGTAAGGCGTTCATCATTCAACTTTATGCTTAAGTTTTAACAGTAAGCATTAAGCCATTAAGCCATTAGCCATTAGCCATCAAACTGTAAGCTTTAGCGCAAAATGAATACTGATACCTTTCCCGGTAAGTGCATGCCGCAAGAAACCCAAAAACGCTATTTTACTCACAGGCGATGGTGTTGACGTGGTGCCGGCATAGAGTGCGCCGGCGGCGCACATCGCGGCTGGATGAGCCGCCGGGAGCGGCGAAAGCTAAGGGCCGCGCCGGGAGCGCGTCCCGTGCGGTCCAAAAGCCGGGATGGGTGATGCCGGGAACCGCGCAGCGGCGCACGATCTGCCGGAAGCCCGGGGTCCCGGGGCGGGGGCGACTGCCCGCCCCGGGTCGATTGCCCGCACGGTGCGGCATAAAAATCCGCCTCGCATGGCAAGCGAAACCTTCTCCCATGCCAACAAACGCGCCCGCCCAAGCAAAACTTTCCCTAATGCCAACAAACGCACCCCGCCCAAGCGAAACCTTCCCCATGCCGATAAACGCGCCCGCCCAGGCAAAACCTTCTCCCATGCCAGTAAACACCCCTAGGCAAGCTCAACCCCCTGCCCAGCCGTAGTTCCACCAACCGCAATGCCCCTTAAATTACCCCGCTCCTGACCAGCGCGCTCCTTACCTTCTCCTTCAGCTCTTCCGTAAGCGGCGACGCCGGCCAAAGCGAATTCACCGAAATATCCACCCCGGTCAGCTTAATGGCGTATTTCACCACGTTATAGAACGGCAAATCATAATTATACAATTCCGGAATATACGACAGGCGCTGCTGCAGCTTGACCGCCTGGGCATAATCCTGTTCCTGCCAGGCCCGGTAGATGCCGCAGGTCAACTGCGGGGCAAAATTCGCGCTGGCCGGAATACAGCCGTCGCCGCCAAGTATCAGGGTGCCGAACAGATATTCGTCATAGCCGGAAAATACGGCAAAATCCGGACGCACGGGTTTAACCGCGTGGATGGTTTCCCGAATATGGTTAAGGGTATCCACCGTATCCTTGAGGCCGACGATATTCGCGCAGGTCTCCGCCAGGCGACGGATCACCGCCACCGGAATCGATTGGCCGGTCAGCCCCGGGAAGTTATAGATGATAATCGGCAGGCTTAGCGCGTCGGACAGATGCTTATAATGCAGATAGAGGTTTTCCTCGCTCAGCGGATTGTAAAACGGATTTACCGCCACCACCCCATCGGCGCCAATCTTCTGTGCGTGCAGGCCGTAACGGATGGCCTCGCGGGTACCGGAATGGGCAATGCCGATTAAAACCGGTTTACGCTTGTTGACGTAATTAACGCAGAACTCCGCCGTCTGCAGGCGCAACGCTTCCGACATATGGGCAAACTCACCGGCGCTTCCCAGGAAAAACAGGCCGTTGACGTCAGAGGCAATCAGACTGTCCAGCAGTTTCGCCATGCTGTCTTCATCGAGTTGCTCATCGGCGGTAAAAAGGGTGGGAACGGGCGGAATAACACCATAAAAACGTGGAATAGCCATAGTAAAAACCTCTTCTGATCGCAAACACGCCTGACGAGGATCCTTCGTCGGCAAATGAATCTACTTTGTTAACAGTTTGGCCGGGAGATTGCCGTGCGATAAGTCATACATTTAAATCCGCCTTGGTCACGGCACGATTTTTACCGGCATAGCTGATAAGCTGGCCCGGTCATTTCATCGGACGAACCGTGAGCGGTGGCACGGTGTCAGAATTAATTGTATGATAAACGCGATTAGAAATAAGGTTGAGATAATGCGCAATATCATCGTAAACGGCTGGGCCTTTATTCGCGCCTTTGCCTTGATTTACCTGTGCCTGTTCGTCGGTGATTTCCTTTCCACGCTGTTGCCGATTACCATTCCGGGCAGTATCCTGGGCATGCTGATCCTGTTTATCCTGCTCTGTCTGCAACTGCTGCCGCCGTTATGGCTCAAGCCCGGCTGTCATCTGCTGATCCGCTATATGGCGTTGTTGTTCGTGCCGATAGGCGTGGGCGTGATGAACTATTACCACGAGCTGTCGTCGCAGTTCGGCCCGCTGGTGGTGTCTTGCGTTATCAGTACCCTGATTGTCATGGTGGTGGTGGGCTATAGCTCGCATTACATCCACCGTGAACGTCCGGTGGCCGGCCAGCCGCGCCCCCCTGAGGATCAATAATGTTAGCCAATTTCTGGTGGTCGCTGCCGCTTACGCTTGCGGTATTTTTTGGCGCCAGGCGGCTGGCGGCGAAATTTCGCATGGCGCTGCTCAATCCGCTGCTGATTTCCATGGTGGTGATTATCCCGCTGCTGTTGCTCACCGGCATTCCCTACGCGCGTTATTTTGCCGGCAGTAAAATTCTCAACGACCTGCTGCAACCGGCGGTGGTGGCGTTGGCCTTCCCGCTGTATGAACAACTGCACCAGATCCGCGCGCGCTGGAAATCCATTATCAGCATCTGTTTTGTCGGCAGCGTTACCGCCATGGTCAGCGGCACCGCCATCGCGTTGTGGATGGGCGCCACGCCGGAGATTGCCGCCTCGATCCTGCCTAAATCGGTGACCACGCCGATTGCCATGGCGGTGGCGCAGTCCATTAACGGTATTCCGGCCATCAGCGCGGTATGCGTGATTTTTGTCGGTATCCTGGGCGCGGTATTCGGCCATACGCTGTTCAGGCTGCTGGGTATCACCACCAAAGCCTCCCGGGGCCTGGCCATGGGCACCGCGTCCCATGCGCTCGGCACCGCCCGCTGCGCCGAGATGGATTTTCAGGAAGGCGCGTTCAGTTCCCTGGCATTGGTGATCTGCGGCATTATCACCTCGCTTATCGCGCCGTTCCTGTTCCCGCTGCTGCTGCGGGCGTTCGGCTGATCTCGCCGCGCCGGCATCCGTCCGGGCTGATGCGATAATTTGCTTGACCCGCCGGCGACCCGTCCAGGCTGATGCGATAATGTGCTTGACCCGGTCGTCGCCGGCAACCGCCAGGCCGCACGATAAGATATTGATCATATTTATTTAAGCCTACAACGTCTAAAATGATCCCATAATAAATGCTCAGGGAATCATTATGCACGCACGGTTTACCCCCTCACTGGACGCCCTGGCACCGGCCCTGCGGTCCGCGCTGGCGCATGAACTGGACCAGGCCGATTTCAGCGGCTGGCTAAGTGCCGCCCAGGCCGCCAGCCTGATGCGGGCCGGCGGGATGGACGAAGACGCCTTATGCTTCGCGCTGCTGCCCCTGGCCGCCGCCTGCGCCCTGGCGCCGGTCTCGCGGTTTAATGTCGGGGCGGTAGCGCGCGGCGTTAGCGGTAACCTCTATTTCGGCGCCAATATGGAATTTATCGGCGCGCCGCTGCAGCAAACGGTGCATGCCGAGCAAAGCGCCATCAATCATGCCTGGCTGCGCGGTGAAAAACGCCTGCGCGGCATCAGCGTCAACTATACGCCATGCGGCCATTGCCGGCAGTTTATGAACGAGCTGAACAGCGGCACCGACCTGATGATTTACCTGCCCGACCGTTCGCCCGCCACGCTGGGCAATTATCTGCCCGACGCGTTCGGCCCGCGCGATCTGGCCATTCATACCCTGCTGATGGACGGCGTGGATCATCAGTACGGCATGATGGCGCCCAATGGGCGCGGCGCCAGGCCGGTGAAATCGCCAGGGGCGCGCGCGGATAGGCTTTACGCCGCGGCGCAAGGCGCGGACCCGGCCCAGGCGGCGTCCGGGCGGCCCGCAGCCGGCAGCCCGGGGAAAAGCGCCGATGGCGTCAACGATCCCCTGGCGCAGCAGGCGTTGCAGGCCGCAAACCAGAGCCACGCGCCTTATAGTCAGGCGCATAGTGCGGTGGCACTGCAAACGGCGGATGGGCGCATTTTTGCCGGCCGCTATGCGGAAAACGCAGCGTTTAATCCCAGCCTGCCGCCGCTGCAGTCGGCGCTGATATTACTGAATATGGCCGGCGCCGACTGCGCGACCCTGCAGCGCGCGGTACTGCTGGAGCGCGAAGGCGCGCCTTTTTCGCAATGGGACGCGACGCGATCGACGCTGACGGCGCTGGGCTGCGGCGAGATCTCCAGGTATTGGCTGACATAAGCCCCTTTCCCGCCGATAACGTCTTCGACGGCGGCGCTGCGTTGCCGCCGGGCGGCGCCGATCGGGGCCGGCTGGAGTATCCAATTATTTATAAGTTAATCATTAAATAACAAATTACCAATGAAAACATGCATCCTTCGCCACAATCTTTTATCCTTTTGGAATCTTTTGCGAAGCGATGGGAAAAGTCATGGAATTGGAACACGAAAGCAAGCGTCCCCTCTATATCCCCCATGCGGGTCCGGTACTGCTGGAATTTCCGCTACTGAATAAAGGCAGCGCGTTTACCATTGAGGAGCGCGATAACTTTAACCTGCATGGCCTGCTGCCGGAAGCGGTGGAGAGCATTGAGGAGCAAACCGAACGCGCCTGGCGGCAGTATCAGGACTTTACCAGCGATATCGATAAGCATATCTACCTGCGCAATATTCAGGATACCAATGAAACGCTGTTCTACCGTCTGCTGGACGGTCATCTGAGCGAGATGCTGCCGATTATCTACACGCCGACCGTGGGCGAGGCCTGCGAGCATTTTTCCGATATCTACCGTCGCGCCCGGGGGTTGTTCATCTCCTACGGTAACCGCGACAAAATCGATGATATGCTGCAAAACGCCACCAAACAGAATGTAAAAGTGATTGTGGTCACCGACGGCGAACGCATCCTGGGCCTGGGCGATCAGGGTATCGGCGGCATGGGCATTCCCATCGGCAAGCTGTCGCTGTACACCGCCTGCGGCGGCATCAGCCCGGCCTATACCCTGCCGGTGGTGCTGGATGCCGGCACCAACAATCCCCAGCGTCTTAACGATCCCCTATATATGGGCTGGCGCCATCCGCGCATTACCGGCGAGGAGTATGATCAGTTCGTCGACGCCTTTATCCAGGCGGTGAAGCGCCGCTGGCCCGATGTGCTGTTGCAGTTCGAGGATTTTGCCCAGAAAAACGCCACCCCCCTGCTTAACCGCTATCGCGACGAACTGTGCTGCTTTAACGATGATATCCAGGGCACCGCTGCGGTAACCCTGGGCTGCCTGCTGGCCGCCAGCCACGCCGCCGGCAGCCGTCTGCGCGATCAGACCGTGGTGTTCCTGGGCGCCGGCTCCGCCGGCTGCGGTATCGCCGAACAGATCGTCGCGGAGATGCGCACCGAGGGCCTGAGCGAGGACCAGGCGCGCGCGCGGGTGCTAATGGTCGACCGTTTCGGCTTGTTAACCGATAAGCTGGCCAACCTGCTGGATTTCCAGAGCCGCCTGGTGCAGCACAGCGACCAGATTGCCGATTGGCGACTGGACAGCGACACGATTTCGCTGATGGATGTGGTGCGCAACGCCAGGCCGACGGTGCTGATCGGTGTTTCCGGCCAGCCTGGCCTGTTCAGCGAGGAGATTATCCGCGAGATGCACGCTCACTGCCCGCGTCCCATCGTCATGCCGTTGTCCAATCCCACCTCCCGGGTAGAGGCCACGCCGGAAGACGTGATTCGCTGGACCGACGGCGCGGCGCTGGTGGCCACCGGCAGTCCGTTTGCGCCGGTGCGCTATAAAGACCGGGTTTATCCTATCGCCCAGTGCAACAACGCCTATATTTTTCCGGGCATCGGCCTGGGCGTCCTGGCCTCGGGCGCGACGCGGGTGACGGAAGCCATGCTTATCGCCGCCAGCCGCGCCCTGGCCGACTGTTCGCCGCTGGTTAACGGCGCCGATGGGGCGCTGTTGCCGGATATCAACGATATCCAGGGCGTGTCGAGAGTGATCGCCATGGAAGTCGGCAAGGCGGCGCAGGTGCACGGCGTGGCGATGGTCACGCCGGAGGAGGTGCTGTCCATCGCCATCGAGCACAATTTCTGGCATCCGCAGTATCGCCACTACCGGCGCACGCCGTTCTGACGCGCCTCAACAAATTGTCACATTGGGCGTATTCAGCCGCCACGCTCCTTGCTTCGGCCGGGCAGGTAAAGTAGCCTTGGGCAATGACTTTGCGGCAGGATAGGTTAAGGCTTACGGCATGTGGAAGCGCCTGATATATTCCCTGATTATTATCGCGGGCGTTTTGCTGTTAACGGCATTCGGACTGGATCGCTGGATCAGTTGGAAAACCGCGCCTTATATCTATGAAGATCTGCAACTGCTGCCCCACCGCCAGGTGGGCGTGGTGCTGGGTACCGCCAAATACTACCGCGCCGGCGTCATTAACCAGTATTATCTCTATCGCATCCAGGGCGCGCTTAACGTCTACAATAGCGGCAAGGCCAACTATCTGCTGCTAAGCGGCGACAACGCGCTGCAAAGCTATAACGAGCCGGTCACCATGCGCCGCGACCTGATTGCCCACGGCATGCCCGCCGGCGACATCGTGCTCGACTACGCCGGCTTTCGTACCCTTGATTCGATCATCCGCACGCGCAAGGTCTTCGACACCAACGATTTCACCATTATCACCCAGCGCTTTCATTGCGAAAGGGCGCTGTTTATCGCCATGCGCATGGGTATCCAGGCCCAGTGTTTCGCCGTGCCCTCGCCCAAGAATATGTTCTCGGTCCGGCTGCGGGAAATCGGCGCCCGCCTTGGCGCCCTGTCGGACTTGTACCTTATGAAACGCGAACCCCGCTTCCTGGGGCCGCAAATCCCCATTCCCGCGCCGCACGAAATTCCCGAGGGCACCCAAGGCTACCCGGCGGTATCACCGGAGCAACTGCTTGAAACCCAGCCCAAACCCGAACCGAACAACGATATCAGCGATCGTCTGCCGGATATGCGCTAACCGCACCAGACCCTACCTATTGGTGCGAAACGCACCTGACTGAGGGGTTGCCGCCCCGATAACGACCCGGTCCCTTGTCCTACCGCCGTAGGTTCCCGCCGGTAGGCCGATGGGTGGTTTAGCATTGAAAATGAACAAATAATCGCCAATATTCCTAAAATAAAGACCAATGGCACGGATACCTCATCAACCGGCTCGTAAACAGTCAACTCTCTGCTAGATTTTAAGATGAAAAATTCACAATCTAATTAACGTTCATCAGAGGAGATTATAATGATTAAAAATATAGTGGTTTCAGTGGTTTTCAGCTGCGCTTCGCTGTTTTTACTGACCGCCTGCTCATCCAATCAGGCGATAAAAACCACCGACGGCAGGACCATCGTCACCGATGGTAAACCACAGATTGATGATGATACCGGCCTCGTTTCTTACAAAAACGCCGAGACCGGCAAAACCGAGCAGATTAATCGCGATCAGGTTAAATCCATGGGCGAATTGGATAACTAATAGCGGAGCCGAGGTTTATATCGCCTGGGGAGGGTTTCGCGCTCGCCAGCGAAACTCTCACCGAGGGCCACAACAGCCCTTTTTGACAGCAAGCCCGGGCCGCCTTTGCCTTTTTATCATAAAATTCTGGTATTTCAGAACGACAATTCAACCGCTAAATGAACATTTCGGCAGGAATGTGAAAGCGCTCGGAGAGTGCTTTTATATGATGTACAGTCAATGCACGCCGTCCGTTCAGTATGTTGCTTACGTTGGATTTAGAACCTAATTCACTCTCAAGATCCGCCGCTTTGAGTCCAAGCTGATCCATAATCGTGCGCAAAACTGCAATTCCACCTGGTATCCCGTCAAGCGCTTTGTTTAATTCAGCGAACTCCGGCGCACTGCTCTCATATTCGGCGATTTTTGCCGCTAGCGGTTCAAACAACGGATTATCAAGCTCGTCGTGGTCGATCAGGTACTCAATCAACTCCAGCGCCTGGTGGTATTCCGTTTCACTTTTGTTGCCCGTCATCAGGGGGATAATTTTCACGACGTTCCCAAATGCGGAAATTATGCCTTCGGCACTGGCGGCATTGAGGTGATTTTTACCATAGAGCGTAGTCATTCTTTATGCTCCCGATAATATTTTGTCAATTTGTCATAGTCGGCATGACTGGCGATATGCTTGATGAAAACCTTTTGCAATTGAAAATCGATAAACGCGATGATCCGTAGCGTATTTCCTGATACATCAATCACCCACCACTTCTCCCGATACTTAAAATTGTCTAGAGAAGATATCGCCTTTTTCATCGACTCCGGGCTGCTGAAACTGCCTTTTTCCAATGTCATTAGCAGATCAACAAGTGCAGTAGCGCTATTGGGGAATTCCGCCCGCGCCTCGTTGAACGGCAGCCTGCTGATAACGTGCAATCGTTTTGCCTCCCAGCATGACGTTTTCAACTTGAAAACATTCTAGTCTCTTCGCTGTACGTTTTCAAGATGAAAATACGTAAGCGCGGGGCCATTGACAACCCCGCACCTACGCCTGAGGCTGCTATTTCTTCTTCGCGTATTTCAGTGAATCCAGCGCCACCGCAAAGATAATAATCGCCCCTTTAATAATGTACTGCCAATAAGGATTTACGCCGATATAGGTCAGCCCATAGTTGATAACCGTAAAGATAATTACCCCCGTCACCACCCCCGCCACCGTGCCGACCCCGCCGGCGAACGATACCCCGCCCACCACGCAGGCCGCAATGGCGTCCAGCTCGTACATAAAGCCCAGGTTATTGGTGGCGCTGCCGATACGCCCGGCTTCCAGCATACCGCCGAAGGCATAGAACACCCCGGACAGGGCATAAATCATAATCAGGTTCAGCGGCACATTGACGCCGGAAACCTTGGCCGCTTCCGGATTGCCGCCGATGGCGAAGATATTTTTACCGAAGCGGGTCTTGGTCCAGATCACCCAGACAAACAGAATGGCAAACACCGCGTAAAACGTAATATAGGAAAGCTTAAAATCGCCGAAGCGCAGGAACCCTTGGGTAAAGGTGGAAAAATGGGAATCAAAGCCGGCGATGGGCGAGGCGCCGACAATATCGTAATACAGCGAGTTGACGCCATACACGATGATCATAGTACCCAGAGTGGTAATAAAAGGCGTCACATTAAGATAAGCAATCACCACGCCGTTAATCAGGCCGATAAAAGCGCCGATCACGCATACCGTCAGGATAACCACCGGGATCGGCAGGGTTTGCATATCCGGAAAGACTTTATTGACGTTTTCCATTGATTGCAGCAGGGTCGCCGAGACCACCGCCGCCAGCCCCACCTGGCGCCCGGCCGACAGGTCGGTGCCCTGGGTAACAATCAGCCCCGCCACGCCGAGCGCGATAATAATACGCACCGATGATTGGGTCAGGATATTACTTAAGTTTATCAGGCTTAAAAAAGTCGGATCCTGAAAAATGATAATAGCCAGCAGTACCAATAACACCACATAAATGCCGCCCTCTTTTAAATAAGTGAGCATGCTTTTCTTATTCAACACATTCATAATAAGAACCCTATAAAATTAAAGATGCACGGAAGCAAGACGTAAAATTTCGTTTTGCGAAGTTTGTTTCGTTTCCACAATCCCCGCCATCAGACCGTTACTCATTACCAGTATCCGGTCGGTGATCCCCAGGAGTTCCGGCATCTCGGACGAAATAATAATAATGCCCTTACCGCGTTTCGCCAGCTCGGTAATTAATTGATAAATTTCAAATTTAGCCCCGACATCAATCCCGCGCGTCGGTTCGTCCAGCAGCAGGATTTCCGGTTGGGTCAATAACCAGCGGCCGATAATCACTTTTTGCTGGTTGCCGCCCGACAACGAACCGATATTGGTCTGATGGCCCGGCGTTTTTACCCGCATGGAATCGATAACCCATTGGATATCGCTTTTCATGCGCGAATTATCCAGCAGCCCGATTTTGTTTTTATAATTGCGGATATTGGAAATCAGCGAATTAAAGCCGACATCCAGATAGGCGTAGATACCGGTGGCCCGCCGCTCCTCGGTCACCAGGGCAAAACCGTTGTTGATCGCCTCGTTGGCGCTGTTGTTTTTGATGGTCTTGCCATGCAGGATGATGGTGCCGGTCACTTTTTCGCGAATGCCGAACAGGGTTTCGACAATATCGGTGCGCCGGGCGCCCACCAGGCCCGCGATGCCGAGAATCTCCCCTTTGCGCAAGTCGAAGGAGATATTGCGGATCGACGGCTGGCGCAGCGAGGTCAGGTTTTTCACCTCCAGGATCACCTCGCCCGGTTCGCCTTCGCGCGTGGGGAAGCGCTGGCTGAGCGAACGCCCCACCATCATGGAGATAATCTTGTCCATGGTCAGGCCTTCCACCTGTTGGGTGGCAATCCACTGGCCGTCGCGCAGGATGGTGATTTCATCGCACAGCTGGAAAATTTCCTCCAGCTTATGGGAAATATAAACAATGCCGCACCCGCGCGCCTTGAGCTTGCGGATAATACTGAACAGATGATTGACCTCGCGTTCGGTCAACGACGAGGTCGGTTCATCCATGATGACGATTTTGGCATTATAGGAAAACGCCTTGGCAATCTCGATCATCTGCATTTGCGACACTGACAGGGTGGCCACTTTATCATAGGGATCGATATTAATGTCCAACTCGTCAAATATGGCCTTGGTGTCGGCGTACATCTTTTTGTGATCGACAAACAGGCCTTTGCGCGGATAACGCCCAAGCCACATATTGTCCATGACGGTACGCTGTAATACCAGGTTCAGTTCCTGATGCACCATGGAAACGCCATGTTCCAGCGCCTCTTTGGAACTTTTGAAATCGATTTCCTTTCCCTGGAAAATAATACTACCGGAATCTTTTTTATAAATGCCGAACAGGCACTTCAATAACGTGGATTTACCCGCGCCGTTTTCGCCCATCAAGGCATGGACGGAGTGGGAGTGCACCTTGAGGTTCACATTATCCAATGCTTTGACGCCAGGAAATGATTTACTGATGTTGTTCATTTCCAGCAGCCATTCGCCTGGCTGTTCGGTCGTAATATCGGCCATAGTTATACCCGGCTAGGATAAGACAGAAAAATCCCCCCTCGGGCGTCAGGCCCAATGGGGGGAGTGGGGATTATTTCTTAATAAACTGCGTTAAATTATCTTTATCGACGCCGACATAGGGGATGCGGACGACTTTATTATCCAGTTTCCAGTTGGTGCCTTCCGCCGCCGGTTTGCCGTCGGCCAGGTTTTTCGCCAGGTCGAAGGTGGCCTTGGCCTGGTTGTCGGCATCGTTCAGCACGGTGCCGGCCATAGCGCCGGATTTAACCATCGCCAGCGCTTCAGGCAGGGCATCGACGCCGAATACCGGAATGGCCGATTTATTGTGGGCTTTCAGCGCTTCCACCGCGCCCATGGCCATGGCGTCGTTATTGGCGATCACCACTTCAATCTTGTTGGCGTTCGGACCCGACATCCAGGCATCGGTTTTATCCTTGGCCTGGGCGGTATCCCACATGGCGGTATCCAGCTGCAGCTGCTGTACCTTGATCTTTTCCTGGTCGGTCAGGGTCTTGACCACATAGGCGGTGCGCGCTTCGGCATCGGGATGTCCCGGCTCGCCTTTAAGCAGTACATATTGGATCACGCCGTCTTTATTCAAATCCCATTCCGGATGCGCCTTCCAGTGCTTGGCGATAAGCTCGCCCTGGATAATGCCCGACTGCTTGGATTCGGTACCGACGTAATAGGCCTTGTCATAGCTGTCCAGGTCTTTACGGCTGGGTTCTTTGTTGTAAAACACCACGGGAATATTGGCGCCGCGCGCTTTTTCGATAATCACCGGCGCGGCGGCGGGGTCGACCAGGTTAATCGCCAGGGCCTTGACGCCCTTGGCAATCAATACGTCCACCTGGTCGTTTTGTTTTGACTGGTCATTTTGCGAGTCATTCATCAGCAGTTGCACGCCTTTGGCTTCTTTGGCGTCTTTTTCTATTGCCTTGCGCACCACCGACATGAAGTTATCGTCATATTTATAAATAGTTACCCCAATGCGGGTATCGGCGGCATGAGCGGCGACGGACAGCAACAGGCCGGTTGCCAGAGCGGTAAGGGTTAATGCCTTCTTATTCATTAGTTTCTCCGGAAATAGGTAGGTTTACTCAAAGGCAGACAAATTCCTTCCGTGGTTTTACCGACATCCCTGTACGAAAAGCCCTCGCGATGATGACCTGATAGCATCGTGAGGGAATAACACCATTAGCATAGAGGGATCAATGTTAAGAAACTGTGAATATTCTCACAGTTTGGAAGCGGTTACATCTCATCTTCTGATGACGACGCGATCGCCGCCACGTTTTTCCAGGGCGCCACGGAATGGCGGCGCACCAGCGTCGGCATAAACAGGTGCGTTTGCTTCTCGTCGATGCGCCCCGCCGTGCCCAGCAGCGCCAGCTCGGTGGCGGCGACCGCCATGGCGAAGATGGGGTAGCGCACCGTGGTAAGATTGGGGCTGGTATAGCGGGAGATGGGAATATCGTCGAACCCCACCACCGAAAATTGCGTCGGCACCGCGATACCGTTTTCTTTCAGCGTCGCCAGGGCCCCCACCGCCATGCCGTCGTTATAGACAAACACCGCCGTCAGCTGCTGGTTGCGCCCCAGCAGCTCCACCATCGCCTCCTCGCCGCCCTGCAGGTCCGGCGAGCTGAACGCCTGCCAGCTTTGCGGCGGCGCGATCCCCTCCTCCGCCATGGCCTGCAGGTAGCCCTGGCGCCGCTGCCGCTCATCCTCGATGGGATGGTTGGAACCGATATAGCCAATCTGCCGGTGCCCCTGCTTGAGCAGGGTACGGGTGGCCATCAGGGCGCCGCTGACGTTGTCCAGCCCCACGCAGCGGTGCTCGAAGCCCGGCAGGATGCGGTTAATCAACACCATGCCCGGCTCGCGCACCATAAAGGGGATCATCTCTTCGTCGGACAGGATCTTGGCGTGGACCACCAGCGCGCTGCAGCGCTGGCGGATCAGCACTTCAATGGCATGGCGCTCTTTATCCGCCTGGTGGTAGCTGTTGTTGATCAGGACGTTTTTTTTATGCCGCTGCGCCACGGTGTCCACCGCTTTCACCAGCGCGCCGAAAAACGGATCGGATACGTCCATAACCACCACGCCGATGGTGTCGCTGATTTGCGTGGCCAGCGCCTGCGCATTGGCGTTAGGCCGGTAACCCAGTTCCTTGACCGCTTTCATCACCTTGTCGCGCGCTTCCTTGCTGGCGATAGCGCTATCGTTTAATACCCGTGACACCGTTGCCACCGATACCCCGGCCAACCGCGCCACATCACGAATAGTGATCATCTCATCCCCTGTTAATGGTGCTTTTCGCCCAGGTATTCTCGACCAAACCGGCGGACATTGATGGTTTATGCCCTCCTGACGCTCCTGATTGTCATAACACTTATGAAA
Organism: Sodalis sp. C49; assembly: GCF_046352915.1. Classification (NCBI taxonomy): domain Bacteria; kingdom Pseudomonadati; phylum Pseudomonadota; class Gammaproteobacteria; order Enterobacterales; family Bruguierivoracaceae; genus Sodalis; species Sodalis sp. C49. The sequence continues at coordinate 5,502,643 of NZ_CP163303.1, read as the reverse complement.
CATAAAGCGCTATCCTAACCGGTTTAATCGCAACACAGCGTGAATCAGGTCACAGGACCGGAACCGTTTACATACATTATTGGCATTTTATCTGCCAGGCACTTTCGCACGCATTGGCCGGAGGGGAAGGATCGGTGGGGGGATACTTGGTGGATGTTGTAACTATCGAGGGGCTTTTTTTTGTTATTTCACCCTATCCTATCACGAAATACTTAATCATCGCGGCGGCGGCGGTGTTTTTTCGCCCGGGAGTAAAATGACAGCGACCAGGCGCTGACCACCGAAACCAGCACAAAGGAGGCATTGATAAGCAGCACTATGTAGCAGGCGGCGGCCGGGCTGGATGCGTCGATACGGCTGAAAACCGTCGCCGCGGCGGCAAGCGTGCCCGCCAGGCTGAGGATGATATACAAAAACGCCTTATTCCACGCCAGGTGCGCGTAACCGCTGGCCAGCAACGCCAGGATAAACAGGTTATACAGCCAGGGGGCGGACGCGTCGGATAGCATGGCGGTCTCCTAGGCCGGTTCGGTTAGGAACAGGCGGGCGATGGTGCCGGAGTGGTCGTCGCGGTTGACCAGCTCGAAGCGGCCGTTGTGCAGCTGCGCAATGCGGGTGACAATACTTAATCCCAGGCCGATGCCGTTATAGCGCTGATCCATGCGCACGAATTCCTTCGTCAGTTCCACCGCTTTCGCCGGGTCGACGCCCGGCCCTTCGTCAATCACCTGAAGCTGGATGCCGTCAGCGCCGTCATGCGTGAGCCGCACAACGATAATACTGTCCGCCGGGCTGTAGCGGTGGGCGTTTTCCACCAGGTTGCGCAGCAGCAGCCGCATCAGGATGGCATTGCCCTGGAAAATGATTTCCGTTTCCGGCAGCAGCCAGCGTATCCGCTGTCCGCGCTGTTCCACCATCTCGTCCAGTTCGCTTTGCTGTGGGATGATAACGTCGTCCCTGAACCTGACCGTTTGGTAATGGCCGGAGGAAAAATCGTGGCGAATGCGCGCCAGCAGCAGCAGCTGTTCCACGGTATAGGACATATTGTCCACCCGCTCGATAAGCGGCTGGCAGTCGATACCGTACTGCTTTTCCTGTACCTCCAGGTGCAGCCGGATGCCGGAAAGCGGCGTGCGTAATTCATGGGCCACGTCGGAGGTAAACTGCCGGTCCTGCTGCAAGGTGGTATTCAGCCGGAACAACAGCTGGTTAAGGCTGCGGGTGACGGCGATCACCTCGCGGATATTGCCGAGCTCCGGCAGCGGCTCAAAGTTTTCCGCGCCGCGCGATCCCAGCGCGTCCTGCAGGCGCGAGAGCGGCTGGGTTATCCAGTTCACCGCCTGGAAGCAGAAGAACAGCGTGAACATAATCATCATCAGCGACGGCACGCTGAGCGCGGCGATGGCCTCGCGTATTTCCTGGTTAACGTGCTCGTTGCGCACGCTCTCCGCCAGGGTACGGTTGACCAGCAGGTCGATTTGTTCTTTGCTTTCGTGCCATAACCAGATAACGGTAATCAGCTGGCAACACAGCAGGATAATGCCCAGCACCACGATAAGCCGCCAGCGCATGCTGGTCATCGGACCGTCGGCGGCTTTCATGACGGTTCCCCTGCCGCGGTTTTGGTCAGCAGGTAACCGAATCCGCGCAGGGTGCGGATACGATCCTTGCCGATTTTCGCCCGCAGATTATGAATATGGACCTCAAGCGAGTTGGACGAGGGGTCGTCATCCCAGTTATACAGATCCTGATGGAGGATTTCGCGGTGGATGCGATGCCCCGCCCGCAGCATCAGCCGGGAAAGAATGGCGAATTCCTTCGGCGTCAGTTCGATAATCTTGCCGTCCAGGGTCACTTCGTGGCTGTTCAGGTCGAGTGAAATATTATCCACCCACAGCTGATTGTTACTTTTGCCCTGATGGCGGCGGATAATGGCGCGCACCCGGGCCAGCAGCTCGCTGAGGGCAAAAGGCTTGACCAGGTAATCGTCCGCCCCCAGGTTTAGACCGTGCACCCGTTCATCGATGCCATCGCGCGCGGTCAGGATCAGCACCGGCACGTCGTTTCCCGCCTTGCGCCACAGATTCAGCAGCGACATGCCGTCACCGTCCGGCAGGCCCAGGTCGAGTATTGCCAGGCTGTAGGCGGTGCTGTCCATCAGATGTTCCGCGTCGCGCAGATTACCCGCGCAGTCGCTGGCGTAGCCTTCCTGCTGCAGGGCCATTCGCAGGCCGTCCTGCAATAACTTATCGTCTTCGATGATCAGAATTTTCATTGCTGCGCATCCCGGCAAGGTTGTAAAACATCAAGATCCGGCTGATAGAGTTGCGTTTTGACATCGGTCAGTCCAAGCAACGTAGAGAAGAGATTATCGTGTGAGTAGGCCTGTCGTTTTGCCCGGTCTCGCAGGCAGTCTTCCCGGACGGCATGCGCCTGGACATAGTCGGGCGACAGCCAAATCAGCATCGGGATATGGGTTTGCTGGGCCGGCGCCACGGCGTAGGGCATGCCGTGCAGATAGATACCGTTCTCGCCCAGGGATTCGCCGTGATCTGACAGATAGACCAGGGCGGTATTGAACCTATCGCCATGAGCTTGCAGCAATTTTATGGTCTTATCAAGCATGTCGTCTATATAGACAATAGTATTGTCATAAGTGTTAACCAGCGCCTGGTTCGAACAGGTTTGAATCTCATTGGTGTCGCAGGTGGGGGCAAAGGCGGCGGCGGTTTTCGGGTAGCGCTGGTAATAAGTCGGGCCGTGGCTGCCCATGGTATGCAGCACGATAACCGTATCCTTGGTGCGCGCGTTGATGTAGCCGTCCAGGTTGCGCAGCAGGGCTTCGTCCAGGCAGACGCCTTCGGCGCAGAGTTCGGGTAGATGCCAGGTGCTGAGCTGTTCGGTGGGCACCCGAAGGCAGACATCCTTGCAGCCGCCGTCGTTTTCCCGCCACAGCACATCCACCTGCGCCCGCTGGATGATATCCAGCGCGTTGCTTTGGCTGTCGGCTTTTTCGCCGTCATACTGCCTGCGCGTCATGCCGGAAAACATGCAGGGTACCGATATCGCCGTGGCGGTGCCGCAGGACGAGGTGTCTGGAAAATAGATGACGTTGTCCGCCGCCAGCTTGGGGTTGGTCAGTTGGCCGTAGCCGCCCAGCGAAAAATCCTGCGCGCGGGAGGTCTCGCCCACCACCACGATGATCAGGTTCTTTTTATGATTGTCATGAATCGCGGGGACAATATGCGCGTCCTGGCCGCGCTCGGTGAAGGGCATTTTCTTGACGTAATCATGCTTGTAATAGGAATAGCCGCCGAGCGCCATATCGCTGGGGACCAGGTTTTTCACCAGCTGCTGGTTATTGCGCATCAGCGAAGCGTAGTCTTTATAAAAGAAAGAGGCCACCAGCGCGATAACACAGAGCGATACCAGGACATTCAGGAAATGCAGACCGATATTCGACCAGGAAAACGCCACCGGCCTGACCTTGATCCACAACACCAGCAGCGAGGGCAAAATACCGAAGACGATAAGATACAGCGCCAGGCGCGGCGTCAGCAGGGCGATGCTTTCCACAAGCGTGGTGTCAAGGGTGTTCTGGACCATGCCCCGGTCGATAATAATGCCGTACGCCTGCATAAAATACTGCGCCAGGGCGTCGCTGAAAAACAATAGGATGACGATGGGCTTGCGGATATAAGGCAGCAGGATCACGCTGAATAATACATTGAGCGCGAACAAAAGGGTAACGGGCATGCTGATAAAAAACAGTAAGTTGTAGCCTGCTGATATATCGACGAGCTGCAGGACTTTTCTAAAATAAACGATATTCTGGAAAAAAGTAATGACCAGCGCCACGATAATATTAAAAAACCACGGGCTGACCGTGGGGCGCGGCGCCGCTTTCGCAATATTAAACCACATATTCAGGTTAGCTCAGGGAAATATTAGCGCCAGTTAACCATGAAAAAATTAACCTAACCTTAAGCGGGCACATGCTTTGATGAGTGATTAGCGTAATAGCACCCTATCCCGGCAATCCCGCCTCCGCCAGGGATAATGGATGGCGATGCCCTGCCCCGGGGAAGGACCTTAGTCCGCCGCGCGCGCCGGGGCGCCGGCGGTCAGCCGGGTGAGGCGGCGCCATGTCCATTCCATCGGCCCCTGGGGGAAAAACCGCAGCCACAGGGTGGAAAACAGGATATTGGCCAGCCAGACGGGGGGCACCAGCAGCAGCAGGCCGGTGCGGCCGAAGGACATAAACAGGCCGAACTGGTTAAACACCAGGGTGCACAGCAGTGTTTGCAGCAGGTAGTTGCTCAACGCCATGCGTCCGACGTTACTCACCCAGCGCACGACGCGCAGGCCGCCGATGGCCGGCCAGAAGCCGTAGCACAGCGCCACGTAGCCGAGCGCCTGGAACGGGGCGCCCAGCTCGCGGGGAATTTGCAGCAGGAACGCGCACCAGTGATAAGCCCAGCCCGATTGCCACTGCGCCACCACCGACGGCAGGTTTATCGCCAGCCCCAGGGGAATAAGCCAGGACGCCATGGCGCGGTAGTGGGCGGGACTTCTGTTGCCCGCCAGCCAGCCGCTGCGCATCAGCCCGGCGCCAATCAGCATGGCGCCGGCCAGCAGCCAGCCGTACTGGGCCGCCAGCGACATCAGGCTCGATTGCAATAACGCCAGGCGCACGCTCCAGGCTTCGGGACCGCCGGTGGTTTGCCAGTAGTATTCGTAAATGCGATCGGCCACGCCGGGCAGCCAGAACCGCCCCGGCGCGGCGCCGGCCAACATCGCCTGCATCAGAACCAGGATGCCGAGGCCGATGGCGTACAGGGCGATGCCGGCGCCGATCAGGCGTCCGGACGATATATCGTGGCGAATGGCGCCCAGGCACAGCAGCCCCACCAGGCCGTAATCCAGCAGGATATCGCCGTCCCAGAAAAAGATGGCGTGGATCAGGCCAAAGGCCATTAGCCAAAACAGCCGCGAGCGTATCCAGCGGCCGCCGCGCGGCAGCAGCATTTGCAGGCCGGCGCCGAACAGCAGGGCGAACAGGGTCAGGAACTTGACCTGCGCCACCATGTCCATCACGGCCCAGGTCCAGGCATCGGCCAGGGAAGGCGCGCCCATAAACGCCGGATTGAGATAGGCCGCCTTCGGCAGGCCGAAGGCGGTAATATTCATCAGCAGGATGCCGAGAATCGCCATCCCCCGCGCGCAGTCCAGCATGGCGATGCGCTCGCGCATGGGCAACCTCTTTTATCAGGCGGCGCGCACCGCGCCGTAACACATATCAGCGCCGCATCAGCCGTTGTGGTGGCGTACGGCCCGTAAAAATTCCTGGCGCGTATTCTGGCTGGATTTAAACAATCCGCCCAGGGACGTGGTGGTAGTGGCGCTGGTGGCGTCGCGGATGCCGCGCGCTTTCACGCAGTAATGCACCGCGTCGATGGACACCGCCACGTTCAGGGTGCCGAGCAGGGTTTGCAGCGCCACCAGGATTTGCTGTGTCAGACGCTCCTGCACCTGCGGGCGCTGGGCGAAAAACTGCACGATGCGGTTGATTTTGGATAAGCCAATCACGCTGTCCTTCGGGATATAGGCCACGGTGGCCTTGCCGTCGATAATCACGAAGTGGTGTTCGCAGGTGCTGGTCAGGGTGATATCCCGTACCGTGACCATTTCATCCACCTTCATCTTGTTTTGAATCAGGGTGATTTTGGGGAAATTGGCGTAATCCAGGCCGGAAAAAATTTCATCAACGTACATCTTGGCAATCCGGTGCGGCGTTTCCGCCAGGCTGTCGTCGGATAAATCCAGGTTAAGCAGGTTCATTATGGCGGTCATGTGCTCGGCAATCTGCCGTTTGCGGGTTTCCCCGTCCAGCACTTCCCCGCGCAGGGGCGTTTCGAGGCCGCGCGTCATTAAGGCTTCATGCACCAATGCGGCTTCTGTTGTCAGCGATAGCATACTTTTTCTTCTCCGGCAGGCCTGGCTGCTCTTGATCTCATCACGTCAAGATGCGCCCCCACTCTAGTAGAGAGCGCCGCGTTTATCCAGTGAATGTGTTGCATGCGCCGTGAAATTTTTACCGGCTTTACCGCATCGCCGCCTGTGACTAACCGTTCAGGGCTGACGCCATGCCAGCGCGCCCGCGAGCGCCAGGGCGGCCACCGCCGTCATCAGCGCCGGCTCCAGCCGGCCGGTCAGGCTGCTGGCCAGCGCGGAGAGCATGGGGCCGATAAGCTGCCCGACCGCGTAGCCGCAGGTGAGCAGGCCGGTCATGAAGCGCATATGATCCGGCGCCTGGCGGCGGGAGCAGACCAGCGTCAATTGCACCACGCTCAAAAAGCCGCCGCCGGTGAGCACCGCGCCCGCCATCAGGCCGGCGACGCCGGGCATGGCGATCATCAGGCCGACGCCGAGCGTTTGCGCCCAGAGGGTCAGCGCCAGCCGCTGGCCGGCGCGCAGGCGATGGCGCGTCAGAATGCCGACCCCAATGCCCGCCATGCTGGCGGCGCCGAACACCGGCCAGATCCAGTGGCCGGTCTCGCTGCCGGGAAACCGCGCGGCCGCCATCTGCGCCAGAAAGGTGGCCGGCAGGATATAACCGAAACCCGCCAGGGAGTAGCTCCAGACCAGGCTTTTCAGCCGTGGCGTCAGCGCCGGCCTGGCGGCGTCCGGGCCCTGGCGCGTCAGCGCGCCGCCTCTGGGCAGATGCGCGCTGATAAGCGCCACCAGCAGCAGCGCCGTAACGCCATAGACCAGCCAGGCGCCCGCGGCGTGGATATCCAGGCGATGCATGACCAGCGCCAGCAGGCCGCTGACCATGATGCCGGCGCCGGGACCGGCGAACACCGCGGCACTGAGCGCCGGGCGACGTAGTTGTACCAGCCGGTCGCCGGTCCAGGCCGCCACCAGCACCATTGCCCATCCGCTGGCCGCGCCCGCCAGCAAACGCAGCAGGCAGTGCGCAAGCAGGCTGTGGGTAACGGCGCAGAGCAGCGTGATGGCCACCGTCCCCCACAGCCCAAGCCACAGCCGTATTTCCAGCCCCCTGCCCGCGCGCATGGCGTCATAAGCGCCCACCAGGTAGCCCAGGTAATTACAGGCCGCCACCACCCCCGCCCCGGTAAGGGTTAACTGCCCCGCGCTTATCATCAGCGGTACCTGCGGCGTAAAGGCGAAACGGCCGATACCCATCGCCACCAACAGTGCCAGAAAGCCGCTCAGGGCCACTTTTATCGCCATACCTTCTCCACAAGAAATATTCATCTTGCCAATAGCATGCACGATCACTAAACTCACGAAAAATGAATAATCAAGACCAACTTACTGACAAATCGAGAACATATGGATCTGACCCAGCTGAAAATGTTCTGCGCCGCCGCCGATACCGGTTCGCTGGCGCGCGCCGCCGAGCAGTTGCATCGCGTGCCGTCCAACCTGACCACCCGGCTGCGGCAGTTGGAGCGGGAATTGGGAACCGATCTGTTTATCCGCGAAAAACAGCGCCTGCGGCTCTCGCCCATGGGGCATAATTTCCTGGGCTACGCCACGCGGATCCTGGCGCTGAGCGAAGAGGCCATCAGCATGACCCACGCTGGGGAACCGACGGGCAATTTTGCCCTCGGCTCCATGGAAAGCACTGCGGCCATCCGCCTGCCCGCGCTGCTGGCCACCTATCATCAGCGTTTTCCCCGGGTGTCGTTGTCGCTGGCGACCGGATCCTCGGGGGAGCTGGTGGACGGCGTGCGCGCCGGCACCCTGGCCGCCGCCCTGGTGGACGGTCCGGTGAACTATGCTGAAATAGAAGGTTGCTACAGCTTCGCCGAGACGCTGGTATTGATTGCCGCGCTCGATCAGCCGCCGATCGACAGCCCGGCAGAGATTGCCGGCAAGACGTTGTTCGCCTTTCGCCCCAGCTGTTCTTACCGCCGGCGTTTTGAAGCGTGGTTTGCACAGCAGGGCGTGGCGCCCGGTCCGATCCTGGAAATTCAGTCGTATCATACCATGCTGGCCTGCGTCGCCAGCGGCGCCGGCGTAGCCATGCTGCCGCTGACGGTGCTGCGTCAATTACCGGATAGGCGGCGGGTGTCGGTGCATGAACTGCCGGCGCCCACCGCCGATGTGGCGACGTGGCTTATCTGGCGCGCCGATGCGTTCAGCCCCAACGTGGCGGCGCTGAAAAAACTGATTATCGAGCAATACCCGCCCGCGCCCGGGAACGGGTGTGCGGTTAACGATGTGGTCCTGGAGAATATGTGATGGATGCGATGCCTGAGTGTATTGATGAGCACCGGCTGTTCGGCGGCCGGCAATGCCGTTTTCGCCATCGTGCGGCGAGTACCGGCGGCCTGATGACCTATAGCCTGTTCGTGCCGCACGCCGATCGGCACGCGGCGCCGCCGCATATGGTGTTCTGGCTGTCGGGACTGACCTGCAGCGATGAGAATTTTTCGCAGAAAAGCGGCGCCCAGCGGGTGGCAGCCGAGCTGAACCTGTTGCTGGTGATGCCGGATACCAGCCCCCGAGGCGCGGATGTGCCGGATGACGAGGCGTATGATCTGGGCCAGGGCGCGGGGTTTTACGTTAACGCCACTCGGCAACCCTGGGCCGAGCAATTCCGGATGTTTGATTATGTGGCCGAAGAGTTGCCGGCGTTGGTGCGACGGCAGTTTGCGGTAAGCGGCCGGCAGGCGATCATGGGGCATTCCATGGGCGGCCACGGCGCGCTGATGCTGGCGTTGCGTTTCCCGGGGCGGTTTAGTTCGGTGTCGGCGTTTGCGCCTATTGTGAATCCGGCGGAGGTGCCCTGGGGGCGCAAGGCGTTTAGCCACTACCTGGGAGATAACGCGCAGGCGTGGCGGGAATACGATAGCTGTGTCCTGCTGGCGGGGGATGCGGCCAGGCCATTGCCGATACTGATAGATCAGGGCGATGCCGATCAGTTTCTGGCGACGCAGCTGCAGCCCGAGAAGTTTGCGGATCTGGCGCGGCGGCGGGACTGGCCGTTAACGTTGCGCATCCAGCCGGGTTATGATCACAGCTATTTTTTCATCGCCAGTTTTATCGAGGATCATCTGCGCTTTCACGCGCTGCATCTTAACCGTTAACGCCCGTCCACTGTGAATCCGCCGACAGCGAGCCTGGCGAAACGGGGGCGTCCGGTGCCCCGAAACGCCGTGGCTGCTTCGGCCTCATAGGCACGCTTTCCCTTTTACCCGCCATGCTTACGCTGCCGCACCGGCGGCGACAGCCTCGACGTCGCGCAGCGCCTGCAGCACAATAGCCTCGTTTAAAGCGATCGGCACCAGATGGATGGATTCTCCCGGCTGGAGCGTGCGGGCAATGAGCTGGCCGACGGCGTCGCGGTCGTTGATATCCACGCGCATGGCCGCCAGCGACGTCGGCAGGCCGAAGCGGCTCCAGGCGGCGCTGAGCGCGCGCAGGACGTCATGTTGTCCCAGCAGGGCGCACTGGACCAGGATGCCGTAGGCGACTTTGGTGCCATGCAAAAAGGACGCGGTGGCGGGCAGCGCCGTTAAGCCGTTATGGACCGCGTGCGCGGCGGCCACCCGCGTGTAGCGTTCGCCCAGGCCGCCCACCATGCCGCCGGCGGCGATAATGGCGTCCACCACATCAAGAAAATCCTGGCTTAGCTCGCCCCGGTCCAGCGCCGTCAGCGCCGCGGCGCTTTGGTTGAGCAGCACATCGCGCGCCGCCAGCGCGGTCTGGAGCCCCAGGCGTACGGTAAGCGGCAGTTTTTCCGGTTCGGGACTGAGCACCACCGCCTCATACCATTTCGCCAGCGTATCGCCGATGCCCGCCAGCAGGTAAGCTTTCGGCGCCGCCAGGATAATGCGCGGCTCCACCAGTACCAGGTGGTTGGCATCGGCGAAGATTTCAAAGCGCAGGGCTTGCCCGGCGTCGTCGTACCAGACCGAGAGCGGCGTCCAGGCGGCGCAGGTGGCGGCGATGGTGGGGATAGCCACCAGCGGGATGCCCAGGCGACGGGCCACCACCTTGGCGGTATCCAGCACCGCCCCGCCGCCGACGCCTATCACCACGCGGCGGTCGCCGCCGGCCCGGCGCGCCAGATCCGCAACGTCGCGCTCGCTGCAATGGCCGGCAAAACCGATGCGCACCGCGCCGGGGGCGTCAAAGGACGCCGGCAGGTAGGCGCGCGCCGCCGCCAGCGCCCGTTCGCCGTAAATCCAGACCGCGTTCGCCAGCACGTCCGCAGGATAGAAATGGACCAGCTGTTCGATGGCGCCGGGGTAGGAATAGTAATTATCGGGAGATACCTGTACACGGATTGCGTATGACATGCCTTGGCCTGTATAAAACCGCGCGCCGTGCGAACTGACCTAGCCGACCCGGCCCGCGCTGGAATGGGAAGAATATCTTATTGGGTATCCGGGCAATGGGTAAGCATTTTTTCGGCATATAAAAAGCCAATCGCGCTATAAACCCAGGCCGGCGCGCCGCCCGGGATCACCCGAGGGGACGACGCGCGCGACAGGCCGGGCGGACGGTGGGCGCATCATTCGCCGTCCCGCGGCTCAGCTCTCCGAGCGCAGGGGCGCGGGCGCTGCTGCGGCGTCCTGGCGTTCAGCGGCATCGGGCCGGGCGGGGAAAATCATCTCCCGATAAGGCACCAGGCGCGAGCCGTGGCTCCATTTGTAACCCAGCCAGATAACCAGGAACAGCGGGATGCCGATATAGGTGGCGGTGACGCTGTACCAGTCGATGCGATCCTGTAAAAACGCCTGGTAGTTTTGCCCGAGCGTGATAAGCAGGCACAGCACAAAGGCGAAAATCGGCCCCAGGGGAAAAAAGCCCGAGATATACGGCAGGTCGCTGAGCCGGCGGCCCTGGATAATATACCCTTTACGAAAGCGGTAATGGCTGATGGCGATGCCCAGCCAGGCGATAAAGCCGGTCATGCCGGAGGTATTAAGCAGCCACAGGTAGACCGTCTGGTTGCCGTACATCGAGGTCAGAAAGCACAGGCCGGCCATGATGGTGGTCAGGTAGAGCGCGTTGCGCGGCACCCCGCCCCGGGATAACTTGGCGAAGATTTTCGGCGCCTTGCCTTCGCAGGCCAGCATATACAGCATGCGGGTGGAGGCATACATGCCGGAGTTGCCGGCCGAAAGCACGGCGGTCAGGATCACCGCGTTCATTACGGCGGCGGCGGAGAGCAAACCGGCGTTGCGGAACACCAGCGTAAACGGACTGACGGTAATATCCTTGACGTCGTTGCGCAGCAGGTTCGGGTCGGTATAGGGGATGATCAGGCTGATGATCAGGATGGCCAGCACGTAGAACAGCAGGATACGCCAGAACACCTGGCGCACCGCGCGCGGAATATTCTTGCCCGGATCGGCGGACTCGCCGGCGGCGACGCCGATAAGCTCGGTGCCCTGGAAAGAGAAACCGACAATCATCGCCACCCCGATCATCGCCGGGAACCCGCCGGCGAAAGGCGCGTCCCCCACCTGCCAGTTATGCCAGCCCGCACCCTCGCCGCCGCGCAGGATACCGGCAATCATCAGTACGCCCACGGCGATAAATATCACCACCGTGACCACTTTGATCAGTGAAAACCAGTATTCCGCCTCGCCGAAGCCCTTGACCGAAATGGCGTTAAGCAAAAACATAATGGCAAGGAATATGGCGCTCCAGATCCAGCCGGGCACCGTGGGGAACCAGTAGTTCATTACCAACTGCGAGGCCACCAGATCGACGGCGATGGTCACCGCCCAGTTGTACCAGTAGTTCCAGCCCAGCGCAAAACCGAACCCTTCCTCGACGTAGCGCGCGCCGTAGGTGGCGAACGAGCCGGATACCGGCATGTAGGCCGCCAGTTCGCCCAGGCTGGTCATCAGGAAATAAACCATCAGGCCTATCAGGATATAGGAGAGCAGCGCGCCGCCGGGACCCGCCTGGGAGATGGTCGCCCCGGAGGCGACAAACAGCCCGGTGCCGATGGAGCCGCCGATGGCGATCATGGTCAGGTGGCGTGCCTTAAGTTCACGCCGCAGGCCCGGCGCGGCCTGGGGTTCGATGCGGTTTTGCAGCATGGTTGTTCAGTCTGTCCGTACAAAAATCGAGGGCGGATTGTAACAAATCAGGCGGCGGGGGATAGCGCAACGCGCCGGTTATAAGAGACCTTCATGATCGGCAGGGAATTATAAGCAATACGGCGGAAGATTGCCGCTTTTTGCCGCGGCCGCCGGTCCGGGACGGTGGCGCGACATCGCCGGACGCTCAGCGCGGGAGCATGTCGAACTGGCGGCAGTAGTCCTGGAAACGAGCCAGCGCCTGGGAAAGGTGTTTTTGCCGGTGATGCACCAGGTAAAGCGTGCGCATCAGCGGCGGCAGCGGCAGATCCAGCGTAACCAGGGTGCCGAGCGCCAGCGCCTCCGCCACCACCCGCCGCGACAGGCAACTGATGCCCAGGCCGTGGCGCACCGCGTGCTTGATGGCTTCCGAATTGCCGAGTTCCATGACCGGCAGAAAGCTTGGCAGCCGGGCCAGCAGCAGGTAATCGACGATTTCCCGGGTGCCCGATCCCTGCTCGCGCAGGATCCAGGGCGCGCCGGCCAGCTCCGCCAGCGCCAGCCGGCGTCCCGCCAGCGGATTATCCGGCGCGGCAAACGCCACCAGCTCATCCTGCAGCCAGGGCTGGGTAACCAGATCCGGATTGTGGCTCGGCCCTTCAATCAAGCCCAGGTCGACGCGAAAATCAATGACGGCATTTACCACGTCCTGGCTGTTGCCCACCTGCAGCTCCAGCGAGGTGTCGGGATAATCGCGGCGATAGCCGGCAATCAATTCCGGCAGGATATAGTTGCCGATGGTGCTGCTGGCGAACAGGCGCAGCGCGCCGTTGCCGCCATGGAACAATTGCTCGATTTCCATCACCCGCTCCAGCAGCGCCATCGCCTTGGGATACAGCAGGCGGCCGTGCTCGTTAATCGCCAGCCGTTTGCCCACCCGATCGAACAGCTGCAGGTTCAGCTGGCTTTCCAGCTCGGTCAGCGCCGCGCTGACGGCGGACTGGGACAACGCCAGCGCCAGGGCGGCCTGGATGGTGGAGCCGCTTTTAACCACTTCGGTAAAGACTTCAAGCTGGCGCAGGGTGATATGCATCAGATACGGGTTCCTTGGCGTGACGCTTAACCACTAATAACGATAGGTTATAAACATATAATCAATTTCTCTTTTATGCCAGCGCCCATTACCCTGTTTTTATCCGGGAATAGAGGAGCGAAACGATGTTATCCCTGCGCCATGAAAAGTTATTACCCCCGATCCGCCTGGCCGGGCGCCGCCTGTCCGGCCTGTTGCTGGCGGCGGCCATTACCCTGGCGGCCATACGCGCCGGCGACCTGCCCGCCGTTGCCGGCCTGGGGCTTGGCGCACTGACGCTGGCGATACTGGCGGGCATGGTGCTGGGCAATATCATCACGCCGGCCTGGCTTCATCAGTGTGACCCCGGCGTGCAGTTCGCCCGGCAGCGGCTGCTGCGCCTGGGCATTATCCTGTATGGTTTTCGCCTGACTTTCCAGCAAATCGGCGCTGTCGGCGCCACCGGGGTGGTGATTGATGTGCTGATGCTGTCCTCGACCTTTTTGCTGGCCTGCCGGCTGGGATGCCGGGGGCTGGGGCTGGACCGGCAGACCGCCATGCTTATCGGCGCCGGCAGCAGCATCTGCGGCGCGGCGGCGGTGCTGGCCACCGCGCCGGTGCTGAAAGCGGAGGCGGATAAAACCGCCGTGGCGGTGGCGACGGTGGTGCTGTTCGGCACCGCCGCCCTCTTTCTCTATCCGGCGCTGTTTGCGCTGAATGCGCATTATCACTGGCTGAGCGTCAGCGCCACCGCCTTCGGTATTTATACCGGTTCCACCCTGCACGAGGTGGCGCAGGTGGTGGCGGCGGGCCATGCCGTCGGTCCGGAGGCGGAAAACGCGGCGGTGATCAGCAAAATGATCCGGGTGATGCTGCTGGCCCCGTTCCTGCTGCTGCTGTCGGCCTGGCTGCGGCGGCGCACGCCAGGGGCCCATGGCCCGGCCGGCGCCCCCCTCGCGTTTCCCTGGTTTGCCCTGGGATTTATCGCGGTGGCCGGCGTGAACTCGTTGCAGCTGTTGCCGCCACGGCTTATCGCGGCCATCACCACCCTGGATACCTGGCTGCTGGCCATGGCAATGGCCGCCCTGGGGCTGACCACGCATATCGGGGCGCTTAAACGCGCCGGGCTGCGGCCGCTACTGCTGGCGCTGGCGTTGTTTCTCTGGCTGATGGCGGGCGGCGCCCTGGTGAACGCCGCCGTACAGCGCCTGCTGAGCTAAAAGGGATGTTTTTTTCCCTTTCGGGCGTTTTAGCGGCATTATCAGTGCGATAATAACGTCAAAAAGGAGAAGACATGAAGTATATAGGTGCCCATGTAAGCGCGGCGGGCGGCGCGGACCAGGCGGTTATCCGCGCCCACGAACTGGACGCGACGGCGTTTGCGTTATTTACCAAAAACCAGCGGCAATGGAAAGCGGCGGAACTGAGCGACGAGGATTGCGAAAAATTTCGCGCCGCCTGCGCGAAATATGATTTTTCTCCCGATCAGATCCTGCCCCACGACAGTTACCTGATTAACCTGGGACACCCGGTGGCGGACGCGCTGGAAAAATCCCGCGACGCCTTTATCGACGAACTGACCCGCTGCCAGCAGTTGGGGCTGACGCGGCTGAATTTCCATCCCGGCAGCCATTTACAGCAAATTGACGAGGAAACCTGCCTGGCGCGCATCGCCGAGTCGATTAACATCGCGCTGGAACGCACCCAGGGCGTGACGGCGGTGATCGAGAACACCGCCGGCCAGGGCAGTAACCTGGGGTTTCGCTTTGAACACCTGGCGGCGATTATCGACGGGGTAGAGGATAAAAGCCGCGTGGGCGTGTGCATCGATACCTGCCACGCCTTTGCCGCCGGCTACGATTTACGTACCGAGGATGCCTGCAGCCATACCTTTAGCCAGTTTGAGCATATCGTCGGCTTTTCCTACCTGCGCGGCATGCATCTGAACGATGCCAAAAGCGCGTTCAACAGCCGGGTGGATCGCCATCACAGCCTGGGGGAAGGCAATATCGGCAAAACCGCGTTCGAGTGGATCATGGCCGATCAGCGCTTTAACGCTATCCCGATGATCCTGGAGACCGTTGAGCCGGCGATCTGGGCGCAGGAAATCGCCTGGCTGAAATCCCTGGACCCGGATCGGCGCGAAGCCTAACGGTCCCGGCCGGCGATCGGCAATGCGCGGCGCCGGACCGCACAAGCCCGGGCGCCGGCACCGGCGAAGTTGCGTTAGCGCCGGTTGCGCACCACCTGGTAGCGCCGCGTCAGGTATTCCACCGGCGCGCTCCAGATATGCACCAGCCGGCAGAACGGAAACAGCACGAACAGCGTCATGCCGAGGATCATATGCAGCCGGTAGATAACCGCCACGCCCTCAAGGTGCGCCGACGCGCCGGGGTGGAAAGTGACCACCGCCTGCGCCCAGCCCACCAGCTTCATCATCTCCGCACCGTCCATATGCCTGCCGGATACCGGAATGGTGAGCAGCCCGAGGATCACCTGGACCACCAGCAGGGTCAGGATCAGGATATCCCCGACGCTCGAGGTGGCGCGGATGCGCGGATTAAGCAACCGGCGTTTTAACAGCAGGCCGCCGCCCACCAGGGTCAGGATGCCGCAAACGCCCCCCGCCCCCATCGCCATTTTCTGCTTTAGCGCTACGGACAAAAACGGCTCATAGACCCAGTGCGGCGTCAGCAGGCCGAACAGATGACCGAAAAAAATACCCAGGATGCCGATATGGAACAGATTGGACGCCAGGCGCATCCCTTTTTTATCCAGCATCTGGCTGGAGCCGGCGCGCCAGCTGTACTGGCCATAATCGTAGCGCAGCCAGCTGCCGGCCAGGAAGATGGTGCCGGCTACATAGGGATAGATATCAAAAAAGAACAGATTGAGAAACGACATGGCTAGTCTCCTTTCTTATCGGTGGCGCGCCGGGGCGCGTCAACCGCGGCGCCGCTGTGCGCGCGGCCGCGGGCCGGGCCGGGAGCGGCGCTGAAATCACTGCTCAGGTACTGCGGGATCACCGCGCCGGCAAACCGGCGCTGATGGCGGACCTGTTCGCCGGAGGCGCAGTCCGGCGGGGCGAGGAATTTAACCTGTTCCTCCTCCCAGACCGCGTCCAGCGCCGCCGGGGTATCGTCCCGCGCCTCAAGGGCGACGTTGTTATCCAGGCTGGCGCCGCGCAACTCGCTGCCGGAGATCGCCAGCAGCATGTCGAACAGCAGGGCATAATGGTTAGACCGCGCCCGCAGCCGGGCGCCGAGCAGCGCCAGGATGGGCGCGATATCCCCCAGACCCTCGCGGCCCGCCGCCTGGTCGCGGCTGGAGAGATATTCCAGATAGAGCGGCAGGAAATCAGGCAGTTCGCGGCTGTCCAGCGCCAGGCCGGCAGCCCGGTACTGCGCCAGCAAATCCACCATCGCCTGGCCGCGATCGCGCGATTCGCCGTGCACATGCTCGAAGAGCAGCAGCGAGGTGGCGCGGCCGCGATCGAACAGGCCGCAGTAAGCCTCCTGCGCGTCGAGCAGCGGTTGGGCGCAAAAATCGCCGATAAACCCGATCAGGCGGGCCGCCTGCCGCAGGGTTAATTCCCCGGCGCCGCCCAACGCCGCGATCAGTTCCTCCCGCGCGGCCCAAAGGGGCTCGTCCGGATAATCCAATAAACGTCCGATAATCTTCAGGCTAATCATGGGGGGTGCCGCCGGTTTTTACGCTGACGTCAATGGCGTCGATGCGCTTGCTGTTAAACAGATTAAAACGGGTATTGCTGCCGTGGCAGCCGTCGCCGAAGCTGAAACCGCAGCCCTTGCTTTCCGGGAACGCGTCGCGGGCCAGCTCGCGGTGGCTAGAGGGGATGACAAAGCGGTCCTCATAGTTGGCGATGGCCAGGTAGCGGTACATTTCCCGCGCCTGGGCCTCGGACAGGCCGACCTGCTCCAGCGCGCTGGTGTCCACCCGGCCCTCCACCGTTTCGGCGCGCTTATAGTGGCGCATCGCCAGCAGGCGGCGCAGCGCCAGCAGCACCGGAGCGGTATCGCCGGCGGTGAGCAGGTTGGCCAGGTACTGCACCGGGATGCGCAGGCTTTCCACGTCCGGCAGCACGCCGCTGTGCGGTAAGGCGCCCGCGTCGTCGGCGGACTGGATGGGCGACAGCGGCGGCACGTACCAGACCATCGGCAGCGTGCGGTATTCCGGATGCAGCGGCAGCGCCAGCTTCCAGTCTATGGCCAGCTTATAGACCGGTGATTTCTGCGCCGCCTCGATCACCCCCTGGGGAATACCGTCCGCCAACGCCTGCGCCACCACCGCCGGATCCTGCGGGTCGAGGAAGATATCCAGCTGGCTTTGGTAGAGATCCCGCTCCTGCCCGGCGGCGGCGGCCTGTTCTATCCGATCGGCGTCGTACAGCAGCACGCCCAGGTAGCGGATGCGCCCGACGCAGGTCTCCGAGCAGACGGTCGGCTGGCCGGCCTCGATGCGCGGATAGCAGAAAATGCATTTTTCCGACTTGCCGCTTTTCCAGTTGAAGTAGATTTTTTTATAGGGACAGCCGGTCAGGCACATGCGCCAGCCCCGGCAGCGCTCCTGGTCGATAAGCACGATACCGTCCTCTTCGCGCTTGTAGATGGCCCCGCTCGGGCAGGTGGCCACGCAGGCCGGGTTCAGGCAATGCTCGCACAGGCGCGGCAGGTACATCATAAAGGTGTGTTCAAACTGGCCGTACATGGCCGTTTGCATATGCTCGAAGTTTTTGTCCCTGGCGCGATGCTCGAATTCGCCGCCGAGGATTTCCTCCCAATTGGGGCCGCCGGTGATTTTTTTCATCCGCCGCCCGGTAATCAGCGAACGGGGACGGGCGACGGGCTGATGCTTGCCCGCCGCCGCGGTGTGCAGATGCTGGTAGTCGTAATCAAAGGGCTCATAATAATCGTCGATTTCCGGCGCGTGGGGATTGGCGAAAATGTTCGCCAATATGCCCACCCTGCCGCCCATGCGCGGCTGCAGCCTGCCGTTGATCTTACGGATCCAGCCACCCCGCCATTTATCCTGGTCCTCCCAGGCGTGGGGGTAACCTATGCCCGGTTTGCTTTCGACGTTATTGAACCAGGCGTATTCCATGCCTTCGCGGCTGGTCCAGACGTTTTTGCAGGTCACTGAGCAGGTGTGGCAGCCGATACATTTGTCGAGGTTCAGCACCATGCCGACCTGGGAACGGATTTTCATTGTGCTTTCTCCTGCGGGCGGTGGGTGCCGGCGAGCGCATTGCCCTGCGCATCATCGTTATGTTCGTCGTCCAGCCAGTCGATACGGTCCATTTTGCGCACCACCACGAACTCGTCGCGGTTGGAGCCGACGGTGCCGTAATAATTAAAGCCGTAGGCCAGCTGGGCATAACCGCCAATCATATGGGTGGGCTTGGGACAGACCCGCGTAACGGAGTTATGGATACCGCCGCGCTGGCCGGTGATTTCCGAGCCGGGAATATTCACGATGCGCTCCTGGGCGTGGTACATCATGGTCATGCCCGCCGGCACGCGCTGGCTGACCACCGCGCGGGCAATCAGCGCCCCGTTGGCGTTGAACGCCTCGATCCAGTCGTTATCGATGATGCTCAGCTCGCGGGCGTCGTCTTCGCTCAGCCAGACAATCGGCCCGCCGCGCGACAGGGTCAGCATCAGCAGGTTGTCGCTGAAGGTGGAGTGAATGCCCCATTTCTGGTGCGGCGTGAGGAAGTTCAGCGCTTTTTCCGGGTTGCCGTTGGGCTTGGCGTTAAGCAGCGGCGCCGCGGCGCGGGTATCAATGGGCGGGCGGTACACCAGCAGGCTTTCGCCAAAGGCGCGCATCCATTCATGATCCTGGTACAGCTGCTGGCGGCCGGAGAGCGTGCGCCAGGGGATAAGCTCATGCACATTGGTATAACCGGCGCTGTAGGAGACATGCTCATCCTCCAGCCCGGACCAAGTGGGGCTGCTGATAATCTTGCGCGGCTGGGCCTGCACGTCGCGAAAACGGATTTTCTCGTCTTCCTTGTTCAGCGCCAGATGACGGTGATCGCGCCCGGTCATGACGCCCAGCGCCGCCCAGGCTTTTACCGCCACCTGGCCGTTGGTCTCCGGCGCCAGCGATAAAATCACCTCGGCGGCGTCGATGGCGGTATTGATATTGGGACGGCCGGCGGCGGCCCCCGTGGTTTTGGTCAGGTTGAGTTTTTTCAGGAAATCAATTTCCACCTGGGTGTTCCAGCCGATGCCTTTACCGCCGTTGCCAAGCTTGTCCAGCAACGGTCCAAGGGAGGTAAAACGCTCATAGGTATTCGGGTAATCCCGTTCCACCACCATGATATGCGGCGCGGTTTTACCGGGGATCAGCTCGCATTCCCCTTTTTTCCAGTCCTCCACGCCCAGCGGCTGGGCCAGTTCGGCGGCGGAATCGTGCTGGATAGGCAGGGTCACCACGTCGGTCTCCAGGCCCAGGTGCCCCTGGCAGACGCGCGAAAACGCCGCGGCGATGCCTTTATAGATCTCCCAGTCGCTTTTCGAATCCCAGGCCGGGTCCACCGCCGCCGACAGCGGATGGATAAAGGGATGCATATCGGACGTATTCAGATCGTCTTTTTCATACCAGGTGGCGGTGGGCAGCACGATATCGGAATACAGGCAGGTGCTGGACATGCGGAAATCCAGGGTCACCACCAGATCCAGTTTGCCTTCGCCGCCCTGCTCCCGCCATTCCACTTCTTCCGGCATAACGCCGCCCTGGCGCCCCAGATCCTCGCCCTGGATGCCGTTTTCGGTGCCCAGCAGGTATTTGAGCATATATTCATGGCCCTTGCCCGACGAGCCGAGCAGGTTGGAGCGCCAGACGAACAGGTTGCGCGGGAAATTCTGCGGCGCGTCGGGCTGCTCGGCGGCAAAACGCAGCGCCCCGCTTTTCAGGCCGGCCACGGTATAGTCCACCGGCGACAGGCCGGCATCCCGCGCTTTGGCGGCGATATGCAGCGGATTGACGTTCAGCTGCGGCGCGGAAGGCAGCCAGCCCATGCGCTCGGCGCGCACGTTAAAGTCGATCAGGCTGCCGGTAAAGCGCGCGGGGTCCGCCAGCGGCGACAGCAGTTCCTGCGGCGCCAGGGTTTCATAGCGCCATTGGCTGGAGTGATTATAGAAAAACGAGGTGCTGTTCATATGGCGCGGTGGACGCTGCCAGTCCAGGCCGAACGCCAGCGGCAGCCAGCCGGTCTGCGGCCGCAGCTTTTCCTGACCGACGTAGTGCGCCCAGCCGCCGCCGCTCTGGCCCACGCAGCCGCAGAACACCAGCATATTGATCAGGCCCCGGTAGCTCATGTCCATGTGATACCAGTGATTCAGCCCGGCGCCGACGATAATCATCGAACGGCCGTGGGTTTTATCGGCGTTATCGGCGAATTCGCGCGCGATGCGGGCGATATTGTGCCGCGACACGCCGGTGATCTTCTCCGCCCAGGCCGGGGTATAGGCTTTGATATCGTCGTAATCGCGCGCGCAGTTGTCGTCGCCCAGTCCGCGATCGAGGCCGTAGTTGGCCAGCATTAAATCGTAGATGCTGGTCACCAGCGCCTCGCCGCCGCCGGCAAGCGTAAGGCGCTTGACCGGCAGTTTATGCAACAGGATATCGTTGAGCGGCACCGGGCTGAAATGCTCGCTGGGCGTGCCGCCAAAGTACGGGAACCCCACCTCCACCACCTGGTCGTGGCGGCCCAGCAGGCTGAGCTGTAATTTCACCTCCTGCCCGCTGCCGCCGTCGCGCTGCTCCAGGTTCCATTTGCCCTGCTCGCCCCAGCGAAAGCCGATCGCCCCCTGCGGCGCCGTCAGCCCGCCGGTGTTTTCATCAATGGCCACGGTCTTCCACTGCGGGTTATTGTCCTGCCCCAGGCCGTCCACCAAATCGGCGGCGCGCAGCAGGCGGCCGGCGGCGTAAAATCCCTGGGGCCGGGGTTCGAGCAGCACCAGCATCGGCAGGTCGCTGTAGCGCCTGACATAATCGAGGAAATAGCTGCTTTGCCGCTGCAGGTAAAACTCGCGCAAAATCACATGGCCCATCGCCAGCGCCATGGCGCTGTCGGTGCCCTGTTTCGGGCTGAGCCATTGGTCGCACAGCTTGGCGATTTCGGCGTAATCGGGCGTCACCGCCACGGTCTTGGTGCCTTTATAGCGGGCCTCGGTAAAAAAGTGGGCGTCCGGGGTGCGTGTTTGCGGCACGTTGGAGCCCCAGGCGATGATATACGATGAGTTATACCAGTCGGCGGATTCCGGCACGTCGGTTTGCTCGCCCCAGGTCATCGGCGAGGCTGGCGGCAGATCGCAATACCAGTCGTAGAAACTCAGGCAGACGCCGCCTATCAGGGAAAGATAGCGCGCGCCGGCGGCATAGGAAATCATCGACATGGCCGGGATCGGCGAAAAACCGATAATGCGATCCGGGCCATAGGTCTTGGCGGTATAGACATTGGCGGCGGCGATCAGCTCATTCACCTCGGCCCAGCTGGAGCGGATAAAGCCGCCGCGTCCGCGCGCCTGCTTATAGGCCCGGGTGGCCGCCGCGTCGCTCATGATGGCGGCCCAGGCGTCCACGGGATCGGCGTGCCGCGCGCGGGCTTCGCGCCAAAGGGTGAGCAGCAGCTTACGCATCAGCGGATACTTCAGCCGGTTGGCGCTGTAGAGGTACCAGGAATAGCTTGCTCCCCGGGGACAGCCGCGCGGCTCATGGTTCGGCAGGTCCGGGCGGGTGCGCGGATAATCGGTCTGCTGGGTTTCCCAGGTGACCAGCCCGCTTTTGACATAAATTTTCCAGCTGCATGAACCGGTGCAGTTTACCCCATGGGTGGAGCGCACGATCTTGTCATGCTGCCAGCGGCTGCGGTAGCCTTCCTCCCAGTCGCGATTGGTGTTCATCGCCTGGCCGTGCCCGTCGGCAAAGGTCTGGTCCAGCTGTTTGAAATAACGGAACCGGTCGAGAAAATGGCTCATCGGATGTTCTCCTGCAAGACAGGTCCCGTGGACCTGCGGTCAAAATACGAGCCCGGACGCCGCGCAATCGCCGGCGCCCAGGTCCTCAACGTGGTTTTTTGGTCGCCATGCCGCGATGGAGGTTGCGGCCGTAAACCAGCCACGTGACCAGCACGCACACCACATAAAACGCCAGGAATACTTTCATCGCGCCGGCCGGCGAACCGGTCAGGGCCAGCGAGGTGCCGAAAGCCTGGGGAATAAAAAATCCCCCCGCCGCGCCGATGGCGGAGATAAAGCCCAGCGAGGCGGCGGATTCCGTGGCCGCTTCACGCTGCGCCTCGTCGTCGCTGCCGCCCCGCGCCTTGACCCGGTCCAGGGTAAGCTTGCGCAGGATCACCGCGATCATCTGGAAGGTGGAGCCGCTGCCGAGCCCCGCCGTCAGAAACAGCAGCATAAATACGGTGAAAAAAGCGGCGAACGAGCCGTCCTGTCCATTGGACGGCAGGGTCAGGAACAGCAGAGCGGCAAACAGGGCCATCAGCACAAAGTTGACCAGGGTCACGCGGATGCCGCCCAGCCGATCGGACAGCGCTCCGCCGGCCGAACGCGCCAGCGCGCCGATCAGCGGACCAAAAAAGGCGTAATGCAGGATCTGCACCGCGGGAAACTGGGTCTTCGACAGCATGGCGAAACCGGCGGAAAAGCCGATAAACGAACCGAAGGTCGCCAGGTAGAGAAAACTCAGGACCCACATATGGCCGCGCTTGAGCACCACCATTTGCTTACTCAGGGACGCCTTGGCGGTAGCCAGATCGTTCATGCCGAACCAGGCCGCCACGGCGGCAATCAGCAGCAGCGGCACCCACATCCAGGCGGCGTTTTCCAGAAATAGCCGGCTGCCGTCCGCCAGCACCCGCCCGGTGCCGCCAAAGACGGCGAACAGCGACGTGGAGATGACCAGCGGCGCGACCAGTTGCATCACGCTGACGCCCAGGTTGCCCATGCCGCCGTTCAACCCCAGCGCCCCGCCCTGGCGGGCCTTGGGGAAAAAGAAGCTGATATTGGCCATGCTGGAGGCGAAGTTGGCGCCGGCAAAGCCGCACAGCAGGGCGATGGCGATAAATACGCCGTAGGGCGTCAGCGGGTCCTGTACCGCCACGCCCAGCCACAGGCAGGGGATCACCAGAAACAGCGTGCTGATGGCCGTCCAGCGCCGCCCGCCCGCCAAAGGCACCATAAAGGAGTAGGGCACCCGCAGAATGGCGCCCGACACCGCCGGCAGCGCGGTAAGCAGAAACAGCCGATCGGTGGAAAAATTAAATCCCACTTTATTCAGGTTGACCGCCACGGCGCTGAACAGCATCCAGACGCAAAACGACAGCAGCAGGCAATAAATGGAGATCCAGAGATTGCGGCGGGCCACCGGCTGGCCGCGGGTGCGCCAGAACTCAGGCTGTTCCGGCTGCCAATCCTCGATTACGGCGCCCCGGCGGCGTGGTGCGGCGTCTGAACGGGAAAGTAGAGTCATAAAGTCCTCGGGCATGTAGGGGGATTCGTTGTGATATCCGCCACCCTAGGCAAGGCGGGGACGGGCGAACTTGATGCAAATCAAGGGATAACCCGTTAGCCGGCGCGGCGTCCGGCCGGTCCTATCATTTGTAAGTAGTGCTTTTTTTCCGGCAAGGCCCTATGATTCATCAGGTTATGGCCCGGCCACGAAGAGAGGGGTAACCCCCGCCCCGCTCACGGCTATTTGTGGGTACTCCTAAAGGGGTATAGGGTTAACGCCGGGGATCAGGAACAATGGCCCCATCCGCCGCTCGCCTGCGCTTGACCTGGGAACGCTGCCTTATGATCAAAGCTCTTTTCGCGCCGTTATCCATCGTCCAGCAGGTGGCGCTGCTGATGCTGCTGTCGGGCATATTGGGCATCGGCGGCATGAGCCTGTCGTTATGGATGGCGCAAAGCATGCAAGGCAACGCCCATGCCATCAATAAGGCCGGCTCGCTGCGCATGCAAAGCTACCGGCTGTTGTCGCGCGTGCCGCTGGATCAAAGCAGCGACCCCTTGCTCGCCGAACTGGAACGGGACCAGTTAAGCGACGATCTGCGCCAGCCGGTGAAGCGCGAAGGCCTGACCCCGCAGTACCTGGATTTGCGCGACCATTGGCACGGCACGCTTAAGCCGCTGCTGCTGCGGGCGCAGCGCCCCGCGGACGCCGCCCGGGGCGTTGCGGAGTTCGTGCGCCGGCTGGATGCGCTGGTGTCGGATCTCGATCGCAATACCGAGCGCCGGCTGGCGCTGGTGGCCCTGGTGCAGAAAATCATCATCGCCCTGACCCTGCTGGTGCTGACCGGCACCATCCTTTACCTGCGCCGCCGGCTGCTGCGTCCCTGGCGGCACCTGCTCAACCAGGCCAGAGCGGTAAGCCGCGGCGATTTTAGCCAGCGCTATCCGCTACCGCCCGGCGCTGAACCGGGCGGATATCATGAAATGGATCAGCTGGGCTTTACCCTGAACAGTATGTCGCAGTCGCTGTCGCAGATGTATACCGAGCTGGAGCAGCGGATCGCGGACAGCACCGCCGATTTGCGGCAAAAAAACCGCGTGCTGGATTTTCTCTATCGCGCCAGCCGGCAATTGCATACCGGCGCGCCTTTGCCCGGCCGCCTGCGACCGGTGCTGGAGGAATTGCAGACCCTGATCCCCTTGCGGGAAATCCAGATCCGGCTCTATGAAAACGATCGCGATCCCGGACTGGATGGCGTCCAGGCAGACGGCGAGGCGGCGGCGAACGATGCCGCACAACCGGTAAACGACGGGGCGGCACCGCCGGATGCCGGGGCGACAGCGATAC
This sequence comes from Sodalis sp. C49, assembly GCF_046352915.1. NCBI lineage: Bacteria > Pseudomonadati > Pseudomonadota > Gammaproteobacteria > Enterobacterales > Bruguierivoracaceae > Sodalis > Sodalis sp. C49. The sequence continues at coordinate 5,477,653 of NZ_CP163303.1, read as the reverse complement.
AGGGCGGGATGGCCGACACCGCGGGCGGACCCGCGCCTGTCGATACGGCGCGGATTGCCGCCCGTCCGCCGGCGCCCGACTTAAGTGAAGCCGGGACGGAGCAGCTCAGCTGGCGCCTGCACGATAAATTAGGTCAATACGGCGTGATGCTGGCGCAGTATCCGCCGCGCCACAGGCTGGATGATACGCAGCGCCGGCTGGTGGCCACGCTTGTCGAACAGCTGACCAGCACCCTGGCGCTGGAACGCCAGGCCGAGCATCAGCAGCAGCTGATGCTGATGGCCGAGCGCACGGCCATTGCCGGCGAACTGCACGACAGCATCGCCCAGTCGCTCTCCTGCCTGAAGCTGCAAATAGGCGTCCTGCAAATGCAAAATACGCACGCCGCGCCTGAAAATCAGCTGCTGATGCAGCAAATGCGCGACGAGCTTAATACCGCCTACCGCCAGCTGCGCGAGCTGCTGACCACCTTTCGCCTGCGCCAGACGGAGCCGGGCCTGCGCGCGGCGCTGCAAACCACGGTGGAGGAATTTTCGGCGCGGCTGGGGTTCGCCGTTGAGTTCATCTATCGGCTGCCGGCGCAAGCCGTCTCGTCCCATCAGGCCATCCACCTGACGCAGATCGCGCGCGAAGCGTTAACCAATATCGTCAAACACGCCGGCGCCAGCCGGGTGACGCTTACCGCCGACCTGGAGGCGGATGCGCTGGTGCTCAGCATCCGTGACAACGGCCGCGGCCTGCCGGAGGAACATCAGCGCCAGCATCATTACGGCGTGGTTATCATGCAGGATCGCGCCAGGAACCTGCACGGCGACTGCCGGGTGGCGAATCTCCCCGGCGGCGGCGCCGAAGTACGGGTAACCGTGCCGCGGCAACCGGCATCATCCTATTAACAGGAACAGACCATGAGCGAATCCGACGTCGCCACGATTTTATTGATTGACGATCACCCGATGCTGCGCAGCGGCGTGCGGGCGCTTATCGGCATGGACCCCGGCCTGAAAGTGGTTGCCGAAGCCGCCAACGGCGAGCAGGGGGTGCTGTTGGCCGAAACGCTGGATCCGGATTTGATCCTGCTCGATTTAAAGATGCCGGGCATGAGCGGGCTGGATACGCTGGACTGCCTGCGCCGGCTGCCCCTTTCCGGGCGCATCGTCGTATTCAGCGTCTCGAACCATCAGGACGATGTGATTACCGCCCTGAAACGCGGCGCCGATGGTTACCTGCTGAAAGATATGGAGCCGGAAGATCTGCTGGCGGCCATCCGCCAGGCCGCGGCGGGCAGGATGGTATTAAGCGAGGCGCTGATGCCGGTGCTGGCGGCCGGCCTGCGCGATGACCGTCCCGGCAGCGCGCGGGATAGCGGGCAGTTGACGCCGCGCGAGCGCGATATCCTGAAGCTTATCGCCCACGGCCTGCCGAATAAAACCATCGCCCGCAGGCTCGATATCAGTGAAAGTACCGTGAAGGTACATGTGAAACATCTGCTGAAAAAAATGGGGTTGAAGTCACGGGTGGAGGCGGCGGTATGGGCGCTGCAAAGCAAGGTGTTCTGACGTGGCATTATAAAAAAACGCCCCGCGCGGGGCGTAAAAGAAGCATCGGCGCCCCGGAGCATGGGGCCCCGGGATGCCGGGCCGGGTCAGGCCAGCGCTTTCGCCAGTTCGGCGTCCGGACGTTTCAGTACCGAGTACATCACGCCCAGCAATAGGGTGCCCGCCGCGATGGCGACCAGGTAACTGAGCACCGGCGTAATGGCGCCCGGGATCAGCAGCACAAACATACCGCCGTGCGGCGCCATCAGCTTGGCGCCGAAGAACATCGACAGCGCGCCGGTGACGGCGCCGGAGATCATGGCAAGCGGGATCACCCGGAACGGATCGCGCGCGGCGAAGGGTATCGCGCCTTCGGAGATAAAGCACAGCCCGAGGACAAACGCGGCCTTGCCGGCCTCCCGTTCCGGTTTATCGAACTTATTGCGCGCCAGCAGGGTGGCGACCGCGATGCCCAGCGGCGGCACCATGCCGGCGGCCATAATCGCCGCCATCGGCGCATAGGTTTGCGTACTGAGCAAGGCGACGCCAAAGGCATAGGCGGCTTTGTTGATCGGCCCGCCCATATCGCTGCACATCATGGCGCCGAGGATGGCGCCCAGCAGTACGGCGTTGGCGGTGCCCATCGACTGCAGCCAGTTGGTCAGGCCGGTCAGGATCCTGGCCACCGGCGTGCCCACCACATAGATCATCACCAGACCGGTCACCAGGCTGGCGATTAACGGTATGATCAGTATCGGTTTCAGCGCCGCCATGCTTTGCGGCAAAGGCAATTTGGTGCTGATAAGCCTGGCCACGTAGCCGGCCAGAAAACCGGCGATAATACCGCCGATAAATCCGGCGCCGGTGCTGACCGCCAGCATACCGCCCACCAGGCCCGGCGTCAGGCCCGGACGGTCGGCGATGGAGAAGGCGATAAAGCCCGCCAGCACCGGTACCATCAGGGCGAACGCCGATTTACCGCCGATGGTCATCAGCGCCGAAGCCAGGGTTCCCGGCTGTTCAAAGGCATGGATGCCGAAAACAAAGGATAACGCGATGCACAGGCCGCCGGCCACCACCATCGGCAGCATATAGGAAACACCGGTCAGCAGATGGCGATACGGACCGGGAGAGGCTTTTTTGGTCTCGCCGGATTCAGTATTGCCGCCCTGCGCGGACGGCTGGTACACCTTGGCCTCCACCACCGCCTTATCCAGTTCCTGGGCGGTTTTTTTCAGCGCCAGGCCGGTACTGGTGCGATACATCGGTTTGCCGGCGAACTTGCTCAGATCCACCTCTATATCGGCGGCCACGATCACCAGGTCCGCCTGCTGCACTTCCTCGGCGGTGATGGCATTACCCGCCCCCACCGAGCCGCGGGTTTCCACCTTCACCCACCAGCCGCGTTTTTTGGCTTCGCCATCGATGGCTTCCGCCGCCATATAGGTGTGCGCCACGCCGGTCGGGCAGGCGGTGATGGCCACCAGCCGTTTGGGTCCGGTGGCGGCAAGCGCCGCCGCGGGCGCGGTGTCCGCCGGCGCCTGGTACAGGCTGGCCTCGGTCTTGGCGCGGGCGAGGAAAGCTTCCGGCTGGCTGGCCGCCTGGGACGGTTCGCCGGTAAACACCCGCTTGCCGTTCAGGGCGGCATCGGGGGTAAGGCCGCCCACCGCCACCACCAGTTCGGCGTCGGCGGCGGAGTCAACCAGGGTCAAACCCGCTTTCGGCGCGGCATCGACCAATATTTTTTTCACCAGGTGGCATCGTGCCTGCCCCAGCGAGCTGTCTATTTTCAGCAGCGTTTTCATTGTGCCTCCAACTGGTCATTAAACGGTTTTAAATCCACTCGGGCCATCATGGCGGCCAGCTGCGGCCGATCGGTGATGCCGACATTGCTTTGACTGACCGCCAAAGCCGCCACGGCGGTCGCCAGGCGTAACGTATGTTCACTGGACTCGCGCATCAGCAGGCCATAGATCAGGCCGCCCACCATGGAATCGCCGGCGCCGACGGTGCTGACCACTTCACAGGCCGGCGGCTTGGCCAGCCAGGCGCCCGAGGCGTTGACCCACAGCGCGCCTTCGGCGCCCAGTGAAATCACCACATGGGCGATGCCCTGCTCGCGCAGCGCATGGGCGGCCACCACCACGTCGGCCAGGGTGGGCAGCTTGCGGCCGGCCCAGATTTCCAACTCGCGCCGGTTGGGCTTGACCAGCCAGGGCGCGGCTTTCAGCCCGGCCACCAGCGCTTCGCGGCTGCTGTCGAAAATAATGCAGGGGCAGTGGCTGCGCAGCTTGATCATCCATTCAGTAAAGGCTTCCGGCGGCACGCCCGCCGGCAGGCTGCCGCTGACCGCCACCATATCGAACTGGCCCAGCCAGGTCAGCGAATCGTTGACAAAGCGTTCCCAGTCCTGCGGCGTGACGTTAAATCCGGAAAAATTGAAATCGGTCACGTCTCCCTGCTTCTCGGTCAGCTTGACGTTGATGCGGGTACGCCCCTGCACGACCTGGAAACGGTTGGCAATGCCCAGATCGCTAAACAGCAGTTGGAAACCGTCCTGGTTTTCCTTGCCGAGAAAGCCGCCGACGGTGACGTCGATGCCAAGATCCTTCAACACCTTGGCTACGTTTATCCCTTTTCCCGCCGCGTGCAGTCCGGTCGTTTGCACCAGGTTAACCTCCCCGCGTTCAATTTCGGGGCAATAGCCGACCAGGTCGTAAGCCGGGTTCAGCGTAATGGTGGCGACGCGTCTGCTCATGCCGCGCCCTCCCCGAGTCCCGCGGCAATCGCCGCGCCGATGGCTTGCAGCGCCTGTTCGGCGTCGGCGCCTTCAGCGGTGAAACGCAGGCGATGGCCGCTCTTCACGCCCAGGGCCACCACTTTCATCAGGCTGCGTCCATTGGCCGGTTTGCCGGACCCGTCCAGGTTGGTGACGGTAATGACGCTGTCGAACTGTTTGATCACGTTCACCAGGGCGGTGCCGGGGCGGGCGTGCAGGCCATGCTCGTTACGCACCACGAATTCCGCGCTTAATACCCCATCCGTCGCCGCGGCTTCGCCGCTGAGCAGGGCCAGCAGGGCGGGAGCGTCGGCGGTCAGCAGGCGGCTCGCCTCGCCGGCCAGCAGCAGGTCGCCGATGACGTTCAGCACGTCAAGCGGCCGATCGTCTGCCATGGCGACGGTAATCAGCAGCGCCACGCTTTCACCGTCCTCGACAAACGCCGTCGCCGGGCGACTGATCGCCACGGCGCTGGCCAGGTTGCCGCGCGTGCTGTCGTTCAGCCAGACGCCCTGCCCCAGGTTCAGCGGGCGGCCGCTGATGATATCGCTGACGAACGCGACGTCCACCGCGCCCGCCAGCTGCAGGCGGCCGGCATTGAGCGCCTTGAGGGTGACCATGTCGCCGGCGGGGACGCCCAGGGCCATCAGGGAGATATCGAACAGGAACGGCGCCGGCTGCTTTTCACCCGTCAGCGCGGCGCGCAGTTCTTCGGCCGACGTGGTGCTCGCCAGGCGCGCCGCCACGGCATCGTCGCTTAAGACATGGGTCAGCTGGCGCAGCAGCGCGAGATGCTCGTCGGAGCGCGCGGCGATGCCGATCACCACATAAGCCGTCTGGCCCTCGCCCCAGTCAATCCCCTGCGGAAACTGAAATACCTGCACGCCGGTGTTCAGCACCAGGTCGCGGGTATCCGTGGTACCGTGCGGGATGGCGATGCCGTTGCCTAAAAAAGTGGACGTCTGCTGCTCGCGCTTCATCATGCCGTCCACATACCCGGCGTCGACATAACCTGCCTGCGTCATGGCCGCGGCGATCTGGGCGATAGCCTCCGTCTTGCTCTGCGCCTGGGCGCCGAGATGAATATCTTTTAATGACAAATCAAACATATCTCTCCTCGCTTGCTGATATTGCTAATATTGAATCGATTCAGCTTCGATACGCACCAACAGCGGGATGGTCCGGGGCATCGCCTGTCTAATCACGCTGAAACGTTTCAATAAAGTCTCCGACGTTGGCGACGTGATTGCAAGCGCCGGTCGACTATTCCTGTCGGATCTTTGAAGCGCCGCACAGTTTATCGTTATTCAGGCACGTCCCGGCCCGCCGGGACGGCTTTTGCTGACGCGCTGCTGAAGACCCCATCCCCCATGCCCGCCGCGGCCTGACCAGGGCCGCCCGCGCAGCGATCCGGCGGCGCGCCTTGCCGCCGGCCGACGTCATGCTGAAGTGGATTTATTTTCGCCGCCGGCTGTTGTTTTTCGCCAACAGGCGTATTATTCGGGCGTCCATTTGTCCTGATCCCGATGCCATTATCATGCACACGCCTATCGCCCTCCCGCGGCGCCTTCCGGATATGACCGCCCCGGCCTTTCTGGTTATCGCTTTTCTCTCCGGCATCGCCGGCGCACTGCAGTTGCCGACCCTGAGCCTGTTCCTGTCCACGGAAGTGGCGGCCCGGCCCTTTATGGTGGGCCTGTTCTATACCGGCAGCGCGGTGATAGGCATCGCGGTCAGCCAGTTCCTGGCCGGCCGGTCGGATAAAAAAGGCGATCGTAAACGGCTGATCCTGCAATGCTGCCTGCTGGGCGCGGCGGGCTGCGTGCTGTTTGCCTTTAACCGCAGTTATTTTGTCCTGCTGGCCTGCGGCGTGTTATTGACCAGCTTCGGTTCCACCGCCAACCCGCAGATGTTCGCCCTGGCGCGCGAACATGCCGAGCAGACGGGGCGCGAGGCGGTCATGTTCAGTTCGGTAATGCGCGCGCAGGTGTCCCTGGCCTGGGTCATCGGACCGCCGCTGGCCTTTGCCCTGGCGCTGGGCTTTGGTTTCAAAGTGATGTATATGATGGCCGCCGTCACCTTCGTGGCCTGCGGCGCGCTGGTCTGGCTGGCGCTGCCGTCGATGCGCAAATCGGCGCTGAAAACCGCCGCGGTGCTGGAGGCGCCCCGCCGCAACCGCCGCGACGCGATGCTGCTGTTCGCCGCCTGCACGCTGATGTGGACCTGCAACTGCATGTACCTGATCAATATGCCGCTCTATCTCATCCACGAGCTGCATCTGCCTGAAAAACTGGCCGGAATGCTGATGGGCACCGCCGCGGGCCTGGAGATCCCGACCATGCTGGTGGCCGGCTATGTGTCCAGGCGCTTTGGCAACCGGCTGCTGATGCGCATCGCCGTCGGCGCCGGGCTGCTGTTTTACCTGGGGTTGCTGGTGTTTACCGCCCCTATGGCGCTGCTGGCGCTGCAGTCGCTGAACGCGGTGTTTATCGGCATTCTGGCCGGCATCGGCATGATCTATTTTCAGGATCTGATGCCGGGCCAGGCCGGCGCCGCCACCACGCTGTTTACCAATACCGGACGGGTGGGCTGGATTATCGCCGGTTCGGCCGCCGGGCTTATTGCGGAAATCTGGCAGTACCATACGGTGTTTTTTGTGGCGCTGCTAATGATTGCCGGCGCCGGTTATTGCATGTGGCGCATTCGTGATGTAGATTCGCCGCTGCCCCGCGACACGCACTTTTCCCCCTTGCCTGAAGGCCCGGGCAACGGTAACGTGTCGCCATAGACTCCGATACAATTATACAGGTCCACTTTGATGGCTAGAGCAAACGAAATTAAGCGCGGCATGGCGGTAAATTACAACGGCAAACTCCTGCTGGTAAAAGACATTGATATCCAGAGCCCAAGCGCGCGCGGGGCCAGTACGCTGTATAAGATGCGGTTTTCCGACGTCCGCACCGGCCTGAAGGTGGAAGAGCGCTTTAAGGGCGACGATATCCTCGAGACCATCAACCTGGTGCGCCGCTCGGTGACGTTTTCCTATATCGACGGCGAAGAATATGTCTTTATGGACGACGAGGACTATACCCCGTACCTGTTCAAGAAAGACCAGATAGAAGACGAACTGCTGTTTATCCCCGAAGGCGGCATCCCCGGCATGCAGGTGCTGACCCTGGAAGGCCAGGTGCTGGCGCTGGAATTGCCGCAAACGGTGGATCTGGAGATTATCGAAACCACGCCCGGCATCAAAGGCGCGTCGGCCAGCGCCCGCACCAAGCCGGCGCTGATGAGCACCGGCCTGACCGTCTCGGTGCCGGAATACCTGAACAGCGGCGAAAAGATCCGTATTCACGTGGCGGAACGTCGCTATATGAGCCGCGCCGACTAACCATTTCCAGGCCAACGGCCAGACGGGGTGCATCATCATGGCGACCCTTGCCTCGCATCACCTTCCCGCCGGGGTGCAACAGCCCGGCTACGATCGCGGCCTGCTTAAGAGCCGCATCGTACATATCGGTTTCGGCGCGTTTCACCGCGCCCATCAGGCGGTAATGACCGATCGGGCGCTTAACGCCGTTGGCGGCGATTGGGGCATCTGCGAGGTCAGCCTGCACAGCGCCGGTTTATTGCAGGCGCTGCGCGCCCAGGATCATCTGTTTACCGTGCTGGAAAAAGACGGCGCCGGCAGGCAGGCGCACGTTATCGGCGCGGTCCGCGAGTCGGTTATCGCGGCAGAGGTTGGCATCGCGGCGGTGCTGGAAAAGCTGGCCGAGCCGCAGGTGGCCGTCGTCTCGCTGACCATTACCGAAAAAGGCTATTGCATCGAGCCGGACAGCGGCGAGCTGGACCGCGCCAATCCGCGCGTCCAGGCGGATATCCTGCATCCCGGGGCGCCTGGCACCGTGCCGGGCATTCTGGTGGAGGCGCTGCGCCTGCGCTATGCGCGCGGCCTCGCGCCGCTGACTCTGCTGTCGTGCGACAATATTCCCGGCAACGGCCAGGTGCTCAGGCGGGCGGTGCTGGGCCTGGCCCAGGCCAGGGATCCGCTGCTGGCGGCATGGATCGGGGAACAGGTGTCGTTTCCGGCCACCATGGTCGACCGTATCGTGCCCGCCGCCACGGAAGAAACGCTGGCTGAGATTGCCGCCCTTATCGGCGTGGCGGACCCCTGCGCCATCGCCTGCGAACCCTTTATCCAATGGGTTATCGAGGATAATTTTGTTGCCGGCCGGCCGGACTGGCAGGCGGCGGGCGCACAGTTTGTCCCCAACGTCGCGCCGTATGAAGAAATGAAGCTGCGCATGCTGAACGGCAGCCATTCCTTTCTGGCCTGGCTCGGCTATCTGGCCGGCTACCAGCATATCAGCGACTGCATGGCGGACCCGGGCTACCACGCCGCCGTGGCCGCGATGATGGCGCAGGAACAGGCGCCCACCCTGCGCCTGGGCACCGGGGAAGTGGACCTCGCCGCCTACGCCGCGCAGTTGCTGGCGCGCTTCGCCAATCCGGCGCTGAAACACCGCACCTGGCAGATTGCCATGGACGGCACGCAAAAGCTGCCGCAGCGCATGCTGGACCCGGTGCGCTGGCATATCGCCCACGGCGACGGCTATCCCCTGCTGGCGCTGGGCATCGCAGGCTGGATGCGTTATGTGGGCGGCCGCGACGATCTCGGCGCGCCTATTGATATCCGCGATCCGCTGAGCGATGAGCTGCGGCGCATCGTCGACCACAGCCCCGACGGCGAGCCGCGGGTGCTGGCGCTGTTGGCGCTGCGTTCGGTATTCGGCGCGGATCTGTCCGCCAGCCCCGCCTTTGCCGCCGCCGTCACCGCGGCTTATCTCGCGCTGGCGCGGGACGGCGCCAAAGCGACGGTGGCCGCCGCCCTCTCCCCGGCCGCCCGGGGACGACCATGACCGCCCGCACCACCCTGATTACCGGTTTTCTCGGCAGCGGTAAAACCACTACCCTCTTGCATCTGCTGGCGCAAAAACCGGCCGGCGAACGCTGGGCGGTCCTGGTGAATGAATTTGGCGAGATTGGCGTCGACGGCGCGCTCCTAGCCGACAGCGGCGCAGTGCTCAAGGAAATTCCCGGCGGCTGCATGTGCTGCGTCAACGGCCTGCCCATGCAGGTGGGATTAAATACCCTGTTGCAGCGCAACACCCCCGATCGGCTGCTGATCGAGCCGACCGGGCTTGGCCATCCCAAGCAAATCCTCTCTTTGCTCACCTCGCCGGTATATGAAAACTGGCTGACCCTGCGCGCCACCCTGTGCCTGCTGGACGCGCGCCAGCTCGGCGACGCACGTTACCGCGACAATGAAAACTTCCGCGACCAGCTGGCCGCCGCCGATGTCATTATCGCCAACAAGCAGGACAGCTACCAGCCGCAGGATCGCGTGCTGCTGGACGAGTGGGCCGCCGGGCACGGCGATGGACGCCAAATAGTCGACGCCGTCCAGGGCCGGGTGCCGCTGTCATTGCTGGACCTGCCGCGCCTGAACGCGCGCGAACTGCCCGACGGCGCCCACCATCACGCCCCCCCGGCGCCCAAGGCGGGACTCGCGGCGCTGCGGCTGCCGGGCAATACCGGCTGGCGGCGTGCGCTGAACCAGGGCCAGGGCTACCAGTCCTGCGGCTGGATTTTTGACGGCGCCACCACCTTCGATACCATCGGCCTGCTGGAGTGGGCGCGGCTGGCGCCGGTGGAACGGGTCAAGGCCGTGGTACGCATCCCCGAAGGCACCCTGCAGGTCAACCGCCAGGGCCAGGACTTGCGCATCGAGACTCTGCCCGCACCGCCGCCCGACAGCCGGATTGAATTGATCAATCCCGCCCCGGCGGATTGGAACGCGCTGCAAACGGCTTTGTTGAAGATTCGTTTAAATTAGCAGGAATACTATAATCACCTTAATTTAGTCACTTGTTTTATAGGTGCTGAGTCATGCGTCGCTTACCTGCCGTTATTTTGCTCAATATCCTGGGCATCGCGCTTTTTGTCTCATGGTACCTGCCTTCGCACCACGGATTCTGGTCGCGACTGGATACGGCGATCTTCCTGTTTTTTAATCATATCGCCGCCAGTAGCCATAGTTATGCCGTATTCCTGGCCGTCACCAACTATCGCGCGTTCGATATCACCTCCCTGCTGGCGATGGGCCTGCTTTACCTCCGCTGCCTGTTGCGCACCCCGCCGGATCGGCGCTATCAATTGATAAGCCTCGGCATCGTCATGCTGCTTTCGGCGCTGGTGCTTAACCAACTGGGGCACCTGCTGCCGGTCAGCCGCCCCAGCCCGACGCTGTTTTTCCAAAATGAGGACGGCGTGGTGCGCGTGTCGCAAGTTAGCCGCATCCCCACCAAGGACGCTTCCATGGATAGCTTTCCGGGCGACCACGGCATGATGCTGATGATTTTTGCCGCCTATATGCTGCGCTATTTCGGCGGCCGGGTGTTTGCCTGCGGCATGGCTATCGTGGTGCTGTTCTCCCTGCCCCGGGTGATGATTGGCGCGCACTGGTTCAGCGATATCGCGGTGGGATCGCTGTCGGTGGTGCTGGTCGGCCTGAGCTGGTGGCTGATGACGGATGCCAGCGATAAGGCGGTGAGCTGGTTTAACCAGCGCTTGCCGGGCGTGCGCGACCGGCGATATCAATAGGAATTAATTATAGCGGGGGCGGGCTGTGACGGCGTCCGGCGGTCGCCACGTTACGGGAAGGTTGCGGGATCGCCGGCCCACGGGCAACGACAATGCCCGCCCGCCGCCATTCCCGGCAAACGGCGGGGCTTTTTGATCCAATTCTTAACGTTTAATTTAATACTATTTCACATCACCAAAAGTTATAAAATAGTCGATAAAAGTCCTCGCTTTCCCTTATTCATTACGGTACCCTCGAATTCGCTGTACTTATACACTGATATTTTCCCGCTAATAAAAATGTGTGAGTAATACCACACAATGCAGGAATAACGGTTGGTCAATCAGTATTTGCGCATTATTCTCGATTCGCTCGGTATTTTATAGCGGCACCGTCGCTAAGGACTTTAAGGGATAACACTTATAATGGTCAAATCTCAACCTATTTTGAGATATGTGCTGCGGTTAATCCCCGCAGTGGCGGCGGCAGTTATGCTTTCCGCCTGTAGTTCTCATGGCAGTCAACAAACAGCTGAGATGCATGCAGTCAACGATAAAAGTGATTTTTTACTGCAAGCCTCTCAGGATCAATTCGAAGATATGGTCCGTAATGTCGATGTGAAGACAAAAATTATGGATCAATATGCCGTATGGAAAGGCGTCAGGTATCGCCTGGGCGGCAGCTCTAAACGTGGTATAGATTGTTCGGCTTTTGTACAGCAAACGTTTCATGAACAGTTTGGCCTGGAATTGCCGCGCTCAAGCAGCGAGCAGCAGGGTATGGGCGCTAAAATCCAGCGCACCAAGCTGCGTCCAGGAGATCTGGTCGTGTTCCATGCCGGTTCCACCGGGCGCCATATGGGGATTTACCTGGGCAACGATCAGTTTGTCCACGCATCCACCACCAGCGGCGTCACCATTTCCAGCCTATCGGAAACCTACTGGAACAAGCGTTATCGGGAAGCACGGCGGGTATTAACCGGCGGCGCCAAGGGGCAGATGACCACGGCAATGCGCGGCAACAGCAACTCCTGATAATTAACGGTTATTATTTAAATGTCCTGAATGCCGAACGAGATAAAAGCCGCCTGCCCGGGCGGTTTTTTTTTGACCATTATTAAAGATTTGTATATCTGTTTTTTTGCTTAATACATATTCTTCGAAGCTCATCACTATTCTCGCCGCTATATTCCCAGCTCCTTAACATATTTGCCTGCATGTTATCAACATATTAATTATTATAATCCGCGTCATTTGTCCGTTTGCCGTTATGCTACCGGCGGCCAGCCCGCCCGCGATTGCGCCATATCGGCTAATTATTAAGCACGATAATATATCAGTTAAGGCAATATATGGGCGCAACATCCCATGCCCGCGGGCACGCTAATTATGGCCGGCGCGCCGTTATCTCCCGTTCCAGCCACGCCAGCGAGGCAAACCCCTCGGCGGCGATGCGCTGCGGCGTTTCCCGCTGATACCGGTCGCTGAAAATTTCCAGCGACCAGATGCCCCGGTACCCTGCCGCCGCCACTTGGCGCGCAAAACCGGCGACATCCAGGATGCCCTGGCCCGGAAAACAGCGATGATGCCGGCTCCAGGCGTCTACCGGCTGCGACGGCCGCGGGCGCGGCGCGGCATCGGCCATCTGCACGTAAAAGATTTTTTCCGCCGGGATGTGCGCCAGGCCGTCGAGGTTATCCGCCAGGGCCAGGATATGAAAGCTGTCCAGCGCCAGGCCCAGGTTGGGCATGGCGACGGTGCTGACCCGCTCCCAGGCCTGGCGGTAATGATGCACATGGCGCCCCCAGGCCAGGGCCTCATAACAGATGGCGCAGCCATAACGCTGCGCCAACTCGGCCAGGCGCAGCAGATCGCCGTTTTGCGCCTCTTCGTCCGCCAGGGCATCCTGGTCCACCGAACTGCATACCAGCAATTGCCGGCATCCCAGTTCTGCCATGGCGTCAAACATGCGCCCGGCCTCGGCCAGCACGCCGGCGCGGCCGGCCGCGGGCGCCCCGTCGGCGTTGCGCAGCGGCTGCAGCAGCACCGCCTCAAGATCGAGCGCGTCGAGCAGCCGTTTAACGTCGCGCGCGGTACCGGGGAAGCGTTGCAGATCGTCGTCAAACAGTTCCACGGCGTCAAACCCCGCCCGGGCGATGGCCTCAAGCTTTTCCGGCAGGCTGCCGGCCATGGATAGGGTAGCAATGGACTTGCGCACCGTCGTCCTCCTGATTAAAGGGTGTATGGCTTAATAATCTGATTGATAATTTTGACATTAATGGCAAAAAAACCGTTAATGGCATTGTTTTAGGCATTAGTATAATAGACAGCCTTCAGCGGCTTGCCCTTTCAATACTATTTGGTGTTATCCCAGGAGCGTAACCTGATGTTTCCACGTGTTTGGATTGCGCTGATTCTCAGCGTCGTCTGCCTCGGCCCGCGCGCCGACACTATTGACACTATTAATGAAAGCTACGCTTTTGCGCTATTGGGCCAACCGAAATACCCCAGCGACTTCAGCCATTTTGATTACGTCAACCCCGCCGCGCCCAAGGGCGGCGCCATAACCCTGGCGGCCATCGGCACCTTTGACAATTTTAACCGTTTTGCCCTGCGCGGCTCGGCGGCGATGCGCACCGACCAGCTCTATGACGGTTTATTTATCACCTCGGACGATGAGATGGGCAGCTATTATCCCCTGGTGGCGGAATCGGCGCGCTATCCCAGCGATTTTTCCTGGATGGAGGTGTCCATCAATCCCCAGGCGCAGTATCACAACCATCAGCCCATCACCGCCCGGGACGTGGCCTTCACCTTCGGCAAATTCATGACCGAAGGGGTGCCGCAATTTCGTATTTATTACAAAGGCGTCACGGTAAAAGCCATCGCGCCGCTCACGGTACGCTACGAGTTTCCCAAACCCGATAAAGAGATGCTGCTGGGCCTGCTGACCTTGCCGATTATGCCGGAAAGCTATTGGCAGCATCACAAACTCGGCGACCCGCTGACCTCGCCGCCGCCGGCCAGCGGGCCTTACCGCATTACGTCCTGGCGTACCGGGCAGTATGTCACCTACTCGCGTGTCCGCGATTATTGGGCGGCCAACCTGCCGGTCAACCGCGGCCGTAATAATTTTGACAGCATCCGTTATGATTATTACCTGGACGACAACGTGGCGCTGGAAGCGTTTAAAGCCGGCGCGTTTGATTTGCGCATCGAAAGCTCGCCCAAGCTGTGGGCCACGCAGTACCACGGCGGCAACGTGGAACGCGGCTATATCATCAAGCAGGAAATACCCAACGATGCGCCGGTCGCAACGCCCTGGCTGGCATTTAATATCCAGCGCCCGCTGTTCGCCGACCGGCGGGTGCGCGAGGCGCTGACGCTGGCGTTTGATTTTGAATGGATGAACAAGGCGCTGTTTTACCAGGGGTACCAGCGGGTCGACAGCTATTTCATCAATACCGACTATGCGGCGCGGGACTATCCCGGCGTGGACGAACTGGCGGTGCTGGCGCCCCTGAAAGGCCAGGTGCCGCCGGAGGTGTTTACCGAACGCTACCAGCCGCCGGTATCGGACGGCAGCGGTTATGACCGCAAAAACCTGCTTAAGGCGCTTGGGCTGTTAAAGCAGGCCGGCTGGGAATTAAAGGACCAGCAATTGGTCAACGTCAAAACCGGCAAGCCGTTTGCCTTTGAAATGATGCTGATGAGCGGCAGCAACAGCAGCAATTACATCCTGCCCTTCCAGCACAACCTGCAGCGCCTGGGCATACAGATGACGCTGCGTCAGGTGGACAGCGCGCAGTTTACCAACCGTCTGCGCAAACGTGATTTTGATATGATGCCGTCAAGCTATGCCGCCTTCCCCTACCCCAGCGGCGATTTGCAAATCCTGTGGGGCAGCGCCTATGTGGAATCCAGCTATAACCGCCCCGGCGTCAAGGATCCGGCGGTTGACCGCCTGATCAACGAAATCGTGCGCCACCAGGGCGACGAAAAAGCGCTGCTGCCCCTGGGGCGGGCGCTGGACCGGGTGCTGACCTGGAATTATTTTATGATTCCCCAGTGGTTTTCCCACCAGACCCGTCTGGCCTATTGGGATAAATTCGCCATGCCGGCCGTTAAACCCACCTATGCGCTGGGTTTCGATACCTGGTGGTATGATGTCAACCGGGCGGCCAGGCTGCCCGCGGAACGACGCTGACGCCGGCCGCGGCCGCCCGGTGCGTCCTGCGTCTGACTATCGACAAAGCTCTAAGGGAGGAGCCGCTTGCTAACCTATTTGTTACGCCGTTTATTGCTGGTGATCCCGACGCTCTGGGCCATCATTACCCTGAACTTCTTTATCGTGCAAATTGCCCCCGGCGGACCGGTGGATCAGGCCATCGCCGCCATTGAGATGGGCCAGCAAAGCGGCTTCAGCGCCGGGCACAGCGACCCCGCCGCCCGCGTGCAAACGCTGCACGGCGGCCAGATCGGCGACAGCCAGTACCGCGGCGCGCGGGGCCTGGATCCGGAGGTGATTGCGGAGATTACCCGGCGCTACGGCTTCGATAAACCGCTGCATGAGCGCTATTTCACCATGCTGTGGAACTATGTGCGCTTTGATTTTGGCGACAGCCTGTTTCGCGGCGCCACGGTAATGCATTTGATCAGGGAAAGCATGCCGGTCTCCATTACCCTCGGCTTGTGGAGCACGCTTATCATCTATCTGGTGTCGATCCCGCTCGGCATCAAAAAAGCGGTGCGCAGCGGCAGCGCCTTCGACGTCTGGAGCAGCACGCTTATCATCATCGGCTACGCGATCCCGGCCTTCTTGTTCGCCATCCTGCTGATTGTGCTGTTCGCCGGCGGCAGCTATCTGGACTGGTTCCCGTTGCGCGGTCTGGTCTCGAGCCATTTCGACAGCCTGCCGTGGTATAAAAAAATCACCGATTATCTTTGGCATATCACGCTGCCGGTGCTGGCCACGGTGATTGGCGGATTCGCCACCCTGACCATGTTGACTAAAAACGCGTTCCTGGACGAGATCCGCAAGCAATACGTCACCACCGCGCGCGCCAAGGGGCTGACGGAAAACCAGATCCTCTACCGCCATGTGTTTCGCAACGCCATGCTGCTGGTGATAGCCGGTTTCCCCGCCACCTTTATCAGCATGTTTTTTACCGGTTCGCTGCTGATTGAGGTGATGTTTTCCCTTAACGGCCTGGGGCTGCTGGGGTACGACGCCACCCTGCAACGGGATTACCCGGTCATGTTCGGCACGTTATATATCTTTACCCTGATCGGCCTGCTGCTCAATATCCTCAGCGATATGACCTATACGCTGGTCGACCCGCGCATTGATTTCGAGGGCCGCCAATGAGACTGAGTTCCGTCAACCAGGCGCGCTGGGCGCGTTTTCGCCGCAACCGCCGGGGCTACTGGTCGTTATGGCTATTTCTGCTGCTGTTTATCCTGAGCCTCGCCTCGGAGCTGGTGGCTAACGACAAGCCCCTGCTGGTGCGCTACCAGGGACAATTTTATTCGCCGCTGCTGTTTAACTACAGCGAGACCACCTTCGGCGGCGAGCTGGCGACCAGGACCGATTACCGCGATCCCTATATCGCCGGGCGGCTGGCCGCGCACGGCTGGGCGATATGGGCGCCGGTACGCTATGACTACCGCACCATTAACTTCGCCACCGCCCGGCCCTTCCCGTCGCCGCCAAGCCGGCAGAACTGGCTGGGTACCGACAGCACCGGCAAGGATGTGCTGGCCAACTTATTGTATGGCTTCCGGCTGTCGATGCTGTTCGGCCTGGCGCTGACTCTGCTCTCAAGCGTTATCGGCATAATCGTCGGCGCCAGCCAGGGCTATTACGGCGGCCGGCTGGACCTGTGGGGACAGCGCTTTATCGAGGTCTGGTCCGGCATGCCGACGCTGTTTTTGATTATTTTATTATCAAGCGTGGTGCCGCCGGACTTCGGGTGGCTGCTGGCCATTACCGTGCTGTTCGGCTGGATGGGCCTGGTGGGCGTGGTGCGCGCCGAATTCCTGCGCGCCCGTAATTTCGACTATATCCGCGCCGCCCAGGCCATGGGGGTCAGCGATCGGATGATCATGCTGCGCCATATGCTGCCCAATGCCATGGTGGCGACGCTGACCTTCCTGCCCTTTATCCTGTGCGGGTCCATTACCACGCTGACCTCGCTGGATTTTCTCGGTTTCGGCCTGCCCATCGGCTCGCCGTCCCTGGGCAACCTGTTGCTGGAAGGCAAAAACAACCTCCAGGCGCCGTGGCTCGGCATTACCGCTTTTGTTACGCTGGCCCTGGTGCTGTCATTACTGATTTTTATCGGCGAAGCGGTGCGCGACGCCTTTGACCCCAGCAAGGCGCATTAACCTATGACCACGCCATTGTTAGAAATCAAGGAACTGAGCGTCGCCTTTCGCCAGGGCAATCAAACCCGGCAGGTGGTGGATAAGGTGACGCTGGCGCTTAACGCCGGCGAAACGCTGGCGCTGGTGGGCGAATCCGGCTCGGGCAAAAGCGTTACCGCCCTGTCGGTCCTGCGCCTGCTGCCCCAGCCGCAGGTGTGCTACCCCCACGGCGATATCCTGTTCGCGGGCAAGAGCCTGCTGCATGCCCCAGACGCAACGCTCAGGCGCGTGCGCGGCAATGACATCGCCATGATCTTCCAGGAACCTATGTCGTCGCTCAACCCGCTGCACAGCGTGGAAAAACAGCTGCTGGAGGTGCTGGCGCTGCATCGGGACTTGCGCGGCGCCGAAGCCCGCGCCGAAGTGCTGGCCAGCCTCGATCGGGTGGGTATCCGCCAGGCCAAATCCCGGCTGCGGGATTTCCCGCACCAGCTCTCCGGCGGCGAACGCCAGCGGGTGATGATCGCCATGGCCCTGCTCACCCGGCCCAAACTGCTGATTGCCGACGAGCCGACCACCGCGCTGGACGTAACGGTACAGGCGCAGATCCTGACGTTGCTGACCGATCTGCGCCGGGAGATGGGCATGGCGCTGTTGTTTATCACCCATAACCTGAATATCGTGCGCCGTCTGGCGGACAACGTGGCGGTGATGCAGGAGGGCAAATGCGTGGAAATCAGCGACCGCGACGCCCTGTTCAGCGCGCCGCAACACCCTTACACCCGCCGTCTGCTGGCGGCGGAGCCGGGAGGCGAGCCGCTGCCGGTGCCGCCGGGGGCGCCGGCGTTGCTGCGGGTCGCTAATCTGGGCGTGACCTTTTCCGGGCGCCAGGGGCTGTTTCGCCGCCAGGCGGGACAAAAAAGCGCCGTGCGCGGGGTGTCATTTAGCCTGCGGCGCGGCGAAAGCCTGGGCTTGGTGGGCGAATCCGGCTCAGGCAAAAGCACCACGGCGCTGGCGGTGCTGCGGTTGCTGAAATCCGACGGCGAGATCTGGTTTGACGGCCAGCCGCTGCATCAGTTTAACCGGCGCGGCATGCTGCCGCTGCGCCGCCGTATCCAGGTGGTGTTCCAGGACCCGAACTCGGCGCTGAATCCCCGGCTGACGGTGGCGCAAATCGTGGTGGAGGGGCTGCGCGTGCATCATCATTTTTCGCCGGAGGAACAGGACCGGCGGGTGATTGCCGCGCTAAGCGAAGTGGGGCTCGATCCCGACACCCGCCATCGCTACCCCGACGAATTTTCCGGCGGGCAGCGCCAGCGCATCGCCATCGCCCGGGCGCTGATTTTGCAGCCGGACGTGGTAATCCTCGATGAACCCACCTCGTCGCTGGACAGATCGGTACAGGCGCAGATCCTGCAATTGCTGAAATCACTGCAGGAAAAACACCAGCTGACCTACCTGTTTATCAGCCACGATCTGCAGGTGGTGCGGGCAATGTGTCATCAGGTGATGGTACTGCGGGAAGGGGAAGTCGTGGAACAGGGCGCCTGCCGGCAGGTGTTCGACGCGCCCTCGGCGGAGTATACCCGCCAGTTGCTGCTGGCGGCCGGGTAAGCGCGGCGCGCCCGGGTACTGGTCTTAAGAATAGTACGATGCCGACGCGGGCTCGGCGATGGCCACGCCCATGTTTTTCAGCCGGCACAGGCCGGTGCATTCATCGTCACGGTGCAAAAACAGGCAAGGCTGCCCTTCGCATTCCAGCACCGAGCAGGTGACCTGGATTTCCACCAGGGAACGCGCCAGTTCCCGCATCACTTCCCACGCCGTATCGCCTTCATGGCTTAACAGCGTCAGGCCAATCAGGTCGTTATCGTCGCAATCACCGGCGGATATCGGTTCGACTTTGATGCCGCTAAACCCATTCAGCCAGCGGTAATATTGTGGCAAACGATGCACCACGGATAACTGTAGATTTGTCACTCCACGTCCCCAGACGATTAAACTACTTAGTAACAATTTTATCACAATACTATAATATTAGCGTGACATTAGCAGTCAATATGTTCATAAAAACAGCATAGATAACTTTGAAATGAGAGACAGATCTCTTTTCGGCCTATATGTACCGCGTTAAACGCCGCAGCACAACTGTTTTTTATGCATTTGCATAACTTTAACTGAGCTTATTATTTACATTTTGCGAACAAAAAAATGCCATGGGAGGAAGGATAGGATGCGCTCCCGCCGTCGCGGCGGGTAAAGGGGACGGCGGTTCACAGGAAAATCGACATGCACGCCGGCGCAGGGCAGCCGCGCCGGCAAAGCGGCAGAAGGGGGAAAACCGCCGGCGTTATGCCAGCAGTGACTGCGCCAGATAGCCGTCCTGGCGCTCGACCCCCGGCAGGGCAAAAAAGTAGCCCCCGCCGATGGGCTGGATGTATTCTTCCAGCGCCTCGCCGTTAAGCCTGCGCTGCACTGCGAGAAACCCCTGCTCCAGATCCTGCTGGAAGCAGACGAACAACAATCCCATATCCAGCTGGCCGGAGCGGGAAACGCCCAGGGAATAGCTATAGCCCCGGCGCAGCATCAGGTTGCCTTGGGTGGCGGGCGTACGGGGATTGGCCAGGCGCATATGGGCGTCGAGCGGGATGACCTTGCCCTGCGGATCGCGGCTGTAGTCGGGCACGTCATGTTCATTGGCCATGCCCAGCGGCGCGCCGGTGCGCTTATCACGGCCGAAGATGGTCTGCTGCTCATGCAGCGGCGTACGATCCCAGGACTCGACGTGAAAGCGGATAATGCGCACCGCCTGGTAACTGCCGTTTACCGCCCAGGCGGGTTCATCCGTACCGGCGCCGACCCAGATCACCCGATCCATCAGGCCGGGGTCGCGGGTATCCGGATTGCCGGTGCCGTCCTTGAAGCCCAGTAAATTAATCGGTGTCTCCTTGCCCCGGCTGCGCGCCGCGCTGGCGGAAATAAAGCCTTCGCGCTTCCAGCGCACGCTCAGCAGATCCGGGGTATGTTTAATGATATCCCGCAGCGCATGAATCACCGTGTCGCTGCCGTTGGCGCAAATTTGCAACAGCAGATCGCCATGGCATAAATCAGCGTCCAGCGCATCGTTGGCAAAACGCGTCATCTTTTGCAGCCGCCGGGGTTTCAGCGCGGCGAGGCCGAAACGATCGTCAAACAACGAGTCGCCCACCGCCACCGTGATGGTCAGGTTATCCGGGGCGATATGCTCGCCCAGAATGCCGGAGTCCATCGGCGGCAATTTATCATCCACCGCCGGCGCCTGCCCGCCGGTGGTTAAAAATGCAATCCTCTCGGTCAGCACGCGAAACAACCGCCGCAGATCGTCCTTATCTCCGGCCAGCACGTCAAACGCCACCAGCATCATGGCCGCCTGCTGCGGCGTGGTGATGCCGGCCTGCCGGGGTCCGTAAAACGGCTGGCGCTGCCAGCGCTCGTCGGGTGACAAGGTGCCGGGGGAATGCTCATCGGGAGCAGGAGCCGGCGCCGCCGCCGCGCCGCGCAACGCCAGGGCGCCGCCGAGGGCGCCAAGCCCCTTCAGCCAGCGGCGCCGTGATGGCGACGCCGCCTTACCGCTGTTTTTATCTTTATCAGCACTCATCAGGCGCTCAACCCTACTCCAGCCCCAGCACGCCGCGCAGCAGCGCCAGATCTTCCGCCAGGGCGGTGATCGGGCCTTTGAGCGCGGTGCGATCGGCATCGGTCAGCTTGTCATAAGACGCAAAGCCGTCTTTATTACGGTATTTCATCAGGACGTTATCCACCTTGGCAAAGTTACCGTCAATTTTCGCCAGCAGCGGCGCATCGGCTTTTTGCAGCAGCGGGCGCAGCAGGTTGACGATTTTTTGCGATCCGTCGATATTGGCCTGGAAATCGGAAAGATCGGTACGGCTGTAACGGTCTTCCTCGCCGCTGATCTTACTGGAGGCCACTTCCTCAATCAGTCCGGCGGCGCCGCCGACCACTTTACTCGGCGGGAAGGTCAGGTCGCCGATGCGTTTTTGCAGATCCTGGGTATCTTTATACAATTGATCGGCAAACGGGGCGGTGCCGGCCGTGGTTTTATCGCTGAAGAGGATTTTTTCCAGCCGGTGGAAACCGGTGAATTTCGGGTCGGCGGATTTCTGCTCGAAATCATCTTCGCGGGCATCAATACTGCCGTCCAGATCCGAGAACAGTTCGGCGATAGGCTCGATACGCTCGTAATACACGCGGGTGGGGGCAAACAGCTTCTGCGCGGTGGCCAGATCGCCTTTCTTCACCGCATCGGTAAAGGTCTTGGTATGGGAGACAAGCTCGCCGACCTGTTGCAGCACATAGACTTTATAATCGGCAATCGGCCCCACCAGCGCCATGGCATCCGGTTTCGCCGCGCCCGCGCCGCCGTCCGCCGAAACCGTCAGCTTGCCCTTCGGATTGCTCAGCAGGCCGCAGGTCATATCGTATTCCCCCGGCTCCAGGGTGGCGGTCATCTTCTGGGTAAAGCCCGGCGCCACGTTCTCGCGCTCCTCGACCACCATCACGCCCTTGAGGATTTCCCACTCCAGCCCTTTCTGGCTGGCGTTATGAATAATAAACTGCGTTTTGCCCGGTTTAACGTTCAGCGCCATCGGATCGCACTGCTTATCGTTAACGGTAATCTTGACCTGAGGAATATCGGCCGCCAGCGCGGGCCAGCCCCATGCCGACAGCACCGGCGCCACCAGTAAGGCGGCAGGAAGAATGCGGCGACGGAAGCGTTGCATATTGGACATTTTTTTTACCCTGAATAGTGGAACAATTTAATGGATTTTATCCGGCGACACGTGTCGTCCGGTTGCCCCGCGCAGGCAGGAAAAACATCACCAGGGCCGGCACCAGGTATAACAAATACACGGCCACTTCACTGACGGTGGGCGCTTCCTGATAACCCAGCAGCCCCTCAAGCAAGGTGCCGAACAACGATTGGGTGGATAGGGTGGCGCTGAAATCAAATGCGATTGCCTGGAAACCATTCCATAATCCCGCTTCGTGGAAAGCGCGAATTGCCCCGGCCGCCAGCCCCGCGGCCACAAACAGAATAAACAGGCTGGTCCATTTGAAAAACTTCTCCATGCGCAGGCGGATGCCGCCGTAATACATCAGCATCCCCAAGACGATGGCGCAGGCCAATCCCAACACCGCGCCGATGGGCGCCTCGATGCCTACGTCCTGCTGAAACGCCGCCAGCAAAAAAAACACCGATTCCAACCCCTCGCGGGCCACGGCAAAAAACACCATGCCCACCAGCGCCCAGCCCTGCCCGCGGGCATTGCTGAGCGCCTGATCGACGGCGCTTTCCAGCTGGGCTTTAATCGAGCGGGACATCTTGCGCATCCAGAACACCATCCAGGTCAGGATGAGGACCGCCAGCACCGCCACGATGCCCTCGAACAGTTCCTGTTGCTTTTGCGGAAATTCGCCGGTGGTTTCGTTAATGACGACACCCACCGCCAGGCACAACAGCGCCGCGCTTAGCACGCCCACCCACACCGCTTTTAGCCAGCGGCCGCGGCCGGTCTTTTTCAGATAGCCGGCGATAAGGCTCACGATCAGCGCCGCCTCGAGACCCTCACGCAGCATAATCAGAAAAGGCACAAACATACCCATCACCTCGATGCTTTTGGGGGCGAGAAAAAGTAAAGAAACGTCAATTAAAACGATATTGATTATCATTACGAGGAAAAGAAAAACAAGCGCAGATTTGCGACTATTTGTAACCGATGCGCTACAAAAGGTTTCAGGATAAATAAAAGGTAAAGGGGGCGTCAGGGGTTAAGTGGTCTCGGTGAGGGTTTTGTTTGCTGTGCCTTGGTTTGCCTTATGGCAGGGTTTATGTCGCCTCGGCGAGGGTTTCGCTTACTGTGTCTTGTCTTGGCTTGTGGCAGGGTTTATGTCGCCTCGGCGAAGGTTTCGCTTGCTGTGCCTTGGCTTGCCTTGTGGCAGGGTTTATGTCGCCTCGGCGCGGGTTTCGCTTACTGTGTCTTGGCTTGCCTTGTGGCAGGGTTTATGTCGCCTCGGCGCGGGTTTTGCTTGCTGTGCCTTGGCTTGCCTTGTGGCAGGGTTTATGTCACCTCGGCGCGGGTTTCGCTTGCTGTGTCTTGGTTTGCCTTGTGGCAGGGTTTATGTCGCCTCGGCGCGGGTTTCGCTTGCTGTGTCTTGGCTTGCCTTGTGGCAGGGTTTATGCCGCCTCGGCGAAGGTTTCGCTTGCCGTGCGTGAGATGCTCATAGGTATTGCCGGGTGCCGGCAAGCGACAAAGAGGCCGTACCGCGACGGCCTCCTTGACCTCCGCGCGTCCGGCAGATCGTGCGCCGCTGCGCGGTTCCCGGCATCACGCATCCCGGCTTTGGGACCGCACGGGACGCGCTCCCGGCGCGGCCCTTAGCTTTCGCCGCTCCCGGCGGCTCATCCAGCCAAGATGCGCGCTGCCGGCGCACTCTATGCCGGCACCACGTCAACACCATCGTCTGTGGGTAAAATAGCGTTTTTGGTAGTAAGTGATATGCACGTACCGGGAAAAATATCGTTATTAATTTTGGGTTAACTTAGACTAGCTTGGCTTAGTTTAGCTAAGATTCGCGGCCAGCTACCTACTCTCACTGTGGCGGGTTTATGCCCGGCTACGTGGTTGTATGGTTGCATGACTGTAATTGCCGACGGCATGACATACTGGCTATATGACCGCTGACTATGTGAATGCTGGCAGCATTGCATGATGTATGACTGATAATTACCCGCTGCCGACTGCATGTATATTTGCATGTATGACTGACCTGTCGCGGTGCCTTTTGCATTGCGCAATGATTAGCCGCTTCTCTGTCTGCTGTACCACCTTCCACTAAACCCAAAGCGGCGCCGATGCCCTATACATCACAGCGCTGGCCGCGACAGATATCCCGGCATAAAGCGCGCTGACGGCGCCGGTGGCCCCGGCATGAGCCGCCGGGAGCGGCGAAAGGCCCGTTGCGCCGGGAGCGCATAACGGGCCGGTGCATCACGGGGACATTGGCGGCGGAAGGCATCGCGCAGCGACGCGCGACCTGCCGGGCGCGCGGAGGTCAAGGAGGCCGTCGCGGTACGGCCTCTTTGTCGCTTGCCGGCATCCGGCAATACAGATAACAACCTCACGCACGGCAAGCGAAACCTTCGCCGAGGCGACATAAGCCCTGACGCACGCTAACGCAAAGCAGGCGAAAACCTCGCCGGGGCGACATTTATCTTCACGGAAGCCCAAGATTGCCAGGACGGCGATCATTAAACCTACACAAGATGTGTAAAAGGGAGAGCGTGCCAATGGGGTCGAATCGGCGTGGTGTTCCCGCCCGACAGAGCACCCCATGGCACGGTAAGCCCGCCAACACCAAACCCAAAACAGAAGTGTTAAGGGAGAACGTGCCAACGCCCGGCGTGTGAAAAGGAAAACGCTATGACGCGGTACGCGCCGCCCGCCGCGGACGGCTGGCATACAGATAACACAACATCGCGCTGATGGTGCAAAACGCCATGGACAATACCATCGGCCAGGCGCTGGAAAACGTCGCCAGCGACAACAACGCACCGATTACCGCGCCCACGCCGAACCGCAGCGTTCCCGCCAGCGACGAGGCGGTACCGGCCATATGCGGAAAATCATCCAGGATCACGGCCATGCCGTTGGACGTCACCATCGCCACGCAGCCGACAAACACCGCCACGCCGATAACCAACGGCCAGAACCCCAGGTTCATGCCGCAAACGATCAACAGCCAGATACCCATCAGCAACTGGATAAACAACCCGAAACGGAACATCTTCTGCGCCCCGAAATGCCTCACGCTCCGGCTGTTGATAAGCGTCATGATAAACAAAAACAAGACGTTAAGGGCAAAATAATAACCGAAATTCTGCGGCGAAACGCCGTTAAGATTGATATAGACAAACGGCCCGGCGCTCAGGAACGAAAACATCCCGGCAAAGGAAAAACCGCTGGCCAGCATATAGCTGAACACCCGCTTATGGCGAAATAACGCGCCGAAGTTGCCGATGGTGGTGCGCAGATTAAACTTTTGCCGCCGCTCCCTGGGCAGCGTTTCCCGGATATACAGCATCACCAGCACGGTGGCCACCAGCGCCGTCAGGCTCATGATCCAGAAAATGGCATGCCAGTTAAACACCACCAGCAGCACGCCGCCGATGATGGGAGCCAGCAGCGGCGCCACCGTCATCACCAGCACCACAAACGACATCATGCGTGAAAAATCATCCTTGGTGAACATATCGCGCATCAGCGCATTGATCACCACGCTCGCGGCGGCGGCGGACAGACCATGCAAGAAACGCATATTGATCAGCTGCTCCACCGATTGCGACAGCGCGCAAGCCGCGGCGGCGACGGCAAAAAAGAACGTGCCGAACAGAATCACCGGCTTACGGCCCAGGCTATCGGCCAACGGCCCGTAAAACAGCTGGCCGATGGAAAACCCCAGCACATAGGCGCTCAGGGTCATCTGCACGCTCCCCGCGCCGACGCCGAACTCCGAGGCAATCAGCGGCATGGCCGGCAAATACATATCGATAGCCAATGGCATCAGCATCGACAATAAACCCAGGATGACGATTAAACCGATATGGGATGTCCGGTCTGCTTGCACGTTGTACGACTCCTCGTTCATGCCTTTATCAATCCTGCACGGCCGGCGGACCCACCGCCCGCCGTTGTTGTCACGGACGTGCCGGCGCGCCTATGCCGGCGATTTCATCGGCGGTCAGTGCGCGGTATTGGCCGGGTTCCAGATCCGCATCCAGCACGATGGCGCCGACACGTTCGCGATGCAGCGCCACCACATGGTTACCCACCGCGGCGAACATTCTTTTCACCTGATGATAACGCCCTTCGCTGATGGTCAGGCGCACTTCACGCTCGGCAAGTTGCTCAAGCTGTGCGGGCCGGGTCGGCAGTTTTTCGCCGTGAAGCATCACCCCTTCGGTAAACTGACGCGCGATATCCCCGTCCAGCGGATCCTCAAGCGTCACCAAATAAGTCTTTTCACAGTGATGTTTAGGCGAGGTGATCCAGTGGGACCACTGGCCGTCGTCGGTCATCAACACCAGGCCGGTGGTATCGATGTCCAGGCGTCCGGCGGCGTGCAGCTTGTCCGGCACCGGTTCGTCCATAAAATACAGCACGGTGGGATGATCGGGATCGTCGGTTGAGCACACATAGCCCTGGGGTTTGTGCAGCATAAAATAGCGCGGGGCAAGTATCTGGTGCAGGACCCGATCGTCAAAGCGCACTTCATGTTGCGCCAGCAGTTGGAACGCGCCCTGTTTCACCGTATCACCATCGACGGTCACCCGCTTGGCGCGCAGTTCCCGTTGCACCAGCGCCCGGCTGATACCTAACTGTTGAGATAAAAATTTGTCCAGTCGCATTAACGTCGTTTTGCCTGTAATCTTGGAAAGCGCCCGGCAACGATGCTCCACCCGCCCGGTAAGGGAGGCGCGCGGCCGGACCAAATGGCCCGAATCCGCTATCGTGCGGGAAAGGCGGCGAATGCCGCATATGCTTATAAAGTGAAATCACAGTATAACGGGGCTTGCCTGCCGAGCATAGCCGACAACGAGATTCATTTAGAGATGTCCTTCACCCTACGTCCTTATCAGCGCGACGCGGTCAACGCGGCGGTGGATCATTTTCGCCGCCACGACGAACCGGCGGTGATCGTGCTGCCCACCGGCGCCGGCAAAAGCCTGGTGATCGCCGAGCTGGCGCGCCTGGCGCGCGGCCGGGTTCTGGTCCTGGCCCACGTCAAGGAACTGGTGGCGCAAAACCATGAAAAATTCCAGGCGCTGGGACTGGAGGCGGATATCTTCGCCGCCGGTCTGCAGCAGCGGGACAGCCGGGGCAAAGTGGTGTTCGGCAGCGTACAGTCCGTTGCGCGCAACCTGGATCAGTTCGACAGCGCGTTCTCATTGCTGATTATCGATGAATGCCACCGGCTCGGCGACGGCGACGACAGCCAATATCAGCAGGTCATCCGCCATCTGCGCCTCGCCCGGCCGGCGCTGCGCATCCTGGGGCTGACCGCCACGCCCTTCCGCCTCGGCAAGGGATGGATATACCAATACCACCATCACGGCATGGTGCGCGGCGACGAGCGCAGTTTCTTCCGCGACTGCGTCTATGAGCTGCCGCTGCACTATATGATCAAGCACGGCTTCCTGGTGCCGCCGGAGCGCCTGGATATGCCGGTGCTGCATTACGACTTCAGCCGCCTGTCGCCCAATATCAACGGCTACTATGCCGAGTCGGAGCTGAATACCGAAGTACGGCGGCAAAACCGCATCACGCCGCTTATCGTCGGCCAGATACAGGAATACGCGGCGGATAAGCGCGGCGTGATGATCTTTGCCGCGACGGTAGAACATGCCCGCGAAGTCCTCGGCCTGCTGCCGCCCGCGCAGGCGGCGCTTATCAGCGCCGAAACGCCCCAGGCGGATCGCGACCGGCTGATCGACGCCTTCCGCCGGCAATCGCTACGCTACGTGGTTAACGTGGCGGTGCTGACCACCGGTTTTGACGCTCCCCATGTGGATATGATCGCCATCTTGCGGCCCACCGAGTCGGTCGGCCTGTACCAGCAGATTGTCGGGCGCGGACTCCGGCTCTATCCCGGCAAGACCCGATGCCTGATTCTCGACTATGCCGGCAACGGCCACGATCTATTTTCCCCCGAGATAGGCCAGGCCAAACCGGCCGGAACCGGCACGCCGGTCCAGGTATTCTGCCCGCTCTGCGGCTTTGCCAATATGTTCTGGGGCAAAACCACGCCGGAGGGCGAAGTCATTGAACACTACGGCCGCCGCTGCCAGGGTTTCGAGGAACAGGAAGATGGCGAACGCCGCCAATGCGATTTTCGCTTCCGCTGCAAGATCTGTCCGGACTGCGGCGCCGAAAACGATATCGCCGCCAGGCGCTGCCACGAATGCGATAAAATCCTGGTGGATCCGGACGATATGCTCAAGGCGGCGCTGCGGCTCAAGGACGCGCTGGTGCTGCGCTGCAGCGGCATGACGCTTGACTGCGGGGGCGACGGCAAAGGCGAATGGCTGCGCATCACCTACCATGATGAGGACGGCGCCGAGGTCGCCGAGCGTTTCCGTCTGCATACGCCGCCCCAGCGGCGGGTGTTCGAGCACCGTTTTCTGCGCCTGCACCAGCGGGCGCCGGGGGTGCCCTTTCCCTGGCAAACCGCCGCCGATATCCAGCGCGCGGCGGACCGGCTGCGCGCGCCGGATTTTGTCGTCGCGCGCCGCCAGGGCGCGTTCTGGCAGGTAAGGGAAAAGATTTTCGACTACCAGGGCCGTTATCGCCTGGCCCACGAATTGCGCGGCTGACGGGGTTTATTTGCCCCGCCGGGGTATTTCCGGTAGAATTCCGCCCGCTTTACTTTAAAGCACGTCTATCCAACCTGCTGCTGGGTCGCCTGTAGCGGGGTTACTTTTTTAAGTATCGAGAAAATACATGTTAATTATTAATGCAGAAGTGCGTAAAGATCAGGGTAAGGGTGCGAGCCGCCGCCTGCGTCTAGCGAATAAGTTTCCTGCTATCGTTTATGGTGGCACCGAAGCGCCGGTCTCTATCGAGATGGACCACGAAATCGTGCTGAATACCCAAACCAAACCGGGTTTCTATAGCGACGTATTATCACTGGTTATCGACGGCGCCGAAACTCAGGTTAAGGTTCAGGCGGTACAACGCCATCCGTTCAAACCGAAACTGACTCATATCGACTTTGTCCGCGTTTAATCGCGACTAACCGATACGATAAAAGGACGCCGCTTACGCGGCGTTTTTTTTTGCCCCATGGCGCGGTAGGCCCGCCAACACCGGACTCATAGCAAACGTGTTCAAGGGAGACCGTGCCGATGGGGTTGAATCGGGCGTGGTTTTCCGCCCGACCGAAGCCCCATGGCGCGGTAGGCCCGCCAACACCGGGCTCATAGCAAACGTATTCAAGGGAGACCGTGCCGATGGGGTTGAATCGGGCGTGGTTTTCCGCCCGACCGAGGCCCCATGGCGCGGTAGGCCCGCCAACACCGGGCTCATAGCAAACGTATTCAAGGGAGACCGTGCCGATGGGGTTGAATCGGGCGTGGTTTTCCGCCCGACCGAGGCCCCATGGCGCGGTAGGCCCGCCAACACCGGGCTCATAGCAAACGTGTTCAAGGGAGACCGTGCCGATGGGGTTGAATCGGGCGTGGTTTTCCGCCCGACCGAGGCCCCATGGCGCGGTAGGCCCGCCAACACCGTACTCACAGCAAACGTATTCAAGGGAGACCGTGCCGATGGGGTTGAATCGGGCGTGGTTTTCCGCCCGACCGAGGCCCCATGGCGCGGTAGGCCCGCCGACACCGTACGTTAGCTTCCGCCGTTCTGGCGACGGGTAAGCTGATCGCGCAGGTTCGGCGGCGTACCTTTGATGGTCAGGGTATCGGTGGCGGGGTCCCAGAAAATACGCTCGCCCAACAGCTGCGCGTCAAAATTCAGCGTAACGCCGCCGCCGCTGCCGGCATACTTGGTCAACTGGCGCAGGGTGCCGCGGTCGGCCGGAAAACTCTCCTCCAGCTCATACCCCGCCCCGCTGGCAAACGCCTGAAAGGTTTTATCGCCCACCGGCGGCAGGGTCCCGGACAGCTCGGCCACCGCGATCTCCTCGCCGGACGACAGCTGATCCTTACAGTAGCTGTATACCTGCTGGCGCACATTCTGCCGCTCGCTTTTATCAAGCTGGGCATCGGCGCAATAATCATCCACCGCCTGCAACAGCCCGCGATTCTGCGCTTTGGCGTCCAGCCCTTCGCTGGCGGCGAGGAAATCCATAAAAAAGTCGGACACCTTACGGCCCACTCGTCCCTTCAGGAACGTCAGATAGCGCGCAGACTGCGGATTGGTATCCCATTCGGTCAGATCGATACGCGCCACGATATCCGCATGGTTTATATCCAGATAATGGGTACTGCTGATATCAAGCTGTTCATTCACCCGCATACTGCTCAGGCTGTTCAACACCGCGATCAACAGATATTCCACCGCCAGGTAGCGGTACTGACAAAACAAAACGACGCCGCCCTCGGCAAAAGGATATTTGGCCAGTTCGTCGCGCAGCCTGCCGGTGGCGGCGCGGGTAAACGCCAGGAAGTCTTCATCGCCCTTACGGCAGCTGCGCAGCGCCGACGCCAGCTCGCTGCCTTCGTTAAACAGACCATAGGCTTTGTTTTTCGCGCTATATACCCGGTGCAGTTCCGCCATCATCTCCGCCACCGCCGCGCTGGGGGACAAAAGCGAATCGCGCAATACCAGTTCCAGCGTTTGCTCGTCGCGTTTGATAAGCTGATGCAATGCTATCTGGTCAATATCCAGACTCATGATTTATTCTCCTTCGGGCCAGGTGCGTATTCAAACACTGAATAGCCCGCAGCTCAACCGGTGTTGCGCTGGCACAGCACATTGCGCAGGGGCGCCCCGGCTGAAAAGCGATAAAAAAGCGGAAAAAGCGGAGTTGATACGGTAAGATAGCGGACTTTAACAGATTACTAAGAATATATTATGCCGCAAGCATCCCGTTATAGCGACGAAGAGGTTGAAGCATTGCTGGGCGAACTGTCGGCGGTGCTGGAAAAGCACCGTACGCCAACCGATTTGTCGCTGATGGTATTGGGTAATATGATTACTCATGTGATCAACACCAGCGTGGCGCCGGAACAGCGCAAAACCCTGGCAAACTCCTTCGGCGAGGCGCTGCTCTCCTCCGTCCGGACTCACGATACGCATTAATGAGCTGCCAAGACTGATTTATGGTGACAAATAGCCAGCGCTACCGTGACAAAGTTTCCCAAATGATCAGTTGGGGTCACTGGTTCGCCCTTTTCAACATCCTGCTTAGCCTTGGGCTCGGCAGCCGCTATCTTTTTGTCGCCGACTGGCCCGGCTCGCTGCTGGGCCGCGTTTTCGCGTTCACCAGCTGGCTCGGCCACTTTAGTTTTATCGTTTTTACCCTTTACCTGCTGATTATCTTCCCGCTGACCTTTGTAGTGATGTCGCAGCGACTGCTGCGCTTTCTGTCGGCCATTATCGCCACCGCCGGGCTGACGCTGCTGCTGGTGGATACCGAGGTATTTACCCGTTTCCACCTCCACCTTAATCCGGTGGTCTGGGAACTGGTGGTCAACCCCGACGAAGGTGAGCTGGCGCGCGACTGGCAGCTGATGTTTATCGGCATCCCCATCATCTTCCTGGTGGAAATGCTCTTCGGCACCTGGTCATGGCAAAAGCTGCGCAGCCTTAACCGGCGTAAAATCGGCAAGCCCGTGGCTATCGTGCTTATCTGCGCCTTTTTCGCCTCGCACATTATCTATATCTGGGCGGACGCCAATTTCTACCGGCCGATTACCATGCAGCGCTCCAACCTGCCGCTATCCTACCCCATGACCGCGCGCCGCTTCCTGGAGCGGCACGGCCTGCTGGATGCGCAGGAATACGAGCGTCGCCTGGTGCAGCAGGGCAATCCCGAGGCGGTGGCGGTGGAATACCCGTTAAGCCCGCTGCAATTCCAGAATAAAGGCAGCGGATATAACCTGCTGATCATCGCCACCGGCGCCCTGCGCAACGATACCGTCGACCAACAGATGCCGACGTTAAAGCAGTTCGCCGCCGACAACGTGCGTTTCACCAACCATTTCAGCACCGGCAATCATGCGGATACCGGGCTGTTCGGGCTGTTTTACGGCATTTCGTCTTCTTATATGGACGGCATCCTGGCGGCGCGCAAGACCTCGGTATTATTCGATGCGCTCGGCAAGCAGGGCTATCAGCTGGGCCTGTTCTCATCCAACGGCTTCGGCAGCCCGCTGGACAGGCAGGCGCTGCTGACCGATTTCAGCCTGCCGGAGCCGGTCAGCCAGCCCGACAGTCAGACCGCCCAGCAATGGCAACAGTGGCGCGCGGCGTCCACCGGCGATGCGCCCTGGTATTCTTACGTGGAATTCAACGGCACGGATATCAACGCCGGCCTGAATAACAAGCCCAACCTGGCGGAGCATTACCAGCAGGGCGCTCAGCGCCTGGACGGCTATATCGGCCAGATTATCGCCACCCTGCGCGCCAGGGGAGACCTGGAGCATACGGTGGTGGTGATTACCGCCGCCAACGGGCTGGAGCTCAACGATCGCAAGAACGGCCATCGGGAAGCCGGCACACGCCTTAACCGATACCAGCTGCAGGTGCCGCTTATCATCCACTGGCCGGGCACCCCGCCGCAGGTGGTGACCAAGCTGACCTACCACAACGATGTCACCGCCACGCTGATGCAGCGCCTGTTGCATGTCGCCACCGATGCCAGCGACTATACCCAGGGCGAGGATCTGTTTGCCCCAAGGCGGAGCAACGATTGGGTGGTCAGCGGCGATAACGGCACGCTGGTTATCAATACGCCGACCCAGAGCATCGTGCTGCAAAGCAACGGTGATTACCGCACCTACGATCTCAATGGCGACGTTATTCATAACGCCAAACCGCAGCTGGCGCTGCTTTTGCAGGTACTGACGGACGAAAAACGCTTTATTGCCAATTAACTGCTTAAATCTAAAGCAGTCAATTCAATGGGCTATTGCAATCAACGCAGGACAAGGTAGTATAGGCGCCCATGCAGTCGGCATGTAGCGCAGCCTGGTAGCGCACCGTCATGGGGTGTCGGGGGTCGGAGGTTCGAATCCTCTCATGCCGACCAATCATCCTGAAGAAAACCAACCACTTGTGGTTGGTTTTTTTTTCGTCTGAAGCGTGGTTGAAAAGCCAGGCGGCGGCTTAAGCGCGGGCGCCGGGTCTGGCGCGGGTCTTTATAAACATGATTGCCTGCCCTCCTCGTCTTCCCGTTTCATTCTCGCGCGAATGCCACCCTCAATGCGCAGGGTCTCCGCCATAGGCTCATAGATAGCCCCTTGCGTAGCGGCCACCGGCGGGGCTTTATGAACTTCGCGGTCGGCGATGTCCGCTGACAGCCGCTCGGTCAAATCCGGGAACAGATGATGGGAAATATTGGAGGAACCGGCCTTCCAGCCGACGGGCGTTTCTTCCTGTGGATTGACGCAGGCCCCGACGATGGCATCCACCACCAGCGCGGGATCGTCCATCGCCGCCATGCGCGGCGCATGGCCGCTGTAATTGGCGGCATGCAACCACCAGGGCGTATCCACCGCCCAGGGCATTATGGTCGCCACCTTGATATTGGCGGCGCTGCCATCCAGACGCAGCTCTTCGTTGAGCGTGCGGCTGAGGCTCAGCACCGCGGCCTTGGAGGCGGCATAGGATGCCTGATAGGCCAGGGGCACTTCGCTGTCGATCGACCCGGTGTTTATCAGGGTGCCGAACCCCTGCATGCGAAATTGCCGGATTGCCGCGTGGGCGCCAAACAGGAGCCCTTTCAGGTTAACGTCGATAATGCGCGCATGATCCGCCGGCGGAATATCCCAGAATAGTCCCAGGGCGCCGATACCGACGTTATTGATCCAGATATCGATGCCGCCAAACCCTTCCAGCGCCGCCTGGGCCAGATGCTCGACGTCGGCGGCGTCACTGACATCGGTCCGCACCGCCAGCGCCGCGCCGCCGGTGGACCTGATGTGTGCGGCCAGATCTTCCAGCGCCGCCTCCCGCCTTGCAGCAAGCACGACGTTCGCGCCCAGTTGCGCGAGTTTAAGCGCCGTTCCCCGGCCAAAACCGCTGGATGCGCCGGCGATGACGACGGTCTTCCCCTTGAGATCGTGCTGGTGTGCTGACATGATGGATATCTCCATTTAATTAGCGCGCTTACCCAAAATGGGGAAATCCATCTCCCTGACCTGGAACCCTGGCCAGGGGACATAGTGCCGCGCGGAAGGCTATACCGATAGGTTCGCAATGGAATACGTCGGGATAGCCTCAATATAGTTGAAGATACTGCAGCGGGCAAAACCGTGGTTGTGACGCCCACCGCCGCCACGCGGCGGCGCTAGGGTTATTGCATGCTGGCGGCTATCGTCTCGACATTGTGTTTAAAGGCCGCCTCGTAGGTCGTCGCGGGCCCGCCGGCTTTCGATAACGATTCCGGATACAGTTCGCCACCCGGCTGCGCGCCACTGGCGGCCGCCACCTGCTTCACCAGGCGCGGGTCGGTTTGATTTTCAATAAAGTAGGTTTTGATATGCTTTTCCTTAATCTGCCTGATCAAGCCGGCGACGTCGCTGGCGCTGGCTTCGGCTTCAGTGGAGAAACCGACCGGGGCGAGGAACTCCACGCCATACTCGGCGCCGAAATAACCAAAAGCATCGTGGCTGGTAATCACTTTACGTTTGTCCGCCGGGATGGCGGCGAAGGTGCTTTTTGCCCAGCTGTCCAGCTTTTCCAGTTTTTGTATATAAGCGCTCCCTTGCCGGCGAAAATAATCCGCATCCTCAGGATCCGCGGCAATCAACGCCTGCATAACATTGCGGGCATAAACTGCGCCGTTTTTGGCGCTGTTCCATGCATGAGGGTCGGTGACGGTTTTGCCTTCCTCTTCCATGTTGCGCGTGTTTACGCCCGTGGACGCGGTAATGATCTTGCCCTTATAGCCTGACGCCGTGATCAGGCGATCCATCCATCCTTCCATCCCCAGGCCGCTGACAAACACGACGTCGGCTTTATTTAACGCCTGGCTGTCTTTTGGCGCCGGCTCAAAACTGTGGGGATCGCCATCCGGGCCCACCAGGCTGGTCACGGTGACATGATCCCCGCCAACCTGTTTTACGATATCGGCCAGTACGGAAAAACTGGCTACCGTATCGACCGTTTTGGCCAACACGGCGGGGCTCGACACCATCATGGCCACCGCTAATGGTAGGGTTAAACGATTCAATTTTCTCTCCTTGCTGATAAACGCGCGCTATAAACGCCAGTTATTGTTACTTTATAACATAACATGTAGCGCGATTTGCTGGCAAGACTTAACGCCGGCGGTCATCATTTATTCAGCTATAGAAAGCCAAAAAAGATATTTTTATTTTTATTACATGCGTAATAAGGTGGTTGCGCATATGTAATGGCGCTGTATTTATTTTGAGATATTTTGTATTGGCAGAATATGATGATTGTTTCAAGGAGCTGTAATGAATGTTATTACCCTGGCCGGTAGTCCGCGTTCGCCCTCGCGTTCGGCGGCGCTGTTGACTATCGCCCAGCGCTGGCTGGAGGGACGGGGTATTAAGGTTACCCCCTGGAATGTGTTTAATTTTAACGCGGAAGATTTGCTGTACGCGCATTTCGACAGCCCCGCGCTCAATGACTTTGTCAGGCAGCTTGCCGGAGCCGATGGCGTGATTATCAGCACGCCTATTTATAAAGCCTCGTTCAGCGGCGCGCTGAAAACCCTGCTGGATCTGCTGCCGGAGCGCGCGTTCGAGCATAAAGTGGTGCTGCCGCTGGCCACCGGCGGCTCGGCAGGGCATATGCTGGCGCTGGATTATGCCCTCAAGCCGGTGCTTAACGCGCTGAAAGCCCAGGAGATCCTGCACGGCGTTTTCTCAGAAGACAGCCAAATCACCCGCTACGATGGCGATCCGTTGTTAAGCGCCGCGCTTGAAGGCAGATTGCTGGAATCCCTGGAGACCTTTACCCGCGCACTGGAAAGGCAATCGCAATTCAGCCCCTTGCATATCTCATCAGCCTTGTAGGCCTCGGCAGCGGCCGCCGGCAAGGGGCGGCGTGGAGAATAAGGTGACCCTAATGAAATCGGCTTGGTTAGATTACGCTAAACACGCCATATCCTTATTTTTAACGGGAGGATAAGCGATGCAGGGGAGAATTGGCTATATAGGCTGGCGGCTGTTCCAGATTTTGCCCACCACGTTTACCATTGTGCTGTTGGCCTTTGTGTTAATGAAATTAGCGCCCGGGGATGTTATTGATGTCGTGGCGGGAGAATCTGGCGGCGCCACGCCGGAATATATGGCGGAAATGCGTGAATTATATGGGCTGAATATTCCGATCTGGCAGCAGTTTATTCATTATCTCGAGTCGCTGGCGCATTTCGACCTGGGCTATTCCTTTCGGGAAAACATGCCTGTTGCCGACTTAATCCTCAGCCGGTTGACTGCGACCATTTCCCTGTCTTTAACGGCGATTATTTTCGCCCTGTTGGTTGGCGTGTTGCTGGGCATTATTGCCGCGCGCTACCGCGGTTCCTTCTTGGACGGGCTGATCTCGGTTTTTTCCACCATCGGTTTTGCCACGCCTTTATTCTGGATTGGCTTGTTGCTGATCGTCGTATTTTCCATTAATTTGCGCTGGTTTCCGGTGAGCGGCATCGCCACCGTCGGCGCCGACTACGCCAGTCAGGTCTATTACCTGCTGGACGTAGCAAGGCATTTGATCCTGCCGGCGTTATCGCTGAGCCTGTTCTTTCTGTCGATGTATGTCCGCATCACCCGTTCCTCAATGCTGGAAGTCTATGGACAGGACTTTGTGCGCACGGCCAGGGCCAAAGGATTAAGCGAATGGCGGGTAATATTCGGCCATATCCTGCGTAATGCCGCGCTGCCGATTATTACCATTACCGGCCTGGAAATCGGCGGACTGCTCAGCGGTTCGGTGGTGGTGGAAACCGTCTTCGGCTGGCCGGGTATCGGCCGGCTGGCCTACGACGCGGTATTTTCCCGCGACCTCAACCTGCTGCTGGGCATTTTCTTGCTCAGCTCCTTTCTGGTGGTGCTGATGAATCTGCTGGTGGATTTGATCTATGTCGCGCTGGATCCGCGCATCGGGAGACGCCGCCCATGATATCTCGCGGTTTTCGCGCGCGGCTGGCCCGCTCATATTCCACGCAGATTGGCCTGCTGTTATTGTTGCTGATCCTGTGCGGCGCGGCGGCGGCGTCCTATTTTTTCCCCGGCGACCCGCGCAATATGGTCGGCAGCCCGACGATTTGGCCCGGCGCCGATGCCCGGTTTCCCCTCGGTACCGACATGATGGGCCGCGATATGCTTTCCGGCCTGCTGTATGGCGCCCGCACCTCGCTGATGATCGGCCTGTTCGCCACCGCGCTTTCCGTGGTGCTCGGTATTGTCATCGGCGTGATCGCGGGTTATTTCGGCGCATCCTGGGTTGACGATATCCTGATGCGCCTGACCGAAGTGTTCCTGACCATGCCGCGCTTACTCTTTGCCATCGCCCTGGTGATGGTGCTGGGTCCCTCGACATTCAGCATTTCCCTGGCGCTGGGCGCGACCTCCTGGCCGCAAATCGCGCGCCTGGTGCGCGGCGAGGCGCTGCGCGTGCGCGAAATGGAGTTCGTGCGCGCCGCCGCCACCATCGGGCTTGGACACCTGCGCATCATCACCCGCCATGTCTTGCCCAACAGCATCGCGCCGGTGATGGTGGCCTCGTCGGTACTGGTGGCGCAGGTTATTTTATCCGAGGCGTCGTTATCCTTTCTCGGGCTTGGCGATCCCAGCGTGGTGACCTGGGGGGGCATGGTCGGCTCAGGGCGCGAGGTGCTGCGTACCGCCTGGTATATGACCGCCCTGCCCGGCCTGGCTATTTTCGTGACCGTTATGGGCTTTATGCTGATCGGCAACGGCCTGAACGATATTTATAACCCACGCCTGCATAGGAAGTAGATTACGATGGCAACAGAAGAGAAACCGACCGCCGCCGTCGACGGACCGATACCGCTCAAGCTACTTGACGTGCGGGATTTACGTATTGGTTTTAATGGCGAAGAGATTGTGCACGGCATTTCTTTTCATATTAAGCCGCATGAAAAGGTCGCCCTGGTGGGCGAGTCCGGATCGGGTAAAAGCGTGAGCGCCATGAGTTTATTACACCTGATCCCCGGCGCCAGCGTGTCCGGACAGGCGCTGTACGGCAATACCGATCTGCTCAAGCTGCCCGAGGCGGACGTACGCGCCGTCAGCGGCAAGGATATTTCGATGATTTTCCAGGAGCCGATGACGGCGCTTAATCCCCTGCATCGGGTCGGGGAACAGATTGCCGAAGTTTACCGGCTAAAGCGGCGGATGGGCCGTAAGGACGCCTGGGAGCATGCCGTGGCCCGGCTCGCGGAAACCGGCATCGCCGAGCCGGAACGGCGCGCCAATGCCTATCCGCACCAGCTTTCCGGCGGGCAGCGCCAGCGCGCCATGATAGCCATGGCGCTGGCCGGCGAGCCCAAACTGCTGCTGGCTGACGAACCGACCACCGCGCTGGATGTGACCCTGCGGCTGCAAATCCTTGAACTGTTGTCCGCTTTGCAGCGCAAGAACGGCTTATCCATCCTGCTTATTACCCACGACCTGCACCTGGTGCGCCGTTTCGCCGATCGGGTCATTGTCATGGAAGCCGGCAATATCGTGGAAGTCGCCCCGACCGAACAGCTGTTCCAGGCGCCAAAACATCCCTACACCCGTCAGTTGATCAACAGCCGTCCGCAACGGGACATCGGCGCCGTCGCCGCAGACGACGCCGGGCAGCACCCGCGCCTGGAGGGCAAAGACCTGCAGATAAGCTACCCGGTTTCGCATCCGGGAATAGGCAACTGGTTCCGGCGCCACCGATTCCAGGCGGTCAAAAATGCCGACTTCGTGTTGCGGCGCGGACAAACCCTGGGCGTTATCGGCGAGTCCGGTTCAGGCAAAAGCACGCTGGCCGCCGCGGTGCTGGGACTGATGGATCATGAAGGCTCGCTGCTTATCGACGGCATGTCGTGGCAGCAGGCCAATGCGCACTCTTCCCTGGCGCGCCGGTCGCAACGGCGCAAAATACAGGCGGTATTCCAAGACCCCTTCTCTTCCCTGTCCCCGCGCCTGAATATTGCCCAGGTGGTGGGCGAAGGCCTGCATTTCCATCATCCCGAACTGTCGGCGCGGGAGCGGGAGCGGCGTATTACCGCGATCCTCGGCGAGGTGGGTCTTAACGAAACCCAGTTTCCGGGGCTGCTGCACCGGTATCCCCATGAATTTTCGGGCGGCCAGCGCCAGCGCATCGCCATTGCGCGGGCGCTGATTATCAACCCCGATATTCTGGTGCTGGACGAGCCTACCAGCGCTCTGGACGTTACCATCCAGCGGCAAATCATTACCCTGCTGCAGCGACAGCAGCGCGCGCATGGTCTGAGCTATCTGATCATTACCCATGATGTGGCGGTGGTGGCCGCCATGGCGCACCGGATTATCGTCATGAAGGAGGGTAACGTGGTCGAGGCGGGGGACGCCATGACCCTGCTAAACGCCCCGGTCCATCCCTATACGCGCAGCCTGATCCTGGCGGCGGCCTGATACCCCGGCACGCGCAGGCGCCAGGGGCGGGCGCCTGCGCCGCTGGCCGGCATACGCCTAAAAAACGGGATGCTGCCCGCCGTCCACGGCGATAAACGCGCCGACCACATAACTGGCGCGTTCGCTGGCCAGGAACAACACCACGTCGGCAACCTCCTCGGGACGGCCGAAACGGCGCAAGGGCAATCCGTCGCTGAGCCGGCTTAGCGCCTCCCCGGGCGTTATCCCCAGGCGCCGGGCTTCATGATCGACGGTCTGATCAATGCGATCGGTTAGGGTATATCCCGGATTGACGGCATTAAGCCGGATGCCGTAACGCGCGTAATACTGTCCCAGTCCCAGGGTGGACAACAGCAGCGCCGCATTGGCCGCACCACCCGCCACATGCGACGGATGCGGCACCCGCGCGCCGGTGCCGATAATATTGACCACGGCGCCTACCTGGCGCGCCGGCGCGCCGGCGCCCGCGGCCTGCGCCACCCAGCGTTTGAGCACCGCGTCCTGGGCGTGGATATAGGTATAATATTTGGCGTCCATGGCGGCATGCCAGGCGGCGCTGTCGAGGGATTCCGGCGGGTTGCGGCGCGCGGCGCCCGCGCTGTTCACCAGGATATCAATCGGCCCCAACTGCCGGGCCAGCTGTTCGACGGCGGCCTCCGCCTCATCGCTGTGGCTAAGATCGGCACGCGCCACGGCAATCTCCGGCCCGTCATCCGCCAGCGCCAGCCGCGCCTGCGCCAGATTGCGCGTATCCCGCGATACGATGCCCACCCGCGCGCCCTCGCGCAAAAAAGCCCGGGCGACGGCCAGGCCGATGCCTTTGCTGCCGCCGGTGACCAGCACCACTTTCCCCGCTAATCCGAGTTCCATAACCCCGCTCCTTAAATTTTTGTATTGATCGGCGGCAGTATGCCGTTTAAATAAAAATCCCCCACCGCCCGCGCCTTATACGCCACGGGATCGTGGGTGGTATGGGTACGCGCGTTGCGCCAGTGTCGGTCAAGGTTAAGCGCCGTCGAGGTCGCCGAGGCGCCGCCAAGACGGTAGATCATTTCGCTCACCCTGACGGCGGCCTCGGAAGTGGCGTATTTCGCCTCCGCCACCGCAATCGACGCCTCCCCCAGCAGGCGATCGCTCGCCTCGCTGCCGGCCCATTGTGCCGCCAGGGCGTGGTCCAGCGCTTGCGCCCCGCGCTCAAGCAGGGTTTCCGCACCGTGCGCGATAATGGCCATTTCACCGACGGTATGCAGCACATACGGATCGGCGGTGGCGCCGCTGACGCCGCTTTCGCGCAGCGCGCGCGCCTGGTTACGCCCGTAAGCGCAGGCGTCCTCCAGGGCCGCCCGGGCGATGCCGGCGTCGATGGCGGCATGGATCAGCTGCGCGAATCCCCCTTCATGGGTGCGGCGCTGGCCATAGGCGGGAATGCGTAAGATCTCCCCCTCGGCGATAAGCACATTGTCAAACACCGTGGTGCCGCTGGCGGTGGTGCGCTGTCCCATGCCGTCCCAGTCGTCGCTGACGGTCACGCCGGGGCGATCCACCGGGACGAACACCGCCGCCCGGCCCCCCTCCTCATGCACCGCCGTGACCAGAATAAGGCTGGAGAACAGACTGCCGGTGCTGTAATACTTGCGCCCGCGCAGGCGCCACTCCCCATTTTCCCGCGTCAGCCGGGTGGCCACGTCGCCGATAAAGGCGCCGTCACGTTCGGCGGCGGCGTTGCCCATCATTGCCCCCCGCAGCACCCGATCGAAGTAGTGCCGCTGCTGCGCGGCGCTGCCATATAACCGCAGTTTTTCCAGATTGGCGAATTGCGGCGCGATCGCCTGGGCGATATTGGGATCGCCCGCCGCCAGCAGGCATATCACGCGGGAAAAAGTCGTCAAGTCAGCTTCCAGGCCGCCGTATTCCCGCGGCACCCGCATCGACAGCAGCCCGCTTTGCCGCAGCGCGCGGATTTCCTCGTGGGGCAAGGCCCGCTGGCTATCGCGCCGCGCCGCGCCGGCGGCGAAACGCAGCCTGAATTGCTCCGCCGCCGCGATAAGCCCGGACATATCGTCTTCTCGCCCGCCTGGGCGCAAGGCGTGTTGCTGGTCATGGTCTGTCGGCATACCTGTTCCTTAATAATGATCGCGCGCCGCATAGCGACTGGCCGGGCGCGCCAGACCCATAATCTCCCGGGTGGTCGCGCCCTGATAGCGCCGGCGATATACCCCGCGCCGCTGCAGCTCGGGCACCACCAGGTCGACAAAATCCGCCAGGCCTCCGGGCAGCCAGCCCGGCATGATATTAAACCCGTCCGCGCCGCCCTCCTGGAACCAGGCGGTCATCATATCGGCGATATCCGCCGCGGTGCCGGTAAGCACCGGATGGCCCCGGGCGATGGCCACCTGCAAATATAAATCACGGATGGTGAGGTTATCGCGCCGGGCGATATGCCGGAGCAGCGCGATCCTGCTGTTGGCGCCCTCCCCGCCGGCCGCCGGCAGGTCGGGCAACGGCCCGTCCAGGGGATAACCGGACAGGTCGATGCCGCCCAGATGGTGCTCAAGCTGCGCCAGGCCAACCTCGGGGTGGATAAGCGATTGCAGATAATCGAATTTTTCCTGCGCCTCGCCCCGGGTGCGGCCCACCACCGGAAACAATCCCGGCAAAATACGCAGCGCGCGCGCCGATCGCCCCGTCGCCCGCGCCTGGCTCTTTAACTGGCCATAAAACGATTGCGCGTCCGCCAGGGTGGTCTGCGCGGTATAGATAACCTCGCCCACACTGGCGCCGAGCGCCATGCCGGCCACCGATGAACCGGCCTGCACCAGCAGGGGGTGGCCCTGCGGCGGCCGGGCGATGTTCAGGGGACCGCGCACGCTGAAAAATTCGCCCCGGTGGTCCAGGGCATGCAGTCCTTCCGGCCGGAAATAGACGCCCGCGTCCCGCTCGGCCACGATGGCATCATCATCCCAGCTGTCCCACAGGCCGCGCACCACGTCGACAAACTCCCCGGCGCGGCGGTAGCGCTCCCCGGCGGGCGGGATGGACCCGGCGCCGAAATTTTCCGCCTCCGCATCGCTTGAGGAGGTGACGATATTCCATCCCGCCCGGCCGCCGCTCAGGAAATCGAGCGAGGCGAATTTGCGGGCGATATGGAAAGGCTCGTTAAAGGTGGTCGACGCCGTGGCGATAAGCCCGATATGCCGTGACGTCTGGCTCAGGGCCGACAGCAGCGTTAAGGGTTCAAAATGCGCCTTTGGCCCCCGCCCAAGGCGTTCGGCCGAACGGTCGCGGATGGCCAGGCCGTCAGCGAGGAAGAACAGGTCGAACAGACCGCGTTCGGCGATCTCCGCCACCTGCCGGTAGTGGGCGAAATCCATCGGCCCCAGGGGATTAACCTGTTGGTGGCGCCAGCTGGCCAGATGCCGGCCGGTCATCTCGACAAACACGCCGAGGTTCATTTCATGCCGCGCCGCGCCGCTCATGCTGGCGCTCCCGTCGCCCGGCCGGCATAACGGTTGGCCGGCCGCGCCAGCCCCAGATGGTCGCGCAGGGTAGCGCCGGTATACTCGTGGCGAAACAAGCCGCGCCGGCGCAGTTCCGGCACCACCTGGTCGATAAATTCCAGCAGGCCGCCGGGCAGCCAGGGCGCCATGATATTAAAGCCGTCCGCCCCGCCGCCGGTAAACCGTTCCTCCAACTGGTCGGCAATTTGCGCCGCCGTGCCGAAAATCGCCCAATGGCCGCGCGTGCCGGTGACATGCCAGTAGAGCTGGCGGATGGTCAGATTTTCACGCCGGGCGAACGCCGCCAGCAGCCCCTGCCGGCTCTGGTTTCCCTGCGTCGGCGGCAGTTCCGGCAGCGGCCCGTCGATGGGGTAGGACGACAGATCGACGCCGCCCAGGTGGCGGGCCAGGACCGGCCAGCCGATTTCCGGGTCGACCCATGACTGCAATTGCTCGAATTTTTCCCGGGCATGAGACTCGGACTCGCCGATAATAGGGAATACGCCCGGCATGATTTGCAACTGATCGGGATGGCGCCCGTAAGCCGCCATCTTCTGTTTAACGCTGCGGTAAAACGTCCGCGCATCCTCAAGCGTTCGCTGGGCGGTAAAAATCACCTCAGCCCGGCGCGCGGCCAGGTCCTGCCCGTCGTGCGACGACCCCGCCTGCACCAGCACCGGCTGCCCCTGGACCGGGCGCGAGATATTCAGCGGGCCCCGCACCTTAAAAAACCGCCCCTGGTGATCCAGCACATGCAGTTTGCGCGGGTCGAAAAAATGCCCCGTCGCTTTATCATTGAGCAGCGCGTCGTCTTCCCAGCTGTCCCATAATCCCTGCACCACGTCCACGAACTCCTGGGCGCGCTGGTAGCGCAGGCCGTGCTCCATCACCTCGTCACGATTAAAATTCAGCGCCTCGCCCAGCGTCCAGGAGGTCACCAC
This sequence comes from Sodalis sp. C49, assembly GCF_046352915.1. Classification (NCBI taxonomy): domain Bacteria; kingdom Pseudomonadati; phylum Pseudomonadota; class Gammaproteobacteria; order Enterobacterales; family Bruguierivoracaceae; genus Sodalis; species Sodalis sp. C49. Next base: position 5,433,512 of record NZ_CP163303.1, on the reverse strand, counting down.
GTTCCAGCCCGCCCGTCCCCCGCTGATATGATCGAGCGAAGCGAACTTGCGCGCGACATTGAACGGCTCGTTATAGCTGGTGGAGGCGGTGGCCACCAGCCCGATTTTTTCGGTTACCATCGCCAGGGCGGACAGCAGGGTGAGCGGTTCATAGTTCACCGTGCGCGTCGTTCGGCCGATATATTCGTCCTCCTCGTACTGGAAAGTCATCTGATCGCCTAAGAAAATCATATCAAACTTGGCCGCTTCGGCCCGGCGGGCCAGCAGTTTGAAATGCTCCAGGTTCATGCCGGCGTTAACCGGGGCGTCGGGATGCCGCCAGGCGCCGATGTGATGGCCGACATCCTGTAAAAACGCGCCCAGGCGCAGCTGTTTTTTCTGTTGTGTCAAGGTTAGCGCTCCGCTTGTTTACCCTGCTTCCACCCGCCCCCATCAGTCATACATGGTGATGGGGGGCGGCGTCTGGTTAAGGTAATAATTGCCGACCACGCGATAGCGGTGATTGATCGGGTCGTGGGTGGTATGGGTGCGTGCGTTGCGCCAGTGGCGGTCAAAGTTGTTCTCACGCAGCGTCGCGGAAGAGCCGCCGACCTCGTAAATCAGCTCCGCCGCCCTGAGGGCGGCGCCGTTGCAGACGATTTTCGCCTCGGCCGTGGCGATGGAGCCGTCTATCAGCTTCTGCTCCAGTTCATCCCCGGTCTCGCCGCCGTGCCAGGCGGACGCCGCGGTGTCCACCAGCGCGGCGGCGCGCAGCAGGGCCGCCTCGGCGCCATGCGCGTGGGCGATGATATTGCCGATGGTATGCTGGACAAACCAATCGTCGACGGAGCGCTGTACCCCGGAATCGGCGCGCGGCCGCGCGCCGCGATGCGCCCAGGCCACGGCGTCGTCCAGAACCGCCAGAGCGATGCCCACCTCAATGGTGGAATGCAGCATTTGCGTGGCCGCCGGCTGGTAGTTGCGCTTTTTGCCCTCGTCGCTGGTGTAGAACATCACCTCCTCGTCCGCCACCGCGACATCCAGGAATTCGGTGGTGCCGCTGGCGGTTAACCGTTGCCCCATGCCGTCCCAATCGTCGTGCTGCACAATGCCCGGCCGGGCGCGGGGCACAAACGCCGAAACTGTGTCGCCGCGATCATCCTTAGCGGTAACCCGCAGTCGATCCGCCATCAGGCCCCCGGTGCTGTAGAATTTTTTACCGCGCAAACGCAGCCCCTGCGGCGTTTGCACCAGCCGGGTGGTCATCTCCGCCACGAACTGCCCGCCGCGTTCGCCGGTCGCGCCGCTGATTAAATCGCCGTGCAGCAACCCGTGGAAATAACGCGCCTGCTGGGCGGCGGTGCCCGTCAGGCGAATACGCTCCACCGAGGTGAAATGCGGGATCAGCACCTGGGCCACGTTGGGATCGCCCTTCGCCAGCAGGATGACGATGCGCGCCAGTTCCGCATAAGACAGTTCGGGCCCGCCATAGGCCCCGGGCACCCGCGCCGCGCCGATACCCGCCCGCAGCACCCAGTCCAGTTCCGCATGGGGCAGAATACGTTCCTTGTCCCGTCTCGAGGCGTCGGCCGCCAGCCTGGCGCCGAGTTCCGCCGCCCGGGTTATCACATCGCCGGCGCGGGTATCAATCCCGGCGACCGCTTCGGCAAATCGGCCGGCCGGCCCGGCGTCGATGGTGGAAGAAGATAAAGACATAAAGACCCTCGCTTGGGACCGTTAAGTGGTGGCATCAACGCCGTCGCCATCAGGGCTGTTCGGCGATCCAGGCGTCGCGAAAACCGGAGTGCGCGCCCGCCGGGGAAAAATCCAGTCCGTGCAATTTACGGTTGTATACCGTGAAAAAAGGCGCTTCCATTACCGGAAGCAACGGTAAATCAGTCAGGGTTTGCCGTTGAAACTGACCGATAATGGCGATGCGCCGTTGTGGATCGACCTCATTTTGATAGGCGGCTATCAGCCGGTCCGTTTCCGGGCTGGAGTACGCGAACGCATTGGCGTAGGGCACCCCCGGGGATTGTGCTTTGGAGTCAAACACCCGCGTCAACCCCATTTGCGGGTCGAGCATCACGCCGAAGCCCTGGAAAATAATATCGAAGTCATAGTCCGAATAGACTTTTTTCAGGAACGTGGCGTTATCCAGCGGTGAGAACGCGATATCGATACCGATCTTGCTGAATTCCTGGCGCAAAAACTCTCCCGCCAGCAGGAACTGGCCGGAGCTGGGATCGGTATACAGACGCAGGGTGAAACGCTTGCCGCCGGCTTTCACCGGATAACCCGCCTCGTCCAGTAATTTACCCGCTTTCGCCACGTCGTAATCATAACGGGGAATATCGTCCGTATAGAACCGGGTCAGGGATGCGGGCACCACGCTGTATTCCGGCTTGCTTTGCCCATACCAGACGGTATCGATTAACCGCTGGCGATCGATGATATGGGCGATAGCCTGCCGCACTTTCACATTGGATAAAACAGCCGATCGCAGGTTAAAGCCTATAAAATAGGTCTGCGCGGCATAGGCATAGCCGCGGGATTCAAATTTGAGCTCGGGATTTTTTTTCAGGCGCGCTATATCGGAAAAGGGTACGCCGGCATAGGGAATATAGGATACTTCCCCCGATTCCAGCGCGCCGCTGCGGGCGGCCGCGTCCGGGATAAACCGGTAAATGACCCGATCCAGATAAGGTTTGCCCTTATCCCAATAATCGGGATTTTTCTCCAATACCACATATTGCCCCCGTTTCCATTCTTTAAAGCGAAAAGGACCGGTGCCGATGGGCCGCGCATTTTCCGGGTTCTTGCGAATATCGCTGCCGTCGAAAATATGTTTCGGCACCACTTGCGATTCCGCGCCGTCCAGCGCGCTTAATATCACCTGCGAGGGTGAGCTGAGGCGGAATATGGCCGTATAGTTGTCCGGGGTCTCCACATCTTTTAATGCCGAGAAGGTCGATCGCCCGCGCGAATGCACTTTTTTCCAGACTTCCAGCGCCGAGTATTTTACATCCGCCGCGGTAAAGGGCTGCCCGTCGTGCCATTTAACGCCCTGGCGCAGGTGAAAAGTGATGCTCAATCCGTCCGGCGCCACTTCCCAGGAAGTCGCCAGGCGGGGCTGGGGCTGAAACCTGTCGTCGTAATACACCAGGCCGTCAAATATATTGGCTGAAATCACGCGATTGGCATATTGGTTGTTATAGGTCGCCGTCAGCGTGACCGGCTCGGGATAAATAGCGGCAATCAGGGTTCCTCCCCTGACGGGCGCCGGTTCCACCGCCCCGGCCGCGCCCAGAAAACTGGATGCCAGCAGGAGCGCTCCCACGGATAAGGCGGACAGGCATGATCTTAACATCTGTTTAAACCTTTTATTATAAATAATGGTTCCGGATCTGTGCAGGCGATGTTTTTCAACAGCGGAGAAAGTCTATCCCGGCGAAGATAACTTAATTAAATATCAATAATTGCTGTTTATAGACAACTTTGTGCTATCGAATTTATTACTGAGCTGGTTCTAAGTTAATTCAAAAAAAGCATTGGCTAAAAGCAGCCTTAATTTATATTTTAGGGTGTTTCCAAATTGTTAATGAAAGAAAGTTTTTTTATTACCACACGCCGGACCAGATAATTACCGAGGATGTAAGGTCATCATTTATGCCTATTTTTCAGCTGCCTTTGCCAAAAATCATTTTTGCCGCTATCGGCATCAGTTTTACCCTGCCCGTCTGGCCCGCCCTGGCCGCCGGCGGTAATCTGGTCGCCCTGGTGCAACCCGAGCCCGTTGCGCTGAACACCGCCTTTAATACTAATTTTCCTAACGGCGTGGTTTCCAATAATATCTATGAAGGCCTGGTGTCCTATAACCAGGAGATGCAGCCGCAGCCCAGCCTGGCGACCTCCTGGGAAGTGGCGCCGGACGGATTGAGCATCACTTTTCACCTGCGCCAGGGCGTTAAATGGCACGACGGGCAGCCCTTTACCGCGGCGGATGTAAAATACTCGGCGCTGGAATTATGGAAAAAAGTCCATCCGCGCGGACGCACCACGTTTGCCGCGCTCAAGGATGTGGAAACGCCGGATGACCATACCGCGGTGTTTCGCCTCGAACATCCCTCTCTGGTGATCTTAAGTTCGCTGAACGCCAACGAGGCGCAGATTTTACCGGCGCATCTGTTTGCCGGCACCGACGTGCGCACCAGCCCTTATAATGCCAAACCGGTGGGCACCGGCCCCTTCAGGTTTGTGCAATGGCAGCGGGGACAATATATTGCGCTGGAACGCAACCCCGACTATTGGGACAGCGGCAAGCCCAAGGTCGATAAGGTTATCTTTAGCATTATCCCCGACGCGGGATCGCGCGCCGCCGCGTTGGAAACCGGCGACGTGCTGTATGCTCCCTATGATTCGGTGCCCCTTTCCGATGTAAAGCGCCTTAGCCAGAACCCGCAGTTGGTGGTGACCAAGCAGGGCTACGATTCGTCGGCGGCCTATACGTTTTTGGAATTCAACCTGCGCAACCCCATTTTGGCCAACCTGAAGGTGCGCCAGGCCATCGACCGGGCAATCGATAAACAGGCGCTGGTGGACGTGGTCTGGTACGGCCTGGGTAAACCCGCCACCGGTCCCGTTCCCTCGTCGCTGAAGCGTTTTTATACCATCGACGGCGTGCCGCAGTATGCCTTCGATCCCGCCGCCGCCGAGAAGCTGCTGGACGAAGCGGGCTACCCGCGCAAGGCCGGCGGCGTACGTTTCCGCCTCGCCATCGACTATTTCCCGGTCAACGACGGTTTCAAGAATCAGGCGGAATTTATCCGCCAGAGCCTGAGCAAGATAGGCATTGAGCTGACGGTGCGTAACCAGGACCTGGCGACATTTATCAAGCGCATCTACAGCGATTACGATTTTGATATCGAGACCGGCCGCTGGGTGCCCATGATGGACCCGCAGATCGGCGGCCTGCGCCACTACTGGAGCAAAAATATCGCCCAAGGCACGCCCTGGTCCAATGCCTCGAATTACACCAATCCCAACATGGACCGGATTATCGAGCGGCTGCAGGTGGAAATAGACCCCGGCAAGCGCGCGGGCGAATTCCATGAATTCCAGCGTCTGGCCCAGACCGACCTGCCGGTTATCCCCCTGGTGGAACAGCAGAATTTCACCGTCTACAGCACCCGGCTTCACGGCGTGAGCACCGCGCCGGACGGCGCCTTATCGTCGCTGAAAGATGTCTCTTTGCAACCTGAAGGAAAATAATATGAGTTTGTTCTCCGCCAACGATCCCGGCGCGACGGCCCGGCACGAGGCGCGGTTGGATCTCGCCGCCGCGCACCGTCTCGCGGTCTGGCACGATTTCAGTGAAGGCATTTATAATCATTTCACCCTGGCGGTGCCGGGCAGCGACGATCGCTTCCTGCTGCCGCCTTTCGGCCTGCATTGGTCGGAAGTGCGGGCCAGCGAGCTGATGACCATCGGTTTTGACGGCACGCAGCTGGACGGGGAAGGCATCATCCAGCGTTCCGCTTACTGTATACATGCGCCGATCCATGCCGCCCATGCCAAACACCAGGCGGTGTTCCATACCCATATGCCCTATGCCGGCGCGCTGACCCGGCTGGAAAGCCAGCATCTGCTGGCGCTCGGCCAGACCGAGGCGCTGCTGCTCGACCAAATCGCCTACGACGAGGGTTACGACGGCCTGGCCCGCGATCCGCGGGAAGGCGAACGGCTGGCGGCGATCCTGGGCGAAAAGACCATTCTGTTTATGGGCAATCACGGCGTACTGGTGACCGGGCGCTCCACCGCCGAAGCCTACGATCGGCTGTATACCCTGGAGCGCGCGGCGCGGGTGCAGCTGTTTGCCCTGTGGACCGGCCAGCGACTGCGGGGATTGAGCGCGGAGCAGGTGGATAAGGTACAGGACCAGATTCATAACACCCCACTGCACGATGCGCCGGGCGCGCAGTACAAACCCGGCTATCAGCTGCATTTCGACGCGCTGCGGCGTCTGCTTGACCGGCGCGAGCCCGACTATCGTGACTGACCTGGCCTCAGGGGATGATGCCCCGCTAACTTTTTCCCGGCTACTGGCGGCGGCCGGGCAATTCAGCGCCCAGTTCAGCGCCGGCGCCGCCCGCCGCGACCAGGAGCGGCTGTTGCCCAAGGCGGAAATCGCCGCGCTGGCCTCCTCGGGCCTGCTGGCGGCACGGGTCGCGCGCGCATACGGCGGCGGCGAGGTCAGCCTGACCCAATGGGTGCGCCTGATGCTGCCCCTGGCCAAAGGCGATCCGAATATCGCCCAGGCCATCCAGCCCCACGCCTGCGGCATCGAAAAGCTGCGCATTTACGGCACCCCGGCGCAGCAGCGGCGCTACCTCGGCGCCATCGGCGACGGCGCCCTGATCACCAATGCCTCCGCCGAACGCCATACCGGCGCGGTCGGACAAATCGCCACGCGCCTGGTCCGGGAAGGCGCCGGCTGGCGTTTGGACGGCACCAAGCACTATGCCACCGGCAGCCTGTTCGCCCACTATTTTTATGTCCTGGCCAATGATGACCAGGGCGGCCGGGCGCTGGCGCTGCTGCCGGCGGACAGGGCCGGCGTCCATATCCAGGATGACTGGAACGGCATGGGGCAGCGGACCACCGCCAGCGGCAGCGTGACTTTTACGCATGTCGTGCTGGCCGACGACGAAATCCTGCCGCTGCCGGAATGGAAAACCCGCCGCACGTATGAAGGCGCCTTTGCCCAACTGCTGCACGCGGTAATCGATACCGGCATCGCGCTGGCCGCGCTGGAGGATGCCGCCGATTACGGCCGCAACCGCGCCCGGCCCGTCAGCGACGCCGGGGTTGACCGGGCCGGCGATGACCCGTATGTCCAGCAGGCGGTGGGAGAAATGTCGGTGCTGGCTCATGGCGCCGAAGCCATGGTTGGGCGCGCCGCCGGCGTGCTTGAGCAGGCCATGGCGTTATTCTGGCGCGGCGCGGACGCCGAACGCGCCCTGGGCGAGGCCTCGGTCGCCGTCGCCGAAGCCAAGGTCGCGGCCGAACAGGCAGCCCTGCGCGTGAGCGAAATGCTCTACCGCGTCGGCGGCGCCGGCGCGACGATACAGCCGCTGAACCTGGACCGGCACTGGCGCAATGCGCGCACGCATACCACCCATGATCCCATCGCCTACAAAACCAAGATCATCGGCGATTTCGTGCTAAACGACCGTTTGCCCCCGATCGGCACTAAAATTTGAGGTTACCTATGCATTATCCCGTTTTGCCGCCGCTCCCGCCGGACAGCCCCCTGGGCATAGCCATGAAACAGCCGCTGATGCTCGGGCTGTTTTTACCCATCCATAACGGCGGCTGGACCATGTCGTCCTATCCCCGGGGCACCGACTGGACCTTCGATTACAATGCCGCGCTAACGCGCCAGGCCGAGGCGCTGGGATTTGAACTGGTGTTCGGACCGGCGCACTGGTTGCCAAAGGGCGGGTTCGGCGGAGAAATCCGCTATCGCGAAACGGCGCTCGACACCCTGATGACCGCGGCGGGCCTGGCGGCCATTACCGAACGCATCCTGCTGATTTCCACGGTGCATATTTTTTATGGCCCCTGGCATCCCCTGCATTTGGCCAAGTTCGGCGCGACGCTTGATCATATGTCGGGGGGCCGCTGGGGCCTGAACGTCGTCACCGGTTTCCGTAAAGACGAATGGGCCATGTTCGGCCAGGAGCAGCCTGGCCACGACCAGCGCTATGCCCTTGCCGACGAATATGTTTCGCTGCTGCAGCAGCTTTGGGCCGGCACGGAAAACCTGGATTACCACAGCGACCGGTGGCGGTTGAACCAGGCGTTTGTCACGCCCAAACCCCGTTATGGCCGGCCCGTGATAGTCAGCGCCACCAGTTCGGCCGCCGGCATCGCCCATGCGGTACGTCAGGCTGACCTGATTTTCGTGACCAGCCCCGCCGGCGCGTCGTTCGAGGCGGCCATCGATGCGCTGCCGGATATTACCCGCCAGGTCAGGACGGCGGCACAGGCAATCAACCGCGACGTGCGGATCCTGGTCAATCCGATGATTATCGCGCGCGATACCGAAGCCGAAGCGCAGGCGGTATATCAGGCGATCATCGCCCAGGCCGACCATGGCGCGGTGGACGGATTTTTCCATACCCACGCTACCGGCGATAGCCGATCCTGGCGCGGCCACCAGCGGGATGAGCGTATTGTCGGCGGCAATATCCAACTGGTGGGCACGCCGGAGCAGATCACCGAACAAATCCTCCGGCTCAAGGCTATCGGCTGCGACGGACTGCAACTGTGTTTTGTCGACTATCAACCCGAGCTGGCTTATTTCGGCCAACGGATCCTGCCGCTGCTAAAACAGGCGGGCCTGCGTTATTAACGCATTATTTCTTCATACAGGCATTTTATGACACGACAACATGACGCCGGGCGGCCCGTTGCGCTGGCCACCCTGCTGGACTGGCTCGACGACGGCGAAGAGCTGGCGTTTATCGATATCCGCGAAGAAGGCCCCTATGGCGAGGGTCATCCGCTGCTGGCGGTTAACGTTCCCTACAGCCTGCTCGAAACCGCCCTGCCCCCGCTGGTGCCCCGCGCCGGCACGCGTTTGGTGCTGCTGGGCGACGACGAGGATGTGACGGCGCGGGCCATAACGCGCTTATCCGCCCTGGGATATGACCGGCTTTATTTTCTGGCCGGTGGAGTACAGGCCTGGGAGCGCGGCGGTTACCCGCTATTCAAGGGCGTCAACGTGCCCTATAAAGCCTTTGCCGAGTTTGTCGAACACCTGCTGCATACGCCGGATATCGCCCCGGACGAACTGGCGCGCCTGATCGAACGCCAGGAGGATTACGTCCTGCTGGACAGCCGCACGGTAGAGGAATACGACCGCTTCCATGTGCCCAGCGCCATCGCCGTACCCAGCGCCGAACTGCTCTATCGCTTCGAGGACCTGGTGCCTTCGCCCGAGACGCTGGTGGTCATCTCCTGCGCGGGCCGCACGCGCGGCATCATCGGCGCGCAGACCCTGATTAATGCCGGCGTGCCTAATAAAGTGGTGGCGTTGTCCGGCGGCACCCAGGGATGGCGGCTGGCCGATTTGGCGACGGTAAGGGACGATGCCCGCTACTTCCCGCCACTGAGCAAACGGGCGCAGCAATCATCCCGCGCACGGGCGGACGCGCTGGCACAACGTTACGGTGTAAACGTTATCGACGCGGCCACGCTCGGGCAATGGCAATCGGACCCGGAGCGCACCACCTATCTGTTCGATGTCCGTAATCATGACGAATATCAGCGCGGCCACCGGCCCGGCGCCCGCTGGGCGCCGGGCGGACAGCTGGTACAGTCGCTGGACAAATGGGCGGGCACGCGCAATGCGCGCATTGTGCTTAATGATAATGACGGGGTGCGCGCCACCACTACCGCCCATTGGCTGCTGCAGCTCGGCTGGGAGGCGGTGGTGCTGCCCGGGTTCGATGCGGCGAACGCCTCATCTTCCCCCAAGGCGCCCTTGGCGCCGCCCCCCGTTCCGGTTATCGACGCGGCGGCGGCCAGGCAAAGGCTGGACGCCGGCGCCCTGGGCCTGAGCGCCGATCGCAGTTGGGAATACCGCCGGGCGCATCCCGCCGGTACGCGCTGGGTCAACCGTTCGCGGATCGCGGCCGACTTGCCGCCGGCCGCCGAGATCCTGGTGTTTGCCGGGCAAGGGCCGCTGGCCGAAGGGGTGGTGCGTGATTTAATCGATGCCGGATTTGATGCCAAACGCGTGTCCGGAAAGCCGCAGGATTGGCAGGCCGCGGGCTTAACGGTGCAAAGCAGCCCGCAGAATCCCCCTGAGGGCCAACAGATTGATTATCTGTTCTGGCTGCACGATCGCCATGACGGCAATGCCGCCGCCAGCGCCGCCTACCTGGCCTGGGAGGCCGATCTGCCGCGTCAGGTGGCCGATCCCTTAGCGGCGCATTTTGCCATCCGCCGCTAAGGGACCGGCCTGTCGCGCCGCACGCCGGCGCGACAGCCAATTTTACCCGCACAGTTGCCGATTAACGGCGCCGGACCCCACGGCTTATTGCCCCATGCCTTGCAGCGCGTGGCCACAGGATCCGCCCACCCAAGCGCCGCTATCCTGCAATAGCGTTCAAGACGGCGACGACGGGCCGCCGCATTATAGCGCGGTATTTTTATTTCATGGAGTTCCAGGCATGTCCGAAGCAACCAAAATACCCGAACGCTGCGTTATCGTGGTCGATAGCGAACTGCCCGCGGGCAGAGCGGCAAACGCCGCCGCCGTCATCGCCCTTACCGTTGGCCAGCGCCATCCGGCGCTGGTCGGCTTGCCCCTGGTCGACGCCAGCGGGTGCGAACACCCCGGTCTTATCCCCATCGGCATTACCGTTCTGGCGGCCGATCGCGCCACACTGTCCGCCCTGAGAGACAAAGGCGCCGGGTCGGGCTGCGACATCATTGATTTTCCCGTCCAGGGCCAGCAGACCACCGACTACGCCGCTTTTCGCGAGGCGGTTGCCCACGTGGCCACCGAAGAACTACAGTATGTTGGCCTTGCCCTGGTCGGCGAGCGCAAGCCCATAAGCAAAATCGTGGCCAAACTCGGGCTGCTAAAATAGCCGCAGGCATAAACGCCGGGGCGGCGCGGACCCTGCGTGCCGGCGTTGCCTGGGTTCTTCAAAGTGATGTAACCTAACAGAGGAGTGTTTGCGCCCCTTGCCCCAGAGGATGTCCCCATGCCGTTCAACCCTTCCGACGTCAATGTCTGGCGGTCGCCCGACCTGAAGGCCGAGCTGCTGCGCGGCACATTTGTTGATTTTTCCTATGATGTGCATACCCATGATACGGCCTGTTTCGCCCTGCTCACTGAAGGTAATATCCGCATCCGCACGCGGGGCAATGAATTTATCGCCCGGCGCGGCGATCTGTATGCCATTGACGCGGACGAACCCCATGCGGGCTGGCCCGTCACCGCGCAGGGGTGGAGCCTGCGTACCCTGTATGTGGATATCGCTTATCTGCATCAGCTGGTTGACGAGCGCGGCGCCAGGCATGCCTTGACGATTTCCGGCCCCATTATCAGGGATCCCGAGATTAACGCTATTTTGTATGCGCTACACCGCAGCTCGGAGACCCAGGGATCGCTGTTATTTCGCGATCAGGCTTATCTGGCGTTTTCCGACACGCTGATGAAGCGTTACGTTAAAGACGCCGCCAAATCGCCGGACGGCGGACCGGAGCTTGGAGCGGTGCGGCGGGCGCGGGCGTTTTTGGATGAACATTTGGGGGATCGCGTCAGTCTGATGGATATCGCCGTCCAAACCGGCATACCACCGTTTCGCCTGCTGCGCGCGTTTGAGCGCGAATACGGCATGACGCCCCACGCGTACCAGCGCCAGGCCCGGGTGCGCTATGCCATGCACCTGATCCGCCACAGATGCCCTCTCAGCCAGGCGGGTATTTTATCCGGTTTTGCCGACCAGGCCCATTTTACCCGCTGGTTTCGGCGCTTTATGGGGGTAACGCCCGGTCAATATCAAAAGGCCCTGCACGGCGTTTAGCGGTGAGAATGACCTGGCTGTCAAAAGGACCGCGCGCTTGCCGATGACCTCTTTCGCCGGCCGGGCATGAAATACCGCTTTCACCATCGGATCGTTCGCTTAAATAAGTCTGGGCGAGTGATCTTTAATACCAAAGCGATCGGGTAAATGATCGTGAAAATTGATGGTTGCTTTATTTAATGGTATTTCTGGAATTAACTCATTACCGGCCCTTATGGCTGGATTTGCCAGGCTGATTTCCTGGCGGATTAAAACGGCGTTAGCGCCAGCAGGATAACATTCTGCTATTGCGGCCATAAAAAAACCCCAGCAGGGTGGGGTTTCGTCTCTGCGCGATGTTATGCGTCAGTGTTGGATTTCCATCATTTCCTTAACGTCACTGCGATTGATCTGCTGCTTGGTTCCATTAGCATCTTTGTAGCTTATCATACCGGTCTGGTCATCTACCTTCGGTTTGCCTTCACTGACAATGGTGCGTCCGTCGTTGGTATGCATGGCATAATTATTATCGGCGCAACCCGCCAGCAGGATGGTGAACATACATGCGGATAAAGCATATAAGCTTTTTTTCATAACGAACTCCTTTTGTTAGGCCTACTAAAGGTTTAGCACAGACAAACCAAGCCGCAAGTCGGAACGCATCTTTCGTCCTGTTTATACCCTGCCCCGGCGCGGCCGGCCCCACGGTCGAATCCGCGCCTACGCGCCGCGGGGCGCGGCCTGCGCGTCTTTTATGATGCCGCTCACGTTATGTTATCTGGAACATTGTCCTTTTTTACAGCGCTACTATGCTTTCTGATTTCTGAGGGCGCCAATGCCTTTTTATCTACCGGCGGATCCGGCCTATGTCGAAAAAAAAGCTTTTTTTCTCTTCCACCGCTGAAATGACCTGTCTGTTTCGGGCCAAATCTTTTGGCGAAACACGTCAACACTTTAAAGGCGACGATTTTATTGCGGTAATGATCTGTTATGCATTGAACTCATTTTTATCGCTGATGCATAAATCTTTTTTACTTAACGACGAGATGTTTAATGCCTCGGTACCGCCCGGCGCTTATGAATATATTTTAGGCCGGACAAACTTCCTGGATAACATTTTCATGACCCTGCCCGCGGACTGTAAACAGGTCTTTATTCTTGGCGCCGGTTTTGATTCCAGGTGCTGCCGCTTCCAGCAACAACTCAGGCACTGTCAGGTGTATGAAGTCGATCATCCTGATATGCAGCAACAGAAACGCGCTATTTTCAAAAAAATAGATATTGATTTTCCGGCCAACGTTCATTTTATCGCCATTGATTTTTCCCGGCAACGCATAAACGAAATATTGACACAGCTTGCAATTCCACGCGGCGAAAAATGTTTTTTTGTGCTGGAAGGGCTGACCTATTATCTGGAAGCGGAACAGGTCGAGGCTATTTTTACCGCCATTAGCCGGCACGGCGGTCCGGGGAGCCAGGTATTTTTTGATTATGTGGATACCGCAGCGATTGCCGGAGAAAATAGCCAATATGGTTTGCAAGAATGCGTGACGGCAGTCAGGAAACTCGGTGAAGCCTGGACGTTCGGTATAGAGGCTGATAAAGCCGCCCAATTCCTGGCGCCGTTTCATTTTGACATCATCGAACAATTGACGTCGCGTGAAATGGAGGAACAATATTTTACCGATGAACACCATAACCGGCTGGCAAAGACCATGAGTTCGCTGACGCTGGTACGCGCCCAACGGGTGTGAACGCGTCTATCGCCCCGGCTCCTCCTCCCTCACCCGGCGGGGTGGTCAAAGACGCCGTCGGTTAAAAACGCCAGCGCAGCCAGGCAAAAACAACATTGCCGTTATTGCGCGAACCAGGAATATAGGTGCCCTGGAAGGTAATAGTGTGATAGCTGACCGACGCCAGCGGCAATAGGGCCGGGATGGGATAATAACGCCAATTATGCCGGGCCGTGACCCCAAGCGTGAAGCCCGCTCCCAGCCTGAAATCGTTATCGGCAAGGGGCCGCCATTGCGATTCCCAGGCATAGCCGGCGAAAGGTTCCCAGCGGTTAAAGGAGTCCTTAAAAGCCATGGCATAGAGTGCGTGCCAATTATCCCGTTCGTCCAGTCGTGAAATGCCATATCCCAAACCCCAGGGACGCTCATTATAACGCCGGATATGCTCGTCATCATAAAAATAGCGATTATGCCAGGTTATTACCGGCACATAAATATCCTGGTCGGGTGAGGCGTTCCATGTCTTAGCGATATTGGCGGTAAAATTCCGCCATAAACCCTTATTCTTATCCAGCGTAGGATCATGACAGACATTTACTGCCAGCGCCTCAGGCATTATACCCAAAGCCAGTAGGGGAATTGCCGCCCATTTAAATAACCACATCAGGTTACTGCTCCCTGAAAGCAATACACCACATCATCATTTATCATCATTACCGCACACTATTACACGTAGGACTTATACCGGTTGCCGGGAGGATCCGGTGTTATACATTTCGGAATCGCAGGTTATGCCACACTTTGTATAAATCAAATATAAACAAAAATAAAAATGCGGATGGCCATGCGGACGTTATTATCCGGCGTGGACTGCCGGTAGGGATGAACCCGATAACAGCCTGCGCCTCTTGCGCAATGCCATTGCGGTAACATCTGAATGTTCGGCACGCGGCATGGTTTTGCCGGGGCGGTGATGCTGCTATTATTTAGCCGGCTCGCCTTTTGCCGCTAACCCCGGGATTGCCGGGGCCGACACTACGCCGCAAGCCCGGGCGCAATCCCGGCATGCACATTCACACCTGAAGGAAACCAAGATGACCACCGTTAATGAAAGATTGGCATGGCGCTATGCCACCAAGAAGTACGATGCGACGAAAAGCGTGCCCGCCGAAAAGCTTGAACGTATCATTGAAGCTGTGCGGCTGGCGCCTACCTCAAGCGGGCTGCAACCCTTTGAGCTGTTCGTGGTCAGCAACGCGGATATCCGCGCAAAGATTCGCACCGTGGCTTGGGATCAGGCGCAGATTACCGACTGTTCGCACCTGCTGGTTTTCGCCGCCTGGGACGACATCACGCCCGATCGCGTTAATATGATGTTCGACCTTACCAACGACGTGCGGGGTTTTAAAAACGAAGGTTGGGAAAATTATCGCCAGATGTTGCTGGGTATCGTCGCCGGTCGGGGCACGGAGGCTAACTATCAGGCGGCCGCGCGGCAAGCTTATATCGGCCTGGGCGCGGCCTTGATAGCCGCGGCGTTCGAAGAGGTTGACGCCACGCCGATGGAAGGATTCGATCCGGCGGCGGTCGATGACATCCTCGGTTTGCCGGCGAAAAACCTGCGTAGCGTGGTTATGCTGCCCCTCGGTTACCGGGCGGCCGAAGGTGACTGGCTGGTGAACCTGAAAAAAGTCCGGCGCAGCCGCGATAGCTTCGTCACTGAAATAAAATGAACCGGACATTATTGGTTTCAGCGGCGAGGTGATCGCCACTGCTGCTCATGGCCGGCGGCGATAAGCGACGGCCAGGCAGAATCCTGGCATTAGTCAGGCACGGCCGTCCTTAGAGCCTATGGGCGGCGGTATAGGCGGCGATGGCATTTTGCACCGGCTGCGCGCGGCGGCTGTTTACCGGACTGACCACGGCGTAGCTGTATTTATTGTCGCTCCAGTACTGCGCCAGCAGGTTGCCGGCCTCGCGTTTGCCGCTCTTCAGGCCGTTGCTCCCCGATGGCCGGATATAATAGGTCACCCGCACCCCCTGGCTATCCTGATAAACGATTAACGCCGACGGACCGGTATCCGTCGCCATCAGGCGCCCCCCGACCAGGGTGAAGCCATATTCCTCCAGGTTGGGCGGCATGGCGCCATTGATAAAATAGCGGCTGACCCAATTGTCCATGTCACCGCGGTTATCGGCCACCACGTCCAGCACCGGCAGTTTATCCTGGCTGAACAGCTGGTAGGCATGTACCGCGTCCTCCATCGGCAAGGCATGGCGCTGCATCTCCAGGTCCCGGAACTGCCAGCCGGCAATACCGCCCGCGCCCAGGGAAAAAAGCAGCGTAAAGGCCAGCGCCAAGCGCGTCTGTCGCCGGGACTGGATGCGGCGGCGGATTGCCTGCGCCTGCACAAGACGGGTCTGGAGGTCCGGCGCCTGCGTCAGGGATTCGTCATGGGTCAAGGCGACCCGCAGCCGCTGGGTTTCAGTTTGCCAGCCGGCGACCCTTTTCGCCGCCTCGGGATGCCGGGAGAGGTAGTGCTGGACCCACCGGCGCTGCGGCTCATCGAGCTGGTTGTCCACATAGGCGTGTAAATCATTTTCAGTGGGCGTCCGGGTCATCATTTTAATCTCCTTAACGACGGATTAACGGGCGCGGCGGTGCCTTCCGCCAAATCGTGCAATTGCCTGCGCGCGCGCGACAGCCGCGACATCACGGTACCCAGGGGGATGTCCAGGGCCTCGGCCACTTCCTTATAACGCAAACCCTCGACGGCGACGAGCAGCAGGATGGCCCGCTGATCGGTGGGAAGCGAGGCGAACCCCGCCAGCACGCCATCCGTCAGCGCCAGGTCCTCCGGCGAGGCGGCATATTCCTCCTCTCCCTTAAACAGCGATAACAGACGTAAATAGCGTTTTTTGCGGCGCTCCCCGTCGATAAACTGCCGGTACAGAATGGAGAACAGCCATACCCGCAGGTTGTCCTCATGTTGCAGGGCCGCATAGGCGGTTAACGCTTTTTCCAGGCCGGACTGGACCAAATCGTCAGCCCCGGCGGGATTGCGCGTCAGCCACAGGGCAAAGCGCCGCAGCTGCGGCAGTACTTCCCTTATCTGGCGATCGGTAAGCCCGGACATGGTCATCAGCTTCCTTTTATGACATGGCGCGTTACAACGCCTGGATTTGCACCGGCGCGCCATAGTTTTCGGCGGTCCCTTTCACCACCACCAGATAGCGGCGTTCCGCCTTGCGGTCCTGGCGGACGACCTGGCGAATCGGTCCGATAGCGTTAACAATCGCCGCGCCCGCGGGATTGGTCATAAACGCGCTTAACGGCTGTACCCCGCCGCCGCCGTCGGGGCGCGTGGCCAATGCCAGCAGATAAGCCTGTTTGGGCTCCAATCCGGTCACCGCCGCCTGCAACACCTGCGTCAGGCCCTGGTCAAACAGCGATACCGTGGTCGGTGCCGGCCCCCCCGCCGCGCCGACGCGCCGCAACGCCAGATGCGTGGCCTTCCCGGCCACGCCCAGGGTTTGTAAACCGGCCCTGCCGTCCCCCTCCGGCACCGCGTTGGGCACATAAGCCAATGCCTGCGGCGCCTGGCCGATGGGAATGGTGGCGGTAACTTTATTGCTTAACGTATCGATAACCGCCAGCGCATCGTCATTTTCCAGGCCGACATAAACCCGGCTGCCGTCGGCGGACGGCCAGACGCCATGGGGTAAATTGCCTACGGCGATAGTAGCCGCCTGGGTGAAATCATCGGTGCGGAACACTTTTACCTGGTTGAGTCCGCCAACGCTAATATACGCGAAGGTGCCTTTGGCATTATGCGCGATATTGACATGATTGGTAATAGGTCCGGTATCCAGCGTTTTCAGCAGCTGAAAAGGCGGCTGCGCGGCAAACACCTGGGTTTTCCCCGAGTCCTTAAGGGTAAACCACACCTGTTTGCCGTCGGGCGTGGCCGCAATATTCGGGCAGAACGGGCTGGCCTGTTTCACCCGTCCGACAATGGCGTGATCGGCCACGGAAACCACCACTGTTTCAGGATTAAAGGATGAACAGATATAGCCGTATTTGCCGTCCGGCGAAAAAATCTGCATGCCCGGCCCGGCCGGCACCTTGATACGCAGCTTTTCCTCATAACTGGCGGCGTCCAGTACGGCAATATAATCTTCGCCGCGCACCGTGACCCACACTTCCCGGCCGTCGGGGGTAAAAAACGCCTCATGGGGCGCCCGCCCCAGATAGGTGGTGTGTTTCACCTGGTTGGTGGCGGTAGCGATAAAGGTCACGGAATTGGTGCCGATGGCGACCACCGCCAAGGTTTTACCGTCCGGAGAAAAGCCCAGCCCGTGCACCAGCACCTGGCCGCGATACAGCGGGCTGAGGTTGCCCGGCTGCGGATCGCCCAGGCGAATGACCCCCAGCAGGGTATTGTCCGCCGGGTCGGTGACCGAAAGGGTATTGGAAAACTGTTCGGCGGCGTAGACCCGGTCATGATGGCTGACGGGGATATCGGCGCTTGCGGCGGCGCGCGGCGCCTGCCCTGCCCAGCCGGACAGCGGCGCGGTAAGCAGGGTCAGCGATAGGGCCATAAAGGATGATTTCATGATGGTTGTCCTTTCAGTGGGAACTATGACGTTAATGTCCGGCGCGCGCGCTGCCGGCAGGGATGAGATCTGGCGCCGGCGCGCTTGCCGGCAACGGGTCCCCCAGCGCCTGGCGCATGGCGGTGATTTCCTGCTGCTGGGTTATGATAATTTCCTGCGCCATGCGGCGCAGCCGCTCGTTACGGCCATAACGCAGCTCCGCCTGCGCCATGGCGATAGCGCCCTGGTGATGGGGCGTCATCATGGCGACAAAATCGCGATCGACGTCGCCGCTGGGCGTCAGCGTCATGGCGGTCATCATTTGCGTCATCGCGGCATCATTCTCGCGCAGGAAAGGCGCTTCAGTGGCCGGCCCAGCCGTATCGGCGCCCGCCGTCGCGGCATAACTATCACCATGGGCATGGGCGGCGGTCATTAGCAGGGCCGCAAGTATGCCGGCGGCGGACCACCGGCAGCGTGGGGTGAAAGGCATCTTATCTCCGTCAAAGCGGTGCATAGGTACGGATAAGACGCGCGCGGATACGGATTATTCCCGGATGCGATTTTTTTTGCCGCCCGGCGGGACGATAGCGGCTACGCGCAAGATTGCCCGCGGGCCGGCCATTAACCCCATTTTGCTTATTACATAAGCAAAATGGTTGTTCAGTCACACTCGTTTCATCCTGTTAAGGCCACAATGATGACAGGTGAAAGGGAGGTGACTTATGCAAACTAACGACATTACTTTTCTCGCAGCGCTCGCCGTGATTATTATTGGTTTTGTTTCGTTTATGTATGCATGATCGGAGAGGATGACTGGACGATAGAGACAGAGAAGCGCACCGACAACCTTTGCTGTACTCCCTCTTGCGAGGAGGTAAGTGGCCGATGCGCTTTTCTGAGGAAAAAAGCCCCGTCACCGGGGCCGTCAAAAAATGACGTTATCCTTTCCGGCGCTTATCTCCGGCGCTCATGACCCGGGGCCAAGGCGTTAGCTCTGTAAAGGATGATGTGTATATTAAGATTATTCTTAAGACCCTGCAGTGATAAACATCACAGTTCCATAGCATTGCTGGTTATTATGGTTTTTTCCTCAGCCCAGCGCCGACAGCACGGTCATGACACTGACCGACAACACGGTCAGCATGGTCAGCGCCATCATCCAGCGGCCTTGCCCGGCCGAACGCGTCAGACGGCCATATCCCCACAGCCACATCATGCCCGCCAGGATTAACAATAGCGTTCCGCCGGCCAGCAATAGCCGGTTGCCGCCCGTCGCCGCCGCGCGCAGCAGCAGCAAGGCGTTAACGGCGGCGACGAAAGCGGTGCGCGACCAGGCCAGGCAGGTACGCTCAGGCTGCAGGCCGGGGTCCGGCGGCGGTGCGCCGCCGGCGCCGGGCAAGAGAGGTCCGCTCATGGCATCAGGATTAGCACGGTCAACGCCAGGGCCACGGCCGCCACAAACAGCGCCATCATCAGCAGCAGAGGGGTCTGCGGCAGGGAGGCGCCGGTGCGCATGGCCAGCTCGCTGGCCGCCCAGCGGCGGTACGCCATGATGCCAAGGCTTGCCGCCATGACGGACAGCAGCACCGCCAGGGCCGCGCGCACCTCATGCGTTCCCAGGCCCAGCGCGAATTGATCGATGCCCACCGCGCCCGCCAGAAAAGCCAGCGCCGTGCGAATCCATGCCAGGAAGGTGCGCTCGTTGGCCAGCGAAAAACGGTAGTCCGGCGGTTTACCCTGCTGCCACCAGCGGCCGCCGCCCTGGGAAGGGAGGGTTTGCGAAGGCGCTTGCTTATCGGTTTGATTGTCCATAACGGCCTGTTAACGGCGCGCGGCGCCGACGGTAAAAAAGTGGTGGAATCGCCCGGGAACAAGATAGCCCAAACCGGCCGGAACCTGAAGCGACACTTTATCCGCGCATGGGTTTTTCCCCGGCGTTTTGCCGGTCAATAAGACATTCACCGCCGCCGTCCTTGCGCAAACGGCGTCATTAGGCCGTTATTTAAGTCATGTGTTCCATTATCATCATTTTCATCTTTCCCTTTTTCCGCGGGATTTCCACAGTGTTCCCCCATGACAGGAGTACCATCGGTAATGAATAATGCTTATTTAAACACACGCTATACCCGTTACGATCATTCGCCGGCGTTTTATCAGGGGAATATCGACCGCTCGTCAATCAACGCACGCTACAACTTCGCCCCCCCCTCCATTCCTTATGGTCCTTATGGACGCACGTCCATCAACTCCACCACGTTTCCCCTTCCTGAAACGGTGAGCAACACGCCGCTGGCCCTCTCTTCCCCCGCGCCCGTGAAGAACGGCATCGCCGGGGCCACGCAGACCGGCACCGGCGTGAGCGCGGGCAAAGCGTCCGCCGCCCGGATCGTGCCGGCCGGCAATCCGACGAAAACCTATCCGCGCTATAAAGCGCCGGTCAATACCAGAAATGCGTCCATGTCCGGCCCGGCGTCATTCACTGAGTATGGCCGCGGCCCCGTACGCGGGGCGGTTGCTCCCCTCTCCCCGCATGACGAACCGCCGCCGCCCTACGCAAAAAAACCGCCGCGGGATAATGCCCTGTCAGGCTGCCTGCCCTGGAGACGAAGTGATAAAAAATAGCAACGTCCCGGCCGGACTGCGGCGCGGGACGTCATCTTTCGCTACAGGGACGTAGGTCCGTCCCGGCATAGTGATTGTCGTTATACCGCTAGACCACAGGCGTTGGCTGCAGCGCCGTTTTATCGGGACGCCCTTTTACCACGGTCCAGACGATAATCATCGCCGTAATTTCGAATATCGACAGCATCAGGAACAGCGGCGAGAAGCCGATAATGCCCACCAGCGCGCCGACCACCAGGGTAAACAAGGTCGAACCGCCCCAGCCTATCATGCCGGTCAGGCCGTTGGCGGTGGCGACTTCATTGCGGCCGAAGAGATCCGAGGACAGCGTAATCAGCGCGCCGGAAAGCGTCTGATGGGCAAAACCGCCGAAGCACAGCATGGCGATGGCGAAATACGGGCTGTGATATAAACCGATAAGCCCGGGGCCAATCATGCACAGCGCGCCGACGGTCACCACCAGCTTGCGCGACACGATAAGCGTAACGCCGAAATGTTTCTGGAAAAAGCCCGGCATATAGCCGCCGAGGATACAGCCCACATCGGCAAACAGCAGCGGCATCCAGGCAAACATGGCGATATGCTTTAAATCAAAGCCATAGACTTTCCATAAAAATAACGGTACCCAGGCATTAATCGTGCCCCAGGCCGGCTCGGCTAAAAAGCGCGGAATAGCGATACCCCAGAATTGGCTATCCTTGAGTAATTGGCTTACCGGTACTTTTTGTGTATTGCTGCTGTGATGGCGGGATTCCTGTCCGGCATAGATATATTCGCGTTCTTCAGAGGAGATATTTTTATGTTTATCCGGGGTATTATATAATTTGTACCAACCCACCGCCCAGATTAAACTCACCCCGCCGGTTAACAAAAACGCGAAGTTCCAGCTGTGCACCATAATCGCCCAGGCCACCAGCGGCGGCGCCAGTACGCCGCCGACAGCGGCGCCGGCGTTGAACCAGCCCACGGCGACAGGACGTTCCCTGGCCGGAAACCATTCGGACGAGGCTTTGAGGCCCGCCGGGATCACCGCGGCTTCCGCCATGCCCAGCGCGCCGCGCAGGATACCCAGCGCCACCCAGCTGCCGGCGAAGGCGTGGGCCATATTCAGCACCGCCCAGGCAATGGCGAACAGCAGATAGCCCAACTTGGTGCCCAGCAGGTCCAGGATGTAGCCCGCCACGGGTTGCGTCAGGGTGTAGCAACCTTTGAATATGGCGTCGATATAGGAATATTGCTGCACGGTAAAATGCATCTCTTGCATGATGGTCGGCGCCGCCACTGCCAGCGAATTGCGCGCCAGATAGTTAAGCACGGTGGCCAGCATCACCATTCCGATCATATACCAACGTAAGTTTTTTATTATCCTCATCTTTTACCATCCCAGAGAAATGAAGTGAATATTGAGAGCGCAACTTTGATGATCACAAAAAGAAACAAAAATTCATTTAAATTGAAATACCGTTTCTATTTGACGCGGAGTATATTATCGCCTTTTAGCATTTGGCGTGATTAACCTCACAGAAACTTGAGATTAGGTTTTTTTTCAGCACTTTTTTTTAGTTTTAAAAAAATATTTTACCGGGATATGGATAAATTTTATTGGCGGACCGCCGGCGGGAAAACAAGGCTAAATAATGAAACGACCGATAAATGATAGCTGCATTACATTATTCCGCCATGATTTAGCGGATGTTGCTTTATTGATTAACAGCACCATTACAAATCCGTCATTATCCGGTAATGACATGGACTGAACGGTTATTTATGGCGCCGACGCGGCATGGCGGGGCGCCGTTTCCCCCCGGTCAGCATCATCCGTCGGTTGCAACCCGGGCCGGGGTATTACACTATGCTAACCAGCCGCTTTGCCGCCTGCGTGTAACGAGGCTCTTATCCTGAACAATCTGGAGAATAATGATGACGCAACACGAAAAACCAGTATGGTTTATTACCGGCTGCTCCACGGGTTTCGGCCGGGAACTGGCCGGCCATACCCTGTCTTTGGGTTATCCGACGGTCGTTACCGCGCGTAATCCGGACCAGGTCAACGATCTGATCGCCGGCCATGAGGATCATGCGCTGGTCTTAACCCTGGACGTCACGCGCCAGGAACAGGTGGACGCCGCCGTGAGCGCCGCGCTGGAAAAGTTCGGCCGTATCGATGTGCTGGTGAACAACGCCGGCATCGGTTATTTCGGTTCGTTCGAAGAGAGTGATATGGACGATGTGCGCCGCATGTTCGATATCAACGTCTGGGGCCTGACCGCCATGACCCGTGCCGTGCTGCCGGCCATGCGCAAGCAGCGCAGCGGCACCGTGGTCAATATCTCCTCCATCGGCGGCATTACCACCTTCCCCTCGCTGAGTTTTTACCACGCCACGAAATTCGCGGTGGAAGCCTTGTCCGAGTCGCTGGCGCAGGAAGTGGAACCCTTGGGCATTAAGGTGCTGATCGTCGAGCCGGGGCCGTTTCGCACCGACTGGGCCGGCCGTTCGGCCAATGAGGCGCCGCAGACCATCGCCGACTATGCCGAAACCGCGCATGCGCGCGCCCGCGTCAGTCGCGATAACAGCGGCAAGCAGCCGGGCGATCCGGTGCGCGCCGTCAAGGCCATCGTCAAGGCGGTGGAAGCCAAGCAGCCGCCGTTGCGTTTACTGCTGGGCAACCCCGCGCTCGAAAACGCCCATAAAAAAATCAAACTCCTGCAGCGGGATTTTGATGGCTGGGCAGACGTCACCCGCGGCGCGGATTTCCCTAAAGACGAGTAACGCCCGGCTCAGCATGCAGAATAAAGGGGGCGGCGGCGGCCCCCTTCCTGCCATCAGACCCGATGGCTATGTAATATAACCGAACAGTATTTACTGCAATTTAACATTAACCGCTAAGATAATTTTTTATCCGATATTCATTATCTCACAAAAGGGTCATACCCTATGTCTGGCAATATTGCTGAAAAATTGATTAGCTGTCGACGCGAACTGCACGCCTATCCCGAATTGTCCAACCAGGAATTCGCCACAACGGAAAGGATCACCCGTTGGCTGACGGAGGCCGGCATCCGGATTTTACCGTTAGCGCTGAAGACCGGCGTGGTGGCCGAAATCGGCAAACAACCCTTTCCCCTGATCGCCCTGCGCGCGGACATCGACGCGCTGCCTATCGATGAAGTTTCCGGCGTACCGTTCAGTTCGCGCCACGAAGGCGTTATGCACGCCTGCGGCCATGACGTCCATACTTCGGTGATGCTGGGGGCGGCGTTGTTATTAAAAGCGCGCGAAGCCACCCTGCCGGGCACGGTGCGGATATTGTTCCAGCCCGCGGAAGAAAATTTCAACGGCGCCTGCCATTTGATTGACGCCGGCGCGCTGGAGAACGTGTCGGCGGTATTCGGCATGCATAACGCGCCCGAGCTGCCGGTGGGCACCTTTGCCACCCGGCGCGGCGCGTTTTATGCCCATATCGACCGTTTCCAGATTACGGTGACCGGCAAGGGCGCCCATGCGGCCAAACCCGAGCAGGGTATTGATACCATCGTGACCGCCAGCCAGATTGTGAACGCGCTGCAAACCCTGCCGAGCCGGAATTTCAGCTCGCTGGAATCGCTGGTGGTGAGCGTGACGCGTATTCAGGGCGGCAATACCTGGAACGTGCTGCCGCAAACGGTGGAGCTGGAAGGCACAGTGCGTACGCATAATGTGAAGGTGCGTGAGAAAGTGCCGGATATTCTGACCCGGGTGATTGACGGGGTGGCCAGCGCCATGGGCGCGGAGGCGTCACTGTCGTGGTATCCGGGGCCGCCGGCGGTGGTGAATACGCCTTTCTGGGCGGATTTCAGCCAGCGGGTGGCCGCCGACGCCGGTTATCAGGTCCAGGAAGCGGAGCTGCAAATGGGAGGCGAGGATTTTTCCCTGTATCTGCAGCAGGTGCCGGGGACCTTTGTCAGCATCGGTTCGGCCAGCGAATTCGGTCTGCACCATCCGCGGTTTAATCCCGACGAGCAGGTGATTTATCCGGCGGCGGCCTATTTCGCGCGTTTGGCCGATGAGGCGCTGTCCGCGCTGCTAGTGACGCAAACCAGCGCGCAAGCGGCTTCGGTGGATTAACGCCGGGCTGGCGGCACGTTCCCTCTTTAACACGTCTGCTTTGAACCCGGCGAGGGAGGGCATGCCATGGGGCCCCGGCCGGGTGGGAAAGCCGCGACTGATTTAACCTTATAGATAGACGTGCATTTCCTATAACTTGTCGTGGGTAGATGCGGCGATCGCAGTTCTGGCGCGCTTATGCGGCCGTGGATGGGTTAGGTCGCGGCGGTGAGGTGTATGTTGCCGCGGCGGTAAGGTTTATGTTGCCGCGGTGGTAAGGTTTATGTTGCCGCGGCGGTGAGGTTTATGTTGCCGCGGCGGTAAGGTTTATGTTGTTGCGGCGGTGAGGTTTATGTTACCTCGGCGGGGGTTTCGCTTGCCGTGCGTTCGGCGGTTATATGGAATGCCGGGCGCCGGCAAGCGACAAAGAGGCCGTACCGCGACGGCCTCCTTGACCTCCGCGCGCCCGGCAGGTCGCGCGTCGCTGCGCGATGCCTTCCGCCGCCTGTGCCCCCGTTATGCACCGGCCCGTTATGCGCTCCCGGCGCAACCGGGCCTTTCGCCGCTCCCGGCGGCTCATGCCGGGGGCATAGGCGCCGTCAGCGCGCTTTATGCCGGTCCACATGTCGCTTTCGCACTGCATATTATGAAGCAACAGCGGCGCTGTTGCTTGGGACAGGGTCTGGCATCGGCATATGAGTGACCGTTAGGGGATACAACGGGTATGGAGTGCGGCTGGCACAGCGAAAAGCAAGTCATACAGGCATACAGGTATGCAGTCACGCAGTAAGGCATACATCATTTAGCGTTAAGTTTTAACAGTAAGCATGACGCTTTTAGCTTTTAGCTTTTAGCTTTTAGCTTTTAGCTTTTAGCTTTTAGCTTTTGGCTTTTGGCTTTTAGCCATCAGACTGCAGACGTTAGCCCAAAATGGATGCTGATATTTTTCCCGGTAAGTACATGCCGCAAGAAACCCAAAAACGCTATTTTACTCACAGGCGATGGTGTTGACCTGGTGCCGGCATAGAGTGCGCCGGCGGCGCGCATCACGGCTGGATGAGCCGCCGGGAGCGGCGAAAGCCCGGATTGCGCCGGGAGCGCATATCGGGCGGTCCAAAAGCCGGGATGGGTGATGTCGGGCACCGCGCAGCGGCGCACGATCTGCCGGACGCGCGGAGGTCAAGGAGGCCGTCGCGGTACGGCCTCTTTGTCGCTTGCCGGCGCCCAGCATTCCATATAACCGCCGAACGCACGGCAAGCGAAACCCTCACCGCGGCAACATAAACCTCGCCACACGCCACAAACGAAGCCTTCGCCGCAGCAGCATAAACCTCGCCACACGCCACAAACGAAGCCTTCGCCGCGGCAACATAAACCTCGCCACACGCCACAAACGAAGCCTTCGCCGCGGCAACATAAACCTCGCCACACGCCCCTTCGCCGCAGTAGCATAAACACGCAAGCGCAACTCGCAAGCGCCCCCCCGGCCAAGGCTGGCCGCTGCAGATTTACATTCAGAAAAAAGGTTTATCTCTCTATGTCATTGCGTGCTACACACAGCAGCCAGCTGACAAGATCACCAGATCATTACCGGCCGAAACACTGAACTTGCGCGACGGTGACTCGGGCGGGCGGGAAAACCATGCCCCATTCGCCCCATAGGCACGCACTTCCCTCAACACCTTTGCGCGACGTTGACGGGCCGGGCGGTGCGCCCGGGGTTAGATTTGATAATCCAGCGCGGTCTCGAGAGCGTGAGGCGAAAGCACCTGTTCCTCGATTTCGGTCAGGGACAGCTGGGGGTTGCAAAGCTGGATAAAGCGCCAGGCATATTTGCGCTGCAGTTGGCCGCGTTTTACCCCCAACCATACGGTGCTGGCTTCGAACAGATGCTCGGCGTTGAGGCTGACCAGTCCGGTATCGCGCTCGCGATTGTAGGACATGTCCGCCAGCAGGCCGACGCCGAGTCCCAGCTCGACATAAGTTTTGATAACATCGGAATCCTGGGCGCTGAGCACCACCTCCGGCTTCAGCCCCGCGGCCTGAAAAGCCACGTCCAGCCTGGAGCGGCCGGTGATGCCGCGCCGGTAGGTAACCAGCGGATATTCGCTGAGGGTTTCCAGCGTTATGTCACCCGCCTGCGTCAGCGGGTGGCCTTCCGGTACCAGTACCGTATGGTGCCAGCTGTAATAAGGAAACGCCGCCAGTTGATCTTCGCCCATCAGCTTTTCACTGGCGATGCCCACGTCCGCTTCGCCGGATTGCAGCATGGAAACAATCTCCTCCGGGCTGCCCTGGTTCAGCACCAGGCGCACGCGCGGATACAGCGCGCGAAACTCCTTGATCACCGCCGGCAGGCTGTAGCGCGCCTGGGTATGGGTGGTAACAATGGAAAGTTCGCCTGAATCATTATTGGCAAAAACATCGGCGATGCGCCGAATATTATTGGCGTCGCTTAATATACGTTCCGCCACTACCAGCAGGGCTTTACCCGGTTCCGTCATGCCGATTAAACGTTTACCGCGGCGGATAAAAATTTCCACGCCCAGCTCTTCTTCCAGTTCACGAATATGGCGGCTGACGCCGGACTGGGAGGTAAATAACATACTGGCCACGTCAGTCAGGTTATAATTGCACCGGGCGGATTCCCGAATAATACGTAGTTGCTGAAAGTTCACGCGACGCCCCTCCTTTATCTTTAATATGGCTATATTCATACCGAGTAATAGCTAAAGGGACAAATAAGAAAAAACGGTAACTTATAGTTTTTTATACTAAGGAAAAACGCGGTAACACTTTAACGCGGGAAAATAATAAAAAGACAGGCTTAACAGTAGGTTAAATTTTATCTTTTTTGGCCGGACATTATCACCCGGCGACGACGCGGCGCGTGCGGCGGCTAAAGCAAAAATTTTTCTAAGCTTTTGCCTTTAGCCGCTAAGTCAATCAGGCGCCGTCGCGGTACGCCAGCCAATGCCGGACGGCGGCCCGGGCCAGCGCCCGGGTCGGGTCAACGCTTACCGACCGCCAGGGTGAGTCGATGGCCGCAAAGGCCGGCGGCACCTCGGTGCAGGCCAGGATCAAGCGTGCGGCGCCACGCGCCGCCAGCGCCTGCGCAAGACGAGACAATAGCTCGCCGCCGCCGCGCAGATCGCCGCGTTTTACCGCATAGCAGCCGGGCACAAACCATTCCCGCATCTCCTGCGGCAGCGGCGTCAGCGTTTCGCCGCCCAGCGCGGCGATGCGCTGCTGGAACCAGCCGGCGTCCAGCGTGCCCTGCGTGGCGATGAGCCCTATCCGTTCGCCCCGCTCCGGACGCAGGCTGTCCAGCGTGGCGTCGGCAATATGCAGCAGCGGCGCACGGCTGGCCGCCGCCAGCTCGCCATACCAGTGGTGGGCGGTATTGCAGGCGATAAGGATATGGCTGGCGCCGGCGCCGTTGAGCCGGCGCACGCCGTGCAGTAGCTGCGGCAGCGGCGACGGACCGGTGCCGGCCAGCGCCTGCTGCCGGTCGGCGACTTGCGGTACGTTCCAGGCCACCACCGGCGCATGCTGCTGATCGCTGTGCGCGGGGGTTTCCTCGATGATTTTCTGCATCAGGTCGACGGTGGCCAGCGGCCCCATCCCCCCCAGGATCCCCAGCAGGAAACGGCTCATTGCTGCGACTGCTCCAGCAATTGGCGATAGCCGAACAGTCCCGCCGAGCCGCCGGTATGGATAAAGACCACATTCTCACCCGGCTTGAACTGCCCCTGGCGAATCAGGTCGATCAACCCCGCCATACCCTTGCCGGTATAGACCGGGTCGAGCAAGATGCCCTCGAGCTGCGCCAGCAGGCGCAGGGCTTCCAGGGTACCGTCGGTGGGCAGGCCGTACCCTTCCCCCACATAATCGCTGTTGACCTTGATGCGATCGCGGGGCAGTTCGCCGCGCGCGCCAAGCAATTGCCAGGTGCGGGAGGCCAGCGCATAGACATTTTCTTCCTGTTTGGCCTTGGGGGCGCGCACGCTGATGCCCAGCACAGGAATGCCGCTGTTGCTGGCTTCCAGCCCGCTGACCAGGCCCGCCTGGGTGCCGGTGCTGCCGGTGGCGTGGACGATATGATCAATGCGCAGCCGCTGTTGGCTTGACTGGTAAAGCAGTTCCTCGGCGCAGGCCGCGTAGCCCAGCGCGCCGATGGGATTGGAGCCGCCGCCCGGGATGACGTACGGCCGGTGGCCCTGGGCGCGCAGGGTGTCGGCCAGCCGTTCCATGGCCGCCTGCATATCGGTGCCGGCCGGCAGATGTTCTACGATGGCGCCGCCAAGCAGGTTATCCAGCAGGATATTGCCGGAGCGTTGGTAATCTTCGCCGAACCGGTCCACCCGCGTTTCCAGCAGAACCTGCGTTTTCAGGCCAAGTTTGGCGGCGCCGGCAATGGTCTGGCGGACATGATTGGATTGGGTCGCCCCCTGGGTTATCACCACATCGGCCTCCTGGCGTACCGCGTCGGCCAGCAGGAATTCCAGTTTGCGCGTTTTGTTGCCGCCGCTCGCCAGGCCAGTGTTATCGTCGCGTTTGATATACAGGGTCGGACCGCCGAGGTAGCGGCTTAAATTGGGCAAGGCTTCCAACGGGGTGGGAAACTGCCCCAGGGTCAGACGGGGAAAACGGGCCAGATGCATAATATTTTTCCTGGATTGAGAGCGAGAATGAACAATCAGAGTGTCGCGGCGCTGGGGGTTGCCAGCGCCGCCAGTTGCCGCCAGCTGGTCTCATCGATAAATAGGCCCTGGCTGAGGCGTTGTTGATATTTTTCCTGCTCGGCGTCGCCGGGCAATAATAAGGCGTTGTCGTCGCGGGAGCTGCGCACCCAATCGAGCAAGCCGGCGATTTCCCGGCGATAGCTGTCGGCGCCGCCCAGTTTTTCCGGGTCGATAACGATCGACAGCATGCTGTTGAGGATGCGCTGCTTATCCCGGTTGTCATGGCGCTCGGTCATGCCGCCGGTCAGCGCCGCGCCGAGGAGCGAGCAAACCACCGACAGGCCCGACCCTTTATGCTGGCCGAACGGCAGCAGCGCGCCGAAAGGCTCGGTCATCAGCCAGCGCGGGTCGACGGCGGGCTGCCCTTTATCATCGACGATGCATCCCGGCGCCAATGGCTGGCCGGCGTTCCAGGCCAGCCGCGCCTTATTGCCGGCGATAATGCTGGTGGCGAAATCCAGGATCAGCGGATGCCCCCCCGCCACCGGAATGCCGACGCAAAACGGGTTGGTGCCCAGGCGCGGCTGCACCCCCTGCCAGGGCATCACCGGCGAACGGCTGTTGACATTGGCAAAGTGGATGGAGACCAGCCCGGCCTGCGCCGCCTGTTCCGCCCAGGCGCCGATGCGTCCCAGATGGTGGGCGTCGGCCAGGCCGATAACCGCGACACCGTATTCCCCGGCGCGCCATATGCCGGCATCCATGGCCTGGCGCCCCACCACCTGGCCGAACCCCTGGCCGCCGTTGAAAGACAGCACGGCGCCCGCGTCAAGGGTGACGGTGGCGCGGGCATCGGGATGCAGTCCGCCTTCGGCGATGGCGGCGATATAGCGCGGCAACATGGTCACGCCGTGGGAGTCATGCCCTTTCAGGCAGGCGTCCACCAGATTATCCGCCACCATGGCGGCCACGTCAGGCGCGACCTTGATATCCGTCAGCCGGGCGGCGACATAGTCGCGCAAAAAGGAATGCTGGAAAAGCGGCACGTTATATTCTCCTGGCGTTGCACGGCGCCCTGTTTATTGCCATGAACATCATGCTTAATCGTTGCCGCCACTATATCGCCGAAGAACTTTCCACCCAAAGACAACAATTAACTATCGATAGACGTAAAATGACTTTAGGTTATTATCGTTTATTGCCATTAATGCACTAAGCAAAGTTAAATAACGCATAAACATCTGCTTCTAATTTATTCCAAAAAACGATTTAACAATTATCACCGCATCACTTTATGATGGCGGGAATCATTTTCTTCTCTATTCTGGGATAACATTAATGAATGTTTTGTTCAAAGGTATCGGCATCATTGCCGCCTGCGGTATTTTCCTGGGCAGCGTCCCGGCGCGGGCGGAAGGCACCATCAGCATCGCGCAGCAGTTCGGCATCGGCTATCTGATCCTTGATGTGGTGCGCGACCAGCAGCTGATTGAAAAGCACGGCAAAGAGCAGGGCCTGGATATCAAAGTGGACTGGCACAGCATTTCCGGCGCCACGGCGATGAACGAAGCGTTGCTGACCGGCGCGCTGGACGTGGCCTCCGCCGGGGTGCCGCCGGCGCTGACCGTTTGGGACCGCACCCGCGGCAAACAGAATGTCAAGGCGGTGGCCGCTCTCGGCTCGATGCCCAATTACCTGCTGAGCAATAATCCGGCGGTGAAAAGCGTCAGCGACCTGAGCGATAAAGACCGGATCGCCGTCCCCGCCGCCGGGGTAGGGTTTCAATCCCGCACCCTGCAAATTGAAACCGCGCGCCTGTTCGGCAACGCGGAATATAAAAAATACGACAGCATTACCCTGAGCCTGCCGCATCCCGACGCGACCAGCGCGCTTATCTCGGGCGGCGCGGAAATTACCGCGCATTTTTCCAGCCCGCCGTTTCAGTACCAGGCGCTGGAACATGCCAATATCCACAAAATACTGAGCTCCTACGATGTGCTGGGCGGCAAAGGCACGTTTAACCTGCTGTACGCCACCGAAAAATTCCATGACGAAAACCCGAAAACCTATAAGGCGTTTTTTGACGCCCTGGCCGAGGCGGAGCAGATCATCAAAGCCGATAAAAACGCGGCGGCCAAGACCTATATTCGCGTAGAGCAATCCCATCTGCCGCTGGAGCTTATCGAGAAAATTGTCAACGATCCGGAAAATGACTTTACCATCGCGCCGCAGAAAACCTTTGTCTACGCTGAAAAACTGCATGAACTCGGCATCCTGAAAAACAGCGCCGGCTCGTGGAAGGATTACTTCTTCCCCGAAGCCTACGCCCTGCCCGGCAGTTGAATCCGGGCTTCCGGTTAAAAGGAAAACGCACCATGACATTACATATCCAGCAGGCTCCGGATAACGCGCCGCTGTTGCGGGTAGGCGCTTTGAACCTGGAATACCGCACGCGCCAGCGCGTGGTGCGGGCCACCCATGATGTCAGTTTTGATGTCTTCCCGGCCGATCGTTTTGTGTTGCTGGGGCCGTCGGGCTGCGGCAAATCGAGCCTGCTGAAAGCCGTGGGGGGTTTTTTGCCCGCGGTCGGCGGCAGCATTCTGCTGGACGGCGAACGCGTCACGCAGCCCGGGCCGGACCGGCTAATGGTGTTTCAGGAGTTCGATCAGCTGCCGCCCTGGAAAACCGTGCTGGAAAACGTCATGTTCCCGCTGCTGGCGAGCGGCAAGGCCCGGCGGCCCGAAGCCCATGAACGCGCCGGGTATTTTCTCGACAAGGTGGGGCTGACGGCGTTTGCCGATGCTTATCCCCATACCCTGTCCGGCGGCATGAAACAACGGGTCGCCATCGCCCGGGCGCTGGCGATGGAGCCGAAGGTACTGCTGATGGACGAACCTTTCGCCGCCCTCGACGCCCTGACCAGGCGCAAAATGCAGGAGGAATTGCTGGCGCTGTGGGAAGAGGTGCGCTTTACCCTGCTGTTCGTTACCCATTCCATTGAGGAAGCGCTGGTGGTCGGCAGCCGCATCCTGCTGCTGTCGCCCCATCCAGGACGGGTGCGCGCGGAGATGAACAGCCATCAGTTCGGCATCAACGACTTCGGCGGCAGCGATTTCCAGCAGGCCGCGCGCCGCATCCACGACCTGTTATTCAGCGATCCGGCGGCGTCCCAGACCGATCGCGCGGTCGCGGACAAACCACGGTTTAAAGTGGTCGGCGGCGCGCGATGATCATTTTTAGCCCTAAGCCATACCGTCAGGAAGCGTTGCCATGACCAAAAATCCTCCGATACGCCCCGAATATCAGCGGGATCTGCCGCCGATAGCCGAACTGAGCCTGGCTACGCCGCTGCCCTGGTCGACACGGCTGTGGAATCTTACCTGGCTGCGCAAAACGGCCATCCTGCTGGTGCTGATAGCGCTATGGGAAATCGCCGCCCGGTGGCAAAACAACGATCTGCTGCTGCCCGGCTTTATCCAGACCTTTACCGCCTTTACCCAGGATATGGCCAGCGGCGAACTGCCGGCCAAGATCGGCCTGTCGCTGGGCACCCTGATCAAGGGCTACGCCATCGGCACCCTGCTTGCGCTGGCGTTAAGCTCCCTGGCGGTATCGACCCGTCTCGGCCGGGATATATTAAGCACCCTGACCTCGATGTTTAATCCTTTGCCCGCCATCGCGCTGCTGCCGCTGGCGCTGCTGTGGTTCGGCCTGGGGGAAAACAGCCTGATTTTCGTGCTGGTGCATTCAGTGATGTGGCCGATGGCGGTGAATACCTATACCGGTTTCCTCGGGGTCTCCGATACGCTGCGCATGACCGGCCGCAATTACGGACTGCGCGGCCTGCGCTACGTCTGGCATATCCTGATTCCCGCCGCCCTGCCCTCGATTCTGTCCGGCCTGAAAATCGGCTGGGCTTTTGCCTGGCGCACCCTGATTGCCGCCGAGCTGGTGTTCGGCGCGTCGAGCGGCAAGGGCGGGCTGGGCTGGTATATTTTCCAGAACCGCAACGAACTCTTTACCGATCGGGTTTTTGCCGGGCTGATTTCGGTGATCATTATCGGCTTACTGGTGGAAGGCCTGATTTTCACCACCCTCGAGCGCGTCACCGTCAAGCGCTGGGGCATGCAGAAATAGCGCGGGGCATCCGCCCTATAAACCCAGGCCGGCCGGGCCGGCTGGCAAGGAGAGACATATCGTGATTGTGGTTAAAGCACCCCAGAATTACCTTAACGAAGCCGGACTGATTAACCGCATCGGCGACTACGTCGCGCCAATAACGCGCGAACGGGTGATGATCATTACCAGCCCGCGCGCCTGGCAGGCAACGCAGCCGGCGCTGGAAGCCAGCTTCAGCGCCCACGGCATCGGTTTCCAGCGCTATTTTTTACAGGGCGAATGTACCCGCGCCACTATCGCCGCCTTCAGCGCCCAGGCGCAGGCGCAGGACATCAGGCTGGTTATCGGCGTCGGCGGCGGTAAAGTGCTGGACACGGCCAAGGGTATCGCCGAATCCTGCGGACAACTGCCGCTTATCACCGTGCCCACCATTGCCGCCACATGCGCCGCCTGGTCGCCGATTTCGGTGCTATACACCGAGGCCGGCGGCCATCTGAACTCCATGCCGTTGCAGCGCACCCCGGAATGGGTGCTGGTGGACAGCGCGATTATCGCCGCCACGCCGGTGCGCTACCTGAAGGCCGGTATTGTGGACGCTCTGGCCAAATGGTATGAGTTCGAGCCTTACCTGCGCCGGGACGACAGCAGCCTGTCGCTGGTGCTCAAGGCGCAGGCGGCAAAACTGGCGCTGGATATATTTGAGCAGTCGGGCGCGCAGGCGCTGGCCGATAATGAGGCCGGCCTGGCCACGCCGGTGCTGGCCCGGGTATTGGACGGGGTGATTGCCCTGGCCGGCATGGCCAACAGCATGCGCGATGAAATTCCCCGTATCGGCGTCGCCCACGCCGTGCACAACAGCATGACCTACCATCCCGATCTGCACGGATTTTTGCATGGCGAACTGGTGGGATTCGGGCTGGTGGTACAGTCCTATCTGGACGACGACCGGCCGGACAGCCTGGCGGCGCAGGCCCATTTATTGCAGTTGCTGACGCTGTTTTCCACGCCGCTCACCCTGCGGCAGCTGGGCATCACCGACGCGATTGACCAGCGCATTAAACAGATTGCGCTGGGGGTGAAAATTTCGGCGGACAACGCCGCGCGGCTGCCCTTTGCGCTGGGGACGGAGCGCATCGAGCGGGCGCTGGCCAAAACCGCCGGCGGGGACGCGCCGCGCGACGGGGTTGCCTCGCCGAAGCCGGCTTATTCCTGCGGCAGGTAGTCGTTGGTATAGTACTGAGCGGCGGGCAGCGTCTGCTTGACAATGCCAAGGCTGGTAACGGCGCCCAGCAGCGCGCTCCAGGCGCTATCGTCCAGCCTGAGCTGGTCCTTGCCCGGTTTGCCCAGTATCGCCATGGTGTCCTGCCACTGCTGTTTCACGAAGGCGGGATCATAGGCTTTACTGTACTGGGCGGCAAAAGCCGCCGTGCCTTCGTCGGGGTGCTCGATGGCATAACGGATGCTTTTGGCGGTGGCACGCATAAAGGCCTTGGCCAGCTGCGGATTCTTATTAAGCCACTGCTGGTTGCCGGCGAACATAAAGATCGGCGTATCGGGCACGCCGTGCGCCGTAGCCGCCAGGTACTCCGGCTTTTTGCCGGTGGTGACGGCTATTTCCGTCCCTTCGGCGTTGGTGATGCCGGTGGTGGCGTCCACCCGGTTTTGCAGCAGCAGCGGCACGGTATCATCCGCGGCGGCAACCATCTGCACGTCGTCAAGCGTCATGCCGGCGCTTTTCAACATCAGCGACAGCTGCGCCTTGGTCCAGGCGTCATTATAGATGCCGATTTTTTTACCCTTCAGTTCAGCGACGGTTACCGGCTTACCCTGCGGCGTAAAAATCCCCCAGTTATTGCCGCTGCCGTAACGGCCGATGGCGATGACCGGGGCGCCTTGCTCCTTGGCGAAAATGATGTCCATCACCGTGGTAAACGCCACGTCGGCACGGCCGGTGCCGAGAAATTTCATGGTATCGGCCACCGTGGGCGGCGCGACGATATTCAGGTCAATCCCCTCTTCCAGATAAAAACCCTTGGCTTTACCCAGCGTCCAGGGGATCCAAAAGCCGTCCGCCACCGGCCATTCCTGGACAAAGGTCACTTTGGCCGGCGCCTGGGCGGCCTGGACGGAAAAAGCGGTGACCGACAGCGCCAGCACGGCGGCCGCGCCTAACGCCGCATGACGAAATAATGCAGATAATGTCATAAATCATTTCCCTTAAGCCATGATGGGCAAGTGATAACCGATCCCCGAGGGGGCAGGCAGGCACGGGCAGGTAATCCGGAATCAGCCGCGCCATCTATGTAGAATAGTGGAAGCGAAACAGTATTGTTGTTGTTTTTTCAGCTGTTATACAGAATGCTCTGATGGCGGCCCAGGGTAAATTCCCGCAAAATCGCTTTTTGTAAGTGTAATAGAGGGCAAAGACAATGCAGAATTTGATTCTCATCGCCGTATTGCTCGGCATTGCGATATTTTCATTGGTTATGGCAGTTAAAGATACGCGGAAGAAATCGCTGATTCGCCAGCGGCACCGTTAGCGCCTGGCCATGGCGGGCCTCAGCGCCCCTGAGTCCGCCCACAGGCGGAACGCGGGCAGGACAGGCAGCCTGCCGTCCTGCCGCCGCTCCGGCGGGCGTTGCCAACCCAGCCTTGCTCAGAACTGATACGTCAGCCCCGCCGCAACGATATTCCCCCGATGAATTTCAGCTTCCTGAGTAAAGGTATTGCCGCCCAGCAGGTTGATTTTATAATCAATATGGGTCGCCAAATTCTTGTTGAAATTATAGGTGGCGCCGATATCGATAAACTTTTGCAGATCCTGGCGCCCGTATTTTTCAATATTGCGCCCCGTGGTCCAGAGATAGGCCAGCGACGGCGTAAGACCGAAATCAAACATATACTGCGCCACCATTTCCAGAGTTTGCGCCTTATGCGCAAAGCCGCTGACTTTTTTATCATCCTTGAATTCGCCGAACCGCACCAGATTATAGCTTTGGGTATACATCACCGCCAGGTAGAGGTTTTTGTCGTCATATTTGAGTGCACCCGAATAGGCGTTAACCCTGCCGTCGCCGCCGCCATATGTCAGTTTCCTCTGGCCTTCGGTGCGGCTGGCGCTGCTGAACGCGCCGGCGGCGCTTAAACCCCGGCCCAAATCATAACCCAGGGACATGCCATAACCATTGCCGTTGGCCGCGCCGCGGCCGCGGCCCTCGCCTTTCTTTTTGCCGGCGGCGTTGGCGCCCTGGTATTGCAGCGCGACGTCAAGCCCGTCCACCAGGCCGAAGAAGCCCGTATTACGGTAGGTGGCCAGGTTGCTCGCCCGCTGGGCGAGATAACCGTCGGCCTGGAAAAAGCCGCCAAACTCCGGCAGCTTATCGGTGTAGGAAAGTACATCGTACAGGACGCCCCAGTTGCGACCGTAATCGAACGAGCCATAATCGCCGTACTTCAGCCCCACGAAACCCAAACGGGTGGTGCTGTCCCGTGATTCGTCCTTTTCACCCCGGGCCAGTTGCGCCTGGTATTGCCATTCGGCATAACCGGTAAGCAGATCGTTGACCTGGGTTTCACCGCGAAAACCGAAGCGCATATATGATTCATCACTATCGGAACTATTATTTTTAAAATAATGCACTCCAGCCAAAGTACCGTTTAAATGCAGCTTCTGACCGTCCCGATTGTAGATCTCGGCTGCGCCCGCCGCGCCGGTAAAAACTAATGCCGGCATCAGGGCATAATTAAGACGTAGTTTCATTATAATATCCTCGGTGTATAAAATTATTGCAGCACTGCCAGATAAATAATCCTGTTTTCGGCAGGAAAAAATGATCCGCTAAAAAAATGGATTTTGACATGAGCCGCGATAATACCTAATCGAATTTTGCTATTCAACCACAGGAAATGGATATTAAAGCAGCAATATAAATAGAGGATAAATGAGAGTGGGTTTTTATTTATTGACCAATACGGGATAAATATTTTTAAAATTAATTTTTAATTCGTTAAATATCAAATAGTTAAAATAATATCATATTTTTTGTGTTCGAATCAAACAGCGCGCAAAAAGAAATTAAATTATTTTATTATCGAGCTAATATATTTCTATATCTCTGTTTTTCACATTGAGACCAATGCGTGTTGTTTATGATTTATTTAATTCAACTGTCGGAATAATGCCCAATAACGGGAAAAGGCGCGCCCGCCCCCTTTCCCGCACGCTGCTTAGAATTGATACACCAGGCCTACCGCCACCACATCGTCGGTATTAATGCCGGCGGCATCGGTAAAGTTATTGTCGTCCATCAAATTGATCTTGTAATCAACATAGGTGGACATATTTTTATTAAAGTAATAACTGGCGCCCAGGTCGACAAACTTCACCAAATCTTCGTTTTGATAGGTATTGTTGTCGCCGGCGCGGCCAAGATCCTTGCCCCGGGTCTGGTTATAGCCCACGAACGGCACCAGTCCGAAATCAAACTTATAATCCGCGTAGGCTTCGAAGCTTTGCGCCTTGTTGGCGTAGCCGTACACGCTTGAGTCGCTGGAACCGAAAGGCGCCGCGTTATACGACTGGGTAAACATGACCGCCACGTAAACCTGGTTGGCATCGTATTTCAACCCGCCCGAGTAGCCTTCCGCGTGGTCCCCGCGTCCCATAATGGTATTGTAGTTGCGCGCGCCGTTCTGGTCGTCGGTACGCTTCGAGTTAAAAAAGGCCCCCGCGGCGCTGACGCCCATGCCGAGATCGTAGCTTAGGGACATGCCGTAGCCTTCGCCGTTTTGTCCCAATACATCGCGCCCGTTTGCCGATTCTTCCGGGTCGGCATTCTTGCCCTGATACTGCAGGGCGAATTTCAGGCCATCCACCAGGCCAAAGAAGTTGTTATTGCGATAGGTCGCCACGCCGCTGGTGCGCTGGAACATAAATTGATCGGCGCCGTAGGTGGAACCGTCAAACTCAGGCTGCAAATCGGTAAAGGCGGCGACATCGTACAGCACGCCGTCATTACGGCCATAGTCGAACGAGCCGTAGTCGCCGAATTTCACCCCGGCGAAACCATAGCGGGTGTGGTCGCCGTCGGTAGAATCGCTGCCCTCGGTATTGTTGGCCTTGATTTCGTATTCCCACTGGCCGTAGCCGGTGAGCTGGTCGTTGATCTGCGTTTCGCCTTTGAAGCCGATACGGGTGTAGGTTTTGTCGCCGTCGTTGCCATCATTATCGGAAAAGTAGTGTAAACCATGCAGTGAGCCGTACAGATCCAGTTTATTGCCGTCTTTATTGTAGATTTCTGCCGCGCCGGCCGAACCGGCGGCCAGCAATGCGGGTATGAGCAGGGAGAGAGCGTGAAGTTTCATTCTTTTATCCTCAGTTATTTATTATCTTTGGCCACCATTGTTTTGGGTGCTTACAGGATTTATTACGCCTCGATAAGCCATTTCATTTTGCGTTAAATGCATTTTTATACTAGCGATAAAATGATACCAAGTGGCTTACAATGTTTCAAAATGCAAGCTTTATATTTAGTCATGTTTCCCCAAGGGAACTTATCCCATTTCCACCCGTCGTCCGGCGGTGTCCCCCAGATGAAAATGTTGGCAAGGAATTTATTTTATCCATAAATATCAATATGATAAAATTATCAGTCATTAATAGCACGTTGTGGCAAAAAATGAATTTATTTTTAACTAATATTAACTACGCTATCATCATTAATTTTCATTGTTACTCTCATCACTGATGTTTTTTCCCTCGCCGGTTAGAAGACCGGCTTTTTTTTGGCGTATCGTGAAAATATTAACATTTATTAATAAATGTTAGAAAATAAATCGTTATTGCCGCCCGACATCATTTTCACCTAAAGTTCTTTTTATAAACATCAATTTAATTATCGGGTAATTTATTATTCATCCGCTCTAACATGAAAAGGAATATAAAAAAATACGATATTGATCACATTAAAAATCATTTATTTTTACCGCGACCCCCACCGGCGTACCCTGCCCGGGCACGCGTCCCCGCCGCCTCAGCCGGCCCCGCCTTGCAAGGCGTACTTCGTTATCCGGCGCTGGGCATGCTACACTTTATGCCGTCATTTTCCCGGATACCGGGGATTTACGGCCACACCGCAGGACAGCAAGGGGCACCATGGGACAAGATCAGAATTTCGACATCCTTTGGGAGCGCTTACAGCGCTCCGCTTTCCGGTCAACATTCCGGCTGAATGAAAAAGACCTTACCTACCTGCATAATAAAGGTATGGCGGTGGTGCTTGCCCATGCGCGTGATTTTATCGCCGCCCGGCTGGCGCCGGCGCTCCCGGCCAAAGACGGCAAGCAAACGCCCTGGCGTGGCGCATCCGGTATTTGTCGCCCAGCACGCCACCGCCACCTGCTGCCGGGGATGCCTGGAAAAATGGCACGGCATTGCGAAAGGACAGGCGCTGAGCGCCGCGCAACAAGACTATATCGTACAGGTGATCGCGCTGTGGCTTGAGCGTCGGGGCGGCGACAGCGGCGGCGGCCGTGCATAACGGCGCCGCTTTACTCTTTAATTCCAGGCAGGATATGCGGAAAGCTTCATGACCACGACTTACAATACGCAGCAGCACATCGGCCTGCCGGTACGTATCGCCACGCGGATCGTTTTTTTTATCGCCGGCTTCGGCATGTCGGCCTGGGCGCCGCTGGTTCCCTTCGCCAAGCTGCGCCTGGATATTGATGACGCCGCCCTCGGCATGCTGCTGCTGTGCCTGGGCATCGGTTCGCTGCTGGCCATGCCCCTGGCGGCGCCGCTGGCCGCCAGACTCGGCTGCCGGCGGATGATTACCGGCGCCGGGGTATTGCTTTGCCTGACGCTGCCGGCCCTGGCGCTGGCGCCCGCCCCGGTATCCCTTGGCGTCGCCCTGTTGCTGTTCGGCGCGGCGCTCGGCGCCATGGACATCAGCATGAATATCCAGGCGGTGACGGTGGAAAAAGCCAGCGGCCGGGCCATGATGTCGGGATTTCACGGTTTTTTCAGCATCGGCGGCATTGCCGGCGCCGGTCTGGTCAGTATTCTGCTGTGGCTTGGATGTACGCCGTTCTGGTCGATTGCCGTCGCCGACCTGGCGATCGTGGCCTTGCTGCTGTACGCCGCGGGAGACCTGCTGGCGCAACCGCAGGAAAACGATCCCGGCCCGCTGTTCGTGCGCCCGCGCGGTAAAGTGCTGTTTATCGGACTGCTCTGTTTTATCCTGTTCCTGGCCGAAGGCGCGATGCTGGACTGGAGCGCCTTGTTCCTGACCGTCGAGCGCGGGCTTGACAGCGCCATGGGCGGCCTGGGCTATGTTTTGTTCTCCATCGCCATGACCGTTGGGCGCCTGAACGGCGATCGGCTTATCAACGCCATCGGCCGGTTCCGCACCCTGGCGGCCGGCAGTCTGTGCGCTTCCGCCGGGCTGTGGCTGGCCATTTTCATCGATCAACCGCTGGTGACGCTGCTGGGTTTTATGCTGGTGGGACTGGGCGCCGCCAACCTGGTGCCGCTACTGTTCAGCGTCGTGGGCACCCAAACGGATATGCCGCCTAATCTTGCCCTGGCGGCCATTTCCGGCGTCGGTTACGCCGGTATCCTGGCCGGCCCGGCGCTGATCGGCTTTATTGCCCATTTGACCAGCCTGTTCACCGCGTTCGGCTGCGTCGCATTGTTACTTCTGGTGGTTACCCTGAGCGCGCGCCGGGTGACCCGATAAAGAAAGCCGGTGATAAAAAAAATATGCAAATCAAGAACCTGACCCTGACACCGGCCGCGCTCACCCGCGGCCTGGTGGTGTTTATTTTATTATTGCTGCTGTCGTTATGGCTGTTTGGCCTGCATGCCGTTAATGCCTATATCATTGAAAAAAAGCACAGCATGACCACCATCACCGTGGCGCTGCAAAAACGCATCGATACCTACCGTTTCGTGGCGGATCGCCTCTATGAGCAATCCACCGGTACCGGCCCGGTCGACATGACGCTTGGGAATATTCACGAAACCCGCCTGCGTCCCGATGTGTTCTACATTGAAAAACCCCATCGAAAAACCGACGGACTGATCTTTGGCGCCCATGAAAGCGCCACCCTGGCCACGGCGGTGAAGATGTCGGATTACCTGGACGTGCTGTGGGGCGGCGAGAGCAATAACTACTCTTTATTTTATCTCAACGGCGTCGACAACAGCCTGACGCTGATTTCCACGCAGCCGCTGCGGGATATCGCGCCGCGTTTCGAAGACAGCTTTATCAGCGCCCTGGTAAAATCCCGTCGGGCCGAAATGCTGCAGCAGGCTAATATCCTTGATGAACGCGAAAGTTTTTCGCCGCTGCGCAAATACCGTTTCCAGAACGACTACTACTTTACTCACCGGATCATCATCAACCAGCCGGGGCATCTGGCCACCATCGTCGCCTTCGATCTGCCGGTCAGCGATGTGATCCCGCTGAACATGGCGCGGGCCAATTTCTCCCTGGTCGGCGCCGGCGCGGCCAATGGCGACGAGGAAGACGAGCCGGACAACGCGCAGCCGGCAACCAGCGTGATAACCGGGTCGGCGCTCGCCATCACCGCCCGGTTTAGCAATGCGCCGCTGAATCTGGTGTACCGCGTGCCGCTGGGCGGCCTGATCCTGGATCTGCTGCGCAATAATATCTGGCCGGTTGCCATTGAGCTGCTGATGATCGCCCTCTCGTTGCTGGGCGTTTACCTGGTGCGCCAGCATTTCCTGCGCCCGCGCGCGAATATGGCGCACGATTTGAAATCCCACCGTATCCTGAGCGAGGAAGTGATAGCCAATCTGCCCCTGGGGCTGCTGGTGTACAATTTCAGCGATAACACCCTGGTCGCCAGCAATAAGATCGGCGATCATCTGCTGCCCCATCTCAGCCTGCAAAAAATCGCCAACCTGGCCGAAAGCCACCAGGGCATCATCCAGGCGACGGTCAATAACGAAGTGTATGAAATCCGCATGTTCAAAAGCCAGCTTTCCCCGGAGACCTATCTGTTCCAGCTGCTGGATCACGATAAAGAAGTGCTGGTGAATAAAAGGCTGCAGCAGGCGCAGCAGGAGCTGGCGAAAAACCACCAGGCGCGGCGCGCCATTCTCACCAACTTCCAGGATGAGTTAAGCCGCCCGCTGATGGTGATAAATGAATTAACCGATGCCCTGGCGCACGCCGCGACCGACGAGGATCGCAAGCGCTGCCTGGCGGGCCTGAAATGCGAGTCCTCGCGCCTGGCCGCGCTGTTTGATAACCTGCGCCTGCTGACGGCGCTGGAAATTAAGGACTGGCAGCCGAATCCGGCGGACTTTTCGCTGGCGGAACTTATCGACGCCCTGTTGGTGGAGCGTTTGCCCGCCGTGGCGCAAAAAGGGCTGACCCTGTATCACCACTACCATTTGCCTTTAAACCAGCGGCACTGGGGCGACGCGCTGGCGGTGAAAAAAATCATTTCGCTGCTGCTGGATTACAGCATTATCAGCACACAGTACGGCAAAATCGTCTTATCCGTGGATCAGGACCCGTCCCGCCCCGATATCTTGCTGTGCACCATCAGCGATACCGGCAGCGGCATCAGCGCCGAAGAGCTGGCGAACCTGCACCAGCCCTTTGTCAGCCGGGCGCGCGAAGATCATTACCAGCGCGGGTCGGCCCTGACCTGGTTCCTGTGCTCGAAGCTGTGTAAACAGCTGGGCGGCGGCCTGGATATCCATAGCAAGGCCGATATCGGCACCCGCTACCGGGTCA
This sequence comes from Sodalis sp. C49, assembly GCF_046352915.1. Classification (NCBI taxonomy): domain Bacteria; kingdom Pseudomonadati; phylum Pseudomonadota; class Gammaproteobacteria; order Enterobacterales; family Bruguierivoracaceae; genus Sodalis; species Sodalis sp. C49. The sequence continues at coordinate 5,390,331 of NZ_CP163303.1, read as the reverse complement.
GGCTGCAGCTGCCGCCGGCGGCCGGCGGCGAGGACGCGGATGAACAGGAAAAGATCCTGGAGGATACGCAGGTACTGCTGGATATCGCCAATGAGGAAGTCCGCGCCATCGTCAACGCCATGGTGACCCAGTGGGGAGGGAAATGTCTGTATCCCGATGAGCACCATCTGGTCCAGGATCATGACCTGCTGCTGACCGACGATAGCAATCGCCTGGAGGATTTCGCCATTTTGCTGCACGGCGGCGAACCGGCGATTACCTCGCTTTCGCCGTACCGTCTGCGGGTTAATTATAATCTGAGCAGTCCGCTGCTGGACGCAATGCTACAATTGATGGAGCTGAGGCTGGCCCAGGCGGATAGCGGCAGGGACATGGATACGACGCCTGGGAACCAGGAGAACGCGGCCCTGGAACAGCTCTTTTCGAGCGGCTATTTTCCGCTATTCGTCGATACAGTACCCGATGACGTCAAGAGGCTGTATACTGAAGCCGAGAGCGGCGACCTGAGCGCTCTGGCCCAGACCGCGCACCGCCTCAAAGGCGTCTTTGCCATGCTGAACCTGGTTCCGGGCAAGGTGTTATGTGAAACCCTGGAACAACATATAAAACAAGCTACTATGCAAAATGATAATACAAAAATCGGCAACGATATCCACCAAATTGATGCTTTTGTTATTAAACTGCTACAGCATGCAAGGTAGTCAACATTATGAATAATCTGAACGTCATCATTGCCGATGACCATCCCATCGTCCTGTTTGGCATTCGCAAATCCCTGGAATCCATCGAGTGGGTTAAAGTTGTCGGTGAATTCGAAGACTCCACCTCGTTAATCAACAGCCTGAGCAAGCTGGACGCCAACGTCCTGGTGACCGATCTCTCGATGCCCGGCGAGAAATACGGCGACGGCATCACCCTTATTAAATATATCAAACGCCACTACCCGCACCTGGCGATTATCGTGCTGACCATGAATAACAACCCGGCCATTTTAAGCGCGGTGCTGGAACTGGATATCGACGGTATCGTCCTTAAGCAGGGGGCGCCCACCGACCTGCCCAAGGCGTTGGCCTCGCTGCAAAAGGGTAAAAAATATACTCCCGACAGCGTGGCGAAACTGCTTGAGCGCATCAGCGCCGGCGGCTATGGCGATAAGCGCCTTTCCCCAAAAGAGAGTGAAGTGCTGCGGCTGTTCGCCGAGGGATTCCTGGTCACGGAAATCGCCAAAAAGCTCAATCGCAGCATCAAGACCATCAGCAGCCAGAAAAAATCAGCCATGCTGAAGTTGGGCGTGGAAAATGATATCGCCCTGCTTAATTACCTGTCGTCAGTCAGTATGGCGCCGGTGGACAAAGAGTAACGCCCCTCTTGCCGCAACGGGCGGCGTACTACGCCGCCCGTCCGATATGCCGACGTCCCCCGCGACCTTGTGCTTTTCTATACCCTCACCGTCCCTCGTGCCATGGCGCCGCCATACGCAGCGCATTCCATTGGCTTTAACCGGCATCGGCGGGAGATTGCTGGCGTTGCCGCCGGGTCTGCTGGCTGAAATGCGCCAGCGCCGGCTGCAATACGCTCAGGGTGACCGGCTTGGACAGGCAGTTGTCCATGCCCGCATCCAGGCAGCGCTGTTTTTCCTCCGCCAGGGCGTTGGCGGTCACGCCAATCACCGGCAGTTGGACGCCCTGCCCGCGTAAGCGCCGGGTCAGCTGGTAGCCGTCCATATTCGGCATATTGACATCGGTAAGGATGATATCCACCGACTGTTTTTGCAGCGTCCCCAGCGCATCCACCCCATCGTTGGCGGTAATCACCTGATAGCCCAGCGATTCAAGCTGATCCGCCAGCAGCCGGCGATTAATGGGGTGATCGTCCACCACCAGGATGCGGATATCGTTATTAAGGTCGCAGGCGTTCTGCATCATGGCCGCCGGCGAGGGCAACGCCGGCACCGTCTTCTGGTCATCGCGGCAGATTTTCAGCAACAGCAGCGGCAGCGCGTCCGCGAAGGCCGAGCTTAGCCACCATTCCCCCGCGGACATTTCCTGCGCGGGGCCGATATGGTTGACCATAAAACGGATCCAGACGCGCGGGCGTTGCGCCGGCGCATCATCGTCATCGGTAATGAACACGGATTCGTTGTCAATGTCCTGCCAGGTATGGCGTTTAACCGCCATGCCTTCGGCGCCCAGCAAACGGATCAGGTAAGCCTCCAGCGCCGCATTGCGCACATGCAACCAGCAGACGCGCCCGTACAGGTCGCTGCTCAGCACCGGCGGCGCGTAGCTTGCCTGGTAGAGCGGCAGCCGGATGGTAAACTGGCTTCCCAGCCCGGTCTCGGACTCAACGGCGATATCGCCGTCCATCAGATTGACCAGCTTTTCACAGATGGCCAGCCCCAGCCCGGTGCCATGGGACTGCTGCTGCCCGCCGCTGCCCAATTGCACAAAGGGGTCGAACAGCCGCAGCAGCTCGCGCTGCTGGATGCCCACGCCGGTGTCGCGTATCTGGAACAGCAGGTAATCCGCGTCACGATAAACGCGGATCACCAGGCAACCGCTGTGGGTAAATTTAATGGCGTTATTCAGCAGATTGGACAACACCTGCTGCAGGCGCACCGGATCGCCGCGCAGGTTCTGCGGCACGTCGGGATCGATAAAGCAGTACAACCCTAAGCGTTTTTTCACTACCAGCGACAGGTAATTGCCGGCGATATGGCTGACCACTTCCCGCGGGGAAAAACACCGCGGCTCGATTTTCAGCTGTTCGGATTCAATTTTCGAAAAGTCGAGGATATCACTGATGATATTGAGCAATAACGCGGAAGAGTTGTCCATCGCCATCACCAGGCGATCGACGCCGTCCGGCAGCGCCTTGGTCTTGATCAAATCGAGATTGCCGATGATACCGTACAAGGGGGTGCGCAACTCATGGCTGACCGTGGCCAGGAACATCGACTTCGCCTGGCTGGTCTGTTCCGCCGCCGCCGCCATTTCCTGCAAGGATTCCTCCATTTTTACCCGGGCGCTGATATCCACCAGCACGCAGATGGCGACGTTTTCATTACGATAGCGCGAATGCACGAAGCTGATTTGCAGGTTATTATTATTGCTGGTCATGACATCGACAAAATTCACCTGCTGGCCGCAGATGATATGGATGATGCGCTGCCGATCCTCAAACGTCAGCAGGCTGAGATAATTATGCGCCAGCTCATTGCTGATAAGGTTAGCGCCGTCGCTGATGCGCAGGATGCAGATGCCCACCGGCGCGGAGGCGACGATTTTGCGATTAAACTGCTCGTTCTCCTCCAGCTGCAGGGCGTTTTTTTCCGCCGGGGAGAACATCCTGCGCTCAAACAGCCAGGCCAGCATAAACAGCAGGGTGGCCGACAGGACATTCAACAACAAAGCATTAAAAATCAGCGGCTTGAAATTTTCCACCATCGTGGTCAGCGCCAGTGAATACAGGATGCTCAACGACGACGGCGCCAGGTTTCTTTTCATCACCAGGTTTTTATAGCTATCCGTATAACCGTAATAGCTGGCCTGCGCCGGATACTCCGTCAGCGCCGACGCTTTGCGCTCCCCGTCGGCTAGCGACAGCACCGGCATATTGCCCTGATCCAGCAGGGTGATGCCGATAGGCAGGGTACTGGCGGTGGAAAAATCCTCCAGCCGGATGCTCAGTTCTATACCCAGCAACGCCTGCAGTTTGCTGGCGACATAGATGGGCGTCAATACGTACAGCGAGCCGCTGCCGGAGCGCGCGCCGGGCACCACCCAATACAAGTCGTCCTCGCGTCCGTTTTGGCGCGCGTTGCGGTATTTGATTATCTCCTGCTGCAGACTTTTCGGCAGGGAGGCCGCCGTGCCCGCGGTGCCGCGGAAGTTGAAATCCGCCATGCAGAGGCTTTCGCCGCTGATATAAAACACCCGGTTAAGGTCGTAGGCATCGGAAAAACTGTCTTTCCAGTAGCTGAGGAAATAACTCAGGGAATCGACGGCGTTATGGTATTCGGTACCGGTGCCGCTACAGTCGGCAGTGGGATAGAGCGGCGAAATATCGGGGCGGCTGGCCTTGCCGGCAAATACGCCGTTAAGCATATCCAGTCCCGGCAGGCCGGCGTTAAGCCGGTTTTCCGCCACATATTTAATTTCCCGCATAATGGTGGTGGAACGGGTGATATAGGCCTGGGCCTGGCCGTAGCTGGTGTAATACTCCTGGCGCAGATCGGACTCGCGCTGGTGTAATTGGCTGATAATGTAAAAAGCCGACAGCAGCGCGCCCAGCGCCCACAGCAATAGCGCCAGGGTGCGGAACAGATAGCGGGATATTTTTACCGTTGTGCGAAATGATGTGAAGTATTTCAAGAAAGTCACGTTCCGGTAATAGTCTTTAATCGGAGGCCAGCGTATGCGTTACACTACCGGCCCCCTATAAAAAAAGCCAGCGCGGCGGCTGGCTTTCGGGGCGGCCGTGCCGCCCGGCGCTATGCTGACACCGGGCGGCGGCGGCAATCAGGCGTTCGACTCGTCGTCTCCGTCCGCCGAGTCATCGTCGTCCGCGCCGATATCGTCGCCGGCGTCCTCGCCATCGATATCCTCATCGGCGGCGTCTTCGATTTCGTCGCCATCGGCCAGGCCTTCGACGCTGTCAAGCTCTTCGTCGTCAACCGGCTCGGCCACGCGCTGCAGGCCGACCACATGCTCGTTTTCAGCGGTGCGGATCAGGGTCACGCCCTGGGTATTGCGCCCGACGATGCTGACCTCGGAAACCCGGGTACGCACCAGGGTGCCGGCGTCGGTGATCATCATGATCTGATCGGTATCGGCCACCTGCACCGCGCCGACCACCTCGCCGTTGCGTTCGCTCACCTTAATCGAGATCACGCCGAGGGTGGCGCGGGATTTGGTGGGGTATTCCTCCTGGGCGGTACGTTTACCGTAACCATGCTGGGTAACGGTCAGGATCGGCCCGTCTCCGCGCGGTATGATAAGCGACACCACGCGATCCTTCTCGGCCAGGTTGATGCCGCGCACGCCGGTGGCGGTACGGCCCATGGAGCGCACCTGCCCTTCCGGGAAGCGCACGACCTTACCGTAGGCCGAGAACAGCATGACTTCGTTCTTGCCGTCGGTCAGATCGACGCCGATCAGTTCGTCGCCCTCGTTGAGGTTGACGGCGATGATGCCGGCGCTGCGCGGCCGGCTGAACTCGGTCAGCGCGGTTTTCTTCACGGTGCCGCTGGCGGTCGCCATAAACACATGGCGGCCTTCCTCATATTCCCGCACCGGCAGGATGGCGGTGATGCGTTCATTCGGCTCAAGGGGCAGCAGATTGACGATCGGCCGGCCACGGGCGCCGCGACTGGCTTCCGGCAGTTGATATACTTTCATCCAGTACATACGGCCGCGGCTGGAAAACAGCAGGATGGTGTCATGGGTATTGGCCACCAGCAGCCTGTCGATAAAGTCTTCTTCCTTGATGCGCGCCGCCGATTTGCCCTTGCCGCCGCGCCGTTGGGCTTCGTAATCGGTCAGAGGCTGGTATTTGACATAGCCCTGGTGGGACAAGGTCACTACCACGTCTTCCTCGTTGATCAGATCTTCGATATTGATATCCGAGGTATTGGCGGTGATTTCAGTGCGGCGGGGGTCGTTGTACTGCTCTTTCATCGCGTTCAGTTCTTCGCGAATCACTTCCATCAGCCGATCGGGATTTTCCAGGATAATAATCAGTTCAGCGATTTGATCCAGCAGCTCTTTGTACTCGTCGAGCAGCTTTTCATGCTCCAGTCCGGTCAGTTTCTGCAGGCGCAAATCCAGGATGGCCTGGGCCTGCTGTTCGGTCAGGTAATATTTGCCGTCACGGATGCCGAACTCCGGCTCCAGCCATTCCGGGCGGGCGGCGTCGTCGCCGGCGCGCTCAAGCATGGCCGCCACGGTGCCCAGCTCCCAGGGACGGGCGACCAGCCCGGCCTTGGCTTCCGTCGGATTCTGCGCGTTGCGGATAAGCTCGATGATCGGATCGATATTCGCCAGCGCCACGGCCAGGGCTTCAAGGATATGGGCGCGGTCGCGCGCCTTGCGCAGTTCAAAAATGGTACGGCGGGTGACCACTTCGCGGCGGTGGCGGACAAAGGCGGACAAAATATCCTTCAGCGCCATGATCCTTGGCTGGCCCTGGTGCAGCGCCACCATATTGATGCCGAACGACACCTGCAGCTGCGTCTGGGAGTAGAGGTTGTTCAATACCACCTCGCCCACCGCGTCGCGCTTGATTTCGATCACGATGCGCATGCCGTCTTTATCGGATTCGTCGCGCAGGGCGCTGATGCCCTCGATACGCTTGTCCTTGACCAGTTCGGCAATCTTCTCGATCAGCCGGGCTTTGTTCACCTGGTACGGAATTTCATGCACGATAATGGTTTCGCGGCCGCTTTTGGCATCCGCTTCCACTTCCGCGCGGGCGCGAATGAGGATTTTGCCGCGTCCGGTGCGATAGGCTTCTTCAATGCCGCGCCGGCCGTTGATAATGGCGGCGGTGGGGAAGTCCGGCCCCGGGATATGTTCCATCAGCCCTTCGACGCTGATATTTTCATCATCGATATAGGCCAGGCAGCCGTTGATCACCTCGGTGAGGTTGTGCGGCGGAATATTGGTGGCCATGCCGACCGCGATACCGGAGGAACCGTTGATCAGCAGGTTGGGAACCTTGGTGGGCATGACCTCGGGGATCTGCTCGGTGCCGTCGTAGTTCGGCACGTAGTCCACGGTGTCTTTTTCGAGGTCCGCCAATAACTCATGGGCGATTTTCGACATGCGGATTTCGGTATAACGCATCGCCGCGGCGGAGTCGCCGTCGACGGAACCGAAGTTACCCTGGCCATCCACCAGCATATAACGCAGCGAGAACGGCTGGGCCATACGCACGATGGTGTCGTAGACCGCGGAATCACCATGGGGGTGATATTTACCGATAACGTCCCCGACCACACGGGCCGATTTTTTGTAAGGTTTATTCCAGTCGTTACCTAGCACACTCATCGCGAATAAAACGCGGCGGTGTACCGGCTTCAGTCCATCACGTACATCCGGCAGCGCACGTCCGATAATCACGGACATGGCATAATCCAGATAAGAGCGTTTCATCTCTTCTTCGATGTTGACCGGTGTTATTTCTCTGGCAAGGTCGCTCATGCAGCCGCTATCCCTCTACTAATTGATGCATCTACCCGGATTTGAAGGTGCCAAAGTATACCATACATCGGTGATTCAGGGAAAATAGTCGGCGGCCGGAAGCATCCGCGCCGGTGATTTCCGCCGTTATGCCGCTGGTCAGTTGCGCGGTTAACGGTATACTTGCCGCAGGCGGGAAGATTCTCCCCGGGAAACACCTGTATGAATGCAAACACCAACGCGATAAGGGAGCGTGCGTGATGAATCCGGAAGTCAGCAGCAATAAACAGGACGTCGTGCGCCACGACAATGTCGATCAGCAGGAAATTGCCAAATTTGACGCCGTCGCCTCGCGCTGGTGGGATCTGGAGGGCGAATTCAAGCCGCTGCACCGGATCAATCCGCTGCGCCTGGACTATATCCTGGGCCGCGCCGGGGGCTTGTTCGGTAAAGACGTGCTGGACGTGGGCTGCGGCGGCGGCATCCTGACGGAGAGCATGGCGCGCGAAGGGGCGCGGGCGACCGGCCTTGACATGGGCACCGAGCCGCTGGCGGTGGCGCGCCTGCACGCGCTGGAGACCGGGATAAACATCGACTATATCCAGCAAACGGTGGAAGACCATGCCGCGGCCAATCCCGGACGTTACGACGTGGTCACCTGTATGGAAATGCTGGAGCACGTGCCCGACCCGGCCTCGATCGTGCGCGCCTGCGCCCGGCTGGTGAAACCCGGCGGCGACGTGTTTTTCTCCACCCTGAACCGCAACCCCAAGTCGTGGCTGATGGCCATCGTCGGCGCCGAGTACCTGCTGCGCATCGTACCGCGCGGCACCCATGACATCAGGAAATTCATCAAGCCGTCCGAGCTGCTGAACTGGCTGGAAAGCACTCCCCTGCGCGAGCGCCATATCATCGGACTGCATTATAATCCGCTGCGCGATCGTTTTACCCTCGGCGGCAATGTCGACGTTAACTATATGCTGCATACGCGCCACGCGTCTTGACCGACAGGGGTAGCGAAAATCGTTACCCCTAGTTTAATAAAACACCAAATAATCCCTTTTCGAATTTTTTTCGCCGGCCATTGACATGCGCTAAGCGCCGGTGAAATAGCGCTTTAAAGAATCCGTTAACATTTCACCCCCAAGTTATCCACAAAATCGGGCGTTTTAGTCCCTTGCATTGGCTGCGGTTTGTCACTATCTTGTTATCAAATTAACGAAAAAACCCTATATATAGTGTTTTACCGCAACGGGAGACACTATTTTTCTTATGCGCGAGCATAAAGCCCGGGGTCACTCAGACAGGTATTGCGGCTTATGAACCAGAGTCTGCTTGTTACAAAACGCGACGGCAGTAAAGAAAAAATCAACCTCGACAAGATCCACCGCGTGATCGACTGGGCGGCGGAAGGCCTGGAAAACGTCTCGGTTTCCCAGGTCGAGCTCCGCTCCCATATCCAGTTTTACGACGGCATCAAAACCGCCGATATCCATGAAACCATTATCAAGGCGGCGGCGGATCTCATTTCCCGCGATGCCCCGGATTATCAGTACCTGGCCGCCCGCCTGGCGGTATTCCACCTGCGTAAAAAAGCCTACGGCCAGTTTGAGCCGCCGAAGCTGTACGATCACGTCACCCGGCTGGTGGAAATGGGCAAATACGACCGCCATCTGCTGGAAGACTACAGCGCCGAAGAGTTTGCCCTGATGGACGGCTTTATCGACCACTGGCGCGATATGAATTTTTCCTATGCGGCGGTGAAACAGCTGGAAGGCAAATACCTGGTGCAAAACCGGGTCAGCGGCCAGATCTACGAAAGCGCGCAGTTCCTGTATATCCTGGTGGCGGCCTGCCTGTTCTCGGGTTATGACCGCGCCACCCGCCTGGACTATGTGAAACGTTTTTACGACGCCATTTCCACCTTTAAGATCTCGCTGCCGACGCCCATCATGTCCGGCGTGCGCACCCCGACCCGCCAGTTCAGCTCCTGCGTGCTGATTGAGTGCGGCGACAGCCTGGATTCCATCAACGCCACCTCCAGCGCCATCGTCAAATATGTCTCGCAGCGCGCCGGCATCGGCATCAACGCGGGCCGCATCCGGGCGCTGGGCAGCCCGATCCGCGGCGGCGAAGCCTTCCATACCGGCTGCGTGCCGTTTTATAAACACTTCCAGACCGCGGTGAAGTCCTGTTCCCAGGGCGGCGTGCGCGGCGGCGCGGCCACCTTGTTTTACCCGATGTGGCATCTTGAGGTGGAAAGCCTGCTGGTATTGAAAAACAACCGCGGGGTGGAAGGCAACCGCGTGCGCCATATGGACTACGGCGTACAGATTAACAAGCTGATGTACCAGCGCCTGGTCAAGGGCGAGGACATCACTCTGTTCAGCCCGTCCGACGTGCCGGGGTTGTATGACGCCTTTTTTGCCGACCAGGAAGAGTTTGAACGGCTGTATACCCGGTATGAGCAGGACGACAGTATCCGCAAGCAGCGCGTCAAGGCGGTGGATCTGTTCTCGTTGATGATGCAGGAACGCGCCTCCACCGGCCGCATCTATATCCAGCACGTGGACCATTGTAATACCCACAGCCCGTTCGACGCGTCCGTGGCGCCGATCCGCCAGTCCAACCTGTGCCTGGAAATCGCCCTGCCGACCAAACCGCTGGAAGACGTTAACGACGAAAGCGGGGAAATCGCGCTGTGCACCCTGTCGGCGTTTAACCTGGGCGCCCTGGACAGCCTGGATGACCTGAAAGAGCTGGCGACGCTTGCGGTGCGCGCGCTCGACGCCCTGCTCGATTACCAGGACTATCCGATCCCGGCCGCGCAGCGCGGCGCCATGGGCCGGCGCACGCTGGGCGTGGGCGTGATCAACTACGCCTATTACCTGGCGAAAAACGGCGTGCGCTATTCCGACGGCAGCGCCAATAACCTGACGCACCGTACGTTCGAAGCCATCCAGTATTACCTGCTGAAGGCATCCAACGAGCTGGCGCAGGAGCGCGGCGCCTGTCCGTGGTTTAACGAAACCACCTACGCCCAGGGCATCCTGCCCATCGATACCTATAAAAAGGATCTCGACGCCATTTGCAGCGAGCCGCTGCATTATGACTGGGAAACCCTGCGCGCCGATATTCAGCGGCACGGCCTGCGCAACTCCACCCTCTCGGCGCTGATGCCCTCCGAGACGTCGTCGCAGATTTCCAACGCCACCAACGGCATTGAGCCGCCGCGCGGTTATGTCAGCATCAAGGCCTCCAAGGACGGCATCCTGCGCCAGGTGGTGCCGGAGTCCAACCGGCTGAAGGACGCCTATGAACTGTTATGGGAAATGCCTAACAACGACGGTTACCTGCATCTGGTGGGCGTCATGCAGAAGTTTGTCGACCAGGCGATTTCGGCCAATACCAACTACGATCCGTCCCGTTTCCCGGCGGGTAAAGTGCCGATGAAGCAGTTGCTGAAAGATTTGCTGACCGCGTATAAGTTCGGCGTCAAGACGCTGTATTATCAAAATACCCGCGATGGCGCCGAAGATGCGCAGGAAGATATGCAGGCCGCCGCCGAGACCGACGATTGCGAAAGCGGCGCCTGTAAGATTTAACACCGGCCGCGGGCGGCGCTGGCGCCGTCCGTGGGTAACAGGAGTGACCATGGCCTATACCACCTTTTCACAGCATAAAAACAACCAGCTGCTCGAGCCGATGTTCTTCGGCCAGAACGTTAACGTGGCGCGTTACGACCAGCAAAAATACGATATTTTCGAAAAGCTGATTGAAAAACAGCTCTCCTTCTTCTGGCGGCCGGAAGAAGTGGACGTATCGCGCGATCGTATCGATTTCCAGGCGCTGCCGGAGCATGAAAAGCATATTTTCCTCAGCAACCTGAAATACCAGACCCTGCTCGACTCCATCCAGGGACGCAGCCCCAACGTGGCGCTGCTGCCGCTGATCTCCATTCCCGAGCTGGAGACCTGGGTGGAAACCTGGGCCTTTTCGGAAACCATCCATTCCCGGTCCTATACCCATATCATCCGCAATATCGTCAACGATCCGTCGCTGGTGTTCGACGATATCGTCACCAACGAGGAGATCCTCAAGCGGGCCAAGGATATTTCGGGGTACTACGACGATCTGATCGAGCTGACCGGCTATTACCATCTGCTGGGCGTCGGCGCCCATCAGGTGAACGGCCGGGAAGTGACGGTTAACCTGCGCGAGCTGAAGAAAAAGCTGTATCTGTGCCTGATGAGCGTCAATGCCCTGGAGGCGGTGCGTTTTTACGTCAGCTTCGCCTGCTCCTTTGCGTTCGCCGAGCGCGAGCTGATGGAAGGCAACGCCAAGATTATCCGCCTGATCGCCCGCGACGAGGCCCTGCACCTGACCGGCACCCAGCATATGCTGAACCTGCTGCGTTCCGGCGAGGATGACCCGGAAATGGCCGAGATCGCCAAAGAATGCCAGCAGGCATGCTACGACCTGTTTGTGCTGGCGGCGGAGCAGGAAAAGGAGTGGGCCAGCTATCTGTTCCGCGACGGCTCGATGATCGGGCTGAACAAGGATATCCTGTGCCAGTATGTGGATTATATTACCAATATCCGCATGCAGGCGGTGGGCCTGGAACTGCCGTTCGCCACCCGCTCCAATCCCATCCCCTGGATCAATACCTGGCTGGTGTCCGATAACGTACAGGTGGCGCCGCAGGAGGTGGAGGTGAGCTCCTATCTTGTCGGCCAGATTGACTCCGAGGTCAACGCCGACGACCTTAGCGACTTTCAGCTGTAAGCCGCCGTGTCCCTGCCCCTGCCTATGATCACGCTGCGCCGCGATGGGACGCGCCTGGCCTGCGAGAGCCGCCACGGCTCGCTGCTGGACGCGCTGGAAGCGCACCAGGTACCGGTGGAATCCCAGTGCCGCTCGGGTTATTGCGGCGCCTGTCGCCTGCGCCTGGCGCAGGGGCAGGTACAATATCAGCATGCTCCGCTGGCGTTTATCCGGCCCGGCGAGATCCTGCCCTGCTGCTGCCTGCCCGTGGCGGATATCGAACTGGAGCTGTAATGCCGCCGCGGGTTGCACCAGCAGCGTGCAACCTATTATTTTGTATTAAGTTATAACTTTTCGGCCTTTCCCTGGGGCCGGCCGCTGGGTATGCTGCGCCTTACCTTTTCGATTTAATCAATAAGCACGCTATGTCTCTACTCCTGAGTACCGCCCACACCGCGACGCTGGACGCCGATATGGCGCCCGAAGGCGATCCGGTATTTATCAAGAGCGCCGCTGATATCTCCCAGCTGGTCAACGCCGGTACGCAAAAACGCAATCATGCCGGCATCATCATCGGCATAGCGCTGGGCGGCGTGTTCCTCGACGCCTACGATCTGGGGGCGCTGGCCTTTGGGGTCAAGGATATTACCCGCGAGTTTAACCTGACGCCGGCCGGCACCGGCATGGTGGCCTCGGCAATCACCTTCGGCGCTATCGTCGGCGCGTTTTTCGGCGGTTACCTGACCGATAAAATCGGCCGCTACCGGGTGTTTATGGCGGATATGTTCTTTTTTGTCATCGCCGCGCTGGCCTGCGCCTTTGCGCCCAACGAGTGGGTGCTGGCCGGGGCGCGGTTTGTGATGGGGCTGGGGGTCGGCATTGATTTGCCGGTGGCCATGGCCTTCCTGGCGGAGTTTTCCCGTTTGCAGGGACGGGGCAACAAGGCGGCCAGCATCGCCATGTGGTGCCCCACCTGGTATGCCGCCATCAGCGTGTCGTACCTGCTGGTGCTGCTGCTTTACGGCGTACTGCCCGCGGGGTATACCGATTGGCTATGGCGCCTGATATTGGGTTTCGGCGCCGTGCCGGCGCTGTTTATCATCGCCATTCGCAGCAAATATATGAGCGAGTCGCCGGTATGGGCGGCCAATCAGGGCGATCTGGCCGGCGCGGCGCGCATCCTCAGGCGCTCCTACGGCATTAACGCCCGGGTGGCGGCGGACGCCGGCAAAGGCCCGGCCGCCGTACCCGCGCGCCGCGCGCGTTTTCGCAATTACGGCGAACTGCTCAAAGGCATTTACCTTAAGCGCACCGTGCTGGCGACCATTATCGCCGTGGCCTCGTCTTTTGCCTATAACGCCGTGGCGTTCGGCCTGCCGGTGATCATCAGCAGTTTCCTGGCGCAGTCCATGCTGACCACGATTCTGGCGTCGCTGGCGCTGAACCTGCTGTTTGCGTTTGTCGGCGGGCTGATAGCGGTGCGCTGGGTGCCGCGTTTCGGCGCCTGGAACATGACGGTGCTGGGGTATGCCTTCCAGCTGGCGGCGCTTATCGGCCTGGCGCTGATCGGCCGGCCGGCCGACGGGCTGCACGCGGGACTGGCTATCGCCATGCTGGCGCTGTTTTTATTCGGTCAGGGCATCGGCCCCGGTTCGCACAGCATGACCTTCGCGTCGTTAAGTTATCCGACCTCGCTGCGCGGCGTTGGGGTAGGATTTAACCAGACGCTGATGCGCGCCAGCTCCACCGTTTCGCTGTTCCTGTTTCCGGTCTTGGCGGCATTGCTGAATACCGGCGTGTTCTGGGTGATTGCCATCGCGCCGCTGGCCGGACTGGCGGCGCTGTTGACGATTCGCTGGGAACCGTCGGGTTATGATGTGGATGCGGAGGATTTTGCCGCCCCGCTTCGCCCCGCCGGGGATACTCAGTCGCGTTAAAACAGGGCCGTTGCCGGCGCTGGCATTGAAGCCCTGGGACGTAAAGGCGCTGCGGCACCCCGGAGACGAAGCCGCCGCGCCTTATCAGCGCGCGGCCAACACCGTGGCGATGAACGCGCGCAGGTCCGCCAACATCAGATCCGGCTGTTCCAGCGCGGCGAAATGGCCGCCCCTCTCCATGTCCGTCCAATGCACGATATTGTAGGTCTTTTCGGCAAACGAGCGTGGCGTCGGCAGAAAGACGGGATCGGGAAACGCCGCGACGCCCATCGGCGCCTGGACGCGGGTTCCGGCCGGGAACCGATCCGCGCCTTCCAGGCGCTTGCCATGGTAAATCCACATTGCCGTGACCGCCGCCGGCGTCGCGATATACAGCATGATATTGGTGAGCAACTCCTCTTCCGAGTATGTGCTCCAGATGTCCGGACCGCCGTCGGCCGTCGTCGGCAGATCCGACCATTTACCGAATTTTTCGAGTATCCAGCCGGCCGCGCCGACCGGGCTGTCGGCCAGCGCGACGCCCAGTGTCTGCGGGCGCGTCTCCTGCTCGTGATTATAGCCCGTCTCCCAATCGAGGATCGCGGCGCGGCGGGAGAACAGATCCTTTTCCTCCGGCGTGGTGGGAACGCTATCCCCGGCGAAGATGCTCACCATATTGATATGGAAACCGAGCAGCGCGTCCGGCCGCACGTGAGCCAGCCAGCTGGCGATATGCGCCCCCCAATCGCCCCCTTGGACGAAGTAGCGCGCCTGGCCGAACAAGCGCGTCATCAGCCCGTGCATAAGCTCGGCCGACCGGCGCGGCCCGATAACGCCGGTGATGGGGTTCGAGAAGGCAAAGCCTGGGAGCGAGGGAACGATGACATCGTGCCCATCGGCGGCAAGCGGCGCCAGCAGCCGCTCGAACTCCAGATACGAGCCCGGCCAGCCGTGCAGGAGGAGTACGGGGGGCTTGGACCCGTCTCCCTTCACATGGACGAAATGGATATGCTCGCCTTCGACAACCGTCGTGAAATTGGGGAGCTGGTTGATGCGCCGCTCCACCTCGCGCCACTGATAGCTGTCCCGCCAGTAGGCGACGAGCCGTTTGAGGTCGCCGATGCCGACGCCCGCCGACCAACCGCCCGCATCCGCCAGCAAATGCCAGTCATAACCTTCGACTTTCGCCCTGATCGCGGCGAGCCGCTGGTCAGGAATATGTATCTGGTAAGGTGAAACCATAGTCCTCTCCTCATGGGTGCCGTAGATTGCACAGAGATGGGGATAGCGTTGAGCTTCAACCGCAGCGGCCACGGTTAAAAGGCATTGCACTCCCTTATGCAAAGATAGACTCACGCCATGCGGACGTCTATGCTATTAATTTGCTCAATTCTTTTGCGTAAAACGCACAGGTGGTATTTATGGCCCTGGCCGGCGATCTGGAAATCTTCGTGCTCGTCGCGGAGGAAGGCGGTTTTTCGGCGGCGGGACGCCGGCTGAAGGTGGCGCCGTCTTCAATCGCGCGGGTCATCGACCGCATCGAAGCACGGCTTGGCGTTCGCCTGCTGCTGCGAACCACGCGCTCGCTGATACTCACGCCCGAGGGCATGACTTATCTGGCGTCTGCCCGGCGCATCATCGCGGATCTGAAGGAAACCGAGCAGTCCATTGCGAATCAGAGTTCCCCCAGGGGGCGTCTGCGGATTTGTCTGTCGCTGCAGTATGGAAAAATGTTCGTCGTACCGCTTCTTCGCGCGTTCATGCAGCAATACCCCGGCATCCTGCTGGAAATCATTGCCACCGACGCCGTCGTGGACATCGCCGCGGGCCAAGCGGACGTTGCAGTGCGGCTGGGGCCGCTGCCCGACGGACTGCTTACCGCCCGCCGGCTTGGCGTCACCCATAAGGTCATCGTGGCGTCTCCGGACTATCTCGCACGTCGCGGCACGCCGGCGGTTCCGGAGGATCTCTACCATCACGATTGTATTGGCTTCAACTTCAAACGCGCCGCGCCAACGTGGCCGTTTCGCAAAGACGGCCGCGATTATTCATTGCCGATCACGGGCTGCGTGGAAACGAATAATGGCGATACGGAAGGCCAACTGGCCCTCGAAGGGATCGGGATCGCGCGTGTTTGCGCCGAGACGGTGGCAGACGCCATCCAGGCAGGCAGGCTCGTGCCTATCCTCGACGCGTTCAATCCCGGCGATGGTGAAGAGGTGCATGCGGTATTCGTGGGCGGAGCGCACACACCGGCCCGGGTGCGTTGCTTCGTCGATTACCTCGTTGGGCGGCTGTGCGCATCGCCTGCGCAACCGTGATTACAGCCACGCCTTGACGGGGGAGAGCAGCCGGGGTGTGCCTGGTCCGACGTTAACGCCAGACCGGAGGCCCACCGTGATGCCGATTACCGCCCGCGGCGCTTACGCCAGGGTTGCGGCGATGCGTATCCAGCCGTGCTCGCCGTAGACCGGCCAGCCGTTCAGCCAACGTCTGAGCATATTCAGCGCCATCAGCGACACCATTTCCTGGCGGGTTTTCAGGCCGTGGCGCTGTATGCTGACGGCGAACACCACCGTTTGGGCGTAATCGCCGTCCGGCGTGTGCAGCGCCAGGCTCAGGCTGTCCTGCGCCATATCGCCGACCACCAGCGCAAGCTGCGTGCCGTGACGCGCCGCCAGCCCTTGCGCCTGCCGGGCCAGCTTTCGCAAAGGCGACTGGGCGTCGTGGGCCGGGGAGGCATCCGCCGCGCTTAGGTGCCCGGAGAAGGTGTCGCCATCGGCAGTACCGGCGATCTCAGGGCCGGGGGCCTCCAGCCATTCGCCGCCCTTTACCGGCATGCCCGCGCTCTGGCATTGCCAGGTCAGCAGTCCGGCGGTAAAACGTTCGCCGATGGCCAGGGTCAGCGGACGCTGATGCAGACGTTGCGCCAGCTGGGTCGGCAGATCGTCGGTACCTTCAAAAATAGCGCTTTCACCGGCCACCGCGCGCACTTTTTGCCAGGCCAGTTCCATGGCGTCGCGCTCATGGGCCGGGCCGGTCAGTTTTAATTCGATAATCGGCATTGAGGATCGGTAGCCCAGCACCACCTCTTCCGGCAGCGTCATGTCGTCAAGCTGGCTCGCCAGCTCGCTTTCCGCACGGCCGAAGGTGGTGAGACGCAGGCACAGCGGCGGATCCGGCAGATCGAAACGTTCGCGCAGGCGCGGCACGATTTGCTGCTCGACCATCACCTTGAACTCCGACGGCACGCCGGGAGTAAAAAACATCAGGCAGCGGTTAAGCTGCAGGGCAAAACCGCAGGCGGTGCCCACCGGATTATCGATCATCTCGGCATTGGCGGGAATTTGCGCCTGCTTGCGGTTGCTCGGCGCCATCACCCGGCCGCGTTCGGCGAAAAAGGCTTCGATTTTCGCCAGCCATTCGGGATGTTCGATCAGTTCCTCGCCGGTGGCGGTGGCGGCGGCCAGCGCGCTGAGATCGTCGCTGGTCGGCCCCAGGCCGCCGTTGACGATCATGATATCGGCGCGCAGGCTGCGCTCGGTCAGCGCCGCCACCAAGGCGGAGAGGTTGTCGCCTACGGTCATGCGCGCGCTCATCGGCAGCCCCTGCTCAAACAAATAGTTCGCCAGCCAGGCCGCATTGGTATCGAGAATCTGTCCATGCAGCACTTCGTCGCCGGTGCACAGCATTTCTACCCTAAGCATGCTTCTCTCCTCTCATCTTTATACCGCCACTTTAGAAAGCCGGACCGACAAACACAACCTTTCTTTAGGGATTTAACGCGAATTGCGCCTGCGCCAGCCGGGTAAGCTGGCTGCGCGGGATTTTTATGCCGCCGGCGTCCAGCTTGTCCGGCAGCACCTGGCGCAGGGCAAGATAGGCGATCGGGCGCTGCCACGGCGCCAGCTGCGGCTCCAGCCAGGCGCGCAGCTCGGGAAAAGGCGCATCGGCCTCCAGCACGGCCACCGGCCGCTGGCCGTACTCCCCGTCGTCCACCGGCACCACAAACGACTGGCGCACGGCGGGATGGGCGGCCAGGATGCGTTCGATATCCTCCGGCTGCACCCCTTCGCCGCCGCAAAAAAAGACATTATCCAGCCGGCCGCTGATATGCAGTTCGCCGTCGACAAACCGGCCGCCGTCGCGGGTATGAAACCAACCGTCGTCATCGGCCAGCTTCAGCAACCGGCCCTGCTGCCAGTAACCCGCGGCCATGCTGCTGCCGCGCAGCCACACTTCACCGTCCACCAGCCGCAGTTCGCGGCCGTCCAGGGGCGAACCGACGCCGCCCGAGGCATCGGCGCGCTTGGCGCAGACGGTGGAGGCAAACTCCGTCAGGCCGTAGCCGCACCAGCAGCGCACGCCGAGCGCTTCCGCCCGGCGGGTCAGGTCAAGGGGGATCATCGCGCCGCCCAGCAGCACATCCTGCAGGCTAAGCCGCGCGGGGTCACCCTGCAGCAGACGCCACAGCTGCGTCGGCACCAGCGAGGCGTGGGTGCATCCGGCCAGCGCCCGTTCCAGCGTCTGGTCCCGGGCCAGCGCCAGCGTGGCGCCCACCGCCAGCCAGCGCCAGACGATGCCTTGCCCGGAAACATGGCACAGCGGCAGCGACAACAGCCAGCGATGGCGGTTCTGGAAAGCCATCAGCCGCGTGACGCCCCGGGCGCTGGCCAAGTGCGCGGCGTAGGTATGGGCCGCCGCCTTGGGCAGGCCGCTGGAACCGGAAGTCAGCGTCAGGGTCGCCAGCCGGTTAACCTGCCAGGACACCAGCGGCGCGGCGGCGGCGGCGGAGTCGGCGTCGATTATCGTTAACGGCGCGATGGTCCCGGGCCAGGGCAGGCCGCGCGCGCACCAGCCGAAATCCATATTCAGCGTCGGCAGGCGCTGCGCCAGCAGTTCGGCCGGCAACAGGGGATTCAGGGGAAGAACCCGCGCGCCGCATTGCAGCGCGGCCAGATACGCCAGCAGCAGATCCAGGCTGTTTTTACCGCGCAACGCCACTCCGCAGCCCACCGTGACGCCCGCCCGCTGCCAGGCGGCGGCCAGCTGGTCGACGCGCATCACCAGGTTGCGCCAGCTCCAGTCGGCGTCGTCGGCGCGCAGCGCAATACTGTGCGGCGTCTGCTGCGCCCAATGGTGCCAGGGCCAGGTAGCGAAAGTCATCATGATTGCATCTTCATAGTAAGCCGGTCCGGAGATTGCCTTAAAGGCGGCGGGCCGTCGGCTCCAGTCGTGTTTGAGAGAGTTGCCCGGCGGTGCATAACGGCAGCGGGCTGCCGGACCAGGGACGGATCAGCTGCGAACGCATCAGCGTAAGGGTATCCAGGCCGGGCTGGATACCCGGCGTCAGCCAGGCGGCGAGGCGCGAAAGCTGCGTCAGGCCCAGGCTGGACTCGATGGCCGAACTGATAACCGCCGTCAGTCCCTCCCGGTGCGCCTGGGCAACCAGCGCGCGACAGCGCGCCAGGCTGCCGGTGAGCGTGGGTTTGATGACCGCCGCCGCCACGCCCTGCTGGGCGCGGAGTTGAAAATCCGGCTCGCGCAGGCTTTCATCCCAGGCAATCGCGATGCCGGTATCGCGGGCAAAGGCCAGCGATTGCGCCGGCGTGGCGCAGGGTTCTTCCAGAAAATCGATACGCGCGATAAGGGAGGGGTCAAGATAGCGGGCAAAGCCGGCGGCCTTGGCCGGGGTCCAGCTGCGGTTGGCGTCCAGCCGCACATGCAGATCCGGCACCGCTTCCAGCAGCAGGTTGACCATGACGGCGTCGCGGATCGCTTCATACATGCCGACCTTGATCTTGGCAATCTTCCTGCCGGGCAACGCCGCGAGCATCGGTATCAGCCTATCGGGATCGCCGGTGCACAGCGGCACGGTCTGATAAGGCGCCGCGTCGGGCAGTTCACCCGCCAGCTCGGCCAGGGCCATGCTGATGCCGAACGCCACCGACGGCGCCGCGGGGCCGGAAGCCAACGCCAGACCGCCGCCGTCCGCCGCCGCGTCCTCGCCGTCGACCCAGCGCCGCAGCAGCTCCAGCGCCGACGCCTCCGCCTCGATCAGCGTTTCGCGGCTGAAGCCGGGCAGCGGCGCGATTTCCCCCAGGCCATCACGGCCGTCGCACTCCAGCCGCACCACCAGGCCGTCACGGCTTTTCAGGCGCTGGTTGCGCAGCACCACGCCGGCTTCCATCGGCAGGCTGTAGCGGTAGATCGTTGCGCTGCGCATCAGGGGTTCCGCTTGAATTTGCTGAAGTCGGGCTGGCGTTTCTCAACGAACGCATTGCGCCCTTCCTGCCCTTCCTCCGTCATGTAAAACAGCATGGTGGCGTTGCCCGCCAGCTCCTGCAGCCCCGCCTGGCCGTCACAGTCCGCATTCAGCGCGGCCTTCAGGCAGCGCAGCGCCATCGGACTGTTCTGCAGCATTTCCCGGCACCAGCGTACGGTTTCCTTCTCCAGGTCGGCCAGCGGCACAACGGTATTGACCAGCCCCATGTCCAGCGCCTGCCGCGCATCGTACTGCCGGCAAAGGAACCAGATTTCCCGGGCTTTTTTCTGGCCGACGATGCGCGCCATATAGGCCGCGCCCCAGCCGCCGTCGAAGGAGCCGACTTTAGGCCCGGTCTGGCCGAATACCGCATTGTCCGCCGCCAGGGTCAGGTCGCACATCATGTGCAGCACATGGCCGCCGCCGATGGCGAAACCCGCCACCATCGCCACCACCGGTTTCGGGCAGGTGCGGATCTGGCGCTGGAAGTCCAGCACGTTAAGATGATGCACGCCGCTGTCGTCCTTATAACCGCCGTAGTCGCCGCGCACCTTCTGGTCGCCGCCGGAACAGAACGCCTTATCTCCTTCGCCGGTAAGAATAATCACGCCGATGCCTTCGTCGTAACGGGCGTCGGCCATGGCCTGGATCATTTCTTTGACCGTCAGCGGCCGGAACGCATTACGTACCTGGGGCCGGTTGATGGTAATCCGGGCGATGCCGTCGGCGGACTTATGATAGCGGATATCCTCGAAATCGCCGCTGCAATCGCGCCAATCGATAGGGGCGTACCACTGGTCTTCGCTGGGTTTAAGCATAAAACATTCCTTTAATGAAACGGAGCTAGCAGGGTGAGCAGTTGGCCGGCAAAAGCCGGCGGGTTGGCCCGGTGGGCATTGTGGCCGGCGCCGGGCACCGGGACCAGGGGCAATGCCGCCCCACGGGCCAGGGCGGTAAATTTGCCGTCGTGTTCGCCGCACAGGTAACCGAACGGCAGGTCCAGCGCGCGCAACCGCGCCGCCAGATCGGGCTGCCGCGCCAGCGAGGTGGCCAGGAGCATGGCCGCGACAGCCGCGCCGTCATTGGCGGCGCGCAGCGCGACCAGCTGCCGGCGCGCGTCGTCGGACAAATCGCCGAACACCGGCTGGCGGTACCAGTCGGCCAGTACCGCGGTTATCGGCTGCCGGCTGAAGCGCCGTGCCCACAGGCCGTCGTGGCGCAGACGATCCGCGCGCTCCCGCCGGTGCGCCAGGCCGGGATGGGCGCCTTCGACAAACAGTCCGCACAGCCCCTCTTGACCGTTCGCGCCGGCGGCGCCGGGGATATTACCCGCGCCACACCGTCCCCGGCAGGCATGGTAGAGCGCAATGCGCCCGCCCAGGGAATAACCGATAAGAATATAGCGGGTGATGCCCAGCGCGGCCAGCGTATGCGCAAGCCCGGCGGACATCGCGGCAAAGTCCAGCCCGGCCGTCTGTCGCGGGGCGCCGCCATCAGCCGCCTGCTCGCGGTGAAGCGCACACGCCGGCGCACGGGCAGCGCCCGCATCGGGCCCATGCCCCGGCAGGTTGAGCGTTGCCAGGGACCAGTCGCTGAAATAAGGCAGTACCGGCGACCAGTCGTCGCCGCTGCCCAGCAGGCCGTGCAGCCAGACCAGCCACGGCCGGCCGGGATCGCCCCGGCGCAGGCGGCTTACCGTCCAGCCGGCGCCCTTCCCCGGCCCGACGGGAATGCCGATTGCCGCAGGCGGCAGCGGAGCATGGCGGTTCATGGCCTGGCCATCCCGGCCACCAATTGGCGAAAAACATCCGCGCCCTCCCGGGGCGGCACCGCCAGCTCCAGCAGCGTGGCCGCCCCGCCCCCAGGCCGGCGCCAGGCGCGCTGAACGCAGTCGCGCAGTTCAGCGGCGTTCCCGGGCCGCAGGTAATCCAGCCCGAACAGCGCCGCCGCGTGGCGAAACTCCACCTGCTGCGGCATCACGTAAAAACGCTCGCGCACCGCTTCCGGCGTCGGCAATAACGAAAAAATCTGGCCGCCGTTATTATTGATGACCACGATCACCACCGGCGCCGTGGTATGACGAAACAGCGCCAGGGCATTCAGGTCGTAAAGCGCCGATAGATCGCCCACCAGCGCAAGCAGCGGCCGGTCGCCGGCGCGCTGTACGCCGGCGGCGGTGGCCAGCAGGCCGTCGATGCCGCTGGCTCCGCGGTTACCATATACCGGGTAACCCGCCGGCAGTTGGGCCAGCGCATCCACCAGCCGTATCGTCAGGCTGTTGCCCAGGAACAGCGCGCCGCCCGCGGGCAGCAGATCGTTAAGATGGCAGGCCAGCTGGGCTTCGCCCAGGCCGTCGGCAAGCACCGCCCGGATGCGATCCCGCGCCAGCGCGGCGAATCCGGCCAGTTCAGGGGCCCAGGGAGCCTGCGTGCGCGCGGGATGATCGCCAAGCCACGCGCCGATGGGCGCACTGATGCGCCGCCCCCGGTGATGGGCCGGATCGAGGCGGCCCGGCAGCGGGTCGACCAGCCAGTACTCCGCCGGGCGGCACTGCTCCTGCCATTGCAGCAGCCGTTTACCGGTCAGGCTGCCGCCGAACTGGATCACCAGCTCAGCCTGATCCAGCACCCGACGCGCCTCGGGATGGGCCAGCCAGAGATCGGCATAAGGCAGCGGCTGGCCGGTCTGCGACAGCACATCGCCAATCAGCGGCCAGCCGAGCGCGGCCGCCCATGCCGCCAGGCGCGCTCCCTGTTCGCAGGGGATGCGCCCGGCAATCACCACCCCTTTACGCGTGCGCCACTGCGCCCAGTCCGGCGCGGCGGCGGGCGCGACGGGCAGCGGAAGCGCCAGCCAGGGGCCGGCGTCCTGCCACCAGTCGCCGAGCGCGCGCGACCAGGCGTCGTCGCCGTTTTCGTCTGGGCCATAGAGCGGTTCAGCGAACGGGCAGTTAATATGCACCGCGCCCGGCGCCGGGTCCGCCAGCGCCCGATCCAGGGTGGAAACCAGCCAGCGCGCAGGGATATCCGGCGTCGGGCGCGGCAGATCCACGCGCTGGACGGCAAAACCGGCAAACAGTCCCGGCTGGCGGATAGCCTGGTTGGCGCCGCAGTCGATAAGCTCCGGCGGCCGATCGGCGGTCAGCATAATCAGCTTTTCCCCGGTCAGGCTGGCTTCGATCACCGCCGGGTACAGATTGGCCGCCGCGGTGCCGGACGTAACGATCACCGCCACCGGCCCGCGCGCCGCCTTGGCCAGGCCGAGGGCCAGATGCCCCAGCCCGCGCTCGTCGAAATGGGTATGGCACAGGATGGACGGATGTTCCGCCGCCGCCAGGGTCAGGGGGGTGGAGCGTGAGCCGGGCGCGATACAGATATGCCCTACCCCATGGCGGGTGAGGGTTTCCAGCAGCACCCTGGCCCAGCGCCGGTTAAATTGTGAAGACATGTCTGGCAAAACGGATGTAGTCATGGAACCTTCTGTCAGTGCGCGTCTGAACCCATGCGTGATCGGCGGATAACCCCGGCGGCGCGGATGCCGATCAATAACGGCTCCGGCATTATATTTTGTTTCAGCCGCGGGATGTTGATATAGAACCGGATTCCCTTAATTCGGCGCGACGGCTTGGTCGCCGGTAAACAGGGTCCTGAGCCCGGCGGCCTTGTTGTTCACTTCCTGCCATTCCCGATCCGCATCCGATCCCTCGACAATGCCTGCCCCGGCATAAAGCCAGAGCGACTCCCGCTCCATCAGCGCGCAGCGCAGGGTCACGCAAAATTCCGTCTGCGCGTCCGAGAGATAGCCGGCCGAGCCCGCATACCATTGCCGGTCGAACGGCTCGTGGCGGGCGATAAAGGCGCGGGCGACGTCGCGCGGCAACCCCGCCACCGCGGCGGTGGGCTGCAGCATGGCCAGACAGCGGACATCATCGCGGCAGTCCAGGCGCGCAGTAATGGCGCGGCGCAAATGCTGCACGGTGCGCAGCCGCACGATCTCCGGCGGCATGACGTCGAGCGTCACCGCCGCCTCCTGCAGCCGCTGGCAAATATCGTCGACCACCAGCAGGTTTTCCCGCTGGTTTTTATCATCGTTCATCAGCCAGCGCGCCAGTTGCCCGGCATTGGCCGTGGGGCTCCGGGTAGCCACCGTGCCGGCCAGCGCCTCGGTATCCAGCATTTCCTGGCGCCGCAGGTAAAGCCGCTCGGGACTGGAGCCCAAAAACGCCCGCTGCGCCGACCAGGCCAGCATATAGTGATAGCAATCGAGATTGACCCGACGGCTGGCCGCCATCAGGGCGTGGGGGTCGAGGTGGCCTTTAAAGCCGAGCCGGGTGCGGCGGGCCAACACCACCTTGGTTAATCCGCCCTGGCCAAAGGCGGCCAGGGCCTGGGAGACCATCATTCGCCAACGGGCGTGTTCCGGCTCGTGCACCTCTTCGCGCAGCTGCGCCGACCAGGGCGCCAGGGGTGCTGCGGGCGCGGCCTGCTGCAGCCAGGCCAGGCACCGCCTGGCGTCGTCGCGCAGGGAAACATCGCTTGCCAGGTTCAGCACCAGCCGGTGTGACGACCCGTCGCGCTCCCAGGTCAGGCGCGGCAAAAACAGGCAGCTTTCCGGCTCGCCGCCGCGGCCGGCGCCGTTGTCATCATCGCCGGCGTCGTTATCGTCTTCACCGCCGAAGGCATTGATGCCCCACAGGCGCAGCGCAGGCCAGGCCGTGCTATGGGCCGCCATAAAGTCCCGCGCCTTGCTCAGGCGATCGAAGATGCGCAGGCCGCCGCCTGCCGCCGCTTCCTGCGCGCCGTCGCGATGCTGCCAGTAGAATTGGGGATACAGCGGGGTGGCATGCAGCCAGTCAAGCATCGGCACATGGCTGCCGGGAGTCCAGGGAAGCGCAATCTGATACAGGCCGGGCCCAGCGGAGATGCCGGCATCAATATGCTGTTGCAGCGCCGAGTTGAGTAACGTCAGCATAGAGACCCCTACCCCAAGACCTAATTAAGAGTATGGATTATACGGTTTACGGAAGCAAAAACGAAAGATTAGCGCAATTAAGTATGATGAATGGCGTAATAAATAGCATGACTTGTTCATTCCCGCCGGCGCGGCGGCGGAAAATGCCGGCTGGTGAGCGCGCCAGCCGGATAACTTGGCACAGAAACCTTAGCGACGAGCCAGCAGGAGCCCGAACACCAGGCCGACGGACGCCCCGATACCGACACCGTGCCAGGGATTTTCCTGCACATAGTCATCGGCGCGGTAAACCGCCTGTTTGGCCCGGTAATAGTAATTATCGGACGCATGGCTGATGCGTTTTTTAACTTCTTCCAGCGCCGCTTCGGCACGGGTTTTTAGCTCAACATATTTTTGATCCGCCTTGTCGCCGGAATAGGCCAGCACTTCCTCCAGCGTCTCGGACAGCAACTGCACGTCATCATCAACATGAGTTTCATGCGGTTGGATGGGATCTGTCGGGGTTACCATAATTGTTCTCCGTGTTCTGATGAAAGACCGTCACTCTAACTATAGTCATAAATTGCGCGTCCTGGCGAACAATTACGGGCAGATCATTCTTAAAATCAATTCGCTACCGCCGGCTTCGCGGCCGATGCCTGCGGATCGAGGGAGCGGATATAATCCGCCAGTCCCTGGATATCGCCATCGCTCAGCGCCGCCTTGGCCCGCTGCTCCGCGCCGCTGGTGGCAATCTTGCCGTCCCGGCGGTCGGTGAGCGCGCTTACCAGCTGTTCGCGGCTTAAGGTTATCAGCGGCGGCGCTTTGCCGAACGCCGCCCGGTCGGCCTTGCGGCCATGACAATCGGCGCAGCCCTGGGCATATTTTTGCGCCCCGTCCGCGGCGTCCGCCAGCGCCGTACCGCTGACGCAGAGTAATAACATGCCCAGCATAAGCTTCTTCATGATTTATCCCGTTGTGCATTTTGGAACATCGCGACGAGTGCCGGCTCGCCCTGCAAACCCTGATGCGCCTCCAGCACGGTGCCCCCGGCGCTAAGCAGGTAGGACGTCGGCGTGCCGATCACCTGGTAACGCTCCCTGGTGATGCCCAGCTGATCGCGCACCACCGGATAATGGATCTGCAGCGCGGCCAGGAAAGGCGCGATATCGGTCTGCTGCGGATCGGTGTTCACCGCCACCACCACCAGCCGATCGCCGTAGACGTCGGTGAGCTTTTGCAGCAGTTTCATATCCGCCGCGCAGCCGCCGCAGTCGGAGGACCAAAACGTCAGGTACACCGGCTTGCCGCGCCATTGATCGAGCGCCGCCGGCTGGCCGTTGAGATCGAACGCCGCCAGTTTCGGCGCCGGCGCGCCGATGGCCACCTGCTGCTCTTTACATCCCGCCAGGGCGGCAAGCAGGGCCAGCGCGCAAAACAACCTAACCACGGGATGCCAGCTCATGATGATTTCGCTCCTCGCCCAGGAATTTACCGTGCTGCAAACGGATGATACGATCGGCGAAACGGCCCAGTTCGGGGTTATGGGTGACCATAACGATGGTGCGGCCCTGGCGATGCAGATCGGTCAGCAGGTCCAGCACCCGTTGTTCATTTTCCTCATCCAGGTTGCCGGTCGGCTCGTCGGCGAAGATCACCGGCGGCTCGTTGACCAGCGCCCGGGCGATACACACGCGCTGCTGCTCCCCGCCGGAAAGCTGGCTGGGCAGATGGCCGACGCGTTCGCCCAGGCCGACCCGGTCGAGCACGGCGCGGGCGGCGCCTTCATCCACCACGCTATGATAATGCTGCGCGAGCATGACGTTTTCCAGCGCGGTCAGGAACGGGATCAGGTGGAATTGCTGGAATACCAGGCCGATTTTGTCGGCGCGGAAATTACGCCGCCCCTCCTCGTCCAGCGCGGCGGCGTCGACGCCGTCCAGCAACACCTGGCCTTCGCTCACGGTATCCAGGCAAGTGAGGATATTCATCAGGGTGGTCTTGCCGGAGCCGGAAGCGCCCATAAAGGCCACGAACTCCCCGCGGCGGATGCGGATGTTGATATCATCCAGCGCCGTGACCTTGCCGAAGCGTTTATACAGGCCGCGGGTCTCAATCACATATTCCGCCACGGGCTGCGGCTGTATCAACCGGATAGGTGATGCCATGGTTATTCTCCTTTCAGGACCAGCGCCGGTTCGACATGCAGCGCACGCCGTACCGGCACGATGGCCGCCACCGCCGCCACCAGCAGGGATAACGCCAGCGTCAGTGGAAAAACAGGGGCGCGCAGGGCAATGGCGGCGTTAAACACCGCATGTCCCAGCACCTGCGCCAGTATAAAGCCGAACACGCTGCCCACCAGCACCGCCGCCAGGGCGATGATGCCGGTTTCCGCCAGCATTTGCCGGCTGATATCCGCGGCGCTGGCGCCCAGCGCCTTTTGCAGGGCAAACTCGCGCGAGCGCTCGCCGACGATGGCCATCAGGGTGGTATTGACGCACAGCGACGACAAAATCAGGATCACCGCCGACACCAGTCCCATCAGCCCTTTGATCTTATCCAGCACCTGGCCTTCGGAGGCGGAAACCTTGAGGATCGGCCGCACGTCCAGGTCGGGATACTGCTGCTGCAAGCGGGCGGCAAAGGCGTCCACCTGGCCGATATCGTTGTTGACGCTCAGCATGGCGTTACTGATGGCGCCGGGCTGATGCAGCCATTTCTGCGCCAGCTCCAGGTTGACGATCAGCATATTATCGGTGGCGTCACCGGCTTCGACCACGCCCTTGATAATCAGGCTCTGGCGCTGCTGGCCGTCAACCAGGGTTACCCGATCGCCGGCCTTCAGGTGCAGGCGATCGGCCAGTTTCACGCCGATCATCGCATGCCGGTCGTCAAAGCTGACGCCAATCCAGTCGCCCTTGACCTGCCAATAGGGCACCAGCTGTTGCAGCGACTCGAACCAGACGCCCATCACCACCACTTTTTCCAGTTCAGTGCGGGCCATACCGTACAAATACGGGCTGGACGCATTGATAAGCCCCTTGGGCGCCTGATCCAGAATCGGCTGCAGTGTGGCCGCCGGCAGGCTGTTGCCATGGCCGGGACCAAGGTAAAAATTGGCGCCGAAGGTGCGCAGCTCCTGGCTCATCTTGGCGTTGATATCAAAATAGACCGAGGCCATGGCGGTCACGATGGCCGCGCCCACCGTCAGGGCGGCGAACACCACCGCCACCCGTTGCAGCCGCAGCCGCAGCGCCCGCACCACCAGCAGCCAGAACATATTGTTCATCAGTCCCGACGGACGTTTGGCGCGCCGTCCGCCCCGGCCCGGCGCCGCGGCCACGACGTTAATTGCCATACAGCACCTCCACCGGATACAGTTTGGCGATGCGCCTGGCCGGGAACCAGGTGCCGATCACGGCAATCAGGATGGCGATCACCAGCACGCTCGGCACCACAATCCAGGCAAAACTCAGCGGCACGCCGAACAGCATCAGGCCGATGGCTTTCGCCAGTCCCCAGCCGGCAACGCAGCCCAGCAATCCGCCCAGGGCGCCGCTCATTACCGCTTCCAGGTAAAACAGCAGCATAATTTGCCACTGGCGGGCGCCGAGGGCCTTCATCAGGCCAATCTCCCGGCCGCGCTCCATAATGGTGCTGGTCATCAGCGAGGCGATGCCCATGGCCGATGCCGCCAGCGCCGCCAGGGTGACCACCGCCAGCAGCAGCTGGATTTTTTCAATCACCACGCCTTCGGATGCCGCCACCTGCCAGATAGGATGCACCACCGATCCGGAAATCGCCTCTTCCAGCTGATGGGAAATCGACGACACAAAAGCGGTGCAATACCACAGATCGTATTCTTCCGCCGTCAGTCCGTCGAGATTATCCCTGGCCCGGCGGGAAAGATCGTTTTCCGGCACCGTCAGCGCCGAGACCCGTACCGCCTGCACTTTGCCGGGCAGGCCGAGCAGTTGCTGCACCGTGGCCAGGGGCATCACCAGACGGCCTTCCTCATCGCCGCCGCTGGCGAGCACGCCGCTGATGCGCACGCTGGCCCGGCCGTGCGGTCCGTCCAGCGTCACTACGTCGCCGGGCCGCCAGCCATGGCGCTGCGCCAGCTGCTTGCCCGCCAGCGCTTCGGGCGGCTGCTCGCGCGTTACCGGTTCATGGGGATATTGACCGGTAACCCGCCAATAAGGGCTGATGATTTGCTGCCCGGTATGAAAATCCGTTTCATCGGGCACATTCACCGGCTGCGAGAAAAAGGTGCCCAGCACCGGCACCGGCGCGCCGTTGACCAGCACTTCGCCGCCAAGCAGCGGGGCAAAGCCGATGATATTGTTGCGCCAGAAGATATCCTTGATATTGGGCAATTCGGACTCGTCGATGAGATCCTGCCCCGACAAGGGAGCGCCCCGCTCGCCAAACAGCGCGGGCAGCGCCGCCTGGCCCGCCGGTTCAATCAGGATATTGGCGCCATAGGATTTCAGCTCGCGCGCCATCTTGTCGCCGATATCGATGGAGACCGCCAGCAGCGCCGAAATCAACCCGGCGGCCAGGAACACCGTTAATACCGCCAGGGACTTGCGCCGGATATTCCTGCACCAGGACTGCCGTAACATACGCCACAACATAAGCTACTCGCCCTCCGCTTCGTCGCTGCCGGCGGCGGCGGCCGGCACGAACTGCGCCGGCTGCGCGCGGAAACGATTGTAAGTGTCTTCACTGGCAAAAAAGTACATTTTGCCGCCGTAACTGTATTTATGGGAGGCGCTGACATTGGTCAGTTTGCTGCCGTCCACCGGGTCAGTCACCTGCAGGGTGAGCACGGTGGTAAAATAATTCACCCCCGCCACCAGCGCCGCTTTGCCGATGGTCAGCTCATGGTCGTCGTTGCGCCAGTTGTCGATGGGTATGGGATTGCAGCCGCCAGCCTTGCCGATGGAGGGGATAAAAATATGCACTCCGCAGGCCACGCACACCACCTGGTTGCCTTCCATCACATACCCCTGGTCGCCGCACAGCAGGCAGGCGTCGAACACCACGCCGAGGCGCAGGCGATCGGGATAACGGTTAATCACCAGGAAACGCACCGCCTTGCCGTCCTCGGCCACCCAAACGAAACGATGCAGCTTGCCGTCGCGCACCTGTTCGAGTGGAATATGCACCTGGCCGTCGGCGCCCAGGGTCACGGGCACCGCTTCCGACAGGCGCGGCGGCTGCGAGGCCACCAAATCCCAATACAGCTGCGCGGCCACCACCACCATCAGCGCGGCCAGCAGCGTTGCGGCGGTACGCCGGGCATTGCGATAGCGCGCGATGGCCTTGCGGCGCGCGATAGGCTCCACCTGGTGGCGATATCCGCCGCGCAGGCGCAGCAGCGGCGCAATAAAGCCCGCCAGCAGCGCCGCCATCAGCAAGGCGCTGATATAGTTGAGCCAGGGGTTGCTGTTGGTGACGTTGGACACAAAACTCAGCCGCGGCTTGGTCAGCCCGAGGACGTCCAGTTTCATCAACAGTAGCGTCGCCTGGCCGCACAACGGCAGCAACAACAGCAGCGCCAGCGCCAGCAGCAGCGGCCAGCGCCACGCCGGCAGGCGCTTCACCAGCATCGCCGTCAGCACCGCGCACAGCGCCAGTAACGCGACGGCCAGTACCACCGCGCTCAGATTAAGTAATAAATCGGTGTTGATGACGCCCGTGGGCGTCAACGCGCTTAAATTGGGATCGTTGCTCCAGTGCAGCGCCGCGCCGGCCACCAGCAGGCCTTGCCAGCAGTAGCCCACCCTGGCGGAAACGGAAAATTGGCTGGCCAGGAACACTACCAGCCCCGCCAGTTGCAAGAAAACCAGCGTGAGCTGCACCGATTGGCCGCCGGGCAGGCGCACGCCCGCCAGGGTACCGGCCGCCAGCGCCAGCAGGTTGACCCATACCAGCGCGCGCACCGATGGCGCGGGGCGGTTAGCCCAGTTTAATCCGCATAGCAGTGTCACCGGCAGGAAAGCTTGCAAGGCGGTAACAAAAAAATAATTCATGACGACGACTCAGAACCGGAAACACTTCGTCATGCAGCGCTCCGGCAGGCCGCTGCGACAAGAGCCAATACCGCCACGGCCGCCAGGCAGCCGTGGCGCGGCGGATTTATTTCAGGCCGATATATTTAAAATCGTAGCTGACGTCGAATGGCTTCCACCAGCGGCCCACGCCGGTTTCAGCGTCGGTATGGCGATGAAGGCCGGCTTTTGACGGCGGTTCGATATGGAAGGTCACTTTGTAGTTGCCCACGCCCATCATTTTCACATTCTGGCCGTAATGCGGACCGTCGCTGGCGACCATCGGCATAAAGGTGCCTTCCTGTTTGTCGCCGGAATCGGTGTTGACCAGCGTGTAGCTGATGGTCAGGTACGGCATCCATTCGCCGGCGCCGAAACCGTTTTTGTTTCCTTCTACCGCGTGGATATCGGCTTCTAGATGAACATCGGCCTTGGCTGCGGGTAAACCCATGCCGCGCGGTTCCATATCGATAGGCTGTAAATAGACCGCAGCAATCTGCATTTCATTCATGGTGACGGTTTCACCCGCCGGATGCTCGGCCGCAAACACGGCCGGGGCGCAGGTCATACCGGCAACGGCCATCACGGCCGCCAGGCTGTTATTCATCTTCATCAACTCTCATTCCTCAGTCATCAAAAAAATTGCTTTGTGCGCTCACACAGTTTCTTGTTTTGGTATCAGGGTACCGGAGCGCCGGCGCATCACCCAGAGGGCGACCAGCGCGGCCAGTACTAAAACGACCTGAGGCGCCAGGGTCTCCAGATAGGGATAAATCCCCAACCAGCTTATTTCAGGTATGCCCTTTAATAACGTGGGTTCGAATAATTTACCTTCAATTAACTCCAGTACCCCTTTACCGGCAAAAACAAAGGCCATCAAATACATAAATGTACCGGTAAACATAAAGAACGGCTTCAGCGGCAGTTTCACCACCGTATACCGCATCAGCAGGTACGCCATCACCAGGATGACGCAGCCGATCAGGAAACCGCCCAGGATGGCGAATTGCCCGGCCATATTGCCGGCGTCCCCCACCAGGGCGTAATAAAACAGTACCGTCTCCGCGCCTTCGCGATACACCGCCAGGAAGCTGGTAAACCACAGGCCCGCCAGGGAGCCGGTGGTCAGGGACAGCGTCAGCTTGCCTTCCAGATAGGCCTGCCAGTGCCGGGCCTCCACTTTGGACAGCAGCCAGTAGCTCATAAAGAACAGCGTCACCACGGCGACCATCATGGTGACGCCTTCGAGCAGTTCGCGGTTGGCGCCGGAGTTGGCGAACAGCCATTGGAACAGCGCGGCGGTGACCACGCTTGCCAGCAGGGCAACCCAAACCGATTGCCGGATCAGCGGCAGCTTATCCTGATGCTTATTCTTGACCAGGTAGGCCACGATGGCGGCGACGATCAACAATGCCTCCATGCCTTCGCGCACGATGATAAGCAGGCTGTACACCAGCAATGTCCACTGGCTTTCGCCGCCCTCGCCCAGCATTTCCACCGCTTTGGTGAGATTTTGCGCGAGCGCGTCGGCCTGTTCCTGGATCTGGGCGACCGGCTGGCCGGCTTTCATCAGACTGACCAGGCGGGTGAAATAGCCTTCCAGCGTCGATTTAAACGCCGCGTCGCGCGAACCGATTTTGTTCTCCATGCCGGTGGCTTCGAAGCGGTCGAAATACGCGTCCTGTATCGCCATCATGCCGGCTTTGGCCTGTCCGCCGCGATATTGGGCGATGGCGGCGGCCACCGCGGCGTTGATGTCGTCGCCGACCTGCCGCCAGTTGGCGTCGGGCTGGGCGTCGCCGCCCGCCGCGGCGCTGGCCGGGGCGTTGGCTGCGGGCGCGGTCACCGGCTGGTCGGGACGGGTGGTGGGCAGGCCCGGCAGCAGGTCTTCCAGATCCTGCAATAGCTGGGTGACGCCGTAGGACAGGTCATTCATCTGATCGGGTTTTGCGGCCAGGGCGATCAGGGCGATAAATTCCTGGTTGATGGCGGCCGCCTGCTGGGCGGAGCGGTTATTGCGCACCGACATTTCCATTTCCGAATTCTTATAGCCCTGAAAATGCGCCTGCTGCACGCGCTGGCTCGCGGCGGCATATTGTCCCGCCTGGTATTGCGTCAGGGCGTCGGCCAGCAGATCGTCGATGGTTTTAAAACTTTGCTGCCAGTACAGGGCGATTTGCGTATTGCTATAGGCGTCATGCTGGCCCGCGGCCACCAGCTGATGGCCGCCGGACAATGCCGGCAGTACGCCGGTCAATTCATTTTTCAAGCCGTTGATTTTATCCTGCACTTCCGCCAGCGGCTTGCCCTCGCCGATCAGACGGCGGATCTCGCCGAACTGGCTTTCCATTTGATAGCTTTTCTGCGCGGAAATATTGATGCGGATCGGCCCCTCGAGATTTTCGAATACCTCGAAATAGGCCATTTGCACCTCGCGGCGCGCGGCGTCGTTTTGCTGCTGCTGATACAGCCGCGCGGTGGTGTCCAGCCGTCCCTGAATATCAGTGACCCACGTCTGGTAATCATCGGCCGCCCAGGCAGATGATATGCCCAGGAACAGGACAGCGCTGCAGAGAAGGTATTTTAAAACGGAAGTGAACATCGAGCCAACGCCAAACGTCAATGAGAGTTATTTTCATTATCACCGAATGGCATTAAGAAACAATGACGGGGGTCAATAAAGCATTTTTTAACGAGAACTATTTCGTTTATTCAGTCAGACGCGTTTACGGCCGGGTCGGGCAACGGCCATGGCGACCGCCGCCCCGCGCGGCCCTCCCGCCGCGGTAACCGGGAGGGGAAAAACGTGTTACATCAACGGCTGCGCCAGTCTCACCAGGGAGATCAGCGGCTGCGGGAAGATACCCAGCAGCAACACCAGCACGGAGGAGATCAGCACCACCACCCCGCCGGCGGTGAGCGCCCAATTGCTCGGGGTATCGCGGCGCAATCTTTCCGGCGGACTGAGATACAGGCTGACCATCACGCGCAGGTAATAGTACAGGCCGATAGCGCTGCCGAGCACCACGGTGCCGGTCAGCCACCACAGGTGCGCGCCGACGCCGGCCGCCATGATATAGAATTTACCGATAAAACCCAGGGTCATCGGGATGCCGGCCAGCGACAGCATCATCACCGTCATTACCGCCGATAAAATCGGTTTGTGCCAGAACAGGCCGCGATAGGAGAACAGCGAGTCGGCATCCGGACCGCTGTAGGGGCTGGACATCAGGCTGACCACGCCGAAGGCGCCCAGGCTGCTGAACAGGTAGCCGGCCAAGTAAACGCCCACCGCCTCCATGGCCAGCTGATGGGCCTGTACCGCAATCAGACCCACCGTCAGATAGCCCAGATGGGCAATGGAGGAATACCCCAGCAGGCGCTTGATATTGGTCTGGCCGATGGCCATCAGGTTGCCGAACATAATGGAGCAGAAGGCGATAATGGCCAGCGCCAGGCGCAGCGCGTCGCTATTCACCACCGGCGTATAGAGGAACAGGCGCATCAGCACGGCGAAAATCGCCACCTTGCTGGCGGTGGCCAGGAAGGTGGACACCGGCGCGGGCGCGCCCTGGTACACATCCGGCGTCCACAGGTGGAACGGCACCAGCGACAGCTTGAAGCCCAGGCCGACAATCATCATGCCCAGCCCCGCCAGCAACAGCGGCTGGTGCAGCATGGCGTCGTCCAGACGCTGTCCCAGCGCGCCAAAACCCAGGGCGCCGGTGTCGGCATAGACCAGCGCCATACCGAACAGCAGGAACGACGAGGCGGCGGCGGACAACAGGGTGTATTTCAGGCTGGCTTCCAGCGAGCGCTTTTGCCGGTAGGCATACCCTATCAGGCCGAACAGCGGCAGGGAAATGAGCTCGATACCCAGGAACATCGAGGCCAGATGATTGGCGCCGGCCAGCAGGATGCCGCCCATGGCGGCAATCAGCACCAGCAGGTAAAACTCATCGCGGTTGCCGGGGTAGCCCGCAAGCCACGGATAGGCGAAGGTGCTGGTGGCCAGGCTCGCCGCCAGGACCAGCGCGGTATAGAACATCGAATAGCCGTCGGCGCGGATAAGCGGCGTCACATCCATCGGGCCGGCCTGGCCGACAAAAAACAGCGACAGTAAAGCCAGGTTCAGACCGATAACGGTCAGGGTGGCATTGACAAAGTGGTTGCGTCGCCACGCAATGCACAGCATCACAACCACCACCGTCAATCCGACGATCAACAGCGGTAACAGTGCGATCAGTTGTTGAGGAGTTATTGTCATGGCGAATTACGGCCTTGTTGTTAGAGTTGAAACAGCTGATCCTGCTGCGTTTAGCGAGAACCAGTGCTGAACGTTGCTCATTGCCGCGTCGGACGTTTGCAGCACCGCCTGCGGGAAGAAGCCCAGCAACACCAGCAGCACCACCAGCAGCATAATGATCAACAGCTCGCGCATCGTCATGCCCGGCAAGGGTTCCTGCGATTTCGCCGGACCGTAATAAGCGCGCTGCATCATAATCAACGAATACACCGAGGCAAAAACCAGGCCGAAGGTGGAAATAACCGTAATCACCGGCACCACCGGGAAACTGCCGAACAGGATCAGGAACTCGCCGACAAAGTTGCCGGTACCCGGCATCCCAAGCGTCGCCACCGCAAAGAACAGCGACAGCGCGGGAATGAATTTTATCCGTCCCCATAGTCCGCCCATCTGGCGCATATCGCGGGTATGCAGACGTTCATACAGCTGGCCGCAGATAATAAACATCCCGGCGGCGGACAGGCCGTGGGCGATCATCTGCACCACCGCGCCCTGGTAGGCCAGCTGGCTGCCGGTGTAGATGGCAATCAGCACAAACCCCATATGGGAAACGCTGGTATAGGCAATCAGGCGCTTGATATCGGTCTGGGCAAACGCCATCCAGGCGCCGTAGAAAATGCCCACCACGCCCAGCCACATGGCAATGGGCGCGAACTGGTGGGACGCCTCGGGGAACAGCGGCAGGCAAAAGCGCAGCATGCCGTAGGCGGCGGTTTTCAGCAGGATGCCCGCCAGGTCGACCGAACCGGCGGTAGGCGCCTGGCTATGGGCGTCCGGCAGCCAGCCGTGCAGCGGCACCACCGGCATTTTCACCGCGAAGGCGATAAAGAAGCCCAGCATCAGCAGGTACTGCACCAGCGACGACATCGGGGTATGCAGCAGGTCTTCGTAGTTGAAGGTCCAGACGTCGGTGGCATGATAATGCACCAGCACCAGCGCCAGGATCGCCACCAGCATCACCAGCCCGCTGGACTGGGTATAGATAAAGAACTTGGTGGCGGCGGTGATGCGCGTCTTGCCGTCGGAGGCCTTATGGCCCCACAGGGCAATCAGGAAGTACATCGGCACCAACATCATTTCCCAGAAAAAGAAAAACAGGAACATGTCGATGGCCAGGAACACGCCGATGACGCCGCCCAGGATCCACAGCAGATTAAGATGGAAAAAGCCCTGGTAGCGCTGGATTTCACGCCACGAACAGAGAATGGCCAGCACGCCCAGCAGGCCGGTCAGCACCACCATCAGCAGGGACAGACCGTCCAGCGCCAGGCGGAACGAGATACCGAAACGCGGTATCCACGGCAGCACAAACTCGGATTGCCACTGCGGCAGGCCCTGCGCCGAAACCAGTGAATACCCGCCCTGCAGCCACAGCTGCAGGGAGAGCGCCAGAGTCAGCCCCATGGCGATCAAGGCTATCCAGCGCGGCACCTTGGTACCGAAGCGCTCGCATTGCCAACACAGCAGACCGCCAATGAAGGGGAAAAGTATTAGCCAAGGTAGTAGCATGGCGTTGTGCATCCCTAAATTGAAAAAAACCTGAAAACTTACCTACTGGCGGGAGAAGACATGATGCCGGTGTTCTTCCCGCCCCGCGCGTGTCATTTAACGCCGCCGCCGTTTACACGAATATCAACAGCGCCACCACAATCACGGCGCCCAGACTCATGGATGCCGCATACCAGCGCAACTGGCCGTTCTCGCTAAGCGTCAGCCCGTGTCCGGCCCAGCGCGCCAGCACCGCCGGCACGCTCATCAGGCTGTTCAGCGGATCGCTTTGCAGCAGCCGGGCAACGCCCAGGTACGGCCTGACAAACACTTTGTCATACAGCCAGTCGAAGCCCCAGGCGTTAAACCACCAGACGGTGAAGAACCGTCCCGGGGCGCTGGCGGCCACGGCATGCACCAAGCGGCGCTTGCCGAGATACAGCCCGGCGGCGAGCAGAATACCGAGGATCACCACCACGCCGGAGACAATCTCCAGGGTGATCTTGCCCTCTTCACCCAGGTGGCTGTCCGGCAGCACGCCCGCCAAAGGCGGCGTAATCAGCGCGCCGATAAAGGTGGACAGCACCAGCAGCACCAGCAGGGGCAGGTGATGGCTGATGCCTTTGCCGGCATGGGCCTTGATCTGCTCCTTGCCGTGGAACACGATAAAGATCATGCGGAAGGTATAGAGGGAGGTCAGCAGCGCGCCCGCCAGCCCGGCCAGCATCAGGTTGAAATGGCCGTTCGCCAGCGCGCCCCACAGGATTTCGTCTTTACTGTAGAAACCGGCGGTAATCACGGGCAGCGCCGCCAGGGCCGCGCCCCCCACCAGGAAGCAGATATAGACCAGCGGGATGGACTTGCGCAGCCCGCCCATCTTGAAGATATTCTGCTCGTGGTGGCAGGCCAGGATAACCGAACCGGAGGACAGGAACAGCAGCGCCTTGAAGAACGCATGGGTCATCAGGTGGAAAATGGCCGCATCCCAAGCCTGCACGCCCAGCGCCAGGAACATGTAGCCGATCTGGCTCATGGTGGAGTAGGCCAGCACCCGCTTGATATCGGTCTGGACCAGCGCGGCGAAACCGGCCAGCACCAGGGTAACCGCGCCGATGATGCCCACCAGGTGCAAGACCTCGGGCGCCATCAGGAACAGTCCGTGGGTACGGGCGATCAGGTATACGCCGGCCGTGACCATGGTGGCGGCGTGGATCAGCGCCGACACCGGGGTCGGGCCGGCCATGGCGTCCGCCAGCCAGGTTTGCAGCGGCAGCTGCGCCGATTTACCCACCGCGCCGCCAAGCAGCATCAGCGTCGCCCAGGTGATGGCCGTGGAGCCCACCGCCAGATGCTGCGGCGCCAGTACCATCAGCTCGCGGAAATTCAGCGTGCCCAGTTCCGAATACAGGATAAACAGGGCAAACGCCAGCAGCACGTCGCCGACGCGGGTGACGATAAAGGCTTTCATCGCCGCCGCGCCGTTTTTGGATTCTTTATAATAGAAACCAATCAGCAGGTAGCTGCACAGCCCCACCCCTTCCCAGCCGAGATACATCAGCAGCAGGTTATCGGCCAGCACCAGCAATACCATGCTGGCGATAAACAGGTTGGTATAGGCAAAAAAGCGCGAATAACCTTCTTCGCCGCGCATATACCAGGAGGCAAACAGATGGATCAGGAAACCGACCCCGGTCACCACCGACAGCATGGTCAGCGCCAGGCCGTCCAGCGACAGGGTAAAGGCGATATTAAACTTGCCCACAGTCATCCAGGTCCACAGCGGCTGGTTGAATACCGCCGCCGCGCTTTCCCGCGTGCCGAGAAAATCAACCGCTACCCAGGCCGTGGTCAGCGCGGCCAGGCCGACGGCGCCGACGCCCACCAGGGCCGACAGGTTTTCCGACCAGCGTCCCCGTGAAAACGCCAGCAGCAGATACCCCACCAGGGGAAACAGAATAGTTAAATAGAGTAGGTTCATCCGTGCATCTCGCTGACGTTATCGATATTCAGGGATTGGCGGCGGCGATGCAGCTGCAGCAGCAGCGCCAGGCCGATGCTGGCCTCGGCGGCGCCGAGGCTAATGGCCAGGATATACATGACCTGTCCGTCGGCCTGTCCCCAGTAGCTGCCGGCAACGATAAACGCCAGGGCGGAGGCGTTAATCATGATTTCCAGCCCCAGCAGCATAAACAGCAGGTTGCGGCGGATGAGCATGCCCGTCAAACCCAGTACAAACAGAATGGCGGCCAAAATGAGTCCGTGCGTTAACGGGATCATGCCTGCTCCTCCGGTTTTCTTTTTATGCCATCGGGCAGCTTGGGTCCCTTGGGCAGCGCATCGCCCTCGCGATCTTCACGCCCGAGATGGAACGCCACCACCAGCCCGGCCAGCAGCAGCATGGACGCCAGCTCCACCGCCAGGACGTAAGGTCCGAACAACGCGATGCCCACCGCCTTGGCGCTGATCACCTCGCCCGATATGCCGTGATCGGGCACGCCGTAAATGGCCCGGATCAGGATCGCCAGCAACAGCAACGACAATATGCCCGGCCCGACCCAGGCGGACGGGGCAAGCCAGCCGCGTTCGCGCCGCTGGTCGGCGGCGCCGAGGTTAAGCATCATCACCACGAACACGAACAGCACCATGATGGCGCCGGCGTAGACGATGATTTCCAGCGCGCCGGCGAAATAGGCCCCGAGCGCAAAGAATACGCAGGCGATAGCCAGCAGCGAGACAATCAGGTAAAGCAATGCGTGCACCGGGTGGGTATGGGTGATAACCCGCAGGGTTGCCAGTATCGCCACCAGGCCTGACAAATAAAAAGCGACTTCCATGCTTAACTCCTTAGGGCAGCAAACCTTTGACGTCAATGGGTTTGGCTTCGTTTTCCGCTTCGCCCTTATCTTTCCCGTCGATCGCCATACCGGCCATGCGGTAAAAATTATATTCCGGATATTTACCCGGCCCCGAAATCAGCAGATTTTCTTTTTCATAAACCAGATCCTGGCGCCGGTACTCACCCATTTCAAAATCCGGGGTCAGTTGGATAGCCGTGGTCGGACACGCCTCTTCGCACAGGCCGCAGAAAATGCAGCGCGAAAAGTTGATGCGAAAAAACTCCGGATACCAGCGTCCGTCCGCGGTCTCGGCTTTCTGCAGGGAAATGCAGGCCACCGGGCACGCCACCGCGCACAGGTTACAGGCCACGCAGCGCTCTTCGCCGTCCGGGTCGCGCGTCAGTACGATGCGGCCGCGAAAACGCGGCGCCGTATTGACCGGCACATCGGGATACATCAGCGTTTCACGCTTGCTGAACGCCTGCATGCCGATCATCCAGATACTGCGTAGCTGGGTGCCGGCACCATACACTAATTCTTTTAACGTCATGGTTTATTCACCCCTCATTGAGCGTTGTACAAAATGACCGCCGCCGTCGCCAGCAGGTTCAGCAGCGTTAACGGCAGGCAGATTGTCCAGCCGAACGACATCACCTGGTCATAGCGCGGACGGGGCAGCGCCGCGCGGATCAGGATGAACATCATCATGAAGAAGGCGGTTTTAATGGCAAACCAGATGAACGGCGGTAAAAACGGCCCCTGCCAGCCGCCGAAAAACAGCGTGACGATCAGGGCCGACACCGTGACGATGCCGATATATTCGCCGACAAAAAACAGGCCGAATTTCATGCCCGAATATTCGATATGGTAGCCGTCGGCCAGTTCCTGTTCCGCTTCCGGCTGGTCGAACGGATGCCGGTGGCAGACCGCGATGCCCGCCAGCACAAAGGTGGCGAAACCGAAGAACTGCGGAATGATATTCCACAGATGGGCCTGGGAGGCGACGATATCGCCGAGACTGAACGAACCGGCGCGCGCCACCACGCCCATCAGGGACAAGCCCAGGAAGACCTCGTAGCTGAGGGTCTGGGCCGAGGCGCGCATGGCGCCGAGCAGCGAGTATTTATTATTGCTCGACCAGCCGGCGAACAGCACCGCGTACACCGCCAGGCCCGCCATCATCAGGAAGAACAGCACGCCGATATTCAGATCCGAGACCACCCAGGTCGGGCTGACCGGGATCACCGTAAAAGACACCAGCAGAGCGGTAAAGGCGATAACCGGCGCCAGGGTGAAGATCATGCGATCGGAAAACGGCGGGACCCAGTCTTCCTTGAAAAACATTTTCAGCATATCCGCCACCAGCTGGAGCGAACCGCCCCAGCCGACCCGGTTGGGTCCGTAGCGGTTCTGGAACAGGCCCAGCAGCCGGCGTTCGGCAAAGCTCATGTAGGCGCCGCAGGTGACCACCACCAGCAGGATCACCACCGCTTTCAGTACCGTCAGAATGATGTCAATCACGTCCGATGTTAACCAACTCATAACGCGGCCTCCCGCAGGTTTTCAACGCGTTGTCCTACCCACACCGGCGGAATGCCGGGCAGGCCCAACGGCAGGCCCACCTGACCGGCCGCCAGGGCGTCGCTGAACCTGACCGGCAGGCGCAGCGACTGCCCGGCGCAGGTGAATTCCAACAGCGTGCCGCTGTTGACGCCCAGCCGCTCGGCGTCCTGGCGGCTTACCGCCACGTAAGGCTGCGGCATGCGCTCCTGAATCACCGCGGCGCGTTGGGAGGTTTCCTCGCTGCCAAACAGATGGTAGTACGGCGCCACGCGCCACTGGCCGTCGACCGGGGCGACAAACGCCGCCGGCACGTCGGTGAACCAGTCCATACGGCCCTCGCCCGCTTCCAGCAGCCGTACGCCGGGATCGCCGTGGCGCAGGTGTCCGCCCACTTCCGCCTGGAATTTATTCCAGGCCTGCGGGGAGTTCCAGCCCGGCGCCCAGGCGAAGGCCACCTGCTTGCTCATGCCCTGGGGGCTGCTGTTGCCTTCCATGGAGAACGCGAACATGGTGTCCTTGTCCTGGGGCTGGCGCGGCTCGTGCACGTCGATGTTGGCGCGCATCGCGGTGCGACC
This sequence comes from Sodalis sp. C49, assembly GCF_046352915.1. Taxonomy (NCBI): domain Bacteria; kingdom Pseudomonadati; phylum Pseudomonadota; class Gammaproteobacteria; order Enterobacterales; family Bruguierivoracaceae; genus Sodalis; species Sodalis sp. C49. The sequence continues at coordinate 5,348,427 of NZ_CP163303.1, read as the reverse complement.
GCTGTAGCGGTGCGGCTCGCGGGCCAGCTTCTGGCCGCTGACGCGGAAACCGGCATCGGGCGCGGCTTCTTTGATCCCGGCCAGCTGCGGCAGCGTCTCGGCGCAGGCGCTGATGATATGATCGAACTGGGTCCAGTCCACGTGGCGATCCAGGTAGGTGGAGTGCAGCGAATGCAGCCAGCGCCAGCTCTCCAGCATAATGGTCTCGGCATCATAGTAGGCCGGGTCGTATACCTGGAAGAAGCGCTGCGCGCGGCCTTCCTGGTTGATAAGCGTACCGTCGCTTTCGGCAAAGCTGGCCGCCGGCAGGATCAGGTTGGCCTTATCCATGATGGCGGTGCGCTGATGATCGAGCACGATAAGATTGACGGTTTTGGCCAGCGCCGCGTCCACCCGCTGGGCCGGCGCGTGGCGGTACAGATCGTTTTCCAGCACGATCGCGCTGTCCGCCGCGCCCTGCTCAAGCTGTTCCAGCGCCTGGTCCAGAGTACCGCCGCCCATCAGCGCCAGTCCCATGCTGTTGGCGCTTGACGCCACAAAGGTTATGCCGACGTCGGCGCCGCGGCCTTTCAGCGCGCGGGCGACGTTGGCGGCGGCGGCAATCACCGCCTCGCTGCCGGCGTTGCTGCCGGAGACGATCAACGGCTTGCGGCTGCCCGCCAGGGCCTGCACGATGACATCGATCCTGGCGCGCAACTCGTCATCCAGACCCGCCACCGCCGGGGCGCTGTCGTCCAGCGCATGGGCGACGGCAAAGCCCAGGCGCGCCTGATCCTCCACCGGGGCGCAATAGGTCCAGGCGGCGATATCGTCAAGCTTGGTGCGATCGACGCTGGTGACAAACAGCGGATGGCGGGCATGCTGGCCGATGGTCTGGATGGCGGCAATCTGCCAGTCGGCGACTTTTTGCGCCGCGGCCATTTCACGGGTCTTGCCCTTCACCGCCTGGCGTACCGCCAGGGCGATGCGCGCGCCGGTCTGGGTTAAATCCTCGCCCAGCACCAGCACCGCGTCGTAACTTTCCATTTCGCGCAGCGACGGGGTATGCACGCCGCCGTTGCGCAGCACGTCCAGCATCAGGGCCAGCCGCGCCTGCTCGGCGCCGGAGATGCCGGTATAGAAATTGGCGGCGCCCACCAGTTCACGCAGCGCGAAATTGCTTTCCACGCTGGCGCGCGCAGAGCCGATGCCGATCATCTTCTTGGCGTGGCGCAACGCGTCGGCCGCGCCCTGCATCGCCTGTTCGGCGTTCAGGGCGATCCAGTCGTCGCCGCGGCGCTGCAGCGGATGGCGCGGACGATCCTTGAGATTGACGTAACCGTAACCGAAACGGCCGCGATCGCACAGGAAGTAGTGGTTAACGCTGCCGTTAAAGCGGTTTTCAATGCGCCGCAGCTCGCCGTAACGCTCGCCGGGGCTGGTATTGCACCCCACGCTGCACTGCTGGCAAATGCTGGGCGCGAATTGCATATCCCATTTGCGGTTGTAGCGTTCGGAATGGGTTTTATCGGTGAACACCCCGGTCGGGCACACTTCCACCAGGTTGCCGGAGAACTCGCTTTCCAGCGTGCCGTCCTCGGGACGGCCGAAGTAGACGTTATCGTGGGCGCCGTAGACGCCCAGATCGGTGCCGTCGGCATAATCCTTATAGTAGCGGACGCAGCGGTAGCAGGCGATGCAGCGGTTCATCTCGTGGGAGATAAACGGGCCGAGGTTCTGGTTGCGGTGGGTGCGCTTGGTAAACCGGTAACGGCGGAAATTCTGGCCGGTCATGACCGTCATGTCCTGCAGATGGCAGTTGCCGCCCTCCTCGCACACCGGGCAATCGTGGGGGTGGTTGGTCATCAGCCACTCCACCACGCTTTTACGGAACTGTTGCGCCTCTTCATCATCGATGGAGATAAAGGTACCGTCCGACGCCGGCGTCATGCACGACATCACCAGCCGGCCGCGCGTATCCTCGGCGTTTTGATATTGCTTGACCGCGCACTGGCGGCAAGCGCCGACGCTGCCCAGCGCCGGGTGCCAGCAAAAATAAGGAATATCGAGACCCAGGGTAAGACATGCCTGCAACAGGTTGTCCGACCCCTTAACCTCGTATTCTTTGCCGTCTACATGAATGGTAGCCATAGTCAGCATGCTCAAGTGTGGCCCGCAATAGCGCGGGCGTTAATCAAAATGCGTCTCGGGTGCATAACATCCGCCCGGCCTCGTTTGGCCTAAAGGCGCGGATGCAGGGTTACCAACGCGCTTTCAGCAAGTTTGGCTGGATACCGGCAATAGTGCGGGTATTACCGATATGCTGCGTTGCAATTCCCGCTTCAAATTCTTCCCGGAAATATTTTATCGCGCTTTGCAGCGGCTCGACGGCGCCCGGCGCATGGGCGCAGAAGGTTTTGCCCGGGCCGAGGAACCGGCACAGCTGTTCCAGCGTTTCAATATCCCCCGGCTGCCCCTCGCCTTTTTCTATGGCGCGCAGCAGCTTCACGCTCCAGGGCAGGCCGTCGCGGCAGGGTGTGCACCAGCCGCAGGACTCGCGCGAGAAAAACTCTTCCAGGTTGCGCGTCAGGGATACCATATTGATTTCATTATCCACCGCCATGGCCAGCGCCGTGCCCAGGCGGCTGCCCGCCTTGCCGATATTCTCGAAGTCCATCGGCAGGTCGAGGTGATCGCCGGTTAGGAAGTCGGTGCCGGCGCCGCCCGGCTGCCACGCCTTGAGCGTCAGGCCATCGCGCATGCCCCCGGCGTAATCTTCCAGGATCTCGCGCGCGGTGATGCCGAAGGGCAATTCCCACAGGCCGGGATGTTTGACCCGCCCGGAAAACCCCATCAGCTTGGTGCCGGTATCGCTGCTTTTGCCCGCCGTGATGCCTTTGTACCAGTCCACGCCGTTCTCAAGGATGGCCGGCACGTTGCACAGGGTTTCGACGTTATTGACGCAGGTCGGTTTGCCCCAGGCGCCGGCGGTGGCCGGGAACGGCGGTTTGGAGCGCGGGTTGGCGCGGCGGCCTTCCAGGGAATTGATCAGCGCCGTCTCTTCGCCGCAGATATAGCGCCCGGCGCCGGTATGGACGATCAGCTCGAAATCAAAGCCGGTACCGAGGATATTCTTGCCCAGGTAACCGGCCTCGGTGGCTTCGGCGATGGCGCGCCTGAGGTTCACCGCCGCCTCGATATATTCGCCGCGCAGGAAGATATATCCGCGATAGGCCTTAAGGGCAAAAGCGGCAATCAGCATGCCTTCCACCAGCAAATGGGGCAGTTGCTCCATCAGCAGGCGGTCTTTATAGGTGCCCGGCTCCATCTCATCCGCGTTGCACAGCAGATAGCGGATGTTCATGGCCGGATCCTTGGGCATCAGGCTCCATTTCAGGCCGGTGGAAAACCCCGCCCCGCCCCGCCCTTTCAGGCCGGAGTCCTTGACCAGGGTGACAATGTCGTCCTGGGACATGCCTTTGAGCGCTTTTTCCGCGCCGGCATAGCCGTTCTTGCCGCGATACTCGTCAAGCCATACCGTCTGGCCGTCGTCGCGCAGGCGCCAGGTCAACGGATGCATTTCGGCGGTACGTACAATCTGTTTGATCATCGATACTGCTCCAATAGCGGACCGATACCTTCCGGCGTCAGATGAACGTGGGTGTCGTCATCAATCATCATGCTCGGCCCCTTGTCGCAGTTGCCCAGGCAGCAGGTGGGCAGCAGGGTGAAGCGCCCATCCCCGGTGGTCTGCCCCGGCTTAATATCGAGCGCTTGCTCCAGCGCCGCCTGGATGCCCTGGTAGCCGGTGATATGGCACACCACGCTATCGCAATATTTAATGATATGGCGCCCGACCGGCTGGCGGTAAATCGAACTGTAAAACGTGGCCACGCCTTCCACATCGCTGCCCGGAATGCCCAACACCTCGGCAATCGCCGCGATGGCGCCGTCCGGCACCCAGCCGCGCTGCTTCTGCACGATTTTCAGCGCTTCGATGGAGGCGGCGCGGGCATCTTCATAATGGTGCTTTTCATGCTCGATGGCCTCGCGCTCCTGGGCCGTGAGCACAAAGGCGGCGGTGTCGTCCTGGCGGCCGGGGGCGGCGTCGCGCCCATGCGTATCTGTATGTTCATGCATAATTAGCGGTCCACATCTGACATAACAAAATCGATACTGCCCAGATAGACGATGAGATCCGATACCAGGCTGCCGCGAATCACCGAGGGAATTTGCTGCAAATGCGGGAAACTCGGGGTGCGGATACGGGTCCGGTAGCTCATGGTGCTGCCATCGCTGGTCAGGTAATAACTGTTGATCCCCTTGGTGGCCTCGATCATCTGGAACGATTCGTTAGCCGGCATCACCGGTCCCCAGGAGACCTGGAGGAAGTGGGTAATCAGGGTTTCGATATGCTGCAACGTCCGCTCTTTCGGCGGCGGCGTGGTCAGCGGATGATCGGCCTTGAACGGGCCTTCCGGCATATTGTTCAGGCATTGTTCAAGGATGCGCAGGCTCTGGCGCATCTCCTCCACCTTCAGCATCACGCGGCTGTAGCAATCGCTGACGCCGTCGCCCACCGGCACCTCGAAATCAAACTTGTCGTAGCCGGAGTACGGACGCCATTTACGCACGTCGAAAGAGATGCCTGTTGCGCGCAGCGCGGCGCCGGTCACGCCCCAATCCAGCGCTTCCTGGGCGCCGTAGGCGGCGACGCCCTCGGCCCGTCCGCGCAGTACGCTGTTGCGCAGCGCCGCCTTGACGTAGGAATCCAGGCGCTTGGGCAGCCAGTTCAGGAAGTCGCGCAGCAGGCCGTCCCAGCCGCGCGGCAGATCGTGCGCCACGCCGCCGATGCGGAACCAGGCCGGATGCATGCGAAAGCCGGTAATGGCCTCCACCACGTCATAAATTTTCTGCCGGTCGGTAAAGGCCAGGAATACCGGCGTCATGCCGCCGACGTCCTGGATATAGGTGCTGATATACAGCAGATGGCTGTTGATGCGGAACAGCTCGGAGAGCATGACCCGGATCACCTCGACCCGTTCGGGCACCACGATGCCGGCGAGTTTTTCCACCGCCAGCACATACGGCATTTCATTGACGCAGCCGCCGAGGTATTCCACCCGGTCGGTATAGGGAATATAGCTGTGCCACGACTGGCGCTCGCCCATTTTTTCCGCGCCGCGGTGGTGATACCCGATATCGGGCACGCAGTCGACGATTTCCTCGCCGTCCAGCTGCAGGATAATGCGGAAAGCCCCGTGCGCCGACGGATGGTTCGGCCCCAGGTTAAGAAACATGAAATCTTCGTTTTCGCGCCCGCGTTTCATGCCCCAGTCTTCCGGCTTGAAGGTCAGCCCTTCCATTTCCAGATCCTCTTTCTGCTTGGTCAGCATATAAGGATCGAATTCGGTGGCGCGCGCCGGATAGTCTTTACGCAACGGATGGCCCTGCCAGCTTTGCGGCATCATGATGCGGGTCAAATGCGGATGGCCGTCAAAGGTCATGCCGAACATTTCCCAGGTTTCGCGCTCATACCAGTTGGCGTTGGGGAAAATTTTGGTCACGGTGGGCAGATGGAAATCGCTCTGCGAGAGCGCCACCTTCAGCATGATATCCCGGTTGCGGTCGATGGATATCAAGTGATAAAACACGGTGAACTCAGCGGCGGGCAGGCCCTGGCGATGGGTGCGCAGGCGCTCGTCCACGCCATGCAGATCGTAGAGCATTACATAGGGCTTCGGCAGTTTTTTTAAAAACGTCAAGACCTCGAGAATCTGCTCGCGTTTGACCCATACCACCGGAATGCCGGTACGGGTGGGCTGGACGGTAAACGCCTCGGCGCCAAAACGGTCACGCAATTCGCCGATTACCGGATCGTCAAGATGATCCCGGGTCTGCCAGGCCGGCTGGGCGAGATGTTGCGTCATCAACTCTGTCATAGTTATTTTCACCAAATTAATGCTGTGCCGGCGTCATGCCACTGTGCGCGTTAAATGATTATGGACGACAACCGCCACATCGCCGCGCGCGTCAAATCTCGTCGGGAGATCGCAGGTTGGTTACCGCGATACGCTCGCCCTGTTTACGCTCGCGCTCCGACTGCATATTGGCGCGATAAACCCCCTGATCGCCCACCACCCAGGAGAGCGGACGCCGTTCCTTGCCGATGGATTCCTTTAACAGCAGCAGCGCCTGGATATAGGCTTCCGGACGTGGCGGGCAGCCGGGAATATAGACATCGACCGGCAAAAATTTGTCCACGCCCTGCACGACGGAATAAATATCGTACATACCGCCGGAATTAGCGCATGCGCCCATGGAAATCACCCATTTCGGCTCGAGCATTTGATCATAAAGACGCTGGATGACCGGGGCCATCTTGGTGAACGGCGTGCCCGCGATCACCATGAAATCCGCCTGGCGCGGTGAGGCGCGAATAACTTCCGACCCGAAACGCGCCACATCGTGCACCGCGGTAAAGGACGTGGTCATTTCGACGTAGCAACAGGACAGGCCGAAGTTATACGGCCACAACGAGTTGCCCCGGCCCCAGTTCACCGCATTATGCAACGCGTTTTCCAGGGTACCCAAAAAAACGCTGCGGTTGACGTGCCCATCCAGGGGATCGGCGACGATATCCTGTTTTTGCAGGGGATAACGGTCATTTTCACCGCCATTCTCACCGTCCGGCTCAACACGGGTGAGGGTGTAATCCATGGTTATGCCTCGCTGTTACTGCTGATGACGTTGGTTTTCGGCGATTGGGCCCGCGCGCTTGAGACGCTGGGAACGCTCGGGCGTCCAGTCCAGCGCGCCGACGCGCACCAGGTACACCAGGCCCGCCAACAACACAATAATAAAAACGGCTGCTTCGAAGAAACCGACCCAGCCGACTTCGCGGATGGATACCGACCAGGCGTATAAATACAGGGCTTCCACGTCAAAAATGACGAAAAACATGGCCACCAGGTAAAATTTAGACGAAAGACGCAGTCTTGCCGTCCCCACCGGGTCGATACCGGACTCGAAGGGCACGTTTTTTGAGCGGGAGTGGGCGCGTCCGCCTAATAAGAAACCACCCAGCAGCATAAAGCAGCACAGGCCGACGGCACCAACGAGGAATACGGCGAACGCCCAGTAATGGGCGGTAACTTCAGTGGTTATTGACATTTTCTTTGCTCATCAAAAGTGGCATTTTGCAGTCTGCTCTTCGTCAACGGCAGTTCGACTCACCACATCGATTTATGGGAAGGAGTAGGAAAAAACCGCACCGCGCTGTTGCCACCGGCATACACAGCCATTGTGTGGGGTTTTTACTCCTTTACATAACCTTTTGTCAACTTGGACAAAAGAAACTTCATAGTAATTTACACAGTTAATATCTAATTAACATTTGATGCGCACGATTTTAGCTTAATCGAGTCAGTGTTGCGCGCCAGCAACATAGCAATAACATAGGGCGGTTCTATGACACCATGATTGCCCGCAGGTAACTATACCATTTTCAGGCAAAATCACGTTATTCCGCGCAATCGGTAAGGGCAAAATTTGATCCAGGGCACAATTTTGCAACTAATCAGAATAAAAGATGCACATTCTGTGCGCCATTAACCAAAAAACATTATAGAAACAGTGTTTTGATTTAGTTGGCATGAATAAAAAACAACCAGTTCTGGGGTGCGCGCGCTAATGCGCGACGGAGATGACGGACCGGGGATACCAGGCGGGAAGACTGTATTTTAAGACCTGTTGAAATATAAAACTACATTATTACAGCATAAATTATATTTTACAAAAAATTAAGCCCCATTTTCAGGGGCTTAATATCCAGTTGATTTCATTTATTCGTCACTGACCGTGAAGCTTTCCCCCTCCCCTTTTACCGGGCGGGCCACGTCTGGTTTATAGGAGTCGTTACCGGTCTGTACCGCGCTGAAGATAGCCATGGCCAGTTCATTCTCGCACTGGGGATGTTTACACAGGACATACTGCGTATCGGGCAGCGTCGGCAATCCTTCGTTTTGCCCCAGCACCCGCAGATCGGAACTCATCATCTCCACCGGCCGGACGGTAATGCCCAATCCCGCTTTTACTGCGGCGCGCACGGCGGCCAGAGTAGAAGCGGTGTAGGCGATGCGCCATGAGATGCCGGCGGCCTGCAGTTGCTCGATGGCCATGGCGCGAAAGGGACTGGGCTCATCGGACACCACCAGCGGAATAACTTCCCCTGGAATAAAGCGGTAATCCGACGAACAGAACCATAACGTCGGCGACGAACGCAGCGTAACGTAAGGATGATTTGGATTAGTCAATGTTGTAATAGCCAGATCCACTTCGCCGTTTGTCAGCATTTCCTGCATCAAAGGGCTGCGTTTGACATTAACGTCAATCGCTAATTTTGGATAGATCCGCGTTACACGACTGAGTAAGTAAGGCAAAATTGAGTCGGCAGTATCGTCGGAAGCACCGATGGTCAGCACCCCCTGGATATTACTGTACATCAAGGAAGTACATGCCTCGTCGTTATACAGTAAAATTTTCCTGGCATAACCCAGTAATTGTATTCCGTGTTCGGTCAACAGCTTATTGCGACCGTGACGGGCAAACAACTCTTTGCCGACAAGTTGTTCTAATCGTTGCATTTGCTGGCTGACAGCCGACTGTGTTCGACATACTGATGCTGCAGCGGCCGCAAAGGTGTTGAGATCAGCGACTGCAACAAACGTTCTCAATAAATCAAGATCAAGATTGAGCACTGGACGATTTGCATTGGTCATAATATTGTCTTCACTTTTGTATTCTAATTACACACTACTACCCTGGCGTTTCAAAAAAATCATTTCCAAGCTAAAACTGTTATGAGCATATCCCCTTCATACCATAGCGACGTTACCACGGCCGTTATGTTAACTGGTACATGCTTTAATCTCTGGGGAGTTCGCACTCATCAAACAAAGCTCTAACCGATATAAAAGGTAGCCCCGGTCCTCGAAATCCAGCCCTCGTCCTGGATGAGACACTAAATTTCACAATGATATCATTTGCATAGCGCAGAAAAAAAAATCCGTAACGGCTTGAATGACACATCAAAACTTAAATGTAATTTATTAAAACCGGCCTTGGCATTTAAAATAAATGTTGAATATTACCGGTTAAGTCGTATTTTCTTATCCCAACCGTCATAATTAACATAAATTTTTCTTAACTATTGTTTATACGATCAAAATAAATCTCTTTCTAAATGCACACCTGCATAAATGTATACCATAAATAGCTACCATAAACGAAACAACAATAATTTGTAAGCATCAAAATGTGACCTTTATTTTTCTATGGATAAATGTTCACAAACAGATGAAGTGGCAATACTTTACCCCGATAAAAAGTGTGATGCGCGTCAGGCAAAGCGGGTTAATTTTCCCGCCGTGTTTTACCCTTGGGGAAGCGATATAATGGTGTCGCTTACTGTAACCTTGTCCTCGTCGGCTGACCGCCGCCCACCGCCTTTCATTTAGCAGAGTAACCTTTATCAGGTCCAAGTAGTATAAAAAATACGCAAAAAATCGCAAATTAACTGTTCTTATAGGATTTTAAAGCATTAAAATCTTGACATCATGGTGTTTTAATAGTTTTTTAATCTAAAAAATTAGCGAAGAAAATAAATTTTTAACTGTTTCTTATTTTCCATCTTAACATTCGATGCGCATCCACCCGTTATCCTTCAAAAAATCAGAGCGGAAGAGTACATTATGCAGAACGCGTGATTCCATGGTTGGAATACGTTTACCTGTGAGAAGGCCTAATATCGTGATTTCACCTGTAGAAAAATCCAGCAAACTGGAAAATGTTTGTTATGACATTCGTGGTCCGGTGCTGAAAGAAGCCAAGCGCCTGGAGGAAGAAGGCAATAAAGTCCTCAAATTGAATATCGGCAATCCCGCCCCGTTCGGCTTCGATGCGCCGGAAGAGGTACTGGTGGACGTTATCCGCAATCTGCCGACCTCGCAGGGCTATTGCGATTCCAAAGGCCTTTATTCGGCGCGCAAGGCGATTGTGCAGCACTACCAGGCGCGCAATATGCTCGACCTGACCGTCGAGGACGTTTTTATCGGCAACGGCGTATCGGAGCTTATCCAGCAATCCATGCAGGCGCTGCTCAATACCGGCGACGAAATGCTGATCCCAGCGCCGGATTATCCCCTGTGGACCGCCTCGGTGTCCCTCTCCGGGGGCAATGCCGTGCATTACCTGTGCGATGAAGAGGCCGGCTGGTTTCCGGATCTGGACGATATCCGCCGCAAAATCACCCCGCGTACCCGCGGCCTGGTGATTATCAATCCCAATAATCCGACCGGGGCGGTATACAGTAAGGAAATGTTGCTGGAACTGGTGGAAATTGCCCGCCAGCATAACCTGATCATCTTCTCAGACGAAATCTACGATAAAATCCTTTACGACGCGGCGCAGCACCACTCCATCGCCGCATTGGCGCCGGATCTGCTGACGGTCACCTTCAACGGACTGTCCAAGACCTACCGCGTCGCCGGTTTTCGCCAGGGCTGGATGGTGCTGAACGGGCCGAAAAAACACGCCCGGGGCTATATCGAGGGGCTGGAAATGCTGGCGTCGATGCGCCTTTGCGCCAACGTCCCCATGCAGCACGCCATCCAGACCGCGCTTGGCGGCTACCAGAGCATCAGCGAGTTCATCGCGCCGGGCGGCCGGCTGTATGAACAGCGCAACCGCGCCTGGGCGCTGATCAACGATATTCCCGGCGTGTCATGCGTCAAACCCAGCGGCGCGCTGTATATGTTCCCGCGCATCGACGCCCGGCGCTTCAATATTCTTGATGATCAGAAGCTGGTGCTCGATTTGCTGCTACAGGAAAAAGTGCTGCTGGTCCAGGGCAGCGCCTTCAACTGGCCGTGGCCGGATCACCTGCGCATCGTGACGCTGCCGCATGTCGACATCCTGGAAACCGCCATCGGCAAACTGGGGCGTTTCCTGCAGCATTATCATCAGTGACCCACGCCGTTCGGGCCAGCCCGGCACGGAACCGGCGGATTTGCATAATCCGCCGGCTGTGCGCACAATAGATCCCTTATTCACCTGCCGTAAGGGCGCATCATGACCCAAAGCCACTTTTTTGCCCATCTTTCCCGTTTGAAACTGATTAACCGCTGGCCGCTGATGCGCAACGTCCGCACCGAAAACGTCTCCGAGCACAGCCTGCAGGTGGCGTTTGTCGCCCACGCCCTGGCGGTGATCAACAACCGTAAGTTCGGCGGCGCCCTGAACCCGGAGCGCATCGCGCTGCTGGCGATGTACCATGACACCAGCGAAGTATTGACCGGCGATATGCCGACGCCTATCAAATATTTTAACGCGCAGATGGCCCACGAATATAAAAACATCGAGAAGATCGCCCAGCAGAAGCTGATTGACATGTTGCCGGCCGAGCTGCGGGACGACTACCGCGCCCTGCTTGACGACGATTATTACCAGCCAGAGGAAAAAGCGGTGGTGAAACAGGCGGATACCCTGTGTGCCTACCTGAAGTGCCTGGAAGAGATCTCCGCGGGCAATAATGAATTTACCATGGCGATGGCGCGGCTGGAAAAAACCCTGGAGCAGCGGCGCAGCCCGGAGATGGAGTACTTTATCCGGGTGTTTGTGCCCAGTTTCAGCCTGTCCCTGGACGAGATCAGCCAGGACACGCCGCTCTAGCCCCGTACCTCCGTCCGGATACAGTCGTGCCGGGCGCACGCCGTGAGATCAAAACGGGTAGAGTATCGGCACCAGCACCACGCTCACCACCATCACCAGCAGGGTAAACGGCACGCCGATACGGACAAAATCGCCGAACTTATAGCCTCCCGGCCCCAGCACCAGGGTATTGACCGGCGACGAGACCGGGGTCATAAACGCCGAGGACGCGGCGATGGCGATAATCATGGCGAAGGGATAGGGCGACACCGCCATCTCGTTGGCCGCGGCGACCGCGATCGGCGCCATCAGCACCGCGGTGGCGGTATTGGAGATAAACAAGCCGATAACCGCGCAGAGGATAAACAGGCTCAGCAGCATGATATGCGCCCCCGCCCCGCCCGAGATATCCATCAGCAGCCGCACCACCAGGTCCACCCCGCCGGTTTTCTGCAGCGCCAGCGCAAAGGGCATCATGCCGACGATAAGGATAAGGCTCGGCCAGTGAATGGCGCGATAGGCGCTTTCCATATCGATACAGCGGAACTTGCCCATCAGCACGCAGGCGATGAGGGCGGCGATGGGGTTGGGTATCTCCTCCGTCAGCATCATGGCCACCATCAGCGCCAGGCAGAAGAGCGCGTGGGGCGCCTGACTCACCGCCGGCGCCACGTCGTCCACCTCGGCCGGCAGGTTCAGTACGATAAAATTGTTTTTCTTCAGCTGCAGCTGGCGAATCAGCTTCCAGTCGCCAATCACCAGCAGGATATCCCCAAGCGTCAGCTCCTCGTCAATCAGCTTGCCCGCCATCGCCTCGCCGTTGCGACGGATGCCCACCACGTTAACGCCGTAGCGGCTGCGAAAGCCCACCTGGCGCAGCGTCTTGCCCACCAATTCGGAATCGGGAATCAGGCTCACCTCCGCCATGCCCACATCCCTGGCCTGTTCGGAGAAATACTCGCCGCGCAGCACCATGGGTTCCAGCTGCTGCTCGCTGCAAAACTGCCGCAGATCCATCTCGGAAGCGGACATATCGATTAATAACACATCGCGCTGGCGCAGTTCGGTATTGCCGCCGGCGCTTACCATTACCCGGCGGAATTTGCGCCAGCGCTCGATGCCGACCACGTTGGCGCCGTAGCGATCGCGCAGCCTGAGGTCGTCCAGGCGCTGGCCGATAAGCGGCGAGCCGGGGCGCAGGGCCAGGCGACGCGCGCGGCCGGTCAGCTTATAATCGCGGATCAGATCGCGGAACGTCCGGCGCTGCCACTGCTCCCGCTCATGGCTGGCCTCGCCGCCGCCCAGCCAGTAGCGCGCCACCAGCATATAGCCGACGCCCAGCGCCAGCACCACCACGCCCACCGGCGTAACGGCGAAGAAGCCGAAGCCCTCGGCGCCGTCGCGCACCAATTCGCTGTTGACCACCATATTGGGCGGCGTCGCCACCAGGGACATCATACCGCTTATCAGGGCGGCAAAGCTCAGCGGCATCATCATGCGGCTGGGGGAGGTTTTCATGCGCTGCGACACGCTCAGCACTACCGGGATGAATATCGCCACCACGCCGGTGGAGCTCATAATGGCGCCCAGGGCGGCGACGGTGATCATCAGCAGGATCAGCATGCGGGTTTCGCTTTTGCCCGCCACCCGCATCAGCCACTCGCCGACCTGGTAGGCGATGCCGGTACGCACCAGGCCCTCGCCGACGACAAACATGGCGGCGATCAGTAAGACGTTGGGATCGCTGAAGCCGGCGGTGGCTTCCGGCAATGATAGGGTGCCGCTCAGGACAAAGGCGATGATCACCAGCAGCGCCACCACATCCATGCGCACTTTGTTGGTGGTAAAGAGAAAGATAGCGATCAACAGCAGGGCCAGCACCCAGATGAGTTCGTTATTCACAACGTTTTCCCGGATTATAAAGCGGTGTCTGCGGCCAATCATGCCATAAAAAAGCCCCGGAATGGCGGGGCTAAATCATTAAACAGTTGATTTCTCTCAAGCTGTGCGCAGGCTGACGCGCGCACCCTGGCCGTCGCGTTCAATCACCAGTTGTTCCAGGGAGGTCAGGAGCAGGCCGATCGCCTCTTTCTGCGGCGTTTCCGGCGGCGGATTGACCGCGATGACCGGACAGCCGGCGGCCAGGCCGGCCTGGATGCCGGCGATGGCATCCTCCACGACGATGCAGTCCGCCGGCGCAAACCCCAGTTTTTTCGCGCCCAGCAGATAGGCGTCCGGCTGGGGTTTGCCGCGGGCGACCTGCTCGGCGGTGATAAGCCATGCCGGCTGCGGCAGGCGCCCGGCCCGCAGCCGCGCGGTGGCCACCGGCATCGACCCGGAGGTCACGATGGCCCAGGGAATATCCAGCGCGTTGAGCCGGTTAAGCAAATCCACCGCCCCGGGCAGCGCCGTTACCCCGTCGATGCACTCCGCCTCGAACTTTTCCAACGCGCTGAATTCGGACTGGATGCGTTCTTCGCTTTCCCCCGGCATAAAATGGCGCAACGACGTAATAGCCTGTTTGCCGTGGATAAAGTTCAACACCTCGTCGACGGGAACCCCCCGCCGCCTGGCCCAATTTCCCCAGGCTAATTCCACCACCGGCAATGAATCAATCAAGGTTCCATCAAGGTCAAATAAAAAACCTTTACACAGCACAGGCATATCTCCGGGTTAAGCCGTCAGGCATTGATAATTTGCGTAATTTCCACCGCGCTGAGATGATATTGGCGCGGACAGGATTGCCAGACGGCCAGCATTCGCAGATATTTATCCCACATCTTGGTCTGGGCGTTGAAACCGTGGGTGCCGGAATCAAAGTGGGTGTAGCGTCCCTCGGTAAAGACCATAAAGCGTACATAGCCCAGGTAACGCGCCTCGGTGGCGGCGTCAAAGCCAAGGAACGCCAGGCGACGCTCGTCGATGTCCTGTTTTTCCTTCAGGTTCGACCAGGAGACCTGCAGCGCGTGGTGCAGTTCCATGATATCGATAATCGTGCGGCAGACGTCTTCGCTCAACTGGCCGAAATCACGGTCCAGCTCGCGCATCTGCAGGCCGTAGCCGCGTTCCACAATGGTTTGCTGACGGCGATAGCGTTCGCCGTTGTCCGGGTCCAGCATGGACATCATCTTATACTGGTTGGACAGAATTAACCGTTGGGCGTTTGTCATCTCCATCATCCACTCCTGATTGTATACCGTGGGGCGCCGAACTGTTCGCGCCAATGGCGAGCGCCGCCCCGTGGGTGCCTCTAGTCGTCTGGCGCTAGCATCGCATAATGCGTACGATGGCGGTACCGGAAGCCGGCGCTTTTTTGATTTAAGACAGCAGGTGGCGAAATATCGCCCGTCCGCCGCCCGGGAAGGCGGCTGGCGGACAGCGACATAACGCTTATAAATCGTCCAGGAAGGCTTTATCCAGCAGCTTAAACGCACGCTTAAGCACGTCGGCCAGCATTTGATAGGTCGGCACGCCTTCCACCGGCGCCAGCGCCTGACCCGCCTCGTTAAGCTGATGGCGTACTTCATGGAACCAGTGCAAAAGCGTGGGGGGCAGCGGCGTCACGGAGCGTTTACCCAGCCACCACAGCCCCTGCATCGGCAGGCTGCAGGCAAAGATGGCGGTGGCCACCGCCGGCCCAAGCTGGCCGCCGAGGGCGATTTGCCAGGTCAGGGTAAAGACCGCCACCGCCGGCATGTAGCGCACGGCAAAGCGGGTGGCCGCGATCATGCGGTTTTCAGGAAAAAGCGGCGCCAGGCGTTTCTCGGTCGGCCAGGTTTTCATATAATCTTGTCCGCGCTGGAAAATTTTGTACCAGCTTACCGAACCGGAAGGAATTGTCGCCATAGCGGGCCTCAACTTTACGAATAAAAATTAAAATTTTTGTGCAAAATCACAATCAAATTGTATAACTTTTAAATATATTTTGTCTTTACTACCGGCAATCGTTATCCTTATTGCCGCCTTATGGCTGGCCCCTACGCACCGTTTGCGCCGCCTGAGCAGCACGATTCCGTGTAATGTCGCAACGATTAACCGCGATAAGTAAACACGTGTTTCAAAAAAATGTTTAACTTCAACAGCTTTCGATTTCATGTCAAATAAAACGCACTTTGGCATGATGTTAATCATAAATCTCAACGGCGTAATGCGCTACGCTTTATAGCTGATTGATGATTTATTAACCATGCACAACAAATAGGTACTTCCATGTCGAGTAAGCTAGTACTGGTTCTTAACTGTGGCAGTTCATCCCTAAAATTTGCCATTATCGATGCTGCCAACGGTGAAGAACATCTCTCCGGCCTCGCAGAATGTTTCAACCTGCCGGAAGCGCGCATCAAATGGAAGATGGACGGCGGCAAGCACGAAGCTGCGTTAGGAAACGGCGCCGCGCACAGCGAAGCGTTGAGCTTTATTGTTAATACAATTCTCGCTCAAAAACCAGAATTATCAGCGCAGCTCACCGCAATCGGCCATCGCGTCGTTAATGTTGGCGAAAAGTATACCGCCTCCGCCCTGCTCTCGGACGATGTGCTGCAAGCCATCAAGGATTCCATCCCGTTTGCGCCGCTGCATAATCCGGCCCATATCATCGGCATCAACGAAGCGCTGAAGGCGTTTCCAAAACTGGCCGACAAAAACGTCGCCGTGTTCGATACCGCCTTCCATCAGACCATGCCGGAAGAGTCGTTCCTGTATGCCCTGCCCTATGCGTTATATGAAGAGCACCGCATCCGCCGCTACGGCGCCCACGGCACCAGCCACTACTTTGTGACGCATGAAGCGGCGCGCATGCTGGATAAACCGGTGGAAGACGTCAACCTGATCACCTGCCACCTGGGCAACGGCGGTTCGGTTACCGCAGTGCGCAACGGCAAGAGCGTTGACACCTCCATGGGCCTGACCCCGCTGGAAGGCCTGGTGATGGGCACCCGCAGCGGCGATCTCGATCCCGCCATTATCTTCTTCTTGCATAATGCCATGGGCATGTCGGTTGAACAAATCGATAAACTGCTGACCAAGGAATCCGGCCTGCTGGGCCTGACCGGCGTCACCAGCGATATGCGCTGGGTTATCGACAATTACGATACGAAACCTGAAGCCAAGCGCGCCATGGATGTCTTCTGCCACCGCCTGGCGAAATATATCGGTTCCTATACCGCCCTGATGGACGGTCGCCTGGACGCGGTGATCTTCACCGGCGGCATCGGCGAAAACGCCGCCAAGGTGCGCGAACTGACCCTGGGCAAACTGGCCCTGCTGGGCTTTGAAATCGACCAGAAGCGCAACGAAGCGGCCCGTTTCGGCAACAGCGGCGTGATCACCACCGACGCCAGCCGTCCGGCGATTGTCATCACCACCAATGAAGAACTGGTCATTGCCCAGGATGCCGCCCGTCTGACGGCGTAACAGTATCTCCGTTCCGCCGGACAAGCGCCGGCGGAATACTTGTTTGACTAACGAGCAACCGTTGAAAGAGGTTTAGCCGTGTCCCGTACAATCATGTTGATCCCAACCGGCACCAGTGTCGGCCTGACAAGCATCAGCCTGGGTGTCATTCGCGCCATGGAGCAGAAAGGCGTGCGCCTGAGCGTGTTCAAGCCGATCGCGCAGCCCCGTGCCGGCGATGACGGTCTTGACGCCACCACCAATATTATCCGCGCCAACTCCACCATTCCATCCGCCGAACCGCTGCGCATGAGCTATGTGGAGTCGCTGCTGGGCTCCAACCAGCAAGACGTGCTGATGGAAGAGATCATCGCCCGTTATCATGACAATACCAAAGACGCGGAAGTGGTATTGGTGGAAGGCCTGGTGCCGACCCGTAAACATCAGTTTGCCAACGCGCTGAACTATGAAATCGCCAAGACGCTGAATGCGGAAATCGTCTTTGTGCTGTCGCTCGGCAACGATTCGCCCGATCAGCTGAAGGAACGCATCGAGCTGGCCCGTTCCAGCTTCGGCGGCAGCAAGAATAAAAGCATCGTCGGCGTTATCGTCAATAAACTGAACGCGCCGGTGGACGAACAGGGCCGCACCCGTCCGGACCTGTCGGAAATCTTTGACGACACGCCCAAGGCCAGCGTCGCCAATATCGATCCGAAGCAGCTGTTTGAAAACAGCCCGCTGCCGGTACTGGGCTGCGTACCCTGGAGCTTTGACCTGATTGCCGTGCGCGCCATCGATATGGCCAGGCATTTGGGCGCCACCATTATCAACGAAGGCGATATCCAGACCCGTCGCGTGCGTTCGGTGACCTTCTGCGCGCGCAGCCTGCCGAACATGCTGGAGCATTTCCGTCCGGGTTCGCTGCTGGTGACTTCCGCCGATCGTCCCGACGTGTTGGTTGCCGCCTGTCTGGCGGCCATGAACGGCGTGGAACTGGGCGCCATCCTGCTGACCGGCGGCTATAAGGTGGATGAACGCATCCAACGCCTGTGCGATCGCGCCTTCCTGACCGGCCTGCCGATGTTCACCGTGCAGACCAATACCTGGCAGACCTCGCTCAGCCTGCAGGGCTTTAGCCTTGAAGTGCCGGCCGACGACCATAGCCGGGTGGAAAAAGTGCAGAACTACGTTGCCGGTCATATCGACAACAACTGGATCGAGTCCCTGACCGCCAGCTCCGAGCGTTCGCGTCGCCTGTCACCGCCGGCGTTCCGTTATCAGCTGACCGAGCTGGCGCGCCAGGCCGGCAAGCGTATCGTGATGCCCGAAGGTGATGAACCCCGTACCGTGAAAGCGGCGGCTATTTGCGCTGAACGCGGCATCGCGCATTGCGTGCTGTTGGGCAATCCGGACGAAATCCATCGCGTTGCCGCCGTGCAGGGCGTGGAATTGGGTAAAGGCATCGAGATTATCGACCCGGAAGTGGCCCGCGAACGTTACGTGGCCCGTCTGGTGGAGCTGCGCAAGAGCAAAGGCATGACCGAAGTGGTCGCGCGCGAGCAGTTGGAAGATAACGTCGTGCTGGGCACCCTGATGCTGGAACAAGGCGAAGTTGACGGCCTGGTATCCGGCGCGGTTCACACCACCGCCAATACCATCCGCCCGCCGCTGCAGTTGATCAAGACCGCGCCGGGCAGTTCGCTGGTGTCCTCGGTGTTCTTTATGCTGCTGCCGGAACAGGTGCTGGTGTATGGCGACTGCGCCATTAATCCGGACCCGACCGCGGAACAACTGGCCGAAATTGCCATTCAGTCCGCTGATTCCGCCGCGGCCTTCGGCATCGAACCGCGTGTGGCGATGATCTCCTACTCCACCGGCACGTCCGGCGCCGGCAGCGATGTGGAAAAAGTGCGTGAAGCCACCCGTCTGGCGCAGGAAAAACGTCCTGACCTGGTGATTGACGGTCCGTTGCAGTACGACGCCGCCATTATGGCCGATGTGGCGCTGTCCAAAGCGCCGAATTCGCCGGTTGCCGGTAAAGCCACCGTGTTCATCTTCCCGGATTTGAACACCGGCAACACCACGTACAAAGCAGTGCAGCGTTCAGCCGATCTGATCTCCATCGGGCCGATGCTGCAAGGGATGCGCAAGCCGGTTAATGACCTGTCGCGCGGCGCGCTGGTGGACGATATCGTTTATACCATCGCCCTGACCGCCATCCAGTCCAAACAGGCTGAAACGGCTAAATAAGCCCGCTGGCCCTGTCAGTAGTAAGCACAACGCCGGCGCAAGCCGGCGTTTTTATTTGTGCGGGTAGCCTTGATACGCCTTGTCTGGGATGGGTGGTTACGCGCCTGCCGCGCCAGGGGACTTCGGTCGGGTGGGAAATCCGTGTCCGGTTCCCCTCCTGTTGGCATGCGCTTCCCTTAACACGCCGGGTGTAGGTTCTGCGATCGCAGTCCCGGGTCCTGGCGGGCTATGGGAGTCCTAGGGTCGGGCCCTCTTGGGCATCCGTCGAGGTCAACGTCGCCACGTCGATGTCGCCGGGGTGGGGGTTGCGCTGGCGGCGTGCGGGGGATTTATGTTGCTATGGCGATGGTTTCGCTTGCCGTGCGTTCGGCGGTTATATGGAATGCCGGGTGCCGGCAAGCGATAAGGAGGCCGTACCGCGACGGCCTCCTTGACCTCCGCGCGCCCGGAAGGCATCACGCGTCGCTGCGCGATGCCTTCCGCCGCCTGTGCCCCCGTTATGCACCGGCCCGGTTAGCGCTCCCGGCGCCACCGGGCCTTTCGCCGCTCCCAGCGGCTCATGCCGGGGTCTCAGGCGCCGTCAGCGCGCTTTATGCCGGGGCATATGTCGCTGTTGGTAACGTATTTTTTTAAGCGATAGCGGCGCTGTTGTGTTGGATAGGGTCTGGCGTCGGGATAGGTTAACCTGCTTGCGGGGAGGTTTATGTTGCCGTGGCGGGGGTTTCTCTTGCCGTACGTTCGGCGGTTATATGGAATGCCGGGTGCCGGCAAGCGACAAGGAGGCCGTACCGCGACGGCCTCCTTGACCTCCGCGCGCCCGGCAGGTCGCGCGTCGCTGCGCGATGCCTTCCGTCGCCCATGCCCCCGTGATGCACCGGCCCGGTTAGCGCTCCCGGCGCCACCGGGCCTTTCGCCGCTCCCGGCGGCTCATGCCGGGGGCACAGGCGCCGTCAGCGCGCTTTATGCCGGTCCACATGTCGCTGTTCGCACGGCATATTATGTAGCAATAGTGGCGCTGTTGTTTTGGATAAGGTCTGGCGTCGGAATGCGGTTGACGGTTCTGGAATACAACGGGTACGGAATGCAGCTGGCACAGCGAAAAGTTGGACATGCAGTCATGCAGTCATGCAGTCATGCAATAAGACATTCATCATTCAGTTTTAAGTTTTAACAGTAAGCGGTAAGCGGTAAGCCATCAGCCATCAGCCATCAGCCATCAAACTGTAAACTTTAGCGCAAAATGTATACTGATACCTTTCCCGGTAATCACATGCCGCGATGGACCCCAAAGCGCTGTTTTTCTCACAGGCGATGGTGTTGACGTGGTGCCGGCATCGAGTGCGCCGGCGGCGCGCAGCGCGGCTGGATGAGCCGCCGGGAGCGGCGAAAGCCCGGATTGCGCTTGGAGCGCATATCGGGCGGTCCAAAAGCCGGGATGCGGCGTTGCCGGGAACCGCGCAGTGGCGCACGATCTGCCGGACGCGCGGAGGTCAAGGAGGCCGTCGCGGTACGGCCTCTTTGTCGCTTGCCGGCACCCGGCATTCCATATAACCGCCGAACGCACGGCAAGCGAAACCTTCGCCACGGCAACATTAATCTCCCCGCACGGCAAGCAAAACCCCCGCCACGGCAACACAAATCACCCCGCACGGCAAGCGAGACCCACGCCCGATTCAGCCGCCAAGACAGGTATTACCTTTAACATGCCCAGATTAGCCTTGAGGCAGGCAGTTACTCTTCTGCGGTTTTTTGCTCCGGGGCGGAGGGAGGTAAAGGCTTGCCGTGGCTTTGCTGGTTATTGCGGCTCATCCAAAGCGAAAGCGCCTTGAGGGAGTCCGGGGTGAATTCATCGCAGCGGGCGGTGATTTCCTCCGGGCGCAGCCATTTGACCGCCTCCACTTCTTCAGCCTGTAGGGCAAACGGACCGTGGGTGACGCAGCTGAACAGCGCGCCCCAGACCCGGCAATGGTCGTTTTCAAAGTAGAACAACCCGTGCTCAGCAAACGGCACGCCGGCGATGCCCAGCTCTTCTTCTGCTTCCCGGCGGGCGGAATCAAGCATATTTTCACCGCTTTGCACCACGCCGCCGGCGGTGGCATCCAGATAACCCGGGTAAAAATCCTTGGTGGCGGTACGGCGCTGCACCAGGATATTGCCCATGCCGTCATGGACCACGATGTAGCTGGCGCGGTGCCTGAGACGTTCTGCGCGCATCTGCTGACGGCTGGCCTGGGCGATGACTTCATTCTCTTCGTTGACGATGTCAACCCATTCCACGCCAGCAGCCTGACTCTGTTCCACCATCTTTCGAATCCCTTGTTAACGAGACGCGGGAGAGCCGCGCACCTTAATTGTAATAAAATAAAAAAATTTGCACGAGTGGATCCGTCATAACTTAGTGGTTAATCGCCACTTGCGCAATAGTCTCGCTCGTTTCCAATGACACAACTCGTAATATTTCCTGTTCCAGGAGGCCGTAGCTGGCGGCGAAGCCGCCTTTGGGGAGACTGACCGAGCCGGGATTGAAACACAGGATATCCTCCCGCCGCTCCGCCTGCGGAATATGAGTATGGCCGTAGACCACCACGTCGCCACGCCGCAGCGGGGGATGGCTGGCGGGATTGAAAAGATGCCCGTGGGTGACGAACAGCCGGGTATGATTCTCCAGCAGGACCTGCTGCCAGGGCGCGGTAATGGGAAACGTTAACAGCATTTGATCCACCTCGCTGTCGCAGTTGCCGCGCACCGCGATGATACGATCGGCATAGCCGTTCAGGAGCTCCGCCACCGCCGCCGGCTGGTATTCCTCCGGCAGGGCGTTGCGCGGGCCGTGATAAAGCAAATCGCCCAGCAGCACCAGCCACTGGGCGCCGCTGGCGTCATAGGCCGCCAGCATACGGCGGGTAGCGGCAAGCGAGCCGTGTATATCGGCGGCAAACATCAGTTTCATGGCAGCATCCTCTGGTTGTTCATCATCTCTCAAGCTTAACAAACTTACCGGCGCCGGTAACGGCGCTATGATGCGGCGGCCGGAACGGGTGGTGATTTCAACGGGCATTTGTTCTAGAGTGTCATCACGCGGCTATACATTCACAAGGAGCTTCTATGATTGACCTCTATTACGCGCCCACGCCCAACGGCCATAAAATAACGATTTTCCTGGAAGAAACCGGCCTGCCTTATCAAATCCATCCGATCAATATCTCCGCCAACCAACAGTTCGCGCCGGAATTTCTCACCATCTCGCCCAACAATAAAATACCGGCGATCGTCGACCAGCAACCCGCCGACGGCGGCGCGCCGTTAAGCCTGTTTGAATCCGGGGCGATTTTGCTTTATCTGGCGGATAAAACCGGCCAGCTTATCAGCAAGGATTTCCGCGAGCGCCAGGCCACGCTGCAATGGCTGTTCTGGCAAATGGCGGGTTTTGGCCCCATGCTGGGCCAGAACCACCATTTCAGCCATTACGCGCCCAAGCCGGTGCCTTACGCCATCGAGCGCTACCAGCTTGAGACCGTGCGCCTGTACGGCGTTTTAAACCGGCAACTGGCCCGCCATGCCTATATGGCCGGCGACAACATCAGCATTGCCGATATCGCCACCTATCCCTGGGTCGTTTCCCACGAGCGTCAGCATATCGATTTAGCGGATTTCCCGGCGGTACGGCGCTGGTTCGACAGCATTCGCTCCCGCCCCGCGGTCGAGCGCGCCTATCAGATACCCGCGCAAAAAGCTTAGCCCACGCGCCGCGCCGTCCAGCCGGCGGCGCGGTTTATTTTACCGGTTTAATTGTCAATTTATTGTCAGTTCAGGGGTTTTGTTCACTCATTTTCCCGCAAAAATGGCCTATGCTTGTAACCAAGCTGTTAATTGACGTGCGCATTGCGGGAAGCGAGGGCAAATATGAAAATTTTGATCACCGGCGGAACCGGGCTTATTGGACGGCACCTGATCGCCAGGCTGCTGACATTGTCGCACCAGATCACGGTACTGACCCGCGATCCCCAGCGTGCCCAGCAAAAACTGGGTACCCACGTGACCACCCTGACCACGCTGGCCTCATGTCCCCACCTGGATGCGTTTGACGCGGTATTCAATCTGGCGGGCGAGCCTATTGCCGATAAGCGCTGGACCGAGGAACAAAAAGATCGTCTTTGCCGCAGCCGCTGGGACGTGACCGAACGCCTGAGCCAGCTGATACGCCAGGGGGACGATCCGCCCCGCGTATTTATTTCCGGATCGGCGACGGGTTTTTACGGCAACCAGGATCAGATCCTGGTCACCGAGGACGAACCGCCGGTCGCCGAATTCACCCACACCTTATGTCAGCGCTGGGAAGAGCTGGCGCTGAGCGCGCAAAGTCCGCGCACGCGCGTCTGCCTGTCGCGCACCGGCGTGGTGCTGGCGGCGGACGGCGGCATACTGGGCAAACTGCTGCCGCTGTTTAAACTGGGGCTGGGCGGACCTATCGGCAACGGTCGCCAGTTCCTGTCCTGGATCCATATCGACGACATGGTGGATGCGCTGATCTTCCTGCTGAACACCGACGGGTTAAGCGGCCCGTTCAACCTGGTGGCGCCCTACCCGGTGCATAATGAACAATTCGCCGCCACCCTGGGCGAGGCGCTGCACCGCCCGGCCTTAATGCGCGCTCCGGCGGCGGCGGTAAAGCTGATGATGGGCGAAGGCGCCACGCTGATGCTGGGCGGCCAGCGGGCGGTCCCCAAACGCCTGGAAGCGGCCGGATTTACCTTTCGCTACATGGAGCTCAGGGACGCGCTGGCCGATATCGTTAAAGACGAATAAATCCCGAGCGCCCCATGGCACGGTATGCCCGCCAACACTTATCTCAAAGCAGACGTGTTCAAGGGAGAGCGTGCCAATGGGGTCGAATCGGGCATGATTTTCCCGCCCGACCGAGGCCCCGTGGCATGGTAGGCCCGCCAACACTTATCTCAAAGCAGACGTGTTCAAGGGAGAGCGTGCCTATGGGGTCGAATCGGGCATGATTTTACCGCCCGACCGAGGCCCCATGGCATGGTAGGCCCGCCAACACTTATCTCAAAGCAGACGTGTTCAAGGGAGAGCGTGCCTATGGGGTCGAATCGGGCGTGGTGTTCCCGCCCGACCGAGGCCCCATGGCATGGTAGGCCCGCCAACACTTATCTCAAAGCAGACGTGTTCAAGGGAGAGCGTGCCTTTGGGGTCGAATCGGGCGTGGTGTTCCCGCCCGACCGAGGCCCCATGGCATGGTAGGCCCGCCAACACTTATCTCAAAGCAGTCGTGTTCAAGGGAGAGCGTGCCTATGGGGTCGAATCGGGCATGATTTTACCGCCCGACCGAGGCCCCGTGGCATGGTAGGCCCGCCAACACTTATCTCAAAGCAGACGTGTTCAAGGGAGAGCGTGCCTATGGGGTCGAATCGGGCGTGGTGTTCCCGCCCGACCGAGGCCCCATGGCATGGTAGGCCCGCCAACACTTATCTCAAAGCAGACGTGTTCAAGGGAGAGCGTGCCTATGGGGTCGAATCGGGCGTGGTTTTCCCGCCCGACCGAGGCCCCATGGCAGGGTAGGCCCGCCAACACTTATCTCAAAGCAGACGTGTTCAAGGGAGAGCGTGCCTATGGGGTCGAATCGGGCGTGGTTTTCCCGCCCGACCGAGGCCCCATGGCAGGGTAGGCCCGCCAACACCGCTCTCAAAGCAGTCGTGTTCAAGGAAGAGCGCGCCTATTTGAGGGCGCCGGACAAGAATTGCTGCAACCGGGCGCTCTTCGGGCTCCCGAACACATCGGCCGGTGTCCCCTCTTCCTCGATAACCCCCTGGTGCAAAAATATAACGTGATTGGACACATGCCGGGCAAACTCCATCTCATGGGTCACCACCACCATGGTTTTACCCTCTTCCGCCAGCTTCTGCATAATACGCAGCACCTCGCCCACCAGCTCGGGGTCCAGCGCGGAGGTCGGTTCATCAAACAACAGCACATCCGGTTCCATCGCCAACGCGCGCGCAATGGACACCCGCTGCTGCTGCCCGCCGGACAGATTGATTGGATATTTCGCCTGGGCGCGCGCGTCAATGCCCACCTTATCCAGATACAGCACCGCCCGCTCGCGCGCCTCGCTCTTACTTAATCCCAACACCTGCACCGGCGCTTCCATCACGTTTTCCAGCACCGTCATATGGCTCCACAAATTAAAATGCTGGAATACCATGGTCAGCCGGGTCCGCAGCAGCTGCAGCTGTTTTTTATCGAACACTTTCAACTGCCCGTCCCGATCCCGCACCATATGGATATCGATATTATTGACGCTTATCGACCCCTCGCTCGGTTTTTCCAGGAAGTTGATACAGCGTAAAAACGTACTTTTACCCGACCCCGAGGAGCCGATAATGCTGATAACATCCCCCGCGCGCGCCTCCAGCGAAACCCCTTTCAGGACTTCCTGATCGCCGTAGCGCTTGTGCAGTTCCTTAATCAACAGTTTGGTATCTTGCATAGTCATATCCTGCGCGTAATGGGATTATTGCGGCTTAACGTGGCGCAGCCAGCGTTTTTCCGCCCGGCGAAACAGCCCTATCAGCACAAAAGAGATCATCAGGTAAATCACCGCCGCGATACCGAAGGCATAAAAAGGCTGGTAGGTCGCCGCGTTGATGTCGCGCGCAATCTTCAGCACGTCGGGAACCGTGGCGGTAAAGGCCAGGGCGGTGGAGTGCAGCATCAGGATCACCTCGTTACTGTAGGCCGGGATGGCGGTACGCAGCGCGGAGGGCAGGATGATGCAACGGTACAACTTAAACCAGGTGAACCCATAGGCCCGCGCCGCCTCGATTTCGCCGTGCGGCACCGCGCGAATGGCGCCCGCGAAGATTTCAGTGGTATAGGCGCAGGTATTCAGCGTCAGCGCCAGTATGGTGCAATTCAGGCCGCTGCGAAAAAAAGCGTTAAGCATATCCGTGCCGCGCACAATCTCCAGACTGTACATGCCGGAATAAAATACCAGCAGTTGCACATACAGCGGCGTACCGCGAAAGATATAGGTAAACAGCCAGACCGGGAAACGCACCCAGGGACGCGGCGACACGCGCGCCACCGCCATAAAAACCGCCAGCACCCCGCCGATAACCACGGAAGAAATCAGCAGCCACAGTGTTACCGCCAGTCCGGTAAAACGATAACCGTCGCTCCATAACAAAGCCGGACCATATTGCCGCAGGATCTCAATCATAACTCGGCCTTCTTAACGCCCATGGAATAACGCCGGGTCAGCCATAACAGCACCCCGTTGGACAAGGTGGTGAAAATCAGGTAGACCACCCCCGCCACGATGGCGAAATAAAAGGGTTGATAAGTACCCTTGCCGGCCAGCTGCGTGGCCTTGACCACATCGTTAAGGCCCAGCAGCGAGACCAGCGCCGTGGCCTTGAGAATAACCTGCCAGTTGTTGCCGATACCGGGCAGCGCGAAACGCATCATGGCCGGAAACATGATGCGGCGGAAAATCTGCACGCCGGAAAAACCAAAGGCGGTGGCCGCTTCTATCTGGCCGCGCGGCACTGCCATAAACGCGCCGCGAAAGGTTTCGGTAAAATAGGCGCCGTAGATAAAACCAAGGGTAATGATGCCGGCCGCCATGGGGTCGATATCAATCTGGTCCATGCCGATGGCTTCGGTCAGGCTGTTCAGGGCGATTTGCAGGCCGTAGAAAATCAGCAGCATCAGCACCAGATCGGGTACGCCGCGAATGAGCGTGGTATAGCCGTCAAAAATGCCTGCCAGGGTACGGCTGCGGGAAAGTTTTGCGCCGGCGCCGATCAGGCCGATGATTACCGAGAGCACCACCGACGTAAGCGCCAGCTCAAGGGTAACCAGGGCACCGTTAATGATGAGTTGCGAATAACCATAAAGCATCGATCATATCCTGTCCTGGCGGAGGATAACAACTATTCGCCCGCGCAAGGCGCGGGCAAACACAAAATGACAGGATTAACCGCCGTACACGTCAAAATCAAAATACTGCTTGGCAAATTTATCGTAGGTGCCGTCTTTGCGCATCTCGGCAAAGGCTTTGTTCAGCGCGGCCTTCAGATCGGTTTCATCTTTACGCAGGCCCATGCCGGTGCCGACGCCGAAGAATTTATCGTCTTTAACCGCCGGACCGGCGAAGACATAGCCTTTACCGGCAGGCTGTTTCAGGAAACCTTCGCTGGCGGCCACTTCATCCTGGAACGCGGCGTCGACACGGCCGGCGGCCAGATCGGCATAGATCAGATCCTGGTTGGCATAGGCGACGACGTCAATGCCCTTCGGCGCCCAGTTGGCGTTGGCATAGGCTTCCTGGGTGGAGCCTTGCAGCACGCCGACGCGTTTACCCTTCAGGGCATCCAGGGTCGGGGTAATGGTGGTGCCGGCCTTGGCGATCAGGCGGGCATTGGCGGCATACAGCTTATCGGTAAAGTCGATTTCCTGTTCGCGTTTTTCAGTAATGGAGAGCGAGGAGATGATGGCGTCGATTTTTTTCGCTTTCAGCGAGGGGATCAGGGCGTCGAAATCACTTTCCACAAAGGTGCATTTAGCCTGGATGCGTTTGCAAAGCTCTTTGGCGAGATCAATATCAAAACCGACCAGTTCGCCGCTGGCATTTTTCGATTCGAACGGCGCATAGGTGGGATCGGTGCCGATTTTAATATTTTTGGGCACGGCGGCATACGCGCTGCCGGCAGCGGCCAGAGCAAATACCAGAGGAAGGACTTTAACCAGCTTATTCATACATTACCCTCGGAATAATTTTAATTAGGCACACACCGTGATGTTTTCAGCGGAATGAGTTGCACTTTTCGTGCCATTTCAGCGCAAGTGGCCAATAGCCCGACCACCTGCGCACAAAACCGGCTGACCTGCTTATTTACTACCCGGGCCGGGGCGAACCCGCGCCGTTTCCAGCCTGAGGGCATAGCGTCAGGGCGGGTGCCGCGGGGCGGCTGCACCATAAAAAAACACAGCCTGATCACTATTGGTGCAATGTTATCAGAACGCGCCATCAGGTTGCGTCGCTATGCTGGAAACAACCTATAAAAATGCCGGCGGCTTCACATCCCGCGAATAAATCCGGCAGGATTTTCACCGTCAGTTAGCGCCCTGCCAGCGCTGGAACAGGTCCTGCGGCAGCGCGATATCGAATTGGTCCAGCACCCGGTTGACGGTCTGGTCGACCACGTCGTGCAGGGTGACGGGACGGTGATAAAACGCCGGCACCGGCGGCATGATGACGGCGCCCATTTCCGCGGCGGCGGTCATCAGCCGCAGATGGCCCACGTGCAGCGGCGTTTCGCGCACGCCCAGCACCAGGGTGCGCCGCTCTTTTAACACCACGTCGGCCGCACGCGTGAGCAGGCTGTCGCTGTAGCTGTTGACGATGGCCGACAGGGTTTTCATTGAACAGGGCAGAATCACCATGCCGGCGGTGTGGAAGGAGCCGGAGCTGATATTGGCGGCAATGTCGCGGCAATCGTGGAACTCATCCGCCAGGGCCTGCAAATCGCGCACGCTGTAATCGGTTTCAAGGGCCAGCGTCTGGCGCGCGGCGTTGCTCAGCACCAGATGGGTTTCAATGCCGTCCTGCGCCTTAAGCACCTGCAGCAGCCTGATGCCATAAATGGCGCCGCTGGCGCCGGTAATGCCGACGATCAGTCGTTTCATGTCAGTTCTCCCTGTCGCGGACGCCGGATGGATCGGCGCCGCCCATAATAAAAACACCCGGCGCGTGTTACCGCCCGGGTGCATATATCGTCTACCGGTTAACCGCCGGGGGATCGGTGCGGGTTGCGCCCCTCACCCTTCGTTATACATCTCCAGGTTTTCGACTTCGTTTTGGCGCTGGACGGCTTTGACGTCGTCGTTGCGTAACGATTCAAGATAGTCGAGATAACGCTGGTCGACATCCTTGGTGACGTAAATACCGTTAAATACCGAGGATTCAAATTGTACCACATCCGGGTTATCTTCCCGCACCGCCGCCTCGAGGTCGCCGAGGTCCTGGAAGATCAGCGCGTCCGCGCCAATCAGCGCGCGGATTTCGTCCACTTCGCGGCCGTGGGCAATCAGTTCGGTGGCGCTTGGCATATCAATGCCGTAGACATTGGGGAAACGGATTTCCGGCGCCGCGGAGGCCAGGTAGACATTACGCGCCCCGGCTTCGCGCGCCATTTCCACGATCTGTTCGGACGTGGTGCCGCGCACGATGGAGTCGTCCACCAGCAGGACGTTTTTATCGCGGAACTCGGCGCGGTTGGCGTTGAGTTTACGGCGTACCGATTGGCGGCGCACCTGCTGGCCGGGCATGATAAAGGTGCGGCCCACGTAGCGGTTTTTTACAAAACCCTGGCGGTAAGGCAGGTTGAGGATGCGGGCGATTTCGAGCGCGATATCGCAGGATGTTTCCGGGATGGGGATCACCACGTCGATATCCAGGTCTTCCCATTCGCGGGCGATTTTTTCGCCCAGTTTTTGCCCCATGCGCACGCGGGCGCTGTAGACCGAAATTTTATCGATAAAGGAATCCGGGCGGGCAAAATAGACATATTCGAACAGGCACGGATGGCTTTGGGGGTTTTCGGCGCATTGACGGGTGAACAGTTGGCCCGCTTCAGTGATATACACCGCCTCGCCCGGCGCCACGTCGCGCAGGAACTCAAAGTCCAGCGTATCAAGCGCCACGCTTTCGGAAGCCACCATGTATTCGTTGCGTCCGTCGGCGAGGGTGCGCTTGCCGATAACCAGGGGGCGGATGCCGTTCGGATCGCGAAACGCAATCAGGCCATGGCCGATAATCATGCCGACCACGGCATAGGCGCCGCGGATCTGCTGGTGGGTGGCCGCAACCGCCGCGAAGATATCATCGGCTTCCAGCGGGTAGTCCGGGAAGCGGTCCAGTTCGCTGGCCAGGATGTTCAGCAGGATTTCCGAATCGGACGTGGTATTGATATGCCGGCGTCCTTTTTCGAATAATTTTTTGCGTAATTCGTGGGCGTTGGTCAGGTTGCCGTTATGCGCCAGGGTGATGCCGAACGGGGAATTGACATAGAAGGGTTGCGCCTCGGAGGCGCTGGAACTGCCGGCGGTGGGGTAACGTACATGGCCGATGCCCATGTTCCCCTGCAAACGCTGCATGTGGCGTGCTTCAAATACATCCTTCACCAGGCCATTGGCTTTGCGCAGGCGAAAGCAATCCAATGCATCAATGGTGACGATGCCTGCGGCATCCTGCCCACGGTGCTGGAGCACCGTTAACGCGTCATAAATCGACTGGTTGACCGGCATAAATCCGGCGATACCGACAATACCGCACATAATGTCATTTCCTCATCAGCGTTACCGAAGCGTGAGATGCTTGGGTAAGAAACTCGACGTGCTTTGCAGATAGTCGAAGAACCATCTGATAATACCGCTGAATTGCGGTATAAGCTGGGACTGCTGCCAGTCCGCGCTCTGGGAGAAGCCGGTGAAGGTATCCAGGAAGAATAGCATGGCCGATACGACCAGTATGCCCCTGAGTGCGCCGAAACAGACGCCCAACACGCGGTCGGTGCCGGATAAACCGGTCCGCTCCACCAGAGAGCCAATCACGTAGTTGACGATTGCCCCGACGATCAGGGTAGCCACAAACAGCAAGGCAATCGCGATACCGTTACGAACCAGCTGATCTTCAAAGCGGGTAAAATAGATAGCAAGATAAACATAATAGTGGCTGGCCACAAAAAACGCACATGCCCATGTCACTAATGATAATGCTTCACGTATAAACCCGCGAATCAGACTTATCAGAGCAGAAAATACGATGATGCCAATAATGACGTAATCAACCCAGATCATGCATGCATCCCTTGGTCATCCGCCCCGAAGCTGGTTCGCGGCGAATTCTATCAGAAAACGAAAACGTTTGCGCAGCGGAATTCCTGCCCAAAGTTAAATAAATAACGGCGATTAAAAAAAGCCAATCGCCGCAGGAAGATAGGCCGGCGACGGCACGCTCTCCCTTTAACACGCCTTGTGCAAGGACGGTGCTAGCGGGCCTACCGCGCCATGGGGCGCTCGGTCGGGCGGGAACACCACGCCCGATTCGACCCCATTGGCACGCTCTCCCTTTAACGCGCCTTGTGCAAGGACGGTGCGAGCGGGCCTGCCGCATATCTATTACCGGGGCTGGTAAGCCCGCAGCTGGCCGCTCAGGCCGCTGAGCTGGTTCATTTCAGGCAGCGAGCTTTGCAGCTTTTGCTTCGATGCGTCCGGCCCGACGAAAATGCGTGTAATCTGCCCCGCCACCGGCGTCGACGGCACGGTATAGACCCGGTAACCGGACAAGCGCAGCTTGCCGACAATTTCAGTTACCTTGGTCGCGTTTTTCAGCGCCCCGAGTTGCACTACCCAGGCTTGTCCCTGTGGCGCCTGTTCCGGGGTTTCCTTTTCCACCGGCTTAGGCGCGGCGACCGGTTTGGCTTCAGGGGCCGCTTCCGTGCGCGGCGCGACGGGTTTGGCCTCGGCGATTTCCGTGCGGGCCTCGGGTTTCGCGGCCGGCTTGGCCGGCTCCACGCGCGGCGCGGGCGCGGCGACGGGTTTGGCTTGCTCAGGTCGCGCGGTGGGTTTGACCGGCTCCTGGCGCGCGGCGGTGGTGGGTTTGGCCGGTGCGGCTTTTACCGTCTCGCGCGGCGGGGCCTTAGGCGCCGCTTTCACCGGCGGCGCGGCTGGCTGCGGGGCATCCGGCGTGTCGGAGTCGTCCGCATCCGGCGCCTGGCTGGCCTGCTCTACCGCCGCCCCCGCGCCTTCCGGCGGCTGGCTGGGCAGGGCCTGGTTGGCCTGCGGCGAGGCATCCGCCTCGTCGCTGTCGCCGGGTTTAGGCACCAGGGGAATAGCGGCAAACTCGTCCTGGTAGTGCTTTTTTTTGCCATCCAGCAGCCCGGGCAGGACAATAACCCCCAAGGCGACGATGATGATGGTTCCCACCAAGCGGTTTTGAAACTTACTCGCCACGTTCTTTCTCCGGGTCTGTTATCGCAACGATCGGCGCCACGGTATGAAATGAACCAAACACCAGCACGCAGTCATCGGCGTCGGCATCCTGCAACGCCTGTCGCCAGGCCGAGGCCACATCGTCAAATTGCCGGGCATGATCGAGATGGGCCGCCAGCTGCGCCGCGGTAGCGCCGCGCGCATCAATCAGGGTGGCGCAATACCATTCAGCCACCTGCCCGCGCAGGCAGCCCAGGGTGCCGGCAATATCCTTGTCGGCCAGCATGCCCACCACGGCGCGCACTTTCCCCCGGATTTTCAGGGTTGCCAGCCGTTGCGCCAGATACCCGGCGGCGTGTGGATTATGCGCCACATCCAGGATGCGCAGCGGCCGTTGGCCGACGACCTGGAAACGGCCCGGCAGGGACGCCTCGGCGAGTCCCCGGCGGATGGCCTGGTCGGAGACCGGCAGGGGAAAACGCCGGAGCGCCGCAAGGGCGGTGGCGGCATTTTCCAGCGGAATCAGCGGCAGCGGCAATCCGGTCAGCGCCGACTGCTGGTCGCGCCAGTCCCAGGTATCGCCGTCCCGGCTGAAGCGCCAGTCGCGATCGCGGCAGTACAGCAGCGCGCCCACGGCGAGCGCCGTGCTGTCGATTGAGGCGGGTCGATCCGGTTCGCCGACCACAGCCGGGCGGCCCGCCCGCAGGATACCGGCTTTTTCCCGGCCGATACTCTCGCGATCCGGCCCCAGCAGTTCGGTATGATCAAGGGCGATGCTGGTGATCACCGCCACATCGGCATCAACGATATTGGTGGCATCCAGCCGCCCGCCCAGGCCGACCTCGAGCACCGCCACGTCCAGCCGTGCCTGCTTGAACAGCCAAAAGGCCGCCAGGGTGCCGAACTCGAAATAACTTAGGGAAGTGGCGCCGCGCCCCGCTTCAACCGCCGCCATGGCCGCGCTGTGCTGCGCCTCGGGCAGTTCCCGCCCCTGGATGCGCACCCGTTCGGTATAATGCAGCAGATGGGGAGAGCTGTAGACGCCGACCTTGAATCCCGCGGCCAGCAATACCGCCTCGATCAGCCGGCAGGTGGTGCCTTTGCCATTGGTGCCCGCGACGGTAATAACCCGGGGGGCGGGACGCAGCAGGGCCATATCGGCGGCGACCAGGCCTACCCGATCCAGGCCGAGGTCGATGGTCTTGGCGTGCAGGCGTTCAAGATAATGCAGCCACGCCGCCAGCGGCGAGGTGGCTTGTGGAGCAACAAGGTTTTCCATAGGCCCCGTCCTCAGACTTCGTCCGGACGCTCTTCGTGGATCGTCTCAGGCCTCGCCTCATGGGAATGTTCCGCTTCCGGCTGCGGCCTGCCGGTCATTTTGGCCAGCAGTCCCGCCAGTTTAAGGCGCATCTCCGGCCGGCGGATAATCATATCAATGGCGCCTTTCTCCAGCAGGAATTCGCTGCGCTGGAACCCGGCCGGCAGTTTTTCCCGTACCGTTTGTTCAATGACGCGCGGCCCGGCAAAACCTATCAGCGCCTTGGGTTCGGCGATATTCAAATCGCCGAGCATGGCGAGACTTGCGGATACGCCGCCCATGGTCGGATCGGTAAGCACCGAAATATAAGGCAAACGGCGCGCGCGCAGCTTCGCCAGCGCGGCGCTGGTTTTCGCCATCTGCATCAGCGATATCAGCGCTTCCTGCATACGGGCGCCGCCGCTGGCGGAAAAGCAGACCAGCGGGCATTCGTCTTCCAGCGCCTGCTCGACGGCACGGACAAAACGCGCCCCGACCACCGACGACATAGAGCCGCCGATAAAGGCGAATTCAAAAGACGCCGCGACCACCGGCATAGCGTATAGGGTGCCTTTCATTACCACCAGCGCGTCTTTTTCATCGGTGGCCTTTTGCGCCGCCGCCAGGCGATCTTTGTATTTTTTCGAGTCCTTGAACTTCAGGATATCCCGGGGTTCCAGCTCGCTGCCCAACTCCACCTCGCTGCCTTTATCCAAAAAGGCATGCAGGCGGGCGCGGGCAGTCATGCGCATATGATGATCGCATTTGGGGCAGACCTCGAGGTTGCGCTCAAGCTCGGCACGGTAGAGTACCTGCCCGCAGCTATCACACTTGGTCCATACGCCTTCGGGGATATTCGCCCTGCGCGCCGGGGTGATAGTGCTCTTGTTAAGTATTCGTTCAATCCAGCTCATCGATAACCTTTCTGTTTGAACCTGGCAAGCGCCAGTCCGCTATTCATACCTTGGCCGCGGCGCGGCAGGACGTCCGTCGTTGTCTTGCCGCCGCCTTATTCAACGCGCCTGGACGGCGCGATGAAGAGCCTTTGAAAATGTCGCCCATTAAACCATAACCGCCAACGAGTTGGGATAGAAAACTCTGCCCGTCGCTCACAAATCATCCATGGCGCGGACAAATCCCGCGCGTTTATCTGCGGGCGGCGGCGCGCCTGTGGCGCCATACCTCAATCACCCCGGGCAGGATAGACAGCAGAATGATGGCGACAATCAATAATTTCAAGTTTTCCTGCACCACCGGCAGATCGCCGAACAGGTAACCGGCATAGGTAAACAGGACTACCCATATGACGCCGCCGGTAATATTGAACAGGGCGAAATGGCGATAGGACATATGTCCCATGCCGGCGACGAAGGGCGCGAACGTCCTGACAATCGGCACAAACCGGGCCAGGATAATGGTTTTACCACCGTGACGCGCGTAGAACTGGTGGGTCTTGTCCAGGTAGCTGCGGCGGAAAATCCTGGAATGGGGATTACTGAACAGTTTTTCACCGAACAGCCGCCCGATGGTGTAGTTGACCGCATCGCCCAATATCGCGGCGGCGGCCATCAGCAGCGCCATCAGATGCACATCCAGGCTGTTGCTCGGCAAAGCCGCCAGCGCGCCCGCGACAAACAGCAGCGAATCGCCGGGCAGGAAGGGCGTCACCACCAGACCGGTTTCACAAAACAGAATGAGAAACAGGATGGCGTAGACCCAGATGCCGTACTGCGCCACCAATTCCGCCAGATGGACGTCAATATGCAGAATAAAATCAATAATAAATCTTATAAATTCCATGTTCAGAATTCCGGAAGCGCAAATGATATGTTCAGTACCGTCAATCCAGCAGGAATAACGGTCCCATGGGAGGATACGGCAAATCGAACTGGCCAGGGTAGTCCACCGCCACCAGATAAAGCCCTTCCGCCCTGGCAGTAGCGGCGGCCAGGGCGCGATCCCGTGCTTCCAGTAATTCGTTCATCCACTCCAGCGGACGGTTGCCGCAGCCTATTTCCATCAGGCTGCCCACGATATTACGCACCATATGATGCAGGAAAGCGTTGGCCTTGATATCCACCACGATATAAGCGCCGTGGCGCGTGACCTGCAGATGTTTTAGATTGCGCCAGGGCGTGCGCGACTGGCACTGCAGGGCGCGGAACGATGTAAAATCATGTTCGCCCAGCAGACATTGCCCCGCCCGCTCCATGATATCCGCATCCAGCTGATGGTAATAATGCGTCACGCCCCGGGATAAAATTGCCGGGCGATAAGGATGATTATAGATAATATAGCGGTAACGACGCGCCGTGGCGCTAAAACGCGCGTGAAATTCGCCCGCGACGGCGCGGACCCAGCGCACCGCCACGTCCGGCGGCAGGTTGGCGTTAACGCCCAGGGTCCAGGCGGAGTCTTCGCGCCGCGCGCCGGTGTCGAAATGCACCACCTGGCCGGTGGCGTGCACGCCCGCGTCGGTACGCCCGGCGCACTGCACCGCGATCGGCTCGTTGGCGACTTTGGATAAGGCCTGCTCCAGGCAAGACTGGACGCTGACGACTTCCGACTGGCGCTGCCAGCCGTAGAAACGGCTGCCGTCATATTCAATGCCCAGCGCTATCCTGGACGTTGCCGGCTGACCGGCGAATACTTCCCGGGACATTAATAAAAGTACTCCGCCACCAGCAGCTCCGCGGTCAGCAACGCCATCAGCGCGCCGCCGAAGCGGACATTATCCGCCACCGACCAGAATTGCAGCAGATCCGGCATGCCGTAATCGTTGCGCAGGCAGCCGATGCTAAGGTGCGCCTGTCCCGAGGCATCCTCCACCTGGGTGGGATACTCCCCTTCCTCGCTGACATTGATGCTTTCGCCCGCCGTTAACGCGTCGCGCGCTTCCTCAGGGCCCATCGGCCGCTGGGTTTCCAGATGCACCATCTGGGCGTGGCCGTAAAATACCGGGGCCTGGACGCTGCTGACCGCAATCGGCAATCCCTCGTCCTGCAGAACCTTGCGCACTTCATCCACCAGGCGCCGCTCAACCTGGACGCTGCCCAGTTCGTCCGCCACCAGAGGCAACATATTAAACGCCAACTGGCGGCTGAAGAAGCCCGGCTCGGTGGGCAGGCCGTTCAGCAGCCTGGCGCTTTGGCCCGCCAACGCGTCCACCGCCGCCTTGCCCTGGCCGGAAGCGGAGAGCAGGTTGACGACATGCAGCCGG
The DNA here is from genome assembly GCF_046352915.1 of Sodalis sp. C49. Taxonomy (NCBI): domain Bacteria; kingdom Pseudomonadati; phylum Pseudomonadota; class Gammaproteobacteria; order Enterobacterales; family Bruguierivoracaceae; genus Sodalis; species Sodalis sp. C49. Next base: position 5,311,570 of record NZ_CP163303.1, on the reverse strand, counting down.
GCGATGCCGGCCAGGTCGGTAAGCGGCCTCACCGCCAGCAGCAGCTGGCTGGTCAGGCTGTCGGCGACCGCCACCAGGTTGCGGTTGCGATAATCCGCCAGCACCGCGTCATTGACGCCGGGCACCACCAGCGGCACGTCCGGCTCCAGTGCGAACAGGCCGCTGGAATCGATAACCACGCAGCCCGCGGCGGCGGCGGGTTCAGCATAAAGCGCGCTGGCGCCGCTGCCCGCCACGAAAAAGGCCAGTTGCGCTTGGGTCCAGTCAAACTGCGCGGCGTCGGCGACCAGGATGCTTTTGCCGTCGTAACGCAGGGTTTCACCGGCGCTGCGCTCGCTGGCCAGTAAAAACAGTTCACCTACCGGGAACTGCCGCTCTTGCAGCAATTCCAGCAGCGCCGTACCGACCGCGCCTGTTGCGCCCAAAAGGGCGATATTCCAGCCGTCAGACATAACAACTCTCCAAAGCAATGCATCATCGGGGCGGGGAGGCAGAGCCTGCCCGCGCAATAAGGTTATACCCGCCATACTTCACGTTAGGGTATAGGTACGGTCGGGTGTCTAGCGGGCGCCGGCCAGCAGGGCGTTAAAACCGAGTTCGCGCAGCGTCGCCGCCGCCGCGGCGTCATCGCTTTCAACACACAGCGACGACCATTCGCGTCGGTCATGGTACTGCCTGCGCAGCCGGTCGAATTCTCCCGGCATGGCCGCCACCCGGCGTAGGGACGCATCATCGCGGCGCACATCATACACCAGATGGACCAACTGGCGGAGCATCGCCTCGTCAAGGCCGCCGTGTAACCGTACCCGCTCTACCGACGGCCGGGGCAACAGCTCGCCGAGCGGCGCTCGCAGCGGCGTGCCGAGAAAAGCGCTGTATGCCTCGAAAACCTGGGTGGTGCCGCGCGCCTTGCCTTCGAGCGTATAGCCGGCAATATGCGGCGTGCCGATATCGACACGAGACAGCAGCGATGGCGACAGCGCCGGCTCCGGTTCCCAGACGTCAAGCACGGCGCGCATTTTTTTCCCGTGCTCCAGGGCGGCCAGCAGCGCGGCGTTATCCACCACCGCGCCGCGGCAGGCATTGATTAAAATACGGCCGTCGGGCAGCGCCGCCAGCAGTTCCGCATCCACCTGATGCCAGGTGCGATAAGGCCCGGACATGTTCAAGGGGGTATGGAACGTCAGCACGTCCGCCTCGCGCACCAGGGTTGCCAGCGGATGGAAATCCCCGTCATCGCCCCGATCGGCGCGCGGGGGATCGCACAACAGGGTGCGGATGCCCAGCGCCTTAAGGCGGCGATCGAGCCGCCCACCCACGTTGCCTGCGCCGATAATGCCGACGGTTTTATCACGCAGGGAAAAGCCGTCGCGCTCCGCCAGCATCAGCAGGGAGGAAAAAACATACTCCACCACCGCGACGGCATTACAACCCGGCGCGGCGGAAAAAGCGATGCCGGCCTGCTCCAGCCAGGCTTCATCCACATGATCGGTGCCCGCGGTCGCCGTGCCGACGAATTTCACGCCGCTGCCGGCCAGGAGCCCGGCGTTAACCTGAGTGACCGAGCGCACCATCAGCGCATCGGCGCCCGCAAGCGCTGCGGCCGACAGCTGGCGTCCGGCAACCGGCACGACCTCGCCCAACCGGCTGAACAATTCGTGGGCATAGGGCATGTTTTCATCGACCAGTATTTTCACATCCGACTCCGGAAGCCAGCGGCCTGCGTGTTAAAAAGGGGGAATATTTTGCCACCGAACGGGGAAAAATCCCAATGCTATCGCGCACGGGATTGGCACAACATATTAATACCGTATTATTATTGCCCGCTTATGTTTAGGATGCCCTAAGAAAAACCCTTTTATCCGCCAGGCTACTCTGAGAACCGTATCATGGCGGATTGACGTTAAAAGGACCGTCGCATGACTATTTTTTATCCCCTGCTGGCCGTGCTGATCTGGTCGGTCAACGCCATCGTCAGCAAAATGTCCGCCAGCGCCATCGACCCGGCGGCGATTTCCTTTTACCGTTGGCTGGTGGCCCTGGTGATACTGACGCCCTTTGTCCTGCCCGGCGTGCTGCGCAACCGCCGCGTCGTGCGCGCCCAGGGCTGGCGCCTGCTGGTGCTTGGCCTGCTGGGCATGGTGTTGTACCAAAGCCTGGCTTATTATGCCGCGCACAGCGTGAGCGCACTGTTTATGGGGATACTGAATTCGCTGATTCCGCTGCTGACGGTGCTATTGAGTATCCTGCTGCTGCGCGCCGTGCCGACGCTGGGCGTCTTGCTGGGCACCCTGCTCTCGTTCGGCGGCCTGGTCTGGCTGGTCAGCGCGGGGCATCCGCGGGTGCTGCTGAGCCACGGCATGGGCGGCGGCGAGCTGATGATGATAGGCGCATCCGCGTCCTATGCCCTGTACGGGGTACTGACCCGGCGCTGGACGATACCGCTGCCCAATTGGCAATCGCTTTATATCCAGGTGGCGTTCGGCGTGCTGCTCCTGCTGCCGGGGTTCCTGCTGGCGCCGGACGTTGGCCTGACCGCGCGCAATATTCCGCTGGTGATCTTTGCCGGTATCGCCGCGTCCCTGATCGCGCCTTACCTGTGGATCCAGGGGGTAATGCGGCTGGGTGCCAATACCGCGTCGATATTCATGAACCTGGCGCCGCTATTTACCGCCGCCATCGCGGTACTTTTTTTACATGAGCGACTGCACAGCTATCACGTCGTCGGCGGTGGGATTACACTGTTGGGAGTTATATTGGCACAACGGCTGCGCATTCCCCTGATACGCAGGCCAGGTAAAGAGCAGAAAATGCCTTCCTGACGCGTGCCGCTACCGCAAGCCACGGCGGCTTGTTATCATTCGCCGCATTGTTGATCTGAGCGCACGATGCCATAACGCAGTTGCTATGGCCGGGCTGGACGACAGCGCCCTATGCTAAAGGATGAGTCATATGCAACCTGTAAGTGGCCCCGGTACACCTTTACAGGGCGATCCGCCCCATGGCGCCGCGGGCAGCGCACCTTTAGGGCCGGAGAGTGAAAAGCCGCTGACCACGGCGCAACGCACCGCCCTGGAGCGTCTGATTATCAAGATCATGGCGTTAAGCAACAGCAAGGCCCCGGAGATCTGGGCCGCATTGCGCCATCAATTGAATATCGCCAACGACGGCGAGCTGACGGCGGGCCATTTCCAGCCCGCCGAACAGCTGCTGCAAACCAGGCTGGGCCAGGCACAGCAAACCCACGCCGGGCGCCAGCTTATGCAACAGCTCACCGAACTGCTGCCCCAGGGTAACAACCGCCAGGCGGTCAGTGATTTTATTCGCCGGGAATATGGTCATACCGTGCTAAGCCAGCTTGGCCCCGAGCAGTTGCTGCAGGTGGTGGCGTTACTGCAAAACGGCCAGCTGAATATCCCGCAGCCACAGCAGTCCGCCATTACCGATCGCACGCTGCTGCCGGCCGAACATCATGCCCTGAACCAGCAGATTACCCGCCTGGCGGCGGTCACCGGCGAATCCCCGGCGGAAATCTGGCAAAGCGTGATGACCATGATGGGCCTGAAAGCGGGCGATCCTATCCCGGCGCGCCATTTCCAGCTGCTGATGCAATTTCTGCAGGGACATATGACGCTGTCGCAGCAGGCCTCCCCTACCCTGGCATCGGTGCAGGCCACCCTGAAACAGCCGACCAATAGCGATGAACAGCAGGCAATAGAAGCGTACTGCCAACAGCATTTCAACGCGCTGCCCCAGAGCGTGCTGACGCCGGCGCAGGTGGGCGCGGTAATGCAGTTCCTGTTTATCTATCGCCTTACCCGCACGCAAAGCCAGCATCAAACCCCCGACCCCCGTCTGCTGCAGCCGGCCATGAGCCCGCTTATCGCCACCGAACCGATGACGCCGGCGGCAAAAACCATCCGCTCGCGCTGGATCATGGCGATTGCCGTGGCCGGGGTTCTGTTGCTGATCTGGATCCTGATCTGAGCTGATTGGCCGACAAAAAAAACCATCCTGCATGCGGACACGCCGGCAGGATGGTTTTTTTATTACGGTCAGGGAGAGGATATTCCCGCATGCCCGATAGACGTTGCCTAACGCACGCCCAAGGGCATCGGCCCGTTAGAGATACTTGCGCATGACCAGGGTGGCGTTGGTGCCGCCGAACCCGAAACTGTTGGTCATTACCGTGGTCAGCCGCCGCTCGGTGGGTACGGTGATGACATTCATGCCTTCGGCCTGCGGATCGAGCTCATCGATATTAATGCTCGGCGCGATGAAGTTATGCTCCAGCATCAGCAGGGTATAGATGGTTTCATGCACCCCCGCCGCGCCCAGGGAGTGGCCGGTCATGGCTTTGGTGGAGGAAAACGCCGGCTGCTGGCTGCCGAAGGTTTCACGGATGGCCCACAGTTCCTTGACATCGCCCACCGGCGTGGAGGTGCCGTGTACGTTGAGGTAATCGATCGGGGTATCGACGTCTTTCAGCGCCATCTGCATGCAGCGGATAGCCCCTTCCCCGGAAGGCGCCACCATGTCGGCGCCGTCGGAGTTGGCGCCGTACCCGATAATTTCGCCATAGATATGCGCGCCGCGCGCCAGCGCGTGTTCCAATTCTTCCACCACGACAATACCGCCGCCGCCGGCGATGACAAAACCGTCGCGGTTGACGTCATAGGTACGGGACGCCCTGGCCGGGGTCTCGTTATAGCGGGTAGACAGCGCGCCCATGGCGTCGAATTCGCAGGCCATTTCCCAGCACAATTCCTCGCCGCCGCCGGCAAACACCACGTCCTGCTTGCCCAGTTGGATCATTTCCACCGCGTTGCCGATACAGTGCGCGGAGGTGGAGCAGGCGGAGCTGATGGAATAGTTGACGCCACGGATTTTAAACGGCGTCGCCAGACAGGCGGACACGCCGGAAGCCATGGCCTTGGTGACCATATAGGGGCCGACGCCGCGCAGGCCGCGCGCGCGCATGCCGTCGGAACCGGCAACCTGGTTGCGCGGCGAGCCGCCGCCGGAACCGACGATGAGGCCGGTGCGATCGTTGGAAACCTGCTCGGGGCTTAGCCCGGAATCCTGGATAGCCTGCTCCATGGAAAGGTAGGCATAAATGGAGGCATCACTCATGAAGCGCGCAATTTTACGATCGATCAGCCCGTTAGTATCAAGTTTAATATCCCCCCACACATGGCTGCGCATACCGGAATCTTTCAATTCCTGGGAAAAAGTGATTCCGGAGCGGCCTTGTTGCAGAGATGCCAGGACTTCTTTCTGGTCATTACCAATACTCGATAAGATCCCCAGGCCGGTAATCACTGCACGTTTCATTTAATACCTCTTGTATTTATATATAAGATTCTGTGACGCACTTTAGCGTACAGTTGTACGCTGAACAAGTCCGATCAGACGAAGTTTGCAAAATTTGCGCCGCAAAGCACACCTCGTTAAAATCTCAACATTTCTTGACAAAAGAGTCTTACGCCGTGAATCGCGCGCCTATCTGCAACGCCATCCTTAATTGGAATGAAGACGGTACACCTGTATCCCGACAATTTGATGACATCTACTTTTCCAGCCAGGATGGACTGGAAGAAACCCGCTATGTTTTTTTAGCCGGCAACGGACTGCCGGAGCGGTTTGCACAACATACGCGGGCATCGTTGGTGGTGGCGGAAACCGGCTTCGGCACCGGACTTAACTTTCTGGCGCTGTGGCAGGCCTTTGACCAGTTCAGACGGCGGCGGCCCGGCGCGCCGCTGCGACGCCTGCACTTTATCAGCTTCGAGCAGTTCCCCCTGAAAATCGAGGATATGGCGCAGGCCCATGCGCGCTGGCCGGAGCTGGCCGGCTATGCCGCCGGGCTGCGCAGCCTTTGGCCGTTGCCGACGCCCGGTTGCCACCGGCTGATCCTGGCGGACGGCGCCGTCACGCTGGATTTATGGTACGGCGAGATCAACGCGTTGCTGCCGCTTCTGGACGACAGCCTGTCCGGCCGGGTGGATGCGTGGTTCCTGGACGGCTTCGCCCCGGCGAAAAACGCCGGCATGTGGAGCGAAGCCTTGTTTCACGCCATGGTGCGATTCGCCGCGCCGCAGGGGACCTTCGCCACATTTACCGCCGCGGGATTTGTGCGGCGCGGCCTGCGCCAGGCGGGATTTACCGTCCTTAAGCCGCCGGGTTTCGGCCGCAAGCGGGAAATGCTGGCCGGCAGCCTGGCCGCGCCACTGGCGACAGCGCCGCGCACGCCCTGGTACGTCCGGCGCCCCGCGCGCGACCCGCTTGAGGTGGCGATTATCGGCGGGGGAATTGCCGGCGCCCTGGCGGCGGAGGCCCTGCAGCGCCGCGGGTCGCGGGTGACTCTTTATTGCGCCGATAGCGGCCCGGCCCAGGGGGCGTCAGGCAATCGCCAGGGCGCCTTATATCCACTGCTGAATAATGAGGATGACGAGCTGGCGCAGTTTTTTGCCATCGCTTTTCCTTTCGCGCACCACTATTACCAGGAGTGCGCACGCCAGGGGGTCATCTTTGAGCACCAGTGGTGCGGCGTCACGCAACTGGCCTATGACGACCGATCCCGGCGCAAGCTGCGGCAAATCCTGGCCACGGACTGGCCCGCGCAGCTCATCAGCGCGGTGGCCTGCGAAGACATGCCCGCGCTGACCGGGCTTGCCACCGGCAGCGGCGGGGTCACCTATCCGCTGGGAGGCTGGCTCAACCCCGCCCAATTCACCGCCGGCATCATCGCGCGCGCGCAGTCCCGCGGCATGGCGGTGCACTACGGCCATGAGGTGCGGGGATTAAACGCCGGCGCGGACGATTGGTTGCTGGATTTCGGCGCGGGGCGCCAGGCCCGCCATGCCACGGTGGTGCTGGCCGCCGGGCACCGCATGCTGCAATGGCCGATTACCGCCCCGCTGCCGTTGACCAGCGTGCGCGGGCAGGTCAGCTATGTTCCCGACCAGCCGGCGCTGCGGACCTTGAAGCAGGTGCTGTGTTATGACGGTTACCTGACGCCCGCAAGCCCCGGCTTTCGCACCCACTGCCTGGGCGCCAGCGCCCGGCGCGACGACGAGGACATGACTTACCGCCCCGATGAGCAGCGGGCCAACCGCGACCGGTTAATCGCCTGCCTGCCCGGGCAATCCTGGGCACAGTGCGTTGATGTCAGCGCCGGCGAGGCACGCGCCAGCATACGCAGCAGCGCCAGGGATCATCTGCCCATGCTGGGCGGCGTGCCGGATTTTGCCGCCACCCAACGCGCGTATGGCGATCTGCCCGGACGCCTGCTGGCCGGCGAGGCGGTGGCGGACGCGCCGGTGTATGCCAATCTGTTTATGCTGGGCGGCCTGGGGTCGCGCGGTTTATGCACCGCCCCCTTGGCGGCGGAGATCCTGGCCGGCCAGATATTCGGCGAGCCACTGCCGCTGAGCCTGGCGCAATCGGCGGCATTAAGTCCCAATCGTTTTTGGCTGCGTAAAGTGTTAAAGGGGCGGCCGCTCTGACGCCTGTTCAGAATACCATATTCACCCTGCCCCACAGGGTCCTGCCCGGCTCGGTAATCGGCCTATCGGCCGCGTAGCCGAAGCCGCTGTTGCCCGCCAGGTTGAGGTGCTCGCTGTAGCGCTTGTCGAGGATATTGTCGACGCCGCTGCTGAGCTTGATGCCTTTGGTTAACCTGTAGGCCACATTGGCCGACAGGACGCCGAAGCCGGGGCTGGCGGCAAAATCCTTACCCGCCGCATTGCCCTGGTTGGCGGCGATGCGGCGCTGGGCGCTGACCACGCGCCATAGCGCGGTGCTGCTAAAGCGTTGCCGTTCATAGGTCAGGCCGGCACGGGCGTCCAGCGGCGGCATCTGCGGCAACGGACGGCCGTCGCGGGTATTTTTGCCCCACGACCAGGCAAGGCTGGCGTCGGTTTTCCAGTGTTCGGCCAGCCGATACCCCATGCCCAGCTCCGCGCCCATGATATGGGCGCTGATATTGACCGCCTGGCTGCCGTAGGCATTGTTCGGGTCGTATTTGACTAAAATAAAATCATCCACCCGTCCGGCATAACCGGACAGCCACCCGTTAAAACCGCCATTCACGTAGTGCCAGCCGGCATCGATCTGGGTGGTTTTTTCACTTTTCAGCGCGGCAAAGGGATCGGATCCCGGCCGCGGTCCGGCTTTGGGTTTGAATAATTCCCAATAATCCGGAAAACGTTCGGTATAACCTATGCCCGCATACCACAGCAGCGGCGCGCTCAGCTGCTGCTCGTAACGGATAAAGCCCGCGGGCAGGATTGCGGCGCGCGACCGCGACCCCGTATCATCATATTTGTCCGCCAGGCTGCGATCGAGGCGCGCGCCGCCGATAATACGGTTATGCCCGGAGGCATGCCAGGTCAGCTCGCTGAACACGCCGTAATCCTGAAAACGCGCATCCCGGTCCCAGCCGGTGCTTTTTTTGACGCGATGTGTGTTGGTTTGCATGTCCGCGCCGGACTGCAGCTGGAAATCGGTCCACAGCCAGGTGCCGGCGGCGCGCCCCCCCAGGGTGCGACGATCCGGGTTACTGCGCCGGGCGGCGTTTGGCGGCCCCTGGCGTGCGCGCATCGTGCAGCAGCGGGCGGCGGCCGGCTGCTGCACGGGAGAGCGCAGGCTGGTGTTGTCCATGACATGATTGGCATAGCTGTAGTAGAGCTGGGCCTCGACCCGGTCCAGCACATCACCGATACCGGTTTTCTCAAAGCGCGCGCCCAGGCTTTCGCGTTTGATTTGCGCGCCGTCCATGCCCCGGCCCGCATAACTGGCCTCGCCGTTGCCGCGGCCCAGGGTCAGCTCCATCCGGGTGGCGTCATCCGGCGTCCAGCCCAGCGCCAGGTCGCCGTTCCATTTATCCCAGCGCGAGGGCACGCGGCGTCCCGCGCCGTCGCGATAGTCGCCGGCGCGGGACTGGTTGGCGGACAGTTGCATATAGCCCAGCGCATTGCCCACGGCGGCCTGGACAGTTTCATCCCGGCGCCCGTTGGATCCCGCCAGCAGGCCAAGCTGGGTTTTTACGCCGGCCTTATCGAAATGCGGAAAGACGCGTTCGAAACGCAGGGTGCCCGCCGAGGAGCCCGGCCCCCACAGAACGGTTTGCGGGCCTTTGACCAGGGTCAGGACATCATAGCTTTCCGGGGAGATATAGGCGGTCGGCGCATCCATGCGGCTTGGGCAGGTACCGAGGATTTCCGCGCCGTCGGCGAGTATTTTCAGCCTGGATCCGAACATGCCGCGAAAAACCGGATCGCCGTTGGTGCCGCCGTTGCGGATCTGGGCGAAGCCGGGAATGGTTTTAAGGTAACCGGCGCCATCGCTGGCCGGCAACGGCTGGCGCGGCGTCTTGGGGGACGTGACGACGGTCAGCGGGGAATGCAATGGCGCGGTTACCGTTATCACATCGCTGTCGGCGATGACCGGCGGCGCGGCGGCGGACGGCGCGGGCACAGGATGGGCGACGGCGTGGTGGGCCGCCACCAGCGTAAATAACGGTATCAGGCCGGTCAGACGGCGCGGCGGACAGGTGTCTTTAGGGTGTATGGGGTAGCCAGACATCATCGTTCCTTGTGATTGAGTTTTTGCTTCCTGATAAGACGGAGATAAGGGTGCTACCGGCGCGGACGGTCAGGCCTGTTCATGTCCGGCGGAAGGGATGGCGCGTTGGCGTGATTCAGGGGGGAACGGGTATGTGCCGGCGATACGCGCGGCAGAGATACACGGGCGTTCACACGGCGAGCCGCAGGAAATAACGCCGCAAATGCTACTGTAACAAGGTCTGTAGATTGGCGCCATCAGCCTGAAAAACGTCCATCACGTTAATGCGGGATTGTACGTGATAGGCCAGGATGGCGTGTGATAACTTAAATTTCGTTTATCGTTGGTACGGCTTTGGCCTGTTCATACAGCCGGTGCCACATGCCCAGCACCAGCACCTGATCCGGCGGCGACAGTTCACCATTGCCGATAGCCTTGGCCAGGCAGGCCTGTACCCGATCGTGCAGCGCTTCAAGGGTATGCTCGTTATTTTCCTCCGCTTCGGCGACCGCCAGCGTCAGGTGGCCGCGCAAATAGCCGCCGGCAAATAATTCATCGTCGGTGGCATGCTCCACCATATCGTCAATTAACGCCAGGATACGCGTTTCAAAAGTTACGATCATCGAATGTCCTCATTCATTATGCAACGTCGGGGCGGCATCTATCGCGACCGGGGAACGGAACTGGCTCCGCGTTAACGGCGGGGTATGGTAAAACGCATGCAACGCCTGAATAAAACAGGCCGCACGGTCAGGAATACCCTGGTCGAGATAGCGGATGACCTGCCCATGCACCAAGCGCTGGAACGCGATACGGTCCGGCTCGCTATCGCCATTGAGATTATCGCAGCTGACATTGAAGGGAAACCCCGCCGCCGCACAAAATAGCCATTCCAGGGCCTGGGGCTTGATTTCCACCTGCTCGAACTGGCGCTGCGTGGTGTCGTCGCGCCCGTCCGGGCAGTACCAATAGCCAAAATCCACCATTAGCCGGCGCCTGGCGCCGGCGATACACCAATGGGAGATTTCATGCATGGCGCTGGCGTAATAGCCATGGGCAAAAACAATGCGGTGAAAAGGCAGATCCCCATCGGCCGGCAGGTAAATGGGTTCGTCGTCGCCCCTGATTAGCCGGGTGTTAAGCGTGTCGGCAAAACAGCCGTCGAACAAGGCGATCAGGTGCTGAACATCATGGGTTTCGCTAGACATAATCTCGGTTCGGTTATCACAATGAAGACAGCCAGAGCGCAATCGCCGCGCCATGGCTATCGTACAAAAGTTTCAGGCTCATCAGGAGCGATACCACCACGATGGTCGGGCGTATCAGCCGTTGCCCCTTGGTGAGCACCATGCGGGCGCCCAGGCGCGCGCCCAGGATTTGCCCGGCCAGCATGACGACGCCCACGCTCCACACCACCTTGCCGGCAAAGATAAACAGCAGCAGTCCGCCCAGATTGGAGGTGAAGTTAAGCACCTTGGCATGGGCCGTGGATTTCGCCAGGTTAAAGCCGCACAGCGTCACGTAGGCTAGCGCATAAAAAGAGCCGGCGCCGGGGCCGAAAAACCCGTCATAAAAGCCGACGCCACACCCGGCCACCAGCGCAAAAGGCCAGGCGGACAGGCGGCGCTTGCGATCGTCCTCGCCGATATGCGGCATCAGCAGAAAATACAAGCCGATGCCTATCACCAGCAGCGGCAATACCTGGCGCAACAGGTCGGCGCGCAGATGCTGGATCAGTATCGCGCCGGTCATCGAGCCAATAAACGTCATGGCGATGGTCAGCTTCTGGTTGCCAATATCCACCGCCCGCTGGCGCACAAAATAAAGACTGGCGGAGAAGGAACCGCCCACCGACTGCAGTTTGTTGGTGCCCAGCGTCTGCGCCGGCGACAATCCCGCCGCCAGCAGCACCGGCAGGGTAATTAACCCGCCGCCGCCGGCAATGGAGTCGATAAACCCCGCCAGCATGCTGACGAAAAACAACAAGGCAAACACCAGCGGGGAAACCGCTAACCAATCCATGAATGAATCCAGTGGTAAAAAACCCATACCCGCCCGGCATGAAGCCGGGCGGCGCCAACCGGCGCCCGTGCCGGACGCTCCCCGGCCCGCGGCGGCGTCGGTTATTGCGTGATCAGATGGCGATCCAATAGCGCCTGACAGGATGCCGGCAGCGGCGGCGGCGTTTTTTTCACCGGCGGCACGCCCGGTTTCGGCGGCAGGAACCAGCTGTCGAGCTCGGCGCCGCAGCCGTCGCCGGCGGGCGGCGGCGCCTGCTCACGGCATTCCAGGCTGTCGGCGGGACAGCGCAGGCGCACGTGCATATGGGCGCGATGGCCAAACCACGGGCGTACCTTGGTCAGCCAGCCGCGATCATCGCCCGCCACCCGGCACAGCTGCTTTTTAATCGCCGGGCTGACAAAAATCCGCGTGACCTCGCTGTCTTCGGCGGCCAGTTTGATCAGCATCGCGGTTTGCGGCTGCCATACCGCCGGATTAACATCGCGGCCGTTAGCCGTCACCAGATCCAGGGGCTGCGGTTTGAGCAACTGCTGCGCCGTCCAGCGCTGGCGCGGCAGTTGCAGCCAGATATCCACGTCCAGGCCCGACTGATGGCTGGCGTGGCCGCTGCCGAAACGCCCGCCCGCGGGCATGGCCATATCGCCCACCAGCAGCACGTCGCCCAGGTTGAGATGGCGGATCTGATTGCTCAGGCGCAGGATAAACATCAGCAGATCGGGATGGCCGTAAAAGCGCCGCTGGTCCGGGCGCAAGACCTGGTAGTTGGCCGCCTGCAGCTGCAGCGGCTGCGCGCCGATAATGCAGCCGTTGGCGAACTCGCCGATGGCCTGCGCCGGTCCGGGGACCGGATGGTTGATGCTCTGCCACGGCGTTGGCGCCGCAAACACCTGGACGGAGGCCAGGGCCAGTAATCCGACTATCCATTGCCGCATCATATTACCACTGAGGAAGGGTTGAGTTGACATCGCCGCACTGCGCGCGCTGGCGCAGGAAGTGGTCCATTAATACCATCGCCATCATCGCCTCGGCGATAGGCACCGCCCGGATGCCCACGCAGGGGTCATGGCGGCCGCGCGTCACCATTTCCACCTGCTCGCCGGCGCGGTTAATGGTCTGGCCGGGCACCATGATGCTGGAAGTGGGTTTCAGCGCCAGATGGGCGAGTATCGCCTGGCCGCTGCTGATGCCCCCCAATACGCCGCCGGCATGGTTGCTGGTAAATCCCCGCGGCGTGATTTCGTCGCGGTTTTCACTTCCCCGCTTGGCCACCACCGCAAAGCCGTCGCCGATTTCCACGCCCTTCACCGCGTTAATGCTCATGAGGGCATGGGCCAAATCGGCGTCCAGACGGTCGAACACCGGCTCGCCAAGGCCCGCGGGTACATGCTCCGCCACCACCGTGACTTTGGCGCCGATGGAGTCGCCCTCTTTCTTCAGAGCACGCATCAGTTCGTCCAACGCCTCCAGCCGGTCCGGATCGGGACAGAAAAACGGATTTTGCCCGACCTGGTCCCAGTCTTTCAGCTCGCAGGCGATGTCGCCCATCTGCGCCAGGTAGCCGCGCACCGTCACGCCGAATTTTTGCGCCAGGTATTTTTTGGCAATCGCACCCGCCGCCACCCGCATGGCGGTTTCCCGCGCCGACGAGCGGCCGCCGCCGCGATAATCGCGCACGCCGTATTTCACCTCGTAGGTGTAATCGGCATGGCCGGGACGGAAGACATCCTTGATGGCGCTGTAGTCCTGCGAGCGCTGATCGGTGTTTTCAATCAACAGGCCGATGCTGGTGCCGGTCGTCACCCCCTCGAACACGCCGGACAGAATCTTCACCTGATCCGCCTCGCGCCGCTGGGTGGTATAGCGCGAGGTGCCGGGCTTGCGCCGGTCCAGATCCTGCTGCAGGTCTGCCTCGGTCAGGGGCAGGCCCGGCGGCACGCCGTCGACGACGCACCCCAGCGCCACCCCATGGGATTCACCGAAGGTGGTGACGCGAAATAATTGGCCGATACTATTCCCTGCCATCAGGACGCCTCTCTCAATGTGTTAACACGCATACCGGTTAATCCTGGAATATTGTAAAGCAATCGCCACAGGCCACAAGCTGTTCGCGGGTCAGTGAGAATACCCCCTCACCGCCGTGGTCAAACGTCAGCCAGTTAAACGGGACGTCGGGGAACTGCTCGATCAGATGCACCATGCTGTTGCCCACTTCGCAGATCAGCACGCCGTCGTCATTCAGGTACTGCGGCGCGCAGGCCAGGATGCGGCGCACCAGCTTCAGGCCGTCGCGGCCCGCCGCCAGCCCCAGCACCGGCTCGGCGTGGAACTCCTGCGGCAGGTCGTTCATATCCTCTTCATCCACATAAGGAGGATTGGTGACAATCAGATCGTAGCGCAGGGCCGGCAGTTCGCGGAACAGATCGGAACGCAGCGGCGTGACCCGTTCGTCGAGTCCGTACGCCTGGATATTGTGCTCGGCCACCGCCAGAACGTCGGCGGAGATATCCACCGCGTCCACTTCCGCCTCCGGAAAGGCAAAGGCGCTGGCAATGGCGATACAGCCGCTGCCGGTGCACATATCCAGGATATGGCCGGGCGGATGCGGCAGCAGGTCGCGGTAGCGATCGTCGATAAGCTCGCCGATGGGCGAACGGGGGATCAGCACCCGTTCATCCACATAGAATTCCAGGCCGCAAAACCAGGCTTTGTTGGTAAGGTAAGGCACCGGGATACGTTCATTTATCCGGCGCACCACCCGCTCCACGATGCGGTAGCGCTCGCTGGACGTCAGCCGCGACCCATACATGTCCTTCGGCAGGTCCAGCGGCAGGAACAGGCTGGGCAATACCAGCTGCAACGCCTCGTCCCAGGGATTGTCGGTGCCGTGGCCGTAGAAAATCTGCGCGGCGTTAAAACGGCTGACCGTCCAGCGCAGCAGATCCTGAATACTGTGCAGTTCGGCGACGGCCTCATCCACAAAAATTTTGTCCAATTATTTCACCCCAGGGCATGATGCGGTTCTAAGGACATAGTTTGCCATGAAGCGCACGACAAAGCAGCAGGCATCGCCCCGTCATGCCGCGTGATGGCCGACATTTTTTACCGCTGGGGGAAAATGGCGCCGGAAATGGAAAATTTCGCCGGAAAATGACAAGACGGGGTAAACTTGCATAAAAGCAGCAAACGCAGAGCAGGGAATGAAAAAAAGATACCAACTGGCCGATGAAGAACGCCATCTGTTCCGGGAATCCATCGCCGGTACGCGCCCGTTGCGCCAAGATACCGTCAAGCCCCCCAAGCCGCGTCGCAGCAGGGCCGTCCTGCCCGCCCGGCGCTTGATGCAGGAACAGGTGGACGCCAGTTTTTATTTTTCCGATGAGTTCCAGCCGTTGCTGGACAGTGAAGGGCCGGCGCGTTATGTACGCCCGGACGCCAGTCCCTATGAGGTGAAAAAACTGCGGCGCGGGGATTATACCCCCGAGCTGTTCCTCGACCTGCACGGGCTGACCCAGGCGCAGGCTAAAGAGGAACTGGGGGCGTTGATTGCCGCCTGCCGGCGGGAACATGTGCACTGCGCCTGCGTCATGCACGGCCACGGTAAACATATCCTGAAACAGCAAACGCCGTTATGGCTGGCCCAGCACCCCGATGTGCTGGGCTTCCACCAGGCGCCGAAAAACTTCGGCGGCGACGCAGCGCTGCTGGTCCTGATTGAACTTAGCGCATAGCGCCTTAGACTTTCACCAGCAATTGCGCCGGGCTGACCTGCCACTCCAGTTTGCCCTGGCCGCTTTCGCCCTCCAGGGTGACGCAGGCCACCGCCGAGGTGGCGAACATCGGCGCCTGCTCGTCGGGGCATAAATCAGCGACCAGGTAGCCCACCAGCGGCAGATGGGAAACGATCAGCACCGATCCCAGACCTTCATTCGCCAGCGCCTGCAGATAACAACACACCAGGTCGACGTCGCCGCCCGGCGTGAGTTCGGGCAGGCTTTCCTCGCCGTCCGGCAACACCAGTTCGTCACGCAGCACGTCCAGCGTTTGCCGGGCGCGCAGATAAGGACTGACCAACACACGATCGGTATCGAGGATCCTGGTACTTAACCAACATGCCATCAGGCGTGATTCATCACGACCGCGAACTGTCAGAGGCCTTTCCGCATCACTGGCCGCTTCGAGCTGAGCGTCGCCGTGCCGCATAATTAAAACTTGCATAGTGCACCGTTGTTGTTTGACAAAAACGCGAAAGATAAACGCAACGACCGGGCCTTTGCGCTCGAAATCGCGTAAATAAAACGCTGCTTTTTACATCAATACCCGCCATGGAGTCAACACATGGACGTTAATTGATCCTCCGCCAGGCTTTTCCATAGGGGAAAAACCCGCAGCAGACTGAGGCTATTAGCGTATGACAACTATTACCGGTAAAGGTGCAGGCTAAGTAACATATTTACGAATATCCCCCGGAGAGTGGCCGGAACCGGTAAATCAGCAAGCGGCCACGGGCCAATCCGCTCATAAGCTTAATATTGGCATGATGGCACGAAAAATAAAGCGTAGCGCCAGGGATCACGACGTCTGGAACGACGCCGCGGGCGCCGGCCCACGGTAAAGTAAGCCATAATTGCGCGCCCGGGCGCGATAACGACAAGGACGGAAAGGGTTACGGCGCCGGTATAATCTTGCCCATGGGTCATCAAACGCAGGCCCGGTCACGGGCCTGTCATGAGCGGATTAACGCAAACCGAGCTGGAAAATCAGCGTTTCAGCCTGGCAGCTGAAGGTAAAATCAGCGTTTAGCTCAACGCCGCCCTTAACGGGTTCGATGCGGCTGCTGATGTCGCAGGGATCGGATTCCACCGCGCGCGCTTTTTCCGTCAGCATCGCCAGCATGGCTTCCGCTTCCTGGCGCTGTTCAAACACCTTGCTGAACGACGCCGTGCAGTCTTCGTTATCAATGATAGTGCCGACATCGACACAGCAACAGGCGGCGGTTTCTTCAGCACTGCATTTGTTAATAGAGTGAGTCATTGCAATCTTCTCCACAGGATTTACCTGTTTGACAATAATAAGCCGTTCAAAAGTATCTACGGCTTATCATACTCCTGTACACCCAACGTTGATAGGGCCGGCTCCGCCGGCTATTGCGAATCGATATCCTTCAGATCGCCCTGTATCGCCTGGGCGTTGGGGTTTTCCTGCGGTTTCAGCCGGCCGCCGCTGGCCAGGAAATCATGCCGCTGGAAATAGGCGGCGCGCACCAGCGCATAAGGATCGGCGGAATTGCGCAACAGGCTGTCGGAGTCCAGCAGCTGCGCGCGGGTTTCCACGCCTTCGAATACCCATTTACCGGCGGACATCCACCAGGTGAGATAACTTAACACCGGATAGAAGTTGTCCACCGCCCCGCCCAGATCCTCGCGCGGGGTAAAGCTGCCGTAACCCGGCAGCACTACATAAGGACCGTAGCCGACGCCATAGGTGCCAAGGGTACTGCCGAACCGGCGCGGTTGTTCCTTAGCCAGCTTGGGATTGGCCATGGACGCCACGTCGATCAGGCCGCCCATCCCCAACAGGGTATTGAGGAAAAAACGGTTGAAGTGGATCATGGCTTCATAGGGCTTGCCGATGGCGAAATAGTTGACCATGGAGGCCGGTTCTTCAAGGTTGCTCAGAAAATTACCCAGGCCGTTGCGCGCGGGCTTGGGCACGTAATCGCGCCAGGCCACCGCCACAGGACGCACCACGTACGGATCCAGGACATTGTAGTTAAAATCAAACATCGTACGGTTAAACCCTTCCAGAGGGTCCGAACGCTGCTGTGAAGACGGATCGGTTTTATCGCTGGCGCATCCCAGAAGCAATACGCTGGCCAGCGCCAAACCTGACAGGCGGTAATTCATCATTCAACTCCATTTATTATTGTTATGCCGGCCGCTAGGGCATGTGTTGATCTATGCGCACGGCGATCCGGCCGGTGCCACTGAAATCCTGCAACGCGCTCTCGCCAAACCAGTCGCCGGGCCTGGCGTCGGCGCCACCGTCACGGGCAATCCTCACCCGTACCTTTACCTGTCGCTGGGCGGAAAGCAAACGCTCCGGCAACATGGCATTGCTGTCATCCAGCGTTAACGATAACGGAAAGCGGCTCAATGGCAAAGTTTTAACCGCAACCGGTACCGGACTTTTTCCGTCGGTGACCGAAATAAACAGCGTTCCTTGTGCCGGCGGTTTATCGTCCAGGGCCGGCGCCAAAGTAACATCCACGGTAAGTTTCGCCGTCTCCTGGCCTGACAACGCGCGCGCCTGGTTAATCACGCGCCTGATGGCGTCGCTATGGGCATCACCCGCGGGCAGCAGGGTCAATACCTGGCGCCACAGGCTTATCGCCTGCGCGTAGTCGCCTTGTTGATACAGGCCGACCGCCAGCAGGTTAAGCGCCGTGATGTTGCCCGGCTGCCGTTTGAGCAGCGCGCGCAGCAGGCTGTCGCCTTCCTGGTTGTCGCCCGCGTCGGCGGACCGGGTCAATACCCCGGCGTAATCGAGCGTAATCGCGTCATCGTCCGGGGCCAGACGATGGGCGCGTTCAAACGCCTGGGTGGCCATGGCCGCATCATTCATTACCACGCCGATGCGCCCGAGGATCAGCCAATCCTGGGTCTGTTGCGGATGTTCGCGCAGCGAGGCGCGCAGCCCGACCGCAAACCGCGCCAGCTCCTGCGCCGACAGCGGGCTGGCATGCGGGTCCATAATGCGCGCCCGCAGCGCCGGCATCTCCGCCACCGTCTGCTGCCAGCGCCATACCTGGAACGCGCCGCCGGTCCAGGCGTAAAACGCCAGGGTAACCAGCACCAGAGCCGCCGCGCCCGGGATCAGGACCCACGCGCCCAGCGGCGGTCTGGCCGGCGCCGGCGCCACGGGGATATCCGACAACAGGTTTTGCTGCAGCTCCTCAATATGCAGGGTACGCTCAGCCACCACGCCCTGCGCCTCATCCTGGGCCAGTTCATCCAGCCGGTGCGTAAAAAACGCCTGGTTCAGGCTGTCGCGGGTTATCGCGCCGCCTTGCCGGCGGTAGCGCAGCGCCGGCAGCACAAACAGCGCGCAGGCCATCGTCAGCAGTAGGGTAAAGGTCATGCCGGCTATTATCATGGCTGTTCCCGATTGGTTTTTTCCAGCAACCGCGCCAGACGCTGCCGTTCCTCGCTGGATAGCGGACTGCGTCCGCCACGCCGCGACGCGCGCAGCACCACGGTCAAACCGCCGGCGATCACCACCGCGAGCGGCCCGAGCCACAAAAAAATCGTCAGTGGATTAAGGGGCGGCACATAAGTCACGAAATTACCGTAGCGCGCCACCATGTAAGCGATGATCTGCTCCTTGCTCCTGCCCTGCATCATCAGCTGATAGACCTTGGCGCGCATATCGGCGGCAATAATCGCATTGGAGTCGGCGATACTGTTGTTCTGGCACTTCGGGCAGCGCAGTTGCTGGGTCAGTTCCCGGTATTGCTGCTCCTGCGCCACACTGTTGAACTGCCGGGTATCTATCGCCGCACCGGCGCTAAAACCCAGGCAAAGGCACAGCAACAACATAATGCATTTTATCGCCATGCTCATGTCCCCTTGGCGTATTGCTGGTACAAGGGCAGCACCTCGCGCCGCCAGACGTCGGCATTCAGATCGCCCGCGTGGCGATAGCGTATTATCCCCCGGCCGTCGATGAGAAACGTTTCCGGCGCGCCATAGACGCCCAGGTCCAGCCCCAGCATGCCGTCGCCGTCGTACAGGCTCAGCGTGTAGGGATTACCCAGCGTATTCAGCCAGTTAACCGCTTTGAGGCGATCGTCTTTGTAATTCAGGCCCACCACCCTGACCCCCTGGGCCGCCAGGGTATTGAGGAACTGGTGCTCGGCCCGGCAGGTGGGACACCAGGTGGCCCAGACGTTAAGCAGCATCGGCCGCCCGTCGCGCAGTACCGAGCGATCGTAGGTCCTGGCGGGATCGTCAAGGGACGCCAGCCGGAAATCCGGCACCGGCTTGCCGATCAGCGCCGATTCCAGCAGCGTGGGATCATCGCCATGGGCATTGCGTGACAATTGCACGATAAATGCGGCGGCCAGCAGCAGGAACAACACCAGCGGAATATACAGCAGCTTTTTTTTCATAGTGGCACCCGACGTGCGGCCCGGCGGGCTTTTTTGTCGGCCCGGTAACGGGGGTCGGCCAGGCAGCACAGGCCGCCGGCCACCATAAACAGACCACCCAGCCATATCCAGCGGACAAAGGGTTTATAATAGAGCCTGACCGCCCAGGCGCCGTCATCCATCTCCTCGCCCAGCGCGGCATATAAGTCGCGGGTCAACCCACCGCTGATGGCCGCCTCGGTCATCACCGTGCGGCTGACGCTGTAAAAGCGCTTTTCCGCCCGGAGCATGGCTTCCGGGTGGTTATGGCGCGTCACGTCAAACACCGCCGCGGCGCCGGTATAATTAGGACCGCGCAAATCCTCCACGGCGCGGAAGACGAAGTGATACGCCTTGATGTCCACGCTGTCGCCGGTTTTCATGCGCACATCGCGCTCCAGGCTATAGTTCTGGCTGAAGGTGATGCCGATAACCGTCACCGCCACGCCAAGATGGCCGAGCACCATGCCCCAATGGCTACGGGTAAGATGGGCCAGCCCGCGGATAAAGCGGTGGCGATGGGTGGCGCGCTCGTGCACCTCCATCAGCGTCAGGATAATCACCCACAGCGACATCATCAGACCCACCACCGTCATGGCCTCGATCTCATCGCCCATCAGCCGGGGCAGCAGGATGGAAAGCGCCAGCGTGGCCGCCATGGCCAGCGCCAGGCGTTTAATCAGCGTTTTCGCCTCGTCCCGGCGCCAGCGGATTAACGGCCCGATACCGAGCAACAGGGCAAACGGCGCCATCAGCCAGGTAAACATACTGTTGAAAAAAGGCTCGCCGATGGAGATGCTGCCCATGCCAAGCTGTTTATGGATAAGCGGCAGCAACGTGCCGAGCAATACCACCAGCATCGCGGCCATCAGCAGCACGTTGTTGCCCAGCAGGAAGGTCTCGCGGGAGAAAACCTCGTGCTGCGCGCGGCTCCTTACCTTGCCGCCCTTGATGGCGTACAGCAGCAGCGAACCGCCGATCACCAGAATCAGGAACGCCAGGATAAACATGCCGCGCGCCGGGTCCGAGGCAAACGAATGCACCGACACCAATACCCCGGAACGCACCAGGAAGGTCCCCAGCAGGCACAGGGAAAAGGCGGCGATGGCCAGCAGCACCGTCCAGGATTTGAAGGTGCCGCGTTTTTCGGTCACCGCCAGAGAGTGCAGCAGCGCCGTACCGGCAAGCCAGGGCATAAACGAGGCGTTTTCCACCGGATCCCAAAACCACCAGCCGCCCCAGCCCAGTTCATAATAGGCCCAGGCGGACCCCAGCACGATGCCCAGCGTCAGGAAAATCCAGGCCGCCTGGGTCCAGGGACGGGACCAGCGGGCCCAGGCGGTATCCAGCCGGCCGGCAATCAGCGAGGCGATGGCAAACGAGAACGCCACTGAAAAACCCACATACCCCATATACAGTAGCGGCGGATGAAAAATCAGGCCGATATCCTGCAGCACCGGGTTTAAATCATGCCCGTCGATGGGAATATCCGGCAGGGTACGCGCAAACGGGTTGGACGTGAGCAAAATAAACGCCAGAAATCCGCTGTTGATCATGCCCATCACCGACAGCACCCGGGCGACGGCCTCATCCGGCATGCTGCGGCTGAACAGCGCCACCGCCAGCGTCCAGCAACTGAGCAACAGCACCCACAGCAGCAGCGATCCCTCATGGGCGCCCCAGGTGGCGGCGACCCGGTAATACACCGGCAGCGCGGTATTGGAATTATTCACGACATAAGCCACGGAAAAATCATTGACCACGAACGCATAGACCAGACAGGCAAAGGCGCCGGCGATGGACGCAAACACACCGTAGGACAACGGCCTGGCCACCGCCATCAGCCTGGCGTCCTGCCGCGAGGCGCCCCAGAGCGGATACACCGCCAGCAACAGCGCCAGGCCGATAGCCAGGCACAGCAGGAAATTACCGAGTTCCGGCATCATGGCTGTTCCTTAGACGGCGCGGCCTGGGCCGTATCCTGCCCGGGGTAGGGTATTTCGCCGCGCGCCAGGCGTTGCGTCCGGTCCTGGGGTTGGCCAGTCATGCCGGCCTGCACTGCGCCTTCGGCCATGGCGCGTTGACCGGCGGGCCGAGAATGGGTTTTCATCGCATCCTTCACTTCGGGCGGGGTATAGTTTTCATCATGTTTGGCCAGGACTTCACGCGCCTGGACCAGATTGCCCGCGCCCAGCACGCCCTGCGCCACCACGCCCTGCCCTTCGCGAAACAGATCCGGCAAAATGCCGTCATAGGTGACCGGTACGGAGCCGACGGCGTCATAGATCCTGAAGGTGACCTTCAGGGTATGGGCATCGCGCTTTACCGATCCCGGCATGACCATGCCGCCGATGCGCAGGCGCTGCCCGATATGCGGCAACTCCTGCCGCTCGCCCTTGCCCTCGAGGATCTCGCGCGGCGTATAAAACAAATCGATATTGGAACTGAGCGCGTAGAGCACCAGCGTGACTATCAGCGCGGCGCCCATCAGCATCACGACGGCCAGGTAAAGACGGCTTTTACGGCGCGGCGTCATCGGGCATCCCCCCGACGCGCGGACGGATCGGCCGGCGCGCCGCCACGGCGCATACGCAGGGCGCGCGCCTGCTGCCTGCGGATAGCGTCGAGCAGCTGTTGTCGCCGCCACAGGGTATGGGCTATCAATCCGGCCAGCGACGCCAGGGTAACCGCTACCGCCAGCCAGACGTAGAAACCATAGCCGCCCATGGCGAAAAACGCCGTCCAGGAGGTGAAAGCCGGGCTCACGATCGCCGCGCCTTATCAGCCAGCGCCACCGCCCACGGGCGATGGCGGTCCTGTTGCAATATCAGGTTGCGTAAACGCATCAGCGTCAGGGTGGCGAAAAACAGCAGATAACCGAAGATCGCCCAGCGCAGCGGAGTGCGCATGCTGGGATCAATGCTTTGTTGCATATTGGTCGAGCCTTGATGCAGGGTATTCCACCACTGCACAGAGTAATGAATAATCGGGATATTGACCACGCCCACCAGGATCAGGATGCCGGCGGCGCGCCCGGCCAGGCGCCGATCTTCAAACGCGTTGTACAGCGCCATAACGCCGAGGTAGAGAAACAGCAATACCAGCTCCGAGGTCAGCCGGGCGTCCCATACCCACCAGGTACCCCACATGGGTTTGCCCCAGGCGGAGCCGGTAACCAGCGCGATAAAGGTAAACGCCGCCCCCACCGGCGCCATGGCCGCCGCCGCCAAATCGGCCATCTTCATCTGCCAGACCAGGCCGATAAACGCGGCAACGGCCATCGCGGCATAGATACCCATGGACCACATGGCGGCGGGCACATGGATATACATGATGCGGACACTATCGCCCTGCTGATAGTCCGGCGGGGCGAAACCGAATCCCCAGCCCCAGCCGAGCAACAGCGTCGCCGCGCTCGCCAGCGCCAGAACCGGTATCAGCCGGCCGCACAGCTGGTACAGCCGCTCCGGCTTCGCCCACAAATGTAGTGTCTTCCACATTATTGTTTTGCTCACAGTAAAAATACATAACACGGCCTGTTCTTGCCGGCAGGCCGCAGGTTATTGCAGACTCACGCGCAGCGCGGCGGCGGCGGCGAAAGGCGCCAGCAGCGCGCTTCCCGCCAGCAGGGCGCCGAGGATCGCCAGATAGCCGTCAAAGGGCAGCCCCTGCGCGGCGTTATCCAGCGCGGCGGTGGCAAATATCAGTACCGGTATAAATAATGGCAGCAACAGCAGGCTTAGCAGCACCCCGCCTTTACGCAATCCCAGGGTCAGGCCGGCGCCGATAGCGCCGATCAGGCTCAGGGTGGGCGTTCCCAGTAATAACGACAGCGCCATTGCCTGCCAGGTGTGGCGGTCCAGCGCCAGGAACAGGGCCACCAGCGGCGATAGCAACAGCAGCGGCAACCCGGTGACCAGCCAATGCGCACAGATCTTGCCCATTACCACCAGCGGCAGCGGCAGCGGCGACAGCAGCAACTGCTCAAGCGTGCCGTCATGAAAATCATCGCGGAACAACCGCTCCAGCGACAGCAGGCAAGCCAGCAGAGCCGCCACCCAGATGACGCCCGGCGCGATCCGCCGCAACAGCTGCGGTTCCGGCCCCACCCCCAGCGGGAATAACGTAATCACGATCAGGAAAAACCACAGCGGATTCACGATATCGGCGCGGTTGCGCAAGGCCAGCCGCAGCTCGCGGCGCACAATCAGCCAGAACATGGCGCCGCCTCCCCCTGCCGTGCGGCCAGGGCCATTTTGCGCACCCGCGCATGCGTGTCCGGCAGCGCCTGATGGGTGGTCAGCAGCACGCTGCCCCGCGCGTCGGCGTGCGCGGCAAACAACGACATCAGCTGCGCCACGCCTTGTTGATCGATGGCGGTCAGCGGTTCATCCAGGATCCACAGCGCTGCGGGGCTCAGCCACAGACGGGCCAGCGCGATACGGCGCTGCTGGCCCGCGGACAACCCCGTCGCGGGCAGGTCCTCGTATCCCGACAACCCCACATGCTCCAACGCCCGCCACAGATCCGCCTCATTGCGTCCGCCGCCGCCCAGCGCCTGGAAGAATGCCAGATTTTCCAGCGGCGTCAGGGACAGATTAATCCCGGATAGATGGCCGATAAAAAGCATCTCGCGGTGATACAACCCGCGCTCGCGGCGAATCGGTTGCTGCCGCCAGCTGACCTGGCCCTCGTCCGGCTGTGCCAGCCCGGCCAGGATCCGCAGTAAAGAGGTTTTACCGGCGCCGTTGGCGCCCTCGACCTGGACAATGTCGCCGGGGGAAATGCGGAAGCTCAATCCGGAAAACAACACGCGATCATCACGAATACAGGACAGGTTGTTTGCTTCCAGCATCAGAAACCCAATTCATCATTAATTGTATGGCGATCATAGCATAGGCGACTATCGCAGCGCTGTTCATCGCCATTGCATTCTTTTTCGGTCCAAGAAGGATTGTATTAGATCAATAAAACGCAACAAATACCAGCAAAGTTAAAATTTTGTTACGTATTGCCCCCCGCTGGTGACAATTCTACCGGCGACTCCGCCGACCCGGCGGACTTCTTTTAGCGCCGCCGGAACAAAATACCGCTACGCTTATTGATTAACAGCGAATGTATTAATAACCCGACGGACACGGATGAGGAATGCGGATGAGCGAGACCAACAAACATGATGATCCCGGCGTCGCCGTGGAGAGTGACGAGCATGACGCCAATACCGATATCGAGGTGAAAGAACAGAATCTTCCTTCGCGCGCCGCCGCCATACATGAAATGATCCGCGAAGAGGGTGAAAAGGAGCTGGAACGCGACGGCCAGGCGCTGCTGTGGTCGGCGGTGGCCGCCGGCCTGTCGATGGGCGCGTCGCTGATGGCCAAGGGTATCCTGCATGCCCATCTGCCCGAGGGCGCCGCGGGCTTTTTGCTGGAAAACCTGGGCTACACCCTGGGTTTTATTATTGTCATTATGTCGCGCCAGCAGCTGTTCACCGAGAACACCCTGACCGCAGTGCTGCCGATTATGCAAAAGCCCACCGGCCATAATATCCTGATCCTGCTGCGATTGTGGGGCGTGGTGCTGCTGGGCAATCTTGCCGGCACCGCGGTGGTGGCGTTTGCCTTTCTCCATATGCCGATCTTTAATCCGACCACGCGCGAGGCCTTTGTCGCCCTATCGCAGGCGATCATGGTCAATCCTCCCGGCGATATGTTCGCCAACGGCATTATTGCCGGCTGGATTATCGCCTCCATGGTTTGGATGATGCCTTCCGCGGGCAATGCCAAAATCCTGGTGATTATCCTGATGACCTACCTGGTGGGGATTGGCGATCTTACCCATATTGTCGTGGGTTCGGTGGAAGTGTTCTACCTGGTCTTTAACGGCGATATCCCCTGGCATCACTTTATCTATCCGTTCGCCCTGCCCACCCTTGCCGGCAATATCGTCGGCGGCACCTTTATCTTTGCCCTGCTCAGCCATGCGCAGATCCGCAACGACCTCAGCCGCCAGCGCAAGGAAGCGCTGAAAAAAGACGCCGCCCGGGACGGGCAACGGAAAAACCGCCGCCAGAAAGTGGATACCGGTGAGGAGTAGCACGCAGGGCCTGGCGGCGGAGGCCCTGACTGCCGCGCCGCGCGCGGGCAAACGGTTTTTTTTGCCCGCGTTTGTCGAAGGAATGAGCAAACGCGCCGTTAAGTGCTTATTTTCGGTGCATAATCGGGTATAATCATGCCCGCTACAGGGTCCTCGTAGTTAAACGGATATAACAAGCCCCTCCTAAGGGCTAGTTACAGGTTCGATTCCTGTCGGGGACACCAACACCGCCTAAATCCGCATAATTCCAGCTAAACAAATCCCGTCTCGATTCGCGTCACGTCTGCATGCGAACTAAACCCACCTGAAACTCAAGCAAAGAGTCGATCTTCTTCGCCGCGATAAGCCGGTTTCACCCTGATGCGCCGCAAGACGACGGCTTTATTATCGTTACGGCGGCCAGTAAAAGGGCTGGTATATATCCACGACCGCCATCCCTTAGCGATGACGCGGGAGGTACGCCTCTAATGGCTATCGCCCAAGACAACGCTGGGAAACGCCGAAGAGCTGGCGCACGATTTCACCATACCGGCTGAAAATTTTCTTTCAACCCTGTCAGTCAAGCTATCGGCAATACTCACAACGACAAAGTAGGGATTATCAAATAGACCGATAATCATGAGCTGTAACCGCCGATTCATTTCATGAATTTGTATTCCCCCATTGTTCTACTTCCGTAATGCGAATAACTTGTAATTATTACCCCACAGATAATTTTTTATTCACCCTAGAAAAATTTTACTATCTGCACACCATTTATCTTTCTGTGACCCTCATTGTGATTAATTTAAGTTTTTAAGCAAACAATGCATTCGAAGAGCGTGCAAGCTATTAAGCATCGAAAGTAATAATTCACAAATCAATACTGGGTAAAAGTATGGAAGAAATACTCACTGTTTATGCCAATCCACCAGCAATAACAAAAAATTGTATAGATATTCCTTTTGACCGTTCAAAACCGTTCAGTAGTATATTATGTGGAGTTTATAACGCCTCTGATGCTGTTTTCCAAGAAATAAATGCCAATTTATCACATATAGAAAACGTTGTGCCTATTCATAAAAATGCCAGAGAACAAATTGAACAGGCACAAAAGAATATTATCGAGGCAAAACTGGCACACTTAAAATTAATGGCTACCGAATCAACCAAGCTGGACGCGCATCAGCAACAAGTGAAAAAATTGATTGAAGATCAAAAAATTTCTTTAAATCACAGGAACGCCGACTTGGAGAGAGTGAGGAATTTACAGACAAACCTACATAACAAAATGCAAGTTTCTCTAACAAAACAACGAGAAATTTCTAACTCTATTGTGGCAACAAGCGTACAAAGCACACAGGCACAATTCCGTACACAGATGGCAAAAAGTATGGCATCTATGCAACTCGCTGGTGACTTGCTTGGAAAATCTAGAGCTTTTCAGCAAGCAAAGAAAATAGCGGAAAAACAAAGGCAAGAAGATGAGCACCGGTTGCAGGAATTAGCTAGAGAAAATGAAAAACTTCAAATGCAACTGCTTGAATTGCAGAAAAATGAACAAGAAATACAAAGATATTCTTACAGGCGTAATTTTGAACTAGAAATAATCAAATCACAATACAATTCTGCGGAAACCCATCAACAGGCCGTTAAGAGTCGCCACGAGGAAGCGGCAGAGCGTTATAAATTATATGATAAAGAAATTCATAGCATTAAAAATTTGGTTAATATATTCGGAGTTAAAATTGACTCACATTCTTCAGTTGCGCAAAAAGATATTGAAATAAAAAACAACATTATCACTCTTAAAGAAAAAGCACAGCAAGTTGAACAATGGCTTAAAGAAACCCATGCAAGGCTTGCATTACAACAAAGCCACCCATCTATGATAAATCATCATTTTGATCATTGCATTAACGACCTAAATAACTCAGATCTTGAACCCGAGCCAAAAGAACGCCTGATTAAAAAATGGGACGAGTTGCGTCATACGGAACTAAACAACAAGAAAATAATAATATCAGGCTCAGAACTTGAATTAAGCAATATAACTCATATCCATAATCAAATTAATGAATGCATTGTATATTTCAAAGAAAAAGAAGAACAGTTGAAAAGATATGTTGCCAAGCGCGATTTCGAGCTAAAAATAATAAAATCACAATACGAATCAGAAGAAATCCATCATCGAGCCGTTAAGAGTCGCCACGAGGAAGCGGCAGAGCGCAACAAATTATATAATAATGAAATTGATAGCATCAAAAATTTGATTGATATATTCAGAGTTAAAATTTACTCTCATTTATCAGTTACGCAAAAAGATATTGAAATTAAAAACAACATCTTCACTCTTAAAGAAAAAGCACAAAAAGTTGAACAATGGCTCAATGAAACTCATGCGAGACTTGCATTACAACAAAGCCATCTATCAATGATAAATCATCATTTTGATCATTGCATTAACGACGTTAATAACTCAGATCTTGAGCCGGAGCCAAAAGAACGCTTGATTAAAAAATGGGATCAGTTGCGTCACACTGAGCTAAATAATAAAAAAATAATAATTTCACGATCAGAACTTGAATTAATAAATATAACTAATATCAATAGTAAAATTGATGAATACATTGCATATTCCAAAGAAAAATCAGCCAAAGTTGACTCATTGATTAATAAACTTAGCTTTTTGAACACTAAGCAACAAACCCTGAAGAAAAATGAAGTTACCAATTGTGAGACATTGGTATGTGACCTGGGCACGCAGGCTAAATGGGCATCGATTGAGGCAAGTCAGACGCTCGCTTTTGCCGGTGGAATAGCCGCGGGTGTCCCCGCTGAGCTGAACGACACCGTAAATGGAATAATCCATGCTGGAATGCATTACTCTGAAACGTATGCCGCACTTAAAGCGCTCGTTAATAGCGGTGACGTACTTGGTAACGTATCCGAGGCTATGAAGGATAAATGGGTAGCTCATCTCGACAAAATGGTTGCAGCCCAAGAAAGAGGCGGTGTTGCTGGATATTTTGAGGCAGGCGTTGAAGGAGGTAAGCTTGTCACTGATGTGGCATCGCTGGGGGCTGTCGGAGTTGGCGCAGTAAAAGTAGGGAAAGTTGCAGTACAGGCCGGGGTTTTAGCGGGGGCTAAAATAGCCTCTAAGGCCGAATCTTGGATAGCACGCACATTAGCTAGGTACCCTACTGTTAAGCTTGCCGATACCGGAATTAAATGGGGATATCCTATTGATAAGCAGGGATTGCCGTGGGAAAAATTTTTAGAACCAAATTTCACAAAAGGTTCCAAATTAACGAAAAATTTCCAAGCATTTGATTTCTACGACCCCGCGACTAGAACAGCTATCAGTGCAAAGACTATGAATACTTTAACGACAGCTAAAATAGCAAAACCACAAAAAATATTCGGAGACTTAAAAAAATATGTTGATGATGCAGCTAATTTTAAAGAATATAAGCTTGGAAAAGATTTTCTTTCAGATTCCATGATAAAAGAAAAAGAATTGAGATTAGCCGTTCCCGCCACAACAAATGAATCCCAATGGTTGCAAATCGAGCGTGTCATAGCGTATGGTGAAAGTAAAAGCGTTAAAGTATTGGTGACAAGGGTGGAATAATGACTTTCATACAAAATGTTGATTATTGGGCAAGTGCATCTTGCAATGAAAAATTTATATGCCTCGAGACGCTTTCAGGCTTAGGGCGTGTTCGACAAGATTTTACTGTTCCTTCCATTTTCCTTTCATTGAGTTCAAGTGAAGAAACAGTAGGTGAAAGTACATTAATAGCTTTATCTAAAAGTCGCACATTGAAATTAGATGAGTATGCCATTTTTTTCAACCACCAAGACATGGACAAGGAATATAACTTATGGGTAGCCAAAACAATTGAAAAATTCGAATTCGCGTCCCGAAAAGCATTATTCAAAAACATGAAAAGCTGTTCATTACATTGCATAAATGGAATGATAACAATCAGACCTAGCCGTCACGTAAAGCTAGAGGCATGGAGTGGAGATGGCATAACAGAGTCTGACTACGTCCGTACCCCCGCCGATAGCTCACCCGCTGAAATCGGCGCCGCCCTGCGTTTAGCCTTCAGCCGCTGTATTGGCTGACAAACAGCCTCGGCTTATGCCGGGGCTTTTATTTGGCTTTAACAACCGGCAAGTCTTTATACTGCGTCGTGTAGCGCGGTGAAAGCAATGCGCGCTTCATCCTCCAGGCTTGCTGTATTCCCTGCCCCGCAAACCATACTTTCCCTATACCAGAGTGGTTTATCCCGTCCAAGACCTTCATAAGCGCCTCGCTGTTAACCCGCGGCTTATGTTCATCGAATAGCGCCAGTTGAGCCACCCCCAGACCGTAAAAATCCCCCAACATAACGCCGGCTTTCTGATAGCGCATTCCTGGCAAGAAAATCCTGTCCAGGCACTCCATGGCGACGCGGATAATGTCGCGGGTGTCGTTACTCGGGATGGTGAGGCTACCGGTCGCCTGATTGCCGTGATAGGGTCCATCTACGGCAAACGGGCTTGTCTTGATGAATACGGATATCTTTTTGCAGTACTGCCGTTCCCCTGAGTTTCTCAGTTGCGCGCTCTGCATACGCGCAGATAGCCTCCCTTACCTGTTGATAGGTGGTTGCCCGGCCACTGAATGATCGCGAACTGACTATCTCTTGCTTAGTGGGTGCAAACTCCTCCAACTGCATGCATGATTCGCCATTGAGTTCCCGGACGGTGCGCTCCAGCACAACGCTGAAATGTTTGCGGATAAATGGCGGGTGGCTGTCTGCCAGCTGGAGAGCGTTATAAATCCCCATAGCATTAAGCTTCTTCGATATGCGCCGGCCAATGCCCCAAACGTCCTCTACAGGCACCAGGGCCATTAATTTTCGTTGCCTGACCGATGATGAAAGGTCTACCACTCCGCCTGTCTGTGTCCACTGTTTGGCAGTATGGTTGGCGAGTTTCGCCAGAGTTTTGGTCGGGGCAATGCCCACGCCCACGGTGAGCTTAGTGCGCTGCTTTACCCGTTCCCTGACATCGCGGCCAAACTGCTCCAGGCTCATGCAGTTGCTGACCCCTGACAAATTCATGAAAGCTTCATCAATTGAGTAAATCTCCACTGACGGGGCCATCTCTTCGAGTGTCGGCATAACCCGGTTGGACATATCAGCATACAAAGCATAGTTACTGGAAAACACATGCACGTGGTGTTTCCTGACGATGTCCTTAATCTCGAAAAAAGGATTCCCAGTTTTGAAACCAAGCTTTTTAGCTTCAGCCGAACGCGCTATTACGCAGCCGTCATTGTTACTCAGAACGATGACGGGCTTACCTTTCAGATCTGGACGAAATACCGTTTCGCAGGATGCATAAATTGAGTTCACATCCGCCAGGGCAAACATGGTCAGGGTGCCGAGTGAATGAGAAACGTCACTACGCCGAATATCTCGACGTTGTCCTCTAAACGGATTGGGATGGCCCGATAAGCCGTATTCATAGGCAGCAGGTGCGGTGTAGGGGTGAGCTGCAATTGTTTGACAGTAAACTCACCGTCAACTGCTGCAATGACAATCTGTCCATGCTGTGCTGTGAGCGCACTATCTACAATGAGCATGTCGCCCTCGTTGATAAACCCCTCGATCATCGAGTCACCGATCACCTGACGAAATAGGTAGCGGCTGGATGGCTCACACATAACTGATTTAAATCTATACGGTTTTCAATATAGTCTTGGGCTGGACTGGGGAAGCCAGCGGGCACCCGCCCCAAAAAAAGAGGGAGGGGTATTACTTCGGCAAGTTCAACGGCCCGATAAAAATCATGTTCGCATACTCAAATGGATCATTACTGTTGTTTTGTACAGCATAAGCATGATGCCAGTGGATTGTGAAGGGCGAGTGAGGCGGTAAATCGTAGGGTGTTGAGCGGTGGGGAGATTTAGTTTAACCACCGCGTTAGGATCACATATGAGACTGGTTAAATGATTGAGTCGCCGAAATTAATTGATTCTCTGGTTAAAAATCTCTTGGGAAGATAACGATTGTAATGGTGTTTTTCACAGAATTCCCTTAGTTCACCAATATCTGTTACGCGAGCTTTGATATATATCCGTTGCATATAATTATTGAATGTATTTAATGAAAGATTCAACCTTTCGGCAGCCTCCTTTGATTTTAATCCTTGCAGTCGATAAAACATTATCTCACACTCTCGCTCAGTAAATGTGTCGTCCGGTTTATTTAGAAGCAAAGACCCTGGCATATGACCTTTAACGTAGTCATTTAAGGAATATACCGTTAACTCTATATTATATCCAAACATACCAACACACTCATGATTATCATTATAAAAAGGCATCTTCCTAAATATATAGGGGTAGTCAACCGCATGAGGATGCAGTTCTAACGTTGAAAATTGTTCCTGAGTTTTTATAACCCTCTTGTATTGGTTATCAAATTCATCTACTACGCCATCTACTGCGAAAAGGTTATTGTCAATTTCACAATCATACTTACCAATAATATCCGCGGGTGATTTAGCGCCAAGCAAATCAGCGGCAGCCTGATTACAGTAAATTAATCTTGCGGACAAATCTCTTATGCCATAAGGAGTTTTTAGCTGATCAAAGGCATATCGCATTGAGTTCGGTATATTTATTTCTGGAACGATACTACTCTTACATTTATCATTATTCATTATAACTTACTCCTATTGATGATATTTAAATGACTTTATCACCGCAGGAGGTTAACAACTACTGTCTTAAAGTGTAGAGTAAAAACTAACTTTAATAATATTGATATTTAATAATTAGGTAAAGTGCGTGGGTGCCTCTAAAGGGCCAGGGAAGGCCCGGCCTAAGCCGGGACACTTATCATTTTTGTACTGTAATTAATTAGAATCTTCGGTCCATGGAAACGGAGGCGGCGCCACCACAGGAGCAACTCCGTTTTCCTCTCGCCACGCATTGATGTCGGGGGTATAATTCCAACGCCTGACCCTGCCGTAAAAATCATCAGCAGCGAATGTGGCATCGCTTCCTAGATATTCGTGGCCAAGCCTGCCAAGTTCATTACAAATGTCTTCTATAGTATCCCCTACAAGCAATGCCTGGTTAAATTGAGCATGGGGAATTCCATAATAACCTTCTTCATAAGCAAAATTAGGTTCACTCATAGTTACCTCACTTAAGTTGTTTTTATTGTTGAAGCCCAGATAACAACAGACAGTTACACCTTATATTTCAATCGGAAAAGTTGGCTTTAATGTCACGGGAGACCGAACGCCATAACATTGCAACATAATACTGTTGTTATATACAGTATAATCATGTGAAGGCGATTTTGTGAAGTGAACCGAGGGCAAAAAAAAACATGTCTTTGAATAATAATATAATTCAGTTTCTATAGTACTGCATTCCGCAGTAAGGACGCTAAGCATTGATGCTCAGGCGCGTTTCGATAGAGTTTGCAAGTGCTACTAGAGGGCCAGCGTAGGCCCGACCTGAGTCGGGACACTTTTCATATTTGTATTGCAATCACTCGGAATCTGATCTCTTCCCATTAAACAGGACCAGGCTAAACTGGAGTTTTCTGCCACACTTCTCATACTAAAAGGGGGGATCCGGGCATGAAAAAATCCAAGTTTACCGAGGAACAGATAGCTTTTGCCTTGAAACAGGCGGAAGGCGGCACCCGCGTGGCGGAAGTGTGTCGCAAGATGGGCATTTCTGAAGCGACCTTTTTCAACTGGAAGAAAAAATTTGGCGGCATGGGCGTGGCTGAACTGCGGCGCTTGCGCCAGCTGGAAGATGAAAATCAGCGGCTAAAACGCTTGGTGGCGGATCTGAGCCTGGACAAAGAGATGCTGCAGGATGTGCTAAAACGAAAGTTTTAAAGCCTGCCCGTAAGCGTGAAATTGTCCATTTTTTGCTTGACGCTTACCGGGTAGGCATTCGTCGCGCCTGCCAGACGATCCCCATGAGCCGCTCGGTTTATCACTACCGTTCTTGCCGTGATGACCGGGTGCTGACCATGCGGATCAGGGAGATTGCTGAAACCCGGATCCGTTATGGCTGCGAGCGAATACATGTACAGCTTAGGCGTGAAGGCTGGCGAGTGAACCACAAAAAAACGCACCGCATATACTGCCAGGAGGGGTTAAATTTGCGGTGCAAACGGCCCCGGCGCCATGTGACGGCGGCCCACCGGCGTGAGAGGCCGCTAGTGTCAAATCCGGATCAATGCTGGAGC
The DNA here is from genome assembly GCF_046352915.1 of Sodalis sp. C49. Classification (NCBI taxonomy): domain Bacteria; kingdom Pseudomonadati; phylum Pseudomonadota; class Gammaproteobacteria; order Enterobacterales; family Bruguierivoracaceae; genus Sodalis; species Sodalis sp. C49. The sequence goes on along the minus strand of NZ_CP163303.1, from coordinate 5,277,442 downwards.
ATGGATTTCGTTGCTGATAATCTGTTTAATAGGCGCTGGTTTCGGGCGTTAACTGTGGTCGATAATTTTAGTCGGGAATGCCTGGCGATCCATGCCGGCCAGTCGCTCAGGGGCGAGGATGTGGTGGCGGTACTGGAGCATCTGAGGTTGATGCACAATCGTGTGCCGTTAAGGATCCAGGCCGACAACGGCAGCGAATTTATCTCAAAAGTGCTGGATAGATGGGCGTACGAAAATAAGGTCACCATGGACTTCTCACGCCCCGGCACGCCGACGGATAACCCGTTTATCGAATCGTTTAATGGCAGCCTGAGGGATGAATGCCTAAATATCCACTGGTTCCTGTCGATGGAAGATGTGCAGGAAAAGCTTGATCGCTGGCGGGAGGAATATAACCATGACAGGACACATTCTTCATTAAATGATCTGACTCCGGCGGAATTTATCCGAAGTCACCAAAAACGGCAAATCCTCTAATTTAGCCATGATCAGGATATGGGGGGAGGTCACAAGTCTTGTACGGTTACGGTACTTCTGGCAGTAATTACGACGCTTTATATTCTCGTGTCTACAATGGAAAATCATGGAGCTTATGGAAACAATTCACTTTAACCTAGCAGCTTGCTATATAAGCGTTATCTTATTTTAAGTAGAGGGCCATCCGTGGCCTATTTTATAATTTTAAAGTTAGATATTAATCGTGTATTTATCAAAAAAACATCATAAATAAGATATTTATGAACTAACGAATTGGAACCTGTGTATTTCATTATGACGCGCTCAGTTACGGCCAGGATTTGGTGCTCGGTAAAACGGACTTTGTGCATAATGTCCTCCTCGTTGGCATATTTATTATGCCGGAAAATCTATATAAGTGGATGGAACGATTATGTGGGATACTTGCAAAATCATTACAGCCGTACTGTGTGGCAAAGATTGGAAAACCAAGCCCCGGGGATGGGGCTTGGTTAATCAAATCATTACTGAGCGGCTTAGTTGAATATTCTGATATTAATAGCAATGGCAAAGGGAGAACTGACGCCAGTAACAGCAACTCGCGGCGATGAATTAGCGGGCCAAGTCACAAAAATTCCAGTACCAGAATTTCTATGGTCGCACAGTACAGTATCAGGCGTAGAGACTGAACCATCAACGCCACGCTTACCCAAAACGCACATATACTTACTACCCTCAAAGGCACTACCATCCACAGCGCGAGTTGTGATAATAATTTCCGCTACTCCGTGTGTGATAATAATATCGCCGCCATCAGAAATATCATAAACGGTGCCATTAATAGCATTGGTAATAACTTCGTGCCATTCGTAACCGAATGTCACACCATTAATTTGAGCCGTAGAATAACGTAGCGATTGGACAACCGTTCTATCCTGAGTTAAATCAAAAGCGGTCTGTGGGCGCTCCATCCATGTTCGACCAGCATTCATAGATCCTAGCCTGTATATTGGAATATTGACACTAGAGCCTATACTACCGATCCATGGCCGAGATAAGTCATTTTGTGCATATTCAATAATACCATTGCCATCTTCATGAGAAGCGCCTCCTTTTTCTGTTCTGATGCCTTCAATCACTGTGTTATTTTGGTCGCCTTCAATATGAAGTATAGCCTTCAATTTTACAGTTGTATTTCCATGAATCTCAGTCCATTTTGAATCATATTGTGATGTACTTTCTTCAAAATATAAAGCATATTCAATATCAGCAATAAACATATTTTGTTCGAATTGCCTAGCGAATGAAGATTGTGCGCCTAGTCCAATAGTCCGGCCATAGCGATGCGCAAACCGGCAATTGACATAGGCAATGTTATAAAACGCATTGTTTTCAGACCAGAACAGCTTATTGTTTGTCAATATTCCTTCACCATTACTAAAGTCTATAAATGAACAATTATGAAATTTAGCCGCCCCACAATCATCCATCCGTAGACCACCAGCCGCAGCACTGTTAGTCCTATTTTCCATCCTCAATCCGCGGACCTCGAAATGCGCATGCATTGCAGCTGTACCAGTTTGATAAAGACGTAGGCCATAAACGGATTCCCGTACATCAACTTTATAAACGAGACCTTGCCATAAAGGATCTGTGGAATCAGATTGCAAACGGAGGGTGTGGGTAGTCGCGGTGGCAATAAATTCTCCACGGGGAACTCCATTACCTTTCCATGCCCGGGTGATGCGCCCTATTTCATCAATATACATTGCGAAAGAGCCTGCGGACACAGCTACGTCATAACCCTTGATATCGGCCATAACTTTATATGTTTTACCAACCGTAAGACCGGTAAGAATAATTCTCGCCATCCCTTGCGAGGCTGAAGCAGCACCCCAGGATAAACCGCCTGTTGATGTGAGTTCAACATTGCCGGTCAATGACCATCCGGAGAAAGTAACGGCGCTACCAGCAATATATTGCGCTATTAATGTGCCCGCGTCGACCAGGATCCGCGCGCCGGAAAAATCCAGCACGTGATCGATGACATTACTGACCGCTGTGCGATTAATTGAAAGCTGCTGAGTTATCAAAAACGTGCCAGAGCTTGTATTAAAATATCCGCCGCCTATAGACGAACAAAAATCAAGCCATGCTTGAATCGCTGCGGTATCATCCGTAACACCATTGCCTATGGCGCCAAAATCATAAGGTGTTATGGTGTGACTCAGCTTATTACCGATTGTTTTTTGGGGATAAGTATTCGTTATATCATAGCCTATCCACCCAGCTGCAGCCGTATCTAACAACTGATCTTTAAACTGATCAGGGTCATATTTCAACACGTTTGGAAAGTAAAATTGCTGGACGCCATCAGCATCAAGGACGGTCATTGACTGCCCTTCAACCGTTACAAATTTTGCTACCTGACCGGCATACACTGGATAGCCTCCGGCATTGATGTTTATAGGTTGAGCTACCGCGGTATAGGTACCCTCCGCACTCTCTACATAAACCTGTATTTGATTTGCAGCCACAGTCGGGTCCGTGTCAATCTGCCCGACATAGACAGAACCATTGGCGCATGCTTGGAAGCTATTGGCAAGGGTGAATAATTGTGATGGCATAGATACAACGATATTAGGTATGGTCATATGTTTAGTACCTCTTTGAATGTGTTAGATAAACCGTTTACTTCATTAGGTTGATATTTAGCAACCTGTTAAATGGACTGAGTAATGTAATGACCAAAAGAGAAGCGGCACAAATTAAACAACGGCATTTTTAACCACATAACAGATAATTATGTAAAAATGCTTCCTGAAATATGTCCATACCAAAAATCGTATCATAGAGAACTGTAAATAAAAACAGTACTTGACTACACCCCCAGCAGGCATTGCTGAGGTTTAAATCGATCATCAGCTATTTCAGCCGGACATTCTCCTTCTCCGGTTGCCATAAGTGTTGCCATCCAGAGGAAGACAGACCAACCACTCGTTTACACCAGGTGTAAAAGTTATATCGGAAATCCCCAGCTTGCCACAAACCGCTGGTACGGGGGTATCCAGTCCAGCCTGTTTGAAATCAAACGCGATCCACGCTTCTGTGTAACGGGACTTTTTGGTCGGCATTACCTCTGTCAAAGGGATAGGTTCATCACGTCGGATTGGCGATTTTGGGTGGGGCAGAATTCGGGGTGGGGTCAGTATGAAAGGCTGAACTTGCGAAACGGACATGGCCGGAAAATCGTAGGGCACTGAGCGGAAGGGAGATTTACATTCACCCCCGCCCAGAACTGACCAAAGCAAAGATCAGATTATTGAATCGCTGAAATTAATTGCTTCATGAGTTAGAAATCTCTTGGGGAGATAACGATGGTAATTATGTTTCTCGCAAAAATCCCTTAACTCCCCGATCTCTGTTACATGCACTTTATTGTAAATCTTCTGCATATAGTTATTAAATGTATTTAATGAAAGATTTAACCTAGCAGCAGCCTCTTTTGACTTCAAACCTTGCAAGCGATAAAACATTACTTCGCACTCGCGCTCAGTGAAAGTGTCATCCGGCTTATTCAATAATAGTGATCCCGGCATATGCCCTTTTACATAGTCGTTAAGTGTATATACTGTAAGTTGTGTATTATAACCAAGCATACCTATGCATTCGTGCTTATCATTAAAATAAGGGATTTTATGGAATATGAATGGAAAATCCACAGCATGAGGATGTAGCTCCAACGTAGAAAAAGGAGTCTGCGTCTCAAATATACGTTTATATTGCTTAGCAAAATTCTCTATTGATTCCTCGGTATCTAATATAGCGCAATCGAATTCACTGTCGAATTTACCAATGATTTCATTAGGCGACCTTTTATCTGCGAGTAGAGCAAGCGGCTGATTGCAATAAACCAGCCTGGAGGACAAATCTCTTATCGCTATGGGACTTTTTAATTGGTCAAAAACGTAACGCATGGTGTTTGTAATATTAACTTCAGGAACCACAGTACACTTGCATATGTCATTACTCATAATTACCCCCGGTCATTGATGATATTTAAAAACTGTATCATCGCAAAGAGTGACTAACTACTGGCCTAAAGCATAGCGTAATAAAATAACATCCTTAATTTTACGGCTTAAGGTTTTTAATTAACGAATTTTTTCGCTTTAATAAAAATATAACTAACCTTGCATTTCAAATAAACAATTATTGATGAGAAAAGTAATTATTAATAGTGTGAGCCCCGCAGTGCTTTGGCCCATTATGGCCCATTTTTATTAATGATATTATGGAAGCATTAAATTTCGAATTACTGAAAGGATTAATGACGGGAAAATGGTCGGTTTAGTTTTACCGCACAATTTAAATTATTGTCGGGCTGCCACAGTTCTGTCTCTTCTATCCCGTCTATACTTAAGATCTCTCTGCAATATAGATGACGACTATGTGCGGCCGATTTGCTGAATTTAATACCAGAGAACACTATCTCGATTTCCTGCGAAGTGATGTTGCGTTTTCGGGCGCATTGGATGGCGAGCCGATAGGCCGCTACAACGTTGCTCCAGGCAGTCGCGTTCTGCTGCTGAACCAGCGCGACGATACGCTGCATCTGGATCCCGTTATCTGGGGTTATCAGCCCGCCTGGGCCAAAGAAGCAGGCCGCCCTCCCCTGATTAATGCCCGGTTAGAAACTGCCGCCGCCAGCCGCATGTTTAAGCCGCTATGGCACCATGGCCGCGCGCTGGTGATGGCCGACGGTTGGTATGAGTGGAAGAAAGACCCGGACCATACAAAAGTTAAACAACCCTATTTTATCTATCATAAAAATAAGAAGCCGATATACCTGGCCGCGATAGGCAGATTCCATCCCGATGCCCTGGACGCGCCGGAAGATGATGGTTTTGTAATCGTGACGGCGGCCAGTGATCAGGGGTTGGTGGATATCCATGACCGGCGGCCGCTGATCATGACGCGAAAGGCGTCATTAGAATGGATATCGCCGGATACGACGTCGGGGCGCGCCGAGGAGCTGGCCCATGATTGCGCCATGCCGGCGGGGGAGTTTGCGTTTCATCCTGTCAGCAAGACTGTGGGGAATATTCACAATAACAACAGTTCGCTAATTGCAAAAATTGATAATTCACACTTATAGTCCTCGCGCCGGCGAGGACTATACAGGGATGCCGCCGGGTACCGTGGGTACCGCACAAACGGTCATATCAGCCGCCAGGACGGCACGCCACGGCATTTTCAGCACAGCGCATCCACCGCGACTCTATAGCGGGCCTGCCTATCGGCCAAGCCGTTGACGCCGCCGTTAATCCGTCTAGTCAGCCCCACCATATCGCCAATATCGGCGAAAGTGTTACATTTATTGGCCTGCCAAAACCATCCGGCCGAACGCGCGGCATTGATATCCGCCAGGAGCAAATCAGGCTCGGCAAGCAGATCTAAATCGAGCGCTTTACCGCAGGCGGCATAATTAGCATAAAAGGTCACCTGTTTTAAACCTCGCCCGCGATATAACCAGCCGTCTCCCGGTCGCGTATTTCCGTATCTGCCGCCATAAACAATATTGGCTATTTTCTGCTGCCTATCGATAGGCAGGGTTCTTTCAGAAGGTTGGCGGCCCAACGCCTCGCGCTGTGCCGGCGTTAAGCGATTGCCGAATATCTTGAGTCCGTTTATCGAATAATTAAACGATTCCACTACTGTGGTAAATCCACCTGATTCCGTACCGATTTGCGCAATAAAAGCTGCCTGGCGCAGCGGCGTATTAATACTGAATTCAGCCATAATAGCCGCCATATGCGGAAACCAGCGTGCGGCTAACCCGGCGCTGATATTAGCCGCCTGTTGGAATTGCTCGAGTGTCATATGCTTTGGCCCTTAACCGCCTGGTTTTCCTCCAACCCTTACACAAGGCAAGCCGTCCACGCTGCTAAAGGTTGCCGGCCCGGCGGTGATGGCCCTTAACCCTGGCGCGTCCCGCCGCAGGGCTGCGCTTGATGAACAATCGTCAGGGCCATCAGTATCATGAACATGCCGGCCTAGCAGGGGAGCTTGATCGATTCCGCGGGTGAGCAATCCGGGCAATTCGGGAAGGAAATCGCCTTTAGCGCCCAACGCTGGGTCTGACGGGGCTTAACCATGTTTACCTCACCCAGTCGCTATCTGCGTGACCGCGATGCCAGGTGTGTCCGTCATGGGCGGGCAGCGGCCGGGGCGGAGATAAAAGAGCAGCAAGCCATTTTTGCGCTAGAATAATCAGGTAAGCGCGCATTTCCGCTGGTGGGATGTGCTATCACATAATGGAAACATTTTAAAAGGCATGGCATTAACATGAAGAAATTCATCATCGCAATGATGACTGTAGTATTAGCCCTACCCTTTGCCCCCCTTACGTATGCCCATGCCGGGGATGAATATCATCCTAAAACAGTGCATAAATATCACCGTCACCACCGTGCGGCAAAGCATCATGGCAAAAAGCAGATCTATCGCAAGGCCGAGCCACAGGTGGGACATAACAGATGATGGGGAGTAAATCAGCTTTAACAGCAACAGCGTGGCGAAACCGGGTCGTATTGCGTTGAGATAGGCTGATGGCGTTTATCCGGCAGGACCCGCCATAAAATAGCGGCTTTTTTCATACCAATTAAAAGTGATTACACTTTGACATTATACTAATTAACATAATATTTTGCCGGTATATTTCCTGGGTGTTGTAGGCTTGTTATTATCTTATTGCAGGGGTTATTGTTTTAATTATTGGCTAATGCGCTATTATCAGAGGCAATCAATGAGGATATTGCCGCCGGAACCTGCCCGCCGGCATAGGAAACAGGAAGCCATGCTGATGGGCAGCGCGCCAGCGCTTATTATTTAAACGACAATAACATCAATAAGTTATACTACGATATCACCGCGCCGTTAAGCCACGGGCTATTAATCGTTGTTAACCTTTTCTTCGTCGCCGTTGACTTCAACATACTGCGAGACTGAGATCAACCGGACAAAATGCGCCAATAATAAATCCACATCCGTTTGCAGAATGTCCTCGCTGGCGCTGGAAGCCGATAAAATGGCTTTTTCTATGTTGGTCGCCATAACCGATGAGCTACCCTGCCCGACAGTCAGCACCAGCGCGGCCAGGAGCAGGGACTGGGCTTCAACCTGGGCAGTCAGCTCTTTTGCCGCCGCATCCGCTTTGGCCATTTTTTTCAATATATCAATGACAAGGTTTCTCATAGTTTCCTACCTGGACAAAATCGCGGCCAACAGGCTGCCACGGCACTAAACATAGCCTGCTTATATTACTCTTATTGTGATTAGGATAACATCTTCTGAACTGTAAGTATTGTGCGCGATGACCACCACCATGGCGCCCACGCCAGTTGTAGTCCCATTGACGCGTATAGGGCGCTGTTGTGCAGGGATTAATTCATTAGAAATATTTATCAATCAACACAACTTTATCCCCACCCACGAAGCAAAACGGCGGCAAAACGCCGTATGCGGGGACGAATGCCGTGTTGCCGGACCGGAAGAGAAGACGTTCCCCCTCCGCCGGGCCGGGTAGCCGTTCCCTAGTCCGTGATGGCCTTGGCGCCGGCGGTTTTCAGCACGCCATCGGCGCGGAACATGGCCTTGATGCCGCGTACCGCCTGCCGGATACGATCCTGGTTCTCAATCAGCGCGAAACGTACATGGGTATCGCCGTAGTCGCCGAACCCAATGCCCGGCGATACGCAGACCTTAGCGTCCGACAGCAGTTTTTTCGCGAACTCCAGGGAACCGAGATGGGCATAGTGCTCCGGGATCCTGGCCCAGACATACATGGACGCCTTTGGGGTATCCACCATCCATCCCGCCTCGTGCAGGCCGCGCACCAGGACATTGCGGCGCTGGTGATATTGTTCGACGATATCCAGTACGCATTGCTGGTCGCCTTCCAGCGCAGCGATGGCGGCCACCTGCAGGGGGGTAAACGTACCGTAGTCATGGTAACTTTTGATACGCGCCAGGGCGTTGACCAGTTCCGGATTACCCACCATAAACCCGATGCGCCAGCCGGCCATGTTATAGCTTTTCGACAGGGTGAAAAATTCCACCGCAATGTCCTTGGCGCCTGGCACCTGCATGATCGACGGCGCTTTCCATCCATCATAAACAATATCGGCATAGGCGAGATCGTGTACCACCAGCACGCCGTACTGCTGGGCCAGGGCCACCACCCGTTCAAAGAAGTCCAGCTCGACGCATTGCGCCGTGGGATTGGACGGGAAGCCGAGAATCATCATTTTCGGCGTGGGAATGCTTTCGCGAATGGCGCGCTCAAGCTCGCGGAAAAAGTCCACCCCCGCCACCAGCGGCACCGAGCGCACCTGGGCGCCGGCTATCACCGCGCCGTAGATATGTATCGGATAGCTGGGATTCGGCACCAGTACGGTATCGCCATGATCGAGCGTCGCCAGCATCAAATGGGCCAGGCCCTCTTTGGAACCGATGGTGACGATGGCCTCGCTGTCTGGATTGATCTCGACGCCGTAGCGATCGGCATACCAGCCCGAGATCGCGCGCCGCAGCCGGGGAATACCGCGGGAGGTGGAATATCCATGGGTATCCTCCCGTTTGGCGACGGTACAAAGCTTTTCCACGATGTGCGGCGGCGTGGGCCCGTCGGGATTACCCATGCTGAAATCAATAATATCCTCTCCGCGCCGGCGCGCGGCCATTTTCAACTCGGCGGTGATATTAAATACATAGGGGGGGAGACGATCGATGCGTGTAAAACGCCGTGGCAAACCGGATGCGGCCATAATATCCTCGTTGTACGTTAGCGCCCGGACCATCCGAGCGACGCCGGCCCATGCGTGGGCCTGTCCATGAAGCTATCCTATATTCGGCATGATTTCAATATCAACGGCAGACATCGCGGCGGACAAGATAAAAAGAGGAAATATGAAATTTTATTTATCGATTATTCCCCTTTATTGCGGTAGCCGTTGGCCTAAAAACCGTGCGGCAGGCGTTTTATGCCGGTAAATGAAATCCCCTTATGTTTACTCAGACTTCCCCGTTTTACGGCACTTCTCGCGTCATGGCGGCCGAAGCCGCCGCGATCCCCGACGGCGGCCGCGGCGGCAAATCTGGAATCTCAGGCGTCCATTGCTTATAGTAACGGCTAAAGGTTGGTCATTTACCGGGATGTCGTGGTGAAAGAAATGTTCGAAATGCTGCTGGCGGTCTATGAACGGGCGGCATTAATGTTGATTTGCCTGTTTTTGTTGACGCGCGTCCGCCAGTTCCGCCAGTTATTGCAAAAAGAACAGCACACCCGCCAGGAATTGCTGGCGGTCACCGCCATTTTTTCCCTATTTGCCATTTTCAGCACCTATTCCGGCATCCATGTGGAAGGCTCGCTGATCAACGTGCGGATTATCGCGGTCATGTCCGGCGGTATTTTATTCGGGCCCTGGGTCGGCATCGCCACCGGGATTATCGCCGGCGTGCACCGTTATCTGATCGATATCGACGGCCCGACCTCGGTGCCTTGCCTTATCAGCAGCGTGGCGGCGGGTTTTGTCTCGGGCTGGATCAAGCTTAGGGTGATAAAAGAGCGCCGCTGGGGCATCGGCATCCTGGGCGGCATGCTGTGCGAGTGCCTGACCATGCTGCTGGTCATTCTCTGGGCGCAGCCGATGTCCCTGGGGCTGGATATCGTGTCCAAAATTGCGCTGCCGATGATCCTCGGCGGGGTCAGCATCGGCATGATCGTGCTGCTGGTGCAGGGGGTCGAGGATGAAAAAGAGGTGATCGCCGCCCGGCAAGCCAAGCTGGCGCTGGATATCGCCAATAAGACCCTGCCCTACTTTCGCCATATCAACAGCGAATCCCTCACCACCATTTGCGATATCATCCGCGCCGATATCAAGGCCGACGCCGTGGCCATCACCAATGAACATCATATCCTGGCTTATGTCGGGGTCGGGGCCGAATTGTACAATATCGGCCATGAGATCATCAGCGATATGACCAGGGAAAGTATTCAAAGCGGCAACATCACCATCAAGAACAATGACGAGGCGGACCGTACGCCGCAAATCCACTCGCTTATCATTATCCCGTTATGGGAAAAAGGCGTGGTCACCGGCACCCTGAAGATCTATTACTGTCACGCCCATCAGATCACCAATTCACTCAAAGTGATGGCCATCGGCCTGTCGCAGATTATTTCGACGCAGATCGAGGTGTCGCGCATCGAACAGCTGAGGGAAATGGCCGACCAGGCGGAACTGCGCGCGTTACAAAGCAAAATTAATCCGCATTTCCTGTTTAATGCGCTTAACGCCATTTCCTCGTCGATCCGCATCAATCCGGATACCGCCCGGCAGCTGATTACCAATCTTTCCCGTTACCTGCGGTACAATCTGGAATTGAACGGCGCGCAAATCGATATCAAAAAAGAGCTTTATCAGATCCAGGATTATATCGCCATCGAGCAGGCGCGTTTCGGCAGCAAGCTGAGCGTTATTTTTGATATCGATGAAGAGTTGTCGTTTCCCCTGCCCAGCCTGCTCATCCAGCCGCTGGTGGAAAACGCTATTGTGCACGGCATCCAGCCTTGCCGCGGTAAAGGCGTGGTGGTGATTTCCGTGCGGGAGGATACCGGCGGACGTATCCGTATTGCGGTAAAAGACACCGGCGGTGGCATCAGCGCAGAAGTCATCGAGCAGGTTAAACGCAATGAACTGCCGGCCGGGAAAATCGGCCTGCTGAATGTTCATCACCGGGTATTGCTGTTATATGGCGAAGGGCTGCATATCCGCCGTCTTGAACCGGGCACCGAGATCTGGTTTTACATTACCCCCCAGCCCCACAAGCTGGCGGCATAACGTCCATGGAGGACATGTTTAACCGCGAGGCACCATGAAAGCCATAATTGTCGAAGACGAATTCCTCGCCCAGGAAGAATTACGCTACCTTATCCATAAGCACAGCGGCCTGACTATCGAGGCCACGTTCGACGATGGACTGGATGTCCTGCGCTACCTGCAGCATCATGAGGTGGATGTGATTTTTCTCGATATCAATATCCCCTCCCTGGACGGCGTGTTGCTGGCGCAGAATATCAGTAAATTCAGCCATAAGCCGGAAATAGTCTTTATTACCGCCTATAAAGAGCATGCGGTGGAGGCGTTTGAGCTGGAAGCCTTTGACTATATCCTGAAGCCTTATCAGGAATCGCGCATCATCACCATGCTGCAAAAGCTGGAGGCGCAGCATCAGGCCGCCCCGGCGCCGGCTGCGGGGGCGGCGCCGGGACGGCGGAATCAACACGCCATTAATTTGATCAAAGACGAGCGCATTATCGTTACCGATATCAGCAATATCTATTATGCGGCGGCGCAGGAAAAGGTGACCCTGGTCTATACGCGGCGCGAGGAATTTGTCATGCCGATGGCCATCACGGAATTCTGCGGCCGGTTGCCGGAGGAGTTTTTTTTCCGTTGCCATCGGTCGTATGTGGTGAACCTGGGAAAAATTCGTGAGATTGTGCCCTGGTTTAATAATACCTATCTGCTGCGCCTGAGCGATCTGGATTTTGAAGTGCCGGTCAGCCGCAGCAAGGTCAGGGCTTTCCGGCAATTGATGCGGCTGTAGCCGGGGTTTGGCTGCAGAACCGTGCCCACGGGCATGCAGGGCAAGAGGGTAAAGGCGCCGGAATAAGCCGCCCTGTCGGCAACAGCCGGCGTGTAGTCAAATCACGCCGAAACCTGGAGTTGAAGACCCATCAGCTGGCGCATATGCGCGCCGGCGCCGAGCAGGCCCGGTTGTTCGTGCCTGATCAGAAACACCGGGATATCGCGTACGTAATCGTTAAAGCGGCCTTTATCCTCGAACGCCGCGCGAAAACCGGAGGCGCGGAAAAATTCCAGGAAGCGCGGCACCAGGCCGCCGGCGATATAAACGCCGCCAAACGTGCCCATGTTCAGCGCCAGATTGCCGCCAAAACGCCCCATCAGCACGCAGAACAGCGACAGCGCGCGCCGGCAATCGTCATTGCTCCCGTCGACGGCCTGTTCCGTGACCTGTTGCGGCTCCAGTGAATCCGGAACGCGGCCATCGATGGTGACGAGGCTGCGGTACAAATTAACCAGCCCGGGGCCGGATAATACGCGTTCGGCCGACACATGGCCGAACTCGCCGCGCAGCACCGCCAGGACATCGGCTTCCTCTTTGCTGTTAGGCGCGAAGTCGACATGGCCGCCTTCGCCCGGCAGGCTTATCCAACGCTGGTCCAGATGCAACAGATGGCACACGCCAAGGCCGGTGCCGGCGCCGTACACGGCAATCGGCCCCTGGGCCTGCGCCTGCGTGCCGCCAAACTGCACCACATCGCCGGCGGCGAGCATCGGCACCGCCATCGAGACGGCGGTAAAATCATTGATGACCTCCAGGCGCGCCAATCCCAGGCTGTCCTTCATGGCCTTGATGGAAAATGCCCAGGTGCTGTTGGTCATGTCCACCCAGTCATCGGTTATCGGACAGGCGATAGCGATACAGGCCTCCGTGGCCTCGACCTTTTGCGCGGTCAGGTAGTGACGGATCACCGCTTCAAGGGTGGCGTAATCTTTACCGGAATAGGTGTGGATATGGGAAATCGCGCCATTGTCCATATCGCATAACGCCAGCCGGGCATTGGTTCCCCCAACGTCACCGACCAGGGCATATTTTGTCATTATGTAAGGCTCCACTAACTCTTCTACTTGCCGTCGGAGGGTTACCGGCAGCAAACATAAACAATTTATTAATATAATAATAATACCAGTTATATTGGCCAATGCTATAAATTGAGTTTGCTTTCGGATTCGCCTTTATCCCAGGGCAAAGGCCACCGCGGCGGCGGCGTGGAGGGTGGTGGTGTCGAACAGCGGCACCGTTGCGTCGTCTTCGCCGATCAGCAGGCCGATTTCGGTGCAGCCGAGGATCAGTCCCTCGATGCCCTGGCTCTCCAGCGAAGCAATAATGCGCCGGAAGGTGTGGCGCGATTCATCGCGGATCTTGCCCAGGCATAACTCCTCGAAAATGATGTTATGAATCGCGTCCATTTCCGCAGCGCCCGGAACGGTGATTTCGATGCCGTGCGGATGCTCGAACCGCCGGCGATAAAAATCCTGCTGCATGGTAAAGCGGGTGCCCAATAGCCCGACCCGCCGCAGGCCACGGGCATTGATTTCCCGGGCGGTGGCATCGGCGATATGCAACAGCGGCAGTGGACAGGCCCATTCAATGGTGTCCGCCACCTTATGCATGGTGTTAGTGCAAAGGACGATGGCCTCGGCACCGGCTTTTTGCAGCAATACCGCTTTGGCCGCCAGCAGATCGCCCGCCCGTTGCCAATCACCCTCGGCCTGCATGCGGGCGATTTGGGCGAAATCGACGCTGTACAGCACCAGATCCGCCGAATGCAACCCGCCCAATGCGCCGCTAATGCCTTGGTTAATCAAGCGGTAATAAGGTAAAGTGGATTCCCAGCTCATGCCGCCTAACAGCCCTAGTGTTTTCACTGTGTGATCCTCGTGCGTCTTCGGCCGGGTCAATGCCGCGGCACCCGTAGCGCTTGTATTGTTTGTCAGGGAAGGGTTATTTTTAACTGAGTTTGATGATAAAACGGTGCTTGCCCATCACACCCGCGACAAGCTCGCGCACGTTTGTTTGTCAGTAGTCTGAGTTATTTTTAATGGAATTTATCGCTTAACTGATGCAAAGCGCAATATATTATCCGACCAGGATAATCCACCGTTGCCGGTAAGCCTATGCCGTCGCTTGCCCGGCGAATTAAGCGGTAACCGATTCCTACCGTGATAGTAATGATAAAAGGATACTTTATGGTTTATCTGGCCAATCCAACGCGTTACGACGATATGTTATATCGTCGCTGCGGTAATAGCGGTCTTCAACTGCCGGCGGTGTCGCTCGGCCTGTGGCATAATTTCGGCGACGTCACGTTGCTGGAAAACAGCCGCGCCATGGTGCGCCGCGCCTTTGACTTAGGCATTACCCATTTTGACCTGGCCAATAACTACGGGCCGCCCCCGGGATCCGCCGAAGCCAATTTCGGCCGGTTGCTGCGCGAGGATTTGCTCCCCTACCGTGACGAGCTGATTATTTCCACCAAGGCGGGCTATACCATGTGGCCCGGGCCTTACGGCGACTGGGGCTCGAAAAAATACCTGGTGTCCAGCCTGGATCAGAGCCTGCGCCGTCTGGGCCTGGACTACGTGGATATCTTTTATCATCATCGTCCGGACCCCGCTACGCCGCTTGCCGAAACCATGAGCGCGCTGGATCTGCTGGTACGCCAGGGCAAGGCGCTCTACATCGGCCTGTCCAACTACCCCGCCGCGCTCGCCAGGCAGGCGTTGGCGCTATTAAACGACCTCGGCACTCCCTGCGTGATTCATCAACCCAAATATTCCATGTTTGAACGGTGGGTGGAACCTGAACTGCTTGATGTGCTGGCTGAGAACGGCGTGGGGTCGATAGCCTTTTCGCCTCTGGCCGGCGGTCAACTGACGGACCGTTACCTGAACGGCATACCGCAGGATTCGCGGGCGGCCAGACCGGGTCTGACCCTGACGCCGGAACAGCTTACCGCGCAGAAAATGGATAAGGTACGGCGCCTGAACGATATTGCCCTGGAACGCGGCCAGAAGCTGGCGCAAATGGCGCTGGCCTGGGTGCTGCGCGGCGATCGGGTAACGTCGGTGCTGATTGGCGCCAGCAAAACCTCGCAAATAGACGACGCGGTGGGGATGCTGGCCAATCGCGAATTCACCGCCGACGAATTGGCGCGTATCGAAGCGATACTGGCATAAGGCCGCGCCGGCCCGCAATTTCCGCCCGGTATTGGCGGGCCCGGCGTGCCACGGAGCCTCGGTCGGGCGCATAAACCGCGCCCGGCCAACCCCATAGACACGCATTGCCCTTAACGCGCCGGGTACGGCCTCTGCGGTAGGGTGGCGTATCGGATAGCCGGAGAAGATAAAGTCCGGTTACAGGCCGAACGCGGTGCCCACCATCAAATAGCCATTCAGCGTTACCACCACCGCCACGATAACCCACCCCAACGTCTGGATCAGGCGCGAGTTCACCATGTCGCCCATCAGGACGCGGTTGCCGGTAAAGGTCAGCAGCGGCACCAGCGCCAGCGCAATGCCGAAGCTGAGCAGGACCTGGCTTAATACCAGGATACGGGTCGGGTCCAGCCCCATCATGATAACCACAAAGGACGGCAGCATCGTGACCACCCGCCTTACCAGCAGCGGTATGCGAAAACGCACAAATCCCTGCATCACCACCTGCCCGGCCATGGTGCCCACCACGGTGGAGGACAGGCCCGCCGCCACCAGGCTTAAACCGAATACCGTCGCCGCCGTATGGTTCAGCAGCGGCGCCAAGGTCAGGTAGGCCTCATCCAGATCGGCGATGCCGGTATGCCCGCTGAAGTGAAATGCCGCCGCCGCGGTGGCCATCATGGCCAGATTGACAAAACCGGCGGTGGTCATGGCGATGGCCACATCCAGTTTAGTCGAGGAGTAGCGTTGGGCGCGGTTGCCGTGCAGTCCGTTTTGCGTCAAGGAAGAATGCAGGTAAATCACATGCGGCATAATGGTGGCGCCCAGCACCCCGGCGGCCAGGAAAACCGCGTCGCCGTTCGGCAGGCTGGGCAGCAGCATGCCTTTACCCAGTTCCGCCATATTCGGTTGCGAAAAAAACAGCTCCGCGATATAGGCGGCGGCGACAAACAGCAGCAGCCCGCCAATGACCAATTCCAGTGGTTTTTGACCCCGCTGTTGCAACATGAGGATCAAGAATGTGGCGATGCCGGTAATGATTGCGCCTTGCAGCAGCGAGCAGCCCAGCAGCATTTTAAAACCGATGGCCGCGCCGACGAATTCCGCCAAATCGGTGGCCATGGCAATGATTTCAGCTTGTATCCAGTAGGCCCACACCGCCGGGCGCGGGAAGCGATCGCGGATATGCTCCGCCAGGTTCTTGCCGGTGGCGATACCCAGCTTTGCCGACAACAGCTGGATGAGCATGGCCATAAAGTTGGCCCACACCACCACCCAGAGCAATCGGTACCCGAAGCTGGCGCCCGCCTGGATATTGGTGGCGAAATTACCGGGGTCGATATAGCCAATCGCCGCGATAAACGCCGGGCCAAGCAATGAGAGCTTTACCTTGCGTGATGCGCGATTGACACCGTCCGCAGTACGGCTATTCAGCATATCAGTGACCCTTATGATCCATCGAATTAGCTTCATCCTATCCAAACGATAATAATTATCAAGCGCATTTAGGACGTTTTGGGTTATCTCTGCGATAGATGGCGATGATGATGAGCATAAAGGGGGCAAAACCCAGCCTAATGACAGTTTCATCCCTAATTGGACCGGCTTAGAAGCGCCAATGGGTTACTAAATTACATTAGCACACTATTAACATAATTGGATATAAATTTAACTTTTTTCGCGACTTATCTGTGACCGCCTCGCTATCCTCATCTTCTGCTAGAGGATTTTTATATATTTGCAACTTATAACTCGTTTTTAGTTCGACCGTTACATAGAATGAGCGGCAAATTATTGCCTGCCTCATAACTGGAGCAACTATGTCCCGGATTTTTCATTTTGTCCTCGCTCTTGCCGTAGTGGCAATCCTGGCGTTATTGGTCAGCCACGATCGTAAAAAAATCAGGCTGCGCTTTATTGTTCAACTATTAGTCATTGAAGTCCTGCTTGCTTATTTTTTCCTCAACTCGCAGATTGGATTGGGTTTTGTGCAGGGATTCTCGGCGCTGTTTGATAAGTTGCTAGGATTTGCCGCCGAAGGGACAGGGTTTGTTTTCGGTAATATGAATAAACAGGGCCTGGCATTCTTTTTCCTGAATGTGTTATGTCCGATTGTATTTATCTCGGCCCTGATAGGTATTTTGCAGCATATCCGGGTGCTCCCTTTTATTATCCGCATCATCGGTACCCTGCTGTCGAAAATTAACGGTATGGGCAAGCTGGAGTCGTTTAACGCCGTCAGTTCGCTGATCCTGGGGCAATCGGAAAACTTCATCGCCTATAAGGATATCCTGGGCAAGATGTCCGAACGCCGGATGTACACCATGGCGGCCACGGCGATGTCGACGGTATCGATGTCCATCGTCGGCGCCTATATGACCATGCTGGAACCGCGCTATGTGGTGGCCGCGCTGGTATTGAATATGTTCAGCACCTTTATTGTGCTGTCATTGATCAATCCCTACCAGGTCGGCAAGGAAGAAGAGCTGCAGATGAGTAATCTGCATGAAGGGCAGAGCTTTTTCGAAATGCTGGGTGAATATATCCTGGCGGGCTTCCGGGTGGCCATTATCGTCGCGGCCATGCTGATTGGCTTCATTGCCATTATCGCCGCCATAAACGCCTTGTTCAGCCTGGTGTTCGGCATCAGCTTCCAGGGCATACTGGGGTATATATTTTATCCCTTTGCCCGGGTCATCGGCATCCAGGGCGACGAGGCGCTGCGGGTCGGCAGCATCATGGCCACCAAGCTGGTCTCCAATGAGTTTGTCGCCATGATGGATTTGCAAAAGGTTGCCGGCCAACTGTCCGCGCATTCCGTCGGCATCCTGTCGGTATTCCTGGTGTCGTTTGCCAACTTTTCATCCATCGGCATCGTGGCCGGCGCGATTAAAGGCCTGAACGAACACCAGGGCAACGTGGTATCCCGCTTCGGCCTGAAGCTGGTGTACGGCTCGACGCTGGTCAGCCTGCTGTCCGCCGCCATCACCGGTTTGGTAATTTAAACCGCCGTCCATCTTGCCGTCATAACGACGGTGCGGTTGGGGCCGGGGCAACCCGGCCTTTTTTATAGGATTGACGCGATAAATCGAGGCGGCGCCAGGCATGCACGCACAAGATATAAAAACAAAAAACCGGCCAGAAGCCGGTTTTTTTAATTTGGTGGAGCTAAGCGGGATCGAACCGCTGACCTCTTGCATGCCATGCAAGCGCTCTCCCAGCTGAGCTATAGCCCCAACGTACTTCCTGGGTAACACGAACACCGTCGTAACACATCATCATATCAGGCCAATCGAGGTGATTGGTGGAGCTAAGCGGGATCGAACCGCTGACCTCTTGCATGCCATGCAAGCGCTCTCCCAGCTGAGCTATAGCCCCGTACCCGACACATCATGTCTGGTGGACGGGGCGCATGATATGAAACCCGGCAAACAGTGTCAACGGCTAATTGAAATTAACGCATCAAACGCTGAAAAAGCCGTCAAATCCTCGATAACGAACGGGTTATCCGGCGCGCTGGGCGATATAGTCCAGCGCCTTATCGATACGGGCCAACGAACGTGACTGCCCGACGGCATGGACGGTGACATCCAGCGCCGGCGACTGGCCCGCGCCGGTGACCGCCACGCGCAGCGGCATCCCTACCTTGCCCATGCCCACGTTGAGCTCCGCCGCCGTCTCCTCGATAGCGTTATGCACGTGTTCAGGCGACCACGACGTCAGGGCGGCCAGTTTGGCGCGCGCCAGCACCAACGGCTCGCGGGCCACCAGGCGCAGATGTTTTTTGGCCGCGTCGGCATCGAACTGCTCGAAATCCTCATAGAAATAATGGCATGAGGCCGCCATTTCTTTCAGGGTCTTGCAGCGATCGCCGAGTAATGTCACCAGCTCCGCCAGTTGCGGCCCATTGCGGGTATCAATGCCCGCTTGTTCCATATGCCATACCAGGTGGGTGGCGACGTATTCCGGCGGCAGATGATTAATGTAGTGGTGATTAAGCCACAGCAGCTTTTCGGTGTTAAAGGCACTGGCCGATTTGCTGATATCGTCCAGGGTAAACAGCTGCTTCATTTCTTCGATGGAGAAAATTTCCTGATCACCATGGGACCAGCCCAGGCGCACCAGGTAATTCAGCAGGGCCTCAGGCAGGAAACCGTCGTCGCGGTACTGCATTACGCCCACCGCGCCGTGGCGTTTGGACAGCTTCTTGCCGTCGTCGCCCAAGATCATCGAGACGTGGGCATATTCAGGCACCGGCGCGCCCAGGGCCTTGAGAATATTGATCTGGCGCGGCGTGTTGTTGATATGATCCTCACCGCGGATAACATGGGTGATTGCCATATCCCAGTCGTCAATCACCACGCAGAAATTATAGGTGGGCGAGCCGTCGGTACGGCGGATAATCAGGTCGTCAAGCTCTTGGTTGCTAAATTCAATCGGGCCGCGAATATTATCATTAAAGATAACCGAGCCGTCCTGGGGATTGGCGAAACGCACCACGCAAGGCTCGGCGTCGTCATGCTGTTCATGGCTGTGGCGGCAGTGGCCGTCGTAACGCGGTTTCTCGCCGTTGGCCATTTGCTGCTCGCGCAGGGCTTCCAGGCGCTCCCTGGAGCAATAGCATTTATAGGCGGTGCCCTGCACCAGCATGTCGTCGATCACCGCGTTATAACGGTCGAAACGTTTGGTCTGGTAGTAAGGACCTTCATCCCAATCCAGGTTCAGCCAGTTCATCCCGTCCATAATGGCGTTGATAGCTTCCTGGGTGGAGCGCTCAAGATCGGTATCCTCGATACGCAGCACGAACTCCCCGCCCTGGCTACGGGCAAACAGCCATGAATATAAAGCGGTACGGGCGCCGCCGACATGAAGATAGCCGGTGGGGCTGGGCGCAAAACGGGTTTTAATTTTCATCAGGAACACTGCCTTATTACGCATGGCTGACAGTCGGGAGCAATACTCCCGGCCGGTTATAAAAAGTGGACAATATTCTACCACTCCAGCCCGATTCCTCAACGCTGTTCCACTTTTGCTGCTCCTTTTGCAGAGATTAAAGGCGCAAACCCGTTCATCTTGACTAATTTTACGACGAACACACTTTTTACTTTCAAAAATCGTTGACTCACTTGGCAGTATCCCTATAATGCGACTCCACACGGCGGGGTGATTAGCTCAGCTGGGAGAGCATCTCCCTTACAAGGAGAGGGTCGGCGGTTCGATCCCGTCATCACCCACCACTTAATTTTCTAAGTGGCTCCGCTGTGAGAAATAGAAGTAATACGCGGTAAGAAGTGGGTGATTAGCTCAGCTGGGAGAGCATCTCCCTTACAAGGAGAGGGTCGGCGGTTCGATCCCGTCATCACCCACCACTTCTTAAGTCGGTATTGTTTTGATGTTCGTTTACAGAAATGGGTGATTAGCTCAGCTGGGAGAGCATCTCCCTTACAAGGAGAGGGTCGGCGGTTCGATCCCGTCATCACCCACCATTTCTGTCCTTTTAAGTGGGTCGTTAGCTCAGTTGGTAGAGCAGTTGACTTTTAATCAATTGGTCGCAGGTTCGAATCCTGCACGACCCACCACTTTCAAGAATACCCCCCCAATCTTCAAACCAAGCCAATACCACAATATTTCGCGCGTCGTGCGGATTTGAACCTGCGCAGGTTCGAGTCGAGCGCAGCGAGACAGCGTTGCCGCCAGGCGACGACCCGAAGGGCGAGGCCAGCGGCCGAGTCATCCTGCACGACCCACCACTTTCAAGAATACCCCCCAATCTTCAAACCAAGCCAATACCACAATATTTCGCGCGTCGTGCGGATTTGAACCTGCGCAGGTTCGAGTCGAGCACAGCGAGACAGCGTTGCCGCCAGGCGACGACCCGAAGGGCGAGGCCAGCGGCCGAGTCATCCTGCACGACCCACCACTTTCAAGAATACCCCCCAAACTTCAAACCAAGCCAATACCTCAATATTTCGCGCGTCGTGCGGATTTGAACCTGCGCAGGTTCGAGTCGAGCGCAGCGAGACAGCGTTGCCGCCAGGCGACGACCCGAAGGGCGAGGCCAGCGGCCGTGCCCTTCGCGGCACAGACCCTCTGAAAAATCACCCTGATTAAATGCTTTTTAAACATGTACCTATCCCACAAGCGGCGCCGTCAATCGGCTCGCGGGGAACGCGAGCGGCTGGGGTGGCTAAAAAAAACTTATTAAATAGCTTGCTATTTAATATCGAGTTAACTAAATTACCTCCAGGGAACTTAGCAAGGCCGGAAAGACCCAGTTAACCTACAAGACACCGCACCTGTGCTAACGTTTTCAGGACAGAGTTACAACCAATTAAATAGTGTGCTATATATTATTTCACTATTTAATGATGTGCGTAGCATAACCGTCACCATCGCCCCCGGCGATACCTTTTATCACACAAGGAAATTTATCATGAACAAATTAACCACCCTGTTTACCGCTTCACTGTTGACGCTCGGCATGAGCAGCGCGTTTGCCGCGGCCCAGACCTCCGCCGCCGATCGCCAGGTCCAGGCGTTCCTGAACGCGTTAAACAGCCAGGGCGGCAAACCCATGGAGCAGCTTTCGCCGCAAGATGCACGCCAGGTATTGGTTGATGCGCAAGCCAACGCCAAGCTGCCGCCGGCCGATGTCAGCGAAAAAACCATTAACGTCGACGGGAAGGATATCTCCCTGACCATCGTCAAACCTGCCGGCGCCAGCGGCACGCTGCCGGTATTTATGTTCTTCCACGGCGGCGGCTGGATCCTGGGCGACTTCCCCACCCATGAACGCCTGGTGCGTGATTTGGTCGTGGAATCCGGAGCGGCGGCGGTATTTGTAAATTACACGCCTTCCCCAGAAGCGCATTATCCGGTGGCCATCAACCAGGCCTATGACGCAACGCGCTGGGTAGCCGAACATGGAGCGGAAATCGGCGTCGACGGCTCACGTCTCGCCGTGGCCGGCAACAGCGTCGGCGGCAATATGGCGACGGTGGTGGCGCTGATGGCAAAAGAAAAAGGCGCGCCGAAAATCCGTTTCGAAGCCCTGATGTGGCCGGTGACCAACGCGAATTTCGATACTGTTTCCTATAAAACCTACGCCAACGGCCATTTCCTAACGCGTAATATGATGAAATGGTTCTGGGATGCTTATACCAAGGATGTCGCGCAGCGCAAGGATATTCACGCCTCGCCGCTGATGGCAACCCCGGCCCAGTTGAAAGGCCTGCCGCCGACGCTTATCCAAACCGCCGAGCTGGACGTACTGCGCGATGAGGGTGAAGCCTATGGCCGCAAACTGGATGCCGCCGGCGTAGACGTTACCATCACCCGTTATAACGGCATGATCCATGACTTCGGCTTGTTAAACCCGTTAAGCCAGGTGCCGGCGGTGCGTTCCCAAGTCCTGCAGGCCGCGACCGAACTGAAAACCCATCTGCAATAAGCACTCCGTTGATGACCACCCGGGAGCCTGATGGCTCCCTTTGCGTTATCCGCAGCCGGGCTGTCAGCAAAATCTTTCCCGCATAAAAGCAATATACTCATCCTCGGGCAATTCGCGCCGGGCGCGGATAAATCCCCGGCTATCGTCCCCGATCAGATAACGCAAACGATCCGACCCATCGGTGGCCGCCTCATGGATAACCTTGGCCACATCCAGCGCACTGATGGTCCTGGCCGCGCCCAGCGCGGCAAATGCCCGCTGCGTCTTGGCGATAAAAAGCGCGTAATCGGTTAATCCTTTATCCTGGGCTTGATATTCGCCCTGGCGCTCGACAAACCGGGTTTCCGTCACGCCGCCGTGCGGGATAACCAGTTTTACGCCGATGCCCACCGCCGCCAGCTCATAGGCCAGCGCTTCGCTAAACCCCTCCAGGGCAAATTTACTGGCGCAATAAAGCGAAATCATCGGCAGGGTGAACAGGCCGGCGCCGGAACTGAGATTGATAATAGTGCCGCTGCCCTGGCGGCGAAAATGCGGCAGCAGCGCCCGTGTCACCGCCATGACCCCGAAAACGTTGACGGCGAACTGCCGCTGGATCTGGGCCTCGGTCACGGCCTCAAACAGTCCGAACTGGCCGAAGCCGGCGTTATTGACCAGCGCGTCGATAGCGCCAAAGCGTTGCATGCCGGCGTCGATGGCGTCGCCGATGCTGTGCGCATCCTCCACATCCAGCCTGGTCAGCAAGATATTATCGCGCCCGGCCAGCGGGGATTCCGGCTGCGGGTGGCGTAGCGTGGCGACCACGTTCCAGCCTTGATCGGCAAAATAGCCGGCGGCGGCCAGGCCGATGCCTGAAGAGGTGCCGGTGATGAGCAGGGTTTTTGCCATGGGTGACAGACTCCGTTGGAAAGGCGTGAATGCCTGCGGCCAGCATAAATCCGTTGAAAGCATGCAACAATAGGCCTAATTTGACATGATTTGATGCAGGAAATAGCACAATGAAGAATACGGCATTGTTCGAACTGCAGGCTATAGACGCGGTGGCGTCGGCCGGCAGTTTCCGTCAGGCCGCCAGCCAGCTCGGCATTTCACCGTCGGCGCTTAGCCACCGGGTGGCGACGCTGGAAAGCCGTCTGGGGGTGCGTCTGTTTAACCGCACCACCCGCAGCGTTTCATTATCCCAGGCTGGCGAACAATTGCTAAACCGGGTGCGCCCGGCGCTCAATGAAATCGATGCGGCCATGGAGGGCGTCAACCGGTTTCGCCTGACGCCGTCCGGGCGCCTGCGGCTCAATACCGCCGAAGCGGCGGCCAGGATGATCCTGCGGCCGATCGTGCTGGAATTTTTGCGCCGTTATCCCGATATGACGGTGGAGATCGTGGCCGACGGCCGGCTGGTGGATATCGTCGCGGAGGGCTTCGACGCCGGCATCCGGCTGGCGGAAAGCGTGCCGCTGGATATGATTGCCGTGCCCTGCTCGCCGCCGCTGCGTTTTCTGGTGGTGGGCGCGCCGGCGTATTTTGCCTTATACGGCCGTGCGCAGGAGCCGGGCGAACTTGTCCGGCACCGCTGCCTGCGCAGCCTGCTGCCCAGCGGCGCGCCGCTGCATTGGCAATTTGAACGACGGGGCGAAAAGCGGGTGGTGAATGTGAGCGGCCCGCTGACGCTGGATAACCAGCCGCTGATGATCGACGCAGCCCTGGCGGGCGCCGGTCTGGCCTGGGTGAGTGAATCGGCGGCGGCGCCCTATCTGTTGTCCGGCGCGCTGTCGCCGGTACTGGAAGACTGGTGTCCGCGGTTTGCGGGGCTGCGCCTGTATTATCCGGGACACCGGCTGGTGCCGGCCGGTTTACGCATGTTTATCGATCTTATCCGTGAAGTCATGGATAGTCATGGCGACGCCCGGACGCCGCCATGAAGAATGCGCGCAATGACGTTAGTGTGCCCCGCCCCCGCCGCCCTGGGCGCTGAACGGCGGTTTCGCCAGCCAGATAACCAGGATCAGGGCAAAAAACATCCAGCCCAGCAGGGTAAAGTAGTCAATGGTGGAGAGCATATACGCCTGGCTTTCCACCAGCTTATCCAGTTGCGCCATGGCAGTCTGGCTGGCGCCCCCCAGCCCGGCGATGTACTCCTGGGTGTTGGCGCTGTAGGGCGTGATGTTTTCCGTCAACTGCGCATGGTGGAAAATTTCACGCCGTTGCCAAATCCAGGTGGTTAACGAAGAGGCAAAACTGCCGCCCAATACGCGCAGGAAGGTTGCCAGTCCCGATCCGTCGGCAATCTCCCTTGGCGACAGGCTCGAGAGCAGGATACTGGTGGTCGGCATAAAAAACAGCGCCACGCCGATCCCCATAAAGCCCTGGATCATCGCAATATGATAATAATCCACCTGGGTGGTGAAATCAGCGCGCATAAAGCAGCTGACGCCGATCACCAGGAAGGAGCCGCCCGCCAGCAGCCTGAGGTCGAACTTATGGGCATAGCGCCCCACCAACGGCGACATGAATACCGGCAGTATGCCGATCGGCGCCGCCGCCAGCCCCGCCCAAACCGGTGTGTAGCCTAATTGGGTTTGCAGCCACTGCGGCAGTAACAGATTGATGCCGAAAAAGCCCGAATACCCCAATACCAGCGCCAGGGTGCCGAATGAAAAGTTGCGGTAGCGGAACAGTCGCAGATTAACGATGGGATGTTTATCGGTAAACTCCCAAATCACCAGGGCTGTCAGCGAGATAGCGGCAATCAGCGCGCCGATGATAATAAAGTTGGACCCAAACCAGTCCAGGTCGTTTCCTTTATCCAGCACCACCTGCAGCAGGCCGACGCCCACCACCAGCAGGCCCAGGCCGATATAATCTATAGGCTGGTGCTCCTGCTCCTCCGGGCGCCCCTTTAACTGGGCGAACACCAGCATGGCGGCAAATATACCTATGGGTACGTTGATAAAGAAGATCCACGGCCAGGTGTAGTTATCGGTAATCCAGCCGCCCGCCAGCGGACCGACAATGGGCGCCACCACCGTCACCATGGCCAGCAGCGACAGCGCCATCCCCCGCTTGGCGGCGGGATAAATCGACAGCAGCAGGGTCTGCGCCATGGGATACAGCGGACCGGCGAAGAACCCCTGCAAGGCGCGGAAAATGACCAATTGCGTCATGCTTTGCGAAATACCGCACAAAAACGAGGTGATGATAAACAGCAGCACCGACGCCAGGAACAGTTTGGTCTGGCCGAAGCGCCGCGACATCCAGCCGGTCAACGGCAGGGCGATGGCGTTGGAGACCGCGAACGAGGTAATAACCCAGGTCCCCTGCTCCGAGCTGACGCCCAGATTGCCGGAAATGGTCGGCAACGCCACGTTGGCAATCGTGGTATCCAGTACCTGCATAAATGTCGCCAGCGACAGTCCGATGGTGGCCAAGACCAGGCTGGGCGGACGAAACGATTGTTCACTCATGGCGACTCCGCATTAATTTTTACCCTGGCCGGCGGCCATGGCCTGCTCGCCATTTTCATGGATGATGCGGGCCACCAGCTTATCGGCTTCCACCAGTTGATGGTCGTAGACATCGGTGGCGAAACGCGGCTGCTCTTGCGGATTAACCGCCAACACGGGGCCGTCCTGGTTGTGCAGGTTCACGGTCACGTTGGTGGACAGCCCTATGCGCAGCGGGAATTTATCCAGATGATCGGGCTCCAGGCGAATGCGCACCGGTAAACGCTGGACAATCTTGATCCAGTTGCCGCTGGCGTTTTGCGCCGGCAGCAGCGAGAAGGCGCTGCCGGTGCCGACGCCCAGGCTTTCGACCTTGCCGCGATAGGCGACATCGCCGCCGTAAAGGTCGGCATCAATTTCCACGGGCTGGCCGATGCGCATTTTCACCAGCTGTGTTTCCTTGAAATTGGCGTCGATCCAGATTTGATCCAGCGGCACCACCGCCATCAGGGCGCTGCCCGGCTGCACGCGGCTGCCGACCTGCACGGAACGCTTGGCCACATAACCGCTGACCGGCGCCACCATGGTGCTGCGCACATGATCCAGATAGGCCTTGCGCAGCTGGGCGGCCGCGGCCTTCACATCGGGATGGGAACTGATGGTGGTGTCGTCCACCAGGGCAAACGTGGTGCTTAACTGCTGCTGGGCCGACGTGAGCGAGGTTTCCGCCGAGGTCAGCGCGTCGCGTGAATGCGACAGCTCTTCCTGGGATATCGCCCCGTCGCGCGCCAGGTTGGCCCGCCGCTGGTAGTCGTCCCGGGCGCGCTGCAGCTGGATTTTGCTCGCCGCCACCATGGCCTTGTAATTATCCACATTGCTGTATAATCCCCGCACCTGGCGCACGACCTTGGCCAGATTGGCCTCGGCGCTTTCCTGGTTGACGATGGTATCGCTGGGATCCAGGCGCACCAATACCTGGCCCTGGCGGACAAAGTCGCCGTCATCGGCGGCGATGGCGGTAACCGTACCCGACACCTGCGGCGTAATCTGCACCAGATTGCCGGAGACATAAGCATCATCGGTGGATTCAAAAAAACGGGCGTGCAGCCAATAATAAAGGCCAAAAGCAATAGCGGCCACAATAATTATCGCCATTAAAATCAACAACATCAGTCTGCGCTTACCCGACTTCGCCGGCGGATTGACCGGCGCGGCGTTGTTATCTGTTGGAGCGTTGGTGGAATTCTCAGCCATAAAATAGTTCTCAGTGTGCTTGATTCATGGCCACGTTTTGCGCGGCATTGGAAGAAACGGAAGAATGAAAGCCGCCGCCCAGCGCCTGCATCAGCAAGATGGCGGTGTCGGTACGATCGGCACTCAACGCGGCCAGCTGACGCTCGGCCTGGATAAGCTGTTGTTCTACGCTCAGGGCATCAAGATAGTTGCCGACGCCCGCGCTGTAGCGCTGCATGGCATTGCCCCATGAATCATTGGCGATATCCCGCGCGCGCATTTGCTGCTGGATTTGGATATCCAGTGAATTCAGGCGGGTAATGGCATCGCCAATATCCCCCAGCGCCGACACCAGCGACTGGTTGTATTGCGCCACCGCCAGATCGTAATCGGCATTGCTGCCGGCCAGATCGGCGCGACGGCGGCCGCCGTCGAAGATGGGCAGCGACAGGGCCGGTCCAATGCTGAAATAACGTTCTGGCGCGCCAAAGAACGCGTCTCCCACCAGCGATTTGGTGCCGGCGGCGGCGGTCAGGTTAATGTTGGGGTAAAAGGCGGTACGGCTGACCTTGATATCCTTGGTTGCCGCCTCGACCCGCCAGCGCGCGGCCACCAGATCCGGCCGGCGGCCGAGCAGCTCGGCCGGAAGCGTGGGCGGCAGGCTGACGACGGACGGCGCAATCAGCTTCGGCCGCGGCAGGCCGGCGGCGCGATCCGGGCCCTGCCCCAGCAAGACCGCCAGACGGATGCCGGCGGCGCGCACCTGCTGCTGGGTGTCGGTCAGGCTGGCTTCGGCCGAGGCCTCGAGGCTTTCGGTCTGTTGATACTGGAATTTACTGTCCAGCCCGGCGTTAAGACGCTTGGAGGCCAGATTCAGCATGGTGCGGGTGCGCTCCAGATCTTTTTGCGCCAGATCCTGCATCGCCCAGGCCTGGCCCAGGGTGTTGTAGGCGCGCGCCACGTCCGCGGACAACGTCAGCCTGGCCGCCTGGCGATCGACCTCCGAGGCGTTGGCCCGACCGACCGCGGCTTCCCAGGCGGCACGCTGCCCGCCCCATAAATCGAAGCTGTAATCGAAGTTCGCCGACAGGGTGCGCAGCGTGGCATATCTTTTACCTTGCCCGGTGGGATCGTCCACCGCGGACATGCGTTCGCGCGTGATGCCGGCGTTAGCATCAAGCGTCGGCATGCGATCGGCCTCGGCGGCCAGGACCGTGGCGCTGGCCTGGCGCGCGCGCGCGTCCGCCACCTGCAGATCGGGGCTGGAACGCAAGGCTTGCTGGATGAGCAGGTTAAGCTGCGGGTCGCCAAGGCTGTTCCACCAGTCGGCAGCCGGCCAGCCGGCGCTGGACAGGGTATTGGCCTTCAGCGTGTTTTCACTGTGCAGGCTGGCGACATCAAGCGTCCGGCCTTCGGTATGTAAACCATTTGGCAGGGCGCACCCCGCCAGGATCAGCGAGCAGAGCAACGGTAATAAACGAATGCGCAACGGCATAGTAAAATTTACTCCTTAAATACCGGCAGGGATCGCCAGCTTCTTCAGCAGGCGATCGAATTCATTAAGTTCTGAGGGTGTCAGGGGCGCCAGTAAATCATTAAAGGACTTGAGCGCTATCTGCGGGATCTGCCGGCAAAACGCATGCCCCTGCTCGGTCAGCGCCAGATGGAATTGACGTCGATCGGTGGTGCTGCGCACCCGCATGATCATCTTTTTATTCTGCAGCCGGTCCAGCATGCGCGACATGGCGCCGCTATCGAGGGAGATGCAGCGGCATAGCTCCGCCGACGTGGTTAAACCGTCCCGGTTCATCATCAACATGACCTTGAACTGGGCGGCGGTAATCTCGTAGGGTTCCAGATAGCGTTCAAGAATACGATCCTTGCACAGGTTCAACCGGTGGATTTGCCGTCCCCAGGCATAGACCTTATCAATATCGTCAGCGGAAAAATGGTCCATAATAATCTTTGCCTAGGCAGCTATTAGGCGGGGGACTATACTGCGGCTAAAGTACGTAAACAACCGTCAGTTTTGTAACCAAATATTTACACATGGAGAAATCGGCCGGCGCGGGCTTTTCCACATGGAGAAAAGCGCACTATTTGGTAAACCGACCAGCCTCGTTGGTAAACCGGCCAGCCTCGCCGGGCCAGCAGCAGCCGCAGGATCTCAGTCGTTGCCGATCGCCAGTACCGTCAGCACATCCTCCTCCCTGACGGCATAACCGCATTCAAACAGCATGCCCACCGGCAGCGCGGGCGTCAGTTCGACCTGCAGCTCCAGGGTGATGCGGTTGCCGGCCAGGCGGACCACGCGCGCGTCGAGAAAATCGAAGTAACGCTTGACCGAGGGATACAGCGCCTTGAACAGGCTCTCCTTGGCGGAAAACGCCAGGGTCAGGGCGACGGCGAAAGGCAGTTCCAGGGTGGCGAAATACTCGCGCTCCCAGGCGCTGATGATACCGGGCCACAGTTCCAGCGCGCGGGGACCGTTGATCAGTGTTTCGATATCTACGCCCAACCCAGATACCGGACGGCCTGGGCGCCGCCAGCCTATACCGATGGCCAGCGTGCCGTGATGGGTCAGCGCGCCCTGCACGTCGTCCGGCCAGGCCGGCGCCCGGTCTTCCCCCGCCAGCAAATCGAAATGGCGATAGCCCGCATCCTCTAATACGCGTCCGGCGACGATGCGCCCCGCCAGATACTCCCCGCGCCGTTTAACGGCGGCGCCGGCGATTGACGGCGGCAGCCTGATACCCCGGGCGGCAAAATCCTCATCGTGATATAAGGCGATGTCAAAGCGACAGGACCAGGCCCGCGCCGGCGCAACCAGGGTAAGCAGATCGGCGGGGCCGAACGGCAGTCCCTGGTCCACGGATAAAATACAGGAAACAGGGTGGCTCATATCGTGAAGGTATCCTTATCGGGTCAAACGCTCAGGAAAACCGGCGCTATCCGCATAAGTATAATCACATTTTGCCCGGCAGGCGTTCGGCCTGTTTAAACAAGGGCTTAATCAGGCCGTATAAGGCCGGATTGTCGCTTTCATCCTTCAGTGCGATGCCCGATAAACGCCGCTGCCCGGCCTGTTCAAGCAGCCATGCCAGTTTAAAGGCCGCCTGGGGATAATCCAGCCCCTCGGGACGGATATTGGAGATACAGTTGCGTTCCGACTCCAGGCGCCGGATATGGGGCTCCCAGGTAAAATAGATGCCCAGGCTGTCAGGCGAGGATAAGCCGGGCCTCTCGCCAATCAGGATTGCCACCGCCCGCGCCTGCAGGCAGGCGCCGATATCATCCCCCAGGGCCACCCGCGACTGGTGTGCCAGCACCACCGGCGCCATTTTCAGCCCCAACAGCGCCAGGTAAGGCGTCAACGCGCGGATAAACGGCACCGCCTGGCGATGTACCGCCTTCGAGGACAGGCCGTCGCCGACTACCAGCAGGATATCGGCCTGTTTATCCGGATACGCGGTTAACATCTTGCGGCTGTCGTCGCCAAGACGGCGGCCCAGGTCCGGCCGGCAAAGATAGGTCTCCCGGTTTTGCGCCGCGCTGTGCACCGTAAGCGTGGTTATGCCATCCGCTTCCAGCTGTCGCGCCAGCGATTCGCTGTCAAAGGGTTGATGCACCGCGTCGCGGGCCTGGGCATGGGCCAGCCCGAAGTTGAGCAGTTCACGGGTAGGCAGGCTGGAGCCGGAACGGCCGAGCGCGATGCGCGCCGCGGTAAACTCCCGCAGGCCCTCCCAGGGGTTGGCATGGACGCTATTGCCCACCGGATATTTGCCGGCCGGCGGCGGGACAGTTTTACTCATGGCTCACTCCAGGACATGATGTTGCAGCAGGGGATGCTGGCCGCTGGTGTCGCGCAGCATCCCGTCGGCGTTGATAATCTGCATACGCTGCAGCCAGGCGGAAAACTCCGGGGCATGTTTGAGCCCGAACAGCTCGCGTACATACAGGGCGTCATGGAACGACGTGCTTTGATAATTCAGCATGATATCGTCCGCGCCCGGCACCCCGATCAAGAACGTCAGCCCGGCGGCGGCCAGCAGGGTCAGCAGCGTGTCCATATCATCCTGGTCGGCCTCGGCATGATTGGTATAGCAGACATCGCACCCCAGCGGCACGCCCAGCAGCTTGCCGCAAAAATGATCTTCCAGCCCGGCGCGGATAATCTGTTTGCCGTCATAGAGATATTCCGGTCCGATAAATCCCACCACGGTATTGATAAGCAAGGGTTTAAAGCGGCGCGCGATGGCATAGGCGCGGGCTTCGCAGGTCTGCTGATCGACGCCGTGATGGGCATTGGCCGACAGGCAACTGCCCTGCCCGGTCTCGAAGTACATCACGTTGTCGCCCAGCGTGCCCCGGTTCAGGCTCAGCGCCGCCTGCCGGGCTTCATCCAGCAGCGCGAGGTTGATGCCGAAACCGGCGTTGGCCGCCTCGGTGCCGGCTATCGACTGGAAGACCAAATCTACCGGCGCGCCGCGCTCAATCAGCTTGATGGTATTGGTGACATGGGTCAGCACGCAGGATTGGGTGGGAATGGCAAAACTGCTGATCACGTCATCGAGCATATAGTTGAGTTTTTCCAACAGCGGCAGGCTGTCGCTGGCGGGATTGATGCCGATCACCGCATCGCCGCTGCCATACAGCAAACCGTCGAGCATGCTGGCGGCGATGCCTTTGAGATCGTCGGTGGGATGATTGGGCTGCAGCCGGACGCTCATATGGCCCGGCAGGCCGATGGTATTGCGAAAGCGGGTGATCACGCGGCATTTTTTCGCCACCAGGATCAGATCCTGGTTACGCATGATTTTGCTTACCGCCGCGGCCATTTCCGGCATGATGCCCGCGGCGACCTGGGTCAGGCGGGCGCTGTCGGTGCGCTCGGACAGCAGCCAGTCGCGGAAATCGCCCACCGTCAGGTGGGCGATGGGAGCAAAGGCCGCCGCGTCGTGACCGTCGATAATCAGGCGCGTGACCTCATCCGTTTCATAAGGAATAAGCGGCTGCTGCAAAAATACCGTCAGCGGCACATCCGCCAGCGCAATGCGCGCCGCCATACGCTCCTCGGCGCTGCCGGCGGCCACTCCGGCCAGGTAATCGCCGGAACGCGCCGGCGATGCCTTGGCCATCAGTTCGCGCAAATCGGCAAAACGGTAGCTGCGATGACTTAGCGTGGCGTGAAACATCAACCCTCCGGGATCAGTCCGATAACGTCAGCTGCGGATCCGGCGCCGCCGCGTCGCGGGCATAACGCGTCAGGCGGAAATAGGCATAACCCAATAACATCATTATGGCGAAAATCATAAACAGCATTTGATTGTAATAGATCATCGCCACCAGGCAGATGACCGCCATCACCAGCGCCAGCGCCGGGGCAAACGGATACAGCGGCGCGCGGAACGGGCGGATAAGCCGGGGTTCAAGGCGGCGCAGTTTAAACAGCGACGCCATGGAGATGATATACATTACAATAGCACCGAATACCGACATGGTAACGATGTTGGCGGTTAACGGCTGGCCGCCGATGATAATCAGGGAATCGGAAAAAATCGCCGCGATGCCCACCACGCCGCCGGCAACGATCGCCAGATGCGGCGTGCGAAAACGACGGTTGATCCTGGAGAGCGGTTTCGGCAGGTAGCCGGCGCGCGCCAGGGCGAAAATCTGGCGCGAGTATCCCATGATAATACCGTGGAACGACGCAATCAGCCCGAACAGTCCCAGCCAGACCAGCATATGCAGCCAGCCGCTGCTGCCGCCGACGATAATCTTCATCGCCTGCGGCAGCGGGTCGTTGATATTGGCCAGTTTGGTCCAGTCGCCCACCCCGCCGGCAAACACCATCACGCCGAGCGCCAGCGCCGTTAAGGTCAGGATGCCGCCGATAAAGGCGCGGGGAATGGTGCGCTGGGGATCCTTGGCCTCTTCGGCCGCCATGGAGGCGCCTTCAATGGCGAGGAAAAACCAGATGGCAAACGGAATGGCGGCAAAAATACCGGAAAACGCGCCGACGCTGAAGTGTTCCGCGCCGGCCCAGCCGCCGCGGGTAAAGTTGGCCAGGTCGAAGCCCGGGGCCACCACGCCCATAAACACCAACAGCTCAAATATCGCCAGCAGGGTGACCAGTAGCTCGAACGTGGCGGCGATACTGACGCCGAGAATATTCAGCGTCATAAACACCAGATAGGCGGCCAGGGCCACCCAGCGCGGTTCCAGCGCCGGAAACTGCACGTTAAGATAGGCGCCGATGGCCATGGCGATGGCCGGCGGGGCAAAGACAAATTCCACCAGGGTGGCGAAACCGGCAATAAAACCGCCGGTGGGACCGAACGCGCGATGGGCGTAGGCGAAGGGACCGCCCGCATGGGGTATGGAGGTGGTCAGTTCGGTGAAGCTGAAGATAAAGGCGCAATACATGGCCGCCACCGCCACCGCGGTGACCAGGAAGCCCAGCGTGCCCGCCTGGGCCCAGCCGTAGCTCCAGCCGAAATACTCGCCGGAAATCACCAGGCCCACGGCGATGCCCCACAAATGGAAACTCCCCAGCGTACGCTTCAAAACCGGTGCCACTTTTGTGCTTTGCATAATGGTGTCCTAGGCTATGTAAGTATTTGTAAAGGTGCAAAGGTCATACCACATCAGCGGAGCACGGTGAATTGAGGCCAATATGCTGATAAAACAGCCGAATCGTTGATTAAAGCGCCGGCCGGGAGGCATAAACACGGGCGCCATGATGCTTTTTGGTGCAGATAAAGGGGGAATTCACCGCCGTCTGACGCGTGCCGGTGCAGGGAGCATGCGCATGTCCGCCCCCTGCCCTCGGGCTAGAGCTTATCGGTATCCTCAAGCGCGAAGCGTCCCAGCGGATTCTGGTAAAAATCCTTGATATTCTTGCGGCTGACGTTGCGATAGGGGCTGTAATATAAATCGATCCAGTTCACGTCCGCCTTGGCCATTTTTTGCAGGTCGATATACATCTGCTGCCGCTTGCCGGCATTCATTTCCACCCGCGCCGCGGCCACCAGATCCTTGACCTTATCGTTATGATAGCGGGTCATGTAATTCATATTGGCGTCATGGCCCAGCACAAAGGTGGTTTTCTGATCGGGATCGAGGATATCGTTGGTCCAGTACATCACCGAAATATCATATTCGCCCGCCACCAGCATATCCCAGCTCTGGCTTGGGTCGACCTTTTGCAGGTTCACCGTTACCCCGGCCTTGGCCAGTTGCTGTTGCAGCAGAATGGCGATCTGCTCGTCCACCTCATCCCCGGCGTTGACGACATAATTCAGCTTCAGATCCGACGCGCCGGCGGCCTTAAGCATCTGCCTGGCTTTCTCGGGATCGTAGGGACGCTGCAGGTTGTCCGCATAATGGAATAGCGCGCCCTCGGGAATATAAGAGTTGGCGACATGGCCGAAACCGAAAGTCACGGTATCGACAATGGCTTTTTTATCAATGGCGAAATCCAGCGCCTGGCGCACCTCGACCTTGGCCAACGCGCCATGCTCGTGGTTAATCAGCAAATGATCCTCGCGGGTGGATCGATCCAGATGCACGTCCAGGTTGGGGTCTTTTTGCAATGACGCGATGCGGGAAAACGGCACCGATAGCGCCGCGTCCAGCTCACCCGCCTGCACTTTCAGCATGCGTGTGTTGTCGTCCGGCAGCGTCAGCCATTCCACGCCGTCCAGCTTGACGCGATCCGCCTGCCAGAAATAGGGGTTCTTCACCAGCACCACCTTTTCGCCACGGGTCCAGGACTTGACGCTAAAGGCGCCCGAGCCCACCGGTTTTTCGGCAAACGCCTCCTCGCCCATGGCTTTCACCACTTTTTCCGGCAGCACCGACACATTCGGCAGCGCCAGCTGCGAGAGGAACGGCGCGGACGGCGTTTTCAACGTTACCACCAGGGTGTGGGGGCCGGTGGCTTCGGCTTTATCGATGACGCTGTAGGAGTCGCGCCATAAGGACCCTTCATTATCGCGGATGCGCAGCAGGCTGAACACCGCATCCTGTGCGGTCACCGGCGACCCGTCGGAGAATTTGGCGTCGCGCATCTTAAAGGTATAGACCTTGCCGTCGGGGGAGATTTCCCAGCTTTCCGCCAGCCCCGGCTCCAGGCGCGTGCCGTTTTTATCCACCCGCACCAGCACGTCGAATACATTGGAAAACACCCAGTTATCGGCGTTTTGCGCCGACTTAATCGGGTCGAAGGTCGTGGAATCCTCGCGCCGGCCAATGCTCAATACCCCGGCGGCTTCGGCGATTTGGCCGACCGCGCTGAGCGCCAGAAAGACCGCGGCGGCGGCAACGTTAAAATGCTTACGCTTCATGGTTAACATACCTCATTGAAAAGGAAAGTCGGCTTCGCCGGTATTTCTGTCGAGCACACAGGCAAAAGCATGGTCGGCAACATGCCGGGTATCAGGGGTGGAACCGGTACGGCAAGCGGGTCGGGCATAACGGCAGCGGGGATGGAAGGCGCACCCCGGCGGAATGGCAATCGGGCTGGGCGGTTCGCCGGCCAGCGGCTCGGCGGGCAACGGCAGATCGGGGTTGATTTCCGGAATGGCCGCCACCAGCGCCGCGGTATACGGATGGCGCGGCAAATGGAATACCGATTCCACCGGGCCTTCCTCGACAATACGTCCCAGGTACATTACGGCCACCCGATCGCACAGGCGGCGGACAATGGCCAGGTCGTGGGCGATAAACAGTATCGCCAGCCCCATGCGCTCACGCAGATCCATCAGCAGATTGATAATCTGCCCCTGGATGGAGACATCCAGCGCGGCAACGCATTCATCCGCCACCATCAGCCGCGGTTCCAGCGCCAGGGCGCGGGCGATGCCGGCCCGCTGGCACTGCCCGCCGCTCAGGGCGCCCGGCCGCTTATCCGCCTGCGCCGGCTGCAGCCCCACCAGCGTCAGCAGTTCGGCCACCCGGGCGGTTATCGCCCCCGGCGGTACTTTGCGATGCACGCGCAGCACTTCGGCGATGGCGGCGCCGATGGTCTGGCGGGGATTGAGCGATGAAAACGGGTCCTGGAAAATCATCGCCGTCTGCCGGCGCAGGCGGGCGATATCGCTCGTCAGGCCGTGGGTTACGTCGCGGCCGTCGAAACGTACGCTGCCGCCGGTGCTTTTCTCCAATTGCAGGATGGCGCGGCCGAGCGTGCTTTTACCGCTGCCGGACTCGCCCACCAGTCCCAGGGTTTCACCGGGGTGGATACGCAGCGATACGCCGTTCACCGCCTGAACCCGCGGCCGGTTCCAGCGCAGCGGATTGCCGCCGGACAGGGGAAACGACACCCGCAGCTCATCGACTTCCAATAATGGATAGGCGTTGGTTATCATGATCCCTCCCGGTGGGTTAACGCATGCAGAGGATAAAAACAGGCCGCGCCGTGGGCCGGATCGCCGCGCGCGGCCAGCAGCGGCGGTTGCACGGACGGGCATGCCTCGCCGGCGCGCGGACAGCGGGTATGGAACCGGCAGCCCGGCGCAAAGCCATCCGCCGACGGCGGCTGGCCGGCGATGGTCTTTAAACGGCCGCCGCCGCCTTCGCTCACGGGCTGGCAATCGATCAATCCCTGGGTATAGGGGTGCAGCGGCTGCGCCAGTACCCGGCGTTTGTCGCCGACCTCGCACAATCGGCCGGCATACATCACCGCGATCCGATCGCAGGTTTGCGCCACCACGCCCAGATCGTGGGTGATCATAATGATGGCCAGGCCCAGCCGGTCGCGCAGATCCATTAATAAACGCAGGATTTGCACCTGTACCGTCACATCCAGCGCGGTGGTCGGCTCATCGGCAATCAGGATTTTGGGTTCGCAGGACAGCGCCACGGCGATCATCGCCCGCTGGCGCATGCCGCCGGAGAACTCATGCGGGTAATGATCCACCCGCCGCTCGGGATCGGGGATGCCCACCCGGCGCAGCAGGCCGACGGCCGCCGCACGCGCCTCCCGCCGCCCGGCGCCGAAATGGGCGCGGCGGCTTTCGGCGATCTGCCCGCCGACGGTCATCACCGGGTTAAGATGGCTGGCGGGATTCTGGAAAATCATGCCCAATTGATGGCCGCGCACCCGGGTCATCTGGCGGGGATCGAGGGTCATGATATCGGTCTCGCCCAGCCACGCCTCGCCGCCGCCCATGGTTAATCCTTCCCCAGGCAGCAGCCGCATCAGCGCCCGGCAGGTGACGGTTTTGCCTGAACCGCTTTCGCCCACCAGGCCGAGCATTTCGCCCGCCGCCAGGGTAAAGGAAACATCCTCCACCAGGGCGGTGCCCTGGCGGTTGTTGACGGTCAGGTGATTGACCCGCAGTACCGGCGCGCTCATGGCCGTGCCCCCAGTTTATCGCCCAGGCCATCGGCCAGCAGGCTGAAGCCCATCGCCAGCAGCACGATGGCCAGTCCCGGAAAAGTCGTGATCCACCAGGCGGTGGTGATGAAGCTCTGCCCTTCGGCAATCATCACCCCCCACTCCGCCGTCGGCGGCTGTACGCCGAGGCCGAGATAGCTCACCGCCGCGCCGTTCAGCAACACCAGCACGCAGTCCGACATGGAAAACACGATGGAGCCGGTCAGGGCATTGGGCAATAAATGGGCGAACAGAATGCGTCCGTGGCTAAACCCCAGGCTGCGCGCCGCCAGCATAAAGTCGCTATGCTTGAGGATCAGGACCTGCGAACGCACCAGCCGGGCGTAGGAAACCCAGCCCACCAGCGCCATGGCGATATAAAAGCTGCCCAGCCCCGGTCCGATAATGGCGATAATCGACAGCATCAGCACCAGGAAGGGAAATGCCAGCACAATGTCGATGCAGCGCATGATAAAGGCGTCGACGGGACCGCCGAGATAACCGGACAACGCCCCGACGATGGTGCCGATGGTAAACGGAAACACCACGCCCAGCAGGCAGATCTGCAAATCGACGCGCGCCCCCCAGAGGATCCTGGAGAAAATATCGCGGCCGAAGTTATCGGTGCCGAACGGGTGCGGCAGGCCTGGCGCCAGCAGGCGCGCATCCGCATTCTGGTAAAGGGGATCGAAGGGCGCGAGCCAGGGGGCGAGCGCCGCCAGCACACACCACATCAGCAGGATACCCATGCCCGCGCGCAGCGCGGCGCGCCGGGGTAGCCAGCGCACGGAAAAATGGCGGACGGCCTGGACGGGCATCATAATGTGACCCTCGGGTCCAGGGCCACGGTCAGCAGATCGGCCAGCAGGTTGACCAGCACCGTCGCCAGGGCAAACACCATTACCACGCCCTGCACCACCATATAGTCGCGGCTGAATATCGCCTTGACCAACAGCTGGCCCATGCCGGGGATGGCAAAGACGCTTTCAATCACCACCGTGCTGCCGATAAGCCAGCCGATATTCACCGCCAGCAGGTTGACCGTAGGCACCAGCGAGTTAGGCATGACATGACGCCAGAAGATACGTCCCTCTTCCTGCCCGCGCGCCCTGGCGGCGGTGACGTAATCCGCCTTCAGCTCCGCCAGCAGGCTGGCGCGCAGGTTACGCGTCAGCACCGCCGACAGCGCCAGCGCCACCGTCAGGCAGGGCAGCACCAGGTGATGCAGCCTTGCGCTCCACGCGTCGCCATAACCGGAGACAGGAAACCAGCCCAGGGTGACGCTGAACAGCAGGATCAGCATAATGCCCAGCCAGAACGCCGGAAAACCCAGTCCGGCGGTGGAAAGCAGCCGGATAACCTGGTCGGCGGCGCTCCCCCGCCGGCGGGCGGCGACGGCGGCCAGCGGCACGGTGAGCAGCAGCGCCAGCAGCACGCTGCCCGCGACCAGGCACAGCGTGGGCTCAATGCGGGTCATAATCAGTTTCAGGGTATCGACGCGATAGACAATGGAGCGTCCCAGCTCGCCGTGCAGCAGGTTAGTGAGAAAATAGCCGTACTGTACCCATAGCGGCTGATCCAACGCATACTGGGCGCGAATACGCGCGATCGCCGCCGGGGTGCTGCGTACCCCCAGCAGAATGCGCGCCGGATCGCCCGGGATGGCGCGCACCAGCATAAAGGTGATGATGCTGATGCCCAGCAATACCGGCACCAGTTGCAGCGGACGGAACAGGACAAAGCGATAACGGTGCATTCTCCCTACCCCCTGCCGCGTTGATGGGGTATATCCGCCGCGGTATTTTCCAGGATCAGGCGTTTGATTGCACCCGGATGGTGCAATACCACCTCGATGCCCAGCCAGCCGCCCCAGGAATGACCGAGCAGATGCACCCGATCCAGTCCCATGGCCCGGCGTACGGTGTCCACTTCACGCACATAGCGCGCCATGGTCCATAATCCGGGCAGATCCGGCCGATCGGACCGGCCGGTGCCCAATTGATCAAACGCCACCACCCGGTAGCCGTGGTTGCTGAGGCAGGGTTGCGCTTCGCGCAGGTAGTCGCAGGGCAGCCCCGGGCCGCCGTTCAGGCACAGCGCTGTCTCGTCGCCCGCGCCGAACTCGTAGGCCGTCACCCGATAACCGTCGACCTCAATATCCACTTGCCGGTCAGGCCTGATCTCACTCCACATATCTCCCCCGGTGCTTGCCGGCGGCCCGCGCCACGCCGCCATGATGATGTCTTTACGCTACGCATAAGCCGCGGCGCTGAACAGTTAGTAAAAATGCTAGGTTTCGCCTCCGGTCCCCGGGCGGCGTGGCATCCAAATTGCATGCCATCCGGTGGCCGACAACAAGCGTCGCGAGCGCCGGAAGCGATACGGGAATGGCTTTGCAGGATCCATGCCCTGGCGCCATGGAGACTGGAAGAGATAAGGGGGGCCGATGAGCATTGTGGTAACCGATGCATTGCCGACGCCGCAGGCCGGCTGCAGTCTTGACGACGCCTTTTTATACCTGTACCGGCAAAGCGCCCGGCTGGGCATGGAGGCGCTGATTTATGATTACACGCCGGTGCCGCGCTCGCTGGAAGGCGAACTCATTACGCCGTCGGTGCTGCGCATGAGCAATGTGCCGGAGGATATGCGGCAGCTATGGACCGAAAGCGGCTACTACCAGGTGGATCCAGTGCAGTTGTACGCCCTGAAAAGCTGCGCGCCTTTCGTTTGGTCTTATCAGCGCCCGGATACGACCTTGCTGCGCGATATCATCGGTGAGCGACATCAGCCTGTAACGCACTATATGCGCGACAACAATATGCCCTGCGGCGCCACGGTGCCCCTGCACCTGCCGCAGGGGGGATTCGCCACCCTGACCGGCATCGTCAGCGGCGGCGGCCGGGAGCGCGATCTGACCCAGACTCTGGCGGAGCTGGGCCTGCTGGCCCATACCTTTCAGGAGCGTGTTTATCCGCTATTCGACCGCCAGATGCTGACCTGCCAGTATGTGCGCCTGAGCAAACGCGAAAGGGAGTGCCTGAGCTGGTCGGCCGAGGGGCTGACCGCCAAGGAGATCGCCCGCAAGCTGTCGCGCTCGATTGCCACCGTGACGCTGCATTTGAACTCCGCGGCACGCAAGCTGGGGGCCAGCAACCGGGTCCAGGCCGTGGTGCGGGCGATGCATTACCGCCTGCTCGACAGCTGAGCCGGCGCAATACCTAGCATTTTCTCTAGCTATCCGCCGCCGGGCGCGCTGTTTTACCCTAGGTTATCCTTAACCGACAGGTAAACCGTCATGTACAGCATTACCGAAGGCTACGCGCCGTTTCAGCAATACCAAACCTGGTACCGCATCTGCGGCGATCTCCATAATGGCAAGACACCCCTGGTGGTGGTCCACGGCGGCCCGGGCTGCACCCATGATTATGTCGACGCGTTCCGCGATATCGCCGCCAGCGGCCGGGCGGTCATCCATTACGATCAGCTCGGCAATGGCCGTTCCACCCATTTACCGGACCAGGGAGCCGACTTCTGGCGGGTATCGCTGTTCCTGGCGGAGCTGGATAACCTGCTGGCGCATCTGGGCATCGGCAACAACTATGCCTTGCTCGGCCAGTCGTGGGGCGGGATGCTGACGGCGGAGCACGCCGTATTGCGCCCGGAAGGTCTCAAGGCAATCGTCATCGCCAATTCGCCGGCGTCGATGGCGCTATGGCTACAGGCGGCGGCCAGGCTGCGCGCCCAGTTACCGGCCCCGGTACAGCGCTGTCTGGTGGAGCACGAAACCGCGGGCACCCTGGACAGCGAGGCGTATCGCCAGGCCACCCGGGTATTTTACCAGCGGCACGTCTGCCGGCTTACGCCCTGGCCGGAAGAAGTCACGCGCACCTTCGCCGCCATGGACGCCGACCCGACGGTGTACCATGCCATGAACGGTCCGACGGAATTCCACGTTATCGGCACCATGAAAAACTGGGACATTATTGACCGGTTGGCGCGGATACAGGTGCCGGCGCTGCTGATATCGGGCCGCTACGACGAGGCGGCGCCGGAGGTGGTGCAGCCCTTCAAGGATCATATCGCCGGCGCCGAATGGGTGATATTCGAGCAATCAAGCCATATGCCGCACGTAGAGGAGCGCGCGGCCTGCATGCAGGTAGTGGGGAACTTCCTGGACCGTCAGTTGGAAACCCGGGAGAGCGTCGCCGGCCGTTAACCGCCGCGGCGACGTTGCCGGCGGCGATGTGTTGGCGCGGCCCGGCAACCGCGGCCGTGCGGTCATCAGGCCAGCCCGGCCAGTTTTTTTACCTGGCCGACGAACGCATCGCGCTTCACTTCCTCGAATAGCCGGGCGCGCAGCCGCGGCGCCGGGCTGGCATTCACGTTCTCGAACAGCGCCACCCGTCCGGCCAGCGCCCCGGTGGTCATATCCCAGATAAAATTCATCAAGCGTTCTTTTTCCATGGCGCTGGCGCCGTGGCCGGCCAATAACTCCCGCAGCGCGTGACCGATATCGGGATTGTCGAAGGCCGCCTTGCCAAAACGCATCACCAGCCCCTGCCCGCACATCTCCTGCAGGATATGGACAATGTGCGGATAGTGCCGGATGGAATACAGGCGGCCGGCGGTCAGCATGCCGGCATCGGGCGCCATTACGCCGCCCTCGGTAAGACGCGCCTGCGCTTCGGCGGCATAGATAAAGGCGCGCAGGGTTTGGGCATATTCAATCAGCTCCCCCAGCATGGCCTGCACGGCGGGAATGCGGCCGGTGCCCAGCACATCCAGCACCAGCTGCCCGGCGCCGACAAACAGCTCGGCCTTTACCGCCAGCCTTGTCAGCACATGCCAGTGGGCGAAAACGCATACCGGGCCGTAATACCGCATCGCGTCGGGATCGCCAAGATTAAAAATACGCTCGGCGGGCACAAAAACGTTATCGAAAATAATAAACTGGTCGGCTTCTTCCCCCAGTCCGGCGAGGGGGTGGTCAAACGGATCGGCGCCGGGATGGGAGACCATTTCCCGCGAAATCAATTTGATGCCCTCGGCGTTAACCGGGATCGCCCCCCAGATGCAGGCTTCCGGCGGCGTTTCCTGGCTGCTCCCCAGGTTGGTGAAAAAAATCTCGTTGGCCTGGGCGGCAACGGAGCCGACGGTTTTGGCCCCTGAGACGCGAATCCCGCCCCGCTCGATACTTTTTACCCGCAGCAGCGACCCCCAACCCGCCTTGGGCGACGATCGGTCAGCCTGCGGGCCCGCCAGGCTTTCCGCGGCGGTCAGGTTATTATCGCGGCCATAGGCCAGGTAGCGTTCGATATTTTCGGCAAAATCGGGACGGCAGCCGTCCAGGGCGGACCGCTTGGCTTTAAAGACAGGCAGCAGGGCATAGAGTCCCACGACGATGGCGGGCGCCAGATCGGGCGGGCGACCGAAGGTGCCGCCGGTCTTGAGCGAGGTGTATTCAATCATTTTGCGCCGCTCGCGCAGATCATCGCAGGTCCGGGGAATTTGCCAGGCGCGGCTGACCACCGTCCCGCTGGCGGGATCGACGCAGGTGGTGGCGTCGGCATGCTCCGCGCTGAACTGGTCGTCGAACATCGACGCCAGCACATTGACCCCCGCCGCCAGCGCGGGGTCGTCCATCACGCTGCCAAGCCTGTTGCCGTTAACCCACAGCCGCCGTCCATCCTCCAGGGATGCCTTGAACTCGGCGCCGGTCTTAAGCCGGTGCGGCTTACCCTTTGCCAACACGGATGTCATAGTGATTCCCCTTCCCTTGGGTCAAAAACGCAACGCCCCGGCTTTACGCGCGCCGGGCGCTATTTTTACCTATCCCGGCCCGGTCTTTATGGCCTGCCGCTATCCACCGTACCCGGCCGGTTAAGCTAAGCACGGGCTAAAGCAAGATTCAAACGTTATGTCTTGCCGGGATAAGAAGGGTTTAAGAAACCCTCTG
Organism: Sodalis sp. C49; assembly: GCF_046352915.1. Classification (NCBI taxonomy): domain Bacteria; kingdom Pseudomonadati; phylum Pseudomonadota; class Gammaproteobacteria; order Enterobacterales; family Bruguierivoracaceae; genus Sodalis; species Sodalis sp. C49. The sequence continues at coordinate 5,233,656 of NZ_CP163303.1, read as the reverse complement.
GGCTACAGACCGCTCGGCGCGACGCGGCACTGGATGGGGTCCGCGCCGCCGGCGCAGTCGAGCGTAAGGGAGCGCGGGCTTTCGCCCCGGTGCGTCGACAAGGCCACCTCGTAGCGGGTTTGCCAGGATCGCCCCTGCTCGCCGCACCAGAAGCGTTGAACGGGCAACCGATCCTGATGGTCATTGAGGATAATCACCTCGCCGCTGGCGATATTCTTCCACAGTCCGGTGGATAGCGTCGCGCCGGGGGCAACGGCGCCCAACGCGACCGAATACCAGTGGGCGGTGGTCGCTTCGCAGTCCAGCGGACGATGGCCGGTGTTGTTCACCACCACCAGAAAAGGGGTTAATCCCCGCGTACCGCGTTGATAATTTGTTGATTCCCCGGCGCAGATTGCGGTGGTGAAAAAAAACAAACAGGGCAATACTAGCCCCTTTAGTGTCATAAAGTGCTCCAGTAAACAGGTCCTATCCGTTAGGAATGCATCAGAAAAGATTTTATTAGCCGTATTGTCAACAATAAAATGTATCGAGGACAGAAGATGATGGGTAAAGGTTGGTTAAAATACGCGGCTGCGATGTCGGTGCTGTCGGTGCTCTGTTCAGCGGCCTATGCCGCTGATATTAAAACTATCGCCATAGTCACCCCCGAACCCGGCACTGATTTCGGCTGGAACCAACAGGGCATCAGCGCCGCCAGGGCGGCCGGTACCAAAGAAGGCGTCAAAGTCATGGTGGCGGAGAACCTCGGCTACGGCGATATCCGCCCCACGCTGCGCGACCTGACGGAAGATGGGGCGCAGCTTATCATCGCCCACGCCAGCGGTTATAACCAGTCAGGGCCGGAAATCGGCGCGCAGGCCAATGTGCCGGTGGCCATCACCGACAGCCCGTCGTCGTTAAAAGCCGGCAAAGTGGCCGATTATACGGTAAGCGGCCAGGAGGGGGCCTACCTGGCCGGCGCGCTGGCGGCGAAAATGACGCGCAGCGGCACCATCGGCATCGTGGTTTCCGGCGAGCCGCCGGCCTGGAACGCGCAGTCCTCGGCTTTTATCCGCGGCGCCAGGGCGGCCAGGAGCGATATTAAAATCCGTTACGCGGTGATCGGCCCGGCGGCGTACAGCGATGCCGCGGGCGGTAAACGCGTGGCGGCCTCCGTTATCGCCGCCGGCGCGGATATTATCTTCGGCCAGGGCAACGGCTCGAGCTTCGGCATGCTGCAGGCGGTGGAAACCACCCCGGCGCCGGACGGCGGCAAAGTCTATTTTATCGACGTCATCGGCGACAAATCCCCCATTGATAAAGGCAACCTGCTCAGTTCCGTCCTGTGGAACCTGACGCCGGTCTACACCGCCATGATCGAGGATCTCAAGCAGGATAAATTCGGCTCCCACAACTACAAGACTTCGCTGGCGGACGGCTCGATCAGTCTGCTGAAAACCGCCCATATCCCGGACGATATCTGGCAGAGCGTCAACGCGGTGCGCGACGACATCATCAGCGGTAAAATCACCGTGCCGGCGGATTACGACGCTAAATCGCTGCACGACCTGCTGGCCGCCGGCGGTAAATAGTCCGGCGGCAAACGCCCCGGCCGGGGCGCGCCCGTCGCGCTCCGCTTAACGTTATCGAGATCATGATGAGCCAGAATCTGCCTTCATCGGCCTGCCCGGTCGTGACCGTCTGCCAGGTCACCAAGCGGTATCCCGGCATTATCGCCAATGACCAGGTTGACCTGGCGCTGTGGCCCGGCGAGGTTCATGTGCTGCTGGGGGAAAACGGCGCCGGGAAATCCACCCTGGTCGCCATGCTTTCCGGGCTGCAGCAACCTGACGAGGGGCATATCGCGGTGGGGGGCCGGGTCGAATCGCTGTCCTCCCCCCGTCGCGCCCGCGCGCTGGGCATCGGCACCGTGTTCCAGCATGCCATGATGGTGCCGGCATTAAGCGTGGTGGATAATATCGCCCTCGGCGATCCCTGGTGGCGGCGTCCCGCGCGCCGCCATTATGCGGATCGGGTTAATGCCATCGCCCGGGATATCGGCGTCAGGGTCAACCCGTTCGCCCTGGCGGGATCGCTCTCGCTCGGTGAGCTGCAGCAGGCGGAAATCGTTCGTACCCTGCTACGCGGCAGCCGTGTACTGATCCTTGACGAAGCCACCGCCATGCTGACGCCCGACAACGCGCATGAACTGGGGCGGTTGATGCGCCGGCTGGTGGCGCAGGGCCTGGCGGTGGTCTTCATCACCCATAAGCTTAACGAGGCGCTGGCCTGGGGCGATCGCATCTCGGTGCTGCGCCGCGGCCGTAAAGCCGGCGAGATAGGGCCTGAACGGCTCAAATCCCTTACCGCCCCGCAGACGACCCAGGAAGTGGTCGAAATGATGTTCGGCATTCCCGGCCAGGCCGCCGCGACGCCCGCGGCAGCCGCGGCGCCGGCGCCGAAAACAGCCGGTAAGCCGGTGCTTGAGGCGCAGGGGTTGGCGGTAGAGGATCCGCTGGTGCCGGTCGCCGGCATCGATTTGATGGTTCGCGCCGGTGAAATCGTCGGCATCGCCGGCATCGACGGCAACGGGCAAAAACAGCTGGCCGAGGCGCTGGCTGGCCAGCGCCCGCTGGCCGGCGGGCAAATCTGCCTGGACGGCGAGCGGATAGACCATGAAAACATCGGCCAGCGGCGCCGGCGCGGTCTGCGCTACGTCACCGACGACAGGCTGGGCGAAGGTACCGTCGCCACCTTTCCGGTCTCGATTAACCTGCTGCTCAAGCAGATAGGCGACACGCCCTTCTGGCGGCGGGGCATCGTGCAGCCGGCGGCTATTGCACGGCACGCGCTCAGGCAAATCCTGGAATACGATATCCGTACCCCGGCGGTCGATACGCCGGTTGGCAAGCTGTCCGGCGGCAATATCCAAAAGACGCTGCTGGCGCGCGAACTTAGCGGCCAGGCCCGGGTGGTCATCTTCGCCAAGCCGACCCATGGGCTCGACCTGCAAAACACGCAATCGATCCGCGGGAGGATACGCCGCGCGGCCGGTGCGGGCATGGCGGTATTGCTGATATCAACGGATTTGGAGGAACTGCTGGAACTGGCGGACCGGATCGCGGTGATGGCGCAGGGCGGAATAATCGGCATGGTGGAGAATAATCCGGCGGCCCGGGGCCGCATCGGCGAGCTGATGAGCGGAGCCATGACATGAGCGGTCGCTCCGGTCCTGCCTGGGGGCGACGGCTGTCGCCGGCCCGGCTTAAATCCGCCCTGGCACGCGCCGGGCTGTCCGTGGCGCCGGTGGTTATCGCCCTGGTGATCACCGGCGCCCTGTTGCGGATCATGGGGGTCAATCCCCTGGATTATTACGGTTTTATTCTGCAAAAGGGGCTGATGACGCCCTCGGGCCTGCAGGCGACGCTGACCCGCATGGGGCCGCTGTTGCTTATTGCCGCCAGTTTGATGGTGGCGTTTCGCGCCGGTCTGTGGAACCTGGGCGGCGACGGCCAGTTTTTACTGGGCGCGGTTATCGCCTCGGCGGTGGCGGCCCCGCTGAATCAGCTCGGGGCGCCGTCGTGGCTGACGCTACTGGCGGCAATGGCGGCCGGTACGTTGATGGGCGGCGCATGGGCGATTCTGCCGGCCATCTTAAAGGCCTGGCAGCATATTAACGAAATCATTACCACGATGATGATGTCCTTTTTAGGCATTTCGCTGGCCAATGTGCTGGTCAAGCTGGTGTTCGCCGATCCCGCCACCACCGTGCCGGAAACCCGTACCCTTCCTTATGCGCAGCGGCTGCCGCCGCTGTTCGGCACCCATACCTCAAGCGGATTGCTGATTGGCCTGTTTGCCGTGATCGCGGTGCATTGGCTCATGAACCGCACCGCCTTCGGGCTGCGGTTGCGCACCGTCGGCGCCAATCCGCGCGCGGCGCTCCATGCCGGCCTGCCGGTCGGGACGCTGACCATCGCGGTACTCGCCCTGTCCGCCGCGCTGGCGGGCCTGGCCGGCGCGGTGGAGGTTATCGGCATCGAAGGCAACGTGCGCGCCGACTGGAACCCGGCCTATAGCCTGCTGGTGGTGCCGCTGGTGTTTCTGGCCCGCTTCAACGGGTTCGCCACCATCGCCTTTGTCTTTATTTTTTCGGTGCTGTCCATCGGCAGCGAAAGCGCGGCCCGGCGGATGGGCGTTCCCAACCATTTTACCCTGGTCACGGTAGCCGTGCTGCTTATCGTGCTCGGCCTGACGGAAATGGTCGCGCAGCGGCGGCGCGGCCGTGCCGGCGGGCAATGAGGCAAATCATATGGATTTACTGACGCAAGGTTTTCTCTCGTCCCTGCTGCTGGGGGCGATTATCGCCGGCGTACCGTTGTTGTTGACCGGCCTGGGCGAACAGTTATCGGAAAAGGCCGGCGTTTTGAATATCGGACTGGAGGGCATGATGCTCACCGGCGCCTACCTGGGTTTTTATACCGCCTGGCAGACCCAGTCCATGGGCCTGGGGCTATTGGGCGGCGCTGCCGGCGGCATACTCATCGCCCTGCTGATGGCCGTGCTGTGCGTCTGGCTGCGCCTTAACCAGATCGTCATCGGCATCGCGCTGACGCTCGGCGCCCAGGGCGCCACCGCGTTGTTGCACTACCTGCAATTCAGCCGCACCTACCCCCGCCTGGGCGGAATCGACAGCGTGGCGCTGCCGCTGCTGTCCGGCATACCCTTTATCGGGCGCATCTTGTTCAACCAGCCGCTGGTTGTCTATCTGGCGGTGGGGTGCGTGGCGCTGTTTGCCGCGGTCTATCGCCATACTAACCTCGGCCTGTATCTGCAGGCCGCCGGCGACAAGCCCGCCGCCCTCGACGCCGCCGGGGTAAGCGTTTTGTGGACACGCACGCTGGCGGTACTGGTGACGGGCGCGCTGGCGGGGCTTGGCGGCGCCTTTATGTCGCAGGTCGGCGCCGGTATTTTTGTGCCCTTCATGACCCAGGGCAACGGCTTTATCGGCATTGTGCTGGCGATGCTGGCGCGCGGCAGGCCGCTGTGGGTACTGGGGGGAGCATTGCTGTTCGGCGCCTGCCTGTCGTTGACCACCGCCCTGCAAGTGCTGGGGGTGGATATGCCCACCGATGTGATCCAGATGCTGCCGTTTATGGCGGTGATGGTGGTGCTGGTCGCATTCGGCCGGCGCGCCAGCTTGCCCGACGCCCTGGGTACGGCCTATATCCGGGGTGAACGCTAAGGACGGTTATTTGCGCTTCAGCGGCTTGATAAGCCCCTCAAGCCCCTCGATTTTAATGGCGAGCGTAATCGACATCAGTTCCCCCAGCCGGCCCTGGGGGAATTCACCTTTACGGGCAAACCACAGCAGATAAGGCTCGGGCAGATCGATAAGCGCCCGCCCCTGGTATTTGCCGAACGGCATTTCGGTATTGGCGATGGCCACCAGATCTTCTTTCTCCATGATTTACTCCTCTTGGGCCGGGATCGGTGTCACTCGCCCAGCAGGCGCATCATTTCCGCCTCATCTATTACCGGAATATTGAGCTGCTGCGCCTTGGTCAGCTTGGAGCCGGCCGCCTCGCCCGCAATCACCAGATTGGTCTTGGCCGACACGCTGCCGCTGACCTTGGCGCCCAGGGCCACCAGGCGATCCTTGGCCTCGTCGCGGGAAAGCCCGGTTAACGAGCCGGTCAGCACGATGGTCTTGCCGGCGAACGGGTTGTTGTCTTCGGCGGGCGCCGCCGCCGGCTCCGGCCAGTGGATACCGATGGCGGGACTGACCAGCTCGGCGATGACATCCAGGTTGTGCTGCTCGTCAAAAAAGTTGCGCACATGGGCGGCCACCACTTTACCAATATCCTGCACGCTCACCAGCGCGTCAATATCGGCGGCGTACAGCGCATCCAGGGTTTTGAATTCCGCCGCCAGGTTGGCGGCGGTGGCCTCCCCCACTTCGCGAATGCCCAGGGCATACAGAAAACGGGCAAACGTGGTTTGTTTGGCGGTCTCCAGGGCCGCCAGCAGATTTTGCGCCGACTTCGGCCCCATGCGATCAAGACGGGCCAGGATGTCTTTATTCAGGCGGAACAGATCGGCGGGCGTCTTGACCAGCTCGCGCTCGACCAGCTGATCGATGATTTTATCGCCCATGCCGTCCACATCCAGCGCCCGGCGCGACACAAAATGCTTCAGCGCCTCTTTGCGCTGGGCGCCGCAGACCAGGCCGGCGGTACAGCGTACCACGGCTTCGCCTTCCACCCGCTCGACGTCGGAGCCGCACACCGGGCAATGGGTGGGAAAGACGATCGGCCGGGCATCGCCGGGGCGTCGCTCCAGCACCACACCCACCACCTGGGGGATAACGTCGCCGGCGCGGCGGATAATCACCGTATCGCCGATTTTCAGCCCCAGGCGCTCGATTTCATCGGCATTGTGCAAGGTGGCGTTGCTGACCATGGCGCCCGACACCAGCACCGGCTCCAGACGCGCCACCGGCGTTACCGCCCCGGTACGGCCCACCTGGAACTCGACGTCCCGCACCCGCGTCATCTGCTCCTGCGCCGGAAATTTATAGGCGATGGCCCAGCGCGGCGCGCGGGCGACAAAACCCAGCCGCTGCTGCAGCGCCAGGGAATCGACCTTGATCACCACGCCGTCGATATCAAAGCCCAGGCTGGCGCGCTGTTCCTGGACATGGCGATAGAATTCCAGCACCTGTTCGGCGCCGGTACACAACCTAATACGGTTGCTGACCGGCACGCCCCAGGATTTAAACAGCTGCAAGCGTTGCCAATGGCTGGCGGGCAGCTCGCCGCCTTCCAGCAGGCCGACGCCGTAAGCGAAAAAGGTCAGCGGCCGTTTGGCGGTGATGGCCGGATCCAATTGACGCAGCGAGCCGGCGGCGGCGTTGCGCGGATTGGCGAACACTTTGCCGCCCTCGCGTTTGGCGTCGTCGTTCAGCCGCTGGAAACCGGCCTCGGACATAAACACTTCGCCGCGGATTTCCAGCCGTTGGGGAAGGGGTCCGTCGCCGTCCTGTAACCGCAGGGGGATGGTGCGGATGGTGCGCACGTTGGCGGTGATGTCTTCGCCGGTGGTGCCGTCGCCGCGGGTGGCGGCGCGTACCAGCCGGCCGTCTTCATACAGCAGGCTGACCGCCAGGCCGTCGAGCTTCAGCTCGCAGCAGAACACCAGGTCGTCGTCGCTTCTCAGGCGATCGCGCACCCGCTTGTCAAACGCCAGAAAACCGTCTTCGTCAAACACGTTATCCAGCGACAGCATCGGCACTTCATGGCGAATCTGGTGAAAGACGGTCAGCGGCGCGCCGCCGACGCGCTGGGTGGGGGAATCCGCGGTAAGCAGTTCAGGATGCTGCGCTTCCAGCTCGCGCAGCTGCGCCATCAGCCGATCGTATTCGGCATCCGGCACCTGCGGCTCATCCATCACATGATAAAAATATTCATAACGGCGCAGCAGGGCGCGCAGGGCGTCTATTTGTTGATTGATTGGTTCCATTGCTCACCATCAGCGAAAAACCCCCCGCAAGCGGGGGGCGTGAAAATCAGGCGCAACAGCCGTTGGCGTCAGGCGCTGGCGTTAACATCAAGCACGTCGCGAATGCGCGCCTTGTAGATATCCAGCTTCTGGGGCGTTAACATCCGGCGTTCATCATCCAGCACCACGCCGCCGCAATCGTCTGCGATACGCTGCGCCGATTGCAGCATCAGTTTGAAATTCTGATGCGCGTCGCCATAGGAGGGTACCATCATAAACATGGAGACGCCCGGGGTGGTGAAGGCCGCCATTTCCTCGGGATCAAAGGATCCGGGTTTGACCATGTTCGCCAGGCTGAACAGCACCGGGCCGCTGCCCGCGGGATTCAGGTGACGATGGAAGATATTCATTTCGCCAAACTGGAAGCCGGCCTGCAGCACGCTTTGCAGCAGTTCCTCGCCACCGATGACGGTGCCGTTGTGGGCCGCGACGTGCAGGACCAGTACAGTCTCCCGGCGCTTGGCCGGCTGGGGGTCGGCGTCCCTTGGCGCGTCGCCGCGCGTTTCCTCACGGGGGCGGGACGGCGCGGGAGCCGCGGGCGGCTCGTCCGGCAGCACGGCCTGCTGGCGTTTTTTGAAAAATGAGGTCTTCATCCGCGGCGCCGGAGCGGGCGGCGCGAGCTCGTCTTCCGCTTCTTCCGCCTCGCTGTCGGCGTCGACATCATCGAGCAGGGGATCGAAGTTATTGCGCCCCGGGGTTGCGGACTTATTGCCGAAACCCGGTTCCTGCTGCGAACGCGGTCCACGCGCATGTCCTCCCGGGACGCGAATCTCGGGTTCCTGCGTGTCATAGCGCCCAAACGCGGGCTCGTCGTCGGCACGGACCTTGGTTACCCTGACTTCGCCCACACCTTCATCACGCTCTTCCAGCGGAGGCTCGTCCTGATCCTGTCGGTCTTGTTTCAGTCGTTTAACCGGGCGATCGCGGAAAACCGATGAGCGTTCTTTACGGCTGGTCCACAGGCCGTGCAAGAGCAACGCTATGATAGCGATCGCACCAACAACGATTAATATCAGACGCAAATCCTGCATCATTGCCATCTCAGTTGTTCTAATTCATTGCCACGGCGGCAAACATTTACTCTGTTAACTCTATTTGCCTGCGTAGACAAGTGCAAGTCCGCGCGGTACTTTCTGACAATAAAGATAGCATCAGCACAGTTTTTTGCTGTTTTTTCAACCAAAAGTGCTAAAACGACAAAATACTGACGTAGCCGATGCGTCCGTTTTCCTTTTTCTCCGTATAAAAAATGGTCGAAAAAAATGTTTAACGATACAAAATCCCGCAGCGGTTGCCATTATTTTGTCCGCGGCTGGCATTTAATCATGCTGCCGGGCATCAAACGCTACGTTGTACTGCCGCTTATCATGAATATCGTGCTGCTCGGCGGCGCGTTCTGGTGGCTGTACACACGTCTGAATATCTGGATCCCCAGGCTGATGGAACATATCCCCGCCTGGATGCAATGGCTGGGCTATTTGTTATGGCCGCTGTGCGTCCTGGCGGTGCTGCTGATATTCAGCTATTTTTTCAGCACCGTCGCCAACTGGATTGCCGCGCCGTTCTGCGGTTTGCTCGCCGAACAGCTGGAAGCGCGTCTCACCGGTCATACCCTGCCCGACAGCGGGGTCATGGCCATGGTCCGGGATACGCCGCGCATCCTGCACCGCGAATGGCTTAAACTGGCGTACTACTTGCCGCGGGCTCTGGCGCTGCTGCTGTTGCACCTGATACCGGCCTTCGGCCAGACCGTGGCGCCGGTGCTGTGGTTTTTGTTCGGCGCCTGGATGATGGCCATCCAGTACAGCGATTATCCCTTCGATAATCACAAAGTGCCTTTTATCGCCATGCGCCGCGCATTGGCGCGACACAAAGCCCAGAACCTGCAGTTCGGTGCCCTGGTCTATATTTGTACCGTAATCCCCTTGCTTAATCTGGTGATTATGCCGGTGGCGGTATGCGGCGCCACGGCGATGTGGGTCGACAGGTATCGTACCGATTTCGCGGCGCCGGTGCCTATGAGGTAATGGCCCGCCCCCCGGCGGTACGTTCTTAAAACTTATGTCTTAATAACATATCGATATACTATTCTTTTACTTCCGTCGGCCATGCGAAAGGGTATGCTTTGGTTATCATTCCCCTAATTTGCACTTACAGTAAAGGACCGGCCATGAGCAATATTTACGAAGACAATTCCTACACCATCGGCCATACGCCCCTTGTCCGCTTAAACCGCATCGGCAATGGTCGTATTCTGGCGAAAGTGGAATCCCGTAATCCGAGCTTCAGCGTGAAATGCCGCATCGGCGCCAATATGATTTGGGACGCGGAAAAACGCGGCGTGCTCAAACCCGGCGTTGAACTGGTGGAACCCACCAGCGGCAACACCGGCATCGCCCTGGCCTATGTCGCGGCGGCGCGGGGCTACAAGCTGACCCTGACCATGCCGGAAACCATGAGCACCGAACGCCGTAAGCTGCTCAAGGCGTTGGGCGCCAGCCTGGTGCTCACCGAAGGGCCGAAAGGCATGAAGGGCGCCATCGCCAAGGCGGAAGAGATCGTGGCCACCGATCCCAAGCGTTACCTGATGCTGCAACAGTTCAGCAATCCGGCCAACCCGGCCATCCATGAACAGACCACCGGCCCGGAAATCTGGGAAGATACCGATGGCGATGTCGACGTCTTCATCGCCGGCGTCGGCACCGGCGGCACCCTGACCGGGGTGAGCCGTTATCTGAAAAAGACCAAGGGAAAAGCGGTTATTTCGGTGGCGGTTGAACCCACGGACTCGCCGGTGATCACCCAGGCGCTGGCCGGTGAAGAAATCAAGCCCGGCCCACATAAAATTCAGGGCATCGGCGCCGGTTTTATCCCGGAAAACCTGGATTTGAGCCTGATTGACCGCGTGGTGAAGATCACCAACGACGAGGCCATCGCCACCGCCCGCCGCCTGATGGAAGAAGAAGGCATTCTCGCCGGCATTTCCTCCGGCGCCGCGGTTGCCGCCGCGCTGAAATTACAGGAAGACGCGGCCTTCGCCGACAAGACCATTGTCGTGGTACTGCCCTCTTCCGGCGAGCGTTATCTCAGCACCGCGCTGTTTGCCGATGTGTTTACCGAAAAAGAGTTGCAGCAGTAAAATCCATCGTCGCTTATGTGCGCTTCTACCCCAAAAAGCACCCTGCCGGGTGCTTTTTTGTGGAGTAGATCAAATTTTTGCCCCCTGCATAATTGATTTTGTTGGCTCTGTCTTGTATTTAAGCAGACAATTATTTCGATGTATGAAATTAATCAGGCTATTAATTGTTCTGCTAGCTGAATCGATTAACGCCCTATGGATTTTGGCGCAAAAGCGGCATAATGGTAAATGGCACAACGGCGTATCACAGCTTTCATAAGCGTTAGCCAGAAATGCTTTTATACCGTTTTTTGCTCGCATACATCTTTGTCTTTGTAACATACTCAGGCACTAACCATATAGGCTAAAGTCCATGTTTTAAGCTAAACTTTAGCCCCACAACACTGATATCATCTAATAAGTTGGGGAAACATAATGTTCCAGCAAGAAGTCACGATTACCGCACCTAATGGTCTGCATACCCGCCCTGCCGCTCAGTTTGTCAAGGAAGCCAAAGGCTTCGTTTCCGATATCACCGTAAGCTCCAACGGTAAAAGCGCCAGCGCAAAAAGCCTGTTCAAACTGCAAACGCTGGGCCTGACCCAGGGTACCGTGGTCGCCATTATCGCCGAAGGGGAAGACGAGCAAAAAGCTGTGGAACATCTGGTTAAACTGATGGCAGAGCTTGAGTAATCCAGGCCCGTTTTTTTACGTTAACGCGAGTCACGAGTGAGTAAGGTAGGGTTATGATTTCAGGCATTTTAGCATCACCGGGCATCGCCTTTGGTAAAGCGCTCTTACTAAAGGAAGATGACATCGTCATCAACCGGAAAAAGATTTCTGCCAACCAGGTTGAGCAGGAAATCGAGCGTTTTCTGGCTGGACGTACCAAAGCATCCGCGCAGCTGGAAGCGATCAAAACCAAAGCTGGCGAAACCTTCGGTGAAGAAAAGGAAGCAATCTTCGAAGGCCATATCATGTTATTGGAAGACGAAGAGCTTGAGCAGGATATCATAGCCCTTATCAAAGAAGACCTGGCGACGGCGGACGCCGCCGTTTACAACGTTATCGAGACCCAGGCCAAGGCGCTGGAAGAGCTTGACGACGAATATCTGAAGGAACGCGCCACTGACGTGCGCGATATCGGCAAGCGGCTGCTGCGCAACATTCTCGGCATGCCCATCATCGATTTAAGCGCCATCGCCGAAGAAGTGGTGCTGGTGGCAACCGATCTGACGCCCTCAGAGACGGCGCAGCTCAATCTTGACAAGGTGCTGGGGTTTGTCACCGATCTGGGCGGGCGCACCTCCCATACGTCCATTATGGCCCGTTCCCTGGAACTGCCGGCCATCGTGGGCACCGGCAACGTCACTAAAAGCGTGGTTAATGGCGATTATCTGATTCTTGATGCCGTCAACAACCAGGTGTATGTCAATCCGACGCCGCAGCAAATCGAAGAACTCAAGGCGCTGCACAGCCAGTACGTGCTGGAAAAGACCGAGCTGGCCAAGCTGAAGGACCTGCCGGCCATTACCCTTGACGGCCATCAGGTCGAAGTGTGCGCCAATATCGGCACGGTGCGCGACGTCGCGGGCGCCGAGCGCAACGGCGCCGAAGGCGTGGGCCTGTATCGCACCGAGTTCCTGTTTATGGATCGCGACTCCCTGCCGACCGAGGAAGAACAGTTCCAGGCCTATAAAGCCGTGGCGGAATCCCTCAGCACCGGTTCCATTATCGTGCGCACCATGGATATCGGCGGCGATAAAGATTTGCCTTATATGAACCTGCCGAAAGAAGACAATCCGTTCCTGGGCTGGCGCGCCATCCGCATCGGCCTGGATCGCAAGGAAATGCTGCACGCGCAGCTGCGCGCCATTCTGCGGGCGTCGTCCTTCGGCAAGCTGCGCATCATGTACCCGATGATTATCTCGGTGGAAGAAGTGCGCGAACTGAAGGTGGAGCTGGACCTGCTGAAAGCCCAGTTGCGCGAGGAAGGGAAATCCTTCGACGAGTCTATCGAAGTGGGCGTGATGGTGGAAACACCGGCCGCCGCGACCATTGCCCATCATCTGGCGAAAGAAGTTGATTTCTTTAGTATTGGGACAAACGATTTAACTCAGTATACTCTGGCGGTGGATCGCGGTAACGAGTTAATTTCGCATCTCTACAACCCCATGTCACCGGCGGTGTTGACGCTGATTAAACAGGTTATTGACGCATCTCACGCGGAAGGTAAATGGACTGGTATGTGTGGCGAGCTGGCAGGTGATGAACGTGCTACACTACTGTTATTAGGGATGGGACTGGATGAATTCAGCATGAGTGCTATCTCTATCCCGCGCATCAAGAAAATTATTCGTAATACGAATTTTGGCGATGCAAAGGCGTTAGCAGAGGAAGCTTTAGCTCAACCGACCGCGGACGAGTTGATGAATCTGATAAACAAATTCATTGAAGAAAAAACGCTCTGCTGATTTCACGACGCTGACCCGCTATAAATGCTTAGGAGAAGATCATGGGTTTGTTCGATAAACTGAAATCTCTGGTTTCCGATGATAAGAAAGACATGGGAAGCATAGAAATAGTTGCACCCCTTTCAGGTGAAATTGTTAACATTGAAGATGTGCCTGATGTCGTTTTTGCCGAAAAGATCGTGGGCGACGGCATTGCCATTAAACCCAGCGGTAACAAAATGGTGGCACCGGTTGACGGCACCATTGGGAAAATTTTTGAAACCAACCATGCTTTTTCCATCGAATCCGATAGCGGGATCGAGCTTTTTGTCCATTTCGGCATCGATACCGTCGAGCTGAAGGGCGAGGGCTTTAAGCGTATCGCACAGGAAGGTCAGCGCGTCAAGAAAGGCGACGTCGTGATTGAGTTTGATCTGCCGTTATTGGAAGAGAAAGCCAAATCCACCTTGACTCCGGTCGTGATCTCCAATATGGATGAGATCAAGGAACTGATTAAGCTGACCGGCAGTGTTGTTGTAGGCGAAACACCCATTATTCGTATAAAGAAATAATACCAGGCAACCCAGTCCCAGCCAGGATGTGTTATCGTCCGGCGCAAACGGCACCCCAGCGGGTGCCGTTTCTCTTTGCTGAACCCGGTGTTGCCATGATTTGCCTTTAACACGTCTGTATTGCGACCGGTGATCATGGGGTCCGTCGCGCCATGGGACTGAGGTGGTCTGGCGATATTAGGTTCTGTGCAAGTGAATGTCGCCGCGATAAGGTTTATGTTGCCGTGGCGTGGGTTATGCCGCTGCGGTAAGGTTTATGTTGCCGTGGCGTGGGTTATGCCGCTGCGGTAAGGTTTATGTCGCTGCGGCGTGGGTTATGCCGCGGCGGTAAGGTTTATGTTGCCGTGGCGTGGGTTATGCCGCTGCGGTAAGGTTTATGTTGCCGTGGCGTGGGTTTCGCTTGCCGTGCGTGCGGTGGTTATATGCAATGCCGGGCGCCGGCAAGCGACAAGGAGGCCGTACCGCGACGGCCTCCTTGACCTCCGCGCGCCCGGCAGGTCGCGCGTCGCTGCGCGATGCCTTCCGCCGCCCATGTCCCCGTTATGCACCGGCCCGGTTAGCGCTCCCGGCGCAACCGGGCCTTTCGCCGCTCCCGGCGGCTCATGCCGGGGCCACTGGCGCCGTCAGCGCGCTTTATGCCGGTCCACATGTCGCTGTTCGCCTGCAGCCTATGAAGCGATCGCGACGCTGTTGCCTGGGATAGGGTCTGGCGTCGGCAGACGATTGACCGTTATAGATGCAGTTGGTAGAGCAAAAGACAGGTCATACAGGCATGCTCTTAGCAGTCATGCAGTCATGCAGTCATGCAGTCATGCAGTCATGCAGTTAGGCAGTTAGGCAGTTAGGCAGTTAGGCAGTAAAGTGTTTATCATTCAACTTTAAGCTTTAACAGTAAGCATTACACTTTCGGCCATCAGCGGGTAGACTCTGGGCCAAAATGGATGCTGATATTTTTCCCGGTAAGTGCATGCCGCAAGAAACCCAAAAACGCTATTTTACTCACAGGCGATGGTGTTGACGTGGTGCCGGCATAGAGTGCGCCGGCGGCGCGCATCACGGCTGGATGAGCCGCCGGGAGCGGCGAAAGCCCGGATTGCGCCGGGAGCGCATATCGGGCGGTCCAAAAGCCGGGATGGGTGATGCCGGGCACCGCGCAGCGGCGCACGATCTGCCGGACGCGCGGAGGTCAAGGAGGCCGTCGCGGTACGGCCTCTTTGTCGCTTGCCGGCGCCCGGCATTGCATATAACCACCGCACGCACGGCAAGCGAAACCCTCTCCGCGGCAACATAAATCTCACCCGCAAGCCCTCGCCGCGGCAACATAAACCTCACCCGCAAGCGTCAGCGAAACCCTCACTACGGCAACATAAACCTCACCCGCAAGCCTGTCGCGCAGTTGACTAAAAAACTGGCCCGACGCTACGCCATCTGCACCCTTAAACACGCGCAGGGTTCAGGCCCAGTGAGGAATACGGATACGGATGACCAGGCCGCCGCTGGCGCCGTTAAACGCTTCCACCTGCCCGCCGTGCGCCAGCACCGCCTTGCGGGCGATCGCCAGGCCCAGACCGTAGCCCTTGCCGTTCAAGGGCGAATTGACGCGCACGAAGGGATCGAAAATACTCGAGAGCTTGCTCTCCTCCACGCCCGGCCCCTGATCGGCAACGGTAATATCCAGTTGAGTCTCCACCCGGGACAGCGTCACGCTGACGCGTTGCCCGTGGGTGGAAAAACGCACGGCGTTGCGCACGATATTTTCCACCGCGCGCCGCATCATTTCCGCATTGCCTTTCACGGTATAGTCTTCCGGCTGGGCGGCGCTCAGCGCGATTTCCACCCCGGGCACCTGCGCCTCGTAGCGTGCGTCGTTGACCACCGCCTCCACCAGCCCGTACAGATCAAAATAGTCTTCGCCGGCAGACCCCTGGTGCTCGGCGCGGGTGAGCGCCAGCAGCTCGCCAATCATCCGGTCCAGACGGCCCGCCTCATGTTCGATGCGATCCAGGGATGCGGAAACATTATTCGGATTCTGGTGCGCCAGGCCGATGGCCAGCTGCAGGCGCGCCAGCGGCGAGCGCAGCTCATGGGAAACGTCATGCAGCAACGCCTCGCGATCGCTGACCAGCACCTGCAACCGTTCGGCCATGGCGTCGAAATCCTTGGCCACGTCGGTAATTTCGTCGTGGCGCCGACGCATCACCGGCAGCAGGCGCACGCTTAAATCGCCGCGGGATACCCGTTCAAACGCCCTGCGCAGCATCAGCATCGGCCGGGTCAGGTTCCAGGCCAGCAGCATGCTGAACAGCAGCCCGCCCGTCAGGCCCAGCCAGAACAACGGGCTTGGCATATGCAAAATGCTGCCGCGGCGTCCCTGGTGCGCGTCATGGCGCAGCCCGAGAAGATCGTAACTGAGCAGGTAATGCCGTCCGTCGGCGGCGGTAACCCGCCGGCTGATGATGTCGGGCGGTCCGAAGCGGGTGGTATCGTCCGCGACCGGATCGGCGACGTCGGCGACAAAGGAGAAGAACTGCCGATCGGTGCTCGTCCATGCCGCGCGCAGGGCCTCGAACGCCGGCGTCCCGCCGCTGGCCAGTACGGACGCGGCGGAGTCAAGCTGCAGGTTGGCGATACGGCGGGCGATATTTTCCTCGGGCGGCTCGTGATGGCTGCCGTAGAGGGAGAAAACCACCCAGAGCAGTTGGGTAATCAACAGGAAAATCAGCCAGAATCCCAGCAGTATCTTCCAGAACAAACGACCCCGGTTGGCCATTAGCGAATCCGGTAACCGATGCTGCGCACGGTTTCAATGCTCAGATTACTGCCGGGCAAAACGGATAATTTCTGGCGAATATTGCTGATATGGACATCGACGCTGCGATCGTAGGCCTCGCGGCGACGGCCCAATCCCTTTTCCGACAGGTCGTCCTTCGAAACCACGCGATCCGGCGTGCGCATCAGCAGTTCCAGTAAATTAAACTCCGAGGCGGTCAGGTCAAAGGCCACCCCCTGCCACTGGCTGGAGCGGGTAGCGGGATTGAGCGTCAGTTCGCCATAGCGTACCGCCCCCGATTCCGGCGGTTCACTGCGCTGCTCGTCAAACCGGCGCATCACGGCGCGCAGCCGCGCCACCAGTTCGCGTGGATAACAGGGTTTGGGCATATAGTCGTCGGCGCCCATTTCCAGCCCGATCACCCGGTCGATATTATCGCCTTTGGCGGTAAGCATGATAATCGGGATACGGCTGCTTTTGCGCACCTGGCGCAGCACATCGGTACCGCTCATATCCGGCAGCATGATATCCAGCACCATGGCGGTATAGTCGCCGGACAACGCGCCGATGACGCCTTCCTTTCCGGTCAGGGCCAACGACGTGGTAAATCCTTCAGCGGACAGGTATTCACTGAGCATCTTGCCCAGTTCCTGATCGTCGTCAACCAGCAAAATCTTCATGTTTTTCTCCATAACAGCGGCATCTCTCTTCATCAGGCCTAAGCATGGCATAAAACCGCGCCGGGCAGGCGAATTATCCCCTTATGCAGACCGCTAATCAGGTAAGTCGTTCAGACCGCGTCAAACACGCCGGTGGAAAGATATCGGTCGCCGCGATCGCAGATAATCGCCACGACCAGACTGCCAGGCGCCTCGCGGGCAATGCGCAGCGCGCCGGCCACCGCGCCGCCGGAGCTGACGCCGCAGAAAATGCCCTCCTCGCGCGCCAGCTGACGCATGGTATCCTCAGCTTCCCGCTGGTGGATATCCATGATCACATCAACCACCTCCGGGCGGAATATGCCTGGCAGATAGGCCTGCGGCCAGCGGCGTATGCCGGGGATAGCGCTGCCTTCGGCGGGCTGCAGCCCGATAACGCGCACGCCGCCGTTCTGGTTTTTCAGGTACTGGCCGACGCCGGTGATGGTGCCGGTGGTGCCCATGGCCGAGACAAAGTGGGTGATGCCGCCCGCGGTTTGCCGCCAGATTTCCGGGCCGGTGGTGGAAAAGTGGGCATAGGTATTATCAGGATTATTAAACTGGTCGAGCACCTTGCCCTCGCCTGAGCGCGCCATAGCCTGCGCCCGATCGCGCGCGCCTTCCATCCCCTCCTCCCGGCTCACCAGCACCAGCTCGGCGCCATAGGCACGCATCGCCGCCTGCCGCTCCATGCTCATGTTCTCCGGCATCAGCAGCCGCAGCCGGTAGCCCTTCATGGCGGCAATCATCGCCAGCGCAATGCCGGTATTGCCGCTGGTGGCTTCGATAAGCCTATCGCCCGGCGCGATTTCGCCACGCCGCTCCGCCTGGGCTATCATCGCCAGCGCCGCGCGATCCTTGACCGAGCCGGCCGGGTTATTGCCTTCCAGCTTAACCCGGATCTCGCTGCCGGTCCCCGCCCCCATACGGCTTAATGTTACCAACGGGGTATTGCCTATGCATTGTTCAAGGGTTGTCACGTCGCTATTCCAATAATAAAACAGGCGGCCACCGGGCCGCCTGTTGCGAGAAGGGGTAAGGTAAAGAACTTATCAAGCGCTTTCAGCGAAAGCAACGGGTTGCAACGCCTTATCGCCCACATACAGGCGGGCGTTCTGCGCCCCGAGGTAATACCGCTCGCCGCGCCGCGGCGGCGTCACGCCCGCGCCGGGCAATACCACGCTCAGGGGCTCCTGGTGCCAGCCGACGGGCTGGACCAGCAGTTGCCAATAATGCCCGCGCGGGCTGATATCAATGACCTGCACCGGCAGCGGACAACGATCGCTGGGCTGATCGGCGATCTCCATTTCCCAGGGACGCAGGAACAGATCCACGTGGCCCTGGTGGATGGGCGCATAGTACAGCGGCCAATGATACTGGCCGATATACAACTGCGACCCGCGGATTTCGCCATCCAGCCGGTTTACCTCGCCCATGAACTCCAGCACAAAACGGGTGGCCGGCTCGCGCCAGACGTCCTGCGGCGTGCCGACCTGCTCAATATTGCCCTGGCTCATCACCACCACGCGGTCGGCCACTTCCATGGCTTCTTCCTGGTCGTGGGTAACAAACACGCTGGTGAATTTCAGCTCTTCATGCAGCTGGCGCAGCCAGCGGCGCAGTTCTTTGCGCACCTGGGCATCCAGCGCGCCGAAAGGCTCGTCGAGCAGCAGGATTTCAGGTTCCACCGCCAGGGCGCGCGCCAGCGCCACCCGCTGTTTCTGTCCGCCGGAAAGCTGCGAGGGGAAGCGGTTGGCCAGGTGGCCAAGCTGCACCATCTCCAGCAGTTGCGCCACCTTCTGCTTGATGGCGGCGGCGGAGGGACGCGCGCGCCTGGGCAATACCGTCAGGCCGAAGGCGATATTGTCGGCCACGGTCATATGGCGAAACAGCGCATAGTGCTGGAACACGAAACCGACATGGCGATCGCGCGCATGACGCTGGCTGACATCCTGCCCGCCAAAACGCAGATGGCCGCTGTTATGGTGTTCAAGACCGGCGATAATGCGCAGCAGGGTGGTCTTGCCGGAACCGGACGGCCCCAGTAGCGCCACCATCTCGCCGGTGGGAATATCAAGGGAGATATTGTTCAGCACCTTGGTGCTGTCGAAATATTTGCTGATATTGTCGATTTCGATACTCATCACTGCTCCCCCTGCCGAAGATGCGCCTGCTGGCGCGCCAGGCGCCACTGCAAACCGCTCTTCAGGAATAATGTAACGATAGCCATCAGCGTCAGCAGCGCGGCGGCGGTAAAGGCGCCCACGGTGTTGTAATCCTGATGCAACAATTCAACCTGCAACGGTAAGGTATAGGTCTCGCCGCGAATCGAGCCGGAAACCACCGACACCGCGCCGAATTCGCCGATGGTGCGCGCATTGGTGAGGATGACGCCGTACAATAACGCCCAGCGGATATTGGGCAACGTCACCCGGCGGAACATCTGCCAGCCGGAGGCGCCAAGCAAAATCGCCGCCTCATCCTCGTCGCTGCCCTGGCTTAGCATCACCGGCACCAGCTCGCGCACCACGAACGGACACGTGACAAACACCGTGACCAGCACCATGCCCGGCCAGGCAAACATCAGCTGGATATTATGGGTGTCCAGCCAGCCGGCCAGCGGGCCGTTGGATCCGTAGAACAGCAGATACAGCAGGCCGGCCACTACCGGCGATACCGCAAACGGCACATCCATCAGCGTCAGCAGTAGCTGCCGGCCGCGGAAGTTAAACCGGGTTACCAGCCAGGCCATCAGCGTACCGAACACCACGTTGACCGGCACGGCGATCAGCGCCACCAGCACCGTCAGCCAGATGGCGTGCAGCATGTCCGAATCGTTCAGGTTGCGCCAAACCGGCGCCAGGCCATCCGCCAGCGCGGTGACGAAAATGTAACCCATCGGGATCACCAAAAACAGCAGTGAAATCACCATGCCGGTGCCGATTAACAGCCATTTCAGCCAGTCGGTGCGCACGCGTTCCGCGCCGTTAAAGGCGGAGATATCAGCCATCAGTGACCTCCCAGGCGCCTGCCGAAGCGCGATTGCAAGACGTTAATGGCGAACAGCAGCAGCAGCGACGCCGCCAGGATCACCGAGGCGATGGCGCTGGCGGCGGGATAATCGAACTCCTGCAGCCGGATGAAAATCATCAGCGAGGTGACCTCGGTTTTCCAGGCGATATTGCCGGCGATAAAAATCACCGCGCCGAACTCGCCCAGGCTGCGGGTAAACGACAGCGCGGCGCCGGCCAGCAGCGCCGGGGCCACCTCCGGCAATACCACCCGGCGAAACGACTGCCAGCGGCTGGCGCCCAGAGTTTGGGCCGCCTCCTCATATTCCGGGCCCAGTTCCTCAAGCACTGGCTGCACCGTGCGCACCACGAACGGAATGCTGGTAAAGGCCATCGCCACGGTAATGCCCAGCCAGGTATAGGATACCTTGATGCCGAAGTGCGCCAGCCAGGCGCCGTAGAAGCCGGTGGTGGAAAACAGCGTCGCCAGGGTCAGGCCCGCCACCGCCGTGGGCAGGGCAAAGGGTAAATCCATCAATCCGTCCAGCAGCCGGCGGCCGGGAAAATCATAGCGCGTCAGGATCCAGGCCATCAGCATGCCGAACGCGGCGTTAAACAGCGAGGCGACGCCCGCCGACAGCAGCGTGACCTTATAGGCCGCCAGCAGCTGCGGGCTGGTGATCACCTCCCAATACTGCTGCCAGCTCATCTGCGCGAGCTGCATCACCAGCGCGCTCAGCGGCAATAATAAAATCAGGCAGACAAACAGCAGACTGCTGCCCAGGCTCAAGCCGAAACCGGGCAGCACGCGTTTGCTTTGCAGGGCCAACATCAACGATGTCCCGCCGCGATTAATTTATCCAGCTCGCCGCCATTGCCGAAATGGGCGGTCATAACCTGCGGCCAGCCGCCGAACTGGTCCTCGACCCGAAACAGCGTGATTGCCGGAAATTTATCCTTCGCCGCCGTCATGATGGCGTCATTATTGACCCGGTAATAGAAGTTGGCGATGACCTGCTGCGCCGCCGGGCTGTAAAGGTAATTCAGGTAGGCTTTCGCCGCCTCGAGGGTGCCGTTTTTCTCGACGTTTTTATCCACCCAGGCTACCGGGAATTCCGCCAGGATATTCACCGCGGGCACGATAACCTCATAGTTGTCGGCGCCGTACTGGTTACGGATATTATTCACCTCCGATTCAAAGGAGATCAGCACGTCTCCCTGGCCCCGTTCGGCAAAGGTGGTGGTGGCGCCGCGGCCGCCGGTGTCGAAAACCTCGACATTGGCGATGAATTTCTGCATCCAGGCGCGGGTCTTCGCCTCGTCGCCGCCGTCCGCAAGGCTGGCGGCGCCCCAGGCGCCCAGATAGGTATAACGCCCGTTGCCGGAGGTTTTCGGGTTGGGGAACACCAGCTTCACGTCGTCGCGCACCAGATCGTTCCAGCCATGGATATTTTTGGGATTGCCCTTGCGCACCAGGAACGCCATGGTGGAATAAAACGGCGAGCTATTGTTGGGCAGCCGACTTTGCCAGTTCGCCGGGATTAAATCGCCGCGGTCGTGCAGGATCTGCACGTCGGTAACCTGGTTGTAGGTCACCACGTCCGCTTTCAGGCCCTGCAAAATCGCCAGCGCCTGTTTGGAGGAACCGGCGTGGGATTGTTTAATGGTCAGCGTGTCGCCGGGATGCTGCGTTTGCCACTGCTGCTCGAACGCCGGGTTCAGGGCCGCAAACAGCTCGCGCGACACATCATAGGAGCTGTTCAGCAATTCAGTCGAGTGCGCCGGACCGCAAGCCAGCAATACCGCCGCGATGCAACCTTTGACTGCACGGCTTGAAATCAGCGTTTGATTCATTCTTTACCTTTGGTTCATGCGTTATAAAACCTGCCTTATGGTGATACAGTTTATTTATAACAGCCCTATAACCTGTAACGGTTTTTTATACCTTTTTCTGCTTTAAGAGCATGAAAAGCTATAAGCACCCTCATGGTGCGTAAAACGCCGCCCGACGGCGGCCGTTAAGGCTAGGAACCAGGGTAAAAAAACGCCGGCTGCGGCGGTGAGCCGCACCGGCATCTCATGCGCGCCGCCGGCGGGAAACGGCTTAACCGGCGCTGTTGGCGTGCCAGACTATTTTGCTGACCCGCCAGCTTTTTAACGTGTCGTCCGCCGGCATCAGCTCATCCGGACCATGCCAGGTGCCGGAAAAAACATAGCTCACATGGCGGCTCTGCGGCGCGGCGCACACCACCTGATCCTCGCCTGCGCCGCGCGCGCAGGCGCCGAAGGCTTTGTCGTACAGACTGCTGAAGGGCGTGCCGATTTTTACGCCCCAGGCGCTGGCGATGTCGCTGTCCGTCACTTCCACGCGTTCAACCTTCCCCGCCTGCGGACCGTAAAACGTCATTTTTACCCGATCGTCTTTTAACGCCTGATAAAAGGCGACGATACCGCCGCTGCGCGTCTCCATGCCGCCGCGCAAACGATAATTGCCGTTCAGCGCCTTATCCAGCGCCTCATGTTCCAGCGGCGTGGCGGCGGTAACATTACCGACGCCGGTATCGCCGACAGTGGCGCTGCTGCCGAACCAGTTAAACGGCGACAGGCTGGACCAGGAGAAATTGGACAGGGTCGAACAGCCCGCCAACAAAATGGGAAGCCCGATAATCAACGGGCGCAACTGCTTCATGTAAACTCCTTAACAAAGATTCCGGCAAGCGTTTGCGGTATTGGATACCGCAAGCGACGTAAAGTGCCATTTATCGGATTTTTTGACAAACCCCGTTTCTAACACGGGAACATTCCGGCGGATAACGGATTATAGGGTGCGTTAATGTCTGTTTACCGGCCCCGTAATGACGGCGGGCTCGCAAATCAAGCGCCATGTGCCATGCTTAGGTTTTCATTGTATAAATAAATAATCGGGATTCTACCCTGCCCATGCCACCGGTTACGGCGGCATGGGCCGATTTAAAAGGAGAACTATTGATGATGAAAAAAGCGACAATTGCCGCGCTTATCCTATTATGCAGCCTGCCGGCACTGGCGCAAAACGGCGGTTTTCACGGCGACGAGCCGCCCCCGCCCCCCGACAAACAGCAAAGCGGCTTCAGAGGCTCCGCCGATGCCAAGCAGGTCACCATAAAGCAGGCCAAGGGGATGAAAGACAATGCCTGGGTCACCCTGCAGGGCAATATCGAGAAAAAGCTTGGCGGGGATAAATACCTGTTTCGCGACCATACCGGCAGTATCGAGGTGGAAATCGATAATGATAAATGGAACGGGCAGGATGTCTCTCCCAAGGATTTACTGGTCATCAGCGGTAAGCTGGATAAGGATCGCCACGGCGTAAACGTGGACGTGGAACATCTCCTGAAGCAATAAGCCGGCCGGGGCCGGCACGACCACCGGCCCTTCCCCCGCCGCGCTAGTACTCCTGATCCTCGATCAGCCGCTTGCCCAGGGTCACGCTCTCGATAAGTTCGTATTCCAGCTTTTCATACATGCCGATCACCGCCTCGTTGTCTTCGCGCACCATCAGATGGATCTTCGGACAACCGCGCGCGATAAGCTTTTTCTCCAGACGGCTTATCAGCGCGTTGGCAATGCCCCGGCCGCGGTAATCGGGGTGTACGCCAAGATAATAGGCCGAGCCGCGATGGCCGTCGTACCCGCCCATAATCGAGCCGACCACTTCCCCCGCCACCTCGGCCACCATAAACAGGTCGGCGCCGCACTGCATTTTGCGCTCGATATCCATTTCCGGATCGTTCCAGGGACGCAGCAAATCGCAACGTTCCCAAAGCGTAATCACTTCCTCGAAATCGTCTTGACGAAATACACGGATTTCCATAGCTGACCGCCGTAATCTCAAGCAAATAAACCTAATAGCCTGATTATCGCGTTATTTACCCTGAAGGCAAATAACATCGTCGCCGGGAGCGCTATTTCTTGCTTATTAACCTGATAACGGTTTTTCCCGCGCGCCGGCAGGTAATAGATGGACATAGTTCCGCCATCGATCGCGGGAGATTCTTATGTTATACCCTAACATTTGCCGCCAACCCTCAGAGCATCCGGTCTGTTTTAGCTATGGTCATGAAAAAAGTCATACCCTCCGCCCCCCTGAATATTCTGCAATCCCGCCGCCAAATGCTGCTGTCGTGCCTGGCGCTGGCCTCGTTGACCGCCCGGCCGGGCTTTGCCGCCGGCGCGCTGCTGCCCGCAAGCCCGGGCGCGCCCAGGCCCGCCGGCGGTCCGCACTGCGTGATGATTGATCCCGGCCATGGCGGCATCGATCCCGGCGCCATTGGCCATCAGGGCGCCAAGGAGAAGCATGTGGTGCTGGCGATTGCCAACAAGGTGCGCGACAACCTGGCGCGGCACGGCCATATCCAGACCCGGCTGACCCGCGAGCAGGACGAATTTATTCCCTTGTTCCGGCGGGTCGAGCTGGCCCATGAGCACCGGGCGGATCTGTTTGTTTCCATCCACGCCGACGGGTTTACCAGCCCGGACGCCGCCGGCGCGTCGGTATTCGCCCTGTCCAATCGCGGCGCCAGCAGCGCCATGGCCGGATATCTGTCGCAAAAGGAAAACGCCGCCGATGACGTGGCGGGAGGCAAATACCGGCAGCAGGATAATTATCTGCAGCAGGTGTTGTTTGATCTGGTGCAGACCGATACGATTAAAAACAGCCTGACGCTGGGCCGCCACCTGCTTAACCATATCCGGCCGGTGCATCAGCTGCACAGCCAGCATACCGAGCAGGCGGCGTTCGCGGTGCTGAAATCCGCCTCGATCCCGTCGGTGCTGGTGGAAACCTCCTTTATCACCAACCATCGGGAGGAGCAGTTGCTGGAAACCGCGGCGTTTCAGGATCGTATCGCCTCGGCCATCAGCAGCGGCATCGTGGACTTTTTCGCCTATTTCGACGCCCATGAGCGGCATGCGGGCGGCGCCACCCGCCCTTAAGGGGCGTTGCGGCGGTTGGTCACGGCAGCCGGCGAGGTTATACTGCATGGCCTATATCTCCGCGCGGCCTTAACCCCGCGCGCAATCAACCAGGGCTTGCGACATGACTTCACCTGATATTGGACATATCAAAGGCTTCCTGCTGGATCTGCAGGACAGAATCTGCCATGCCCTAGCCGCGGAAGACGGCGGCGCCTTCAGGGAAGACCTGTGGACGCGCGACGAGGGCGGCGGCGGGCGCACCCGGGTCCTGCGCCAGGGCCAGGTATTTGAACAGGCGGGAGTCAATTTTTCCCACGTGGAGGGCGCGCGCCTGCCCGCCTCCGCGAGCGCGCACCGGCCCGAACTGGCCGGGCGGAGCTTTCAGGCACTGGGCGTGTCGCTGGTGGTCCATCCGCACAACCCCTACGTTCCCACAAGCCATGCCAACGTGCGTTTTTTTATCGCCGAAAAACCCGGCGCCGATCCGGTGTGGTGGTTTGGCGGCGGCTTCGATCTCACGCCGTTTTATGGTTTCCAGGAAGATGCGGTGCACTGGCACCAGACCGCCCATGACCTCTGCCGTCCGTTTGGCGACGATGTGTATTCCCGCTACAAAAGCTGGTGTGACGACTACTTCTTCCTGAAACACCGCAACGAGGCGCGCGGCATCGGCGGGCTGTTTTTCGATGATCTCAACACGCCGGATTTCGAGCGGGCCTATGCCTTTACCCGTGCGGTGGGCGAAGGCTACCTGGACGCCTACCTGCCGATAGTCCGCCGGCGCAAGGTTTTGCCGTGGGGAGAGCGGGAACGCCAGTTTCAGCTCTATCGCCGCGGGCGCTACGTCGAGTTCAACCTGGTCTGGGATCGCGGTACGCAGTTCGGGCTGCATTCGGGCGGGCGCACGGAATCCATTCTGATGTCGCTGCCGCCGCAGGTGCGGTGGGAATATGATTATCAACCGCAGCCGGACAGCCCGGAGGCGGCGCTGTACCGCGACTTTCTGCCGGTGCGCGACTGGCTGTCCCAAGGAGAACGTTAATGGCGATATGGGTTGACGCCGATGCCTGCCCCAAGGTCATCAAGGAGATTTTATTCCGCGCCGCGCAACGGTTGTCGGTCATGGTGACGCTGGTAGCCAACCAGACCCTGGCGGTGCCGCCCTCGCCCTTTATCCGCACCCTGCGCGTCGGCGCCGGCTTTGACGTGGCGGATAATGAAATCGTCCGCCGCGTCGGCCCGGGCGATCTGGTGATCACCGCCGATATTCCCCTGGCGGCGGAAGTGCTGGAAAAAGGCGCGGTGGCGCTCAACCCGCGCGGCGAGATGTACCGGCCCGAGACGATTCGCGAACGGCTGACCATGCGGGATTTTATGGATACCCTGCGCTCCAGCGGCATCCAGACCGGCGGGCCGCCGCCGCTCAGCCAGCGCGAACGCCAGGAATTCGCCCGCGAGCTGGATAAGTGGCTGCAGCAGGCCAAAGGCTGACGACGCCGCGGTTTCACCCGGCACACGGCGGCGCCGGCGGCGGACGGGCCGCCGCTTTTTATTCGGCGCCCGGGCCCCGCTTGCCGCGGGGCCGCCATCGTTTTTGTCCATTATAATAATCAGAAAAAGCGCATTTCATTCTGCGTCTTGTTGAGGCAGTGTTATCCTTAGGTTAACTGTAACTTAGATCAGATGTATTATTTTCTTCATGGAGTTGAGAAATGAATCAGTTAGAAGCGCTAAAGCAATTCACTACCGTCGTGGCCGACAGCGGCGACATCGAATCGATTCGTCATTATACCCCGCAGGATGCCACCACTAATCCATCGCTGATCCTCAAGGCCGCCAGCCTGACCGCCTACCAGCCGCTGTTTGAAGACGCGCTGGCCTATGCCCGCAAGCAGGGCGGCACCCGGGAAACGCAGATCATCAATGCCAGCGATAAGCTGGCGGTGAATATTGGCGTCGAAATACTGAAAAGCGTCCCGGGCCGCGTCTCCACCGAAGTGGATGCCCGCCTGTCATTCGATCGCGGTATGTGCGTGGCCAAGGCGCGCAAACTGGTCGGCCTTTACCAGGATCAGGGCATTGATAAATCCCGTATCCTGATCAAGCTGGCCTCCACCTGGGAAGGCATCAAGGCGGCGGAGGAATTGGAACGGGAAGGCATCAACTGTAACCTGACCCTGCTGTTTTCGTTCGCCCAGGCCCGTGCCTGCGCCGAAGCCGGCGTATACCTGATTTCGCCGTTCGTCGGGCGCATCTATGACTGGTATAACCAGCGTAAACCGATGGAACCGTACGATGTGGAACAGGATCCGGGCGTTAAGTCGGTGCGCGCTATCTATGATTATTATAAAGAACATCGCTACCAGACGGTGATCATGGGCGCAAGCTTCCGCAAGACGGAACAGATCCTGGCGTTAGCCGGCTGCGATCGCCTGACCATTTCCCCGGCCTTGCTGGAAGAGTTGCATAACAGCGAAGAACCGGTAGAGCGCAAGCTCTCTCCTTCCACTGAAGGTTTTCACCAGCCCGCCCCGTTGTCCGAACCCGAATTCCGTTGGGAACACAACCAGGATCCGATGGCCGTTGATAAACTGGCTGAAGGCATTCGTCAGTTTGCGGTGGACCAACAGAGCCTGGAAGACCTCCTGGCGGCCAAACTGTAATCTTTGGAGCATTCAATGACCTCTCGTAAAGTGCTTGCCAATGCCATCCGCGCCTTAAGCATGGATGCGGTTCAAAAAGCCAACTCCGGCCATCCCGGCGCCCCGATGGGCATGGCGGATATCGCCGAAGTGTTGTGGCGCGATTATCTGAACCATAATCCGTCCAATCCGAAATGGATGGATCGCGACCGGTTTATCCTTTCCAACGGCCACGGCTCGATGCTGCTCTACAGCCTGCTGCACCTGACCGGCTACAACCTTCCCATCGAAGAGTTGAAAAACTTCCGTCAACTGCATTCCAAAACACCGGGCCACCCTGAATACGGTTATACCGACGGCGTGGAAACCACCACCGGCCCATTGGGCCAGGGCCTCGCCAACGCGGTGGGCATCGCCATCGCCGAACGCACCCTGGCGGCGCAGTTTAACCGTCCGGGCCATGAGATCGTCGATCATCATACCTATGTCTTTTTAGGCGACGGCTGCATGATGGAAGGCATTTCCCACGAGGTCTCCTCCCTGGCCGGCACCATGAAGCTCGGCAAGCTGGTGGCATTCTACGACGATAACGGCATATCCATCGACGGGCATGTGGAGGGCTGGTTTAACGACGATACCGCCAAGCGGTTTGAAGCCTACGGCTGGCACGTGGTGCGCGGTGTTGACGGTCACGACAGCGATGCGGTGAAAGCGGCAATTGAAGAAGCGCGCGCGGTGACCGATAAGCCGTCGCTGCTGATGTGCAAGACGGTAATCGCCTTCGGCTCGCCGAATAAAGCCGGCACTCATGGGGCGCACGGCGCGCCGCTGGGCGCCGACGAAGTCGCCGCCACGCGTAAGGCCATCGGCTGGAACGAGCCGCCGTTTGTCATCCCGCAAGAGGTGTATGACGGGTGGGACGCCAAACAGGCCGGCGCGGCCAAAGAGTCCGCCTGGAACGAAAAATTCGCCGCCTATGAAAAAGCCTTCCCGGAGCTGGCGGCGGAATTCAAGCGCCGTACCCAGGGCCATTTGCCCGCCGACTGGCAGGCGCAGAGCAAGGCGTATATCGAAAAACTGCAGGCCAACCCGGCCAGTATCGCCAGCCGTAAAGCCTCGCAAAACGCCCTGGAGGCTTTTGGCCCGCTGCTGCCGGAACTGTTGGGCGGCTCCGCCGACCTGGCGCCGAGCAACCTGACCCTTTGGTCGAAATCGGTGTCCATCGCCGATGACGCCGCGGGCAACTATATTCATTACGGCGTGCGCGAGTTCGGCATGACCGCTATCGGCAACGGTATCGCGCATCACGGCGGCTTTGTGCCTTATACCGCCACTTTCCTGATGTTCGTGGAATATGCCCGCAACGCGGTGCGTATGGCGGCGCTGATGAAGGCGCGGCAGATCATGGTGTATACCCATGATTCCATCGGCCTGGGCGAGGACGGCCCGACCCATCAGCCGGTGGAGCAGTTGGCGAGCCTGCGGCTGACGCCGAACATGAGCAACTGGCGGCCGTGCGACCAGGTGGAAACCGCCGTGGCCTGGCAGCAGGCGCTTGAGCGTCATGACGGACCTACCGCGCTTATCCTCTCGCGCCAGAACCTGGCGCAGCAGGATCGCAGCGCGCAGCAATTGGCCGATATCGCCCGCGGCGGTTACGTCCTGAAAGACAGCGAGGGTACGCCTGAGCTTATTATTATCGCCACCGGCTCGGAAGTGTCGCTGGCGGTGGCGGCGTGGGAGAAACTGAGCGGCGAGGGCCGTAAGGTGCGGGTGGTGTCGCTGCCGTCCACCGACGTGTTTGATAAGCAGGATGAGGCGTACCGTGAAGCGGTGCTGCCCCATGGGGTGCAGGCGCGCCTGGCGATTGAAGCCGGCATTGCCGATTATTGGTATAAATATGTCGGCCTGAACGGCGCCATTGTCGGCATGACCACCTTTGGTGAATCGGCTCCGGCCGAGGAACTGTTTAAGGTGTTCGGTTTTACGGTCGAGAATGTGCTGGAAAAAGCGCGCGGCTTGTTAAAGTAGTCTTGGGCGCTCGGTCGGGCGGCAACACCACGCCCGAGTCGACCCCATCGGCACGCTCTGCCTTGAACAGGTTTACCTGCGGATTTCATTCTCCGTGACTACCCTGCTTCTGAAACCAGCCGGCATTTGCCGGCTGGTTTTTTTTATGCCGGGAAGCGGCGGAAACGGTACTCAGGCCGCGGCGCCTTTTTGTTCCTGGGCGATATGCGCCGCCCATAAGCCGGCGGCCCATTTTACGCCTTTGGCCGTGAAGCGGGTCTGGGAAAAGGCGTGGCGGTTTTCCCCGGTGCCACGGTACAGTTCAAAGCGCCCCGCCTCCAGGTGCTGCTGGTGCGGCGTGAGCACGCCGGACAGGCGGTACATGATTTGGCGTTCCAGCAGGAACTGGCGGAAATCCGCTTCTTTGGCTTTCAGTAATTTGCAGACCTGGCGAAACCCCAGGGCGCCGTCGACCACCACGTAGCGATCGAAAAAATCCGCTTTGGGCGCGATAGCGGCAAGGCGGTTTTCCAGCGCCTGGCGGCGTTCATATTCCTGGGCCCAGGCGCGCGCCGCCACCGCCGGGTTGGTAAAGTCCGGCAGGTCGTGCTGCATTTCCCGTTCATGCCAGCGATCGAGCACCGCCGGGGTGTAGCCCGGCGACAGCCGCGCAATGACCGTAAGCGAGTCGCGCTTGTTCAGCTGATATTCCTGGGAGGTTCCGTCCGGGCGTTGATAATCCGTCGCGCGCACAGGCTGGCTTAGGCGCCGGGAGGCGTCCAGGCTGTTGATCAGGCGTTTCACTTCACCGTGGGAGATGCCGGTCAGACCGGCCAGTTCACGGCTGCTCATCGAGACCGTTTGATGAAGGGTTTCAAAACCCGCTGCGGATATCATCATAGCTTTCCCCACGTCTTTATCAGTACGGCAAACAGGCAGTGCGGGCATATCGCCGAACAGAGCCCATTATGGTTCACCACCGGACCGGAGCCTTTGCCGGGAGACAGGCTCCCTGTCGGTAGTGTAATAAATATACAGCATAGCTGTGTATTTATCCAGTACTTTATTAACGCGAGTCGTTACAGCCGCCGATTACCCAGCCGTCCGCCGCCTGGGCGTTATGCCTTCAGCCAGCCCCGGATGTGCGCCTGCTGCAACAGCATAATGGTCTTGCCGTCCTGGATGCGGCCGTCCTGCACCATCGCCATGGCCTCAGGGTACGGCAGCTCCAGCACTTCGATATCCTCATCATCAATACCGCCGCCGCTGTTGTCGCGCTGCGCATCGTCATATTCGGCGGCAAAAAAATGCAGGATTTCCGTAACGCCGCCCGGCGACATATAGGCCGAAAAGAGTTTCTCCACCGTTCCCACCGCATAGCCGGTTTCCTCAATGGCTTCGCGCCGGATGCACGCCTCCGGCGAGTCATCGTCCAGCAGGCCGGCGCAGGCTTCCAGCAGCATGCCGGTGGCGTTGCCGTTAACGTAGGTAGGCATACGGAACTGGCGTATCAGCACCACGCTGTTTTTGGCGCGGTTATACAGCAGGATGACGGCGCCGTTGCCGCGGTCGTAGACTTCGCGCATCTGGCGTACCGGCGTGCCGTCTTTTCTTTGCAGTTCGAAAACAAATCTCCGCAATACAAACCAATGGTCCGATAACAACTTATTTTCGATAATTTTGATCATAAACGCCATGACGCCCTCTATAATCCGACTAAAGACCTGGAACTGTGATCTTGATCATAACGCAAACCGGCGCCGGAGCGAGAGCGATTCCGGGCAAACCGCGTTAAAGGATAAGGTGGGAACAGGCTTGGCGCCGCGCGCGACCGGCGTGGAAAACGGCGGCGTCCGCCTCGGATACAACGACACTAGTACTTCTTTACACGATCTCCTTTTTTTCTCCACGTTTTCTTCGGTCCCGGCGCGTAAAGTACCATGGCGGCGAGCAACGTCACTTTCGCCGTACGATAACAGGACACTCGCCCCGGGGTTTTATTGAATGGCTAATTTTTTTATCGATCGCCCGATTTTCGCCTGGGTACTGGCAATTATCGTTGCCTTGACCGGCACCATGGCTATATTTACGCTGCCCATTGAGCAATATCCCAAATTAACGCCGCCCACGGTGCGTATTACCTCCAAGTATCCCGGCGCTTCCGCTAAAACGGTGGAGAATGCCGTTACCCAGATTATCGAACAAAACATGACCGGCCTGGATAATCTGCTATATATGGCCTCGCAAAGCAGCAATACCGGCCAGGCCACCACCACCCTGACTTTCGAGGCGGGGACCGACCCCAACGAAGCGATGCAGGAAGTGCAGAACCAACTGCAGGTGGCGATGAAACGATTGCCGCAGGCGGTGCAGACCCAGGGCGTGACCGTCACCAAGACCGGCGACAGCAACCTGATGATGGTGGCCTTTGTGTCCACCGACGGGTCGATGGATAAATCCGATATCGCGGATTATATGGTGAGCAACCTGCAAGAACCGCTCAGCCGGGTCAGCGGGGTCGGCAGCATCGATGCCTACGGGTCGCAATACTCGATGCGCATCTGGCTTAATCCTGATGCCCTGGTCAATTACCAGTTAACCACCGCCGACGTGGTCACGGCCATCGAGGCGCAAAACAGCCAGGTGGCGGTCGGCCAGCTGGGCGGCACGCCGGCGGTGAACGGGCAGGCGCTTAACGCCACCATTAACGCCCAGTCGCAGTTGCAGACGCCGGAGCAGTTTCGCGCCATTACCCTGCGGGTCAACAGCGACGGCTCGGCGGTGACGCTCGGCCAGGTGGCGACCATCGAGCTGGGTTCGGAAAGCTACGATTACCTGACCCGCTATAACGGCATGGCCGCGGCGGGCATGGGTATCAAGCTGGCCTCCGGGGCCAATGAGCTCGATACCAACCGGCTGGTAAAACAAAAGCTGGCGGAGCTGGCGCCCTTTTTCCCCCATGGCCTGAAGGCCGAAATCGCCTATGAAACAGCGCCGTTTGTCACCGCCTCCATCGAGGACGTGGTGAAAACCCTGCTGGAAGCCATTGTGCTGGTGTTCCTGGTCATGTACCTGTTCCTGCAGAATTTCCGCGCCACCCTGATCCCGACTATCGCCGTGCCGGTGGTGCTGCTCGGCACCTTTGCGGTGCTCTCTGCCAGCGGGTTCAGCATCAATACCCTGACCATGTTCGCCATGGTGCTGGCGATAGGGCTGCTGGTGGACGACGCCATCGTGGTGGTGGAAAACGTCGAGCGGGTGATGAGCACCGAGGGCCTGTCGCCGCGCGACGCCACGCGCAAATCCATGAGCCAGATCCAGGGCGCGCTGGTGGGCATCGCCCTGGTGCTGTCGGCGGTGTTTGTGCCGATGGCCTTTTTTGGCGGCACCACCGGCGCCATCTATCGTCAGTTTTCGGTCACCATCGTCGCCGCGATGGTGCTGTCGGTGCTGGTGGCCATGATATTGACCCCGGCGCTGTGCGCCACCCTGCTTAAACCGCTGCCGGCAAATCATCAGCACGCGCGGCGCGGTTTTTTCGGCTGGTTTAACCGCGTATTTGACCGGGGGGCGGAACGTTACCAGCAGGGGGTCACGCGCATTTTGCAACGCACGGCGCGCTGGCTGCTGCTTTACGGCCTGCTGCTGGCCGGCATGGCGTTTCTGTTTTTGCACCTGCCCACGTCGTTCTTGCCCGAGGAGGACCGGGGGGTGTTTATGGGACAGGTGACGCTTCCCACCAATGCGACCCAGGAACAAACGCTGAAGGTGGTCGCCAAGGTGGAAAACTACTTTCTGACCCATGAAAAAGATAATGTGCTGTCGGTATTCTCCACCATCGGCGCCGGTCCCGGCGGCAACGGGCAAAATGTCGCCAGGATGTTTATCCGCCTGAAGAACTGGGATGACCGCGCGAGCGCCGATCGCACCGCATCAGCCATTATCGCGCGCGCCACCAGGGAGTTCAGCCATATTTCCGAGGCGCGGGTGCTGGCCAATAATCCGCCGGCCATCTCCGGCCTGGGCAACGCCGCCGGTTTCGATTTGATGCTGGAAGACAAGGCGGGCCAGGGCCATGACACATTGATGAAGGCGCGCGACCAGCTGCTGTCACAGGCGGCCGCTTCGCCTGAGCTGTCGCGCGTGCGGCATAACGGGCTGGACGACAGTCCGCAGTTGCAGATCGACATCGATCAGCGCAAGGCGCAGGCCCTGGGCGTGAGCGTTGACGATATTAACGATACGCTGCAGACCGCCTGGGGTTCCAACTACGTCAACGACTTTATCGATCGCGGCCGCGTCAAGCGGGTCTATGTGCAAGCGGCGGCCAAATACCGCATGCTGCCCGACGACGTGTATCGCTGGTATGTGCGTAACGGCAGCGGCACCATGGTGCCCTTCTCCGCGTTCGCCACCTCACATTGGGAATACGGCTCGCCGCGGCTGGAACGCTATAACGGCGTTCCGTCGGTGGAAATTGTCGGCGAAGCCGCGGCCGGCGTGAGCAACGGCACGGCGATGGACCTGATGGAGAAGCTGGTGGCGGGACTACCCAACGGCATGGGGCTGGAATGGACCGCGATGTCGTATCAGGAACGGCTCTCGGGTTCCCAGGCGCCGGCGCTGTACGCTATCTCGCTGCTGGTGGTATTCCTGAGCCTGGCGGCGCTGTATGAAAGCTGGTCGATACCTTTTTCGGTGATGCTGGTGGTGCCGCTGGGCGTGGTGGGCGCGCTGCTGGCAACCTGGATGCGCGGGCTGGAAAACGATGTGTATTTCCAGGTCGGCCTGCTGACGGTTATCGGCCTCTCGGCGAAAAACGCCATTCTGATCGTAGAGTTCGCCAATGAGCTGAACCAGCGCGGCCAGGGAGTGATCGAGGCCACACTGCACGCCTCGCGCATGCGGTTAAGGCCCATCCTGATGACCTCGCTGGCGTTTATCTTCGGGGTGCTGCCGATGGCCATCAGCCGGGGAGCGGGGTCCGCCAGCCAGCACGCGGTCGGTACCGGCGTTATCGGCGGCATGATCTCGGCCACGATACTGGCGATCTTTTTTATCCCGCTGTTTTTTGTGCTGATCCGCCAGCGCTTCCCGACCAAAGATCATCCGGACGCCAATATCCAGTTATTGCCGGATAACGCGGACGTAACGCCCGGCGACGGCCCAACCCGGCTTTAAACCGATAATCCGCTAAAACGACAAAGGCCACCTTGATGAGAGGTGGCCGTTTATTCGTACGATGATTTCCAAGCTGGTTAGCGTTAAAAAGGAACAACGCCTTTTTTCAGCTTGCCACTACTTGCGCAGCATTGCTTCGATGAAATCTTTCCAAGTGACTAACTCTGTATCAATCATACCCTGCCTCTCTTTTTTGTACGGCGATTATACAAAGTCTCTTTAGAAAATAAAAGAGGGCTACGGATGTATTAATTTTAATTGCCCGTAGAGATCACATAATATATTAGCCTCAGGGGGCTAATGCCCTGTTTTGATGCACGACTCTCCGGCCATGACCGGTTTTTTCCCCGCAATGGTTAATGTTTAGATCAAAAATGTGACAATTCAGCCGCAATGATTGCAATTTGCTAAAAATTGCAATTAATTGCTGATTTTAAACAATAAATCTTTAATCATCATCGCAATATCCGCATTTGAACAGGCAAAACCAGGCATTTGCCCTACGCTTTCTTCATAAGTTCTTTTTATGGTTTGGCGCCCATGAACCAGGTAATGATAAAAAAACATATTCACCCTGAATGCTTAAAAGCGGGTGTCGGGGAGTCGAACGCAACCCTTTATAAGCGCAGCAAGAAATCCTTTATTGCCTTCATTGTCTTGGCGCTGCTTTTTAATAAACAGCACTATGGCCCGGCAGAAAAAACGCAACCCCGGTAAAGCGATACATGGGCGTAAAATAATAAATCGATGCATAAGTTAAATTATTGGCACATTATGTTATCACTTGGGTTAATAATAGGGTTTTTAGCGCGGTAAAAAAGACAGTATTGCCCGTCGTCTATAACGATAAGCAATGATTGCCCCGCCGTCTGGATCCTCCGGCCATTTTCCCGCATTATTGGCGCAACAATGTTTTTTTACAGGTAACGCTTTGCCATGGCAGACCCGGATGTTGCATTTACGCTCTACGGTATCAAAAACTGCGATACGATAAAAAAGGCCCGCCGCTGGCTTGACGAGCGGCAGGTGGCTTACCGGTTCCACGACTATCGCGTCGATGGCGTCGACCGCGGATTAGTGCAGGGTTTCGCGGACGGCGTGGGCTGGCAGGCGCTGCTTAATACCCGCGGCACCACCTGGCGCAAGCTAAGCGACGCCGAGCGGCAGGCGGCCGAAGGGGCCGCGGGGGCGCTGGCGCTGATGGTCGGCCAGCCGGCCGTCATCAAGCGGCCGGTGCTGCAGTCCCCTGACGGCAGGCTTATGGTGGGTTTCGACGCCGAAGGCTACCAACTCTTCATCACCCACAAGGAGGCCTGACATGTCTTGTCCGGTACTGGAGCTGGCGCAGCAGTTAATCAAACGCCCGTCCCTCAGCCCCGACGACGCCGGCTGCCAGGCGCTGCTGATTGACCGCCTGCGGGCGGCCGGGTTTACCATCGAGCCGATGAACTTTGGCGCCACGCACAATTTTTGGGCCTGGCGCGGCGAGGGCAGAACCCTGGCGTTTGCCGGCCATACCGACGTGGTGCCGGCGGGCGATGCTCTCGGCTGGGATAATCCGCCGTTCGAGCCGGCCCTGCGCGACGGCATGCTTTTCGGCCGCGGCGCCGCCGATATGAAAGGTTCGCTGGCCGCCATGATCGTCGCCGCCGAGCGTTTCGTCGCCCAGCATCCACAGCATCGGGGACGGCTGGCATTCCTTATCACTTCGGATGAGGAGGCCACCGGCGCCGACGGTACGGTAAAAGTGGTGGAAGCGTTGATGGCGCGCGATGAGCGGCTGGATTATTGCCTGGTGGGTGAACCGTCGAGCCATCTGCGCGTCGGCGATATCGTGAAAAACGGCCGGCGCGGTTCGCTTACCGCCACGCTTACCGTGCTCGGCACCCAGGGGCATGTGGCTTACCCGCATCTGGCGGATAATCCGGTGCACCGCGCCATGGCGGCGCTCAATGAGCTGGTGGCGATCGTCTGGGACGAAGGCAATGCGTTTTTCCCCCCCACCACCATGCAAATCGCTAATATCCACGCCGGTACCGGCAGCAATAATGTGATTCCGGGCGAATTGCTGGTGCAGTTCAACTTCCGCTTCAGCACCGAACTGACCGATACCCTGATCCGGTCCCGGGTGGAGGCCCTGCTGGAGCGTCACGGGCTGCGCTACCATATCGACTGGTGGTTATCGGGCCAGCCGTTTCTCACGCCGCCCGGAGAGCTGGTGGCGGCGGTCATCAACGCGGTCAGGCATTACCAGGACCTGACGCCGCGCCTGGAAACCACCGGCGGCACCTCGGACGGGCGTTTTATTGCCCGCATGGGCGCGCAGGTGGTGGAACTGGGGCCGGTGAACGCCACTATCCATAAAGTGAACGAATGCGTCAGCGCCGCCGACCTGCAATTGCTAAGCCGGATGTATCAGCGCATCATGGAGCAACTGATCCCATGATGACGCCGGACATGTTGACCGGCCAGACCGACCGGCACCTGGCGCCGCTGTGCGATCGCCATCGCCTGCAGCCCGAGGCGGTCGCCGCCTTTCAAGACCTGCGGCAGGCTGCGCGCCAGGCGGGTTTCAATCTGCAGCCGGCCAGCAGTTTTCGTGATTTTGACCGCCAATTGGCTATCTGGAATGGCAAGTTTCGCGGCGAGCGGCCATTATTAGATAACCACAGCTGGCCGCTGGACAGTCAAAGCCTGACGGTGGCCGAGCGCTGCCACGCCATCCTGCGCTGGTCGGCCCTGCCGGGCGCCAGCCGCCATCACTGGGGCAGCGATCTGGATGTGTACGATCCGGACTTATTGCCCGCCGGCGCGACGCTGCAGCTGGAGCCGTGGGAGTATCTGCCGGGCGGCTATCTTGCCCCGCTGGCCGACTGGCTGGGCGAATGGATGGCCGGATACGGTTTTTACCGCCCCTACGCCCATGACCGCGGCGGCGTGGCCGCGGAACCCTGGCACCTGAGCTATCGTCCCCTGGCGCAGGAGGCGGAGCGGCTGCTTACGCCGCAATTACTGCTGGCATCATGGAAAGACCGCGATGTGGCGGGCGCATCCTGGCTGACGCCTCGATTGCCGGCCCTGTTTCGCCGTTATATTGGAAATGTGGATAAGGAGTAAGGATATGCATTGGCTGGCGGACTACTGGTGGATTATTTTAATTATCCTGGCGGGTATGCTGATAAGCGGCATTAAAGAGTTGCGCCGCGTAGATGTGAAACGCTACCTGAAAGACAAGCCCGAGTTGCCGCCGCACCGCGACAACAACGCAAAATGGGACGACGACGACGACTGGCCGAAAAAGAAACCCTAGCGGCCAGAAATAACGGCAGGTTCCGTCGCGTGAAGAGGCGACGGGTCTTGCTGCGTCACGCCCCTTGAAGGTGCCCGCCGGGCGCGCTCCAGTCACGCCAGCGGCGGCAAGTGTCGCTACTGATATCTTCCAACGCCCGCGCGGTCTCCTCCCGCCAGCGTGTTATCACCGCCTTTTTACCGCTTAATCCCGTTTGCTCCACGATAGCGTTGACGTCAAGCCGTTGCTCCAGCCATAACCGCAGCGCCGCCAGCGGCAAGTCCGACCGGCGCAGCAACCGGCTAAGCGACATGCGGCAGGCCTCCGGCGTTCGCCGGGCAAACGCGAACCCGGCCAGGTTGCGCCAGTCATCATCATCCAGCTCGTCGGCGGCCGGCCGTGCGCAACCGTGTCCGCCGCCGGCGCCGGCGGCATGGAAGGCGTCTGCGTGGATAACACCATCACGAGTTAACAGCGCCGCGCCCTGCGCCGCCAGCCGATGACCGGCGGAACTGAGCGGATAGAGCGCCATGGCGCTGTAGCACCCGCTGCTGGCCTCCCGATGGGTGCCGATGTGCACCAGATGAAATCCCACCGCCTGCCAGAACCGCCACAGCTCGGCGGTCAGCCCGAAGCTGACCGAGACAAAATCCAATGGCGCGGCCCCGGCCACCATGCACGCTACCAGCTGCCGTCCCCACCCCCGGCGGCGCCCGGCCGCGGTCACCGCAATGCGGCTGATGCGGCGCGATCGCAGGCAGGGCGCCGTCCACAGGCCGCCGTGCGCCGCCAGCGATTGGGCGACCAGGCTGCCCGCCGGGCGCCGTCTTCCCGCCCAGACCTCATGGGCCAGCGCCGGCGGCAAACCGCCCTCCGCCACCGACCAGAGCGCGCCGGTTAAGCGATCGCCCGACCGGGCGGCAATAAAATACTGCCCCGGCGCATCCATTAACCGGCGTAAATCCAGCGGGGTGGTACGGTAATGGGCGCTGGCCAACAACTGGTAGAACGCCTGTAATTCCCGGGGATGGGACAACCAGTGTTCCCGGGCGGGACGGATCAGCGCCGGGGCGGCGTCAGGGGGCGCGGCGTCCCGCTCCGCCGGCTCGGCGAACAGCAGCGCCGCGCCCAGCCAGCGCTCCAGCGGGTCGTCTTTGGCCCAGCGCAGGGGGTGTTCCAGGGTAAGGTGATGCCATCTCGGCAGCGTTGCGCAGAACTTAAGCAGAAAACCCCGTCCGGTGCCTTCGTAGCCCTGCACGGTGGTGGTCAATAATACCCGGGGGAAATAACCCAGCAGTTCCCGTAGCAGCGGCATGGGAATGGCGGCGGCTTCATCCACCAGCAGCCAGTCCGCCGCCGGATGATGGCGGCACTGCAGCAGCAGGGCGTCGGGCGCGAAAAAGCGGACACGGTGACCGGCATGCCGCTCCAGGACCTCGGCCGTGGCTTTGGCGGGCGCCGTCGCCCAGCAGTGTCCTTCGCTGCGCGCCGCCAGCATCCCGGCCAGGGTCGATTTGCCGCGTCCGCGCGGCGCGGTCAGGACAAAAATACCGGTTTTAGCCGCCTGCAGCCGGGACAATACTGCCCGCTGTTCATCGGTAGGCCCCGGTGCCGGCGGCCGCCAGCGTGGGAGCGCC
This sequence comes from Sodalis sp. C49, assembly GCF_046352915.1. Classification (NCBI taxonomy): domain Bacteria; kingdom Pseudomonadati; phylum Pseudomonadota; class Gammaproteobacteria; order Enterobacterales; family Bruguierivoracaceae; genus Sodalis; species Sodalis sp. C49. The sequence goes on along the minus strand of NZ_CP163303.1, from coordinate 5,193,777 downwards.
GGCTGCGGCGTAAAAATAGCGTCCTGCGGCTGGTGCTGGCGCAGCAGCGCCACGCCGGGGTCGGCCAACAGGCTTTGCCGGAAATGCGCCACAAAATGGGGGGTTGCAATGGGTATGGGACGTTCGCTCCAGCGCAGGGAATCGATATCGGGACGCGTTGGCCAGGATGCCCATTCGGGCACCAGCAGCACCAGCCAACTGCCGGCCCGCAGCGTGCCGGCCAGCGCCGCCAGCGCGTCGACCGCCAGGCCGTGGCGCGCGTCAAACACCGCGTGCCTGAATTCACGCCCCAACAGCGTCCTGAATGCGGCGGGCGCGCAGCAAAGCGGCCAGTCCTCTGGCGGCGCGCCAATCCAGGGCCAGTCCCCGGGCAACCGGCCGCGCAGCATCCGCGCCTGCGCGAGGCTCCATTCGGCGTCGCCGCTTACCACCAGCAAACGGCGCACGCCGGCGCGCCGCATTCGGGCCGTCGCCGCGCGCCAGGGGTCCGTCACGCCGGGAGCCGCCCTGTCCATGTCAGGTTTTGCCAATCAACAGCGACAGTATGCCTGCGGCAATCAGCGGCCCGACCGGCACGCCGCGAAACAGCGCCACGCCCATCACCGTTCCCACCAGCAACCCGGCCACCACCGAAGGCTGGTGGGCCATGAGGGACACGCCCCGCCCCCCCAGCCAGGACACCGCCACGCCGATAAGGATTGCCAGCAGTGATTTCCAATGCAGAAAGGAGTGCATGACGCTGCCGGCGGAAATGGTGCCGCTGGCGATGGGCGCCATGACGCCGATGGTCAGGATAATGATGCCCAGCGTCAGCCCCTGTTTTTCCACCCAGGGGAAAAAATGGCTCAGCGGGGTAATGCGGATAATCAGTAATACCAGGATCGCCACCGTAACGGTGTTGTTGTGGCTGATAATGCCCAGCGCCGCCAGCGCCAGCAAAATCAGCAGCGTAGGATCCAGAAATGTCATGGTGTAGTCCCTGCTGAGTCCTTTAGCGACCGGCAAAGGTATCGCATTGATTCATATCGCCGGTGTCAAAACCGCGTTTAAACCAGGTATAACGCTGCTGCGACGTGCCGTGGGTAAAGCTGTCCGGCACCACCCTGCCCTGTCCGCGCTGCTGCAGGCGGTCGTCGCCGATCGCCGTGGCCGCGTTCAGCGCCTCCTGCAGATCGCCGGTCTCGAGGATCTGCTGTTTTTGCATGGCGTTGCCCCACACGCCGGCATAACAATCCGCCTGCAGCTCCATTTTTACCGAAAGCTGGTTGATCTGTTGCTGCGTGGCGCCCTGCTGCATTTGCCTGACCTTTTGCTCGGTGCCCAGCAGATGCTGGACATGATGTCCCACTTCATGGGCAATCACATATCCTTGGGCAAAATCGCCGCCGGCCCCGAGTTTATTTTTCATTTCATCATAAAACGACAGATCGATATAGACCGTGCTGTCGGCGGGACAATAAAAGGGCCCCATCACCGACTGGCCGGTGCCGCAACCGGTTTGCGTGGCGCCGCGGTACATGACGAGCTTAGGCGGCGCATAGGTGTTGCCGGTGCGCTGGAAAATCTCTTTCCAGGTATCTTCGGTGGTGGCCAGCATCACCGAGGTAAATTTGGCCGCCTCGTCGTCATTGGGACTGGCGCGCTGCGGTGACGACTGCTGCACGGACTGGCCGCCGCCGGTAAGCAAAGGCGTCAAATCGATGCCGTAATAACCGGCCACCACCACCACGATCAGCACCACCACGCCCGTCTTGCCGCGCAGCGGGATGCGCATGCCGCCACCGCCGCCGGAAGATGAATTACGCCTGTCTTCAACATTATCGCTTTCGCGACGTCCTTGCCAACGCATACGCTTACCTACGGCTGTTTAGTTATACCGTGGAGGATAGCACAAAATGCCGTTTTGGACGGCGCCGTCCGCAGGCGCGCGCGGGAAAAACGGCATGACGCGGCATGCCTGTCGCCTCGGTCGGCAGGCCGCGGCGACGGCAGGGAAACGATTGCGTCGTTAGTCCAGCGTTACGCCAATACGGTGGGCAACTTCCTCGTAGGCTTCGATAACCCCGCCCAGGCTCTGGCGAAAACGGTCTTTATCCATCTTATTGAGGGTGGCTTTGTCCCACAGGCGGCTGCCGTCCGGCGAAAATTCATCCCCCAGCACCACCTCGCCATTAAACAGGCCGAACTCAAGTTTGAAATCCACCAGGATCAGGCCGGCATCGTCAAATATTTTACTCAGCACGTCATTGGCCCGGTAGGTCAGTTCTTTCATGCGCGCCAGATGCGGTGCGCTGGCCCAGCCGAAGGTCTCGCAGTAGGACTCGTTGATCATCGGGTCGTGTTTGGCGTCGTTCTTCAAAAACATATCGAACAACGGCGGATTGAGCACCAGCCCTTCCTCTATCCCCAAGCGTTTCACCAGGGAGCCCGCCGCACGGTTGCGCACGACGCACTCGACCGGCACCATGGCGAGTTTTTTCACCAGCACTTCGGTATCCGAAAGCAGACGCACGATTTGCGTCGGGATCCCGGCCTCGGCGAGTTTGGTCATGATAAAATAGTTGAATTTATTGTTAACCATGCCTTTGCGCTCGAACTGCTCAATGCGCTGACCGTCTAACGCTGACGTATCGTTGCGGAATTCCAGAATCAGCAAATCCGGATCGGCGGTGGTATAGACCGTTTTCGCCTTTCCGCGATACAACTCAGCTAACTTTTGCATCTTTTTTACTCCAGTGGCAGATAACGCAGACTAAAAATAAAAAAGGGCGTAGGCCCTCTGTTTGCTAACAAACCGCTGCCCGCGGGTAGAAGTTCATCAAGCCGCCGTCAATACGTCCATGCCGGCTCGGGCGCGCCATCCCTGGCGCGCCACCTTTATTTACCTTTATACACCTTGCCCATCCTGGCGGTACAAACGCCTACGAAGGCTGGTCAGCAAATACAGCGGGGCGTTAGCCCCTGATATTACTTACTCGATGTCTTACTGAACGCCGCCTGGAACACCGCCACCAGCGCGTCGTTTTTCGCCTGGGCGAGGGTATGGCCCTTCGGATCGGTAAACTGCAAGGTGCTGCGGTTGCCGAGATCGCCGACCTGCAGCTTGTAGTCGCCGTTAAGAAGATCCGGATCCTTGACGCCCAGGTCGTCCCAGGTGCCGCTGCCCGGCGCATCATAGGTCACGGAAATAGTGCCCAGCGGACGGCTGGTATCCTTGACCTTCATCCCGATTTTTTCAAGCGCCGCCGGCAGGTGTTGCCATACCACGGCATAAGGGGAACGCACCACCAGCAACGGCAGGCCGGAATCGTCGGCGCCGCTGATAACGCTCAGATCCGCCGTCTGGCCCGAGGCGATTTTACTTGCCTGGTCGCTGTCGAGCTGTTCAATCCCCTGCGCCACGCTGTTCAGCATGGCGACGGTATAGCGCTGTACGACAGCCGGGGCGCTGACCGGATTGCCCTGCTGCTCAAGCCCTAAGGATTTAACCATTAGCGAGGTTTGGTAGCCCTCGGTGCGCAGGCTGACCTGGTAACGGCCGCGGTATTGCACGTCCTCGTCGGCCCGCGTCCACTGCACCCAATCGGTATTGAGCGTCTGGCTGCCGTCCTGGCGGGAGGCGATGGTGTAACCTTTGCTTTGCACCACAGCGACCACCTTGGACCAAAGGTCGCGGGTTTGCGCGCTGTTTTCAAGCTGGATGACCGCGGTATCGCCCGTATATTGCGAGCGGGAACCATCAAGCAAAGCCAAAGGCTGCGCCGGAGGACGAATATCCAGTCCCTTGCCCACGTTCCCGCGGGCGTTCGCGACGGGCACTTCGTAATCCCCGGTCTGCACCGGCAGGATCATCCCTGATGGACTGTTGAGCGGGCGCAGCGCCGGCGCTTTCAGGTATTCTTCGTTGCCGTTGACCTGCCGTTTGTAACGTTGATCGCTGGAACAGGCCGCAAGCAGCATGAACAACGACGCGCCCACCACTTTTGCCACCATCGACTTTTGCAATAAATAAGCCATCAATTCTCCCTAACAGAGTTATAGCAAACCGGCATCCGTTAAAGCTTGCTCAACAACACGGCTATCATTCTCGGTCAGCGGCGTCATCGGCAAACGTAACGTATCGGTTGCCATTAATCCCAATGCTTTACAGGCCCATTTAACGGGAATTGGGTTGGATTCAATAAATAATTTCTGATGTAGCGGCATCAGGCGTTGGTTCAGGCGGCGCGCTTCGGCAAAATTGCCCTGCAGCGCCAGAGCGCAAAGCTCCGCCATTTCCCGCGCGGCGATATTGGCCGTGACGGAAATCACGCCTTTGCCGCCCAGTTGCATGAAGTCCAGACCCGTGGAATCGTCGCCGCTCAACAGGATAAAGTCCTCATCAACCAGCTCTTGGATCTGGCTGACGCGGTTTAAGTTCCCCGTCGCTTCCTTAACAGCCACGATATTCTTGATTTTCGATAAACGCCCGATGGTCGGCGGCAGCATATCGCACCCGGTACGCGCCGGCACATTATACAGGATTTGCGGCAGATCGGTGTGTTCGGCAATCGCCTTGAAGTGCTGGAACAACCCTTCCTGGGTCGGTTTATTGTAATAAGGCGTCACCGTCAGGCATCCGACCACGCCGCTATCGTTAAAGCGCTGCGTCAGGCTGACCGCCTCGGCGGTGGAATTGGCGCCGGTGCCGGCGATAACCGGAATGCGCCCGTCGCTTAACTCCAGGGTGCGCATCACCACTTCGCCGTGTTCGTCATGGCTCAGCGTCGCCGATTCCCCTGTCGTCCCGACGGAGACGATAGCCGACGTCCCGCTGGCCACATGATAATCGATTAATTTTTTTAGACTTACCCAATCGACGGCACCCTTGTCATCCATTGGTGTAACCAGCGCAACTATGCTGCCAATAAAGCTTCCCGTAAACATTGACCATCCCCTCCACAAACAGGTTATTCATGGTACTTTTGTCACCTATCCAAAAGCAAGCAAACATCGGCCATGTAAGCCCTTGGCAGCAGGTTTTTTTTAGGGTTACCATGTAAATCACATCAGCCATGACAGGAAGCACCATTTTGCCACAGTCACAACAACACTATCTGGTCATTACTGCGCTTGGCACCGACCGTCCCGGTATCGTCAATACCATTACCCGTCACGTCAGCAGTTGTGGATGCAATATTGAAGATAGCCGTCTTGCCATGCTGGGTGAAGAGTTTACGCTTATCATGCTGTTGTCGGGCAGTTGGAATGCGATTACCCTGATCGAATCCACCCTGCCGCTCAAGGGCGCCGAGCTGGACCTGCTGATTGTCATGAAACGCACCAACGCCGGCGAGCAGCAGGCGACGCCGAATACCGTCTGGGTCAAGGTCGATGTGCAGGACTCGCCGCATTTGATCGAGCGTTTTACCGATCTGTTCGACAGCCAGCACATGAATATCGCCGAGCTGGCCTCCAAGACCCAGCCGGCGCGGGGCGACGCGCCGCCGCGCCTGAATATCCAGATTACCGCGCACGGTCCCTCCGGCTGGCCGATGGAACAGATCGAAGATAGGTTTCATCAGCTCTGTACAGAACTGAATGCGCAAGGCAGTATTAGCATTGTGAATCATCCACAGAATCAAGAGAAAGATGGAGTATGTTAATGATGCCACTGAAAGCCGGAGATACCGCACCGAAATTTAGTTTGCCCGATCAGGACGGCGAACAGGTCAGTCTGACCGACTTCCAGGGACAAAAAGTGTTGGTCTACTTTTATCCCAAAGCCATGACGCCCGGTTGTACCGTCCAGGCATGCGGACTGCGCGACAATATGGACCAGCTGAAAAAAGCGGGTGTGGAAGTGCTGGGCATCAGCACCGACAAACCGGAGAAACTCTCGCGCTTCGCCGAAAAAGAGCTGCTGAATTTCACCTTATTGTCCGATGCGGATCATCAGGTGGCCGAGGAATTCGGCGTCTGGGGCGAAAAATCGTTTATGGGCAAAACCTACGACGGCATCCATCGCATCAGTTTCCTGGTGGGACTGGACGGCAGGATTGAAAAAGTCTTCGACGACTTCAAGACCAGCAACCACCATGACATCGTGCTGGCTTATCTGCAGGAGGCGTAGCCCCGCCGGGTCCGCTGTGCCCGTACACCGGGCGCGCCAGCGGTGAGAACACTTTCCGGCCCTGGCTGTCCAAGTGATATCACCCAGGTTAAGGTTGGATAGTTTATGTACACATGGATGAAAAAAAGTCTTGTCGCCGGCCTGTTGACCGCCATGGTCGCGGGCGGGCAGCCCGTGCTGGCCGACGAATTGCAGGACCAGCTGCCGGATATGGGCACCACCGCCGGCAGCACGCTCAGCATCGACCAGGAAATGCAGATGGGGGATTTTTATGTCCGCCAGATGCGGGGCGGCGCGCCGCTGATTAACGATCCCCTCCTCAACGCCTACATCAATCATCTGGGCGGCGTGCTGGTGGCGCATGCCAATTCGGTGCGTACGCCGTTCCATTTTTTCCTGATCCACAGCGATGAGCTGAACGCCTTCGCCTTTTTCGGCGGCAATGTGGTGATGCATTCCGCCCTGTTCTACTATACCGCCAATGAAAGCGAGCTGGCCTCGGTGCTGGCCCATGAACTTTCCCATGTCACCCAGCGCCATCTGGCGCGGGCGATGGAAGACCAGAAGCGCAACGCTCCCCTGACCTGGGCCGGCGCCCTGGGGTCGATATTACTGACCATGGCCAATCCGCAAATGGGCATGGCGGCCCTGAGCGGCACCATCGCCGGCACCCAGCAGGGCATGATCAGCTTCACCCAGGCGAACGAGCAGGAAGCGGATCGTATCGGCATCCAGGTGCTGCAACGATCCGGTTTTGATCCCCAGGCCATGCCAGACTTTCTGCAAAAGCTTTCCGATCGGGTGCGCTACTCCACCGCGCCGCCTGAAATGCTGCTCACCCATCCCCTGCCGATGAGCCGCCTGTCGGACATCCGCAACCGGGCGAACCAGATGAAGCATCTGGTCATCGATTCGTCGCAGGATTTTTATCTGGCCAAGGCGCGTATCCTCGGCATGTACGGCTCGGGCGGCATCGTGCTGGACGACGATCTGATCGCCGCCTGGAAAAAAGGCAACGCGCGCCAGCAGCTTGCCGCCGAGTACGGCCAGGCCATCCTGTTCTACCAGGCGAAAAAATACGACGACGCCCGCAGGGCGCTGCAACCCCTGCTGGCCAAACAGCCGGCCAATATCTGGTTCGTGGATTTGATGACCGATATCGATCTGGCGCAACAGCAGGCTCCCCGGGCCATTACCCGCCTGGAGGCGCTGGTGAAGGTCCAGGACAACAACGCGAATCCGGTGCTGTTGCTTAACCTGGCGAACGCCTATGTGGAGGGGAAACGTTTTGCCGATGCCAGCCGTTTGCTTAACCGCTACACCTTTAATCATCCCGACGACACCAACGGCTGGGACCTGCTGGCGCAGGCCAACGCCGGCCAGGGACTGCGCGATCAGGAACTGGCGGCGCGCGCCGAAAGCCTGGCGCTGAACGGCGAGCTGGATCAGGCGGTACGGGCGTTAAGCAGCGCCAGCTCGCAGGTTAAGCTCGGCAGCCTGCAGCAGGCGCGCTATGACGCGCGCATCGACCAGCTGCGCCAGATGCAAAAACGCTTTAAACCCTTCCAGAAGTCATAAGCATTGCGCCGGGCACGGTGCGTTGCTTATCCGGCGCGCGGCCGTTACAGATTAAGGATATCTTTGACGAAGGGAATAGTCAGCTTGCGCTGTGCGCGAATGGAGGCGTGATCGAGCTGATCGAGCGTATGCGACAGCGTGCGCATATCCCGCTCCAGCCGTTTGAGCAAAAAACGGCTGACATCTTCCGGCAGCTCAAAACCGCGCAGCCGGGCCCGCAGCTGCAGCGCGGCCCCTTTTTCCTCATCGGAGAGGGCCTGCAGGCGGTAAATCTGCCCCCAGTCCAGGCGCGAGGCCAGATCGGGCAAATTCAGGTTCAGCTGGCGCGGCGGACAGTTGCCGCTGATGATAAGCCGGGTGCGGCCCGTTTCCTGGATGCGGTTGTACAGGTTGAAAATGGCCATTTCCCAGGGTTCGTCGCCGACGATGCATTCGATGTTGTCGATGGTGACCAGCGCCAGTTGCTCCATGCCGTCCATCACCTCCGGCACAAACCAGGTGCGCTTATCCAGCGGCACATACCCCACCGCCTCCCCCCGTTGGGAAAGTTCGGCGCAGGCGGCGTGCATCAGATGGCTGCGGCCTCCCCCCTTGCGTGACCAAAAGTAAAGATAGCTGCCGTGTTCCTGCGCCAGCATGCTGTGCAGCGCCGCCAGCAACGACCTGTTTTCGCCCGGATAAAAGCTGGCGAAAGTTTCATCGTCGGGGAGATAAAGCGGTAAGGAAAGCTGTGCCGGCGTGTTCAGAAAGACCTCTATGCATACGGGCGGGAACCGATCTAGTTTATCATAGAATGGCCGCGGCGGCGTATTGCTTCACCGCCGGGCACCGGCCGCGGGTTATCCGTACACCCGTGGGCGCGAGGTTATTTTTCGGCGGATTCGGGAGCCGGGAGTTCGGTCGCCTCGATAATCACTTCTTCGCCGCGCACCAGGGTAATGACCCGGAACAGCAGGCTCAGGCCGATGCCCACCACGGTGGCCAGCGCCATGCCTTTCAGTTCGGCGGCGCCCAGATGGATTTTGGCGCCGCTGACGCCGATGATAAGGATAACCGAGGTCAGGATCAGATTTTGCGGTTTATTATAATCCACCTTCGATTCGATCAGCACCCGGATGCCCGAGGCGGCAATCACCCCGTACAGCAGCAGGGAAACGCCGCCCATTACCGGCACCGGCACCGCCTGGATGGCCGCCGCCAGCTTGCCGACGCAGGAAAGCAGGATGGCGAGGATAGCCGCGCCGCCGATAACCCAGGTACTGTAGACCTTGGTAATGGCCATCACGCCGATATTCTCGCCGTAGGTGGTATTGGGCGTCGATCCAAAAAATCCGGACAGCATGGTGGAAAAACCGTTGGCGAACAGCGAGCGATGCAGGCCGGGATCGCGCAACAGATCTTTTTTGACGATATTGGCCGTCACCACCAGGTGGCCGACGTGTTCGGCTATCACCACCAGCGCCGCCGGCAGGATGGTCAGGATGCCGATCCACTCAAAGCGCGGGGTATAAAAGGTCGGCAGCGCGAACCAATGGGCGGCGGCGACCGGGGATAAATCCACCACGCCCATCGCCCAGGCCAGCGCATAGCCCACCAGCACCCCGATCAGGATCGGGATAATGGCCAGGAAGCCGCGAAACAGCACCGATCCCAGCACGGTAACACCCAGGGTCACCAGGGAAATAATAATGGTGGAACTCGCCACCGGCGCGCCTTCCGTCGGCAGCAGCCCCGCCATATTGGCCGCGACGCCGGCCAGTTCCAGGCCGATTACCGAGACGATGGCGCCCATGGCGGCCGGCGGAAACACCACGTCAATCCAGCCGATACCGGCGACCTTGACGATCAGCGCCACCACGCAAAACAGCGCGCCGCAGGCGATAAAACCGCCCAGCGCCGCTTCATAGCCCAGCGGCAGCAACAGCAGCACCGGCGATATAAAGGCAAAACTGGAACCCAGGTACGCCGGGATCTTGCCCTTGCAGATAAACAGGTACAGCAAGGTGCCGATACCGTTAAACAGCAGGACGGTGGCCGGATTGATTTTAAATAAAATCGGCACCAGCACCGTGGCGCCGAACATGGCGAACAGATGCTGAAAGCTGAGCGGGATGGTTTGCAGTAGCGGCGGGCGTTCATCAACACCGATGGCGCGACGGGTCATGTTGAGTTTCCTTAAAGTGAGAAGCAAAAAAAAGCCGGCCTGCCGGCCGGCTTGATTTTATTTGGTGCCAAAGAGTTTATCGCCCGCATCGCCGAGGCCCGGCATAATATAGCCGTGCTCGTTAAGCCCCTTGTCGATGGCCGCGGTATACAGCTCGACATCGGGATGGGCTTTTTCCAGCGCCGCGATACCTTCGGGCGCCGCCACCAGGACCAATATCTTGATACTCTTGCAGCCGGCCTTCTTCAGTAGGTCGATGGTGGCGATCATCGAGCCGCCGGTGGCCAGCATCGGGTCGACCACCAGCGCCATGCGCTCGTCTATGCTCGAGGCCAGCTTCTGGAAATAAGGCACCGGCTCCAGGGTGGTTTCATCGCGATACATGCCGACCACGCTGATACGCGCGCTGGGCACGTTCTCCAACACGCCGTCCATCATGCCCAGGCCCGCGCGCAGGATAGGCACCACGGTGATCTTCTTGCCCTTGATTTGTTCAATTTCCACCGGACCGCACCATCCCTCGATGGTGACCTTTTCAGTTTCCAGATCGGCGGTTGCTACGTAGGTCAGTAAACTTCCCACTTCAGAGGCCAATTCACGAAAACGCTTGGTGCTGATATCATTTTCACGCATCAAACCTAATTTATGTTTCACAAGCGGGTGCTTTACCTCAACGATCTTCATCATTATTCTCCCCAAGTAGCATTAATTGCGCAAAAAAATCGCGAGATTATAACCCCTTTTATTTACTGCGCCATACGAAAATAGCTGATCCTGATCAACCGTTAAGCGAAATAAAGGCTGGACAACAAAAGCCGGGAGGGCGTTTGACATCACCACTCGCAAACGATTGCCCACGCTGTTAGAATTGCCTGCGCCAGAATACAAGCCAACATACCATCTCCGTGGGGATCTTGCAGTGACCGATAAAACCTCTCTCAGCTATAAAGACGCAGGCGTGGATATTGATGCCGGCAACGCCTTGGTAGACCGCATCAAAGGTGTGGTGAAACAGACAAAACGTCCGGAAGTCATGGGCGGGCTGGGTGGGTTCGGCGCGCTATGCGCCCTGCCGCAGAAATACCGCGAACCCATCCTGGTATCCGGCACCGACGGCGTCGGCACCAAGCTGCGTCTGGCGATGGATTTAAAACGTCACGATACCATCGGCATCGATCTGGTGGCGATGTGTGTCAACGATCTGGTGGTGCAGGGCGCCGAGCCGCTGTTCTTCCTGGACTATTTCGCCACCGGCAAACTGGATGTGGATACCGCGGCGGCGGTGATTACCGGCATTGCCGAAGGCTGTAAACAGTCCGGCTGCGCCCTGGTCGGCGGCGAAACGGCGGAAATGCCCGGCATGTATCATGGCGAGGATTATGACGTGGCGGGTTTTTGCGTCGGCGTGGTGGAAAAATCGGAAATCATCGACGGCAGCAAGGTACAGGCCGGTGATACTCTGCTGGCCCTGGCCTCAAGCGGCCCGCATTCCAACGGGTATTCCCTGGTGCGTAAGATCCTTGAGTTCAGCCAGACCGACCCGCTCACCACCCAACTGGACGGCAAGCCCCTGGCCGATCACCTGCTTGAGCCGACGCGCATTTATGTTAAGGCGCTGCTGGAGCTTATCGCGCAAACCGAGATCCACGCCATCGCCCACCTCACCGGCGGCGGTTTTTGGGAAAACATCCCCCGGGTATTGCCGGCGGACACGCAGGCGGTCATCGACGAGGGCAGTTGGCAATGGCCGGCGGTATTCGGCTGGCTGCAGCAGGCCGGCAACGTCAGCCGCCATGAAATGTACCGCACCTTTAACTGCGGCGTCGGCATGATTGTCGTGGTGCCTGCGCACAGCGCCGATCGGGCGCTGTCGTTGCTGACCGGCCTGGGCGAGACCGCCTGGAAGCTGGGCGAGATCCAGACGCTGGCCGGCGGCGAACGGGTTATTATCCGTTAATGAAAAAGCTGGTGGTGCTGATCTCGGGCGAGGGCAGCAATCTGCAGGCGGTGATCGACGCCTGCCGGCAGGAAAGAATGCCGGCACGGGTCGCGGCGGTCTTCAGCAACCGGGCCGACGCGTTAGGACTCAGGCGCGCCGCCCGCGCCGATGTGCCCGCCCGCGCGCTGCTGCCCGGCGACTATCCCGACCGCGCGTCCTTCGACCGCGCCCTATGCGAGGCCATCGACCGCTATCAGCCGGACGCGGTGATCCTGGCCGGTTATATGCGCATCCTGTCGCCGGACTTTGTCAGCCATTACGCGGGACGGATGCTGAATATCCACCCTTCCCTGCTTCCCTTGTATCCGGGCCTGCATACCCATCGCCAGGCGTTGGCCAACGGCGATCGCGAACACGGCACCTCGGTGCATTTCGTGACGGAACAGCTGGACGGCGGCCCGGTCATCCTGCAGGCGAAAGTGCCGGTCTTCCCCGGCGACACCGAGGCCGACCTGATCGCCCGGATTAAAACCCAGGAGCATGACATCTACCCACTGGTGATAAGCTGGCTGCTGGACGGCCGGCTTACGCTGCGGGAAGGCGCCGCCTGGCTGGACGGCGCGCCCCTGCCGCCGGCGGGATACGCGGCGGAATAAACGCCGCCGCGCCGCGCCATAACGCCGGCGGCAGCCACGGCGCCCGGCCGGTAAGGACGTTCACTGGGCGCCGACGCCCTTTGCCGGTAACATCGCCAGGCGAATTAGCGCAGGCGGCCGGTAATATATTCCTCGGTCTTACGCTGCGCGGGCGAGGTGAACAGCCGATCGGTGCCGGCGTATTCCACCAGCCTGCCCTGATGGATAAAGGCGGTATAATCCGATACCCGCGCGGCCTGCTGCATATTGTGGGTCACCAGCACCAGGGTGAAATGCGCTTTCAGCGAAATCATCAGTTCCTCGATGGTCAGCGTGGTGATGGGATCAAGCGCCGAGGTCGGTTCATCCAGCAGCAATACTTCCGGTTCAATGGCTATAGCCCTGGCGATGACCAGCCGCTGCTGCTGGCCGTTGGACAAGCGGAACGCATTCTCCTTCAGCCGATCTTTTACTTCATGCCATAGCGCCGCCGCGCGCAGCGCCTGCTCGGCCGCGTCGTCCAGCACCCGCCGGTCGCGAATGCCCAGCAGGCGCAGGCCGTATACCACGTTATCGTAGATGGATTTCGGAAAGGGATTGGGCCGCTGGAACACCATGCCCACCCGCCGCCGGAGCGCCACCACATCCTGCCGCGCGTCGTTGACATCCCGCCCCGCCAGGCGCACCGCGCCTTCGACGCGGCAATCATCGTTCAAATCGTTCATGCGGTTAAAACAGCGCAGCAAGGTCGATTTGCCGCAGCCGGAGGGACCGATCAGCGCGGTAATACGCTGCCGCGGGATGCGCAGGGTGATATCCTCAAGCACCGTGCGTCCGCCGTAGGAGACGCTAAGATGCTCGGTCTCCAGGACAGTCTGCTGCGGGGTAAAGCGCTGGACATCCGGCATCTGCGCAAAGAGATCGGGGGTTAGCAGGGACATAAATCACACTCCATTAAAGCGCCAGCGCGCGGTATTTTTCCCGCAGGCGGTGACGCAGGCCGATGGCCGCCAGGTTCAGCCCCACCACGATCACCACCAGCAACAGCGCCGTGGCGAAGACCAAAGGACCCGCCGCGTCGCTATCGGGACTTTGCAGCGCCATATCGTAAATCTGGAAGCCCAGATGCATAAATTTCCGCTCGGCGTGCAGATAGGGAAACACCCCGTCCAGCGGCAGCAGCGGCGCGGATTTAATGACCCCGACCAGCATCAACGGCGCGGTCTCGCCCGCCGCCCGCGCCACCGCCAGGATAAGCCCGGTGATCATCGCCGGGGCCGCGCCCGGCAGCACGACGCGCCACAGCGTTTCCGCCCGGGTGGCCCCCAGCGCCAGCGACCCATGGCGCAGCGACGGCGGAATGCGCGCCAGGCCTTCCTCGGTGGCGACGATCACCACCGGCAACGTCAGCAGGGCCAGCGTCAGCGCGGCCCACAGCAGTCCGGGGGTGCCGAAGGTCGGATTGGGCAACGCATCGGCATAAAACAGTTGGTCCAGCGTACCGCCAAGCACATAGACAAAAAAGCCCAGGCCGAACACGCCATACACAATAGAGGGCACCCCCGCCAGGTTGCCCACCGCAATACGGATTAGCCGGGTCAGCCAGCCGGACTTGGCATATTCATGCAGGTACACCGCCGCCATCACCCCGAGCGGCATCACCATCACCGACATCAGCATCACCAGCAGCAGCGTGCCGACAATGGCCGGGAAAACCCCGACCTGCGCCGGATTGTCATTGGCGTCGCGGGCGACAAAATGACCGATCTGCGTGGCCCAAAGCCTGACTTTTGCCATAAATCCCATCGCGTTGGGATACCAGGCGCGTTCGATTTCCCGCAGCGGTATCTCGCGGGTGGCGCCCCGGGCGTCACGCAGCAGCACCCGATCGCGGTCCATCTCTTTATCAATATCCGCCGCCTGGCGGGAGAGACTCTGCGCCTGGTGTTCGAGCTCACCCTGGCCGGCGCGGTACAGCGCCTGGTTGAGCGGCGTCCATAGCCCGTCTTTTTCCCATTGCTGCCGCCGGGCGGCTAACCGTTCGGCGCGCTGGCCAAGGTCGGCCTGCATCCTGGCGCGCAGTCCCGCGGCCAGCCGGCGCTGCGTGGCCATTGACGCCAGCCGCTGCTGCAGCGCCCGCGGCATATCGTCGGCGGTCAGGGGTTGCCCGTCCTCGGTCATGCCCTGCAAGAAACCATACTCCCTGCCATAGCCGCTGCGTTCCAGCACCACCAGATCCGGCGGGCGGGAACGCGCCACCACCCGATCAGCCCGCACCCGATAAAAATCCCGGGCGGCTGAGGCGCCGCCGGTGCGGATAATATAAAATTTATCCCCCTCGCCGCCGGGCGGCGCGGCGCGTTTTTCGGCGTAGATTTCGCCGATCCACGTGTCCGGCTGGCCGGACGCCGTCTCCAATTGCAATTGATACACCGGCTGCGGCCAGAACAGGCGCATGCCCTGCAGGCTGAGCAACGCCACCAGCATCAGCATGGCCAGCAGGCTGACGCTGACCGAACCGGCCGTCAGCCAGACCCATGGGCGGCCGGATTGGAACCAGTGCTTCATCCCGTCTCCCCGTCCTGTTGGCGGTAATGGGCGCGCAGGCGCAGGCGCAGCGCTTCGGCCAGGGTGTTTATCAGGAACGTAAAGATAAACAGCACCAGGGCTGTCAGCAGCAATAACCGATAGTGCCCGCTGTTAAGCGACGCCTCGGGTATCTCGATGGCGATATTGGCCGCCAGCGCGCGCAGGCCCTGGAACAGGTTGCCGTCCACGCGCGCCATGTTGCCGCTGGCCATCAGCACGATCATCGTCTCGCCGGTGGCGCGTCCGAGTCCCAGGATAAACGCCGAAAACAGGCCGGCGCCGGCGGACGGCAGGGTAACCCCCAGCAGCGTTTGCCAGGGGGTTGCGCCCAGCGCCAGCGATCCCTGGATCAACCGCGCCGGCACGTTGAACAGCGCGTCCTCCGCCAGAGAAAACATCACCGGCACCAGGGCGAAACCCATGGCGGTGCCGACCACCAGCGCGTTCAGCGGGTTAAAATCGTCTCCCAGCCAACCCGACAGGGGCTGGCCGAACAACGCCGCATCGATCCAGGGCGAAAGGCGGCACGCCAGCCAAACCACCAGCGCCACCACGGGCAGCAGCAGCAGACAGTCCCAGCCCGCGGAAAACCGGGCGCCGAGGCGGGCGGGCAACCGGCTGACCCCCCAGCCGGTCGCCAGTATCGCCAGCGGCAGCAAGAGCGGCAGCAGCAAAATGCCGCTCAGCACCCGGCTATAGTAGGGCGCCAGCCACAGAGCGGCGATCAGGCCGATAACGACGCTTGGCACCGCCCCCATGATTTCCATGGCCGGCTTGATCCACCGCCGCAGCGCCGGCGCCATAAACCAGGCGGTATACATTGCCGCCGCCAGCGCCAGCGGGGTGGCGAACAGCATGGCGTAACCGGCGGCCTTCAGGGTGCCGGCCAGCAGCGGCACCAGGCTGAATTTGCCGCCGTCCAGGCCGCCGGCGGCGGTGGATTGCCAAACCCAGGCCGGCGCGGGATAGTGGTGATAGGCTATTTTTTGCGTCAGCGTGCGCCAGCTGATATCGGGGAAGGCGGTATCGAGCCGCCAGATGCGCCAGCCGCCGGCATCCAGGGTGACGATGGCCTCATCCGCCCCGCCGCCGGGGCCGGGGCCGGGCTCACCGATTATCGGACTGAATACCGCGCGCAGGGCGGGCGCCAAACGGGTCTGCAGCAGGGGGGCCTCCTGGCGGGCGCTGAACAGGGAGAACGTACCGTCCGGGGCCAGCACGCCGAACACCGCGCGCTGCGCCGACGCCAGGATCTGCGCGCCGGGCGGCAGCGGGGCGGCAAATTCCCGAATGCGCGCCAAATGATGTCCGTTATCGTCGCTGACATCGAACCACAGGGCGAGCCGCTGGCCGGCAGCGCGCACCAGCAGGGAGCCGTCCGCGGGCAGCAGGGTCACCTGCGCCGGGCCCGCGGGCGCCAGCGCCTGCCGCTGGCGCAGCTGGATTTGACCGTCATCGCTGAGCCGGTAGATGCTCAGCAGGTTTCCGGCCCGCAGATACAGCAGGCGACCGTCCGGCGACAGCAGTACCTCATCGACGTCGCCGTCATCCGGGGTCAGTTCGCTACGCGTCAAGCCGGCTGGCCCCAGGCGGGCGACCAGAATCCGGCCGGATGCCAGCTGCGCCGCCATGACCGCCTGCTTTTCCGCCGGCTGCGCCAGCGCCGCATGACGCAGCGGCTGGCCGTCGCCGCTTAACGGCAGCGGGTTTTCCCCGAACGGAAATACCCATGAGAGCGCGGCGGCGCGGCCGTGCGGCTGCGCCAGACGGGCGTTGCCGCGGCGGTCAAGCAGCAGGTACAGCGGCTGGCCGCCGCTGGCGGCCGCCAGTCCGGCAAAATCCGCCATCAGGCCGGCCGCGGACGGCGCCGCGCCGCGCCGCGGCAGCAGATGTCCCTGCCCGCGCCCATCAATAACATAAGCGCTGGACAGGGAGGCGTCGATACCCATGGCCTGAATGGCGGCCACGCCAGCGCCGTCCGGCGGCGCGGCCGCCTGATCCCTTACCGCCTGACTCCAGGGGACGGCGCCAAGCGGCGTGACCGAGGGGGAACGAAACAGCGGCAATACCGCGTACAGCAGATAAAAAAACATGACCAACAGCGTTAACAGCACCAATGCCCCGCCGCCGCTGACGAGGCCGCGCGTCACGCGGTCGCTCCATCGACGGTAGGCGGCGGTTTTCGTATTGGATAGCCGTTTTATTGTCATATTCCTCTGTTATATAGAGTCAACCCTATGGTCGGTACTGATTAAGGAAGCCTATGTTGCCTGTAAGATATTAAGATGACAATCTTAAGAAGGTTGTTCTGATGGACTTTGCTCCCGTGGGGGCGATAATACTCTTAATACAGGATCCCCCCTTCCTGAACAAATTAACGGAGTGGCAATGGGTCAGGAAAAGCTTTACAGCGAAAAAGAACTGAGTTGGTTATCGTTTAATGAACGTGTTTTGCAGGAAGCCGCGGACAAATCCAATCCGCTCATTGAGCGGATGCGGTTTTTAGGCATTTATTCCAACAACCTGGACGAGTTTTATAAAGTCAGGTTCGCGGAATTAAAACGGCGCATCCTGATAAGCGAAGAACAAGGATCCAAGGTAACATCGCGCCATCTGCTGAATAAAATCCAGGCCAAGGTGCTCAATGCCGAGCAGGAGTTCGATAATCTCTATAACGATCTGCTGCTGGAAATGGCGCGCAACCAGATATTCCTGATTAACGAACGGCAATTATCCCCCAATCAGCAGGAGTGGCTGCGCGTATATTTCAAACAGCAGCTGCGCCAGCATATTACGCCGATCCTCATCCAGCATGACACGAATCTGGTGCAATTCCTGAAGGATGACTATACCTATCTGGCGGTGGAGATTATCCGCGGCCAGGAGACCAACTACGCCCTGCTGGAAATTCCGGCCGATAAAGTGCCGCGTTTTATCAATCTGCCCGCCGAGCCGCCACGCCGTCGCAAGCCGATGATTTTGCTTGATAATATACTGCGCTATTGCCTTGACGATATTTTTATCGGCTTTTTTGACTACGATACCCTGAACGCGTACTCCATGAAAATGACCCGTGACGCGGAGTATGACCTGGTCACGGAAATGGAGTCGAGCCTGCTGGAGCTGATGTCGTCAAGCCTTAAGCAGCGCCTGACCGCGGAGCCGGTACGGTTTGTCTACCAGCGCGATATGCCCAACAGCATGGTGGAAATGCTCAAGGATAAGCTGGGTATTTCATCCTATGACTCGGTCATCCCGGGCGGCCGTTACCATAATTTCAAGGATTTTATTACCTTCCCCAATGTCGGCAAGGCCAACCTGGTGAATAAACCGTTGCCGCGCCTGCGCCATACGTGGTTCGAACACTTCCGCAACGGATTCGACGCCATCCGGGAACGGGATATATTGCTGTATTATCCTTATCATACCTTCGAGCACGTCCTGGAATTATTGCGCCAGGCGTCCTTCGACCCCAACGTGCTGTCGATTAAAATCAATATTTACCGGGTGGCGAAAGATTCGCGCATTATCGACGCCATGATCCATGCCGCCCATAACGGCAAAAAGGTCACCGTGGTGGTGGAGTTGCAGGCGCGCTTTGATGAAGAAGCTAATATCCACTGGGCAAAACGGCTGACCGAAGCCGGCGTCCATGTGATTTTCTCCGCCCCTGGGCTTAAGATCCACGCCAAGCTGTTCCTGATATCGCGCATGGAAGGCGAGGAGATCATGCGCTATGCGCATATCGGCACCGGCAACTTCAATGAAAAAACCGCTCGCCTCTACACCGATTATTCTCTGATTACCGCCGACCCGCGCATTACCAACGAAGTGCGGCGGGTGTTTAATTTTATCGAAAATCCTTATCGTCCGGTCAGCTTCGATTATCTGATGGTATCGCCCCAGAATTCGCGCCATATGCTGTACCAGATGATCGATCAGGAAATCGCCAATGCCCAGGCCGGGCTTGCCTCGGGCATTACGCTTAAAATTAACAACCTGGTGGATCAGGGGCTTATCGACCGGCTGTACGCGGCCTCCGGCGTGGGGGTGCGCATCCGTATCCTGGTGCGCAGCATGTGCTCGCTGATCCCCAACCTGCCGGGCATCAGCGACAATATCCAGGTAACCAGCATCGTCGATCGGTACCTGGAGCACGATCGGGTCTATGTCTTTGAAAACGGCGGTGATAAAAAGGTATTCCTCTCCTCCGCCGACTGGATGACCCGCAATATCGATTACCGTATCGAAGTGGCGGTGGCGCTGCTGGACCCGCGCCTCAAGCAGCAGGTTCTGGATATTCTGGCATTACTGTTCAGCGATACGGTAAAAGCGCGCTATATTGATGCCGCCCTCAGTAATCGCTATGTCCCGCGCGGCAATCGTCGTAAGGTACGTGCGCAGATAGCCATCTATGATTATATTAAGCGACTTGAGCAATCCGGAGATCAGGCCTGACGTATGCCATTAAATAACTTAACCACGCCCAAACCCGAAGAATTCGCGGCCATCGATCTGGGATCGAACAGCTTCCATATGGTGGTCGCCCGGGTGGTCAACGGCGCGTTGCAAGTGCTGAGCCGGCTAAAGCAGCGGGTGCACCTGGCCGACGGGCTGGATGCCAATAATGTGTTAAGCGACGAGGCCATAGAGCGCGGGATAAACTGCCTGGCGCTGTTTGCCGAGCGCCTGCAGGGGTTTTCCCCGCTGCGGGTGACCATTGTCGGCACCCATGCCCTGCGCGAGGCGGTGAATGCCGAAAAGTTTCTCACCCTGGCGGCGCAGGTGATCCCTTACCCGATTGAAATTATTTCCGGCCATGAGGAAGCGCGGCTGATTTTTATGGGCGTGGAGCATACCCAATCCGAAAAAGGCCGCAAGCTGGTGATTGATATCGGCGGCGGCTCGACTGAGCTGGTGATTGGCGAAAATTTTGAGCCTATCCTGGTGGAAAGCCGCAGGATGGGGTGCGTGAGTTTCGGCAATCTGTTTTTCCCCGGCGGCGTCATCAGCCCGGCGCATTTCCGGCGCGCCCGCCTCGCGGCGGCGCAAAAAGTGGAAACCCTGGCCTGGCAATACCGCATTCTCGGCTGGCAGGTGGCCCTGGGCGCGTCCGGCACCATCAAGGCGGCCTGTGAAGTGCTGCTGGCGCTGGGCGAAAAAGACGGCGCCATTACGCCTGAGCGTTTGCAACTGCTGCATGACAAAATCATGAAGTTTAAAAATTTCAGCGCCCTGAACCTGCCGGGACTGTCCGAGGAGCGAAAGAGCGTGTTCGTGCCCGGCCTGGCGATTCTGTGCGGCGTGGTGGATGCCCTGGCCATCAGTGAATTACAGCTTTCCGACTGCGCCCTGCGCGAAGGGGTGCTGTATGAGATGGAAGGCCGCTTCCGGCATCAGGATATTCGCTCGCGCACCGCCAGAAGCCTGGCGGAACACTACAATATCGACAGCGATCAGGCCAAACGCGTCTGCGACACCACCGATCATCTGTATCAGCAATGGTGCCGGCAGAACGAGGATTTGCAAAACCCGCAGCTGGAAGCGCTGTTGATCTGGGCCGCGCAGTTGCATGAAGTGGGCCTGGGTATTAACCATAGCGGTTTGCAGCGTCATTCGGCCTATATATTGCAGCAGACCAATATGCCGGGATTTAACCAGGAACAGCAGCTGTTGCTGGCGACATTGGTGCGTTTTCACCGCAAGGGCATCAAGCTCGACGACATGCCGCGCCTGACGCTGTTCAAGAAAAAGCATTTTCTGCCCTGCCTGCAGCTACTGCGGCTGGCCGTATTGCTGAATAACCAGCGCCAGGCCACTTCGCCGACGCAGCTGCGGCTGCTGACCCACGAGCATCATTGGACGCTGGTGTTCCCGGCCGGTTTTTTCGCCCAGAACAATCTGGTGCAGCTGGATTTGGAACGGGAGCAAGCATACTGGGCGGAAGTTCCCGGCTGGCGCCTTGATATCACCGAGGAAGCCGAGGCGGTGAGTTAACCGCGGCGCGCAGCGGCTCCCGGCGTAGGGGGCCATGGCGCGCTATGGCTTAGCACAATGTTACCGCCCCAGGCTCATGTGCGGCTTGTGTGCGGTTTGACATGGATGTATAACATTCTTATGACTGAAAAGCGTCCGGAGATCATACAATCGCTTCCCCAATGCGGTTATACTGACAACCGATGCCGTTATCCCATAACCTTGAAAGGACCCCTTTAGTGAAGTTGGCCTATCCTATGCGCAGACGACGAACCTCGGTGCGAATGACTCGCTGGATCCTGTTTATCAGCTTTATTTTTTTATTCGCCCGTCTGATCTTCGCCACACTTGGCGCCTGGGACCATCACCAGGATACCCTGTCGGAACCGGCCGGCCAGATCATCAATGTCGACAATAGCCACGACGATTAATCCCGCCCCCGCCGCCGTTCGCGTGTAGTCGGCTGTAAGCTGTTCCGGCACAGGCCCGCGCAATCCGCTGCGCCGCGACCGTTTTCCCCGTCGCTTTTATCGCGTCCGATCCTTCCCGCGCCCCGCTGTGCTATCTATACTGCTTGCGACGGTAACCGATTTATCCGCCCGCAGCCCATAGTCAAACACGGGGAACGCACGCTATGCCCGCCATCAAACAACACTCCCTGGAACTGACCGGCCTGCGCCGTCAGGTACTGGGTTTACTGCTGTCCAACCGGGCGCTGGTCGACAGCATCCTGGGAAGGCCGGCGCGCGATACCTCGGTCGCTCCCCAGCTCATTTCCGACCAGACCGGCCGGCTGGTGGCGATTCAACGGCACCTGCACGCGGCGGATCTGGCGGATTTGCTGGAAAGCCTGCCCCATGATGAGCGGCTGGCGCTCTGGCGGCTGGTGGGCAACGATAAGCGCGGCAAAACGCTGGTGGAAGCCTCTGAAAGCGTCTGGGAAAGTCTGATCGCCGGAATGAGCAACCGCGATATCCTCAATGCCATCAGGCCGCTGGATGTCGACGAGCAGGCCTACCTGGCCCGCTATCTGCCGCGGGATCTGGTCGGCCGCATGCTGACGTCCCTGGAACCGCACCAGCGCGCCCAGGTACGGGCAATGATGAATTTTGACCGGGATAGCGTTGGCCATCATATGGATTTCGAACTGGCGGCGATTCGTCCCGACGTAACGCTCGCCACGGTGCAACGCTACCTGCGCTTACGCAAAACGCTGCCGGCCAATACCGATAAACTCTTTGTCGTCGATCGCCACAATCTGCTGGTGGGGGAACTGGCCCTGTCCACGCTGCTGCTTAAGCCGCTGCAGAAAAAGGTCCTTGAGGTCATGGATCCCAATCCCACTACCTTTCATCCGGAAGATCGGGCGGAGGACGCGGCCGGCGCGTTTGAACGTTACGATTTGATTACCGCGCCGGTGGTCGATGTCAAAGGCAAGCTGATGGGCAGGCTGAGCATCGAACATATGGTCGATCTGTTTTTTGAGGAAAACGACAGCAACCTGCGTAACCTGGGTGGTTTAAGCCCCGCCGAGGATATTTTCGCCCCGGTGAGCAAAACGGTGCGCACCCGCTGGGCGTGGCTGGCGGTCAACCTGTGCACCGCGTTTATCGCCTCCAGGGTGATCGGACTGTTTGAAGGCACGATATCGCAACTGGTGTCGCTGGCGGCCCTGATGCCCATCGTCGCCGGCATCGGCGGCAATACCGGTAATCAAACCATCACCATGATTGTCCGCGCGCTGGCGCTGCATCAGTTGGAAAAAGGCAACGCGGTGTTTTTACTGCTGCGGGAATTGGGCGTGGCGTTGATCAACGGCCTGGTCTGGGGCGGCATTATGGGCATCGTCACCTGGCTGCTCTATCGCGACGCGGGCCTTGGCGGCGTCATGATGCTGGCCATGCTGCTTAACCTGGTGCTGGCGTCATTGATGGGAGTGCTGATTCCGCTCACCATGGTACGCTTCGGTCAGGATCCGGCGGTGGGATCAAGCGTGATGATTACCGCCGTGACCGACACCGGCGGTTTTTTTATTTTTCTCGGGCTGGCGACGCTGTTTTTAATGCATTAACACGCCCTTTTTCTGACCTCGGCGCGGTGCAAGGCGCAGACCACCAGACCTATTATGTCCTTTGCTTATGTATAAACGGCCAAAACACACTTTTATGCGGTTTCTGAACTATTCTAACTATAAGAAAGCCTAGGATTCTATTATGCATGCCAACGACGCAGCCTCCGCTTATAAGGTTAAAAAAACAGGGATATTTATTGCGGCGGTAGCGTTGCTGGTTTTCATCTTGTCCATGGCTTGTCTGCGCCTCAATCATTACGCCGAACCCTTGTCCCCCTTATGGCTTGTCACCGCCGTTATGCTGTCGGTGCTGTTTTCCTGCCCTTGGCGCCGCTGGCCGGCGATGATACTGTGCTGCGCACTGGCGGTCATTGCCGCCCATAGGCTGATGGCGGAGGATATGCCGGCCGCATTGCCCCTGATTGGCATTTCCTTTGCCGAGGCCGCCTGCGGCGCCTGGCTGCTGAAATGGACGTTAGATCCCCTCGATCCGCTGGACGGCATCGTGCCCTGGATGACGTTTTTCCTGATTGCGGTGCTCCTGATCCCCTTTCTCGGCGCGCTGGCCGCGGGTTTCCTTGCCGCGCCCGCCCATATCGGTTTCATGGCGTTCGCGCCGCAGTGGTTTACCGCCGAGGCCATCGGCATCCTGGCGCTGACGCCGGTGGGCATGCTCTGCCGGCACCAGACGCTGCCGCTGATGCTAAAACAGCGGTCCTGGCTGGAACTGCTGCTGATGATCCTGCTGACGCTGGTCATCAGCTATTTTGCCCTGCGGTTTTTACCCTTCCCCTTTACCATTATTATTCTGCCGCTGCTGATGGGCGCCATACGCTTGCCGCGTTTTGAGGCCTTCGGCCTGTTTTTAGTCACCACCCTGGCATTATTCATTACGCTGGGTTCCGGGTTTATCAAGGTGGGTTTACCCACCAGCAATCACCTCGCCATTTTATTGCATATACCGCTGTTGATGATCCTGATCCCCGCCAATGCGATGGCCATGGTCATGTACGCCTTTCGCCTGGAACGCGGCCATATCATGCAAAGCGAGACCCGTTTTCGCAACGCCATGGAGTATTCCGCCATCGGCATGGCCTTGGTCTCGCTGGAAGGCACCTGGATGCAGGTGAATAAAGCGCTGTGCCGGTTCCTGGGCTATGAGGCCGCCGAACTGAAGAAGCTCAGTTTCCAGGAGATCACCTATCCGGCCGATCTCAGTTCCGATCTTATCCAACTCAACGATCTGGTTAACGGCCATATTGATAGCTATACGCTGGAAAAACGCTATATCCGCGGCGATGGGGAAATTGTCTGGGCGCTGCTGGCGGTATCCGTGGTGCGCGACCAGCAGAGCAAGCCGCTCTATTTTATTTCCCAAATAGAAGATATCAGCGAAATCAAACACAACAATATTATCAACCAGCGCCTGATGGAGCGCATTACCCTGGCCAACGAGGCGGGCGGCGTCGGTATCTGGGAGTGGGATGTCGAGGCGAAAATCATGAGCTGGGATAAGCGCATGATGGAAATTTACGCCATGCAATCCGGCGAAACCGTCAGCTATGACTATTGGCTGGCGCGCATTATCGATGAAGACCGGCCTTTGGCCCTGCAAACCCTGAACGAATCCCTGGAGGAAAATAAGCCGTTCCTGCTGGCATTCCGCATTCGCCATCCCGGCGGGGAAATCCGCCATATCCGCGCCTACGCCAATATGCTGATGGATGAGAACGACCGGGTGGTGCGCATGCTGGGCGTCAATCTGGATATGACCAGCGAGGTCCGCCTCCGGGAGGCCCTGCACGAGGAAAAGGAACGGCTGCATATTACCCTCGATTCCATCGGCGACGCGGTGATTTCCGTAGACCAGGGGATGCGCGTCAATTTCATGAACCCGGTGGCGGAAAAGATGACCGGCTGGCGCCAGGAGAAAGCCCATGGCCGGCATATCGACAGCATTATGCATATCAGCCTCGGCGTCGATGGCCCGCGGGTGGGCATGTCGATGGACGATGTCAATGCCGGGCCCCACGAGGGGTTGACCCTGCGCCAGGATCTGGTGCTCAACAACCGCAAAGGCACGCTGTTCGATATTCATTACAGCGCCACGCCGCTCAAGAACCTGAAGGGGGAAATCCTGGGCGCGGTGCTGGTTATCAAGGATGTCAGCGAGTCGCGCCAGTTGCTGTTGCAGCTCAGTTACAATGCGTCCCATGATGTCTTGACCGGCCTGCCGAACCGGGCCAGTTTCAAACAGCATCTTGATGCCGCGCTCCTGACGGCAACGCGCGAAAAACGCCGTCACGCCCTGGTCTTTATCGATCTGGACCGGTTCAAACAGATTAACGACACGGCCGGACACGCGGCGGGCGACGCCTTGCTGCTGGAGCTCGGCCTGCTGATGCAGGACAATATCCGGCAGTATGATTGCCTGGCGCGACTCGGCGGAGACGAGTTCGGCCTGCTCCTCACCGATTGTCCCTTACCCGAGGCACAGGGTCTGGCCCAGCGCGTCATCGATGCGGTTAACGCCTACCGCTTTTATTGGCAGGAGCAATTATTCCGTATCGGCGGCAGCGCCGGCGTCACGCTGATATCGGCGGATAATTGCGATCCCAAGGAAGTCATGGCCCAGGCCGACAGCGCCTGCTATGCGGCAAAACATAGCGGCCGCGGCCAGGTATTGTTATACGAGGCGCGGCAGGATCCCGCCGGCCCCGCGTCGGTAACACAGGATATCCTGAGCCGCGAGCGGCTGCTTGATATGATGGATAACGAGAGTCTCCACGTGCAGATCGAGGCGGTCGCGCCGCCCGATGCCAGGCTTGAAGTGGGTTTCTACCTGATAAGTTTCGTCATCCAGGGCCGGGACGCATTACTGGTCAGCCAGGAAGACTTTATGCGCGCGGCGCGGGCGCGTCATTTATCGCTGGCGGTGGATCGCTGGCTGCTAGGTCAGATCTTCACCGTCCATGGCGCCGCCATCGCCGCCCAGGGGATTTGCCTGGTACTCCCCCTGTCCATGGCAGGGCTGGCCGACGCAGACGTGATGGATGAGCTGCTGTCTCTCGGCGAGCGCCATCCTTTACTGAACGCGCGCCGGCTGATTATCAGTCTCGACGGCGAGGATTTCATGGCCGCTTATCCCGCCGCCGGGCTGGCCGCGGACCGATTGCGCCAGTACGGCTACCCCATCATGCTTAATCAGTTCGGCGCCGATTTAGGCGCGTTTAACAAGCTGAAAGCGGGGCATATCGATTATATCAGGCTGCCTGACCCGTTTATCGCCAATGTTCATTGCAGCCAGATGGACGATATTATGGTCAGGGTGATCCACGGCCATATCCATCGCCTGCGGGCGCGCTCCCTGGCCGGTCCCGCCAACCTGCCCGCCACGCTCGCCGCCCTTGCCGCCATCGGCGTCGATTTCGCCGCCGGCGAAACCGTAGGCCAGAGCCTGCCGCTGTCCACCCTATTGAATAAAGGCTATTTCACTGTTCAATAATCGTCGCGCGCCGTTGCCTGCTTCCCGACATTGCTGTAAAGTTCCCCGCCTCATCGGCATGGGGAGGCAGCGATGTTTATTGGTTTTGACTACGGTACCGCGAACTGCTCGGTCGCGGTGATGGACGGCGACCGGCCGCGCTTATTGCCGCTGGACGGCGCGTCGCCCTATATGGCCTCTATGCTTTGCGCGCCGACGCGCGAGGCTGTCAGCGAATACCTGCATCAATTCTGGCAGGTGCCCACCGGCAGTGATGAAAATCAACGGCTGCTGCGCCGGGCGATTAACGCCAACCGGGAAGAAGATATCGTCCTGACGGAGCAAAGCCTGCAGTTCGGCAGGCAGGCGCTGGCAAATTATATTGCCGATCCCGAAGAGGTTTATTTCGTCAAATCGCCTAAATCCTTCCTGGGCGCCAACGGTCTCAAGCCGCAGCAGATTGCGCTGTTCGAGGATCTGGTCTGCGCCATGATGCGTTATATCAAACGCCAGGCCGAGACGGCCTTGTCCACGCCCATTACCCAGGCCATGATTGGCCGGCCGGTCAATTTCCAGGGCACCGGCGGCGAGGAAGCCAACCGTCAGGCCCAGGATATTTTGCAGCGGGCCGCCTCACGCGCCGGGTTTACCGATATCGACTTCCAGTTCGAGCCGGTGGCCGCGGGGCTGGATTTCGAAGCCACCCTCGATCGGGAAAAAATTGTCCTGGTGGTGGATATCGGCGGCGGCACCACCGACTGCTCGCTGCTGCTAATGGGGCCGGAATGGCTGAAGCAGCGGGATCGCCGGCAAAGCCTGCTGGGGCACAGCGGCTGCCGCGTCGGCGGCAACGATCTGGATATCATGCTGGCGTTTAAATCGCTGATGCCGGAGCTGGGCCTGGGCGGCATGACGGAAAAAGGCCTGGCGCTGCCCGCCCTGCCGTTCTGGCAGGCGGTGGCGATTAACGATATCCCGGCGCAGGGTGATTTTTACAGCAACAATAACGGCCGGTTCCTGCGTGAACTGATCCGCGATGCCGCCGATCCCGAACGCGTCGGCGCCTTACTGCAGGTCTACCGGCAGCGGTTAAGCTATCGCCTGGTGAAGAGCGCGGAAGAGAGCAAAATCGCCCTGTCCAGCGAACCGGCGACCCGGGCGGGCCTGGAGTTTATCCGCCCCGGCATGCAGGTGCCCATCTGCCAGGCGGAACTGGAGGAGGCCATCAGGGCGCCGCTGGGCCGGATCCGGCAACAGGTGGACGACGTGCTGGCGCAGGGCGCCGCGCCGCGGCCGGATGTGGTCTATCTCACCGGCGGCAGCGCCCGCTCGCCGCTGTTGCGCCAGGCGCTTGAGCGCAGCCTGCCGGACATTCCGATCGCCGGCGGCGATGATTTCGGCTCGGTCACCGCCGGACTGGCGCGCTGGGCGCAGCGCCAGTTCATCACCTGAAGCCGGGCGGCGGCCGTAGCGCCTGGCCGGCGGCTTAGCGCGGCAACCCGCCGTCGGTTTCCAGCAGGCCCTGGCGGATGATAAAGGCGATGAGCGTATCCAGGCCGTCGCCGGTTTTCAGGTTGGTGAACGCCCAGGGGCGCGCTGGCCGCATCCGGTTGGTATCGCGCTCCATCACCTCCAGCGAGGCGCCGACGTAGGGCGCCAGATCGATTTTATTGATCACCAGGAAATCGGATTTGGTAATGCCCGGCCCGCCTTTGCGCGGGATCTTCTCCCCTTCCGCCACGTCAATCACGTAAATGGTCAGATCGGCCAGCTCCGG
Organism: Sodalis sp. C49; assembly: GCF_046352915.1. Classification (NCBI taxonomy): domain Bacteria; kingdom Pseudomonadati; phylum Pseudomonadota; class Gammaproteobacteria; order Enterobacterales; family Bruguierivoracaceae; genus Sodalis; species Sodalis sp. C49. The sequence goes on along the minus strand of NZ_CP163303.1, from coordinate 5,165,452 downwards.
ACTGAAGGTCGCGCTCAGGTTATCGCCGCCGCTTTCGATGAAAATAATGTCCAGATTGCCGAATTTGCGCGCCAGATCCTCCACCGCCGCCAGGTTCATGGACGCATCCTCGCGAATGGCGGTATGCGGGCAACCGCCGGTTTCCACACCGACGATACGATCGGCCGCCAGCGCGCCCGCCTCGGTGAGGATGCGCTGATCTTCCCTGGTATAAATATCGTTGGTCACCACCGCCAGCTGATAGCGATCGCGCAGCGATTTACACAGCACCTCCAGCAGCGCGGTCTTGCCGGAACCCACCGGACCGCCGACGCCGACGCGTAAGGGTTGTTTATATTCTTGCATCTTAACTCCCGGATAACATCGCAAAATAGGGCATTGTTCAATAACCCGTGCCGCACTCAGCACAGGGGGCGAAGCGTCCGCCGTTTGCGCCCGATACTGACATCATCAGGAACGAAACAGGCGTGAATACTGGGTTTCATGGCGGGACGACGCAATGGCCTGCAGCGGAAAACTGCCGCCCAGCGCATCGTCCTCCAGCCGCCCGGCGCGGGCGAATGCCGCCGGCAGCAGCGCGGACAGCTCACGTAACAGGCTTTGCGCCTTCTGCTGGCCGAACGGCACCAGCTTCAGCCCCGCCATGACGCCGCTTTCCAGCACGCTGTAGCCGTAGCCCATGGCCAGCGCCTCCAGAGGAATCGCCCATTGCCAGCCCAGCCAGGCCATACCCGCCAATTGGCTCTGGCGCAGCGCCGGCAGCCATGCGCCGTCCAGCGGCAGGTCCGGCCATTCCAGGATCAGCCGGCTTAACGCCTGGCCCCGCTGCTGTTCTTCGCGCCTGAGCTCGCAGGTCTCGCGCGCGGCCAGCAGAAAATCGCTCCAGCGGGCAAATTGTCCGCTGTCATCCGCCGCGCAGGCCCGGTACAGGCGGATCAATACCGGCCAGTCCAGGCCGCCTAAGGTGTCGGCGATAATCTGCCGCTGCCAGTCGGCAAAGGCGTCGCCTGACATAACCCAGCCCGCCTCCACCGCCCATTCCAGCCCCTGCGAATAGGTAAAGCCGCCCACCGGTAGGCTGGGGCTGATAAGCTGCATCAGGCGCAGCAGCGCGGTTTGCTCCAGCATATCAGTGCGGATGATGATGGCCATGGGGCGCGCTCTGGTACGCCCCGGCCTCGGGTTCGAACGCCGCCTGCTCGGTCCTGACCGCCGCGCCCAATCCCATCACCATGGCGTCCAGCACATGATCGTGCTGATAGCGCACCCAATCGCGCTCGATCTGCAACGGCACATGGCGGTTGCCCAGGTGATAGCAGACCCGCGCCAGCAGCAGCGTATCGCGCGCATACACCGTGGAGACGGTTTCAGGCGCGGCAATCACCCGCACGACTTCGTCGCCGTCTTCGGTGGCAAGCACGTCCCCGCCGCGGATCACCTGCCCGCGCGGCAACAGCAGGCCGGCCTCGCGGCCGTCGTCCAGCCGCACCTGGGCCCGGCTCTTGATGCGTGTATCCAGATCCAGCGTCACGGTGGCGGTAGCCTCTAAAGCCTTATCAAGGTGTTTCGTTAAAACAATCATCCTGATTCCCGACTCGGTTAAAAAAGAAAATAGCGCTGCGCCATCGGTAAAATATCGGCGGGCTCGCAGGTCAGGAGTTCGCCGTCGGCCCGGACCTGATAGGTCTGCGCGTCCACCTCGATGGTAGGCTGCCAGTGATTATGGATCATATCGGCCTTCCTGACGTGGCGGCAGTGCCTGACCTCGCCCAGCAGGCTTTGCAGGCCCAGCCGGCCGGCCAGGCCGTTGCCGTATGCCGCCTGGGACAAAAACGTCATGCGCGTGGCATGGCGCGCGCCGCCGAGCGCGCCGAACATCGGGCGGTAGTGGACCGGCTGCGGCGTGGGAATCGACGCGTTGGCATCGCCCATCGGCGCCATGGCGATCATGCCGCCCTTAATGATAAGCGCCGGCTTGACGCCGAAAAACGCCGGCGACCACAGCACCAGATCCGCCAGCTTGCCGCGCTCGATGGAGCCGACCTCATGGGATATGCCGTGGGTGATGGCCGGGTTGATGGTGTATTTGGCGATATAGCGCTTGACCCGGAAATTGTCGTTGCGCTCACCGTCCGGCGCGAGCGGGCCGCGCTGCACCTTCATTTTATGCGCCGCCTGCCAGGTGCGCAGGATCACCTCGCCCACCCGGCCCATCGCCTGCGAGTCGGACGACAGCATGGAGAAGGCGCCCAAATCGTGCAGGATATCCTCGGCGGCGATGGTTTCACGCCGGATGCGCGATTCGGCGAACGCCACGTCCTCGGCGATGCCGGCGTCAAGATGGTGGCAGACCATCAGCATATCCAGATGCTCGTCGATGGTGTTCACCGTATAAGGCATGGTGGGGTTGGTGGATGAGGGCAGGATGTTCGCGTGGCCGCACACCTTGATGATATCCGGCGCATGGCCGCCCCCCGCCCCTTCGGTATGATAGGTATGGATGGTGCGATCGCCGATGGCGGCCAGCGTATCCTCGACAAATCCCGCTTCGTTCAGGGTGTCGGTATGGATAGCCACCTGCACATCATACTTATCCGCCACGCCCAGGCAGCAATCGATGGCCGCCGGCGTGGTGCCCCAGTCCTCATGCAGCTTCAGGCCGATGGCCCCGGCTTCCACCTGTTCGGCCAGCGCTGCCGGCTGCGACGCATTGCCCTTACCGGTAAAACCGATATTGACCGGCAGGGTTTCCGCCGCCTGCAGCATGCGCGCCAGATACCAGGGACCGGGGGTGCAGGTGGTGGCGTTGGTGCCCGCCGCGGGCCCGGTGCCGCCGCCGATCATGGTCGTTACGCCGGCGCAGATGGCTTCTTCCACCTGCTGCGGGCAGATAAAATGAATATGCGCGTCGATACCGCCGGCGGTGACGATTTTGCCCTCCGCCGCCACCACTTCAGTGCCGGGACCGATGGGGATGGTCACCCCGGGCTGGATGTCCGGATTGCCCGCCTTGCCGATGCCGACGATCCGTCCGTCCTTGACGCCGATATCCGCTTTAACGATACCCCAGTGATCGATAATCAGGGCGTTGGTCAGCACCAGATCGACACAAAACGCCGACGTCATCTGCCCCTGCCCCATGCCATCGCGGATCACTTTGCCGCCGCCGAACTTTACCTCTTCGCCATACAGGGTAAAGTCCTTTTCCACCTCGATCCACAGCTCGGTATCCGCCAGCCGCAGCCGGTCGCCCACCGTGGGGCCGAACATTTCCGCGTAGGCGCGGCGGGAAATTTTGCTCATGACGATGACTCCAGCTTGCCCATGATCTCGCCGCGAAAGCCGTAGACTTCGCGTTTGCCCGCATAGGCCACCAGGGTAACGTCCCGGGACTGCCCCGGTTCGAAGCGCACCGCCGTGCCGGCGGCAATATCCAGCCTGAACCCGCGCGCCGCCGCGCGATCGAACTTCAGCGCCGGATTAACTTCGAAAAAATGGTAATGCGATCCCACCTGTACCGGCCGGTCGCCATGGTTGGCGACGGTAACCGTCACGCGATCGCGGTCGGTGTTAAGCTCGATATCGCCCTCGGCGATACACATTTCACCAGGTATCATAACGCCTCGCTGCTTGTCAGATTATCGGATCGTGGACCGTCACCAGTTTGGTGCCGTCGGGGAAGGTCGCTTCCACCTGCACGTCGGGGATCATTTCCGGCACCCCTTCCATCACGTCATCGCGGGTTAATACCTCGCGGCCCAGGCTCATCAGTTCGGCCACCGTCAGCCCGTCGCGCGCGCCCTCCAGGATCGCGGCGCTTATCAGCGCCACCGCCTCCGGATAATTCAGCTTCAGCCCACGGGCCTGCCGCCGTTCCGCCAGAAGGGCGGCGGTAAACAGCAACAGCTTGTCTTTTTCTCTTGGCGACAATTCCATTCTTCAACTCCTCAGGTTGCCCAGATACGCGGGGGCGACGCTTCCAGCCCCAGCATCCCGGGCCGTAAACAGGCCCAGATCCGGTGCAGCAGATGCTGCAGCCGCTGGTTATCATTATCCAGCACCCGTACGACCAGCAATGAATCCAGCAGGCTGGCGCCGGCCGCCGGCGCATGGGCGGCGTCGAGCAGCAGACGCACCTCGGCCAGCATCTTCTCGGTGACGGGGGTGGCATAAAAGGTCGCGCTTAGCGGATGGCCGCCCAGTTTTTCCAGCCGGCCCGCGCTGATGCGCAACCGCTCGAACAGGCCCGGCGATCCCGGCAGGATAATGCGCAGGGACGCATCCAGGCTACCGGAGGTAAAGGCTTCGCCGGCCGCCGGCCGGCCAAGGCACAGGGTTTCAAAGCCCAGCAGGCGCGCGCCGGGGGCCAGCCGGAACTCGGTATCGATAGCCACCCTGGCGGCCGGGAACAGGATATTATCCTGCGGCAGCCATTCAAGTATGCTGTCCTCGCCGAGCGAAAATCGCTGCGACACCCGGGCCAGCTGGCCCGCGCTGCGGTAAAATTTGGTGGCGCCCGGCATGGTCAGCAGCGCATGACTCTGCGCCGCCATGGCGACCGATAATTCAAGCCGGTCACCGCCGACCACGCCGCCCGGCGGATGCAGCAAATAGACGTGGGGGTGATCGGCCTGGGGATAAAACGCCCGCTGCACCCGGTAGGGTCCGCTATGCCGCCGGGTCGTCAGCAACGTCCGGCCGTGGCGCCGCTCGAATCCCAGCGCGAGCTTACCCAGCCAGCCCGCGGGCGGCGGCACGGGTAGAACAGTGTCGTTTGTCATAGCACCCTACTGCACGGCATACCATGGCCTTGTAGTGACAGGCCATGAGATAACAAGTCCAAAGCCTTTCCGTAGCAATATTTAAGCCAATTCTCAACCGGGGATCACCTGTGCTCACGCCCTCATGGCGCACCATATTAGTGCCATGCCTGCACCCCAAGCGGTAACAGCGATAAAAATGCGCCATGCCGGTGCGCAAGGGTGAACGCGCTATAACACCAACACCGCCTTCCCCGGCGGGAAAAACAGGGTTACCCGCCGACCCGGGTTCAGCTATAGGGCGAGATAAAATTAACCGTTGGGCGCGTTAAGGCACCGGGGATTAGGGGGCTAAAATGGCGTTAAGCCAAGGCGCCAGAACCGCGCAACATGGCGTACAGGGCGGTATCCCAGCGCTCCCGGCCCACTTTGGCCGAGCTGCGGCGCACGCCTTCGCGGATAAAACCCAGTTTTTCATAGGTGTGGATTGCCGCCTGGTTAAAGGTGTAGACATTCAGTTCCAGACGCTCAATCAGCGGCTCGGCAAACACCCGCTGCACAATGGCGCTCAGGAAGGGGATGGCGATGCCCTGCCCCCGGTTGGCGGGGTTCACGGCCACCCGCCCCAGCAGGGCGACGCCGTTGCGCCAGTCAAAAGTCACCTGGGCGGTAGCGGTGGCCGCGCCGGGCTCCCCGGCGCAAAACAGCCATCTCCGGGGAGGCGTGCCAGCCGATTCGCCGAGCATTTCAGCTAATTGCGGCAGATCCAGGGGAAAACGCGGCAGGGGACCGCCCCATTGCGCCAGCTCTTTTTCGGTGTTAAACCAGCGGCAGATGCCGGGAAAATCAGCTTCCGCCATATGACGTATATTCATTCTACCCCGCCGTGTAAGGACATTAACCCGACCCTGGGATATCTGTCCCGAAATGGACCTCATCCCGGCCGCTTTTGGCCTGTACTATATCAATATATTTTGTTAAAAATCACAAGTTGCCGTCAAACTTTATCACGTGGGGACAAGATGCTTGAATTACGCCCGAACTGCGAACGCTGTGATTGCGATTTACCCCCCGCAAGCCATCAGGCGCGCATCTGTTCTTATGAATGCACCTTCTGCGCCGACTGTGCCGCCAATGAACTTAATAATACCTGCCCCAACTGCGGCGGAGAATTAACTGCCAGGCCCATCCGTCCACCCCACCGGCTTAAACTGCATCCGGCCTCGACACGGCGTATTATTGCAAAACGTTAACTTTCAGCTATCGAATCCATCTATGAAAGCAGCTATCAAAGATAAGGCATTAACGTAATATGCTTTCATCGGCGACAAAGGAATGATGACCATTCGGTGCTGGCCGATAGATAAAGGATTAATACCCTTATCCGGCCCACTTTTTGTGCATAAAATTAACGTTATCCGAGGCAAAAAATGTATAATTTTTCACGTTTTCAGGCAAAAGAATTGGCATTGGCCTATATGAGCGGCAAGGCCACCGGCCTGACGCCGGAAGAATTTTTTCAACAGGTGATGAAAGCGGAAAAATCCTTTGATTCCCTGATCAGAACAGGAACCGCGCAGCCCGCCAAGGGTGTGCTGGTCAAATCCTTTTAACGCCCGCGGGCGGGAAAGTGAAGCCGCCCGCCCGGTATGATGCCCTACCCGGCGCGTGGCTCCTCCCGGCATGGCTGCGCGCCGCGGCCGCGAGGTTTATTTCCAGGCGCTGGCTTCATCCAGCACGCGGACATCCTCGGCGCTGAGGCGCAGTTCGAGCGCTTGCGCCAGTTCGTCAAGCTGTTCCACCGACGTTGCGCTGGCAATAGGCGCCGTGATGCCGGGCTGCTTGAGATTCCAGGCCAGCGCCACCTGGGTCGGCGTGACCTGGTGCTGCTCGCTGACGGCATCCAGCGCCTTCAGGATGCGCAGGCCGCGTGGGTTTAAGTATCCCTCGACCACGCTTTGCCCGCGCGGGCTTTTGGCGGCATCTTCGGCGGCGCGGTATTTACCGGTCAGGAAGCCGCTTGCCAGCGCGTAAAAGTTGATTACGCCAACGCCATGCGCGGTCACCACCGGCGCCAGGTTTTGCTCGTATTCCTGGCGATCGTAGAGATTAAACTTGGGCTGCAGCGTTTCATAACGCGCCAGGCCATTCTGTTCGCTGATGCGCAGCGCCTGCGCCAGGCGCGGACCTTCATAATTCGACGCCCCGATGGCCCGCACCTTGCCTGCTTTAATCAAGGCGTCGAACGCGGCCAGGGTCTCCTCCAGCGGTACGGACTTGTCGTCGTCGTGGGATTGATACAGATCGATATAATCGGTTTGCAGGCGCTTAAGCGACTCTTCCACCGCGCGTTTGATATACGCCGCCGACAGTCCCTTTTTATCGCCGCCCATGGGCTTGCCCACCTTGGTGGCGATAATCATCCCGTCCCGCCTGCCGCTTTTTTTCAGCCACTCGCCGATAATGGTTTCGGATTCGCCGCCCTGGTTGCCGTCAACCCAGGCCGAGTAGACGTCGGCCGTATCGATGAAATTCAGCCCGCGCTCCACGAGGGCGTCAAGCAGGCGAAAGGACATCTGCCGGTCGATGGTCCAGCCAAATACATTGCCGCCGAATGCCAGCGGCGGCACGGTAATCCCGGAACGGCCCAGCGTTCTTGTTTCCATGGTGATACCCCCTTATTGCTGTTGAGCGTTACTATTTTGCCATGCTGACTACCTTAGCACTCCCCAGGTTACGCGCCAGCCTTTGCCGGCTCTCCCGCGCCTCCCGCTCCAGCCAGTGCTTGAACAGCGTAAGCGAAGGCGACAGGACCTTTTGCTCAGGATGAATCAGATAATAAGAGGCGCCGCTTTGTATGCACAGCGGAAACGGCGCCGTCAGGCGCCGGGCCTCAAGATCGAACTCCAGCAGGCAGAGATCGCCCATGGCGATGCCATATCCCTGCAGGGCCGCGGTCATGGCCAGATCCAGCGTGTCAAAATGCTGCGCCTTGGTCAGCGGCGCTACGTCGCAGCCCGCCGTCTTTAACCATAATAGCCAATCACGGCGATCGCGGGTGGGATGAAGCAGGGTTTTATCCGCCAGCCGGGCGACGTCGGCGTCAGGCGCGGTCCACAGTGCCGGGATGCACACCGGAGTGAGTATTTCATCAAACAGCGGGGTGGCCTGGATGCGTTTATTCTCCGGCCGGCCGAAGATCACCGCCGCGTCAAAATGTTCGCTGGCGAAATTAACGCCGTGCGAGAATGAGGTGGTCAGGGCGATATCGATTTCCGGATGCTGGTTTTGCAGTTGCATAATGCGCGGCAGCAGCCAGCGCATGGCGCAAGTGGGGCATTTTACCCGCAGCGTGCCCGTGCGCCTGGCGGCAAGGGCGAGCGTGGCGTCGATTTGCCCCAGCGCCTGCTGCAGCGGCGCCAGCAGGGCGGCGCCCTGCTCGGTCAGTTCCAGTCCCCGCGCCTGGCGAATAAACAGCGCGCAGCCCAGGTGCCGTTCCAGGCCGGCTATCTGGCGGCTGACGGCGCCCTGGGTGAGATGCATATGTCGCGCGGCATGAGTGAAATTTAGCCGCTCAGCGACTACGATAAAGGTTTTCAGCACGTCCAGCGAGGGCAGCGGATTCATGATTCGGCTCCGGATAACAGCAGGATTGATGAAACATCCACGGGCATGGCTCCAGTGGTAATAGGGCCGGCGAAGGCGGCTGCGCCGCGCTGATGAGATTATCGCCGCGCTCCAGGCATGTTCCCGGCGCATGGCATGCATGATAAAGGATCGGTTGTCGCGCGGCCGGATATGTTGCTTAATCATGATTCATCCAGCCTTACGTGTCACGGCTTTTGCGGTTTTAACCCTACCAGGAGGTTGTTCCCATGCAGAGCGTTATTCCCCCCAGGTCTAAGTTGCCCGATGTCGGCACCACGATCTTCACCACCATCGGACAGCTGAGCGCCGAGCACCAGGCCCTGAATCTGTCCTCGGGGGCGCCAAGCTTTGACTGCGATCCGCTGTTGATAGACGGCGTGGCGAAAGCCATGCGTGCCGGACATAACCAGTATGCGGCAATGCCGGGACTGATGGCCCTGCGCGAGGCGCTGGCGGATAAAGTCGAGCGCCTGTACGGCTGCCGGTATGATCCTGAAAGCGAAATCACCATACTCGCCAGCGCCAGCCAGGGGCTTTACAGCGCCATCAGCGCCCTGGTGCATCCGGGCGACGAGGTGATCTATTTTGAACCGGCGTTTGACAGCTATTCCCCCATCGCCCGCTTGCAGGGGGCGGTGCCGGTGCCGGTGAAAATCCCGCTGGAACAGCACGCTATCGATTGGGACGCGGTGGCCGCGGCCGTGACGCCGCGCACGCGCATGATTATCGTCAACAGCCCGCATAACCCTACCGGCATGGTGTTCAGCGAAGAAGATATCCAACGGCTGACCGCCCTGACCGCCGGCACCGATATCCTGATCCTCTCCGACGAAGTGTATGAGCATATGGTGTTCGACGGCGCGCCTCACCGCAGCATGGCGGCGTATCCCGCCCTGGCCGAGCGCAGCGTGGTGGTTTCGTCCTTCGGTAAAACCTACAGCGTCACCGGCTGGCGCGTGGGGTATTGCCTGGCGCCGGCCGAATTGATGCTGGAAATCCGCAAGGTGCATCAGTTTATGGTTTTTGCCGCCGATACGCCGATGCAGTATGCGTTTGCCGAAGCGTTGGGCAAGCCGGAAAGTTATCTCGGCCTGGCGGCTTTTTACCAGCAAAAGCGCGATATACTGACCCGCGCCCTGCGCGATTCGCCGTTTAAACTGCTGCCCAGCGCGGGCGGTTTTTTCCTGTTGGCGCAGTTCAGCCATTTCTCGGCGGACAGCGATAACGATATGGTTATAAAATTAATCCGCGATGCCAAAGTCTCGTCGATACCCCTGTCGGCGTTTTACAGCGACGGCACCGAAACCGGCATGATCAGGCTCAGTTTCGCCAAAGATGAAGCCACGCTGCGCGAAGGCGCGCGCCGGCTTTGCGCATGGCGCCAGGCGTAAGTGGCCGGGATGGCCATATTTTTTTGACGTTCACACACTACCTATGACGGGACACGACAATGAAAAAAATAGCGACACTGTTGATATTGGCCTGCGGCATGGCCGCGCTGCCGGCCATGGCGGCCGAGGGCAAAATCCGTTTTGGCCTGGAAGCGCTTTACCCGCCGTTTGAATCCAAATCGCCGAGCGGTGAATTGCAGGGGTTCGATATCGATTTGGGCAACGCCGTGTGCCAGGCCGCCGGCGTCAAATGCGAATGGCTGGATACCTCATTCGATGGTTTAATCCCGGCGCTGCAGGGACGCAAATTCGACGCCATCAACTCGGCGATGAATGTCACCGAGAAGCGCCGCCAGGCCATCGATTTCACCCAGGTGATCTATCGGGTGCCCACCAAACTTATCGCCCGCGCCGACGCGGGGCTGCAGCCGACCCCGGACGCGCTGAAAGGTAAAAGCATCGGCGTGCTGCAAGGCTCCATCCAGGAATCCTACGCCAACGCCCACTGGGCCGGCCAGGGCGTGAACGTGGTGGCCTACCAGGATCAAAACCAGATCTATATGGATTTGACCTCCGGCCGCCTCGATGGCACGCTGGTGCTGGCGCCGGCCGGGCAGTCCGGTTTCCTGTCCCAGCCCCAGGGCAAGGGTTTTGCGTTTAGCGGACCCGCGGTCAGCGATGACGCCATCCTCGGCAGCGGCATCGCCTTCGGCATTCGCAAAGGCGACGACGCCCTGAAAAAACAGCTGGACGACGCCATCGCCAAGGTGAAGGCCCAGGGAACCATCGGCACCCTGGCGAAAAAATATTTCGGCGATATCGACGTGTCCGCCCCCAACTGATGCGTCCGCAGGCCCCGGAAAGCACTTTTCGGGGCAATATTCATACCAGAACGACAAACCCTGACAATACCTCCACACTTCCTCCATTTTTACCCGCGTTTTTTTGGCTAAACTGGGTATATCATTCTTATTTTATGCGGGAACGTGCGATTCTGATGCCTTGTCCGCATGATTACAGGTATAGCGATACATGAAGGGTAAACGCAATGGACGCTTATTGCTCCTGATAACGACACTGCTGATCCTCCTTATCGGCGCGTTTTTCATATGGCGGCATGTCCGGGAACAGCCCGCCGCCGAACCCACCGCCGCCGCCCGGCCGGGCGCGGCCCGCCCCGAGACCGGGCGGCGTGGCGGCCGCGCCGGGCGCCACGCGCAAACGCTGTCGCCGGTGCAGGCGGCCACCGCGCAGTCCCGATCGGTGCCGCGGTTTCTCACGGGCCTGGGCACGGTGACCGCCGCCGGCACCGTCACCGTAAGGAGCCGGGTGGACGGCCAGCTGATGGCGCTGCATTTCGCCGAGGGCCAATGGGTCAAGGCGGGGACGTTATTGGCGCAAATCGATCCGCGGCCGTTTGAGGTGGCGCTGCTGCAGGCCAAGGGGCAGCTGGCGAAGGACCAGGCGACGCTCGCCAACGCCCGGCAGGATATGGCGCGCTACCAGCAGTTGGTCAAAACCAGCCTGGTCTCCCGTCAGCAGCTCGACACCCAGCAATCATTGGTGCGCGAGGCCGAGGGCACTTTGCTGGTGGACCAGGCGGCGGTGGCCAGCGCCGAGCTGCAACTGGCCTACAGCCGCATTACCGCGCCGATGGACGGCCGGGTCGGCCTGCGCCAGGTGGATGTGGGTAATTTTATCACCAGCGGCGATACCACGGGCATCGTGGTGCTGACCCAGACGCGGCCGATCGATGTGCTCTTTACGCTGCCGGAAAGCGATATTCCAAGCGTTATCGCCGCGCAGAAAACCGGCAACGCGCCCCTGATTGAAGTATGGGATCGCACCAATAAAACCAAGCTGACCGAGGGCGCGCTGCTCAGCCTGGACAATCAAATCGACGCCACCACCGGCACGGTAAGGCTTAAGGGCCGCTTTGCCAATGCCGACGACAGCCTGTTTCCCAATCAGTTCGTCAATATCCGCATGAAGGTGGACACCTTGCAAAACGCGGTGGTGATCCCCCCCGCCGCGGTACAGATGAGCAACGACGGCCATTTTGTCTGGGTCCTGAACGATGACGACCAGGTGAGCCAGCACCGGGTCACCACCGGCATGGAAGACAGCCAGCAGGTGGTGATCACCGCCGGCCTGCAGGCGGGGCAGCGGGTGGTTACCGACGGTCTTGACCGGCTGACCGAAGGGGTCAAGGTCGAGGTTATCGCCCCCGCCAGCACGCAGCCCGCCGCAGGCCCCCGCGCCCCCGCGCGCCGCGGGGAAAAATCCTGATGGAGTTGCTGCCGTCCAGCCATAGCGGCGGCCCCTCGCGCCTGTTTATCCTGCGGCCGGTCGCCACGACGCTGCTGATGATCGCCATCCTGCTGGCCGGTATCCTCGGCTACCGGACGCTGCCGGTGTCGGCGCTGCCCGAGGTGGATTATCCCACGATCCAGGTGGTGACGCTGTATCCCGGCGCCAGCCCGGACGTGGTCACCTCCGCCATCACCGCGCCGCTGGAGCGGCAGTTCGGCCAGATGTCGGGATTAAAGCAAATGGCGTCGCAAAGCTCGGGCGGCGCGTCGGTGGTTACGCTGCAGTTCCAGCTGTCGCTGCCGCTTGACGTGGCGGAACAAGAAGTGCAGGCGGCCATCAATAACGCCACCAACCTGCTGCCGGACGATCTGCCCAATCCGCCGGTATACAGCAAGGTCAATCCCGCCGATCCGCCCATTATGACGCTTGCGGTCACGTCGACATCCATGTCGATGATCCAGGTGGAAGATATGGTGGAAACGCGGGTGGCGCAGAAAATTTCCCAGGTCAGCGGCGTGGGGCTGGTCTCGATTTCCGGCGGCCAGCGCCCGGCGGTGCGGGTCAAGCTTAACGCCCCCGCCCTGGCGGCCTACGGCCTGGACAGTGAAAGCGTGCGCACCGCCATCGACGCCGCCAACGTCAATTCCGCCAAGGGCAGCCTGGATGGCCCGCAGCGTTCGGTAACCCTGTCGGCCAACGATCAGATGAAATCCGCCGAGGATTACCGCCGGCTTATCGTCACCTGGCAAAACGGCGCGCCGGTGCGGCTGCGCGATGTGGCGACCATTGAACAGGGCGCCGAGAACAACCGCCTGGGCGCCTGGGCCAACCGTCAGCCGGCCATTGTCATGAATATCCAGCGCCAGCCCGGCGCCAATGTCATTACCACCGCCGACAGCATCCGCGCCCTGTTGCCGTCGTTGACCGCCAGCCTGCCGAAGTCGGTCACCGTCTCGCTGCTGGCCGACCGTACCGACAATATCCGCGCCTCGGTCAGCGATGTGCAGTTTGAACTGTTGCTGTCCATTGCGCTGGTGGTGATGGTGATTTACCTGTTCCTGCGCAATGCCGCCGCCACGATTATCCCCGCCGTGGCCGTGCCGCTGTCGCTGGTGGGCACCTTCGGGGTGATGTATCTGCTCGGATTTTCCGTCAATAACCTGACCCTGATGGCGCTGACCATCGCCACCGGTTTTGTGGTGGACGACGCCATCGTGGTGATCGAGAACATCTCCCGTTATATCGAACAGGGGGAAAAACCCCTGGCGGCGGCGCTGAAGGGCGCCGGCGAGATAGGCTTTACCATTATTTCCCTCACCGTGTCGTTGATCGCGGTGTTAATCCCGCTGCTGTTCATGGGCGATATCGTCGGGCGGCTGTTCCGGGAATTTGCGGTGACCCTGGCGATAGCCATCCTGATTTCGGCGGTGGTGTCCCTGACCCTGACGCCGATGATGTGCGCGCGCATGCTGAGCTACGAATCCCTGCGCCGGCAGAACCGCTTTACCCGCGCCAGCGAAAGGCTGTTCGAACAACTGGTGGCCGGCTACGGCCGCTGGCTGCGCAAAGTGCTGTTTCATCCCTGGCTGACGCTGTCGGTGGCGATTGCCATGCTGGCGCTGACCATTGTCCTGTACCTGGTTATCCCGAAAGGATTTTTCCCCACCCAGGACAACAGCGTGATCCAGGGCACGGTGCAGGCGGCGCAAAGCGTGTCGTTCAGCAATATGGCCCAGCGCCAGCAGGAGGTGCTGTCGGTCGTCATGCGCGATCCGGCGGTACAAAGCGTATCCTCGCTGATTGGCGTGGACGGCGCCAACGCCACGCTGAACAGCGGACGGCTGCAGATCAACCTCAAGCCGCTGGATAAGCGCCAGGACAGGATCGGCGTGGTGATCGAACGCCTGCAGCGGGCCACCGCCGGCCTGACCGGCATCCAGCTTTACCTGCAGCCGGTGCAGGACCTGACCATCGATACCCAGCTCAGCCATACCCAGTATCAGTTTACCCTGCAGTCCTTGTCCCTGACCGATTTGGGTAAATGGATACCGCCGCTGCTCACCCGGTTGCAAAGCCTGCCTCAGCTGCGGGATGTCAGCAGCGATTTGCAAGATCGCGGCCTGGAAGCCTATATCAAGGTGGACCGGGACAGCGCCAGCCGCCTGGGCGTCAGCATGGCCGATGTGGCGAACGCGCTGTATAACGCCTTTGGCCAGCGCTTGGTTTCCACCATCTATACCCAGGCCAACCAATACCGCGTGGTGCTGGAGCAGGATACCGACACCCTTTCCGGGCTCGCGGCGCTCGACGATATCCGCATCAGGGGCGCCGACGGCAATATGGTGCCGCTAAGCGCCATCAGCAGCGTACAGCAGCGCCTGGGCGCCTTGTCCATCAACCATCTCGAGCAATTCCCCGCCGCCACCGTCTCGTTCAATCTCGCCCCCGGGTATTCGCTGGGCCAAGCGGTGCAGGCCATTACCCGGGCGGAACAGGATCTGGATGTGCCCGACTCCGTGGCCACCCGGTTCCAGGGCAGTACGCTGGCGTTCCAATCGGCGCTGGAGAGCACCGTATGGCTTATCGTGGCGGCCATCGTGGCGGTGTATATCGTGCTGGGCGTGCTGTATGAAAGCTTTATCCATCCGGTCACCATCCTGTCCACCCTGCCCACCGCCGGAGTGGGCGCGCTGCTGGCGCTGATCCTGTCCGGCCACGAGCTGGACGTGATAGCCATAATCGGCATTATCCTGCTGATCGGCATCGTCAAGAAAAACGCCATCATGATGATCGACTTTGCCCTGGCCGCCGAACGGGAAAAAGGCATGACGCCCTATGACGCCATTTTCCAGGCGTGCCTGCTGCGTTTTCGCCCGATCCTGATGACCACCCTTGCCGCGCTGTTCGGCGCCCTGCCGCTGATGTTCAGCACCGGGGTCGGGGCGGAGCTGCGCCGGCCGCTGGGAATTTGCATGGTGGGAGGGCTGGTGGTGAGCCAGGTGCTGACATTGTTCACCACCCCGGTGATCTATCTGCTGTTCGACCGCCTGTCGCGCCGCGGCCGGGCCGTTGTCGATAAGCCGGAAACGACATGAAATTCTTCGCCCTGTTTATCTACCGCCCGGTGGCCACGCTGCTGCTGACGCTGGCGATTGCCCTGTGCGGGGTGATAGGCTTTCGCCTGCTGCCGGTGGCGCCGCTGCCGCAGGTGGATTTTCCGGTGCTGCTGGTCACGGCGTCCCTGCCCGGCGCCTCCCCCGAGACCATGGCCTCGTCGGTGGCCACGCCGCTTGAGCGGGCGCTGGGCCATGTGGCCGGCGTCAACGAGATGACGTCCACCAGCGCCCTGGGCACCACGCGCATTATCCTGCAGTTTGATTTTGACCGCGATATCAACGGCGCCGCGCGCGATGTTCAGGCGGCGCTGAACGCGGCGCAAAGCCTGCTGCCCAGCGGCATGCCCAACCGGCCGCAGTACCGCAAGGTGAATCCGTCCGACGCGCCGATCGTGATCCTGACCCTGACCTCGGACACCTACAGCCAGGGCCAGCTTTACGATATCGCGTCCACCCAGCTGGCGCAGAATATTTCCCAGATGGACGGCGTCGGCAATGTCACGGTCGGCGGCGGCTCGCTGCCGGCGGTGCGGGTCGAGCTCAATCCCCAGGCGTTGTTCAACCAGGGCGTATCGCTTGACGAAGTGCGCGAGGCCATCAGCCAGGCGAACGTGCGCCGTCCGCAGGGGGCGCTGGAGGACAACCAGTCCCGCTGGCAAATCCGCACCAACGACGCCCTGTCTACTGCGCGGGAATACCAGCCGCTGATTGTGCACTACCAAAACGGCGGCGTGGTGCGGCTGCAGGACGTGGCCGACGTGCGCGATGCGGTACAGGATGTGCGCAACGCCGGCATGGTCAACAGCAAGCCGGCCATTTTGATCGTGATTTTCCGCTCCCCCGACGCCAATATCATTTCCACGGTGCAAAGCATCCGGGCGGCCATCCCCGCCCTGCGCGCCTCGATACCGGCCGGCATCGAGATGAACGTGGCGCAGGATCGCTCGCCGACTATCCGCGCCTCCCTCGACGAAGTGGAACAGTCGCTGGTGATTGCGGTGGCGCTGGTGATCCTGGTGGTCCTGCTGTTCCTGCGCTCCTGGCGCGCGACGCTGATTCCGGCGCTGGCCGTGCCGGTGTCGCTGATCGGCACCTTCGCCGCCATGTACCTGTGCGGGTTCAGCCTGAATAATATCTCGCTGATGGCGCTGACCATCGCCACCGGTTTCGTGGTGGATGACGCCATCGTGGTGGTGGAGAATATCGCCCGTCACGTGGAATCCGGTATGAATCCCCTGGCGGCGTCCCTGCTGGGGGTGCGTGAAGTGGGTTTTACCGTACTGTCGATGAGCCTGTCCCTGGTGGCGGTATTTATTCCGCTGCTGCTGATGAGCGGCCTGCCGGGCCGGCTGTTCCGCGAGTTCGCCGTGACGCTGTCGGTGGCTATCATGATTTCCCTGGTGGTGTCGCTGACGCTCACGCCCATGCTTTGCGCCCGCCTGCTGGGCAGGGATACCGCGCGCGCCGCTAAAAAAACCGATCGGTTTACCGCCCTGCTGCTGCGGCTGCAGGGCGGCTACGCCCGTTCGCTGCGCTGGGTGCTTAATCATGCCGGCTGGGTGCTGGTGCTGTTTTTGACCACCCTGGCGCTGAATGTATGGCTGTATATCGCCATACCCAAAACCCTGATGCCGGAGCAGGATACCGGGCGGATACAGGGGTTTATCCAGGCCGATCAGAGTATTTCCTTCCAGGCGATGCGCGGCAAGCTGCAGGACTTTATGAAAATCGTGGCGGCCGATCCGGCGGTGGACAATGTCACCGGGTATACCGGCGGCTCGCGCACCAATGCCGGCTCGATGTACATCTCCCTGAAGCCGTTATCCGAACGCCGGGAAAACTCGCAGGAAATTATCGCCCGCCTGCGCGCCAAGCTTGCCCGGGAGCCGGGCGCCGATCTGTATTTGTCGGCGGTGCAGGATATCCGCGTCGGCGGGCGGGAGTCCAACGCCGCCTACCAGTACACGCTGCTGGCGGACGATCTGGCGGATCTGCGCGCCTGGGAACCCAAGGTGCGCCTGGCGCTGGCGGCGCTGCCCGAACTGGCCGATGTGAACTCCGACCAGCAGGATAAAGGGGCGGAGCTGGGATTGATCTATAATCGCGACGTGCTGTCCAGCCTGGGTCTGGCGGTCTCGGACGTCAATAATCTGCTTAACAATGCGTTCGGCCAGCGCCAGATATCCACCATCTACCAGCCCCTGAATCAATATAAAGTAGTGATGGAAGTGGCGCCGGCCTATACCCAGGACCCCAGCGCGCTGGACCACATGTTTTTGATCAACAGCGCCGGTCAGCCGATCCCGCTGTCGGCATTTGCCCAATGGCAACCGGCCAACGCCCCGCTGTCGGTTAACCACCAGGGACTGTCCGCTGCCTCGACCATCTCCTTTAACCTGCCGGAAGGCATGGCGCTGTCCACCGCCTCCGGCGCCATCGAACGCGCCATGACGGAATTGGGCGTGCCCGCCAGCGTGCGCGGCACCTTCGCCGGCACGGCCAAGGTCTTCCAGCAGACCCAGCAATCCCAACTGTGGCTTATCATCGCCGCCATCGCCACGGTGTATATCGTGCTGGGGATCCTCTATGAAAGCTATGTTCATCCGCTGACCATCCTGTCCACCCTGCCCTCGGCGGGCATCGGCGCGCTGCTGGCCCTGGAGGCGTTCAGCGCCCCGTTCAGCCTGATTGCCATGATAGGCATCCTGCTGCTGATAGGCATCGTCAAAAAGAACGCCATTATGATGGTGGACTTCGCCCTGACCGCCCAGCGGCAAAGCGGCATCAGCGCGGCGGATGCCATTTTTCAGGCCTGCCAGCTGCGCTTTAGGCCCATTCTCATGACCACCCTGGCCGCGCTGTTCGGCGCGCTGCCGCTGGTGATCGGCAGCGGCGACGGCGCCGAGCTGCGCCAGCCCCTGGGCATTACCATCGTCGGCGGGCTGGTGGTCAGCCAGCTGATGACCCTGTACACCACGCCGGTGATTTATCTGTTTTTTGATAAATTGCGTCTGAAAGGGCGTCCGTCCCGCGCCGGCATCGTTATCCCCGAGCAAGAGTAACCGCGATATGCAATGGCATCCCTTTCATCATAACACCGCCCCCGCCGACCCCCGGCCCTCCGCTTCCGTGCACTGGCAGTTGTGGACGGTGGCCTTTGGCTTTTTTATGCAAACGCTGGACACCACCATCGTCAATACCGCCTTGCCCTCGATGGCCCATAGCCTGAAGGAAAACCCGCTGCATATGCATTCGGTTATCGTCTCCTATGTGCTGACGGTGGCGGTGATGCTGCCGGCCAGCGGCTGGCTGGCGGACCGGTTCGGGGTGAAAAAGGTTTTTTTCAGCGCCATCGTGCTGTTTACCCTGGGTTCCCTGCTGTGCGCGCGGGCCGGGTCGCTGCAGGAACTGGTGCTGTCACGGGTGGTGCAGGGCATCGGCGGCGCGATGATGGTGCCGGTGGGCCGCCTGACGGTGATGAAAATCGTGCCGCGTTCGCAGTATATGGCGGCGATGGCGTTTGTCACCATGCCGGGGCAGATCGGGCCGCTGATCGGTCCCGCCCTGGGCGGCTTCCTGGTGCAATACGCCAGCTGGCACTGGATCTTCCTGATTAACCTGCCGGTGGGGATTGTCGGCGCCCTGATCACCTGGCTGCTGATGCCGAACTACAAAATGGAAACCCGCGGCTTTGATATCGGCGGATTTTTCCTGCTGGCGGTGGGCATGGCCACCATGACCCTGGGGCTGGAAGGCCATAAAGGGCTGAATATCCCCGCGGCGTATATCGTCGGCCTGATGCTGACCGGCCTGCTGGCGCTGTTTGGCTACTGGCTGCACGCCAGGCGCAATGAAAACGCGTTGTTCAACCTGCGGCTGTTTGAAACGCCCACCTTCGCCATCGGCCTGCTCGGCAGCCTGCTGGGCCGCATCGGCAGCGGCATGCTGCCATTTATGACGCCGCTGTTTTTACAGCTCGGCATGGGCTACACCCCTTTCCACGCCGGGCTGATGATGATCCCGATGGTGATAGGCAGCATGGGCACCAAACGCATTATCGTGCAGTTGGTCAACCGCGCCGGTTATCGGAACGTCCTGACCGGCGCCACGCTCGGGCTGGCGGCGGTGAGCCTGGTGTTTCCGCTGGTGGCGCTGGCGGGCTGGACTTACGCCATCCCGGTGGTACTGTTTTTCCAGGGGGTGGTTAACGCCATGCGTTTCACCTCGATGAACACCCTGACGCTCAAGGATCTGCCCGATCCGCTGGCCAGCGGCGGCAACAGCCTGTTGTCGATGGTGATGCAGCTGTCCATGAGCCTGGGCGTGACCACGGTGGGCATCCTGTTGGGCTTGTTTGCCGGCGGTCAGGCGCCGCTGGCGACAGGCGATATCCACGGCGTGTTTATCGCCACCTATTTATGCATGGCGGTGGTGATTGCCCTGCCGGCGCTGGTATTTATGCGCGTACCGCCGGACACCTCGCCCAATGGGCTATTATCCCAAAGCGACCCGAAGGGCCAATAAGGCATAAGAAGATGAAATTCGGCATTACCGCAAAGCTGTTCCTCGCCATTTTCGCCACCTGCATGCTGGTGGTGATTACCATGCACTGGGGCGTGCGCGTCAGCTTTGAGCGCGGTTTTATCGATTATATTAAACGTAGCAATAACCAGCGCATCGAGCTGTTAAGCACCGCGCTGGCCGAACAGTACCAGCTGCACGGCGACTGGCGTTTCCTGCGCAATAACGATCGTTTTGTCTATCAGCTGCTGCGTTCCTTTGAACAAAACCTGGACGAGGGCAAGAACCTGCCGCCCCACGGCCTGCGCACCCAGATCTGGGTGGTGGACGCGCAGCGGCAAAAGCTGGTCGGGCCGGGCGGCCCCCTGCCGGATGAAGGCCCGCGCCGTGCGATCAACGTGAACGGCACCCTGGTCGGCTGGGTGATGTCGACGCCGGTCGAGCGCCTGACACGCGATGCGGATATCAATTTCGACGCCCAGCAGCGGCGCACCAGCTGGCTGATTGTCGCGCTGGCGGGACTGCTGGCGGCGGCGGTTACCTGGCTGACCGCGCGCGGCCTGCTGGCGCCGGTCAAACGGCTGGTGAGCGGGACCCATCAGCTGGCCGCCGGCAACTTTTCAACCCGGGTGGAGACCGGCACTCAGGATGAGCTGGGGCGGCTGGCCAATGACTTTAACCAACTGGCCATGTCGCTGGAAAAAAACGACGCCATGCGCCGCGCGTTCATGGCCGATATTTCCCACGAGCTGCGCACGCCGCTGTCGATACTGCGCGGCGAGCTGGAAGCGCTGCAGGACGGGGTGCGCCAGCCCACCGGCGAATCCCTCGCGTCCCTGCAGGCGGAGGTCGCCATCCTGACCAAGCTCGTGGATGATTTACATCAGCTTTCCCTCTCCGACTCAGGCGCGCTGGCCTATCGCAAGGACCGGGTGGACACCATCCATATCCTGGCTATCGCCGCGGCCTCGTTTCGGGAACGTTTTGTGCTCAAAGGGCTGGACCTGACCCTGGCGCTGCCCGACAAGGCATGGATATTCGGCGATGCGGATCGCCTGACGCAGCTGTTCCTCAACCTGCTGGAAAACAGTTTGCGTTATACCGACGCCCCGGGCAGCGTGGCCGTCGAGGGATGGATACGGGAAGACAGCCTGACGCTGCGCTGGCGGGACAGCACGCCCGGGGTCGAGGATGACCAGCTTACGCAGATTTTTGAACGTTTCTACCGTACCGAGGGCTCACGCAATCGCGCCAGCGGCGGCTCGGGGCTCGGGCTGCCTATTTGCCAGAATATCGTCGAGGCGCACGGGGGACGCATATCGGCCGCGCATTCGGCTTCTGGCGGCCTGCAAATCACGGTACAATTACCCCTCGATCAACGGGCACCCAGGACTCTATGAGCGAACTCGACAGCGCGCCGCTAACCATCCTTATCGTCGAGGATGAGCCCAAGCTTGGGCAATTACTGGTGGATTACCTCCAGGCGGCGGATTATCGCACCCATTGGCTGACGCGGGGCGACGAAGTGGCCGACTATCTGCTGAAGACGCCGGCCGCGCTGGTGCTGCTGGATTTGATGCTGCCGGGCCGCGACGGCTTGTCGGTGTGCCGCGATATCCGGCGCTTTTCCGATGTGCCGATTATCATGATGACCGCCAAGACCGATGAGATCGACCGCCTGCTGGGCCTTGAAATCGGCGCGGATGATTATATCTGCAAACCTTACAGCCCGCGGGAAGTGGTGGCCCGGGTCAAGGCCATCATGCGCCGCTGCTATCGTCCGCAGGCCTGCGCGCCGCAGCCCAGTCCGTTAAAAATCGACGAGAACAGGTTCAAGGCCAGCTACCGCGATCTGGCGCTGGATTTAACCCCGGCTGAATTCCGCCTGCTGAAAATACTGGCCGGCGCGCCCGGCCAGGTCTTCTCGCGCGAAGCCCTGCTCAACCAGCTGTATGACGATTACCGCGTGGTGACCGACCGCACCATAGACAGCCATATCAAGAATTTACGCCGCAAGCTGGAAGCACTGGCCGACGATGTGGTGTTTATCCGCGCCGTCTACGGCATGGGCTATCGCTGGGAAGCCGAGCCCGGAGATTTAATTTAACCGATTCAGCCACGGTGACAGCCGCGATCGTCTCCTATACTTCATTTAGCGCGAAGGCGCCGTGCAACGTTGAGGAGGAGCCGACATGGCAACCGTACATTATGAGCTGGAAAAAGTGAAGAACGGGCATTTCATATTTAAATTAAAGGGTAATAACGACGAAATCATTTTATCCAGCGCCACCTTTTGCAGCAAGGCGTCAGCGGAAAATGCCATTCGTTTCGCCCGTTACAATGCCCCCGACGAGAATAACTACGAGCTGAAAAGCAGCCGGGACCGGCATGCGTATTTTATTCTGCGGGGCGGCAATTATCAAATCCTCGGCCAAAGCGGTCCTTACAATTCCGAAACCGCCGCCCGACGAGGCATCAAAGCCGCGATGGAATGCGCCGCCACGAAAGAGATCATGGATTTGACGGCCTGATCCGTTCCGCCGGGGGCGCATCCGGTGTCCCCGTTGCGATGAATTAACCCTGCCTGTTAGCGGTTTTTGCTGATCTTTTCCCCGCCAGGGGCTAAAATCCCGTGCTGCACTGCCCCCGCAGGGGCAGCCTGACTTGACATCAGACGAGATTTATCATGTTTACTCCGGAATTACTCTCACCCGCCGGTTCGTTAAAAAATATGCGTTACGCTTTTGCCTACGGCGCCGACGCGGTCTATGCCGGCCAGCCGCGCTATAGCCTGCGGGTACGCAATAACGAATTCAATCACGAAAACCTGTCCGCGGGCATTCAGGAAGCCCATAGCCTGGGTAAGAAATTCTATGTGGTGGTGAATATCGCCCCGCACAACGCCAAGCTGAAAACCTTTATCCGCGATCTCACGCCGGTGGTCGAGATGGGTCCCGACGCGCTGATCATGTCCGATCCCGGCCTGATTATGCTGGTGCGCCAGGCGTTTCCGGCCATGCCCATCCATCTGTCGGTCCAGGCCAACGCGGTAAACTGGGCAACGGTAAAATTCTGGCAGCAGGCCGGACTGACCCGGGTGATCCTTTCCCGGGAACTGTCGCTGGAGGAGATTGCGGAAATCCGGGCGCAGGTACCGGAAATCGAGCTGGAAGTGTTTGTCCACGGCGCCCTGTGCATGGCCTATTCCGGCCGCTGCCTGCTGTCGGGATACCTCAATAAGCGCGACCCCAACCAGGGCGCCTGCACCAATGCCTGTCGCTGGGAATATAACGTGCAGGAGGGCAAGGAAGACGATGTAGGCAATATCGTTCATCAGCATGAGCCGATCGCCGTTACCCAGGTTGAGCCGACGCTCGGCATCGGCGCGCCGACCGGCAAGGTGTTCATGCTGGAAGAGGCCCAGCGCCCAGGCGAATATATGAGCGCGTTCGAGGATGAACACGGCACCTATATCATGAATTCAAAGGATCTGCGCGCCGTCGCGCACGTGGAACGCCTGACGGCGATGGGCGTGCATTCCCTGAAAATAGAAGGCCGCACCAAATCTTTTTATTATTGCGCGCGCACCGCCCAGGTCTATCGCCGGGCGATTGACGACGCCGTAGCCGGCAAGCCGTTTGACGTCTCCCTGCTCAAAACGCTTGAGGGCCTGGCGCACCGGGGTTATACCGAAGGCTTCCTGCGCCGCCATGTCCATGAGGATCAGCAGAATTACGATTACGGTTATTCTGTTTCAGACCGCCAGCAGTTCGTCGGCGAATTTACCGGCGCCCGGCGCGACGGGCTGGCCGAAGTGGACGTGAAAAACAAATTCTCCCGCGGCGACAGCGTGGAACTGATGACCCCACAAGGCAATATCAGCTTTACCCTGGAACGCATCGTCACCGGCAAAGGCGCCGACGCCGACGTGGCGCCGGGCAACGGCCATAGGGTCTACCTGCCGATCCCGGAGGCTATCGACGTGCGCTTCGCCATATTGTTGCGAAACCTGCCGGGCACCACCACGCGTAATCCGCACGGCAGCGTCGCGGCGGCGGACACCACCGCGGGCTGATCGTTCAGAGAAATTCAGCATTGGTCATCCGGAAATTAGAATTGGGTCACAATACGTACCGGGGGCAAAGCGTATAATGCGCTTGCTGAATCAAAATGCAAAACAATGACCCAGCCTCACCAGGAACCACCTCTTTCGCCAGCTCATCCTCCCTTGAGCTGGCTTTTTATTTGGCGAAAAGCCCCTTCATGACGCATTATCATTTCTGTATGAAAACCCCTACTTCAAGGAAAGGCATTGATGCAATCAGCCATGGCAACCACTCCCGCCTCACTGCTTATCGTGAACGGCAAAAGCGCGGGTAACGAAGAGCTCAGACTGGCGGTGGAGCAGCAACGCGAAGCCGGTTTTCCGCTGCACGTGCGCGTTACCTGGGAGCATGGAGACGCGCAGCGCTACGTCGAGGAAGCCGTTCGCCTGCGGGTGGACACGGTCATCGCCGGCGGCGGCGACGGCACCATTAACGAAATCGCCAGCGCCCTGGCGCTGCTGCCGGCGGCGCGCCGCCCTTGCCTGGGTATCCTGCCGCTGGGCACCGCCAACGATTTTGCCCTCAGCTGCGCCATTCCCCAGGAGCTGGATAAAGCGCTGATGCTGGCCATTAACGGCAAGGCGGTGGATATCGACATCGCCCAGGTTAATCACGATCGTTATTTCATCAATATGGCCACCGGCGGCTTCGGCACCCGCATCACCGCCGAGACGCCGGCCAAGCTGAAATCCGCCCTGGGCGGCGCATCCTATTTTATCCATGGCCTGCTGCGCATGGATACCCTGAAAGCCGACAGCTGCGCAATCCGCGGCCCGGGCTTTAACTGGGCGGGCGAGGCGCTGGTTATCGGTATCGGCAACGGCCGCCAGGCCGGCGGCGGGCAGGCGCTTTGCCCGGACGCGCTGATCAACGACGGCCTGCTGCAGCTGCGCGTTTTCGCCTCGGAGGCGCTGCTGCCGATCCTCCTCAACAGCCTGACCAGCGATGAGCAAAACCCCCATGTCATCGCCGCTTCTCTGCCCTGGCTTGAAATCGAGGCGCCGCATGAGGTCACCTTCAACCTCGACGGTGAGCCGCTGAAGGGAAAAAAATTCCTGATTACCATCTTACCGGCGGCGCTGGCATGCCGTCTGCCGCCCCTTTGTCCGCTGCTGGCCTAGGGGAACCGGCCATGTCGCCGCCAGTGATTTGATCTTACGCACATTTTCGACAGTCCGGGACGACACGCGCAAGAATTTGTATAACAACTTAGGGTAATCTATAGGCTATGTAGCTGTTTCAGGAAGTTATCATGCAAGCATTTTCACCCGCCCTGCCCGCGCCGCAAACGCTTTACTACAGCGCCGGGGAAGCCCATCCCCTGGAGACGCTGACGGAAAAAAGCCTGTGCGGCATGGTCGAGGATATGAAAGTCACCCAGAGTGACAAAGAACATTATATTACCGGCTGGATGGGGCCCCACAGCGTGGTGGTTATCCATAACTACCGCGAAAAGCGCGGCACCTCCAACGGTTTTGTGTTGACCAAAGAGAACCAGTACCGGCTCAGCGTGCAATCCATTGAGTTCCGCATCCCGAAATTAATCCTTTGGCTGTCGCTGCGCCGCAATCCGCGCACCATGACGCTGATTACCTACAATACGCTGGGCGATATGGTCAGCCCGCTGATGCAGTTTCGCAATATGACCGATAAGCCGGTCAAGCGCATGCTGGAGCAGGACTGGCAGGCGCTTAACGACTATATCGGCATGGCCTGCTGGCAGTTGGAAAACGGCAATCCGCTGTGGCATCAGCTGCTGCAGACGTTAACGCCCGACACGCTATCAGGCTTGATCAACGCGCCGGTGTTCAGCGAAAAACGACTGCAAAAAGACGGCGAGTACGAAGGTTTCTGGGCCGGGAATGTCTTTATCGGCCGCTGTCTCGGCCCTTATCCGGCGCTGCAATTATTATGGCGCGATGAAGACAACCAGATGCAGCCGGGGTATATCTATACGGCGGTACCGGAATACCGGGGCGGCACTCCCCTGCCGTCATTGCGCATCCGCCCGCACCGCGGCGAGAACAGTTATTTGCTCAACGCCTTCGACGCCCGACATCTGCACGACGCCCGCTCGCTGCTTAACTTTGCCCAGGGCATTCTCACCGGAATGTCACCACCACTGGTGGAAATGATGGACCGGCCCGATCCCCTGCCCGACCTGTAGATCATCCGCATGCAGCAGCGCCTGCTGCAGCCAGGCTTTGGCCGCCGCGAGCGTTTGCGCCCAGTCGTCATGCAGCGGACGCAGGGCCGCCAGCGCGGCGGAGAGCGTGCAACCGGTGCCATGGGTATGCCGGGTGTTCACCCTGACGGCGTCGAAACGCCGTTCGTCCGTGGCGGTGATAAGCCAGTCGGGACTGGAGTCGCCATGCAGGTGGCCGCCCTTCATCACCACCGCCTGGCAGCCGTAGGCCAGGAGTTCCCGGCCCTGCCGGCGCATTTCCTCCTCGCTGGCGGCGGCGCGGCAGCCCAGCAGCGCCGCCGCTTCCGGCAAATTAGGGGTGATGATGGACGCCAGCGGCAATAAGACATCCCGCACGGCGCTCACGGCATCCGGCGACAGCAGGAAATCGCCGCTTTTCGCCACCATCACGGTATCGAGCACCACATAGGGTATGGGATATTGCCGCAGTTTTGCCGCCACCGTCCGCACGATGTCCGCCTGCCCGAGCATGCCGATTTTGGCGCTGTCGATACGCAGGTCCCCGAGCACGGAATCCAGCTGGGCGGCGACGAATTCAGCGCTGATAGGATAGATGGACTGCACGCCGCGGGTATTTTGCGCCACGAGCGCGGTGATGACCGTGGCGCCATAGGCGCCAAGCGCCGAGAAGGTTTTTAAATCAGCCTGGATACCGGCGCCGCCGCTGGGATCGGTGCCGGCGATACTGAGCAGGTTATGGCAGCGCTTCATTGTATATCCTCCTCCTGCAGGCCGTACAGCCGGTCGAGGAAGCCGACGGCAAAGCTGCCCGGACCCGCCGCGTCCCGGGCGGTTAACCGCCCGGCCCGCGCCATGATCCTGCAGGCGGCGGCCAGATGCTGCAACCGATCGCCCGGCAGGGCGCAAAACGCCGCCGCCACGGCCGATAAGGCGCAGCCGGTACCGGTGACGCGCGTCATCATGGCGTCGCCGTCGGTTACGGACCAGACCCGATCGCCGTCGGTGATAAAATCCACCCGGCCGGTAACCGCGACCAGGGTGCCATAGTCCGCGGCCAGCCGGCGGGCAAAAGGCAGGGCGTGGCGGGAGTCGTCGGCGCTGTCCACGCCGCGGCCCAGGGCCGGCTGCCCGGCCAGCGCCAAGATTTCCGAGGCATTGGCGCGAATGGCGGCGGGTTTTAACGTCAATATGCCCCGGGCAAATTCAGTACGGAAGGTTAATGCGCCCACGGCCACCGGATCCAGCACCCATGGCGTGCCGGCCTGATTGGCCGACGTAATGGCGGCCATCATCGCCTCGGCCCGCGGCGCGGTCAGCGTGCCGATATTCACCAGCAGCGCATCGGCCATGGCGGCGAACTGAACCGCCTCACGGGGTTCGATCACCATGGCCGGGGCGGCGCCGACGGCCAGGAGCGCATTGGCGGTAAACGCCTGTACCACGTCATTGGTCATACAATGGACTAATGGCTTGCGCTGGCGCAGCAGGGTAAGGGAAGACGCGGCGGCTAAGCCGGGCAGTTCGGCAGGTTCGGTAATCATAGCGCTCCCAGCCGGCGCTGAGGAAGACGGACCCGGCGGGACAACAGGCCGTGACTTCCCTACGCTGGCATTATCCAGATCAGGTCATACGGGTAAAATCTCAGTCCGGCGCACAGCGGCGGACACCCCGAGTCAAGTGGCATGATTATCCGGCGGGCGGGAGAAAAGATCAATGGTGAGTTTGCTGGCGGAGCCTGGTCCCTCCGCCGGCGTCGATCTCATAAACACAATTATCAGCAGACTTAATAATAAGGCTATGAGCAGGGCCGCTGGGGACTGACCAACATCCGGCCGTAACAAACGTCCCCGCAGAATTGCGCACCCGTGGCGCCGGTGGGCGTCAACCACCACTGCGCACTGTCCCCGGCCCCCTCCAGGCGGGCAAATCCCGCCTCGGCCAGCGCGCTTAACCGCCCGGCCAGCCAGGGATCGTCTTTTATCGGCGGGGAAAAGCGCCAACGGGGCTCAGCATGACAAAACATTGGCTTATTATTCATGAGATCGATTAAAATTATTTTATGGAGATGCTCAGAGGAATATGCCGTTAATGAAAACAAAGCTAATAAATTAAAAAGACAGAATCTAATCATGCCTACCTTCAACAGCCAGAAGAATCACCGGGCAATGATAGCATCAAATTTCTCGCGGCAACGCCTGCATCTTAAACACTATATAAATGATTGCAAATATATTGGCAACGCTGTCCATTTTAAGCCGACAGCATAATAAAACTCCCACAGATGGACAGGGTTGTGATCACGTTGCGCGAAATGATAAATGGATAGTTAACCAAATAATTTAAGTTCCGTGGCCCGGCTGATGGCATGTTTTGCATTCGTAACGCCTAGCTTATCAATAATATTTCTGATATGAAATTTTACCGTTCCCTCGCGTATTGCCAGGATGGTCGCGACCTCGCCATAGGTTTTTCCGACACTGGCCCAGAATAATACTTCTTTTTCCCGGGGAGACAGCGCCTGGACGTGTGATCTCTCGCCATGGGACGTGGCGTTGGGCAACGTATTTTGCATAAAGTTCAATACCTTATCATGAGTGCTAATCAGCAGCATCTGCAGTCTTTCTTTGTTTTGCTCAATAAAATGATAAAAGTCCTCCTTTCCCTGGCGGTTGCTGATGCTTAATGTAGCCAGGTTGTTATCGCAATCATGCAACGTAAAAGTGTAGCCGCTGTCAAGCCGGTAATATTTTGACAGCCTGAAAAAGCTATGCTCTTGTATTATCGACGGATTATCAGGCCAAAAAAAAGGGGTGAATTTCCGGCAGGCGATGAGCATCACCGGGTCGATTTTTTGATAACCGTAACTGCGGTATTGATTCAGCCAGCCGCTGGGGTAGTCGGATATTATATAGGCTGGGAAGTTATCGCTTTTATTCATCATAAAGTAGGCAAAACAGAACGCGTTGGCGTTCTTGAATATCTGCTGAAGATAAAGTTTGATTTCTATTTTCATCGTTTGGATAAAGAAATCTTGATTATTCTCTAAGGGTTTTTCCATAAAATATGCCTGCCATATTAACTAACACTCATCATTTATTATCCATAAGGGGTAATAAAGAGCAGTTTCAACATGTAATACCGGTGGGATTTTGGATAATATAAGAGGCAGGCTATGGATGCAACCTCTAACAGTTTTATCAATCATTGCGGCGCTAATGACTGCCGCCCAGGGCTTGCGCTACCCTCATACCGGTGTTTAAGACGGTTTATCCTCAGCGGCATCCCGCGTTTATATTAATCTAGTTTAAGCTTCAGCTAGATGCGACCGGATAATAATCGCGATCGCCTGCCGGCGGACCGCACCGCGCCGGCACCGCATCCTATACCGCCTGGAAATAATAAGCACAATATTATTTATTCCATCTATAAGTTAAACTTGATACTGAGAAGGTAACAAATCAATAAGTTAACTAAGGTTTCAGATGAAAAAAGAGGATGTGGTTGTCAGGGATTACCGGGAAGCGGATCGTCCTTTTCTGCGTACTCTCTATCTGTCGGCACGCAAGGCCGGCTGGACCTGGCTTGATAACCGGCAGTGGCGGCTGGAGGATTTTGACGGCGCCACGTTCGATGAAAAGATCATCGTCGCCGAAATACAGGGCCATATTGCCGGTTTTGCCTCGCTTTGGCTGCCGGACAGCTTTTTGCATAATTTGTTTGTCGATCCTGCCTGGCAGCGCCGCGGGGTAGCCACCGCGCTGCTGACGGCGTGCTATCCGCTCTGCCGCGGCACCATGGCGCTTAAATGCCTGCAGGAGAATGTGGGCGCGCAGCAATTCTATCTGCGTCACGGCTGGACGATTATCTCATCCGGTGTTTCCGAGCACGGCAAATATTATCTGATGCACCGCAGGATCCGGCAGCAGTAGCCAGGCGCGCCCGCGCCGCGTTTTCGTGGCCGCTGCCCCCGTCTTGGGGTTACAGGACGATGCGCGGGCGTCTGTTGCCGTGACGATTTATTCTTCCGTGCGGCTTTTCCTGGCGGCCATGTATGTGCATAATACACATATTATCCATTTGAACCCGGTTGCCATCGGGGATGGCCGGATTCGCGCCCAGGGGTGAAACGGAATGAAAGCAGCGATCGTAACAACGGCGGGCCAGCCCCCCGTCTACGGAGACTTCAGTGAACCAGCGCCCGCGCCGGGCAAAAGCCTGATCCGCGTCAGCGCGTCGTCGCTGAGCCACATCACCAGGAATCGCGCGTCGGGCGCGCATTACAGCGCCGACAGCGCGCTGCCGTTTATTCCCGGCATCGATGGCACCGGCATCACGCAAGACGGCCGGCGCGTCTATTTTCTGTTGCCGGAGCAGCCTTACGGCGCCATGGCCGAGCAATGCCTGGTGGACGCGGGCCATTGCATCGCCCTGCCGGACGACCTGGACGAGGTTTCCGCCGCCGCCATGGCCATACCGGGCATGTCGTCATGGGCGGCCCTGGTGGAACGCGCCCGGCTGCGCGGGGGTGAAACGGTGCTGATTAACGGCGCCGCCGGCACGTCCGGCCGCCTGGCAATCCAGATTGCCCGGCATCTCGGCGCCGGGAAAATCATTGCGACGGGACGCCGGACCGCATCGTTCGGCGATCTCCGCCGTCTTGGCGCCGACGTGACGATTCCGCTGGTCCAGGATTTGAACGCCCAGGAGCAGGCCTTTACGCACGAATTTCGCCAGGGCGTCGATATCGTGCTGGATTATTTATGGGGGGTTAGCGCGCAAACGCTGGCTATAGCCGCCGCCAAGGCCGGTCCGGAGGGCGTGCCGATTCGTTTTGTGCAAATCGGCTCGTTAAGCGGGGCCGATATCACCCTGCCTGGGGCGGCGCTGCGGTCGTCCGCGTTGCAGTTGATGGGCAGCGGCATCGGCAGCGTGCCGTTTCCGCGCATGCTGGCGGCCATCCAGGGCGTGCTGGCGGCGGCCCCGGGGGCCGGTTTTACCATCGCGGCGCAATCCATGCCGCTGGCGGAGGTCGCGCGGGCCTGGGCCGCTGATAACGACGGCGCGCGCATCGTATTGCGGCCCTGAAAGCCCGTTCAGGGTCATTGAACCTGTTAGTCGATATACCCGTATAACGTCACTACTTTACCCCTACGGCCGGTAAGCCGATAGTAGCTCTTCGCCCATACCTTTCTGGAGAAGCTATCATGCGTGTCTTTGTTACCGGCGCTACGGGGTTTATCGGCTCCGCCATTGTCAGGGAACTGATCGCCGCCGGCCATCAGGTGCTCGGTCTCGCCCGTTCGGAGGCCTCCGCCGGGTCGCTTATCGCCGCCGGCGCCCAGGCGCATCGCGGCAGCCTGGAAGATCTGGACAGCCTGCGCGCCGGGGCGTCCCTGTCCGACGGCGTCATTCATACCGCCTTTATCCACGACTTCACCAAAATGAAGGAAAATTGCGCGATAGACCGGCGCGCCATCGAGGCGCTCGGCGCCGCGGTCTCCGGCAGCGGCCGCCCCCTGGTGGTCACCTCCGCCACCGGGCTGATGTCGCTCGGCCGTAGCGCCACCGAGGACGATGTCCCGGCGGCCGGCCCCGACGCGATACCCAGGGTCGCCTCGGATGATGCGGTGGCCGCGCTGGCGGCGCAGGGCGTGCGCGTCTCGCTGGTACGCCTGCCGCCTTCGGTCCATGGTGAGGGCGATCATGGCTTTGTGCCGCTGCTGATCGGCATCGCGCGCGAACGGGGCGTTTCAGCGTATGTGGACGAGGGCCTTAATCTTTGGCCCGCCGTGCACCGGCTCGACGCGGCGCGTTTGTTCCGGCTGGTGCTTGAACAAGGCGCTGCGGGCGCCCGCTATCATGCCGTCGCAGAAGAAGGGGTGCCGTTTCGCGCGATCGCCGAGGTTATCGGCCGCCGCCTGGGCCTGCCGGTCGTCGCCAAGACCGCCGGTGAAGCCGCCGCACACTTCGGTTGGTTCGCGCACTTCGCCGCGCTTAACAGCCCGGCCCTGAGCCGGCAGACCCGCGAACAGCTGGGCTGGCGGCCGGAGCAGCCTGGACTGATTGCCGATCTCGACCACCCACGCTATTTTTCCTGACCGGCACGGCGGTTTTCGGCCGGTGATCAGGAAGAAGCCGGTATGTTTTGGGCTTCGCCGGCGAGCAGATGGCGCCTGGCGCTCGCCATAATCTCATCCGAGAGCGCCTGCCCTTTTGTGGCCCGGGCCAGCACCAGCGCCCCGACCAGGGTGGCCATCTCAGCCAGTGCGGCTTCCCGCGCAGCGCCGGCATCGCCCTCTTCCCGCCCATCGGCAAGCAGGGCAATCAGTTTTTCCAGCCCCTGGAGAAACGCCAGGCGCACGGGCTTGTCTTGCGGCTCACGGGCGACATCGGTGGCCAAGGCGGCCAGCGGACACCCCGTTGCCACCGCCGTCAGGTTCTGCGGCGCGAGATATGCCTCAATCAGCGCGGCGTGCGCCGCGGCGGGGTCCCCGGTCCCGTCCATGCGCGCATGCCAGCGCTCAACCGAATCCCCGAAGGCCTTGGCGCAGGCAATGGCGGCCAGTTCATCCTTCGACGCAAAATGCCCGTAGAACCCGCCATGCGTCAAGCCCACCGCGCCCATCAGATCGGCGACGCTGACGCGCAGGCCCTGTTCACGGAACAAACGTGACGAGGCGTCTACAATGGCGACGCGGTTGCGTTCGGTTTCGGCTCTTGATACCCGCGGCATGGCAACTCCCACTATGGCATATACATTATCAGCATCATCTATTATAGCCCTGGCAGCTATCCGGCGCTACACTGTTTGCCCCTGCCCGCGTGTTTCACTGTGAAGGAGAGAGCCCATGCCTTATCTGCAACTTGATGTAAACGGCCATTATGCCACGCCGGATAAGCAGCGCCTGGCCGCCAAACTCAGCGCCACCTATGCCGAGATGATGTCCGTCGATATCCGGCGTATCAGCATCGCCATCCGGGAATTGGGCGCAGGCGGCGTCTGGCGTATTACGGCGGCCGATAGCGCGCCGGAGCCGGTTTCGGTGCTGATGCTGGACATCCGCAAAGGCCGGTCGGCCGACCAGCGCATGGCGGTGGCCAAGGCGCTTTGCGCGCACTGTGTCGAAATACTGGGACTGCGCGCGGATCGGCTCAACGTCGAGTTTACCCAGCATGACGGCGACGAGATGTATCACCCGCAGCTGGGCGGCTACAGCCCGGATTGGGAGCCAGGCCAACGCTAGGCGGCAGACAATTTGTCGGCGCTATTGCGCAGCGCCCGCGCAAAGACGCGCCAGCACGCCTGGGGATATTGCGGCGAAGGCTTTCCGCAAGCTGGCGCCGTTGGCCGGGCGCTACATTTCCATAACGATCTTGCCGAAAGCGCCGCGGTCGAGATGATCGAGCGCCGCGGCAAGATCAGCCAGCGGATAGCGGGTATCGATCACCGGTTTCAGGCCCGTCCGGTCGACGGCCCGGACCAGATCCTCCAGCGCGCGGCGATGGCCGGTGCCTATACCCTGGATGCTGACATCCTTAAGCATCAGCGGCATGGCCTGAGCCGACACCTCGAACCCCTCCAGCGCGCCAATCTGATAGATGCGCCCGCCGACAGCCGCCGTCTGCACGGCCTTGCCGAGGTGCGGTCCGCCGACCAGCTCGAGAATATGATCGGCACCGCGGTCGCCGGTGATGCGCAGTACCGCGTCCACCCAATCTGCGTGCCGGCGATCGATGCCATGATCCGCGCCCAGCGCCATGGCGCGCCCCAGCTTGTCGGCACTGGCGGAGACAATGGCTTCGGCCCCATGCGCCTTGGCGATCTGCAGGCCGAACAGCGCAACGCCGCCCGTTCCCTCTATCAGCACCGTCTCGCCGGCGCGCAGGCGGCCGCGCTCGACAAGCGCGAACCAGGCGGTAAGCCCGGCGCAGGGCAATGTACTGGCTTGCGCATCGTCCAGCGTATGCGGCGCCCGCACGAACCAGTCTTCCGGGAACGCCACATAGTCCGCCAGCACGCCGGGATAAAAACCGCCCAGGGTACGATAGGACGGCGTACGGGCGTCACCGCGCCGGACGCCGTCGATCCAGCCGGGCGTGAAGGTCGAGATGACGCGCTCGCCGGTGCTGAAGCGGGCGGCATCCGCGCCCGCGGCGATCACCGTTCCCGCGAGATCGGAACCGGGGGTGAAGGGAAACGCGATGGGTAAACCCCGGCCGCTTTCGGTTACCATCTTGTCGCGATAATTGAGCGAGACGGCGGCCACCTTCACCAGGACTTCGCCCCGCCCCGGCGCCGGAATCGGCACCTCACGCAGCGCCAGCCGGTCCCGGCCTATGGCGTCCATCTCCCAACGTCTCATGGTTTTTGTCATCACGTACTCCGTTGCATCTTGGCGGAAAGGGCGTCCCGCGCGATCATCCGCCCGGCAGAGGCCCTTGAGGTTAGGGTCCGCACAGTATCGCATCCTGGATAGTGCATGATAATGCGCTATAATCGGCACAATCTGTTGAATGTGAGGCAACTGTATGAAAGGCGCGGAATTCGCCGAGCTGCTGGCTTTTATGGCCGTCGCGGAAGAAAGAAGCTTCCGTCGCGCCGCCCGGCGGCTGGGCCTGTCGCCCTCCGCCCTCAGCCACACCATCCGCTCGCTTGAGGAGCGCCTGGGCGCCAGGTTGCTTAACCGCACTACCCGCAGCGTGGCGCCAACCCAAGCCGGCAGCGACCTGGCCAATCGCCTGCGCCCCGCGGTCGCCGATATGGAGGGGGCCGTCAGGGACGTCGGCGCCTGCCAGCTGCAGCCGCGCGGCGTGGTGCGCGTGAACCTGCCGCGTATTGCCGCCCGCCTGGTGGTGACGCCTGTCCTGGCGGCGTTCCAGGCGCTTTATCCTGACGTATGGCTTGACCTGGTGATTGATGACAGCCTTACCGATGTCGTGGCCAGGGGGTTTGACGCGGGGATCCGTTCGGGGGAGCTGGTGCAGCAGGATATGGTGGCGGTCAGACTGACGCCGGACCTGAAGATGGCGGTCGTCGGGTCACCCGCCTATTTCGCTGGCCGAACGGCGCCCCTGGCGCCACGGGAGCTGCGCGATCACCGGTGCGTCACCTACCGCTGGCACGAGACCGGCGCGCTGTACCGCTGGAGCTTCCAGGGTCCGGACGGCTCCCTGGCCGTCGACGTCGACAGCGCCATTACCGCCAACGACACGGATCTGCTCCTTGCGGCGGCGCTGCAAGGCGCCGGCCTCGCGTTCCTGCCCGAAAGCTTTGTTGCGCCCTATATTGACCGCGGGGAGCTGATCCATGTATTGGAAGAATGGTGCAAACCCTTTCCGGGCTTTTATCTCTATTATCCCAACAAGCCCCATATGCCGGCGGCGCTCAGGGCGTTCGTCGACTTTATCAAGCTGCCGATCCCCTCGCTTGGCGCGCGGGTTTAGCGCGCCAGGGCGTCCTGCCCGGCTATGTCGTTAAAGATCCGCCATGCCGCCTGGGCGCGCTCAGCATTCGGATAGTTGCGGTTGGCCAGCATCACGATGCCCATTTTTTTCTCGGGGATAAAGGCCACATAGGCGCCAAAGCCGTTGGTGGCGCCGGTTTTATTCAGGAAAACGGCCTGATTGGGCGGCGTGGGAGGGGTATGGATTGTTACCGGCTGGATAGCATACGTCATATCATCCGCATTCCCGTCGATAACCGTCTGCAGCGCCACCGGCCAGGGGTATTGCTCCCAAATCATATCCTGGGTGTATTTCGTGGTTGAGAAATAGCCGCGATGGGTTGCGGTCACGGCTTGCTGCACAGGCGATCCCTCGCCATTGCCCAGCATATTGGCGTCGACAAAGCGGATCATATCGGCGGCGGTGGATTTTACGCCATAGGCCTCTTCGCCCAGCAGGCCGGGAGTGACGCGTACCGGCTTATTCTGCTTATCATACCCCCAGGCATAGTTTTTCATCTCCTGTTCCGGCACGGTAATCCAGGTATGGCGCATGTCCAGCCCCGGCAGGATGACGTCCCGCAGCAGATTAACATAGGTTCCTCCCATCGCCCGGGCGGAAATAAGTCCCAGGACGCCGATACTGATATTGGAATAAGAGCGCCCCTGCCCGGCGCCCTGCGCGGAACGCCAGGCGCGCAGGTAGTCCATCAGCTGCGCCTCGCTGGTTACGGCATCGGGAACCTGCAGCGGCAGCCCGCCGCTGGTATGGGTGGCCAAATTGATAAGCGTCAGGTTGCCGAAAGGGGTATCCCGCAAGACGGGCAGGTATTGCCCGACCTTGTCGGATAAGGCCAATTTATTGTGCTGTGCGGCATAGGCGGCCAGCGCCACGTTAAACGTTTTACTCACCGACCCGAGCTCAAACAGGGTATCGGACGTCACTTTTTTTGCCGGTGCCCGTTGCGCCAGCCCGTAGTTATAGAAATAGTGCCTGCCGTCCACCGTAAGGGCCACGGCCATGCCGGGAATCTGGTGCTTTTTCATCATCGGCAGGATGGCGCGATCGACGTCGGCGCGATAGGCATCCGGCGCTGCGTCGGCAGCCTGGGCGCTTAGGGTGATGGCAAGCAGGGACAGGGCGATAAAGGGAAATGGCTTTGTTTTATACATAAAACGCTCATTACGATGGATGATAGGCACTGGTGCAGTCATTAACCTGTATGACTGTTAAAACAGCGTGGGTGCATGCGATGTTGTCTTCGCCAACGGATAACATGATCATCTCCACTGATTCAATATCTGATAAACCGGCCATGATTAGGTCGTATTTGCCCGCCGCGAATCCGCTGCTTAATGTCAAAAATACCCCCGCCGGGTACCGCCGCTCAGCGGCAAAATACGATGCCTACCCTTTATTGCCCGGTAATGCCGATGCCTTAGAAGATAACCCGCGCGCTATGCATCGGCCTGATTGTCGGACGCAGAGCGTTCAAGATCGTGCGCAAACCGGCACGCCAGCCGCACCAGTTCGTCAAATTCCGCCGGGTCCCAATGCGAAAAAATCGCCCGTCCCCTCCGCTCCCGCGCGGCATCCACGGCATCGGTCATTAATTGTCCCTTCGGCGTTACCTCCGCTTCCCGCAGGCGGCGATCGATCATCCCGGGCCGACGCGTCACCAAACCCAGGCTCTCAAGCTTGGCAACCTGGCGGCTGACCGTGGTGTGGTCGCGCCCGACGCGATCGGCAAGGCCCACCACGCCGATGGGTCCGAGACGCTCTATCAATACGAGCAGTGGAAACAAGGCCCGATCGAGCGCAATGCCGGCCTCCCGTACCATGGCTTCATCGTTCTGCGGACGGTTCATCACGCTCACGATCCCCAGCAGCGCCCCGTGCAACGCCCGGAGCTGTTCAGAAATTTGTTTATCCCGCACTCTTTTTCCCGTTGATATAGCCCGATGCCTATTCTGTGCATATTACACAGACAGGATCGGATCGCGATAGCGAATTCAGCGGCTGAGCCATTCCCTTGCCGGAAATTAATCAATCAATCAACCACCACGATTGAGTATACTGACGTCCTACACCATCGCATCAGGAAGGCCGCCATGATTTTTGAACCTGACGAAGCGGATCGCCGCCTGCGCAATGAAACCGAACACATCCGTGCCGGGCTTGCACGCCGGATCACGGCCTTTGTCGGGGACGGCGAGGAACGCGCCACGACTCTGCCCGGCCTGAGCTTTGCACAGGTCAGGGAGCCGAGACCGCCGACGTCCTATCTCTATGAGCCGAGCCTTTCCATGATTATTCGCGGCAGGAAGCGCGTTCAGCTCGGCAATACCACCTACCTCTATGACGAGTCCCGCTTCCTGCTGACCGCGGTCAATCTTCCTACCGTGACCGAGGTGCTGGAGGCCAGCCCCGCGGTCCCCTATGTCTCGTTGCTGATGAGGCTGGATCTTCAGGCGGCGCGGCAAATCATCGCCGACGTGGATACGCACGCATCGAACGCGCCTGTGGCGGGAACGGCCATGGCAACCGGTCCCGCCACCCCTGAGCTTTTCAATGCCGTGACGCGTCTGGTCGATCTGCTCGACAAGCCTCGGGATCTTCCCCATCTGGGTGCGCTTATCCAGCGGGAGATCATCTATCGCATCCTCACCAGTTCGGCGGGGACGCGTTTTCGGGAAACCGTCTTACTCGGTACGCAAAGTCAACGAACCGCCAAGGCGATCGCCTGGCTGCGGGAAAACTATACGCAACCACTGCGCGTCGAGAACCTGGCGGAACTGGCCGCCATGGGCGTCTCCACGCTGCACCATCACTTCCGGGCCATGACCGCGATGAGTCCCTTGCAATATCAAAAGCATCTGCGGCTGCATGAAGCCCGGCGCATTCTCCTGGGAGAAAATATCGATGCCGGCACCGCGGCGATCCGGGTCGGCTACGAAAGCGTCACGCAGTTCAACCGCGAGTACCGGCGCATGTTCGGCGCGCCGCCCATTCGCGACGTCACGTCATTACGGACGGCCAGGGCGAGATGAACCGCGCAGGGCCCGCCCTCCCGTTACTGGCGGGCCAATAGGTAATTTAAAGGCGATAACCGGGGCCTGGGCGCGGGCTGTTTTTTAATGTGAGGACCGGCTGTAAACCATCATCCGTGCGCACGGGTAAACGCCGGTACGCCGAAGGCGTGATATGGAAATTTTTTTTAAACGCCCGGGTCAGGGCCGAATGATCGTCGAATTGGTATTTATGGGCGATGTCCTTGATGGTGATTGCCGACTGGCGCAACTCCTCGGCCGCACGGGTCAACCTTCTTTTGCGGGTGTAGGCGGCAAGGGAATACCCGGTGAGCTTTTTGAACAATCGCTGTAAATACCATTTGCTGTAGCCGGACTTGGCGGAGAGTATCCCCACATTCAGCGGCGCCTCAAGATTGCTTTCAATCCATATCAACAAATCATCCAAAATATTCTCATGGTACATAATGACTCCCAGGTTAAGATCGTTCTTTTCCACCCGGTTCCCTTTACAGGCACGGTAAGGCGGCAAGGTATGTTATGGCTTACCGGCTTACCACCCACTTACTGTCGCGCACCAGAACTCGAAGCGGCGAACGGATGGCACTGAAATACTTGCGGCCATTTCCCCTTTGATTTGCGCCGCGACCGCCTCTGGTGGATGAGCTGAGGCAACGCTTATGCTGCCTGGCCTCAAGTGGCGCGTCGCAATGAATCAGGCGGCAGGCCGCCGAAGCGTAACCGGCCCTTTGGCACCTTTGGCGACGACGAGATGCGGCTGGCCCTGTCATGCTGGATCCATTGCCGCCCCCGTTGTGCCAATCAGCGGACAATGCTACCGGCTAAGCGGCACGTTAAACATGATCCCGTTACCGCGGATAATCCCGGGCAACAACGCGCGATACGTTGGGAGGCCGTGTTACGTTGCCGTAAAGGATCGCAATTCTGTCGGCGTTGACATCAAGCTACAAACAAGAGGTTGGAACAATGTTGCTGTATCAATTTCGCATGGGCACAAACCCGCGGCGCGTCATCATCTATCTCGCGGAGAAAGGGATCGACATCCCACGCTACGAACTCGATTACGCGAACGGCGAGCATCGCTCCGTTCGCTACCTGGGCATCAATCCGTCGGGCAGGGCCCCGACCCTGGTAACCGATACCGGCCTTGCGATCACTGATTCGGCGGCGATCGTCGAATACCTGGAGGAACGCTTTCCGGACAGGCCGATGATAGGTTCCGACCCCCTCTCACGGGCACGCGTGCGCTCGCTTGAAAGGCTGGGCAGCGATCTGGTCGCCCGGGGCCAGTTGTGGCTCTGGAACCAGACCAACGCCTTCCCGGCAAAGGAGCCGGCCCCGTCGCAGGAGACGGCCGATCGCATCTCCCGCTACTTATCGGAACTTCTCGATATCCTGGAGAAAGAAATTGGCGGGAAGGCATTCCTCGCCGGCGATGAACCGACGATTGCCGACTTCACCGTCTTCCCGATTTTTCAAACGGCGCGCGAGAGGTTCAGCCTTCCCTTCGGCGAAGATCATCCGCGGTTGGATGCCTGGTACAGGCGCTTTCGGTTACGCCCGAGCGCAGACTATTAGAGCGGTTGGCGCAAACCATTATCCCCCATGGGCAGGGTAAAGGATCCATGGGGATACTGGTTGCACATGAACTCCACGAAGGCCCGGACTTTGGCGCTCTGCAAACGGCGCGACGTGTGCAGAACCCATAGCTCGACTTCGTCGCCGGCAATCCCCCACATCACCAGTTCGCCCTTTTCCAGCAGGCTCCCGATAATGGACTGCGGCAGCATCGCCGCCCCGGCGCCGGCGGCAATGGCATCCCGCACCATCAGGAGCGAAGACAAACGCAGAACAGGTTGTGGTTCGACGGTGAACTGACCGTTGCGGACCGACCAAATATCGCCGTCGCGATAGGAAGGCATGACGACCGCCGGAACCTGGAAAGGCTTGTCGCGTCGCCCCGTCGGCATCTGAACGGATGGCGCGGCGGCAAGGACCAGCCTGTCCCTGGCAAAGCACCTGCCGACCAATGTGCTGTCCTTGCCCGGATTGATGCGGATGGCGACATCGAAATGTTCTTCCACGAGATTGACGAGACGATCCTCCGCCACGGCGTCGAGCTGGACGTCGGGATAGAGCACCAGGAACTCAGCGGCAAGCCGCCCCAGCGCCAACTGCGAAAACAGGAGCGGTGCCGCGAGGCGCAGACGGCCCCGCGGCGTCCCGAGGCCGTCCCGTGCCGCCGCCACCGCTTCAACAACCTCGCGCATCGGCCCCTCCGTTCTGCTCAGCAACAGGTGGCCGGCTTCGGTCAACTCCAGGCGCTGCGTACCCCGCTCGATAAGCCTAATGCCCAGCGCTTCTTCGAGATCGGCGACACGGCGCGACAGGGTTGCCTTAGACCGGCCGCTGGCGCGGCTGGCTTTGCCGAAGCCGCCGTGAGCCGCCACCAGCTGAAAATCCTCTAGGGCGTTTAAATTCATGATGTCTCATTTTCAATACAAGTTGTCTATATTTTAGAGTCTTTGTTTTGAATATGAAACCCTTTATTGTTGGGTCATACGCAACCCACACCCTAAAGGAGTTTCTTATGAACCACATTCGTGCACTGGTGCTCAACGAGTACGGCGGCCCCGCCGCCGTCGGGATTTCGTCAGTGGCGGCGCCGACGGCAGGCGCAGGCCAGGTGCTGGTCCGCGTCCAGGCCGCCGGCGTCAATGGCCTGGACTGGAAGGTCCGGGAAGGCTATGTCCGGGACGCTTTCCCGCTGCAGTTGCCGACCGTCCTGGGCATCGAACTCGCCGGCGTCGTCGAAGCGGCAGGCCCGGGCGTCACCCGGTTGCGCAAAGGCGATCGCGTCATGGGACCGCTCGGCGGGCTGGGCGCCTACGCCGACCTGGTGGCGGTGAGCGAAGCCAATCTCAGCCCGGTGCCGGACTCGCTGAGCTTCGTCGAAGCGGCGTCGCTTCCCGTCGCGTCGGTGGCGGCGTGGCAAAGCCTGAACTTCGCCGGCCCCATCGGTTCCGGGCAGCGCATCCTGATCCAGGGCGCGGCCGGGGGTCTGGGCGGCTTCGCGGTGCAATACGCACATCAAGCCGGCGCCGTGGTGTACGCCACCGCCTTGGGCAGCCACGCCGACTATGTCCGCGGCCTGGGCGCGAACCAGGTTATTGCCTACGATAAAGAGCAGTTCGAAGCCACGGCAAGCGATATCGACCTGGTGCTCGACTACATCGGAGGCGAGGTGCTGAACCGCTCGTGGTCCGTCCTCGCCGAAGATGGCGTCATCGTCAGCACCGCATCGCCGGCCATACTGGCGAGCACCCCGGCAGGGCGCCGCGGCCTTTGGTTCATGAACACGCCGGATGCCGCACGGCTGCAAGCGATCGCCGAAGATGTGGCGCGTGGACGCTTGCAGTCCAGGATTGGCGCCGTCGTGTCCTTCGGCGAACTGCCCGCGGCTATCGAGCGTAATCGGACGCAGCCACAGGTGGGCAAGACCGTGGTGGATTTCTCCCTGTGAATCCACTGCGCCACATTGAAATAAACCAACCAACCTAAACCATGGAGACATCATCATGACCATTCTCGTTACCGGCGCTACCGGCACTGTCGGCCGCCAAGTCGTCGAACAGCTCGTGAAGCGCGGCGCCGATGTCCGCGCGTTCGTGCGCGATCCCGCAAAAGCCAACTTCCCGGCCGGCGTCGGCATCGTCCAGGGCGACCTGCTCGACGTCGACGCGCTGCGCGCCGCGTTATCAGGCGTCTCGACGCTATTCCTGCTCAACGCCGTCGTTGCCGACGAATTCACGCAGGCGCTGATCGCGCTCAACCTCGCCCGCGACGCAGGCATCGAGCGGATCGTCTACCTTTCGGTGATCCACAGCGACCGCTACGCGAACGTGCCGCACTTTGCGGGCAAGTTCGCCGTCGAGCGGATGATCGAGCAGCTTGGCCTGACCGCGACCATCCTGCGCCCCGCCTACTTCATCAACAACGACGTCACCATCAAGGACGTGGTGACTAGCCACGGTATCTACCCGATGCCGATCGGCAGCAAGGGGCTCGCCATGATCGACGCGCGCGACGTCGGCGAGATCGCGGCCATCGAACTCTTGCGCCGCGAGAAGTCCGCCGCGGCGCTCCCGCTTGAGCGGATCAACCTGGTCGGCCCCGAGACGCTGACCGGCCCTGACGTCGCCGCCATCTGGACCGACGTCCTCGGGCGTCCGATCGCCTTCCCCGGCAACGACACCGCGGGGTTTGAGCACAGCCTGCGGCAATTCATGCCGGGCTGGATGGCCTACGACATGCGCCTGATGGGAGAGCGTTTCCTCACCGAAGGCATGCTCCCGGATGCCGGCGACGTCGAACGCCTCACCACGCTGTTGGGACGCCCGCTGCGCTCTTATCGCGCCTTTGCATCCGAGATCGCCGCCGCAGTTTGACAGCGCGCAATCCACCTGGCGCTTGGACGGGAAACGCATCGCCAGGTTGTGCAGCTTGCGCCGCACGCCTGGCAATGCGCCCGCATGAGGAAACCCAATGAATCCGGAACCGGGTTTCTCGTTCCCACCTCTTGGTTTAAAAAATAGAAAAATAGCTCACTAAAAGTGAGCCTTTTTAAGAAATAATAAACCAAAAACAGATAATTAAGGGGAACGCCCTGCGCTGATAGCGCGCTTGGCATCAAGCAGCTTTTCACAGGTTAAAGCAAGGAGTTAGTTGGCGATAGTTCCCGAGTCATCCCGGATGAGTCCCGCCGCGCCGCCGCGCCAGACAGAAACATGTCCACGGCGGCGTGGGTTATCTCAGTGACTCTGGCAGGGCTCAACGGCTCCGCATAGCGCTGAAATGTCCGCGCGGTGATCTCGGCGGTGACCAGCCCTAAAAACTGTGCCGCCAGCAGACGGGGGTCACCGGCGCGTAATTCTCCCCGCGCCGTCGCGTCGGTCATTATAACGGCCAATTTTTCCAGGCTCTCCCGCGGACCTGATTCATAAAACAGTGTCCCGATATCCGAATGCCCTGCCGCGCCGACCACCATGCGATATACCGACATCGCCTTATTATCACTGGTCAATACCGACAGCATCCGTTCGCCAAACCCCAGCAACTTTTGCGCCAGGGTCTGCGCCTGCTGCGCGAAAGTGGTTAACTCTTCGGCCGCTTCGGTCAAGTGCTGGGTGGCGTAGGCACGAACCACGGCGCTAAACAGCCCCTCTTTAGACGAAAAATAACTGTATAGGGTGGCCTTGGAGCCGCCTAGCCGCTTGGCCAGTTCATTCATCGATGCGCGTTCATAGCCCATCTCCTGAAACAGCCCGGCGGCAGTCTCTAAAATCGCGTCGCGGCGGGCCTGGGTACGCACTTTCATGGGGGCTCCTGCAATATAAATAAACTCAAGTGTACATTTTCTTGACAGAGAAATTATATTAATGCAAAACTGAACTGTACAGTATTGTTTTTGAGTAACAATTCTGTTCTGCAGCAATTAAGCCTGGCGCAGCAGTCTGTTACCTCCATAGCGTTTACCGGTCGCCCCAAACGGAATACCGCAGGTTGCGAGTATCAGCGTTTTTTTTATCACAATAGGGTTTTCACATGCACACGACTTTCAAGACCTTTCGACCCGCGG
This sequence comes from Sodalis sp. C49, assembly GCF_046352915.1. Classification (NCBI taxonomy): domain Bacteria; kingdom Pseudomonadati; phylum Pseudomonadota; class Gammaproteobacteria; order Enterobacterales; family Bruguierivoracaceae; genus Sodalis; species Sodalis sp. C49. The sequence goes on along the minus strand of NZ_CP163303.1, from coordinate 5,121,298 downwards.
CTCTGATACTGGGTATCGCCTTGGCCGGATGCGCCGGCACGCCGCCCGCCCATTATAGCGGCATTGATTCATCGTCCCAGCTGCGGCCCAATACCGACGATCAGGCGTATCGCATCCCCTATCGCTATTCTGAGCCGGTTGACTGGAAGAAGTACACCAGCATTATTATCGACCCCGTGGTGATCTATCAGGGCGCCGACCAGCAGTTTGGCGATATGGCGCAGGATGACCGCAAGGCGCTGGCCACCTATATGCATAACCAATTCAGTGAAAAATTGCGTCCCCGCTTTCGCGAGGCCGCCACTCCGTCCCCAGACACACTGAGAGTCAAACTGACCCTGACCGGTGCGGAGACCACCATGCCGGTTATCGGCACGTTCACCAAATTCGATTTAGCGGGCGGCCCCTATAACATCGTGCAGTCCATTCGCGGCAAGGAGGGCCTGCTTAACGGCTCCGTAAGCTACGCCGTGGAAATCCGCGATGGCGCCACCAACCGCCTGCTGAACGCATATATCGCCAAGCAATATCCGAACGCCCTTAACGTGGGTGCCAGCATCGGCGCGCTGAGCGCCGCCGAGGTCGGGATTGACAAGGGCGCCGATGAACTGGCCGAGATGCTGAAATAGGCCAGGCCACACATGGCATCGGGCTTGCCCTGCGCGGCTGGCCCGCTGGCGGTGCTATCGCCGGATCGCCGGCCACCTCCGGTTACCTGAGGATGGCGGGTTCTTTCTTATCTAAAGTCGGTAAGCTTATGAAGACGTTTTCACACCTGATCGTGTGTCCCTACTGTGACAGCGTTTACCGGCGCCGGCGGCTGGCGGCCGGCGAGCAGGCGCGCTGCACCCGGTGCGCGGCCGTTCTGTACCGGAATCAACCGGTCAACGTTGATCGCTGGCTGGCCCTGACGTTTACCGCCGGCATCGCCGGGGTTATCGCCAACCTCTACCCTGTGCTGACCGTCAGTTTCCATGGGGTACAGAACGCGGCGACCCTGTGGCAGGCGGCCATGGCGCTGTCCCATGGCCCCACCTTACCCCTGGCGCTCGGGATCCTGATCGTGCTGATAGTGGCGCCGCTACTGCAGATTATCGCGTTCGGGTGGATCCTGTTGTTTATCCGCCGCGGGCAGCGCGCCCCCGGTTTCATTATCTGCATGAAGCTGCTGCTGCGGCTGCGGCCCTGGAGCATGGTCGAGGTCGGTATGCTGGGGCTGGTGATCGCCGGCATTAAGCTGGCCGGTTTCCTGGAGGTCGCACCGGGGCCGGGTTGCTGGGCCCTGGCGGTATTGATGCTGCTGCTGATTGGCATCAGCCAGCAGAATATCAACCTGCTGTGGACCTGCCCGGGCCGCGATCGCTCCCTTCAGGCGCAGGGCCATGACTAACCCCGTGCGCGCCGGGCAAATCAAGGTGGTGGGCTGCCCCCTGTGCGGGCTGGTATGCCAGCCGGCCATCACGGCGGGCCACGTGGCCCGCTGTCCGCGCTGCCACACCCGCCTGCATGCCCGGCATCCCGCCGGCATTTCACGCGCCTGGGCGCTGCTTATCGCCGCGCTGCTGTGCTATGTGCCCGCCAGCCTGCTACCGGTGATGTACAGCAGCCTGTTCGGTAATGGCAGCGAAAACACGATCATGGCCGGGGTGATCGCCTTCTGGCACGCGGGTTCCTATGGGATTGCGCTGTTGATTTTTATTGCCAGCGTAGTGATCCCCTGCGGCAAATTCCTGGCCCTCGGCCTGCTGCTGATCACCGCCCAGCGCCGCAGCGCCTGGGCCATGGCCGAGCGGACCACGCTCTACCGGCTGACGGAGCTTATCGGCTATTGGTCAATGCTGGATGTCATGGTGGTGGCCACGGTGTCGGCGCTGGTTAAATTTCAGTTGCTCAGTGATGTGGAGCCGCGCGTCGGCATCCTGTTTTTCGGCCTGGTGGTAATGTTCACGATATTGTCCGCCAGGCAATACGATCCACGCCTTATCTGGGATGGTGAAAAGAAATGACCCCCTTGCAACATCCGCCCGCCGTCCCCGGCGAACCGGCGCTCGGCCACCGGCGCCGCATGCCGTCGCCGATTTGGCTGATTCCCCTGATCGCCCTGCTCACCGGCGGCGCCATGCTGATAGAGACCGGCTTGTCTTCTGGCCCGGAGATCGCCATCGCTTTTCAGAGCGCGGCCGGACTTGAGGCGGGCAAAACGGCGGTTAAATATAAAGACGTCACGGTAGGCATCGTTAAATCGATTACCCTCAGCGAGGACAGCAGCCGCGTTCAGGTGACCGTGCTGCTCAACAAGAGCGCGGCCAATCTGGCGCGGGCCGATACCCGTTTTTGGGTCGTGCGCCCGCGCATCGGCATTGGGGGGGTGACCGGGATTGATACGCTGCTCTCCGGCGCGTTTATTGGCGTCGATAAAGGTGAATCCACTGAATGGAGCAGTACCTTTACCGGGCTGGAAGTTCCCCCTGCAATCATCAATGGGATGCCGGGCAGCCGTTTTGTGGTGCTCACCGACGACCTGGGCTCGCTGGATATCGGTTCACCCGTATACTACCGGCGCATTCAGGTCGGTCGGCTGGCCTCATACCAGTTAAATCATGACGGTCAAAGCGTCGGCCTGCAGGTATTTATCGATGCGCCGTACGATCGTTTCGTCAAACCGGACACTCGCTTCTGGAACGTCAGCGGCCTGGACCTGTCGGTCGGTGCCGATGGGTTTCGCATGCGCACGCAGTCGATCGTGGCGATGATGGCAGGCGGTATTGCTTTTGCCACTCCGACGCCAGATGCGACTAAACCGTCTCCGGCGCGGGTCAGGGAGTATTGGTTGTCCAGGGATCAGGACACTGCCATGGCTCCGCCGGATGGACCCGCGATTACGTTTAAACTGCGCTTTGAACGCTCACTACATGGGTTAACCGTCGGCGCACCGGTGGAGTTTTCCAGCGTCAAGGTGGGCCGGGTGGTTTCCGTTGAGCTGGATTATAACCAAACCGGCTATCGGTTTCCGTCCCTGGTAAGGATCGAGGTGTATCCCAGCCGGCTGGGGAACGTGCTGAACAAGCTGCCCAAAACCAACAAAGAATTTACCCAAGCCACGGCGGAGTTTGCCCGAGGACTGGTGGCGCAAGGGTTGCGGGCGCAGGCGGTCAGCAGCAGTCTACTGAGCGGACAGCTCTATATTTCGCTGGATTTTGTGCCGAACGCAGCAAAAGTCCCCTTTGATCTGTACGCCCGTCCACTCGTGTTGCCCACCTACAACGGCGGGTTCAACCAGTTGCAAGAGCAGGTCGCCAGTATAGTGAATAAAATCGATCACATGCCGCTGGAATCGATTGGTTATAACCTGAATGCCACGCTGGACAGCGCCAACCAAACGCTGCGCCAGGTCAATGGGCAGACCCTGCCCGATGTCCAACGATTGCTCAGGCAACTGCAGCAAACCGCGGGCACCGCGCAGGATCTGCTGTCTGAAGACTCCCCGCTGGTGATTACCCTGGGCCAGAGTCTGCAGGAACTGCTGCGTACCCTACGCGCGCTTCACTCGTTTACCGACCAGATCGATCGCCATCCGGAGTCCTTGTTGCAAGGCCGTCCTGCGGATCCGCGCCGCCCGAAAACCGGCAGCAAACACGCTTCAACCCAGGATGCATCGCGATGATCGCTACCGCAAAAGTTAGCTTGGTGATACTGATGGTGTCACTGACCGCCTGTTCCTCACCCGCGGTGCGTTACCACACCCTGGCGGCGCCAGCGTCGGAGGCGTTGTCCTATGGGCTGCCGGCGCCGTTTTTAATTAATGTACTGCCGGTCGGCGTTCCGCCACAGCTCGATCAGTCACAACTGGTGGTCCGCCAGGGCGCCAGTGACGCCATGGTGCTGGATAACGACCGCTGGTTAAGCTCGTTTGGTGATGAAATCCGTAGCGCGCTCTCCGCCGATCTCAGCACCCGCCTGGCCACCCGGGATGTGTCCGGGCTGGCCAACCGCACCGACGCCCTGCCGATACTTACCATCCACCTCCAAGTGCGCCGGTTCGACGTGTGGCCCGGACAGTTTGTTAAATTTGCCGCCGATTGGCGCCTGAGCCGGCTCAGCGGCGATCGGCGCATCGGGCTTACCTGCCACAGCCAATTCACTGAGCTTGCACTGGGCGAAGATGCGACTATGCTAGCGTCGCAACGCCAGGTGATAACGCGGCTGGCGGCGCAGATTGCCACCCAGGCCAGGAACTGGGTTCGTGACAATCGCGACGTTTGCGCCGCGCCATAACCCACGCCTGCGGGCCGCCGCGCAATGCGGCGCCCTGGGGTTATCTGATGATTAAACTGCATAGAGGCAGGAACCCACACTATGAAAAAAATACTATTGCCAGTTTACATCGCGCTGGCTTTTTTACTCAACGGCTGCCTGATGGTGGGCGGACACGACCGGCACCCGGACCGGCGCTATGACGATCGCTACAACCACCACCAAGGCCGGTTAAGCGACCGGGATCGTGAGCATATCCAGGGGCGTGATCGCGATCGCGACAATAGCCCGCGTTATAGATAAAACTTATCCGGCTACCATGGTCAACATTACATCCATATACACTGGTAATGACCAGATTATCTTGGTCAGCGTAGCGATGCGGGCGCCCTGACCGGGGTGATACCTGCACGACCAGCGGTTGGGAATCAGGGCGATCGGTGAAGGGAAGCCGGTGCCGCGGAGGCCCCGCCCAATCGATTGACCATTGCAACTCAATGACGGGGCTAACCTTATGGAAATGTACGTTTTTTATACCAACGACACAGCATTAAACGTTTACGAAAGTAAGCTGCTACACCACGCCGAGATAGCAAAAATCACCGCCGACGGGTTTTATAAACTGGACCAGGAAGTTGAAGCATCAACACAAATTGAGGCGATAAAAAAGTTGGCCGCGCGACGCAGGGAAGACGCGGAATCCCTGGGCGCATTCACCAAAAATATGTTATTTTCCTCGGTGATCGGATCATTAATCTGATAAAGCAATTGTCACGTTAGCCCCCTCCCGCCTATCCTTTGGTGCGTGCTGTGCCAGTGACATGCGGCTATTATTATAGTAGCCGCATTGCGGTTTTCCTCCCGCGGCTAACCCGACAATCAAAGTGTTCCGCCACGCCGCCGGACTGCGTTGCCGGCAGGCGTTGGTTACAGATGCGTGCCCAAGGAAATACAGCCGGATAACATCAACACTAATGGCGTACAGCTTAGCCAAATGATTCTTTTCATATTCACCCCCCGAGATCGCGATGCTCAATAAACTCGCGCCCGTCCATAGATTAAAATAACGAAACACAGCCGGTTAGGACGAATATCGACAGCATGCATAAAGGTAAAATCAGTCGGTTCATAAAGACTCCAAATGGGTAAACAACTGGGATTATTTAAGGTACGGCTGTAGGTCACGGCTTTTACTGCAAGGCGTTGAGCGGAAACCCTACTAAACCGTACCGTACTGTTTAGTTTTGCATGATCTTTATTTGCCTGTCAATAGAACGATGCGCTATTTTTAATCCACCGCTGCCTGTTTGCTCGTAAGCGTAAGCGATGAGATGATCTTCCCCCTTCTTCACGACAGCATCCATTTCCGCCATGATGGATAAACTTTAATCAGAAGAAAAAGTAAGAGGGATACCCTGTTTGAAATGAAAATTACCGGCATCGATCTGGCTAAAACGACCTTTTATCTCTTCAGTACCCATGCTTATGGAAAACCGGCTGGCAAGATAAAACTTCCGCGTAGCCGTTTACGCTCAGCAACCGCCTATGACTGTTGCTATGGAAGCTTGTGGAGCATCACATCACTGGGCAAGAGAGATACAAAAGCTCGGCCATAAAGCGATCTTGATTCCGGCCCAATATGGCAGGGCTTATCAGCGGCGCCAGAAAAATGTGTCTTGCCGTGTCGCAAAAATCCTAAAATCAGCGACCCAAATGTGGCTTCAACGCACGCCCACCCCATTCAAAAACAGGCTCACCAGATGCGCGATCCGTGCTTGCGGAGAGCTGTCTTTCTCGACAGCGAGTGAGATTGCCGTTGCGATGCACACCAAGTCGTCGAAAGTGACATCAGGCCGAATAGCTCCGCCTCTCTGCGCCAGGTCCAAAAGACGGACCCCTTCCCCACTGGTTGCCAGGCATCCCGGCGTTCCAACCTGGAGAACCGTTCCGAGCAAGGCCGCGAGGCCGCGATAGACCGTAGTGTATTGAACCAGCTCTTCGAGATAGGCCCGCAAGCCGCCCAGTGGGGCAAGCTCTGCGTTTCTGGCACGGCTGGTTTCTGCTAATGCCAGGAAACGAGCGCTGTAGGCCGCCGCCAATAGATCTTCGCGTGTCGGAAAGCGCCGATATAGCGTGCCGATTCCTACGCCCGCTCGTTTCGCAACGTCCTCTAATGAGGCGCTCGCGCCTTTCTCAAGAAACACTTCCTCGGCGGCGGCAAGAATACGCTCCCTGTTTCGCTGCGCATCGGCTCTCAATGTGGGTTCATCGGTCAAAGGAATAGTCTCGCTGCTACTTGTTAAGTGGAGGATACCTCCATATAATAAATGGAGCAATCCTCCACTTGATACGAAAGCGAGCTCACGACATGACGAAACGATTTGAAAATAAGGTTGTGGTGGTTACGGGCGGCACGGACGGCATCGGTTTGACCACGGCGGCGTCCTTCGCGGAACAGGGCGCTCATGTGTACATCACTGGCCGCCGCCAAGAGCGCCTAAATGAGGTTCTGAAGGAAATCGGGCACGGTGCCATTGGGGTGCAAGGCGATGTCAGCAATCTTGCCGACCTTGATCGTCTGTACGCACAGATCCAGCGAGAGAAAGGTCGCGTGGATGTGGTCTTCGCCAATGCTGGCGTATCGGAATCCGCACCCATCGGTGGCATTGAGGAAGACCATTTCGATCGCGTGTTCGGCATCAATGTGAAGGGCACGGTCTTCACGGTGCAAAAAGCCCTGCCGCTGATGTCTGCTGGCGGCGCGGTTGTGCTGGCTGGATCAGGAGCAGGCAGCAAGGGCTTTGCAAATCTATCTGTCTACAGCGCGACGAAGGCGGCGATCCGCTCGCTCGCCCGCACCTGGACGACCGACCTGAAAAATCAGGGCATTCGGGTGAATGTCGTTTCGCCGGGCATGGTACTGACCCCGGCAATGCAGACCTATCTGCAAAACAACGCCGGCGCTGAAGAATGGATGCAGCAAACCATCCCGTTCGGCAGGCTCGCCACGACTGAAGAAATCGCCAAAGCCGTGCTATTTCTGGCGTCGGACGAAAGCAGCTTCATCGGTGGTGAGGAACTGTTCGTTGATGGTGGCTTCGTGGCCGTCTGATATGCGGTGCGACCCTTCAGTTTTGCGGCCTGTGGTAAGGCCGTCTAGCCGACTGGCGACGACAGGTTAATTCGCTCTTCGGGGCGACAATAAGGCCACTGGGTCTACCGCGCATTTTCGCCAGTCCGAGGGGGGTGAAAAGAAAGATTCCCTTTTTATCTTTGTCATTTGTCGCCTAAGTCCAACGTTTTGCGACAACACCTCGCCGTCGGTTTTTCCTGGCGCTCAGACGTTGCAAAAGTCAGTCGCAAATTCCCTATAATATGCGGCAATATTTGCAACACAATGGGGGCGCCATGAGAGACAAACACAGCCCCTGTACGCTCGACCTGGAAAGCGGCCACCTGCGGATCGGTTACGCCAGGGTATTGACCGATGATCGGGGCTTGAGGGATCAGCGCGACGAATTGCATACGGCAGGCAGAAATGCAAACCTGAGCTTAGAAGGCTAAGCACCTTCAGACTTTCTAAAAAATGCCTCCAGTTCGGAGAAACCAATAGCCTTCTTTGAATAACCGAAAGTACCTTCAGCGCATATCTCGCGGGCTGCCTGAACAAAAGAACCGTATGCCAGTCTGGCCATTGATGCGCCAACGCTGATACGTTTCACTCCCGCTTCGGCCAGTTGCACAACACTGAACGTCTCACCCGGCAATCCCATAACAACGTTAACTGGCCTTGTCACTGATTCACAAACGGTCTTGATCATTGAAAGATCGTGAAGGCCGGGAGCATAAAGTACATCAGCTCCCGCCTTTTCAAAAGCTTGTAATCTCAGGATCGTATCATCCAAATCAGGACGTCCCCACATAAAATTCTCGGCGCGAGCCGTGATCACAAAATCATGATCCAGCGCTTCTCGTGCTTTTACTGCGGCTTCAATACGATCGACTGCGAGGCTTAAATCATAGACCGGGGCATCGGGCAGACCGGTATGATCTTCGAGGGAGCAACCTGCCAGACCAATATTGACCGCAATTTTTATGGTTTCCGCGGCACTGTCCGGATCATCACCAATTCCTTTTTCAAGATCCGCTGATACTGGCAGAGACGTTGATTTAACAATGGCCTGACAATGATCAATAGTCTGCTTCCACGAAACCCGCCCTTCAGGTACACCTAAGGAGAATGCAAGACCGGCGCTGGTCGTAGCAAGTGCCTTGAATCCCATACTTTCAAGTATTCTGGCCGTCCCAATGTCCCAGGGATTAGGAATAATAAAAGTATCCGGCATTTCATGAAGGAGCCGAAAAGCCTTGCTCTTATCTCCCATAAATGCCCCTTTGAGTGGTATTAATTTGTTTTAAATGGCTGGAAATCATTCGGAGCCATCCGTTGATTATCAAACTAAATACACAGCTGTTTTCGCCGTGGAGAGTTTCATCACCCTATATCAAAAAACTCATTCGAGGCAACCGACCTTATGCTGGAGTTCTATTCCATATAAAGCCAGATGGATCCCCATGGCCCACAAAAAAAATCGCCAATAAATCCTATGATTTCACTGGCGATTTGAGACGTTAGCGGAACTCAGTGGATGCTAAAAACTTATTCCCACTCAATCGTCGCCGGCGGTTTCCCCGATATATCGTAAACCACCCTTGAAATCCCATCGACTTCATTGATGATTCTGTTAGACACCCGGCCCAGGAACTCATAGGGCAAATGCGCCCAGTGAGCGGTCATAAAGTCGACGGTTTCCACCGCGCGCAGCGAGACCACCCAGTCGTATTTGCGGCCGTCGCCCATGACGCCCACCGAGCGTACCGGCAGGAATACGGTAAATGCCTGGCTGACCTTATGGTAGAGCTCGGCCCGGTGCAGTTCCTCGATAAAAATCGCGTCGGCGCGGCGCAGCAGGTCGCAATATTCTTTCTTCACTTCGCCCAGCACGCGCACGCCAAGACCCGGTCCCGGGAAGGGATGACGATAAAGCATATCGTAGGGCAGGCCCAGCTCCAGGCCGATTTTGCGCACTTCATCCTTGAACAGTTCTTTCAGCGGCTCCACCAGGCCCAGTTTCATCTCTTTCGGCAGGCCGCCGACGTTGTGATGGGACTTGATGACATGGGCCTTGCCGGTGGCGGAGGCGGCGGATTCGATCACATCCGGGTAGATGGTGCCCTGCGCCAGCCATTTGACCAGGGATTGTTTGCTGGCTTCCTGATCGAAAACCTCGACAAATACCCGGCCGATGATTTTGCGTTTGGCCTCCGGCTCGTCCACGCCGGCCAGCGCACTGAGAAAACGCTCTTCGGCGGCGACATGGACGATATTCAGGCCGTATTTCTGGCCGAACATTTCCAGCACCTGGTCGGCTTCGTGCAGGCGCAGCAGGCCGTTATCGACAAACACGCAGGTTAAACGCTTGCCGATGGCGCGGTGCAGCAGCATGGCGGTGACCGAGGAGTCCACCCCGCCCGACAGACCGAGGATCACGTGATCCTCGCCTATCTGCGCGCGCAGCCGGCTGACCGCGTCCTCGATGATCTTATCCGGCGTCCACAGGGCCTCGCACTGGCAGATATCAAGGACAAAGCGTTGCAGAATGCGCTGTCCCTGGCGGGTATGGGTCACTTCCGGGTGGAATTGCACGCCGTAAAAACGCCGTTCTTCGTCGGCCATAATGGCGAACCGGCAGCTTTCGGTGCTGGCGACGGTAACAAAACCCGCCGGAATGCCGGTGACCTTATCGCCGTGGCTCATCCACACATCAAGCAGCGGCCGGGTGTTGACGCTTAAGGAATCCTGGATATCGCGCACCAGCTGGCTGTCGGCCACCACCTCGACCTGGGCGTAGCCGAACTCACGCTGGCTGGAGCCTTCCACCCGGCCGCCCAGCTGCATGGCCATGGTCTGCATGCCGTAGCAAACGCCCAAGACCGGCACGCCGGCCCGGTACACATAGTCCGGGGCGATGGGGCTGTTCAGTTCGGTGGTGCTTTCCGGGCCGCCGGAAAGGATGATGCCGCTGGGGGCGAAGGCGCGGATCTGCGCCTCCGTCACGTCCCAGGCCCAGAGTTCGCAATAGACGCCGAGCTCACGGACGCGGCGGGCGATCAGCTGCGTATATTGCGAGCCGAAGTCCAGGATCAGGATGCGGTGTTGATGAATATTGTCTGTCATAGAAGGCATATTCCAGGAGCGGATAGCAAATAAAATACGTCCCGGCCGCGGCCGGGAAGAATAACAGCTGGGAGGGCCGTTACTCGGCCATCCGAAGCGTAATTAACTGCGGGCCGCCGACGCGGGTCAACGCCGCGCCGTGCGCAGCGCTTAGCCCATGCGGTAATTCGGGGATTCTTTGGTGATGGCGACGTCATGGACGTGGCTTTCCTGAATACCCGCGCCGCTGATACGCACAAATTCAGCCTTGGTGCGCAGCTCGTCGATAGTAGCACAGCCGGTCAGGCCCATACAGGAGCGCAGCCCGCCCATTTGCTGGTGGACGATTTCCTTCAGGCGGCCTTTATACGCCACCCGGCCTTCGATACCTTCCGGCACCAGCTTGTCGGCGGCGTTGTCGGTCTGGAAATAGCGATCGGAGGAGCCCTTGGACATGGCGCCGAGCGACCCCATACCGCGGTAGGATTTAAACGAACGGCCCTGGTAGAGCTCGATTTCACCGGGGGATTCCTCGGTGCCGGCCAGGAGCGACCCGACCATGACGCAGGAGGCGCCGGCGGCGATGGCCTTGGCGATATCGCCTGAGAAGCGGATACCGCCGTCGGCGATAACCGGGATGCCGGTGCCTTCCAGCGCTTCCACCGCATCGGAAATGGCTGTGATTTGCGGCACGCCCACGCCGGTGACGATACGGGTGGTGCAGATGGAGCCGGGACCGATGCCCACTTTAACCGCGCTGACGCCGGCCTCGACCAGCGCGATGGCGCCGGCGCCGGTGGCGATATTGCCGCCGATAATCTGCAGGTCGGGATATTTGGCGCGGGTGGCGCGGATACGTTCCAATACGCCCTCGGAATGGCCGTGGGAGGAATCGATCAGCAGTACGTCGACGCCGGCGGCGACCAGCGCGTCGATACGCTCTTCGTTACCGGCGCCGGCGCCTACCGCCGCGCCTACCCGCAGGCGGCCGTGCTCGTCCTTGCAGGCGTTGGGCTTGCGCTCCGCTTTCTGGAAATCCTTGACCGTAATCATGCCGAGCAGATGGAAATGCGCATCCACCACCAGCGCTTTTTCCACGCGCTTTTCATGCATTTTCTGCAGCACGACTTCGCGTGCCTCGCCTTCTTTTACCGTGACCAGGCGCTCTTTCGGCGTCATGACCGCGGTAACCGGCTGGGACAGGTCGGTAACAAAACGCACGTCGCGGCCGGTGATAATGCCCACCAACTCGTTGTCGTCGGTGACGACCGGGTAGCCGGCAAAACCGTTACGGGCGGTCAGTTCCTTTACCTGGGATAAGGTGGTGGCGGGGGTGACGGTCTTGGGATCGGTGACCACGCCGCTTTCGTGTTTTTTCACCCGGCTGACTTCTTCGGCCTGGCGTTCGATGGACATATTTTTATGGATAAAACCAATGCCGCCTTCCTGGGCCAGGGCGATAGCCAGGGGCGCTTCAGTCACGGTATCCATGGCGGCGGAGAGCAGCGGAATATTCAGGCGTATTTTTTTAGTCAGTTGCGTGCCGAGTTCGGCCGTGTTGGGTAACACCGTGGAATGTGCAGGTAACAGGAGGAGATCGTCGAACGTTAGAGCTTCTTTTGCGATACGTAACATAGCAATATCTCACCAGGATGAATGTATAAAATATTGCCGTGGCATTATACAGAACGTAACCGGTTGCCTCCAGAACTTTTTAAAAAAAATGCTTGATCTGCGCTGAGCGATAAGTAATATCAATCGATTAACCCTTATTTATAGAAGTTGATCTGGCTCACATGTCTTCACCGCCCACCGCCTTGATTTTTACCGTCTCCCGTCTTAACCAGACGGTGCGCGAACTGCTGGAAGGCGAAATGGGCCAGGTCTGGCTGACCGGCGAAATCTCCAACTTCTCGCAGCCCGCCTCCGGCCACTGGTATTTTACGCTGAAGGACGATCGCGCCCAGGTGCGTTGCGCGATGTTTCGCAACAGCAACCGGCGGGTAACCTTCCTGCCGCGCAACGGCCAGCAGGTGCTGGTGCGGGCGGCGCTGACGCTGTACGAACCGCGCGGCGAATACCAGTTGGTAACCGAAAGCATGCAGCCCGCCGGCGACGGCCTGCTGCAACAGCAATTCGAGCAGCTTAAGCAGCGCCTGTCCGCCGAAGGTCTTTTTGACAGCATCCATAAGCAGCCTTTGCCCAGCCCGGCCCGCCGGGTCGGCGTGATCACCTCCGCCAGCGGCGCGGCGCTGCATGATATCCTCAATATTCTGCGGCGCCGGGATCCCTCGTTGCCGGTGGTGATTTATCCCACCCAGGTGCAGGGCCAGGACGCGCCGGCGCAGATCGTGCGCGCCATCGAGGCCGCCAACCGGCGCGGCGAGTGCGACGTGCTGATCGTGGGCCGCGGCGGCGGTTCGCTTGAAGATCTCTGGGGCTTTAACGATGAGCGGGTGGCGCGGGCGATTTTTGCCAGCCGCCTGCCGGTGGTGAGCGCGGTCGGCCATGAAACCGATGTCACCATCGCCGATTTTGTCGCCGACCTGCGCGCCCCTACCCCTTCGGCGGCGGCGGAGCTGGTCAGCCGCAACCAGCTGGAGCTGGCGCGGCAATTACAATCCCAGCAGCAGCGCCTGGAAATGGCGATGGACTATTTTATGGCGCAGCGCCAGCAGGTCCTGACCCGGATGCAGCACCGCCTGCAGCAACAGCATCCGCACCTGCGCCTGGCGCGCCAGCAAACGGCGCTGATAAAACTGCGCCGCCGGCTGGACGACAGCCTGCAGGGGCAGCTGCGCCAGGCGCGCTTACGCCATGAGCGTTTGCTCCAGCGCCTGGGCCAGCGGGCGCCGCTGCCGCGCATTAATCACGCGCAGCAGCGCTTACAGTCTTTAGGCTACCGGCTACGGCAGGCGATCGGCGGCCGCTTGAACCAGCAGGGACAAATACAGGCGCTGCGCTACCGGCTGGCGCAGGGCATCACCCGGCAGTTAAGCGGGGAGCAGCGGACCTTCGGCATGCTGTGCTCCCAGCTGGAAGCGGTCAGTCCGCTGAAAACGCTGGCGCGCGGGTTCAGCGTTACCACCGATACCAAGGGGGCGCTGGTCAAACGGGCCCGGCAGGTGAAGGCGGGGGATATCCTGTCAACACGTCTGGAAGACGGGCGGGTGGAAAGCCAGGTGCTGAGCGTCACGCCCGCCGCGGCGAAACCCACGCGGCGCGCCAAAGACGCCGGATAACGCCCGGGGCCGGCGCCGGACGCCTGATTAATTCTGATTACCGCGCGCAGAGGCCAGGCGGGCAAAAGCGTTATAGCCCGCGCCAATCACCAGCAATGCGCAGGTGCCGAAAAACACCGGCCGCATACCAAAATGCCCGCCGATAACCCCGCCCAGCAGCGGTCCCGCCACCTGGCCGACATATTGCGCCGAGGTGGAATAACCCAGCATCCTGCCGGCAATCTTGTCCGGCACGTTATGGCGGATAACGCTGGCGATACAGGGCAGCAGCCCGCCCAGCGCCACGCCCATAAAAAAGCGCAATACCACCAGTTGCCAGCCGCGGGTGACCATCGCCTGCGGGATCAGCAATAACCCCGCGACCAGCAGGCAGCCGATTATCACCGTCCACGGCCCGTTGCGATCGGCCAGCCTGCCGAGCCAGGACGCGGAGACAATGCTGCCCAGCGCCGCGCTGGCCATCACCAGTCCGGCGACAAACGTGACCTGCGTGGACGCCACCAGTTGCGCCACGTACAGGGTGATAATCGGCTCGATGGACATATTGGCCACCATCAGCAGCGCGCCGGTAATCAGCATCGCCAGCACCGGCCGGGTAAACCCGGCGGCCTCCTCCGGCACGCTCTCTTTTTTGCGCCTGATGGTGGCGCCCGGTTCTTCCCGCAACAAAAACGTCGTCGCCAGGAAGGAGATAAAAATCGTCGCGCCGGCCACCATAAACGTGGCGCGGATGCCGATAAGCGGCGGCAGGGTGCCGCCTATCAGCGGACCGATGAAATTACCGGCCATGATGCCGGAAGACAGGACGCCCAGCGCCCAGCCGGTGCGCGCTTTGGGGGTTTGAGTCGCCACCAGGATCATGGACCCCGACGCATAGCCCCCCAGCAGACCGGCCAGCAGGCGCAGCGCCACCAGTTGCCAGACGCTGTGCGCCATGCCCAGCAGCGTCATGGCGACCGCCATGCCGAGGCTGGCGCGGATCAGCATCAGCTTGCGGCCATAGCGATCGCCCAGGCGTCCCCACAGCGGCGCGGTCAGCGCCGCGCTGAAAAAGGTGGCGCCATAGGCCAGGCCCGACCAGAGGCTGATGGCGGCGTGGGTCGTTGCGCCCAGCTGTTCTACATACAGGGGCAGGAACGGCAGCAGCAGGGTCATGGCGATAATGGTGGTGAACGAACCAAAGACGCAGACAAACAAATTTTGTTGCCAGTAGCGGCTGCCGTCAGCCGAATCCGTCGGGGTGCTTGTCATATCCTTCCTGAGATCTGTGATGGCCATGGATTGGCGGAAATAATTAACCGCGCGTCGCCGTAGTGCTCCCGAGTAGCAAAAATAATATCAATCCAGCCGCCATGAAAACAACTTCTGCGCTACGGAAAAAAAGGGTGAAATGACGAGCTGCTAATTATTCCCGTAATAAAGAGGATCCGGCTGCCTAATGGGTCAACCATCGCAGATTACACTTAAAATGCCTTTTTTGTCCTGATAAAAAGAGAGTAAGCATTTGTTAATGAATGGTAAAAATTAATCAGCACCTTTGGACAAACAGCTGTTTATCAACCATTTACAACCTATAAGCTTTATGTATCTTAACCAGGTGATAACATCACTTTTTAGTTTACTTAGCCGTTGACGGCTAATAGAATCAAAAACGCTAAGCAGACAGTATTGGGCTCAAAGCAACCTCAATAATATTGCCCTGCGGTATACTTAATTTTCTTAAATAGAGACACTGCGCATGAAAGAGCATTTCATCGCACCCCTTTGCATGAATTTGTTGGCATCGTCCCAACGGCAAACGGCTGCGAATAACGCCCCGGTGGATGTTGTCCTGATCGGCGGTGGAGTCATGAGCGCTACGCTTGGAACCTACCTTAAGGAACTTGAGCCAGACTGGACCATCAATATGTATGAGCGTCTGGATAAGACCGCGGAAGAGAGCTCCAATGGCTGGAATAACGCCGGCACCGGCCATGCGGCGTACTGCGAGTTAAATTACACCCCGGAAATGGCCGACGGCTCGATTGATATCACCAAAGCGGTGGCGGTCAACGAGGCGTATGAAATTTCCCGCCAATTCTGGGCCTATCTGGTAAAAAATAATATTCTCGGCGCCCCCAAATCCTTTATTAATAACGTTCCCCATATGAGTTTTGTCTGGGGGGAGGAAAACGTTAATTTCCTGCGCAAGCGTTATGCCGCGTTGCAGGGCAGCACGTTATTCCAGGGCATGGAATATACCGAGGACAGCCACGTCATCAGGCAGTGGGCGCCGATGATCATGGCGGGCCGCGACACGTTCCAAAAGGTGGCGGCCACGCGCATGGCCATGGGCACCGACGTCAACTTCGGCGAACTGACGCGGCAGATGCTCGCCGCGCTGGAACGGCGGCCGAACGTTAACCTGCACCTGCGCCACGACGTGCTGGATATCAGCCGCAACGACGACAGTACCTGGACGGTAAAAGTCGCCGACCTGAACAACAACGGCCGGCAAAGCTCGGTGCGCGCACGCCATATTTTTATCGGCGCCGGCGGCGCGTCGCTGACGCTGCTGCAGAAATCCGGCATTCCCGAAGCCCGGGGTTATGCCGGCTTTCCGGTGGGCGGCAAGTTCCTGGTGACCACCCGGCCCGAGGTGGTTAACGGCCATCTGGCGAAAGTTTACGGCAAGGCGTCGGTCGGCGCGCCGCCGATGTCGGTGCCGCATATCGATACCCGCATGCTGGACGGCGAACGCACCCTGCTGTTCGGCCCCTACGCCACGTTCAGCAGTAAATTCCTTAAACGCGGCTCCTGGTTTGATTTGTTCGGCTCGCTGACGTGGCAGAACCTGATGCCGATGATCCGTGTCGGCCTGGATAATTTCGGCCTGCTGGGATACCTGGTGAGTCAATCGTTTATGTCGGATAAAAAACGGCTGGCGGCGCTGAAGGAATATTATCCCGAGGCCAGGCTGGAGGATTGGGAACTGACCGACGCGGGCCAGCGGGTGCAAATCATTAAAAAAGACGCCAGGAAAGGCGGCATCCTGCAGTTCGGCACCGAGGTGGTCAGCTCGGCGGACGGCAGTCTGTCGGCGCTGCTTGGCGCGTCGCCCGGCGCCTCGACCGCCGCGCCGATTATGCTGCAACTGCTTGAGAGCATGTTCAAAGAGCAGGCGGCCTCCCCCGCCTGGCGCGCCAAGCTCCAGGAAATCATCCCCTCCTACGGCCGCCCGCTCGACGGCAGCGTTGAAATGACCAATAAGATACGCGCCTATACCAGCGGGATCCTGCAGCTGGCCTGCGTCGAGGCTACCCAGGGCAGCGCCGCCGGGTCCGCCGGCCTGTGGGATACCTTGCCCAAAGCCATCTAGCGCGCACAGCGGCCGGCTATGCGCCGGCCGCCCGCCGCGGCAAGCAAGCGCCCGGCGGTCATCGCGTTTTTTTCCCCCGCCAAGCCGCCTTGCCCCGGCGGCCGGGTGCACGGACCCTGAACGCCCCTGTCCGCCGTTTGGCGATGGCGTATACATTGGCATTTAACTGAAATACTATGTGAACAAAGTACATGCTTTCCCTGCCGGCCATGGCATCACCGCCAAAGACGCCCGGGCAATCATCACCCTAAAGAAGGTATGCCATGCCGCTATCCCCGACACAAGAAAACAGCCCGGCATCGTCGTTATCCTCGCTGGCGGCGGTGCTGGCGCGCGGGGATTGGCAAAATCCCGGCGCGACCCATTACCGCAGGCTGCCCGCCCATCCGCCCTTCCATAGCTGGCGCGACGAGGAGCTGGCGCGTCGGGACACCGAAAGCGAACAACGCCGTTCCCTGGACGGCGAATGGCGTTTCAGCTATTTCCCACGCCCCCAGGCGGTACCGGAAAGCTGGCTGGAGGACGATCTGCCCGGCGCGCAGGCCATGGCCGTGCCGTCAAACTGGCAAACCGCCGGTTATGACCGGCCCATTTATACCAATGTCAAATACCCTATCCCGGTCAATCCGCCCTATGTGCCGCAGGATAATCCCACCGGCTGCTATTCGCGGGATATTCTGCTGCCCGACGGCTGGGCCGGCCAGGGGCGGACGCGGATTATTTTCAACGGCGTTAATTCGGCGTTTTATTTGTGGTGCAACGGACACTGGGTGGGGTATTCGCAGGATAGCCGCCTGCCGGCGGAATTTGACCTGAGCGATTATGTGCATCAGGGCCGCAACCGGCTTTGTGTTTTAGTGTTGCGCTGGAGCGACGGCAGCTATCTGGAAGATCAGGATATGTGGCGCATGAGCGGCATTTTCCGCCCGGTGTCCCTGCTGCATAAGCCGCCGGTCGGTTTTACGGATATCCGTATCCACACCCGGCTGGATGCGCTGTTGCATGACGCCGTGCTGGACGTGGACATCGTGATTACCCCTCAGGCCGCCGGCGCCGCCTCGGACTATAGCGTCGAGGTCGCCCTCTGGCGGGGTGACCTGCGCGTGGCCGCTCAATGTTCTGCGCTCGGCAGCGCGATAATCGACGAGCGCGGCCGCTATCCGGAGCGGGTTACCCTGGCGCTGCCGGTGGCCGCGCCGCGCCTGTGGAGCGCCGAAACGCCGGATTTATACCGGGCGGTGGTGGCGCTGCGCGACGGCCGGGGCGCGCTGGTGGAAGCGGAGGCTTATGACGTAGGTTTTCGCCGGGTGGAGGTGCGCGACGGCCTGTTGCGCCTTAACGGCCAGCCGCTGCTGATCCGCGGCGTTAACCGTCACGAGCATCACCCGGCCCATGGCCAGGTCATGGACGAGGAAACGATGCGCCGGGATATCCTATTGCTGAAACAGAATAATTTCAACGCGGTGCGCTGTTCGCATTACCCCAACCATCCGCTGTGGTATCGGTTATGCGATCGGTATGGCCTGTATGTGGTGGATGAAGCCAATATCGAAACGCACGGCATGGAACCCATGAGCCGGCTGGCCGACGACCCGGCCTGGTTTGCGGCATTCAGCGAACGGGTTACGCGCATGGTGCAATGCAACGGCAATCATGCCAGCATCATCATCTGGTCGATGGGTAACGAGTCCGGCCACGGCGCCACCCATGACGCCTTGTATCAATGGGTGAAAGCCCATGATCCCAGCCGGCCGGTGCAGTATGAAGGGGGCGGCGCCGATACCCGCGCCACCGATATCCTCTGCCCGATGTATGCGCGCGTCGATGAAGATCAGCCGTTCCCGGCGGTGCCGAAATGGTCGATAAAAAAATGGATCGGCCTGCCCGATGAACAGCGTCCGCTGATTTTATGCGAGTATGCCCACGCCATGGGCAACAGCCTGGGCGGTTTTGCCGCGTATTGGCGCGCCTTCCGCCAGCATCCGCGCCTGCAGGGCGGCTTTATCTGGGACTGGGCGGATCAGGCGCTCGAGCGCCAGGACGGCGAAGGCCGGATGTTCTGGGCCTACGGCGGCGATTTCGGCGATACCCCAAACGATCGCCAGTTCTGCCTTAACGGCCTGGTGTTTCCCGACCGCACCCCTCATCCGGCCCTGGTGGAGGCAAAGCACCAGCAGCAGTTTTTCCAGTTCCGCCTGCTGGACACCCGGCCGCTGAAAATAGACGTCGCCAGCGAATATCTGTTTCGCGCCAGCGATAACGAGCTGCTGCGCTGGAGCATTGAATGCGACGGCGATCCGCTGTTAAGCGGCGCGACGCCGCTGCGGCTGGCGCCGGGACATCACGCCGCGCTGACGTTATGCGACCTACCGCCGCAGGCGGAAAAGGCGGGCGAATGGTATCTGCGCGTCAGCGTCGAGCAGCCTGCCGCCACCCCCTGGTCCCCCGCCGGACATCAGGCGGCCTGGGCGCAGTGGAAACTGGCCCGCGGATTTATGGCGCCCATCGTCCCCGGCCCCTCCCGCCCGACGGACGAAACGCCCAGTCTGACTGAGAATGCCGGCGAGTTTATCGTCCGCCATCACGATCAGCGCTGGGTGGTGGATAAACAGCGCGGCCAGTTAACCCAGTGGTATCGCGGCGACGCGCCGGGTCTGCTCAGTCCCTTGACCGATCAGTTTATCCGCGCGCCGCTGGATAACGATATCGGCATCAGCGAAGCGGACTGCGTCGACCCCAACGCCTGGGTGGAGCGCTGGCGCGCCGCCGGCCTGTATGACCTTGAGCACCGCTGCCTGCGGCTTCGCGCCGATCAATTGGCGGATCGGGTTGTGTTCGAGGCGGTACACGGCTATTTCCACCAGGATCGCCTGCTGCTGCAAAGCCACTGGCACACGACCATCGACCATACCGGCCAGATGGAAAACCGGGTCCGGGTGGTGGTGTCGCCGTCCCTGCCGCCCCTGGCGCGCGTCGGCGCGGCATGCCAGCTCGCCCCCGGCGCGCAGGAGGTGTCCTGGCTGGGGCTGGGGCCGCACGAAAACTATCCCGATCGCCTCGCCTCGGCGCAATTCTCCCGCTGGCGCCTGCCGCTGGATAAGATGTATACGCCTTATATTTTCCCGGTGGAAAACGGCCTGCGCTGTTTTACCCGTGAAGTGGCCTTCGGCGACTGGCGGATTGACGGCAATTTCCATTTTTCCCTTAGCCCCTACGGCACCGGGCAGCTCACCCGCGCCACCCACTGGCATTTGCTGCGACCGGAACCGGGCCTGTGGCTGCATCTGGACGCCCGCCATATGGGCGTGGGCGGCGATGACTCCTGGAGCCCGAGCGTGCATCAGGATTATCTGCTCTGTGAGCGGGAATATGATTACAGGTTGCGTTGGCGCCGGGTATCCCTTGACAGCGCGGCCATTTTATCGCCAACACCGGTATCAACCTCGACCATACCGGACCGGGGAGGTGCCCATGACTGATGATACCAGGATAGTTATCCGTCCCATGACGCTTGCAGATAAAGAGGAATGGAAACTCCTCTGGCGCCGTTATTTAAGTTTTTACTCCACCATCCGCGACGATGCGCTGTATGAGCATACCTTCGCGCGCCTGCTCGACCCGGCCTGCCCCGGCATGTTTGCCTATGTGGCGCTGTTGCAGGGGCATCTTATCGGCCTGGTCAATTGTATCGTGCACGATCACGGCTGGTATCATGAAAAAGTCGTGTACCTGCAGGACCTGTATGTGGAGGAATCGGCGCGCGGCAAAGGCGCGGGCCGGCAGCTGATCGAACGGGTTTACGCCCATGCGGACAGCCACGGCATGGCCAATGTGTACTGGACGACGCGCACCACGAACCATTCCGCCATGAAACTGTATGACAAGGTGGCCCATAAGACCGATTTTATCAAATACCAACGCTAGCCCCGCGGCGGGTGAGCCCGGTCTCTGGCGCGCCGCCCGCCACCGGCAACGACCTGCCGGCAGCCAAGGCTTAGCGATCCGCTTTGGTCGCGATGATAAAAACCCCTATACTTTAATAAAATGCTAATTATTGATAGGGGGTAAAATGGAAAACCTATACCGGCGGCACCTGAGCGTTATTCCACCCTATATACTGCGGCGCATTATCGAAAAAGGCAGCGAACACCAGCGCCAGTATGCCCGGCATACCCTGAACCATGTCTATAGCCTGATGGGACAGAACCCGGTGGCGGCCCGTTACCAGCCGACGGCGCAAGCCGGCACGGTGGAACGCGCCATTTATGACGCGCATAACACCACTAACCTGCCCGGCAAGGCGGTGCGGCGGGAAGGCCAGGCGGCGGGGAACGACGTTGCGGTCAATGAAGCCTACGATTACCTGGGCGTCACCTACGATTTTTATTGGCAGGTGTTCCAGCGCAACTCGCTGGACGCCAAAGGGTTGCCGCTGACCGGCACCGTGCATTACGGTACCGATTACCAAAATGCCTTCTGGAACGGTGAACAAATGATATTTGGCGATGGCGACGGTGAAATATTTAACCGATTTACCATCGCTATCGACGTGGTGGCCCATGAATTAACCCACGGCGTCACGGAATCCGAGGCGAATTTAATCTACTTTGAACAGGCGGGCGCGCTTAACGAGTCGCTGTCGGACGTCTTCGGTTCGCTGGTGAAACAATATCACCTGGGACAAACCGCCAAACAGGCCGACTGGATCATTGGCGCCGGTTTGCTGGCCGCCACCATCAAGGGCAAAGGGCTGCGCTCGATGGCCAAGCCCGGCAGCGCCTACGACGACCCGGTGCTCGGCAAGGATCCCCAGCCCGCCGACATGGCCGGTTTTGTGCACACCCGCGAGGACAATGGCGGCGTGCATCTCAACTCCGGCATTCCCAACCGGGCGTTTTACCTGGCGGCCATAGCCCTGGGCGGCCATGCCTGGGAAAAAGCGGGTGCTATCTGGTACGCCACGCTGTGCGATAGCCAGTTAAAACAAAACGCCGACTTCGCCGCTTTCGCCAGGCTGACTGTTAAACACGCCGGCGAGCGCTTTGCCGCTAAAGAGGCCAAGGCGGTGGAGCAGGCCTGGCACGAGGTGGGCGTATTGTCTTAAGGCCCGGGCCGTTCGCACCGGCAAGGGCCGGCATGCGGCCCGGAGTGGGTGTTGCGTTGGCATAATGCCGGGAGAGCCTGATGGACCTGTTATCTTTATTAAACGAGCATGCGGTAATTGAACTGTCGCGCGAGGGGGGCTTTGCCTATATTCCCAAGCTTGCCGCCCAGCAGCGTTTTGCCCTGTGCGACCTGTCGTCGGCGCAGCGGGAGCAATTGTGCCATCTGGTCAGCCGCGTGGCGCTGCTGGCCCAGCACAGCGGGCAGAACCGCGCGCCCGGCAGCGGCGATCAGCGGTTTTACCGCATCCTGATCGTCGGCCAACCGCCGGGAGAGGCGCAGCCGGCACAGGCCGAAATCGTGGTGCCGGAGAGCAGCGCGCCGCCGGAATTGGAAATTTTATGGCAAAAGGGGACGTTTTAAAGCGCGGCGTAATGCCAGTCCACCCTTTTCCTGGAAATCAGGCCGTCGCCGCGCGGACAGAAATAATCCACCGCGCCGCAGGCCTTAAGCACGTCCAAGGGCTGCCCGCAGTCGGGACAGATAGCCTGCGCCTGAAAGCGGCGACGGCAATGCTCGCAAACCTGGTCTTCGCCGTCGGCCTGCATCGGACCGGCGCATACCGGACACCGTGGCGTCATGATCGCCTCCCCCTTGCCCACGTGTAGCCGCACCCGGCCGCAATTCACCCGCTTAGCGCGGACCCGGTGGGCATCGCGTGCTTATTTACTTTTTTTAATGTGACTAATCAAACGCTTGCGTTTACGCATCTGGTTCGGCGTCAGCTTGTTATGCTTGCCGGCGAACGGGTTTTCCCCTTCATTGAACTGGATGCGGATCGGCGTGCCCATGATTTCCAGCGAGCGGCGGAAATAATTCATCAGGTAGCGTTTATAGGAGTCCGGCAGGTTTTTGACCTGGGTGCCGTGGATCACCACAATCGGCGGATTATAACCGCCGGCATGGGCATATTTCGGTTTTACCCGGCGCCCGCGCACCAACGGCGGCTGATGCTCTTCCACCGCCATTTGCATGATTTTGGTCAGCATCGCGGTGCTGATGCGCTTGGTGGAGCAACGATAGGCTTCATTCACCGATTCGAACAGGTTGCCCACGCCGCTGCCGTGCAGGGCGGAAATAAAGTGCACCCGGGCAAAGTCGATAAAGCCCAGACGCATATCCAGGGTTTCCTTGACCTCGTCCTTGATCTCCTGCGTCAGGCCGTCCCATTTGTTCACCGCGATCACCAGCGATCGCCCGCTGTTAAGGATAAAGCCCAGCAGCGACAGGTCCTGATCCGAAATCCCCTCGCGGGCATCGATAATCAGCAGCACCACGTTGGCGTCTTCGATGGCCTGCAGGGTCTTGATCACCGAGAATTTCTCCACCGTCTCGGTAATCTTGCCGCGCTTGCGCACCCCGGCGGTATCGATAAGGATATATTCCCGCTCGTCGCGCACCATGGGGATATAGATACTGTCGCGGGTTGTGCCCGGCATATCGTAGACCACAACGCGATCCTCGCCCAGGATACGGTTGGTCAGGGTGGATTTGCCGACATTGGGACGCCCGACGATGGCCAGCTTGATCGGCAGGGACTGCGGATCGAACGCTTCTTCCTCGTCCTGCGGGATTTCGTAATCGTCCTCGTCTTCTTCGGTCCAGGGTTCCATGCCGGGATACTCGATAGGCTCCTCGACCGCGCCGCCATCGCCTACCAGCGGTAGCAAGACTTCTTCCATCAGGGCATTAACGCCGCGGCCATGGGAGGCGGCAATGGCGAAGACTTCACCCAGCCCGAGGGAATAAAAATCGCCCACCGCGCTCTCGGCATCAATGCCGTCGGTTTTGTTGGCTACCACCACCGTGGTTTTCTGCCTGCTGCGCAGGTGTTTGGCAATGCCCTGATCCGCCGCCATCAGTCCGGCGCGGCCGTCGACCAGGAACAGCACGATATCCGCTTCCTCGATCGCCACCAGCGACTGCCCGGCCATACGGGTTTCGACACCATCCTCGGTGCCGTCGATACCGCCGGTGTCAACGACGATATACTCATGGCCTTCCCATTCTGCACGACCATACTTGCGGTCACGCGTCAGCCCCGGAAAATCCGCCACCAACGCATCGCGGGTATGCGTTAACCGATTAAACAGGGTGGATTTTCCTACATTCGGGCGCCCGACCAGCGCGACGACAGGTATCATTGTTACAACCTCATCAGGTAATTTTTCTGTTTCAGCACTTAATCAGGCTGATTATATAAGACAAAACGGCTCCTGAACATGTCAGGAGCCGTTAATGACCCGCGCGCCCAGACGTCAGCGGCGGATAAGCACAGGCATTAGCGGGTAAAGGCGTACACCTCGCCGCCGTTGGCCTGCAACAGCAGCTTGCCGCCGGCAACCACCGGATTGCTTTGCAAGCCGGAGCTGTCCACCTTAACCTGCGCGACAAAACGTCCGTCGTCGGTATTGATCCAGTGCATATAGCCCTCCGAGTCGCCAACGACGATATACCCGTCGAACAGCACCGGCGACGTCAGGTTGCGGTGCAGCAGCTCGCTTTGGCGCCACAGGGTAACGCCGCCCTGGGTATCCAGCGCAATCAGGCGATCGTCCTGATCGACCAGGTAAATGCGGCCGCCTTCGACGATAAGATCGTTGACCGAACCGATTTCACGGCGCCAGATAATTTGCCCGGAACGCAGATCCAGCGCCGCCAGGTTGCCGTTATAGGCCAACGCGTAGACCACGTTATTGACCACCACCGGCGTCATGTTGACATCACCGAGACGCGCGATTTCCGTCGCGCCGCTCGGCTGGGAAATACGCTGCTGCCAGATCAGCTGGCCCTGGGTCATCATCACCGCGCTGACCCGGCCGTTATCGCCGCCGACGATGGCCGCGCCAAACGCCGGCGTCGGCGCCGATTCGCCGCGCAGGGTCAGCGGCGGCATATCGAGGTTAACCGTCCACTTCACGGCGCCGTCGGTTTCGTTAAGACCCTGCAGCATGCCGTTGCTGGTATGGACCAGCACCAGGCCGTCGCTGACCACCGGCGTCGACAAGGCTTCGCCCGCCACCTTGGCCTGCCAGGCGATGGTGCCGTCCTCGGCGTTCAGCGCATAGACCTGGGCCTTTTCGCTGCCGACGAAAACATGCCCGTTGGCCACGGCCAGGCCGCCGGATAACAGCGCGGGAAGATTACGCGACAGGAAGCCGGTCTTTTCCGACAGGTCCACCGACCAGATTTCCTTGCCGGTATCAATATCCATCGCGGTTACGGTACCGCGGCGGTCCGCGGCGAACACGCGGTTATCCTGCCAGGCGGGACGCAGGTTGGAGTAAAACTCGCCGGTACCATTACCGACCGAGCGGCTCCATACCTGGGTAGGCTGAAACTGATTGTCCACTTTCGGCAGCGGGGACATGGTCACCACATCTTCTTCACCGCTAAACCAGGAACAGCCGCTGAGCAAGGCAACGGAAATCAGACCTACGAAAAATGTTTTACGCAATTGCATGGGGTCCCTCTTAGCTGGACAGGTTATTCAGTTTCATGCGCAACAAGGCTTGTAATGCCTGAGGCGGGTTCGCTTTAAGCGCTTTATCGTACGCTTCACGCGCCGCTTGATTATTGCCTTTGATGACCTGCGCGTCGCCACGGGCATCTTCCACTAATGCCGACCAGCCGGCATGCGTTTCTTTTTCCAGGGTCTTCAGCGCGCCGTCGACGTTTTTCGCCTCGATCTGGACACGCGCCAGACGAATGTTTATCAGCGCCTGCAGGTTTTCTTCATTGGTCTGGGTCAGCGCTTTTTGCAGCTGCTTTTCGGCGGCGGCGAAATTACCGTTATCCACATAAAAACGCGCCAGATCCATGGAGGTCAGGGCGCCATAATTATTGTTGTTGGCGTCGGCGAATTTCTGCGCTGCGTCGACGGCGGGCGGGGCGGCGTCGTGGGTCAGCGCCGTGTTCACCTGCTGCCATGACGCAGACGACGCCATCATGGCGTCATTTTGATGGTTATGCCAATAACGCCAGCCCACCAACGCGGCGATACCGATGACCACGCCGATAACCAGCGCTTTACCGTTATCCGCAAAGAACCGACTGAGCGCTTCGCGCTGTTCGTTTTCCGAGCTGTAGACTTCCACGTGGTCCTTCTCCTTAACCTAATATCGATGCCAGGCGCGCCGCGACATCGCTTTGCGCCAGCGTTTCCTGGTCGCCCGTGGCCAAATTCTTCATCACCACCTGTTGGGCGGCGACTTCGTCCTCACCGAGCACCAGGGCCAGGCGCGCGCCCCATTTGTCGGCCCGGCCGAACTGCTTCTTAAAATTACCGC
This sequence comes from Sodalis sp. C49, assembly GCF_046352915.1. NCBI lineage: Bacteria > Pseudomonadati > Pseudomonadota > Gammaproteobacteria > Enterobacterales > Bruguierivoracaceae > Sodalis > Sodalis sp. C49. Next base: position 5,094,775 of record NZ_CP163303.1, on the reverse strand, counting down.
CGCCGTAATTGGTCATTAACCGCAGGTCGGGCAAGGCGTCGCGGATTTGCTCCGCCAGCGCCATTGCCGCGCCCTGGGTCTCATTGCCGGAGGAAATGAGGTAGACATCCACCACCGCCCTGGGCTTGAACTGCGGGTTCGCTTCCCGCACCAGCAGCACCAGGCGCTCCAGCCCCATGGCAAACCCTACCGCCGGCGTGGCGCGCCCGCCCAGTTGCTCGACCAGCCCGTCGTAACGGCCGCCGGCGCAGACGGTGCCCTGCGCGCCAAGGCTGGTGGTGACCCATTCAAAAACGGTACGGTTATAATAATCCAGGCCGCGCACTAAACGCGGATTAACCGTATATGGGATACCGGCCCGCGCTAAAAGTTCACACAGGCCGTCAAAGTGTTCGCGCGACTCGTCGTCAAGGTAGTCGGTCAAGACCGGCGCATCGTTCAGCAAGGCCTGGATGCCGGCATTTTTGGAGTCAAGTACGCGCAGCGGATTGGTATGCATGCGCCGGCGGCAATCATCGTCCAGCGCCTCCTCATGCTGCTCGAGGAAAGCCACCAGCGCCTCGCGATACCGCGCGCGCGCGTCCAGCGAGCCGATGGAATTCAGTTCCAGCGCCACATGTCCGTCGATGCCCAGCGCCCGCCACCAGCGCGCGGTCAGCAAAATCAGCTCCGCATCGACATCCGGCCCCGCCAGGCCGAACACCTCGACGCCCAGCTGATGGAACTGGCGATAGCGGCCTTTTTGCGGGCGCTCATAGCGGAACATCGGGCCAATATACCACAACCGCTGTTCCTGGTTGTACAGCAAGCCGTGTTCAATCCCCGCGCGCACGCAGCCCGCCGTGCCTTCCGGGCGCAGCGTCAGGCTTTCGCCGTTGCGATCCTCGAAGGTGTACATCTCTTTTTCCACGACATCGGTTACCTCGCCGATGGCGCGCTTGAACAAGGGCGTCTGCTCAACGATGGGCAGGCGAATTTCGCTATAACCGTAACCGGCCAGGACGTTCTTAAGCGTGCCTTCAATGCGCTGCCAGACAGCCGTATCTTCCGGCAAATAGTCGTTCATGCCGCGAATGGCCTGGATGTTCTTTGCCATGTCGATTCTCTTCGGGTTTTGAGTTACTTATCAATCAAATTAACGGTAATGCGATTGCTTTCATCAAGCATTGCCGCCTTAGCGCGAATTTTAGCCTCGAGCTGATCTATCATCTGCTCGTTATCAAAACGATCCCGCTGGCGCACGCCGTCTTCATAGAAACCGCTTTTATTATGGCCGCCGGTAACGCCGATGGTCGAGACCAGGGCTTCGCCCGGACCGTTAACCACGCAGCCGATAATCGAGATGTCCATCGGCGTGACAATGTCCTCGAGGCGCTGTTCGAGGGCGTTGACGGTGCCGATGACATCAAACTCCTGCCGCGAGCAGGTCGGGCAGGCGATAAAATTGATGCCGCGCGCGCGGATGCGCAGGGACTTGAGGATATCGAATCCCACCTTCACTTCCTCAACCGGGTCGGCCGCCAGCGAGATACGCAGGGTGTCGCCGATGCCCTCGCTCAGCAGCATCCCCAGGCCGATGGCGGATTTCACCGAGCCGCTGCGCATGCCGCCCGCTTCGGTAATGCCCAGATGCAGGGGCTGCCCGATGCGCGCGGCCAGCAAGCGGTAGGACTGCACCGCCAGGAAAACGTCGGACGCCTTGACGCTGACCTTAAACTGGTCAAAATTCAGTTTTTCCAGGATATCCACATGGCGCATGGCCGATTCCAGCAGGGCCTCGGGCGTGGGTTCGCCATACTTTTCCTGGATATCCCGTTCCAGCGAGCCGGCGTTGACGCCGATGCGGATCGGGATGTTTTTATCGCGGGCGCAGTCCACCACTGCGCGGATGCGCGCCTCGCTGCCGATATTGCCGGGGTTGATGCGCAGGCAATCGACGCCGTACTCCGCCACTTTCAGCGCGATGCGGTAATCAAAATGGATATCGGCCACCAGGGGAACATTGACCTGCTGCTTGATAAGCCGGAAAGCCTCCGCCGCATCCATGGTGGGTACGGAAACGCGCACGATATCGACGCCCACGCGCTCAAGCGCCTGGATTTGTTTCACCGTCGCCGCCACGTCGGTGGTGCGGGTATTGGTCATCGACTGCACGGCAATAGGCGCGCCGTCGCCGATGGGCACGTTGCCTACGTTAATCCGGGTCGATTTGCGGCGGTTAATGGGTGCTTTATTATGCATTATGTTCTCTCCATAATTGCCGAACAGAAGCTTAGTTAGCCGCTATTGTAAATCGGGCAACCTGGTTTGACCTGACATAACGGCTAAGATCAACCGGCTTGCCCTGGAACTCAATCTGTACCGCGGCCGGCGCGCCGATTTTCAATTTATAGGGGGCCTGACCCGCCAGGTTAAGCTTGCCGCCGCTGCGCTGGGTGCCGCTGAACAGCTTCTTGCCGCTGGCATCCGAGACTTCGAGCCAGCAATCCGCGGTAAAATTCATCACCAGTCCGCCGCCGGCGGTGGTGTCGGACGGTGCCGGCGCGGGCTGTGATTCAGCCGGGGTGGGCGTGGGGGCGGAGCTTGCCGCGCTGTTGGGGGCCGGCACGGCCGCGCCCTGGGGCGTGGCGGGCTGGGGCGTTGCTGGCTGCGCCGCGGCGGGCGACTGGGCTAGCGGCACCGAATGCGCTTCGCTCTCCGCAGGCTGGTCGGCGGGGGGTTGCCCCACCTCGTCGGTGGACGTATTGTCGCCGCCGTTCTGGGCGGCGGCGGTATTATCGCTATCCGCCCCCGTCGCGAGCCGGTTGGAGGACTGATCGGCCATATCGGTAATATCCTGCTGCTGCGCCTGGTGATTTTGCCACCACCACGCACCGGTCAGGCCGATGACCACGAATAAAATCAGCCAGGTGAACCCCATCAGCCAGCCGTCCCGCTTTTTGCGGGTTTTCCCGAGGGAAAAACTCTGCATCGGAGCAACCTTCGAGGCCCGGATCGGCGCCTGTTTCGCCATCATCGGCAGGAGTTCTTCCTCAGAGACATGGACCAATCGGGCATAGGAGCGGATGTAGCCGCGTAAAAAGGTCGAAGCCAGGTTGGGGTTGGCTTTATCCTCTTCTATTTCCCTGACGGTAGTGACCTTCAGGCACAGGCGTTCCGCCACGGCCTGCTGGCTCAAACCCATTTGTTCACGGGCCTGACGCAGGCGTCCGCCTGTCGTCGTCGGTACTGCTTGATCTTGGAGGGCTTCAGTATTCATTAGCTAGGAACTGCTGGTACTGTTTAGATTGTGGAAAACTTCGCGCAAGCCGTGCGCCATAACGTTGTACGTCATTCTGGCGTCCCGCTAACGCAGCGAAACGAATCTGTAACCATAAACTTTCAGCGCTTGCCGGAAGAATATGCTGATAAACATCCAATAATAGTTGTGCTTTGTCGCCTTTCCCTTCACTGAATTGCCGGTCTGCTTCCGCCAGCAAAGGCACGCCTTTCTCCGGATCGTATTTTAGCGCGCGGCTGAGCAACGTCCGCGCCTCTTCTTTTTGGCCGGCCTTATAAAAGCAATAACCGGCGTTTTCCAGGCTGTCGGCAACCAGACCATAATCCGCCGCTTGCGCCGCGGCGGCAAACTGTTGTTGCGCCGGTACATACTGCCCTAAACTACATAAAAACGCACCGTAATTATTCAGAACAGTGGCGTTTTGCGGCGCCAGTTTCAGCGCCAGCCGGTAACGGCTGTCAGCGGCGTCGTTTTCACCGACCCGCTGCTCATAAAGCGCCATGCCCAGCTGCGTACGGTAATCGTCCGGCGCCGCTTTAACCGCCTTGGCGAGATTTTGCCGCGCCGCGTCAAGGTTATTGGCGGCCAGGTACTCCATGCCCAGCTGCAAACGCGTTTGCGCGGACTGGGCGGAAACATCGGTCGGCGGTTTTTCGCCGGCGCATCCATTCAATAAGGCAATAACCACTACTGCTGCTATCCCACTTAACCGCGTCAGCGTCATGCTTGTTCCCTTTATCCTGTTCTGTGAGCGTCCATGCCGTTAATCAAGGCGCGCGGACTCAATCCCGATGCCGTTTCCCGGCGTCAAACCGCCTTGACGTCGATCGGCTGGCCCGCCATACGCTTGCGCAGCGTTCTTTTGGTGCGATCGATGACGTCGCCGGCCAGTTGGCCGCAGGCGGCGTCTATATCGTCGCCCCGGGTCTTACGCACGATCGTGGTAAAACCATATTCCATTAATACTTTTGAAAACCGATCGATGCGGCTGTTGGAACTACGGCCGTAGGGCGCCCCGGGGAAGGGATTCCAGGGGATCAGGTTGATCTTGCACGGCGTGTCTTTCAGGCATTCCGCCAGCTGGTGGGCATGTTCAGTGCCGTCGTTGATATGATCCAGCATGACGTATTCCACCGTGACCCGTCCCTGGTTGGCATTGGATTTATCCAGGTAACGCCGCACCGAGCCGAGGAACGTTTCGATATTGTACTTTTTATTAATCGGCACGATTTCATCACGGATGGCATCGGTGGGCGCGTGCAGGGAAATAGCCAGCGCCACGTCAATCATTTCACCGAGCTTATCCAACGCCGGCACCACGCCCGAGGTCGACAGCGTCACCCGGCGCTTGGACAGGCCGAAGCCAAAATCGTCCATCATGATTTCCATCGCCGGCACCACATTGTTGAGGTTCAGCAGCGGTTCGCCCATGCCCATCATCACCACGTTGGTGATCGGACGCTGGCCGGTGACGCCGACGGCGCCGATAATCCTGGCGGCGCGCCATACCTGGCCGATAATTTCCGATACGCGCAGGTTGCGGTTGAACCCCTGCTGGCCCGTGGAGCAGAAAGTGCATTGCAGCGCGCAGCCCACCTGCGACGACACGCACAGGGTGGCGCGATCGTCTTCCGGGATATAGACCGTTTCCACCTGCTGGTCGCCGACCTTGATGGCCCATTTGATGGTGCCGTCGGTGGAGCGCTGCTCGGTCGCCACTTCGGGCGCGCGGATTTCGGTCAGCTCTTTTAACCTGGCGCGCAGATGTTTGTTGATGTCGGTCATCTGGTCGAAATCATCGCAGCAATAGTGATACATCCACTTCATCACCTGATCGGCGCGAAAGGGTTTTTCACCCAGGCCGGCGAAGAATTCCCGCATCTGCTGGCGGTTCATGTCCAGCAGGTTCAGTTTTTGATGGGCGGACGCGCCAGCCGGTGGCGCCGATGCGGGCGCGTCGGACAAGGCGTCCGAGACTGCCGCGGTGATAAGTTGTTCTGACATAATGTAGAAATGCCTCGTTATTACACGTTATGGCGTGGAAAAGATAAAAAAAGCCCCGGAGAGAGTGCGGACTAACTCCTCGTCAACTCCTGATCCGGGGCGCATTGGAAATAGATTTTAGCGCAGAGCCGCGCGGCTTAAAAGCATAAGCCCGGCTTTTTTATCGATAATGCGCGACGCTTAGCGTGTGCGCGGGCAGATTTCGTCATCACTGAAGAAATAAGCAATTTCCCGTGCGGCGGATTCCGCCGAGTCGGAACCATGCACCGCGTTTTCGGTAAAGCTGTCTGCGTAGTCGGCGCGCAGGGTGCCGGCCAGGGCGTTGGCCGGGTTGGTGGCGCCCATGATGTCGCGGTGGCGGTGCACGGCGTTTTCACTTTCCAGTACCTGGACCATAACCGGTCCGGAGATCATAAAACCCACCAGTCCATCAAAGAAGGGTTTGCCCTGGTGCTCGGCGTAAAAACCTTCAGCCTGTTCGCGGGTAAGGTGCAACATTTTTGCTGCAACCAGAGTAAAACCGGCGCTTTCATAACGGTTAAAAATCGCGCCAATGGCATTCTTTGCCACCGCATTGGGTTTTAAGATGGATAAAGTACGTTCTATCGACATTATGACCTCTATGTTACACAGCAATGGAAGACCGGGTTAATCAGTTGTTATGCCGGCCTGTTTAAGTGGCGCAGATTATAGGGATCGGACAGCCGCTTGCCTACCAGAAATGCAACATTCCATTAAAAAAAATGCAGCTTATTCCCTACTTTTCAAGGGGCTATTCTATTTTCCATAAATAAAAAATAAATTCTAGCGTAATTTTCATCCAACCGGCGAGATTGTCCCGCCGGGACGCCGCCGGGGGCTAAGTGCTTGAGGCCGACGCAATTTATGCGCAGGACGTTAACATTATCATCGGGACGAAAACGCGTCCTATCCGTCATTTTCCGCGTTTAGGCCGTGCAAAGCCGGTTTCGGCGCCGGCGTGCGGATAACGGCGGCGGCCAGCGCCGTCTTCCTCTTGTCCGGCGCGGAAAAATCGCTGACAATGCCGGTTATCTTACCGCTGCGCGGCGGGCGCCTCTGCGCCCGCCGGGCCGTTACCGGAGAGCCCGCATGAATTCATCCCTGTTTGTTGCCCCAGACTGGCTGGCCGAGCGCCTGGACGATCCCGAGGTAAGGGTTATCGATGCCCGTATGCTGCCGCCAGGCTACCAGGGGCCGCGCGACCTTTATCAGGAGTATCTCGACGGACATTTGCCGGGGGCGGTTTTTTTTGATGTGGAAGCCCTCTCGGACAACGCCAGCCCCCTGCCCCATATGCTGCCGCGCCCGGAGGATTTTGCCCGCGATATGGCGCAGTTGGGCATCAGCGATGACCAGCACCTGGTGATTTACGACGACGGCTCGCTGTTTTCCGCGCCCAGGGTATGGTGGATGCTGCGTATTGCCGGCGTCGGACAGGTGTCGTTGCTGGCGGGCGGACTGGCGGGGTGGCGGCAGGCCGGCCTGCCGCTGGCGCAGGGTCCGGTGCCCGCGGCGCCGGGCGTCTTTACGGGCCGGTTTGCCGCGGATAAAGTCCGGGATATCGCCCAGATGCGGCGCCTCATCGCCGGACGGTCGGCGCAGATTGTCGATGCCCGCCCCGCCGCCCGCTTCAGCGGACAGGCGCCTGAACCGCGTCCCGGCCTGCGCATGGGCCATATCCCCGGCAGCGTCAATGTGCCCTGGAGCACGCTGGTGGCGGACGGGCGGTTAAAATCCGCTGACGCGCTGCGGGCGCTGTTCGCCGATGCGGGGGTGGATTTGCGCCGGCCGCTGGTGGCCAGCTGCGGGTCCGGTGTTACCGCCGCGGTGGTGGTGCTGGCGCTGACGGCCCTGGGGGTGGAGGATGTGGCGCTGTACGACGGGTCCTGGAGCGAATGGGGCGGTCGGGACGATGTCCCCGTCGCCGGCTGAGTTGGCGTGACGTCCGAAACGGGCATGGCGGGCAGGGAGAATAACGCGTAGCGCGCCGGCAGTGTTTTGCCGTCACAGGCGGCGTCCCCGGCGCGGGGACGCGATGTCAATGTTTGCCGCTGTCGCGCACGGTACGCAGCCAACTGCCCCATTTGCGCTCGTAAAACGGCGTAATATGATGGATAAAGTAGTGGCTGATGCCCGGTTCATCCTGTCCGACCAGGCAGATATCCACCGGCTCCTCGTCCGGCGCGGTATCGGTGGCAACCCGTCCCACCGCCTGGATGGTCGCTTCCTCATCGCCCTCGCACTCCAGCCCAATCAGCCAGTGCGGCTTCTCCTGCGGGGAGTCCTGCACCTGGACGACAAACGCCCGGCGCACCTGCTTGATATCCGCGAATAGCCGGGTGAGCGAGTCGATCATCTGCGCGGGTTTTTCCGCCGGATCGCTTAGCGTAATACGCATTTCACCCTCCAGGATCTCCCGCTCGGTCAAGGCGTCGCCTTCATTCATCATCAGGGCGGTAATTTCATCCGGCCCGAAGGCTTTGCCGTACGGCAGCTTCGGGTTCAGGAACAGCTCCGCACCGGCGGTCATGGCAAATAGGGTGCGGGCGGGCAGCGCCAGGAACGGCTGGGTCTGGCTCACGGCCTGTTGCAGCGCGTCAAGTGAGGTAAAAAAAGGAATGGCGGTGGTGCCGTCCGGTTTTTCCCAGTGCTGCAAATTGACCGGCTGTTCCCCGTCGTGGCGGGCGGCGCCGGCAATCCAGCCGTCCCCCGCGTCGCCGAGGACATACACCGTGGATTCCAGCAACAGGCTGAAAAAGGCCGGACGATGGGCCGGCTCGTTGGCCGCCAGCGCCAGCGCCTGTTCCAGCGCATTATCGAGGGATGCTTTCATGACGTATTTCCTGCAATCACGTCCCGGCCGCCGGCAGGGTCACCGCACGGCGGCCAGGGAAAACCAAGGCGACAGCATAACCGGCCTCAGGGCCGCCGGTGTGCCGCCAAATGCCCTATTATTCCGCCGCCTGGGCCAGCAACAGGTTGGCCAGGGTGCGGACGCCCAGTCCGGTGGCGCCGGCCGACCACTGGTCCACGGCGCTCTTGCGATAGGTCGCGGAACAGTCGATATGCAGCCAGCCCTGACGGTAGTTTTCGACAAAGTGCGACAGGAACGCCGCGGCGGTGCTGGCGCCGGCGCTATGCGCCGCGCCCGCCACGTTGCTCAGGTCGGCGAAATTGGACGGCAGCTGCGCGCGATGGAACTCCGCCAGCGGCAGGCGCCAGAACGGTTCGTTTTCCGCCGCCGCGCTCTCCAGCAACGATTGGGCCAGGACATCGTCGAAGCTGAACAAGGCGTGGAAATCATTGCCCAGCGCGGTCTTGGCGGCGCCGGTCAGCGTGGCGCAGTCGATGATAATGCGCGGTTTTTTCGCCGACGCGTCGATCAGACCGTCCGCCAGCACCAGCCGCCCCTCGGCGTCGGTATTCATCACCTCGACGCTCTTACCGTTACGATAGCGGATGATATCGCCTAACTTGAAGGCGTTGCCGCTGACCATATTATCGGCGCAGCACAGATAAAGACGCACGCGCTGTTTCAGGCCGCGGGCGATGGCCAGCGCCAGCGCGCCGGTCACCGTGGCCGCCCCGCCCATATCGGACTTCATCGAATCCATAAAGCTGCTGCCTTTCAGGCTATAGCCGCCGGTATCGAAGGTAATGCCTTTCCCCACCATGCAGGCCAGCACCGGCGCGTCGGGATTGCCGCCCGGGTTATAGTCCAGCGACAGCAGCACCGGCTGGCGATCGGAACCGCGGCCGACGGTATGCAAGCCCATATAGTTTTTGTCGCGCAAATCCTCGGCCTTGGTGATCTTATAGCTGATGTCGTCGCAGGCGACGGAGCACATGATATCCACCGCGCGCTGCGCCAGTTGTTCCGGCCCCAGCTCTTCCGCCGGGGTATTAATGGTGTGGCGTACCCAGTCGATGATCTTCAGCCGGTTATCCAGCTCCAGCCTGGCCGCGGCGTCAAGCTCGGGCCAGGATACCTCGCGCAGTCCCTTCGGCCCGCGATAGCCTTGCCAAAAGGACCAGCAGCCCTCGAGGTCCCAGAGTTCGCCGTCGAGGCGCACATGCCTGACGCCCTGCCCGTCGATTTTGCGCGCCGCGCGCTGGATCGCCGCCAGACGGTTTTCGCCCGTCAGGTGGATGGTCATGCCGCGATCGTTCACGCTCAGCAGCGCTTTTTCGCCCCAGCGGGCGTCGGCGGGGGTGGTTGCCAGCATCACCGGCATCGCTTCGGTTGTCATAACCAGGCTCCTAGAGTTTTTATGTTTAATCCCATGCCGTGCGTATCCCGCGCGGTGACGGTTAATCGTGATTTGACAGGATATTACCTGAAAGGGCGGACGTTATCACCGGCCAGGATGACCAGCCGGGATGACAAGGAGATGACAGGAGCCGCTTAGCGGCGGACCCAGTCGGCGCCGCTGCGCTGCGCGCCCTGTTTGTACATGCCCCACTGCGGCGAAAGCTCACGCAGGCGGCCGATGGCCTGATGCACCACCTGGATGGCGTAGTCGATCTCTTCCGCGGTGGTATAACGCCCGAGTGAAAAACGAATGGAGCTGTGGGCCAGCTCGTCTTCCACGCCCAGGGCGCGTAGCACGTAGGACGGCTCCAGGCTGGCGGACGTGCAGGCGGACCCGGACGACACCGCCAGATCCTTTAACGCCATGATAAGCGATTCGCCATCCACGTAGTTAAAACCGACGTTAAGAATATTTGGCGCGCCCTGCGCCAGGTCGCCATTGAGATAGATTTCCTCGATATCCTTCAGCCCTTGCCACAGGTGGTCGCGCAGAGCCCGCAGGCGAGGCGTTTCGGTAGCCATTTCTTCTTTGGCGATGCGGTAGGCCTCGCCCATGCCGACAATCTGGTGCACCGGCAACGTGCCGGAACGCATGCCGCGCTCATGGCCGCCGCCATGCATCTGGGCGTCAATGCGTACCCGCGGCTTACGGCAAACATACAGCGCGCCGATGCCTTTCGGCCCATAAATTTTATGGCCGGAAAAAGACATCAGATCAACGTGCAGTTGGCTGAGATCGATAGGCAGCTTGCCGACGCTCTGGGTGGCGTCCACATGCAGCAGTATGCCGCGGCTGCGGCACAGCTCGCCGAGCGCGGCGATATCCTGTATCACGCCGATTTCGTTGTTGACGTGCATGATGGACACCAGGATGGTGTCGGCGCGCATGGCGTCCTGCACCTGTTGCAGCAGAATAATACCGTTGCGCTGCGGCGCCAGGTAAGTGACCTCGAAACCCTCGCGCTCAAGCTCGGCGCAGGTATCAAGCACGGCTTTGTGTTCGGTTTGACTGGTGATGATATGGCGGCCTTTCCCTTGGTGAAAGGTGGCCGCGCCTTTGATCGCCAGGTTATCGGATTCTGTCGCGCCGGAGGTAAACACGATTTCGCGCGGGTCGGCGCCCACCAGCTCGGCTATCTGGTTGCGCGCAATGTCCACCGCTTCTTCGGCCTGCCAGCCAAAACGGTGCGAGCGGGAAGCGGGATTGCCGAAAGTACCGTCCATGGTGAGATACTGCATCATTTTTTCAGCCACACGCGGATCGGCTGGCGTGGTGGCGGAATAATCCAGGTAGATCGGTAGTTTCATTGCTCATATGCCCCTGAAACACTGCGTATATCGCAGCCGTCGTATTTCTGCTTATGCGCGCAGATTAACGTTAATGGTTTCCTGTATACGTCCGTTGGCGGTAGCGGTGCGGCGGATATCGTTGTTTTGCCGATCGGCCACGTCCAGGACTTCTTCGTTGTTGACCAGTTCGGCCAGAGAGATATTATTGAGGAAATCACTGATGCGCACGCTGAGATCGCGCCACAGGGTGTGGGTCAGGCAGCGTTCGCCGTTTTGACAGGCTTCTTTTCCCTGGCAACGGGTGGCGTCGACGGATTCATCGACCGCGGTGATAATGGCGCCGACGGCAATCTGATCCGCCGCCTTGCCCAACAGATAACCGCCGCCCGGTCCGCGCACGCTGGCCACCAGCTCATGCTTGCGCAAGCGGGAAAACAGCTGTTCGAGATAAGAGAGGGAAATGCCCTGGCGTTCGGAAATTTCAGCGAGGGGAACTGGCCCCTCGTTGGAATGCAGCGCAACGTCGAGCATGGCGGTAACCGCATAACGGCCTTTGGATGTCAGTCTCATAATGGTGGTCCCGGTGGGTGAAATATCGTAAAAGTCTGCCATTCCTGACTAATTTAGTCAACTATTTAACCAACCGTTTTACTCAAGTATTCCCGTCCGATATCACAGTGTCCCGTCATGAGACCTATGCTGTTGCTCGATGGAGGTCAGGATGCCGCGCAGTATATGCAGCTCCTGGCTTTCCGGCCGGGCGCGGGCAAACAGGCGGCGCAGCTTGTTCATCACCTGCCCCGGATGCGCCTTGCGGATAAAACCGGTCTGGTCCAGCACCTGCTCCAGATGCTGGTAAAACCGTTCCAGCTCATCCACCAGCGGGTAAGGCGACGGTTCGTGGTTTTCCGGCACGCCGGCCTGCTGGCGCTCGAGAAAGGCAATGCGCACCTCATAGGCCAGGATCTGCACCGCCATCGCCAGGTTTAAGGAACTGTACTCCGGATTGGCCGGGATCTGCACATGAAAATGGCATTTTTGCAGTTCGTCGTTGGTCAGGCCGACGCGTTCGCGGCCAAACAGCAGCGCCACGGGCGCATGCTCGCCTTCCTGCACGCATTTCACGCCGCATTCGCGCGGCTCCAGCATCGGCCAGGGCAAGGTGCGCGAGCGGGCGCTGGTGCCGACTACCAGGCTGCAGCCGGCCAGGGCCTCGTCCAGGGTATCGACGAGGGTGGCGTTGCCGATGATGTCGCTGGCGCCGGCCGACAGGGCAATGGCCTGCGAATCGGGTTTCGTCAGCGGATTGACCAGATACAGGTTGCTTAATCCCATGGTTTTCATGGCCCGGGCGGCGGAACCGATATTGCCGGTGTGGGAAGTTTCAACCAGGACGACGCGGATATTGTGCAGCATAGACTTTCAAGGCAAAGGAATTATGGTCAATAGTTTATCACAGCCGTAGGCATATTGCTGGCGCTCTGCTATAATCTGCGCCGTTTTAGTTCTTTAACATCTTAGTGGACGATATCCATGCATCCGATGCTCAACATCGCCATTCGCGCTGCGCGAAAGGCGGGTAATTTAATTGCCAAACATTATGAAACCCCCGATGCCGTCGAAGCCAGCCAGAAAGGCGATAATGACTTCGTGACCAACGTCGATCGCGAGGCGGAACGTTTAATCATCGAAGTTATCCGCAAATCTTATCCCCAGCACACCATCATCAGTGAAGAATGCGGCGAACTGGCAGGCGAAGACCCCGATGTACAATGGATTATCGACCCACTGGATGGCACCACCAATTTCATCAAGCACCTCCCGCATTTCGCCGTGTCCATCGCCGTGCGCATTAAAGGCCGCACCGAAGTGGCCGTGGTCTACGATCCCATGCGCAACGAACTGTTCACCTCCACCCGCGGCCAGGGCACCCAGCTGAACGGCTATCGCCTGCGTGGCAGCACCTCCCGCGATTTGGAAGGGGCGATCATCGCCACCGGTTTCCCGTTTAAGCTAAAACAGCACTCCGCCACCTATATGAACCTTGTCGGCAAGCTGTTCAAGCAATGCGCCGATTTCCGTCGCAGCGGTTCCGCCGCGCTGGATCTGGCCTATGTGGCGGCCGGCCGGGTAGACGGTTTTTTTGAAATCGGCCTGAAACCCTGGGACTACGCCGGCGGCGAGCTGCTGGTGCGTGAAGCCGGCGGCCTGGTCACCGATTTTGTCGGCGGCCATAACCATCTGGTCTCCGGTAACCTGGTGGCGGGCAACCCGCGCGTGGTCAAGGCCATGCTGGGCGCGATGCGCGAAGAACTGAGCGATGCGTTAAGGCATTAAGCGCCATCAGCTTCACTGGCTGAAAGGCCGGATGCCGATCGTTGGCGCATAGTGCGCGCCGGCGAAGAGTACCGCGCCGGCAACGATCAGCGCCATGCCGCCGGCGAGGGATAATGCCGCCCAGGCGGCAGCGCGCGCAGCGCCGCCTGCGTGCCTGCGAGTCAGGTGTTCGGCATAACGGCGCCCGAAAAATACCAGCAGCGATACCAGCAACAACGTCAGCGACGTCCCCGCCGCCATCACCAGCGCCGACAGCACACCCCACAGATACACCCCCAGCACCTTGGCAAACAGCAGCACCATTACCGCCCCGGAACAGGGACGCACGCCCATGGCCAGCACCACCGCCAGCCGGGTACGCCAGCCCTCCGCAGAGACCAGCTCCTCATCGCCGGGCAGATGGCGGTGGCAGCAGCCGCCATGATGGTGATGATCGCCCGGCCCGCCGCCCCCGGAGGGCAAATAAGTCAGCCGGGGATAATACGCCAGCGGCAGGGCCCGCCCGCGGGTAGCGTAGCGCCGGCTCAGCGTCCGCCATAGCCGCAGGCCCGCCCGGCGGCACAGCATTACGCCCGCAAGGATCATCAGCAGATAACCGGCCCGCTCCAGCCACGCTTCGCTCAGATGCAGAACCCCGGAGGAGAGCCGCAGCGCCACCAGCACCAGCGTCACCAGCGCAATCGCCATGGCGCCCTGCAGCAGCGAGGCCGCAAGCGTCATCGTCAGGCTGAGTTTTAAGCGCGCGGGATGGGTGGAAAGATACGTGGTGATAACCACCTTGCCATGTCCCGGGCCGACCGCGTGCAGTATGCCGTAGGTTAGGCTGAACAGCAGCAGGGCGCCGCCGTATCGCCCGGGATCACGCTGCACCTGCTGCATCAGCTGGGCCAGCTGCTGATGCAACTGACGCTGCCACTCGATGCTTAGCGTCATGATGTTGGCCCAGTGCAACGATATCCAGCCCAGCGCGCCCAGCAACGCCAGCAAAAACAACCAGAACGGCCACAGACCGAACCAGGGATTGGGCTCCGGCGCTTGGCCGGTTCGCATCCTTAATGACATTGCAGCGTCACCCGCTGGGCAAACTGTTTGCCCAGCGCCATATCGACGTCCGGCGCCGCCGCTTTATCCAGCGACAGCGCATAGCGCTGCAGCGCCGCGTTGGGGGCGGGGGTCATCAGGTCGATGGCGCACCGCGCGGCCAAGTCCGGCGGCAGGCTGACGGCCTGTTTATCCGCATAGGTCATATCGACAAAATAGGTAGGATCAAAGGTGGAAAACACGATGGGCGCCCCTTTCAGCTCCGGCGGATGCGCCAGCGGCAGCACAAATACCAGCCGCGCCTTGAGTCCATTGCGCTCCAGATGATATTCCGTGGGCAGATTTTCAAATTTCACCGCCTTGCCGTCCCGGTACACTTCCGTGAAATAGTGCTGGCCCAGCACATTGGCCATAATCTGCGCCGCCAGCTTTTTCCAGATCACCGAATCCGGTTTGGCGTCGCCGGCGTCATAAAATACATCGGCTGAGGTGATCTCATCCATGGTCCAGGTCATCTTCAGCCCGGTAAGCCGCTCGTCTTGCGCCAGGATGTCTGTTTTCATATCGATAAAACTATGTGGATGAGCATATACCGGCCGGCAAAAACCACCGGCGACGGCCAGAAACAATCCGAGGGGCAACCGCCGGCATGGCGTATTACCCCTGTCTTTACCCATGTTGCCACATAACATTTTGCCGTCCTGTTATTCCCCGGGAAGATGCTAGCGGAAATCCGGAACGCGCCGCAAGACATTTTCGGTCAACTTTGCATAACCGGCGGAACGATTAGGAAGGCTAAAGTGTGACCGGGCTTAAAGCCCGCAAACAAAATAGGCTGTAATCTCACTTAGGGAAATTGTTTCGCTATTATTAGCTGTATTCCTTAACGTAAGGGCATCACATCTATGAGCCTGAACACCCCAGAGGTGCCAGCGCTTTCAGGTCCACAACGCCGTAGCCATTTGCTTTTGATGCTTTTTGCGCCCGTGCCGTCATTGTCATTGGCCGCCCTGGCCCGTTATAACGGCGAGGATTTGCCCACGACACGGCGCGATCTGGCTCATATAGAGAGCGAGATCCGACGCATATACCATCTTCAGCTGATTGCGCATCATGACGGCAGCTACCGGATCGAAGGCACAATCCTGAACCAGCGCCTATGCCTGATAGAAGGCATGCGCCGGGCCTTACGCCTGTGCGCGGACAAAGTAACCCGCTATTTCCTGCCGTTGCAGGAACAGCTCTGGTCCCAGGCTCCCGCCGCTTTTCAGGCAAGCGCGCTACAAATAGACGAACTGGTTGAGCGGTTCACGGTGCTTATCGATCGCCCCGCCGCCCCGTATGACCGGGCTTTTCTCGCGATTTATCTGCGCTATATCCTTTGTCAGTGCCCGTTGGCCGATCATCCTGAATTCAACCAGCATCAGCAGCAGTGGCTGCGGCAAAAAGCCGAGTATGCCGCCGTGACGGACATGTTCCGCCATTGGCCGGTCCCTCCCGCCGAACTATTGTGCCTGACGCTCCTGTCGCGGATGCTGAAAACCCCGCACCGCGCCCGTTCGCCTTCCGGCGAGGACCGGCAGTTACTGCACGAGGTGGAGGAACTGGTCAAACGCTTCGAGCAACTGGCCGGCATGAGTTTCAATGAGCCGGAAATGCTGGCCGGCCAGCTGTTTTCACATCTCAGCGCGGCCCTGGAGCGCTGTCATTTTCACGTGGGCATCGACAACAGCCTGCAAATGGAGGTGGAGGAGAAATACCCGCGGCTGCTGCGCACCGCCAAGACGGCGGTTATGCCGTTTGAGGCCGCCTATCGCATTCGTTTTTCGCGTGAAGAGATGGGATTGATTGCGGTCATTTTTGGCGCCTGGCTGATGCAGGACAATGATTTGCAGGAAAAACAGGTGGTGATCCTGACCAAAAGCGGCGGCGAGCAGGAGAAGTTGCTGGAGCTGCAGATCCGCGAGTTAACCCTGCTGCCCCTGAATATCAAATTCCAGGCCCTGGCGGAATTCCAGGCGCAAGGCGCGCCCAAAAACACCGTTCTGGTGGTGACCTCGTTCGCCATGCCGCTGCCGCTGTTTTCCCCGCCGTTGATGCTGGTGCGCCTGCCGCTGGCGCAAAGCCAGCAAGAGCGCATCCGCCAGCTTTTGGAAACCCCGGGCACGGCCGGCAACTGCTGAGACAGATTCACACCGAACGCAAAGCAGACGCGTTAAGAGGCGAATTGGGCGTGGTTTTCCGCACGACGGGGTAACCGTCTTGCAGGTCCAGGGGTCTGTCCGGTTATGCTCCCATTATTATTGTCAAATGGCTGGTGCGTACGCAGCACGCCCTAACAGAGATAGACGCACTTTTTCTACCGCATTTAAATGTAAAGCGGCCAGCCTTGGCGGGGATTTCGCCGGCGGCTTGCGAGGGTTTATGTCGCCTCGGCGAAGGTATCGCTTGCCATGGGTTAGCTTGCGGCAGGGCATATGTCGTCACGGGGGAGGTTTCGCTTGCCTGGCCTGGCGTTAGCTTGCGGCAAGGCTTATGCCGTCACGGGGGAGGTTTCACTTGCCGTGCGTGCGGTGGTTATATATAACGCCGGATGCCGGCATCAGGTCAACACCATCGCCTGAAAGCAATAAGGCGTTTTGGGGTTCTTAGTGCTATGTACTTACCGGGAAGAATATCGGTATTAATTTTGGGCTAATTTGGATAAGGCTCGCAGCCTGCTATCTGTTACTCACTGCCGCACATTTATGCCAGACGCCTGTCTACATGGTTGTATGGTTATATGACTATAATTGCCGGCGGCATGACTACTCGCTGTATGACTCCATGACGGCTGAATGCGTGAATGCTGGCTGCATTGCATTAGCGTATGACTGCTAATTGCTGACTGCATGTATGACTGACCTGTCGCAGTGCCTTTTACATTTACCAATGATTACCCGCTTCTCTGTCTAACTATACCTTTCCCTTACCTTCCACTGAGCCCACAGCGGCGCTGGTGTACTATAAATCACATCGCTGACCGCGACATAGGTCCCGGCATAAAGCGCGCTGACGACGGCAGTGCCCCCGGCATGAGCCGCCGGGAGCGGCGAAAGGCCCGTTGCGCCGGGAGCGCATAACGGGCCGGTGCATCACGGGGGCATGGGCGGCGGAAGGCATCGCGCAGCGACGCGCGACCTGCCGGGCGCGCGGAGGTCAAGGAGGCCGTCGCGCTACGGCCTCTTTGTCGCTTGCCGGCACCCGGCTCCATATAACCACCGCACGCACGGCAAGCGAAACCCACGCCGGGGCGACATAAGCCCTGGCACATGCTAACGCACGGCAAGCGAAATCCACGCGGGGCGACATAAGCCCTGGCACACGCTAATGCACGGCGAGCGAAACCCACGCCGCAGCGACATAACCGTGGCGACATTCACCTTAACGGGTAGCCAATATTGCATACCCTTCTTGCAAATGGCGCGTTAAAGGGAGAGCGTGCCAACACCGAACTCAAAGCAGACATTTTCAAGGGAGAGCGTGCCAATAGGGCCGAATCGGGCGTGGTTTTCACGCCCGCCCGGGCGCCCCATGGCACGATAGGCCCGCCAACACGATATTCAAACCAGACGTATCAACGTGAGCGCGGGCCTGGGGGGCTATCAGGCATAAACCGGATAGCGCGCGCAGATATCCAGCACTTTCTTTTTAGTGCGCTCGATAACCGCTTCGTCATGGATGCTGTCCAGAATATCGCAAATCCAGCCGGCCAGCTCGCGCACCTCCTGCTCGCCGAAACCGCGCCGGGTGACCGCCGGCGTGCCGATACGGATACCGGAGGTGACAAACGGACTCTTAGGATCGTTTGGCACGGCGTTCTTGTTCACGGTGATATTCGCCCTTCCGAGCGCGGCATCGGCTTCTTTACCGGTCAGGTTTTTGTCCACCAGGTCCAGCAGGAACAGATGGTTATCGGTACCGCCGGAAACAATGTTGTAGCCGCGTTCCAGGAACACCGCCACCATGGCCTTGGCGTTCCTGGCCACCTGCTGCTGGTAAATACGGAACGCCGGCTCCATCGCTTCTTTCAGCGCCACCGCCTTGCCGGCGATCACATGCATCAACGGCCCGCCCTGCCCGCCCGGGAAAACGGCGGAATTGAGCTTCTTATACAGTTCTTCGCTGCCGCCCTTGGCCAGGATCAGGCCGCCGCGCGGACCGGCCAGGGTTTTATGGGTCGTGGTGGTCACCACATGCGCGTGAGGCACCGGGTTCGGATAGACATCGGCGGCGACCAGGCCGGCCACATGGGCCATGTCGACAAACAGGTAAGCGCCCACTTTATCGGCGATTTCACGCATCTTAGCCCAATCGACAATACCGGAATAGGCGGAAAAACCGCCGATAATCATCTTCGGCTTATGCGTTTCGGCCAATTGCGCCAGCTCCGCGTAATCGATATGGCCGCTCTCATCAATGCCGTAAGGAATGATGTTATACAGTTTGCCGGAAAAGTTAACCGGCGAACCATGGGTCAGGTGACCGCCGTGGGCCAGGTTCATGCCCAGCACCGTATCGCCGGGCTGCAACAGCGCGGTATAGACGGCAAAGTTGGCCTGCGACCCGGAATGCGGCTGCACGTTGGCATAATCGGCGCCGAACAGCTCCTTGGCGCGATCGATGGCCAGCTGCTCGACGATATCGACAAATTCGCAGCCGCCGTAATAACGCTTGCCCGGATAACCTTCGGCATATTTATTGGTCAACTGGGAGCCTTGAGCCTGCATGACGCGCGGACTGGTGTAGTTTTCCGAGGCAATCAGTTCAATGTGCTCTTCCTGGCGCACCACTTCCTGCTCCATTGCCTGCCATAATTCGGCATCATAATCTGCAATGTTCATATCACGCTTTAACATCCGCTTCTCCTGGCTCAGCTGGCATCGCTGTGGGGTGAAAAAAAAGATTGTAAGAATCCGTTGACGCTATGGCGATAGTGTAAACTTTTTTGCCCCTGCTCCGATAGGGCCCGCGCCGGTTTTTAAGCAAACGATTCCGTCGCCGCGCGCCCATAAGGGCGGGCACGCGCGGGTCGCAAGGGGATTGGGATTTTTTTTCATGCCGGCGGGGAATTTTTTCATGACCACGGGACTCCCCGCCCAGCGGTATATGCCGCGGGCGCGGGAATAACGGCGGGCGTCAGATCGCTTCTTCGTCCTGCTCGCCGGTGCGGATACGCACAACGCGCGCAACGTCGAAAACAAAGATTTTACCGTCGCCGATTTTACCGGTCTGGGCGGTATGCATGATGGTATCGACGCAGCTGTCGACGATATCATCGGCCACCACCAGCTCGATTTTTACCTTGGGCAAAAAATCCACCATATATTCCGCGCCGCGATAAAGCTCGGTATGGCCTTTCTGGCGCCCGAAGCCTTTCACCTCGGTGACGGTCATGCCGGTGATGCCGACTTCCGCCAACGCCTCGCGCACATCGTCCAGTTTGAACGGTTTGATAATTGCATCGATTTTTTTCATCGTAAAACCTTTTTCAGGCAGCCCGGCGACGCCGGCCGCGCAGCATGGGTAAAAAGAGAGCCAACTTAGGCTTTAAAGTCGTTAGCGTCCAGCTCGTGACGAGACAAAAGCTTATAAAATTCAGTGCGGTTACGTCCGGCCATACGCGCCGCCTGGGTAACGTTACCTTTGGTGATCTGCAATAATTTACGCAGATAATGTAATTCAAATTGCAATCTGGCCTCAACAAACGTCGGCAAGACGGTATTTTCCCCCTCCAGCGCCTGCTCCACCAGCGCTTCGCTGATGACCGGGGCCGACGTCAGGGCCACACACTGTTCTATCACGTTAACCAGCTGACGTACATTGCCAGGCCAACTGGCCGCCATCAACCGTTTCATGGCATCGGTGGAAAAGCTGCGTACAAACGGCTTATGGCGCAGCGCCGCCGCCCGCAGCAAATGATTGGCCAGCACCGGGATATCCTCGGCACGCTCATGCAGCGCCGGCAATTTCAGGCTGACCACATTCAGGCGGTAATACAAATCTTCGCGAAACCCGCCTGCGGCCATCACCTTGGGCAGATCGCGGTGGGTGGCGGAAATGATCCTGACGTCGATATCCACATCCCAATTGCTGCCCAGCGGGCGCACTTTGCGCTCCTGCAGGACGCGCAACAGCTTGACCTGCAAGGATAGCGGCATATCGCCAATCTCGTCCAGGAACAGCGTCCCGCCCGCGGCCGCCTGGAACAAACCCTCCCGGCTGCTCACCGCGCCGGTAAACGCCCCTTTGGCATGCCCGAACAGCTCCGACTCCAGCAACTGCTCCGGCAACGCGCCGCAGTTAATGGCGATAAAAGGATGTTTGGCGCGGGGGCTGGCGGCATGGATCGCCTGCGCCAGGATCTCCTTGCCGGTGCCGCTCTGGCCGTTAATCAGCACGCTGACATCCGACTGCGCCACCATTTTAGCCTGCTCCAGCAGCCGCAGCATGAGGGGACTGCGGGTGACGATTGACTCGCGCCAGCTGTCGTCGCCCGCCGGCATCGACAGTTGCAGGGCATGATCGATAGCCTGGTATAAGGCATCCCTGTCGACGGGTTTGGTCAGGAAACTGAACACGCCTTTTTGCGTGGCGGCTACCGCATCGGGTATGGAACCATGGGCGGTCAGGATGATCACCGGCATGCCGGGCTGATGGCGCTGGATCTCGCCGAACAGCGCCAGCCCGTCCATTTCGTCCATGCGCAGATCGCTTATCACCAGATCGATTTTTTCCCGCGCCAGCACGCGCAGGGCGTCCTGGCCGCTTTCGGCGGTGGTGACGGTAAATCCTTCGCTGGTCAGGCGCATGCCCAGCAGTTTCAGCAGGCTGGTATCATCGTCGACCAATAATAAATGGGCGGTTTGATGTTGGCTCATTATTTACCGGTTCCCTGTTGTGGTCCGGCGGCGCCACGGCCCGCGGCGGCGTCCGGCGCGTCGTTATCGTCGTTGTCGGGCATATCCGGCGACAGCTGCTTGCGGGAGGATAACCGCTGCTCGATTTCCGTCAGGTTCTGCAGTTTGCGGGTGGTCACGTCCAGCTTACGCTGCAGCTCCATCTGCTGGATGCGCAGCATGTCTATCTGGCTGGCGCTGGTTTCCTGCTGCCGCTGGCTGCGGCTGCGCTCCTCCGCCAGCATCAGGCGCAGCGCCTGTTGTTGGCGCCACATTTTAAACAGCGGATAGATCGTCGCGGGAAATTGGGAACGGAATTCCAACAGGTGCTGATAAGACTCGCGCCGTTCAATCACGCTGATGCCGGCTGAATTGAGCAAAATACTCTGCCTGAAGGCGTCATGCCAGGTCTCGCCCGACTGATGCCCGGCTTCGGCGCGCGCCTGGGTGGGCGTTATGCGTTCGGCGCACTGCATGGCGCGCAGCCAGTACCCGGGGTCGGCCAGGGTGGATTCTGCGTCGGTTTGCCAGAGTTCGTTGCATTCGGCGGCGAAACGGTTCGGCGGCGAGACCTGCTGCACCTGGGCCGTGGAAGAGCCGGCCACATCGCGGTGAGCGGGATAACCATGGCATCCCGCCAGCAGCACGGGCAGCAGGCATACCGGCCTGAACAGCCCGCGTATTGATGCCGGCGGCAAGGAAAAGCGAATCAGGCGATTAAAGCTTAGCGTCAACCTGCCCATCGCCGGTGCGGTACGTAACATCATTATTATTCATTCTCGGCGGTTAAGGGTAATTCTATCCGAAAGCAGACCCCGGCATACTCCACCGTCACCAGATTAAGCTCGCCGTTCATCCTGCGGATACAATCACGCGCGATGCTTAATCCCAGGCCGCTGCCTTTAACCGCGCCCTTGCGTTGAACGCGGCCCTGGTAAAACGGCTCGAAAATCATGGTTTGCTCCGCCGGCATGATCGGCTCTCCGCTGTTGGCGATGTCCAGGATAAGGCGACCGGACGAAGTGCGGCTGCGGATCCAAATGTTACCGGATTCCGGGCCATAGTGCACCGCATTGGAGTAGAGATTGTCCAGCACGCGCATTAACAGCACCGGCTGCGCCCTGACGCGTTCGCACTCCAGCGCCACCAGGGTATGGATGTCCTTGGCGCGGGCCGGCAGGCTATGGGCGGTAATAACCCGCTCGATCATGGCGCCGAGAGCGATATCTTCATAGTCCGCCGGACTGTCGGCCAGTTTGCGATTGTAGTCGAGCAGCTGTTCGATCAGTAGTTGCAAGTGACGGCTGCTGCTGTCCAGGATGGCCACCACGTCCTGCTGATCCGGCGTCAGCGGACCGGCCACCTCGTCCGCCAGCAGCGCCGTGCCCTCGCGCAGGCTGGCCAGGGGCGTTTTCAGTTCATGGGAGATATGGCGTAAAAACTCATGGCGCTGGGATTCCAGCCAGGACAATCGTTCGTTAAGCCATAAAATGCGCTGCGCCAGCGACTGGATTTCACGCGGGCCGGTAAAAGAGACCCAATCGTCCAGGGGCCGTCCCTGCCCAAGCCGGTTAATCATTTTTTCGACCCTTTTCACCGGACCGATAATCATGCGGGTAAAGAGGATCACCAGCACCAGGCTAAACATAAACAGCAGCAGCGCCTGCCAGCCGAAAAAACGGCCGCGCTCGGCGATGGCCCGCTGCAATTGCTGGCCGCGGGTAAAAATATCATTGCGCGTGGCCTGCACCATATCATTGTTGGCATGGGAAAAATCCCTCAGCAAGGCGGACGCCTGCGCATTCGGTCCGCTGTTTTCGCATTGAATGGCGGCGAGCTGGTCCAGTAGCTGGGTCAGCCGCTGATAATAGCGTTGATCGGGCAGCATGCCGGCGCGGACGTTGAGGATTTGGGTATATTGCCGTCGCTGGTTTTGGTAAAGGGTGACCAGGGTTTCATCGTCGAGCACGCAATACTGGCGATAGCTGCGCTCCATTTCCAGCGCCACGCTGCCCATGGACTCGATGCGCCGGGCGTCCGACAGCGTGGTACGGTTGATATCCGCCGCCTGCTCGCTAAGATTATCCAGGCTTTGCCAGGCCTGGTAAGCCAGTAACAGCAGGGGCAGCAGCACCAGCGTAAAGGCCAGGATCACCAGTTGCCGCAGAGATCGGGGAAAGGGACGCCACGTCTTCAAAAAAATCATCCTGTGATTGCCGACAAAGTCTTTGCCGATGCTATCCGGTTCGGTGGCTTGAAGAAAGCATAAAAAAAGCACTTGGCCCGCGGGCAAGTGCTTTTTTATCGGAATAGGGGGTGCCTCACTCAACGTGTCGTCCTGTGGGTGATAAAGCCGTAAGGCAATTATCGGTATGTTGGACGATAGGCACCGTTCTTTGGCGTCATTCGGTAGTTATGAAGCAAAAGCCGTTGGTTAAGCGTAAACGGCGCTGTCATATCGGGGTGAATGAGCAACTGGGCTATAGTATGCAGTATTCATGCCATAAATAAAATAATTTTATAATACGTTGAAAATAAATAACATTTTCTGGTACCGACCCCTATACCGCATTGTACTGCCCGGGCCGGCGCCGCCGTTTGTCTCCCGAAAGAGACATAAATCGCAGTAAAATAAAATATCATTAAAAAACAATTAATTAAGTGTCTCTAAAAAGAGACAGAATTATCTTAAGAAATGAATTAAAGCGACACTTTGCTTTCGGCTGCCCCACCGGCGGAGTACGTGAAAAAAAAGCGCCGGCAACGAGCCGACAGCCGCTGATTAGCCTCTGACGGGACGGCGCCACGGCACGCACAGGATGCCGCCGCGCGCGCCGTGAGCGCCACGGCCGGCTTAGCCCAGCTGTTTGCGCGCGTTGCGGAACATGCGCATCCAGGGACCGTCTTCGCCCCACTCGCCGGGATGCCAGGAATTGCTCACCGTCCTGAATACCCGCTCAGGATGCGGCATGGTCAGAGTGACCCGCCCGTTGGCGCTGGTCACGGCGGTGATGCCGTTCGGGGACCCGTTCGGATTGGCCGGATAGGTTTCGGTAACCTTGCCGGTGTTATCCACGAACCGCAACGCCACCAGGCCCGCATGTTCCAGCGCCGCCAGATGCGCGGCATCGCGCACCTCCACCAGCCCTTCGCCGTGGGATACGGCGATGGGCAGGCGGGAACCGACCATGCCCTGCAACAATAACGAGGGGCTTTGCGTCACCTCCACCAGGCTGAAGCGGGCTTCAAAGCGTTCCGACTTGTTGCGCACGAAGCGCGGCCACAGTTCGGCCCCCGGGATAAGCTCGCGCAGGTTGGACATCATCTGGCAACCGTTGCACACCCCCAGCGCCAGGGTTTGCGGGCGGTTGAAAAACGCCTCGAACTCGTCGCGCACGCGCGGATTGAATAGGATGGATTTGGCCCAGCCCTCCCCCGCGCCCAGCACATCGCCGTAGGAGAAGCCGCCGCAGGCCACCAGCGCCTGGAACTCCTGCAAATCACGGCGCCCGGACAGCAGGTCGCTCATATGCACGTCGATGGCGTCAAAGCCGGCGCGATGGAACGCCGCGCCCATCTCCACATGGGAATTCACCCCCTGCTCGCGCAGGATAGCCACCCGGGGCTTCGCCTGCCTGGCGATATAAGGCGCGGCGATATCCTCGGCCGGGTCAAAGCTCAGCGCGACATTCAGGCCCGGATCGCTATCATCCTGCTTGGCGGCGTGCTCCTCGTCGGCGCAGTCGGGGTTATCACGCAGACGCTGCATCTGCCAGGTGGTTTCCGCCCACCAGGTGCGCAGCAGGGTGCGGCTTTCGCTATAGACCGCGCGGTCGGCGCGGCGGATAACCACCCGGTCGCCCGCTTCGGCCCGGCCGAGATAACGCAGGCAATCCGCCAGGCCATGGTCGGCGAACAGTTGTTCGACGCGATCCCGATCGCCGGCGGCGATCTGGATCACCGCGCCAAGCTCTTCATTAAATAACGCCGCCAGCGTATCCTCGCCAAGGGCCGCGATATCGATATCCAGGCCGCAATGGCCGGCAAAGGCCATTTCCAATAGCGTCACCAGCAGGCCGCCGTCGGAACGGTCGTGGTACGCCAGCAGAACGCGGTCCGCCACCAGTTGCTGCAGCGCGCGATAAAAGCCGCCCAGCTGCGCCACGTCGCGCACGTCCGCCGTATCGTCGCCCAGCTGGCGATAGACCTGCGCCAGGGCGGTGGCGCCCAGCGCCTGATGCCCGGCGCCCAGATCGATAAGCAACAGGGCGTTATCCTGCCCGGCGCGCAGCTGCGGGGTTACCGTGCCGCGCACGTCTTCCACCCGGGCGAAGGCGGTAATCACCAGCGACATGGGCGACGTCATTTCACGCTGCTCAGCACCCTGCGGCCAGCGGGTTTTCATCGACATCGAATCCTTGCCCACCGGAATGGTCAGGCCCAGCGCCGGGCAAAGCTCCTCGCCCACCGCCCTGACCGCGTCATACAGGCCGGCATCCTCGCCGGGATGGCCGGCGGCGGCCATCCAGTTGGCGGAAAGCTTGATGCGTTTAATATCGCCAATCTGGGTCGCCGCCAGATTGGTAAGCGCTTCGCCCACCGCCAGCCGGGCCGAGGCGGCAAAATTCAGCAGCGCCACCGGCGCGCGTTCGCCAATGGCCATCGCTTCGCCGTAATAGCTGTCCAGGCTGGCGGTGGTAACCGCGCAGTCCGCCACCGGCACCTGCCACGGCCCGACCATTTGATCGCGCGCCACCATGCCGGTGACCGTGCGATCGCCGATGGCAATCAGGAAGGTTTTTTCCGCCACCACCGGCAGATGCAGCACCCGTTTTACCGCCTCGGCCATCTCGATGCCGCCGCGGTTAAGCGGCGTGCCCGCCACCGGCAGCCGGACAACGTCGCGCGTCATTTTCGGGGTTTTGCCGAGCAGCACGTCCAGCGGCAAATCGATGGGACGGTTGTTGAAATGGCTGTCGTCCAGGCTGAGATGCAGTTCTTCCGTCGCCTCACCAATCACCGCGAAGGGCGCGCGCTCGCGGCGGCAGATGGCCTCGAAGGCCGCCAGCTGTTCAGGCGCCACCGCCATCACATAACGTTCCTGCGATTCATTGCACCAGACTTCCAGCGGGCTCATGCCGGGCTCGTCGTTGGGAATATCCCGCAGTTGGAAACGCCCGCCGCGATTGCCGTCGCTGACCAGCTCCGGCATGGCGTTGGACAGCCCGCCGGCGCCGACGTCATGGATAAACAAAATAGGATTGTCGTCGCCCATCTGCCAGCAGCGGTCGATCACCTCCTGGCAGCGGCGCTCCATTTCCGGGTTGTCGCGCTGCACCGAGGCGAAGTCGAGATCGGCGTCCGACTGGCCGGACGCCATCGAGGACGCCGCGCCGCCGCCGAGACCGATATTCATCGCCGGGCCGCCCAGCACGATAAGCTTGGCGCCGGGGGTGATTTCCCCTTTCTGCACATGGCCGTCGCGAATATTGCCGAGGCCGCCCGCCAGCATAATGGGCTTATGGTAGCCGCGCAGCTCAATGCCGTTATGGCTGTTGACCCGCTCCTCATAAGTGCGGAAATACCCGGTCAGCGCGGGACGGCCGAACTCATTGTTAAACGCCGCGCCGCCCAGCGGACCGTCGGTCATGATATCCAGCGCGCTGACAATGCGATCCGGCTTGCCGAAATCCTCTTCCCACGGCTGGCCGAAACCGGGAATGCGCAGGTTGGAGACGGAAAAGCCCACCAGGCCGGCCTTGGGCTTGGACCCGCGGCCGGTGGCGCCCTCATCGCGTATCTCGCCGCCGGAGCCGGTGGCGGCGCCGGGCCAGGGTGAAATAGCCGTGGGATGATTATGGGTTTCCACCTTCATCAGGATATGCGCCGCTTCCTGGTGATAATCGTAACGGGCGCTGCCGGGTGCGGCGAAGAAACGTCCCACCGCCGGTCCCTCCATGACCGCGGCATTGTCCTTATAGGCGGACAGGACAAACTCCGGCGTCTGTTCAAAGGTGTTCTTGATCATTTTAAACAGCGACTTCGGCTGTTCCTGGCCGTCGATAATCCAGTCGGCGTTGAAGATTTTATGGCGACAATGCTCGGAGTTGGCCTGGGCGAACATATACAGCTCAACGTCGGTGGGATCGCGGCCCAGGCGGGTAAACGCCTCGAGCAGGTAGTCGATTTCATCCGGCGCCAGCGCCAGCCCCAGCGTCTGGTTGGCCTGCTCCAGGGCGTCGCGGCCGTCCGCGAGCATAGCCACGGTGCGCACCGGCGCGGGCTCGTGATGGGCAAACAGCGCCTGCGCCTGCTCCAGTTCGCCGAAGACGGTTTCCATCATCCGGTCATGCAGCAACGTCCCCAGTTGCCGCCACTGGTCACCGGTCATCGACGCGCCCTGGAAATAAAACGCCAGCCCGCGTTCCAGGCGCTTAACCTGCGCCAGGCCGCAGTTATGGGCGATATCGGTGGCCTTCGACGACCAGGGGGATAATGTGCCGGGACGCGGCGTAACCAGCAGCAGCCGGCCCTGGGGCGCATGTTCGGCGAGAGAGGGGCCATACTTCAGCAGCCGTTGGAGCCGGGCAAGCTCGTCGGCGGAAAGCGGCGCGCTCAGGTCGGCAAAGTGGACATATTCAGCATAGACATCGCTGACCGGAAGCCGGGCATCCTGGCAGCGGGACAATAGCTTGTTGATACGAAATGCCGACAGAGCGGGCGAACCACGCAGTATTTCCATAATAAAAGATCTCTCGTCTTTGAACCGGCGACCAAAGGTGCTCGGGTACGGCTTGCCATGGGGCGCATCTTTAGCGCAGCTTCAGGGGGGAAACGCGCGCCATTATAGAGAATCCCGGCGGCGGACGAAACCGTTTGCGCGGTTATTGTTGCGATTCTTCTTGTTAAAACGTCCCCGCGGCGGGAATGCAATAAATTTGCACCTTGGCGTTTTGTTAAGCAAAATGCTCCGACCCCAGGGAAAAAAAGATAATAACACCGCGATCACAGACCGCGATAAAATCGCCCCGGCGAGAGATAACTATTTGAAGCGTTTTAAATTAAATTATGTCGTGACCGGCGTTATCGCCGTCATGCTGACCTGGGCGTTGTGGTTAAACGTCCCCTGGCACAGCATGCAGGACGATAAACTCAGCCAGATAAAAGCCAGGGGAACGCTGCGCGTCAGCACCATCGACGCTCCGCTGAGCTTTTATACCGCCAACAACCAGCAAACCGGTTTCGATTACGAACTGGCGAAGCGTTTCGCCGATTATCTGGGGGTCAGGCTGGTCATCCGCCAGCGCCATACCCTCAATGAACTGTTCGACGATCTGGACAACGACGATGCCGATCTGCTCGCCGCCGGATTGCTCTACAATAACGACCGTCTGCAGCGTTTTACCACCGGCCCCGCCTATTATTACGTTTCCCAGCAACTGGTGTACCGCCTGGGCCAGCCGCGGCCGAAAAACCTCGGCGCCCTGCAGGGCCGGCTGGCCGTCTCCTCCGGGTCGGCGCATATCTCGCTGCTGCGCGGCCTGAAGGAAACAAAATATCCGCAATTGCAATGGGAGGTATCCTCCGATCTCAGCAGCAAGGCGCTGCTGGAGCAGGTGGCCGAAGGCAAGCTCGACTATACGCTGGTGGATTCGGCGACCGTCGGCCTGCTGCAACGGGTGCATCCGCAGCTGGCCGTGGCCTTCGACGTCAGCGACGAGGAGCCGGTCACCTGGTATCTGCCGCGGCGCAATAGCGACAACCTTTCCGCCGCCCTGCTGGATTTTTTCAGCGGCCAGGAAGCGGACGGCACCATGGCGCGGCTGGAGGAAAAATATCTCGGCCACGTGGGCAGTTTTGATTACGTGGACACCAAGACCTTTTTGACCTCCATCGACGCCACGCTGCCGACGCTGCAAGGGCTGTTCCAGCAATATGCCAAGGAAATCGACTGGAAACTGCTGGCGGCCATCTCCTATCAGGAATCCCATTGGAATCCCCAGGCCGTCTCCCCCACCGGCGTGCGCGGCCTGATGATGTTGACCCGCGCCACCGCCGATAGCCTGGGCATTACCGATCGGCTGGACATTGAACAAAGCATCCGGGGCGGGGCGCTGTATCTGGAACGCATGATGCAAAAAGTGCCCGATACCATTCCCGAGGATGAAAAAATCTGGTTTGCGCTGACCGCCTATAATATGGGTTATGCGCATATGCTGGACGCGCGCGCCCTGACGGCAAAGCAGCAGGGCAATCCCGACAGCTGGGTGGACGTCAAGCTGCGCCTGCCGATGCTCAGCCAGCCGCGCTACTATCAGCAAACCACTTACGGCTATGCGCGCGGCCAGCAAGCCTACAATTACGTGGAAAATATCCGGCGCTACGAAATGAGCCTGAACGGCTACCTGGAAGAGAAAGAGAAAAAGGCGGCGCAGCTGGCGGCGACCGAGGCTGAACCGCTGGCCCCGTCCCCGGCCGCGACGCCCGGCCCGGCGCCGGCGAAAATCCCGCCGCAGATCACCGGACTGTTCCCGCCCAATGCGACCGGCGCCGTGGCCGCGCCGCCCTGGATCCGGCCCGGCGGCGTTATTCCGTAATCGTCGGGTCCTGGGACTTCAGCGCCAGGCGGCGCGCTTTATGCGCCTCGCGGCGGGCACGGAAAAACGCGCTCAGCTGGGCGGAGCACGCCCCGGCCAGTACGCCCTCGGTAATAGCCACGCAATGATTAATGCCCGGCTGGCGCAGCACATCGCACAACGAACCCGCCGCGCCGGTTTTCTCATCCCTGGCGCCGAAGACCAGCCGGCCGACGCGCGCATGGATAATCGCGCCGGCGCACATTACGCAGGGTTCAAGCGTGACGTATAGCGTGGTATTCACCAACCGGTAGTTGCCAAGCACCGCCCCGCCCTGGCGCAGCGCCATGATTTCCGCATGGGCGGTGGGATCGTGACGCCCGATGGAACGATTCCAGCCTTCGCCGATGACCCGGCCGTCCAGCACCAGCACCGCGCCCACCGGCACCTCGCCCTCGCCTTCGGCCCGGCCGGCCAGGGAGAGGGCATGGCGCATCCAGCTTTCGTCGCCCTGTTCGCCGTGCATATCTGTTCTCCCGGATGATTCGCAGCCGGTGATTATACAGGGATAAAGGGATTTTTTAATCCAGTTGTTTTAACTCGCCCTCGCGGGTGACGCGCCAGCGATGTTCGCAAAAATAGAGCAGCGGGCTGTCGTGCTGGCTATCGCTATAGCCGCTGAACAGCTTAAGCGGCGTGCCCAGTTCGCGCTCGAGCTGGGCCACTTTTTCATGCCCCAGGCAGCGCAGGGTCAATACCCAGCCGCCGTGCCGGCGGGTCATCCTGCTGCCGATAAGCTTAACCCGCGGCAAAAACAGCGCGTCGGCGTACACTCCTTGCACCAAGGGTTCCGGCGAGCCGGTGATCAGCCACACCTGCGCATCCTGGCTGGCCAAATAGTCGTTCAGGCGCTGCAGCACGATGGGAAAGCCGGTGACCCGCTGGCGGAACCAGACGACAAAACGTTGCTGCAACTTGATAAGCCGGGCTTCGCTGTGGCCGAAGGTAATTGCCCATAACAACAGGCTCATCGGCCAACGCGCCGAGCGCCCCTTCACCAATAGCCCGATGCCGACGACCGGCAATACCGGCAGGACCAGGATGGCGTTCAGCGGCAGGTGGCGCAGCAGATAACGCAGAAAACAACCGAACATATCCTGTTGATGCAGCGTGCCGTCCAAATCGAAAAAAACTATGCGCGAGGCTGCTGTGCGACTCAAAACAACTCCTCCGGTTAAAATATCTTATGATCCCGGGCGTCCGTCCCCGTCGCCAGGGTAACGATCATGCCGGCCCACGGAAAACATGTCCGGCGCCGGAAGGGGAAAAATACGCGCATGCGCATACGGTTGTTATCAGTGTAGACAGTACTGGTGGATGTAGCCTATTTACCGCGCCCTGAAAACGGTGTTTTATTTCCCGGCATCAAGGGCATGGCGCAAATAGCCCCGGTGCTCCGACAGCAGGCGCGCCGCCTCGTCGGCGTCAGCGCCGGTGAGGATCATCAAAATCGCCGGTTTCACCGCATAGCCGGTCAACGCGAGGATTTCACCGGCCCGCGCCGTATCGCAGCCGGTCGCCTCGGCCACAATACGGCAGGCGCGATCCGCCAGTTTAATGTTGGTGGCCTTCACATCCACCATCAGATTTTGATAGACCTTACCGAGTTTCACCATGGCGCCGGTGGAAATCATATTCAGCACCAGCTTTTGCGCGGTGCCGGACTTCATCCGGGTGGAGCCGGTCAGCACCTCGGGGCCCACCACGGGCGAAATGGCGATACGCGCCTCACGGGCCAGCGGCGAACCGGGATTGCAGGAAATGGCCGCCGTGGGACACCCCAGCCCCGCAGCATAGCGCAAACCGCCGATCGCGTACGGGGTACGGCCCGATGCCGCCAGCCCGACCACCATATCCACGGCGCGCAGTCCGATGGCCTGCAAATCATCCCGGGCCAGGGTCAGGCTATCCTCGGCCCCCTCCACCGCTTTCAGCAAGGCGCCCGGCCCGCCGGCGATCAGCCCCACCACCATGCCTTCGGGCACGCCGAAGGTGGGCGGACATTCAGCCGCGTCCAGCACGCCCAGCCGGCCGCTGGTGCCGGCGCCCAGATAGATCAGGCGACCGCCGGCGGCAAGCGCCGCCGCCGCCAGATCCACCGCCCCGGCGATGGCGGGTAATTCGCGGCCGATGGCCTCCGGCACCAGGCGATCCTGTTGATTAAACAACGTCACCATCTGCAGGGTGGAGAGCATATCCAGGTTCATCGAGGCCGGATTACGGGTCTCCGATACCAACGCGCCCAGGGTTGCCACATCATTGTTCATCTCGTCACCATTGAATTTTTTATTCATTTAATTGAATCTATTATTGAATATTAAATTCCGGCAGGCGAGAAAATTCTGTACTCTGTCGTCTCCGGAGCGGAATGGCCATGGCAGGGTTCGACATGCATATTCACCCTGGGCGCTTTATTTATAATCCCTTGTTAATGGGCCGTTGTTTTATGAGTTTTTCGTTATGAGTCTTTTGTTATGAGCAGTGTGCTTCGTATTCGTCAGCTATATCGCTCGCTATCGCTCAACGACCGCAAGCTGGCCGATTATCTTTTAACGCAAACCGACCAGGCAAGGCATCTCAGCTCGCAAAAAGTCGCCGAACAGGCAGGCGTCAGCCAGTCAAGCGTGGTGAAGTTCGCGCAAAAGCTGGGTTACAAAGGCTTTACGGCGTTAAAACTGGCGCTCAGCGAAACCTTGGCCGGCGCCTATGAGCTGCCGTCCATCAGGGTGCATAACCATATCTTAAGCGACGATCCGCTGAAAGCGGTGGGCGAAAAGCTGCTGACGGAAAAAGTGGCCGCGCTGCGGGCGACGCTTGATATCAATAGCGAGGAAAAACTCCGCCAGGCGGCGGCCATGTTGCAGGAGGCCCGCCGGGTGATTATCGTCGGCATCGGCGCATCCGGCCTGGTGGCCAAGGATTTCTCCTATAAGCTGATGAAAATCGGCATGTCGGCGGTGGCGGAAACCGACATGCACGTACTGTTGGCCACCATCCAGGCGGTCAGCCCCCATGACCTGCTGCTGGCCATCTCCTTTAGCGGCGCGCGCCGCGAGATTAACCTGGCGGCGCAGGAGGCGCACCGGGTAGGGGCGCGGGTGATGGCAATCACTCACTTCTCGCCTAATGCGCTGCAACAGCACGCCGATATCGCCCTCTACACGGTGGCGGAAGAACAGGCGCAGCGCAGCGGCGCCATTTCCTCCACCATCGCTCAGCAATCGCTGACCGATCTGCTGTTTATGGCGCTGGTGCAGCGCGACCTGGAAAATGCGCCGCAGCGCATCCGCCATAGCGAAGAACTGCTCAAAAAATTAGTCTAATCCCCATCCTGACGAGAGATGCGCCGGCGCGGCCCCGGCCGCATCCCCAGCCGGTTTCAGCATTCAATGCGCCCGTGCCAAAGGCGTAGCCCCGTCGCGGTCAGCGCGGGTTCGGCTTGCCGTCAGGGGACGCCGGCAGGCGGGTTTTCTGATTAAAGATAAAAAACCGGGCGGTGGAATAGTTAAATACCATCCCGGTCAGGCTACCCGCCGCCACCCCCAAAATCGGGTACTGCTGTACCAAGGCATAACAGGACACCAGAAACCAATAGGTCAGGTAATTGACCGCCCCGCCGCTAAGCATACATATACCGTACCTGATGGCCTCGGACAGGGCCGAGCGACCACTGCGGCTTTGGCGAAAGGTAATCATTTTATTCAGGATCCACGTGGTCAGCACCGCGCAGACAAAAGACACCCCGCGTCCGGCATACAGGCCTAACGCATCCTTTAATAGATACAGCACTCCCGAGTCGACGATAAAACCGACACCACCAATCATACCGAAGAAGAACAGTTCTTTAATTTTTTGCATATTTTCCACTCAACGTGTGCTGCTGCCCATAAGGCATCAGGGCCGGCCATGTTGATTTTTTGTCTGGGCGCCGCGAAGCGCAGGAGCATTGCCGATACTGTATCTCAAATTCACGCCAGCGGCCTCCTTTCCTGAGCGTAAAACCGTTTTGCCAAAAGCCGCGTCAATAAATGATAACCACGTTTGGCCCGTGAGATAAAGCACCGCCGGAAGTGTGCAACCCCCGGGCGCCGCCGCCAGGCGGATAATGCTGATGTAAACGTCAAGCGCACCGCCAGAGGTCATAATAAGAAAGGGAGTTAATGCAAGGGGACATTGATAAAAATCGTCGCAATATTGATTATAAAAACGTCACTTTATCCTGATAAGCGTTATAGGACATTCATTTCACATCATTATTTTACTTATAAAATTTCATATGCATTTAAATTTCACTCACTTTTCATCCCCTCTTTATTGAATATCACTGGGCTCACATGCAAACTGACGCCGTTATATTTTTTAACAGAAAAGCATCAAAGTTTAAAAAATAAAATAACCATTTTGCGACCAGGAACCCTTTCCAGGGTTTCGGGTAGAACAAACATACCCAGGAATAAATAACAATGAATAAATCTATTTTTTTAATACCCTTGTCTTTTTTAATCCTTATGTCTTCAGGATGCAGCTATTTAAGCGGGACGCCGGGAGAACAGCCTTCCAACGTTTCACCAAAAATCGTCACGGCCGCCGGTCAAAAACAATTTTGGAACGATCCGGGATTATTCGGAGCCGTACCAAAGAACCAGCAGCAGGAAGGTGATAACGCCTGTGCCCGCGATGGCAACGGTAAAGCCATCGGCTACCACCCGCATCCGAAGAAATACGATGGCACCTATTTCCCAGGCGGCGGCTATTTATGCCGGATGATATAAAAAAGGCCGCCTGTGCGTGAAAACGGCAGGTATGCTATTAAAAATCTATTGTAGCGTTAAGCAAAGTACCTTGAAGCCATGGCCGGATAATGAGATACGGGGGGGTGCTCTTTTCGTCCTTGGGCCACAGGTACTTATTCAGCGCGGGGGCAAAAATGATTTTTAGCCGCCGCAACACCGGCTTCACCGCGCGCCTGCGTCAGGCGGTTTACCGCCGTGCCTGAACGCGGTTGCGGCTAAAAATCCCGTATTATTGGCCTTTAACGTACTTTGTGGTACTGTGCCCGTCATTAAAAATCCTTTGCTGCTTTGGTTTTTAATGTGATTTGAACTGTATTAATACACATGCTTTTCACAATGGCGTGCTGATAAGCAACCCGTCCTCTTGATGATTTATAATAAGATATTACCTAAGTTATTGATATGGCTTTATTCATTACCAAGAAGTGCATTAATTGCGATATGTGCGAGCCGGAATGCCCGAACCAGGCCATTACCATGGGCGCGCAGATATACGAGATCGACCCCAACCGCTGCACCGAGTGCGTCGGCCATTACGACACGCCCACCTGTCAGAAAGTGTGCCCGATCGATAATACCATCCTGCCGGATCCCGCGCGTAGCGAGAGCAGCGAACAGCTATGGGAAAAATTTGTCGTCATGTACCACGGCGATCGACTCTGACGGCCACGCGCCAGACGTTCTCTGCCAGACAGCTAAAGCGCCATCCCCTGCAACCCGTCATTGCCGCCCGCGCGTCGATAATCGCCCTGATGCCGGCCTGGGTTATCCCCTGCCGTGCCGGTTCCCTATCGCCCTGATTTCAGCCCTGGCCCTCGATAATCACCGTCGCGCAGGCGTAGCGCCGTTCGTCGGCAAGCGTAACGTGG
Organism: Sodalis sp. C49; assembly: GCF_046352915.1. Taxonomy (NCBI): domain Bacteria; kingdom Pseudomonadati; phylum Pseudomonadota; class Gammaproteobacteria; order Enterobacterales; family Bruguierivoracaceae; genus Sodalis; species Sodalis sp. C49. The sequence continues at coordinate 5,059,254 of NZ_CP163303.1, read as the reverse complement.
ACGCTGGTGACCCCGAGACTAATCGCCAGCGCGGCGGCCTGTAAATAGAGTTTCAGGCCGGGTTTACCCAGTACATCATTGACCACCTCAAATTGCGCAAACGCCAGCCCGTTGCGGATGCCGGTGCCGAAAGCCTTGGCCGCCGCCTCTTTTACCGCAAAACGTTTCGCCAGGAAGCGTATCGGCTGCCGATGGGCCTGGTACTGCGCCCACTCCGCGTCGCTGAGAATGCGGCGCGCGAAGCGGTCGCCGCTGCGCTCCACCACGGCTTCGATCCGCTCAATCTCAACGATATCGGTGCCGATGCCGAGGATAGCCATCAGGCGCGCGCCGCGAGCATCAGCCGTTTCATTTCCGCCACCGCGCCGGCCAGGCCGCTCATGACCGCGCGGCCGATAATGGCATGGCCGATATTAAGCTCATGCATCTGCGGCAGCGCCGCGATCGGCTGGACATTATGATAGGTCAGGCCATGGCCGGCATTGACTTTTAAGCCCAGGCCGGCGGCATAGACCGCGGCCTGCCGGATACGTTCGTATTCAACCTGGCGCGCGTGGTCATTCGCGGCGTCGGCATAGGCGCCGGTATGGATTTCAATATACGGAGCGCCAACGGCGGCGGCGGCGGCGATTTGTCCCTCGTCGGCGTCGATAAATAATGAAACCTGGATGCCGGCCGCCGCAAGGCGCGCCACGGCATCGGCCATTTTCGCCCGCTGTCCGGCCACGTCCAGCCCGCCTTCGGTGGTGACTTCCTGGCGTTTTTCCGGCACCAGGCAGCAGAAGTCGGGACGCGTGGCGCAGGCGATGGCGACCATCTCGTCCGTTACCGCCATTTCCAGGTTCATGCGGGTATGCAGCGTTTCACGCAACAGGCGCACGTCACGATCGGTGATATGGCGGCGATCTTCGCGCAAATGCACGGTGATGCCGTCGGCCCCGGCCTGCTCGGCGATAAACGCCGCCTGCACCGGATCGGGATAAGCCGTGCCGCGCGCGTTGCGCAGGGTGGCGATATGATCGATATTGACGCCTAACAACAGTGCTGACATACCATCCTCGGTTACTGTGACGCGTGGATCCAAAGATCTCAGTTTAACTGGAGGGGCCGCCGTTGGGCAACGTTTTCAGCGGGGGTTTCCGGGCCATGAACTGACGAAACAGCTCGGCGCTTTTCAGCGGCTTGCCGCCCAGGTAGGGTTTGAGGGCCATGCGGGTAAAGCGTTTGGCGGCGCGCAGGGTGGCGATATCGGCGAATTCACGCGCGGCCAGCGAGCGCAGCTCGCGGCCGGTAAAGCTGTAATGATCGATGATAACGCTGGCGATAAACCCTTTTTCCTCGCGGTAGCGATAGGTCATCTCATCGCTGACCGGTTCGCCGCTGCCGGCGCAGTGCAGGAAATCCACGCCGTAGCCGAGGTGCCCGAGCAGGGCCAGCTCAAAGCGCCGGAGCGCGGGTTCAGGCGAGCCGCTGGCGCCGGCCAGGGTTTGCAGGCAGTGCAGGTAATCAAAAAACAGCGAGGAATAATCGGTTTCGTGCGCCAGCACGCGGGAAAGCAGTTCGTTGGTGTAAAGGCCGCTGTAGAGCATCAGACCGGTAAGAGGCAGTCCCATGGAGACCGGTTCGGCGCTGCGCAGGGTTTTCACCTCGCCGCGTCCGCTCCAGCGGATCAGCAACGGCGTAAACGGCTGCAGCACGCCTTTAAGGGCGGAACGCCGGGAGCGCGCCCCTTTGGCCAGGATACGCACCCGTCCGTCGTTTTCGGTAAAAAAATCCAACAGCAGGCTGGTTTCGCTATAGTGGCGTCCATGCAGGACGAATGCGCGCTGCCAGCCTTCCATCGGCGGGTTCCTCAGACGTCGTCGCCGTAACCCAGGCTTTTCAAGGCGCGTTCATCATCGGCCCAGCCGGATTTAACCTTGACCCACAGTTCAAGATGCACCTTGTTCTCGAACATGGTTTCCATATCCTGACGGGCTTCGATACCGATGGTCTTGATCTTGGCGCCGCCGTTGCCGATAACCATTTTCTTCTGGCCTTCGCGCTCCACCAGAATCAGGCCGTGGATATCATAACCGCCGCGCTCGTTGGTGATAAAACGCTCAATCTCGACCGTCACCGAATACGGCAGCTCTTCGCCCAGGAAACGCATCAGCTTTTCGCGAATGATTTCCGAGGCCATAAACCGCTGCGAGCGGTCGGTGACATATTCTTCCGGGAACTGATGTTCGCCCTCGGGCATATGCTTACGCACTATGCCCGCGAGAGTATCGACATTCATCCCGGTTTCGGCGCAAATAGGCACCACATCAAGAAAATCCATCTGCTGGCTGAGGAACGTGATATGCGGCAGCAGCTTGCTTTTGTCGGTGACGTTGTCCACTTTATTGATGGCCAGCACCACCGGGCAGTTTACGCCGCGCAGCTTGTTGACCACCATTTCATCGTCCGGCGTCCAATGGGTGCCTTCCACGACAAAAATCACCAGTTCCACGTCGCCCATGGAGCTGCTGGCGGCGCGGTTCATTAACCGGTTAATGGCGCGTTTTTCTTCAATATGCAGCCCGGGGGTGTCGACGTAGACGGCCTGGTAAGGCCCCTCGGTATGAATGCCCATAATGCGGTGGCGCGTGGTTTGCGGCTTGCGCGAGGTAATGGAGATCTTCTGCCCCAGGAACTGGTTCAGCAGGGTGGACTTGCCCACGTTAGGCCGTCCGACAATCGCCACGAATCCACAATAGGTTTTATCTTCGTTCATTCAAGCTCCAGCTCTTTCAGCGCCTGCTCGGCGGCTGACTGTTCGGCTTTACGGCGGCTTGAGCCATTGCCCACGACGGGTTCCGGCAAGCCACTGACATGGCAGTGAATAGTAAATTCCTGGTCATGCGCCTCGCCACGCACCTGAACCACCAGATAAGTCGGTAACGGCAAATGGCGCCCCTGCAAATATTCCTGCAGCCGGGTCTTCGGATCCTTTTGTTTGTCGCCGGGGCTGATTTCGTCCAGGCGGCTTTGATACCAATTGAGGATCAGGCGTTCGATATTTTCAATATCGCTATCAAGAAAAATACCGCCAATAAGCGCTTCCACCGTATCGGCTAGAATGGATTCGCGGCGAAATCCGCCGCTTTTCAATTCGCCCGGCCCCAGGCGCAGGCACTCGCCGAGTTCAAACTCGCGCGCCATCTCGGCCAGGGTATTGCCACGCACCAGCGTAGCGCGCATCCGGCTCATATCGCCTTCGTCCACCCGCGGAAAACGCAGGTACAGCGCATTGGCGATAACAAAACTCAATATGGAATCCCCCAGGAATTCCAGCCGTTCGTTATGTTTGCTGCTGGCGCTTCGGTGTGTCAGGGCCTGTAACAAAAGCTCATGCTGTTGAAAAGTGTAGCCCAGTTTTTTCTGGAGCCTGTTTATTAAGATGGGATTCATGCGTTACCAATAACTCAACCATGCGTCAAATAACTACAGCAGACGGAACAGGCCTGTCGGGACAATACCGGATCAAAGCTGTTTCGTGTGCAGTGGCCCCCGAATCGGGGGCCAGTCTTTATTGCCAGAAGGGGGTATTCTACAACGGGAAGCATAATAATGCTTCGCTTAAAAAACGTATTTGATTAATGTATTGCACCAATCCGCCGTAAACGCACGCCGGTGGGCCATTGACCTTCTTGTTTTTCAAAACTCATCCAAATCGCGGTCGCTTTGCCAACCAGGTTTTTTTCCGGAACAAATCCCCAGAAACGGCTGTCGGCGCTGTCGTCGCGATTATCGCCCATCATAAAATACTGCCCGTCCGGTACCGACCATTCCGCCAGTTGCTGATTGCGCTGGTGGTAATACATTCCCACCTGATCCTGCTGGCCCGGCACCGTCAGGATATGGTGCGTCACGTTGCCCAGGGTCTCGGTGCGCTCCGCCAGGCGGATGCCGCCGTCCACCTGCTGATCGGGCGGGACCTGCAGGAAGCCGGTGGCGGACTCGCCGCTGCCGGTGGAATCAAAGGTCTGGACAAAATCGCTCGGCGCCATGTCGCTATAAGTCACCGCTAATGCGCTGGAACAGGACGAATTATTGGCGCAGCCCGGCTGTACCGTCACGCTTTTGTTCAGGGGATCGTAAATAATCCGATCGCCCGGTAAACCAATCACCCGTTTAATATAATCCAGCTTGGGATCGGGCGGATATTTAAATACCACGATGTCCCCGCGCTGCGGATGACCGGTCGGTATCAGCGTCGTCTGGGTAATGGGATTCTTGATGCCATAGGCAAATTTTTCCACCAGGATAAAATCCCCCACCAGCAGCGTCGGCATCATGGAACCGGAAGGAATTTGAAACGGCTCGTAAATAAATGATCGTACAATAAATACCACCAATAATACCGGGAATATGGAACCGCAGGTTTCAACCCAGCCCGGCTGTTTGGCCTTTTTCAGCAAGGCCTTGTTCTGCGCCGCGTCACCTTCCGCGGCCGTGCTTAACTGCGCCTGCCTGATGCGGCGCGCCGGTGCCAGTTTAAATCGATCCACGCACCAGATAATGCCGGTTATCAAGGTGGCTATTGCCAGGATCAGGGCAAACATATTTGCCATGCCAACTCCTTTGGGTTATTTACTGTCTTTGCCAACATGCAGGATCGCCAGGAACGCTTCCTGCGGGAGCTCGACGTTCCCCACCTGCTTCATGCGCTTCTTGCCTTCTTTCTGTTTTTGCAGCAATTTCTTTTTACGGCTGACATCGCCGCCGTAACATTTCGCCAGGACATTCTTACGTAATTGCTTAATGGTGGAACGGGCAATAATGTGATTGCCGATGGCGGCCTGAATGGCGATATCGAACTGTTGGCGCGGGATCAGCTCCTGCATCTTTTCCACGATATCGCGGCCGCGGCGCTGGGAATTGTCGCGGTGGGTGATCAGGGCCAGGGCATCCACCCGTTCGCCGTTGATCAGAATATCCACCCGCACCATGTCCGAGGTCTGGAACCGCTTAAAACCGTAGTCCAGCGAGGCGTAGCCGCGCGAAGTGGATTTCAGCCGGTCGAAGAAGTCCAGCACCACCTCCGACATGGGAATGTCATAGGTCAACGCCACCTGGTTGCCGTGATAGACCATATTGGTCTGCATACCGCGTTTCTCGATGCACAAGGTGATCACATTGCCCAGGAACTCCTGCGGCAACAGCATGTGGCATTCGGCGATAGGCTCGCGCAGCTCGAGGATATTATTCAGCGGCGGCAGCTTGGACGGGCTGTCGACGTAAATGGTCTGGTTATCGGTGGTCACGACTTCGTAGATTACCGTGGGCGCGGTGGTGATAAGCTCCAGGTCGTATTCGCGTTCCAGCCGTTCCTGGATGATCTCCATATGCAGCAAGCCGAGGAAGCCGCAGCGAAAACCAAAACCCAGGGCGGTGGAGCTTTCCGGCTCGTAGAATAACGAGGCATCGTTGAGGCTGAGTTTGCCCAGCGCGTCGCGGAACGCCTCATAGTCGTCGGAGCTGATGGTGAACATGCCCGCATACACCTGCGGTTTGACCTTTTTAAAGCCCGGCAGCGCCTTATCGGCGGGCTGGCGGGCCAGGGTCAGGGTATCGCCCACCGGCGCGCCCAGGATATCCTTGATGGCGCACACCAGCCAGCCCACCTCGCCGCACCTGAGAATATCGCGATCGATGCGTTTGGGGGTGAATATGCCCACCCGGTCGGCGTTATAAGTCAGGCCGGTGCTCATCACCTTGATTTTGTCGCCCTTGCGCAGGGTGCCGTTTTTCACCCGCACCAGCGACACCACGCCCAGATAGTTATCAAACCAGGAATCGATAATCAGCGCCTGCAGGGGCGCTTCCGCGTCGCCCTGCGGAGGCGGGATATCGCGCACCAGCCGCTCCAGCAGTTCGGGGATGCCCACGCCGGTCTTGGCCGAACAGCGCACCGCGTCGGTGGCGTCGATGCCGACGATATCCTCGATTTCCTGCGCCACCCGGTCGGGATCGGCGGCGGGTAAATCGATTTTGTTCAGAACCGGCACCACTTCCAGATTCATTTCCATGGCGGTATAGCAGTTGGCCAGGGTCTGCGCTTCCACGCCCTGCCCCGCGTCCACCACCAGCAGCGCGCCTTCGCAGGCGGCCAGGGAACGGGAAACCTCATAGGAAAAATCCACATGGCCCGGCGTGTCGATAAAATTAAGATGATAAATCTGGCCGTCGTTGGCTTTGTAGTCGAGCGTTACGCTCTGGGCCTTGATGGTAATGCCGCGTTCACGCTCCAGGTCCATGGAATCCAGGACCTGGGCTTCCATTTCACGTTCCGCCAGGCCGCCGCAGGTCTGGATCAGCCGGTCGGATAGGGTCGACTTACCATGGTCGATATGGGCAATAATGGAGAAATTACGAATGTTCTTCATTTATAAGGAATTTTCTCGGGTATTTTTGATAAAAAATAGGACAATGGGCACGGACGTGGGCACAAGTACAAACCACCCGTGAAAATATGGAGGCATCTTACACTGAAAGGACAAATCATTAAAGGTGGGCGCTGTTAGCATCGATGACAGCCCCCTTTCCGCATCGCCGAGCCATGCCCGCGATCCCTAGCGCTACTCAAGATTGCCATCGGCGAAGATCATCAGGCGCAATGACGTCGGCTTTAATCATGGTATGGAGTGGCATAAGTAGTAATGGGGGCCGCAAGGCCAGACGGCCTTAGTCCCTGGATGGGGTGTCACGGCGGAGATAAAACGAGGACGGCGGCAGCGCGACTTGCAAAATCACCGGCTGGTATTCGCGGTCGTTGCCGATGCGCCGGGCAAAAAACCGCGCCAGCATAAACCCGCCGACACCGCCCATAAGCCCGCCGCAGGCCGCGGCGAGGTCGGTATTAAACCAGCCTTGCATAATGGCCGCGCAGCCGATCAGGCCCACCAGCGGCAGCATATAGACCAGCAGCGCCGAACGGATCAGGCTGGCCTCGGTGATGCCGACTTCCACCCGCTGCCCCGGCACCAGCGGATGCTTGCTTTCCACCTTTAGCTGATGCGCTGAGTCAGCCCCCATTTTATTGAGGATGCTGGTGCCGCAACTGCTGCTGGCGTGGCAGCTGCCGCAGCCGGAACGCTGTTCGCAGCGCAGTTGCGCCACACCCTGCTGCCAGGAGATAACCGTCGCCCATTCTTTGATCATGGTTGCGCCTTAAATAAAACGCCGTCGGCAATGCGTTTGGCGGTAGCCGGAGGCAATTCGCCGACAACGGTAATGTCTTTATTGTCGCGGACCTCGGTGTGTATGGTGCGCCGGCCGGTGCGGATAAACCGCTCCGCGTCGCCCTGCTGCGCCTGCGAGACATTTACCGAGAAACTGAACAATCCGTCGGTAAACAGCCTGGTCTCGATAGGCACGTTAATGCCGGGCAATGTACGGCGGCTGCGCGAGACTTCACTCACGCCCGCCGGCAGCCAGTTGGTCGTCCAGTCAAACTCCGCTTTCTCCGAGGCGGGCATAGCCAGCAGCGGCGGCAGGTTGACCGTTTCCAGACCCTGCATCAGGGACTGCACCTGCGGATCCACGATAAACGAGATCACGCGAAACTGTTCAAGCGCCTCGCCGTCGCGATCGAGCAGATCGGCGCGCAGCGGCAATTTGGTGGCGGCGTCAATCCACAGCACATAACCAAATCGCGTGCCGTCCCGCGCCACAACCCGTACCACGTCGCACAGACGATCGGTAACCCGGGTGCGGCCGACAGGAATAAAATCGTAGAATTGGGCCAGGCGTTCAAAATCAGCGTAAACGATAGAAGGGAGAGAATCAACGATATGATCGCCGGCCAGCGTAAAAGGCTCCAGACCAGGCTCGAAAAAGCTGATCTCGTTATCACGCTGTAAGATTTCGCGGCGGGGACCGTCCATTTGCAGCAGCTGGGCCAGGCGATGTTTTTGATACACCGCGTGACGAAAGCGTAAGGAGTCGACACCCTGCTTGCTGACGCTGACAAAAGCAAACTCATAATTCAATGACTGGCTGGCCTGGCTCATCTGCTGCAACAACGCCCCGGGCGCCATGGCCGGCGTATCGGCGGCGGTCGCGCTGGAGGAAAAGAGCAGGCTGCCTGTCATTAAACACACAGCACACCAAAATGGCTTCATTACTGCGGTTGCATTCCTAAAGACTGGGTACCAGGCACCTGTACCGCGGCCTGCTGGGTTTCATGCTGGTCGAATTGCAGCTGCGTGGAGTGAACCCGACGCTGCAGTTCATAATCCTGCAATATGGCGTTGATACGCTTGCGCTGTTCCTGCACCTGCTGCTGGGAACCGTTATCAGCGGTGTTGGTCGCCGAAGGCACGCCCAGGCTGACCGGAGACGCCTGGCCCATCATCGGCAGCGTATTGAACACCGGCGCTTCCGGCTGGGTATCGTTGTTGACCGGCTGGTTATAGTGTTGCACGCCCACAATCACCGCCAGCGACACGCACGCGGCCAGGCCGATTTGCGTAATCTGCGCGGCCCAGGGACGGGCTTTATGCCAGAACGGCAGCTTGTGCCAGGTCTCGGGCTGCGGCTGCGATTCCTTGACCGCATCGGGCACCAGGCGGACCGGCTCACGGGCGATAGCCTGAGCGACGCGGTCGGCGATATCGAGATGTAGCGTCGCGCCGATGTCCCCGCGCAGGGTATCGCGAATCAGATGATACCGTTGCCAGCTTTGTTGTAACTTATCATCCCTGGATAATTCGTTGAGCAGTTCGTTATCGAACGACTCCCCATCCATAAGAGCGGAAAGCTTTTCGTTATGCATGCGTGGGTACCTTCTCCTGCCGCCATCGTTATCGCTGAATCAGCGGTTGAATTTTGTTGTCAATAGCTTCGCGCGCACGGAAGATTCGCGATCTTACCGTTCCCACCGGGCAATCCATGATGGACGCTATCTCTTCATAGCTCAGGCCATCCAGTTCCCGAAGCGTGATTGCCATACGCAAATCTTCGGGAAGCCCTTCGATAGTGCGAAACACTATCTGTCGCAACTCTTCAGACAACATTAAATTCTCAGGGTTCGATATTTCTTTCAACGCGCCGGCACTTTCATAATTTTCGGCGTCGTTGGCGTCCACATCGCTTGACGGTGGGCGCCGGCCCTGAGCAACCAGATAATTTTTAGCCGTGTTAACAGCGATACGATACAACCATGTATAAAAAGCGCTATCCCCCCGAAATGACTCGAGGGCGCGATAAGCTTTGATAAACGATTCCTGGGCCACATCCGGCACATCCCCCTGGGGAACATATCGGGATACCAGGCTCGCCACTTTGTGCTGGTAACGAACGACCAGTAAATTGAACGCTTTTTGGTCGCCTTTTTGTACCCGTTCAACCAGCACCTGATCCGTTAACTGCTCGCTCATCCGAGGTAAATTCTCCTCAAATTTATCTCCACGCGAAAAATAGTACCGCCAGCCTCTAAACCCATAACACGAGCAAGCTCCCGTTTGGAGTTTACGCTATACATAAAGTTCCGTCCCGCCTGTCTTTTTTGTTAAATGTAATCGGGGACGGATCTCGGCGCGCCAGCACGTTGGCCGGGAAGCAGTCAGACTATCATGAAATAAAGTTTTATAGTGTCAGAATCCTGAAATCACTCTGCCGAAGCGGCACGTTTACGCCCGGCACCCTATTGAAAGCGCAGGGTACCGTGAAATCCTCCGGATGTCAGTAAACATGCGTAAATACCCCCACGGGTAAAATATCAGCAATTAGCGGTTCAGCCCTAAATCATACAGTGCTAACATCGGAAAACTATTATTTCTGGCAGGGTAACCACCCCATTATGCAACCTTTAACTGAACATGTAACCGACGTGCTGGTCATTGGCAGCGGCGCCGCCGGTCTTTCACTGGCGCTGCGTCTCGCGGGACATTGTAAGGTCATGGTTTTAAGCAAGGGTCCGCTTAACGAAGGATCAACCTATTATGCCCAGGGCGGGATCGCGGCGGTGTTCGATGAAACCGATACTATCGCCTCCCACGTCGAGGATACGCTGATCGCCGGCGCCGGCCTGTGCGATCGCGAGGCGGTGGAATTCATCGCCGGCAACGCCCGTCATTGCGTACAGTGGCTGATAGACCAGGGCGTGTTGTTCGATACGGAATCCGGCACTGGCACCGGCGGCGTGGAAACGGAACACCATGCCGGCACGTCTCCCGATGAGCGCTATCACCTGACCCGCGAGGGCGGCCATAGCCACCGGCGCATCCTGCACGCCGCGGACGCCACCGGCAAAGAGGTGGAAACCACCCTGGTTTCCCAGGCGGCCAATCATCCCAATATCCATATTATGGAACGCTGCAACGCGGTGGATGTGATCAGTTCCAATAAAATCGGCCTGCCCGGCACCCGGCGCGTGGTCGGCGCCTATATCTGGAACCGCGAAAAGGAACGCGTGGAAACCTGCCGGGCCAAAGCCGTGGTGCTGGCTACCGGCGGCACCTCGAAGGTTTATCAGTACACCACCAATCCCGATATTTCGTCTGGCGACGGCATCGCCATGGCCTGGCGCGCCGGTTGCCGGGTGGCCAATCTGGAATTCAACCAATTCCACCCCACCTGCCTGTTCCATCCCCAGGCGCGTAATTTCCTGCTTACCGAGGCGCTGCGCGGCGAGGGCGCCTACCTGAAACGTCCGGACGGCTCGCGCTTTATGCCCGATTTCGACGAGCGCGCCGAGCTGGCGCCGCGCGATATCGTGGCCCGCGCCATCGACCATGAAATGAAGCGCCTGGGCGCCGACTGCATGTACCTGGATATCAGCCATAAGCCCGCGGACTTTATCCGCCAGCATTTCCCGATGATTTACCAAAAATTGCTGACGCTGGATATCGATCTGACCAAAGAGCCGATTCCCATCGTGCCGGCGGCACACTATACCTGCGGCGGCGTAATGGTGGATCAGCACGGGCGCACCGATCTCGACGGGCTCTACGCCATCGGCGAAGTGAGTTATACCGGCCTGCACGGCGCCAATCGCCTGGCGTCCAATTCCTTGCTGGAATGCCTGGTCTACGGCTGGTCGGCCTCGGAGGATATCCGCACGCGCCTGCCGGCCATCAAGCTGGCCAAACAGCTGCCGGCCTGGGATGAGAGCCGGGTGGACAACTCCGACGAGGAGGTGGTGCTACAGCATAACTGGCACGAGCTGCGGCTGTTTATGTGGGATTACGTGGGCATCGTGCGCACCACCAAACGCCTGGAGCGCGCCCTGCATCGCATTAACCTGCTGCAGCGGGAAATCGACGAGTACTATTCCAACTTTCGTATCTCGAATAACCTGCTGGAAGTGCGCAACCTGACCCAGGTGGCCGAGCTTATCGTCAAGAGCGCCATGCTGCGTAAAGAAAGCCGGGGCCTGCATTACACCCTGGATTATCCGGAAATGGCCGCCAACCCGCAGCCGACCATCCTGCATCCCTGATCCATGGCAAACCGGCGGCCCGGCCGCCGGTCCTACCCTGCCGGCCGGGATAAATAAAACCCGTCGGTCAGTGCGCGATAGGCGGCGGAATAAGCGCCGTCGCCAGCGCGCAGCGCCAATGTCGTATACGTCAGTTCTCCCGCCTGCGGCGAAAAGCCCAGCAGCACCCGATGACAGGGTTTTCCCGTGCGATCGGCCACGTCGGTGCGATAACGCAAATGCCAGCCCCCGCGCTGCGCCATGGCGATGACCTCTTCGCCGGTAGCGGTCGGCAATACCAGCGTCAACAGGCCGTCGCGGGCCACCAGCCGCCGCGCGGCATCCAGCAGGCGCCGGTGGGTCAGGGTCGCCGTGTAACGCGCCTTATCGCGCTCAGCGCTTCTGGTGGCCAAACCGACCGGGAAATAAGGCGGATTGCTGACGATCAGCCCATATTCCGCCCCGGGATCCTCTTTCCCGCCGCGTTGCGCGGCCCCCCCCGGCGTCGCCTGCGGCGCATAGTCCAGTATATCGCCGTTAAAAATGCGCAAGCGGGACGACCACGGGCTGGCGGCGAAATTTTCCCCCGCCTGTCCGGCGGCGGCGGGGTCCAGCTCGACGGCGTCAATGCGCACGTCAGGGGCCGCGCGCTGCGCCACCATCAGAGCGATCAGGCCGCAGCCGGCGCCGATATCCAGCACCCGCCGCGCCGTGCCCAGGGGCGTCCAGGCCCCCAGCAGCACGCCGTCGGTCCCCACTTTCATTGCGCAACGGTCGTGGGCGACAAAAAATTGCCTGAAGGTAAAACCGTCCCGGCGCAGCGGCATAGTCTGTTTTAACGATTCGATCATTATTAGGCTCTTTGGGACATATCGGGGTACTTTATGGCAAACCGGCCGCGGATGAAATCATCCGTTTGCGCGGAAACAGATGAAGATTATCCGCGATCCGTCTATAATCTGCGCCCCAACCAGAGGTAGACCATGACTGTAACCCAATTTTCCGAACTCGACCTGCATGAAAGCCTGATCGCCGCACTGCGCGATAAAGGTTACGAGCGCCCCACCGCCATTCAGTCCGAAGCGATCCCGCCGGCGATGGACGGGCGCGACGTATTGGGTTCGGCGCCTACCGGTACCGGCAAGACCGCCGCCTATCTGTTACCGGTATTGCAGCACCTGCTTGATTTCCCCCGCCGGAAATCCGGCCCGCCGCGGGTACTGATTATCACCCCTACCCGCGAGCTGGCCATGCAGGTGGCGGAACAGGCCAAGGAACTCGCCGCGCATACGCACCTGGACATCGCCACCATCACCGGCGGCGTGGCGTTTATGAATCATGCCATCGTGTTCAGCGACAACCAGGATATCGTGGTGGCCACCACCGGCCGGCTGCTGCAATATATCAAGGAAGAAAATTTTGACTGCCGCGCGGTGGAAACGCTGATCCTGGATGAAGCGGATCGCATGCTGGAAATGGGTTTTGCACAGGATGTGGAGCTGATCGCCGCCGAAACCCGCTGGCGCAAGCAGACCCTGTTGTTTTCCGCCACCCTGGAGGGCAACGCGGTCAAGGATTTCGCCGAGCGGCTGCTAAACGATCCGGTGGAAATCGACGCATCGCCCTCACGGCGCGAGCGTAAAAAGATCACCCAATGGTATTATCGCGCCGACGATATCAAACATAAAACCGCCCTGCTGGCCCATCTGCTCAAACTGCCGGACGTGACCAAGGCTATCGTTTTCGTACGCAAACGCGAGCGGGTGCATGAACTGGTCGGCTGGCTGCACGCGGCCGGCATCGCCACATGCTATCTGGAAGGCGAAATGGTGCAGGCCAAACGCAATGAAGCCATCAACCGCATGACCGACGGGCGGATGAACGTGCTGGTGGCGACGGACGTGGCGGCGCGCGGCCTGGATATCGACGATATCAGCCATGTCATCAACTTCGATTTGCCGACCACCGCCGACGTCTACCTGCACCGTATCGGCCGTACCGCCCGCGCCGGACGCAAAGGCTCGGCCATTTCTCTGGTGGAGGCGCACGATCATCTGCTGTTGGGTAAAATCAGCCGCTACCTGAACGAGCCGCTGAAAGCGCGGGTGGTGGATGAACTGCGTCCCGTCACCCGTGCGCCGACCGAAAAAACCACCGGTAAACCTTCGAAAAAAGTGCTGGCCAAACGCAAAGAGAAAAAAGAGCTGAGCCAGATGAAGGACAAGGTTAAGGTCAAGGTGCGTTTACGCGATAAGCGCAATATCGGCAAACGCCGGGCGCCAAAATCGGCCGCGGAGGATGCGGCGGCGGCCGTTACGCCAAAACCGCATGATGAATAAACCATCACGCGCCCTGAAAAGCCGCCCGCACGGGCGGCTTTTTTGTCGCCTTAGGGGTAAGTTTCAACGCCTTAAGCCATTTTTCGCCTAAATCAGCTAATTTCCGGCTGAAAGCTGCGCGCGCCACAAACAAGCGCGGCGTAAATGAATGAAAAAAACAATTTATTTCATTAGGTTAAAGATAGTTTTGCCATAAAATGGCATTGGTCAAAATAGGCGCAGGGGGTGAATATTCATATTTTGATCCAGACGGGAATTCAGCATTTCTAAACGCAACATATTGATTTTAATACAGGGTTTTTGCCGTGCGGAAATAGCGGAAATCAAAAAGGGAGCCTAGGCTCCCTTTTATACACCGCGACGCCGTTAAAGGGCGGCGGTAAAGGTACGGGTAATGACATCGCGCTGCTGTTCAGGCGTCAGCGAGTTAAAACGCACGGCATAGCCCGAGACACGGATGGTCAGCTGCGGATATTTGTCCGGGTTGGCTACGGCGTCTTCCAGGGTTTCACGGGTTAGCACGTTGACATTCAGATGCTGGCCGCCTTCCACGCGTACGGTTTCCTTGGCTTCTAGCGGAATTTGACGGTATTCGATATTGCCCAGTTCGCTTAAGGCAACGACCTGATCGTCGGCGTAGCCGGCAACGGCACACAGGCAACGGGCCTGTTCAATGCTGTTATCCAGCAGCCAGAAAGAGTTAACCAATGCTTTGTTGTCGGCCTTGGTGATTTGAGTTCCGATAATCATAGAATGTCTCCATGGTGTGGCTACAAAATCTGCCCGTCGTCGTCCGGTAGGCTACCGGCTGCTTGGGTATTTGGTAAAACCAATTTGTCTAACTGACTGTATACCAGCCAATCGGCATCGTTTCCTTGATTTAAATCAATTTATCCGTAGTAAAGAAACGCATCAAAAAGTCATGTTTTTGTTTTATATCAATTTTTGAGTTATTTATCACTTTCATTAATTTAACTTTTTTTTAAGCTTTATTTATTTTGTTGGCGTGCCTCTGGCGGCGGAAAAGATTCCGCCTGCGGACATAAGCCGGTAAGCTAACGCCAGTCGCCAATCCACATGGAGCGTACCATGACACAAAGTCCAACCTGGCGGGATGCGCTCGCCGAAGAGAAGACCAAGCCCTATTTCCAGCAAACGCTGAACTTCGTCGCCAGCGAGCGGGCGGCGGGCAAGATTATCTATCCCCCGCAAAAAGACGTATTCAACGCGTTCCGCTTCACCGAACTTGCCGCGGTAAAGGTGGTGATACTGGGGCAAGATCCCTACCACGGCCCCAACCAGGCGCACGGCCTGTCCTTTTCCGTCCGGCCGGGCGTGCCCGCCCCGCCCTCGCTGGTCAATATCTACAAAGAGCTGGCCAATGATATTCCGGGTTTTACCAAACCGGAGCACGGCTGCCTGCAAAGCTGGGCCGGGCAAGGCGTGATGCTGCTCAATACCGTGCTTACCGTCGAGGCGGGCAAGGCCCATTCCCACGCCAGCCTGGGCTGGGAAACCTTTACCGATAAAGTGATTGCCGTGCTGAACGAGCAGCGCGAGGGGATCGTCTTTATGCTGTGGGGATCGCACGCGCAAAAAAAAGGCACGATTATCGACCCGCAACGCCATCATATTCTGAAAGCGCCGCATCCGTCGCCGCTGTCGGCGCACCGGGGTTTCTTAGGCTGCGGGCATTTCTCCAGGGCCAACGCCCTGTTGGCACAGCAGGGAAAACCGGAGATTGACTGGCAACCGCGGTTGCCGTCGGAATAACTGGGGGAACAGGGAATGGGCCGGTTATCGGGCTCGACGACCGGCTCGCGGGCGCGGAAATCCTACGCCTTGGCTTTCGATACCGCCACCATGGCGGGACGCAGCAGGCGGCCGTTCAGGGTGTAGCCTTTTTGCATAATCATCATGACATGGTTTGGCTCGTGCTCATCGGATTCCAGCATGGTCATGGCCTGGTGCACCGCGGGATCGAACGGCACATGGGTCTGGTCGACCACGGCGATGCCGTACTTGCGCACCACGTCCAGCAGCGACTTCAGGGTCAGTTCGATGCCTTCGATAAGCGGGGTCAGCTCGCTATTGTTTTTATCGGCCATATCCAGGCCGCGTTCCAGATTGTCAATCACCGGCAGCAGTTCGCCGGCAAATTTTTCCAGGGCGAATTTATGGGCTTTTTCCACATCCAGCTCGGTGCGGCGACGAAGATTTTCCATTTCCGCCTTGGCGCGCAGCAGGCTGTCGCGCTCGCGCTGCTGCAATTCTTCCAGCTTGGCTTCCAGACTGGCGATACGCTCATCGCGCGGATCCACGACGTTCTCCGTCTCGGGCGCCGCGTCCATCCGCTGCCCGGCATCCATCTCATCCGTGGTAATATCTTGTGAGACTTGCTCGTCAGGTATCTTCTGTTCTTTACTACTCATCATGAGTTCTCCGCGTTTTAGCCTTTTAGTCTTGCTACTCCGCTTATTATGGGGATGAATAGCAGGTATTCAAGGGATGTCGCATAATGTAGTCAGCAAAACACGGCGAGGAAAAGCAAATACATGAACACCCCTTTCAAAAGCATCGGCATTGTCGGCCATCCGCGTCATCCCAACGCCCTGGCCACGCACGAGATGTTGTACCACTGGCTGATCGGGCAGGGACATGAGGTGATCATGGAGCAGCACATCGCCCGCGACCTTGATCTTTCCGGCGCGATTACCGGCAGCCTGGCGGATATCGGCCAGCGGGCCGATCTGGCGGTGGTGGTGGGCGGCGACGGCAATATGCTGGGCTCGGCGCGCATCCTGGCGCGGTACGATATTAAAGTCATCGGCATCAACCGCGGCAATCTGGGCTTTCTTACCGATCTCGATCCCGATTCCGCGCTGCAGCAGCTTACGGACGTGCTGGCGGGCAATTACCGCTGCGAACAGCGTTTTTTACTGGAGGCCCAGGTCTGCCGGGGCAATGAATGCGGACGGCTCAGCACCGCCATCAACGAAGTGGTGCTCCATCCTGGAAAGGTGGCGCATATGATTGAATTTGAAGTGTATATCGACGATAGCTTCGCCTTTTCGCAGCGTTCCGACGGCCTGATCATCGCCACGCCGACCGGTTCCACCGCCTATTCCCTCTCCGCCGGCGGCCCGATCCTGACCCCGCCCCTAGACGCCATCGTCCTGGTGCCGATGTTTCCGCATACCCTGTCCTCCCGGCCGCTGGTTATCAACGGCAGCAGCACCATCCGGCTGAAATTTTCCCAGGCCAGCAGCGAACTGGAGATCAGCTGCGACAGCCAGATCGCGCTGCCGATACAGGAGGGCGAGGAAATTTTTATCCGGCGCAGCGAATATCACCTGGATCTGGTCCATCCCCATGATTACAACTATTTCAATACGCTCAGCACCAAGCTCGGCTGGTCGAAAAAATTATTCTGAAAATCAGCATTCGTTTCTTTACTGTATATAAAACCAGTTTATACTGTGTTTAACCACAGCTGTGTTTTTATATACAGGAAACGTATCATGCTGGCTCAACTGACCATTGCTAACTTTGCGATCGTGCGCGAGTTGACGATTGATTTTCAATCGGGAATGAGCGTTATCACCGGCGAAACCGGGGCGGGCAAATCCATTGCCATCGATGCCCTCGGTTTGTGCCTCGGCAGCCGTTCCGACGCAGGCATGGTGCGCCCCGGCGCCCCCAGGGCGGATATCTGCGCGCGTTTCGCCCTCGGCGACGCCCCGCTGGCAGCGCGGTGGCTGGCGGACAATGAGCTGGATAACGGCAATGAATGCCTGCTGCGGCGCGTGGTCGGCCATGACGGGCGCTCGCGGGGGTTTATCAACGGCATGCCGGCGCCCTTATCGCAGTTGCGCGAGCTGGGCCATCACCTGATCCAGATCCACGGCCAGCATGCCCACCAGTTGCTGCTGCGTCCCGACTATCAAAAACAGCTGCTCGACGCCTATGCGGATGAACAAGCGCTGCGGCAATCCATGGCCGGCGCTTATCGGCAATGGCACCAGAGCTGCCTGGATCTGGCCGCGTTCCGCCAGCACGCCTCGGAGCGCGAGGCCAGGCGCGAATTATTGCAGTACCAGTTAAAGGAGCTGAACGATTTTATCCCGGCGGACGGCGAATTCGAGCAAATCGATCAGGAATACAAGCGGCTGGCCAACAGCGGCCAGTTGATCACCACCACCCGCCAGGCGCTTGAGATGCTCAGCGAGGGCGAGGACCAGACCCTGCTTGGCCAGCTGTACGCCGTCCAGCAGCGGGTAGGCGAACTGGTGGGCATGGACGGCGCGCTTTCCCCGGTAATGGATCTGCTGGAAGAAGCCTCAATCCAGCTAACCGAGGCCGCGGAGGAGCTGCGCCATTACGGCGATCGGCTCGACCTGGACCCGGCGCGGTTGTATGAGCTGGAACAGCGGCTGTCCCGCCAGATCTCCCTGGCGCGCAAGCATCATGTGAAACCGGAAGACCTGCCGCTGTTTTATCAGCAGTTGCTGCAAGAACAACAGTTGCTGGAGCAGCACGACACCGACGCCCAGGCGCTGGTCGAGACCGTGGCGCAGCACCACCTCCAGGCGGTGCAAACCGCGCGGCGGCTGCATGAAAAACGCGTGCATCATGCCACTGAACTTTCCGCCCTGATTACCCGCAGTATCCGCGAGCTGTCCCTGCCGCACGGCAGGTTGGAAATCACAACGCATTTCGATGCCGAACAGCTGAGCGCCGAAGGGGCGGATCGTATCGAATTCCTGGTCACCACCAACCCCGGCCAGCCCTTGCAGCCGTTGGCGAAAGTGGCCTCCGGCGGCGAATTATCGCGCATCGGCCTGGCGATACAGGTGATTACCGCCCGCAAGATGGATACCCCGGCGCTGATTTTTGATGAAGTGGATGTGGGCATTAGTGGCCCCACCGCCGCAATTGTGGGTAAAATGCTGCGTCGGCTGGGCGAATCCACCCAGGTGATGTGCGTAACCCACTTGCCCCAGGTTGCGGGCTCCGGTCACCATCACTTTTTTGTCAGCAAAAATACCGACGGTAACGAGACCGAAACCCAAATGATCGCCCTGGACAAAAAAGCCCGCCTGCAAGAGCTGGCGCGCCTGTTGGGCGGGAGCGAGGTCACCAAAAATACGCTGGCAAACGCTAAAGAACTGCTCGCAGCTTAGAAAAGGCTAACTTTTTTACGTTCCCGTGGTCATAGATGGGCCTTGTAGAGGTTCCCAATGTCGGCAAGGTCTATTATCATCGGCATCCTATGCCTAAAAGGAATGTGATTATTATGAGCTGTAAGACGTTGACCGCTGCTGCCGTCGTTCTCCTGATGTTAACCGCCGGTTGCTCCACGCTTGAAAGATTGGTCTATCGCCCGGACATTAACCAGGGAAACTATCTGACAGCAACTGACGTAGCTAAAATTCATACCGGCATGACCAAGCAGCAGGTGGCGTATATCCTGGGCACGCCAATGATGCAGGATCCGTTCGGCAGCAGTACCTGGTTTTATGTGTTCCGCCGCCAGCCCGGTCATCAGCCTGTCACGCAACAAACGCTTACCCTGACCTTTAACAACACCGGCACCCTGACCAATATCGATAACCGGCCGTCATTGGATACCCCGCGCGGGTAAATCAGCGGTAAAAAGCCGAACTGAAGCGAAGCGGCAACGCCTGGCGAAGTAACCCTGACGCAGGCGGCACAGCGGTAAAACGGGGGCAAGGCGAAGAACACGCTTGAGAGGGCAACGGGCCAGACGCCTGGGGTATATGACCTACCCTGCCGGCCCCCGGCGTCCCGCGCACTCGTCTACTTTTTCGTGCGTTCCGCGCGCTGGCGGCGCAACTCCTTGGGATCAATCAGCAGCGGGCGGTAAATTTCCACGCGATCGCCGTCATTGAGCCGATCGCTTAATTTGGCCGGGCGACTAAAGATACCGACCTTATTCTTGTCCAGATCGATATCGTGCCGTATTGCCAGAAGGCCCGAGGCCTGTATCGCCTGCTCAAGCGTACTGCCCGCAGCCAGCACCAACTGCCGCAGGTATTGCCGCTCAGGCAGCGCATACACCACTTCCACGCGGATATCCGCAGTCTCAGGCGGCACGGTAAACCTCTTTTGCCCGCTGGGTGAATGCCTGGACCATGTTATTCGCCATCTCTTTAAAAATTGGCCCGAACGCCAGCTCGATTAGCCGGTTCTTAAACTCAAAGCTCATTTCGAATTCGACCTTGCACGCTTCTGGACTCAGCGTGGTAAAACGCCAGTCCCCGGCAAACGAGCGGAATGGCCCTTCCACCAGGCGCATTACGATACTTTCGTTATCGGTGATGACATTACGTGTCCTGAATGTTTTGCTGATGCCCGCTTTGGAAACATCCATCTCGGCGGTCAGTTCGTTTCCTTCCTTGGCCAGCACGCGGCTACCGGTGCATCCGGGAATAAACTGCGGATAAGCGCGAATATCATTGACCAAGGCAAACATTTGCTCCGCGCTATAGGGCACTAACGCGGAACGACTGATATGAGGCATAAGGGTTCCTGTCTTGACGATCATTGCTTAATATTATCATTTATCTGTCTTGAGACAAAAAGTGTTGGCGCCCGTTTGTCTTAAAAAGCATCAATACCGCAAGGTAACGTAAGGAAAGCATTTTATTCCCGCCCATAAAACTGTATAATATTTAGTATCATGACAAAGAAAAAAGCTTACAAACCCGGTTCAGCCACCATTGCGCAAAACAAGCGCGCCCGACATGAATATTTCATCGAGGAAGAGTTCGAAGCCGGACTCGCGTTGCAGGGATGGGAAGTCAAATCGCTCCGTGCCGGCAAGGCCAACATCAGCGATAGCTATGTGCTGCTTAAAGATGGCGAAGCCTTCTTATTTGGCGCCACCTTCCAGCCGCTTATGGCCGCCTCGTCGCATGTGGTATGCGACCCTATGCGCACGCGTAAACTTCTGCTCAACAAGCGTGAGTTAAGCTCGCTGTTCGGCCGGGTGAACCGCGAGGGCTACACCGTGGTCGCCCTGTCGCTGTACTGGAAAAACGCCTGGACCAAGGTCAAGATTGGCGTCGCCAAGGGTAAAAAAGATTTCGATAAGCGTGAGGATGTCAAATCACGCGAATGGCAAGTCGATAAAGCACGCATTATGAAGAACGCCAACCGTTAAGATTTGCCGCGCTATTGAATTTTTGCTATAATGAAATTAACAACTTGGGGCTGATTCTGGATTCGACGGGATTTGTGAAACCCAAGGTGCATGCCGAGGTGAGGTAGGCCTCGTTAAACAGCCTCAAAAAAAATAATTGCAAACGACTCGCAATACGAACCCGCTGCTTTAGCAGCTTAATCAGTCTAAACCACTGATGGTTCCCTCTCTCCCTAGCCTCCGCTCTTAGGACGGGGATCAAGAGAGGTCAAACCCAAAAGAGCTCGCGTAGAGATCCTGCCTGGGGTCAAAGCGTCAAATCTAATCAGGCTAGTTTGTTAGTAGCGTGTCCATCCGCAGCTAACTGGCGAATGTAATGATTGGACTAAGCATGTAGTACCGAGGATGTAATAATTCCGGACGGGGGTTCAAATCCCCCCAGCTCCACCAATAAAACAAAGGGTTGCGCGCAAGCGCGACCCTTTCTCTTTTGGATTGGCGGCAAAATGGCGACAGGCTTGTAACGGATGTAAAGCAAACCAGCTGATAAGGCCACACCTTGGCATGCAGCCAATCTTGTTCCGGCAGAGATGCCCCTTACCATTGCCCGGTTGCCCCATAGAGGGACAATTTCTTGCCGTGTAATCACCCGCAAGAAACAATAAAACCCAAAGTTTTAGTTATTCCTATTCATGATTCACACCCGTTGTGTGACCCATGCCAGGGCTATTTTATTTCGTCGTTTTGTGGCTTTCTCATGAGCATCAAATATTTTTTGAACGGTTTAGCATCACCTTTCAGATAGGCCTCCCCGCCCACAAATATATCCATCACCCCTGATTACTTAACACTATGTTATATATTAATAAAAAATGAAAAGACTGAACAGTATTACGTCAATTTTTCCGCGTGGGACCCACGTAACACTGTTGCTACCCTTTTAACTTAGTGCTAAATTTAGTATCAAATATCATACTAAAAAGGACTCGTTATGTCGGTACAACCTATCCTTGCCAATGTGTCGGTGAGTATCAGCGATTTTAAAAAGTCACCCAATGGCGCCCTGAAAGAGGCCCACGGCCAACCGGTGGCGGTGTTGACCAACGGCCATATCTCCGGTTACTACATTTCACCGGAAACATGGGAAGCCATGGTGGATTATCAGGAAGATATCGAGCTTGGCAAGATCGCCCGTTCACGGATGAAAGGTAAGCGCGTTAAGGTCAAGCTGGATGAGCTATGAGTTGGAGTTTGAAGAGCATGCCCTTAAGGAGTTTAAAAAACTGGGCGCGCCGTTACGGGAGCAGTTCAAAAAGAAGTTAAAAGAGATTTTGGTCAATCCCCATATTCCCGCCAATCGGCTCAGCGCCATGCCTGATTGTTATAAAATCAAGCTCAGGTCTGCCGGGTATCGGTTGGTTTACCAGGCGATCGATGAACAGGTGATTGTGCTGGCGCTGGCCGTGGGCAAACGCGACCGCTCGGAAGTTTATAACGCCGCTAAAGCCCGCCTATAACCGGGTGGCATGTGCGGGAACAACGTTTCAAAATCTGACCACATAATCCCATCACTTTTCCGCATTGGTATACGTTTAGGTATATCTTAAAATCTGCATTTTAACTTAATCCATATATACCAATGCATTACGTTGAAAATGCAGATTCCCCCGGCGCTGAAGCCAGATTGAAAGAGATAACATATGAACGCTAAACGCCTGCCGCCAACCAAAACCCATGACGAAATGGTCACTGAGTGGATGGGGCAACCGGAATTCAAGGCTGAATACGAAAAACCGGATCGGGAATGCGCCCTACTTGATGAGCGGTTGGCCGCACGCAAAAAAGCCGGCCTCGCCCAAGCGCAAATCGCTGAGCGAATGTGAACCAAAACAACGGCTATTACACGGTTGGAACGCGGTTTAGCCTCCGGTACCCAATTGCCGCGTTTGCCCCGGAAGACGAAGACATGGCCGGACAACGAATCTTCCCGGAGGGCGGATACGACTTTGGCGGCGAGGCCCTGGAAGCCCTTTCTCATATCAGTGTGGCCGGCAACCAGCCAGATACTGTAAGTATCCCTGCCAAACGGACCATTCACCTTTAGAGAGCTTCCGGCATACTGATTATGTCCCGATAGGAGATCGCCATGCGTAAAGCCCGATTCACCGAACACCAGATCATCGCCGTTCTGAAGTCAGTCGAAGCCAGACGCAGCGTTAAAGATGTCTGCCGCGAAGCCGGTATCGCTGAAGCCAGCTACTACAATTGGAAAGCGAAGTTTGGCGGCATGGAAGCCTCTGATATCAAAAAGATGAAAGATCTTGAGGATGAAAACCGTAGCCTGAAACAGATGTTTGCCGATCTCAGTCTGGAAAACCGGGCGTTAAAAGATGTCATCGAAAAAATGTATGGTTCGCCCCCGTTTTGCAAGCATACGATGATAAAAGCTGTTTGCGTTAATGTATCCGGCCTCTCGCAAGTCAGCTGCTTTTGGCAGCAAGGCCATGATGGGATAAGCGCGTCGTTAGAGTGCTGGATCGGATAGTGGCAAATCGCGGATATCCGCTGAAACTGCGGATGGATAACGGTCCGGAACTGATATCGCTGGCGCAATGGGCGGAAGAACATGGCGTGATACTGGAATTTATCAGGCCGGGCAAGCGGACACAGAATGCGTTTATCGAACGGTCGAACCGGACGTACCGGACAGAAATACTGGATTTTTATCTGTTCAGGACACTGAATGAAGTACGGGAAATCACAGAGTGCTGACTGACTGAATATAACAGCGAGCGGCCTCATGAATCGCTGAATAACCTGACGCCGGAAGAGTACCGGCTGATGGCTGAAAATCCGGAAATCTCAAAAAGTGTGTGGGACTAAAACCGGTGTGCTTACAGTTTCAGCCCTATCTCAGAAATGAGCCGCAATCGCCTAACCACCTGACTGACCCTGATCCCGGATTAGTGACCCAAACCCCAGAAGAAATTTCAAGCCACAATATTGTCGAGGTAGGTGCGGGACTATGGTGGCTGATTGTTAGATTTAACAGATAGTCCAACAAGGAATGGCCACCCGGAGGCAGTATTGTTAAAAGTGGTTATTATACCCACTATCATATTGACTCATATTTTTTCTGTGGGTACTATACCCACAGAGGGACAAAATGGAGTCAGGATGGAAAGCGCTAAGTTAATCAAGCTATTGATAAATGATGGATGGATAGCAAGGAAACAAAAAGCAAGCAGTCATATCACGCTTGAAAAGGAGGGAGTAAGGGAAATCATCACCCTTCCCCACCCAAGGAAAGAAATCTCAAAAGGAGTTCTAAGACAAGTAAAGAAGATTTCGGGGCTAAAGGTCATTTAACAGAAAGGACGGCGCAAGCTGCCTTTAATAGCGCTTTCACCCTTAGTATAGTAAGTCATGCGAGGTACTTAATGATCTATCCAGTTTTCATTTTCGGAACTAAAAGCGGTGAATATGACGGTTATTTCCCCGATATTCCCGGTTGTTTTTTTGCCGGAGATACATTGGAAGAAGCCGTTCGCGACGCAGAAAAAGCATTCGGTATACATGCTGAAGCCCTAACAGAGCGCGGCGAGCACGTTCCCGCCCCTACTGATCCCTCAGCCTATATTCACGATGATCGCCTGTCAGAGGATGACGGCTTCCTAGGCTTTGTTGAGCTCGATCCGACAAAGTACGAAACCAAAGCCGTTAAATTTAATCTCACTATGCCCGGCAATCTCATTACGGCCATCGACCGTTATATTGAGACAAACGGGCATTACAAAAACCGTTCGGCGTTTCTTGCGGAGTTGGCCCGCAAGGAAATTGCGAGGAATTGATTGATATGGCCTCTAGCGGGGCCAATCTTGTTTACACCTACAGAGATTTTCGCTGAAGCCCCCTTATTCCCATGAAAGCACGTTTAACCGGGAACGGACGACGTTGACGTCGCCTTTGGCCTTGTTCCTTCGCGCCGTCGCACAGCATTAGACAATCATGTAAGTTCGGCCATAACCTGCCCCAGAACCGAAGGCTCAAGGTAAAAATAACCGGAAATAATGAGCATTTTACTTTTCTTATCCTGCAGTCCAGCCGGCCTCAACACATGGCGAAGTGGGATAAGATAATCAAAAGTGTGTAAGCACAATTTTGCCCTGGATACTGCCTGATAAAGCACGCTTATGTGCAGCTGAAGCCATTTGTAAAGGGTAGGTGCTATCAATGACGACCCTGATAATTCCCGTTTCCAGAAGGCTACCCGCCGCTGAGAGTTGCGCGCCACTGGAACGCACTTGCGTTGTTGACACCGTAATTCCTCTTTCGGCGGCCTCCTTCTGCCCGGAAAAATGCAAAGGATTAACAAGAAACATTGCCCCGCCTTGCTTGATGCTGCTCAAAAAGCGCTCAACGCGCGTTCCACCTGAAGTATCAATGACAAGATCGGCATTTTTTACTACGGTCTCGGGAGCTATTTTGGTGTAGTCGATAAACTCATCCGCACCGAGATCGCGTAAAAGCGCCTCATTGCGGGAAGAAGCGACTGCAATCACTCGCGCGCCTTTCCACTTGGCAATCTGCACCGCAAGGTGTCCTACGCCTCCTCCGGCGCCGTTGACCACTACTGTCCGGCCTTTTAGAGGAACAGGTGTATGTTTGAATGATTGAAACGGATTAGGCGCGTCATGCCCCAGTTCGACAAGGAACTGCCAGGCCGTGAGCAGTGACATCGGCGCACCCGCGGCCTGGACATGTTCGATGCTCTGAGGTTTTAACGCCAGCTCCGATGCGGGAACGCTCACGTAGTCGGCATAGGCACCGCTGCCTTCCATGGCTCTTTCAGGAAAACGCACCATGGAATAGACTTCATCGCCGATGCTGAATCCGGAAACATTTTTGCCGACCGCTACGACTACACCGGATATATCCGTGCCCAGGATGAGCGGAAAGTGGGGATGGGGCCACCATTCAGGCGGCAGCGCCCGATAACCGTCACGCAGATACCAGTCTGGCGGGTTGAGACTGACCGCATACACCCGAACAAGCACTTCCGTACATCCCATCGTTGGCCGGGGTGCATCTTCATATTTAAGGTTCTCTGGACCACCAAACGCGTGCAGTCGTACTGCTTTCATCATTTCAGTCATCACAAGCTCACTCTAATGGGGATTCAGTTGCCAGATAATATGACTAATAATGATGATTGATAATGGGGCTGGATTTCGCTTTAATGTTGCCATGAAGGAACAAATAGGTTTTGAAAGACTCACCGGTCTCATCGCATTCGCTCGCGCGGGAGCGCTTGGCAGCTATACCGCCGCTGCCCGCTCGCTATCCGTTTCACCTTCAGCGATAAGTAAGAGCATCCAGCGACTGGAACAGCGTCTTGGCGTCACTTTATTCACCCGCACCACACGCTCGCTGGTTTTGACTGCTGAAGGCCGCGAACTGCACGAGAGGGCTTTACGGTTGTTGCGCGATGCCGAGGAGCTCGAGCAGGTAGCCATGCGTACGCGGGCAGAGCCCGCGGGAACATTACGCATTGCGGCATCGTTGCCGATAGGCCTCCATATGATCGCCCCTGCGCTTGCGCCATTCTGCGCCCTGCATCCAAAAGTGACGATTGACTTACGGTTAAGCGATCGCGTGATCAGTATCGTTGACGAAAGTATTGATATTGCCATCCGGCTCGGCGACCTCGCGGATTCAAATCTCCTGTCGCGTCGCCTTTCGCCCTATCAGATGGGTTGTTATGCTTCGCCTGATTATTTGGCCAAATGCGCCCCGCCAAAACACCCTAATGATCTTATAGGGCATAAAACGGTCAATCTGCGCTACCAAAATACGGGGCGGATTTTTCGCTGGCCGTTCCGGGTTGGCGAGCGGGAGATCGAAATCGTGCCGTCATCTGCTGTCATCGTCGATGCAAGCGAAGCCGTTATAGCGGCAGTCGCTGCCGGTGCCGGAATAGGAATGGCGACAAGTTTTATGGCGGCTTCTTTGGTAAGGCGCCGGGAGTTAATTCCCGTTCTGACGGATTTTTCTGTAGAACGGCATAATATTTCGGCAGTCTGGCATGAAAGTCGTCGTTCAAACCCTGCCGTACGTGCGTTTCTGGAATTTATGCTGGCACAGTTTTAAATTCTCTTAACTGGCCGCCCGCAAAACGGCGGACATGTCCCGTCACCACGCGGCAACAGGTGACAGCCGGTAGCAGCGCACAACCGGAGGAAAGCGCGTCGGGTATAGAATGCATTGCCCCCTCCTGCCACAGTGATCCTGAAAACCCGCGGCATAGCAGCGCAGCCGGAATACGCGCTATGGCCGTTTATTTCAGACATCTGGATTTCAGTGAACAAGCATCCGGGCATGAAATGCGTTATACCTGATGACCCCCTAATTAAACAGCAGGAGCCCGTAATGGATTTGGATCTCAAAGACAAAGTGGCGCTGGTGACAGGCGCCAGCACCGGTATCGGTTTCAGCATTTGTGAAGAGCTGGCGGCAAACGGTGTGCATCTGGTGATGGTGGCCAGGACCCAGTCGCGGCTGGACGACGCCGCCGACAGGCTGGCGCGGCGTTATGGCGTCTCCACGCTGCCGCTGGCGGGCGACGTGACCGATGCCGCGTTTCCCCGTGAGGCAGTCCGCCTGGCGGAGCAGCAATTTGCCGGCATTGATTTACTGGTCAATAATGCGGGCCGGGCCCATGCCGGCACGCTGCTGACCACCACGGAGGAAGACTGGGAGGCGATGACCGCCACCAAATTTACCGCCATGCGCCGTTTTTGCCGCGAGGTGATCCCGGGTATGCAACGGCGGCGGTGGGGGCGTATCGTGAATATCTCCTCCATCGGAGGGCTGTATCCCAACCCGCCGCTAACCGTTTCCCACGCCCTGAGTGCGGCCATTAATAATTTGACCCGCAGTTTGGCGCTGGATATCGCGCCGATGGGTATTCTGGTCAATGCCATTGGCGTTGGCGCGGTCGCGACGGAAAACTGGGCAAACAACATGCTGCCCAACGTTCGCGAGCGCCGTCCGGAACTGGCCGGTAAAACCGATGGGGACATCATGGACATTCTCGGTAAGGAAAGAACCCCCGTCGGGCGTTTCGGACGCCCGGAGGATATCGCCGTTATCGCCGCGTTTTTGCTTTCAGCACGCAATCAGTTCGTTACCGGGCACACCGTGGAAGCGTCCGGCGGCGCGGACCGGTTTATGTAATGCTGATCACACCCGCTGCTATGGCCAGGTATACAGCGGGTTGACATGGGTAAGGAGGCGCCGCCGCATTTTCTCCCCAGACAAATTGTCCCTTTCAGGATAGCGGCCTGCGTGCCGCTTCGCGGCACAGGCATCAGAAGAAACGCAACCCGGGTTGCATCCTTCGGGATCAGCGCGAGCCGCTAAATCGTCTGGATATGTTGTGAAGCGTTTTCTCTTCTGCCGCCAATGGCATAGGTCTTTCCCTCCCGCGGCAGGAGATGGAAATGTTCCGGGGGTAAAGGCGGCGGTACGGACACACGCCAGGCGTTATCCGCCGGCTCGTCGAGGCATGGGGTCGGTCCGAATTGTTTCAAACCTTGAGCAGTTTTACCGTGGCATCCACGTCTATCTCATCTTCCGAGAAAATTAACGTCGTTCCCTGAAAGGTGGTGATCGCCAGTTTTTTCAGCGAACGCATTTCGCCAGGCTTCGTGGCTGATTTCGGCCGGATGCTACTCATCAGCACCCCTACGGACAGCACCGCATTTTCTTTATCAATGCGGGTATCGGCAGGCACTTCCTCGCTGTAAACCAGGTAAGACTTGATCGACGTAAGCTTAAGACGCTCGCCTGCGATATAGATGTATTTGCTTTCCGGTGCGACTTTCACGGCATAAGCCGACAACCCCTTGTTATTCGTGGTGGGTTCGAAGGTCACCGCCGCATCTTTCTTAATCAGCTCAGGATTGGCGACCTTAATCACATGAAAATAACGGTTATCGCCGTTTTCATCTTTGATAAATCCAAAACCTTTATCTTTAAACCAGGTTGTGATCGTTCCATTCATCGCCGTTACCGCCTGCTTAATCGTTTATCTAATCAGTTTTTGCAGCGCGCAGTGTAAAACACAATGCCTGCGCAGACTACGTCTTTGGTTTAAGTCTGGACGATAAATGTTGGGTATGCGAGCGGGACGGCCAGGTAAAGGCGTCAGCGACGCAGAGTGAAACGCGGCGGCCGGACATGGCGGAAGAGTTGACGTGGCGGCGGCAGCATCAGGTCTGGCTATTTTTTGCGCAAAAAAAAACAGCCGCTGCCGTCAGAACGCCTATCAGGGGCATGGCTCCGGCGCCGGCTATGAAGTTATGCTGATCTATTCGTTTTTCCCGGCGGATATCAGCAAAGCGGGCGAGCGCGTGATTTTCATCAGTGGCGCTGACCTCTTCAAATTGTTTTTTATAACCCTGATCGGTCAGCCGAGAGGCCAGGTCCGTGTCTGATCTTTCCAGCACGACGGTTTGCTTCCCCTTTTTGAAAAAAAGGTATTCCGGCATTGGGTGCTCCACCTGGAAGAGGATATGATATAAACAATATATCCGGTCTCACTTCATGTTGTATACATCTGCCGGTATATTCGCCGCCGCCAGATCAATCACGCGTATTTTATTTGCTCATTTCCAGTAAGGAATGTTTTTGGCCCTATTCATCTGCCACTCCCGGGCTAATATGGTCTGGATGATTGTTCAGTGTCAGCGCAAGCAGCCTCTGCTGAAGGCTGAGCAGGCTTTCCCTGTTTCCCGGCGTTCCGCCTTTAAGCAGACTCGTGAACCAGATGCCGTCTGCCGCAAGTCTGGCAATCTCCAGATCCGGTGCACTGTCAGTCTCCTGATGCTGTTTCAGGCGCTGAGCGAGCCAGCTTTCCCAGCGTGTTATCAGTTCAGGTTCAGCACAGAGAGAAAACGTCAGAGCTGACATCTTTTCCGTGCAGGCGACAATTGTCGTCCTGATATAAGCCCGTGTAAAGCGACCGTAGCCGCCGGGGTCACGCGCCATGAAGTCCTCAAGGAGTACATTGAACTGCTCCAGCTCATCATCAAATACCGCAGTGATAAGATCCTGCTTGCTGGAAAAATGGTGAAATAGGCCGCCTTTGGTCACACCCGCGTCAGAGGCGATGTCGCTGACGCTGACACCGGCAAAGCCACGGGCCGCCATCAGACTTGCCGTACTATTGAGCAAACGGCGGCGCACATTGACAGGGTCTTTTTTTGGTCTGCCGGACGCTGTCATCATCAGTGGGCGCTCATCTTGGAAAAGCCGTTAATCACCACCACGCCGACAACAATCAGCGCGATACCCGCGATGGCCGCCGCATCAGGTTTTTGCCTGAAAACGACCACGCCGATAAGGGTCGTCAGAATAATGCCCAGCCCTCCCCAGGAGGCATAAGCAATCCCTAGCGGAAGCGTACGCAGCACCTGAGCCAGCAGATAAAAGGAACAGGCATAAAGAACAGCGCAAATCAGCGAGGGCATAAGGCGGGTAAAATGTTCAGACTTGCCCAGAAACAGGGTGCCCACCACTTCCAGAACGATGGCGAGTGCGAGTGCTGCGTAAGCGAGTAGTGAAGACATGGTTTTCTCCTGAAATAAAAACCAATACTAGATACCTACCGGCCGGTATGCAAGTTAAGCGTCAGCGGTTTTTTTCTGCTGCGTAACCTTGGATTAACATAAGACGTGCTGTGACAGGCGGGCCCCCCCCGCGGCCATCCTCATGGCACCACGTTGCCGGTCACGCCCGTTGGGGCCCATAACAGCAAAAGGGACTAGCCCTATCCTGGATACGATAAAAAGCGGGAACGCCAAAAGACGTCATCCCGTCGGGCCGGCAGCGCGGGCGTTGGCGACTGTCGAGAATAACCCTGCGTTTTCCGGTACTGGCTGAACATCCGATGTTAATGAAAAGCCCGGAAGGACTTTTCATACATCAGCATCCGCAAGGCGTTGATTACCACATCAAATCATCCGGCACTTTAAAATCGGCATACGGATCTTCTTCATCTTGCTCTTCCTGACTTAGCGCACTATTTAATACAATACTGTTCGCATCTCGCTGCGCAATTTTATCGGCTACGCTCGCCGGGATAATAGCGTATTTACTCACGCCGCTGTTATCATCAACCAACCGGGCAATGGCGAGACGGCCACTGATCAGCTGAGATTGAGTCAGCTTGTCCACAGCTATCTTTTTAATGAGATTATTATCTGTGAAGTTAAAATCAATATCGCCTCTGGCAATATTGATTCGATTCATTTCAATTAACTGCTTCACCTGGGCTTTATATTCTTTCGATAAAGCAGCTTGTTTTTGTTGCTCGCTGAGCTGTTTATCACGTTCAAGCTGGGCTTTTTTATTTTCTTCCACGGCCTCCCTTGCCTCACGGGCCTGCGCTCGTGATTTTTTAGCCGTTTTTTGGACTTTGGCTATTTTTTTGCTGGTTACTAATCCAGCTTTTAGCATCTGCTCTTGTAAGGTGAGTTTTGTCATCTTCATTTCTCAAACAGTCGAATAATTTGTGTGATTATACCCGTAATGTATGAGGCTGTACCAGATTGAGCACCTGATCACCGTGCGGCATGAGTTTGGCGGGTCTATCAGAGGCTGGCGTGACCTGCCCTTAGGATTTCAGCCCGGCCCCTCGCTCCCTGCCGCCAGCAATGGCACCAGCACGTCGCTGATGGGCGTGGGAATACCCTGTGAGCGACCATAACGCTGTATCACACCGTTGCGGATATCCCATTCCAGTGGGCGGTTGGCCTGACGATCGGCGAGAATGGAGGTGCCCAGATCCGCAGGCGCATGATGAAAGCCGTTAACGATCTCCTGAGGAACGTTATCATCCAGTACGGCGCCTTCCGCTCGCGCAACCGTCAGACATTCACGCAGATAAGCCAGTGCCAGTTCAGTGATATCCTCGCGTGAGAACATTCCTGCACGGCGATTCGCCAGTACCATCAGACCCGCGACCGCATTCTGCAGCAGTTTGCGCCAGGCGATGGAGATAAAATCGGCTGACTGCTCAACCGCGCAGCGTGTGCCGCTGAGCGCATCCGCGACCCGTTTTGCCGGCGCCACATCCGGCAGCGTCAGGCGCGGTTTGGCGCGCAGCCAGACGGAGGCATCCGGCTCGCGCTGTGCCGGGAACCACACTACCGAAGGCAGCACCGTTGCGCCGTTGACCAAGGGTTCCAGTTGGGTTTTCTGCTCAACGCCATTTTGCAGTGCGCATACCACAGTGTTTTCATCGCACAGCGCGGCCAGCCAGTGGGCGCTGTCAGCCACCTGGGTGGTTTTCACCGCGATAAACACCAGATCGAACGGGTGGCTGATAGCCGCCGGACGAGTCAATACCGGACCGGGCACCACAATTTCACCCTCATCGTGACGCAGAATTAACCGCGGATGCGCGGTGCGCCCGCAAAGGACCGGCGTGCGGTCAACTTCATGCAGTACAGCGGCGATGGTGGTACCGATAGCACCCGGACCAATAAGAGCAATTGTGGGATGATCAGACATCTTGTGTTCTCCTGATGTGAATACCGCCGCGTAATAAGGCGTTCCAGCTGGCATGTTGCAGGGCGGCGAATAACGTAAGCAAAATAATGTGTCCAGGCATAGGCTGATGCTAAACAGCGCGCGCCCGGATGAAAAGTGAAGTGTCGTCATCGAGGCATGAGTAAATACTCATGTAGTAATGGTAACTGAGCTGCGCCTGTTGTGATTCTGCCAGTAACCAGCGACGGAATTTCATGATGGTTCCGATGACGCTTAGCAGTCCGGTCCTCATTTTGGCAGGGACGGTTGGCATACACCAGCCCACACTATGTCACCCCAATTCTGTCATGTCCCGCCAATAATTTCAGCCAGTAGCCAGTGTTCAAAATCCTGCAGTGCAGGTTCATTTATTCCTGTTTCCACCGGTTTTACCAAACAGAATTTTTTGCTCAGGTTTTCTGATTCTGGCCAGGGTGCGACAAGCGCTCCGCTACGCAGTTCTTTTTCGACGTACATACGCGGCACCATTGCCACGCCTTGTCCCGCCAAAGCGGCAGCTATTGCCATTTCATGAAGGTCATACCGGACACCTTGCGCCGGATTATCAAAGATTATTCCGTTTTCCTGGGCATAGTGATGCCATGCTTCCGGATTCTGTCGCCGGTGAATACGCGGTAGTTCGTTCAACCTCTCATAGACGTTATTGTCCGTTAACAGTGCAGGATGGCATACAGGCACCAGTTTTTCCTGAAAGAGAAAATGCAAACGCATCCCTGCCCATGCGGCATGTTCAAAATGAACTGCGGCGTCAAAGCCACTCCCGGTGAGAATGAATGGGTCGGTTCTGGCCGCAATATGTAATGTGATATCCGGATGCATAGATCTAAAGCCGATCAGGCGGGGAATCAGCCATCGACTGGAAAACGTCGGCAGGACGGCAATTTCCAGACTTTTGCTTCCTTCAGGCATCCCCATTATGTATTGAGTATCCCTGTCGAGCCGTTCGAGCGTTTCGCGTATGTGATGTGCATAGCGCGCACCTACAGGATTAAGCTTGACGCGGTTTCCCGCACGGTCAAACAGTTTGCAGTTCAGCAAAGATTCAAGGCGCGCAATCTGCCGGCTGATGGCGCCTTCCGTCAGCGATAACTCCTCTGCGGCCCGGGCAAAATTACCGTGCCTTGCGGCAGCCTCAAAAGCCTGCAGGGAAGTGCTGCTGGGAATTTTTCTGCGCATAAAACCGCCCCTGTTGTGTGTATAGGGTGACCCATCAGTGACTGAATATCACTAAACCATGAAATAATATCGATTTATAGCCAAAAAAACAGCATGTAGCATGATGAAAAATCATTAAACGGGCTCATTAGATTCCTGCCGTTTATTCATGCAGAGGTTAGTCAATGTTGTATATCGTGGAATGCACCTATGCCAATCCCGGAAGCGAGGAAGACTGGAATGAATTTTACAGCCGGGAAAAACTGCCGGCGCTGGTCTCCGTCACCGGATTCAGCACTTCCCAGCGCTTCCGGGCCCTGAAACCTGGCTGCCCTGTTTATCTCGCCCTTCATACAATTAAGGATGCGGATGTGATCTCCAGTGACGAATACCGGCTGAAAGGCGGCGGTAATTTCTCGCGCTGGCAGGAGCACATCACTGACTGGCACCGTAATCTGTATGAGTGTGAAGGCCCGGCTCCGGCCGTATCCTCGGATGAACTGCTGCTGCTCAGCACCCGGCCGATCGGCTTTATCGAGACCGGGCTGGGATACCGGGCACTGGCAATGCAGGCGTCAGGGCTGGATAAATCCCCTGAGCGGCGCGTTGCATACGTTCTTGCACGTGAAAATGCCGCGCAGTTAGCAGAAGTTCCCGGAGCCTACCTCTACGAAACGCTTACACCGCAATTGCAGAACCCGGCTAAGGGTCACCAGAGAGGAAAACAATAAAATCATGCCAAATCTGACTTTTTACATTTCTGAAGATCAGTCTGACAGGTTCACCGCTCTCCCCGCTTTCACCCATATCTGCCGCGCACTGTGCAGTGAGATTCTCGGCGCAGAAGCAGAAAAAGTTCACATCATATATGTCGATGTCAGGCCGGGATGCGGGCATCCGGTGTATGCCGAACTCTGTTATCGCCTGACAAAATCGCGTGTGCCGGACGTGATGGAAAAGTTTATGCGTGAACTGGATCTGGCCATTCGGCAGGCCTCGGGGCTAATGGCGCGTATCCGCTGTTTTGGCTCGAGCGCACCACAAATATTCGCTCGAAACTGACCATGAGGAATTTATGAACCATCCGCCTTTCACATCCCGTCAGATTGGGGATTTTCTGGTTACCGCCCTGAGTGATGGCAATATGTCAGCCAGCCTGGATTTACTTTCAGGCATTGAGACGGCGGATGCTGGGTTAATTCAGCGCAGCGCCGGGATCGCTGAACCCGGTAATATCCATATCAACTGTTATCTGATCCGCGGTCAGGGACGCACCATTCTGGTTGACGCCGGCGCGGGAGGCCTGAACAACGTCGGAGGGCTGCTCAAAAGAAACCTCGGTGCAGCGGGGGTAGGCCCCGCTGACGTGGACACCGTCTTATTGACGCACGGCCATCCTGACCATATTGGCGGCCTGCTGGATGCTGAAGGAAGGCCAGTCTATAAACATGCTGAACTCTATCTTCATCCTCTTGAAGCGGAATACTGGCGGGATGATGAAAGATTAAAAATGGCCAGCGAGCGTGGGCAGCGTAATTTTAAGCTGGTCCGCCGAACGTTAGAAGCGTATGCGCAGAACTTGCGCTTTCTGGACGGGAAGGAGATAACCGGGGGCATTCTCCCGGTATGGCTGCCGGGTCACACGCCAGGCCATACCGGATTCCGCATCGATTCAGGTGATAAATGCTTATTGATATGGGGAGACATCGTCCACTTCCCGCATATCCAGTCAGCACACCCGGCCGTTTCCATTGTATTTGACTGCAATCCCGCTCAGGCCGAAGACACACGGAAAAAACTCCTGGAACAGGCAGTCAGGGAAAAACTGCTCGTTGCAGGCATGCACTTAGAGCGTCGGGGGTTTGCCCGCGTTCTCATGGCTGATGGCGGATATCGAATTTCCTACCCGGAAGAATGAATGGATATTCGCATCTCATGAAATACCTGTTCGCAAATCACTTAACCGCTTCCAAAAAACCAGAAGTGGTGGAGGAGTAAGCTAGGAGAGGGCGATCTGCTCTCCATTGATTAACGCGCCGCGATGTTAGTAGTGTTTGCTAGTGGCGCAGGGCTGACTGTCAGATCAAATGTAATTACCCAAACTAAGTTGTTTGGTGCGCACTGTAAGGTCGTCGCTCACCCCACCCTTTAAGCGTCTCATCGTAGTTTATTGGAACTATTCCGTAAGCCGCTTGCCAGTTGAGTAAACACCTCAATAATTTTTGGCAGCGCCCGCTGAGGATCGTCGCTCGCAGCAATCCAAAGTGCGGAATTCAGCGCGGCACTGTTTAACAGATGTGCAGCGGCATCCGCGTCAACCGATTTAAGTACGCCGCGTTCGATCAGCTTTATAACGGTCTGGCGGGTGGATTCGAGGCAGCTATTCTGGCTGGGCCATTGTGCAGGATCCCCAAGGAAAGCCGGACCATCAAGCAGAACGATGCGCCTTACTTCTGTGTCCAGCGCCATCTTAATGTAGGCAATCCCTTCAGCCAGCAGCCTTTCCCAGTCGTCACCGGCAGTCGCGGCGGCGGCTTTGGCTCGTTGTGCCATTTCACCATCTACTTGAGCAATAACAGCGGCAAGCAGCCCCTTTTTATCACCAAAGTTGTGGTATAGCGCCCCACGTGTCAGGCCAACGCTGGCGGTTAATTCATCCATTGATACGGCAGCAAAACCTCTTTCGGCAAAGGATTTCCGCGCTGCCGTAATCAATTTGGCGCGGTTCTCTTCCATTGTTTCAGCGCGGCATTTGGCGGCCATACGATCTCCTTTTTGACATACGTAACGGATGTTATTTGACATACGCGGCGTATGTGTGATTAATTCAACATACGCCGCGTATATTAAATCAATTTTACATACCGCGCATCCCGCATCACACATTGACTCAAGAAAGGACATGCCATGATCCAGCGTGAACCTATTTTTCCTGCTAACCGCCATGCTCTCTATGAAGAACACGGTTATTCCGCCGCGATCCGCTCTGGCGATATGTTATTCGTTTCCGGCCAGGTTGGCAGCCGCGCCGACGGTACGCCGGAGCCGGATTTTGCCGCGCAGGTGCAACTTGCGTTTGATAACCTGGCAGCGACTCTTGCAGCAGCTGGTTGTACGTTTGACGACCTGCTTGATGTCACCACCTTTCATACTGACCCGGAAAATCAGTTTCCGACGATTATGCAGGTGAAACAGTCAATTTTCCCGCAGCCCCCTTACCCGAACTGGACAGCCGTTGGAGTGACCTGGCTTGCGGGATTCGATTTTGAAATTAAGGTCATTGCCCGAATTCCAGCTTCAACCTCCGCAGGTTGACAGACCGTAATGTTAGTAACGTCTTCATCAATGGGATGAGGACGTCACCACGAAAAGCGTTGTTTCAGAACCGACATAACGTCCACTCTTGGCACGAAGCAGGCATGCTGATGTGAATAGTCCGATATGAGCGATCTGCGGACATTTCTAACAGCATTCTTTGTGAATCAACAGGGAGCAGGTCAGGGGGAGTCTACGAAACACATTTAGATCAAATCATTGCGTAAGAATTGGTGTTAAACTGATTATGGTTAATGATTCAGGATGTGAGGGCTTATATGTACCTTCTGTGAATGATTGTTTTGTCGACAATTGGATTGTAATATGAATATTTAACCCTTGTCATAAATTAAATTTTTAAAATATGTTAATTAAGATTTTGTTTTCTCGCATTTATTTAAACCAAGATGATTTTAGACAAAAGGAGTTTCAACTTGATAAAGTTTATTGTTACAGATAAGAAAAGAAATTACAGTTCGGAAAAAGAACCAAATTCAGTATACCTTACTTTTTCAAGTTGGAATGACTATTCTTACAGAACTCTCTTTAATATGGAATACGTGGATGCGGAAGGGTATAGTCATTCTATTGGTCAGATAAAAATAGGTTTTATAGGTCAGGACATTGAAACCACAACCTTTGATAAAATTAAAAAGGATTTTCACAAGTTAGATGATGTGTTTTTCAGTCTTGCTGAAAGCGCAGAATTTTACCAGAAGCTTTATTCATTTGGTAAACACTTGAGTCGAGACATCCTTAATAGGCTCAACTGTGTTGTTGTTAGTGAAAATGCAATTAAAGCTGCAAAAAAAGAGAGTGTTTTCAAATCATCCCTATTAAGAGATGTTAATATAAATACTATACATGGACAGTTCTTGAGGATAATGAACGGTGACAGTCTTTTAACAGAATTCGATTTTCAGTTTGTAAGAAAAAATCATAAATTTGCTGACATAAATCTCGATTTTAGTGTGGAACCATATTCTTTACCACCAAGCAACATCCATGCAATAATAGGCAGGAACGGGTTAGGTAAAACAACACTGCTAAATGAAATGGTTAGTTCTATAGTTGGAGATAAAAAACCTAAAAAAGCTTTTTTTGAAGAAGCTTTTACAGATAAAAGAATTACAGATGATTATTTCAGTACGGTAATATCTGTTTCATTTAGCGCATTCGATCCGTTTAACCCATTTAGCGAGCAAAGCGATCCGCTTTCGGGTACGTGTTATTACTATATAGGATTAAAGAAAACTATAAATAAAGAAGAGGATAACCCTATTGAGGATATTCGTCAACTTCGTCAAAAGTGTGCTCAATCCATTTATAACTGTTGCTCCGATGATTCAAAAAGAGAAGCTTGGGTAGAAGCTATAACTAATTTAGATTCAGATACTAATTTTAAGGATCTGAATTTAAGAGATATTGTTAATTTCCCAACAAACGAATTACAAAGTGAATGCTTAACACGAATGGAAAAAATGAGCTCGGGCCATGCTATTGTATTTATGACAATAAGTAGCTTAGTCGAAAAGGTTCAGGATAAAACTCTTGTTTTATTCGATGAACCGGAAAGTCATTTACATCCGCCACTCCTGTCAGCCTTTATTCGCGCTTTGAGCAATTTACTATCTCGCAGAAACGGAATTGCAATTATCGCAACTCATTCTCCTGTGGTGGTTCAGGAAGTACCTAAAAGTTGCTGCTGGGTATTAACCCGCTTCGGGGAAGAAATGACTTATGATAGACCAGCGATTGAAACTTTCGCTGAAAATGTTGGAACTTTAACCAAAGAGGTTTTTAAATTAGAAATGGAGCAATCAGGCTTCCATAAACTTCTCAAAGAAAGTGTTGATGAAGGGTTGACTTTCGAAGACATTCTAAAAAAATTCAAGAAGAAGATCGGTTTTGAAGGAAAGGCAATATTAATGAGCATGATTATGCTTAGAGATAAGAACGAAAAAAACAAAAATCTTGATGGGGACGAAGATGAATAAAATTACTTATCCCAACATCAATTGTGATAATTTATTTTCTACATGTTTATTATCCGTGAATAATGATAATCAGGATTACAAAAACAGACTGGGAAATATCGCCGAAAACATTTCTACTCAATGGAGATGTTTCGATGATCGTATAACTCCTAAAAGTCTCCATGAATTTTTACCTTGCCTGCCACGAAGAGTTGATCAAATAATTGATGGTGAAGTAACGAAGAAAGATTTGAAAAATCTCTATACCGTTTACATGTTAAAAATAAATAGTGAAGCCAGGAAGGTTTATGACAAACTAAGAGCATCCTCTAAAGGTGGTCTCTGCCCATTATGTGGAATTTACGGTGTGGAAACGCTGGACCATTACTTACCTAAAGCTCGTTATCCACTTTTTTCTGTTCACCCTAGAAATCTTATTCCTGCCTGTGAGCACTGTAATGGTGCAAAGTCAGATAATATTTTAAAAGTGGCTTCAGATCAGACGCTTTATCCATATAACGATGACATTAAGTTTTATAGTACAGATTGGATTAAAGCTTCAATTACAGCACAGTATGGTATTTTAGTGTTCGATTTCCACGCTGCACCTCCTTTACAATGGTTGGAAGTCGAGCGTAAACGCGTAATAAATCATTTTACTATATTTGAACTTCGACAAAAATATGTCCGAAATTCATCTCAATTTGTCTCGACAATCACGGCAGATATTAGAAGGATGCTTTTAGATGGTGATTATATTGCGGTAAAAAATCATTACGCAGGGTTAGTTACGGCAGTTAAATTCAATTCAACTTTGAGAGCTATGTATCATGCACTCTCAATAA
This sequence comes from Sodalis sp. C49, assembly GCF_046352915.1. Classification (NCBI taxonomy): domain Bacteria; kingdom Pseudomonadati; phylum Pseudomonadota; class Gammaproteobacteria; order Enterobacterales; family Bruguierivoracaceae; genus Sodalis; species Sodalis sp. C49. The sequence continues at coordinate 5,019,394 of NZ_CP163303.1, read as the reverse complement.
ACGATGATATCTGTAGTGGGAGATTTTGAACCTATTCCCTATGTTAATTAATCGACCCACCAGCATGGTAATGGTGGGTCATTTGGAAGCTGTAGACATAGTTACGTATTTGGCAAAAGCAGTCAGTTCATCTCGACTCCAGCTTTCAGGATTATCCGTATTGGGCGTGGATTCGTTCATCATACCTGGCAATGCTGACCAGTAAGTGAAACCATCAACCGACTAATTGCAGGATGTAGCCAAGCTGGCCTGACACCTTTGATTAATGCCACTCGATGTTAGCAACGTCCGCTCCTGGCACGAAGTGGACAGAATGAGTGGCCGTCAGGTCTGCTTTGAGCGAGAAGCGGAAGTTCGGAATGCATACTTGAATCAAGGTGTCTTGAGTTATAGGGAGAAGATCACTTTAACTGGCTCTAAGGTTAGTCACGATTTAATTTCTCACATACATTTTGCAAAAATATAGATTTAATTCAATAAATTATGAAGCGCGTTAGGCTATTTTAGCTTTACCTATCTTTTTTGTTGTATCTCCTATCTTCGATTTGTACAGTCATGCAGACAAACTAAGGAGAATTGCCATGATTTACAATGAACGCCTTGAATTGATTCATAAAAGTGGGGACGTGCTTTACCCTATAAAGGTAACCAAAAAATCAACGGGAAAAACTGCATTTCACCTTGTACCATTTGGCCTGGATAAAACTGACGACCTCGTGGAGGTGGAAGATCCTTCAGAAGCAATTCGGCTGGTGATTGATGAACGTCATTCCATTCGCTGTAGCACAAATACAGCCACTATTACGGACAAAAAGGGCAAGCGAATTAAGCGAACAGGAATATACAACATTAAGGGAATTAGCATAAAAGAATACAACGTCAGGTAATGGCACACAGCAGACAAAAACGTGACGCTGAAGGCCTGCTGAGAGCGAAGAGCGGACGTTAATCCCACTCGGGCATAATCAGTTTATCGGAAGCTCTCTAAATGTGGACGATTCGAATTACACGAACACTTAGATTTCAAGTGCAGCAAGAATTACGGTTTCCATTTTCTCTGGGGTGGTGAACGGTGCAAAACGCTTGACCGGTTTGCCGTCGCGTCCGATCAGGAACTTAGTGAAGTTCCACTTGATCCGCCCACCCAGCACACCGGGCAATTCGTCTTTCAGGTAACGAAACACCGGGTGCGTAGCAGCGCCGTTGACCTCCACTTTTTCGAATATCGGGAAGCTCACACCATAGTTGATGTGGCAGGTCTGCGCGATTTCATCGGCACCGCCGGGTTCCTGATTACCGAACTGGTTACAGGGGAAACCAAGCACCACCAGACCCTGGGCGGCGAACTTCTTGTAGAGCGATTCAAGACCTGCGTATTGTGGCGTGAAGCCACAATGGCTGGCGGTATTAACCACCAGAACCAGCTTACCCGCATAGTCGGCCATAGAGATGAGCTGGCCACCCAGACTGGTGGCGGTGAGTTGATGAAAGGTGATCATGTCGGGCTCCTCAGAGAAGATTTGCAAAGTCGAACGAAAAGAACAACAAACAGACGTGCTAAAGGCCTCGTGTCGCTATGAGTAAGATAGAGTCAGTAGCAGCGCCGATTCAATGAGTATTCACGACCGTGGCTGGCAGCCAGCCCGGTAAATCATAACAAGACTGAAAATACTGAGTGGTTTCGATTCTGTAGACGCAACACAAATCTGAGGGTCACACTGGGGTGGAGGGTGACGGAATAGGTTGCTGTAATTACTGGCGACATGCGGCAGAAGCCCTGCCCGCAAAACCGATGCCTATAGGGCATCCAAGCACTCTGTAGATCTCAGAAATAACCTGCATCGTTGCGTCTTCGATGATTCCTTCATTACGGCATAAAACCCAGCCGTGATCTGCAACTTCTCGCTCAAACGCCTTGGTACAGGCTACATGCTCTTCCAGCTTATGAATTACCGTACTACTTAGCCCACGCGTTCTGGCCGCGGCCCTTGTCCATGAAATGTCAGGCGCAGTAACAACCCCGACATGCAGGTCTGGCGTTCGCACGTTTCGTTCAATGTTGAGCTGTAAGATCTCTGCAAATGGAACCATCCGGCGAAACGCGGCTTCCGACGGGTACCAACGATCCATTAAGATAATGCTGCCCGGTGGCTGTTTAGTCAGCACATGCTCGGAAATCCAGGCACGGCTATCGGCAAAGCGTTCACAAACTTCCAATTCCAAATCCAGGGTGGGATTTCTAGCGAGCCTGTTCACGAGGGCCATTGTTTCCCTCCTGTAGGGATCGCTTTTTTTCTCGCAAAGTCGGATCACCGTCTTGTTATCTGCCCTGAGTACTTTCGTAATGGCCTCCAACAGTGTGGTTTTGCCGACTCCCTTGGGCCCATCCAGAGAAATAAACAGCGGACGACTCATTCTTGAAATGACGATTGACATAGGGTTTGCTTAAAACTCAAATCTGGCAAAAGCATCTTATTACCTTCTTATTAACAGCTGACCACCCTTTCGTTCGTAGCAGCTGCCTATAGCGTCAGCGTGAACCCAATACCCAAAACAGGCAAATGAATAGATTACCAAATCATATAGTAAGATAATGATCTAAATTGGGTTTCACATTAATAGTGAACCAGCCCGCCGTCCACAGCATACTGGCTTCCGGTTACGTAGGACGCATCATCTGAAAGCAGAAAAAGTGCGACGGCGGCAGCTTCATCAGCTGTACCGGCTCGCCTGAGAGGCACCTGGCTTACCACAAAATCTTCAAACTTTTGCCGCGACTCCCCGGACATGAAGTGTCTAAAATTAGTCTCGATAGGTCCTGGCACCAGCGTGTTGGCGCGAATATTGCGCGCGGCCAGTGAGGCGGCCCAGCTTTTTACCATGGCGACAACGGCGCCTTTTGTTGCACCATATAAGCTCGTCATGGGCGCACCTTCATAGACTGAAGACGATGCGGTGACCAACACTGATGCACCTGGGTTCAACGTGTTGGAAAGTGATGCAAGCTGCAGCATGGGCCCGCGAACATTGGCATTCATCATGCGATTAAAGGCGTCGGCCGTAACGGATTCCGGTGCGCCAATTTCTGCGTAACCCGCATTCAGCCACAATCCGTCGAGGTGCCCCCAGCCGCTGACTGCCGTTGCGAGCGCATCAATATCAGCCTCACTTGCAGCATCACTTTTCAGGATCAGTGCAGTTTCCGGCAACAGTTTGCGGGTTTGGGCCAGACGTTCTTCACTCAGCCCCGTGATGGCAACGTGTCCTCCCTCTTTCACAATTCGCAGCGCGCCTGCCAGCCCAATGCCGCTGGTGCCACCCGTTATAAGTACACGTTTACCGTGAAATCTTCCCATAATTACGCCCTTTTGATCCTTATAATCGCCATTTACCTTACGAAAGATAAACATAGTCGTCATCTGTTTAATTGTGTAGAAGTGGCATGAATGGATGACCTATCCAGAGCAGATTCACTTTTGGTTCGTCATTTCGTTGTCAGGCGTTTTTAGAATTGTTTCAAAGTCTGCTCTGGCACAAAGCAGACAATACTTTGATAGCAAGGGCATTCCCGGCAGTTCCCTTGGCCAGGAGCGTTATGGATAAGCCTGTTGAATTGAGCGGTTGCCTTGGCCAACATCTCAAACCGACCCGCTACCCTATATTCTTGTCCAGGAACGCACGAATCACAGGAATGATTTGCCTGGCGTGGGTTTCAAGCGCGAAGTGCCCGGTGTCATAGAAGCGAATATCCGCCCTGGGCAGATCGCGTTTCCAGGCTTCGGCCCCGTCCGGAAGGAAAAACGGATCGTTCTTTCCCCAAACCGCCAGCAATGGTGGCTGGTACTTGCGGAAGTACGCCTGGAAGGCAGGATACATTGCTACGTTCGAGGCGTAATCCAAAAGCAGGTCGAGCTGAATGTCCACATTGCCAGGCCGCGATATCTGGAGCCCTTCCAACGTATAGCCATCTGGCGAAACCGAATCCTTGTCGGTAACCCCTTCCAGGTATTGCCACTTAATCGAGGCCGGTGTCGGAAAGTCATGCAGGGCGTTCCGGTTCTGCTGCGTCGGTTCGCGCCAGTACTTTTGAATAGGTGCCCAGCTATCGCCCAATCCTTCCTCATAGGCGTTGCCGTTCTGAGAAATAATGGCGGTCACCCGCTCAGGATGGGCGACAGCCAGGCGCCATCCCACCGGGGCGCCGTAGTCGTGAACCATAAGCGCGTATGTAGCGAGCTTAAGCTGTTCGGTAAACTGGCCGATGGTCTGCGCCAGCTGGCTGAAGGTGTAGGCGTACTCGCCCCGCGCCGGGGCCGCGGTAAAACCAAAGGCCGGTAAATCCGGCGCGATCACATGATAGCGTTCGGCCAGTTCGGGAATAAGGTCGCGAAACATAAACGATGAGGCTGCGAAGCCGTGAAGCAGCAGTAGCGTGGGTGCGCTGGGGTTGCCTGCCTCGCGGTAGAAAACCTTCACATCACCCACCTGCTCGTAGCGGTAACGAATGGGGCCGATAGCATTGGCGGAATGCGCACCGTCAACAAGCAGAGAAGTCGCGGGTCCGGTAGCTGCAATCGATTTGGAAGAGGTCATGATAATTCCTTTTGTAACCGTTAAATTTGTCATTTGAAGGTTACGTGGTTTTTTGGTAACCTGTCAAATATATTTTATTAGTTACAGGTCACTATGAATCCGACCAGCACGTCTTCCGGCCCGCTCTTTCTGGCGGACAATCTTGCCCTCGATTTCATTAACAGTGAGTACGGTGTGGGCGACCAACGTCATGACTGCCTAACCGACGATCAAAGCGTCGCGAGCTGGCTGAAACTGGCGGGCCTTTGGCCCGATGGCGCTAACCAGCCGATCCCCTGTGGCCTGCTGGCTGAAGCGCGCGGGCTTCGCGACTGTGCGCGGGCAGTGGTGAACGCGGCAATGAAAGGCGTTCCAGCCGATTTCACCGCCATCAATCAGGTGCTTGCGGCGGGTTGTCCGGTGAAGAGGCTGGAATGGGATGGCGAAGCGCAGGAATTGCGCATCGGTGTTCACCACCGGGATAGCAGCCCGGCAAGCCTGCTTTGGCCTGTGGCCGATGCTTTGGTAGGTCTGGTTACGGGCGATAAATTCGAATTCGTACGCCAATGCGAAGCCCATGACTGCATTCTGCTCTTCCATGACCTGAGCAAATCGCACCGCCGCCGCTGGTGCAGCATGGCCACTTGCGGCAATAGGATGAAAGTGGCGGCGTTTCGTTCCAGGAAAACATCCCAATTGCGTTCCGCCGCCATACGCAATCCGCGGTGATGTCCGGCACGATAGCCGGCCGGCATAGACAATCTGTTTCGCCCGGGCCGGCGAAGCTGCCGCCATCGCTGCGCTGACGAGGCAGGCCTGACGCCCCGGGGCGCTCCCTGCCCCGCGTCTCCTTTTATACGGCGATATTGGATCAGTCCTCTGCGACCCATACCCGCATCTCCCCTTCGCCGCGGTTGGCCCAGCAAAAATAGGGAATAAACAGCAGCGATTGCTGCCGGCGCCGCGGAGGTTCTCCGTCATAATCATAAAGCGGCTGTTGCGAAACATCCGCAGGCGACAGGCCCTCCCCCGGCGCCTGGATCAGGGTTTTCCCCGCCAGCACGCCTTCACCTGGCACTAAGCGAAAATCACTTCCGGCGGACAAACGCAGCTGATGCAAATTATCGCCGTTATCGGCCTGTTCAAGGCAATACACCAGCGGTCCACGCTGCAAAGCAACCTTTCCCAGGTTTTGGCGCACCAGCGGATTGCTGCGGACCCGGCGCACCGGCATCGGCAAAGTCAGTTGAATACTGTCGCCTTCAGACCAGGTACGCGTGAAATAGGCATATCCCCGCCGGGGCGCCATAGCCACCGGTTCGCCGTTCAGCATCGCCTGCGGCGACGGACACCAGCCCGGCAAACGCAGCGCCAGCGTAAAGGATGTCGGCGCCGCACAGGTGACGGTGAGAGTAACGGTTTCGTCCCAAGGATAATTACCGCTTTGCCGCACCGTCAGGGCACGATCGCCCGCCGGCAGGGTCACCTCGCTGCCGATATAGAGGTTTACAAACAGGGTCTCGTCGTTGCGGGTGTAAATATAATTGCCGAGCGAGCCCAGCAACCGGGCGATATTGGGCGGACAGCAGGCGCAGCCGAACCATTGCTGACGCACCGGTTTAACGTGATCGTAAATATGGTTGCATTTAATGGCGCCAGGATGGACTTCCAGCGGATTGACGTAGAAAAAATGTTTTCCGTCAAGAGCCATGCCCGCCAGCACGGTATTATACAGCGCTCGCTCCATCACGTCGGCATACTGCCCGTCGGCCTCCATTTGCAGCATGCGCCTGGCAAACATCATCAGGCCGATGGACGCGCAGCTTTCCGTATAAGCGGTGTCGTTGGGCAGATCGTAACCGGAAGTAAACGCCTCGCCATGGCTTTGGGCGCCGATTCCGCCGGTAATGTACATCTGGCGCCGGGTCATGTCGTCCCATAAGCGACGGCAGGCGCGGCGCTTCTCATCATCGCCGCTGACACGCGCCAGATGGGCGACGCCCGCCAGCAGATAAACGAACCTGACCGCATGGCCTACCGCCGTTTCCTGCAGCGCAATGGGTTTATGCGCCTGGCTATACGCCTTGTCTTTCACCATCCAGGCCGTGCCGTAGTTGTGCCAGTGGGAAGTGCGGCCGCGGCGCTCGTATTCAAGGTCATAGAAATGAGGTTCGGTACCGCGCTGCTCAACAAAATAGCGCGCCAGGGCGAGATAGCGCTGATTGGCCGTGACGCTATACAATTCCATCAACGCCAGCTCGATTTCCGGGTGGCCCGGATACCCATGCAACTGCCGGGGACCCGGGCCGAAAACCCCGTCAATATGATCGGCCAGGGCGCACACGACCTCGAGCAGGCGGGTTTTGCCGGTGGCGCGGTAGTAAGCCACGCCGGCTTCAATCATATGTCCGGCGCAATACAGCTCATGGCATTCCGCCAGGTTGGTCCAGCGTTTTTCCGGCGCCTTCACGGTAAAATAGGTATTCAGGTAGCCGTCCGGCTGCTGGGCGGCGGCGATCAGCTCAATGGTTTCATCGGCGGTACGCTCCAGCTGCGGATCCGGTTGCCGGCACAGCATCCAGGCCACCGCCTCCAGCCATTTCGCGACATCGCTGTCCTGGAATACCATTCCGTAAAATTCTCCCTGGCTGCGTCCGGCCGCGAGGCGGAAATTTTCTATGGCATGACTGGGTTCCGCGTCGGCGATACGATCGTTTAGCGCCTCCCACTGGTACGGCAAGACCACATCCCTGACCAGTCGCTGATAATCCAGCCAGAAGGAATCGGTCAGCTTGATATGATGCAGGTCGATTTCGGATGTTTTTTCCATTTTTGATTACCTAATCAATGTTTAATCAATGTTTATGCCAACCGGCGGTCCTGAAGATCGCGGGATATACGGGCCATACTGGTATTGTCCAGCCGGCAAAAACGCAACGCCACAGCCAGCAATAAATGGAATATCGTCGGTATCAGGGTTTCCATCATCTGGATACCGTGGAGCGACGCGGGGGTTTGGCGATCGATGCCGGGAGCATAGGCCACCAGAACGAACACCAGGCTGATAATACCGGCGCTGGATGCCCAGGCCAGTTTGATAAAAAACAGATTAAAGGCAAAGCTCATGCCGGATGAGCGGATACGCGTTTTCCAGAAGCCATAATCATCGGCAAACGCCATGAGGGAGAAATGCAGCGTCAGGGTAAAACCGAGGATAATGCTGTTGATGAAAATCAGCGCCAGCCATAGGGTGCGGTACGCCTCGCCAATGGGGATAAACCACATCAGGATGCCCAGGACCGCCAGGGTAATATTGGTGTAATAATAGAGTTTTACCGTATCGATGCGCCGTGACAGGCCATTGACGATCATGGCGCCAAGAATGGACGCCACGGTGACGGCGGTAAAAAATAGCGAAGCGTAGCCGGCGCTGCCGTGCAGCGCATAGGTAATAAAATACATATAGCCGCCGCCGCGAATATTAAAGACATTTATCAGCAAAAATGACATCAGCAACATCAGCAGCAACTGATCGTTTTGCCGCAGACCCCGCAAATGGTCCCGTAGCGAAAACTTACCCATCACCGCCAGGGGCACCCGTTCACGCACCCAGAAAAAACAGCACAAAAACATCGCCACCGCGATAACGCACAGCACGGCGACGCCGCGTTGATAGCCTTGGGCCGCATGGCCGCGCCCCAGCGCCTCCACCAGCCAGGGCAATCCCACCGAGACCAGGAAACCGGCGACGCCGCACAGCACAAAACGCCAGGCCTGACAGGAAATCACCTCCCGGTGGACACCGGTCATGGTGTTTATCAGCGCGCAATAGGGCACATTGATGGCGGTATAACTCAGGGAGAGCATCAGGTAGGTGACAAAGGCCCAGAGGATTTTTGCATGGATGCCCACATCGGGCACGGTGAACGTCAGGATACCGATAATACCGATGGGCAGCGCGGCCCATAGTTGCCAGGGGCGAAACCGTCCCCAGCGGCTTACGGTCCGGTCAGCCACCACGCCCATCAGGGGATCGGAAACGGCATCCACGACGCGCAGCACGATAAACATAATGCCTACCAGCGCCGGGGTGAGTCCGAATATATCCGTATAAAAGAAGGTGAGGAAATTCATCATCAGGCAGGTAATAACGGTACCGCCCGCATCGCCTAAACCGTAACCGATTTTTTCACGCATGGATAAATAGCTGCCGGCGGTTATTGCCGGGGCAACCGTATGGGGAATGGAGGTGGTTGACATTATTTTCTCCTCGCCGATAACGCGTTATTGGCATGCGGAAGGATTAAGAAGTTAACGCTTCAATGTAATAAGCATTTTTAGGGTTCCACCGGTTAAACGTCGCACACTACCGGGGCCGCAACAAGGTGAGGAAAAGGCAGATAAAGGGTACAATTCCGACATGGATTTAAAATTGTGAAGCAGATCAATAGTGCGTTCATATTACCTGACATGCCCAGTCAGGTTTGCTAAGGTGAGGGAAAACGGCAACCAAGGTAATTGATATGCTAGAAATATCAGTTAATTACCCCATTAGAATTGAAAATGGCGGCCTTTTTATTTCCCGCGGCCTGGGCCACCACCCCACCCGCGTCCTGGGATCCTATGAATTAATTTTTGTTGAACAGGGGATATTAGCGATTCGAGAGAACCAGCATGATTTTTATGTCAAAGCCGGGGAATCGCTTTTATTATGGCCAGGCCGGGAACATACGGGCATAGGTAATTTTCCCGCGGATTTAAAATTTTACTGGCTGCACTTCGGCATGACGGCCAGTAATGCCGCCAAAGAACAGGCGATTAAATTACCTATACCGCAATACAGTAAAATACGCGATCCACGCCGGTTTGTTACGCTGTTTAGACTGTTTCTCAGCGAGCAGGAAAACCGATCGCCCCCTTCCTCGCTGGAATTAATTCTGCTGCTGCTGTTGCAACAGGTGGCGGACGGCTGGACCGAAAGCACTGAACCGGCGGAACCGGGCATAGCCTTGGCCTGGAAAGCGCAACAGCTGATCGGCACCCAGTTTCATCTGCCTCTTACCGCATCCGGGTTGGCGTCACAACTCTTCTGCAATGCCGACTATCTGGGCCGGGTCTATAAAATGACGTTCCGTATGACCCTTACCGAGGCCATTCACCGGCGGCGCATCGGCAACGCAGAAAAGCTGCTGGTTGCGGACTGCGGCATCATTGCCGATATCGCAAAACGCTGTGGTTTCCAGGATGTGGGATACTTCAGGCGGCTGTTTCGCCGGCTAACCGGTTTGACGCCGCTGGAATATAAAAAGCGTTACTGTAAAGAGCATATTAATTCGGATATCTAGGCACGCTGGGGAACAACAGGGGAAGACCCAAAAAAAACACCGGCCGGGAGAGGCGCCCGGATTGACGCACCCTCTGCCGCACGCAAGCCGCCCCTGCTTACTCACCCGTCGCTGAGCGATACAACCTTTACACACTGTGGAAAGCCGTTGCCGGGTATGTTATGCGCAGTAGGGTATTAATTATCATTACGGCATACGCTGGCTTAATAGGTAATTGTTAAAATACCGCAACACTATTACCTTATTACGCTCGGCTGAGCGCGAATGGATTCACTTACTGCATATAATTTTGATTAAGTCACAATTTTGCCACTAAAAATTCATGTTAAATGCACTTTAAGCAAAATAAAGAGCCTAAATATTTAACACTTCAATTTAATTACCATGCTAATATTTTTAATATCAGCTATTACTAAAAAATAGCGAAAAGTCAATAAATTATTAGTGGTTGATTTTTATAGGTATTTATTTAATATGTCGATCGCTGTAACATTTGCTTAATTAAACGCGTTGTCTTAATATAAAATTAATACTTTGTTACTATTATCCTCGCAGCAATTAAGTCAAATATTGATGGCTTCACACTTAATTCTTGGTTGCGAGAAGGTATCAGTTGTTAACTTTCATGAAAATAAATGGCATCTCATCTATTTGGTTGGTCATACAACTAATGTATGACAGACGAGCTCTCCGGCTAGTTAATAGTGAATAATTGCCCGGTGATACCAGGCTATTTTTAGCAGCAATCAGGAAAAGAGAGACGAATATGACCGAATGTGTGATGTTATGCGTTGGATTGTTATTCTTTAGTGCTTGTTTTATATAAATAATAATATCAATACTCTAATTATGATTAACGGTGATTGTCAGGATGAAAAAATGAACGCCAAAGAAATTCGCCAATATATCTTCGATCTTAATTTTTCCTATTTACTTCTGGCGCAACGCTTGATTAATCAGGATAAAGCCGCCGCAATGTTCCGCCTGGGTATTGATGAAGACATGGCCGATACGCTGAAAAAGCTGATGCCATCACAAATGACGAAACTGTCGGAAGCCAGTCAACTCTTATGCCTGTTTCGCTTTGATGACCATCAGACCATCAGATTGCTGACCCAAGAGTCGCGGATTGACGAATTGCAGCAACTTCATACGGGTATTGTTTTGTCGACTGCGTTAGCAAAACGTACAAGCGCAAAAATAGTGCCTTTACCTAACCCAAGGGGGTGACCATGACCTATAAAAGCATCATTCAGGAAGCAAAAGATATCCAAATGGCCATGGAACTGATCACCCTGGGGGCCCGTCTCCAGATGCTGGAATGTGAAACACAGATCAGCCGCCCCAAATTAATCAAACTCTATAAGGAATTGCGCGGTAGCCCTCCGCCGAAAGGGATGCTGCCGTTCTCTACCGACTGGTATATGATATGGGAGCAGAATATCCACTCCTCTATGTTTTATAATATCTTCCGGGCATTAAAGAAAAACGGCGAATCCAGCGATATAGCGATAATTATCCAGGCTTATCACCTCTATCTGGAGCAGTGCCCGCCGCAGGTGGACGAGTTACCGCTGCTGACCATGACCCGCGCCTGGACCCTGGTACGCTTTGTCAATAGCGGCATGCTGCAATTAACGCCCTGTAGCCATTGTCAGGGCCATTTTGTCACTTATGCCCATCATCCGGTTTATGGGTTTGTCTGCAGCTTATGCCAGCCGCCGTCGCGGGCCATAAAAAGACGTAAGATTATACCCGAATCAGAAATGCCAGCGATAACGCCACAATATGCGTACTAATTAATGCCCCCCTGTTTATCACGCTGGCTGAGAGGCGTGAAACGGGCTGTTGAAATCGGCATATTATGAGTGGCATACGCGCCCAGGCTAAGAGCGCCGGACAGGTTTTTTTTTCGCCAGGACATCCGTCTCGCCGCATTGCCGTTATGACGCCACCGCGGCTAACCGCTTGAGGTTATCCGTGGCGTATATCACCCGCTCCATAAATCAGTTAATTTGAACAACACCAGCGAATTTATTCGATATCCCATTATGTTAATGAGCGTTATATTTATTCCATCGAAAGCAAAACGCTTTCACTCATACCACACAGGATATCAATCATGAAAAAGACCATCGCAGCCCTCGCCCTTATCGCAGCCGTTCTTGCTCCAGCAGTTTCCATGGCGGCAGGCGGTGATTACCAAAGCTACACCAACACCTATCCGGTGACGCAAAGCAGTAATCATCACGTCAATACCGCCGAATAAGGGTGTCATGAAATAAAAGACAAAAAAATTGATTAAATCGCAAAGCCATGGCGTAAAAGTCGTGGTTTTGCGATTTTTTTTGCCCGCTTTGAGTAGCCTTGCCGGCATGCTTTGCCATCAGCGCCGCCTGGGCCACGCCATCCGGCGCAACGTGACCCGTATGCCCGCAAAATAAGAGACAACATGGCCGTTGGGCTATAAGATTCAGTGTCAGTAAACGTTGCCTGCGAGATCTCAGTGTATTTGTATTTATTAAATTCAGCTGATTTGCCGGGGTTGTCCCCGGTTATGTTAACTTTATCGGCGCGGGTTAACTCCGATGAGCACTATTGACGCGTTAGGTCCAATGGGGCCGCTTAAGGGAACCCTTAGTGGAGTGCCAGATAAGTGTTCGCCAGTGGTCCTTATCATCCCGGGGTCCGGCCCAACGGATCGCGACGGCAATAGCGTACTGGGAATAAAAGCCGCGCCCTATAAATTATTGGCGGAAGGACTGGCCGCCAAGGGGATAGTCAGCGCACGCATCGATAAGCGCGGCATGTTTGCCAGCGCGGCAGCCGTACCGGACCCGGATGCGGTGACCGTCGCTGATTATGTCGATGACATTCACAACTGGATTAACACCCTGCGCCGGCGTACCGGCACAAACGCGGTATGGTTGCTTGGCCATAGTGAAGGCGGTTTAGTGGCGCTTAGCGCACTAACACGAGCGTCGGAACATATAGCCGGGCTGATATTGGTCGCATGCCCCGGCCGGCCGGCCGGCGAAGTGCTGATGTCCCAGTTGCGCGCCAACCCCGCCAACGCGCCGTTGCTTGACGCGGCCGCCAAGGCGATCGCCGCGCTTTCGTCCGGCCAGCTCATAGATGCCAGAGCAGTGCCGCCGGCCCTGGAGGCGTTATTCCGGCCGGCGGTGCAATCCTTCCTGATCAGCCTCTTTGCCTTAGATCCCGCGCAACTCATCAAGCCGGTTAACAAGCCGGTGCTGATACTGCAGGGAAAACGCGATCTCCAGGTCGGTATTGCGGATGCCAAACGTCTCCATCAGTTCGCGCCGGCCTCTACCCTTCTCCTGATCCCCGACACCAATCATGTGCTTAAACGGGTCGCAGTTGATGAACCCAGCATCAATCTGGCCGCCTATGCCGATGCGAACCTTCCCCTGGCTCCGGGCGTTATTGAAGCCATTGCGCTTTTTGTCAGGTCGAATAGCGGACAAACCCCATATCAAATCAAATAATTTGAACAATAAAAACAAATTTATTCACTAGACCATTTAATTAATGAGCATTATATTAATCACATCGAAAGCGAAAGGCTTTCACCCGTACAAACAGAACGAGAGGATATCAATCATGAAAAAGACCATCGCAGCTTTAGCCCTTATTTCCGCCATGCTCGCCCCCGCAGTTTCCATGGCCGCCGGCGGTGACTACCAGAGCTATGCCAATACCTATCCGGTAACGCAAAGTTCTAACCAGCATGTCAATACCGCGGAATAATAGCGCGGTAAAACTAAGACAAAATTTTTCATCAAGGCGCAAATCCATATCAAGATATGATCATGGATTTGCGTTTTTTTTTGCGCTTATGGCGGTCGCATAGCCGCGCCCACGCCAAGCCCCTCCCCTCTTTATCCATACCCCCTTACCCATTAGGCAAACTCTGTTGATGGCGGTGCCTCATTACAGTGCGCCGCGCTACATGATGGAACATCCAGGCTCCCGCCCTAACTCATCATCGCGCAGGCAACGGGGCGTCCCGCCACCGCTGCGGGCGGGCGGACATCCGACTGGAGTTGGCATCTAAATTGCTTGGTTGTACATACAAGAATATACATGCCTGATTTTACAGCGCGGATTATAAATTTGATGGATAAGCCATGATCGCATTCGACAATGTCACCAAATTTTACCCCGATGGCACCGTTGCCGTGGACAGATTGTCTTTTGTCGCGCCTACGGCAAAAATCACCATTCTGGTCGGCCCCTCCGGTTGCGGCAAAACCACCTCGCTGCGCATGATCAACCGGCTGATTGAGCCGAGTTCGGGCGTGATTACGCTCAATGGGCAATCCACGCAGGATATGGATGTGGTGCGGCTGCGGCGCAAGATAGGCTATGTCATCCAGAATGCCGGCTTATTCCCGCATAAAACCGTACAGGATAATGTCGCCGTTACCGCGCGCCTTAACGGCGCGACGCGGCATGCCGCCCGGAAAACCGCGCTGGATTTACTGGCGCGGGTGGGCCTGTCGCCGGAGATGGGCCAGCGTTATCCCTGGCAATTGTCCGGCGGGCAGCAGCAGCGGGTAGGTGTTGCCCGGGCGCTGGCCTCGGATCCGGAATTCATGCTGATGGACGAGCCCTTCAGCGCGGTGGATCCGGTGGTGCGCGAGCAGTTGCAGGATGAATTCCTGCGCCTGCAAAGCGATATCGGTAAAACCATTATTATGGTCACGCACGATATTGATGAAGCCATGAAGCTGGGCGATCGGGTGGCGGTGTTCAGGCCCGGCGGCAGGCTGGCGCAGATCGACGCGCCGTCTAGGCTGCTTAACCATCCCGGCGATGCGTTTGTCGCCGATTTTATCGGCCGGGACCGTGGCTACCGTAAGCTGGCCTTTAGCGCCATCCCCTCCGGCCTGGCCTTGTCCAGCGAACCCTGCGCCGCCGTGGGGATGCCGGTCGCCGAGGCCCGTGAGCGGGCGCAGGGCCGGTGGATACTGGTGACCGCTGACAACCAGCCCCTGGGCTGGTTTGATGTCGCCCAGCCAAAAAGCCATATCCTGGCCGGCGACATTAACCTGAGCGGTACGTTTGCGCCGCTGAGCGGCTCGCTGCGGCAACTGATGGACGCGGTGCTGAGCTCGCCTTCCGGCCGGGGGATCGTCGTTGACGATAACCGGCAATTACTCGGTTCGGTGAATATCGAGCAGGCGTTCGGCGCCGCGCGTCAACCGATGGACGTGGAGCAACGCCATGCGGTTTGACTGGCTCTGGGCGCAAAAAGACACCATTTTCAACCTGCTGTGCTGGCACCTGTATTTGTCCGTGGTGCCGGTATTGATTGGGTTAATCCTGGCCATCCCGGCCGGGATCGTTATCTATCGCAGCGCGCATATCAAGAACCTGCTGCTCAATATGCTGGGACTGCTCTATACCATTCCCTCCCTGGCGTTGTTTGTGCTGCTCCCGGGGATCCTTGGCACCCGAATTCTCGACACGCTTAACGTGGTGGTTGCGCTGACGCTGTACGCGTTTTCATTATTGGTGCGCACGGTATGCGACGGGCTGGATTCCGTGCCGGAAGACACCCGCCAGGCCGCCGTGGCCCTGGGATACCGGCCGCTGCAGCGGTTCTTGCTGGTGGAGCTCCCCCTGGCGGTTCCCGTTATCGCCGCCGGGATGCGGGTGGTCCTGGTATCCAATGTCAGTATCGTGTCCATCGCCGCGGTGGTGGGCATGCCGCAGCTCGGAGCGCTGTTTACCCAGGGGTTCCAGCTGCATTTCCTGACGCCGATTATCGCCGGTATCGTCTTATGTATCGCGCTGGCCCTGGTTCTCGATAATTTACTGCTGCTGGGCGCGAATAAGATTACGGCCTGGAAACCTAAACGGAGCGGACGATGATAGCGTGGTTTATGGACAGCGCCCATTGGCTGGGCGATGACGGCCTGCTGGTATTAATCACCCAGCATGTTATTTACAGCGCCGAAGCGTTGCTTATCGCGTTGATTATCGCTTTTCCCATTGGCTGTTATGTCGGCCATACCGGCAAAGGCACACGCACGCTTATCGGTATCGCCAACGCCATGCGGGCCTTGCCCACGTTTGGCCTGATTATTTTACTGGTCATTATTTTCGGCCCGGTGTTCGAATCGGATCTGGCGTTTATCGTCCCCTGTCTGATTGTGCTGATTATACTGGCGCTGCCGCCGATTATGATGGGGATCTATTCCGGCATGACCGCCATTGATCCCAGCGTTATCGACGCCGCCGTCGGCATGGGGTATTCACCCTGGCGCCTGCTGCTGACCGTGGAAATTCCCTGCGCGCTGGCGCTGATCCTGTCCGGCATTCGCAGCGCGGCGCTGCAGATTGTCTCCACCGCCACCATTGCCGCCTATGTGTCGCTGGGCGGCCTGGGCCGGTTGATTATCGACGGCCGCGCGCAAAACGATTATCCGCAGATGGTCGCCGGCGCCATTACGGTGGGCGCGCTGGCCCTGGCGGTGGATTTTATCTTCTCGTTGTTCATTCGTTTCATGGTCTCATCCGGCATACAGCGGCGCGAGCGCCGGCGTAAGCCTTTTATTCTATTAACCCACTATATCAATCGCCTATATCATTAACCGGAGCCCGTCAAAATGAAAATGAATCAATTGCTCGCAGCAACGTTGTTTTCCGCCGTTTTATTGCAGACCGCCCCGGCATCGGCTGATGATAAAACGTCCGCGACCGGCGATATCGGGACCATTATCGTGGGATCGGCGGATTTTCCGGAAAGCCAGTTGCTGGCCACGATCTATGCCGACGCGCTGGCCGCGAAAAATATCAAAGTGGAAAAGAAATTAAACATCGGCAGCCGGGAAGTGTATATGCCCGCCTTGCTGGACGGTTCCATTAATTTAATCCCGGAATACAGCGGCGCGACACTGAGCTATCTGGACGAGAAAACCCAGGCCCATAGCGTGGAAGATGTCGAGGCCGCGCTGGGTAAAGCCCTGCCCGCCAAGATCAAGATGCTGTCCATCTCCCGGGCGCAGGATAGCGACGTGCTGGCGGTTACCGACAAAACCGCCAAAAAATATAACCTGAAGACCATCAGCGACCTGCAGCCCGTCGCCGGCAAACTGGTGTTGGGCGGACCGGCGGAATGGAAAAGCCGGCGCGAGGGGGTGAAGGGTTTAAAAGACATTTACGGCCTGACCTTTAAAAACTTCAAGGTACTGGATGTGGCGGGACCGCTGACTTTGTCGGCGCTGGTCAATAATCAAATCCAGGTGGCGGATATGACCTCGACCGACCCGGCGATGAAAAAAAATAACCTGGTGGCCCTGGAGGATCCCAAGCATCTGTTCCCGGCGCAAAATATCGTGCCCCTGATTGCCGCCGACAAACTCAGCGCCCCGGTCGGTGACACGCTGAATAAGATTTCCGCCCAGCTTACCACCGATGATCTGATTGTCATGAACGGCAAACTGGCCAATTTTGACAGTATCGATGCGGTGGCAAAGGAATGGCTGACCCAGCACGGCCTGGATAAATAATGCCGGTGAATGAAAACCATCCGGTCGGGAGCATGATATGGCTTTAGTGGATAGCATTCTGTTAGGCAAAACCGCGACCACCACCGGCGATATCGCCGCGATTGCCGCAGGCGCCGAGGTACGGCTCGATCCGCCGGCGCTGGCGGGCATGGCGGCGGTGCACCAGGAAATCAACCGGGCGCTGGCCGCGGATAAAGTGATTTACGGCCTGACCACCGGCGTGGGCGATCTGGTTACCCAGCGCCTGTCCTCGCCGCAAATCGCCGCCGTGCAGTTGAACATGCTGAAAAGCCATGCCTGCGGCACCGGCGCGGATCTGGCGCCCCGGGAAGTGCGCGCCATGATGGCGGTAATGATCAAATCGCTGTTGCAGGGTTATAGCGGCGTCAGTCCGTCTCTTGTGACCAGCATGGCGATGATGCTGAACCGGGGTGTTATTCCCTGGGCGCCCGCCAAAGGGTCGGTGGGGTATTTGATAGCCACCGCGCATATCGGCCTGGCGGTTTTCGGCCACGGCAAAGCCTGGTACCAGGGGGAACTGCTGCCCGGCGGGGAAGCGCTGCGCCGGGCGGGTATCGAGATGCGCACGCCGGGACCGCGCGAGGGACATGCCCTGGTCAGCGGCACATACGAAATCACCGCCCTGGGATGCCTGGCGGTGGAGGAATTTACCGCGCTGCTGCCGGTCGCCGACGCGGCCGGCGCAATAAGCCTGGAGGCGTTGAAAGGCAATATCCGTGGTTACGATGCCCGTCTGCACGCGCTGCGTCCGCATCCCGGCCAGCTGGAGACGGCGCGCATCCTGCGCTGCCTGCTCCAGGACAGTGAAATACTGGACCGCTATCGTGATTTTCGCGTTCAGGATGCGCTGAGCCTGCGCTGCATTCCGCAAATTCACGGCGCGGTACGCGACGTGCTGGCCTGGTGCCGGCAGGTATTGACCACCGAGATCAATTCCGTCACCGATAATCCGGTATTTCTGGTGGAGGACGGCGAGCTGCAGGTTCTGCCGGGCGGCAACGGCCATGGCGCGCCCACCGCCCTGTGTCTTGACGCGCTGGCGATCGCCGTTGCGCAGCTCAGCACGGCGTCGCAGGCGCGTTCCGACCGGTTGACCAACAGCCACCTCAGCGGTCTGCCGGCATTTTTGATCCAGGAAGGCGAGGCGTATTCCGGCATGATGATCCCGCCTTATGTCGCCGCGGCGCTGGCCGGCGAAAACCGCGCCCTGGCCTCTCCCGCCAGCGTTCACACGGTGTCGACCTGCGCGGGCCAGGAAGATCATGTCAGCATGGGTGTGACGGCGGCGCGTAAAGCGCTGGATGCCCTGCAAAACGCCGTCGATATCGTGGCCATCGAACTTCTCTGCGCCACCCAGGCCATTGATTTCCATCGGCCGCTGCGCCCCGCGCGGGGAACCCGGGCGGTGCTGGCGGTAATACGCCGGGAAGTGCCGTTCCGCCAGCGGGACGACGAGATGTATCCGGATATGTTGGCCATCCGGCGGCTGATCGCCGACGGCCGGTTATCGCAAGCCCTGGAACCCGTGCTGGCCGATGGCGCCGCTACGGGAGCGCGCCTATGACGATCCCCGTTTCACCGCGGCCGCTGGAAGGCATCCGGGTGCTCGATCTCTCGCGCGTACTGGCGGGTCCTTATTGCGCATCCCTGCTAAATGATTTGGGCGCGGAGGTGATTAAAATAGAAATGCCGGGCAAAGGCGATGATTCCCGTGATTTCGGGCCGCATATCGGCGGCGAAAGCAGTTATTTCATGCTGCTCAACCACGGCAAAAAAAGCCTGACCCTGAATCTTAAAACCCCCGAGGGCCGGCGGCTGCTGGAGCAATTAATCGCAACGGCCGATGTGCTGGTGGAAAACTTCCGCCCCGGGGTGACCCGGCGTCTGGGCATTGATTACGGCGCGGTAAGTGAAATCAATCCCAGGCTTATCTATGCCAGCATCTCCGGTTTCGGCCAGGAGGGTCCCCTGGCGCATAAGGCCGCGTATGATCACGTGATCCAGGCCATGGGCGGCATTATGCAGGCGACCGGCTGGCCGGACGGCGAGCCGACCCGCGTCGGCGACGCCATCGGCGATGTCGTCGCCGGGCTTTATTGTTCATGGGGCGTGCTGGCCGCGCTGCTGCAACGGGGCATCACCGGCCGCGGCCAGCAGGTGGACATGGCGATGCTCGACGCCATGGTCTCGTTGCAAATGGTCTCGCTCACCCAGTTGCTGGGCGGCAAACCCTCCGCCGGGCGCCTGGGCAATGCGCATCCCATCAGCGCGCCGATGGACAGTTACCGGGCCGCCGACGGCCACGTGGTCATCGCGGTCGCCAACGACAGCCTGTTCGCCCGTCTGGCGGCGGCCATTGACCAGCCTGGGCTGGATAAGGACGCGCGCTTCGCCACCGATCCGCAGCGGCTGCGACATCAGTCCGAGCTGCGCGGTTATATCGAGGCGTGGCTGCGGGATAAAAACGTGGCGCAGGCGGTGACGCTGCTCGACCAGGCGGGTATTCCCGCCGCGCCGGTTTGGGGGCTGGACGAGGTATTGCAAAGCCCGCATGCCTTAGCGCGGGGACTACTGCAAAAAGTCGTTCATCCCACCGCCGGCGAAATCAGCCTGCTCCCCCAGCCGGTCAAGCTGAGCGGCA
The DNA here is from genome assembly GCF_046352915.1 of Sodalis sp. C49. Lineage (NCBI taxonomy): Bacteria > Pseudomonadati > Pseudomonadota > Gammaproteobacteria > Enterobacterales > Bruguierivoracaceae > Sodalis > Sodalis sp. C49. The sequence goes on along the minus strand of NZ_CP163303.1, from coordinate 4,999,274 downwards.
TGGCGCAGCCGCCTGAACTGATGCCGCCGCGGCTGGGCGAGCATACCCGCGGCATCCTGGGCGACATCCTGGACCTGAGCGAGCGCGAGCTGGATGAACTCCAGCAACGCGGTGTTATTTAACCCGGCAACGGAGCAAAACGCTATGCAGCCAAATAAAATCGCCGTAATCGGCGCCGGCACCATGGGAACACGCATCGCGGCGGTATTCGCGGCGCGGGGCTTTGCCGTTTCGCTCTATTCGCGCACTGCCGCCTCGCTGGAGAAAGCGGAGCCGGTGATCCGGACCCTCGCCGGGGGGGACGCGCCGGTGACCTTCACCACCGTATTAGCGGATTGCCTGTACGGTGCGGGGTTTGTGTCGGAAAACATCGCGGAAAACCTGGCGCTGAAACAGGAGGTTTTCCGGCAGATTGAGCAGCATGTCGGCGATGACTGCCTGCTGACCACCAATACGTCCAGCGTGCCGATCGGCGCTATCGCCACCGTTCTGCGGCGGCCGCAGCGGTTTATCGGCCTGCACTGGTTTAACCCGGCGGACGTGATGCCGATGCTTGAGATCGTGCGGGGACCGCTGACCGGCGAGCCCGCCTTTCAGCAGACAATGGCGCTGTGCCGCGCGCTGGGAAAGACGACCATCGCCGTCGACAAAGACGTGCCGGGATTTATCGTCAACCGTTTGCAATACGCCTTGCTGCGCGAGGCTTTGCATTTGGTATCGGCGGGCATAGGCACCGTCGAGGACGTGGATTTCGCGGTACAAAGCACCCTTGCGCCCCGCTGGTCCGCCATGGGGCCGATGAAATTAATGGATTTCGCCGGGCTGGATACCGTGCGCAACGTGGCGGCTATCCTGTTGCCGGAGCTGGCCAACGATACCCATTTGCCCGCGTGGGTGCTGGATCGGGTGGAGCAAGGCCATCTCGGCGTAAAAAGCGGCCGGGGCTTTTATGTCTGGAGCGAGGAAGAAATCAAAACCGGCATGGAACACCGCAACGACATCATTAGCCTGCTGACCGCGAAGAGGTCGTCATGAGCTTTATTTCCTGTCGCCGCGACGGGGCCGTGGCGCATATCCAGCTGGACCGGCCGGAAAAACTGAATGCCCTGAGCGCCGGCATGCTGGACGAACTCTACGCCGAACTCTCGTCGCTTGATGCCGATGCGGATATCCGCGCGGTGGTTATCTCCGGCGGTCCCCGGGCTTTCGCCGCCGGCGCCGATACCGGCGAACTGGCCGGCGCATCCGCCGTTGCGCTTTATGTCAGCGGCTTCAGCGAAAAATGGGATCGCATCGCCGCCATCGACACCCCCCTGATTGCGGCGTTATCCGGCCACACGCTGGGCGGTGGGCTGGAACTGGCGCTGTTATGCGATATTGTTATTGCCGACGATACCGCGCGGTTGGGGCTGCCCGAGACGCATATCGGCATCATTCCCGGCGCGGGGGGCACGCAGCGGCTGGTCAAAGCGGCCGGTAAAGCCATGGCGATGGACATGATCCTGACAGGGCGCCGTCTGTGCGCCGCCGAAGCGCTGGCGGCAGGCTTGATAAGCCGCATTGCCGCGCCCGGGCAATTGATTGCCGTTGCGATGGAGATTGCCCATAGCGTGGCGGCGGCGGCCCCGCTGGCGGTTAAAATGGCCAAACGCGCCGTGCTGGCGAGTTTTGATATGCCGTTGACGGCGGGCATCGGCTATGAGCGTTCGCTGTCGGCGCTGATTGCCGCCAGCGACGATCGCGACGAAGGCATGCGCGCGCTGGCGGCAAGGCGCCCGCCGCAATTCAGCGGGCGCTAATCAGTTATCGCGACGGCCGCAAGCCTGTGGGTTCGCCGGTAAACAAAAACCGCACCTTGGCCAGCCGGGAAGCCGGCATTGGGGCGCGGCGCTCACAACAGGCGGGGATGCAGGATCAGCGCGGCGTTTGGTGCCATCGCCTGGCCTCACCTAAGACAATCTCGCGGTACGCCGTGACGCGGATGCCCTGATTGGTACCGCCGGAGACCATTTCGTATTTGAGCTTTTCATCTGTCTCCGTTCCCACATTCAAGGTTTTTTTAACCGTTAAAGTCACCAGTGATGACTCCTGTAAAAAATTTGACCTGGAATCTTGTCACATGCCAGCGGCGCAAAAGCAGATCCGCATGACATTTTTTGTTTAATTTTTGCTCGCGGCCGGGGGTAAGATTTCTTAAGTTAACCTTAAGAAGGAGGTGAATCATGGCAACCGTTGCGGCGTTTATCATCTATGCCATCGTCATGACCGTTATTGCGGTGAAAGTGCGCGAGTAACGGCGACGATCTCCCCGCCCGTCCCGGGACGCGCACCGCGCCCCGGGAACACCGTCCGCGAAGACGGCAAAGGGGCGACGTGAATTCGGCGCAGGCCTGAGCGGGAATTTCTTTAAAACTGAACGGCGGTTATTTGCCGGATTTATATTTCCAGTTCCATTTAATGGAACCCATTAGGTAAATACGCCAGCGGGTTTCCCTGGCGACGTTAACCCTTTGCCGCCTGGAAAGTGAGGACTGTTTCGGCCGGGACATATTCTCGCTTGCCGTAATAATGCATTATCACAGAACAATTGTTACGCATTTAACATTCATGTAACGCCAAAGCCAATATTGTCTTGCGCCGCCACGGCGGGATGACTATTCGGTAAAACACCATCCCGGATTGATATTTACCCGACATGCTCCGCCATACTTTAAAAGGCGTTAATGCCGTCATCGCTTGCCCGATCCGGCCCATTGCGCAGGATTACGTAATGAATGATTAATGAATATAAAAATGGAATGTCATCCCAGTTACGATAATAACCCTGCCTTGCACAGTACGTCTTCGCGGAAAACGCTGTTTAATTATATATCAGTAAAATCTGATAAACCATCATAAACCTCAGTGGATCTTAATAATAAAAACGTTTCATTTCATAAAGATACTTAATTTTCAGATCTGCTGGTGCCGGGCTTTCCGGCACTGCTGTAAAAATGAATATATCCTAAAGTAATTAATAATATATGTTTTAAGTGTTTTTTCTTGCCATACTGTCCATTTTTTGCTGACCGCTTAAACAGCGGAAATAAATATTACTTATATATTAAAATGTATCTAATCATTTCAAATCCTTGCCAAGGCGCTTTACATTATCTTACTATCCGGCTATTAATATTCACAACTTTTCCACCTTGTAGATGATTATAAAAATTAAGGCCAATGGTAGCAAATTTCCAATTTACCGACGATTTGCGTCAAATGTTAACCACTACTATTGCAACACCTGTTTATCCGCACAAGGTCATTAAGCATGCCAAATCGCATACCCACAAAAAAAATAGTGATTTTGGGTATTCCACCGATCGATCTTTTAAATGTCGCCGGTCCAATGGAAGCGTTTCGTCTGGCGAATACGCTGGCGGAAAATAAATCCCCTTACCAGGTGGAACTGGTCTCCGCCGGACCGGATAAAACCATCGAAACTGAAGCGGGAATAAGCCTGCTGGGCCATTCAGCCCTGACCGATAAAAAATGGGATACGTTTGTTATCGATACGTTGATCATCACCACCACTATTGCATCATTCGGCCTGTATCCGGCGCATACCATTGAGTGGATCAGCAGCCAGGAAAGCCGGGTCCGCCGCATTTGCACCGTCTCCGGCGGTATCTTCGCCCTGGCCCAGACGGGCATGCTGGAGGGAAAACACGTGACGACCCACTGGCGCGTAATGGATGAATTCGCCAAACACCATCCCGGAGTTCATCTGGAGGAGCAGCCCATTTGGGTCAAGGATGGCAAAATATACTCCTCCGCCGGCATGTCTTCCGGCATTGATCTGGCGCTTAACCTTATCGCCGACGATCATGGCGACCGGCTGGCGGGGGAAGTGACCAAGGAGCTGGTGATGTTCCTGCGCCGGCCCGCCGATCAGGCCCAGCTCAGTTTTTCACTGTTGGCGCAATACTCCAGCCACCGCAGCCTGAAAACGCTGCAACCCTGGATACATGAGCATTTAGCCCAGGAACTTACCGTTGATGTGCTGGCGGATAAGCTGGCCATGAGCCGGAGCACCCTGATCAGAATATTTAAACATGAGCTAAACACGACGCCGGCGAAATATATCGAGAACATTCGCCTGGAAACCGCGCAGCGCTACCTGCAAATGACCACCATGAACCTGGATAAGATTGCGGCCAAATGCGGCTTTACCAGCGCGGATGTGCTCAGGCGGGTATTTCAGCGCAATATCGGCATCAGCCCCCAGGCCTATCGGCAACAGTTGGCCAAAGAGGATTGAACGTCCCGTCAGTGTAGCCCGCCGACAGCGACTCTGGCCACGGGGAGCGCGGCCGCCGGCGTCGGCAAGTCGGGCATTGCCGTCGATTTTCTCACGCTGGCCAAGTCCTTGCCGTCCATTTCGGTGGCCACCCAAGCCGCGATATTTTGATACGGGACAAAGATGCTTTGCCTGCGTTTCGGGTGCGTGGCGGTAAAGATGCCGACGATAGCGCCGTCGGCCACATATACCGGCCCGCCGCTCATGCCCTGGATGCCCCCGGCGTCGGTCAGCCCCATCCGGCAACTGGTACCTGGCTTATCCCACCAGCCGAAGGCCTGTAACGTGCCGGATGACGATGTGGGCAGCGTCGTATAGGCGTTGTAGCCATAAAGATTGACGCGTTCGCCTTTAACCGCTGATTCCAGCCTGGGCAACGCCCGTCCCTTATTATTATGGTAGATTATGGCCACATCGCAGACGGGATTATAGGCTTTTACCCGGACCATCATTAATTTAGCCACATGCCCGGCGGTAAGACTGTAATTTTCCGTCAGCGGGAAACTGGAGCCGACAGCGCCCGCCAATACAGGAATACCGATAAAATGAAAATCCGCTTTGTTACTGGCGGTCTTGTCGACATTATAATGACCTACCGCGCTGCAACCCGTCAATAATGACGCCAGGATAAAGATAATTACTTTCACTGTTGTGCCTGCTGATAACATGCATTGCAAAGAAGAGCCTTGCGACTGCTAATGAAAATGATGCCCTGTAATATACAAATAGCGTCAATCAATTTTTCATTGAGAAATTCTATATTTCGGACATGCCATGACATCCTTATCCACGCGAGTTTAAGGGAATGTTCGCTATGACGTCATTATAATGACCCATGAAATAACCATTGATTTACATCAATTTTATGCCGCCTTGTTCATCATCGACTCCTGGCGACCATGGGTTGCCACCCTATTTTCCACAGCATAGAAAGCCTGATGTCGTATTACGGGTGGTAACGGTAATTTTATATAGCCATATAATCTTATTTCTTTTTTATGCCGTTTTTTAGGCAAGCTTCTGCTGGCAATAAATTGCGCATGCCGGTGAAAACTATACAGCATAGTTAAAACAAGAATCACACATATAATTAACAAATTCATTGATAGTAAACCGGTTCGGATTTTTGATAAATATGACCCGTCCTGACCACATTCGGGGGCCATCGCGTTACGCTTTTATCGGTACAGTTATTTCATACAGATCGCCAAAAACTGGGGATATTAATTCGCCCGCGTTTTCATCAGCGCGCGAGTATATTAAGACTATAGGAAAATTCCTAGGTGTCATTGTTACGACGATATGCTTCTTTTTTCAACAGCGGGGATACGTGGTTTTGCCGGACGGGGATATTGCCGGATCTTGCGTCCAGCCGGGGGAATGGAACCTACCGGCGGCCCCTTACGGCCGCCGGCGGGATTTACTCCAGCAGCCGCGTCGGGACAAAATCGCCCGCCTCCGCCGCGTCCCGGCGGAATTTGTCCAGCGCTTCGCGACTGTCCGCCGCGCGTACCTGGAGCGGGGAGATGCTGAACCCCTGCAAAAGTACCGCGCGGATAATAATGCCCGCCGCCGGATCGTCCAGGGACTGGGGGGTGATGACGTCGGCTTTGCGCAAAAAGATAAAATGCTGTTGTTTCATGCCATTCTCCTTTATCTACCGGATAACCAGAACGCTATGTGAGCGGGATCACAAGAGCATTCATTAGGTCCGAAAACAGTAGAGCGCAAAAAATGATTGAAATATAATCACTTAAATTTCGCCATTGATAACCGTTTGGAATGGATAATCGATTATTGCGCGCCTTTGTCATCCTGGCGGCTACCAGGAACTACCGCGAGGCGGCACAACAGCTGTGTATTACCCAGCCGGCGTTGTCAAAACAGATTAAAGCCCTGGAACATGCGCTGGGCATCACGCTGTTTGTCAGGGGAAGACGGGGCGCCCTGCTGACGCATCCGGGAGAATTGCTGTTGCCGAAAGCCGCCGAACTGGTGGAGCTGGCAGGGACATTCAGGCACTATGCCCTTGGGGTGGCGAAAGGGACCACCGGCAACCTGGCGATCGGTTTTGGCATCTCCGCCTTAAAAACGGTGCCGGAATTGATTGCCCGCTTCCGGCGCGCGTATCCGGACGTGACCGTCAGTTTGGAGGACCTGTCCTCGGCGCAACAGCATGCCCGCTTATTATCCGGCCAGCTGCAGCTGGCTTTTATGCGCCTGCCGGTGGATCCGCCGCTGCAGGGGCGACGGTTTATGTCGGAAAGCCTGGTGCTGGCGGCCAATAAATCCGCCTTGCCGGCCAGAGACCCCGACATGCGGATGTGGCGGCATTTCCTGCTGGCGCAGCCCTGGGTCCAGCTTTTGCCGGATAAAGGGCCGGGGCTGTATCAGCAGATAGAACAGTATTTGCGCTTTAACCAGATTAGCCCGCGGGTGGTCCAGCAGACCCGGGATATGCAAACCCTGATGGCGCTGGTCGCGGCGGGCGTAGGAATCGCCATCGTGCCGGAAAGCGCCGCGCACATCGCTCCCAGGAATATAGCGATGATCCCGCTGCAGGGAGCCTATGCCCGCTGGGAGGTGGGCATGATTTGGAACCCCACGCTGGCGGACCCGGTGCGGGATGGGTTTATCGGCATGGTTAACGCTTAACAAGAGGCGGCAATACAATGAGCGAATTGGAGAAAATGCGCCGGGGCGAGCATTATTTTATCAACGATCCCGAACTGGTCGAAATACGGCACGCCGTCAGGGATAATGTCGATCGCTATAATGCCCTCGGGCATCGTGAAACGGCACGGCAGCAGCAGTTGCTGGCGGAAATCTTCGGCCAGGTCGGCGATGATGTGCATATCGAGAAAAACCTGCGGGTCGATTACGGCATGAACACCCGGCTCGGGAGCCATGTGTTTATCAATTTTAATTTTGTCCTGCTCGACTGCGCGCCGGTAAACATCGGCAACCATGTGTTTATCGGCCCGGACGTGCAGCTCTACACCGCCCATCATCCGCTCGACCCCGGAGAACGCGGCCGGCATATCGGCTGGGCCGAACCGGTTACGCTAAGCGATAATGTCTGGATTGCCGGCGGCTGCATTATCCTGCCAGGCGTGACGATTGGTGAAAATACCACCATCGGCGCGGGCAGCGTGGTGACGCGCCCGATTCCCGCCAATGTCGTGGCCTGCGGTAATCCGTGCCGGGTATTACGCCCCCTGCCATGAAGACGCTATTTATTTTGCAGTAATTCGCGCATCCTGACCAATGCGAAAACAGCCGCCTGTTCAATAACGGCTTCGCAATCGCCGCTGAACCGTTTTACCTGCGCATGGACCTTGTTATCCGGCGTAACCCATCCAAACCAGATGGTGCCCGCGGGGGTGCCGTCAGGTCCGTCCTCGGGTCCGGCGTAGCCGCTGACCGACAGAGCGATATCTTCACCTGCGACCTGCAGCGCGCCCGCGGCCATCTCTTTCACGACCTGTTCGCTCACGGCGGTATAGGTTTCCAGGGCGTGCCATCCGACGCGCAATACTTCATGTTTGGCGCGATCCGTATAAGTGATGAAGCCGCGGGTGAAAAAATCACCGCTGCCGCCCACGGCGCACAGCGCCATGGCCACCAGGCCCGCCGTGCAGGATTCCGCGGTGGTCAATATGAGCCTATCCCGGCGTAATGTTTCGGCAAGAGCGCCGGCGGCGGCGTTGAGTTGTGAATTCATCAGTCGAGTTTCCATAAACCTGTGGTGTTGTTCTTTTATATTATAATATCGAGGCAACACGGAAAGTGCCGGTGTTCTGAATTATAGCATTGCGCTTTTTAGCTGGATTATAAAAAATTCATGGGCTGCTGATAGTTAACATCAGCAGCCCATGGGCTTAGGCTAACAGTGCGCCCTGCCGGCGGCATCATTATTTTTTGGTGCTGCTTTTCCCCTTGGCCTTATCGTCTTTTTTATCTTTGTCGTCACTTTTGGCTTTTGCCGGCGACTTCGCTTTTTCAGAAGGTTTGTCCTTGACGGGCGCTTTATCTTTGGAGGGGGCAAACGTTCTCTTACCTTCATGATATAGGGTCATTTTAACTCCAATGCATTAGGTGATGATTTGGTAAGAAATATACAAAGTGCCGATGACCGCAAAATAACAACAGACACTTTTATTGCACTAGCATTATTAGTTTAGACCGGGCACGGGTTAACACAACTTTATTTTATCCGTGGAACCGGGACGTCCGGATTGAACGAAATGATGTTATGTTTAATAATAGACCGGGGCCACCGGCGCGCCGGCATACCCCCTGTCACCGCTGCCCAGAGGATAATGCCATGCTGCCGACATTACAGTTTATCAGTGAGCTTCTCAAGCTGATCCACAGCCTGTTCAGCTAAGGACGGACGCGGCCCTTAGCTGAAGCGTTAACGCAAATGATCGTCGCCGCGCAGGGTTATCAGCGCCAATAGGCTGATTGCTGAAATTATAACGACATAATAAGCCGGTATATCAATGTTACCCGTTTGTTTTATCAATCCGGTAATGATGAGCCCCGCGCAGCCGGAAAATACCGCGTTGGAAAGCGAATAAGAAAGACCGAGACCGGTATAACGCACCCGGGTCGGGAACATTTCGGCCAGCATCGCCGGCCCGGGACCGGCCAGCAGCCCCACCACCGCGCCGGCGACCAGCACCGCAAGCGCCTTCATCGCCAGGGGGCTAGACGGATCCTGCAGCAGATGCAGCAGCGGAAACGTAAACAGGATGGTGGCCAATATCGCCGCCACCATCACCCGCTTGCGCCCAATCCGATCGCTCAGCATACCCGCCGGCAGAATGGTCAGGGCGAAACCCACGTTGCCAAGCACGGTGGCGACCAGCGCCTGTAAAAAACTGGCGTGCAGCGTCGTTTGCAAATACGCGGGCATGACCACCAGAAAGGTGTAGCCCGCGGCGGACCAGCCCATCATGCGGCCGATGCCGAGCATGATGGCCTTGACGACGGCCAGCGCCGGCGCCGAGGGCGCTGCCGGCGCGGCGTCGTGATGGATGGCGCGAAAGGTGGGCGTTTCCTCCAGGCGCAGGCGCAGGCCCAGCGCGACGACGCCCATCGGCAACGCCAGCAGGAACGGAATGCGCCAGCCCCAAACATGCAGCTGATCGGGAGTAAGGCAGGCGCCCAGCAGCGCCACCATGCCCACGCTCGCCAGCAATCCCAGGGCCACAGTGAATGATTGCCAGGCGCCGAACAGGCCGCGCCTGCCCGGCGGAGCAAACTCGGTCATCAGCGCCACCGCGCCGCCGAACTCACCGCCGGCGGAAATCCCCTGCACCATACGCAGTAGGGTCAGCAGCAGCGGCGCGGCCACGCCCAGGGTGGCGTAGGTCGGCATTACGCCGATAAGCGCGGTGGACAGCGTCATCATGATGATAACGGTAATCAGCGTCGGCTTACGGCCGAGGCGATCGCCGATACGGCCAAAAATTATCGCTCCCAGCGGGCGGCAGAAAAAAGCCAGGGCGAAGGCGGCGTAGGTCAGCACCAGGCTGGCCGCGGCGCTTTCGCCCTGCAGGGTAAAAAAATTGGCGGCGATGAGGGTGGCGAGAAAACCATAAACGCCGAATTCGTACCATTCAATAAAATTGCCCACTGAGCCGGCAATCAGCGCTTTGCGTTGCGCGGGCGTTACCGCAATGGCGGTGCGGGAGAAAGTCATACGGTCACGGTCGCTGTCGATAAATAGGAACATGCACTATAAATCATTTGCCCGCGCTGGCAACAATACCGGCGGCGCGCGGCGTCTTGCCCGATGCTAATCGCGTTTTTCAGCGCGATTGCGTCCCGCCTTTTTCGCCTGGTATAAGGCAATATCGGCGCGATCGATTAGGGCGTCCAGGTTTTCCATTGGCCGGTGTTCCGCCACGCCGCAACTGACCGTGGCGCTTATCACCGCCCGGTCGGTAACCACCTCCGACTGCCCGATATCGTGGGAAAGGGTATTCATGCGCCGCAGCGCCTCGTCGCCATTGCATTCGGTAAGCAGCACCAAAAATTCATCGCCGCCCCAGCGGCAGACGAAATCCGTGCGGCGCAGGGACGTCCGGATTAAGCGGGCGATATGCTGGATGACCCGATCGCCCGCGCCGTGACCATAACGATCGTTGATTTGCTTAAAATAATCGATATCAATGATCGCCATGGCCAGCGGGGCGTTTTCTGCCGCCCTGGCCCCCCGCAAACGCTGGAAGCGATACTCAAACGCCTGACGGTTCATGATGCCGGTCAGTTTATCGGTGGTGGCCATGGTTTCCAGGCGGCGCTGGTAGCCGCCGATGGTCAACCATAAAAACAGGATAAACAGTACGCTGACGCCGGCCCCGATGCCGAGGTTCTTAAGCAGCGTCATAAACAGGACCCGCTCCAGGGGATGCTCGCTTTGCTCCACCATCAAATACCAGTCGAATTCCGGAATGAGGCGCGTATGGAGCAGCACCTGCCTGCCCTGGTAATCATATTGATAGCTGCCGCCCGGCACGGTCAGAATCGACGTCGCGAGCGGGCCCAGTCCCGGTTGCAAGCGGATTTGCAGCGGCCGTTTAAAGGTGGTGCCGTGCAATATGACCGCCCCGGTTTTATCAACGAAATAAATGGTGCGGTTATAGCGGCGTTCATATTTTTCAATCAGGTATTTGACTTTTTCGACGGAAAGGCCGATGCCGGTAATCCCGATAAAATTGCCCTGGTAATCCATAACCTTATGATTAACGAAGATATCCAGGTGAGTATGGTCCTCGGGATCGGGGCGCGCGTCGATAAAATACGGCTTGTCGCCGGCCGTGGCTTTTATCTGGAAATACCACCGATCCTTATCCTCCTGCTCGGAGACGGTTTCCAAAACCCGTTTGGGATCATAATAGCGCCGGGTTTTGTCGGAGACAAAAAAGGAAAAAATAGTGTCGAAACGCCGATCGATCTCGCTCAGATAGCGAATCATCGCCTTCGGATCCTGCTCGCCATCCACCAGCACCCAGTCGCGGACAAAGGTGTCATGGGCCATCAGGGAAGAAATAAATATCGGTTTTAACAGATCTTGCTGGATCTCGGAATAGACATTGTCGCTGGTCAGCGGTAGCGTGTTTTCTTCGATTTCGTCGTTGAGCGATTGCCTGGCCACCTCATAGCTGCTCCAGCTGATGATTAAAAAAGCAGTGAGCAACATCAGGGTAAATAAAATAATGGCCCGTGTTTTATTCAACCAATGCAGGTTGTTCATCAAGTTCACCTGGTACGTCATCTTCTTGCCATAAAGAGTGCGTTAATAGTGCGTCCCTGTCACGCGACAAATCCCGGTCGGGTTTCATCGGCAGGTGGAGGTTGCCACTGTTAAGGTTTATCCTGACGGCATCATAAATCACGCAGGAGCCGCAGATGTTTATCGTTGATTTAACGTATGAAGAGCCCATGGAAAAAGTTGAGGCGCTGCTGGAAGCGCACCTCGCCTGGTTGCGTAACTATTTCGCCACCGGCGATTTTGTGGCCTCCGGAAGGAAAGTGCCGCGCATCGGCGGCATCATCCTGACGCGGACCCTGCCGCGTCCCGATCTGGATGCGATCCTGGCGCAGGACCCCTTTAAGGAAGTGGCCAACTACAGCATAACCGAATTTGTCCCTTCCACCACCAGCGAACTGCTCAGCGCCCTGCGTACGCTCTGATAATGAGCAGGGCGTCACGCTCAACGCGTTGGCGCCCCCTCCTGCGGTCAATGGATTTCTGTGATATTGCTCAAAATTACACATTAATATTGCCTGTCTGCCGGACAAGGTATTTTTGAGATATTAATCACAGCGTTCTTGAAATGGTTGCCAGACTATTTTTCCTCGTGGCAATAAGACAAAGATACTGCGCGCAAAATGCGGCAAAAGCCAGGGATGCGGGGACCCATGCCGCCGCCGGGGCCATTGCATTATTACGACGGCCGGAGTAAAACTTTTATCCAATGCGCAACAATAACCCTACAATTTCTTAATGGAGTTGCAGCGATGGCAATAATACAGCAACAGATGTATATCGACGGCGAGTTTGTTTCCAACCGCAGCGATAAATGGATTGATGTCCTCAACCCCGCCACCGAGGAAGTCATATCCCAGATACCGGACGCCGATGCGGACGATGTGCGCAACGCCATCGACGCCGCCGCGCGGGCGCAGCATGATTGGGAAGACTTGCCGGCTCAGGAACGGGGCGTGTGGCTGCATAAAATTGCCCAGGGCATCCGCGCCAGGGAACAGGAGCTAACCGATATTATCGTGGCCGAAGGGGGCAAGACCCAGGGCCTGGCCAGGACCGAGGTCTTGTTTACCGCCGATTATCTCGACTATATGGCCGAATGGGCGCGGCGCTATGAGGGCGAGATCATACAAAGCGACCGGCGCAACGAGAATATTTTTGTGTTTAAAAAAGCCATCGGCGTGACCACCGGCATCCTCCCCTGGAACTTTCCCTTTTTCCTGGTGGCGCGCAAAGCGGCGCCCGCGCTTATCACCGGCAATACCATCGTCGTAAAACCCAGCCAGCTGACGCCGAACAACGCCATTGCCTTTGCCGGCATCGTGCACGAGGCCGGCTTGCCCCGCGGCGTGTTTAATCTGGTGACCGGCCGGGGTTCGGTGGTGGGCCAGGAGCTGGCGGCCAACGCAAAAGTCGGTATGGTAAGCCTGACCGGCAGCGTGGCGGCGGGAGAGCAGACCATGGCGGCGGCGGCGAAAAACATTACCAAGGTCTCGCTGGAGCTCGGCGGCAAGGCGCCGGCCATCGTCATGAACGATGCCGATCTGGATCTGGCGGTCAAGGCGATAGTCGCCTCCCGCGTCATCAATACCGGGCAGGTCTGCAACTGCGCCGAACGCGTGTATGTGCAGGAAGATATTCAGGATGACTTTATCGCCCGGCTCACCGCGGCGTTTAACCAGGTGACTTTTGGCGATCCTGCCCGGGAAGAAAACCTGGATATGGGGCCGTTGATTGACGCGGCCGCGCTGAAAAGCGTGCAGGACAAAGTGGATAACGCCGTGGCGCAAGGCGCCAGGGTGGTCACCGGCGGGCGGCGGGCGGGCGATAAGGGCTATTTTTTCCAGCCTACCCTACTGGTGGATGTAAAGCATGAGATGGATATCATGCATGAGGAAACCTTTGGCCCGGTGCTGCCGGTCACGACCTTCCGCACCCTTGACGAAGCGGTGCAAATGGCCAATGACTGCGAATTCGGCCTGACCTCCTCGATTTATACCACCAACCTCAATACCGCCATGGCGGCGATAAAAAAACTGAAGTTCGGCGAAACCTATATTAACCGGGAAAATTTCGAGGCCATGCAGGGCTTCCACGCGGGATGGCGCAAGTCGGGCATCGGCGGCGCCGACGGACGCCACGGGCTGGAAGAGTATTTGCAAACCCATGTGGTGTACCTGCAATACCAGGCCTGATGGCGGCCAGCGCCGCCGGCGGAGCGGGTTGCCGGGCGCCGGGCGCGGGTTCCAGCCGGCCTGGCGCCCGGCGGCGATTGGCCCGCCGCCGCGCCTGCGCTAGAATAACCCTCGTCCGCGGCATGCCCGCGCGGGGTCCTGCACCGCCGGACCGGAGATAAGCGACGAGGTAACCATGTCTGATAAACCGGTGCTATTTATGGCCTGCCCGCTATTTACGCAGGCCCATACCTTATTAAGCGCGCATTTCACCCTGCGCCATACCACGGAAAGCACGCTGGCAGGCACCCTGGCGTCGCTGTCCGCCATGACCGACGTGCAGGCGTTATTGGTTTCCCTGGCCATGCCGCTGGACAGCCAGGCCATCGAACAATTGCCGCGCTCCATCAAGGCTATCTGCACCTATTCGGTGGGGACCAACCATATCGATTTGGCGGCAGCCAAGGCGCGCGGCATCAAGGTGTTGTTTACGCCGGATGTGCTGAGCGAATCCTGCGCCGACACCGCCCTGCTGCTGATGTTGGGCGCGGGCCGCCGCGCGCTGGAAGGGCTGCGTCTGTTAAAAGGCGGTGATTGGCCGGGCTGGGCGCCGGACCAGCTGTTGGGCAAGGATGTCTGGAACCAGCGCCTGGGGATCTTCGGCATGGGCCGCATCGGCCAGGCCATTGCCCGGCGCGCGCGCGGTTTTGATATGGAAATTCATTACCATAACCGGCACCGGTTGCCGCCCGCGGCCGAACAACACGCCGTGTATCACGATTCCCTCGCCGACCTCGCCGCGCACAGTGATTACTTTTGCATAGCCTGTCCGCCCGCCCCGGAAACCCGGGGCGTGGTGGATGCCCCCTTGCTGGCGCAGCTGCCCAAGGGCGCGGTGGTGGTGAATATTTCGCGCGGCGACATTATCAACGATAACGCGCTGATCGCCGCGCTCAACGCGGGCCACGTGGCCGCCGCCGGGCTGGACGTTTTCGCCGGCGAGCCCGATATCCATCCCGCCTACCGGCAGATGGACAACGTATTCGGCCTGCCGCATCTGGGCAGCGCCACGCTTGCCACGCGCCTGCGCATGGCGTCGCTGCTGCGCGACGGACTGGTGGGTATTCTGGCGGGCAGGATGCCGGCCAATGCGGCCAACTGATCGCAGCCGTCGTTAACCACGGGCGGCGATCCGTCACCCCTGGGGTGTTGGCGCATCCAGCAACAGTTTTTTGTGCAATTCCGCGGCCAGCATCTCAATGCGCTCGCTCAGGTTTTTGGTCAGAGTGGTCAGCTCGGTATTTTGCTGCAGCAGCACCATGATTTGCGCCGAGGTTTGCGCCGCCCGCTCCTGGCGTTCGGCATTGGCGACGGCCAGCGCCTCGCGATGCTGGGCATCCGCGTCGGCATGCGCCTTGTCCCGCTCCGCCTGGCGCGTCTGGGCCAACAGGATCAGCGGCGCGGCATAGGCCGACTGCAGACTGAACGCCAGATTAAGCAGGATAAACGGATAGATATCGAATTTGGCGAAACCAAAGGTATTGATGCATACCCAGGCGATAACGATCAGCGTCTGCGCCCCTAAAAACATCGGCGTGCCGAAGAATCGGGCGAAACCTTCCGCCTTACGCGCAAACCAGCCGTTGCCGAACGGCGCGGACAAATGGGCGTGACGGCGGTGGAAACGCAGATGATCAATCTTTGCGGGCGCGGCGTCCGCGGCGTCGGGCGTGGCGGCTGAAGTCGGTTTTTCCATGGTTTTTCTCATCCGGGGCAATGATGTTTATCTTGCTGATAATACCGGTTATGCCAAAGGCCGAGCTCGGCCGTTGACGCATGCGCCCATTATAGTTGCCGGCGCGCGGAAACCGGCACATATAATATGTAACCGGGCGATCGCCCGGTTTCCCCATGACCTACCCTCACATCCGCAGGATCGGCGTGGTGTCGGCGTAAGCGCTGGGCACGATTCGGATACTCACGTGATCATGCAATTGCCGCTGGCAATAGCGATAGGCGGAATACGTCAGCGGCCAATACGGCTCATCCTGACGGCCTTCAATTTTCATGGCGGTTTGGTGCCGGAAATTCACATCGAAATTAACCATAATCTTATAATAATTGCTCCACTCCAGCCCCAGCTTGATGATACGTCTTAATAGCATCGTTTTTATCGCCCCCGCCAGATGAGGCCTGTTTTTATCGCCGCGCCTGCGCAAGGCTTTAAAACCCGCCACATCGCCCCGCCGTATAAATTTTCTCGCCAGCGCTCTGGTATCCCGCCATAACCCGTCATCAAAGCGCGGCCTGGAAGGGCTGTTTTTAAGCAATATGTTTTTTGCGCACTCGCAATTCCTCCCTAAGATCCGGCATTTTTCTATTTTCTCAAGCAACCGAGATTTTACGGATATAAAATCATAATTATCCCGTAAAAAGTCACGCCATGACATCAGCAACATTTTGGCGGTCGCGCCGTCGATACCCGTTAATACGGTAAAACGCCTCACCCTGCGGCGGCTAATGGCAACCCCCAGGCGTAGTTGCCTGATTTTACGATAATCCAGTTGCTCGGTAGTGATACCCAGCGCCTGGTTAAGCTGATCAAGGGTAAATTGAGTCACGCCGTCCCCGCTGTCAAGATTACGGACATTAGCAAAACCATAGACTAAAGCCACCCGTCTATTCATCGGGCGTTGATTTGTGATCACAGGGACGAATACGCTATTATCATTGGCGGCGAAAACGATATTATTTAATTTTTTATTGCAAGCGCCCTTATGATTTGCATTCATTCCAGTGATGTCATCAGTCGGAATTTTATTTAATAAGCACGCGATACTTGACGGTATAAAATTCACCATAAAACTCCTTCGTATTTAATAATATTTATCTATAACGATAACATAAATATCCATTACCCGGATTTACTAGCGCGGACGTGCCGGCGAGAAGAGTTACGATTGTATATTACTTATATTATCGGCGGGATATATTCATATACTGCAATAAAATTATTAAACAGAAGTCGTATTGTCGCGCTCTCTGGCGCACTGCGCGGCGTAGGACGTGAGGATGGCCTGGATCAGGGGGCCGAAGCGTTCCTGCAGATCGTCAAGCCGGGACGTATTGCGCACTTCCACCCCTTTGCGTTCACTGCGGATCAGGCCGGCTTCCCGTAATATCTTGAAGTGCTGGGACAAGGTGGATTTCGGCACGGCGCGATCGCTGAACGCAAGAAACGCCGAACAGGGCCGGGCGCACCCGGCCCGGGCGATCTCGGCGAAGATATGAACGCGCAGGGGATCGGACAGGGCATGCAAAATCCCCTCTACGGTAATGTCTTCAGGCGCGGGGTGCATTATCGGTCTCATAAAAAATTTATAGCAGATTGTTGACAAGGTGTCCAATAGTTCATACTTTACGAACTAAGCTAGTTCATAAATTCCGAACTAACGTACTTTATCCTATCCACCCTCCGGAGTCTGCTTATGAGTCAGTTGCAAGGTAAAGTCGCCGTCGTCACCGGCGCATCCAAGGGCATTGGCGCCGCTATCGCCAAAAGCTTTGCCGCCGCCGGCGCGTCGGTTGTGGTTAATTATGCCGCCAGCCGCGAGGATGCGGATAAAGTGGTCGCCGGGATCGTCGCCGACGGCGGCAAGGCGATTGCCGTACAGGGCGACGTGGGCAACGCGGCGGATGTCGAGCGCGTGTTCAGCGCCGCCAGGGACGCCTACGGCGCGCTGGACGTGCTGGTAAACAACGCCGGGGTCTTCGCCTTCGGACCGCTTGAAGAGGTGACCGAGGCGGAGTTCCACCGCCAGTTTAATATCAATGTGCTCGGCACTATCCTGTCGACGCGGGAAGCGCTAAAGTATTTTAATCCCCAGGGCGGCAGTGTTATCAACATTACCTCGGCGATCAGCACCCACCCCACCCCCGGCTCGGCTATTTATGCCGCGACCAAAGGGGCGATTGATACCCTGACGGTCGGCCTGTCGCGGGAACTGGGC
This sequence comes from Sodalis sp. C49, assembly GCF_046352915.1. Taxonomy (NCBI): domain Bacteria; kingdom Pseudomonadati; phylum Pseudomonadota; class Gammaproteobacteria; order Enterobacterales; family Bruguierivoracaceae; genus Sodalis; species Sodalis sp. C49. The sequence goes on along the minus strand of NZ_CP163303.1, from coordinate 4,981,469 downwards.
GCACGCGGCATCCGGGTCAATGCCATCGCGCCGGGCGGCGTGGCAACCGAAGGCGCCGCCCGGTTAGGCATAGTGGGCAGCGACTTTGAAAAAGAATTAATTGCGCAGACGCCGCTGGGCCGGTTCGGCCTGCCGGGGGATATTGCCGCCGTCGCGCTGTTCCTGGTGTCTGACGCCGCCGCCTGGCTGACCGGCGAACGCATCAGTGCCTCCGGCGGCTGGCGCTGACGGCCGGCGAACACCTTACCGATAAGCCCGGCCCGGACGCCTGTCCGGCCGGGATACCCCTTTATCCGGCGGCGGCGGCGACGCCCCTGCCCCTCACACCCCGGGAGCGACTATGCCGGCCTATTTTGTTGCGGTACGTGAAGCGGTAAATGATCCAGAGCAAATGAAAATCTACGGCGAGAAGGCGGGGAAAAGCACCGCTATCCATCAGCCCGTTCCCCTGGCGCTGTACGGGCGTTTGCGCCATACCGACGGCGGCGCGGTGGAAGGCGCGGTGATCCTGGAATTTCCCACCTTCGAGGCGGCCGAAGCCTGGTATGATAGTCCCGAGTACCAGGAGGCGGTGGCGCACCGGTTTCGCGGCGCGACCTACCGGACGTTTATCATCCAGGGCGTGGAAGGCGAATAACGCGCCCGCGCCCGCGGAGAGAAGCCATGAAAGTGATGATCTGGGGCGCCACCGGCATGGTGGGCCAGGGCGTACTGCGGGAATGCCTGCTGGCTGAAGACGTGACGGCGGTCGTCGCCGTGGGGCGCTCGGCGCCGCGCGTGGAACATCCCAAACTGCAAACCCTGATCCACACCGAGCTGCTGCAGTATGACGCGATTGCGCACCGGCTCGGCGGTATCGACGCCGGGTTTTTTTGCCTGGGGGTCAGCTCGGTGGGCATGGACGAACAACGCTACGCGACCATTACCCATGATATGACCCTTGCCGCCGCGCAGGCGCTGGCGCGGATAAGCCCGGCGGCGACCTTTGTCTATCTCTCGGGCGCGGGGGCCGACAGTGCGGAAAAAAGCCGCACCATGTGGCAGCGGGTACGCGGCGGCACCGAAAACGCCCTGCAACGCCTGCCGCTGAAAGCGGTCTATATTGTTCGCCCCGGCATCATCCTGCCTAAACACGGCGCGCGGTCGAAAACGCCGCTCTACCGCGTGCTTTACCTGCTGCTGACGCCGGTGATGTCTTTGTTTAGGCCTTTGTTTCCCCGCCGTATCCTGACCACGCAAACCCTTGGCCTGGCCATGCTTAACCTTGCCCGGCGCGGTTTCTCCCGTCCGGTGCTGGAAACCGGGGATATATACGCTGTTTCCCATACGGCAAAAACAAAATAGCGTCCGGTCATAAAACGGTGTAATGGCTATAGCCGGTAATGTATGATGAATACATTATGTCGCCTGGGCCATGATATGCTTGACGTCCTCATTAAAGCCTTCTCGTTCTTTTTTATTATCGTGGTCGGTTATCTGTTAAAAAAATACGGCGTGCTGCAGCGATCCGATAGCATCGCCTTATCGAAAATAATGATGAACCTCACGCTGCCCGCGGCGGTCATTACCGGCTTTGCCAGCTTTGAAGTGGACCCTTCCCTGCTGGTTCTGGTGCTGATTGGATTTCTCTGTAATATCCTGCTGCTGGCGGCGGGCTATCTTCTTGCCCGCAAACGCGACAATGACACCAAAGTATTTTATATGATCAATTCGCCCGGCTACAATATCGGGTGTTTTACCCTGCCTTACGTGCAAAGCTTCCTCGGTCCGGTGGGCATCGTCGCCACCTGCCTGTTTGACGCGGGTAATTCGGTTATCTGCACCGGCGGCAGTTATGTCGCCGCGTCCAATGTCATCGGTATTAATACCGGCCTGAAAAACACCTTCAAGCGCTTATTTTCCTCTATTCCGTTCGACGTCTATATGCTATTGCTGGTGGCGGCCCTGTGCGGCTACCATCTGCCAAGCCAGGTCACCATACTGACGTCTATCGTCGGCAACGCCAATCCTTTTATCGCCATGCTGATAATCGGCATGATGCTTGAAATCAATATTGACCGGTCGCAGCTGAAAAACGTCTCTAAGGTGCTGGCGCTGCGTTATGGCGCCGGCGCCCTCCTGGCCGCGCTGTTTTATTATGGCACCCCGCTGCCGCTTGAAATCCGCCAGGTGCTGGCGGTGGCGGTATTTGCCCCGGTATCCGCGCTGTCGCCGATGTTTACCGCCCGGTGCAGTTCCCTGGGCTCGGTATCCAGTTTTACCGGTTCCCTGTCGATATTTATCAGCATTATCATCATCACCACCCTGCTGACGCTGATGCAGGGATAAACGCGGAGGAAGACATTATGCAGATAGAAGGCAGTATCGCACTGGTGACCGGCGCGAACCGCGGGCTTGGCAAGGCCTATGCCGAGGCGCTGCTCAACGCGGGCGCGGCCAAGGTTTACGCGGCGGCGCGCAATCCGGCCGCCATTACCGATCCGCGTCTCACGCCGGTGAAGCTGGACGTGACCTCGCCGGCCGATGTTGCCGCGGCGGCGCTTGCGTGCGCGGATGTGACCCTCCTGGTCAACAACGCCGGCATCCTGCGGCAAAGCCCGATACTGGCCCCGGGTTCCGGCGACGCCATGCGCCGGGAAATGGAAGTGAATGTCTTCGGGCTGCTGGCGATGATGACCGCCTTTGCGCCGGTGCTGGCGCAAAACGGCGGCGGCGCCCTGGTCAATATGCTTTCCGTGGTGAGCTGGTTCACCTCGCCGTTTAACGCCACCTACGGCGCGTCGAAACATGCGGCGCTGTCGGTCACGGATGCGGCGCGCATCCAGCTGCGGGCGCAAGGAACGCGCGTTATCGGCGTCTATGCCGGCTTTATCGATACCGATATGACCGCGGGCATCGACGCCGCCAAGGTATCGCCCGCGCAGGTGGCGGAACAAACCCTGGAGGGCATCCGCCACGATCGGGAGCATGTGCTGGCCGATAAGCGCGCCCGGGATGTGTGGGATAGCCTCAGGCGTGATCCCGCGGCGATGGAGGCACAAATGCAGCAGCTGTGGGATCAGCGTTCGTTATGATGGCCGTGCGCGATGCGCCGCCGCCCCGGCGAAGGGGATCTCGTGATATAAGGAGCGCGCCGCGTTGCCGGCAGCCGGCCGGCCGTTTAATACATGGCGCGGCGCCCCGTGCTGCATGACCCGGGTAAGGCTGGCGTCATCCAGGCCGTCGCCTTCCACCAGCAGGTACTGCAAGCCGCGAAAGGCATCCGGATACCTGCGCGCCATCTGGTTAAACAAGGCGGCGGAAATAAACAGGATACTGATGGCGAACTGCGCCAGCGCCGCCGTTAAGCGGGAAGCATCGCGCACGATATTCTGCGGCAGCACCACCGCCGCCGCGCCGTTAAGCAACGCCCCCCAGACCTCGAGCTGATAGGCACAACCGGTAGCAGCGGCGATGCAGCCTACCCGATCGTCGGGATTAACCCGCACGTGCCGGCGATTGATGACCTGGCCGACAAGGCCGTGCGCGTCCAGCTCACGGCTGGCGGGCCGCCCGGTTTGCGCCGTCACCAGCAGGTGGGTGCGCTGCGGCAGGGACGTGGGCTGCGGCATAAAATCGCTATCGTTACCGTCGCCCACCGCGATATCCTCAAGAATGATCAAACGGGTGTCCAGCGCCCGCTCCCGGCAAGGCGCATCGGTCAGGGTAAAAAGCACCCGCCACTGGCGCAGCATGGCGGCCAGCCGTTCGTCCGGCAGCGACACGTCCAGCGGCACCACGCTGCCGCCGGCCAGGATAACGGCCGCCTGGGCGGTGATGTGCTCGATGCCCGGCGCCAATAATACCCCCACCGGCGTTTCATGTCCTACCCCCAGCCGGCGCAGATGCGCGGCCAGAGAGCGCGCATCGCGGGCCAGTTCGCCATAGCTCAGGATGCGGTCCAGCGTAATAATCGCCGGTTTGCTTTTGTTCAGCACGGTCTGGCGCAAAAAGCGCTCGCTTAACACACCGTCCGGCGCCGGGGCGCCGGCAAGGCGCTGGGGGTAAAAACGAACGGCGGAATGAACCGGTAACTGAACCATGGGGGCACCTGAGCGCGGGGAGTCGTGTTAACATTATGGGCCAAATACTGTTGCAGTTTTATTAATTAAAGTAAAAATTATAGTTCTGTGAGTATTATCTCACTTAACGTCAGGAAAAATAGTTACTTATTGATTATATACGATTTTCTTATTTCTTAATCGACAATAATGCTCAGAACAATTCATCATTTATTAATGCACTTTCAGCAATATATTACCCCTGTCATTTGCTGTAACCTTTAATAAAAGCGCATGCCCCAGGGCTGACCGCCGGATTTGCCCACACCTTCAACCCAGCCGGATAATTCTCCGGCCATTGACCTATTCTGGAGTCGCGGTAACATGACACTCACCTATAAAACCATCGCCCTTGCCGGCATGATGGCCATCCCTCTATTGTTAAGCGCATGCGATAATGCGGATAAAAACCCCGGCCATATCAAGGTAGGCATCAGCGCGGGCATCGACCAGCCGCTGTGGGACGCGGTAAAAAAAGTGGCGAAGGATAAGTACAACCTGGACGTGGAGGTGGTGACATTCACCGATTATGTGCTGCCGAACGAAGCGTTGAACACCAAGGATATCGACGCCAATGCCTTCCAGCACGGCCCTTACCTGGATCAGCAAATCAAGGAGCGCGGCTATAAGCTGGCGGCGGTCGGCAAAACGTTTGTCTACCCCATCGCCGGCTATTCGCGCAAAATCCACGCCATCGGCCAGTTGCCGGACGGCGCGCAAATTGCCATCCCCAACGATCCGACCAATTTGGGACGATCGCTGCTGCTGCTGCAGAAAAACGGGCTGATCACACTCAGGGAAGGCACCGGACTGCTGCCGACCTCGCTTGATATTACCGCCAACCCGAAGCACCTGAAAATTGTCGAAATCGAGGCGGCGCAGCTGCCGCGCACGCTTGACGACGGCAAGGTCGACGCGGCCATCATCAATACCAACTATTCCACGCAAATCGGCCTGTCCCCCCATAAGGACGGACTGTTCATTGAAGATAAGGATTCTCCCTACGTCAACCTGATCGTGGCCCGGGAAGACAATAAGGATAGCGATAAGATAAAAAACCTGGTGAAAGCGTATCAAACCGATGAAGTGGCCGCGGCGGCGGATAAAATCTATCACGGCGACGCGGTAAAGGGCTGGTAACGCCACAGGGCCGGTTTACCGGCCCTGTACACGTGTTATTAATTATTAACCGGGATTACCGCGCCTTTATATTTTTCGCGGATCCAATCCTGAATGGCCTTGGAATGCAGTACCTTGACCAGGGCTTTTATATCCGGCTTATTTTCATCGCCGCGATGGACGGTGATAATATTGGCATAGGGGTTATTTTCGCCGCTTTCCACCGCGATGGGATCTTTAACCGGGTTAAGCCCGGCGTCGATGGCGTAGTTGGCGTTGATGACCACCGCGTCGCCCTCGTTATTGTTATACATCTGCGGCAACAGGGATCCTTCGATATTCGGCAGAAACTGGAGATGCTTCGGATTGTCGGTGATATCGGTAATGCGCGCGTCCACCTTGCTGACGCCGGGTTTCAGTTTAATCACGCCCTCGCGTTCAAAAATCGACAGGATGCGGCCTTCTTCCGCCACCGAATCGCGCATGATCACCTTGCCGTTTTGCGGCAGCGCCTTCAGGCTTTTATATTTCTTCGAGTAAATGCCGATGGGCTCGATATGGATGGCCCCCGCGCTGACGAAATCATAGGTCTTGTCGCCGGCGTGATCCTTGAGCACGCTGTTCAGGTACGGCACATGCTGGAAGTAGTTGGCGTCGATATCGCCGCTCGCCAGCGCGGTGTTGGGCAGGATGTAGTCCTGGAAGGGTTTGATTTCAAGGTCGATGCCCTGTTTGGCCAGGATGGGTTTGGCCTGCTCAAGGATCTCGGCGTGCGGCACGTTGGAAGCGCCGACGGTGAGGGTATCCGCCCGGGCCTGAGCCGACAGGCTAAGGACGGTCAGGGTGGCGGCGGCTATAAGTGTCAGGCTTTTTTTCATAATGTGGTATCCCGGTCTGTTTAACGTTTATCAAGCAGTGAGGTAATGACGTCGCCAAGCAGCTGGATAACAAACACGATGATAAGAATCATCACGGTCGCCACCAGCGTGACATCGTTATGGTTGCGTTGGAATCCTTCCAGATAGGCCAGGTTGCCCAGCCCGCCGGCGCCGATCACCCCGGCCATGGCGCTGTAGCTGACCAGCGCTATCAGGGTGACGGTGATGCCCGACACCAGGGCGGGCGAGGACTCCGGCAATAACACGCGCAAGATCAGGGTGGCGGGGCGCGCGCCCATGGCGCGGGACGCCTCGATCACGCCTTTATCCACTTCGCGCAGTCCGATCTCCACCAGGCGGGCGTAAAACGGCGCGGCGCCGACGATCAGGGCCGGCAGCGCCGCGTTGGCGCCCAGGATGGTGCCGATCAGGATTTTGGTAAACGGGATCAGCAGCACGATTAATATAATGAAGGGAATGGAACGGAACACATTCACCAGCACCGAGATCGCGCCATACACAATGCGATGGGCAAACAGGCCGCCGCGGGCGGTGAGGAACAGCGCCAGCCCAAGGGCGATGCCCAGGGCAAAGGTCGCCAGGCCGGCCAATGCGGTCATATAGAGCGTATCCGCGGTTGCCGCCCAAAGCTGGTCAATGCGCAGATGGGGAAACAGGGACTCAAGCATGTTTTACCACCTCGGTGGCGATGCCGTGGCGGGCCAAATCGGCCAGGATAGCGGCCAGCAGCGCCTCATCGGCCGCCACATGCAGCCACAGCTCGCCGAACACGCCGTTGGCGGTATGCGTCATCTTGCCGTGCAGGATATTAAACGGCAGCTGATAACGCAGCGTCAGCTCCGCCACCACCGGCTGATGGGTGCTCAGACCGACAAAGGTCAGCTTTAGGATGGCGCCGGGCAGGTTTTGCACCAGCAGCGGGTTAAAGCCCTGTTCAATCTCCTGATACTGGCTGACCTGCCTGACAAATTGCCGGGTGATCTCCTGCCGGGGATGGGTAAACACTTCTAGCACCTCCCCTTCCTCCACCACGCGCCCCGCCTCCATCACCGCCACCCGCCCGCAGATTTTGCGCACGACATGCATCTCATGGGTAATCAATACGATGGTGAGAGTAAGCTTGCGGTTAATGTCGAGCAGCAAATCCAGAATGCTGTCGGTGGTCTGCGGATCCAGCGCCGAAGTGGCCTCGTCGCACAGCAGCACCTCGGGGTTGTTGGCCAGCGCCCGGGCGATGCCCACCCGTTGTTTTTGCCCGCCGCTGAGCTGCGAGGGATAGGCGTTTTCCCGGCCCTCTAGCCCCACCAGCGCCACCAGTTCCGCCACCCGCGCGGTGATGGCGGCTTTGGACGCGCCGGCTATCTGCATGGAAAAAGCGATATTGTCCCTGACCGTGCGCGACCACAGCAGGTTAAAATGCTGGAAAATCATGCTGATTTTCAGCCGCGCCTGGCGCAGCTGTTCACCGCCGGCGCGGGCGATATCCTGGCCGGCCACCCATACCTCGCCGGCGCTGGGTTTTTCCAGCCCGTTCAGCAGGCGCACCAGCGTGCTTTTGCCCGCGCCGCTGTAGCCGACAATACCGTAAATCTGGCCGCGCCCTACGCGCAGACTGACATTATCCACCGCCACGATCGGCGTTTTATCACCGTCGAATATCTTGCTCACGTTCGTCAGCACGATCATAACCCGTCGATCCTTATTACCCCTGCCGGGACTGCGTTAAGCTGATGATTAATTTCACTGATTATTTTTTAATCATTATTTGAGATGCTAATAATGTTCGGGATAGTAGGGGAAGCTTCGTCGCGGCAGAAGAAACAATAAAATATGAGATATATTTTATTCTTCTATCTATTTGGCGAACGCCGGTTTATAACGCGTTTATTAAAGGCCAGGGATCGCTTAGCTGTATTTATTATAAAGTTAGCCAGGATTGTTATTTGGTTATGCTTTTTCCGGCAATGGATATTTGAATATATCTGTTCTGCTGGCGCGGTATTTACCCGATATTGGCTCCCATGTTTCGCCTGAGGGTTCGTCATGCAGAAAAAAAACCGTTCCAACAACAAGCATCCTGGTTTTAATGGCTTCAAACATTTGCGCGTCACGGGCCTGACGCTGGCGCTGCTCAGCCTCGCCGCCGCGGCGGCCGCAGAGACAACCAGCGCCGCCACCCCGGTACAGGGCGGCACGCTGATTTATCTGGAGCAGCAGGCGCACACCAATCTTTACCCGCCGGCCGGCGGTTTTTATCCCAACGGCGGCATTTTGAACCAGATTACCGATAAGCTGACCTATCAAAATCCGCAAACGCTGGCCATTGAGCCCTGGATCGCCGAATCCTGGACCACCAACGACGATAAAACGCAGTACACCTTTAAAATCCGCCCCGGCGTCACCTTCTCGGACGGCACGCCTCTTGACGCCAACGCGGTAGCGAAAAACTTCGATACCTTTGGCCTGGGCAATAAAGAACATCACTTGCCGGTGTCGGAAGTTATCAACAACTACGATCACAGCGAAGTGATTGACCCGCTGACGGTGAAATTCATCTTTAAAAAATCATCGCCCGGTTTCCTGCAGGGCACCGCCACCATCGGATCGGGGCTGGTATCGCTCGGCACGCTGGCGCAAAACTTCGATGCCCTGGGCGACGCCCGCCATATCATCGGCTCCGGGCCGTTTGTGGTCAGCGGGGAAACCCTGGGCCGCGAGGTGGATCTGGCCGCGCGGCCGGATTACCGCTGGGGACCGAAAAATCTGGCGCAGCAGGGGCGGGCCAATCTTGACGGCATCAAATACCTGATAACGCCGGAAGACAGCGTGCGCATCGGCGCGCTGCTGGCCGGCCAGGCGGATTTCATCCGCCAGGTCCAGGCCTACGACGAGAAACAGGTCGCCGAACAGCAGTTTAACCTGTACGCCGCGCCGACGCGCGGCGTCAACGACGGCATTTCCTTCCGGCCGGATAACCCCCTGGTGGCCGATGTGCGGGTCCGCCAGGCTCTGCTGCGCGCCACCAACAGCAAACAGATCGTCGAAACCCTGTTTTCGCCGCACTATCCCCAGGCGACGTCGGTGATAGCCGCCACGGCGGCCGGCTACGTTAACCTGGCGGACCAACTGGCCTTTGACCCGCAGCAGGCGAAAAAACTGCTTGATGAGGCCGGCTGGGCGCCGGGCGCGGACGGCGTGCGCCAGAAAGATGGCCGGCCGCTGGCGCTGACCATCTATGAATCGCCGCCGCAGCCGCAAAATAAAGAAGTCCTGCAACTGGTGGCGCAGCAGTGGAAACAGGTGGGGGCGCGGCTGAATATCCTGGCCGGCGATGCCGGCAGCAAGACGGCGGACAGTCTGGACCCGCTGAAAACCCCGGTCAACGTGGTGGAAGTCGGCCGCGCCGATCCGGATGTGATTAAAAGCGAGTTTTACCCCACCAACCGTGACGCCCTGCTGCAAAAAGGCGGTCTGAGCAGCAAGGTGAACACCTTTAGCGACGATAAGCTTAACGCGCTGCTGGTGGCCATCTCAGCGGAAGTGGACGGGCAAAAACGGCTGCGTCTGGCGGGCGATGCCCAACGTTATCTGCTCGAACAGGCCTATGTTATCCCGATTTTTGAAGAGCCGCAGGTCTTTGCCGGCGCGCCCTATCTGAAAGGCGTCAGCTTCGAGGCGGTGGGACGCCCGTCGTTTTACGGCGCTTGGCTGGAAAAACACTAAACCGCGCCGGCGGCCCTAACGCCCAGGAGGCCAGAATGAACCGTTATTTTTCCGCACGTATCGGACAGGCGCTGCTGGTGCTTTGGGCGGCCTTCACCGTTTCTTTTATCTTATTGCAGGTGCTGCCGGGGGATGCCGTCCTGATAAAATTCCAGGATCCGGATATGGGCCTGAGCGCGGCGCAAATCGCGGATATGCGCGCCGCGTACGGCGCCGATGTGTCCTTATGGCAACAGTATCTGCACGCGGCGGGCAATGTGCTGCGCGGCGATCTGGGGTACTCGGTGCAGGCCGGCGTGCCGGTAACGCAACTGCTGGCCGCCAATCTGCCCCCCACGCTGCGCCTGGCGACCGCCGGTTTCCTGGTGGCGGCGACCCTGGCGCTCGGCATAGCGTTTCTGTCGAGCCTGACGACGTTCCCCTGGCTGCGATCGCTGCTGCACGCCCTGCCCTCGTTGTTTATCTCCGTGCCCACTTTTTGGCTGGGCATCGCCCTGATCCAGCTGTTTTCCTTCCGGCTCAGGCTTATCCCGGTCGTCAATCCCGGCGAGTGGCAGGGGCTGATCCTGCCGGTTATCACCCTGGCTCTGCCGATTGCCGCCCCGCTGGCGCAGATCCTTTCCCGCAACATCGACGAGGTGCAAACACTGCCCTTCGTGGCGGTGGCGCGGGCCAAGGGCGGCAGCCGCGGCGGCGTGCTGTGGCGCCATGTGGCGCGCAACGCCGCCCTGCCGGCCCTGACCATGGCCGGCCTATTGCTGGGCGAACTGATTGCCGGCGCCCTGATAACCGAAACGGTATTCGGCCGCGGCGGCCTGGGCCAGCTTACCCTGCAGGCGGTCAATAACCAGGATGTGGCGGTGTTGCAGGCGCTGGTGCTGATTTCCAGCGCGGCCTTTGTCGCCATTAACCTGGCGGTGGATTTAGTTTATCCGCTGCTCGATCCCCGGGTGAACACCAAGACGGAGGCCGCGCCATGAGCAGCTTGCCCTTAAATACCCCCGCGCCGGCCCCCGCCGCGCCGCCGCCATCGGCCGGCGCCGGCGCCCCGGCGCGCCGTGGCCGGCGGCCTTTGCCCGTAGTGCGCCCCGGCCTGCTGTTGTCCTGGCTGGTGATTGCCGTCGTGCTCTGCTGGGCGATAGCGCCGGGGCTGTTTACCTCCTATAGCGGCACCGAAGGCATAACCGGCGCCCAGCGGCTGGCGCCGGGCGCCGATCATTGGCTCGGCACCGACCAGTTGGGACGCGATCTCTATGCCCGCATCGTCTACGGCGCGGCGTTTTCGCTGTCGGGCGCCCTGGTGGCGGTGACGGTGGGACTGGTGCTGGGCACGCTGCTTGGCGTCGTGGCCGGCGCCACCGGCGGCATCGCCGAAAGCCTGATCATGCGTTTTATCGATGTCCTGCTGTCGATACCGGGGCTGCTGTTATCGTTGAGTATTATTATTCTGCTGGGTTTCGGCACCGTGCATGCCGCGATCGCCGTGGGCGTCACCTCGGTGGCGAACTTTACCCGGCTCGCCCGCTCGGAGGTGGTGCGGGTGCGCCACAGCGATTACGTCGAGGCGGCCTACGGCAGCGGCGGCACCTTTGGCGCCGTCCTGTGGCGGCATATCCTGCCCAATTCCCTGACCTCGGTTATCGCGTTTTCCGCCCTGCAGTTCGGCAGCGCCATCCTGGCTATTTCCACGCTGAGCTTCCTGGGGTACGGAACGCCGCCGCCGACGCCGGAATGGGGCCTGCTGATTGCCGAAGGACGTAACTATATTTCCACCGCCTGGTGGCTGACCACTTTCCCCGGCGTGGTGGTGGTGCTGGTGGTGCTGTCCGCCAACCGTATCAGTCAGTCTTTTGCCAGGAGCCGCTGATGAGCCTGCTGCACGCTTTACCCGGATTGGGCGGCAAGCCCGCCGCCGCGCGCGATAGCGCAGAGCCGGCGCTGGAGCTGGATGAGGTCTGCATCGCCTACGAGGCGGGGGGGCAACGTCGGCGCGTGGTGCATGACGTTTCGTTTCGCATCCGCGCCGGCGAAGTGGTGGCCCTGGTAGGCGAGTCCGGCTCGGGCAAAACCACCATCGCCCAGGCGATTATCGGCCTGCTGGCGGACAACGGCCGGCTGGAACAAGGCGGCATCCGCCTTAACGGCGTTGACATCGCCCGCTGGCCGCAGCGTCGCCTCGACGCCCTGCGCGGGGCGCGCATCAGCCTGATCCCGCAGGACCCGACCAGTTCCCTTAATCCGGTCAAGACCATCGGCAGCCAGGTGGCGGAAATCCTCGCCATCCACGGCCGTATGCCACGCAAGGCGCGCGATGCCCGGGTCATCGCGCTGTTAACCCGCGTCGGGCTGGCGCATCCCGAGCTGCGCGTTCATCAGTATCCTCACGAACTGTCCGGCGGCATGAAACAACGGGTGTTGATCGCCATCGCCATAGCGCTGCGCCCGGCGCTGATTATCGCCGACGAACCCACCAGCGCCCTGGACGTCACGGTGCAAAAACGTATCCTGGACCTGATCGATGAGCTCAGGCGCGAATTCGGCACCGCGGTGCTGCTGGTGACCCACGATCTGGCGGTGGCGGCCGAGCGCGCCGATCGCCTGCTGGTGTTCCGCCATGGGCGGATACAAGAGCAGGGGCCGGCCGCGGAGGTGCTGCGCGCGCCCAAAAACGACTATACCCGCCAGCTGTTTAACGATGCCCCGGCGCTGTCGGCGCGCGCCCGTCCCCCCCTGCCCCGGCAGGACGCCGCGCCGATGGCGATCGTGGTCGAGAATATCGGCAAAACCTTTGCGCTGGGCGGCAAGAACGCGGCGCCCCTGCGCGCGGTGGACCAGGTGTCGTTTACCGTGGCGCAGGGCACCACCCACGCGCTGGTGGGTGAATCGGGTTCGGGCAAGACCACGCTGGCGCGTATCCTGCTGGGTTTCCAGCGGCCGGACGCCGGGCGGGCGTTTGTCGACGGCACCGAGATTACCGGACTGCGGGGAGAGCCCCTGCGCCGGTTACGCCAGAAAATCCAGCTGGTCTACCAGAACCCCTTCGGTTCCCTTGATCCGTCGCAGCGTCTGTTTAACGTTATAGAAGAACCGCTGCGCAATTTCGACCCGCTGAGCACAAGCGAACGCCGCCGGCGGGTGGAGGAGATGGCCGAACGCGTCGCCCTGCCGCCGGCGCTGCTGGATCGTAAAGCGCGCGAACTGTCCGGCGGCCAGCGCCAGCGCGTGGCCATTGCCCGCGCGCTGATCCTGCGGCCGCGCATCCTGGTCCTCGACGAGGCCACCTCGGCGCTGGATGTGACGGTACAGGCGCAGATCCTGGCGCTGCTGCAGGAATTACAGCAGCAGTTGGGCCTGACGTATTTATTCATCTCCCACGATCTCGCCATCGTGCGCCAGATTTCCCATAGCGTTTCCGTGCTGTACAAAGGCCGCCAGGTGGATGCCGGCGCCGTTGGGCGCATCTTCAGCCAGCCCGGCGACGCGTACACCCGGGAATTGATCAATGCCATACCCGGCCGGCGACCTGATCATGACGTCGTACGGCTGCAACCAGGGGATACCTTATGAGCAATAGCACTATCAGCGGTAAACGATTAGGTTTTTTTACCCGGCTGCTGGATGAGGTTAATCCACGGCAACGGTATCGTCTGGCGACCGAGCAGATTGCGCATGCCGAAACCCTTGGTTTCGACACCGCCTGGGTGGCCCAACATCACTTTCATGAAGCCGAGGGCGGCCTGCCCGCGCCGCTGGTATTTCTGGCGCACGTGGCGGCGTTAACGCGCCGTATCCGCCTGGGCACCGGCGTCATCACCCTGCCGATGGAGCTGGCGCTGCGGGTGGCGGAAGATACCGCGGTGCTGGATCTCCTGGCGGACGGACGCCTGGAGATCGGCCTGGGCTCCGGCGGCACGCCGTCTTCTTTTCCGCCGTTCGGCCTGCAAAGCAGCGAGCGCGGCGCCGCTTTCGGCGCCAACCTGGCCATCCTGCTGGCGGCCTGGCGCGGGGAGGAGATCGGTGCCGGCGGCAACCGGCTGTATCCGGCCGCCCCGCACCTGGCGGGAAGGGTATGGCAGGCGACGTTTTCAGTTGACGGCGGCGCCCGCGCCGGCGCCGCCGGCGACGGCCTGATGCTCTCGCGCACCCAGCCCCGTCCCGAACATACGCCCGACATGCCGCTGGATGCCATCCAGAATCCCATTATCGACGCTTATCTGGACGCCTTGCCCGACGGCGTCGCGCCGCGCATCCTTGGTTCCCGCACCGCGTTTGCCGCCGACGACGGCGACCTGGCGCGCCGGTTGGCGGAAAAAGGGCTGCGCCGCCAGGCGGAAAACGCCCGCGCCGCCGGACAGTCCCCGCGGGGCGATCGCCTGGATGATCTTATCGCCGCCTTTGACGTCCATCTCGGCACCCCCGATCGGGTATTGGCGACGCTGCGGCAGGATACCGCCCTGGCGCGGGTGACCGATTTGGCTTTCCAGGTCCACTCCATCGACCCGCCCCATGCTGACATTTTGCGCTCGCTGGAGCTTATCGCCCAGGAGGTGGCGCCCGGACTGGGCTGGACACCCTCGGCGCAACGCAGCGCCGAGGCGCCGGATTACCGCACCCCCACATGTTCTTCACAGGAGAGGCTATGACCGATACCCTGGCAAACGAGGATATACTCGACCACCTGGCGGAGATTGCGCCGGATTCCCCCCTGGCGGCGGCGCGTATTACCCGCGACGCGGCGACCCGTCATATTCAGGGCAGTTACCAGGCGCTGTTCACCGCCGGCGACGGCATTGATTTTTCCCTGCCGGAGCGGCTGGAGGTCGCGCGGCAGGTCGCGTTATGGCATGGCGACAGCCGCCTGGCCGACTTTTATGCGCTCCGGCAGGCCGCGCCGGCCGCCGGCAGCGCCAGGCTTGAGGCGGCGCTGGTCCATGCCCAGTTGCTCAGCCATCGTCCCGCCGCCGCCGCCGCGGAACATCTGGCGGATTTGCGGCGGGCGGGGTGGTCCCTTGACGCCATCGTGACCTTGTCGCAGCTGGTCGCGTTTGTCAGTTTCCAAAGCCGTCTGCTGCGCGGCTACCGGCTGATAAACCAGCGGCCGGTGGATACGCCGTCGGATCAGGCGGCGCCGGCGGGACGCTGGCGTACCGGGGGCACCACCCGCGGCGGGCGTACCGCTCCCCTGGCGTTTACCCAGCGGGAGCTGGGCTGGGAGCCCTGGCTCGCCGCCAAAAAATTAACCGAATTCACCCCCCAGCAGCAAAGTGTGCTGGTGAACAACGGCCATGCCGACTCCGACTATTTCCGGCTGCTGGGGCGCAACCTGCCGGTGCTTGAACAGCGAACGCTGACCGACAAAGGCATTTTTTATACTTCCGGCGGCCTGGCGCGTAAAGAGCGGGAGCTGGCCGCGGCGGTGGCCAGCAAAGTCAACGGCTGCATCTATTGCGCCTCGGTACACGCCCGCAAGGCCGGGCAGCTGTCCAAGCAGCCGGACGACATACAGCGGCTGCTGGACACCCCGCCGGGTTCGGTGCTCAGCAGCGGCCAGTCGCCGCGCTGGCAGGCAATAATTGATTTCGCCGCCGCCCTGTCCGCCACCCCGGCCGTGGCGGGGGAGCAACAGCTGGCGCGGCTGCGCGAATTGGGATTAAGCGATTTGGCGCTGCTGGATCTGGTGCAGGCCACCGCGTTTTTCGCCTGGGCCAACCGGCTGATGCTGACGCTGGGGGAACCCTTCGACGAATAACCGCGGTAAGCACAACCGCCCGCGCACTGGGGCGCGGGCGGTCCTGAGCGCCGCCGGCTAGAGCTGCAGCGCTTGGCGCACCGCGGCGAGCCCCGGCTGACCCTGGCGTGTGGTAACGCCGTCCAGCCAGCGTTCCAGCAGTTCGGGATGCTGCTTAAGCTCCGCCGCGGCCGCCTCATTGGCGGTCTGCTTATCATCCAGCACCCGTTTGATTATCCGGTTTTCCAAATCGACGTTAAACGTCAATTGAGTAAACAGCCGGCCGGTATTGGGGCATTGGGCGGCAAAATCCTTACGCGTGACGGTATTCACGGTGGCGCTGCCGTAATTCGGCCCGAAATAACGATCGCCGCCGCTCAGATAGGTCAGCTTATAGTGGGTATTCATGGCATGCGGCTCCCAGCCGAGGAACACTATCCACTGCTGCTTGCCCACCGCGCGCCCGACCTGGGCCAGCATGCCGCTTTCGCTTGATTCCACCAGCGTCCAGCCGGTCAGGTTGAAATCATGCTTATCCAGCATGTTCTTAATGTTCTGGTTGGCGGGCGCGCCGGGGGCAATACCATAAATTTTATGATCGAACCGGTCGGCATATTTTTCCAGGTCGGCAAAATCCTTTACCCCGGCCTGCGCCACATAGTCCGGCACCGCCAGGGTAAATTTAGCGCTGGCCAGGTTGGCGCCCACCACCTTGACCGCGCCGTCGCGGGTGTATTTTTCAATCACCGGCTGCTGCGCCGGCATCCAGTTGCCGAGGAACACGTCCAGTTGCCCGGTCTTCAAGCCCTGGTAAGCCAGGGCCACCGAGAGATTCTGCACCTGCTGGCGATAGCCCAGGCCCTGCAGCAGGACCCCGGCGACCGCGTTGGTGGCGGCGATATCGGACCAGCCGGGATCGGACATATTCACCGTTTGACAATCGGCCTCCCCGGCGGCGCGGGTTGGGATCGGCAGGCCCATCGCAAGCGATAGCCCCAAGGCAACAACAGCGGCGTGCACGCGCATAATCTTCCTCACAGGTAACAGTATCAGAGCGTTGAAGGCGGGCGCGGATAGCGCGCCAGCGCCTCCTGCTCGTCCAGGGATTGGTGGTTACGGATAAACCGGTGGCTGGCGTCCTGCCAGGGCTGATAATCCCAGTCGGGCGCGCCGTCCCGCCCCAGCGCCCCGGTCAGGAACAGCCTGGCGCGCTGGCTGCTTAAGATCCGCTGGTTCAGATCGGGAAGGTTCCAGCGCGCCTGTGCTTCCTGCTGAAACTGCCGCAGCTGCGGCGCAAACGCCGGCGATAACGCCAGATTGGCCAGTTCCAGGGGATCCTGGCGCAAATTGTAGAGCTGATCGGGTTCCCCCAGGGAGGCGATGAATTTCCACGGTCCGCGCCGGATCATCACCATCGGCGCCAGCGCGCCCTCCGCCAGATATTCGCCGTAAACCCCGTCCGGTCCCGCTTCGCCGCGCAGATGCGGCGCCAGGCTGCGGCCGTCCAGAGGCGCGGCCTGCTCCTCTTCCGTCAGCGGCCGGCCATGGGCCAGCTCGCGCAATGTCGGAAGCAGGTCGGCCAGCGACACATTCTGCTCAACGCGCCGGGGCGCAAAGCGGCCGGGGGCGTGGATGATCATCGGCACGCGCGACGCGCCTTCAAAAAAACTCATTTTGTACCACAGGCCGCGCTCGCCGAGCATTTCGCCATGATCGGAGATAAGGATGATAATGGTGTCGTCGGCCAGGCCGGTGGCATCCAGGGTGTCGCGCACCTCGCCGAAGCGATCGTCGACATAGGCCAGGGCGCCGTAATAGGCATGGCGCGCCCGGCGGATGTGGTCATCATCCAGCAGCCCGTCGGTCAGCTGATACATGGCGCGCAGCCGCTGCGAATGCGCGTCCGGCGGCGCGTCCCCCGCCGCCACCCTGGGCAGGTCGATATCCTGGGGGCGATAGCGATCCAGGTAACGGCGCGGGATGGCGAAGGGATCGTGGGGATGCGTGAGCGACATCATCAGCAGGAAGGGCCGCCCGTCGTCCCGCCTGGCCAAATCAAACAGCTTTTGCCGGGTGTGGAACAGGGCCTCGTCGTCAAAATCCAGCTGGTTGGTGCGGATACATTCTCCCGCGTCCAGTACCGAACTCATATTGTGATACCAGTCCAGCCGGCGTTCAGGATGACGCCAGTCCGGCGTCCAGCCGAAATCCGCCGGGTAGATATCGGTGGTCAGCCGTTCGTCAAACCCGTGCAACTGATCCGGCCCGCAAAAATGCATTTTGCCGGCCAGGTAGGTGCGATAGCCTTCCTGCCGCAGATAATGGCAGAATGTCGGACTCTCGGCGCGAAATTCCGCCGCATTATCGTATACGCCGTTACGGGAAATTAACTGGCCGGTCATCAGCGACGCGCGCGATGGCGCGCATAATGGACTATTGCAATACGCGGAGGTAAATACCACGCCTTCGCGCGCCAGTCTGTCTATATTTGGCGTTTTGCTGACATTATTTCCATAAGCGGAAAGCGCGCCGGCGGCAAGCTGATCGGCCATAAGAATAACAATATTCGGTTTTTTGCTAAGCATAGTTAAATTTCGCTTTAAATAAATTTACAGCTCAATGTTATTTTTATCGCACAAATATATTTTGCTGTGAACCGGTTAATTTCTTATCGGTCTATAAGGGGACGTTATGGCAAACAATTTCCGGCTGCCGCCGTTACAGGCGCTGACTGTTTTTGAAGCGGCGGCGCGTCATCTTAATTTTACCGCCGCCTCGAAGGAATTAGGTTCGTCACAGCCGGCGGTGAGCCAGCGCATCAATTTATTGGAAAATCAATTAGGCGCCACGCTGTTCGAACGGCGCCACCGCGGCGTGGCCCTGACCGACACCGGGGAGCAGCTTTACCAGATCGTACGCGCCAGCCTGCAGGAGATCAGTCAGCAAATAGAAAAAATACAGCTGAAAAAACAACGGGATGTGCTGCGCATCGATACGGATATGGGTTTTGCCAGCTACTGGCTGCTGCCGCGCCTGGACCAGTTGCAACAGCTGATCCCCAATGTCGATGTGCAGATATCCACCTCGCCCAACGAGTTCTCCCTGCGCGACAGCAGCGCCCATCTGGGCATCTCGTTTGGCGACGGCCAGATCCCCGGCTGCCACAGCGATATGCTGTTTCCCGAACTGGTGGTGCCGGTATGCAGCCCACTGTTTTTCCAGCAGTTCGGCAGGCCGACTGCGGCCCGGGACCTGCTGGCGCTGGCGCTGCTCAACCTGCCCGATACCCTGCCCCGGCGCTGGCTGAGCTGGCAGGATTGGTTTCGCGGCCAGGGCGTGGAGCCGGACGACGGCGTGACCTCCCTGACCTTCAACGCCTATTCGCTGGTCATCCAGGCGGCGCTGAAAAGCCAGGGCGTGGCGCTGGGCTGGAAGCCGCTGGTGGATCAATTCCTGGATAGCGGCGAACTGATCGTCTGCGGGCCGCAATTAAAAACCGGGCGCGGTTATTATTTAATTCAGCCGGAGCGGGGAAATAATCGCCTGCTTTACCAGAAAGTTAAAAAATGGTTAATCCGTGAATCGTTCAGTTTTAAACAGCATGAGGAAAATAACGCCCATTACGGTCAATTGGTTTAAACCATTTAGTTATAACTCAGACGATAATATTTTATTGCGCCGTTCTTTTTTCTTATAGCCTGTGCTTATGGTTGGGACATGGCAAAAAAATAAAATCTGATGAATGAAACGCTAATAAAAATTGACGGGCTGTATAAAATATTCGGCGACGGCGACCGGCATGCCCTGTCGCGTTTGCAACAGGGCATGGACCCTGCCGACATATTTACCCAATTTGGCTGCTCGGTGGCGTTAAACAATATTTCGCTGGATATTTATCGCGGCGAGATCTTTGTCATCGTCGGCTTATCCGGCTCCGGCAAATCCACCCTTCTGCGTACCCTCAATCGCCTGATAACACCCAGCGCCGGCGAGGTGTTTTTCAGCGGACAACCGCTATCGGGGCTATCGGCAACCGCGCTTATCCAGCTGCGCCGGCATGAAATGGGCATGGTGTTCCAGTCTTTCGCCCTGCTGCCGAGACGCAGCGTATTGGATAACGCCGCCTTCGGGCTGGAGCTGGCCGGTGTCGGCACGGCGCAGCGCCATAAGCAGGCGCTGGCGGTATTGGCGCAGGTGGGGCTGGCGCAGGTGGCGGGACAACTGCCGCATCAGCTGTCCGGCGGCATGCAGCAGCGGGTCGGCCTGGCGCGCGCGCTGGTGGTCAATCCCACGCTGCTGTTGATGGACGAGGCGTTTTCCGCGCTCGATCCCATCAACCGCCGCGAAATGCAGGAACTGCTGCTGCGCCTGCAGGCCGGCCAGCGGCGAACGGTCATTTTTGTCACTCACGATATCGAGGAGGCGCTGCGTATCGGCAGCCGCATTGCCATTATGCAGCAGGGCCGGGTCATCCAGATCGGCACCGCCGAGCAAATCGTCAATGCGCCGGCAAACGCCTACGTGCGCCGTTTTTTCTCCGGCGTCGATACATCGCGTTTCGTCCTGGCCGAAGATTATGCCGGCGCGTTCAGCGGCCAGTCACCCGCGCACCGGGAGTCCCGCCCATGACCGGAACGGTTGATTTCAGCGCGCAGATCGACGCGGGCGTGCGTTACCTGCTGGAACACTGCGGCGGATTTTTTGACGCGGTGGCCAAGGTGATCGACACGGTTGCCGGCGCCCTTGAGCTGGGCCTGGGCTGGCTTTCGCCCTGGGGGTTGGCCGTGATTGCGGTGGGATTGAGCCTGTGGCGCGTCGGCAAGGGGTTCGCCGTGTTCAGCGCCCTGGCGATGCTGTATATCATTTATAGCGGCTACAGCGAACATGCCGTGGTCACGCTTGCGCTCACCCTGGCGTCAACGTTATTCAGCCTGCTCGCCGGCATTCCCCTGGGGATTATGATAGCCCGGCGGCACCGGGCGGGCCAGCTTGTCAGGCCGATGCTGGACTTTATGCAAACCATGCCCGCCTTCGTCTACCTGATCCCCGCCACGATCCTGTTTGGCCTCGGCCGTCCGCCGGGCATTTTCGCCACCGTACTGTTCGCCATGCCGCCGGTGGTCCGCTTAACCGATTTGGGCATCCGTCAGGTGGACAAAAGCCTGGTGGAAGCCGGCCTGGCGTTTGGCTGCACCCGCCGGCAGCTATTATGGAAGGTACAGTTGCCCAATGCGCTGCCGGCCATTATGGCCGGGGTAAACCAAACCATCATGATGGCGATGTCGATGGTGATTATCGCCTCCATGGTCGGCGCCGGCGGTCTTGGCAACGATATATTGACCAGCATCCAGCAGCTGGACATCGGCCAGGGGCTGCAAAGCGGCATGGCGGTGGTGCTGATGGCCATGCTGTTGGACCGGCTCTCGGCGAGCCTGGTGCGGGAGCCTGGAGTTAAATAATAAGCATATTATTAATCATGGTTACTATTAGCTAAATAACGATATGCTTTTTTTACTTAATCAACGTTGGGCAAATTGACAATGTTTTATGGTGGTTATGCCCAGGCTGTGCGGCGAGTAAAGGGTTATTATGCTGTGATAGGTAATATCTATATCAAAAAAAACACTTTGTTTATTTTGTCATGATAATGCAAAGTAAGCGGCGTACGGGCACAGGCAAAAACGGATTGTCCGGTTAATTTAAGATAAGTTAACTTTAAGGCGGCTGTATTCGGATAAGTTTTGCTACTGCCGTATTGTCGCGACAATTGTTATACAAATGATAAATATTATCTTGACAAGTGTTATTTACAGCGAGGCAATAACGGCACGGACAATGACTCCTTGCCGCGCGCGGTGCTGGCCCGGGTAAAATGTATTATACCAATTTCGATCTGGCTGGCTGCCACGCGGGGCATCAGAGACGAGCAGTACTGATGCTGGCCAGGCTCTTTTTGACCGCGGATTTGACTTAAGCAGCGCTCATCACCGGCCGGAAGGTAGCTTGATACGGCCATTGGTTTAAACCCTTAAATAAAAAAAGGGTTTTGTGATGGCTCTCAACTTTTAAATCTGTATGACAAGTTAAGGTAGCGTACCGCGCGGCATAGCGCTCTATGATAGGTAGATTCCTACTTTAATGAAAAGTTCACAATCTTCGTGACGATTTTGCTGCTACTATCCTGCAAAATCGGTCCACAGGGTGATATTTAAATTAGCATTGCGCGTTCTCTTAGCTTTTATTTTTAAATTATAAATGCTGGTTAGCTCAGGACATCAGCCATCAAAAGGTTGAGTCCTTTTTATAAACTCGAGAGTATTTGGTAAGGAAAAACAGGAATGAAGAAGATAGCATTGGCCGTTTTAGCGACATTGATTGCCCCAGCTCTGCACGCCGCGGAAATTTATAACAAAGACGGCAACAAGCTGGATCTGTACGGCAGCGTGCGCGCCCGCCACTATTTTAGTGACAATAAGACCATTGACGGCGACCAAAGTTACATGCGTTTTGGCTTCAAAGGCCAGACCCAGATTAACGACACCCTGACCGGTTACGGCCAATGGGAATACAATGTTCAGGCCAACCATACTGAAGGCGGCACCGACGCGCTGACCGGCACCAAAACCCGTTTGGGCTTTGCCGGCTTGAAACTGAAAGACTACGGCTCAATCGACTACGGCCGCAACTGGGGCATCGCTTATGATGTCGCGGCGATAACCGATACCGCGCCAATCTTCGATGACCTGACCTACAGCGCCGCCGACGTGTTTATGGGCGGCCGTACCACCGGCGTGGCCACTTATCGCAACAACAACTTCTTCGGCCTGGTCGACGGTCTGAAATTTGGCTTGCAATACCAGGGCGCCAACGACGAAAATTCCGGTAACGCCCGTGCCGCCAACAAATCCAACGGCGACGGTTACGGCGCATCGGCGTCTTATACCTTTGATTTCGGCCTGTCGGTACTCGGCACCTATGCCTCGTCCAACCGCACCCAGCCGCAAAACAGCCTGGCTCTCGGTAACGGCGACAAAGCCGACGTCTGGGCGGGCGGCTTGAAATATGACAATTCCGGCGTCTATGCCGCCGCGTTGTACGGCGAAACGCATAACTACACCCCGATCACCGGCGGCTACGCCAATAAAACCAAGAACTTCGAAGCCATCGCTTCTTATCTGTTCGATTTTGGCCTGAAACCAATGTTCGGTTACTTCCAGTCCAAGGCCAGCGATGTTGAAGGCATCGGCGATGTCGATCTGGTGAAATACTATGACGCGTCCCTGACCTATTTCTTCAACAAGAATATCAATGCGTATGTTGATTATAAAATCAACCGTCTCAGCGAAGACAATAAGCTGGGCATCGCCGACGATGACCAGGTCGGCCTGGGCTTGACCTATCAGTTCTAAGGTTTATCAAACGCAAAAAAAAGCGGCCCTGCGGCCGCTTTTTTTATGCTGTTTTTTTACGTTGAGCTTATTTATACAGCTCGGCGCTGCCGCGCAGGGTGTCATTACCGCCGGCGCCGATAATACGATACGAGGTGGCGTTGGCGGCATCGGCCTTGGCGGCCAGCTGGGATTCCAGATCGGACAGGTTACTGGTGGTGGATGACGATACCACGCCGATGGAATGTTCGCCGGCGGGACGGCTGGTGACTTCCTGGGCGGCGAAGGCGCCGGCGGAAACGGTGCTGAATACGATGGCTGCGATGGCAAGTGTCAGGTTTTTCATAATGTCTGTTCTCATGGTATGAAGCATTAATGGACTGGACGTTAATTTGTTAACGTTCGATAAGTAAATAATAGACATCTTGGCGCCGCAGATCAAGTAATATTTTATCAATCATTAACTAATTACCTAAAGTACTGTAAAGACCGGTGAATATGTTGGCATCGCCGTGTCTGTTTGTTTCCCCGGTCAGGAAACGTCATCCTTGACGCGGCCAGCCGCCTAAATAAATCACGGCGGTCCTTTACAGCGAACCGGGCGGGGGTTAAAGTTAATCAAACGTTTGACTTATTTTATTGGAGCCACCATGCCCC
The DNA here is from genome assembly GCF_046352915.1 of Sodalis sp. C49. NCBI lineage: Bacteria > Pseudomonadati > Pseudomonadota > Gammaproteobacteria > Enterobacterales > Bruguierivoracaceae > Sodalis > Sodalis sp. C49. Next base: position 4,957,855 of record NZ_CP163303.1, on the reverse strand, counting down.
CTTCTCCGGCCCCCACCGCGCGCGGCGAACAGGCGAAAGCCCAGCTGATCGCCGCCGGCATTACCTTATTTGGCGAAAAAGGCCCGCAAACCGCCACCACGCGCGAAATCGCCCAGTTGTCCGGGCAAAATATCGCGGCGATTTTTTATTATTTCGGCTCCAAGGAAGGGCTGTACCTGGCGGTCGCGCAATGGATTGCGGATTTTATCGCCCAGTCCCTGCATTCACAGGCGCAACAAATTGATGCGCTGCTGGCGCAGCCGGAGGTGGATGCCGGGCAGTGCCGGCGTTATCTGCATGAGTCCCTGCTGACCATGACCGGGCTGCTGGCCCGCAGCGAAACGCTGAATCTGAGTAAAATCATCTCGCGGGAGCAGCTCTCCCCCACTGGGGCCTACGCCATTATCCACCAGCAGGCGATTGCGCCGATGCATCAGCGCATCACCCGGCTGGTGGCGGGTTTTACCGGCTGCGATCCGCTGTCGGTCGCCACCATCGTCCACACGCATGCCCTGCTGGGCGAAGTGCTGGCGTTCCGGCTGGCGCGGGAAACCATCCTGCTGCGCACCGGATGGAGCGACCTGGGCCCGGCGCAGGTTACCCAGATCAACCAGGTGCTGACACAGCATATCGATTGGTTCCTTCATGGATTGCGGGCCGAACAGGCCGGCCACACAGGCAAAAAATCATGAATAAAAAAAGTATCACCGCGGCCGTCATCGTTATCGCGCTGCTGGGCGCGGCGATCTATGGCGTCATGTACTACCACCGCCAGCAAAACCGGCCGTTGACCCTTTACGGCAATGTGGATATCCGCACCGTTAACCTTGGTTTCCGCGTCGGCGGCCGTCTGGCTCAGTTGGCGGTGGATGAAGGCGATGTGGTGCATCCCGGCCAGGTGCTGGCGAAACTGGACGATGCGCCGTATCGCAACGCCCTCGCGCAGGCCCAGGCCAATGTGGACAGCGCCAGGGCCAAACTGGATTTATCCCGCTCCGGGTATCGCAACGAAGAAATCGCCCAAGTGCGCTCGCAGATGGCGCAGTTGCAGGCCGCCTTCAATTATGCCGACAGTTTTTACCATCGCCAGCAGGGCGCCTGGGCCAAACGGGCCATTTCCGCCGACCAGCTGGAGGACGCGCTGACCGCCAGCAACCAGGCCAAGGCCAACCTGCAGGCGGCCAGGGATAAGCTGCAACAGTACCTGGCCGGCAACCGGCCGCAGGAGATCGCCTCCGCCGAAGCGGATCTCGCCCAGGCGCAGGCGGCGCGTGACCAGGCCGCCCTGGATGCAACCGATACCATGCTGGCGGCGCCCTCGGGCGGCACTATCCTGACCCGGGCGCAGGAGGTCGGCAGCATGCTTGGCGCCGGCGACACCGTATTTACCCTTTCCCTGACGCGGCCGGTGTGGGTGCGCGCCTATATCGATGAACGCAACCTCAACCAGGCGGTGCCCGGCACCCGGATTATCATTCGCGCCGACGGCCTGCCGGACAAGGCCTATCACGGTAAAATCGGCTTTGTCTCGCCGACGGCGGAGTTCACGCCTAAAAACGTGGAAACGCCGGAACTGCGCACCGATTTGGTGTATCGCCTGCGGATTATCGTCACCGATGCCGACGACCGGCTGCGCCAGGGCATGCCGGTGACCCTGGATTTCGCCGACGGCCAGGAGCCAACCGCGGCACAGCCCGCCGGCGGGAATGTTTATGCCCGCTAACCAGATTGTGCTGGATGCGCTGGAGAAACGCTTTGCGTCCCTGGCGAAACCGGCGGTGGCCAGCCTTACCATCACCCTGCAAAGCGGCGGGGTCACCGGGCTGGTCGGCCCGGACGGCGCGGGCAAGACCACGCTGCTGCGCATGCTGGCCGGCCTGCTGACGCCAAGCCAGGGCACCCTGCGCGTGGCCGGATTGGATCCGGTGGGCGACGACGCCGGCCTGCACGCCATCCTTGGCTATATGCCGCAGAAGTTCGGGCTGTATGAAGACCTGACGGTGATGGAAAACCTGACGCTGTACGCCAGCCTGCGCGGCATTACCGGCGAACAGCGCCGGCACACCTTCGAGCGCCTGCTGGCTTTTACCGCGCTGGCGCCCTTTACCACCCGGCTGGCGGGCAAGCTGTCGGGGGGAATGAAACAAAAACTCGGCCTGGCATGCACGCTGATAGGCCAGCCCAAGGTGCTGTTGCTCGACGAGCCGGGGGTCGGGGTGGATCCCATTTCCCGCCGCGAGCTGTGGCGCATGGTGCATGAACTGGCCGACGACGGCATGCTGATCCTGTGGAGCACCTCATACCTGGACGAAGCGGAACAGTGCCGCGAGGTGCTGCTGATGAACCAAGGGGAACTGATCTATAGCGGCGCGCCCAAAGCGTTGACGGCGACCATGGCGGGCCGCACGTGGCTGGCCCATGACGCCGCCGGCACCAACCGCCAGCTGCTGCGGCGCGCGCTGCGGCTGGAACAAATAGGCGACGGCGTCATCCAGGGCAAAGCCGTGCGCCTGATCCTGAAAAAAGACGCCGACCGGTCGGGCCTGGGCCGGGCGCTCGGCTTGTCCGATGCGGATATCGAGGAAACGGCGCCGCGTTTCGAGGATGCCTTTATCGATCTGCTGGGCGGCGGCCCGGCCACCCAACAGGCGCTGGCGGATATTATGCCGCAGGTAACCGGCGACCGGCATGAAACGGTGATCGAGGCCCGGGGGCTAACCAAGAGGTTCGGTGATTTTGCCGCGACCGATAACGTGGATTTCACGGTGACCCGGGGGGAAATTTTCGGCCTGCTGGGCCCGAACGGCGCCGGTAAATCCACCACTTTTAAAATGATGTGCGGCCTGCTGATCCCCACCGCGGGCCAGGCGCTGGTGCTGGGAATGGACTTGAAGACCAGCTCCGGCAAAGCCCGCCAGCGCCTGGGATATATGGCGCAAAAATTTTCGCTCTACGGTAATCTGACGGTGGCGCAGAACCTGCGGTTTTTCTCGGGCGTCTATGGATTGCACGGTAAGCGCCAGCGCCAGAAAATCGCGCAGATGAGCGAGGCGTTCGATTTCGGCCCCATTTTCAACCAGACGCCCGACGCGCTGCCGCTGGGATTTAAGCAACGCCTCGCCCTGGCATGCTCGCTGATGCACGAGCCGGATATCCTGTTCCTTGATGAGCCCACCTCCGGCGTCGACCCCCTCACCCGGCGTGAGTTCTGGCTGCATATCAACGGCATGGTGGAAAAAGGCGTCACCGTGATGGTGACCACCCATTTTATGGACGAGGCGGAATATTGCGACAGGATCGGCCTGGTGTATCACGGCAAGCTGATTGCCAGCGGCACCCCGGACGAGCTGAAACTGCAAACGGCAGACCAGGAGACGCCGAATCCCACCATGGAACAGGCGTTTATCACGCTGGTGCAGAACTTTGACAAGGACGGCGGCAATGACGCGGCATAACGCAACGCGGTTCTCCTGGCGGCGGCTGCTCGCCCTGTGCGACAAGGAAACGCGCCAGATCCTGCGCGATCCCAGCAGCGGCCTGATCGCCTTTGTCATTCCCCTGATGCTGCTGTTTATCTTCGGCTACGGCATTAACCTGGATTCCAGCCGCCTGCACGTGGGCATCCTGATGGAACAGCAGAGCGCGGATGCCCGCGACCTGGCCATGGCCTTTGCCGGCTCCCCCTATATCGCCCCGACCATCAGCGATAACCGCCGCGCGCTGGTGGCGCTGATGCAGGCGGGAAAAATCCGCGGGCTGATCGTGATCCCGGTTGATTTCGACATCAATATGGACCGACCCGGCAACAGCGCGCCCATCCAGGTGATTACCGACGGCAGCGAACCCAATACCGCCAATTTCGTGCAGGGGTATGCCCAGGGCATCTGGCAAATATGGCAGCAGCAGCGCGCCGAGGATCGGGGCCGCGCCTTTCATCAGCTGATCGACGTCAAGGTGCGCTATTGGTTTAATCCGGCGGCGGTCAGCAGGCATTTTATCATTCCCGGCGCCATCACCATTATCATGACGGTGATCGGGGCCATCCTGACCTCCCTGGTGATAGCGCGCGAGTGGGAGCGCGGCACCATGGAGGCGCTGCTCTCCACCCAGGTGACGCGAAGCGAACTGCTGCTGTCCAAGCTGCTGCCCTATTACGTACTGGGAATGGTGGCGATGGCGCTGTGCATGGCGGTGGCGGTGTTTGTCATGGACGTGCCGTTCCGCGGTTCGCTGGCGGTGCTGTTCGGCATCAGCAGCCTGTTTCTCGCCAGCACCCTGGGGATGGGGTTGCTGATTTCCACCCTGACGCGCAACCAGTTCAACGCCGCGATGGTGGCGCTAAACGCGGCGTTCCTGCCCGCCGTGATGTTGTCGGGTTTTATTTTCCAGATAGACAGCATGCCCGCCGTGGTGCGCGCGGTGACCTATATCATCCCGGCGCGCTATTTTGTCAGCACGCTGCAAAGCCTGTTCCTGGCGGGTAATGTCGCCGGGATTTTAGTCGTGAATACCTTGTTCCTGGTGGCGTCCGCCGTGGGATTTATCGGCCTGACGGCCTGGAAAACCAAACGCAGGCTGGATTGAGGAAGGGTTATGTTCTATCGCTTATGGACGCTTATCGTCAAAGAACTGCAATCGCTGCTGCGCGAGCCGCAAACGCGGGCGATCCTGATCATGCCGGTTATTCTGCAGGTGCTGCTGTTCCCGTTTGCCGCCACGCTTGAGGTGACCCATGCCACCATCGCCGTTTACAGCGAGGACAGCGGCCAGGCCTCGGTGGAGCTGACCCAGCGCTTCGCCAAGGCCAAAGCCTTTACCGCGGTGGTATGGCTGCGCAGCCCGCAGCAGATCCAAAGCACCCTGGATAACCAGCGCGCCCTGCTGGTGGTGCGTTTCCCGGCGCAATTCTCACGCGACCTGGCCGCCGGCATTCCAGCGCCGCTGCAGTTGCTGCTGGACGGGCGCAACTCCAACAGCGCGCAGATAGCGGCCAACTATATCCAGCAGATTATCCGCGATTACCAACTGGAGCTGACGGCGCGGCAGGTTAAACCCAATAACAGCGAACTGGTGATACGCAACTGGTATAACCCCAACCTGGATTATAAATGGTTTGTGGTGCCGTCATTGATTGCCCTGATCACCACCATCGGCGTACTGATCGTCACCTCGCTGTCGGTGGCGCGCGAGCGGGAGCAAGGGACCCTGGATCAACTGCTGGTTTCGCCGCTGACCACCTGGCAGATTTTTGTCGGCAAAGCGGTGCCGGCGCTGGTGGTGGCCAGTATCCAGGCGTCCATCGTGCTGATTATCGGCATTTTGGGGTACCGCATTCCCTTTGCCGGCTCGCTGCTGCTGTTTTACGGCACCATGCTGATCTACGGCCTGTCGCTGGTGGGGTTCGGCCTGCTGATCTCCTCGCTTTGCTCGACGCAGCAGCAGGCGTTTATCGGCGTGTTTGTGTTTATCATGCCGGCCATCCTGCTGTCGGGTTATGTCGCGCCGGTGGAGAATATGCCGTCGTGGCTGCAAACGCTGACCTGGGTAAACCCGGTGCGGCATTTTACCGATATCATTAAAGAGATTTACCTCAAGGATGCGGATTTCGCCATTATCTGGCACAGCCTGTGGCCGTTGCTGGCGATCACCGCCACTACCGGCAGCGCGGCCTACTGGATGTTCCGCCGCAAGATTGCCTGAGCGGAGCGGTAACCGGCGGCCGACGTCACCTGCGTCAGTCCTCTTCCCCAAGCAGCACAATCTTGCCGGCAAAATGGCGGTCTTCCAGACGCCGGTGCGCCCCGGCCCCGGCGCTTAAAGGGAAGGTCTCCACGGCCGGCGGCGCGATCCATCCCCGCCGCCAGGCGGAAAACAGGGCGCGGGCGCGGCTTGCGCGCTGCGCGCCGTCGCCAAGATAGGTCCAGAGATCGCCGCCGATCACTCCTTTCGACGCCATCATCAGGCTGGAAGGCGCTAAGGCGGGCGCCGCGCCGCCCGACATGCCGAATAACACCACCCTGCCGCCGGGATGCAACGCCGCAAGACTGTTCGGGAGCGTACTGCCCACGGAATCAAACACATACTCCACGCCGCCCCCCGTCGCCTCACGAACACGCTCCGCCCAGTTATCGTCATAACCGTAAGCGGCGAGGGCGCCGTTAGCCAGGCAGATACGCTGTTTATCCCGCGTCGAGGCCACGGCGTAGACCCTGGCGCCGCGCGCCTTCATCAATCGCGTCAAATGTTGCCCCACCCCGCCGGCGGCCGCCAGCACCAGCACCCGATCGTTTTCCGCCACCCTGACGCTGTCATTGATAAGGTATTGCGCCGTAAGGCCCTGCAACAATATGGCCGCCGCCGCCACATCGCCGATGTCGTCGGGCAGTTTCAAGGCGCGGTCGACCGGCACGTTTACCCGGGTGGCATGGGCAAACGGCACGTCGGCAAAACCCACCCGCTGCCCGAGATGCCAGCCGGTCACCTCCGCGCCGACCGCCGTCACATAACCAACGCCCTCATACCCGCCGATATGAGGCGCGCGATCCGCCAGGGGGTAGTCCCCGCGCCGGCGATAAATATCGGCAAAATTAAGCCCGGCCGCCGCCATCTTGACCTGCACGGCGCCCGCGGGCACCGCGGGGGTGGGGTGATCGCCGTAAAACAACACTTCCGGCCCGCCAAACCGATTAAACATTAATGCCCGCATTCGCTTTCCTCCATGCAACACCCAGGGTAATGACCAGGAGTATTCCATGGCGGCTATATGCTATAAATAGCGATAAAATAGTTTAATAAAACACCGTGGGTTTTTAATGGACCGTTTAACCAGCATGGCGGTATTTATCCAGGTCGTGGAAAAAGGCAGCTTTGTCTTGGCTGCCGCCGAGATGAACATCTCCCCCACCATGGTCGGCAAACATATACGTTTCCTGGAAAGCCGATTGCAGGCCAGGCTGCTGGCCAGGACTACCCGTCAGCAGGGCGTAACGGAAATCGGCAGGCTGTTTTATGAACGCTGCCGCCGCCTGCTGGCGGACGCGGAGCAGGCCGAGGCGCTGACGCATCATTTATTAACTGAACCCGCCGGGAAACTGCGCATCAGCGCGCCGGTCGTCTTTGGCAATCATGTCTTGACCCCGCTGCTGACCGGGTTCATGCAGTCACACCAGGAAATAACGATTGAAGTGGTGTTATCGGACCGTAAAGTGGATTTGATAGACGAGCATTTCGACGCCGTTTTCCGTATCGGCGATATCGGCAGTGATGGCGTGATTGCCCGTCGGCTGCCGGATTATACCCTGGTGCTGGCGGCCTCCCCGGATTATCTGGCCCGTTATGGCGCCCCAGCGCGTCCCGCCGACCTGAGCGGACATAACTGTTTTGGCTTCAGCCAATGGCAGGGCAATAGCCGCTGGCGGCTGACCGGCCCTGGCGGGGAGGACAGCGTGGAGGTTCACCCAAGGTTGCGCATCGACTCAGGCGAAAGCGTGCGGCAGGCGGCCCTGGCAGGCTTTGGCATCGCGATGCACGCCGAGATATTGTTGGGCAACGATATCGCCGCCGGCCGGCTGGTCCAGGTGCTGCCGAACTGGCGGGCCATCCCACGGCCCATGCATGTGATTTCCTTGCCGGACCGCCAGCAACCACTGAAACTCGAACTGTTTATTGCCTCCCTGGTGGCCGCGCTCTGGGGGCGCACGCCGGCGAATCCGGCGGCTGCCGGCATGGAGAGCCGGCCTGGCTATCCCTAGAGCCGCCATCGGCGGCCCCTGGCCCTTATTTGCTCGTGCCAGCGGCGGATTCCACCTTCGGGCGGCCGCCGCCGCCGTTATCATAGCCGGAAATGGTTTTGCCCTGCGTTTCGCGCCCGAAGCTGACCAGAATACTGATCAGAATAGCCACGGTGCCCGCCACCATGGCCATGGCCAGGCCGTAGTTATTGCCGTGCGCTTCGGCGATACGGGACTGCAGCGTGGCGTTCACCGAGGCAATCAGGTTGCCCAGCTGGTACACAAAGCCCGGCAGCACCGCCCGCGAATTGGCGGGCACCAGCTCCGTCAGGTAGGTAGGCACCACGCCCCAGGCGCCCTGCACCATAAACTGCATCAGAAACGCGCCCAGGCCTATCAGCACCGACCCGCTGGCGAACGCCCACAGCGGCAGCACCGGCAGGGCCAGCAGGGAGGCGATGATCATCGCTTTTTTACGCCCTATTTTTTCCGACAGGGAGCCGAAACAGATGCCGCCCAGCATGGCGGCGATATTGTAGCCGATGGCGATGATGCTGACGGTATGGGGAGCAAAGCCGTGCTGCACTTTCAGAAAGGTGGGATAAAGATCCTGGGTGCCGTGGCTGAAAAAGTTAAAGCAGGCCATCAGCACCACCATATAGAGGCAGAGCTTCCAATGGGCGCGGATAATGGGCAGCAGCGCCACGCTCTCCTTGCGTTCCCTGGCCGCCAGCCATACCGGCGATTCCGGCACCTTGAAGTAAATATAGGGCAGCAACAGCACCGGCAGCGCCCCGATCAGGAACATGCCGCGCCAGCCGACGCTCTCGAAAAACAGGCCGAAAATAATCGCCGCCAGCAGGTAACCGGCGGGATATCCCGCCTGGAAGATGCCCGACATCAGGCCGCGGGACCTGTCGGGGATGGTTTCCATCGCCAGTGACGAGGCCACGCCCCAGATGCCCCCCATCGCCACGCCGTATACCACCCGGAAGGCAATAAAAAGCGCCAGCGTCGGCGACCAGGCCGACAGCAATTCAAACAGCGAGAACATCAGCACGTTGATCATGAGAATCGGCCGGCGGCCATACTTCTCGGCCAGGCGGCCAAACAGCAACGCCCCCAACGGACGCACCGCCAGGGTCAGCATAATCGAGATGGAAACGCTGGCGATATCGGTTTTAAACCACGCGGCCAGATCGCTTAGCACAAATACCAGGATAAAAAAGTCGAAGGCGTCCAGCATCCAGCAGGCAAAACAGGCGAATGCCACGTTGCGCTGTGTAGGGGTCCAGTTAAACATAAGTCATTGTCCTATCTTTGAATCGGTCACCTTTACGGTGGCACCGGAAAAAATAAGCCAGGCCTGGGTATGCCGCCGGGGGGTTCCCCGCTACCCGGATGAGAACAGAGCGGAATAATATGTTTTTAAATTGTTAACTATTTGTTTATAGCACGTAATACTCTTACTTTTATTGTGGATTTGTATCATTTATCAAGATTATGTAAACAGTCATTGCCTCGGGTGCCCCGCGCCATTCTCCATAGGCGCCTGCCCGCCGGCGGCCGCATTTTGTCCACCGTCCCGCCCCTTATTCAGCGTTATACTGCCGGTATGGCTTATTTCCGGCGCACGCTTGGCATGGCGCGGCCGGCCCGGTGATGGTAAAGAAACATGGTAAGGATTGACGATTTGGCGTTGTTTGTCCGCTCGGCGGCGCTCGGCAGCTTTTCGAACGCGGCGCGGGAGGCGGATCTGTTGCCGGCCCAGGTCAGCGCGGCGATCAAGCGCCTGGAGCGGGAGCTGAACATCCGTTTGTTTGCCCGTTCCACCCGCAGCCTGCGCCTGACGGCCGAAGGGGAGCAGTATCTGCCTTATGCCCGCGCAGCGCTGCGCAGCCTGCGCGAGGGGCAGGACCTGCTGCATCAGGAGCCGGCCGGCCTGCACGGTATGCTGCAAATCGCCGCCCCGTCCGATTTGGGACGTAACGTGCTGCTGCCCTGGATCACCCAATTTCGTCATGATCATCCCAACCTGCAGGTGCGGCTTTATTTATCCGATCAGGTGACCGATATCTTCAAGGATCCGGTGGATGTGGCCTTCCGCTACGGCATTATGGACGACGCCAGCTACGTCGCCCTGCCGCTCGCGGCGGAAAACCGGCGGGTGGTGGTGGCGTCGCCGGCGTATCTGGCGCGCCGCGGCCGGCCTTCGACCCCGGCCGATCTGGCCGGACATGATTGCCTGACGTTTGTGCTGCACGGCCGTGTGTATGATAAGTGGCGTTTTTATCCGCACGGCCAGCCGCAGGCGGTGGGCGTAAGCGGCACCCTGACCAGCGACGACGCGGAAGTGGTGCGCCGCCTGGCCATTGCCGGCGAGGGGATCGCCTATAAGTCCTGGCTGGAGGTATGCCATGACGTGCGCGCGGGCAGGCTTGAGGTGGTGCTGAAAGGCTATGGCGGCGATCGCGTGCCGTTGCATCTTATCTGCCCGCACCGTCGGCAATTTTCGCCGGCGGTACGCCAGCTGTACGAGCGGCTGAAGCTCGGCTGCGGGGAACTGCAGCGGGAGTACGCCGCCCTGCTTGACGGCGCGGCGCCGGAAAATACGGCCGCGGCCGATCCCAAAGGCCGGGAAGACGCAGCGGACGTAGCCCCGTGCCGGGACAGCTCAGCCTAGCAGGCGCGCGGCGGCGATCAGCGCCTGTCCCAGCGCCAGTCCGCCGTCGCCGGCCGGCAGCCGGGAGGGAACCAGTACGCGCAGGCCCTGCAGTTCCCGCACCAGCAGTTCGCGAAACAGCCGATTATGCAGCACGCCGCCGGACAAGACCACCGTGTCGATGCCATGGCGCGCCGCCGCCTGCCGGGCCAGCGCGGCGAATCCCCGCGCCAGCGCCAGGTGGAAGCCATAGGCCCGTTCGGCCGGGCCGGCGCGCCAGGCCAGCCATTGACGCCAGAAGGTCGCCATATCCAGCCGGTTATCCAGCAAGGGTAGCGATACGGGCAAAGTCACCGCCGGCTCCCCTCCCTGCCCGGCGCCGCGCCACGCCAGCGCCTCCAGCCGGCAGGCCGCCTCCCCTTCCCAGCTGGTTTCGCCGGCACACACCCCGAGCGCCGCGGCCACCGCGTCAAATAACCGGCCGGTGGAAGACGCCGGCGGCGCGTTGATCCCGCGCGCCACCGCCCTGGCCAGCAGCTCGCCCGCGCCCGCGGGAATATGCCCGGCTTCCGGCAGGCCGCGCCAGTCGGGCACAAAGCGCAGCCACTGCGCCAGCAGGTTGCGCCAGGGCTGGCGCGCCGCCAGATCGCCGCCGGGCAGGGCGACGGCGGGCAGGCCGCCCAGCCACCGGGATTCGCGGTAGTCCACGAGAAGGCATTCTCCCCCCCACAGGGCGCCGCCCTCATGCCCGCTGTCCGCCAGGCCGTCCCCGCACCTGTCGTCATCCGGCGGTATGTCCCGCGTCGGAATGTCGTGCCGCCGCGCGCCGCCGTAGCCCAGCCCGTCCATGGCCAGGCCGATTACCGGCCCGCCGTCGAGCGGCCAGCCGTGTTCACCCAGGCAGGCCGCCAGATGGGCGTGATGATGCAGGATGGTTAGGCAGGGTAAGCCGCGTTCGGTCGCCAGCGCCGCGCCCCAGCGCCGGCTGAGGTAGCCGGGATGGGCGTCCACCGCCACCGCCCGCGGCGTAAAATCCCAGATGGCGTGAAACAGCGCCAGCGCCTGCTGCCGCTGGCGCTGGATGCCTTCATCCGCCAGATCGCCCAGATGCTGGCTGAGCACCGCCTGTCCGTCGCGCAGCAGGCAGAAGGTGTTTTTTAAATCCGCCCCCATGGCCAGTATGGCCGGCGCCAGGGCAAATCCGGGAGGCAGCGCGATGGCGTCGGGCACATAGCCGCGGGAACGGCGCAGCATCTCCACCCCCCCGGCGCTGAGGCGCACCAGGGAATCATCGGCGCGCTGGACGATATCGCGATCGTGTAATAGCCAGGCGTCGGCGATGGCGGCCAGCTCATCCAGCGCCTGGCGGTTATCCAGCGCCGGCGGCCGGCCGTTAAGATTGCCGGAGGTCATGACCAGCGGCCGTCCGGCGCGACGCAGCAACAGATGTTGCAGCGGACTGGCCGGCAGCATCACGCCGATTTCATGCAAGCCGGGCGCAATACCGGCGCACAGCGCCAGCGGCGCCTGCGCGCCTATCGCACCGGGCGCCGGGGCGCCGCCGTCACCGGACGCCCGATCGGCCGGCGCGCCGGCAGCGGAGGCGGCAAGCCCGGGGGCAACGTCCGCGCCGTAGGCGACCGCCGTCGCACAGGGCGGCAACGGCACCAGCACAATGGGCGCGGCGGCGGATTGCAGCAACGCCACCAGCGCCGGGTCGGCATGCCCGAGGCAGCGGCGCAGCCAGTCGCTGTCCGGCATCATTACCGCCAGGGGTTTGGACGGCCGCCGTTTACGCGCGCGCAGCCGCGCCACCGCCGCCGGGTTGGTGGCGTCGCAGGCCAGGTGAAAACCGCCCAAGCCTTTCACCGCCACGATTTCCCCGGCCAGCAGCCTGCGCGCCGCCTCGGTAATGGCGTCATCGGCAGCCGCCAGCCGCCCGCCGTGGCGGTCCGCCAGCCAGGCCTGCGGCCCGCAGGCGGGACAGGCGTTCGGCTGGGCATGAAAACGCCGGTCGGCGGGGTTGTGGTATTCAGCCAGGCAATCAGGGCATTGGGGAAACGCAGCCATGGCGGTATTGGGCCGATCGTAGGGCATGCGGCGGATCAGGGTAAAACGCGGCCCGCAGTGGGTGCAGTTGATAAAAGGATAGCCGAAACGGCGATTGGCGGGATCAAACAGCTCGGCCAGGCAGTCGCCGCAGGTGGCCGCGTCCGGCACCACCTGGGTTTTCATCGCGCCGCCGCGGCTTTCGATAATGGTAAACGACGACGGCGGGCGCGCCCACTGCCAGGGCAGGATATCGATACCGTCGATGGTCGCAAGCGTAGGGCAATCCCGGCGCAGCTGGGCGATAAACCGCCCGGCATCGTGGCCCCACAGGCGCACCTCGACGCCGTCGGCGTTATTGCCGACGTCGCCGGTCAATCCCAGGCGATGGGCCACCTGCCAGACCGTGGGCCGAAACCCTACCCCCTGGACCTTGCCGGTGATGCGTAACAGTACGCCGTTGTGCGCCATCGTCTTCTCCGCTAGCAAATCCTCGGCAGGGGTTCGTCATGCGGCAGATCGAGCAAACGGCTAACGCCGTATAGCCCGCGCAGCCGGACCTGTTTATCCCCGGTCACCTCGCCGATGACCGCGGCGTCGCGTCCCAGCGGGTGCGCGCGCAGCGCCCGCAGCACCTGCTGCTCCGCCGCCGCGTCCACTATCAGCACCAGCTTGCCTTCATTGGCGAAATTCAGCGGCTCCAGCCCCAGCAGTTCGCACAGCCCGCGCACCGTGGTTTTTACCGGCAGCGCCGCCTCGTTAATGCTCATGCCGCACAGGCTGCCGCGGGCGAACTCATGCAGGATGGCGGTCACGCCGCCACGCGTGGCGTCGCGCAGGGTACGCACGCCGCCGATATCGCGCAGGGCGGCGATAAGCGGCGCCAGCACCGCGCAGTCGCTGACCAGATCCGCCTCCATGCCGAGGTGCTCGCGCAGATTAAGGATCGTGGCGCCGTGATCCCCCAGCGTGCCGCTGACCAGGATGCGATCGCCGGCGCGGATACGGGACGCGCCCCAGTCGATGCCGGTCGGGATCACGCCCAGCCCGGCGGTATTGATAAACAATTTATCCACCGCGCCGCGCGGCACCACTTTGGTGTCGCCGGTCACAATCTGGATGCCGGCGTCGCGGGCGGTGGCGGCCATCGACCGCACCACCCGTTCCAGGATCTCCAGCGGCAGTCCTTCCTCAAGGATAAAACCGCAGGAAAGCCAGCGCGGGGTGGCGCCGCTGACCGCCAGATCGTTGGCGGTGCCGCACACCGCCAGCTTGCCGATATCGCCGCCGGGGAAAAACAGCGGGTCGACCACATAGCTGTCGGTGGTAAAGGCCAGCCGGTCGCCCAGGGCGGTCATTTCGCTCAGTTGCAAGCGGGCCTGGTCTTCCCCGGTGCACAGCAGCGGGTTGTCGAAGGCGCTGAGGAATACTCCGCTTATCAGCGCCTGCATGGCGCCGCCGCCGTTGCCGTGCGCCAGCGTAATCTGTTTGTTCATGCCTCACTCCGACGATATTGATACCAGGCGGCGCAAGCCCCCTCCGATGAAACCATCAGCGCGCCGAAGGCGTTTTCCGGCGTGCAGACGCCGCCGAACAGCGGGCAGTCCGCCGGCTTGCAGCGCCCGGTCAGCACCGCGCCGCAGCGGGCGCGCGGGTCATCCGCCACGGGTTGCTGGGCGGGATGGAACCGCAGCTCCGCGTCAAACGCCATCCAGTCCGGACGCAGGCTGACGCGGGAATCGTCGATAACCCCCAGGCCGCGCCATTCGCTGGCGCCCGCGGTAATGAACACCTCGTCCATGGCGCGCTGCGCCAGGCCGTTACCCTGCCCCGGCACCACGCGCCGGTATTGGTTTTCCACCGTGCAGCGCCCCGCGGCGTACTGTTCGATCAGCATCAGCAGGCCCTGCAGGATGTCCCCCGGTTCGAAGCCGGTGACCACCACCGGCTTATGGCAAACATCGCTGATATAAGCAAAAGGCTGTTCGCCTATCACCATGCTGACATGGCCGGGGGCGATAAAACCGTCGATGCGCACATCCGGCTGCGCCAGCAGGCTTTTCAGCGTCGGCATCAGGGTGATGTGCTGGCAGAACAGGAAAAAGTTCTCCACGCCGTCGGCGCGCGCCTGCTGCAGGGTGACGGCGCTGGCGGGCATGGTGGTTTCAAACCCGATGCCGAAAAACACCACCTGCCGGTCGGGGTTCGCCCGGGCAATGGCCAGCGCGTCAAGAGGCGACCAGACCATACGCACGTCGGCGCCCCGCTGGCGGGCGGTCAGCAGCGACCCGTTGCGGCCGGGCACGCGCATGGCGTCGCCGAAGGTGCAAAAAATCACCCCGGGCCGCTGGGCGATTTCCAGGCAGGCGTCGATGCGCCCCGCCGGCAGCACGCAAACCGGACAGCCCGGACCGTGAATAAATTCCAGCGACGGCGGCAGTAATTTATCGAGACCAAATTTAAAAATGGCATGGGTATGGCCGCCGCACACTTCCATGATCTGCAGGGGGCGCGCCGGCGTATAGCCGGTAAAAGGCATGCGCTCGGCGATGCGGGTGACCAGGCCGCGCACCAGCTCGGGCTGGCGGTATTCGTCAACGAACCGCATCGGGCTCACCTCCGCGCAGGAAATAACCGACGTCGGGCTCCACCTCGCCCATGGCCTGAAGCGCATCCAGGGTTTCCCGCGCCTCATGCTCGTCGAGCAGGCTCATGGCAAATCCGACATGCACCAGGATCCATTGACCCGGCAACGTGGCCATGGCGGCCTCGTCGGCGCAAACCAGCCGCACGTTAACCCGGCGTCTAACACCGCACACATCGACCCAGGCGTTGCCCGGGCTGTCGTTATCCAGCGCCATCACCTGGCCGGGAATGCCTATGCACATGACTGTGCCTCCGCGTCCGCCGCTGTCCGGCCGCCGGCCAGCTGATCCGTCAGCCAGCCCAGCCAGGCGTCCATGCCCGCGCCGGTGGTGGCCGACACCATCAGCACCGCAATCGCCGGATTCACCCGGCGGGCATTGGCGATACAGATATCGACGTCAAACGTCACCCAGGGCAGCAAATCGGTTTTATTGAGGATCATTAGCCCGGCGGCGGCGAACATATGGGGATATTTCAGCGGCTTGTCCTCTCCTTCGGTGACCGACAGCACCACCACTTTCAACCGCTCGCCCAGATCAAAACCGGCCGGGCACACCAGGTTGCCGACGTTTTCGATAAACAGCAGGCTGCTCTCCGGCGGCGCCAGCCGTTGGGCGGCGTCATGGATCATTTGCGCGTCGAGATGACAGCCTTTGCCGGTATTGACCTGAATGGCCGGGACGCCGGTGGCGCGGATGCGGTCGGCGTCATTGGTGGTTTGCTGATCGCCTTCGATCACCGCGCAGCTGACCCGGTCCCGCAGCCGCAGCAGCGTTTCGGTCAGCAGGGTGGTCTTACCCGATCCGGGGCTGGAAACCAGGTTCAGCGCCAGGATATTCATCGCCTGGAAATACGCCCGGTTGCGTGCCGCCAGCCGGTTGTTTTTATCCAGCACGTCAATCTCGATTTCCACCATGCGGCGCTGGCTAAGGCCTGTCGCATGGGTACCCGCCGGGCCCTGGCCGTAATCAAGATCCCCCTGGGGGCCTGACTGCGGAATAAACGCCGAACCGCCGGTATCCCCGGCGGGATAAGCGGCACGTCCGGCGCCGCTGCCGGCATTTCCGTCGCGATCCATAACGCGCCCGGCGGCCGGCGGCGGCATGTGCCCCGGCGCCACGCTGTAGTAATGATTATGCACGTCGCCGTGATAGTGATGATGGATTATCGTCGCAGGCGCGGCGGCGGTCAGGCTGATGCGGCGCGGCGAAGCGGCGTGGGCGGCGTCATGATGGCTGTGGCCATGGTCATGATGAGGGTGATCGTGATCGGCATGGCTATGGTCATGATGAGCGTGGTCGTGATCGGCATGGCTGTGGTGATGATGAGAGTGGCGATCATCATCACCCTCGATATGACGTTCGCCTTCGGCACAACCGCAGGTACTGCACATGGCAAGTCTCCTAACATCGTGAATAGGCCCAGTATAACGTTACGCCACTTCCAGTCGTTTGATCTGGATGTGGTCATGGGCGTCTGTTTGCAGCTGATGCCCGCCGCACAGCGGACAGACCAGCAGCGGCGCGTCGGGCAGCATGACGTGGCGCAGGCAGCGCCCGCACCAGGCCTCGGCCGGCTGCTGCTCGAGATGCAGCACGCATCCCTCGGCCGCGGTGCCCCGGCACACCATATCGAAACAAAAATGCAGGGATTCCGCCTCCACGCAGGAGAAGGCGCCGATGGACAGCCAAACGCCGGTTACGCGCCGCGCGCCGTTTAACCGCGCCTGCTGCTCCAGGATTTCCAGCGTGTTCTGCGCCAGTGTTAATTCATGCATTAATGGCTCCGCTTAAGGTCGGGTGAGCGCCCGGTCAAGACTTCGCGCGCGACGCTGGCCGCGGCCAGGCCGGAGCGGCGGTCCCGCGGGCGTTTCCGGACGCGGGGACCGTGGCAGTGCTTATCATGCGCATGCAAGGGGGATGCCAGGTCTGGCGCGCCGGCACGAATAATTTAAACTTAAAAATCAAAGGACTGACGCCAGCCCCGGCGGCGCTGTTCCCTTCACGGCCCCCGGCGCCGGCACGTCGTCACTTATGACGACACTCCCGCGGCCGCCGGGGTCGACACTTATGACGATATTACCCTCGCCCGCGCCTTTTTTCCTTGATCACCCTCCCACCGATGCCCGCGCCACGGGCCTTGCCGGCTATAACCCTACTGCTGGCATGGAATATGCTTTAGTCGCGGGCATCGATTAAGCATGCAGCCTGACTGTCATCCGTTTCTCCTGGAGGAGAGGGTTATGAACCGCTTTGTTATCGCGGAACCACAGCTTTGCATTGGCTGTAACACCTGTATGGCCGCTTGTACCCAGGTGCATAAGGCCGTGGGGTTGCAGTCGCACCCCCGGCTTTACGTAACCCGTACCGGCGAGCATACCGCGCCGTTGCTGTGCCGCCATTGTGAAGACGCGCCCTGCGCCCGCGTCTGCCCCGTCAACGCCATAACCCATGGTCCTGACGCCATCGAGCTCAATGAAAGCCTGTGCATCGGCTGCAAACTGTGCGGACTGGCCTGTCCCTTCGGCGCCATCACGCCCTCCGGCAGTACGCCGGTGAATATCCCCACGTTGTTCGAGAATTTTATTCCCTCGCGGCAACTGGCCGATGTGCCGGAAAGCCCGCAGAACATGAATCCGTTCCTGGCCTGGAACGCCGGGGTCCGGAGCGTGGCGGTGAAATGCGACCTGTGCGATTTCCATCCCGACGGCCCGCAGTGCGTCAAGGTCTGCCCGACCGACGCGCTGGTGCTGGTGGATGACGGCGCGGTGGAACAGGCCAGCCGGCGCAGGCGCAACTATGCGGCGCGCTGGCTGTCGTCGGATCTGGATTTTCTTTCCCCCCCTACACCGGAGCAGGAATAAACATGGGCCCCTTTCAATTACTCAGCGGTTCGCTCGGGCTGTACGTTATCGGCGGCATCCTGTCGCTGTTGCTGGCGCGCCGGGAAGCGCTGGCGATATGGGTCGCCGGTCTGACGGCGATGGCCGGCGGGGTGCTGGGCGGACTTGCCGCCGTCCCGGTATTGCTGAGCGGCGAGACGCTGACCTGGGCCGCCGCCGGCCCCTTTCCCTTTGCCGCCTTCAGCGTGCGCCTGGACGGGCTGGCGGCCTTTATGCTGCTGGTGATTTCGCTGCTGGTGACGGTGTGCGCCCTCTACTCCATCGCTTATGTGCGCGAATATATCGGCCGCGGCGCGGCGGCGATGGGCTTCTTTATGAACCTGTTTATCGCCTCGATGGCCACGCTTGTGGTGATGGACAACGCCTTCTGGTTCATCATCTTCTTCGAAATGATGTCGCTGGCGTCCTGGTTCCTGGTGATTGCCGATCAGGACGAAGAATCCGTTAACGCCGGGCTGCTGTACTTCTTTATCGCCCACGCCGGGTCGGTACTGATCATGGTGTCGTTCTTCCTGATGTGGCGCCAGAGCGGCAGCCTGGAGTTTGCGTCGTTCCGCGGGCTGTCGCTGTCGCCCGCCGGCGCCTCGGCGGTGTTCCTGCTGGCGTTTTTCGGTTTCGGCGCCAAGGCCGGCATGCTGCCGCTGCACAGCTGGCTGCCGCGCGCGCATCCCGCCGCGCCGTCGCACGCCTCGGCGCTGATGTCCGGCGTCATGGTGAAAATCGGCATTTTCGGCATTATCAAGGTCGGCATCGACCTGCTGGGCGCCAGCCAGCTGTGGTGGGGCATCCTGGTATTGGCCTTCGGCGCGGTGTCCTCGGTGCTCGGGGTGCTGTACGCGCTGGCGGAGCATGATATCAAGCGCCTGCTGGCGTGGCATACGGTGGAAAACATCGGCATCATCCTGATGGGGGTGGGCGTCGGCATGGTGGGCATTGCCGCCCATCATCCGGTGCTGGCCGCGCTCGGGCTGCTCGGCGCGCTGTATCATTTACTTAACCACGCGGTCTTCAAAGGATTGCTGTTCCTCGGCGCCGGCGCCATTATCTGGCGCGTGCACAGCCGCGATATGGAAAAAATGGGGGGCCTTGGCCGCCTGATGCCCCTTACCGCGATGGCGTTTCTTATCGGCTGTATGGCCATCTCCGCGCTGCCGCCGCTCAACGGTTTTGTCAGCGAGTGGTACACCTATCAATCCCTGTTCACCATGAGCCATGACGGCGGTTTTATCATGCGCCTGAGCGGTCCCGTGGCGATGGTGATGCTGGCCATTACCGGCGCGCTGGCGGCGATGTGCTTTGTCAAGGTCTACGGCATCAGCTTTTGCGGCGCGGCCAGGAGCGATAAAGCCGCCCAGGCCCGCGAGGTGCCCTGGCAGATGACCACGGCCATGCTGCTGCTGGCGCTGTCGTGCGTACTGCTTGGCGCCGGCGCGTCCCTGGTGGCCCCGGTGCTGGCGAACGTCGCCGCCGGGCTGAGCCATACCCATGATTTTACCGTGGTCCAGGGGACGCTGCTGGTGCCGCAGCAGGCCGGCCAGGCCATGATGTCGCCGCTGATGATGTTTATCCTGCTGCTGGCCCTGCCGCTGATCCCGCTGGCGATTTACCTGCTGCGCAAAGGCGCCCAGCCGGGCTATCGCCGCGGCGGCGATCCCTGGGCCTGCGGTTATGCCTGGGAACCGCTGATGGCCATGTCGGCCGGCAGCTTTACCCAGCCGCTGCGCGTGATGTTCGCCACCCTTTACGGGCTCAGGCGCCGGCTCGACCCGTCGCCCCGGCTTAAACAGGCGCTGGAGTACGCCACGCTCGGCGCGGGCCGCGTCGAACCCTTCTGGGATGAGGATATCATCAACCCCTTGGTACGTATCACCCAGCGCCTGGGCGCGCGGGTCCAGGTCTTGCAGGGCGGGGATTTCCGCATTTACTGCCTGTACGTGGTCGCCGCGCTGGTCATCCTGCTGCTTGTCACCGCCCTCTGAGGAGAGAGACCATGTTGATACAACCGTTGCCGTCGCTGACCATGGGGCTGTTCGCCCTGGTCCAGGCGCTGCTGCTGCTGGCGTTGACGCCGCTGCTGACCGGCCTGTCACGGCAAATCCGCGCCCGTATGCATTCCCGGCGCGGACCCGGGCTGTGGCAGGATTACCGCGATATCGCCAAGCTGCTCAAACGCCAGGACGTGGCGCCGGAGCAGGCGGGGCCGGTATTTCGCGTCATGCCCTATGTGCTGCTGGGCAGTATGCTGCTGGTGTCCATGACCCTGCCGGTGCTGACCCGCTTTTCACCGTTCGGCGCGGCGGGGGATCTGATCGCCCTGCTGTATCTGTTCGCGCTGTTCCGGTTCTTCTTTTCGCTGTCGGGGCTGGATACCGGCAGCACCTTCGCCGGCATCGGCGCCAGCCGCGAGCTGACGCTGGGCGTGCTGGTGGAGCCTACCCTGATCCTGGCGCTGCTGGTGGTGGCGCTGATTACCGGCTCCACCAATATCGGCGCCATCAGCGCCACGCTTTCCGCCGGCTGGATTTCCCCCACCGCCACTTTCCTGGCCCTGCTGGCCTGCGGCTTCGCCACCTTTATCGAGATGGGCAAGATTCCGTTCGACGTGGCGGAGGCGGAACAGGAACTGCAGGAAGGGCCGCTGACCGAGTATAGCGGTTCCGGCCTGGCGCTGGTGAAGTGGGGCATCGGCCTGAAACAGGTGGTGATGGCCGAACTGTTCCTGGCGGTATTTATTCCCTTCGGCAAGGTCACGGAACTGACCGCGCCGTCGCTGCTCTGGGCGCTGGTCGCCACGGTTATCAAGCTTGTCGTGGTGTTTACCCTCGCTTCCCTATTGGAAAACAGCCTGGCGCGCGGGCGCTTTTTATTGATTCCGCGCGTGACCTGGCTGGGGTTCGGCGTCGCCGCGCTGTCCTTTGTTTTTTACCTCACCGGACTTTAAGGAGCCAGGAAATTTATTATGGAGATTATAGCCCTTGCGACTGTTCTGGTCCCATTTGCCGGCGCGCTGCTGACCGCCTGCCTGCCCCAACGCCTGGCGAAATGGCTCTGCACCCTGTTTGCGCTGCTGGCGACGCTCGGCACGCTTTGGCTGGCGCAGGCGTTTTTCAGCGGCGGCAAGCTCGACGCCACCTATACCCTGCTGTCGTATGGCGACACGGCGCTGATAGGCGTCACTGTTGATCGCATCAGCACCCTGATCCTGTTCGCGGTGGTGTTTCTCGGCCTGCTGGTGAGTCTGTATTCCACCGGTTACCTTACCAACGGCAACCGTGAGCATCCCCATGAGGGCACCAATCGTTATTATGCCTTTCTGCTGGTGTTTATCGGCGCCATGGCGGGGCTGGTGCTGTCGTCCACCCTGCTCGGCCAGCTGCTGTTTTTTGAAATCACCGGCGGCTGCTCCTGGGGATTGATCGGCTACTACCAGACGCCGAAAGCCCAGCGTTCCGCCATGAAAGCCCTGCTGATAACCCACTTCGCCTCCATCGGCCTGTACCTGGCGGCGGCGACGCTGTTTATCACCACCGGCACCTTCGCCCTCAGCGCCCTGGGCCAGCTGCACGGCACCCCCGCGCTGGTGGTGTTCGGCGGCATCCTGTTCGCCGCCTGGGGCAAGTCCGCCCAGTTGCCGCTGCAAGCCTGGCTGCCGGACGCCATGGAGGCGCCGACCCCGGTCAGCGCCTATCTGCACGCCGCGTCCATGGTCAAGGTCGGGGTGTATATCTTCGCCCGCGCCATCCTGTCCGCCGGCGACGTACCGCATATCATCGGCTGGGTCGGCATGGTAATGGCGGTGGCGACCATGATCTACGGCTTTATGATGTACCTGCCGCAAAAGGATATGAAACGGCTGCTGGCCTGGTCCACCATCACCCAGCTGGCGTATATCTTTTTCGCCCTGTCGCTGGCGATCTTCGGGTCGAAGGAGGCCTTCAACGGCGGCATCGCCTACATCTTTAACCACGCCTTCGCCAAGAGCCTGTTCTTCCTGGTGGCCGGCGCCTTCAGCTACAGCTGCGGCACCCGCATGCTGCCCAGGCTTAAGGGCGTCATCGGCAAGATGCCGCTGCTGGGCATCGGTTTTTGCGTGGCGGCGCTGGCCATTACCGGCGTGCCGCCGTTCAACGGCTTTTTCAGCAAGTTCCCGATTTTCGCCGCCGGCTTCGCCCTGTCAAGCCAGTACTGGGTGCTGACACCGCTGATGATCCTGGTGTTGATTGAGTCTGTCGCCAGCTTCGCCTGGCTGCTTTTTTGGTTCGGACGGGTGGTTCCCGGCAAGCCCAGCGAGGCGGTGGCGCAGGCCGCGCCGCTGCCGCTGGCCATGCGCGCGGTGCTGGTGGTTCTGATCGTGATGTCGCTGTGCTCCAGCTTTATTGCCGTCGCCTGGCTTGGATAAGGAACAAATTTATGACCGGATCTCTGATAGTCAATAACCTCGCGGGCCTGATGATGCTCACCTCGCTGTTGGTCATCGGCGCCAAACGCCCCATGGTCTCCTGCTGTTTGTATGCACTGCAATCGCTGGTGCTGGTGCTGATTTTCTTCACCCTGGCGCAAACGCTCCAGGCCCACCAGCTGATGCTCTGGTCCCTGAGCGCGCTGATCACCAAGGTGGTGCTGGTGCCGCTGATCATGGCCAGGGCATTTAGCAAACTGTCCGATCCCGGCGCGGATGGCGGCATTATCAGCCCGACCCTGCTGATGCTGGCGGCGGCGATTATCGTGCTGCTGTGCTGGTTTGTCGTCGCGCCGGTAAGCCTGCCGATGGTGGCCGCGCTGAAACCGGCGCTGGCGGTATCGCTGGGCCATTTCCTGCTCGGGCTGCTGTGTATCGTCACCCAGCGCAATATCCTCAAGCAGGTATTCGGATACTGCCTGATGGAAAACGGCTCGCACCTGACGCTGGCGCTGCTGGCCAACCGGGCGCCGGAGCTGGTGGAAATCGGTATTGCCACCGACGCTATCTTCGCCGTGCTTATCATGGCGTTCATGGCACGCAAAATCTACCGTACGCTCAACACGCTGAATGTTAATCAACTGACGGCGCTGAAGGGGTAATGAGATGAGCAATACCGCTATGTTATTGATATTACTGGTTACACCACTGGCGATATCGCTGTTGGCCTTTGCCTGCCGGTTCGCCGGCGGCGCGGCGCGCGGCCTGGTCACCGCCCTGCACACCCTGGGCATCATCGCCTTGCTGGCGGAAGCGCTGTGGGTGGTAGGCCAGGTCATGGCGCAAGGAGCGCTGCTGGCCGCGCACCGCTGGCTGTATATCGACAGCCTGGGCGCGCTGTTCCTGGCCATCCTCGGCATTATCGGTTTCATCACCGGCCTGTACTCCATGGGTTACATGCGCCATGAAGTCGACACCGGTGAAATTTCCGTCACCACCTTGTGTCACTACTACGGCTTTTTTCATCTGTTTTTATTCACCATGCTGCTGGTGGTGAGCAGCAACAACCTGATCCTGATGTGGGCGGCGGTGGAAGCCACCACCCTCAGCTCGGCGTTCCTGGTGGGCCTTTACGGCCAGCGCTCCTCGCTGGAGGCGGCCTGGAAATACATCATTATCTGTACCGTCGGCGTCGCATTCGGCCTGTACGGCACCATTCTGGTCTACGCCAACGCCGCCAGCGTCCTGCCCGATCCGGGCCAGGCGATTTTCTGGACCGAAGTGCTCAAGCACACCAGCCTGCTGGATCCGACGCTGATGCATCTGGCGTTTGTGTTCGTGCTGATTGGTTTCGGCACCAAGACCGGCCTGTTTCCGATGCACGCCTGGCTGCCCGACGCCCACAGCGAAGCGCCCAGCCCCACCAGCGCCCTGCTGTCGGCGGTACTGCTCAACTGCGCCCTGCTGGTTATCCTGCGCTATTACATCATTATCAGCGCCGCCATCGGCCCGGTGTTCCCCAGCCGCCTGTTGATCGTATTCGGCATGCTGTCTGTGGCGGTAGCCGCGTTTTTCATTCTGGTGCAGCGCGATATCAAACGGCTGCTGGCCTATTCCAGCGTGGAGAACATGGGACTTATCGTGGTGGCGATTGGCATCGGCGGCCCCCTGGGCGTGCTGGCGGCGCTGCTGCATACCCTCAACCACAGCCTGACGAAGACCTTATTATTCTGCGGGTCCGGCAATGTGCTGCTGAAATACGGCACCCGCGATATGGGCGCGGTAAAAGGCATGATGCGCGTCGCGCCCTTTACCGCCGTTATGATGGCGGCGGGCGCGCTGGCGCTGGGCGGCATGCCGCCGTTTAATATCTTCCTCAGCGAATTTATGACGGTGGCGGCGGGACTTGCCGGCGGCCATCTTATTCTTACCTTGGTGCTGTTGCTGCTGCTGACCGTGGTGCTCGGCGGGCTGGTGCGCATGATTGCCATGACCGTGTTCGGCGACCGGCCGGAGGCGACGAGCAAAGGCGAACTGGGCTGGCTGACCACGCTGCCGATGGCCGTGCTGCTGGTGCTGATGCTGGTGATGGGCACCTGCATTCCCCGGCCGGTGATCGGGCTGTTGGAAAACGCCGCCACCATCGTGCTTAACCACGATGTGGCATCGTTCAGCTGGCCCTGGGCCGCGCTGGATACCGGGACGGCAACGCCCATTCATTCCCCGTCAGGAGAAGTAAAGTGACAGACATCATTTCCGATAAACTCGGCCTGGGTTACCTGGCGCAGGTAAACGAAAAATTCCCCGCGGCGGTCCTGGCCCACGAATGGCAAACGGCCAATCAGTTAACCATCACGGTGAAGGTTAACGCCCTGCCGGAGGTGGTGGAGTTTCTCTACTACAACCAGGGCGGCTGGCTGTCGGTGCTGTTCGGCAACGATGAGCGTACCCTGTGCGGCGATTTTGCCGTCTATTATGTGCTGTCGATGGAACAGGGCGAGAAGTGCTGGATCATCGTCAAGGCGCTGGTGAGCGCCACGACCCTTGAATTCCCGTCGGTGACGCCGCGCGTCCCGGCGGCGGTGTGGGGCGAACGCGAAATCCGCGATATGTACGGCCTGATCCCGGTGGGCCTGCCG
This sequence comes from Sodalis sp. C49, assembly GCF_046352915.1. NCBI lineage: Bacteria > Pseudomonadati > Pseudomonadota > Gammaproteobacteria > Enterobacterales > Bruguierivoracaceae > Sodalis > Sodalis sp. C49. The sequence goes on along the minus strand of NZ_CP163303.1, from coordinate 4,932,828 downwards.
GACGAACGGCGCCTGGTGCTGCCCGACGATTGGCCGGAGGATCTCTATCCGCTGCGCAAGGACAGCATGGACTATCGCCAGCGCCCGACGCCGACCACTGAGACCGAAACCTATCCCTTCGAGAACGACGCCGCCGGCGAGACCCGGGTGGTGCCCATCGGCCCGCTGCATATCACCTCCGACGAACCGGGCCACTTCCGGCTGTTTGTCGACGGCGAGCAGATTGTCGACGCCGACTACCGGCTATTCTACGTCCATCGCGGCATGGAAAAGCTGGCGGAAACCCGCATGGGGTATAACGAGGTCACCTTCCTGTCGGACCGGGTGTGCGGCATCTGCGGTTTTACCCACAGCGTGGCCTATACCAACTCGGTGGAAAACGCGCTGGGCATCGTGGTGCCGCCGCGCGCCCACGCCATCCGCAGCATCCTGCTGGAAGTGGAACGCCTGCACAGCCATCTGCTGAATATCGGCCTGTCCAGCCACTTTGTCGGTTTTGACACCGGCTTTATGCAGTTCTTCCGCGTGCGCGAAAAAGCCATGACCATGGCGGAACTGCTGACCGGCGCCCGCAAGACCTACGGCATGAACCTGATCGGCGGCATCCGGCGCGATATCCTCAAGGAGCAGCGGCTGAAAACGCTGCTGCTGGTGGCCGAAATGCGCGCCGACTTCGTCCAGTTGGTGGATATGCTGCTCAGCACGCCGAACATGGCGCAGCGCACCCAGGGCATCGGCCGGCTGGACCCGAAAATCGCCCGCGATTTCAGCCCGGTGGGGCCGATGATCCGCGCCAGCGGCTTTAAGCGCGACCTGCGCTTCGATCACCCCTACGCCAACTACGCCAACCTGCCGAAAACGCTGTTTACCCTTGACGGCTGCGACGTCTATTCCCGCGTCATGGTACGGGTAAAAGAGGTGCTGGACTCGCTGGCGATGATTGAATACGGACTGGACAACCTGCCCGGCGGCCCGCTGCTCACCGAGGGCTTTACGTATCAGCCGCATAAATTCGCGCTCGGCTTTTCCGAGGCGCCGCGCGGCGAGGATGTGCACTGGAGCATGCTCGGCGATAACCAGAAGCTGTTCCGCTGGCGCTGCCGCGCCGCCACCTACGCCAACTGGCCGGTGCTGCGGTATATGCTGCGCGGCAATAATATCTCCGATGCGCCGCTGATCATCGGCAGCCTCGATCCCTGCTATTCCTGCACCGATCGCGTGACGCTGGTGGATATCAACAAGCGCAGGGCGAAAACCGTGCCTTATCAGGAGCTGGAACGCTATGGCATTGAACGCACCCATTCGCCGCTTAAGTAGAGGGTTGAACGATGTTCAAACTGTTTAAAACCATCCTGAAAGCCGGCGAGCCGACGGTAAAATATCCGTTCAAGCCCCTTGAGGTGATGCCGGGATTTCGCGGCAAGCCGCAGTATGACCCCACGCAGTGTATTGCCTGCGCCGCCTGCACCAGCGCCTGCCCGGCCAACGCCCTGACCATGGAAACGGACCTGGCGTCGGGCGAGCGGCGCTGGCAGCTGTTTCTCGGCCGCTGCATTTTCTGCGGCCGCTGCGAGGAAGTCTGCCCGACCCGCGCCATCGTGCTGTCGGAGGAGTTTGAAATGGCGGTGACGCAAAAAGCGGATTTGTATGTGAACGCCACCTTTACCCTGCAGAAATGCCGGGTATGCCATCAACCCTTTACCGCCAAAAAATCCATCGATTATACCCTGGCGCTGCTGGCGCATTCCGGCCTGGACGCAGCCGCGCTGGACGCGCTGCGCCCGCAGTTCGAAACCTGCCCTGACTGTAAGCGTCACCAGAACCTGCAAAGCAACCGCGATCTGCGCCTGCCGCACGACGCGGGGAGAGAAAGCCAATGAGCCAGCAAGACATCCCGCTGCAACACCATGTCAGCATCCCCGTGGCGCCCGACCCGCATACCCTGGCGCTCAAAAAAACGCTGCTGCAGAATATCAAGCGCTCGGCCTATGTCTACCGGGTGGACTGCGGCGGCTGCAACGGGTGTGAAATCGAGATCTTCGCCGCCATTACCCCGTTGTTCGACGCCGAACGCTTCGGCATCAAGGTGGTGGCCTCGCCACGCCACGCGGATATCCTGCTGTTTACCGGCGCGGTAACCCGGGCGATGCGGGTGCCGGCGCTGCGCGCCTATGCCGCGGCGCCGGATCCGAAAATCTGTATTTCCTACGGCGCCTGCGGCTGCGGCGGCGGCATTTTCCACGATCTTTACTGCGTCTGGAGCGGCAGCGAAAGCATCGTGCCCATCGATGTCTGGATCCCCGGCTGCCCGCCCACGCCCGCCGCCACCATCTACGGTTTTGCCGTGGCGCTCGGCCTGCTGGAACAAAAGCTGAAAGGCGAATCGCACCAGGAGCAGCCGGACGAGAAAGCGGCGCTGCTGCTGCCGGACGTGCCGCTGCATACCCGGGTGCTGGTCGAGCGCGATGCGCGGCGCATGGCGGGCTATCGCGCGGGACGCGAAATCAGCGACACCCTGCTGTCGCTGCTGCCCGGCGCCACGCCCGCGGTCTTGGCGCAGCGGGTGGACGACTGGCTGCGCCAAGCCGACGATCCGCGTTTGCAGGATATCGTCGCGCAGCTGATGCTGACCCTGAACAGCGAGGCCCATCATGGCTGAGGTCTATTTCTGGTCGCTGCGCCAAAAGTTTCTGGACAGCGACGACGACATGCCCGCCCAGGCCAAACAGGTGATGTATTACTCTCTGGCCATCGGCCACCATGTGGGGGTCATTGACTGCCTGAACAAGGAATTCATCTGCCCGCTGGAACAATACGAGCAGTGGATCGCCCTGCTGCCGGAAGGCGAGGCGCGGCGCAAAATGCACGGCCTGCTGACCTTTGGCGAAATCGTCATCGACAGCACCCATACCGACCTGCTGGCCAACGCCTTTGCGCCGCTGCGCGCAAACCAGCCCGCGCCCTTCGGGACATGGAGCGCCCGGTTGGTCGGACTGCTGGCTGAAATCGCCGCCGAGCCGGCCATTTACCTGATTGTGCGGAGAGTATTATGACCGTTGACGACCACGCTGGCGACGGCAAGACGGTGCCGGCCGGCCGCGGCCACGCCGTTGACGTGTCCGACAGCGTCGTGCTGACCGTCGGCAACAGCATGATGGGCGACGACGGCGCCGGGCCGTGGCTTGCGGAGCTGATGGCGCGCGCGCCGGTGGCCGGCTGGACCGTGGTCAACGGCGGATCCGCGCCGGAAAACGTGGTCCACCGGGTGCGCGCCCTGCGCCCCAAACGGGTGGTGGTGGTGGATGCCGCCGATATGTCGCTGAAGCCCGGGGAGCTGCGTCTGGTGGACCCCGCCATCATCGCCGACATGTTTATCATGAGTACCCATAATCTTCCGCTGAGCTTTGTGATCGATCAATTAAAGGAAGATGTGGAAGAGGTATGGTTTATCGGTATCCAGCCCGATGTGGTGGCATTTTATTTCCCCATGACCGCGCCGGTCAGGGAGGCGGTCGAAACCCTGTATGCGCAATTGGCGCACTGGCGGGGCGACGGCGGTTTCACCTGGCTGACGCCCGCCGGGCAGGATGACTGAGGACAGCGCATGCCGCCCCGTCACGTGTTATCGACACCTGGTCCGGTCGACACTTTTGTCGACCGGTTCGCCAGCGGATCTGACGAGATGGGCGCCTGCGGGCCCATCATCAGCCGGCGGTCAAAAAATGCCGGATTTTATTCTTTGTTTTTCATAGCCTTAAAAAAACAGCACGGCGCGTGCAAACTGGCATAAACCATGCTTTATATAGGGATATAATCTCGCCCATCCCACCGGGCCGAGAACCACGACAGATGGAACCGCGAGGAGAAATGAATGAACCGGTTCGTTATTGCCGATCCACAAAAATGCATTGGCTGCTTCACTTGTGAAGTCGCCTGCGTCATGGCGCACAACGGCGACCACCCCGGCGCGCTCAATCACGACAATTTTTTGCCGCGCCTGAAAGTGATGAAAGAGTGGAATATCAGCACTCCGGTGCTGTGCCGGCAGTGCGAGGACGCCCCGTGCGCCAATGCCTGCCCGAACGGCGCCATTATCCACGCCGAGGATTCCATCCAGGTATTGCAGGAAAAATGCATCGGCTGCAAAACCTGCGCCGTCGCCTGTCCCTATGGCGCCATGGATATCGTCACGCGCCATGTGTATGACGATCGTAATCCATTAGCCGGCCATAGCATCAAGGCGGAAGCGCAGAAATGCGATCTGTGCGTAGGCCATGCCGGGGGCCAGGCCTGCGTGAATGTGTGTCCCACCGACGCGCTGGTGTTGATGACCCACGAGACCGTCGAAATGATGAAACTGAAAAAACGGCAGCGGGCCGCGTTGGAAGGCTTCAGCGCCGTCCTGTCATGACCGCTTCTTTTATTAACCGCTGGAAGATAGGTAAAAAATCCTCCACAAGGGGTATGGCATAATGCATAAAGCACTCACCGTATGTCCGTACTGCGGCTCCGGCTGCAAGATCAACCTGTTGGTTGAAAACGGGAATGTTGTCGGCGCGGAAGCGGCGGACGGCGTCACCAACCAGGGCCAGCTATGCCTTAAGGGGTATTATGGCTGGGATTTCCTCAATGACACCCGCTTGCTGACCCCCCGCTTGCGCAGTCCGATGATCCGCCGCGAAAAAGGCGGCAACCTGGAGGAAGTGTCCTGGGACGAGGCGATCGAATATACCAGTTCCCGCCTGCGCGACATCAAGCAGAAATATGGCGCCAAGGCCATTATGCAGACCGGCTCCTCGCGCGGCACCGGCAATGAAACCAATTACGTGATGCAAAAATTCGCCCGCGCGGTCATCGGCAATAACAACGTCGACTGCTGCGCCCGTGTCTGCCACGGCCCCTCGGTTTCCGGCCTGCAGGTGACGCTGGGCAACGGCGCCATGAGCAACTCCATTTGCGAAATCGAAGACACCAAGTGCCTGCTGGTATTCGGCTATAACGCGGCTGACTCGCACCCTATCGTGGCGCGGCGCATCCTGAAGGCCAAGCAGAAAGGCGCCAAGGTGATCGTCTGCGATCCCCGGCGTATCGAAACCGCGCGTCTGGCCGACCTGTGGCTGCCGCTGAAAAACGGCTCCAATATGGCACTGGTGAACGCATTCGCCCACGTATTGATCAACGAAGGGCTGTATGACGCCGATTACGTCGCGCGCCATACCGAAGGGTTCGACGAATACCGCGCTATCGTGGCCAAATATACGCCGGAATATGCCGAGGAAATTACCGGCCTGCCGGCGCAGCAAATCAGGGAAGCCATGCGCATGTACGCCGCCGCGCCCACCGCCACCATTTTATGGGGCATGGGCGTGACCCAATGGGGCCAGGCGGTGGATGTGGTGAAAGGGCTTTCCGGCCTGGCGCTGCTGACCGGCAATCTGGGCAAGCCGAACGTCGGCGTCGGCCCGGTGCGCGGGCAGAATAATGTGCAGGGCGCCTGCGATATGGGCGCGCTGCCGAATATGTTCCCCGGCTACCAGCCGGTGACCGATCCGGCGGCGCGGGAAAAATTCGCCCGCGCCTGGGGCGTGGAAACGCTTGATCCGGAGCCGGGTTTTACCTTGACCGACGTGCCGCATAAGATCCTAAGCGGCGAAATCAGGGCCAACTATGTGATGGGTGAGGATCCGTTGCAGACCGAGCCGGATCTGTCGGTGATGCGTCAGGCGTTCAAACAGCTGGACCTGCTGATCGTGCAGGATATCTTTATGACCAAGACGGCGTCGGAAGCCGACGTGATTCTGCCCGCCACGTCCTGGGGCGAGCATGAGGGGGTCTATACCGCGGCGGATCGGGGTTTCCAGCATTTTGAAAAAGCCATTGAGCCGAAGTTTAACGTTAAGCCGGACTGGGAAATCATCAGCCTGCTGGCCACCGCGTTGGGCTATCCGATGCATTACAACAACACCAAGGAAATCTGGGACGAGCTGCGCGGCCTGTGTCCGCTGTATGTGGGCGCCACCTATGAGAAGCTGGCCGGGTACGGGTATATTCCCTGGCCGTGCACCGAGGAAAGCAGTCCGGGCACGCCGTGGCTGTATGCGGGCAATAAGTTTGACCGTCCGGGCGGCAAGGGACTGTTGTTCGCCGCCGAGTGGCGCGCGCCGATGGATCTGGTGGACGGCGATTTCCCGCTGGTGCTCTGTACCGTGCGCGAAGTGGGGCATTATTCCTGCCGTTCGATGACCGGCAACTGCACCGCGCTGGCCACCCTGGCCGACGAACCGGGTTATGTGCAGATTAACCCGCAGGACGCCGAACGGCTGGGTATCCGCGATCAGCAGCTGGTGTGGGTGACCTCGCGCCGCGGCAAGGTGATTACCCGGGCCTCGGTAAGCGAGCGCATCAACCTCGGGGCGGTGTACATGACCTATCAGTGGTGGATTGGCGCCTGTAACGAGCTGACGATCGATCATCTCGATCCTATCTCAAAAACGCCGGAATATAAGTACTGCGCGGTGAAACTGGAGGCCATCGCCGATCAGCGCTGGGCGGAAAGTTACGTACAGACGGAATATAGCCAGCTGAAGGCGCGGCTGCGCAATGCGGTGGATGACGCGATTATTCCCGCCTGATAGCAGTGTTAAACCGGTGCCGGCTTAGCCTGTATGCTAGGCTGGCACCGGTTTTTTTTATGTTGGGTCGGTGACGGTTTCGCGTTTATGTTGGGTCGGTGACGGGTTCGCGTTTATGTTGGGTCGGTGGCGGGTTCGCGTTTGTGTTGGATCGGTGGCGGGTTCGCGTTTGTGTTGGATCGGTGACGGGTTCGCGTTTATGTTGGGTCGGTGGCGGGTTCGCGTTTGTGTTGGATCGGTGGCGGGTTCGCGTTTGTGTTGGATCGATGACGGGTTCGCGTTTATGTGGGATCGGAGACGGGTTCGCGTTTATGTGGGATCGGAGACGGTTTCGCTTGCCTTGCGTTCGGTGGTTATATGGAATGCCGGGCGCCGGCAAGCGACAAAGAGGCCGTACCGCGGCGGCCTCCTTGACCTCCGCGCGCCCGGCAGGTCGCGCGTCGCTGCGCGATGCCTTCCGCCGCCCATGCCCCCGTTATGCACCGGCCCGGTTAGCGCTCCCGGCGCCACCGGGCCTTTCGCCGCTCCCGGCGGCTCATGCCGGGGTCACAGGCAACGTCAGCGCGCTCTATGCCGGGACCTATGTCGCGGTCAGTGAGGTTTTATTGGGAACAATATAGTCGCTGTTGTTTATTGGGAGCCGGCATGCAATTGAGATGCGGCTAATCACAATGGCAGGCAATGGCACAGCGAAGTATCAGGTCATACCGGAAAGTATCAATCTTCAATCTTCAATCTTCAATCCTCAATCCTCAATCCTCAATCCTCAATCCTCAATCCTCAATCCTCAATCCTCAATCCTCAATCTTCAGCATCCAACATCCAACATCCAACACCATCAGCATCAGCATCAGCATCAGCATCAGCATCAGCATCAGCATTCGACATTAGCATTTAGCATTTAGCATTTAGCATTTAGCATTTAGCATTTAGCATTTAGCATTTAGCATTTAGCCAGTAGAATTCGGCCATAGACCGTAAGTCCCCGATCATTTGCCCGGAAAGTGCATGCGCCTGAAATCTGGCAAAAACGCATCATCCAACAGACGTTGGTGTTGACCTTGTTGCCGGCATAGAGTGCGCCGGCGGCGCGTAGCACGGCTGGATGAGCCGCCGGGAGCGGCGAAAGCTAAGGGCCGCGCCGGGAGCGCGTCCCGTGCGGTCCAAAAGCCGGGATGCGTGATGCCGGGCACCGCGCAGCGGCGCACGATCTGCCGGACGCCCGGAGGTCAAGGAGGTTCGGGCGCAGCGAACCTCCTTGTCGCTTGCCGGCACCCGGCATTCCATATAACCACCGAACGCAAGGCAAGCGAAACCGTCTCCGATCCCACATAAACGCGAAACCGTCACCGACTTAACATAAACGCAAAACCGTCTCCAACCTAACCCTCACCGGCTTCCCCTAAAACCAACCTGTGCCGGCAGATATTCACCCGATAGCCAATAATCGCATTATCAACAACAGCCAGGCGCAAACCAGCTTTTTACCCTCCCGGCATGGCGAATCCGGCAACGAGGCGGGCTACCATTCCTGAGGTGAAATCCCGAGGCGCTGCATGCGCGACAGCAGCGTGGTGCGCTTGACGCCCAGCTTGAAGGCCGCGCCGCGCGGCCCGGCCACGATGCCGTTGGCCTCGCGCAGCGCCTGGATAATCCGCACCCGCTCCGCCTCGTCGTTTTCCGGCGGGGCGGTATCGGACCTTGGCCTGGGCGCCGCATGGGTCGCGGGCGCGTCGGCCACCGGCGCGGCGCGCTGCAGTTCATCGAGGCGCAGGTTCAACGTATTGCCGCGCGTGAGGATCACCGCCCGCTCAATCACATTCTCCAGCTCGCGCACGTTGCCCGGCCACGGATACTGACTGAGCTGGCGCAGGGTCTCGCCGGGAATGCTGTCGATAGCGCGATTCATGCGCCGGGAGATTTTCTGTGTGAAAAACTTGGCCAGCAGCGGAATATCCTCCGGCCTGTCGCGCAGCGGCGGGATGGTGATGGGAAAAACGTTCAGCCGGTAGTACAGGTCGCTGCGGTATTCCCGATCCGCCACCATTTGCTTCAGATCGCGGTTAGTGGCGGCAATCAGCCGCGCGTTCACCGGAATCACTTTACTGCCGCCGAGCCGTTCGATTTCACGCTCCTGCAATACCCGCAGCAGCTTGGGCTGCAGTTCCAGCGGCATGTCCCCCACTTCGTCGAGAAACAGCGTACCGCCTTCCGCCAGCTCAAAACGCCCCTGGCGGGTCGTAATGGCGCCGGTAAAGGCGCCCTTTTCGTGACCGAACAAATCGCTTTCCATCAGGCCGGACGGCACGGCGGCGCAGTTCATTTTCACCATGCGTTTGCCGCTGCGCGCGCTGTGGTTGTGAATGGCGCGGGCAATCAGCTCCTTGCCGGTGCCGGTTTCGCCTAAAATCAGCACCGTGCTGTCGCTGTCCGCCACCATTTCCACCTGCTCCAGCAGCGCGCTCATCGCCGCGCTTTGCCAGATAATTTCACCGAAGCTGCCGCTGTCGTGCATCTGCTCGTTGAGCCAGATGTTTTCATGTTCCAGGTTATCCTTTAACCGGGAAATCTCATCATAGGAACGGGCATTGTCCACCGCGATGGCGATACGGGCGCTGACCTGGCTGAGCAGGCGCAGGTTGTCCTCGCTAAACGTGTCGCTGCTGCACAGCGCCAGTTTCAGGATGCCCAGCGGCTTGTGCCCGAACACCAGCGGCAGCAGGCATAAGGTCTGCAGCCCGTCATCCAGCATGGCCGCCAAATGGGGATCTTCGTCGCCAAGCTGCGGCGCGTCGCGCAAATCCACCAGCAGCGGCCGGCACTCCGTCAACACCCGCGCCGCCAGGCGGCTGCCCGCCATGGGCACGCGCTTTTGCTCGCGGCGCATCGGCGTGCCCGCCGTATAGCGGGTCAGGTAAACATTAAGCGAGGCGTTGTCGCCGCCGCCCTCGCACAGCGCCAGGCTGATATAGTCGATGCCGAAAAACCGGTGTATCTCCTTTGATACTTCCGCGGCCAGCGCATCCATATCCAGGCAGGAAAGGACCGAATTGGTGACATCCACCAGGATGCGGTGATGGTCGCGCTCATGGCGCAACTGGTCGTTTTCCTGGCGCAGGGTCTCATGGACGCCAAGATTTTCCAGCGCCAGCGCCAGCAGCTGCGCCAGGCGGCGCAAAAAAGCCCGTTCGTCCCGGCTGTAATGGTAGCCGTCGGCGCGGGTAAATATCACCTCGCCAAACTGCCTGCGGGGAGAGGCGACCGGCAACGCGCACCGGCTAAGGGGTTCCGCCAGTTCGTCGTCGGGAAGCGGCGCCGGCGCGGCGCGCGCGCCGTTCTTATCGCAAATCAGATGGCGTTTGGGCAGCGAAAGCATCAGGTCAATACACTGACAGGGGATCGGCAGCGGCAACAGCGCGGCCAGCAGGGATTCGGCGTCGCGCTGGAAAAAAAGCCGTTGCGAGAGCTCGATGATCGCATCCTGCCATAACCCGCTATGTTCAGTATCATTCGACGTCTTGAGCATCAGGATAGTTTCGCAATATTCACATTTATTCCTTCGCTGTATTTTAAAGGAGAGTGGAGGGAAAAAATATTCACGCGGGTCATTAATTTGATCTGATGCGTCATTTCATTTTGCGGCCGCGCCGTAACGGGCGACAGCGGCGCAATCGATATATATTTAGTTATATTACGGTTTATATTTCTCTCGGCGGATGATTATTTTGCACCGTGATGAAAATAATTCTCTTTTACATTTTTCCTTGCCGCTCAATGCTCTAGATTTACCCTACCCCGCCCCCGGCATCTTATCATTAATCAACACTGGTATGGGAAATGCATTAATCCTCGCGTCACACTCTTTTTATCTCTGTAAGCACATGTTCTGAAGGTAAATAACAAGCAGTTATTGCAAAAATAACCGGGAGTCATTATGAATAGTGAAAATTATTTTGATCTGCGCCTGCCAGCGGAAATGGCCAAAATGGCCGAGCAGGCGGGGGTATACAAGACCATGAAAAAACCGGAGATGACCTTTTTCCTGGCCATGACCGCCGGCATGTTCATCTCCATTGCCTTTGCTTTTTATATTACCGTGACCGCCGGTCCCGGCCCCGCCGGCGGCCTGACCAAACTGGTGGGCGGGCTGTGTTTTTCGCTGGGCCTGATCCTGGTGGTGGTGTGCGGCGCCGATCTGTTTACCTCAACGGTACTGACGGTGGTGGCCAAGGCCAGCGGCAAAATCACCTGGCGGCAATTGACCCTGAACTGGATAAACGTTTATATCGGCAACCTGGCAGGGGCGCTGTTTTTCGTGGCGCTGATCTGGTTTGCCGGCCAGTATATGGCGGGCAACGGCGGCTGGGGCCTGAACGTGCTGCAAACCGCCGATCACAAGATGCACCATACCTTTATCGAGGCGGTCTGCCTGGGGATCCTGGCCAACCTGATGGTCTGCCTGGCGGTGTGGCTGAGCTATTCGGGCCATTCGCTCAGCGATAAAATCTTCGCCATGCTGCTGCCCATCGGTATGTTTGTCGCCAGCGGTTTTGAGCACAGCATCGCCAATATGTTCCTGATTCCCCTGGCTATTCTTATCCGTGATTTTGCCCCGCCCGACTTCTGGCAGGCCATCCACGCCTCGCCGGATCAGTACGCCTCGCTGACGGTGGGCCAGTTTATCGTCGATAATCTGATACCAGTGACCCTCGGCAATATTATCGGCGGCGGCCTGCTGGTGGGATTAACCTACTGGGTGATTTACCTGCGTCCGGGCAATGCCCACAGCTAAGCTGCCGGCGCAACCTAACCGGCGGCGGGAAGACGCACAACCCGCGTCGGTTTCTCACCGTCACGGGTGACGAATCGCCGCCGCCGACGGCACTTTTGACGAACAAAAAATCGACAGCCGCCGCCCGTGCCGGCCACCATCAAGCAGCCCCCGCGATCAGGCCAGGTCTTTGGAGATGGCGTACATGCCTTTGATGCCGTTGCCGAAGCGCGCCAGCGCTGCGCGATGATTCGCCAATTCGCTGTAGGGCAGGTAACGCACTTTCATATCGGCCACGCGGCTGAAGGCCGGACGGCGCAGCTGGGCCTGCACCTCCGTCTCACGGTTGTCCGGCGCCACCAGGAACAGCCCTTCGCTGGCCTGGGTATCGCCGCTCAGGGCCAGATCCAGCATGCGCACGATGCCGGAGTAGATCGAGGTGGTATGCTCCACCTCAAACGCCGCCATCACCCGATCGCGCTGCGCGTTCAGCCATAGCACGTCAATCAGCCGGATGGCGTCGGCGGCGGGCGAGGCGACAATATCCGCCGGCAACTGCTCCAGGCAGCCGGACCCGAGCACGCCGTTGCCATAAGGACGCCGGCGATCGTTGGACGCAATCCACACGCTGTAGCCCAGGGCCAGGCCCAGATCGCGCAGCCAGCCCTGGATCTCGGTATGGGTGCGCTCGTTTTCGCCCGCCAGCTGCTGCGCCTTGGCCGCGCCGGCGCCGTCGGCACGCACCTGCGCCAGATCCGCTTCCCAGATCCGGCGCCCCTCGCGGTCATCGGCGCGGGGCGGAACCGGGTAACGCCCGCTGCCCAGATCGAACAATAATCCCGCTATCGCGCCAAAATCGTTCGACAGCAACGGGCGCCAGGTCTCGTTCAGCGCGATAATGCCGCGCCGCATGGCCAGGTACTCCTGCCATTTGCCCAGTTTAACGTTGGCGCCGGTGAGGGCATTGTAGCCTTTGACGATAGCGGTATTGCACGGCGGCATCAGCGTTGGATGGAGAAAATAAAGCAAATTGGCCACCGCCGGCCCCAATCCCTTAATCGCCAGGCGATCGATGTGGTGGATGGCGCTGATAATCGGGTCGGCGCCGGTGCAGCCGGCACAGGTAAACAGCAAATGGCCGAAGGCGCGCTGATGGTCCGCGTTTTCATAAATATCGGGAATACGCAGCTTGGGTTTCCATAAAAAGGCGTGATCGGCGCCCTTGAATATCTGCCGCTGTTCCGCAATCGAATGGACGATGGTTTCCAATGACGAGCCGCGATACTGATTGCCGAAGACCCCGCGCTCGATTTCATCCACCACCTGCGTGATGCCCCGGCGGATCGACCGGAAATTCTTGATGCGCTGATCCCATAAAAACCAGCTTTGATAGGTGCCGGCCGGATCGTTGCGCCACCGCTCGATTAACAGACCCACCGCGTCTTCATTCATCGCTTTCCCACCCTGACATACCCGCCGGCATCATTACCGGAAAACGAAAGCGCAACCGGCCTCTTTTTCAGCGCCGCGCCGCTTTCTGGTTATCGTCATGGTAAAGCGGGGCGCGCGCTTTATTTTAGCCGCCGGGCGCCGGGGGTTATTGTCGTGGATCATCAAATGCCGGACGAGAACGGAATCGGCTACCCGCACTGGCCCGTCCGGGCGCCGGCGGGCGTAAACGGAGATAGCAGGCGGTCCACGCCATGGCGCCCTATCTTTCCATCGCCGGCGCCTTGCCGCCTTGGTGTCTATCATCCTTTTAGGGACGCCGGATTTCGATGGTCACTAACCGGCTAAAGCCATCTGCGTTGTAAAAACTGCGATTAAACACGGCAAGCGCGCTGTTCTCGCCCTGCGCGACGCTGCGATCAAAAACATAACCGACGCCCCCCATATCGCCTTGAATATGTAACCGCCGCACGTTGTTAAACCAATTAGAACTGTACATAATGGCATTATCGCCATTTACCTGCAGATCAAGCGTTTGATCGTAGTGGCATCCGATTCCGGTGAAAATTGATGCTGGGTATATCGCGGTATTGCCATGCGGCACGGCAATATCCCGCGTTTGGTTCTGCGTTATAATGACCTCCGGTTGCGTTGGCGTATCCACCCTAACGGGACAGTCGGTCAAATTTGTCACCCGCACGGTATAAGGCACCTGGGCTAACGCACCGCTGCTGACGGCCAGCAATGCAAGGAGAACGTATAATTTATTCATATAAAACCTCAACTGGTTTAGAATCTGATGGCGGCCATACTAATAAAATAATAATTGCGCGCTATTAATTATCGGCAAAAACCACTATATTAATGTTCCTATTTTGATGATAAAGATAAGCTGTCCATTTAATTTTTATTGCATCCCATTCACCAGACGCAGGTTAAAAACCACATCACCCCGTGACCTGATTTAAACTAAAAAAATATATTTCTGATAGAAAAAATATTTCTATAACTATTGTATATCCGCGAAAATAATATTCCCGCCCCCTACCCCCTTTCGTGGATTACTTGAAGATGGGCTGTCATGAGCGCCCGGGTAATGCGGCCAGTTAACGCGGCTGAACCGTCATTGTCACCAGCCGGCTGTAACCAGGGGCATTGATAAAGGTGCGATTAATAACGCCAAGGGCGGTATCTTGCCCGCGTGTTACCGATCGTTCAAAGGAATAACCGACACCGCCCATAAAACCCAGTACATTCAAACCTCTAACATTGTTATTCCAATTATAACTTATTAGTTGGGCGGTATCGCCATCGACGCGCAGATCAAGCGTCTGGTCGAAGGTACATACATTATCCGCAACGCGTCGGGACGCCGGATATATCGCCGTGGGTCCCCCCGGCACAGTAATTGTACGCGTATTGCCCTGCGTTATTATCACTTCCGTCTGGTTAAAAGCATCTACTTTAATATCACAATCGTTTAAATTCTCGACACGGACATTATAGGGGCCCTGTGCCAGTGCGCCGCAACTCGCTGTCAGTAAAATGGTTGCAATAAATATTTTTTCCATAGTTAACTCCTCGCATTTAACGAAATGAATGAAAAAGAGGCGAGTGAATTATTCACTGCCATGGTCTGATAACCGCACACATTAAATAAGGTCACTTCGTGACAATTAAAAATTAATCACTCGCAACAAAAAATATAAATGAAAAATTTTCCCGCGCCAGGCTTTATAGTCAATAAACCGCGCAGAGAATAAATAAAATATAGAGGTTTGCAGGAACGGAAAAGCGACCTGGATCACTTTCCATCGTATGGCCTATGATCATTTTTAACGCGCGCCCATGCCCGCCTGGCGGGCATGGGCGCTGTGAGAGACTGGCGGGTTTTCAGGCGGCCTGCAGGCGAAGGCTATCCACCTTGCGCTGGCGCACAAACAGCAGCATCACCACGATACCGGCCACCGCCAGGATGCTGGCGAGGATAAACGCCGAATGGTAGCCGCCGCCGTACTGGATCAAAAAGCCGGTGATGCCGGGGGACAGGATACCGGCCAAATTGGCCAGCAGGTGGACAAACCCTCCGGCGGAACCGATGCGCTGCGCCGGCACGATATCCTGCAACAGCGACCAGCACGCCTGCGGCGTCATATAGGCGAAAACGCTGGCGACGGTTATCAGGGTGACCGCCGCCCCTAAGCTGGACGCATAGGCGGTCATCAGCACGCACAGCGCGGCGATGGCCAGGCCGCATACGATAACCAGCTTGCGCGACAGCAGGAAGTTGCCGGTTTTGCGGAACAGGGCGTCGCAGACGAGCCCGCCGCCGATAAAGCCGACCGTCGCGCCGAGCCAGGGCAGGATGCCGACAATACTCATGCTCTTGATATCCAGATGCTGGAAATCCGTCAGGTAGCTGGGCAGCCATGACAGGAAAAAGAACTGGATATAGTTAAAACAAAAGAACGCCGCCGCCACGCCCAAAACCGGCATCGACAGCACAAAAAAGAACACGCCGTGTTTCTGCGCGCCGGCGGCCGCAGCCGCGGGTTTGGCCGGGCGATCGGCGGTGATCAGCGCCACCTCCTGCGGGGAGACGCGGCGGTGCTGCTCCGGACGGTCGCGAAAAAACACCAGCCACAGCGCCAGCCAGACAAAGCCCAGGCAGGCAATCACCACAAAAGAGACGCGCCAGCCGAAGTTAAGCCCCACCAGGCCGACAATCGGCGCGGCGACGGCCGCGCCCAGCGGCTGGCCGGCGTTGGTAAAGCCCACCGCCCTGCCCACTTCCCGGCGCGGAAACCAATTGGAAATGGATTTATTGGTGGTGGTGCCCATCGGTCCTTCGCCGATGCCGAACAGGATGCGCACGATAAGCAGATGGCCAAAACCGGTGGCCAGGGCGGTGGCGCCGCAAAAGAACGACCAGAAGCCGGCGGCCCAGGCATACACTCTGCGCGGGCCGAACCTGTCCGCCCCCCAGCCGCCGATAAAGCAGAACAGGCAATAGCCGACAAAAAAGAAGCTGAATAAAATGCCCATCTGCGCATCGCCGATATGCAAATCCTGTTTAATCAGCGGCGCCATCACCGAGAGCGCCGCGCGATCGAGATAGTTGAGCATGCCGGCGGCGAATAGCAGCAACGCCACGATAAAACGATAGTTATGCTTAAACATCAGGCTTTCTCCCGGGTCAGGCTGCTATGGGCAACGCGGTAGCGTGCGAGAAGGTCTTCATCCGGGGCGAATCCCAGCCCCGGGGTGGTGGGCAGCCGCAGGCGCGGCTGGAAATTCAGTTCGGCATATAAGGGTTCGGGCCACTGCAAATAGGGCACCTCGAGCGCGATATCCTCCGGCAACGTGGCCACCAGATGCGCCGTGGCCAATAGCGCCGCGCCATAATAAAAGCAATGCGGCACCACTTTTACCCCGTAATGGCGCGCCAGCCGGTAAACGTCAAGGGCGGCGCTGATGCCGCCGATTTTGGCCACGCTCGGCTGGGCGACGCTGACGGCCCCCGCCGCGAAATGCTGTAGAAATCCCTGCACGCCCTGGGCATTTTCGCCGGCGGCGATGGGCGTGCCGCAGGCCCGCACCCGGGCCAGTCCGGCCAGATCGTCCGGCGGCCAGACCGGTTCCTCCAGCCAGGCCAGGCCCAGTTCATTGAGGGCCTGCGCCCGCCGGCAGGCTTCGTCCACCGGCCACGGGCAGTTTACGTCCACCATCAGCTGCGCGTCGTCCGGCAAGGCGTCGCGCGCCGCCGCGATGGCGGCATACTCGGTTTCATGCAGCTTGATGGCGCGAAAGCCGGCGCGGTAGGCGCGCAGGGCATGGGCGGCCACCTGCGACGGGTCGTTGTCATAGCTTACCAGGCTGGCGTACACGCCAATTTCCCCGCGTGCGGCGCCCAATAGCTGCCACAACGGTTTACCGGCCTGTTTGGCGCACAGATCCCATAAGGCGATATCCATCGCCGACAGCGCGAACTGGACCGGCCCGCTGCGGCCAAAGGCATGAAAAGCCCGCTGCGCGTGATCCATCAGTTGTCCTAAGCCCGCGGTCGTGCCGTCGAAGGACCGGCCGAGGAAAAATCGTCCCACCGGGCCGTCCAGCGCGGCGTAGGTCACGGGATTGGACAAATGACCAAACCCCTCGCCCCATCCCTGCAGACCGTCGTCCGTGGTCACACGCACCAATAATGTTTCCATGCGGGTCAGCTCGCGCGAGGCGGCATTATAGGCGTCATCCCCGCCGCCGCCCGTCTGGTCGCTGCTTCTGCCGGACGTGAACGGCATCGCCACGCGCATCACTTCAATCGCGGTAATCTTCATAACCTGTGCCTCTACGCGGTCGGTTTATTTGCCGGATATCGGCGTTAAGTTATTGGGATATAAGTCATTATAGTTAGCGGTTTTTGCGCCAACATTGGAAAACGGCACAGTGTTGCGCGTGGGGAAATGAAATTATTTGTGCAAATGAATAAGATGGTGAGAGGCCGGTCACGAAATTTCAGTGCGGGATGCGCGGCGTGCCGGCGCGGGCGCGCCGGCGGCAATAAGCCCCGGGGGGGCGATTATTTATCGTTGCCCGAGGCTATCTGGGCGTTCTTGTTATCGCGTTCGGCCCGGCTGTCTTTGGCCGCCGCCCGGGCCTTTTCGGCCATGGCGTCCGTCTGCTCATCGGTCAATTCTTCTTCCGCCTCGAAAAGCTTACCCAGCCCCTGGCTGATGGTCACATCCTCGGGTTTCTGTCCTTCGCCGGCATTGGATTCGCCGGTTTTTACCGCATCGGTTTTAGGGTCGGTCATGGCGTTGTGCTCCATTCAAGAGATAAAAAGGTCTATACCGCTAAGCATAGACCTTTAATGGCGTTACCGACCCATTCTATTACGCCGATAGACAGACACGGCGTGCTAATCGATGCGCGGCAGCCAGGCCGCGCCGCGAACCCCGCTGGAATCACCATGACGGGCTTTGCGCACCGGCGTATCGCACTCGCCGCCGAATACCCATTGCGGCAATAGCGCCGGCAGCGTGGTATACAGCCGATCCACGTTGCTCATGCCGCCCCCCAGCACAATCACCCGCGGGTCCAGGGTATTAATCACGCCGGCCAGCGCCTTGGCCAGGCGGCGCTCATACTGCTGCAGCGCCAGTTCGGCGTCGCCGTCGCCGTCCCCGGCGCGCCGGGCGATTTCCGCGCCGCTCAGGGTCGCCCCGGCGGCGCGCCGGTAGGCGGTGGCAAAACCGGTGCCGGAGATAAAGGTTTCATTGCAGCCGGTTTTGCCGCAGTAACAGGGCACTTCGCGCTGGTATACCAATTCGGTCGCGTCGGGCCAGGGCAGCGGATTATGGCCCCATTCGCCGGCGATGCCGTTATGGCCGGCATACACCCGGCCGTTGACCGCCAGGCCCCCGCCGCAGCCGGTGCCGATGATCACCGCGAACACCATTTCCTCGCCGGCGCCGGCGCCGTCGGTGGCCTCGGATATCGCCAGGCAGTTGGCGTCGTTGGCAACCGTAATGGGACGCCCCAGCAGCGCGCCCAAATCCTCCTTGAACGGCCGGCCGTTAAGCCATACCGAATTGGCGTTCTTGACCTTGCCGGTCAGCCGGGACAGGCTGCCGGGAATGCCGATGCCGATGGAGCCCTGTTCGCCCACCGCCCGCTCCGCCCCCAGGATCAGATCGCGGATGGTGGCAAGCGTCGCCGCATAATCGTCGCGCGGCGTCGGCACCCGGTAACGGTACAGTTCGCCGCCCGCCGGATCCAGCGCGATAACCTCGGTCTTGGTGCCGCCTAAATCAATGCCAATATACATACGGATACCTTTGTTATGCCGATGTCTGTCACGGGTTGCGCGGCTTTAGCCGCTTGCCGAGCCAGGCAAACAGGCCGCGGCACACCACGATGACGATGATAATGCCGCCCCAGGTGGCGGTGATCATAAACGGATCCAGGCGCAGCAGGTTCAGGCCGCTGGAGATAAGCTGCAGGATAATCACCGCCAGCACCACGCCGGATACGCGGCCGAAACCGCCGAACGGACTGACTTTGCCCAGGAACGCCGCCAGCACCGCCACCAGCAGGTACGAATCCGCATAGCTGGCCTTGACCGAGTTCAGCTGGCCTATCATCACCAGCGCGGTCAGGGCGGCGAAACACGACGACAGCACATACTGGATCACCGTCACCTTGACGGTATTGACGTTGGAAAAGCGCGCGGCCACCGGATTGGAACCCATCATGTACAGGTTAAAACCAAACCGGGTCTTATTGAGGATCACCGAGGCGACGATGGCGGCGGCGGCAAACAGATACAGCGAGTTGGGCACGCCGAAACTCTGGCCATTGCCGATATTCACCAGCGCCGGCGGAAATCCGGTAATGGTATACCCCTTGGTAAAGACCACATTCAGGCCGGAAATCAAGGTCATGGTGCCCAGGGTCACCAGGATGTCCGGAATTTTCAGCAGGGCTATCAGCAAACCATTGACTACGCCCACCAGAATGCAGGCCAGCAGCCCCAGGAAAATGGCCAGCGCCACCATCTCGCCCGAGGCCAGCTTCATGCCGTTAACCGACACGGATTGCAAAAACAGGGCGATGACGATGCCGTTCAGGTTGGTGGTGGCGATAATCGACAGGTTAATGCCGCCGGACAACATGGAAATCATCATGCCCAGCGACAGGAAACCGACGATGGGCAGCTGATACGCCATGGAGCTGAAGTTCTGCAGGCTGAGGAATTTGTCGCCGTTCAAGGCATACATCACCATAAAGACCGCCGCCAGCACCACATACAGCGAGGCGTTTTCTTTCAGCGCCGGCGGCAGGCCCGCCGCCGCGCCCGGTAGTGTATTACTGTTGCCGACCGCTTTCATGATGGCTCCTTAAGTTCAACCAAAACCCGCACCCGCGAACGCCGTTGCTTGATGACCTGCAGCGCGTTAGCCGCTACGCTTACCAGGATCACCAGGCCGGTGAATACGTTGTAATAATAGGGAGAGACTTTCAGCAGGGTCAGGCTATTGCTGAGAATGGCGAACAACAGTACCCCGAGCAGCGTGCCCGGCACGGTGCCGCGCCCGCCGGTGACCGATGCCCCGCCCAATACCACGGCGGCGATGACCTGCAGTTCCGACCCGACGATGGAATTGGGGATCACCGTTTGCACAATCGACACCTGGACGATACTGGCAAAACCGGAAATGGCCCCCACCAGGGTATAGATAAACAAGGTGGTTTTTTTCAGGTTGAATCCCACCCGTTCGGCGGAGAGCGCATTGCCGCCCACCGCGTACAGGCTGCGCCCAAGGATGGTATGGCGCAGGAAAAAATGCAGGACAATCGCCAGCAAGAACCACAGGCAGGTGACAAAGCTGATGCCGTAAAGCGAGCCGTTGGCGGCATGCAGCGGGAAAATCTTTAATTCCGCCAGCCCAAGGAACGACGGCGGAATATCGTAAATCAGGTCGCCCTGGGTCACGACATACAATAAGCCGTAGAACAGGCTGTTGGTGGCGATGGTGACGATAATGGCGGTAATCTTGAAATAATAAATTATGACGCCGTTTAATAAGCCCATGGCCGCGCCGATTATCATGCTGCACAAAATCGCCAGGTAAATATTGTCCAGATTGGCCTGCAAAAACCAATACACCACGGCGTACTGCGCCACCTGGGCGATGGCGGTAAACGACACGTCGAAACCGCCGGAGAGCAGCACCAGCAGCACCCCGAGGGCGAAGATCCCCAGCACCGTATAGGATTTAAGCAGGCTGGCGATATTGTCCAATGACAGGAAGGCCGGATTGATCAGGGCGATGGCGATGGAAAATACGATAATCAGTATTAACAGCACTGCTTCACGCGCTTTAAAAAGTTTAACAAAAGCCATAATAAGACCACCTCTTGATATCAGGCACTTTCCATCTCCTGCTGCAACGCCTCGTTGTCGACGGCATCGGTCGCGTATTCCTTACCGAAACGCCCCCGGGTCATCATGATGATGCGATCGCAATTCGCCAGCAGCTCCGGCAGTTCGTCGGAAATAAACACGATGCCCATACCCGCTGCCGCTTTTTCTTTCACCGTCTGGTAGATATAACTTTTAGCGCCGACGTCGATGCCCACCGTCGGGCTGTCGAGGATAAAGATGCGCGGATTGGTCGCCAGCCATTTGGCCAGCACCACTTTTTGCTGATTGCCGCCCGACAGCATGCGGATCTCTTTATCCATGCCACCGTATTTCACCTGCATGCCCTGGAGCAATCCCCTTACCGCGGCGCGCATTTTGCGGCTGTTAATCAGTTTCAGCGGATTAAGGTAATCCTTCAGCGAGCAGATGGCGGTATTGGCGGCAATGCTTTGCTCCATGATAAGCCCCTGCGCGAGCCGGTCCTCCGGCACATAGGCAATGCCGTTGGCCACGGCGGCGCTGATGCCGCCGATGCGCACCGGACGGTTATCAATCAGTATTTGCCCCTCCTGGGCCGGCTCCACGCCGAACAGCGCCAGCGCCAGCTCGGTGCGCCCCGCGCCCAGCAGGCCGGCGATACCCAGCACCTCGCCCTGGTGTAAATCGAAACTGATATCCTGGAAACTGTTTTTCTTGCTGAGCCCGCGCACGCTCAGCAGCACGTTCTGCGTGGCATGGGAGACGCGCGGCGGATAGGTCAGTTCATACCCCAGCATCAGCTCTTCAATCCGCGCGGTGGTCAGCGCGTGGGCGGCGACGGTGTCGATCAGCCGCCCGTCGCGCATGACGGTAATGCGATCGCAGATTTCCAGCAGTTCGTTCAGCTTATGGCTGATAAAAATAAACGAGATGCCCCGGGAGCGCAGGCGGTTGAGAAGGGTAAACAGATGTTTGATTTCGGTGCGCGTCAGGGCGGTGGTCGGCTCATCAAGGATAATCAGCCGCGAGTCGTTGATCAGCGCCCGGGCGATGGCCACCAATTGCTGTTTGGCAATGGGCAAATCCTCCACCAGGGCATCCAGGTCCAGGCTGACGCCCAACTGCCCGATAATGGCCTTCACCTGCTCCTGATAGGCGCTGGAAAACACCCAGGGTTTCTGGTCGTTGATCATCTGGCTGATGTAGATATTTTCCATTACCGTCAGGTTGGGAAATAACGACAGATCCTGGTAGATAATGCCGATACCCTGTTTTACCGCCTCGATGGCGGAATATTTTTCGATGCGCCGGCCGTTGATGCGCAGCAAACCGCGATCGTAGGCCAGGACCCCGGCGACAATCTTCATCAGGGTCGACTTACCGCAGCCGTTCTCCCCCACTAAACCGTGAATTTCCCCGACGTTAATGTCAAAACTGACATCATTGAGGGCGGTGACCCCGTCAAATGTCTTGGTAACATGTTCAACGGCAAGAAATTCCATGTCGTATTCCTCAGGCGTAACGGCGTGGTTCCCGGTCAAGGGCGCCACGCCTGGAGTGGCTATGATTAGAAATCGTACTGGCTGTAGTTTTCCTTGGTGACCGTCAGCGGCTTATCAAAAATGATATTTTTGCCGTCGACAACCGGCTTGCCGATGCCGGGGATTTCCAGGCCGTTCTTGATTTGATCGCGTTTGCCGTCAAGGATCATCTTGGCGATATAGGTCATGGAATAGGCGGCATCGCCCGGGCTCCAGAGCACGGAGGTGGTAATGGAACCGTCCTTG
Source organism: Sodalis sp. C49 (assembly GCF_046352915.1). Lineage (NCBI taxonomy): Bacteria > Pseudomonadati > Pseudomonadota > Gammaproteobacteria > Enterobacterales > Bruguierivoracaceae > Sodalis > Sodalis sp. C49. Next base: position 4,910,286 of record NZ_CP163303.1, on the reverse strand, counting down.
AGGAACGAGGCGCTTTCCTTGGGCGAAGTGGTGCCCATCACGGTCAGCTTGCCTACCAGCCCCTTTTCGCGCAGCGCCTGGGCGGCACCCGGCGCGCCCTGGCTGCCGAAGGAGATCACGCCTTTTAAATCCGGATAGGTCGACAGCAGTTCCAGCGTTTTCTGGCGCGAGGCGTTACGGTCCTCGCTGACCGGGAAACGGTCGGCAATAAGCTTCAGGTTCGGGTATTTTTCCTTGGCCTCCTTGATGGCGGCGTCCGCCCAGATATTATGGGCCGGCACGGTAAGCGAGCCGACAAAAATGGCATATTCCCCGCCGTCTTTAGCGTGCTGGGCAAATTGATCCATCATATATTTGCCGAATTTTTCATTTTCAATCATTTCCACATCGTAATCGGCATTGGGCTGATTCACCGATTCATGGGTAATCACCACGATGCCCTTTTCATGGGCGCGGGCAAATACCGGCTCGCAGGAGCTGGCGTTGTTCGGCACCACCAGCAGCGCATTAACGCCCTGGCTTATCGAATCCTCGATAATACGCACCTGCTGCGCCTCATCCGGCGACGCGGGCGCCTGCTGATAGACCTTGACATCAAAATCCTTACCGGCTTTTTTCAGCCCTTTTTCATAATCGTTAAACCAGGCGGAGCGTAATTTCGGGATGCCCACCATGGTTAATTCCTTGTCGGCGGCGCCGCTGATGCTGGGCAACAGGCTGACGGACGCGCCCAACAGCATGCAGAGCGCCATTGCATTGATCTTTTTCATGGTTTTTCCTTATCGCTGACTAAGCTTTATCAGGCGGGATAACGGCTTTCGGGTTGCGGGATAGCGCCGGCATTGCCTAATTCGATCACCGCGCCCTGAAACCGTTCTTCGGTATCAAGATAATAAAAAACATCGTCACCTATATTGCCGCTTTGCACCACCTGGTAGCCGCGCGCCGCATAACGCGCAATCGCCTGGTCGCAATCCTGGAAATACAGCTTCATGTGGTGCAGGCCGTAGCCGTGCTTTTCAATATATTCGTCATAGATGCTATAACCGCTGACCGGCTGCATTAATTCCATTTGAATTCCATTAACCCAGCACACGGCTATTTTATAAATATGCTCCGCCGGTTTGCCGCGATAGAGTGAATGGCGAATATTGTGCGGGCCATAGGTATACACATCCCAGGGGCCGATATCGCATACTTGATAATAATGCGCCATGGCGTCATCCAGGTTTTCCACCAGATGCGCTATTTGAATAATGTCACCGTCTTTCATCGTGGAACCTTTTTAAATAAGGGTACGGGTCTCAGGCAAATTTTTGCGGCAAGCCTTCCAGATTGGTATGGCGTGTTTTCATCTCGTCGAGGGAAATACCGGTTTTTTCAATCAACAGCATGGTAATGATATCGACAAACAGAAACAGCGATTGCTCCAGCAGCGAGGACATCGGCTGGATTGACGGCACTTCCTGGTCGCCGCCGAAAATCTGCCCCGGCACGCGCACGGTCAGATCGGCATAGCCGCCGTGTTCGTTTTCCGGATGGGCGGTAAGCAGCGCCACCCGGGCGCCGGCCTCCTTGGCCAGTTTTATCACGTTCAGCTCGACATTGGTGACCGCGCAATGGCCGATCAGCAAGTCGCCCGCGCCAAGACAGGGCGTGGTGGTGTCGTAAACCACATAGCTGTCGAACCCCATATGTTTCAGGCGCATGGCGAACGCGCGCACCGAGAGTTGCATTCGCCCCATGGCATAGAGTTGAATGGTCTTTGCTTTACAAATTTCATCCATCAATTGGCTTATTTCAGCTTCATCCACGGCCAGCAGGGTGGCTTTGTTTTCCGCTATCACCTGCTCTACCAGGCCTTTGTAGGTATACATCGGCAATTCCTCACTTTTATCATCGTCGGCGGGAGGCACAATATAATTTACATGTTAGCTGATATGTAAAATTAATTAGCCAACATATGCATACAACATACGATAAATTTTTGGCATATCTATCGATATTGATCACATTTTTTACGCCGAAATGTTAAATATTATGATGAAATGTGCAGTTAAGTGATAAGGATCACATTACTATTGCGCGATATTCCGTTACCTGCCTGTTGACATCCTGTCCCCCAGCAGGAGCGCTATGACGCCGGCAGCAAACCGCGACCTGGCGCGGCGCGCTTCGCATCCGCGCCGGCTACGGCATTGGCGGCGACATAAAGATTGAACAAAAATGCCGCCCGGCCGGGGCGGCGAAAAAAACCGGAAAAAAATCTCGATTTAGCGCGCTGCTCGTGGGTTTATTTATCGCTGAAACAGGATAATCGGCCGCTAAACATAGGCGCTATCGCCGTATTTATCAGCCGAATAACCCGCTTGATTTTACAACTTTTATCATTTATGGTGTTTTGCAACATTACGCGACGCATGTTGTACAGTAGCTGTAATAATCCAGCGGTCCTCACTCATTTCTTTTGGATAATTTATTTCAGCATGGGCAAAAGAATCATCATGGCGAAAAGAGGTAAACTGGATAGCGTTTTTTTGAATATCGAACAGCGCATTCGCGACAATATTTACCAGGAAGGCCAGCGTCTGCCGTCGGAATCGGTATTATGCGATGAATTCTCGGTATCGCGCCCCACCGTCTCCAAGGCGCTGTCCAAACTGCGGGAACTGGGGCTTATCAGCAGCACCCAGGGGTCCGGCCATTATGTCTGCGCGCGGCAGCAGCCGGCGGCGGCGGCGCAGGGAGAACTGACCCTCGGCATCCTCTCGCCGCGCATGGAAGCCAATGAAAGCGGCTTCCTGTTCGAGCAGATCTTTAAGTCCATTGCATCGCTCTCCCAGCAGTTCAATTTCTCCCTGGTCTGGAACGGCATCGTCACCATGGGCATCGACGCCAGCAAGCAGAAAATAATCCAGACCATTGAAAACATCATCGATCGCTACATTAAAAATAATGTTCACGGGATATTTTTTATACCGATAGAGTTCCATCCCTTCGCCGATGAAATTAACCAGATGATCCTGCAAAAACTTTCTTTGTTCAATATCAGAGTCATCCTGGTTGACAGCGATTTCAAAGCCTATCCCAATAAGTGCGCCTACGATCTGGTGGGCATTGATAATATTGCCGCCGGTTTTGAAGTCACCCGCCATTTATTAAAAAACGCGACCCGTCGCGTTGATTTTTTATGTGAAAACTATTCGGCGCATACCGTTTCAATGCGCATCATGGGCTATAAGCTGGCGCTGCTGGACGCCGGCATCCAGGCGCAGGAAGGCTGGGTGCACAAGGGTCTGGCGGGGGATAAGGACTTTATTAACGGCGTTCTCGACGGCGGCGCCACGAATATTGTCTGCGCCAATGATTTTACCGCCATGAAATTATTATCCACCTGCGGCCAGATAGGTCGCCAGGTTAATGTCGTCGGCTTTGACGATAATGAATACTCCGCCCTGCTCGGTATTCCGCTGACCACCTATAAACAGCCCTTTGGCGATATTGCCAGGAACGCCATATTCCTAATGCTTAACCGGCTGCAGTTTCCCCAGGACGCGCCGCGCCATCTGCAGCTGCGCGGCGAGATGATCATCCGCTCGTCCTGCGGCACGCGCCGCGACCCCGCTTGAGATACATTTCTTCATAGTTCCACGGGCCGTGCGCCGGGCATGGCCGCCATCCCACGCTAGACTTGAGATAGAGCCATTCCGTAGAACCTACTCCGAAGGAGCAATGACATGGAAAATACGACCTCGCAGGTTTCCGCCCCCGACGCCGCCGAACTGGCGCTGATCGACCGCTACTGGCGGGCGGCGAATTACCTGTCGGTGGGCCAGATCTACCTGATGGATAACCCCCTGCTGCGCCGGCCGCTGTTGCCGGACCATATCAAGCCGCGCCTGCTCGGCCACTGGGGCACCACTCCCGGCCTTAATTTCATCTATGCACACCTGAACCGGGTTATCCGCGCCCGCGACCTGGATATGATTTATATCTGCGGGCCGGGGCACGGCGGCCCCGGCATGGTGGCCAATACCTGGCTGGAAGGCACCTACAGCGAGATTTATCCGGATATTTCCGCCGATGCCGAAGGCATGCGCAAACTGTTTCGCCAGTTTTCCTTTCCCGGCGGCATTCCGAGCCATGCGGCGGCGGAAACGCCGGGTTCCATTAACGAAGGCGGCGAGCTGGGCTATGCCCTGGTCCATGCCTACGGCGCCGTGTTCGATAATCCCGATCTGATCGCCGCCTGCGTTATCGGCGACGGCGAGGCCGAAACCGGGCCGATGGCCGCCAGCTGGCATTCCAATAAATTTATCAACCCCGCCCGCGACGGCGCGGTGCTGCCTATCCTGCATCTTAATGGCTATAAAATCGCCAATCCTACCCTGCTCGGGCGCAGCAGCGATGACGATTTGCGTCAGCTGTTCCAGGGCTACGGCTACCGGCCGATTTTCGTCGCAGGCCATGAGCCGGCCAAAATGCATCCGCTGATGGCCGCCGCGTTCGACCAGGCGTTCGATGAGATCCGCGCCATCCAAAACGACGCGCTCACCGGCAACGCCGCGCCGCAATCGCTCCCCCGCTGGCCGATGATTATCCTGCGCAGCCCCAAGGGCTGGACCGGGCCGAGAGAGGTGGACGGCAAAAAGGTCGAGGGCTTCTGGCGCGCCCATCAGGTGCCGGTGGCGGGCTGTCGCGAGGACGAGGGCCACCGACAGATCCTGGAACACTGGCTGCGCAGCTATAACCCGGACGATTTGTTCGACGGCAACGGCCGTTTGCTGCCGGAACTGCGCAAACTGGCGCCGGAGGGCGGCAGGCGCATGGGCGCCAATCCCAATGCCAACGGCGGTCTGCTGCGTAAGGCGCTGAAGGCGCCGGCAATCCAGGATTATGCGGTGGCCAGCAAGAAACGGGGGGATATCCAGGCCGAAGCCACCAAAATATTCGGCGAGTACCTGCGCGATATCTTCCGGCTCAATGCGGATAATGCCAACTTTCGCCTGTTCGGCCCCGACGAAACCGCCTCCAATCGTTTAAGCAGCGTGTTCGAGGCCACTAACCGGGTCTGGATGGAGGAAACCAAAGCTTACGACGAGCAGCTGTCCCAGGACGGTCGGGTGATGGAGGTGCTGAGCGAGCATCTGTGCCAGGGCTGGCTGGAAGGCTACCTGCTCACCGGCCGCCACGGGCTGTTTTCCTGTTATGAAGCCTTTATCCATATTGTCGATTCCATGTTCAATCAGCATGCCAAATGGCTCAAGGTGTCGCGCGCCCTGCCCTGGCGCAAGCCCGTTTCCTCGCTCAATTACCTGCTGTCCTCGCACGTCTGGCGCCAGGATCATAACGGCTATAGCCATCAGGATCCGGGTTTTGTCGATCTGGTCGCCAATAAAAAGGCTGATATCGTGCGCATCTATTTCCCGCCGGACGCCAATACGCTGCTGTGGGTCGGCGATCATTGCCTGAAAACCTACGATCGTATTAATGTGATCGTGGCCGGCAAGCAGCCCGCGCCGCAGTGGCTGTCTATGGACGAGGCGGTGACACACTGCGAGGCCGGTCTGGGCATCTGGGACTGGGCCGGCAACGAGGACGGCACCACCGCCCCCGATGTGGTGATGGCCTGCGCCGGCGACGTGCCCACCATGGAAACGCTGGCCGCCGTCGAGCTGTTGCGCCGGCACGTGCCGGAGCTGCGCATCCGGGTCGTCAACGTGGTGGATCTGCTGGCGCTGGAGTCCGAGACACAGCATCCGCACGGCCACAGCGATGAATTTTTCGATAGGCTTTTTACCCCCGACCGGCCGGTGATTTTTGCCTATCACGGTTATCCGTTCCTGATCCACCGCCTCACCTATAAGCGGAAAAATCACGCCAATATCCATGTGCACGGCTTTATGGAGGAAGGCACCACCACCACGCCGTTCGATATGACCGTGCTGAATAAACTTGATCGTTTCCATCTGGCCATGGCGGCGATCAAACGCATTCCCGGACTGAAGGATTCCGCCAAGGCCGCCGCCGCCATCGATTTTTTCAAGGCCAGGCTGGATGAACATTATCATTATGTGCGCGAGCACGGCGACGATCTGCCCGACGTCAAGGAGTGGAAGTGGCAAAAAATCAGCTAAGGCGCACGTCCAGATGACGCTGGGTGCGCAGACCCGGCTAAAGGACGCTATCCCGCGCTATCTTTCAGCGAGCAATCACCCTGCATCAAGGTGATAGGGGTTTTCCCGCGGGATACCTATCCGGTGACATGGACGTTAACCACCCGTGGATGTAAAAAGCCTGAAGGGGCACAGAGAGGATGCGGAAGATAAGAGTATGGGCGATGGGAAAATGATACTGATGAACCCTGATCGCTGATTTGTTGGCTTGGCGTCTAAAAATACCCGCCCAGGCGCCTGAAGAAAGGGCGATTTGCTCTTTTAATCCTTTTCTTCGTGCGTCATTTATTGATTCCCATAATTTAATTGTTCTCCGGTATAATAGGCACAAAAAAAATTTAAATAAATCAACAGCCGCTCAGAACAGAAACTTTCCGGTGAAGATGCGGCTATCACCTTAATAGCACGACGATAATAGCCACGCTGCGCACCCGGCAAATTCAGCGCCCCCAAAACCCGTTTTGGAGGCGCAATGACTACCTTAACCCTGTCATCACTTAATCAATCCGCCCTATTACGACACGACGGTCATTAAGAGGGTATCAGCAGTTTTTACCAAAGTGCTTTTCATCTCATCGGTGCGGGTAACGCGTTGTTTTCCCCGATGCTAACTAAGAGCTGCGGCCGCCGCCATGGCTGTGTTGACCGCCTTTCTTGCCTGCTTCCGAGGCTTTTTCAGGATCGTTCTTAAAGTTGCCGCCACTCTGCTGACCGCCTTTTTTACCCGCGTCGGACGCTTTCTGTTTATCTTCGGCGAAGTTGCCGGAACCGCCACGATGTTCAGCCATGTTAACCTCCAATTTCAGATGATATCATCAAGCCGTTAGATATTACCCATCTTATTAATACCATTCATTTAACGGGCTTGAACTGTTTATTGATGACTATTTATTACACGTGACTCATCATCAATGGAATTAATGTTAGGCAAGGTTCTCTAAAAGAGCAAATACGGCATTTAGGTGAAAATGACCCTCATAATGAATTTCAACATACTGAAAAAGATGTATTTTTTGCATTTATGTTTTATGGGATTATTTATTAACATAATAGAAATGGTGATTTTTATTAATTAAATCAACAACAAATTACCACTCAAAAATTTATAAAAATATTTATACACACCTGATAAAAATAATAAACGAGGCGGTATAACATATTGATTTTTTGGTCGGTATATCCGTTCTACGCCGTAATAAGCGTTATTACCGGAAATATAACAAGGTACGCAAAGGAACATTCCCGCCGCTAAGGGACAATCCCATGCGCAATTAACCGCAGCCGCCGTCCCGCCCGCCATGGTATGCGCGGCCGACCCGCGCGGCTCAGGCCGACGGTCCCTGCCCCACCGAATGGCGGATGCGCAGCTCGGTGGAGAATTCACTTGGGCAGGGCGCGTCCGGGAGGGCACCGATGCGCTGCAACAGCAGGGTGGCGGCGGCGCGGCCCATGGCATTTCCCGGCTGGCGTACCGTGGTAAGTGCGGGACTGAGCAGCCGCGCCGCGGGGATATCATCAAAGCCGGTGACGCTGATGTGTTCCGGCACGGCGATACCACGCTCACGGCAACGGCGTATAAAGCCTATGGCTATCAGATCGTTGGCGCACAGCACCGCCGTAGGGCGCTCCGTCGCCGACAGATTGATAATCGTATCCGCCGCCCGGCTGCCGGACGCCTCGGTATAGTCGCCGCTTAATACCGGCACCGAGTCCGGCATAATATCGGCGGCGGCAAATGCCTCGCGAAATCCGGCCAGGCGCTGTTCGCTGGTCCACAATCCGCGCGGCCCGCCGAGGACGGCCAGCCGCCGATGCCCGCGCCCCAGGACATATTGCGCCATGGCGCGCGCGCCCAGCAGGTTTTGCGCACTGATAAAAGGCGCGTCGATCCCCGGCAGGCATTCATCGACAAATACCACCGCGCCTTGCTGCGCCAGCCTCATCAGCGAGGGGCTGGGCAGACCGGTGCCGGACAGGTAGATCACCCCGTTCAGGCGCTGGGTACGCAACACCTGTGCGTAATACTCCTCGCGCTGCGTATCAGCCCAGGTCATGCACAGCACCAGCAGGCAATCAAGGTGGTCAAGCACGCCCTGGATGCCTTCGGCCACGTCGGCGAAAAACGCATTGCCCAGATCCGGCACGATAAAACCAATGGAGGAAATACGCTGGTGTTTCAGGCTGCGCGCGGCGTTGTTGGGTTCAAAATTCAGCTCGGCAATGCAGCGCAGCACGTGCGCGCGCGTATCCGCGGCCACCGGCCGCGCGCTGTTGTTAAGCACCGCGCTGACGGTACCGATGGAAACATTGGCTAAACGCGCCACGTCGCGAATCGTAGGCCGTACCGGCCTGCCAGGCTTTACGCTATCATCGGTCATCAGGCGTCCTGTGCGGGATTAAACTAACGGCGCCAGTAGCGCCGCGACCAGCGCCTGGCGGTCGACGAGGAGCGCCACGGCGTAACCAGATATTCCAGCAGGATAACCAGCAGAAAGCTCAAGACCCCCAGCAAGGCCAGAAAACCGATGGCGGAAAACGTGCCGGCGGTATTAAGCCTTGAGTTAGCCTGCAGCAGATAAGCGCCCAGGCCGCCGCTGGTGGACGCGGTCCACTCGCCGATAACCGCCCCGGTGACGCTGAAGGTGGCGGACAGCTTCAGGGCGGAAAACAGCGGCGTATAGGTGGCCGGCAGCTTAACGTAGCGGAAGATGCTCAGGCGGGAACCGCCCATGGATCGTACCAGATTAAGCATATCCTTATCCACGGAGTTCAGCCCGTCGAGCACGTTGACCACCACCGGAAAAAATACCACCAGCGCCACAATCACCAGTTTCGGCGCCAGGCCGAAGCCCAGCCAGATCGTCAGCGCGGCGGAAATCGCGATAACCGGCACCGCCTGGCTGGCGATCAAAATTGGATACAGCACGCTTTTCACGCCGGGGATCGCATCCATCAGCACGGCAAAGACGAATCCGGCGCCGGCGCCCAGGACAAACCCCAGCAAAAAGGTGGTGAAGGTGGCCTGGAACCCGATCCAGAGCACCGACCAGTCCGATAAGGCGTGCTGCCAGGTGAGCTGCGGCGAGGGCAGGACATACGCGGGAATCTGATAATAACGCACCGCCGTGTCCCAGACCGCCAGCACCAGCAGCAGTGCCACGAGCGGGCCGCCCAGCGGCAATAACAGCTTACGGATGTTGATCATGGATAAGCGCTTCCTGTGCCGGTTGTTCAGTGTAAATCAGATCCAGGATGTGTCGTTTCAACTGGGTGAATGCGGGGCTGGTAAGGCAGGACAGCGGACGCGGACGCGGGATATCCACGCTGAAAATCTGCTGGACACGGCCGGGACGGGGCGTCATCACCACGACCCGGTCCGCCATAAAAATCGCCTCGTCGATATCATGGGTAACAAACACCACGGTGCGGTGCTGCTCCGCCCAGACCGTCAGCAGCCATTGCTGCATCGCCAGGCGGGTCTGGGAATCCAGCGCGCCGAACGGCTCGTCGAGCAGCATCACGTCATGCCGCATCGCCAGGGTGCGCATCAGCGCCACCCGCTGGCGCATGCCGCCGGACAACGCCGCCGGATAGTGATTGATGAATTCGCCCAGGCCATAGCGCTCCGCCAGGGCCACCCCCGCCGCGCGCTGCTCCCGCGTCGCGCCTCCTTTAAGGATGGCGCCCAAGACGATATTGTCGATAACCGTCATCCAGGGCAGCAGCAGGTCTTTTTGCAGCATATAGCCGACATGGCCGCTGCGGCCGGTAACATCGTCGCCGTCTATCAGGATCTTACCGCTGTCAGGTGTCAGTACGCCGGACACCAGATTGAACAACGTGCTTTTACCGCAGCCGGACGGGCCGACCACGCAGACAAACTCGCCCGCGCGTACGTCCAGATCGGTGGGCGCCAGGGCGGTCATCGCGCCGAAGCGCCGCGTAACCTGTTGAATCGATAACTTGGGGACTGTCATGACGTTGCCTCTGGGCTATCCCTTCGCGGATAGCGCACTATAGAATCTGTTCGGTTTCCGTTACAAAACCTCGCATCGCTCACGGCCGAACCAGACCACGTCCTCGACCTTGACCGCTACGTCGCCGCGCCGGGCAAAGGGTTCCACAGCCCAGGCTCCCCACATGGGCGTGTCGTTGCCGGCATCGATAAAACCCAGGGTATAGGCGGCGCCGGCCGTCAGGGAATGGCCAATATTACCCAGCAAATCCAGCAGGATAAAGCCTTCCCGCGTCAGGCGTTGGTGACTCAGGCCGAACAGCTCTGCGGCCGGCATGCCGGGCCGGCATAACGCCAGGGTATCGCGGTGGATATGTTCCAGCGCCCGCAGGGCGTCCACCGCCTCGGGATAATCGCCCACGACGCGACAGCGGGTGCAGTCGCCCCAGAAGCCCTCGGCGGTAATGGGATGCACATCCACCATCAGTACGTCGCGCGCTGCCGCGGCCTGCGCGCCCGGTCCCTGGGTCGGGAAACAGACCTTGGCGTTCTCGCCCAGGCCGACGTTGGTAATGGTCCAGATGCCCGCCGCGCCCTGATCGCGCAGATAGGCATGTATGGTTTCCTCCACGGCGGACTCCGATACGCCCGGCCGGACCGCGGCCAGGCCCGCCTGGGCGGCCGCTTTCGCCAAAAGTTGCGCCTGGCGCAGCCCGGCCGGGGCCTCAAGGGCGATATCCGGCCCGGGACGATAGGTCCAGAGGGGTTTCATCGGCGGTGGCGATAAAGGCATGATAGCGGCATCCTGTTAGCAAACATGACCGGCATGGAAATATGGCGGCGTCGGGGGAACATGGCAATATCCGGGCGTGGATCCCCGGTGCACTGATTATAGCCTCCCGTGTTCATCATCAATACACCGGCGGGAGAATGATCAATGTTTAGCGATTCAATCCATATTGAAACGGTTCAATCTTTATATGTCAATATCGTTTTATTAATAAATTTATGCTTGATATAACATGATAAAAATGACAATTTTATTAATTGAAACGGTTCAACTTCTCTTAAATGCTGCGCTAAAAAGGGGCGGGCCGCACAAAAATGATCCATGCCTGTGGAGGGTAATAACATGAGTCGGAAACAGATATTATTAGTGGGAGAGACATGGGTGTCGTCAGCGACCCATTTCAAGGGATTTGATCAGTTCGGCAGCGTCACCTTTCATTCGGGCGCCAAGGCGATCATCGCGGCGCTGGCCGGTACGGAATTTGCCCTGACCCATATGCCGGCGCACGTGGCGGTGGAGGAATTCCCTTTTACCGGGCAAGAGCTTAGCCGTTATGACGCCATCCTGCTGTCGGATATCGGCGCCAACTCGCTGCTGCTGCATCCGGATGTCTGGCTGCACGGTAAAACGGTGGCCAATCGTCTTGACGTACTGCGCGACTGGACTGCCGCCGGCGGTGCCCTGGCCATGTTCGGCGGCTACCTGAGCTTCCAGGGCATCGACGGCAAGGCGCGCTGGCACCGCACCGCCGTGGAGCAGGCGCTGCCGGTGGAATGCCTGCCTTATGACGACCGCATCGAGGTGCCGCAGGGGTTCCGTCCGGTTATCGACCCGCGAAAGCAGGGACATGCGCTATTTAACAATATTACCGGCGATTGGCCGCTGCTGCTGGGCGCCAACGAGGTGGTGCCCAAGGACGGCAGCGATGTGTTGGCGCGCCTGCCGGATGAGCTGGGCGGACACCCGCTGCTGGTGACCGGTGCCCACGGGCGCGGGCGCACGCTGGTCTGGACCTCGGATATCAGCCCCCATTGGCTGCCGCAGAATTTTATCGACTGGCCCGGTTATAAACAGCTGTTGCTCAACATGCTGGGCTGGCTGACCACCCGTTAATCCGCCGATTAGCAGGGATCCTCGTTACCGACATTATCCTCCGGAGGCCGCCATGGCGCCTAAACCGAATGAAGCCTTAGTCACCGTAGCCTGCTTGCAAATGGAGCCGGTTTTTGGCGAGACCGTGCGCAACGTCAACACCTCCATCGCCATGATCGAACAGGCGGCGGCGCGGGGGGCGAATCTGATGGTGTTGCCCGAGCTGTGCAATACCGGCTATGTGTTCGCCACCCGCGACGAAGCCTTCGCGCTGGGAGAAGCGCTGCCAGACGGCCCTTCCTGCCGCGCCTGGATCGACTGCGCCCGCAGGCTGGGGGTGTATATTGTCGCCGGCATCACCGAGCGCGAGGGCGAACTGCTGTATAACGCCGCCGCTATCATCGGGCCGGAAGGGTTTATCGGCCGCTACCGCAAAGTGCATCTGTGGGGGGATGAAGCTATTTATTTCGCGCCGGGCAACCTGGGTTTCCCGGTATTCAAAACCCGCATCGGCACCTTGGGGTGCCATATCTGTTATGACTGCTGGTTTCCGGAAAGCTTCCGCCTGGCGGCATTGCAGGGTGCCGAGATTGTCTGCGTCCCCACCAATTGGGTGCCGATCCCGGGCCAGGATCCCAACCGCGAGGCCATGGCCAATATCATCTGCATGGCGGCGGCGCATACCAATTCGGTATTTGTAGCGGCGGCGGATCGGGTAGGCGTGGAACGCCATCAGCCTTTTATCGGCCAGAGCCTGATTGTCGGCTATACCGGCTGGCCGGTGGCGGGACCGGCCAGCGCCACGGATACCGATATCATCATGGCGACCATTAACCTGGCCGATGCCAAACGTCATCGCAACTGGAACGCCTTTAACCAGGTGCTGCGCGACCGCCGCACCGATGTGTATGATCAGATGCTCGGAACGTCCCATCAACCGGGCAATTTTTAGCCGCGGCGGCGGGTCATATCAAAGTCCTATGGCCCGCCTCCTGCGCCGGCAGATAAATGTGATATAACTCTCTTTCGGGCTTCTCAAGCTATGCTAACGTCAATTAGTCATTATTTAGGATTAATTTAGCTATCAATGAGAAGATTCCAAATAAAAATTTAATCAATTAGTCCTAATTAAGGATTATATGTCGCGCTGGGCGGTCACGCTGCCTCGTTGCGCTAACCCCACCCGCTACCGGAGTGAGCTATGAACGGAACAGATTATGTGGTCATGGCGCTGTATGCGCTGATGATTGTGGCGATCACGCTTTGGGCCATGCGCAAAGTGGGCAGCACCAAGGACTTTTTTGCCGCCGGCGGTAAAATGCCCTGGTGGCTTTCCGGCATTTCACATCATATGTCGGGTTATAGCGCGGCGGTGTTCGTGGCTTACGCCGCGGTGGCCTACAGCTATGGCATCACCATTTATTTCTGGTGGGCGCTGCCCATTTCCATTGCGGTGTTTATCGGCTCGTTTATTTTCGCCCCGCGCTGGGCGCGGCTGCGCATCCATATGCATATCGAATCGCCGATGGAATATCTCGCCACGCGCTACAATGTGCCGACGCAACAGCTGCTGGCCTGGAGCGGCGTGCTGCTGAAAACCTTTGATGTCGGCGCCAAGTGGGCGGCCATCGCCATTATCATTAATGTCTTCACCGGGCTCGCGCCGGTATACGGCATCGCGATATCCGGCGCATTATGCCTGTTTTATACCGTGATGGGCGGGTTATGGGCCGATGCCTGCAACGACTTCGGCCAGTTTATCGTGCAGTTTATCGCGGCCATCGTGATGGTGGTGGCGGTGGCGGCCCATCTGGGCGGCGCGCACGAACTGCTCACCGTCTGGAACCAATTGCCGCCGGCCCATACCGATATTATCCGCGAGCCCTACACGCTCGGCTTTATGCTGGCCTATTTTGTCATCTATACCCTCAGCTACAACGGCGGCACCTGGAACCTGGCGCAGCGGTTTATCGCCTCGCCGCGCGGGCGGGACGCGCACAAGGCCGCCCTGCTGTCCTCGGTGTTGTACCTGGTATGGCCGCTGGTGCTGTTTTATCCCATGTGGGCGGCGCCGGTACTGTTCCCCCATATCGCCGATCCGACGCAATCCTACTCCATCATGGCGATGCAGCTCTTACCCAACGGCCTGATAGGTCTGGTGCTGGTGGCGATGTTTACCCATACCCTGTCGATGACCTCATCGGACTCCAACGCCATTACCGCCGTGGTCACGCGCGATATCCTGCCGGTTTTGTTTCCGCGCCGGTTCGGCAACGGCCAATCTTCCCTGGTGGTGGCGCGGGTAACCGTGGTGCTGTTTATCCTGACCACCCTGCTTATCGCGGTTAACGCCAGCCGGTTCGGCGGCGTGCTGACCCTGCTTATCGTCTGGTTCGGCGGCCTGGTCGGCCCCATCTCGATCCCCATGCTGCTCGGCCTGCTGCCCTGGTTCAGAAAATGCGGCCCGACGGCGGCCATCGCCTCATGGGCGGCCGGGGTGGCGGCATTTTTCGCGGTAAAATTCGTCGTGCCGGGCATGAGCACCACGCAAATCGTCGCCATCCCGGTCTTCACCTCGTTGATTGTCTATACGCTGGCGGGGATGTTGCGGCGTAGTCCGGTCAGCCCGCAGGTGGACATTCTGCTGGCCGCGTTAAACCAGGATCAGGGCACGGCGCAGGCTGCCGAACCCATCCACAACCTGCGTAAACCCGAATCCGGCCAAAACTAAGGAGCTTGGTATGTCATTGCCGCTACTGAACCGTCGGTGCGAGAATTTATCCGTCCAGGTGTTTGCCGATCGCCGGCAAATGGGACGCCACGCCGGCGAGGCCGCCGCCGCCTGCCTGCGTAACCGCCTGAACGCCCAGGATAACGTCAGGATTATTTTTGCCGCCGCCCCTTCGCAAAATGAGTTCCTGGCCACCCTGGCGGCGGCCGGGGATATAGACTGGTCGCGGGTGACGGCGTTTCATATGGATGAATATATCGGCCTGCCCGCCGATTCACCGCAGCGCTTTAGCCACTATCTTAAGCGGCATCTGTTCGATATCGTCCGCCCCGGGCAAGTCCATCTGATCCCGACGGGCGACGCAGGCCGCGTGTGCCGCGAATATGCCGCGCTGATTAGCCGCGCGCCGGTGGATATGGTTTGCCTGGGGGTGGGAGAAAACGGCCATCTGGCGTTTAACGATCCGCCGGTGGCGGATTTTCACGATCCCGCCGTCATGAAAGTGGTGGCGCTGGACCCGGTCTGCCGCCAGCAGCAGGTCAACGACGGCTGCTTCGGCGAGATAAACGCGGTTCCCACCCACGCGCTGACCCTGACCATTCCCACCCTGATGGCGGCATCGCGCCTGTTTTGCATGGTGCCGGGCAGCAGCAAACGCGCGGCGGTGCGCGCCATGCTGGCGTTGCCGGTAACCACCGCCTGCCCCGCCACCGTTCTGCGTACCCACCCCGCCTGTTCTCTGTTTACCGACGTAGACGCGTATGGAGAGCTAACGCATGGATAAGGTTTGTATCCGCGGCAGGGATTACCGGGAGTTAACCAGCATCGAGATCCACGCCGCCGGCGGGCTGATCCGTGAAATACGGCCGCTGCCGCAGGATGATAGCCTGCCCATCCTGGCGCCCGGTTTGGTGGATTTGCAGGTCAACGGTTATGCGGGGGTTGATTTTAACCGTTGCCCGATTGATGAACAGGCGGTACTGGAGGTCACCCGGGAATTATGGCGACAGGGCGTCACCACCTTCCTGCCCACGGTCATCACCAACGGCGATGAGCAGATCGCCGGGATGGCGGCGGCGATTGCCAATGCCCGCCGGCGCTTTGCCCCGGTCGGGCAAAGCGTGGCCGGAATCCATCTGGAGGGGCCGTTTCTTTCTCCCGAGGACGGACCACGCGGCGCGCATGACAAACGTTTTGTCAAAGCACCGGACTGGACGCTGTTTCAACGCTTCCAGCGCGCGGCGCAGGGCGATATACGCCTGCTGACCCTGTCGCCCGAATGGCCGCAGGCCCCGGCATTTATCCGCCGCTGCGCGCAAGCCGGGGTGGTGGTCGCCTTAGGTCATACCGCCGCCGACGCGTTACAGATAGACGCGGCGGTCGAGGCTGGCGCCACGCTGTCCACCCATTTGGGCAACGGGGCGCATTTGCTGCTGCCGCGCCACCCCAACTATATCTGGGAGCAACTGGCGCAGGACCGGCTGTGGTGCGCCATGATTGGCGACGGCGAACATTTGCCGGCGTCGGTCATGAAGGTTTTTATGCGCGTCAAAGGTGAACGCGGCATCCTGGTGAGCGACGCCACCAGCCTGGCCGGCATGCCGCCCGGACGCTACCGGCTGCATATCGGCGGCGAGGTGATCCTGAGCGACACGGGGCGCCTGGCGATGGCCGATAACCCGCGGTTGCTGGCGGGATCGGCGCGCTCATTACTGTACGGGGTGAATAATCTGCTCCGCCTGGGCCTGGCCACGCGCCGCGAGGCGTGGGAGATGGCGTCGGTACGTCCCTCGGCGCTGCTTAACCTGCCGACGCGGCATGGTCTGGCGGTTGGCGCCCCGCTGGACGCAGTGGCGCTTGACGAAGACCGGCGCGGCGGATTGTCCGTGCTGGCCGTTTATCAGCGGGGAGAATGCGTCTGGCGGGATGAATAGGTTTTTCCGGGCATCAATGGTTATGCCATAATGCCCGCTGATATTCAGCCGGAGGTTAGGGTAAGCCAGCCTATGAAAGAGCCAGGAAAAGGACCCGCGCTGCTGCGCCAGTACAATGAAAAGCATGTCCTGTCTTTCTTGCGGCAACAGCGCGTCAGTTCGCGCCTGGATATTGCCCGCGCGCTGTCGTTAAGCAAAAATACCATTTCGCTGATCGTGGATGATTTTATCGCCCGGGGCTACGTTGCCGAACTGGGCGTGGCCCAATCCAACACCATCGGCCGCCCCAAAATCCATATTGCGCTGCTGCCGGATAAAATGAAGGCGGCGGGCATTATGGTCGAGCGCCAGCAATTGCACTGGGCGGTCTATGACTATTTTTCCGAGGTCATCGAGCAGCAAACGCTGGCTATCGATACCGTCGCCCCCGGCCCGGTATTGGCGGAAATCACGCGCGTCGTCCAATGGATGCACCGGCGTTATCCCGAACTTATCGGCATCGGCGTGGGCTTTCCCGGTATTATCGATCCGCTTGCCGGCGTGATGCACGTATCGTCGCATCTGGGCTGGCAACAGGTCGACCTCCTGGCGACCCTGGGCGAAACCGTGCCGATACCGGTCGGCGTGATGAATATCGTCAAGGCGGCGGCGCTGGTATCGCGCCAGCAAGGCACCCGGCAGCCGGGAGCCGAACCCGGTTTTTACCTGCGGATCGCCGAGGGCATCGGCGGCGCGCTGCTGACCGAACAGGGCGTTTATTATGGCGGCAGCTGGACCGCGGGCGAAGTCGGGCACCTGAACGTCGCCGCCGACGGGCCGCTTTGCACCTGCGGACAACGCGGCTGCCTGGAATCGTTAATCGCACTCAGGGCCATCAATGCGCAGCTGGATCAGCTGCAGCCGGGGCTGCAGTGGGCCAATCGCGCGGCGGCGCCGCAGATAGTGGAACAGGTTATCGGCCGGGCGGGCGAATTGCTCGGCAAGGCGCTCAGCCAGATCATCCATCTGGTCAACCCGCGCACCCTGCTTATCGACTGCGCCTATAATGCCTCGTCGCTGTTTACCGAACAGGTATTGGCCACGGCGCGCCGTACCACCCTCTCTTTTGCCTACGGCCATACGCAAATCCGCTTTCTCTCCCATAGCTATGACCCGGCCCAGGGACTGGCGCTGGCCATGATCCAACGCTTCGAGCGCATTAATTTGTAGCGGCGGTACGCGCCGCCGCAAAGCAACACCGGATTAACCGCCGGTGCGGCAAGGCAACGGGTTTAATGTTCATTGTTAATTGGTATAGCTTCAGTTATTTAAGATGCGGCAGTCAATATAATGGGGATGTATCAATTTTGTGATAGACCGGTACTTTAATAATCCCCAAAAATAATTAGCATATACTATTTATCAAATAAATAGCTGATGCGTTTTTACCGCTACGAAAAGGTAGAATTTTCGATGAGAGGAATATCCTCGTCCCTTGGTTTTATTTCCGGTGTCGTTAAACATCGGGATATCGAAGAATATAATAAAACCATCGCCGGACGGTCATTACTTGCCAAGGGGCCATTATTTGAAAATACGATGCCGTGGAAAATACACAATCCACGAAGAGAGCTGCCAGCCCTTATCCCTATCCGTAAAAACGGCAGGCCGGCCACAGCCAGAGCGGAAAACGATTCTCAAGTCAATCGCCCCCCCGTCAAAAGGCATAGGATTGAAGGCAATACCTTCTCTGGCGGACTGGTGGCGATTAACAATCGCCAACCGCCAGATTCAGGCGCTCCGCCTCGCTATTGTCCTGCCGATAGCGCTCTGCCCGCAGGGCGTACCCTCCCTATAAATCCGCTGCAAACAAAAAACCAGGAGGATATCTGGCAGGTTAAGCAGGGATTAAGGACGATGAAAGAAAAATTAGCCAAGGAGATTTTACGCAATAACCAATCACGCAGACTGATTCAGCTAGCAGATGAGGCGCAGGCACACAGACAAGAACATCACCTGCACGCCAGTGAGATTACGTCAGCACATTCCGCCACGCCACATCAATGCCAGATATGCGCGCTTTTGGCTACCTACCATCAATTACTGACCGTAATGGAAACCGCAAAGGCGCAATCGGGCGTGCTTAACCTAGATCAGGACGGCCAACGCCAAAATAGCGACACCGTTCTTTTAACACTCGCATCCGTACTGCATCACCTCATCAGAGAAGACAGCGATAAACTGCTCGACGTTATCCGTTCCCTTGCCGGGGTTCGCATTGCGGGCCTACCTGACTCGCAGGAAACGGCAAACAAAACTGCAACCCGCCCCAGTCCGGATGTTGCAGCGCATCTCTATGAGGTCCTCACCATTAGCCCGTCATATCTGGAAAAAACATGGCAGATAAAAGACCATATCATTAAGCTGCTCGAAGAATTAAATAAGACGCTGGCGCAAAATACCGGTCTTCGCCGGCTAATGGGGAAGTCCCCGTTGACCGCCCACGCTGATGGCCACGTGCATACATTCACTCTCCAGGATGCCGATATGCAACATCCCGACAAATGCAATATTTGCGTGTTCTGGACGCATTACAATAATTTTTTCCAAGGATTGAAGCGCAATCCACAGCCTTGCACTTCCGCGAAAGAATATCATGCCCGCTATCGCGATTTAAACTCTGGGGTTTTTAAATTAACCCATACCCTGTTATCAATGCTGAAAAAGGATAATGATACCCTGCTCGACAGTCTGGCGCATCATGCGATAACC
This sequence comes from Sodalis sp. C49, assembly GCF_046352915.1. NCBI lineage: Bacteria > Pseudomonadati > Pseudomonadota > Gammaproteobacteria > Enterobacterales > Bruguierivoracaceae > Sodalis > Sodalis sp. C49. The sequence continues at coordinate 4,890,857 of NZ_CP163303.1, read as the reverse complement.
GCCGACAACCCAGGTGACCCGCCCATGAAAAACATTTCATGGGCGGACATTACAGCAGCCTTAACTATCGACCCGAAAGTGGTGATGGCCGGAAGCGACATGCCGCGCATTAACCCTGCTTTAGGCAAAATGCTGAATATAGAATCACAGATAAACCGTATAAAATCCGAATTCGCCGATATGCTGTCGCTCGATTTCCGGCTGCGCCAGCAGTTGGCGCAACATTCAGGTCCTGGAACACCCGCCATGCATTTTCATGCCAACGCATCAGAGACAATAGACTACAACACCGCTCATCAATGCTATTTTTGCCGGCTTTGCACGCTTTACAACCGTGAACTGTACCCTCCATCCCGGCCGGACACGCGGTTACATGCGCATAGCAGCGGAAATCCCCCCACCGGTCTCGACAATCATTGGCGGATTTTCAGCTTAACGCACTTACTGCTGACGCATCTGAAAAACGATACCCAGACCCTGCAAGACAGCCTGCCTTATTATCGAGATATAAAGGCTTAACGTCCTTATGCCCTGCGCCAGCAAACACGCGCGCTTTTGACGTCACCTCAGCGCACCAGTCCCAGGCGTTCGGCGAAATCATCGGCCGGCATCGGTTTGCCGAACAGAAAACCCTGCGCTTCCAGGCAGCCTTTTTTCTTCAGGCGTTCGCATTGTTCAAGCGTTTCCACGCCCTCGGCGATCACCTCCAGCTTAAAGCTGCTGCCCAGGTACAGGATAGCGCGGACGATGGCGGCGTCGGGGGGAGAATCCACCATGGCGCGCACAAAGGTTTGGTCCACCTTCAGGCGGGTCACCGGGTAATGTTTCAGCATGCTCAGAGAAGCATAGCCGGTGCCGTAGTCGTCAAAAGCGATGCCGACGCCGTACGCGCGCAGTTCCCTTAGCGGCTTCAGCATATGTTCATCGTGGCGCAGGATGATATTTTCCGTAATTTCCAATTCCAGCGCCTGCGGGGGTAAGCCGGTTTCCTGCAGGATGGCGCGTACCTGTTGCGCCAGCGTGCCGGTCCTGAACTGGGCGCTGAACAGATTCACGCCCATGCGAAACTCGGTTACGCCCCGATCGCGCCAGGTCGCCGCCTGGCGACAGGCGGTCCTGATCACCCATTCCCCGACGCGCTCGGCCCAGGGACCGGACTCCAGCGCCGGAATAAATACCGCCGGACCCAGCAACCCCTTCTCCGGATGGCGCCAGCGCAGCAGGGCTTCCGCGCCGACGATGGCGTTATCGGCCAGCCTCACCTGCGGCTGGTAAAACAGTTCGAATTCATCCCGATCGTATGCCCTGCCCAGTTCCCCCTGGTAAGAGCGCTTGGCCTGTGATAATTCACGCAGTTCCCGGGTAAAAAAACGGCGGCAGTGGCGGCCGTCGGCCTTGGCCTGGTAAAGCGCCAAATCGGCGCTGGTCAGCAGTTCCTGGATGGTCAGACCGTGGACGGGATACAGCACAATGCCGACGCTGGCGCCGATATTGACCGGCTGGCCGTCGATGGTGACAATCTTGTTGATTTCATCAATGATATGATCGGCGATTTCCGCCGCCCTCTTGGCATCGGACAGTCCGGGAAGCAACAGGGCGAATTCGTCGCCGCCCATACGCGCGACCACGTCGCCCGAGCGCACGCAGTTTTGCAGCTTGAAACCCACGTCCACCAGCACCGCGTCCCCGCCCGCATGGCCCAGGTTATCGTTAACGTCCTTAAAGCCGTCCAGGTCCACCAGCATGATGATGGCGGCGTCCTCGTCCCTAAGGGTTTGCTCAAGACATAAGCCCAGCAGGGTACGGTTGGCCAGCCCGGTAAGGTGATCCATATGCGCCAGTTGGAACAAGCGCTCTTCGTTGCGGCGCCGTTCGGTGATATCGCGCAGGATGGCGCCAAAGGTGATGCGATCGTGGTCCACCCACGAAGACGCGGACAGTTCCACCGGGATCCAGACGCCGTCGGCGGAGCGCACTTTCAGTTCCAGGGTGCTGCCGCGCTGTGTGCCGTCGCCGGCGCCGGCCAGGCGCTGCAGACGGCCGACCAGGCCGTCCGGCACCAGCACGCTGACGTTGCATCCGATAATCTGTTCGCTGCTATACCCCAACAGTTTGCCCGCCGCCGCGTTCCAAAAGGTGATGATGCCTTTATCGTCGGCGCAGACAATGGCGTCGGGGGACGTATGGGCAATATTTTCGAAACGAAACTGGCTGGCGTTGCGCGCGCGTTCCAGACGCCGCATTTCCAGCCGGTCCAGGACCAGCGCGGCCAGGTCGTGCATATTTTGCCTATCGCCCGCGCTCAGCCCCGGCCGGGGCACGCGGTCGATAATACACAGCGTGCCGAGGGCGACCCCATCCTGATTGCGTAACGGAATACCGGCGTAAAAACGGATAAAAGGCTCCCCGGTCACCAGGGGATTATCCCGGAACTGCGGATCCTTATGGGTATCCGGAATCACCATGATATCGTGCCGGCGAATGACGTGCGCGCAAAACGAGATATCGCGCGGCGTTTCGCAGGAGGCGATGCCGATACTGGCGGCAAACAGCTGGCGTTCGGCTTCGATCAGCGAAATGAGCACAATAGGCACTTTAAAAATATTGGCGGTAAGGTGTACTAACCGGTTAAAGCCTATTTCCGATAATGTGGAATGGATGCCATATTCTTCCAGCACGGCAAGACGCTTTTCCTCTTCCCTATCCGACGGCGAATCATTCATGTGTGCCTCTGCGAATCACGTCAAAAATAATAATTAAAAAAATAAATTATTTCATGCATCAGGGTTATATCGGCATGATGAAGGCAACGCTTGAGTCATTGTCGCGTAAGCGTTGTGACGGCACGCTCCGATTCGTCAGATACCACACCATTTCGCGCCTGTTTTTCTTGTTAAGTATAGACAGCGCCGGCGGAATGCGGCGCAAATGACTCAATGCCGCGGTATTAGACGGCTTCACGAAAAACACCCCGAAATGAAGAAAATCATGCCAGCCCGCTAGGAACCGCCAATATGTCATGCTAGGTTTAATTTGCTATCTAATGATAAGAAATTTTGTTGTTTACTCTCAATCATTCACAACGCGGCCGGAGGACCATGGCAAAAAAAGATCCCTACGCCCCGCGCGAATGGCTGCCGCATGAGAAGCCCGCGCTTCCCGGTTCGCCCTCGACCCCGCTGCACCCCGTGCCAAAACGCATTGCGTACGGCATCGTCGGCGTGCTGGTTTCAATTACCGGCGGGCTGGGCAATGCGTTGGTGACGGCCAACCTGAGCAACCTGCAAGGCACTTTTGGCGCTTACTCCAACGAGATTGCCTGGCTGCCGGCGGTTTATCTGATGACCAATGTGTCGATAAACCTGCTCTTGGTGAAATTTCGCCAGCAGTATGGCCTGCGGGTATTTACCGAAGCCTTTTTGGTGCTGTATGTCTTAGTGGCGTTTTTTCACCTGTTTGTGAACGATCTTAATTCCGCCATCATGGTGCGCGCCGCGCACGGCATGGTGGGCGCGGCGCTGAGCTCGCTGTCGATTTACTACCAAATTCAGGCTTTTCCGGCCAGGCACCGCCTGAAGGGCCTGACCATCGGCATCGGGGCGTCGCAGGTGGCGATTCCGCTGGCGCGGCTGTTCTCCTCGGAACTGCTGGCCCTTAATGAATGGCGTGGCCTTTATCTGTTCGAGCTGGGGCTGGCCCTGCTGTCGCTCGGCGGCGTGCTGTTGCTTAAGCTGCCGCCCAGCGATCGCATCAAGGTGTTTGAGAAAAAAGACTTTCTGACGTTTATACTGCTGGCGCCCGGCATGGGGCTTATCTGCGCGGTGCTTTCCCTTGGCCGCATCGACTGGTGGTTATCCGCGCCCTGGATTGGCGTTTCGCTGGCGCTGGCCGTAGCGCTGATTACCGGCGCCATCCTGGTGGAACGCAACCGCCGCAATCCGTTGCTGAATATCCGCTGGCTCAGCAGCGGCAGTATCGTGCGCCTTGGGCTTATCATGTTGCTGATCCGTATCGTGCTGGCCGAGCAAAACACCGGCGCCATCGGCTACCTGCAGCAAATCGGCCTGCTCAACGATCAGATGCGCGGTTTGTCCCTGGCGATCCTGGCGGGTATTGTGGCCGGCATCGTCATCAGCGCCCTGACGATTAATCCCAAAAATCTCAGCCGCCCTATTATTATCGCTCTCGTATTGATGACCTTCGCCTCGCTGATGGACGCGCAGTCCAACAGCCTGACGCGACCGGATAATCTGTATATCAGCCAGTTTTTACTCGGTTTCAGCAGCGCCTTTTTCCTGGCCCCGGCGCTGCTGGCCGGCATCGGCGGCGTGGTGGCCGAGCCGCGCAACCTGGTGAGCTTTTCAGTGCTGTTCGGCATGAGCCAGAACCTGGGCGGGCTGCTGGGATCAGCGCTGCTCGGCACATTCCAGGTCATACGCGAAAAGTTTCATTCCAGCCAGATAGCAGAGCAGCTAAGCCTGCAAAATCCCCTGGTGGCCGAGCGGGTCGGCAGCTATAGCGCCGCCTATGGCGGCGTGCTTAACGACAGCGATTTGTTAAGCGCGCAGGGACTGGCGCAATTACAGGCCGTCGCCACCCGGGAAGCCAATACGCTGGCCTATAACGATGTGTATATGCTGACCGCGGCCATTGCGCTGGCAACGCTGGTCTGGATTTTATGGCGACTGTTCCGGCTGCGGATGCAGGCCCGGCGCCAGGTTAACCATTAATGGAGCAACAATGAGTCAGCAACCCGACGGCCCGGCCACGGCGCCGGAAAAGGAAAAAAGCAGCTATGCCCGTATCCTGACCACCCTGGTGGCGGTGGCGATCGCCATTGTCGGCGTGCTGGTCATCCTCTACGCCTGGCAGTTGCCGCCGTTTACCCGCCAGGTGCAGACCACGGACAATGCGTATGTTCGCGGCCAGGTTACCGTCATCAGCCCGCAGCTCAGCGGCTATATCACCCAGGTCGCGGTACAGGATTTTGCCTGGGTGCGCAAAGGCGATCTCCTGATGACCATTGACGAGCGCATTTACCGGCAACGGGTGCATCAGGCCATGGCGCAGCGGGATATGAAACGGGCCGCGCTGGCCAATAATATTCAGCAACGGCGCAGCAGCGAGGCGGCGATTGCGCGCAACCAGGCGGCGGTGGTCAACGCCCAGGCGCAGGCGGAAAAAGCGCGCCTGGATTTAAAGCGCGTCGAGGACCTGATGTCCGACGGCTCGTTATCCGTGCGCGAGCGCGACGCCTCGCGCGCCAGCTACAGCCAGGCCAGGGCGGATATCGCCCAGGCCACGGCGGCGCTGGAGATGTCCCGGCAGGATTTGCAGACGGTCATCGTCAACCGCGCGTCGCTGGAGGCCGATGTCGCCAGCTCGCAGGCGGCGCTGGAACTGGCGCAGATTGATTTGGCCAATACCCGCATTGTCGCGCCGCGCGATGGGCAATTGGGCCAGATCTCGGTCAGGCAGGGCGCGTATGTCAGCGCCGGCACCCACCTGACGTCGCTGGTGCCCGAGCAGATGTGGGTGATCGCCAATATGAAGGAAACGCAAATGGCCGCCATCCGGCTGGGACAACCGGTCAGTATCCGGGTGGATGCGCTGGACTACGCCAGCCTTAGCGGCGAGGTGGAAAATATTTCGCCCGCCGCCGGGTCGGAATTCAGCGCCATTACGGCGGATAACGCCACCGGCAACTTTGTCAAAATCGCCCAGCGCATCCCGGTGCGGATAAAAATCCACGATGATGGCCCTCTTTACCGGCGGTTGCGTCCAGGCATGTCGGTGGAAGTCAGCATCAATACCCTGAATGCCGAAAACCAGCAAGGCGAGGTACGCTGATGCCGGCGAAGCCCCTCCTGCTGCGTTTATCCGCGCCCGGCCTGCTCCTGCTGCTGTGCGCCTGCCACCCTGGGCGCGAGCCGGCGGCGCAGTCCAGCCTGCTTATCCCGGCGCAGTGGCGCGAAAAGGTGGGCCCGGCGGCGCCGGTGGAGGCGCGCTGGTGGCGGGAATTTAACGATCCGGTATTGAGCCGGCTGGTTGAACAGGCTCTGCGCAATAATACCGATATCCTCACCGCCCGCGCCCGGGTTGACGAATATCGCGCCCGGCTGCGCGCGGCCAACGGCGATCGCCTGCCGTCGCTGGACGCCGGCGTCGACGGCACCCGCGCCCGGGTGCTGTCGTCGGCCACCGGCCTGCCGGTCTATAGCACGGTTTACCAGGGCACGCTGCAGGCGGGTTATGACGTGGATCTCTGGGGACGGCGGTCCGCTACCGCCGCCGCCGCGCGCGCAAGCCTGGAAGCGCAGCAGGCGGCCGCGGCGGCGGCCATGCTGACGGTGGCATCGTCCGTCGCCTCGGGATACCTGACGCTGTACGCGCTGGACCGGCAACTGGCGTTAACCCGCGCCACCCTGGAATCACGGCGCAATTCGCTGAAACTGGCGCGCAGGCAGTTTGAAACCGGCTATTCATCGCGGCTGGAATACGTGCAGGCGCAGGCGGAATACCAGGCCGCCAGCGCCCAGATACCGCAGCTGTCGCATCAGATAACGGAACAGGAAAACGCGCTGAGCATTCTCTTGGGCGCTAATCCCGGCGCCATCCCGCGCGGCGACGATGCCGGCCGGCTGCGCCCCCTGCCCTTGCCCACCCTGCTGCCCTCGGAGCTGATGCGACGGCGTCCCGATATCATCCAGGCCGAACGGCAGCTGATTGCCGCCGACGCGACGCTAAGCTCCGCCCGCGCCGCTTTGCTGCCCTCGCTTAATCTGACCGCCTCCGGCACCCTGCAGGACAATGCCCTGGAAAAGCTTATCGATAATCCTTTCCGGCTGTGGAGCATCGGCGGCAGCGTACTGGCGCCGCTGCTCAACCGCGAGGCCCTGAACGCCCAGGTGGATATCAGCGCCGCCACCCGCAACCAGGCCCTCTACAATTACGAAAAAGTGGTGCGATCGGCGTTCAGCGAAGTGAACAATAGTCTGGACGCCATCACGCGGCTAGAGGAACAGCTGACGGAAACCCGGCGGCAGGAGGACGTGGTAAGCGAGGCGTTGCGCATCGCCCATAATCGCTACCGCAACGGCTACGCGTCTTACCTGGAAGAACTGGATGCCCAGCGTACCCTGTTCGCTACCCAGGTCAGCGTAATACAGTTGCGCAACAACGTGCTGCTGGCGCAAATTGATCTTTACCGTTCCCTTGGGGGCGGCTGGCGGGTGGACGGCGATAACCTGGAGCCGCGCTAGGGCAGAAGTGAATGCGGTTCGCCGCCTGAGGAAAGACTCGCGGCGCGCGCGGCGTTGGCCCATCGCTTTGGGCCAACGCCTAACTGATTAATCAGAAATAATAAATCAGCGCCACCGCCAGCACATCGTCGGTATTGATACCGCTGTTTTTGGTGAAGTCGTTATTTTTCAGTAAATTGACTTTGTAGATAACGTCCGTGGACATGCGTTTATTGAAGAAATAAGCGCCGCCGACGGCCAGGTATTTCAGCGTATCCTGATTACCATAGCCTTCGATATCCTTACTGCGGGTTTGCAAATAACTGACGATCGGCGCCAGGCCGTTGGTGAATTGATATTGCGCCAACAGTTCCACCACCTGGGCCCGGTTGGCAAAACCATACACGCTGTGGCTGCTGCTGCCGAACGGCGTCGCGTTATAGGTTTCGGTATAGGTGGCCGCCAGGTAGATCTGGTGGGCGTCATATTTCAGGGCACCGCGATAGGCGTCGGCTTTATCGCCATGGCCGTAGGCCAGGTTATTTTGTCCCTCGGTTCGATCGGACGTGGCAAACGTAGCGCCGGCGCTGATACCCGCGCCAAAGTCATAAATCAGCGCCGCGCCGTAGCCTTCGCCGTTCTGGCGCAGGGCATCGCGGCCGTTATTGGTTTCGGTGGCGCTGCCGTTCTTGCCCTGGTACTGGGCGGTGAGCTTCAGGCCGTCGATCAGGACGTTATTGCGATAGGTCAGCAGGTTGCTGGTACGTTTAAACATAAAATTGTCAATGCCGTAAGCGTCGCCGCCAAATTCGGGGATCACATCGGTCCAGGCGCCCAGATCGTACAGCACCCCGAAGTTACGCCCGTAATCCACCGACCCGTACTGCTGGGTGCGCAGGCCGGCGAACCCGAGGCGGGTGACGCTGGTGCTGGTGCTGCTTTCCGCCTGGTTGGCGTTGACCTGGTATTCCCACTGGCCGTAACCCGTCAGGGACGAATTAATCTCGGTCTGGCCGCGAAAGCCAAAACGGAAATAGGTTTGATCGCCATCGATGCCCGGATTATCGCTAAACATATGCAGCGTATCGACCTTGCCATACAGATCGAGCTTGTTGCCGTCTTTATTGACAATCTCGGCCGCGTTGCCGTTGCCGGCAATAAAAACCAACGGTAAAACCCACCACAGAACAGAAGATTTCATTTTATTCCAACCCTCAATTAATTAATTTAAAATAAAATTCAAATAGTGAATTGCTGTGTTACGTCCATATTTATCCCTTGGCCGGTGCGGCCAATTATTGTTTATGGCTTTTCTTTTTCAGCGCTTAAACGGCATGCTCCTGCGGTACGGCTTTTTCCGGCGCGCCTTTATGGCGGTTAAGGTAGCCGATGTTGTTATTGCCCCACAGCGATTCGTATTTCATGCCGGTCAGCGTCTCCACGGTGGCCCGTGCCTCCGGCGTGATCTGCTGCGGCAGCGGATGATTGGCCGCGCGCATTTTTTGCGTTTCCAGCTGCAGGATGCGGTGGGTTTTCAGGTTCAGCTTAAAGCGCAGGGAAATAATGAAACCCGCGGTCAGCACCAGCACCGTGCCGATGCACAGGATGGCCAGGATGGCGTGGCTTACCTGCGGCAACTGCACTTTCTGCCCGGAAACGAACCCCGACAGCTGCAGGAACACCCCCACCAGCATTACCGCCCCGGCCTGGGACGCCTTGCGCGTCAGCGTCATGATGCCGGCGAAGATGCCCTCGCGCCGCTGGGCGGTGATCGCCTCGTCCACATCGGCGATATAGGTGTAGATATTCCAGGGCACATAGTTGATGCCGCCCCGGCCAAGGCCGGCCACGGCCGATACCAGCAGCAGCAGCGAGAACGTGTCGCTCAGGCCGGCGTAGTACAGCACGCCGTAGGAGAGCGCGCTCAGGCCGAACAGGGTGACCACCAGCCGGTAGGACGGCGCCGGTCCGAAGCGGATGCACAGCGGGATCATGCCGATCACCGCCACGAACTGCAGGATCGCCATCACCCCCATCAGGTTGGAGGCCACGGTGGCGCTTTGCATCAGCACGAACACCACATAATAGGTAAACACCGCGTTGAACACGTCCTGGGCGATGTAGCCGCCGAGGTACAGGCCCAGATGCTGGCGAAAGATGCGCACGCGCAGCGTGGAGGACAGTTCGATATGCAGGCGCCGCAGGCTTTGTCCCAGGGTCAGCTGCTGTTTTTCACGCTCAAGCTTTAATACCGCCTCCGATTTCAGCGCCGCCGGCCGCTCCCAGGTAAACAGGTAGACCAGGGTCAGCACCAGCGCGCAGATCACCGCGAACACCACGCTGGCGTAGAAAAAGGAAATGGCGTTGTCCTTGCCGAAATGCGACAGCAGGATGCCGGGCAAAAAGGCGGCCAGGATGGCGGACAGCTGCGCCAGGGCGATGCGCGCGCCGGAGAACTTGGATTTTTGTTTAAAATCGTCGGTCATTTCCGGCACCAGGGTTTCGTAGGGCACCAGGATCATGGTGTAGACCACGTCGAACAGCAGATAGGTCAGCAGGTAATAACCGTAGCCCATGCCGCCGACCCACATCAGGCAGTAGCTGAACACGCAGGGAATGCCGAGCAGGATAAAAAACTTACGGCGGCCGAAGCGCTTGCCCAGCCAGGTGCCGCCGAAGTTATCGGTCAGGTAGCCCATCAGCGGGCTGACCACGGCGTCCAGCACCCGGGCGCAGGCAAAGATAAAGGTGGCCTCGATGGGCGAGAGGCCGCAAAACGTGGTGTAGAAATAAAGCAGCCAGGCGGCGGTCAGGGCGGTGGTGCCCGCGCCCAGGAAATCGCCGGAGCCATAAGCCAGGTATTGCGGTAAACCTATGGAACGTATTTTCATTGCTGTGATGTCCAGGATTGTATCTGGTTAGACAAAGGTTGAAGAACACTTGAATCTGCCGGTTATAACGCGGTTCAAGATAGAACCAACCAACAATGAAAACCTTTCTGCGGTTGCCAGAACGTTGCGTCCAGTGGCAGAAAAACGAAGAGAATAACGATCGAGGTCAAAAATATAAAAAAATAGTTTATTTTTAATAAAACATCATTTTAATTAATTAACGGCAATTAAAATAATGTCTTTCGCGCCCCAGGGGCGCCACCCGCGCCCGGCCATCGGCTCCCCGCGCCGCCCATAGCAAAACGCCGCAAGCCGTTGTCGGCTTGCGGCGTGAGTTGCGCAGGTAAAAGAGGGCGCCCCTGGCCAACGGACGCCGCCGAAGACAGCGGGCGCCGGCGCCGGGCGTTATCAGGCGCCGACGGCGGCAGCCGGTTCCAGCGTGGCCTCAGCCTGGCTGGCGGTATCCGTATAGTCCGGCATCTTGTCGTTATACATATCCAGCAGCTTAAGGGTGACGCCGTTGGTCCAGCCAAAACCGTCCTGCAGCGGATACTCGCCGCCCCCGCCTCCGCCGAGGCCGCTGCCTTCCACCACGTATTTCTCCACCAGCTTATGCTGATTGTTGAACAGCCGCTGCACGTTGCCCAGGAAACGGGTGGCAATATCTTCCGCCAGCTCGTCCAGACCATAATTGCGCAACCCCTCCACCGCGACCCATTGCAGCGGCGCCCAGCCGTTCGGCGCGTCCCATTGCTGGCCGGAAACATTGGTGGTGGTAATCAGCCCGCCCTGTTTGAGCAGCTGATCGCGTATCGTCTGGGCGGTGCGGGTGGCGCGCTCCAGCGGCGCTACTTTGTTATACAAGGGGAAAACCATGGCGGCGGTCAGCTGATCGCGCAGCTTATCCTGGCGCCAGTCGAAGTCGGCGTAATACCCGCCCTCCTCGTTCCACAGGTGCAGGTTAATCGCCTGCTTACGGCGCTCCGCCCGCTGGCTGTAATAGCTGGCGGCATCATGGTTGCCGCTCAGCAGGCTGGCCTTGGCGAGCGTCTGCTCCAGATGGAAGAGCAGCGCGTTCAGATCCACCGGCAGGATGGACGTCGTGCGGATAGACGACAGCGCCAGCGGATCATCGAACCAGCGCGAGCTGAAATCCCACCCCGATGCCGCCCCAGCCCGCAGGTCCCGGTATACTTCCCCCGCCGGGCGATCCGTGGCCTCGCTGGCGGTCACGATATCGTCCATATAGGACTCGGTGCGCGGCGTATCCAGATCGTCCCAATAACGATTTAGCAGCGCGCCGTCTTTCATGCGCACCACCCGTTCGGCGGCGGCGCCGTTCTCCAGCGCGTCGCCTCCCTCCATCCAGTACTGGTATTCTTTTTTCAGCTGCGGCAAATAGTTTTGATAGATGCCGTCCCCTTCCCTGCTCGCCAGCAAATCCACCATCAGGGCAAAAAACGGCGGCTGCGAGCGGCTCAGGTAATAACTGCGGTTACCGTTGGGAATGCGCCCATAGGTATCGATTTCATGGGAGAAATTATCGGTCATATCCACCACCAGCTCCCACTTATCGCATTCGGCCAGGCCGAGCATGGTAAAATAACTGTCCCAATAATAGACTTCGCGAAAGCGTCCGCCCGGCACGACGTAGTCCTTCGGCAGCGGCAGCAGCGAATCATAGGGCCTCACGGTGGAGGTATTGCGGGTCAGCACCGGCCACAGGGTGGTGATATGCTCGCGCAGGGTTTGCCCGTTGGGCGGCACATATTTCACCCGGTCGGTGGGGAATATAAAATTTTTCTCGACAAACGTCCGCAATTTGAAGTTCTTGCGCCGCTTTTTCGCCTGATAATCGGATAATATGGCCGCCGGGGTACGGCGCGGCACCGCATCGGCAAAGGTCTTCTGATCGGAAAATAATTTTGCCGTCTGCACATCGATGTACAACTGCCCCAGTAAGGCATCCGGTCCCTGGCGTACGTTGATATTATATTTATTTTTTTTTGCCAGCGCCGTTGAAAAAACCCGGCCTGACGCGGTACCCAGCGACATGCCCATGGTTAGAAATCTTCTCCAGGCCCACCTGAAAGAGCGTGTAAACATAGGTTAACTCTCCATTTTTATACGCCATCCGGCTAAACTGGCCACGGTCAGCCTTAGCATAACCCGTAGCTGATTTATAACTATAGCCACTCACGCCATAAGCTGGGGCCGGGGAGGCAAATTAGCCGGTGAAATTAGCTGGTTAGCCCGTTTCACGGCCATATTCGGAATTATCGTAACGCCCAGGCGTCCACCGCCGCGTAAACCGGCCGCCGCGCGCGCGCGGGAACACCCCCTCCCCGCCAATAACAGGATAATTACATTCGCTCCCGGCATTTAGCATTAATAACAAAGCCAATATATTTCCAGGTAAAAAATATTTCATTATTCCTGATGCTTTTTTTTAACTCATCATTAATGTGAAGTGAAGCATTTATTAATACTTGTCGTCCACGACCACAGGTGAAAATATTAACTTACCCTCCGCTATAACAAAGGTTATTTATTATGGCTAATAGAATGTTCCTTAATCAAACCTCTTATTTCGGTAAAGGCGCCATCACCCATATCATTGACGAAGCGCGCACCCGCGGCTACCACAAAGCCCTGGTGGTTACCGACAAAGATCTCATCCGCTTTGAAGTGGCCACCCGCGTAACCGATCTCCTTAAACATGCCGGACTGCCCTTCCAGATTTATGATGAGGTGGTGGCGAACCCCACCATAGAGATAGTCCATAAAGGCGTTGCCGCTTTTAAGGCCGCCGGGGCGGATTATCTGATAGCCATTGGCGGCGGGTCGCCGCAGGATACCTGCAAGGCCATCGGCATTATCATCAATAATCCCGAATTTGCCGATGTCCGCAGCCTGGAAGGCGTCGCGGCCACCAAAAAACCCTGTGTGCCGATCCTGGCGGTGCCCACCACCGCCGGCACCGCTGCCGAGGTCACCATCAATTATGTTATCACCGATCGGGAAAACCGGCGCAAATTTGTCTGTGTTGATCCGCATGATATTCCGCTGGTGGCGATTATCGACCCCGATATGATGGCCAGCATGCCCGCCAGCCTGAAAGCCGCCACCGGCATTGACGCCCTGACCCATGCCATAGAAGGCTATACCACCCTCGCGGCGTGGGAACTCACCGATATGTTCCATCTCAAGGCCATAGAAATCATTGCGCGGTCCCTGCGTGATTCCGTACAAGGCAACGCGCGTGGCGTAGAGGATATGGCGCTGGGTCAATATGTCGCCGGCATGGGATTTTCCAATGTCGGCCTTGGGCTGGTGCATGGCATGGCACATCCGCTGGGCGCGTTTTATGATACGCCGCATGGGGTGGCGAACGCGGTACTGCTGCCCACCATCATGGCCTATAACGCGGCGCACACCGGGGAAAAATTCCGCCATATCGCCGTGGCGATGGGCGTTGAAGCGGCGAAGACCATGGATATCGCCCAGGCGCGCGCCGCCGCCATCAATGCGGTCAAACAGCTGTGTCATGATGTGGGCATTCCCGCGTCGCTGCGGGATCTGGGCGTGAAAAAAGAAGATATCGCGCAACTGGCCAAAGCGGCCTTCGCGGATGTTTGCACCGGCGGCAATCCCCGCGCCGCCTCGATTGCCGATATTGAACAACTGTATCAAGCGATTTTCTAACCGCGCCTGAAACCGCCTCCCGCCAACACTTATCTCAAAGCAGACGTGTTCAAGGGCGAGCGTGCCAATGGGGTTGAATCGGGCGTGCTTTTCCGCCCGACCGAGGCCCCATGACACGGTATGCCCGCCACGCCGAACTCAACACAAACCTGTTAAGGGAGAGCGTGCCAATGGGGTCGAATCGGGCGTGGTTTCCCCGCCCGACCGAGGCCCCATGGCACGGTATGCCCGCCAACGCCGAACTCAACGCAGACGTGTTCAAGGGAGAGCGTGCCAATGGGGTCGAATCGGGCGTGGTGTTCCCGCCCGACCGAGCGCCCCATGGCGCGGTATGCCCGCCAACGCCGAACTCAATGCAGACGTGTTCAAGGGAGACCGTGCCAATGGGGTCGAATCGGGCGTGGTTTCCCCGCCCGACCGAGGCCCCATGGCACGGTATGCCCGCCAACACTCATCTCAAAGCAGCCGTGTTCAAGGGAGAGCGTGCCAATGGGGTCGAATCGGGCGTGCTTTTCCCGCCCGACCGAGCGCCCCATGGCACGGTATGCCCGCCAACACCGAACTCAATGCAGACGTGTTAAAGGGAGACCGTGCCAATGGGGTTGAATCGGGCGTGCTTTTCCCGCCCGACCGAGGCCCCATGGCGCGGTATGCCCGCCAACACTGAACTCAACGCAGACGTGTGCAAGGGAAAATACGGCAGGCTAGATCCGCTGCGCGTGATCAGAATGGATCCGGTATTCCATATCGCTCACCCGCTGCCAAACGTCGGCCGGGATATACACCGGCATATTCTCGCAGCCCATGGCGCTAAACAGGGCATCCGTCTCGGATCCGGTAAACATATCGCTGACCGGCTCTTCAGGCTGGGTGACAAACAGACGCTTTAAACGATCGACAATCATCTCGATTCTCCTGGCTGTGGACAAGAAGCCTGACCTTCCTGGGCCGGTTAACCCTGAAACGCTACCCTACCGACTGTATATGACACTTGTACTGTTATAACCATAAATCACCACCGCGTGAAAGCACTTTTTCACCTAATCTTATACCCCATAAGGCAATACCGCTCCCCCAGACGCCGCCGCTCGCGCCTCTGCGGATAAACCCGCTCGCCGCGCGCGAATGTAACACATCCCATTTGATGAAGGAGGATATAGGAAAAGTGATCAAAGCATAATAGATAATCGTCAAAAAAAACCATACTCCTATTACATCCACGCCCTTAACAATGTATTATAACGATAATTATTTTATAGTGATTTAATTACCCATCACCCTGATGTGATTCGGTATCCTTCCCCGCCAGAAATAGAGTTACTTCACCTGTAAAATAGAAGCACCATATCAATTATTAAGCAAATTTAATTATTTATATCAATATATATTGCAACAGGATTAATTATGATAAAACACCCCATTCTGCTATTAGCGGCGTTATTTTTATTGACCGGCTGCTCGTACGGAAAATATAGCTTTGATAAAGACACCCGCGCTAAAGCCGATATGCGTTTTATCGGCATCCCGGCGCTGGCCGGAGCGGTCGGCACCAGCTTTCCCATCGGCGACGGCTACAGCCTCACCGCCAGGCATGTGGCCAAAATCATGATGATGGACGTGGTGGCCTACCATGAGGTCTGTGACATCGCCCTGATCCGCGCCGGCAAGGGCCGGGTGGATTTTCGCCCGGCGGTGGCCGGTGAAAATGTACGCATGTACGGTTATTCGGCGCTGAGCACGCTGCCGGTATCATCGCGCGGCATTGCCTCCTACCAGGATCATTACGACGGCTGTCCCGCCTTCGCCTCCACCTCCGGCGTGGTCCAGGGCATGAGCGGCGGGCCGGTATACGGCGATGACGACGCGGTGGTGGGCGTGGTGATAGCCTATAATAAACGCCTGGGCGTATCGGTGTTTATCCCCTGGCAGTCCATCGACACCTGGGTGGAAGAAAAGCGCGCGACACACCGCACGGCATAATCGCCCCGGCGGGTCGCTTTGATTTGCTCGTATCCCCGCGCCGTTGTAGCATTGTCGGCGTTCTCCTTGCCGAGCCATATCATGCCCAAGCCTAAAAACCCCCGCCCCGTCACCGCGCGCTCCACCCACGGCGTAACCCTTTTTGATGTGGCTAAACTCGCCGGCGTGGCGCCAATTACCGTCTCCCGCGTGATGAACCAGCCCAATCAGGTCAAGGACGCCACCCGGCTCAAGGTACTGCGGGTGATCGAAGAAACCGGCTACGTACGCAACCAGATCGCCGGTTCGCTGGCGTCCAATCGCACGCGCCTGGTGGCGGTGGTCGTGCCCATGCTCACCAACCCGATATTCGCCGACACCTTCCAGGCCATCGCCGCCAGGCTGGCGCAGGCAAATTACCAGGTGTTGCTGGGCATTTCCGGCTATCAGGCCGCCCAGGAGCAGGAACTGCTGGAAGTGGTGCTCAGCCGCCGCCCCGACGGCATTATCCTCACCGGCACCATCCATACCGAGGTCAGCCGCAAACGCCTGCGCGCCACCGGCATCCCGGTGGTGGAAACCTGGGACATGACCGACGATCCCATTGATATGCTGGTGGGGTTTTCCCATGAGACCATAGGCCAGCGTGAAGCGCAGCACCTGCTGGCGCAGGGCTACCGCGATTTTGCCCTGATTGAGGTAGACGACCCGCGCGGCATGCGGCGCAGCAACAGTTTTATCCGCCAGCTGGCCCAGCAGGGCATCGCCCCGCTCGACCGCCAGACGTTCCACGGTTTGCCCACTCTGGAACAGGGGCGGCAAGGCCTGGTAAACCTACTGCATCTGCTGCAACGCCCGGCGGCGGCCCAGGCCGCATCCGCCGGGATACGACGGCCGCTTATCCTGGTGTGCACCTCGGATACCCTGGCGCACGGCGTCTTGACCGAGGCCGCCAGCCGGGGGATCGCCATACCCGGCCACATCGCGGTCATGGGGTTCGGCGATATGAATTTTGCCGCCCATACCTTTCCGGCGCTGTCGACGGTTAAAATCGACGGCGCGTATATCGGCCAGCGCGCGGCGGCGGCCTTGCTCGAGCGGTTAAAAGACCCCAACGGCGCACCGCCCGTGGCCATGGATGTCGGTTTTACGCTGGTGGATCGGGATAGCACCGGTCCGCTGATTGACGCGCGATAACGCGGCCCGCGCCGTCAGTCGACGATAAACAGGGTGGCGCCCCGGTCGGTATAGGACCGGTGCGCTTCCGCATTATCCGCCACCTGGTAACTGCTGCCCGGCGTCAGCGTAAAAATACGCCCGTCCGCCAGTTCGGTATGCAACTCGCCGGTGAGGCATAACAGGATATGCCCTTTGACACACCAGTGATCGGCCAGGTAACCGGCGGAATATTCCACCATACGCACGCGGATATCGCCGAAATGACAGGTACGCCAGAGGGCTTCCCCGCGCGCGCCGGCATGGCGCGTGGGGTCCACGCGCGACCAATCCGTGGTGCCGAAGGGAATCTCTTTTATCTGCATGTCGTCAAGCCCCGGGCCTGGATAAGCGTTTTCAGGCGGATTTCGCCCGCGGCCCGCCCCGGATGGGCGGGCTGTCGTTACGCTACCAGTGTTTCGATATAGCCGGCAATGGCTTTATCCCGGCAGTTGGCAAAGAAATATTCCTTGAATTTGGCCCCGGCGACGGCGCCCTTCAGCAAATCCTGATCGAGATCGGCCAGGATGGACAGCAAATCGCGATAGCTCACCGCTTTCACCGCATCCAGGATCTTTTTATTCCGCTGTTCCGGCACCACGCGCTCCTTGGGATACCCCTGGCCGCCGGCGGTTTCAAACAATTTTTCGAAAATATACTGCAGGTTCAGCTCCGCGCCCCAGCCGAATCCCTTGGCAAACGGCAGGGAGATGGCATTGCCGTCGTTAATCTGGGCAAACATATAGCCGTCGGCGGGATCAATGGCCAGGCCGCAGATCACGCCCGGGAAGGAATTGCAGGCCAGCATGGCGCCGGCGCCGGTTCCGCAGCCCGTCACGACATAATCCGCCGCGCCGGAGTTCAGCAATATCGCGGCCAGGATGCCGTTCTGAACGTAGGTCAGCGTCGCCTTATCGTCGGCGGAATACATGCCGTAGTTAAACACCTGGTGACCCAGCGGCTCGACCACCTTGGTCAGGGTGGCGGCGATAAGCTCATTTTTAGCAGCCTGGCTGTTTTCGTTAATCAGTGCGATTTTCATAAAAGCGTTATCCGTAGTCAGTGAAAAGGATGAGGCGAGAATGCCTTGATGTCCTGCGGTCTTCGCTTGGCGGCCAGCCGGGCGACCTGACCGCCTGGCGTTATGATAAAGAAACCGGCATCACTATTCAATAAAATGAAATGCCGTTTTATTTTAGATTATGGCATCCCGGCGCCGGCAAAAACCGCGTTGCCGTCACGCAAAGCGCCGGTCATCGCGCGGCGTCCGGCCCGGCACAAATTAGCTTATGAGGTAATTATAATTTAATTAATGAAAATAATTACAATACCCTCCCATTGGCAACAACCGCGACCGCCGTTTTTGGGTTCTTTATCCCCTTTAATGACAATACTTCCCCAGCGCTCACTGAATTTAAAAAATTATTTTTATATCATCCCTTTTCTATTAAATGCCATGTATCAATGAATTATCCGGGTATTGCCAAGAGAACTATCTTTGTTTATAAGTCATAAGTAACCAGGATGCTCTATTACAAGGAAAATTTATGTTTCGATATATAGATTGTGGACTATCAAATGTCTGGCTAACTAACGGTTATAAGCATAAAGATACTGGAACAAGAACATCTACCGCCATTCAGGATGGGGCGGATTTGCATCGTTTAATCGCCCTGGAGTTAATTAACCGCCGCGGTCCCCTGGTGTCGTCTGAAATGCGTTTCCTGCGTCATGAGATGAATTTATCCCGCCAGTCGCTCGGCCATGAACTGGGCGTGGAAATAGCCTTTATTACCCAGTGGGAACGCAACGATCGCCGCCTGCCCCGCGACGCCGATGTCAATCTGCGCATCCTGTATGCCACCAACCGGTTAACGGATCGCGACACGACGCTCTCGGTACATTTGCTTGCCGATGACGACTACCCGCCTTCGCCGGTGCCGATGGTATTTACCTGGGCGGATAGCGGCTGGCGGCTTAGTCACCCTGCGGCGCGGCCCTGAGGACGCGCGACCTTTCTTGCCGCCGCCGGCGCGGCGCGCAACGACGGGGAGCTACCGCCTCTGCCGGCACGGACCGGGTTTTCCGCGCCTTTAGCGTGGTTGTGATCCAGCGCACGCTTTATCCCCTGTTAACGGGCCGACATCACCTTGCTGCCGCCGCCGCGCGTGATTGTCGTCACATTTACGCACAACACTTTATGAACTCCCTCACATTTTTCCCATTTATCCTGGCGCACGGGCCGGCGGCGACATTATGCCGGTAGGTTTTATCCCGCCAGGCGTTTAGCCTCTTCACGTCGGGGCAATATCAACGCCCCGGATGCGCCAGGGCATACAGCCGGGCCGGATTCATCATCATGCGGAGGTAAAAGGGATGGGCATCGGCGCTCTCGTCAAGCCAGCGATCGGTTTTTTCCGCGCAGCGCTCCGCGGCGGCGACGGCATCATCCAGCTCGGCGCGCAGCGCGCGGCTGCAGCCGTATTGATGGATAAACCAGTGCAGCTCGATCAGTTGCCGGACGTGGCCGAACAGGCGCGAATACCAGTCCGCCCGTTCCCAGGCCGCCGCCAGGTCACGTGTCCAGGCGGCCGGCAAAGCGGCTTCCTGCAAAAGCGCCTGTGCCATATGCCGCAGATGACGGGCCAGGAACTCCGCCTGCTGCCGTTCAAGACGGCTAAGCTCCCGCTGCGCCAGGCCCGCGGCGTTATCGTCAGCCGGAAACAGCGGCTGGAAAGACTGGCTCCAGTTGGCGCCGCGGGCGTCGGAGTGGATCAGCCGCAGCGCGTCATCCATATCCTGCGGGATCTGGCTGTGGCGATGCATTATCCGCCCCAGCAGATAAGGCGCCTTGCACATCCAGTCATAGCTGGTAAAAAACAGCTGCCGCAGTTTCTGGCGCTGGAGGCTGTCCGGCGGGCGCACCCCGCGGGTCTCGAGCCAGTCGTCGAACAACGTGGCCGCGGCGACCGGCGGCGCGCCGCTTATCATGCGCGCCAGGCCATAAAGATTGCTTTCATTGACCGAGTCCAGGAGCGAGCCGTTGTTGACCCATTCCCAGCTGATACGCACGCTGACGGCTTCCAGCCGCTCGCCAACCACCGCTTGCACCCATCCCAGCCGGCCCTGGATTTCATCAATCAGCAGGCAGGGCAGCAGGGTCCAGCCGTAATCAATGCCCCACAAATCAATATCAAGCCATATTTTGCGCTGTTCAAAAGCGCCGATGGCCGGATTATTGGCAAAGCCGGGGCGATAGTCCACCGCCGTGGCCTTCAGCGAAGCGCGCACATCGGGCGGCAGCCGCGCCAGCGTTTGCTGCAACTGCCGGCGGGGCCAGCTGTCATCGGTGTAATCGCGCAGGACCAGTTTTTTATTTTGCCGCCGCAGCTGCAGGTGAAGGGATTGCAGCGGCGCGTGCCACTGCGTTTCATTAAACGCCGGCGTTTGCAGGCTGAGGATCAGTCCGTCAAACAGCGGCAGTTGCGCAAGCGACGCGCTGACCACGTCGGTATAAAAATAATACAGGAATTTTTCCCCCTGGCCGGCGTCGTCCGCCAGGGACAGTTCGGGAAATTTATGCTCGATGCGGCCGTCCTGCGGAAAGGCCTCGCCCTGCAGCCACACCGTCAGCCGCCGCGCCCGGCAATAGGCGCTCACGCGCCGCAGGTAGAGCAACGCGCCTTCCCATTCATGCTGCAAATTGGCTTTATCCGCGCCCTGGTAATGGGCCGGGGGCGGGGCCAGCAGCGCCAGGATATTTTGCTGGTGAATCACCAGGCCGGTGAAGCGGTATTTTTCCATCACCGCCGCCATTTCCAGGAAATGCGGCCAGTGCCAGATAAGCGGGGAGTTAATTTCCAGCAGACGTTGCGGCACGGTATTTTCCCTAATCAAGCGGCGCGAAGACAGCAAGGCCGGTCCAGCGGGTATAAAGCATCCGCTTTAGCCTGTCAACAGGCCGGACTTCCAGCGTTGAATCACCAGAAGACAAGACCTCATGTACTGTAATACCAGGAATACGGGAGAACGATAACATGAAAAAATATGCATTGGTCGGCACCGGCGGCCGGGCTGGGCTTTATCTGCAGGCTATCGCCGGGGAATACCGCACCCGGGGCGCGTTTGTCGCCTTTTGCGATACCAACCGCACGCGAATGGAATACGCCAACCGGTTAATCGGCGCGGCGGGCCACGACGGCGTGCCGATGTATACCGCGCTGGAGTTTGATCGCATGATAACCGAAACCCGGCCGGATACCGTCATCGTCACCTCTATCGACCGCACCCACCATCGTTATATCGTGCGCGCCATGGAATTGGGGTGCGATGTTATCAGCGAAAAACCGATGACCATCGACGAGGAAAAATGCCAGGCGATTATCGACGCCATTAACCGTACCGGCAAGAGCCTGCGCGTGACCTTTAACTACCGCTATGCCCCGCATCACAGCAAAATCCGCGAACTGCTTGCCGCCGGCGCTATCGGCGAGGTGTTTTCGGTGCATTTCGAGTGGCTGCTGAATACCCGGCACGGCGCCGATTATTTCCGCCGCTGGCACCGTGATAAACGCAACAGCGGCGGCTTGCTGGTGCATAAATCCACCCACCATTTCGACCTGGTCAACTTTTGGCTGAACAGCGAGCCGGAAACGGTGTATGCCCAGGGAGACCTGCGTTTTTACGGCAAGGATAACGCCGAAAGCCGGGGGGTGGCGCAATTTTATTCCCGCGCCTTCGGGAGCGAGGCGGCGGCCGAAGATCCCTTCGCCCTGCACATGGATCAAAGCGAACCGCTGCGCGAACTTTACCTCAACGCCGAACATGAGGACGGTTATTATCGCGACAAAAGCGTTTTCGACGACGGCATCAGTATCGAGGATGTCATGGGCGTGATGGTGCGCTATAAAAACAAGGCCATCATGACCTATTCCATGAACGCCTACCTGCCGTGGGAAGGGCTGAACGTGGTGTTCAACGGCAGCCGGGGCCGGCTGGAGATGAAACTGGTGGAAACGTCTTATGTAAACAGCGGCGGCGAAAAAGAGCTGGAAGGCGCTATTGAGAGCTGCTCTATACGGGTATTTCCGTTGTTCGCCGCGCCCTATGACGTCCCGGTGGATTTCCTGGCCGGCGGCCACGGCGGCGGCGATAAGGTTATGCTGGCGGATGTGTTCGGCGCGCCGGCGCCGGACCCGCTGAAACGCGCGGCCAGCTACCGCGACGGCGCCATGTCCATCCTGACCGGCATTGCCGCCAACCGCTCGCTGCGCACTGAACTGCCGGTACATATTCGCGATCTGGCGGTAAAACTGTAGCCCGGCCGGACCCTGCCGTTTATCGGCCGCAACGATAAAGCCTGGATGGCGTTTTTACCGTTGCGGCAATAAAACCGTCATATTCCCTCTCTATACTCCAGCGAAGATAAAGTCCCAAAGAGGATAATACTATGTACGCCCGCCTGTCCTTAGCGCAGGGGCGAACTTCCGGTCGACGGTCAGCGCCGGAAGGTTTGTCCCGCGCCCTATTTTCCCCCAAGCGCCATTGCCGTAGCATCCCCGCCGCCAGCCGCAGCGCGCCGGCCGTTTGCCTGACGTTTCGCCCGGGGGCCCGGCATGCGCAACCTCAGCGCTAACGACGGCACGCCAATCGTCATCAGCGGACTCAGCCATCAGTTTGGCGGCAAGCGCGTATTAGAGGATATCCATCTGCATGTGCCCGCGGGCACGACCCTGGCCCTGCTCGGACCCTCGGGATGCGGTAAAAGCACTCTGCTGAAATTACTGGCCGGCCTGCTGCAGCCCGCGCGCGGCGAGATCCATTTCGGCCCGCGGCTGATGGCGAGCCATAGCGTCTGTATTCTTCCCGAACAACGCGATATCGGCATGGTGTTTCAGGACTATGCCCTGTGGCCGCATATGAGCGTGGCGCAAAATGTCGCTTTCCCGCTGCGCATGCGCCGGGTGGCCCGCGCCGAACGCCGGCTGCGGGTCGACAACGCGCTGGAGCGGGTCGGCCTGGCCGCCTTCGCCGGACGCAAGCCGTCGGAGCTGTCCGGCGGCCAGCAGCAGCGGGTGGCCCTGGCCCGGGCCATCGTGGCCGAGCCCCGGGTCCTGCTGTTCGACGAACCGCTATCGAATCTCGACCGCGAACTGCGCGAAACGTTATGCGGCGAAATGGCCCGCCTGCTCCGGCAGCTCAGCATTACCGCCGTTTACGTCACCCACGATCGCGGTGAAGCGCAACAGCTTGCCCAGCATATCGCGCATATGGCGCAGGGGCGCATCGTCAATTATCACGCCACTTGAACCGGGGAAAACACATGCAGCAGACCACCCACCGTTTATTAAGCCGTATCAGCACAGGAGCTTTATCCATCATGATTGCCGCCGCCACCCTTATGGCCGCCGACGCCCGGGCGCTGACCCTCTATACCGCCGGTCCCGGCTCCCTGGCCAAAAAGCTGGCGGCCGGCTATGAGCGGCAATCGGGGACCAAGGTCGATGTTTTTCAGGCCACCACCGGTAAAGTCATGGCCCGCCTGGAGGCCGAACAGGCCAACCCGCGCGCCGATGTCCTGATTTCCGCTTCATGGGATACCGCGGAAGAACTGCAACAACGGGGATGGCTGCTGGCCTACGGCAGCCCGAACGCCGCCAGCGTGCCGGCGCAGTTTAAAACCGGCTATTATGTGGCGCAGGGCATCTCCGCCCTCGGTATCGTCTGGAACAGCGCCAGCGGTACGCCGGAGCCGCATGACTGGCAGGACCTGGCGCAGCCGGCATTCAGGGATAAGGTGACCACCCCCGATCCGGCGCTGTCCGGCGCCTCGCTGGATTTGCTGATGGGCCTGCAAAATGCCCTGGGCGAGAAAGCCTGGACATTGTTCGGACAGTTAAAGGACAACGGAATGATTATCGCCGGGCCCAATGCCCAGGCGCTGACGCCGGTACTGCAGGGCGCCAGGGCGGCGGTGTTCGGCGCGGTGGACTATGTCGCCTATAACAGCGTGCAGGAAGGCGAGTCGGTGAAAGTGATTTTCCCCTCCAGCGGCACGGTGATCGCCCCGCGTCCGATGATGATCCTGAAAACCAGCACGCAGCCCGATCAGGCCAGGGCTTTTATCGATTATGCGCTCTCCCCGGAGGGGCAACAGCTGGTGGCAGAAGCCTGGCTGATGCCCGCGCGCAGCGATATCAGCGCCAAACGCCCGCTGTTCAGCGATTTGCGGCTGCTGCCGGCGCAGGGCGCCCAGCCCGCCACGCGTGACAAGGTGCTCGACCGGTTCGCCAAACTGTTCGGCCAGCGCTAGGCTTTGCGATGCGCGCTTTTTTCCTGCCGCTGCTGACCCTGGCGGCATTACTGGTGCTGGTGGCGCTGCCGGCGCTGTTTGTGCTGCTGCAGGCCATTTTTCCCCAGCTGGCCGCCGGCTCGCTGGCGCATGCGTTTGGCGCGGTCCCGGCCCTGTGGCGGGACCCGCAGGTGCCCGCGTTGCTCGGCGGCACGCTGCAAACCGGCCTGGGCGTGGCGCTGGCCTGCGCTCTGCTGGGCATTCCCCTGGGCGCGCTGCGCGGGTTGTTTGCCGTGCCGCTGGCGCGGGTCTGGGATGTGCTGATCCTGGTGCCGTTCCTGACGCCGCCCTATATCGCCGGCTTATCCTGGATGCTGGCGTTGCAGCGGCGCGGTTACCTTGAGCAACTGACCGGCCTGCAATTAGATCGGCTCCTGTTCAGCCGCGCCGGCATGGTGCTGGTCATGACGCTGACGATTTTCCCGGTGGTCTATTTTGCGGTGTCGCGCGCCATGGCCGCGGGCGGCCACCGTCTGGCGGACGTGGCGCGGGTACACGGCGCGGGGCCGTGGCGGGCGTTTTGCCTGGTCACCCTGCCGCTGGCGCTGCCGGCCATTTTCGCCGGCCTGCTGCTGGCGTTTACCCTGGCCATCGAGGAATACGGCGTGCCCGCCGCCCTGGGCATGCGCGCCGGTGCGCCGGTGCTGACCGTCGGCATCGAGCGGCGCCTGGCGGACTGGCCCATTGATTTAACCTCGGCATCGCTGCTTTCGTTATTACTGGTGGCGCTGGCGCTGGCGGCGTACGGCATCCAGCGCACCCTGTCCGGCGGCCGTGACGTGGCCATCACCGGCGGAAAACCGGCGGCTATCGCCTCGCGGCCGCTCGGCGTATGGCGCTGGCCGGTGGTGGTGCTGTTCGGCCTGATCGCCGGCCTGGCGGTGGCGGCCCCGGTGGCCGCCATGCTGGCCACCGCGTTTTCCGCCACGGTATCCGGCGGACTGACGCCGGCCAACCTGACGCTGCGCCATTTCGGCAATCTCTTCGCGCAGCACGGCGAGGCGGCCGACGCACTGGCCACCAGCCTGGGCCTGGCGCTCGGCACCGCGCTGTTTACCGGTCTGGTGGGATTGATGGTGGCCTGGCTTATCAACAGCACCCAAGGCCGCGCCACGGCCTGTATCGACGCGCTGTCGCTGCTGCCGGCCGCGCTGCCGGGCGTGGTGGTGGGCGTCGGCCTGATCCTGGCCTGGAACCGGCGTTTCTGGCCGGTAACGCCTTATGATAGTTGGGTTATCCTGCTGCTGGCCTACAGTTGCCTGTTGTTGCCTTACCCGGTGCGCTATACGGGAGCCGCGCTGCGCCAGCTCGGATCCAGCCTGGAGCCGGCGGCCAGGGTGCACGGCGCCAGCGCCGCGCGGGCATTGCGCTATATCGTGCTGCCGCTGGTATTTCCCGCGCTGCTGGCCGCGATGCTGATGGTATTTGCCGTCGCGTCCAGGGAACTGGTGACCTCGTTGTTGCTGGCGCCGCCCGGGGTGCAAACGGTATCGGTATTTATCTGGCGCCAGTTCGAGCAAGGTTCGGTAGGCGACGGCATGGCCATGGCCAGTATCGCCATGCTGTTAAGCATGGTGGTCATGCTGACGGCGCTGGCGCTGTTACAGCGTCCGCGCCGCTAGGCCTGCGTGGGGCAACGTCCCGCCCGCCGCCGCGCGGGAACATGAAGGGGTGAACGCGGGGCTTACTTTTCCTGGCTGCTTTCCAGGCCGAAGCGTTCCGCCAGCTCACGGCGCAGGTTATCGGACTGGCGGCCGAAGATAGCCTGCACCTCCTGGCCGATAACCACGACGCCGAGCGCGCCCAGATGCTGGATCTGGCCGGTATTGACCTTGCCCAGATCCTTGACCTTAACCCGCAGCCGGGTAATACAGGCATCGACATCCACAATGTTTTCCTGCTCGCCCAAGGCGCTAATCAAAGAGGCAATATCCGGATCACGCGGGGCAACGTTATGCTGGTGCGTCAATTTTTCTTTAAAAACACGCATAAACTCTTTGATATTGATCATTCTGGTATCCTTATAAAAGATATCGACAGGCACAAGGCGGACGTGAATCCGTAACCCGCCGCACATACCCGGAAAAACCACTGCTGCACCGGCATATCCTACCGCGATGCCGGGTTGGCGCAAAGCGTGATTCATATCCCATTCCTCTTTTATCGCCACCGGCTTGGAAAAATGTGATCCCCATACGTTTTCCGCCGTCTGGCGCCGGCCGACGGGCCCTGCCGCGCCGCGCGCGTCTCGCCCGCATGCGTTATTTTCAGCCGCCGTTATTTTTTTACGCCTATACTTTTCAGAAGGTTAAACGAGCAGGTAACCTGGCTATCTTCTTTATCTATCGGCTTTCGAGGTAACGGAAATGGATAACGACCACTTACCCGACGACTATCGCAGCAGGCATTATCCGGTCAAGGAAAATATGCGCTTCCAGCTTTTCGCCTGGAGAATGCAGAATCTCGGCTTTGTGCTGCTGTTTATTTTTATTGCCGCGGCCTGCCTGGGACTGTTTTCCCAAGGCGTACTCAGCAATGCATCCGCGCAATCAGCCGGGGGCAATATGATCCTTGAATATGACCGCTTCGCCCGTAACAGCACGGAGACTCATTTTATAATCCGCATAAAAATCAATAAAGAAAACCAGCTTACCGCCGTCCTGCGCGGCGATATCCTCGATAATTACGATATCGAGTTTATCCAACCCACCCCCGATGTTTCGATTATCAACGATAACGCCCTGACATTAACCCAGCCGATCGCCAAAAAAGACGGCTGGCACAGTATTTACGTCACCCTAAAACCAAATAAAATGGGCTACTTCACCAATACCATCGCACTTTCCGATAATGAAAAAATAACGTTTAACCAATTAGTTTATCCTTAGGGAGAACATCATGGATATGGTATTAAGAGCGGCCTTTATTTACCTGATCCTGATCGTGGTCTTTCGCATATCGGGCAGACGCACGTTGCTTGAAATGAACAGTTTCGATTTTATTTTGCTGCTGATTATCAGCGAAGCCTGCCAACAGGCGATCCTGGGCGAGGATTTTTCGGTGATCGGCGCCACGATTTCCATCGTTACCCTGATAAGCCTTGATTTGGTGCTTTCCTGGCTGAAGGATAAATACCATATTGTCTGGCTGGCCGCCGACGGGCCGCCGCTGCTGCTGGTGGATGACGGCAAGGTGCTGGAGCTGCGCCTCAAGCGGACCAAGATTTCCCATGACGATCTGCTGACCAGCGCGCGCAAATCGGACGGCATCCTGGACCTGGACCAGATTCGTTATGCCATTTTGGAGCAAAACGGCAAAATCACCATTATTCCGAAAAAAGAGTCATAAATCCGTGGCCGCCGGCTAATATCCCTCTCCCGCCGCGTTTATCTCACCCCGCCGTGACTCACGGCGGCATAGCCACGTATAAATATTATTTTTATAATTTTATTATATTTAAATAAAATTAACTTTTTATCAATCAGTCATGCTAAATCATTTTCATCATAGCGTATTGACAGCCGGCGAATATATATTGTTATATAACTTCTGGCAACCGTATTCTCGTCCTCATATCGCTGCCTGTTTAATATTTTAAATTATTTCTGATGTTATTTTGTCATTTAATAACATTCGTGATCGCCGGGGGAAACGTTTTATGGATAAAAACGCAATATCGCATGCAATATTAAGAGAGTATAAAAGCAAGCCTATTAAATGGTTTGTTATTTATTCAGCGAAGTTTTCATTATGGGCCTGCTGGTTAGGCTTATGCGTTTACGGCATTGTGTCCGTGGACCGCTGGCCCATCCGGCTGCTCCTGCAATTGCTGCTGGGGATGGGATTTGCCCATGGCGTGGAATTGCAGCATCAGGCGCTGCACCATACCGGTTTCCGCTCCAGAAAAGCCAATCATGGCGCCGGATTTCTGCTGGGATTGCCGATGCTGGTCTCATATTCAGCCTATCGCGACAGTCATCTGTTTCATCACCGGGCGCTCGGCCGGGCGGATGACGAGGAATTTTTTAAACACGATCTACGCTCCCCGCCGCGGCTGTGGGATAGGATTAGCATTTTTTTTATGTTAAATCATTTTTATTCACAATTAATGAAGTTTATCCACGCCGTAAAAAGACGTCCCTTTCCGGTAAAAATCGCGACCAGTAACCCCCACATCCTGCGCAACGAATATCTTCTGATGGGCGGGATTTTTTTTACCGCCGCCGGCGCATCGCTGGCGGCCGGCAGTGATATTTTTATCCAGTGCTGGCTGCTTCCTCTGCTGTTTTTCGCCGCCCCCATCCATAGCTTAATAGAATTACCCGAACATTACGGCTGCGATAAGTCCAGCGTGCGGGTTTGCGACAATACCCGCACCATCCAGGCCCATCCGCTGATCAGCTGGTATACCAACGGCAATAATTATCACGTTGAACACCACCGCTTCCCCTCATTACCCATGGAACAACTGGCGCGGGTGCACCGGCAAATTAAGGGGGACCTGCGTTATTACAGCGATTCCTACCCGGCGTTTTACCGGCATATCATCAGGCAGGCCTGGCCACGCCCGCGTCGCCGATAAGCCGTATACGCGCGGCGATGTCGCCGGCGCCCATAAAGCCCAGTCGTAAATAAATAGGAATTTATATTGCTGCATATTTTGAACCAAATTCCTATAGTTTGGCGTGGGTTCATCTCATCCGCTAATAAAGACGACTTTCCATCGTTAAAAAAACACGTTAATCTAAAAGAAAATTAAGATGGCCGGCCATGACTTATCCCCACGCTGAAAAACGCGGTCACCGCCGTAGTGGCCGGGCTATCTTGAACCGTTATGGCGCGGTGATATAACCCATGCGGGGATTTTTTTCGCGGCCATCCGTTAATTAACCCAATTCATTAATTACAATAACTAATAAATCGTTAGCTTACATATAAAGAAAAAACAGTGAATAGACCTTTTAAGGCCATATCTTCCGCGGACGACTGGCAAAAACAATTATCCGAGGTTATTTCGGATCCTGATGAATTATTATCATTACTGGGGCTAAGCGATAATCCCCGTCTGCGGCAAGGCCGGCCGGCGCGCCGTCTTTTCCCGCTGCGGGTGCCACGCGGTTTTGTCAACCGCATGGAAAAGGGTAATGAACACGACCCCTTGCTGCGGCAGGTTATCACCGCGGCGGACGAATTTATCGTCACGCCGGGCTATGTCGCCGACCCGCTCGGCGAGCATGACTGCGTGATGCCGGGGCTGTTGCATAAATACCGCAACCGGGCGCTGTTGCTGGTGAAAGGCGGCTGCGCCATCAACTGCCGGTATTGCTTTCGCCGCCATTTCCCCTACCCGGAAAACAGCGGTAACAAGGCTAACTGGCGTAACGCCTTAGCCTATATCCGGGCGCATCCGCAGATCGATGAAATTATCTTTTCCGGCGGCGATCCGCTGATGGCCAGGGATCATGAACTGGCCTGGCTGGCCGACGAACTCCAGGCCATTCCCCATATCCGGCGCCTGCGCATCCACAGCAGGCTGGCGGTGGTGATACCGGCGCGCATTACGGAGCAATTATGCCGGATGCTGGCCGCTTCGCGGCTGCAGGCGATTATGGTGACGCATATCAACCATGCCAATGAGATCGACGCCGACGTTGACGGCGCCATGGGCAGGCTGCGCAACGCCGGGGTGACACTGCTTAACCAGAGCGTCCTGCTGCGCGGCGTCAATGACAGCGCCGATATCCTGGCGGCGTTAAGCAACCGGCTGTTTAACGCCGGTATCCTGCCCTACTATCTTTTTGCGCTGGATAAGGTCGCGGGCGCGGCGCATTTTATGGTGGGCGACGACGAAGCCAGGCGCATTGTCAGTACGCTATCCACCAAGGTTTCCGGCTATCTGGTGCCCCGGCTGACGCGCGAAATCAGCGGAATGCCCAGCAAGATACCGCTGTCTCTCACGCCGCCGTCCTGAACAGACGCGCGCATGAAGATGTTATCAATCCGCCCTGCGGCGGCGCGTATTAGCTATTATGATCGAACGTGGCCCGCGCGCGCTCCACTTCGGGCAGGTACTCAACCGTCCATTGGTGCAGCGCCTGGAAAGGCTGTTTTAGCGTATGACCCAGGGGCGTGATTTGATACTCCACTGCGATGGGCGAGGCGGTAATAACGCGCCGCGCCACGATGCCGTTGCGCTCCAGACGCCGCAAACTCTGGGTCAGCGCCTTTTGCGTAATACCATCAAGACGGCGTTTGATAACGTTGAAACGCAACGGCCCGGCGCACAGGGCGGCCAGGATCAGCACCGACCACTTATCCGCAATCTGGTCGAGCAGCATGCGGCTTGGGCAATGCGCCGCGGAAAAAACCGGACAGTGCTCTCCCGGCACGGCGCTGTCGCCGGCATAGCGGATGGCGGTGTCTTCAACTTCCGACATGGTGGTTTCCTTTTGGCTACCTGGTAGCGTCAAAGTGCCTGATTGACTCGCAGTATACATAATATACCATCAAAAGCTTCACGTTAACCGGAGATGATCTGTATGCGCGCACCGCAAGTCGATATCCTGTTCCAGCCTTTGCGAATAAAATCGCTGGTATTGAAAAACCGTATCGTCATGGCCCCCATGACCCGCTCGTTTTCACCTGACGGAGTGCCGGGGGATAACGTAGCCGCCTACTACCGCCGCCGCGCCGAAGCCGATGTGGGGCTGATCCTGTCGGAAGGTACGGCAATCGACCGGCCGGCGGCCAGGAACGATCCGAACGTGCCGTTTTTCCATGGCCAGGACGCGCTGGCCGGCTGGCAACGGGTAATCGATGAAGTCCACGCCGCCGGCGGTAAAATGGGACCGCAGCTGTGGCATGTGGGCGCGGTGGCCAGTTTCCAGACCGAATGGGTGCCCGATGTGCCGGTGGAGAGTCCTTCAGGCCTGGCGGCGCCGGATATGCCCCGCGGCGAGATCATGAGCGACGAGGCCATTGCCGATACCCTTGCCGCCTATGCTCGGGCGGCTGCCGATGCCAAGCGGCTGGGTTTCGATACTTTTGAGATCCACGGCGCCCATGGCTATCTCATCGATCAGTTCTTCTGGTCCGGCACCAACCGGCGTACGGATCGTTTCGGCGGTGCCACCATTAAAGAGCGCGCCCGTTTTGCCGCCGAGGTATTAAAGGAAATGCGCGCGGCGGTCGGGCCTGAATATCCGATTATCCTGCGCGTCAGCCAGTGGAAACAGCAGGATTATGCCGCCAGGCTGGCGACCACCCCGGACGCGATGGCCGATTGGCTGGTACCGCTGGTGGAAGCGGGCGCCGACGTGCTGCACTGCTCGCAACGGCGTTTCTGGCAACCTGAATTCCCGGAGCAGGATGGGGAAAACGGGCTTAACTTCGCCGGCTGGGCGAAAAAATTGACCGGCGCCGCCACCATCAGCGTGGGTTCCGTGGGTTTGTCCGGGGATTTTATCGGCAGCTTTAGCGGGGAAAACGCCAGCCCGGTCGGATTGGATAATCTCATCGGGCGGCTGGAGCGCAATGAGTTTGACCTGATAGCGGTCGGGCGTGCGTTGATAAGCGACCCGCACTGGGCGGCCAAGGTGCGCGCCGGCGATACGGGGAATATGGCGGATTTCACCCCCGCGGCGTTGGGCGAATTATTTTAGCGGGCGGCCCCGCGGTTGCGCGGGGACCGACCAGTTGTTTCCGGTCCCCGCGCGGCAAAGATGCCTGCGCTATGCCTTTATTGTTGTCGTTTATAACACCCGCGCCGCATTAATACCCCGGCATATCGGGTAGAACATTTCTGTATTTTATCCAGGGAATTTAATCTGATAAATGCCGCCCATTTTTACCGCCGCACAAGCCCTATAATATGCGGCT
Organism: Sodalis sp. C49; assembly: GCF_046352915.1. Taxonomy (NCBI): domain Bacteria; kingdom Pseudomonadati; phylum Pseudomonadota; class Gammaproteobacteria; order Enterobacterales; family Bruguierivoracaceae; genus Sodalis; species Sodalis sp. C49. The sequence continues at coordinate 4,858,617 of NZ_CP163303.1, read as the reverse complement.
GTTCCCGCCAACCTTTTGATATTAATCGCAACAATAAACTTTTATATAAAATATCGCCATGGCCGCCGCTCATGGTTTGTCTAATTCGCAACGGTATACTAGGCTTATTATTATCAGCCGACTAAGTTAACATCGCTGATTATACCTATAATCCTAACAACGTGATGGTGAGCCCGATGAATATCAAGACTCTTGAAGACCTCTTTATCCATGCCCTTTCAGATGTATACAGCGCTGAAAAGCAAATCACCCGCGCTTTGCCGAAAATGGCCCGGGCCGCTACCGATCCTCAGCTGATTGATGGCTTTAAGCTTCATCTGGAACAAACGCATGGGCAAATCGAGCGTATTGATAAACTGGTGGAAGTCACACCGAATATCAAGATTAAGCGTATGAAATGCATGGCAATGGAAGGATTAGTGGAAGAAGGCCAGGAAATTATAGACGAGGTTGAAAAAGGCCCGGTACGTGATGCCGGTCTTATTGCCGCGGCGCAAAAAGTTGAACATTATGAAATCGCCACCTACGGCACGTTAGCCACCCTGGCGGGGCTGCTGGGGTATACCGAGGCTAAAACCCTGCTGGCCGAAACGCTGCAGGAAGAAAAAGATACCGACATCAAATTATCCAAGCTGGCCAGTGTTAAAGTAAATACGGATGCCGGTAAAAAATAACCCATATCAGCATGTTAACAAGGTAAGTATTTTTATAATACAATTTCACCCTGTATGGTCATAGCATTAATTTGCTCGTTTAACGTTGAGTAAATATCATCAGCGCAAAAAACCCGGTATTCATTGCCGGGTTTTTTGCATTTTAACCAACATAAAGAGCGTATTTAACGGCGCGATGCCTGGAATATTCAGGCTTGGTTGTCCCGATGAGTAGCGAAAAAAATTCTCCGGGACCCGATGCGCCGCGCCGTAAGCGCAGTATGGGTTACGCCGGCAATAATTGCCCGCGCCTAAGGCCGTTATCGTGCCGGATAAGCCATTATTTTTTAGCTTCCGTATGCGGCGCCTGCGAACGCGCCAGGAATTGCCGGGTGGTTTCCGGCAGATGTTCCAGCAGCCAGGCGGCCATCGCTTTCTCCTGTTCCAGGATCTGCGTGAAAATACGTTGCCCTTCGGTATCGCCCACCGCCTGCGCCGCGGCGATAAGCGCGGTATAGGAGGCAATTTCAAAATTTTCGAAGGTATAGCCGCTAATGCCGCCTTTGATCACTTCATCGCTGGCAAACATGCCGCCCATCGCCTGGCCCATGGCCGCCACTTTGCCCGCCATATCCTTAAATGTCGAACTGGATGAATCATAACGTTTAATAACGCTTTCCACCAGACGCTGCTGCTCGATGGTTTCATCAATATGCTGTTTAATGCGGGCCTCCAGCGCCGGGTAGTGCTCAAGACGCCCCGCCATGCGTTTCAGCATGCTTTCGGCCTGTTCTTCCATGGCATGGGCATCACGCAGCCAGTCCAGATAATTGTCATGTAAATCGGCCATTTTTCACCTCTCAATCAATAACGGCATTGCGGAAATAAGAAAATTATCGGTTATCGAATAGCCTTTTCAGTTTAGCTTCCCTTATGAAACGCGCCAGTGACATGGCTATAAATTGAGCGAAGCGCGCAAACCCCGCGCACGTCTTGCCTTCGCTCCGCGGCATGCGCGCGCAAGGTCGCTAAGAAAGGACTCTGCACGGTTTTGGCGATCCCTGCCGCCCTGAAATAATCCTGAACGTGCGTGATCAGCCTGAAAAGGCGCCAGGCGCCCCGCCATGCCGCACGCGCGCCCGTATTTGGTGCAAGGCGCCGCCGCCGGCGCGGGAAAAGCCGGGCAAACGCCGCCGGGCCGCGACGCCGCAACTGGCACGGGGATTGCTTTGAACCATTCTGTCCCGCCGGCCATTGTTAATCCTCATAAATTCAGGAGTGAATTGCATGCAACGACGTAAATTACTGAAAGCCTTCGCCCTCTCCGCCACGGTTATCGGCATGGGGATCAGCTGGGGGGCGCTGGCTGCCGACACGATTAAAGTCGGCGTGATGCATTCCTTATCCGGCACCATGGCTATCTCGGAAACGCCGTTAAAAGACGTGGCGCTGATGACCATTGACGAAATCAATGCCCAGGGTGGAGTGCTGGGTAAAAAGCTGGAGCCGGTCGTGGTTGATCCGGCGTCGAACTGGCCCTTGTTCGCGGAAAAGGCCCGGCAGTTGCTGACCCAGGACAAGGTGGCGGTGGTGTTCGGCTGCTGGACCTCGGTCTCGCGCAAATCGGTGTTGCCGGTATTTGAGGAGCTGAACGGCCTGCTGTTTTACCCGGTGCAATATGAAGGCGAGGAAATGTCGCCCAACGTGTTTTATACCGGCGCGGCCCCCAACCAACAGGCTATCCCGGCGGTGGAATACCTGATGAGCGATGACGGCGGCGGCGCCAAGCGCTTCTTCCTGCTCGGCACCGATTATGTTTATCCGCGTACGACCAATAAAATTCTGCGGGCCTTCCTGCATTCTAAGGGCGTGGCGGATAAAGATATCGAGGAAGTCTATACCCCGTTCGGATATAGCGATTACCAGACCATCGTGGCCAATATCAAGAAATTCTCCGCCGGCGGTAAAACCGCGGTGATTTCCACCATCAACGGCGATTCCAACGTTCCTTTTTATAAAGAGCTGGCCAACCAGGGCATCAAGGCGACCGATGTGCCGGTAATAGCCTTCTCGGTGGGCGAGGAGGAACTGCGCGGCATCGACACCAAACCGCTGGTCGGCAATCTGGCGGCCTGGAACTATTTCCAGTCGGTGGATAATCCCACCAATAAGAAATTCGTCGCGCAATGGAAAGCCTACGCCAAGTCCCACCATCTGCCCAACGCCGACACCGTGGTCACCAACGACCCGATGGAAGCCACCTATGTCGGCATCCATATGTGGGCGCAGGCGGTGGAGAAGGCCAAGTCCACCGATGTGGATAAGGTGCGCGCGGCGATGGCAGGGCAAACCTTCGCCGCCCCGTCCGGCTTTACCCTGACCATGGATCAGACCAATCACCATCTGCATAAACCGGTGATGATTGGCGAGATCGAGTCCGACGGCCAGTTTAACGTGGTATGGCAAACCGAAGGGCCGGTGCGCGCGCAGCCCTGGAGTCCCTTTATCGCCGGCAACGATAAAAAACCCGATTATCCGGTCAAAAGCACCCAGTAAAAGGGCTTACGGATAGGGCGGGCCAGGTGTAAACACGGAAACCGGGGCCGGGCCGCGCTCTACTCTTCGCGCCCGCCCTACCCGCTTCAAACGCCTGGGCCGGCGAAGGCGCCCTCTGTTTTTGACGCAGCACGGGACGAAAAATATGCGCTATCTATCATTATTATTGCGAAGGTTCGGCCTCGGCGTGGCCTTATGCCTATGTCTGCCGGCCTTGGCTCTGGCCGGCCCCGCCGCCGATTTTGCGGCGGCCAGCCGCGCCGATCAGGCGAAATTACTCCAGGCGTGGTCAAGCGCGCCGGATGCCGCCCGTCTGCCGCTGCTGCAGGCATTGCGCCAGGAGACCATGGTGATCGACGCCGCCGGCAAACCCTTTATCCAGCAGGGCGCCACGCTGACGCCGATGGAAGGCGACGCCGCGCCCACCGGCGGCGTCAAGAAAGTCTGGCTGAATAACCGCCTGCGCAACCTTATCGCCACCGCCTTGTCCGTTCACCAGTTGGTCAGCGACGATGCCCGCATACGGCTACAGGCCGCCACTGCGCTCCAGCGCGAAGCGCAGGCCGACCAGTTGCCGCTGCTGCAGGCCCGTTTACCGCTGGAAAAAGACCCGCGGGTGCATGACGCGCTGCAGATTGCCCTGGCCAATCTGCAACTGGCCGATCCCCGGCCCGAGGTGCGGCTGCAGGCGGTCACGCTGCTCGGCGAATCGGGCGATCCCGATGTCCAGGTACGTCTGCAGGCGCTGACGCAGGAGAGCGCCGAACCCGAGGCCCAAGTACGCGCGGCGGCGCTGAAAAGCCTCAAGCAGGTTCAGCGCCGGCTGATGATAGGCGACCTGCTCGGACAGGCTTTTACCGGCTTGTCCCTGGGCTCGATACTGCTGCTGGCGGCGCTGGGCCTGGCCATTACCTACGGCCTGCTGGGGGTGATTAACATGGCGCACGGCGAGATGCTGATGCTGGGCGCCTACGCCACTTATCTGGTGCAGCAGCTTATGGAGCACTACGCGCCGGGACTGCTGCCGCTCTACCCGCTGGCGGCCCTGCCGGCGGCCTTCGCCGTTACCGGGGTTATCGGCATGCTGCTTGAACGCACCGTAATCCGTCATTTATACGGTCGCCCGCTGGAAACGCTGCTGGCGACCTGGGGCATCAGCCTGGTGCTGATCCAGGGGGTGCGCATGCTGTTCGGCGCGCAAAACGTCAGCGTCGCCAACCCCGGCTGGCTCTCCGGCGGCATCCAGCTGCTGCCTAACCTGGTGCTGCCCTACAACCGCCTGGCGGTCATCTTGTTCGTGCTGTGCGTGCTGGCGCTGTGCTGGCTGCTGCTGAATACAACCCGGCTGGGCATGCATATCCGCGCGGTAACCCAGAACCGGGCCATGGCCGCCTGCTGCGGCGTGCCGACCGGCCGGGTGGATATGCTGGCCTTCGGCCTGGGTTCCGGCATTGCCGGCCTGGGCGGCGTGGCGTTGTCCCAGCTTGGCAACGTCGGCCCCGAGCTGGGCCAGGGATATATTATCGATTCGTTCCTGGTGGTGGTGCTGGGCGGGGTCGGCCAGTTGGCGGGCACCGTGGCGGCGGCGTTCGGGCTGGGCATCGTCAACAAAATCCTCGAACCCGAAATCGGCGCCGTGCTGGGCAAGATCCTGATCCTGGCGCTTATCGTGCTGTTTATCCAAAAACGTCCCCAGGGACTGTTCGCCGTCAAAGGCAGGGTCATTGACTGATGAGCCAACCCTTAACCCTCACCGGCCTGCAAAAGGCGCCCCGCACCGCCATGATCCTGGGCGCGCTGGTTTTTATCGCGCTGGTTATCCTGCCGCTGCTGGCCCTGCTGCCCGCGGCGCATCCGCTGAATATCTCCACCTATACCCTGACCCTGGTGGGCAAAATCCTGTGCTACGCCGTGGTGGCCATCGCGCTGGATCTGGTCTGGGGTTATGCCGGGCTGCTGTCCCTCGGGCATGGGCTGTTTTTTGCCCTCGGCGGTTACGCCATGGGCATGTACCTGATGCGCCAGGCCGCGGGAGACGGCCTGCCGGCGTTTATGTCCTTTTTATCGTGGAGCGAGCTGCCCTGGTTCTGGGCCGGCACCCAGCACTTTGCCTGGGCGTTGTGCCTGATTATGCTGGCCCCCGGCCTGCTGGCGTTGGTGTTCGGCTACTTTTCCTTTCGCTCCAAAATCAAAGGGGTCTATTTTTCCATTATGACCCAGGCGCTGACCTATGCCGCGATGCTGCTGTTTTTTCGCAACGAAACCGGCTTCGGCGGCAATAACGGTTTTACCGGTTTTACCACCTTATTGGGATTCCAGGTAACCGCCACCACCACCCGGGTGGGCCTGTTCCTGGTCACCGTGCTGCTACTGGCGGCGAGCCTGCTGCTGGGATTCGCCCTGGCGCGCAGTAAATTCGGCCGGGTGCTGACGGCGGTGCGCGATGCGGAAAACCGGCTGATATTCTGCGGCTACGACCCGAAGGGGTTCAAGCTGTTCGTCTGGACGCTGTCGGCGGTGCTGTGCGGCCTGGCGGGCGCCCTGTACGTGCCGCAGGTGGGTATCATCAACCCGGGTGAAATGTCGCCAACCAACTCCATCGAGGCGGCCATATGGGTGGCGCTGGGCGGCCGCGGCACGCTGGTGGGGCCGCTGCTCGGCGCCGGCATCGTCAACGGCGCCAAGAGCTGGTTTACCATGGCCATGCCGGAGTACTGGCAATTGTTCCTGGGGCTGATGTTTATCCTGGTGACGCTGCTGTTGCCGCAGGGCGTTATCGGCCTGCTGCGCAAAAGGCGGCCCGAATGAACGCGCCGGACGACCTGCTGACGCAGGCCTATCCCGCCGATATCCATCGCCTGCGGCGCGATCCGGTGTTGACGCTGGACAATATCAACGTCAGCTTCGACGGTTTCCGCGCCCTTACCGACCTGTCGCTGCAGATAGGCGTGGGCGAATTGCGCTGCATTATCGGCCCCAACGGCGCGGGAAAAACCACCCTGATGGATGTGATTACCGGTAAAACCCGTCCGCAGAGCGGCAGCGCCATTTACGATCAGCATATCGACCTGGCGCGGCTTAGCCCGGTGCAAATCGCCCAGGCCGGCATCGGCCGTAAATTCCAGAAGCCGACGGTATTCGAGGCGCTGACGGTATTTGAAAACCTGGAGCTGGCGCTGAAAACCGATAAATCGGTTTGGGCCTGCCTGCGCCATAAGCTGAGCGATGAACAGCGCGATCGCATCGACGCCATGCTCGCCACGCTGCGTCTCGCACCGCTGCGCCGGCGCCCGGCGGGCCTGCTGTCCCACGGCCAAAAACAGTTTCTTGAAATCGGCATGCTCTTGGTGCAAGACCCGCACCTGCTGCTGCTTGACGAGCCGGCCGCCGGCATGACCGATGCTGAAACCGCCTATACCGCCGAGCTGTTCCGCTCGCTTGCCGGTAAACATTCGCTCATGGTGGTGGAGCATGATATGGGTTTTGTGGAAACCATCGCCGATCATGTCACCGTGCTGCACCAGGGGCAGGTGCTGGCCGAGGGGTCGCTGCGCGAAGTGCAGGCCAACGAGCAGGTGATTGAAGTCTACCTGGGGCGGTGAGCTGATGAGCGTGATGATGCGCGGGAGGATATCGCGCATCGGCGCCGGTTATCAGGCCAGGGTTACTCATACGCAGGGGAACATAATGCTACAGGTGGAAGAGTTAAATCAGTTTTACGGCGGCAGCCATATCCTGCGCGGCCTGTCGTTCGAGGCGCAAATCGGTCAGGTAACCTGCCTGCTCGGGCGCAACGGCGTCGGCAAGACGACCCTGCTCAAATGCCTGATGGGCCTGCTGCCGGCCAAAACCGGCCGCATTCGCTGGCAGGGAGAGCTTATCAACCAGCGCCGCCCCCACCAGCGTGTGCAGGCCGGTATTGCCTATGTGCCGCAGGGACGGGAAATATTTCCGCGCATGACGGTGGAGGAAAATATCCTGCTCGGCCTGTCGCGTTTTTCCGGCGCGCGCGCCAAAGCGCCGCCGGCCTCGGTCTACGAGCTGTTCCCGGTGCTGGCGCAGATGAAAAACCGGCGCGGCGGCGATTTGTCCGGCGGCCAGCAGCAGCAGTTGGCGATTGCGCGCGCGCTGGCCTGCCAGCCGCAGTTGCTGATCCTCGACGAACCTACCGAAGGCATCCAGCCGTCGGTGATCAAGGAGATCGGCGTGGTGATCAAAACCCTTGCGGCGCGCGGCGATATGGCGATCCTGCTGGTGGAGCAGTTTTATGATTTCGCCGCCGCCCTGGCGGACAGCTACCTGGTGATGTCGCGTGGGCAGATCGTGCAGCGTGGCCTGGGCGCGGATATGGAAACCGACGGGGTGCGCGGTCTGGTGACTATCTGAGGCTAAACCTGCCGATATCCTTTGCCTGGCGGTAAAAATGTTCCACACTGTGGTTTTCCCCGATACCCGGAATGCCCTATGCAGCGATTAACCATTTCCCTCGACGACCGGCTGGCGGCCGAGCTGGACGAACTGATGCGGCTGCGCGGCTACAGCAGCCGCTCGGAGGCGTTCCGCGATATGCTGCGGCGCGACCTGGGCCAGCAGGCGGCCACCGCCAACCCCGGGGCGGCCTTTATCGCGGTGCTCAGTTACGTTTACGATCACCATGAGCGGCAACTGGCCACCCGCCTGACCGAACTGCAGCACGATCATCACGAACTGACCGTATCCACCATGCATGCCCATCTCAGCCACGACGAGTGCGTGGAGACCGCCATCCTGCGCGGGCCGCTGGGGGTATTAACCGATTTTGCCCAATCGGTGATCGCCCAGACCGGGGTGCGCCACGGCAGCATTAACCTGATCCCGCTGGACGCCGCCGCCACGCAAAACGCCGCAATGATCCCGGCCGATGCCGTGACAACCGCCGATCACCGTCATGCAAGCGGCCATGATCATGATAAAGATCACCGGCATCCCCATAAACACGTTTAGGACAGCCTTCCGGTTTAGGGTAGGGAACCGTGGCGGGCGCTTAGCGGCCGGCGGGAAAGTTGACGGTTAATTGTGCTCGATCAATGAACCCGGTATGATTTTTTATGGAAAAGTATGAACGGCGGAGGCATACTGATTTCCACGAAAGTTTTGCCCCCCGGCCGCCCTGTTCGCTATGCGCGCGGCCTGAACACAGGGTTATCCGATGCATATTCCCGATGGTTATCTCAGCCCGTCCACCTGCGCCGTTGCCTTCCTGATCGCCGCCCCTTTCTGGTGGGTGGCGCAAAAACGCGTGCAACGCCTGCTGTATACCCGCCTGGTGCCGTTGCTGGCGGTGGTATCGGCGTTTTGTTTCGTCATCATGATGTTTAACCTGCCGCTGCCGGGCGGCACCACCGGGCACGCGGTGGGCATGGCGGTGGCGGCCATCGTGCTGGGTCCGTGGGCGGCGGTACTGGCCGTCTCGATGGCGTTGTTTATCCAGGCGGTATTCTTCGGCGACGGCGGCATTACCGCGCTCGGCGCCAATTGCCTGAATATGGCCATCGTCGGTCCGCTGGCGGCCTACGGCCTTTACCGCCTGATTGCCGCCGGGTCGGCCATCACCGCCCGGCGGCGGGTGGTGGCGGCCTCGGTGGCCGGCTACTGCGCCATTAATCTCGCCGCGCTGCTGGCGGCGGTGGAGTTCGGCATCCAGCCCCTTCTGTTTACCGACGCCGCCGGAGCGCCGCTGTATGCGCCCTATCCGCTGTCGGTGGCGGTGCCGGCCATGCTGCTGGGTCACCTGACCTTTGCCGGTCTGGCGGAAGCCGTGGTGACCGGCGGTATTGTCGCTTATCTGCAAAAAGCCAACCCCGACCTGCTGCGCGCCACCGCCGGCGGCGCGTGCGTGCCCGCGCGCCTTTCCGGCTGGCGGCCGGTGCGCGCGCTGTGGCTGGGCATGGCGGTGGTGATGATCATCAGCCCGCTCGGCCTGCTGGCCGCCGGCACCGCCTGGGGGGAATGGGGCGCCGCCGACTTCCAGGATGCCGGCGCCAGGGCCGAAATCACCCGCGCCTCGGGCAATATCGCCCCGCCGCAGGGCGCGCCGGCCGGCATGCAGCGCCTGGAGGCGCTCTGGTCAGCGCCGATGCCGGACTATGCCCCGTCATTTATGCAAAACGCCCGCGTCGGATATGTGCTGTCGGCCATTATGGGCAGCGGGCTTATCCTGCTGGCGTTTTATCTGCTGGCGCGCCTGACGCGCGCCGCGGCCTGGCGGCCGTCCTCGGGTCACCGTTAAACGGTGCGCGAACCCTCCTTCAGCCACCGGCGCGCACCGGGAAGCCGGCATTTTATCGCGCGCCTGCTGGCGGGCCTGCTGGCGGCCATGGCGCATGCCGATGACGCCCAGACAATGGCCGACCGGCCGGGCTGGCTGCAACGGCTGGACCCGCGCGTGAAGCTGATGGGCCTTGGCGCGCTGATTATCACCGCCGTCGCCGTGCATTCGCTGCTGGCCCTGGCCGGCCTGCTGCTGGCGGCGACGATCATGGCGCGGCTTTCGGCGCTATCGCTGGCCAGGCTGCTGCGCCAGGTATGGCTCGGCGTTTTGCTGTTTACCGGCGTGCTGGCGCTGCCGGCGCTGTTTATGGTACCCGGCGCGCCGCTCTTCGCCCTGCCCTTCACGTCGCTTACCGTCACCGCGCAAGGGCTGCGCGTGGCCCTGCTGCTGATCGGCCGGGCCGAAACGTCGGCCACCCTGGCGCTGCTGCTGGTATTGACCACCCCCTGGCCCCGCCTGCTCAAGGCCTTGCGATCGCTGCGGGTGCCAAAAGTGGCGGTGATGATCCTCGGCATGACCCATCGCTATATTTTTGTGCTGCTCAGCGGCGCGGTCGCCCTGTTTGAAGCGCGCGCCAGCCGGATGGTCGGCCCCCTGCCCGCCGGCGAGCGCCGCCGGCTGGCGGTCAATGTGGCCGGCAGCCTGCTGGAGCGCTCGTTGTATCTCAGCCAGGAGGTTCATCTGGCCATGCTGTCGCGCGGCTTTCGCGGTGAAATCAGGCTAATGGACGATTTGTGTCTGCAAAAACAGGACTGGCGCGCGGTGCCGGTGTTTATGCTGCTGGCGCTGGCCGGATTTAGCTGCCAGTGGCTGCGGCTACCCTGAATGACGCCCCGGGAACAGGAGCAATACGCATGAACCAGGCCCCATCGTTAACCACGCCGCCGGTCTATGATTTACAGCAGGTCAGCTATGCCTACCAGTCGCTGCCCGCGCTACGGGAGATCACGCTTCAGGTCCGGGCGGGCCAGCGTATCGCCCTGCTCGGCGCCAACGGCTCGGGCAAGTCCACCCTGATGCGCCTGCTGGACGGGCTTTATTTCCCCAACGCGGGCAGCGTGCGCGCGTTCGGCCGGGCGCTCGATGAACCCGCCCTGCGCGGGGACGAGGAGGCTTACGCCTTCAGGCGCCGGGTCGGACTGGTGTTCCAGAATTCCGATGTGCAATTGTTTAACCCGACGGTCTATGACGAGCTGGCCTTCGGCCCGTTGCAACTGGGGTGGGATAAACCGCGCATCGCCGGGCGTATCGACGCCATGCTGGAGCAATTCGGCATCACGCATCTGCGCCACCGTTCGCCCCATCGGTTGTCCGGCGGCGAAAAAAAACGCGTCGCCCTGGCGTCGGTATTGATTATCGAACCCGAGGTGTTATTGCTCGACGAACCCTGCAGCGGCCTGGACCCGGCAAGCCAGGGCAATATGGTGCAATTCCTGCGCGAGAGCCGCGGGCGTACGCTTATCACCGCCACCCACGATCTGGCCATTGTCCCGGACATCGCCGATCGGTGTTTTGTGCTGCGCGAAGGGCGTCTTGCGGCCCAGGGGCCGACCGCGGACATTTTAGCCGACCGGCAACTGCTGCGGGAATGTCATTTGCTCCGTCACCGGCAGGAGGATGATCACCTTCACCGGTTTTAGCCCGCATAATGCCGCATAAAATAACGATCAGACGTTATTTTGCGCTGTCGTGTTAAAAAATAACCTGTTATGCTGTATAAAACAACAGTAATAAGAGTTCAGTCAGTGTATAAGCGTCTGTCCGCCACCCGCAGGGAGTTCGACCCCGCCGAGGCCTATCAGTATCCCGAACATTTGCGTCAGTATATCGACGGCCTGCCCGCCGCGCCCGGCGTGTATGTCTTTCATAGCGACAGCGACGTGATGCCGCTGTATATCGGCAAAAGCGTCAATATCCGCAGCCGGGTCATGTCGCATCTGCGCACCGCCGAAGAAGCGCGCATGCTGCGGCAATCGCGGCGCATCAGCTACCACCTCACCGCCGGGGAAATCGGCGCCCTGCTGCTTGAGGCCCAGATGATCAAGGCGCTCCAGCCGCTGCACAATAAACGGCTGCGGCGCAGTCGCCAGCTGTGCTCGATTCACCTGGCGCGCGGCATGCCCGTCATCGTCTCGGCCAAAGAGATCGATTTTGCCCGCACGCCGGATTTGTACGGCCTGTTTTCCAGCCGCCGCGCCGCCCAGCAAACCCTGCTGGATATCGGCGACAGCGAATTATTATGTTACAGCCTGCTCGGCCTGGAAAAACTCAGCCACGGACGCGCCTGCTTCCGGTTCCATCTCGGGCGCTGCGCGGGCGCCTGCTGCGGTAAAGAAAGCCCGGAGGAACACCAGCTGCGCCTGATGGACGCGCTGCAGCAGATGCGCATCGTGGCATGGCCTTACGCCGGCGCCATCGGCCTGGTGGAACACAGCGGCGATCGGCGGCAAATCCACGTGGTCAACAATTGGTTCTATCTCGGTTCGGTGGCAAGCCTTGGCGAAGCGGCGGGCCTGAGCACCGTGGCGCAGGGGTTCGACCGCGACGGCTATAAAATTCTCAGCGGGCCGATATTAAGCGGCCGCCATGAGATTATCGAACTGGGCTAAGGGATAAACCAGGCCGTGTTCCAACGCCGGTGCAGCGCCTGGCAAGCCCAACCGGCGAACCCGCCGATGGCGGATGCGCCGCACAGATCCCTAAACATGCCGGGCGCCGGTTCCAGCCCGGAGGCATAGAACGTGACCATGCCGAGGAACCAGGCCAGCGTGTTATCGACGATACGGGTCGCGCGCAGGCTTACGATAAGGATGGCCACCCAAAATACCACCAGCGGCAACGCCAGCGGATCCAGAGCCGGCGACAACGCCGGCAGTATTATCTGGGTAACGGCCCCCAGCCCAATTCCCAGCCACAGGCAGATCATGGCGCACAGCCCGGCGCGCCAGGACGTCGGGCGCGTGAACCAGGTGATAAGGCCCGCGAACATCACCCAGACCTCCAGCGCAAGCGTCGCGCTGCCCCAGGCGGCCAGGGACGCGCTCGAGGCGGCGATGACGGTGTAAAGAATAAACTGCCCGGGGGTTTGACGTTGGACAGGTTGCGTGCGGCGGGTGTTCACGGCCGGTCTCCTTACGCGCGATGACTCTTGCTTTCAAGATAGGCGCTGGGGGAGAGGCGGTCGATGTCGTAAAATCTATAGTATCTTTGCCTGCGTCGCCGGGCCGGTATGGCGGCAGGCGAAAGCGGCTATCTCAGGCGGGCGCTTGTCTGCCTGCAACGGCAGACGGCCCTGAAAAGGGCCGTCTGGGATAAAGAGGGCGGGCGGCGCATCGGCAACACAGGATGAGGCCCCCGGGGCATGCGCCACGCTTAATACAGGCTATATTTAGCCGCCTGTGCGTGGATATTGCCTTGTTCTTTCAAAAATTTGTTAAGTTTACGTATAATTTTCATTGCTGATTCCTCACATTGATCCGACATTAATGTGATGCTCATCACACTTTTCGCAGTTTAGCAAAATGAGCCGCCGTGTCAATTTTTTGTGAAGCTTATCACGCTTTTCTTAACGTCTCCGCAACCATCAGCGCCGGCGGCGCGATACGCTCCACCGGCGCCGAGAGAATGATCGACGTTTTGGTGGCGCCGAATTGGCTTACCCGCTCGATAAAGGCTTCCATCGCCGCCATATCCCCGACCGCGCCGCGGACAATCACACAGGCTTCGCCGGTTACCCGGTAGCATTGCAGGATTTCGGGGATCTGCGTCAGCATTTTCAGCGTATTTTGCCAGTGGTTATGGTTAAGGCGCAGCTCGACGATAAAGGTGATCGGCAAGCCGAGTTTTTCCAGGTTGACGTGGGCGTGGTAGCCGGTAATGACTTTTTTGGTCTCGAGCTTCGCCACCCGCTCCGCCACCGCCGGCGGCGAGAGATTAACCCGGCGCGCCAGCTCGGCATAGGTTAGCCTGCCGTTTTCCACCAGCGCCTGCAGTATCAGTTCATCATATTTATCCATAGCTTTCCCCGTTGCGCCCGCTGTTGAATCGAAGGTGTTATACGGCTATTTTCGTTGTTTAACTGGAGGATTACGACAAAAAGAATATATTAACAGCCATAAAAAAAGGTTTACTAATCATCCGAACGTTTAGGCTTAAAAGGCAGCTACATGCAATTACGCGATTCAAACGGACTGAAGCTGGTCCTGGCGCTGTTTACACTCTACATCATATGGGGTTCGACCTATTTTGTTATCCGCGTCGGGGTGGACAGCTGGCCGCCGCTGTTGATGGCCGGCGTACGGTTTTTAACGGCCGGCATTATCCTGTTCGCCGTGCTGCGCCTGAAAGGCGAGTCCCTGCCCTCGCCGCGCCAGGCGCTGAACGCGGGCATGATCGGCATCCTGCTGCTGGCGATTGGCAATGGCCTGGTGACGGTGGCCGAACATAGGCAGGTGCCGTCCGGCATTACCGCGGTGATTGTCGCCACGGTACCGCTGTTCGCCGCCTGTTTCGGCAGTATCTGGGGACTGCGCGCCACGCGCCTGGAGTGGTTCGGCATTGTTCTCGGCCTGGCCGGCATTATTTTACTCAATACCGGCGGTAACCTGACCGGCAACCCGCTCGGCGCCCTGCTGGTGATCGTGGCCTCCGTCAGTTGGGCGTTCGGCTCCATCTGGAGCTCAAGGCTTGATCTGCCCAAGGGCATGATGGTCGGGGCGGTGGAAATGATCGTGGCGGGTGCGGTGCTGCTTGTCGCCAGCCTGCTTACCGGCGAGCGCCTGACGCGGATGCCGGATACCGCGGGGCTGCTGGCCATCGGCTATCTGATCGTGTTTGGCTCGATTATCGCCATCAACGCCTATATGTTCCTGCTCTCCCACGCCCGTCCGGCACTGGCCACCAGCTATGCCTATGTCAATCCGGTGGTGGCGGTGCTGCTCGGCATGGGGTTTGCCGGCGAGCGCCTTAATCCGATCGAGTGGCTGGCATTGGGCATCATTATCCTGGCGGTGGTGATCGTCATGGTCGGCAAAACCTTCAGCGGTTCCGGCAAAGCCGGCGCGGCCGGCGCCGTTAAATCGCCCGCCGGGGCGGCCCGCTCCTCCGATGGATAAAGACGGGCGGTTTTATCCCATGACGATGTCTTACGCCAAAGCCGGCGAAAATAGGGAAAGCATGCCCAAGCGCCATAAAAAAACTCCCGCCGGCTAAAACCCTCTCCAGGTCTTAGCCGCGGGAGCGTGTTACGCCGACGGCATCAGGCGGTTTGGAAGAAACTCACCGCCCGGCGCAGCTCCTGGCCCTGTTCGGTCAGCGAACGGGCGGCGGCGGCGGCCTGCTCCACCAGCGCCGCATTTTGCTGCGTAACCTGGTCCATCTGGGCCACCGCCTGTCCCACTTCCTGGATGCCCATATGCTGTTCGTTACTGGCGGTGGCGATTTCGTGGATGATGGCGGCCACCTTGTCCACCGAGTCGACGATTTCGGTCATCGCCTTGCTGGCGTTATCCGCCCGTTCAGATCCGGCGGTGATTTTGTCCACCGTGCCCTCGATCAACGATTTGATTTCCTTGGCCGCGTCGGCGCTCTTCTGCGCCAGCGTGCGTACTTCGCTTGCCACCACGGCGAAGCCCTTGCCCTGGGTGCCGGCCCGCGCCGCCTCGACGGCGGCGTTAAGCGCCAGCAGGTTGGTCTGGAAAGCAATGCCCTCGATAACGGCAATGATATTGACGATTTTTTTCGAGCTTTGGGAAATATCGCGCATATGCGTCAGCATTTCCGCCACGATTTTACCGCCCTGGGTGGCGGTGCGCGAGGTAGCGACCGCCAGTTCGCTGGCTTCCTTGGCGTTATCGGCGTTGTGGTGTACGGTCTGCGTGAGTTGCTGCATATTGGCCGAGGTCTGGATTAACGACGCCGCCTGCTCTTCGGTGCGCTGCGACAGGTCGGTATTGCCCTGGGCGATTTGACCGGAGGCCACCGAAATGGATTCGCTGCCGCTGATGATGCCGCTGATGGTATCGCGCAACTGTTGGCTCATGGCGTTGAGCGCGGCCAGCAGGCTGCTGCTGTCCTTGGCGCTCAGCTTAATGCCGGTGGTCAGGTTGCCGGCGGCGATTTTACGCATAATCGACGTGGCATAGGCCGGCTCGCCGCCCAGCTGGCGCCACAGATTACGGGAAATCACCGTGGCCAACAGTCCGGAGATCAGCAGGGCGAACAGCGACAGGCCCATCAGGCTGTATTTGGCGATATCATAGCCCCGGGCCGCCTGTCTCGCCGCCTCCTGGCTACCGCCCACTTCCCGGTCGACCATGGTGGCCAGGTCGGCCATCAGCTGGGTGCGGTATTTGCGCGAGGTATCGCCGCTGATGCGGATGGCCCCGGTGACATCATTTTCCGACATGGCCGCGATCATCTTATCGTTCGCCAGGCTGAACTGATTGAAGTTGGCCATGATCTGACTGAATAACGGCGTGGAGCTTAAGGGCGTATTCAGCGCCAGGTAGGCATTCTGGGCGCGGAGGAAGTTCGCCACCGCCTGCATCAGTTCCAGCCGGTGTGACTCCCGATCCTGGTCCGTCGGAGAAGAAATATATTGTACCTGCTGCAAACGCAGTTCGGCTAGCGTACCGCGCATCTCCAGGGTATAGCGCACCCCGGGCAGCCAGTTATTGCGATAGGCGTCGATATGGTCATTATTGGCGCTGAGCTGGTAGAGGGACACGCCGCCCAGGCAAAGCATCAACGCGATAATAATAGCGAAGCCGCTGAATAGCTGCACCATAAAGGGTAAATGGAGTAATTTTTTCATGACCTTAGCCATCTAAAAAGAGAAGTAAGGGTTTATCGGCACGCAGAGGACGATAATGAGACTGCGCAGCGGGTTTAGTTGCGTTTCGTGATCAACCTGTCATTTTTGAACGCAAAGCTATCGTACCAATTCGCCCCGGCCTTTCACCCCAGGGGATATTCGCCGGACAGGACAATGCCGGGTAAGGGTATGCGCCCGCGGCGGCTTCGATTACAATCAGTGAACATCGTTAAACACGCACCAGCGGCCCGCCCTTATGGATGATAAGTTAATCGAGTTACTGAAGACCTATTGCAACGAGCGCAACCAGAGCGGCGGAGCCTTGTACCAGCGGCTGGAAAAAGGTTTCAGGGAACTGGTGGCCGGCGGCCTGATCAAAGGCGGCTATACCATCCCCAGCGAACGCGAGCTGTCGGAATACCTGGCGGTATCCAGGGTGACGGTGCGGCGGGCATTAAGCCAGCTGGCCCAAGACGGGGTGATTATCCAGCGGCGCGGCGCCCGCAGCCAGGTTGCCGGCCGGCTGGAAAAACCCTTATCGTCGTTAACCAGCTTCAGCGAGGACATGTTGTCGCGCGGCCATCAGCCGGGAGCCATCTGGCTGGAGCGCGAGTTGATCCAGTCCTCGCCGTCGGAAACCATTGCGCTGAATCTCTCTCCCGGCGCGCTGGTCTACCGCCTTAAACGGCTGCGCACCGTGGACGGACGGCCGATGGCGGTGGAAATCGCCGTCATCCCCCAGGGTTTCCTGCCGTCGCTCGACGGGCTTGGCGACTCGCTGTACGCGGTGTTGCAACGCAGCGGCCATATGCCGAAACGGGCGTTGCAACGAATGCGCGCGGAACCGTTATCGGCCGAAAATGCGCTGCTGTTGGAGCTGCCGCCGCAAAGCGCGGCGCTGCATGTGGAACGCCACTGTTATCTTGAGGACGGACGCCCGATTGAATATACCCATACCTGGTATCGGGGCGACAGTTATGATTTTGTGGTGGAACTGCAGCGCGACGGCCTGTACTGACGGGCGGCAGACGCCGGGAACAGCCGGCGGGCATTAACCGGCGCCGCGCCGCGCCCAGCCGGCGGCGCCCATAAGCCCCGCGTCCGCGCCCAGCGCGGCGCCTGATACCGCGACCCGTCCCAGCGGCGGCAACGCGTCCTGCGCCTGGCGGATCCTGTCCAGCATGCCCGCCGCCAGCCCGACGCTGCCGCCAATCACCACCTCATCAATATCCAGCAGCATATGCGTATTGGCGATGGCCTCGGCCACCGCCGCCGCCGCGTTGTCGATGATATCGTTTGCCCGCGCGCTCGTGGCAGCCAGCGCAAACAGCGCGCGACTGTCGATGGCCCGCCCGAACAGCGCCCCGGCCTGGCGCGCCAGCGCGGTGCCCGAGGCAACGGATTCCAGGCAACCGTAACGGCCGCATCCGCACGGCCCCCAGCGGCCGGGCATCACATCGGCCGGCGGGCGGCTCACCGTGGCATGGCCGAGATGTCCGGCCAATCCGTGCCCGCCGGTGCGCAGTTCGCCGTCAAGCACCAGGCCGCCGCCGACGCCGGTGGACAACGTCATAAACAGCAGGTTGCGCACCCGTCCCTGCCGGACGCTATACTCGCCCCAGGCGGCGGCCTGGGCATCGTTCATCAACACTACCGGACAGGAATACAGTTGGCGCAGCGCCGCTTCCAGCGGGAATCCGCGCCAAAAGGGGATGGTGTCCAGATTGACAGAATAAACCCGCCCGGCGCGCACGAAACCGGTGGCGGCTACCGCGATCATGCCGGGCGTGACGCCAAACGCGGTCACCTCGCGCAGGGCGGTGATAAACCCGGCCTCGTCAAAACGCATCGGCGTTTGCCGCCGTTCCACGCAGCGCCCCTGCTCCACCCTGGCGGCGGAGATTTTGGTGCCGCCGATATCCAGCGCGATAGTCGCCATAATCAGCTCCGGGTTGCGGCCTGTGCCAGCGCCTCGATAAACCATTGGGTAATATGCTCAACGCGCGTAACGGCCGAGCCGACGGTTACGGCGAACGCGCCCTGCGCCAGGGCGGCGGCGGCATGATCCTGCGTGCGGATGCGCCCTTCCGCCATCACGTTATAACCCCGCGCCGCCAGGGCGGCAATCAGTGCCAAATCGGGGCGCGCCATCGGCTGATCGGCGGTGCCGGCCGTATAGCCGGACAGCGTGGTGCCAATCAGATCGCAGCCCAGATCTGCCGCCGCCACGCCGTCCGCCAGGCAGGCGCAATCCGCCATGATAAGGCGTTGACACGCCCGCGCCGCCCGGTAGAGTTCCGCCACCGGCACGGGCCTGACCCGGTCGGTGGCGTCAAAGGCGATAATCGACGCGCCCGCCCGCGCCAGATCCTCCACATCCGCTATAAAAGGTGTGATACGCACCGGTGAATCGATTAAATCACGTTTTACGATGCCTATCACCGGGATGGTCAACGCGGCGGCCACCCGACGCACATTCTCCACGCCCTCGATCCTTACCGCGGCCGCGCCGGCCGACTGCGCGCTTTGCGCCATGGCGACGATAATCTCCGGCCGGTCCATCGGTCCGCCGGTCACCGGCTGGCAGGATACCACCAGGCGGTGCTTAAGTTCATTCAGGGTCATCTGCGTCGTTTTCCTTAAAAAATAACCTCGGCACCGCCAGCTAACCACAACAATACCAAATATGTAAACTGGTATTTTATTTTATCGAGCAACGCACAAAAAAGGTGCTTAAAGCTATTCAAGTGCACAATAATTGTGCTAATAGTTATGCGTAGCGTGAGATTAACAGCCTGATACTCAGGAATAAAAACGCAACAGTTTCGTTAAGTTAATAATATAGAACCCTTTTAAGCATCTGGCTCTAATCTGGACTTAAACTGGCATGCTTATTGTATTGCTTATCCTATAAAAACCAATAGCGACAGCGGCGGACCGCGGCCCCGAAGCCACCCGGCCGGGCCGCCGCCCAACAAAAAACCAAGAGGCCAGTCGATGAAAGACGGAACACTGAAAGTCGCCGTGGTGGGCGCGGGATTTATGGGCACCATGCATGCCAGGGTGTTCAGCCAGCTCTACGGCGTGGAAGTGATCGCCATCGCCGATCCGGATCCGGCGCGCTGCGAGGCGGTAAAGGCGTTTATTCCCGGCATCCAATGTTTTAGCGATTATCAGGACATGCTGACGCTTGAGGGATTGGATATCGTCAGCATCTGCACCAAGGATGATTTCCATCTGGCGCCGGCCCTGGCCGCCGCCCGGGCCGGCAAGCATATCTTCCTGGAAAAACCCATCGCCGCCGCCCTGGCCGACGGCGAGGAGATTGTCGGCGCGGCCCATGCCGCCGGCGTCAAGCTCGGCATCGGCTTTTTGCTGCGTTTCGACCCGCGCTATTCACGGGCGCGGGACATCATTGAAGCCGGCGAGGCGGGAGAGATCAGCCATATCGCGGCGCGGCGCAATAGCCCGGCCATTGAGGGACCGGCGCGCTACGGCGGCAGCCTGCCGCTGCCGCTGCATGTCACCGTGCACGACGTGGATATGGTCCTCTGGCTGTTGCACCGCACCAAACCGGTGAGCGTTTACGCCCAGACCACCAATAAGCGCCTCGGGCATTTGGGGACCGAGGACGCGGTTTTCGCCATCATCCGCTTTGCCGACGGCGCGGTGGTCAATCTGGAAAGCGCCTGGGCGCTGCCGGCGGGTTCACGGACCCTGCTGGACGCCAAGATGGAAATATTGACCACCGCCGGCCTGTTTGAAATCGAGTGCGGCGAGTCCGGCCTTTATCATGCATCCGAAACCGCCAACCGCTATATCGATACCCAGCACTGGCCGCTGAGCCAGGGCGAAATCAAAGGCGACCTGCGCGAGGAACTGATGGCCTTTATCAGCGATATCCGCAGCAACCGTACCACGGTCGCCACGGGAGAAGAGGCCAACGAGGCGTTACGGATTACGCTTGCGATCATGGCATCCGCCCGTACCGGTCAGGTCGTTGCCGTCTGATCGCCTCATTTATCCACTGAATAAGGATTTACGCATGAAAACGACGCTCTCCCGGTTTACCGCGCTCGTCTGCACCTGGCTGTTCTGCGCCGGCGGCGCCCACGCGCAGGATACCCTGCGCGTATTGCTGGAAGGCCATAGCACCAGCGACTCCATCAAGGCCATGCTGCCGGAATTTGAAAAGGCGACTGGCATCAAGGTACAGGCGGAAATCGTCCCCTACGCAGATCTGACGTCCAAGGCGCTGCTGGCCTTTTCCTCCAAAAGCGGCCGCTATGACGTCGTCATGGACGACTGGGTGCATGGGGTGGGCTACGCCTCGGCGGGTTACATCGCCCCGCTCGACCCGCTGATGAAAGCCGACGCGGGTTTTGATCGCGCGGACTTCGTCAAAAGCTATGCCGATACGCTGCGCTATAAAGACCGTTATTACGGCGTGCCGGTGTACGGCGAAAGCACGTTTCTGATGTACCGCAAGGACCTGTTCGCCCAATACGGCATCGCGGTGCCGACCACCTTTGACCAGCTGCTGGCGGCGGCCAAAACCCTCAAGGAAAAAAGCGGCGGCCACATGGCCGGCATCACGCTGCGCGGCGGCCAGGGCATCCATAACACCTTCTCCTGGGCGGCATTCCTGTGGGGCTATGGCGGGCAATGGATCAAGGACGGCAAATCCGCCGTCGACAGTCCCGAAGCCATCGAGGCCACCAAGGCCTACGTTAATATCCTGAAGAATTACGGCCCCATCGGCGCGGCCAATTTCGGCTGGCAGGAAAACCGCCTGGTGTTCCAGCAGGGCAAAGCGGGCATGATTATCGATTCCACGGTCAACGGCGGCTATAACGAGGACGCCCGGGAATCGACGGTGGTCGGCAAGGTCGGCTACGCCCCGGTTCCGGCGCAGCCGGGCAGTCATCCCGGCGGCAGCTCGGCGCTGCAGGTGCATGGCCTGTACCTGGCCAGCGCCAGCAAGCACCAGCAGGCGGCATGGCAATTCATCAGCTGGGCCACCAACAAGCAAACGCAGATGAAATCGGTGGAGCTTAATCCCAACGCGGGCGTCAGCTCCCTGAGCGCCATTAACAGCGAGGCCTTCGTGCGTAAGTACGGCGCGTTTAAGGACGGCATGCTGGCGGCGCTGAAAAACGGCAATCCCAACTACCTGCCTACTGTGCCGCAGGCCACCATTCTGATCAATAACACCGGCATCGCGCTGTCCCAGGCCCTGGCCGGCACCCTGTCCGCCGAGGACGCCATGGCGGCGGCAAACCGCCAGAACGATAAAGCCCTCGCGCGGTGAAACCGGGACCGGAGTCAACATGAAAGCAACGTTTACACGTTGGGCGTTTACGGTGCCGCTGCTGGCGGCACTGATGGCGGTGTCGGTCTACACGCTGGGCTATTCGCTGTACCTGGCGCTGCACGATATCGACATGATGGCGCCGCCGCCGTTTGGGTTTGTCGGGCTGGCCAATTTTATCGACGTGCTGCAGCAGCCGCGCCTGTGGTTTTCGCTGTGGCATACGCTGGTGTACGTGGCGGCGGCAACGCTTATCGAGCTGGCGCTGGGATGCGCCGTCGCCCTGTTTATCAGCCGCGATTTTCCCGGCCGCAAACTGACGCGGGCGCTGCTGCTGCTGCCGATGATCGTCACGCCCATCGTCGGCGGCCTTATCTGGCGCATTTTTTACGATCCCAACGCCGGCTTGTTTAATTACCTGGCCGGCCTGCTGGGCATCGCCCCCGTCGACTGGCTCGGCAATCCGTCCTATGCCATGGCGTCGCTTATCGTCGCCGACGTCTGGCAATGGACGCCGTTTATCATCCTGCTGGTATCGGCCGGCCTGGACTCGTTGCCGCAAGAGCCGCTGGAGGCGGCGGAACTGGACGGCGCGCGCGGCTGGCGCCTGCTGGCCTATATCAAACTGCCGATGCTCAAGCCGATTATCCTCATCGCCCTGTTCCTGCGCATGATTGACGCCTTTAAGTCGTTCGATCTGATTTATGTCATGACGCGCGGCGGGCCGGCGCTGGCCACCGAAACCACCAACATGTTCGCCTACCTGACCGGCTTTCAGGATTTTCGCATCAGCGAAGCGGTGGTGATCGCCATCATCAACACGCTGCTGGTTATCCTGGTGCTCTCCATGGCAAGCAACCGGATTATGAAAGATGCCTGATTCTCTGAAACGCACCGGCCGCTGGGCGGGGTTTTATGCCCTGTTACTGCTTATCCTGGCATTTTTCCTGCTGCCGATTTTCTGGCTGGTGTCGATGTCGTTCAAAACCTATATCGACGCGTTCGCCATGCCGCCCAGGCTGTTTTTTACGCCCATCCTGGACAACTACGCCACCGTACTCGGTAACAGCGATTTTATCCGCGCCTTCTTTAACAGCGTGGTGATCTCCCTGGCCGCCACCCTGCTGTGCCTGCTGCTGGGGGCCTTGTTCTCCTACGGGCTGGTGTTTTTTGTCATCAAGAAGGCGCGCGCCAAGCAATTTATCATGAGCCTGCGTTTTGCCCCGGTGATCATGCTGGTGCTGCCGGCCTACTACCTGGTGACGTCCCTCGGCCTGACCGACAGCTACCTGGTGCTGATTGCGGTCTATACCCTCGCCAACGTGCCCTTCACCATCCTGATGATCACCACGTTTTTCGAGGATATTCCGCCGGAATTACGCGAGGCGGCGCTGGTGGACGGGGCCAGCGAATGGCAGGTCTTCGCCCGGATCATTCTTCCCCTGGCCCGTACCGGGCTGGCCGCGTCCGGGGTGCTGACGCTGTTTTTTATCTGGAATGAGTTCCAGATCGTGCTCACCCTGTCCGGCGAATCCACCCAGACCCTGCCGGTGGCCATCACCTCGTTCCTCACCTTCCAGGGCACCGAATGGGGGCCGCTCACCGCCGCCGGCACGCTGGTTATGCTGCCGATGCTGGTGCTGGGACTGCTGGTGCAAAAACATCTGGTCCGGGGTTTAACCATGGGCGGCGTGAAATAACGCCCGACCACCCTACAACAGGAGAGCCGGACGATGGCTGCCATACGCTTACGCAATGTCTTTAAAAGTTATCACAACACCCAGGTCATCAACGGGGTCAACCTGGATATCGAGCATGGGGAGTTCTGTGTGTTTGTCGGCCCCTCGGGCTGCGGCAAATCCACCTTGCTGCGCATGATAGCCGGGCTGGAAACCATCAGTTCGGGAGATATTATTATCGGCGACCGGGTAGTCAACCGCCTGCCGGCTTCGGAGCGCGGCGTGGCCATGGTGTTCCAGAGCTATGCCCTGTACCCCCATATGTCCATTTTCGACAATATGGCCTTCAGCCTGAAGCTGGCCAAGGTCGACAAGCGGGAGATAGCGCGGCGGGTGCACGACGCCGCCGGCATCCTTCAGCTTGACCCGCTGCTCGACCGCCTGCCGAAGGCCCTGTCCGGCGGCCAGCGCCAGCGCGTGGCCATTGGCCGCGCCATCGTGCGCGACCCGGAGGTCTTTTTATTCGACGAGCCGTTATCCAACCTGGACGCGTCGCTGCGCGTCGCCACCCGGGTCCAGATTGCCAAACTGCATCATGAGCTGGGCAACAGCATGATTTATGTCACCCATGATCAGGTGGAGGCCATGACGCTGGCTGATAAAATCGTGTTGCTCAACAGCGGCGCCGCCATGCTCAGCCAGGGTTCCATTGCCCAGGTCGGCCATCCGCTGGCGCTGTATCACCACCCGGTCAATCGCTTTGTCGCCGGTTTTATCGGGTCGCCCCAAATGAATTTCCTGGCGGCGAGGTTAACCGGCGCCGGTGCCGACCGGGCGACGGTCACCCTGGACGGAACCGACGCCGTCGAGCTTTGCGTCGACGCCAGGCTCGCCGACGGCGACGACGTCTGTGTGGGCATCCGTCCCGAGCACCTGCGGCTGTGCGCGCCGCAGGACCGGCAGCTGTCGGGGCGTATCCAGCACATTGAACATCTGGGCGAAGCGGCTTATTTATACATTGCACTGCCGGACCGCGAGCCGGTGATACTCCGGCACGGGGAAGACCGGCGCCTGGCATTGGGCGATACGGTGGATCTCGCCATCCCCGCCGACAAGGCGCACCTGTTTGACGGCGCGGGCAACGCTTTCCGGCGCACCGTGGATATTTAGCCTGCGGCGGCGTGGGCGGCGGCGCGGCGGCGGCGACCCCCGCGCCCATCCGTTACCGTTGCCCGTAACACGTCCACGTTAGAGCAATGATTACAGAGATTATTCACTGAATTTGTCATAATATTGCCAATTTTCTTCTGCAGGCGGGCTATGATAATATCAGTAGCCATTTAGAAACCGAAAGAATAATCTTATGACCTATCTGTACCTGTTAATAGCAATAATTTCTGAAGTCATAGCCACAAGTTCGTTAAAAGCCTCCGCGGGTTTTACCAAAATGTACCCTTCCATTATCGTTATTGTCGGGTATTGTATTTCTTTTATATTGCTTTCCCAAGTACTCAAAACCATGCCCGTGGGCGTCGCTTATGCGGCATGGGCAAGCTTAGGCATTGTATTTGTTGCCGTTTCAGGTTATTTCTTTTTTGACCAAAAGCTCGATATCTATGCCATACTCGGTATGTTCATGATCATTGGTGGTGTTTTGGTCATGAATGTTATTTCTAAAACCACTAATCATTAATTAGCTTATAATATCATTCTTTTTATTATGGGGAATATAATCAAGCATGCCTGGCAGCCATCATGATTGTGGAAAATGAAATATCGCATAGTTATAATATTAAGCTTCGTCCATTAGAACGGGAAGATCTGCATTTCGTTCATCAGCTGGATAATAATGAAACTGTCATGCGTTATTGGTTCGAGGAACCTTACGAGGCTTTTGTCGAACTTAACGACCTTTATGACAAGCATATCCATGACCAAAGCGAACGGCGGTTTATCATCGATAAGGAAGGTGTGGGCATCGGCCTGGTGGAACTGGTTGAAATCAATCATATCCATCGCCGCGCCGAGTTCCAGATCCTGGTCGACCCGGCCCATCAGGGGCACGGCTATGCCAGCATTGCCGCGCAGCTGGCCATGAACTATGGATTTATGGTGCTTAACCTGCATAAGCTGTATCTGATTGTCGATCAGGAAAACGAGAAGGCCATCCATATCTACGGCAAGCTGGGTTTCAAGGTCGAAGGCGTATTGCTGAAAGAATATTTTGTCAACGGCGAATACCGCAACACCATCCGGATGTGTATTTTCCAGAACGAATATCTGGCGAGTAAGAAAAGATAACAGGATGCTACCCGGCTGGCGCCGCCCGCGCCATGGGGAGCCGCCTGTCGCGGCAAGCGAACCCAAAATGCGGCGCCTGGCGCGAAGGGCGCTTAAAAGACATTATCCGCAATGGGCTTATGCATATAGAGGCTCAGGGGATCATCCGGGTAAGCGCCAAAACGGCCGACGCGGCTGAAGCCCTGTTTTTCATACAGCGCCACGGCATCCATCTGGTAAATGCCCGTTTCCAGATACAGGTCGCGAAATCCCTGGCCGCGCGCCCAACCCTCCAGCCGCGTCAGTAATGCCGAGGCAATACCGCAGCCGCGAAAAGCCGGATCGACATACAGGCGTTTGATCTCCGGCAGCTTATCCTCGCCCACAAACAGGCAGACGCAGCCGGCGGCCCGCATGCCCGCCCGCGCCAGCCAAACCCGCACCCCGGCTGCGCGCAGCGCGCCGATCGGCAGGCCATGATTGCTTTGCGCCGGGTACAGCGGTATTAAATACGCGTCGAGCGCGGCGACCAGGCGGGCAAACTCCGGGTCGCTGGCCTCAACCGGCATGATGCGCACGTCCATACCCTTCCTTGCGGTGACTTTTATATATTTATATTATAAAATTCCCTGGTATTGAACACCTCAGAACTGCAGTTAACGTAAAAATCATCCACCAAAGACATCGCGTTATCCAGATAAACTGAAATATCGCAACCGTAGTTAATTTTGCTTTTTTGCAGGGTATTGGTCGGCAGGGTCTTATTGATACAGGTGATCGCCGCCTTACAGCCGCATTTATCGGCGATAATCACCCGTTCCGGCGTAATAAGGTTTACATTCCAGCCCGCCTTGATCACCGTGGTCCGGATATCAACATCCTGGCCGGACACCGCCGCCACATCGCGCATGATGTCGACCTGCTCAAGAATAAAGGCCTTGACTGAATCGGCATCTAAAATAACCTTCTGATAAGGTTCAAGAATTTTACTCAGCACCCCTTTAACCATCAACGTGATTTCAGTATCTTTATTGAACTGGAAATAGGACCCGTAACCGTCGGTAAAGACCAGTTCCTGCCGCTTATCAAAAAAAATCGGCGCCAGGTCAATTAATTTATCATGGATCTGCGCATCAAGCTTCAACGCCGCGCCCTGATCCGAGCGGTGATGGTTAGACCAAAGCTTAACGGCATCAGCGATTCTGTTATTGGCTACATAAGACATGGCATAATAATTAGTCTTTAGGAATTTATTAACTTCAATCAACTTTTTGAATAACACATCCGATTGGATAAAACTCAGATTGAATTCGCGCGCTAATGTCGCCTGCGTCAGAAAAGGATTGCGCAGCATCAAATAGACCGCGTCCAGCAGCAGATCGTCGCCAAAGTCAAACTGGCGGATAAATCTTAAGGCGCTGTGGGGGAACGTATTCATCTCATCTCAAGTCCCATGGCATGTTGCCGTTGTTCGGTAGCCACAACAGGGCAACGGTTATCCTTCCGATTAACTCGTTCCAAAGGGTTTGCGTTTAAGGAGTATCGGCAGCGGGGCGTGAATATTTAGCAAAAAAACGTGAAAAGAGTGCGCAGGGTTGACAGCAGAGGTCGTGATGGGGAAACGTGGCCAGGGGGGCGGGCGGGTTTCCCCCGCCCGACCGGGGCCCCGCGACGTGGCAGGCCCGCTAACGCCTTACTTGCTTAAGGCCGGCTTAAGCCACCACCATCGTGGTCTTGGTATTCACCAGTTCAAACAGCACCACCGTCCGCGACGGACAGGTATAGGCATGGCCGAAACCAAAGCTATGCTCATTGATATCATCCGGCTGAAAGGTATCAAATATATGCCGCCAGCCGTACCCGTGCGCCACCTCCGGCAGGGTAAAGACCAGATTCTCGTGGGAGGCGCTGAACAACAACAGCACGGTACTCTGCGATCCCACCCGCAGCAGCCCGGTAGGCTGCGCGCGACCGTCCAGCAGCATGCCGATGCTCTTCAGATTGGCGTCGCCCCAGGCCTCCTCCGACATTTCCTCGCCGTTGGGCTGCACCCAGGTCACATCCTTAATATTGAGCTTCTCATTGAGCTTGCCGCTGAGAAAACGCCCGCGATGCAAAATCGGAAAACGGTTGCGCAGGGCAATCAGCCGGTAAGTAAATAAAATCAGCGATTCGCCCTTATCGTTGATCTCCCAGTTTACCCAGCTGATATCGCTATCCTGGCAATAGCCATTGTTATTACCCTGTTGGGTACGGGCAAACTCATCTCCCGCCAGCAGCATCGGCGTACCCTGCGAGAACATCAGCGTCGCCAGCATATTGCGCATCTGGCGCAGCCGCAGCTCGTTAATCGCCGGGTCGTCGGTGGGGCCTTCGACGCCATAGTTGGCTGAAATATTATCACTGTGGCCGTCGCGGTTATCCTCGCCGTTGGCGTCGTTATGCTTATGCTCGTAGGACACCAAATCGTTAAGCGTAAAACCATCGTGGGCGGTGATAAAGTTTACCGACGCATGGGGTTTACGGCCGCGATGATTGAAGATATCGGCGGATCCGGCCAAACGGGTGGTAAAGTCCGCCAGTTGCCCTTCGTCGCCGCGCCAGAATTTACGTACCGAATCGCGATATCTGTCGTTCCATTCCGACCAGCCCGGCGGAAAACCACCCACCTGGTAGCCGCCCGGGCCGCAGTCCCAGGGTTCGGCAATCAGCTTGCACTGGCTCAGGATGGGGTCCTGGCGGCAGGTGTCCAGAAAGCCGCAACCCTCGTCAAAGCCGTACGCCTCGCGCCCAAGGATAGTCGCCAAATCGAAACGGAAGCCATCCACCTGCATCTCGGTGGCCCAGTAGCGCAAGGAATCCGTCACCATCTGCAGTACCCGCGGGTGGCTTAGGTTAATGGTGTTGCCGGTGCCGGTATCGTTAATGTAATAACGCTTCTCCTCGGGGAACAGGCGATAGTAGCTGGCATTATCGATACCTTTGAGCGACAGCGTAGGCCCAAGCTCGTTGCCTTCGGCGGTGTGGTTGTACACCACATCCAGGATCACCTCGATGCCCGCGGCGTGCAGCGTGGCGATCATCTGTTTAAATTCATTGACCGTCGAGGTGGCCATATATTGCGGATGGGGCGCAAAAAAGCACAGGGTATTGTAGCCCCAGAAATTATGCAGTCCGTTTTCCTGCAAATGACGATCGTCGGCGAAGGCGTGGATCGGCATCAGTTCAATGGCGGTCACGCCGAGTGATTTAATGTAATCGACAATCTGCGGCGTGCTCAGGCCGGAGAAAGTGCCGCGCTGATGCTCCGGCACCGCCGGGTGGCGCATGGTATAGCCGCGCACATGGGTTTCATAAATAAGCGTTTTTTCCCAGGGGATAAAACTTTTGCCGTTGGACGGCCAGGAAAACGCCGGGTCGATCACCCGGCATTTCGGCATAAAAGGCGCGCTGTCGCGCTCATCCAGGCTCAGATCCTTATCTTCCGCCTCGAAATCGTAGGAAAATAGCGCGTCATCCCACTTCAGCTCGCCCCAGATCTGTTTGGCATAGGGATCGAGCAGCAGTTTGGCGGGGTTGAAACGATGTCCTTCCTCGGGGGCATAAGGACCGTGCACCCTATAGCCATACAGCAGGCCGGGACGCGCGTCGGGCAGGTAGCCATGCCAGACCTCGTCGGTATATTCCGGCAGCTCTATCCGGTCATACTCCTCCCCCTCCTCGGTGAACAGGCACAGCTCCACCTTGGTGGCGTGGGCGGAGAAAATGGCGAAATTGACGCCCAGTCCGTCCCAGGTTGCTCCCAGCGGTACCGGCATGCCTTCCCTGACGCGCGTTTTGCGATCCGCGTCCAGGCGGCTGATAATGTCATGATCGCTATTGGGATGGGCAATGCGCACCCCTTTATTATCAATGGTCACCACCACCTGATTATCCACTTTGCTCGCCATGGTGGTGGTAGTGGTCGGAATAACAATTTCGTTAACCTTCTTCGACGATCCCTTAGCCATCAAACTCGTCTCCTGCGCATAATTTTTAGTATATCCAGTCACAATGCCGACCGCCGCCCGCAAGGTCTGCCAGCATGCGATGGACAGTCAGATAATCAATATAGTTCCTGCCGGTGAAGGCATGAGGTAAACGGCACGACGGCCGGGGAAATTGGAGTGGTAAGACACGCCTTATTGGAGTGTAGTACCGGTTCGCGGTTATGCCAGAAGCGCACGGCAATGTTTCAGCCCGGCCATCCGCGCCGGTAACCACCGGATGACGGCGCCATGATGTGATATCCTTTTATCCACAGCGTAACGGCATTTGTTTACGACTCAGGCAATAGGACCCTATGATGAATATCAATAAAGATACCCTGTTATGCATGTCTCTGGCCGCCCGCCCCGGCAATTTCGGCACGCGTTTTCATAATTATCTCTATGAAAAGCTCGGTCTGAACTATATCTATAAAGCCTTTACCACCCGCGATCTTGCCGCCGCCATCGGCGGCGTCAGGGCGCTGGGCATCCGCGGCTGCGCGGTGTCGATGCCGTTTAAAGAGGACTGCATCCCCTACCTGGACGAGCTTGACTCCTCGGCGCGCGCCATCGAGTCGGTGAATACTATCGTTAACACCGACGGCTATCTGAAAGCCTATAACACCGACTTCATCGCCATTGAGCGCCTGCTGGCAAAGCATCAGGTCAGCCCGGACAGCGCCTTTGCCCTGCGCGGCAGCGGCGGCATGGCGAAAGCCGTGGCCGGCGCGCTGCATAATGCCGGGTTCCGCCAGGGGGTGATTATCGCCCGCAATGAAAAAACCGGCCGTCATCTGGCGGAACTCTACGGCTACCGCTGGCAGGCCGATGAAACCGGGCTGGACGCCGCGCTGCTGATCAACGTCACGCCGGTGGGCATGGCGGGCGGCGCCGGGGCCGAAGAGCTGTCCTTCAGCGAGCCGTATATCGCCCGGGCCGGGCGGGTGTTCGACGTGGTGGCGCTGCCGGCGGAAACCCCGCTGATTCAATATGCGCGCCTGCATGACAAAGCCGTGATTACCGGCGCCGAGGTGATTGCCATCCAGGCGCTGGAACAGTTTGTGCTGTATACCGGCGTGCGTCCCGACGACGCGTTGGTGGAACGCGCGGCCGCCTACGCCCGCGGCTAACGTGGTGCAACCCATGCACCACTATCGTTCGCGCTGAACGGCGGGGAAAGACGGTCAGCGCGGATCCTTTGCAACATATTGATTATTCTAGAGCTCATCGCTGTTTCTCTGTTGGCATATTACTTGCTTATTAATTAGTTAATTAATTAATAAGCTTTAGATAGCTTTATCAAGCCAACCGGAGAGTATCAGAATGACCGTCGACGAAGTAATCGCGCGTTTCGAGCAGGAACGCGAAAAAATATGGTTCGAGCAGCCGGACGAAGTGCGGGATCTGGGCAAGGGTATTGTGCCGCGCGGTACCGGCGCGCGCGGGCAATACCTGAGCACCATTATTTTCGCCGAGGGGGAAGCGCGCACCATGGCCGACGAAATGCTGTGGGGCCTGATCCGCGTGGCGGAAGATACCGACGCCGATTTGGCGACGCTGCAAGCCATCATTAAGGAAATCATCGGCTATAAAGCGGACTTTTTTGATTTTGTCAGCCTGCCCCACGCGGCCGCCATGATCCATCTGTATGTGGATACCGCCTGCCAATGCACCACCCTGCATGACCTGTGCCGGTTGTCGCATGCGGCGCTGTCCTACGCCAACCGCCTGCATATGTGGGTTGATTTTATTCTGCCATGGGGCCTTGGCGACGGCTTCCGCCGGGTTAAACCGGCCTGACCTCCCTTATCTTATTTCCTTTTACGTTATCATCAGGTGCCAGAATGAAACTCAGAATGAACGTTGCGGACGAACCTATTTGCATTATCGAGGTATGGGAAGATAAAGTGCCCAACCTGGTTAAAGAACTGCGGGCCAAATTGCCGATGAAAAGCGTCTTGCAGCACGGCAAGCTTATCGGCGATATGGTGTTTTTCACCATGCCCATCGTCGCCCCGTGGGAAAATAAATTCAAAACCGAAGAAGTGGGCAAAATGCGCCGGGAAAAATACGGCAAGGTTACCGGGTCGGTGTGTTTTTACAGCCCGCGCCAGCAATTTTGCGTCGTGTACGGCGATGATACCGCCGAAGAGCCTTTGCCTATTTCGTATATCGGCGAAGTTATCGAAGGCGACCTGCAGTTGCGCGTCACCGGCCTGGAAACCTGGTTTGACCAGGGCCGGGTGGTGGAACTGGAGATTATTGAGTAAGCAGTTCGCGTATCGCTTGCTCGATAACGGCGGTTTCCGCGGCAAAACGTCCGGGCGCGCCGGCGCAGTGGCCGTAGTCGGACGTAAGCGGCCGCCATTTCCCCTGTTTAAGCCATGAAAACTCCTTAAACGCCTCCTCCTGGGTGAAATACTGGTCGGTATTGCACGGCATCACAATGGTCCTGGCGGTAACCGCCGCCAGCGCCGCCTGAAGGCTGCCGCCATATCCCGGCGCCCGCCCCGCGTCGGCATCCTGCCAGGTGCGCAGCATGCACAGCAAGTCGTTGGCATCCCACGCCTGATGATCGCGCTCCCAGTCCCGCAGCAGATCCTCGCGCGTGGCGAAGTGGAGTCCCTGATACAGCGCGTCACGGTAAAAGGCCGCGCTATAGGCCCATCCGGCATAGACCCGGCCGAATGCCGCCAGCCCGGCCAGCGGCGGGGAGGCATAATGGCCGTCATTGAACGCCGGATCCGCGCGCAGCGCCGCCTTCACTCCTTCCAGAAACACATGATTCAGCGGCCAGCAGCGCGCGCTGCCGCAAATGGGCAATAGCGCCCGCACCGCCGCCGGATAGGCCGCGGCCCAGTGCCAGGCCTGCATCGCCCCCATCGACCAGCCGCATACCAGCGCCAGTTGCTCAATACCCAGAGAGTCGGTAATCAGCCGGTGCTGCGCCCGCACGTTATCCCCTACCGTCACCGCCGGAAACAGCGGTCCGCCCTGGCGCGGGGAGTTGCTGGGCGAGGTGGAAACGCCGTTGCCGAACATATTGACGGCGATAATGCAATGGCGCGCCGGGTCCAATGCCCGCCCCGCGCCGATAATCGCGCGGTAGGATCGGTGCGTGCCGGTGTACCACGACGGCAACAGCACGGCATTGTCGCGCCGCCGGTTAAGCCGGCCGTGGATTTCATAGGTCAATGTGGCGTCATAAAGCGTTGCGCCGCCTTCCAGCGCAAACGCGCCCAGGTCGCAGACGTGGTAATCCGGCATGATGCCTCCCTCCGGCGTAGCCGGTATGATAGATGTTAATTAATCAGCTAGTTAACTTGTTGCTGATTTCCCGCCTGTGGTAGTATTCACCTATTAAAACTGATTATCCCCATGCTGCAATAACGCCATTCAAAGAATTGGGCTGCCCGGACGCAATGTATGAAAACCAATGACATAAAAGAAAAAGTCGCGGCTAAAAATGGTAAGAATTTGCAAAACGATGTCGCTCATGCCCTGCAGGACTCCGCGCTGGAATTGTTTGCCAAACAAAATTACTCCTCGGTCCGCATCAAGGATATCGCCGAAGCGACCGGGCTTAATTCCGCATTGATTTATTATTATTTTGGCTCCAAGGAAAACCTATTTCTTAAGGTCATCGAATCCACGGTGGAAAAGGCCTTCGAGCAATTTGATTCCATCAAAATGAATGCGGATAATCCCAAGGACGTACTGTTCCTGTGGATCCAAATCCACATTTTGCAATTCTACCTGCTGCAGAAATTAGCCAAGATTAGCCTTGATTACGCCGGCACCAACGGGCGTACGCCCGATATCGACAAAGCCGTGAAGAAATTTTATGAAAAAGAGTCGGTGATCCTGAAAAACACCATTAAGGACGGCATCGCCGCCGGCGTTTTCCGCGAGGTCAATCCGGTGGATATGGCGATGTTTATCTCCACCTTTCTCGATGGGGTGTTATTTCGCACCGTCATGTTCCCTACATTCAAATATAAACACGCCATTAACTGTATGCGGGACTTTGTCTTCGAGCATCTGGACGTCAAGACGAAATAAATCCGGCGCGCCGCCGGCCACGCGGCGGCGCGGGGATAATCGGGTTATTAAAGAACGCCGGCGGCGCCGGACCTCAGTGCGCGAACAGCTGGCCGATATCCTTGAACGCCTTGAACTCCAGGGCGTTCTGGCAGGGGTCGAGCAAAAACATCGTCGCCTGCTCGCCGATTTGCCCTTTGAAACGAATATAGGGTTCAATCACAAAGGCGGTGCCGTGGGCGGTCAGCCTGGCCGCCAGCGCTTCCCAGTCGTCCCAGGCCAGTACCACGCCAAAATGCGGCACCGGCACATCGTGGCCGTCCACCGGATTGGTATGCGCGTGCTCCTGGCTCGGGGTTTTAGGGTGCTCGTGGATAACCAGTTGGTGGCCGAAAAAGTTAAAATCCACCCACTGCTCGCTGCTGCGTCCTTCTGCAAGGCCAAAAATTTCACCATAAAAATGGCGCGCGGCGTTCAGGTCGTAAACAGGAATTGCCAGGTGAAAGGGTGCAACGGACATAGCTAGACTCCTCTGATGGTATTAAAGATCGATCACTAAACGTGTAGAGCGCGCCCGTGAGCAGCACAGCATGATTTTGTTGTTCGCGTCCTTCTGCGCGGCGCTAAGGTACTCATCCCGGTGATCCGGTATGCCCGCCTTGACCCCGGCCAGACAGGTGCCGCAAACCCCCAGTCCGCACGATACTTCCACCGCCACCCCCGCCTGGTTAAGCGCCTCGGCAATACTCAGATCGGCGGGTATCGGGATAACCGCGCCGGTGCTGAAAATCTCGACGTCAAACGTGGTCTCGCCGCGCACCTCCGGCGGGGTAAAGGACTCATAAAAACACGCCTCGGCGGGAATTTCCGCCGCGGCGCATTGATCGCGCACGCTTTGCATAAACGGCAGCGAGCCGCAGAAGTACAGGCTGAACCGGCCGTGCCGCCGTTGCCAGTCGCGGATCACCACCGCCAGGGACTGCTGATAATCCGCGTCAGCAGGGGCTGCGCCGTCCCGGCAATGGGGGACGATATGCCGCGCAAGCCGCGTATAATCCGGCTGTTCCATAAAGGCGCCGAGGGTGTCGGGCCTGCCGTAATAGTGCAACCCGAACTCCCGCCCCTGCGCCCTAAGCGTCAGCGCCATCGCCAGCAGCGGTGTAATGCCGATACCGCCCGCCAGCAGCAGCGCCGGCTCCCGCCGCTCCGCCAGCGGGAAGTCATTGCGCGGCGCGGATATCCAAAGGCTATCCCCCCGCTGCAGGCTATCGCGGATATAGCTGCCGCCACCCCGGGAGCGGCGGGTGGCCAGGATCGCCAGCCGGTAGCTATCGCGCCGCGCCGGATCGCCGCATAACGAGTACTGCCGCAGCAGTCCGTCCGCCAGGCGCAGCTGGATATGCGCCCCGGCGGAAAACGGCGGCAGCGGCGCGCCGTCGGAACGGGCCAGGGTGAGAAACACCACCCCGTCGCCCCGGTGGCTTTTCGCCACCACCATGACCTCAAAAAAATGCTGTGATACGTTCATAAATCGCCGCCCTGCCGGCATCGCGACGGTGGAACGCATCCGCCGCCGCGTGGTTTAACGGTATCGCGTAACGGGCAATACAGGCCCCGCCTCAGAATATCGTGCTGTATTGATCGATTTCCCACTGGCTGACGTGCAGATGGTAGTTGTTCCATTCCTGGGTTTTATATTTCACGAACTCATCGCGCAGCGCAGTGCCGAGCGTGGCTTCGATAAAGGGATCGGCGGCGAACGCCTCCACCGCTTCCTGCAGGTTTTGCGGCAGGAAATCGATGCCGCGGGCGCGGCGCTCCTGTTCGCTGATGGCATACAGGTTGTCCTCGTTCGGCTCGCGCGGGTCGATTTTTTCGCGGATGCCTTCCAGGCCCGCCGCCAGCGCCAGGGTGGCCGCCAGATAAGGATTGACCGCGCCGTCCGCGTTGCGCGATTCGCAGCGGCCGCCGCCGGCGGGCACCCGTACCGAGTTGGTGCGGTTGTTGGATCCATAGGAGTTAAACACCGGCGCCCAGGAGAAATAGTTCATCGCGCCCTGGCGCACCAGGCGTTTATAGCTGTTGACGGTGGGGGCGAACGCCGCGCACAACGCCCGGCCGTGCTTGAGCAGGCCGCCGATAAAATAATAGCCGGTATCGGACAGGCCCAGGCCGCGCGGGTCGTCTTTGCTGGCAAAGATATTGGCGCCGCTGCCGATATCGTATAACGACATATTGAAATGGGCGCCGGTGCCGGTTTTATTGGCAAAGGGCTTGGGCATCATGGTCGCCACCAGGCCCAATTCCTTGGCGTAATGTTTGGCCATAAAGCGGAAAAAGATAAACCGGTCGCAGCTGGTCAGCGCATCGGCATAGTTGAAATCAAATTCGTATTGCGAATTTCCGTCCTCGTGATCCAGGGAATAGAGGTCCCAGCCCAGATCGTTGATGGTGGTGGAGACCTTATCCAGCCAGGCGAACTGATCGACAAAGCCGCGCAGGTCATAACAGGGCTTATTCAGCTTATTATCTTTTTCCGGCACCGACAGTCCGCCGTCCTCGCCGCGTTTGAGCAGATAGATTTCGCATTCGATGCCCAGGTTAAAACCAAATCCCATTTCTTTCGCCTGCGCCAGCACGTTTTTCAGCGCCACGCGGGTATTAAGGGCGTAGGGTTCGCCCTTAAAGGCGTTGTCCGCCGGCATCCAGGCGATTTTCGGCTCCCAGGGCAGCTGGATGATATGATCCAAATCCGGTATCGAGGTCAGCTCATCCTCATTGGGCAATTGGCCCAGTCCGTCCAGCGCATAGCCGGTGTAGCGCTCCGATCCGGCCGCCATCTGGCTGAAATGGCCGATGGGCACCACCTTGCCTTTGGGCACGCCGTGGATATCCACATAGGCGCCCATGCAATATTCCACCCCTTTCTGCTTTAACTGCTGGGCAATTTCCGCTATCTGCTGCTGACTTTTTTTCATAATAGGCTCTGCTCTGTAGGTAAATATCGCGTATCGGATCAGGTGTGCTCGACGATCGCATGGGGAATATAAGGGGCCTCGAGCGCCGCGATTTCATCAGGCGTCAGGGTCATTTCCGTGGCGCCGGCCGCGTCCTCAAGGTGGTGGAAAGACGTGGCGCCGATAATGGGCGCCGCCACCTCGGGTTTGGTAAACAGCCATGCCAGCGCCACCTGGGCCTGGGGTACGCCGCGCGCGGCGGCCACCTGGGTGACCGCTTCAATCACCGCCCGGTCGGCCTGTTCGGTGGCCGAGTATAAAAAGCCGGCATACGCATCGTTGGCGCCGCGTCCGGTGGCGGCCGCCTGCTGCCATGGCCGGGTCAGGCGTCCGCGCGCCAGCGGGCTCCACGGCGTTACCCCGATGCCCTGCGCCCGGCACAGCCCCATCATTTCCCGCTCTTCCTCGCGATAGAGCAGGTTGAGATGGTTCTGCATGGCGATAAACGGCGTCCAGCCGTTTTCCCGCGCCACGTGCAGCGCCGTGCAAAATTGCCAGGCATACATGGAGGACGCGCCCAGATAACGCACCTTGCCCATCTTCACCAGGTCGTGCAGCGCCTCCAGCGTCTCCTCCAGCGGGGTGTCATAATCCCAACGGTGGATCTGGTAGAGATCGATATAATCCGTTCCCAGGCGTTTCAGGCTGGCATCGATTTCGGTCATGATGCATTTGCGCGACAGTCCTTTACTGTTCGGTCCCTGGCGCATGGGGTTGAACACCTTGCTGGTGATCACCACATCCTCGCGCCGGGCGAGATCCCGCAGCGCGCGGCCGAGGATTTCCTCGCTGTCGCCTTTGGCATAGGCGTTGGCGGTGTCGAAAAAATTAATCCCCAGCTCCAGCGCCTTTTGGATAAACGGCCTGCTTTGCCGCTCATCCAGCGTCCAGGCGTAACCGCTTTTTTCCGGGCGGGCATAGGTCATGCAGCCCAGGCACAGTGCGGAGACCTCAAGCCCCGACCGGCCGAGTTTTACCATTTTCATGCAACGTCCTTTCGTTATCGTGCGGCGCCACGCGCCGTCCGCCCTAGATGCGGGTGCGGATATAATTGGCCAGATGCCAGACCGTGGTTTCCAAATGTCCCAGTCGTCCCGGCCGCGCCAGCGAAGACAGGCTGCCGCGCTGCTGGGCGGCGTTGATGGCCAGATCCTCATCGATAATCGACAGGCTGGACGCCTTCATGGCGGCGGCGGTGTCGGCAAAGCCGGGTTGGCTGCTTGACGCCTTCGACACCAGCACCAGGCGGTGCCAAACGGTCATATGCTTATTGATGGGCAGCAGCTGGCTGATGCTCAGCCGGTCGGGATTGAGGCCGATAAGGCAGCTGGGGTAGATCAGCATCAGGTCGATTTGGCGCATATCCTGCTCGCTGAACCCCGACAGCGGGATCAGTCCCTCGGTCAGCACCTCCGAGAGTTCGCCATTCTTGCGCAGCGGCTGGTGGCACAAGGTCCAGCCGGGACCGTCCTCGCCGATATAACTCAGGCGTCCGGGAAAGCTGTCTTCCAGGGTGGTGCGGTGAACGGCGGAATGGTGGTAGCACTCCATAAAAGTTTCCACCGCCATTTTCCAGTTGAACGGACAGTCGTAATCCAGGGTATAAGCGGTATCCAGCTCCGCCACCTGGTACTTGTCGAACATGGCGTTGAGCGGCTTGAGCCGTTGCGCTATCGATTCCACCTGATCCGAAAAGGTGATAAAAATCAGGCCGTGGAAAATCTCGTGCCTGATCCGCGGCAGCTTGCATTGCTTACGGTCGAATTCCGCCGCCTGGTTCATATAAGGCGCGCCGATCAGGTTGCCGGTCAGATCATAAGTCCAGTTATGGAACGGGCACACCAGGGCCTTGGCGTTGCCGCTGCCCGAGACGATAGGCGCCCAGCGGTGCAGGCAGACGGCGGACATCACGTTTATCCCTTCCGCGTCGCGCGTCACCACCAGCGGTTCGTTAACGATATCCAGGGTAAAATAATCTCCGGCATGGGGTATTTGCGATATATGGCCGGCAAAAATCCAATCCCCCCGATATATTTTTTCCATTTCATGGGAAAAGAACGCATCGCTATTATAGGCTTCCGGCGGCAGCGTCGATGATAAGGCGGCATCATCGGAACGCTGCTGTTTAATTTTTTCCACGATAGTGGCGCTGTCGTCAATTGCGCAGTCAATCCGCCGTGAATAGTCAGGCATGATTTATCCCCTCGATTAACAAATATTGTGGGTAAGAGGTTATACGGGATAGTCTTTAATGAATATCCACCGTGATCTTACCCAGCGCTTTTTCCAATAGCGGAATCACCTCACGCCCGAATTTCTCCAAAGATTGCCTGGCGGCCTCGATCGGCATATCGCCAAATTGGAAAAAACAGTTATAGTGCGAAGGATTAATATCCGTTACTTCGTTAATAATCCGCTCGGCGACATAATGCGCGTCGCCAATAATCAAATTATCACGCACCACCGATGCGTCCGGTTCATCGGGGAATTTAGGCGCGGTGATAAACGCGCCCTGGGTCTCCAGGGTCTTACCGTGCAGGGCGCTTATCATCCTGGCGACGAATAATGCGCGTTCCGCCGCGTCCAGCGCCGCTTTTTTACTGTCGGTGACGTGGATATACTGCTGCACCGCCAGCGGCGTGGACGCCATCAGGCCGGCCTCGCGCCATTGCCGCCTGGCGTCCAGGGCCATCTCCTTCAGGCGCGGCGAACCGCGCCAGCCGGCGGTGATAAACGCGGTGGCGCCCCAGCATGTAAACCGCTGCAACAACGCCGGATTGGTGGTGGTGATAAACAGCGGCGGCAGCGGCTGCTGGAGAGGCGTCAGTAAAAAGTCCGTTTCCACCCGCTCGCCGTTATGGGATAAGGATGCCGCCTTGCCGCCGGTCAGCGCCGTCTCGATAAATTGCCAGTTATCCAGCAGGACGCGATTGCGCTGTTCAACATCAATATTGTAGCGTTCGAATTCATAGGCCTGGTAGCCGCTGCCGATGCCCAGCACCAGCCGCCCTTCGGTCAGGCGATCCACCAGGGCGATTTCCTGCGCCAGGCGCATCGGCTGGTATAACGGCAGGACGATAACCGCGGTGCCGAGCTTGATGCGCCGGCTATATCCCGCCATATGGGCCGCCATTAATAACGGCGAGACGCTGATGGAATAATTGGTAAAATGATGTTCGGCAAACCAGGCGGTTTCAAAACCCATTTCTTCAGCCAGCGCCACCATCACGCGCGTATCTTTAATCACCCCTTGTATTCCCTGGGGATTATCCTGGTAAGACATTAAATTAAACAGGCCTAATTTCATCACAATCCCCTGAAGATAATATCAACCGATGTCAACGCTATTTATGATCATGCCGGCGCACCCTGGCCCTTGCGGAAATATTTTTCAATCCGCCCCTGGAGCCAGCTCAGCACGGTGGTGGCGATCAGGTACCAAATACAGGCCACGATCAATAGCGGAATATTTTCAAACGTCCGCGAATAAATCGACTGCGCTGAATACAATAAATCCGATAATGAAATCACGCTCACCAGCGACGTGGTTTTCAGCATGCCGATCACCTGGTTGCCGGTGGGCGGAATAATAAAAGGTATCGCCTGGGGCAGAATTACCCGCCGCAGCCATTGCGCTTTATTCATGCCCAGGGCGCGGGCCGCTTCCTGCTGGCCGTTATCCACCGAGGACATGCCCGCGCGGATAATCTCCGCCATATACGCCGCTTCATTCAGCCCCAGCCCCAGGATGGCGGCGGTATAGGGGGTAATGATATCGTTCATGCTGCCCTGGTAGAGGGTAAACACATGAGGTATCCCGATATAGGCCTCTGGATACAGCGCCGCCAGGTTGTACCAGAAAATCAACTGCACCAGCACCGGCGTGCCGCGGAAAAACCAGATATAACCGGAGCTGAAGTGCGCCAGCAATGGGTTGGCGGACAGGCGCAGGGTAGCTATCACCACGCTCAGCACAATCGCCAGCAGCATAATCGTCAACGTCAGCCACAGGGTGACCCATAAGCCGGTCAGGATGGTCGGCGAAAACAGATAATGTCCGACGGTCGGCCAGCCGAAGTTCTCATTCATTACCATCGAATGCACCAGCATGATCAGCAGCAGCGTACAGACGGCCACTGAAATCCAGCGCCCCGGATAGCGGGTCGGCACCACGGTCAGGGCGTCGTGGGGAAAGGCCGGCGCGTCATGGCCCTTATCGCGCGGGTGTTGCCCCACGGCCTGATATTGCTGGTTATCTGTCATGTTATCTCTCATTCATGCTCGCTGACTTCTGTTAACACAGGCAGGATACGGCGCCGGCAACGGTATTAATTAATCAGTTAATTAATAATATGCACCTGCATTCTGATACTGTCAATAAAAAAACCGACGCAATTTAATTTTTTAATTAAAATTAAATCCATATAAAACAATTCGTTAGTGAAATTCATTTGCCGGCAAGATGTTTAGCCAGGAAAGCACGCGTCCGGGAGTGCTGTGGGCGCTGAAACATTTCCGCCGGCGGGCTTTTTTCGATGATCGCCCCGTTATCCATAAACGCCACGCTATCCCCGACTTCGCGGGCAAAGGCCATTTCGTGGGTCACCACCACCATGGTCATGCCCTCCTCGGCCAGGCCGCGCATGACATCCAGCACTTCGCCGACCAGCTCCGGATCCAGGGCGCTGGTCGGTTCGTCGAACAACATCAGCGCGGGTTTCATCGCCAATGCCCGTGCGATGGCGACGCGCTGCTGCTGGCCGCCGGAAAGCTGCGCGGGATAAGCATTCAGCCGATGCGACAATCCCACCCGCGCAAGCAGGCTCCTGCCCTGCTCCAGCGCCTCGGCGCGCGGCACTTTACGCACCCGCATCGGCGCTTCGATCACATTTTCCAGCGCGGTCATATGGCCGAACAGGTTAAAGCGCTGGAACACCATGCCGATGCCGGCGCGCTTGCGGGCGATTTCCGCCTCTTTCAGTTCATAGAGCTTATCGCCCACCCGGCGATAGCCCATCAATTCCCCGCCGACGTACAGCGCGCCGCCGTCAATTTTTTCCAGGTGATTGATACAGCGCAGAAAGGTCGATTTGCCGGAACCGGAAGGTCCGATCAGGCAGACCACTTCCCCCTGCCGTATTTGCAGATCCACGCCCTTGAGGATCTCCTGGCCGTGAAATCGTTTTACCACCTGATAAGCGGCCACCGCCGGCGTATCGTGTTCTGACATCGTTACCGCCTCTCTATCTCGTCATATACCAGGTACACAGCCCGCCGCCGTCCACCACCAGCATCTGGCCGGTGGTATAGGCGGCGCCGGGGGACAGCAGGTACCCCACCGCCGCGGCCACCTCCTCCGGCAAGCCGGCGCGCCGCAGCGGCAGGCGCGCCACCTCGGCGGCCAGCTGCGGTTCACGCCGTTGCCAGTCGCCGGCCGCGGATCGTATCGGCCCGGGACTGACGCCATTGACCCGGATGCCATAGTCCGCCCATTCCACGGCCATCTGCCGGGTCAGATTGACCACCGCCGCCTTGCTCGGGCCGAAGGCCCCGGCGCCGGGATAGCAGCGATGGGCCGACGCCCCGGCAATATTCACGATGCCGCCCCCGCCCCGGGCGCGCATGATCTTCGCCACTTCGGTGCCCACCACAAAACACCCGGTCAGGTTGATATTCACCACCTGCAGCCAGGCGTCATCGTCCAGGCTGAGCAACTCGCCGGCGGCGGTGGCGCCGGCGTTATTCACCAGCATATCGATCCCGCCGAACTCGGCGGCGATCGCGGCCACCTGAGAACCAACCGCGCCGCGATCGGTGATGTCGCCATAATAGGCGCGCGCCTGGCGCCCGGTTTGGCGAATCTCCGCCACCAGCCGATCGGCTGAATCCCGATCCCGCCTGAGCAGCAATGCAATATTGGCGCCAGATCGGGCGAGCGCCAGGGAAACGGCGCGGCCGATGCCTTTGGATCCGCCGGTTACCAGGGCGGTTGGCGCGGGTTTGATATCAGGTATCATGACAACTCCGTGGTGATGGCCGGGGAAGCGACGCCCGCGGCCGGTAAAACATCATCCCCGCCTCCCGACGCCGGACCGGCGGCCAGGGTCCGCCCGCAGATATAGCCCCAGGTCAGGTTAGGTCCAAGCGTGGTGCCGGCGCCGACGCCGCGGGTGCCGATGGGATTGGCGATCGCGCACGCCGGCGCAGAACAGCCCGGGGATCACATGGCCGTCAAGGTGGATCACGCGGCCGAACTCATCGGTGCGCGGGCCGCCTTTGGTGGCGGTGAAGCTGCGGTTAAACGGCACGGCGATAAACGGCGCCCGCTGGATAGGCAGCAGGCCGCCGTGAAAACGCCGATCGCCCCGCCCATGGCCCGCGGCCAGATGCCGCTGGAAATCCTCATCCACGCCGCGGGCGCAAAAATCGTTAAAACGCGCAACGGTTTCCTCCAGGGATGCCCGCGGCAAACCAAGCTGGTCCGCCAGGGCGCCGATGCTGCCGGCCCTGCGCATCCATCCCCGGCTGCGCAGGGCGCAGGCCAGCAAAAACGGCGCGCGCCACAGCAGGCGGGCATCGGCAATCAGCCAGGCGGGAAGATGCCGCGGTAATCCACCCTGCCCATTGCGCGCATCCAGCGCTTCGCCGAGGTTAAAGGCAAACTCGTTGGTAAAACGCCGGCCCTCCCGGTTAACCAGGATGGCGTTGGGTTCGTATTGAAAAAACACCGACAGGCCATAGGGACGCCCTTCGTAGCGGGTCGGCAGCGATCCGCTCATATTCGCCTGATCCATGTGCGCCAGCCGCGCGCCCACGGCCTGGGCCATGCGGTGGCCGTCGCCCTCGTTGGTGCGCGGGCTGGAAATGGCGTCAAACGGCCCGGGAAAATGCGCCGCGCGCCGCAGCGCATCCCAT
This sequence comes from Sodalis sp. C49, assembly GCF_046352915.1. Lineage (NCBI taxonomy): Bacteria > Pseudomonadati > Pseudomonadota > Gammaproteobacteria > Enterobacterales > Bruguierivoracaceae > Sodalis > Sodalis sp. C49. Next base: position 4,815,013 of record NZ_CP163303.1, on the reverse strand, counting down.
TCAAAACCGCCGCTGGCCAGCACCACGCCGCGCCGGGCCGTAATCCGGGTCAGACGGCCGTCGCGGCTGAACCAGGCGCCCGTGACCGCCCCCGCGGCGTCGGTGATGAGATCAACGACCCTGGCCGACATTTCGATCCGGCAGCCATGGGCCAGGCAGCCGGCCAGCAGCCCGGTAATCAGCGCCGCGCCCTTGGTGCGGGTGCGGGTGATGGCGCGCCATAGCAGCCGTGGCGCCAGCTTGAGCGCTACCCTGACCGGATGATGATAGATATCCTCGCCGATGACTTCCTGGTAGGTATAGACCTGAGGCAGGGGGGAACGCCTGACCGGACAGCGTCTTTTGCCCAGCACCCCGGCCCGCAGCGGATCGGGCGTCAGCATACGGCCGAAGGCCTTGGCGCCGGCGCAGTCCATCAGCGGATCGGCCTCCGGCGTCAGGCTGAAACGCAATGGCGTATGGGTTTCCAGAAAACGCAGCATCTCGGGCGCGGAACGCGCAAATTGTGCCCACAGCCGGTCTTCGCCGGCGCGCCAACCCGCGGGCGCGGCGGCGCGCAGGTATTCCAGCGCCTGCGCGGGGCTATCCTCGACCCCGCGGGCCAGGGCGTGATGATTGGCGGGCACCCATACCGCGCCGCCCGACATGGCCGAGGTGCCGCCCAGGACAGCGGCTTTTTCCACGATCAGCACCGCCAGTCCCGCCGCCGCCGCGCTCAGCGCCGCGCTTAACGCGGCGCTGCCCGACCCCACCACCAGCACATCGCACCGCAGCTGGCTGTCGGCAATCGGGACAGGGGCTGTCCCGGTCTGTTTATCCGCCCGCATCATCGGTTGCGCGCTTATTGCATCGGGCGGGTGGTGAACAGATTAATACCCGGCTGTTCCAGCATCACGGGTTCCAAATCCCATTTTTTCATGATGCGGGCGTATTCGCCGTTGGACCACAGTACCTTCAGCGCGCCAAGCAGGGCCTGGGCCAGTTGCTGGTTATCGGGCTTGACCACGATGCCAAGATAATATTTCGGCATCAGCGGCATGGTCACGGTGCGAATCGGCCGGGGCGCCACTTTTTTGATTTCGGCGGCGGCGGCGGCGTCGTTGAGCACAAAATCGATACGTCCCGCGTACAGCGCCAGCAGCACGGCGTCCGCCGACGGCAGGGTGGTCACCTTAATGGCCGGTTTATTATTCTTCGTGCAGTTAGGTGAAAAAATTTCGCTGATGGCATGTTCAAAATCGGTGCCTGACTGCACGCCGACCTTCAGGCCGCACAGCGATAACGGATCGTTGACGATGCTTTTATTACTGGCCAGGGTATAAACTTCATTGGTGGCATAGGCATAGTTCACGAACGTCACCTGCTTTTCACGCTCCAGGCTGTCGGAAATGCATTCCATCGCCATATCGTAACGTCCGCTTTTCACGCCGGGGATCAGGCCGGCGAAATCGATGGAGACCGGATTGATGCCCACCCCCAGCACTTTGCCGATGGCGTTCCACAGATCCGGCTCAAACCCCACCATGGTTTTATTATCATCGGCGAACACCTCGCACGGCGGGTAATGGGCATCGGTCACCAGATTGATAACGCCCTGGGTTTTGATCTTGTCCGGCAATAGCGCGTGCAGGGCGTTGTCCATGGCGATCGGCGCCGGGTCCTCGGCGCTCGCCGCGCCGCACAGAGTCAGGCCGGCGCACAACAACACAGCGTGGAGCAGGGATGGTGTCATTCTCATGCTTGCAATACTCCCGAAAGGTCTTTATCTGGTTTACCCGATGATCTGGGCGTAAACACCGGCAGACACGTCATGACGCCTGCGGCGATGGCCGGCCGTGGTAGCGTACCGATAAAGGGGAAGTAGCAACTAGCGTGCCATCAGTTAACTAATCAATTAATTAACTGATTAATGGCTCAATCCCGCCGTGCGAATCGATCCGCCCGCCGGGATCATGCTGGAAAAATGACCTATGAAAGTGCAGATGTTGCAATTTTTCATCATAGTAGTGCGCGTCCACCGGCGATTGATGGCATGACCAAACGCCGGTATAGCATGATGAATCCACCGTGGAGGGGATCGGGTTAATTGAACATTTTCTGCAAATAGCGGGTTAACGAGGCGCGGGAAGAAAAACCATGGGGGATGCCGTAATGGCTGTCGGGCTTGCCGTCCGGATCGGAAGGAAAGACTTGATAGTTGTCGCTGGAGCGTACCGGCGACGTCGGGGCGGCAAACAGGCTGCTTTTATCGCGCAGCGAAGGATGAACGACCAGGGCGGTTCGGCCCAGTTTAGCCTCCCGATTCACATAGACATAGTGGTGACCTTTACGGTAACCGTAACATTGTCGGGTGATATAATCTCTTTCGAATCCGGAGTTTTCCAGTTCGCGAGCGACTTCATCGGGTCTTAAATACATTATTTGTCCTCTCTTCAGTCACAGTGAAGTGATCCCAGCTAATGTAATCAGTTAAGCGTCCGGTCAGTAGACGCAGCGCGTGATTTCGGATTAATCCAAAAACCGGCTCCGGCCGGGTTCCGGCAACGCGCCAGACCGCGCCAAGCCGCCCGTCGCGCTTGTTCCGGCCCCGCCGACGCCTGTCCCGACGACGGCAGGCGGCCTTACCGCCGCGGCAGGAATGGCGTGGATAGTCTACAGTTAAACTATCATTAGCCAAAAGGGAGAAACAAATGTTTACGAAAGCTGAAAAAAATGATCTGCAAAGAGATATTAAAGACGATGTTTCTCTGTTAGCCGATACACTGGATGAATTGCTTAGTACGTCTGAAAAAACCACCAAAGAACAGCTGGACGCGCTGCGCAGTAAAGCTAAAGACGTCTTGAAAGACGCGCGCGCGCGCGCCGGCGGCACCAGCCGTATCGGACAGTACGCCCGCGACACCGCGGTCCAGACCAAAAATTACGTGGTCGAGAAACCGTGGCAGAGCCTTGGCATCACTACCGCGGTCGGTATCGTGCTCGGCGTGTTGCTCTCGCGCCGTTAAGGCCGATGGGCAATAAGAGACGCGGGGGTGATGCAGGACCTCCTACCTGGTAACCGTGCCGGGTGATTTTCAAGACATCACTATTTTCTTGCACCGCCAGCCGTATCCTTTGCAGTACCGCAGCCCGCGCTCCCCAAGGAGCGCGGGCTTTTTTGTCGCCTGTTCCCCCGACCTCAGTGAAAAATTGTCGCATCATCCCATATATTGTGTGGTTGATAAAAATAATATCTACATATAGTATTAGTTTCAGGCAAGCCACCCTACCGGCTAGCACCGCCTGGGCGATATTACCACTATAATGTTAACGCGTAAGGGGAATGCGAATCATGACTATTACTATTTACACTAAACCGGATTGCGTCCAATGTCACGCCACCTGCCGCGCGCTGGACAGAAAAGGCATCAGCTATCGGTTAGTGGATCTGGTGGCAGACGGCCAGGCGCTGGCCCATGTGAAATCGTTGGGGTATCAGCAGGTTCCGGTGGTGCAGACGCCCAGCGAGCACTGGAGCGGCTTCAGGCCGGATAAAATCAACCTGCTTGCCGCCACCGCCCTGGCGTCGTGAGCCATCATGTTATCTGCGCAACCGCTGCTGGTGTACTTTTCCAGCAGCTCGGAAAATACGCATCGGTTTGTCGGCAAGTTAACGCTGCCGGCGCTGCGCATTCCCCTGGCGACCAGCCAGAAACTGCAGGTGGACCGGCCCTATATTCTGATAGTGCCGAGCTATGGCGGCGGCAGCCAGCACGGCGCCGTGCCGCCCCAGGCCGTCCGCTTTCTTAACGATGCAACTAACCGTTCCTGGCTCCGCGGCGTCATCGGTGCCGGTAACCGTAACTTTGGCGCAGCCTTCTGTCTGGCGGGCGATATTATCGCCAGGAAATGCCAGGTGCCGTTCCTTGATCGCATTGAGCTATTGGGTACGGCGGAAGACGTGGCGCGGGTACGTATGGGAGTAACCACATTTTGGCAACAGCAGAACTGAACATCACTCAACCCGGTCCGGCGCTGGCGGATTATCATGCCCTGAACGCCATGCTCAATCTCTATGACGAGCACGGCAATATTCAGTTCGATAAGGACCGGCAGGCCGTCGAGCGCTATTTCGAGCAGCACGTGGTGCCCAACACCCGGCGGTTTCCCTCCCTGGCCGCCCGGCTGCGCTATCTGGTGGATGAGGGTTACTACGAGGCGCAGGTACTGGCCCCCTACTCCCAGGACACCCTGGAGGCCTTGTTCCGGCAGGCCGACGCGCGCCAGTTCCGTTTCCAGACGTTTATGGGCGCGCTGAAATTCTATACCAGCTATACCCTGAAATCATTTGACGGCAAACAGTATCTGGAGCGCTTCGAGGACCGGGTATGCATGGTGGCGCTGACGCTTGCCGCCGGCGACGGCGCCCTGGCGTCCAGGCTGGTGGATGAAATGCTGTCGGGACGTTTCCAGCCCGCGACCCCCACCTTTCTCAACTGCGGCAAACAGCAACGCGGGGAGTATGTCTCCTGTTTCCTGCTGCGCATCGAGGATAATATGGAATCCATCGGCCGCTCGGTCAACGCGGCGCTGCAGTTGTCCAAACGCGGCGGCGGCGTAGCCTTTATGCTCACCAACCTGCGCGAGGCCGGGGCGCCGATCAAGCGTATCGAAAACCAGTCGTCCGGCGTTATTCCGGTGATGAAAATGCTGGAGGACGCCTTTTCCTACGCCAACCAGCTTGGCGCGCGCCAGGGCGCCGGCGCCGTCTACCTGCATGCCCATCATCCGGACATCATGCGTTTTCTCGATACCAAACGGGAAAACGCCGATGAAAAAATCCGTATCAAAACCCTGTCGCTGGGCGTGGTCATTCCGGATGTCACCTTCGAGCTGGCGCGCGACAATAAGCCGATGTACCTGTTCTCGCCCTACGACGTCGAGCGGATTTACGGCCAGCCTTTTTCGCAACTCAGCATCAGTGAAAAATACCATGAGATGGCGGCCGACCCCCGCATCCGCAAGACCAGCATCGACGCCCGGCAGTTTTTCCAGACGCTGGCGGAAATCCAGTTTGAGTCGGGTTATCCCTATATGGTGTTCGAGGATACGGTAAACCGCGCCAATCCCATCAAAGGCCGCATCAATATGAGCAATCTGTGCTCGGAGATCCTGCAGGTCAACAGCGCGACTGAATATAACGAGGATCTCAGCTACCGGCAGGTCGGCCATGATATCTCCTGCAACCTGGGCTCGCTGAATATCGCCCGCGCCATGGACGAACCGGATCTGGGCAATACGGTGGAAACCGCCGTGCGCGCCCTGACCGCCGTATCCGACATGAGCCGGATAAATTCTGTGCCCTCCATCGTCAAAGGCAACGACGCCTCCCATGCCATCGGCCTTGGGCAAATGAACCTGCACGGCTTTCTGGCGCGCGAGCATATTTACTACGGCTCGGAGGAAGGCGTGGATTTTACCGATATGTACTTTTACGCCGTCACCTACCATGCGGTGCGGGCGTCAAACCGCCTGGCCATCGAACGGGGCGTGACCTTCGCGGGTTTTGCCGACTCCCGTTATGCCAGCGGAGACTACTTTACGCCCTATGTCGAACGGCAATGGCGGCCTAAAACCGAACGGGTGCGGGCGCTGTTCGCCCGGGCCGGCATCGCCCTGCCCACCCGCGAGGATTGGCTGGCGCTGCGCGCGTCGGTGATGGCGCATGGACTCTACAACCAGAACCTGCAGGCGGTGCCGCCGACCGGCTCCATTTCCTATATCAATCATTCCACATCCAGCATCCATCCGATTGTCTCGCGCATCGAGATCCGCAAAGAGGGTAAAACCGGCCGGGTCTATTATCCGGCGCCCTTTATGGACAACGATAACCTGCACTATTACCAGGACGCATATGAAATCGGGCCGGAAAAAATCATCGATACCTACGCCGCCGCCACGCGCCATGTCGATCAGGGCCTGTCGCTGACGCTGTTTTTCCGGGATACCGCCACTACCCGCGATATCAACAAGGCGCAAATCTACGCCTGGAAAAAAGGCATCAAGACGCTGTACTACATCCGTATCCGCCAGTTGGCGCTGGAAGGCACTGAAGTCGCCGGCTGCGTCTCGTGCGCGCTGTAACGGTAAAGGAGACTATCACCATGACCACCGCTCAACCGATCTCCCGCGTCCAGGCGGTAAACTGGAACCGGATTGAAGACGATAAGGATCTGGAGGTGTGGAACCGCCTGACCGCGAATTTCTGGCTGCCGGAAAAATTACCGCTGTCCAATGATATCCCCTCGTGGTCGACATTATCCGCGCAGGAACAGGAACTGACCATCCGGGTATTTACCGGGCTGACATTGCTGGATACAGTGCAAAATACCGTCGGCGCGCCGGCATTAATGGCCGATGCGGTAACGCCGCACGAGGAAGCGGTATTCTCCAATATCAGCTTTATGGAGGCGGTGCATGCGCGCTCCTACAGTTCGATATTTTCCACGCTGTGCGCCATGCCGGAGGTGGATGCGGCATACCGCTGGAGCGAGCAGAACGAAGCCTTGCAAAATAAAGCGGCCATTATTCTGCGTCATTACCGCCATGACGATCCGCTGACGAAAAAAGTCGCCAGCGTCTTTCTGGAGTCCTTTCTATTTTATTCCGGTTTTTACCTGCCGATGTATTATTCCAGCCGGGCAAAACTCACTAATACCGCCGACCTGATCCGGTTAATTATCCGTGATGAAGCGGTGCACGGTTATTATATCGGCTATAAATTCCAGCGTGCGCTGGAACGGGCCACGCCCGAGCGGCGCGAGCAGATCAAGACCTTTACCTACGACCTGCTGCAGGACCTGTATGAGAACGAACTGCTTTACAGCGCGCAGCTGTATGACGGGGTCGGCTGGACAGCGGACGTTACGGCATTTTTGCATTACAATGCCAATAAAGCCTTGATGAACCTGGGTTATGAAGCATTATTCCCGGCATCGATGACCAACGTCAATCCGGAAATCCTATCCGCGCTGTCGCCCAACGCCGACGAAAACCACGATTTTTTCTCCGGTTCCGGGTCGTCTTATGTGATGGGCCGCGCGGTCAATACCGAGGACGAGGACTGGGCCTTTTAATCTCCCCGGCGCGCAGGAGCTATTTTTCCGCGCCCGGTAAGAGACTATTTCCGCTGATAACGGCTTACCCATGCCGTTATTTATTATAAATTCCGCCATCCCGATTTAATTGTTTCCCTCCCATGGGAGGGAATTATATATCCAGGGTTCATCCCCGCGGTTCCCTGCGTATCACCTGCCCCACACGACCTATCGTCTTTTCTGCCGTAAAATTATTCACTCTTAGCCCTTGACGCATGAAATTCACGCCAAAACCGTGCCTGTGCATTAAAAAAATTCGCAAGACTGTTTATTTCCCTAAGCCCTTGTCACGTTTAGCCGAAATGGCTGAAACGATAGCGGCTCAAGGACGGGATATTCAACTGGATAAGGCCTTGGGGGTTGTCTCAAATGCTCAGTATGTTAGGGTATACAGCGTTTTTATATTGGCAGGACCCTTAAATATATTAGAAAACCATACGGGAACTTGATAATTGCATGGCTGTTAAACTTGAAGTAAAAAACCTCTATAAAATATTCGGCGAACATCCCGAACGGGCATTTAAGCTGATTCAGGCAGGGCACGATAAGGATACCCTATTCGCCAAGACCGGTCTGACGGTGGGCGTAAAAGATGCCAGTCTGGCCATTGAAGAAGGCGAGATATTCGTCATCATGGGATTATCCGGTTCCGGTAAATCCACCATGGTACGCCTTCTCAATCGTCTGATAGAACCGACCCGCGGCGAGGTGCTGATCGACGGCGTCGATATCGCCCGGATATCCGACAACGCCCTGCGCGAGGTGCGGCGTAAAAAAATCAGCATGGTGTTCCAGTCCTTTGCGCTGATGCCGCATCTGAACGTGCTGGACAATACCGCGTTTGGCATGATGCTGGCCGGCATACCGGCGCAGGAACGCCACGCCAAGGCGCTGGAAGCCTTGACGCAGGTGGGGCTGGATAAGCATGCGTTGTCCTGGCCCGACGAGCTGTCGGGCGGCATGCGCCAACGCGTCGGCCTGGCGCGGGCGCTGGCGAACGACCCCGATATCCTGCTGATGGATGAGGCTTTTTCGGCGCTCGACCCGTTAATCCGCGCCGAAATGCAGGACGAATTGGTGAAGCTGCAATCCCGCCATCAGCGCACCATCGTATTTATCTCCCATGATCTCGACGAAGCGATGCGCATCGGCGACCGCATCGCCATCATGCAGGGCGGCGTGGTGGTGCAGGTGGGCACGCCGGATGAAATTCTCAACAATCCGGCCAACGACTATGTGCGCACGTTCTTTCGCGGCGTAGACGTCAGCCATGTTTTCAGCGCCAAGGATATCGCGCGCCGTCGTCCGGTAACGCTTATCCGCAAGACGCCGGGGTTCGGCCCCCGCTCCGCCCTTAAGCTGCTGCAGGATGAAGACCGCGATTTCGGTTATGTCCTGGAGCGCGGCCAGAAATTTATCGGCGTGGTGTCCATCGATTCGCTGAAAGCCGCCCTTGCGGCCAATCTTCCCCTGGAACAGGCGCTGCTCGAGAGCCCCGTGCCCGTGCCGGGAGATATGCCGCTCAGCGAGCTCATCTCCACCGTCGCCCAGGCGCCTTGCGCCGTACCGGTGGTCGGCGAGGAGAATCAATATATCGGCATTATTTCCAAGGGCATGTTGCTACAGGCATTAGACAAAGAAGGGGCGACCAATGAGTAAGCCAACCACCGATCCATGGGGCGGCGCGCAGGCCGCGCCCGCAGCCGACGCCAGCCAGGCCCAGTCCGCCGCGCCGCAGTCCGCCGATCCCTGGGGCGGGGCCGCCGCGCAGCAGTCCGCCGATCCCTGGGGCGGGGCCGCCGCGCAGCAGCATGACGCCGTCGCGCAGACCGCCCCCGCCAACGGAGCGGGCAGCGCCGCCGACGCCTGGGGCAATACCGCCACGCCTCCCGCCGACGGCGCCGGGGCGCACACCGCCCAGCAGGGCGCCGACTGGCTCAACAGCGGGCCGGCTCCCGCGCCTGAGCATTTTAATCTGCTGGATCCGTTTCACACTACCCTGATCCCGCTCGATACCTGGGTCACCCACGGCATCGATTGGGTGGTGCTGCATTTCCGGCCGTTGTTCCAGGGTATCCGCGTGCCGGTGGATATCATCCTCGGCGGCTTCCAGCATCTGCTGCTGGGCATGCCCGCCCCGGTGGCCATCCTGGTGTTCGCCCTGCTGGCCTGGCAGATGTCGAGCCTGGGCATGGGCATCGCCACCCTGGTCTCGCTGGCGATTATCGGCGCCATCGGCGCCTGGGCGCAGGCCATGGTCACGCTGGCGCTGGTGCTCACCTCGCTGTTTTTCTGCGTGGTGATAGGCCTGCCGCTGGGCATTTGGCTGGCGCGCAGCGATGGCGCGGCCAAAATCATCCGCCCATTGCTGGACGCCATGCAGACCACGCCGGCGTTCGTCTACCTGGTGCCCATCGTCATGCTGTTCGGCATCGGCAATGTGCCGGGGGTGGTGGTGACCATTATCTTCGCCCTGCCGCCGGTGGTGCGCCTGACCATCCTGGGTATCAAACAGGTGCCGGAAGACCTGATAGAAGCCGCCGAATCGTTCGGCGCCAGCCCCGGCCAGTTGCTGTTCAAAGTGCAGTTGCCGCTGGCGATGCCGACCATCATGGCCGGGATTAACCAGACGCTGATGCTGGCGCTCTCGATGGTGGTCATCGCCTCGATGATTGCCGTCGGCGGCCTGGGCCAGATGGTCCTGCGGGGCATCGGCCGCCTGGATATGGGGCTTGCCACCATCGGCGGGGTCGGCATCGTGATACTGGCCATAATCCTCGATCGTCTGACGCAATCCCTGGGACGCGACAGCCGCAGCCGCGGCAACCGCCGCTGGTACGCCGCCGGTCCCCTGGGCCTGTTCACCCGCCCGTTTGCCAAAAAAGCCTGACCCTTTGCCGGGCGCGGGCTCCCCGCCCCCGGCGTCTGACAGTTAAAATACATGATGAAAATCAACGAGAAGGATATTCCATGCATCACACCGGAATCTGGGCGTTAGCGCTCACCGCGGCGCTTGTCGCGCCACTCTCTTTTGCCGCCGATCTGCCGGGCAAGGGCGTGCAGGTGCAGCCCCTGCAAAGCACGATATCCGAAGAGACGTTCCAAACGCTGCTGGTCAACAAAGCGCTGGAAAAGCTGGGCTACGATGTCAAATCGAGCCGTGAGGTGGATTATAACGTCGCCTATACTTCCATCGCCTCCGGCGACGCTACCTTTATGGCGGTTAACTGGGATCCCCTGCACGCGGACCAGTATCAGGCGGCCGGCGGCGACGCCAGGTTCTATCGCCAGGGCAACTATGTCGAGGGCGCGGCCCAGGGCTACCTGATCGATAAAAAGACCGCCGATCAATACCATATCAAAACCATCGATCAGCTTAAGGATCCCAAGCTGGCTAAACTGTTCGACGCCAACGGCGACGGCAAGGCCGATTTGACCGGCTGCACCCCAGGCTGGGGCTGCGAGGCGGTGATCAACCACCAGATCCAGGCCTACGGCCTGGCCGATACCGTGGAGCACAACCAGGGCAACTACGCGGCCATCATTGCCGACACCATGGCGCGCTTCAAGGAAGGCAAGCCGATCCTGTATTATACCTGGACGCCCTATTGGGTCAGCGACGTGCTGGTTCCGGGCCGGGACGTGGTATGGCTGCAGGTGCCGTTCTCTTCCCTGCCCGGCAAGCAGAAGGACATCAGTACCAAACTGCCCAACGGCGCCGACTATGGCTTCCCGGTAAACACCATGCGTATCGTCGCCAATAAAGAGTGGGCCAAGGCCAATCCCGCGGCGGCGAAACTGTTCGCCATCATGCGTCTGCCCATTAGCGATGTGAACGCGCAGAACCTGCGTATGCATGAGGGCCAGGCCTCGGAGGCGGATATCGAACGCCACGCCAACGGCTGGATTGCCGCGCACCAGGCGCTATTCGACGGCTGGATAAGCGCCGCCACGGCCGCCGCCGCTAAATGATACGGCGTCTTCGCGCCCGTTTATGGCGCGAAAACAGGTCACGTTAACCGACGGGGGGCATTCGCCCCTCGTTTTTTTGGCGCTTATGGGGAATAATAGCCCCCCGATTGGTAAACAGACTCACCAATGAAAACAAAAACAGATCACCCAAGTTTAAGTCCGGCGCTGATTATTATCATGGCTATCGCCACCGGATTGTCGGTCGCGAGTAATTATTACGCGCAACCCCTGCTGGACACCATTGCCCAGTCGTATCACCTGTCGGTGAACCAGGCCGGGTTTATCGTCACCGCCGCCCAGTTGGGTTATGCCTGCGGCCTGATGTTTATCGTGCCGCTGGGGGATAAGTTCGAACGGCGCGGCATGATAGTGGTCATGACGCTGCTGGCCGCCGCCGGTATGCTGGTCACCGCCTCGGCCGGCAGCCTGTGGCTGATGATAGCCGGCACGGCGCTGACCGGTCTATTCTCGGTAGTGGCGCAGATCCTGGTGCCGCTGGCGGCGACGCTTGCCGATCCGGCGAAGCGGGGCAAAGTGGTCGGTATGATCATGACCGGTCTGCTGCTGGGTATCCTGCTGGCGCGTACCGTCGCCGGCGCCCTGGCAAGCTTCGGCGGCTGGCGCACCGTGTACTGGTTCGCCAGCGCGCTGATGGTGGTCATGGCGCTGATACTGTGGTTCGCCCTGCCGCGTTATAAACAGTATTCCGATCTGAATTACCCGCAGCTGCTGGCCTCCATCCTGCGCATGTATGTCACCACGCCGGTGCTGCGCACCCGCGCGCTGATAGGCTGCGTGACCTTTGCCAGCTTCAGCAACCTGTGGACTTCCATGGCGTTCCTGCTGGCCGCGCCGCCGTTTTTTTACTCCGAGGCTAAAATCGGCCTGTTCGGCCTGGCGGGCGCCGCCGGCGCCCTGGCCGCATCCAGGGCCGGGCATCTGGCCGACCGGGGCAAGGCAAAAATCACCACCCGCTATGGCCTGCTGCTGCTCCTGGTCTCCTGGGCCTTTATCTGGTACGGCCAGCATCAGGTGATGGCGCTTATCGCCGGCATCGTCGTGCTGGATCTGGCGGTGCAGGGCGTGCATATCACCAACCAGAGCGTCATTTACCGCCGCATGCCGCAAGCGCGTAACCGTCTCACCTCCGGCTATATGACCAGCTATTTTATCGGCGGCGCCCTGGGCTCGCTGATTTCCGCCTCGGCCTACCAGATGGCCGGCTGGACCGGCGTATGCGCCGCCGGCGGGGCGCTGGGCGTGCTCAACCTGCTGTTATGGTGGCGTGGCCAGCATCATGAGGACAGCGGCGTAGCGGCCGCCTGAGGGCGTCGCACGGCGGGATGACTGTCGCGGCGTTCCGGCGGGCGATAGTCGCCGGAAGTGTCGCCATGGGAGATACGCACATGGACGCAAGCCAGGATCACCTGCCGGCGGCCCCAGGGACGCCGGCCACCTTTCGCGAGGGCATCAAGGACAGCCTGCCCATCGTCATCGGCTACCTGCCGGTGGCGTTCGCTTTTGGCCTGAACGCGGTGAAGCTGGGCTTTACGCCGCTCGAAAGCCTCTTCATTTCCTGCGTTATCTATGCCGGCGCCAGCCAGTTCGTGATAACCACCCTGCTCAGCGCCGGGATATCGCTGTGGGTCGCGGCGTTGACCGTCATGGCCATGGATGTGCGCCATCTGCTGTACGGCCCGGCGCTGCGTCACCGTATTCCCGGCGCCCTGTCGCGGCGCGCCACGGCGCTATGGGCCTTCGGCCTGACCGATGAGGTGTTTGCCGCGGCCATCGCCAAACTGATTAAGGATAACCGCCGCTGGTCGGAACGCTGGATGATAAGCGTCGCGGTCTGTTCGTGGCTATCCTGGGTCGTCGGCACCGCCGTCGGCGCGCTGTCGGGCAACGGCCCGCTGAACGACTATCCGGCGGTTGAGGCCGCGCTGTCCTTCATGCTGCCGGCGCTGTTCCTCAGTTTCCTGTTGGCGTCATTTCAGCGCCGGCAAAGCCTGGTATTGGCCGCGGCGCTGGCCGGCGCGCTGGCCGGGCTGCTGCTGCTATCGATTCCGATGGCGATCCTGGCCGGCATCGGCGGCGGATGCCTGGGGGCCTTGCTGGGCCCGGCGCGCGCCGCCAGGGAGGAAAAATAAATGCATACCAGCGTGATTATCATCGGTTTGGTGGTCGGCGCGGCGAATTATCTGTTCCGTTACCTGCCGCTGCGTTTTGGCGGCGGGCGTAAATCAGCCGGCCCCGCCGGCGCCTGGGCCGGACGTCTTTTGGACGGCATAGGTTTGGCCTCCATATGCGCGCTACTGGTGGTCTCCAGTGTGCCGGAGGTGCTGCGCGCGCCGGCGAAACTACTGCCTACCCTGGCGGGTTTCGCGGTATTGGCGGCCTGTTTTTACCGCACCCGCAGCATCGTCATCGCCACCCTGGCCGGGGCGCTGTGCTTTGGCTTGGTATATAAATTAGTCATGCCCTAATCTATAGCTCTCTAAACTTTTCAGGACGACAATATTTACTTGAGTGATTACATTAGTTATTATATCCATAGAAACTAATGAGGCATAAATCATCATGGACAGTTCCTTCACCCCCATTGAGCAAATGTTGGCGCAACGCGCTAAGCAGCGTCCCGAGTTTCCCTACCAGGAAATCCTGCTGACCCGGCTATGCATGCATATGCAGGGTAAATTGCTGGAAAACAGAAACCGCATGCTGAAAGCCCAGGGCATCAATGAAACGTTGTTTATGGCCCTGCTGACCCTGGAGTCCCAGGAAAATCACAGTATCCAGCCCTCTGAACTCAGTTCCGCCCTGGGATCGTCGCGCACCAACGCCACCCGCATCGCGGATGAGCTGGAAAAACGGGGCTGGATTGTGCGTAAAGAGAGTGAGAACGATCGCCGCTGCCTGCATTTGCAGCTGACCGACGCCGGCGAAAACTTTCTTAATAATCTCTTGCCGCCGCAGCATAAGTGCCTGGTAACGCTCTGGTCTACCCTCAATACCGACGAGCAGAAGCAGCTTGAAACGCTCACGCGCAAGCTGCTGACCAAACTGGACGAATTAATTGTCGAAGACGAAATAGCCTGACCTGCGCGCGCGATTATGGCTCACTTCCCTGTGAGCCTCCCTGCGCGTCAATGAGTGCGGCGTTTTTGTCCCTGCGCGCTACGCGTTATTCTTTTTGCCCGGCAAACCCGCCGCACACTCAAGCGTGGTTTTGCCGCCACCACTCCGCCAGCAGTATGCCGGTAGCCACCGACACGTTCAGGCTTTCCACCCGCCCGGTACCGCCGATGGAAATCGCCAGATCCGCCTGTTCCACGATGGCGTCGGACAACCCTGCCCGCTCCTGGCCTATCACCAGCACCATCTTCGCCGGCATATTGACCCGGCCAAGCGACGCGCCTTTGTGGCTCGAGGTGGTGACGATGGTATAACCCGCCTGGCGGAAACGGTCCAAATCGCCGAATAAATCATCGGTATGTATGGCGCTGATATGCTCCGCGCCACCTTCGGCGGTACGTACCGCGGCGCCGGACTCCAGCGCCGCGCTGTCGGTGGTCATGACGCCTTTCACGCCAAAATGCGCGCAGCTGCGCAACATTGCGCCGAGGTTATGGGGATTGGAGACATCCTCAAGCGCCAGCACGCAATCTTTATCCAGGGCTTTATCAAGATAGGTAACGGCATCCAGGCCGATGCGCTTTTTAATCAGGAAACAGACGCCGCCGTGATGATCGGTGCCGGATGCCAGCGCCAGCTCGTCCTCTTCCACCACATGGTAGGCTTTGCGATTGGCGGCCATCCAGCGCAGGGCGTCGCGAAATCGCGGCGTAACGGATTGCACGAACCAGGCGCGCACGATGGAATCGGGACGGCTTTTGAATAAGGCCTGGCAGGCATTTTCGCCGTAAACCCGGGTTTCTTCCGCCCGCTGGCGCCGCAGCTGTTCGGGGTCGATCAGGCTTTTACCGCTGATGCCGCCGTGATCGGCCACCGCGGGGGTCTCATCGTTTTGGTACAGGGTCTTCCAGGGGGAGTCCGGCGCGGTGGACGGTCTGTCCCTGCGGGGCGCGTCGCCGCGACGGGCATCACCGCGGGGCGCGTCACCACGACGGGCGTCACCCCGGGGCGCGTCGCCGCGACGGGCATCACCGCGGGGCGCGTCGCCGCGGCGGGCATCACCGCGGGGCGCGTCACCACGGCGGGCATCACCGCGGGGTGCGTCGCCGCGGCGGGCATCGCCCCGGGGCGCATCGCGGCCCGGCTGGGGTGGACGAGAAGGACGACGAGGCTGCTCTTCTTCTTCTTTGCGCACGTACATAACACGGACCTTGCCGTTTTTACCCTTTAATGAATCGCTCATTTGTCTCTCCACCCATATGCTGGGCGCGAAGATTACCTGATCTTGTCTTTTTTAGCTACCGGGTAGAGGTAAAAGCCAGCAACTATCGAAGCCATCGGATAAATCATTTTGTACCTTCACATTTCTTTCACCATACTTCAGAACATCATTTCGATAAAGCGTGGATCTCATCGCCCGGCCGCCCTGTTGCCGGTTTAACCTCCACCCATAAGAGGCAATTGTATGAATACAGTATGTGCATCCTGTCTGGCCACCAACCGGCTGCCGGAACAGAAGGTCAACGACGGCGCGAAATGCGGCCGTTGCGGCGAGGCGCTGCTGGACGGCAAAGTGGTGCATGCCACCACCGACTCCCTCGATAAGCTGCTGCAAGACGATCTGCCGGTGGTGGTCGACTTCTGGGCGCCCTGGTGCGGCCCCTGCGTCGGCTTCGCGCCGATTTTCGAGGCGGTTGCCGCGGAGCGCCGCGGCTCGGTACGTTTCCTGAAGGTGAATACCGAAGCGGAGCCCCAGTTAAGCACCCGTTTCGGCATCCGCAGCATTCCCACCATCATGGTGTTCAGGCACGGTAAAATGGTGGATTCGCTGCACGGCGCTATGCCCAAAGGGCCGTTTGAAGAGTGGCTGGACGAAGGCCTGTCCATTCCGAGCCCGTCTTAAGCGGCCGCCGCCGGGCCACCCGCACATGCTGTGGCGGCGGGTGGCCCGGCGCGCCGCGACACTGCGTTTCCCGACAGCTCCGTCGGTAAATAGTTGTCCGCTTTCCCCGCCCGCTCCGGTAAACTCTCTCTTTTCTTGCGGGCTTCCCATGACAAACAACGCCGTGCTGGCGCTACGCCAATATCGTCTCGATCGCGCCACCCGGCCGTACCGCGCGCGCGGTTGCCGGGTCGTGCGCTGCGAACACTGCCTGCTGCCGCAGCCCGTTTGCCTGTGCGATCGCATTATCCCCATGACGTCGGTCAGCCGTTTCTGCCTGATCATGTTTGACTCCGAGCCCCTGAAACCCAGCAATACCGGACGCCTGATCGCCGATATCTTGCCGGATACCCAGGCTTTTCTCTGGTCGCGCACCGAGCCGGATACGGCACTGCTATCGGCTATTGCCGACCCCGCCCGCCAGCCTTATGTGGTATTCCCGGCGCACAACGTCGCCCCGGACCGGCGCGTGGTGCCGCAAATCGATGCCTGCGGCAAGCCGCCGTTGTTTATTCTGCTTGACGGCACCTGGTCCGAGGCCGGCAAGATGTTTCGCAAAAGCCCCTATTTGGCGGATTTTCCGATATTATCCCTTAACCTGGCTACCGTCTCCGCCTATCGTCTGCGGGAAGCGCACGGCGAAGGCCACCACTGCACCGCCGAGGTGGCCGCCACCCTGCTGCGCCAGACGGGGGACGCGGCGGCGGCGGATCGCCTGGGCGCGCATTTTGCGCTGTTTCGCAGCCGCTACCTATTGGGTAAATCGCACCATAACACCGCGCAAATATCTTCCGCCATCACAACACCCCGGCCTTAATGCGCTTACACTTGTCGGATGCGGCTGGATAGGAGACCACCGATGAGTCAACGAGGTTTGGAAGCGCTGCTAAGACCAAAATCCATCGCCGTGCTGGGGGCGTCCGACAAACCGGGCCGGGCCGGGAACCTGATGATGCGTAATCTGCTGAACGGCGGGTTCGGCGGCCCGATATTGCCGGTAACGCCGCGCTATCCCGCGGTTTGCGGCGTTTTAAGCTATCCGGACGTGGCGAGCCTGCCCCTGGCGCCGGACCTGGCGATCCTGTGCACCCGCGCCAGCCGCAATCCCGGTTTGCTCGACGACCTCGGCAGGCTGGGTTGCAAAACGGCGATTATCCTCTCCGCGCCACCGGCCCAGTTTACCGAGCTGAAAGCCTGCGCCGCCCGTCACGGCATGCGTCTGCTCGGGCCGAACAGCCTGGGGGTACTGGCGCCGTGGCAAGGATTGAACGCCAGTTTTTCCCCGGTGCCCATCCATAAAGGCAAGCTGGCATTTATCTCCCAGTCCGCCGCGGTATCCAATACCGTGCTGGACTGGGCGCAGCAGCGCGAAATCGGGTTTTCCTATTTTATCGCGCTCGGCGACAGTATCGATATCGATGTGGACGATGTGCTTGATTTCCTGGCGCGCGACGGCAAAACCAGCGCCATTTTACTGCACCTGGAGCACCTCAGCGACGCCAGGCGCTTTCTGTCGGCCGCCCGGGGCGCCGCGCGCAACAAGCCTATACTGGTCATCAAAAGCGGGCGCAGCCCGCAGGCGCAGCGCCTGTTGAACTATCCCCAGGGAAGGGATGCCGCCTACGACGCCGCAATCCAGCGTGCCGGGCTGCTGCGGGTGCGAGATACCCACGAATTATTTTCAGCGGTGGAAACCCTAAGCCATATGCGCCCGTTGCGCGGTGAACGGCTGATGATCGTCAGCAACGGCATTGCCCCGGCCGCCCTGGCGCTGGATGAGCTGCTCAGCCGTCATGGCAAGCTGGCGACGTTGAGCACCGCGACCCGTCAGGCCCTGCAGGCGGTATTGCCGGAGGGCCTGCCCGCCGCCAACCCGCTTGATTTGGCGGACGACGCCACTCCGGCCCGCTATCGCGCCGCCCTGACGGCGCTGCTTGACAGCACCGACTACGACGCGCTGCTGATTATCCACGCCCCCAGCGCCGCCGCCCCCAGCAGCGAGACGGCGCAGCAGGTTATCGAGCTGGCCAAGCTTCACCCCCGTGGCCGGCAGGTCACCCTGCTGACCAACTGGAGCGGCGAATTTTCCTCCCGGGAGGCCAGACGCCTGTTCACGGAGGCGGGGCTACCCACCTATCGCACCCCTGAAGGCGTGGTCACCGCTTTTATGCATATGGCGGAATACCGGCGCAATCAAAAGCAATTGATGGAAACACCGGCCCTGCCGGTCGGCCTGACGGTGGATACCGCCCAGGCGCACGCCCTGATCCGCCAGGCGTTGGAACAGGGCATTACCCGGCTGGCGACCCACGAGGTGCGCCCCATTATCGAGGCTTATGGCTTAACCACCCTGCCCACCTGGATCGCCGGCGACACCGCCGAGGCCGTCGCCGTTGCCGACCGTATTGGTTACCCTGTGGCGCTGAAGCTGCGCTCGCCGGACATCCCCCATAAATCCGAGGTCCAGGGCGTGATGCTGTCGCTGCGCAATGCGCAGGAAGTGGCCCAGGCGGCCAACGCCATGGCGGAACGCGTGGCGCAAACCTTTCCTCAGGCGCGCATCGAGGGCATGTTGGTACAAAGCATGGCCAGCCGGGCCGGCACCCAGGAACTGCGCATCCTGGTCGAACAGGATCCGGTGTTCGGCCCGCTAATCCTGCTGGGTGAAAGCGGGCATGAATGGCGACAGGCCGACCAAACGGCGGTAGCCCTGCCGCCGCTTAATATGACGCTGGCGCAGAATATGGTGCGCCAGGGCCTGAAAAAAGGCGCTATCCGCACCCATAGTCCGCTCTATTCGCTGGATATTGTCGCGTTAAGCCGCCTGTTGGTGCAGGTCTCCAACCTGCTGCTTGACTGCCCGGAAATCGTCCATCTGGATATCCATCCGCTGCTGGCCTGCGGCGGCGATATGACGGTGCTGGATGTCAGCCTTGAACTGGCCGAACGCCCGGGCGACCCCGAGGCGCGCCTGGCGATCCGTCCTTATCCGCAGGCGCTGGAATCGGTGGTCACGCTGAAAAACGGCGAGCAATGCCTGTTCAGGCCCATCCTGCCCGAAGACGAACCGCTGCTAAAGCAGTTTATCGGCGCGGTCACGCCGGAAGATCTTTATTATCGTTACTTCAGTGAGATCACAGAATTTACCCATGAAGATTTGGCTTATATGACCCAAATCGACTACGATCGAGAAATGGCGTTTGTCGCGATCAGACAAAACGACGCGGGAAACACCATTATCGGCGTCACGCGCGTTTTTTCCGACCCGGACAATACCGAGGCCGAATTTTCGGTACTGGTCAGGTCCGATCTCAAAAAAATGGGCTTAGGCCGCCTGCTGCTGCAAAAAATGATTGCCTACGCCCGCGATCACGGGCTCAGACGCTTGAACGCCATCACCATGCCCAGCAACCACGGCATGATTTCACTGGCAAAAAAACTGGGATTTACCGTCGATCTGCAGTTGGAAGACGGCATTGTCGCGCTATCGCTGTCGCTTGCGGGCGAAACCCGGCAACCACCCCCGGTCTAACATCAAGCGCGCATCAACCTGCGGCGAAACATAGCCACAATGGAGAAAAGTAATGTTATTATGGCCGATTCCACACATTTGTGTTTTTGCATATGGTCATTCCACCATACGATGACAAGAGAAGAAGCGCACTGTGATGTTGTCAAACTTTAGACGTACCAAACACCAACAACACCTTGCACAACTGCCCAAAATTCCCCAGACGGTTGCTGACGTACAAACGCTGTACAGTCCTGAAGATTTCCGTATCGCCTTGCTTAACGCCATTGCGGGTGCCAAGAAGCGTATTTATCTGGTGGCGCTGTATCTTGAGCAGGATGAAGGTGGCGAGGCTGTGCTCTCGGCCCTCTACCAGGCCCGCGAGCTGCGGCCGGAGCTTGAGATCTGTGTGCTGGTCGACTGGCATCGCGCGCAGCGTGGGCGCATAGGCGCGGCGGCGGTAAACACCAACGCCGACTGGTATTGCCGCATGGCGCAGGATCATCCCGGCACGTCGGTACCGGTGTACGGCGTACCGGTCAATACCCGCGAAGCCCTGGGCGTATTGCATCTCAAAGGCTTCATTATCGACGATACCGTTATTTACAGCGGCGCCAGCCTGAACGATGTCTACCTGCATCAGTTGGATAAATACCGCTACGATCGTTATCAACTGATCCACAACCCTCAGCTTGCCGAGTGCATGCTGGGTTATATTAAGCGACACCTGCTGACGGCGCCCGCGGTCAACCGGCTGGATAATCCAAATCGTCCCAAAAGTATTGAAATCAAAAACGATACGCGCATGTTCCGCCAGTCTTTGCGCGATGCCGATTATGCCTGCAACGGCTCGGCCGGCGATGACGAACTGACCATCACGCCCCTGGTGGGATTAGGCAAGCAAAGTCCGCTGAATAAAACCATTCATCACTTGATGTCGTGCGCCGACAGTAAACTGACCCTGTGCACCCCCTATTTTAATATGCCGGCGCTGCTGGTGCGCAATATCATTTCTCTGCTGCGCCAGAACAGGCAGGTGGAAATCATCGTCGGCGACAAAACGGCCAATGATTTTTATATTCCCGAAGATCAGCCGTTTAAGATTATCGGCGCCTTGCCTTATTTATATGAAATCAACCTGCGCCGTTTTCTCGGACGGTTGCAGCGTTATGTGGACAACGGGCAACTGGTGGTCAGGTTATGGAAAGACGGTGATAATACCTATCATCTCAAAGGCATGTGGGTGGACGACGAATGGCAGTTATTGACCGGCAATAACCTTAATCCCCGCGCCTGGCGCCTGGATCTGGAAAACGCGCTGTTAATCCACGACCCGAAGGGCGAACTGCGTGCGCAGCGCGAGCATGAACTCGAACTTATCCGTACCCATACCATAGTGGTCACGCACTATACCGAGTTGCAAGGTATCGGCGACTATCCGGTCAAAGTACGCAAGCTGATCCGCCGGCTGCGGCGTATCCGTATCGATCGCCTTATCAGCCGTATTTTATAGATTCGCCCTTAGGCACACAGGAATGTCATTCCGGCATCATCGCGGTTTTCCACCGGCGGCCTCCTTGAAAGGACCCGCCGGAGACAAACCGGCGCCGTCGGTTCAGGGATGCCGTAGTGTCCGCCAGGCCGACGGTTTGAACCAGCGGAACGCAACCATGTCAAAAAGCCCCAGGCAGCCATTTCATCACGTCAGTCATCTCGCTTGTCGCACGGTTATTATTCTTCCGCTGATTTTTTGCAGCGCCTGCGCCCATATGGCGCAGGACAACTGGACAGGGCGCGATAAAACAGCGCATTTTATTTCTTCCGCCACGCTGGCCTATGCGGGTAGCGCGGTGGCGGAACACCAAAATGCCTCCCCAGCCCGCAGCCGCAATATCGGGTTTGCCTTCGCCCTTTCGCTGGGCGCGCTGAAGGAAACGTTCGACAGCCGTGCCGCCGGCAGCGGCTGGAGCTGGAAGGACTTCGCCTGGGATGTGGCGGGGGCTTCGGCGGGTTATAGTCTGTATTATCTCAATAAATGATTAACTAAAATAACTGTATACTCAATAACCGAGGATATTGCTGTATGCTAACAGGCCAAGACGTTGCATCTGGACCTGTTCCCAGCAATTTTCGTCTGCGCGGAGCGCAAATTAAGACTTCTATTATGATAAGTTCATATTTGGATTAATCCGCAGGGAGGCATTGATGTCGCGACATGAAACGCCAGACAATTTACCTGGCGAAAATCATGATAAAATACGTGTCCGGTTGGCCAAGATCACGGATATCAATACTATTTTTGCTATTCGCTTAAGCGTAAGAGAGAACCAGATCTCACGCGCTCGGCTTACGGAAATGGGAATTACTGCTGTTGCCATCAGGGACGCGATACTTGCCTCCCCCTGCGTCTGGATTGCCGAGATAGGGCAAATTCCTGCTGGTTTTTCTATGGCCTGCACCGCTGAAGCAAGCGTATTTGCCCTGTTCATACGCCCTGAATTTGAAGGGCTTGGACTAGGCCGCGTTCTGCTGGCCAACGCCGAAACCTATCTTTTCAAGCACCATCAAAAAATATGGCTGGTAACAGACGGCAACAGCCGCGCCAGCGGTTTTTATCGCCAGCTCGGGTGGCACCCTAAGGAATACTTAGCGGATGGTGATATTCGATTTGAGAAGTCAGTTTAATGTCTATTATACATTCAAATTACCTCGCCACGGTAAACTAAGCGCTTTCCAGATCACCGTGGGCCGTCGCCTGCGGCTCCGTTCCACCGGCGTTGCCGGGGGTCCTACTCTCTTACTCGAGTAGCGAACCGCCAGGGTTACGCACATGAAAAAGCCCTCTGTTTTCTTTGAGGGCTTCGTCAATGGGATGCCTGGCAGTTGATGTCCGCCTGCGGCGGCCACCCTGCGGGCCGCCGCAAGCGGCGTTCAACAGGCTCCGCCTGTTGTCCTGCTCTCTGACTCGAGTAGCGAACTGCCAGGGTTACGCACATGAAAAAGCCCTCTGTTTTCTTTGAGGGCTTCGTCAATGGGATGCCTGGCAGTGGATGCCTGACTGCGTCAGGCACCCTGCGGGCCGTCGCCTGCGGCTCCGTTCCACCGGCGTTGCCGGGGGTGCTACTCTCTTACTCGAGTAGCGAACCGCCAGGGTTACGCACATGAAAAAGCCCTCTGTTTTCACAGAGGGCTTCGTCAATTGGATGCCTGGCAGTTCCCTACTCTCGCATGGGGAGACCCCACACTACCATCGGCGCTACGGCGTTTCACTGCTGAGTTCGGCATGGGGTCAGGTGGGACCACCGCGCTAGTGCCGCCAGGCAAATTCGTTACCGTCCGCCGCATATCCTTCTATGCCACGTCCGTTTATCCGGAACTTCGCTGAAAATTCTCTCGCCACCCCTCGGGGCAACGCTCTCTTCGCGTCAAACACTTTAGGTGTTGTAAGGTTAAGCCTCACGGGTCATTAGTATCGGTTAGCTCAACGCATCGCTGCGCTTACACACCCGACCTATCAACGTCATCGTCTTTAACGTCCCTTCAGGTGGCTTAAAGCCACAGGGAAGACTCATCTCGAGGCAAGTTTCCCGCTTAGATGCTTTCAGCGGTTATCTCTTCCGCACGTAGCTACCGGGCAATGCCATTGGCATGACAACCCGAACACCAGTGGTGCGTCCACTCCGGTCCTCTCGTACTAGGAGCAGCCCCTCTCAATCTTCCAACGCCCACGGCAGATAGGGACCGAACTGTCTCACGACGTTCTAAACCCAGCTCGCGTACCACTTTAAATGGCGAACAGCCATACCCTTGGGACCTACTTCAGCCCCAGGATGTGATGAGCCGACATCGAGGTGCCAAACACCGCCGTCGATATGAACTCTTGGGCGGTATCAGCCTGTTATCCCCGGAGTACCTTTTATCCGTTGAGCGATGGCCCTTCCATTCAGAACCACCGGATCACTAAGACCTGCTTTCGCACCTGCTCGAGCCGTCACTCTCGCAGTCAAGCTAGCTTATGCCTTTGCACTAACCTCACGATGTCCGACCGTGATTAGCTAACCTTCGTGCTCCTCCGTTACTCTTTAGGAGGAGACCGCCCCAGTCAAACTACCCACCAGACACTGTCCTCGACCCAGATTATGGGCCGGAGTTAGAACATCAAACATTAAAGGGTGGTATTTCAAGGTTGGCTCCATGCAGACTGGCGTCCACACTTCAAAGCCTCCCACCTATCCTACACATCAAGGCTCAATGTTCAGTGTCAAGCTATAGTAAAGGTTCACGGGGTCTTTCCGTCTTGCCGCGGGTACACTGCATCTTCACAGCGAGTTCAATTTCACTGAGTCTCGGGTGGAGACAGCCTGGCCATCATTACGCCATTCGTGCAGGTCGGAACTTACCCGACAAGGAATTTCGCTACCTTAGGACCGTTATAGTTACGGCCGCCGTTTACCGGGGCTTCGATCAAGAGCTTCTCCTTGCGGATAACCCCATCAATTAACCTTCCGGCACCGGGCAGGCGTCACACCGTATACGTCCACTTTCGTGTTTGCACAGTGCTGTGTTTTTAATAAACAGTTGCAGCCAGCTGGTATCTGCGACTGGCTTCAGCTCGGGGAGCAAGTCCCTCCACCTAATGCCAGCGTGCCTTCTCCCGAAGTTACGGCACCATTTTGCCTAGTTCCTTCACCCGAGTTCTCTCAAGCGCCTTGGTATTCTCTACCTGACCACCTGTGTCGGTTTGGGGTACGATTCGATGTGACCTGGAGCTTAGAGGCTTTTCCTGGAAGCGTAGCATCAATTCCTTCACCACCGTAGTGGCTCGTTATCACGCCTCAGTGTTGAATAAAAGAGCGGATTTACCTGCTCTTTCCACCTTCACGCTTAAACCGGGACAACCGTCGCCCGGCGAACCTAGCTTTCTCCGTCCCCCCTTCGCAGTCACACCCAGTACAGGAATATTAACCTGTTTCCCATCGACTACGCCTTTCGGCCTCGCCTTAGGGGTCGACTCACCCTGCCCCGATTAACGTTGGACAGGAACCCTTGGTCTTCCGGCGAGCGGGCTTTTCACCCGCTTTATCGTTACTTATGTCAGCATTCGCACTTCTGATACCTCCAGCAGCCCTCACAGGCCACCTTCGCAGGCTTACAGAACGCTCCCCTACCCAACAATACCCGAAGGTATCGCTGCCGCAGCTTCGGTGCATGGTTTAGCCCCGTTACATCTTCCGCGCAGGCCGACTCGACCAGTGAGCTATTACGCTTTCTTTAAATGATGGCTGCTTCTAAGCCAACATCCTGGCTGTCTGTGCCTTCCCACATCGTTTCCCACTTAACCATGACTTTGGGACCTTAGCTGGCGGTCTGGGTTGTTTCCCTCTTCACGACGGACGTTAGCACCCGCCGTGTGTCTCCCGTGGTAACATTCTTCGGTATTCGCAGTTTGCATCGGGTTGGTAATCCGGGGTGGACCCCTAGCCGAAACAGTGCTCTACCCCCGAAGATGAATTCACGAGGCGCTACCTAAATAGCTTTCGGGGAGAACCAGCTATCTCCCGGTTTGATTGGCCTTTCACCCCCAGCCACAAGTCATCCGCTAATTTTTCAACATTAGTCGGTTCGGTCCTCCAGTTAGTGTTACCCAACCTTCAACCTGCCCATGGCTAGATCACCGGGTTTCGGGTCTATACCCTGCAACTTAACGCCCAGTTAAGACTCGGTTTCCCTACGGCTCCCCTATTCGGTTAACCTTGCTACAGAATATAAGTCGCTGACCCATTATACAAAAGGTACGCAGTCACCCTGATAAATCAAGGCTCCCACTGCTTGTACGTACACGGTTTCAGGTTCTATTTCACTCCCCTCGCCGGGGTTCTTTTCGCCTTTCCCTCACGGTACTGGTTCACTATCGGTCAGTCAGGAGTATTTAGCCTTGGAGGATGGTCCCCCCATCTTCAGACAGGATATCACGTGTCCCGCCCTACTCATCGAGCTCACAGCACTTGCACCTTCGGATACGGGGCTATCACCCTGTGTTGCCGGACTTTCCAGACCGTTCTCCTGATGCAAATGCTGATGGTGACTCTGGGCTGTTCCCCGTTCGCTCGCCGCTACTAGGGGAATCTCGGTTGATTTCTTTTCCTCGGGGTACTGAGATGTTTCAGTTCCCCCGGTTCGCCTCAATACGCTATGGATTCACGTAATGATAGTGCAACGAATTGCACTGGGTTTCCCCATTCGGACATCGCCGGCTGATAGCGCTTCATATCAGCTCACCGGCGCATTTCGCGGATTAGCACGTCCTTCATCGCCTCTGACTGCCTAGGCATCCACCGTGTACGCTTATTCACTTAACCTCACAACCCTAAAGTGTCTGTGTTGCGACTGGCTGCACACTGCCATGGCATCGTTGCGCGGTGCTCGCCATGCTCATGGACATACAGTCCACTCCGCTGGCTGCGCGCCGTGCGCCTTGCCCTGACACTGTTCGCACAGTCTCACCCTGGTGAGAGTAAACCCTCGCCTGGGCTACAGAGAT
Source organism: Sodalis sp. C49 (assembly GCF_046352915.1). Lineage (NCBI taxonomy): Bacteria > Pseudomonadati > Pseudomonadota > Gammaproteobacteria > Enterobacterales > Bruguierivoracaceae > Sodalis > Sodalis sp. C49. The sequence continues at coordinate 4,788,776 of NZ_CP163303.1, read as the reverse complement.
TGCCATCGACACGGCAATCATTAGGTTTGCTTGCTTTGAGAGAATCGCATACTGATTTTGCTCAGCATGTTTTTTTTCAAATTTTCAGCTTGTTCCGGATTGTTAAAGAGCATGTATTTCGCAGCATACTCATAAGAGTGTGCTCTGAAATAGACAGCGGGATATGGCGTCCCCTAGGGGGTTCGAACCCCTGTTACCGCCGTGAAAGGGCAGTGTCCTAGGCCACTAGACGAAGGGGACACGGAAAATGCTTGCAACGCGCCGCGTTGCTTTTCCGTGTAAGGCGAAACTTTCATTAATGAAAGTAAGCGACCTCTTTCTAGTCGAACAACGCATCGCGTTGCTCTCCTATCATCGGACGATGCCTTGCACGTGCGAAGCCGGGCTTCACGTGTAAACCATACGAGCTGTTTGCTCATTACAGTTATCAGACAATCTGTGTGGACACTACACAATCTAGTATCTATTTCGGTAAGGAGGTGATCCAACCGCAGGTTCCCCTACGGTTACCTTGTTACGACTTCACCCCAGTCATGAATCACAAAGTGGTAAGCGCCCTCCCGAAGGTTAAGCTACCTACTTCTTTTGCAACCCACTCCCATGGTGTGACGGGCGGTGTGTACAAGGCCCGGGAACGTATTCACCGTGGCATTCTGATCCACGATTACTAGCGATTCCGACTTCATGGAGTCGAGTTGCAGACTCCAATCCGGACTACGACGCACTTTGTGAGGTCCGCTTACTCTCGCGAGTTCGCTTCTCTTTGTATGCGCCATTGTAGCACGTGTGTAGCCCTACTCGTAAGGGCCATGATGACTTGACGTCATCCCCACCTTCCTCCGGTTTGTCACCGGCAGTCTCCTTTGAGTTCCCACCATTACGTGCTGGCAACAAAGGATAAGGGTTGCGCTCGTTGCGGGACTTAACCCAACATTTCACAACACGAGCTGACGACAGCCATGCAGCACCTGTCTCAGAGTTCCCGAAGGCACAACCTCATCTCTGAAGTCTTCTCTGGATGTCAAGAGTAGGTAAGGTTCTTCGCGTTGCATCGAATTAAACCACATGCTCCACCGCTTGTGCGGGCCCCCGTCAATTCATTTGAGTTTTAACCTTGCGGCCGTACTCCCCAGGCGGTCGATTTAACGCGTTAGCTCCGAAAGCCACGGCTCAAGGCCACAACCTTCAAATCGACATCGTTTACAGCGTGGACTACCAGGGTATCTAATCCTGTTTGCTCCCCACGCTTTCGTACCTGAGCGTCAGTCTTCGTCCAGGGGGCCGCCTTCGCCACCGGTATTCCTCCAGATCTCTACGCATTTCACCGCTACACCTGGAATTCTACCCCCCTCTACGAGACTCTAGCCTGCCAGTTTCAAATGCAGTTCCCGGGTTAAGCCCGGGGATTTCACATCTGACTTAACAGACCGCCTGCGTACGCTTTACGCCCAGTAATTCCGATTAACGCTCGCACCCTCCGTATTACCGCGGCTGCTGGCACGGAGTTAGCCGGTGCTTCTTCTGCGGGTAACGTCAATCAACAAGGTTATTAACCTTATCGCCTTCCTCCCCGCTGAAAGTGCTTTACAACCCGAAGGCCTTCTTCACACACGCGGCATGGCTGCATCAGGCTTGCGCCCATTGTGCAATATTCCCCACTGCTGCCTCCCGTAGGAGTCTGGACCGTGTCTCAGTTCCAGTGTGGCTGGTCATCCTCTCAGACCAGCTAGGGATCGTCGCCTAGGTGAGCCATTACCTCACCTACTAGCTAATCCCATCTGGGTTCATCCGATGGCGTGAGGCCCGAAGGTCCCCCACTTTGGTCTTGCGACGTTATGCGGTATTAGCTACCGTTTCCAGTAGTTATCCCCCACCATCAGGCAGATCCCCAGACATTACTCACCCGTCCGCCGCTCGCCGGCAAAGTAGCAAGCTACTTCCCGCTGCCGCTCGACTTGCATGTGTTAGGCCTGCCGCCAGCGTTCAATCTGAGCCATGATCAAACTCTTCAATTAAAAGCTTGATGCTCAAAGATTGTCATACTGTTAATCTTATGAATTAACTGTTTGTTCACTCTTCAAGACTTGGTATTTTTGTGTTTCGATACGGTCTTGTGAGTGCCCACACAGATTGTCTGATAAATTGTTAAAGAGCAGTGCGCCGCTGTAATCAGTCTGGCGCGAGGTGGCGTATATTACGCTTTCCTCTTTCAGTGTCAAGCCCGTTCGGCCTGTCTTCTGACTCGTTTCCGGTAGAGTGTGATACTGCTCACGTTACCGGTCGATGGAGGCGCATTATAGGGGGGTACGGAAAAATGGCAAGTAAAAAAAACGTCATTTTAACCGACCGGTTAAAATCTAACCGTTATGCACCTTTTGCATGCTGTTTAATGGCAGCCGGTAGTTGCGCAAGACTGTCTATCACCCAATCCGCCAAGGCCTGGGCCTTTTCGTCCAGCGGCTTGCCGCTGCGCACCAGCACTTTGGCGCCGACGCCCGCGGCTTGCCCCGCCAGCATGTCTTCGGCCTTATCACCTACTATATAGGAGGCCGCCATATCGATATTCAGGAACTGCTGCGCATCGAGCAGCATGCCGGGTTTGGGTTTGCGGCAGTCGCAATCCTGGCGGTATTCCCCTTCCACGCCGTCGGGATGATGCGGGCAGAAATAGATGCCGTCCAATTCCACGTCGCGATCGGCCAGCGACCAATCCATCCACTCGGTTAGGCGCATAAACTGATCTTCGGTAAATTTACCCCGTGCAATACCGGACTGGTTCGTCACCACCACCAGGGCGAATCCCATGGTTTTCAATTCCCGCATGGCATCGATAACACCGTCGATAAATTGAAATTCATCGATCTCATGTACATAACCGTGATCGACATTAATGGTACCATCGCGGTCTAAAAATATAGCTGGGACAGGCTGTGTCACTGATTGGCTCCTGACAACATAAACGGCGCCCAGTATCGCATGTTTTATCGGGCGAAGAGAAACGGAGAAAATGAAACCCAGTTGACTTAGCCGTCTAGACGCCCTAACATCCACGCACGCTGATATCTGCGGATATCGTAAAGGTGCCATTTATTCTCGCAACAGGTAACCAGTAACCCTAAAAAAGCATGATCACACTCTCTCATATTACCAAGCAATATTCGCAGGGCGCCCTGACTATTAATGCCCTGTCGGATGTTTCCCTGCACGTTGCGCCAGGTCAGATTTATGGCGTTATCGGCGCTTCCGGCGCCGGTAAAAGCACGCTTATCCGTTGCGTAAATTTATTGGAACGTCCCACCAGGGGTACGGTGCTGGTCGATGGTAAAGATCTTACCAACCTGCCTGAGCGTCAGCTTATTGCCGCCCGCCGGCAAATCGGCATGATATTTCAGCATTTTAATTTGCTGTCCTCGCGCACCGTGTCCGGCAATATTGCCCTGCCGCTGGAATTGGATAAATTATCCAGGCGCGATATCACCGCGCGGGTCAATGAGCTGCTGACCCTGGTCGGGCTTGAGGATAAGGCCGACGCCTATCCGGCCAACCTGTCCGGCGGCCAGAAACAGCGGGTCGCCATTGCCCGGGCGCTGGCCAGCAACCCCAAGGTGCTGCTGTGCGATGAAGCCACCAGCGCCCTGGATCCGGCCACCACCCGTTCTATTTTGGCTTTGCTGAAGGATATCAATCGCCGCCTCGGCCTGACCATTTTGTTAATTACGCATGAAATGGACGTGGTGAAGCGCATCTGCGATCAGGTGGCGGTAATAAGCCAGGGTGAATTGATCGAACAGGACACCGTGAGCGAAATGTTTTCGCATCCCAAAACGCCGCTGGCCCAGCAATTCATCAAGTCCACCCTGCATCTGGATATACCGGACGACTATCGCGAGCGCATGACCGACGCGCCGTCGGCGGGTAAAATCCCCATTCTGCAGCTGGAGTTTACCGGCCAGTCGGTGGATGCGCCGTTATTATCCGAGGCCGCCCGGCGTTTTAACGTCAACAATAATATAATCAGCGCGCAGATGGATTATGCCGGTGGGGTTAAGTTCGGCATTATGCTGACGGAAATGGCCGGGGATGAACAAAATTCCCGTGACGCCATCGCCTTTTTGCAGCAGCAGCACGTTAAAGTAGAGGTACTGGGTTATGTCTGAAGCCATGGTGGCGTTATTCGCCAAGGGAATCTGGGAAACACTGATGATGACATTTGTCTCCGGTTTCCTGGGGTTCGTCGTGGGACTGCCCATCGGCGTATTGCTGTATATCAGCCGGCCCGGGCAGATTATCGAAAACGGCAAGGTCTATCGCACAACCTCGGCGCTGGTGAATATCTTTCGCTCCATTCCTTTTATTATCCTGCTGGTGTGGATGATCCCCTTTACCCGCATGATTGTCGGCACGTCAATCGGCCTGCAGGCGGCGATTGTCCCATTGACCGTCGGCGCCGCTCCGTTTATCGCCCGCATGGTGGAGAACGCCCTGCTGGAGATCCCGGCCGGCCTGATTGAAGCCTCGCGCGCCATGGGCGCCACGCCGCTGCAGATTATCCGCAAGGTTCTGTTGCCGGAAGCGCTGCCTGGCCTGGTGAACGCCGCCACCATCACGCTTATCACCCTGGTGGGCTATTCCGCCATGGGGGGGGCGGTGGGCGCCGGCGGCCTGGGTCAAATCGGTATCCAGTACGGGTATATCGGTTATAACGCGACCATCATGAATATTGTCTTGGCGTTATTAGTTATCCTGGTGTTTTTAATACAAATCGGCGGCGATAGAATCGTCAAAGCCGTTACCCATAAATAATCAATAATGAAACTGCCATTCCGGCGTTTCATTGCGGCAACTTTATCCACAAGAGGAAAGGGATATGTTTTCTAAAATAAAAACTCTGGCTACCGTCAGCGCGTTGATCGGTTCCCTGGCATTGGCAGGCTGCGGGCAGGAAGAAAAAGATCCAAACCATATCAAGGTCGGCGTGATTGTCGGCGCGGAACAGCAGGTTGCCGAAGTGGCGCAAAAAGTGGCGAAGGAAAAATATGGTCTGGATGTCGAGCTGGTCACCTTCAACGATTACGTGCTGCCTAACGAAGCGCTGAGCAAAGGCGATATCGACGCCAATGCCTTCCAGCACAAACCTTATCTTGATCAGCAAATCAAGGATCGCGGTTATAAGCTAACGCCCGTGGGCAATACCTTTGTGTACCCGATTGCCGGTTATTCAAAACAAATCAAATCCCTGGATGAACTGAAGCCAGGCTCACAGGTAGCCCTGCCCAATGACCCGACCAATCTGGGCCGTTCCTTGCTGCTGCTGCAGAAAGTGGGCCTGATTACCCTTAAGGACGGCGTCGGCCTGCAGCCAACCGCGCTGGATGTGGTCGGCAACCCGAAAAACCTGAAACTGGTTGAACTGGAAGCGCCGCAATTGCCGCGCTCCCTGGACGATCAGCAAATTGCCCTGGCGATTATCAACACCACCTATGCCAGCCAGATTGGCTTGACCCCGGCGAAAGACGGCCTGTTCGTGGAAGATAAGGAATCTCCCTACGTCAATCTGATCGTGGCCCGCGAAGATAATAAAAATGCCGAAAATGTAAAAAAATTCGTGCAGGCATATGAATCCGATGAAGTTAACGATGCCGCCAATAAAGTCTTCAATGGCGGCGCCGTTAAGGGCTGGTAATCTTTATACATTAATAACGTGCGTTTTTGACCAGACGGGCTACGGCCCGTCTTGTTATTTATGCCGTAGATTGATTCAATAGCGCCGTTGAAATAAAAATAATCAGAGGAAAATGTATGCGTGCTTTACCTGGATGTATTTTGGTGCTCTCGTTGACGGGGTGTGCATGGGTCCATACGCCCCCGTCGTCCACGACGACCCAGGCCGCACCCGTCTCTCCGTTCAAGAGCGCGCCGCCCGCCCACAAGGCCCCCGCGCGCCCGCAGCCGGCCAAACTGTATAAATCCGCCGAAGAGCTGGTCGGTAAACCGTTCCGCGATCTGGGCGAAGTGTATGGCTCCACCTGCCAGGTGAGCTTGCAGGATCCACCGCCAAGCCTGCCCGCGGCGCGCAAGGAAATGCAGATGCGCGCGGCGTATATGAAGGGCAACGCGGTATTGCTGCACCAGTGTGAAACGGTGCGGGCGGTGGCGGGATGCTATCAGCAGGCCGTTTGCCAGGGCACGGCGTTGAAAGTTTCGCAATGAGCGCATACGCCCTGCGGCAAATCGGCGTAATCCATTCGCCCTATAAAGAAAAATTTGCCGTTCCCCGCCAGCCGGGACTGGTGCCGGACGGTACCGGCGAACTGCGGCTGCTGGCGCCCTATAACCAGCCGGACGCCGTGCGCGGGCTGGAGGCGTTCAGCCATATCTGGCTGCTGTTTATCTTTCACCAAACGATGGAACAGGGCTGGCATCCTACGGTGCGCCCCCCGCGCTTGGGCGGCAATAGCCGTATCGGCGTGTTTGCCACTCGTTCAACGTTTCGCCCCAACCCCATAGGTATGTCCCTGGTGGCGCTGCGCGGTATCCGCCTTCAGGGCGCGGAAGTGATACTGGAACTGGGCAGCCTGGATTTGGTGGACGGCACGCCGGTGGTGGACATCAAACCCTATCTGCCCTATGCCGAAAGCATCCCCGGGGCGCGGGCCGGTTTCGCCCTGCATCCTCCCGCGGCTTCGATGGCGGTAACCTTTACCACAGCGGCGGAGCATCGTCTGGCCGCGCTGGCGGGCCGTTATCCCCACTTGCGCCGGTTCCTCACCGATGTGCTGGCGCAGGATCCGCGCCCAGCCTATCGCCGGGATCGCGACGGCGAGCGCACCTACGCGGCGCTGTTGCTGACCTTTAATGTCAGCTGGCGTGTCTTGGGCGAGGTGACCGAAGTGCTGTCGATCGAGGATTATCCCGGCGCCGCGGCAGGCGAGAGCCGGTAATCAGCGGCCGTCGCCGGCGAACGCATACCGGCCGCGGACAGGTTTTTGCGATTTTTCCATTTGCTCTCTTTTGGCCGCCCGCCTGCACTGGTAAACTGATTCACTTTTGATACTTTGCTGCCGATAAGCAGCCTGTGGCATTAAGCCGTTCTTGTGGAACCCAACTATCATGCGTACTACTCAATATCTGCTCTCCACCCTTAAGGAGACCCCCGCCGACGCCGAGGTTATCAGCCATCAGCTGATGCTGCGCGCCGGGATGATCCGCAAGCTGGCATCCGGTCTGTATACCTGGCTGCCCACCGGCCTGCGGGTACTGCGAAAAGTCGAAGCCATCGTGCGTGAAGAGATGAACAACGCCGGCGCCATTGAGGTTTCCATGCCGGTGGTGCAACCGGCGGATCTATGGCAGGAGAGCGGACGCTGGGAACAGTACGGGCCGGAATTGCTGCGTTTTGTCGATCGCGGGGATCGTCCGTTCGTGCTCGGCCCCACCCATGAGGAAGTGATTACCGATCTGGTGCGCAATGAAATCAGTTCGTACAAACAGCTGCCGCTGAATTTTTTCCAGATCCAGACCAAATTCCGCGACGAAGTACGCCCGCGTTTTGGCGTGATGCGCGCGCGCGAATTTTTGATGAAGGACGCCTACTCGTTCCATACCAGCCAGGAATCCCTGCAGGCGACTTACGACGCCATGTACCAGGCCTACAGCGCCATTTTCAATCGTATCGGCCTGAACTTCCGCGCCGTACAGGCGGATACCGGTTCCATCGGCGGCAACGCCTCCCATGAGTTCCAGGTGCTGGCCGACAGCGGCGAGGACGATATTGTTTTCGCCAGCGGTTCGGACTACGCCGCCAATATCGAACTGGCCGAAGCGGTTGCCCCGTCCCATCCGCGCGCGCAGCCGGCTGAAGAGCTGCGCCTGGTGGACACGCCCAACGCCAAGACCATTAATGAACTGGTGGAACAATTCAACCTGCCGGTGAGCAAAACCGTCAAGACGCTGATCGTCCACGGCGATAACGAGGCGGGCCACGCGCTGGTCGCGCTGCTGGTACGCGGCGATCATCAGCTTAATGAAATCAAGGCGGAAAAACTGCCGCAGGTGGCAAGCCCCCTTGAGTTCGCCAGCGAAGAAGAAATTCGCGCGGCCGTCGGCGCCGGCCCCGGTTCCCTCGGGCCGGTCAACCTGCCGATTCCGCTGGTGATTGACCGCAGCGTGGCGGCGATGAGCGATTTCAGCGCCGGCGCCAATACCGACGGCAAGCATTATTTCGGCATTAACTGGGAACGGGATCTGCCGCTGGCGGAAACCGCCGATCTGCGCAAAGTCGTGGAAGGCGATGTCAGCCCGGACGGCAAGGGCACGCTGCAGATTAAGCGCGGCATTGAAGTCGGCCATATTTTTCAACTGGGCGCCAAATATTCCCAGGCGATGAATGCCACCGTTCAGGGCGAGGACGGCCGTAACCAAACCTTGACCATGGGCTGCTACGGTATCGGCATTTCCCGGGTGGTCGCGGCGGCGATTGAGCAAAACCACGATGAGCGCGGCATCCTCTGGCCAGAAGCCATTGCTCCGTTCCAGGTCGCCATCCTGCCGATGAACATGCATAAATCCTTCCGGGTCAAGGATGCGGCGGAAGGCATCTATAACGCGTTGCGCGCCAAAGGCATCGACGTATTGCTCGACGATCGCAAGGAGCGCCCGGGCGTCATGTTCGCCGATATGGAGCTGATTGGCATACCGCACACCATTGTTATCGGCGACCGCAATCTCGACAGCGAAGAGATTGAATATAAACACCGCCGGATTGGCGAAAAGCAGATGATGAAAATCAGCGCTATCGTCGACTATCTGGTGGCTGAAATCAGCAACGCCGGCCGTTAAGCCGGTAATCCGCCCACTATCCGGCCGGCAATATGCCGGCCGTTTTTTCCGATCGCCGGATTAAACCCGCCATCTGTTAATCATTGTGAATGAGATTGATCAATATCCAGCTTTTTTGCAGGATGCCCGGGTCACCATAGATAAAGTTGCGGCTGTTCGATTTTACCGGTCTAATATCCAGATGATCCTTGGCGCCAAGCTTAATGGTTTCGGTATATTTATTAACTTCGGTGGCAATAAAAAAAGCGATCTCTCCCTGGTCGGAAAATATTTCGCTTGGAATATTCCTTTGCAACATCACCAGCCTTTCCCTGTTTTCCAGCAGTGTGATGACCACCCTTGGCGTTGACGGCAAAGGGGACATTGTCGAACCGTTATTTGCACCATCATCGGGCCCGCCGGGGCGGTCAACGATTAACGTCTCATTCATTTGCAAAGCGAGCCGCCCTACTTGTTCCACCAACAGGGAATGCCCTAATCCGATATCATCGCGCGTATCGGTACGCCTTCCGCCTGTTTCGCTAAAATGAACATAGTGCGCGGGCTGAATGGGATCAAGCCTGGGTTCGTCGGTGGTCATATCGATTTGCAGGCTGAAATCAGACCTTAACCAGGAATTAAGATAAAAATGAAAATGCGAGAAATCAAATCCCATGCTTAAAATATCCTGATCTCTGACGCCCGCCATAATGGGAAAGAAAGCAGATTTTTCCTTGAAAAAATTAGCCAGTAAAAGTGGCCATAATGTCTTGCGATGGCATTCACTACCCAGGCGGATGAGATATTCTCTCAAATGATCTTTATCGTCCGTTAAAGAGATATAAATATTGCTCTTGCTCAGCAGATTCCTGGAAACAACGATCGAGGGGAGCTGCCGGAAGGTGTCCAGCGACGGCAGGACATCCCGCCAATGCAGCGGATGGCGTAAATCTTGTCCGTCCACGACGAGAGTCCCCGCCGGCATCTCCTTATATTCCCGCGACAAAATATAGGCATCCAGGGCGTTGCTCATAGTCCGGCTGCCATAAAAAATGGTCAGCATGGCGGCGATAAGCGTTTCCTCATCCCCGGTGGGGTTTGCCAGCAAGCTGGCCTGATAAAGGGATTCCGCCGTCATCAGGCCGGGATAATAAGCCATCAGCGTTTGCGCGCCGATTTCTTTCCTGAGAAAATGCAGCACATCAATTACCACCATGCCGAAGGGAATGTTTTCACTAACCGCCCTGCTGTGGCGCTGGAATGGCAAATTTCCAATGAGGCTAAGAGCGTCCTCGATGAAATCATGGATACGCCGGTGCCAGCGCTCGTTATCCCGCCGCCGTTCAATACCGCAGCCACGCTGCGGCTTAAACATAACTCCCGTCCCCCGATTACGCGATTTACTGTCGGTAATCACCCCGCGATAACTTTCTACCGTGGCACCCAGCCTGTCGGCCATAATCTGCGCGGAAGAGCGCCGTCCCCCTAACGCGCCAAAGCACGAGATCAGCTCGATATGGCTAATAGGCTGATCCGGGTGCAGCGAGCGATGTAACCCAAGAATAATATTTGATAGTTCAACGGCGTCGTAATGATTGATGGAAGCCAGGGCGCCATGGGCCTTTATTTCCATTTGCAGGCTATTTAGCCCGTTGCGAACGTAGTCAATACGACCATCAGGCCCTAATAATGCTGAAATCCGGTTTTTTTCTAAATTACCCTCTCCGACCACAACCTTAAAGGATTTTTGATCATTGATCCTTCTGCCGTTAGTGATATCCCCTATCTCTTGCGAAGAAACTATCCTCTGATCACTCCTCAGCATATTATTGATATAATCATTGTTAAGTCCCGCAAAACGATCGTCCCCCAAGCTGACCATCATATGAAAATCTTTATCATCGGTATAAAAAACCAACAACTTTCCGGCAGCCACATTGGCAAGCTGAGCGTTATTGTCAATATACTTATCTATAACCATAAATTTATTGAGCTTTATTATTGATATCCTATTACCATCCATTTTTCCGATCATTAGCCTTGCCAAACGTTCCAGCGCATCGGCTTGCTGAGGTACGAGATGTTTAGCGGCAATTAAAATTTCCAGTGCAAAACGGATGCTGGTTTTTTCGTTGGAACTTTTAGCGCTAAGTTCTTTGGCAATATCCATGATACTTTTGCTTGTCGGGCTTGAGTGCGGAAAATCCCCTTTTTCAACCATAAAGCTTTTACATTGGTTATAAGTAACTAACACATCGTCCTTGAAATGTCCCAATTGCTCAGTAATCAAAATGCATTTTTCATCACTGAGTTCCGCATCCAGCAGGCTATTATTCATCCCGGTAAACCTGCCGTTACCCACGCTGAGCATCAGATGTGAGATTGAACTGTCTTGAAGATTAGTAAAACGAACCAGTTTTCCCGGTTCAATACGCAGCATGTCGCTATAAGTCCTGATCTGAAAGGGATGTGGTATAATCTCAAGCATCGCTTCTGGGGAGTTTTTTTTATATGCTGCCAATAAATTATCCTTCTGATTAAGCGTGAGCTGTCCGGCTTTTTGCATAACCGATATAATAAATTCATAACTGTTTTTGGACGTTTGATCTTTGATAATGGATTTACGTATTTTTTTTTGCAGCAATAACTGTTGTTCCACGCCATCATAATGCGATAAAAAAGTTGAAAACGTTATCGGCGTAGCCGGCTGCAGCAATTCACTGAAACCCGGCGGCGACAATAATAATTGTTCATTGTCGCGGCTAATCATAAAACTTTCCTGATAATCTTGAGCCAGTTGTTCCGTAGCGAAGTCTTTATAAGTGATCAAAGCGGCGGAACCGGAATTTTTAAAGCTCAGGGTCCATTTATCCTCAGTTAAAATCGCCACATCTTCGATGTCAGGCAGTTTTATAGACCGTAAATTTTCAGCATTAGGCTCAAGTAGATAATCTATATTTTTATATTTAGCGGCCAACAAGTAATGGCGAATAACTTCACTATTTATAATTGGGTCGAAAATAAATAGTGCGCGATAACGGACATTATAAAATCCATGATTAATGGCAAAGCGTTCCACTCCTTTTAATGCTTGTTTTAAATTCCCTTCAAATTTGAATCGATTGCAATAACGACGAAACCTTAAGGCTAAATTATCATCATAACTGAAAATTTCCTTGTCTAACGTCGATGTTGATACCACATTATAATCCTCAACATACAAGGTGGCGGACCTGCCATTCTTTAATATCAGTTGCTGGTTATTCATTATGAAGGCGTCGCCGCCAACTTCTTGCCACTGCGAGGCGGAAAGAGAGTGATCCAATTTTTGCAGTCCAAAGCCGGCAAATCTGTCGTTACCTAGACTAAGCAATAATAGCGTCAATTTATTGGTTAAATTATCCACTACCGCAACTTTATAGCCAGGGGGAATGAAACGCAATGACTCCCTTTCGCGTAAAATTATTTTTGGACTAGAACTTTCATCCCAAAAATAAAGTTCATTGGCAAATTGATAGGTTTCATCATCTATCCGGCGACATAGCTGAAACACTTGCAGCATCGCCTTAATGTTGTTATTTCCCAGGATATTTAAGCGACCTTTTTCCTCATTTACCAGCGCTTTAACCAACATGACCATACGATCGCGTGTTTCCCCTTTGGTAAAAGTCTCGGCCACCTGTGTGGCGGTGGTGGCGGACTTTAACAATTCACCGATCCTGCCCGCCTGCTCGTGCAGTAATGCGTATCCCTGGCTACCATAGGATTTTATCACGCCATAGATATCCGCCGCGCCGGTTATGCCGGTAATCACTATACTTAACAAGGCTGATTCCCAGCCCTTCTGGCGCCTTTGCGCGTCCTGTTCGCGGGCGGCGCTTTGCAGTTGCAGAACACTACCGGCACCCGCCAGCATATCGCCCAGTATCATGGCGGCACAGCCCGCAGGTGAACCGCCGCTGAAAAACAGCGCCAGCAGAGAAATGGCATTGCTTGCAGCCAGTAAACGCTGTTGTGTCACGTCATCAGGGCCGGCGTCGTTTGGATTGGTTGAAACCAGAGCATTATAACCAATATGCTCGTCCAGTTTTTCCATATCCAGATGTCTTAAACGTTCCCAAATATTGACCTGATTGATCAACACGATAGTGGATTCTAAAATACAGGCAGGCTTATTCAACCTTGGTGTCAGACTGGTTGATTCTAGCCATGCTTTATGTTGAATCGAGAGGTGCCCGGCGATAAAGTGCTTTAATGCGGTGGATGCGTCGTCAGGAGTCCAAAGATAAATTCTGCCCGTTGCCAGGGAGATAAATAACCCGCCTGTTGGCTCGGCGATAGCGACAATGCCCGGAACAGTGAACCGGCCTTCAGGGGTAGCCACACTGATCAGCCGCTCGCCTATCAGTCCATCCATCCAGCGATCAATCATATTTCGTAAATCACGATCCGCGTCGCTGGCCATAAATGGGAACAACGCCGCGACCATCCGGTTTTTAGCCATAGTAATATAAGCGGCGCTGATATCCGTACTAGCACCAAAGTATTCAAGCAATCGTTCTAGCTCAGCCGTCAGGGTGATGGCGTCACCATTAATAATAAATTCCAGATAGGAAAGAAAATTTTCCTTATCAGATCCCAAAATGGTAGTTTTAATAATGATATAATCATTATCTTCTTTTGCATGATTACCTATATTTAATATGGCGTTAGAGAATTCCTTTAGCAACAGCTGCCGGACGCTATAGATCCCTTCTTTTATATGCGTTGTCGGCTGCATGCCTTTGCGGTCGTGTTTCATAAAAAGAATAAGCAGGGAGGTTTTTCTGGAAAGTTGATGCGCCGTCAGGGACAGGCCGTATTTTCTCTGTACCAGGTCACTTAACATCATATCAACAAAATTCAGGGTCACGTTATCACGTGCCGCCGGAAACTCTTGGGAAACACCGAATGTATGCAGCCATTGATTACGTTCCAGCATCATGTGGTGTCGGGACATGTTATTTCGGTTGGGATTCGGGTTAACAGGCGCCAAATCGGGTGGAGAAGGATAATGTCCATCTGCTGTCGGTTTATCCATGGCCGCGTTCATCTGAGAATATGTATTTATTTTTTCACGCAACGTCCGCCAATACGCCATGTGCTCTTCCTGGCTTGCACAAGCGGGTGATTGAGCTTCATCAGTTATTTGCCTTCTGCCACGTAAGATTTTATCGCTTATCTGCTCTGCTTTTTTTTTATTTTGCCTTGCGATATTCTTTCCGCGGGAACCACGGAGCGGGTAATAATGGCGGGGTATGGCGATCCATCCCGGGCTGGCTGCGCCTTTAGCGGGACGATAGCCGCGCTATCGTCCCATCCTGAATATATTTTTGATGGCATAAGAGAGAAACCGGGCAGTCTGATCGAGGCGAACGCCTCAAGCAGCGCCGCGGTAAATCGAATCTTTTGCCGGGATAACGGATGAACGCGTTCAGCGGCATCTCTGACTGCGCAAAGTACTCCTCTCGCCTCTCGTTGTTCCTCAGGCGGTAATTCCTGCAGCCATTTATTGCCGGAGATAGCCTCACTGCCATAGCGCAAATAGTACAGCAACGTGTCATTGATTACTGGGTGCGAAGCCTTTAATATATCTTTATTGCCATGAAATTTATTTTCATCATTCTTAAACTGACGTATTGTGACGCCCTCCCCATGTTGTTCTCTATTTGAAACGTTGGTTAGCCTATGCGCTCCCCAGGTGACTGGCGGCGAATTATTTATTTTCGTTTTATTATTAAAGAAAGAAATAATAGAAAAAGGTTGAGTTGCATTCGCTATTAGCATAGATATTATATCCTTTTTTATTCACGGTGATCAGGTTGATGATTGGGAGAGGCTATAATCAATGGCGAACAGTATCTTTTGCGGCGGCTAAGCGTCAACCGCGGATCAGGTTAATCAATATTTAATCATTACGCTGCGCCGGTGCCGGGGGGATATTAAATAGCGTTTATTACGCGGGCCATTCGCCATGAACCGCGCAACTTCTTCTGGGGATGCATCGTCGACGCCGCTGCGCGGCCCGGGCTTATCGGCGCAGCCAAAGTCCTTAGCCAGCCGCGTTTTTCCAGGTCGCCAGGGTAATTTCCAGCTGAGTTTGCTGATCCGACAGCCACATCAATCCGTCCTGCAGTGTTGCCTGCAAAGACATATTACGCGCCGCCAGCGCGGCCAGCTGCGCCATTTGCGCATCGTCGACAAAATAAACGCTCAGATTGTCGTGCTGGGATAACATTGGCTCGACCTGTCGCCACCAAATCCGCGCCGCGCGCTCGTTATAGGCATAGAGCACCACATTGCGCGCCAGGTGGCAGGCTTTACGCAGCCGTTTTTCCTCCGGCAGCCCCAGCTCAATCCACCACTCCGGTTCACCGTGATCGTTGCGCAGCCATAATGCAGGCTCATCTTCGGCGCTGAGGCCGCGGGTAAACTCCAGGCGATCGTCGGCATGATAAATCCATGCCAGCAGCCGCAGCATCATGCGCTGCGGTGTTTCCGAGGGATGCTGGGCCAGTACCAGATTAACATCGGAAAAATAATTCCGGTCCATATCGGCGATGTTGACCGCCGCTTTATGTACAGTCGCTTTTAACGCCATGGTGATTCCGTAAGATATGCTTTGCCCGGCAGTGTACCTGACATCGCCCGTCGGCCGCCAGAAAAGCGGTAAATGCATAGTGTCGGCTCTATTAATTCCTAAACCATTTATTCCAGGGATAGGGGCGCTCTGTGCTATAGTCTGATAAGGAAATACTGTTGAAAGATGTAGGCGGGATGAGCGGCGGATGAAAATCGCACTTCATCCTCCCTCAGGGAACAGGCGGTATTTACCGCCGTAACAAGTAGGTGAGCTATTATGTCAACGAATGAAGAATATCAACCCATTAATTGTGATGATTACGATAATCTTGAGCTCGCCTGTCAGCGCCACTGGGTCCTCACTCTGACGCTTAAGAATGGAGATACCGTTGCCGGCACGGCGCGCGATATGATCTCAAGAAAACATGTCGAGTATCTGGTTATCGATGACGCTGGCGGCAGCCATGAAATACGGCTGGACCATATTGCCAGTTTCACCCATCCTGAACTCGGTACAGTCGTGGTTAGCGAATAACCCCCTCGCCCCTTCCTTCCTGACGGGCAGTAGGATTGCTACCCGTTAGCGTCACTCTACCGTATCCATTCCACATTCAGGCCTGTTTCCTCCTCCCCGGCCTGTCCTTCGCGAGTAATAAAGATGCCGGGTGCGGTTATCAGCTGCTCATTGTAATACACCAGAGGTGTGCGCTCGCGCTGCCAGGGCGCGATACCCAGCTCCTGCCATAATTTTTTTACCGATCGTCCATGGCGCCGGCCCAGGATATGCAGGGTACCGGTCGCCGAAAACCGCACGCTTACCCGCTCGTCCATCCGCGGCCGGCGCACCGCCCCGCCGCTGGAACCCAGGCGCAGCAGACCGAGATCCTCCGGCAGCGGCAGCGGTTGTCCGGTGTCCTCCCATAATAGCACCCGCCCCCTGAGCGGGGGCCACAGCGGCAGGATAAACAAGCGTTGGCGAAAGCGCCTGATCTGCCGGTCACCCAGCCGCATCATGGGCTCGGCGTCCTGGCGGCTTAACGCAACCTCCTGCCAGATCCTGGCCAGTTGTTCCTGCGCGGGCATGGCCATGCCAAACGACGCCAGCCAGCGGCGCAATACGGCCGCGCGCCGGATAGCGCTCATGCCCATCATCGGCGCCAGTTCGAGTGAGCCGTCATCGCGGGTTAATTGTTGCAGCGTCTCGGCGAGCAGCTCGTCGAGCAGGGTTTCCTGTTCGGCGCAAAGCGTGGCGCTGCGCGCCGCCGCCCGGCTGAAATGGGGCCAGCGCTCCTTAAGCAGGGGGAGAATGCGCAGGCGCAGAAAATTACGATCGAAGCGTTGATCCTGGTTACTCTCATCCTCAATCCAGCGTAAGCGCCGGCTTTCGGCATAGTCGCGCAGCTGCGCCCGGCTGATATCGAGTAAAGGACGCAGCAGCTCGTGCCCGTGGAAAGGCGACGCGGCGGCCATGGCCGACAATCCGGCCGGTCCGCTGCCGCGTTTTAGCGCCAGCAGCAGCGTTTCGCTTTGGTCGTCCTGATGCTGCGCGGTCAGCAATGTCTCTCCAGGCAGCAGCGCCTGGGCCAGCGCCTGGTAACGCGCGGAGCGCGCCGCCGCTTCAATACCGCCGTCGGCGGGATCCACGCTCACCCTGACCTGCTGGAACGGAATCGCCAGATGGCGGCACAGCGCCTGGCAATGCTGCGCCCAATCATCGGCATGGGCGCTCAAGCCATGATGAACATAGACCGCGCGCGGGGCGAGATCGGGCAGTTGCCGCCCGCGCAGGCATGCCAGCGCATCCAACAGCACCGTGGAGTCCAGTCCGCCGCTCAGGGCCACCAGCACCGTTCTGCGCCGCTCAAGCCTGGCGGCGATATGGCGGCAGAGCGCCTCACCGTCATCAGGCTTCATAGAGCTCCAGGGGCAGATCGTCGGGATCGATGAAAAAGGTAAAGCGCCTGCCGGTCAGGGGATCGATGCGGATCGGCTCGCAGTCGACGCCGTCGATATGAAGCGCGCTGACGGCCGCGGCAATGTCCGCCACGCTGAACGCCATGTGGCGCAAACCGCGGGCCTCCGGGCGGCTGACCCTGGCCGGCGCGTTGGGAAAACTGAACAGCTCGATAATATAGTCGCCATTGAGCGCCAAATCGCCTTTCCAGGAATCGCGTTCGGCGCGATATACCTCGCTTAACAACGTGAACCCCAGGATGTCGCAATAAAATTGCTTACTGCGCGGGTAATCCGACGCGATGATGGCGATATGGTGCACCTGCTGTAGTTTTAGCATCGGCATAGTCCTTTTTATTCCGTTAATGCGCGTTGCCCGGGTTTGCCGCCCGGCGTTCAAAGGCAATTTACCACACTCTCTCCGCCCTCGCCCGCCTGTCATGCGCGCGGCAAGATGCATAAAACGCTCACGCCCGGAGTAATGCCTGGAATTATCCATTTCATTGATTTAGCATCTGATTAAATTATATACACCTTCCATTAAATTGATGCATAGCAACAGGTAACGCCATGAGCAGTTCCTCCCACATCCTTATTAATCGTCCAGCCGACCCCAGCCGGTTCGCTACCGGTCAAGTGGCGGGTATTAGCCCTTGCGAGGCGGTTACCGGAACATTTGCGCATTTGAAAGCGCCGCGTATCAGTCATCCGGTCAATATCATGGGCAGGCCTTCAGCCGCCGGTTTCCCACGCTCCCCGATTGCGGCGCGGCGCAGGCTGGCGCTGGCGGCAGGGCTCGGCGCCGCGGAGAAATTGGGCGACGACGAAGGCGTAAATTATTTTGCCGTCATGCTGGATAATGAAAAAGACGATGATGATACGCCCAGGGAAAATAAGGATTACAAGGCCGTACTGGCGCTGGAAAAAGGGATTATAAAATTGTTAGCCAATTTTATAAAGAAACACAGCGGATGCAGTTCCCGCAAAGCCCGCAGCGAGGCCAAAGCGCTTTTTAATACGTCCAGTAAAGATGTATTGAACAATCTGGATTGGAATACCGTTGAAGACAGTTTTCGTTTTCGCGGTACTCACTTTAACAGTACATTAATACCCGCGGGGCAAATAAAACTGGGTGATCAGGATATTTTTGCCGCGAGCTACGCTAACAAAGGGATCAGCAGTAAATCCAATGAGGAAACCACTCATGCGATGAATATGTGGATCTCGACGTTTTACGCGGGAGACGATAACCGGGATCCGCTGTTTTCCGGCATCCGCCACGGCGTACTGAGTCCCTTCGGCCTGAAAGCGGGCAGCGCGGAACGTCAACAAGGCACGTTGAATCGGGCCAGGGAAGTGGCCGCCGCCGCGTTGTTCCTGCATCCGGAAAAGCTGGCCGCGGCGTTGGCGGGCCAGACGGTAGTATTGCCGCTTACGTCGACGAGCCTGCTGACACCGGTGGATATCGGGCCGTCAACGGAGGAATCACAATTCAGGGATCAGATGGAAGCCTGGGAGAAACTGGGCGCCGGCCCGGTAGAAATACCTATCAGGAACGAGAAAGGCGAAATGGTGCGGGTCACCCTGCGCCTTGACATCGCCGCCTTTAATTTCGGGGTCAATGAGCTGGCGTTGAAACGGCTGCATCTGGGACATCGCACAGCCGACGCCTATAATCGCTCCGCCCTGGTCAAGCTGCTCGGCAAGGATCTTTCCCCCGGCTCGGCGCACGGAGGCTGGGTGGGGCAATATCTCGCTAACCGACCGGATAACGCCGACAGGGTTTCTTCGCTTGCCAGCGAACTGAAACAGATTTGGGCCAAGAAGACGTACCGTGCCGATAAAGGCGAGCCATACAAGGCGGCCGTGCGGGTGGCGTTATTATCCCATGAAATAGGCATTACCCCCTGCTGGAACTGCAAGAGCGGAAAAGACCGCACCGGTATAATGGATGCGGTCATTAAGCATCAGGCCGTAAGTCAATACCTGCATAAAACCGATGCACACAGTGTATTGCCTGATGCAGAGAACAAAGAGCTGATGCAGAAAGTGATGCTCAACAGCGGAAATTTGCAAATCCAGCAGCATAACACCGGCGTTCCCGGCAACAAATGTATGAAGAACAATAAAATTCTTAATTTTTTATTCGGCAAATTAACATTGCGCCGCAGCATTGGCGATAAAAAAATAGCCGACCAGGCAGAAGGCTTTTCTAAATACGTATAGGAGAGAGTATGGAAACCTTTTTGCAGGGTTTATACGACCGTTATAATATTATCCCCCATGAAGAAAACACATTATATATTAATGAAGATGTGATTATTTATTTTGATGAAACAGAGAAGGATATCATCTTGCTTTGTCCTTGTTTTCCCGTGCCGGCGCAGCAGACGCAATTACTAGAGCTGTTATCGCTAAATGGCAAAAGCGATATCAGCTTCTGCGCCGCCGATAATCTGATCTTGGCCAGATTAACCGTAAGGCAGCACGATGATTTCGACGACATGATGGAGAGATTCAGTGTATATATTGCGGAAATTACGTGCGCCATTGAACGCTTTGATCAGGGTCCATGGCATCAGGCCGCCGGCCGCTTTGCCTGAAGATGGGCTGACACGGCCGCCGCCTTTGCCGGCCCGGGGAATGAGCGCACCGGTTCGCCGCCGGCCGGCCCGGGTGCCGCATGCGTATCACCGCGGCTTCAGGCCGGGCTATCGGTTTTCAGCACCCGTACGAGGTAACGGCCGTCCTCGGTCAACTGGGCGCCGTGGATATCGGTTTCAAATCCCGGATAATGTATCCCGATGGTGCACAGCATAATCAGGAAATCCAGCACGCCGCGGCTTTGCTCGGTGATCATTTCACCCGGCATCACCACCGGCACTCCCGGCGGATACGGCAACAGCATATTGGCGGAAATACGTCCCAGCAGGTCAGGCAACTCCACCGTCTCCACATTGCCCCGCACCTGTTGCTGGAAAGCGGCATGGGGCGTCATTTTCATCTCGGGCAGCACGTCGAAGGCGCTTAACATCAGATGCGGCAGCCGGTGTTGCCGGATCAAGCGGTGAATGCCCTGGGCCAGATCCTGGATACGCATATTGCGATAGAAATCGGGATCCTCGGCGAACAGATCCGGCAGCATATTCCTCACCCGCAAATTCAGATCATAGGACCGTTTAAATTCCGTCAGCCCGCGCAGCAGGCTCATGGCCTTGGTTTTATCAATGCCGATGCTGAACAGGAACAGCAGGTTGTAGGGGCCGGTTTTTTCCACCACCACGCCGCGCTCGTCGAGGAATTTGGCCACCAGCGCCGCCGGTATGCCTTCCTCGGCCATGTTGCCGAACTCATCCATGCCTGGCGTCAGGATGGTGACCTTGATCGGGTCGAGATACATATGGTCGGCGTCGGCATGGTTAAAACCGTGCCAGGGCGCGCCCGGCTCGATGGGCCAGCACACCGCCTCCTCGATAATCTCCGGTTGCCAGATATCGAAAAACCAGCCCTCGGACTCCTCACGCAGACGCTGCACCTCTTTGCGAAAATGCAGCGCCCGCTCGATGGAGCGCAGGATCAGCCGCCGCCCGGGCTTGCCGCGCACCATGGCCGCCGCGGTCTCAATCGACGCCACGATGCCGTAATTCGGCGACGTCGTGGTATGCATCATATAGGCTTCGTTAAAGGTGCGTTCGTCATAATCACCTTTAATATGAATCAACGAGGCCTGGGAAAACGCCGCCAGCAGTTTATGAGTGGACTGGGTTTCAAAAATCACCTTGCCGGGAATACGGTCGCCGCTCATGCCGCTTTTGCCGCGGTAAATCGGATGGAAATTGGTATAAGGCACCCAGGCGGAGTCAAAATGGATCGAGGCCACCTCCAGGGTTTCTTTAATATACTGTGTATTATACAGCAAGCCGTCATAGGTTGAATTGGTGATCACCGCATGCACGGGCCAGGAGGCGTGGGGGGTTTGCGCTACTTTCAGCGCAATGCTTTCCCGGCTGAACTCACGTTTGGGAATGCCGCCCAGGATCCCGTAGGCATTGCGGATAGGACACAGGTAGATCGGCACAATGTCGCTCATCATCAGCAAATGCGTCAGCGACTTGTGGCAGTTGCGATCGATAAGCACCGTGCTGCCCGACGGCGCGGCATACATCCCCACCATTTTATTGGCGGTGGATGTACCGTTGGTCACCATATAGCTTTGCTCCGCGCCGAAGATGCGGGCGATAAACTCTTCCGCCTCCAGGTGCGGGCCGGAGTGATCGAGCAGCGATCCCAGTTCGGTTACCGAGATCGAGACATCCGCCTTCAGGGTGTTGGCGCCGAAAAAATCATAAAACAGGCTGCCCACCGGGCTTTTTTGATAGGCGGTGCCGGCCATGTGTCCGGGGGTGCAAAAAGTATATTTACCCTCCTTCACGTAGTTGAACAGCGCCTTGGTAAAGGGGGGAATAATGGCGTCGATATATTCGTCGGTATACTGACGGATGCGCACGCTGATATCGTCGGCCACGCCCAGGCCGTACTCAAAAAAGTACAGCACCATACGCATTTCGTTCAGGCTGACGTCCAGTGACGAATGGGTGTTGATAAACGCGTAGAGCGGCAGGTATTCGTTCAGTTCATTGATCTCGATGCAGAGATCCATACTGTACTGATCCCAGTCGAAAATCACGCCGCAGATGCGCGGATTCTGCTCGATAAGCTTGACCAGATCGCCGCTCGAGGTGGGATAGACTAATTGAAAACCCTGCGTTTTCAACGCCTCGTCCAGCTCACGGATGGGTTCATTTTTATAAAATACCCGCTCCGGACTTAGTATTGCAATGATGTTCATTCAGCCGGTCCTTTTAGCCTGGGTCTATTTTACCTGAAGATGTCGCTTAAAAAGTTCCCTTGAAAACTTCCCTGGCAATACTACGCCGCCCAATAAGCATAGATGACTTCGTCACGGCCATGGCCGCAAACGCCGGCGGTTGCGCGCGGCCCATGAAAAAACACCCCGCGAGCGCACGCTGGCGGGGTGTTTGGCCGTGATCGACCGCGCGGTGCCGGCAGCGCATGCCGGCGCGGCCGGGTGGGTATCAGCAGTAGCCGTAATTCATCAGCCGCTGATAACGGCGGTTCAGCAGCTCTTCTTCGCTCATTCTGTCCAGCTCGTCCAGGTCGGAGAGCAACTGCGCTTTTAATGACGCCGCAATAGCCAGCACATCGCGATGCGCGCCGCCCAGCGGCTCGGGAACTATGCTGTCGATAAGCTCCAGTTCCTTCAGACGCGGCGCGACGATGCCCATCGCCTCGGCGGCAATCGGCGCCTTGTCGGCGCTTTTCCACAGGATGGACGCGCAGCCTTCCGGTGAAATCACCGAGTAGGTGCTGTACTGCAGCATATTGACCTTATCGCCCACGCCGATGGCGAGTGCGCCGCCGGAGCCGCCCTCGCCGATAACGGTGCAGACCACCGGTACCCGCAGCCCCGGCATTTCGCGCAGGTTGTGGGCAATGGCCTCGGACTGGCCACGCTCCTCGGCGCCGACGCCCGGATAGGCGCCTGGGGTATCGATAAAGGTCAGCAGCGGCAGGTTAAAACGATCGGCCATTTCCATCAGCCGCAGGGCCTTGCGATAGCCTTCCGGCGCGGGCATGCCGAAGTTGCGGCGGATTTTTTCTTTGGTTTCCCGGCCCTTTTGATGGCCGATGATCATCACCGGCCGGCCGTCGAGGCGGGCCATGCCGCCGACAATCGCTTTATCGTCGGCATAGGCGCGATCGCCCGCCAGCTCATCGAAGTCGGTGAAAATATGCTGGACGTAATCCAGCGTATAAGGCCTGCGGGGATGACGGGCCAGCTGGGCAATTTGCCAGGCCCCCAGATCGGAGAAAATTTTACGGGTCAGCTCTACGCTTTTTTCACGCAGCCGCTGCACCTCTTCATCCAGATTAATATCTAATTTTTCGTCTTGACGGCTGACTGCGGTCAGCGAGTCAATTTTCGCTTCCAGCTCTGCAATCGGCTGTTCAAAATCAAGAAAATTCAGACTCATAGTATTCCTATATTAGTCAAATTCCAGTTCTACCTGTTCGTTGCCTACCAGGGTACGCAAATCATTCAGCAACCGGTCGGTCGGCGTGACACGCCATGTCGCGCCAAATCGCAACCTGGCGCGAGCATCTTCGCGTTGATAATAAAGATGCACTGGAATCGTCCCGGATCGGTGTGGTTCCAACGATTGGCGGAGACGGTTTAAAAGCTGGTCATCAATTTGCCTGTCAGTCAGCGAGATAGCAAGACCCCGGGCATATTTTTCACGTGCTTCGCTGATATCCATCAGTTCACGGGCGGTCATTTTAAGACCCCCGTTGAAGTCATCAAAGCTGACCTGTCCAGATGCGATCAGGATACGGTCTTTTTCCAGCAAATGCTGGTATTTTTCCAACGCATCCGTGAACAACATCACGTCGAGGCGACCGGACCTGTCGTCGAGGGTCAAGACCCCGATGCGGTTACCCCGTTT
This sequence comes from Sodalis sp. C49, assembly GCF_046352915.1. Classification (NCBI taxonomy): domain Bacteria; kingdom Pseudomonadati; phylum Pseudomonadota; class Gammaproteobacteria; order Enterobacterales; family Bruguierivoracaceae; genus Sodalis; species Sodalis sp. C49. The sequence continues at coordinate 4,764,858 of NZ_CP163303.1, read as the reverse complement.
GGTCACCATAATGCGGGCGGAAAGCACCAGGCCCACCGCGGTAATCATCTTGCCGCGATCGGTGGGATGCATGTCCTTCAGGCGCAGGCCGCCGGCATAACGCTCGATTTCGCGCAGATAACGCGTAATGGGATGGCCGGTCAGGTACAGCCCCAGGGTTTCGCGCTCGCCGTCCAGCACCACATGTTCCGGCCAGGGCGGCACGGTGCTATAGGATGCCTCCACCGCCTCGGGCGCGTCGGCCAGCACGCCGAACATATCGCCCTGGCCGATGGCTTCCGCCTTGGCGTGCTGGTCCGCCGCCTTAAGCGCATCGTTAAGGGAATTCATTAACGCGGCGCGGTGCGGCCCAAGGCGGTCGAACGCCCCGGACATAATCAGTTTTTCCAGCATGCGGCGATTAAGCTTTTTGATATCGGTGCGGGCGCAAAGATCAAACAGCTCTTTAAAATGGCCGTCCTGGTTGCGGGCATCGATAATCGCTTCGATCGGGCCCTCGCCCACGCCTTTGATAGCCCCGATGCCGTAAACGATTTCGCCTTCGTCATTGACATGGAAATGATACTGCCCGCTGTTGATATCCGGCGGCAAGACCTTCAGGCCCATGCGCCAGCACTCGTCCACCAGGCCGACCACTTTTTCGGTATTGTCCATATCGGCGGTCATCACCGCCGCCATGAACTCGGCCGGATAGTGCGCCTTCAGCCACAGGGTCTGATACGAGACCAGGGCATACGCGGCGGAGTGGGATTTATTAAACCCGTAACCGGCGAATTTCTCCACCAGATCGAAGATTTTCATCGACAGTTCGCCGTCGATACCGTTTTTTTCCGCCCCTTCCTTGAAGATGGAACGCTGCTTTTCCATCTCCTCAAGTTTCTTTTTGCCCATGGCGCGGCGCAACATATCCGCGCCGCCCAGGGTATAGCCCGAAAGCACCTGGGCTATCTGCATCACCTGTTCCTGGTAGAGGATAATGCCGTAGGTCGGCTCCAGTACCGTGCTCAGGGATTCATGCTGCCATTGGATATCCGGATATGAAATAGCCTCGCGCCCGTGTTTACGGTCGATAAAGTTATCCACCATGCCGGATTGCAGCGGACCGGGACGGAACAGCGCCACCAGGGCGATCATATCTTCGAAGCAGTCGGGCTGCAGGCGCTTGATCAGATCCTTCATGCCGCGGGATTCTAGCTGGAATACCGCGGTGGTTTCCGAACGCTGCAGCATATCGAAGCTTTTTTTATCCTCGAGCGGGATCGCCGCGATATCCACCGGCGCCAGGCCGTGCCTGGCGCGGCGGGCGTTAATCATCTCCAGCGCCCAGTTGATGATGGTCAGGGTACGCAGCCCCAGGAAGTCGAACTTCACCAGCCCGGTATATTCCACATCGTTTTTATCAAATTGCGTGACCGGGTGATTACCCTCGGCGTCGCAATAGAGCGGGGCGAAGTCGGTTATCCGGGTGGGGGCGATAACCACCCCGCCCGCATGTTTGCCGGCGTTGCGGGTGACGCCTTCGAGCTTGCGCGCCATGTCGATAAGCGCCCGGACTTCTTCATCGGCGTCGTAGATCGCCTGCAGCTGCGGCTCGGCGGCAAAGGCCTTTTCCAGCGTCATGCCCGGGTCGGGCGGCACCAGCTTGGAGATGCGATCGACAAAACCATAAGGATGGCCCAGTACCCGGCCGACGTCACGGATCACCGCCTTCGCCGCCATGGTACCGAAGGTGATGATCTGCGATACCGCCTCGCGGCCGTAGGTCTCGGCCACGTGGTCGATAACCAGGTCGCGCTTCTCCATGCAGAAATCCACGTCGAAGTCGGGCATCGAGACGCGTTCCGGGTTGAGGAACCGTTCAAACAGCAGATCGAACGCCAGCGGATCAAGATCGGTGATTTTTAATGAGTAGGCCACCAGCGAACCCGCGCCCGACCCGCGCCCAGGCCCCACCGGCACGCCGTTATCCTTCGACCACTGAATAAATTCCATCACGATCAGAAAGTAGCCGGGAAATCCCATCTGGTTGATCACCTTCAGCTCGATTTCCAGGCGTTCGTCATAAGGCGCACGCTTGACGCTGCGTTCCTGCTCGTCCGGGAACAGGAAGGCCAGCCGTTCCTCCAGCCCCTCGCGGGAGCGGGCCACCAGGAAATCCTCGGTGGTCATGGCGCCGGTGGGGAACTGCGGCAGGAAATATTCCCCCAGCCGGATGGTGACGTTGCAGCGCTTGGCAATCTCAACGCTGTTTTGCAGCGCTTCCGGCAAATCGGCGAACAGCTCGCACATTTGTTCTTCGCTGCGCATAAACTGCTGCGGGCTGTAATTGCGCGGCCGTTTCGGATCGTCCAGGGTAAAGCCGTCATGGATCGCCACGCGGATTTCGTGGGCGTCAAAATCGCCTTCGCCGATAAAACGCACATCGTTGGTGGCCACCACCGGCAGCCCGCGCTCGATGGCGATGGCGACCGCGGCATGCAGGTAGCTTTCTTCATCCGCGCGGCCGGTACGGGTCAGTTCGAGATAATAACGATCGGGAAAATACCGTTGATAAAATGCCAGGCATTGGTCAACCTGCGGCATATTGCCGCGCATCAGGAACTTGCCGACGTCGCCTTTGCGACCGCCGGAGAGCAGCAGCAGCCCTTCGTTATGCTTTATCAGCCAGTCCCGATCGATTATCGGACCCGCCGCGCCGTAGCCGCGCTGGTAGGCCTCGGAAATCAGCAGCGTGAGGTGTTGATAACCGACGTTATCGGCCGCCAGAATGGTCAGTTCCGCCATTTCCTCGCCGAGCATATCGCTCTGCACCAGGACATCCGCCCCGACGATAGGCTTGATCCCGGCCCCGTGCGCGCTGCCGTAGAATTTCACCAGGCCGCACAGGTTCATGAAATCGGTAATGGCCAGGGCGGGCATATTCAGCGCCGCCGTTTTTTTAACCAGCGGGCCGATTTTAGCCAACCCGTCGATCATCGAGTAGTCGCTATGAACGCGAAGGTGAATAAAACGTGGTTCGGCCATTATCCTGCTACCAAAAGTTGATTTTTTGTGGTGAAGACCCGAAATCCACCGGGATACCGGCCTTTTAGACCAGCCCCAGTACCCGTTTTACCGGCGCGAAGCTGCGGCGATGATGCACCGTGGCGCCCAGCAGCGCCAGTTTTTCCAAATGGAACGCCGTCGGATAGCCTTTATGCTGCGCAAAACCATATTCGGGAAACTCCAGATCCAGCACCGCCATCTCCCGGTCCCGCGACACTTTTGCCACGATGGAGGCCGCGCTGATTTCCGCCACCCGGCTATCGCCTTTGACCACCGCCAGCGACGGCATGGACAACAGCGGGCAGCGATTGCCGTCTATTAAAACAAAGTCCGGCGGGATATGCAGCCCCTGGACCGCGCGCTGCATCGCCAGCAAGGTGGCATGGAAGATATTCAACCGGTCGATTTCCTCGGCTTCGGCGCGTCCCAGGCACCAGGCCAGGGCCTTATCGGTGATTTCGTCATACAGCGATTCGCGGCGTTTGGCGCTGAGTTTTTTGGAATCCGCCAGGCCGGCTATCGGCCGCCGGGGATCGAGGATCACCGCCGCGGTCACCACCGCGCCGACCAGCGGCCCGCGGCCGACTTCGTCAACGCCTGCGATACAGGCGGCCTGCGGATAAACAAACAATTCCATCATGATAGCTACCGTGAACGCGCAGGCTGCGCGATGAGTTGCAGCACCGCCTGGGCGGCCTGCTCGTCGGCGTTACAGCGAATTTGCTGGTGCAAATCGCGAAAAGTCTCTTTAAGCACCTGGCTATCGACACTCTTTTTTAACAAGGGCGCCAGCGCCGAGGCCAGTTTTTCCGGCACGCAGTCTTCCTGCAGCAGTTCCTGCACCAGCTCGCGCCCGGCCAGCAGGTTGGGCAGCGAGACATAGGGCGTCTTCACCAGGCGCCGCGCCAGCCAGTAGGTGAAAGGTTTCATGCGGTAGCCCACCACCATGGGGCATTTGGCCAGCATGCATTCAAGGGCGGCGGTGCCGGAGGCCAGCAGGGCCGCGTCGCTGGCCACCATCGCCTCGCGCGCCTGCCCGTCGAGCAGGTGCACCTGAAGATCCGGCGCTACCCGCGCTTTAATGGCGTCGAACTGCGCGCGGCGGCGGGCATTGACCAGCGGCACCAGGATATCGAGTCCGGGATATTGGGTGCTAAGCAACTGGGCGGCATGGAGGAAATCGGCGCTGAGCATCTCGACTTCCGCGCCGCGGCTGCCGGGCAGCAGGGCCAGGCAGCGGGCATCCTGGGCAATGCCCAAATGTTGCCGGGCGGCCGCTTTATCCGGATCGAGGGGCATGGCGTCGGCCAGGGTGTGGCCGATAAACTGGCAGGGAACGTTATACCGGTCGTAAAAGGCTTTCTCAAACGGCAGGAATGCCAGTACGTTGTCGGTGGCCCTGCCGATTTTAAATACCCGCTTCTGGCGCCAGGCCCATACCGACGGACTCACGTAATGAATGGTGCGGATACCGCGCCGCTTGAGCCGGCCTTCGAGGGTAATATTAAAATCCGGCGCGTCGATGCCGACAAACACCGCCGGGCGCAGCGCGGTGAAACGCCGGGTCAGGTCGCGACGGATGTGCAGCAGCCGCGGCAGCCGCCCTATCACCTCGACGATGCCCATCACCGCCAGCTCTTCCATCTCGTACCACGCTTCGCAGCCTTCGGCCTGCATACGCGGGCCGGCGACGCCGACAAAACGGGCGTCGGGCAGATGCCGGCGCAGCGCGCGGATCAAGCCGGCGCCAAGGACATCCCCCGATGCTTCGCCGGCTACCAAGCCGATTACCACCCCGGAAGCCTGCATGTTCAGCGGATAATACCCCGTTGCGAACGGGCCAGGAAATCGGTAAAGGCGGAAATCACCGGATGCTGGACCGCCATGGCGTCGAGTTCGGGTTTCACTTCATCCAGGGTCTTGCCGCTGCGATAGATAAGCTTATACGCGGCGCGAATGGCGTGTTGGGCTTCCTTATCGAAACCGCGGCGCTTAAGCCCTTCGATATTAATGCCGAACGGCGTGGCGTGATTGCCCTGGGCGATGACAAACGGCGGCACGTCCTGGGCCACGCCCGAGCAGCCGCCGACCATGACATGGGCGCCGATGCTGCAAAACTGATGCACAGCGGTCAGGCCGCCGATAATGGCGTAATCGCCCACCGAGACATGGCCGCCCAGGGTGGCGTTGTTGGCCAGGATACAGCGATCGCCGATAACGCAATCGTGAGCGATATGGGTATTGATCATCAGTAGATTATCGCTGCCGATGCGGGTCACTTCCCCGCCCTGGGCGGTGCCGCGATGCACGGTCACGCTTTCGCGGATGCTGTTGCGATCGCCGATTTCAACACGGGTGGGTTCGCCGGCGTACTTTAGATCCTGGTTCACTTCGCCGATGGAGGCGAACTGGTAGATCAGGTTATCTTCACCGATCTTGGTAATGCCGTTGATGACGATATGGGATTTCAGCACCGTGCGGGCGCCAATCTCGACCTGCGGGCCGATAAAGCAAAACGGCCCGATCTGTACACCGGCATGAATGATGGCGCCGTCTTCAACTATGGCACTGGGATGGATAAAGGCGGATTGATCAATCACGTTTTCAGGACTCCCGACGACGGGCGCACATCATTGACGCTTCGCAAGCGATCTCGCCGTCCACCTTGGCAACCCCCTGGAAACGAGCAACTCCGCGGCGCTCTTTAATGAATTCGACTTCAAGGATCATTTGGTCGCCTGGTTGCACCGGGCGTTTAAAACGCGCGTGATCCACCGCTGCAAAATAGTATAGCTCACCCGGCTCCAGCTTACCGACGCTCTTAAAAGCCAGGATACCCGTTGCCTGCGCCATCGCTTCCAGGATTAGCACACCGGGGAAGATGGGTTTGCCGGGGAAATGTCCCTGAAAAAACGGCTCGTTAAAAGAAACATTTTTCACCGCACGCAGGAATTTCCCTTTTTCAAAATCCAGCACCCGGTCCACCAGCAAAAAAGGGAAACGGTGCGGCAATAGTTCTAATATCTCTTCTATCTGCAGAGTATGAGCATGAGTGTCATTAGTCAAAATACTCTTCCTGTCTGAAAAAACGATGGCATTAACAACACGGCCTGCAACAATCCCACACAGGACAATTTAGCAGGCCGCAAATAAAAAATGTCTTGCCAGGCTTTAAGTGCCTGAACGCGCATAATTATCACTATCTGGCGAAGGCGATTAGTTTTTTGCCAGGTTTCGCTCGATAGCTTTCAACCGCTTGCTGATCTCGTTGATATTCATTACTAACGCTGCGGTCTTGCGCCACACTTTATTGGGTTGCAGCGGAATACCCGAGGAGTATACGCCAGGTTCAGTGATAGGTCTCATCACCATTCCCATGCCGGTGATGGTCACTTTGTCGCATATTTCCATATGGCCGTTGATGACGCTGGCGCCGCCAATCATGCAATAGCGGCCTATTCGCAGGCTGCCGGCCATAATAACGCCGCCCGCAACCGCGGTATTGTCGCCAATTATGACGTTATGTGCAATCTGGCACTGGTTATCAATGATGACGCCATTGCCGATAATAGTGTTATCCAGCGCGCCGCGATCGATGGTGGTGCAGGCGCCAATTTCAACCCGATCGCCAATTTCAACCGTGCCCAGTTGGGGAATCTTAATCCAGTTGCCGCGATCGTTGGCATAACCGAAACCATCGGCGCCGATAACGGTGCCCGACTGGATCAGGCATTTTTCGCCGATGCGCACTTCATGATAAACGGTGACGTTGGCCCACAGCTGGGTGCCCGCGCCGATGACCGTATTTTTACCGATAAAGCAGCCCGGACCGATAACCACGTTATCGCCCAGGATCACGCCGGATTCAATGACCGCGTTGGCCCCGACGGCCACCTGGCTGCCAAGCTGCGCGTCGGCTGCAATGACCGCGCTGGGGGCGATATCCTGTGCGGCGGCGGGCGTGGTATTTAGCAATTGCGCCATATGCGCATAGGTCAGGTAGGGATTTTTAACCACCAGCGCGGCGCTGTGGCAAAAGGGCAGGTCGGCTTCGGTAAGAACGATCGCGCCGGCCTGGCAGGAAGCAAGTTTTTCACGAAAACGGCTATCAGCCAGAAACGTAATCTGGTCCGCCTTGGCGGAGCCCATGGAAGCAATGCCGGTGATGACAAGAGAGCCATCACCGTGCAATTGTGCATCCAACTGCTGCGCTAAATCAGCAAGTCGAATTGATGGCATGACTTATTTAACCTGTTTTAACACATCGGCCGTAATGTCATTGGCAGAACCGGCATACGCCACGGCGTTGGCATCGATAACGATGTCATAACCTTGTTTGCTGGCGACGGCTTTCACCGCATCCTGAATACGGCTCAGGATTTTATTGCGTTCTTCACCCTGACGGCGACGATTGTCCTGTTCAAAGGCCTGCGCCTTGCCGGAAAAGTCTTCACGTTGCGCCATGACTTCCTTCTCCAGACGGCTGCGATCGGCGGCTTTCATGGTAGAGCCGTCACGTTGCAGGCGCTGCATTTTGGTCTGCAGATCACGTTCCTGCGCTTGCAGGTCGGTTGCCCGGCCCTTGAACTCATTTTCGAGTTGTTTAGCGACAACAGCGCGCTGAGGAGACTGCTGAAAGATATTGGCAATATTGACAACAGCAATTTTATCAGCAGCTTGCACGCTGGCTGAGGCAGCCAATGCTAATCCGAGGCCCGCGGCATACAACCACTTTTTCACTATAAACTCCTTAACACTACATTTAAGTTTGAAAACATTTCAACGCGGCAGGAACAAACACCCAAACCGGCGGCATGGCCGCCGGTCATGTCATTCAGGCTCCGTTCGCTGCCTTGCATGGTGCCTGCGCTGTGAATCGACGCAATGTTACCACGTTTTACCGATATTAAACTGGAACTGCTCCGCCTTATCGCCATCGTACTTCTTGACCGGCTGGGCATAAGAGAATACCAACGGCCCGAGCGGAGACATCCACTGCAGGGCAAAACCGCTGGAAATGCGGATATTACCCGGATTACTGTAGTCAGGTACGTTGTACTGCCGGGTCTGCGCGGTGTTTTCCCACGCGGTGTCCCAGACGGTGCCGCTGTCCACGAACAGCGAGGTACGTACCGAGTTGGCGTATTTCGGGCTGATAAACGGCGTCGGCACGATAAGCTCGGCGCTCAACAGCGCCATGGCGTTGCCGCCCACCGCATCGCTGGATTTATCCAGCGGGCAATCGCCAAGCGACGACTCGCCGCCGCCGCACTTATAATACGCCGCTTTCGGCCCGATGGTATTGGACCGGAAACCACGCACGGTGCTGGAACCGCCGGCGTAGAAGTTATCGTAGAACGGCATTTCCTTGCTGCCGATGCCATCGGCGTAACCCGCGCGCCCACGGCCCATCAGCACCCAGCTGCCGGAGTCGGTCAGCGGCACATAGCTGGTGGTATCGAAAGTCACCTTGTAGTATTCGTTATCCGAACCCGGCACGGTGACCTTGCCGGTCAGGCTGGCGCTGGTACCCGATGTAGGGAAATAGCCCCGATCCAGGTTGCTGTAATTCCAGCCGGTGGTCAGGAAGAAATCATTGGCGCTGAAATCAGCGTCGTTGTCTTTCTTCTCGCCTGCCACGACCTTGGGTTGGAAACCGGTGGATTCCAGGTAACGCCACATGGCAATCTGCGGATACATATTCGACAGATCGTTATGGACATAATCCACGCCCAGGCGCAGCGCACTGGTTTCACTGATCGGGAAACCGAGCGTGGTGCCTAAGCCATAGCTCCTGTTGGTGTAATCCGACAGGTCGGCGTTATCGGCGTCGAAGTTATTGTAGAAAATGCGCCCGCCGAGACTGACGCCGTCCACCGTAAAGTACGGGTCGGTCAGCGAAAGTTCGGCATAGGTCTGGTAATCGTTCTTGGTGCCGCTGAAACCAACGGAATTACCGGTGCCCAGCCAGTTGTCCTGCTGGATGCCGAACTGGAAGCTGACGCCGCTCTCGGTGCCGAAGCCCACGCCGAAGTTGATGCTGCCGGTGTTGCGCTCCTTCACCTTGTACGTCACGTCCACCATATCATCGGTGCCGGGAACACGCTGCGTGTCCACGTCAACCGTTTCAAAGTAGCCCAGGCGGTTCAGGCGCTCCTTGCCCTGGTCCACCAGGTTGCTGCCAAGCCAGGCGCCTTCCATCTGGCGCATTTCGCGCCGCAACACCACGTCTTTGGTGATATCGTTGCCTTCGAACTTCACGTGCCTGACGTAAAAACGGTTGCCCGCGTCCACATTGACATGGAGTTTGACGGTTTTGTCGGCGTCGTTGATTTCCGGTTGCGTCACCACGCGCGGATAGGCATAACCATAACGGCCCAGCAGCTGCTTGATGTCGTTTTCCATCTTGGTGACTTTCGCGCCGCTGTACAGCTCGCCCGGCTTAACGCGCGACAGGGCGTCGATCTCGGCGGAGTGGCCGGCCAGGTTGCCGTTGACCACGGTGCCCGACAGGGTGTACTGCGCGCCTTCGGTGATATTCAGGGTGATATAGATACCCTTTTTGTCCGGCGTCAGGCTCACCTGGGTCGAGTCGATATTAAAGCGGGCATAGCCCCGGTCAAGGTAGAAGCTGCGCAGGGTCTCGAGATCGCCCGCCAGTTTCTGCTTCTGGTATTTACGATCGCCGACCACGTTCCACCACGGCACTTCATCGCGCAGTTGGAAGCGCGAAACCAGTTCGTCGGTGGTGAAGGCATGATTGCCGACAATGTTGATTTGCTGGATCTTGGCGGAAACGCCCTCGGTAAAGACCAGTTTTAAATCTACCCGGTTACGCGGCAGCGGCGTGACCACGGCTTTCACCGACGCGCTGTATTTACCGACGCTGTAGTAGAAATCCTCCAGCCCTTTCTCGATGTTGGAAATCGTGGTGCGGTCCAACGCCTCGCCGACGCGCACGCCGGAAGCCTCGAGATTCTGCTTGAGCATATCCTCCTTCACCGCCTTGTTGCCGGAGAAGGTGATACTGGCAATAGTGGGACGTTCCTTGACCTGAACGAGCAGTGTGTCTCCATCACGCAGCACCCGGACATCCTCGAAGTTCCCGGTGGCAAATAAGGCGCGGATAGTATTGCCGATATCTTCATCACTGGCCGTGTCTCCGACACGTACCGGCATACTGAGTAACGCCGCACCGACGGCGACCCGTTGCAGTCCTTCGAAATGAATGTCCTTCACTACGAACCCGTCTGCACCGTATACGGTGGCGCTGCTAAGAAGCAGCGACGCTATGAGCAACTTTTTCATCGCCATCGTGGTTATGCGTTCTTCCTAACATAATCCCCGGCGCTAGAGCCGGGAGAAATCATTGAAAAGAGCAAGGCCCATTAACAGCACCAGCAAAATCGAGCCGATACGATAACTGAAATCCTGCACTCGTTCGGAAACCGGCCCACCCTTAAGCTTTTCTATCGCCAGGAAGAGCAAGTGACCACCATCTAACACCGGTAACGGGAACAGGTTGATGATACCCAGGTTGACGCTGATAAGCGCCAGGAACATCAGGTAGTAGATCAAACCATATTCCGCTGACATCCCCGCGCCTTGGGCTATTGATATCGGCCCGCTCAGGTTGTTCAGCTTAACATCTCCCGTGACCAGTTTGCCTAGCATACTGACCGTCAATTTCATCAGTTGCCAGGTTTTTTCGCCAGCCTGATAAAACGCGGGAAACAGGCCGTACTGGCGTATCGTTTTGTATTCCTCGGGCAGGGGCGTCACTTTCGGCACCACGCCCGCGAAGCCTTCCACTTCGCCTTTACCTACCGACTTCTCGTCGGGCACCAACGTCACCGGCAGGCTTTCACCCTGTCGGTCGATTTCCAGCGCCAGCGGCTTGCCGGGATTATCCCGCACCCGCATGACGAAATTCTGCCAGCGGCCGATAGGCTGACCATCGACTTTAACGATCCTGTCGCCCGCTTGCAAACCGGCTTTTGCCGCCGCCGATGCATTTTGCACCTCGGCGAGCACCGGTTCTATCTGCGGACCCCGGGGAATAATCCCCAACGCGATGATAGGATCCTGCTTATCCGGTTCAAAATCCCACCCGCGCAGATCGAGTATCTTCCGTTCGATATGGGAAGACCCGAAAGGCGCCACCCCGACGCTGGTCTGGCCGTCGCCAATCTTGCCGATAAGCTCCAGCCGCACCGAATCCCAGTCAGGCGTTTCGATACCGTCAACCGACTTTAGTTCCATGCCGGGCGAAATATCGGCCTGCGCGACGATAGAATTGGGGGTAACCTCACCGATTACCGGACGAAAACTCGGCACGCCGATCAAAAATACCAGCCAGTAGGCAAACACCGCGAAAATAAAGTTGGCGATGGGGCCGGCGCTGATAATGGCGGCGCGCTGCCAAACCTTCTTGTGGTTAAACGCTTCATGCCGGCGTTCGGGGGCGACGGTATCCACCCGTTCGTCCAGCATTTTCACATAGCCCCCCAAGGGGATGGCCGCGATAACATACTCGGTGCCGCGCTTATCCCGATGACGCCACAGCGCGCGGCCGAATCCGATGGAGAATCGCTCCACCGTAACACCGCACCGGCGGGCCACCCAGAAGTGACCGAACTCGTGCACGGTGATCAATATACCCAACGCAACGATAAATGCGGCGAGACTCCAGAGAAAGTGCAACATGATAACTCCTGGCCCCTCGATTAAATAGCTCTAAAAATCAGCAGCATTAAACAGGCGAAAACCGGCACCGCGGCGGTCAGGCTATCGATGCGGTCCAAGATGCCGCCGTGCCCCGGAATCAGGTGCCCGCTGTCCTTGATACCGGCCTCGCGTTTAAACATGCTTTCCGTTAAATCGCCCAGCACCGACGCCAGGGCGGCAATCACCGAGCACAGCAGCAGGCTGAGCGGCAGCGCGTCCAGCGGGGCGTATTTGCCGAACAGCCAGGAAATGACGGCCGAGGTCACCAGCCCGCCCGCCAGGCCTTCCCAGGTCTTGCCGGGAGAGACCTTCGGCGCCAGCTTATGCTTGCCCAGCGCGCGCCCGAAAATATAGGCGCCCGAGTCGGCCCCCCACACCAGCAGCATCACATACAGCAGCCACCAGGCGCCGGTAAAATGATTCACCGCGTAGTGGTACTGGCGCAGGGTGAGCATGCCCCAAAAAAAAGGCATGATGGTCAGGACGCCGAACACGAGCCGCAGCGCGCATGAATGGCGCCAGAACGCGGCGGAGCGCGGATAGAACAGCACCAGCACCAAGGCCGCGGCCCACCACGCCAGAGAGGCTCCCAGCGCGTATTTCACCATGGTGGCGGTGACGAACGGATGGTAATCCGGAATAGTGAACATCATTAACGCCAGCAGCAGCCCGCACAGAATAGCCAGCCAGATGCGCTGGCTTCGGGTCGCCAGGCCGGCAAGCTGCCCCCATTCCCACGCCGCCAGCATGCAGACAACGAGCGTAACCAGCGCAAACCCCAGCGGGGGCAGTAAAAAGATCGCGGCGATAACAACAGGTATCAGAATAAAGGCAGTGATCAAGCGAGACTTCAGCAAAAATCCCCCCTAGGACGCGTTGGCATCATTAGGCGTAGTTCCTCCGAAGCGCCGCTCACGTTGAGCAAAAGCATTCAGCGCACCTTCAAAAACGTCTTCGTCAAAATCCGGCCACAGCACATCGGTAAAATAGAGTTCGGCATAGGCTATCTGCCATAATAAAAAATTACTGATGCGATGTTCTCCGCCGGTGCGAATTACCAAATCCACCGGCGCGAGTTCATTGAGGCAGACATGCCGGCACAGGGCGTCCTCATCTATCTGGTCGGGACGCAATATCCCTTCCTGCACTTCTTCGGCCAGTCGCTTCACGCCCTGAATAATATCCCAACGGCCGCCATAATTCGCGGCAATATTGAGGGTTAAGCCAGTGTTATTTTGCGTCAGGGCCTCTGAGCGGCGGATTCGCTCCTGCAAACGCAGGCCGAAACGGCTAGTATCGCCGATAATACGTAAACGAACGTTATGTTTATGCAGGCTTTTTACTTCGCTGTCCAATGCCCTGACGAATAATTCCATCAATGCGGACACCTCCTGCGTCGGCCGGTTCCAATTCTCGCTGCTGAAGGCATAGAGCGTCAGAGCATCAAAATGATGGCTGACGGCAAAACTGACCGCGCGACGGACTGACTTCACCCCCGCTTTATGCCCGAAGATGCGTAATCTTCCCCGGCTTTTCGCCCAACGTCCGTTGCCATCCATGATGATGGCCACGTGACGGGGAGTGGATGATGACAGAATAGTAGCCTCGTGCTGATTTTCGGACGACATAACGCTTACGTATTTCCTCAATAAGAATACAACCGTCTTTCCGGAACAGTAGGCCCCGAATGCGCAAAAAAGCCGTGTACTCACACGGCTCACTCCGGATTTCTTATGGCCAGCCATCATCCTGGAGACAATTGGCGCTGACTATATCATTTCAGCAGCGGCGGAACAAATCAGGCCGCGACCGACGCAACGACCCGCGCCGGCTGATTTTACTGCATAAAAGCGGCCATTTCGCGCTCCGCCACGCTTCTGGCCTCGGCGTCAATCGCCACGACGTCGTCCACACTCTCCGGTTCCGGCAATACCATCCGTTCAAGCGTAGCGCGCACCAGGGGGGCGATAGCGGTAAAGCGCACCCGCCCCTGCAAAAACGCCGCCACGGCTATTTCGTTGGCGGCATTCAGCGTCGTGGTGGCCGCCTGGCCGCGTTCGCAGGCGTCTATCGCCAATTGCAGGCACGGGTAGCGCGCTTCATCGGCCCGCTCGAAGGTCAGCCCGCCGATGCGGTAGAAATCGAGCGCCTCGACCCCGGCCGCCACCCGCTCGGGATAGGCCATCGCGTGGGCGATGGGGGTGCGCATATCCGGCGAACCCAACTGCGCCAGCACGCTGCCGTCGCGATAACGCACCATGGAATGAATCACCGACTGCGGATGCACAATCACTTCCATTTGCGCCGCCGAGGCGTTGAATAACCACCGCGCCTCGATATACTCCAGTCCTTTGTTCATCATCGTCGCCGAATCAACGGAGATTTTGCGCCCCATCGACCAATTGGGGTGGGCGCAGGCCTGATCCGGCGTCATGGCGTCCAGTTCAGACAACGCCGTGGTGCGAAACGGGCCGCCGGAACCGGTGAGGATGATGCTCGACACGCCATGCGCCTCCAGGGAAGCGTACCCTAACTGACGCTGAAATGGTTCGGGTAAACTCTGAAAAATCGCATTATGTTCGCTGTCCACCGGTAATAGTTGCGCTTTGCTCTGGCGAACCTCGTTTATAAACAGCCTGCCGCAGGTCACCAGCGCCTCTTTATTGGCCAGCAGCACGGATTTACCAGCGCGGATTGCCGCCAGGGTCGACGGCAGCCCCGCGGCACCCACGATGGCGGCCATCACCAGATCGACCCCGTCGAGAGCCGCCAGTTCGCAGGCGGCCCGCGGCCCCGCCATGACCTCGGTGGCGCTCCCCGCCTCATGCAGGAGGCGTTTGAGCTCACGCGCCGACGCCTCGTCGGCCATACAGGCATACGCGGGACGAAAAGCCAGGCATTGTCGGGCCATGACGGCGCTGTTTCGTCCGGCCACCAGGGCGCGCACGGCGAACTTTTCCGGATTTTGCTGAACAACGGCCAGTGTGCTGGTTCCAACCGAACCAGTGGAGCCGAGAATCGTCAAATTTCTCATGAGGTACTCTGGACAACCGCGTGTTAAAAATAAAGAAGGCACAGTAGTCTGGAACGTTGCGCAACATTTGTCTATGACGTTGCCGACAAAAAAAACCGCGGCGGACAAACAATATAATTGATTGGCCGCCGCGGCGTGTTTGACGGGCCGGCGCGCTGCCGGCCCCTGCAGGCCGGCATGACGTCAGCGTAGCGCCGTTAGCTTAGATTTCCATTAACTCGGCTTCTTTGTCGGCCAGGGCGCTGTCGACCTTCTTGATAAAGGCATCGGTCAGCTTCTGGATATCATCCTGCGAACGGCGATCCTCGTCTTCGCTGATTTCTTTATCCTTGAGCATGGCTTTGACTTTATCGTTGGCGTCGCGGCGCACGTTGCGCACCGATACCCTGCCCTGCTCGGCCTCGGCGCGCACGATCTTGATCAGATCACGGCGGCGTTCCTCGGTCAGCGGCGGCAGCGGAACGCGGATCACGGTGCCGGCGGACGAGGGATTCAGGCCCAGGTCGGAGGCCATGATGGCTTTTTCCACCGCGGCGCTCAGGGAGCGATCGAATACGGTAATGGCCAAAGTGCGTGAATCTTCGGCCACCACGTTCGCCAGCTGGCGCAGCGGCGTGGACGTACCGTAATATTCGATCTGAATACCATCAAGCAGGCTCGGAGACGCTCGGCCGGTACGGATTTTGCCGATGTGGTTTTTGAATGCTTCTACGCATTTTTCCATGCGTTGTTCTGCATCTTTGCGGATTTCATTAATCACGTTGCGAACCCTTGGAAACTGGTTATCCGGGCGGGCTTAAGCTTACGTCAAGCCCGTGATAGTCTGACCAGCCGCAGCCAGTCGTGTCTATTATTGCCGTAAGATCGGCATGATACTGTAACCTGGCGAACAAATGCTACTTGGTAATGAGCGTGCCTTCCTTCTCGCCCATCACCACCCGCCGCAGCGCGCCGGGTTTGTTCATATTGAATACCCTGATGGGAATATTATGATCCCGCGCCAGGGTAAACGCCGCCAAATCCATTACTTTCAGCTCCTGCTCCAGGACGTCCTGGTAGCTGAGCTGTTCATACAGTGTAGCATCAGGGTTTTTCACCGGATCGGCGGAAAATACGCCGTCCACCTTGGTGGCTTTCAGCACCACGTCGGCTTCGATCTCAATGCCGCGCAGGCAGGCGGCGGAGTCGGTGGTGAAGAAAGGATTGCCGGTACCGGCGGAGAAGATGACCACGCGGTTGTTGCGCAGCAGGCTGATGGCCTCGGCCCAGCTGTAGTTATCGCACACGCCGTTAAGCGGAATGGCCGACATCAGCCTGGCGTTGACATAGGCGCGATGCAGCGCGTCGCGCATCGCCAGCCCGTTCATTACCGTCGCCAGCATGCCCATATGATCGCCGACCACGCGATTCATCCCCGCCTGGGCCAGTCCCGCGCCGCGAAACAGATTGCCGCCGCCTATCACCACGCCGACCTGGATGCCCAGCTCGACCAGCTCCTTCACTTCCTGGGCCATGCGATCCAGGACGCTAGCGTCGATACCAAAACCTTCTGCGCCTTGCAGGGCTTCACCGCTCAATTTAAGCAGGATACGCTGGTATACGGGTTTTGCATTGGTTGCCATTTGTTCTGTTCCTAAGCAGCGATAACGAGATGGGCGGATCCGACTGCTGGACCGCGCGTTGCAGTTTTTATGCGGCAAAAGTCCCCTGACTTTATTTCAGCTCATAAAAAGGAACCGCCTGATGGCGGTTCCGGAGTTCTAATTTAAGACTGTTTGCTCATGGCGGCAACTTCGGCGGCGAAGTCGACTTCCGCTTTTTCGATGCCTTCACCCACTTCAAAACGGATGAAGTCGGCAACAGTGGCTTTATGCTCTTCGAGCAACTGGCCCACGGTCTTGCTCGGATCCATCACGAAATGCTGGCCGGTCAGGGAGATTTCGCCGGTAAACTTACGCATACGGCCTTCAACCATTTTCTCGGCGATTTCACGCGGCTTGCCGGACTGCATGGCGATATCCAGCTGGATCTGGTGCTCACGGGCCACCACGTCCGCCGGTACGTCTTCGGCATGGACATATTCAGGCTTGCTGGCGGCGATATGCATGGCAATATGCTTGACCAGTTCTTCGTCGGCGCCGGTAGCGGCCACCATAACGCCGATACGCGCGCCGTGCAGGTAAGAACCCAGCACGTCGCCCGCCAATGCGGCTACGCGGCGGATATTGATGTTTTCGCCGATCTTGGCAACCATCGCGGCGCGCTGATCTTCAAATTTGGCTTTCAGCGTCTCGATATCCGTGATGCGTTCGGCCAGGGCCGCGCTGATCACTTCGTCGCCGAAGGCTTTGAATCCGCCGTCTTTGGCCACGAAATCGGTTTCACAGTTCAGCTCGACGATAACGCCGTATTTGCCGTCGGCGGCGATTTTAGTCAGGATGATGCCTTCGGCGGCAACGCGGCCCGCTTTCTTGGCGGCCTTGGCCTGACCGGATTTACGCATATTGTCGATAGCCAGCTCGATATCGCCTTGAGCTTCAACCAGCGCTTTTTTACATTCCATCATGCCTGCGCCAGTGCGTTCACGCAGTTCTTTCACCAGGGCGGCGGTAATATCAGCCATTATTTTTTCCTCGTTATCCCATGAGGGGGATAGGTAAAAAAGAGGGCCTGAAGCCAGGCCCTCTAACCAACATAGTTAAAACTTGGTTAATAAGGGCTCAATGAAGAGCATGCCTTATTACTCAGTTTCTACAAAGCTTTCTTCGGCCTGTTCAACCAGGTCCTGAGAGCGGCCTTCGCGAACGGCGGTGGCAACGGCGGTCAGGTACAGGTTGATGGCGCGGATGGCGTCATCGTTACCCGGAATGATGAAGTCCACGCCGTCCGGATCGGAGTTGGTATCAACGATAGAGAACACCGGGATGCCCAGGTTGTTCGCTTCTTTGATAGCGATGTGCTCGTGCTCGGCATCGATAACAAACAGCGCGTCAGGCAGGCCGCCCATATCCTTGATCCCGCCCAGGCTGTTTTCCAGCTTGGCCAGTTCGCGAGTGCGCATCAGCGCCTCTTTTTTGGTCAGCTTTTCGAACGTGCCGTCCTGGGACTGGGTTTCCAGATCCTTCAAACGCTTGATGGACTGACGAACCGTTTTCCAGTTGGTCAACATCCCGCCTAACCAGCGATGATTCACGAAGAACTGATCGCAGCTGTTGGCAGCTTCTTTTACCGCTTCACTTGCCGCGCGCTTGGTGCCGACAAACAGAATTTTACCCTTGCGGGAGGCAATTTTGTTCAATTCGGCCAGGGCGTCGTTGAACATCGGTACCGTCTGCTCAAGGTTGATGATGTGTACTTTATTACGCGCACCGAAGATGAAAGGCTTCATTTTCGGATTCCAGTAACGGGTCTGGTGACCGAAATGTACACCCGCTTTGAGCATGTCACGCATGGAAACAGTAGCCATGATTAAACCTCTTGTTAAAGTTTGGGGTTATGCCTCCACGTGTCCCATACGACCGACCCCGCCTTACTGGCCAAGGCACCCCGGCGCATGTGCCGACACGTGTGTGTAATTACACAATTGAGTTTAGTTGATCTGAACGGCGCATAGGACCAAAATACTCTACGCCGATCGTCGGCGCGCTTTATACCATAATCCGCGCCCGGACTCCACTCTTTGTTCAGTCACGGCACCGGCACCAAATGATAATTTGGCAGTCTTATGGCTGGACTGGTAACATTATCCTCTACTTAAGCTTAATCATAATTTGTCGACTTTCACGCCGACTGTGGATCTATTCATGGCCATTCCAATTAAAAATTCCGATGATATCGCCAAAATGCGCGTTGCCGGCCGGCTTGCCGCTGAAGTGCTGGAAATCATCGAGCCTTATGTTGTCCCGGGCGTAAGCACCGGCGAGCTCGATCGCCTATGCCATGAGCATATCACCGTTCATCAGCACGCCATTTCCGCCAGCCTCGGCTATCACGGTTACCCGAAGTCGGTCTGCATTTCGGTTAACGAAGTCGTGTGCCACGGCATTCCCTCGGATGAAAAAATACTTAAGGACGGCGATATCATCAATATCGACGTGACGGTCATTAAGGATGGCTTCCACGGCGACACGTCGAAAATGTTTATCGTCGGCAAGCCGACCATCCTCGGCGAGCGCCTGTGCCGCATCACCAAGGAGAGCCTGTACCTGGCCATCAATATGGTGAAGCCCGGCATTCGCCTGCGCACGCTGGGCAAGGCCATCCAGCAGTTTGTCGAGGCGGAAAATTTTTCCGTGGTGCGCGAATATTGCGGGCACGGCATCGGCGAGGGTTTTCACGAAGAGCCGCAGGTCCTGCACTACGATGCCGATGACGGCGGCGTGATACTGCAGCCGGGCATGGCGTTTACCATCGAACCCATGGTCAACGCCGGCGACTACCGCATCCGCACCATGAAGGACGGCTGGACGGTAAAGACCAAGGATCGCAGCTTGTCGGCGCAATACGAACATACTATTGTGGTCACCGATAGCGGTTGTGAAATCATGACCCTGCGCAGCGACGATACGCTGCCGACGGTCATTACGCACGCGGCCTGATTGTTAACCGCGCGGCGCCCGCCCGCCGGCGGCGTCCCGCGCGCCATGTCTTCTCCTCCCGCGGGTAGTCCGGGGCCGATGTGCCCCGCCCCGGACCTACCGGCTTTACCATGGGTCTCCTATGCCGGATAAAATCCTGCTGTACGCCGACAAGCCCGCCGCCACCGCCGTCCTGCCGGCCAAGCCCGCCTCGCCGCTGACCTGGCCGGACGACGCCTTGAACCGCACTTTTCTCAAAAGCCGGCTGGATGATTTCCAGACCTGGCTGGCCGAGGCGTTTAACGCCGGGGTGTCGGCGGAGACGCTGATCGACGCGCGGGCGCTGTATATCGATCAGCTGCTGCGCCAGCTGTGGCGGTTGTACGGTTTCGGCGCGGCACCGGAAACGGCGCTGGTGGCGGTAGGCGGCTATGGCCGTGCGGAGCTGCATCCCTTATCGGATATCGACGTGCTGGTGCTGAGCCAGGATCCGCTTTCGGCCACGCAGGCCCATGCCGTCAGCGAGCTGCTGACGCTGCTGTGGGATTTAAAACTGGAAGTCGGCCATAGCGTGCGCACCCTGGAGCAATGCCTGCAGGAGGGGCTGGCGGACCTGACCGTCGCCACCAATTTGATCGAGTCGCGGCTGATCTGCGGCGATGTGGCGTTATTCCTGAAATTGCAAAAGAGCATTTTCAGCGAGGAATTCTGGCCTTCCCGTGAATTCTTCCCGGCCAAGCTGGCGGAGCAGGAAGAGCGGCACCAGCGCTACCACGGCACCAGCTATAACCTGGAGCCGGATATCAAAAGCAGCCCGGGCGGCCTGCGGGATATCCATACCCTGCTTTGGGTGGCCCATCGCCATTTCGGCGCCACGTCGCTGGATGAAATGGTCGGTTTCGGTTTTCTTACCCAGGCCGAGCGCGATGAACTTATCGAATGCCAGAGTTTTCTCTGGCGCATCCGTTTCGCGCTGCACCTGGTGCTGAACCGGTACGATAACCGGCTGCTGTTCGACCGCCAGCAAAGCGTGGCGCAAATCCTGCACTACGGCGGCGAGGGCAATCTGCCGGTCGAACGGATGATGAAGGATTTTTTCCGCGTCACCCGCCGCATCGGCGAGCTGAACCAGATGCTGCTGCAGCTGTTCGACGAGGCCATCCTGGCCCTGGGGCCGGACGATAAACCCCAGCCGCTGGACGCCGACTTCCAGCTGCGCGGCAGCCTTATCGACCTGCGCGACGAAACGCTGTTCGCGCGCGAGCCGGAAGCCATACTGCGCATGTTCTACCAGATGGTGGTGCACCAGAAGATCACCGGCATCTATTCCGCCACGCTGCGCCAGCTGCGCTACGCCCGCCGTCATCTGGCCGAACCCTTGTGCAACAACCCCAAGGCGCGGCAGTTGTTCCTGGCCATCCTGCGCCATCCCGGCGCGGTGCGGCACGCCTTGCTGCCCATGCACCGTCATAGCGTGCTTTGGGCTTATATGCCGCAGTGGAGCAATATCGTCGGGCAGATGCAGTTCGACCTGTTCCATGCCTATACGGTGGATGAGCACACCATCCGCGTCTTGATGAAGCTTGAAAGTTTCGCCGACGAAAAAGTGCGTCCGCAGCATCCGTTATGCGTCGAGCTGTTCCCGCGCCTGGCGCACCAGCATCTGCTGCTGCTGGCGGCGCTGTTCCATGATATCGCTAAGGGGCGCGGCGGCGATCATTCCCAGTTGGGGGCGAAAGACGCGCTGGAATTTGCCGAGCTGCACGGCCTGCACGCCCGCGAAGCCCAACTGGTCTCCTGGCTGGTGCGTTATCATCTGGTCATGTCGGTCACGGCGCAACGGCGGGATATCCAGGATCCGGACGTACTGCGGGAATTCGCCGCCGAGGTGCAAACCGAAAACCGGCTGCATTACCTGCTGTGCCTGACGGTGGCGGATATCTGCGCCACCAATGAAACCCTCTGGAACAGCTGGAAGCAGAGCCTGCTGCGCGAGCTGTTTTTCGCCACCGAAAAACTCCTGCGCCGCGGTATGCAAAGCGCGCCGGATATGCGCGCCCGGATCCGCCACCACCGGATGCAGGCGCTGTCGCTGCTGCGGATGGAGAACATCGACGAAGAAGCGTTGCACGCCATTTGGAGCCGTTGCCGCGCGGATTATTTTCTGCGCCACTCGCCGAATCAGCTGGCGTGGCACGCCCGCCATCTGCTGCGCCACCGGTCCAATGAGCCGCTGGTGCTGATAAGCCCGCAGGCCACCCGCGGCGGCACCGAAATTTTCATCTGGAACCAGGACCGTCCCTATTTGTTCGCCGCCGTGACCGGCGAGCTGGACCGGCGCAACCTGAGCGTGCATGACGCGCAGATCTTTACCAACCGCGACGGCATGGCCATGGATACCTTTGTGGTATTGGAGCCGGACGGCAGCCCCCTGGCGCCGGATCGCCATCAGGTTATCGGCCAGGCGCTGCTGCAAACGCTGCAGCCGGGCAAGTATCAGCATCCGCGCGTGCGCCGTCCTTCGCCGAAGCTGCGGCATTTTAATGTCGCCACCTCGGTGGTGTTCCTGCCGACCCATTCCGACAGGCGCAGCTATCTGGAACTGACGGCATTGGATCAGCCGGGCCTGCTGGCCCGCGTCAGCGAGGTGTTCGTCGATATGGGCGTGTCGCTGCACGGCGCCAGGATTTCCACCATCGGCGAACGGGTTGAGGACTTATTTATCCTGGCGGGCAGCGATCGGCGCGCATTAAGTCCGGAAATACAGCAGGAACTGGAACGGCGCTTGACAGAGGCGCTCAATCCAAACGATAAAATATGATACAACGGGTGCGTGCGCGGACGGCAGGTCCGCTGCGCCCATTTATCCATTTGACAAGAGACGGGACTGAGACAGGATGCAGCAATTACAACAGATCATTGAAAACGCCTTCGAGCGCCGCGCGGACATTACGCCGGCCACGGCCGACAGCGTCACCATCGACGCCGTCCAGCGCGTTATCAGCCAATTGGACAGCGGCGCGCTGCGCGTGGCGGAAAAAATCAACGGCGAATGGATCACTCATCAATGGCTGAAAAAAGCGGTATTGCTGTCTTTTCGCATCAGCGATAACCAGGTTATGGAAGGGGCGGAAACGCGCTACTTCGATAAAGTGCCGATGAAATTCGCCCAATACGACGCCGCCCGTTTCCAGCGCGAAGGTTTTCGCGTCGTGCCCCCCGCCAGCGTGCGCCAGGGCGCGTTTATCGCCCGCAATACCGTGCTGATGCCTTCGTATGTGAATATCGGCGCCTACGTGGATGAAGGCACCATGGTGGATACCTGGGCGACGGTGGGGTCGTGCGCGCAGATTGGCAAGAACGTTCATCTCTCGGGTGGCGTCGGTATCGGCGGCGTGCTGGAGCCGCTACAGGCCAATCCCACTATTATCGAGGATAACTGTTTTATCGGCGCCCGTTCGGAAGTGGTGGAAGGCGTGATAGTCGAGGAGGGTTCGGTGATCTCCATGGGCGTGTTTATCGGCCAGAGCACCAAGATTTATGACCGTGAGACCGGCGAGGTGCACTATGGTCGCGTGCCGGCCGGTTCGGTGGTGGTTTCCGGCAATTTGCCCTCAAAGGACGGGAGTTATAGTTTGTATTGCGCGGTTATCGTCAAGAAAGTCGACGCCAAGACCCGCGGCAAGGTCGGTATCAATGAGCTGTTGCGTACGATAGACTAATATCTTTAGTGGCGAAAGCGTTAACCGCCCGGATATCTGGCTGCAATCTTAGCCGTTAATCACATTTTATGGCGCCCGCGGGCGTCATAATCATCCCGGAACCCCGGCATTACATACCAGAGGTAGCGCTATGTACGATAATCTTAAAAGCCTTGGCGTTAATCATCCGGACGATATCGACAGATACAGCCTGCGTCAGGAAGCCAATAACGATATTTTGAAAATTTATTTTCGGCGGGATAAAGGCGAATTTTTTGCCAAGAGCGTTAAATTTAAATATCCGCGCCAGCGTAAAACCGTGGTTTCCGATAACGTCGCCGAGGGCTATCGCGAAATTAACGAAATCAGCCCTAATCTGCGTTATGTGATTGACGAGCTGGATCAGCTTTGTCTGCGCGATCAGACCGAGGTGGATTTGAAACATAAGATTTTGGAAGATCTGCGCCATCTGGACAGCGTGGTGTCCAATAAGATCGCCGAGATCGAGGCCGATCTGGAAAAGCTGACCCGCAATAAGCCATAATCCCGCCGGCACGTCCGCCCTTCAACACGTTTGTGTTGAGTTCGGCGTTGGCGGGCCTAGCATGCCATGGGGCCTCGGTCGGGCGGGAAAAGCACGCCCGATTCGACCCCATTGGCACGCTCTCCCTTGAACACGTCTGCGTTGAGTTCGGCGTTGGCGGGCATACCGCGCCATGGGGCCTCGGTCGGGCGGGAACACCACGCCCGATTCGACCCCATCGGCACGCTCTCCCTTGAACACGTTTGCGTTGAGTTCGGCGTTGGCGGGCATACCGTGCCATGGGGCGCTCGGTCGGGCGGGAAAAGCACGCCCGATTCGACCCCATCGGCACGCTCTCCCTTGAACACGTCTGCGTTGAGTTCGGCGTTGGCGGGCATACCGTGCCATGGGGCGCTCGGTCGGGCGGGAACACCACGCCCGATTCGACCCCATTGGCACTCCCTCCCTTGAACACGGCTGCGTTGAGATGAGTGTTGGCGGGCATACCGCGCCATGGGGCCTCGGTCGGGCGGGAACACCACGCCCGATTCGACCCCATTGGCACGCTCTCCCTTGAACACGACTGCGTTGAGATCAGTGTTGGCGGGCCTGGCATGCCATGGGGCCTCGGTCGGGCGGGAAAAGCACGCCCGATTCGACCCCATTGGCACGCTCTCCCTTGAACACGTCTGCGTTGAGTTCGGCGTTGGCGGGTATAGCGCGCCGGGGCTTGACGTTAACTTTTGATCAGTTCGGCCCATTTTTTGACCCAGGGGCCGGAGATCACCTCCGGTTCAGGGTGCGCCAGCGCATCGATTTCCAGCAGCTCCCCCACCCTGACCGCGCCCTGCTCTTGCAACAGCGCGTCAAAGGTATGCCCGGCGCCGCAGAAATTGTCATAGCTGCTGTCGCCCAGGGCAATCAGGCCATACCGCAGTTCCGGCTGGTAGCCGACATGATCCTTTACCGCCTGGAACAGCGGCGCGATGGAGTCCGGGAAATTGCCCTGCCCGGTGGTGGAGGTCACGATCAGTACATGATGTTGCCGATAATATTGCCAGGACTCCAGCGTGCCCTCGTCAAATAATTTTACCTCGTGGCCCGCCTCGGCCAGGAGGGTTTCCGCTTCTTCGGCGACCAATAAGGCATTACCGTAGACTGTCCCGACAAAAATACCCACTTGGGCCATGCTTTGACTCCCTTTCATTCCGTCAGCGTAGAAGATGCCATATCCTGACCCGATGCCCGGGGAAACTCAACCCTTTCATAGTCAGGGATAATACCGGTCCAGCCGAACCGTACCATCAGATCCTGCCAGGTCTGGTCCCAGCCGGCGTTGATTTTTAACGGTTTCCCGGTAATCGGATGGGTTAACTCCAGGCAACTGGCGTGCAGCATTAACCGCGCGCAGTCAAAGGTGCGGGCAAATCCGCGATTCTGGCGTAAATCACCGTGGGTGGAATCGCCGATCAAGGGATGGTGCAAATGGGACATATGGCGGCGCAGCTGATGTTTGCGTCCGGTTTGCGGCAGCAGTTCCATCAGGCTGTAGCGGGACGTGGGATAGCGGCCGATAGCCACCGGCATTTCCACCTGCGCCAGCGTCCGGTAATGGCTTATCGCCTGCTGCGGCGCCTTGTCCGGCTGGGCGAATTTGTCAGCTATCTTGTCCAGTTCCTGGGTCAGGGCATAATCGATCACGCCGTCGCCTTCCATATAACCGCGCGCCACCGCATGGTAGGTTTTCCTGATCCCGTGCTGTTCGAACTGTTCGGATAAGCTGCGCGCCACGTCACTGGACAGCGCCAGCAACAGCACGCCGGACGTGGGGCGGTCCAGGCGATGGACGGTAAAGACATGCTGTCCCAGCATGTCGCGCACCGTTTGCATCACCACTATTTTTTCCTTGCGGTCCAGCCAGCTGCGGTGTACCAACCACCCTGCCGGCTTATTGACCGCCACGATATATTCGTCCTGGTAACAGATCTCAATCATGCTGAATTTTCGGCGCCTGCGTAGGGGGATCCTGGGGGGAATCGATATTAAGTAAGTCGTCCAGCCGCTGTAACTGGGTAAGCAATCCGGCAGCGTGCGCAAACGCTTCCTCAAAATAGGGCGTGATGGCGAAGCGCCGCGGTAGTGCCGCCTGCTGATCGAGCAAGGCGTGCATACGCGGCAGCAGGATCCACTGCAGCCACTCTTCGGGGCGCATGGTATCGATACAAAACGGCTCCCGGCTTTCAAACGCCTCGCGCGCCGGCGGCTGCGGCTGCCATATTGACAATGAACGCATCGCCTGCTCAACGGCAAACAGCCGCTGGCGAACCTGTTGGTGGAAATCCATCGTATGCTCCCCGTAAAGGACTGCTGCGCCTGATCTGACAAAGCGGCAAAGCATAGCACTTAACTTTGTCCGGTACTAATTATGACATATAAAGTTAGCCTGATAATTACAGCTGCTGGCACCGGCGACCGCGACCGTCTGTAACAATGCGTGGAATAGCCCGAACGCTAAGCGAGGAGATAATCCTGAAAGGCGATACCAGGCGCCATTCAGGATTTTTAAGCATCTTACCCCTCTTAACTTGCGCCCAGCGGGCACGGTTTGATTACCTGCATCCGCTTTTAACCGTCTCGGCTTTGCCCGTATCGCAACCCTATCCTTCTCTATCGGGCTACATATTCATTTGGCAATATTATTGTCAAAATCCAGCTTCATTACATTTTTTGTGCAAAAAATCAATCATTTGCGTATCACCCGTCAGACTGGCGATATACAGAGCCGTTTTCCCGGTTAATTGTGTCGAATCAATTAAAGAGTGATCTTGTTTAACGTAGTTTTCAACCTGATCGAACCGTCCACTTTCCACTGCCAGGAAAAAAGCCGTTTTCAAAGGTAAAGCAGTTTCATCGGTATTGGACTTAATCTTCTCGAACAATTTAACAACGATACTACCCAAATCATTACTAGCAGCCATCATTAACGCATTTACGCCTGATGCATCTTCTAAATTGAAATTGATTTTTTTCTCATTTAACAAAAGTTCTATTATCTCGGTTGCTCCCACTTCAATTGCATATAATAACGATGTTTTGCCGGTATCTGTTTGCATATTCAAATTTAGCTTACCGCTATCAATAAACATCTTGAAAATTTTAATGTCATTCGCTTCGATCGCTATGAATTGAGCTGGAAATGAAGGTCTTTCGGCGCCCAAACTTATCATTTCATTCACATCAAAATTGTTTTTTAAAAGAAATTCAATTATATCGTAACGTTTTTGGGTTAGAGCCATCAAAATACCCATTGGAACTCCATCTTGATCTTTTGAATAAAAATCCGGTTTGTAATCAACAATCAACTTCACTAAATCTAAATCGTCCATATAAATTGAATTTACCAAAGCATCCCACCCATCTCTATCCTTAAAATGAACAGAGGCATTATTCTCAAGTAAAATTTTAGCCATGTCATAATATTTAGCTGCAATGGCAATTAA
Organism: Sodalis sp. C49; assembly: GCF_046352915.1. Lineage (NCBI taxonomy): Bacteria > Pseudomonadati > Pseudomonadota > Gammaproteobacteria > Enterobacterales > Bruguierivoracaceae > Sodalis > Sodalis sp. C49. Next base: position 4,737,751 of record NZ_CP163303.1, on the reverse strand, counting down.
TAAAGCGGTTTTTCCATTTAGATCGGCATGATTGATATTAGCGCCATGGCTGAGTAATAATTTAACCATTTCTAAATTATTGCTGGCGACCGCGAAGGTCAACGGAGCATTTCCCTTCATGTTGACATGCTCGACGTCCGCGCTCGCGCTATGTTCCAGTAAAAGTTTAGCCATGTTTATATCTTCGTTCTTTATAGCTATAAACAGCGCAGTTTCCCCATTATGCTTCTGAGGCATGAGTTTGGCGCCATATTTCAGTAAAACCTGCGCCACTTCGAGGCGCTTCTTATTAACGGACGCAATTAAGGCTTGATCGAGGGCAAGAACTTCATTACCTTGATCGAGATTATTTGCCAATAAAAATTCAATTATCTCAACAGAGATATTATTTTCCAGAGCGTAAAACAAGGTTGTCTTACCATGAAGATCTTTGTAATTTATGTTATAAGTTTTCTTATTATTAGTTATTAATTTCTTAACCATCTCGGTATCATTATATGTCAAGGCATACATCACGAACTTGTTCATTGACTCGGCATAATCTTTTTCATTAAAAATATTATTATTTATACAAAACAATAAAGCCTTGTAACGTTTTTCGTTATCAATATTATTGGAAAAATCCTTAATATCTATTAACCATTCGGTGTCAAAAAAATAAGAAACTTTTTCCGTTAATGTATTATCAATAGCGAAATACAAAAGTTCAGAACTTTGCTTGCCACTTATTTTATTTTGTTGTAATAATTCAAGAGTAACAAGGCTACGAATATCTGAATTTTTATCTAAAAACCAAAATATATTGGCCGCTGACATTAAACTGAAGTCGGGAGTGCTAATTTCATTTTTTAATGTAGCTTGTCCAGAATCCACAAGCGCCGTGGCCAAGGCAATATAAATACCTTCAGCATTCGGCAACAAGTGATATTGGCCGGCTATATCACCTTCCTCTACAATCGCCCAATCATTTATTTTAAGGGAAATAACCTCTGGGCTGCCAAAGATGGCGCGATATCCTTCTACAGTCAAATAACATTGAGTACCGTCGATAACATGGTTAGCTTTTTTATTACTAATATTTACAAGCTGCTCATAAATACAATCACCATATTTTTTTATTAGCGCGGGCATCTGACAGTTATTATTAATCTCTATCAATAAACGTGGAAATAGTTCACTGATTTCTTCTTTCATATGCACGCCATGGAAAGGATCGCTGTCAGAGCTTGCCAAATTCCAGTTATGTTCTTTGTTTAGCATCAATTTATAAGCATTGACATAATGTATTTCCATAGCTACGGATATAGATTGGTGATTATTACTCACAAACCAGGAAATCACATCATTCGCTATCGTGTTTTTTTCATTTTCAAGTTTTTCAACCAACCCTGCACTTTTGATTAGATTAATTTTATGGCACGTCTGTTGGATTCTAATCAGTGAACCGGAAACACAATATTCAAGATCGCTGAGCGTATTTCTAACTTCATCTACTATCGTCTCGCATATTGGTTTCTTAAGGGATTTTAATTGCAGAAGCCAATTACTAAGCTCATGATATATATTATATTTAATCGAGGGATGTATCTCACTTGGGTCTGCCAATTTTTGAATGAATATATTTATAGACTTGCTTAAATGCTTATCAAATCCCATTATATCAATTATATCATCGAAATCATTCTTCACTTGAAGAATATATTTTGTTAAAAACATTTTTTCAAAAGACTCAATTTCCCCATGGACCTCTTTTGTATAAATAATTCTTATTTCTTTCTTGAGCAAATGATTATTATTTTTACCTTCTTCCATCAGTGAAGAAAGGGTATGATTTAAATTTTGTTGTACATTATTTATGGGCATAATCAGTTCTCATTATTATAAGATGAGCGAATCAGGTTGCCAGCGTACTGTTTTTTCTAGAAAAAACACAATTATAATAGCGGACTTTATAAACAAAACATTCACTTGTTGATGTTTGGTTGATGCCGGCGGGTAAATTCAAATAAATAGATATCTAATAGATTTAATTATATTTAATTTCTTTTAACCGGCAGGAAAATCCAGGGGGGCAACGCACGGCAAAATACTTTGCGTAATAGGCGGCGCGCCATCGAGTAGGCGGCGGGATTGCTCCTACCGTCCTCTCACGGCACCGTACTCACGGTTCCGTATACGGCGCTTCATTTACAGCGCTGGAACTCACTATACAACTCCAGCAGTGTTCACAGTCCTAAGCGCTCGAACACTTTCTTCGCTAACGCGTGGTTCATATGACTGGCCCCCGCGTTCTACCTGAGACCCCGTCGGATCGTCGCCGATATACACGCCCTTTCTTCACCTAGGCCTATTTTCATCAGCATCCTTGCCCGCTTGCTCGTCCTTTTCAAGTGCCGCCACAGCAGTAACGCAGTTTACGGCGAACCCAGCCATCCATTTCGTCCAGTATCCCTTTGACTTTGGTCAGCCGGCAGTAACTTATCCACCTTCGTAGCACCGGCGCAAGCCCGCCGATCACCGTTTTCAGCGCTTTTGAACAGTCGCCTGTCGTCAGGCTGCGGATTTTATCCTTCAGCCTTGCCACGCTGCTCGCGGCTATCTTCAGTTTTACCCGTTTGTGCCACGTCAGGCTATATCCCTGGAACTTGCGCTCTCAGGGCCCGGCCATCGCGCTTTTGTTTGGAATTACCGACAGATGGAGATGCTTTTACAGGTACCGGCTTATCGAGTTCATCGCCTTTTCCTCGCTTTGCGACTGCTCACGTATTATTACAGTCATCTGCGTAACGGCGGAACCGGCGCCCCCTGCGCTCCAGCTCAAGGTCAAGGTCGGTCAATCGCAGGTTGCAGAGTAACGGCGATAACGGACTGCGCTGCGACATTCCCTCCCGTCGCTTTGTCGCCACCTTACCATTGACCAGGTCCGCTTCCAGGTACCGCCTGATGGGCTTGAGCAATCTGGCATCTTTGATTTTGCGGCTTCGTCTCGACATCATGATATTGTGGTTAACCCGGTCAAAGAATTTTTCCAGATCCCTATCCACCACGCAGCGCCGACCACTTCGCACTTAGGCCTGTGCTTGACGCACTGCCTGCCATGCGTTGAGTCCCGGCCTAAAGCCGTAGCTAAACTCGGAAAACGTAGGCTCATAGTAAGGGGTGAGGTGCTATTGGATGGCCTGCTGGATCAATCGGTCCACGGCCGTGGGGATACCCAGGACTCTGACTACGCCATTAGGTTTGGGGAGCTCGACCCGACGTATCGCCCGCGGTATAAAGCTACCGTCCAGCGGGGCCGCTTTGACCGTCGGCCAAAGCCGTTTCAGCCAGTCTTTGAGTTCCCCGAGGCCCAGGGTATTTACACCCGGCGCGCATTTGTTCTCAATCACCCGCTGACGGGCCAGCACCCGGTTGCTGCGGGTTATCACCGCTTCGATTGACAACGGTTGTTCCGCTTTCGTTTGCTCAGGTTGCGCCGTGCGCATTTCAGCATCCGCGTCAGGCTCTTGCAAATACTATGCGCTTCCTCCTGTCCGGGCCGCGGCATTCTGCGCTTGTGCCTCATCAATACGCATCGAAATAACCTGTCCTGATCACGGTTGTAAATGTTCAGCCCTTCACCATGCCGGTTTTGCACCGCTACTACGGGCCTCGGCTGACTTCTGTACGTTCATTCCGTCGCCTCTCAGCGCTCGGTAGTACCATGGCAAACGTATAGCTCTCCCCGGATGATGCGCGTGACCGCCCTGCTTATACCTCTCCACTGTATGTCACAGCGTTCTGTGCAAGTATTGGGGCTTTGATGATATTTGCCTCCTTATCCCGCTGTCTCGCCTAAACCGATCCCTGTTCGTTAGGCCAGCATGTTGCCTTCAGCTGCCTTCAGATCCCACCTCGCGGTGGGCACCCTTGCCGTTCAGCTAGCACGTCCCCCTCGCCGGGTGTGCAGAGGGCTTTCACCGCCAAGTCGCCCCTTAACCACCACGGTCAAGGGACAGCGCCTGTCAAGACGCTACGCGCCATGCCCGGCGCGCCAAAGAAAAGGGGGTACTGTATCGCTACAGTACCCCCGGTTCGTTTATAGCAATCCCGCTATTGTTGTGCTCCCTGCCTTCATCCATGATAAGCGTTATATTCACGATAACTTGGCAACACTCCTTGTCGGCAATCTCCATCCGTGAAAGCCGCCTACGTTCTCCAACGTATTTCCTGCAGGCATTCCCGCCCCGCCGGTACTCCCTGACCCGCGCACATTCTCCATCCTGGAGGTGTCCCGCTCATCATCCTGAATCGTCCGGGCCTCTTCATGAAGCCATCCCTGTTGCAGCCCGTCCTGGGCCCTTCCCTAATAGGCTGGCCCAATACCAACGGCGTTTGCCGCGTCCTGAACCGAATGGTAAGATCGCTTAATCGAACCGCTTATACAAGACGATCACTGTTAATAGCGAACATTGTTTACCACCGCACTGTTAATTCTGCTAATTAATTTATTGATTAATAGCGTTTAATTCCGCTTTCCAGTGATTAAAAAAACCTGAATTAATAGCTTTGTCTTACATGAAATGTAAGAGATCTCTCACATGCATTGTTGCAAAACCCGCTCGGTTTTTCATGTAACACAGGGATCGAGGCGGGATAAAAAGTCCTGCAGCGTCGGCGCCAGCACCGTATTTTTTTTCCGGCCGACTTCTTCGAGCAGGACTTCGCCGGTCAGGTTGGATAAAGACACCAGGCTGAGCTCGGAGTCGGTGGTGGCGATAAATACGCTGGGAGGGAGCTTAAGCCGCTTTTGCATCAGCAGGTGGCCGATGAGGTTTTCCTGGATGCGCACCCCGTCCGCCGCGCTCCAGACTTGCAGCAGCTCCAGGGGTTGGCCCTGGAAAGAGGCGGCCATATCGCCGGCAAGCTGGGTGCAATAAAAATCCCAGGCCGCCGGACGCAGCTGCATGTCCATCGCCCGCTCGACGCCGGCGAGGGTCAGCGCCTCTTCCGGCTGGCGCGGTTGCCAGACTACCCGGCCGTCGTCCTCGCTTACCACGCAGGGAGAAGGAACGCCATACAGCGCCTGGCTGGCGGGCCCATGGCCGGTGAGAGACTGCCAGTGGCGCAGATAACGGCGGGTGAAATCCTGTAATGACTGTGACACTTGGTAATCCATATTCTCTCTCATCTTACGACTCTCTACGTTACACTAAGCGCATTGCACTACGGAACATGCCGGATACTCTATTATGTCCTTGAATGAAGAACGCCACACCCTGGATCATTTGACGCTGGGTAAACCCACCGCCTATCGCGACCGGTACGACGCCACGCTGCTGCAGGCGGTGCCGCGCGCGCTCAATCGCGAGCCGCTGGGCATCGACGCGCGGGCGCTGCCGTTTCACGGCGCCGATATCTGGACGCTTTATGAACTGTCGTGGCTCAACGATAAGGGCCTGCCCCAGGTCGCAATGGGTGAAGTCATCCTGAACGCGCAAAGCCTTAACCTGATTGAATCCAAAAGCTTTAAGCTCTATCTTAACAGTTTCAATCAAACCCGGTTTGCCGACTGGGCCACGGTGCGGGAAATATTAACCCGCGATCTCGCCCGGTGCGCCGTGGGCGAAGTGGGCGTTACGCTGTTCAGGCTCGGCGAGCTGACAAATCAGCCGGTTGCCGATTTTACCGGCGAGTGCATCGACGAGCAGGACATCGCCATCGATGACTACGCCTTCAACGCCGATTGGCTGAAGAATGCCGCCGCGGGCGCCCAGCCGGTCAGCGAAACCCTGGTCAGCCACGTGCTGAAATCCAACTGCCTGATTACCCACCAGCCCGACTGGGGGTCCGTCCAAATCAGCTACCGGGGCCCGCGTATCGATCGCGAAGCCCTGCTGCGTTATCTGGTATCGTTTCGCCAGCATAATGAATTTCACGAGCAATGCGTGGAGCGGATTTATACCGATCTGATGCGTTTTTGCCGGCCGGAGCGCTTAGCGGTGTACGCGCGTTATACCCGGCGCGGCGGCCTGGACATCAATCCCTGGCGGAGCAATACGGATTTTGTCCCGTCAAAAAGCCGCCTGGCGCGGCAATAATGCGCGCAAGCGCGCAACTCAGAGGCATTTTGGCGCGGACCGTTGGTAAAACCGCGCCGATATTATTATGGTTAACCTGACTAGAAAACAGCGAACGCGCCGCCATCGTGCGCTCCGGCGGCCGCGTCGACTGTCTGTTTGCATTTTGTGCCGAGTCGCACACAAGGAGTTATATTGATTACGCATATCAGCCCCCTTGGCTCAATGGATTTATTGTCACAACTCGAAGTCGATATGCTCAAGCGTACCGCCAGCAGCGATCTTTACCGCTTATTCCGCAACTGTTCGCTGGCGGTGCTCAATTCCGGCAGCCAGACTGACAGCAGCAAGGAATTGCTGGCCCGCTATCAGGATTTCGATATCAACGTGCTGCGCCGCGAGCGCGGCGTCAAGCTCGAGCTGGTCAACCCGCCCGAGGAAGCCTTTGTCGACGGCCGGATTATCCGCTCGCTGCAGGCGAACCTGTTCGCGGTGCTGCGCGATATCCTGTTCGTCAACGGCCAGATTGTCAGTGCCGGCCATCATCAGCACCTGGACATGACAAACTCCGTCCATATCACCAACCTGGTGTTTTCCATCATGCGCAACGCCCGCGGCCTGCACGTGGGCGAGGCGCCGAACATGATCGTCTGCTGGGGCGGGCATTCCATCAATGAAACCGAATATCTTTATGCGCGCAATGTCGGCAGCCAACTGGGCCTGCGCGAGCTGAATATCTGCACCGGCTGCGGTCCGGGCGCCATGGAGGCGCCCATGAAAGGCGCGGCCGTGGGCCATGCCCAGCAGCGCTACAAGGAAGGGCGGTTTATCGGCATGACCGAACCCTCTATTATCGCCGCCGAGCCGCCTAACCCGCTGGTCAACGAGCTGATTATCATGCCGGATATCGAAAAACGCCTCGAAGCCTTCGTGCGTATCGGCCATGGGATCATTATCTTCCCCGGCGGCGTGGGCACTGCCGAAGAGCTGCTTTACCTGCTCGGCATCATGATGAACCCGGAGAATAAACACCAGGTGCTGCCGCTGATCCTGACCGGTCCCGGCATCAGCGCCGATTATTTCCGGGTCCTGGACGAGTTTATTGTCAGCACCCTGGGCGAGCAGGCCCGCCGGTATTACACCATCATTATCGACGATGCCGCCGAAGTGGCCCGGCGCATGAAAAAAGCGATGCCGGAAGTGAAGGAAAACCGTCGCAACACCGGCGACGCCTACAGCTTTAACTGGTCGCTGCGCATCGCGCCGGACCTGCAGCATCCGTTCGACCCGACCCATGAAAATATGGCCAACCTGAACCTGCATCGCGACCAGCCGGCCGAACAGCTGGCCTCCGCGCTGCGCCGAGCCTTTTCGGGCATCGTGTCCGGCAACGTCAAGGAAACCGGCATCCGCCTGATTGAGCAGTACGGTCCCTATAAGCTGCATGGCGACCCGGCCATCATGAAACGCATGGACGCCCTGTTGCAGGGTTTTGTCGCCCAGCACCGGATGAAGCTGCCCGGCAGCGCTTATATCCCCTGCTACGAGATTTGTATTTAATCCCGCGCCTCGCGGCCCGGCAGGGCGGCACCACGGCTTACCGGCCCGGCTTGCCGCCGCGCCGGTAAATAATCAGGACGGTATGCCATGTCGGTTCACTTATTGATTGTCGATGCGTTAAACCTGATACGCCGCATCCACGCGGTGCAGGGAGCGTCCTGCGCGGCCTCCTGTCTGCATGCGCTGCAGCAGTTAATCCTGCACAGCGCGCCGACTCACGCGGTGGCGGTATTCGACGATGAGGAACGTCATGAGAGCTGGCGGCACCAGCGGTTGCCAGGCTATAAGGGCGGCCGCTCGCCGATGCCTGAGGATTTGCGGCTTCTGCTGCCGGACATCAAACTGTCTTTTGCCCGAACGGGCGTATCCAGCTGGCAGATGACTGGCTTTGAAGCGGATGATATTGCCGCGACGCTGGCATGCAAAGTGGCCGCGGCGGGCCACCGCGTGACGCTGGTTTCCACCGACAAGGGATATTGCCAACTGCTGTCGCCGTCGATTCAAATCCGTGATTATTTCCAGAAACGCTGGCTGGATATGCCGTTCGTCACCCATACCTTTGGCGTACAGCCGCGGCAGCTTACCGATTACTGGGGCCTGGCCGGCATCAGCGGCAGCAAAATCCCGGGCGTCACCGGCATCGGTCCCAAAACCGCCGCCCTGCTAATCGGCCAGGCCGGATCCTTAGCCGCGCTGTATCAGCAATTGGATCAACTGGGCGGCAAGTGGCGCGCCAGGCTCGAACAGCAGCGGGAAATAGCCTTTACCTGCCAACAGGTGGCGACGCTTGATACCGGCATCCATCTGGATGGCAATCTGCAGCAATTAAGATTGGGTACAAGGCCGTTATAACCGACGCCGCCTGGGTTTAATCCACCACCCTCGCCTGCGTTGGGAAGACCGGGGCCGGCCTGACGACGCCATGGTGAGCGAGAATAATGATTAACTTGACCCCGGGCTTCAGCGTTCGTCCCGCCGTCCCGGCACCGCGCTCCAGAACCGGCGGATATGCACCGTCACCTCTTCGCGATCGTGGTAAAGCTGCTTGGCGTGGACCTCGGAATGAATATCATTTTCCTTCAGGGCCGCGCGCAGCAGCGCCAGGTTCTGGCTCACTTCCTCGTAGCGCTTTTTCATCGGCAGCTTAAGATTGATGATAGCCTCGCGGCACCACCCCTTGACCAACCAATCGGCGGCCAACTGCGCCACCCGCGCCGGTTTTTCCACCATATCGCAGACCAGCCAGTACACATTATTGCGCGGCGGCTCGAACCTGAATCCATCCTCGCGGTGGTGGATGACCTGCCCGGTCGCCATCAGGCTCTCGGCCATGTCGCCGTTATCCACCGCATGCACCATCATGCTGCGCTGGACCAGCTGATAGGTCCAGCCGCCGGGGCAGGCGCCCAGATCCACCGCGTACATGCCGCTGCCCAGCCGTTCATCCCATTCATCACGTGGAATAAAAACATGAAATGCCTCTTCCAGCTTCAGCGTGGAACGGCTCGGCGCCTCGGACGGGAATTTCAGGCGCGGGATGCCCATATAAAACGGCGAGTTGTTATTGCTATAGGAATACCCGACATAACAGCAGCCCGGGGCAATAAAAAACACGTGGATCACCGGACGGAACGGCTCTTCCCGCACGGCCAGTATTTTCTGCGCGCGCAGGACCCCGCGCAGCGGCACGGTAAATTTGCGGCAGAACTTCATCAGTTCCTTGCTTTCATTGGTATCCGGCACTTCCACCCGCAAATCGCCGGCGCCCTTCACCGCGCCGGTCAGCATGCCGACTATCGGCGTGATGCGGTCGTCCACCGGCAAATCGCGCAGCAGTTCCCCGGTGAGCAGCATTTGCCGGGCAAAGATCAACTCGCGAAACGGCAGCTCGCGGATCAGCCGGTCTGCTTCTTCATGCTGATAGCATTCAAAGATCACGTAGCCGCTGTTGTCCTTAACCCGCGCAAAACCATAGATTTCCAGGGCGCCGGCTTTTTCGGTAATCTCCGAGGCGCACTCTTTTTCAAATCCGGGTCGGCAATATAAAATAACTTTATTCACGGCGATCGGCCTTTTTCTTCAGACGCAGCGCGCCAATTAACATTAACGTCCAACCCGCCACAAAGCAGGCCCCGCCTATCGGCGTAACATAAACCCACAGACGCAGATGCGACAGCGACAGGCAATAGAGGCTGCCGCTAAACAGGACAATACCGATGGCCAGCAGCGCACCGCTCCAGTAAAACCACACGCTGGCGTTACGCTGCATGGCAACCCCCAGCGCCATCACGGCCAGGGTGTGAAATCCTTGATACTCCAGGCCGGTTTTCAGCCAGGCCAATTCCAGCTCGCCCAGCGTCTGGCTAAGGATATGGGCGCCGAAAGCGCCAAGGGCGACATAGATTAGACCACTGACGGCGGCAAATACCAACATAGCGCGACTACGCATCGTATTAATCCTGATTAGGGTGTTATTTTTGTGATATTTATTCGGATTCAACCGTATGACCGTTATTATAACGGAAACGGAATTTTTCCTGTTCGCTCGCCGCGCGCCCGATGATCCATTGGCGAAAGGCGGCTATTTTACCCACTTCCGCCTGGCTGTCATGACAAACCAGATAAAAAGCGTTTTTACTGACCAATACGTCGTTAAACGGACAGGTCAGCCTGCCCGCCTCGATTTCCGTCTGCGCCATGACATTATTGGCCAGCGCCACCCCCTGACCATGGATGGCGGCCTGCAGTACCATGGCGCTGTGACTGAAAATCGGCCCCTGCTGCACGTTAAGATGAGTGAGCCCCAACTGACGGGTATAGGCCTGCCAGTCCCGGCGCGACGCATCATGCAGCAGGGTATGATAGGCTAAATCCCCGGGCGTTTTCAGCGGGTGCGCCCCACTCAGCAGGGCGGGCGCACAGACCGGCAGCAAATATTCGGCATACAGTTTTTCCACCCGCAGCCCGGGCCAGTTGCCGCGGCCGTAAAAGATGCCGACGTCTACGTCATCGGCCAGTTTGTCCTCTTCGCGATCCACCGCCTGGATCAGGACATCAATCCCCGGCCAGGCGCTATTGAAGCTGGATAAACGCGGCACCAGCCACTGAATGGCGAAACTGGGCAACAGGCTGACCGTTAACGCGCCTTTGGCGCTGCGCGATTGCAGCCGGCGCGTGGCGTCGATGAGCGCCGAGAAAATTTCCTTGATATCCAGGTAGTAGCTTTGTCCTTCCTCGGTGAGCAACAGCGATCGGTTACGGCGGCGAAACAGCTTCAACCCAAGGAAATCTTCCAGGGACTTGATCTGGTGACTGACGGCCGCCTGGGTGACGAACAGCTCCTCGGCCGCTTTGGTAAAGCTTAAATGACGGGCGGCGGCATCAAATACCCGCAAGGCATTTAGCGGCGGTAAGCGTTTAGACATGGGCGAGACGCTTTTCTGCGCCGGTGGCAAGTAAGATGGGCACGAAGAATTGACCTATTAGTTTTTTTTATCCGAGACATTATAATTTGTCCGTTGTGGATGCACCAGCAAATACCTATAGTATCGCTCTACCACGCGGGCCGGAACGAAAGGTAAGTCTGGATTTTCCCATTCAGGCGAGCTTTTGGCCTGCGGTGTGGTGTTGTGTTTGCCCTTTTTGGTCTGTCTTTCGGGCCTGTGGTATTTACGGTAACCGGTCTTATCGTGCCAGGTGACTATTTTTTATTATTTTCAGCCTTACTGAACATTTTTCTGTCTGTCCAATACATGAAATATGTAGCACCGCCTGAGGCGGTGCTTTTTTATGCCTGATAACCGGCAATCATGAAGTGCGGCAGGGTTTGGTATTGTCCGGCTTGGCAAAAAACGGGCGCTTATTGCGCCTTCATCATTTCTTTGACATCGGAACTGTTGATTTGCTGCTCGGTGCCGTTGGCGTCTTGATAACCGATCATGCCGGTTTCATCATCAACCTTTGGTTTGCCGGACGTCACGATGGTGCGCCCGTCGTTGGTGTGCATAACATAGTTGCTTGAACATGCGCTTAGCGTCAGGGCAAACAAAAAAGCGGATAGCATTGCGGCTGTTTTCTTCATCGTTATCTCCTTGCAATCTCATTTTAAAAATAAAAAATCACCACTTAATTCTGTTATTAAGCTTCCAGGCAGGCAGGTATTTTGCTTACCTGATAATAATCAGCATAACAAGCATTGTTCATTTTTCCATAAAACCGGATTAAATCCTGTCACTTATCCCCTCCAGACGGCGATAATAGGATAAGTCTGTAGTTCTGCTTTGCCGAAACAAGGTGTATGAGGTAACCATGACCGAATTTGATTTTGCCGCCTTCCGCCGTCATTTCCCCGCGCTGGATAATGACGCGGTGTATCTGGACAGCGCCGCCACCGCCCTGAAGCCCGACGCGGTCATTGATGCCACCGACGCCTTTTATCGCCATGGCACCGGCAATGTCCATCGCAGCCAGTATCCCGGCGCCGTTTCGCTTACCGCCCGTTATGAGCAGGCGCGCCTCAAGGCCGCCGCCTGGATCGGCGCTCCGGCCGCCGGCATTATCTGGACCCGGGGCGCCACCGAGGCGATTAACCTGGTGGCGCAAAGTTATGCCCGGCCGCGCCTGCGGGCGGGTGACGAAATCCTGGTCAGCGAGGCCGAGCATCACGCCAATCTCATCCCCTGGCTGATGGTGGCGCAGCAGACCGGCGCGCGGGTGGTTCGATGGCCCCTGGGACGCGATTGGCTGCCGGACCCGGCGCAACTCGCCGGGCTGCTGAACGGCAAAACCCGTATCCTGGCCGTGACACAGATGTCGAACGTCACCGGCGCCTGCCCGGATCTGGCGGGCATCACCGCCCTGGTCCGCCGCTACCCGCAGGCGGCGATCGTGCTTGACGGCGCGCAGGGTGCGGTGCACCGTCCCCCCGACGTGCGGGACGCCGATATCGATTTCTACGTTTTTTCCGGCCATAAACTGTATGGCCCGACCGGCATCGGCGTGCTGTATGGCAAAACGGCGCTGCTGGAGGACATGCCGCCCTGGCAAGGGGGCGGCAAGATGCTGACCGCGGCGGGTTTTGACGGTTTTATTCCGCAGGCGGCGCCGCTGCGTTTTGAAGCGGGCACGCCCAATATCGCCGGCGTGCTTGGACTGGGCGCCGCGCTCGACTGGCTGCGCACGCAGGATCTGGCGGCCGCGGAGGAATACAGCGCCGGGCTGGCCGGCCTCGCCGCGCAACGTCTGTCCGCCCTGCCGGGTTTTCGCGCGTTCCGCGCACCGGGTTCCAGTGTGTTATCCTTTGTGTTTGCCGGTCTTCACCATCAGGATATCGCCATGATCCTGGCGCAGGACGGCATTGCCTTGCGCGCCGGGCAGCATTGCGCCCAGCCGCTGATGGCGGCGCTGGGCGTATCCGGCACCCTGCGCGCCTCTTTTGCGCCCTATAATACCCGCCATGACGTCGACCGGCTGGTCGCGTCGGTGGAAAAAGCCGTCTCCCTGCTGAGGGATTGATTCTGATGGGGATAACGTCATGACAGAACATCAAGCGGGCAGCCATCCTTTCGGCGGCGAGATCGCTATGCGGGAATTGACGCAACGCTTTGCCGGCTGCCGGACCTGGGAAGATCGCCTGCGGCAGATTATCCTGCTGGCCAAGGCGCTGCCGCCGCTGCCGGATACGCTGAAAACGCCGGCAACGATACTGACGGGCTGCGAAAACCGCGTCTGGCTCGGCCATCAGCGGCTGCGCGACGGTACGCTGCATTTTTATGCCGACAGCGACGGGCGCATCGTCAAGGGTCTGCTGGCCGTGGTGCTGGCCGGCAGCGAAGGCCAAACGCCGGAACAACTGTCCCACCGGGATCCCCTGGCGCCGTTTGACGACCTGGGGCTGCGCGCCGAGCTGAGCGTCAGCCGCGCCGGCGGGCTGGCGGCTATCGCCGGGCGGATCAACGCCATTGCCGAGAGCTATATTAAACGCTGACGCCCCGCGCCGCCCGGGCCAGCATTTTTTTTAGCGCATGGGATACGGCGATAAACCCGAAGCTGGCGGTGACCATGGTCGCCGCGCCAAAGCCGGAGGCGCAATCCATGCGCTTGGGCCCAACGGCGGTGGCAGGCGACGCGCACACCGAGCCGTCCGGCTGCGGATAGACCAAATGCTCGGTGGAGTAGACACAGTCTATGCCCAATTTGCCTTTACTGTTTTTTACCACGTTGAAATCATGCTTGAGCCGCTCGCGCAGTTTTGCCGCCAGCGGATCCTGGATGGTTTTCGCCAGATCGGCCACCGCGATGCGGGTGGGATCGATTTGCCCGCCCGCCCCGCCCACGGTGACCACCGGAATTTTATAACGACGGCAGTATGAGAGCAGCGCCGCTTTCGGCCGCACGCTGTCAATAGCATCGATAACATAGTCGAAGCCGCGATCGAGCAGGGCCGCGACGTTGTCGGCGGTAATAAAATCATCCACGCAGGTCACCACGCATTCCGGATTGATCGAGGCGATGCGCGCGGCCATGACCTCGGTTTTCGGCTGTCCCACCTGCTCGCGCAGCGCATGGATCTGGCGGTTGGTATTGGTGACGCACACATCATCCATATCGATAAGCGTAATGGCGCCGACGCCGGTGCGCGCCAACGCCTCCGCCGCCCATGAGCCCACGCCGCCGATGCCTATCACGCAGACATGGGCGCGGAAAAACACGTCCAGCGCCTGCCGGCCATACAGGCGGGCGGTGCCGCCGAACCGCTGCAGATACGCGTCTGACTGGTACGCGTGTGAAGGGTGCCCGTTCATCTTGCTAACCTTATTGGCGGTGCCAATAGCATCTAATTATCGTAGGTAACCTGTACCTGGCCGGTGCTGGCCCGGGTTGTCAGGCCCTGGCTCTCGCCCGTGAATAACGGGGCGCTGTCCTGCGACCCTTTCAATACCCATACCCGGCCGTAGTGGTTGTAATAACCCGCCGCGTGGCCGGCCTCGGCGCCGATGCCCTGGTAGATATCAAAATGCTGTCCTTTTATGGCGCCGCCCACATCCAGGGCCACCATCAGGCGCATCTCATATTTACCGGTAAATTTGCCGGCGTTGTCCAGCAGGGGTACCTCCGCCAGCAGCGTGGTGCCGGCCGGGATCAGCGAGCGATCCGACGCCACCGAGGCCTTGGCCACCAGCGGCACGGCGCTGGCGCCTTTTACCGGCGCGAAGGGAACCGGCCTGAAGAACACATAGGACGGATTCTCTTCCAGCAGTTGCCGCACCTCGGTCTCGCTGTGGCGCGAGGCCCACTGGCGAATCGCCTGCATCGACATATCCTCGCGCGCCACTTCGCCGCGATCGATCAATATCTTACCGATGCTGCGGTAGGCGTGTCCGTTTTTACCGCCATAGCCAAAAAAGGTGAGCGGCCGGCCGTCGCCGTAATCCACATAGCCGCTGCCCTGCACTTCCATCATAAAATTATCCATCAGCGAATTACTGTAGGCGATGGCCAGATTACGGCCGTCAAGCGCGCCCGCGTAGATGGCGGCGCGGTCGGGCAGGCGGTTCCTGCCCTTGGGCGGCATGCGGTACAGCGGATACTGAAATTCGCCCTGGGGCGTATAGCGGGCCTGAATCACCGGCGTGTAATAGCCGGTGAACTGTACATTGCCGTAATTATCCACCCCTTCCATCTGGTAGGCCTTGACGCCGAACTGGCTGAGCTGGCGGGTATCCGCGCCCGCCATGGCCCAGCGCTTGACGGCGTCGAAATTGGCGCTGTTGCGGCTATACAGGCCCGCGGCGGCGTATTGCGTTTCAGCCACCTGATCGGCGTAGTCCTTGGCATTAACCGGTCTCCCCTTGGCATTGGGTTCATTGACCAGCCCGAACGGCTGGGTAAGAAGACCATCTTTATACTGTTGTCCACGATCGGTGGGGCGCGACGAACAGCCGGCCAGAATGGCGAAAATCAGGCCAATGAAAAGATAGTGTGCCCATTGTTTGTTCATAACGTTCTCATGCCGGTTCCATTTGCCTATGTATCAACGGCGAACGATAGCAAAGGCGGTTCAATAGATAAATGCATTATTGCAAAAACAACCGTCTGTTTTGCTTATAAAACAGGCAAAAAAGCGCCTCTTTAAACAAAAATCATTATAGCAGGCGATTAATCGCAAAAAGGGGTTGCATCAAAGGCTGTCCGGAGTATAGTGCGCTTCCACGGACGCGGGGTGGAGCAGCCTGGTAGCTCGTCGGGCTCATAACCCGAAGGTCGTCGGTTCAAATCCGGCCCCCGCAACCAATTAAGCAGTAAAAGTCATACGTTAAGAAAAGAATTAAAAAAAAGAGTAAAAGAAGCAAGCATCTGACTGCTCACAGATGTAGTATATCGGACGCGGGGTGGAGCAGCCTGGTAGCTCGTCGGGCTCATAACCCGAAGGTCGTCGGTTCAAATCCGGCCCCCGCAACCACTTCTTGAAAAATGACAGGCTAAAGCGCTTAACCCACTCTAAGGTGGGTTTTTTGTTGTCTGCATTACGCAAAACGCGCCGCCTCACCGGCCCGAGATCACCCCACCCGCCGCAAAATACGCCTTGATGCCCGCCAGGATGGCGTGCGCCACCTGCTGCTGGAAATGCGTGGTGCGCAGGCGCCGCTCCTCTTCCACATTGCTGATAAACGCGGTCTCCACCAGGATGGAGGGAATATCGGGCGCCTTGAGCACCGCAAAACCTGCCTGATCCACGCTGCGTTTATGCAGGTGCGCGATTTTCCCCAGATGATGCAACACCGCCTTGCCGAATTTCAGGCTGTCGTTGATGGTGGCGGTCTGCACCAAATCAAACAAGGTATGATCCAGATAGCGGTCGCCGCTTTTGCCTACCCCGCCGATATCGTCCGCGGCGTTCTGGGTTTGCGCCAGGAAACGCGCAGCGGCGCTGGTGGCCCCTTTGGTGGACAGCGCAAACACCGACGCGCCGCGTGCCGCGCGGTTGGTAAACGCGTCGGCATGAATGGAGACGAACAGATCCGCGCGCTGTTTGCGCGCTTTCGCCACCCTGACCTTCAGCGGAATAAAGACATCCTCATTGCGCGTCATATAGACTTTCATATTGGGCTCACGGTCAATCAAGGCGCGCAGGTGGCGGGCAATCTTGAGCACCACATCCTTTTCGCGGGTGCGGAACTTGCCGATGGCGCCAGGATCCTCACCGCCATGGCCGGGGTCGAGCATGATGACAACCGGCCGGTCGCGCCCGGCTTTGCCGGCGCGCGGCGCCTGGGATTCGGGCGGCAGGCTGCGCGCAAGATCGCCCTGATTGTAGTCCTCCAGCAGCGCCAGCAGCGGATCGTCCTGCAGCGCGGAACGGCTGCCGGCCCGGGGATAGAGATCCATGATGAGACGATGTTTGAACCCGGCCACCGGCGGCAGGGCCAGGAAGCGCGCCTGGACCGGCTGCTTCAGTTCGATCACCATCCTGGCGGTGCGATCGTCAAACTGGCCGGCCCGTATCCGGCTGATGTAGGGGTCCGCTTCCCTGACCAATTGACCGGCGCCCTTCAGCACCGAATTAAGCTGGGCATCCTGGATATCCACCACCAGCCGGTCGGGATTGCCAAGGACAAACTGGCGATAGCGCAAGGGGGACTGGGATTCAAGCGTAATGCGGGTATAACTGGCTGCGGGCCAGATGCGCACGGCCACTACCAGCGGCGCCGCCATTCCGATGCGACTGAGCGTTAACAGCCAGGTGGCGGCGGTTGCCTGCAGCAGTCGCCTGCGCCCCTTATTATGATGTGAATCCGGCATATCGCCCCAGGATAAAAGCTAATATAATGAAAAAGCAGTCATTTTTTCGAATGGCAAAAACTTTAGCGAATCCGCCGGTATCTGTCATCCTTAAAAGGCTCTATGCTTAGTGCTTCGGGGTTTATTTTCGATTCTTTACAAACAAGAATGGGGAAAAATGCTGCTTGCCAATACCCTATTTATAGAATAAAAATACACAAAATCAGAATAATCATTCACAGAGGATTTGCCGTGAAGGAACGTAGTACTGAACTGGTCCAAGGCTTTCGTCACTCAGTTCCCTATATCAATGCCCATCGGGGCAAGACGTTTGTCGTCATGTTAGGCGGCGAAGCCATCGAACATGAAAACTTCGCCAACATCGTTAATGATATCGGCCTCCTTCACAGCCTGGGCATCCGCCTGGTGCTGGTCTACGGCGCACGGCCGCAAATCGACGCCAATCTGTCGGTGCACCACCTGGAACCTATTTACCACAAGCACACCCGCGTCACCGACGCGCCGACCCTTGAACTGGTCAAGCAGGCGGCCGGCCTGCTGCAGCTGGATATTACCGCGCGGCTGTCCATGAGCCTGAACAATACGCCGCTGCAGGGGGCGCATATTAATGTGGTCAGCGGCAATTTTATCATTGCCCAGCCGCTCGGGGTGGACGACGGGGTGGACTACTGCCACAGCGGCCGCATCCGCCGTATCGACGACGAGGCGATACATCGCCAGTTGGACAGCGGCGCTATCGTGCTGCTCGGGCCGGTGGCGGTATCGGTAACCGGCGAGAGCTTTAACCTGACCTCGGAAGAAGTGGCCACCCAGCTGGCTATCAAACTGAAAGCGGAAAAGATTATCGGCTTTTGTTCTTCGCAAGGGGTGTGTGACGATAAGGGCGAGATAATATCCGAACTGTTTCCCAATGAGGCCCAGCTGCGTATCGACGCGCTGGAAAAAAAAGGCGATTACCATTCCGGCACGGTGCGCTTTTTGCGCGGCGCGGTGAAAGCCTGCCGCAGCGGCGTGCGCCGTTGCCATCTGATCAGCTATCAGGATGACGGCGCGCTGGTGCAGGAACTGTTCTCCCGCGAAGGCATCGGCACCCAGATCGTGATGGAAAGCGCGGAACAGGTGCGGCGCGCGACCATTAACGATATCGGCGGCATCCTGGAATTGATACGCCCGCTGGAGCAGCAGGGCATCCTGGTGCGCCGGTCCCGCGAACAGCTGGAAATGGAAATCGATAAATTCACCATTATCGAACGGGACAACCTGACCATTGCCTGCGCCGCCCTTTACCCCTTTCCGGAAGAACAGCTGGGGGAGATGGCCTGCGTGGCCGTGCATCCCGATTACCGCAGCTCGTCGCGCGGCGAAATGCTGTTGCAGCGTATTACGCAACAGGCGCGCCAGATGGGGCTGAAAAAGCTGTTTGTACTGACGACGCGCAGCATTCACTGGTTCCAGGAGCGCGGTTTTACCCCGGCGGAAGTGGAAGTGCTGCCGCAGCAGAAGCAGGCGCTGTATAACTACCATCGCCGTTCAAAAATCCTGGTGGCGGACCTCACCGGCCAGTAACCGGGCTGCGCCGGCGAGCATTCCCGGGACGCCCGCCGGCTACCGCGTGCGCCGGCAAGCCTGCCGGCGGCCTACCCCTTTAACAGCAATTCCCGCAGGCCGCTGCGCCGCTCGGTCGGCGTGGCGATGGCCTGGCTTATCACCTCGTCGTTGGCATAGACCGACAGCCGCTCGCGTGCGCGGGTAATGGCCGTATAGACCAGCTCGCGGGTTAGCACCGGCAGAAACTGGTTGGGCAGCACCAGCGCCGTATGGATAAACTCCGACCCCTGGGATTTATGCACCGTCATGGCAAAAGCGGTTTCATGATCGGGCAGACGGCTTAACGGCACCGCCTTGATGGTGCCGTCAGGCAGCGGGAAGCAGACCCGCAGCGCCGACTGCGCATCCGGCAGCATAATACCGATATCGCCGTTATACAGTCCAAGGGACGGCGCATTGCGGGTGATCATCAGCGGCCGTCCCGCATACCCCCTGCCGACGGCATCCGCCTGGCGCTTAATCAATCCCGCCTGGGCCAGCGCCTGTTCAATCCGCGCGTTAAGGCCGGCGACGCCGAAGGGCCCTTCGCGCAGCGCGCACAGCAGGCGATAGCGGTCAAATGCCGCTAACACCGCGCCCGCCCCGGCGCCGTCCCGCACCAGCCGCAGGTAATCACGATAGCCCGCCACGCACCCGTCGAGCAGGCGCAGATAGTCTTCGCCGTCGCGCACCGGCGCGTAGGCCACGTCCTCATCACGCCCGGATTTCAGCAACGCCAGCGCCCCCCGGCCATCGCCGCTGTTAACGGTATTGGCCAGACGGCCGATGCCGGATCCCGCGTCAAAGCGGTAGCTTTTACGCAGCAGGCACAGGCTGTCCCCCGTCTGGTGTCCCGCCACGGGCGTACCCGCCGGCACCTCGCAGCCGGTAAGCCGCCGCAGCTGCGCATTACGCCCGGGACTATAGCCGTTCTCCGCCAGAAAGCAGATATCGCCCAGCACCGCCCCCGCTTCCACCGACGCCAGTTGGCAACGATCGCCTAAAAAAACCACCCGCGCCCGCGGCGGCAGCGCCGCGATCAGGCTGGCCATCATCGGCAAATCGACCATCGAGGCTTCGTCGACAATCAGGATATCTACATGCAGCGGATTATCCTGATGGTAACGCATGCGCTGGCTGTTGGGCTGCGCGCCCAGCAGCCGGTGCAGCGTCACGGCTTCAGCGGGAAACAGCCGCCGCTGCCGTTCGTCAAGGCCGAGCGCCGCCAGCGCCGCGCCAAGGGACTCGCTCAGGCGCGCCGCCGCCTTGCCGGTGGGCGCCGCCAGCTGGATACGCAGACGGGCATCGCCGCCCAGCACCACCATGGCGGCCAGCATTTTCGCCACCGTCGAGGTTTTACCGGTGCCCGGGCCGCCGGAAATCAGCGCCACCGGATGGGTGATAGCCACCGCCGCCGCCACTTTCTGCCAGTCCACCTCGCCGGCGCCGGCCGGGAAAAACCGGTCCAGCACCCGCCTGATAAGCGCTTCATCCCCAGCGGGCATGGGCCGGATGGCGTTAAAAAAATGCGCGACCCGCCGTTCATTTTGCCACATGCGCTGCAAATACAACCGGCCCTGATCTAATACCAGGGGGGTGGGCCTGGAACCGTCGCTGACCGCCGGCGACGCGTTCAGCAAACGCGGCCACTCGTCCGGCGAGGGCTTGCCGGCAAGGCGCCAGGCATGCTCGGCCAGTTGCGGATGCCGGCCGTTGAACAGGCCGCCGGGCTGCAATAGCGTCAACGGCAGGCAAACATGTCCGGCGCCGGCGTCGGCGCTCAGGCAGGCGCAAGCCAGCAGCAGCGCCGGCTCATCCGCGCTCGCCAGCATGCGGGCAAACTGGATATCCAGCGGCCGCCAAAGCCGCAGTAATTGCGCCTGCTCGATCACAACGTCCATTAAATCGCCTTATACTCGCTGGTGACCGCCGCGCCCTGGCTGAATAATGTATCCAGGCCGTCAATCAGGGCCGGTTCAGGGCGGCAGTAAAATATGCCGTTGCCGGGATTATCGGCCGCGACGCCGCGCAGGAACAGATAAAAGACTCCGCCAAAATGGCGGCGATAATCATAATCCGCCAGGCGATGGCGCAGGTAACGGTGCAACGCCAGGGTATACAGCTGGTATTGCAGATCGTAGCGATGCTCCGCCATGGCCTGCGCCATCGCCTCGGGCGTATAGGCGGCATCGTCTTCGCCCAGCCAGTTGGATTTGTAGTCCAGCAGGTAATAACGGTCCTGCCAGCAGAACACCAGGTCGATAAACCCCTTCAGCATTCCCCGCACCTGGGGAAAATCCAGCGGCGGGCAGCGCGCGGACAACGGATCGTAGCGTTTGCACAGCGTATCCAGCGCGCCGGCGGTCACTGTGGCGTCGATCGGCAGATAGAACTGCAGCTCCGCCTGTTTCCGCCCCGGCGCCAGCCGGGAGAGCGTAATGCCGGAGGCGCCGAGCGGCGCGTTTAATACCCGGTCCATCCACTGCCCGATAACCGGTCGCCAGATGTCGCTGATGCCGTTTTGCGCCAGTTGCCCATTGAGCCAATCCTTATCAAGCGGCCGGGTAAAATCGAGCGATTCAAACAGGGCGTGCAGGAAGGTGCCGGGGGAGGCGCCGCGCGCAAAGGTATGGGGCGACAGCTCGGGTTCGGCATCCTGACGGCGTTCGCCCACCGCGTCGACGTCCAGCCGGGGCAGCAGTTCCATCAGCCCCGGTCCGCCGCCGTGCTGTTGCAGGCCGGAATAACTGGTGACGCGCCAATTGTCCTGCGCGCGCGGCTGAAAGCGCCGGGCGGCGAGGCTATGCCGCGCCGTCACGGCCGGTTGCCAGGGGCGCCCCTGCGGCTGGGTAATCACGTCCAGGACGATATCCGCTGCGCACAGCTGCTCAAGCCGCGCCCGCAGGACGGCGCCGCCGCCGGGCTCGCCCTGCTGTATCAGGTAGCCCAACGCGCTTTGATGCACATCGGTATCGCCGTTTTTGGCACGGGAGCCGCGAAACAGCGGCGCGATACCGATGCAACATTGATAAATGGAACGGGTCAGCGCCACGTACAGCAGGCGCAGGTCTTCCGCCAACCGCTCTTCCTCCGCGAGCGCGAGGCTCTCCTCGGAGGCCGCCAGATCCAGCCAGGCCTGGAAATCACTGCGGTCATGGAACAAGGGGCGCTTTTGCAGACGAAAATCGGCGACAAACGGCAGGAATACCAGGGGAAATTCCAATCCCTTGGACTTATGCACCGTGGTGATCCGCACCAGATGGCGGTCGCTTTCCAGCCTCAGCTGCTGGTTATCGGCCTGGGTGTTGGGCTGTTCAATCTGCAACGCCAGCCAGCGCACCAGCGCGTGTTCGTTATCCAGCTGCGCCGAGGCTTCCTGCAGCAGTTCGGCCAGATGCAGCAGATCGGTCAGCCTGCGTTCGCCATTGACGCTGGCCAGCAGGTTCTCCGCTATCTGATGGGCGATCATCACCTGGCGCAGCATCGGCAGCACGCCGCGTTGCCGCCACAGCTGGCGATACTCGGCGAACTCATCCACCAGCGCGTCCCAGGCCTGGCCGTTGTGGTTGACGGCATCGATATCCTGGGCGTCAAGCCCCATCAGGCTGGTGGCCAGGGCGCAGCGCAGGGCGTTATCCTGGCCCGGGATCAGGATTGCCTGCAACAACCACAGCAGCTCGCGCGCCTCCGGCGTTTCATAAACGCTGTCACGATTGGACAGGTAAACCGCGGGGATCGACAATGCGCTTAACGCGTCGCGCACCAGGGAGGCTTCATTACGGTTACGCACCAGCACCGTCATGTCCGAGGCCTGCAGCGCCTCGCGTCCCTTGCGGCCGTTAAGCCAGGCGCGCCCGTCCCGGCCGGCGGTCAGCAGGTCGCTGATGGCGGCGGCGCACTGGCGCGCCATTAAATGTTGGTACTCACTTACACCGGTTCCGTCCCCCGCCAGCAGCCAGACCCGCAGCGCCGGCTGCGGCGCCTGGTCGACCATCAGCGACAGCGCGTCGTTTTCCGGGGCGGCGGCGACCGGCAAAAAGGGAATTTGCGCAAAAATAAAGGGGTTTGCGAGCGATTGGAACAGGCGGTTCACCGCGCCGATCATGGGCGGCGAGGAGCGCCAGTTGGTGCCGAGAGTATAGTGGGCGCTAACTTCGCTGCGGGCGCGCATATAGGTAAAAATATCCGCGCCGCGAAAAGCATAAATCGCCTGTTTGGGATCGCCAATCAATACCAGCCCGCAGGTCGGCTGCCCGCCATAGAGGCGGCGGAAAATGCGGTATTGCTGGGGGTCGGTATCCTGGAATTCGTCAATCATCGCCACCGGATAGCGCGCGCGCACCGACTGCGCCAGGGCGTCACCGCCCTCGCCCCGCAGCGCCTCGTCAAAACGGCTAAGCAGATCGTCAAAGCCCAGTTCACCGCGCCGGCGCTTTTCGAGTTGCAGCGCGAGGCGCATTTCATCCAGCGCCAGCACAAAAATCAGCTCGCGCAGCGTCAACGCCTCCTGGAAAAACCGGTCGATTTCGTCGAACAGGGCATGTTCGGGCGGGCTGCCCTTGATGGTTTTGGCGCGCAGTACCGATTGGCGGAAGCGTTCAAGCTCTTTTGGCACCGCATAATCATCGGTTGGCGCGGCGGCCCAGGCTGACATTTTATCCAGCCACACAGGCAGGTTTTTGCTGCTGTATGAGCGCTTATCGACGCCTGAGTCGCCCACCAGGGCCGGCAACAAACCGGCGGATTGGCGCCATGACCGCTTAAGGGCGTCGATGCGGGCGATAATGCGCTCATGCCGCGCCAGGATGGACTCGGTTTTATCCGGCGGATTGCGCACCACCGGCGCCTCGCCCTGCATATAAGGCAGCAATTCAGCCAACAGTTTTTCCGGACCGTCCCATTCCTGGTGTATGGCCTGGGCGATGGCGTAAGGCAGCGGGTAGCAATGGCGGCGCCAAAAGTCGGCGCAGACCTGGCGTCTGAGCGCCGATTCGTCTTCCACCAGGGTTTGCTGGAACAACATACCCGACTCAACGGTATTCTGGCCGAGCATGCGCTGGCAAAAGCCATGAATGGTATAAATCGCCGCTTCATCCATCTGCCGTTCGGCCGCCAGCAGTAAACGGGCGGCATGCTCCGTATCGGCGACCTGGGCCAGCAGTTCTTGAAACAGGTCGTCCTTGCCGGGTTCACGCAGGGAAGGACCCCGCACGCAGGCCAGCCGCAGGCGGTGGATATTCTCCCGGATGCGTCCCCGCAGTTCCTCGGTGGCCGCCTCGGTAAAGGTCACCACCAGGATTTCTTCCACGCTGAGCGGGCGCTGATAAGCCGCCTGCTGGCCCAGCCCCAGCAGCAGGCGGAGATAAAGCGCCGCCAGCGTGTAGGTTTTCCCGGTACCCGCCGACGCCTCGATAAGGCTTGCGCCCTGCAACGGCAACGTCAGCGGATTAAGTATCTGCGCGGTCAAGGATGCTGTTTTCCTCTATTGATGAGCAAGCACGGGTAACGTCCTTTGCAGCGCCGAGGCGTTGGGATAAAGCTGCCAGCCCGCGGGCGCGGCATATTCCGCCGGAGCGTGGCCGTCGCCGCTGCCGCCAATCTGGGATAATAGCGCCAGCCCGGTCGGCGCAATCACCGCCTGATGGAAAAAATCAGCCAACTGCGCGAGCGTCAGCTGTCGCAGCGCCGCCACTACTTTAGCACGGGTATCGAAAGACAGGTTATCGCGCTCGATATCATCGGTATATTGTCCCACTTCTTCGGCCAGCGTCTGCGGCTGCTGTAGCAATTGGCTGATAATGCCTTGCTTATACTGCTCGAAATCCGCGGGCGCCATAGCGCGCAGCCGCCGTTCCGCCTCGGGGAAAAACGCCTGGTAACGCTGGTAAAGGTATGCGGGCTGGCGGGTGCCGCTTTGCAGCACAAAACCGATCCCGCCCTGGTCGCCGACAAATACTGGCACCATAAAAATCGCATATCCCAACTGTTCCTGGGTGCGCAGCTGCTGGTAGAACCAGGACTCCACGATTTGCGCCAGCATATAGCTATTAGCCATGCCCTGTATCCGGTCATAGCCGGCGGGGACATACGCCGCGGACAGCGCCGCATCAGAACTGCCGCCCTGTTTTTGCATCACGGCCAGCTGCGGCCGGGTAATCTGCACTTTGTCGGCGCGCCGCCACTGCGTGCCCGTCCAACCTATCTGTTTCTTCAGCTGTGCCGACAGCTCGGTGGCCTGCTGCGGCGTCATATTGCCCACCACCAGCATATCCAGCGCGGTGGGCTTGAACAGGGTTTCGCGGTAATCAATCACATCCTGTACCGTCATGCCGTCAATCAGGGCGCGCCGCTCATCCCGTTCCACATACGGCAGGGCCGACAACACTTTGACCGGGATCATCGCCTGCGCGTACGGCTTCTCTTTTTCCGTGCCGTCCAGCTGCTGGCGATACCAGCTTTTGGCCTGTAACAGCTGATCAACCGTCGGCGTAAAGGTGGCGTAACGCTCCACCAGGCTTAATACCAGTTGCGACAGGCGCTGGGTATACCCCGAGGCTTTAATGGTCAACCCGTCGTTTTCATAGGTGGAAAAGCTGATGCCGCCCACATAGGCCTGATTGCTGAGCTCGGCCAGATCCTGGCTGGCGATATAGTCGTTCAGGGAATAAAGCACCTGATTGCGGGCGGAAGCCATGACGGCGGGATTACGGAAATTGAGGGTGATATCCGCCCGCGGCACGTCGGCGAAATACCGGCTGGGCATATAACGCAGCCGCAGTCCCGGTTCGTCGATCAGCAGTTGCGGATAGGCCGGCGCCGCGGTGGCTTTGATTAATGAAAAATCGCTGGCGATATAGGGATTGAGCGCCGGCAGCGACAGCTGGATATGAGGCTGGGTCTGACGCCATAACGTCAGCCGTTGCGCCGGGATTTTATCCACCTGGTAAGGCGCGTTGACAAAATAAGCGCTTTTGTTATGCGGCTCGTCCGGACTGATAAACCAGATGCGGGCCTTGTCCGGCGTCATGCCGTCCAGGCGCGCGGCGATGGCCTTGGGATCGTAGCGGTCCGCCACATAGGCGGAATCGAGCACGTGCTGTACCGGCACCCGCAGCATGGAGTCCACCAGCCATTCGATATAATCCATATTGCGGGTAATCACCGGGTAGCGGAAATCCTGTTCCAGCACATGGGCAATCTCATCGAAATATTGCCTCTGTATCCCTTGTTCGCGCAGGGTCTTCAGGTAACTGAAGATTGCCGCCACCACTTCATCCCGTTGCCTGAGCCCTTTATCGCTCAGGGACGTGGCGATGGCGAACACCCCGCCGTTGCGATCGACCATGGGATCGGCGCCCGCGTCTATGGCATCCGCCAGTCCCTGTTTCTGCAACCAGTCAGCCAGGGTGTTCGGACTGCGGTTGCCAATCAGGTAACTGATATAAGTATCGGTTTTACTGCGAAAAGCCTGGCTGTTATTGGTGATGGGAAACTCGATGCGCAGCATTTTCTGCGGCTGCACCGGCTGGTAGTGGATCAGGACGCCGGTTTGCTTTTTTGTCACCGCCGGTGCGGTAATCTTGGGCACCGTAGCGTGGCGGTTGGCCACGCGTCCGTAGGTGGCGGCCGCGATCCGCGCCAATTCGGGCAACGGCTGATTGCCGTAGATCACCGCCACCATCAGGTTGGCGGAGTAATAACGATGATAAAACGCCTTCAGCGCCTGGTGCAGGTTGCTGCCCGGCTTATCGCGTAGGGTGTCGAGGTTGCCGCCGGAAAAACGCGAGCCGGGATGGGCGGGATTCATGGTTTCGGCGCGGATTTGCGCCATGCGTAAGCCGTCATTGGCGCGGGCCATGGTGAGTTCGGCATCGACCGCATGACGTTCTTTGTCGGCGTTGCCGGGATCGAGCAACGGCTCGGCGATGGCGTCCGCCAGGCGATCGATGGCTGGCTCCAGGGCGTTATTTTCCACCTCGAGGTAAAATGCGGTGCGGTAGGAGGCGGTGCTGGCGTTATGATCGCCGCCGTGCTTTTTCAGGAATTCCGCCAGGTTTTCCGGCTGTGGGTATTTTTTCGACCCCATCAGGATCATATGTTCAAGATAGTGGGCCAGGCCCAACTGGTCATCCGGGTTCTCAAGCGATCCCACCGGCACCGCGATGGCGGACAGCGACTTCACCGCCTGCTTATCGCTGACCAGCAATACCGTCATGCCGTTGGCCAGCCTGACGGCCTGGTACTGGCGTATGTCCTTGCTGCTCTTGCGGATGGTCTCCTTTATCGGCTGCCAGCCGGCGATATCCGCTACGGCAGGCGCAATGCCCAAACAACACAACACAGCACAACTGAACAATCCCACAACCAATCTACGCATTCCACTCTCCAACAACCCTGAAGGGCCGGCCATGGCCTCTTCGCTTATTTCGCGATGTATTTACCGACTATCGCCGGTGTTGTTAGCTTAACGTGCTTTTTTTCCCCCGTCGTGCCTTTTCGGCTTCCGCCAGATTGAGGCTGAACGGCGGCAGCAGGTAAGTTTGCGCCGCCTGGATAATCGCCTCGACATGCGGCGCGTTGAGTTGCCGCATCAGCCGCTGCAGGTAGGGGTCTTGTCCCTCGCCGGGCGTGTAGCCGTCCCCTTGCCAGGCCTGCATCAGCTTATCGCGCGCCTGGAGCTGGCAGGATTCCCCCCAATCAATGGCGCCCGTACCGTGGTCGTAGCTTTGTGCCAGCCATGCGCCGCCGGCGCGGTGTAATAATAGCAGCGGCGTGCTCATGCCCTGGCCATAACCCGTCACCAGCGTCAGTAAAAACGCTTTCGCCTGCTCCGGCGCCAACGCGGCAAAACGCCACTGGCCCTTGGTGCCGTACATGCGGCTCTCCCCGCCGCCGCCCATGGCGCACCATGCCAGATGCTCCAGCCACAGCGCCATGCCGTCTTTCATCGATAAAACGCCCGGACGCCAGCGCAGCAAGCCGTCGCTCTGCGTCTGGGGCAGCCAGCCGCTCAGTTCGGCGTCGCCCAGCATCAGGCTTATCTCGATGCTTTGCGCCCCATCACGGCGTTGTTCGCGCACCGTTTCAGCCAGCAGGGCCATTTCATCGCGCTGTTTGGCCCAATACAGTTCGCCGAATGCGCCGTAGGGCAGGTATCCGGCCGCCCTGAAGGTACGGTAAAGCCGGTCGGGATCTTCCCCGGCGATAAGCGTATTAAGCAGTTGGTCGTTAAGCTGGTAGCGGTCCAGGCCTTCGACGACAAACGGCTCGTCGGCGGACAGCTCGGTTTCTTCCAGGCGGAAATAGACGCCCAGACGCTGCTGGAAATAGGCGCGCACCGGGTGGCCGTAAAACCGTTTCAGCACATCAAACGCCAGCAGGGTAACCGGCTGCGGGTCCAGCGGACGGGTAAACTCGGGATGGGGCTTGCCGCCCGCGCTGGCGGCGGGCAGCCACTCCGCGGCAAAACTTTGCTGTTCGGTATCCTTGATAAAATTCTCGGCGGCAAACGGCATGCGGCTGTGCCACTGGCACAGATGCGCGCTGACCCGGGCGGCGCTGGTGTCCACATCCACCGCCTCATCCCCCGGCAGGTAAAAACTCTGCGCGACATACTCGATCAATTCGCTGACCAGCACCGACGGATAGCGTTGACTGTTATCCTGGATCGAACGGCCGATAAAACTGATGTAAAAACGCTGCTGGGCCGACAGCAATGCTTCCAGGAACAGGTAGCGGTCATCGTCGCGGCGGCTGCGATCGCCCCGTCTCGCCTGGCCGGCCATTAAATCGAACCCCAGCGGCGGCAGCGAACGCGGATAGACGCCGTCGTTCATGCCCAGCAGGCACACAACCTTGAAAGGGATGGATCGCATGGGCATCAGCGTGCAAAAATTAATCGTGCCCGCCAGGAAGCGCTGGCTGACGCGCTGCTGATCCAGCCGGGCGGATAATTCGTCGCGCAGCAGCGTGATCGACAAGGGTTCGTCATAGGCAGCCTGCAGGCCGAATTGCAGGATCTCCTGCCATTGGGTTTCCAGCAGGGCCAGCGCGGCTTCGGTCTCGCTGTCCGGCAGGAAAAAGTCCGCCGCCAGTTCCCGACAACAGGGCAGCCATCCGGCCAGGTCGCGCGGTTCCCGCAGGATGTCCCGCCAGCGCCTGAGCTGCGCCAGCAATTCCGCCAGATGGCCCACCAGTTCCGCAATCAGCCCGCTTGATTCGTCGTAAGGCAGAATACCTCGCCAGTCCCCGCTATGGCTGTCCATGGCGTACCCCAGCAGCATGCGCGTCAGCCCGAATTGCCAGGTATGCTGGCCGGTGGCGGGCAGCATCAGCTCGCGGATATTATCGTCGTCCAGGCCCCAGCGGATGCCCGACTCGGCGACCCATTGCCGCAGCAACTTCTGCCCGTCCTCGTTAATCGAAAAACGCGCCGCCACCGCCGGCACCTCAAGCAGCGCCAGCACCTGTTCGGCGGCGAAGCGGCTTTGCGGCAGCTCCAGCAAGGACAAAAACGCCGGCAGCGCCGGATGGATATGGCGCGCGCGCCGGTCGGAAATGGCAAACGGCAGATAGCGCCCGCTGCCGGCATGACCGAATACCGCCTGGATCGCGGGCGTATAACGATCGATATCCGCCACCATGACGATAATGTCGCGGGGCGACAGGCTGGGATCGTCGCCGATCATCGCCAGCAGCCGATCGTGCAGCACTTCCACCTCGCGCTGCGGACTGTGGCAGACATGCAGGCTGAGGGAACGATCGGAGGGCTGCAGCAGCCGTTTTGTCCGGCTGTTCTCCAGCGTCTCGCGGGTCATGCCGACCACGGCATGATCTTCCAGTTCCAGTATGTCGCGCTGCAGGGTGGATAGCAGGCCGTCGTCCGGCGGGTCGACAAAGGCGTCTACTTCCTGGACGCCCTCCAGTTGGGCCAGCAGATACAGGTTATCGCGGCCCAGTTTACCCCAGGAAGCCAGCAGAGGATTGCCGACCTGCTGTTCTCCCGCGTCGTTGAACAGCGCCCCGGCCTCCGCCGGCCGGCGGAAAAGGCCCTGTTCCCGTGGCTCCCGGTAATGGGTGCGTTTGCGGTTTTGCAACTTGGCCAGGAAGGCGTAATCGCGGATATCGCCCCAATAATAGCGGCAAGGGTTGGTGAAAAGCAGATGAATGTCGATATGGCGCCCCAGCGCCTGCAACGCCTGTAGATAGGTGGGGGGCAAGGCGGAAATGCCGCAGATAAATACGCGTTCGGGCAGGCCCGGCGGACATTCGGCCGCCTCTTCCAGCGTCTGGATAAATCGGGCGTAGAGGTTGGCGCGATGCCAGGGAGATTGCCCGGCCCGGTCGGTGAACGCCACCAGTTCCCGCCACAGCGGGGCTTGCCAGGACTGGGCGTCGCCCAGGTCCGGCACCGGCTCTGCGCGCTGCCAGCGCTCCAGCCAGTCCGGCCTGAAGACCAGGTATTGATCGAAAAGATCCGCGATACGGGCGGCAAACTGGAAACATTTGCGCCGGTCGCCGTCATCCTTAAGGTACTGGCAGATCACCTCGAACCCGGGCTGCTGGCACAGCTTTGGCAGCAATGCCATCAGTTTCCAGGTCATGGCATCCTTGGAGAACGCGCTCTCCTGCGGGATATCCGGCAATACGCGGGTGAACATTTGCCAGATAAAGCTTGCCGGCAAGGGAAATTCGATATTGGCGGAAATGCCGAACCGCGCCGCCAGCGCCATCTGCATCCATTGGGCCATGCCGGAGCTTTGCACCAGGATCACCTCCGGCTGGAACGGATCGCGCAGCGGACGCCCCTCGATCAGCGCGGCGGCCAGCGCTTTAAGCAAATCCAGCTGGTTTGAATGGTACACCGTAAACATGCCGCCCCCTTTCGCCTGACCCAACGGGTGTTACTCATGCCGACACTCTAGCGGTATTCGCGCTGAAAACAAGCGTTGATCATCCGCCATCGACGGTATCACCCCCACGTCGCTTCGCATCCACGGGCAAACAAAACCATTCGCACAGCGTTGCCCGTTGCCCGCGCGCGGTTGCGACCCCGGCACTGACCCGCGTACAGCCGCCGGCCAGCGGCTGTACGACGATATCGAGCCGCCAACCGGCGGGCAGGTCCATGCTGTCAGCCAGCCTGTCCCGCAGGCTTGGCAGGCGATATCCTTCCAACGCCTGGTGGCTGAGCGTCAACGCCTGGCGGTACTGGCGCACATCCTCCTGCCGGTTCGCCAGCCGCTGCAGATAGTGCAGCATAAACAGCGCCACCAGCGAAAACAACAGTACCGCCATTAATGCTTCCGGCATGCCGTGCCCCCGCTGATGATAGCTTTTCATTACACCTCGCAAAGGATTCAGCCCGGGTGGTAGTCCAGCCAGCCCGCGGGCAGCGGCGTCAGACGCCATGATGTTGCGCCGTCCCCCAACTGCCCCACAGGGCGCATCGCCACCACGCGGTACAGATACACCGGTTCGGCTACACCATCGCCGTGGCCGCGCAGTATCCATCTGCCGCCCGCCCCCGCCAGCAGGCAGGCCTGGAAATTTCCGCCCGGCGGCCGCAGGCATTGCCCGTCCTCCCCCCGCCAGCACTGGCCGGTTCCCCACGACAGCGCGGATTCGGCCTGATGAAAAGCGCTCAGGTAATGCTGTTCATCGGCAATCAACGCCAGGGAAGCATCCATAAAACGCTGCCACGCCGCCAGGGCCGCCATGCCGGTAAACAATACGGCCAGCAGCGCCGCCAGGGAGCCGCCGCCCCGCTGCGATTGAGTATTCATCCATTACGCCCGACAACGATCCGGCTGGTCCGATACCCGCCGCCGGGACGATCGCTTTGCACGCCATGCAGCGTGATCCGCCATGCATGGGCCGCCACCGGTTCAAACCTGAGCCGTGTTATCCGCAACTGCCGGGGATCGTGCATATTGGCCCAGCCCGCCTCGTCGCAATGCCTGACGCCGCGCTGGGTTTCCAAGGCGCCGCGATGCAAACGGTAGCCGAAGGTATCGTTGACGACGCGGCCTCCCGGCGTTCTGGCCCCGGTCGGATAAAAGGCGTAACTGACGATCAGGCAGGAATTTTCACGCTCGCCGCGTCGCTGCCCCAGCACGACGCCGGACCGTGCGCAGGGCGGCCGGCAATGACCGGCGCGGCGCAAATCTTTTTCCATGGCCAGCAGGCTGTAATCAATCTGCCGAACCAGCCTGGCCTGTTGCATGCCGCCGTGGCTGAGGCGATGCAATAGCGGCAACAGCCGCAGGCCGGCCAGCAGCAGCAGGGACACCACCGCCAGGGCGCCCAGGGTTTCCGCCAGGCCCGCCCCCCGCTGCGCCCGGTTTAGCACGGCCCGATCCCCGCCCAGCGGCCGTGCTCGCTGCACACCCTGACCCGCCCCTTGCCAGACAGGATAACCCTGATCCTGCCCGCCGGGTTGCTGAGCGTCAGGTGGGCCGGCGTGGCGGTATTGCGCAGTCCCGCCAGGGTAAGGTAGCCGGGCGTGGAAATTTCCAGCCGGATACTCCCGGCGGACGCCTGCCGCCGCAAGGTCATTGCCGGCGCCGGCATAGGGCGCGCCTGCGCGTCCCCACGCGCCTCCAGCGACCAGTCCAGGCCGGTTCGCACCCTGATGCGATAATGATGATTGCCCCAGGCGGCCCGGCACTGTAAACGCTGCATGAAATCCGCTATCTGGCGCGCCGCGTGTTCGAGCTGGGATTTATGCTGGTAATGCCGCCAGACAAACGTGCCCGACAGCGCCAGCATCGCCGTCAAGGCCAGCACCAGCATCATTTCAATCAGGGTATAGCCCCGCTGTGACAGGTTGGGAATTTTCATGCACCGCAGGATAGCGGCTATCCATCCCGCCGCGCTACCGGGTAAGACGCAAAGTGCGACGGGCTGTCGCATGGATTTAGGGGAGAGGTGCAAACAGACAAAATATTGCGGGGAGCATAACAAAACTATGGCGCCCCACGGCGCGGCAGGCCCGTTAACCTCCCGTGCAAAGCAGACGTGTTAACGGGCGCGCAATATCAGATTGCCACGGGCGCCTTGATTGGCGGATACGGGTCGTAACCCTGGATATCAAAATCCTCAAAACGGTAGTCGAACAGCGACGCGGGCTTACGCTTGATCACCAGGCGCGGCAGTTCACGCGGCGCGCGCGTCAGCTGCAGGTCGGCCTGCTCCAGATGATTGCTGTAAAGATGGGTATCGCCGCCGGTCCAGACAAAATCCCCCACCCGCAGGTCGCACTGCTGCGCCACCATATGCACCAGCAGCGCGTAGCTGGCGATATTAAACGGCAGGCCGAGGAAAATATCGCATGAGCGCTGGTAAAGCTGGCAGGACAGCGTACCGTCCGCGACATAAAACTGGAACAAGGCATGGCAAGGCGCCAGCGCCATCTGATCCAGCTCGCCCACATTCCAGGCGGAAACGATAATGCGCCGTGAGTCGGGGTCCTGGCGCAACTGCTCGATCACCCGGCTCAGCTGATCGATCCGGCGGCCATCCGCCGCGCCCCAGGCGCGCCATTGCTTACCGTACACCGGGCCGAGATTGCCGTCCTTATCCGCCCACTCGTCCCAAATGGACACATTGTGCTCATGCAGATAATCCACCTGGGTATCGCCGTTGAGAAACCACAGCAGCTCATAAATGATCGAGCGCAGATGGCAGCGTTTGGTGGTGACCAGCGGAAAACCCTGCTGCAGGTTAAAGCGCATCTGATGGCCGAAAATCGATAAGGTGCCGGTGCCGGTGCGATCGGCTTTCGGCGTGCCTTGATGCCGAACCAGGCGCATCAGTTCCAAATACTGTTTCATGTGACCTCAGGACAGTTGTTGCTGGGGGCGGCGGCGGTAGGCCCAGATAAACATAATCAGACCGGCGATAATCATCGGCAACGACAGGATTTGCCCCATGCTGATGGCATCGTCGAATAATCCGAGCTGCGCGTCGGGCTGGCGGAAAAACTCCACGATAATGCGAAACGCGCCGTACCCCATCAGAAACAGGCCGGAGACGCTGCCCAGCGGGCGCGGCTTGCGGATAAACACATTCAGGATGATAAACAGCACCACGCCTTCAAGCAGCAGCTCATAAATTTGCGAGGGATGGCGGGGCAATACGCCATACTGGTTAAACAGCGCCTGCCATTGCGGATGCGAAGGCAGCAGGGCCAGATCCTCGGCGCGCGAGCTGGGAAACAGCATCGCCCACGGGGTATCCGTCGTTACGCGCCCCCAAAGTTCGCCGTTGATAAAATTGCCCAGCCGGCCGGCGCCCAGGCCGAAGGGGATCATCGGGGCGATAAAATCCGCCACCTGGAAGAAATGGCGTTTGGTGCGGTGGGCAAACCACAGCATCACGATAATAACGCCCATCAGGCCGCCATGGAACGACATGCCGCCGTCCCATACCTTAAACAGATAAAGCGGATTCTCGAGGAACTGCGGCAGGTTATAGAACAGCACATAGCCGATGCGTCCGCCCAGGAACACGCCCAGGAACCCGGCATACAGCAGATTCTCCACTTCATCCTTGGTCCAGCCGCTGCCGGGCCGGTTGGCGCGGCGCACCGCCAGCCACATGGCAAAGACGAAACCGACCAGGTACATCAGGCCGTACCAATGGAGCGACACCGGTCCCACGGAAAAAATCACCGGGTCAAACTGCGGGAAGGCCAGATAATTCATTGTCATTCATCACCACGATTTAAGTCATTTTCACCGCGTCGATGCGACGGGGCGGCAGGCCGTTCGGTCACGAAAAAGCGTTGCGTCGCCGTGCGCCTGGTTCGTCCGATGGCGGCATATCATAGCATAGCGGCCTAATGTTCGCGGCGGGGCGACGGAAAATTTACGCGTTTTTAATATCGGGTTGCGCCGCCGGCCGTCCTACCTGCCGCCGCGGATAAGACCGCCCAGCCCGCGGCGCTCCAGAAACGCCGCCACCTGATGACGCACATCGATGGCATTTTGCGCGGTGAGCACCCGTTCCACCAGGGTAACGGCGTCGCCGAGCTCCACATTACGCAGCAGGTATTTGATGCGGGCGACGCTGCGTCCATTCATGCTGAGGGTGCGATAACCCATGCCGGCCAGCAGCAGCGCGCCCATGGGGTCGCCGGCCATTTCGCCGCACAGGCTGCAATCGAGCCCCAGCAGGCGGCACTCGGCGACGATTTTCACCAATACCTGCAGCATGGCCGGATGCAGGCTGTCGTACATGGCCGCCACCCGGGTATTGTTGCGATCCACCGCCAGCAGGTACTGGGTCAGGTCATTACTGCCCACCGAGACAAAATCCACCCGGTTGATCAACAGCGGCAACATAAACACCATGGCGGGCACTTCAATCATCACCCCGATGCGCAGCGGCGGCAGCGCGTACCCCAGCATGTCCTCCACCTCGCGCCCGGCCCGGTCGATAAGGCGCCGGGCCTCGTCGATTTCGTCGACGCTTGTGATCATCGGCAGCAGGATACTGAGATTACCGGTAGCCGCGTTGGCCCGCAGCATGGCGCGCACCTGGATGAGGAAAATTTCCGGTTGATCGAGCGTGATGCGGATACCGCGCCAGCCCAGGCAGGGATTTTCCTCATTAAGCGGCGCCATATAGGGCAGTTGCTTATCCGAGCCGACATCCAGCGTGCGCAGCGTCACCGGCTTGGCCGGGAACAGCTGCAACATGCCCTGGTATTGCGCGACCTGTTCATCCTCGGACGGAAATCCGCTTTGCAGCATAAACGGAATTTCGGTGCGGTAGAGGCCGACGCCGTCCACGCGATTGCCCAGACGCTGTTCATGTCCAGCGCTCAGGCCGGCGTTAAGCATCACCTGGATGCGCTCGCCGCTTTTCATGGTCGCCGGCTGTTCCACATCGTCTTCCGCCAGGCGGCTGAGCTGTTTTTCCTCGCTGATTAAACGCTGGTACTCTTGCACCAGCACCGGTTCGGGATCCACCAGCAGCTCGCCGCGATAACCGTCCACCACCAACAGCCGCTGGTTTAGCAGCGCCGGCTGGATATCGGCGCCCATAACGGTTGGGATGCCCATGGCCCGCACCAGGATGGCGGCATGGGAATTGGCGGCGCCGTCCCTGACCACCACGCCCACCATTTTGTCCTGCGGCATCTCGGCCAGCAGTGTGGCGCTCAGCTCATCGGCCACCAGGATAAAACGCGACGGCCAGGGCGTCTCGCCCTGGATGTTATCGCCCAGATGAAACAGCAGGCGTTGCCCGAGGGCGCGTAAATCGCCGGCGCGCTCGCGCATATAGCTGTCATTCAACTGCGCGAACTGCTCGGCGAACAGCTCGATAACTTGTTTTACCGCCCATTCGGCCATGGCGCCGGCATCGATTCGCGCAAACAGCTCACGCTTTAAGCGCGCGTCGTTAAGCAAATGGGAGTAAAGATCGAAAATCGCCGCGCTGTCTTTTTGCGCATTGGCGGTGAAACGCTTGCTAAAACGGCGGAACTCCGCCGCCGCTTCGCCGAGGGCGAGCGTCAGGCGCTCGCGCTCGCGCGCGCTGTCCAGCGACGAAGCTTGAAAAACCTGATCGAGCGAAGGCTGGCTGTTGTCCACCCACCCCTGGGCTATCGCCACGCCGGGGGCGGCGGCCAGCGCGCGGATGCGCGTCTGGCGGTATTGGCCGAACAGCGCGTTGAGCTGGGATTGCGACAAAATACCGGCCATTTGCGTGGCCAGCGTCACCATAAAGGATTCTTCGCTTTCGTCGAACTGCCGATGTTCGCGCTGCTGCACCACCAATACGCCCAGCAGTTGGCGGCGGTGGATAATCGGCACGCCGAGGAAGGAGCGGAAACGCTCTTCTTTTACCGCCGGAATGTACTGGAAGCTGGGATGGTTATGGGCATCGGCCAGGTTGATGGGCTCCGCCAGGCGGCCCACCAGCCCGACGATCCCCTGGTCGAAAGCCAGCGTGATGGTGCGCCCGCGCGGTTTTTGCAAACCACGCGTGGCCATCAGGTAGTAGCAGCGGCGATCGTTATCGGCCAGATAAACCGAACAGACTTCGGTATCCATCGCCAGACAGGTCTCATTGACCAGAATTTCCAGCGTATCCGACAGGCGCGGCGCGGCGGCGACCTTTTCAACGATTTCCCGCAAGCGCGTGAGCATATTCTGCGTGGCTTAACCCCTCTTCCGTCTGTAGCCTGGGAGAGTCCGTTGCACAGCGCTTTCCTGCAACGGCATGACAATAGTAGAAAACTCTTTCATTACCCGGCGGTAAACGTCCCGCTTAAAAGAAACCACCTGGCGCACCGGGTACCAGAAACTGACCCAGCGCCAGCCGTCGAACTCAGGGGTGCCCCCGCGCTGCATATTGATATCGGCGTCCGGGCACATGAGCTGCAGCAGGAACCATTTTTGCTTCTGGCCGATACAAACCGGCTTGGTGTCCCAGCGTACCAGACGCTTCGGCAGCTTGTAACGCAACCAGTTACGGGTGGAGGCCAGTATGCGCACATCCTTACGGCTCAGCCCGACCTCTTCGTACAGTTCACGGTACATGGCCTGTTCCGCGGTTTCGCCGGGATTAATGCCGCCCTGGGGAAACTGCCATGAGTGCTGCCCATATCTCCTGGCCCATACCACCTGCCCATCACGATTACAGATCACAATACCAACATTCGGGCGGTAGCCATCATCATCGATCACCGGACTACCTCGATTACATAAAATGCAAGATAGCCTGATTGTTTCACACTCGCTCAATACGGTAAACCACTGCTTTTAAGGAATGTCCGACTTCCTGGACGTCGAATGGCGTCCGGATGCGGCATGGTTATCAACAGCCGGGGATAACTGCCGGTGCTTTTATTCACTTTTTCTGTGGATAGGTATGTGCAGAACACTGGGTTAAAGAGGGAAAACTTTTCGCCGCGCGCCGGCTTTGCAAAACGCGCCGCGGGAAAACACAATGATTTTCAATCGCCTGTTGCCGGATCCCGCCGTGGGAACGATCGTGCGGGATCCGCCTGTCCACCGGTTGCGCGCGATGAGGTTAAAAAACAGACGATGATGATTTTATCCACAAATTATGCTGTAAAGCGCGGCGATATATGTACAAACCTGTAAAAAACAGGGGCGTCAAGGCTGTAAATAGTGACAGTAGTGCCAGTTTATTAGGTTTATCCCATACTTCTGTGGATAACATGGTGTAAGATCCTGTTCATTGTCGCCCGCTTCAGGTGTACAACCTCGGGCGCGCCGGCGGAAAAACGCGATCGACGCTTAAAAAAGAGTGTGAAATCATGCTATTATTTATGGTTGATGATTAAATGCCGATCCTGGGTCGGACGGCCCCGGCGGCCGATTAGTTTTTATACAGCACGCGGATAACTGTTTATGACCCTTCCCCTCATCGCCACACCGATCCTCCCGCCGGGGGACGAAATAGAGCTATTGGCGCGCGCCAGCGCCCTGGCGGGCTATAATCTGGGTGAACTGGCGGCGCACGCGGGCCTGGTAATGCCGGCCAACCTGAAACGTGATAAAGGCTGGATCGGCGTCTTGCTGGAACGTTACCTGGGCGCCAGCGCGGGCAGTAAACCCGAGCAGGATTTTGCCGCCATCGGGGTGGAACTGAAAACCATACCGGTCGACAGCCGCGGCCGCCCCCTGGAAACCACCTTTGTCTGTGTCGCGCCGCTGACCGGCAACAGCGGCGTCACCTGGGCGTCCAGCCATGTCAGGTATAAGCTGGCCAGGGTACTGTGGATACCGGTGGAAGGCGAACGCGCGATCCCGCTCACCCGGCGCCGTATCGGCACGCCGCTGCTGTGGAGTCCCAGCGCCGAGGAAGAATCGCTGTTGCAAAATGACTGGGAGGAATTAATGGATTTAATCGTACTCGGGCGCGTGGAACATATCACCGCGCGCCACGGCGAGGTGCTGCAGTTGAGGCCCAAGGCCGCCAATAGCCGGGCGCTGACCAGGGCAATCGGCGAATTCGGCCAGCCGATCATGACGTTACCGCGCGGGTTTTACCTGAAAAAGACCTTCACCGGGCCAATGCTGGCACGGCATTTCCTGATGTAAATGCATTTTACCTTGCCTGCTGCCCTTTGGACCTGTTTATAATATTCGTTTAAGCTTCGTTTACATTTAGGTAATGGATCACAATGTTTGATTGGATCGTGGATCCCGATGCGTGGCTGGCGCTGGGAACACTGACTGTTCTGGAAATCGTCCTTGGTATTGATAATATCATTTTTCTCTCCCTGGTCGTCGCCAAGCTGCCCGCGAGACAGCAAGCCAAAGCCCGCCGTCTGGGCCTGTTCGGCGCCATGGTCATGCGGCTTTGCCTGCTGGCGTCCATTTCGTGGGTGATTCGCCTTACCTACCCGTTGTTTACCGTTTTCGCGACCGAGGTATCGATCCGCGACCTGATATTACTGCTGGGAGGATTGTTCCTTATCTGGAAATCCTGCCGGGAGATCCACCAGGCGCTGGAAGGGGGCGAAGCCGATCAAAGCACCAATGTCAGTTCGTTTCTCGGCGCCATCACGCAAATCATGCTGCTGGATATTATCTTCAGCCTGGATTCGGTGATCACCGCCGTCGGCCTGTCCAATCACCTGTTTATCATGATGGCGGCGGTGGTGATCGCGGTGGGCGTGATGATGTTCGCCGCGCGGCCGATAGGAGAGTTCGTCGCCCGCCATCCCTCGGTCAAGATGCTGGCGCTGGCGTTCCTGATTTTAATCGGCTTTACCCTGATCCTCGAAAGCGTTGATATTCATGTACCTAAAGGCTACATTTATTTTGCGATGTTTTTCTCTATGGGCGTCGAGGCGCTGAACCTTCTCAGGAATAAGAAAGTCAGCCACGCCCGTCGTAATTGATCCAATGCTTAACATGGACATAACATGAATAAAAAAGTGGCAATCGTATCGGCGGTGTTATTCACCGTCATGCTATCGGGCTGCGCCAGTGATTATGTGATGGCGACCAAGGACGGCCGGATGATTTTGACCCAGGGCAAACCTAAACTGGATAAGTCCACCGGCCTGATTCGCTATACCGACGAGCAGGGCAATGATATGCAGATTAACGGTAATGAGGTATCGCAGATGATCGCGCGCTGAGCGTTCGGCGCCCTTGTCGGTTAAACATCCCCGCCCG
This sequence comes from Sodalis sp. C49, assembly GCF_046352915.1. Lineage (NCBI taxonomy): Bacteria > Pseudomonadati > Pseudomonadota > Gammaproteobacteria > Enterobacterales > Bruguierivoracaceae > Sodalis > Sodalis sp. C49. The sequence continues at coordinate 4,697,577 of NZ_CP163303.1, read as the reverse complement.
CCCATTTTGCGCTTTTCCCCGCGCCCTGGCTTGGTTATAGTCTGATCGGGCGGCGCCTGTTGACGCCTGATCTTTTCAGACATTAAGGAACAAGCCTCAATGCATTATCACCGTATTCCCCATAGTTCACTAGAAGTCAGCGTTCTGGGATTGGGCACCATGACCTTTGGCGAGCAAAATACGCAGGCCGATGCCCATGCGCAGCTGGATCATGCCGTTGCCGCCGGGGTGAATCTGATCGACACGGCTGAAATGTATCCGGTGCCGCCGCGCCCCGAAACCCAGGGACTGACCGAAACCTATATCGGCAATTGGCTTAAGCAACGGGGCGGACGGGAAAAGGTGATCCTGGCCAGCAAAGTCGCCGGCCCCACGCGCGGCAATGACGCCGGCATCCGGCCCCAGCAGATACTGGATCGCAAGAATATCCGCATGGCGCTGGACGCCAGCCTGCAGCGGCTGGGCACCGATTATCTCGATCTCTACCAGGTGCACTGGCCGCAGCGCGCCACTAACTGCTTCGGCAAACTGAATTACCAGTACACCGACGAAAAACTGGCGGTAACCATACTCGAAACGCTGGAAGCGCTGGCCGAGCAGGTACGGGCGGGGAAAATCCGCTATCTCGGCATCTCCAACGAGACGCCCTGGGGCGCCATGCGTTATCTGCAGTTGGCGGAAAAGCACGATCTGCCGCGCATCGTCACGGTGCAGAATCCCTACAGCCTGTTGAACCGCAGTTTTGAAGTGGGCATGGCGGAAATCAGCCAGTTTGAAGGGCTGGAGCTGCTGGCCTATTCCAGCCTGGCCTTCGGCACGCTGACCGGTAAATACCTCAATGGCGCCAAACCGGCGGGCGCGCGCAATACGCTGTTCAGCCGCTTTACCCGCTACAGCGCGCCCCATACCCAGCAGGCGATTGCCGAATATGTGGCGCTGGCGCAGCGCTACGGCATTGACCCCGCGCAGATGGCGCTGGCGTTTGTGCGCCGGCAACCATTTGTGGCGTCTACCCTGCTGGGCGCCACTTCCCTGGAACAGTTACAGACCAATCTCGATAGCCTGGAACTGACGTTAAACGACGAGATTATCGCCGAACTGGAAAACATCCATCAGCGCTTTACCATCCCGGCGCCTTAACCCGCACGGAGCGGCGCTATCGGTCGCTCCGCGTGTCGTCACGGCTTCAGCCGGCGGTTTTGCCGGCGCGAGTGGTCAGCCACAGCAAGGCAATCGCCAGCGCGAATACGACGCCGAAGCCCACCCCGATAATCACGGCCGGCACGCCAAGCCTGACCACCAGCGAATACAGCCCCAGCATCAGCAGCATGGCGATATTCTCGCCGAAATTCTGCACCGCGATGGCATTGCCCGCGCCTACGCTCTCCTTGCCGCGCTGTTGCAGCAGCGCATTTAACGGCACGATAAAAAAGCCGCCCAGGATACCGATCAGCGCCAGCAGCAGATACGACGGCAACAAATGATGTTGCAGGCAAAGCGCCACCACCACCACGCCCATCAGGATGCCCGCCGGCATGCAGCGCCGTACCGTCTCAAGCGTGACCAGCCTGGCCGCGGCGCCGGCGCCGAACACGATGCCCACCGCCACCATGGCGTTGAGGGTGGTCGGCGTGGCGTTATCGTTAATGCCCAGCGCCACCGGCACCCAGAGCACCAGCAGGAAACGCAGGGTCACCCCGGCGCCCCAGAACAGGCTGGTGCCGATCAGGGAAAAGCGGGTGTAGCCGTCGCGCCAGAGCAGGCGGCAGGCGGTGCCGAAATGGCCCGCCATGCGCGCCGGATGCCAGGAGCTGTCCTTGCGCGCCGCGGGCAGGCGCGGGATAAACAGATTGGCCGCCACCGCCACGCCATAGGTCAGGGCGCAGACCGCCAGCGCCGTGATCAGATGCCAGTCGGCCAGTACCCCGCCGGCCACGGAACCGGTCAGGATGGCGGCAATGGTCGAGGCTTCGATCAGGCCGTTGGCCTTGACCAATTGCCCGCCCTGGGTCAATTCGCCCAGAATGCCGTATTTGGCCGGCGAGTAAGCCGCCGCGCCAATCCCCACCAGGCAATAACCGATAAACGGATTAAAACCGAAACAGATAAGCAGCGCGCCGGCAAGCTTCAGGGAATTAGCCGCCATCATCACCCGGCCCTTGGCGAAATTGTCGGCGAATTGGCCGACAAAGGGCGCCAGCACGATATAGGCGGCGACAAACAACATTTGCAGCACCGGCTGGCTCCACGCCGGATATTGCTGTTCCTTGATCAATGCAATGGTGGCGAACAGCAGCGCATTATCGCCAAACGCAGAAAAAAACTGCGCGGACATGACCGCCAGCATCGGTCGGGATAATACGCCCGCCGGAGTGGTTACAGATGGGTTCATCCCTGTGGCTCCGTGGCTTCCGCCATTTTTTTCAAGGCTACATAATCGGGCTTGCCGCTGCCGAGCAACGGCAGCGCGTCGAGGTGGCGGATATCCCGCGGCACGTAGATTTCGGCAATACCGTCCTGTCGGGCCTGCTGGAACAGCTTCTCCCGCGTCAGCGCGGCATCGGTGGTAAACAGCACCAGGCCCTCGCCCTTGGCTTTATCGTTTTTGGCGGATGCGCCGTGCCGTGCGTCCGGCGATACCTTCAGGGCCAGTTGCTCGACGCTTTCCAGGGACACCATTTCGCCGGCCAGCTTGGCAAAGCGTTTTACCCGGCCCTGGATGGCGCAAAATCCCTGGGCGTCCAGGGTGACGATATCGCCGGTGTCGTACCAGCCCTCTTCGCGCACCCCCTGTTCGTTGTCGGCCGCCGGCGTTTCCAGGATGCCGAGATGTTCCACCCGCAGGTAGCCGCGCATGATATTGGGCCCGCGCAGCTGCAGCCGCCCGCCTTGTTCAATGCCCGGCACCGCGATGATCCGCGCCTGCATGCCCGGCAGGATCTGGCCGACGGTATGAGGCTTCGCCGCCAGCGGAACATTGATCGCCACCACCGGCGCGCATTCCGTGACGCCATACCCCTCCAGAATGCGGATGCCGAACTTTTCCTGCCACAGCAAGCGGGTGTTTTCGGACAATTTTTCCGCCCCGGCGACCACATAACGCACCCGGGCGAAATCATACTGGTGGGCCAGACGGCCGTACTGCGCCAGGAAGGTGGAGGTGCCGAACAGCACGGTACAGTTCTGGTCGTAAACCAGCTCGGGAATAATGCGATAATGCAGCGGGCTCGGATAAAGCAGCACCCGCGCCCCGGTGAGCAGCGGGGTCAGCAAACCGACGGTGAGGCCGAACGCATGGAACAGCGGCAGCGCCGACATAAATTTGTCACGCGGGGTGAAATCGGCCACCGTGCGGATTTGCTCGATATTGGCCAGGATGCCGTCATGGGAATGGACCACGCCTTTCGGCGTGCCTTCCGAGCCGGAGGTAAACAGCACCAGCGCGCTGTCGCCGGGCTGTTGCGCCACCTCGGCCCGGTCCGGGAACAGTAAATGCCCAAGGATCCACAGCTTATCCCGCAGCGTCACCTGATCTTTCAGATCCTCCAGATAGACCCAGCGCGCCCCGGTGACCTGTTCCGGCAGGCCGGCCAGCTTGGCTTTGTCCAGGAACTGGCGGGAAGTGACGATAGTATTGATGGTGGCGGCTTTAAGCGCGTTGTTGATGCCGCTGGCGCCGGAGGTATAGTTCAGCAACGCGGGAATGCGTCCGCGCAGACCGGCGCCGAGGATAACGGCGGCGGTAATGGTGGCGTTGGGCAGCAGCAGGCCGACATGCTCGCCGCGGGCGGTAAAACGTTCGAGAATCCGGCTGACGCCGAAGATTTTTTTCAATAATCCGCGATAACTGTCCGGACTGAAGGCGATATCCTCGATGCAGGGCTTGCCGACGCCATAGCGCCGGGCCGCCGCCAGCAGCGCCTGATACAACGTCTGCCGGGGCCGGGAGGCCATGCGCGCCTCCATCATGATGCGATGCAGGTTCTCGCCGGCCAGCCGGCGGCGATCGCGCGCCCTGGGCGCCGCGGGCATCGGCAGGGACACCGGGGCCTGCAGATGAAGGGTGATTTTGGGAAACCAGTGGCGCTTGATGATGCCGCCCATGCGGCTGAACGGCGTCAGTTCCGGCCCATCCAGCCAGACCGGCACCACCGTTGCGCCCGAACGGGACGCAACGAACGCCGCCCCATCGTAGATTTTCATCAGCGACCCGGTGACCGAAATGCGCCCCTCGGGGAAGACCACAATCGGCCGGCCGCTGCCGACATACTTGATAAGCTGTTTAATACTGAGCGGCTTGGTGGGGTCGAGCGGCAGGATATCCACATAACGTTTTACCACGCGCATATACCATACGTCGGTAATCGTGGAATAAATGGCGAATACCGGTTTTACCGGCAAAAACAGCGCCAGCAGAATACCGTCCATAAACGAGACATGATTCGGGGTAATCATGATCTTCGGCTGCTGCAATACCCGCGTATCGCCAACCAGTTCCACCCGATAAAGCAGCCGGAACAGCCGGCGCAACACAGAAAAAAGCATACCATCTCCTTATTGGTTTGCGGACCTGAAATCCGCCAGCGGCCGCTTTTGCCTGCCTTCGGCGCTAAAATTATCGCTATCCAGCCAGGCCCGCAACGCCCGGCCGACGGCCGGCCATTCGCTGTCGATAATGGAATACCAACAGGTATCGCGATTGTGTCCTTTGGCCACCACCGCCTGGCGGAAGGTGCCCTCGTATTGAAACCCCAGCCTGCGGGCCGCCTGGTTGGAAGGCTGGTTCAGGCTATGGCATTTCCATTCGCAGCGCCGGTAACCCAGGGTGTCAAAGCTATAGCTTAGCAGCAGGCTGATGGCTTCGGTGCCGCAGGGCGATCGTTTCATCAGCGGCGACCAGTTAACCCAGCCGATTTCCAGCACGCCGTTGGCCGGGTCGATGCGCATCAGCGCCACCGAGCCCGCCGCCAGCCCGGTGGCCTGGTCGATGACCGCGTAAAACAGCGGATCGCCGCTGGCCGCATTGGCGGCGATCAGGGCATCGCACGCGGCGGGGGTCGCCGGCCGGCGGCGGGAAAAGTAGGTCCAGTCGCGTTCGTCGGCGATACTGTGCCAGGCGCTGAACAGCGCCGGGCTATGGGTTAACGCCAGCGGCTCCAGGCGGCAAAAACGCCCGGCCAGGGTAATTTTTTGCGGCAGCGGACGGGACTGCCAGTCCGCAAGCCGGGCGCCGATAGGCTGGCCGTATTCATTTACCAACGTTGCCTGTTGCATAATGTGGTCCTTTTGCCTGGTAACCGGTGAAGAGAAAAAAAAGCGGCGCACAAAAGGTATTACAACCTAAAAGCGGTCATACATAAAGTCCGGGATAACAATAGCGTGCGGCGGGAACTGAAAAGCGCGGGCAAAAAAAAACCTACGCATCCGCGTAGGTTGGTGCAACTGAAATGGTTTCAACATACAGAGTATGCTGATTTCTCACCAATCAATACCTCTGGGAGTACCTACTCTATAGTCCGTCACCCGATTACACTACCGCATAATCGCAAGATTACCGCTCGAAATGAAACCAACTGTAAAATTTACCCCATCATTGATTCCATTCGGCCAGGTTATCGCCCGGACCGTCTAAAACAATGCGGTCACGGCCGGCGGCGGCGACGGCGTTCAGCCTTACCGCCTGCGCACCTCCACCAGGCAACCCATGGCGTTGGGGCCCTGGGTCAGCGGCGAGGTGCCGATATCCAGCGTCAGCGCATTGGGATTGCCGGACTGTTCAATACCGGCCTCATCGCCCTGCCGCCCCGGCGAAAACCAGGAGCCGGTGGCCATGAGGATAACGCCGGGCGCCACCCCGTCATTATGCCTGGCGCCCGCCAGGATCCGGCCGCGCTGGTTATACACCTCCACTATTTCGCCGTCCTGGATGCCGCGGCGGCGGGCATCGTCGGGATGAATATGGAGCGTCTCCTTGCCGGCGGTTTTATTTCCCTGGGCCAGGGGCGCGGGATCAAGCTGGCTATGCAGCCGATCTTTAGGCTGCAGGCTAATCAAATGCAGCGGATAGGTTGCGGCCAGCGCGCTGCCCAGCCATTCCGCCGGCGGCTGCCATTGCGGATGCGGGGCGAAATCGGCATAACCAAAACCGGCGATGGCGGCGCTGAACAGCTCGATGCGCCCGCTCGGCGTTTTCAGCGGATGCGCGAGCGGGTCGCGGCGAAAATCCCCCAGCAGGATAAAATCCTGCGCGGGCGCGGGCACCTTGATATGGCCTTCCCGCCAGAATTGCGCGAACGCCGGCCACGCATGGCCGGCGCGGGCGTGGGATTCGGCGCTTTGGCGGTAGAGATGCTCTATCCAGTCCTGTTCGTCCCGTCCGCCGGTAAATGCCGCGCGATAGCCCAGGCGATCGGCCAGATCGGCGAAGATATCCATATCGTTACGCGCCTGATGCCGCGGCTCCACGGCCTTATGCATCGCCAGCACGTAACTGTCGCGCGAAGACCCGCCGATATCGTTGCGCTCAAGGGTGGTGGTCGCCGGCAGGACGATATCGGCAAGCTTCGCCGCCGGCGTCCACCAGATATCCTGCACCACCACGGTATCGGGTTTGCTCCAGCCCGCCAGCAGGCGGTTAAGCTGCTGATGGTGATGGAAGGGATTGCCGCCCGCCCAGTGGATCATATGGATATCCGGATAGCGCCGGTCCTCGCCCTGAAAGGTGTAATGTCCGCCGGGATTGAGCAGCATATCGGCGATGCGCGCCACGGGAATGGTCAGGCCGGCGGCGGCGTTCGGCCCCAGCGGCAGGGTCGGCGCCTGGGCGTCCAGGCGCGGATTGCCCACGCCGTTCATCGAACCGTGGCCGAAGGCAAAACCGCCCCCCGGCAGGCCAACCTGGCCCAGCATGGCGGACAGGGCAATCACCATCCAATAGGGTTGTTCGCCCCGGTGCGCTCGCTGGACGGCATAAGAACAGGTCATAAAACTGCGCACGCCGATAAGCTGGCGCGCCAGGCGTGCAATGCGCGCCTCGGGTATGCCGGTAATGGCGCTGGCCCAGGCCGGCGTTTTGCCGATGCCGTCATCCTGCCCGCGCAGATAGCCGGCCAGCTGTTGATATCCGACGCAATAGCGGGCCAGAAAGGCGTCATCCTGCGCGCCGAGGCGCTGGATTTCATAGGCCAGCGCCAGCATCAGCGCCACGTCGGTATTCGGCCGGATGGGGATCCACTCCGCCTGGAGGAACGCCGGGCAATCATCACGGGTCGGACTGATATTGATAACCGGCGTGCCTTTAGCCGCCAGTTGCTTAAGCCAGGGTTTCAGCGTGTGCTCGGCCGCGCCTCCCGACGAAACCTGGGCATTCTTCAGCGCCAGGCCGCCAAAGGCGATAAACAGCTGGCAGTGCGCAATCACGCTGGGCCAGGCGGTGACGCGCCCGGTTAACGGACTGAAGGTGCCGATGACATGCGGCAGGAAAAACTGCGCGGCGCCCCAGCTGTAGTTGCCCGCCTGGTCTACCGCCCCGCCGCCGGCAAAATAAAAGCGCCTGACCAGCGAGCGGGCATGATGGACCCGGCCGGCGGAAGACCAGCCGTAGGAGCCGGTAAAAATGCCGGACGCGCCGTAGCGATCGCGCACCCGCCGGTTCTCATCTGCAATCAGGTCCAGCGCCACATCCCAGCTGACATTGACAAAGGCTTCCCGGCCGCGCAGCGCGCCGTCGCTGCGCTCCCTTTTTTGCAGCCAGGAGCGGCGCACCGCCGGCTGGCGGATCCGCTGGTCCGAGTACAGCATCGGCGCGATGGAGTCCAGCAGCGGCGACGGGTCCGGATCGCCGGCGAAGGGCTCGCAGCCGATTAACCTGCCGTCCTCAACCACTGCGGTAAACGCCCCCCAATGGGCCAGATGGGGGAAACGTGAAATAGCCATGCTATTGGTGTCTTGTTCAGGAATTGAAACATAAAACTAACATTAATCGCCCCCCCGCCACAAAGCAGAAAATCAGTCGCGGCGATAATTTTCATTTATCCCGCAGCGATCACCAAAGCTGTGCGCCAACGCCTTGCATCGGCGGGCTTTTTCCGTAAAACTTAATAATGTAAACGATTACCCTATTGAGAGCTTGTAAGCGATATGGCCACCATAAAGGATGTAGCTAAACTGGCGGGTGTATCAGTCGCCACAGTCTCGCGCGTTATCAATAATTCACCGAAGGCCAGCGACAATTCCCGCCAGGCGGTGCTTGGCGCCATGGAAGAGCTGCAATATCATCCCAACGCCAATGCCCGGGCGCTGGCGCAGCAATCCACCGAAACGGTGGGGCTTATCGTCTCGGACGTATCCGATCCTTTTTTCGGCGCCATGGTCAAGGCGGTGGAGCAGGTAGCCTATCGCACCGGTAACTTTCTGCTGATTGGCAACGGCTACCATATCCTGGAGCAGGAACGGCAGGCCATCGAGCAGTTGATCCGCCACCGCTGCGCCGCGCTGGTGGTTCATGCGCAGATGATCCCCGAAGAGGAGCTTAACGCCCTGATGGCGCATATTCCGGGCATGGTGCTGATTAACCGTATTCTGCCGGCCTATGCCAGCCGCTGCGTGGCCCTCGACGACCGTTATGGCGCCTGGCTGGCCACCCGCCACCTGATTCAGCAGGGCCACCGGCGCATTGCGTTTATCTGTTCAAGCCATCCCATTTCCGACAGCACCGATCGATTGCAGGGCTATCTGGATGCGCTGAAGGATCATGATATCGAGGTGGATGAGAAGCTTATCGCCTACGGCGAACCCGACGAGGTGGGCGGCGAGCAGGCCATTACCAGCCTGCTGGGGCGCGGGCGTAATTTTACCGCCATCGCCTGTTACAACGATTCCATGGCCGCCGGCGCGCTGGCGGTCCTCAGCGATAACGGTATCGACGTGCCGGAGCAAATCTCGCTGGTCGGCTTTGACGATGTGCTGATTTCACGTTACCTGCGACCGCGCCTGACCACTATCCGCTATCCGGTGGTGGCGATGGCCACCCAGGCGGCGCAGCTGGCGCTGGCGCTGGCGAACGGGGACCCGCTGCCGGAGGTGACCAATACCTTCAGCCCGACCCTGGTAAGGCGTCACTCGGTCGCGCCGCCGCCTTAAGCGGCGACCGCGGATTTACCGCGCGTCCGCGCGCAGCTGATAGAGATGCACCGGCATATCGGGATATTCGATCCCGTCGCCGATATAGTCCCAGCCGTGGCGTTCATAATAGCCGGTAAAAGTGGCATACAAATACAGGGAACCGAAACCGGCCCGGCGGCTGAAATCCTGCACAAACGCCTGCAGCTGCCGTCCCAGGCCCCGCTCCCGGTATGCTTCATCGACATACAGCGCCGCCAGCCAGGGGGTGAGGTCCTGGCGGCTCAACAGATCGCTGCGCCACAGGCCCACGGTGCCCACCGGGCGGCCGTCGTCAAGGGCGATAAAGGTGATCGGCAGGCCGTCCCGGCGCATGCCATTGTCGACGATGGCGGCATAGAACCCCCGGCCGGCGCCGTGGCCGAAAGCGCGCCATAGCCAGTCGGTCACCTGTTCTTTATGCCGGGCATGGTCCGCCAGCGGGGCAATCACCACCGGCATCAGACCAGTTTTCCCTGGAAAATAGGCACCGATTCAAACAAAAAGCCGTCGAATTCCGGCGCATCGGCATCGGAAATTTCCATCAGGGTGTTTTTGACGCTTTCCATATGCTGCCACATGCACTGGTAGGAGGCCATCACGTCGCGCCGGCGCAGGGCCACCAGAATATTCTGATGATCCGCCAGCCAGCGCAGCCGCAGGGACCGTGTATCAATATGGCTGTAGAGCTGCTGCCACAACGCGCTGGATTCCTGCCGCAGCCAGATGGATTTTACCGTTTCCAGCAGCATCTGGTTTTGCGTGGCGCCGGCAATCAGCTCGTGAAACAGCTTATCGTTGTTCTCGCTGCGCTCGTTGGTAATGATATCGCGCTGCTCCTGCTCCAGCGTCCGGCGCAGGTTTTCAATGTCCATTTTGGTGGCCATTTTGGCGGCGAACGCGGCGATATTGCTCTCCAGAAGCTGGCGGGCCTGCAGCAGTTCAAACGGCCCCACCTCGCTTTCAAGGTAATGGGTTCCCTCGGTGTCCCCGCCCGGAATGCGTATCACATATACGCCGGAACCCTGGCGGATATCCACCACCCCCTCCAGCTCCAGCATCAGGAGGGCCTCGCGGATAATGGTGCGGCTGACGCCGTAGGTTTCCGCAATATTACGCTCCGGGGGCAAACGCGTACCGATCGGGTAATGACCTGACTGGATCTTCTGCCGCAGATCCCGGCCAATTTCCTGATACTGTTTTTTTTCCTGCAACATCACACCTTCTTCCCCTCGCCCGTTAACGCGTAGCCTGAAACACGATATGCCCGCGACAGGACGGCAGGCTTGCTTCCTGCCGTTTGCCGGCGCGCGGGCTAGTGTAACAAACCCAGGGCCTGATCGAGTACTTTCGCGCCGTTTAAAGTGCCATAGGCCACCGAATCGATTACCGCGATGGGGATCTGGTATTCATCGGTCAGCTTTTTGTTTTCCACAAGCTTAAAGCGCACCTGCGGCCCCAGCAACACGACCAGGATATCGTTGCCGAACGTTTGCAGCTCATCGCGCAGATTTTGTTCGGGGATGGCGTAAATCTTGTATTCCAGGGAGCGGCTGGCCGCTTCCTTTTCCATTTTGGTCACCACCAGCGAAGTGGACATGCCCGCGGAACAGGCCAGGACGATACGTTTCATAGGTATTCCTCTTATTTATCTTCGTCATCGAGCGTTAACGCCAGGGTGCGGGTAGCGCTTAAGCGGGCGAACCAGGCGGCGGATTTTTTCGGCTGCCGGCGCAACTGTTGCTGCAGGTCGATTTCAATCAGACCATAGCGGTTTTTAAACGCGTTCATCGGCGAAACATTATCGGTAAACGCCCAGAGCATATAACCCAGGCAGCGCGCGCCCTCCTCCCGGGCTTTTAACGCCCAGTACAGATGTTCGGCGATAAAGTCGATGCGGTAATCATCCTGGATCACGCCGGCGGGGTCTTTAAAGCGTTCCTCATGTTCAACGCCCATGCCGTTTTCGGCGATAAACCAGGGCATATCCGGATAATCGCGGTTCATCCGCTGCGCCATGTCATAGACAATCCGGGGATGGATTTCCCAGCCGCGCGAGGGATTCATCCGCCGTCCCGGCAGCTCGAACGGCTCATAATAATATGCCGGATGGAACGGGGTATTGTCATTCCACTGGCGGCTGGGGGCCTTGACCCGATGGGGATAATAAAGATTAATCCCCACCTCATGCACCGGATAACGGCGGATAATCTCCAGTTCCTGCGCGTCGTACCGCCAGTCGACCCCATGGTGGCGCAGCAGTTCCATTAACTCCGGTGGATAGACGCCCAGCAGCAGCGGATCGAGGAATACCCGGTTATAAAACAGATCGTAGAGATGCGCCGCCCGCTGGTCATGGGGAGCGCTGGAACGGGCATAGGTCACCTCCGGATTAAGGATAACCCCGAGCGATCCGCCGCCGCGCCGGTAGCCTTGTTCTTCAAACAACTGTACCAGCCGGGCGGTGGCGAGGATTTTATGATGGTTCCACTGCATCCATTTATGGGTATTCTGTTCATAGGGATAACGCAGGGCATCCAGGTAAACCCGGGTCTGCACCACGATCGGCTCGTTAAAGGAAAACCAGCGCTTCACCTTGCCGGCATAACGCGCGAACACTTTTTCCGCGTAACGGACAAACAGTTCCACCACCCGCTTCGACTGCCAGCCGCCATAGTGTTCCAACAGGCAGGCCGGCAGTTCGTAATGCTCCAGGCAGATCATCGGCTCAATACCCTGCCTGATCATCTCATCAAGAAAATTATCGATATAGGCCGCATAGTCTTCATCGACAATCACCTGCTCGTGATCCACCAGGAAACGCGACCAGTTGATCGAGGTGCGGTAATGCGTCAGCCCGGCCTGCTTCATCAGCGCCACGTCTTCGGCGTAGCGATGGATAAAATCGGTGGCCACCGCCGGACCATAGCCGTTATGCCAGACGTGGCGGTCCTGCTGGTACCACAGGTCGAGATAAGAATCCTGGCCCGGCTTCTTGCCGCTCCAGCCCTCGGTTTGCCAGGCGGACGCCGCGGCGCCCAGGATAAAATCCGCCGGGATGGCGATGCTAACCTTGCTCATGTCCGTCCTCACGATGACTTAAGGGTTTGCGCGCGGGATGCTTCGCTCATTTCCGCCGCCAGCTGCGCCTGGTCCGCGCGGCGCGACGCCACCTGGACAAAAGGCAGATAGATCAGGAACGACACCACGATGCAGCACAACTGCGTAATCACCGCGCCCATCGATCCGGCGGTGGACAGCCAGGCGTTAATCAGCGGCGGCGTGGTCCAGGGCACCATCACCACCGCCTTGTCGGCAAAACCCAGGCTGGTGGCGAAATAGCCGATGGTGCCGGTGACCAGCGGCGTAATAATAAAAGGAATGGCCAGGATCGGATTAAGCATGATCGGCATGCCGAAGATCACCGGTTCATTAATATTAAACACCGAGGGACCAAGGGATAATTTAGCGATTTCTTTCATCTCCTTGCGCTTGGATGTAAACAATACCGCCATTAATAATCCGATGGTCAGGCCGGAACCGCCGATGCTCATATACACATCCCAAAACGGCATGGTAATGATATTGGGAATATCCTTGCCCTGTTCAAACGCGGTCATATTGACGGTAATGGCGCCGAGCAATAAAGGTTCGCGAATCGGCTTAATCATTTGGTTGCCGTGAATGCCGATGACCCAGAACATCTGGGCGACGAACATCAGCACCAGGATGCCCGGCAGGCTTTGCACCACCGATTCCAGCGGCTGCTGTACCACCTTATATACCGCATCGTACAGATACATGCCGGTCACGCGCTGGAAGACGAACCCAAAGGTCGCCAGCAGCAGCACGGTAATAATGGCCGGGATCAGGGCGGTAAAAGACGCGGACACATTGGGCGGCACGGTATCCGGCATCTTGATGCGGAATTTATCCACCTTTTCCAGGCGCGAATAAACCTCCACCGATAAAATCGCCATAAACATGCCGAGGAACAGGCTCTTGGTATCCGAAAACTGCCGCGCCAGCACGTCCTTGACCACCATCATCTGGTCGCCGACCATTAACTGCAGCGTGGTCGGCGTGACGGCGATAAAACAAATTACCGCCAGCAGCCCGGGAAATAAGGTGCGTGACCCATTAAGCCGGCCTAGCTCAATACCGATTAGGAATACCGCGCCGATGGTTAAAAAATTCAGGGTGGCGTAGTTAATACTGCTCATAATAGGCTTGAGCGTCGCCAGCGGCGCGAAGAAACTAAAACTGGCGAGGCCGTTAACCGGATCGAGCACCATATTGGAGATCAACACCGAAAACGCGCCGACAATGATGACCGGCATTAAGGTAATAAATGCCGCCTTGATCGCCATAATATAGCGAAAGCTATTAAATTTAGTGGCAAACGATCCCAGAGAATCGATCATACGATCCTTAAATGACATGACACCACCTCATCATCAGTGAGTTAAGCCTATTGATATGCACGTTTGCCGGTAGCCGGCAGGTTTTATTGTGGGTTTGGCATACCAAAAACTAGCGTAACTGAATTTATTTTCTGTGATCATGCTCTCACAAGCCAACATTGGAATTCCAATATGATGAAATTACCAAATTTGGTATACCAATAGAGGTGGCGAATGGAAGATTTTGAACAAACCGTGATGGAATTGCTGATTAACGCCGGCGAAGCCCGTTCCGAGAGCATGAGCGCCATCCAGTCGGCGCGGGAACGCAACTGGGACGAGGCGCGGGAGAGGATGGACGCGGCGCGCCAGGCCTCGCGCCGCGCCCACGCCATCCAGACGCGGCTTATCGGGCTGGATGAGGGGACGGGCAAGGTGCCGGTCAATTTAATCATGGTCCACGCGCAGGATCATTTGATGACCGCCATGCTGTGCCAGGATCTGGCGCAGGAATTTATCCTGCTGCGCCGCGAGCTGGCGGACCTGGCCGCGCGCTGATCCGCACGGGCCTTAAGCCGCGCCGGCGGCGAATGGCCGGCGCGGCCTGAAGCCCGCGGCCATGTCGGTGCAGAACGGTGTTTTAATTTTTAACACTCTTTTAGCGGCCAACCGTTGGCTTCGCCGCGGGGGGAGGATATGATGCGAATCACCACTTTCTTTTAACATATAAACTACCATGTCGTTTCATTCTCCTAAAGAAGTCGCAGCAATCGCTGTGCAAACGGGCGCCACCAAAAGCCGCGCGCCGCTCCCCTATTTACTGGTGCTCGGCTGTCTGGCCGGTGCGTATATCGCGATAGGTTTTATGCTGGATATCCATGTGACCGCCAGCCTGCCCGCCGACTGGGGGTCGTTCGGCGTCTTTTTAGGGGCGGCGGTGTTCCCGGTGGGGCTGGTGCTGACGCTTATCGCCGGAGGAGAACTCCTGACCGGCAATATGATGACGCTGCCTATTGCCTGGCTGGCGCGGCAAATCTCTTTTATGTCGCTGATACGCAACTGGTTCTGGATTACCGTCGCCAACTTCGCCGGCAGCATTTTGATTGCGTGGTTTTTCGGCCACGTGCTCGGCCTGACCGAAGGCGCGTTCCTGGCCAAAACCGCGGCCACCGCCCAGGCAAAGATTTCCGCCGATTTCCTGCACGCCTTTATTTCCGGCATCGGCTGCAACTGGCTGGTGAGCCTGGCGGTATGGCTGGCATACAGCGGCAAGGATGTGGCCAGTAAGATCCTGGGTATCTGGTTTCCGATCATGGCGTTTGTCGATCTCGGCTTCCAGCACGTGGTGGCCAATATGTTCGTGATTCCGGCGGCGATTTTTGCCGGGCAGGCGACCTGGGCGCAGTACTGGGGCAACTTCCCCGGCGTGTTCCTGGGCAACGCCGCCGGCGGCGCCATCTTTGTCGCGCTGGTCTATTATATTGCCTATCGCCCCATGGCGTCCGACACCGCGGCCGCGGCGCCGTTGCCGGCGGCCGGGCGCAGCAAAGCCTGAGTTCCCGGGTACCGCCGCGCCGCCGGCGAAGACCCCGCCGTTTTGGGTTACAAGCGTTCCAGCGCCAGCAGCTCATCCAGCGTCTGGCGGCGGCGGATCAGGCGCGGGCGGCCCTGCGTGAACAAGACTTCGGGCAGCAGCGGGCGGGTATTGTAATTGGATGACATTGAGGCGCCGTAGGCGCCGGTATCATGGAACACCAGGTAATCGCCCACCCGGGCGGCGGGCAATGGCCGCGGCTCGATGCCGCCGCCGGCCAACTGGGTAAACACATCCCCCGATTCGCACAACGGGCCGCCCACCACCGTCGCTATTTCCGCCCGGCCGTCCGGCTCGCCGCCGTCGGCCGGGATCAGCGAAATATGGTGATAGCTGCCGTACATCGCCGGGCGCATCAGGTCGTTAAAACCGGCGTCCACCAGCACGAAATGGCGACTGCCCATCTCCTTGACCGCCTGCACCTGCGCCACCAGCGCGCCGGATTCCGCCACCAGGAAACGCCCCGGCTCGATTTCCAGCGTCACCGGATGGCCCAGATGGTCGCTGATTTCACGGCGCGCGGCATCCCACAGGCCAAAGTAATGCCCGGTGTTGATCGCCTCCTCGCCAAACCGGTACGGCACCGACAGCCCGCCGCCGGCGGAAATGGCGTGGACATCCTGGCCGGAGGCGATAACTTCCCGCACCATCGCCGCGCAGACCTGGCGCAAATGGTCATAATCCACGCCGGATCCGATATGCATATGCAGGCCGACGAGCTTTAAGCCGTAGCGCCGGATTTGCGCGATGGCCAGCGGCAGGTCGGCATACCAGATCCCGTGCTTGCTGTTTTCGCCGCCGGTATTGGTTTTCTGGCTATGGCCGTGGCCGAAGCCGGGGTTAATGCGCAGCCATACCGCATGCCCGGGCGAATGCCGCCCCAGTTGTTCCAGCATATCCACCGAACCGGCGTTGACCGGGATGGCGAGCTCCACCACCCGTTGCAGGGTCGGGCGGTCAAAGACATCGGCGGTGAACACCATATCAGCCGGCTGTTGTCCCGGGCGGTAGCCCGCCGCCAGCGCCCGCTCGATTTCACCCAGGGACACGGCATCGACCTTTACCCCCTGCTCGCGCATCAGGCTCAGGATATGGATGTTGGAGCAGGCCTTCTGGGCAAAACGAATCACGTCGAACTGCCGCAGCTGGCGGATGCGCTCGCTAATCACTTCGGCTTCATAGGCCCACACCGGGCCGCCGTATTGCCGGGCCAGTTGCCGCAAATTGACCGCGTTAAGCGCGCTTTGGGTGTGAAAAAGGTTATGTGGCATGGGGTTCCCGTCGGTGTTACCGCTTTGAGCCTATTTTTATCTATTACTGGCTATCGATAAAATATCTATTTTAGCGTCAGCTATTCACCTATGATATGGGTTTAGGGGCCGGGAGCGGTATTATGGCGGCAATTTCATTGCGACATATCGATATCTTTCACGCGGTGATGACCACCGGCAATCTTACCGAGGCGGCGGCGCTGCTCCATACCTCGCAGCCCACGGTCAGCCGGGAGCTGGCGCGCTTCGAGCATTTGCTGCGCATGACGCTGTTCGAGCGGATTAAAGGCCGGCTGAAACCCACCGGCGAAGGGTTGCGCCTATTTGAAGAGGTGCAGCGCTCCTATTACGGGCTGGATCGTATTGTCAGCGCCGCGCAGGCCATTCGCGAGTTCCGCCAGGCGCAGCTGTCGGTGGCCTGCCTGCCGGTGTTTTCCCAATCGCTGCTGCCGCTGGTATGCCGGGATTTTTTCGACCGTCATCCGGCGGTCAGCCTGAGCGTGGTGCCGCAGGAGTCGCCGCTGCTGGAGGAATGGCTCTCCGCCCAGCGCCACGATATCGGCCTGACGGAAAATACCTTTACCCCCGCGGGCACCGGGCGCGAGACCCTGATGACCCTTAACGAGGTGTGCGTGCTGCCCGCCGGACACCCGTTGACCCGGCGGGAGCGCCTGACCCCGCAGGATTTTCACCGTCTGCCGTATATCAGCCTGTCGGCCACCGACAGCTACCGCCAGCTGCTGGATCGGCTGTTCAGCCAGGAAGGCGTGGAGCGCGGCATGGTGGTGGAGACCCATAGCGCCGCGTCGGTGTGCGCGATGGTACGCGCCGGGGTCGGCATTTCCATTGTCAATCCGCTGACCGCGCTGGATTACGCCGCCGGCGGCGTGGTATTACGCCCCTTCAGTCATCAGGTGCCGTTCACGGTCAGCCTGATCCGGCCGCTGCACCGTCCGGCATCGGCCCTGGTCAGCCATTTTATCAATTACCTGCATACGTTTGCCGCCGCCGTTCCCGCCCGGCTGGACGCCGCGCTGGCACAGTCGTAACCCGGTCCCCGTTCATTCGCCGGGGGGGCCGCCGCCGGCCACGTTATGCGGCCACCGGCCGGCCGGGAGAACGAGCGAAGGTCAGCAGGCACACAAGCAGCCCGCACAGCGCCATCGCCGCCGCGGCCAGCGGCACCGCGGTCAGTCCCAGCCCGGTGGCGATCACCTTGCCGCCGGCCCAGGCGCCAAACGCATTGCCGATATTGAACGCGGAGATATTCAGCGTCGATACCAGGTTGGGCGCGTCGTCGCCGTGCGCCACCACGTTAATCTGCAGCGCCGGGATGGTGCTGAAGGTGGCCAGCGCCCAAAAGAACAGGGTGATTTCCGCCGGCAGCAGCGCGCGGCTGGTCCAGTAAAACATCACCGAGAACACCGCGATCAGGGCAAAACTCAGTATCAGGCTGAAGGAGACCCGCCAGTCGGCCAGACGGCCGCCAATCAGGTTGCCCAGCGTTAAACCCGCGCCGATTAAAAACAGCGTCCAGCTGACCCCCCGATCGCTGACCCCGGTCACCTGCAACAACAGCGGCGCAATATAGCTGAACAGCGTAAACATGGCGGCGGCGAAACACACCGTCATCAGCAGCGACAGTAGCAGGCGGCCATTGCGCAGCGCGGCGAATTCCCGGGCCAGGTCGGCGGGCGCCGCATCGCGCTGCGGCGGCAGACTGGCCAGCAGGGCGACAAATCCCACGATGCCCAGGAGCGAGACGCCCCAGAACGTCGCGCGCCAGCCGTACAGCTGCCCAAGCCAGGTGCCGGCGGGCACCCCCAGCACATTGGCAAGGGTCAAACCAGTAAACATCAGCGCCACCGCCGACGCCCGCCGGTGCGGCGGCACCAGCCCGGCGGCCACCACCGCGCCGATGCCAAAAAAGGCGCCGTGGCTTAGCGCCGTGATCACCCTGGCCAGCATCAGCAGACCGTAATCGTAGGACCAGGCGCACAGGGCATTGCCGATAATAAATATCACCATCAGCAGCGCCAGGCAGGTTTTGCGCGGCAGCCGGGCGGTCAGCATCGCCATGATGGGCGCACCCGCCGCCACGCCGATGGCGTAACCGCTGATAAGCCAGCCGGCGTCCGGCAGCGATACCGCCAGGCTTTCCGCCACTTGCGGCAACAGGCCCATAATGACGAATTCAGTCGTCCCGATGGCGAACGCGCTCAGCGCCAGGGCCAGAAGAGCAACAGGCATAACAGACTCCTATACATCATCCCGCCCGCGGGCCGGAAAGGTTATGTAGCGATAATGAGGACGGTACGGTAGGGAAAAGAGGGGCGCGGCCAAAGGGCCGTAATGTTATTGCCGGGCTAATCGTTATAATATTGTTAAAATAACACGCGCCGCGGCCGGCGCCAATACCGCTGCGTGCTCAGTAGAGCGAGACCCGCTGAAAATCGCCGTCCGCCCGCACGTTCATGCCGAACCCGCAGTCGCCCGAGACGGTTTCCAGGTGCGCCGCATTAGCCGTAAAGGTCATGTTGACCTGACAGGACGACCCGTCCGCCTGCGCGTCCTGGCGATAAACGCCATGGCCGCCGTCAAGTGATTGCACCACCGAAAACTCGCCCATATTCGGGCCGTAGTACATCCCCATCACCGGCATATAAAAGCCGTTAAAGCTGATTTTCCACGCCTCGCCCTCGGGCTGTACCGAAACGGTGCTCCATACCCCTTTACCGGCGTAGCGCCAGTAGGTGCCCATCGGGGTGGCGGCCAGTGCCGGGCGCAGGCGGTCAAGCACCGGCTGGATCAGCGCCAGGTTGGTGCGGGTTTTGTCGTCATCCGGCGCCAGGGAAAGCCAGGCCGCGGCCTTTAACGGCTCGCCGGCGTGGATCAGCGCCAGCGCCACGTTATTATAGGCGGTCGCGATGGCCGCGGAGGGCAAACGGCAAAATTCACTCCAGGCGGCCTGGGCGGTAAACTCATCCACCGCGCGCGCCATATGGCCCTGCTGATAAGCCGTATTGCCCGCCTGGGCATAGTCGTCAAGGCGCGCGCAATCGGTTTTGATCTGTTCGTCTTTTGGCGTCGCATAGCTCAACGCGCTATACAATCCCAAGGCGAACGCCCCGGTTTTCAGTATCCTGTCCATCCCCTGCCCATATCGCTGCCGCCCCGTATCTCCCGCGATAATGAAGCGCCGGCGGCGATAAGTAAAGATGAAGCCGGCAAGGTGAATCCCGCCGGGCGAAAAAAACGGCCGCCGGTCAGCCGTTGCCGTCCAGTAAATCCGCATAGGCGTCGGTTACCAGCATGATTTTACCGATATGGGTGCTCCCTTCCATCAGCGCATGGGCCTCGGCGGCCTGGCGCAACGGAAAAGCCCGTTCGATCAGCGGCCGGATCTTACCCGCCGCCAGCAGCGGCCAAACCTGCTGCTGCAAGTCGGCGGCAATGGCGGCCTTGTCCGCCACCGGACGCGGCCGCAGCGTCGAGCCGGTATGGATCAGGCGCTTGGCCAGCATCTTCATCAGATTGAGCTCTTTTGCCGGGCCATCCTGTACGCCGATTTGCACGATGCGCCCGTCCATCGCCGCCGCCGCATAGTTACGCGCCACATAGTCGCCGGCAATCAGATCGACAATCACATCCGCGCCATGCCCGCCGGTCAGTCGTTCCGTCTGTGCGACAAAATCCTCGGTACGGTAGTTAATGGCATGATCGGCGCCCAGCTTGCGCGCCGCCGCGCATTTCTCTTCGGAGCCGACGGTGGTCAGCACCGTGGCGCCAAAGGCCTTCGCCAGCATAATGGTGACGGTGCCAATACCGGAGGTGCCGCCGTGCACCAGCAGGATCTCCCCTGCTTTGAGTTTACCGCGCTGGAAAACGTTAACCCAGACGGTGAAAAAGGTCTCCGGCAGCGCCGCGGCCTCCAGCAGCGACAGGCCCTGCGGCACCGGCAGCGCGTTGCTTTCATGCACCACGCAATATTCGGCGTAACCGCCGCCGGCCACCAGGCCGCACACCTCGTCGCCAACGGCAAAACGCCCGGCGCCGTCGCCCAGCGCCGCCACGACCCCCGCGAACTCAAGCCCCGGCAGCTCGGAGGCGCCCGCGGGCGGCGGATAACTGCCTTTACGCTGCAACACGTCGGGACGGTTAACGCCCGCCGCGGCAACCTTGACCAGCAGGTAGCCGGGACCGGGACGGGGTACCGGCAGCTCGGCCGCAATCAGTTGTTCGGGGCCGCCGGGCTGTTTAATCCTGACGGCTTGCATGGTGGCGGGAACGGTGGATAAAGTCATAGCTAGCGTCCTGTAACAAAGTCTTCAATCCCGGGTCGGGATAAAGAATTAACGATCCGATGCAAGATAGCCTAGCCTATTTTGCGCCGCGGCTCAGCTATCCGCCGTGCTATGTTCGCGTAATCGCGTTTCAAGTCGTGCGATTAACTGTCCCAGTTCGCGCATATCGTCACCGTCCAGCACCGGGCCGGGTTGCCGCACCGCCGCGCTGCGGATCACCCCCCGGCGGCGCAGTGTTTCCTTGCGCAGCGCCAGGCCGATGCCGTACTGGAATTCGTGGCGCAGCAGCGGCAGATAGACATCAAATACATCCTCGGCCTGCTCGGCCCTGCCTGCCTGGAACAGCGCGCAGACCCGCACCAGCATTTCCGGATAGGCAAATCCGGTCATCGCCCCGTCCGCGCCGCGCCGCATTTCCTGCGGTAAAAACAGACCGCCGTTGCCGGCCAGGATACTGATGCGTCGCAGGCCGCGCGCCGCGCTTTGCCCCCGTACCTGGCTCAGCTTGCGCAATCCCGGCAAATCTTCATGCTTCAGCATCACCAACTGCGGCAGCGCCTCAATCAAGCGAAGGATCACCGCCACCGACGTATGCACGCCGGTGGACTGGGGAAAATCCTGCAGGCAGATGGGCACATCGCCCCCCAGCAATCCCGCCACCGTCAAATAATATTGGCTTATTTGATCGTCGGTTTTAAGATTGGCCACCGGCGCCAGCATCACGCCGGCGGCGCCCAGCTCCATGGCGGTATGGCTTAGCCGCTGTACGTGACGGTGGGACGCGTGGCTGACGCCGACCACCACCGGCACCCGCCCATTGACACGCGTCAGCACCCGGCGCATAAACAGCAGCGATTCGTCGTCCGTCAGCTTGGGCGCCTCCCCCATCATGCCGAGAATGGTGATACCGCTGACGCCCTGCTGCAAATAAAAATCGGTCAGGCGATCGGCGCTGTCCAAATCCAGCCCGCCGTCATCGGTAAAGGGGGTGGCTGAAATGATATAGACGCCACGCGCCTGTTCATCGAGTTTATCGGTCATATCTACCCTACCTTGCTGCATAAAATGTGTCTCGTCCGCCAGGACGCGGCGGCGGAGGGCGGTCCCTCAGGCACGCGGGTCCTGGTGAAATACCATGGCGTCCCCCGGCTGGAATCCCCAGTCGACGATGTGACCGGGCGTACGCTCAAGGGTTGGGATATCCGGCGGCGCATAGGCGATAATGGTTTGTCCCAGCGAGGCGATAAACAGCTTCCAGTGCATGCCGCAAAAGGTCGCCGCCTGAATTTCGCCCCGGTGGCGCCGTGCCGCCTGGCGGCCCGGGTCGCCCACCAGCAGATGTTCCGGGCGGATGCCAAGTCGGGCGCCGCCGTCCTGTTGGATAAAATTACATTCGCCAAGAAATCCGGCGACAAAAGGACTGCCCGGCCGGCGGTAGAGGGTTTCCGGCGCGCCGGATTCCACAATGCCGCCGTTTTCCATGATCACGATGGTATCGGAGAGATTCATCGCCTCCTCCTGATCGTGGGTGACAAACACCACGGTCAGGCCCAGTTCCCGGTGCAATTGTTTAATCTGCAGCTGTATGGTCTGGCGCAGGTTTTTATCCAACGCCCCCAGCGGCTCATCCAT
Organism: Sodalis sp. C49; assembly: GCF_046352915.1. Lineage (NCBI taxonomy): Bacteria > Pseudomonadati > Pseudomonadota > Gammaproteobacteria > Enterobacterales > Bruguierivoracaceae > Sodalis > Sodalis sp. C49. The sequence goes on along the minus strand of NZ_CP163303.1, from coordinate 4,675,214 downwards.
CAGCAGGATGTCCGGATTAAATACCAGCGCCCGCGCCAGCGCGGTGCGCTGCTGCTGGCCGCCGGACAGTTCCCCCGGCATACGCGCGCGGTAGTCGTCCAGGCTGACCAGCGCCAGGGCCTCCGCCACTTTGCGTTCTATATCCGCTTTGGCCATGCGCCGCATGCGCAGCGGAAAGGCGATATTTTCAAATACCGACATGTGCGGAAACAGCGCGTAGTTCTGGAATACCATGCCGATATTGCGATCGGCAATCGGCGTGCTGCTGACATTTTTTCCGGCGATGTGCACGCTGCCGCGATCCGGCATTTCAAACCCGGCGATAATTTTCAGTAAGGTGGTCTTGCCGGAGCCTGAGGCGCCCAGTAAGGTGCAAAATTCGCCGCGCCGCACCGCAAGGTCCACGTTCGGCAAGGCGATGACGCCACCGTAGGTTTTGCGGATCCCCTTGAGTGCGACGTCTTTACCTTGTAGCTGTTGCATGCTTTTCTCCATGGCGACCGAACAGGCTGTGGGCGATTAAAATCAGCGCGGTGGCGGCGATCAGCACGCAGGACGCGGAAATGACCGTCGGGTCGAAGTCAAATGACAAGCCCTCATACATGAGTTTTGGCAGCGTGCGGTTGCGCAGGGTTGTCAGGAACAACGCCATCACCACATCGTCGAACGAGGTAATAAACGCAAACACCGCTCCGCCGATGATGCCCGGCAGCAGGGCCGGCAGCATCACCCGCCTGAACATCCGCGGCCAACTCGCGCCCAGGCTGAGCGCCGCCAGCTCCAGGTTGGGATCAAAGCTTTGCAGCGCCGCGCGCAGGGTAATATAGACATAGGGGGTTGCCAGCACCGTATGGCCGATAACCAGCGCCACCGAGTTACTGATCAAGCCGCGCGGACCACACAGATAATACAGCGCCACGGCGGTGATAATCGCCGGCACCGACATCGGGATGATAAACAACGTTTCCAGCAAGCCTTTACGGCCCGGCCGCATCTTATAGACGCCCAGCGCGGCGGCGGCCCCCAGCGCCATCGAGGCGGCGGTGACCATCGCGCCGACCTTGACGCTTTGCCATAGCGCGGCCATCCATTTGGGATCCTGGAAGAAATTGCGATACCAGCGGACGCCGTATTCCGGCGGCGGAAAGGTCGGAAAGCTGCCGGTGCCGAAGCTCATCGGGATCACCACCAGGATCGGCAACAGCAGGAACGCCGCGCATAATACGCCCGCCAGCGCGCCGATACGTCCGCCGCCCGTCCGCCGGGCGCTGATCATCTGGCCGCCCTTGCCCGCCTGGCCGCTCATTAGCTTATCCAGCCCGAACAGGCGATTGAACAACCACAGCGCGAACAGCGTGGTCACCAGCAATACTCCCGCCAGCGCGGCGGCGACGCCCCAGTTCAGCTCATCGCTGATATTGTGCGAGATAAGCTCGGCAATCATGCGCTGCGCCGGGCCGCCCATCAGCGAAGGCGTGATGTAGTACCCCACCGCGTTCATAAACACGATAATGGCCCCCGCCACCATGCCGGGACGCGTCAGCGGTAAAACCACCCGGGTGAATATGCCGATCGAATCGGCGCCCATGCCTTGGGCCGCCAGGATAAGCGAGTTATCCAGCGCGCGGAACGAAGCGTACAGTGGCAATACCACGAACGGCATCAGTACATGGGTCATGCCGATCAGCACACCGGTAAAGTTGTAGAGAAAGGCGATCGGATGATCGATAAGGCTGGTGGTGATAAGCAGCGTATTCAGCGGCCCGTTTTGCTGCAACAGCGCGATCCAGGCCGATGTGCGCACCAGCGCGCTGGACCAGAACGGCAACAGCACGGCAAAAAACAGCAGTTTCGACAGCGCCGGCCTGACCGATGCCATCAGGTAAGCCAGCGGATAACTCATGATCACGCAACTGCCGGTCACCACGGTGGCGATGACAAAGGTATTCTGCAGCACGATGCGGTAGATCGGCACCTCCAGCAGGCGCAGATAATTGTCCGCCGACAGCGCGCCCTGGCTGTACAAGCCCTGTTTAAGCAGGCCAAGGATCGGCCAAATAAAGAACAGGGCCAGGAAAACCAGCAGCGGCAGCGCCAGCAGGGCCAGGCGGGAAAAACGCCGCATCTCCTTGTCCCGGCCCGCCGCGCGCAGTGTTATGGTCGACATAGATTCTCCATGGGGCCGATTTTGCGCAGACCGCCGCCAGCCTGGGGTCGACTGCGGTTTTGCCGATAAGTGTCGGCCGCATTGATCCATGATAGGAATGATTTTTTCACTGTGTCTCTCCGGCTTGCATGCAATGTTAACCGCGCCGGCAGATGCGTGCCGAGGAAGGCTACGTCCGGCATTCTTTTTGCATACTTCTGGTATACCAAGAATAACGCTGATATTTAATGCAAGAAGCAGACCCAAAATGCAGCGCCGGAAAAATTTAATTCTTCCCCGGCCCCGCCGGCGCGCGGATAGCGAACATCGCCCCGCGCGTCAGGGCGGTACGGGTATTTTTAACCCGCAAAGATGCCGGTACAGCGGGGGCCAGCGCCAGCGGGCGGCGTCCGTTTATGGGGCATCAGGCCCCACACGGGTGCAACGGGGCAGAGGATAAGGCCTTCATCGCCGCCAACAAACCGTTATGGCATCACATTATTAAAGGGGATGACATGTCAGAAAAATTTATTGCCCGGCGTATGAAACGCGTGCGCCCCTCGCCAACCGGGGCCATAGCCGATACCGTGCGCGCCATGGAGGCGGCGGGCCTCGATGTGATAAACCTGGGCTTGGGTGAACTGGATTTCGCCACGCCGCCGGCCATCGGCCAAGCCGGGATCGACGCCATAGCGCGCGGCGACACCAAATATACCGCCGTGGCCGGCACACTGGCACTCAGGCAGGCGATCGCCGATAAGTTCCAACGAGATAACGGGCTATCCTACCAGCCGGCTGAGATCATCGCCGGCACCGGCGCCAAGCAGCTTATTTTCAACGCCTTTATGGCCACCCTGTCGCCGGGAGATGAAGTGATTATCCCGGCGCCCTATTGGGTCTCCTATCCGGATATGGTGGCGCTGGCCGAGGGCGAGACGCGAATAGTGGCCTGTAGCGAAGCGTCGGGCTGGAAGCTACGGCCCGAGGAACTGAGGGCGGCCATTACCCCGCGTACCCGCTGGCTGGTGCTCAACTCCCCCAACAATCCCACCGGGGCGGTCTATTGCCATCGGGAGTTGGCGGCGCTGGCCGCCGTGCTGGTCGAAGCGCCGCAGGTACTGGTGCTATCTGATGACATCTACGAACGCCTGCGCCACCAGGACGAGCCGTTTGCCACGCTGGCGGCGGTTGAGCCGCGCCTGCGGGATCGGACGCTGACGGTTAACGGGTTATCAAAAGGGTTCTCCATGACCGGCTGGCGGCTGGGCTATGCCGGCGGGCCGGGCTGGCTGATTGCCGCCATGCAGGTGTTGCAATCGCAGAGCACCTCCAATCCCAGTTCTGTCTCCCAGGCTGCGGCGCTGACCGCGCTGACCGCGCCCGACGATTTTACCGCCGGCTGGCTGGCCCGGCTTGCGGCGCGGCGGGCGATAGTCATGGCGATGATTGACCAGGTGGAGGGACTCAGCGCCCAAACTCCCCCCGGCGCCTTCTATGTCTTTGCCTGCTGCGGCGGACTGCTGGGTAAACGCGCGCCCGACGGCGCTTTGCTGGCAACCGATGGCGACGTGGCCGACTATCTGGCGCGCAGCGCCCGGGTGGCGACGCTGCAAGGCGCCGCGTTCGGCATGTCGCCCTATATCCGCATTGCCTATGCCCTCGACGACCAACGCCTGTCTGAAGCCTGCGAACGCATTAAGCAGGCCTGCGCCCGGCTGCGCTAACTGATAAACAACTGGCGCGGGAACTGGGTTAACCGCTCATAGCCGTTGTCGGTAATCGCGATGGTTTCGGACATGCCGAAACCTCGCGCCAGTACATAGGTATGAAACGTCATGCCCGGGACAAAACGCCAGGCGCAGCCCGGCGCCGCTTCCAGCGGCTCGCCGCCGCTCGGTGCCAGCAGCAGGCCGACCGAATAGAAGGTTTTATTGGTGTAGGTCTCGCGCAGTCCCGCCGCCAGCACGCCCTCGCGATAGACCGCGTCCGGCACGGTGGCCGCCACGCCGGGCCGCACTTCCGCCAGCGCCGCATCCTGTATGGCAATCAACTGTTCCACCGTGCGGCGGTCCTCATCGCTGGCCTGGCCGACGCGGATTGGGCGCATAAAGCGCGCATGGTAATGCCGCACGTTGGGCGTGGTTTCAATCTGCACGATATCGCCGTGCGCCAGCACCCGATCGCTGTAACCGCCGTGCAAATGGTAAGCACGCTCCCCCGACGACATGACCCCCGGCCCCGGCAAATCACTGCCGGCGCGGATCATGGCGCTACAGATTTCCGCCGCCATGTCCCGTTCACTGACGCCGGGCCTGGCCGCCCCGATCGCCGCCGCCATGCCAGCCTCGGCCGCCCGCGCCGCCCTGCGTTGATAGCTGATTTCCGCCGGGGACTTAATAAAGCGCATCTCCGTAACCAATTGGCTTTCATCGAGCATCAGCGCATCCGGCAGACCGGCCCGAAGGCCGTTAAACCGCGCCACCGACAGCGGCCATGCCCCCATTTCCACCGCCAGCCGGGGCGAACCGCCGAGCCGCGAGCGGATCGCCCGCACCGCGACGGCGGTTTTATCGTCGCTGTCGCTCCACATCTCCCGATCGGGGAACAGGCAGGTGCTGTCGAGATAATATGCTTCCACGTCACGGCAAATCACCGTCGGATCGCCGTTCGCCGGAATAATGGCAAACTGAAACGACGAGTAGGCGCGGGTAAAGAATCCCGTCAGCCAGGTTACGCTTTCCGGCATAAACGCCAGCAGGGCATCATAGCCTTTTGCCACCAGTTGTTGCCGCACCCGCGCCAGGCGTTGGTCATATTCCGCTTTTTCAAACCAGTAATTGGTTTCCACCATCATTGATACCCTATTTGTGAATTACTGTTGCATGGCGGTGTTGTAGGCTTCACCCGCCGCCAGGGAATGGGCCGCCCACCAGTCGATATTCATAAACAACGCGTTGGCCAGGCGTTCAGGCGTCGAGGGCAGCCGCCCCAGGCGCGATTTATCAATCAGCGGGATTGACTTAGGCGTTACCGGACCGTAGGCCACATATTGACTGAAACGCGCCTGCACCTCCGGGCGAATGATGTAGTTGAGGAATTTAACCGCCTGCGCCTTGTTGGGGGCGTCTTTGACAATCATAAAATAGCCTACCTGGGCCACCGATTGATCCCAGGCCATGGCAATCGGCAGACCGTCGTCAATGCCGGCCTGGAAACGGCCGTTCCAGCCCAGCGCCATGACCACTTCGCCGCTACCCAGCGCCTGTACCGGCTGCGCGCCAGATGACCACCACATGGCGACATAGGGCTTGATCTGGCGGATCTTATTCAACGCGCGCTCCATGCCGGCGGGAGTATCAAGGGTTTTATACACATCGGCGGGCGCGACGCCGTCGGCCAGCAGCGCCGCTTCCAGCACGGTGTCCGGCTTATCCGGCAGCGTGCGCTTACCGGGGAATTTCTTCACGTCCCAGAAGTCGGAGAACGTTTTCGGTCCGCCGTTGGGGAAAGCCTTGGTCGAATAGCCGATTACCGTGGAAAAGATTTCCGACGGTACGCCGTAGTCGTTGCGGGCCTGGGGCAGCACATTGCTTTCATCGACCATATCCGGCGTGATTTTTTCAAACAGGCCGCTTTTCGCCCCCTGCATCAGGCTGGCGCCGCCGGCGGTCACCACGTCCCACTCGACTTTATGGGTATCCACCATCGCCTTGATACGCGCGATAACCGGATTGGTATCCTCGATAACCTCAATGCCGGTTTCCTGGGTAAAAGGTTTCATCCAGGCCGCGCGAATGCCATCCTGGTATGCGCCGCCCCAACTGGCAAACGTCATTTCATCGGCTGCGGCGGCGTTTAACGGCAGCGCCGACGCGGCAACGACCGTGGCGGCGGCAAACGCGCCGAGCAGTTTTATGCGCAATCTTGTCATCACATCTCTCCCTTCATCACTGGAAACATCGTTCCCGGCACGAAACCCTGCCCCGCGCCGGGCGATAAGCCGTTAACGTGCGATAAACGCCGCAAAGCGGGTCAGCATGGTTTTGGCCGCCGCGGCTTCGTCGGCGGTAGCGATAAGATGCCCGATATCCGCCCCGTCGCGCTCCATGGTGGCGCGGTTTTGCTCAAACCACAGCGGCGCCTGCCGCAGCGTAATTTCCGGATGGCCCTGGATACCCCAGATCGGCTGATCTTTATAACGCCAGATTTGGTTGGGGCATTGATCGCTGGCCGCGAGGATGGTCATGTCGGGATGGGTGGCGCGCACTTCATCGTTGTGCCAGACAAACATATACACCTGCGGCACGATGCCGGAGGCGATGGCATCGCCGGCGGCCGCGGGTGTCGCCTGCAGCCATTTATTGCCGATTTCGCACGTGGGGCGCCGGAAGACCTGATCCCGCCCGCACAACGCCGAGGCGAGGATCTGGCTACCGAAACAGATCCCCAGCATGGGGATGCCCAGGCCGGCGGCTTGCATGATCAGCTGGTGTTCACGGTGGATAAAGGGAATATCTTCATAAGCGCCGTGCGGGCTGCCTGAAAGAAAAATGCCGTCATAACCGGCCAGGTCGGCGGGAAATTGGTTCTGGTAGGCCCAGTGGCGATCGACCTCAAGCCCCCATGATTCAAAACGATCGTCCAGGCGGGCGATCGTCTGTTGCGATTGGCCGTTGTGAAGATACAGCAGACGCTTGCGACCCATCGGGCCCTCCTGATACTCGTTAACGAACCGCTGTCGGCGGCCGGTAGTTAGCGCGAACCGCCGCCGGTGACCGACTGGAATATGGCGTTGCGCGCCCCTTCGATATGCCGCACCATCGCCTGCGCCGCACGCTCGCCGTCGCCCGCCTCAATGGCGTCGACGATCGCCAGGTGTTCATTGCGCCCCGGTTCAAAACGCGAGGGCACGGTCTCTTTGCCAAACATCCGGGTGCGGGTGCGCAGCTCGCCTATCAGGCGCAGCAAGAGCTTATTGCCGCTGGTCTCGGCGATACTGAGATGCAGGAAATCGTCGACTTCCCAATGATGGCCGGCCGTAACCTGATCGGGACCGGCCATTTCCATCAGTCGCTGGCGGATGGCGTCCAGTTTCGCGGCCGACATCTTGCCGGCGGCGCTGCGGGCGGCGTCGGCTTCCAGCAGCATGCGCACCGACATGATTTCTAAAATTTCGCTTAATTCCACCCCGTTAACCAGCAGCGTCCGCCCCGATCGGCGCAGATAATGGCTGCCTTCCAACCGGCCGAGCGCCTCGCGCACGGGCGTACGCGACAGGCCCAGCTGTTCCGCCAGCCGGCGTTCGTTTACCACGTCGCCATTGGCCAGGGCGCCGGCCTGGATCATGCGCAGCACGGCATCAAAGGCATTTTGCGTTAACGATTGATCGTGCGGTGGGGGTAATTCCGTTGCTTCCATTATTGCCTCCGTACTGCATGATTTTTACCCTGCCCTCTTTTTGTATTCTATTTGTATACCATTTGTCTACCGCAACATCCGCCGCTTAAATGCCCTGAACGTCTGATAACAGGCGGCGAATTGCAGTAAAATAAGCAAATCTTATTTCTTGACCGGCTGCGGACGCGTCCGGCGCCGGGCGAACGTATACCGCCAAGGCCCGTAGCAGGCATTGCGCGGGCTGAGCAGGGGCAGAATAAAGAGCGGCGGGGCGGCAAGCGAAATAGTAATGCAGTCATTTTTGATCTGGCTGGCGCGCAGAGATAGGTTATCCGTATGGCGGTGTTTTTCCCGCGCCCGCGCCCTGGGGCAACATAAGGTTGCCGCATGAAACCAATAACATATCCTAACTAATAATTAGCTATATAAATTATATACATGAGCGAGATAACGCCGACGCATGGCCGGTCAAATTTTTTGATCCTTATTTATCAGCCAGCTAATCGCTTTTTAGGCCGCTATCCCGCTTTGGTGTCTTTTCAAACCGCCTGATTTATTTATACTGGACACATAAACAGTATTAATGGATTTATCAGCATGAAGATCATCACGACATTTTTTGCGCCCGCCGGCCTGTTGCCGGTGCTGTCCCTGCCGCTGTTCGCCGACCGGTGCCGGGCGGGTTTTCCCTCGCCGGCCCAGGATTATGTCGAAAAGACCCTCGACCTGAACGAATACTGTATCCGCCATCCCAGCGCCACCTATTTTGTCCGCGCCAGCGGCGATTCCATGACCGACGCGGGTATCGGCGACGGCGATCTGCTGGTGGTGGACCGGGCGGAAAAAGCCGGCCACGGCGATATCGTCATCGCCGCCGTCGACGGCGAATTCACCGTCAAACGGCTCTGCCTGCGGCCGCGCCTGGCGCTGCAGCCGATGAATCCGGCGTTCCCCGAACTGTTTCCCGACCCCGACACGCTGGAAATTTTCGGCGTGGTGCTGTTCGCCGTTCACGACACCCGCAATTGATCATGTTTGCCCTGGCCGACGTCAACAGCTTCTACGCCTCATGCGAAGGCCTGTTCCGTCCGGATCTGCGCGGCGTGCCGATCGTGGTGCTGAGCAATAACGACGGCTGCGTGATTGCCCGATCGGCGGAGGCGAAAAAACTCGGGGTGAAAATGGGCCTGCCCTATTTTCAACTGGAAGCGTTATTGCGCCGGCAGCGCATCGCCGTGTTTTCCTCGAACTACGCCCTGTACGCCGATATGTCGGCGCGGGTGATGGCGACGCTTGAAGCCCTGGCGCCCCGAACCGAGGTGTACTCCATCGACGAAGCCTGGATGGATGTCGCCGGCATAAATGCCAGAGTACCCTACGATCGGTTCGGCCGGCAGGTGCGCGCGGCGGTGCGGGAGGTGACCGGATTGACGGTGGGGGTAGGCATTGCCCGCACCAAAACCCTGGCCAAACTGTGCAATCATGCGGCCAAGCGGTGGCCGGCCACCGGCGGCGTGGTGGCGCTTGACGATCCGATCCGGCTGCGCAGGCTGATGGCTTTGACGCCGGTTGAGGATGTGTGGGGCGTTGGGCGGCGTATCGGCAAAAAACTCACCGCCATGGGCATGCAGACCACGCTGCAGCTGGCCGACGCCAATATCCATTTTATGCGCAAAACCTTCGGCGTGGTGCTTGAGCGCACGGTACGGGAGCTGCGCGGCGAATCCTGCCTCAGTCTGGAACAGCAGCCGCCGGCCAAGCAGCAGATCGTCTGCAGCCGCTCGTTTGGCGGCCGGGTCACCGATCTTGCCGCCATGCGCCAGGCGGTCTGCCGCTACGCCGGGCGCGCGGCGGAAAAACTGCGCCAGGAAAAACAGTATTGCCGCCAGATAGCGGTATTTATCCGCTCATCCCCCTACGCCATCAATGAGCCTTATTATGCCAACGGCGCCAGCGAAACGCTGCTCACCGCCACCCAGGATACCCGGGATATTATGGCGGCCGCCGTGCGCGGCCTGGAGCGCATCTGGCGCGACGGCCCCCGTTACGCCAAGGCGGGGGTAATGCTGAATGATTTTTCTCCCACCCGCCAGGCCCAGTTCCAGCTGTTTGACGACCATCCTCCCCGTCCGTCCAGCCGTGAGCTGATGGCGGTGCTCGACCGCATCAACCAGACCGGTATCGGCCATATCGGGTTTGCGGGCCAGGGCATCGCCCCCGCCTGGGCGATGAAGCGCGAGATGCTATCGCCGGCTTATACCACGCGCTGGGGGCAATTGCCCGTCGCCAGGATAATCTGATAGGACGCGGGGTTAAAAAAGCCGCGCGGGCAAGGCCGGCACAGCCGGCAACGCGTTTTATTGACGGTAATATATTGCCACCCATCCGGATTGACGGTACAAATAAAGCCGCTATGGCAAGCGCGGGGGCTGTATCAGCTCCCGGCAACACAATTTACCTATTAAAATAAGATAATAAGGACACACCTCACATGTTAGCCAAGATTACCCGCCTGTTCCCGCTGTGGGCTGTTTTGCTGTCCATCGCCGCGTACTATTCCCCGACCACCTTTACCCGCATCGGGCCCTATGTGAGCATCCTGCTGATGCTGATTATGTTCGCCATGGGCGTCACGCTCCGGGTGGCTGATTTTAAACGCGTGCTCTCCCGCCCGGCGCCGGTTATCGCCGCCACCTTCCTGCACTACCTGGTGATGCCGCTGGCCGCCTGGATACTGGCCAAGCTGTTCCAGATGCCGCCCGATCTGTCGGCGGGCATGATCCTGGTGGGCAGCGTCGCCAGCGGCACGGCCTCCAATGTGATGATTTACCTGGCGAAAGGCGATGTGGCGCTGTCGGTGACCATTTCCGCCGTGTCCACCCTGGTGGGGGTTTTCGCCACGCCGCTGCTGACCCGGCTGTATGTGGATGCGCAGATCAAGGTCGATGTGGCGGGCATGCTGCTGAGCATTTTGCAGATTGTGGTTATCCCGATCTTTGCCGGCCTGGTTGTCCATCATCTGTTTACCCGCGCCGTTAAGCGCGTGGAGCCTTGGCTGCCGGCGTTTTCAATGATCTGCATCCTGGCGATTATCAGCGCGGTGGTGGGCGGCAGCCAGGGATTTATCGGCTCGGTGGGGCTGGTGGTGATCGCGGCGGTGATCCTGCATAACGGCATCGGCCTGCTGAGCGGCTACTGGGGCGGAAAACTGTTCGGCTTTGACGAAACCACCTGCCGCACGCTGGCCATGGAGGTCGGCATGCAAAACTCCGGTCTGGCGGCCACCCTGGGCAAGATTTATTTTTCCCCCCTGGCCGCGCTGCCCGGCGCGCTGTTCTCGGTATGGCACAACCTGTCCGGTTCGGTGCTGGCCGGCTACTGGTCCGGCCGTCCGATCAAGAACGTGAAGCCAAAATAACGGCGCTACGCTATCAATGACGCCATGCCGTCCGGCGCAGAGGTTGCGCCGGCGGTTAACGTATCAGAAAGCTTAACGGAATACGTCCGCGCGGCGCGCCCGTTTGATAAATAAAACCGCGGTGATTCCACCGTCGCCCATCGACGGCTTTTCGCGCTGATGTGGCCATGGCCTCCTCTGGCGCCGTTGACGACGGCGCCTGTCGTTTTCCCCATGTTCTCACCCGCTCGCTATGCTTAAGCCAAGTTAATCGATAAAGCCATCCTATAACCGGCTGATAATGAGCGGCGCGTTACAGTTGTTTACTAAAATAGATAGCCGGTTAAACACAATTTGGGTGTTAAATCTCACCGCCTCTCAGCTCGCCGCTCTATTTGCCATACAGGATTACTGAAGATGACGCTTAGATTGAATGCCTTTAGTTCATTTAAACCCAATGTAAGATGGGCAACGGTGTTCTGGTTATTAAACGCTGTGTTACTGACGGCGGTAAGTTTCCGCTATTGGCAATGGATCAGCATTCCGGCGGGGGATTACCGTTCGGTTATCTATTTGCTTACCGCCCAATACGCCCTGTTCGGCACCATCTGCCTGCTGGGCCTGGTGCTGAATTGCCTGTTGTGCCTGTTGCCCGGTCGGCTGTTCCGGGGCATCGGCATCCTGCTGGGATTCTGCGCCGTTGCGGTGCTGGTTGTCGATACCCTGGTGTTCGCCCAATACCGCTTTCACCTTAACGGCGTCGTGCTCGAAATGCTGTTCGAGGGGCGCGACGTGGTCGACCTCTCATGGTACACCTGGCTGGTGGGCGCGGGCATGGGGCTGGCGCTGCTGGCGCTGCAACTGCTGTTTAACCGCCTGGCGCGCGCCGTACGCCGTCTAAGCACGCTCAGGACGCCCGGCTACAGCCTGATGGCGCTCAGTATCCTGGTCAGCCAGGGTATGCACGCCTGGGATGACGCCAACTATAGAACCCAGATCCCAAGTTATACCCATGATTTTCCGCTTTATTACCCGCTGACGGCCAAGTCCAGGCTGGTCGCCTGGGGACTGGTGGATCCCTCCCTGGCATTGAATAAAGAGAACAATCTACAGGCTGCGCCGGAAGGGACATTGCATTACCCCCTGCACCCTATCGCCTATGCCAAGCCGGCCCAGCAGCCCAATGTGCTGTTTATCCTGATCGACGCCTGGCGCTACGACGACGCCAATGACCGGGTGACCCCCAACGTCAGCCGGTTCGCGCAGCAGGCGCTGCGCTTCCATCAGCATCGCAGCGGCGGCAACTCTACCGAGCCGGGCATATTCAGTTTGTTCTACAGCCTGCCGGATACCTACTGGCTGGCGGTGCGTAACAGCGGCCAGCGTCCGGTGCTGATGCAAACCCTGGCCGACGAGGGGTATCAATTTTCCATTCACGGGTCGGCGGATCTCAACCATCCGCCGTTTGACCGCACGGTATTTTCCCATATTCCCGATTTGACCATCAGCAACAGCGAACCGTCTCCCGCCCGGCGCGACCGGCAGATCACCGATGCCTTTAAGCAGTTTATCGATAAGCGGGACGCTAAAAAGCCGTTTTTCGGTTTTCTGTTTTATGACGCGGCCCACGGCTACGACCTGCCGCCCGACGCGGCGACGCCGTTCAAGCCCTATTGGGAACGCGTGGATCACATTAAACTCAACAACGATTTTGACCCGACCGAATACCATAACCGCTACCGGGACGCGCTGTATTATGACGATAGCCTGATAGGCGAGGTGTTGGCCAAACTGGCGCAGGCGGGGCTGGACAACAATACCCTGGTGGTGATTACCTCCGATCACGGCGAAGAGTTTAACGATCATAAAAAGAACTACTGGGGTCACGGCAGCAACTTTAGCGACGTGCAAATCCATGTGCCGATGTTTATGAAGCTGCCGGGCGGCGAAAGCGGCGATATCAACCGGCGCACCAGCCATTTCGATGTGGTGCCGACGCTGATGCAAACTATTGCGGGCGTCACGACCCCGGTGGGCGACTACAGCGTGGGACGCAATTTATTGCAGCCCGACGCGCCGCGTTCCGACGATATCATTGTCGGCAGTTATTACAATTACGCGGTGGTGTCCCCCGATCAGATTGACGTCGTCTACCCGGGCGGGATCTTCGAGACCTTTACGCCGGACCTGCAGCCCAGCAAGCAGCATCTGCTGCAGGGCGAGCGCCTGCGTAATATTATCGGGCTGATGTCGCGGTTTAATAAATAAAACGCCACCGCCCGGCGGCGGTCTTGTTCAGACTGCTGACAAGCGTGCACATGAGCTAGCGGTGGGTATGATGGGTAGGCTCAGTAAAGCGTAGCGCACCAGGGATGGCGCGCACGACGTTGCCATCAAACTCAACAAGACCGCCGCCGGGCGGTCTTGTTTCGATCAAATGAAATCGCAGGCATGATGAGGGGAGGACGAAGACGCCCCTCAGAAGTTAAACGCGCCGCCGATATACGGGCCGTCGGCCAGGATATTGTCGCGGTCGCCGTCCTTGCCGTCCATCGCCATATAGCGGTAACCGACGCTGACGGTTACCAGCGGGATGGCGGTCAACCTGACGCCGGCATTGGCTTCGGTATAGTTTTCCACGCCGCTGGAAAGGGAATCCGGCGAGTAGTAATAATCGCCATACAGGCTGAACAGGCTGCCCACCGGCAACTGCAGGCCTCCGCCCACGGCAATGGCATAACCTTCATCGCCGTCTTTTGGCCCCACATACAGTCCCTTGCCGCCCACGGTGCCCATAAACGGGCCGAGGGGAATATTGTAACCGAGGCCGAGGCCGGCGACATCGCCGTTGTCATCGTTATGCGCCCAATTGCCGCTGACGGCAATGCCCGGCGTAGTGGTCCCGAAACCAACGCCTACGTTGGTATAATGTTCGCCGACTTCACCGGTTACGCTTACGGCATTGGCGGATGCGGCGGCCAGTAACAGGCTGGCGGCGGCACCAGCAATAAAAAACGTCTTCATTGTTTTCTTCCTGAATCATCAAAATGGTCGGGAAACATTCCACCGCAGGAAGTTTAACGCAAAGAGTTGAAAGTGTAATGAGGTTAATTATATAAATTTCAGATACAAGCATTCATCCTGATTGGCGCGCCCCGCCGCCGGCGCATTATTTACCACAATGCTCCTTCACGTCTTTCGTGCCATTGCCGACCGCCCTGATGGCGGCGGAGAGTTTTTGTTTGGTGATTCCTAAGGTTTGCGTCCAGTACTCCACTTCCCACGGTTCCCGCAGGCTGATAAAATTTTTATCTTTCGGCTCTTGAAGATGAATTTGTTCACTCATTTCGTCGTGTCCCTGCTGATGGGAATAGCCCCATACCAGTTATAAGTTTATATAACTGAATAGCAACAGGGATTATTTAACTTTTGGGGCTGGATCATGACCCTGACCGAATAAAGCCGTTTATCTGCAAAACGTGAAAAGGATCGCAGTAACTTTTATTGTCTGCGGGAAATGTCGCCGCCCGGTAAATTACTAAATTAATCATCGCGCAGAGGATCGGCACCCGGAATCATTCCCGCCGCCCTGCGCGATATCTTGTCTTTCACTGGTCAATATCGGTCGATAGAGCAATGTCTTTTTGCGCTTCCAGCGCGGCCAGCCGCTGCGTCAGCGTCGCGTGGAGATGATCATAAGCCTGGCTGCCCAGCGTCAGCCGCCGGGGAGCGGGGCTGCGCTCCACGCTGGCCATGATTTCCCGGACCATCTTTACCGGGTCCCCCAGGATCGGGAAAGCCTCAGCGGCCAGCGCGCGACGCATATCCCCCGCCGGGGTGGCGTCATACTCCGCCATCGGCGGCGGGGTGATCAGCGCGCCGCCGAAGCCTGTTTTCGCCGGTCCCGGTTCCACCAGGGTAAACTCGATATTGAACGGCGCCACTTCCTGGGCCACCGCCTCGACGAATCCCTCGATACCCCATTTAGTGGCATGATACAGGCTGAAATTGGGATAGGCGGTTTGGCCGCCCTCCGAGGATATCTGCAGGATCCGCCCGCCGCCCTGGCGGCGCAGGTGCGGCAAGGCGACGCGGATAAGCTGGATCGAGCCGATGAGATTGGTATCGATCTGATGACGGATCTGCTCATCGCTCGCCTCCTCGCCCGCGCCGAACACCGCATAACCGGCATTGCTCACCACGATGTCGATACGGCCCCAATGCGCGACGGCCTGATCGAAAACACGATGCACCTGCTGCGTATCGGTAACGTCCAACGACGCCACCCACAGACGGTCGCCATACCGCGCCAGCAGATCGTCAAGCGCGCCGGTCTTGCGCAAGGTTGCCGCGACGCGATCGCCGCGCGCCAGGAGTTTTTCCGTCAGTTCCCGGCCAAGTCCCGAGGACGTGCCGGTAATAAACCACGTTCTAGACATACGCTGTCTCCTTATTGTTAAGGCGCCGCTATGATGGCGCGTTAACTGAGTATAAGGCCCGCAGATCCATGCTACTATCCGTACAATATCGCATGAAGAAGTGAAATAAACCCAGCAATGAAAAAACCCGATTTAGCGGATTTAACCGCTTTCGCCGCGATAGTCGCCCATCGCAGCTTTCGCAAGGCGGCGGACGAGCTAGGCCTGTCCCCCTCCACCCTCAGCCATATGATGCGGGTGCTGGAGCAGAATATGGGGGTGCGGCTGCTGCACCGGACCACCCGCAGCGTGGCGCCCACCGAGGCCGGCGAGCGGCTGGTGTCCCGTCTGCGCCCGTTGCTCAGGGATCTGGATTCGGCGCTGGAGGATGTCAACGAATTCCGCGACCGGCCCAGCGGCATATTACGCATTAACGCCAGCGAGCCGGCGGCCCGGCAACTGCTGGCGCGGGTGGTGCCGGCGTTTCTGGCGCGCTACCCGGAAATGTCCCTCGATCTGGTGACGGAGAACCGGCTGGTGGATATCGTCGCCGGCGGTTTTGACGCCGGCGTTCGCCTGGGCGAGGCGCTGCCGCAGGATATGATTGCCGTGCGTTTCGGCGGCGAGGTACGTTTTGTGACGGTGGCCGCTCCCGCCTATCTGGCGGGCCGCAGGCCGCCGCAGACGCCGGACGACTTGAAAAGACATGAATGCATCCGCCTGCGCCTGCCCAGCGGCAAGATTTTCCGCTGGGAATTTGCCCGCAACGGCCAGGAAATCGCCCTCGACGTGCCCGGCGCCCTGACCCTGGACCACCTGGGCCTGATGGCGGAATCCGCCGCCGCCGGACTGGGCATCGCCTACTTACCCGCGCCGGTGGCCCAGCCCTATATCGACCAGGGTAAACTTATCCGGGTGCTTGAGGAGTGGTGCCCGCCGATACCCGGGTTATTTTTATATTATCCCGGCAATCGCCATGTGCCGTTGGGGCTGAGGGCATTTATTGCCGTATTGAAAGAAGTTGATTAGTTTATTCGTAGATATTATTTTTTCAAATAAATTAATATCTGGCATTAATTAAATTCAATAGCACCGCGCATTGCAATGCTATTACCTGTTCGCGTAAACTGCGCAGCGCATTACTTATTGCGCACTATGCTTCGGCACTTATGCCATCAATATAATGCTCACTCCCATCGACATCATTATCCATTAGGTTTCTACTATATGCCTTTAAATGTAACACTCGCCTCGGCACCGCAAAATCAGCCATCCCTTACCGCCGGCCATAGCAGCACCGCGCACGACCACCATCTTGCCGGTGACCTTTTAATTGCATTGTTAAAAAAAACCGGCTACGCCGCAACGCCGCTTCCCGCAGAAATAGGGAATGTGACTATAGATAGCAATAATATCGATTTTTTTAATGAGATTTTCGTTAAAACGTATACCGCTACCCGTGATAAAAAAAACGTTCAGGACATCCGATTCGACAACGCATTCACCCTTTCGCTGCTCGACTGCGATGGCGGATTGGTAATAGCCTATGGCGAGAAAGTCTTTGAGCTGTCTAATATTACTATCGAATTATTAACGAATTTAATCATAAGCGATTACCATGATCATCCCGCCGCCTACGATAATACGCTGCTGGCGGATTTTATCCTGATGCAGACAGCGCTGAGCGACGATACCGATAAAATCGATATCCATAAAAAAATCGATATCCTGCATAATATATACCACGACATTCCCCAGCCCTGTTTTATTGCCGCCGCGTATATGATGGCGCACAGATCCATCAGTCCTTTCGACTTTTCCGTACCGGCGTCGATCCTGGCGCCGCTCAGGCAAGGCGGGCAGTTCGACATCGGCTTATGCATGCTGGACGGTAACGATATCAGCCAGGAGCGCCATGGCGTCGATTTTACCCTCACGCGCCATGATAATCAGAAAACCAGCCTGCAGGCGAATGTCCGCCCCCGGGATTTATTTAACCACGCGGCGGAGATCCGGCATTTCCTTGCCGCCAACTTTGGCGACCACTGTATTTTTCTGACCAGCAGCTACAGCGCCGGCCATTTTTGCTATTATGATATTAAAAATGATATTGTTTATTCCGGTGGGACAAAGGCGCTTTCCGCGGCAGCCTCCGGCATACATTTCGTCGACTATATGGCAACAAAATATAATAAAGATAATGAAAAGCAGCAAATCACTTTGTTTTGCACGAATAATAGCGCGGATGAAGTAGCGAAAATCATCGACAGCTTCTGATCAACCCCGCGTCATCAGCACCACCAATACGCCTTCTGCACCTGGCCGGCGCTTATCCTTAAGCAGCTCAGCCGATGCATTTAACTCATATTTAATCCCGGTTTATTTATTAGAGCTTCCATTATTTTCCTCACATACTGAGCCATGTCAAATCACCCCAGACACCCGCGGTGAGCTGCTCACAATATGCATTAAGGATCATTTTATGGTTGCCGTTTCACCCCGCTTTACGGGGGCTATTGTCCGGGGCGCGCCGGGCGATACGCTTTCTTCGCCGCCGGGCATTGCCCCGGCTGACCCGATGCTTAACGCCGAAGGTATTTCGGTCACCTACCGTACCCGTCGTGGGATAATAGAAGCGCTGAAACAGGTCAGCCTGCGCATCGGCACGGGCGAGTTCGTCACGCTGCTGGGGCCGTCCGGCTGCGGAAAATCGACGCTGCTGAAAATCGCCGCCGGCCTGCTGCGTCCCTCCGCGGGGCAAATTACCATTGCCGGCAAGCCGTCCCACGGCCCTAACCGCAATATCGGCGTGGCGTTCCAGAAACCCACCCTGATGCCCTGGAAAACCGTGCTGGAAAATATCCTCATGCCGGCGCATACGCTTAAGCTGGATTTCACCCGGGCGCATGCCCGCGCCCTGGAACTGCTTGCGCTGGTGGGACTGAGCGAATTCAGCCACAACTACCCTAATGAACTGTCCGGGGGCATGCAGCAGAGAGTCGGGCTGGCGCGCATGCTGCTGGGGGATCCCAAACTGTTATTGATGGATGAGCCCTTCGCGGCGCTGGATGCCATGACCCGGGAAACCCTGACCCTGGAACTGCAGCGCGTCTGGCTGCAAGACCGGAAATCCGTGCTGTTTATTACCCATAGCATCCCGGAGGCGGTGTTCCTGTCGGACCGGGTCCTGGTCATGTCCGCCCGCCCGGGAACCCTTATCGAAGACTACCGGATAACCCTGCCGCGGCCCCGATCGCCTGAGACCCTCTCCTCGCCCCCGTTCAGCGAGGCATGCCGGCACCTGCGCCGGCATTTTATGGAGCACGCGCAATGAACCGGATCCTATCGGTGATTTATCCGCTGATAACGCTTACGGTATTGTTGCTGGCATGGCAACTGGCCGTCAGCCTGCTGAATATTCCGGAATATATTTTACCCGCCCCCACCGCGGTGTGGACCACCCTGCTGGATCTGTTCCGCCAGGGCGTTATCTGGAAGCATATCGGCTATACCCTGTCGGCCACGCTTATCGGGTATGCGCTGGGCAGCGGCTTTGCCCTGATCGCCGGCGCCGCGCTGGCGGAATCCGCCACCTTCGAGAAATTCGTTTACCCGCTGCTGGTGGCTATCCAATCCACGCCTAAAGTGGCCCTGGCGCCGCTGATCCTGGTCTGGTTTGGTTTCGGCATCGCCTCCAAGGTGGTGCTGGTGGTGCTGTTATGCTTTTTCCCGCTGTTTATCAATACTCTGGTGGGATTTAAGCGGGTAGATGCCGACCTGATTGACGCCTGCCGGGCCTTTTCCGCCTCCCGCTGGTATATCTTCCGCCACGTTAAGCTGCCGTCGGTGGCCGGGGATATTTTTGCCGGTCTGCAGATAGGCATTGCGCTGGCGCTGATTGGCGCCGTGGTGGGCGAACTGGTGTCGTCGGAAGCCGGGCTCGGTTACATGATTGGCGCCGCCGCGGCGAATTTAAACGTCAGCACGATGTTTGCCGGCGTATTCCTGCTGGCGGTGATAGGGCTTATCGGGGCGCAAAGCGTGCGCTGGCTGCACCGGCGCCTGGTTTTTTGGGAAACACCCCGGGCCGATGATACCCGCACGGTGCGCTAACCCCAGGTTTGATGACATTAACGAGGCTCGCTATTTCATGACACAACGTGGTTATTTATTCAGCACTTTTTTTTGCCTGGCGCTAAGTGCGGCGGCCCAGGCTGAAGAACAGATTATCGTGGGATTGAATATTCCCCAAACCGTGGTCGACGGCAGTATTTATAGCGCCGCCGATAAGCTGGGTTACTTCCGCGCGGAAAACCTGGCGGTGAAAACCATCGTTTTCCAGGGCGCCGGCGCCCTGCTGCCGCAGGTTAACAGCAAAAAAATCGATATCGGCTTTCCGATGCCGGAGCCGGTGCTGGCGTCCTATGCCCCCGGCAAACAACCCTTGCCGGTACAGTTTTTCTATAACGCCCGGCCTTCCGGCGGCATGGAGCTGGCGGTATTGGACAGTTCGCCCATCAAGACCCTGGCCGACCTGAAAGGGAAAAAAATCGGCGTCGGCGCCCTGACCTGGGCTTCGATTCCGCAAACCCGCGCCGTGCTGGCCAACCAGGGACTGAATCCGGATAAAGACGTGCAGATCGTGGCCACCGGCGCGCTCGGCGCCGGCTTCCTGGCGTTAAAGGAAGGCCGCGTCGACGCGCTGAACTTTAACCAGAGCTGGCACGACATGCTGGAGCAAAGCGGCACTAAAATCCGCCGGTTGTCCTATCCGGCCGAATTTTCCGCGATGGTGGGCAATGGCTTTATCGCCCATAACGATACCCTGCGCGATCGCCGCGCCATGCTGGTGGGTTTTGGCCGCGCCATCACCAAGGCCACACTGGCGTGTGAGGCCAATCCCGGCTTCTGCGTCCAGACATTCTGGCAGGCGCAGCCGGAATTAAAACCGGGCGCCGAGGTCTACCAGGCCAGGCTGAAAGACGCGGTATTCCTGTTGGAACGCCGGTTAAAACGCACCCTTTACACACCTGAGGGTCAGCCGGTGGTGCCGGGACGATACGATATCGACGCCATTGCCCGCTATGTCGCCTTGATGCATGACGCCGGTGAGTTGGACGTGGCCAGCGTACCGCTGGATAAGATTTTCACCAACGCGCTGGTCGGCGATATTAATCATTTCGATAAACAGGCCGTACAGCAACAGGCCCGCGTGGCCAAAATGGAGGAGAATTGATGATGCCGCTGACACTGACCGTTACCCCGGCCATCGCCTTGGTGGATGAACCGCGCCGCATCCGTCTCCATGGCCTGCGCCCCGGCGCCACGGTTGAGATTGAAGCCACATCCCGCACCGGCGATGGCGCGGCCTGGCGCAGTTACGCGCAATTTATCGCGGCGGATGACGGCACGGTGGATTTGCAGCATGATGCGCCGGTTGCCGGTGATTACCGGGGCGTAGACGGCCAGGGATTACTGTGGTCGCAGCGGCAGGTTTCCCCGCCGACCGGCGCCGCCGGTCATCCGGCGGTTATCGCGCCGGTCACCGTGCATCTGCGCGCAACGGGACGCTCCGCCGGGGTGGATGCCGCACCTGTCCATGCCGACGCGCAAATGGTGCAACAGTTTAGCGCCGATAACGTCGCCTATCGGCCGATTGAAGAGCAGGGCCTGGTGGGCGCGCTCTATACGCCTGGCACGCCGGGGCCGCATCCGGTGGTTATCTACCTCAACGGATCCGGCGGCGGCATCAATCATCAGCGCGCCGCGTTATGGGCTTCCCGCGGCTATGCGGCGCTGGCATTGGGGTACTTCGGCGCGCCGGGCCTGCCGTCGCATATCTCCGCCACGCCGCTGGAATATTTCGCCGACGCCCTGGCCTGGGTACACGAGCGGCTGCGGCCGCGCAAGGGTTTTGTCGCGGTCAGCGGGCAGTCGCGCGGCGGGGAATTATCCCTGCTGCTGGCCGCCACCTTTCCCGAACGGGTGTCCGCCGTGATCGCCTATGTTCCCAGTTCGGTAACGCACGGCGTACTGGCGGCGGGACGCCCGGGTGAAAGCCGCTTCGCGCCCTGCTGGGTTTACCAGGGCAAGCCGCTGCCGATTGTCTGGCATGGAAACGACGCGCAGGCATGCTGGCGCGAAATCGACAACGCCCCGCAGCCGCGGCGCCAGGCGGCGGCGTTTGTCCACGCCCAGCGGAATACCGCCGCGGTGGAAGCCGCGCGCATCCGGGTGGAAAATATGCGCTGCCCGGTGCTGTTGATTTCCGGCGGCGACGATGGATTCTGGCCGTCCACCGACTACTGCCGCCATGTGACCAGGACGCTTAACGATCACGCCTATCCTTACCCCGTTCAGCACCTGGATTATCCCGACGCCGGCCACGCCATTGCCACGCCGTATGTGCCGGCCACGGTTATCGATAAGCCCCATGCGGTATCGGGCATTATCATGGCCGCCGGCGGCACGCCCGCCGCCAATGCCCACGCCTCGGCGGATTCGTGGCACCACAGCCTGGCGTTTATGGCAAAACTGACGCAAAGCCGCTGATCAACTCGCCGCCTTGCGCGGCGGTTACCCTTTCCAGCGCGACGCGCGGATAAGCGCGCAAAAGTCGCCGGGCATAAAACCCGGTTCCTTATCGGCAATCACATCGGCTTTAACATTGCCGAAGGTGGTGTCCGGCTTATGCTTAATGCCGTCATAAAACGCCTGGATAATGTCTTCTTTAAACGCCGGCGTGCGCGGATGCTCGGCCACCACCTGTTCCCGCACGTCTTCCGGGTAGGACGCATAGTTAATGCCCAGTACATCCATCTCCACGCCGGCGGTGACCAGGGCGATTTCCGGCGCCATAAACTCCGGCACCCCCGGCGTGGTATGCAGGGCGATGGCGGTCCAGACCTTATCGATATCCGCCTGGCCGACACCGTACCGGCGCAGGAAATCGCGCGCCGCATCGGCGCCGTCCACCTCAAAACGCTTATCGCAGCTGCAGTGCTCCCGTGTCAGCCCCATGTCGTGGAACAGGCAGCCGATATACAACAATTCTTGATCGACGCGAAGGCCGCGCTGCCGCCCGGCCAGCGCCCCCCAATAATAGGTGCGGCTGGAATGATGAAACAGCAGATCGGATTCGGTGTCGCGCACCAGCTCCGTTGCTTCGCGCGCCATTTTGCTGTCGGGCACGCTGATACCGTTGATGCTGAAAGCCATGGTGATTACCTCCGGTTAATTGACCTGACCAGGGTAATGGCTCATGCTCAGTGTCTTCAATCACCGTATTACGACGATTTGAGACAAAACGCTGACCGGTGCCATGCAATAACCCATTGAGGTACGGAATAGGATATGCGTAAAGAAATAGTCTGCCTCGCGCTGCCCGGCGCGCAGCTACTGGATATTTCCGGGCCGCTGGACGTGTTTGCCGAGGCGAACGCCATCCTGGGGCGCGTGGTTTACCGTATGCGGGTCATGGGGCTGGATCAGCAGATCGTTACCTCATCCTCGGGAGTAAAAATCGTCCCCGACCTGTCGTTGCGGGAGACGCTTACCGGGCCGCTGGATAGCTTCCTGGTGGCGGGCGCGCCGGCGGCGGCGGGCGTTAATCTGGATGCGCACAGCCTGGCGGCGCTGGCGGCCTGCTGCCGGCAAAGCCAGCGTTATGGCTCGGTATGCACCGGCGCGCTGGTGCTGGCGGCTACCGGATTAATGGATGGCTTCCGGGTCACCACCCATTGGGCGGTATGCGGGGAACTGGCGCGCCGCTACCCCGGCGTGCGGGTCAATGGCGATGAAATCTATATCTGCGACGGCCCGCTGCGCACGGCGGCGGGCGTAACGTCCGGTCTGGATCTGGCGCTGCGGATGGTGGAAGAGGATCTGGGCCGCGAGGTGGCGCTGGCGATCGCCGCCAACCTGGTGATGTTTTTCACCCGCCCGGTCGGCCAAGGGCATTTCAGCCGCAGCGGCCGCGCCTCGCTGGCCGGCAGATCGTCCTTGCAGGATATGCAGCGCTGGGCCGTCGCCCATCTCGATGAGGTGAAAAAGGTGAAAACCCTGGCCGATCATATGCAGCTCAGTACCCGGCATTTTACGCGTCTCTTCCAGGAGGCGCTGGGAGTGGCGCCGGCGCGCTGGCTGGAGCAGGAGCGGGTGGCCAAAGCGCGCGACCTGCTTGAATCCAGCCGTCTGGCGCCGAAGGAAATCGCCGCCGCCTGCGGTTTTTCCAGCGTGGATATTCTGCGGCGCGCCTTTTTACGGCGGCTGAAAACCACGCCCACGCAATATCGCCGCTATTATATCGGCCTTGATTGAGCGCAAGGGCAAACCCGCCTGCGCGCGGCCACACCAACGTCGCTACCGCCTAATCAACACGCCTGGCAAGTCCTCCGGGGCAATCTCCTACAAAATTTCAAAGAATAGCGTTCAATCTCTGTACTGATTAAGCGCTTTATCAAAGACACCGGTGATTTATTATACCCACACTCTTTTTATCAGGTGAAACTCAACGGCGGGCGCATGAACAATATCAATTCAACATCCTCTTCCTCCGATACCGCCATAAATGATGTCGCCGCCGCTCGGCAAGCCGGGCCGTTCAATCCGGCATTCGGCTTAAGCGTAACCAATGTCCCGCGGCCCTTTACCGCAATGCGCAGCCCCATACTCCGCCACCAGGAAGGTCCCCCGGCAAAAATCCATAAACCAAACTTCGCCGATGGTGATAATACCCCCGGCAAGGGAAACCCAGGTTTCGCCTGTCGTTCATATGAATGTTTAAAACAAGAACTGCATAAAAAATATTATGATATAAGCGTTTTGCTGCCGCATGAAAAACACCTTTATCTGCCGATTTTGCTCGACGGCGATAGCGGGACGATAGAACTGCTCAAAAATACCACCCTTATCGATGATAGTGATAACCCTGCTTTAAACTTTCACGCGGCATCCGGCAGGCTGTCCATTACAACTGTCACAGATAAAGATGATAATGAATTTAACGATATCCCGTTAAAACTGATGGACCAAATAAATATGCATTATCCTATATTAGGTAATAATTTCTATGCATCTTATTATTGTGAGCCAAATAAAAAGCAAAAAATGTATAAACTGATATTCCCTAAGAAAAATTTTACGGGGGAAAATTTTTATCTGACGTTGGAATGCGCAAATACGGTATTTAATGCCGCATCGATCAATAAAAAATTTTATATTTCATTGGTTATAATGCATTTAAGTAACTATCTAAAGCACGCCGGCTTGCCTGAGCTTAATCATGATGTTATTGACAAATTATTGCAGGGATATCCGTCATTGGCCAATAGCGGCAAGGGGATTTTGCAATGCTTAGCGGCCTATTACTGAAGGCTCCTTGCCCTACCCTCGCCCACCAATGCGCCATGGCGCGTTTTTATCATGTAAAAGCAGGCCGGATGATGTCCGGCGCCGGCACGTTTTCATCCAGGCGACGATCGCCAGGCTTGGGGGAAGCGCTAATCATGGGCAGTCCGCATCACTGACGGGGCTATTCGCGCTTAAGCCGGTTACTGTTGACCAGCCACAGCGTTACCACCAGGATTAATATGGCGGCCGAATAATACAGCGTGTCCTGCGGATCTTTATGATCGACGATAATCAGGCGGATAATCGCCGTGATGCCGATATAGACAAAGTAGCGCAGCGGAAAGTGATACCCGGACTGGAAATACTTCACAATCAGGGCGATAAACTCAAAATACAGAAAATAAATGACGATGCCTTCAATCATCTGGTAGTAAGACGCCAGTTCGCCGTTTACCAGCAACACCCTGGCCAGAAGAACGGTTTCCTTACCCATAAAAACGATCAGGATCGCCGCCAGGAACAGCAGGCCGATATTCAGGATCATTTGCAGCACGGTCGCTATACGCATACCGGTAATCATACCCATACCTCGTCGTGATAGTTTCCTTACGGAAAGACCGGTAAGCATAGCATGATTTTTGTGATGAATATCACATTAAACCAGCGCATCCGGGTACTTGCCTTCAGGCGAGTAAAGGAAGAGCAAGGGGTTTGGCGGCGCGGCGAAACGCGGTATGCGGCGTAGGGAGGGGAAACCCACTGCGTGGTAAAGCGGTGGCGCAAACCCCGCCCTGATAGACGGGGTGCGGATCAGGTCGTGCTGCCGATTCAGTTTTTTAACTGGTAGGTCAGCGTAATGTCAGCCTTTAGGACCTTGGACACCGGGCAGTTTTCTTTTGCCTGCTGGATAATGGCGTCAAATTCCTGTTTATCGATCCCTGGCACTACCACGCTGCTGTCCAGGGCGATTTTAGTGATGCCGTAGCCGCCGCCCACCTTATCAAGGGAAACATCGGCTTTGGTATCAATACTCTGCGCAGTATATCCCTTCTCGCCCAGCATCAAGGATAGCGCCATGGAAAAACAGGCCGAGTGGGCGGCGCCGATAAGCTCTTCGGGATTGGTGCCGGGTTTGCCTTCAAAGCGGGTATTGAAGCCATAGGGTTGCTGGCTTAAGGCGCCGCTTTCCGTGGAGATGGTGCCCTTACCCTGCTTGATATCGCCTTCCCAATGTGCCTGTCCGTGTTTATGAATAGTCATCTGCATCCTCCTGTTTGTTACCCATAGGCTTTTAGTATAGCTACTCTTGCCGGAGGTGGGGAAATCCCAGGCCAATGCGGTCGGGTAGGCGACGTGACATCCACCCGGTTTATTTTTTCGCTCTTTTGTGAAAGCGGCTATTCTATTTCCGCCATGCGGCAGGCGAAAAATAGATGCCCTGTTATTTTATTAAAAAAATAGCGGTAATTATTTCCCAACGTTCATTTGCAATCGGTAAGCCGAGGCATTACCCGTCAAGATTGAGTCATCATCATCTCTTGGACAGTTGCACTATTTTTTTCAGGCATCCGCATATCAGCACGGGCAAAAGACAAAATTTGGGCTTAACGCCATCACGCAAAGCACAGGGTGGCATGAGCGAATCCCCATAATTTCCACAACAACCGCCCTACCGCCGCCGCACCACTCCGCATCGATATTTTTACTGTCCATTCGCTCATTCCGCGGAAAATAACCTAAAGAAGCGGAAAAATTTGCCGATAGCTACGCAGGACATTTATCTCAGGTATTACACAGTTTGATTTGTGACATTTATATGGGAAACAGAAATGACAAGTTTAATAAGTAAAATAAATAGCATTAAAGTGTCACATAAACTTTTTTTAGGCTTCGGCATTGTCTTATTACTGGTCGTTATTGCATCAGGCCTTAGTGTTCAACGCTTCAAGGAAATTCGCGATATTTATGAAAAGACCAATCTGGTTTATAATATAAATATTGATGTTTTCCAGGTTAAAGTCAACCGCGTTAAATACCTTTACTCGTCCGACGACGCGGTGCGTAAAGTCATGGCCGGCTTTATCGATGACGCCGCCGCGCTCACCCACCAAGCCCAGGCACTGTCATGGGATAAAGAATCGATGGCAAGCCTGGATAGCATTGCCCTTTATCTGGGAGATTTTAATAAATCTCTGGAAAACATGGGTGTTTTTTCCAAAAAGATGGTTGCCATCCGCGCCCAGCTGGACGATCTCCATAACCAGGACGCCATAGGCCCCTTTAAAACCGCCTTGCTAAACCAGACGTTTGGCACCGATATGGATAATCAACTCAATGATTTTGTATTAGCCTTTATTTTAATTAAAGACAACTCCTTTAATTTGCAATTAAAAGGCACCGATGAGGCATTAGCCTTGCTGCAAAAAAATTATGCGGATGCAGAGAAAAAATATAACGACTTAGCGATCAGCCTCGCACCGGAAAAGAAGCCTGACCTGGATGCTTTTTGGAGCTACTTTGGCAAGTATAAAGATATCAGCCAGAATTACTATGCCGATTATAAGGATTTAAATGCGGCGGAAAATGGCGTAAAGCTTGCCGGCGATAAGAGCAGCGCTGCGGTCAAAGTCATTATTAATATCGTGAAAGAAAAAAATGACGCGCTGGCGTATGGTTCTTCAAGCATGACCATTATCATCGGCCTGATTGCGGTGGTCTTCGGTATTCTCGTCTCCTGGTATATCACCCGGCAGATTACCCGGCCGGTGCTGAAAAATCTCGCGGTTGCCGAGCGCATTGCCGACGGCGATCTCACCGCGTCGATAACGCCTGAAAGTCATGATGAACTGGGCCAGCTTACCGCCGCCATGGCGCGCATGAACGCCAAACTGCGCACCATCATTTCCGATGTGCGCGACAGCGTCGGCACCGTGGCCTCGTCGGCGGCCAAAATCGCCACGGGCAATACCGACCTGTCTTCCCGCACCGAGCAACAGGCCGCCGCCGTGGTCGAGACCGCCGCCAGCATGGAAGAGCTTACCTCAACGGTGAAAAACAACGCCGACAACGCCAGACATGCCAGCCAGATCGCCGGCGAAGCCACCCACAATGCCCATCAAGGCGGCGAAGTGATGAAAAATGTCGTCAGGACCATGGACGACATCTCCCTGAGTTCGAAAAAAATCACCGATATTACCGCCGTCATCAACAGCATCGCTTTCCAGACCAATATCCTGGCGCTTAACGCGGCGGTGGAAGCGGCGCGCGCCGGCGAGCAGGGCCGTGGGTTCGCGGTGGTGGCCAGCGAAGTACGCAATTTGTCGCAACGCAGTTCGCAGGCGGCGAAAGAGATCGCCACCTTAATAGGCGAGTCCGTCTCGCGCATTGACGTGGGCACCAAACTGGTGGCCCAGGCCGGCGATACCATGGAGCAAATCGTCGCCTCGGTTTCGCGCGTCAACGACATCATGGGCGAGATTTCCTCGGCCTCGGAGGAGCAAAGCCACGGCATCGAACAAATCGCCCGGGCGATCAGCGAGCTGGATACCACGACCCAACAGAACGCCGCTCTGGTCACCGAGTCCTCGCTTGCCGCCAACACGCTGGAAGACCAGTCGGCGGTGCTGGAGGAACTGGTTGCCAGCTTCCGTTTATAGCGGCCGCCTTGCGGGTTAACCCTGCGCGGTGGGACGCACGATAATCTCGCCCACATCCACATCGGCGGGCTGTTCAATGGCAAAGGCGATGGCGCGCGCTATCGCCTCAGGCGCAATGCCGAACGTGTTCATGGACTCTTCGATCCGGGCCTTGACGGCCGGATCGGTGATGGTCTGCGCAAAGTCGGTACGCGTCATACCGGGAGAGATGACCGTGACCCGCAGCGTTTCCCCCGCCTCTTGCCGCAGCCCTTCGGAGATGGCGCGCACCGCCATTTTCGTGCCGGCATAGACCGCCATGGTCGGTACGATACGATGCGCGGCGGTGGACGCGGTGTGGACAAAATGGCCGAAACCCTGGGCGCGGAACACCGGCAGCGCGGCGGCAATACCATACAACACGCCCTTGATATTAATATCGATCATCGCCTCCCAGTCGTCTACCTTCAGTTCGTCGAGAGGTGAAATCGGGCCCACGCCGGCGTTGCCGATCAAAACATCCAGCTTGCCATACCGTTCGCACGCCAGGTCGACAATACGCGCCACATCGTCGC
Source organism: Sodalis sp. C49 (assembly GCF_046352915.1). Classification (NCBI taxonomy): domain Bacteria; kingdom Pseudomonadati; phylum Pseudomonadota; class Gammaproteobacteria; order Enterobacterales; family Bruguierivoracaceae; genus Sodalis; species Sodalis sp. C49. The sequence goes on along the minus strand of NZ_CP163303.1, from coordinate 4,646,295 downwards.
GCCGGGTGACATCGGTTTGCAAACAGGCCGCGTCGCCCCCCTCGGTTCGTATACGGGTTGCCAGCGCCGCCAGCCGCTCCGGCCTGCGCGCGCCCAGCACCACTTTAGCGCCGCGCGACGCCAGCAGCAGCGCGGTCGCCGCGCCGATACCGCTGCCCGCGCCGGTAATAATCACCACTTTACCGTTGATTTGCGACATGAATACGCCTCCACCTAATTCGCCATCAAAATCGGCGCGGCCTTGCCGGGCCACGCCGGGGACAGAAGGCATCATGGCGCCCGCCGGCCGATTAATCTATAATCAATTCCCCGCTATTTATCATCGATCGTACGGAATGTTATGGACCCGTTGTCGGATGTGTTTTCCCTGTTGAAAGCTAAAAGCCTACTTTCGGCGCGCATTGAGGTGCACGGTCCCTGGGCGATGCGTTTCTCCGGCCTGAGCCATATCAAATTCGCTGGCGTGTTGGAAGGATCATTCTGGCTGTGGAGTGAAGACGGCATGCCGCCCGTGCATATCATGACCGGTGATTTTTATTTGCTGACGCGCGGCCAGGACTATTGCACCGGCAGCGATCCCACGCTGGCGCCGGTTGATGGCCGGGAGGCCCTGGCGAAAAACCTTGGCGCAGACGGTATCGCGCGTTATGGCGACAGCGGCGAGAAGGTGAGCGCGGCGGGCGGACGTTTTATTTTTGCGCACGACACCGGCACCCTGTTATTGAAGCTACTGCCGCCGGTGGTTCATGTGCCGGCGGCGTCAGCCAGCGCCGCGCCGCTGCGCGCGGTGCTGGAACTGCTGCGCATCGAGACCGAAGCCTCACGCCCGGGGGCCGCGGTGGTGGCCACCAATCTCGCCAATATGGTGCTCATCCAGATCCTGCGGGCGCACCTGGGGTCGGGTATGCAAGCGCCCGGCTGGCTGGGCGCCCTGGCCGATCCGCAGATCGGCGCGGCGCTGGGCCTGATGCACGCCGATATCGCCCGCCGCTGGACCGTGGGGGAACTGGCGGCCAGGGTCGCCATGTCGCGCACCACGTTCTCGCAGCATTTCAGGCGGCTGGTCGGGGTGCCGCCGCTGCAATATCTTATCGAGTGGCGCATGGCGGTGGCGGGCGACGCCCTGCGGGCCGGCAAAAGTCTGGCGGCGGTGGCGGACAGCGTCGGTTACGGTTCCGATACGGCATTTAGTTCGGCGTTTACGCGCACCACCGGCCAAAGGCCGGGGCGTTACCGGGCACAAAGGTAGTCAGTTATTACTGAAAAAGATATCGCCCGATTCGGCTTTGAGAATTTTGCCGGTGTCATTGGTGATCAGAAGGTAATTGCCGCTGGCATAAGTCCAGTGGCTATTCTCTACCGGAGCGGGTAAATGGCGCTTTTGCCATTCGACAATTTCATACTGCTTGGTGAGGTATTTAGCCGGTACCGTATCGCCGATTTGATGCTCTTTATCATCGATAATGATTTTATTGAGCTCGTAGGACGGGGGCGCGGCGGGCTGGGGCTGCGTAAGCTCCGGTTGGGGTTGCGTAAGCTGCGGCTGCGCCGAATCCGATTGCGCGGGTGCCGGCGCCTGTTCAGGCTGCGCCGGCTCCTGCTGCGGTTGTACCTGTTCCTGCTGCGGCGCAACGGCATCCTGCTCGCCTTCCGCCCGTACGGGGGAAACCAGGCTGAGGCTGCCGGCCAGTAATCCCGCCGTAAAGAGTAAAACTTGAGTCCTGCTGCGCATCATGTCTCCCGCTGTAAATGCTGTTTTATCAAAATACTTACACTACAGACAATACGGAAGGTAGTGTTGTTCCGTACATGGGTCGCGCACGGCAAATATTTTCGCCGCTGATTCGTCTACCTCTGTATCTGAACAATGTGGAGTAGACAACATGAGAGATCGTAAGTTAAAGATATTGGTTATGGCCGTTGTGGCTATCCTCGCGGTTACCACGCTGGTCATGCTGCTGTGGAACGCGCTGCTGCCGGTAATATTCGGCGTAAAGAGCATTGGCTTTTTCCAGGCGCTGGGGCTGCTTATCCTCTGCAAAATCCTGTTTGGCGGTTTTGGCGGCCGGGGCATGTTCGGCCGCCGGGGCCAGGAAATGCGTGCGCGCTGGATGGCGATGAGCCCCGAGGAACGCGAGGCGTTTATTAAACAGCGCGGCATGGGCCACCGGCAGGGTCCCTGGCATGGCCACTGCCATCCTAGGGATCGGGGCAATGAACCGCGCGCCGACGATAACGGCCAGGCATAATGACTAACGCCGCGGACCGGCGCCACGATCTGCTGGCCGCGCTGCGCGGCTGCCAGCAGCGGCTGCGGGCGTTTATTGCCGGGCGCACCGGTAACGTCGCCGATGCGGAAGATGTGTTCCAGGAGATAAGCTATCAGCTGATCAAGGCCGATAGCTATCTTCATCCCATCGAGCAGGTCGCCGCCTGGCTGTATCGCGCCGCGCGCAATGAGCTTATCGACCGGTCGCGTAAAAAGCGCGAATTATTGCTATCCGACGATATGGACCAGGAATGGCCCGCCGGCGAGGAACTGGGCGAACTGCTGTTTAATGCGCAAAGCGGCGCCGAGGACACCTATCTGCGCGAGCTGGTATGGCAGGAGTTGGAACTGGCGCTGGCGGATATGCCGCCCCAGCAGCGCGAGGCGTTTGAAAAGACCGAACTTCAGGGCTACTCCTTTAAGCAGCTGGCCGATGAGACCGGGATCGCCGTCGAAACCCTGCTGTCGCGCAAACACCAGGCGGTGCTGTTCCTGCGCCTGCGCCTGCAGGTGCTTTATGAAGCGGTAACCGGTGCCTGAGCAGGCTGAAAATAGCCTGCCGTTATGGTCTCTCCGGCGCCCGGATCTCAAGGCGTTGTCCCTCTCTGCCGCGGCTCGAGGTATACTCAGTACATATACATACGCTGATAAGGTCCATTCGCCAATGCCATCCGACCGTCGTTCCCGTAAGCGCCTTGCCATGCGGCAAGCCATCTCCAATGCCGCCACGCGCCTCTTCATGGAACGGGGCTTCGATCGGGTGACGGTGGATGAGATCGCCTCGGCCGCCGACGTCGGGAGGATGACCGTGTTCAATCACTTTCCCCGCAAGGAGGACATGTTCTTCGATCGCGACGAGGAGGGCCGTGAACTCTTGCGCGACGCTTTGCGGCGCCGCGATCCCCAAGTCTCTCCCATCGAGGCGCTGCGCCTGCTCGCGCACCGGCTGGTGGCGGAACAAAGCCCCTATGTCGAATTTTCCGCCGGGAGCGAACGCTTCATGGCGACCATCGAGGGCAGCGAAACCCTTAAGGCCCGGGCGCGCGGAATACGCGACGAGATAGCGCAGGTGGTGACGCAAGCGCTATGCGCATGCGTGGGGCGGGACCCCGCCGATCCCGCCGCTCATCTGGCGGCCGGCCTGCTCCTGGCCACCTGGACCGTGGCCTTCATCCAGGCTCACCGGGTCTTTCGCCACCATCGGGACGCAGAGGAAGCGCAGGCCGCCTTTCTCGCTCTTATCGATCGGGGAACCCTCGGCCTGAACGCCGCCATGGCGGGCACGCCTTACGCCTGAGCGAACGGCTGCTCCCTGCCCGCTACATTCACCGGTGGCCCATCATATAATAACCTCCCGTCGGTCCGCCGGCTGCGGGGGCCGCCGCCCCAATCGCCCCTCCGCGCTGTCGGCCGCCAAAAATGGACGTGATTAAAAATTTTACTGGACTTAATTTTATGATGATCATAAAATTTTACCAGACATAAAAATATGCCATAATAATAGAGACACGACCACCCGGGAGCGGACAAGTGAACATCAACGGTAAAGCGGAAGGGTTGCGTGAGCAAAAAAAACGCATCACGCGCCAGCAGCTATCAAACACCGCGACGGAACTCTTTATTAAACATGGATTTGATAATGTCACTGTTACGGATATTGCCATCGCTGCAAACGTTTCTAAGATGACGGTATTTAACTACTTCCCGCGCAAGGAGGCGCTTTATTTCGATCGCATTGACGAGATCCATCAATTATTACAAAGCGCTATCGACCGCCATCACGCGCTTTCGCCGGTGGCGGCATTACGAACCCTGGCCGCTGAACTGGTCGAACAGGAACATCCGTTAGTCAGGATGGATAAGGGTGTTGCCGACTTTTGGAGGGTGGTCGCGGAAAGCCCATCACTGCGCGTTTATGCGCTTGAGCAGTTTGAAATACTGGTACTGACGCTGAGCAATATCCTGTCCTCGCGCATCAACGCGCAAAATAATGATCCCGCGGCCAGCCTTATCGCCGTCATCGTGCTGAATACCTGGCGTATCGCATTCCAGGAAGCGCTGAGCCACCAAACAACGTTATCAATCAAAGATAGGCGGCAGGTATTCCTTGGTCTCCTTGAGCGCGGCTTTCATGCCGCCGAAGCGGCTGCACAGGGAACCCCCTATGTGTAAACCGTGGGGAACGGCGCTTGCCAGCCTGATGTTGCCGCCATGGTGAAGCAAACGCTGAGCGTTATTTTTATTACCATTTGGCTTGACGCTATTGGCATCGGCATCATATTTCCTATTCTTCCGCGCCTTCTCGAAGATGTCATGCATACGGCGGACATCTCGCCTTACATCGGTATTATGGCGGCGCTTTATGCGCTTATGCAGTTTATTTTCGCCCCCTTTCTCGGCGCATTAAGCGATAATTTCGGCAGGCGCCGAATATTGCTGATTTCTCTTTCCGGCGCGGTGATCAACTACTTGATAATGGCTTTCTCCACCCAGCTTTGGATGCTGCTGGCCGGGCGGGCGATAGCCGGCCTCACTAGCGCGAATATAGCGGTCGCTATGGCCTGGCTGACTGATATAACCCCGCAACACAAACGCGCCCGGCGTTTTGGGTTATTTAATGCCATGTTTGGCGCTGGCTTCATCATCGGGCCGATTCTAGGCGGGTGGCTCGGCGACTACGGATTACGGCTCCCCTTCCTCGTTGCCGCCGGACTGAACACCGGTAACTTTCTGCTGGCGTTAACTGTCCTGAAAGAGTCCCGCACCCCGGCAAACCGGAAAATGAATTTGTCTGAATTTAACCCGCTCAAGCCGTTGCGCTGGTTATCCGCCTCTAAAGGGCTTTTGATTGTCACGCTGGTTTTCTTTTTCTTAAGCGCCACCGGCGAGGTTTATGGAACCTGTTGGGCGCTGTGGGGGCAGGATATGTTTCACTGGAATGGGTTGTGGATTGGCCTGTCCCTGGGCACGTTCGGAGTATGCCAGACACTGGCGCAAGCATTTTTGCCCGGCCCTGCCAGCCGGCTGCTTGGTGAACGCGGCACTATCCTTGCCGGCATAGCCTGCTCATGCCTGGCATTGATTATCCTGTCCATAAGCAACCAGAGTTGGATGGTGTTCGCGATTATGCCGCTTGTGGCTCTTGGCGGCATCGGCACGCCAGCCCTCCAGGCATTGGCTACCCATCAGGTTAACGCTGACCAACAAGGACAGCTTCAGGGCATATTGGCCTCGGCTGTCAGCCTGGCGTCTATTGTGGCTCCGCTGATTTTCTCGACCTTATACTTTCTGGTCCGGACATGGTGGCCCGGCGCCATCTGGATTTCAGTCATTATCATTTATGCGTTCGCGGTACCTTTGATATATCGCTGCGCCCGCACATAACGTAAGCGTGTGGCCAGCGACCGACACTGCAAAATAAGAATTGATCAGCTTAACAATAAGATTTACTCACACTTTCCTCGAAAGTGTTCGCATAAGTACCCCCGCCTTTGCCAAACTACCTTGATACCCCAACAACTGGAGAGGGAATTCTGATGGGTGTGCCGCAAACTAAATCGGAACTTCTGTTAGCCATCGACAAAAACTACAATAAATTATCAGGTTACCTCGCATCCATTCCGCCAGAATTAGCCTCGGAGGCATCCATGGAAGGGCATGCAAAAGGCTCTGTTATGAGTGTTTGCAATCTTGTCGCCTACCTAGTTGGCTGGAATAGATTAGTTATCAAATGGATAACGCGTGACGAAGCAGGACAGCCCGTCGATTTCCCGGAAAAAGGTTACCAGTGGAACCAGCTTGGTCTTCTCGCCCAAAAGTTTTATCACGACTATGGCGATGTGGATTTAGACTCGCTAAAAAACCAACTGCAGGAAGCTAAAAACGAAATCGTTGAATCTATCAATAAGCGATCTGACGATGATCTGTATGGAAAAGCGTGGTATGGCAAATGGACAATGGGAAGAATGATTTCTCTCAATACGTCTTCACCCTACGCCAACGCCTGCGGCAGGTTAAGAAAATGGGCAAAGGAAAATAACCTTAAGCTGTGAGGGAAGCTGGCGGAAAAATTGACTGCGAAAAAGCAACAGTCCCAGGTTTGGCAGCGTCCCTCTCAGCCATAGCGTTTAAAAACGTCGGCGACGGCAAATCAGTTCTTATACGGGCGTTATTGTTGACTTCGGAACGCCATAATCTGCCGCCGGCCCCGCATAGTGCACTTAAGCCGGCGCGCCTCTTGTCCTTCACCGGAGTGCGCCGGACTGCAGAGAGCGGACTAATGTTGTTGGTATCGACTCGTTATCTTTGGTGACATATGCAGAACACGCAAGATAAGCACGATTTTGATTTCGACGGCATACACCATAATAAACGGTAGCCTTGGCATGATAAGTTTGCGCTGATTGTCTTTTTTTCCCGCCAGCACCCCTGCCAGTGGCGTTTCTTCCAACAACGTTGCCATGGCAGTGAACCTTTCATCTACTATGGTGGCAACGTCCATTCCGGCTTCCCGGTAGAGGTAGGCATAGATAGATTCCCGATCTGCCTGTGCTTGTTTTCCCTATTGCGCCACTGATGTCACAGCTTTCCCTGCATGGCTAGTTGTTTGAGTTTGTCCATTCGAGCATGCATTTCTTCATTACTGATGAACTCGACTTGACCGGCTTCATAACTGTCGAACGCCTCTTCTATTAGCTTCTCATGGCAGTATTCATGTTCATGGCTCTGATACTCACGCTCTTCCTCCGCCAGTTCTTCCGCGCGTTGACGCATCAGCTCCGTCAGACTCACTTTATGTCTTTCCGCCGCCTGCGTCGCCAGACGCTTGGTATCGTCATCTATCCGGAAGTGGATTGTGCTCATTGTGACCCCCTCGCATGGCGTCATCTATGGTGTCATTTGTGTTGTCATTGTGTACACGACCCCTTTCGGTGTCATTTTCTTACTTTCCGCCCGCATCATCATCAAGCAAGTCGACCAGCAGCCCGGTGTCTTCATCAGCCTCAGGCGGATCGCCGTTCGCCTGCTCCGCCGGGTGCGTCGCCGCATGCACCGCCTGCAACGCCCCCGGTAGCTGTCAACGAAGTCGACACCCTTATTCGTTTTTATGCCGCAGTTTTCAGCCCGGTTTCTGGCTTATCCGGATTCAGCATCGCTATCGATCATTGGTCGGTGTTTTTATTGCCTCCGGCTCCGGTCTTCCCTCTATTCTGGCTTGGTTTCGCCAATTATAAAGGATAACTTCCGATATCCATTCCTATTGTGCAAGTGCGGTGACGGTCATGTTGTAAGGAGGAAGTAACTTGGCCAAAACTGCGGCTTTACGTTCCGGTGAATAGCGTTTCATATCAGGCTCCGTTGCCCCCCTTGGGATTTTCAGTATGGGGTGTCAACTACCCTGCCAGAAGGGGGGTGCCGGAAAACGGTGGTTTGTTGGCATTAGATTGATTATTCTCAGCATATCAACTCACCAACGAGATGCTTTATGGCTGGAATATTCTACGTTAACGGAATTGACACAAAAGCGTGTTATCAAGGAACAGGGAGGCTTGCTGGCAAAGTTCTCATCATCTCTGCCAATGCTCAACCATTTGGAAAACATGATCTTTATTGTGATCTTTCGAACCCAACTAATTCAAAGTGTTACTATTATCAAACCAGCCCGCAACCGGAACCAGTAAAAGCACACATAACAATTACATCGCTGGATGAAAACTTTATCGAGTTGATTTGGACTGAAAATTCAACCAGATGGGAAATCGAGGGAGAGCTATCAGGTTCTGTTGCCCTTAACAATGCATAGCGACCTCAAACGTTACATGTAGTGCTTTCAAAATATGAACGCTGAACTCTTCCAGAGACGCATACCACTTCTCCAGCAAACGCGTGGCGATCGTTCTGGCATTTGCAAGGCGGGTTGTGCGGGTAGACGCATGAATTTCGCGCTGCCCTATCAGGGCACGGTAACGAGCAGGAACGGTTATTCTTAGAACGTAGATCCCGCTGGAACGTCGATAGAGATTATCACGCTGAGCCATTGGCTGTATCACTCCGTTGTAGGAGGATCACGAGTCTCATCACGTATGATTGAAAAAGCAAGACGAATTAATACGTTAAGGAAGTTTTGGAGCGGGTGAAGGGAATCGAACCCTCGTATGCAGCTTGGGAAGCTGCCGTTCTACCATTGAACTACACCCGCACGGCCGCGCTCGGGGAAAGCGCGAGAGGCATTATAACCTTATGCCGGTGCCTGGCAAGCGGTGCGGCGATTAACTGCGTGAGTTTTAAGCGGTTATCCCTTAATAAAAAACGGCGCCCCGGGATGTTGGCGCGCAACCAACATTCAAGGCGCCGTTTAGCTGCTGCCTGCGGGGCGTTAAGCCCGCCGGCCCAGGTCATTGACCGGCTGGGGTACCGGCCCGTTATTTCTGCGGGCGCAGCGCCGGGAACAGGATCACGTCGCGGATGGTGTGGCTGTTGGTAAACAGCATCATCATACGGTCGATACCCACGCCCAGTCCCGCCGTCGGCGGCATGCCGTGTTCGAGGGCGATAACGTAGTCCTCGTCGTAGAACATGGCTTCGTCGTCGCCGGCATCCTTGGCGCTGGCCTGTTCGGCAAAACGCGCCGCCTGGTCTTCGGCGTCGTTCAGCTCCGAGAAGCCGTTGCCGATTTCGCGGCCGCCGATAAAGAACTCAAACCGGTCGGTGAAGAACGGGTTTTCATCGTTACGGCGCGCCAGCGGCGAGACCTCGGCCGGGTATTCGGTGATAAAGGTCGGCTGGATCAGGTGGCTTTCGGCGGTTTCTTCAAAAATCTCGGTCTGGATACGGCCCAGGCCCCAGCTTTTTTCGATCTTGATGCCGAGCGACGCGGCGATGGCGCTGGCCTGCTCCAAATCGTCCAGATGGGCGGCAACGGTTTCCGGGCGGTAATGGCAGATGGCTTCGCGCATGGTCATCTGGGTAAAGGGTTTGCCGAAATCAAAGGTCTGGTCGCCGTACTGTATTACGCTTGTGCCCAATACCCGCTCGGTCAGGGTGCGGAACAGTTCTTCCACCAGCACGATGAGATCGCGGTAATCCGCATAGGCCATATAGAGTTCCATCATGGTGAACTCGGGATTATGGCGCGGCGAGATGCCTTCGTTGCGGAAGTTGCGGTTGATCTCGAACACCCGTTCAAACCCGCCGACCACCAGGCGCTTGAGGTACAGTTCAGGCGCGATGCGCAGGAACATATCGATATCCAGCGCATTATGGTGGGTAATAAACGGCCGGGCGGCGGCGCCGCCGGGAATGCTTTGCATCATCGGCGTTTCCACTTCCATAAAGCCTTTATCCACCATAAAGCGGCGGATTTCCGCCATGATCTGCGAGCGCACTTTAAAGGTGTGGCGGGAGTCGTCGTTGGCGATCAGGTCCAGGTAGCGCTGGCGATAGCGGCTTTCCTGATCCACCAGGCCGTGGAATTTATCCGGCAGCGGGCGCAGGGCCTTGGTCAGCAGGCGCAGTTCTGTGCAGTGGATCGACAGTTCGCCGGTCTTGGTCTTGAAGACTTTGCCGCGCGCGCCGAGAATATCGCCCAGGTCCCATTTTTTGAACTGGTCGTTATACAGGCCTTCGGGGAGTTCGTCGCGGGCGACGTACAGCTGGATGGTGCCGCCGACGTCCTGCAGGGTCACAAAAGACGCCTTGCCCATGATACGGCGGGTCATCATGCGCCCGGCGATGCTGACCTCGAGCCCCAGTTCCTGTAGTTGTTCGTTGCTGTGTTCGTCATAGGCGGCATGCAGCGTATCGGACGTGGCGTCGCGGCGAAAATCGTTGGGAAAAGCATTGCCCTGCGCCCGCAGCAGCGCCAGTTTTTCACGGCGCGCCGCGAGTTCGTTATTGACATCCGTCGCCTGCGGGGCACCGCCCTGTGATTGTGATTCAGACATCTTGGTTCCTCATAGCCCGGCTTTAAGGCTTGCTTCGATAAATTTATCCAGATCGCCATCCAGTACCGCCTGCGTATTGCGTGTTTCCACGCCGGTGCGCAAATCCTTGATACGGGAATCGTCCAGGACGTAAGAGCGGATCTGGCTACCCCAGCCGATATCGGACTTGGTGTCTTCCAGCGCCTGCTTTTCGGCATTTTTCTTCTGCAGTTCAAACTCGTACAGCTTGGCCTTTAACTGCTTCATCGCCTGTTCTTTATTTTTATGCTGCGAGCGGTCGTTCTGGCACTGGGTGACGATATTGGTCGGCAAATGGGTAATACGCACCGCGGACTCGGTGCGGTTTACATGCTGGCCGCCGGCGCCGGAGGCGCGGTAGACGTCGATGCGCAGGTCCGCCGGATTGATTTCGATATCGATATCGTCATCCACTTCCGGGTAGGCAAAGGCGGAGCTGAACGAGGTATGGCGGCGGCCGCCGGAGTCGAACGGGCTTTTGCGCACCAGGCGGTGCACGCCGGTTTCAGTGCGCAGCCAGCCGAAGGCGTATTCGCCGATGACCTTGATGGTGACCGATTTAATGCCGGCCACTTCGCCATCGGATTGTTCGATAATTTCGGTTTTAAAGCCGCGGGCCTCGGCCCAGCGCAGGTACATGCGCAGCAGCATGCTGGCCCAGTCCTGGGCTTCGGTGCCGCCGGATCCGGCCTGGATATCCAGGTAGCAGTTGGCGCTGTCGTATTCGCCCGAGAACATGCGGCGGAACTCCAGCTGGGCCAGTTTGGCCTCCAGCTGATCGAGCTCGGCGATAGTGTCGTTAAGGGTTTCCTCGTCGTCTTCCTCCACCGCCAGTTCCAGCAGGCCGGACACGTCGTCCAGTCCGCGGGTCATCTGATCGATGGTGTCGACGATGGCTTCAAGGGAGGCGCGTTCCTTGCCTAAGGCCTGGGCGCGCTCGGGGTCGTTCCAGACATCGGGCTGTTCCAGGTCGGCGTTGACTTCTTCCAGGCGTTCGCGCTTGAGATCGTAGTCAAAGATACCCCCTGAGAACTTCCGTCCGTTCAGACAGGTCCTGGATGCGGTTTTTTACCGGATTAATTTCAAACATGAGTTCAGTTAGCTCGTAAAGAAAAGATAGGCATATAAGCCCGGTATTCTAACGGATCCGCACCCCGGTGTGTAGCATATTGCGCTTACAGCGGCCAGAGATGCTGGATTAATAATTGCACCGTGCGGTTGCCGCGATATTCGTTCACGTCCAGCTTGTAGGCGAGTTCCACCAGACGCACGCTGTTGTCGGGCCAGAGGGTGTTATCGACATTAAAGGCAATGCCGTCCAGCAGCGGGCCGCCGGCCACCGGCTCGACCATCAGCTTCAGGTGCTTGTCTCCCACCAGCTTTTGTTGCAGCACGCGGAATTTGCCGTCGAACAGCGGTTCCGGAAAAGCCTGGCCCCAGGGGCCGCCGTCGCGCAGGATTTCGGCGGTGGCCAGGGACAGTTCGCCGCCGCCCAGTTCGCCGTCGGACCAGATAATGCCGTCAAGCAGCGCCGGATCCAGCCATTCGTTGACCAGTTCGGCAAAACGCAGGCGAAAAGGCTCAAACTGCGAGGCGTCCAGGGACAGGCCGGCCGCCATGGCATGGCCGCCGAATTTCATGATCATGCCGGGATGCAGCGTATCGAGTCTTTCGAGCAGGTCGCGCATATGCAGGCCCGCCACCGAGCGGCCCGAGCCTTTCAGGATGCCGTCGCCCGCCGGGGCGAAGGCGATGACCGGGCGGTGGAAACGCTCCTTGATGCGCGAGGCCAGGATGCCCACCACGCCCTGGTGCCATTCGGCGTGATAGATAGCCAGGCCATAGGGCATTTCGTTTTGGTTCAGTTCCATCTGGCCGCACAGCGCCAGCGCCTCCACTTCCATGCCCTGCTCGATTTCGCGCCGGGTCTGGTTAAGGGCGTCCAGTTCCCCGGCAAGCCCGCGCGCCTGCGCCAGGTCGTCGGTCAGCAGCAGCGCCACGCCCACCGACATATCGTCCAGCCGGCCGGCGGCGTTGAGCCGCGGCCCGAGGGCAAAACCCAGATCGCCGGCGCTGAGCCTGGCGGTATCGCGGTTGGCGACCTCCGCCAGCGCCCGGATACCGGGACGGCAGCGGCCGGCGCGGATGCGGCTGATGCCCTGGTGCACGAGAATGCGATTATTGGCGTCCAGCGGCACCACGTCGGCAACGGTGCCCAGCGCCACCAGATCCAGCAGTTCGGCAAGCTTGGGCACCGGGATATTTTTTTGCGCAAACCAGCCGCTGTCGTTGAGCAGGGCGCGCAGCGCCAGCATCAGGTAAAACGCCACGCCGACCCCGGCCAGGGATTTAGAGGGGAAAGCGCAGCCGGCCAGGTTGGGATTAACGATGGCGTCGGCGTCCGGCAGGGTGTCCCCGGGCAGGTGGTGGTCGGTCACCAGCACCGGGATGCCGTGTTGATGGGCCAGATCGACCCCCGCATGCGACGAGATGCCGTTATCCACCGTAATGATAACCTCGGCGCGGCGCGCCAGCGCCTGCACCACCACCTCGGGGCTGAGGCCGTAGCCGTCCTCGAACCGGTTCGGCACCAGGAAATCCACATGGCCGGCGCCCATCTGCCGCAGCGCCATCACCATCAGCGCGGTGCTGGTGGCGCCGTCGGCGTCAAAATCGCCCACCACCATCAGGCGGCGTTCGTCAGCCAGGGCGCGTACCAGCAGATCCACCGCGCTTTCGATACCGTCCAGTTGCCCATATGCCAGCAGCCCCTTGACGCCGCGCTCCAGCTCGCCGGCGCCTTTGACGCCGCGCTGCGCATAAAGACGGCGCAGCAAAGGATGGATATCCAGTGCACGCAGTCCTTCGGCGCTTGCCTGCGGGCGGCGGCGCAGTTCGGTTTTGATTTTCACCGCCGTCAGCCGCCCGCCTGCTGCTGATCGAGCATCGCCGCCATTTCCTTCGGGCTTTGATAGCCCGGCACCATGGCGCCGTTGTCCAGCAGCACCGCCGGCGTGCCCTGGATGCCGTATTGCACGCCCAGCTGGTAATGTTTGCTGATATCGGTATTGCAGGCGGCGGCGGGCACCGGGTCGCCGTTCATGGCTTTATCAAAGGCGGCATTGGGGTTGGCGCTGCACCACACCGAGACCATGTCTTTTTCCGCCTGGGAATTGAGCCCCTGGCGCGGGAACGCCAGGTAGCGCACGGTAATGCCCAGCCCGTTGTAGTCTTTCATCTGCTCGTGCATCTTGTGGCAATAGCCGCAGGTGATATCGGTAAAGACGGTAATGACATGTTTTTGCTGCGGCGCTTTATAGACGATCATCTGGTTTTGCAGCGCGTCCAGCCGTTTGCCCAGCAGCTGGTTGGTCACATTGACCGGCTGGCTGCCGCCGACGTCGTACATCGGACCCTGGATGACGTGTTTGCCGTCGTCGGAGACATACAGCACGCCGCTTTCGGTCAGCACGGTTTTCAGCCCCGCCACCGGCGCGGGCTGGATTTCCGCTTGATGCACCCCCAGGCGCGCCAGGGAGTGCGTAATGGCGGCGTCATCGGCGCAGGCCAGGCGGGAAAGCGACAGCGCCGCAAAAGAAAGCAATACCAGGCTCGGTTTCATTGTCAGTCCTTATCTCTTGATCCTAAATGGGTCTTGTTGGTTTATGCCACGCAGGTGGTGATCAATACGTTAATCCCCGTCAGGCCCGGGGATGATGCTGCTGATGAATCAGTTTAAGACGTTCGGTTGCGACATGCGTGTAAATCTGGGTGGTAGACAGGTCGCTGTGGCCCAGCAGCAGTTGCACCACGCGCAGGTCCGCGCCGTGGTTAAGCAGATGCGTAGCGAACGCATGGCGCAAAACATGGGGGGAGAGCCGCTCGCTGTCGATACCCGCCAGGATCGCATAATGCTTGATGCGATGCCAGAAGGTCTGCCGGGTCATTTGCCGGCTGCGGTTGCTGGGGAACAAGACGTCGGCGCTCTGGCCGTTCATCAGCCAGGGACGGCCGTGCTCCAGGTAATATTCCACCCAGTATACCGCCTCCTCGCCCAGGGGCACCAGCCGCTCCTTGTCCCCTTTGCCGGTAACCCGCACCACGCCCTGGCGCAGGCTGACATCGCTCATGGTCAGGCCCACCAGCTCTGAAACGCGCAGGCCGGTGGCGTAAAGCACCTCCAGCATCGCCTTGTCGCGCACTTCGATGGGCTGGTCCAGCACCGGCGCGTTGAGCAGCGCGCCGACCTGGTCCTCGCTGAGCCCCTTGGGCAGGCGCTGCGGCAGCTTCGGCGCCGCCAGCGCGGCGCTGGGGTCGTCGTCGCGCGCTTTTTCACGGTACAGGTACTGGAAAAAGCGCCGCATGGCGCTAAGCAGGCGGGCGGAGCTGGTGGCCTTATAGCCGTGCTCCAGGCGGTCGGCCAGGAACGCTTGCAAATCCGCCGCGCCGGCGGTTTGCAGGTCCGTCTGGCGGGCGGCCAGCCAATCGGCCAGGGCCTGCAAATCGAGACGGTAGGCCGACAGGGTGTTTTCGGCCAGGTTGCGCTCCAGCCACAGGGCATCGAGAAACTGCTCGATCCAGGGGTTGTTCGATCCTGGGTTATTCTGCTGCTGCATCTGGGCCCCCGGTGTTTTTCATGCCTGCATTATGCCTGATTACGCGGTGAATCTGGTACACTTGATGACATAGATTGAAGGTCAAGAGTATGAGTAAAGATGAAAGTCGGTTTATTTTATGGCTCCAGTACCTGCTATACCGAAATGGCGGCGGAGAAAATCCGCGATATCCTGGGTCCGGATCTGGTCGACCTGCATAATATCAAGGATGTGCCGCCAAGCCGCATGGCAGAGTATAACGTGCTGATCCTCGGCATCCCCACCTGGGATTTCGGCGAAATCCAGGAAGACTGGGACGCCGCCTGGTCGCAGCTGTCCGATCTGGACCTGTCGGGCAAGATTATCGCCCTGTACGGCATGGGCGATCAGCTCGGCTACGGCGAGTGGTTCCTGGACGCGCTGGGTTATCTGCATGATGTGCTGGCGCCGCGGGGCGCCACCTTTATCGGTTTCTGGCCCACCGCCGGTTATGAATTCACCAGTCCAAAGGCATTGGCCGCCGACGGCGAGCATTTTGTCGGCCTGGCGCTGGATGAGGTGAATCAGTACGATTTAAGCGAGGAACGCCTGCAGCTGTGGTGCGAGCAGATCCTGAACGAAATGGCGGCGCTGCTTTAGCCTTCAGCATTGCGCCAAGGCCGGTCCGGCGTTAATCCAGCGTTTCCTGTGAGCCATGGTGCAGCAGCGCCTGGCGCAGGCTGCGCCACTCGCGCTGGCCCATGCAGTCCGCGGCCAGCCACAGGCGGCGCTTTTTTTTGCCCCCCACCTGGCGCAGGCGCAGCAACACCCCGCCTTTAAGCAGCCAGGGTTTGCCCACAACCGACCATTCCTGCTGATGCCAGCGGATATGCCGGTCGCTTTGCAGCACCAGCTCTCCCCGGCAGGCCATGATATTCCTCTGGCTGCGGATGCATTCAAACACCACAAGCGTTATCAGCGTAACCCAGACCAGGCCGTAATTTTCCGGCCACGGCGACAGCAGGATCACTAGGGTCAGGATCCCATGAACCGCCAGCGAAAAAATCTGCGTGCGCCAGGAGACCCGTATGTCACATCGCCAGAGGGCCACGGGCTTTATTTCGCTGTTGTATCATGGTTATCATTTTTTTTAATCCGCTGTCCTGGGGTTCGCCATGATTCATCAGCCAATTGAAAAGATCGGGATCGTCGCATTCCAGCAGGCGGACGAACAAGGCTTTGTCATCGTCGCTAAGGGTGTCATAGTCGTATTCAAAAAACGGCATTATGGAGATATCCAGCTCGCGCATGCCGCGGCGGCAGGCCCAGTGGATGCGCGCTTTATTGACGATATCCATTTGTATCTTTTACCTCATTTCCATCCGGCCAGGGCATAGTTTAACCCGTTTCGCGGGTCGGCATTACATAAAACGACACATTTCGACATGTTCCGGCAATTTTTTACCGGCACGCATCGCACATTTCGGCACAGCGCCGATGAAATAACCACTTGCAAAGCCTCTTGACTCTTTTACCATTAGGCTATTGTTTTGTCTTACAGGATAGGAGTGTTGCATGACACCTAAAGTTCCTTTTCCGCCGCGTTTACCTTCTCCCTCCAGCCATTTGCCCCTGACGCTGATGTCGCTTGAGGAATGGGCGCTGGTCGGGCTGACCGGGCCGGATACCCTTAAGTACCTGCAGGGCCAGGTCACCACCGATGTGGAGGCTATGGCGCGCGATCGGCATATCCTGGGCGCGCATTGCGATGCAAAAGGTAAAATGTACAGCAATATGCGTATATTCCATCGCGGCGCGGGCATGGCCTATATCGAGCGGCGCAGCGTGCGCGACGCCCAGCTTGCGGAACTGAAAAAATACGCGGTATTTTCCAAGGTCGCCATGACGGCGGACGACGACGCGCTGCTGCTGGGCGTCGCCGGGTTTCAGGCGCGCGCGGCCCTGGCCGGCCTGTTTGCCGCCCTGCCCGACGCCGAACATCAGGTGGTGGAGGACGGTGAAACGTCGATCCTGCATTTCAGCCTGCCCGCGGAGCGTTTTTTACTGGTCACCACCCCCGGCGTCCTGGAGCAGCTGCTGCACAAGCTTGAGGGCCAGGCACAGTTGACCGACAGCCGTCAGTGGCTGGCGTTGAATATCGAAGCCGGGTTGCCGGTCATCGACAGCGTCAACAGCGCGCAGTTTATTCCCCAGGCGGTCAACCTGCAGTCGCTCGGCGGCATCAGCTTTACCAAGGGCTGCTATGCCGGGCAGGAGATGGTGGCGCGCGCCAAATACCGGGGCGCCAATAAACGGGCGCTGTACTGGCTGGCCGGTAAAGCCGGCCGCGTGCCGGCGGCGGGAGAAGACCTTGAGCTGCAAATGGGCGATAACTGGCGCCGCACCGGCACGGTACTGGCCGCCCTGCAACTGGAGGACGGCAGCGTCTGGGTACAGGCGGTGCTGAATAACGATCTGGCGGCGGATAGCCGGCTGCGGGTCAAGGACGACGCCGCCGGCGCGCTGGCGATCCAGCCCCTCCCTTATGAAATCGAGTAAAGCAAACCGGCGCCTTTAAGCGGGGAGTGACTGACGCGCCCGGCGGCATAGGCATGGCGCCGGGTGTCGTGTGACTTTGACGGCGTTATCCCTGTTATCCGCGGCCGCCGGGCGGCATTAAATATACAAATAAATCGCCAGGAAATGGCATACGCTGCCGCCCAGCACAAACCCATGCCAGATGGCGTGATTGAACGGAATACGGTTGCAGGCGTAAAAAATGACCCCCACAGTGTAGACCAGACCGCCCACCGCCAGCAGCGTCAGGCCGCCCACCGGCAGGCGCTGCGCCAGCTGATAAATCACCACCAGCGATAGCCAGCCCATGGTCAGGTAGGTGATAAGCGATATCACCTCAAAACGATGGGCAAACGCCAGTTTGAACACGACGCCCAGCAGCGCCATGCTCCAGATCACCACCATCAGGCCCTTGGCCAGCGGCGACGCCAGGCCCACCAGCAGGAACGGAGTGTAGGTACCCGCGATCAGCAGGTAGATGGCGCAGTGGTCCATCTTTTTCAGCCAGCGCTTGGCCGGCGGATGGGGAATGGCGTGGTAGAGCGTAGAGGCCAGGAACAGCAGAATCATGCTGCCGCCGTACAAACTGTAGCTGGTGATGGCCGTCACGTCGGCGCCGACATGACCGGCCTGCACCAGCAATAGCACCAGGCCGACGATACCGAAGATCAGGCCGATGCCGTGACTGATGCTGTTGGCGATCTCTTCCGCCAGTGAATATCCCTGAGCTAATAGCTTATTAGCCATACGTAATACATCCTCAATCTTAACTCATTATCATTTTCGCCAACCGCACCAAGCTTAGCTGAGAACCATTCCAGTGTACACGCGTAAGCTGAAAAAATGTTAACGCGCCCTGACGGCGGCGGCGGCGCGCTTCGCACCGTATCGTCCCGGCGGCGATGGGAAACGGCGTGCAGAGAGCGTTCGAAATTGCCGCCGGTTTGGCCTACAATGTGGCGCTTTACGCTAGCGTGGTTAAAAATTGATATGTCTGAACTAACGCCTGAACTCGCCTTCGGCGAACTGACCGAAGTGATCGCTTTTTTAATGGAAATCGACAAGCTTAAAAGCATTCAGCGCCGCACCAAGGTCCTTGGCACCCAGCGTCAGGAAAATACCGCCGAGCACAGCTGGCATTTTGCCGTCGCGGCGATGGCGCTCGCGCCCTATGCGGACGATGACGTCGATATCAACCGGGTGATCCAGATGGCGCTGGTGCACGATATCGTGGAAATCGACGCCGGCGACGTACTGGTTTACGATTTGGTCGGGCGGGCGGCGGTGCATGCCCAGGAAGAAGCGGCCGCCGAACGGCTGTTCGGCCTGCTGCCGGCGCCGCAGCGCGGGCATTTCCATCAGCTATGGCTGGAGTACGAGGCGGGCGAAACGCCCAACGCGCAGTTTGCCCTGATGCTGGACCGGCTGATGCCGGTGCTGATGAACCTGCATAACCGCGGCCAAAGCTGGGTGGAAAACGGCATCCGGCTTGAGCAGGTGCTGACGCGCAACGCCTTTATCGGCGACGTTTACCCTGCCCTTTGGGAACATCTGAAACGCCATCTTGACGCCGCCCATCAGAACGGCTGGCTGAAGTAGCCCGGCCGGACGCCGCCGGCGCGCGCTGGCGCGCCATATCGGTATGCCGGGTCAGGGCGGGACGCGCGTTGCCGCGCGCGGCGCGCGGTTCCCCGCCGCCCGCCGCCGGGGAAGGCACCAGGCATTCGCCCCCGCCGCCGATCAGGTGCTTTAGTCCCATCTCTTCCAGCGCGGCGCGGATCAGCGCGGCATTGGCCGGATCGTGGTAACGCAGCAGCGCTTTATGCAAGCGGCGCTGGCGATCGCCGCGCGGCACCACCACCTCTTCGCTCTTATAGTCCACCTTGGCCAGCGGATTCTTGCCGGTGTAATACATGGTGGTGGCGCTGGCCAGCGGCGACGGATAAAAATTCTGCACCTGGTCGAGCCGAAAACGGTTTTTCTTCAGCCATAACGCCAGGTTGACCATATCCACATCGCGCGTGCCCGGATGCGCCGAGATAAAATAGGGAATAAGGTACTGTTTTTTCCCCGCCTCGGCGGAGTAGCGATCGAACAATGCCTTAAAGCGGTGGTAGCTGCCCATGCCCGGCTTCATCATCTTCGCTAAGGGCCCGGCCTCGGTATGCTCGGGCGCAATCTTCAGGTAGCCGCCCACATGGTGCAGCGCCAGTTCCTTGATATAGCGCGGATCCTCCACCGCCAGGTCGTAACGCACGCCGGAGGCAATCAGCACCTTTTTGATGCCTTTGACCGCCCGCGCCCGCCGGTAGAGCGAGATGGTCGGCTCATGATCGGTATCCATATGCGGGCAGATTTCCGGATAGACGCAGGAGGCGCGGCGGCAGGTCTGTTCCGCCCGGGGCGATTTACAGCGCAGCATATACATATTGGCGGTCGGCCCGCCCAGATCGGAAATCACGCCGGTAAACGCCGGCACCGTATCGCGGATGGCCTCGATCTCGCGCACGATGGACGCTTGCGAGCGGCTTTGGATAATACGGCCTTCATGTTCGGTAATCGAACAAAACGAGCAGCCGCCGAAGCAGCCGCGCATGATATTGATGGACGAGTGAATCATCTCATACGCCGGGATGGCCGCCTTGCCGTAGGACGGATGCGGCACGCGCTGGAACGGCAGGGCGAAAACCTGGTCCATCTCCGGGGTGGTCAGGGGAATGGCCGGCGGATTGATCCAGACATAACGATCGCCGTGTTTTTGCATCAGCGCCCGCGCGCAGCCGGGGTTGGTTTCGTGATGCAGGATGCGCGAGGCATGGGCATACATCACCTTATCGCCTTTGACTTTTTCGAACGAAGGCAGCAGCACGTAGGTTTTTTCCCACGGCTTGGGTTTGGCGGCGCGCACCGTTACCGATCCGGCCTGCGGAGCCGGCGCCGCGCCGTCGGCACAGGGCAGGTCGTCGCCATAGGGATTAAGGATCGGTTCGATGCGCCCAGGCTGGTCCAGGCGGGTGGAATCCACCCCGCTCCAGCCGGGCAGCGGCTCCCGGCGCATAATGGCGGTATTGCGCACATCGTTGATGGCGCCGATCGCCTCCCCCGCCGCCAGCCGATGGGCCAGCTCCACCAGCGGCCGCTCGCCGTTGCCGTAGATCAGCATATCGGCTTTCGAATCCACCAGCACCGAGCGGCGCACGGTATCGGACCAATAATCGTAATGGGCGATGCGCCGCAGGCTGGCCTCAATGCCGCCGAGGATCACCGGCACCTCTTTGTAAGCTTCCTTGCAGCGCTGGCTATAGGCCATGGTGGCGCGGTCCGGACGCTTGCCGCCGACGTTGCCGGGGGTGTAGGCGTCGTCATGGCGCAGCTTGCGGTCGGCGGTATAGCGGTTGATCATCGAATCCATATTGCCGGCGGTGACGCCAAAAAACAGGTTCGGCCGCCCCAGGCGCATAAAGTCGTCCTTGCTGGTCCAGTCCGGCTGGGCAATGATGCCGACGCGAAACCCCTGGGATTCCAGCATGCGGCCGATAATCGCCATGCCGAAGCTGGGATGATCGACATAGGCGTCGCCGCTGATTATCACCACATCGCAGCTGTCCCACCCCAATTGATCCATTTCGGCGCGCGACATCGGCAAAAACGGCGCGATGCCGTAACATTCCGCCCAATAAGGAGGATAGGAAAACAGGCCGCGTTCGGGTTGGATCAGGCTGGTGGACGCCATACAAGCACTCTTTATCTGGTTAATTCGCCGGGCGGCGATTATAAGCGTACCCGGCGAAATAAGCAGGGATCTTTATCAGTAGTGCGGGCTTTTGCCGATAAAAACAGCCAAATGCCAGGTTATGACCATTGCGGAAACGGATCGCCATACCAGAACCACATCTCCGGTCCCTGCGCCATTTCCCGATCGGTCAGCAGACAGGCGTCAAAACCTGCCCTTAAACCCGCCTCATCCATGCCGATTCCGATCAGCACCAGTTCCTGACGGGCATCGCCGACCCCGTCAACCCAGTTGTCGTGAATAAATGCCAGCGTATCGGGATCGCCGGGCCATCGATCGCGGGGTATGGCGGCCCACCAGCAGCCAGCCGGAGCATGCCTGCTGACGCCGCCGGCCTGGGACCATGAACCGGCATGCGCCGGACGGGTGGCCAGCCAGAAAAAACCCTTGGAACGCATCACCCCGGGCCAATCCTTCGCAATCCAGGCGTAGAAGCGCTCTGGATGAAACGGCCGGCGGGCGCGATAGACAAAGTGGGTAATGCCGTACTCTTCGGTCTCCGGCGTATGCTCGCCGCGCAGCTCCTTCAGCCAGCCCGGCGCCTGCGCCGCCTGGTCAAAATCAAACAATCCGGTGTTCAGGACGCTATCCAGCGCCACCCGGCCGAATTCAGCCGCTTCGATTTTTGCCCTTGGGTTCAGGCCGCGCAGGATAGCCAACAGGCGCAGGCGTTCGTCTTCGCCGATCAGATCGATTTTGTTCAGCACCAGCACATCGCAAAATTCGATCTGTTCGATCAGGAGATCCACCACCGTGCGCGGGTCCTCCACGCCCAGGGATTCGCCCCGGGATGACAGGCTGTCGCGCGAACCGTAATCGCGCAGGAAGTTGAACGCATCCACCACGGTGACCATGGTATCCAGGCGGGCGACGTGCGACAGGCTCAGGCCGTCGTCATCGGTAAAGGTAAAGGTCTCGGCCACCGGCAGGGGTTCGGAAATACCGGTGGATTCGATGACCAATTGGTCGAATTTGCCCTCTTTCGCCAGCCGGCCGACTTCCAGCAGCAAATCTTCCCGCAGGGTGCAGCAAATGCAGCCGTTGCTCATCTCCACCAGCCTTTCATCCGTTCTGGACAATTCCGCGCCGCCGTCGCGCACCAGTGCCGCATCAATATTCACGTCCGACATATCATTGACGATCACCGCCACGCGGCGGCCTTGCCGGTTGTTAAGGATGTGGTTAAGCAAGGTGGTTTTACCCGCGCCAAGGAACCCCGAAAGCACGGTTACCGGCAGGGGAACCGATGCACGCCCTTCCCCCGTCCGGGTTATGCCGGGCATCTTATCTGTCGCACGCATGTTTCACTCCATCAGTATTGTGGTCGGTAAAAGGGCGGAGAAGTCCGTGTTTATTGGTTATGTTATAACATAACATATTCAATAAAGACCAGAGCTTTCCCGCGTCTTTTGCCTGCGGGACACACAGAAGGAATGGATAAGGTGAAGGCCGTTATTTTTGCCGGGCGGCCTGTTCGGTAAACGCGCGGAAAATGGCCAGCGTTTCCTCGCTGACATGATGCTCCAGCCCTTCGGCATCCAGGCGCGCCGTCTCCGGACTGACGCCCAGCGCCAGCAGGAACGACTCGACCACCTGGTGCCTTTCCCGGCTGCGCGCCGCCAGCGCCTCGCCCTCGGGGGTAAGGAAAACGCCGCGGTAGGGTAATTGCCGGATTAGCCCCGCCGCGGCCAGCCTTTTCAGCATTTTCGCCACCGTGGGCTGCGATACGCCCAGCCGCGCGGCCAATTCCACCTGGCGGACTTCGCCGAAATCACGGATAAGATCGTCGATCAGCTCCACATAATCGTCCATCAGCTCGGCACGGTGGGCTGCCCTGACCTGAAGGAAACCCTGCGCATGTTCCTGCACATCCACAAGTTGCGTGGTACGGACGGGCATATCCGCTTTTTCAGGGGTGGTCATAGTCCTTCCTCTTGATGTACGGCTGCATAAGGCCATCACCGGCGATGGCGAGGTAAAGCATAGCATTGTTACCAAAGGCGTTGATAAACAAAATAGGCATGCACGGCGCGGCGGTGACGACAAACAGATTAAGTTTGCCTTTGCTATACAGTATAGCTCATGCTATATATGAACATTAAAGCATCACTTGTTAATTATATACATACAAATGTAATGACGCCCCGGCCGTGCGGACATCGGTAAAAGATGACGACGCTGTACTCCGACCCTGCCAGGGCCAGCCTGATGACCGGAAGCGTTTATGGAGATCGCCGACATGCCGTTATTGCCGTTAAAGAGACGTTTTTCCGCCCTGGCGCCATGGGGCCTGCTGTTTGGCATGGCGTTATCGCTTGCCGGCACCCCCGCCATGGCGGAGAAAAAATTCAAGGTGATAACCACCTTTACCATTATTCAGGATATGGCGCGCAACGTGGCCGGCGACGCGGCGGTAGTGGAATCCATCACCAAGCCCGGCGCGGAAATCCATGATTACCAGCCTACCCCGCGCGATATCGTCAAGACCCAGTCGGCGGATCTGATTTTGTGGAACGGCCTGAACCTGGAACGCTGGTTTGCCCGTTTTTTCGATAATATCCATGACGTGCCCTCGGCGGTGGTCACCGAGGGCATCGAGCCGCTGCCTATCCGTGAAGGCCCCTATAACGGCAATCCCAACCCCCATGCCTGGATGTCGTCCGCCAATGCGCTGATCTATGTGGAAAACATCCGCAAGGCGCTGGTGCAATACGACCCGGCCAACGCCGACGCCTACAACCGCAACGCCAAAGCCTATGCGGAGAAAATCGCCGCCACCGACGCCCCGCTGCGCGCCCGGCTGGCCAATATACCCGAATCCCGGCGCGTGCTGGTGACGAGCGAAGGCGCCTTCAGCTACCTGGCGCGGGATTACGCCCTGCGCGAAGCCTATCTTTGGCCGATCAACGCCGAGGAGCAGGGCACGCCCCAGCAGGTGCGCCGGGTGATCGATCTGGTGCGGGAGCAGCAGGTCCCGGTGGTGTTCAGCGAAAGCACCATCTCGGATAAACCCGCCCGGCAGGTCGCCAAGGAAACCGGCGCGCGCTACGGCGGCGTGCTATATGTCGATTCGCTGTCGGCAGCCGGCGGGCCGGTGCCCGACTACCTCAGCCTGCTTAACGTGACGGTGGATACCATCGCCAGGGGGTTCGGCCAATGAACAACACCGGCTATCAGCCCGATCTCCGGGTGGACGACGTGACGGTCACCTACAATAACGGCCATACCGCCATCAGCAACGCCAGCTTCCGGCTTACCGGCGGCACCATCTGCGCGCTGGTCGGCATCAACGGCAGCGGCAAATCGACATTGTTCAAAAGCATTATGGGCATGGTGCGCCCTTCCTCCGGCAAGGTTACCCTGGATAACCTGCCGGTGGCGAAGGCGCTGCGTAAAAACCTGATTGCCTATGTGCCGCAAACCGAGGAAGTGGACTGGAATTTCCCGGTGCTGGTGGCGGATGTCGTGATGATGGGGCGTTATGGCAAAATGTCTTTCCTGCGCATCCCTTCCGCCGAGGATAAGGCCCAGGTGGACCGGGCGCTGGCGCGGGTCGGCATGAGCGCATTCCGCCAGCGCCAGATTGGCGAACTGTCCGGCGGCCAGCGCAAACGGGTGTTCCTGGCGCGGGCGCTGGCGCAGCAGGGACGGGTCATGCTCCTTGACGAGCCGTTTACCGGTATTGATGTGCAGACCGAAGATGCCATTATCGCGCTGCTGCAATCGCTGCGCGCCGAAGGCCATCTGATCCTGGTCTCTACCCATAACCTGGCCAGCGTGCCGGAATTTTGCGACCGGGTGGTGATGATCAACCGCACGGTACTGGCCGCCGGCCCTACCGCCGCCGCCTTTACCCAGGAAAACCTGGAGCGGGTATTCGGCGGCAGGCTGCGCCAGTTTGATATCGCGGCGGCCGGGGCGCCGCGGGCCGGACTGCGCGCGGTCGACGCCGATAAGCGGGTGTCGTGATGATGGCGCTCTTGCTACAGCCGTTTCAGTACGATTATATGCTCAAGGCCATTTGGGTAAGCGGCATTGTCGGCGGGGTCTGCGCCTTTCTTTCGGCCTACCTGATGCTCAAGGGCTGGTCGCTGATGGGGGATGCGCTGTCCCACTCGGTGGTGCCGGGCGTGGCGGGCGCATATGCGCTGGGTTTGCCCATCGCCGCCGGCGCGTTCCTGACCGGTATGCTGGCGGCGCTGGTGATGACGCTGGTGCGCCATTATACCCGGCTGCGCGAGGACGCCATTATCGGTTTTGTCTTCACCACTTTTTTCGCCGTCGGGCTACTGATCGTTTCGCTAAATCCCACGTCGGTCAACGTGCAATCGATCATCTTCGGCAATATCCTCGGGATAGCCGACGCGGATGTCCTGCAGGTGCAGGTGATAAGCGGCGTGTCTTTTATCGTGCTGTGCGTGATCTGGAAGGATCTGCTGGCGGCGTTTTTTGACGAGGGCCATGCCGTCTCCATCGGCCTGTCGCCGCTGCGCCTGAAAATTATTTTTTTCACGCTGTTGAGCGCCTGTACCGTGGCCGCGCTGCAAACGGTCGGCGCCATCCTGGTCATAGCCATGGTGATAACGCCCGGCGCCACGGCGTACCTGC
The DNA here is from genome assembly GCF_046352915.1 of Sodalis sp. C49. Classification (NCBI taxonomy): domain Bacteria; kingdom Pseudomonadati; phylum Pseudomonadota; class Gammaproteobacteria; order Enterobacterales; family Bruguierivoracaceae; genus Sodalis; species Sodalis sp. C49. The sequence goes on along the minus strand of NZ_CP163303.1, from coordinate 4,620,513 downwards.
TGACCGATCGCTTCCCGCGCCTTATCATAATCGCCGTGATCATCGGCACCCTGACCAGCGCCTGCGGCGCCTGGCTGAGCTATTTCCTGAACGGCGCCACCGGCGGGGTTATCGTTACCCTGCAAACCCTGGTTTTCCTGCTGGCGTTTTTGCTGGCGCCGAAACACGGGCTGCTGGCCGCCAAGATGCGTGGCCGGGCGCGGGCTAAAGATAGACGGAGCGCCGGATGATGGCATGGTTGGATTACCTGCTCGCCTATGTCGCCGAACCACTGGGTTTCCCGTTTATGCAACGGGCGATTATCGCCGCCATCGCCACCGGCGTGGTGTGCGCCATCTTGTCGTGCTTCCTGGTGCTCAAAGGCTGGTCGCTGATGGGGGACGCCATTTCCCACGCGGTGCTGCCGGGCATTATCCTGGCCTATATCGCCGGACTGCCGATCGTGGCCGGCGCCTTTGGATCGGGTATCGTATGCGCCCTGGGCACCGGTTATATCAAAGACCACTGCCGGGTGAAGGAGGACACGGTCATGGGCATTGTCTTCTCGGGCATGTTCGCCCTCGGCCTGGTGCTGTTTTCACGTATCGATACCGACCAGCACCTTAGCCATATCCTGTTCGGCAATGTGCTGGGCATTACGCCCGCGGAGCTGTGGCAGGTCGTGTTGATAGCCGGCGCGGTATCCCTGGTCATCCTGGTCAAGCGCCGGGATCTGATGCTGTATTGTTTTGATCCGGCCCAGGCGCGGGTGCTGGGCCTGTCGGTAAAGACGCTGCATTATGGCCTGTTATGCCTGCTGGCGCTGACCATTGTCGCCGCCCTGCAGGCGGTGGGCGTGATACTGGTGATCGCCATGCTGATTTCACCCGGCATTACCGCCTCCCTGCTCGCCCGCCGGTTCGACGGGATGCTGCTGGCGGCGGTGCTGGTCTCGGTGTTCTCCTGCGTTACCGGCACGCTGATAAGTTTTTATATCGACGGCGCCACCGGGCCCTGTATCGTTATCGTCCAGGCCGTGCTGTTTGTGGCGGCGCAGATCTATCGCATCGCCCGGCGCAAAAATCACGCGGCCACCGCCTGAGCGCATCCGCCGGGCGCGGCGACGCTATCATGGTGCTGGCGCCGGGCGATACTTGCCAATCGCCTTCCCTTTTGTTGGTGCAAAATCCAGCCAGCAAATATCGCCGCGTCCAGGAATAAACATCAGTAATCCAGCTCCCCAGCGATGGGCGCCGCCAGATCGTCGGCATGGGCGGTATACGCGGTAAGTCCCATTAACAGGTCGGATTCCCGGAACCGTTTTTTATGGGCTTTTTGAGTGACTAATCCTTGCTCGCTCATCTCGATATCCACCGTATCCCCCGCTTCGAAATGCGGGATGGTTTTAAGGTTACCGGATAAACGCAGCGCAATGCTATTGCCCCATTTTTGTAAAACCGCCTGGGTATGCATAACAACCTTATAGGTAAAGGTATCGACAATGAGTAGACATGCAGCAGGCGCGATGTCAACACCGTGGGTGTCCGCCATACCCGGCACAGGGTGCCTTGTGCCGGTATGGGGCGTGATGACTGAAAAATCAGATCCCCGGGCATCACCGGCGTCTCGCCAAGGCCATCTCTGACCGGGACGCCGCGGCCTAGGGCGTCTGGCACCAGTTACGCTGCTTGACGATGCCGCCGTCGGGGGAGGTAAAGCCGATGCAGCCTAAGATACTGTCATAGAGTTTTTCATGGAATACCGGCGTCTTGGCCGCCGCGAGGGCGCGCAGCCGGCTAAACGCCGCCTGGTGATCGCTCCCGCGCAGGAAGCCGTCCGAGGCCCAGACCATAATGGGGATGGTGCGTTGTTCAATCGGCGCATGATCGCGCGGCGTGCCGTGGAAATGCATATTTTCCGCGATGGATTCCCCATGATCGGAGGCGTAGAACACGATGGCGTTACGATCGCGCAGCTGATCGAAGACCTGTTTCAGGAAATAGTCGGTGTACAGCAGGCTGTTGTCATAGGAATTGACCAGTTCCTCGGTGGAGCAGGCATCGTCGATGCCCTGGCATTCCGGCTGGTAACGGGCGAACTGGCGCGGATAACGCTCCGTATACATATAATGGGAACCCTTGGTATGCAGCACGATCAGGTGCTTGCCGTCGGGATGGCGCGCCAGGGAATCGTGCAGTTCGTCCACCAGCGCCATATCGTCCACCGGCTCGCCCGCGTTGCGTTTTTCCGCCTGGATGGTTTCGCGCAGGGCATAGTCGTCGGCCATCACCTTATTATAGAACCAGGCCTCGCTCTGCATGGAAAACAGCTCGGAGCTAAAGCCCTGTTTTTTTAATACGGAAAAGACGTTCATCTCTTTCAGGGTGCGCTGCGGCGCTTCCGACGCGCCGCCCTCGCGCACAAACATGCAGCGCAGGGAGAGCTTGGTGGACGTATCGCAGGAGTAGCCCTGCAGCAGCGCCAGGTTCTTTTCCTTGTCCAGGTTGGGCGTATTATCGCGCTGGTAGCCGTAGGCGCCCATATGGTCGCGGCGCGCGCTCTCGCCGATGATAAACACCACATACAGATCCTTGACATCCTTCGGCGCCACATACGTAAAATGCTGCGCCGGATCGTACAGCTTGCGGCTGTCCTCCGCCTGGCTATAGGAGCTGTAGATCAGCATGCCGAGCGCCGACAGCCAGTTTGACGGCGAGTAGGAGCCGGCGACCACGCCGCCGTAGCTGGCCATGGTGCGGTTATTCTCGCGATCGTGCTGGTCCTGTACCTGGCCCATCAGCTTCAGCGGCAGCCAGCAGCACAGGGCGGCGGTAACGATCAGCAGCCCTTTTTTGGAAATATGCCTGACGTTGCTGCGCCTGAGCGCCGCTTCGGGCATCGGCGCCAGCCAAATCAGCGCCAGGGGGATCAGGCTGACCAGGATAACCCAGATAAAGAAGTGGTAACCCACCGATTCCTTTGACAGGTCCACATCGGTGGTCATCACGGCGGCCAGGATGCCGTAGCCGATATCCACGTTGTACAGCACCATGTAATAACTGGCGGCCACCGAACTGACCACCACCAGGGTGACCAGTACGCGATAGAGTGTCTTGCCCAGCAGCGAGAGCAGCATGGTCAACAAAAACACCAGTGAAAACAATGCCAGCACTTCGATAGCCACCGACAAGGCATTATTATATTGCAGTTGCTGGTAGCGGCGGATCAGAATGGGTATGTTAAGAATAATCCCGATATAAAAAGCGATAAACAGGGAAATTTTCAGTTGGGATAGTTGCAGAAGCTTTCTCATTAATTCTATTTTTCTCAGTATAAATGACTGCGGATAAGCACATCCCGTACTTAATCACACTCCGCCGGGCCATCTTTAATGTCTTCGTAATATCAGACGAGGGATAATCCTTATCGGACCTCCGTATAGCTCAGGTGGTTCATTTAGTCAGGCGAATATCAGACGATATGATGTAACAACACGTGTTGTCGGCCGCAGCAGGCGGGGTAAAACAGCGGTAATGGGCGTCAGCGCAGGGGCGATCGCCGTCCGCCCGGCGCCGGGTGGGCTGGGCTTTCCAGGAAAGGCGTAGGATGCGGCCAAGCCCGCTCCCCCGCCCGTCCCGGTGCGATACCGGCGCGTCGAGCGGGGACAGCGCCGGTCAGCGCCTATTGATAATCGTCGATCGGCACGCAGGAGCAGAATAAATTGCGATCGCCGTACACATCATCCAGGCGTTTTACGCTCGGCCAGTATTTATTGCCGAAGCCCGCGGGAAACGCCGCGGTTTCCCGGCTGTAGGGATGGGACCACTCGCCCGTCAGCTCGCGCTCGATATGGGGCGCGTTGACCAGCGGATTGTCCGCCAGCGGCCATTCGCCGCTGCCCACCCGGTCGATTTCACCGCGGATGGCCAGCATCGCGTCGATAAAGCGATCCAGTTCCACCTGGCTTTCGGATTCGGTGGGCTCGACCATCAGCGTTCCCGCCACCGGGAAAGACATGGTGGGGGCGTGGAAACCGTAATCGATCAGGCGCTTGGCGATATCCATCTCGCTGATGCCGGTCGCTTCCTTCAGCGGCCGGATGTCCAGGATGCATTCATGGGCAACGCGGCCGTCGCGCCCGGTATACAGCACCGGAAACGCGGACTGCAACCGGCTGGCGATATAGTTGGCGTTCAGGATCGCCACCTGGCTGGCCTGCTTGAGTCCCTGGGCCCCCATCATGCGGATATACATCCAGCTGATCGGCAGGATCGAGGCGCTGCCGAACGGGGCGGCGGATACCGCGCCCTGGCGCGTCAGCACGCCGTCGATATGTACTACGGCATGCCCCGGCACAAACGGCGCCAGATGCGCTTTCACGCCGATGGGGCCCATGCCCGGGCCGCCGCCGCCGTGGGGAATGCAGAAGGTTTTATGCAGGTTCAGGTGCGAAACGTCGGCGCCGATAAAGCCCGGCGAGGTGATGCCGACCTGCGCGTTCATATTGGCGCCGTCCAGATACACCTGGCCGCCGAACTGGTGCACGATTTGGCAGACTTCGCGGATGGTCTCTTCGTATACGCCGTGGGTCGACGGGTAGGTCACCATGATGCATGACAACTGATCGCCGGCCTGTTCGGCTTTCCGGCGCAAATCGTGTAAATCGATATTGCCGTTTTTATCGCAGGCCACCACGGTGACCGACATGCCGGCCATCTGGGCGGACGCCGGGTTGGTGCCGTGGGCGGAGCTGGGGATCAGGCAGATACGGCGGTTGCCCTCGTTGCGGCTCTCATGATAGCGGCGTATGGCCAGCATGCCGGCGTATTCTCCCTGCGCGCCCGAATTGGGCTGCATGCACAGCGCGTCATAGCCGGTAAGCTGCACCAGCCAGCGGGAGAGTTGAGCGATCATCTGCTGGTAGCCGGCCGCCTGCCCGACGGGACAAAACGGATGCAGCTCGGCGAACTCCGGCCAGGTGATGGGGATCATCTCGGCGGCGGCGTTCAGCTTCATGGTGCAGGAGCCGAGCGGGATCATCGACTGGTTAAGCGCCAGATCCTTGCGTTCCAGCTGATGCATATAACGCATCATGTCCGTTTCGCTGTGGTAACGGTTAAACACCGGATGCGTCAGGATGGGCGTGGCGCGCAGCAGATCCGCCGGGATGACCTCCCCGACCGCGCGATCAAGGGCGTCGATATCCAGCACGGCGTCGCCGCCGGTCACCACGCCGTACAGCGCGGCAAGATCGTCGCGGCCGGTGGTTTCATCAAGCGTTATCCCCACCGCCCCGTCCAGGTCGGCGCGCAGGTTAATGCCGCGGGCCAGCGCGCGGCTTATCACCGCGTCTTTATCCGCCACATTGACGGTGAGGGTATCGAACCACCGGGCATGGCGCAGCGTCAGTCCCGCCGCCGTCAGGCCGGAAGCCAGGATGGCGGTCAGGCGATGGATGCGCGCGGCGATGCGTTTCAATCCTTCCGGACCGTGGTAGACCGCGTACAGGCCGGCGATATTGGCCAGCAGTACCTGCGAGGTGCAGATATTGGAGTTGGCCTTTTCGCGGCGGATATGCTGCTCGCGGGTTTGCATCGCCATGCGCAGGGCGGTACTGCCGGCCGCGTCGCGGGACACGCCGATAATACGTCCCGGCATGGAGCGCTTGACGTCGTCACGGGCGGCGAAAAATGCCGCGTGCGGGCCGCCGTAGCCCATGGGCACGCCGAAACGCTGGGAAGAGCCGAACACCACGTCGGCCCCCTGCGCGCCCGGCGCCGCCAGCAGCACCAGCGCCATCATATCGGCCGCCACGCAGCTGATGATGTGACGGGTTTTCAGTTCGGCCAGCAGCGCGCGGTAATCATGCAGTTCGCCGGTGGTGCCCGTCTGTTGCAGCAGCACGCCGAAGACGCCCTGCTGTTCCAGCGCGCGCGGGGCCGGGCCGGTGATCACCTCGAAACCGAAGGTCTCGGCGCGGGTGCGCACCACGTCCAGCGTTTGCGGATGGACATCGTCGGCGACAAAAAACACGTTGGCCTGTTTGAGCTTGCTGGCGCGCTTGGCCAGCGCCATGGCTTCCGCCGCCGCCGTGGCTTCATCCAGCAGCGAGGCGGAGGCGATATCCAGCCCGGTCAGGTCGAGGGTCAGTTGCTGGAAATTCAGCAAGGCCTCAAGGCGCCCCTGGGCGACCTCCGGCTGATAAGGCGTATAGGCGGTGTACCAGCCCGGGTTTTCCAGCATGTTGCGCAGGATCACCGGCGGGGTGACCACCGCGCTGTAGCCCATGCCGATATAGGTTTTAAACCGCTGGTTAAGACCCGCCATGGCCCTGAGCTCCGCCAGCGCCTGGGATTCCGTGGCCGCATCGCCGACCGCCGGAGGCGCCGGCAGCTGGATGTCGGCCGGGACGATGTGGCCAATCAACGCGTCGAGCGTCGCGGCGCCGATAGCCGACAGCATATGCGCCTGCTGCTGCGCGCTGGGGCCGATATGACGCTTGATAAAAGCGTCATGGTGTTCAAGCTGGCTGAGAGTCTGGGTCATAAACAACAATTCCTGCATCGGGCATGGGACGGGGAAAGGCAACGTGCTCGGCAGGGACAGGGGCCGGTATTCCAACGCCCTGTCCCGCCTGTTGGCCTCCGGACGGCTAATTAACCGTGCGGGGCCGGGTCTCGGCGGTGGTTATTCGTCTTCGTCGAGCGTGGCCTCATAGGCCTCGGCGTCAAGCAATCCGGCGACCTCGCTTTCGTCGTCGGCCTTGATCTGGAACAACCAGCCCTCGGTGTAGGGCGCGCTGTTCACCAGTTCCGGCGACGCTTCCAGCTCTTCGTTCACCGCCACGATCTCGCCGCCGATGGGCGCATAGATATCCGAGGCGGCTTTCACTGATTCGGCTACCGCGCAATCGTCGCTGGCGGCGAAGGATGTGCCGACGTCCGGCAGGTCGAGAAACACCATATCGCCCAGCAGTTCCTGGGCATGTTCGGTAATGCCGACGGTATACACGCCGTTACCTTCGTTGCGCACCCATTCGTGGGAGGGGGTATATTTTAGTTCTTGCGGCACATTGCTCATTGCCTTCCTCACTCTTGCAAAGTTAATTATTGAACGACCGGTTTACCGGCGCGTACAAAACCAGGTTTGGTGACCTTAACCGGCATTTCGCGGTTACGGATTAATACAATGGCGTGCTCGCCGATACCGGCGGGCACGCGGGCCAGGGCAATGCTGAAACCCAGGGTGGGCGAGAACGAACCGCTGGTTATCACGCCCGTTTTCATATTACCGTCGGCGTCGGTAAAGTGTACCGTCAGGTCGTTGCGCAGCACACCTTTTTCCGTCATCACCAGGCCGACCAGTTGGTCGGTGCCGGCGCGGCGCTGGGCTTCAAGCGCCTCGCGGCCGATAAAATCCCGATCCTCGGGCTGCCAGGCGATGGTCCAGCCCATGTTGGCCGCCAGGGGAGAAATACGCTCATCCATTTCCTGGCCGTACAGGTTCATGCCGGCTTCCAGGCGCAGCGTATCGCGCGCGCCCAGGCCGCAGGGTTTGACGCCCGCCGCCAGCAGTTTGCGCCAGAAGGACTCCGCCTCGGTTTTCGGCAGCGCAATTTCAAATCCCGCCTCGCCGGTATACCCGGTGGTGGCGATAAATAAATCCTCCGACTGCACGCCGAAGAACGGTTTCATCCCGGCCACCGCCGCCTGCTGCGCGGGGGTAAACAGCGTGCGCGCTTTCTCCTGCGCCCGCGGGCCCTGTACGGCAATCAGCGCCAGGTCGTCGCGTACCCGTACCGACACACCGTAGGGGGCCGCGTGGTCGGTCACCCAGGTGACGTCTTTGTCGCGGGTGGCGGAATTCACCACCAGGCGAAAATAAGTCTCTTCGAGGAAATAGACGATCAGATCGTCGATAACGCCGCCTGAGGCGTTCAGCATGCCGCTGTAGAGCGCCTTGCCGGGCACGGTGAGCTTGGCCACGTCGTTCGCCAGCAGGTGGCGCAGGTATTCGCGGGTGCGCGGACCCGTTAAATCGATGATGGTCATATGGGACACATCAAACATGCCCGCGTCGCGGCGCACCTGGTGATGCTCCTCCAGCTGGGAGCCATAGTGCAGCGGCATCATCCAGCCATGGAAGTCCACCATTTTCGCGCCGCACGCTATGTGCTGTTCATACAACGATGTCAGCTGGGCCATCTCGTCCTCTTTGTCGTCAAATCAGGAGCTGTAAAATTGAATTTTACGCCGCGACGCCCACAGCGAATCCGGCGGCGCAAACGATACCTTTTGCCAGAAGTTACCACTGAATCCCGGGGGAAACCATAAATTAAATTATCCTGCGGCCAGGGCGGCGCAGGCGGAGGGAATAGGCATGAATCAGCATGTTATGTTGGCAAAGTGGCGAATACGGCGCACAAACAATAAATGCCGGCCGTCAAAAGCAAAATATGATAACAAAAAACCCTGACTTTGGTCAGGGGCAAAGACTTTATTCCCGATATCGGATTAGAAAATATAATGCAAAATAGCGGGTTAAATTAGTTTATTTCAGTCAAACCGCGCCCGGTTCCAGCCATGCAGGCAGATCGTTTAACCCCATGGCCTGGCGGATGAGCCGGGGTTTGACCCCGGGTACCGTATCGGCCAGGCGCAGTCCCGCGTCGCGCACCCATTTTTTCAGCGGGTTATTGCCGTCGAACAACTGGCGGAACCCCTGCATGCCGGCCAGCATCACGGCGGCGCTATGCTTGCGGCGGCGCTCATAGCGCCGCAGGTAGGGATGATGGCCGATATCCTTGCCGGCCTGCTGCAGCCGGCGCAGCTCCGACAGCAGTTCCGCCACGTCCATAAAACCGAGATTTACCCCCTGCCCGGCCAGCGGATGGACCGTATGCGCCGCGTCGCCCACCAGCACCAGGCGGTGGGCGGCGAAATCCCGCGCATAGCGGGCGGTCAGGGGAAAGGTTAACCGTTCGCTTTGCAATTCGCATAACCCCAGCGCCAGGTTGAAGTGCGCAGCCAGCTGCGCGTTAAATCCGGCCGGCGCCTGTTCTTGGAGCGACTGCGCCATCTCGGGCGGCAGGGACCAGACGATGGAGCAAAGATGCGGATCGCTCAGCGGCAGGAACGCCAGGATGCCGTCGCCGTGAAAGGCCTGGCGCGCAATGCCGCCGTGCGGATGTTCGGTACGCACGGTGGCCACTAGTGCGTGATGCTGGTAATCCCAGAAAGTCAGCGGAATATCGGCGTAGCGGCGCAGCCAGGAGTTGGCGCCGTCCGCGCCCACCACCAGCCGGGCGGTCAGCATGCCGCCGTCGTCGAGGGTGATAAACGCTTCGTTCTCGCCCCAGGCAATCTGGCGCGGCGCGCGCGGGCACAGCAGCGTCACGTCGGACAGCTGCCCGGCCCGGCGCCACAGCGCCTGGTGGATAACCGGGTTCTCGACGATATGGCCCAGATGGGCGTAGCCCAGCTGTTTACCGTCAAAGGCGATATTGCCGAAGCCGTCGTTGTCCCAGACCTGCATGCCCTGGTAGGGATTGGCGCGCAGCGCGACGATATCGTCCCAGACCTGCAGGTGTTCCAGCAGGCGCTGGCTGGCGGCGTTGATGGCCGATACCCGCAGCGCGGGGTTATCGGCCGGCGGCACCGGCTCCGGCGCCTGTTGTTCCAGCACGGCCACGCGCATGCCGCTGCCCTGGAGTCCGCAGGCCAGCGCCAGGCCGACCATGCCGCCGCCGTTGATGACCACGTCAAATGCTTGCATAACTGTAATATCCTTTTAAAGACCGGGAACCAGCGTAAGGGTGCTAACGCGCCACCCAGCCCAGGGTTTGCCGCGCCAGCGCGGCGCGCAGCCCCGGCGAAGCGGCCATGGCGGCAAGACCCAGGTTACGCGCCACCACCAGCGGCGGATGCCGGTTGGCAAACAAATGTATCAGGCCGTCGGTAATGCCGACCGTGCGGTCCTTATCGGGCAGGCGGCGCTGCTGATAGCGCTGCAGGGTGGCGTAGGCGCCAGGGTCCTCGCCCCGCGCCAGGGCCTCGGCCAGGGTTTCCGCCAGGGTCATCACGTCACGCAAGCCCAGGTTGAACCCCTGGCCGGCAATAGGATGCAGGGTTTGCGCCGCGTTGCCCACCAGCGCCAGCCGATGGCTTACCTGGCGCGTGGCGGTGCGCAGCTGCAGCGGGTAACACTGCCGCTGCCCGCAGGCGGTAATACGCCCGAGCCGCCAGCCGAAGGCGGCTTGCAGCGCGTCGATAAACCGGCTTTCGCTCCAGCCGGTGATTTCCTGGCGCATGGACTGCGGCAGGCACCACACCAGCGCGCTGCGCCCCTGCGACATGGGCAGCATGGCCAGCGGCCCATGTTCGGTAAAACGCTCATAAGCCCGGCCCTGATGCGCCTCAGCGGTGGTGACATTGGCGATAATCGCCAGTTGCCCATAGTCCTCCTGGCGCCACTGCATATGGCAATGGCGCGCCGCCTGCGAGTGCGAACCGTCCGCCGCCACCAGCAGCGAGCCGGTCAGCTCCGTCCCGTTGTCAAGCCGCGCCAGGATATCGTCCTGGCGGCGGGTAATATCCGTAAGCGTCGCGGGGCAGTGCAGCCTTACCCCCGGCGCCTGGCGCAGCAGGGCAAATAAACGCTGCCCGGCGTCGTACAGCTCCACCACATAACCCAGCGCGGGTACGCGGTAATCGCGCGCGGACAGCGAGACTTTACCCGGATAGCCGCTATCGCTGACCTCGACACGGGTGATGGGCGTGGCGCAGGACATCAGCGAAGGCCAGACACCGATGGCGGTTAATTGCTGGCTGGTGCCCTGGGCCAGGGCGATGGCGCGGGCGTCATAACCGGGATGGCGCCGGCTTTCCGGCGCGGCCGCTTCCACCAAATCGATCTCCAGCCGCCCGCCGGTCAGGCGGGACAAGGCCAGCGCCAGGGTGGCGCCGGCCATGCCGCCGCCGATAATGATCACCGACATAGGCTAGCGCGCCGCCGCCATCAGCGCTTCGATGGCATCCGGGTCCTTGACCACCGATGCGGTGAGGTTGTCGTTGCCCTGTTCGGTGATAACGATATTGTCCTCGATGCGGATGCCGATGCCGCGATATTGCGGCGGCACATCCGCGTCCGCGGCGATATAAATGCCCGGCTCGATGGTCAGCACCATGCCCGGCTCCAGGGTCCTGCCCCGCTCCGGGGTGCCGTAGTCGCCGACGTCGTGCACATCCAGCCCCAGCCAATGGCTTAAGCCGTGCATAAAGAACTGCCGGTGGGCCTGGGCGGCGATAAGCCCGTCCACGTCGCCCTTCATTACGCCCAGCGCCACCAGCCCGGAGACCATAACCCGCACCGCCTGTTCATTGACTTCGCGGATACTGGTGCCCGGCCGGTACAACGCCAGGGATTTCTCCAGCATCGCCAGCACTATGTCGTACACCGCCCGCTGCTCGGGGCTGAACTTGCCGTTCACCGGGAAGGTGCGGGTGATATCGCCGGCATACCCCTGGTATTCACAGCCGGCGTCGATAAGCACCAGATCGCCGTCGCGCATCTGCGCCTCGTTTTCGGTGTAGTGCAGAATACAGCCGTTTTCGCCGCTGCCGACGATGGTATTGTAGGAAGGATAGCGGGCGCCGTGCCGGTTGAATTCATGCAGGATTTCGCCTTCCAGCTGGTATTCATACTGCCCCGGACGACAGGCCCGCATGGCGCGGGTATGCCCGAGCGCGGTGATTTCGCCGGCGCGGCGCATGACCGCCAGCTCCTCCGCCGATTTAACCAGCCTGAAATCGTGCACCCAGGGGCGCCAGTCGGTAAGCGTGGCGGGCGCGCGCAAATGCTGACGGTAGCCGCGGCGCAGGGTATCGAGGGCGTTAAACACCAGGGTATCGGCAAAGGCGTATTGTCCCTGGGCGTGATAGACCACATCCAGTCCGTTCAGCAGCAGGTGCAACTGATGATTGATTTCGTCCCACGGCAAGGCCCGGTCCACGGCAAGTCTGGCCGGGGCGGCCTCCTGGCCCAGGCGGCGGCCGAACCAGGTCTCGGCGCCGGGATCGCGCACCCGGTTGAACAGCACGCTGTGCGAATGGGTCGCGTCGCTTTTGATAAGCACCAGCGCCGCCTCCGGTTCGTTGAACCCGGTGAAATACCAGAAGTCGCTATTCTGGCGATAGGGATATTCACTGTCGGCGCTGCGCGTCGCCTCCGGCGCCGCAAAAATGACGGCGGCGCTGGCCGGAGCCATGTTGGCCAACAATGCCTGCCGGCGGCGTAAAAATTCTTGTGATGTCATCACTCTCTCCTGCCTTGCCATACTCTCAACAATTCAACGGGCGGTGCTGCCGGTTGCGGCGATCAGTGCAGCGTCGGCTTTGGCTTTTCCAGCGGGCCGGCGTGCTCCGAGCGGGTAAATCCATTATGGCAAAGAATGGCGGCCATACGCACGTATTCAACGACTTCCTCCAGCGACTGCGCCAGCTCTTCCTGATCTTCATCTTCGTCATAGCCGAGCTGGCCGATATTGCGCAGATCGTCGATGGCTTCCTTTAGCTCGCCCTTGATTTTATCCAGCTGCGGCTGCATCACGCCCAGCCCCAGCAGGAAATGATTTACCCAGCCGGCCAGCGCGTCCACGCGCTCGAATACCGTGGCGCGGTCGTCGTCGGGCAGCAGCAGCTGAAACATAAACTCCTCGTCGTCCAGGGTTTGCGCGGTGGCTTCGTGCAGCTGGCGCAGCGGGTCGGCCAGGGTCTGGGAAAAGGCCATGCCCTCGTTGGTCAGCTCGTGCACCAGCGTCTGCCAACTGTGATCCTTGTTGCCGCCGCACAGCATGCCGCTTATCAAACCATGCATTTCCGCCGGCGTCAGCGCCACGGCCTGTTGGTTAAGCAGTTGGGTCAGGTTATCGTAGTCGGGAAAGGTATTTTGTATAGACATGCGCTTTCATCGTCGTTGGCAGGATAAGTTCGTGTTATGCTACCACCAAGGTCCGTAGCTATACCAGAAAGGGCGTGTATCTTCTGTTTTATATGGATTCTTCTGTTTGATATAGCGCATGGATATAGAGTATAGTTGCGCCCGCCCTGTGCTCCCGCAATGGTGAAACGGGAGTGGCCTGGCGTCGGCGCGGTAACAAAGCAGGAAGGTGGTATGTCCGCACAACCGGTAGATATTCAAATTTTTGGCCGCACGTTAAGGGTAAATTGCCCGCCGGAACAACAAGAAGCGTTGAACCAGGCGGCGGAAGATCTTAATCAGCGGTTGCAAGATCTCAAAGTTCGCACTAGAGTCACCAATACAGAACAGCTTGTTTTTATCGCGGCACTGAACGTATGCCACGAACTGGCGCAGGAAAGAGTTAAAACCCGTGATTACGCCGCCAACATGGAACAGCGGATCCGGTTACTGCAGCAGACGATTGAGCAGGCACTGGTAGAACAGGGCCGTATCTCCGAGCGACCAGGCACGCAGTTCGAGTAACGATAGCCGCCGGGAAAATCCCGCGGAACAGGAATACAAAATTTCTCTGAGGTGTTCGCCAGCGGGCCCGTCCCCTGAGCCGATAATTTTTACCACAAGAATGTGGCGATCTGTAACTGGTGCGCAAGCTCGGTTCGTCCGAGAAGCCTTAAGGTTATAACGCTGCGTTCACCTTGAACCATGGGTTCAAGGGTTACAGCCTGCGGCGGCATCTCGGAGATCCCTTTATAGCGTAGCGTCGGTTTGCATCAGCAGCGGACGCGCGCGTCAGCGGCGCGGCTTGGTACGGCTCTCGGCACGGCGTATCAGGCTTCCCCCCGCCACACTCTATTCCCCGACAGCGTTTTTTCAGACCCGATTTCTTTATCCGCGTACGTTATGACATCCCCCCGGACCGTCTTTATGACATACTTTATTACCTTCTTTTTCCGGTATAGCGCGTAATCAGCCATGACCCAGTCGCCCGAAACGTCCCTGCAGCGGCAAAGTATCCGCAACCATATCCGCCGGCAACGCCGCCGGCTCACCCCGGGCGAACAGGCCGCTGCGGCCGCGGCGCTGGTCAAAACCCTGCTGGCCGACCCGCGGGTTACCGCGGCCCGCAGCCTGGCGCTGTTTTTATCGTTTGACGGCGAGCTGGATACCCGGCCGCTTATTGAGGCGCTCTGGCAACGCGACCAGCGCGTTTATTTGCCGGTGCTGCACCCTTTCAGCCCGGGCCACCTGTTGTTCCTGCGCTACAGGCCCGATACGCCGCTGGTGCTGAACCGCCTGCATATCAGCGAGCCGCGGCTGGACGTGACCCAACTCTTGCCGGCGCGGCATCTCGATATCCTGTTTACCCCGCTGGTGGCCTTTGATGCCCGGGGCCAGCGCCTGGGCATGGGCGGCGGCTTTTACGATCGCACCCTGCGGCACTGGCGGCGCGGCGCCGGCTTCTACCCCATCGGGCTGGCCCACGATTGCCAGCAGGTGGACGCCATACCGGCGGAGCCCTGGGATATCCCGTTGCCGGAAATTGTTACCCCGTCGCGGCACTGGCGCTGGTAAACCGCCGGGGACGGATGGCAGCCCTTGGCCCGGTGGTGTACCCGGCGTGCGCGGTAAGCTGGCGGTACCCATAAAAAAGCCCCGGCTTGCTAAGCCGGGGCTGGGGTCGACCACGTCAGGCGCGCAGCTATCAGTACAGCAGGCGGGCGCGGATAGTGCCGGGTATCGCCTTCAGCAGCTGTAGGGCGGTATTTTCGGTATCGGTTTCCACATCAATGACCACATAACCGATTTCGGGCGTGGTTTGCAGATACTGGGCGGCGATATTGATGCTTTGCTCGGCAAAAATCTGGTTGATGCGGGTCAGGATCCCGGGACGGTTTTCATGGATATGCAGTAAACGGCTGACGTTATCGCCATGTTCCGGCAGCGAGACTTCCGGGAAATTGACCGCCGACAGGGTCGAGCCGTTATCGGAGTATTTGGCCAGTTTGCCCGCCACCTCCACGCCGATATTTTCCTGCGCTTCCTCGGTGGAGCCGCCGATATGCGGCGTCAAGATCACATTATCGAATTCACACAGCGGCGAGTTGAACGGATCGCTGTTGGTGGCGGGCTCTTCGGGGAACACGTCCACGGCGGCGCCGGCGATATGTTTACTGGCCAGGGCGTCGCACAGGGCCGGGATATCCACCACCGTACCGCGCGAGGCGTTGATAAACAGCGACCCCGGTTTCATATGGCCGAATTCGTCCTTGCCCATCATATTGCGGGTGGACTGGGTATCCGGCACATGCAGGGAGACCACGTCGCACATACCCAGCAGCTCAGGCAGCGAATCCACCTGGCGCGCGTTGCCCAGGGACAGTTTGCTCTCGATATCGTAATAGAACACCTGCATCCCCAGGCCTTCCGCCAGGATACTCAGCTGGGTGCCGATATGGCCGTAACCGATGATACCCAGTTTCTTGCCGCGCGCTTCATAGCTGCCGCTCGCCTGCTTGTTCCACTGGCCGCGGTGCGCCTTGGCGTTGGCCTCCGGGACGCCGCGTATCATCAGCAGCATTTCGCCGAGCACCAATTCCGCCACGGAGCGGGTATTGGAAAAAGGCGCATTGAATACCGGCACGCCTTTTTTCAGCGCGGCTTTCAGATCGACCTGATTGGTGCCGATACAAAAGCAGCCGACGGCAACGAGTTTTTCCGCCGCGGCAAAGATGTCTTCCGTCAGGTGGGTACGGGATCGGATGCCGATAAAGTGCGCGTCGCGCACGGAGGCTTTCAGTGCCGCGGAATCCAGCGCGCCCTTATGGTATTCAATATTGGTATAACCGGCGCGTTTCAGGTTATCCACCGCGCTGGGGTGAACACCTTCGACCAACAGAAACTTAATCTTATCTTTTTCCAGCGATACTTTTGCCATTTCCCGACCCTTTTTGAGACTTCAGATGCGACTGCAACACACAGCACCCGGACAAAATAACAAAAATTACCGTGGCGGCAACAGGGCCGTTTATCCTTAAGACAGCATAAGACGCAGCCATAAGCGATTGCTATGGATAAATCCTCTGGTCTGGTGGAGAAGCGTCATATATATAGCAGGCCGATGGCATAAATGTGACATTTATCACTGAATTTCACCTGCGGCGATAAAAGATGCTATGTAAACAAAATTAACATCCACCGCCGCCGGCGTGGAAAGCCGGCGGCGGCGCCGGGCGGCGGTAAAACCGGCCCGTTACTCGATAACCTGAACGCCCCCGGCGGTGCCGATCAGCGCCACATCCGCGCCGCGCCGGGCAAACAGGCCCACGGTCACCACGCCGGGCAGGCTGTTGATTTTGTCTTCCAGGGCCACCGCGTCCAGGATGCGCAGGTTGCGCACGTCCAGGATAATATTGCCGTTATCGGTTACCACGCCCTGGCGGTACTCCGGCAATCCGCCCAGTTTCACCAGCTCGCGCGCCACATAGGCGCGCGCCATCGGGATCACTTCCACCGGCAGGGGAAAATTGCCCAGGACGTCCACCCGTTTGGATCCATCGACGATACAGATAAATTTACGCGCGACCGCCGCGATGATTTTTTCGCGCGTCAGGGCCGCCCCGCCGCCTTTGATCATCTGCATCTGGCCGTTGATTTCATCGGCGCCGTCGACATAGATGTCCAGCACGTCGACGCTGTTGAGATCCAGCAGCGGGATACCGAGGCTCTTCAGCTTGGCCGAAGAAGCGTCCGAACTGGAGACCGCCCCTTCGATTTGATTCCTGATGCTGCCCAGGGCATCGATAAAATGCGCGGCGGTGGACCCGGTGCCGACGCCGACGATCGTGCCCGGTTTCACATACTTCAATGCCGACCAGCCCACCGCCTTTTTCAGTTCATCCTGCGTCATAAATAATTAAGCCTTGGCTACGGAAAGTGGGCGGTATTATAAAACAATATCATCGCCGATGGCGTGAATTCCGCCACAACCCGCCGCATCCCGGATGCCCGCGCCTGACACGGCTAAAATTTTGCGTCCGCAACCGGGTCAATCTATGGCATAGTGAAAACCGGTGACCAAAAAGTACCTATTGATGCACAGAGATATCGACGCAGGGGATAAAGAATGAAACGCCCGGACTATCGGACGCTGCAGGCGCTTGACGCCGTGATACGGGAACGGGGTTTTGAACGCGCCGCGCAAAAATTATGTATCACCCAATCCGCGGTATCGCAGCGCATAAAACAACTGGAAAACCTGTTCGGCCAGCCGCTGCTGGTGCGTACCATTCCCCCACGGCCCACCGAACAAGGGCAAAAGCTGCTGGCCTTGCTGCATCAGGTGGAATTGCTGGAGGACGAATGGCTGGGCACCGATAACGGCAGCGACACGCCGCTGCTGCTGTCGCTGGCGGTGAATGCCGACAGCCTGGC
The DNA here is from genome assembly GCF_046352915.1 of Sodalis sp. C49. NCBI lineage: Bacteria > Pseudomonadati > Pseudomonadota > Gammaproteobacteria > Enterobacterales > Bruguierivoracaceae > Sodalis > Sodalis sp. C49. The sequence continues at coordinate 4,603,125 of NZ_CP163303.1, read as the reverse complement.
GACCTGGCTGCTGCCGGCGCTGAAACCGGTGCTGACCGATTCGCCTATCCGCCTTAATTTACAGGTGGAAGATGAAACGCGTACCCAGGAAAGGCTAAGGCGCGGCGAAGTGGTGGGCGCGGTCAGTATCCAGCCCCAGCCGCTGCCGAGCTGCCTGGTGGATCAACTGGGCGCCCTGGATTATCTGTTCGTGGCATCCCAGCCTTTTGCCGATCGTTATTTCCCCCACGGCGTGACGCGCAGCGCGCTGCTGAAAGCGCCGGCGGTGGCGTTTGACCATCTGGACGATATGCACCAGGCGTTTTTGCAGCAGAACTTTGACCTGCCGCCGGGCAGCGTGCCCTGCCATATCGTCAACTCATCGGAAGCCTTCGTGCAGCTGGCGCGCCAGGGCACGACCTGCTGCATGATCCCGCATCTGCAAATCGAACGGGAGCTGGCGACGGGCGAACTGATAGACCTGACGCCGGGCCTGTACCAGCGCCGCATGCTGTTCTGGCATCGGTTTGCGCCGGAAAGCCGCATGATGCGCAAAGTGACCGACGCCCTGCTCTCCCATGGCCGGCAGGTCTTGCGCCAGGCCTGAGGGCCGCACAGCGCCGGCGCGCCCCGCAGTGGGACGCATCGGCCACACCCGCCGCCTAGGGCTGGCGTTGCAGCTCGAACACGACATCCACCTGATCGTCAAAATGGATCGCCTGCTGGACATAGGTCTGGGCCGCATCGGTCTGCGACATGGCCTCGTTGGTCTTAAACATCCGCGCCACCGGCACCGGCTGGTAGTTCGCCACATGGTAACGGATGCTGAAAATCGGCCCCAGGGTAGCTTTAAAGCCTTCCGCCAGCGAACGGGCCTGGGAAGTGGCGTTTTCAATCGCCTTGTTGCGCGCCCGATCGCGGTAGGCGTCCGGATTAGCCACGCCCAGCTCGACGGAGCGGATTTCATTCAGGCCGGATTTCAGCGCGCCGTCCAGCAGTTCATTGAGCTTATCAAGCTGGCGTAGCGTGACCTGCACCTGGCGCACGGCGCGATAGCCTTTCAGCACCGATTCCCCGGTCTTTAAAAAATCATATTCCGGCTGGGTGCGCAGGTTCGCGGCGTCGATATCTTTATTTTCAATGCCATTTTTATTCAGAAAATCAAAATATTGCGCCACGCGCGCGTCCACCTGTTTTTTGGCGTCGGCGGCGTCTTTCGAGGAAATCGACACTTCGATGGTCAGGGTGGCGATATCCGGCGTCGCCTCGACACTTGACGTGCCGGAGGTGATCACATGCGGCCCGGCGGGAAGCTCGGCGGCCAGCGCCTGGGTCGTAAACGATCCTAATCCCAACAGGGTGGTTAACAGCAATGCTTTGACCTTCATGACGTCTCCTGTGCGGCAAAATGCGCTGAATATAAATGAAAATACCGCCTATGATTGCGCATTTTCATCTAAAAACAACGCCCTTTGCGCTTATTTACCGTTATGTGATTATCGGCACCCAGCATAATCGTTGCCGTTGCGTTAAAATATAGGATAAGTTCGCAATCTCATGCAGCGCCACGCCCCGGGCACTACACCGGCTGCGCGGTAAACATCTGCCAGGCCTGGCGCGCCAACTGCAGCGCCACCAGCCACATCACCACGCCGACGAATAACTGGATCCCGCGCTGCACCCGGCCGCGGTTAAGCCAGGGGGCCAGACGCGCCGACAGCATGGCCAGGCCGTAGAACCATACCAGGGACGCGCCGATGGTGCCGCCGGCGAACCAGCGCCGCGCCGCCGGCTCCAGTTGCCCGCCGATACTGCCCAGCACCACCAGCGTATCCAGGTAAACGTGGGGATTGAGCCAGGTCACCGCCAGCATGGTAAGGATAATGCGCCGCCGCGACGGGCGGAAGACCTCGCCCGGGACACCGGCGCGGTCATCCCCTTCCCCGCGCCAGGCGTTTTTCAGCGCGCAAAAGCCATACACCGCCAAAAACGCCACCCCCGCCAGGGTCACGCCCCGCAACAATATGGGCGACTGCGACAGCAGCGCGCTGCTGCCAAAAACGCCGGCGATAATCAGCGCCATATCGCTTAACAGGCACAAAGTGGCGATCAGCAAATGATATTGCCGCCGTATGCCCTGGTTCATCACCAGGATATTCTGCGGCCCAAGGGGCACAATGGTCGCCATGCCCAACGCAAAACCCTGCATAAAAATAACCCACACGTCGCTCACCGCCTGCTGCCAATAAAAAGTAGCGCTAGTGTAATCAGAAGCGGATATCAGTTGAAATGGAATAAATTAATCTTGCATTAGCATTGCTTATAATCTGATCACCTGTGCGTCAGCGTGCAAGGCTGACCGCCGGCATGGCGTGACAACCCGCCGCGCCGGCGGGTTTAGCGGCAAGGCCTCTCAGGAGGGTTGCCGCGGCGCAGCCGGGGCCGCGGGCGAATGGCCGCCCTCGGCCGCCGCCTCGGATTTGGGCTTGGGCGCGCGATACATATGCACATCCATTTGCGGATAGGGAATGCCGATCTGGTGCTCGTCAAGGGCGCGTTTAAAGCTTTCCAGCAGGTCGAAGGTGGCGTTTTGCAGCGCATCCCGCGGTACCCAGGCGCGGACCATAAAATCGAGCGACGAGGCCCCCAGGGCGTTGAGGCGCACGGTAATACCCTTATCTTTCAGCACGCGGCTGTCGGCGGCGATAATATCGGTCAGCAGGCTTTTCACCTGTTCGATATCGGCGTCGTAGCTCACGCTGATAATCAAATCGATCAGCCGGTTGGGTTCCCGCGAGAAGTTGGTGATATTGCCGGACAGGATCTTGCTGTTGGGCACCACGATCATTTTGCCGTCGAAGGTGCGCAGCGTGGTGGAAAAGATCTGCACCACCAGCACGGTGCCGGCGGTGCCGGCGAAATCGACATACTCCCCGGCGCGAAAATGGCGGAAGGTCACCAGCAGCACGCCGGCGGCGAAATTGGACAGCGAGCCTTGCAGCGCCAGGCCTACCGCCAGGCCGGCGGCGCCGATAACCGCAATCACCGACGCGGTCTGCACGCCGATGCGCCCCAGGGCCGCGATAATGGTGAAAATGATGATGCCGTAACGGACAATGGCGGAGAGAAAGTCCGCCACGGTAATATCGATGTGGCGCGTTCTCATCAGTTTGTTGAGGGTGCGCGAAATGACGCCCGCAACCAGCATCCCGACGATCAGAATGATAATGGCGGCGACGATGTTCACCGCGTAATGGATTAATAATTGCTGGTTATTGACCAGCCAGCTGCCGGCGTCATTGATTTTATCGACTACGTTTAGATCTTCCATTTAGGTCATCCCACTCTGGTGTATTGCAAAAAAAAACCTGCCGGCGCTGACGTGCCGGCAACAACGGAGCCTTTTAAGCGTAACCAATAATCGGATGACTGCCAACGTCAGGTGGAAAAACGGCCGAAAATAATGCGCCTTATCATAACGTTAAAGGCCTCCACGCGGGAGGCCTTTAGAGAAGGGCAATGACGGCGGAAAAATTACAGCACGTCTATCGCATTCAATTCCTGAAACGCCAGTTCCAGGCGGGTAGCCATGGAGACCTGTCCGGCACGCAGCCAGGCACGCGGATCGTAGAATTTCTTGTTCGGTTTGTCGTCGCCTTCCGGGTTGCCCAGCTGGGTTTCCAGGTAGCCGGCATTCTTGTGGTAATACTTCAGGATACCTTCCCAGGTTGCCCATTGGGTATCGGTATCGATGTTCATTTTCACGACGCCGTAGCTCACCGCTTCTTTAATTTCTTCCGGAGTCGAGCCCGAGCCGCCGTGGAACACCAGGTTCAGGGAGTTAGCCGGCAGGCCGAATTTTTCCGAAACGAATTTCTGCGAGTTATCCAGAATTTTCGGGGTCAGCTTAACGTTGCCCGGTTTGTAAACACCATGCACATTGCCGAAGGCGGCGGCGATGGTGAAACGCGGGCTGATGGCGTTGAGCTTTTCATACGCGTAGGCCACGTCTTCCGGCTGGGTATACAGCGCGGAGTTATCCAGATGGCTGTTGTCCACGCCGTCTTCTTCACCACCGGTGCAGCCCAGTTCGATTTCCAGCGTCATGTCCAGCTTGGCCATGCGGGCCAGGTACTTGCCGCTGATTTCAATGTTTTCTTCCAGCGGCTCTTCGGACAGATCGATCATATGCGAGGAGAACAGCGGTTTGCCGGTGGCGGCGTAATGTTTTTCACCCGCGTCCAACAGGCCGTCAAGCCAGGGCAGCAGTTTTTTGGCGCAATGGTCGGTATGCAGGATAACCGGCACGCCGTAATGCTCCGCCATATGATGGACATGCAGCGCGCCGGCGATAGCGCCGAGAACCGCGGCAGTCTGGCCTTCGACCTTCAGGCCTTTACCGGCGATAAAAGCCGCGCCGCCGTTGGAGAACTGAACGATAATCGGCGCGCGTACCTTCGCGGCGGCTTCCAGCGCGGCGTTAATGGAATCCGTGCCTACGCAGTTAACGGCGGGCAGGGCAAAGTGGTTTTCCTTCGCCACGGCAAATACTTTTTGTACGTCGTCACCGGTGATGACGCCTGGTTTTACAAAATCAAAAATCTTAGACATATTGCTTTGTCCTGTTCTGTAGGCCATTGATGGAGGGAATCAAATACCGTTGCCCTAGCCTGCATTCGCAACGATGTTTGCGGGCGCCGTGATGCCGCGCCCGGCTCGCTAATGCGTTATTGTTTTGCGCGCTCTTCAAGCATAACCACGGCCGGCAGTTTTTTGCCTTCCACGAACTCAAGGAACGCGCCGCCGCCGGTGGAAATATAAGAAATTTTGTCCGCGATGCCAAACAGGTCGATGGCGGCCAGGGTGTCGCCGCCGCCGGCGATGGAAAACGCGTCGCTGTCGGCAATGGCGTTGGCCACGATTTCGGTGCCTTTGCGGAAGTTAGGGAACTCGAACACGCCCACCGGGCCGTTCCACAAAATGGTCTTGGCTTTTTTCAGGATATCGGCCAGCTGCTGCGCGGACACATCGCCCAAATCCAGCACCTGCTCGTTGTCTTTGATCTCGCTGGCGGATTTCAGGGTGGCCGGCGCGGTTTCCGAGAATTCGGTGGCGACGCGGACATCGGTCGGAACCGGGATCTGGCAGGTCTGCAGCAGGCGCTTCGCTTCAGGAATCAAATCGGCTTCGTACAGGGATTTGCCCACGTTGTGGCCCTGGGCGGCGATAAAGGTATTGGCGATGCCGCCGCCGACAATCAGCTGATCGGCAATTTTGGACAGGGAGTCCAGCACGGTCAGTTTCGTCGACACCTTGGATCCGCCGACAATGGCCACCATCGGGCGCGCCGGGTTGCCAAGAGCCTTGCCCAGCGCTTCAAGTTCATTGGACAGCAGCGGGCCGGCGCAGGCGATAGGCGCGAATTTTCCCACGCCATGGGTAGAGGCCTGGGCGCGGTGCGCGGTGCCGAAGGCGTCCATGACATAGATATCGCACAGTGCGGCGTATTTTTTCGCCAGGGTTTCGTCGTCTTTCTTTTCGCCTTTGTTAAAGCGGACGTTTTCCAGCACCACCAGCTCGCCCGGCTTGATTTCCAGGCCGTCCAGATAATCCTTGGCCAGACGTACCGGCGCGGACATATGTTCCTTCAGGTAATTCACTACCGGCAGCAAAGAAAACTCTTCGTTGTATTCGCCTTCGGTCGGACGACCAAGATGGGACGTCACCATGACGCTCGCGCCTTGTTTCAGGGCGGCTTCAATGGTGGGCAGGGACGCGCGGATGCGCGCGTCGGACGTGACTTTCCCGTCTTTAACCGGAACGTTCAGATCAGAACGGATAAGCACGCGTTTACCAGCCAGATCCAGATCGGTCATCTTAATTACAGCCATGGTGAACCCTCTTGTTGATTCTTGGAAAATTGCCTGAACGGCGGGAGGCGCATCGTCGCCCGCCGGCCGAGAAGCCGCTTACGGTCTGCGCCTGGCGGGAGAACCTCTCCATTGGCGCAGCCGTGTGTCTGTTTATTGTCTGCCCTTGTTTCATCACCGTTATTTTTTAACATACCGGCCTGGGGGAAACGTTGCGTCTCGTGCTCACGCGCCCCGTGGCAGGCCGCCGTCCGTCAGGACGGCCGAGGATAACGTTGAAAAGCGGTCATGATTGTAGAGCATGTTATACAGTCAACTATACCACGAAATGCGTCCCATGCCGCTTTTTGCGATAATTCCGCGCCGGCCGGCGGCGGTCAAAATGAGCGCGCGGCCAGGAGCCACGCGGGTGATCACTGCCTGGGGCCCCGTGGTTGGCGGAGGCGGCGCTGATGAATAAAACCGCCGGCGCCACCGTCAACTGAAACGCTTCAGCTAGAATAATCAAAATTAGATAGCAGCGGAATAATTTTGCCAAATATGTGACGCAGATCCGTTTCCGCCGGTTAAAACGGTGTTTTTTTTGTGCATTTGTCGGGGAAAAATTCAGATATTGACGATAAGGCACATACACGTAATAATCGTTCGCACAGTTGCCCGCACGGCGCTGTCGTAGGCGTTACCGTCATCCAACGCGTCCTTTGCCGAGAGGATCCCAGCAGGGAGTGTCTCGGGGTCACTAAAGGCGCTTTATCATGACATCATCCCCTTTTTTCGCATTCGTCCGCCTGTCTCGTACCGCTGTCTTGCCGGGGCATTCCCCCGCGATTACCCTGGCTCTGGCCTTTCCGGCGTTACTTGCCGTCACCGCCCCTTATTTCGCCCGATCGCCCGCGGTGCGTCATGATTCTATATTTGTTCCGGACAGTCGTGTTCAGTCCCTGGCCGCGCGGGCAACCCGCCATCACGCGGGGACGCGTTTGCGCCCCGGCCGTTCTCCGCCTCGCCATTTGCAGGGTGAGTCGGGAGGCGGTCAGACCATAAGCATACGATCACAATACAATACAGGAGCGACGAATGATGAAAATGACCGGCAACACTATCCTTATCACCGGCGGCACCAGCGGCATCGGCCGCGGGCTGGCCGATGCCTTCCACGACCTGGGCAATAAGGTCGTCGTCACGGGGCGCCGGCAGGCCCTGCTTGATGAAATCACGGCGGGCAGGCCCGGCATGGTCGGGATGTCCCTCGATCTTAACGATCCGGCCTCCTTGTCCCGCCTCGCCGGCGACGTGCGCGCGCGCTTTCCTGAGCTCAACGTGCTTATCGCCAACGCCGGTATCTCGCGGGCGGAGGACATGACCGCGGCCGGCTGGGATGTTTCCGACGCCCGGGACATCGTGGAAACCAATATCATGGGCGTGCTGCGCGTTACCGCCGCGTTTCTGCCGGTGCTGCAAGGGCGGCCGGACGCGGTCATCATGGCCACCAGTTCCAACCTAGCCTTCGTGCCCCGCGCCGATTTCCCGACGTATTGCGCCAGCAAGGCCTTCCTGCACTCCTGGTTACAATCGCTGCGCCATCAGTTGCGCCATATTCCCATCGATGTGCTGGAACTGGCGCCGCCCTACGTACAGACCGGGCTCACGGGCGATCGGCAGGCTCGCGACCCGCGCGCGGTTCCGCTCGCGGCTTATGTAGCGGAGGTCATGCAATTGCTGGCCTCGGGAGATCACCCCCGGGGCGAAGTGCTGGTCGAGCGCGACAGGGCCCGGCGCTGGGCCGAGCGGGAGGGTCGCTACGACGCCACCTTTGCCGCCATGAACCCGGGCTGAGGCCAGCGGGATAGCGGCGTGCCGGCGGGGGCTTAGCGCGCCCGCCGGCGCGCCAATAAAAAAAGGCACCCGCAGGTGCCTTTAAGCGTCGTGACGAGGAGGCCAGCAGGCTACGCCAGCAGCGTGCGCGCCTTGTCCAGCACGTTTTCGGCGGTGAAGCCGAACAGGGTAAACAGCTCCTCCGCCGGCGCGGATTCGCCAAAGCTGGTCATGCCGACGACGGCGCCGTTCAGGCCCACATACTTGTACCAGTAATCGGCAATGCCGGCCTCGATGGCCAGCCGCGCGCTCACCGCCTTCGGCAGCACCGCTTCGCGGTATGCCGCGTCCTGCAGATCGAATACCTCCGGCGACGGCAGCGACACCACCCGCACCCGGCGGCCTTCGGCGCTTAGCGTTTCCCACGCCGACACGGCCAGCGACACTTCCGAACCGGTGGCGATAATCAGCAGCTCAGGCGTGCCGTCGCAGTGTTTCAGCACATAACCGCCGCGGGCGATATCGGCCAGCTGCTGCGCGCTGCGCGGCTGCTGCGTCAGGTTCTGGCGTGAGAACACCAGGGTGCTCGGACCGGTGGCATGCTCCACCGCCTGCTGCCAGGCCACGGCGGATTCCACCTGATCGCACGGGCGCCAGGTGCGCATGTTCGGCGTCAGCCGCAGGCTCGCCAACTGCTCCACCGGCTGATGCGTCGGGCCATCTTCGCCCAGCCCGATGGAGTCATGGGTATACACGTAGATGGAGCGGATTTTCATCAGCGCCGCCATGCGCACCGCGTTGCGGGCATACTCCACGAACATCAGGAAGGTGGCGGTGTAGGGCACGAAGCCGCCGTGCACCGCGAGACCGTTGGCGATCGCCGTCATGCCGAACTCGCGTACGCCGTAGTGAATATAATTACCCGCCTTATCGTCGCCCAGGGAGACGGATTTCGCCCAGAGCGTCAGGTTGCTCGGCGCCAGGTCGGCCGAACCGCCCAGCAGTTCCGGCAGATCCGGGCCAAAGGCGTCCAGGGCGTTCTGCGAGGCTTTACGGCTGGCGATATTGGCCGGGTTGGCCTGCAGTTTTTCGATATACGCCCGGCTCTTCGCCTGCCAGTCGGCGGGCAGGCGGCCTTCGGTGCGGCGGATGAATTCCGCCGCCAGCGCCGGGAACGCGCTGCGGTAGGCGGCGAACTTATCGTTCCAGGCGGCTTCTTTGGCCGCGCCGGCTTCTTTGGCATCCCATTGGGCATAGATATCCTGCGGGATCTCGAACGCCGGAGAGTTCCAGCCCAGCTGCACGCGCGTGGCGGCCACTTCCGCCTCGCCCAGCGGCGCGCCGTGCGCTTCATGGGAGCCGGCCTTGTTCGGCGAGCCAAAACCAATCACCGTCTTGCACATCAGCAGCGACGGCCGGTCGGTTACCGCGCGCGCCTCATCAATCGCCGCTTTCAACGCCGCGCTGTCGTGGCCGTCGACGCCGCGCACCACATGCCAGCCATAGGCTTCGAAACGCGAGGCGGTGTCGTCGCTGAACCAGCCTTCCACATGCCCGTCGATGGATATGCCGTTATCGTCGTAGAACGCCGTCAGCTTGCCGAGCTTCATGGTGCCGGCCAGCGAGCAGACCTCGTGGGAGATGCCTTCCATCATGCAGCCGTCGCCCATAAACACATAGGTATGGTGGTCGACGATGTCATGGCCCGGACGGTTAAACTGCGCCGCCAGGGTGCGCTCGGCTATCGCCATGCCCACCGCGTTGGCGATGCCTTGTCCCAGCGGCCCGGTGGTGGTCTCCACGCCGGCGGTATAACCGTATTCCGGGTGGCCCGGGGTCTTGGAATGCAGCTGGCGGAAGTTCTTCAGCTCCTCGATGGGCAGGTTATAGCCGGTCAAGTGCAGCAGGCTGTAAAGCAGCATGGAGCCGTGACCGTTGGAGAGGATAAAGCGGTCGCGGTCGGCCCATTTGGGATTGGTGGGATTATGGTTGAGGTAGTCGCGCCACAGCACTTCGGCGATATCCGCCATGCCCATCGGGGCGCCGGGGTGGCCGGATTTGGCTTTTTGCACCGCGTCCATGCTTAACGCGCGGATGGCGTTAGCCAGCTCTTTTCGGGATGTCATGAATTACTCCGTTTCGGATTGAATAGTGTCTCGTTGCCCAAGCCATCATAAAATCAATCACTTAACTTCAGAGACTGTGAAAATATCGATAAATGTACCCTAAAAAGGTCATAATTGTATATGCAGGAATGCGCGATAAATAGGGGATAATCCCCTGATCGTACGGCACGACGATGCGATGGAAAAAACACCATCATTCATGCCATAAAATCTGTTAACAGACTCACAATTTTTCTTAATATCTTATGGGAAAACAAAATAATGACCCTATCTGTACTGCCCTGGGCCGGCTTAAGCATTATCGCCATCACGCTGCTGAGCGGTTGTGAAAATCTCGACCAGAACACCCTGATGCAATCGGGCGGCCAGGCGTTTGTGGCGGCCACCCTGAGCGATAGCCAGGTCAAGGCGCTGAGCGCCGAATCCTGCGCGCAAATGGACCAGAAGGCGCAAATCGCCCCCGCCGGCAGCCCCTACGCCCAGCGCCTGGCGACCGTTGCCGCCGCGCTGGGGGATAATATCGCCGGCACCCCGGCCGACTATAAGGTTTACCTGACCAAGGACGTCAACGCCTGGGCCATGGCCAATGGCTGCATCCGCGTCTACAGCGGCCTGATGGATCTGATGACGGATAATGAAGTCGAGGCGGTGGTCGGCCATGAAATGGGCCACGTCGCGCTCGGGCACAGCCGCAAGGCCATGCAGCTGGCCTATGCCACCACCGCGGCGCGCACCGCCGCGGCCTCTGTGGGCGGGGTCACGGCGGCGTTATCGCAATCGCAGCTGGGCGAGCTTGGGCAGGCGTTGATCGGCGCGCAGTTTTCCCAGCGCCAGGAAAGCGAAGCGGACGACTATTCCTTTGATTTGCTGAAAAAACGTCATATCGACCCGCAGGGGCTGGTGACCAGCTTTGAAAAGCTGGCCAGCATGGAAAAGGGGCAAGGCGGCAGTATGTTTGATTCCCATCCGACGTCGCAGGCGCGGGCGCAGCATATCCGCGATCGCATCGCGGCGGACAAATAAAGGGCGGGATGGCCGCCCGGTCCGGCGCACCCCGGGGAGGGCGCGCCCGTCAGCGCGGAGTTACCGCGGTTTTTTGGCCGCCTGGATATAGAGCATTTCCAGCGCCAGCGTGGCCGCCGCCAGGGCGGTGATTTGCGAATGATCGTAGGCCGGCGCCACTTCCACCAGATCCATGCCGACGATATTCAGGGGCTGCAGGCCGCGCAGCAGCTTCAGCGCCCGATCGGTGCTCAGGCCGCCGATCACCGGCGTGCCGGTGCCGGGCGCGAACGCCGGATCCAGGCAGTCGATATCAAAGGTCAGGTAAACCGGCAAATCGCCGACAATCTGTATGACCTGGGCCAGGATATCGTCGACGCTGCGATCGTTGACCTGCCCCGCGTCCAGCACCGTAAAGCCGTTATCGCGATCGTATTCGGTACGGATGCCGATCTGCACCGACCGGGTGGGATCGATCAGGCCTTCGTTGGGCGCATGGTAGAACATGGTGCCGTGATCGAACTTGCTGCCGTTGCTGTAGGTATCGGTATGGGCGTCGAAATGCACCAGCGCCATTTTGCCGAAATGCTTATGATGCGCGCGCAGCAAAGGCAGCGTGACGTAATGATCGCCGCCAAACGAGAGCAGGCGTTTGCCCGCCGCCAGTAAACGCTCCGCGTGCTGCTGGAGCTTATCGCTCAGATCCTGCGCATCGCCGAAATCAAACACCACGTCGCCGCAGTCGACCACCTTTAAACGCTGGCGCACGTCGAAGTCCCACGGCCAGCGGCAGCCTTCCCAGGCCAGGTTGGTGGAAACCTGGCGGATCGCCGCCGGGCCGTGACGGCCGCCGGAGCGGCCCGAGGTGGCCATATCGAAGGGAATGCCGGTAATCACCCAATCGGCATCGGCGTCATAGGGGTTGAATTCCAACGGCAAACGCAAAAAGCCAAAGGCATTGGAAACCAGGGAATTATCGTATTGATGGCCCAGGGTGCTCATAGTCCGTCCTTTCTTATTCATCTTCCAGGTAAGTGTAGCCATACAGGCCGGCCTCGAACTCTTCGAGGAACTCCGCCTGCAGCGCGCCGTCCAGATCGGTCTCTTTCACCTGATCGCGGAAACGGGTCAACAGTACCGCCGGATCCAACTGCACATACTGCAGCATATCGGCTACTGAATCGCCTTCATCGGACTCATTAAGCTCCACGCTGCCGTCTTTAAACACAAAGACGTCCACCGCGGCGGTGTCGCCGAACAGGTTATGCATATTGCCAAGGATTTCCTGATAGGCGCCGACCATGAAAAAGCCCAGCAGCGGCGGGTTATCCACATCGTACGGCGGCATCGGCATGGTGGTGGCGATGCCGTCGCCATCGATATAATGATCGATGGTGCCGTCGGAGTCGCAGGTAATATCCAGCAGCACGGCGCGACCTTCAGGCGGTTTATCCAGCCCCTCCAGCGGCAACACCGGGAACAGCTGATCGATGCCCCAGGCGTCCGGCATCGACTGGAACAGCGAGAAGTTAACGTACAGCTTGTCGGCCATGCGCTCCTGCAGTTCATCGATAATCGGCCGGTGCGCGCGGTTGCTCGGATCGAGCTGCGTCTGGATCATGCGGCAAATATTCAGATAGAGCTGCTCGGCCCAGGCGCGCTGGCTCAAATCCAGCATGCCGTGGGTATATTGGGTATGGACGTCGTGCAGGTCCATCTGGCTGTCATGCAGCCATTCGCGCAACGAGCGGCGGTTTTGCGGTTCCTGCATTTCCTGCCAGGTCTGCCACATGCTTTCCAGCGGGCGCGGCGCGTCCTCGGCGGGCGGCAGCGGTTCGCTGAACTCGTTGCGCTCCACGCCGATAACGTTCGACACCAGCACCGTATGGTGGGCGGTAACGGCGCGGCCGGACTCGGTAATCACCGTCGGATGCGGCAGATCATATTCGTTACAGGCATCGCCGATACCCCAAATCACATTGTTGGCGTATTCGTTCAGGCCGTAGTTGGCCGAACAATCGGACTGAGAACGGGTGCCTTCGTAATCGACCCCCAGGCCGCCGCCGACATCAAAGCATTCGATATTCACGCCCAGGCGGTGCAGTTCCACATAAAAGCGCGCCGATTCCCGTACGCCGGAGGCGATATCGCGGATATTGGACAATTGGGAACCCAAATGGAAATGCAGCAGTTGCAGGCTGTCGAGCCGTCCTTTGCTGCGCAGCAGTTCCACCAGTTGCAGCACCTGGACCGCCGCCAGTCCGAATTTGGATTTTTCGCCGCCGCTGGACTGCCACTTGCCCGAGCCCTGCGAGGCGAGACGGGCGCGCACGCCCAGGCGGGGCACCACGTTCAGGCGCTCGGCTTCTTCCAGCACCAGCTTGATTTCGGTAAGTTTTTCAATGACCAGGTAGACCTTATGACCCAGCTTTTCGCCGATCAGCGCCAGGCGGATATATTCGCGGTCTTTATAGCCATTGCAGACAATGACGGTGCGCGTCATGCCGGCATGCGCCAGCACCGCCATCAGTTCCGCCTTGGAGCCGGCTTCCAGCCCCAGCGGCTCGCCGGAATTCACCAGGGATTCAATCACCCGGCGATGCTGGTTAACCTTGATGGGATAGACCAGGAAATAGTCGCCCCGATAGCCAAAGGATTCGCGGGCGCGCTTAAACGCCCCGTTAATGGAACGCAGGCGGTGTTGCAGGATCTGCGGAAAGCAGAACAGGGCCGGCAGCCGCTGCCCGTCGTTCTGCCGTTCCTTGACCAGCTCAGCCAGGTCGACCCGCGCCTCGGGAAAATCGGGATCGGGGCAAACGCTGATATGGCCCAGCTCATTGACATCAAAATAATTATTGCCCCAATACGCGACATTGTAGGTACTCATCATTTTGCTGGCATCGCTGTCATTCATGGCTACCTCCTGCATGGAACGCAAGTTTTCATGGGGTGCGGACCGGTGGGACCCTTGGTGCTTATGATCATCAGACATGACGTAACTCTCTCCCGGGGTTCCAGTTGGCGTTCCCGTTCATCAATGTTGGAGCGTGGACACCACCGTCGGTGGCATAGTTGTTGTGCGTAAACCCGCAGCCCGCCAACGGCAATAAGCGCCGCCGGACGCAATCGGCATCCGGTACATCAGTACAGTAATTGTAAAACACCTTGATGAACTCCGTGAGACGGGGTGGTGGATCGCCCAAAAAATAGGGTCCGCATGAAAGACCGCATGGCCCGGGTCCGGTAATGAGCAACCGTCAACCGGCCCTGGAATCCTGGGAAGCGCCCGCATGTCGGCGGCCTGGCGGGCAACATCGGCCATAACAGAGCGGAAATGCTGGAAAAACAGGGTGCGCCGGACAAGCCGGGCGAGCGGAAGCGTGGTCGGGGTTGACCGGAAAATAACGGATCATTAACTGTGCCACCTCCCGCAAATGCCGGCCATTGGCGGCTTACGCCGTGCCGGGACAGATAAAAAGTTACCGGATGTAAATGAAAGACATTCACCTTACCGTTGCTTATGCGCGCGAATTTATACAGCCTGCCCCGCGAAAAAGCAAAATTTAAATCAGCCCCGGGCGCGATTACCGCACGATCGGGTGCCGCCGCGGCCTGCGCGGAGGCGCCAGGGCGAAAAAATCGCTGGTAATTCGCCAAGCGGGTGTCCTAGAATAGCCATCCAGAAGTTAATCCATCTAAACTGGATAGCTTACTTATACTATTACTTACTGTGAGTACTTACTGCTAACGACGTTATCCGCGGGACGTTGCAGGACGCGTAACGCCATCATCGGAAAATCGCTTTTCCCTTATGGCTGAATCCCAGCGCTACGCAGTCATTCCTAACCCGTATGTTAAGGTAAAGAGACCGATGGCTAAACACCTATTTACGTCCGAATCCGTTTCAGAAGGACATCCTGATAAAATCGCGGATCAGATTTCCGATGCCGTGCTTGACGCGATCCTGGCCCAGGATCCCAAGGCGCGCGTGGCCTGCGAAACATTTGTCAAAACCGGTATGGTGCTGGTTGGCGGTGAAATCACCACCAGCGCATGGGTGGATATAGAAGAACTGACGCGCAGCACCATTCGCGATATCGGCTATATCAATTCGGATATGGGTTTCGACGCCAATTCCTGCGCCGTCCTCAGCGCCATCGGCAAGCAATCGCCCGATATCAACCAGGGCGTGGATCGCAGCGACCCGCTCGAACAGGGCGCCGGCGACCAGGGGCTGATGTTCGGTTACGCCACCAACGAAACCGAAGTACTGATGCCGGCGCCGATCACTTACGCCCATCGCCTGGTGGCGCGCCAGTCCCAGGTGCGCAAAAGCGGCACCCTGCCCTGGCTGCGTCCGGATGCCAAAAGCCAGATCACCTTTGCGTATGACAACGATAAAATCGTCGGCATCGACGCGGTCGTGCTCTCTACCCAGCATTCAGAAGACGTCTCCCTGCGCGATTTGCAGGAAGCGGTCATGGAAGAGATCATCAAGCCGGTCCTGCCCGCCGAATGGCTGTCGTCCAGCACCAAATATTTTATCAACCCCACCGGCCGGTTTGTTATCGGCGGCCCCATGGGCGACTGCGGCCTGACCGGGCGTAAAATCATCGTCGACACCTACGGCGGTATGGCCCGTCACGGCGGCGGCGCGTTTTCGGGCAAAGATCCCTCCAAGGTCGACCGTTCCGCGGCCTACGCCGCCCGCTACGTGGCAAAAAATATCGTCGCCGCCGGCCTGGCCGATCGCTGTGAAATCCAGGTTTCCTACGCCATCGGCGTGGCGGAACCCACGTCCATCAGCATCGAAACCTTCGGCACCGGCAAAGTCTCCATCGAAAAACTGACCCAGCTGGTACGCGAGTTCTTCGACCTGCGTCCGCACGGCCTTATCACCATGCTGGATCTACTGCAGCCGATTTATCGCGAAACGGCGGCCTATGGTCACTTCGGCCGCGAGCATTTCCCCTGGGAAAAAACCGATAAGGCCGCGCTGCTGCGCGATGCCGCCGGTTTATAAGCGGGATAAGATAAGTCGTACCGCCGGAGATTTCTTCGACTACACTACTTAACGGTGATCTGATGATCGCCGTTTTTTTTTAGCCCTTCTGAAAGCGATTACAAAACAATAAAATCAATTTTATCATCAAGTTAATTGGGATTAAATTTTCGATTTTTTTTTGCTACCGCTTCATTTTCAGCTATATGTTATATATCAACCGGACCGACGCGAAAGTTGTTTCTAAAACATCATTTTAGATTGATAAGCGGCATGGCCCTGGCTTTTAGTGCTGTTAATTCAGGATAAGTCTGTGTAAACGATTACATAGTTGTGATCTGGCGCACACTATATCCGCATACGTTTATTTAACATTCATAATTAATAATTGTGTAGTTTTAGGGAGGTACTATGAGTACTGCCAATGTGAGTACTGCCAAACCCCGGTCAGGCAGATCTCATGCCCGCATCACCTTTTTCGTCTGCTTTATGGCGGCGCTTGCCGGACTGCTGTTCGGCCTGGATATCGGCGTTATTGCCGGGGCATTGCCGTTCCTGTCCGATGAGCTGCAAATTACCGCGCATCAGCAGGAATGGGTGGTCAGTTCCATGATGTTCGGCGCCGCGGTCGGCGCGGTAGGTTCGGGCTGGCTGTCAGCCAAGCTCGGGCGTAAATACAGTTTGCTGATCGGCGCGTTATTATTCGTCATCGGCTCGTTATGCTCGGCGTTTTCCCCCAATGTCGAACTGCTGGTGGTTGCCAGGATCATCCTGGGGCTGGCCGTCGGCGTCGCTTCTTATACCGCCCCTTTATATCTGTCGGAAATTGCGCCGGAAAAAATTCGCGGCAGCATGATTTCCATGTACCAGTTGATGATCACCATCGGCATCCTGGCGGCTTACCTGTCGGATACCGCGTTCAGCTATAGCGGTTCCTGGCGCTGGATGCTGGGCATCATCACCATCCCGGCGGTCTTGTTGTTTATCGGCGTATTGTTCCTGCCCGGCAGCCCGCGCTGGCTGGCGGCGAAAGGCCGCTACATCGAGGCGCAGAAGGTGCTGAACATGCTGCGCGACACGTCCGAGCAGGCCAAGAAAGAGCTGGAAGAGATTCGCGAAAGCCTGAAGGTAAAACAAAGCGGCTGGGCGCTGTTTACCAATAACGGCAATTTCCGCCGTGTGGTGTATCTCGGCATTCTGCTGCAGGTGATGCAGCAGTTCACCGGGATGAACGTCATCATGTACTACGCGCCGAAGATCTTCGGCATCGCCGGTTTCTCCAGCACCACGGATCAAATGTGGGGCACGGTGATAGTCGGCCTGGTCAACGTTCTGGCCACCTTTATCGCCATCGGCCTGGTTGACCGCTGGGGCCGCAAGCCGACCCTCAAGCTGGGCTTCCTGGTGATGGCGGTGGGTATGGGCGTATTGGGCGCGTTGCTGCATATCGGCGTTGAAACCGACTTCCGCAAATACTTCGCCATCATTATGCTGATGATGTTTATCGTGGGTTTTGCGATGAGCGCCGGTCCGCTGATTTGGGTACTGTGTTCCGAAATCCAGCCGCTGAAGGGCCGGGATTTTGGCATCACCGTTTCCACGGCCACCAACTGGATCGCCAATATGATCGTCGGCGCCACCTTCCTGACCATGCTTGATGTACTGGGGAACGCCAATACGTTCTGGGTCTACGGCGGGCTGAACGTGCTGTTTATTCTCCTGACATTCTGGCTGATTCCGGAAACCAAGAATATTTCGCTGGAACATATCGAGCGCAACCTGATGACCGGCAAACGCCTGCGCGAAATCGGCGATAAATAATCGTCGAGCCGTCCAGCCGGTGAACGAGCCGGCTGGCGGCGGCGGAGCGGCGCAAGCCGCCCCGGCGCCGGCGGCAATCCGCCATACCTCCGCGCCGTGCCCGGCTTTCCCGCGGCATGGCGCCAGCGTCTATCCCGGCTAAACCCAGCCCTTCCCACCCTATTGCGTCGCTTGCATCTGTTAACTGCGCCGGTTAATCTTGCCGTTATGAAACCGAACCGCATCCCCATCGCCCTTCACCAGGCCGTTATGTCATGTCTGCGTGCCAAGCTGCGCCAGGCAGGGGACTATTTCAACACCACCTTCCCGGAGCCGCTGTTGAATTACCAGCAGCGCGGCACCTCGGCGGGCACCGCGTGGCTGGATAAATGGGAAATCCGGCTCAACCCGGTATTGCTGCTGGCCAACCAGGACAGCTTTATCGACGAGGTGATTCCCCACGAGCTCGCCCATCTGCTGGTGTTTCGCCAGTTCGGCCGCGTGGCGCCCCACGGCAGCGAGTGGCGCTGGATGATGGCAAGCGTGCTGCATACCGAGCCCCGCCGCACCCACGGTTTCGACCTGGCGACGGTGCGCACCAATACCTACCGCTACCAGTGCGGATGCCAGCGCCACGAACTGACGGTGCGCCGCCATAACCGCATCGTACGCGGCGAGTCGGTGTACCGCTGCCGCCAATGCGGCGCTGTGCTGCGCTTTGCCGGCGATAACGATGCCGAAAACGTGATGGAATAACAGCGGCGCCGGGCTCAGCCGGCGCTAAAGAACCCCTCCAGCTCGCGGGCCACCGCTTCAGGCTGCTCTTCCGGCAGGAAATGCCCGCAGTGGGGCACCACCACCCCTTGCACATTATCGGCAAAGGCCCGCAGGGGGGCGGCCATATCGATGATGGACCCCTGATCGGCGCTCAGCGCCAGTACCGGCATCGCCAGCCCGCCGTTCCCGCTCAGGCGCCGGTTCTGCGCCGCGGACAGCGCCGCCTCCCGGTAATAGGCCAGGCCGGCGCGCAGCCCGCCGTCTTGCTTAAAGGCGCGCAGGTACTCATCGATATCCGCCTCGGTAAAAGACTGTGGATTGGCGGTCTTGCGCCGCAAGAACCAGTCCAGGTATTCCCGCTCGCGTCCGGCAATCAAAACTTCCGGCAGGTCCGCAATGGCGTGAAAGGCAAAATGCCAGGTGCGCCAGGCCCGGTCCGGCGCCGTGGGCAGCGCGTCGGGCAGGGTGATGCCCGGGATGCCGGCATCAAGCAGCGCCAGACGCCGCACCTCGTCGCCAAACATCAGCGCGTAGGGATAAGCCACCCAGGCGCCGATATCGTGGCCGGCCAGGAAATAGCGCCGGATACCCAGCTGGCGCAGCAAGCCGTGCACGGCGTTCGCCAGGCTTTCAGTGTCATAGCCGGCCTGCGGGCGATCCGAATCCCCCTGCCCCGGCAGGTCCGGGACAATCACGCGATAGCCCCGCGCCAGCAGCGGCATGACTTTTCGCCAGGCGTACCCGCTTTCGGGAAACCCCGCCAACAGCACCGCCACGAGGCGCGGATCGGCGGCGGACGTTTCCGCGCGCGTCTTCACCGCGTCGCCGCCCGTGCCCTCGGGCAATGCTGTATCGCTCGTATCCCCGCCGGCGCTATGGCCGTTATCGACATAGTGGATCCTTACCCCCGCCACGGTGGCGAAGCGATGGACAAATCCGGCAAGATCCGCGTCCGGGCGCGACGCGGCGACGGCGGCCGTTATCCTGAAGCCAGGTTTCAGGGACGGTGATGGTATAGAGTCAGTCATAACATCTTCCTATAGGGTTGCAGGCAGGCTCCCAATATAGGAAACGATCATTTCCAAATCAAGTGATATCGATTGGCAGCGGCGCGGAAAACCGCGCCGGCAGGATTTTTTTTGCCGCTTCGATTTGCCTGCAACCCCGGGATTGGTTAACCTGCGTTTTTCCTTTTAATGAATCCGAAGATGCAACACAGAATTGTTTGGTTCCTTTGTTTTTCCCTGTTGCCGATCGCCGGCGGCGTCCTGGCGCAAAACATCAATAACTTCAGCCAGGCGAAAGCGGCGGCGGTAAAAATCAACCAGGATGCGCCGGGTTCCTTTTATTGCGGCTGCAAAATCGACTGGCAGGGAAAAAAGGGCACCCCGGATCTGGCATCATGCGGTTACCAGGTGCGCAAAAGCGCCCTGCGCGCCAACCGGATCGAATGGGAACACGTGGTGCCGGCCTGGGAATTCGGCCACCAGCACAGGTGCTGGCAGGAAGGCGGGCGCAAAAACTGCGCCAAAGATGCTGACTATCGGCAAATGGAAAACGACCTGCACAACCTGCAGCCGGCGATCGGCGAAGTCAACGGCGATCGGGGCAATTTCCAGTACAGCCAATGGCGCGGCGGCGAGGGACAGTATGGCCAGTGCGCCATGAAAATCGATTTCAAGAATAAACAGGCCGAACCGCCGGCGCGTGCGCGCGGCGCCATTGCGCGCACCTATTTTTATATGCGCGACCGTTATCATCTGAATATCTCGCGCCAGCAAACCCAGCTGTTCGAGGTCTGGGATCGGCAATATCCCGTCACCGCCTGGGAATGCGAACGCAACCGGCGCATCGAAAAGGTACAGGGCAACGCCAATCCCTATATTCAGCGGGCTTGCCAGTCGTAACACTGCTGCCTACTATGTGATGACGCGCGCCGCGCACCAACCAGGACGAAAACGATACCAGCATGCGAATACCGCGTATTTACCATCCCGGGCCGCTCCCGGCCAAGGGCACCGTGGCGCTCGATGAAGACGCCGCGCACCACCTGACGCGCGTACTGCGCATGTCCGAAGGACAATTACTGCATCTGTTCGACGGCAGCAATCATATCTTCGAAGCGGAGATTGCCGCGGCGGGCAAGAAAAACGTCACGGCCACCATCATCGCCTCTCGTCCGGCCAATTTCGAGTCCCCGTTGCAACTGCATTTAGGACAAGTCATGTCCCGGGGCGAGAAGATGGAATTTACCATCCAAAAATCCATCGAACTCGGCGTCAATGTGATTACGCCATTGTTTTCCGAGCGCTGCGGGGTCAAGCTGGATGACGACCGCATGGCGAAAAAAATCCAGCAATGGCGGAAAATCGCCATCGGCGCCTGCGAGCAGTGCGGCCGTAACAGTCTGCCGCTGATCCGGGAAGCCATGGACCTGGAGGCGTGGTGCGCCGAGCGGGATGAAGGATTAAAACTCAACCTGCACCCGCGCGCCGCGCACAGTATTAATACGCTGCCGCTGCCGGTCGATAAGGTACGGCTGCTGATTGGCCCGGAGGGCGGCCTGTCCCCGGAAGAAATAGCCATGACCTCACGCCATGGATTTACCGAAATCCAGCTGGGGCCCCGTGTTTTGCGCACAGAAACCACAGCGCTCACCGTCATTACCGCACTGCAGGTGCGTTTCGGCGATCTGGGGTAAAGGAGAAACAAATGTTAAAGCTCGGCATCGTGATGGATCCCATATCCTCCATCAATATCAAGAAAGACACCAGTTTCGCCATGCTGCTCGAAGCGCAACGCCGCGGCTGGCAGATCCATTACATGGAAATGAGCTCGCTGTACCTGCGCGGCGGCGAGGCGCGCGCCACCACGCGTCTGCTGGCGGTAAAGCAGGATTATGACCAATGGTATAGTTTCCACGGCGAGCAGGATATCGAGCTTGGCGATCTCGACGTGATCCTGATGCGTAAAGATCCGCCGTTCGATACCGAATTCATTTACGCCACTTATATACTTGAACGGGCGGAAGATAAAGGCGCGCTTATCGTCAACAAACCGCGCAGCCTGCGCGATTGCAACGAAAAGCTGTTCACCGCCTGGTTCGCCCACCATACGCCGGATACCCTGGTCAGCCGCCGCGACGATCATATCCGCGCGTTTTGGCAGGAACACGGCGACATCATCCTCAAACCGCTGGACGGCATGGGCGGCACCTCGATATTCCGGGTAAAAAAAGAAGACCCCAACCTGTCGGTCATCATTGAAACCCTGACCGGCTACGGCCAGCATTTTTGCATGGCGCAAAACTTCCTGCCGGAAATCAAGGACGGCGACAAACGGGTGCTGGTCGTGGACGGCGAACCGGTGCCCTATTGCCTGGCGCGCATTCCCAAAACGGGTGAAACGCGCGGCAACCTGGCTGCCGGCGGACGCGGCGAGGCGCGGCCGTTGACGGAAAGCGATTGGAAAATCGCCCGCGACGTCGGCCCGATCCTGAAAGAAAAGGGGCTGATTTTTGTCGGCCTGGATATTATCGGCGATAAGCTAACGGAGATTAACGTCACCAGCCCGACCTGCGTGCGCGAAATCGAAGCCGCGTTCCCGATTTCCATTACCGGTATGCTGATGGACGCCATCGAAAAACGCCTGGGCAAAAACTGATTTTATGCCGGCTGCGGGCGGATTTCGCTTGCAGCCAGTGACTTATCCATGATTTAGCCGCATACTGCTGTTCGACTATTTATTAAACTACTCACCCTAAAAAGACAGAATGAATTTACAGCATCACTTTCTTATCGCCATGCCCTCTCTGCAAGACCCTATGTTCAAACGCGCGGTGATCTATATCTGCGAGCATAACGACGACGGGGCCATGGGACTCGTCATTAATAAACCCGTCGAGCAGTTCACCGTCGAGAGCGTGCTGCACAAACTCAAGATCATGCCGGCCGAGCGCGATCCGGCGATCCGCCTGGATAAACCGGTGTTTGCCGGCGGCCCGCTGGCGGACGATCGCGGGTTTATCCTGCATACCCCCTGCGAGGGATTCGGCTCCAGCATCGGCATCTCCGCTGAAACCATGATTACCACGTCCAAGGATGTGCTGGAAACCCTCGGCACCGCGCAGCAGCCGCAGGATGTGCTGGTGGCGCTGGGCTACGCCGGCTGGGACAAGGGGCAGTTGGAGCAGGAATTATTGGAAAACGCCTGGCTGACCATCCCGGCCGACAGCGATATCCTGTTTCGCACGCCCATCGCGTCGCGCTGGCGCGATGCGGCCAGGAAGCTGGGTATCGATATTCATAATATCGCCAACGAAGCGGGCCACGCCTGATGACCAACCGGACCATGATGGCTTTTGATTTCGGCACCAAAAGCATTGGCGTTGCCATTGGCCAGGAAGTCACCTGCACCGCCCGTCCCCTGGCGGCGTTTAAGGCCCAGGATGGCGTTCCCGACTGGCTGGCGGTGGAAAAACTCCTGCGTGAATGGCAGCCGGACGTGATTGTGGTGGGACTGCCGCTGAATATGGACGGCACCGAGCAGCCGCTGACGCTTAAGGCGCGTAAGTTCGCCAACCGGTTGCATGGCCGTTTTGGTTTTGAGGTGGTGCTGCACGATGAGCGCCTGAGTACCGTGGAAGCACGCGCCGACCTGTTCGAGCGCGGCGGCTACCGCGCGTTGAACAAGGGCCGGGTCGACGCCGGATCGGCGGTGGTGATCCTGGAAAGCTGGTTTGAACAGCTGCTGGCCGTGCGCCACCCCCATGCCAGGTAAGGGATTTCCGGTAATGCCTGCCGGGTAATCCGGTCAGCAACGTCGCTCACTCCAGATAAAAAACCGGCCGCAGCTCACGGCTTACCGGGCTGTTGTCCGCATTGGCCGGCATCACGTCGGTCATATGGCGCCACCAGCGCTGGCACACCCCGGTGGCGGCCACTTCGTTCCACCGCTGCTCGGACTCCATTTCCACATACGCAAACAGCAAATGGCGCTCCTCGTCCATAAAAATGCTGTAGTGGTGGGCGCCGTGGGCTTTAAGGGTGTATTCCAATTCCGGCCAGATCGGGTTATGACGCCGCCGGTACTCCTCGTGGGCGTCGGGATTGACCTGCATGACAAAGGCCTTTCTGATCATAATCAATGCTCTTATCAATAATGAGGGTGAACCGGCGCGGGCCAGGCACGCCGAATCCCGGGCGCGTGAACATCCGCCGCGCCCGGTATCGGCGCCTTACTCTACATCCAGCGCCGACGCCATCGGCGTCACGCCGAAACGCTGCCCCAGGGCGATCAGCTCGTCGCGGCTGATGGTCTGCTTTTTGCCGCCCATGGCGCGCACCTTGACCATGATTTCGGCCGATTTTTCCGCGGTGTCAATCAGGCCAAAGGCGTCGTCCAGGGTCGGCCCGGTGGCAAAAATACCGTGGAACGGCCACAGTACCAGCGAATGGGAGCGCATCTGCGCCGAGGTGGCGTTGCCGATGCCGTCGGTGCCGGGCACCATCCAGGGCACGATGCCCACGCCGTCAGGGAACACCACCAGGCATTCGGTGCTGCCTTCCCACAGTTCGCGGGTAAAATGCGCGCTGTCCAGTTTCAGCACAAAACTCAGGGCAATCAGGTTGGTGGCGTGGCAGTGCATAATCACCCGGCCGCTGCCCTGCGTCACTTCCTGGCGCACCACGTGCGACTGGAAATGGGACGCCAGTTCCGACGTCGGCAGGCCGCCGGCGGTCAGGCCCCACAGAATGCTGTAGCCGTTGCCCGCGGCGTTTACCTGCAACAGCACCAGGTTATCCGACGGCGATAGCTGGACATTGCGGAAAAACTTACCTGAACCGGTGACCAGAAAATAGGTATTGGCCAGCTCCGGCACCGGCTCGGTCAGCGTTTCGGTGCGCGGCCGGGGCGTGAATTCCCCACGGTACGGCGCCACGTCTTCGGGGGTCAGGCGCAGGCTAACGTTGCCGCCATTACGTTCATCCCAGCCTTTAAGCCACATGTCGGTGGTGGCTTTGACCATTCCCTGTACAAACCAGGAAGTCAGTATTGTTTGCATAGCATCTTATCCTTTGCGTGTTGTTAACGTTGCGCGTTCATATTCACGCACCGTCTGCAGCCAATCGCCGCCTACCGGCACATTGTGCAATTGGCAATATTTGTCCCATACCGCCTGCCAGGGCAGCGATTTTTGCTCTTCCAGCAACGCCAGGCGCGCCGTATAGTCGCCCTGCTGCTCAAGTTGGCGCAGTTCCCCGGTCGGCTCCAGCAGCGCCCGCAGCAGCGCTTTTTTCATATTGCGGGTGCCGATGACCCACGCGGCGATGCGGTTGATGGAGGCATCGAAGAAATCCAGGCCGATATGCACGCGGTTAAACAGTTTCTGGCGCACGATTTCCGTGGCGATGGCCTGGGTTTCGTCGTCCAGCAGCACCACATGATCGCTATCCCAGCGTACCGGGCGGCTCACGTGCAGCAGCAGGCGCGGCACAAACAGGATGGCGCTGGAAATCTTATCGGAAATCACCTCGGTGGGATGAAAATGCCCGGCGTCGAGGCACAGGGCGGTACCGCGGCTGGTGGCATATCCCAGATAAAATTCACTGGAGCCGACGGTATAGCTTTCCGCGCCGATGCCGAACAATTTACTTTCCACCGCGTCGATATGGTGATTGCGGTCCAGCTTTTCCGCCATCACGGCATCCAGCGCCTCCAGCAGCCGCTGACGGGGCGCCAGGCGATCGATGGTCAGGTCCTTCATGCCGTCCGGGATCCAGATATTCATCACCGACGGCGTGCCCAGTTCACGGCCAAAATAAGCCGAGACGCGGCGGCTGGCCTGGCAATGTTCAATCCAGAACTGGCGGATGCCGTCGTCCGCGTGGGACAGGGTAAATCCGTCGGCGCTCAGCGGATGGGAAAAACAGGTGGGGTTGAAATCCAGTCCCAGATGATGCTCCCGCGCCCAGCTGACCCAGCGGGAAAAATGCTTCGGCTCGATTTCATTGCGCTCCACCTTGCCTTCGGCCTCCAGATAGATGGCGTGCAGGTTCAGGCGTTTTGGTCCCGGGATCAGGCTGAACGCCTGCTCCAGGTCGGCGCGCAGCTCCTGAGCGTTATGCGCTTTGCCGGGATAGTTGCCGGTGGCCTGGATGCCGCCGGTGAGCGCGCCGCCCGTGTTTTCAAACCCGGCCACGTCATCGCCCTGCCAGCAATGCATGGATACCGGCAGGGTATCGAGTAATTCGAGCGCGCCCTCCACATTGACATTGATATCCGCAAACCGCTGTTTGGCCAGGAGCCAGGCTTGTTCAATGGATTGACTCATAATAAAATTTCCTCTTTCAGGTGGCAGAGCGCCAAAAAACGTTGCCAGTGTGTGGCGAAATCGGGATCGGGATTAGGGGTGTAATGGCGTAATGGGAAATTGGCTTCCACCACGCCGCGCCAGTGGGCGACGTCGGCCACCTCCCCCAGCGCCATCAGCTGGCAACCAATATTGCCCAGCGTCGAGGCCTCCACCGGCCCTGCGGTCACCGGTATCCGGCAATTGTCGGCGCAAAGCTGGTTAAGCAAAGGGTTCAGGCTGCCGCCGCCGACGATATGCAGCCGGCTTAGCGGGACGCCGCGAAGCCGGCCCAGTTCAAGCAGTACCTGGCGGTATAACAGGGCCAGGCTGTCGAAAATACAGCGCGCAAGCGCGGCGGCATCCTCCGGCGCCGGCTGTTGCTGTTCCCGGCAGGCCTGGCGGATGGCCTCCACCATTGACGGGGGATTAACAAATCGTTCATCGTTGGGATTAATAAGGCTCCGGCAGGCCGGCCGGGCCGCGGCGGCGGCCAGCAAAGCCTCCAGGTCCGTTATCGCCAACTCGCTGCACACCCGCTGCAACAGCCATAATCCCATAATGTTTTTCAGAACCCGGTAGCGCCCGTTGACGCCGCCTTCGTTGGTGATATTCATCGCCAGCGCACGGTCGTCGTTAAAGGGACGATCGCTGTCGATACCCATCAGCGACCAGGTACCGGAGCTGAGATAAGCGCAGTTATCGCCATGCAGCGGGGCCGCCACCACGGCGCTGGCGGTATCATGGGACGCCACGGCGATAACCGGCACCGCCTGGCCGCCCGGGCTGATCCAGTGTCCCGGCGTATTGCCGGGCTGCGTGGGCGTGCCCAGCCAACGCCGGGGAATCGCGAGGTAATCGAGCAGGGACGGATCCCAGTCCCCGGTGGCAAGGTTAAGCAATTGGGTCGTGCTGGCGTTGGTGTATTCCCAGTTCAGCACGCCGGTAAGGCGAAAGTAAAAATAATCCGGGATCATCAAAAGATGCGCCACCTGATCGAGGCCGGCGGGGTGCTGTTGGCGCCAGGCTTTCAGTTGGTACAGGGTGTTGAAGGACAAGAACTGAATGCCGGTGAGCCGGTAAATATGCTCACGCCCCAGTTCATCCAGCACCGCGGGCATAATGCCGTCGGTGCGGTGATCGCGATACGATACCGGGCAATTTGCCCGTTCGCCCTGCGCGTTCAGCAGCACGTAATCCACCCCCCAGGTATCGATACCGATACTGTCGATAACGGTGCCGGCGCTATCCAACGCGGCCAGGCCAAACAGGATTTCCCGTTCCAACTGGTCCAGGTCCCAGCAATCGTGCCCGTCGACTGAAATAAAGGTATTGGGGAAGCGGTGAATTTGCTTAAGCGTGACTTTTTGCGTGGCTGAATGCCATTGAGCCAGCATGACCCGTCCACTGGACGCACCGAGGTCGACAGCTACGCTATTTCGTACGGCCATAGTGAATATTCCTCTTTCATTCTATGACCGGCAGTGTATTCACAATAATGGCGGGCCACCTTCCGGTGAATGCCAACATGGAAGTGCCGGTGGCAGAATAGTAAAGATGAACGTGAAACCGATCACAAAAATAGCATTACCTCAATAACGCAATATTTACGCGGGCAATGAAGGGCATTATTCCCCAGCGCCTGTGATCTCAGCCGCAATTTTGAATATTCACCCGGCCAATCTTTAAAAAATAACCTGAATGTCAGCGATGGCGGTCATTTATTCAAGGTGAAGCCATGGCCAGTCGCCATACTATAAGCACCGAATAACGGTGAGGTGCTGAAGATGACGCTACTTTGCGGTGATGATTTTTTTATTTCCAAAGACGCGACGGTCACCATTGAGCCGCGCGTGCCCCAGGCCGCCTTCCCTGAGCATTATCACGATTTTTGGGAAATAGTGCTGGTGGAGAAAGGCTCGGGTATCCACGTGTTTAACGATCAGCCCTATGTGTTGAATAGCGGCACCGTCTGTTTTATCCGCGCGGACGATCATCATTTATTTGAGAATGTCGATGAGCTGATAATGACCAATGTGCTTTATCGTTCACCGCAGGGTTTCCGGTTTTTAACCGACATCAGCCGTTTCCTGCCGGCCCAGAACCTGCCGGACAGCCAGGTTAACTGGCAGATTAACCATGCGGGCATGCAACAGGCCAAACAGTTTATCCAAACGCTTGCCGAGCTGACGACGGATACGTCGCCCGAAGGCATCGCGGCCAGCGAAGGGCAATTTTTGCAGCTCTTGATTATGCTGCGCCATGGCTGTTTCCAAAGCCAGGGCGAGGGCGATCGCGAGCGGCGCCTGCGCGACCTGCTGCGCTGGCTGCAGCATAATTTCTGCAACGACATCGATTGGATGGCGCTGGCCGAGCAGTTTTCACTGCCGCTGCGTACGCTGCATCGCCAGTTAAAACAGCAGACCGGCATGACGCCGCAGCGTTATCTTAACCGGCTGCGTTTGCTGGAAGCGCGCAAGCGCCTGCTGGAGAGCGACAAAACCATTACCGAAATAGCCCACGCCTGCGGTTTCAGCGACAGCAATCATTTTTCCACCCAGTTCCGGCGCGAATTTTCCCACTCGCCCAAAATGTTGCGCAACGGTGAACACTGAACGCCGGTAGCTGGCGGAAAAATATGACAATTGTCGCCAGTCTCAAGTTTTTAGGTAGCCCGTTATGCCATGATCCCTCTCCTGCCCAGGCGCTGAGGGGGTCTGATGGTGTCTAACCTGAAGCTGAGTACCACCGACTATTTCCTGTCGGACAAAAATGCGATTACGGTGGCGGATCGTCATCCGCAGCCGATATTCCCCACGCATTACCATGATTTTGACGAGTTGGTGATTGTCTGGCGCGGCAATGGCCTGCATATCCTCAATGATGTGCCCTATGCCATTACCTGCGGCGATCTGTTTTACGTCAATGCCCGCGATCGCCATAGCTATGAGTCGGTCAATGAGCTGGAACTGGATAATATACTGTATTGCCGCGGCAGGCTGACCCTATCCACGGATTGGAACGCCTTGCTGCCGGGCGAGGAAGCGACGCAGGAACAACGCTACTGGCGGCTTAGCACCCCCGGCATGTCGGTATTGCGCCGTGAGGTGGACGCGCTGGCGCGGGAATGCATGAAAACCGATCCGCTGTCCGTCCTGCTGAGCGAAGCATTATTCCTGCAGGTGGCGCTGCTGTTGAAGCGGTTCCGCCACGCCCCCGACAGTCCGTTGCTTTCCGACGCCGAACAGCTGGACTTGCTGCTGATGGCGCTGCGGGTCAGCATCGAACAGCCTTTCAGGCTGGACGACTTTTGCCATCGGCACCAGCTTAACGCCCGTAGCCTGAAGACGGTGTTCAAGCAGCAGACCGGCATCGGGGTGAATCAGTATTTACGGCAATTAAGACTGTGCAAAGCCATGGATTTGCTGCGCCATGGACAACAGACCATCGGCGAGGTGGCGTCACGCTGTGGTTTCGACGACAGCAATTATTTTTCCGTGGTGTTCAATCAGTCTTTTGGCGTCTCGCCACGGGAATATCGCCAGCGGTTCCAGAAAAACCAGGACGGCAAAAAGCCTTTTAGCGCGGTAAACCCACCCTCTATTGCTTTGAAGTGAAGTACCACACCGCCAGCGCGATCAAAATAAAAACCCAGGTGACTTTTCTCATTTTTTTTCCGTGATTTGCCGTAGTTTGGCGCTTATTTCAGGCCATACCTGTCATGCGCGCTGGTTTTTTGCGATATTATACTACCACCCCGCTTTTGCAATGGTTATACCCGCGCCGCCCTAAGCCCATCACATATTTTACTGGTAGAGATATTTGCCCGAGGTCATGCGCAGGTAGCTTTGTTCAAACGTCTGCATGCCCTGTGCGTTGCCGGTCTGCAGCAAGCCCGGCAGCAAATGGGTTTTGCCGTCGCGAATAAGATTGCGCACGGCGGGCGTGGCAATCATCAGCTCGAACAGCCCCATGCGCCCGCCCTGCTCCCGGGGAACCAGCTTTTGCGCCATGATGCCAAGCAGGCCGGCGGCCAATAGGCCACGGGCAAAGGCGCGCTCATTGGCGGGAAAGACATCCAGGAGCCGGTCCACCGCCTGGGCGGCGTGGCGGGCATGCAGCGTCGCCAGGACCAGATGACCGGTTTCGGCGGCGCGCAGGGCCAGCCGGATATCCGCCTCGTCGCGCAGTTCCCCCAGCAGGATCACATCCGGGTCTGCGCGCATGGCGGCCCGCAGCCCGGCATTGAAATCCTGGCAATGGCCGCCGATCTCCCGCTGTTGGATCAGGCTGCGCCCGGCGGCATGGATATACTCGATGGGATCTTCCAGGGTAATAATATGGACCTGACGCTGCAGGTTAACATAGTCCACCATGGCCGCCAGGGAGCTTGATTTGCCGCTGCCGGTGGCGCCGGTGACCAGCAGCAGCCCCTGCGGCTGCTTTAGCAGCCCCTTGACCACGGGTGGGATGCCCAGCTCCGCCAGCGACGGGCTTTGCGTCGGTATCAGGCGAAAGGTGGCCGACGTCCCGGTGCGCTGGCGAAAAAAGTGGCAGCGCAGCCGCTGGCGGCTGGAGAGCGTGGCCGCGCAGTCGGCCTGCCCATCGCGCGCCAGCTGCCCGCGTCCGCGTTCATCCAGCAAGCGGTCGCCGCAGGCGATGACCCAGTCTTCCCGTACCGGCGGCAGCTGGTCCAGACAACACAAACCGCCGTCGATACGCACGATCGGCGCCTGGCCGGGACAAAGGTGCAGATCGGACGCATTATGCTTTACACTAAGGGCCACCAGTTCATCAATATCCATATGACCTCCTGAAACCATGAGTACTATCGAGCAGAATCTACAGCAGGTAACAGAACGAATCTCGGCGACCGCGCGTCAGTGCGGCCGCGATCCGCAAGAAATTACCCTGCTCGCCGTAAGTAAAACCAAACCTGTGACGGCTATCGAAGAAGCCATCCGGGCGGGGCAAACCGCCTTTGGCGAAAATTATGTCCAGGAAGGCCTGGAGAAAATCAGCTACTTCCGGCAAAAAGCCGTTACCCCGCCGTTGAGCTGGCACTTTATCGGTCCGCTACAGTCGAATAAAAGCCGGCTGGTGGCGGAGCATTTTGACTGGCTGCATACCCTGGATCGCCTGCAGCTGGCGCAACGCCTGAACAACCAGCGCCCCCCGGCGCTGGCGCCGCTCAATGTGCTGATTCAAATCAACATCAGCGGTGAAGAGAGCAAGTCGGGCATTGCGCCGCATCTCATGGCGGATCTGGCCGCCCAGGTGGCGGAGCTGCCCAGGCTGAGGCTGCGGGGCCTGATGGCCATTCCCGCCCCGCAGGCGGATTATCAGCGCCAGTTGGCGGTTTTTCAGCAAATGGCGGCGCTATTTGCGGATTTGCGCCGCGGCCATCCCGGCGCCGATACGCTGTCGCTGGGAATGACCGACGATATGCCCGCGGCCATCGTCGCCGGCAGTACCCTGGTGCGTATCGGCACCGCGATTTTCGGCGCCAGGGACTATCGCGCACCGATGGCATAACCCATTACCATGAGGAATAGCATGCAACAGCGTAAAATTACCTTTATCGGCGCGGGCAACATGGCCCAGGCCATTATCGCCGGCCTGGTCGCCACCGGTTACCCGGCGGGTTTGATCACCGTCTGCGCGCCGTCGCAGGCCAATCGCCAACGGCTTGCCGCGCGCCTGGGGGTGAATGAAAGCGCCGATAACCTGGCGGGCGCCAGGCAGGCGGAGGTGGTGGTGCTGGCGGTGAAACCCCAGCTGATGGCCGAGGTTTGCGCGCAGCTGCGCCAGGGAATGGATTTTTCCGGCAAACTGGTGCTTTCCATCGCGGCCGGTGTTAACGTTAGCCGGTTTTACGCCCTGCTCGGCGAGACGGTGGCCATTGTGCGCATCATGCCCAATACGCCGGCATTGGTCGGCAAGGGCATGAGCGGCCTTTATGCGCCGGACCAGGTCGGCCGGGCGGATCGCGATTTCACCGCCGATCTGATGGGCGCGGTGGGCAAGGTGTGCTGGGTGGACGAGGAAAGCGGTATAAACGGCGTCATTGCCGCGGCGGGCAGCGCGCCGGCCTATTTTTTCCTGTTGATGGAAGCCATGCAGCAAGAGGCGGTAAGGATGGGCTTTGACCAGGAAACGGCCGGCCTGCTGGTAAGACAGGCCGCCGCCGGCGCCGCCGCCCTGGCCGATGCCAACAGCGCGACCCCGTTTGCCACGCTCCGGCAGAATGTCACGTCCAAAGGAGGCACCACCGCCGCCGCATTACAGGTATTCGAACAACATCAGCTGGCGCAAACCGTAGCCGAGGCCATGCAGGCCGCGGTGGCGCGCGCTGAAGAAATGGAAAAATTATTCTGATTTTTTGCCGTAATCGTGCATTTTAACGCTATTAAGGATATCACCCTCTTATGCTGACGCTGACGTTTCTGGTCAAGACGCTATTTGATTTTTATATCATGGTGCTGCTGCTGCGCATCTGGATGCAGTGGACCCGTTGCGACTTTTATAATCCGTTTTCACAATTTATCGTTAAAATCACCCAGCCGGTCATCAAACCCCTGCGCCGGGTTATTCCCTCCATCGGCCCCATCGATACGGCGTCGCTGCTGCTGGCGTTTATCCTGGCCACGCTGAAGTTTCCGCTGGAAATGCTGATCCAGCTCGGCGGCGTGACGCCCGACCCGCTGTATTTGCTGGTGGGGCTGTTGACGCTGGTGAAATCAGCCGGCCAGCTGATTTTCTGGGTTATCATCATCCGCTCGCTGATGAGCTGGATAAGCCAGGGGCGCAGCCCGATGGATCAGGTGCTCTACCAGCTTAGCGAACCGCTGATGGCGCCGGTACGCCGCATTATTCCCGCCATGGGCGGCATCGATTTCTCCGCCATGGTGGTGATCCTGATCCTGTATCTATTCAACTATATGGGCATGGACCTGTTTCCGACGCTCTGGTACCGGCTGTGATCTGCGCCTGGCTGGACGCGGGCGACGTGGTATTGCGACTTTATATCCAGCCGAAAGCCAGCGGCGATCGGATAGTCGGCCCGCACGGCGACGAGATCAAGGTCGCGATCACCGCGCCGCCGGTGGACGGCCAGGCCAATGAACATCTTACCCGTTTCATCGCCAAACAGTTCGGCGTGGCCAAGAGCCGGGTTATGATTGAAAAAGGCGAACTGGGCCGTCATAAACAGCTGCGGATAACCGAGCCGCCCCGCCTGCCCGCGCTTATCGCGCAACTGCTGGCGGACGACGCCGCCGGGGCCTGAGGCGTGTACCGGCATCCCCCGCGCCGGGCTTGCCCCGCCTGGCACGAATGACCCCTTTTGTGGACAGATGATATGCAAAAAGTAGTACTGGCCACCGGCAACGCCGGCAAAGTGGCCGAACTGGCGGAATTACTGGCGGATTTCGGCCTGGACGTGGCGGCGCAAACCGCCCTGGGCGTCGACTCCGCCGAGGAGACAGGCCTGACCTTTATCGAAAACGCCATCCTCAAGGCGCGCCATGCGGCGGCGGCCACCGGCCTGCCGGCCATCGCCGATGATTCGGGCCTGGCGGTGGACAGACTCGGCGGCGCGCCGGGCATTTACTCCGCCCGCTACGCCGGCGCGGCGGCATCCGATCGGCAGAACCTGGAAAAACTGCTCGAGGCCCTGAAGGACGTGCCGGACAACGAACGCGGCGCCTGTTTTCACTGCGTGCTGGTATATCTGCGCCATGCGCTTGATCCCACGCCCCTGGTGTGCCACGGCATCTGGCGCGGCGTCATCAGCCGCGCGCCGTCGGGCGCCGGCGGTTTTGGCTATGACCCGGTATTTTACCTGCCGGATGAAAAGCGCACCGCCGCCGAGATGACCCGCGGGGAAAAACAGCGCGTGTCCCATCGCGGCCAGGCGCTGGCGCAGTTGCTGGGCGCCCTGCGTGATGCTTAGTTTGCCGCCGCTGAGCCTGTACATCCATATTCCGTGGTGCGTACAGAAATGCCCCTATTGCGATTTCAATTCCCATGCGTTGAAAGGCGAAGTGCCGCATGAAGAGTACGTCGGCCACCTGCTGGCGGATCTGGATCAGGACGCCGCCTATACCGGCGGCCGGGAAATCGGCACCATTTTTATCGGCGGCGGCACGCCCAGCCTGCTGAGCGCGCGGGCTATGCAGCTGTTGCTCGACGGCGTGCGCGCGCGGCTGCCGGTGAGCCCCGCGGCGGAAATCACCATGGAGGCCAACCCCGGCACCGTGGAGGCCGACCGCTTTCACGGCTACCAGCAGGCGGGGGTTAACCGTATCTCCATCGGCGTGCAAAGTTTCCAGCCGGAAAAACTGGTGCGCCTCGGGCGCATCCACGATGCGCAGGAAGCCCGGCGCGCTGCGCAGCTGGCCGCCGGCCTGGGGCTGCGCAGCTTTAACCTGGACCTGATGCACGGCCTGCCCGATCAAACGCTGGCGCAGGCGCTGGACGACCTGCGCCAGGCTGTGGAACTCGAACCGCCCCACTTGTCCTGGTATCAGTTGACCATCGAGCCGAATACGCTGTTCGGCTCGCGTCCGCCGGTGTTGCCCGACGACGACGCGCTCTGGGATATCTACCAGCAGGGAAATGCGCTGCTGTTCGCCGCGGGCTACCGGCAATATGAAACCTCGGCCTATGCCAAACCCGGTTTCCAGTGCCGCCACAACCTCAACTACTGGCGTTTTGGCGATTACCTGGGGATCGGCTGCGGCGCCCACGGCAAATTAACCCAGGCCGACGGCCGCGTGCTGCGTACGGTGAAAGTGCGTCATCCGCGCGGCTATATGCAGGGTAAATATCTGGACAAGCGCTATGCGGTGGCGCCGGCGGATTTGCCGTTTGAATTTTTCATGAACCGTTTTCGCCTGCTGGAGCCGACGCCGCGCGCAGAGTACGCCGCCTTTACCGGGCTGGATGAAAGCACGGCGCGCGAAGCGCTGGATCACGCGCTGGCCGGGGGCTATATTACCGAAAGCCCGTCAGAGTGGCAGGTGACGGAAAAAGGCAAGCTGTTCCTGAACCCGCTGCTTGAGCTGTTTATGGAATGACGGGGTCCGCCCCGCGCCAATAATTCAGGCGCCTCCGGCCGCGGGAAGAGCGTCCCGGCGGGGCGGTGTCGCCGGGCGCACGGTGGGCAGCCTCTACGCCGGCGTTGACAGGCCGGCTGCGGTTGCAACCGTCCGCCGGGCGCGTTATTGCGGCAGGGATTTCAGCAGATCGCTGCGCTGGCGCTCCAGGTGGGTCACCCGCTGGCAGACCTGATCGCCGAATTGCTTGAATTCCTGTTCCTGGTTGCTCCACTCCGCCTGAATGGCTTTTTGCAAGCCGCCCAGATTGCCCATCACCGACTGCAGCGGGCTGTTGCCGGTGGCGGCGTTCATCGTCTGCTTAACGCCCATCTCGTTGAGGCTGTCCTGCACCACGCCGCCCATGCTTTGCTGCACGATGCGCTGGCCGTCCTGCTGCACCTGATCAATGGCCTGATGATGGAAGGCCAGTCCTTCGCTGCGATGCTCCAGAATGCGGTTCATCTGCTGCTTCAGCTGTTTATCAAGCGTGGTCAGCCGGTTACGCACGTTGCTGTCGCTGCCCAACTGCTGCACGATAACCCTGTCCAGCGCCACGCGGCCTTTCTCCAGATGAGCCTGGGCGCCGTTGTCAATCCAGGGCAGCTGTTGACGTATCTCCGCCTGGTAATCCACCGCCTGCTGGCGCGCCCGCGCATCCAGCGCCACCTGCCGGCCGTTACGCACCACGTCGCCGTTGCGGCTGATGGTCACGTTGCCGCTGGCGCCCACCACCTGCACGGTCTGCGCGGTGATAAAGATATCGTCCTGCGGTTTTACCTGGCACTGATAATCCGCCTGCGCCTGCCAGGCGGTTAACATCAAGATACCCAGAACTGCTTTGCGCAACATACGTTCTCCTGAAAATAAAGGTCAAACATCAGACACTTTTTTCGAACATTAAATCCCAAACCCCGTGGCCTAATCGCTGGCCCCGCTGCTCAAACTTAGTTAACGGCCGGAATTCGGGACGCGGGACGTAGTCCCCTTGTTCGGAAAGATTATGGAAATGCGCCACGTCGCTCATCACCGCCAGCATATGCTCGGCGTAGGGCTGCCAGTCGGTGGCCATATGGAACACGCCGCCCGCCCGCAGCTTGCGCCGCACCAGTTCGGCAAACGGCGTCTGCACGATGCGCCGTTTATTATGACGGGCCTTATGCCAGGGATCGGGAAAGTAGAGTTGCACCAGGGCCAGGCTCTCGTCCGGGATCATATGCTCCAAAACTTCGATCGCGTCATGACACATCACCCGCAGGTTGCTGATGCCCGCTTCGCGCGCGCTCAGCAGGCAGGCGCCGACGCCGGGCAGATGCACCTCGATACCCAGAAAATCCTGTTCCGGATGCGCCGCCGCCATCTCCACCAGCGACGCGCCCATGCCGAAACCAATCTCCAGGGTGAGCGGCGCCTCGCGCCCGAACAGGGACGCCGGCGCGATCGGCTCGGGCCGGTATTCGACGCCCATGGCCGGCAACAGCGTATCGATTGCCAGCTGCTGGCCTTTGGTCAGGCGACCCTGGCGGCGCACAAAACTGCGGATGCGGCGCAGCGGCCGTCCCTGGTCGTCAAATTCATGGGAGATAACGTCATTGCTCATAGTAGTTTCGTTTTAGGCAAATTGATTGGCAATCGCGCATTATGCAAAGATAGCGTTGATTAGCAAGTGGCCGGTACCGGAAAGTTCCTGTTTACAGTATGGCAACTCTGTGCTGGAATCGCTGCCTGATATTTCGAGCCAAGACCTGCCGGAGAGTAATACCCCACCGATGAGACAAGCGCAACTGTTCGCGCAACAAGTGCTGGAATGGTACCGGCGCTTCGGGCGCAAAACACTTCCCTGGCAGCAGGACAAGACGCCGTACAAGGTCTGGCTGTCGGAGATCATGTTGCAACAAACCCAGGTCGCCACGGTTATCCCTTATTTCCAGCGCTTCATGGCTAAATTTCCGACGGTCGGGTCGCTGGCGGCGGCGCCGCAGGATGAAGTGCTGCATCTGTGGACCGGGCTGGGCTATTACGCCCGCGGGCGTAATCTGCACAAAGCGGCCCAGCTGATTGCCGACCGGCACGGCGGCGTCTTCCCCACCGCTTTTGCAGACATCACCGCCCTGCCCGGTATCGGCCGTTCTACCGCCGGCGCGATATTATCACTGGCGCTTGGCCAGCATTATCCTATTCTTGATGGCAATGTGAAGCGTGTTCTGGCGCGTTATTTTGCCGTCGGCGGCTGGCCCGGCAAAAAAGAGGTCGAGCAGCGGCTGTGGAGCCTGAGCGCGGAAGTGACCCCCGCCGAGGGCGTCGGGCAGTTCAACCAGGCCATGATGGACCTGGGCGCGCTGGTGTGCACGCGCACGCGGCCGAAATGCGAGCTGTGCCCCCTTAATACCGGCTGCGAGGCCTATGCCGCCCACAGCTGGGCGCTCTATCCGGGCAAGAAGCCGCGCCAGGCGTTGCCGCAAAAAACCGCCTGGTTCCTGATGCTAAAGTCCGGCCAGCGGATTTGGCTGGAACAGCGCCCGGGCGCCGGCCTGTGGGGCGGATTATTCTGCTTCCCGCAGTTTACGCAACGCGGGGAACTGGCGGCCTGGCTGCAAAGCCGCGGCCTGGATATCGATCAGGGCGAGCAGTTGACGGCGTTTCGCCATACCTTCAGCCATTTCCACCTGGATATCGTCCCGGTGCTGTTAAATACGGACGGCGCGCAGCGCTGCATGGATGAAGGCGCCGGACTCTGGTATAACTTAGCGCAACCGCCATCGGTGGGACTGGCCGCGCCGGTCGAGCGCCTGTTGCTGCAAGCGGGTAAATTGCCGGCAGGCGCGCCACGGCCACCGGCCTTGGGCCATCCCGCCAACAAAGAGGAACAATAATGAGCAGAACCATCTACTGTACTTTTCTCAAGCGAGAGGCCGAAGGCCAGGATTTCCAGTTTTATCCGGGCGAGCTGGGCAAACGCATCTTTGACAATATCTCCAAGGAAGCCTGGGCGCAGTGGCAGACCCGGCAGACCATGCTGATTAACGAAAAAAAACTCAGCATGATGAACGTCGCCGACCGTAAAATACTGGAACAGGAGATGATTAAGTTTCTGTTTGAAGGCCAGGATGTGCATGTCGAAGGGTACACGCCGCCTAAACCATAATGATAGATGAGCGCTCGCAGGCCCATTATGCCTTTCTTGTCCTGACACGGCCCGTAAGATGAAGAAAATTGTAGCATTGCTGGTGATTGCGCCCCTGTTGTTCTCGTGTTCCAGTCATAAAACCGAAGACAACGAGGCCTATGTTAAAGATACCAATGGTTTTGATATTCTTATGGGGCAGTTCGCCAATAATATTGAGAATATTTGGGGCATCAACGAGGTCCTGATTGCCGGACCGAAGGATTACGTTAAATACACCGATCAATACCAGACCCGCAGCCATATTAATTTTGACGCCGGGACCATTACCATCGAGACCATTGCCGGCGATCCGGCGTCGCATTTGCGCCAGGCGATTATCAGCACGTTGCTGATGGGCGACAACCCCGGTTCCATCGATCTCTATTCCGACGTCAATGATATCCAGATCAGTAAGCAGCCCTTCCTGTACGGCCAGGTGGTGGATAACAACGGCGATCCCATCCGCTGGGAATGGCGCGCCGCCCACTTTGCCGATTACCTGCTGCAAACCCGGCTGCAGCAGCGCACGTCCGGCCTGCATCAAATCTGGTCGGTGACTATCCAACTGGTGGCTAACCACCTGGATAAACGCGCCCATAAATATCTGCCGATGGTGCGTAACGCCTCACAGAAATATGGCGTGGATCAGTCGTTGATCCTGGCGATTATGCAAACCGAATCCAGTTTTAACCCCTACGCGGTCAGTCATTCGGATGCGCTGGGCCTGATGCAGGTCGTCCAGCACAGCGCCGGACGCGACGTATTCAAAATGAAGGGCAAATGGGGCCAGCCAAGCCGTAGCTACCTGTTCGATCCGGAAAACAACATTGATACCGGCACCGCCTATCTGGCGCTGCTGCAGTCCAGCTACCTGGCGGGGATTGTCAATCCCACCTCCCGGCGCTATGCGGTGATTACCGCCTATAACGGCGGCGCGGGCAGCGTGCTGCGGGTTTTCTCCAGCGACAAGAACCGCGCGTTCTCGGTCATCAACAACCTGGATCCGGATGAGGTTTACCAGAAACTGTCCACCCAGCACCCGTCCGCGGAGTCGCGGCGGTATTTGTATAAGGTGAGCAGTTTACAGAAACACTACCGCTAAGTGATAAACCCCTCCGCGGCCCGATAACGCGGCCGCCGGGGGGCTAGTTGCCGATAACGTGGCCGTACAGGCGCTGTAGGCCATCCTCTCCCCGCACCGCGTAAACCCCCTGCAGTTCCGGCGAAAAGCCCGGCAGCAGGTTTAACCCCTCCTCCAGCGCCAGGAAATAGCGCTGCGCCGCGCCGCCCCACACTTCGCCGGGCACCACGCACAGCACGCCCGGCGGATACGGCAGCGCCCCTTCGGCGGCAATACGTCCTTCCGCCTTGCTCACCGGCACCAGTTCCACATCGCCGCGCACAAAGGCCATGTTGGCTTCCTGGGGATTCATCGCCACCTGGGGCAGGTAGTCATGGCGGAACATTTCCCGCTGCAGCTGCTTCACATCGAAGCTGACATACAAATCGTGCATTTCCTGGCACAGGCGGCGCAGGGTATATCCCTGGTAGCGGTCGGGATATTTTTCGCAGATGCTGGGCAATACGTCGCTCAGCGGCGCATCCTGTTCGATATAGCGCTCGAATTGCACCAAGGCCGCCGTCAGCCGGCGCATTTTCGGCGCGTCTTCCGCCG
This sequence comes from Sodalis sp. C49, assembly GCF_046352915.1. Taxonomy (NCBI): domain Bacteria; kingdom Pseudomonadati; phylum Pseudomonadota; class Gammaproteobacteria; order Enterobacterales; family Bruguierivoracaceae; genus Sodalis; species Sodalis sp. C49. The sequence continues at coordinate 4,563,464 of NZ_CP163303.1, read as the reverse complement.
GCGTCAGCAGGAACAGGATCGAATTAAGATCGCATTTTTCCGGCACGATATTATTTTCGCGCAGATAGGTGGCAAGGATGGTGGCCGGTATCCCAAACGCCGAATAATTCCCGCTCACCCGGTCGATGCCGGGCGTGGTCAACAGCAGTTTGCAGGGATCGACAAAGTACTGGTTTTGGGTGTAACCGCTAAAGGCATGCCAGGACTCTCCCGGCACAAAATTAAAGAACCGCACGTCATGGGCCATGGCGTCGGTGTCGTGATCCTGCCAGCGCTTGCCGCCGACGCGATCGGGGATAAACGGCTTGATAAGGCGGCACTGCGCTAGCATGTCCTTGCGTGTATCGATGCCAAGCTTAACGCAGTCCAGCCACAGGCGCCTGCCGGCGGCCCCTTCGTGCATTTTGGCATTGATTTCCAGCGCGGCGAATAGCGGGTAAAACGGACTGGTGGACGCATGAAGCATAAACGCGTTGTTGAAACGCTTATGGTTGCAAAAGCGTTTCTGCCCTTTGATATGCGCGTCTTTTTTATGGATTTGCGACGTTTGCGAAAAGCCGGCCTGCTGTTTATGCACCGACTGGGTAACAAAGATCCCGGGGTCATGTTCATTGAGATCAAGCAGCAGCGGTGAACACTGCTCCATCATCGGGATAAACTGCTCGTAGCCGACCCAGGCGGAATCAAACAGAATGTAATCGCACAAATGGCCGATTTTATCCACCACCTGGCGAGCGTTGTAGATGGTGCCGTCATAGGTGCCAAGCTGGATGACCGCCAGGCGGAACGGACGCTGCTGCGCTGCGCGCCAGGGAGCGATTTCCTCCACCTGGCGGCGCAGGTAACGCTCGTCAAAGCAATGGGCGTCGATACCGCCGATCAGTCCGAACGGGTTGCGCGCGGTTTCCAGATAGACCGGGGTCGCCCCCGCCTGTATCAGGGCGCCGTGATGAACCGATTTATGGTTATTGCGATCAAACAGCACCAGGTCGCCGCGGGTCAGCAACGCGTTAGTGACGACCTTATTGGCCGACGAGGTGCCGTTCAGCACAAAATAGGTTTTATCCGCATTAAACACTTTGGCGGCAAATTTTTGCGCTTCCTTCGCCGAGCCTTCATGGATCAGCAGATCGCCCAATTTAACATCGGCATTGCACATATCGGCGCGAAACATATTCTCGCCGAAAAATTCATAAAATTGGCGCCCGGCGGGATGTTTGCGGAAAAACTGGCCGCCCTGGTGGCCCGGGCACGCAAAGGTGCTGTTGCCCATGGCGACATATTGCGTCAGGGTATCAAAAAACGGCGGCAGCACGCCCTGCTGGTAGCGCGCGGCGGCGGCTTCCAGTAGCGGCCCGTGGTCTTCCGCGCCGCTCAGGATAAGCAGGCCGGTCTGCGGCGGCAAGGCGACATCAGCGGCGTGCTCCCCGCTCTCCACGGCGATAAAAGCCGGAATCGACAGCCCGGTATTGCGCAAAATGCTGAGTACGCCCGCGCGCGCGTCCGCCACGGAAACGACCAGGGCCGCGACATCGGTAAAATCGGTGCTATCCAGCGGCACGATATCCCGCGCGGTAGACAAACGATCGGCAAAGGCCGCACTGGCCGCTATTTTTAATAATTTCATGTCACCAATCCCAAAGGTTAAGGATGAGTGTATGTGCCTGAGAGCACGCGATGGGAGAACAACGTATCTTCCCGCATAAGATGTCTTCGCTGTTTCCGCTTGTGAAAACAGCGAGTTATCGGAAACACTGGTATTAACAGCAGCCGATAAGCATCAGTAAAAGCAGAGCCAATCTCTGTTTTTACGACTGCTTAACAGGAAGCCGGGATATACCCTCACCGCATGGTGAGCAGGGGTGTACTTCGGAGGCGAAGATCGTTTGGGCAAATATCGGATAACACCAGGCATTGATGCCCGACGCTATAACGCAGCAGCATGGAATGTATCATACCGGCGGCTCCCAAAGACCTTGCAGCAGTGATAAGAGAAATTTGCGCAATAATTGCATTTTTTTACGCCGGGTTCAAGCAAAAATATTGCCAATAAGCAAAAGCAAATTTGATATTAACCATATGATAAACAATAAATTTATATTATTCAGTTAAATTATGACATATCTTATTTCTCCACCGCCTTAAAGTCATCGCGTTATACGCCCATAACCCGGGCTCCAGCGAAGGAAAATGCATGGATAAAGTCTTCCTGTACCTGGCCTGCTTACCTGCCTCATCCGCCATCCCATAAGAAATACCGCGGCCCCTGGCCCGTCAGCGCCGGCCAGGATGGTGTGATTGACAATAAACAGCGCTTCAACTTTTTCCATTCGCCAACCAGGCATGATCATAATGACCAATAAAATACGTTTATCGCCACGTATAAATACCGGCGCCATAATGAGAAATAGTCTTAGCGTATTTTCGCTATAGAAAATAATGAAATAATCGCATCCGGAAAAAGGGCGCCATCACGTATTACCCTGGTTTTTTACGCCGCCACCCCGGATACGCCCGCGGGCGGCACAACGCTGACTGCGTGAAAACTCGCCGATCGAGCGAACAAAGATGATAAAGCCGTTGACGTCATCCCGGCGATACGGTTTAATGCGCCCCGTTGCCCGGATAGCTCAGTCGGTAGAGCAGGGGATTGAAAATCCCCGTGTCCTTGGTTCGATTCCGAGTCCGGGCACCATTTTTGATTAAACCAGCTTAGCAGCTGGTTTTTTGCTTTCTGGCATCGGGACTCTCCATCGAACGGCGTTCGATGACTCGCCTCATCCATGAGGCTCGCCCTGCGGGCCAGCGCTGACGCGCTGTGCAAAAACGCTCCCGGCTTTTTTGTCCGAGTCCGGGCACCATTTTTGATTAAACCAGCTTAGCAGCTGGTTTTTTGCTTTCTGGCATCGGGACTCCCCATCGAACGGCGTTCGATGACTCGCCTCATCCATGAGGCTCGCCCTGCGGGCCAGCGCTGACGCGCTGTGCAAAAACGCTCCCGGCGTTTTTGTCCGAGTCCGGGCACCACCATTTCTTTTTTATGCTTTCTTATGAATCCCTATATATCTTAAATTCAATAGGTTGGCGTAAGAACCCTTTCCGATACGTTTTGATTTATTCCTAGGTATCCGGAAAATGTGGGGTCAAATTGCGGGTCATTCAGTTCGATGAATGGAGAGGCCCTCACATGGCTCTGACTGACAGTAAAATCCGCGCTGCAAAAATCTTGGTAAAATCCTACAAACTCACCGATGCCCAGGGTCTGTATCTACTGGTATCCACCAGCGGCTCGCGTCTGTGGTATTTCCGCTACCGCTTCGGCGGCAAAGAATCCCGCCTGGCTTTAGGCGCCTATCCGCAGGTAACGCTGGCGGCGGCCCGTGAAAAGCGCGACGCCGCGCGCAAGCTGCTGGCATCCGGCATCTGCCCTTCCCTGCCCCGCGAATCAGAAAAAACCGCTGTAGACGAAACCCGCACCTTTAAACACATCGCAACCTCGTGGCACACCAGCAGCCTCAGGCTCTGGTCGGCAAGCCACGCGGATAAAATTCTGACCTGCCTGAAACGCTACGCGTTCCCCGACATGGGCGAAATGGATATCGCGGAGGTCGAAACACGGCATCTGGCGCAGCTCATCAAAGCCATCGACGACAAAGGCGTGCATGACGTTGCAGGGAGAATGCGCCAGTATTTGACCAAAATCATGCGCCACGCCGTGCAACAGGGCATCATCAAATACAACCCCGCGTTCGATCTGGGTGGCGTCGTGACACCGATTGTGACCCAACATCTTCCCGCTTTGCCGCTGCGACGCCTGCCAGAATTACTTGAGCACATTGATAACTACAAAGGCCGGATGCTGACCCGTTTGGCGCTGGAACCCACACTGATTGTGGTTCTCAGTGCTGCATGCATGATTATCATGCTATACAGCAACAGTTCGGCATGAAGATGTCAATATCGCGTAAAGTTAACTGTTACGACAACTTGCCAATGGAGAGATTTTGGGGAACGCTGAAGAATGAAGACCTCAACCACTTTATAGGCGTAATACGCGTGAAGAAGCGGCTTCAGCACAGTAGTACGCGAATACATCAAGATTTTCTACAATCGCCAGTGTCGTCATTCCCGGTTGGGAATCTCTCGCCGGCCGCCTTCGGAAAGTACTATCATCAAATGATTGCGTAAAAAAAGACAAGCGACAGTATTAGCCATTGCCAGTACATTTCAGAATTTTTCAGTACTATCGCTCCCGTCCGACTTCCTGAAAACGGTACTATCTCCCCACAACGGCTTAAACAAGTCCAAGATTTCGTCCGCCCCCGTAGCGCAGCGAATTAATTAAACCGCATTATTGCCAACAGCATTATATTAGGCCCGGTGGGAGCGACGCTTCAAAATGTAAAATTTGGCTTATTCAACTTTATAATACGACACCTAACTATACCGTTTGGCATCATATAGCGCTAAGGAACTTACTGGATCTTCTCCCCTAATCCACGACCAGGCCATTATAAGCAGCAATCGGCAAAACTGAAAAATAGTCTGTTTGTTTTTAGGAACTGTCAATTAACTATCAGCGCTAGCTGTATGAAAAATATATCCTTGTGATTAATTTTTGATCAACTGCATGCCAATTATTTAGTCACATGATTGACCAAACTTTTGTCGGATTGCCGGGACCGGCGCGTCCCCGGTTCGTCAGCGGTTTTGGCTGGGGCGGGAAAAACCGAAGCCTCGGTCCGCTGGCTTCTTTGCAAAATACGGCAGACCAGAAGGGCAATAACAAGCATGGACACAATCGACCCTATCATTCCACTCCAACTGAAACGGGCAAATAAAAAACCGTTCAAATAGCCGATGGCTGCGCCGCCAAGGTAGTAAAAGAACAAATAAAAGGCTGTGGCCTGCCCTTTATTAACACGGGCATTTTTACTCACCCAAGCCAGTGCGACAGAATGGCTAATAAAAAAAGAAACGGCAAAAAACACAATGCCAACAATAAATACGAAGATATTTTCCGTCATCAGTGTAATGACGATTCCAGCCAACATTACCGTCAGGAGCAACGTCAGTACATTCATTGCGCCATACTTCAAAGTAGCCCGGCCTGCGGCGGGAGCGCTGAAAAAAGTGAGGGAAAAGCTGATAGGAATTAATCCAATCCAGGCATAAGACAAATGAAAGGGTGTGTTATGTAAATGGAAAGCAATAAAATTGAATACCGACGTAAATGAACCGAATATCATAAACCCGATGATAAACATCAGGAAAAGAGTCTTATTCCTAAAATGTGCAATACCTCCGCGTAACATCAGCGCCAGATTCAGGTTGGGCATGGCCACGAAATTCTTTGATGCCGGCAGGAAAAACAGCACCAATAACGCCATCAGCAGTAAAATCCCGCCAAAGATAATAAATATGCCTGCCACCGGGATTCGGTCCATCATTTGGCTTGCAAATACGCGTCCGGACATACTGCCGAGGGAATTACCGAAAATAAAATAACCGGTGATAATACCTGTCATCGCGGGAATTATTTCTTCACTGATATATACGGTCACCGCTGCGGTGATGCCGCTGACGGTGAGGCCTAATAATCCGCGCAGCAGCAGCAGCATCGTCCACGACGACGCAAAGGCGCAACACAGCGTCAGCAAACCGCCGGCAAGTAACGAATAAACAATCAGCTGCTTGCGGCCGAAACGATCAGAAAGGCTGCCGCTGAACAGCAACGCCAGCGCCAGGCAACTGATCTCCACCGAAAGAATCAATCCCACCTGGTTCAGAGGGATACCATACACTTCCGACAGCTTGGGTAGCATGGCCTGCACCGAGTAAAGGGATGCCAGCTCGGCCAAGCCGGCCAGTGGCAAGGTGATAATAATGGGCAGGTACGCCCTGAGACTGTTTTTTTTGCGGTTATTGAGCATAACGGTAATTCTCCTTACTCACATACATAGGCATTCGGATTTTTCTAAGGTTTAAGCAATAAAAAAACTCGTGGGTTAATACCCTCTTTTGATAAAATTGACCAATTCCTTTTGGCTGAAATAATGAGAAATTATTGCCGGTTCTACATTCCTCATTTTTCTGTTGATAATATAGTTTCACAGTCAGGTGTGTTCACAAATGTCAGAAGTGTAATGGCAATCATCACATTATGTGTGTATTGCTTCTAGACTATTTTTTTCATGACGCCCTCATGCCAATTAAACATTTTTACTTATTGATAAATAATGTTTTTTATTTTTTATATGATTTTTGTGAATTACAATTTTTATCAATTTTATCGAATGCTGCGCACAATGCCGCGTATTTAATGATTCATAATGCTATATTGATCACACTTTTCAGAAAGATGGATTTCCCGCACAATAGTTGATTATTGCATTCTGTGACAGCGATCTGATTAACTTAATTAAAAATATATTACGGCATTTTAACGTCGATAAAACACAGTTCGTGATTTATTAGAACATATATCGTGATTTTTAAATTAACTAACAACTTCCAAGAGGGTGGTAATATAACGGCAAGATCATTTTGCCAGAATAACCAGACCAGGTGCTATGACGGGAGTAACCATGAGCGAGCATAAAACATTATATGAGAAATTAGTTGATTCTCATACTGTTCGAACGCTGGATGATAAAGGCAATGTACTGCTTTATATCGATCGTTCGATTTTGAATGAGTACACCAGCCCCCAGGCGTTCAGCGGATTGCGTGAAGCGGGGCGGCGGGTATGGAATCCAGCGACATTATTGCTCAATGTCGACCACGTCAATCCGACGCGTCCGGTGCGTACTCCGGCAATGACGGATGCGGGTGGTGAATTGCAGGTCAATTATTTCCGCGATAACAGCAAGTATTTCGACATCGAGCTATTTGATGTCATGGATAAACGCCAGGGCATCGAGCATGTGGTAGCACCGGAACAGGGCTGGGTGCTGCCGGGCACGGTGATTGCCGCCGGGGACAGCCATACCAGTACCTACGGCGCGTTTGGCGCGCTCGGTTTCGGTATCGGCACGTCGGAAATCGAACATCTGATGGCAACACAAACCCTGGTCTATAAAAAGCTGAAAACCATGCGGGTCAGCGTTATCGGCTCGCCGATGCAAGCCATGACCGCCAAAGACATTATCATGCTGTTGATTGAAAGACTGGGCGCGGACGGCGCCACCGGTTATGCCATCGAATTTACCGGCGAGGTTTACAGCGCCCTGAGCGTGGAGGGGCGTATGACGATGTGCAATATGGCCGTGGAGGCAGGCGCGCGCGGCGCGTTCAGCGCACCGGACGAGAAGGTGTTCGCCTATATCGAATCCGCTCCCCGCGCACCCAAAAATGCCCTTTGGCTACAGGCCGTGGCTCAATGGCGAAAGCTTAAGAGCGACGATATGGCGGTATTTGATAAAGAAATCTTCCTTGATTGCACCGCCGTTGAGCCGCGCATCACCTGGGGAATAAGCCCGGACCAGGCGGGCGGCGTCAGCGGCAGCGTCCCGGATCCGAACAGTATCACAGAGGATCAAAAACGCCGTGATATCGAATTTGCGCTGGACTATATGGGGCTCAAGCCCGGCATGTCCTTTGAAGACATCCCCATTTCCCACGCCTTTATCGGCTCCTGTACCAACGGGCGGATAGAGGATTTACGCGCGGCAGCCCGGGTGGTGCAGGGACGTAAGGTCTCGCCCAAGGTTCGCGCCATGATTGTGCCTGGGTCGACCCAGGTACGAGATAAAGCCGAACATGAAGGACTGGCGCAAATTTTTATCGACGCGGGCTTCGAATGGCGTCAGTCGGGCTGCTCAATGTGTCTGGCCATGAACGAAGATGTGCTGAAACCGGGAGATCGCTGCGCGTCCAGCACCAACCGTAACTTTGCCGGACGGCAGGGCGCCGGGTCGAGAACCCATCTTATGAGCCCGGCAATGGTCGCCGCCGCCGCCATCGCCGGTCATATCGTCGATGTCCGGCGTTTCGTTCAAGAGGCATAACAAAATGGAACCTTTTACACGCGTTGAGGGTATCGCCGCGCCGATGCTGGCCGCTAATATCGATACCGATGTCATTATGCCAAAACAGTTTCTCAAAGGCATCGATCGCCGGGGGCTGGACAAGGGCACCTTTTTTGACCAGCGTTTCCTGGCCGACGGATCGGAAAATCCAGCGTTTATCCTCAACAAGCCTGCCTGGCGCCCGACCGCGTTTTTGGTGACCGGACCGAATTTCGGCTGCGGCTCAAGCCGGGAGCATGCGGTGTGGGGATTGAAACAGCTCGGAATACGCGCACTGATTGGCAGCAGTTTCGCCGGTATATTCAACGATAATTGCCAACGTAACGGCGTGCTCACCATTACGCTGGATAAAAAATCGCTGCGGCGAATTGAGCAGGCGGCGACCGATAGCGGCGATCACCGGATAACGGTGGATCTGGTGGGACAGCGCATCGTGGCCGGGGATGACGCTTTGCCGTTTGAGATCGACGATCTCAAAAAGCAGATGCTGGTGGCGGGTTTGGATGCGATTGATTATACCCTTCAGTTTAAAGAGGATATACGGCATTTCGAGCAGCGTCATTTTACGGAGAATCCCTGGCTGAAGCTGTAGCCTTGCCTGGCGATAAAGAGTGAAACCCAAGCGATTGAATGAGGTTGTCAATGAAACTGGCGAGTTATATCCGTAATAAACAGCGCGGTTATGGTGTATGGACTGAGGGGGGTATCATCGATTTGAGTGATAAGCTGGGTAAGAAATACCCCTCGATAAAAGCCCTGCTTGAACAAAACGCCCTGTCTGAAGCCTATGGATTTATTAATACGACACCCGATACATCACCCGACGATGTGCAATTTCTGCCGGTGATCGATAATCCGAATAAAATTATCTGCGCCGGCATGAATTATGCCGAAAAAAGACTTGAATTCAACGAGCTCAATCCTGAACCGACGCTGTTTGTCCGTTTCCCCGATTCGCAAACCGGACATCGCTGTCCGGTTATCAAACCGGCCGGCTCCCGGGAATTTGATTACGAGGGGGAATTGGCGGTCATCATCGGCAAACCCTGTTTCCATGTGGACGTCACGGCGGCGCTGGAGTATGTGGCAGGCTACAGCTGCTATATGGACGGATCCGCCCGTGACTGGCAGCACACCTGGTACACGGCGGGCAAGAACTGGCCGGCCACCGGCGCGTTCGGCCCTTATATGGTCACGTTGGCCGATATCGGCGACCCGCAATCCCTCGCCATCAAAACCTGGCTTAACGGCCGGCTGATGCAAAATGACAATACCCGCAATATGATCCACGACGTGGCTCATTTGATCAGCTATATCAGCACATTTACACCGCTCTCCGCCGGAGACGTCATTATTACCGGTTCGCCGGGTGGGGTGGGTAAAAAACGAATTCCGCCCGTATATTTACAGCCGGGGGATTGTATCGAGGTGGAAATAGAAGGTATCGGTCGTTTAACCAATATGATTTATGAAGAACAAACGGTTCCGGTGCGACCGGAGCTGGATTCTTCCACCCTTTACCCGCCTTCCGTGTAGCTAAGAGGAATTATTATGACCGTAGGGAGTGAAATAATTGGACCGTCCCCCTTTATTGCCGGCTTTAGCCTCAGTGACATTGGTTTAAGCAACGGTATTCGACTGCGTACCGCCATCGGGGGAAAAGGGGCACCATTGTTATTGCTGCACGGACATCCGCAAACTCATGCCACCTGGCGGAAAGTGGCCCCGGAATTAGCTGAGCGCTTTACCGTTATCGCGCCCGATTTACGGGGGTATGGCGATAGCAGCAAACCGGAAAGCGATGCGGAGCACCGTCCTTATTCAAAACGGGAAATGGCCCGGGATATGATGCTATTGATGGCCGGGTTGGGGTACAACCGTTTTGCGGTAGTGGGCCACGATCGCGGGGGACGGGTGGCGCATCGCCTGGCGCTGGATTATCAGCAGGCGGTGGCCAGGGTGGTGTTTATCGATATAGCCCCCACCGCGACCATGTATGCCCGCACGGATAAAAACTTCGCCACCCGTTATTTTTGGTGGTTCTTTTTGATTCAACCCGCGCCGCTACCCGAAAAACTGATTTCCGCCGATCCGGCCTTCTTTTTAGAAAAGCATATCGGCGGGCAGTTGAAAACGCCGGGGGCCACCGAACCTGAGATTTTTAACGAATATTTGCGCTGTTACGCCAACCCGCAAACCCTACATGCCATTTGCGAGGATTACCGGGCGGCCGCGACCATTGATTTAGCAGATGACGAAGCGGATCGGGAGAAATGCGTTATTGTGCCGGTGCTGGCCTTATGGGGCGCGAAGGGCACGGTCGGCCAACTGTATGACGTGGAAGAAACCTGGCGGGAAAAGGCGCTGGATGTGCGGGGGAAGGCACTACCGTGCGGTCATAGTCCACAAGAGGAGATCCCCCGGAGAACATTGGATGAGCTGCTTAATTTCCTGGCATAAACGAGGAAGGCGCGAGCGGCAGCAGTTTGCCATGGTCCGGGAGCCGTGGCATGCTGGTTTACGTGATACCCCTACGTCTTTTGATATTCGCCGCGGAAACTTTTATGCATCTAAACAATAAATCACCCCATACATGGCCGTTGGTTGATGATTTAAACGTTTTTTTGACCGTCGTGAGAAAGCAAAGTTTTGCCGCCGCGGCAGTGGAACTGGGGCTTTCCCCGGCCTATGTAAGCAAACGGATTAATTTGCTGGAAAAGGGACTCGGAGTACGGCTGTTTTTACGCAATACTCGCCAGATCAGTTTGACGCCCGACGGCGAAAAAGCCCGTGACGGGGCGATGGGCGTGCTGGATACTATGAGTGAATTTATTTCCAGCCTTTCCGATACCCATGAGCATATCCAGGGACATCTGAATATCGGTTGTTCATTTGGTTTTGGAGAACAGCATATGGCCCCGGCGCTGGCGGAATTTTCGCGCCGATTCCCGCAAATAACCTGTAAATTGACACTATCCGATCGTGTCATGGATTTGATTGGCGAAGGAATCGATATCGAAATCCGCATTGGGAATGATATCAAAGAGCTTTATATCGCCAGAAGACTGGCGGATAACGCCCGTATTCTTTGCGCTGCCCCCGGTTATCTCGCAGAACACGGTATACCTCAAGAAATCGATGATTTGGCGCGGCATAAATGCCTGGTTATCCAGGAAAGGAATAGTCCGTTCGGCGTCTGGCGCCTGACGAGAGCCGAAGAAGCCTGCCAGGTGCGGGTAAAGGGTTCGTTATCCTCCAACAGCGGCGTAGCGGTATTAAACTGGGCGCTGGCAGGGCACGGTATTATCTGTCGTTCACGCTGGGATGTGCAGAAATATATCGATCAGGGGCTGTTAATCCATTTGCTGCCGGAATACGCGCAAAGCGCCAATATCTGGGCGGTTTACACTATCAAACCGTCGACCTCGACCCGGTTAAAGCTCTGCGTTGATTTTTTAGCGGAATATTTTCATTTAAATCCCCCGGGGCTATCCCCGGAACGCCTCTGAGCATGGACACCGATTGATCGTCAGTGCGACTGGCATAACCAGACCTGCCGCCGCCAGCGGGTAAAATTCCCGCACCTCATCAGACAGCGCATGAGCCAGCATCCCGCGTAGGCCTATAGTCTCCGCCACCTGAACCACCCGTAGCACGGCATCTCGCATCAGTGCCGCCCGATATCCTGGCCGTGCAATGATGTATCAACCGCCAAACGGCCCAACACCGCGATCGGGATCGAATCAGGCATATTGCGACAAAAGCGCCCAGGCGCAGTATTGGTCATCACGGCACTGGACGCCAACGAGTAATACGCCATCACCTTCGGGTCGTCGCAGCAGACGAACGTTCGGGATGCGCCGGTTAGCTGATTTTTCATCGCCCGCTGTTTTAGCCAGTTGACCATAGACTCGACGCCGCAACAAAATGAGGAAAGAATATGCCCGGCGTGAAGAAGATCAGGGGCTAAAATCAATGATTCTGCTGCCACGGCGCAGGCGTTTGCATGGTTTTACGCAGCGCGGCGTTGGGAGCAGGAGCTTGATCCTGACGAGCCAGAAATTCCTGATAGGCGTCCGGGTCCGCCATAATGATGCGCTGCTCGATCAACGCTTCCTCTGCCGCGGCGTGCGCGGCCTCCAGCACAAAGTTGGTACGGTTTTTCCCTTTCGCCTTCGCCGCACGATCGATAAGATCGCACTCGGCGGGTTTAATGCGTAAATTTAATGTCTCGCGTTTGACAGAAACGCGGTTCGTCGCTGGCATGACGTCATCCTCCCGGGTATTCCTCTGGAGATAAATTAAACAGTATGGCGTAACGCTAATGTCATTACGATTAACAGGCAGCATAGGCGATCGAACCAAAGAAACTCACCGGGCATGACAACAAGTGCAGTGCCCTACCCTTTGATCTACATACCATAAAACGGGTCACATTGCGGGTCTTGACAACCGGCGGGGATAAAATTTATGATGGAATTCAACTTAATAGAGAACTGAATGACCCCGAGTCCGGGCACCATTTTTGATTAAACCAGCTTAGCAGCTGGTTTTTTGCTTTCTGGCGTCTGGACGCTTCATCGAACTGGGTCCGATGAAGTGATTTTAATCGGGAAGCGCTGGCACCGATGCGTCAGGTGATTGACGCCATGCTGTAATATTCACCGCCGTCAGATCGCAGACCACATCAGGGCTTTTGCGGCCAAACTTGGAAGAACGCACCAGCGGAATCCGCTGCTGCGCGGCGTTGCGCATTGCCTGGCTGACGCCGCGCAAAACCCGACTTATGGGCTAGCGCTAACCGTCAAAACGAACGACTAACCCGCGCCCACACCCGCGGCGTACGATCCACGTCGCTCTGTGCATCGGCATTACCCAGCTTCCATGCCGCGACCGCCATCAAATGCCAGTTGCCGGCAGACAATGTCGAGCCCACGCCCGTAGCGGAAAGGCTGCGGTGATTTTCGCCGTCAACCCACGTGTCTTTGTTCAGCCGCACTTCGCCATGGTCGACGAAGGTGAACAGCTGCGCGATCTCGGTCAGTGCGTAACGCAGTTCGACGTTGGCCACATAACCTTGGTCGCCCTGTGCTTCGCCTTCTGGATAAGCCCGTACGCCATACGCGCCGCCGAGGCTGATTTTTTCAGAGGAGTCAAGGTTGCCGCCGGCCCATTGGCCTTGGAGCTGACCATAAAGACTGATCCGATCCGTCAGGCGCTGCAGGCGCACGACGCTGGGATTGATCTTCTGAAAGGTGCCGCGAGTCTTGGCAGTTTGATCGTCCAGCACTTTGTCTTGCGTGTTATCCAGCGTCAGGTTGCCTTGGCTCCAGGCCAACGAGAACGCATTCGAACCGCCACCCAAAAAATTGTCGCGGGCGGTGCCGTTGAGGCTGGCGGTCACGACATGCGAGTGTTTGTTGCTTTTGTAGTCGTAAAGATCGATGTCATCTTTTAAGCGTTTGTCATCGAATTGCAGTTGCGCAGTCAGGCTGAAATCCCGGGTGCGAATCAATGGCTGCTGCACAAACACGCTGGCAATCTTCGCGTGACCCGAGGCATCAAGATGGTCAAAATCCTTGGCCAGCTGATAATTCATGTCCGAGTAAGCGGCACCGATTTGGGTCGCCCACGGACCGATCGGCAACTGATACGCCGCCCGGTAGTAACGCTGATCTTCATCAGAGCCCATGATCCGCATGCTGGCCTGATCGCCAATGCCCAACGGGCTGGCGAGGTTCAGCGTGCTGCCTAGGCGATATTCACCGGTGAAGCGGTTGCCATAGTTATCCAGATCCACTTGGCCCGACACCATCGGCGCCGAGCGGGCATCCACCACCAGGTCGCTGGCGCCCACGGCTGTGCCGGGTTTCAGCGTGGACCGGACTTCGACGCCGGGGGTTTCCTGAAGCAGCAACAGACTGCGTTCCAGGGTGCCGGCGCGCACCGCGCCCCCGTTTTTCAGCGCGTGGAGCGGTGCCGCCAACGTGCCGTCGCTGATGCGCGACGCGTTATTGAGCGTCACTTCGCCAAAATGACCTTCGAGCACGGCGATGGTGACGATGCCATTTTCCACGTCCTGGGCCGGCAAATAAGCCCGCGCCAACGGGTAACCTTTGTGTCGGTAAAACAGGGTGATACGCCCGGCCGCTGCCTGCAACTCACCAAAGCTGACCGTGCGATTTCGCAGGTCAGCCAGCAATGGCAGCAGATCGGCGCTGCCGATCGCCTGATTGCCGGTCAGCTTGAATTGCGCGACCTGCATTGTCGGCCCGCTGGTCGTCGGGTTGGTGTCCGGCTTGTCGGGAAGGTTCAGTTCCAGCGTCTGGCGCGGCGGTAACGCCGGCGGTTTCGTTTGGATCTCACGGATCGATTGACCCGCGTCCGGCGCAATTTCAGCCTTGGCCGCACCCGCAGTTAACGTCAGGAGAGCCAGGGCAATGGGAGTAAGGCGGATACGCATGAATCAAAGTCCTTCTGGAAGGCGCAAGCCTTGCTCAATTACGCTATAGAGGTTGTCGGACGGCAGTTGCACCGCCAGAGGCGTGGTGGGGGTCGGCAATTTACGCAGAGGCTTGGTGGTCGCCGCCGCTACGTTTTCGGGGGCGCTGAGCAATTGGAGTAGCACCGCCAGAGACGTAGGGGGGGACGGCAATTCATGCAGCGGCGTGGTGGGTGCCGCCGCTACGTTTTCGGGGGGGCTTGGCAATGGGTTTAGCGGCGTTACACCGATATTGAACACACCGTCAGTGAACGCGATGGCGTAATTGCTGTTGTTCAGCGTGCCTTGTTCAATCCTGTATTGACCGACGGTTTCGCCTGCACTGCGCGTCAGATTGCCGTTGAGGTGGTCACCGTTAACCAGATTGCCATTGGTGGTCCACGTCAGTGCCGGGTCGCTGGCGTTGACGATTTTGCCAAGGTTGTTGGCGGTCACGTCCAGGGCGCGGGGATCGACGGTCCATTGGCCATCGGATGTTTGGGTCACGGTGTAGTTGCCATTGGCGAGGACCCCCTGCACGCTCAACACATAGGTGCCGACGTGGGTGGTGTCGCTAATGCCAGTGCTGCTCAAACCGGTCAGTACCGATACACCTTGGCCGTTGACCAAGCCGCTGGCGCTTAGGGTCGGCTGGACATGAGTAGCGCCGTACGTTGAGCTACCGCTGTTGACCGCCACGGTGATGTGTCTGGCATTGACTGTCCAGTTGCCATTGATGCGCTGATCGATCACGTAGTTACCGTTGCTCAGCGTACCGACCACATGAAGCACATTGCTGCCTGCGTTATCGGCGCTGGTGATGGCGAAATCGTTGCTCAGACCCAGTCCGCTATCGAGATCACCATTGACCAGGCCCGTGACGCCGATGCCCGGTTTATCCGCGGTGACATCGCCGTACGTTGAGCTGCCACTGTTGGCCGCCACGGTGATGTGTCTGGCATTGACTGTCCAGTTGCCATTGATGCGCTGATCGATCACGTAGTTACCGTTGCTCAGCGTACCGACCACATGCAGCACATTGCTGCCTGCGTTATCGGCGTTGGTGATGGCGAAATCGTTGTTCAGACCCAGTCCGCTATCAAGATCACCGTTGACCAAGCCCGTGACGCTGATGCCCGGTTTATCCGCGGTGACATCGCCGTACGTTGAGCTGCCGCTGTTGGCCGCCACGGTGATGTGTCTGGCATTGACGATTACGTTTCCGGTGTTCGCGAGTGCGACCAGGTAACCCCCCAAACCGCTTAACGTATTTTGGATTTCCTGGATGGCGTAACTGCCCACATTCGCGGTAGCCGCCGTTCCCATCGAAGACATCGCTAACGTGCCGGCCACCACGTTAGCCAAGGTATCGGCGGCGAATGCTCCTGCGACACCGGCACTCACGCCAGAGGTGGTATACGCAGAGCTGACGTCTGCCTGGTCGCCGTAGGTCTTGCTGACGTTTGCCGCGGTGTAGGTGACCGTCGGTTGATAGCGGAACACGTACCGGTTGCCGATTACGGCGCTTGCTGGAAGGGTATTCATGTTGGCATTCCAGATAGCCGTATTGTTGCTGTTTAGCCCGGCAAACGTATCGGTGGTTGGGGTATCGGAATAAATCACCCAGTGGTGTCCGGCGACGGCCGAGGCGGTAACGGCGTTACTGCCGGCGTTGTTGATAAAGGCCCCCGGGGTGGACAACACCACATCTGACCCGCTGACATGCCCGCCCTGTGCGATGGTCAAATCACCTGCGACGCTCAGGGTGCTGCTGCCGACAGCGCTCAGGGATTGGTCAACAATGAAACTCCCGGCCTGGGTGAGTTGCACATCATCGGTAGCGTTCAGGCCACCGCCATCGAGGGTAAACAGCTTGTTGGCGCTGTCTACGCCGCCGCTGGCCGCGTTCAAATCCGTCAGCAGCGAGGACAGTGAGTTTTCATCGCCAATGAGTACCAGCGTGTTAGCCGTCAGATTGATGTTACTGGTCGTATCCGTAACACCCTGAGTGAAGGTATTAGCCAGATTGCCGCCGCTTTGCGCGTAGGTGAACACATTCGTGTTCGCCAAGGCGCCGGGCACGAGCAGACTGTAATAGTAACCATCGGCGCCGATGGACGAGGTACCGGCCACCGCGCCGTTAATCACGGTGGCGACTTGGCCAGCCGCATCGCTGTTTTGAGCAAAGCCGGAAATGGCTTGCGGTGTGCCGTGCGGATAGTGGGATGTCAAATAGGGGTAAAGACCGCTGGCGGTGGCCCAAACAGTATTATCGAAATCAGAAGGTAATACGCCCTGTAATTGTGCGGTGGTTAACCCGGTGACACCGGAAGCGACACCGCCGCCAATCCCAACAGCATTGCCGCTGGTCACGCTATTCCAGTAAACGTGGGTAACCGTACCAGCGGCTTGATTGTAGCCAATGGCGCCGCCAACGTTAATGCCCGCCGTCCCCCGCACTTGGCCGGTGGAATAACTGGAGGAAACAGCACTGTCGTTATAGCCTGCGACCCCGCCCACAATATTATCAGCTTGAACATTGCCGAAATTGTAGCTATTTGTGAGCGAACTGGACGTATCGTTAAGGCCAACAACACCGCCGACAAAACTGTCGCCCGATATGTTGCCCGTATTGTAGCTGTTGGAAATCGTACCCTGGTAGCTGTTGCCGGCTACCCCGCCAACACGCGTGTTGCCCGATACGGTCCCGGTGCTATAGCTGTTGGTGATGGTGGCGCTTTCGTTAGCGCCCACTACCCCGCCAACGTAGTCACCCGTACCGCCATTGACGTTGCTGGAACTGTGACTGTTTGTCACCAGGGCACTGCCGTTATAGCCGGTTATTCCGCCTGTCCAGCGGGTGCCCGTCACAGTGCCCATGCTGTAGCTGTTTGCAATCGTCGAGCGATATCCATTCAAGCCGGCGATTCCCCCGATCATAATGCCGGAGGATGACGTTGACACCGTGCCGCTGAAATAGCTGTTTAATATAGAGGAGAAACTATCGTTCATCGAGACGATACCGCCGACGTAAGATCCGCCGCTGATAGCGCCATTCACTAAACCCAGGTCCCGGACCGTTGCCCCCTGATTGTAACCAAACAGCCCCGTGTAATTTGCGTACGGAGCCGTGATGGTCAAGTTCGATAGCGTATGGCCCAAGCCTTCGAAGGTGCCGGAGAAGGGCGAATCATCATCATCAGCATAGCTTCCCACAATGGCGTTCGTATAGGTGACGCCACTCGCGTCCTGATTACGCGCCAAGGCGTAATGGCCGGCTAATCCGCCCGCCGCAGTTTGGTTTGTAATTGCGCTGGACGAAGCTGGATCCCCGTCGATTCCGTCGATGTCGGCCATGCTGTAAACCAGCGTGTAAGCCGAACCGTTGATGTTCAACCGCTGCCCGCTGCCTTGCGGTGCCGTGAAACTGGCCGAGACGCCATCGGCGAAACTGAGATCGCCGCTGCCGCTGCTGGCGCCGTTCCTGTTGTTATTCGTCACCAGTACCAAGCCGCCTGCACCGGTGACGGAGACGTTGGCATTGATGGCAATGGAGTGGAACGAGTCCAGCGTTAGGGTATTTGGCGAACTCCAGCTCAAGGCGGAATTAACGGAAATATCACCGGGGCCGGTTGCCGTGGAGGCCGCAGATCCACCGGTCGTGGAGGCGGTGGTGCCGGTGGTTTGCAGGGTGACGTCGGTGTTCAAGAGCGCGGCGTTGATCGTGGCCGCTGAAACGTCATCAACGATCAGGTCTTCAGGATCCACCAGCCAATCACCCGTTTTGCCTTTCGTCGCCGAGGTGCTCACCTGGATGCCAGTGAAGTCAACGCTGTGGCCGGAGGTTTCTACAGACCCGCCGTCACCGCTGTGCGTACCGCCCCTGGCCGAAAAATTGCCCCTGGCCACGGTCGTTCCGTCGGACCAAACGACAATGTCGCCGCCTTTTCCCGTGGTCCCGGCGTCAGCCTTGAGGCTGCTGCCGGCATCCACGCTGGTACCTTGTGCGTGAGCCAGGGTGCCTTTGCCTTGAGCTTCGCCGCCGATCTTGATGCCGCCGCCACCGCTGGCGCCCGAGGCATTCAGGGTGGCGGACGCGAGCGCAATGTTCTGGCCGGTGATTTGAATCGCGCCGCCCGTGCCTTGGGTTGCCGAGACATCTAAGGTGCCGGCGATGTGCGCCAGACCGCTGTCGCCGCCGCCGAGGGAGATCTTGCCGTTCTTGTTCTGCAAGCCCCGCGCTTCAATCACACCGGTGTTGTTGACCACCGTCCTGAGCAGCGCATTGCTGGCCGCCGCGGTCATAATGACCTGGCCACCGTCGGCTTGAATCAACTGGCGGTTTTCCGCCAACGCATTCTTGGCCGCTTCATCGACCTGGACATTAAGCAAGCCATCGCCAGCGAAGTCCAACGTCACCGCCTTGCCGGCGGCCAATGCTACGGTACCCAGTTTCGCAACAATCACGCCCTGGTTGCTGACGGTGCCGCCGAGTAACGCCACGGCGCCACCGTCGGCTGCGGTAATGGTGCCCTGGTTGACGACGCTGGCGTTGCCGCCATCACCCTTGAGCGCGTATTTGCCGTTGGCGAAATCCCGGTTCGAGAGAGTGAGTGTCGAAGCCACCAACCCGCCGACACTGACGGAGGCACCCTGACCAAACAGCACGCCATTGGGGTTGATCAAGAACACCCGGCCATTAGCGTTAAGTTGGCCCATGATCTTCGAACCGTCAGCGCCGATCACCCGGTTCAGGGCAATAGAATCAGCGCCGGGCTGAACAAAGGTCACTTTGTTGTCTTTGCCAATATCAAAACTCTGCCAATCCATCGCCATTTTTTGGCTGGACTGATTGATCGTCAGTTGATGATTGGCCGCCGTGCCAATCTGGCCGCTGCCGAGAACGACATGACCGCCGGTGGGCAAATCTGCGGCCATGCTGACAATAGGCATGCAGGAAATACTGCATGAGATCAGGGCAATGGCAAACGGTAGCGGCTTGAGCGCTCCGTTACATGGGGTTGAATGATCATCGACCTGAATCGCACCGACTTCACTGCGTTTGCCACGGCGAGTGGCAAGCTCACTGACGACCACAAAGGCATTACAGCTGTGGTTCCAGATCACGCTGAAGATGCGATTCATAGGTACTCCTTGCTTAAGCGGGTAGAAATGCATGCTGACTAAGCTGTATTAGCGCCAGAGGGCGCGCTATCGTTGACGCACATTGGAACGGCAGGCGCCGGTTGCGCCTGCATCACAAACAACGGCAGGGATGGGGAGAATCTTTATCGATAAAAACGTTTAATCACGTGGATAAGATTATTTTTGCGAGATGCGTCGAAGAGGGAGAAATCAGGCGACCAAAACCCCTTGCAAATTGACCCCGTTCGGGGATGCCGGGTGTTAACCCGCCAATTTTCTTTGTCGGCAACCTAAATACCGATGGCGCAACCGTTGCCGGCTGATTTGCGGTATAGCAACACAGCCGGACGCGCTATGCCACCTGGTGCAGAGGGTCCGAGTGGTGGTGGAAAATCCGCCATTGCTCTTGTTCCCGGCGAAACAGAACCGTGACGCGCCGGCATCTTACCGTCGCATCTCTCATGTTGGTTACGCGTTCCCGCAAAATGACATAGCCGAGCATCCCGTCGTTAAAGGCTGCGATGGGTTCCTCCTGATAGTCGGGCTGCCATCCCCGGTAGTTGGCGGCTGCACGGATTATCGCCGCGCAGACCGCATCGTACCCCGTGTAGAGGCCGCCGTAGGCACCCATCATGGTGACGTCCGGCGCACGGGACCACAGTTGCTGATAGGGCGTATGCTCGCCGACAAGAAGACGTCCGACGGCGGCATGCAGCTCTCCCAGGATGTCCTCCCATGATTGCGGCTTCATGGCAGTGGCCCGATGGTCTTGCGAACGAACGGCTCGACTGCGGCGCGCCAAGCCTTGGGGTTGTCGAAGTGCAGTACATGTCCTGCGTCCGGCACCAATACAAACTCGCCTGCCGGGAGCGCATCCGCCATGCGGCGTGAACCCTCGGCGGGGAAATAACTGTGCTCCCCCGCGACCACCAGCGCCGGGCAGTGAACCTGGCTCAGCTCGGGGGTATGATCGCGGTTGTTCCAGTGTGCCCGGCAGGCAAGAACATTGCGCGTACCCGCAAGTGGCCAATAACCATCCCGCCGCTCAGCGAACACCTCGACAAAATAGTCTCCCTCAGCCGGGTGCACTCGTTCGGAATGCGCGCCAATCATGTATTGACCAAAATAGTCCCCGCCGAAATAGGCGCGGATAGCCGCAATACTGTCGAATGGGACCGGCCACTCATCCAGCCATGCCTGCCAGCGTGCCTGGACATCGGGCACCACGGCGGCCATATCGCCGATAACCACGGACCGGACCAGTTCAGGATGCTTGCCGGCAAGTTGCCACGCGGTGAGCGCGCCCATGGAATGACCAATGACCACGGCAGGCGCGAGGCCATACGCATTAATCACCGCGGCGGCGTCCTCGATATGCGCGTTGCGGTCGTAGGGCCCTTCGGGCGCGTCGCTTAAGCCGTGGCCGCGGGCATCGTATCCGATCACTTTTCCATGTTCGGTCAGCCACTGCGCCGTTGTTGACCAGGTCGTTGCCCGGCCCATCATGCCGTGGATAAGGAGAATCCCTCCGCCCTGCCCGCCGAAGTCGATTGCGGCCAGTTGAGTGCCGGCAAATCCGGCAATGTTGCTGCGCTTCCAGCTCATAGGCTTATCCTCTTTTTCCGGTGTTGATCATCAGCGATGTGGGGCCATGGAATCCCAGGTTCGTATTCCAGACGGGTTCGGTTTGCTGACTCACGTCGAAGGAAGGGTAGCGCGTGAGCAGTAGAGAAAGCGCGATTTGCGTCTGTTGGCGCACCAGCGTCGCGCCGATGCAGGCATGCGGGCCGGTGCCAAAGGAAAGATGCCGGTTGGGGGTGCGGCGTAAATCAAGGGTTTCAGGGTGATCAAAAACCGCCGGATCCCGGTTCGCGGAACCGACATAGGGCAGCACCAGTTGCCCCTCCTCGATGCGGTAACCCTTGTAGGTGAATGTCGTGGCCGCCCTGCGGCCAATGTACTGCACGGGCGTACCGTATCGAAGGAACTCCTCTATCGCCAGCGGCAATTGTTCCAGATCCGCCGCCAGCGCGCGCCGTTGGGCCGGATGCTGGTGCAGCGCCCAGACGGCATTGCCAATCAGATACCTTGTGGGCTCCAGCCCTGCGAACATCAGCAGCATGCACTGCGCGGTCGCTGATTCGATATCGAACTGGAATCCCTTGCCGCTATCGCTCATTAAACGGTTAAGTATCAGATCGTCGCGGCGGGATGTTATCGCGTCACCAGCAAGCGCGCGTAAATAACGCCCGAATGCGTGGAGACTTTTCTGGCCGCGTTGTACCTCTTCCACACTCAGATCGCTTGCGCCAAACAGGTACGCGATATCATCGGACCAACTCGCCAGTTGCTCATGATCACCGTCAGCCCCGCCCAGCAGCCGCGTGATCACTATTGCGGGTAACGGACGGGCAAAATCGGCAATCAGATCGACACGGTCCCGCTCCCGCCATGCCGCCATGAGATCCCCGGCAACATTGCGGATAACGCTGGACAAGGAACCTTTGCTGAGCAACGTTGGACACGACCAGTCCAGCCGTTGTCGACGCTGCGCATGGTCATGTCCATCAAAGAAGGCTAACCACTTGCTGAGAACGGGAATCATGTCGGCAAACTGTGCTCGATCTTCGTCGGGCAACGCCAATAACGGCAAGGCGGACCGATCATTGGTCAGTCTCGGATCCGTTAACAGCGCCTTGACGTCAGCGTAGCTGAACAGCAGCCACGATCCGCCATACATCGTCGAATAGTGAATGGGCTCTTCCCGCCGAATTTTGTCGTAGTACGGATAGGGATCCGCCAACAGCTGTGGGTTGCTTAATGAGAAGTCTTTTATTTTGAATGGGTCAGTAGCACCTGAGCGATGTAATTCCATTATTAGCACCTCGTAAATAAGGCATAGACTCCTGCGAACCGTAAAGCGGCACTCCGGCGAAAATATGTTAAAAAATAGCGCCAAGGAACTTATTACATTCACTACAGATTACGTCTTCTGATTAAATTAACTCTTGTGCTAATAAAGCAAGAACACGCATGGGCCAAAATCGCCCTTATAAACCTGACTTAAATGACAAGGCCCTTCGATTTAGCTAATGAATGATAATACTTATTAACCTATTTTAATTTCGTTAGAATATTTTTATTATATATGAATTTATATATTAAATTTTTTTAAGTTTATTTATAATAAATAAAAAAGCTTCCCAGCCCTCAATATCAAGACTGAAATATTCAGAATTCATTTATCTGTAAATAATATGTATACCTCAAGACAATTACCAATGAAAAAATAAGGTAATGCGATCCTCTTCAAATTTTATAAACTATTCTCTTTTAAACATAGCGTTAGCCAAGTCCCTGCTGCATTACCGGTTCGGTATGCAACCTAGAAGCCCCGCGACACAGCAGACTGAGCCGTTGGCCTCCAGAACGATCCGCTCAAACGCCGGTTTGCGAGAGCGGTGAGCATGGATAACAGTCTGCGCTAGAGGCCCGCTTATCGCATCGGTTAGCTTATCACCGTGATTTCTTCGGTGATTATTCTCTCGACCGAAGTCAGATCAATGAAATTCTCATGATCAGGATCTACTTTATGCAGGAAATTTTCTGAAGAGAAAAGGCCATTCAGCTCGGCCATTGTATTAAACCAGGCCTCTACCACCGCATCATAGCGCGGCTCAGGATAATTAGGCGCTGGCACAGGATAAGACACGACAAATTTCCGGATGTATTTCGCTTCAGGAATGGCCAGCAGCAGAGGTGCGTGCACCTCGCGGCGGTAGTCCATGAAGTCCTGGTGGCTCATGCCGGCCCGACGTCTGAACAGCAGAATAATTTTTATCATCTCATTTTACCTTTTGACAGATTAAGCACGAATTGCCTGACAGATGATAGGTAAGGCGACTGGGATGATCTATGCTTAAAAATCCCAATTACTTTGTTGATCGTCCAGATGAAGAGTGACCCTCTCTCCGATATTTTATCACTGCTAAAGCCTGACACTTGGGTGGCAGGCGGTCTGCATTTAGGTGGTGACTGGTCTGTCAGTTTTGACGCGCATAGCGGCATCAAATGTTATGCCATCGTATCCGGTACCGCATGGTTAGCTATGGAAGGCGACGAAGCCCCGTTACTGCTGGAGGCCGGGGATTGCGTTCTGTTACCCAACGGCAGACGCTTTGTCTTGGCACGGGATCTGGCCTTTCCCCCGCTGGCGTTTAGCGCTATGCCGACAGAGGAGTGGGTGGGTGGCATTGCGACGGTCAATGGCGGTGGCGATACGATGATGCTGGCGGGGCATTTTGCCTTCACCGGCAGCCATATCGATTTGCTGCTTGGCTCTATGCCCGCGATTATTCGTCTGCGGGACGACAGCGATAAGGTCGGCCTGCGGTGGGCGCTGGAAAGACTGCGGCTGGAATTAAGTGCAATCCAGCCGGGCGGGGTTCTGGTGGCAAAGCATCTGGCCCACCTGATGTTAATCCAGGCGTTGAGAATTTACCTCTCCACAGAAGCGGGCCGTGGCGTAGGGTGGTTATTCGCGCTGGCCGACCCCCAGTTGGCGGCGTCGATAAATGCGATTCATGCTCATCCGGGCGCACGCTGGACACTGCCGGCCCTGGCGAAAATAGCCGGTATGTCGCGGTCTAAATTTGCGCAGACGTTCAGGGCGAAGACCGGCCACTCGCCCATTATGTATCTGACCCGCTGGCGGATGCTGATTGCCTGCCGGCGTTTGATCCAGGGCGTCGACCCGGTCGCTGTCATTGCCCGGTCATTAGGCTATGAGTCAGAAAGCGCATTCAGTACCGCATTCCGGCGTTCAACCGGCTATTCACCACGCAACTACGCCAGACAACAATATCAGGCTGTACAAGCGTGACAAAGGGGGATGATGACAGGCCACGCCGCTTGCCCGGACCAGGACACAACACCTCAGTCAGGACAACCCGTATCGCCTGTCGCACGGTGAGCACGGGATTGTCCGGGACATACCCGCGGACGGCATGCTCGTGCGTCCGGCGCGCGCGTCAACCCGTTGCCGCCTGGTGGGGGATCAATGCGCGCCGGCAATGGATAACGGATTACAACCGCCGTTTTGCCCCTTGCGCTGATAGCCGGGCTTCACCTGGTCACACTTTGATATATCGGCCTGGGAATGAGCCGGTTAGGCCATCTTCCAGACTGTAAACCGTTTCGCCCCGTAACAGGGTCCGGACAATCCGGGCGCCGATTGTCCGGCCGACATAAGCGCTGATTTTATTCCTGTACTCAAGCTCCTCCGCTTTAAGGGTATAGGGCGAGTTCGGCTTGATAAAGGCAAAGTCGGCATCCTTACCAATCGCAATGCTGCCTTTGGTATGCAAAGCAAAGCGGTCGGCAGGATTGGTGGCGATGAGTCTGGCAAATTGCGTCAATGGCATCCCCCGTTTTTGTACGCTTTCATCAAAAAAAATATCAACGTCATTTTGTACTCCGGCAATGCCGCCCCAGGCGTCAAACGCGTTGTTTCTGTTTTTCAGTTTTGCCGGACAAGGTGAATGATCAGAAGTGATAAAGTTTATATTGCCGGCCAGCACATGCCGCCATAAGCCATCCTGCGCCCTTTGGTCGCGAATAGGCGGCGAGCATTTTGCCAACGGGCCGATATCGTCCAACTCATCAGTCACAAAATACAAATATTGATTACAGGTTTCACAGGTAATATTAACCCCTTCCCCGCGCGCTTTCACCACCTCGTCCACGGCTTCAGGACTTGATATATGGCAAAAATTAATGGGACAGCCGGTCATCTTCGCAAACAAAACCGCACGCCGGATAGCTTCAACTTCCGCGAAAACCGGACGCGTGGCCACATAGGATGTTAACGATCCCTCGCCTTTTTTATAGGCAATTTTCGCTAGACGGTCTGTAATGGCGGCGTTCTCAGCATGAATCATCAAAACCTTGCCGGTTTTGGCTATTTGCCGCATGCCTTCATAAAGGGAATAATCATCAACATTCAGAAAATCACCTTTAATGGAAGGATCGCCGCACGTTGCCATAAAGCATTTATATCCAACCACTCCAGAGTCGCTCTGCTCTTGGATTCCATTATTCTCTAAATTATAAGGAACCAAGCCACCATGAGACGCGACATCAATGACTAATTTCCCTTCTCCGGCAGCATATTTAATTTCCAGTGTTTTTTTATCGACGGTGGCCGGCAATTGGTTCAGCGGCATTTCGATGATCGTGGTAACACCGCCTTTGGCGCAGGCCCTGGTTCCGGTAACATACCCTTCCCAGTCGTTGCGAATGCCGCCCCCCGGTTCATTTATATGAACGTGCGCATCCACCATTCCCGGGCTTACCACCAGACCCTTTGCGTCAATCACGTGTTCAGCCCCTTTTAATGCCGAGCCGATGGCGGCAATTTTACCGTTTTTAATGGCGATGTCGGCAGGCACTTCGCCCTGTTCTAAAATAACTAAGCCATTAGCAATGATCACATCGTAATCACGCACTGCTGCCTGACGGGCAGGCAAGGCGGCGCGACTCTTTACCTCACCGGCGGTTACGGAATTGGGTGCTGTTCCCAACACCCCTATTGCCGCTATACCGGTAATTTCTTTTAAGAGATTTCTTCTATTTTCGGAAAACAAAGCGTCATTTTCCTGATTTTTTTCTTTCGCCTCCGCGCGCTTTCCTAACTTCGCTTTCATCCTTTATTTCCTTATTTTCCTTTTTCATAAAAAATAGCGTCATTAACCCTATTGCGCTATCTGGCTTTTATTGAGCAGCAGCCATAATGATTTTATTTCTTGTCATAGTGATAAGCGTTCAGAACGGCCAGGCTACTCAGTAGGTTCTATTAATCTGATAGGACTCAGTCAGCATAGCGGCAGTGTCGCCATAAACCAAAATATTAAGCCGGGCACGCGGGAATTGTGTTTTTAAACTATTCGACGCGATCGACGCCCGGTAAACAGGGCCGGGCTAAACGGAAGTGTTCATTTTTTTGCCCCTCCGCCGGGTAAACATTCTCCCGTACTTCTCACGGCATGGGTATAGCGTTAAGATTCTGTTTCACGCAATGGATGAGAGATGGATGATGAAGCTCCCCGACCTGAACCTGCTGGTCGCACTGGACGCCCTGCTGGAGGAAGGCAGCGTGGTGGGCGCCGCCCGGCGCATGAACCTGAGCCCGCCGGCGATGAGCCGTACCCTGGGCCGCATCCGGGAAACGCTGGGCGACCCGGTGTTCGTGCAGGCCGGCCGCAAACTGGTGCCGACCCCGAGGGCGCTGGCCATGCGCGAGCAGGTCAGGGCGGCGGTCGAGCAGGCGACACAGGTGCTGACGCCCAGCGCCGAGGTCGACCTGACAACCTTGGCGCGACGTTTCAACGTGCGCGCCACCGACGAGTTCGTCAGTATCCACTTGGGCCGTTTATTGGATGCGATGGCCACGAGTATGCCGCGCGCCATGCTGCGCTTCGCCCCGGAGGAAGACGATGTGGACGACGAGGCGCTGCGCAGCGGCCGCATCGATCTGTTCATCAGCGGCTCGCGCAAGCTCGGGCCGGAGATCCGTGTGCAGTCGCTGTTCACCACCACCTATGTTGGTGTTGCCCGCGAAAATCATCCGATCTTCGATAACGACATGACGTTGCAGCAGTTCACCCGCTGGGAGCATATCAACGTTTCCCGGCGGGGAAAATCCGATGGTCCCATCGACGCTGTAATCGAGGCGCAGGACCTGCGCCGGCATGTCGCCCTGGTGGTGTCCTCGCCCTACACCGCCTTATTCGCTTTGCAGGAATCCGACCTGCTGCTGCTGCTGCCCGCGCATCTCGCACACAGCGCCTTCGCCGCCGGGCTACACATCCGCCTCTTCGACCTGCCGGTCCCCCTGAAGACGGTGCTTCTCACCCAGGCATGGCATCCGCGTCTGCAGAGCGACCCTGCGCATCAGTGGTTGCGGCGCACTATCCGGCTCTTGTGCCGGGAGGATGCGTCGCCTGCCGCCAAGCCGGGAAAGGTATAGCGCGCTGGCGGCGATCGGTGCGTTGAACGCACTCGTTGATTCACTCAAAGTCACTTTCCGTAAGCAATACCGGGCCCTAAAGTAATGCAAATCGTTGCTTTAGCTTTAGGAAATGTTCATCGTGCCTTCTGCGACATTACCACCGGCATCGTCTGTCGCCCCCCTTCCCATCATCACCCGGCTTTGCGGCTGGCTGGCCCGGATTGATCTGACCACTCCACGCGCCACCTACGTCATGCGATCGACGCTTGCCGCCTGGCTGGCGCTGATAGTGGCCTATCTGCTCGAACTGCAGGCGCCGTATTCGGCCGCTTCCACCGTGCTGCTGGTCATCAACCCGATCCAGGGCGCGGTTATCGGCAAAGGCACCTGGCGCGTGCTCGGTACGCTGGCCGGCATGTTGGCCGCCATCGTGCTGATGAGTGCCTTCGGGCAGATGCCGTGGCTGTTTCTGCTGGGCTTTGGCCTGTGGCTGGGGCTGAGCGTGGCGGCAATGACGCTGCTGCGCCACTTTCGCGCGTACGGCGTCGTGGTTGCCGGCTACACCGTGGGTCTGGCGGCCTATGGCGCCCTTGAGCATCCGCTGCTGACGTTTGCTAATGTGATCAGCCGCGGTTCTTCGGTGATGGTGGGAGTGGTCTGCCTGGGGCTGGTATCGATGCTGTTCAGCGCCCGTGGCGTGCGCGGCAGACTCGACGCCCAGTTGCGGCGGCTGGCGGCGGCCATCGCCGATACCCTGGCGACGCAGCTTGGGGCGATCGGCAGCGGGAGCGACGCCGGCGCCGCCCAGGCCGCCTCGGCGAGACAACGCCTGATTGCCGAGGTCTATGGCGTGGACGACCTGCTGGCGCAGGG
This sequence comes from Sodalis sp. C49, assembly GCF_046352915.1. NCBI lineage: Bacteria > Pseudomonadati > Pseudomonadota > Gammaproteobacteria > Enterobacterales > Bruguierivoracaceae > Sodalis > Sodalis sp. C49. The sequence goes on along the minus strand of NZ_CP163303.1, from coordinate 4,534,927 downwards.
CAAGGCGGAATCGGCCGACCTGGCGCAGCGCGCCGTGACCGTGCGGCATGCGATGACGTCATTGTTCGCCGCGCTGGTCGGCGGCGTGCCGCCCCTGCCGGCGGACAGCGCCGGCGAGCGGACGCTGCGCGCCTTGCAACCGGCGCTGGAGCAGGCATGGCGCGAAGCGGGGCGCGCCGTGGCAGGCGGACCGCAGGGGGTGGAACCGGCGATACAAACGCTGCGCCGGGTACGCACGCACCTGGGCGCCACGCTTGCCGCGGCTTCAATCGCGGCGCCGGCCGGACAGGTGGCGCACCTTATCACCGGCGACCGGCTGGTGGAGCAGATCGACGACTATCTCGCGGCGCTGGAGGGCATCGCCACATTACATCACCCACGCCCACATGGCCCGCAATCGCCGATTCCTTTCCACCGCGATACCACCGCGGCGATGGAGAACGGATGTCGTGCCATGCTGACCCTGGTGCTGGGCGGCGGGTTTTGGGTCCTTACCGGATGGCCGCATGGCAGCATGATGCTGGCGGGGCTGGCGGCCAGCTGCGCGCTGCTGGCGACGGCCCCTAATCCCGCGGCCGGCGCGGTCGAATTCATCAAGGGCACCGTCGTGGCCGTGCCGGTGGCGTTCCTTTGCGCGTTCATCGTGCTGCCCCGCATCGATGGGCTGCCGCTGCTGCTGGTGGTATTGGCCCTGTTCTGGCTGCCGGGCATCTACGCGACGACGATTCCCCGCCACGGGCTGGCCGGCGTGGCCTATCTGGTCGGATTCAATACGCTGGCGGCCGCGGCCAATCCTATGCACTATGACCTTGCGTTGTTTCTAAACGGGTCGGTGGCGTGGATACTGGCAACGTTTTTCACGCTGCTGAGCTTTCGCCTGCTGCTGCCGCGCAATCTTGCCCGTGACCATGACCGGCTGCGCCGCCGTATCCGCGACGACGCGCTGGCCGTACTGCGCGGCACGCGGGCGGATCGCCGCAATTGGCAATGGTATCAGCAGCACCGCATGGCGCAGCTCGGCACCGTATTCAAAACCCAGCCCGCCGCGCTGGATCACGCCATCGGCGACGCGCTGGCCAGCCTGCATCTGGGCCGCGAGCTGCTGCGCTTGCGCGCATGGCTGCGGCTTGCGCCGACCCTGTCCCCATTGCGCCCGCCGGTCGCGGTCGCGCTGCAGCGGATGGCCCGCCGCGCTGATACTCCGGTCCTGGCCGCCCGGCATGCGCGCCGCGCCGCGCGGACCCTGATGTGGATGGGGGCCGGCGAACCGACCTTGACGGCGGACCGGCAGCGCGTGGCCGCGGCGTTTACCGATGTGGCGGCGCTGCTCGAGGGCCATGCCGCCTATTTCGCTACACTGCCGCGGAGCCGTGCCCATGTTCAGTGAAGTCGCCATCGCCGGCATCTACCTGCCGCCATTTTTCATCTACGCCTGCATCGCGGTGCCGCTGTTCCTGGGCCTGCGCTCCCTGCTGGCACGCTGCGGCCTGCTGCGTCGGGTCTGGCATCCGGCGCTGTTTGAGTTCGCTATTTCCCTTTGTCTGGTTTCCATACTGATTCTTTATGTCTAACACTATGTCTACTGCCGCATTACTCGTAAAACCCGCCGCGAAAGCGGCCCTGACGCTGGCGGCGATCGTCGCGGCGGTGTTGCTGGTCGCCGCGCTTTGGCGCGCCTACGTGCTCGCACCCTGGACCCGCGACGGTCGCGTGAGCGCACAGGTGGTACGTATCGCCCCCGAAGTGTCCGGCACTGTCGCCGCCGTCGCCGTCGCCGATGACCAGTATGTGAAACGCGGCGACGTGCTGTATCGCATCGACCCCGAGCGTTTCCGGCTCGCCGTCGCGCAGGCCGAGGCGCAGCTGGCGGCGGCGACCGCAACGTCGCGCCAGAAGGCCCAGGATGCCAAACGGCGTCAGGGCATGGACGATCTGGTGCCCGGCGAGGACATCCAGCGGGCAAACCAGGCCGTTGCCATCGCCCAGGCGGAACAGCGCCACGCGCAGGTGGCCTTGGACGTGGCGCGATTAGACCTTGAGCGCGCAGCCCTGTACGCCCCGGTCGATGGCTACGTGACGCACCTGCGGCTGCGCCGGGGCGATTATGCCGTGGCCGGACAGCCGAACATCGCGTTGCTGGATGCGCACAGCTTCTGGATCACCGGCTATTTCGAGGAAACCAAGCTTTACGGCATCCATCCCGGCGCGCCGGCGCAGGTCCGGCTGATGGGATACGACGACCTGATCCAGGCGCATGTGTCCAGCATCGGACGCGGCATCACCGATACTAACGAGAAGGCCGACACCCAGGGTTTGCCAAGCGTCGAACCGAGTTTCAGCTGGGTTCGCCTGGCCCAGCGTATCCCGGTACGCGTCGAGATTGACCACGTGCCGCCGGGTATCGTCCTGGTAGCCGGCATGACCTGCAGTATTGACGTCGGCCAGCCGGGACACGCCCCGATTCACCAAGGGCGTTTGACGACGCTGTTGCATCGCTGGATGTAAGGAATGATTATGCGCACAGACATGCATCCCCGCGGATTCACCTTTCCGGTTCCCGTATGGGTACTGCTCCTGGCCACCGGCCTGTCGGGCTGCGCCACCGTCGGCCCCGACTATCATCCGCCGCGGATCGCGGTGCCGACACACTGGAGCGAGGCGCCGGGCGCCGTCGCAGCCGCCGACCAGGCGCGTTTGCAGACCTGGTGGCGCACATTTAACGATCCCATGCTCGATCGGCTGGTGGACAGGACGCTGGCCAACAACCAGGATCTGGGTATTGCCCAGGCACGATTGCAGCAAGCGCGCGCCGAGCGTATATCGCTCGCCGCCGGCCTGGGGCCAACCGTGTCGGCCGGCGGCTCTGGCGAAGCCTTGCGCTCCAGCAAGAGGCTGGACGATGGGACGCTGGGCGGCCAATCCCGGACCTGGCGCGCCGGCTTCGATTCCAGTTGGGAACTGGACCTGTTCGGCGGCACCCGGCGCGCGGTGGAGTCCGCCGATGCGAACATCGATGCATTAGCCCATGACCAACACGCGTTGCAGGTGAGTTTACTCTCGGAGCTGGCGGCCGACTATGCCGGGCTGCGCAGCGCGCAGGCGCGCCTGGTCATCGCCCACGACAACATCCGCACCCTGCATGAGGGCGAGCACCTGGCCGAGCGGGCAATGCGGCAGGGCCTGGGAACCGCCACGGACGTTATGCAGGCACGCGCCGAGCGCGAGTCCGCCGAGGCGCAACCGCCTCTGCTGGAGGCAGACATCGCCCGCCTGAGCCATGCCATCGGCGTACTGGCCGGAGGCTTCCCCGGCGAATGGCGGGCCACGCTGGCCAAGCCTGCGCCCAGCCTGCCCATGGTACCGGCTTTGCCGCTGGCGTTACCCTCGGACGTTATCCGCCGGCGCCCCGACCTGCTGGCGGATGAACGCCGCCTGGCCGCTGCCACGGCGCAGATTGGCGTTGCCGAAGCAGCGCGTTTCCCGCATTTCAGCATTCCGTTAAGCATCGGTACCTCCGCCAGCCTGTTGCATGACCTGTTTTCCGGCGCCAGCCTGGCGTGGTCGGCCGGGGCGCAGGCAAGCCAGACGCTCTATGACGGTGGCCGCGCGCGGGCCGGCGTCACGGCGGCACAGGCCGGAATGCAGGCGGCGGGGCTGGCCTATGAGCGCGATGTGCGCCTTGCCCTGCGTGATGTAGAAGATGCCCTGACCGGGTTAAATAGCGAACGACTGCGCCAGGCGTCGCTGGCAGCGGCGGTTGGCGACAGCCAACGGGCGCTGGAGGGGGCGACCCGGCTTTATCGCCAAGGCTTGAGTGGCTATCTGCCGGTGCTTACCGCCCAGCGCGCGGCCAATCAAGCCCGCGACGCCCTGGCATTGAGCCAGGGGGACGAAGTGCGCAGCGCTATCGCGCTTTACAAGGCCCTGGGCGCAGGGTGGCAGCGCCAAGCCATGGCCCTGGACAGCCCCGGCGCCGGCCAGCCCAACGCCGCTGCCGATGAATGAATGCACGGCTTTCAGGGTGTGACGCCAACCCGATAAGAAGACGACCGGGCGAGCCAGCAGAACGGCCCTGACCTTATTCCAGACAAGAAACAGCACGCCCCTGTTAATACCCGGTATGAAATCGCGTTAACCGCCATGACTCATTCATCGCCCACGCGGGAACAAGGGAAATTACCGATGACTTATGATGACATTATTTCAGATTTACTTAACTGGCTAGAGTCCCATATCGATCAGCAGTTATCCCTTGATGCCATTGCGGCGAAAGCAGGCTATTCTAAATGGCACCTGCAACGCATATTCCTGAAAATAACCGGCAGTAAGCTGGGTACCTATGTACGGGAGCGAAGGTTATCCAAAGCCGCATTGGCACTCTACCACAGCAGCCGATCCATTTTAGATATCGCGCTGGAATATGGCTTTGATTCGCAACAAAGCTTCAGCCGCGCATTTAAAAAACAATTTTTTATTACGCCCGATCATTACCGCAAGATGGCGGATTGGGATACTGTCGGCCTCAGACCCCCGATACAGTTACACCCTTTTCATGTACCGCAACCAGCGTTAGTTATGCTGCCCCGCTTGGCATTAGTCCGTCTGCCCGCCAGCGTGTATCGCCCAGTAGATAACGATGGTTATCAGGGCAATACCTTAGCAAGCGATCTGCGAGGATGCGCACGGGACATCAATGCGGATGGAACGTCGATGCTGTATGGATTACATCATCTTTATCTGGCAAGAAAGCATAAACAACAAACTTACTATAGCATTGCCGCCGGTCAAATTGACGAAACAGAACGTCAGGCAATATTTATAGAAACGGGAATCTATGCGCGTTTTACCTATAATGGCCCATCGGATATGTTACCTTCATTTATTATGAAGATTTATGAAAACCACTTACCCGCGCTGGGATTCATCCGCCGGCAAGGTTACGATATAACACGTTTCCATGCCCTCGAAAGGACCGTTGCCGCCGCTTCGTTACTGCAATGTGATTATTTTATTCCCTGGAAGGAAAAATGATACCCTTGGGGATATGCAATACTGTTGATGCCATTGAGGTTATCTGGCGTGAAGCGGGTCCGTTCGCGGGCCTTCTATACCGCCCCGCGTGCACACGGATTCCCGGCGACCGCAGCGATGTCATGCTCTCGAAAGCGTCAGCGTGCTGCTTTGGCGGTCTGCAGATCGGACTGGCCATGCTCTTGACGGACGGTCAGGGCCGGAGCTCAGCCTTACAGATGTTAAAAGCCCCAACTCGGAGAGTCGGGGCTTTTAAGGTACAACGCACTTAAGATTTAACATTCATCAACTTTATAACGACTTACTGCTATGGGTACTGCGTTTATAGATGTACATGTGTATCACAGAATATATGAGCCACCTATATTGTACGATGTCCTCCCATCTGTTGCCTGAAAGGTAATTGTTCACTTAGCCCTATGCGTATCACTTTAGCTAAGCCTGTACAGTACATCCCCCTCGCGATATAGACTTTGTGTTACGTGGCTTTACTTCTGTCGCGATATACCTACTTTAATACCGTTTTACACCCATCGCGAACAATATAATAACTATAAAGCCTTAACTCATCGCGTTTTCATGACGATATTAACATGCGATGGCAGAGATTGACTACCTGGCCTTAAAGCATCGCCGTTCGAGTTTATTGAAGCCACTCTCACCGGCATAATGTTACTCTGTACTTCGTGGCCTTTATCGCATTATTTACTTACTTTTTACTTACTCTTTACTTACGCTTACTACTTAACTCTTACAACCTATACCGCTTAATTTAATCCACTACATACTACGCCGGCTCGATATAATCTTTACTGCTCAATGCACCGGCGTTGGATATAAATCTAATACATCTCACGGTAATGTCAATACTGTTTTTACAACCATGATTTTATTATCTGCAAATCAAACAAACCCGCGTCGGCTCCGCTTATCCAGCTCCTTTTTCTGCTACTGTGCGGCAGGGATTGAGCGTTAGCCTATTGTGCTCAGTACCCGGTATGGATCGGCCGCGCCCTGATTTAGCCCTGGCGGCCGCGATAAAACCGTGCTGCCGGCGTTTATTGAAATTTACCGCCAGGGTGGTAACCTTTTGCCTGGGAGCTCATGCCGGCGAGAGTGATTGATGAATATCGATAATGCTAACGATTATGCTCGTTTATCCCGCGATGAACGAACGGACGCCCGCGAGGATCAAAGCAGCGTATCCGCTGGCCCGGACGATGCCTTTGCCACCATGGCGACGGATGCCGTTACCTCGGAAAAAATCAACCGGCTTATCGATCGCATCGCGCTGCCCTGCCGCGATCTTAGCCTTGGCCAGCGGCTGGAAAGGCTATCCGAACAGTTTTTAGCCACGCCCTATCAAGCCAATACCCTGGTGGGCTCATTAACCGAAAAAGAGCGGCTGGTGGCCGACTTTCGCGGCGTAGACTGCTTTACCCTGCTGGACTATGTCTGCGCGTTGGCCACATCCCGCAGTGAGCATGACTTTTTCCAGCGCCTGGCGGCAATACGCTATCAGGCGGGCAACATTGATTTTCTGGCCAGAAACCATTTTTTCAGCGACTGGTGCGCCAGGGAACCGGCCAATGCCGTGGATATTACCGCGACACTTAGCCCGCAGGCGATCGGCGTCACCAAATACCTCAACCGCAAGGGCGTTGATGAGGTGTATATTCCGGGGTTGGCTATCGTGGAGCGCAGGATCAGCTATATTCCCACGGAAAAAATCGACGCTGCCGTGCTGGCTGGGCTTTATTCCGGCGATCTGATCGGCATTTATGCACCCTCGCCGGGGCTGGACGTTTCGCACGTGGGCTTTTTGATCAAAAACGCCGACGGGGTTTATTTGCGTAACGCGTCATCGCTTAGCCACAATATGAAGGTGGTGGATTCCCCGTTGGCGGCCTATTTGCAAAACAAGCCGGGCATCGTCGTACTGCGTCTTTGCTAATTAATATCGGCCGTCTTTATTTGTCTGGCGGTTTTAAGCCCGTTATGGTGAATAAACCCGCCGGTCCAGGAGTCCAGCCATCAGAGTCACGGTCATAACGTGTCGTCATCGTTACTCCCGCGCCTGGCGTCACCCGCTTAGGCGATCGCGTCTATAGCGAGTCGGGAAAAACCCTATCCATGGCCGCAAACCGGGATTTGTCCGTCAAAAGCCCCCGGCGGTTCATTGCCCATCGATTGAGTTGGAAACGACACCCTGGCCGGAGAGGCTATGGCCAGTCATTGTTTATACCGCCGGGATATTCTGTATTCAGATGGCGTTCTGCGCAGAAAATTGCGGACCATTAATGACAGAATCCCGCAGAATAAGATCTGAGGTAAATTGATTTTGCTCGGACAAATATCCGCCATCAAGCATCGAAATAATCTGATTAATCACTTCGTTGACCATATCGCTGACGGGATCTTTCACGCTGGATAACGCCGGAATCAGAAACGGCGCGACCGGGATATTATCAAAACCGATCACCGAGACATCGGCAGGCACAGCTATACCGGCGTCGTTGAGTTTTTTCATGGCACCAATCGCCATTTCGTCGTTACTGGCAAGAATGGCGCTGAACGGCTGATTCCCGGCGAGAAGAGTATCAACCGCGGCCGCGCCGCTGGCCGATGACCATTTACCCTTTACGATCAGCGCTTCCTGCACCGGTAAAGCACAGGCGGTCAATGCCTCTTTATAACCGGAAAAGCGTTCAATGGCCGTGGGGGAATCCATAGAACCGGTAATAAATGCAATGTCATGGTGACCACGTTCAATGAGCGCTTTGGTGGCGTTAAAGCTCGATCCTTTATGATCACAATAAATACAGTGGCTCAGATGCTTCCTCAATTTTCGATTCACCACCATTACCGGTATTTTATATTTATCGATGATAGCGTCCATTTTGTCGATGGATAAAAAACGCGGATAAATAATGATGCCATCGCAACCTAAATCATGTAGAAATTCAATGGCCTCCAGCTCCTCGGCGACGCTGTTTTTCCCATCCACCAGAATCAGCTTGCGTCCATTCGCATCCAGTTTTTTGGCCGCCTGAGAAATGAGCTCACTAAAGTAATTACCGTTATACAACGTATTGGTGACCACCAGCCCGATACACTTGGATTTGCTGGTCGCCAGATTACGCGCCAGCAAGTTCGGACGATATCCCGTGTCTTCGATGGCCTTGAACACCTGATCCTTCGTTTCCTGGCTGACATAGCCTTTCCCCGAAAGAACGCGTGAAACCGTGGCTTTTGAGACGCCGGCTCTGGACGCCACTTCCTGCATTGTCGACATCAGGCATACCTAAACGGAAAATGATACGCCATTCTACACATTTTGTGAGTTTTCCGGAGATTTCGACCGGCAATGTCTCCCCATAGGGATCGGCATCACAAAATTGAAGCAGAGTTAAAATTAACTATTGAATTATAAAATAGATAAACTCACTATTGTGTGAAACCGGTTACTTATCGTTTCAGCAAGAAAGTAAAAAGATGACGATAACGCAGGCTCATAGGCAACGAAAAACTTATAATTACATGAAAAATAGAGACTTATTGTTGATGCCTGCCTATTTTACAGCACTATCGCCGTCCATTGCCGACGCCATGGACATACCCATCGCCCGCGCCGTTTTGCAACGTGCTGTGAATATTGATTAAAGAAATTGAAAAAAGAGGATTGTTAGATGAGTGCATCATTATTTCCCGACGGTTTCTTATGGGGCGGCGCGATTGCCGCCAACCAGGCCGAAGGCGGGTGTTTTGAAGGTGGAAAGGGTCTGGCGACAATCGATATGATCCCGCACGGCGAACATCGTTTGGCGGTTAAACTCGGTCAGGAAAAGCGTTTCACGCTGCAAGACGATGAGTTCTACCCGAACCATCAGGCAATTGATTTTTATCATCGTTATAAAGAAGACATCGCGCTGATGGCGGAAATGGGTTTCACCGTGTTCAGAACCTCCATCGCCTGGAGCCGTCTTTATCCGAACGGTGACGAACTGACGCCGAATGCCGAAGGTATCGCGTTCTATCGCGACGTATTTGCCGAATGTAAAAAAAACGGCATCGAACCTTTGGTGACGCTGAGCCACTTCGACGTGCCGATGAATCTGGTGATTGAATACGGTTCTTGGCGCAACCGCAAAATGGTCGATTTTTTCACCCGCTATGCACGAACCTGTTTTGAAGCCTTTGACGGTCTGGTGAAATACTGGCTGACTTTCAACGAGATCAATATCCTGCTGCACAGCCCATTCTCCGGTGCCGGTTTGGTATTCGAAGCGGGTGAAAATCAGGAGCAGGTAAAATATCAGGCGGTACATCACGAACTGATAGCCAGCGCGCTGGCGACAAAAATTGCCCACGAAGTCAACCCGGAGAACCAGGTCGGCTGCATGCTGGCGGGCGGTAATTTCTACCCGAGAACCTGCAAACCGGCAGATGTCTGGGCGGCGCTGCAAAAAGACCGCGAAAATCTGTTCTTTATCGACGTGCAGGCGCGCGGTGCTTATCCGTCCTACACCAAACGCATTTTTGCCGAGAAGGGCATTACCCTCGACAAAGCGCCGGGGGATGACGAGATCCTGAAAAATACCGTCGATTTCGTCTCCTTTAGTTATTACGCTTCACGCTGCGCCTCGGCGGACATGAGCGAGAATAACAGCAGTGCGGTCAATGTCGTCAACTCGCTGAGAAATCCGCATCTTGACGTCAGCGAATGGGGCTGGGGCATCGACCCGTTGGGCCTGCGTATCACGATGAATATGATGTATGACCGCTACCAGAAACCGTTATTCCTGGTGGAAAACGGCCTCGGCGCAAAAGACGAAATTAACGCACAGGGTGAAATCGTTGACGATTACCGCATCAACTACCTGCGTGAGCACATCAAAGCGATGGGCGAAGCCATCGCCGACGGAATCCCGGTGATCGGCTACACCTCGTGGGGCTGCATCGATCTGGTTTCCGCCTCCACCGGTGAAATGAGCAAACGCTACGGTTTCGTCTATGTCGATCGCGACGACCATGGCAACGGTACCCTGGCAAGAAAGAGAAAAAAATCATTTTACTGGTATAAAAAGGTTATTGCGAGCAAGGGGGCAGATTTGGATTGACCGCCAATATAAACCTTAAACCCACATCAGGTCTGGGTAAGTAACATTATATTCATTCGAAGCGGTGAATGTTGACTTTAGCCCGCCCTCATGAATAGAAAAATAATAGGTTGCACAACTATCATAGCGACCAAGAAATACGTGGGCGGCCGCCTGATGGGTTATTACAACCCCATGAAGCCACACCGCGATATCATGGGTATGCACCGGTATCAGCTGTAAATATGGCTGATTTACTGTCCGGATATTGTGGCCCGCAAGCCGACCAGGTTCAGTAATCAGTATAGAACCGGGTACCTACTTAAGAGGACTTTATTTATGTCTAAAAATTATGCGGCATCAGCACAATCGATAGTCGATGCCCTCGGCGGGGCAAATAACATTACCGCCGTCACCCACTGTATGACGCGCTTACGTTTTGTTATTAATGATGATTCAGCGCTGGATACAGAAAAACTGAAATCCATCAGCGGCGTGCTGGGGGTAGTAAGAAACAACAACCAGTGCCAGGTGATCATCGGCAATACGGTTTCGCAGGCTTATGCCGAAGTTATTAAGCTGTTGCCGGAAAATGCCGTTGCGCAACGCCCCCTGCCGGGGAAAAATAAAATTACCCTAAGACGCATCGGTGCGGGCATTCTGGATGCATTGATCGGCACCATGTCACCGCTGATTCCGGCCATTATCGGCGGTTCTATGGTGAAATTACTCGCTATGGTTTTCACTATGACCGGAGCACTTTCCAGCACCTCGGCGACACTCATTATTCTTAATGCGATTGGCGACGGCGCCTTCTTTTTCCTGCCGGTGATGGTTGCGGCATCCGCAGCGGTAAAATTTAAAACGAATATGTCGCTGGCGATTGCGATTGCCGGTGTATTGGTCCATCCCGGCTTTATTGATCTCATGGCAAAAGCCGCACAAGGCCAGCACGTCGAATTTATGGGAATTTCCGTCACGGCGGTAAAATATTCCTACACGGTGGTCCCGGCGCTGGTGATGACCTGGCTGCTTTCCTATATTGAACGCTGGGTTGATAAAATCACCCCGGCGGTGACCAAAAACTTCCTCAAACCGATGTTGATCGTATTGATCGCAGCCCCGATCGCCATCGTATTGATTGGCCCGTTAGGGATCTGGATCGGTACCGCCATTTCCGCCCTGGTCTACACCATTCATAGCTATCTTGGCTGGTTGTCCGTGGCGATTATGGGCGGGATTTGGCCACTGCTGGTCATGACCGGTATGCATCGGGTGTTCACGCCGACCATTATCCAGACCATTGCCACAACCGGGACCGAAGGCATGGTTATGCCGTCGGAAATCGGCGCAAACCTGTCGCTCGGCGGCTCATCTTTGGCGGTGGCATGGCGAACTAAAAACTCCGAGCTACGTCAGACAGCCCTTGCCGCAGCGGCTTCCGCGATTGTGGCCGGAATTTCGGAACCGGCACTGTATGGCGTGGCAATACGTCTGAAACGCCCGCTTATCGCGTCGATAATCAGTGGTTTTGTGTGCGGCGGCGTGGCAGGCGCGGCAGGATTGGCGAGCCATTCCATGGCGGCGCCGGGGCTTTTCACCAGCGTTCAGTTCTTTGATCCCGCCCATCCGATGTCTATCGTCTGGGTTTTCGGGGTGATGGCGCTCGCCGTGGTGCTCTCTTTTATATTGACGCTGTTGCTGGGCTTTGAGGATGTACCGGTTTCCGGCAACGAAAGCCAAAAAACTCAGCCTGCGCCCGCTGTATTGGCGCATGAGATGAAAACAGAATGATTTACTGAAACTGTGTACCACCACGGCCATACTATAGCAATGATAAGATAACGATCTTTACAGGAATATATCCTGGCCGTCGACACGTTCATTGCCATGCCATTTTTATATTAATGACATTATTACGCTGTTATTAAAAAGTAACGTTACCCTTACTATATTACACACACTTAACTTTGATAAAGGTCGTTTATAATGAAACCTTACCTACTGACACTTTTGATTCCTGCATTATTAGTTTCAACCACCTCCGGGGCGGCGGAAATTTATAATAAAGAAGGCAATAAATTAGATTTATATGGTTTTTTTAATGGCATGCATTATTTATCAGATGATAAAAGTGCTGACGGAGATAAAACGTATATGCGTTTTGGTTTTAAGGGTTTGACCCAAATCTCTGATCAGCTGGCTGGATTCGGCCGCTGGGAATATCAAATTCAGGGTAACCAAACCGAGAGCCAAAACACCGCATTTACGCGTTATGCCTATGCCGGTTTAAAATTTGCCGGGTCTAACTCTTTCGATTATGGCCGTAACACCGGTGTGTTATATGATGCCGCATCCTATACCGATATGCAGCCGGAATTCGATGCTTCCACCTATGGCTCTGACCAGTTTTTGTTCAAACGTGGCAACGGTATCGCCACTTACCGCAACACCGATTTCTTCGGTTTGGTTGAAGGCCTGAAAGTGGCGTTGCAGTATCAAGGTAAAAACGATAGTGGGGCCAGCGAGCCGGGTACCCGTAACGTATTGTCGCAAAATGGCGATGGTTACGGCTCCTCTTTGAGTTACGATTTTAAGTCCGGCATCAGCGTCGCCGGTGCCTTTTTTAGCTCGAATCTTACCGATGAGCAAAATTCCGCGCCAGGCATCATGGGCGGGGGCGGAAAAGCTGAGGGCTATACCGGGGCGATTAAATATAATGCCGACAGCCTTTATCTGGCGGCCATGTATACGCAAGCCTACAATGCGGCGAAATTCGGATCGCCGAGTGGTACCGCCTACGGTTTAGCCAATAAATCACAGGCCGTGGAACTCTATGCGGGCTACACCCTGCTTTCAGGTCTGATTCCCTTTGTCGCTTATAACCAAACACGCGGCAGCAATTTAGGCACTGACCGTAAGGGCAACAACTACGATGCCCAGGACCTGGTCAAATTTGTTGATTTTGGTTTCACCTACAACTTCAACAAAAATATGGTGACCTATGTTGACTATAAAGTTAACTTGCTGGATGACAACACCTTCACCGAAAATGCCGGTATCGTCACGGATAATGTGTTAGCCGTAAGCATGAAGTACCAGTTCTGAGGGTATAGATAATCAGTCGGTTTTCCGTTTCGTTAAACCGACACGCCTCTGCCTCATTTTGTGTTATTGCCTGTTTTTGATGTCCTAATCCGCATAGCAAAAACAGGCATCCCTAGCCGTAACGGTTACTCCCCCCAACCTGATTTACCGATGATAAAATCGCATCAGAGACATCGCTTACTCTTGACGGCGCCTGCGCGCCCCGGATTCCCGCGCCGGGATTCCGACCGCGCCGGATCCAGGTTATAATAGTGACCACCAAGCTGGATGCCGCTGCCCACGGTATTCCCGAACCCCATGGGCATCCCCCGACAGGGAGTAAGATGCTACTACATTCGGTTTATGATGCGTTTCGCTGTATGAACCTGCTGGCCACCCTGAGCGAGCCCACGGGTATTCGTGAGATTGGCCGCCAGTTATCGCTGGATTCGGCAAAAGTGACCCGCATTATGCAAACGCTCCTGGCACTGGAGATGGTACATCGCAATGAAAAGCGCAAGTACTCGCTCGGCCTTGGCGTACACCGTTTTTCCGCCCATGCCATTCATAATTCCGCCTTTTACAAAGCCGTGCTTGAGATACTCGAGGAAGTGGGCAATAAGCCGGTTTCCATTGTCATCGGCGTGCTAAGCGGCAGGGATGTCGTCTATTTGATTCATACACGGCAGGGGAAAAGCGTGGCCCGGGCGATAGGGAATTATGATTCGGTCCCGGTGACCGAGTCGATTATCGGCATTAAACTGCTGGCCGCGCGCAGCGATGAGGAAATCGTCAGCCTGATTGGCATCCATGACTTTCATTTGATAAAAGAAGATATCGACGGCGCCCGGCGCCATCAGGTGCTGGTGAAGCGCTATCCGCCGCAGGAGTACCGTATGGCCTGCACCATTCCGGGCATGCAGGCGGCGATAGCGCTGTCAAACCTGAGCGGCGAACGGCTGGAACTGGAAACCCTGAAAAAGTTTCTGGTGTCGGCGGCGCAGAAAATCAGCGGCGGATAAGCGCCGCCGGGCCGGCATTACAGGGCGGGGCCGGCCGGACTTCGCCCCATCAGCGCCACGGCGCGCCGGCGGGTAAGGGACGGCGGCTGTCCAGGCCGGTATAGCGCCGAACCGATCCCCACGCTATCGTAATACCGCAGATAGTCCGCCATATTGTCCGCATCAATGCCGCCCACCGCGCAAAAGGGAGTGGCATGGCAAAACGGCCCCTTAATAAGCTGGGGCCAATTTGCCGGCAGCGCCGCCGCCGGAAAGATTTTCAGCGCGCCGGCGCCAAGCGCGCTGGCGGCGAAAATCTCGGTACTGGTGTACACGCCGATACAGGTTTCCAGCCCCTGGGCCTGACAGGCGCGGACGACGTTTTCGTCAAGGTTGGGCGTGAGGACATAATCAGCGCCGGCCTGCGCGCAGGTCGCCACCTGCGCGGTGGTGATGATGGTGCCCGCGCCGAGATTCACCTGTCGCCCGAAGTGGCGTTTGATAGCCTGGATACTTTGCGCCCAGTCCGGCGAATTGGCGGGAATTTCCACATCGCTGATACCGCTGTCCACCAGGCCGGTGACCTGCGCAATAACGTCGGCCGGGGTTATGCCCCGCAGGATGGCGATGACATTGCCATTAAACAGCATCGTCGAATACCTCGTTCAATCCGGTGATAATCGCCTCTTCCGCCGCGAGAGTGGTACAGGGAAGATGAAGTAAATGACATGCCCGCTGATAGCGTTCAAGCAGGATGGCGGAGCCGATGAAGCACACGCTTTCGTGCCGCGCATGGCCGGTCAAGACTTCATGGCCCACCAGCAGGCCGGATAGCCAGGCCGCGGCAAAGGCGGCCTCGAATTCGCCAAGGATATAACGCCCCCGGCAGCGGAACAGTTCGCTGAGCAGGGTGCTGTCGCCCCGGTCAATGGCCTCGGCGGTTTCCACCCCCTGCCGGAAAATGTCCTCGGAAAAATCCTGCTCGCCAAGCCCCTTGCCGACCACCGAATGATTCAGCACCAGGTGGTACAGTTCGCCGGTCATCAGCGTGCGCAGGCCGACGATTTTTTGCTGCCGGCGATCAACGGTTATCCATTTGCTGTGGGTGCCCACGGCGGCGAATATCCGCGCGTCGCTGATGCTTAAGGCTCCTGCCAGCTGTATCTCCTCGCCGCGGCAGATTTCGTGCTCCTCGCGGCTGCAGATGCCCGGGCGCACGGTGACGGGATTGGGCAATACGTTTTCCAGCGGCAATCCGCGGGCGGTCAAATCATGAAAGCTGACCGGAAGCGCCAGGTAACCGGCATCCACTATGCCGATATTGCTGCCGATCATGCCGCACAGGATAACCGGCACGTGTTCGTCGTACTCATCGCCCAGCCGCAATAGCTCCTCGCGCAACACTGCGCCCAGCTGCTCGCGCCGGCAGCGGGCGACGCCTTTTTCAGATTGCACGGCGCGCACCACCCTGCCCTGTTTGACGCGCATGGCGCGAAAATTACTGGTCCCCCAGTCGACGGCAATGTAGTTCATTGCGCCCGTGCCAAAATCGCCAGCGGCAGATGGTCGGTTATCTCCTGCAGCTCCAGACGCGTCGTCTCGTCGAGCCCCTTTGCCGGATCGCGCACCGCGGCGGTGGCGAACAGTCCTGAGCGGTGCAATATCTCTTTATGCACCGCCACACCCAATCCTGGCTGCACGCCATAGCGCAGGAAGGGCAAATAACGGTAAAACAGCGCCCGCGCCGCCTCCTTGTCATGTTGTTCCCAGGCCTGCAAAATCGCATTTATCACCTCGGGAAATTCACAGGCGGGCATGGTGCCGACAATGCCCCGCGCGAGTTCCTCGTATAAGAAACCGGCGTTGAGTCCGCCGAAAAGCCCGACCCTGTCACCCAGCGCGGCCTTAAGCTGGCTGATTTTCAGCGTGGTGGGCGGCTGTTCTACCTTGATGTAGCGAATCTGCGGGAAATCCTCACACAGCCTTATCAGCGTGGGAACCGGAAAGCTGACGCCGGTCATTTGCGGCGCGTCCTGAATCATAATCTCGATATCGCTCTGTCGGCAGATGTCGCGGTAGAACCGGTAGATCTCGTCCGGGCCGGGTTTTACCACCGACGGCGGATTGATCATCGCCACCTCCGCGCCCCAGCGCTCAACGCGTTTAATCTCCTCTATCGCCACCGGCGCCGCCGCGCCGCCGGTGGCAACCACCAACGGCAGGTCTCCGGTCAGGGCCTTTACGCTCTTAAAAATCGCGTCTTTTTCCTGCCCCGTCAGCGCATAGCCTTCCGAGGCATTGCCAAACAGCGCCAAACCGTCGATACCCTGCTCAAGCAAAAAGCGCACAAGTTTAACAATGGCGGGGAGATCGACCTCCCCCTGGTTATCAAAAGCGGTTGCCAGTATCGGAACATTACCTTTTAACATGCGTCACTCCAGTGATTTTCACGTACTTTGTCTTCATTGATGTCAATACCCAGGCCAGGCCCCGCGGGCAGCGCATAGTGACCGTCCCGGCAAACCAGGGGCTGGCGCAGCAAGCTGTTGGCCAGGTCAAACACCGGCGGCTGGAACTCAAGCATAAAAAAGTTGGGCAGCGCGGCGGCCACGTGGATGGAGGCGGCGATACAAGGACCCAGGCCGACGCTCAGATGCGGCGCCACCAGCAGGTTCCAGGTTTCGGCAAGGGCGGCGATATGCATCAGTTCGGTAATGCCAGTACGCCCCACATCCGGTTGCAGAATGTCGACGGCGCGCTGCTCGATATAAGGACGGAACTGATAGCGGGTACGCTCTGTTTCGCCAAGGGCCACCGGCACCGCGCTTTTCCGGCGTAATTCCCGATGACCCGCGACATCCTCGGGCAGCAGCGGCGCTTCAAGAAAACCGACGTCACAGGCTTTAAGGCCTTCCGCCAGCCTTACCGCCTCGTGAACGCTGTAGTTCCAGTGCGCGTCGATAAAGAGGGTTGCCTGCGGCCCGAGCGCTTGCCGGATGGCGCGGACATTTTCCAGGTCCTCGTCGACGCCATAGCCCAGCGCCAGCTTGACGGCATTGAAATTTTTCTCCTGCCATTGCCGGGCCAGCTCGCAGCGGGCTTCGACGGTCGGGCGCGGCAGACCGGAAACATAGCAGGGAACCTGCGCGCGAAAGCTGCCCCCAAGCAGCTGGTGGAGCGGCAGCCCCAGAATATGCCCTTTGAGATCCCACAGCGCGATATCCACCGCCGCCAGCGCATCAATATGGTAGCCGGCGGTATGGCCGCGATCGCGCATTGAGTTGTACATCTGCGCGTTGAGGACATTGCTGCTAAACGGACTGGCTCCCAGCAGCAGCGGTTTAAACAGGTGCGTAATCAACTGCGCGACCACCTGCGGCACCACCGGGGCCAGCGCTTCGCCCCACCCCACATGGCCATCATCACAGGTTATTTTCACCAGGCAGGTTTCCATTTTGCGTGAATAGACGCAGCGGTATTCAGGGCGATAGTAGTAATCCCCGCCGCCATCCGGATCTCCGCCGAGATAAATCTGCTGCGGTTTGATTTTTAACGGGAAACACTGTACGTCGACGATCTTCATATCCACTCCGGTTTTGCGGGTTAATCCAGTTTTTTGCCTGCGGTCTCTTTGGCGAGGCACACGGCGACAAAAGAGATAAGCGCGGTCAGCATGACGTAAAAAGCGGGCGACAACGGATTGCCGGTGGCGGAGATAAGCCCCGCCGAGACCAGCGGCGTTACGCCGCCAAAGACCGCCACCGTCATGTTGTAGGCGATGGCGATGCCGCCGTAACGCAGCGCGGTGGGGAAAAGCTCCGCCATTGCCGCGCCGCAGCCGCCGTTAAATAAGGCGACCAGCATGCCGAGCAGGCTCATGGCGACGATGGAGACGGCCACCGAACCTTGCTCCATGACCATCATCGCCGGGTAGGTCAGCAGAATAAAACCGCCGCAGCCGATAAGCATCAGCGGCCGGCGTCCCCACCGATCGGAGAGATACCCCGCCAGCGGCATGACGATGGCGACGCTGAACAGACCGAGCATGGTGATCAGATAGGAATCGGTATGGGAATAATGCAAATAGGTGGAGAGATAGCTGGGCATAAAAGATTGCAATACCCAACTGCTCACCGCCTTCACCACGACAAAACCGACGCAAAACAGCAAGGCGCGGGTGGAGGTGGTAAGGGTGGTACGCAGCGGGGAGTGTTCCAGTTTTCCCGATTTTTGCAGCATATGGAATTCGGCGGAGTCTTCCATATTGCGGCGCATATAGAGACCGCCCAGCCCCAGCGGCGCGGCCAGGAGGAAAGGAATGCGCCAGCCCCAGTCGTTCATCGCCGGCTCCCCCAACTGGTGGGTCAGGAACAGCACCAGCCCGGAACCGCAGACAAACGCCATAAAACTGAAATTTTCACTCCAGCAGGTCAGGCTGGCCCGGCGATGAGGCTGCGCGCTTTCCGCCAGATAGGTGATAACGCCGGAACTCTCGCCGCCCGCGGCGAATCCCTGCACCAGGCGGGTCAAGACCAGCAGCACCGGCGCGAGTATGCCGACGTGCGCATAGGTGGGAAGAATGCCCATCACGAAGGTGGAACAGGACGTGATGACAATCACCGTCACCAAGACTTTCCGCCGCCCCAGCCGGTCGCCCATCGAGCCGAAGAAAAAGCCGCCCAGCGGACGCATTAAAAAACCGGAACCGAACACCGCGAAGGATTTCAGCAGCGCCACCGTCGGGTCATTGCTGGCAAAGAAGTTGCTGCCGATGATGGCCGCGAGCGTGCCGTAAAGGCCAAAGTCGAACCACTCGATAAAGTGGCCGACGCCCGCCGACATCATGATTTTAAACGTCCGTTGTCTTTTTGTTTTTGATGTCTCGGCCGGATAGTCCTCTGTCCGGTGAGTGATGGAATTGCTCATTTTATCTCCTGAACGAAACGTCATATGCCTGGCGGTACATCGGGACACCGGCAGGCCTGGGCAGCTGTTTTATCCGCATAACCCGCAGTGTAGGCGGCGGCGGGCGACAAGCCACTACGCGTGGGCGTTGCGTGAGAGCAGTCATAAAACCCATGCGGAAATTGCTTCATATGGTGAAGCATTTGCCAAAACAGCCCTGGATTGCGTTAGTACTCATCTCGATTGAATAAGGGGGGTGTTATCAGAACCGATACCAGAGGCGGACCCAGTTTTCATCCGGCTGGTTATCCGTGGTATTGCTGAAGGTGCGTTCATAATCAATTTGGAAGCCATGGGGCAGTTCCGCGGCAATCCCCAGGTAGGTGTGGTTCGTCTGGTAATGCTCCCAGCGCATCCCATCGCCGGCGATATAAGGCTTGACGGCGGTAATGGCCCGGGCGGCCACCGGCCACCGATACGACGCCATATATTCCCAACCCCGCGCCTGCCCTTCAAAATAGGCCGTCGGCACCCTGGCGGTACGCCGCGGAATAAAATCATGGTAATACCCGGCCGTTGCCGCCAAAGTCCAGTTATCCGGTTTCCATTGCGCCGCGATACCGGTTATCTGTTGATTATAACCCGCTGTATCCGCGCCATCCCCCGTCGGGGCGCGGCTGATGATATAAGCCCGGGTATAACTGTAGGCGGCGCTGAGCGTCAAATCCTTGGCGATATGGTAATCCATGCCGCCGGCGCCGCCGGTTTGGCGCTGGTAACGGACATTGTCGCTTCTGATATAATAATCATTCACCGGCGCGTCCCAACTGGCGCTCAGGGTTACCGGTCCCGCGTCCTGGACATATTTGAGCAAATATTTACCGCGGTAGGAACCATCATAATTGCCGTTGACGCCATTGTTCGACCCTTGACCGTGCATATCATTATCCCATACGTCGGTTTTGGCGCCGATAACACTGTATAAGACGCTGTTTTGCTGTCCGAAGGTCAAGGTTCCATAGGTCTTGCTGGCGATACCAACATAATGTTTACGGGTGAAGGTGGTATCTTTATTATGATCAAAATGGCTGCCGGCCCCGAGCTCATTAAAGATATCGATACCGACTTCGTAATACCATACTAGGTTAATATCATCATTGAGATAATAATTTAAAGAAGTATGAATAAAGCTGCCGCTGTCATATCCCCGCTGCATATAGGTGTGATCATCGGCCGAGCCCATTTTATTACGATATTGCGGCCGGATAAGGCCGCCGAATTGCCATTCCACCCCGTTAAGCATAGGCAGATTATTATTTCGGTTAAGCAGCATGATATCCGCCCTGGCCAAATCAGGCAGGGCAATCAGACTCAACAATACTGCGCTGAAGAACACAGTCGGTTTTTGTAGGGCCATTATTTTATTATTCCTCTGGAAATTGCGGCATTATTCCCGGCAAAAGCTCGGGTATCCGGCAGTGTATGCCGGCGCGGACGGGAAGCTATCGCCCATGCGCGTTGCGTGAGAGGAGTCATAAATTCATTGGCGATATTGCTTCATATAGTGAAGCAATTAACAGGCGTAGAGGAGAAAGGGATGCGCGCCGAAGATTCCCGCCCTTAGAGTGCGGGCGGGAATGTGCGGCGGGGGACTAAAACGTTTCCCAGTTATTGTGAGCCTTGTCGGGCCTGGCCGCCGCTTGTGCCGGGGTAAGGGTGGCCCGGCTAGCAACCCGGTTGATCTTATCGCCGCCATTGCGCGCGTCCGCAGCCTGCGGCAGATGAAATACCGCGACCGTTTCCGTCAGCATCCGGGCCTGTTCTTCCAGCGAGGCCGCCGCCGCGGCCGATTCCTGGACCAGCGCCGCGTTTTGCTGAGTTACGCCGTCCATTTCCGCCACCGCATTGCCCACCTGGCTGATGCCGCGGCTTTGTTCTTCCGACGCCGAAGAAATTTCGCCCATCAAGTCGGTTACCCGGGTCACCGCCTGCACAATGTTATGCATGGTTTCACCCGCGCGGGAAGCTTGCCTGGAGCCGGTATCCACCCGCTCAACCGACTCCGCGATCAACCCTTCTATTTCCTTCGCTGCCTGGGCGCTGCGCTGGGCCAGGCTGCGCACCTCCCCCGCCACCACGGCAAAACCACGGCCCTGTTCGCCGGCCCTGGCCGCTTCCACCGCCGCATTCAACGCCAGGATATTGGTTTGGAAAGCAATGCCGTTAATCACCCCGGTGATATCGGCGATCTTTTTCGAGCTGGTGGTGATGCTTATCATGGTTGACACCACGTCATCGACTATTGCGCCGCCCTGTCTGGCGGTATCCGCGGCATCTTGCACCATCTTATTGGCCTGCATGACATTTTCGGTATTTTGCTTCACCGTGGCGCTTAACTGCTCCATGCTGGCCGCCGTTTCTTCCAGCGCCGCCGCCTGCTGCTCGGTGCGCGATGAGAGATCGGTGTTACCCAGGCTGATTTCACCCGCGCCCTGGTAAATGGAGGCCGACCCATCGCGGATAGCGGTGACGGTACGAATCAGGTTGCGCTGCATTTCCTGTAGATCAGGAATCAGCGAGCCAACGTCGTTACGGCCAACATCGACGATGGCATCATCCAAGTGTCCTTCTGATAGCGTATGCAACTGCGCCTTAATGCGGCCCAGGGGTTTAATCATATAATTGACGAGATAGCGATCGGTGAGGAGCAGTATG
This sequence comes from Sodalis sp. C49, assembly GCF_046352915.1. Lineage (NCBI taxonomy): Bacteria > Pseudomonadati > Pseudomonadota > Gammaproteobacteria > Enterobacterales > Bruguierivoracaceae > Sodalis > Sodalis sp. C49. The sequence continues at coordinate 4,513,089 of NZ_CP163303.1, read as the reverse complement.
ACTACGCCGGCGATAATGGCCGCAATGAGTATGGTCTTACACCTGTCAACCATCACTACCATTTGCCGCGCGCTTTGGTCCGACATGGCCGCTGACTTGTATGTTTCCGCCGCCTGCCCAAAGGCGAGGCTGAGCGGGGGATACTGCATCCTGAAAACCTGACGAAATTGTTCAATATCTTTGTTCTGCACCGCGCGGTATAACGGCTCCAGTCCCTGGGAAACCATACGCGACCACGTCGCGATCATGTTTTCGGTCACCGCGGCGTCTATGGAGGGATGAGGGCGCAATTTGAATTCAGCCAGCGCATCCGCTGAGTTTTTCATCGCCACCGCGGCGGAGGCCAATACCTTATCGGCATCGGCCGTTTCTCCCGTCTGGCTATAATCCATAGTACGCGCCAACCGGGTAACGGTGCGGAAATATTGGTCGTTACCACGGGTAATGATATCAATATCTTTTTTCTGATCTTCACTGACAGTCAAAAGATGAGTGACCTGGCCCAATGACGATAGGGTAAATGCCGCAACACCGCCCCAGAGAAGCAAAAAAAATCCAAGCGTGATGATTAATATCACTCTGATACTGCTGTTTTTAAAAAAATTCATAAAACTGCTCCTATTCATCATTTCTATGCTGACATCCGGGCATAGGCGTTATAAGCCAATCAGTTGTAAATAAAATATTACCCACACCTTATCGATTGGCTGATCTGAGCTTTTATAGGTATCGGTTTATGTGGGCGAAACTTTATAGCAAGGGGGGGAGAAATCAGCTCAAAAACAGAGAGTTAGAATGTGAATGGTTCGTATGAATGCCTACGTCGGTCATTAAAAGCCAAGCCGCTTAAGCCTACATTTAGCCCGCCTATTCTCATGATATTAATAAATAACAGCTTTAAGCCACTCAAGGCATCATCATCGCCCATTTCCCCTCAGTATTATCTCATAATAAAAATATATTGAGCGGGGGCCGCTGCGGTATTTACGCCTGTGTTTAATTGCAAAATTCCCAACTATTCTGTTTCTGTTAATGACTTATGCCAGGATAAAGTCTTTTTTTCTGCTATGCCTAGATACTCGATAAGAGTAATCAGAAGCCGTTTACGTAACGGTTTGCATGTAAACCAGAGACCCAGGAGGATACAGTGGTCGATTCAAGCAAGAAAGTCGCGGTTGTGACCGGGGCCGGACAGGGTATTGGCAGAGCCATTGCGCTGCGCCTGGCGAAAGATGGCTTTGCTATCGGCAGTCTGGACTTTAACGCCGAGACGGCGAAACAGACGGTGGCATTGATCGAGGCAGCCGGCGGCAAAGCCCTGGCCGTGGCGGTGGACGTGGCGAAGCGCGAGGATGTCATATCCGCTGTCGACCAGGTGGTGGCGACGTTCGGCCGGCTTGATGTCATGATTAATAATGCAGGTTTAGGCCCGACAACGCCTCTTGAGGATATTACGCCGGAAATCTACCATAAGGTTTTTGACGTGAACGTGGGTGGCGTCTATTGGGGTATCCAAGCCGCCCTTAAACACTTCAAAACCAGGACACCCGCCAAACCCGGCGACATCGTCGGCAAGATAATCAATGCTTCATCCCAGGCGGGACAGGTCGGCAACCCTGATCTGGCGGTCTATGGCGCCACCAAGTTCGCCGTGCGCGGCATTACTCAAACGGCGGCGCGCGACCTGGCTAAACTGGGCGTTACCGTCAATGCCTATTGCCCGGGTATTGTGCGTACGCCGATGATGGAAAACATCGCTAAAAAAGTCGCCGATGAAAATAAACAGTCCCTGGAGTGGGGTCTGCAACAGTGGGCGAAAACGGTTGCGCTGGGCCGGATATCCGAGCCGGAAGACGTGGCGGCCTGCGTATCCTATCTGGCGGGACCCGACTCAGACTATATGACCGGACAAGCGCTGATTATTGATGGCGGCATGGTCTTCAACTGATAGTCTATGGATAAAAAAACCGAGGCGCGCCCGCACGTTAACAGGCGGGCGCGCCGAAGCCGGCGGTGCGCGGAGCGTACCCATCCGGACACATTTTTCCCGACTGATGGATCCTTAATCCCAGTCCCTTTTCCGTCCCGGCGAACAGGGGCGGGCTCCCGTGTAGCGCTCGGGGGCTAACGTCTTCAGAATGTTTCCCAGCCGGCATTATCCTTGGGGTTATCAAGGGGCTTAGCGGCACGACGCGGCGATGCTTTGGCGCCGTTTTGCCGGTTCTCTTCCTGCCGCCCTTGCGGTTCATGCAATTTGAACACCTGAATAGTATCAAGAAGCAGGCGTACCTGCCCCAGCAGCGAGGCGCTGGCCGCTGAGGACTCTTCCACCAGCGCGGCATTCTGCTGCGTGACGCCGTCCATCTGCGAAACCGCGAGGTTAACCTGGTCGATACCGGCGGACTGCTCTTGCGATGCCGCCGAGATTTCCGCCACGGTGTCAGTCACGCACTTCACTGACGACACGATTTCATGCATGGTTGCGCCGGCGCGCTCCACTTGCCCGGCGCCGATATTGACCTTGGCCGCGGAGTCCTCTATGAGCAATTTGATCTCCCTGGCGGCAGATGCGGAGCGTTGGGCCAGGGTGCGTACTTCGCTTGCCACCACCGCAAAGCCCTTGCCGTGCTCACCCGCGCGCGCGGCCTCCACCGCCGCATTCAGCGCCAGTATATTGGTCTGAAACGCGATGCTGTCGATAACCGAAATAATCACGGAAATTTTGCTGGAACTGGAGGAAATCTCGTTCATGGTCTGGACGACTTCCGATACGGCCTTGCTGCCGGACTCGGCCATTTGAGACGCGTTAGCGGCAAGCTGGCTGGTCTGGCGCGCATTCTCGGCGTTTTTCTTGACGGTGGAGGCGAGCTGTTCCATCGAGGAAGCGGTTTCTTCCAGCGAAGATGCCTGCGCCTCGGTGCGAGACGACAGATCGGTATTGCCTGCCGCAATTTCTTTGGAACCGGTGTTGATCTCTTCGACGCCCAGGCGGACCTGCGTGACCAGACGCATCAGGCTTTGCTGCATGCCGCTGATGGCGGAAAGCAATTTACCGATTTCGTTTTTGCTTGATACCTGTATGTCGGCGGTTAAATCGCCTTTGGCGACCGCATCCAGTTGCACAATCGCATAGTTCAATGGTCGCAGTATGATGTTTCGCAACACGTACAACACGGTAAGGGTTATCATAAAGGCAATAAGCAATACGATGGTCATCGTCCACAGCAACTGGCGGTATTCGCTGTTGCGCATCTGCGTCAGCGCGTTTACCGTTTCACGGGTGTTTTTCTGATACTTCTCCAGCGAGGTAGAAAACCGCCCTCCGGCTTTGTCGATATCCTGTATGTTGATAGCGTAATAGCCTTGCACATCCCCCACCTGCAGCAGATGCTCCGCCTGGTCGAGAAGCTGGCTGAGCGCATGCGCCGAGTCCACCAGTTCAGTCTTGATGGCCTCATCGCTGCTTAGCAATACGGGAAGGTCTTTGAATAACTGGATATTGGCCGTCATGCGCCCGTGGGTCTTCTCGATGTTTTTGAAAATCCAGTCATCGGCCTTGCCTTCTTTCAGCAAGCTGGCATAGACCAGGGCAAAGCCTGCGCGGGTACGCGCGGAATCTTTATAGACATCATTGATCAGGATCACCCGGCTGTCGGCCTGGTGAACGAACTCCGTCGTGTCGTTTGAGCGCGTGAGCGCAAACAGGCCCGCGCAGGAAATCGCCAGAATCATCAGAGCGAAAATGGAAATTGCGCCAGTCAACGCAAGTCGTACTGAAATATTCTTCATTAATGATTATTTTCCATAACTGAAACAGCAACACCGGGAGCGGGCGCAATGGATCGTTGTGCGTCGTCGACGTGAGGTTCTGTGGCCGGACACAATGATTGACAATGAGTACTTAACGACCAAAAACCAGGAAACTTTAACTTTTAACGTTACCCCGCCGCCCTTAAGTCAAACCGCGAAGACGCAGGCTATTCCCTGGCCGCAACACGGTTGCTATCTCTGCCGCAAAGACCTAATCTCTTCCCATCGCTATAAACCAAAGAATTTTGAATCGAACGAACGCGGGATCGCAGGCGAAAGTTCTACTCAGAATTGGGAGAGCTTGTCATGAATGATCAATTCCATTACGCCAGCAGCGAGTCGCCGGACCCGCGCCAGGCCGTCGCCGAATTTGCCAGCCAGCTTGGCCATGAAGGCATCGATACCGTTCTTTTCTTCTGCTCCCCTGACTACGACCTGGACATCCTGGGCCAGGAATTGAAGAACGCATTTTCCTGTCCCTGCATCGGCTGCACGTCCTCCGGACAGATTGGCAAGGAAGGCTTCCAGCACTCCGGGCTGTTGGGTCTCGGACTGGACGGCAACTTTCGCACCCGCGCCTTCCTGATTCAACCTTTGACCAACTACACCGCGCTGGTGGCCGACATCGCCGAAGCCATTCGCCTCGACTGCGAGGCCAGGCCGAACCTGCAGCGCTTCGGCCTGCTGCTGGTAGACGGCCTCTCTATGGCCGAAGAACGCCTGGCGGCGAACCTCTATCAGCAGATCGGCAACATTCCCATAGTCGGTGGTTCCGCTGGCGATAACCTGCGATTCGAGAAGACGCACGTTTATGATGGCAATGGCCATTTTATTTCCGACGCGGCGGTATTCGCCGTTATAGAGACCAACGCGCCCATCACCATCTTCAAGGTCCAGCACTTCGAGCCCAGTGAGGTGGAACTCGTCATCACCGGGGCCGATCCTGAGAAAAGGCTCATCCTGGAGATCAATGGCGAACCTGCCGCCCAGGCTTACGCGGATGCCCTGGGCCTGACGGTGCGCGACTTGACGCCGACGGTATTCTCCCGCAACCCGCTGGTGCTCTCCTTCGGCGATGAGCCCTACATCCGCTCCATCCTGCGGTGGAACGAAGACCTTTCTCTCACCTGCTACTGCGCCATCGAGGAGGGATTGATCGTGGCCGTCGGCAAAGCGAAGGATCCCGTCCAAACCTTCAAGCAGGCTTTCGCCAAGGTCCGCGAGACCATTCCCGAGCCTGCGGCCATCATTGGCTTCGATTGCATCCTGCGCCGTATCCAGTTCGAGCAGGAAGGGCTGGAACAGCAGATCGGCAGCATCATGGAGCAGAATCATGTCGTGGGATTTTCCACCTACGGCGAGCAGTACAACGGCGTGCACGTGACGCAGACATTCACGGGCGTCGCCATTGGAGGACAGAACATTGCCTGATGAAGCCTGTCCGCAAGCGTCCGCCGGCGAATACGAGCGCAAGCTCGCCGCCCGGGACAAGACCATCGAGGTCCTCAAGCGCCGCATCGCACAAGAAGCCAGGCGCGGCAACGCGACGCCTTTTGCCATCCTAGAGCAGAATGTGGGCCTGGAGAAGGTGGTCGCGCGCAAGACCCTGGAGCTGGAAAACGAACGGCGCGAGCTCGAAAAAGCCCTGTCCGAGTTGCGCTTGACCCAGGCTCAACTGCTGCAGGCGCAAAAGATGGAGTCCATTGGCCAACTCGCCGCCGGCATCGCCCATGAGATTAATACGCCGACCCAGTACGTCTCCGACAATGTGGGTTTCGTTAAAGGCGCCACCGTTTCACTGCTAAGCCTGTTGGACGCCGCCCTGGCGCTGGCCGAGGCCGCGCGCGGGAAAATGGCCGGGGAATCCGTCATGGCGGAATTCGACGCGATCCTCAAACGCACCAAAGTGGATTTCCTGCGCCGCCAGATCCCGGGCGCCCTGGACGAATCGCTGGAGGGCCTTGGCCATATCGCCAAGATCGTGTCCGCCATGAAGGAATTCTCCCATCCCGCCCAGGACGAGAAGGAATGGGTGGATGTGCGCGAGGTCATCAATACCACCACGACCGTCGCGCGCAACGAATGGAAATACGTGGCGGAACTTGAGACGCGTTTCGAGGATGACTTGCCGCAGCTGCCGTGTCTGCGCGACATGATTGGCCAGGCCATTCTCAATCTGGTGGTGAACGCCGCCCACGCCATCGCCGATACCATCCAGGAAGGCGTCAAGGAGAAAGGCCACATCATCGTATCGGCGGCGCGCAACGGCGAATATATTGAAATCCGGGTCACCGACGATGGCGGCGGCATCCCTGCGGGGATCCGCGATCGCATCTTCGATCCCTTCTTCACCACCAAAGCGGTAGGCAAAGGCACGGGCCAAGGTCTCGCTATCGTCTATTCAACCGTGGTGGACAAACATGCCGGCCGCGTCTTCTGCGAGTCCGAAGAAGGCGTGGGCTCGACGTTCATCCTGCAACTGCCCCTGCACTGCGATAAAGAGGAGTGCCCGGCATGCAAGTGATGTTCGTTGATGACGAAAGCCGGGTACTCTCCGGCATTGAGCGGGCGCTTATGCTGCAAGACACCGAATGGGAGTGCCGCTTCGCCACCAGCGGCCAGGAAGCGCTGGCGATGCTGGAGGAAGAGCCGGCCGACGTGGTGGTGTCCGACATGCGCATGCCGCTCATGGACGGCGCTGAATTGCTTACGCGGGTACGCGACCGCTGGCCGGGCACGATACGTATCATTCTGTCCGGCTACTCCGAGGCCAGCTCCACCTTGCGCATGGTGGACGTGGCCCACCGGTTTGTCGCCAAACCCTGTGACAGCACGGCGCTGCTGGCGATGGTGGGCGGCGCCCTGGCCCTGCGCGCCCTGTTTCAGGACCCGGCGGTGGTCGAGGCCGTGGGCCGCATCAGCAGACTGCCGGCCGCCCCGAAAGTCTTTACCGAAGTATGCCGCCTCCTTGCCAGCGCCGGCGGCGATACCCGACGCATCGCCGGGCTCCTGGGCAGTGACCCCGCCCTGAGCGTCAAGATTATGCAGTTGGCTAACTCGGCCTTCTTCAGCAGAGGCGGTCGCATTCATGATATCGGCAACGCCATCACCCGCCTGGGCCTGGATCAGGTGAAGCTGCTGGTCCTGGCTTCCCAGATCTTTGCGGATGCGAGTACGGACCCTTATGTGGACCGGTTACAGCGGACCTCGCTGCTCGCGTCCACCCTGGCCGCCCGCATTTCCGGACACCAGGAACTGGAGCCGACCGCCGCCCTGCTCGCCAGCATCGCACGGCTTATCCCCGAACTGAGGGAGCCTGGCCGCGAGGTATCCGCCACCCAGGACAATACGTCCATGCATGCCGCGGTAGGCGCCTATCTGCTGGCCTTGTGGGGTTTGCCCATGGACATCGTGGAAGCCGTGGCCTATCACGTCGAGCCCTCCCGCTCTGCGGAGAAAACCTTCGGCGTGACCGGCGCCGTGCATGTCGCGGTCGCTCTCGCCAACAACCGTATCCCCGATCTGGATTATCTCGAACAAACCGGCGTGCTGAATAAACTGCCCCTGTGGCAGGAGATGCTCGCCCACACGCAGGAGACGCTTGATGACTGAAACCGCCTTGCCCCGGGTGCTGTGCGTAGACGATGAACCCAATGTGCTCGCCGCGATGGAGCGCAGTCTCTTTAATGAATTCGACGTGGTGGTGGCTCTCAGCGGTGAAGCCGGCCTGCGCGCCGTGTCCTCGGGCGAGCGTTTTGCCGTGATCATGTCCGACATGCGCATGCCCGGCATGGACGGCGCCGCCTTCCTGTCCAAAGTGCGGGCAGTCGCCCCCGACAGCGTGCGGATCCTTCTCACCGGACAGGCCGACCTGGCATCCTCCATCGCGGCCATCAACCAGGGCGCCATCTTCCGCTACCTCTGCAAGCCTTGCCCCAGGGAGGAACTGGTATCGGCGCTCAATGACGCGGTCGGTCAATACCGTCTCGTTTGCGCGGAAAAAGAATTGCTGGCGACCACCCTCACCGCGTCGGTCAAAACGCTGACTGAGGTCCTCGCCATGGTCGCGCCATGGGCTTTCCAGCGGTCGGCCTTCGCCCAGTCCTGTGTCATCCACGCGCTGCCCAAGCTGGCGTGGCCTGATGGATGGCTATACACCATCGCCGCCTCATTGAGCCAAATCGGCTGTGTGGGCGTCCCCGCCGACATCGTCCAGGCCGATGTGGCCCAGAGAAAACTCTCGGAGGACGAAAAAAAACTCCTCCAGGAACACCCGGATGTCGCCGCCCGATTGGTTGAGCACATTCCCCGCCTCGAACTGGTGGCCGGGATTATCCGCCACCAGGCCCGTGAGGCCGCGCCAGACGCGCCCCTGGAGGTTATCCGCGGCGCCCACCTGCTGCGCGCCGCCCTTGAACTGGAACGCCACGCGGCGCGGGGGCAAAGCCTGGAACGCCCGTGGGAAATCCTGCGCGCGGCGCGCCCGGCGATCCCCGAGTACATCATCAAAGCCCTGGCTGATTTTCGCGCTAACGTGGCCGGCGCCCGCACCGTGCGCTTTAGCGAACTGATGCCCGGCTGGGTGGTAGACGAAGATATCCGCACCACCAACGGTTTGATGGTGCTGACCAAAGGTCATGAACTTACCGACACCGCCATATCCGCGCTTCAACGCCTCCTCGCCGCAAATGCCGTCAAAGAGCCGATCCGGGTGCGTGGACGGCCGGACGCCGCGGCGTCTTAAGATCCACGCCAGGCTCCCCGGGGGAAAATGGCTTAGCCTGTGTTTTCTCCCCGCGGCACTACGCGTCCGCCGGCGGCATTTTCGCCGCGTTCAGATAAGTACAGAACATTAACGTCAGCTGTGATGTCAGGCCGCCGCCAACGAACAGTTCCGACATATTCCTGACGAACACATTGCAGACGGTGCCGCACAGGACGTTCAACAGCGTCAGGTTCACCGTAGCGAGATCGGCAAATTTCGCGTCCGGGGCGCTGGCAAACATGGCCTCGCTTGCCGCTTCGACACGCCTGGTCATCGCCTCGACCAGTTCGGCCACATCCACCTCGGCCGCCGCACGATAGAGTGCGCTCGTCACATCGCGGCGCTCGATTTTGGCTGCAATGTAGGTGCTGACGAGCGCGTCGCTCATCTGCGCATAGGGTTTCCCGTGTTGCGCCAGACAGGCCGCCTCAACCCGTTCCGCCAGCATGATGAGATATCTTTCATTCAGCGCATAGAACAACGCCTGCTTATTGGGAAAATACTGATATAGCGAGCCAACGGATACCCCCGCCCTTTCAGCCACGCGCGTTGTCGTCAAACGGGTTGGCCCCGCGGCTAATAAAACCTGAATCGTCGCGTCGAAAATGGCCTCGACAGTGGTGGCCGATCGCGCCTGCTGCGGGACTTTACGGGCGCTGAGGCTGCGTTTGGGGACCGAAAACATAAGCGAATTCAAAACCTGAAGAATTATTCTTATTCTTAATGTGATCGGAATAACCGAAATTATCAAGGAACTTCACATGACAAATATCGCTAACCGCATTGCGCTCGTGACGGGCGCCAATAAAGGAATCGGCCACGAAATCGCCAGGCAGCTTGCGCAAAAGGGTGTCTTCGTCCTGGTGGGTGGACGCGACGCGGGCCGAGGTAAATCCGCGGCCGATAAGCTGGCCGCGCAGGGTTTGCCGGCGTCGTTCATTCAGATTGACCTTTGCGACGCGCGGAGCATAGCCGCGGCCGCGGCCAGGATCGACGCCGAGTATGGCCGCCTCGATATCCTGGTGAACAATGCCGGCGTTTCCGACGCCACGGACGGCGCGCCAGGCGCCGCCGCCCTGGACGCGGTGCGTCGGGTATTCGACACTAATTTCATCGGGACACTGGCGGTTACGCAGGCGATGCTGCCGCTGCTGCGTAAGTCCGAAGCCGGGCGTATCGTCAATCTATCCAGTAGCCTGGGTTCATTGACGCTCAATGAAGATCCCGACTGGCCGTACTACGATGTCCGGTTTATTGGCTACAACGCGTCAAAAGCCGCGCTGAATATGCTGACGATCCAGCTCAATGCCGAACTGCGCGCTACCGGGATTACCGCGGTATCTGCCTGCCCAGGCCTGGTGAACACCGAGCTAAGCGGAAATCGGGGTGATAGGATGCCCGCCGAGGCGGCGGTATTTATAGTGCGCCTGGCGCTGCTTACTGAGCACGACCCGAAAGGCGCCTACCAAAACGAGCAGGGTAGCCTCCCCTGGTAATGTAGACGCAGTCGGGTATGCAGTAGCGCGCTGATGCGCGCAATGAACGAGCCGGCTTGCTCCGCGCCAGCGGCAGCCGCGCTCTTTTTCGCGGGCCATCAAGCCCGCGGATAAAGTGTCCAAAGTGTGATCTGCATTGTAGTACAAGATAAAATTATGGTGCTACAATCACCAACAGATAATTATTGCGAAAGAAACTGCTTGGAAGCAACGACACATTCTTTCATCCATCGGGCAGAACGCCATATTGCCTTTAATACTGACTGATAAATATATTTTCAGCCGGTGGGCCATTAATTTTATTTAACTTAAAAAATTAATGAGTTCTTTTTATTGTATAACGTGCTGCGGTAGTTCATTAGGTTTTTAACACTGTATTGTTTATTTTGTCACAAAGCCAAAGCGCGCATCGTCTGCAAACACAATTTATTTTCGATGCTATAACAATGGATTTCATGCGCGTTTTCAGTTTCTATCAAAAATATTATCAACTCACTACCCACCTTACCTTACATGTTGTAGTTTACTGAACGGGATGAACAAGATGGATATCTCAGTAGCCACCGTGCCGTCCAAACGGCGCTATATCACATTGCTCATGATCTTTATTACCGTGGTGATTTGTTATGTCGACCGCGCCAATCTGGCGGTAGCGTCGGTGCATATCCAGCAAGAGTTCGGTATCAATAAAACGCAGATGGGATATGTCTTCTCGGCATTTGCCTGGACCTATACCCTTTGCCAGATACCCGGAGGCTGGTTTCTCGATCGCGTCGGCTCAAAAATGACCTATTTCATTGCCATTTTCGGCTGGTCCGTGGCGACGCTCGGCCAGGGATTCGCCAATGGTTTGATTTCACTCATGGGCTTGCGCGCCATCACGGGGATGTTTGAAGCGCCCGCGTTTCCAACCAATAACCGGATGGTGACGAGCTGGTTCCCCGAGCAGGAACGGGCATCGGCGGTTGGTTTTTTCACTTCGGGGCAATTTGTCGGTTTGGCTTTTCTGACGCCGCTATTGATCTGGGTACAGGAAATGCTGAGTTGGCATTGGGTGTTTATTCTCACCGGCGGAGTAGGCATAATCTGGTCGATTATTTGGCACGTTGTTTATCAACCGCCGAAAAAAAGCAAAGGGATTAATGCGGCCGAACTGCATTATATCGCAGCCGGCGGCGGCATTATTGACGGCGATGCACCTACCGCCAAGGCGCAACGCGTGTCCATGACCGCGGCCGACTGGAAGTTAATATTTCACCGCAAGCTGGTCGGCGTTTATCTGGGGCAATTTGCCGTAACCTCGACGTTATGGTTTTTTCTCACCTGGTTTCCCAATTATTTGACCCAGGAAAAACATATCGGCGCCCTGACCGCCGGATTTATGACTACCGTACCTTTCCTGGCCGCGTTTGCGGGCGTATTACTGTCGGGTCTCTTTGCCGACCGTATGGTGCGCAAGGGCAAAACCATTGGATTTGCACGCAAAACGCCCATCATCTGCGGCCTGTTGCTGTCAACCTGCATTATGGGCGCGAATTATACCAACGATCCTGTTTGGATTATGACGCTAATGGCTTTAGCCTTTTTCGGCAACGGTTTTGCTTCCATTACCTGGTCGCTGGTATCGTCGCTGGCGCCGGTGCGGCTGATCGGACTGACCGGCGGCGTGTTTAACTTTGTCGGCGGGTTGGGCGGCATCACCGTTCCGCTGGTGGTCGGCTATCTTGCCCAGGATTATGGTTTCGCGCCGGCATTGATCTATATCGCGGCGGTCGCCCTGCTGGGCGCATTGTCATACCTGTGCCTGGTGGGTGAAGTAAAACGCGTCGGCTGATATGGCAGACCGCTAAACCCGCCGGATGGGAAGCATCCCCAAGGAATCACCGGCATTATTGCCTGCCGCGCCGACATGGGCGGCATTATTTTTATATACGCCTTATTTTTTGGCGGCGCAGCCGCACCGTTCATTAACTATCCATCACCGATTAAGCACCGGCTCTAATGCAGGCTATCAATTTCACTCAACATTCTATAACAATAATTTATCTGGCTATATCTCATATAAAATTAAAATTCATTATGATTATTTATGCGTAACCTATCTTGTCTCACAAAGAGGTTTTTATCCTAATTGCTCCCCGCCCCTTAAAATAACCCACCATTAAAAATCAATATCAAGGTTTTTATATTTTTTTATTCATTATTCCCTTTAACCCTATTTACAGAAGGTGACGTACCGGCGTTATTATCAACTTGCATCGCACGCTGTATTTTCTGCAAATACACCCTAATGAGGTTTATTATTCACTTGATCCCCTACTGGCGTTTTTCCCCACGCTCGTTGACAGGCAATGAGATCACGCGATCACGTTCCGGCAAGATTGAGTGGCATGTTTCAAAAGGGCAGTGATTTATCCAGCGATAAATAATATTAGTGAACGAGGGGCCTTATATGAAAAGCACATTTACCCTTCCCGCGTTAGCCGTAGCCGGCATTCTGTCCTGCGGCCTGGCTAATGCCGCCGATGGTACCATCAACTTCACCGGAACCATTCTGGATACAGCCTGTGTCGTGGAACCTGCCGTCGTGGCGGTGAATATGGGCAGTTTAACCGTCGCGGCGTTTAGTGGTGTTGGCGCAACCGCGGGTTCCACGCCGTTCTCCATTACGCTGACCTCCTGCCCCGCGGGTTTAACCACTGCCCAGGTCTTTTTTTCCGGCGCTGCGGATCCCGCGGATAGCACGGTATTAGGTTTAACCGCCGGGGGAGCCACCGGCGCCGGCATCGCGCTGTTTGAATCCGACGGCAGCACCCGGGTGAATCTTGGCGCGGCGTCCGTGGCGCAGCCTGTCACCGCGGCCGGCGGTTCGCTGGACTTCGTGGCGAAGTACATGCAAACCGCGACGCCGATTGTAGCAGGTGCCGCCAATGCCACGGCGGAATTCGTCCTGCAATATCCCTAAACATAAATGCCGATGCCCTGGCCCCGTCTTTAGGTCGCCCCAGAGGCCATATTTAATCTCTATCGGTCATTACTCTTGGGCCATGGCGCGCGTAGTGGCGGATTTTTACTGGAGATGACCATGTTTCAGTGGCTGAAAGCGGTATGCATGGCAGCCGGGCTGGTTAGCGCCTTACTGGCTCAGGCCGGCGTGGTGGTGGGCGGAACCCGGGTCGTTTACGATGCCGGGAAGAAAGAAGCGTCGATTTCCGTCAGCAATCCGGACAAATCGCTGCCCTATCTTATTCAGTCCTGGATTGATAACGAACGCGATAGCGACACCCTCAGGGTGCCGTTTATCATCACCCCGCCGCTGTTCCGGCTGGATGCGGGGCAGGAAAATGTCCTGCGCATCGTGCGCGCCGGCGGCAACCTGCCCGGGGACCGCGAATCGGTGTTTTGGCTCAATATTAAATCCATCCCCGCCACCGATAAAAATGCGATCAACCAGTTGCTGATCAGCATCAATACCCGCATCAAACTGTTTTATCGTCCGCAAAACCTGGCCGGTCGTGCCGGGGATGCGTATAAAGCCCTGAATTTCTCCCGCCAGGGCGGGCAATTAACGGCGCGTAACCCTACCCCGTTCTACGTGTCGTTCGCCAGTTTGAGCGTAAGCGGCCAGGACATTACAAATCCCGGCATGATTGCCCCGCTGGGCACCCTGAGCTGGCCGTTGCCGGCCGGGGTACGCGGTAACGTGATGTGGCGGGCGATTAATGAATTCGGCGGCACTTCCGCGCCGGCCAGCGCGCCGTTGTGATGGCTTAACGACGGCACGCCCATTAGCCGGCGGATCATCCGTTTGCCAGCATGCGGTAGAGGGGGTGAATATGAAAAATGCGCTATCCCGGCTGCCTGTCAGACCGATGTTGATGAGCTGCTTCGCCTGGTCCATCCCGCCTGTTTTGCCGGTCTTATCGCTGGGTCTCGTCCCGCTGCCGTCGCCGGCGCAGGACTACTTTAATCCCAACGCCCTATCCCTCAAGGGGGCGGCAATGCACACGGTTGATCTCTCCCAGTTCTCTGATATCGGGGGACAACTGCCCGGCATCTATCGCGTCGATATCTATCTCAACGGCAATAAGGTGGATACCCGCGAGGTCACGTTTGTGGCCTCCGCGGCGGGGCTGCAGCCCGAACTCACCGCCAGGCAACTGGCGGAGTATGGGGTGAATCGCGGCGCCTTCCCGGCCCTGCGGGCGCTGCCGGACGACCAGCCTATTACCGCGCTTGGCCAGTACATTCCCGAGGCCGGCAGCACGCTGAATTTCCAGCAATTGCGCCTGGATCTCAGCGTGCCGCAGGCGGCGCTGGACAGCCAGGCGCGCGGCTATGTCGATCCGTCGCAATGGGATCAGGGGCTGCCCGCCCTGATGCTGGGCTACGCCTATTCCGGCTCTACTACCTGGTATGACGACCAGTCGGGCAGCGACGAAAACCATTATCTCAACCTGCGCAGCGGGGCCAATCTGGGCGGTTGGCGATTAAGGAATTATTCTGTTTATAGCAACAGCAGCCGGGAGCGTTCCCATTGGGACAGCATCAACACGTACGTCCAGCATGACGTGCAGTCGCTTAAGGGCCAGTTTACCGCCGGCGACGCCTACACGCCCGGGACGATATTCGACAGCGTGCCGTTTCGCGGCGCGCAGTTGGCCTCCGATGATAATATGCTGCCCGATAGCCTGCGCGGGTTTGCCCCGGTTGTACGAGGCATCGCGCAAAGCAACGCGCAGGTGACCATTCGCCAGAATAATTCCATTATTTATCAGACGTACGTCGCCCCCGGCCCTTTTGTGATTACCGATCTGTTTCCCACCGCGGCCAGCGGTAACCTGGACGTGACGATACGGGAAGCCAGCGGCGCGGAACGCCGTTTTACCCAACCGTTTTCGGCGGTGCCTATCATGCAGCGCGAGGGCAGGTTGAAATATGCCGCCAGCGCCGGCCGATACCGCTCCGCGTTTAACGACGCGCGGGAGCCCAATTTTCTTATGGGCAGCCTGATTTACGGCCTGCCCGGGGACACGTCGGTCTACGGCGGGTCAATCGCCTCGGCGGACTACCAATCCCTGCTGCTGGGGATGGGCCGTGGTTTTGGCGACCTGGGCTCCGCGTCGTTCGATGTGACCCGGGCCAACACCACGTTGCCCGGCAGCGATGAGCGCCATACCGGCCAATCGTATCGCTTCCAGTACGCCAAAGTCTTTACCGACTACGGGACCTCTTTTACCCTCGCCGGGTATCGCTACTCCAGCAAAGGCTTTTATGACTTTGGCGATGCCAACGAGATGACCCATCAAGCCTCCGACGCCTGGCAACGGCTCTACAACAAGCGCAGCAGGATCCAACTGAATGTCAGCCAGTCTATGGGCGATGCCGGCAGTCTGTATCTGGCGGGCTATCAGCAGGACTACTGGCAGCAAAGCGGTTATCAGCGCAGCTTAAGCGCCGGGTACAGTCTTAGCCACGCCGGCATCACCTATTACCTGAATTACACTTTTAGCCAGACGCCGGGGCCGCAGGACAACGATCGGCAATTTGCGTTCAGCGTGCAAATCCCGCTCAGCAAATGGCTGCCGAACAGCTGGGCGACCTACAGCGTCAATGGCGATAACCACGGCGCGGTCAATCAGCAGGCGGGCATCAGCGGCACCCTGCTTGCGGATAATAATTTTAACTACAGCGTGCAGCAAAGCTACGGCAACCGGGGTACCGGCGCCAGCGGCAGCGCATCGGCGTCGTACCGGGGAGGGAGCGGCGAGCTCAACGCAGGCTATAACTACAGCCGACACAACCGGCAGGTAAACTACGGGGCGCAGGGCGGCGTCGTGGCACATCCTTATGGCGTCACGCTGTCGCAATCGCTGGGCGATACGCTGGCGCTGGTACGCGCGCCGGGCGCCGACGGGGTACGGGTGGAAAACAATACCGGCGTGGTGACCGACCGGCGTGGTTACGCCGTGGTGCCCTTTGCCACCACGTATCGCCGGAATCGCATTGCGCTCGACACCACGACGTTGGGTGAGGATGTGGATATCGATATCAATACCCAGACCGTCATACCCACGCAGGGAGCGCTGGCGCTGGCGGACTTCAAGACCCGGGTGGGCAGCCGGGTGCTGCTGACGATAACGTATCGGGGTCAGCCGGTGCCCTTCGGCACGCAGGTCACCCAGATACAGGCCGCCGGTGAAAGCGAAAACAGCGGTATTGCGGATGCCGCGGGCCAGGTGTACCTGAGCGGAATGCCGGAACAGGGCCGGATCAAGGCGGTCTGGGGCCAGGGCGCGGACCAGCGGTGCGAAGCCGGCTACAGTCTGCCCGCCGCGGCATCGCCAACCCCCTCGATTCGCATGGCCAGTGTGCCATGTCGTTAGGAGCCATCGTATGAAGCAACAACGCATTTTATGGTCGATAAGCGCCCTGCTGGCGACGGCGTGCGCGGCGCTGGCGTATACCCCACCGGCCATGGCCGCCTGTACCACCACGGGAGCATCGCAGACCGGCGCCCCCGTCACCTTAACGTTAGCGCGTGATAAACCCAACGGCCTGATAGGCAACCCCTATGTTTTTCCGAGCTCGGATAAATATTCGTGCGCCCCCGCCGGCATAACCCAGCAACAATTTGGGCTACAGGGAAATTTGGAAAATATCACAGGTGAGGTATCGGCTGGCCGTAACATCTATAAATTGGGTGATACCGGATTAGGTTACATCGTCTATGGCGATGTGCAGCCTACAGGAGACTGCGTAGGATCCGCCTATATAGGCACCGGCCCGCAGATGGGGGGGGATGCCAATACCGTTCAGCTATGCTCCAATCCAAGCGGCTACATCCCGCAGTTAACCGGCGGCGCAACAATCACTTTTTATAAACTCGGTCCCGTCACCCCCGGAACCCTCCCCTCGACACATCTCGCCAGTTTTATCAATGTCGTAAACGGCAGTGATTTGACTTTGCCGGCGGTATCGCTTTTCTCGGGAATTATTACCGTTATCGTCAATGCATGCTCCGTGACCAACACCGCCATCACGGTGCCGATGGGTAATGTGGATCGCGCAGAGTTTACCGCCATCGGCAGCACGGCGGGCCTGCGCGGCTTTACTATACCGCTGGATTGTAATCCCGGCATTAATGTCAGAGTGCAGTTCGACGGCATCAGCGCCGGCAGCGCGACGAACGTACTGGCGCTGAGCCCATCCTCTTCCCCCCCCGCCGCCACCGGCGTGGGCGTGCAAATACTGTATAATAGCAATCCGGTCACCCTCGGCGCGCCGCTGGCCGTTGGCACCACCACCGTGGCAGGATTTTTTAATATCCCGTTAGAGGCGCGTTATTACCAGACTGAAAGCACGGTGACGCCCGGACTCGCCAACAGCACAGCCACCTTTACCTTAACCTACCAATAAATCACGGCGGGATGAAATGGGTTGGCCTTAAAGCGGACGCCAGTGCGCAGCTCCGGCAATAATGGTAAATTGCGGGTCGCTGAATCCCGGTGAACATCTTTCTTCCGCACGGCTGTTTTCTCGGCGGTGATTTACTCTTATGATGGACCCTGGTTTGCTTGAGGACGTCCCATGATCTGGCTCATACTGGCAACGCTGGTTGTCGTTTTCCTTGTCGGTTTTCGCATCCTAAACTCCGATTCCCGCCGGGCGTCGCAGGCGTTGACCAAACGCCTGAATATCGAGCCGGTCTATGTGGAATCCATGATAAGCCAAATGGGGAAAAAAGCCGGCGGCGAGTTTGTCAGCTATTTATTACATAACAGCGAATCACATCTCGGCAACGCCGCGGGCGTGCTGCTGATCTATCAAACCTTTATTGTCGATGACGCCGAAGAGAGTCTGGCATTCTGGCATTCGGTGTTGCATAAAGCGCGGCTGCCCACCGAACTGACGCATAAACATGTCCGTTTGGCGCTCTCGTTTTTACGGGACCTTGAGCCGGAAGCAAATGATCTCGCTGCTTACCGGCAACGCTATAACGCGCGCTTTACCGATATCTTTAACCAGGTCCCCGCCGCCAACAGCAATGTGTATTATCTCGACGGTGTCGCGCCGAAGAATTAAGGCGGCAGGACGCATTTGTCCAACAGGACGGTAAACCGTTCAGCCAGGCCATCACTCTGCGGATAAGACCGATGTCTCAATGCGGGTTCAATTAACCGCGCTGTTCATTTGATGAATATGCTGATCGAAATCCCGCTGCGCCCGTTCGATGTCGGGCTGATGATCGACAGCCCAGGCATAAATCGCGGCAAACGGTGATTGCAAGGTATGCCCCAACGGCGTGAGCGAATATTCAACCGCGACCGGCGAGGAGGCTATAACACATCGTTTTACCAGCCCGTTTCTCTCAAGACGACGCAGGCTCTCGGTCAACGCCTTCTGGGTTATCCCCCCCACACGCCGCTGCAACGCGTTAAAACGAACCGGCTGCTCACAAAGGACAATCAGGATCATCAGGGACCATTTATTGGCGATTTGGTCAAGAATCGGGCGCGCCGTGCATGCAGCGGCAAGGGTGTTCACCGCGCATGCGGCAGCAAGGGTGTTGATAGCGGGCCGGGACATAGTGGTTTCCTTGTGTATACCTACGCGACTCAAGGTGCGTAATTGACAGTAAGTATATAAGTTATACCATCATGGTTCAAATTCAATGGAGTACTTATATGTCGAACTTAAATGGGAAAATCGCGGTCGTCACCGGCGGCGGCAGTGGCATCGGCCTGGCCATCGCACAACGCTTCGTGCAAGCAGGCGCTTATGTCTTTATCACCGGCCGCCGCCAGGCGGAACTCGATAAGGCGGTGGCATTGATCGGCGGAAATATCGCGGCGGTGCAAGGGGATGTGACGGAAATGGCGGACCTTGACCGGTTATATGCCGCGGTCAAGGCTCAAAAAGGTCGGCTGGATGTTCTGGTGATCGCCTCAGGCGTTTCCGTGCCGTCCACATTAAACGAGATAACCGAAACCCATTTCGATCTGATGTTTGATGTTAACGCCCGCGCCGCGCTGTTCACGGCGCAAAAAGCGCTGCCGCTGATGGATAAGGGCGGCAGTATGGTATTGATTGGATCCATCGCCGGATTTATCGGCACCCCCGGCTATGGCGTCTATGGCGCGACCAAAGCCGCCATGCGCTCCTATGCCAGAACGTGGGCCAACGAGTTCGCCGATCGGGGAATTCGCGTGAATACGCTGAGTCCCGGACCGATCGACACGCCAATGTTTGATCAGGTTACGCAAGAGGTTCGGAAAACCTTGATCGGCCATATTCCGTTAGGCCGTCTGGGCAAACCGGAAGAAGTCGCGGCCGCCGCCCTGTTCCTCGCCTCGGATGAAAGCAGCTTTATTACCGGGGCAGAATTGTGCATTGATGGCGGAATGGCGCAAATTTAACCAGCGGCGCCCAGGCCGGCTACATGACTATCGTCGCCACCCAACCCGTGACCCTGGCCGGCGGATACATTCCGCCTCTTTGCCGGTCCCTGCCGGCGGCCGGGGCCGGCGCGCGTTGTTCACTTATGTCATGTTGCCGGCACCCTCCCAAATTTATTCACTGCGATGACCATGCCATGAAATGATGGCGGACTGCCGCTGAAGGGATCATTAATCGCCTCGCTGTAAGTCGACTGTAAGCCTGACGGCCTTAGAGTTGACCCCATCTTGGTCACGTCCTCCCGGCGACATCCAGACAACCACTGTGAGAGAATTCATGCAACATCGGCTCAGGATAGGGTATGCAGTAGCATCCGTAGCGTTTTTTTCCGGCGCCGCCTGCGCTGCCGGCACCGCCCCGGC
Organism: Sodalis sp. C49; assembly: GCF_046352915.1. Classification (NCBI taxonomy): domain Bacteria; kingdom Pseudomonadati; phylum Pseudomonadota; class Gammaproteobacteria; order Enterobacterales; family Bruguierivoracaceae; genus Sodalis; species Sodalis sp. C49. The sequence goes on along the minus strand of NZ_CP163303.1, from coordinate 4,493,197 downwards.
GACGGCGGAGAATGACGCGACGGGCTTTTCATTTTGGAGCGATGCGCCCAACGTTACCCACTGGGGTCTTGGCATCGGCGTGGGCTATGAGCAATCGCCTTACAAAGGAGACGATGCCAGCGTCTCCCCGCTGCCCCTGATCTATTTCGATAACAAATGGATCCATCTCTTCGGCAACAAACTTGACGTCAAGATCGGCCGCTGGGATAACGTCAGCGTTACCCTGCGCGGGGAATATGCCCTGGGCGATGGCTATAAGGAATCGGATGCGCCGATACTCGACGGCATGCAAAAACGCAAAGGCGGATTCTGGGTCGGACCGGCCATGGCCTGGGACAGCGGCTACGGCACCTTCGGCGCAAACGTCCTGACGGCGGGGAATAAAGGGCTGAAAGCGGGCATTGATTACCACCGGGCGTTCGAATACGGGGACGTCACGCTCGTGCCCCACGCCGGCATTGACTGGTATAACAGTCGCTATGTGGATTATTATTACGGCGTGGAAAATGATGAAGCGCGCGCCGGACGCGATGCCTACGCGGGTAAAGCCACCTATAACTTCTCGGCGGGCGTGCGTTTCGATTACCAGCTTACGCCGCACCAAAGCCTGAGCCTGGACGCCGGCGTCTCTCATCTGGGCGGCGGAATCACCGACAGTCCATTGGTTGACAGGACAGTGATCCCCGAGGCCCGGTTCGGCTACCTTTATCGTTTCTAACTGGAAAACACGACATGGCGCGTATCGCACTTATCGAGGATAACGAGCGTCTGGCGGCCATGATCGGTCAGGCGCTGTCCGGTGCCGGGGTGGAAACCGATTTTTTTTATACCCTGTCGCAGGCGAAATACGGCGTAAAGCAGGCTGATTATGCCGTGCTTATCATCGATCGCGGCTTGCCCGACGGCGACGGATTGGATTTTTTAAGGGAGTTGCGGGCCACGGGATATATGACGCCCTGCCTGATCCTGACCGCCCGGGATGCCTTGCACGATAGGGTCGACGGACTGGAAAGCGGCGCGGACGATTACGTTACCAAACCGTTCGCCATGAGCGAACTGGTCGCGCGCATCCGAACGCTGATGCGGCGGCCGGCTGAAACCGCCGGCCTGGTATACGCCTTCGCCGATATTACCCTTGATCCCCGGGAACCGACGCTGTACGGCGCAACGCAGTCCGTTTTGCTCGCCCCCACCGAGCTGCAAATATTGCTGGCGTTGCTTAAGGCGGGCGGGCAGACGGTGCGTCATGCATCACTGGAACACGCGGCATGGGGATTGGGGGAAGCGGTCACGCCGAATGCGCTGGAAGTCACCGTTCACCGGCTACGTAAAAAAATGTCCAGCGCGGGCGTGGCCGCCCAAATCGTAAATGTCCGTGGCGTCGGCTTCGCCCTGGCCGTGAGGACGGCCTCCCGCGATGACGGCGGGCTTGGCTATGCTTAAGACATTTCTCCGTGCGCAATGGATCCGTTACTGGACATATAGCCTGTCGGCAAGATTATGGCTGACCAGCATTGCGGTCCTGGCGGTCAGCCTGTCGTTTATCGCGGCGCTTTACCTCTACGCGTTAAATCAGTTTCCCCGGGAAATGTGGCAGAAAGATAATAACCAAAAAAACGCGCTGCGGGTTTCCGCCGGCTTGCAATACAACGAACTGGGCATGCCCGTCTCCGCCAGGCTGGATGAACAAACGGCCTGGCTATTTGCTATCGCCCCCACCGAAGTGATGTATCGCGTGTTTGATAACCACGGCACATTGATGCTCAGCAGCGGGAAAGACAACAGCGGCCTGGCATGGGGCAAGGGCCGGCTGGCGGATCTGGCGGATTCCCATCAGCGCGTGACCATCAACGGCAGGCCATTTGATGTAATAACGCTTGCAACCGATCACGGGGGAAGGCGCTTTTACGTGCAGACCGCGACCAGCGACGTCTTCGGGGAAAATGTGGCGAATATGAAATTCGCGCCGCTGCCGGAGATCATCGCCTGGAGCATATTAATCGCGACCATCGCGTTCGGCCTGGCATTCCCCTTTACCATACGCCGTGTGCTCTATCCCCTGAAAGTGGCCTCCGAGGCCGCCATGTCGATCACGCCCGCTAATTTGCAGACACGCTTAAACGATCGTGATATTCCCAGTGAAATCAAGCCGCTGATTGTCGCTTTTAACGCTGCCCTGGCGCGACTGGAAACGGGTTTTATCGCCCAGCAGGATTTCCTCGGCGCCGCGGCGCACGAGCTGCAAACTCCGCTCACGTTACTGCGGGGACAAATTGAGCTGCAGCCCGAAATCGAAAATAAAAACCTGCTGTATCGGGAAATCGATCTGATGGCGCGTCAGGTCCGCCAGCTATTGCACCTGGCGGAGGTGAGCGAATCGCAGAACTATAGCTTTGGCGAGGTGGACCGGCTTGCCGTAATGCGCGACGTGGCATCCTATCTGGACCGCAAGGCCGCGGGCAACCGTATCACGTTGCGCCTGTGGCTGCCGGATACCCTGCCGCCGATACACGCGGATAAAAGCGCGCTGTTTATCTTGCTGAAAAACATCGTCGAGAATGCCATCCACTACTCCCCGCCCGGCGGTACCGTTGATATTCTGGCCGACGCCGCCTCCATCCAGGTCTCGGACAACGGGCCGGGCCTTAAAGCCGATGAAGCGCCGCGGGTGTTTGACCGGTTCTGGCGCGCGCCCGGCGCGGTACATGGCGGTACGGGACTGGGACTGGCCATCTGCAAAGAGATTGCCGTCGCCCATCACTGGCAGCTTGATGTCAAAGCCCTGCAGCAGGGCAGCCGATTTATTTTGCGGTTCTAACTCTTATGGCGCGGCAATATCCTGCCGGCGCCGGCAGGCGGCAAAATATCGCAGCGCATGTCGCGCTAAGATAAAAATAGAAATGAAAAATCGGTATAACCTGCGTTATTTACTTAATATCGACAGTTAAATTATACTGACATCGTTGTCGTATTTGGGGCCAGTCGCGTTATTTGGGCGGCAACGGCGATGCCGCGCGCTATTTGAGCGCGGCGTTACCCTTATATTTTTTGAATATTTAAATATAATTTTAGGATGCATCTTAGAGACAGGGGAATATTCCAGCCGGAATCCCGCGCAATCTAACGAAACGGCGAGAAAAAATGCAATTTGCCTCGCATCACTGAAAAAAAATATTCAGAACTGGCGCAAACCTGTATATGCTGAGGGTCGCTCCCGTCGCCTGAGGCATACTGCGTGAAATTAAACTCCCTTTTCCTGATAGCTGGTTTGCTGTTGGCCGGGTGTGCCAAACAACCCACAGAGCGGCCTGTCGCCATCGTTACTCCCCCCCAGCCGCAGCAAATGTTGCCGCAGTCAGCGCCCAAGGGAATCTATGGCGGCTATATCCACGACTCCGCCAGCATTTACGGCGTCGATGAAACGCTGGTGAAAGCCATTATTCAGGTAGAGTCGGGTTATAATCCCAGCGTAATCAGCAAATCCAACGCCGTCGGGCTTATGCAGCTTAAGGCGTCTACCGCCGGACGCGATGCCTATCGGTTAAAAGGCCGCTACGGCCAGCCGAGCGTCCGTGATTTAAAAGACCCCGCCACGAATATTGATCTGGGCACGGCCTATATCAGCATCCTGCAACGGCAGTTATCCGGCATCCACAACCCCGAGACGCTGCGTTACGCCATCGCGGTCGCCTACGTTAACGGCGCGGGCGCCCTGCTGCGCTCGTTCTCAAGCGATCGGGACTACGCCATAAACAGAATCAACCAACTGACGCCGGAACAGTTCTACCAGCACATCCAGGAAAAACATCCCCAGCCGCAGGCGCCGCGATACCTGTGGAAGGTAAAAAACGCCTATCTGGCGATGCGCTAAGACTCTAAGTGCTTTGTCTCCGCGGTGTGCTGCGCCGCATTATTTCCCGCTATAGCGCTTATCTGCCCCGCAAGCCAGCGGCGGCCTGCATCGGCGTCATTTCTGCCATGCCATAACAGCGACAGGTCAAATCCCGGCAGCGCCAACGGCGGCGGACTGGCGCAAAAAGCGACATTGCGCATCCACGCCTGCGCCAATGCTTGCGGTACCGTGGTCAGCACCGGCGTATTCTGTAATATCCCCGGCAATGAAGAGAAGTGCGGCGTGGTATAACTGATGCGCCGTTCCATGCCCTTTTCCGCCAGCATATCGTCCGCCACGCTGCGCGCCCTGGAGCGATAGGTCACCAGCAGATGTTCATATCGCAAGTAATTCTCAAGGGAAAGCGGGGCGGGCAGCGGCAGCTGACGCGGATGCCATAATACCAGGAATTCCTGGGATAACAGCTTCTCCCGCCGTAGCCAGGGGGCCTGGTCGCTGGTGACTGAAACCACCATATCCACCTCGTGCTGCTCAAGAAAAGCCGGGTCCTCAAAGGGCGTGGTGGCGATAACGTTGATACGAATAGCCGGCGCGTGCGTCCTGAGCTGTTTCAACAGCGGCGGCATCAGCCAAATCTCTACCCAATCCGTCATTCCCAGAGTGAATGTCCGCTGGCTCGCGCCGGGGATAAACTCATCGGAATTAAATAAAATCGACTGGATCTGTTCAAAGTGCGGCGCAAACCGCCGGGCCAGGAAATCCGCCCTGGCGGTGGGTTGCATCCCCTGGGCGGTACGGATAAACAGCGCATCGTCAAATAACGCCCGCAGCCGGGCCAGGGCGCTGCTGACCGCCGGTTGCCCCAGGAAAAGCTTCTGCGCGGCCAGTGAAACGCTGCGCTCCCGGTACAGTACCAGGAAAGTAATCAGCAGATTCAAATCCACACCACGAAAATCATTTTCGTTGATATTCATAATTACTCCAATCAATTTGATCAATACTATCGCCGACCAGATACTTTAGCCATTGATTTATGTCGTTTAAAAATGGAAGGTAATGATGAAAAGAGTCAACAAGGTCAAGGTCGCCGCCGTCTTTATGCTTGCTACGGCGCTCTCACCCGCCCTGGCGCTGGTGCCCGCCGCCGCGACCCCGGTGGCGCAGCAAAAACACCAGGCTCCGGGCTTTTATCGTATGATGCTGGGCAAGTTTGAAATCACCGCCGTTTCCGACGGCACCGTCACCATCCCCCTGGACAAGCTGTTGCTGGACATCACCCCCGCCATGCTCAAACAGCGCCTGGCCGATGAAGATATGTCCGCCAATGTGGAAACGTCCATTAACGCCTATGTCATCAACACCGGCAGCAACCTGATACTCGTCGATACCGGTTCCGGCCCGCTGTTTGGCAACAATGGCGGACGTCTGCTGGAAAACCTGCGCGCTGCCGGTTATCCGGCGGAAAAGATAGATACCGTCTTGTTAACCCATATTCACGCGGATCATTCGGGCGGATTGGTGCATAACAGCCAGTACGCTTTCCCCAATGCCACCGTTTGGGTTAATCAGCGGGATGTCGACTTTTGGCTGAATCCCAGGAATATCGGCCAGGTGCGGGAGAGTGAAAAGCATACCTTCGCGGAATCCGCGTCCTCCTTCCGCCCGGTAATCGCCGCGGGAAAATTAAAAACCTTCACCGGTCAAACCCAGCTGTTTTCCGGCATAAACGCCATCCCCGCCCCGGGCCATACGCCGGGCCACACGCTTTATATGATAGAAAGCGCCGGCCAGAAGCTGTTGATCTGGGGCGATACCATTCATTCATCCGCCGTGCAATTTCCCGATCCGGACACGACGATTACCTATGACTGGGACAAGACGCAGGCGGCCGAATCCAGGAAAGCCATTCTGGAGGAGGCGGTAAAAAATGACTATTTGATTGCCGCCGACCATATTGCTTTTCCCGGCCTGGGCCATGTGAAATACCGGGATAGGACGGGCGATCGGCGGGGTTACCGGTGGGTGCCGGTTAATTACAGCCTGGCGGGATTAGAATAACCGCGGCACGCGCGCGCATGCCTTAGCGAATGCGCAGCTGCCCGGCGAAAGTTCGCAACAATAAATCGATCTTGGGGGTCAGTTGCTTATTTTTCGGCCAGGTAATATGCAAAGGCAGGCCGTCGACCACGGCCTCGGGCAGGACAGGCACCAGTTTGCCCTCATCAAGGCTTTTGCTCACCAGCCAGGTGGCTATTTGCGCCAGGCCCGCCCCCGCCTCGAGGGCCGCCACCTGCGCTTCGCTGTCGCTGACCATCATATGATGCGCGATCTCAAGCCCCCTGGTCCGCCCCCCCTCCGCCGGCAATAACCAGCGCGCCCCCGCGCCATCGCTTTTACCATAGACCACGCAATCATGATCGCTTAACGCCTTCACGGTGAGCGGTACGCCCCGGGATTTCAGATAAGCGGGCGCGGCGCAGAAAATCAGGCGTTCGGTGCCCAGGTAGCGGGAGCCGATCGCCGGCGGCAAATCGCCAACGCCGCCGATACGCACCGCGACATCCACGCCCTCGTCAACCAAATCGACAAAACGATCGGTAAAGGTGATATGGGGCCGCAGATGGGTATGCCGCCGGAAAAACGCGATCAATATCGGCATCACGATAAGGCGGCCGAACGAGGCCGGCAGATCGATACGCAGCCGGCCCATGGGCGTATGGGCATGGGACGCCAATACCGCCTGGGCATCGGCCAGGTCGTTCAATACCCGGGTACAGGTGGCGAAAAACGCCTGTCCGGCATCGGTCAGGACCAACCGGCGCGTAGTGCGCTCAAACAGCCGTGTGTCCAGGCGTTGTTCAAGGCGCGCCACGCTTTTACCCACCGCGGAACTGGTGAGGTTCAGCTGTTCGGCGGCGGCGGCGAAGCTGCCGTACCTGGCGGTGTAAACAAACGCGCTCAGGCCTTTCAGACGTTCCGTGGGATGCATATTATCAGGGATAAAAATTCTCGAATGGAAGGAAACAATAGCCGGGATAAGAATTAAATTCCAGTCTAAGCTGAAGACCTGGAATGATAATGGGAGATAAGCTATGCAACATCGTGCCTTAATCGTCGGCGTTAGCGGCATTATCGGCAGCGCGCTGGCAGTGAAATTATTGCACAGTGGGTGGCGGGTCTACGGTTTATCCCGTGGCCGCACGCCGGTGCCGGAAGGCTGCGAAGCCATCGTTGCCGACCTCACCGACGGGCAGTCCGTGGCGGCGGCGTTGAAAGATCTTGCGGTCGATCGCGTGTTTTTCACCGCCTGGTCGCGTCAGGCTACGGAAAAAGAAAATATCCGCGTGAACGGCGCCATGGTCAGTCATGTCCTGGATGCGCTGGGCGCCTCTATGGCAGGCGGCCATGCCGCGCTGGTCACCGGGCTGAAACATTACCTCGGTCCCTTTGAGGCTTATGCCACCGGCGCGGTCCCCGTCACGCCCTTTCGCGAAGAACAGGGGCGGCTGCCGGTGGACAATTTTTATTACGCCCAGGAAGATCGCCTGTTCGCCGCGGCCAAACGCCATGGCTTCACCTGGAGCGTCCATCGCCCGCATACCATCGTTGGTTATGCCATCGGCAATGCCATGAATATGGGGGTAACGCTGGCGGTTTATGCCACGCTGTGCAAATACACCGGCCAGCCGTTTATTTTCCCGGGTTCCGCCATGCAATGGCACGGCCTGACCGATATGACCGATTCCCGGCTGCTGGCCAGTCACCTGGAATGGGCCGCCACCCATGACCAGGGGAAAAACCAGGATTTTAACGTCGTAAACGGCGATATCTTCCGCTGGCGGTGGATGTGGTCGCAGATAGCCGATTATTTTGGCGTGTCGCCGGCGCCGTTCCCCGGCCAGGCGTCACCGCTTGGCGAGCGCATGCAGGACGCGCCGGCGCAGTGGACGGACATTGCCGCGCGCTTTGGCCTGCGCGAGGCCAATATCGATAACCTGGTCTCCTGGTGGCATACCGACGCCGACCTCGGCCGGCCGATGGAAATCGTGACCGATATGAGCAAAAGCCGTAAGGCCGGTTTTACCGGCTACCAGGATACCCGCGACAGCTTTATCGACCTGTTTGACCGTCTGAAAGCCGAGCGTATTATCCCGGCGTAACCGCCAGATCCCGGCGGCCCGGTTATGCCAGCAGCCGGATAGGCCGGCCGGCGTGCCAGGCCAGGATATCCTCGATCATATCGCTGAAGAACACCTGGTAGCTTTCACGGGTTACGTAGCCGATATGCGGCGTCGCCAGGACATTATCCATGGCGCGAAACGGATGCGCCGCCGGCAGCGGTTCCTGGTCAAAGACATCCAGGGCCGCGCCGGCGATGCGCCGTTCGTGCAGCGCGGCAATCAGCGCCGCCTCATCAATTATCGGTCCGCGCGCGGTGTTGACCACATACGCCGTGGGTTTCATCAGCGCCAGCGATGGCGCGTCCACCATTGCGCGGGTGCGCCCGCTCAATACCAGATGGACGGATAAGACATCCGCCTGTGCAAACAGCGTTGCTTTATCAACATAGGTCACACCTGATTCGGCCGCCCGCTCAGCCGTCAGGTTTTCACTCCAGGCGATAGTCTCCATGCCGAAGGCCTGCGCATAGCGGGCCACCTTCCGGCCTATCTTGCCCAACCCCAGGATACCGAGCGTGCGGCCGTGCAGGCTGGTGCCCAGCCCCTGCTGCCAGCCGCCCGACCTCAACGCAGTCGCCTCCGCCAGCAGGTTGCGGGTAAGCGCCATAATCAACGCCCAGGTCAGTTCGGGGGCGGCATAGGGATTGCCGTCGGTGCCGGCGACGCTTATGCCCAGCTCTCCGGCGGCGGCAATATCAATCGCGGCATTTTTCATGCCGCTGGTCACCAGCAGCTTTAACTGCGGCAACTGCATCATGAGCGCGCGGTCAAAACGGGTCCGTTCACGCATGGCGCAGATAACGTCATAGCATTGCAGCCGTGCGGCCAACGCCGCGGTATCGGCGGGGAACTCGTGCAAAAATGTCACGTCGCCGACGGGCGTCAGCGCCGACCAGTCCACGACCTGACCGGCGATGGATTGCCAGTCGTCGATAACCGCAATACGTACAGGGGATAATTGGCTCATTTTATTCCTCGCAGTGGCACAAAGGATGGCAGGAAAATATCATCGGCTTTTCCGGCCGGTCATGCCAGCGCGAACTTACTGACGCTTTGCCGCAAACGTTGGGAATGGCCGATAAGCGCATCGGATGCTTTGGCGCACGCCAGGGTCAGCAGATTGCTTTGCGCGATTTGATCGTTGAGCTGTTTAATTTCACCGGCGATGGTATTCACCCCTTCGCTTTGCGACGCGGCATTGCGCTGCAGTTCATCCAATAACAATGCCACCCCCTGCACCGCCTGGACAATATCGTGGTATACCCGGTCCAACGCTTTTACCCGGCTGAAACCGCTGTCGATGTGCCGGTGGGTGGATTGGATCAGCATATCGATATCACGCGTCGACCCACCGCTTTTTTGCGACAACAGGCTCATTTCCCGCGCCACCACTGAAAATGTGCGGCCGTTTATCCCTGAGTGGGCCGCTTCGATGGCCGCGTTCAACGACAACAGTTTGGTTTGCATGGAGATGCCGTCGAGGAAGGTCACGATGCCGGCTATTTTTTCCGACTCCGCCACGATCTCATGCATTTTTTTATCAACCTCCGTCACCATCTCGCCACAGCGCCGGGTCAACGCCTCCGCATCACTCATATGACGTGTGGCATTACCGGCGAACTGCGCTCCGGTTTCCGCTTCCTGCGCCACATGGTTTAACCGCTCGCCGATAGTTTGAAAAGCCTGGGTCTGGTGCCGGTTATGCTGGCTGACGCGCTGGTTATGACTGGCGATGTCGCCGGCGCCCTGCATCACAAGGGAAGATATTTCATTGATTTCATTGACGATATGTTGCAAGCCCAGTTGCATCTGGCCGATACCTTGATTCAGATCCACGATCTCCCGCGACTGCCAGCGGGAGGCCGTCATAGGTTCGCTGAGGTTGCCGGTGGCAATCTGCGCCATATGGCGCAGGGCGTGGTCGAGAGGCATGATAACGGCATAGGACAGGGCCAGGCCGGCTAGCGCCAGCAAACCTGCCAGCAACACCGAGATACCTAGCGACAGGCTGCGACCGGTGGTCAGCGAGGATAATATCGCTTGGTTAAAGCGCCCGGCTTCGGCGGTATCCTGGCTTAGCCGCTGATAAAACGCCGTGTTGAATTGTTCCTGAAACGCCTGGATGGGCACCATGAAAAACGAATCGATATTATCCGCGCGCAGTCCCTTTAACTGCTCATTCAGCCCGTCAAACACCAGGGCGAAATTCTGGCGCAGAGCGGCGTCGTTATCCTGCGCGCCATCCAGCTTTTGATAATCGGCAAAAAAGGACTGAGCCGCTTTTAGCGCTGTGTCGGCGCTGTCGGCCAAGGCCTGCCAACTGCCGACGGAGCCGCTTTGTTTATCCTGCATAAAATAAACGCCGGCGCGATTGATATTATCGCTGGCGGTCAATAATTCTATACGGGATTTATTCATTAACGCCTGACGTTCCGTCATGGCGTGGGCGGTGGTGATATTGCTTTTCATATGGGTGACCAACTGAGAAAGCAACGCGATAGAGAGGCATTGCAACAGACAAAACAGCAACAGGAACAGGACAAACCCGCCGCGCAGGCTGGTCATCCATTGCGGCGCGTCGATGCGCGGTAATCGCCATCTGCGGCCCTTGAAACCACCTTGACCAATAACCAACATGATTTTATCCATCATAAATAAAATGCAGTATTCGACGGCTTGATGTCAGTGATGTTACAGCGGGGCAATCGGGGCGGTAAAAAACCGTATCCCCGGCGCTAAGTCAAATAAGCGGCAGGATATGCGGCATGGATAACGCAATGGATAACGCAATAGGACGGTCTTGATCCGCGGCGTTCGCAACGCACGCGCCGGGGGTTAAGGGGCGAAGAGAGGGGAGATCGTCTGGCGGCGGGACGGTGGGCGCCTAGCGGCGGCCGACACTTTTCCGGCAGCCACCAGGCGTTATTCAAAAAGGATTGACGTTAAAATGTTTCCCAATTTTCGTTAAGTTTTTCCCGGCCAGCCGGCGTTTTTAATCCGTCCTTTGGCGCCGCGGCGCAAGACGATATCGAGGTGTCTGTTTTCAGCAATCGCCCCGCCGCCGGCAATTGAAATACCGACACGGTTTCCGTCAGCAAACGGGCCTGCTCTTCCAACGATGCCGCCGCCGCCGCGGATTCCTGCACCAGCGCCGCGTTTTGCTGGGTTACCCCGTCCATTTCCGCCACCGCGGTGCTGACCTGGCTGATGCCCCGGCTCTGTTCTTCCGAGGCCGAGGAGATCTCGCTCATTAAATCCGTCACGCGGTTTACCGCCTGCACAATACTGTGCATGGTCTCGCCGGCGCGCGAGGCCTGCACGGACCCCGTGCTTACCCGTTCAACCGACTCCGCAATCAGCCCTTCAATTTCTTTCGCCGCCTGGGCGCTACGTTGGGCCAGACTGCGCACTTCGCCCGCCACCACGGCGAATCCACGACCCTGTTCCCCCGCCCTGGCCGCCTCCACCGCGGCGTTTAACGCCAGGATATTCGTCTGGAAGGCAATGCCGTTGATGACGCCGGTGATATCGGCAATTTTTTTCGAACTGGTGGTGATGCTGCTCATCGTGGCCACCACCTCATCGACGATTTCGCCGCCTTTTTTAGCGGTATTGGAAGCATCCTGTACCATTTTATTGGCCTGGAACACATTTTCCGTATTTTGCTTAACCGTCGCGCTTAGCTGCTCCATGCTCGCGGCACTCTCTTCCAGGGCCGCCGCCTGTTGCTCGGTGCGCGAGGAAAGATCGGTATTGCCCCGGCTGATTTCCCCCGCGCCCTGGTAAATGGAGGCGGAACCGTCGCGAATGGCGGAGACCGTGCGGATCAGGTTCTGTTGCATTTCCTGCAAATAGGGGAATAGCAGGCCCACATTGTTACGGCCGAACACGGCGATGGTATCGCCCAAATGTCCGCCGGAAAGCGTGTGCAGCTGTACTTTAAACCGTTCCAGCGGCTTAAGCATGCAGTTGACAAGATAGCGGTCGGTCAGGACCAGGATGATAAGTCCGGCCACGATGGCCGCAATCAATATTTTTTTGCACCAATCGACCACCACCGCCACCTGCAGCGCGCCTGCCTGCGACATGGCCTCGCTTTTGAATTTTTCCGCCGCCGCGCCGAAAGCCTGGCTGAACGGCGGTGATTGCGTCCGGTATATGCGGCGGTATTCATCCATATTTTTCGCCTGGGCCGCCTGCAATAAAGGCTCCATTCCCTGATTAATAAGCTTGGTCCAGCTGCTGATGATGTTTTCAGTTACCGCGGGGTCAATAGAGGGATGTTGCCGCGCTTTGAACTCATCAAGCGCCGCTTTGGTGCTCTGCATGGCGGTAATAGCCGTCGCCAGTACCTTATCGGCATCCCCTATTTCGCCAGTCTGGACATAATCCATGGCCCGCGACAGGCGCGTAACGGTGCGAAAATACTGGTCGTTGCCGTGGGTGACAATATCAATGTCTTTCTTCTGATCTTCACTGACTGCTAATAGATGGTTTACCTGATTCAGCGAGGACAGGGTAAATGCGGAAACCCCACCCCACAGTACCATAAAAAAACCAAGTGTTATTAAGAGTATAACTCGAATACTGGTATTTTTTAGAACACGCATAGGTACTGCTCCTGTTAATTATTTCTATGCTGGCTTGTGCGCATATGTTTGGCATGCATGGAGGATGGGGGGAAGCGTAAGAACATTTATTGCACCATTCATGCCCAGCCCAAACTGGAAATGATTTTTGCGCGCCGATCTGTCCGTTTAATGAAATCAAATATTGTCCACACCCTGTGAAACGACTTATCTGAGATACAATGGTTATCGGCAAACGTTAACAAAGCTTGATAGAAGATGAAGAAAAAAAAGATCAAAAACAGACAGTTAGCTAGGCGTGTACTCGGCTGTTAATAAATAAGGGTTTTAGGGGTTTTTTCCCCTTTAATTTCACGAAAAAAATATACGTATTATCTTATATGAGCCGCTAATGGGCGGCGGCATTGGGCATATTCAGCGCAAATACCGCCAATGTAATCCCGGTATAATTTGCCGGTGATGATCCTTACAGCATAACGCCCGCCCGGTCCGAACGGTTTGCGCTAGTGAAAAAAACCTCGCCCTTTTCACGGTCGCTGTCGCTACCCGCATCGGCAAACAGCGTTACCACCTGTTGATCGGGACCCAGCGTTTGCGCCAGGCGGCAAGCGCTCTTCCAGTTAGCCGCCGATGAGGCGCCGATGCGTATGCCGGTCAGGTGATAAAATTCATACATTGCCGCCAGCGACTCTTGCCAGCCAATCAGGCTAAACGGCAGCACGTCGAGCTGCATGCGGCTGATAAACGGCTGGCGGAAACCAAAGCCCATGCCGCCGGCACCGGCAAATTTATCCCGGCCGTTAGGCGGAGCCAGGGTGCCGAAAGGCAATTCCCTGGGCGTGGTGCCCTGCACTTTTAGCGCCGGATTATCCTGCGCCAGCGCGGCGTATACCCCGGATAAGGTCCCGCCGGTGCCCACCGCCGCCACCCAGCCGCCGGCCTTGTCGCCGCGCAGCTGACGGCGGATTTCCTGGCCGGTGCCGTGTTGATGTACGGCGACATTCACCAGGTTCCGGTGTTGGGCAAGCAGGGTCCAGCCGGGGTCCGCCAGCGCAATTTCCTCGGCGCGGGCCATTAATCCCAGCAGGAAATACCGGGAGTCCACCAGGGTCAGCCCGGCGTTGGCTTCCCGCAAGGCCTTAACCAATACCTCCGGCGAGGAGTCCGGGATAACCAAATGCACGGCGATATCGCACATATTGCCCAGCATCGCCAGCGCGCGGCCCATATTACCGCCGGAAGCATCAAGCAGCTTCAGCGGTCCCTGGTGAAAATCGTGCTTGTTTACCGCCTCGCAGAACATGCCAAACGCGGTGCGGTCCTTGACCGATCCGAAGGGATTTTCAAACTCCAGCTTCGCCATTATGCTGGCGCCGCCCTCAGGACCGGGTACCGGCATCAACGTGGTATTGCCCAAGGCTGCATGAAAAGAGGACAGTTGGGGAAACATATCCAGTGCCTTAGAGGGATCCGGCGCACGATCAATATCGTTGAATAATTCCAGGTTCATCATCGTTCCTTGAAAGAATCTATTATGCGGGAGCATAATTATCCTATGATTAACATCATGATCAATAAAGAATTATTCAATAAGTTATTTTTCTCGGCTCCACTTTGCCGCCTGGTTATTTCATATAAAAGCGGCCAATATCGTCTCTGTCTGGCGCGACGCTGGCTATTTTATCTCAGTAAGAATGCTCTTTATAAATATGTCGGATATGGCATTATTGTATTTATCGCCAAAGGTATTCTCCCATAGGCAGGTCAAACTATCCCGGGTCGCATTCATTACCGATAATATTTTTTGTCGATCCGCGCTGGGGCCGGCGTTAAGCTTATAATCCACCGCATATTGGCGACAAAATGCAAAAGCAACCTGGGCGTATTGGTCAAAAAAAAACCTCAGGTGGCCGAGCGCCACTAAATTGGCCTTCGAATGGCAAATGCCCATGGCATTTGATACGCCATACGATAATGCATGGACCGCGCCTAACGATCCGCCAAGTAATGAAAAAGCGCTGGTATAATTGGCATAATAAGCTAATTGGCACCATTTGCTATCCTGCGGATGGTAGCCGCTTTTGATGATTTCATTAAAGATCGAAATGACGTTACGGCAGGCGGTGCGCGACGCATGCGACCCTTTAATACCCTCCAGGCATTCCATGGCATGAATGTAGCCGTTCAGCAGCACGGGGATGCCGGTTTCCGCGCTTACCGAGGCAAAGAAGCGGGGATCCACCAGCGCGACTTCCGGCCTGAGGTAAGGTGAAGTCAGGTTCTGCTTGTAGCCGTCGCCGCTTAATACCGCGGATGCGCTAAATTCTGCCGCCGTGCCGGGTATCGTGGGGGCGACAATAATCGGCAATCCTGGACGGATAACCGTATCCTGGTCGCACAGCTTTTCCACATCTCCGCCGTTGGTTAATGTTATGGCGATGGCCTTGCCGAGATCCATGGTTGAGCCGCCGCCAACGGCAATGATATTTTCGGTTCGTGGATAATTATTTACCGCTGCATTCACATCTTCCATGGTCGGTTCCCTGGTCACCAACAGGATATTCTTTCGTTTTAGCAGGCTGATGGTTTCTTTAATAATTTCATGGTTAACAACATTTACGTCAATTAATATTAAAGCATTATTTATGATATTTTTAGAGAAGTAAGTCTGTAGCATACCGGCGGACATTAATACATTTGTGGTAATATTCAGATTCATTACACACCTCTTCACCTATGACAATGAGTGTACTTACCATTTCTAAATTATATTTATTCCCTATTCTACCGTTTGTTTTTAAAACCCATGGGCAATAAACTCTACTCTTATAAATATTTTTTTATTTTAATTAGTTCATTACGAGTTAATCGGCACGACATAAAATTAATGATCGTGGCGGTGATGGGCGTCGGGGAAATGCGGATGGGAATGGGCCATGGGGTCATGTCGATGCCAATGCCGGTGAACGGTTCCCGGTGCCGGCGTTTCCTCATGCGAATGTTGATGATGCTCATCATGGCGGTGTTCATGATCGTGCGCCATGGGCGCGTGGACATGAGGATGCTGATGACGCTCGGTAAGGTGCAACCCGATGCCCAACGCCATCAGCGCCCCGGCGGCAAGCATTTGCAGCGTCAGCGTATCGCCGAGGACGACGGCCAGCGCGGCGCCGAAAAACGGCGCCACGGAAAAATACGCGCCGGTGCGGGCGGTGCCGAGCTGGCGCAGGCCGACCACAAACAGCGCCAGGCTGACGCCGTAGGCCAGGAACCCGAGCGTCAGGGCCCCTGCCGCCTCGGGCCAGCTGGGGAAGGCCACGCCGGCGGCAAAGGCCAGCGACAGATTCACCAGACCTGCCGCCAACCCTTTTACGGCGGCGATCCAGGTCGCGTCGGTTAAAGAAACCTTGCGGGTAAGGTTATTATCCATACCCCAGGCGAAACACGCGCCCAAAATGGCAAGCGCAGGCCACAGACCGGCAAATCGGGCCTCGCCCGGCCAGCTCAGCACCACGGCGCCGGCCACGATCGCCGCCATGCCCAATGCAATGCGGCGATCGACATTCTCTTTAAAGGCAAACCATGCCAGCAATGAGGTGAAGACCCCCTCGGCATTGATCAGCAGGGACGCGCCCGAGGCGGGCATGGCGGCAAGCCCCAGCATCAGCAACACCGGGCCGATAACGCCGCCGGTGATAATGGCGCCGGCAAACCACGGCACTTCCGCCCGCGGCATACTGATCCTGGGGGCGCGCCTGATAAACCGGTACAGCGTCAGCCCCAGCCCGGAACCCAGGTAAAGCAATCCCGCCAGCAGCCAGGGGTTGACGCTGGTTAACAGCAATTTCGCCAGGGGCGTTCCCGCGCCGAATAATATCGCGGCACCCAGCGCCGCCAGTACGCCGGGATGGCGCAGCCCATTTTGCATCATGACCCCGACCTATGGGTGATGGCGATGGATAAGCCACACGCCGAATAAAATAAACGCCACGCCCAGGGTCTTGGCCGCGCTGGCCGCTTCGTTAAACATCGGCAGCGCGATCGCGGCGCAATAGACCAGGGCATAACTGATGCTGAGCAGGGGATAGGCCAGGCTGAGCGGCAGATAGAGCAAAGCGCAGAACCAGCATAACATCGACAGGATGTAACCCAGCACACCCACCGCCACCGCCAGCAGAGGTATACCGTAATGGATGGCGAAGGCCGGCGTCAATGCCTTTAGCGACAACAGCGGGATCTGCTGCATCCCCCACTTCATCAGCAGTTGCGCCAGGGTGACCAGCAGCACGCTGGTCGCCGCCCAGAGATAACCCTTCATGGATTCAGACCCATCAGCACGATGCCGACCATAATGGCCGCCACGCCCCACCAGTGGCGGGACGTGGCGCGCTCATGGAAGATGCCCTGCGCGGCCAGCGTGACCAGCACAAAGTTCAGGCTCAGCACAGGATACGCCACGCTCAGCGGCAGACGTTGCAAAACGCCAAGCCAGAACAGCAGCGCCACCCCCAGCAAAACCAGCGCCCCCGCCAGCCAGCCCAAGGTTGCCGTGCGCCGGTTTTGCCGCGGCGGGCATTGCTGCCAGCGCACCGCGGCCTGTTTCTGACATAACTGCCCCGCGCAGGTGAGAACGCTGACCAGAAGTATCAGCAGATATCCGCTCATGGCCGTTGCCGGTACAGCACCAATGCCAGATGGGAGCTGCGTTGCATGGCATCGGGCGCGGGCAGGTAAACCGGCAGCCGGTTGTCGTCGGGCAGGCGGAGGAGAAGCGCCACATCCCCTTGCCTGCGCGCCGTTGCCAGCCAGCCGGGGAAATCCTGCTCGCTGATAAAACGCCCGCGCGCGTCGGGATAAGATAACCCATAGGTCAACTCGCCGCGCTCACGAAACATTTTCACGTCATCGCGCCTGAGCTCCCAGGCTATGGCGGTCGCCAGGCCCACGCTGTTGCTCAGCACGTATTGGCTGTGGCGCAGCACGCCGGCATTGGCGCGTATAATGTGCTGCGGCAGCTTATTGTCGATCACCCGCTGGGGAATGGCATGGCCCACCACCAGGCTGAACAGGACGGGACAGGCCGCGGCCCAGGCCCAGCGCCGCCCACCCTGGCGCCAGGACACGGCGGCAAAGAGAGCCCAGCCGGCGAATCCCAGCAGGCTTAGCGCCACCTTGGGCCATTCATCGTGGCCTAATATAATCACCTGCGGCAGCAGCCCGGCGCCCAGCGCCGCGATAGCCGCCATGCCCAACAGACCGAAGGCGCCGTTGATCACCGCGTTAAGGCGGAAAACCCGCACGCGGCGGGATGCGATGCAATCTTGCGCATATGCGGCCATCAGCAGGCTCAGCGGCGCCATACACGGCAAAATATAGGTGAGCAGCTTGCCTTTGGCGAGACTGAAAAACACCAGCGGCATCAGCATCCAGCACAGCAGGAAAAACAGCTCCGGCCGCGTCGCCCGCTCACGCCAGCCCTTGAGCAGAGATCCCGGCAGCAGCGCCAGCCAGGGCAATGATCCCGCGATGATAACCGGCAGGTAGTACCATGCCGGCGCTTTATGCTGCGCGTCGTCATCGGCAAAACGCTGGATATGCTCAATCCAGAAAAAATAATGCCAGTAATCCGGCTCACGCCGGGCAACGGCCAACGCCCAGGGCAGGCTCAGCGCCACCGCGGCCAGTACCGCCACCGGGCCGAAGATCAGCAGATCTTTCAGCCGGCGCCGCTGGATGGCGACGGGCAGCGCGGCGATTACCGGCACCGCCAGCGCCAGGAAACCCTTGGTCATAAAGCCCAAACCGCAGGTAATCCCCAGCAGGATATAGGCGCCCAGCTTATCGCGCGCGCCGCTCGCGTTGATCGCCAGATAAAAACTGACCATCGACGCCGTCAGCCACAGCGACACCATGGGATCAAGCACGCTGTAGGTGCCGACGCCGAATACCAGCAACATCGAAAGGAATATCAGCGCGGCCAGGCACGCGGTGCGGCGCGCTTGCCACATCATCATGGCCAGCACATACACCAGCAGCGCGCTGGCGCCGGTGCTCAACACCACACCGAAACGTACGGCGAAATTAGAATCGCCGAACAGCCATTGGCTGATATTGTTAATCCAGTAACCCAGTACCGGCTTTTCAAAATAACGCACGCCCAGCAGATTAGGCACAATCCAGTCGCCGCGCAGCAGCATTTCGCGGCTGGTCTCGGCATAGCGGATTTCATCGGGCTGCCATAACAAACGGCTGTTCAAAGGCAGCAGATAGACCAGCGCATAAAACAGCGCCAGTATCGCCGCCCAGTAATGTTTCATTAATTTCATGGCGGTGAATTTGCCGGGGCCTGGCAACACAGCCAGCCTTCCCGTCCGGGAAAAGGGGAACGGACGACACGCCCCACCGGCACCGTGGAGACATCGGCCGGCAACAGGTCGGGCAACGGGCAAAAGGTGATGCCCTGCTGCTGCGCGCGTTGTAATAATTGCTCGAATAACGCCGACTGCGATCGCCCTTCCACTTCACTATGGATGGTGTAGACCGGCACACCGCTATCCCGGGCGATCCGCCCGAGGATATAATCGTTGAAATTTTCCAGACGCGCCTCTTTGCCGATGACTTCGTCAAAGGTAGGCAAGGTGACGGGAATCTGTACCGCGCCGATACGGTTATCGCTTAATAGCGGCCGGAAAGGATGGCGGCCGCGGCAGTCGCTATTGTAGTAAAAACCGAAATTCTCCTTCGCCGCCAATACGCGCGTATCGGCGCGCCAGCCCGCCGCGGCGGAGCACGTTACCGGCCGCCCGATGCTCGTCTCCAGCGCCTCCACGCCCAGCCGGATCTGCCGCTCCAGCTCGGCGTCAGGCCAACGCCCGGCCTTGGCCTGCCATCCCTGGTGATCCCAGGCATGAAGGCCGACGTCATGTCCCGCCATCAAGGTCTGTTTCATTAACGGTCCCTGGGACGGGGTAATGCATCTGCCCGGCCAGGCGGTGCCGGCCAGCAGGATATCCCAGCCATAAAGGGAAGCCGCCTGGGAACGCAGCATCTTCCATAAAAAACGCGGGCGCAGCAGGCGCCATAAATGGCGCCCCATGTTATCCGGGCCGACGCTGAAAAAAAAGCTGGCCTTGATATCATACTTTTCAAACAGTTCCAGCAAACGCGGCACCCCATCACGGGTGCCGGTGAAGGTATCCACATCAACCCGCAGGCCGACCTGCCTCACGCGTCCACGCCTTCTTTAACCGTGCTGCGCAGGAAGAAATCCAGCGTCTGGTCAACGGTGCGCCGCATCTCGACGGTCGGCTGCCAGTTCAGTAAGCGGCGGGCGTTTTCAATGCTCGGTTTGCGATGTTCGACGTCCTGATAGCCGTTGCCGTAATAACTTTTGCTTTCGATATCCTTAAAGCCGGCAAACGGCGGGAAATGATGGCGCAGCGGATGGTTTTCAAAACTGTCCAGCAGCATTTGCGCCAGTTCACGGATGCTGGCCTCGTTGCCGGGGTTGCCGATGTTGATGATCTGGCCGTCGCAGCGGGCGTCGCGATTTTCGATAATGCGAAACAGTGCCTCGATGCCGTCGCTGATATCGGTGAAACAGCGTTTTTGCTCGCCGCCGTCCACCAGTTGTATCGGCGATCCTTCCACCAGATTCAGGATCAATTGGGTAATGGCGCGCGAACTGCCGATTCGCGCGGCATCCAGGTTATCCAGGCGCGGCCCCATCCAGTTAAACGGCCGGAACAGGGTGAACTTCAGGGTCTCTTTGGCGCCGTAGGCCCAGATGACCCGATCCAGCAATTGCTTGGATACCGAGTAGATCCAGCGCTGTTTATTGATCGGGCCGACGATGAGCCGGGAGCGATCCTCGTCGAATTCCTTATCATCGCACATGCCGTAGACCTCGGAGGTGGAGGGGAAAATAATGCGCTTACGGTATTTCACGCAGTCGCGCACTATTTTCAGGTTTTCCTCGAAGTCCAGTTCAAATACGCGCAGCGGATTGCGGGTATATTCGATAGGCGTAGCGATGGCGACCAGGGGCAGCACCACGTCGCATTTCTTGATGTGGTACTCCACCCATTCCGAGTGGATGCTGATATCCCCTTCCACGAAGTGGAAACGCGGGTTCGTCATAAAACGGCCGACGGCGTCCGAACTGATATCCAGGCCATAGACTTCATAGCCGTCCTCACGCAACAGGCGTTCAGTCAGATGGTTGCCGATAAATCCGTTTACGCCGAGGATCAGGACGCGGGTCCGGCGCCGCTGCGCGGGGCTGGGTTTAGCCGCCAGCCGCACGCCGGCCATCATGCCCATCTCCCGCGCCAGCCGGCTGCCCTGCAAAAATAAACCGGCTTCGCTCTGCCCGGTGATAATCTCCAGCGCGCCGTCGCCGCAGGCAATGGTCAGCGGTTCGGTGGCCAGCACGGTACCCGGCTGTTTATCATGCCGGATATCCCGGGCGCGCGCGTTCCAGACGATAAGCTTGCGCTGGCCCAAATAGCTGAAGGCGCCTGGATAGGGTTCCGTTACGGCGCGCACCAGGTTGGCGATATCGTGCGCGCAATGATGCCAGTAAATCTCACCGTCGGCGGCGGTGCGGCGGCCAAAGTGGCTGGCTTCTTTTTCATTTTGCGGCGTCAGGCTAAGGGTGCCCGCCTTCAGCGGCGGCAATAAATCGCGCAACAGTCGTTCCGCCGCGTCGCTGAGTTTGGCATGCAGCGTTAACGCGGTATCGTCCGGGGCGATATCAACGGCGGCTTGCCCGGCAATATCCCCGGCGTCCGCACGCTTGACCATGCGATGCAGCGTAACGCCGGTCTGTTTTTCACCCTTGACCAGCGCCCAGTTCACCGGCGCGCGGCCGCGATAACGCGGCAACAGCGACCCATGCAGGTTAAAGCCGCCCCGGGGCGCCAGCGATAAAATATCCTCGCACAGCAGCTGACGATAATAAAACGAGAAGATAATCTCGGGTTTCAGGTTGCGGATAGTCTCAACCCAGAGCGGATGGTTGACATCGTCCGGCGCGTAAACCGGCAGCTCGAGACTCGCGCCCAGCCGCGCCACCGAGGGGAAAAACCTGTTTTCGTCCGGGGCGTCGGTATGGGTGAACACGGCCTGTATGTCATAGCCGGCTGCCACCAAGGCTTTTAAACCGATACAACCAATATCATGGTAGGCAAATACAATAGCTTTCATCATTCTTCTTCCTGGGTAGTCGAGGACGGCCGGGCGCCGATCACCTGCTGCACGAAATAACGGGGTCTGGCGCGGACATCGTTGTAAATGCGGCCGATATATTCGCCCAGCAGCCCCATGCCGACGAACTGCGCGCCAATAAAGGTAAAAAGCACCGCGAACAGGGTAAAAACCCCCTCGGCCGCCCACGTGGGCCCAAGGAGCAGGCGCAGGGCGATCAGGATGATCGAGAGGGTGAACCCGGAAATGGCGATAATGCTGCCGACCACGCTTAACAGGCGCAGCGGCGTGGTGGTCAGGCAGGTCACCAGGTCGTACATCAAATTGATTAACTTCATCAGGCTGTATTTGGAATCGCCGAACTCGCGCTCGGCGTGCGCCACTTCAATCTCGATGGTGCGCCGGGCAAAAGAATTGGCCAGGATGGGAATAAATGTGCTGCGCTCATGGCAGTGCAGCATCGCTTCCACCACCTGGCGGCGGTAGGCGCGCAGCATGCAGCCGTAATCGCCCATCGCCTTGCCGGTGGCGCGCTGGATAAGACGGTTAATCATGCGCGAGGCGCATTTGCGGAACCAGGAATCCTGGCGCCTGGCCCGCACCGTTCCCACCACGTCATAGCCTTGTTCCGCCACGCTCACAAGCCTTGGAATCTCCTCCGGCGGATTTTGCAAATCGGCATCAAGGGTAATGACCAAATCGCCGCTGGCCTGGATAAAACCAGCCATGATGGCGGAATGCTGGCCGTAATTGCGATTGAGCATTACGGCGACGATATGGTTTTCCGGCGTCTGCGCCGCCGCCGTCATCAGCTCGATCGAATCGTCGCTGCTGCCGTCGTCCACCAGGATAATTTCATAGGATTGGGTTAACCGCCCGCAGGCGGCGACGGTACGCGTAATTAACGCCGGCAGGCTTTCCTGCTCATTAAATACGGGAATAACCACCGAGACCTTAGTAATAGGTTCAACGCGCGACAATGTTCAGCTCCAACACAGAAAACAAGGCGGCAACCACCCGATCGACATCGCTGTCGGCCATATCCGGAAACAGCGGCAGGGTACACAGACGGGCTGAATTCCATTCGGTCGCCGGCAAGGACACCTGTGGATAACGATCACGGTAATATTTTTGCGTATGCGCGGCGCGGAAATGCAGGCCGGTGCCGATGCCCTTCGCCTGTAAACGGTTCATCAGTTCATCGCGGTCCAGCCCGCAGCGCTCGGGATCGATACGCACCATAAACAGATGCCAGGCATGCTGATGATCGTAGGCTGGCAACCCGAGCGGCAGAAACGGGGAACCCGCCAGAGCGTGGAGATAGCGCCCGGCAAGAGACCTGCGGCGCGCGTTTAACGCCGGCAGGCGGGCCAGTTGCACCACGGCGATGGCCGCATGGATATCGGAGAGGTTATATTTGTACCCCGGCTCCACCACTTCGGCCTGCGGCTTGCGCCCCTGCTGACGGCGATCGAAGGCGTCGGCGCCCAGGCCGTGAAATTTCAGCCGCCGCACGCGCTCCGCCAGGGCATCGTCGTCGGTGCCGACCAGGCCGCCTTCGGCGCAGGTCATGTTTTTAATGGCGTGGAAAGAAAAAATCGCCGTACCCGTGGCGCCGATCCAGCGCCCTTTATAACGGGTGCCCACCGCATGGGCCGCATCTTCGATTAAAGGTATGGCGTGGCGGCGAGCCACGGCGCGCAGCGCATCCAAATCCAGCGGCGCGCCGGCGTAGTGCACCGGCACGATGGCCCTGGTGCGCGGGGTAATAGCCGCCTCCACCGCCGCCGCCGTGACCATCAGCGTGTCGCGATCGATATCGACCATCACCGGACGCGCGCCCAGCAGCTCGATCATGTTCAGCGTGGAAACCCAGGTCTGGGAAGGGGTAATGACTTCATCACCGGGACCGATGCCCAGCGCCGCAAGGACCAGATGCATTCCGGCGGTGGCGGAGCATACCGCTATGGCGTGTTTACAGCCGAAAGCGGCGCAAAAGTCCGCCTCCAGCCGCTGGTTTTGTGGTCCGGTGGTGATCCAGCCGGAACGGAGAACGTCGCCCACGGCCGCAATTTCGTCCTCACCAATGGAGGGACGGGAAAAAGGTAATAGTTGATCCATAAATAAAATCGAATCCAAAAATGCATTTTGAAAGTACTATACCGACCAATAATTAAACGAAGATTAAATTTAAAAAAGAAAGCCTGATTTAATATTGCCGCCGTAGCCATGGCAAAGAACAAGGCAACGTATTTAGGCAAGGAAAAGTGAGTTATATCATGCTTCAGGCATACCGCGTTTTTCGCCGCAGAATTATTACACCGGTTAAGCAATTGTAAAATTGAATTCTCACGCCTGTGCAATAAAAAAGCGTGACTCAACCTGGGTTTAAATATTTCAACGGCGACGGAACTTTTATGAAAGAACGGAATATGAAAATATTATTAATGTAATGACGTTACCTGTCCGGCTCTATTCTTACAGAATTCAGAGGTCTCCGTTGATATTCCCCGCATCGGTCTCCGGCATACTATAAGGAGGGGGCGCGGCTTATTATCATCCGCGTAGGCCCGCGCGGCATTCCCCCTCCGGGAGGTTATTGCGCCGCGGTCATCGTCACATGATAGCGCGTGGCCGGGCGTCCCCGGTTAACCTTACTGAACAGTTTAAGGCGCGCCTGAGTGTAATCCGCCAGCAGCCCGGCCTCTTCCAGTGAAGGCAGGGTTATGGCCTCGCCCATATCCAGACCCG
Source organism: Sodalis sp. C49 (assembly GCF_046352915.1). NCBI lineage: Bacteria > Pseudomonadati > Pseudomonadota > Gammaproteobacteria > Enterobacterales > Bruguierivoracaceae > Sodalis > Sodalis sp. C49. The sequence continues at coordinate 4,468,616 of NZ_CP163303.1, read as the reverse complement.
CCAGCGCGGCGTCCACGCACTGCCCGGCCTGCATTATTGTGTCGGGGTCCAGCGTGGAGAGGGGCACGCCGGAAATATCCCAAATTTCCGTGGCGGTGGTGGCCGGAGCCACTAACTGAATCCTGACATTGGTATCGGCGAATTCCAGTTGGAGCGCCTGGGTGAAGCCGAGCACAAAGGACTTGGTGCCGCTGTAGACGGCGCTGCCGACGATGGAACTGAATCCCAGCACCGAGCCGATATTGATAAGCGTACCGCGGTTTCGCGCTCTGAATCCCGGCAGGACCGCCAGGCTAAGCCGGGTCAGCGCGGTAACATTTAAATTCAGCAGCGCCGCCACCGCCGGCGCGGGGGTCTGCTCGGCCGCCACCATCAGCGAGGTGCCGGCGTTATTGACCAGCAGGGTGATGGACGCATCGGCGGCCAGGATAGCGGCCACCCGGTCCAGATCGGCCGCCACGGCCAGATCCGCCACCAGGGTACGCGCTTCATGGCCGTAACGGGAGCGCAACTCCTCCGCCAGCGCCGACAGGCGATCGCCGCGGCGCGCCACCAGCAATAGATCATAACCGCGCTCCGCCAGCCGGCGGGCATACACTGCGCCGATACCCGACGACGCGCCGGTGATAACCGCGGTGCCACTGGCATCGCTGACAGGGTGAGTATCTGTTGGTTTCATCATCTTCTCCTAATAAGGTCGGTTGCCCTGCGGCCAGGCCGCAGAAGGGTTTTGCCACCAAACATGACAGCCATCATGTTTGATGGCAAGTAACATGATGATCGTCATGCTTGATGGCGACAAGCATGACCGCTATCATGTATACTTGTCAAGCCATGGCGGCAAACCGACGACAATAGGATGGAAGATGAGATATCCCGCGGCCGAAACGGCAGAAAAACATCAACGTATTCTCCAGGAAGCGGCACGGCTGTTTCGTGAACGCGGTTTCTCGGGCGTGAGCGTCGCCGAGATTATGAAGGCCACCGGCCTGACGCACGGTCCCTTCTATAATCATTTTGCGTCCAAGGAAGCATTAATGCAGGAGAGCTTCGAGTATCGGGCGCAGACGACGCTTGCCGGTATAGATGAGGCCGCCGCCACGCCGGCAGGGCTGCTGGACTACGTTGATCATTACCTGAGCGTTCAGCATCGCGATAACCCGGCCCTCGGTTGCCTGGTGTCGGCGCTGGCAACCGAAATCGCCCGGGAAGAGACCGTCAGGCCGTCCCTGACCCGGCTGGTGGCCGCCACGGTTGAACGGCTGACCCGTTATTTCCCCTGGCGCAGTAATAAACACGCCCGGGGCGACGCCATTCGTCTGCATGCGTCGATGGTGGGGGGCATTATCCTGGCGCGCGCGGTCAACGACGAGGCGTTTTCCCGGGAAATCCTGCGCGAAGTCAACGCCGGGATACAACGGTTTGCGCGCGCGGGGGCCGCCGGCAATGATAATGTCCAGGGCGGACGGGTGGAAAACTAGCGGCAGGCGGCGGGCGCCGCCTCAATAGCGATGTTGCCGGCCGGTTGGGTCAGCCTTGTTTTTGCTTGATCTCTTCAAGCTGCCGGGTGATCTGCGCCAGCTGTTCTTTTATTGACGTGACGATGTCGCCTTCCAGATAATCAATTTTATCGTGCAGCGCATACATTTCCAGATCGGATTTCACATTCACGTTGGACGCGATTTCCGCGCGGTAGCGGTCCACTTCCCCTTCCCGCTTCTGGCTCATCATAATGGCCGGTGCGGTATAGGCGGCTTGAAATGATAAGAAAAGATTCAGTAAAATAAAGGGATAAGGATCGAATCCGCTTTTACCGACGGCCAGGTTATATCCGGTCCAGCCGATGATAATAATGGTTTGGGTAATGATAAAGGTCCAGGTGCCGATAATGGCCGTGATCCTGTCGGCTAAACGTTGGCCCAGGGTCCGGGGCGCAACGGAATCAGATGACGGCATCAGCAGCGTGGCATGCTCGCTTCTGCTGCTGGCGCGTAACTCTTCAAGTTGCTTTTTGGATCTGGCATCCATGGTGCGTTTCCTTAATAAACACGTTGAATTAACTGACATTATTATATTAGGAAAAATTATAAGTTATCTTTTGTGTTTTACCACTCGCTCCCGGCAGGAAATGTATATTAAATTGTTTCTGGCAATGCCATCAGAGCAAGAGACCGGCAAGCCGGGAACAGAGGTTAACCTTTACGATCTACCGCCGGCTTATACCATCATCCTGCGGTTTACCTCAACTTTTAGAGTAATCCAATGACCAAAATGGCGATACGGACCGGTTTTGCCTTAATCATCATCCTATTTTAAATCATCGCCCGCCCCGTCGCCCCCGTACCTGGCGGCGCTGGAAATCGTAAGCAATTGAAATTGATCAATTTTAAAAACGGCTGAATGCGTTCACATCATTTTCTTAACGTGTCAGCAGGCATAATCTGATATTGATGGCTAATATATTCGCTGGGGAATATATGCTGATAATTAGCATTGCCTTTTGCATGCCATGGCCATTTTCGATACATAGAGTTAACAAGCGTGAGCTGGTTAACATTATTCGCCAATTGTTCTAAAGGATTTCAATGAAGGACTTGTCAAATACTATACTAAAGTCGTAACGTCTATTCACACCACTGATAACAGCGAAGCAACTCCAGCGATTGATGTTGCGTTGCTGGTTAACTGTTTTTTGAATAAATCAGTTGAACAAATAAAACCATCCATAATGATGGTTTTAAGACATTACTGAACATCTCATTTTTTTTCGAGTTAAGAGCGGCATTTCTTAAAAAATATTCTAAATAAGCCTAGCGCTGTTTATTATAGTTCTCAGTAAATTCAGCAATGATTTTTCGGTTGCTGCTGACACCCTTAATATCAATAATATTAATAATAAAATAGCCTGGCAATGTTATTTGAAAAAAAACAAAATAATTTTAATAATTATTCTATTTTTAAAAATATTTTCTTATAAATCTAGTCAAGATAAGCAAAAGCCACCGGGGGCCTAATATGATCTTAATATCTAAAACATTACGGTATTTCATCGTGACCGCACAACAGCAGTCTATTCGGTTGGCGTCGATGATTCTCTGCATCACGCCATCCCCGCTTTGCCGGACAATTAAAATGTTCGAGTTAAGCCTTGGCCATAAACTGTTTTCCCGCACCAGCAATGGCTTAAAACTCACCAGTTACGGTAGCGAACTGTACGCAACGCTGCTACCGCTCTATCAGGAAGTGTGTGAACTGGAAAGCAAAATTTTGAAAAAAAACACCAATAAAAATCATATCGCCACCCAGTATAAACTGGGAATCGATCATCATGACTATTCCTATTTATCTCCTTTGCTTTCTGACTCGCCCTTCAAAAACGAGATTACCCTAGAATACTATGCTCCAGATAGCACGAGTATGGAAGACGTGCTCAAGGAGGGATTGTGCAAGATTTTTTTCTCGGATAAACCGCTACGCTGCCCGCCAGGGGTAATACATCAGCTTTTAGCGGAGGATGCCCTCATGCTGGCAGTCGGCAGCGATGTGAATATCCGCAATGTGCCCATAAATCAACTCTTGTATGATAAAGTCCTGGTGCAATACGAGGCGCAACTTCCTGGAAAGATCAATGAGGAGATAGATGCTCATTTGCAATTTAATAACTTAATGTTGAAACGGCTTCATGTCCCCACGTTTCAGGGACAGCTGTCGACGATTGAAAAGAGCGATGCCATTGGTTTTTTCCCCGCATCGGTAAAAAATATCATTGAAGAACGGCAGTATAAAATAAAATTACTGCCCTTTAAGTTCAGGAATAAAGAACTATTAATCCAGCGTCATATTTATTATTTTAAAGATGACAGCAATTGGGTTGAACAATATATCGCGCCACGCATAGCACCTGTTCCCAATAAGATAGCCTGCTGATAGTCGCGCGCCGGCGGAATGGCTGTTTAGCGCGGTCATTCCGGCCATGGAACGATATTGCGGTATTGCCGGGCTATATACCGCCTAAATAGGCCTTGCGTACCTCTTGGTTGCCCAGGAGTTCGGCCCCGCTGCCGCTAAGCCGGATCTGGCCGTTGACCATGACATAGCCCCGGTCCGATAACTTCAGCGCGTGGTGAGCATTTTGCTCCACCAGAAAGATGGTCATGCCGGTGCGGGCCAGCTCGCGGAGAATCTGGAAAATGTGCTTGACGATGATCGGCGCCAATCCAAGACTCGGCTCGTCAAGCAGCAGCAGCTTAGGCCGGCTCATCAGCGCGCGCGCAATGGCCAGCATCTGCTGCTCGCCGCCGGAAAGCGTCATGGCGCGCTGGTTGCGGCGCTCACGCAGGCGCGGAAAAAGGTCGAACATCCGGAGCAAATCTTCGGCCTGATGGCGATTGCCGATGGGAATAGTGCCCATCAGCAGGTTTTCCTCCACCGTCATATCCGGGAATACCCGCCGCCCTTCCGGCGACTGGGCAATGCCGTTGGCGGCGATGAAATGAGTCGACTTGCGACTGATATCCTCTCCGCGCAATAGGATCTGCCCCGCGCTGATGCGCGGCTGGCCGAAGATGGACATCAGCAGCGTGGATTTGCCCGCGCCGTTGGCGCCGATCAGCGCCACCGTTTCCCCTTCATGCACCTGGATGGAAACCTGCCGCAGGGCCTGGATCGGACCGTAAAATACGTCTACATCGCGAAATTCCAGTAGAATGTCGGTCATAAGGCCAATTCCTCCTCGTCGGTGCCGAGGTAGGCGGCAATCACGCTGTCGTTATTCTGGATGGCTTGCGGCGTACCGGTGGCGATGACATCGCCATGATCGAGCACGATAATATGATCCGAGATGTCCATCACCATGCCCATATCATGCTCGATCAGCAACACCGTGATGCCATGGCGGTCGCGCAGCAGGCGGATAATTTTACTTAAGGTACGGGTTTCCACCGGATTAAGTCCCGCCGCAGGCTCGTCCAGGCAAATCACTTCCGGGTTGGTGCACATGGCGCGGGCGATCTCCAGCCGCCGCTGCTGGCCGTAGGACATTTCACCCGCCAGTCGGTTGGCGCAATCAACCAGTTCTACCACTTCCAGCCAGTAAAACGCACGATCCAGGGCGCGGTTTTCGGCGCGTTTATAGGCCGGCGTATTGCATATCCCGGCAATCAGGTTGCGGTTGGCCTGCATATGCTGCGCCACCAGCAGGTTCTCCACCACCGACATCTCGCGGAACAGGCGGATATTCTGGAACGTGCGCGCCAGCCCGGCGCGATTGACCAGATGGGTGCCGCCGAACATTTTATAAAAAACGCGCCGGCCCAGCCGGGCCGGATGGATAAAATCGGCGGCGCGAAATTTTTGCCCGAGGATCTGGATAATATTGGTGGGCCGCCCGCGGGTGTTGAGCATAATATTGCCGCCTGTGGCCTGGTAAAAGCCGGTCAGGCAGTTAAATACCGTGGTTTTACCGGCGCCGTTGGGGCCGATAAGCGCCGTTATGGAACCCCTGCGCACCTCGAGATTGACGTCGTTCAGGGCCTTAATGCCGCCGAAATGCATCATCAGGTGCTCGACGCTCAGGATAGTGTCGCTCATGGCGCCACCCCCTTACGGGCGGCGAAACCGGCGCGGCTGATACGGATAAGGCCGCGCGGCCGCCAGATCATCATCACCACCATCAGGATGCCGAACAGCAGCACCCGGTATTCGGCAAAACTGCGCAGCAGTTCGGGGGCCACGGTTAGCACAAAAGCGGCAATCACCACGCCGATGGTCGAACCCATGCCGCCCAGCACCACAATGGCCAGGATCAGCGCCGATTCAAAAAAGGTAAACGACGTGGGATTGACGAAACCCTGGTAAGTGGCGAAAAACACCCCGGCAATGCCGGCGGTGGATGCGCCGAGCGTAAAGGCCGACAGTTTAACCAGTACGTGGTTCAGTCCCATGGCGCGGCAGGCGATTTCATCCTCGCGCAGCGCCTCCCAGGCGCGGCCGATAGGCATGCGCGTCAGGCGGTGCTTGATATACAACACCAGCAGCACCACCAGGATCAGCACGCCGTAGATGAAAATAAACTTCAGGTTGGGATTATAGGGAATATTGAGGAACTCATGAATGGGTACCCCGCCCTCCCTGGCGCGGCGACCGAATTCCAGGCCGAAAAAGGTCGGCGACGGCACCGAGACGCCATTGGGGCCGCCGGTAAAAGCCAGCCAGTTGTTTAAAATCAGCCGGATGATCTCGCCAAAACCCAGGGTCACTATCGCCAGGTAGTCGCCATGCATGCGCAACACCGGGAAACCCAATAACGCGCCGGCCACGGCCGCCATGATTGCCGCCAGCGGCAGCATGGACCAAAACCCCAGGCCGAGATATTCATACCCCAGCGCCAGTCCGTAGGCGCCGATAGCATAAAACGCCACGTACCCCAGATCGAGCAGTCCGGCCAGGCCGACCACGATATTCAGCCCCAGTCCCAGCAGCACATAAATCAGGCCGAGAATTGCCACGGTCAGCAGGTATTTGGTCGCGACGAAGGGAAACAGCGCCGCGAGTACCAGGATCAACGGGATAATCCAGCGCAGGCGGCTTTTGTAGTCGGCGGGACGGACGTAGACGCCGCCGCTGTCGCCGTTAAAACGCAGTTGGAAACGTTGTCCCGGCCCGGTTTGCAGAAACAGGCTAAGGGCAAAACGCCCCGCCATCACCGCCAGGATAATCCAGGCCAGGCGCGGAGCGTGGAAATTGAAGCTGTAGCCGTCCAGCACCACGCCCACCACCGGGCCAAAAACAATCAGGGCAATAAAACCGGCCAGGACGGCATCAAGCAGGCATTGCCGGATATCCAGCCCTGCGGGCGGAGGCGATCCCGGGGAACGCGGCGCGGAGGTTGGCTTGTCCGGCGATTGAGCCCCCGGAGAAGGCGTCCCGGCGGATTGCGGCACTGTGGGTTGCGACATTATCTCTCCCTTTATACCTTAGCCACCAGTGGCCGGCCCAGCAGACCCTGCGGGCGAAAAATAAGGATGACCACCAGTAAGGAAAATGAAAATACATCTTTGTAATCGGAATTGACCATGCCCGAAAACTGCGCCTCGGCGACGCCCAGGATCAGGCCGCCCAGCATGGCTCCCGGCAGCGAGCCGATACCGCCCAGCACCGCAGCGGTGAATGCCTTAATGCCGATGATAAAACCGGCATAAAAATCAAAGGTGCCGTAGTTCATGGTAATCAATACCCCGGCCAGCCCCGCCATGGCGGCACCGATAACAAATACCCAGGAAATAACCCGGTCGGTATTGATGCCGAGGATCGAGGCCATCTTGCGATCCTGCTGGGTGGCGCGGCACATGCGCCCCAGCCTGGTGTGGCCGATAATATAGGTTAGCGCCAGCATCCCCAGCAGCGACGCCACCAGGATAAAGATCTTGGTATAAGTGAGCTGGACAAAGCTGTCGCCGATGTGGAACCTGAGCACCCCGTCCAGCATGGTGGGAATACCCTGTTGACGTGGCCCCTGGCTGATTTGCGCATAGTTTTGCAAGATAAGCGACATGCCGATGGCGGAGATTAGGGGCGCCAGCCGGGTAGAGTTGCGCAGGGGCCGGTAGGCAATGCGCTCGATAACCCAGCCGTAGACGCCCGTAACCGCGATGGTAAACACCAGGGTGCCGAGGATGAGCAGCGGAAACGAATGCAGGCCGAAAAACGACAGCAGCGCCAGCGCGATGGCGCACAGATAGGCGGAAATCATATAGACTTCGCCGTGGGCGAAGTTGATCATGCCGATAATACCGTACACCATGGTATAGCCGATGGCGATCAAACCGTAGACGGCGCCCAGTGTCAGGCCGTTAAACATTTGCTGCAGGAAGGAAGAATCCATAGTTACACCGTCTCGTCTTGCTTACAGATCGCCCGGCGGCCAGAAAAGCGACCACCGCACGGCGCGCGGGGTATTTTCCCCCGGAAAACATGGCGTCGGGGCCGGCCCGTCAGCGGCGACGCCCACGGACAACCCCGGCGCCTGGCCCAGGTTCCGCCTGGCGCATTACCTTTAGCCCATGGTGGCTTTAGGGGATTTCGTGATATTTACCCTGGTCGTCCCATTGATAAACCACGTAATCGGATACCTTCAGATCGCCTTTACTGTCCCAGGCCTTTTTGCCCATGACCGTATCCACGCTGTTGGCCTTCAGCCACGCGCTGGCCTTAGCGGAATCGCTGCCGCCGACGGCGTTAAACGCCGCGGCAATAGCCTGTACCGACGCATAGGAATAGAGAGTGTACCCTTCAGGTTCAAACTTGCCGGCGCGGAACTTCTCAATCACCGCCTTGCCGTCGGGAATAACGCGGGGATCTTTGCCGAAGGTCATTAAAACGCCGTTGGTATACTGCGGACCGCCGGCGGCGGTGACCAGTTCACTGGTGACAACGCAGTCGCCGGAAAAGAATTTAGCGGTGACGCCCTGCTCACGCATCTGGCGCACCAGGGGACCCGCCTCGGGATGGCAGCCGCCGAAATAGACCACGTCAGGATCCAGCGCGCGGATTTTCGTCACCAACGCGTTGAAATCTTTTTCACCGCGCGACAAGCCTTCATACATCACCTCCTTCACGCCGCGTTTGTTCAGCTCCGCCTTGGTGGCATCCGCCAGGCCCTGGCCGTAGGTGTCCTTATCGTGGATGATGGCCACTTTTTTCGCCTTCAGCTTATCGATAATGTAGTTGCTGGCAATCAGTCCCTGCTGGTCGTCCCGCCCGCACATACGGAACATGGCGGTCTGGCCACGCTCGGTAATCTGCGGATTGGTGGAGCCGGGAGTGATGGCGATAATACCCGCCTCGTCATAGACTTCCGACGCCGGCATGGTGGATGAGGAGCAGAAGTGGCCAATCACCGCCTTCACGTGTTCCTGATCCACCAGCCGGTTGGCCACCGCCACCGCCTGTTTGGGTTCACAGGCGTCATCTCCTTGCACCAGCTTAATTTTTTCCCCCTTGATGCCGCCCGCGGCGTTAATATCCTCGGCCGCCTGGGAAGCGCCGCGCCAGTATTGATCGCCATAGGTGGCATTGGGTCCGGAAAACGGCCCGGCAACGCCGATAACCACATCGGCATGGGCGGAGAAAGCCGCGCCCAGGCAACCGATAAGCAGGGCGGAAAGCGGGGTTCTTATCAATTTCATTGACATCATCTGGTTCCTTTATACAGTTTCAGCAAAACGCCCGAGGCGTGGACCATAAATCCTGAAGCTTAAACGTACAACCCATGAAGACGACGGGTATTTACCCCAACAAAATAAGCAATTATCCGGCCATAATGGCAAATTTCCGGCACATTAGAGGCACAGACCGTTTCGCTCCGGGGAGCTATCATCAGGGCGGGCGCCGCGCCGCCCCCTTTCAGTGCGCTTGTGCCGCCGGAAAACGGCGCCGGCGCCGCGGTTGCACCATTTCGGTGATACCGTCTATTAAAGACTATCTTTTAACGTTAAAGTCTAATTTTAATAACAAATAGGACATGTATCACATTAATTATCGGCGCGCCGCGGCACATGCCGCCTGGCGATTTAGCGTTAAAAAATAGTTGGTAAACACCAACGTATTTCTGAACCTTGAGATAATAAAAAGCGGCGCCTCAACACTTTCGCTGACTAATATTTACTGATAAGAAAAAATTAACCGCCCGCGCCGGTTTTATTGCCATAAAAATCATCAGCAATAAAGAACGGGCCTGAAAATAAAGGACCGGAATACCAAAATAAGGGCGGATACACCGCCCCCGGCCGGCGAAACCGCGGCATTGCCGGCCCGGGGCGTTATTATCAGGCGGTGGCCCGCAGCGCCATATCCACATATATCGCCCGCAGCGCCCGGGTTACCGGACCGGGAACGCCGTCCCCCACCGTCCTGCCGTCGATGCCGATAACCGGCCAGATAAAGGTGGTGGCGGAGCTGATAAACGCCTCCCGCGCGGCATAAGCCTCCTCAACGCTGAATGCCCGTTCCTCAAACGGGATAGCATGGGTTTCGGCCAGCATCAGTAGCGAACGGCGGGTTATGCCGTGCAAAATCTCGTTGCTGAGCGGCCGGGTCACCAGGGTGCCGGCAGACGTGACAATCCACGCGTTACAGGCGCTGCCTTCGGTTATCAGCCCGTTCTCCACCAGGAAGGCATCGTCCGCGCCCTGGGCATGGGCATACTCCTTGGCCAGGCAAGGCGCCAGCAGTCCCACCGTTTTGATGTCGCGGCGGTGCCAGCGGATATCCTCCAGCGTCACCACCCGGATGCCGTTGATAGCCTTGGCATTATTGATAACCGGCCGCGCCTGGGTAAACAGCGTAAGCGTAGGCGGAGTGCCGGCCGGCGGAAAATCAAATTCCCGATCGCCGGTAGTGCCGCGACTCAGTTGCAGATAGACCGCGCCTTCCCGCAGTTGATTGCGGGCGATAAGCTCCCGCTGTATCGCGTCCAGTTCAGCGGGCGTAACGGGCAGGGAGAGTTTAAGCTCCCGGCAGGAGCGCACCAGACGGGCGATATGGCCCTCGTTTTCCAACAGCTTACCGTTTAATACCGCGGTGACTTCATAGACCGCGTCGGAGAACAGGAAGCCCCGGTCGAAGATGGAGATCCTGGCGTCCTGCTCCGGCACATAGTCGCCGTTAAGATAGACAATTCTGCTCATGGATTCTTCCGCCGTGGTTAAAGTTGCTCAATAATGCGCGCGACGCCCTGGCGGAACGGATCCACCACCGGCAAACCGTAGCATGTTTCCAACTCCGCCATATAGGCCAACGCGTCCGCCTCCGGCAGCAGGGCGCTGTTAACGGAGATGCCGACAAATCGCGCCTGCGGGTTGGTCAGCCGCGCCGCCCGCAGGTTCAGCGCCATACAATCGGCCAGGTCGGGCAGCGGATAATCGACGCCGCGCATAGTGGTACGCGTCGGCTCATGACACAAGACCAGCGCATCAGGCTGCGCGCCGTGGATAAGCCCGAGGGTGACCCCGGCAAACGACGGATGGAACAGCGACCCCTGCCCTTCGATGATATCCCAATGATCCGGCTCGTTGTCCGGCGCCAGGGTTTCCACCGCGCCGGCGATAAAGTCCGCCACCACCGCGTCGATACTGATTCCCGCGCCGCTGACCAGGATGCCGGTCTGGCCGGTGGCGCGAAACGTGGCTTTTCTGCCCTGTTCCAGCATGGCCTTCTCAATGGCCAACGCGGTATACATTTTACCGCAGGAACAGTCGGTGCCCACCGGCAGCAACCGTTTACCCGCGCGCTTGCGCCCGTTGCCCACCGGCAAAGCGGCGCGGGTGTGGCGCACATCGAACAGCGAGCGGCCAAGCCTTTGCGCCGTGGCTTGCAGTACCGGAACGTCCGACAGGCGATTATGCAGCCCGGCGGCCAGGTCCATGCCGTTTTCCAGCGCGTCGCGCAGCACCTCGACCCAATGCCCGGCAATCACCCCGCCGCGATTGGCCACGCCTATCACCAGCGTTTTGGCGCCCATGGCCCGGGCGGCGGCAATGTCCAGATCGGGCAGGCCGCAATCCACCTGGCAACCGTCCATGCGCAATTGGCCGACGCAGTATTCCGGATGCCAGTGGCGAATGCCGGTGGCGACTTTCGCCGCCAGCCGATCGTGCGCGTCCGCCAGGAACAGCAGATAAGGTTTTTGAATTTCCATCAGCAACGCCTCATTAAACAGTTAGGGTTAAGGGTGCGCCCCACCGATGCTGCGGACCCGTTGCTCCACGGACAGAGGCGGCCAGGGGGTTGGCGCGATACCACTACCTAGCACAGGTTATGCCAAATAGACTCCAATCCTAAATAGCGTTATAGATCAATTAAATAAAATTATCTTCCGCCATCGCGACCGATAAAGCCGCGGTCGCCGTGCTTTTTTGCACCAAACTCAGGCGTTAACGCTGCTTTATTGCTTCACCATGGTGATATTTAATAAAATATTAACAATTAACCAGGTTAAAACCCGGCATATTAGTAAAATAACGGCATAAACCACGGTGCAAAAACGGCGTTGCCACGATAAAATCCGCTGCAAACCGAATCCGCCGCTGTTTGTGCGGTAAAACCATTATCCGGCGCTGAAAAACAACAGAGTATCTTGCCGGCGGGCAGACACGGCGGGGCGTTTTGCCGGCTGGGGGCGAAAAAAAACCTAAACCGCTTGTTTGCCACCGCTGATACAGCGAGAGAAACAAGGAGTTTAGGTTTTACCTGGACGGCGGCGGTGCCGCCGACAACAGTGATTGATAATGCCGCCGGCGCGTTATTTTAACAAGTGCCGCCCGGAGGCAGATGTTAATAATGTGACGCCGTTCAGATTTTAATCAATCACCCGGCGTTCGGCGTCCCCGCCTGCGCCGCGCGATTAAATCCCAGCACGCGGTAAATTACGGCAACCAGGACTAAAAAGGCCGAACCTACCACCAGCGACAACCGGGTGTCCGGGCTAAAGGCCATGCCCGCCAGCACGCAGACTAAAAAGGCCATGGTCAGGTAGTTGGACCAGGGAAACCATACCGAGCGGAACGGATGCGACGCCATGGCATCCCGGTGGGCCCGGCGAAAGCGCAGCTGGCTTATCAGCACCACAAACCAGGGCACCATGCCAGGCAGAACGCTGGCGCTGTAGACATAAACGAATACCCGCTGCGGATTGGGAATAATATAATTCAGGCACGAGCCCAACAGCAGCACCACGATGGACAGCATCACCCCCACCGCCGGGATGCCGTTGCGCGAGACCCGCCCTACCGCCGCCGGCAGCTGGCGGTTTTGCGCCAGGGCGAAGAGCATGCGGCCGCAGCTGTACATGCCGCTATTGCAGCCGGACAGCGCCGCGGTGAGGATAACAAAATTGATAATGCCCGCCGCCGCGGTAATGCCGATTTTGGCGAAGGTCAGCACAAACGGGCTACCGCCGCCGTCGATTTGATTCCAAGGGTAAATCGTTACGATAACAAATATTGCCCCGACGTAAAAAATCAGAATGCGCCAGAGGATCTTGCTCACCGCGCGCCGCAGGGTCACCTGGGGATTACGGGCCTCGCCGGCGGTGATGCCGACCAGCTCCACGCCCTGATAAGACGCCACCACAATACAAAGCGCAAACAGCAGGCCATTCCAGCCGCCGGCGAAAAAACCGCCGTGGGCGGTAAGATTGCCAAGCCCCACCGCATGGCCGTGGTTGCCGATGCCGAAAAAGATAATACCCAGTCCCACCGCGATCATCACCACGATAGTGGTGATTTTGATCATGGCGAACCAAAACTCGATTTCGCCATACAGCCTGACCGCGGCCAGGTTAGCGAGCGCCACCAGGGCGACGGCGGCCAATGCCGGCAGCCATTGCGGCAGGTCGGGAAACCAGTACTGGACATACACGCCGATGGCGGTGATTTCCGACACCCCCACCGCCATCCACATAAACCAATAGCTCCAGGCGGTAAGGTAGCCGAAAAACGGACTCATATAGCGATGGGCATAGACCGCGAAGGAGCCGGCGATGGGTTCCAGATAAAGCATCTCCCCCATCGAGCGCATAATAAAAAAGACAAATAACCCGGCGATAATATAGGCCAGCAGCACCGACGGCCCGGCCCATTGCAGCGTGCTGGCCGCGCCCATAAATAAACCGACGCCGATGGTGCCGCCCAGGGCAATCAGTTCGATGTGCCGGGCTTTGAGGCCGCGCTGCAACTCCTGCTTTGGTTCCACTATCATCCCTCTGAATCCGTTGGCTCATTTCCGCGCGCGGATTTAACAATGAATATTATCGAGGGCAAGGAGATTACCGCATTTTGCGTGATATAACATGCTCCTCATCGTTTTCGCGCAGCGCTTTTTGCAGCCCGGCGGCATCGAAACGTTCGCAATACATCGGCCTGCCCCGCTGGAAACGCCACCCCTCGGCCAGAGACCCGGCATCCACGACATCAAAGCCGAATTGATCGATAAGCGCGGCGGCCTGCTGCTTTGCCTGCGCGTCGTCGCCGCTGATGGGCAGCGCGCGCCGTCCCGGCGCGCCCGCGGGCATACCGTCGCGTTCCAGATCGTTAACCCGGATGGAATTGAACGCCTTGACGATGTTCGCCCCGACAAGATGACGGGCCAGCAGCTCGCTGGTGGTGATGGATTGATTCTCCAGCTCAGGCATCTGCCCGTCGCGTTCGGGATAATAATTATTGGCGTCCAGCACCACTTTACCGACCAGGGGCGCAACCGGTACTTGCAGGTAATTTCTCAGGGGAATGGCGACTACCACCAGTTCGCCGAAGGCGGCGGCCTGTGCCGCGGTGCCGGTCAAACAGCCTATTGACGCCACCAGGCTCATCAGGGTTTGCGGGCCGCGTGAATTGCTGACCATCACCTCATGCCCTTGCTTCATCGCCAGTTGGGCGATGGCGCGGCCGATAAAACCCGCGCCGATAATGCCTATTTTCATAAGTCAGAACTCCAGTTGGAAGAAAAAAAATACCGAGGACCGACTTTACATTACCAACCGTTTTGCGATAAACAGGCATATCAGAACATATCCCGCAACCTACAGTTGTGAATTATCCGGCAGGAGCGCCGTAATGGACCGACTGACCAGCATGGCGGTATTTGTTAAGGTCGCCGACCGGGGGTCTTTTGCCGCCGCCGCCGAGGCGCTGAATATTTCAGCGCAAATGGTGGGCAAGCATGTGGTATTTCTGGAGGATCGGCTGGGGGCGCGCCTGCTTAACCGCACCACCCGCCGGCAGAGCCTGACCGAAATCGGCGTGGTGTTTTACCAGCGCTGCAAGATAGTGCTGTCCGAAGCGCAGGCGGCGGAGTCCGTAGCCCTTGAACTCAGCGCCGCGCCGCGCGGCCAGCTGCGCGTCAACGCGCCAGTGACGTTTGGCGCCTACGCCCTGACGCCGATGATTAACCGTTATCTGCTGGCCTTTCCGGCGGTGAAGGTGGATTTAACCTTGACCGACCGCTTTGTGGATGTGGTGGATGAGGGTTTTGAGGCGGTCATTCGCCTGGGCGCGCTGAAAGACTCAAGTCTTGCCGCCCGGGAACTCGCACCCTACAGGATGATTGCCTGCGCATCGCCGGGATATCTGGCCCGTTGCGGGTTACCGCGCCAATTAAGCGATCTTGAACGCCATGAATGCCTGGGCTATAGCTTCTGGTCGCGTCCGCCGCTCAGTGAATGGCGCTTTACCCGCGGCGGCGAGGAACAACGGGTTCGGGTGCAAAGCCGGCTACAGATTAACGACAGCTCGGCGCTGTTAACCTCCGCGCTTCACGACGGCGGGATTCTCCTCGGCCCGGAAGTGATACTGCGTCCCTATCTGGCATCCGGCCAATTGATGCGGGTATTGCCGGACTATGAAGCGCCGTCCCGGCCGCTGCATATCCTGTTCGCCGCCCAACGGCAGCTGACGCCGAAACTGCGCAGTTTTATCGACTGCGTGGTGGCGGAATTCGGGGCGCGCTAAGGTCAAACCGGCGGCAGGATCTCGAATACCGCCTCTTTAGGCCGGCATAACCGGGTGCCCAGGGGCGTGACGACGATAGGGCGATTGATCAACACCGGGTATTGCACCATAAAATCGATAAGCTGTTCATCGGTCCAGCGATCTTCCGCCAGGCCCAGTTGCTGGTAAGGATCGTTTTTGGTGCGAATCAACGCGCGGACCGGCAGGCCCATATCCCTGATCAACGTCTGCAACTGCTGATGATTGGGCGGCGTTTTCAGATATTCGATAACCTTGGGCTCAATGCCCCGTTCGCGCAGCAACGCCAGCGTATTGCGGGAGGTACCGCAGGTGGGGTTGTGATAAAGGGTGACGTCACTCATAGCGTGTCTCTTGTCCTTGGGTAATGACCCACTGGTCCGGCAATCCAAACAGTATCGTCAAAACCCGGTGACGGCGCACGCGGTATTTTTGTATTGTCTCCGACCCGACATCTGGCGCAGGAAGCGCCCAAACCACGATAAGCCCGACCAGAGCGTCGGGCTTATCGTTTATGTCATGGCATAGTATTTGAATTAACGCGGCCGGATCTTGGTTAAGTCCGACCGCCTTTACCTGTTTCTATTACATAATTACTCTGTTGTGAACAGGCATAGCCACCTAACTTACAGATTATAATTATGTAGCGACGAAACAAGCATAGAACCTATTATTTCGACGGTTTTCTGCCGCCGCCATGGCTGTTGCGCCCGCCTTTTTCACCGGCTTCGGATGCGCGCTGCGGGTCGTTTTTAAAGTTGCCGCCGCTCGCCTGGCCGCCTTTCTTGCCGGCGCTGGATGCCTTTGCGCGATCTTCCGCGAAATTGCCCGATCCGCCACGATGTTGTTCAGCCATCTTAAACCTCCGGTTGAAATAAAGTGAATTTCAATTATTCTGTATCTTTTCAAAGCGGCATAAAAATAAACTGCGATAATTTAATCCGGTTTACCGCATTTTTACTCCACTTAATTGCTTTCCACCCAATAACAGAAAGGCAACTCAAATCATGTCATAGGTATATTTAATACTAGCCGACATACTCATACTGGCAAGCGTCATTTACAGATTGATACAAACTCCGCCCAAGGAATCAGCGTAAGTAGGTGCATTAATTTCTTAACTATCTATTATTTAAGGTTTTTTATTAAAAACATTATTTAAAGCCACATTATTTAACCCGTTATTGCATATAATTTAAAAATCGTGGGATACCTGCTGGGAACAACCGAAGCCGCAATTCTCTTTTTGCACCTAAAAATAAGAGACTTATAAGGCTTATAAAGATTATTCTCCCTATTGTCTTGTATGCCAGCCGCTTATCATGATGGAATCAGCACCCTATCATTTTTATTTCTGTCTATACTTAATGCGGACACTCATTCTATATTCGCAATCCGTGGTGTCCGACCGGTCCAGCCGCCGGCGGCAAGGTAAACATTAACCGCAACATTTTGCATGTTTGCATGTCGCTGCAAAAAATATTCACGGGAGAAAAACAATGTTCAGCAACCAGACCCGATACCCTGGCAAGCCCGATGGACTGCTGACAGCGCAGGCGCCGCAACCCGTGGCGCCGGCCAAGCCGGCTGATCAAAAAAGTAAGGATGACCCGGCCAACGCGCCGGAATCCGGCGACAAACTGCCCGACCAGCAATAATCGACCCGCATTGCCAGCCAGCAGTCATACGCCGGGCGATTATGCATGGCTTTTTCCGGCAATTTTCATACCCGCCGTCACCAGCGCCACGATAATCCCGCCGGCCACCAGTCCCAGCAGCATATCGGTGGCGCTGGTCATCAGGGTGCCAACGAAACCGCCGTGCCCTTCTTGCATGCGGTCAATCAGGCCATGGGTCCAGGGCAAGCCGTGCGCCAGAATGCTGCCGCCCACCAGGAACATGGCGATGGTACCGATAACCGACAGGGATTTCATCAGCAGCGGCGCGGCATTGACCACCCCGCGCCCCATGGCGCGCAACAGCTTGCGCGAGCCGCCCTGGCCGGGCAATTCGCTCAGGTAAAGTCCCACATCATCCATTTTGACGATGGCCGCCACGATGCCGTAGACGCCCAGGGTCATGGCGATGGCGATCAGCACCATCACCGCCACCTGGTTCATCAAGGGCGCGCTGGCCACGGTGCCCAATGAAATCACGATAATCTCCGCCGAGAGGATAAAATCGGTACGCACCGCGCCTTTAACCTTTTTATTTTCCAGCGCCAGCACATCTTCCGGGGTGACGCCGGATCCTGACGCCGGCGCATCCGTCTGGCGGGTCTCGTCCGGGGCCACCGAAGCGCCCTGCGCCACATCCGCCGGCGCGGCCTGCGCGGCGGTGGCCGGGACGATCGGCGGCGCATCGGCATTGAGCACCGCCATCGGCGCGGACGGGACCGGTTCAGCATGGTTTTTTTTCTGCTGACGGCGATGCCAGCTTTCGATCAGTTTTTCAACGCCTTCGTAGCACAGATAGGAGCCGCCCAGCATCAGCAACGGCGTAATGGCCCAGGGAATAAATGCGCTGATAACCAGCGCCAGCGGCACCAGTATCGCCTTGTTGATCAGTGAACCCTTAGCGACTTTCCATACCACCGGCAGCTCACGGTCGGCCCTCACGCCGGATACCTGCTGTGCGTTCAGCGCCAGGTCGTCGCTGAGCACGCTGGCGGTTTTACGCGCCGCCACCTTACTCATCGCCGCCACGTCATCCAGTATCGAGGCTATATCATCAAGCAGCGCCAACAGGCTGGTTCCCGCCATATCGAATTCCTTTAATTGTGCTTTTTATCATTAGTATCGTTATGATTAAAGCAGGCTATTCCCATATTGTTAATAATTCATATCAGTTATTTGGAGAATGTTATGTCTGCAGAGGTTCATATCGTGGCGGTTGTCGAAGGTAAACCGGGCAAGGCGGAAGCTATCAAAGCGGTGATAAAACCCTGTATCGAAGCCACCCGCCGGGAAGAAGGCTGTCTGAAGTACCAGTTGCATCAGGATATTGTCCGGCCCGATCATTTTATTTTTGTCGAGCAGTGGGCAAGTGAGGAAATTGTGCAAAAACACAGCAAATCCGCGCATCTCAAAACCATGGTGGACGGGCTGACCGATCTTATCGTCACGCCGTTGGAAGTGTCGCTATTAAAAAGCATTTACTGAGCCGGCGTCTGCGCGCCGTGTTGCATGTCTGGCGGACGACGGCGACCACGGCCGCACCGATAGCATGGATACCGGCGCTTATGGCATAGCCCCGAACACAACCGGGCCGGGCAATGCCGCTGCGGCCCATGTCTGCGCCCTTCACATGTGTTTACGTAGCCAGTCCAGTTGCTGTCCTGCGACGCGATTAAGATGCTCGCCGGCAAAAACCTGGTAATGACGCGCCTTGGGCTGGATATGGCAGCGTTTATCCGCGCTAATGGCCTGGTATAAAGCCAGGCCGTATTCCAGCGCGATGACTTTATCATTTTCAGCAAACACCATAAACGTCGGCTGAGTCACCCGCGCCGCAGCTTGCGCCGGATGATAAAGAATGGTTTCCCATACCGCCAGATAAGGGACTTTATTCCCCAGGACCGGGAATTCCTTTTTTTTCTTTTCAAAGAACACGCGCGACTCCTCATCGGTCATGACCTTGATAATGGGCACCAACAGTTCATTGCCGCTCTGCTGCTGCTTACTCGCCATCCTTTTCAGGGTATCCATAAAGCGGGCCTTTTCCTCTCCCCCCATATCGCCGGTCACCAATTGCTCGCCGTCGGCGAAAGCCAGTTGGCTGAGGACGCATTTTATTTCCGGGCGGCGGGCGGCCACCTCGATAACGTGACAGCCGCCAAGCGACGTGCCCCACAGGGCGATACGCCGGGCATCTATCCCGGGTTGGGCTTGGCACCAGTCCAATACCGCCATGATGTCTTCAATCTGCCGTTCCGGCACTATCCTGCCGGCGTCGCCTTCACTGTCGCCGAAGCCACGGTAATCAAAGGTAACAACGCAGTAGCCGGCCGCGGTAAAATGCTTAACAAAGCCCGATAATAATATGTCCTGGATGCAAAAGAATCCGTGGCACATCAATACCGCCGGCAGCGGCGATGTGGTGCTACCGCCTGCACGATGTATCCGTATGGCCAGTTTGTCCCCCGCAAATTCTATAGCGTGTCGCTCAATTTCCATCATATTTTCTCCTTAGGTAACTAATAATTTCGTCGTTTTAATTACAAATTTCGAACGCGCAATGAAAGTGGCGATCATCGCTGTTCACCGACAAATATTTTCATTAAAATATCAAGATAGTTATTTTAATTGATAATAATACAAATGCTAATGATATTAGGAACTCATAAATTGATAATACCGGTAATTATTATCGTTGAGCAAGGTAAATAATTTATTATCAGGCTCGTTTTTTATTATTGAGTGATAAACAGCAGGAAAATATAAAATACTCCAATTGAGCCTTTTTTAAAGACATATTATGTTAACTGCCAGTCAATCTTAACGCTTCTACTAATAGCCAGCCATTGTATAATAACATCTCTATGTTACTCAATCAGTTAAAGAAACAGCAATCAATTGCTTGGCTAATTATTTATTAGATTTACATTTATATACTCATAAAAATGGTTATTTTGACCGATAAAATCCTGCGTTCCTGTGGGCAGTGATTAAAATCAATAAATAACTATTTTATTTGCATTTATATGAAAAGATTCTTTCACCGGCGGGGAGGATAACATGCATAACATTTTTCTGGGCAACGCGGACGGGAACGCAAGTTGCCGGGAACGCCGCACGGTTCGTCCGCCGCGCGGCGTTTTAATCGTCCCGGTTAACGGCTGGGAAAAGGTAGCCGTATGCCCTTCAGGAAGAGAAACGCCAATAACAGGCCGCCCCATAGCGCCATCGTGATATAACTGCTTATCCCCATGATATTCAGGCCGCTTTCCAACATCTGCAGCAGGATCAGCGCCAGCACCATACCGACAATCTTGCCGAAACCGCCATCGGGATTAATCCCCCCCAGTACCGCCGCCAGGATACTCGTCAGCAGGTAGGACTCGCCGTAGGCGGCCTTGGCGGAATTCAGCTTGGACATCATCAGCAGCGCCGCGACCACGCACAACAGCGAGGAGATGACATAAACCGCCATCAGCGTGCGCGGCGTATTAATGCCGGCATAATGGGCCGCCCGCTGATTGGAGCCGATAAGATAAATACGGCGGCCCAGCGGCGACCGTTCCAGCACGATCCACATGATAAGCGCCACCAGGGCAAAGAGGTACAAGGGTACCGGGATGCCCAGCCAGTTATGGTTGTTCAGCCACAGCACATAGGCGGGAAAATTGGAGATAGCCGTCCCCTTGGATATCAGGATGGTCACCCCCTTCAGCAGGGTCATCATGCCCAGGGTGGCCAATATGGGAGAGACGCGGATGACGGCGATCAGGACCCCGTTCAGCAGGCCGATGAGACCGGCCATAGCGATACCGGCCAGCAGCATCAGCAGGGCGCTGCCTATCGACGGGGCAAAATGGGTGGCAACCCAGGCCATGACCAGGGCGCAGCAGTTGGTGGTGGCGATAATCGACAGGTTGATGCCGCCGGTCAGCATGGTCACCGCCATGGCGAACGCCAGCACGCCTAATACCGGCAATTGTGATCCGATGGACTGGAAATTCGACGCCGACCAAAATACGCCCGGAATCTGCACGCTGAAGGTCACCACCACCACCACCAGCAGCACCATCAG
Source organism: Sodalis sp. C49 (assembly GCF_046352915.1). Lineage (NCBI taxonomy): Bacteria > Pseudomonadati > Pseudomonadota > Gammaproteobacteria > Enterobacterales > Bruguierivoracaceae > Sodalis > Sodalis sp. C49. The sequence goes on along the minus strand of NZ_CP163303.1, from coordinate 4,447,344 downwards.
GTACAGCTCCACATGATCTTTTACTTTGGCGCCGCTCATGACAGGATCTCCGATTTACTGCGCTGACTCCAGGCGGTGGAGCTGATACTGACCACAATGACCAGGCCGGTAATCACCATCTGCCAATAGGAAGACACACCGATTAAATTCAAGCCGTTCTGCAGCATGGCCAGCAGTACCACGCCCAACACCGTTCCCAGCAGCGTGCCGCGCCCGCCGATGATACTGGTTCCACCCAGCACCACCGCCGCCAGCACGGTCAGTTCATATCCCAGCAGCGAGTCCGGCGCCACCGTCATCACGGTATAGGATTGCACCACCCCGGCCACGCCCGACAACAGCCCCATGAAACCATAGACAAACAGCTGTAGCTTGAAAATACCGAAGCCCAGCCGGGAAGCCGCCTCGCGATTACCGCCCATGGCATAGATTTTACGCCCGATACTGCTGCGTTTCATCAACAGGCCGGTGATGATCAATACCGCCAGCAGGGTCATAATGGGCAGGTTCAGGCCATAGTCATAGCCGTCGGCGGCGGTAAAAGTAAATAATGTCAGGCCGCCTTCGAACCAGTCGGGATATTTGTACAGCCACACGCCTTTGGAAAAATAGAGCAGTAAGCCATAAAATATATTCAGCGTAGAAATAGTGACAATAATGGAAGGCACTTTCAACCGGTTGACCAGTACAGCGTTGATCAGGCCCAGCACGGTACCGACGCCGCCGGCGATGAGGAACGCCACCAGGAAATTACCACCGTATCTCAGCAGCGCGGTGACCATGATATATTGCGCGATGATGGTCATCGCGGGAAAAGAAATATCGATGCCGCCCGAGATCAGGACGATAAACAGCCCGCAGGCCAGGATCAGCAGCATGGCGTAATTGTTGATAAGATCGTAAAGATTGCCGAAGGTGAGGAAATCGCTACTGTTCAGGCTGAACACGATCCCCATGATCAGGATGGTCGCGATCAGCAATACTTCATGCCGGTGCAATGCGGCTTTGTTAACCATTGACCACCTCCGCCAGCGCCGCTTCGGTGGTTTGGGACGTAAGGAATTCAGCCACCAGGGTGCCCGCTTTCATCACCAGAATCCGATGGCTGTTAAAATACGCCTCTTCAATTTCATCACAAATCATCAAAACCGCGATGCCCTGGGCGGCCAGCGCGTTAATAATCTGGTAAATCCCCGCCTTATTGGCAATATCGACGCCGACCGTGGGCGAATCCAGGATGAGCAGACGCGGACGGGTTGCCAGCCATTTTGCGATCGCCACCCGCTGGGCATTGCCGCCGGAAAGGGTATTGACCGGCAGCGAGGTATTATCCGACTTGATGGTCAGCCGGCCGATCATCTCATCGACCAGGGCCTGCGCTTTTTGCTTATCGATAAGGTGCCAGCGGTCTTTCACCTGCGCCAGTACCGTTGAGATGATATTGTCCTCAATGGACTGCTCCATGACCAGCCCGGTGCCCAGGCGGTCTTCTGACACATACCCTACGCCTGCGGCAATCGCATCGCGATTGCTGTTGAACGCGACCGGCCGCCCGTCGATTTTAATGCTGCCGCTGTCCGGGCGGTTCAGGCCGAACAGGCTCAGGCAAAGTTCCGTGCGCCCTGCGCCCAACAGCCCGGTGATGGCGACGATTTCACCTTGGCGCACCTGCAGCGAAATATCGTGGTATTGCCCGCGGCGGCTTAACCGCTCCACCTCCAGCACCACCGGCTTGCCGCCCGCATAAGGGGTCAGTACTCGATAATCGAACGCCAGCCCGGTCATCAGGAACGCCAGCTGTTTACTGCCCATTTCGGCGGCGGGGAAGGTGCCGATGTACTCACCGTCCTGCAACACGGTAATGCGGTCGGATACCTCCATAACCTCATCCAGCCTATGGCTCACAAACACCACGCAGATCCCCCGCGCCTTCAGCTGATGCACCAGCCGCAGCAGGCCTTTGACTTCCGTCATGGTAAGAGAGGCGGTAGGCTCGTCCATGATAATCAGCCGGGCATCCTGCGCCAGCGCCCGGCAAATCGCCACCAGTTGCCGCTGCGCTATCGACAGCGTTTCCAGGGGCGCGTCCAGGTTAAGCTGGATGCCGATATCGTCCAGGGTGCGCTGCGCCAGTTGGTAAAGATGGCGCTTATTCACCCAGAGATGGTGATGATAAAGATTGATGGCGATATTTTCCGCCACGCTCAGGTTGGGAAACAAGGACAGATCCTGGTAGATCACCTGGATGCCGCGTTTAACGGATTCCCCCGGCGTCAAATGGGAGAACTCGCGATCGTCGAGGGTGATTTTCGCCCCGGCATCCGGTTGATAAACGCCGGAAATAATCTTAATCAGCGTAGACTTGCCGCAGCCATTCTGCCCGGCCAGGCAATGCACCTCGCCCGGCAGTAACGTCAGTGCAATATCATTGAGCGCCTTCACCCCATAAAACGTTTTGCTGACATGTTCCATCGCAATTAACGGCTTCATTGCAACCTCATAGTAACGCGTCCGGGTGACCGGCCGGGGCAGTAGCCCTTCCCCGGCCAGAGCCTCGCAGGATGTAAACAGCGGCGAACAATTAATACAGGCTGTCGATGTTGTCCTTGGTAACCCGCAGCACCTTATGGAACTTAATCACTTTCTTGTCGGCATCCACTTCCGCTTTGCCCAGGCCTTTTACTTCATAGCCCGGGCCGATATTTTCGCCTTTCAGCAGGCTGGCCGCCACCGCCGTCAGGGCATACCCGGCGGTAGCCGGATCGTAGGTAATGCCTTCGGTGATATCGCCGCTTTTAATCAGCGACGCCGCCTGGGACGGAATCATCATGCCGTAGACATGGACTTTATTTTTGGCGCGTTTCTCCTTAACCGCGCGTCCCGCGCCGATGGGTCCCTGCGATCCAAACGCCACGATGGTATTCAGATCGGGATGGGCCTTCATCAGATCAAGGGTGGTACGGCGGGAGTCATCGATGCTTTCCGACACCGGCATGCGGCTGGTCACTTCATGCATATCGGGATAATGCTCTTTCTGGTATTTCACAAACAAATCGGCCCAGAGATTATGCTGGGGCACCGTCAGGCTGCCCACATAGATGACATATCCCCCTTTACCGCCGTTGGCCTTGGCGACCTCCTCCACGTTGTCGGCGGCAAACTGCTGGTTGTCGATAATTTCGACATCCCAATTGGCGCTGGGCTGGCCCGGCGATTCATTGGTTAATACCACGATGCCCGCCGCGCGCGCTTTTTTAAATACCGGCTCCAGCACATCGGCATCATTGGGCACGATGGTTATGGCGCTGACTTTTTTGGCAATCAGGTCTTCAATGATTTTCACCTGTTGGGGAGCATCGGTACTGGACGGCCCGACCTGATAGGCATTGACGGAAAGGTCCTTACCGGCCTGGGTGACGCCTTCGCCCATACGGTTAAACCAGGGCATGCCGGCGATTTTGGAGATATTGACGATTTCGGACTGCGCGGCAAAGGCGCTGGACGCGCTCAGCATCAGGCCCAGGCAACCTGCGGTTAACCAGTTGTGCAGGGTATTTGTTTTCATTTTATTTATCCTCATGAAGCAATAAAGGTAGGAGTAGCTAGAGTTAAAATTTACAAAAAGGCCATGGAGAACAGCGTTAAAATTAAAACGCTTTTTCAAAGCGTTATATTAAAAAAATAGAGACTTATGCGAAGAAAACGATTGAAATATGGAAGGATACGGAAAAATTATCCATATACATATTGGCTGTATATATGGATAAATAAGGCACTATTTTTGTTTGGGATTAAGCTCACAAAACGATTATAAAAAACCAGCAAGCCGGATTATGGTGCTATAGCTGTGGCGGCATGGCGCGCGTGTTCCTCGCGCATATACAGGGAAAATTGCGTCAGCGCCATCGGCCTGGAGAAAAAGTAGCCTTGCTGAAAGAACACCTGTTTATCCAGCAAATACGCCTTTTGCCGCGCGTTTTCCACCCCTTCGGCAATCAGCTTCATATCCAGCTTCACCGCCAGATCGATAACCACGTCCACGATAATCCGGGAAGTGGTCTCCTCTTCAATCATCGCCACGAAGGATTGATCGATCTTCAGGAAATCGATATTCATCTTGCTCAGATAGGACAGTCCGGAATATCCCGTGCCGAAGTCGTCGATGGCAATCGCCACCCCGAGTTGTTGCAGCTCGGCCAGCACGGCCAGCGTCGTATCGTTGACGTCGATAAATTGCCGTTCCGTCAGCTCCAGTACCAGCCGGATATTTTTATCCTGCACCGTCTGCAAAAAAGTCCGGCAATCTTCCACAATCTGCCGGTCGGCAAGATGGTTAGCCGAGATATTGATGGCGACATGCAGCCTCTCCCGCCAATGCACCGCGCTATCGGCAATCACCGTAGCTACCTGCTGCATAAGCTGACGCGTTAAGGGAATGATGAGGCCCGATTCCTCGGCCAGCGGGATAAATACCTCGGGAGAAACAAATCCGTCCGTGGGATGCCGCCAGCGCGTGAGGATCTCCACGCCGGCGCAACGATCGTTGGCCACATTCATCACCGGCTGGAAATAGGGTTCAAACTCATTACGCTTCAGCGCCAGGGCCATATTGGTGCGAATGGACGTGGTAGCCGCCAGCCAGTTGCGGATAAGCAGCGACATGACCAGGCAAACCACCACTGAAAACAGGATTATGACGGCATACGTATCGACCATATAGTCAAAAAACTGACGTTGGGTAATGGCGATGCTCAACGCAAAAGGAAAAACCCGCGAAACCCGGTTGACGGCGATAAACCCGGTTTGCAGCTTGTCAGATGGGATCAGCCGCCCATCAGGCGACAGGGATTGATTCTTTATGCTCAGGAAAATCCGGTTATTGGATCCCACCGCATCCATCATATAATGCATATATTGCGTATCAATGACCACGCTGACGCCGTCATTGCCGCGATGCTTGCGCAACACGATGACGGCAATGCCGGGAAACAGGAGCGTGCCGGCGCGCAGCTCGATTTCCGGCGTCAGATCGCGCATTTCCGCTGCGTATTTGCGCGGCTTCATATTGGGCGGCGCCGGCACCGGGGAGCAATACACCAGGCCTTGATGATCCAGGATAACGGTGCGCACCAGCGAATGGCGCATGTTGATCATGCGTAATCGATCGACGATCTCCGCGCAAGGTCGGTTCAATAACATGATGGCTTCATCGGCCGTTGCGTCGGCGTCGTTTAATAGCGTGTCGACAAAGGCCAGCGTACTGCCTATCTCATGATCGGCGCGGGATTTCAACGTCTGGTAAGCAAAAAAACTAATGAGAGAAACGGAAAAAATAAAAAAGCACAAGGGAATGATTACCCAAAAGAGCATGCGATACTTGTTGGCGATTTTTGCTATGATCCTGCTTTTCAGGCTGATAGGCATTGTGCGTTCCCTACTCCTCGGCACATCCCCGGGGGAGATGCAATCCCGCGTATTCGCCTCTGCGAAACTGTGGTAACTGGTTTGAGTATACACCCAGTTAATTATTTCACTCCTAATGCTTCGGGCAGGGAGGCGATATCACAGGAGCAGCTTGCCTGGGATTATACGGACGGCCAGGCTGGCCGGCAAGCGGACAACGCCGGGCACAAGGCGCAGACAGAAAGTATCTTACACGATGAATAATATAAATTAAAATAATTAGCTTTATGCTTATATATATAATGATTTTTTTAGCGGGACGCATTTTCTCATTGACCGAATCTGTTAACTGATTTACTATCGATTAAAATAATATTATATAATAAAAACCTGCATTTCAATGTATTAAATATATCCCAGATCATTAACTAAACTCAGCTAAAATGATGAGATTCATATGCTTCTTACTGCAAATTCAATCAGGAAAAATGAACACAATCTTATCATTAAAAACATTAGCGATACTATTTTTCGTGAATTTCGCTTTCCGGCGCAAACCCGGTTTGCCTACGCCGTGATTAACAAAAGATACCCGAAGCCGCCGGTTATCTACTCCAACTATCCGGAAAAATGGATAGAGAAATATATCAATATGACATTATATAAATACGATCCCGTTGTCTTATTGGCGCGAAAAAGCATCATGCCCTTCGTGTGGGATGACAAAACGCCATTATTCAATAGTAGCGCCTATAGTAAAATTTTCTCGGCCGCGAAAGAATATAATATCCTCAGCGGTTATACTTTCCCACTGCACGATCATGAAAATAATCTGGCAACCTTAACCCTGTACGCGGAGGAAGAATGCGCGCTTCTCAAACAGCGCATCGAGGAGCATAAAAGAAATATCCAGCTGCTGCTGCTCTCCGTCCATGAGCAATTTATGCTCATACATCCCTATCATGCGCTGCCTGAGAGAGATGAAAGAACGTTAACCACCCGGGAAACCGAAGTCCTTCGCTGGGCAAGCCTCGGGAAAACCTATGGCGAGATTGCCATCATCATGGGCATAACGGAGAGTACCGTTAAATTCCATATCAGTAATGTCATTGTAAAACTTGGCGTAGTGAATGCCAAACACGCCATTAAAAAGGCATCTGACCTGCAACTGTTGAATACCCATGAATAATTGCGGCGGCGTCAAGGCAGCGGGCAATGACTGGCGCCGTCATCATCGGGAAATCGTTATGAATAATGGCGGTGGACATTGTCATGCCATGGTTACAGACCCATCCCGACCGTTACCTATTATCATCTTATTTAATTGAAACGACATTGACAATAAAACACTTAAAATAAACCCTGGCATGACCCATGATGCACCTAAGCGCTCAAAGATAAATAGGCCATTTTTTCAGATAACTTCCCTCACAATAATAATGACGGCGTATATATTTGATCAACGCGTCCTGGCTGTCTTCACCGATGCCGAGACGCAGCAAATATACCGGCTCTTTTTTTTCCGATAATCCGGTACTCTCGATCGCTATATTCCAGCCGCTCCGCTTAAGAATGGTATACATTGATTTACTGCATACCGTCATTATTGCCTGCTTACCAAGCATTCGGGCATAATTCACCATCCCCAGGAACAGCAAATGGCAAAACGGCAGCTTTGTCTCGGCAAGGTCCTTTACCCGCCCTTTATCAACAAAAAAGCGGCTGGACTCAATCAAGGCACCGTCTTCAGGCGCCTGATAATTAAAAAAATCCTTAAAAGGGCCCGTAATCATATTCGGCTGGTCCATGGTTATGAAACGCACGCTGCAGACGATTTCACCGCCATAGCATCCTAATAAATAATGGGTGTGTTCATTATCATAGCCGTCAAATTCCCGGTCTCCGACGCAGGTGACCTGCCAGTCCAGGCGATCCTTGAAGGTTTTTTTACGCAGCAGATATAATTCATCGAGTTTATCATTGATAATATCCTGGTACTTAACACTAATTAAATTAAACATAGTCCACCCTTTTATGATTATATATTAATGCTCTTTGATTTAACTTAATACAAAGTTAATTTATGGTATCAGTTAAGAAAAGCCCTAACAACCTGTACTAAAGTACAGGCAATAACTGTACTTAATACTAGCTTTTTACCCGTATCGATAACGTGTAATGTCTTTGCAACCGGTTATTTTTTATAACAGTAATTAGCATAATTAATAGTTACAAGAGGGTGTATGAGCAATCGTTTTTGTGTCATCCTTAACCAAGGAAATAATATCTTAACCATCACATCACGTCCGCACGGAAAAATACATCGGTTAAGGCAAGGCCAATTATTTATCGGTGACGGCACACCCTATAAGACGTATAATCAGGGAGATGAATCATGGCATATTATCGGCCATATCGACAACCTGCCGCTGCTAAATTACTTATTATTCAATTATTACCCCTCCGGCGCCGATCCGATCAGCGAAGAGATCATCAGCCTGGCGGTGAAGCGCCACGGCATGAGCATCATTGCGCTGCTGAAAGGTGATTTTTGCATTATCCATGAAGACGCGGAAGGTAACCTTACGCTGGTATCAGAAGAGGAAGACGAGTGGTGCGCGCCGGCGGGCGCTGATACCATCGCGGGATCCGCCGCGATAAAAGATGAAGGCCCCTGCACGCCGGCGGGCGCGTATTCGTTCTACAGCGCGAACGGCAACACAAACCATTGCGACGCCGTGCCGGCATGCCTGAGTCCCGCGGGCGAATATTTGGGGCAGCGCCGTATATGCGTCACACGCTGGCGCGAGCACAATTTACATTTTATCCGCAGCTTCCGCAGCCGCGTGGACCCGGGCAGCAGGAGTGTTAACAGCGACAATCCGCCTGATGCCAAGGGTTATTTTTTCTAGACCTTGATCATTATTACTCTCTTATTTTTTTGAATAAAAACCCGGGTAATTTTATTAATTTATAGCATGGTAATTTAGCCAATTGGAACATATCCATTAATTTTAAATAAATATTAATGCACCTGTTGGCATTTTTATGATTATTTATAATTGAGATTAAAATAATCGCTCAAAATTTTTATATTCGACAAATCCGGAAAATCAACTAGGCTTAGGTTTAAATAGGTATGCTTATTATTTAAAAGGAGAGAAAGATGGCTGATTTTGATCAATATACCATGCGTAATCCCGTGACCCAATATACCCGGGAGGACTTTCCTGAACAACGCCAGGACGCGCCCGGACTACAATCCGACATGACCCCGGTTCCTGATTGCGGTGAGCAAACCTATCGCGGCAGCGGCCGCCTGGCCGGACGCAAGGCCTTGGTTACCGGCGCTGATTCCGGCATCGGACGCGCCGTGGCCATCGCCTATGCCCGGGAAGGGGCGGATATCGCCCTGGCATATCATCCCGATGAACATAAAGACGCCGAACAGGTAGCGGAACTGATTAAGGAAGCGGGACGCAAAGTATTTATGCTGCCCGGTGATTTAAGCGACGAGTCGGTAAATGTCAAAGTGGTGGAAGATGCGTACAACCAACTGGGCGGCCTGGATATCCTGGCGCTGGTGGCCGGGAAACAAACGGCGGTGGAGGATATTGCCGATCTGACGACCGAACAGTTCCGCAAAACGTTTGAAACCAATGTTTTTTCACTGTTCTGGATGACCAAGGCGGCGTTGCCGTACCTGCCCGCCGGCGCGTCCATCATTACCACCTCGTCCATCCAGGCCTACCAGCCCAGTCCGTCGTTACTGGATTACGCGGCCACCAAAGCCGCCATCCTGAACTTTACCCGCGGACTGGCTAAACAGGTCGCCGCCAAAGGCATCAGGGTTAACTGCGTGGCGCCCGGCCCCATTTGGACCGTATTGCAGGTGTCCGGCGGACAGCCCACCGAAAAGCTGCCTTCATTCGGCACGCAGACCCCGCTTGGCCGTGCCGGTCAACCCGCCGAACTGGCGCCCATCTATGTCTATCTGGCTTCGCAGGAATCCAGCTACGTCACGGCCGAAGTCCACGGCGTCACCGGCGGCAATCACTTAAGCTAACCGTTCCATGGCGGGCCAGGCCCGCCAGCACCGGCTCAAAGCCGCCGAATTCACAGCAGCCTAGCGCTTGCCGCCGGATTCCGCCCCAACCAACCCCACCTTGAAGTACCCTCCCTGGCGCAGGTTATCCATTACCGACATCAAGGTCTCGTAATCAACGCTTTTATCAGCCTGGAAAAAAATCGTGGTGTCTTTATTGCCCTGGGTCAGCGTATCCAGCGACGTCGCCAGGTTAGCCGGTGTGACGGGTTGATCACCGAGGAACAACTGCTTATCCCCTTTTACCGACAGGTAAACCGGCTTTTCCGGACGCGGCTGCGGGGCCGCGGTGGAGTTGGGCAAATCCACCCGGATATCCACCGTTGCCAGCGGGGCGGCCACCATAAAAATAATCAACAACACCAACATCACGTCGATAAACGGCGTCACGTTGATATCGTGCATCTCCCCGTCGCCGTCAATGTCTTCATTCAAGTGCATTGCCATCGCTTAACCTATCCGAAACTTTGCCACGGCATGCGCGCTTTGACGCCCGGCGCTGGCGGCCAGATCCAAATCACGGCCCAATAACAGGAGAACCTGCGCGGCGCAATCTCCCACCATGGCTTTATAGCCGGCGATAGTGCGCGCAAAAATATTATAGATAACCACGGCGGGGATAGCGGCGAACAGACCGATGGCCGTGGCCAGCAGCGCCTCGGCAATGCCCGGCGCCACTACCGCCAGGTTAGTGGTCTGGGTATGGGCGATGCCGATAAAACTGTTCATGATGCCCCAAACGGTGCCGAATAAACCGATAAACGGCGAAATGGCGCCGATGGTGGCCAGAAAACCGTTGCCTTTACCCATCGCGCGGCTGGTGGCCGCGACGCTGCGTTCCAGCCGGAAGGCGACACGCTCTTTAATGCCGTTGCTGTCGTTAGACTCGGCGGAGAGATCCAGCTCATTTTGCGTCATGGCCAGCAGCCGGCCGGCGACGCTGGCTTCTTTAAATGCCGCCGCGGCCGAAAAAGCCTCGTCCAGGCTCTTCACCTCCGCAAGCGACGCCATCTCGCGGCGCAGCCGGCGTTTCGCCGACGACAGTTCGGCGCTTTTACCAAAAAACAACGCCCAGGTGATGATGGAGGCAATCAGCAGCCCAATCATCACGGTCTTGACCACCACATCGGCATGCTGATACATACCCCATACCGACAGATCCATCTGCGGCAGCAACCGCTGGCCGGAGGCGTCGACAGGTATCGCCTGCGGCAACCTTTGCGGCGCGGCGACGGCGGCGGTTCCCATCGGCGCGGGGGCGGTATCCGGCGCGGCGGCGGCGGCCGGCCCTGTCAGGCCAAATACCATTAGCGTCGCGACGGACATGCCACGCAACACTGCGGATAATGAATAAGCACGTCGCTGCGCCCTTTGGGACAGGACCTGGACCCGTTGTAAAACAGCCATTTTCACGCTGCGCCTCCACCTAAAACTTTGCTAAAAAATAATCCAGCCAGAATGATAGCAAACAGAACGGGAATTGATAGTGGTTCTCATTATTATTTGTATCAACCATTCTTGCGCCACCGACAACCCGCGATAAAATTTATCCTGCGCTCATCAACCTAATAACACCTCGCCGTGGAAAATAACGTTATTAACACTTCGGTTAAAGAACCGTTCAGTTCCCGCACGCGCGGGTTACGGCGGCGGCGGCGCTTATGCCGGATCCCTCTTTTTAAATCAAAATTAATATTATTATAAATCGTTTCAGCCCGGCCAAAACGCCTGCCGCCGCGGCGTATTCATGTTAACGTAGCACAGCGAACACCGGCGTCATTGCGCCGGTGGACCCTTCAGTACAGACAATCAGTTAAAGGCGTAGCGTGGATAATGAAGGCTAAGAAAATCGAGACGGCGTTGATTACCGCCGGCAGGGATAAAAAATATACCCAAGGGTCGGTCAATGCGGTTATCCAGCGGGCCTCGTCGTTGGTCTTTGACTCGGTCCAGGCGAAAAAAAAAGCCACCGCCGGACGTGCCCAGGGCGAGCTGTTCTATGGCCGGCGCGGAACGCTGACCCATTTTTCCCTGCAGCAGGCCATGGTGGAACTGGAAGGCGGGGCGGGATGCGCCCTATACCCCTGCGGCGCGGCGGCAGTGACCAATGCCATTCTCTCGTTCGTCTCGGCGGGCGACCATATCCTGGTTACCGGCTCAGTCTATGAGCCGACCACGGATTTTTGCCGCCATATCCTGGGCAAGCTGAATGTCGCCACCACCTGGTTCGATCCGCTGATAGGCGCCGGGATCGCCGCCTTAATCCAGGAAAACACGCGGGTGGTATTCCTGGAATCGCCGGGGTCCATCACCATGGAAGTACAGGATATCCCGGCGATCGTGAAAGCCGTTCGCGCGATCAACCCCGATATCGTGATTATGCTGGATAATACCTGGGCGGCGGGCATTTTGTTGCCGGCCCTGGAACTGGGCGTGGATATTTCCATCCAGGCCGGCACCAAATATATTATCGGTCACTCCGACGCCATGCTCGGCACGGCGGTCGCCAACGACCGCTGCTGGGATCAGTTGCGCGAACAATCGTATTTGATGGGCCAGATGGTGGATGCCGATAGCGCGTATATGGCCGCGCGCGGCCTGCGCACCCTGGGCGTGCGTCTTAAGCAACACGCCGAGAACGGCATGCGGGTAGCCTCCTGGCTGGCCGGCCGGCCGGAAGTGGCGGTGGTCAACCATCCGGCGTTGCCCAGCTGTAAAGGCCATGCGTTTTTTGTCCGTGATTTTACCGGCGCGAGCGGACTGTTCTCTTTTGTGCTGAAAGCGCGTCTGAGCCAGGCGCAACTGGAGTATTATCTCGATCACTTCATCCATTTCAGCATGGCTTATTCATGGGGTGGTTTTGAATCGCTGATCCTGGCCAACCAGCCCGAGGACATCGCGGCTATCCGCCCCGCCGGCGGAGTCGACTTTACCGGCACCCTGGTCAGGCTACATATCGGCCTGGAAAATACCGATGACCTTATCGCCGATCTTGCCGCCGGTTTCGCCAGGATTGAGGAAGCGTCTCATCGCGCATACCCGGGATCAGGTCTAAAATAGTTAATAAATATTGTCTGATTGCGTACGCGATCGAGGACAGACAGGGATGTTAACGTTAAGCTGCCAATAAAATGAGATAAGCAGGTAGAGATGAGCGTATTACATGAGATTATCCGCGCGCTTTGGCAACAGGATTTCGCCGCCCTGGCAAATCCGCGGGTAATCGGGATAGTTTACTGTGTGATGTTCGCCACCCTATTCCTGGAAAACGGATTGCTGCCGGCCTCGTTTTTACCCGGCGATAGCCTGTTGCTGCTATCGGGCGCCATGGTGGCGAAGGGGGTGATGGCGTTTATACCCACCCTTATCATCCTTACCGTGGCGGCAAGCCTGGGCTGCTGGTTCAGTTATCTGCAGGGCCGCTGGCTCGGGGATACCCGTATTGTCCGCGGCTGGCTGCTGCACCTGCCCGCCCATTACCATCAGCGCGCCTACGCGATGTTCAATCGCCATGGCCTGATGGCGCTGCTGGTCGGCCGTTTCCTGGCGTTTATCCGCACGCTGTTGCCCACCATGGCGGGAATTTCCGGCTTAAGCAGCACCCGTTTCCAGCTGTTTAACTGGTTAAGCGCCCTGATATGGGTCGGCACGCTGCTGACGCTGGGATTCGCCATCAGCCATGTGCCCTTGGTAAAACACCATGAAGACCAGGTGATGATGATCCTGATGGTGCTGCCGCTGGTATTGCTGTGCAGCGGGCTGGTAGGCACGCTGGTGCTGCTGCTGCGCAAACGCAAGGTCAAGGATGCCGCCTAGCCCCCTTTTTCTCCTCCCGGCGGGGGTTATATCTGCAACGCCGGGTTATGTCCCGGCACGCGCACGCGCGCCACGTCTTCCCGGGGCGAGATACCGAAATAACGTTTAAACTCCCGGCTGAACTGCGAGGGGCTTTCATACCCCACCTGCATGGCCGCGGTACCGGCGTTCAGTCCGTCATGCAGCATCAGGATGCGCGCCTTATGCAGCCGGTAGGTTTTCAGGTATTGCAAAGGCGAAGTGCTGGTCACCGCTTTGAAATTATGATGGAACGCCGACAGGCTCATATTGACGTCCGCCGCCAGTTGCTCGATGGTCAGGTTATCGGCAAACTGCCGTTCAATTTTTTTCAGGATCTTGGCGATCTGGTTAAAATGCGATTGCCGGTTCGCCAGGGCGTACAGCGCGTCGCCGCATTCGCCCTGCAGCAGGTAATACAAAATTTCGCGCACCACGGCCTGCCCCAGCACCCGCGCGTCCAACGGCTTATCCATAATATCCAGCAGGCGTTCGGCGGCACAAAATAATTCTTCGGTCAGCGGCGCGGCGTTAATGCCGCTTGACCGGGGGGTAACCGGCCTGAACTGCGCATCGTCCCCCATATCGATAATCAAATCCTGCAGCATCAGGGTATCGACGCCAATAAACAATCCCACCAGCGGCTCTTCCCGCGAGGCGAACGTCTCGCATTCGAACGGCAGCGGCACGCTCAGCAGCAGATATTGGCTGGCGTCGTAAACAAAGGTTTTGCCGCCGAGATAACCGGTTTTACGGCCCTGGAACAGGATAATGATGCCCGGCTCGTACATTACCGGGGTGCGGGCATAATAGGCGTCGGCATGCAGCAGCTTCACATGGGGAATGGTCACGGCCTTGTTCTCCCGCAACAATTGCATGGCGCGCAGCGACAAACGGGTACAGAGGGATTGATTTTGCGTCATGGCAAGGTTCTCTTGTTTGTACGATCCTACAGGTATAGTGCCTTTTTTTACTCCTTTTCTATAGTCTTTTGGAGAAACAGGCAAATAGCGGACAGGAATAAGCATTGAGTCCCAGCCGTGGGATGATCACAATGGAGGGGTACTCACGCCACGCAACACCGCAATTTCTACTAGAATAACTGATCTCGCCACGTGAGATCCCTGCCGGCCTGAACGGGACCGGCGCATGGAAAGTAAGGAGAAATGATGTCGACGCAACCTACAGTAAAATTTCATGATGGACGTACCATGCCACAGCTCGGGCTGGGCGTTTGGCAGGCCAGCAACGAAGAAGTCCTGAAGGCGGTGCAGGAAGCGCTGAAAGTCGGTTACCGCTCTATCGACACCGCGGCCATTTACAAGAACGAGACCGGCGTCGGCGAAGCGCTGCAGGCGGCCGCATTGCCCCGTGAACAGCTGTTTATCACCACCAAGCTGTGGAACGCCGATCAGACGGTGGCGCCTAAGGCGCTGGAAGAAAGCCTGAAGAAGCTACAGCTTGATTATGTCGATCTGTATCTGATGCACTGGCCGGTACCCTCGCAGGATACTTATGTCCAGGCCTGGCGCGATATGGTCAAGCTGAAGGAGGAGGGACTGGCAAAAAGCATTGGCGTTTGTAATTTCCATGCTCCTCATTTGCAGCGCCTGCTGGATGAAACCGGGGTTACGCCGGTGATTAACCAAATCGAACTGCATCCGTTGCTGCAACAGCGCGAACTGCGCCAATGGAACGCCGCCCACGATATCCTGACCGAATCCTGGAGCCCGTTGGCCCAGGGCGGGGAAGGCGTTTTTGACCAGGCAATTATCCGCAAGCTTGCGGAAAAATACGGTAAAAGCCCGGCGCAGATCGTGATCCGCTGGCATCTCGACTCCGGCCTGGTGGTGATACCGAAATCGGTAACGCCGTCGCGTATCAAAGAGAACTTCGCGGTGCTGGACTTCAAGCTGCAGCAGGACGAGTTGGACGCCATTGCCCAACTGGACTGCGGTAAACGACTGGGGCCAAATCCGGATACGTTTGTGAAACCCTGATAAGCGCCGGTGGGCATGACTGGCCTGGTCATATTCGCTCCGGGTCCCGCCGGGATCCGGAGGGTGGCTTACATTGCCGTGAGCCGCCGCAGTCGTATGGCCGGGCCGGCAATTTAGCCGGGACTGACGGTAAACTGGCCGGCGCAGCCGCGATCGGCCATTTCCAGCGTCTGGCTATAATACAGGAACGGGAAATGGTCGCCGGCCACCTGCGGAAACCAGACCATCAGCTCCACATCGCCGTCGACCCATACCGTATCCTTCCAGCCGCGGTCTTCCGGCAAGGGCGAATTGCCATTGACCCGCTTGATCAAAAACGCCACGCCCTGGATATGGAATGACTGCGCCGTCTCGGCGTGGATGATCCAGCGCTCAAAGCTGCCTTGCAGCGCCCGGAAATCGGTGCGGTTCATATCCCACATGGCGCCGTTGATTTCAGGCTGGCTGCCCCCGAGATGAAACTCCCGCGTGCGGGTGATATTGCCGTCGATCACCTGGTCCGACAGCAGCCGCATCGGCAGGTTATCGGTGACCAGCGGCAGCAGGCCGGTGGGTTTGAGCGTCAGCACAATGGTTGAGATCAGGATCGACGAGGGTTCAAAAAAACCGCGCACCCGATCCATAATGCCCGCCGCCGCGCCGGCGGTGATCGCCACTTCTTCGCCTTTCGACATATCAATCAGGATTTCGCGCCGCTCGCCGGGGGCAAGCGAGAGTTGGCTTACCGGCACCGGGGCCGGTAAAAACCCCTGATCGCCGGCCACCACCTGCATGGTGCGTCCGTCGCTCAGCTGCAGCTGGTAGCGCCTGGCGTTCGAGGCGTTAAGCAGCCGCAGGCGCACCCAGCCCCGGGAAACCTCCACGAACGGACTCTGGGCGCCATTGGCCAGCAGGGTGTCGCCGAAAAAACCGCCGTTGGCCGGCGGGTTATAGACTGGGGCGCCAAAGTTATCCAGGCGCTTATCCTGGATGATGACCGGGAAATCGTCCACGCCGTAATGATTAGGCAGAGGTGAGGACTTACTGACTTCATCTTCCACCAGCCAAAGCCCCGCCAGGCCGTTATAGATATGCGGCGCCATGCGGTTGGGGGTGTTGGCGTGATACCAGCAGGTGCCGGCCGGCTGGCGGATGGGGATAACCGGCGACCAGTCGACGCTGGCCGACATCATGCGCGGGGCGCCGCCCATCAGCGAGCCGGGCACTTGCAGGCCGCTGACCGTCATGGAAACCGGTTCGTTAAGACGATTGTTATAGATGAGCTTAACGTCGTCGCCGTTGTATACCCGTACCGTCGGGCCAAGGTAGCCGCCGTTGATACCCCAGGTGGCGGCGCGCCTGCCGGGCATAAACTCCCAGTGCGCCCGTTGCAGCGTCAGGAACAGCGGCTGTCCCCGGCGCGATTCCAGCAACGGCGGAATGGGCAAGGCGGTCGGTTGCCCGGCGGCCCGCGCCCTCAGCGGCAGCGCGCCGGCGCATAACGCAATCCCCGATGCCTGGATAAACTGACGCCTGTTGAATGACATAGCCGTTACCCGGCCTTTTGCGGCGCCGGACGCCCTTCGCGCTGGGCCACTTCCGCATCCAGCTCCGCCAGTTTGGCCGCCATGATATCGCGGCAGTGCGCGGCCAGTTCGCGCACCTGATCGCGCCCATAAGGCGTGATATCCACCGGCGGCAGAATTTCCACGATCACCAGGCCGTTGTTCCAGCGGTTCAGCCTGATCTTACCGTTGGACGTATTGGAGACGCAAATCGGCACCACCGGCACCCCGGCGGCGATGGCCGCGTGGAACGCGCCCATTTTAAACGGCAGCAGCCCGCGGCCCCGGCTGCGGGTGCCCTCCGGGAACATCCAGATGGATATGTTTTTTTTCTTTATCTGCTTAACGATTTCAGCAATGGTGCCGTGGGCGCGCGAACGGTTTTCGCGATCGATAAGCAGATTGCCCGTCAGCCAGTAAAGCTGGCCGAAAAAGGGAATCCACAGCAGGCTTTTTTTACCCACCGTCACCGTGCGCGGCTGCACCATGCTCGCGGCGGTCACCATGTCATAATTATTTTGATGATTGGCGATATAGATGCAGTTTTGCCGGGTCACCAGCGTTTGGGGGTAACGCAGTTCGACCTTCAGGCCGAGGATGGGAGCCATTCGCCCGAACATCCGGCCGAAAGTGGCGACATGACGTGGGTTTCTCGGGCTGAACAGACAATAAATCAAGCCAAATACGCAAATACAAATAGAAAGCAGCACCACCACAATGGTACGAATAATCGCTAGCATATTAACCTCTTAACCATCAGCCGCCGCTAGTATACCGGCTTCATGACAAAATACACGGTTATTCCCCGTACGGCGCTGATAACATTTAAGTCAAACCGCGGCCGGCTGACCTCAACGCCGCCGGGGGCCCGGCGGAAAAGCGCGGGCCCAACGGCCGGACCGCTACTGGTCCGGCAGCGCGGCCTGGCCAGGATCGGCCGCGGCCAGCGGGTCGTCTATCTCAATGCGGTCGATACGCTGCAGGCCGCGGGGCAGTAGCGTTCCTTTCCGTCCCCGTTCGGCGCGATATTTTTGCAAGTCCTCCGGTCGCAGGGTTAATTTGCGTTTGCCGACATATAGCGTAGCCGATCCCTTGGTGGACAACAGCAGCATCCAGACCAGGCGATCTTTGCCGGCGGCCGCGTCGGCCGCGGCAATCGAGACAATTTTATTGCCTTTGCCCTTGGTAAGCTGCGGGAGATCGCTTACCGGGAACAGCAGCAGCCGTCCCGCCTCGGTAATCACCATCAGCAATTGCTCGATCTCATCATTCACCCAGAGCGGCGGCATGACCCGGGCGTTTTCCGGCAGGGTCAGCATCACCTTGCCGGCGCGGTTGCGGGCCACCAGATCGTCGAAGGTGCAGACGAACCCGTATCCGGCATCGGAGGCCAGCAGCAGTTTCTGCTGGTCGGTGCCGGTCAGCATCTGCTCGACGGTAGCGCCGGGCGGCAGCGTCAGCTTGCCGGTTAACGGCTCTCCCTGCCCTCTGGCCGATGGCAGCACGGACGGCTCCAGCGCGTAGCTGCGCCCCGTGGAATCGATAAACACCACCGGCTGGTTGCTTTTGCCGCGGGCGGCGGAAAGGAAGTTGTCGCCGGATTTATAGTTCAGCGCGCTGGGATCGATATCGTGCCCCTTGGCGCTGCGCACCCATCCCATGGTGGACAGGATGATGGTCACCGGTTCCGACGGCGTCAATTCGTTTTCGCTCAGCGCCCTGGCCTCGCCGCGCTCAACCAGCGGCGAGCGGCGGGGATCGCCGTAGGCGGCGATGTCCGCCTCGATCTCTTTCTTCAGCAGATTGCTCAGCTTGCGCTCGGAGGCCAGGATGCCCTGCAGCTTTTCGCGCTCTTTTTCCAGCTCCGCCTGCTCACCGCGGATTTTCATCTCTTCGAGTTTAGCCAAATGGCGCAACTTTAATTCCAGGATGGCGTCGGCCTGGGTCTCGCTGAGCGCAAAGCGCTGCATCAATTGCTGTTTCGGCTCATCCTCGGTGCGGATGATATGGATGACCTCATCCAGGTTAAGGTAGGCCACCAGCAGCCCCTGCAGGATATGCAGGCGGCGCAGCACTTTTTCCAGCCGGTAGTTCAGGCGGCGGCGCACCGTGTCGCGGCGATACACCAGCCATTCGGTGAGGATTTCCAGCAGGTTCTTGACCGCCGGACGGGCGTCAAGACCAATCATGTTCATGTTGATGCGGTAGCTGCGCTCCAGATCGGTGGTGGCGAACAGATGATGCATCACCGCCTCCAGGTCGACCCGGTTGGAACGCGGCACCACCACCAGACGGGTGGGATTTTCATGATCCGACTCGTCGCGCAGATCCTCCACCATCGGCAGCTTCTTCGCCCGCATCTGGGCGGCGATTTGTTCCAGCACCTTGGCGCCGGACACCTGGTGCGGCAGCGCGGTAATCACCGCCTCGCCGTCCTCGATTTTCCACAGGGCGCGCATGCGCACCGATCCGCGTCCGCTTTGGTAGATTTTGCGGATATCCTCGCGCGGGGTAATGATTTCCGCCTCGGTGGGATAATCAGGCCCCTTGACATGGTCCAGCAACTGCTCAAGGGTGGTTTTCGGATTGTCCAGCAGCGCGATAATCGCGGCGCCGACCTCGCTGACATTATGCGGCGGGATATCCGTGGCCATGCCGACGGCGATGCCGGTGGTGCCGTTAAGCAGGATATTGGGCAGCCGCGCCGGCAGGGTTTTCGGCTCCTGCAGCGTGCCGTCGAAATTAGGGGCGTAATCCACGGTGCCCTGGCCGAGCTCGCCGAGCAGCAGCTCGGCGTATTTGGACAGCCGGGACTCGGTGTAACGCATGGCGGCGAAAGACTTGGGATCGTCCGGCGCCCCCCAGTTGCCCTGGCCGTCCACCAGCGGATAACGATAGGAAAACGGCTGCGCCATCAGCACCATGGCTTCATAGCAGGCGCTGTCGCCGTGGGGATGATATTTACCCAGCACATCGCCTACGGTACGGGCCGACTTTTTATATTTGGCGTTGGCGTTTAGCCCCAGCTCCGACATGGCATAGACAATACGGCGCTGTACCGGCTTGAGGCCGTCGCCGATAAACGGCAGCGCGCGATCCATGATGACGTACATGGAATAGTTAAGGTAGGCATTCTCGGTAAATGTATGCAGCGCCAGGCTTTCCGCGCCGTCATGAGCCAAATCACTCATTGATTGTTGTTTCCTCTCACCGCGGTATGGTCTGGGTAGCTAGCCATACCCTTTGGTTTGGTGGTAATAGTCCATGATACTACCCTATCCGGCCCCCGGCTGTCACAGGGCTTGATGGCGCGGCTTTATTGCGCCGCGGACAAAAATGTTGTGCGTCAGGCGCCCTGTTTCATTTTGTCCGCGCGGGCTACACTGCCGTTCAATCTATTTAAGGCAGGATAAAATGAAAAACGTCTTTATTATTAACGCAGGTAAAAAATTCGCCCACTCCGAGGGCGCCTTAAACAACACCATGGCCGACGTGGCCGCCACGTTCCTGACGGAGGCTGGCCTGAACACCCGCGTGACGGTGGTGGACCAGGGTTACGACAGTGAACGCGAGGTGGACAATTATCTTTGGGCGGACGCGGTCATTTACCAGATGCCCGGCTGGTGGATGGGACAGCCCTGGATCCTGAAAAAATATATCGACGAGGTTTTTACCGTCGGTTACGGGCGCCTGTATGCCAGTGACGGGCGCACGCGTTCGGACAGCACGAAAAAATACGGGTCCGGCGGCCTGATCCAAGGCAAAGGCTATATGCTGTCGCTGACCTGGAACGCTCCGCTTGAGGCCTTCACGGACCCGGATCAGTTTTTCGAGGGCGTGGGCGTGGACGGGGTTTACCTGCCGTTCCATAAAGCCAACCAGTTCCTCGGCATGTCGATGCTGCCGACCTTTATCTGTAACGATGTCATAAAACAACCGCAAATTGAGCGGGATATCATAAAATATCGCGAGCATCTCGGCCGCGTCTTTGGTTAACTAGTGTCGACCCGAACTACCCATCCAAAAACTGAGGAATCGATGATCACGGTAATTGCAGAAATCAAAGTGAAACCGGGACGAAGAGAAGCGGTTTTAGCCGCCATCCAGGCACTCCGGCCCAACGTTCTGGCGGAAGACGGTTGCAGCGAATATACCTTGCTCACCGACTATAAGGCGCAGGTGCCCTGGCGCAAAACCGCCCCCGACTCCATTTTCATGCTGGAGCAGTGGAAAAGCATCCGTCATCTCGAGCAGCACCAGCAGGCGCAGCATATGGACGATCACCGCGCTCATATCCGCAACGACGTCATGGACGTGACTTTCCATATTCTGGAAAGACGCACCGATTGATTTTTGCCGGGCAGCCCCGCGCGGCTGTCACCGATAATACCAGGCCGGCAGTGACCTGCGATGCGGGGCAACTGCCGGATTATCTCCTCGCCGGTCCATCAATGTTTGCCCTCTGCCCCGCCCATGGGGGATTCAAGGGCGTCAGCGCGTCGGCAGGGATAAAGATCAAGACCGTTTTTATGTAGCTTATGCTTTTTCCGTTATTGCCAAAACACCCCTGTTGATGAAATATTCCGTCATTATGGAATAACGGTCCTTTATGGCGTGTCGGAAAAAATCCCCGTGCTCATGTCTACACCCAGGCCCAAAGAGACGTCCCGCCTGGAAATGCGTCATATTTCCATTGCCTTCGCCGGTTTCAGGGCATTGGACCAGGTCGACTTCACCCTAGAAGGCGGCTCGGTGCACGCGTTGATCGGCGCTAACGGCGCCGGCAAATCCACACTGATGGCCATCCTGTCCGGCACCCACGCCCATTACCAGGGCGAGATCCTGATAGACGGCGAACCGGTGGATCTGCGCTCGCCGCGCCAGGCCAAGCTGCAGGGGATCCATCTGGTGCAGCAGGAAGTGGATGTGGCGCTGGTGCCGACGCTGACGGTGGGGGAAAATATCATGCTGGACAGGCTGGCGGAACGCGGCCAGCTGTGCCACTGGCCCCGGCTCTACCGGCAGGCGCAGGCGCTGCTCACGCAGCTGGAGGTCAATCTTGACGTGCGCCTGCCCGTCGGCCGTTGCACGCTGGCGGAAAAACAGCACATCCTGCTGGCGCGGGCGTTGTCCCACCGCTGCCGTTTCCTGATCCTCGACGAGCCCACCGCGCCGCTCGATCTTGCCGAAAGCGAGCGGCTGTTTGCGGTGACCCGACGTTTGCAGGCGGAAGGCATCGGCGTGGTGTTTATTTCCCACCGCATCCACGAACTGGCGCAAATCTGCGATAGGTTAACGGTGCTGCGCGACGGCAGGCGGGTCGGCGACGGCCCCATGGCCGGTTTGACCAGCGCGCATATCATTGAAAAAATGCTCGGCCATCCCCTGGACGCTATTTTCCCGCCGCCGCGTCCGTCCGCCGCCAGCCCGATCCTGCTGCGGGTGGAGGGACTGCACGATGAAAGCCTGCTGCGCGATATTTCCCTTTCGCTTCGCCGGGGTGAAATCCTGGGGATAGCCGGCCTGGCCGGCGCCGGTAAAACCGAGCTGTGCAAGGCGTTGTTCGGCGCCTCGGCCGCCGGCGTCGCCTACGGCGAACTGAACGGTAAACCCTGGCGCCCGACGACGCCTTATGACGCGGTAAGGCGGGGGCTAGCCCTGGTGCCGGAGGAACGGCGCAAAGAGGGCATCTTTATCCACGAAAATATCCCCATGAATCTGAGCGTCTGCGCAGATGATACGTTTACCCGCTGGGGCTGGTTCAGCGCCGGCCGGGCGCGGCGCTTCGCGCAGCAGGTGGTGGATCGCCTGGGCATTCGCGCCAGCGGACTGGATCAACAATTGCTGCGCCTGTCGGGCGGCAACCAGCAAAAAGTGGCCATCGGCAAATGGCTGCGCGGCCACGCCGAGGTGCTGATCTTCGACGAACCGACCAAAGGCGTGGATATCAAGGCCAGGCAGGATCTGTTTGTGCTGATTGACGGCCTGGCGCGCCAGGGCAAGGGCATTATCTATGCCTCGGGCGAGTTTTCCGAGCTGCTGGGCCTGTGCGATCGGATTTGCGTGATGTGGGACGGCCGTATCGTGGCGCAGCTGGACGCGCGCGCCACGGATGAGGAAACCCTGTTGTTATATTCAACCGGAGGTACGCTCCCGTGAGCAACAACCTGTTCGTAAAGGCTGGCGCGCTACCCTGGCGCCACCGTTTGTTTGAATTTTTATACCGTTGGGGGATGCTGCTGACGGTAGTGGCGCTGGTGGCGCTGTTCGGCCTGGCCTCGGATAACTTTCTCGATCCCAATAATATCGTCAATATCCTGCGCTCCATCGCCATTGTCACCGTGATTGCCATCGGCGTCTCCCTGTCGCTGGCGGTGGGCGGTTTCGACCTGTCGGTGGGGTCGACCGCGTCGCTTGCCAACGCGCTGGTGATGTCGATGTTTGTCTGGCATGGCCTGGAGACCACGCAGGCGATAGTGCTGACCCTGGCCGCCTGTACGCTGGTGGGACTGTTCAACGCCTTTCTGATCGTGGTGCTGAAAATCCCCGATATGCTGGCGACCCTGGGATCGCTGTTTGTGGTGCAGGGCGTCGCGATGACCTACAGCTTCGGCGGCTCCATCACGCAAAATATGGTGCTGCCGGGGGGCGATATGGCGGAAGGCGAGATTCCGGCGGTGTTTTCCACCCTGGGCCAGGTGCCGGTCATCGTGATTATCATGCTGGCGGTCACGGTGGTGGTGCAGCTCGGTTTATCCCTGACCAAGCACGGGCGCCGGATGTACGCCATCGGCGGCAATCCGGAAGCGGCGCGGCTGGCCGGCATCCGTACCGCGCGTTACCGCATCCTCGCCTACGTTATCTCATCGTGGCTTGCCGCGCTGGGCGGCATTTTACTGGCCTCGCGCATCGGGTCTTCCCAGGTGAACGCCGGAGGCGGCTACCTGATGGACGCGGTGGCCGCGGCGTATATTGGCTTTTCCCTGGCGGGATCCGGCAAACCCAACGCCTTGGGCACGCTGGTGGGCGCGGTGATCCTGGGCGTATTGCAAAACGGCCTGGTCATGATGTCGGTACCCTACTATGCGATGGATATCATCAAGGGCCTGGTGCTGGCCGCGGCGCTGGCCATCACCTATATCCAGCGCCGCTGACGCAAGGTGGTGTTGCCGTCGCGCGCCGGGCAGACCGGCGGCATAACCCTATTAATGTAAGTGTTTCTATCAGATTCCCGCAGCATTCTATCAAAAACGGAATATCCCTCCCGACGCGGGTCGCGTAATACGTGGCCCATGCGCGACTTTGCCCCGCCGCTCCGGCCATACTTCGGTTGCCTGAATAAAAGTATAGGCAGGTCATTTTTTCAACATCACCGGAGACGAAATGCTACGTTTGTTCAAACCCGCCGCCCATCAGCCCCGCGTACCCGATCAACGGGTTGATCCCCTTTACCGCCGCCTGCGCCGGCAGCTGTTTTTAGGTATTTTTTTCGGCTACGCCGCGTATTATTTGGTGCGTAAAAATTTTGCGCTGGCGATGCCTTACCTGGTTGAGCAAGGCTATAGCCATGGCGACCTGGGCGTTGCCTTCTCAGCCATTTCCATTGCCTACGGCATATCCAAATTCGTCATGGGTTCGGTGTCGGATCGGTCCAATCCCCGGGTATTCCTGCCGGCCGGGCTGTTACTGGCCGCCGCGGTGATGCTGTTTATGGGGCTCGTGCCCTGGGCGACCTCCAGCATCGCCATTATGTTCGCGCTGCTGTTTGCCTGCGGCTGGTTCCAGGGCATGGGCTGGCCCCCGTGCGGGCGCGTCATGGTGCATTGGTGGTCCCATAAGGAGCGCGGGACCATCGTCTCGGTATGGAATTGCGCCCACAACGTGGGCGGCGGCATTCCGCCGCTGCTGCTGCTGCTGGGCATGATTTGGTTTAACGACTGGCACAGCGCCCTGTATATGCCGGCCGTGGCCGCCATCGTCGTGGCGGTGGTCGCCTACGCGCTGATGCGCGACACGCCCCAGTCCTGCGGGCTGCCGCCGATAGAGGAATACAAAAACGACTACCCGCCGGAATATGATAAACACGCCGCCGAACAGGAGCTGACCACACGGCAGATCCTGCAAAAATATGTCTTCCCCAATAAGCTGCTGTGGTATATCGCCCTGGCCAACGTGTTTATTTACCTGCTGCGCTACGGCATTCTCGACTGGTCGCCGACCTACCTTAAGGAGGTAAAGCACTTCACGCTGGATAAATCCTCCTGGACC
This sequence comes from Sodalis sp. C49, assembly GCF_046352915.1. Classification (NCBI taxonomy): domain Bacteria; kingdom Pseudomonadati; phylum Pseudomonadota; class Gammaproteobacteria; order Enterobacterales; family Bruguierivoracaceae; genus Sodalis; species Sodalis sp. C49. Next base: position 4,422,190 of record NZ_CP163303.1, on the reverse strand, counting down.
TATTTCTGTTATGAATATGCCGGTATTCCCGGCACGCTGCTGTGCGGCTGGATGTCCGATAAAGTTTTCAGGGGCAATCGCGGCGCCACCGGGATGTTTTTCATGGTGCTGGTCACGCTCGCAACGGTAGTGTACTGGCTTAATCCGGTGGGCAATCCCGGCGTGGATATGCTGTGCATGCTGATGATTGGCTTCCTGATTTACGGTCCGGTGATGCTGATAGGGCTGCACGCCCTGGAGCTGGCGCCGAAAAAAGCCGCCGGCACCGCCGCCGGTTTTACCGGCCTGTTCGGCTATCTTGGCGGCTCGGTGGCGGCCAGCTCCGTGGTCGGCTATACGGTGGACTATTTCGGCTGGGACGGCGGATTTATGATAATGATCGGCGGCTGCGTCCTGGCCGTGCTGTTGCTGGCGCTGACCATGTTCGGTGAAAAACAGCACCGCCGGCAGCAGGCGGCGGCGAACGCCTGACCGGCATCACTTCTGCGCGGCGTAGTCCGATGATACGCCGCGTTTTTATCCCCTGGGTGGCCCACCGCACGCCAATCATCCCCAAACACACGAAATGGCATAACATCTGCCAAAAAGTCATAACGGAAAACATTTCTTATTACGCGCGCGCTGGCTATGATGCAATGCCGGGCCGAATAGACATCCAGACATACAGGCTTCTATCTTATGCCCCGGCGCCCACGCTTATCCTATTTACCCTCATGGAGCCGTTGATGAAAAAATTATTCTCCCCGCTGCTGGCGCTGGGCCTGCTGGCAGGCCTGCCAGCCTTCGCCGCCGCGCCCGCGCCCGTGCCCGCCGCCATCGCCCAGCATAACGGTCCCATCCGCATCGCGGTCATCCGCAACCTGGGATCGGATGACAATACTACACAGTTTGTCTCGGGGGTCATCGAGGAGGGGAAAAAGCTGGGTTTTAAGGTCAGTACCTTTTTAAGCAACGGCGACGATGCCCGGTTCCAGGATTTTGTTAACCAGGCCATTACCCAGAAATACGACGGCATTATCCTGTCCCAGGGACGGGATCCTTATTCCACCGAGCTGGTCAAACGCATCACCGCCAGCGGTATAGCGGTGTCGGTATTCGATACGGCGGTTAACGACGTGGTGCCGGGCGTAACCGTCACCCAGCAGGATGACGCATCCCTGACCAGGGAATCCTTCGGGCAGTTGATCAAGGACTTCAACGGCAAGGCCAATATCATTAAATTATGGGTGGCCGGCTTCCCGCCCATGGAGCGGCGCCAGGCGGCCTATAAAGCCCTGCTGCAGGACAATCCCGGCATTCATGAGCTGGAATCCATCGGCGCGGTGTCGTCGGATGTGCAGGGCGATACCGCCAATAAGGTCGGCGCGGTGCTGGCCAAATATCCCAAAGGTAAAATCGACGCTATCTGGGGCACCTGGGACGCCTTTAGCCAGGGAGCCTATAAGGCGCTCAAGGAAAACGGCCGAACCGAAATCAAGCTGTACAGCATCGACATTTCCAACCAGGATCTGCAATTGATGCGTGAATCGGACAGCCCCTGGAAGGTCAGCGTGGCGGTGGATCCAAAGCTTATCGGCAAAATCAACCTGCGCCTGGTGGCCAATAAAATAGCCGGCGCGCCGACGCCCGCGACCTATGAATTCCGCGCCGCCGTTATCCCCCAGGCGCTGCTGGCCAGCCAGCCGGGGACGGTGAATATGGCGTCGCTGGCGACCATTATCCCGGGCTGGGGCCGGGCGGACGACTTTGTCGCGCCCTGGTTTGCCACCCTTGAAGCCGTTCACGCCAAAAAATAAGGGCATACCGATGGCAGATAAGCAACTCCCCGTCCCGGAATACAGCCGCAATATGCGGCTGCTCAGCCATAGCGACCAAGGGGGTAGACCCGACGGCGTGCAGGTCATGGTGCACCGGGGCTACGCCTACATTGGGCATATGGTGTCGCAAGGCGTATCCATTGTGGATGTGCGCGATGTCAAGCATCCGAAACCCGCCGGTTTTATCGCCGCGCCGCCCGGTACCTGGAACGTGCATTTGCAGGCCCATGACGACCTGCTGCTGGTGATTAATGCGCGCGATTTGTTTGCCGACGCGCGTTTTGCCGATGAAAAAGTCTATTACACCCGCCAGGTCAACGATACCGTGAGCCAAGGCCCGGCGGATCGCGACTGGAGCGCCGGTTTACGCATTTTTGATATCAGCGTTCCCGACAGGCCGCGGGAAATCAGCTTTTTATCCCTGGACGGCATCGGCATTCACCGCATCTGGTATGCGGGCGGGCGCTGGGCGTATGTGTCGGCCCTGTTGGACGGCTACAGCGATTATATTTTCCTGACCATCGATTTGGCCGATCCCGCCCGTCCCGCGGTAGCGGGAAAATACTGGCTGCCGGGCATGCACACCGCCGGCGGCGAACAGCCGGATTGGCCACAGGGCAAACGCTATGCGCTGCACCATGCCATTGTCAGCGGCGATACCGCCTACGGCAGCTGGCGCGACGGCGGCCTGACACTGCTGGATGTCAGCGATCGCACGCGACCGGCATTGATAAGCCACCGCAACTGGAGTCCGCCGTTTGGCGGCGGCACCCATACCGCCCTGCCCCTGCCGGACCGGGATCTGCTGATCGTGCTGGACGAAGCGGTGCTGGATAACCAGGAAGACGGCGAGAAACTGATTTGGGTCTTTGATATCCGCGCGCCGGCGAACCCGGTGAGCATCGCCACCTTCCCGCAGCCAAACGAAGCGGATTACGTGCGTAAAGGCGCGCATTTCGGTCCGCATAACCTGCATGAAAACCGTCCGGGCAGTTTTATCAGCTCGACGCTGATTTTCGCCACTTACCAGAATGCCGGGATACGCGCCTATGATATCAGCGATCCCTATCATCCGCGGGAAACCGGCGCGCTGGTGCCCGCGCCGCCGGCGACGCTAATGGATAAACGCCCCGGCAGGCCGAAGGTCATACAGTCCTGCGATGTCTTTGTGGATGCCCAGGGCATTATCTACGCCACGGATTACAACGCCGGGCTGTCGATTATCGAATATTTGGGCTGAGGATAAAGTACCAGCGGGCGTTCGCGGGCTGGGTCCGCGAACGCCGCACAGCAATAGCGGGAAAAAACTCAGAAGATTAATTTGAACACGCCGGTGAGGGTTAACAGACCAACAATAAAGATAATCGCAATAATCCACAGAAAAATTTTCATTCCCTTTTCCTTCTCGTTTGGGTTGTCATCGTTTAGCGCTTAAGTCGATGAAATCGTTATATCAGTATAGAAGAAGAAAACAGGAATGCAGGCCACCCGCAAGAAAAAATACGCATCATTGCGGCGGCCCGGTCCGGCGGCTCAGCCGTTCTGCCTGATGCGGGCCAGCAGCGCGTCGACATCGGGAATATGCGCCGCCGCCAGAATCAGCGTTTTGCCCAGGCTCAGCGCCTGGCGCTGGCATTGATGGCGCATTGCTTCGTCGGTGATGGTATCCAAATCCGCGACATGGGCAAAACCGATAGTGCGCCGGATTAGCTCGGTGCCGCAATATCCCACCGCATCCGTCCAGACCTGCTGCAGGAACCGCCGCGCATAGCCGGGCTCGGCCAGCATGATATCCCGGCTTTTTTCAACAGCCAGACCCAGGAACCCTTCGGCGAACGCCTGCCACAGCGCGCGCACGTCCCTAAGGCGCTGCTCGCGGGCGTCCGCCGCCTCGCGCAGGGCCAGCAGCCCCGGCAGGCCGCAGTAATTGAGCAGCAGGTTGCCCATGGCGGTGCCGAGATCAAACCCCATCGGGCCGTAATAGCCGAACTCGGCGTCTATTACTTTTAGCCGGCCTGCGGCGACAAAGATCGACCCGCTGTGGACATCGCCGTGCAGCAACGCCTGTGCCTGGCTGAGGAAGCGATGCTTTAAACCCGCCACCGCCGCCTTCAGCGCGCTGTCGCCCTGTATCGCCGCCACCTCGTCCGTAAGCGACGGCGGGAATGCATTGCGCTCATGGGTGATATAAGGATCGGTAAAAAACAGATCTTCGGTGATCTGGCACATCTCCGGATTAGTGAAACGGCTGACCTCCGCTTTTTTGTGCTGGGGACGCTGGTAAAAATCCGAGGTATGGAATAGCGCCTGCGCCAGATATTCGCCCAGCTGGCCGGCGGCCTGGGGATAAACAGCGCCGTTGATCAGTTCACGGCGCCAGATGCTATGGTCGGAGAGATCTTCCTGAATCATCACCGCCAGGTCCGCGTCGTGGTGCAGGATGCGCACCGTGTGCCGCGGGCAGAACGCCCCGTGGATGAGCAGGGTTTCCGCTTCGATCCTGGCGCGATCGAGCGTCAGCGGCCATGATTCGCCGACGCAGCGCACATAAGGCAGCGCCTGCTTGACGATGACCCGGCTGACGCCCTGGCTGTCCAGGATTTTAAATACCAGGTTCAGGTTGCCGTCCCCGACCTCTTCGGCGGCCACCAGGGCATCCGGTTGATCCACGCCGGCATAATGGCGGGCATAATCCACGGCGTCGGCGGCGGTGAGGGTATGGTAAACAGACAAGGCGCACCTCATACAAAGGGAATTAAGGCCGTAAAGGCGTAAAAGCATGTAGACGTCTATACATCTTCCCGTCATGTTGGCAGAATAGCCATTAAGTTGCAATAACCTAAAAGGGTCTTAACGATCGATGCAAAATCTTAACACCGCCAGCATGCGCGTGCGCGACGGCCGTTTGTGGATTCTGGACCAGCAGGCGCTGCCGCAGCGGCAAAACTGGTGCGCCACCGATACCGCGGCGGATCTTATCGATCATATCCGCACGCTCCGGGTACGCGGCGCGCCGCTGATCGGCCTGTCCGCCAGCCTGCTGCTGGCGCTGCTGGCGGAAAGCGGCATGGCGCGCCCGCAGCTGGCGCAATCCCTTGCCGCTTTAGGCGCGGCGCGGCCCACGGCGGTTAACCTGATGAATAATCTGGCGCGAATGCGTCTGGCGCTGGAGCAGGAGGCTTATGCCGCCGCCATGGCGGCGGAGGCGTTGCGCCTGGTGGAAGAGGACCGCTCGCTGTGCGCGGCCATTGCCGGCCACGGCGCGGCGCTGGTGCGCCCCGGCAGCCGCCTGCTGACCCATTGCAATACCGGCGGCCTGGCCACCGCCGGCATCGGCACCGCCCTTGGCGTGATAAGCGTGGCCGCCGCGCAGGGCAAGGTACAAAAGGTCTGGGTGGATGAAACCCGTCCGCTGCTGCAGGGCGCGCGCCTGACCGCCTGGGAGCTGGGAGAACAGGCCATACCCTATACGCTGATTTGCGACGCCATGGCCGCCGGCCTGATGGCGCGGCGGGAAGTGGACGCCGTTTGGGTCGGCGCGGACCGGATTGCCGCCAACGGCGACGTGGCCAATAAAATCGGCACTTATAGCCTGGCGGTGCTGGCGCGCTTCCACGACATCCCCTTTTATGTCGCCGCGCCTCACACTACCCACGATCCCGCGTGCCCCGACGGGGACGCCATTCCCATTGAGCAGCGGGCGGCAAGCGAGGTCACCGGGGTAGCCGGCAGCTTCGGCAGTTGCCAATGGGCACCGCAAAACGCCGATGTCTATAATCCGGCGTTTGATGTCACTCCCGCCGCGCTTATCAGCGCCTGGGTGCTGGATACCGGCGTGGTGACGCCCGGGCAGGCGCAGGCAGGCATCTTCCGCCGCCCGCTGGCGTGCTAGCACCGGCGCGAAGCCGCCGTCTACCGGAACGCCATCGCTCACGCCGGCCGGTAATCAACCGGGCGGCCATAGCGGCATCCGGCGCGGGATGCCCCGACCGGATGCCGGGCATTGATGCGGCCGCTTATCTCTCCAGGCGCGGATAACGGTCGGCGATGGCATCGCCGGTAAACCTGGCCACCCATCCTTCCGGGTTGTCAAAAACCCGGATGGCGGTGAAATGCGGGGCGCTTCCCATATCAAACCAATGGGGCGTGCCGGCGGGCACCGAGATAAGATCGTTCTTCTCACACAGGATCTGCCAGATTTTTCCATGCAGATGCAGGCAAAACAAACCGGCGCCCTCGACAAAAAAGCGCACCTCGTCTTCGCCGTGGGTGTGTTCCGCCAGGAATTTTGCCCGCAGCTGCTCGCGCTCCGGATGATCGGCGCGCATGCTGATCACATCCCAGCTCTGATAGCCTTTCTCCGCCACCAGCCGGTCGATGGCCGGCTGATAGGCGGCGATCACCGCCGCCGGAGCCGGATCCCGCTCCAGTTCACGGTCGGCCTGCCAGCGCTCAAAACGAACGCCGATGTCGTTAAGCTGCCGGCGGATGGCCTCGGCGTCGCGGCTTTGCCACACCGGCTGGCCGGCATGGGTATCGCTGAAAATCGTTAACGCGCTCATTGGGCGATCTCCTGTAAGTCAATCTGGTCAAACCGGTTAACCTGGGGGTAATGCTGCTGCGGATCCGCCTCGTCGCGCACCAGCTGGCACACCCGCCAGCCCGCCGCGCGCGCCGCCGCCAGCTCTTGCCCGATATCGGACAGGAACAGCAGCTCGCCGGGCGGCAGCCGCAGCTCGCGGGAAATGGCGCGATAGGACGCCGTCTCCCGTTTGGCGCCGATGCGGGTATCAAAATAGCCATCGAACAGCGGGCGCAGGTCCCCGGCCTCGCTGTGGCCGAACAGTAATTGCTGGGCCTCCACCGAACCGGAGGAGTACACATACAGCCCCAGCCCCTGCCGCCGCCATTCGGCCAGTCTGGGCGCCACATCGGGATAAAGGTGGCCGAGAAAATCGCCCTCCTGGTAGCCCTCGCGCCAGATCATGCCCTGTAGGGTTTTCAGGGCGGTGGACTTGCGGTCTTCATCCATAAAACCGAACAGCGTGGCGATAAGCGCCTCGGTATCGGCCTCGGGCCGGTTGATTTCCCGCCGTAATGCCGCCAATGCCCGCGCCACGTCTTTCCCGGCGGCATGCCGGCGCACATAGCCCGCCAGCCGTTCGCGCGCGTAGGGAAACAGCACCTGATGGACAAAACGGATATCGCTGGTGGTGCCTTCGATATCGGTGACGATGGCCCTGATCATTTTGCCTCCAGCTGGCGGCGCAGCAGCTCGCACTGGAACAAGAACTCCAGCCCTTCCAGATGGCGCCGCGCCTCGAAGACATCGCGCCCCCAGCAGTAGAGGCCGTGGCCGCGCACCAGAAAGCCGTGGCGCAACGGGGTAGCCTCGTGATGGGCCGCCACCCGGGCCGCCAGCGCCGGGATATCCTGATCGTTATCGAAAATCGGCACGGCCACCTGTTCCAGGTGGCTGGCGACGCCGTCGAGGGATTTTTGCATCTCGTAGCCCGTTAGCAGCAGCGCCTGGCCGGCCTCAAGGCGCGACAGCACGGTGGCATTCACCGAATGGGTATGCAAAATGGCCCCGGCCGCCGGAAAACAACGGTACACCAGGGTGTGCAACCCGGTCTCGGCGGAGGGTATGCGCGCGTCCAGCACCTGGTTGGTGGCGATATCCACCGGCAGGAAATCCTGCGCGCGCAGCCGTCCCTTATCCTTGCCGGATTCGCTGATAAGGCACTGCCCCGCCTGCGCGCGCACCGACATATTGCCGCCGGTAGCCGGGCTCCATCCTTTGGCGCCGATCCAATGGCACGCGTCCACCAATGCGGCCAACTGCTGATTCTCTGCCATACCTGTCCGTTCTCCTGCCGCGGGCGATAAGGGTCAACGTGATTTTTAGCCGTTTAACCATCCGCATGTCTTGATAGCTAAATAGTAACATCGGGGTAATGCAACGGCAACATGGCGTGAGCAGACTCTTTCCCCAGGGTATACAACAAGGACTACCGGGGAAAGTCAGGTTCATCCCTTTGTCTGTTGATGGTGAAATCCGCCACCACCGACCAATCCCGCCCCCCATGGCCTGCGGCCACGGCATCGCCCATCTGCCGATGAATGGCGGCAAGCATGGGGAGTTGCCGCCCCAGCTGTTCGGCCGCCTCCCGGGCCAGGCGCAAATCTTTAAGGCCGAGTGAAGCCTTGAAGCCGGGCTCGTAACGTTCTTGCGCGATATTGGCCGCGTACAGCTGGTAGGAACGGCTGCCAAACAGGGTGCCGAGGATCAGCTCGAAAAAGCGATCGCGCGCCAGGCCGTTAGCCTCGGTGAGCACCACCGCCTCCGCCATCGCCTCAATCGCCATGGTGATCATCATATTGCAGGCAATCTTGGCGGCATGCGCGGTGGGCGGCTGTTCGCCCATTTCCCAGACGCGCTTGCCGATAACCGCCAACAGCGGCCGAACGGCGTCGATTGCCGCCGCTGCGCCGGCGACCAGGATATTGAGCTCGCCTTTGGCGGCGACGTCCGGGCGACCCAATACCGGCGCGGCCACATAGGCAATCCCCGCCTGCTGATGATACGTCACCAACTCCTGCGCAAACGCCACCGAAATAGTCGACGCCACCACGTGCACCAGCCCGGGTCTTGCATGCGCAAACGCATTTGTATCCACCAGCACGCTGCGAATGGCGTCATCGTCGGACAGCATCGTCAGCACCACCTCTGATTGCAATACCTCAACCGGCGTCGCCATGATGTCCACCCCTTCGAGATGGCTGCCTGAGCGATTCCAGGCTGTTACCCTATGGCCGGCCGCAACCAGTTTCAATGCCATCGCGCTCCCCATTGCGCCTAATCCGATTAATCCAATGTCCATTGTTGTTCCCCTGTATCAGTGGTTTGGCGCAGCGACGGCGGCATTGAGGAAATCGGCCGTCGGCGGACTGGCGGCGGCGAAGGCCGAGGCCTCTGCCGTCACATAAGAATGGGTAAATCCACCAGTGAGGGCAGCCGCAAGCGCCCTGGGCTCCCATGCCGTACTGCCGCGCGTCGCTGGCCGGCGGTTCAACCCGCAGCGTGCAACGGCAAATTTTTCTAATCGGTAACCAAGGCGCGGTCCTGCCGGCTGCCGGCGGGAAATCCATGCCGGGAGGCGCGGGAGGCGACGGCAAGGCCTGCCAGTAAAAGGGCCAGCAGAACCCAGGGGAATGACCGTACGCCCCCATGGTCAAGCAGCAGTCCGCCGAAAAGCCCGCCAAGGGCAATGGCGCTGTTCCAAACCACGACGTTCATTGACAGCGCAACGTCCGCGCCCGCCCCGGCCGCGTCGGCCAGCGCGGTCTGGAGCAGTGTGGCGGCGCCGCCGAACGTCAGTCCCCAAACGGCGACACCGGCATAGATCATCAGGGGTGAGGCGGCATTAAGGCCAAAGAGGAGTGATATCAGCGCAAACACGGATAACGAGATCAGCACCGCCCGGCGCAGATGTTGTTCGACAACGCGTCCCGTAATGGAGATGCCCCCGAGCGCGGCCAGGCCGAAAGCCAGCAATACCCGATCGACGCTGCCGGCCAGACCGGCCGGACCGATAAACGGGGCAACGTACGTATACAGCATGTTATGAGCCAGCATCCAGAGTAATACCACCGCCAGTACGGGTTTTACGCCCGGCGTGAAAAGGACTTTTTTCAGCTGCATCCGTTGCGGATCCGACTGTCCCGGATAGTTCGGCACGGCGGCAAGAACCCAAACGATGAGGATGACGGACAGGCCGGACATCACGGCGAAAGTCAGGCGCCAGCCCAGCACACTCCCCAGCCAGGTACCCAGCGGCACGCCAAGGGAAAGCGCAATAGGGGTTCCCACCATCGCCAGGGCCATTGCCCGGCCCTGTAATGCCGGCTGTACCATCCGGCGGGCGTAGCCGGCCAGCAGGCTCCAGGCGAGACCGGCGCAAGCCCCCGCCAGAAAGCGCGCCGCCAGCGTAAGCATCATGCTGGACGACATCGCCGTCAGCGTATTGAACGCCAGAAAACCGGCGATCGTTACCAGCAACACGTGCCGGCGAGGCCATGTGCGTGTCGCGAGCGTCAATGGAATGGCCGCAATCAGTGAACCGGCGGCATATACGGTCACCATTTGGCCCGCCAGCGACATCGAGATCCCCAGGCCGGCGCTGATTTCGGGTAATAAGCCAGCGGGAACGGTTTCGGTCATAATGCATATAAACCCCGTCATGGCGAGGGCCAGCAGCGCGAGTACCGGCAGGCTTTCATTTTGCTGCCGGTAGTCTTGGCGCCGGGAGGGAGAAGGCTGAGATTTCATCGCGTATACTCTTGGGCTTATTTATATATCGATTAGTACAAATATCGTGAAACGAATAGGTTGTCAAACAATTATGTATCAATTAGTATAAAATTATTGAAGCAGGAGAGAGATCATGCGAACCGGACGACCCAGACAGTTTGATCGCGACGAAGCCGTGCGCCAGGCAATGCATCTGTTCTGGGAATATGGTTATGAATCAACGTCATTGACGCAACTGAAAGCGGCTATCGGCCGCGGCATCACCGCACCCAGTTTTTATGCCGCCTTTGGTTCAAAAGAAGGGCTTTTTCGTGAAGCGGTGGCCTGTTACCTGGCCACGCACGGGCGCGTCACCGAGCCGCTTTGGGATCCGGCACTGCCGCCTCGCCAGGCCATTGAGCGGGCGTTGTCGGATTCCGCCCGCATGCAGTGCGAACCCGGGCATCCCAAAGGGTGCATGGTGGCGCTCGGCGTCATGTCTGCCGGCTCCCCCGAGTACAACCCGGTGCTCAAACCGCTTGCCGATTCCCGCAACCGCACACGCACCGGATTGAGAAACTGTGTTAACAGAGCTATCAGCTCAGGAGAACTGCGGGAAGAGGCCGGTACGCAGGCCCTGGTGGTTATTTTTGACAGCTTCCTGCTGGGGATATCCACGCTGGCGCGCGACGGCATACCCCTGAGCGATATCGAAGGGGCGATTGCCCAGATTATGACCTTGTGGGATGCGGCGTCCGCCAGTTAGCCCAAGAGGTTTCAGGCGGCTATCCGCGCAGCCAGCACGGCTGGCCGCCTTGCGCCGGCAGGCGTCCCTGCCGTAAGGGGACTATACCTCGATCTCGGCCTCGTCGCCTTTTTCCTGCAGCCAGTTGCGCCGGTCTTCCGAGCGTTTTTTCGCCAGCAGCATATCCATCATCGCCAGCGTCTGCTGCATATCCTCGTCGTTGATGGTGAGCTGCACCAGGCGGCGGGTGTTGGGATCGAGCGTGGTCTCGCGCAGCTGCAGCGGGTTCATTTCCCCCAGCCCTTTAAAGCGCTGCACGTTCGGGGTGCCTTTTTTGCGTTTCAGTTGCTCGAGCACGCCGGCTTTTTCGCCTTCGTCCAGGGCATAAAACACTTCCTTGCCCAGATCGATACGGTACAACGGCGGCATGGCGACATACACATGGCCTTCCTTCACCACCGCGCGGAAATGGCGCACAAACAGCGCGCACAGCAGGGTGGCGATATGCAGGCCGTCGGAGTCGGCATCGGCCAGGATGCAAATCTTGCCGTAGCGCAGCTGGCTTAAATCATCGCTGTCCGGATCAATGCCGATCGCCACCGAAATATCATGCACTTCCTGCGACGCCAGCACTTCATCCGAGGAGACTTCCCAGGTGTTGAGGATCTTGCCCTTCAGCGGCATGATCGCCTGGTATTCCCGATCGCGCGCCTGCTTGGCCGACCCGCCGGCGGAGTCCCCTTCCACCAGGAACAGCTCGGTGCGCGCCAGATCCTGCGCGGTGCAATCCGCCAGTTTCCCCGGCAGCGCCGGGCCGCTGGTCAACTTCTTGCGCACCACTTTTTTCGAGGCGCGCAAACGCCGCTGGGCGCTGGCCACCGCCAGTTCCGCCAGCTGTTCGGCTACCTGGGTATTTTGATTCAGCCACAGGCTGAAGGCATCCTTCACCACGCCGGAGACAAACGCGGCGCACTGGCGGGAAGACAAACGCTCCTTGGTCTGGCCGGCAAACTGCGGATCCTGCATTTTCACCGACAGCACATAGGCGCAGCGCTCCCAGATATCTTCCGCCGACAGCTTAACGCCGCGCGGCAGGATATTGCGGTATTCGCAAAACTCGCGCATGGCGTCCAGGAGGCCCTGGCGCAGCCCGTTGACATGGGTGCCGCCCTGGGGGGTGGGGATAAGGTTAACATAGCTTTCGGTCAGCAGCTCGCCGCCCTCGGGCAGCCAGAGCAGGGCCCAGTCGACGGTTTCGGTATCGCTGGCAAAGGCGCCGGTAAACGGCGCCTCGGGCAGGGTAATCAGCCCGTTGATCGCCTGGTTAAGATAGTCGGTCAGGCCGGAGGCGTAGCACCAGCGGTGCTCGGTGTTATTCACCTGATCGGTAAAGACTATTTCCACGCCGGGACAAAGCACCGCCTTCGCTTTGAGCAAATGGGCCAGCCGGGAGGCTGAAAAACGCGGGCTGTCGAAGAACTGCGGATCGGGCCAGAAATGCACGCTGGTGCCGGTGTTGCGTTTGCCGCAGGTGCCGATGACCGACAGATCCTCGACCTTATCGCCGTTTTCGAACGCGATGGCGTAGATGTTGCCGTCGCGGCGCACCGTCACATCCACCCGGGTAGACAGGGCATTGACCACTGAAATACCCACACCGTGCAGGCCGCCGGAGAACTGGTAGCTTTTGTTGGAGAATTTACCGCCCGCATGCAGGCGGCACATAATCAGCTCGACCGCCGGCACCCCCTCCTCGGTATGGATATCCACCGGCATGCCGCGGCCGTCGTCGGTCACTTCCAGGGATTGATCGGCATATAACACCACGTCGATACGCCGGGCATGGCCCGCCAGCGCTTCGTCGACGCTATTGTCGATGACCTCCTGGCCCAGATGGTTGGGCCGGGTGGTGTCCGTGTACATGCCGGGACGACGACGTACCGGCTCCAGTCCGCTTAATACTTCTATCGCATCGGCGTTATAGCTTGATTGAGTCATGGCTTAAAGTATATTTCGTGACAAATTGTTGGAGAGCCTACCGCAAAGGACACCCCCTCGGGAAGCGTTATTCGCGCGGCTCAAACGGCGGCGATTCAGACTTTATTCAGCCCCAGGAAATCAATTATGGGAGAGAAAAAATGCTCGAACCCGACAAAGGCGTGATTCCCGCCCGATTCCACGGTCTGGCGGCAGTGGGTGTAATACTCCTGCGCCTGCCGGTAATCAAGGATCTCGTCGCCTGTTTGCTGCAGCAACCAGATAAGGTCCGGCGATTCCAGCCTGTCGACATGCATCAGCTTCAGGTCGTAGACATGGCGAGACTCTAGCACATAATGTTGGCCGGTGTAGGGATTCTCATTCTTGCCCAGGAACTCCGCCAGCAGCTCGAACGGCCGCACCGCGGGGTTAACCACCACGGCGGGCAGCATAAAGGATTGGGACAGCCAGGTGGCATAATAACCGCCCAGGGACGACCCGACAATGCCCAGCGGTTCGCCGGCCCGGTCAAGGACCAGCGACTCGATCATGTCGGCCGCGTCGGCGGGATACACCGGCAACTGCGGGACGATCATCTCGATATCGGGATGATGCCGGGCGAGCCAGGCCTTGAAAGACGTGGCCTTGGCCGAGGCGGGGGAACTGTTGAAACCATGGAGATAAAGCAGGACCGCCATCAATAGCCTTCCGAATCCGTGTCGGGCAGATACTCGTCGCCGGATAACCGATGGACCTCGGTCGACAACGTGCCGTCAGGTTGCAAATCGAGATAACGCCAGCCGGGCCCGACGGAATCGATTGTAAAATTGGTGCAGTGCGGTTTGAACTGCACGCAGGTGGACGGCGAGGCCAAAACGCGCCGGCCCTGCCAGTCGACATCCAGTTCCTGGTGTATATGGCCGCACAGCAGCGTGGTTACCCTGGGAAACCTGGCCAGCGTCGCCGCCAGCATATGCGCGTTGCGCAGGCTATGCTGGTCAAGCCAGATGCAGCCGGACGCGAACGGATGGTGATGCAGCAGCAGCAGCGTATAGCGCTCGGGCTGCGAGTCCAGGGCCTTTTCCAGCCATTCAAGCTGATAATCGCTCAGTTCGCCGTGCGGTACGCCGAACACCTGGCTGTCAAGCAGCACCAGTTGCCATTGATCGCCGAGCAGCACATGTTTCGACGGCGATATTCCGCCGTCCGCCAAGGCCTTGACCATTGCCGGCTGGTAATCATGATTGCCTGGTAACCAGACGCAGGGCGCGGGCAACCGCGTAATGCCCCTGGCGAAGTGCTGGTAGGCCTCAAGGGAATGGTCCTGGGCCAAATCACCTGTCGCGACCACCAAATCGTAATGATGACGTTCAGCTTCAACCGCGTCCAATACCGCGCAATAGCTACGGTAGGTATTCACCCCGAGCAGCGCCTCATCCTCACCGGCGAACAAATGAGTGTCTGTGATCTGTAAAATCCTGATAATGGCCCCATTCGCCACAGGAAGTGTCAACAGGCTTTCCAAAGGGTATCCTTGGTTATTGAAATCTGCCTAACAAACGGGAACCGCCATCGCCCCATACGCTAAACAATAGCGTAGCCAATCCGCAAGGAATTGGTTGATTTGATGTTTTTCGTCACGTTGGTGTAACTTTTTATTAGGGTAATCATACCTTGCCTTGAAACGATAGATCTGCTGACTGGAACACACTTCCGCAACCATGGCGTCCCGGTACAGCCGCACGCTCATGGACGGCAGGCTCCAGTAGCTGACCAGCGGTTCGGTCTGGAGTATCTGCACCAGGGTGGTGTAACGCGTCGCCTCCAGTATGGTCAGGCGATAGCTGGCGCCGTTGACCTGATAGGTTATGGCGTCCCCCACCTCGTTGGTGCGCGGCAACAGCCGGCGCAGCTGGGCGAAATTGGTCTCGCACAGGCGCATCATTTCAGGAAAATCAGGGGTGTAGCGCTTGATCATTAATCGGCCCACTCTTTTCGTAAGGATTCATGGTGTAGTGCCAGCCATTGCAGGGCAATGACGGAGGCCGCGTTATCGATAATCCCTTCCTCAACCCAACGGTAAGCCTGCTCCCGGCTGACCACGTGAAGACGGATATCTTCGTTTTCTTCCACCAATCCGTGGATACCTTCGGCCAGCTGCGCGTCCACCTCGCCGGCCATAATCGTCAAGCGTTCGCTGGTGCCGCCCGGACTTGCCAGATAGCTTAGCAGCAGTTTGCAACGGCCGATGTCCAGCCCCGCCTCCTCAATGGACTCCCGCCGCGCCACCTGTTCGTGCGATTCGCCAGGCTCGATCATACCGGCTACCAGCTCCAACAGCCAGGGGGTCGGACTGCTATCATAAGAGGCAATACGAATTTGTTCCAACAATACAACTTCATCTCGCACCGGATCATAGGGTAACAATACCACGGCATGTCCGCGCTCTAAAATTTCCCGCCGCACCTCGCCGCTCATCTCGCCGTTAAACAGGCGATGGCGGAACCGATACAACTCCAGGGAAAAAAATCCACGGTAAAGCGTTTCGCGTGCAATAATTTCTACATCATTTTTACCAAATGTTACCGGTGAGGGTGTGGACGAAACCATGGAAACGACTCCTTTTGGGATGATTTGTCAGTAGCGACGGCGTCAGGCAATCACTTTTCTCGCTAATTAGGTGGATTGTGATAAATTTTATCCCACAGATTCAAGATGGCACATTAAGCCACCACCTACTTCTGGCGGACTCTGGTAGAATCGTGCACTATTTCATGGCTCATTATCGCCAGCGCTACCATAGCAATTTTGCTGTATCAAAAGGAATGCAAATGAAGAAACTGCTCCCCCTTCTTATCGGACTCGGCCTCGGCGGCTTCAGTGCGTTAAGTCAGGCAGAAAATCTGCTACAGGTATATCAGCAGGCGCGGTTGTCCAACCCGGATCTGCGGCAATCCGCGGCCGATCGCGACGCGGCATTTGAAAAAATCAACGAAGCGCGCAGTCCGTTGTTGCCACAGCTCGGGCTGGGGGCGGATTATACGTATAGTCAAGGCGCCCGTGATAGCAAAGACATCAATTCCGGCGTTGCCAGCGGGTCGCTGCAGCTGACCCAGACCATCTTCGATATGTCGAAATGGCGCGCGCTGACCATTCAGGAAAAAACCGCCGGCGTCCAGGACGTCTCTTACCAGGCCGCCCAGCAGACCTTAATCCTGAATACCGCCACCGCCTATTTTAACGTATTAAGCGCCATTGACGCGCTGTCTTATACCGAGGCGCAGAAACAGTCGATTTACCGCGAACTGGATCAAACCACCCAGCGTTTTAACGTCGGCCTGGTGGCGATTACCGATGTGCAGAACGCCCGCGCCCAGTATGACCAGGTGCTGGCCGACGAGGTCACCGCCCGCAACACGCTGGACAACGCGCTGGAAAGCCTGCGCCAGATAAGCGGCAACTTTTATCCGCAGCTGGCCTCGCTTAACGTGCAGCGCTTCAAGGCTGAACGTCCCCAGCCCATCGCCGGCCTGCTGAAACAGGCGGAAACACGTAACCTGAACCTGTTAAGCGCCCGCCTGTCGCAGGATGTGGCGCGCGAGAATATCCGTTATTACGAAACCGGCCATTACCCGACCCTGAGCCTGAATGCCGAGTCGTCGGTGACCAATACCGATTATAACGGATCCAGGACAAATAATGATCCGACTTACGCAAACCGGCGTGTCGGCCAGAACTCTATCGGCCTGAGCCTGAACGTGCCGATTTACTCCGGCGGTTCGGTGACCTCGCAGGTAAAACAGGCGCAGTACAGTTTCGTCAGCGCCAGCGAACAGTTGGAAAGCGCGCATCGCAGCGCGGTGCAGACCGTACGTTCTTCCTTTAATAATATTTCCGCCTCCGTCAGCTCCATCGACGCTTATGAACAGGCGGTCATTTCGGCGCAAAGCTCCCTGGACGCGTCCGAAGCCGGTTATGAAGTGGGCACCCGCACCATCGTCGACGTGCTGGACGCCACCACCACGCTCTATAACGCCAAGCGGCAGCTGTCGGATGCGCGTTATACCTATGTCATCAATCAGCTGAACCTGAAACAGGCCCTCGGCACCCTGAATGAAGGCGATATCCAGGCGCTTAACGCTTCCCTCGGCCAGCAGATTGCCACCAGTCCCGAACAGGTGGCGCCGGAAAATCCGTCCCAGGTCGCCAAGGCCGAAGGCGTCAGCCCGAGCCAGACTGCCAACGCGCCGCGCGCCAACCAAAGCCAGGAGCAGGCGACACGCTCCCAGGCCGCGACGGTCAGCGCCACCGCGCCGGTTAATTCCAGCTCCGCCACCGGCCGCAATCCCTTCAGGCATTAAGCGTTTTCCAGGCGGGCAGCCCGCCCGCCTGGCCCCTCCGGCGACATCCCGCCTTTCCGCCGCGATCCCACCTTTATGTATAACTATGTAAAGATGTTTCCGCAGTCGCCGCCGATGCTTCTTATTTAGGCATTTTTACCCTATTCTTAGAGCGTATCTCCGGGAATGTTAAATCGTTAATAAAGCAGGAAAATAATGAAACGGACAAAAGACATTAACCACGCCAGTTTCCGCAAGCAATGGCGTGCCTGCCGCATGGCGCCGGTCGCGCTGGCGGTCGGCGCGGTGTTTATGCTGGCCGGCTGCGAGAAAAGCGACGAGAACGTGTCGCTGTATCAAAACAGCGATGACTGTACCCGCGCCAATCCGTCCATGAGCGAGCAGTGCACCACCGCGTTTAACAACGCGCAGAAAGAGGCGGTGAAAACCGCGCCCAAATACGCCTCGCGCGAAGACTGCGTCGCCGAATTCGGCGAAGGGCAATGTACCCAGGCCCCCGCCCAGGCCGGCGTGGCCGCCGAATCGCAGCAAAGCGGCAGTTTCTGGATGCCCCTGATGGCCGGCTATATGATGGGCCGCATGATGGGCGGCGGCGGTTATGCGCAGCAGCCGCTGTTCACGTCGCGCGCGCCCAACAGCCCGGCGAACGGCAAGTTTGTCGACGCCACCGGCCGTAACTACGGCCCCGCCACTACCGGGCGCAGCATGAATGTGCCGAAAACCGCCATGGCGCCCAAGACGCCGACCACCAATACCGTCACGCGCGGCGGCTTCGGCGAAACGGTGGCGAAACAGAACGCCACCATGCAGCGCAGCAGCAGCACCGCGCCACGTCGCAGCAGCACCGCGCCACGTCGCAGCATGAGCATTGGCGGCTAAGCGGGACATGAAACGAGTTACCCTGAACGAACGCCCGGACTGGCGCGAAAAAGCCGCCGAATATGGTTTTGAGTTCCATACCATGTACGGCGAGCCCTACTGGTGCGAGGATGCGTATTACCAATTTACGCTGGCGCAGATAGAAACGCTGGAGGATGTGACCGCCGAGCTGCATCAGATGTGCCTGAAAGTCGTGGCGAAAGTGGTGGACAGCGACGCGCTGCTGGCCAAATTCCGCATCCCCAAGCATACCTGGCAATTTGTGCGCAACGCCTGGCATACCCAACAGCCCTCGCTCTACTCCCGTCTGGATTTAGTCTATGACGGCCGGCAGCCGCCAAAACTGCTGGAAAATAACGCCGATACCCCCTCGTCCCTGTATGAAGCCGCTTTTTTCCAGTGGATTTGGCTTGAGGATCAGATCAAGTCCGGCCAGCTGCCGGCCGGGGCCGACCAATATAACAGCCTGCAGGAAAAGCTGATCGAACGCTTCCGGGAGCTCAAGGAGCAGCATGGTTTCAGCTTGCTGCATTTTGCCTGCTGCCAGGATACCACCGAGGATCGCGGCACGGTGCAGTACCTGCAGGACTGCGCGCTGGAGGCGGAATTACCCAATGATTTTCTGTTTATCGAGGAAATCGGCCTGGGCGAAAGAGGCCAGTTTACCGACACTGAAAACCGGGTGATCGGCAATATGTTTAAGTTCTATCCGTGGGAATTCATGCTGCGGGAGATTTTCTCCACCAAGCTTGAGGACGCGGGGGTGCGCTGGCTGGAACCGGCCTGGAAAAGCATTATCTCCAACAAGGCGCTGCTGCCGATGTTATGGGAAATGTTCCCGGGGCATCCCAACCTGCTGCCGGCCTATTTTGCCGAAGACAACCCGCCGCCGATGGATCACTATGTGGTGAAGCCGCTGTTTTCCCGCGAAGGCGCCAATATCCGCATCGTCGAAAACGGCAAGGAAACCGCCCGCGTGGACGGGCCTTATGGCGAAGAAGGCACCATCGTGCAGCAGTTTTGCCCGTTGCCGCGCTTCGGCGACAGCTATACCGTTATCGGCAGCTGGCTGGTGAACGACAGGCCTTGCGGCATCGGCATCCGGGAAGATAAAGAACTGATCACCCAGGATCTGTCGCGCTTTTACCCGCATATTATCCTCGACTGAGCGCCCCAAAGCATACGCAGCGGCAGCGCCGCTGCGTAACAGCGTTTAACCCACCTGCACCGACAGCATGCTTAACGACGCCATCTCAATGCCGTCCACCGGTATGGAAATCGCCTCTTCGCCATCCCAGGCGCCCAGTATATACAGCAGCGGCAGGTAATGATCGGGCGAGGGGTTGGACAGCGCCGCGCCGTCATGAGCCATAAAATCCACCAGCGGATGGACGCCCTGGCCGCGCCAGCCGATATTGTCGCGCACAAACTGGTTAAAGGATAACGCCCAGGGATAGGGCGGCGCCTCGCCGTGCCATTGGATCATGCGCAGGTTATGCACCACGTTGCCGCTGGCGACCATCATCACGCCCTGGTCGCGCAGCGCCGCCAGTTTTCGCCCCAGCTGGAAATGATATTCCGGCGGCTGGGTACCGTCGATACTGAGCTGTACCATGGGGATATCCGCGTCCGGATACATTTTTTTCACCACCCCCCAGGAACCGTGATCAAAACCCCATTCGGTCAGATCGGCGCTGACAGCCACCGGCAGCAGCAGTTCCTGGATGGTGGCGGCAAGGGCGGGCGAGCCCGGCGCCGGATAACGGATATCAAACAACGCCTGGGGAAAACCGCCGAAATCATGGAGAGTGCGCGGGTTTTCCATCGCAGTCACCGCGGTGCCGCGGGTAAACCAATGGGCGGATATCGCCAGGATGGCGCGGGGACGCGGCAAGGTCCGGCCGAGGCGTTGCCAGGTTTGGGTATATTGATTATCTTCCAGCACGTTCATCGGACTGCCGT
This sequence comes from Sodalis sp. C49, assembly GCF_046352915.1. Lineage (NCBI taxonomy): Bacteria > Pseudomonadati > Pseudomonadota > Gammaproteobacteria > Enterobacterales > Bruguierivoracaceae > Sodalis > Sodalis sp. C49. The sequence continues at coordinate 4,402,156 of NZ_CP163303.1, read as the reverse complement.
GGCCGAGAAACAGCGCGGGCATACGGGGTTCGCTCATGGGTCATTCCTTCTGTATCATCTTGTCGCGCCTGGCGCCTTATGCTGATTAACTTACGCCTTGCGGCCGGAAAATAAACCCGGATAAGCATGATCATCTTATTCAATATATTTGAATAAACCTAAACGTCCGCGTGGCTCGTCCCCGCGCGCCAGGGACGACGATGCCGCGGCGCAAAGCCGGGCGGCGGCCTTTCATTTAATCCCCAGCCGCTTCGCCAGCCGGTGCAAATTGCCGGGATTGACCGCCAGCCTGCGCGCGCAGGCCGACCAGTTATTGCCGCAGCCGGCCAGCGTCATGCGGATTAAGCGGCGCTGATAATCGTCGGTACCGTCGCGCAGGGTAGCGGAAGCGATAGGGTCATGCGGCGGCGAGACATGCGTTAATGCGGGTGAGGCCCCATCCAGGGCAAAATTCTCCGGCCGCAGTACCACCTCGGCGTTGCCCTGCCCCGCCCGCGCCAGTACCGTGGCGCGATAAATGGCATGCTCCAGCTCGCGCACATTGCCCGGCCAGCCGTTTTCCGCCAGCAACGCCAGGGTGGCCGGCGCCAGCGCCACGCGCTGCAGTCCCAGCCGGATGCGGCTGCGTTCGCAAAAAAAACCGGCCAGCAGGGCAATATCCCGCCCGCGCTCGCGCAGCGGCGGCACATGGACGGGAAACACGCTTAAGCGGTGAAACAGATCGGCGCGAAACTGCCCGGCCAGCACCGCCTCCTTCAGCACGCGATTGGTGGCGGCCAGGACGCGCACATTGACCCGCAGGCTTTGATCGTCGCCGACGCGCTGTAAATCGCCGTACTGCAATACCCGCAGCAGTTTTGCCTGCAATGTCAGCGACAGCTCGCCGATTTCATCCAGGAACAACGTGCCGTTATCCGCCAGTTCAAATTTACCGATACGATGATGAATGGCGCCGGTAAAGGCGCCTTTGACATGGCCGAACAATTCGCTTTCCGCCACCGATTCCGGCAGGGCCGCGCAGTTAAGGTACACCAGCGGATTGGCCGCCCGTGGCGATTGCAGATGTATAGCGCGCGCCACCAGCTCCTTGCCGACGCCGGTTTCACCGGTGATCAGCACGTTCAGATCCGAATTGGCCACGATGCCGATTTCCTTTTTCAGCTGCGCCATGACCGCGGACAAGCCGATCATTTCGTCGGCGCCCTCGGTTTGCGGCCGGCCGACGGCGCTTATCGGCGCAATGGCCTGTTTTTCCAATTGCTCCACCAGCAGCGCGTTGCTGAGCGCGACCGAGAACAGCGCCCCCACCAGACGCAGTTCCTCATCGCTGAAATGATCGAGCTGATGCGCATCCATATCATCAATAGTCAGGGCGCCGACCAGGTTCTGGTGGGTAAACAGCGGCAGGCCGATACAGGCATGCACCTTCAATTGCTCATGGCCCGGGATCAGCCCGTCGTAAGGATCGGGCAACAGGCTGTCCGCCGGAAAACGCACCACATCGCCGGCGCGGGCGATGGCCTCCAGACGGGGATGCTCGGACAGCCGGAAACGGCGCCCCAGCACGTCGGGCGACAGACCGGCGATCGCCAGCGGCCGGAACAGCTGCTGTTCATAGCTGAGCAGCGCGCAGGCGTCGCACGCGAGCAACCGGCGCAGGCTGTTGATCAACTGCTGGAAACGGTCCCTGCCGGAGATGCCCGATTGCAGCTCAATGGCAATCCGGCTCAGGGTTTGCATGGATAACGCCATAAGGATAAGCACCTGAAAGGTAAAAAGCGGCGACAAGCCACAGCGTCATTACGCCGCGCAGGGCGGATGCGGCCCGGAGCGCCGACTATCTCATTGTGACAATAGCTGTGTCAAAAAAACATATTTCCAATTTCGTCATTTTGACAAATAAATAATTTAAATTCTTTAATTTCAATGAATTAATTATTGGCATGGGTTATGCAGCACTGATGCCATCCAGCGGTTTTCAGTGGCAATTTACCATGAGGTTTTATCATGACGGTACAGGTCAAAAACACTATTCATTGGGTGGGACAACGGGATTGGGAAGTACGCGATTTCCACGGCACCGAGTATAAAACACTTAAAGGCAGCAGCTATAACAGCTATCTGATCCGTGAAGAAAAAACGGTATTGATTGATACCGTGGACTATAAGTTCAGCCGTGATTTCCTGCAAAACCTCGAGGCGGAAATCGATCTCGCCACCATAGATTATATTATCATCAACCACGCCGAGGAGGATCACGCGGGGGCCCTCACCGCGCTGATGGCGCGTATCCCGCATACGCCGATTTATTGCACCACCAACGCCATTGACTCCATTAACGGCCACCACCATCACCCGGAATGGAACTTTCGCACGGTTAAAACCGGCGACAGCCTGGATATCGGCAACGGCAAGCAGCTGATCTTTATCGAGACGCCGATGCTGCACTGGCCCGACAGCATGATGACCTATCTCAGCGGCGATGCGGTGCTGTTCAGCAACGACGCTTTCGGCCAGCATTATTGCGACGAGCATCTGTTTAACGACGAAGTGGACCAGAATGAACTGTTTGAGCAATGCCAGCGTTACTACGCCAATATCCTGACGCCGTTCAGCCGGCTGGTCACCGCCAAGATCAATGAAATCCTGGGCTTTAACCTGCCCCTGTCGATGATCGCCACGTCCCATGGCGTGGTGTGGCGCGACAATCCGACGCAGATCGTCGCTAAATATCTGCAGTGGGCCGACAGCTACCAGGAGGACCGTATTACCTTGTTTTACGACACCATGTCGAACAACACCCGCATGATGGCGGATGCCATTGCCCAGGGGATTACTGAAACCGATCCCGGCGTGGCGGTAAAAATCTTTAACGTCGCCCGCCATGATAAAAACGAAATCCTGACCCAGGTTTTCCGCTCCAAAGGGGTGTTGGCCGGCTCCTCCACGATGAATAACGTCATGATGCCCAAGGTAGCGGCGCTGCTCGAAGAACTGGCGGGACTGCGCTTTCGCGATAAAAAGGCCTCGGCCTTCGGCAGCTACGGCTGGAACGGCGGCGCGGTGGACCGGGTGCAGACGCGGCTGATGGACGCCGGGTTCGAAACCTCCCTGCCCCTGAAGACTAAATGGCGACCGGACGGCGCGGCATTGAACCTCTGCCGCGAGCACGGCAGGGAAATTGCCCGCCAGTGGGCGCTGCATCCTTTGGATGAGCAGGTCGCGGTTGCCCCCGCCCCCGCCGCCGCGGACACCGTCAGGATGCAATGCAGCGTGTGCCAATGGATTTACGACCCCGCCCTGGGCGAACCGATGCAGGAAGTGGCGCCCGGTACCGGTTGGCCGCAGGTGCCGGAGACCTTTTTATGCCCGGAATGCGGTCTTGGCAAAGACGTCTTTGACGCGTTGAAATAAGGCGATGAGATGAACGAAGGCATTGTTATTATCGGCTCCGGCTTTGCCGCCCGGCAGTTGATCAAGAACCTGCGCAAGCTCGATGACGGCGTGCCGATCCGGCTTATCGCCGACGACAGCTGCGATGAATACCACAAGCCGGAGCTAAGCCATGTGTTCAGCCAGCGGCAACGCGCGGACGACCTGACCCGGATGACCGCCGGGGACTTTGCCGAACAGTTCCGGCTGACGCTGCACCGTCATTCACGGGCGCAGCGTATCGATGCCGCGGCGCGGCGGGTCTATTGCAGCGACGGCGAATATGGCTACCGTCAGTTGATCCTGGCCACCGGCGCGCAGGCCGTTATCCCGGCGATTGAAGGCCGGGAACTGATGCTGACGCTCAATAGCCAGCAACAGTACCGCCGGATAGAAGACCAGCTGCGGCAGGCGCGGCGGGTCCTGTTATTGGGCGCCGGCCTTATCGGCACTGAACTTGCCATGGACCTGACCCGGGCGGGCAAACAGGTGATCCTCCTCGATCAGGCGGCCAGCATCCTGGCGTCCCTGATGCCGGCTGAAGTCAGCGCGCGTCTCCAGCATCGCCTGGTCCGGCAGGGGGTGGAGCTGATCCTTAACACCCGACTGCTGAGCCTGTGTCAGACCGCGACCGGCATCGCCGCCGCCCTGCCGCGCGGCCGTCTGCTGGAAGTGGATGCCGCCATTGCCGCCATCGGGCTAAAGCCCGACACCGCGCTGGCCTTATCGGCCGGTCTGGATACCGGCAGGGGTATCCGGGTTAACGACAGATTGCGCACCTCGGATCCCGCCATCTATGCGCTGGGCGATTGCGCGGAAATCAACGGCGCGCTGATGCCTTTTTTACAACCGATACAGCTCAGCGCCGCGGTGTTGGCTAAAAATCTGTTGGGCGGTAACGACAGCCTGTTACTGCCGCCGATGCTGGTAAAGGTGAAAACGCCCGATATGCCGCTGCACCTGGCGGGCCAAACGCAGCGCACGGATTTACACTGGCAGATCAACTTTGACACCCAGGGTATACTGGCGCAGGGTTGGGATGAACAACGGCGGCTGTGCGCCTTTGTCGCGGGAGAAGCGCGGATGAAGGAGGCGTTTTTACTGCTGCGCCAGTTGGCGCCATGCTGAACGCGTCCTCACGGCCGGCGGCCCGGCGGTAGCCGCCCGGTCGGTATTGACCCGCCATCCCCGGCATTATGTTGATAAATTGACGATGGCCGTTGCCCCCAACGGCGGAGAACGATATGCAAGATTTGATGTGTTATAAAACCCTGCCCGAATGGGATAGCCAGACGCTGCCGGAGGCCTTCCGCCAGCGGCACAATACCCAGGAGGGCGTATGGGCGAAACTCACTGTACTGCAGGGCACGCTGTCCTTTGCGTTTTTAAGCGAAAACGATGAGGTGCTGGAATCCCACGCGTTTACGCGCGACAACCCGCCGCCCCTGGTGGAGCCGCAGCGCTGGCACCGTATTGTCGCCAGCTCGGCGGATATGCGTTGCCAACTGGCCTTTTACTGCCGGCCGGAGGATTATTATCATCTTAAGCACGGCATGACGCGCACGCATTCCGAGGTGATTAACGCCGCCGCATACGCGGCGCCGGGCAAAGCGCTGGATCTGGGCTGCGGCGCGGGCCGTAATGCGCTGTATCTGAACCTGCTGGGGTTTGATGTCACGGCGTATGATAAAAGCCAGCAAAGCATCGATGCCCTGAATACCCTTATCGCGATCGAGCAACGCGATCATATCTCAGCCGGCGTTTATGATATCAACGAACAGCTGATAAACGGCCGGTACGACTTTATTCTCTCGACCGTGGTGCTGATGTTTTTACAGGCCGACCGGATCGAGCGCGTTATCCGCAATATGCAGCAAAGCACCAACGACGGCGGGCTGAATCTTATTGTCGCCGCCATGTCCACCGAGGATTGTCCCTGCCCGCTGCCGTTTCCGTTTACTTTCAGCGCCGGGGAACTGTCCGGGTATTATCGCGATTGGGAAATAATAAAATATAACGAGGATAGGGGAGAACTGCATAAAACCGACGCCGAAGGCAACCGCATTAAGCTGCGTTTTGCCACGCTGCTGGCGCGCAAGCGGCCCTGACAGAACCGGGAAAGCAACCGGGCGCCCCCGGCGGCCGGGGCTTCCCGGCACAGCGGCATCGCCAGTACATACGGACGTTTCAGGGCAGAATGCGCGCGGCGAACCTGCTACCCGCGGGGCCAGCGCCGCCTGGTCCCTTCTGCATGCCCGCACGGCGCCGGGCTATTATCCCGGCCCGGCGAAAGCTGCGGCCGCGGGCGACGGCAGCCGCGCGTCAGCTGGCCTGACGTGCCAACGAGCGGCGGTAGTCCACCAGATCTTCGATGGTGACCACCGGCATATCATACTTTTTGCCGAACGCGATGATTTCCGGAGCATGGGCCATGCTGCCGTCCTCATTGGTGACTTCGCACAGCACGCCCATCGGCTTGAGGCCGGCCAGGGTGGTCAGGTCGATGCTGGCCTCGGTATGGCCGCCGCGGGTGAGCACGCCGCCCGGCTGGGCGCGCAGCGGGAACACGTGGCCGGGACGATTGAGATCGCTGGGCTTGGCGTTGTCTTTGATGGCGGCGCGGATGGTGGTCAGGCGGTCGGCGGCGGAAACGCCGGTGGTGACGCCTTCCGCGGCTTCGATGGTGACGGTAAACGCCGTCTGGTAGTGGCTGGAGTTGTGTTCCACCATCATCGGCAGATCCAGCTGCCGGCGGCGCTCCTCGGTCAGGCACAGGCAAACAATACCGCTGCCGTGGCGGATGGCCAGGGCCATCTGTTCAACCGTCATGCTTTCGGCGGCAAAAATCATGTCGCCTTCGTTTTCACGATCTTCATTGTCCAGCACCAGCACACCGCGACCATGGCGCAATGCGTTAAGTGCGTTTTCCACGCGTTCTGTCGGCGTACCGAACTCGGAAAGAAGCGTCTGATTCATGGTAAAAAAAACCTCATAAAGTATATGGATTACCAGAACCAGGGCAGACTTAGGAGTAGCCTTAACAGGCTAAAAGATAACGAGAATGAGCTGGCAGCTCATTGTTGGCCGTTACTCTCTCCCATCCGGACTATAACCGTCGGCCCCGGAATTACACCGGGTCTGCTGACCTCAAATCCTACGGCAATCTGAGCGCTCGCGGGCTTCCTGTGCAATAATCGTCAATAGCAATTAGCGCACGGGTTTACCGCCGGTGGGGAGTTTCGCCCCGCCCTGAGAATAAGCGGAATTACTATAACGCCATTGGATTATCGGAGCAATTAGCAAACGAATAATTTCTGGCGGCTCTTTTAGTTTCTTCTCGGCTGATCTGGCATTACACTTAACCAAAACTAACGCGTTAGGGAACTACAGATGATAGACACCAAAAAAATCGAACAGCTTGCCCGTCAGATCCATGAGTCCCTGCCAAAAGGCATCCGCGATCTGGGCGATGACGTGGATAAAAAAATCCGCCAGGTGTTGCAAAGCCAGTTCAGCCGGATGGATTTAATCAGCCGCGAGGAATTTGACGTGCAGACCCAGGTATTGCTGCGCACCCGGGAAAAGCTGAACCAGCTGGAACTGCGCCTCAATGCGCTGGAAACCATGCCGAACAGCGGCGGCGCCTCGACGGTGGCCGGCGCCACATCACCTGTAACCCCGGGCGCCGCCGTATCGGCCCCGGCCGCCGCGCCGGCAAGCGATGAACCGCCGGCCGAAACGCAGGCTGGAAGCATCGCCGCAGACATTAAGGACGCAGGCAAGAAGCCGTAGGCCGCCGCAAAATATCGGGCGGCCGCGGACACGTTATCCGCCGGGAAAAGCGGGGGGCAACGGCGCCGTCGCGGCGCCCTTGCCTTTAACCGCGTTTGCCGGTTTTGATGGCGTTAATGATATTGGTGGTGGAGCAGCCGTCTTCAAAGTTGAGCACCCTGACGTCGCCGCCGTTGGCCCACACTTCCTTACTGCCGGCAATCTGTTCGGGCCGGTAATCGCCCCCCTTCACCAGCACATCGGGCAATATCTTGGCGATCAGCCGCTGCGGGGTATCCTCGTCAAAGGCCACCACCCAATCCACGGCGCCCAGCGCGCCCAGGACTACCATGCGCTGCGCCAGCGGATTGACCGGCCGGGACTCGCCCTTCAGGCGCCGGGTCGAGTCATCGCTGTTTACCGCCACGATCAGCCGGTCGCCCAGCCGCCGGGCGTTGGCCAGATAGGTCACATGCCCGGCGTGCAGGATATCGAAGATGCCGTTGGTCATGACAACCTTTTCGCCGCGCTGGCGCGCCTGCGCCACCGCCTGCTCAAGCTCGGCCTCGGTCATGACGCCGAAACCGGCGTCGCCACGCCCGTGAATGGCGTTTTCCAGCTCGATGGGACTGACGGTGGACGTGCCCAGCTTGCCGACCACCACGCCGGCGGCGGCATTGGCCAGGAAACAGCACTCTTCCAGCGGATTTCCGGCCGCCAGGGCCGCTGCCAGCACGCCGATCACCGTATCGCCGGCGCCGGTGACGTCATAGACTTCCTGCGCCTGCGTCGGCAGGTTCAGCGGCGGCTTGCCGGGTTGCAGCAGCGTCATGCCCTGTTCGGAACGGGTAATCAGCAATGCCGACAGGCCGTAATCGGCAATCATCTTCATGCCGCGGGCGACCAGATCGGCTTCGTCGGCGCTACGGCCGGCCACCGCCTCGAACTCGGATAAGTTCGGCGTCAGCATGGTGGCGCCGCGATAACGGGCGAAATCGGTGCCTTTGGGATCGACCAGTACCGGCACCCCGGCGGCGCGCGCCAGCTGGATCATATCCTGCACGCGGGCCAGCGCGCCTTTGGCGTAATCCGACAATACCATCGCGCCGGCGGCGGGCAACGCCGTCTTGATGCGCTCCAGCAGCGGTCCGGCGTCCACGCCGTCAAAGCCTTGCTCAAAGTCCAGGCGCAGCAGCTGTTGGTTACGCGACAGCACCCGCAGTTTGGTAATGGTGGGATGGGTGGACACCGCCACGAAATCACAGGTCACGCTGACGCCGTTGAGCCGCTCGCCCAGGGCGCGGGCGGCATCGTCGACGCCGGTAAGGCCGACCAGGCGCGAACCCGCGCCCAGCGCGGCGATATTCATCGCCACGTTGGCGGCGCCGCCGGGGCGCTCCTCGATGGTATCGACTTTGACTACCGGCACCGGGGCTTCCGGTGAGATACGGCTGGTTGGGCCGGACCAGTAACGGTCCAGCATGACATCACCCACCACCAGCACGCCCGCCCGGCGAAAATCAGGCAACGTAACTTTCATCCACTCGCTCCAGACTTAACGATTTTATTGCGCGGGATTCTAGCATAGGCTGCGGCAATTCTCTCCCACCCCCGATAGTGGAACGCATTTTCCCGCCCTTGCCCTCAGTCGAGCCATTTTTTCCAGTAGGCGGTAATCAGCGCGCGTTCGGTTTGAAACCGATGGCTATCCACGCGCCCCGGCAGGTCCTGCAGCGCCAGATGATGGATTTCGTCGCGCAGGGTGGTATAGGCGTCGCTTAATCGCGCGGCGTCGTCCGGGCTGATGATCCCGTGGCGCGCCATCAGCGCGAAAATGCGCACATTATCGGACCAGCGCGTCAGTTCCGGGATGGCGCAGGCATAACGCAGCACCAGGTACTGCGCCAGAAATTCAATATCGGTGATGCCGCCTTCGTCGGCCTTGATATCAAACTGTTCGCCGTTTTTACCGGCCAGGTGCCGGCGCATTTTGGCGCGCATCTCGCTGACGTCCGCGCGCAAGGCCGCCGGATCGCGCTCCCGGCACAGCACCTCGCGGCGGATGGCGGTAAAACGCGCCCGCAGCGCGTCGTCGCCATATACCTGGCGCGCCCTGACCAGCGCCTGGTGCTCCCAGGTCCAGGCCTCATGCAACTGGTAGTCCGCAAAAGCGTCCAGGGTGCTGACCAGCATACCGGCCGCGCCGGAGGGACGCAGGCGCGGGTCGACTTCATACAGCACGCCCGCGGGCGTGCGGGTGCTGAATAAATGCATGATCCGCTGCGCCAGGCGCAGGTAGAACTGGCGGCCGTCAATACTGCGCTCGCCGTCGGTCATCACCTCCGCCGGACAATCATGTAAAAACACCACATCCAGATCCGAGCCGTACCCCAGCTCCCAGCCGCCCAGCTTGCCATAGCCGATTACCGCGAATCCCTGGCCGCCCTGCTCGCCCAGATGGGCGGGACGGCCGTAACGCGCCACCATGGTCTTCCAGGCTTGCTGGAGCACGGCGGCAATCATGGCCTCGGCCAGATAGGTCAGGTGATCGCTGACCCGCATGACCGGCAGCACGCCGGTAATATCGCTGGCGGCAATGCGCAGTTGCTGCGCCTGCTTAAACTGGCGCATGGCGTCGAGCTGCTGCTCTTCGTCCTCCTCCGGCACCCGCAGTAAATACTGACGCAGTTCATCACCGTAAGCTTCAGGCGCCAGGGGATGGTAGAGCGTGGCCGGATCCAGCAGTTCATCCAGCAACAGCGGATGGCGGGCCAGTTGGGTGGCGATCATCGCCGAGGCGGCACACAGACGGATCAGGTGGGTCAACGCCCCCGGATACTCCACCAGCAGTTCCAGGTAAGTGGTGCGGGACACGATGCTCAGCAGCATCGGCGCCAGCCGTCCGAAGACATCGTCGGCGGCCGGCTGCGGACAGATTTGCGCCAGCAGCCGCGGCATCAGTTGATCGAGCACCTCGCGCCCGCGCGGGCCGATGGTACGTTTCGCTATGTCGCGCCGTAATTCCACCAAGCGGGCCAGAAGGCGCCCGCGCCCGGCCTCATCCAGCTGCGGCGCCAGAAGTCCGGCATCCTGCTCCGGCGCGTCGTCAAACCACAGCGCGCCATAGCGGTCGAAATCCACCGGGTCCGCCGGATCGGGCGCGTCGTCGCCGATAAGCATATCAAAGATTAACCGCACCCGCCGCATATGGCCGGACAGCGCGTCCTCAAGGGCCGGCCAGTCGGCCACCGCCATGCCGTAGGCCAGGCGGGCGCGGTTGAGCGCATCGGCCGGCAGGGTCTGGGTTTGTTCATCGTTGATGGCCTGCAGCAGGTTTTCCAGCCGGCGCAGGTAGAGATAGGCCTGGCTTAATTGTTCGGTCTGGCCGGTGGTCAGCAGGCCAAGCTCGCCGACCGCGCTCAGGGTAGGCAACAGCGAGCGCTGCTGCAGACGGGGTTCCCGGCCGCCGCGGATCAGCTGGAATACCTGGGTAATGAATTCTATTTCCCGAATGCCGCCGGCGCCCAGCTTGATATTGTCTTTTAGTCCCCGGCGCCGCACTTCGCGGGCAATCATGATTTTCATATTGCGCAGGGATTGGATCACGCTGAAATCGATATAGCGCCGGAACACAAAAGGACGCAGCAGGCTTCGCAGTTCCTGGCAGTAGGCGTCGTCACCGTCGCCCATCAGCCGGGCCTTGACCATGGCGTACCGCTCCCAGTCACGCCCCTGTTCCTGGTAATAATCCTCCAAGGCGGCAAAACTCAGCACCAGCGGCCCGCTGTCGCCAAACGGCCGCAGGCGCATATCCACCCGGTAGACAAATCCGTCGGCGGTCGGCTGATCGAGGACTTTGATAAGCCGCTGCCCCAGGCGGGTAAAAAACAGCGCGTTGTCCAGCTCGCGCCGCCCGCCCCGGGTCTGGCCGTTTTCCGGATAGGCGAAAATCAAATCGATATCGGAAGAGAAATTCAGCTCGCCGCCGCCGAGCTTGCCCATACCCAACACCAGCAGCGGCTGCGCGGCGCCGTGCGCATTAGACGGCGTGCCCCACTCACGGCAGCACACCTGGTATAGCCAGTCGCGCGCCGCAATAATCAGCGTTTCGGCAAGCTGGCTGAGCTGGATCAGGGTATCGGTGGTCGCGCAGGCATCCAGCGCCTGCGCCCAGGCAATACGCACCAGGGCGCGGCGGCGGAACAGGCGCAGCTCACGCATCAGCGCCGCCTCGTCCTGCACCTGCGCCAGCCGCGCCTGGAGCGACGAGGCATAACCGCGCCACTCGTCCGCGCGGGGCGGATCGCGGTGCAATTCCTCCAGCCAGTCCGGCCGGGCAATCAGCGCTTCGCTGATAAAATCACTTAACGCCAGCGCGACGGCGGTGTTTTCGTCCACCACAGCAGACCCGGCGGCCGCCTCCCCGTCCGCCGGGCGGGCGGGCATCAGCCGGGCGGCCATCGCCTGCGCCTGGCGATCCAGCAGGGGCGGAAGAGGCAATTTCATCATCGATCTCCTGGGGATGTCACGGGCAACGCTGCGGCCCCGCGGGGCTTAGCGGTTATTGACGCTGCGCCAAAAACTCGGCTGGGTCAGCGCCTGGCGCCGCATATGCTCCAGATTGTTGGTGCCGGGCAGGATAATCGCCTGCTGCAGCGCCTGCCAGTGTAAAATATAAGATAAAACCTTCTTGACCGGATAGGCGCCCGACAGCAGATGGAAAGCCATGATCCGCCGCTCCAGCCGCGGCAGCTGCTGCTGGTATTCCTCGTGGGACATCACGCGGCCGAACGCCACTTTTAACTCGGCGGCGCAGCGCGACAGCATGATATCGGCAAAACGCTTAAAGGAGCCGTCCAGTTTCCGGCGCGCCTTATCATCGAGACTGTCCCGCCAGCCGGCGAGAATCAGCCAACGGGTCAATGCCAGCTTACATTGCAGGTAAGCGGCGTCATAGCACAACCGCCGGGGATCGCTGTCCGGCGGTTGCAGCCGGTCGGTCACCTCCGCCAACCGGGCGCGCAGCTCGTTGGTGGCCTTGCGCGGGATCATATTGCCCATCACCACAAAGGTTTCCCGGATCAGCATAATGGCGGACAGGATGCTTTCCCGCGCCAGCGGAATGCCCTGCAGCCACAGTTCCTCATGGTATTGCCAATGGGCCAGCGCCAGGGACAGCGCCTCGCTCAACCCCTGCTCCACCGTCGCCTTGGGCGCGGGACGCAGCAACGGCAGGGCGCGGATTTCACGCGGCTCATTGCCCGCGGCCAGATGATAGCCGCGCGCGGCCTTGCTCAGGCTGCCCTGGCGCAGGCCGCCGTCGGCGCAAAGCGTGCCGGCCAGCGCCAGTAGGTCCGCGACGTTGCCGTGCATGATTTCCAGTTCCAGTTCGCAAATGGCCTCGCTCAGCTCACCCGCCACCACTTCGCCCTGATCAAACGCCACTTCTATCTCGCTGTCACCGTAGGTTATCAACCACTTTTCACGCAGATAATCGGTACGAAACAGGGGTTGCAAGCGCTGCTGCAACGTCGCCACATCCATGTCCGGCGGCCAGATGTCGGCGGGCAACAGCGTAATATCGATATCGGGGCCGGGCAGTGGAATATTATATTCCGGGTGCTGGTGCAGGCCGCCGACGATGGTGCCGGCGGTTTTAGCCGTCATTTCGTAACGTTCGTTATTGCCGCGTACGCGTAAACCCACGCCGTGCCGGCGCAGGTCAAGCCCGACGGTGTCAAAATAGATGTTAATCAGGCGCTGCGCTGCCGTATGACTGCCTCCGCAGGCGGATACACGCTCCGCCATGGACGCCACCGCATCGGGATGAACGATAAATTTTATTTCTATTTCTTCACTCATAGCTTCGGTTACACCACTGGTTGCTCAACGAGCAGTTGCGGAACGACACCCGGCCCAGCGCCGTTTGTCACGGGAATGCCGCGCAGGTGTCGGGCTGAAGAATGTAATAATCGCCTTAATGCCGCTTATGGACAAGCACTGATATGATTTGAATGACAATTTATAACAAAAAATTAATGCGCTTAACGCGACATGCCGCCGTTTTTATCCATTACAACGTTAATCGGCGCCGTAACGGATAAATTACCCGTTCAAGAAGCGGGACATGGCCATTTAAATAACGCTATTGCGTCTTTCCTCCCCTGGCCGGGGCCTTGCGCAGCCTGATAGTAAGATAGTTCCCATTTCTGTTTAAGCATTGCGTCGTCAAACTGAACCCACTACTATCGACCCACATTTGCCTGAAAACGACGGAACTATGTACAAATTACGCCATATTTGCTTCGCGTTATTGAGTCTAGGCTTCGCCGCCAGCACTCATGCCGATGAGACGCGCTTTGTTTCCGATGAGCTCATCACCTATATTCACAGCGGGCCGGGCAACCAGTACCGGATCGTCGGCACGCTGAATTCCGGAGAAGAAGTCACGCTGCTGAGCGTCAGCGAAGGCAACAACTACGGCCAGATCAGGGATACCAAGGGCCGCACCGCCTGGATCCCGCTCGATCAGCTCAGCGACCAGCCCAGCCTGCGGGTCAAGGTGCCGGCGCTGGAGCAAAAGGTCCAGGACCTGACGCAAAAACTCAGCACCATCGACGCCAGCTGGAACCAACGCACCGCCGAAATGCAAAAGAAGGTCACCGAGAGCGACGGCAATATCCAGACCCTGCGCGACGAAAACCAAAGCCTGAAAGATCAGCTGGTGGTGGCCAGGAAAAAGGTGGATGCCGTGGCGGTACAGCTTGATGATAAACAGCGCGCCATTATCATGCAGTGGTTCCTGTACGGCGGCGGCGTGGCCGGCGTCGGCCTGGTGCTTGGCCTGGTGCTGCCCCATCTGATCCCGCGCCGTAAAAAAGACAATCGCTGGATGAACTGATCCCGCGGGTTTGCCTGTTGTCCTGGCGGTTTAACGTCGCCGCAATATTGCTGTTTACGCTAAGCGCGGTAAGCATGATAACGAAGAGGTAATCAGCGTTGCGGATGCGACTACACTTAACAGATGATGGCAGAACCGACATTGTCAGGAGTTCACAGTGAAAAAATATCTGGTCGGCGGCGCCGTCCGCGACGGATTATTGCAATTGCCGGTGCATGAGAAAGATTGGGTCATCGTGGGCGCCACTCCGGAGCAGCTGCTGGCGGAAGGCTATCAGCAGGTGGGCAAGGATTTCCCGGTATTCCTTCACCCGCGCACGCGCGAGGAGCATGCCCTGGCGCGTACCGAGCGCAAATCAGGATCAGGCTATACCGGCTTTACCGTCTATGCCGCGCCGGATGTCACGCTTGAGCAGGATCTGATGCGCCGGGATCTGACCATCAATGCCATCGCCCAGGATGAAGACGGCCGGCTGATTGATCCCTATCACGGCGTGGCCGATATCGAGCAGCGGCTGTTGCGCCATGTGTCGGACGCGTTCGGCGAAGATCCGCTGCGCGTACTGCGCGTGGCGCGTTTCGCGGCGCGTTTTGCCCATCTTAACTTTCGCATCGCCCCGGAAACCCTGGCGCTGATGCGGCAAATGGCCGAGGACGGCGAACTGCCGTCCATCTCGCCGGAACGGGTGTGGACCGAGACCGAAAAAGCGCTCGCCACCCGCAACCCCCAGGTCTATTTCCAGGCGCTGCGCGATTGCGGCGCCCTGGCGGCGCTGTTCCCGGAAATCGATCGCCTGTTCGGCGTGCCGGCGCCCGCCAAATGGCATCCGGAAATCGACACCGGCATCCATACGCTGATGACGCTCTCGATGGCGGCGCAGCTTACGCCCGACGTCGCCGTGCGTTTCGCCACGCTGTGCCATGATGTGGGCAAGGGGCTGACCCCGCGTAACCTCTGGCCTCATCATCACGGCCACGGCCCGGCCGGCGTCAAGCTGGTCGAGACCCTGTGCGCCCGCATGCGGGTGCCCAACCACATTCGCGATCTGGCAAAAATCGTCGCCGAATACCATGATTTGATCCATACCGTAGATCGCCTCACCCCCAGGACCCTGATGAAGCTGTTCAGCGCCATCGACGTCTGGCGCAAGCCGGAGCGCCTGGAGCAGATGATCATCACCAGCGAGTCCGACGCCCGGGGGCGCACCGGTTTTGAAAATAACCCTTATCCGCAGGGAGACTGCCTGCGCGAGGCATATCGAGCGGCGGCGGCGGTGACCAATCGCGAGGTGATCGAGGCGGGGTTTACCGGCGCGGAAATCGGCGAGGAGATCCGCCGGCGCCGGCTGCAAGCGCTGGCGGACTGGAAGCAACGCCAGGAACAATCGCGCGCGGAGACTCTGCAGGACTAGTCCTCCTCCCCGCAGCCAGCCTTATCCTGACGATAAACAACGCCCCGCCGGGCGCAAGACCGGCGGGGCGTTGTTTTGGCAAACGTTAGCGTAGCGGCGTCGCCGGCGCTACATCAGCACCCAGTACACCAGTCCCGCCAGGATAAAGCGGTAAATGGCGAAAGGCACAAACGAGATACGCTTGATGATCTGCAGGAACAGCTTGATGGCTACCAGCGCCACGACAAAGGCGGTGACAAACCCCACGGCAAACATCGGGAAATCATGCCAGGAAAGGAAAGGCAGGCTTTTATAGAGATCGAGGGCAGTCGCCCCCAGCATCATCGGCACCGCCAGGATAAATGAAAACTCCGACGCCGCATAACGGCTCACACCCACCAGCAGGCCGCCGCTGATGGTGGCGCCTGACCGGGAAAACCCCGGCCACAGCGCCAGGCACTGGAAACAGCCGATCAAAAAAGCCTGCAGGTAGGTGATATCATCAATGCCTGCGGCGCGTGGCACCTTCGGCTTCAGCCACTCGCCGGCCAGCAGCAGCACGCCGCCGACCACCAGGGCGAACATGACGTATTTCGCCTCGAACAGCCCTTTGATTTGTTCATGGAACACCAGGCCCATCACCACCGCCGGTATCATGCCCAGCAGGATATGCCCCAGACGCAGGCGCCCGGTGCCGATGCCCTCGTGCGGCACCCGGCCGAAATGAATACCGATCAGGCCGAACAGCCGGCGCCAGAACATCACCACCACCGCCAGGATCGACCCCAGCTGGATAATCACTTCAAAGGTTTTTGCCTTATCATCCGTAAAGCCCAGCAATGTGCCGACCAGAATCATATGCCCCGTCGAGGAGACCGGCAAAAATTCGGTTAACCCTTCCACCACCCCAAGAATAAAAGCAATAAATACATCAGGCAGTCCTGTCATACAAAACGTTCCCCTCAAGCAACCGACAACAAAAAAGCGGCGGTTTGACGTCAAACCCAGCCGCTAAAACAACCCGGAAAATGAGACAAACATACGGTAAAAAGGTTTCCGCTGCATGAATTTTAGATTAAGAGTCATAAACTTTCAGACTTTTCGGTTACCGCGCTCGATTATCACGCCAACGCTTTTCGCCTGCGGCACCGCGCCCGGCTTGCTGAGTTTAATGCGCACCCAGGGCAGGTTAAAACGCTGGCGCAGCAGCCCGGCCACGTCTTCGGCCACCCGCTCGACCAGCGCAAACTTATTGCCCGCGACAAACGACAGCACCGCTTCGCTGACATCGGCGTAGCTCAGGCAGTCGGCCACGTCGTCGCTGCGCGCCGCGGGTCCGTTATCCCACCCCATCTCGATATCAAACACCAGCTTTTGCAGCCGGGTCTGCTCCCAGTCATATACGCCGATAACCGTCATCACCGTCAGCTGTTCTATAAATACAATGTCCATGCGCCATACCCGCTTTTTGTGGATGTTGGATACCACTTCGAAAGGAATATGCGTATTATCCACACTCAGGCAAATAAAACGATGATTACGGGATGGAACTTGGTTATGAATGCTATCGCGATTGGCATGATAATCTTCGCCTATCTTTGCGGCTCGGTGTCCAGCGCGATACTGATATGCAAACTCGCCCGTCTGCCCGATCCCCGCACCCACGGCTCAGGTAACCCTGGCGCC
This sequence comes from Sodalis sp. C49, assembly GCF_046352915.1. Taxonomy (NCBI): domain Bacteria; kingdom Pseudomonadati; phylum Pseudomonadota; class Gammaproteobacteria; order Enterobacterales; family Bruguierivoracaceae; genus Sodalis; species Sodalis sp. C49. Next base: position 4,384,976 of record NZ_CP163303.1, on the reverse strand, counting down.
ACCAACGTGCTGCGTATCGGCGGCAGGACGGCGGCGGCGGGCGTTATGGTATTTGACGTACTCAAGGGCATGCTGCCGGTCTGGCTGGGCTACCATCTGGGGGTGCCGCCCTTCTATCTGGGGCTGATTGCCATCGCCGCCTGTATCGGACACATCTATCCGGTGTTCTTCCACTTCCAGGGCGGCAAAGGCGTCGCCACCGCGTTCGGCGCCATCGCGCCCATCGGCTGGGACCTGACCGGCCTGATGGCCGGCACCTGGCTGCTGACGGTACTGCTCAGCGGTTATTCGTCGCTGGGCGCCATTATCAGCGCGCTGATCGCGCCCTTTTACGTCTGGTGGTTTAAACCGCAGTTTACCTTCCCGGTGTCCATGCTGTCATGCCTGGTGCTGCTGCGCCACCACGACAATATCCAGCGCCTGTGGCGCGGCCAGGAAAGCCGTATCTGGCGCAAGCGGCAAAAAGACAAAGATATCGACCGCCAGGAAGGCGCGCCGGATAACAGGGACGCCGATCTGCGGGCCGGCACGCAAAACAACGCGCAGGACAGCCATAGGGACAGATAACGCCCCCTCCCTTATACCGGCGTCAGTTCGGCCAGAGGCCAGCGCGGCCGCACGGTAATGCCTAAATCCGCATGAGCGCCGTCTTGCAGGCGCACCATGCCCGCATAGGCGATCATCGCGCCGTTATCGGTGCAAAATTCCGGACGGGCGTAAAACACGTTGCCGCCGCGTTTTTGCATCATCTCCGCCAGACGCGCGCGCAGGGTTTGGTTGGCGCTGACGCCGCCCGCTATCACCAGCCGCGTCAGGCCGGTCTGATCCAGCGCGCGGCGGCATTTAATCGCCAGCGTATCCACCACCGCGTCCTCGAACGCCCGGGCAATGTCCGCCCGCGTCTGGTCGTCCTGCCCGTTGGCGCGAACGGTATTGGCGGCAAAGGTCTTCAGGCCGGAAAAACTGAAATCCAGCCCCGGACGGTCGGTCATCGGGCGCGGAAAGGTAAAACGCCCGGCCGTACCCTGGCGCGCCATTTTCGACAGCAGCGGGCCGCCGGGATAATCCAGTCCCAGCAGCTTGGCGGTTTTATCAAAAGCCTCGCCGGCCGCGTCGTCTATCGACTCGCCCAGCAGTTCATAGTGGCCGATGCCGGTCACGGCGATCAGCTGGGTATGGCCGCCCGACACCAGCAGCGCGGCGAAGGGAAACGCCGGCGGGTTATCTTCCAGCATCGGCGCCAGCAGATGGCCTTCCATATGATGCACCGCGATGGCCGGCACCTTCCAGGCATAGGCCAGGGCGCGTCCCACGGTGGCGCCCACCATCAGCGCGCCCACGAGGCCCGGGCCGGCGGTATAGGCCACGCCGTCGATATCCCGCCCCTCCAGCCCCGCCTCGCGCAGCGCGGCCTGGATCAGCGGCACGGTCTTGCGCACATGATCGCGCGAGGCCAGTTCGGGCACCACGCCGCCATAGTCGGCATGCAGCTTGACCTGACTGTAAAGCTGGTTGGCCAGCAGCCCCGACCGCTCGTCGTAAATCGCCACGCCGGTTTCGTCGCAGGACGTCTCAATACCTAAAACTCGCATAATTTTTCATCAACTCCACGTTGTGCGGCGCATAGTCTACCATATTCCGGCCCGCGGGCACCCGCCGGCGCGGTGCCGCGGCGCGTAAATTCGGTGTCTTTATTGCCCGGGCCATGATACAAGTATGCCCCTTGCGGATCGCGGGATCCGCGGGAAGATCCAGGATCGGCCGCTCAGGATCCCGGATCAACAGGCCAGGCCACTTAATTTCATGCTTTTTAATCGAGCACGCCAATCATGTGCAGCAAATTTGGCCGTTTTGCGCTATAATAAGTCCAAGAAATCATGAATGACGCGGCAAAGACCCACGCTGTTTGCCGGCCGGCCAGCAAGATCATTGGCCGTGGCGCTTTACAAAGCAGCCCTGGTTGAAGTAAAATTCCGCACCATTTTGAAACGGCTGACACAAGGTCAGCAGCAAAATCCGAATTCTATCGAGGTGAGAGTTACATGCCGGTAATTAAAGTACGTGAAAACGAGCCCTTCGACGTAGCACTGCGTCGCTTCAAACGTTCATGCGAAAAAGCAGGTGTCCTGGCCGAAGTTCGTCGTCGTGAGTTCTATGAAAAACCGACTACCGAACGTAAACGCGCCAAAGCATCCGCAGTAAAACGTCATGCAAAAAAATTGGCTCGCGAAAACGCACGCCGCACTCGTCTGTATTAATTTTTCGGGGTGAAAACCCCAACCGCGTGATTAATCCGCAGACTTAGCAGTTGCATACGAAGGCCGTGCGATCCGGAAGGATTGCGCGGCTTGTTCTCGTTTATAGGCTAACCAATCAGGGCTTATGGCTGGACGAATCCCACGCGTATTTATCAACGACTTGTTGGCTCGCACCGATATCATCGACCTGATCGACGCTCGGGTGAAGCTGAAAAAACAAGGCAAGAATTATCACGCTTGTTGTCCGTTTCACCATGAAAAAACCCCGTCGTTTACCGTCAATGGCGAGAAGCAGTTTTACCATTGTTTCGGATGCGGCGCCCATGGCAATGCCATCGATTTCCTGATGAATTACGACCGGCTTGAGTTTGTCGAATCCATCGAGGAACTCGCCACCATGCACGGCCTTGAAGTGCCGTCCGAGACGGGCGCCGGTCCCAACCAGCAGGAACGCCACCAGCGTCAGAGCCTCTACCAGGTGATGGAGAAGCTTAGCGACTACTATTTGCAGGCGCTGCAGCAGCCCGCCGCCGCGCCGGCGCACCAGTACCTGGACAAGCGGGGGCTGAGCGCGGAGATCATCAGCCATTTCGCCATCGGCTACGCGCCGCCCGGCTGGGACAACGTGTTGAAACGCTTTGGCCGCTCGGCGGACGATCGCACGGCATTGAACGATGCCGGAATGCTGGTGACTAACGATCAGGGACGGGTTTATGATCGCTTTCGCGAGCGCGTCATGTTCCCGATCCGCGACCGGCGCGGGCGGGTTATCGCCTTTGGCGGGCGCATCCTTGGCGACGGCCAGCCGAAGTACCTGAACTCGCCGGAAACCGAGATTTTTCATAAAGGCCGCCAGCTGTACGGGCTTTATGAAGCGCAGCAGAAGCACCCGGCACTGTCGCGCCTGCTGGTGGTGGAAGGCTATATGGACGTGGTGGCCCTGGCGCAGTTCGGCATTGATTATGCCGTCGCCTCGCTCGGCACCGCCACCACCGCCGAGCATATCCAGCTGCTCTACCGCGCCACGGATCAGGTCATCTGCTGCTACGACGGCGACCGCGCGGGCCGGGAAGCCGCCTGGCGCGCGCTGGAAACCGCCCTGCCCTATTTGAACGACGGGCGCCAGCTGCGGTTTATGTTCCTGCCGGACGGGGAAGATCCCGATACCCTGGTGCGCCAGATTGGCAAAGAGGCCTTTGAGCAGCGCATGGAACAGGCGCAGCCGCTATCGGTTTTTTTGTTCGAGACGCTGATGCCGCAGGTGGATTTAAGCAGCCCGGACGGCCGCGCCAAGCTCAGCACCCTGGCGCTGCCGCTGATAAGCCAGGTGCCCGGGGAAACGCTGCGCATGTACCTGCGCCAGCAATTGGGTAATAAATTGGGCATTTTGGACGATAACCAATTGGAAAAGCTGCTGCCGAAGCAGGCGGGCAATACAAATATTTCGCCGCAACCCCGGATAAAACGCACAACCATGCGTATACTTATAGGATTGCTGGTGCAAAACCCGCGCCTGTCGGCCCTTATCCCGTCCTTACAGGGATTGGAGCAGGCGAATCAACCGGGTGTGCCGCTGTTTATTGAATTAGTCCAGACCTGCCAGGCGCAGCCGGGCCTGACCACGGGGCAGCTGCTGGAGCTGTACCGGGATAATAAATCCAGCCCGCAGCTTGAAACGCTGGCGATTTGGAACCACATGATCATAGAGGATATGATCGAAGCGACGTTTGTCGATACCCTGACGAGCCTTTATGACTCCATACTGGAACAACGTCAGGAAGAACTGATAGCGCGCGATAGAACGCACGGATTGACGACCGAAGAACGAAAAGAGCTTTGGTCACTGAATATGGCTCTGGCCAAAAAGACATGAATGACACCGAGGCTTAATTGCCTATAAATGGCAGGGCAATGCCCTGTGCGATGCCGTATTGGGCTGCGGCGTTAAACAAAGGCCTGCACTCTTGTTGGTGATGAAATTTCACCGACCAACACCGAATTATAATCTGAAGTGTGGATACCGTCTTATGGAGCAAAACCCGCAGTCACAGCTCAAGCTACTTGTCACTCGTGGTAAGGAGCAAGGCTATTTGACCTTTGCCGAGGTCAATGACCATCTGCCGGAGGATATCGTCGACTCCGACCAGATCGAAGACATCATCCAGATGATAAATGACATGGGCATCCAGGTGATGGAAGAAGCACCGGATGCCGACGACCTGCTGTTGGCCGAAAACACCTCCGACACCGACGAAGATGCCGCCGAAGCGGCCGCGCAGGTCCTGTCGAGCGTGGAGTCCGAAATTGGACGCACCACCGACCCCGTACGCATGTACATGCGCGAAATGGGTACCGTTGAACTGCTGACCCGTGAAGGTGAAATCGATATCGCCAAGCGTATCGAGGACGGGATTAATCAGGTGCAATGCTCGGTTGCCGAGTATCCTGAGGCAATCACCTACCTGCTGGAACAATATGATCGCGTCGAAGCGGGCGAAGCGCGCCTGTCGGACCTGATCACCGGTTTTGTCGACCCGAACGCCGAAGAAGAGATGGCGCCGACCGCGACCCATATCGGCTCCGAACTGACCACCGCCGAACTGGCCGACAACGATGACGACGAAGAAGAAGATGACGACGACGCGGAGGACGATAACAGTATCGATCCCGAGCTGGCGCGCCAGAAATTCGTCGATCTGCGCGATCAGTACGAAGCCACGCGCAATGTCATCAAAGCCAACGGCCGCAGCCACGCCAAGTCGGCGGATGAAATCCTCAAGCTCTCCGAGGTGTTCAAGCAGTTCCGCCTGGTGCCGAAACAGTTCGACTACCTGGTAAGCAACATGCGCTCCATGATGGATCGCGTGCGCACCCAGGAACGGTTGATCATGAAGCTCTGCGTCGAAAACTGCAAAATGCCGAAGAAAAACTTCGTCACGCTGTTTGCCGGCAACGAGACCAGCGAAGCCTGGTTCAAGGCGGCGCTGGCCATGAACAAGCCTTGGTCGGAAAAACTGCGCGAAGTCGATGAAGACGTCCATCGCAACCTGCAAAAGCTGCGTCAGATTGAAGAAGAAACCGGCCTGACCATCGAACAGGTGAAGGACATCAACCGTCGCATGTCCATCGGCGAAGCGAAAGCCCGCCGCGCCAAGAAAGAGATGGTGGAAGCCAACCTGCGTTTGGTTATCTCGATTGCCAAGAAGTACACCAACCGCGGTTTGCAATTCCTGGATTTGATCCAGGAAGGGAATATCGGTTTGATGAAGGCGGTGGATAAGTTTGAATACCGCCGCGGGTACAAGTTCTCGACCTATGCCACCTGGTGGATCCGTCAGGCCATTACCCGCTCCATCGCCGACCAGGCGCGCACCATCCGTATCCCGGTACATATGATTGAGACCATTAACAAGCTCAACCGTATTTCCCGCCAGATGCTGCAGGAAATGGGCCGCGAGCCCACCCCTGAAGAGCTGGCGGAACGGATGCTGATGCCGGAAGATAAAATCCGCAAGGTGCTGAAAATCGCCAAGGAGCCGATCTCCATGGAAACGCCGATCGGCGACGATGAAGATTCGCATCTGGGTGATTTTATCGAGGATACCACCCTCGAGCTGCCGCTGGATTCCGCCACCTCGGAAAGCCTGCGTTCGGCCACGCATGATGTGCTGGCCGGCCTGACCGCCCGTGAAGCCAAAGTCCTGCGCATGCGTTTTGGCATTGATATGAATACCGACCATACGCTGGAAGAAGTGGGCAAACAGTTTGACGTTACCCGCGAGCGTATCCGTCAGATCGAGGCGAAGGCGCTGCGCAAGCTGCGCCATCCCAGCCGGTCTGAAGTGCTGCGCAGCTTCCTGGATGACTAAACCCCGCAGGACCCGGCAACGGGCCAGCCCGGCGCGTTAACGGCCGCAACAAGCCCCGCTCTCGACAGGCGGGGCTTTTTTTTTGATTGATGCCCGTGCTATTTCCCCGCGGCGCGGCACTCGCCTTACGATCGGCGCTGCGTTTGGCCCGGGCATCCGGCGGCCAGGCCTGGTTATGCCCCTTGACCGGGCCGGGTTACCGGCCCCGCGTCGCCAGTATGGCATCCAGCTCGCGATAGGATTTGATCAGCGTCTCGAAACCCATACGGTTCAGTCCGCTGGGATTGGGCAGCACCCAGATTTCGGTTTTGCCGATGGTCACGTCCTGCTTGCCCCAAATGGCGTTGCTCACCCGAAACGCCTGCCGGTACGCCTGCTTGCCCAGTACCGCCAGCGCGGTGGGCTGATACGCCTGGATCTTCTCGATCAGGCGTTTGCCGCCCTCCCGGTACTCCGCCAGCGTCAGCTCGGACGCCTCGGTGGTGGGCCGCTCTGCCAGCATGGTAATGCCGCATCCCGTATCCAGCAGTTGACGTTCTTCCTCAGGCTTAAGCTGCCGCTCGGTAAACCCGGCCTGATGGATGATTTTCCAGAACCGGTTATTGGGATTGGCGAAATGCACACCCTTGTGGGCGCTCGACAATCCCGGGTTGATACCACAAAAAACCACCCTAAGCCCCGGGGCCAGAATGTCCTCTATCATCTTGAAAACTCCTGAAAATGCAACGCGCTACACACGCCGGCCAATAATAGCGCGTAATTGGCGATAAATCAGCCAAGCAAACCGGGACACTATGGATCTGTCACCGCAGTTACTCTATAATCAACGCCCACTCGGCCCCTTAGCTCAGTTGGTTAGAGCAGGCGACTCATAATCGCTTGGTCGCTGGTTCAAGTCCAGCAGGGGCCACCAAGAAAAACCTTACAGAACAATATATTAAGCCACCATATTGCATGGTGGCTTTTTTGTAGGCGCTACAGGATGGCAGCAAAATGGCAGCAGAGTAATCCTGATTCTATCCTTCAAACACGCAGAGGTAGCCAAAATTGACCTCCCCCCATATCCTGATCATGGCTAAATGAGAGGATTTGCCGTTTTTGGTGACTTCGGATAAATTCCGCCGGAGTCAGATCATTTAATGAAGAAGGTGTCCTGTCATGGTTATATTCCTCCCGCCAGCGATCAAGCTTTTCCTGCACATCTTCCATCGACAGGAACCCGTGGATATTTAGGCATTCATCCCTCAGGCTGCCATTAAATGATTCGATAAACGGGTTATCCGTCGGCGTGCCGGGGCGTGAGAAGTCCATGGTGACCTTATTTTCGTACGCCCATCTATCCAGCACTTTTGAGATAAATTCGCTGCCGTTATCGGCCTGGATCCTTAACGGCACACGATTGTGCATCAACCTCAGATGCTCCAGTACCGCCACCACATCCTCGCCCCTGAGCGACTGGCCGGCATGGATCGCCAGGCATTCCCGACTAAAACTATCGACCACAGTTAACGCCCGAAACCGGCGCCTGTTAAATAGATTATCAGCAACGAAATCCATGCTCCAGCATTGATCCGGATTTGACAGTAGCGGCCTCTCGAGCCGGTGGGCCGCCGTCACATGGCGCCGGGGCCGTTTGCACCGCAAATTTAACCCCTCCTGGCAGTATATGCGGTGCGTTTTTTTGTGGTTCACTCGCCAGCCTTCACGCCTGAGCTGTACATGTAATCGCTCGCAGCCATAACGGATCCGGGTTTCAGCGATCTCTCTGATCCGCGTGGTCAGCCCCCGGTCATCACGGCAAGAACGGTAGTAATAAACCGAGCGGCTCATGGGGATCGTCTGGCAGGCGCGACGAATGCCTACCCGGTAAGCGTCAAGCAAAAAATGGACAATTTCACGCTTACGGGCAGGCTTTAAAACTTTCGTTTTAGCACATCCTGCAGCATCTCTTTGTCCAGGCTCAGATCCGCCACCAAGCGTTTTAGCCGCTGATTTTCATCTTCCAGCTGACGCAAGCGCCGCAGTTCAGCCACGCCCATGCCGCTAAATTTTTTCTTCCAGTTGAAAAAGGTCGCTTCAGAAATGCCCATCGTGCGACACACTTCCGCCACGCGGGTGCCGCCTTCCGCCTGTTTCAAGGCAAAAGCTATCTGTTCCTCGGTAAACTTGGATTTTTTCATGCCCGGATCCCCCCCTTTAGTATGAGAAGTGTGGCAGAAAGCTCCCGTTTAGCCTGGTCCTGTTTAATGGGAGGAGATCAGGAAGAGATCACAAGGTAAAGCGATGAGTTTAAAAATTATTTAATGACAAGTCAGTTTTTTCATCATCTCAAATCGAGAGATGTACAGTGCTATCCCATTGTACCAGCCTTGCGGGCTGTCCCTATCCACACTAGAATGATTGCAACAAAACGAGGCTTTCAGCATGACAAAAAAAACAGCACATACTCAGATCACCAGAACTCAGATCTATCGTTCCGTCGCCAGTTCAACCGCGATCGAAACAGGCGTTTCCGTGCAAAAGATTGAACAGCAACTCAAAAAAAATCAGGTACAGGCGAAAGCTGTTGGCCTCGCCCGTTAATCTGGCAAGATATCGTCCACCAGTTGCATCATGGGACTGTAGTTCCCTGATATGCCTGCCTGTATTGCCTTGAAGTAAAACGCCTTGTGCTCATCCCACAGGCTGTAGTCCAGTAAGCCCTTCCCCGACAGAACCGACAACACATCGCAAAGCAATCTCGACAGACGCCCGTTACCTTCTCTGAATGGATGGATCAAAATAAATTCCACATGGCATTCAGCCAGATAACGAACCAGCTCCGGACGAGCCAGGGATTTCAGTTCACCAGAACGGGAGAGAAACTGCTTCTCGAAACCATCAAGAAGAAGCGGAATCCTGTCGGCAGCAGCAAACTGGAAACCGTCCTTAGTTAAGTTGGCATTACGCAACCTCCCCGCCCAGTCGTACACATTCCCCAGCCATTGACGATGCCAGCCGCTGATATGCTCAAAAGCCAGCGCCGCTGGCGGCTGGCCTTCGATAAATAGCTGTTCATAAAGCATCAGCAATAGACCAGACTCCAGCGCCTCCATTTCCTCTTCTTCAGTGATCCCTAGCTTATTAGCCAGCACCAAGTCTCCAGAGCCCGGCTGATAACGCTCTTCTGCTGAATTAAGCTCATATTTTGACAAGCTCTTACCTCCGTCCAAATAAGTTCACACCGTTGTTTTCCTGTTGGCGCTGATAGTTGTTAACCCGATCCTCCCAGATCTCAAGCGCCCTGCGCTTTTCAGTCAGGTAATCATAACGATCATAGTGTTTCGAGCTAACGTCGTTCAACGCGTGGTTCTGGATACGATCGCGGATCTCTTTACTGATCCCCGCCTCCCCCATCAGCGTTTTACAGGTGCGACGTAAATCTCGCGCCGTGAAAACGTTAAACTCAGGACTAGAGGCCCGGAAATACATGATGGAACGCGTCAGACTATCGGTGCGCACCGGTCGCTCGCCGTTGGTCGAGCGTGGGAAGATATAGAGGCTACCACTTTCCTTAGTCAGTTCTTTAACAGAGGCTAATTCATTTAATGCCGACTCAATCAGCGGGATCAGGTGCTCACGCTTGTTTTTCGATACATCGGCAATGACCAGTAACGTCTTCTGCTGCCAGTCAATCGCGTTCCACTGGCTGGCAATCATTTCAAACGGGCGCTGCCCGCCAGCATAAACACAGAAGCGAATCAGATGCTGCATCAACGGGCCAACGTTAGTTGCCTGAGCGAACTGTTCCATGACAAAACGTAGCTCTTCCAGCGTTAACCATGTATCACCCACTTTCTCCGCCGAGGACTGCTTCGGTATGGCCGATACCGATTAGCTTCAAGCCCGAACGTAATGCCTACGCTGGTATTCATCGGATCGTTATCGGCTTTAAGCCCGTAGTTGAAAGCCGCCATCAGGTAGGAACGAATTCGGTTTGCATGGACCACCGCATCACGCTGGATGATGCCAGACAAGATCGTTTTGATCTGTAAGGGCGTGACATCCTTCGCTTTGGTCTCGCGAGGAATGACTGAATAGCACTTTTTTTCAAGACGCTTCAGTACATCGGCCCAGGTCCGCTTATTGTCGAGCTTCATCTTGTTAACATAGCCGTGTACCAGTTCTTTAAACGATCCCTGCGAGCGATGAAGCTGCATGATGTGCTGCTCGGCCAGGCGTTGTTGCTCAAGCTATTGCTGGGGATTTTTTCCTTCAACAAGCCAGGCTCCGTACTTTTTCGCCAGCTCATTGTCCGTCACCAGTTTCATCTCAGGCCAGATGCCCAGCTGAATGAATTTCTCTTTCTTCCCTTTGTCAATGTAGTAACGGAAATAAAAAATCTTGCTGCCTGAAGGCTGAACTTTGACACCAAGCCTGCCGGTACCGCGCTGCGCGCTGTTGCTCCACACGTAGTACGACGTGCTTTTTGTCTTCAATCCACGTATAGCAGTCTCGGTAAGATTAGCGGCCATGAGGTTGCCTTTCTGAGTATAAGCGTTACCTGACCCGATGCCCATTTTGGGTCAGGTAACGATAGTACAATGGGGAGACGAGACAACCAATCAGAAACAAAAATAACCTCATAACTGATTGATTATAGAAAATTAAAAATACAATAGGCGCCAATGGCGAACGATTAGAAACATGCCGATTTTATGACTCATAATCGCTTGGTCGCTGGTTCAAGTCCAGCAGGGGACACCAAGAAAACTTATATAAATCATCCTATTACAACCACCCTTCCCCGTTTCGATTTTTCCTGTTTTACCCGAGTGTCTCAAAAGTGTCTCACCAGAAAATATCGTGCCTCATCGACGACGCAGTTTAGACATCGGAAACAGGCAAACGGCAGGCGAAAAAAAACCTGCTCTCGCAGGCTTGGCTCAGAACCAAACGCATCTTGCTTGGCCCTGGGATGGGGCGGCGCCGGATTTACCCGGCCGGGGATCATAATGGATTTCGTAATGCTTTCCATAGTCTTAAACGTATGGCCGCAATTGATATTAGTGCATTGGTGATAATGTTCTTTGGTGGTATCCCGGTTACGAAGCGGGTTAGAAGTCCAGCCTCATAAGAAGCTCGTCATGGAACACACCATCAACACATAATGCAGCGGTATCTGTTGCCCATTCTTTGAATCCAACAGAACGATAAAGCGCCTGCGCCGGACGGTTTGTCGAGACGACGGAAAGCTTCACCGTCCTCACCGTTCCAACCGCCTGCAGTGCTGCCGCCAGAAGCGCTCTGGAAAGACCGCTGCCCCTCAGTTCAGCCCGGACATACATTCCCCAAAACGTGGCCACATGGCTCAGCTTTGGCGCAGTACTGAAACTGATGCCAATGATGCCCTGCAATCTATTGTGCAGGTCAAACCCGCCAAATACCGTATTTAACAGCAGACGCTCAGCAAAGAACTCATCAGGCTTCTGGCTTTCATCTGCAAATGAAGCGCCGAATGCCTCCGGGTAAAGCCTGAGAGCTTCGAGTCTGACATACCTGAAATCGCCAACATGGTTTCTGGTAACGCGGCGTACCGTAAATACGTCCATTTCCCGCTCCCTACTGCCGCAAAGATGATGTTCGTTATCCTCGGCGGGACTGAATTTAACACCACCCCCGGCAACGCCTGCCCATCATTGCCTGTTTTCAGACGATATTATCCAGAAGGGAGGTGCCGTAAGAATTATCGACAGTACACAACCACCGGCCGTCGCCCTCCCGGCGGAATACATAGGTAGCCCGCCGGATGGCCTCGGCCGTTCCGCCCTGATCGTCCGGGAAACGAAGCACCGTTTCCATGATAACCAGAGCATTTCCGCCGCCTTCAATAACCTGCATTTTCCCCTGCTCCACAATGAGCCGATCCTGGAAATAGTCAGATATGGCAATGAAAGCGCGGCGAATATCGTCTTTACCCCGGGCTATCATGCCCGGTTTAACAACCAGCGCCGCATCTTCGGCGTAATGCGCCATCAGCGCGTCAAAATCTTTTGCTGAGATAGCCTTATCACATGACGCGATGATCTGCCGGATCGGGTGTGAATTCATGAATTACTCCCCTTAGAATTAACCTTTTCTATTTACCATAACATCTAACACCCGCCCCCTGAAAGGCGCGCTAACGCTTCTCTGTAGTGTTATGCTGCCCCTCGGCGATCAACCTCACCCCGCTGGCGGCTCGCATCAGGTACGCTTTAGCCTCTTCCGGCATTAATTGTATCCCCCTGGCCCGGGTCTGTTCTATGAGGTCGGCGGTGCGGATGCGTACGCCGTTAGTTTCGGAGCAAACCGCATGCGCGAAGGCATCACCCAACTCGTTCTCTCTTATCATTATCAGCCCTCCCCTATTGCGGGAAAAGCTACCCGAAGTCAGGTAAAAAACGTTTTTACCGGGCGAACAGCAGGTAAACTATCCACTCCAATAACAGAGGCGGTGAAGCGATATGCTGCAAGTATGGGGAAGGAAAACGTCATCCAATGTCCAGGCGCTGATGTGGTGCATCGGTGAGTTGCAACTCGATTATCAGCGTTACGATATCGGCCATAAATACGGCGGCAATCACACGCCGGCGTTTTTAGCCATGAATCCCAACGGCACCGTGCCGGTGTTGCAAGATAACGCTGGCCCGGCGTTATGGGAAACGGGCGCCATACTGCGGTATCTGGCAGCCAGGTATGGGAATGATGTTTTTTGGCCGCGGGATGAGAATTGCCGGGCGCAGGTGGATATGTGGGCGGAGTGGTCAAAAATTAATGTGGCGCTTAACTTTACCGCCCCCATTTTCTGGCGCGTGGTGCGCACGGCGGCGAACGAGCGGGATCCGCTGGCGATTGGCCGTGCGGTGGAAACGCTGGCAACCGTTTTATCTATCGCTGAACGCCAGTTAGCCCTGCATCCTTATCTAACGGGTCATGAATTGACTTTAGCGGATATACAGTTCGGCCATGTACTATATCGTTATTATGATATTGATATTCCTCGCCCGGCGTTGCCTCATTTGCAAGCCTATTATCAACGGTTAGCTTCCCGGCCGGCGTACAAAAAACATGTGATAATTTCTTACGAGGAATTACGCGTTTTCTGATGTCGCTAAAAAAGCGGTCGCCAGGGGCCGTTTTTCAGCCTGCGCTCTTTATCTGATTTTCGCCGCCTCCAAGCCATGGCTGCAAGATAAAGGTTCTCGTTACTTATCCGTGTAAATAGAACTAGTATTGTCAAAATTATTTCCAAACGATAATGTGAATGGTATATTCAGTTGCAGCGCGCCATCATGCGATAAAGCAAAAAGAATAATAAATTATATTTTCATGATTATTTATTTTGTTATTAAATTTATTTAATAATTAATTCCAATCACATGTTATAAATACATTATCGAGGTAATTAATGGCAAACCGGTATCCCCTGACTGTGCAACTGCATCATATCCAGGCATGGCTGCTCAGCGGATTGTCCAAACAGGACTATTGCGCGCGCGAAAAATTGACGTTAAGTACCTTTTATTATTGGTTAAATAAAAACAAGTTTGACGCGGAAAAAGGCAATATCGGGGCGGCCGGGCGCACCGAGCTCTTAAGAGACGACCCCAATACCGTGACCCTGCACCTGCCCAATGGCTGTTCTGTCAGCTGTTATCCCGGCCAGCTCACCACCATTATGCAAGCGTTGGCTCTGGCATAACGGCGGCGCCGCCGCGGAATTTACCGGCCGTCCGGGGTCAGGCCGTTGCCTGCGGTTGCAAAAGTACGGTTCGGCCACTGCCATTGCTACCTCATAACCGGTAAGCAGGCGACTTACCCGATGGGTAACGCGGATAGCGCTCAAGACAGGCTGTTTTATACGATGGCGGTAAAGCAACTTAGCTGAAATTGGCTGTTTCCGGCCGCCGGGGTGGTCGCCGCATGCCTGGGAATTGCCTTTGCAGAATAGCGCATGGGAAGGTTAATAATAAGAGTAAAGAAACTGTGTATCGCAGCAGGATAGAAAGCCCCCGTAACATGAACAAGGGCTTGGTCAGCGGCGGATTAACGCCGGGCTAATATATCACATCGCCGCCCGAGTAGCTCAGGCTATAAATTAACCGCAGGTTACCCAACGTAACGGTTTCGGTGCCGTTAAACTTATTAATGGTACCAAAAAAACGATTATTATAGATCATTTTGCCATCCTGGAATTCGGATGGGCCCCGGATAGGCTGTTCAAGCGTCGACCTTGCCAGGTTTTGCCTGACAAACGCATAGATTTTCCTGACAGAATCGTCTGAATCCTCATGATTGATTACCCCGCCTTCGTATGTCATGATCCAAATGGGCTTATTATCTTTAAGTATTAAAATTTTGCCATTTAACGAGCGGTAACCTACATAATAATTCCGATAAATAAAATTATCGCTGCAATGCTCGATTACTTTCATGTCACCGCTAAGTGTGTCCCTGATAAGGATATTATCAGGAAATTTATAGAGGAACTTATTTGCTTCGACTAAAAATTTAATCATTATATTTGTACAAGTCCTTGGAAAAGAGGGCGCGTTATAATAAATTCGCTACCTTGGCATTATATTAAGAAAAAGATCAAAATATTTGCCCATCAACCCAAAGAGCACCTCACAACGCCAGACTAGCATCATATTATTTGTCTTAGCAAGGCATTATATTTGTTAAATCGTCTATTTAAATATAGCTTTTACCCAATCGCAACGCATGCCAATAATTAATATACATATTATTTATTTATTTTATGTTTTTACCAGTAAAAGCAAGAGGATCTAAATGAAGGGAAAGCGGCATTTTGCCGAATAAACGCATGTCCGCAGAATGTCATGACGAAGAAAGTAGGGAACGGTAAGGATAATCGCCTTTTGCGGGTTAGTCATAAGAAACCCGGCCTGAAGGCCGGGCGAGGTATTTATCTCATTACAGGAAAACCATCATTAAAATGTCTGCCAATGCTCATCCTGGCTGGAGGGCGTCTTGCGGCCGGCAATGGCCTGCGTCGCTTTGCCTGCCGGCACCGGCCGGCCCGGAGCGGAGATACCGGCCTGTTTTAACTTGAACACTGAAACCATCTCGGTCAGATGACGCGCCTGTTCTTCAAGCGAGGCGGCCGCGGCCGCCGATTCCTGTACCAGCGCCGAGTTTTGCTGGGTGACGCTGTCCATTTCAGTTACCGCCTGGCCGATTTGCTGAATGCCTTTGCTTTGCTCATCCGAAGCCGAGGCGATTTCGCTCATGATATCGGTCACATGGGTGATGGCCTTTACGATATCCTCCATGGTTTCGCCTGCGTGCGCCACCTGGGTTGAACCGACGTTAACCCGTTCCACCGATTCGTTAATCAGGGTCTCGATTTCTTTCGCCGCTTCGCCGCTGCGTTTGGCCAGGTTGCGTACTTCACTGGCCACCACGGCGAATCCCCTGCCCTGTTCGCCGGCGCGGGCTGCTTCCACCGCGGCGTTCAGCGCCAGGATATTGGTCTGGAAGGCGATACTGTTAATCACGCCGATAATATCCACTATGCGCCGCGAACTGGAGGCGATACTGCCCATGGTGGCGACCACTTCCTGCACGCTGGCGCCGCCTTTCCTGGCGGTTTGCGAGGCCGATTCCGCCAGTTTGCTGGCCTGGTGCGCATTGCCGGTATTTTGCTGCACTGTCGAGTTGAGTTCCTCCATGCTGGCCGCCGTTTGCTCCAACGCGGAGGCCTGCTGTTCGGTACGGGACGACAGATCGGTATTCCCCATGGAGATCTCGCTTGATCCCTGGTAAATCGCTTCGGCGCTGGCCCTGATGCTGGTCACCGTGGTGACCCAGCTGTTTTGCATTTCCAGCAGGAACGGAATTAACTGGCCAACGCAGTTGCGCCCGAAATTCTTGATCTCGACATCAAGCCGCCCGGCCGCCAGTTCGGTGAAATAGTATTTTATGGTGTCGAGGGGTTTGACCAGATAACGCACCAGGTAACGATCGGTAATCACCATAAGGAGAATTCCCGCCAGTAGCGCGCCCATTAGCGTGCGCTGACACCAGGAGACCAGCAGGTTTATGCGGATACTCGAATCCGCCTTGATTTTTTCTATCGAGGCATTATATGAATGCATAGCGGTAGTGAACTGTTTGCGCAATGTCAGATACGGGTCGGCGAGCTGACGCTCGGCATCGTCCAGCCGTCCGGTTTGCACCGCCAGGGCGAGCGGCTGAATGCCCTTGGTAAACAAATCGAAGGATGAGTTATAGATGTTATCTATCAGTGCCGGTTCCAGCAGCCCATGATCCATGACTTTAAACTGTTTTAATCCCGCATCGATGGCGTTCATCTCTTCCGAGACCGCCGCCATTTCATCGTCAAAAGCCTGCTTATTGCCGGCCTTGGCCTGCTTGGCGGCCCGCTCCAGCGTGGTGACCGCGCGGTAGTAGTGATCGTTGGCGCCGTTGATGACGTCACCGTTAACCTGTTGATTATCGCTAAGCTTCAGGGTTTCGTTAACTTGATTTAAGGAAAATAGCGTAAACGTCGATACCGCTGCCCAGAGCAACGAAAAAATAATGAGGATGAAGACCAATACCCACCTGATTTTAAAATTTTTCAATATATTCATTTACTTTTCCTTTCGTGCTCTCTTTGTTATTCCTTGCCCGGGCATCCTCTTGACGGTTGCCTTGGCATGTCGGCTTATCTCTTGGCGCCGGTAAATCAGGTTCTGGACGGGGCCTTATGAAAATATGCCTTCTGTTAATGGCAATACCCTAATCATCGGCAAAAGCAGGCCAAGGTTTATAGTGCGGAGAATATTTATCCGCATTATTAATCAGCGGCGTTAAAATTGGGTTTAAGGTAAAGATAAAAGTATTGTCATAGCCGTCAGGATGGCCGTTTAGGCGCGCAAAGCGTACATGTACTGTATGAAGGTATTATTAGACATCGAACTATATACCATCTTTGATAAGGCGTTCCCATCCTGATAGTGACCTAAGGAAGTATATTTTAAGGCATTGTAATTAGAGGTAAAAAATGACGTTACTTTTGGCATCACGCTTGTTTATTGAGAACAGTTATTTATATATTGACTCTATTACCCTGCGCGGCATACCGCGTTTAACATGATATAGGCTAAAATACAGGCCGTCATTTTCGTACCATGCTGAAATGGCTAAAAGAAAAAACATGACTGTGTACAAAAACCTATTATATATCACTTATTAATATTCCATCGGTTCAAGAGGAAAGTATGCTCAGCGTTAATGCCAACGATAAATCATATTGCAATAATATAACATATAGCGAGATACCGGAAAAAAATCGCACAGACGTTAGTTTATATGATCATAAAAAATTTACCGAAAACATTAATTTTATTAAAGAAATTTATCGAGCTAAGTATCAGCCAACAACCAATATCACACCTCATGCATTCGTGAATGATTACCTGACCGTATGTGTCGATGCATCGTCTGACTCGCCCCCCTGCCTGCCGGCGCGCAATCATGAGATAAGGCCAAGTCCGGATACCTGCCAGCGTAATTTATTCAGGTTCATGCTAAATACCTGGTTTCAGTGGTACGAAGCAGACGTTGAGGCAAACATTAAGATAAAACTTACCCAATGCATGCGTTTATTTTTGCATGAATATGAGAACTATCACTATTCTGGCACGCCGTTGTCCGACCATGCCATGCTGGAACAGACCTTCGTCCTGCCGGAGGAATTAAAATGTATCCTGCCGCCGGGAGTATTTGTGGAAAAAATCATATTGGAAACGATGATTTATTTACTTTCGCAAGAGAAAACGGATTTTTTTTGTACCCCGACCCTACTTTATGGACATCAGGCGAATAGAATCAATAACCACTTTCCTCTTTATTTAAGGGAGGATACGCAGAAGCGTTTTCACATTGCCCGTGTCAGGATGGAAACACTCGCTATAGGCCATTATCTGATGATGCCTTTATTATCTATGCAAAGAGGAGAAGATGGTGTTTTATCCCAGGGTGATCATTTCAGCGCTATTTTAGTGGAAAAAAAATCAAGGGGTTTTGTTTTTAATATCTTCGACAGTTACGACTCAGGAGAGGAGAATGAAGATAAAGAAAAATTAATAGACGCTCTTATTGACGAATCAAGTGATAACGAAATTCGCTATTTTGGCCAGCAGTTTCAATTTAATAATGATTGTAGTATTCATACGTATAATTTTCTCAGATTATGCACTCTGGCGCCGTCCGCCGCTTTATCTGAACAGCATCAATTTCGTCAGATGACCGAACGCTATATACTCAATATCAAATCATTGCAGCAACTGCTCGGGAGAGATGACAACGCAACAAGCCAGATGTTACGTACGTTTTTTGTTCTGGACGGGATTAAAAGCGGTTATACGCAGGGGATGGCCCATGATTTCGAATTGCTGGGCAGGATCTATGATGTGCAGGAAGGCGGCGCCGTTGCCGGCAACGCCACCCGTCCCCCCGGCTTTTGGCAACGATTGCGCCGTAACCCATCATTGACCTTGAGGCCCTGGAAGCGGTGCAGCAAAAATAGCACATCGCCGGCGTGACATTAATTAGCGCCGGGCAGGGACCGGCGGAACGCCGCCGCATCCCTGGCCAGCGCGTCAATATGGGTGCCTAATATTTTGATTTTGTGGATTAACGGATTGCGATCGGGCGAGCTGTCCAGGTTGTTGAGCTGGCTTATCAGTAGCGCATTTTGTTCACGCAGCTTTGCTTCGCGCCGCAGGCTCAAATCCAGTTGTTGCTGCAAAGTCTGATGGTCCAGCTGCCACAGTTTATGGTGGCGGCCAAAGCTTTGCTCCAGCTCCGTCAACGCATCGTTTAACCGTGTTTCGAACTCTTGCAACAACATAATCGTTCCTTAAAAATGACCTTTGGCGAAGTATAATCACTGTCGGCATAGCCAACAAATGCATTAGTGCCCGCCTTTTTTCACCGGTTAAATGCTTACCAAAACGTCCTGGGAAGCAGGCCGGAAACCGCTTGCGGCATCAGATTTTTACCGCGCGCAACACCACGAATTTTGGATTCGAACCAAGTGTAGTGCAGTTGCCGAATAACTGTTTGATCTGATGATAATAATCTAAGTGTCGATTGGCAACGACGCGTAATTCCCCCCCGACGCGCAGGGTGCGCTTCGCATCCCGGAACATTTCCCTGGCGATGTGATCGGTTATCGCCTGCTGCTGGTGGAACGGCGGGTTGCATAACACCACCTGCACGCTGCCGGCGTCATAACCCGCCAGCGAATTTTCCACGCTGAACCGGCAGCGCGCCATATCCTGGGGGCGGTTAATCTCTATATTAATCCGGCTCGATGCGACCGCCATATAGGATTCATCGACAAAATGCACTTCGGACCCGGGATTTTGTCCCAGGGCGGTTAAACCCAGCACGCCGTTGCCGCAGCCCAGATCGACCAGGGTGCCGTCGAGCCCTTTGGGCAGATGGTGCATAAAGAACCGGGCGCCGATATCAAGCGACGCGCGGGAAAACACATTGGCATGATTATGGATTTGGTATCCGCTCTCCTCAAGGGTCCAGACGCAGCACCGATCGGGACTGTCCGCCGCCGGCGCGGTCACCTGGCTGAAAATCAGCCGGGCTTTCTTTTTGGCCAGGGACGTGCGCGTGGGCCCGAGGATATCGCTAAACCGTTGCAGGGTGGAGTTATGGATATCCTTAACCTTTCCCGCCGCGATAACCTGCGTGGCGGCGGTGGCCACCCGGCGCAGGGCATAGAGCTGATACTCCAGCAGCGCCAGGGTCTTGGGAATTTTCATCACCACCAGGCCGGGGGCGTCCGGCAGCGGGGACAGGCTGTCCAGAAAATGGATTTCACCGTCGTCGCCGGGATTTTGCCGGTCATTATGCCGGGTCGCCAACTGGCTGAGGTAGGAGTCGCCGCTGCTATAGGGCGAGAGGGCGCGCAGCGCGCAGGCCAGCGCGCCGAAGCTGTCGTTGAGAATCAGCGTCGGCCCGGCGACGGCGCCCAGGGTGGCGATATGGGCCAGCAGGTATTCGTCCGCCGCATCCCAGGCCTGTAAATTGTCATCGGCCGCGCCGGGCGGATATCTGTCAAGCTCCAGCGTGCCGGAAGCATAGTCAAAGCGGCTCATAGGCCTTTCCTGAAACAGTCAAATTGGGGTGTTTATCCCTGAAAACGCCACCGCAGTAAACTCTTTTTTCATCCGCCGGGCAAAAACCGCGCCGATCGGGGCGATTTAACGCCGGGCGGGCGGGGTTAACCTGCCCGCAGGGATGTTTTCCTTCCACTATTAGCGTGCTAATCTGATGCTTCGTTTACCACTGCGCAGGATAATGATTCAGTATGATTCGCTTCGCTGTGATAGGTACTAATTGGATTACCCGGCAATTTATCGATGCCGCCCATGAGAGCGGCAAGCTTAAACTGACGGCCATCTATTCCCGCACCCTCCCACAGGCGCAAATACTTGGGATCGATTATCCGGTCCAGTACTATTTCGACTCGCTGGAGGCCCTGGCGCAATCCGATGCCGTAGACGCAGTGTACATCGCCAGCCCCAACGCCATGCACTGCTCCCAGGCGTTGTTGCTCCTGGGCAATAAAAAACATGTGATCTGCGAGAAGCCGCTGGCCTCCAACCTGCGCGAGGTGGAAGACATGATTGCCTGCGCGCGCGCCAATGGCGTCGTGCTGTTCGAGGCGTTTAAAACCGCCAGCCTGCCTAATTTTCATGCTTTGCAACAAGCGCTGCCGCGCGTGGGCAAATTGCGCAAGGTGTTGCTTAACTATTGCCAATATTCCTCGCGCTACCCGAAATATCTGGCCGGTGAACAGCCCAATACCTTTAATCCGGCATTTTCCAACGGCTCCATCATGGATATCGGCTTTTATATGCTGGCGAGCGCTGTGGCGCTGTGGGGCGAGCCGCTGCGCCTGTACGCCACCGCCTCGTTGCTGGCCAGCGGCGTTGACGGCCACGGCACGGTGTGCCTGGATTATGGCGATTTTGACGTGACGCTTAGCCATTCAAAGGTCAGCCAGACCGCGTTGCCAAGCGAAATCCAGGGGGAAGACGGGTCCCTGGTGATTGAAAAAATGTCCGAATGCCAGCAGATCACCTGGGTGCCGCGCAGCGGCAATAAGCAGGATCTTACCCAGCCGCAGCATATCAATACCATGCTCTACGAAGCGGAACATTTTGCCGCGCTGGTGGAAAACAACGAGGTGGAGCACGCCGGTCTGGCGCATGCGCGCGCCACCGCCGCCCTGTTAACCGAAATCCGCCGCCAGACCGGCGTGGTATTTCCCGCCGATAATCCCACGGCTAGCAGCCATGCCGTTGACGCACGCGCCGGCGGCCTGGCGATAAACGCCCGGGATGGGGGGACGGTGGCATGACGACCGCGGCCAAACCCATTCTGATCCTGCAAACCGGCGACGCGCCGCCGGATGTGATCGCGGCTAACGGCAATTACGACACGATGTTCCTGCAGGCGACCGACCTGGACCCACGGCAGGTGTGGATTGTCCACCTGCCGGGGGGCGAACGGCCCGACACGCCCGATGCCTATTGCGGCGTGCTGATTACCGGGTCGGCGGCCATGGTGACCGAACGGCTGGCCTGGAGCGAATTCGCCGCCGCGTGGCTGCGCCGGGCGATGGCGGCCGGGATACCGATTTTCGGCGTCTGCTACGGCCACCAGCTGCTGGCCTACGCGCTGGGGGGCGAGGTGGACTATCTTGCCGACGGCATGGAGGTGGGCACCCAGGCGATTGAAGTATTGCCCGCCGCCGCCAACGACCCGTTGATCGCCCGGCTGCCGGAGCGGTTCCAGGCCAATCTGATCCATTCGCAGACCGTGATCACGCCGCCCGCGGGCGCCACCGTGCTGGCCCGATCGGCGCGCGATCCCCACCAGATCCTGCGCTATCGCCATAATGTGATCACCACCCAGTTCCATCCGGAGTTTTCCGCCGCGGTGATGCATGATTTTTTAGCGGGCATGACGGCCGAGGAGCCGATGCGCGGACCGGAGCTGGCGCAAATCGGCCGCGGGATCGCCGATACGCCCGACAGCGAGGCCCTGATGGCGGCGTTTGTCCGGCAATGCCTGCGGGCGGGATAACGCGGCGCGTCCGGGGTAGCGCGAGGTTAACCGGACGGGAGATTGACTGTCGCAAATTTTTACATTAATGTTGCGCCTAGCAAAGGGGAGTAACTTCTTCGTCGGTTTGTCGTCAATACGATGCCAACGCATCCGGCTACCGGGCAATCAGGACAGCGGAATCAATCCAGTCCTGCGTTGTAAGTGAGACCTTGCCGGAAGGCGAGGTATGTTTGCATCCTGGATCAGGAAAAAACGGCTGCGTCTTCCGACGTTAGCCGTTTTTTTTTGAGGATATCCCTGATGAATACCGTTGGCACACCTTTGCTGTGGGGCGTTTTTTTCGTGGTGGTCGTTATCATGCTGGCCATCGACCTGCTGCTCCAGGGCAAAACCATGACGTTGAAACGCGCCGCCTGCTGGTCCGTGGTGTGGGTCTCCCTATCCCTGCTGTTTAACGCCGCCTTTTGGTGGTATCTCGCCACCACCCAGGGGCGCGCCGTGGCCGACCCGCAGGCGCTGGCATTCCTTACCGGTTACCTGATTGAAAAAGCGCTGGCGGTGGATAATGTCTTTGTCTGGCTAATGCTGTTCGGTTATTTCGCCATACCGGCGCAGCTGCAACGGCGGGTACTGGTCTACGGGGTATTGGGCGCCATCGTACTGCGCACCCTGATGATCTTTGGCGGCAGCTGGCTGGTGACCCGGTTCGACTGGCTGCTGTATATTTTCGGCGCCTTCCTGCTGTTTACCGGGATTAAAATGGCCTGGTCAAAAGAGGATGACGCCGCGCTTGACCAAAAACCGCTGGTACGCTGGCTGCGCGGCCATTTGCGCATGACCGGTGAAATCCACGGCGAGCGCTTTTTTGTCCGCCAAAACGGCGTACTGTTCGCCACGCCGCTGATCCTGGTGCTGATCCTGGTGGAATTCAGCGACGTCATTTTCGCCGTCGACAGTATTCCGGCTATTTTTGCCGTCACCACCGATCCCTTTATCGTCCTGACCTCCAATCTGTTCGCTATTCTGGGCCTGCGCGCCATGTATTTTATGCTGGCGGGCGTGGCCGAACGCTTCTCGCTGCTGAAATATGGCCTGGCGCTGATCCTGGTCTTTATCGGCGCCAAGATGCTGATCGTGGATATTATCCATATTCCCGTGGCGATATCCCTGGGCGTGGTGGCCTCTATTCTGGCCGCCACCCTGCTGATTAACGCCTGGGTTAACCAGCGTAAAGGGGGTTAACGCGTCGAGACGGCTTTATGTTCCGCGGCGAACGGGTCGATGCCGCGTAATTGCATACGGCGAAAGCGCACGATATTAATGCCGTTGACAATCAAAAAGCTGCCTTCGATAAGCGAGCCGCCGATAGAGCCAAGCCAGATATTATGGGTGACCCAGCCGGCGGTGGAACACCACATCACGCAGCGGGTGGTCAGCCCGCGGGTGCGGAACAGCGCCCAGGTGCTGATAACCGTACCGATAATGGGCAGCAGCTCCACGGCGTGCTTGACCTCGGAGAGCCCGAGCGCCAGGGTGAGGATAATGAATGCAAACATCACCAGAATGCTGCGGGTACGTGTTGAGATCACCGTACGCAGCGCATTCAGCACCGCGCTCATGCCCGCGGCGTTGGCGCCCATCAGGAAAAAATGGCAGCCAATGATAAAGCTGTAAAGCGCGAGCTGCAGTTTGAACTTGCGATCGTCACGTTTGATAAACATGGTGATGCCGACAAAAAATGCCAACACCCCCACGCCCTGAGCGACCCAGTAAAGGCTCATGGCACGGCATTCCTGTAATTTGGGGAAAGAATAAAATGAAAACGGCGCTTCATAATTATGAAACGCCGTTCTTATAGTAAGGATTCAGGCCGGTTTTTACAACGTTACGCCGCTTTTAAATATGGCCAGTTCCCGGAAATCATTCACTTCGTTGCGCGTGTGCTTGCCATTGGCAATGGCGACGATTAAATCGACGAACTCCGCCAGCACCTGATCCATCGCGACGCCGTGAATCAACCGGCCGGCGTCGAAATCAATCCAATGAGGCTTTTTCGCCGCCAGTTCGCTGTTGGTGGCAAGCTTCACCGTCGGCACAAAACCGCCGTAAGGCGTGCCGCGCCCGGTGCTGAACAGCACCATATGGCATCCCGCGCCCGCCAGGGCGCTGGTGGCCACCGCGTCGTTGCCCGGCGCGCTGACCAGGTTGAGGCCCGGCACATGCAGGCGCTCCCCGTATTTCAGCACGTCCATCACCTTGCTCTGGCCGGCTTTTTGCGTACAGCCGAGGGATTTCTCCTCCAGGGTGGTAATGCCGCCGGCCTTATTCCCCGGCGATGGGTTTTCATAAATCGGCTGTTGATGGGCGATAAAATATTGTTTGAAATCATTGACCATATGCACGGTCTTTTCAAACGTCGCCTCGTCCCGGCAGCGGCTCATCAAAATACGCTCGGCGCCGAACATTTCCGGTACTTCGGTTAATACCGAGGTGCCGCCGTTGGCGATGACATAATCCGAGAAGCGTCCCAGCAGCGGATTGGCGGTAATGCCGGACAACCCGTCCGAACCGCCGCATTCGAGGCCGAATTTCAGCTCGCTGAGTTTGCCCGGCTGGCGCTTATCCTCGCGCATCGCCAGGTAAAGCGCGCGCAGGCACTCCAGCCCCGCCTCCACTTCATCATCCTGCTGCTGGCAGACCATAAAGGTCACCCGCTGCGGATCATACTCGCCAAGCGTGGTGCGGAACACGTCGACCTGATTGTTTTCGCAGCCCAGGCCAATCACCAGCACCGCGCCGGCGTTGGGATGGCGCACCATGTTTTGCAGCATGGTGCGGGTGTTTTCATGATCCTGCCCCAGCTGCGAGCAGCCGAACGGATGGGTAAACAGATGAACGCCGTCGATATCCTCGGCGCCAAAGGTTTCCTTCAAAAAACGCTGCTGGATCTGTTTGGCGATGCCGTTGACGCAGCCGACGGTCGGCAGGATCCACAGCTCGTTGCGGATGCCCACCTCGCCGTTGGCGCGGCGGTATATCTGAATCTCACGATCGGGCATCTGCGCCGGCAGGGTTTTGAAATCCGGCAGGTACTGATATTCATCCAGGTCGCTAAGATTGGTCTTGGCATTTTGCGAATGAATGTGCTGGCCGGGAGCGATGGGGCTCAGCGCATGGCCGATGGGCAGACCATATTTAACGATCATTTCGCCCTCGCCTATGGGCGCCAGGGCAAACTTATGGCCCCGGGCGATAGGCTGGGGCAGCGTGATGGTCACGCCCCCGATTTCCACCGTTTCATTCGTGTCGAGGTCTTGCAGGGCGACCGCCACATTGTCTGAGGAATGAATTTTAATAATATTCATGAATTAACCTTTTTGCTTTCAGCAATAGGCTGAAACGGCAGTGCGCATGCCTTGGTCGATAATGGCCTGCAACTGCTGTTCAACCTGTTTCGCCAGGCCGGGAACCTTGAGCAGATCCTGTTCCCAATGCTCTGTATCGCCCAACACGTCATTTACTAAGGTGCTTAACGCCACCTCGCCTTTGTCCACGCCGCTCCAAAGCGATTTGAAACGGGTAATCCATTTTTCATCATCCTGCATCGGGTAGCTTTCGCCGTTGCGTTCTCCGCGGTAAAACGCGATCAGCGCCGCCAGGGCGAAGGTCAGCCGGGCCGGAAGCTCGCCGTGTTTTTCACGATAGGACAACAGCTGCGGCAGGATGCGGGTACGGAATTTGGTCATGCCGTTCAGGGAGATGGACAATAACTGATGCTGGATAAAGGGGTTGCGGAAACGGCTTAGCACCGCCTGCGCAAACGAGGTCAGTTCATCATGGGGCAGATCCAGCACCGGCACGATTTCTTCGGCGATGGTTTTTTCCACATAAGCGCTGATCAGTTTATCGTTCATCGATTCGCCGACGGTGTCCAGGCCGGACAGGAACGCTACCGGCACCAGCGCGGTGTGCGCGCCGTTAAGGATGGCGACCTTGCGTTCTTTGTAGGGCTTGATGTCGTCGACGATGCGCACGTTCAGGTCCATCTGGTCCAGGCGCAGTTCCTTGGCCAGCCACTGCGGTCCCTGGATAACAAACAGATAAAAATACTCGGCGGTATCAAGGAAGGTGTCCTGGTAGCCCAGTTCGGCCTGCAGTTCTTCCACTTCGCCACGCGGGTAACCGGTCACGATACGGTCGACCAGGGTGGAGCAAAAGGTGTTGTGTTCATTGAGCCAGGTGGTGAACCCGGCCGGCAGCGCCCATTGTTGGGCGTAACGCAGCACCAGCTCTTTCAGCGCGTCGCCGTTATAGTCGATCAGTTCGCACGGCACCAGCACCCAGCCTTTATCGGCGGCGCCGTCAAAATGGCTGAAACGTTCGAACAGCAGTCGGGTCAGCTTGGCGGGATAGCTGGCGGGCGGCGTATCGGTCAGCTTGTCCCCGGCCTGGTAGCTGATACCGGCCTCGGTGGTGTTGGAAAAGACGAAACGGATATTGGCGTCGTGCGCCAGGGCCAGGTAATCGTCGAATTCATGATAGATATTGATTTCACGGTTAACCGAGCGGATAAGCCTGGGCTCGCGCACCGCTTCGCCCTGTTCATTCAGGCCGCGGATAACGGTGGTGTACAGGCCGTCCTGGGTGCTGAGCGACGGCGGGAAATCCGTATTGATTGGACGGATGATAACGATGCCGGCGTCCAGATCGGTATGTTCATTAAGCAGATCCAACTGCCAGTCGATAAAAGCGCGTAAAAAATTTCCCTCGCCGAACTGGATGACACGCGTGGTGTACTGGGGTCCGGGAAAGTTTTGACGATTTAGCGTTTGCATGCGAAATTTTCCTTAAAAATTACCCGGCTGCGGATAATAAAAAATAGCGTTTTAACCGGGCGAGCCTAAGGCCCGCCCCCAGAATCAAAGCTCAATGGCGAAGTAGTTTTTCGCGTTATCAAAGCAGATATTTTTCACCATTTCGCCCAGCAGGTTGATATCCGCCGGCGCTTCGCCCGCTTCCACCCAGTGGCCCAGCATGCGGCACAGGATGCGGCGGAAATACTCGTGGCGGGTATAGGACAGGAAGCTGCGGCTATCGGTTTGCATGCCGACAAAGCGGCTCAGCAGACCCAGGTTGGCCAACTGCAGCATCTGGCGTTCCATACCGTCTTTCTGGTCGTTAAACCACCAGCCCGGGCCGAACTGCATTTTGCCTGGCATGCCTTCACCCTGGAAGTTGCCGATCATGGTGCCGATAATTTCGTTATCCGACGGGTTCAGGCAATACAGGATGGTTTTCGGCAGGGCGTTGTTACGGGCCTGCGCATCCAGCAGGCGGGACAGCGCCATGGCGACCGGCTGGTCATTGATGGAGTCGAAGCCGGTATCCGGGCCGAGCTGTTTCAGCATGCGGGTATTATTGTTGCGCAGCGCGCCGATATGGTATTGCTGGGTCCAGCCGCGGCGGGTGTATTCACTGCCCAGGAATATCAGCACCGCGGTGCGGAACTGGGCGATTTCGTCCTTGGAGGGCAGCTTGCCGTCCAGACGGCGGGCCAGGATGCCGTTCAGGGTGTTTTCGTCCGCTTCGCCGTAAACCACCACGTCCAGCGCATGGTCGGAGACCTTACAGCCATGGGCGGCAAAATGGTCCAGACGTTTTTTCAGCGCGTCGGTCAAGGTGCTGAAGCTGGTGATGGCGGTGTCGGCAGCGGCTTCCAGCAGCTTCATATAATCGTTAAAGCCTTCCGCTTCTATATTAAAGGCTTTATCCGGGCGCCAGCTCGGCAGCACTTTGATATTGAAGCTGGCGTCTTCGGCCACCGCCTTGTGGTGAACCAGGGAATCCACCGGATCATCGGTGGTGCCGGCCAGCTTCACGTTCATCTGTTTCATGATGCCGCGGGCGGAGAAATTGTCCTGGGCCAGCATTTCGTTGCCGCGATCCCAGATTTCCCGCGCGGTGGCGGGGCTCAGCAGTTTATCGGTGATGCCGAACGGACGGCGCAGTTCCAGGTGGGTCCAATGGAACAGCGGATTGCCGATGGTATGGGGAACCGTCTTGGCCCAGGCTTCGAATTTTTCATAGTCCCCGGCGTCGCCGGTGCAAAAACGCTCGGCCACGCCGTTGGTGCGCATGGCGCGCCATTTATAGTGATCGCCTTTCAGCCAGATATCGTACAAATTCTTGAAACGGTAATCTTCCGCAATCTGTACCGGCGGCAAATGGCAATGGAAGTCATAAATCGGCTGGTCCACGGCATAATCATGATACAAACGGCGAGCGAATTCGCTATCCAACAAAAAATCTTCAGTCAAAAACTGGGACATTTCAGGCTCCTCACCTTCATTTCTTTGAGTTATGTTTCTTAAATGTTGAAAGGTGTTATACCAATTTAGCAGGAAAATGCAGATCCTGCCGGTGCTGATATACCATTTCCTGCCAAATTCAACAAAAACTCAACATATATAGGTCAGCCACAGGGCTTACGCCCGGCTAACGGGACGATTTATTATCCCTTAAAATAAAAATGGTTTTTGTGATGTCACTCAACTTTTAAATCTGTATGACAAGTTATCGTAGCGCCACATTGAGTCTGGACTCAATCATTTTGTTTAGATGACTGCACTCAGGGTCATGAATTCATCTGACGGGCCAGGGCGATGCGGATTTCCGGCGGCGATTTGCCGGCAGTCCAAACAGCGGTAAGCGGTATCGGGTTAAAGCGGCAGGCGTTGGCAAGGCGCGGGTCGTTAGACCGGATAACAGGCCGACAGAATATAACAATACCCGGAGAGCGCGCTCTCCGGCTGGCTCTATACCCGTCGTCCCCATGATATCTGGGTAGTGGTGATGACGGCTCATACTCATTGGGAGAAGTGGTAATGCGTAAAATAAAAGGGTTACGCTGGTATATGATCGCCCTGGTCACCGTTGGTACGGTGCTGGGTTACCTGACGCGTAACGCCATTGCGGTGGCAGCTCCTACCCTCCAGGACCAGCTGCATATCACCACACAGCAATATTCCTATATTATTGCCGCCTACTCTGCATGTTATACGCTCATGCAGCCGGTAGCCGGTTATGTATTGGATTTGCTGGGCACAAAAGTCGGTTACGCCGTATTCGCCATCGTTTGGGCGCTGATGTGTATGGCGACCGCGCTGGCCAGCAGCTGGGGCGGACTGGCGATTGCCCGTGGCGCCGTCGGCATGGCTGAAGCGGCTATGATTCCCGCCGGCCTGAAGGCCAGCAGCGAATGGTTCCCGGCGAAAGAACGTTCTATCGCCGTGGGTTACTTCAACGTCGGCTCGTCAATCGGGGCGATGCTCGCACCGCCGCTGGTCGTCTGGGCGATTGTGGTTCACAGCTGGGAACTGGCGTTCGTTATCGTCGGCGCGCTGAGCCTGGCCTGGGCCATCGCCTGGCTGGTACTGTATAAGCACCCGAAAAACCAGAAGAAACTGAGCGACGAAGAGCGCGAATATATTCTGGGCGGCCAGGAAGCACAGCATCAGGTAAACAACGCCAAGAAGTTGTCCGCCTGGCAGATTATCCGCAACCGTCAGTTCTGGGGCATCGCCATCCCGCGTTTCCTGGCTGAACCGGCCTGGGGTACCTTTAACGCCTGGATCCCGCTGTTCATGTTCAAAGCTTACGGGTTCAACCTGAAAGAAATCGCCCTGTTCGCCTGGATGCCGATGCTGTTTGCGGATCTCGGCTGTATCCTCGGCGGCTATATGCCTCCGTTCTTCCAGCGCATCTTCGGCGTTAACCTGATCGTTTCACGTAAACTGGTCGTGACCCTCGGCGGTTTCCTGATGATTGGCCCTGGCCTTATCGGTCTGTTTACCAGTCCTTACGTTGCCATCGGCCTGCTGTGCATCGGCGGTTTTGCCCATCAGTCCCTGTCCGGCGCACTGATTACGCTCTCCTCCGACGTCTTCGGCCGTAACGAAGTCGCCACCGCCAACGGCCTTACCGGCATGGCGGCCTGGACGGCAAGCACCATGTTCGCCCTGGTCGTAGGCGCCCTGGCGGACACCTTGGGCTTCAGCCCGCTGTTCGCGGTACTGTCGGTATTTGACTTACTGGCCGTGCTGGCGGTATGGACCATACTGCAAAACCGTCCGGTGGTGGAACTGCTGCCCGGGCAAGAGCCGCTCAAACCGGCCCATAGCTAAATGACGCCGCAACGCGCGCTGTTTTCCACGCGACGCGGCGACCAATAGCACGTCCCTGAAATCCCCGGCACATGCATGACGCATTGCCGGGGATTTTTATTCCGGGGCGGAAAAGTAGGTGTAATGGGATATGTCCATCTAGGCGCTTCATTTAATAAGTGGTATAACAAATATGTCATCGATGTGAGTTCTAAACGAGCAACTTTTGACGCGTTGCGCAGTGATGGCGCGGCACCGACTAAAACGTTACCCAACATTTAAGAGCCTGTATCATGGAATTCACCGAAACCCGACGATTATATCAACAGCTGGCCGCCGAGCTGAAACAACGCATCGAGACCGGCGTCTATCCCGTGGGTGAAAAACTGCCGGCGGAGCGCTATATCGCGGAAGAGATGAATGTCAGCCGCACCGTGGTGCGTGAAGCCATCATCATGCTGGAAGTGGAAGGCTACGTTGAAGTGCGCAAAGGTTCCGGCATCCACGTCATCTCCAGTCAGCAAAAAAACCTGCTGCTGCCCAGCGGCGAGTTTCAGTTCACCACCGCAGGTCCGTTTGAACTCCTGCAGGCGCGCCAGCTGATCGAGAGCAATATCGCCGAATTCGCCGCCACGCAGGTTACCCGCCAGGATATCGTGTTATTAATGGATATCCAGGAAAATGCCCGCCTGGAAGATCGTTTCCGCGATTCAAAATGGGATCTGAAATTCCATGTCCAGGTCGCCCTGGCGACGCAGAACACCGCCATGGCCACCATTGTCGAGCAGATGTGGAGCCAACGGCTGCACAACCCGTACTGGCGCAAGCTGCATGAACATATCGATGATAAATCCATCGAAAGCTGGTGCGAAGATCACGATCATATCCTCAAGGCCTTGATCCGCAAAGACCCCTACGCGGCCAAACTGGCGATGTGGCAACATCTGGAAAACACCAAGCAAATGCTGTTCCACGCCACCACTGATGATTTCGAATTTAACGTCGACCGTTACATGTTTACCGAAAATCCGGTCGTACACCTTGATAGCCTGGCCAACGGCACCAAATAAACCCTCGCGTTGCATGTGATGATCAGGCCGCGGCGCGCCATTGAGGGCCCGCATCCGTGTAGGCGCCCTGGCGCCACGCCGGGGGCGTTCGTTCATTTCAGGCCAATGGCGCGCCATGCTTGACTCTTCTTACCCCGTCCCAGGCGGATGTGCGCGTTTTCAACCTCCTGTTTTTTAGTCTTGCCAAGCGCTTGCGCCCGGCGGCCGGACCACGTCAGCAAGTGTCGTTTTTCTGTCAGCCCATGTAAAAGAAGCCTTTGCCAGGCGTTTTTATTGCAATATATCCTCGCGGCGGGACGATTGTCGGTTATATTTCCCTGTCTCACGATGTCTGATTTTGTTACAGTGAGATGGCTTTTTTTACATTTTAACCAGGTTGTAAGCTGCTGTTTCAAGTTAGGAATGCTGAATGGATATACTAAAATCCCTGGTACATGCCCTCTGGCGACAGGATTTTGAAACACTTGCCGACCCTACATTGGTCTGGACCCTCTATTTGATATTGTTTGTCATTTTATTTCTGGAGAACGGCTTGTTGCCCGCGGCTTTCCTGCCCGGGGACAGCCTGCTGATACTGGTGGGCGTGCTGATAGCCAAAGGCACCATGAATTTTCCCCTGACCCTGCTGATACTGACAGCGGCCGCCAGCCTGGGATCGTGGATCAGTTATATACAGGGTAAATGGCTGGGCAATACGCGCATGGTGCAAAGCTGGCTGTCCCATTTGCCGGCGCAATATCACCAGCGCTCGCATTCTTTGTTTTACCGGCACGGGCTTTCGGCGCTGCTTATCGGTCGTTTTGTCGCCTTTGTCCGCACCCTGCTGCCGACCATCGCCGGCCTGGCCGGACTGAGCGATACCCGCTTCCAGCTGTTTAACTGGCTGAGCGCGTTTATCTGGGTATTTATCCTGACCACCGTCGGTTTCCTGCTTGGCAAAACCGCCCTGTTCAAGCATTACGAAGATGAGCTCATGCTGGGATTGATGTTACTGCCGCTGATCTTCCTGGTGATGGGACTGGTCGGCTCGCTGCTGATATTGTGGCGTAAAAAACGCGCCACGGACGCCGTAAAAAGGTTAAGAAAGTGAATGTGAACGTAAAATGGCGGCGCGGGTGGATGACATGGCGAGCGGGATTGGTGGCGACAGCCTCGCTGCTGGTCTTGATATTGCTGCTGCCGGCGCTGATGACCAAAGAGACGGCGCTGGAGATTACCCTTGCCAGCGAACGCGGTTCCCTGCCCGACGGTTTTTATATCTACCAGCGCCTTGACGAGCGCGGCATCAGGATCAAAAGCATCACTCCCGCCAGGGACAGCCTGATTATCCTGCTCGATACGCCCGAACAGGCGCTGGCGGCGCAGCGCGCCCTGGAAGATCTGCTGCCGGAAAATTATTCGGTTTCACGCAGCCGGCACTATCCCCGATGGCACTGGCTTCCCTATCTGCATACCGGCAATGCCCGGGTAGGCTAACCCTATTAACCCTAAGAAATTGCTATAAGTTTTTTGCGGTTTGCCAAATCCGGGGCTACGCTTACAACAAGCGCTAAATATTAGACGCCTAGGTAGTAATGATGGATTAATACGGGCTAACACTGATTCGTAAACGTCGAAGGAGTAAAAAAGATGGTTAAAGATACGACCTCTGAACATTTACGCGCCGAATTAAAGTCATTGGCGGATACGCTGGAAGAAGTGCTGCGTGGCTCCTCTCAGAAACCCAAGGCTGAATTTGACAAGTTGCGCAGCAAGGCGGAAAGCGCGCTCAAGGAAACCCGGACCCGTCTCGGCGATGGCGGCGAGCGCCTGGCCGAACAGACCAAAGTGGTTGCGGAAAAGGCCGATGAATATGTACATGACAACCCCTGGACGGGTATCGGCATCAGCGCCGTAGTCGGGTTTGTCCTTGGTGCGTTAATTATGCGGCGTTGATAAAATGATTGAACAGCAAAGCCAGGGCCCTGGCAAGGGCATTTTCACCATAGGCCAGCGTATTATTACCATTATTGTCAGTATGGTGGAGACCCGCCTGCGTTTGGCAGTGGTAGAGCTGGAACAAGAAAAATCCAATATTATCCAAATGCTGATGATGGCCGGTATTACGTTGTTACTGGCCGCTTTTGGCTTGATGAGCCTGCTGGTGCTGCTGATCTGGGCCATCGATCCGCAATACCGCCTGACGGCGATAGCCACTACCACCGCGGTGCTGTTCGTGCTGGCGATTATTGGCGCCATCTGGACGTTGGGCAAGGCTAAGCGTTCCACCCTGCTGGGTTCCACGCGCGAAGAACTGCAGGTTGACCGGAATATATTGGAAAAGGTCCAGGACGAAATTCAGGAAGAAGAGAAAGCCCGCAAGCGCGAAAAGGAAAGGGAAAGAGCCAGGGAGGACAGATGAGCGACCATCAGCCTAAAATGACCAAAACCCAACTCCTGCGCACCATACACCAGCAGCGGCTGGATCTGGGGGCGGAAAAACGCGCCTGGTATTTTGCCACCGCCCGCTACGACCGCGGCTGGAACACGGTATTGAGCCTGCGCAAGTATCTGATAGCCGGTTCCAGCATACTGGCGCTGTACAATATCCGCCATCCCAGCCGTTTTATCCGCTGGACAAAACGCGCGCTCGGCATTGTCGGTACGCTTAAACTGATTCGCACCACGCTTCAATCACGTTAATACGCTCTCCCGCGGGCGAAAGCCCGCAGGAATCTCCACCGCCCCGCCCCTTACTCAATTTTTTTGATAATAACCGACAGTTTTAATCGCTATCACCCAACCTTTCTTACGGATAACATCTCCCTCATCAAACGCAACGGGTTCATTAAGCCGCCTAACCTGCTTTAAAACCTGCTGTAATCTGGCCTTCGTTTTGAAGGCCGTCCTTTAAAATAAGATGGGAAGAAGATGAAAAAATTAGATGATAGCGCCATCCTGGTTGCCCGGATCCTGTTGCCGATCCTATTTATCGTTTCCGGCTTCGGCAAAATAGGCGGCTACGCCGCTACGCAGCAATATATGGAAGCCATGGGCGTGCCCGGCTTTATGCTGCCCCTGACCATCTTGCTGGAATTCGGCGGCGGCCTCGCCATCCTGTTCGGTTTCCTCACCCGCACGGTTGCGTTGATCACCGTGGTCTTTGTCCTGCTGACCGCCTTTATTTTCCATAGCGATTTCTCCCAGGCAGGCAACCAGATCAACTTTATGAAGAACCTCTCCATCTCCGGCGGCTACTTACTGCTGGCGGTGCTGGGTGCCGGTTATTTCAGCATCGATCGCCTGCTTAACAAAAAGTGGTAACAGGCCGCAGAAGGCAAAGCTGACTACACTTAACACAAGCAGTGTTCAAGGGAAAACGCCCCATGGCATGGTAGGCACGCGATCATCGAGCTCACATAAGTCGTGTTAAAGGGAGAGCGTGCCAATGGGGTCGAATCGGGCGTGGTTTTCCCGCCCGACCGAGCGCCCCATAGTGCGCTATGCCCGCCAACGCCGAATTCAACGCAGACGTGTTAAAGGGAGAGCGTGCCAATGGGGTCGAATCGGGCGTGGTTTTCCCGCCCGACCGAGCGCCCCATGGTGCGCTATGCCCGCCAACGCCGAATTCAACGCAGACGTGTTAAAGGGAGAGCGTGCCAATGGGGTTGAATCGGGCGTGGTTTTCCCGCCCGACCGAGCGCCCCATGGTGCGCTATGCCCGCCAACGCCGAGCTCAACGCAGACGTGTTAAAGGGAGAGCGTGCCAATGGGGTCGAATCGGGCGTGGTTTTCCCGCCCGACCGAGCGCCCCATGGTGCGCTATGCCCGCCAACGCCGAGCTCAACGCAGACGTGTTAAAGGGAGAGCGTGCCAATGGGGTCGAATCGGGCGTGGTTTTCCCGCCCGACCGAGCGCCCCATGGTGCGCTATGCCCGCCAACGCCGAGCTCAACGCAGACGTGTTAAAGGGAGAGCGTGCCAATGGGGTCGAATCGGGCGTGGTTTTCCCGCCCGACCGAGCGCCCCATGGCATGGTAGGCCCGCGATCATCGAGCTCACATAAGCCGTGTTAAAGGGGGAGTGTTCCATCACACCGCAGGCCCGCTGGCACCGGCCGCAATTATCCACTGACTATAAGGAACTCGCATATGGGACTGCTCGTAGAGGGCCAATGGCAAAACAGCTGGTACGACACCAAATCCACCGGCGGACGCTTCGAACGCTCGGCGGCGCAGTTCCGCAACTGGATCACCCCTGACGGCGCGCCCGGCCCCACCGGCCGCGGCGGATTCGCCGCGGCGAACCACCGCTACCACCTCTATGTCTCGCTGGCTTGCCCCTGGGCGCACCGCACACTCCTGATGCGCAAACTCAAAGGCCTGGAGAACCTGATCCCGGTGTCCGTGGTCCATCCCCTCATGCTGGAAAACGGCTGGACCTTCGGCACTGATTTTCCCGGCGCCACCGGCGACCCGCTTTACCACAAGGATTACCTCTACCAGCTCTATCTCGAGGCCGACCCCCGCTACAGCGGGCGCACCACGGTACCGGTGCTATGGGATACCGCGGGGAAAACCCTCGTCAGCAATGAATCGGCGGATATCATCCGCATGTTCAACAGCGCCTTCGACGGCGTCGGCGCCCGCGCCGGCGACTATTATCCCCGTGAACTGCGCGCGCAAATCGATGAGATTAACGGCTGGGTTTACGACCAGGTCAACAACGGCGTTTATAAAGCGGGCTTCGCCACGTCCCAGCAAGCCTATGATGACGCGGTGGAAGGCGTATTCGCCGCGCTGGATCGGCTCGAGGCGATACTGGGCCGCCATCGCTACCTCACCGGCGACCGGCTGACCGAAGCGGATCTGCGCCTCTGGACCACCCTGATCCGTTTTGATCCGGTCTATGTCACCCATTTCAAATGCGATCGCCGCCGGATTGGCGATTACCTCAACCTGTCGGGCTTCCTGCGCGATATCTACCAAATGCCGGGCATCAGCGACACGGTAGATTTCGCCCATATCCGCAACCACTACTACCGCAGCCACGCCACGCTCAATCCCCACGGTATCATTTCCATCGGACCGCGGCAGGATCTGGACGAACCGCACGGCCGCGACGATCGTTTCGGCCCGGCGGACGAGGACTGACCGGCGCCGGGATGCGGTGGCGTCAGGTTAACAGCGGCCGGATCTCAGGCGAATAATTTCGGGATTTCGCGCAGGAACCAGGATTTGGCCTCGCCCATGCTGTCGCGGCGCCAGGCCATAATGATATCGTTCTCCATACTGTACTCGGGGCCCACGACCCGCAGGCGTCCGGCGGCAATGTCCTCCGCCACCAGCGGATAGGGCATGGTGGCCACGCCCAGCCCGGCCAGCAGCGCCCGGCGCTTATCGTGCATGGAGCTTACCGTCAGGCGTTGCTGCTTATCCAACAGCTGCACGGTCAGCACCGGACGTTCGCGGGCGGTATCGGCAATGGCGATGCCGCGGTATTTTACCCGCGTCAACTCCGACAGCGGCTCCGGCTCCTGGTGAATGGGATGATCCGGGCTGGCCACGTACACGTTGAGGATTTTATACAATTTGCGGCTGTTGATTTCCGACGAGGTGCGAAAATGCATATCCGGCGCGATAACGATATCAGCCCGGCCCTGCTCCAGCCGTTCCCAGGCACCGGCCAGCACTTCGGTAATAATCGACACCTGGGTATTGGCCTTGCGCGCCAGCTTCTCGATTAAGGGGAACAGCTTCTCGCTCGGCACCAGGGCTTCCGTCACCACGGTTAAATGGGTTTCCCAGCCGCGCGCCAGCGCCTCGGCGTCGGTGGTCAGCTTATCCGCCGCTTCCAGCAGTACCCGCCCGCGCTCCAGCAGCATGCGCCCGACGTTGGTAAACTTGGTGCGATGCCCCGAACGGTCGAACAGCACCACATCCAGCTCTTCTTCCAGTTTTTGCATGGTATAGCTTAGCGCCGAGGGTACCCGGCCCAGTTCATCCGCCGCCGCGGCAAAACTGCCGCGCCGGTCGATGGCATCCATCACCCGTAATGCTTCCAGCGTTAACGCCCGTTCTCTAGCCATGCCCGGTCTCATTCAGGAAATTTGAATATACTGACCAGATTAACTTGCTAACAATCCGCCGTCCATACCCTTACTATTTATAGAGTAAAGTTTTGGCGCCGCCGTCCCTATGCCGCCAGGCGGATAATAAACACGCCATCCGACCCTACACATAAAAAATGGGCAGCTTGTCCATAGAAAATAAGCAGACAGAGCCATGATTACATTCAGAACGGCAAAACAATGCGGCCATGCCGACTACGGCTGGCTCCAGGCGCGTTACACCTTTTCCTTCGGCCATTTTTTCGATCCCAAGATGCTCGGCTACGCTTCCCTGCGCGTGCTGAACCAGGAGGTGCTGGCGGTCGGCGCCGCCTTTCAGCCGCGCGCCTATCCGCAGGTGGATATTCTTAACCTGATCCTTCAGGGACAGGCGGAATACCGCGACAGCGAGGGCCGCCATATCCAGGCCGCCACCGGCGACGCCCTGCTGCTGTCGGCACGCAACGGCGTCACCTATAGCGAACAAAACACCGGTTCGACGCCGCTGACCCGGCTGCAACTGTGGATGGACGCCTGCCCGACGCGGGAAAACGCCGCGGTCCAGCGCCTGGCTATACCCGACCAGCCCCATTTGCTGCTGGCCTCGCCGGATGGCGAAGGCGGCAGCCTCCAATTGCGTCAACAGGCCTGGATACATCACGTGGAACTGGCGGCGGGCCAAAGCCTGACCTTGGAATTAAGGGGATCGCGCGCTTACCTGCAATCGGTGCATGGCACGATTCACATCGATAACCCGGCGACAGATAGCCCCGCTCACCGCGAGGACACCGCCAATCCCACCTTGCTGACCTGCGGCGACGGCGCTTTTATCCACAATGAGCGCCGCGTCCGGCTACAGGCGCAAACGCCGCTGCGGGCGTTATTGATCGACCTGGCGGAATAAACGCGAAGGGGGGTTGCCGGGCAAAAAAAAACCCCATGCCATAAATAAGCATGGGGCTAACGCGATAATAGAGTTGACCGGTAAGCCGGGTTCTGTCGAGGACAATCATTCATCTAGGCCAGCGCTCGCGCGCTGGCTCAAGCAGCCTACCCGGGTTCAGTACGGGCCGTACCTTGTGAACCCCTATTTGGCCTTGCTCCGGGTGGAGTTTACCATGCCGCAAACTGTTGCCAGCCGCGCGGTGCGCTCTTACCGCACCCTTTCACCCTTACCTGATCCCGCTTGCGCGGGCCATCGGCGGTTTGCTCTCTGTTGCACTTGTCGTGGGTTTGCACCCCCCAGGCGTTACCTGGCACCCTGCCCTATGGAGCCCGGACTTTCCTCCCCATGACGTTGCTTCCCGAAGGAAGGTCGGTCAAGCGGCGATTGTCTGGTCAACTCCGGCGCGGAGTATAAAAGCTTTTCGATCAATTGTCATCCCCAAGCTGGTCCAGGGCATAACGATAAAGGGCATTTTTTTTCACGCCGTGGATTTCGGCGGCCAGGGCGGCGGCTTTATTCAGCGGCAGCTCCTTTTGCAGCAGGCCGAGCGTACGCAGCGCCTCCGGCGGCAGGGCGTCGTCCTTGACCTGGAAACCTTCGACGATCAGCACCATTTCACCGCGCGCGCGGTGCTCATCCTCGCCGACCCAGGCCAGGAGTTCGCCCACCGGCGCGCCGTAGATGCTTTCCCATGTCTTGGTCAGCTCGCGCGCCAGCACCACATAGCGCGCCGGCCCCCATACGGTAACCATATCCTGCAGGCTCTCAAGCAGCCGATGGGTGGATTCGTAGAAGATAAGGGTGCGCGGTTCCTGTTCCAGGGCCAGCAGCGTATCCTGGCGGCCTTTGCGCTTCGCCGGCAGGAAACCCTCGTAGCAGAAGCGATCGGAAGGCAGGCCGGCGGCGGACAGCGCGGTAATGGCCGCACAGGGACCCGGCAGCGGCACCACCCGGATACCTGCCTCGCGGCAGCGGCGGACCAAATGATAGCCCGGATCGTTGATCAACGGCGTGCCAGCGTCGCAGACAAGTGCGATACTCAGTCCTTCCTGCAGCTTTGTCAGCAAAACATCCGCTTTTTGCTGTTCGTTATGATCATGTAACGCGAACAGGCGCGCATTTATGGCAAAATGTTGTAACAATAGGCCGGTATGACGGGTATCTTCAGCAGCAATCAAGTCGACCCGCTGGAGTGTCGACAGCGCCCGCTGGGTGATGTCTTCCAGATTACCAATGGGAGTCGGTACCACATAAAGCGTTGATGCGGAAATATCTGCTTGTTGGTGTTGATTCATTGTCTCATCCGGATTGCCGATTTAATATTGAGCATCTTGAAAAAAACATCACTGGATACAGAATGCTTTACTCATATGTCATGGGTTTTAAAACAGGGCGTGTTCTACCCGTCGTGCTGGCTGCGCTGATCCTCGCCGCGTGTTCCAGCCAGGCGCCGCAGGCCCCTGCCGGCGGCGGCCAGGCCAAGCCCGGCGCCAATGCCGGCGCCAACGCCGATTATTACCTGCAGCAAATGCAGCAGGCGGGCAATGATAATAGCAAGACCGACTTTCAATTACTCGCCATTCACGCCCTGATCGGCGAAGGCAAGACCGATCGGGCGCAGCAGTTGCTCGGCACGCTACCCCAAGCGATGACCGATGTCCAACAGCGCGAGCAGCTTTTGCTGTCCGCCGAGCTTGCCGTCGCGCAAAAACGGCCGCAGGACGCAACCGCCGCGCTGCAAAAACTCGACCCCGGCCAGCTTTCCCAGGAGCAACAGGCGCGCTTCCTGCAGGTGCGTATTGCCGCGGGCGCCGGCCAACAGCCGTCGCTGGATTTGCTGCGCGCCTATATTGCCCAGGAGCCGCTGTTGGCCGACCCGGCGGCGCATCAGCAAAATATCGACCAGACCTGGCAAGCCCTGCTGGCCTTTTCAGCCCAGCCGCAGGCAAGCCTGGTGATTAACGCCAATGAAAATGTTCTCCAGGGCTGGCTGGATCTGCTGCATGTCTACCAGGACAATAAACAGGATCCCGCCCTGCTGAAAGCCGGCATCAAGGATTGGCAGACCCGTTATCCGCAGAACCCGGCGGCCAAGACCCTGCCGACCCAGCTCAACCAGGTCCTGAACTACCAGCCCTCGTCGGTCGGGCAAATCGCCCTGTTCCTGCCGATGAACGGCCAGGCCCAGGTGTTTTCCAATGCCATCCAGCAGGGATTCAACGCCGCGAAAAACGGCCTGAATACGGCCGCCGCCCCGGTGCCGCCCACCGATGCCTCCGCGGGCCAAACCTCGCAGGCGGTCACCGCGCCGGCCGACGCCACGGCGGCCGACGCCGCCACCGCCGTTACCGCCGCGCCGCAGCCGGCGGCCGCGCCCGTTGCCGCCGGACCGGCAAGCAATGCGCAAGTGAAGGTCTATGATACTTCCAGCCAGCCGCTGCCAGCGCTGCTGGCGCAGGCGCAGCAGGAAGGCGCCACCATCATTGTCGGGCCGCTGCTGAAAAATGAGGTGGAACAACTCTACAGCAGCCAGAGCACGATGAATATCCTGGCCCTCAACCAGCCTGAGCATCTGCAGAACCGGGCGAATATCTGCTATTTCTCCCTCTCGCCGGAAGATGAAGCCCGCGACGCCGCCAACCATATCTTCCAGCAGCACCGGCAACAGCCGTTATTGCTGGTGCCGCGCGGGTCGCTGGGCGATCGCGTCGTCAAGGCCTTTGCCGATGCCTGGACCAAAGCCGGCGGCGGCACCGTGCTTGAGCAGCGTATCGGTTCCGTCGGCGAGCTGAAACAGGCCATCAACAGCGGCGCCGGCATCCAGCTTTCCGGCCAGCCGGTAGCCACCGCGGCGCCGTCGGAACCGCAGTCGGTGACCATTGCCGGTCTGACCATCCCGGCGCCGCCAAGCGATGCGGCGATCTCGCCTTCCGCCGGCGGCGGCGTCGACGCGGTGTATATTATCGCCACGCCGTCCGAGCTGGCGCTGATCAAGCCCATGATCGACATGCGCACCAGCTCGCGCTCGCGCCTGGGCCTGTATGCCAGTTCGCGCAGCTACCAGGCCGAGGCCGGCCCGGATTACCGCCTGGAAATGGAAGGGCTGGAATTCAGCGATATTCCGCTGCTGGCGGGCGCCAATCCCGGACTGCTGCAACAGACCAGCGCGCAGTTCAAGGAAGATTATTCACTGGTGAGGCTGTACGCCATGGGCATGGACGCCTGGACGCTGGTTAACCATTTCTCCGAAATGCGCCAGATCCCAGGCTTCCAGGTGGCGGGCGAAACCGGCCAGCTCTCGGCGACACCGGATTGTGTCATCAACAGGAAGCTATCTTGGCTGAAATACCAACAGGGAAAACTGGTACAGGCACTCTAACCCGGCAGCGGTCCGGCGCGCGGGCGGAATATCTGGCGCGCCGGTATCTGGAAAGCGCTGGCATGCGCTTCGTCGCCGCCAATATGCGGGTGCGCGGCGGCGAAATCGATTTAATCATGCGGGAATCCCGCGCCTGGGTATTCGTCGAAGTGCGTTATCGCCGTAATAACGCGTTCGGCAGCGCCGCTGAAAGCGTCACCCTCCGCAAGCAGCGCCGGTTATTGCTGGCGGCGGCGGTCTGGCTGGCGCGCCGGGGCGAAAGCCTGGAAACATCCTCTTGCCGTTTCGATGTCCTGGCCATTACCGGTTGCCGCGTAGAATGGCTGGTAAACGCCTTCGGCGCAGCGGGATAACCGCTACTTCATTTATCACAGATTAGGCTTAACTACCGTGCTGGAAAGAATCAAAGGTTGTTTTACAGAAAGTATCCAAACCCAAATCGCGGCGGCGGAGGCCTTGCCCGACGCCATCTCCCGCGCCGCCACGGCCTTGGTGCAAGCGCTGCTCACCGGCAATAAAATCCTGTGCTGCGGCAACGGGACATCCGCCGCCAACGCGCAGCATTTCGCCGCCAGCATGATCAACCGTTATGAAACCGAGCGGCCAAGCCTGCCGGCCGT
The DNA here is from genome assembly GCF_046352915.1 of Sodalis sp. C49. Classification (NCBI taxonomy): domain Bacteria; kingdom Pseudomonadati; phylum Pseudomonadota; class Gammaproteobacteria; order Enterobacterales; family Bruguierivoracaceae; genus Sodalis; species Sodalis sp. C49. The sequence continues at coordinate 4,342,436 of NZ_CP163303.1, read as the reverse complement.
GGCGTTAAACGCCGACAGCGTAGTGCTGACCGCTATCGCCAACGACCGCCTGCATCAGGAAATCTATGCCAAGCAGGTGCGGGCGCTCGGCCAGGCCGGCGATATCCTGCTCGCCATTTCCACCCGGGGCAATAGCCGTGATATTGTGAAGGCGGTGGAGGCGGCGGTAACGCGCGATATGACCATTATCGCCCTGACCGGTTACGACGGCGGCGAACTGGCCGGCCTGCTCGGGCAGCAGGACGTTGAAATCCGTATTCCTTCACACCGCAGCGCGCGCATACAGGAGATGCATATGCTGACGGTTAATTGCCTGTGCGATCTTATTGACAATTCATTGTTTCCTCACCAGGACGATTAAGGAGCTCAAATGAAGGTTCGTTTCCCCTTTGTACTGCTGTTCACCGCCCTGTTGCTGCAGGGATGTGTCGGTGCGGTGGTCGTCGGCAGCGCGGCGGTGGCAACGAAAACCGCCACCGATCCCCGCACGGTAGGCACCCAGGTCGATGACGGCACGCTGGAAGCCCGCGTCGGCAACGCCCTGGCCAAAGACGCGCAGATCAAGAAAGAAGCGCGTATTGTGGCCACCGCCTACCAGGGCAAGGTGTTGTTGACCGGCCAGGCGCCCACGGCTGAACTGGCCAATCGGGCCAAACAAATCGTGGTAGGCGTGGACGGCGCCACGGAAGTGTATAACGAAATTCGCCTGGGGCAGCCGGTCAGCCTGGGACGCGCCTCGATGGATACCTGGATCACCACCAAGATCCGCTCGCAGCTGCTGGCCAGCGATGCGGTGAAATCATCCAATGTCAAAGTGACCACCGAGAATGGCGAAGTCTTTTTGCTGGGACTGGTGACCAATGAAGAGGGTAAGGCGGCGGCGCAAACCGCCAGCCAGGTCAGCGGCGTCAAGCACGTCACCACCGCGTTTACCTTTATCAAATAAATAGCGGGGCGGGTTCTCCCGCCCGCCCTTTCCCCTGGCGCTCAGCGCAGGCGATTTTCCCTCAGGTAGTCCTCTCCCCCCATCTGGCGCATCTGGCGCATGATCCATTGCTGGCGCATCTGCACATAACGCGACGGGGCATTGGCGCGAAAAAGCAGCGGATTCGGCAATACCGCCGCCAGCAACGCCGCTTCCGCGGCGGTCAACCGGCTGGCGGGCTTGTGGAAAAAACGCTGCGCCGCCGCTTCCACGCCAAAGGTCCCCTCGCCAAATTCGGCGATATTCAGATATACCGTCAGGATACGCCGTTTGGTCCAGAGTCCTTCCATGGCCAGGGTAATGCCGGCTTCAAGGCCTTTGCGCGTCCAGCTGCGTCCGTTCCATAACAGCAGGTTCTTCGCCGTCTGCTGGGAAATGGTGGACGCGCCGCGCATCCGCTGGCTGCGTTCATTATGCGCCGCGGCCGCCTGGATAGCGTCGATATCAAATCCCCAATGCCGGGCAAACTTCTGGTCCTCGGCCGCAATCACCGCCAGCGCCATGTTCGGCGAAATATCGCTCATGCCGACCCAGTCGGAATGGGCGACATAGGCAAAATCGCCGTGCAGCCAGGCGCCCAGTTGCCGTTCCATCATCACCGCCGAAAAGGGCACCGGCAGAAAAGCAAACAGCACCACCGCCGCCAGCCACGCGCCGACAAGCGCAGCGCACCCCGCCAGCAGCCATTTCGCCGCGCGCCATGCGGAAAACCGGCCGCCTGCGATCCTCATGCGGTGAATTCCAGTACCCGTGCCACCAGTTTATCGATGCCCTTCGCCGCCTCGGTGATGGAGGTGGCCAGCATATAGCCGGGCGTGGTGATCACTTTATTGTCGGCATCGACCACAATATCATCCACCGGGCACACCACATGGATGCCCCCCATGTCTTCGATCATTTCCGCGGTATCGTTATCCGTGCCGATGGTTAACCGCAGCGGCGTATCAATCAGTTTCGGCAACAGCGCCGGGGCGATGCAAATAAAACCGATTGCTTTACGTTGTTTATGTATTTCCTGCGTCAGACGACGCAAATCGGCATCCACGTCGCCCTCGTTCCCTTTGCCGGCGATATCGCTCAGGTTCAGCACGGCGCCGAATCCACCCGGCACGATCAGCGCGTCCAGCTCATCGGCGCGCGCCTCCGCCAACGGACGTATCTGGCCGCGCGCGATACGCGCGGATTCAACCAGGACATTGCGTTTTTCGGTCATTTCCTCGCCGGAAAAATGATTAATAACATGGGCCTGGAGTTTATCCGGCGCAAAACACACCGCCTGCGCCCCGGCGCGGTCCAGGGCCAGTAACGTCAGTACCGCTTCGTGAATTTCACTACCGTCATTCACGCCACATCCGCTTAAAACGACGCCAACGCGTTTCATAAATATCCTCGCTTCCATCAGGCCGGTGAAAATATTATTTCTATTGACAAAGTCTATTCTACATCCCAAATTTTAATGGTTCTTGTAACATTACAGCGTTCTTTTGCTATGTTGATAATTAACGCTTAACGAATATTACCACCCCGCCAACCAACAACACCTGAGAATGGGCGGGCAACAGTTTCCCTGGTGTTGGCGCAATCTTCGCGCACCCCGGCCTAGGTCGGGGTCATTTTTTTTCAGCCTTCCGTACCCACTCCCGCAGCGTCTGCACATCGTTACGCCACTCCTGCCCCAGTTCGTCCACCCACTCCTGCACGTTATCCCACCAGGCCGGCAGTTCCGGCGATTGGATCTGCTGGGCCAACTGCTGCAGGTGCAGCAGGCCGATGGAACCGGCGGCGCCTTTGATCTTATGGCCTTCCTCGGCGATGCCGTGCCGATCGCGCGCGGTCATATTGGTCGACAGCAGAGTCATATACCCCGGCATCATCTTCTCGAACATCTCCAGGCCCTGGTATATCAGGGACGGTCCCACCAGGTCCAGATACTGCTCCAGCATCGCGGTGTCCAGTATGGCCTGCGCCGCCGGCGCTCCGGCGGCATCCTCCGCGTCGGCGGGCCGATCGCCGGGATGATCCCAGAAGCGCTGGATGACCTCGGTCAGGGCCGATACCGCCAGCGGCTTGCTCAGCACATCATCCATGCCGGCATCGAGGTACTCCTGTTTGTTTTTCAGTACGTTGGCGGTCAGGGCGATCAGCGGCGGCAAATCCCGCCCGGCGTAGCGCCGGCGCAGCTCGCGGGAGATATCCAGCCCGGTCATATCCGGCAACTGGATATCCAGCAGCACCAGGTCATATTCATCGGGATCAAACATCTCCAGCGCGTCGCGGCCGGTCATCGCCACATCCACGCTGCTGCCCAGTTTTTCCAGCACCGAACGCGCCACCACCACATTCAGCTCAATGTCCTCCACCAGCAGTACGTTGAGCGCCGGCAGCGGCAGGTCATCTTCGTCGTCCTTCGGCTCAGGCCGCACTTCCGGCGCCGTGATGGACAAGCTGAAACACGAGCCTTTGCCCGGCTGGCTTTTTACCTGGATATCGCCGCCCATGGCCTGCGCCAGGCGTTTTGACACCGCAAGGCCGATGCCGGTGCCGGTGGCGGGCTTGCCGCCGTTCTGATCCTTGACCTGGTAATACATGGCGAAAATCTTGTCCTGCTCGTCCTCGGGAATGCCGATACCGGAATCCTCCACGTCAAAGCACAGCAGATCGTCTTTTTCGCGCCGGACGCGAATAATAATTTCACCGCTGCGGGTAAATTTCACCGCGTTGCCAATCAGATTCCACAGGATCTGGCGCAGGCGGGTGCCGTCGGCAAGAATGGCGGCCGGCAGCGGCGCGCAGGGCTGCATCACCAGCGTCAGCCCCTTGGGCTGCACCAAAAGGCCGGACAGGTTCTCCAAATCGGTCAGGAAGGCGTTGAAATCCATCGGCTGGTTATCCAACTGCACCTTGCGCCGCTCCAGTTTATCCATTTCGATAATATCGTTGAAGATATTGCCGAGGGTGATGGCGCTGACGTGAATGGTCTTCAGGTAATTGAGCTGCTCCTGATCCAATTGGGTATCGAGCAGGATGCGGCTTAAGCCGACGATGCCGTTAAGCGGCGTACGCAGCTCGTGGCTGATCGTTGAGATAAAGGTGGTCTTCTCCCTGCTGGCGTTCTCCAGCGCGTCCTGGTAGCGCTTACGCTCGGTTATATCGCGGCCGAAACCCATCAGGCCGTGTCGTTTGCCCACCCGGTCGTAAAAAGGCACCTTGCGCAGTTCAAAACAGGCCTTGCGTCCGTCGGGATAGACCAGCCACTGCTCGTAGGTCAGCGAGACATTATGGCGGAACACCTTCTCATCGGTTTCGATCACTTTTTCCGCGATATCCGGCGCATACACATCGCGTGGGGTCAAGCCTACCAGCTGCTTCTCGCTTTTCCCCACCAACAGTTCCGTCGCGCGGTTGCAGCCGGAAAATTCCTTGTTTTCATTGCGGTAATACACCAGGTCGGGCGAGGCGTCCAGGAAAGAGCGCAGCAGCGACGACTGCTGTTCCAGCTCGATTTGCGCCTGTTCGCGCCGGGCCATTTCCTCGGTCAGTTTATCCATGGCGCGCTGGCGGGCGTCCTCCGCCTTCTCGCGATCGGCAATCTCCTGGTTCAAATGCGCGATATTGTCCTGCAACTGCTGGTTGAGCTGCAGGTCGCGGTTGCGCATTTCCTCCAGTTTATCCACCAGCCGCGCCAGCCGCTGGCGGGATTCCTCCAGTTGCTCAACCACCACCGAGAGAAAATACACCGCCCAGGGCGTGATCAGCAGGCCGAAAAAGATCGAGCGCACCACGTCGATGCTTTCAACCTCGCCGCGCAGCAGCATGGTCACGGCCATCTGCACAATCATGGCCAGCACCACCAGCGCCGACGCCAGCAGCAGCGAAAAACGGACCAGCCCCAACTTGACCATCAGGTCGACGTAATATTGCGCCAGCAGGCGGATTTGCTTCATAGCGGTTTCCTTGGGTGACGATGCCGTCAATCATACCGTAAAAAACGATACCGTAGGTGACGTCGCGGGGGGAGAAGGCGGTCAGGCCCCGGGCAAGAACGGCATGCCCAGGGCGCTGCCCTGGCCGCCCCGCGCTTTGAGGTCATTGTACAGCGCATTCATCCCGTTCCAGTGATTGGCGCACCACAAAGGTGCAAGCAGGGTCGGCGGACGGGCGCTGGCGCTAATACGGTGGAAAATAACCTGCGCGGGGGTATGGCGGATCATCTCGCCGGCAATGGCGGTATAGTCCTCCAGGCTTAGCGCGGCAAGACGCCCCGCCCGCCAGGCCCTGGCCATCACGCTGCCCTCGACCAGCAGCAGCGGATGCAGCTTCAGGCCGTCGACGCCCGCCGCCAACACCCGATCGAGGGTGGACAGGCATTCCGCCGCCCCCTCGCCCGGCAAGCCGACAATCAGGTGCGTGCACACGCGCAGGCCCCGCGCCCGCGCCGCCGCCACGGTATGGCGATAACAGGCAAAATCATGACCGCGGTTGATACGGCGCAGGGTTTTATCCTGCGCGCTTTGCAGCCCCAGTTCCAGCCAGACCTCATACCCCTGGCGCTGGTAGCCGGCCAGCAAGTCCAATACCTCGGGCGGCGCGCAATCCGGACGGGTGCCGACGCAGATGCCGACGATATCGGCCTGCGCGAGCGCCTCGCGGTAGAGACGGTCTAAAACCCTCACTTCTGCATAAGTACTGGTATAGGCCTGAAAATAGGCCAGGTAGCGTTTGGCCCGGTCGGCGTTGCGCGCCTGGCCGGCTACCTGCTCGCCGACGCTGCGGAACTGGCTTTGTTCGTCGGCAAAAGAGGCGACATTGCAAAACGTGCAGCCCCCGCGTCCGAGGGTACCGTCGCGGTTGGGACAGCTAAACCCCCCGTGCAGCGAGAGTTTATACACTTTCTGGCCGTAGCGGCGCAGAAGATCGCCGCCAAACATATTGACTACCTGCAGCAACTGCATATTCTGGTTATCCCGGCCGGTTGAGGTCGTCCAGACTAGCCGGTTTGCCCGCCGGCCGCGATGATATCGATCAATACCCGTCGCCGTCGCCGGCCGTATCGCATATTTATGCAAAGAAGGTGAGAATAAAATCAATTCTCATCGATTAAAATTTCTTATTTTCTCCCGGCGAATCATTCATAATGTCACTATCGCGACAAAACAGAGCCATACACGCCAGAAAACACGCTAGCCAGCAGATCCTGCTGTTATGGGACCTAGCACTAGCATGGTGCAGAGATACTAGCGCTGCACTACAGTGAGACAGCGCATATCGGCGCCGGCCGCTCCCGCCGCCCAGACGACGGTCAAACCGGCTTTAATTAGATTATTATCAACTGGTTAATAGTGTTTTCAGGCGATTTAAGCCCCTTTCTAGCGGGATTTGACCTGCGTGGTGTTTATCGTTAATTTGGAAGGCCGCTGGAAGAATTCTGGACGGGTTAACGACTCGTCATAGTTATGCAGTTATGAAGACTCCTTCTTAAAGCAAGTCGTTTATCACGAGCAAAGACCGCCACGATGAGGTTACCTGGAGAGAGTGGAACAGCAGGACGTTTAATCCGCTGCCGCTCAATACGGATACGCCTCCTCGCAGTAGGTTGTGAGAGTCACCTGGAGCCTGGGGAGGTCCACGATATGTTGTACGATGAATCCCAAGAGAAGGACAACTGCGGCTTCGGCCTGATTGCCCATATAGAAGGCGAGCCCAGCCACAAGGTGGTCCGAACCGCTATTCATGCGCTGGCCCGTATGCAGCATCGTGGCGCCATCCTGGCCGACGGCAAGACCGGCGACGGCTGCGGTCTGCTGTTGCAAAAACCCGATCGCTTCTATCAGATGGTGGCGCTGGAGCGCGGCTGGCGGCTGGCTAAAAACTACGCCGTCGGCATGATATTCCTGAGCCGCGATGAAGACGAAGCCCGCGCCAGCCGCCGGATTGTCGAAGAGGAACTGCAAAACGAAACGCTGTCGATAGTCGGCTGGCGCGAGGTTCCCATCAATCCCGATGTGCTGGGTGAAATCGCACTCTCCTCGCTGCCCCGTATCGAGCAGATTTTTGTCAACGCACCGGCGGGTTGGCGTCCCCGTGATATGGAACGCCGCCTGTACGTGGCGCGCCGCCGTATAGAAAAGCGCGTGGCCGACGACAGTTTTTACGTCTGCAGCCTCTCCAATCTGGTGACCATTTATAAAGGCCTGTGCATGCCGGCGGACCTGCCGCGCTTTTACCTGGATCTGGCGGACCTGCGGCTGGAATCGGCCATTTGCCTGTTCCACCAGCGCTTCTCCACCAATACCGTGCCGCGCTGGCCGCTGGCGCAGCCGTTTCGCTACCTGGCGCACAACGGCGAAATCAATACCATCACCGGCAACCGGCAGTGGGCGCGGGCGCGCGCCTATAAGCTGAAGACGCCGCTAATCCCGGATTTGCAGGACGCCGCGCCGTTCGTTAACGAAACCGGCTCCGACTCCAGTTCGCTGGATAATATGCTCGAGCTGTTCCTGAGCGGCGGCATGGACCTGATCCGCGCCATGCGCCTGCTGGTGCCGCCTGCCTGGCAGAACAATCCCAATATGGACCCGGAGCTGCGCGCCTTTTTCGATTTTAACTCCATGCACATGGAACCCTGGGACGGACCGGCGGGGCTGGTGATGTCCGACGGCCGTTTCGCCGCCTGTAACCTGGACCGCAACGGCCTGCGCCCGGCGCGTTATGTCATCACCACCGATAAGCTTATCACCTGCGCCTCCGAAGTGGGCATCTGGGATTACCAGCCCGACGAAGTGGTGGAAAAAGGCCGCGTCGGACCGGGCGAGCTGATGGTGATCGATACCCGCAACGGGCGTATCCTGCACTCGGCGGAAACCGATAACGACCTGAAAAGCCGCCATCCCTATAAAGAATGGATGGAAAAGAACGTGCGCCGCCTGACGCCGTTTGAGGAGTTGTCCGACGATCAGGTCGGTCACCGCGAGCTGGACAATACCCTGCTGGAAACCTACCAGAAGCAGTTCGGCTATTCCAATGAGGAGCTGGACGCCATTCTGCGCGTACTGGGCGAAAACGGCCAGGAAGCCACCGGCTCCATGGGCGACGATACCCCCTTTGCCGTGCTGTCGAGCCGCCCGCGCGTAATTTACGATTATTTCCGCCAGCAGTTCGCCCAGGTGACCAACCCCCCCATCGACTCGCTGCGCGAAGCCCACGTCATGTCGCTGGCCACCTGTATCGGCCGGGAAATGAACGTGTTCTGCGAAGCGGAAGGCCAGGCGTTCCGGCTGGCGTTTAAATCGCCGATCCTGCTCTACTCCGATTTTACCCAGTTGACCACCCAGGAAGAGCATCATTACCGCGCCGACAAGCTGGATATCACCTACGATCCCAGCGAGCGCAATATGCACGAGACGCTGCTCAAGCTGTGCGACGACGCGGAAGAGAAAGTGCGCCAGGGCACGGTGCTGCTGGTGCTGACCGATCGGGCCATTTCCCCCACCCGGCTGCCGGTGCCCGCGCCGATGGCGGTGGGCGCCATCCATACCCGCCTGGTGGAAAAAAACCTGCGCTGCGACGCCAACCTGATCGTGGAAACCGCCAGCACCCGCGACCCGCATCATTTTGCGGTGCTGATTGGCTTTGGCGCCACGGCCATCTATCCGTACCTGGCCTATGAAACCCTGGCGGCCATGATCGACAGCGGCACCATCGAAAAAGATTACCGTACCGTGATGCTGAACTACCGTAACGGCATCAACAAGGGCCTGTATAAGATCATGTCCAAGATGGGCATCTCCACCGTGGCGTCGTACCGCTGTTCCAAGCTGTTTGAGGCCGTCGGCCTGCATCGCGAACTGACGGATCTGTGTTTCCAGGGCGTGGTCAGCCGTATCGGCGGCGCCAGCTTCAGTGAATTTGAACAAGATTTGCTGAATCTCTCCAAACGCGCCTGGCTGAAACGCAAACCGCTGGATCAGGGCGGCCTGTTGAAGTATGTCCACGGCGGCGAATACCACGCCTACAACCCGGACGTGGTCAAGACCCTGCAGCGGGCGGTGCAAAGCGGCGAGTACGGCGAATACCAGCAGTACGCCAAGCTGGTCAACGAACGTCCCATCGCCATGCTGCGCGACCTGCTGGCCATCAAGCCCGACGGCAACGCCGTGTCCCTGGACCAGGTGGAGCCGGCGGAAAACCTGTTCAAACGTTTTGACACCGCCGCCATGTCCATCGGCGCCCTCAGCCCGGAAGCCCATGAATCGCTGGCGCAGGCCATGAACAGCCTGGGCGGCTTCTCCAATTCCGGCGAAGGCGGCGAAGACCCGGTCCGCTACGGTACCAATAAGGTCTCGCGCATCAAACAGGTCGCCTCCGGGCGCTTCGGCGTCACGCCGGCCTACCTGGTCAACGCCGATGTTATCCAAATCAAGGTGGCGCAGGGCGCCAAGCCGGGCGAAGGCGGCCAGCTGCCGGGCGATAAGGTGACCCCGTATATCGCCAAGCTGCGTTATTCGGTGCCCGGCGTGACGCTGATTTCCCCGCCGCCGCATCATGATATTTACTCCATCGAGGATCTGGCGCAGCTGATTTTCGATTTAAAACAGGTCAATCCAAAGGCGCTGATTTCGGTCAAACTGGTTTCCGAGCCCGGCGTGGGCACCATTGCCACCGGCGTGGCGAAGGCCTATGCGGATTTAATCACCATCGCCGGCTACGACGGCGGCACCGGCGCCAGCCCGCTGTCGTCGGTAAAATATGCCGGTTGCCCGTGGGAACTGGGCCTGGTGGAAACCCAGCAGGCGCTGGTGGCCAATGGCCTGCGCCATAAGATACGCCTGCAGGTGGACGGCGGCCTGAAAACCGGCCAGGACATCATCAAAGCGGCGATCCTCGGCGCGGAGAGCTTCGGCTTCGGCACCGGTCCGATGGTGGCGCTGGGTTGTAAATACCTGCGCATCTGCCATTTAAACAACTGCGCCACCGGCGTGGCCACCCAGGATGAAAAGCTGCGCCGCGATCATTATCACGGCCTGCCGGAACTGGTGACCAACTACTTCCGTTTTATCGCCCGGGAGACCCGCGAAATCATGGCGGAGCTGGGCGTGACCCGGCTGGTGGATCTTATCGGCCGCACCGATTTACTGCTGGAGCTGGACGGCATTTCCGCCAAGCAGCATAAGCTGGACCTGTCGCCGCTGCTGAAAACCGCCACCCCGCATCCGGGCAAGGCGCTGTATTGCACGGAAAGCAGCAATCCGCCGTTCGACAAGGGACTGATGAACAAAACCCTGGTCGAACAGGCCATGCCCCATGTGGAGCTGCGCCAGAGCAAGACGTTTTATTACGATATCCATAACACCGATCGCTCGGTGGGCGCCTCGTTGTCCGGCGCCATTGCCGCGCAGCACGGCGACCAGGGCTTATCCGCCGATCCGATCAAGGCCTTTTTCACCGGCACCGCGGGCCAGAGTTTCGGCGTGTGGAACGCGGGCGGCGTGGAGCTGACCCTGACCGGCGACGCCAACGATTATGTCGGCAAAGGCATGGCCGGCGGCAGTATCGTTATCCGTCCGCCGGTGGGCTCGGCGTTTCGCAGTCATGAAGCCACCATTATCGGCAATACCTGCCTGTACGGCGCCACCGGCGGCAAGCTGTTTGCCGCCGGCCGCGCCGGCGAGCGCTTTGCGGTGCGTAACTCCGGCGCCATCACCGTGGTGGAGGGCATCGGCGACAACGGATGTGAATATATGACCGGCGGCATCGTCTGCGTGCTGGGTCGTACCGGCGTCAATTTCGGCGCGGGCATGACCGGCGGCTTCGCGTATGTCCTTGACGAAGAAGGCGATTTCCGCAAGCGGGTGAATCACGAACTGGTGGAAGTGCTGGACGTGGAGCAATTGGCCATCCATGAAGAACACCTGCGCGGCCTGATTACCGAACATGTCCAGTTGACCGGCTCCCATCGCGGGGAAGAAATCCTGGCCGACTGGCCGGCCTGGGCATCGAAATTTACCCTGGTCAAACCAAAATCGAGTGATGTGAAAGCGTTGCTGGGTCACCGCAGCCGTTCTGCGGCAGAGCTTCGCGTGCAAGCGCAGTAAGAGGTTAATGATGAGTCAAAATGTTTATCAATTTATCGACTTGCAGCGTGTGGATCCGCCTAAAAAACCGCTCAAGATCCGGAAAATTGAGTTTGTGGAAATCTACGAGCCGTTCTCGGAATCGCAGTCCAAGGCGCAGGCGGACCGCTGTATTTCCTGCGGCAACCCTTACTGTGAGTGGAAATGCCCGGTACATAACTACATTCCCAACTGGCTGAAGCTCGCCAACGAAGGCCGGATTATCGAAGCGGCCGAGCTGTCGCACCAGACCAACAGCCTGCCGGAAGTGTGCGGACGCGTGTGCCCGCAGGATCGCCTGTGCGAAGGCTCCTGTACGCTGAATGACGAATTCGGCGCGGTCACCATCGGTAATATCGAACGCTATATCAACGATAAGGCGATTGAAATGGGCTGGAAGCCCAACGTGTCGGGCATTGTGTCCACCGGCAAGCGGGTGGCGGTGATCGGCGCCGGTCCCGCGGGGCTGGCCTGCGCCGACGTGCTCACGCGCAACGGCGTACAGGCGGTGGTGTTCGACCGCCATCCGGAAATCGGCGGCCTGTTGACCTTCGGCATCCCGTCGTTCAAGCTGGAAAAAGACGTGATGATCAAACGCCGCGAGATATTCAGCGAGATGGGCATTGAATTTCGGCTGAATACCGAAGTCGGCAAAGACATCATGATGAGCGATCTGCTGGGCGAGTTTGACGCGGTGTTCCTGGGCGTCGGCACCTATCAGTCCATGCGCGGCGGCCTGGAAAACGAGGACGCGCCCGGTGTTGTGGACGCGCTGCCGTTCCTGATAGCCAATACCAAGCAGCTGATGGGCTTTGAAAACCCCGAGTCGGCGCCTTACGTCAGCATGGAAGGCAAACGCGTGGTGGTGCTGGGCGGCGGCGATACGGCGATGGACTGCGTGCGCACCTCGATACGCCAGGGCGCAACCCATGTGATCTGCGCCTATCGCCGCGATGAGGAAAACATGCCCGGCTCGAAACGCGAAGTGAAAAACTCGCGCGAGGAAGGGGTGGAATTTATGTTCAACCTGCAACCGGTCAGCATCGAAATCGATGCCGCCGGTAAAGTGTGCGGTGTGAAGATGGTACGCACCGCCATGGGCGAACCGGACGCGCACGGCCGTCGGCGCGCCGAGATTATCGCCGGGTCGGAGCACGTGCTGGCGGCGGATACGGTGGTCATGGCGTTTGGTTTCCGTCCGCACAGTATGCAGTGGCTGGCGGATTTCAGCGTCGAGCTGGACAGCCAGGGACGGATTATCGCGCCGGAAGGCACCGAAACCGCGTTCCAAACCAGTAATCCGAAGATTTTCGCCGGCGGCGACGCGGTGCGGGGTTCCGATCTGGTGGTGACCGCCATTGCCGAAGGCCGCAAGGCCGCAGATGGCATCATGAACTACCTGGAAGTGTGATTGCCGCTAAGGCCCTCCCGCTCCGCCAGGGGCGGGAGGGCCTTGCCGTTACGGGTACGGATGAAATCGTTCCCGCCGTGATGGGCGCAGAGGGGCCTTTGGCTTATTTCACGACCCGCAGCGACGGACGCCCGCCACGCGGCGGCGTTGGCGGCTCGTCATCGGGATGATAGTCATCATCGCTATCAGGACGGTCGCCGTCAATAATGGACATGACCGTTTCCGGCGCGTTACCCAGGGTCGACGCATCTTCCGCCACGCCATTTTGCTCATAGCCGACTTCCGGCTCAAACATGGTGCCGGCGCCGTTTTCGCGGGCATAAATGGCCAGCACGGCGGCAATGGGCACATTGACCTGACGCGGGATACCGCCGAAGCGCGCGTTAAAACTCACTTCGGCGTTGGTGAGCTCGAGACTTGCCACCGCCCGGGGGGCGATATTGAGGACGATTTGTCCGTCACGGGCAAATTCCATCGGCACCGAGACGCCGTCCACCGTGACATCCACCACCAGGTGCGGCGTCAGGTGGTTGTCCAGCAGCCACTCATAGAACGCCCGGAGCAGGTAGGGGCGGCGTGGGGAGAGTTGAGAGACTTCCATACCTTAGCCCCGGGTTTGCAGGCGCATTTCGCGCTCAGCTTCGGTTAAGGAGGCCAGGAAAGCGTCACGCTCGAATACGCGCGTCATATAGCCCTTGAGCTCCTTGGCGCCGGCGCCGGCCAACTCGATCCCCATCTGCGGCAAACGCCACAGCAGTGGGGCCAGGTAGCAATCCACCAGGCTGAACTCTTCGCTCATGAAGTACGGCGCTTCGTTAAATACCGGCGCTACGGCCAGCAGCTCTTCACGCAGCTGGCGGCGGGCGCCTTCCGCTTCCTGGGCGCTGCCCTGCTCGACCTTGCGCATCAGGGAGTACCAATCGTTTTCGATGCGATGCATCATCAAACGGCTGGTGCCGCGCGCGACCGGATAAACCGGCATCAACGGCGGATGGGGAAAACGCTCGTCAAGATATTCCATGATGATGCGCGATTCATACAGGGTCAGTTCGCGATCGACCAGGGTCGGCACGGTGCGGTAAGGGTTGAGGTCAATCAGGTCCTGCGGTAGATTATCAAGTTCTACCTGCTCAATTTCGACACTGACACCTTTTTCCGCCAGTACGATGCGTACTTGATGGCTAAAAATGTCGGTCGGGCCAGAAAACAGCGTCATCACCGAACGTTTGTTGGCAGCGACAGCCATGAAAACCTCCAAGTTTATCTAGAAAATACCGCGAATAGCCAACTAACCCGGCTACTATCCTGAAATTGTTTGACTGTTAATTCACCTGGCGCCACGCTGCCCATCGCAACCGCGGCAAGCGCTGCTTGCGGCATCATGATAAATCGCCGGCGACATCAACAGACATAAAAGTGTTTAACAGTTTACCAGATTTTTGCATGTTTAGGGGGATGGCGTGTGGCAAATCGCGTTGAATACATCGACGCAATCAGATATTTGGCGTTAAATCAACGCTCGGGAAATAAAAAAGCCCGGACCGTGCCGGGCTTTGTCAGCTGTAATAATAACAGCCGGGAATTAACGTTTGGAGAACTGCGGACGACGACGTGCTTTACGCAGACCGACTTTCTTACGTTCAACCTTACGGGCATCGCGGGTAACGAAGCCGGCTTTGCGCAGTTCTGCGCGCAGCGATTCGTCATATTCCATCAGTGCACGGGTGATACCGTGACGGATTGCGCCTGCCTGACCGGAAATGCCACCGCCGGTAACGGTGATGTACAAATCCAGCTTTTCAACCATGTCGACCAGTTCCAGCGGCTGACGAACTACCATGCGGGCAGTTTCGCGACCGAAGTATTGATCCAGACTACGCTGGTTGATAACGATGTTACCGCTACCCGGCTTCATGAAGACGCGTGCGGAGGAGCTTTTGCGGCGACCAGTGCCGTAGTATTGATTTTCAGCCATTGCCTATAATCCCGATTAAATGTCCAGAACTTGCGGTTGCTGAGCCGCGTGGTTGTGCTCGGTACCCTTGTAAACTTTCAGTTTACGATACATTGCACGACCCAGCGGGCCTTTTGGCAGCATGCCTTTAACCGCGATTTCAATCACACGCTCAGGGTGGCGGGCAATCATCTCTTCAAAGGTCGTTTCTTTAATACCGCCGATGAAACCGGTATGATGATAATAGATTTTGTCGGTACGCTTTTTGCCGGTGACGGCAACTTTTTCGGCGTTCAACACGATGATATAATCACCGGTATCAACATGCGGCGTAAATTCCGGTTTATGCTTCCCGCGCAGGCGACTGGCCAGTTCAGTAGCAAGACGACCCAGGGTTTTACCGCTGGCGTCGACAACATACCAGTCGCGTTTGACGGTTTCTGGTTTTGCTGTAAATGTTTTCATTAAAAGCTTACCCAATTAAAGTTACACGTTGGTGAACACCCAAACGCTTCAATGAATAGTTATGAGGCTCACACGGCTATCTAGTCCAGCAAACCTACCCCTTCGAATAGCCGTTGCTGGCGCGATCGAAGTTTTCGGGAAAAAAACTTCTTGTAACGTGGGGTCGCAAGATTATAGAGAAGACGAGGCCAAAGGTCGACTGTTATTTACGATTCCAGCCCAATCAGTCGGCGGGCGCGCCGCTCACGGCAAGTGCGGCAGGGCCAGGTACTCTTCGCTTTGCATCTCCTGCAGGCGCGACAGGCAGCGCTGGAATTCAAAACGCAGCAACTGGCCCTGGTACAAAGACTCCAGCGGCGCGTCGGCGGCAATCACCAGCTTAACCTGCCGTTCGTAGAACTCATCCACCAGGGCCACAAACCGCCGGGCGGTATTTTCATCCTGCGGGCCCATCGCATGCACATTGTGCAGCAGCACGCTGTGATAAAGGCGGGACAGGACAATATAATCATTCTGGCTGCGGGCGCCGGCGCACAGCGTGGCGAAATCCAGGGCCACCACGCCGTCCCGGGCGCCGAGCGTCGGCAACGGACGATGATTGACCGTCAGCACCGGCGCGCCGTCCGGCCGTGCGCCGGCCAGGCGGGTGAAAATGCGCGCCATATCGGCGGCGGTCTGCTGATCCAGCGGCGTCAGGTAGAGGCTCGCCTGGGTCAGGGTGCGCAGCCGGTAATCAATGCCGGCGTCTACGTTCATCACCGCGCAATGGCGTTTGATCAGCGCGATGGCCGGCAGAAAGCGGGCGCGCTGCAGACCGTTGCGGTACAGGTCGTCCGGCGGGATATTGGACGTGGCGACCAGGGTGATGCCGCGGGCGAACAACGCCTGCATCAGCGTACCCAACAGCATGGCGTCGGTAATGTCCGCGACAAAAAACTCGTCAAAACAAAGCACGTCGGTTTGCGCCTTGAAATCATCGGCAATCAGTTCCAGCGGGTCCTCATGCCCCTGCAGACGGTTCATCTCCTCGTGCACCCGCAGCATAAAGCGGTGGAAGTGCAGGCGCAGCTTACGTTCTCCCGGCAAGCTTTGAAAAAAAAGATCCATTAACCAGGTTTTTCCGCGCCCTACCCCACCCCACATATATAATCCCTGTACGGGTTCGGCGGCTTCGGCGTTTTTTTTGCCGCGCAGGCGCTGGCCCAGGCGCCCCAACAGCCCGCCGGCGGCCGGCGCGGCGGCGGGCTTCGCCAGCAGTTGGCGGTGAAGGTGTTCAAGCTTATCGACGGCCGCTGCCTGGACGGCGTCGGCCTGGTATTCGCCTCCTGCCAGCATCTGCTGGTAGAGGGATAATGGCGATGTGACATGCATGGCGGCAAACGATCCCTGATACGATTATTTGTAACACTTTTGTTGCGGCCAGCTTAAACAGCCGCGCCGCGGAACACAAGGGCAACAAATAACAATGCTTTGCCCGCGGTGACGCTATCGGGATTCCCCACCGACCGGGTAAACGGTTATAGTGGGAAGTATAGAGTGTGAAAACCCTACGGGACAACGAAGTCAAATATAGGAGTCATTATGACCTGGGAATATGCGCTGATTGGATTAGTGGTCGGTATCATCATCGGTGCGGTCGCAATGCGGTTCGGCAACCGCAAACTACGTCAGCAGCAAACGCTGCAGCATGAGCTGGAAAAGAGCAAGGCGGAGCTGGAAGAATACCGCGAGGAGCTGACCGGCCATTTCGCCCGCAGCGCCGAACTGCTCGATAACATGGCCGACGATTACCGCCAGCTTTACCAACATATGGCCAAAGGCTCCAATAGCCTGTTGCCCAACCAGACCGGCGAAGATAATCCGTTCCGTTACCGCCTGACCGAGGCGGAATCGGACAACGATCAAATCCCGGCGGGCATGCAGCCGCGGGATTACCCCGCCAGCGCCACCGGCCTGCTGCGTGGCACGCGGGAACCACGTAAATAACTTTACAATAAGGCGGGATATCGCCAGCCCCCGCTGACATAACCTTACTGCGCCACCGCTGAACTTTAGCCGTCCCAACAGGGTCATAGAAGAACAAAAAGTGGCGTTTTAACATGGTTAATGATTAATGGCGTCGTTCACGGACAGCAAGCGAGTAATAAGTTTAATGAAAACCACACCTTTATTCAGCGCATTGGCACTTTGCATCTCATTCGGCTTAACCTCTTCCCTGCCTGCCCAGGCGGCGCTGCCGGCCGCGGTACCCGGGCAGACCATGCCCAGCCTGGCTCCCATGCTGGAAAAAGTGCTGCCGGCGGTGGTCAGCGTACATGTGGAAGGTACCCAGCAGGTGCAGCGCCCGACCCTGCCGAAGGAATTCAAATACTTTTTCGGCCCGGGCACCCCGCAGGGCGATCAGCAGCCCGGCGATTCCCGTCCGTTTGAAGGCCTGGGCTCCGGCGTTATCATCAACGCCGCCAAGGGGTATGTCATCACCAACAACCATGTGGTGAACGGCGCGGATAAAATCAAGGTGCAGCTTAACGACGGCCGCGAGTTCGACGCCAAGCTGGTCGGACGCGACGAACAGACCGATCTCGCGCTGCTGCAGCTGCCGGACCCGAAAGGCCTCAGTGAAATCAAGATGGCCGATTCGGACAGCCTGCGGGTCGGCGATTTTGCCGTGGCGGTGGGCAACCCCTTCGGCCTGGGGCAGACCGCCACTTCCGGTATTATCTCGGCGCTGGGGCGCAGCGGCCTGAACCTGGAAGGGCTGGAAAACTTTATCCAGACCGACGCTTCCATTAACCGCGGCAACTCCGGCGGGGCGCTGATTAACCTCAACGGCGAGCTTATCGGCATCAATACCGCCATCCTGGCACCCGGCGGCGGCAATATCGGCATCGGCTTCGCCATCCCGAGCAATATGGTGCAAAACCTGAGTCAGCAGTTGATTGAATTCGGCGCGGTCAAACGCGGCCTGCTCGGCATCAAGGGCAGCGAAATGACCGCCGATATGGCCAAGGCCTTCAAGATCGATACCCAGCGCGGCGCCTTTGTCAGCGAAGTCCTGCCGGGCGGCGCCGCCGCCAAGGCGGGGGTGAAGGCCGGCGATATTATCGTGTCTATCGAAGGCAAGCCTATTACCAGCTTTGCCGAGCTGCGGGTGAAAATCGGCACCACCGCGCCGGGCAAGGCCGTTAAGCTGGGCCTGCTGCGCGAAGGCAAACCCGTGGAAGTGACGGTCACGCTTGACGACAGCGCCGCCACCACCAGCAGCGCGGAAATCCTGACCCCGGCCCTGCAGGGCGCCTCGCTCAGCAACGGGCAGTTGAAGGACGGCACCAAGGGCGTGGCGGTGGATGACGTGGCCAAAGACACCCCGGCGGCCCAGATCGGCCTGCATAAAGGCGATGTGATCATCGGCATCAACCGCGAACGGGTGGAAAACATCACTCAGTTGCGTAAAGTGCTGGAGGCCAAGCCCGCGGTCATGGCCATGAATATCATGCGCGGCGACGAGAGTATTTTCCTGTTACTGCGCTGATGAACCCTATAGCTTTCGGGTGACAGGCAGGCGGCAAGCGAGTGAATCCCGATGAGCTTACTCGTGTAAGTGATTCGGGTGAGTAAGCGTGGCCAACGCACCTGTCGCGTGAAAGATGACGGGTATACCCTATAGCTTTCGGGTGACAGGCAGGCGGCAAGCGAGTGAATCCCGATGAGCTTACTCGTGTAAGTGATTCGGGTGAATAAGCGTAGCCAACGCACCTGTCGCGCGAAAGATGACGGGTATAGGTCAAAACATAAAAAATCGGACACTGACCATGCAGCGTTCGATAAACTCATGTTATCCTGCCGCTATTTCCTTTCTCTTGTTCGGACATCATGCTGGTTAAGCTTCTACGTGCGGTTATTTTTGGACTTATCATCGCGGGCGTCATGCTGCTGGCGTTGCCTGGGCTGCGTTCCACCACCGGCACGCTGATTGCCGGCCATGCCGACAGCGACGACGAGACCCCGGTCAGCTATAACCAGGCGGTGCGCCGGGCCGCGCCGGCCGTGGTCAACGTTTACAACCGCAGCATGAATACCGGTTCCCAAAACGAACTGGAAATCCATACCCTGGGTTCCGGCGTCATCATGAACCAGAAGGGTTACCTGCTCACCAATAAGCATGTTATCAACGATGCCGAGCAGATTATCGTGGCGTTGCAGGACGGTCGGGTCTATGAGGCGCTGCTGGTCGGCTCCGATAGCCTCACCGATCTGGCGGTGCTGAAAATCGACGCCACCAACCTGCCGGTTATCCCCATCAATCCCCGCCGCGCGCCGCATATCGGCGATGTGGTCATGGCCATCGGCAATCCCTATAACCTGGGCCAGACCGTGACCCAGGGCATTATCAGCGCCACCGGCCGCATCGGCCTCAGCCCTTCAGGGCGCCAGAATTTTCTCCAGACCGACGCCTCCATCAACCGCGGCAACTCCGGTGGGGCGCTTATCAACAGCCTGGGCGAACTGGTGGGGATCAATACCCTGTCGTTCGATAAAAGCAATAACGGCGAAACGCCGGAAGGCATCGGTTTCGCCATTCCCACCGCCCTGGCCACCAAGGTGATGAACAAGTTGATTCGCGACGGCCGGGTGATCCGCGGATATATCGGCATCGGCGGGCGCGAGGTGGCGCCCCTTCATACCACCGGCGCCAATATGGATCGCATCCAGGGCATTATCGTCAATGAAGTCACCCCCGGCGGCCCGGCGGCGCAGGCCGGCATCAAAGTCACCGACGTTATCCTTAGCGTCAACAATAAGCCGGCGATATCGGCGATTGAAACCATGGACCAGGTGGCGGAAATCAGGCCAGGCTCGGTGATCCCGGTGGTGATTTTACGCAACGGCGCCAAGCTGACGCTGAATGTGACCATCCAGGAATATCCGGCTTCGGATTAACAGGGGTGTTGACGGTGCCGATGAATACGCCAGCGGCCGACGCTTAAGCGGGGATGGAGCGGGGGAATAACGCCCTGCCTGAAAACACCGGCAGGGCGATAAGCGGTTATTCGCCGGTGACGCGTTCGATATTGGCGCCCAGCTTGCGCAGCTTGGCCTCGATGCAGTCATAGCCGCGATCGATATGATAGATGCGATCCACCAGCGTAACGCCTTCGGCAATGCATCCGGCCAGCACCAGGCTGGCGGAAGCGCGTAAATCGGTGGCCATCACCTGCGCGCCGGACAAGGTTTCCACCCCGTGGCAGATGACCGTATTGCTTTCTATCTCCGCCCGCGCGCCCATGCGGATCAGCTCCGGCACATGCATAAAGCGATTTTCAAAAATGGTCTCGGTAATCACGCCGGTGCCTTCGGCCACCAGGTTCAGCAGGCTGAACTGAGCCTGCATATCGGTGGGGAAGCCGGGATGGGGCGCGGTGCGCACGGTGACGGCTTTAGGCCGCTGGCCATGCATGTCCAGGCTTATCCAGTCGTCGCCGGTTTCGATATCCGCGCCGGCTTCGCGCAGCTTGGCCAGCACCGCGTCCAGCGTATCGGGACGGGTTGCCCGGCAGACTACGCGCCCGCGGGAGACCGCCGCCGCCACCAGGAAGGTACCGGTCTCGATGCGATCGGGCAGCACGCGATAAACGCCGCCGCCAAGGCGTTCCACGCCCTCGATGGTGATTTTATCGGTTCCGGCGCCGGCGATCTTCGCCCCAAGCGTAATCAGGAAGTTGGCGGTATCGACAATTTCCGGCTCGCGGGCGGCGTTTTCAATAATGGTGGTGCCTTCCGCCAGGGTGGCGGCGCTCATAATGGTTACCGTGGCGCCGACGCTGACTTTATCCATGACGATATGCGCGCCGCGCAGCCGCCCGTCCACCGACGCCTTGACATAACCCTCTTCCAGCTTGATGGTGGCGCCGAGCTGCTCAAGGCCGGTAATATGCAGATCCACCGGCCGTGCGCCGATGGCGCAGCCGCCGGGCAGGGAAACCTGTCCCTGGCCGAAACGGGCTACCAGCGGCCCGAGCGCCCAGATGGACGCGCGCATGGTCTTGACCAGTTCATAAGGCGCGCAGAACACGTCCACCCCGCCCGCATCCACATGCACCGACCCGTTGCGCTCGACTTTGGCGCCAAGCTGGCGCAGCAGTTGCATCGTGGTATCGATATCTTTTAATTTTGGTACATTTTGTATTTCTACCGGCTTTTCCGCCAGCAGCGCGGCGAACAATATCGGCAACGCCGCATTTTTAGCGCCGGAAATGGTCACTTCGCCATTCAGGCGGGTCGGACCCTGGACACGGAATTTATCCATCAACACTGCTCTCTGTATTTAACGGGCTTAGATATACAACGCCATAGCGCGGCATCGCCTACAACTTAAAAACCATTCAGCTTACGATCGCGCCGCCACTCTTCCGGGGTATACGCCTTGATAGAGAGTGCATGGATACGATTGTCCGAAATATATTCCATCAACGGGCCGTAGACCGCCTGTTGCTTTTTAATGCGGCTCATGGCGGCAAACCGCTCGCTCACGACGATGACCTGAAAATGGCTGCCATCGCCCGTTACATGCGCTTCTTCCAATGCCAACGCCTCGGCGTTCATCAGCACTTCTTTGATTTCGTGGTTTTCCATAAGGGTCAAATCACTGTCATGGGTCGGGAAACAAGCCGATATCTTAGATGAATACGTCGTCATCGGAAACAGGCAATAATGTGTTCATTCTGTCAGCCGGGCGAATCGTCCGCGCAGGGCAGGATATTATGCAGGTTGTACAAGGTGATAAGGGTGCGCAGTTTATCGGTGACGCCGGTAAGCATGAGCGTACCGCCGCGCCTGGCCTGCAGCGCGCACAGGTGCAGCATCAGGGCCACGCCGGCGGAGTCCACCCGATCCAGCCGCGAGACGTCCAGGAAGCGGATGCCCTGCAGGGCCTGTTCGCGCTGTTCCCAAAACGGCAACAGCGTGACGCGATCAAGCTCGCCCCGCAGGACAAGCGTGTCTTCCTCGGCTTGCCAGCTCAGGGTTTCAGCCATTGCTTTTCTTATCCAGCGAGATAGGTTGCGCGGCGGCGGCCTGTAACTGCCTGGTCAGCCCCTCGATCCCCTGCTGGCGCAGCGTCGAGGCCCATTCATTCTGCTTGGTGGTGATCATGCTCACCCCTTCGGCGATCATATCGTAGGCCTGCCAGTTACCGGTCTGGCTGTTCTTGCGCCATTGAAAATCCAGCCGTACCGGCGGGCGCCCACCCTGATCGACGATGGTGACGCGAATGGCGACGATCGTGGCATCGCCCACGGGCTGCGGCGGGGCAACCTGGTAGGTCTGGTTGCTGTACATCGCCAGCGCCTGGCCGTAGGCCTGCTCCAGATAAGCCTGGAAAGCCTTGAAGTAGGCATCGCGCTGCGCCGGGGTGGCCTGGCGGTAATAGGTGCCGAGCACCAGCGCGCCGGCGTATTTGACCTGCACATAGGGCAGCAGTTCTTCACGCACCACATCGCGCAGCACGTTGGGATTGGCGCGAATCTGGCTTTGTTCGTTCTTGAGGCGGGTAAAGGTTTTATCCGCCGCCGCGTTCATCAGCGCATAGGGATTGGTCTGGTCGACAGCCTGGGCCAGCGGCGCAACCGCAAGCAGGGCCAGCAGTAAAAATCGTGTAAACATAAAACATTATCCTCTTATTTTGCCGCCGCCGCGGGGGCGTTGCCGTCGGCGGATGCAGGTGCGTGGGCCGCGCCGCTGGTCGGGGCGGGCCCGTTGTCGCCGGAAACAGGCGCGGGTTTGTCGCCGCTTTTGTACAGGAACTGGCCGATCAGGTCCTCCAGCACCAAGGCTGATTTGGTATCCTGAATAATACCGCCATCCTTAAGGATAGACGTTCCCATATCCGGGTCCTCGAAGCCGATGTTCAGCGCCAGGTATTGTTCGCCCAGCAGGCCCGAGGTGCGGATCGCCAGGGAGCTGGTATCGGGGATATGATTGTAGGTGTCCTCGATGTCCATCGATACCCTGGGCGCATAGGTTTTCGGGTCGAGGGTAATCTCCGCCACCCGGCCTACCACCACGCCGCCCACTTTGACCGGCGAACGCACCTTCAGGCCGCCGATATTATCGAAAGTGGCCGAAATACGGTAGGTGGACACGCTGCCCATCGAGCGGATATCCGCCACTTTCAGGCACAGGAAAATAACGGCGCACAGGGCGATGATCATAAAAACGCCGACCCAGATTTCACTCTTTTTCGTTTGCATTAACTCACTTCCCAAACATCAGTGCTGTCAGCACAAAATCCAGTCCCAACACCGCCAGGGACGCATGGACGACCGTTCTGGTGGTCGCGCGGCTAATCCCCTCCGACGTCGGGATCGCATCATAACCGTTAAACAGCGCGATCCAGGTGACCGTAATGGCGAAAACCACGCTCTTAATCAGACAATTCACCAAATCCTGGTGCCAATCCACCGCGCCTTGCATGGCGGACCAGAAATAACCGTTGTCGATCCCCTTCCAGTCCACCCCCACTATGCCGCCGCCCCAAATGCCCACCGCGACAAAAATGGCCGTCAGCAGCGGCATGCTGATGACGCCGGCCCAAAAACGGGGCGCCACGATGCGCCGCAGCGGATCGACCGCCATCATCTCCAGGCTGGACAACTGCTCGGTGGCCTTCATCAACCCGATTTCGGCGGTCAGCGCCGACCCGGCGCGCCCGGCGAACAGCAGCGCGGTCACCACCGGGCCCAGCTCGCGCAGCAGCGACAACGCCACCATCATGCCCAGGCTGGCCTCGGCGCTGTAGGTGGTCAGGATAATATAGCCCTGCAGCCCCAGCACCATGCCGATAAACAACCCCGACACAATAATAATGATTAACGATTGTACCCCGACGCTGTAGAGCTGCTTTATCAACAGCGGCCACTGCTGCCGGAAGGCGGGTTTGCCCACCAGCGCGTTAAATAACATCACGCCTGACCGCCCGAAAGTATGGCAGACGCTGATGCCCCGGCGTCCAAAGGACGCTAATGCTTGTTGTAGTAGCATGGCTCGGTCAACTCCCTGAACCTAAAAGCTGTGTTTTATAATCTCTGGCGGGGAAATGAAACGGCACCGGACCATCGGCGATGCCGTCCAGGAACTGCCGCACCCGCGGATCCTGGTTGGCGCGCAGCTCGGCCGGCGTTCCTTCCGCGATAACATGCTGCTCGGCCACGATGTAAGCGTAATCGGCGATGCTCAATACCTCCGGCACGTCATGGGAGACCACGATGCAGGTGACGCCCAGCGCGTGGTTCAATTCATCGATAAGTTTGACCAGCACGCCCATGGTAATGGGGTCCTGCCCGACGAAAGGCTCGTCAAACATAATCAGTTCCGGGTCGAGGGCGATGGCGCGGGCCAGCGCGGCGCGCCTGGCCATGCCGCCCGAGAGTTCGGAAGGCATCAGCGACGCGGCCCCGCGCAGCCCCACCGCCTCGAGTTTCATCATCACGGTGGTGCGCAGCACTTCTTCCGGCAGCCGCGTGTGCTGCCGCAGGGGGAACGCCACGTTTTCAAACACGTTGATATCGGTAAACAGGGCGCCGGACTGGAACAGCATGCTGATTTTTTTGCGCACCTCGTATAGCCGTCCGCGCGATAAGGAGGGAATATTGTCGCCGTCAAACCAAATTTCGCCGCTGTCGGGCGGCAGCTGGCCGCCAATCAGGCGTAACAGGGTGGTTTTACCGATACCCGACGGCCCCATGATCGCGGTGATCTTTCCCCGCGGCACCTGCAGGGTGATGTTGTCGAATATCGGCCGATTGCCGCGCCGGAAGCTCAATCCGCGGATATCGACCAAATGCTCCGTCTGGTTCATGTCATTACTGCCCATATCTTGCCCACTTAAAGCCCATTGCCCTAGATATTAAAGCAATAGGACCGATTCATCGAACTTTTACATAAAATTACCCTGGCGGCGGTAAGATAGGATCAATAGCCGATGTTTTACTTTTGGCCCGCGGGCAGTCAAAATTAAGACGCGCGCCGGTTGCCGGCATCCTTACCCTTCCGCCCGGGAAGCGGCGGTGGCGACGGCGGCCCAGGATTCTTTCACATCAAGGACTTCATATGTTTTTTGCCACGTCATTATTAGTTATTGGTCTTATTCTACTGGTTTATGGCGCGGATAGATTGGTTTACAGTGCTGCCGTGATCGGCCGGTCGCTGGGTATGGCGCCCTGGCTGGTAGGCTGCACCATCGTCGCATTGGGCACGTCCCTGCCCGAACTGCTGATCGCGGTGACCGCCGCGCTGAATCACCAACTCGATATGACCGTGGGCAATATCCTTGGTTCCAATGTGATCAATAGTTTATTGATCGTCGGCGGCGCGGCGCTGATCCGCCCCATGGCCTTCCATTCGGACATCGTGCGGCGCGAGCTGCCGCTGCTGCTGCTCGCCACCGCGCTGTGCGGCCTGGCGCTGGCGGATCGCGCTCTGGGCCGCCTGGATGGTATAATACTGTTGCTGGCGGCGATAGGGTATATTGCCGCCATGATCGCCCTGACCCGCCGGGCGCAGAGCGCCGGCAACGACAGCCTGACCCGCGAACGGCTGGCTGAGCTGCCGCAGGACACGCCGGATAGCGGCACAACCGTGGCGGTGCTGTGGCTGGCGCTGGCCTTTATCATCATGCCCATATCGGCGCATATGGTGATTGATAACGCGGGCGTGGTGGCCCGGCATCTGGGGGTAAGCGAGTTGGTGATCGGCCTGACGGTGGTGGCCTTCGGCACCAGCCTGCCCGAACTGGCAACCGTTATCGCCGGCGCCCTGAAAGGGGAAAACGATATTGCCCTGGGCAATCTCATCGGTTCCAATATCGTCAATAGCCTGCTGGTGCTGGGCGTGCCGGCCCTGCTTTCGCCCGGCCGGTTCAATCCGCTGGCGTTTACCCGCGATTATTGGGTTATGCTGGCGGCAAGCATTATATTAACCGCCTTTTGCCTGGGAAAGCGCCGTAGGATCAACTCTGGCATGGGCGCTCTGTTATTATGTGGTTTTGCCGCCTATGTTACGGTGTTGTTTATTTAGCCCGCGGACGCTGCCGGGCGCATCAGGATACGTTATGTCACATTTGTCGTTAGCGCCGGATTTTGATTTCCCGGCAGCAGGTAAACAGGTACTCGCCGCCGAGCGTGAAGGCCTGGCGCAGCTTGATCAATATATCAACGACGATTTTCGCCGCGCGTGCGAAAAAATATTTTATTGCAGCGGCAAAGTCGTGGTGATGGGGATGGGCAAATCCGGCCATATCGGCCGCAAGATGGCGGCGACCTTCGCCAGCACCGGCACGCCCTCCTTTTTTGTCCATCCCGGCGAGGCCAGCCATGGCGATCTGGGCATGGTATCGGCCCAGGACATCGTCATCGCCTTGTCCAACTCAGGCGAATCCAATGAAATCCTGGCGCTGATTCCGGTGCTCAAGCGCCTGCAGATCCCGCTTATTTGCATGACCGGCAATCCGGCCAGCGCCATGGGCAAGGCGGCGGATATCCATATCTGCGTCCACGTGCCCCTGGAAGCGTGCCCGCTGGGCCTGGCTCCCACCACCAGCACCACCGCCGCCCTGGTGATGGGCGACGCGCTGGCGGTGGCGCTGCTGCAGGCCCGCGGCTTTACCCCCGAAGACTTCGCCCTGTCCCACCCCGGCGGCGCGCTGGGCCGTAAACTATTGCTGCGGGTGACCGATATCATGCACAGCGGCGAAGAAATCCCGGTGACGCCGCGGGATGCGTCATTACGCGACGCCCTGCTGGAAATCACGCGTAAAAATCTCGGCATGACGGTGATATGCGACGATAAGCTGAATATCGCCGGCATTTTTACCGACGGCGACTTGCGCCGGGTGTTCGATATGGGCGTGGATTTAAACCAGGCGCGCATCGCCGACCTGATGACCGCCGGCGGTATCCGGGTGACGCCCAATACCCTGGCGGTCGACGCCCTTAACCTGATGCAGTCGCGCCATATCACCTCGGTGCTGGTGGCCGACCAGAACCGGCTTATGGGCGTGGTGCATATGCATGATATGCTGCGAGCCGGCGTTATTTAACAAGGAAACCCGCCATGCAAGAGACCACCCTTATCGAGACCTGTTACGGCCCGGTCGACCAGCGGATACTGCAATGCGCCCGGGATATCCGGCTGCTGGTGTGCGACGTGGACGGCGTCCTGTCGGACGGCTTTATCTACCAAGGCAACCAGGGCGAGGAGCTCAAGGCGTTTAACGTCCGCGACGGCTACGGCATCCGATGCTTACTGACATCCGGCATCGAGGTCGCTATTATTACCGGCCGGTCCGCCCAACTGGTGGAAGATCGCGCGCGTACCCTGGGGATCTCCCATCTCTACCAGGGCCGGTCGGATAAGCTTTTGGCCTTTGAGGATCTATTGGTTAAACTATCTTTAACAGCGGATCAGGCCGCGTATATCGGCGATGATCTTATTGATTGGCCGGTGATGTCGCGGGTGGGATTAAGCGTCGCCGTGGCGGACGCGCATCCTTTGTTGCTGCCGCTGGCCGATTATGTGACGCATATCGCCGGCGGTCGCGGCGCGGTTCGCGAAATCTGCGATTTAATTCTGCTGGCGCAAGGAAAGCTTGATGATGCCAAAGGGCAGTCGGTATGAGTAAAACAAGATGGTGGGTCACCCTACTGCTGGTATTGGTGGTCCTGGTGTTAATCGGCCTGAACCTGACCGATAACGACGGCAGCCAGAACGCGGCGGCGCCCGATGCCGGCGAACCCACCTACCAGAGCGAACATACCATTACCCTGGTATACAATCCGTTGGGCGCCATGAATTATCGCTTGATTTCCGAGCACGTCGAGCACTTCGCCGTCGAGCAGATTAGCTGGTTTACCCAGCCGGTGGCGACGATGTACGATGAGAATAAAGTCGCCACCTGGACAGTCCGGTCCGATCGGGCCAAGCTGACCAATGATAAAATGCTTTATTTATACGGCCATGTTCAGGTTGACAGTCTGACCGAAACCTCACAACTGCAGCGTATCAGAACCGATAACGCGGTGGTGAATCTTGTTACGCAGGATGTTTCCTCCGATGACGAGGTGACCCTATATGGCATCGGATTTAACTCTAAAGGCATGAAAATGCGCGGAAACCTGCGGAACAAGACTGCCGAGCTGATTGAAAAGGTTAAGACCTCTTATGAAATCCAAAATCCAAAATAACATCTGTTACGTTTTTGCGGCCGGCGCGCTGCTGCTGGCGAGCGCCAATGCCCTGGCGCTGACCGGCGATACCGACCAGCCGATCAATATTGATTCCGAGCAGCAGGCCGTCGATATGCAGACCAATGTCGTCACCCTTACCGGTACGGTGGTGGTCAAACAAGGCTCCATCGACATCCGGGCGGACAAAGTGGTCATCACCCGCCCCAACGGCGAACAGGGCAAGGAAGTGGTCGAGGGTTACGGCAATCCGGTGACGTTTTACCAGATGCAGGACAACGGCAAGCCGGTGAAGGGCCATGCGCAAAAGGTCCGCTATGAGCTGGCCAACGATTTTGTGGTGCTGACCGGCGACGCTTATCTCGAACAGCTCGACAGCAACGTCAAGGGCGATCGCATCACCTACCTGGTGAAACAACAGCAAATGGAAGCCTTCAGCGACAAGGGCAAACGGGTCACCACCGTATTGGTGCCATCCCAGCTGCAGGATAAGAACCCGGCGGGCGCGGCACCCAAAGCGTCCTCAGCGCCCAAGGCGCCCAAATCCGGCACTAAATAAGAGTAATTGAACCCATGGCAACATTAATCGCAGAAAACCTGGCTAAAGCCTACAAGGGCCGACATGTGGTGGAAGACGTCAGCCTCAAGGTCAGCTCAGGGGAAATCGTCGGGTTGCTGGGGCCGAACGGGGCCGGCAAGACCACCACGTTCTACATGGTGGTCGGCATCATCCAGCGCGACGCCGGGCGCATTATTATCGATGACGACGATATCAGCCTGCTGCCGTTGCATACCCGCGCCCGGCGCGGCATCGGCTACCTGCCGCAGGAAGCGTCGATTTTCCGCCGCCTGAGCGTGTTTGATAACCTGATGGCGGTATTGCAGATCAGAAACGATCTCAGCGCTTCGCAGCGCGACGACCGCGCCAATGCGCTGATGGAAGAATTCCATATCGCCCATCTGCGCGATAACCTGGGGCAATCATTATCCGGCGGCGAACGGCGGCGGGTGGAAATTGCCCGCGCCCTGGCGGCCAACCCCAAATTCATCCTGCTTGACGAGCCTTTTGCCGGCGTCGACCCGATTTCCGTCATCGATATCAAGAAAATCATTGAACATCTGCGCGATAGCGGCCTGGGCGTGCTGATTACCGATCATAACGTACGCGAAACATTGGACGTCTGCGAGCGCGCCTATATCGTAAGCCAGGGACATCTTATCGCCCATGGCACACCCGCCGAAATCCTTCAGGACGAGCAGGTGAAGCGTGTTTATCTGGGCGAAGAGTTCCGCCTCTGATAAGGTGTCCTGAAGTGAAAGCCCCAAGAGGTTAATTGACGCATTATATGAAGCAAGGTTTGCAACTCAGGTTTAGTCAGCAACTCGCCATGACTCCGCAGTTACAGCAAGCAATACGCCTGCTGCAACTGTCTACGCTTGAACTTCAGCAGGAGATTCAAACCGCGCTGGAAAGCAACCCCTTACTTGAGCAAACCGATGTCCATGAAGAAATAGACTCACACGACGTACCCGACAGCGAATCGCTTGATACCCGCGAGGCGATGGAGCAGAAGGACATGCCGGAAGAACTGCCGCTGGACGCCACCTGGGACGAAATGTACTCGGCGGGCACGCCTTCGGGCACCGGCACCGACTACCGCGACGAAGAACTGCCGATTTACCAGGGCGAGACCATCCAGACCCTGCAGGATTATCTGATGTGGCAGGTGGAGCTGACGCCGTTTTCCGATACCGATATCGCCATTGCCACCTCCATTGTCGACGCGGTGGATGAAACCGGTTACCTGACGGTGCCGCTGGAAGATATCCTCGAGTGCATCGGCGACGACAGCGTCACCATGGACGAAGTGGAAGCGGTATTAAAACGCGTGCAGCGCTTTGATCCGGTGGGCGTGGCGGCGCGGGATCTGCGGGATTGCCTGCTGATCCAGCTATCGCAGCTGTCGAAGGATTTCCCTTACCTGAACGAAGCCAGGCTTATCGTCAGCGACTATCTCGATCTGCTGGCCAGCCATGATTTCCGCAGCCTGCTGCGGTCCACCCGCCTAAAGGAAGACGTGCTGAAATCCGCCATGGCGCTGATCCAATCCCTCGATCCCCGGCCCGGCCAGTCAATCAACACCACCGAATCGCAATATGTCATCCCGGACGTCCTGGTGCGCAAGGTGCATAATCGCTGGACGGTGGAGCTCAATACCGACAGCATTCCCAATCTTAAAATCAACCAGCAATACGCCGCGCTCGGCAATACCACCCGCAATGACTCGGACGGACAATTTATCCGCAGCCATCTGCAGGAAGCGCGCTGGTTGATCAAAAGCCTGGAAAGTCGTAATGACACGCTGTTAAAAGTGACCCGCTGCATCGTGGAGCAGCAACAGGCGTTTTTCGATCAGGGAGAAGAGTATATGCGGCCCATGGTGCTGGCGGATATCGCCCAGGCGGTGGAGATGCATGAATCGACGATATCCCGCGTCACGACGCAAAAATATCTGCACAGCCCGCGCGGCATTTTTGAACTGAAATATTTTTTCTCCAGCCACGTCAATACCGAGGGGGGAGGCGAAGCGTCTTCTACGGCCATTCGTGCGCTGGTGAGAAAATTAATCGCCGCGGAAAACCCGGCGAAGCCGCTAAGCGATAGCAAGCTGACCACCCTGCTTTCCGATCAGGGCATTATGGTGGCGCGGCGAACCGTGGCAAAATACCGAGAGTCTTTGTCCATCCCGCCGTCAAACCAGCGTAAGCAAATGGTTTGACCTCTACAGAGAAGGAAGACACTATGCAGCTGAATATTACCGGACAGCGCGTTGAAATCACCGATGCTTTGCGCGATTTCGTGACGACGAAATTTTCCAAGCTGGAACAATACTTCGACCGGATCAATCAGGTATATATTGTTCTGAAGATCGAAAAAGTCCAGCAGATTGCCGAAGCGACGATCCATGTCAACGGCGGTGAGCTGCACGCGACGTCAGAGGCGGACGATATGTATGCCGCCGTCGATTTGCTGATCGACAAGCTGACGCGCCAGTTGAACAAACATAAAGAGAAACTGAAACAGTACTGAATTCACTGTAGCCATTATCGCTACCTAACCTCACATCGGCTCGTTATCCGTACGATAACGGGCCGATGAGTCTTAAAGGTGAAACAAGCGCCTTAAGTGAAATGAAATGACTAACGATACAGCTTTGCAAATAAACACGGTGTTAAGCCTTGAGTGCACCCGCGGCTCCATCCACTGCCAGAGCAAAAAGCGCGCGCTGGAAATTATCAGCGAGCTGGCGGCCAAGCAGCTCAACCTGGCGCCGCAGGTGGTGTTCGAGGCCGTATTGACCCGTGAACGCATGGGCAGTACCGGTATCGGCAACGGTATCGCCATCCCGCACGGCAAGCTGGAAGAAGACACCCTGCGCGCGGTCGGTGTGTTTATCCGCCTGGAGCAGCCCATTGCCTTTGATGCGATAGATAACCAACCGGTGGATTTGCTGTTTGCGCTATTGGTGCCGGCCGAGCAGTGTAAAACCCATTTGCACACCCTGGCCCTGGTGGCCAAGCGCCTGGCCGATAAAACGGTCTGCCGTCGCCTGCGCGCCGCGCAAAGCGATGAAGAGCTGTATGCCATAATGACGGAAACGGAAGCCGGGTCTTAACGCGCCGGGTCGGATTGCCTGCCCGGCGCTGTACCGACCAGCGGGGAGTCATTGGCGCGATTACGGCAAGCGTGGCCAATGGGTCAATAAAAATACCAGAGGGGAGTCGTCATGGTGCTGATGATTGTCAGCGGTCGATCCGGTTCAGGGAAATCAGTCGCGCTGCGCGCGCTGGAAGATATGGGGTTTTATTGCGTCGATAACCTGCCGGTGGTGCTGCTGCCGCAATTGGCCAATACGCTGGCCGATCGGAATATCTCCGCCGCGGTGAGCATTGATGTGCGCAATATGCCCGAGACGCCGGAGATTTTCGAGCACGCCATGGACAACCTGCCGCAAAGCTTTTCGCCGCAGCTGTTGTTCCTCGACGCCGATCGCAGCACCCTCATCAGGCGGTATAGCGATACCCGGCGCCTGCATCCGTTATCCAGCAAGAACCTGTCGCTGGAAAGCGCCATTGATGAAGAGAATGAACTGCTGGAACCGCTGCGCTCCCGCGCGGATCTGATTATCGATACCACGGAAATGTCGGTGCATGAGCTGGCGGAAATGCTGCGTGCCCGGCTGCTGGGCAAACGCGAGCGCGAGCTGACCATCGTGTTCGAGTCTTTCGGCTATAAGCACGGCCTGCCCATCGACGCCGATTATGTTTTCGACGTGCGTTTCCTGCCCAACCCGCACTGGGATCCCAAACTGCGGCCGATGACCGGGCTGGATAAGCCGGTGGCGGCCTTTCTCGACCGCCATACCGAAGTGCATAATTTTATCTATCAAACCCGCAGTTACCTGGAGTTATGGTTGCCGATGCTGGAAACCAATAACCGCAGCTACCTGACCGTGGCCATTGGCTGCACCGGCGGCAAACACCGCTCGGTCTACGTGGCCGAGCAGCTGGCGGACTATTTCCGTTCACGCGGTAAAAACGTCCAGTCCCGGCACCGCACCCTGGAAAAGCGCAAACCATGACGGTTAAACAAACGGTGGAAATCAAGAACCGCCTGGGCATGCACGCCCGGCCGGCAATGAAGCTATTCGATCTGGTGCAAAGCTTTGACGCGGAGGTGTTGCTGCGCAACGATAGCGGCACCGAAGCGGAAGCCAGCAGCGTTATCGCCCTGCTGATGCTGGACTCGGCCAAAGGCCGGGTGATCGAGGTGGAGGCCACCGGCCCGGATGAGATACAGGCGCTGGCGGCGGTGATCGAGCTGTTTAACGCCGGTTTCGACGAAGACTGATCACGCGCGGCTCAGGCTATCGATGGCCACCGCCTTGAAGCCGGCGAAATCGCGGCTGTCGCGCAGCCTGGGCATGGAGCGCTCGCGCACGAAGGTCACGAACAGCTCATAGATCGCCATCGCCTCTTCATAATCGGTCTTATTGATCGCCAGCAGGAAAATCACGTAGGCGGTTTCATTATCGCCCCAGGCTATGCCCTGCGGCGCCAGAATGGTGTAAATCACCGTCTGCCTGGCCAGCAGCCCCAGGGAATGCGGCAGCGCAATGCCGTCGCCCAACAGGGTACTGACGATAGCCTCGCGCTCCACCACCGAGGGATAGAAATCTTTATCCACAACCCCTTCCCGCTTCAGCTGGCCGCATACCTGCTTAAACAGCGCCTGCTGGGTCAGCGGCCGGTCGACAATCATAAAATGCTGTTCAGAAAAGAACTTTTCCAGCATATAAGGGCGGGTGCGATCCACCAGCACCAGTTTGCCCAGCTGTTCGAGCTGATAGTCGCTGGGGAACGGCGCCAGCACCATCACCGGTTTGTTTTTTTCACCGATCCTGACGGTGGAAATGACAAAATCCTCCTCCAGCGCCGGCAGCTTGTCATATTCCCGTAATGAAATCACCTGCGTCACGGCAATCTGCGGATATTTGCGCTTGAGCATCGCCTGGATCATGCGCACCGTCGAGTTGCCGCTGTCGCAGACCAGCAGCGCCTGCGGATGGCGCTGGTAGCCGATATTGTAGTGCCGTTCCAGGCCGACGCCGATATGCAGGACCAGATAGCCTATCTCGTTTTCACTGATGACATACGGGGTATATTTGCCCCAGCTGGTTACCGCCGCCAGCGTCACGTCATAGGCCATGGGATAGTGCTGCTTGATGTTGGCCAGCAGCGGATTGGGAATGGTGATTTGATAGCGCACCCGGGTGATCATGGTCTTGATATGGGTCAGCAGGTCGGCGCGCAGCTGGCTGTCGTTTTGCAGGTTATAGTTATAGTGGCTGTTGATGTAGCTGAGGATATAGTCCACCAGCGTTTCGTCGTCGTCGGCGTTAATGGACGAGGGATTGATGTCCTGTATCCGCCGCGCGGCAATATGGATGCGCAGGTAATTTTCCTCCGCCGCCGAAAAGCCCTTGCCGGTTAACGGTTCGATCAGGCGCACCAGCTGCGCGGACGCCGTTTTAATCCCCTCGTCCACCTCCTCCATCGGGAAATCCGGCAGGGGGTAACCTTGCCGGATGCGTTTGACCGCCACCGCGCTGTACAGGGCCAGATATTGTTCGCCATCATCGGTAAGCTTGATGCCGCTGGCCACCAGGCTTTGGTGCCAGGCCGGCTTCAGCCGCGGCAGAATATCGAACGGCAGCTCGCCGCTGGCCAGCAGATAGCTGTCATGCTCGTCCAGCGACAGGGAATACATCAGATCGGTCAGGCACACCCGGATGGACGCTTCCTTGCCGAACAGCTTCATGCCGTGGCGGGGTTTGGTCTCGATGGTCAGATCGTAGCGCGACAGCCGTTCGCGCACTTCGCCCATATCGCTTTGCAGCGTGCCGCGGCTGACATACCATTCGTCGGCCACATCCTCCATCTTAAAGGCATAGGCCGAGCTTAAAAAGCGTACCATCAGCGCCGGGATACGCTCGGCGCTGGAATGAGGCGTGCGATTTTGGCGCGGCGTCTGCCGGGAGAGCGAGGCAAAAAGCGGCTCGTCGTCGATTTTCAACTGATAGCCGCTGCCGCGGTTGAGAACAAACTGCGCGCCATGGCCGGACAGGATGGCGTTCAGCGCCTGGATATCGGCCCGCACGGTGCGGGTCGATACCGAAAAACGTCTGGCCAGCTCTTCCTGCGGCAGCGATTCCGCCTGTAATGCGTCGAACATATTGGCCAGTCGCTGGTTAGGAAATCTCACCATGGCTTATGCAACCTGCTTTTTTACCAGCGCCAGCAATGTCGCCACGTCCTGGGGGCGGGTATTGCCGGTCTCTTTGTCGATAATCGAGCTGTAGATATGCGGAATGATGCGTTTGACCCCGGCGTCCAGCGCGATCTGCAGGATCGGGGCGAAGTTGTCCAGATCGATGCCGCCGGTCGGTTCCAGATAAAAATCATGACGCGCGCAGGCCAGCGCCACCGCCCGGTATTCATCCAGGTGATCCAGCCCGCCCATGGGGAAAAACTTAATGGAGCTGCCGCCCATGTCTTTTAGCAGGGCGATGGCCGTTTCAACGGGAACGATGCCGTCGGGCGACCTGGCGCTGAGCGGACCGGTGGAGATTTTCACCAGCCCCGGCCGGCCGGTGGGCGACACCAGGCCATTGACCAGGGTATCGGTCTGGCCGAGCAGCGCGCGGCTGGCGCCGACGCCGGTAAACACCTGGTTGACGTGCTGCGGCTGCAGGACGCCGGCAATGGCGGCGACCATCGCCGACTGGTTCGGATCGCCCGCTCCCAGGCCAACCGACAGCGCGTTGTCAATCAGGGCGGCGTAGGCGCGCATATCCTCGACGGCCGACGGCACGTCGGGATAGTTTTTCGAGAGGACGCCAACCAGCACATGGCCTTCCGCCGCCTCGTAGATGGCGCGCGCGTTTTCTTTGGAGCCGGCCAGAACGTTCAGGCAAACCCGGTCGCGGTAATAATTGGGGGTTAATTTCATGAACGGGATCCTTTTCCTATTTCACTGATGCGTGAACAAATGATATCAAGCTGGACCGGGGTCACGCTGCGCACATCCACCTCGATAATGCCCGCGTTAGCCTTATACCCGCGAAAATAAATCGCCGGATTGCCCATTTTCAACGCCGAGACGATATCCGCCGTGGCGATGCCCAATACCGTCTCGTCAAAATGGATTTCGGCGCGGGCGATGTCGCGCCCCGCCCCATCCCACACCACCCGCGCGCTGATGCCGGCCAGGGTATTCAGCCGATCGATAAACGGCGTCATTTTGGCCACCATCTCGCCGCCCGACTCTTTTTCACGCGCCAGATAGCTTTCGATGGCCTGGGTCAGGCCCAGTATGCCTTCCTTGCCGATCTTCATTGCCCGGCCGATGCCGCCGCCCTGCCGCTTGACCCACTCCACCGCCTGCGTTTTGCCGATAACCAGCCCGCTGGTCGGTCCCTCGAGCGCTTTGGCGCCGCTGTAGATCACCAGGTCGGCGCCCTGGCGGTAATATACCGCCAGATCTTCCTCGGCGGCGGCGTCGACAATCAGCGGCAGATGGCGGCTATGGGCGATTTCCGCGGCCTGCGCCACGGACAATATGCTCTTTTGCACACAATGGTGCGATTTAATATACAACACCGCCGCCGTTTGCGGACCGATGGCCGCCGCCAGTTGCTCCGGGGAGCACTCGTTGGCATAACCGGCCTCCACCACCTTACCGCCGCCCAGCGCCACCATGGTGCCCACCGGCGCGCCAAAATTCACGTTATGCCCCTTGGGCAGCACTATTTCATGAGGCACGGCCAGCGGTGCGGCATGCAGGTTCACCAGCAGGTTCAGGTCGTCCTTAACGATAAACGCCGCCACCGACTGGGCGATGCCCGCCGAGGCGCAGGAGACGATAACCGCGCTCTCAACGCCCAGCAAACCGGCCAGGTAGGCGCCGGTCTTATCCACCAGATCCTTCATTTCAAAATAATGGTTCAGGCCCAGATTGACCGCGTCGACCACATCCTGCCGGGGTGTGGACACGCCCAGCAGGGTCATGCGGCCCGAGGCGTTGATCACTTCTTTCAGCTGATATTTTTCATAAATCGAAGACATGGGAGGTTTTTCCTTCGTCCGTTAACAAACAAACGCCCGCCACCACCGCCGCCAGCGGGATCAACTGCTGCTCCCCGGTGACGGAGTGTCCCTCGGCGTCGGTGAACACGCAGGGGGCGGTGCGAACGTCAAACAGGGTTATATCCGCATCGCAGCCGGGTACAAGCCGTCCTTTTTTGGTCAGGCGCAGCGCATCGGCCGCATGCAGGGTTACACAGTCAATCACCTGGGCGAGCGTCATGCCGAGGGTGAAAAATTTAGCCATCACCGCCGCCAGGCTATGTACAGGCCCGTCAATACGGTTGCGGCAGTAGATATCGGAGCTGATGGTATAGGGATAGATACCCTGGGCTATCGCCAGGCGGGCCACCTCGAAGCTGAAGCTGGCGGTGCCATGGCCGACATCCAGGCGCACGCCGCGTTGCAGCGCCTTGCGCACCGAGGCGCGCAGTTCGCCCGCGGGCGTCAGGATGCGGTTGGGCTTGCCGTTATAACAATGGGTGACAATATCCCCGGCGCCGAGCAGATCGACGATGCGCCCGAGATCCGGCGGATTATTGCCGATATGCACCATTAACGGCAGGTTGCCGTTTTCCCGCTGGATTTCCTTGGCGCGCTGCAGGGGCTTGACGCCGTTGGCGCCCACCACGCTGCTGCTGATCCTGGCCTTGATACCGATAATAAAACCGCGATGACGGGCAATCGCCTCACCGGCCAGCGCTTTGTCGATGCGCGTCATATCCGCCAGTTCATCCTGGGTGACGATGCCGGTGCGCGCGATATTCAGCAGGGCATACACCCGGGTTTTGGCCGCCCGGGTCAATTGATAAAAATCGTCCACCGCGTCGGCGCCGGTGCTGCCGGCGTCGACCACCGTGGTCACGCCGCAGGCGATACCCACCTTATCCGGCTCGTCATGGTATATCGGCGAGGCGGGATAGCAATGGACATGGGAATCAATCCAGCCGGCGCTGGCATAATAGCGCCCGCCCAGGTTAATCTCGCGCCGGGCGGAAGTCGGCACGGCGCCTACGGCGGCGATGCGCCCGTCCAGCACGGCGATATCGGCAAGGGTGCCGTCCGGCTGCCTGGCC
This sequence comes from Sodalis sp. C49, assembly GCF_046352915.1. NCBI lineage: Bacteria > Pseudomonadati > Pseudomonadota > Gammaproteobacteria > Enterobacterales > Bruguierivoracaceae > Sodalis > Sodalis sp. C49. Next base: position 4,304,492 of record NZ_CP163303.1, on the reverse strand, counting down.
TGCCGGATAATCAGATCATATAAGGGTGCCAAGGGTCCTCCTTATGTTATCCGCCCGCCGCCCCGTGGCGCGGCCGGATAATCAACACAGTGATGGCGTCCCGGCGGCGGGCGTTAGGTTACGCAATAGCCACCGGGAAAAACGCGCCCAGCAGCATCGCGCCGAGGATGGCGCCGCCGGTAATGGGTTTATTCCACAGATAAAACAGCAATGCCCCGGCCAGGGATCCCAGGCCGATGGGGATCGACGCGGTAATGGCCGACAGGATAATCAGCGGCCCGAGAAAACGGCCCGATGCGTTGCCCGCGCCCATCATGACATCCGCCCCGTAGGTGGCGTTGCTTTGGTTAATGGTGAATCTGCGCGCCAGGATAATCAGGCCGCCGATGGCCAGGCCCAGCACCATGCCGGTCGCCAGCGAGGCAAGGAAATTCTCCAGGGGAAATTTGATGCCCGCGCCCAGCAGCAGCGCCGGCACGCCCAGGCCGACCCCGGTCTGCAGCGCGCCGCCGATATCCAGGATCCCCACCAGGGATCCTTCGATAATGCGCGCAAACAGGAAACTGGCGCCGAAAGCGGCCACCGCGCCGTAAACGCCGGTATCGATACCGGTGCGCAGCATGGCGACAAAGGCGACCTCGTTAAAGGCGCCGATGCCGTACAGATAGTACATATGGGTCCCGGCAAAAATCCCGGCTGAAAGCAGTCCGACAAAAATCGGGAACGACCAGTCGGCATACCAAAAACCGCGTTTTGTTTCTTCCATTTTCTTAACCCCTGTAAAATTTATTTACCGCTTAAGGCGTTATGGATGCCGTTCAGCCAACCGGGCACGCCCAGGCTAAAGGACTGCAGCATTTTCATATCGAAACCACGGAAGAAACCGCTGAGGACAAACAGGGCGATAATCGCCGCCATCATGATGCCGGTGATTTTATTCCAGCCGCCCTCTTCCACGCCCTTGCCGATCAGGATGCCCAGCACCAGGCCCGGCACGGCGTTGCCCATGATAAGCTGCGCCAGGCCGCCGAAAATGGTGGCCCAGAAACCGGAGCGTTTGCCGGCGTCGATTGCCGCCAGCCAGAAGATCACCGGCATGACGGTATTCACCAGGATATTGGCGGCAGGCACCAGGACCTTCACGGCGGTCACCTGGAGCGCGGCGGGCACGGCGGAAGCGGTGGAGTTAAGAAACGCCACCACCAGCATGCCGATGATGCCGCAGGCAAACGCCATGCGTTTTGGATCGTGCATGGTTTCACTGAGCTGGCGGTTTTTAATCATCAGCGCCGCAGCCCCCCAGTGGGGAATGATGCGATGGTCGACATCCTGGGTAAACGAACCGGCGGCCACCGACGATGCCCAGGCGTTAAAGAAGAAACCCAGGCCGAAGGAAAAATGCGACGCGGGATCGCCCTCGCAGGAATTGAGTTCACCCAGGGTACGAAAGGCCCCCATGCCCTGAACGGTCGGCGCATGGAACATGCGCGCCGCCCCGGCCCCCACCCCGACGCCGACCAGCCCGCCGATAATAAGTGACTTTATTAAAATGATAAGAAACATCGGATTATCCTTTGATGATTTATCCGCATCGTTAACTGCGGGTAAAAGGGACTTTTTCGGTATCGATCATGATGATGCCGACCGTAATATCCAATATGACGCTGTAGCTTTTCTTTTCACGCGGCAAAAAGAAAAAAAGAAATTTTTCAGTAATACGCTTCTCTTCCGCCTGGATAATTTTGACTTCCTGCGGTTCAATACGCAGCAAAACACAGCCGGTGGATTTCATCACCGCTGGCTGCACCTGACTTAACGCGGCGGCAAAAGCGGCCGCTTTGGTTTCACCTTTTCCCGCCACCTGTACGGTTAAAACAGACTGCTCTTTCATCAGGCATTGCCATATTTTTTAAGCCAGGTTTCTACTAATTTTTGCCCCAATTCTTCTTTATCCATAAAACCAAAACCCAATACTTTATTGCCTTCCTGGATAGCCGTTACGCCTTCTTCAATCGAGCGCATGCCGTGTTTGGCTTTATAACCGTATTTATTCTGCGCGGTGATGGCGCCGGCGCCGCCGCTGCCGCAAAAGGAAATGCCGAAGTCGGCCTGCTCGCTGTTCATCACATCGCCCAGCTTCATATCCGCCGCCATGCCGGGCACGACTATTGCCTTGCCGCCCGCCGCTTCGATGCCCTTGGCCACTTTCTGCCCCTTACCCAGCCGATCGCCTATCACTACCGTTACCTGTGCCATTTGGTTCTCCCACACGTTATTAAGCGTTATTGTCTTTGGCCACTTCAAAATGAACCGATAATAAATACGCTTCTTCAATCGGTAAATTATCCAGCAAATTCACCACCGCCTCCGCCATCGCCATCGAATCCGCGGAAATTTCGTCAAATAACTCTTTATCCACTTCCGGTAACGGCTCGCCGGTTAAAGAACGCATCACCATGGCGCGCACATGGGAGTGCAGCATTTGATCCTGCACGTGATTGATCCGGATATTGCGCTCCGTCAGCATCTGCATGATTTCCAGCAGAACCTTTTCGGTCAATGCGGCGGCCAATGCATCACGTTCCGTTTCTCCGCCCGCTGATACGGCTTTATCGACCACTCTGTGCTCCTACGGCATCCATAATAAAAATATTCAGCGCGGTAAAGCAGTCTTGCTTTTGCCGCCTTTAATGATGATTTACCCTAGCCGGTGCGGCGGCAGGTTTGTAGCCGTTATATTTCCACTTTGAAGTGGAAATAAATCACGGCCAAGCGATCTCATTCGCATAATGGCTACAAACCGCATCATTTCACTGTATATATGGGATATCAGAGTCCAATTGCCCGGCGACGGGCATGGAAGGACGGATATTACGTCGTTATAGACCTATAAGAATAACCTATCGTGAATTTGGCCCTGGCGATAACGCCCGGCAACCCCAGACCATATACCGCGCAGGCTGGCGCCCGCCGTCTGTCTTTATGCGCTGGAAAAAGCCTTAATCCGGCGGCCGTCGGGATAAGGATAAACAATGACGATGGACCATGCGCACCCTGCCGCCTGATGTGCCGGCCCCGGCCTCAGTCAGTTCACCGGCTGGGAAGCGTAAACCCGGCACGGTTAAACCTTATCAGCCGCAAAGACTAATTAACCCGCCATTATGGCGATAGTGGCCGCCTACCTGTTTATCATGGCGGCATCCACCCCCAGGTCATGTTTCATCCCTCATATGGCTCAGCTGAAAGAGATGGTTTAGCGCCGAGCAACAGATTATATATAGAGAGAAATTAATGTACATTAACCATGAAGTTATTAAACATAACCATATTGATACAAATAATTCGGAAGATGTTTTTTATGATTGCGAGCCTTACACCTTATGGCCCGGCCATAATGATGATGAACATGCCGCCGTTGATGACATAATCAATCAACCCCAAACAGCCTTAGCGGAAGATTTAAAAATAGCGTTGACGAACCTGCTTAAAATAGCGGTTTCTCATGAGGCCAGTCGGTTCAGCATGAATATGGGATTGGATATTCCACAGGCGGTATTCAATACCGCCTGGTGCCTCTATAATGCCATAACAGCCAGAAAAAGTATCAGTACAGTCCTGGAAGCCGGGCTGCCATTGTGCATAAATGCTATTTTATCCCAGTCACAATTTTTAGTTTCTGTATCCGTTTATGTAAGGGATTATATTGAAGAACAGCTCGGGCCCTCGCTGACCGGCGCATTAGATATCGGTGCGGATAATATCCTCACTCATAACAGCTATCTTTTTTTTGGCGCCCTGGCGCTGGCCAGTAAGTACTATTGCGATGGGGGGAATGAACGACAGCCGCAGCGGCGTTGTCTGAACCTGCCGGTAGCCATCGCGCGCCTGTTTAATAAGGCTTGCCAGTACTGGCAGGGATTATGCGTGGCGTCCGGGGTTCATCAACGGCAACCGACGGATGAAGGTGGCAGGATGTTATTAAACCCAACGGAAAAAACACAACAGGCGTTGGGGCGCAACCTGGCCCGGCAATGGGCCAGGCAAAGCCATTACAACCAGCTGCGCGCGGAGCGGGCGGCCGAGCAGTTTTATGGCATCAGCGCCAAGACCGGTAGCGCGGCGTCGCGGGCGTGTGTCGAGATCAACGCGCAGCCAAGGCCGCGCATTCCCCCCGTTCGGTGCCCACGATTAAGCGTGGCGCGGGATACCGGCGAGGTAACGGACTGTTTGCCGGGGACGCGCGCACCTCATCTGCCCACGATAACACCGTCGTTCAGCCGCGGGCTGGCCGGATTTTCACTGCCCCGCCTCTCTCTGCTGCCGATGACGGCGGCGGCCCCCATACCGGACGCGACGCCCGCAAAGCAGATTATTACCGCCCTGGCGCCGGAGCGCGATACCCCCGCGCACAAAAGCGATATCCTGATTAACCGCCATCTGCAGCAGGCATTTCCCACCATCACCCGCATAGTCACGGCTTGGTTAAATCAAGAGATCAAAACCAGGTATCTACTTGATATTAAGACGGAAGAATGTTGGGTTCTGTATTTTGACCGTCCTTATCCCGACAGGGAGCCCACTTACGGCCGCAGCCAAATTGCGGTAATCACACAATCGATGCCGTTAACCGAATATGTTATCAACAATTTCTTTAGTAAAGAATGCCAAGATTTGAATTCCGTCGATAAATATCAGGGGATATATTTTACGGAACGGCCGGAACCGATGCTTCGCCATCATTCACAGGCGGCGATCAAACCTTCACAAATTATCGAGCTGTTGAATAATATGGATATTGCTTCCCGGTATTTAACGGCACTGGACGTCTATTGGCGTGAGAATAAACCTTACCATGTCATCGCCAATATCATTAATATATTGACCCATCTTAGCATCGAGCAGACATCATTGGCTGATAGCGTTGTAGCTATCATCCTGCATGCGCTGGGTTTGGAGAAAAATGATCAACTGCGGGTGAGGGTGAAGCTATTTGATATAAACGGTTATCCGGCCACGGATATGGTGGTGTTCAGCATGACCGGTGAAAATATGCTCATTCTTTACCAACCGCGCGGCGTCAGGCATTTTTGGGTGTTCAATGGCATCAACGATTTGAGAAACTGGGTAATAGAACAATGCCGGAACGAAACGCAGCGCATTGACATCGCCAGCCATTTCACGTTGCAGGATAGAGTGGATGGCATGTCGCTATTCGGTTTTTACTCTTGGGGCGTCGACCGTTGGCTGGCCCATGCCGGCGCATACCCTGACCGTATCATGACGCTGAATGAATCGCTGAGCGAACCTTGCCATCTGGCGCTGGGCAACCGGCAGCAGGCGCGCTCCTTAAGCGACGCCGCAAAACTTGGCTACGCGAGCCACCAGGGCCTGTGGACCCTGGCCGCAACGGCGCTGGATATTAGCGCAAACCTGTTTGCCATGCCCCTGGTCCCCTTCGTCCCCCTGGCAGCGCAGACCAATAAAACGGACGGCGTCGCAAAAAACTTCCTGCGCATGGCCCAGTATGCCGGCGATCAGGGCGATACCGTGAAACGAGCGTTATCCATACTCACGTCGGTCCTGAGCGAAATAATGCCATACGATGAAAAAGGCGCAATTCAGCCGGCATTAAGCCTGAACTTTACACTGGCTGAATATTTTCATATCGTCCATACGGATATCGCCCTGTGGAAAACCATGCCTGAGGCCACCTCCGGCGAGAAACGCCTGGTGAAAAGGCTGAGCGTTTACCCGCTAGGGTACCGGCGGGTATTGCAGACCCACCAGCATGGAACCACGGATAACCATTTCACCTTAAGCCTGATGACCAAGGACGGTCTGCGCAGGGACGACATTATCGCCATCCGAATGTATAAAGCGGCGTTACCAATACGCTTTAATAATAGGTTACAATTATTCGAAGTTTACGATATTGATCATATCAGCAAGGCGGGTTATCCGGTCTATATGTTCGTCACCAATAATATAACGCATTGGCAATTCGGCCGCGTGACGGACACCCGTAGTAACGTGGTGGGGGAAAGTGAAGTCATTATGGCTGATTACGCTTTTGTCTCGGTGCGTTTGTTTGACTTGATTATGGAAAATATTGATAACCTCTGCGCAAAGGTGAAATCACTGACCCCCATTAATAGCCAAGGTCTGGCACAGGACGCGCTTGGGCACAGCTATTTAAAAGTGGGCATACATTATATAAAAATTGAAATAGACGCCGAAAGAAATCATTATTATTTAGGCGATCGTGACGCCTGTTATCTATTGATTATCTATGATGGAAAATTAAAAAAATTCACCCTTTACTTAACGCCCGAGCAGAAGTTGTCGGCGCTCTACAACCAGCTGGCGGCGCATGAAAATGACCAATTCAAAAGCACCAATATATCTTTAAGTTACCGTAGCGGCTACCGGGGTGCTAACGAACAAGAATACTTTAGCGCCATGGTGGCTGACAACATCATCCTTGATGCCGGCGTTAAGGAGATTATTTGTTATGGTCTGTTACCACATGAAATAGTGACACACCCTGAAGCAACAGTTTTGGCTTCCCGGCTAAAAAAAGTCATGAGCGCATGCCGCCATATCATCATGGACATGATGAACACTTCGGAGTGCGTACGGCAAGCGTTTTTGATGGATACTATATATACGTTGATAAGAGTCAAAAATCCCGATAAGGATATATTCCGCGCAAAAAACATCATACGATTTAACGAATTATTGGAAAAAATGCTCGATATTATTGAGCAGCATATTGCCGATAAATTCAGTCGGATCTGGTTAGCGCGCTTTCATCAATCCGAGACCATAGTCATGACCGTCCATGGCGATCCGCTTAAACGATTATGGGTCAGCGCGGGAGATGGAGATAATGAGAGCGCGAGTCCATCGCAATGGTATCGCGCCCGCTTTTGCCGTTACGGTTGCAGCGAGCTGCCCCCAGCGCAGAATATCGCCATTCTCGACCGGGTAAACCTTATTAACGGCACCCACGCCGGGAGAAATTATGCGGCCCAGTATCAACATGAAAATTTTAAGTCAATTATCAACCGCTTATGGGCAGGCGAGATGACGGAGGGCGAGGTCAATTACCTGATCAGTCTGCCGGAGGTCACCGCGGTCAAAAATTATTTGCTCATGACCGATAGAGAACTTGCCCGAAAGCTGTTTCGCAAGAAGGCCACGGTCCGGATGGCCATGATTTTCCGCAATGCCGACCTCTTCTGCGAACTGCTGGCGCATCTGCATCGGGGCATGAACAATGGTCATCCGCAGATTCGCCATCATCAGGATCCGTGGCTGATGTCCCTGCTTTTCGCCGTGGCATTTCATGCGACCGGTCCAGCAACATCCGCGCCGGCGCGGGTATAAAAAAACCGGCCTGCCGGGACCGGTTTATTGCCTGGCGCAGCCTTCATCCTAGCGGAATTTTGCGTGGTTTTCGTTGCGGGTTTGCTGAAATTGCTTTGCCATTGCCTGGGCCTGTTTAAGATCGCCTTTATCAGCCAACGCCTGGGCCTGCTCGATTTGACCGATCAGAGTACTCATACCCTGGCGGAAATCCTTCATCTGCGGGCTATCCGCCGGTTGCCCCTTGAGCTTGGGCGGCGTGCCGTTACGGGCATCCAGCGCCGCTTCATGCATATTGGCCAGTGCCGGTTTAAGCGTATCGAGATTATCGCTTTTGACCACTTTACTATAGTTGGCGTTAAGGATATCCATATCCTCGCCCAGATCGCGCGCCTGCGTCGCCAGGGGAGCGGCGATAAACAGGGCTGCCGACAACATTGCTATTGCTTTGAATCTCATTATTATAAATTCCCGTTAAATACCTGCGATTTTCATCTGCGGTAATAACACCGATCCGCATTGGATATTGCTGCGGGTTTCGATATCGTCGCCGACCGAAACAATATTACGCCACATATCCTTCAGGTTGCCGGCAATAGTGATCTCGCTGACCGGATACTGAATTTCACCGTGTTCCACCCAGAAACCCGCAGCCCCGCGTGAATAATCCCCGGTGATGGCACTCACACCTTGCCCCATCAGTTCGGTGACTACCAGTCCCCTGTCCATTTTTTTGATCAATGCCGCAAAATCAAGGCCCTGGCCCGCGATGCGCCAGTTATGAATGCCGCCTGCATGGCCGGTGCTTTTCAGCCCCAGCTTACGCGCCGAGTAGCTGCTTAACAGCCAGGTCTGGAGTACGCCGTCTTTGATGATGGCCCGATCCTGGGTACGCACGCCTTCGCTGTCAAAGGGTGACGATGCCAAGCCCTTAAGCAAGTGCGGATGCTCTTCTATGGACAGCCAGTCCGGCAAAATCGCCTTGCCCAGGTAATCAAGCAGGAATGTGGATTTGCGATACACGCTGCCGCCGCTGATAGCGCCGACCAGATGGCCGAACAAACCGGTTGCCGCTTCGGCGGCGAACAGCACCGGCGCCTGCTGGGTGGCAATCTTGCGCGGGTTCAGGTGCGCCAGCGTGCGCCTTGCGCACTCCTCGCCAACCCATTCCGGCGTGCGCAGATCGTCAAATGCCCTGCCGATGGTGTAGGCGTAGTTACGTTCCATATTACCGCCGCTTTCGGCGATAACGCTGCTGGAGAGGGAATGGCGGCTGCTGTTGTAGCTTGCCAGCATGCCATGGCTGTTGCCGTAGACCTTGGTACTGTAATGGCTGTTGAAACTACCGCCTTCGGTATTGGTGATGCGCTTATCGGCGTTGAGCGCCGCCTGTTCGGCACGGGCGGCCAGATCGGCTCCGCGCTCCGCGTCCAGCTCCGCCGGATGGAACAGGTCCAGTTCCGGCGCGTCGAAAGCCAGCAGTTCTTTATCCGCCAGGCCGGCGAACGGGTCGGGTGAGGTATAACGGGCGATATCCAGCGCGGCGCCCACGGTACGGGCAATCGCGTCCGGACTGAGATCGGTCGACGAGGCGCTGCCTTTGCGCTGCTGGTAAAAAACGGTGATGCCCAACGCGCCGTCGCTGTTGAATTCAACGTTTTCCACTTCGCCATAACGGGTGCTGACGCCGATACCGGTGGTTTTGGTCACCGCTACTTCCGCCGCGTCGGAGCCGGCGCCGGCCAGTTCCAATGCCTGGGCTACCGCGTTTTCCAATAACTTACGCTGTTCTGCAACTTGAGTGACTAATTTCATTGGGCCGCCATAATTGTGAGGGTTATCCGCCGCAGGATGATGTATCAATTCTATCAGTCCACAGGCTGTTTCGCACGGTATCAGGGTGGGATGGTGAAAAGGCTGGGCGGCAGGCGACAAAAATCAATGAACGGCACAGGCGCGCCGCCGTCCCCCGCGCTGGGAATATAACGGCTGCGCGCCAGGGATAGCGCCGGCGGGGTCAGGCACCGCGTCCAAGCTTGCGGTCGAAGCGTCGCCAGCATTCCGTCAGGTCGATAAGGCATTTCTTTTTACGCGCTTCGTCTATTTTAATCGCGGTCAGGCCGGCCTCCATGGCATCGATAATAGAGACCTTTAACGGTTCGCCGTGCAGCAAATGGTCGACCACGCCCTGCGCCATTTGCGTATCCGCGCCGTAATGACCGGCGTCGCCGTAGCCTTCATAGGTTTTATCCTCCAGCTTGTCGCCGCTGCGGGCATCATGGACGCGAAAATAGTTGCGGACAAAATCCCCTTCCGCCATGCCGTCGCTGCCGATAACGCAAAAACGGCGAAAATAATCCGGCACATTCAGATTGGCATGGAAAGAAAGCGTTGCGCCGGTGGCGTATTCAACGATAGCGGTCTGGTAGTCGATAATATCCGCATCGCTGGTAAACACGTTATCGGTGCTATGCCAGCCGCTGGGCTTGCGGTGATACACGTCAGACGCAGCGGTCACCGGCCCGTGCGGTTCATGCGCCGCGGTAAAGGATTTGCGCCCGCCAAAGCTCGCCACGCTGGTGGCGCGCGCGCCGACCAGCCCCTGGTACAGGTCCAGGTCGTGGCAGCATTTTTCCAGCATATACGCCCCGGCGAAGCGTTCGAAGCGCCGCCAGTCGCGCATGAAAAAAGCGCCATGCCAGGGCGGAATATGCTCACAGGCCTCGATGGAGGTGATTTCGCCCAATTGGTTTTGCGCCTGGGCGCGGAGTAAATCCACATACAGCGGCGAATAACGCAGCACCAGGCCCACAATGATGCGATCGCTGCCGTACTGCCGCACCAGCTCCGCCAGCGCCATGGTCTGCTCTTCGTTTATCACCACCGGTTTTTCGGTAAAGACGATAAGCCCGGCTTCCAGCCCGGCGCGGATATGCTCCAGATGCAGGTAATTCGGCGAACCCACCATCAGTAGGTCAAAGCCGCCCGCGGCCAGCAGTTCGCCAAGCGTGCCGAATCCCCGTCCGGCATCGATGCCGAATTGCGTGAGCGTCTCCAGCCCGGCCGGCGCCGGGTCGGCGTATCCGGTTATGGTAAAATCCGCATCGGCTTGTTTAAATTCCCTGGCCACGTTCGCCATGCGAAAACCCAGTCCGACAATGCCTGCTTTCATGTTGGTTGCCCCTGCCGCCCATGATGAACCCACGTTTCTGAACCTTGAACTTATTACGATTACAAAAGTAATGTCAATTATTAACCAATACGTAAAAATGATGACCCTGGATATTGCATTGAAATTTAATAATTTATTAAAATAAAAGAATGTGATATTTTTTTCATTATTGCGATTTATGTTTTTTTACCCTATCTTTTCCGCTCGACACGTCAGTTCCACAGCGTCCCTGGCGGCAATTCATGTCATCAAGAGCCAAAAGGAGGGGGAACGTTGCAAGCAAATTTTTATGTGGGCGTAGATGGCGGCGGCACGGCGTGCCGCGTGCGCCTGATCGATAGTCAGGGCCGCCTGCTGGCGGAGTGCCGGGGCGGGGCGGCCAATATTTTCAGCGCTCCGGCGCAAGCCCTGGCCACGTCGCTGGCGCTGGTGGCCGAGGCCTTTCGCCTTGCCGGCCTGCCGTTGGCGGAACAGGCCGGCGCGCGGGCGGGGTTCGGTTTTGCCGGCGCCAATGTGCAGCGCGTCAGGGAACTGGCGGAAAGCTGGCCAATGCCGTTCGCGGCCCGGCATATTGCCTCCGACGTGGAAATCGCCTGTCTTGGCGCTCATCAGGGCCGCCCCGGCGCGGTGCTGATTACCGGCACCGGCAGCCAGGCCACGGCGTATGACGGCAGCCGGTTTCATTCTATCGGCGGCTGGGGCTTTAGCCTGGGAGACCAGGGCTCGGGCGCCATCCTGGGACGTCACGCGCTGCGCCGCACATTGCAGGCCCATGAGGGCATCCTGCCGGCGTCCGCATTAACGCAGGCCCTGATGGCGGATTTCGATCATTCGCCCGAGGTCATGTTGCACTGGGCCCAGTCCGCCGGCCCCCATGACTGGGCGGCGTTTGCCCCGCGCATCTTTGATTCCGCCCGGTGCGGCGATCCGAACGGCGTTCATTTGGTGCGCCAACTGGCACTGGAGATCGATCTGATGCTAGCCTGTCTGGTGGACGCCGGCTCGCCGCGGATTGCCCTGATGGGCGGTATTTCACAGCCGGTATTGCCCTGGTTGCACCCCCGCTGGCGCCAGCATATTGTCGCACCCTGCGCGGACGCCCTGGACGGCGCGCTGCGCCTGGCCGGCGGCGCCGGACCTTACGTCCAGGCCCGGCCGGCGCACCCGTTATCGTCGTCACAAGGATAAAACAGCCCAGCTATGAGCGCGCCGACCGTATCGCCACGCATTTTACGCCTGATCGTCGAACACTCGCCTATCAGTCAATCCGACCTGAAGGTTCGCAGCGGCCTGAGCATGTCCACGGTTTCACAGGCGACCAATCGGTTATTATCGAAAGGGATTATCCATGAACTCGGACTGCGCCGGGAATCCATGGGGCGGCCCAAGATCTTGCTGGGTATCGATCCCGCCTATGCCTCGGTGGTGGGCGTACAGCTCAACGCCGAGCGCAATGTGATCGTCATGACTGATTTAGTCGGCAAGCTGATCGGCGAACAGCAGATGCCGACCGGCGCGCTAACGCCGAAACAGCTCAGCGACGCGCTGGCGAAATTCCTTAAATCGGTGGAAACCAGCAAAGTGGGCGCGATCGGCCTGGCCATCTCCGGGATAGTGGATCCCCTCAGCGGGGTGTGCATTCGTTCCAAGGTACTGGACTGGAACCATGTCCCCATCGCCGGCCTGTTATCCGAGCGTTTCGCCATACCGGTCTATATCGAAAATGACGCCAACGCCATGGCGCTGGCTTCCCTGGTGTTTGGTCAGCTGGGCGACGCGCAGTCGGCCATCATCGCCACTTATGGTAAAGGGATCGGCGCCGGCATTATTCTCGAACGCCAGCTTTACCGCGGCCGGCACGGCAACGCCGGTGAAATTGGCAACGCGCTGGTCGGCGACGGGTCGGCGGCGCTTCTTGAGGAAGTGGCATCCTCCAGAGCGATATTAAACAGTATCGCCGCCACGTTGCCGGAAAATGGCCCGCCGCGCAGCCTGCAGGAGGTGGACGGCTGGCCGTCGCACCAGGTGGTGGATATCCTCACCGCCGCCGGACGGCACATCGGCATTTCGCTGGCCAACCTGTCGATCGCGTTCGATCCGGACGTGGTGTACCTGGCGATGGAGCCGCAGATGGCCTCGCGCATCCTGCTTGATCAAATCATGACGCATTTTCAGCAATACCGGCTCAAACTCACGCCGCAGGTGATCCCGCTGCGCTACCTGACGGACTCCAGCCGCATGTGGGCGCTGGGGGCGGCGGGATTTGCGGTCAACGGGCTGATCGATGCGATAGCCTCGTCCGCGGACGAGGATGCCTAGCCTGTTTAGCGGATCCGCTCACCGGATTCGCTGAACAGAAGACATTTTGCCGCATCGATGCCCAGGGTCAGTGTTTCCCCGTTGCTAATAGCGGTCAGCGCCCGCTGTTCAATCACCAACGCCTCGTCCCGCCCGGTATGCAAATACAGGTAATTGGTATGGCCCAGCCGCTCGGCAAAATCCAGCACGCCGCTAAACCGCACCTCCGCCCCTTCAGCGGCCAGGAAATGCTCCGGCCTGATGCCCAAGGTAACCGGACGATCCGGGGCCAGCGCGCCGCTCACCCGTACCACCAGGTGATCCAACCCTAGCTCGGGGACCGCCAGGCGCGCCCAGCCCGGTTCACTGCCCACCACCGTGGCCGGTAGAAAATTGATTTTCGGCGAGCCGATAAATCCGGCGACAAAGATATTATCCGGATCATGATACAACTCGAGGGGCGCGCCCACCTGTTCAATGCGGCCCTGGCGCAGCACGACGATACGATCGGCCAGCGTCATCGCTTCCAGCTGATCGTGCGTAACATAAATCATTGTATTGCCCAGCTTTTCATGCAGGCGGGCAATTTCGATACGCATTTTCAGGCGCAGCTCGGCGTCAAGGTTCGATAGCGGCTCGTCAAACAGGAAGATGCGCGGCTTACGGATAATCGCCCGGCCGATGGCCACCCGCTGGCGCTGGCCGCCGGACAGGGCGCGGGGTAAACGATCGAGGAACTCGGTAAGATGCAGCACCGCGGCGGTGCTGTTCACCTGCTGTTCAATATCCCGTTTACTGTATTTCGCCACCTCCAGCGGATAGCGCAGGTTACCGCGAACCGTCATATTGGGATACAACGCATAAGACTGGAATACCATGGCGATGCCGCGATCGGTCGGCGCGCTGTGGGTAATATCCTGGCCATCGACGCTCAGGGTTCCGCCTGATATTTCCTCCAGACCGGCAATCATCCGCAGCAGGGTCGATTTACCGCAGCCGGAGGGACCGACAAATACCACAAATTCGCCGCTGTGGATCTGCAGATCGATGCCGTGGATAACATTGATTTTGTCATAGGATTTTTTTATCCCCCGAAGCTCTACGTTGGCCATCTATGTCCCCGTTTACAGTATTTGTCCCATATAGATGGCCTGGCTCCGGTGCAACAACCGGAACCCGAGCCGTTCATAAAACGCGCAGACGGGTTCATTCTTCAGGCTCACGCCGAGGTGAACGCCTGAAACGCCGGCGCGCCGCAGCGCCTCCAGCTCCGTTTCAATCATCCGCCGTCCCTGGCCGCCGCCCTGGGCCTGCGGCAGGATATTGATATGCAGGTGCGCCGGATACTGCTCGAGCAGGCCGGCTTCCTTGCTCTGCGGCTGGCGAATAAAATCCAGCACGCCTTCATCGAGCGGCAACAGCGCCCGGCGATCGGCCAGTTTTTCCCTAAGCCCCGGCCACCAGTCGCGCTGCAGCCGCTGCTCGAACGCCGCGGTATCGCGCGCGGCGACGACATACCCGAGGATATGGCCGTTTTCCTCCAGAACAAACGCCAGTTCCGGTTCAAAAATGGCGTACGGCATCACGAAACGCAGCCCGGGATAAGCCGGATCGCTGTAAAGCGCACTGGCGTCCGTGCCGGCATTCGCGGTTTTCAGGCAGATCTCAGACAGCGCGGCGCGATCGCGCTCCGCGGCCTGCCTGATCAAAAATGGGGAAGAGGACATAACAACCGGTCTCCATTGCGTTCCCAGGAATAAGGATTAATACACTAAGGAAAACATACTTAGTTCGCAAGTTATAATAATTATATTATATGGTTCAAAAAAATGACGGCAATCGCAATATCAACGCCACCAGACAGAAAAGTGATGACCGCTTGCTGGGTGAATATCTTTAATGATGCATAATCATCGGTTTAGGATTTTACCGCTGAAAATACCGCGCCATCAGGGCGCTAAACTATAAGATAAAATGATAGAGCGATAAATAACTTAATGAAATACAAAACAAAAAAATGAACCCTTTACTTTTCGGTATAGAGATCCGTTATGCTGTCTCCTGATTGTTTTATCTCTCGATTGTCCTTGAATTCATTCTTTAGCCAGTTCTTTTATCCTGTATCCGCGCCGGACCGGCGATAAACAAAAGAACATTGACTTTATTTTTACCATAAAGTAAGTATTAAAGGAGAACCTGTCAGCCGTTTTCCGCCGGTGAATCCATGTCGTTTTCTCCCCGGCGCAATGGGCTTATTATCCTGTGATGGAGGTCAAAACCACCATGTCCTATTTAGTCACTACTTACCGCCGGTCTTCTTACCGCGCAGACGGACTTTTCCTCCATCGCATCAAGCTGGCGCTGGCGGGAAGCCTGCTCGGTCTCTGCGCTCTCAGCGGCGCGCAGGCGCAAACCCTCACCACCTGGGATGTATGGAACTACCCCGCCCAGGATGCGTTGATGAAACAAACCGTTACGCAGTTTGAGCAGCAAAATCCCGGTCTTAAGCTCGATCGTTCCGTCCATGCCTCCGCCGATACGCGCATCCCGCTGAAGCTGTCGCTGACCTCCGGCGAAGGCCCGCAGGTGGCGCAGGTTAATCAGGGCGGCGGCGATATGGGCGCGTTGGTACATGAAAAACTGCTCTATTCACTGGATGATTACGCCAAAACCTATCATTGGGAGCAGCGCTTCCCCGCCTCCATTCTAAAACGCAACCGGTGGTCGGATCATAATGACTTCGGCGAAGGGCATCTGTATGGGGTGGCCAGCCTCGGGGAAATGGTCGGCTTGTATTACAACAAGAAATTGCTTGATCAGGCGGGCGTCGCGGTGCCGAAAAATATGGACGAGTTTGAGGCGGCCCTGCCAAAACTACAGCAGCAAGGCATCGCGCCCATGATGATGGGATTGCTTGACAGCAACGGCGGGCCCCATTTGCTGATGATGCTCTGGCAGGATCAAATCGACAGCAAGGATCGAAAACCCCTTGACGATCTGATCTATGGCAAAGGCGGCACGTTCCATGATGCGAAACTGTTAAAGGCCGCCACGTTAATGAAAACCTGGGCGGACAAGGGGTATTTCTTCCCCGGCTACCAGGGCATCGGCAACGATGACGCCGCCACGCTGTTCCAGAACGGCCAGGCGGCCTTTTTTATCAGCGGCACCTGGTACATGGGGCAGCTCCAGGAAAACAAAGATATCCATTTCGCCGACCTGCCGCCGTTTCCCGGCGTGACATCACCGCTGATGGTGGGCGGCACCGATTTGCCATTCTCTATTACCGCCACCGCCAAGACCCAGCAGCAGCGTGATATCGCGGCCAAATTCATCAATTACCTGGTCTCCGACCACATGGCCGAGGCCTGGCTGAAGGCGGGTTTCCTGCCGGCCAGCGCCGATAAAAACGCCAAAATTCCGGCTGATAACCCGTTATTGGCCGAGATCTACCGAGTCTGGATCAAGGTCAGCGACTATGACGGCCTGGGCCATTATATCGACTGGGCCACCCCCACCATGATCAACGCGCTGCAAGAGCATGTGCAGCTGTTGCTGGCGGGCAAGGAGAGCCCGCAGCAGTTAACCGACAAACTCGATGAGAACTATCAGCAATACATCAAGACGCTAACGCATTAACCCCAGGACGCCGCTCCGGTGCGCGGGCATAACGCGGGCCGGGACGGCGGCTCCTTTTATTTCGCATCAAGAGGCGTATCAATGTTTAATAAGTCCAGTTTGCAAAATATGCTGTACATTTTGCCCTCGCTGCTTATCTACTCAGTGTTTTTATTGATACCCCTGCTGATCACCTTTTGGGCCAGCCTGACCGAATGGGACGGCACCTCATGGCCGGTCTTCATCGGCCTTGGCAATTATATCCGCATGCTGCTCGACCCCGTGTTCTGGATCTCCATCGGCAATAACGCCCTGCTGCTGCTGTTTTACACGTTATTTCCGATTATCATCGGCCTGGCATTATGCAGTTTCCTAAGCGACGCCCGTCCAGCCGAGCGCAGTTTGCTGCGCATCCTGTTTTTCCTGCCGTATATCATGCCGATGGCGGTGCTCGGCGTCGTCTGGCGCTGGCTGTATAACCCGGCGTTCGGCCCGATCGATCAGCTGTTGCGCGCCATCGGGCTGCCGCACCTGGCCCGCGCCTGGCTGGGCGATTTCGACTGGGCGCTGGCGGCGGTGGGCATGGTGGCCACCTGGTATTTCTTTGGTTTCTGCCTGGTGCTGTTTATGGCGGGCATCCAGCGCATGGACCCGTCGTTGCTGGAAGCCGCCGAGCTGGAAGGATCGTCCCATCGGCAAAAATTCATGCGCATCACCCTGCCGTCATTACTGCCGGAAATTCGCGTCGCGCTGCTGCTGACGGTGATTGCCGGCATCAAGGCCTTCGATCTGGTGTACGTAATGACGCGTGGCGGTCCCGGCACATCTACCCTGGTGACCAATATTTATATGTTCCAGCAGGGGTTTGATTTACGCCATTTCGGTTATGCCTCGGCGGTGGCGATTGTCGGTATGGGACTGGTTTTTATTATCAACGGATTGATTCACTTTGCTATTCGGGAGCGACGCTAATGCGCGGTATTCCATTGTATACGCGGGGCTTGTTGTGGCTGTTTGCCCTCATTACCATCCTGCCGTTCGCCCTGGCGTTGTTAACCTCGTTCAAAACACAAACGGAACTGTTCCAGGGGGTATTTACCCTGCCCTCCGGCCTCAGTTTTGCCAACTACATTTCCGCCTGGCGCGACGGTCATTTCCAGATTTATTTTACCAATTCCGTGCTGGTGGTATTCCCGGTGATTATCATCAGCCTGCTGGCGGGTATTCCCTCCGGTTTCGCCTTCGCATTTTTGCGGCTGCCGGCGAAAAAATTTATCGCATTCCTGCTGGCCATCGGCATGGTGCTGCCGTCGGAAGCCTATATTATCCCGCTGTATCATGAGATCCACTGGATCGGGCTGAATAATAATTATCTGGCGTTAATACTGCCGCAGGTGGCGATGTCGATTCCTTTTACCACCCTGATGGTGGCCAGCGCCTTTTCACAGGTGCCGAAAGAGTTACTGGAAGCGGCGGTAATGGACGGGGCGAGCCGCTGGAAAATCTTGTGCGGCCTGCTGGTCCCGGCCATTGTGCCCACCTTGTCCACGCTGGCCCTGCTGCTGTTTATCTGGACCTGGAACGAGTTCCTGATCCCCCTGATCCTGGTGAATAAAGAAGAGCTGCGCACCTTGCCTATCGGCATGATGTTTTTCCAGAATCGCAATACCATCAATATTCCGGTGCTGATGGCGGGCGCCACCATCGCCATATTGCCTTTGGTGGCGGTATTTTTACTGTTCCAACGCAGATTTATTCATGGCATCACCGAAGGTGCGGTAAAATAAGGGCGTGGATCCTCCCGCGCAACCTGTTAGGATTAGCCTCTTTTTGAGGAACCGTATCATGAGTAAATTACCGGAAGACTGGCAAGACGAACAGCCCGCGGCGCAGCCCGCCGAAGAAGACGACGACGAGATTATCTGGGTCAGCAAAAGCGAAATCAAACGCGATGCCGAAGCCCTGAAGGAACTTGGCGTCGAACTGGTCGATCTTGGCAAGAACGCATTGGAAAAAATCCCGCTGGACGATGACCTGCTCGCCGCCATAGAACTGGCGCAGCGCATCAAAAAAGAGGGGCGCCGCCGCCAGATCCAGCTGATTGGCAAGATGCTGCGCGCTCGCGATCCCGAGCCCATCCAGCAGGCGCTGGATAAGCTGAAAAACCGTCACAACCAGCAAATCACCCTGTTCCATAAGCTGGAAAACCTGCGCGACCGCCTGATAGATCAGGGCGACGACGTGGTGGAGGAAGTGATGGCGCTGTATCCCGAGGCGGACAGGCAGCAGTTGCGTTCGCTGGTGCGTAATGCGCAAAAGGAGAAAGCGGCCAACAAACCCGCCAAGACCTCCCGCCAGATTTTCCAGTACCTGCGTACCGTCGCCGGCGATAAATAAGCCGGCGTCAGCGCAGGTTAAAGCGCAGCCGGCCGTCCAGCTCCTCTTCCGCCTCGTCAAACAAGAGGATCAACGCGCCGAAACGGCGTTTTTTTGAAGCATTAAGATGCACGAACTCTATTTCCACCGGCAGCGGCAGCCGGCTGGTAACGGTTTGCCATAAATCGTCCAGATTGGCGGCGCACGGCTCGCTCAGGGAGAACTGACGGCCAAAATCACGGTAAAAGGCCGGCAGATCGGGTATCTGGTTAAAATCAAAGGATACTTTCCCCATCAAGCTTTCTCCGCACTGCAGGTTGTTAATTTTATGTTGCCCATCGCTCCGTCAGTATGCCACACAACGATTACCGGTCATGGTGTAAAAGTGGCGGCGCAAAAAATTAATCATAAGCCGCCAAGATGCAGCGTTTTCACTTCCAGGTAATCGTCCATGCCAAGCACGGAACCTTCCCGGCCCAGTCCGGATTCCTTGACGCCGCCAAACGGCGCCACCTCGGTCGATACCGCGCATTCATTTACGCCCACCATGCCGCTTTCCAGCCGGGCGGACACGCGGAATACGCGCTGCAGGTTTTGCGTATAGAAATAGGCCGCCAGACCGAACGGCGTATTATTGGCGCGTTCGATCACTTCCTCCTCGGTGTCAAAGCGGAAACACGCCGCCACGGGACCGAAGGTTTCCTCATGCGCCAGCTTCATCTCCTCGCTGGCGTCTCTGATAACCGTAGGCTGGAAAAAATTACCCCCAAGCTGATGCGGCTTGCCGCCGGTAACCGCCCGTCCGCCTTTGGCCAGCGCGTCGGCGACGTGCTCCTGCGCTTTTTCCAGGCCGGCGCGGTTAATCAACGGCCCGACCACCACGTCCTGCTCCATGCCGTTACCCACCTTTAACCGCTCCACCTCGCGCGCCAGGCGGGAAACAAATTCGTCGTAGACGCCGGACTGGATATAAAAACGGTTCACGCTGACGCATACCTGGCCGGCGTTGCGGAATTTATTGGCGATGGCGCCCTTTACCGCGGCGTCGATATCCGCATCGTCAAACACAATATACGGCGCGTTGCCGCCCAGTTCCATGGAGATCTTTTTCATGGTGTCGGCGGCGTTGCGCATCAGCGTCTTGCCCACCGCGGTGGAACCGGTAAAGGTCACCTTGCGCACGCGGTCGCTCGCCATAATGGCGTCGCTGATGGCGTGGGTATCCCCCGCCACGCCGTTAACCACCCCTGGCGGCACGCCGGCCTGCTGCGCCAGCGCCAGCAGGGCGAAGGCGGACAGCGGCGTATTGTTGGCCGGTTTTATCAGCGCGGTACAGCCCGCCGCCAGCGCCGGCCCAAGCTTGCGCGTCAGCATGGCCAGCGGAAAGTTCCACGGCGTAATGGCCGCCACCACGCCCACCGGTTCGCGGGTGGCGAAAATCCGGGAATGCGCTTTGGCCGGTGGGATGATCTCGCCGTTAACGCGCTTGGCCTGCTCGGCGAACCATTGGATAAAGCTTGCGGCATAGGCGACTTCGCCCTGCGCTTCCTTTACCGGTTTTCCCTGTTCCGCCGTCATCAGCCGCGCCAGATACGCCTGGTTCTCCATAATCAGGCCGTACCAGCGGTACAGGATTTCAGAACGTTCCTTGGCGGTTTTGGCGCGCCAGGCGGGGAACGCCGCGTCGGCGGCGGCGATGGCGGCCTCGGTTTCCCGTTTGCCGCTTTTGGCCACGTTGGCGATAAGCTGGCCGGTGGCCGGATTCACGACCTCAAAGGTGTCCTGAGCGCCCCGCCATTCGCCGTTGACCAGATAGCCGGTCTTGAACAGCGGGTGGTCTTGTAGGTGTAAGTGCTCGCTCATTGTTATCCTCCCCTTTTATGCCTCCCGTCGCGGGAAGGCGTGCAGTTGCGGTGTAACGCCCCGGCCGCCGCAGGATAACGGCTCCCGGACGCGCCGCGGCGTAAGAAATATGGTTTAAGTATAGATGCTGGTTGCGGGATGGGCGGCCGGGTACGGGGAAAAGCCGCCCCGGCGGGTTAATCGCTGAGCGCGTGACGGTAACGGAACAGGGTGTCGGTCAGGCGCCGCACGGATTCGGTAATATCGGGCGTGGCCTGGTAATGAAGCAGTTTGTCATGATAAATACGCAATTCCGCCAGTAATTGATCGAAATGTTTCCGGCGGCGGATGTCGCTGCGGGCGACCAGCACCCGGTCGGCGGTGGCGCGGATCTGGCGATGGTACGCCGAGAGATCGGCATTGGCCGGAATATCCGCCAGGCGCAGGCGCTGGTGGATAATGATAAGCGTCAGCGCCAGGCGGTATTTGGCGATATCTGCGGGGAATAGCGTCAGTAGCTGGAACAGCTGCTGGTACAGCGCCGGCAGATGATTTTCCTGGCGCCGCGCCTTGTTGGTGGACAGGGCCGATACCGCGCCGTACACAAAGCGGTTCAGCAATACCCGGCCGATGCGCGCCTTGGAACCGTCCCGGATGAGCAGGATCACCAGCGTCGCCAGGCCGCAGCCGATAATTTGGCCGATGGCGCTGTCGAGGAAGGTGTTAATGGAAAAGCTCATGGGATTGGCCAGCACCAGCACATTGATGGTCCCCGCCAGGGTGCCGAGCGTGCCGAGGCGCCGCTTTTGCACCTCGATGCCGATGATAAACGCCAGTACCCCCAGCGCAATGCACAGCAACAGCAGACTTTGCTGGGTGGCGGGCATGATCACCATATAATACAGCGCGCCGATGGGCAGCGCCGCCGACATGCCGATCATAAAATCCTTGCAGACCATCCAGGGGTTGGGCAAGCGCATGGCCAGCGACGTCACCACGGCAATCATCACCATGCAGCTGCTGCCGGACGTCCAGCCGGTCCAAAGCCAGAACAGGCAGCCCAGCGCGGTGGCGACGCCGGTGCGCAGTCCGTTAATCATGGCGTGATGCCGTTCGGCGGAGGGGGCCGAAATGATCACCTGATCGACCAGCACCTGCTCCTCAATTTTGCTGATACGCGCGTTGCTCTTTACCCCTTTCGCCAGCAGCAAAAACCGGGTTGCCGCGCCCACCCAGGTATACAGGACCTGCGGGGTATCGCGGGCGGGCGTGGCGGCGATGACCTGGCGCATCAGCTTCATGCGCTTATGGATATCCCCCACGGTGTCCGCCGGCTCGTTTAACAGCAGCCGCAGATGCGGCGCGATAAAGTCAGGGCGCACCTGCAAGATCAGGAAGGCTTCGCAGGCCTGGGTAATCAGGGTCAGCGACAGGGTATTGATCGCGCGCAGGCGCCGGTTGCAGCGCTGCCAGCGCGAGGATTCCATCATCAGGTTGACGCGCATGCCGTCGAGGGCGGTGGTAAATTTCACCAGATCGCCCCAGGCTTTATCCACCTCTTCTTTCGCCGCGCCGTTAAGGCACAGTAGCAGCAGTCGGTACTGATCCAGCAGTAGCTGGTCCACCGCCCGGTCGATATCCTGTTTTATCGAGCGGGGCGAAAACAGGATATCCGCCAGGATGGCGCAGACGATACCCAGCACGATTTCGCTGCAGCGCTCAACGGCAAACTGCGGCGTCACCTGGGGCTGGCTTTGGATACTGACGATAATAATCAGCGCGGTGTACCCAGCCAGGCCCAGGGCATAGGAATTCTGTACCCGCACCACCGTGGAGATCCACATGCAGGCGCCGGCCCAGATACAGCTTAACAGCAGCATCACCACCGGGGCGCGGATGGTGAGGGTAATAATCACCAGCGCCCCGGCGCAGCCGATAAAGGTGCCGATGATGCGCAGCATGCCGCGATGGCGGATAGCGCCGGCAAAAGGCTCGCCGCCGGCGGCAAAGGCCGGGCCGGCGGCCACGATGGCGGCGGTCAGCACCGACCAGCGCGGCGTTTCCAACTGGAAATGAAAGCCCAGGAACAACGCCAGCAGAATGGCAAAGGTGAGCTTGACCGCAAAACGGCAGCGGAAAAATATCGGCGCCAGCAGTTGCAACATTATCGGGCCATCCGTTTAGCCGAACTCGCGCAGGCGATGCATCAGCTGCATCATCGGCGACAGCTCGCGCCGGTCGCGATCCTTACTGCCGGTGATCACCACCGTCGCGGTGGTGCCGGCCGGATAAAGATCTCCCTGCTGCGCGTCGAGGCGGATTTTAACCGGTACCCGCTGCGCCAGCCGCACCCATTCCAGGTTGGAGTCCACGGTCGCCATGCCCTTGGCATCCACGGCGCTGCTGCTGTTGGTCACCCCGGCGGCAATGCTGTCCACCGTGCCGTAGAGCACCAGATTGCTGCCCAGCGGCGTGATTTCCACACGAAAGCCCGGACGCACTTTTTCCAGTTTGGTTTCTTCCATATAGGCCAGCAGGTAGAACGAATTGCGTTTCACCAGTGCCACCGATACCGCGCCGCGGGTAATAAATTCACCGGCATGGACATTCAGGTTGGTTATCCAGCCCTCGGCGGGGGCGCGCACCGTGGTGCGCTCCAGATCGATTTTCGCCAGATCCCTGACCGCCACCGCTTTCGCCAACTGGTGGCCGACGGTGGTCAAATCATTGCTGGACTGGTCGATGGCTTCCTGGGACATGGCATTGGTGCCCAGCCGCAGCCGGCGTCCCGCCTCGCGACGTTTCTCGGCCACCAGGGCCTGGTAATAATCCACATCGGCCTGCGCTTCGTCCAGCGCCTGCTGGTAGCGCGGCTGATCGACCACGAACAGCACCTGTCCCTGCTTCACCAGCTGGTTATCGCTCACCCGCACGTCGGTAAGCAGGCCGCTGACATCGGGCGAAATCGCCACCACATCAGCGGTGAATTTGGCATCCCGCGTCCAGGGCGATTCGGTATAGAACACCCATGCCCGGAAAATAGCGACCGCGGCAATCAGTACCAACAACAGAGTAATCGCAATCCTGATTATTTTTATTGCAACAGTTTTCACAGCGACCTCAAACAAAAAGACACGAAATCAGATAAAACACGCAGCAATACAATGCGGTATTAAACAAGGCCGGATGCCAGACGAAATCGTAAATGCCCGTTGGCAGCAAAAGGCGACGCAGCAGCATGAACACGGCCATCGACACCAGCAGCTCAAAAAACACCGGGGGAAACGACAGGCCGAAGATCACCATAACCGGCAGCAAACTCATGACATTTTCCTTACCTTTTCCCGTTTGACCGTTGCCGGCGACCCCAAACGCGTCCTGCCCGCCACGGCATCCTTCCTCACGGCCATGGGCGGCATACGCGGATGTAAACGCGGCTAAGTATAGAACTCAGGAAGGTGATCGAGGGTTATTCCCGGCGGATAAAACCCATTGAGGCAGCGTGGCGAAAACGCCCCCACAATGTTACTGTTTATTTCAAAGCAATAAAGACATCTGAAAAACAGGGGCGGCAATGCGCGATCAGATGAACCGACGGGTATATAGTAGCCTTTACTGACTGGCATTTTCAATATTATGTGATCTAAATCACTTTTCACTCAGGCTTAACAATGGAAAGACTGAAACGTATGATGGTATTCGCCAAGGTGGTGGAAGGCGGCTCGTTTACCTCCGCCGCCCGGCAACTGCAGATGAGCGTATCGTCCATCAGCCAGACCGTGGCGAAACTGGAAAACGAACTGCAGGTAAAACTGCTTAACCGCAGCACCCGCAGCCTGGGCCTGACCGAGGCCGGCAAGATTTATTATCAGGGCTGCCGCCGTATGCTGCTGGAGTTCCAGGAGGTGCATGAGCAGCTCTACGCTTTTAACAATACCCCGATCGGCACGCTGCGCGTCGGCAGTTCGTCCACCATGGCCCATAACGTCCTGGCGACCATCACCGCCGATATGCTGAAGGAATATCCGGGACTGTCGGTAAACCTGGTAACCGGCATACCGGCGCCGGATTTGATCGCCGACGGCTTGGATCTGGTGGTGCGGGTGGGCGCGCTGCAGGATTCCAGTCTTTTTTCACGCCGTCTCGGCGCCATGCCGATGGTGGTTTGCGCCGCCAAAAGCTACCTGGCCGCCCACGGCACGCCGGAAAAGCCCAGCGACATGGCTAATTTTTCCTGGCTGGAGTATGACGTCAGGCCGGACAGCGAATTCGAGCTGGTGGCCCCGGAGGGCATCACCCTGCATCTGGCGCCGCAGGGCCGTTTCGCCACCAACGACTCACAGACGCTGATCCGCTGGCTGACCGCCGGCGCCGGCATCGCCTATGTGCCGATCATGTGGGTTCTGGATGAGATAAAGCAGGGCAATGTGGAGATTTTATTCAATCGCTATCTTTCCGACCCGCGGCCGGTGTATGCGGTGTATACCCAGAAGGATAAATTGCCGCTGAAGGTGCAGGTGTGCATCAACGCCATGCATGAATACTTTAACAATGTCACGGCGGTCTACCAGGCGTTCCGCCAGGATACCATGTTCTGATATCCCGGCGGGGCAGGACTCAGGCGGTGCCGCCGACGGTGATATTGTCGAGCTTAAGCGTGGGCTGGCCGACGCCGACCGGCACGCTCTGGCCTTCCTTGCCGCACACGCCGACCCCTTTATCCAGCGCCAGGTCATTGCCGACCATGGAGATTTGCTGCATCGCCTCGATGCCGGAACCGATCAGGGTCGCGCCTTTAACCGGATGGGTTACCCGGCCGTTTTCGATCAGATAGGCCTCGGACGTGGAGAAAACAAATTTGCCGGAGGTGATATCCACCTGGCCGCCGCCGAAGTTGGGCGCATACAGGCCATATTCGACGCTGGCGATAATCTCCTCGGGCGTGGACTGACCGGCCAGCATATAGGTGTTGGTCATGCGCGGCATCGGCAAATGCGCGTAGGACTCGCGCCGGCCGTTGCCGGTGGGCGCTACGCCCATCAGCCTGGCATTGAGCTTATCCTGCATATACCCTTTGAGAATGCCGTTTTCGATCAGCATATTATATTGTCCGGGCACCCCTTCGTCATCGATGGCAAGCGAACCGCGCAGGCCGGCCAGCGTGCCGTCATCCACCACGGTGCATAACGGCGAGGCCACCAATTGGTCCATCTGTCCGCTGAACACCGAGCTGCCGCGACGGTTAAAATCGCCTTCCAGTCCGTGGCCCACCGCTTCATGCAGCAGCACGCCAGGCCAGCCGGCGCCCAGCACCACCGGCATGGCACCGGCCGGCGCCGCCACGGCGGACAGATTAACCAACGCCATGCGCACCGCTTCCCGCGCCCAGCTGTCGGCACGCACGTCGCCGTCGACGCTCTCAAGGAAAAAGTCATAACCAAAACGGCCGCCGCCGCCGCTGGAACCACGCTCGCGTTTGCCGTCCTGCTCAACCTGAACGCTGATGGACAGGCGCACCAGCGGGCGCACATCCGCCGCCAGGGTACCGTCGCTGGCCGCCACCAGGATCTGTTCATACACGCCGGACAGGCTGGCATTCACTTCCTGCACCCGGGGGTCGGCGGCGCGCGCGACTTTATCCACCCGATGCAATAAGGCGATTTTCTCTTCACGCGGCAGGCTGTTAAGCGGATCACGCTGCGTATAGAGGGATTTATAAGGAACTTCGCCCAGGGTATGCACCCGGCCGTTGCCCTGCTCGCTGACAATGCTGCGCGCCGCGTTGACGCTTAATTGCAACGCGTTAAGGGTGAGCTGATCGGCATAGGCGAAGCCGGTTTTTTCCCCGCTGACCGCACGCACGCCGACACCCTGGTCAATGTTATAGGATCCATCTTTGATGATGCCGTCCTCAATCACCCAGGACTCGTGGTAGCTGGATTGGAAATAGAGATCGGCATAATCCAGACGACGTTCGCTCATCTGGCCTAACAGCGAAAAAAGATCTTCGTGACTCAGGTTGTTGGCCGCGAGTAATTGCTCACTGACAAAAGTCAGACTCATAGGTTTTCACTCTTATTAATGATGGATTGGCCAGCAACGGCTGGAATAATAATCGTACTAACAATCGTTATAGTCATATTTATAGACTGCGGCAATTCAACGCCGGCGTCAAATGCACGCTGATTATTTACTATGACCCGCCGGTGTGCGCGGCTGGCGCAGCACTTCCTCGATTTTCGGCTGATCCAGGCTGCCGGTGATGTGATAGCGAATCACCGAGATTTTGTTCCACAGCGGCGCCAGGACCTTGCTGGCGGCGAATACCGCGGCGCCGACCACCGGATTGATGGCAAACGCGGCGGCAACCCCGACGGTGGCGGAGATTTCCGGCGCTATCACCGCTTCCATATCAATGCGCTGCGCGTTCAAATCCACCTGGCCGTTCATGGCGATGTCCGCTTCCAGGCCATCAATCAGCGAGTCGTTGGTATGCAGCACACCGTCTTTAATCCAGGCGGTACCTTTAATGGAGTCAAAATAGAATCCTTTACCGAAGGTGTCGCGGAAATCGAACTGGAGCTTGCGCAACAGCGCGTCGAAGCTAATCAGGCGCAATAGCCTGCCCGCCTGGCCGCTGCTGAGATTATCGATCTTGCCTTTGCCGAGATTGGTGTGCAATACGCCGTTCAGGCTGGCGATCTCGGGTGTCCAGGGCAGCGACTGCCAGTGAAGATCGTAATCCAGGTTAAAAGGCGCGTCGCGCAATGGGGTGTCGATGCCGACATAGTCCGCCGCCTCGCCGATATTTTTACCGCTCAGTTTGCCTTTGACCGAGGTCAGGTTTTGCCGGCCGGTGCGCGACCATCCGCCTTCAAGCGTCAGCCGGGATTTGCCGGTATCCACCAGGCCATGGCTCAGCGCCAGGGTATTTTTCTGCGGCGTCACATCCGCCTCGACCCGGCCCAGATTTTGCCCCAGCAGCCAGCACTCCTGGCAACGCAGCTGCAGTGCCGGCCAGTCGCTAAAGCCGGCGGCCGGGTCGTCATCCTGGAAGAGCGTATCGCCAGCCGCGCCGTTTTTCGGCCACAGCGGATTATAATAAAGGTAACGGATATCCGCCCGCCAGGGGCCTTGGTTCGCTAGCGCCAGCTTGCCGTCGATTTCCTTGCCGCGGGCTTCAACGACGCTGCCGCCCAGGGTATTGCGGCGCGTCAGCGACAGCGCGTGCCATTGCTGGCCGCCCAGGGCCAATAACGGCGTATTCAGCGTCAGGGCATCCGGGAAACGGAACCGGCTGGCCACCGCTTTGCCCGCCGAGCGGGACTGCGGCGTCATTAACGCCAGCCATTTTTCGCCGTCCAGCGCCGGTAGATTCAGCGTCAGGCTTTTACCGTCCGGCAGCGGCGGTATCCTGGCGTTATCGGTGGCCCAGGCGCCGCGAGCAAGCGTAACCAGCTTGCCCAACTGCCATTCGCTGTTAAAGGCATTATTCTTGCCGGCATGTCCGCTCAACGTAAAGCCCGTCAGCCCGCCCTGGGCCTTGACCGCTAATGGGAACGGCTGGCCGGCCGCTTTATCCAATGGCGCAGGTAAGTGACTGCTTACATTTTTTAAATCGGCAGTGACATCCACGGTATACGCGGGTTTGCCTTGCAACGGCAAGGTTATCGCCATCACGCTCTGCCAGGAGGCCCGTCCTCCCAGCGCTTTCGCCATGGGTTCGGGCAGGCCGGACAGATGGGCCACCGACCAGTCCCCTTGCATATCGACGTTGATATCAAAGCTTTTTTGCAGCTCTTGCGTCGTGAAGCGCACCGCTACCGGCTGTCCCAGCCACTGTGCCGACAGCATATCGCTGTCCAGGTTGCCATTATGGTAGCGGAACTGGCCGTTCAGGTTGTTCATGGTGGTGCCCAGCGGCTTAATCAGCAGGCTGTTGTCGGCCAGATTCACCTGACCCGATGCGGTGACTGCCTGGCCGCTAAGGGGTATGGATAGGTGTAAGTCCCCACTAACATTGCCGCCGACCTGCAGCTCGGCAAGCGCCGCGCCAAGGGATTTCTGCAACGGAGTCTGGTTAAAATAGGCGCCGATGGCCGGGCCGGACCCGCTGACATCCGCATCCACCAACAGCAGCTGTTTGGAATAATCTGGGATGGCGGCCACGATATTACTGCCGGTCGCCTCGCCCAGTTTCGCCTGCGGCGCGCGCATAAACAAACCGTCGTTCAGGAAGTCCAGATCGATACTCAGATCGGTCAGCCGCGGCCAGCCGGGTTCAAATTCATAGTCCGCATGGCGCAGCGGCACCAGTACCTCGAATTGCCCGTCGTTATGCTTAAACGGGAATTGTTTGGGATCGCCGGCAAAGACCAGCGTGGCGTTATCCACCTGCCCGCCTTTCAACGCGCCGGTAAGGTAATTGACCAGGTGGGTGCCCATTAACGGCTCGGGAAAATAGCGCCAGACCTGGGCGGCATCATACAAGCGCAGACCGGACAGCACATCCAGCCACGGATCACCGTTGAGGGGCTGATGAAAATAAAAGTCCCCGGTCGCCCACAGCGAGGTGGCCTGCAGATCGATATCGCTGCCCCATAACCGCAGGCCCTGCTCATCATTGCGCCAGTCAAGGGCGGCCCTGGCCCGCTGCACTTCCAGCGGCGCGCGAAACATATCTTTATACGGCAAGGTGCTGTTATCCAGCGCCAGGTTTAGCCGGCCGGCGGCAAGGGTTCCCGCCACCGAACCGCCGACATGATCCACGCCCGGCAGGAGTTGCCATTGCTGCCAGCTGAGATCGCGCCAGTCGCTCTGGAAACGGATTTTTTCCGGGTTATTAAGCGGAATATCCAGCGCCAGGGTGGACAGTACCCCTTTGGGCTGCAGGTCCTGCCAGCGGGCGCGCAGGTTGGGCGTAATAATGGATATCAGCGGCAAGAAGGGACTGAAACGCTGTAGCTCCAGGTTTTTCGCCCGCAGGCGGATTTCCCCGGCCCTGTCGGGCGCGAACAGATGATTCTTTTCCGGCAGCCAGAACAGCGAGAGCGCGCCGGGCGCCCAGGATTCCCCGTCGGTGGCGATGTTGAGCACCGGCACGTCCATTTGCCATCCGTCGCCCTGTTTGCTCAGGTGCAGGGCCAATTTCGCCACGTCCACGCGGTGGTCCTGGCCTCCGTCCTGCCAGCTAGCCGTCCCCTGGCTGAAAAAGGCGTCGCCGCCGGTAATATCGCCATGATCCAGGCTCAGCCAGGCGGCCAGGCTGAAATCGGCCCGTTGCAAACCGGTCTGGCTTTGCACCCACTGGCTGAACCATGGCTTGAGATTGATATTATCGGCCTGCAAGTAGATCTTGCCGTTGTCCAGCAGACCGTTTTCATCATTGAGGTCCATGCGCAACTGGATCGCGCCCTGCTGCACATCAACGTTGGATAAGGCTATCTGTCCTTCCGCCCGGTGGCGCTGGCGTGAGTTGAGCCAGGTCAGTTGCGGCACCGAAAGCATGGTGCGCTCCCCCGAGGGCGTCAGGAAAGAGAGCTCGCTGTCGCGCAGGATAAAGTGGTCGAACTGATGTAAAAACAGATCGGAAAGCTGGTCGGATTTAATGGGGCTGCCCTGATGGTCGCGGCCCAGCAGGGTGGTATTTAAATCCAGCTGCAATCGATAAAACGTGACGTCGCGAAATTGCCAGCGCCAGTGCAGCAGCGATTGCCAGACGTCCAGGGCCAGGGTAACGCGCTGGATACGCAACTGTTCATCGGCGGTAACGGATTCAATGGCGCGGATATCAAGCGTCGGGCCGAAGGACTGCCAGGTGCCGTGCATTTCACGGATCTGGACATTGAGTCCGGTAGCGGCGTTTAGGGTTTGGACAATTTGCGGGCGAAAGCTGTCCAGATGGGGCAACGCCAGGCGTAACGCACTGACCGCTAATGCCACCAGGACAATCAGGGTTGCACATAGGGCCAGCAATATCCCCGGCAGTCGCTTCACGCCTTTCTCCTTGCTTCCCGTCGCACCGCTTACGGCAAGTATTTATTTTTATCTCCTGCCCGCGTGTCATGCTCTACGCCGGGCCTGAATCCTCTGGCTACATCATCACGACGTCGAACTGTTCCTGACTGTAGAGCGGTTCGATCTGCACCTTAACCTGCTTGCCGACAAAAATCTCCACCTCCGCCAGCGCATGGGATTCGTCGCTTTTCAGCGCTTCGCCCACCGCCGCCGAGGCGTATACCAAAAAACGGTCGGATTCGTAGGCATGGTGCACCCGCACGATCTCGCGCATAATTTCATAACAAACGGTCTCAATGGTTTTCACCGTGCCGCGGCCATGACAAGTAGGACACTCGCTGCACAGCACATGTTCAATACTTTCACGGGTGCGTTTGCGGGTCATCTCCACCAGGCCGAGCTGGGAGAAGCCGTTGATGCCGGTTTTTACCCGATCCTTGCTCAGCGCCTGCTCCAGCGAATGCAATACCCGCCGCCGGTGTTCTTCATTAACCATATCGATAAAATCGATGATAATAATGCCGCCCAGGTTACGCAACCGCAGTTGGCGGGCAATGGCCTGGGTGGCCTCGATATTGGTGTTGAAGATGGTTTCATCCAGGTTCCGGTGGCCGACAAACGCGCCGGTATTAATATCGATGGTGGTCATCGCCTCGGTCTGGTCGATGATCAGATATCCCCCCGATTTCAGCTCGACTTTACGTTCCAGTGAGCGCTGGATTTCGTTTTCCACGTCATAAAGATCAAAGATAGGCTGTTTGCCGTTGTAATGCTCGAGCTTGTGGGTCATCTCCGGAATATATTCACCGGTAAACTCCACCAGCAGATCAAAGGTCAGGCGGGAGTCCACCCGGATGCGATCCAGCGCGGCGCCGGCAAAATCACGCAAGATGCGCTGCGCCAGCGCCAGCTCGCCGTAAAGCATATATTTGCTCTGGTTACGGCGTTTGCGCTCCATGACCTTGGTCCACAGGCGTTTGAGAAAAGCGGCATCCTGGGCCAGTTCCTCTTCGCCGATGCCTTCCGCCGCGGTGCGGATAATAAACCCGCCGTGCTCATCGCAGTAATCCGCCACGGTGCGCTTAAGGCGCTCGCGCTCTTCCTCGCTATCAATGCGTTGGGATACGCCGACATGGGACGCCCCGGGCATAAACACCAGGTAACGCGAGGGCAGCGTAATGTCGGTGGTCAGGCGCGCGCCTTTGGTGCCCAACGGATCCTTGACCACCTGTACAATGATGTCCTGTCCCTGCCTGACCAGTTCGGCAATATCGCGCACATGGAAGTTTTTCTGCTCTTCGCCGGCGACGCATTCGGTATGCGGCATGATATCGGACGCATGCAAAAACGCCGCCTTATCCAGGCCGATATCGATAAACGCCGCCTGCATGCCCGGCAGTACGCGGCTGACCCGGCCTTTATAGATATTACCAACAATACCCCGCCGGGCCTCGCGTTCAATGTGGATTTCCTGCAAAATGCCGCCGTCGATATAAGCGACCCGCGTCTCGGAAGGCGTGATATTAACCAGTAATTCAGCAGCCATGTTGTCCTCTCAGACTACGTAAAGCAATAAACTGGCAAAGCAATTCAGAGGTTTCCACCAGCGGCAAACCCACCACGCCGTGATAGCTTCCATTGATAGCCCTGACAAAAACCCCGCCCAATCCCTGGATGCCGTAAGCCCCGGCTTTATCCATGGGTTCACCGGATGCAATATAGCGATGAATCTCCTGCGGCGACAACCGGCGGAATGTGACCTCGGTCACGACGCTGAGGCAAAGCTGATGCCCGGCGTCGGCAAAAGCGATCGCCGTCATCACCTGGTGGCATTGTCCCGAGAGGGCCGTTAACATCTCGGCGGCATGGGCGCCGTCGCGCGGTTTTTCCAGGATGCGGCCATCCAGCACCACGATGGTATCCGCTCCCAGCACCGGACGCGGTTCAGGAGCTATCGCCACGCCGGCCAACGCTTTTTCCAGCGCCAGCCGGCGCACATATTCCGGCGCCTTCTCCCCCGCGCGGCGCAGTTCCGCCACCGGGGCGCAGAGCACGTCGAACGGCACGTCCAGCAATGTGAGCAATTCCCTGCGCCTGGGTGAGCCGGAAGCCAGATATATCGCGGTCATAACAGCCCCTATTGCACGGAAAACTGGCGGCGCACTTTACGCATCAGTAAAAACAGCCACGGCCATAACACGCCGTCCACGACGCTGCTCCAGAAAATTTCCGGCCTGAATGAAATATTGATCACCAGGAACTCAGCCCAGAACACGATGACATGCATGGTCAATGATAGCATTACCACGATCAGCGACTGCTGCCATAGGGCCATATTCCTAAACAACTGGAATTTGAAGACCACCAGGTAGGCCAGGATGCTTAACGCCAGCGCCCTGACGCCCAGGATGGAACCCAGGATGAGATCCATGATAAGCCCCAGCACGAAGCCGGTGCCGACATTAACCCGGTGTGGTATCGCCATCACCCAGTAAATCAGCACCAGGCTGAGCCAGGAGGGCCTGAACAGGTAAAGCTGCTCGGGCCACGGCATGATTTGCAATACGATGGCGAGAAGAAATGAGAGCCAGATGACCCAGGTGCCGTTGCGGCGATAACGGTTCATTGCCGGGACCCGGAAAACGGATTCACCGCCGGCGTGGACCGCCCTGAAGCCGGCGCCGTATGGCCGGCTGCCGGCGCGTTGCCGGCGGGGGACGTCGGGTTGGCGTCCGGCGCGCTGCCGGCGGGGGCCGTACGGCTGGATGCCGGCGCAGCGCTATCCGCCGCGGTGCGATTGCCCGCCGGCGCGGCGCGACCCGTCGCCGCGTGATTGGCCGGCGACGCATTGCCGGCCGGTGCCGCGCGGGAGGTCCCCGCCCTGGCATCCGCCGCCGGCGCAGCGGCGGCGGGCGCCGCGGCCGGTGCGCTTGCCGGCGCTTCCGGCCCCATGATGCTATCCTGGGACGGCAACACCTGCGGCATCATCTGCATCAGGCGTTCATTGGCCACCCGATGGACCTCCGCCGGCGGCAGCGGCACCTCGCCCCGGGGGTCGGCTCCCCATAACAACAGCAAATAGCGCAGCCGCTGCAATTGGGCGGTCGGCCTGGCCTGGATCACGGTGTAGGCACGCTGGGTATCGACCTTAACCGACGACACCACGCCCACCGGATATCCTTCGGGGAAACGGCCGCCAAGACCGGAGGTCACCAGCACATCGCCGACGCGGATATCGGTGTTGCCCGGTAAATGCTCCAGCTGCAGATCTTCGGTGCAGCCGTTGCCGGCCACGATGACCCGGATATCGTTGCGTAAGACCTGGATGGGCAAGGCATGGGACGCATCGCAAATCAGCAACACCCGGCTGGTCATTTTGCCGGCGGCCACTACCTGGCCCACCACGCCTTTGTCGCTGATGACCGGCTGGCCGACATAAACGCCGCTGTCCAGACCTTTATCGATCACCACCTGGTCGCTGTAAGGATCGGTACTGGTGGAGATAACCTGGGTGACCATCTTCTGTTCATCCTGGCGCAGGGGCGAACCGAGCAGCTCGCGCAGACGCGCATTCTCCTGCCGGAATTGCCCCAGCAGCAGCTGTTCGCTGTTCCTGAGCAGCAGTTCCTGGCGCAGGGTATGGTTCTCCTGCTCGAGCTGTCCGCGCGACGCCAGCGTTTCCGACACGTTGTCCAGCATCTTGCGCGGACCATTGGCCAGGAAATAGAACGGGCTGACGGCGGTATCCATGTATGTGCGTATCTGCACAAAGGTCCCGAGCCGGCTGTCGGCGATAATAATGGCGATAGCCACCATCACGGCCAGGAACAGTCGGAGTTGCAGAGAAGGTCCCCTGCTAAAAATCGGCTTCATAAGCTATGCATTTTCCTCAACAAAAAAGGGGGGCGCCGACCAGGATGAGAAATCTCAGCGTTCACCCGGGTGGTTCCCCCCTTTTCGAGGCAGGTTATTCTTCGCTGAACAAATCACCGCCGTGCATATCGATCATCTCCAGCGCCTTGCCGCCGCCACGGGCGACGCAGGTGAGGGGATCTTCCGCCACCACCACGGGTATGCCGGTCTCTTCCATCAGCAGACGGTCGAGATTGCGCAGCAACGCGCCGCCGCCGGTCAGGACCATGCCGCGCTCGGAGATATCGGAGGCCAGCTCGGGCGGGCACTGTTCCAGCGCCACCATGACCGCGCTCACGATGCCGGTTAACGGCTCCTGCAGCGCTTCAAGGATTTCATTGGAGTTCAGGGTAAAGCCCCGGGGCACGCCCTCGGCCAGATTACGGCCGCGGACTTCGATTTCCCTGACTTCATCGCCAGGATAAGCGGATCCAATTTCATGCTTGATGCGTTCGGCGGTGGCTTCGCCAATCAATGAGCCGTAATTGCGGCGCACATAATTAATAATAGCCTCATCGAAGCGATCGCCGCCAATACGCACGGAAGAAGAATAAACCACCCCGTTCAGGGAGATCACCGCCACTTCCGTGGTGCCGCCGCCGATATCCACCACCATGGAGCCGGTGGCTTCTGACACCGGCAGCCCGGCGCCGATGGCGGCGGCCATGGGTTCCTCAATCAGGAATACTTCGCGCGCCCCCGCCCCTTGGGCCGATTCACGGATCGCGCGGCGTTCCACCTGGGTGGCGCCGACCGGGACGCAAACCAGCACCCGCGGACTCGGGCGCATGAAGCTGTTGCTGTGAACCTGTTTGATGAAGTGCTGCAGCATTTTTTCGGTGACGAAGAAATCCGCGATGACGCCGTCCTTCATCGGACGAATCGCCGCGATATTGCCGGGTGTGCGACCCAGCATCTGTTTGGCTTCATGGCCGACGGCGGCGACGCTTTTCGGCGAGCCGGCGCGATCCTGACGAATCGCGACGACGGAAGGTTCGTTCAGGACAATGCCCTGTCCTTTTACATAAATCAGGGTATTGGCTGTACCCAGGTCGATGGACAAGTCGTTGGAAAACATGCCACGAAATTTTTTAAACATAACTGAAGGATAATCCTGCAAGCTGGGGCGAAAGATAAAATCCGCCTACTTTACCAACCACGAGAAGCAGCGACAAGGCGCAATAACGCGCTGCTTCAATGAAAATACGTCCTCGTTAACATTCCCACACACCGAAGAAATCCCTGACGCGGTTTTTAGTCAGATGAAATGCGAGATTACTTCCGGCGCCGGTGTCGGCACTTATCGCTCTGCCTGCCGTATACGGGCGGACGCGCCGGCGGCGTGGCCACTGATAAACGGCAAAGGAGCGACAGATTGGCAACCGCAGGCAGAAAATCTGGCAGTGCACCTGATTCCAGGTAATGTAAGTACCTACTAACCAATTAGGTTAATGGGCGTATTGTACGTTAATTTTTCACGAACTTTTATACTATTCACGCATCCTGGCGTGAATATTTTTTTACCATCTCGTCCAGAGGCACTATCGGGGCAAAAAAGTCCCCTTGTCCCCCTGCGACCGCGTTATCCACCAGCGTTTGCCATTCCAGTTGGGTCCTTACGCCGGTGGCGAAAACCTGGGTCGCGGTGCCGACGCAGGCTTCGGGCAGGCTCTGGATGAACAGCTGGTTTTCAGCACGGCGATCGATTTCCCTTGCCAGGCCGGGATGCAGCTTGATGAGAGATATCGTCACCGCGCTGATATAGGCGGTACTCACCACCGTCAGCCCCGCCTGTACCACGCTTAGACGACAGCCCAGCGCGTCCAGCAAGCGTAACACCGGACGCAACCGCACCAAGTGTTGACAAAGATCGGCCTCCACAAGTTCAAACATAATTTGCCGACGCTGTGTTTTTTCGCATTGCATCAGCGTATTGCGCAGCCACAGCCGGAAGTCGCGTTGCAGCAGCGAGTCAACGCTCAGGGTTATCGCCAGCACCCGTTCCGGCAATTGCGCCAGCAGGGGCAGGATACGGGTCAGCTGCTGCCGGTCGTAGCGCTCCATCAGTCCAAGGCGGCGCAGCATCGGCATAAATTCGGCGGCGGCCAACGCCTGGCCGCCTTCGGGGATACGGTTGATCACCACATGATGATCCAGACGGCCATCGCGCCGGTAGGCCGCGCGGGTAAACAGCTCCGGCCCGCCGCGCGCCAGGGTCTGTTCAAGCAAGGTGCGCCATTTGACATTGCCCCGCACCTGCTCCGGTACCCGCTTGTCGAATACCGACCAGGCGTTGCCGCCCTGCAATTCCGCTTCGCGGGCGGCCTGCTCAGCGGACTCCATCACCTCCACCGCCGTCTGGCCCTGGCGATAGACGCAAATGCCGATATGGAGCACATCGTCGCGGTGATGGCCCGCCTCGCCCGGCAGGGTGGCAAGCGCCGCCACCAGTTGCGCCGCCAGCGACTCGGCCTCCTTGAGGGAGCAATGCGGCAGCAGCACCGCCAGATCGCGCCGGAAATAACGCGCCAGCAGCGCGTCGGGATAACGCATCACATAGGTGGCGATCAGCTGTATCAGCGCCTGTATCAGTTCCAGGGCCTGTGTTTTGCCCTGGCGCGTTTCCGGCAGCTCGGGATCCGGCGGCCGCAGCATCATCACCACGCCATGCGGCCCCATTTCCTGGCTGTCTTCCAGCTGGAGCGACAGCTGGTTGTCAAAAAACAGCCGGTTGCTCAGCCCGGTCTTGGCATCGCGCGCCGCGAACGCCCGGATCAGGATATCCACCCGGCTACGCTGCTCGCGGGCCTGCGCAAGGTCGCTGAGCAGGCGATCGATGGCGCTGCTGGTCAGCGACGGCGGCTCGCCGGCATTGCCCGACACGCTGTCGCGCTCCCCATGCATAATCCGCCGGGCACGGTATTCCAGGGTTTCCTGCGGCTGGATTTGGCGGCGCAGCCAGCGTAACCCCATCAGCAAAGAGAGCACCATCAGGACGATGGCGATGCTTACCGGCGCGGTCACCGCCAGCGAGCGCACCTCGCTTAACAGCGCCGTGGGATAGGTCAGCCGGACCAGCAAGTCGGGATGATGGGGCAACGCCAGGCTGCGGCGCAGGAAATCGGAGGGAGGATGGCCGCTCTCCGCCAGGCCGGCGGGCAGGTAACGGTTCAGCGTGGTCTCGCCGCGGCGGATTTCCAGCTCGCTGATGCCGCCGCTTTGCAGGGCAAACGGCAGCCAGCGCGCCAGGTCGGCGGGTGATTGGGTCGACAGCGCCTCATCGAGCGCCGCGGCAAGCGCCGCCATTTGCCGATCGGTACGGTGCTCGTTGAGGTAAAAAAAACTTAACGCGCTGCCCGCCAGCATCAATAACATCACCAGCGCGCACAGCAAGGCCACCATAGCGGAAAGTCTGACGAGTAATCGCATCCCTGTGCCCCGGTAAAATATCTGAGGTAAGCCTGACGATATTTTATCGTCAGTACGGACAAAATGACATATTTTCAACCAAAGCGGGCAAAATATCGCCAGCCGACGGGTGGCGTGGAAAAATAGTCGCCGGGACGCGGGAATAAAAAAACGTTTTATACGTCATACTGGCTACAGAGCCTTAATTGCTTAATGGAGACGATTATGACCCGAAACCGCAAACTGCGGGAAGCCGACGTTACCGCCGAGGCCGTGTTTTTCCAGCGGCGTAAGGTGTTGCAAGCGCTGGGCATCACCGCGGCCTCGCTCAGCCTGCCGCTGTCGGCCCGGGCCAACGTATTGTCCTGGTTCAAGGGCGACAAGGCCGCCCCCGCCGCGCCGACGGGCAAGGATCTGTCTTTCAGCCGGCCCGCCGCCTGGCATGCCGATTTGCCGCTGACGCCGTATGATAAAGTCACCGGCTATAATAATTTCTACGAATTCGGCCTGGATAAAGCCGATCCGGCGGCCAACGCCGGCGGCCTGAAAACCGACGGCTGGAAAGTGGTCATCGACGGCGAAGTGGCTAAGCCCATGACGCTTGACATGGACGACATCCTGAAACGTTTTGCGCTGGAAGAACGTATTTACCGGCTGCGCTGCGTGGAGGCCTGGTCAATGGTCGTGCCCTGGACCGGTTTTGAGCTGGGAAAACTGCTTAAGCTGGCGGAGCCCACCAGCCAGGCGCGTTATGTCGCGTTCCAGACCCTGGACGATCCAGAGCAGATGCCGGGAGAAAAAGACCGTTATATCGGCGGCGGCCTGGATTACCCTTATGTGGAGGGGCTGCGGATCGATGAGGCCATGAACCCGCTGGCGCTGATGACGGTCGGCGTTTACGGCAAAACGCTGCCGCCGCAAAACGGCGCGCCCATCCGCCTGATTACCCCCTGGAAATATGGTTTTAAGGGCATCAAATCCATTGTCCATATCCGGCTGACACGCGAGCAGCCGCCCACCACCTGGAATCTTTCCGCGCCGAACGAGTATGGATTTTACGCTAACGTGAATCCGCATGTGGATCACCCCCGCTGGTCCCAGGCAACGGAAAGGGCTATCGGCGCCGGCGGCATCCTGGATGTAAAACGCCAGCCGACCCTGTTGTTCAACGGCTACGCCGAACAGGTGGCCGGCTTATATCGTGGCCTGGATTTGCGGGAGAATTTCTGAGTGCGGCTTAACCTTAAACACATTTTCTGGCTAAAGGTACTGATTCACCTGGCGGCGTTCCTGCCCCTGGTCTGGCTGGTCTATGCGGTCAGCCAGGGCGATTTCAGCGCCGACCCGGCCAAGGATATCCAGCACTTTACCGGGCGCATGGGGCTAAAACTGTTGCTGGCGTCGCTGTTGATAACCCCGCTGGCCCGGTATGGCCGCCAACCCCTGCTGATCCGCTGCCGCCGTCTTATCGGCCTGTGGTGTTTCGCCTGGGTAAGCCTGCATCTGCTGAGCTATTCCGTGCTTGAACTGGGCATCGACAATCTCGGCCTGCTGGGCCGGGAACTGGTCTCCCGCCCCTACCTGACGCTGGGCATCATCAGCTGGCTGATTTTACTGGCGCTGGCGCTGACCTCCACCCAGCGCGCCCAGCGGCAATTGAAAAGCCGGTGGCAAACGCTGCACAATCTGGTCTATGTGGTGGCGATCCTGGCGCCGATACACTATCTCTGGTCGGTCAAAATTCTCTCGCCCCAGCCGGTGTTGTATGCTCTGGCGGCGGCGGTTCTGTTAGCACTGCGTTACAAAAAATTTCGCGGCTGGTGGCGCTAGCCGCGGAATTTTTTATTTCATTCCCCCGCCAAAATGCGCTATCTTGCACTCCACTTTGGATACCGCGTCCAGCTTATCTTCGCAGATAACGCCAGTATGTTGCTGCGAAAAGTTGCGATATCATTATAATGCTTGACCCTGTTAACACTCTGGCCCGGATTTTTCATCAAAAAGGTGACAAAACGGTTACGGAAGGTTATTTTTTACGGGGCTTCGTTAATTAACCGGAGATAGCGGCACGATGGCGGATAAGTTTCACATTTTGCTCCTCAATGGTCCCAACCTGAATCTGCTCGGGACCCGTGAGCCGGATAAGTATGGCCACACCACGCTCGCCGATATCATCAGCAGCCTTGAAACACAGGCGCAGGCTCTCGGCGTGACGTTAAGCCACCTGCAATCCAATGCGGAACATGTCCTGATAGATCGCATCCATCAGGCCCGCGGTAATACCGATTTTATCGTGATCAATCCCGCGGCGTTTACCCATACCAGCGTAGCGTTGCGCGACGCGCTGTTAGCGGTAAACATCCCATTTATTGAAATTCACTTATCCAATGTGCATGCGCGCGAGCCATTCCGACATCCTTCCTATCTCTCCGATATTGCGGTTGGCGTTATCTGCGGCCTCGGCGCCGATGGTTATAATTTTGCTTTTCAGACGGCGGTCAATCGTCTGTCTGCATCCAATTAATTAGAGTATGGAACCCCACTCATGGATATTCGTAAGATCAAGAAGCTGATTGAACTGGTTGAAGAGTCCGGCATTTCAGAGCTGGAAATCTCCGAAGGTGAGGAATCGGTTCGTATCAGCCGTGCTCCGGCCATGCCTGCCTATCCCATGATGCAACAGGCTTATATCCCCGCGGCCCAGCAGCAGGTGGCCCCGGTGGCCGCCGCCGCGCCTGCGGCCGAGCAGGCCGCCGCCGTACCCGCCGCCATGAGCGGCCATTTGGTGCGCTCCCCGATGGTCGGCACGTTTTATCGCACCCCAAGCCCTGACGCGAAACCTTTTATCGAAGTCGGACAAAAGGTCAATGTCGGCGACACGCTGTGCATCGTCGAAGCCATGAAAATGATGAACCAGATAGAGTCCGACAAAGCCGGGGTGGTCAAAGCCATTCTGCTGGACAATGGTCAACCGGTTGAATTCGACGAGCCGCTGGTCGTCATCGAATAACGAGGCGCCACATGCTAGATAAAATTGTTATCGCCAATCGTGGTGAAATTGCGCTGCGTATTTTGCGCGCTTGTAAGGAATTGGGTATTAAGACCGTGGCCGTGCATTCCACGGTGGACCGCGATCTGAAACACGTACTGCTGGCCGATGAAACCATTTGTATCGGGCCCGCGCCTTCGGTAAAAAGCTATCTCAACATCCCGGCGATTATTTCGGCGGCGGAAATTACCGGCTCGGTGGCCATCCATCCCGGGTACGGTTTCCTGTCCGAAAACGCGGATTTTGCCGAGCAGGTTGAACGCTCCGGCTTTATCTTTATCGGGCCGCGCGCCGAAACCATTCGCCTGATGGGCGACAAGGTTTCGGCCATCAGCGCGATGAAAAAAGCCGGCGTGCCTTGCGTGCCCGGTTCCGACGGCCCGGTCGGCGATGATATGGAAAAAAACCGCGCGGTGGCCAAGCGTATCGGTTACCCGGTTATCATCAAGGCCTCGGGCGGCGGCGGCGGGCGCGGCATGCGCGTCGTGCGCGGCGACAACGAGCTGGAATCATCGATCAAAATGACCCGCGCCGAAGCCAAGGCGGCGTTTAACAACGATGTCATTTACATGGAAAAGTACCTGGAAAATCCCCGGCATATCGAGGTCCAGGTATTGGCGGACGGCCAGGGCAACGCCATCTACCTGGCGGAACGTGACTGCTCCATGCAGCGCCGCCACCAGAAAGTGGTGGAGGAAGCGCCCGCGCCGGGCATTACCGAAGCCATGCGCCGCTACATCGGCGAACGCTGTTCCAAGGCGTGCCGGGATATCGGCTATCGCGGCGCCGGCACCTTTGAATTCCTGTATGAGAACGGTGAGTTTTATTTCATTGAGATGAATACCCGCATCCAGGTGGAGCATCCGGTTACCGAAATGATTACCGGCGTGGATCTCATCAAGGAACAGCTGCGCATCGCCGCCGGCCAGCCTTTGTCCATCAAGCAGGACGAAGTACGGGTTACGGGGCACGCGGTGGAATGCCGTATCAACGCCGAGGATCCCAACACCTTTATGCCCAGTCCGGGCAAGATCACCCGCTTCCATGCGCCGGGTGGTTTCGGCGTGCGCTGGGAATCGCATATCTACGCGGGCTATACCGTACCGCCGTATTATGATTCCATGATTGGTAAATTGATTTGTTATGGCGAGAACCGCGACGTGGCCATCGCGCGCATGAAAAATGCGCTGGCGGAGCTTATCATCGACGGCATCAAAACCAACATTGATTTGCAGCTGAAAATCATGAACGACGAAAACTTCCAGCACGG
This sequence comes from Sodalis sp. C49, assembly GCF_046352915.1. Lineage (NCBI taxonomy): Bacteria > Pseudomonadati > Pseudomonadota > Gammaproteobacteria > Enterobacterales > Bruguierivoracaceae > Sodalis > Sodalis sp. C49. The sequence goes on along the minus strand of NZ_CP163303.1, from coordinate 4,262,162 downwards.
CGGCACCAACATCCATTACCTGGAGAAAAAGCTCGGTTTAGTGGAAAAATAACCCGCGCTGCAAAAGGCCGGTTGTCACCGGCCTTTTCCGTTTAAATCCCCTTTAGCACTATGCAAATCGGCTGCATGCCGTAAAATCGCCTTTTTTTCGTTATCATTCATTCATCCCGGTACCAAGACATCATGGATAAACGATTTCTTCAGGCTCACCGCGAAGCCCGGTGGGCGTTTGGCCTGGCGGTGGCCTATCTGATTGCCTGGGTGCTGGCCGCCTACCTGCCCGACGACCGGCAGGGGATCACCGGCCTGCCCCATTGGTTTGAAATGGCCTGCCTGTGGGTGCCGCTGCTGTTCCTGGCGCTTTGCTGGCTGATGGTGCGCGTTATCTACCGCGATATCCCCCTGGAGGATAATGATGCAAAGTGAGATCCTTTTACCGCTGATTGCCTACCTGGTCCTGGTCTTCGCGCTTTCGTTCTATGCCTACCGCCGCCGCCAGAAGGGCGAGTTCCTGACGGAATATTTCCTCGGCAACCGCTCGATGGGCGGGTTTGTGCTGGCGATGACTCTCACCGCCACCTATATCAGCGCCAGCTCCTTTATCGGCGGGCCGGGCGCGGCCTACAAATATGGACTCGGCTGGGTACTGCTGGCGATGATCCAACTGCCGACGGTCTGGCTGTCTCTGGGTGTGCTCGGCAAGAAATTCGCCATCCTCGCCCGCCGCTACAACGCGGTCACTCTCAACGATATGCTGCTGGCCCGCTATCAAAGCCCGCTGCTGGTATGGCTTGCCAGTATCAGCCTGCTGGTGGCCTTTATCGGCGCCATGACGGTGCAGTTTATCGGCGGCGCGCGCCTGCTGGAAACCGCCGCAGGCATCCCCTACGATACCGGGCTGCTGATTTTCGGCATCAGCATCGCGTTGTATACGTCGTTCGGTGGTTTTCGCGCCAGCGTGCTCAACGACGCTTTCCAGGGACTGGTCATGCTGCTGGGCACTTTTATCCTGCTGTTCAGCGTTATCCACGCCGCGGGCGGCCTGTCCGCAGCGGTGACCAAACTCCAGCACATCCAGCCGGCGCTGGTATCCCCGACAGGCGTCGACCACGTGCTGACGCCGCAGTTTATGTCGTCGTTCTGGATCCTGGTGTGCTTCGGCGTTATCGGCCTGCCCCATACCGCGGTGCGCTGCATTTCGTACCGGGACAGCAAAGCCGTACATCGCGGCATTATTATCGGCACCCTGGTGATCGGCGTGCTGATGCTGGGCATGCACCTTGCCGGCGCCCTGGGCCGGGCGATACTACCCGACCTGACCATTCCCGACCAGGTGATCCCGACGCTGATGATCACCGTCCTGCCGCCGGTGGTGGCCGGCATATTTCTGGCCGCGCCTTTGGCGGCGATCATGTCGACAATCAACGCGCAACTGCTGCAATCCTCGGCGACCATCGTCAAGGATCTCTATCTCAGCCTGCGTCCCGCCCAGGCGGGCAACGAACGCTTGCTGACGCGGATGTCGGGCACGGTCACGCTGGCGCTGGGCCTGTTATTAATGGTGGCCGCCTGGCGCCCGCCGGAGATGATCATCTGGCTCAACCTGCTGGCCTTCGGCGGGCTCGAGGCGGTATTTCTGTGGCCGCTGGTGCTGGGGCTATACTGGGAACGCGCCAACGCGGCCGGGGCCCTGAGCGCGATGATCGCCGGCGGGGTCTGTTACGCCGTGCTCGCCACCCTTGATGTGCATATCGGCGGTTTCCATCCCATTGTGCCCGCCCTGGCGCTGAGCCTGGCGGCGTTCCTGGCGGGCAACTGCCTTCGCCCCGCCGCCCGGCCCGTTGCCCGGCCCGGCCTTTAATTTTTTTATTGGGAGCAACAGATGCCCTGGATTCAAATGAAGATCAACACCACCGGCGCCAACGCCGAGGAACTCAGCGACGCGCTGATGGAATGCGGCGCGGTATCGGTCACCTTTCTGGATACCCACGACAACCCGGTATTCGAGCCGCTGCCGGGCGAGACGCGGTTATGGGGCGATACCGATGTCATAGGCCTTTTTGCGGCCGATATCGACATAGCGGCGCTTATAGACGCCTTATCGGGCCATGCCCTGCTGGGACAGGATTTCCATCCTAAAATCGAGCAGTTGGAAGATAAGGACTGGGAACGCGAATGGATGGATAATTTCCACCCCATGCGCTTTGGCGAACGGCTGTGGATCTGCCCCAGCTGGCGCCCGGTGCCGGACGCCACGGCGGTAAACGTCATGCTCGACCCCGGCCTGGCCTTCGGCACCGGCACCCATCCCACCACCGCCCTTTGCCTGCAATGGCTGGACGGTTTGGACCTGGCGGGTAAAACGGTAATCGATTTTGGCTGCGGTTCCGGCATCCTGGCCATCGCGGCGTTGAAACTGGGCGCGGCGCACGCCATCGGCATCGATATCGATCCGCAGGCCATCCAGGCCAGCCGTGACAACGCCCAACGCAATGCGGTGGGCGATCGGCTCGACCTGTATTTGTCGCATGACAAACCCGACGACCTGAGCGCCGACGTGGTGGTGGCGAATATCCTGGCCGGCCCCCTGCGCGAACTGGCGCCGCTTATCTCCCTCCTGCCGAAACCGGGCGGCTATCTCGGCCTGTCGGGCATCCTGGCAAGCCAGGCGGAAAACGTCAAGGCGGCTTACGCCGACGCGTTTTCGCTCGACCCGGTGGCGGAAAAGGATGAGTGGTGCCGGATAACCGGCCGCCGCCGCTAATCCGGCGGCAAGCGCGTCCCGCCGCGTCGCCGGGGACGGGGCGGGAGCGATTCAGGAAAAAATCGCGACCGCACCAAATATTTTTCAGCTACAACTTTTTGTTTTTATTGTGAAAAATTCGAAAGATGACATGCAAAGAACAATTTCATTGATCTATAGCAGCGGATTGTTCAAAGTTTGGCCTTTCATCTGACGAAAAAAATGCGTAATATACGCGCCCTTGCGGACACAGTATGGTCTCTCTTTGTCTATGCGTATTGGACACCTGCAGCTCGATAATCGCCTGATAGCCGCCCCGATGGCCGGAGTGACAGACCGCCCATTCAGAGCACTCTGTCATGCGATGGGAGCGGGGTTGACCTTTTCCGAGATGCTTTCCTCGAATCCTGAGGTATGGCGCACGGATAAGTCCCGTCTACGTATGGTACATAGTGATGAACCCGGTATCCGGGCCGTGCAGATTGCCGGATGCGATCCTGCTGATATGGCCGCCGCCGCCGTCATTAACGTGGCAAACGGCGCGCAGCTGATTGATATCAACATGGGTTGCCCCGCCAAGAAGGTTAACCGGAAAATGGCGGGCTCCGCCTTGCTGCAGTTTCCGGATCTGGTGAAACAGATCCTGCTGACCGTGGTAAAGGCGGTGGACGTGCCGGTGATGCTGAAAATACGCACGGGCTGGTCGCCGGAACACCGAAATTGTGTAGAAATTGCCCAATTGGCCGAAGATTGTGGTATACAGGCCATCACAATACATGGCCGAACCCGCGCCTGCTTGTTCAACGGCAACGCGGAGTACGACAGTATTCGGGCAGTTAAGCAGTCTGTTACCATTCCGGTTATCGCGAATGGCGACATTACTGACCCGCATAAAGCCAGAGCGGTGCTTGACTACACCGGGGCCGACGCCCTGATGATAGGACGCGCCGCTCAGGGAAGACCCTGGATCTTCCGGGAAATCCAGCATTATCTGGATACGGGGGAGCTGCTGCCGCCGCCGCCGTTAGGCGAGGTGAAGCGTTTGTTGATAGAGCATGTACGGGAACTGCACGACTTTTATGGTCCAGGCAAAGGATTCCGCATTGCTCGTAAGCACGTCTCCTGGTATCTGCAGGAGCATGCCCCCGACAACCAGTTTAGGCGCACATTCAACGCCATTGAGGATGCCGGCGAACAGCTGGAGGCGTTGAAGGCATATTTTGAAAATCTTGCGTAATAGAAAAAAGAGCTGACAGAACTATGTTCGAACAACGCGTAAATTCTGACGTACTGACCGTTTCCACCGTTAACTCTCAGGATCAGGTAACTCAAAAACCGCTGCGGGACTCGGTGAAACAAGCACTGAAGAACTATTTTGCTCAATTAAACGGTCAGGATGTAAATGATGTGTATGAGCTGGTACTGGCTGAAGTAGAACAGCCACTGTTGGACATGGTCATGCAATACACCCGTGGCAACCAAACCCGCGCGGCCCTGATGATGGGCATTAACCGCGGTACACTGCGTAAGAAATTGAAAAAGTATGGTATGAACTAATACCACTGCTAACTGAATAAAAATAAAGGCGTTATTGGGCAACCAATAACGCCTTTTTATTGCCCTGCCGTCGGCTATTTAACCCATTGGCCGCGTCCGGCCGGCAGCGCCGCCAGGCTTCTTGCCATTGCGCGTCGATACTGTATTGCCGCCACCAACGCCAGGAACGGCAGCGACAGCTCCAGAAATTCTTCCTGCGAGGTTTGCAACGCCACCAGCCATTCAGGCGCGTGCCAGCCGAAAGTGCCCTTAATCATGCCCAGGGAACGGTCGATAATGTTGGTCAGCCCAATCAGGAAGACAAAAGTGGCGATGGTCACCGCATGGGCTTTGCCCATGCGCACCGCGCGCAAAACAGGCAACGCATGCCTGACCAGCAGATACAGGCAGGCAACGACAATAGGCACCAGCGACAGCACGGCGTACAGCTTATCAAGCGTGGGCAGGGAACCGGTCCAGAAGCGCAGTTTAAGCATGCTCATATGATCGATATATTTATGCAGGTCCGCCTCGCGCGCCATCATCGCCAGCAGGGCCACGATGACGGCGACACGGGTGCGCCGCCGGCATAGCGGCAGGGGCAGCAGCGCCAGCGACAGGACGGCGATGCCGTATCCCACCAGAGTCAGGTTTTCCACCAACTGCCCCTCTTCGACCAGATGCACCAATATGTCGGTGGGCATCAGGCACCATAGGATCAAGGTGAACAGGGACACGCCGACTGCCAGCCAGACAGAAAAGCGAGGGGTATCAAGAAAGGACATGGCGCCATCTCTAAAAAAAAGGAAACCATTATTACCGGTAGCAACCTATTTTTTTTAACAATCCATGCGCACTCATTACCCGTATTAATCTGTTTTGCCGTTTCCATCACAACATGTGCCCTCCAGCCAGGCGGTCAGCCCATCTTCACCGGCAGATCCGGCGATGCCGGGGACATGGCTATCGGCGCGCTACCCTGCTGCCGCAGCGTTTCCAGGTACGCCCGCTCGCGCCGCAGCCTGCTGCCGGCCGTTTCTATCTTGCCCGGATATAATTTACGCATAGGCTTATCACTCACTGTACCCGCCATTGCGCAGTGTTACTTCATCCGCCTCCCGCAGGACTAAGCGATCGGCAACGATACGGGGATATCAGGATGGATTAAACACCGCTTTCGCCACAAACAGCCCATTCAACGCCGCCGGGAAGCCCGCGTATATCGCCATCTGCATAATGATTTCGGTGATTTCCTCACGCGTTAACCCTACGTTCAGGCCGGCCTGGATATGGACGTTCAACTGCGGCGCGCAGTTGCCCATCGCCGTTAGCGCGGCGATGGTGGCGATTTCACGCGCGCGCAGGTCAAGCCCGGGACGTGAATAAATATCGCCAAACGGAAACTCAAGCAGATAACGCGCGAAATCGGGCGCGATATCGGCTAAGGCGTCAATCACGTTTTCTCCGGCGCTGCCGTCGATAGCGGCTAAGGCTTTTTTACCCTGTTCCAGTCTGGATAGGGTTATATTCTGTATCGTCATACATTATTCCTCGGTAACGTTGGCATCGGTATAACCGGCGATTTTAGCGTCGAGGACGAGCAGTGAGGATTGCAGTTCCGTGATATGCGCCCGTACCTTTTGGCGATGCGCCTCCAGCAGGCGCCGGCGATCGGGTAGGGTTGCCGTGCCGCCGTCGCGCAGGGCGGCATAGCGCAACATGTCGCGTATCGGCATGCCGGTAGTTTTCAACCGCTGCAAAAAGGCAATCCAGGGCAGGATGGCGCGGTCGTAATAACGCTGTCCGGCATCATCCCTCCGGGCATACGGCAGCAATCCAATGCGTTCGTAATAACGCAGGGTATGGGCTGTCAGCCCGGTTTTTTTTGCTATATCACCGATCTTCATATCTGTCCTTATTTCGTCCCGACTTTACCCATGCTAAGGGTTAGAGCGCGCGCTAAGTCAAGCGACAAAACAGGTTTTGATCAGGCGGTGGATTCTGGGGACGAAAAAAAGCCCCGACGATGTCGAGGCTCTTTAATTCATTGTCAGGTTCCGGATGCTTTGGATTTTCTGGCGGCTGCGCCGCGCGACCAAAGGGCTATTCGTTTAAGAATGTCCGGTAACCTGCTTCTGCGTGGTTATGGCTGAGTAATTAAATTACAGAGCAACAACGTTGGCAGCAGACGGGCCTTTCTGGCCGCTTTCAATGGTGAATTCAACGCGCTGACCTTCGTCAAGGGTTTTGAAATCATTGCTCTGGATGGCAGAGAAGTGTACGAACACGTCTTTGCTGCCGTCAGCAGGAGTGATGAAGCCGAAACCTTTACCAGCGTCAAACCATTTAACGATACCAGTCATTTTGTCAGACATAGATACTTCCTTCATAATTATTTGTGCCACAATGTGGCGTGGTGAATAGGTCTGTTTGCCAGGGAATACTTACTTATGGGCACTTAAGAAGGAAATTCGTCGAAGAAGTGATGGTCTGCTATCGCTTTTACTTGAACAACTTTACTAAAATGACTTACATAAATAGGTCTGTACTACAAACCGTTGACGCTATTTACTCATAAAACCCCCCGCCGCGCAAGCTTTAATTATCAAATGAATTTTTAAGGTGCAATGACTGCACCCAAGGCGATGTTGCGCCCGCATCCCATGCGCCCAATCAAGGCGGTTCGACAACAATTTTTGCCAACCCACTCCCAGATAACGGAACCCGGGGCGTCATAGTGGTGCGTCCGCCGAATCACTGCACTATATTTGTGCATAACTGTCCCGTTTTGGCGCGGCGCGGCTGTTAATAAAGTGTGAGTTCACCCGCCAGGCAAGCAACTGCCAGATTGGCATCCCCTTTGCTATAGAGGTAACTGGCACTATGCCAACAGACAGGATGGATGCGCAGCGAAAGTGCATCAAAACCACTGGCTTTAATTTTCTGCCTCACAGGATGCTTTATGAAAAAAATGATGATTTCCACCTTGGTTGCCGCAGCCACCCTTTTTGCGATAGCCAATCAGGCACATGCAGGCGCGACGTTGGACGCGGTAAAGAAAAAAGGTTTTGTGCAATGCGGTATCAGTGACGGTTTGCCCGGCTTTTCTTATGCCGATGCCAGCGGTAAATTTACCGGTATCGACGTGGACGTCTGCCGCGCCGTCGCCGCCGCCGTCTTCGGCGACGATACCAAGGTCAAATACACGCCCTTGACGGCAAAAGAGCGTTTTACCGCGCTGCAATCCGGGGAAGTGGATATCCTGTCGCGCAACACGACCTGGACCTCGTCCCGCGATGCGTCCATGGGCATGGTGTTCGCCGGCGTGAACTATTATGACGGTATCGGCTTCCTGACCCATACCAAGGCCGGACTGAAAAGCGCCAAGGATCTCGACGGCGCTACCGTCTGTATCCAGGCCGGTACCGATACCGAGCTGAACGTAGCGGATTATTTCAAAGCCAATAAAATGCAATTTACCCCGGTGACCTTCGATCGTTCCGACGAAAGCGCCAAGGCGCTCGAGTCCGGCCGCTGCGACACCCTCTCTTCCGACCAGTCACAACTCTACGCGCTGCGTATCAAGCTGGGCAAGCCCGACGATTATGTCGTACTGCCTGAAGTGATTTCCAAAGAGCCGTTGGGACCGGTGGTGCGTCGCGGTGATGAAGATTGGTTCACCATTGTCAAATGGTCGCTGTTCGCCATGCTCGATGCCGAAGAAATGGGCGTGACCTCGAAAAACGTCGATCAGCTGGCGGCCTCGCCGGCAACACCCGATATGGCCCATCTGCTGGGTAAAGAAGGTAACTTCGGCGAACAGCTGAAGCTGCCTAACGATTGGGCATACAAAATCGTTAAACAAGTAGGGAATTACGGCGAAATTTTCGATCGTAACGTCGGCGCCGGCAGCGAGCTTAAAATCAAGCGCGGCCTGAATGCATTATGGAATCAGGGCGGCATCCAGTACGCGCCGCCGGTACGTTAATACCAGCCACAGTGCGAGAGCGCCGGCGTAGTCCGCCGGCGCTTTTCCAGCAGATAAATTTATACTGAGGCTTTGCGCATGCAACAACGCCAAACCGTAAAAGGTGCCTTTTCGTTGACCAACCCTGCGGTTCGCGCCTGGGTCTACCAGATACTGGCCGTGGTGGTGGTGGTAGCCTTTGGCGGCTATATCCTGCACAACACGCTGACTAATCTCAGCAACCGCGGCATCACGTCCGGCTTTGGTTTCCTGCATGACGCCGCCGGTTTCGGCATCGTGCAGCATCTTATTCCTTTCGAACAGGGCGATACCTACGGACGGGTGTTTATCGTCGGGCTCCTCAATACATTGCTCGTCTCCGCGCTCTGTATCGTGTTCGCTTCCCTGCTCGGCTTTTTTATCGGCCTGTCGCGACTGTCGGAAAACTGGCTGTTACGTAAACTGTCGACCATCTATATCGAGACTTTTCGTAATATTCCGCCGCTGCTGCAAATCTTTTTCTGGTATTTCGCCGTGCTGCGCAACCTGCCCGGTCCGCGCCAGGCGGTTAATGCCTTTGACGTGGCCTTTCTCAGCAACCGCGGCCTTTATATGCCCACCCCGATGATGGGCGAAGGCGCGGCCGCCACCCTGGTTGCGCTGGTTGCCGCCATCCTGGCGTCGGTTATCCTATTTCGCATTAACCGCCGCCACCAGATGGCCACCGGCGAACTGCGCCGCAGCTGGCCCTGGATTGTCCTGCTGTTGATTGCGCTGCCCGCCGGCGCGCAGTGGCTATTCGGCGCGGCCCTCCATTGGGATTTGCCGCAATTGCGCGGGTTTAACTTTCGCGGCGGCATGGTGCTTATCCCCGAACTAGCCGCCCTGACGCTGGCCCTTTCGGTTTATACCTCCACCTTTATCGCCGAAGTCATTCGCTCCGGCATCCAGTCGGTACCCTTCGGCCAGCATGAAGCGGCCCGTTCGCTGGGGCTGCCTAATCCGGTCACGTTAAACCAGGTTATCCTGCCGCAGGCGATGCGCGTGATTATCCCACCCCTGACCAGCCAGTACCTGAATATCGTCAAGAACTCCTCGCTGGCGGCCGCCATAGGTTACCCGGATATGGTCTCGCTATTTGCCGGGTCGGTGCTCAACCAGACCGGCCAGGCGATTGAAACCATCGCCATCACCATGTCGGTCTATCTGGTTATCAGTTTGGGGATTTCGTTCTTAATGAACATTTACAACCGGCGTAAAGCATTGGTTGAGCGCTAAGAGACCTTCATGACCATGACAATCAATCCCCATGAACCCGTAGCGATAGCGTCGCGCAGCCGGCTGGCACTGGCTATGCTTTGGATACGCCAGAACCTGTTTTCCAGCCTGTCCAATAGCCTGCTGACCCTGTTTTGCCTGTGGCTGCTGTGGATTATTATCCCGCCCATGTTCAACTGGCTGATATTGCAAGCCAATTGGGTGGGCACCACCCGCGCCGACTGCACCCGCGACGGCGCCTGCTGGGTCTTTATCCACGCCCGCTTCGGCCAGTTCATGTATGGCCTGTACCCCTTCGACCAGCGCTGGCGCATTAACCTGACCCTGGTGGTCGGATTGCTGAGCCTGCTGCCGATGTTCTGGAAAGGCATGCCGCGTCGCGGACGTTATATTGCCTGCTGGGCGGTGTTGTTCCCCATTTTTACCTGGGTGATGCTGTATGGCGGCTTTTTCGGTTTATCCCGGGTGGAAACCCGTCAATGGGGCGGGTTGACCCTGACGCTCATCATCGCGGCGGTGGGCATTGCGGGCGCGCTGCCCCTGGGCGTGCTGCTGGCGCTGGGCCGGCGGTCGAAAATGCCGGTGGTGCAATGGTTTTGCATCATATTTATCGAGTTCTGGCGCGGCGTGCCGCTGATCACCGTGTTGTTCATGTCGTCGGTCATGCTGCCGCTGTTCCTGTCGGAAGGGACCAATATCGATAAGCTTATCCGGGCGCTGGTAGGGGTGATCATGTTCCAGTCGGCCTACGTGGCGGAAGTGGTGCGCGGCGGCCTGCAGGCCTTGCCCAAGGGCCAGTACGAGGCGGCCGAATCGCTGGCGCTGGGTTATTGGAAAACCCAGGGGCTGGTGATCCTGCCGCAGGCCCTGAAAATGGTGATTCCCGGCCTGGTCAACACCATCATTGCGCTGTTTAAGGATACCAGCCTGGTGGTGATTATCGGTTTATTCGATTTGTTCAGCAGCGTGCAGCAGGCCACGGTCGACCCGGCCTGGCTCGGGATGTCGACGGAAGGGTATGTCTTCGCCGCGGCAGTCTACTGGATCTTTTGTTTTAGCATGTCCCGCTATAGCCAACATTTGGAAAGGCGCTTTCAAACCGGGCATTCCTCCACCCATTGAGGTACATAATGAGCGACAATAACGCCATCCAGTCCGACCGTTTGATGATTACACTGGAAAACGTCAATAAGTGGTTCGGTCAGTTCCATGTATTGAAAGATATCAATTTGCAGGTAAAAGCCGGCGAACGCATCGTGCTGTGCGGCCCTTCAGGTTCGGGCAAGTCCACCACCATCCGTTGTATTAACCATCTGGAAGAGCATCAGCGGGGCACCATCGTGGTGGACGGTACCCTTTTGAATGACGATTTGCGCAATATCGAACGCGTGCGTACTGAAGTGGGCATGGTGTTCCAGCATTTCAACCTGTTCCCGCACCTGACGGTGCTGCAAAACTGTACCCTGGCGCCCATTTGGGTGCGCAAGATGCCGAAAAAAGAGGCCGAGGAGCTGGCCATGCATTATCTGCAGCGGGTGCGGATTGCCGAGCACGCGCATAAATTCCCAGGCCAGCTGTCCGGCGGCCAGCAGCAGCGGGTGGCCATCGCCCGTTCGTTATGCATGAAGCCGAAAATCATGTTGTTTGACGAACCCACCTCGGCGCTGGATCCGGAAATGGTCAAGGAAGTGCTCGATACCATGATCGGCCTGGCCAATGACGGCATGACCATGCTGTGCGTAACGCATGAAATGGGCTTTGCCCGTACCGTCGCCGATCGGGTGATCTTTATGGATCGCGGGGAGATCGTCGAGCAATCCGCGCCGGACGAGTTTTTCACCCAGCCGAAATCAGAGCGCACCCGCGCCTTCCTGTCCCAGATCCTGCATTGATCGCCACCGGGGCGCCGCCCCGGTTATTTCAGCAGCACCTCGTATTGCGGATTAAACTCATCGAATATCGGCAGCGCCGCGGCGCCCAGCGCGGCGGTGTCGGTACCGTTCAGCCCAATCCTGACGCGGTGGCCGTCGCTGTATTTGCTGCGCACCGAGCGCAGCAGCGGATGCAGGCGCCCGACAATTTTTTCCACCAGCGGCTGCGGCATTTGGCCGCCGATAATCACCGCTTCGGCGTCGAAAATGCATTCGAGGATATTGATTGCCTGCCGGGTTGCCGGCAGGACCGCGTCGATCCAGCGGTCAAAGCGGGCGTGTTCCACGTGCAGCAGGTCCCCGGGCATGGCGATCATGGGATCCAGCCCGCAGGCCTCATAAGCCGATTGCAGGGATAAATAGCGTTCCAGGCAGCCATGATTGCCGCAGGAGCACAGGCGCCCGCCGGGCTGCACCACCATGTGGCCGACCTCGCCGGCATTATGCGCATGGCCGGTGTAAATATGGCCGTCGGTGAAAATGCCCGCGCCCAGGCCAGTGCCGATATAAAGATAGATAAACGAATCCAGCTGCTTGGCAATGCCGTGGAACCGCTCGCCGATGGCGGCCACCGTAGCGTCGTTCTCCAGGGTCACCGGCAGGCCGGTTGCCGTCGTCAATTCCGCCACCACATCGACATGTTCCCAGCCGTGCAGGGTGGTGGGTCCTTCGGACGATAGGCCCTCGACGCCAAACGGCCCCGGCATCACCACCCCGATCCCCAGCATTTTGCCCCAGTCGACCGGCGCCTGCTGCTTCATCTCCGCCAGCAGCTCTTTGATCAGCGCAAGCGTTGCACCGGGCTGGGGCTTTTGCACCAGGCAAAGGCGCCGGAAGCGGACATTGCCGGTAAGATCGACCAAGACCATCAGCAGGGTCTGGTGATCGAGATGAATGCCTATCGAATAAGCGCTGTCCGGATTCAGGGTCATGGGTACCGCCGGCTGGCCGCGGCCGCCGACATGGCGTGGCGCATGGGAGGAGAGAATGCCGGCCTGGCCGAGCTCGGCTGCGATATTGGATACGGTCTGCGGCGTCAGCGCCGTCAGGCGCGCCAATTCCGCCCGCGTCAACTCGCCGTTTAACCGAATGGCCTCGATAACCACGCGCCGGTTGTGCGCCCTGGCATGTTCCAAATTGGTACCTGATGTTCTCATGAGTCCATACCCCTCACTGCCTGTGGCGCCAGTATGTGTGCTTGTTATAGAGCAATCAAATTGATTTATTAATTCCCGGGCAGTGTTTTCGGCATGGCTATTGCAAGTTTCTCTGCAGGATAGCGGCAATTGTTGCCAGGTATGTTAAGAGAATGTGGCGCGATAGCGATCACAAGCTGAGAAGTTAAGCATTGCTTTCGTCTATTAAAGCAATCAAATTGATTTAATTACCCACTCGCAAACCATCTGATCCCGGAGAGAGCATGAACATAAAGACCTTCTACCCCGCCCTGACGCTCTGCGCATTGTCGGTCCTCTCGCTGGGACTCCCGGCACAGGCCCAGGCGAAAACCCAAATCAACGCGCTGTTCATGACCCAGGCCGCCTACAGCGAAAACGATATCCGCGCCATGACCACCGATTTCACCCAGCAGCATCCGGATATCGACGTCAACCTGGAATTTGTCCCCTACGAAGCCCTGCACGACAAAATCGTCGCGGCGCGCGGCGCGGGCGGCAATGGGTACGATGTGGTGCTGTTCGACGCCATCTGGCCGGCGGAATTTACCAAATTCGGCCTATTACAGGATGTCACGGCACGGATTAACGCCGACGACAGCAAAAAGATTTTCCCCGGCGCTATGAGCACCGTTACCTATCAGGATAAGGTTTGGGGCCTGCCCTGGATCCTCGACACCAAATACCTGTATTACAACAAGGCGATGTTGAGCAAAGCCGGCATCACCACGCCGCCGCAGACCTGGCAGCAGGTGGAGCAGCAGTCCGAGATTTTAAAGCAAAAGGGCATCGTGAAGTATCCGCTGGTCTGGAGCTGGTCGCAGGCGGAAGCACTGATTTGTGATTACACCACGCTGGTATCAGCCTTTAAGGGCGACTTCTTTACCGCGGGCAAGCTGAATTTCAGCAACCCGGGCTCGCTGCAAGCGGTAAATTATATGAAGGAAACACTGGATAAGGGCCTGACCAATCCCAACTCGCGCGAATACCTGGAAGAAGATGTGCGCAAGGCGTTCTCCAACGGCGACGCGGCCTTCGCGCTCAACTGGACCTATATGTACAACATGGCCAACGACCCGAAACAGAGTAAAGTGGCCGGCGACGTCGGCATAGTGCCGGCACCGGGCGCGCAGGCCGGCGGCGTTTCGGCGGTCAACGGCTCGATGGGCCTGGGCATTGCCAAGGCCAGCCAGCATCCCGAGCAGGCATGGCAATATATCAGCTATATCACCTCGCAGCCGGTACAGGATAAATATTCGCGCCTGAGCCTGCCTATCTGGAAATCCTCCTATGATGACCCCAAGGTGCAGCAAGGTCAGGAGCCGTTAATCGCCGCTGCGAAACAATCCCTGAATGTCATGTTGTCCCGCCCGGCCATTCCCGCCTATTCGCAGTTGTCCAACGTGCTGCAGCAAAACCTGCAGCAGGTGTTGCAGAACCAGGCTACGCCGGAAGCGGCCATGCAGGCGGCGACGAAAGGCGCGGAACGTTTGCGTTAAGGATTTAGCCATGCTCAGTTTGCCGCAACGTGAGCGTCGTCAGGCATGGGTGCTGCTGGCGCCCATGCTGGTGATGATGTTTTTGCTGACCGCCTGGCCGCTGGGCCGGACCCTGTGGCTCAGCTTTACCGACGCCGCGCTGATTGGCGGCGGCGCCGTGCCCGCTTACGTGGGTTTCGCCAACTATCTGTATGCGCTGACCGACCCGGACTTTCTGGCGGCGCTGGCGCGCACGCTTTATTTTACCCTGGTGTCGGTGGCCTTTGAAGGCGTTATCGGCGTACTGGTGGCCCTGCTGCTGAACCAGAAATTTTACGGCCGCGGCCTGCTGCGGGTGCTGGTAATCCTGCCCTGGGCGCTGCCGACCATCGTTAACGCCATGATGTGGCGGCTTAATTTCAATCCCGATTACGGCAGCGTCAACGCGTTGCTGACACAAACCGGTGTCATCGATCGTTACCGCAGTTGGCTCGGCTCCCCCGACTCGGCGATGAACGCGGTGATGATTGCCGATATCTGGAAAAATTACCCGCTGGTGACGCTGCTGACCCTGGCGGCGCTGCAATCGATCCCGGACGATCTGTTCGAGGCCGCGCGTATCGACGGCGCCTCCGCCTGGCGGCGATTTCGCGCCATCACCCTGCCGGCCATCCTGGCTCCACTTGGCGTGGCGCTGATCTTACGCACCATCGACGCCTTTAAGATCTTCGACATTATTTATGTCATGACGCGGGGCGGCCCGGTGGACAGCACCAAGACCCTGAGCTTTTTCGTCTATCAGGAATCGTTCAGCTACCTGCGCGCCGGCAGCGGCGCCGCCTATGCCATCCTGATGACCATTCTGTGCGGGATTCTGATTGCCGTTTACATGCTGATGCTGTCCCGTCAGCGCCGCCGGGGAATAGAATCATGAAACGCAGGATCCGCATTGTTTTACGCTACGCGGCGGCGGCGCTGCTGGCGATAACCATACTGGCGCCCATGCTGTGGCTGTTTTTAATGAGCGTCAGCTCGGCGGCTGATTTAGCCCGCATCCCGCTGGAATGGCTGCCGCGACAATGGGACTTCAGCCGCTACGCCCGCCTGCTATCGCTGGCGCCGGGCCAGCCGGGCGCGCTTTTCCTGCACGCGCTGGCCAACAGTATGGTGATTGCCACCGGCGCGACGCTGATTTCGCTGCTGCTGGCCGTGCCGGCGGCGTTCAGTTTTTCCCGCTATCCCGGCCGTGAGGGCTGGTTGATGGGCAGCCTGGCTATTTATATGGTGCCGCCGGTGGCGTTTGTCCTGCCGCTGTATTTTGTTTTGCAGCAGTTGTCGTTACTGAATACGCATCTGGGACTGGTGTTGGTGTACTGTTCGCTGATCCTGCCTTTTCTGACCTGGATGCTGAAAAACCAGTTCGACGCGCTGCCGCTGGATATCGAACAGGCGGCGCGCCTCGACGGCCTGCGTTTTTGGCAGGTGCTGTTGCGCATTACCCTGCCACTGGCCAAACCGGCCGTGGCCGCCTCGGCGGTTTTTGGCTGGCTGCTGGCCTGGGATGAATTTTTCTATGCCTTGTTATTTACCAACAATATCCAGGCGCAAACGCTGCCGGTCACTATCGCCGGGTTTACCGCCGGCCGGGCCACGGACGACGGGCTTATCGCCGCCGTCGGCATCCTGGCCTCGGTACCGCCGCTGTTTATCGCCATCTGGCTGCAAAAATCCCTGGTCAGCGGTTTAACCAGCGGCGGCAGCAAGGGCTAAAAAAGGGACGAACTGGATACCTTCATGACAACATCCGCGATCGACGCCACGCTGTATGTGGTGGGCAATATCAATATCGACCTGATTATGGGCACCCTGCACCATTGGCCCGCCCGCGGAACCGAGGCGATGCTGGAACACAGCGCCATGCGGCCCGGCGGCTCGGCCGGCAACTGCGCGCTGGCGCTGGCGGCGCTCGGCACGCCGCACCGGGCGGTGGCCAATCAGGGAGACGATCATTTTTCTTCCTGGCTGGCGGGTTATTTTACCGCCAGCGCGCCCTTCTGGCCGCGTTATGCCTGCGAAACCTCGCTGACGGTGGGCCTGACCCATCCTGATAACGAACGCACCTTTTTCAGCAACCAGGGACATATCGTGCGCCTGACGCGGCAAGACGTGCTGATGCAGCTGCCGCCGCAGGCGACGCCGGGGGATATCGTCTTATTATGCGGCACCTTTCTCTGCCTGCGGCTGCTAAAGGAGTATCCGGAGCTGTTGGCTACGCTGCGCCGCCGCGGTTTTCAGGTGGCGGTGGATACCGGCTGGCCCCCCGACGGCTGGAACGAGCGCCTGCGTAGGGATATCGCCCGCTGGCTCGGTTACTGTGACTATTTATTATTAAATGAAGTGGAAACGCTGGGCCTGGCGGACAGCGGCGATCTGGCGCTGGCCGGAAAAACGCTGGCGGCGCAGCTCACGCCCGGCGGCGCCTGCGTCATCAAGCGGGGCGCGTTGGGTGCCACGGTATATGAGCAGCAGGGGGAATTTTCCCACGCCGCCGAGCAGGTCGAAATCAAAGATACCATCGGCGCCGGCGACAGTTTTAACGCCGGTTTTCTCAGCGCCCTGCTGTACGGTTATAACCGCCGCCAGGCGCTGCGCTGGGGCATTCGTGTCGCCGGGCAGGCCATAGGCAGCTCGCCGCGTCAGTATCCTGACCGGGCATCCCTTCAATCCCTTGCCGGTGAGGAATAATCCATGGCCAGCGTCGAACTCGTCAAGATCGCCAAACGTTATGGCAAACATACCGTGCTTAATCCGCTGGATCTCACCATCCCCGACGGCAGCTTTACGGTGTTAGTCGGCCCCTCCGGCTGCGGCAAATCCACCCTGCTGCGCCTGCTGGCCGGGCTCGATACCGTCTCCGACGGCGATATCTTTATTGATAAACAGCGTATCAACGACCTGGATCCGGCGGATCGGGATATCGCCATGGTGTTCCAAAGCTATGCGCTTTACCCGCATTTGACGGTCGCGGAAAACCTGGCGTTTCATATGCAGGTAAAAAAAGTACCGCGCCAGGAACAGCAAAGCAAAGTTGAGCAAGTCGCCCGCATGCTGGGTATTGAACGCCTGTTGCGGCGGCTGCCGAAGGCGCTGTCCGGCGGGCAGCGCCAGCGTGTGGCCATGGGCCGCGCCATGGTACGCAATCCGCGGGTATTCCTTTTTGACGAGCCGTTGTCCAATCTGGATGCCCAGTTGCGCATGGAGCTGCGCGCCGAGATTAAATCGCTGCATCAGCAGCTCAAAACCACCACGGTATATGTTACCCATGACCAGGTGGAGGCCATGACCCTGGCCGATCAAATTGTGGTGATGAAGGAAGGCAATATCGTTCAGCAAGGCAGGCCTCTGGAAATTTACGATCGGCCGGCCAATACCTTCGTGGCGCGTTTTATCGGCTCGCCGCCGATGAACCTGCTGGAAGGGAAGGTTGAGACACGCGATGGGATTGCGGGCGTAAGCTGTGGCGCACTGTGGTTCCCGCTGCCGGCAAAATGGCACGCTGCGGCAAAGCTTCAGGGCGGCGCGCCGGTGACGCTTGGCATTCGTCCGCATGATTTCCTGCGCCTTGATGCTTCGGAACAGCCCGCCGCCACGTTGCGCGTGATGGAGGTAACCGGCGAGACCAGCCTGCTGCACGTAGACTGGGGCGGTTTCCCGCTGCATGTCCAATTTGCCGGCCGGATCCTGTGCCAGCCCGGGCAACCGCTCTGGCTGGAAACCAAGGCGGAAAGCCTGCATTTGTTTGATACGCAAAGCGGCAACCGGCTTGGCGAGACCCGTTAAAGCGTAGGCGCGGGCGGCAATCCGCGTTGATCAGTAACCCACGCCTCGCACTCCGCCCGCGGCCCTAATGTATTCGCCTGTTACCCAATGTGCATCATCGGACGCCAGGAACACCGCAACGGGCGCAATGTCTTCCGGCTCGCCGAAACGGCCCAAGGGTGTTCCGGCAATAAGTTTTTCCCCCAGTTCGCCCGCAAAATGACCTTTCGTCGCAGGCGTATTGGTGTGGCCGGGCAGAATGGCATTGACCCTGATCCCACGGGGGCCCAACTCCCTGGCCAACGCCAGGGTCAGGGTATCGACCGCCCCTTTGGTGGCTGAATAAACACTGGATGCAAGATAAGGGTCGGTGCTGAGGATGGAGCTGATATTGATGATGCTGCCCCCTGATTTGCCGAAATGCTTTACCGCTTCACGAACAGCCAGTAGATACCCCAGCACATTGATATTAAACTGCTGATGGAAGGCTTCCTCCGTAAGGTCTTCAATCATTTGAAACACCGCGACCCCGGCGTTATTTACCAGAATATCCAGCCTACCGTAGTCCGCTCTGACCGTATCGAACAAGCGTGTGACGTCGCGTGCCTTGCTCATATCCGCCTGAATAGAGACTGCGGTGCCGCCCTGCGCCTGAATCTGCGCGACAACCGCGTCGGCCTCGTCCTTGCTTGACGCATAGTTTACGACGACCGTCGCGCCCGCAGCGCCAAACGCTTTGGCAATGCCGGCGCCGATGCCTTTTGATGCGCCGGTGACAACCGCTATTTTGCCTTTAAGTTTCATATAATTACCTTTTATATCGTTGAGTAATGGCTCGCGGGGGTGAAGGTGGTCAGATTTCAGAGATCCGGACGCAACGCCCGCTTGCCAATAGCATAGGGTCAACAGCCGGCCAGCGGCGTGCCCGTTCTTCTCTCATCCTTGCCTGATCTTCTCACTCCGCTTGCTTTGCCATCGGGTTTACCCCATAGTCAATTGCATGAACAATGCAATGGATGAGCTGCGCAGCATCGTTATGCGTGCAGGAAACACGTGGACAGATACCGGCCTATCGCACGTGACCATGGTGCGGGCCGAGGCGTGCGCGGATCGGGTTTATCAGCCCATGCTGCACTTGGTTCTACAGGGCTCCAAGACGCTCTCCATTGGGGATCAGGTTTTGGATTATGCAGCGGCGACCTATTTTCTCGTCCCCGTGGATGTACCCGCCACCGGCGAGATCCATTCGAGCGGACCGGGGCAGCCCTATCTTGCGATCGGCCTGGCCCTTGATGTCAAGGTCATCGCCACGTTGCTCGCTGGTGAGTCCGAAGCGGATGCGCGTCCAAACACGGGGGGCTTTTCCGCGGTGACCGCGCCTGCTGAAATGATTGATGCATGGTTGCGTATGATGAGACTTATTAATCGCCCGCGAGAAGCCGCGATCCTTGCCCCCATGATCGAGCGGGAAATTTTGTTTCGGGTACTGCAAGGGCCGCTGGGCGGTATGCTGCGCGAAATCGCCCGCCCCGAAGGCCGTTTGTCGCAGATTCGACGCGCCACCCTGTGGATCCGTGAGCACTACACCGAACCATTCCGCGTCGAGTCGCTCGCGGCAATGTCCGATATGAGCGTCGCGGCTTTCTATCGTCACTTCAAATCCATCACCGCCATGACGCCGATTCAATACCAGAAGCGTCTGCGTCTGCTTAGGGCCCGTTGGTTGCTGTTGTTCGATCCTCAGGACGCCGCCGCAATCGCATTTACCGTTGGGTATGAAAGCGCCTCACAATTCAGCCGTGAATATGCACGCCTGTTCGGCATGTCACCGGTGCGGGATGCCGCCAGGTTCAGGTCAGCGCCAGCCTCAGGCGGCGCTTCAATGATGGATGCGGGCGTTTCTGAAAGCTTAAGTCGCGTCTCTTCGTCCGGGTAGCGAACCGCCAGGGTTGATGTCTATGCAAAAGCCCGCTGTTGTCACCGAGGTTTTTTGCAATTGCATGCCTGACAATTGACGATTGCTTCTGACGCCAACGTTGCTGCGAAGATGCATAATGTCATCGGCACAGACGCCTTCCTGTACCTATCCGGCTGATAAACTATAAAATAAAAAACGCCTGGGCCAATGGGATTTATTACACAATGCTGTGCCATTATCTACCTCAGGGTAGCCGGTTATACTGACCGGGGGAATATGCTGAACGCAACCGGAAAGTGGTTAATCACAGGCTGGCAGCCAGGTTTGCAGCGGGTGGTCTCAGGCAAAATCTGATTGAAAAAATAAAGCCTTTTTCTTTGTGCGAATTTAAACTATATCTTAGATATATTCATTACAGAATTCTCTCTCCCCCTCTTGATGTTTTTTTTAATTATTTTCAGATAAAAGATATAATTTTTATTATCAAAGAGATTATTAAAATGTTTAAAAACTCAAGCAAAGCTTTATGTTTTTTTATACTTATCGTCGCCACCAGAACGTATGCCAGAGAGATAAACTTATATTCCGCCAATACCGGTTCGTTTGTGTATCACTTGACTGGTAATTATGGGCAATATAATGAGTTTTTTGATAATAAATTCTTATCAGTCGAGCGCAAATTTTCTGAAGATTCCAACTACAGTATATTGCTTGGGACGATGAACAACAGTTTCGGGGACCGCTGTCTGGCAATGGGATTGAGAAGGGACTGGATATCGGGTGACTCCGGCTGGGTTTTTAAAGGGATATATGGTTATACAGGGGAATTTTTTTTTGACGCTTTCAGTCGTTGCGGTGATCATGGCGCCTATAAAAACTTTAAGAAAGCGACTGGAATAGGATTTGCGCCATATATTTATCATGCTATTCAATACAATTTTACAGATTACTTCGGTATTGAAACTGGAATAATCATTCCTACCGTACTTGTCATCAGCGTGCAATGGAGCTTCAGATAAATGTTTGTTACCCGTTATACGCAAGCCGGGTAGCGAACCGCCAGGGTCACGGACATGAAAAAGCCCTCTGTTTGCACAGAGGGCTTCGCCAATGGGATGCCTTGCAGTGGATGTCCGCCTGCGGCGGCCACCCTGCGGGCCGCCGCAAGCGGCGTTCAACAGGCTCCGCCTGTTGTCCTACTCTCTTACTCGAGTAGCGAACCGCCAGGGTTACGGACATGAAAAAGCCCTCTGTTTACACAGAGGGCTTCGTCAATGGGATGCCTGGCAGTTGATGCCTGACGGCGTCAGGCACCCTGCGGGCCGCCGCAAGCGGCGTTCAACAGGCTCCGCCTGTTGTCCTACTCTCTTACTCGAGTAGCGAACCGCCAGGGTCACGGACATGAAAAAGCCCTCTGTTTACACAGAGGGCTTCGTCAATTGGATGCCTGGCAGTTCCCTACTCTCGCATGGGGAGACCCCACACTACCATCGGCGCTACGGCGTTTCACTACTGAGTTCGGCATGGGGTCAGGTGGGACCACCGCGCTAGTGCCGCCAGGCAAATTCTTTATTTGCCGAACTCTACCGTTAAAACTGGTGCTGATACCCAGAGTCGAACTGGGGACCTCACCCTTACCAAGGGTGCGCTCTACCAACTGAGCCATATCAGCGCTCAAAGCTTTTTTACCAACGCCTTTCGCTTCGCTCAAGGTATTGGTCTTAATGGATGCCTGGCAGTTCCCTACTCTCGCATGGGGAGACCCCACACTACCATCGGCGCTACGGCGTTTCACTACTGAGTTCGGCATGGGGTCAGGTGGGACCACCGCGCTAGTGCCGCCAGGCAAATTCGTTTACCAACCGTCATCCTGCTTCTGATGACCATCGGCCTTTATCCGGAACTTCGCTGAAAATTCTCTCGCCACCCCTTGGGGCAACGCTCTCTTTGCGTCAAACACTTTAGGTGTTGTAAGGTTAAGCCTCACGGGTCATTAGTATCGGTTAGCTCAACGCATCGCTGCGCTTACACACCCGACCTATCAACGTCATCGTCTTTAACGTCCCTTCAGGTGGCTTAAAGCCACAGGGAAGACTCATCTCGAGGCAAGTTTCCCGCTTAGATGCTTTCAGCGGTTATCTCTTCCGCACGTAGCTACCGGGCAATGCCATTGGCATGACAACCCGAACACCAGTGGTGCGTCCACTCCGGTCCTCTCGTACTAGGAGCAGCCCCTCTCAATCTTCCAACGCCCACGGCAGATAGGGACCGAACTGTCTCACGACGTTCTAAACCCAGCTCGCGTACCACTTTAAATGGCGAACAGCCATACCCTTGGGACCTACTTCAGCCCCAGGATGTGATGAGCCGACATCGAGGTGCCAAACACCGCCGTCGATATGAACTCTTGGGCGGTATCAGCCTGTTATCCCCGGAGTACCTTTTATCCGTTGAGCGATGGCCCTTCCATTCAGAACCACCGGATCACTAAGACCTGCTTTCGCACCTGCTCGAGCCGTCACTCTCGCAGTCAAGCTAGCTTATGCCTTTGCACTAACCTCACGATGTCCGACCGTGATTAGCTAACCTTCGTGCTCCTCCGTTACTCTTTAGGAGGAGACCGCCCCAGTCAAACTACCCACCAGACACTGTCCTCGACCCAGATTATGGGCCGGAGTTAGAACATCAAACATTAAAGGGTGGTATTTCAAGGTTGGCTCCATGCAGACTGGCGTCCACACTTCAAAGCCTCCCACCTATCCTACACATCAAGGCTCAATGTTCAGTGTCAAGCTATAGTAAAGGTTCACGGGGTCTTTCCGTCTTGCCGCGGGTACACTGCATCTTCACAGCGAGTTCAATTTCACTGAGTCTCGGGTGGAGACAGCCTGGCCATCATTACGCCATTCGTGCAGGTCGGAACTTACCCGACAAGGAATTTCGCTACCTTAGGACCGTTATAGTTACGGCCGCCGTTTACCGGGGCTTCGATCAAGAGCTTCTCCTTGCGGATAACCCCATCAATTAACCTTCCGGCACCGGGCAGGCGTCACACCGTATACGTCCACTTTCGTGTTTGCACAGTGCTGTGTTTTTAATAAACAGTTGCAGCCAGCTGGTATCTGCGACTGGCTTCAGCTCGGGGAGCAAGTCCCTCCACCTAATGCCAGCGTGCCTTCTCCCGAAGTTACGGCACCATTTTGCCTAGTTCCTTCACCCGAGTTCTCTCAAGCGCCTTGGTATTCTCTACCTGACCACCTGTGTCGGTTTGGGGTACGATTCGATGTGACCTGGAGCTTAGAGGCTTTTCCTGGAAGCGTAGCATCAATTCCTTCACCACCGTAGTGGCTCGTTATCACGCCTCAGTGTTGAATAAAAGAGCGGATTTACCTGCTCTTTCCACCTTCACGCTTAAACCGGGACAACCGTCGCCCGGCGAACCTAGCTTTCTCCGTCCCCCCTTCGCAGTCACACCCAGTACAGGAATATTAACCTGTTTCCCATCGACTACGCCTTTCGGCCTCGCCTTAGGGGTCGACTCACCCTGCCCCGATTAACGTTGGACAGGAACCCTTGGTCTTCCGGCGAGCGGGCTTTTCACCCGCTTTATCGTTACTTATGTCAGCATTCGCACTTCTGATACCTCCAGCAGCCCTCACAGGCCACCTTCGCAGGCTTACAGAACGCTCCCCTACCCAACGGACATATCCTTAAGTCAACTCGACGTGATGAACGCATTGACGTCGCTGCGCTCCGTCAATCGTTTTCCGTACAATTGTCTTAAGTGATATGTCCGCTGCCGCAGCTTCGGTGCATGGTTTAGCCCCGTTACATCTTCCGCGCAGGCCGACTCGACCAGTGAGCTATTACGCTTTCTTTAAATGATGGCTGCTTCTAAGCCAACATCCTGGCTGTCTGTGCCTTCCCACATCGTTTCCCACTTAACCATGACTTTGGGACCTTAGCTGGCGGTCTGGGTTGTTTCCCTCTTCACGACGGACGTTAGCACCCGCCGTGTGTCTCCCGTGGTAACATTCTTCGGTATTCGCAGTTTGCATCGGGTTGGTAATCCGGGGTGGACCCCTAGCCGAAACAGTGCTCTACCCCCGAAGATGAATTCACGAGGCGCTACCTAAATAGCTTTCGGGGAGAACCAGCTATCTCCCGGTTTGATTGGCCTTTCACCCCCAGCCACAAGTCATCCGCTAATTTTTCAACATTAGTCGGTTCGGTCCTCCAGTTAGTGTTACCCAACCTTCAACCTGCCCATGGCTAGATCACCGGGTTTCGGGTCTATACCCTGCAACTTAACGCCCAGTTAAGACTCGGTTTCCCTACGGCTCCCCTATTCGGTTAACCTTGCTACAGAATATAAGTCGCTGACCCATTATACAAAAGGTACGCAGTCACCCTGATAAATCAAGGCTCCCACTGCTTGTACGTACACGGTTTCAGGTTCTATTTCACTCCCCTCGCCGGGGTTCTTTTCGCCTTTCCCTCACGGTACTGGTTCACTATCGGTCAGTCAGGAGTATTTAGCCTTGGAGGATGGTCCCCCCATCTTCAGACAGGATATCACGTGTCCCGCCCTACTCATCGAGCTCACAGCACTTGCACCTTCGGATACGGGGCTATCACCCTGTGTTGCCGGACTTTCCAGACCGTTCTCCTGATGCAAATGCTGATGGTGACTCTGGGCTGTTCCCCGTTCGCTCGCCGCTACTAGGGGAATCTCGGTTGATTTCTTTTCCTCGGGGTACTGAGATGTTTCAGTTCCCCCGGTTCGCCTCAATACGCTATGGATTCACGTAATGATAGTGCAACGAATTGCACTGGGTTTCCCCATTCGGACATCGCCGGCTGATAGCGCTTCATATCAGCTCACCGGCGCATTTCGCGGATTAGCACGTCCTTCATCGCCTCTGACTGCCTAGGCATCCACCGTGTACGCTTATTCACTTAACCTCACAACCCTAAAGTGTCTGTGTTGCGACTGGCTGCACACTGCCATGGCATCGTTGCGCGGTGCTCGCCATGCTCATGGACATTGAGTCCACTCCGCTGGCTGCGCGCCGTGCGCCTTGCCCTGACACTGTTCGCACAGTCTCACCCTGGTGAGAGTAAACCCTCGCCTGGGCTACAGAGATTGCCATCGACACGGCAATCATTAGGTTTGCTTGCTTTGAGAGAATCGCATACTGATTTTGCTCAGCATGTTTTTTTTCAAATTTTCAGCTTGTTCCGGATTGTTAAAGAGCATGTATTTCGCAGCATACTGATACGCGGTTGCGTAACAATGTGCTCTGAAATAAATAAGAAAAACCAGACAATCTTACCACCCATCCCATCAGGAAATGGTGGAGCTAAGCGGGATCGAACCGCTGACCCCCTGCGTGCAAAGCAGGTGCTCTCCCAGCTGAGCTATAGCCCCAAGTCGTTTAACCTTTTAACATCAACCAGACTCTTTCCCGCACTGAAATTGCTGTGCATCAATTAAGCTACAAAGCAATGGCATTTAGAAAGGAGAACAACTTGATAGCCCATTCGTTTCCAGGCAAGGCGTGGGGTCACGAAGTTTATTGAAATAAACGAGTGGCGCCGCAACGCAGCATGGGAAGGAATGGTAGGCCTGAGTGGACTCGAACCACCGACCTCACCCTTATCAGGGGTGCGCTCTAACCACCTGAGCTACAAGCCTATAGAAGGTTTTTCTTGCTCGTTACAGTTATCAGACAATCTGTGTGGACACTACACAATCTAGTATCTATTTCGGTAAGGAGGTGATCCAACCGCAGGTTCCCCTACGGTTACCTTGTTACGACTTCACCCCAGTCATGAATCACAAAGTGGTAAGCGCCCTCCCGAAGGTTAAGCTACCTACTTCTTTTGCAACCCACTCCCATGGTGTGACGGGCGGTGTGTACAAGGCCCGGGAACGTATTCACCGTGGCATTCTGATCCACGATTACTAGCGATTCCGACTTCATGGAGTCGAGTTGCAGACTCCAATCCGGACTACGACGCACTTTGTGAGGTCCGCTTACTCTCGCGAGTTCGCTTCTCTTTGTATGCGCCATTGTAGCACGTGTGTAGCCCTACTCGTAAGGGCCATGATGACTTGACGTCATCCCCACCTTCCTCCGGTTTGTCACCGGCAGTCTCCTTTGAGTTCCCACCATTACGTGCTGGCAACAAAGGATAAGGGTTGCGCTCGTTGCGGGACTTAACCCAACATTTCACAACACGAGCTGACGACAGCCATGCAGCACCTGTCTCAGAGTTCCCGAAGGCACATTCGCATCTCTGCAAACTTCTCTGGATGTCAAGAGTAGGTAAGGTTCTTCGCGTTGCATCGAATTAAACCACATGCTCCACCGCTTGTGCGGGCCCCCGTCAATTCATTTGAGTTTTAACCTTGCGGCCGTACTCCCCAGGCGGTCGATTTAACGCGTTAGCTCCGAAAGCCACGGCTCAAGGCCACAACCTTCAAATCGACATCGTTTACAGCGTGGACTACCAGGGTATCTAATCCTGTTTGCTCCCCACGCTTTCGTACCTGAGCGTCAGTCTTCGTCCAGGGGGCCGCCTTCGCCACCGGTATTCCTCCAGATCTCTACGCATTTCACCGCTACACCTGGAATTCTACCCCCCTCTACGAGACTCTAGCCTGCCAGTTTCAAATGCAGTTCCCGGGTTAAGCCCGGGGATTTCACATCTGACTTAACAGACCGCCTGCGTACGCTTTACGCCCAGTAATTCCGATTAACGCTCGCACCCTCCGTATTACCGCGGCTGCTGGCACGGAGTTAGCCGGTGCTTCTTCTGCGGGTAACGTCAATCGACAAGGTTATTAACCTTATCGCCTTCCTCCCCGCTGAAAGTGCTTTACAACCCGAAGGCCTTCTTCACACACGCGGCATGGCTGCATCAGGCTTGCGCCCATTGTGCAATATTCCCCACTGCTGCCTCCCGTAGGAGTCTGGACCGTGTCTCAGTTCCAGTGTGGCTGGTCATCCTCTCAGACCAGCTAGGGATCGTCGCCTAGGTGAGCCATTACCTCACCTACTAGCTAATCCCATCTGGGTTCATCCGATGGCGTGAGGCCCGAAGGTCCCCCACTTTGGTCTTGCGACGTTATGCGGTATTAGCTACCGTTTCCAGTAGTTATCCCCCACCATCAGGCAGATCCCCAGACATTACTCACCCGTCCGCCGCTCGCCGGCAAAGTAGCAAGCTACTTCCCGCTGCCGCTCGACTTGCATGTGTTAGGCCTGCCGCCAGCGTTCAATCTGAGCCATGATCAAACTCTTCAATTAAAAGCTTGATGCTCAAAGATTGTCATACTGTTAATCTTATGAATTAACTGTTTGTTCACTCTTCAAGACTTGGTATTTTGTGTTTCGATACGGTCTTGTGAGTGCCCACACAGATTGTCTGATAAATTGTTAAAGAGCAGTGCGCCGCTGTAATCAGTCTGGCGCGAGGTGGCGTATATTACGCTTTCCTCTTTCAGTGTCAAGCCCGTTCGGCCTGTCTTCTGACTCGTTTCCGCTACCCCGCGATGTGCTGCACGGTGCCGGTCGATGGAGGCGCATTATAGGGATCCGGACATATTGCACAAGCGTTTTTTGATCTTTTCTTGCCAACTGTCTATTTTTCATCCCTTATGCCCCGATCTTGAGCGATCTCTTGCCCAAAAAGAGGATTTTTCCGGATCTCCAGTGTTGATATCTATGCCGTTACGGCGATACAGTCGATAAAAACAGATCGATGGAAAGGTAGAAACATGTCGGAATTGTCAAAATCATTGCGCCCCTTTCAGGAGCGGTTTCCGATCCTGGGTCAACGGGTGATGATCGATCCCTCAAGCGTGGTGATCGGTGAGATCACCCTGGCGGATGACGTCAGCATCTGGCCGCTGGTTGCCATGCGCGGCGACGTCAACAATATTATCATCGGAGCCCGCACCAATATCCAGGACGGCACGGTGCTGCATGTCACCCATAGATCAGAACATAATCCGGCGGGCAATCCGCTGGTTATCGGCGAGGATGTTACCGTGGGGCATAAGGCTATGCTGCACGGCTGCACCATTGGCAATCGCGTCCTGGTCGGCATGGGGTCTATCCTGCTGGACGGGGTGGTGGTGGAAGATGACGTCATGATAGGTGCGGGAAGTCTGGTGTCGCCGGGCAAAAGGCTGGAAAGCGGCTATCTGTATCTCGGCAGCCCGGCTCGCAGGGTCAGGGCGCTTACGCCCGCGGAAATAGCGGGCCTGCTCTATTCAGCCAATAATTATGTGCGCTGGAAGGATCAGTACCTGGCCCAGGAAAAATAGCCGCCGGCGCCACCGAGCAGACCGGATAGCGGATAACACCGCCTGCCCGGCGGCGGCAAAGGGCAGGCGAATTCGCCGTTTCAGACAGACAGCTCGCTGCGCAACTGTTCCAGTACCGGTGCGATATCGGGCATCACCCCATGCCACAGCATAAACGAATAAGCCGCCTGGCCCACCAGCATTCCCAGGCCATCGGCGCTATGCCCGGCACCCTGCACGGCGCACCAGCGCAAAAACGGCGTCAGTCCGCGCTGGTAATACATATCGTAGCAGCGAACCTCCGGGGTAATCAGCGTTGTTGCCAGTGACGGGATCTCGCCATGGATGCCGGAGGTGGTGGCATTAATCACCAGATCGAAATCCGGTGCGGCCAATTCATCCAGCGGCCGCGCGCTGATTTCGCCGGCATGGTGATAGAAGGACACCAGTTCCTGCGCCCGTTTGAAGGTGCGATTGGTGAGTACTATCGCGCAGCCAAAAGAGAGCAACGGCAGGATGACCCCGCGCGCCGCGCCGCCCGCGCCAATAAGCAAAATCCGGCTGTCATGGGTTATCAGCCCCAGGCGCTGCAAATCCGCCAGCAGGCCGATGCCATCGGTATTATCCCCAAGCAACGTACCGTCCTGCTGTTTTTTAACCGTATTGACCGCGCCTGCCTGAGAAGCCCGTTCGGTTAACTGATCGCATAGCGCAAACGCCCGTTCTTTAAAAGGCATGGTGATATTGGCGCCTTCGCCGCCGGCGGCAAAAAAATCGCGCAGGGTTTGCTCAAACGCATCCTCCGGGGCCAACACCCGCCCGTACGGATGGACGATACCGGTTTGCGCGGCAAACAGCGCATGGATATGGGGCGATTTGCTGTGGTGTATCGGATTGCCGAAAACGGCGTAAGTATCCATAAGCGGTTCTCCTGATTAACCCTGCCGGATAAGGCTGCCGGTTAATGCATCGCGAATTTCCGAAGGGTTCAGCCGCCCTTCCACCCGGTCTTCCATCACAGGAAAGTTATTGCCCAACTGCTGGCGAACCTCGGCGGGCGTGCGGCCAGGCGGTTGGCCGGTGACATTGGCGCTGGTTGAAACCAGCGGTTTGCCGAACGCCAGGCAAAGGCGCCGCACCGGCTCATAGGCGGTAACCCGTACCGCCAGGGTGGAAAACCGGCCGGTTAGCCAGCGCGGCGTTTCCGGACGGGCGGGCATCACCCAGGTCACCGGCCCCGGCCAGCGGGCAAAGACACGCTCCCGCTGCTGCGGGGTAAGCGCGGTCTCGTCGATATAAGGCAATAGCTGTTGATAATTGGCGGCAATGAGAATCAGGCCTTTGGTCCAGGGGCGCTGCTTAAGGGCCAGCAGCGCCTGGACCGCCGACTCGTTATCCGGATCGCATCCCAGGCCGAAAACCGCTTCGGTGGGGTAAGCGACGATTCGCCCTTGCCGCAGCGTGTCCACCAGTCCGGCCAATGCCGGCGGTTGATTATTTTTCATCATTTTCTTTTATCGATACCGGCTTGGCGCAGCGCTTATCGGCACAAAAAAGCCGGGGCCCGCGCGCGGTGTTTTTTTCATATAGCAGCGGAAAATGGCAAAATTCGCATTCACCCGCCACCGGTTTGAAATTAAGCACAAACCGGCAGTGGGGATACTGGTCGCACGCATAAAAGATTTTGCCAAACCGGGAAGTGCGTTGTACCAGTTTGCCCGTTTTGCATTCGGGGCAACTGAAGGCGGTTTCATCCGGCTGGTCCATGGCGGCAATATAATCACAGTCAGGATAATTGCCACAGCCGATAAACATGCCGTAGCGGCCCTGGCGCAGCACCAGGCTGCCCTGGCACACCGGGCATGACTGCCCCTCAAGCACCGTGACGATATGGCCGTCAGCCTGCTGTTTAAGCGATTTAATATAAGCGCAGCGCGGATACTGGGAACATCCGAGAAAGGGTCCATGCTGCCCGGAACGAATCACGAGCTCTGCCCCGCATTCAGGGCAGAGTTCGGTTTGCCTTGCGTTAAAGAGCGCAGCTTTTGCCATAGGGATATATCGTCAGTGATTCTCTAGTGCAGACGGCTCTCATCTTCTTCGAATACAAGATCTTCCATCTGCTGATAGGCATTTTCATATCCGGGGATATTAAACAGCACCATCAGGATTACCCATTTAAGATCTTCCAGATCGAACTCGACGGCATCCAGTGCCATGACGCGATCGATCACCATTTCACGCGTTTCAAGGTTTAACACCTGAATCTGTTCCAGAAACAATAAAAATCCGCGGCATTCCGTATCCAGGAACTGACTCTCTTCATCCGTGTAAATGCGTAATGCCAGCGGATCACCGCCCATGGCGAAGGATTTGCCCTGTCCGTCCTGCAGATCGGCCAACTTCTCCAGCCAGTTGAGCGCATTGTAGATATCGTCCTGATGAAAACCCGCGCGGGTGAGATCGTCGGTTAACTTGTCCTGATCGACCCGCATTTCCACTTCATTGTGGATGTATGTTTCAAACAAGTACATTAGAACGTCGAACATGGCCTGCCCTCCTTAAACGGACATAGCCGCCGGGTACAACTGCGATCCAGCCTGCTAACTCCAGTTGCAATAGCTTTGACACTACCTCTGGTACAGACCGGCCGGCACGTTCAGCGACGACGTCAACAGGTGTAACCTCATCTCCTACGTTAGCCAACACCTCGGCAAATGGCAATTCAAGTTCGCATTCTGGCGCAGAAATAATTTCCGGTGGCGGCAAAGGCAGCCAATGCAGGCCGCCGCCGAGCTGTTCAATAATCTCCTTCGGCTGGGTTACCAGGTAAGCGCCTTGTTGGATAAGCCAATGAGTGCCGGCGCTCGCCGCGTTGCCCAGCGGACCGGGCAAGGCATAGACATCCTTGCCCTGATCGAGGGCGTAACGGGCGGTAATCAGCGAACCGCTGCGGGCGGCGGCCTCCACCACCAGCACCGCCTGGCTCAGCCCGCTGATAATCCGGTTGCGGTAGGGGAAATGCGCCGCCAGGGGCGGGGCGTCTAATGCCAGCTCGGATACCAGCGCGCCGCCCTGCGCCACGATGCGCCCGGCAAGCCCCCGGTGCCGCGACGGATAAATGTTCTGCAGGCCGCTGCCCAGTACCGCGATGGTTTTGCCCTGCGCGTCCAGCGCCGAGCGATGGCATATCCCGTCAATGCCGAGCGCCAGCCCGCTGGTGATGGCCAGGCCGCACCGCGCCAGATCGGCGGCAAAGAACGTGCCCCACTGCTCGCCGTAGCGGCTGCATACCCGGCTGCCGACCATGGCCAGCTGCGGGGAGGCCAGGCAGGCGGGGTCGCCGATGATAAATAGCGCCGGCGGCGGACAGGCGAGGGACCTGAGCGCATCGGGGTAGCCGGGATCGGTAAAGGGCACAAAATGATGCAGCGGATGCTCCAGCCAGCGCAGGGCGGCCTCAATGTCACCGGCGGGATATTGCAGGAAGCGTTGACGCTGGCCGGGGGTGAGACAGGCGTAAAGGAGCGGTTGCGGGCTAAAATCGCCGGGAAGGGGCAATTGTGACAGGCAACGCTGCACTTTGGCGCCGTTAACGCCTTTTACCGCCGCCATGCGCAGCCACATTTCCAGTTCAGTCATGGTTCCCCCGCGCCTTTTGCCGGCGTATGTCGTGACATTTGCTTGCGGATGCTGTCAATCAGGGCGGGAAATGTCTAGAATAAGAGACAGAATCGTTTTCATAATCGGACACAGATATAGACTCATATGCCAGTATTGCAGGTGTTACATTACCCCGACGAGCGGCTTCGCACTATTGCGAAACCGGTAAAAGAAGTTAACGACGCTGTTCGGCGTATCGTGGATGATATGTTTGAAACCATGTACGCAGAAGAGGGCATCGGCCTGGCCGCGACCCAGGTGGATATACATCAGCGGATTATCGTGATCGATGTGTCGGAAGACCACAACGAGCGCCACGTATTTATCAATCCCGAACTGATTGCCAAAAGCGGTGAAACCGGCATCGAGGAAGGCTGTTTGTCCATACCCGATCAGCGCGGTTTCGTACCCCGCGCGGAGAAGGTTACGGTGCGCGCGCTCGATCGCGACGGCAAGCCGTTCGAGCTGGAGGCGGACGGGCTATTGGCCATTTGCATCCAGCATGAAATGGACCATCTGGTCGGCAAACTGTTCGTTGATTACCTCTCGCCGCTAAAGCGCCAGCGCATCCGCCAGAAAATGGAAAAACTGGCCAAAATCAACGCCCGCGCCGAAAAATAACCGTCGCCATACAGGAATTAACGTGTCCGATTCTTTACGTGTCATCTTTGCCGGTACGCCGGATTTCGCCGCGCGCCATCTCCAGGCGCTGCTCGATTCCGCGCATCGGGTGGTGGGCGTCTTTACCCAGCCCGACCGCCCGGCGGGCCGGGGCAACAGGCTTACGGCCAGTCCGGTAAAAATTCTGGCGCAACAGCACCTGTTGCCGGTATACCAGCCCAAATCCCTGCGCCCCGCGGACAGCCAGCGCCTGGTGGCGGAGCTTGGAGCCGACATCATGGTGGTGGTGGCCTACGGACTGATACTGCCCCAGGCGGTGCTGGATATGCCGCGCCTGGGCTGCCTGAACGTCCATGGTTCGTTATTGCCGCGCTGGCGCGGCGCGGCGCCGATTCAACGCGCCCTTTGGGCGGGCGACAGCGTCACCGGCGTCACCATCATGCAAATGGACGCGGGCCTGGATACGGGCGATATGCTGTATCAATCAGCCTGCGACATAGAGCCCGGGGACACCAGCGCCAGCCTGTATGAAAAACTGGCTGCAATCGGTCCGCGGGCGCTGCTCGATACCCTGGCGCGCAGCGCCGCCGGCACCCTGGCGCCGGAAAAGCAGGATGAGAGCCTGGTAACCTACGCCGAAAAGCTGAGCAAAGAAGAAGCGCGCCTGGACTGGTCATGCCCGGCCGCTATGCTTGCGCGCTGCGTGCGTGCCTTTAACCCCTGGCCGATAAGCTTTTTTACCGTCGGCGGCCAGACCATTAAAGTCTGGCAGGCGGCGGCATTGGATTTACCGGCGCAGTCCGCCCCCGGCACGATTCTACACGCCGATAAAAACGGCATTCAGGTCGCGACGTCCAGCGGCGCGCTCAATTTGACGCTGCTCCAGCCTGCGGGGAAAAAGCCCATGGCGGCGCAGGATTTACTGAATTCCCGCCGTGAGTGGTTTACCCCCGGCGCCATCCTGGATTGATGCCTCCCGGCTACCGCCCGGCAATGCCAGCAATGGCGCGGGCGGTTTAATTGCGGCCACCTTCACTTTCCTTCGGTCAACTATGAATAAACGATATAACCTCCGCGCCATTACAGCAAAGGCGGTGTCCCAAGTGCTGGATCACGGCCAGTCGCTGAGCCAATTGCTACCGATGCTGCAAAGTCCTCTGGCCGATAAGGACCGCGCGCTGCTGCAGGAATTGTGCTTTGGCATTTTACGTACCCTGCCGCAGCTGGAATGGATAATCAGGCAGTTGATGGCAAAACCGCTGACCGGTAAACAGCGGCCGGTGCACTATCTGCTGATGGTCGGCATTTACCAACTGCTCTATACCCGCATCCCGCCCCATGCCGCGCTGGCCGAGACGGTGGAAGGCGCGGTAGTGCTGAAAACGCCGCAGTTGAAGGGCCTGGTGAACGGCGTGCTGCGCCAGTTCCAGCGTCAGCAGGAGGCATTGCTGGCCGCGTCCGCGCAAGAGGAAAGCCGTTTCCTCCACCCGTCCTGGCTGGTAAAACGTCTCCAGCAGGCATATCCCGCTCACTGGCAGGCCATTATCGAGGCCAATAACCAACGGCCGCCGATGTGGCTGCGGGTTAACCGGCTGCATCACAGCCGCGCGGCGTATCTCGCCCTGCTGGCGCAGGAGGGCATTGCCGCCAGCGCCCATCCAAGCCTGCCTGAGGCGGTTAAACTGGACGTTGCCTGCAATGTCGGCCGGCTGCCCGGCTTTGCACAGGGTTGGGTAACGGTGCAGGACGCGTCGGCTCAGGGCTGCGCGCTGCTATTGGCGCCGCAGGCGGGAGAGGATATTCTGGATCTGTGCGCCGCGCCCGGCGGCAAGACCACCCATATCCTTGAGCTGGCCCCCGACGCCCGTGTCACGGCGGTGGATATCGACCCCCTGCGTCTGGCGCGTATCGAGGAAAACCTGCAGCGCCTGGGACAGCGGGCCCAGGTGCTGGTGGGCGACGGCACCCGCCCTGGCGAATGGAACCAGGATCGGACCTGGGACCGCATACTGCTTGACGCCCCCTGCTCCGCCACCGGCGTGATCCGCCGCCATCCGGATATCAAGTGGCTACGGCGCGATCGTGATATCGGGGAGCTCGCGGCATTGCAGCGGCAGATCCTCACTGCGATCTGGCCGTTGCTTAAACCCGGCGGCACGCTCCTTTACGCGACCTGCTCAGTACTGCCCGAAGAGAACAGCGAACAAATCGGCGCCTTCCTGGCAAGCCACGCCGACGCCGTTTTGGTTGAAACCGGCGATGCCGACCACCCTGGCCGGCAATGTTTTCCCGCCGCAGATGACGGTGACGGCTTCTTTTACGCTAAGATGATAAAGAGTGACGCACCGGGCATATTGACCCGCACAGAATGGGCATGAAGAACCGACTATGAAAATAATAATCCTTGGGGCGGGACAGGTGGGCGGCACCCTGGCTGAAAACCTGGTGGGCGAAAACAACGATATCACCATCGTCGATACCAACCCGGCCCAGCTCCGCCAATTACAGGATAAATTCGATCTTCGCGCCATCCAGGGCCATGCCTCGCATCCACGGGTATTGCGTGAAGCCGGCGCGGAGGATGCCGACATGCTGGTGGCGGTGACCAATTCCGATGAAACCAATATGATCGCCTGCCAGATTGCCTATACGCTATTTAAAACGCCCAATCGTATTGCACGCATCCGTTCGGCCGATTATATCCGCGAAGCCGCCAAGCTGTTTTCGCCCGAGGCGGTGCCCATCGATCATCTTATTTCCCCCGAACAATTGGTGATCGACAATATTTATAAACTGATCGAATACCCCGGGGCGCTGCAGGTGGTGAATTTTGCCCAGGGGAAAGTCAGCATCGCCGCGGTAAAAGCCTATTACGGCGGGCCGCTGGTGGGCAATGCCCTGTCCTCCCTACGCGAACATATGCCGCATATCAATACCCGCGTGGCCGCCGTGTTCCGCCAGGATCGCCCTATCCGCCCGCAGGGATCGACGGTGATCGAGGCCGGCGACGAAGTGTTTTTTGTCGCCGCATCGCCCCATATCCGGGCGGTAATGAGCGAGCTGCAGCGCCTGGAAAAACCCTATAAACGCATCATGATTGTCGGCGGCGGCAATATCGGCGCGGGGCTGGCGCAGCGACTGGAAAAAGATTACAGCGTCAAGCTTATCGAACGCGACCAGCAGCGGGCGGCGGAGCTGGCGGAGCTGCTGCATGACACCATTGTATTTTTTGGCGACGCCTCCGATCAGGAACTGCTGGCCGAAGAGCATATCGAGCAAATCGATGTCTTCATCGCCATTACCAACGATGACGAAGCCAATATTATGTCGGCGATGCTGGCCAAACGCATGGGCGCTAAAAAGGTCCTGGTGTTGATTCAACGCCGCGCCTATGTGGATCTGGTGCAGGGCAGCGTGATTGATATCGCTATTTCGCCGCAGCAGGCCACCATATCGGCATTGCTGGGCCATGTGCGCAAGGCGGATATCGTCAGCGTGTCCTCCTTGCGCCGCGGCGTCGCCGAGGCCATCGAGGCTATCGCCCATGGTGATGAAAGCACGTCAAAAGTGGTGGGACGCACCATTGATGCCATCAAACTGCCGCCCGGCACTATTATCGGCGCCATCGTCCGGGGCGACGATGTCATCATCGCTAATAAAAACTGCCGTATCCAGCAGGGCGACCATGTAATTATGTTCCTGACCGATAAAAAATTCATTACCGACGTCGAGCGTTTATTCCAGCCCAGCCCGTTCTTTTTATAAAATGCCGGCGCACCGGCACGCCCAATTGCCACAAATTGTTAAAGATTCTGGTAAAAACAGCATCCTTTGTTAGACTTAATTTGTCATTAACCAAGAAGGAGCAAGCCTATGAGTTTCCTGCAGGAATTCAGAAAATTCGCCATGCGCGGCAATGTTGTGGACCTGGCAGTCGGGGTAATAATTGGTGCCGCCTTCGGTAAAATCGTCACGTCCCTGGTGGCCAACGTCATAATGCCGCCGCTGGGTTTATTGATTGGCGGGGTGGATTTCCGCTCGTTCGGGTGGGTGCTGAAACCCGCGCAGGGCGATACGCCGGCCGTGGTATTGCAATACGGTATTTTCCTGCAGAATGTCTTCGATTTCCTGATCGTCGCCCTGGCGGTGTTTTGTGTTATCAAGCTGATTAACAGGCTGCATCGCAAGCATGAAGAAGCCCCGGCGGCGCCGCCGAAACCGAGCGCTGAAGAAACGCTGTTGACTGAAATCCGCGATCTGCTCAAGCAACAGAACCAGTCGGTCTCCACCTCCTCGCTGCCACCGCAGCAGCCGCCGACGCTTTAGGACGTGATTCCAGTCAGTGCTGTTTAAAGCGCGCAAAACAAAGCGGTGAGTTATAGCGGGTCAGGCTAGACAGACTTCCGGTGCTGGCAACGTTCAATAAGGAATGCGCCGCAAACCAGAAAGCCAGTGGTAACGTTACGCTTGATGACGTTACCACTGGCCTCCCAGTTTTGGGCCTTAGCGTTTTTGCCTTTACGACAATAGCTGCCCTTACCCTTCACATTTTTCTCACGGCGCTGGCGAAACAGCGGATCGTGCAAAAGTGCCGCGATGGCATTGTCGTTAATAGTGCCTTTGGTATGGCGGTATTTCTCAGTCATCATATCCTCGCTAAATGATTTGTTTGCCGGCAGTACTACCAGCAAAGAGCCAACCCCCGGTATAAACCCAGCCGGTAAGCTGTGGGCGATATTATAGCAAACCGTACCAAACGCGAGAGCGGAAAAATAAAATATGTTGCCGGCTGGTTTAGCCTTTGGCCGCAGCGCCAAAGCGCCGCCGCAGCTGGTCATGATAGCCTTGATGCAAAAAATCGGTGCTGACTCCCGCCAGCCGCAGCTTGATTTCCAGCAGTCGCAGCCGCGCGCTGATTTCCTCATGCCGGGCATCCTGCGCGTCTATGCCCCGCAGCAGATCGCTTAAACGCAGCGCATCCTTGCGATCCTGTAGCTCCGCCGGCAGATAACCGGCATTTTTCAGCAGCCGGTAGCCTACCCGCAAATCTTCGGGCACGGCGCTGTCGTCGTCAAGCGTAAGGGGCTGGCCGTATCCCGGCAGGTTATCAAACTCGCCCTTTTGCTGGGCCTGCTGGATATGCCGCTCCGCCAATTCATCCACTAACCACATAACAACCGCTCCTTCTACAGACAGGTCATTGATGAGCATAACGCATTGCCGTGCGGATGATAAGCGCCGGCGGCGCACCGCCACAAACGCCCGGCATCGCAGCGGCGGCCGGCACTTTGTACCGGCAATAAAAAACCCGGCCGGAGCCGGGTTTTGGACGCGTACACGGGGCAGATTACTCTGCGACCGCTTCCGCTGGAACTTGGGATTCTGCAGCACGATCTAACAGCTCTATATAAGCCATCGGCGCATTGTCACCTGCACGGAAACCACACTTCAAAATGCGAGTGTAACCACCGGCACGGCTCGCGAAACGCGGGCCAAGTTCGTTAAACAGTTTTGCCACGATCTCGTTATCACGAGTACGGGCGAATGCCAGACGACGATTTGCAACACTGTCGGTCTTGGCAAGTGTAATCAGCGGTTCAACAACACGGCGCAGCTCTTTCGCTTTTGGCAGGGTCGTCTTGATTATCTCGTGACGAACCAGAGAGCCGGCCATGTTACGGAACATAGCCTGGCGATGGCTGCTGTTACGGTTCAGTTGACGACCACTCTTACGATGGCGCATGACCTTATCCTTCTCAGTAAAACCTTACCCTGTGATCGGGTTATTCATCAGCAATACTTGCCGGAGGCCAGTTCTCGAGGCGCATGCCCAGAGATAACCCACGGGAAGCCAACACGTCTTTAATCTCGGTAAGAGATTTTTTACCAAGGTTGGGCGTTTTAAGGAGCTCAACCTCGGTACGCTGTACCAGATCACCGATGTAGTGGATGGCTTCTGCCTTAAGGCAGTTAGCAGAGCGGACAGTCAATTCCAGATCGTCAACTGGGCGCAGCAGGATCGGGTCGAATTCTGGTTTTTCTTCTTTAACTTCTGGTTGACGTACATCACGTAAATCAACAAAAGCTTCAAGTTGTTCAGCCAGGATGGTTGCCGCGCGGCGGATCGCCTCTTCAGGATCGATCGTGCCATTGGTTTCCATTTCGATGACCAGCTTGTCCAGGTCGGTACGCTGTTCAACGCGTGCAGCTTCAACATTGTAGGCGATACGCTCTACAGGGCTATAGCATGCGTCGACCAGCAAACGACCAATTGGGCGCTCATCTTCTTCCGAATGAATTCGGGCAGAAGCCGGCACGTAACCACGACCACGCTGAACTTTGATACGCATATTAATCGATGCGTTTTCATCGGTCAGGTGACACAGCACATGCTGCGGCTTGACGATTTCGACATCCCCATCATGGGTGATGTCGGCTGCGGTTACAGGGCCAATGCCAGATTTATTCAGAGTAAGGATAACGTCATCTTTACCTTGAACTCTCACCGCCAGCCCTTTCAGGTTGAGCAGAATCTCCAGGATGTCTTCCTGTACACCTTCTTTGGTGCTGTACTCGTGCAGTACACCATCAATCTCAACCTCGGTCACCGCGCAACCCGGCATCGACGAAAGCAGAATACGGCGCAGTGCGTTACCTAGGGTATGGCCGAAGCCACGCTCTAAAGGTTCAAGGGTCACCTTGGCGTGCGTCGAACTGACTTGCTCGATATCTACCAGGCGCGGTTTTAGAAACTCTGTCACAGAACCCTGCATTGTGTCCTCTCTTTGGTACTAAGCCTTACTTAGAGTAAAGCTCGACTATCAGGTGTTCATTAATGTCCGCAGACAGATCGGTACGTTCTGGAATACGTTTGAACACCCCTTCCATCTTAGCAGCGTCAACTTCAAGCCAGGTCGGCTTTTCACGCTGTTCAGCCAGTTCCAATGAGGCACGAACACGGGATTGCTTTTTCGCTTTCTCACGGATGCTTACAACGTCATTCGGAGTAACCTGGTAAGAAGCGATGTTGACAACACGGCCGTTTACCATGATCGCCTTGTGGCTGACCAATTGGCGTGATTCAGCGCGAGTAGCGCCAAAACCCATACGGTAAACAACGTTGTCCAGACGACCTTCAAGCAACTGCAACAGGTTTTCACCGGTATTGCCTTTAAGACGCGCTGCTTCTTTGTAGTAGTTGCGGAACTGACGTTCCAGAACGCCGTAGATACGACGGACTTTTTGCTTTTCACGCAACTGCACCCCGTAGTCAGACAGACGCGGTTTACGCGCGCCATGCTGTCCAGGAGGCTGTTCAATTTTACACTTGGAATCGATCGCACGAACACCAGACTTCAGGAATAGGTCGGTGCCCTCACGACGGCTCAGCTTGAGCTTAGGACCCAAATATCTTGCCATTTTCTTTCTCCAACTAACCTAGAAGCGGCGTTATACGCGGCGCTTTTTCGGCGGACGACAACCGTTATGGGGGATCGGAGTCACATCAGTAATATTAGTGATGCGAAAACCAGCCGCGTTTAACGCGCGAACGGTAGACTCACGGCCCGGACCAGGTCCTTTAACCATAACTTCCAGATTCTTGATGCCATACTCTTTCACTGCTTCAGCGCAACGTTCTGCTGCAACCTGCGCGGCGAAAGGAGTGGATTTACGAGAACCACGGAAACCGGAACCACCGGCCGTCGCCCAACCCAACGCATTACCCTGACGATCGGTAATAGTAACGATGGTATTGTTGAAAGACGCATGGATATGAGCCACGCCATCTGAAACTTGCTTTTTAACACGCTTACGTGCACGAACAGGTGCCTTAGCCATTATTTACTCACCCCGATTATTTCTTGATCGGTTTGCGCGGACCCTTACGGGTACGGGCATTGGTCTTGGTACGCTGACCGCGAACCGGAAGACCACGACGATGACGCAAACCACGATAGGTACCAAGGTCCATAAGACGCTTGATACTCAGGGTTACTTCACGGCGCAGATCACCTTCGACCACAAATTTAGCAACTGCGTCACGCAGCGTGTCGATCTGCTCTTCAGACAGCTCACTGATCTTAACATGTTCAGCAATACCCGCGGTTTCACAAATTTTTTGTGAACGGGTCTTACCGATACCGTAGATTGAAGTTAACGCGATCACGGTATGTTTTTGATCAGGAATGTTAATGCCTGCTATACGGGCCACTATGCACTCCTAAAAATTTAAACGGCAA
Source organism: Sodalis sp. C49 (assembly GCF_046352915.1). Taxonomy (NCBI): domain Bacteria; kingdom Pseudomonadati; phylum Pseudomonadota; class Gammaproteobacteria; order Enterobacterales; family Bruguierivoracaceae; genus Sodalis; species Sodalis sp. C49. The sequence goes on along the minus strand of NZ_CP163303.1, from coordinate 4,221,476 downwards.
CACCATTCTGAAAAGCCCGTTTTCAGGATACTCAAACAATGTTGCGTTGACCTACAAAAGATTGGCTGGCTAATCTAGCCAGCTCAACCCAACTTTGCAAGAAAAAAATGCCGAATTTATCAGCCTTGGCGTTGTTTATGCTTAGGCTCGCTGCAAATTACGCGAACGACGCCATGGCGACGAACGATTTTGCAGTTACGACATAACTTCTTGACGGAAGCACGAACTTTCATTTTTACTCTCCGTAACTTCTCAAGCTGGCCGGATTAGCGGTTATAGCCTTTCAGGTTTGCTTTCTTCAATGCGGACTCATATTGACTAGACATCATCAGAGTCTGCACTTGAGCCATAAAGTCCATGATCACCACAACGACAATCAATAAAGATGTGCCCCCAAAATAGAAGGGAACTTTCATTGCGTCACGCATGAACTCCGGGATAAGGCAGATAAACGTAATGTACATCGCACCGACCAGGGTCAGACGGGTCATTACTTTATCAATATATTTAGCCGTTTGCTCTCCCGGACGAATGCCTGGTACAAATGCACCGGACTTCTTCAGGTTATCTGCTGTTTCGCGCGGGTTAAACACCAATGCCGTGTAAAAGAAACAGAAGAATATGATTGCAGACGCATAGAGTAACACATAAAGCGGTTGTCCAGGCTGTAAATACAGTGAAATCGCTGTCAGCCATCCCCAACCGGTACCGCCGCCGAACCATGATGCAATCGTGGCCGGAAACAGAATGATGCTGGAGGCGAAAATTGCCGGTATAACGCCGGCCATGTTCACCTTCAACGGCAAATGTGTGCTCTGTGCCGCATAAACACGACGCCCTTGCTGACGCTTGGCATAGTTAACGACAATACGCCGTTGGCCACGCTCGACGAAAACAACAAAAAACGTCACTGCAAATACGAGTACTACAACCAATAGCAACAGGAGGAAGTGCAGGTCGCCTTGACGAGCTTGCTCAATGGTATGGGCGATAGCCGGCGGTAAGCCCGCTACGATACCCGCGAAGATAATGATTGAAATACCGTTGCCGATACCTCGTTCAGTAATCTGTTCACCTAACCACATCAGGAACATTGTCCCCGTGACCAGGCTCACCACCGCGGTAAAGTAAAACGCAAAGCCCGGATTATACACCAGGCCCTGCATCCCCGGCATATTCGGCAAACCGGTAGCAATACCGATCGACTGGAATATACCTAATACCAACGTGCCGTAGCGGGTGTACTGGCTAATCTTGCGACGGCCAGCCTCACCCTCTTTCTTGATCTCCGCCAGCGCCGGGTGAACAACCGTCAGCAGCTGGATAATGATCGATGCCGAAATATACGGCATGATCCCCAAGGCGAAGATCGAAGCACGGCTGAGCGCACCACCAGAGAACATGTTGAACATTTCAATGATGGTGCCTCTCTGCTGTTCGAGCAATTTCGCAAGCACAGTGGCATCGATACCAGGAATCGGAATAAAAGAGCCGATACGGAAGACAATCAAGGCACCAACAACAAACAAAAGTCTGCGTTTCAGCTCGCCTAATCCGCCTTTAGCACTTTGAAAGTCTAATCCTGGTTGTTTGGCCATCTGCTACTTATTCCTCAATTGTACCGCCAGCAGCTTCGATTGCAGCACGAGCGCCTTTGGTGACACGCAGACCGCGCAGGGTTACTGCGCGATTGATTTCGCCGGAAAGCATGACTTTCGCGAATTCAATCTGGGTGCCAACAATGTTAGCGGCTTTAAGCGTGTTGAGATCGATAACCTCGCCTTCCACCTGCGCCAGCTCGGACAGGCGAACTTCCGCCGTGACCATAGCCTTGCGCGAGGTGAAGCCGAATTTGGGCAGACGACGGTATAAAGGCATCTGGCCACCTTCAAACCCACGACGTACGCCACCGCCAGAACGAGACTTCTGACCTTTGTGACCACGACCTGCGGTTTTACCGAGACCGGAACCGATACCGCGACCTACACGCCGAGGAGCGTGCTTGGAGCCCTCAGCCGGAGACAGAGTATTTAAGCGCATCTCTTACTCCTCAACTTTGACCATGTAGGAAACCAAATTGACCATACCGCGTACAGCAGGAGTATCCTCGCGCTCTACGGTGTGACCAATGCGACGCAGGCCCAAGCCAACCAAAGTTGCCTTGTGTCTCGGCAGACGACCGATGGAACTGCGCGTCTGAGTTATTTTAATCATCTGTGCCATGGTCAATTACCCCAGAATTTCTTCAACGGATTTACCACGCTTGGCAGCGACCATTTCGGGGGACTTCATGTTAGCAAGGGCATCGATAGTTGCACGAACCACGTTAATCGGGTTGGTGGAACCATAGGTCTTTGCTAATACGTTGTGGACCCCTGCGACTTCCAGGACGGCGCGCATTGCACCACCGGCGATAATACCGGTACCTTGGGAAGCCGGCATCATGAACACACGGGAACCCGTATGAGCACCTTTAACAGGATGCTGCAGGGTGCCGCTGTTCAGCGCGACATTCATCATATTGCGACGGGCTTTTTCCATCGCCTTCTGGATCGCTGCCGGAACTTCGCGTGCTTTGCCGTAGCCAAAACCTACGCGGCCGTTACCATCACCAACAACAGTCAGTGCGGTAAAACTAAAAATACGGCCACCTTTAACGGTCTTGGAAACGCGATTTACCGCGATAAGCTTTTCCTGCAGTTCGCCAGCTTGTTTCTCAGTGTGTGCCATCTTACACCTCTACCTTAGAACTGAAGGCCAGCTTCACGGGCAGCATCTGCCAGTGCCTGGACTCGACCATGATATTGGAATCCGGAACGGTCAAAAGCGACAATCTTGATGCCTTTTTCCAGAGCGCGTTCTGCAATAGTTTTACCTACAGCAGTCGCGGCATCTTTATTACCGGTACCCTTTAATTGCTCCGCGATAGCTTTTTCTACTGTAGAAGCGGCTACCAGAACTTCAGAACCATTCGGGGCAATGACCTGCGCATAAATATGGCGCGGGGTACGATGTATAACCAGGCGGGTTGCGCCCAGTTCTTGGAGCTTGCGGCGTGCGCGGGTCGCACGACGGATACGAGCTGCTTTCTTATCCATAGTGTTACCTTACTTTTTCTTAGCCTCTTTGGTACGCACGACTTCGTCGGCGTAACGGACACCCTTGCCTTTGTAAGGCTCAGGACGACGATAGGCTCGCAAATCAGCCGCAATCTGCCCAACAGCCTGCTTATCAGCGCCTTTCAGCACGATTTCAGTCTGGGTCGGGCATTCAGCGGTGATGCCTGCCGGTAAAACATGGTCGATGGGGTGTGAATAGCCAAGGGCCAAATTCACCACATTGCCTTTTACCGCGGCACGATAACCTACGCCTACCAGCTGCAGCTTCTTGGTGAAGCCTTCAGTAACACCGACAATCATTGCATGCAACAGTGCACGGGTCGTACCCGCCAGGGCCCAGCCATTCGCTTCGCCTTCACGAGGCACAAACGTCAGGTTGTTGTCCGCATAGTTAACATGAACAGCGTCGTGGATAGTACGACTCAGCTCGCCGTTTTTACCTTTGATCGAAATTTCCTGACCGTTGAGTTTTATCTCTACGCCGGCAGGAACTACGACATGTGCTTTTGCAACACGAGACATGTTTTCCTCCCGATTAAGCTACGTAGCAGATAATCTCGCCACCAAGACCAGCCTGGCGAGCCGCACGATCAGTCATGACACCTTTAGAGGTAGAAACAACAGCAATACCTAAACCGGCCATAACTTTCGGCAACGCATCTTTTTTCTTATAGATACGCAGACCAGGACGGCTGATACGCTGGATGGTTTCCACAACCGGCTTACCCTGGAAGTACTTCAGTACGATTTCCAGCGTAGGCTTGGTGTCGCCTTCGATTTTGAATTCTTCAATAAAGCCTTCTTCTTTCAGCAAATTGGCGATGGCCACTTTAAGCTTGGAGGAAGGCATGGAGACCGCTGTTTTGTTCGCGGTTTGACCGTTACGGATACGGGTCAGCATATCCGCGATCGGATCTTGCATGCTCATCTGTCTTTACTCCCGTGATTCAATTGGTGACAATTACCAGCTAGCCTTTCTCAGACCCGGGATTTCACCGCGCATGGCAGTTTCACGGACTTTGATACGGCTCAACCCGAATTTCCGCAGGAAAGCATGCGGACGACCAGTTTGGCGGCAGCGGTTACGCTGACGAGACGGGCTGGAATCACGCGGCAGAGTCTGCAGCTTGAGAACCGCATCCCAACGTTCTTCATCAGAAGAACCTACGCTTGAGATGATGGTTTTAAGTTCAGCGCGCTTTGCGAAGAATTTCTCAGCTAATTTCACGCGTTTGACTTCGCGTGCTTTCATGGATTGTTTAGCCATTAGTACCCTGCCTTACTTGCGGAATGGGAAGTTAAAGGCGGCCAACAGTGCACGACCTTCATCATCGGATTTCGCAGTAGTGGTGATGGTAATATCCAAGCCACGAACGCGATCGACTTTGTCATAATCGATTTCCGGGAAGATGATCTGCTCACGTACGCCCATGCTGTAGTTACCACGACCATCGAACGACTTGGTGGACAAGCCACGGAAGTCACGAATACGCGGTACAGCAATGGATATCAGTCGCTCAAAGAACTCCCACATGCGTTCACCACGCAGGGTTACTTTACAGCCGATCGGATAGCCCTGACGGATTTTGAAGCCCGCAACGGATCTGCGTGCCTTGGTGATAAGCGGTTTTTGACCGGAAATTGCCGCTAAATCGTTCGCAGCATTATCCAGCAGTTTTTTATCAGCAATCGCTTCACCAACACCCATGTTCAGGGTGATCTTCTCGACCCGAGGGACTTGCATGACAGAATGATAGCCGAATTCTTTCATTAACTTTTCGACTAGTTCGTCTTTGTAGTAATCATGCAGTTTCGCCATCGTACTACTCCAAGTTACTTGATTGTTTCGCCGTTAGATTTGAAGATACGGACTTTTTTTCCGTCTTCAATCTTAAAGCCTACACGGTCCGCCTTGTTGGAGGCACCGTTGAAGATAGCAAGGTTGGAAAGCTGAATTGCCGCTTCCTGTTCAACGATGCCGCCCGGCTGGTTCGTAGCCGGAACTGGTTTTTGGTGTTTCTTAACCAGATTGATACCTTCAACAATGGCCTTGCCCGTAGACAGGACATTCTTTACTTTACCGCGCTTACCTTTATCTTTGCCGGTTAGCACGATAACTTCGTCATCACGACGGATTTTCGCTGCCATGATTCGCTCCTTAAAGTACTTCTGGTGCCAGAGAAATGATTTTCATGAACTTTTCGGTACGCAGTTCACGAGTCACCGGCCCAAAAATACGCGTACCGATGGGTTGCTCACTATTGTTATTCAACAAAACACAAGCATTACCATCGAAGCGAACGACAGAACCGTCAGGGCGACGGACACCCTTCTTGGTGCGCACCACTACCGCCTTCAGGACATCACCTTTTTTGACCTTGCCACGCGGAATTGCTTCCTTGATGGTGATCTTGATGATATCGCCGACGCCTGCGTAGCGACGGTGCGAGCCACCTAGAACCTTGATACACATTACGCGACGCGCGCCGGAGTTGTCGGCCACGTTCAGCATAGTCTGTTCTTGGATCATGTTAGTGCTCCGCTAATGTCAACTACAACTTTAGGACCCATATTAGGTCGTTAAGAAAAACCCCATAATACAGGGCGCAGCATTATAACACCGCACTCAGGATATGGGTAGAAAAAATAAACGGCTCGTGCTTTGAGCCGTTTATCTTGTTTGGAGCGCGCTTACTGTATTACAGAATCGCTTTCTCTACAACGCGAACAAGTGTCCAGGACTTAGTCTTGGAGATCGGACGGCATTCGCGGATTTCCACGACGTCACCGATACCACTTTCATTGCTCTCGTCGTGTACGTGCAGCTTGGTCGTACGCTTGATGAATTTGCCGTAAATCGGGTGTTTCACAAAACGTTCGATGGCAACGACAATGGATTTCTCCATTTTGTCGCTGATCACGCGACCTTGCAGAGTACGGATATTGTCACTCATTGCGCACCCGCCTTCTCAGTCAATAACGTTTTAACGCGTGCAACATTGCGACGCACTTGCAACAACAGGTGTGTCTGTTGCAGCTGGCCACTGGCCGCCTGCATGCGCAGGTTAAACTGCTCGCGCAACAGGTTCAACAGCTCGGTGTTCAGCTCTTCAACGCTTTTTTCACGCAGCTCTTTTGCTTTCATTACATCACCGTCTTAGTTACAAAGGTGGTTTTAATCGGCAGTTTCGCTGCTGCCAGCTTGAAGGCTTCGCGGGCAACTTCTTCCGGAACGCCGTCCATTTCATACAGGACTTTGCCCGGTTGAATCAAGGCAACCCAATATTCCACGTTGCCCTTACCTTTACCCATACGCACTTCAAGCGGCTTCTCGGTGATCGGTTTGTCCGGGAATACACGGATCCAGATCTTACCTTGACGCTTAACTGCACGCGTCATTGCACGACGCGCAGCTTCGATTTGACGAGCAGTCAGACGACCACGGCCAACAGCTTTCAGACCGAAAGTACCGAAGCTAATATCCGTGCCCGCAGCCAGACCGCGGTTGCGGCCCTTATGCATTTTACGGAATTTTGTACGCTTTGGTTGTAACATCAGCGACTCTCCTTACTTGCGGCCTTTGCGCTGCTGCTTTTTAGGTTGAGCAGCCGGTTTTTCCGGTTGTTCAACGGCAGCCATACCACCCAGAATCTCACCTTTGAAGATCCACACTTTTACGCCGATGACACCATAAGTGGTGCGCGCTTCGGAGGTGTTGTAGTCGATATCCGCACGCAGCGTATGCAGCGGAACGCGACCTTCGCGGTACCATTCGGTACGTGCGATTTCAGCGCCGCCAAGACGACCACTGACTTCAACTTTAATACCCTTAGCGCCCAGACGCATGGCGTTCTGTACAGCACGCTTCATAGCACGACGGAACATAACACGACGTTCCAGCTGTGAAGAGATGCTGTCAGCGACCAGCTTCGCGTCCAGTTCCGGTTTACGGATTTCGGCAATATTGATCTGCGCAGGCACGCCGGCGATATCCGCAACGACCTTACGCAGTTTTTCAACGTCTTCACCTTTCTTGCCGATAACGATGCCCGGACGAGCGGTGTGAATAGTCACACGGATGCTCTTGGCCGGACGCTCGATAACGATGCGAGAAACGGAAGCCTTCGCCAGTTCCTTGATCAGGAATTGACGAACTTTAAAGTCGCTGTCCAGGTTGTCAGCGAATTCTTTGGTATTCGCGTACCAGGTAGAGTTCCAAGGTTTGACAATACCCAGGCGAATACCATTAGGATGTACTTTCTGACCCATTGCTAGTCTCCAGAGTCTCAGCGATCGGACACAACCACAGTGATGTGGCTGGTGCGCTTCAAGATGCGATCCGCCCGACCTTTTGCACGAGGCATAATGCGCTTCATGCTTGGGCCGGCGTCGACGAATATTTTCGCGACTTTCAGATCATCGATATCTGCGCCATCGTTGTGTTCAGCGTTAGCAATGGCAGACTCCAGTACTTTTTTAACCAGACCAGCAGCTTTCTTGTTGGTATAGGTCAAAACTTCCAGAGCTTGCGACACTTTCTTACCGCGGATAAGGTCAGCCACCAGGCGTACCTTTTGAGCAGAAGAACGAGCGTGGCGATGTTGAGCGATAGTTTCCATCTCTTCCTCCTACCTTAGCGTTTTTTAGCCTTACGGTCGGCCGCATGGCCGCGATAAGTACGCGTCGGCGCGAATTCACCCAGTTTGTGACCGACCATTTCGTCGGAAACAAATACCGGTACGTGCTGACGACCATTATGGACAGCGATGGTCAAACCGATCATTGTTGGAAAGATCGTTGAACGACGGGACCAAGTGCGTATAGGCTTCTTGTCACCGCTTTCCACCGCTTTCTCTACCTTCTTCAGCAAGTGCAGGTCTATGAATGGACCTTTCTTGAGAGAACGTGGCATGGTTTATCCTCTAATTATTTTTTACTACGGCGACGTACGATGAACTTATCGGTACGCTTATTACTACGGGTCTTCTTACCTTTGGTCTGCAGGCCCCACGGACTGACCGGGTGCTTACCAAAGTTACGACCTTCACCACCACCATGCGGGTGATCCACCGGGTTCATCGCCGTACCGCGGACGGTCGGACGAATACCACGCCAGCGGCTTGCACCGGCTTTGCCCAGTACACGCAGCATGTGTTCGGCGTTACCGACTTCACCCATGGTTGCGCGGCATTCAGACTGCACTTTACGCATTTCGCCGGAGCGAAGACGCAGAGTGACATAAGCGCCGTCACGGGCAACAATCTGAACGTAAGCACCGGCGGAACGCGCCAGCTGACCGCCTTTACCCGGTTTCATTTCCACGTTATGCACGGTGGAACCAACCGGAATATTGCGCATCGGCAGGGTGTTGCCGGCCTTGATGGCGGCGTCGACGCCAGACTGAATCTGGTCACCTGCTTTCAGGCCTTTCGGCGCCAGTACGTAACGACGTTCGCCGTCTTTGTACAGCACTAAAGCGATGTTGGCAGAACGGTTCGGATCATATTCCAGGCGCTCTACGATTGCCGGGATACCGTCTTTGTCGCGTTTAAAATCGACAACACGGTATTGTTGTTTATGACCACCACCGATATGGCGCGTAGTGATACGGCCATTGTTGTTACGTCCACCGGATTTAGTGAGTTTTTCCAGCAACGGGCCATAAGGCTTGCCCTTGTGCAGCTCAGGGTTGACCACTTTAACTACGTGGCGACGACCCGGAGATGTCGGTTTACATTTAACAATTGCCATTGTTCTTCTCCTCCGACTTACTCTGCGCCGCCGATGAAGTCCATGTTCTGGCCTTCCTTCAGGGTGACGTAAGCTTTTTTCCAGTCGCTACGACGACCGATACGCTGTCCATGACGCTTCGTTTTCCCTTTAACGATCAGGGTGCGAACGTCATTGACTTCGACTTCAAACAGTTTATGCACAGCGGCTTTAATTTCTGCTTTGGTCGCGTCTTTAGCTACTTTGAGTACGATGGTGTTATGCTTTTCCATCGCTGCAGACGCTTTTTCAGAAACGTGCGGCGCGCGCAAAACTTTCAGCAAACGTTCTTCACGAATCATGCCAGCATCTCCTCAACTTGCTTCACAGCGTCAGCCGTCATGACGACTTTGTCGAAGGCGATCAGGCTAACCGGGTCAATACCTGCGACATCGCGAACGTCTACTTTGTAGAGATTGCGCGCGGCCAGAAACAGGTTTTCATCCAGTTCGCTCGTAATGATCAGCACATCTGCAAGCGACATGTCTTTCAATTTCTGTACCAGCAGCTTGGTTTTAGGCGCTTCGACAGAAAAAGACTCAACGACGATCAGACGTTCTTGACGTACCAGCTCGGACAGGATGCTTTTCAGCGCCCCACGGTACATCTTCTTATTTACCTTCTGGCTGTGATCCTGCGGCTTGGCGGCAAATGTTACGCCACCTGAACGCCAGATTGGGCTCTTCACCGTACCTGAACGCGCGCGACCGGTACCCTTCTGACGCCATGGTTTCTTACCGGAACCAGTAACTTCAGCACGGGTCTTCTGAGCGCGAGTACCTTGACGGGCACCTGCTGCATAAGCAACAACAACCTGGTGTACCAGCGCTTCGTTGAAGTCACGCCCGAAGGTAGTTTCGGAAACAGTCAGCGCGCTTTGCGCGTCTTTCAATACCAATTCCATTCCTATCTCCTCGACGTTACGCCTTGACAGCCGGTTTAACGATCAGGTCGCCGCCGGTTGCTCCCGGGACAGCGCCTTTGACCAGCAGCAGGTTGCGCTCAACGTCAACACGTACTACGTCCAGGCTTAGAACGGTTACACGCTCGTTACCCATCTGGCCTGCCATTTTCTTGCCCTTGAATACCTTACCCGGAGTCTGGTTCTGACCGATTGAACCATGACCACGGTGGGACAAGGAGTTACCATGGGTAGCATCCTGGGTACGGAAGTTCCAGCGCTTTACAGTGCCTGCAAATCCTTTACCTTTGGACGTACCGGTAACGTCAACTTTTTTCACATCGGCGAACAGTTCGACGCTGATGCTTTGACCCGCAGTGATTTCTGCAACGTCTTCGACGCGGAATTCCCACAGGCCACGGCCGGCTTCAACGCCTGCCTTAGCGAAGTGACCGGCTTCAGGCTTAGTCACACGATTGGCTTTTTTGGTGCCGGTGGTGACCTGAATAGCGCGGTAACCGTCGTTGTCCAGGTCTTTAACCTGAGTTACGCGGTTGGCTTCGATTTCAATAACGGTTACTGGGATGGAAACGCCATCTTCAGTGAAGATGCGAGTCATGCCCACTTTACGACCGACTAAACCCTTCATTGTTTCAACCTCTCAATCGTTTGGTGACCTGATTAACCCAGGCTGATCTGCACATCAACACCAGCAGCCAGATCCAGACGCATCAGAGCATCAACGGTTTTTTCGGTTGGCTCAACGATGTCAACCAGACGCTTATGAGTGCGAATCTCATACTGATCGCGCGCATCTTTATTGACGTGCGGAGAAATCAGAACGGTAAAGCGCTCTTTGCGGGTCGGCAGCGGGATCGGACCCCGTACCTGAGCACCGGTACGTTTGGCAGTCTCGACTATTTCCGCGGTTGATTGATCGATCAAACGATGATCAAACGCTTTCAAACGGATACGGATTCTTTGGTTCTGCATGAGACCAGAGCTCCAATTATTTATAAACGTAGAAAATTACTCCTCGCACCCATTTCGATTGATGGGGGAGTGTAATCATTCAGTATTATCCCCATATCGGGGATGTTGTGTGCTGGCTTACCGCCTTCGCGGCCAGCGCGGACTCATTGAGTCGGCTTGTTTCTTATGTCTATGAGACAAGCCCGCGCATTATACGTTAATTTGCTCATGAAGCAAGCGACGATACGGTAAAAAACGCCGGAAACCGGCGCTCATTCCATTTCCGCAGGGGCAGAATGGGCGGCGGCGCCGATTTCAGGCAGGCTTATGCCAGCTGGGATGCCGGGATAAGGGAAGGAAGGCGCGCGTGATAACGGTATTGTCGGTTTTCTGCCTGCTCTTGTATGGCGTCATCATGGGCCATCTCGCCCGGCGCATTCTCGGATGGGCCCGCGCGCTGCCAGGCGCCACGGCGGCGCGGCGCGGGCCACTGCCGGGCGGCGGTTGCGCCGGCGGGGGACGGTTGGCGTATGGCCGGCTTACGGCGATCTCCGGCCAGCGGGCTTCCGCGGCGCCTGGGGCCCGCCGCGCCGCGTGGACAATGCTGTCCCGCCAGATGTGGAAACGGCGCTGCGAGGCAAGCTGCGCGCTGGCGTTCCTGGCGGCGTTCGCCGCCCTGCCGGCGGAACGCCTGGTGAGCGGCCTGGTGTTCAGCTGGTTTTTATTAACGCTGAGCTGGATTGACTATCATACCCTGCTGCTGCCCGACCGGCTTACCCTGCCCTTCCTGCTGTGCGGACTGCTAAGCCCCCTTGGCGAGCCGCAATCGCTCTATGCCGGCCTGCTGGGCGCGCTGTGCGGCGGCGGCGGCCTGTGGCTGCTGAACGGGGTGTTTTACCGGGTGAGAGGCTACGCGGGGCTGGGCGGCGGCGATATCAAGCTGCTGAGCGGGCTGGGGGCCTGGCTGGGATGGCAAGCGTTGCCGCTGTTATGCGCGAGCGCGGCGCTGACCGGGATAGCGTGGTGGCTGCGGCGCCGGACGGCGGATAAAGACATTCCCTTTGGTCCCTGCCTGGCGCTGGCAGGCTGGTGGATATACATCGGCCCTTAGCGCCACTGCCCGGCCGCACATGACAATGCGGCCAGGTTACGCCGGAAACGCGGCAGCCAGGAGCCGATGCGTATCGGTCATAACCGTCGCATCATGCGCAGGCGTTGCTTTATCATTATTTAGCGGGGAACAGCCTGACGCCTATTGCGCCGCATCTTTTAACTGGGACTGGAGATAGTTCTGCAGGCCGACCAGTTTGATTAAATCCAGTTCGGTTTCCAGGAAATCGATATGGTGCTCTTCGTCCGCCAATATCTCGATCAGCAGATCGCGGGTGACATAATCCCGGACGCTGTCGGCATAAGAGATGCCTTCGCGCAGATCCTGCGCGCCCTGCAGTTCCAGGTTCAAATCCGAACGCAGCATTTCCTCGACATTTTGCCCGATGTTAAGCGTGCCCAGATCCTGCAGGTTAGGCAGTCCCTCCAGGAAAAGAATACGCTCGATATAACGATCGGCGTGCTTCATTTCATCGATGGATTCGTGGTATTCAATGTCGTTCAGACGCATCAGCCCCCAGTTCTTAAACATACGGGCGTGCAGGAAGTACTGATTGATGGCTACCAGCTCGTTGCCAAGCAGGGTATTGAGATGGGTGATAATTTGGTCATCGCCTTTCATAATTCACTCCTCCGTTGCGGTAATGTACAGAATATAACCGCGTCAGAGTAAATCAAGGTAATAACCCTACTAATTATGCAATTTTTTCAAACGGCACTAACTGCTGTAATTCGTCTTCCATAACCAACCGGGCCTTGCATGCGCATTTACCGCATTTATTCGCCACCGGCACGACACTTTTAAGTTCTTGAAACGTCTTCGGTTGGTAGTTTCTTACCGCCTTGCGTATGGCAGTATCGCTTACCGCATTACACAAACAAACGTACATTTTTCATACTCATTAAAATCAAATTAGGCATAATTTAAATGAGAACGAGTGTCATTTCAATAGCAGAACTATTTTTGTTTTGTAAATATCCGTCGCCGGTAAATAACCGCTTCTTTTTGCAGCAAATAAAAAAAGGGCGCCAAGGCGCCCTTTTTTGCATAAAACGGAAATGTCTTACGCGATAACCTTGGCAACCACGCCGGCGCCAACGGTACGGCCGCCTTCGCGAATAGCGAAACGCAGGCCGTCGTCCATGGCGATCGGGGCAATCAGGTTAACAACCATTTTGATGTTGTCGCCAGGCATAACCATTTCCACGCCTTCCGGCAGTTCGATGGTACCGGTCACGTCAGTGGTACGGAAGTAGAACTGAGGACGGTAGCCTTTGAAGAACGGCGTATGACGGCCGCCTTCATCCTTGGACAGGATGTAGACTTCGGATTCGAACTGGGTATGCGGGTGGATTGAACCCGGTTTAGCCAGTACCTGGCCGCGTTCCACGTCGTCACGCTTGGTGCCGCGCAGCAGGACGCCGACGTTTTCACCGGCACGGCCTTCGTCCAGCAGTTTACGGAACATTTCAACGCCGGTACAAGTGGTCTTGATGGTGGCTTTGATGCCGACGATTTCAACTTCTTCGCCCACTTTAACGATGCCGCGTTCCACACGACCGGTTACCACGGTGCCGCGGCCGGAGATGGAGAATACGTCTTCGATAGGCAGCAGGAACGGCTTGTCAATCGCACGTACCGGTTCCGGAATGTAGGTATCCAGGGCTTCGGCCAGTTCGATGATTTTAGAGGTCCAGGCTTCGTCGCCTTCCAGTGCTTTCAGCGCGGAACCACGGATTACCGGGGTGTCGTCGCCTGGGAAGTCGTACTGGGACAGCAGTTCGCGCACTTCCATTTCAACCAGTTCCAGCAGTTCTTCGTCATCGACCATGTCGCATTTGTTCATGAAGACGATGATGTAAGGAACGCCTACCTGGCGAGCCAGCAGGATGTGTTCGCGGGTCTGCGGCATCGGGCCGTCGGTTGCGGCAACCACCAGGATTGCGCCATCCATCTGGGCGGCGCCGGTGATCATGTTTTTCACATAGTCGGCGTGTCCCGGGCAGTCTACGTGCGCGTAGTGGCGGGCCGGGGTATCGTATTCAACGTGGGACGTGTTGATGGTGATACCACGGGCTTTTTCTTCCGGTGCGTTGTCGATCTGATCGAAGGCACGGGCGCTGCCGCCGTAAGCTTTGGCCAGCACGGTGGTGATGGCGGCGGTCAGGGTGGTTTTACCATGGTCGACGTGACCGATGGTGCCGACGTTAACGTGCGGTTTTGTACGTTGGAACTTTTCTTTAGACACGGCTATATTCCTTACTCTTATGCTCTCCCCCATTGGAGAGAGCACGGGATATTAATTGTAGACCCTAAAGCTTATTTACCGGCTTTACGGGCTTCGATAATGGCCTGAGCAACATTGTTCGGTGCTTCATTGTACTTCAGGAACTCCATGGAGTAAGAAGCACGGCCCTGAGTCTGTGAACGCAGATCTGTAGCATATCCAAACATTTCAGACAAGGGGACCTGCGCACGAACGGTCTTGCCGGTCGCAGTATCTTCCATGCCGTCGATCATGCCGCGACGACGGTTCAAGTCACCGATAACGTCACCCATGTAGTCTTCAGGCGTTTCAACTTCAACTTTCATGATAGGTTCCAGCAGAACTGGTTTCGCTTTCATGAAGCCTTCTTTAAACGCCATGGAACCGGCAATTTTAAACGCCATTTCCGAGGAGTCGACTTCGTGGTATGAACCATCGAAGGCCGCAACACGGACGTCCACAATCGGATATCCGGCCAGAACGCCGTTTTTCAGCTGTTCCTGGACGCCTTTATCCACCGCGGGCACGTATTCTTTTGGAACCACGCCGCCGACGATTTCATTAAGGAATTCGTAGCCTTTACCACCTGGTTCCATCGGTTCGATACGCAACCAGATGTGACCGAACTGACCGCGACCACCGGACTGACGAACAAACTTGCCTTCTTGCTCAACAGTATTGCGGATGGTTTCGCGGTACGCTACCTGCGGTTTACCGACGTTAGCTTCAACGTTGAACTCGCGACGCATACGATCGACGAGTATTTCGAGATGCAGCTCGCCCATACCTGCGATGATGGTCTGACCGGACTCTTCATCGGTCCAGACGCGGAAAGACGGATCTTCCTGCGCCAGACGGCCCAGGGCTAGACCCATTTTTTCCTGGTCGGCCTTGGTTTTCGGTTCTACAGCCACAGAGATAACCGGTTCCGGGAACTCCATGCGTTCCAGGATGATCGGCTTGCTCTGATCGCACAGCGTATCGCCGGTGGTCACATCTTTCAAGCCAATCGCAGCGGCGATATCGCCGGCGCGGACTTCCTTGATTTCTTCACGTTTGTTGGCATGCATCTGCACGATACGGCCAAAACGCTCACGTTTGTCTTTAACGGAGTTCAGCACGGTATCGCCGGAGTTAACCACACCGGAATAAACGCGGAAGAAGGTCAGGTTGCCCACGAACGGGTCGGTGGCGATTTTAAACGCCAGCGCCGAAAAGGGTTCGTCATCGCTTGAATGGCGTTCGGCATGGGTCTCGCCGTCTTCCAGCACGCCGTTGATGGCCTGAACGTCGGTCGGTGCCGGCAGGTATTCGATTACCGCATCCAGCATCGCCTGTACGCCTTTGTTCTTAAACGCAGAACCGCAGGTAACCAGGATGATTTCGTTGTTCAGCACGCGTTGACGCAGACCCATCTTGATTTCTGCTTCGGTCAGTTCTTCGCCGCCGAGGTATTTATCCATCAGCTCGTCATTGGCTTCAGCCGCGGATTCAACCATATGTTGATGCCACTTCTGCGCCAGTTCCTGCAGTTCAGCCGGGATCTCTTCGTATTCGAAGCTGATGCCCTGATCGGCCTCACTCCAGTTGATGGCTTTCATCTTCACCAGATCGACAACGCCGGTGAATTTTTCTTCGGCGCCGATGGCCAGCTGGATCGGAACCGGATTAGCGGCCAGACGGGTTTTCAGCTGTTCAACAACGCGCAGGTAGTTCGCACCCATACGGTCCATTTTATTCACGAACGCGATACGCGGAACTTTATATTTGTTGGCCTGGCGCCACACGGTTTCGGACTGAGGTTGCACACCGCCTACCGCACAGTAAACCATGACCGCGCCATCAAGCACACGCATGGAACGTTCTACTTCGATGGTGAAGTCAACGTGTCCCGGGGTGTCGATGATGTTGATGCGATGGGCATCAAACTGTTTAGCCATACCGGACCAGAAACAGGTGGTCGCCGCGGACGTAATGGTAATTCCGCGCTCTTGTTCCTGTTCCATCCAGTCCATGGTGGCAGCGCCATCGTGGACTTCACCGATTTTATGGTTTACACCGGTATAGAACAGAATACGTTCAGTGGTGGTGGTTTTACCGGCGTCGATGTGCGCACTGATACCGATATTACGATAACGCACAATTGGTGTTATACGAGCCATTTGTATCCTCGATTACTGGGGCGTTCTATTCGAGCTAACCCAGGAAGGGCGAGCTGTCCGCACGCCCACCTGGTTAGCATGACTACAGCGGCATAATTACCAGCGGTAGTGGGCGAACGCCTTGTTGGCATCTGCCATACGGTGAACGTCTTCACGTTTCTTAACAGCAGTGCCTTTATTTTCTGCTGCATCGGAAAGTTCGTTCGCCAGGCGCAGGGCCATAGATTTATCACCGCGTTTACGAGCAGCTTCAACGATCCAACGCATTGCCAGGGCATTACGACGGACCGGACGAACTTCTACTGGCACCTGATAAGTAGAACCACCAACGCGACGGGACTTGACTTCGACAGTCGGGCGCACGTTGTCCAGAGCTACTTCGAAAGCTTCCAGATGTCCTTTACCGGAACGCTGAGCCAGGGTCTCCAGCGCGGTATAGACAATTGCTTCGGCAGTAGATTTTTTACCATCTACCATCAGGATATTGACAAATTTTGCCAACAGCTCGGATCCGAACTTAGGATCCGGCAGGATTTTACGTTGACCAATGACGCGACGACGTGGCATGGGATAACTCCGTTGTTAATTCAGGATTGTCCAAAACTCAATGAGTTCTTTGACATTAATAATAAAATGTTTGGCCTTACTTAACGGAGAACCATTAAGACTTGGGCTTCTTCACGCCGTATTTGGAGCGGCCCTGCTTACGGTCTTTAACGCCTGAGCAGTCGAGCGCACCGCGAACGGTGTGGTAACGCACACCGGGAAGGTCTTTTACACGACCGCCACGGATCAGGATCACGGAGTGTTCCTGCAGGTTATGGCCTTCACCGCCGATATAGGAAGTGACTTCAAAACCGTTAGTCAGACGAACACGGCATACTTTACGCAGCGCGGAGTTCGGTTTTTTCGGGGTGGTGGTATATACGCGGGTACATACGCCACGTTTTTGCGGGCATGCTTCCAGCGCCGGAACGTTGCTTTTAGCAACCTTCATGGTGCGTGGCTTGCGTACCAGCTGGTTAATTGTTGCCATTCGATAAAACTCCTGGTTTTTGCTTCGTAAACACGTAATAAATCGCCTCGTTAAGCCGCAAGGCAAAGAACGAGGACGCAGAATTTTATGGCCGACGGGTGAGGGTGTCAAGAAATATACAATATACCCGCTATCTTTCGCGCTGCGGATGCATCGGCTGCGTTCGTTTATCCCCCTCCCTTATCGCTGTACGCTGATCGCAATGCGTTCCCTTGACCGCCTTGCCGCAAGGCGCAATTCAGAGGGTAGCGCCCTGCTTACCATGCCATTTGTTGCGATTGTTTTACCGTCAGCGCGACAAACCCAGTATAGCTTATCAGGGTGATTTTGTCCGAAAAATGAGCAAGCAGGCCGCGGGCGGCAACGTCGGCGTCAAGGGCATACAACCCGAGCGGCGAGGCGATAAGCCGCTCCAGCGCGGCGGTTCCCGCCAGCCCGGCTATCACGCCGTCCTGTATCAGCAGCAGATCGTCGCCCCTGCGGGCGGTAAGCAGCAGCGCCGGCAGGTCGCGGGCGTAAGGGGAGCGGCTAAGGGTATAAAGCATGGCGTTTTCCCGGCTCAGAAGGTCAAGACAGTATCAAAAGCGGACAAGCGCTCGCGCCAGCGCGCGGCGGGCAACACCTCGGCGTCGAGCACCCAGCCCGTGGCGCCGGCCAGCCCGCGCTCCGCCAGGGACTCCGCGCAGAGGTAAAAACGCGTGATATCGTAAATCGGCAATACGCCGAAGGTGGGGATGAAATTGCGCGCCAGGATTTCCGCCGGCCGCTGCTGCGGCAATAGCAACAGGACGCCATCGCCAATAAAAAACACGCCGATCTCATCGGTTAGCGCCGATGCGGCCAGCAGCGCATCCAGTCCTTCCCGTCCAGACGCGTCGCCGTGGGGGCCATGGGTAAAAACAAAGGCAAGGCGTTTCATCAGGGCACCTTAAAACTGGATAAACCGATCGCACTCAAGCACGGCCTGCGCCAGCGTGCCCAGGCCGCTCAGGGTAAAACCCGGCTGCAGGTTGCCCTGCTCCGGTGCCGGCGGCGCATCCTGCGCCCCGTCCGTCACGCCCCGGCGCAACGCCGCGGAGACACATACATCCAACGGCACCTGATGCTCCAGGCCAAGCTGCTGCCAGGCGCGCACGATATCCACCTCGTCGCCGGCCGGGGACGTATGGCGATTGGCGTTATAGACGCCGTCCTGATAAAAAAAAATGCTGTTGATCCGGTGGCCTGCGGCCAGCAAGGCCCGTGCAAACTGCAGGGCGCTGCTGGACTGCTGCGTGCCGTAGGCCGGCCCGCCGACCATCAGGCAGTAACGCAGGCTCACCGATCCAATCCCAGGAAATCACCGCTTTTAAACTGGCGGATATACAAATAGACCGTATGTTTGGAAATATTCAGCCGATCCGCCACCTGGTTGATGGCGTCCTTGATATCGAAAATGCCCTTTTCATACAGGTTAAGCACAATCTGGCGGTTCTTGGCGTTGTTGGACACGCCGCGATCGGCATTGACTTCCTCGATGGTGAACTCAAGGGTTTGCGCCACCAGGTCGTCCACCGAAGACGCGAAATTGACCGAGGTGGCGTTTTCCTGGGCTTCCGGCGGGACAAAGGTTTGCATGATTTGGGAAAAGGGCACGTCAAGATTCATATTGATGCACAGCAGGCCGATGACCCGTTGTTCGCGGTTGCGAATGGCGATGGTGACGGATTTCATCAGCACGCCGCTTTTGGCCCGGGTAAAGTAGGCTTTCGACACGCTGCTGTCCTCGCCCGCCATGTCATGCAGCATGCGCAGGGCCAGGTCGGAAATGGGCGAGCCGATTTTGCGTCCGGTGTGTTCGCCGTTGGCGATGCGCACGGCGGAGCTTTTCAAATCTTCCAGGGAATGCAGCACGATTTCGCAGTGTTCGCCGATAAGCATCGCCAGTCCATCCACCACGGCTTCGTAGGATGCCAGTATTTCATGATCAACCGGGCTGAATGGCCGTTCGTCCAAAACATCCAGTTCGTTGAATTCTGGGGTCGGAAGAGAAGTAGACATATGCAGACACCACCCGTTAAAGCGAGCCTGCCCGCATCCCTGGACAAACTCGGCTGTCAGTTGTATTTACCGGTCGCTAGTCTAGCAAATGATTTAAAACGCTGTCCTTGTGTTTGGACAGATTTTTACAACTTATTGGCCGCCAAAAGCGCTATAACGCGCTTTTTTTGGCTGGCATGCCCGGTTTTCCGGCGGGAAGGCGTTAATAAAAAAGGGCGGTGGCTGTTGAGACAGCCACCGCCCTTCATCACTGGCAACGCGTTTTACGCGCCGGCAGTGTGGTTATTTAGTGGTTTCAGCCGCGCCGGCCGGTGCTTCAGCCGCCGGCTTTTCGCCTTCGGCAGCCTTAGCCGCCGGTTTAATATCCAGCAGTTCCACGTCGAAAATCAGGGTGGAGTTGGCTGGGATTCCCGGGACGCCGGTTTTGCCATACGCCTGTTCCGGCGGAATCACCAACTCGATCTTGCCGCCTTTGTGGATCTCTTTCAGGCCTTCGGTCCAGCCGGGGATGACGCCGTCAAGACGGAATGACAGAGGTTCGCCGCGTTTGTAGGAGTTGTCGAATTCCGTACCGTCGGCCAGCGTACCCTTGTAGTTGACCACCACGGTATCGCTATTGGTCGGCGCTTTGCCGGTACCCGGTTTTTCAACTTTGTACAGAACACCGCTGGCCGTTTTCTTCACGCCTTTTTGCTTGGCGTAGTCGGCGCGGAATTTATCGCCTTTTTCGGCGTTGTCCTTGGCTTCCTGCTCCATTTTGGCCTGGGCGGCTTCTTTCACGCGCGCCTCGAAGCTCTGGAGAGTAGCCTCGATTTCTTCGTCAGTCAGCTTGCTCTTGTTGCCAAAAGCGTCCTGAACACCGGCGATCAGCTGATCTTTATCCAGCTTGATGCCTAACTTTTCCTGTTCCTTCAGGGAGTTGTCCATGTACCGACCCAATGAGGCGCCTAACGCGTAAGCAGCCTGTTCCTCGCTGCTTTTGAATTTGTCCGAGGTGGCGTTGGCCGGAGCAGTTGCCGGAGCGGTCGCTGTGGTGCCAGCCGCGGCGGGGGCATCAGCCGCTGCGGTGCTATCCGCGGCCATTACCTGGGCAGCATTGAGGGCTAGCGCCATGGTGGTAGCCAACAGCGTGACTTTAAACAGTGATTTCATCCATATCTCCATAGCCTGGGCTATCTTGTCCCAAGGTCGATAACTAAGTTAAGCCGATACTATAGCCGTGAGCGTAAACACAACACAATCGCTATCCCGATGAATTGAGTCTTTCTAAGACTTTTTTTACGTCAAGAAGTTTCTTTTTTAGCGGCGCCATTGAAGCCTGGTTCGGTGACGCGGGCATATAATAGGCTTTCGGCGGGCATTTATCGTCATTTACCGATAGAATAACACCTGGTTGTTGTCGCAGCTTAATCCGGGTATGAGGTCGGGCCGACGCGATCGCCCCTATTCCATGATAAACGGTATTGAGAGGAGGAGACACTATGGAGTTATCCCAATTGGAACAACGTCTTGATTTGCTGGAAGGCCGGCTTGCGTTCCAGGAAGTCACGATAGATGAACTGAATCAGACCGTCGTCGCGCATCAACGGGATATCGGCAGGCTGCAGGAGCAACTGCGCTTATTGTCGGAGAAACTGCGCACGCAGCAAACCTCGATTATCGCGTCTCAATCGGAAGAGACGCCGCCGCCGCACTATTAATTTTAATTAATTCGTTGAATAACCAATAAAACGGGGCGGAAAAACCCGCCCCATCGGCTATCGGGGTCCGAGCGAACCGGGTTTAGTGGCAACCGCAGCCGCCATTGCCGCCGCATCCGCCGCCTTTGTGCTCGTGGTCATGGCCGTGGCCGCCGCAGCAGTCGCCGCCGTGATCGTGGTCATGGCCTTCATGCTCGTGATCGTGTTCGCCGTGAACATGGCCGTGGGCCAGTTCTTCCGCCGTCGCTTCGCGAATAGCCAGCACCTCGACGTGGAAGTTCAAATCCTGGCCGGCCAGCATGTGGTTGCCGTCCACCACCACATGGTCGCCGTCGACTTCGGTAATTTCAACCGGCACCGGGCCTTGATCGGTCTCGGCCAGGAAACGCATGCCGACCTCAAGTTCCTCGACGCCCATGAACACCTCTTTCGGGACGCGCTGCACCAGGTTGTCGTCGTAATGACCGTAGGCATCGTCGGCAACGATATGCACATCAAAGCTATCGCCCTCATCGTGGCCGTCCAGGGCATTTTCCAGGCCCGAGATCAAAGAACCATGCCCATGGAGATAGTCCAACGGCGCACTCACCGGAGACTCATCGACCAACACGCCATCTTCTGTCCGTACCTGGTAAGCCAGGCTGACCACCAGGTCTTTTGCTACTTTCATGATATCTCCTACCGTTGGAAACTGAATTGGCGCAGATTCTAACGAAAATTTACGCGCATGTATCCTTCAGCTTAAAAAAATTGAGGGTATAAGGCTACTCCGGATCAAAAATACCGATAATGCGATCCTTTGCCGGCGTTTTATCCGCAGCCGCCGGGTCGGTTTGGCGCTGAGTAAAACCGCACTTTACACAAATGACGTTATCCGTCCCCTGGTCCTGCCAGACCGCCAGGGTATCCTTCGCCTGGCACTCGGGGCATACCGCGCCGGCAATAAAACGTTTACGCTTTGCCGTCATGGTGTTTATCTCCCTGCGGATGGTTATCTTCCCAGCCGTCAAGCTGGCGACGTTCATGCTGCATTTCGCGCTGGAAGATATCCTCCAGCTCGCGCCGGGCCTCCTTGACGCGGGATATTTGCGCCACATCCCCCTGCAGCTGCGGCATCAGCTCCCGCAGCATGCGGGTATCGATGCGGCGGAAATGCTGCTGGGCGCGATAGGCCTGGTGGGGATGCATCCCCAGTTCCAACAACGCCTTGCGGCCCAGATCCAGCGCGCTGGAAAAAGTTTCCCGCGAAAATTGATTCACCCCGGCCAGCAGCAGCTCATGGGCCTCGACGCGGCCCCGCGCCCGCGCCAGTATCTTCAGGTGCGGGAAATGCTGCTGGCACAGGTGCACGATGGTCATGTTGTCTTCCGGCGTATTGGCGGCGACCACGATGGCTTTTGCTTTCTCCGCCCCGGCGGCGCGCAGCAACTCAAGCTCGGTGGCATCGCCGTAATACACCTTATAACCATAGCTGCGCATCAGGCTTACCGCACTGATATCGCGCTCAAGTACCGTAATCCGCATCTTATTGGCCATCAGCAGGCGGCCTATCACCTGGCCGAAACGGCCGAAACCCACGATGATCACCTGCGGCTCGTCATCGTCGACGAAGGGTTTTTCACCCTCCTCGTCCTGGGCATTGTAACGTCGGACCAGGATAAGATCGATGAGTTGCATTAATAAGGGGGTGGTAATCATCGACAGCGTCACGGTGACCAGCAGCAGGGCCAGCTGATCGGGCGAGAGGATTTTTTGCGCGCCGGCGGCGGAAAACAGGACAAAGGCGAATTCCCCGCCCTGGCTTAGCACGCCGGCGAACTGTAGCCGCACCGAGCTGCGCAGACCGGATATCCGCGCCAGGATATACAATACCGTCCCTTTGACCAGCACCAGGACCGCCAGGCCGGCCACCACGGTCAGCAAGTGGACATATAAAATGCCCAGGTTGAGCGCCATGCCCACCGAGATGAAAAACAGGCCGAGCAGTAATCCCTTGAACGGCTCGATGGCGATCTCCAGCTCATGGCGGTATTCACTCTCCGCCAGCAGCACGCCGGCGATAAAGGTGCCCAGCGCCATGGATAATCCGAGCATATCCATAAACAGCGCCGCGCCCAGCACCACCATGAGCGAGGCGGCGGTAAACACCTCGCGCACATTAGCCATGGCGACATAACGGAACAGCGGCCGCAGCAGGTAGCGCCCGCCCACCAGCATGATAAAAAACGCCGCCACCTTCATGCCGATTTTCATCCAATCGCTCGGTTCGCTGCCGCCGCCGGCCAGGATAGGGATGAGGGATAACGTGGGGATTACCGCCATATCCTGGAACAGCAGGACGGAAAAGCCGAGCTGGCCGCCTTCATTGCGGTTCATGCCTTTGTCGCGCATCAGCTGCAGCGCGATGGCGGTGGACGACATGGCCAGGCCGATGCCGCCAATCAGCGCCGATTGCCAGGTGGCATGGGTCAGGTAAAGAGCCCCGCCCAGCAGCAACGCGGTAAAGAAAAGCTGCGCGGCGCCGACGCCGAAGATCGATCGCCTCAGTTCCCATAGCTTCGACGGATTCAGCTCCAGGCCGATGATAAACATCAGGAACACCACCCCAAGTTCGGAGAAGTGCAGGATTTCGTCCACATCGCGGATAAAACCCAGCCCCCAGGGGCCGATGGCGATACCCGCCGCAAGGTAGCCGATCACCGCGCCTATGCCCAGGCGCTGGGCTATGGGCACCGCAACGACGGCGGCGAATAAAAACAGCACCACGGCGGTCAAAAACGACGGACTGCTATCCAATGCGTTGTCCCCTTTCGTTAAGCGGCTCTTTCAGCCATTGGGCGTATTCGCCGGCATGGCGCGCCAATACGACGGGATCCAGCCTTCTGGCCCAATAGATCACCTGCGGGCGCACCCAATGCATGCGGCACATGGTGGCGGTCAATTCGAACGGGCGTAGAATATCCTCCATGCCGTAGCGGCTGTAGCCGCGGTTAAGATAAGCGCCCTCCGGTTCGCCGGTGGTGATAACCGTTCGCCAGTATTTCCCCGCCAGGGCGTCGCCGCCGATGCCGCTGGCAAATCCGCGCGCCAGCACCCGGTCGAGCCACTCTTTCAATAATGCCGGGCAGCTGTAAGTATAAAGCGGGTGCTGGAACACAATGACCTGATGTTCACGCAATAATTGCTGTTCGTGGTGAATATCAATAAAAAAATCCGGATAAAAGGCGTAAAGATCATGTACGGTGACATGCTCGAGCGACGATGCCGCCTGCAGCAAAATCCGGTTGGCAACCGAATCCTGTGATTCCGGATGGGCATACAACAACAAAACTTTGGGTGGCTGCGCGATCAATTCCCCTCCAAAGCGTCGTCAGGGCGCGGCTTTTCCGCTACCATGCTTCGCAAAGTTGAAACCAGGACAGGTTATCCTGGATAGCATTCAATAATGTTAATTTAACATACTCTCAAACTATGGCGCTTTATGATTGTCTTCTCCTCACTGCAAATTCGCCGCGGTACCAACGTACTGCTGGATAACGCCACCGCCACGGTGAATCCCGGGCAAAAGGTCGGACTCGTCGGCAAGAACGGCTGCGGCAAATCAACATTATTGGCATTGCTGAAGCATGAACTCGGCTGCGACGCCGGCAGCGTGACCTTCCCCGCCAACTGGTCGATGGCCTGGGTTAACCAGGAGACGCCGGCCCTTGACGTGCCGGCGCTGGAGTATGTTATCGACGGCGATCGCGAGTATCGCCAGCTGGAAGCCGACCTCCAGCTCGCCAACGAGAAAAACGACGGCCACGCCATCGCCACCGTGCACGGCAAGCTGGACGTTATCGAGGCATGGACCATTCGGCCGCGCGCCTCGAGCCTGCTGCACGGGCTGGGGTTCAGCCAGGATCAATTGCAACAGCCGGTGCGGGATTTTTCCGGCGGCTGGCGTATGCGCCTTAACCTGGCGCAGGCGCTGATCTGCCGCTCCGATTTGCTGTTGCTTGATGAACCGACCAACCACTTGGATCTGGATGCAGTCATCTGGCTGGAAAAATGGCTGAAGAATTATGACGGTACGCTGATTCTGATTTCCCATGACCGGGATTTTCTCGATCCTATCGTAAATAAAATCCTGCATATTGAACAGCAGACGTTGAACGAATATACCGGCAACTACTCGTCGTTTGAGCAGCAGCGGGTGACCAAGCTGGCGCAACAGCAGTCGCTGTTCCAGCACCAGCAGGAAAAAGTGGCCCATTTGCAGCATTATATCGACCGTTTCCGTGCCCAGGCCACCAAGGCCAAGCAGGCGCAAAGCCGGATCAAGATGCTTGAGCGGATGGAGCTGATCGCCCCGGCCCATGTGGATAATCCCTTCCAGTTCAAGTTCCGTACTCCGGAAAGCCTGCCGAGCCCCCTGCTGAGCATGGAGAAAGTCAGCGCCGGTTATGGCGGGCGCACCATTCTTAATTCCATCAAGCTTAACCTGGTGCCCGGTTCGCGCATCGGCCTGCTCGGACGCAACGGCGCCGGCAAGTCGACGCTTATCAAGCTGCTGGCCGGCACCCTTGAGCCGCAGTCCGGCACCATCGGCCTGGCGAAAGGCATCAAGCTGGGTTATTTCGCCCAGCATCAGCTGGAGTTCCTGCGCGCCGACGAATCGCCGCTGGCGCATATGATCCGGCTGGCGCCGCAGGAGTATGAGCAGGCGCTGCGCGATTATCTGGGCGGGTTTGGTTTCCGGGGCGATAAGGTGACCGAACCGACCGCGCGTTTTTCCGGCGGCGAAAAGGCCCGGCTGGTGCTGGCGCTGATTGTCTGGCAGCGTCCCAACCTTCTGCTGCTCGATGAACCGACCAACCATCTGGATCTGGATATGCGCCAGGCGCTGACCGAAGCGCTGATAGATTTCGACGGCGCGCTGGTGGTGGTGTCCCATGACCGGCATTTACTGCGTTCCACCACCGATGAATTTTATCTGGTGCATGACGGGCGCGTCGCATCGTTTGACGGCGATGTGGAGGATTACCAGCAGTGGCTGGTGGATCAGCAGCGCCAGGCGGCGGCGCAGGACGGCAATGATACCGAGACCCCGGCGCCGCAGACCAATAATGCTCAGGCCAGGAAAGACCAGAAGCGGCGCGAGGCGGATTTCCGCAATCAGACCCAGCCGTTGCGCAAGTCCATTACCCGTTATGAACAGCAAATGGAAAAACGTGGCGCGGAGCTGGCGGCCATCGAGGCCGGACTGGCCGACGCGGCGCTGTATGATATCAGCCGTAAAGCGGACCTGGCCCTGGCCCTGCAACAGCAGGCCAAGGTTAAATCGCAGCTGGAAGAGGCGGAAATGGCGTGGCTGGACGCCCAGGAACAGTTGGAGACCCTGACCCGGGAGTTCGAGTCGCAATAAGCGCGTCAGCGCCAGATCAGCAATACGCAGGCCGCCGTCAGCAGGCCCATGGCGACGTTAAAAGCGATCCAGGCGCGTTTGCTGCGCAGCAGCCGGCCGATAAGGGTGCCGAAGCCGAGCCAGATAACGCCGGAGACGATATTGACGCTGACGATGCCGACGCTGATGGCGCCGACGGAGGTGATATAGGCGCTGCCGCTCAGGCTGAAGCTGGCCACCGCGCCCAGCGCCATCAGCCAGGCCTTGGGATTAAGGAATTGCAGCAGGCCGCCCTGGTAGAAGGGAATGGGCCGGGGGGGCGGCGCGTCGGTTTCCAGTTTTTCATAGGCGGCGGTGGCTATTTTCCAGGCCAGCCACAGCAGGTAAAGGCTGCCCGCCACCTTCAGCATAAAATGCAGGGACGGATAAAGCGTGATCAGGCCGCCGATGCCGAAGGCCACCAGCAGCAGGATACATTGCATGCCGAGCATGATGCCGATCATCAGCGGCATCGAGCGCCAGAAGCCAAAATTGGCGCCCGAGGCGGTAAGCAGCATATTATTAGGGCCAGGGGTAATGGCGGCCACCCAGAGAAACCCCAGCATTGACAGAAAAAGACTCAGTTCCACGTTTTGGCGGCTCCCCGTAAAATAACGCGTATGAAGCTACCAGTGCGCACGGGGATGTACAAGGCATAACAGGTGAAATTTACTCAACACCTTGATTTATTGACTATCGGGACACAATATCGTGATTATTCCCTGGGAACAAATCGATCCTGACACGCTCTATAACCTGATCGAGTCCTTTGTACTGCGTGAGGGCACCGATTATGGCGAGCAGGAGAAATCACTGGCGCAAAAGGTCGAGGATGTAAAACGCCAGTTGATAAGCGGCGAGGCGGTGGTGGTCTGGTCGGAACTGCATGAAAATATCAATATCATGCCGCGCGGCCGGTTTAATGACCAGGCCGGAGATACGCCGGGCGAATAGCGAAGCCCCTGGCCCCTAAGCGCTAAATATGCTAACACTCACTTCTGGGCCTTGATGCCGGGCGCACTTCTTCACGCCGCAATTCAACCAAGCGTAGGGTTACCATGTCGACAAAACACCCCATTATTGCCGTTACCGGTTCCAGCGGTGCGGGCACCACCACCACCAGCCTGGCGTTTCGTAAAATATTCCAGCAGTTGAATATCCACGCCGCCGAACTGGAGGGTGACAGCTTTCATCACTTTACCCGGCCGGAAATGGATATGGCGATCCGCAAGGCGCGGGATTTAGGGCGCCATATCAGCTACTTTGGTCCGGACGCCAATAACTTTGGCCTGCTGGAGCATACGTTTCATCAGTATGGCGATACCGGCCGCGGCCAGTCGCGTAAATATCTGCATACGTATGACGAGGCGGTGCCGTATAACCAGATCCCCGGTACCTTTACGCCCTGGCAGGCGTTGCCGGAACCGACGGACGTGTTATTTTACGAGGGGCTGCACGGCGGCGTGGTAACCGATAGCCATGACGTGGCGAAGCACGTGGATTTGCTGGTGGGCGTGGTGCCCATCGTCAACCTGGAGTGGATCCAGAAACTGGTGCGCGATACCGGCGAGCGGGGGCATTCGCGCGAGGCGGTGATGGATTCGGTGGTGAGGTCGATGGAGGATTATATTAACTACATCACGCCGCAGTTTTCCCGCACCCATATCAATTTCCAGCGGGTGCCGACCGTCGATACGTCGAACCCTTTCGCCGCCAAGGCGATTCCCTCACTTGACGAAAGTTTTGTCGTTATTCATTTCCGTAGCCTGGCGCATATCGACCTGCCTTACCTGCTGGCGATGCTGCAAGGCTCCTTTATTTCCAATATTAATACGCTGGTGGTGCCCGGGGGCAAGATGGGGCTGGCGATGGAGCTGATAATGGGGCCGCTGGTACAGCAGTTGCTGGAAGGAAAGGAAATTAAGTAAACTCGAGGCCTCGGGTGGGAACACTACGCCCGATTCGGCCCCATCGGCATGCTTTCCCTTGAACACGCCAGGATTCGCTGCGGTGTTGGCGGGCCTAGCATACCGTGGGGCGCTCGGTCGGGCGGGAACACCACGCCCGATTCGACCCCATCGGCATGCTCTCCCTTAAACACGCCAGGATTCGCTGCGGTGTTGGCGGGCCTACCATACCGTGGGGCACTCGGTCGGGCGGGAACACCACGCCCGATTCGACCCCATCGGCATGCTCTCCCTTGAACACGCCGGGTTTGAGTGCGGTGTTGGCGGGCCTACCATACCGTGGGGCGCTCGGTCGGGCGGGAACACCACGCCCGATTCGGCCCCATCGGCATGCTTTCCCTTGAACACGCCAGGATTCGCTGCGGTGTTGGCGGGCATACCGTGCCATGGGGCGCTCGGTCGGGCAGAGAAACCATGCCCGATTCGACCCCATTGGCGCGCTCTCCCTTGAACACGCCGGGTTTGAGCGCGGTGTTGGCGGGCATACCGGGCCATGGGGCGCTCGGTCGGGCAGAGAAACCATGCCCGATTCGACCCCATTGGCGCGCTCTCCCTTGAACACGCCGGGTTGGAGTGCGGTGTTGGCGGGCCGGTTAGGCGGCTGGGGCGTGGTGTTCGTCGCGCACTTCAAAGCTGTGGGTCATATTGACCGACGCGCCGAGCATCAGTGAGACCGAGCAGTATTTTTCCGCCGATAGCGTCACCGCCCGCTCCACCGCCTTGTCGGTCAGCCCGGCGCCGGTGACGATAAAATGCAGGTTGATATGGGTAAACAGGCGCGGCGCCTCGTCGCGGCGCTCGGAGGTGAGTTTGACCTCGCAGTCCCGGACGTCCTGCCGCGCTTTGTGTAAAATCGATACCACATCAATGGCGCTGCAGCCGCCGACCGACATCAATACCATTTCCATTGGGCTGGGCGCTTTTTCGCCCGCGTTCCCATCCATCAAAACCTGGTGGCCCGAGGCGGATTCGCCCATGAAAGACAACCCTTCTACCCATTTGACCCGTGCCTGCATTATGATACTCCTGATGAAAAGCTTTCCAGCAGACTACATTTTTGTTGGAAAACTGGCAATGTTACTGAACATACTTCATGCTGAAGCAAGACAACAGAAGACACTGCTTCAAACCTATGCTAAAAACAAGGCTGGATCGGCCTCATGATAATGAAAGGGCAAGAGATCGATCGGAACATCACATTACCAGACCCTAATAAGTTCCCTTACGTCGCTCCGTTTAAACGCGGAGTCAGAGTGAATAATACAAGCGCCGTAACAGGGAATACGATGTCCCGAACCTGGGATAGCGATGACAAAAGAGGATAACAGCGAATGGTTCTCGGCAAACCGCAAACAGACCCGACTCTCGAATGGTTCCTGTCTCATTGCCATATTCATAAGTATCCATCGAAGAGTACACTTATACATCAGGGTGAAAAGGCTGAAACGCTTTACTACATCGTTAAGGGCGCCGTGGCGGTGCTGATTAAGGATGAAGAAGGCAAAGAGATGATTCTCTCCTATCTTAACCAGGGAGATTTCATCGGTGAGCTCGGCCTATTCGAGGAAGGTCAGGAACGCAGTGCCTGGGTACGGGCGAAAACCGCCTGTGAAGTCGCCGAGATTTCGTATAAAAAATTCCGGCAGCTGATTCAGGTGAATCCGGATATCCTGATGCGCCTGTCGGCGCAAATGGCCAGTCGTTTACAGGTAACGTCGGAAAAAGTCGGCAACCTGGCATTCCTGGACGTTACCGGACGCATAGCGCAAACCCTGTTGAACCTGGCGAAACAACCCGACGCCATGACCCACCCCGACGGCATGCAGATAAAAATCACCCGTCAGGAAATCGGCCAGATTGTCGGCTGTTCCCGCGAGACGGTAGGACGTATTCTTAAAATGCTCGAAGATCAAAATCTTATATCCGCGCACGGTAAAACCATTGTTGTTTACGGCACGCGCTGATAGCCCCGTTATACAGGCGTGGTGCTTCGTACCACGCTTTTTTTGCTGACAGTATGTGGCGCCGGTTAATCTACCACCCTGAAGTAAACTATGCCCTGCGGCAAACCATCGTGCTATGCCTGCCGGTGGCCGCCGGCCTGTTATTCGGCAGCTTGCAAAACGGCCTGCTGTTTTCGTTGGTCCCTGCCTGCTGCAATATCGCCGGCCTCGATACCCTGCATAAACGGTTTTTCAAGCGACTGGCCGTCGGCGGCGTGCTGTTCGCGCTGAGCAGCGTGCTGATCCAGGTGCTGTTGGCCGTGCCGGTGCCGTTGCCCTTGGTGATGCTCGGCCTGGCGCTGCTGTTCGGCGTTACCGGTGAAATCAGCCCGCTGCACGGCCGTTTATTGCCCGCCGCGCTTATCGCCGCCATCTTTACCCTGGGGCTGGCCGGCAATGTGCCGCCCGCCGTGCCGCCGCTGCTGTATATTGCCGGCACCGCCTGGTACGGGCTGTTCAACGCCCTGTGGTTCCGGTTGTGGAAGGAGCAGCCGATGCGGGAATCGCTTAGCCTGCTGTATCGGGAGCTGGCGGATTATATCGAGGCGAAATATACCCTGCTGACACAGCATACCGATCCGGAAACCGCCCTGCCGCCGCTGTTTGCCCGCCAGCAGGCGGTGATTGATCTGATTGCCCAGGTATACCAGCAGCTTTATATGCTGTCGGCCAATGATCAGCTGCAGTACAAACGCCTGCTGCGTTCTTTCCAGGTGGCGCTGGATTTGCAGGAGCATATCGCCGTCAGCCTGCACCAGCCGGACGAAGTACAAAAACTGGTGGCGCAAAGCCACGCCGAGGCGGTTATCCGCTATAACGCCCGGCTGATTGCCGCGCGGTTGCGGGTACTGGCGGATGATATTCTCTATCACCGGCAGCCGGGGCGTTTTAACATGGCCACCGCGCTGTCGGCCCTGGAAAAAATTGCCGACCGGCATCCGGATAATCCGGTCGGACAGTTTTGTTATTACCATTTCAGCCGTATCGCCCGGCTGCTGCGTACCCAGCGCCCGCTTTACCGCCGCGACCTGATGGCCGACAACCAGCAGCGGCTGTCGTTTTGGCATGCGCTGGTCAGCTACTGTTCCTTTAAATCCATGGCGCTGCGCAGCGCGGCAAGGCTTGGGATTATGCTGGCCATCGGCAGCAGCCTGGGGCTGGTATTGGATCTCCCCAAACCCTACTGGATTTTAATGACGGTGATGTTTGTCAGCCAGAACGGCTATAACGCCACCCGGGTGCGGATCCAGCATCGGGCCCTGGGCACGTTGGCGGGGTTGGTGATTGCCGCCGGCACGCTGCAATTCAGGCTGAGCGACGGCACGGTATTGCTGTGCATGTTGTTCCTGACGCTGGCGTCTTACCTGGTGTTGCGCAAAAATTACGGCCTGGCGATGATCGGCATGACGGTGACCGCGGTGTATACGTTGCAGCTACTGTCGCTGAACGGCGCGCATTTCCTGGTGCCCAGGCTGGTGGATACGCTGATCGGCTGTATGCTGGCGTTCGGCGGCATGCTGTGGTTATGGCCGCAGTGGCAAAGCGGTATGCTGCGCAAAAACGCCCATCTGGCGCTGGAGCGGGACCAGGACGCGCTGCGACTGCTGCTGCAACCCGCCCCCGAGCCGGCGGCGCTGGCCTACGCGCGCATGAAGGTCAACCAGGCGCACAACGCGCTGTTTACGTCGCTTAGCCAGGCGATGCGGGAGCCGGCGTTTAATTCGCGCTATCTGACCGATATGCGTTTATGGGTGACCCATAGCCAGTTCATCGTCGAGCACATCAATGCCATGACCATCCTGGCGCGGGATCACTACATGCTGACGCCGACGCTGGCGCAAAAGTACCTGGCCTCTTGCGAGGTGGCGCTGCAGCGCTGCCAGCAACGGCTGGAATATGACGGCCCAAGCTCAGACAGCCCGGTGATGGACGCCGCCGGCGAAACGCCGGAGCTGCCCGGCACCCTGATGGAACGCCATCTGCGGCGTATTCTGTTCCATCTGGGCGTGATGCATACGATTTCATCGGTAGCCTGGCGCCAGCGGCCGCAGCACGGCAACTGGCTGGCGCGCCGGTTAAGCCATTAGTCTCCCGCCGCGCGCCTTAGGGTTTGGCGGCGATAACCTGCGCCACCGCCTGTTCAAACCGGGCCATGCCCTGTTCGATATCGGCGAACTCCACCACCAGCGACGGCGCGAAACGGATGACGTCCGGACCGGCGTTGAGGATCATCAGGCCCTGCGCGGCGCTGGCGTGCAGGAACTCGCGCGCCCGGCCATGGAACTGCGGCCGCAGTTCGGCGCCCAGCAGCAGGCCCATGCCGCGCACATCCGAAAATACCTGATATTTGTCGTCAATCGCCTGGAGCGCGCTGACGAAACGATCGTGCCTTTCGTTAATGCCCGCCAGGACTTCCGGCTGGTTAATCACATCCAGCGCCGCCTCGGATACCGCGCAGGCCAGGGGATTGCCGCCATAGGTGGTGCCGTGGGTGCCCACTTTCATCACCGAGGCGATCTCTTCCGTAGTCAGCATGGCGCTGATGGGGAAACCGCCGCCCAGCGCCTTGGCGGTGGTCAGAATATCCGGCGTTACGCCATAGTGCATATAGGTAAACAGCTTGCCGGTGCGCCCCATGCCGCACTGCACTTCGTCCATCACCAGCAGCGCCTGATTTTGGTCGCACAGATCGCGCAGGCCCTGCAGGAATTCCGGCGTGGCGGGCATAATGCCCCCTTCACCCTGAATCGGCTCCACCACCACGGCGCAGGTATGATCATCCATCACCGCCTTGACGGCCGCCAGATCGTTAAAAGGCACATGGACGATATCCGCCGGTTTTGGCCCGAAGCCGTCGGAATATTTTGGTTGCCCGCCCACGGTAACGGTAAACAGCGTGCGGCCGTGGAACGCGTTATGAAAAGCGATGATTTTGGTTTTATAGGGGCTGTGGCGGGTAATGGCGTAGTGACGCGCCAGCTTAAACGCCGCTTCATTGGCCTCGCCGCCCGAGTTGGCAAAAAACACCCGGTCGGCAAAGGTGGCGTTAATCAGCTTGCGCGCCAGGCGCAGCGCCGGTTCGTTGGTAAAGACGTTGCTGGTGTGCCATAGGGTTTCGCCCTGGGCTTTCAGCGCCGCGACCAGCGCCGGGTGGCAATGTCCCAGCGCAGTGACGGCAATGCCGCCGGAGAAATCAATATATTCCTTTCCGTCCTGGTCCCATACCCGGCTGCCCTTGCCCCGGACCGGAATAAACTGCGCCGGTGCATAAACCGGCAGAATAACCTGGTCGAAAGTTTCCCGCGTTACTGCGCTATTATCTGTATTCATATGTAATTACCCGGTCCGCAACAAATCAAGAAGTGATATTATAGTCATAAAATATGAATAAAAAATCACTCCAGTGCAATCGTTTTATCACTATCAGAGCGAAAAAAAGCCGCTGCCCGTGGCCTTGTCCGTTAATGCTATATCAACATGCCGATCGGCTAACACGCAAGAAAGTTCGCCAGGAGTTGATGCCCCTGCTCGCTGAGCACGCTTTCAGGATGAAACTGTACACCTTCAAGCGGCAGGGTTCGATGACGGATGCCCATAATTTCATCCCGCGCGCCGTCGCGCAGACTCCAGGCGGTCGCCTCCAGGCAATCGGGCAAGCCGGCGCGGTCGATCACCAGGGAATGGTAGCGGGTGACCGTCAGCGGCAGGGCCAGCCCGGCGAAGACGCCGCGGCCGTCATGGGTAATGGCGGAGGTTTTGCCGTGCATCACCTGGTTTGCGCGCACGATGCGGGCGCCGAAAGCCTGCGCAATGGCCTGATGACCCAGACAGACGCCGAGTATAGGTATCCTGCCGGCAAAATGACGAATGGCCGCCAATGAAATGCCGGCCTCGTCGGGGGTGCCGGGACCCGGGGAAATCACCAGTTGCCGCGGGGCCATGCGCTCGATATCGGCCAGTTGCAACCGGTCGTGGCGCCATACCTCTACCTGCGCGCCCAGCTCGCAAAAATATTGGTACAGGTTGTAGGTAAAGGAGTCATAGTTATCGATAAGCAGCAACATCGCCGGTATATCCTACTGGTAAATAGATTTTTATTGAATAACAACAGGATGCATTTTAGATAGCGGCCCGTGCCCCGCCAGCCACACAGGATAGCGTCCTTTGCCTGGACAGGAGATCAGGACCTGTGTGATATTCACCCGACGCCCGCCCGCAGGCTACCGGCCATATTGTCATATCGTCAGGGATAAAAAAACAACGCATGCACCGTTATAAGCCGCTGAAAATACTGCTGCCTTACCTGTGGCCCAAGAATAACCCTAAGCTGCGCTACTATCTGGTGGCGGCGCTGCTGTTTATGATCGTGGCCAAGGTCGGCACGTCGCTGGTGCCGCTGGCCTATAAAGCCATCGTCGACCGGCTGGGCGGCGACCAGGCGCGGCTGCTGGCCGTGCCCATCGGGCTTATCCTCGCCTACGGTCTGGCGCGGGTCTGCGCATCGTTATTTGATGAACTGCGCAACGTGATGTTTATCTATGTCAGCCAAAACGCCACCCGGCTGCTGGGCCTGCGCGTTTTCCGCCAGCTGCATGCCCTAAGCCTGCGTTTTCATCTGGAACGGCGCACCGGCGGGTTGTCCCTGTCCATCGAGCGGGGAACCCAGGCGGTCTCGACGGTGCTGTCGCGCGTACTGTTCTCCATCGTGCCCATCTTATTTGAAATCAGCCTGGTGGCGGCCATTATGTGGCGGCTGCTGAACATCTGGTTCGCGGTGGCGATTATGGCCACCGTCGGCGCGTATATCCTGTTTACCATTACGGCGGTGGGATGGCGTACCCGCTTTCGCCGCGAATTAAACCAGGCCAATGCCGACGCCAGTAATAAATCCCTCGACAGCCTGCTTAATTACGAGACCGTGAAATATTTCGGCAATGAGGCGTTCGAGTGCCAGCGCTTTGACAGCTCGCGTCGGCTGTATGAGCGCGCCGCCATTAAAAACCAATTCAGCTTTACGGTGCTGAGCATTGGCCAGACGGCGGTGATTTCCGTCGGTTTGGTCACGATGATGGCCATGGCGGCGCGCGGCATTACCCAGGGCACCATGACCCTGGGCGACTTTGTACTGGTTAACGCTTATCTGCTGCAGTTGTATCAGCCGCTGAATTTTTTTGGTTTTATTTATGCGGAAATACGCCAGGCGCTGATCGATATGGATAATATGTTTGATCTGCTCACGCTGGAAAGAGAAATTGAAGATCGCCCTGGCGCCGCGCCGCTGCGCGTTACCCGCGGGGAAGTGGCGTTCAACGCCGTCGGTTTCGGATATGACGCGCGCCGCCCCATCCTGGGCAATATCACATTTACCATTCCGGCGGGGAAAACCGTGGCGGTGGTCGGCGCGTCGGGCGCGGGCAAATCCACGCTGTCGCGCCTGCTGTTTCGTTTTTATGATGTCGATGCCGGCGCCATCACCGTGGACGGGCAGGATATCCGCGACGTTACCCAGGCGAGCCTGCACCGTGCCATCGGCATCGTGCCGCAGGATACCGTGCTGTTTAACGATACCCTGCGCTATAACATCGGCTATGGCAATACCGACGCCACGTTTGCCGAAATCGAGCGGGCCGCCAGGCTGGCGCATATCCATGATTTTATTGTCAGCCTGCCCGACGGCTACGAGACCCGCGTCGGCGAACGGGGCCTAAAACTGTCCGGCGGTGAAAAGCAGCGGGTGGCCATCGCCCGCACGGTGCTGAAAAATCCCGCCATCCTGGTCTACGACGAAGCCACCAGCGCACTTGATACCCAGACCGAACGCGAGATCCAGACGCATCTG
Source organism: Sodalis sp. C49 (assembly GCF_046352915.1). Classification (NCBI taxonomy): domain Bacteria; kingdom Pseudomonadati; phylum Pseudomonadota; class Gammaproteobacteria; order Enterobacterales; family Bruguierivoracaceae; genus Sodalis; species Sodalis sp. C49. The sequence goes on along the minus strand of NZ_CP163303.1, from coordinate 4,185,166 downwards.
CGCGAGGTCAGCCGCGATCATACCACCCTTATCATCGCCCACCGGCTGTCCACTATCGTCGATGCCGACGAGATTCTCGTGCTGGAGGACGGCGCCATCGCCGAGCGCGGACGCCATGGCGCGCTGCTGGCGCAAAACGGCCGCTACGCGGCGATGTGGCAGCATCAGCGCCGCGAGGAACAGCATCAACAGACGGCGTAAACAACGCCTTCGGGGCGGCGGCGCGGCTTCACGTGGCTTGCGTGCATCCTGCCGGTGGCCGAGGCCGCAGCCTGCTTGCCGGGAGAGTAAAGGCTAGGGAGCACTGGCGGTAACACGCCGCACGCGCAAAGGCGTAGGCTGCGATAGTACGCCATGGCCGGTCACAGGCCGGATACCCCCGCCGCGGTTTATTGCGGCGGGTCCCCCGGACGTCACGATAACGCACCGAGGTAATACCGTTATGAATACCAAACCCGTTAAAATACCAGGTCCCGATCATCCGATCACCATTGAGCCCAACCCGCAGCGCATCGTGGTGTCCGTCGGCGGCCATACCGTCGCCGACAGCCGAAAGTCGCTGACCCTGCGCGAAGCGGACTATCCGCCGGTGCATTATATCCCGCGCGCCGATGTGGACATGACGCTGCTGGAAAGGACCGACCATGCCACCTATTGCCCGTATAAAGGCGATTGCGCGTACTACAGCATAACGCCGGGCGGACTGCGCTCGCGCAATGCCGTATGGAGCTACGAATCGCCCCATGAGGCCGTCGCCGCCATTAAGGATTACGTGGCGTTTTATCCCGATCGCGTCGACAGCATCGACCTGCGTCCCGGCGGATAATCAACGCGGCGCCGGCAGGCTTAATCGGGCTCGCCCGGTTCGGCGACCACGCGGGCAAACAGGGCGGCCAGGGGTCCCGTGTCGCCAAAGGCGCCGGCTTCATTGGCCGCCAGCCACTCCTCCCGTTCGATGGGCCGCCAGCGCACGTCGTAACCGGCATGGATAATCAACTGCTCAAAGAAGACCCGCTGCGCCCGTCCGTTGCCTTCCCGGAACGGGTGCAGCATATTGATGTCGGCATAATATTGCGCCAGGCGCGGCACGATTGCGTCCAGGGACAACCCGCGCAGATAGTCTTCATCCTCCAAACGCTGCATCACCGCGTTGCCCTCCTTTTCCAGGTAGGCAAAATGGCAATAGCGGGTTTCATTTTGATAGATATCAACCGTGCGCAACTGCCCGGCCCAGTCGTAAACATCCTGGAACAACTGGCGATGCAGGGCGCATAGCCAGGGCAGTCCCCTCTTTGGCGGCCCCAGTTCTATCGTCGCGGCGCGCAGCCCGGTTAGCGCCAGTTCGGCCTCGCGCAGGCCGGCGGACTCATGAATATTAAGCCGGTTGGCCAATACCGGGAGGCCGGGATAAAAATAGGGATCGCGTCCGTCGCCGAATTTATCGTTCATAATGCCTCCTGAGCTCGTCAATGCGCAGCAAGGCCTCTTGCGCCGTCAGGGTAACCGGTTCGGCGGTAAAACCTTCGAGGCGGTTGCTGGCGTGGAAATTCTCATTGCGGCGTTGCTGGAACAACCTGGCTTTTTGTTTTTCAGTCATTTTTTTCATGTCATGCCTCCTGGCTGCGACCTTGAGGTAATAACATGAAGTATAACCGGCATTGGCGGGTTCGCCGGGAAGCGAGGCGCGGACGACGGCGACGGGCCGCCGGGGAAAGGCCATGGCGACCTTTCCCGTTAAGCTGGCCGCGGCGGGGATTATGGCATAATTTTAGCGGACAGGATGGTCACCGGTTTTACCGGCACATTCTGGTAAGGCCCGACGTTTTTGGTCGGCACCTGGGCAATTTTATCGGCCACATCCATCCCCTTGACCACTTTGCCGAACACGGCATAACCGAAATCACGCTGGCCATGATCGAGGAACGCATTATCGGCAACGTTGATAAAGAACTGGCTGGTGGCGCTGTCCTTGTCGTTGGTGCGGGCCATAGCGACGGCGCCGCGCAGGTTGCGCAGGCCGTTATCCGCTTCGTTTTTTATCGGCGCCTGGGTGGTCTTTTGCGTCAGATCCTGGTTGAAACCGCCGCCCTGGACCATAAAACCGGGGATGACGCGATGGAAGATGGTGTTGTTGTAAAAGCCGCTGTTCACATAATCGACAAAGTTTTTCACCGCCACCGGCGCTTTTTGATTATCCAGCGCCAGCTCAATATTCCCCGCCGAGGTCGTCAGCAGTACATGGGTGTCCTGACCGGCGGCGAACACCGGGCAAGAAGCCGCCGCCAGGGAGAAAACCAGTGCGGCGGTGGCCAGGTTTCGTTTCAGCATGAAGGGTTCCTTTTTAATACATGGGCAACAGGAAGGGCTCTGATTCTAAAGAGCGGGCCGCGCTTACGCTACCCATTTACCGTTTTTTACGTAACAGGTTTTATATCGTCGCCGGGAAGGACCTCCCGCGCGGGCGGGATGGGTCTACCGCCGTTAAACAGATATTGCAAAAATCGCTGAAAATGTCCGGCGGGGCGACTTTTATGTCCACGGCATAAATCGCCATGATAGTATTTGTGCCCAATCGGTAACAGTAAGGCAACAATGATGCCGGCGGGCGGCAAGCCGGTCGGGCGTCGACATTTAACAGGCCAATGATGAATAACAAAAATCGACTGCTGCTAACGTGGATTAGTTTTTTTTCGTACGGATTGACCGGCGCGTTGGTGATTGTCACCGGCGTGGTGTTAAGCAATATTGCCGCGTATTTTCAGGTCCCCGTTTCGGCCATGAGCGCCACCTTCACTTTTCTCAACTCCGGTATTTTGCTGGCGATTTTCCTGAACGCCTGGCTGATGGAGATTATCCCGCTCAAACGCCAGCTGATTTTCGGCTTCGCGCTGATGGTGCTCGCCATCGCCGGCCTGATGAGCGGGCATACCCTGGCGCTGTTTTCGCTGTCGATGTTTGTCCTGGGCGTGGTGAGCGGCATTACCATGTCCATCGGCACTTATCTCATCGCTTACCTTTACACGGGACGGCAGAGGGGTTCGCGCCTGCTGTTTACCGACTCGTTTTTCAGTATGGCCGGGGCGGTATTCCCCATCCTGGCCGGCGTGCTGCTGGCGCGCCATATTACCTGGTATTGGGTGTACGCCTGTATCGGCCTGCTGTACGTGGCCATTTTTATCCTGACGCTGCTGAGCGAATTTCCGGTGCTGGGCAAGAAAGACCGCGCGGGGGATCCGCTGGCCGTGCCGCCGGCCCGGGAAAAATGGGGCGCAGGGGTACTGCTGCTGTCGGCCGCCGCGCTGTGTTATATCCTGGGGCAGTTGGGTTTTATCGCCTGGGTGCCTGAATACGCGACCCACAGCTTCGGCATGGATATCGAGCAGGCCGGCGGGCTGGTGGGTAATTTCTGGACGGCGTATATGGTCGGCATGTGGTTTTTCAGCGCGGTACTGCGCCATGTGGATTTACAGCGCATCGTTACCCTGCTGGCCGCGCTGTCCGCCGTCCTGATGTATCTGTTTATCACCTCCGGCCATGGGGAACATCTGCATTATTACCTGCTGGGGCTGGGGTTTGTTTCCAGCGCCATTTATACCACCATTATCACCCTTGGCTCGCAGCAAACCCGGGTGACCTCTCCCAAACTGGTGAACACCATTCTCACCTGCGGCACCATCGGCACCATGCTGACATTTGTGGTTACCGGCCCTATCGTCGCGCATCTGGGGGTAAAATTCGCGCTCATAACCGCCAATGCGTTGTATCTCGCCGTGTTCGTCTTGTGCCTGTCGCTGGGTTTCGTCACCCGCCATAGGCTGCACGGACACGCGGGCGAATAACCGGCTGGCCACGCGCATGCCTGGCCCGGGCAGGGACTAGCGCACCAGCAGTGGATAGAGCGACAAGACCAGCGTCGCGGCCATCAGGCGATTGAACATCATCTGCCGGTGCGACTGGCCGAGCCTGTTTTTCAACATGCTGCCGAAGGCCGCCCAGGCGCTGACGCAGGGAGCGTTGATCAGGGTAAAAATCAGGGCGATCAGCACAATATCGCGAAAATGATATTGCAGCGGGGCATAGGCGGTGACGGCGCCTATCGCCATCAGCCAGGTTTTGGGATTCAGCCATTGAAAAACCACCGCGCCCCAGTAGCCCAACGGCACGGCCGCGCCGCTCAGGCCGCCCGACGGCGCCACGGCGTTGGCGATGCGCCACGCGAGATAGACCAGGTAACAGGCGCCGCTCACCCTGACCAGGGGAAACAGCATGGGATAGAGCTGGAACAACCGCTCCAGTCCCAGGCCGATGGCCAGTATCATCAAGCACAGCCCGCAGCTAACGCCGAAAATATGGGGCAAGGTACGGTAAAAACCGAAATTCACCCCGGAACTGGCCAACATGGCATTATTGGGTCCGGGGGTGATGGACGTGACAAACGCGTACAGGCAAAAGGCGCTTAGTTCGGCAATGGTATTGGTCATGGTTCATTCAGTCCTTGTGATAGAAATCCTTTATCAATAACTTATTTTTTTTCGTCCCGATACGCGACTTCGCTGCGTGAAAGTCCGATATCCTTCAGCTGATCGTCACTCAGGGCGCTTAAGATCAGGCGGTTGCGCCGCCGCCGCTGCCAGTCGGTGAACCGGTGGTAGAACGCAACCAGCGGATTCTGACCGACGGCGTGGCGCGGCTTTACGTCCAGGGGAAGGGTCCGGCCTATTTTTAACGTGTTTTTCATGATGGTTCCTCCTCGTCGGTTGATGGAACTATCATGCAACGGTATGCTGATACCGTACAGATTCAGAAATCCGGTATTTTCACCATACAAATAATAATAATCAGCGCTGTAATGCTTAGATTTCGTCCATTCTGTATTGCTTTTTACTTAGAAAATTTAACCTGTATGAGGGCGATATGACGCGTTATGACAACCTGGCCGGTATCATCGGCGAACGTATTGAGCAGGGGCTATATACCTGCGGTCAGCGGTTGCCCTCGGTGCGCGCCCTGAGCCTGGAGCATGAGGTAAGTATCAGCACCGTGCAACAGGCGTACCGGGTATTGGAGGAACGGCGGCTGATCGAGGCGCGGCCGAAATCAGGTTATTTTGTCAGCCAGCAGCATGAACCGGCCGCGCTGCCGGCCATGTGCCGCCCGGCGCAGCGGCCGGTGGAAATATCCCAATGGGATCTGGTGCTTAAGCTGCTGCGATCCGATCCGGTTGACGGCATGGTGCATCTGGGGCCGGGTATGCCGGATATCAGTTCGCCCACGTTAAGACCGCTGACCAGACAGTTAAGCCGCATCGCCCTGCATCCGGACCTACGCGGCATGACCTACGGCGATATCAGCGGCGCCCCGGCGCTGCGCGAGCAAATCGCCCGGCTGCTGGTGGACAGCGGTTGCCTGGCGCTGCCCGACGATATCATGATCACCACCGGCTGCCACGAGGCGCTGTCGATCGCCATTCACGCGTTATGCCAGCCCGGGGATATCGTGGCGGTGGATTCGCCCAGTTTCCATGGCGTGACCCAGACGCTGAAGGCCTTCGGCATCAAAGCGCTGGAAATCCCCACCGACCCGGTGACCGGCATCAGTCTTGACGCGCTGGAACTGGCGCTGGAACAATGGCCGATCAAGGCCATCCAGGTCACGCCCAATTGCAATAATCCACTGGGTTATATTATGCCGGACGCGTACAAGCAGGCGCTGCTGAATCTGGCGGCGCGCTACGATACGCCGATTATCGAGGACGATGTCTATGGCGATCTGGCCTACCGTTATCCGCGTCCGCACACCATTAAATCCTTTGACGACGACGGCCGCGTGCTGTTGTGCAGCTCATTTTCCAAAACCCTGGCGCCGGGCCTGCGGGTCGGCTGGATCGTGCCCGGCCGCTATATGGAAAAAGTGATTCATATGAAGTATATCGGCACCGGCGCCACCGCGTTGCAACCCCAGCTGGCGGTGGCCGAGTTTGTGCGCCAGGGCGATTACCAGAAGCATTTGCGGCGCATGCGCGCCCGCTACCAGCTTAACTGCGATATCATGACCGACTGGGTCAAGACCTATTTTCCGCCGGAGACCCGCGTCAGCCGGCCCCAGGGAGGATTTTTAATGTGGATCGAACTGCCGGAGCACTTTGATTCCCTCAGGCTGAACCGGCAGTTGGAAAAAGGGGGAATACAAATTGCCGTAGGACCGATTTTCTCGGCCTCCGGCAAATACCGCCATTGTTTTCGCCTCACCTACGCCACCCAGCTCACGGCGGAAATCGAGGCGGCGATCAAAAAAATCGGCGAGACGATTAAACGGCAGTTGGCCGACGTGACGGCTTGAACCAGCAGCGTCACCGCGTGAAATCGACCTTTTCCGCGGGGCCGTCGAGAAACAGCGTCGCCTGCGACGGCAGCGTCTGGGCAATCACCCTGCCCCGGCGGATCACGTAGCGCGGCGCGGTTTGCCGGCGCACCGCGTCAAAACCGTTTTCCGCCGGCAGGATCACCAGATTGGCGCTGTTGCCTTCCTGGATACCGTAATCATCAAGGTGCATAGCGCGGGCGCTGTTAACGGTAATCAGCTCCAGGCCCCGGTTAATTTGCTCATACCCCATCAGCTGGCAGATATGCAGGCCCATATGCAGCACCTGCAGCATATTGCCGGTACCGAGCGGATACCAGGGATCAAACACATCGTCGTGGCCGAAACAGACATTGATGCCCGCCGCCATCAGCTCCTTGACCCGCGTGACCCCCCGCCGTTTGGGATAATCGTCAAACCGGCCCTGCAAATGGATATTCACCAGCGGGTTGGCGACAAAATTGATGCCTGAAAGCTTCAGCAGCCGGAACAGGCGCGCGGTATAGGCGCCGTTATAGGAATGCATCGCCGTGGTATGGCTGGCGGTTACGCGCGCGCCCATGCCGTCGCGGTGCGCCAGCGCCGCGACGGTTTCCACGAAGCGCGACTGCTCATCGTCGATTTCATCGCAGTGCACGTCCACCAGCCGGTCGTATTTCAGCGCCAGGGCGAACGCTGTATGCAGCGACTCCACGCCGTACTCGCGGGTAAACTCGAAATGCGGGATAGCGCCCACCACATCGGCGCCCAGACGCAACGCCTCCTCCAGCAGTTCCCCGCCGCGCGGATAAGACAAAATGCCTTCCTGCGGAAACGCCACCAGTTGCAAGTCCACCCAGGGCGCCGCCTCGCGCTTGACCTCAAGCATCGCCCTGAGCGCCGTCAGCGTGGGATCGGAAACGTCGATATGGGTACGCACGTGTTGAATGCCGTTGGCAATTTGCCATTTAAGCGTTTGCCATGCGCGCCGTTTTACGTCCTCGTGGGTCAGCTGCGCTTTACGCTCCGCCCAGCGTTCAATGCCCTCGAACAGCGTGCCGGACTGGTTCCAGTGGGGGTCGCCGGCGGTCTGGGTGGTATCGAGATGAATATGCGGCTCGACAAAGGGCGGAATAACCAGGCCGCCTCCGGCGTCCAGCGTTCCCGGCGCCTCCCCGGCGTCGGCGGGCGGAGTCTCCGGCGCGGCGGTGATCCGCGCGAAACGCCCCTGCTCGACGCTAATGCGCCACAGGCCTTCCCGCTGGGGCAGGCGGGCATTGATGATGTATTGCAATGGACATTCCGGCACGGTTCACCTCGTTACAGGACGGGACGCAAGGATTCATCCGGCAAGCTTAACGCAACCGCCGTCCCTTGTCCGCAGCTTCCTGCGCCAAGCGGCCAGGCAACCCCCGCGCGCTTTCTTTGTATTCATTTCCGCATTTTGTGATCGGCGTAGCGAATCCAATTCATCATATGTTGTTATATTCATCATATGTCATCATACAGAGATGCGAAACGGAATCCATCCGCTGATGTATAAAAACCCTCAACCCAGCGAATGAAGACCCCGAAACTGCAATAGCAAAAAAAGCCTGGTGATGACCAAACGCCGTTATCCGTCGGCAAAAACCTCGCCCTACAACGAGAAGGTAATTTTTATGGACGTTAAAGAACTACAGAGGAAACTCGGCTTTTGGGCCGTGTTAGCCATTGCGGTAGGAACCACCGTCGGTTCGGGGATTTTCGTTTCCGTCGGCGAAGTGGCGAAAGCCGCAGGAACGCCGCTGCTGACCATTGCCGCCTTTATCATCGGCGGGCTGATCGTCATCCCGCAAATGTGCGTTTACGCCGAACTGTCCACCGCATACCCAGAAAACGGTGCGGACTATATTTACCTGAAAAAGGCCGGCAGCCGGCCGCTGGCGTTCTTATCAGGCTGGACGAGCTTCTGGGCTAACGATGCGCCCTCGCTTTCCATCATGGCCCTGGCCATTGTCAGCAACCTCAACTTTATCGTCCCCATTGACCCCCTGGCAGGCAAGGCGCTGGCCACCGCCCTGATCCTGCTTTTTATGCTGCTTCACCTGCGCTCGGTAGAGGGTGGGGCGACGTTTCAGACGCTTATTACTATCGCTAAAATCATTCCGTTCGCGATTGTCATCGGCCTGGGCATTTTTTATATTCGCGGCGAAAACCTTATCGCCGCACCGGAATCCTTGGGCGCGACGGCGGGCGTCGGCGCGGGCCTGATGGCGCTGCTGGCCGGCATTTCCGCCACCAGTTGGTCCTATACCGGCATGGCCTCGATTTGTTATATGACCGGCGAGATAAAGAATCCAGGGAAAACCATGCCCAGGGCGCTGATTGGCTCCTGCCTGCTGGTGCTGGTGATTTATTCACTGCTGGCGCTGGTGATAACCGGGCTGATGCCCTTCGACAAGCTGGCATCCTCCGGTACGCCGATTTCCGACGCCTTAACCTACCTGCCCTCCCTTGGCGCCGTCGCCGGCACATTTGTCGCTATCACTGCGGTTATCGTCATCCTGGGTTCGCTGTCGAGCTGCGTGATGTACCAGCCGCGACTGGAATATGCCATGGCCAGGGATAAGCTATTTTTCCAGTGTTTCGCCCATGTCCATCCCAAATACCAGACGCCGGATATCTCTATTATCCTGCAATGCGCGCTGGGTATCTTTTTTATCTATGTCTCCGATCTGACCAGCCTGCTTGGTTATTTCACGCTGGTGATGTGTTTTAAGAACACGCTGACCTTCGGTTCCATCATCTGGTGTCGCCGGCGCGCTGACTATAACCCGTTATGGCGCACCCCGGCATTTGGCCTGATGACATTTATCGCCCTGGCCTCAAGCATGATCCTGGTGGCCTCCACCTTTGTCTGGGCGCCGGTCCCCGGCCTGATCTGCGCGGTGATTGTCATCGCCACCGGGCTGCCCGCCTACGCCTTCTGGGAGCGGCGCAATAAGCGTATGTCGGCGTCCGACCCCCTTTAAACCGCGGTATTGACCGCCCGTTAAGTCCTGTCTGGAGAAAGCAGTATGTTAAATGTGGATAAAAGCACCGTGGATTTCCTGGTTACCGAGAATATGGTGCAGGAAGTAGAAAAAGTGTTGCGCGTCGACGTACCTAAAGCCAAAGCCATTGTTGACGAGATGATTGGCCGCGGCATCGATCGGCTTTATTTTGTCGCCTGCGGCTCCCCGCTGAACGCGGCGCAGACAGCCAAGCATCTGGTCGATCGTTTTTCCAGCCTGCAGTGTTTTGCCTATTCGGGCTGGGAATTTTGCGATAACACGCCGCAACGCCTGGACGCCAGGTGCGCTGTTATCGGCGTTTCCGATTACGGCAAGACGGAAGAGGTCATCCAGGCACTGGGCATCGCGCGCGGACGCGGCGCGCTAACCGCCGCCATCACCAAACGCGCCGATAGCCCCATTGCCAGCGCCGCGGATCATCTGATCGCCTATGAAGCCGACTGCATATGGGAAATCCATCTGCTGCTGTGCTACACCGTTGCGCTGGAGATGATCACCCGGCTGCAGCCTAACGAGGAAATCGACCATATAAGCCGCGATTTACGCAAACTGCCGCAGGCGCTGGGGCATCTGGTACGGACCTGGGAAGAAAAAGGACGGGCGCTGGGCGAACAGGCCGCGCCCTGGCCGTTGATTTATACCGTCGCCGCCGGTCCGCTGCGGCCGTTAGGCTACAAAGAAGGAATCGTCACGCTGATGGAATTTACCTGGACCCACGGCTCGGTAATCGAAAGCGGCGAATTTCCCCACGGTCCGCTGGAAATCGTCGAGCCCGGCGTGCCCTTCCTGTTCCTGTTGGGCAATGACGGCAGCCGCCATACCACAGAGCGCGCGATTCGTTTCGTCAGGCAACGCACCGATAACGTCATCGTGATCGACTATGCCGACATCTGCCAGAACATGCATCCCTGGCTGGCGCCGTTCCTGATGTTCGTGCCTATGGAATGGCTGTGTTATTACCTGGCCATCTACAAAGATCATCACCCGGACGAGCGCCGTTATTACGGTGGGCTGGTGGAATACTAACCGACGGATTATCGGGCGGCGCGCCGCCGCCCGTTGCTTTACCCTACAAAATAATAAGGACGAAATATGAAAACCGGTATGTTTACCTGCGGGCACCAGCGGTTGCCGCTGGAGCAGGCCTTTAAAGACGCCCATGAGTTAGGCTATGACGGTATCGAAATCTGGGGCGGACGCCCCCATGCGTTTGCCCCAGACCTGAAAGCGGGCGACATCCGCCAGGTCAAAGAGCTGGCGCGGGTTTACCAGCTGCCGATTATCGGTTATACGCCGGAAACCAATGCCTATCCCTATAACATGATGATTGGCAGCGAGCGTATGCGGCACGAAAGCCTGGATATGATCATGCTGGCGATGGACATGGCCCGGGAAATGGGGGCGGGTTTTACGCTTATCTCCGCCGCCCACGCCGGTTATCTCGCCACGCCCGCCGAAATCTGGCCGCGTTTGGTGGACAATTTGCGCGAGCTGTCGGCCTATGCGGAGAATATCGGTATCGATCTGCTGCTGGAACCGCTGACGCCTTACGAGTCGAACGTGGTGTGCAGCGCCAACGATGTGCTGCGGGTGCTGGAAGCGGTGCCGTCACCCCGGCTGCACGGCATGGTGGATATCTGCGCCCCCTTTGTCCAGGGTGAGCCAATTACCAGCTATTTCGATAAACTCGGCGAACGGCTGCGCCATGTGCATATCGTCGATAGCGACGGCGCCAGCGACAGCCACTATATACCCGGCGAAGGGAAAATCCCGTTGGCCCCTCTGATGCGCGAACTGACGGCACGGGGCTACGACGGCTATTGCACCCTAGAGCTGGTCACCCTGTATATGAACGAACCGCGGCTGTATGCCGCGCTGGCGCTGGACCGTTTCCAGGCGCTGATGGCCGGGTGAGGCACCGATGAAAACAATAATTACGCTTGGGGATAACTGCGTGGATGTTTACCCGGCGCTGCAGAAAGCCTTTCCCGGCGGCAACGCGGTAAACGTCGCAGTCTACGCCACGCGCTACGGTATGCGCCCCGCTTATATCGGCTGGGTGGGCAGCGACGACTATGGACAATTATTGCGCCGGGAACTGGCGGTTAAAGGCGTGGATATTTCCCATGTGCATGTCAGGCATGGCGTTACCGCGCAGACTTTCGTAACCGTAAATGATAACGAACGGGTGCTGGGCGATTATATCGAAGGCGTGATGGCCGATTTTGATCTGGACGAAGGCGATATCGGCTGGATACAACGGTTTGATCTGGTGCACGCCGGCATATGGGGACGGGTTGAACAGTATTATCCCCGGCTCCGGCGCAGCGGCAGGATACTCTCGTTTGATTTTGCCGATAAATGGGACAGCCCCCTGTGGCGAACGTTGCCCGCCGAGCTGGACTATGCCTTCGCTTCGGCAGACGATGATACCCCCGTCGTGCGTGACAGGCTGAAAAACATTGTTTGCGCCGGCGCGCGGACCGCCATCGCCACCCTGGGCGCCAACGGCAGCCTGGCCTTTGACGGCCGGCAATTTTACCGGCACGGCATCCTGCCCGTGAAGGTGGTGGACACGATGGGCGCCGGCGACGCTTTTATCGCCGGGTTCCTGTGCGCCGTCGCGCAGGAGGGGTCCATTGACGCAGCGATGCGCCAGGGCACGGAAAGCGCGGCGCTCACCATTCAATATCCGGGCGCCTGGTAGGCGATATACGGCATGCGCGGGCAGGGACGCCGGCGCATTAACACAGGCTGCTTGGTTCCGGCCGTCAAAACACCCTATAATCGCCCTATGTCGTTATTTTTGTAAGGTTGCTACATGCCGGGCCAGGAGCGCTATTCACACCAGTTACTGTATGCCACCGTCAGGCAACGTATCCTTGATGATATCGAGCAGGGCGTTTACCGCCCCAACCAGCAGATTCCCACCGAAAACGAGTTGTGCATACTCTATGACGTCAGCCGGATAACCATCCGCAAAGCTATTACCGATTTGGTAAAAGACGGCGTGCTGATCCGCTGGCAGGGTAAAGGCACCTTTGTGCAGAGCAAAAAAGTCGAAAACGAGTTGCTCACGGTAAGCGGATTTACCGATTTCGGCGTATTGCAGGGCAAGGAACCGCGCGAGGAGGTGGTGAAGCGTGAGCTTATCCCCGCAGGGGATTTCAGCAGCCGGCTGGAAATCGACGCCGACAGCCAAATTTTCAAATTGGTGCGAGTGATGTATCTGGAGGAGGAGCCGCTGTTTATCGACTACTCCTATATACCGCTGGCACGATATCCGCAGTTTGACCAACAGTACCTGCCGGGCACCTCCACCTACCATCTGCTGCAGGAGCGCTACCAAACCCAGGTGGTCAGCGATAAAAAAGTGATCGATATTTTTCACGCCACCAAAAGCGAAGCCCGGCGCCTGCAGTGCGAGCTGGGAGAACCACTGTTTCGCATCAGCAAGATTGCCTATGACCGGCAGGGGCGACCGGTGCATTGCTCGGACCTGTTCTGTCGCGCCAACCGCGTGCGCCTGACCATTGATAACCACCGCAAGGCCCAAGTCTAGCCAAGCGCCGCTGTTTTTAGCCGGCGCGAGCAATGCTCAACTACGGGCGGGCGACAAATCCCACGGCCTGGTACACCTGGCGCAGGGTCTGCTGCGCGCGCGCGCTCGCCTTGGCCGCGCCGTCGCGCATAATCTGGTTAAGCAGGGCATCATCCGCGCGAAAATGGCGATAACGCGCCTGCAGATCGGTGAGCATGCCGGACACGGCGTCCGCCACCGCCCCTTTCAGGTGGCCGTACATCTGGCCTTCGAATTCATGTTCCAGGGCAATAATGGATTTGCCGGTGACGCCCGCGAGGATATCGAGCAGGTTCGACACCCCGGGTTTGGCTACGGGGTCGTAGCGCACCACCGGCGGCTCTTCCGAATCGGTCAGGGCGCGTTTCAGTTTCTTCGCCGCCGATTTTGGATCTTCGAGCAGCGTAATCACGTTGTTGCGATTGTCATCCGACTTGGACATTTTTTTGCTCGGATCGAGCAGCGACATCACCCGGGCGCCGGATTTGGGAATAAAGGGGTCGGGCAAGGTAAAGATAGGCCCATAGAGCGCGTTAAAACGCTGGACGATATCCCGCGTCAGCTCCAGATGCTGCTTCTGATCGTCGCCCACCGGCACCTGGTTGGTCTGGTAGAGCAGGATATCAGCCGCCATCAGCACCGGATAATCGAACAGGCCGGCGTTAATGTTATCGGCGTAACGGGCCGATTTGTCCTTGAACTGGGTCATGCGGCTCAGCTCGCCGAAATAGGTGTAGCAGTTGAGCAGCCAGCCCAGCTGCGTGTGTTCCGGCACATGGGACTGCACAAAGATGGTGCTTTTTTCCGGGTCGATGCCGCAGGCCAGGTACATCGCCAGCAGGTCCAGGGTGGCGTTGCGTAGTTTCTGCGCATCCTGGCGCGCGGTGATGGCATGCAGATCGACGATGCAATAAATACAGTCGTAATCATCCTGCATGGTAACCCACTGACGCAGCGCACCCATATAATTGCCAATGGTCAATTCGCCTGAGGGCTGCGCGCCGCTGAATACGATGGGTTTACTCATTTTACGCTTCCTGATTATCTGTAGATGACAACCCAAGGATGGGCAGGAGATCGGCAAAACGGTCCAGGACATAATCCGGATGGCTCGTTTCGATCGTTTCGCCATAGTTATAACCGTACGTCATGCCGACGCAGGGGCAGCCGGCGGCTTTGGCCGCAATGATATCATTGCGCGAATCGCCGACAAACAGCAGTTCCTCAACGTAGAGTCCCAGTTTGCCCAATACCAGGTAGATGGGCGCCGGGTGCGGTTTTTTCGCCGCCACGTCATCCCCGCCGATCAGCAGCGAAAAATAGCTGTCGATACCCAGCGATGCCAGCAGCGGCGCGACAAAAGGCGTGGGTTTGTTGGTCACCACCGCCATGGGCAGGCCGTGGGCGGCCAGACGGGCCAGCGTGTCTTTTACCTGCGGGAACAGCCGGCTGCCCTGCTCAACGGTCTGGGCGTAAAACTGGTCGAACAGCACGCGCGTCTCGCGGCACAGCGCGGGTTCGGGCGAGGCGCCGGCCCAAATCAGGGCGCGTTCGACTAAAACGTCGGCGCCATTGCCTATCCAGGTGGAAATCAGCGTCTGCCCCGCGGGCGGAAGTCCCTGTGCCTGGAGAGCCTGATCGAGCGCGCTGCTGAGCCCCGGGGCGGTATCGGTTAAGGTGCCATCAAGGTCGAAGGCCAGTCCGCGGATGTTGCAAAGCTTACTCATGGCTGTTTTTTCGCTCAAGGCGGCTATCCCCGGGTCTGGTGTTATCCGGCTCAGGACGGCTGGCGCCCAGCTCGCGACGCATGGCGTCGATAATGGCCCGGTAGTCGGGATGGCCGAAGATCGCCGAGCCGGCGACAAACATATCCGCGCCGGCGGCGGCGATGGCGCCGATATTATCGACTTTGACGCCGCCATCCACTTCCAGGCGAATATCGCGACCGCTGTCGTCAATCAGCCGGCGCACCTGGCGCAGCTTGTCGAGAGTGCCGGGAATAAACGACTGGCCGCCGAAACCGGGATTAACCGACATCAGCAGGATAATATCGAGCTGGTCCATGACATAATCCAGGTAACTGAGCGGCGTTGCCGGGTTAAGCACCAGGCCGGCCTTGCAGCCGTGGGATTTGATCAGCTGCAGCGAGCGGTGGACATGTTCCGAGGCTTCGGGATGAAAAGTGATGTAACTGGCGCCTGCGGCGGCAAAATCGGGAATCAGGCGATCGACGGGCTTGACCATCAAATGGACGTCGATGGGGGCGGTGATGCCGAAGTCGCGCAGGGCCTTGAGAACCATCGGCCCCATGGTGAGGTTGGGTACGTAGTGGTTATCCATCACATCGAAGTGAACCACATCGCCGCCGGCGGCCAATACCCGGGCGGTGTCTTCGCCCAGACGGGCAAAATCCGCCGAAAGGATGGATGGGGCGATTAAAAAATTTTTCATCCGCGTCTCCAATCATTAATGGTCAGTCAATGGCGCCGGAGCGGTCAGCATAATCATACAGCGCCAGCAGCTCGTTCACCTTGATGCGGCCAAGGATATTGCGGCTGATGGTGCGCCGGCCTTTCACCACATGCAGCACCGCGTCGCAATACCACTCCCGCGTCAGCAGAGTGTCATGGTTGGAAATCAGTACCGGCACCTGCGCTTCGCTGGCCAGCCGGTAGGCTATCCGCGCCAGGTTCTGCTGCTCAAGGTTATTGAAACTATTCGTATGGTACGCCGTAAAATTGGCCGTGGTCGACAACGGCACATACGGCGGATCGCAGTACACCACAGATCCCGGCGCCGCTTTATGCAGGGTCTGCTGATAATGTTCACAGACAAAAACCGCCTGCTGGGCTTTCTCTGCAAACCAGTTGAGTTCGTTTTCCGGGAAATAGGGTTTTTTGTAGCGGCCGAAAGGCACGTTGAACTCGCCGCTCAGGTTATAACGGCACAGGCCGTTATAACAATGGCGATTGAGATAAAGAAACAGCACCGCCCGCCGATAAGCATCGGTACAGAGGTTAAATTCGCTGCGCAGCAGATAATACACCTGCGACGTATTGGTCTCGGCGTTAAACATCAGCCGGGCGTCGCCGATAAATTCACTGGTGCGTTCTTTGACGATGTTGTACAGATTGATGAGATCGCTATTGATATCAGCAAGGATGTACTTCTCGTAGTCGGTATTCAAAAATACCGACCCCGCGCCGACAAAGGGCTCGATCAGGCAATCCCCCGCGGGTAAATGGCGGCGGATATCTTCTATTAGCGGATATTTACCGCCAGCCCATTTCAAAAACGCGCGGTTCTTCTTCATGCCGTCGATTGTTACTCACACACTCTCAAGAGCCGCGGATTGTACTCTGTTTAGGACCCATACATCAGGTTAAATTCAGGAACTTATTTGTTTTGATCCTGCTTGACCTGGCCGATTTCCCTGGCCCACGGTTTTTTAGCCTGTATATCGGCCGGTAATTGCGCCACCGCGCTTTTGGCCTGGGCTGATGTCGGGTAGACCCCGCTCACCAGCACATACCAGGGCTTGCCGTCACGGCGGGTCTCATACACCCAATACTGGCCCAACTGCTGCTTCTTGGCATAGGCGTTAAGCGTAGTGGCCTGGGAAGCGCTGCTGATTTGCACGGTGTAATACCCCGCCGGGGCGGTTTGGATTGAACCACCGGCACTGGCGGGGGCGGCCGCGGCGGCTGGTGCCGACGTGGCTACCGGTGCCGCTGTAGCTGCCGGCGCGCGCTGCGCGGCGGCGGCGGGAGCGCGCGTGGCGGGTTCAATCACCATGGTATGGCGGGTGGGTGCTGCCGTGGGCTGCGGCGCGGCCACGGCCGGCGCACGCTGGACGGCGGCGGGCGCCTTGGCGTTATGCGTTGGCGCCGAATTTTTGGCGCTGGGGACCATGGCGGTCGTCTTCGGCGCTTTATGCGCGGCGGACGCGGGTTTGGTCGCCTTGGCGGCAGGTTCCCTGCCCGCCGGGGCCACCGTGGCCGGTGCGGTCGGCAGCGTCGAGGCCGGCTGGTCGCCGTTGACTTGCTGGGTCACGCCGTTAACCCGATCCCCTTGCTGTGACAGCGCGTCCGCCATATTGCCCGGCAGATCGATGCGGTGCTGCGGATTGCCGTCGGCTGACGGCGGCGCCTGGGTCGGCGCGGCGGCAACCGGCGGCGCGTTGAGCGTCTGCGGCTGCTGGGCGGTGCCGTTGCTGCCGTTCACCGTACCGGCGGTATTGCCGTTGCCGCCGTTCACGGTGCCGTTGGCCGCGGGCGTACTGCCTGGGCTATTGACGTCGGGGTTGGCGCTGTCCGGCACGGGTTTGAGATCGTTGGTCGCGGTATTTGCCGTACCGGGCAGTTCGATGCTCTTTTCCGCCACGTTCGGATTTTGCTGGTTAGCGTCCATCTGGGTAGGCGCCTTTAACGCCGAACCGATGGCAATAACCAATAGCAGCAGCACCAGGATGCCAATGCCTATCATCAGATGCTGTTTGGACATGGCCACTTTGGGAACTGATGGACCTTTCCGTTGACGGGGTGGGCGGCGATCGCTGCTATCGGGTCTCAGTTCGTCTTCCGACTTGAACTCATCCATCTAAAACTCTCCAACTGAGAGATAATTTCCGCACGGCCCGGGGGTCGTGGGGAGGGTTAATGCGATTAAATCAAACTCATCCCCCCTTTCCCGCTCGCGGGATAAGGGGAACGGCCCTGACTCAAGCCTGGCAATCGGCGATTGATGCCAATACGATATCATTTGCTACACCGGTACGCACTTCCGCCTGGCCTATTGAGCGCGGCAGCACTAACCGTAATTGACCGGAAACCACTTTTTTATCCCGCATCATATGGGGCAGGTAATCCGCCGGGGCCATTTCTTTCGGTCCGGCCACCGGCAAGCCCGCGCGCGTCAACAACGCCCGCACGCGACCAATCTCATCCATACTGAACTGCCCTAAACGACGGGCGGTATGCGCCGCCATCATGATGCCCGCCGACACGGCCTCGCCGTGCAGCCAGACGCCGTAGCCCATATGGGTTTCGATGGCATGCCCATAAGTATGGCCTAAATTGAGCAAAGCCCGCTGACCATTTTCACGTTCATCCGCGGCGACCACCGCCGCTTTCAGTTCGCAGCAGCGCCGCAGGCAATAGGACAACGCGTCGGGCTCAAGCGCCAGCACATCGTCAAGATGATTTTCCAGCCAGCCAAAAAAAGCCTCGTCCAGAATGATGCCGTATTTGATGACTTCGGCCAGTCCTGAGGACAATTCGCGCGCCGGCAGGGTTTTAAGGCAGTCGAGATCGATAACTACGGATGCCGGCTGGTAAAACGCGCCGATCATGTTCTTACCGAGAGGGTGGTTAACCGCCGTTTTACCGCCCACCGATGAATCGACCTGGGAAAGCAGCGTAGTGGGAACCTGGATAAAGCGCACGCCGCGCTGATAACTGGCGGCGGCAAAGCCGGTCAGATCGCCGATGACGCCGCCGCCGAGCGCAATAAGCGTGGTATCGCGGCCATGGGGTTTTTTCAGCAGCGCGGTGAAAACCTGATCCAATACGGCCAGGGATTTGTATTGCTCGCCGTCGGGCAGAATGACCTGGTCGACGATGACCCCGGCGCTTTCCAGCACCGTGCGGACAGAGTGCAGGTAAAGCGGCGCCAGCGTTTCGTTGGTCACCACCATCACGTGATCGCCGCTTTTAAGCGGCATGAAAGAAGCCGGGTCGTTGAATAACCCGGCCGCTATCGTAATCGGGTAGCTGCGCTCCCCTAATGTTACCGTAATCCTCTCCATGGGGTGCTTAAGACCTTTTCGGCATCTCGTTACACACTAAATCAGTTGCTTTCCAGCATATTGATAATCTGGTTGGCGACAACTTTAGCACTTTGTTCGTCGGTACGGATGGTGACATCCGCAATTTCTTCATACAAAGGGTTGCGTTCCCGGGCCAGCGCTTCCAGTACTTCACGCGGCGGGGCTTCAACCTGTAGCAAGGGTCGTTTTTTATCACGCTGGGTTCTGGCCAGCTGTTTTTCAATGGTGGTCTCAAGATAAACGACCACACCACGGGCAGAAAGGCGGTTACGTGTTTCACGTGACTTTACTGAACCACCACCTGTAGCCAATACGATCCCTTGTTTCTCGGTAAGTTCGTTAATGACTTTTTCTTCACGATCGCGAAAGCCGTCTTCGCCTTCCACGTCGAATACCCAGCCTACATCAGCTCCGGTGCGTCGCTCAATCTCTTGATCAGAATCGAAAAACTCCATATTAAGTTGTTGAGCCAACTGACGCCCAATAGTGCTTTTGCCGGCACCCATAGGCCCAACCAGAAAGATATTGCGTTTCTCTGCCATGTTTTTCGGTATTACTAAGATTATTCGTTAATGACAACCCGCCCCGCCAATCAAATCAGCGGCGGGACCTAAACTGAAACCTCATGAGCGATAGTGCGAGAATCAGACGAAAAATTATCTCAACACTCGGGGTAGTTTGGCAACCGATTAAATCGATGCTCACACCGCAAGGAGGAATTCCGATATCTCTATCGTAATTACAGGTGACGCAAAAACAGCGATGCTCAATGGGTTACCCTTGTAAGCGAAATTGTGCACAGCGTCAAATCGAACGCGAAAAAAACGCATAATTTGTTGCTAAAACCGCAATTTTGCCCAAATTGAGGCAATCAAGTTTACCCCGTTATGCGGGTCGGCGTAATAAAAATAACCAGTTCACGCTGTTTATAGTGCGCACGCTGGCGTTTGAACAGCTGGCCGAGCAGCGGAATCTCCGCCAAAAGCGGTACCCTATCATGGGTTTGATGTTTTTGATGTTGAAAAATACCTCCTAAAACAATGGTTTCGCCGTCAGCAATGGTCACCTGGGTCTTGATTTCCTCCATATCGATGGAAACACTCTCATTTTCCCCTTGTTTGATTACCCGCCCCGGCACGTTCTGGCTCAGGCGCAAATTGAGGGTTACTTTGCCGTTGCGCAGTATTTTAGGGGTGACTTCCATGCTCAGTACCGCCTCTTTGAACTGAATGGCCGGTGATTTATTTTTACCGTTCGCCACCTGGTAGGGAATCTCGGTGCCCTGCTTGATGCTGGCGGTTTGCTGATGCGCGGTATAGAGGCGGGGGCTGGCCAGGATATCCACTTTGTTTTCCTGCTCCAGCGCGGTCAGTTCCAGTTCAAGCAGCCGGCCGCTGAGGCGCGCCAGGCGAAACCCCATGCTGGCGTAATGCTCACTCAGGGGCAGATCGACCCCCAGGCGCGTGGCGCAAGGCGATGTGCCGCCGCCTTGCTGCCACTTTACCCCGATTTCCCGCAGGTTATCCCGGCTGATGGTAACGATATGGGCGGTGATCATCACTTGCTCCAGCGGCAGATCCCAGATTTTTATCCAGCCGGTAAGCGCAGACAATGCCGCGTCGGTATCGCGCAGCACCAGGGAATTAGTGCGTTTATCCAGCATCACGCTGCCACGCGGGGACATCAGGGCGCCGCGCATCGAGCCGATGCTTTTCGCCACCTCGCCGGCATCGGCGTGCTCCAGCGTCACCAACTGGTTGCGCAAAGGAGTTTCACCCGGCGGCCCGTCCGCCTCGCCCCGCCGCGCGGGGAACACCATCAGCGCGTCATCCTGGCGCTCCAGGCGCAGGCGGCCAGTGCGCGCGATCAGATCCACCGCCTGTAGCCAGGACACATTGTGCAGATTAAGGCTGATATTGCCTTTGATGTCCGGGGCAATAACCAGATTCAGGCGCTGATGTTCCGCCAGGGCGCGCAGCACCTGCGGTATCGGCGCGTCGTCAAATACCAGCGTCACCGGTTTGCCGTCGCCGCCCGCCGTCCGTCCGGCCAGCGTGACGTCCCGCCATCCAACCGTCAGCAAACACAAGATCAACCCCACCATCCGCGCGTGTCCTTTCATTGTGCCTCGTCCTTTTTATCGGGTGACTCCATTATGATCCTCCTGATCTTTCTGATCTTCCTGATCTTTCCTGGCCGCAGTGCGTGTTGTTCCGCACCGGCGCCAGCGCCCCTGATCGTCAACGGTCCAGAATAACCAGCGCTCTCCCGCGCCCACCTTCCCTTTTATCCGATCGATCCGGCCGTCCGCGGCAGGCCGACCGGCGTGACCCGGCTGAACGTGCGGCGCCGGTTGAAAAGGATCGCGCTCCTGCGGCCGTTCATCGTCCGTTGCCTCTCTCCTCTCCTGGTCCTCCGCCGCCAAACCCGGGCTGGACGCCGTCTCCCGGTAATCTACCGCCGTGGCCCCGTCGTTACCGGCCTCCTCGTCATCGTCCCCCGCCTCCCCCGGCGCCTTTTCCCGCCGCCCGTTTTTCGTTTCCGTCCCGGGCGCGGCAGACAGGATAAGCTCCGCCTCCAGCAACCCGCCCCGGCGCCTGACGGTAAGGGTTTCCAGGGGGAGTGCTCCCCGCAGGTCGCAGAGATGGCGCAGCATGCGCCGCAGTTGCGCATAGTCCGTGGTTACCACCAGTTGCCAGCGTTCGAAAACGTGCTGCCGGTCGCCGGCGGCGCCAAACGCCCGCCAGGTGAGGTTCTTCCCCCGGCCCGGAGGGATAACGGCGGCCAAGGCGGCCGGATCCCCGCGCATTTTTTCGCCGGCGTCGACGGGGCGGCGTAAGCGCAGGATATCGGCTTCCAGGCGTTCCGGAGCGGGTAAGCCGGCCTGCGCCCGTTCCTGCCCAGCCACCACGGTTTTGCAATGGCCGATATCCTGGCGCAGCAACTCCGCCGCGTCCTGTCCAGGGCGCACGACCAGCAAAATCCCCAGCGCGACGTAAACGCCCACGATGATCTGCGCCAGGGCCAGCGCGCGCCAGGGGCGCTCCATCCAGCGGCCGAACCCGCCCTCAGCGTCCGGCATCATCCGCCGCCCCGGCGGGCCACGCCGCCTGTAACTCAAAGCTGAAGCGGCCGTTTTCCTGTTGTTCGATTCGTCGCCAGCGTATGGAAGCGAACCGAGGATGCCGGGAAAGCAGGCGGTCCGCCGTGCTAATATGCGCATAGCGCTCGCTGCAGCCGCTTATATGTACTTCTGTGCCGCACAGCCGCAGCCGGGTTAACCACAATCCCGGCGGCAGCAGGCCCGGCAGTTGATCCAGCAGTTGCCGGTAGCGCTGGTTGCCGGCGTTGGCCCGGCGCCGGCCGCGCAGCTTGTTTTCCAGCTCTTGCCGCCGTTCCAGCAGACGCTCCATCCGCTGCCGCTGCCCGCGGATTTGTTTTTCGCGCTGTTGCCACTGTGAGAGCAGTGCGCCAAGCTCGGCGAGCTGTTCATGGCCGCGCCGCGCCTGCAGGCCCAGCAGACCGGAGGCCAGCAGCAGTTCGACCGCCAGCGCCAGGGACATGATTCTTGCGCGCCGCCGCCGGCGTTGGCGCCGCCACGGCAGCAAGTTGACCTGATACATTATTCATCGCCGCGGCGCACGGCCAGCCCGCCCGCGATGGCGAATGCCGCCGGCCACGCCGGTAGCGGGGGATGCGCCTGCCACAGGGCGGCAAATGGCGACCATTGCAGGGCATCCGTCTGCGGCGGGCAGATGGCGTCGCTGCTGATATAGACCGGCTCGCCCCTGCCGCAGGCATCAGGATAGCGCTGGTGGATGAGTCCGCGCGCCGCCGGCAGCGCCGCGGCCTCGCCGGTGGCGATAACGCCGAATTCCAGGGGACGCGCCAGCGGCGAGACCCAGTGCCATCCCGTGCGCGCAGCGTGGATCAGCAGCCGGTCCCGCGCCAGGCCCGCGGCGCTTGCCATGCAGCGCAGGGCGCTGGGCGCGATATCCAGCACTTGCGGAGCCAGACCGGCGCGCTCCAGACAGGATAGCCACCGCGCCACGGCCTCCTGCCGGGCTGCGGTCACCAGCAGCGTGCCGGGCGCCTGCGGATCGTCACGGTAATCGAGCAGCAGCTTTTCACGGCCGGCGGGGAAATAGCGGCGGGCCTGCGCGGTGATATACCACTCCCGTTCCGGCTCGCCGAGGCGATGGTCCGGCGCGGCCATGCGCCGGTGCAGAAACTCGGTTGACGGCAAACAAACTCGTAACGAAATGCGTCCGGGCAGTTGCCTGCGCCACACCGCCAACAGTTGCTCCAGGGCGGCGGACGGCGTGCCCTCAGCCCCCTCCGGCATGGGCCGCTGCCACCAATGGCGAAGCTGCCAGCCCTGGCGCCGCCGCTGCACCGCCAGCGCCCGCGCGGTGCCGTTTTCAAACGCCAATCCCACTTGCCAGGTGCAAAATTCCATGTTTGCCGAGCTCCTTCTCATTCGTTATCGTCCGTCATTAAAAGTACGTATCCAACGTGCTGGCTTACCTTTATACTAGCGCGCGGTTGTTTATAAACTGCCCAAATGACATGAAATGGGAAATCTCAGGTGAAGTTCGTAAAATATTTTTTAATCTTTGCAGTGTGTTGCATTCTGTTGGGAGCCGCCTCGATATTTGGCATGTACAAATATATCGAGCCGCAGTTGCCTGACGTCGCCACCCTGAAAGACATTCGGCTGCAGACCCCGATGCAGGTCTATAGCGCGGACGGTGAGCTGATAGCGCAGTTTGGGGAAAAACGCCGTATCCCCCTGAAGCTGCAGCAAATACCGCCGGAACTGGTCCACGCGTTCGTGGCCACGGAAGACAGCCGCTTCTATGAGCACCATGGGGTTGACCCGGTGGGCATCATGCGCGCCGCCTCCATCGCGCTGATGTCCGGCCATGCGTCCCAGGGCGCCAGCACCATCACGCAGCAGCTGGCGCGCAATTTCTTCCTCAGCCCAGAGCGGACGTTGATTCGCAAAATCAAAGAAGCTTTCCTGGCCATCCGTATCGAGCAGCTGCTGACGAAAGATGAAATCATCGAGCTGTATCTCAACAAGATTTATCTGGGTTACCGCGCCTATGGCGTCGGCGCGGCGGCGCAGGTGTATTTTGGCAAGAATGTCGACCAGCTGACCCTGAGCGAGATGGCGGTCATTGCCGGCCTGCCGAAAGCGCCCTCGACCTTCAATCCGCTTTATTCCCACGATCGGGCGCTGGCGCGGCGTAATTTCGTGCTGTCGCGCATGCTGGATGAAAACTTCATTACGCGCGAACAGTTCGAACAGGCCCGCAACAGCGATCTGGTGGCGAATTATCACGTGCCGCAAATGGCGTTTTCGGCGCCTTATGTCTCTGAAATGGTGCGTCAGGACATGATGAAACGCTACGGGGAAAATGCCTATACCGATGGTTATAAGGTCTATACCACCATCACCAAAAAACTACAGCTGGCGGCGCAGGACGCCGTGCGCAACAACGTGCTCGATTACGATATCCGCCACGGCTACCGCGGACCGAGCAACGTGCTGTGGAAGGTGGGTGAAATGGCCTGGGACCAGAAGCATATCGTCGATACTTTAAAAACGCTGCCGGTTTACGGACCGCTGTTCCCGGCGGTGGTAACGCAGGCCGACGCCGAACAGGCCACCGCCGTAATGGCGGACGGCAGCAGCGTCGCCCTGCCGATGGCAGGGGTGCGTTGGGCGCGAGCGTTTAAAACCGATACGCTGCAAGGCCCTCTGCCGCGCAAGGTCTCGGACGTCGTCAAGCCGGGCGAGCAAATTTGGGTGCGCAAGGTCGGCGATATCTGGTGGCTGGCGCAGGTGCCCGACGTCAACTCGGCGCTGGTGTCCCTCAATCCGCAGGACGGCGCGGTCAAGGCGTTGGTGGGAGGGTTCGATTTCAACCAGAGCAAATTCAACCGCGTCACCCAATCGCTGCGGCAGGTCGGGTCGAATATCAAGCCGTTCCTGTATACCGCCGCCATGGATAAAGGGCTGACCCTGGCCACCATCCTTAACGACGTGCCGATTTCCCGTTGGGACGCCGGCGCCGGCGCCGACTGGCGGCCGAAAAACTCGCCTCCGACCTATGACGGCCCCATCCGCCTGCGCCAGGGGCTGGGGCAATCGAAAAACGTGATGATGGTGCGCGCCATGCGCGCCATGGGCGTGGATTATGCCGCGGAATACCTGCTGCGCTTTGGTTTTCCCGCGCAGAATATCGTGCATACCGAATCGCTGGCGCTAGGCTCGGCGTCGTTTACTCCGCTGCAGATGGTGCGCGGGTACTCGGTGCTCTCCAACGGCGGTTATCTGGTCGACCCCTACCTAATTACCCGCATCGAGGACGAAGCCGGCCATGTTCTGTTTGCAGCCAAGCCCAAAGTGGTCTGCGACACCTGCAACCTGCCGGTAATCTACGGCGACACCAACAAATCCGCCGTCCTGTCCGATGACAGCATGGAAAACGTCGCCGTGTCGCGCCAACCCGATAATAACGCCGCCGTGCCGATGCCCCGCCTGGAAACCGTTTCCCCGGCGCAACAGGCCGCTGACGGCAGCCAGCTTTATGCGCCGCACGTCATCAGTACGCCGCTGGCGTTCCTGATCCACGACGCGCTTAACAGCAACATCTTTGGCGAACCCGGCTGGATGGGCACCGGCTGGCGCGCGGGCAAGGACTTGAAGCGCCATGATATCGGCGGCAAGACCGGTACCACCAACGATTCCAAGGATGCCTGGTTCTCAGGCTACGGCCCGCAAACCGTCACCACCGTATGGATTGGCTTCGACGATCATCGCCGCAACCTGGGCCGGGCCACGGCGTCCGGCGCCATCAGCGATCAGATTTCCGGCGGCGAAGGCGGTGCCAAAAGCGCCCAGCCGGCCTGGGATGATTTTATGAAGGTCGCGCTGGAAGGAATACCGGAGCAAAAAGTCACGCCCCCGCCGGGCATCGTCACCGTCAGCATCGATAAGAGCAGCGGCAAACTCTCCGACGGCGGCGGCAACAGTCGCGAGGAATACTTTATCGACGGTACGCAGCCGAGGGACCGGGTGGTGCACGAGGTGGGTACCGTGGTGACGGATAACGGCGGCGAATCGCACGAACTGTTCTAATGCGGCGGCCTGCCACGGCAGGCCCGCCAACACCGCACTCAAAGCAGACATGTCAAGGGAGAGCGTGCCAATGGGGTCGAATCGGGCGTGGTTTTCCCGCCCGACCGAGCGCCCCATGGCGCGGTATGCCCGCCAACACCGCGCTCAAAGCAGACGTGTTAAGGGAGAGCGTGCCAATGGGGTCGAATCGGGCGTGGTTTTCCCGCCCGACCGAGCGCCCCATGGCACGGCAGGCCCGCCAACACCGCGCCCAAAGCAGACGTGTTAAGGGAGAGCGTGCCAATGGGGTCGAATCGGGCGTGGTTTTCCCGCCCGACCGAGCGCCCCATGGCGCGGTATGCCCGCCAACACCGCGCTCAAAGCAGACGTGTTAAGGGAGAGCGTGCCAATGGGGTCGAATCGGGCGTGGTTTTCCCGCCCGACCGAGCGCCCCATGGCGCGGTATGCCCGCCAACACCGCACTCAAAGCAGACGTGTTAAGGGAGAGCGTGCCAATGAGTCGAATCGGGCGTGGTTTTCCCGCCCGACCGAGCGCCCCATGGCGCGGTATGCCCGCCAACACCGCGCTCAAAGCAGACGTGTTAAGGGAGAGCGTGCCAATGGGGTCAAATCGGGCGTGGTTTTCCCGCCCGACCGAGCGCCCCATGGTGCGGTATGCCCGCCAACACCGCACTCAAAGCAGGCATCCAAAGGGATAACCGGACTCCGGTTGTTTTATTTCCGCACCAGCCACGCATGGGCCAGAAACAGCGCGCTGACGTTACGCGCCTCGCGAAAATCCGGCTCATTAAGCAACTCCATCATGCGATCGATGGGCCAACGCACCTGCGGCAACGGTTCGGGCTCATCGCCCTCGCGCTGCTGCGCATACAGATCCCGCGCCACCACGATATTCATTTTGCTGGAAAAATAGGACGGCGCCATGGTCAGCTTGGTTAAAATATCCATGCGCCGCGCGCCGAAACCCACCTCTTCCATCAGTTCCCGGTTCGCCGCTTCCAGGATCTCCTCGCCGGGATCAATCAGCCCCTTGGGAAACCCCAGCTCATAATCCTCAATGCCCACCGCATACTCACGGATCAACACCAGATGATCATCGATTATCGGTACGATCATCACCGCCTCCCGATCGGACGGCTGCATCCTTTCATAAATCCGCCGCGCCCCATTGCTGAACTCGAGGTCGACGGTTTCTACATTAAACAATCGGGAGCGCGCCACGGTTTCAACTTTATGAATTTTTGGTTTTTGCAGATGCTTATCCATAATGGTCCCGAGCAGACAAAATACATATCACAGCATAACCGCCTATGCGCGCAAACAACAGGATCAGGGCATCCACGTTAAATCCCCCGCCCGCCAGCGGCGCCGTTTCCGCGCCGGCTAACCCCATCTTTACCTGCCATTGCGCCAACGCGAGGCCGGGTAAAACGGATGCAATTAGTTATAGCATGGCAAGTAAAAGAAAAGAATTGGGATTAAAATAGGAAAATACCGATATGTCGCTAAAGAATGGATTGCTACCCTGAGATTAGCGTTGATAGTTGTCACGTTTTTTTCCCGCGCGGCTGTCAATCAAACAATCGAGTGTTCGTTTCTCTATGACGAGCGTGGCGTCACGCCGCTTGCCGGATGCGTATCATATTATCGATGTATCGTCGTTTTTTCGTGTTTCGATGGGGATGGCATGAGCACAATAGTCATTGTATTGGCCTTACTGTTGACCTGTGCGATCGCGTTATCCGCTTACCGGGCCTACCGCCGGCGCCACATCCCCGCGCCGATAAAGCGCATGCCGTCGCTGCAACCCTTGCCCCGCAAACTGGCCCCGCAGGAACGCGAGGCCATCGAACACTATTTCCAGCTGAATAAACACCTCCAGTATAGCTTGCCCCTGGCCTCGCCCCCCGCGCCGGTGGCGGAGACCCTGGCGTTAACCCCGCAAAGCGAGAATATCTATGCGGTCACCCACGCCATCACCCGTTATGGTTTGGCCACCGACGCGCCCCATAAGTGGCGCTATTTCCTCGACAGTACCGAAGTGCATCTCCCCCCGCTCTGGGAACAGTATATTGCCGACGAAAATCATGTCGAACTGATAAAAACCGCCGGGATCCCCCTGGTGATTGCGCTCAACGGCCACTCGCTGGTGGATTACATGTCCGCCGACCCGCAAGCGCCCAGCCCGCCGCAGTTAGTACCGAACTCGTCCATGCGCGAGCAGGAAACCGAGCAGGTCGAATTGCTTAACATCCGCAAGGAAACCCCCGAGGAATATGCGCTCAGCCGGCCAAAGGGCATCTATGAGGCCGCCTTGCTGAGCGTGGCGCTATTATTGCTGTTTGTCAGCCTGCTGGCGCCGGTGCTGGCCGTGCCATGGCTGGTGGCCGTCGCCGGCGTGCTGATGGGCTGGGGCGGCTGGCGGCTGTTGCGCCGGCCGGCCGAGAGCGCGCTGCGGGATGTGCACTGCCTGCGCGGCACGCCCAAGCGCTGGGGCCTGTTCGGGGAATCTGACCAAAGCCGCATCAGCACCATCTCGTTCGGCATTATCGACCTGAACTACCCGCCCCACTGGCTGCCTTTTATCGGCCATGATATGGGCAAAAAGACCGATGTCGATATCTACGTCAACCGCCAGGTGGTGCGCCAGGGGAAATATCTGTCCCTGCACGACGAAATGAGGCATTTCCCGCTCCAGCGCTTTGGCGGCAACCTGGTATTGCTGTGCAGCTCGGCCCTAATCCTGTGCCTGCTGCTGATCTACGTGCCGCTGACCTTGCCGCTGACGCTGAGCACCGCCTGGTTAAAAGGCGCGCAGAATATCCAGGCGGTGGATGTCAATACGCTGGCGCAGGCGCAGCTGCGCATCGGCGATACGCTGCACGCCCAGGGCTCGGGCATGTGCTATATCAATACCGCCCTGCCCGCGGATGCCCGGGAACCGTTTGTCCCTTTCGACTGTTCCAGCATTTATTGGAATAACGCCGAACCGCTGCCTTTGCCGGAGTCCGACACGGTGGATAAGGCGGTATTATTGCTCAATACCGTCAATACCCAACTGCACCCCCAGTTGGATAACGATCCCAAGATCAATCCAGGCCTGGCGACCGCCATCCAGAAATCGGGCATGATACTGCTGGATGATTTTGCGGACATCGTGCTGAAAACGCAGGACCTTTGCCATGACGACAGCGCCTGCGGCCGGCTGAAAACCGCGCTGGTCAACCTGGCCAACGGCCGGGATTGGCCTTCGCTTGTGAAGCGGGCGCGCAACGGCACGCTCAAAGGCGTCAACGTCCTGCTGCGCCCGGTCAGCGCGGAAACGCTGCAAAACCTGGTGACCAGCGCCACCTCGTCCATTTTCACCGGAGAGACCCGCCAGGCGACCAATGCCCTTAACAGTCCCCCGCCGGGCGGATTCCTGATCCACAGCGACGAGGGAAAATTACTGGTGGATCATCCATTGCCGGCCAGTTCCTTATATGATTACACCGGGCTGGCGCAATGGCATGAACTGCAGCGCCTCTCCGCCATGCTGCTGCACACGCCGTTCCGCGCCCAGGGCGTCATTACCAATATCACCGTCGACGCCAACGGCACCCGCCATATTTCGCTGCACAGCGAACCCGATGTCATCACCGTCTGGCGCTACCTTGGCACCAGCGTACTGCTTTTCCTGTTGATTATCATCGCATTGGTCAACGCCGTACTGCTGATCCGCCGCCTGGGCAAAAGCCGGCATCGCGCCCAGGATATTCAGCGTTATTATGAAAGCTGTTTTAATACCCACCTGCCCACCGTGGCATTAAAAACGCTGCGTTAACCCGCGGCGCCCCGGTTTGCCCCGCGCGTCATGCGCACGGAATTTGCATGTCATCCGCCAACGACTGGTATAATACCCTAATGTATCCTGATACCGGCGGCACACCAGCGCGGCATCCACCCGGCGGACCGGGTACTGAAAAAGCGCCCGTTCCCGGCCAGCACACAGGAGGCACGATGAAAAACCAGGATAAGGACAAAGGCGGACAGGAAGAGGCCGTCCGCCTTGATAAATGGCTTTGGGCGGCACGATTTTACAAAACCCGCGCCATCGCCCGGGAAATGGTGGAAGGCGGCAAAGTCCATTACAACGGACAGCGCACCAAACCCGGCAAAATCATGGAGAGCGGCGCGGAGATCACCCTGCGCCAGGGTGATGACGAGCGCACCGTGGTGGCGCTTACCCTAACGGTACAGCGCCGGCCCGCCAGCGAAGCGCAACTGTTCTACCAGGAAACGGCGCAAAGCGTGGCCAAACGCGAAAAGCTGGCCGCCGCGCGCAAAATCAATGCCCAGAACGTGACCCACCCGGACCGGCGGCCGGATAAAAAAGAGCGCCGCAACCTGATTAAATTTAAATATGGCGAGTCGGGGGAATAAGCCCGCCGCCACCGGCAAGAGAGAGAATTATGGCCATTCACGACCAGCTACACCGTTATTTATTTGAAGATTATGCCGTGCGCGGTGAACTGGTTTCATTGCATGATACCTACCGGCAGGTCCTGGGCCAGCATGATTACCCGCCCAGCGTCAAAAACCTGCTGGGGGAAATGCTGGTGGTCACCAGCCTGCTGACCGCTACGCTGAAATTCAGCGGCGAGATTACCGTGCAACTGCAGGGCGACGGGCCGCTGCGCCTGGTGGTCATTAACGGCGATCACCAGCAGAATATGCGCGGCGTGGCGCGCATCGACGGCGACATCGCCGAAAACAGCACGCTCAGACAAATGGTCGGCAACGGCTACCTGGTCATTACGCTCACCCCGGATGAGGGCGAGCGTTACCAGGGCGTGGTGGGCCTGGAAGGAGAACACCTGGCCGATTGCCTGGAAAACTACTTCCTGCAGTCTGAACAGCTGCTGACCCGCCTGTTTATCCGCACCGGCGAAGCCAACGGCCAGGTCGCGGCCGCCGGTATGCTGCTACAGGTGCTGCCCGCGCGCGATGCCAGCCACGACGACTTTGACCGCCTGGCGCAGTTGACCGCCACAGTCAAGGCGGAAGAGCTGTTCACCCTGCCGGCCGATGACGTGTTATATCGCCTCTATCATCAGGATAAGGTATCGCTTTACCCCGCCCAGGACGTCCGTTTTCTTTGCACCTGCTCCCGGCAGCGTTGTGCTGACGCGCTGCTGACGCTGCCGGAGCATGAGCTTGATGAAATGCTCGATCAGGACGAAACCATCGACATGCATTGTGATTTCTGCGGTAGTCATTATGTCTTTACCGCCGGGGATGTCGCGGCGATAAAGTCAGACCGCACGGGCCCTGAGACACAATTACACTGAGATAGGCGCCGGCGGGCACAGGACAGATAGACTTGCCTATGGTAGCGCATGCTGAAGCTTTATTTATGCGTCAGCTCCCAATACAGTGTAAAACTTGCTGACGTCGGTTATTTCATGACCTACCTCTCGGTGATCCACTGGGTAACCCTTACAATCGCTACAGGTAATAATTTAAAGCTAAGGAGTCGTCATATGGCAAGTCATGGTATCAACGCGCAAGACCTGGTCGGCTATGGCATTACTAACTGTAGCGAGGTGATTTACAACCCGGATTTTGCCTTATTGTTCCAGGAAGAAACCGCCGATTCACTGCAAGGATTTGAGCGCGGCACCGTCACCCGCACCGGCGCCGTGGCCGTCGATACCGGTATCTTTACCGGCCGCTCGCCGAAGGACAAATACCTGGTGCGCGACGACGTAACGCGCGATACCGTCTGGTGGTCGGATCAGGGTAAAGGCAACAACGACAATCATCCGCTCAGTCAGGAGACCTGGAGCCACCTGAAACAACTCGTCGGCAACCAGCTGTCGGGCAAACGCCTGTTTATCGTGGATGCGTTTTGCGGCGCCAATGAAAACAGCCGGTTAAAGGTACGCTTTATCACCGAGGTGGCCTGGCAGGCGCACTTCGTCAAAAACATGTTTATCCGCCCCGATGAAGAGGAACTGCGGGACTTCAAACCTGATTTCGTGGTCATGAACGGGGCCAAATGCACCAATCCCGACTGGCAACAGCAGGGCATGCACTCGGAAAACTTTATCGCCTTTAACCTGACGGAGCGGATGCAGCTGATTGGCGGCACCTGGTACGGCGGCGAAATGAAAAAAGGCATGTTCTCGATCATGAACTACCTGCTGCCGTTAAAAGGCATCGCCTCGATGCACTGCTCGGCCAATGTCGGCGCCGCCGAAGATGTCGCCATTTTCTTTGGCCTGTCGGGCACCGGCAAAACCACGCTGTCCACCGATCCGCACCGCCGGCTTATCGGCGACGATGAGCACGGCTGGGACGACGACGGCGTCTTTAACTTCGAGGGCGGCTGCTACGCCAAGACCATCCATCTGTCGGAGGAAGCCGAGCCGGAAATTTTCCACGCTATCCGCCGCGACGCCCTGCTGGAAAACGTGGTTGTCCGGGCCGACGGCAGCGTAGACTTTGACGACGGCAGCAAAACCGAAAATACCCGCGTCTCATACCCTATCTACCATATTGAGAATATCGTCAAACCGGTATCGAAAGCGGGCCATGCGTCCAGGGTCATCTTCCTGACCGCCGACGCCTTCGGGGTACTGCCGCCGGTGGCCAGACTGACGGTGGAACAGGCGCAATATCACTTCCTGTCCGGCTTTACCGCCAAGCTTGCCGGCACCGAACGCGGCATCACCGCGCCGACCCCCACTTTCTCGGCCTGCTTCGGCGCGGCGTTCCTGTCGCTGCACCCGACCCAGTAC
Organism: Sodalis sp. C49; assembly: GCF_046352915.1. NCBI lineage: Bacteria > Pseudomonadati > Pseudomonadota > Gammaproteobacteria > Enterobacterales > Bruguierivoracaceae > Sodalis > Sodalis sp. C49. The sequence continues at coordinate 4,152,432 of NZ_CP163303.1, read as the reverse complement.
GCGGAGGTACTGGCCAAACGCATGAACGCCGCCGGCGCCAAGGCCTATCTGGTGAATACCGGCTGGAACGGCACCGGTAAACGCATTTCCATCAAAAATACCCGCGCCATTATCGACGCGATCCTGAGCGGCGCTATCGACGATGCGGAAACCCTCACGCTACCGGTATTCAACCTGGCGGTGCCGATGACGCTGGCCGGCGTCGACAGCCAGATTCTCGACCCGCGCCATACCTACGCCGAACCCGGTCTGTGGCAGGAAAAGGCCGACGACCTGGCGAAACGGTTTATCACCAATTTTGATAAATACACCGACACGCCGGCAGGCAAGGCGCTGGTTAAAGCGGGACCGAAGCTGTAAGCACCCCGGCGCCGGGCTAAACCCCGGCGCGGTAAGCCCACTGACACCGGACGTAAAACCGGCGTGTTAAAGGGAGAGCGTGCCGATGGGGTCGAAGCGGCCATGGTTTTCCTGGCCGCCAAAGCGCCCCATGGCATGCTAGGCCCGCCAACGCCGAACCTAAAGCAGACGTGTTCAAGGGAGAGCGTGCCAATGGGGTCGAAGCGGCCATGGTTTTCCTGGCCGCCAAAGCGCCCCATGGCATGCTAGGCCCGCCAACGCCGAACCTAAAGCAGACGTGTTCAAGGGAGAGCGTGCCAATGGGGTCGAAGCGGCCATGGTTTTCCTGGCCGCCAGAGCGCCCCATGGCATGCTAGGCCCGCCAACGCCGAACCTAAAGCAGACGTGTTCAAGGGAGAGCGTGCCAATGGGGTCGAAGCGGCCATGGTTTTCCTGGCCGCCAGAGCGCCCCATGGCATGCTAGGCCCGCCAACGCCGAACCTAAAGCAGACGTGTTCAAGGGAGAGCGTGCCGATGGGGTCGAAGCGGCCATGGTTTTCCTGGCCGCCAGAGCGCCCCATGGCGCGCTAAGCCCGCTGACACCGGGCTTAAATCCGGCGCTTGCCAGTCCACATCATGCCTCCGCGTAACGGAGGCTTTTTTTTGCCCCGCGGTCGTTGCCGCGGCGGGATTACGCCGTTTTCTTTACCGAGGTCACGACGGGAACGTCATGCGCATTCACAGGCAACGGCAGGTACGCGCGAATACGCAGGCCGCCGCGCTCGCTGCTGCCGATATCCAGCGTACCGTCGTGGGCGTCGACAATACGCTGCACAATAGCCAGCCCCAGCCCGGTGCCGCTGGTGCTGCGCGCGCTGTCCCCGCGCACGAAGGGCTGGAACAGATATTTCAGCTGCGAAGGTTCGATGCCCGGCCCATCGTCCTCCACCTCAAACCAAACCCGGTGCGCGTCCCGCCCGCTGTTCACGCGGATCCAGCCGTTACCGTAACGGGCTGCGTTAACCACCATATTCACCGCCGCCCGTTTAATCGACAGCGGATTCACGTTAACAATCAGCTCATCATCGAACAGCGCGGTTTCGATAATACGTTCATAACCGCTTTCAGCCGCCACCACTTCCGCCAGGATGCCGTTCAGATCCGCCATCTCGGTCTGCATCTCCTGCCCGGTACGCAGATAATCGATAAACTGCTCGATAATGGCGTTACATTCTTCAATATCCTTATTGATCGACTCGGCCAGATAACCATCCTCGGCATTCATCATCTCGGTGGCCAGGCGGATACGCGTCAACGGCGTGCGCAAATCGTGGCTGACGCCGGCCATCAGCAGGGTCCGATCGTCGGCCAGCATCTTGACGCCGGAGGTCATCTGGTTAAACGCCCGGGTGACCGAACGCACCTCCGAGGCGCCGTATTCCCGCAGCGGCGGCGGTATAATGCCTTTGCCCACCTGCAGCGCGGCGTGCTCCAGGTCCACCAGCGGACGGTTCTGCATCCGGATAAACAACCAGGCGCCGCCTATTGCCAGCAGCATAATGGCCAGGGTATAGCGGAATAAAGGCGAAAAATCGCCCTGATGGATTTCTGTTAACGGAATGCGCACCCAGATATCCGGCGACAGCCAGGTCTTCAGCCAGACCACCGGCGAATTCTTGGTGACCTCCACCCGCACATCGGTGGGGCCGCCGAGCTGCTGCGCCATCTGCTGGCTGAGGAACTCATAATGCTGCGCCCACCGCAGCCCGCTGTCCTCGGCCGCTGCATTGGTATAAAGGGAAATGCCCAACTCCCGGTAAATCTCGCGCCGGAACGCCGGCGGGACTTCAAGCAGCGTACCGTCCTCAAGCTGCAGACGGTCGGTCATCAGCATGCGCACTTCGTACGCCAGCACTTTATTGAACTGCTGCAGGCTGGGTAATATCGCGAAATTCAGTACCACAAGATAGGTCGTCACCAGGCTGACGAACAGCAGGGTAACGATTAACAACAGACTCCGTGCAAAAGAACTGCGCGGAGAGAAGCGCCATCGCCTCATGCTTTACTGCCGTCCGGCACGAATACGTATCCCAAACCCCAAACGGTCTGGATATAGCGCGGGTGGGCGGGGTCTTCCTCGACCATACGGCGCAGGCGGGAAATCTGCACGTCTATGGAGCGCTCCATGGCGCTGTACTCCCGGCCACGGGCCAGGTTCATCAGCTTATCGCGCGATAACGGCTCGCGGGGATGGCTTACCAGCGCCTTAAGTACCGCGAATTCGCCGCTGGTCAACGGCATGGGCTCATCCTCGCGGAACATCTCGCGGGTGCCGAGATTCAGCTTGAATTTACCGAAGGCGATAATCGCCTCTTCCTGCGAAGGCGCGCCCGGCAGCTCATTGGCCTGGCGCCTGAGCACCGCGCGGATGCGCGCCAGTAGCTCGCGGGGATTAAAGGGCTTGGGAATATAGTCGTCAGCGCCGATTTCCAGACCGACGATCCGATCCACCTCTTCGCCTTTGGCCGTGACCATAATGATCGGCATCGGATTGCTCTGGCTGCGCAGCCGGCGGCAAATGGACAGGCCATCCTCGCCCGGCAGCATCAGGTCCAGCACCATCAGATGGAAGGACTCGCGCGTCAGCAGGCGATCCATCTGCTCGGCATTGGCGACGCTGCGCACCTGGAATCCCTGTTCGGTTAAATAACGCTCCAGCAGGGCCCTTAAACGCATATCATCGTCCACGACCAGAATCTTGTAATTCTCTTGCATTGTTCTCTCTCCCAAAGGCGATACGCCCGTAAGCGTATTGTTCAGAAACCTGTAAGGCACTGACAGCGGTTTCAGGTGTATATTCTAAGCAAAATTGTTACAAAGCATATGGAAATACGTAGTTATCCACATATTCGGCAAAAAAACGCGCTTTATGACGATCATCGCCGGTCTTTACCGGTATTTATCCACAAATGCCGGCATGACGATAATTAAACCGACCGGGTAGGATGATTGTTCACTTTACCCCTGGCAAAGTAAACCTTAGCGGCCTTATATTTCGCATATTTCATTTATTCTCCCAACGGTTCCTGATAAGAAATTTTATTCACATACCAGGTTTTTAAACCGGTGGGCGTGGCGACCACCGCTTCATCGTCCACCGCTTTTTTGATTAAAGCCCGCGCCATGGGGGAATCAATGGAAATATAAGATTTGTGCTTGAAGATTTCATCCGGCCCGGCAATGCGGAAGCGGAGCCGCTCACCCTGATCATTTTCCACCTCCACCCAGGCGCCGAAAAATACCCGGCCTTCCTGCTGCGGCGAATAATCCACGACCCGCGCTTCTTTTAGTACCCGGCGCAAATAGCGCACCCGGCGATCGATTTCACGCAGGATCTTTTTGTTGTAATGATAATCGGCGTTTTCGCTGCGATCGCCAAGACTGGCGGCCCAGGACACCTTTTCGGTAATTTCGGGACGATAGTGCTTCCAGAGGTGATCTAACTCTTCCTGGAGTTCCCGATAGCCCTGACGGGTAATTAGATTGGTTTTCATCGTGACCGTTTAGCAAATGTGAGAAGCCGTACCCGGGAAATATACCATAGACCGCCGCCTCGCGACGCTGCGCCGGCGCCCATCCCCGCGCCCCGGCCGCGGCTTCTTGAACAATCGCGCAATTTTCGCCGCTTACCGCGCCCGCATCCATCAGATGACTGGCATTTTGGCGGCGCAATACGTATAACTGTCCACTGCATAAGTAACCCATAACGTGATGACGAACAAAACAGAATGATGAATGATCCTTTGAATCGCCTCATTGCCGCCGAGCTGAAGGCCCGCCCGGAGCAGGTCGACGCCGCTATCCGCCTGCTGGACGAAGGCAATACCGTGCCTTTTATCTCGCGCTATCGTAAAGAGGTCACCGGCGGCCTGGACGATACCCAGTTGCGCCAGCTGGAAACCCGCCTTGGTTACCTGCGCGAGCTTGAGGAACGGCGCCAGACAATTCTGAAAGCCATAGACGATCAGGGCAAGCTGACCGAACAGCTGGCGACGGCTATCAACGGCACGCTGAGCAAAACCGAACTCGAGGATCTCTACCTGCCCTACAAGCTCAAACGCCGCACGCGCGGGCAAATCGCCCTTGAGGCCGGCCTCGAACCCCTGGCCGAGACCCTATGGCGGGATGCCAGCCGGCAGCCGGAAGACGTGGCCGCGGCGTATGTCGACGCCGAAAAAGGCGTGGCCGATGTCAAGGCGGCGCTGGACGGCGCGCGTTATATCCTGATGGAGCGTTTTGCCGAAGACGCGGCGCTGCTGGCGAAAATCCGCCATTACCTATGGAAAAACGCCCATCTCGTGGCCAGCGTGATTGCCGGCAAAGAAGAGGAAGGCGCCAAGTTCCGCGATTATTTTGCCCATCACGAGCCGCTGGCGCAGGTGCCCTCCCACCGTGCCCTGGCTATGTTCCGCGGCCGTAACGAGGGTATTTTGCAACTTTCGCTGAATGCCGATCCGCATTCGGACGAGCCGCCGCGTGAAAGCCACTGCGAGCAGATGATTATCGATCACTTGCAGGTGCGCCTCAATCAGGCCCCGGGCGACGCCTGGCGCCGGGCGGTGATTAACTGGACCTGGCGCATCAAGATCCTGCTGCACCTGGAAACCGAACTGATGGGCAGCATCCGCGAAAAAGCCGAAGAAGAGGCCATCCAGGTCTTTGCCCGCAATATGCACGACCTGATGATGGCCGCGCCGGCGGGCCTGCGTCCGACCATGGGACTGGATCCGGGGCTGCGCACCGGCGTCAAGGTGGCGGTGGTGGACGCCACCGGCAAGCTGGTGGCCACCGATACCATCTATCCTCATACCGGCCAGACGGCAAAAGCCGTGGCGGCGGTGGCGGCCCTGTGCCTGAAGCATCAGGTGGAACTGGTGGCCATCGGCAACGGCACCGCGTCCCGGGAAACCGAACGCTTTTTCGCCCTGGTCAAGGAACAGTTCCCCAAGGTCACCGCGCAGAAGGTGATTGTCAGCGAGGCCGGGGCATCGGTCTATTCCGCCTCGGAGCTGGCGGCGCTGGAATTCCCCGACCTGGACGTCTCGCTGCGCGGCGCGGTGTCCATCGCCCGCCGGTTGCAGGATCCGCTGGCGGAACTGGTCAAGATCGACCCGAAATCCATCGGCGTCGGCCAGTATCAGCATGACGTCAGCCAAAGCCTGCTGGCGAAAAAGCTCGATACGGTGGTGGAGGACTGCGTGAACGCCGTCGGCGTGGATCTGAATACCGCCTCGGTGCCGCTGTTGACCCGGGTGGCGGGACTGACGCGCATGATGGCGCAGAATATCGTGAACTGGCGCGATGAAAACGGCCGTTTCCGCGATCGCAGCCAGTTGCTGAAAGTGGGCCGGCTCGGGCCGAAAGCCTTTGAACAATGCGCCGGGTTCCTGCGCATCAACCATGGCGACAATCCGCTGGACGCCTCCACCGTGCATCCGGAAAGCTATCCGGTGGTAGAGCGCATCCTCAAGGCCACCGAGCTTACCCTTGACAAGCTGCTGGGCAACGCGGGCGCGCTGCGCGGCATCGACCCGGTTCGCTTTACCGATGAGCGCGTCGGCCTGCCCACGGTGACCGATATTATCCGGGAACTGGAAAAACCGGGACGCGATCCGCGGCCGGAATTCAAGACCGCTACGTTCGCCGAGGGTGTGGAAACCCTGCAGGATTTAACCCTGGGCATGATACTGGAAGGCACCGTCACCAATGTCACCAACTTCGGCGCGTTCGTGGATATCGGCGTGCATCAGGACGGGTTGGTGCATATCTCCTCCCTGTCGGCGAGCTTTGTCGAGGACCCGCATAAAGTGGTCAAGGCCGGGGATATCGTCAAGGTGAAAGTGATGGACGTGGATTTGCCGCGCAAGCGTATCGCCCTGACCATGCGCCTGGACGAGCAGCCCGGCGAAACCTCAAGCCGTCGCGACGGCGGCGGCGATAAACGGCGCGACGCGCCTGCGCGTCCGGCGGCCAAACCCCGCCCCGGCAGCCCGTCCGCCGCCGGCAACAGCGTGCTAGGCGATGCACTGGCGGCCGCGCTCGGCAAAAAACGCTGAGGTCATCACTCTCCCCGCGGTGCCGGCGCGCGAGTCAATGCCGGCGCTGATTACCGGCGTGCGGCGCAAAACATCGCGCCGCTATTAATGAAGCTCCGGTTTAACATTCTTATTTCATCACATCAACATTCATAACGTTAATCCCGCTTAAAATAACGTGACCGCCAAAAAAACACTCAACAAATATATTATATTAATAATGCATTAATATTATTTTGAAATAATAATTATTATTTCAATTAATGTATTCCTGCCTGCGCGAATCTATTTACGAATAAGTTTCATTTGCCAATGCGAGCCATTGATGTTAAAACAGGGACATAAAATCAAAAAAAGCGTTTTTTATTGGGCGCAGGCTTTATTCAAAGAGCAGTACGTGAATTGTTTAAGAAGGTTATATGCAGCTGTTACCCCACCACCATTATGAAATTATCGGCTATGCCGCAGAGATAAGCCCGGCATACCGGCAAAAGCTATTGTCGCTGGGCATGCTGCCCGGCGCCTCTTTCCAGGTCATCCGCGTGGCGCCGCTGGGCGATCCGATCCAGATAGAGACACGCCGGATGCAGCTGGCGGTGCGCAGGAAGGATCTCTCCCAGCTGAAACTGGCCGTCCAGGCCTGACCCGGCCAGCCGTCCCCTGCTCCTGACGCCGAACGCGGTTCGCCCGATATAGGGATCATTTCTGTTTATGGATATTTACAGGCTATGAAAAAGCTCAGCATTGGTTTAATCGGTAATCCGAACGCCGGCAAAACCACGTTATTTAATCAATTAACCGGCGCGCACCAGCGGGTCGGCAATTGGGCCGGCGTCACGGTTGAACGTAAAGAGGGCTTTTTTGTCAGCGCTGGCCATCAGGTGGCGGTAATTGATTTACCGGGCACTTATTCATTAACCACCCTGTCGCCGCAATCCTCGCTTGACGAGCAAATAGCCTGTCGTTTTATATTCAGCGGGGAAGCCGACGTGCTGGTGAATGTGGTCGACGCCTCCAATCTTGAGCGCAACCTGTACCTGACCCTGCAGATCCTCGAGCTGGGCATTCCTTGCATCCTGGCGTTGAACATGCTGGATATCGCCGAAAATCAGCGGGTGGTCATTGATATCCCCATGCTGTCACGGCGGCTCGGTTGCCCGGTGGTGCCGCTGGTCTCCACCCGCGCCAGGGGCATCGGCGCGTTAAAACAGGCGATAACCCTGGGAGCGCGGCCGAGGGAACCGTTCCAGGCGCCCTATCCGGCGGATATCCTGCGGGCGGTGCGGCATTTACTGCCCATGCTGCCGGCCGAACTGCCCAGGGTCCAGCGCCGCTGGCTGGCGCTGCAACTGCTGGAGGGGGATGTTTACGCCCGCGCCCGCTTCAGCGCCGCGGCCGGTCAGCTAGACCGGATGACGGCCACCCTGGCGGACGATCCGTCGCTGCTGATCGCCGATGCCCGTTATCGCGGCATCGCCGCGATCTGCACGGCGGCCAGCAACGGCCATCTGACGGCGGCAAACGCCATGACCGCCAGGCTTGACGCCGTGGTGCTTAACCGCTGGCTCGGGGTGCCCATCTTCTTTTTTGTCATGTACCTGATGTTCCTGCTGGCCATCAATGTCGGCGGCGCGCTGCAGCCGCTGTTTGACATCGGATCCGCCGCCCTGTTTGTCGACGGCGCCCAATGGCTCGGGCATACGCTGGCGTTTCCGCGCTGGCTGACGGTGTTCCTGGCCCAGGGCGTTGGCGGCGGCATTAATACGGTGCTGCCGCTGATTCCGCAAATCGGCATGATGTATCTGTTTCTCTCTTTCCTCGAGGATTCCGGCTACATGGCGCGCGCGGCGTTTGTCATGGACCGGATGATGCAAGCGCTCGGGCTGCCGGGCAAATCCTTCGTGCCGCTGATTGTCGGCTTCGGCTGCAACGTCCCCGCGGTGATGGGGGCGCGCACGCTGGATGCACACCGCGAACGCCTGATGACCATCATGATGGCGCCCTTTATGTCCTGCGGTGCCCGGCTGGCGATTTTCGCGGTGTTTGCCGCGGCGTTTTTCGGCCAGGAGGGGGCGACGGTGGTCTTTTCGCTCTATCTGCTCGGCATTGTCGTCGCGGTGCTGACCGGACTGATGCTCAAGCACACCATCATGCGTGGCGAGGCCATGCCGTTTATCATGGAGCTGCCGGTGTACCACGTGCCGCATCTCAAAAGCCTGCTGTTGCAAACCTGGCAAAAGCTCCAGGGATTTGTACTGCGCGCGGGCAAAGTGATTATCGTCGCCAGTATGTTTATCGGCGCGCTCAACAGTTTTTCGCTGCGCGGCGCGGCGGTGGATGATATTAACGACTCGGCGCTGGCGTCGGTCAGCAAAGTGCTGACGCCGCTGCTGGCGCCGATGGGCGTTCACGCGGATAACTGGCAGGCGACGGTGGGCCTGGTGACCGGCGCCATGGCCAAGGAAGTGGTGGTCGGCACGTTGAATACCCTATACACCGCCGAACATATCGCCGCCTCGCCCTTCGACCCTCAGCGTTTTGATCTGGCGGCGGAATTGACCGGTGCGCTGGCCGAAACGTGGCGCAACCTGAAAGACACCTTCAGCCTCAGCGTGCTGGCCAATCCGATCGAGGCCAGCAAAGGCGACGGCGAGATGAACGGGCGCTCCATGGGCGTGATGGCCGGAAAATTCGGCAACGCCGTTGCCGCCTACAGTTACCTGATTTTTGTGCTGCTGTATGTTCCCTGCGTGTCGGTGATGGGCGCCATCGCCCGTGAAAGCAGCCGGGGCTGGATGACGCTGTCCATCGTCTGGGGCGTTAACGTCGCTTATTCCCTGGCCACCCTGTTTTACCAGGCGGCGACATTCACCGCGCACCCGGCCTATAGCGCCCTTTGTATTGGCGTGGTCCTGCTGTTCAACATGGTGTTTATCGCAACGCTTTACCTGATGCGCCGCCGATTTGACGTTTCCCTGCCGCCGGACGGAGGATGCGCGCGCTGCGCCACGCCAACCGGCGGCGGTTGTCATTAAGGCGCGCCGCCGATGGCCGATCTGTTGCGATTACGCGATGCCCTGGCGCTCCGGGGCCAGGCCGACGCTCGCCAGTTAAGCGCGCAGCTCAATCTGTCCGCCGCCATGACGCAGGCCATGCTTGAACAACTGGTGATGATGGGCAAGGCTGAACGCCTGCGCGTCGCGGCGGGAGCCGACCTGCCTGCCGGGTGCCGGCACTGTCCCCAGGGCGGCGGTTGCCGAACGCCGGTTTACCGGCTGACGCCACGGCGGGATTAACCTTCCCGGCGCCGCCCCTCCCCCCCCCCGCTCCGCGCCGCAGCGTATCGGACTGCTCCGCAAATGTGTTTCCCCCTCTCCGGCGGCGCACGGACCGCCAAGACCCTAACCCGCTGTTAATCGGGTTATTTATCGACCCGTCGCGGCCAATATCGCCGGCGGGGGCGTCATAAGAAGAAATAACAGGGTTTGCGCTTTTCTTGCGAATGGCTACATTGACAACATGGCGTCAACGCCACGGTCATGCTGTTTCAGGACGTCGTCACTTTTACAAGGTGCCATGATGGAAGCCATTACCCATTTACTTGAAGAGATTTACGCCTCATCCCTGACCCAGGCGCAGCTGGACACCATCAAGAGTAAAATCAGCTTTGCCAAATCGACGCAACAGCAGCCACGCAAATTACACTGGGATGAGCAGGACGTCGTGCTGATTACCTATGCCGATCAGTTTATGGAAGCGGAACAACCCACCCTGGCGACCCTGACCACCTTTTTTGAACAGCGGCTCCAGGACACGTTTAACCTGGTGCACCTGTTGCCGTTTTATCCCTATTCGTCGGACGACGGTTTTTCGGTCATCGACTACCATCAGGTCAATCCCATCGTCGGCAGTTGGCAGCATATCAGCCGGCTGAATCAATCCACCCGGCTGATGTTCGATTTCGTCTGCAATCATATTTCCGCGCACAGCAAATGGCTGGCGGGCTACCGGGAACAGCAAACGGGGTTTGAAAACTTTTTTATCAACGTGCCGCCCGCCACTGATTTAAGCACCGTGACCCGCCCGCGCACCTCGCCGCTGTTGACGCCCTTTACCATGAAGGAGGGGGAAACCCGCTATCTGTGGACCACCTTCAGCGCCGATCAGGTTGATCTTAACTTTGCCGATCCCCACGTGCTGATAAGCATTATCGGGGTCTTGCTGCATTACCTGACGCAGGGGGCGGATTACATCCGCCTCGACGCGGTGGGCTATCTGTGGAAGGAAATCGGCACGCGCTGCATCCACCTGCCCAAGACCCATCTGCTGGTCAAGCTGATGCGCGCCATCGTTGACGAAGTGGCGCCCGGCACGGTGATCATTACCGAAACCAACGTGCCGCATAAAGATAACATCAGCTATTTCGGCAATGGGCGGGACGAGGCGCAAATGGTCTATCAGTTCCCGCTGCCGCCCCTGGTGCTGCACGCCATCCATAACGGCAGCAGCCGCGCCCTGCGCCAGTGGGCGGCAACCCTTGACACCAGCAATCCCCACATCACCTTTTTCAATTTCCTCGCCTCCCACGACGGCATCGGCATGAACCCGCTGCGCGGCATCCTGCCTGAAGTGGAAATCAACAGCCTGGTGCGCGATCTGGAATCCGAGGGGGCGCTGGTGTCCTATAAACAAAATACCGACGGCACCACCAGTCCTTATGAAATCAACGTCACCTTTCTTGATGCCCTTAACCGGCGCCAGGACACCGACGATACGCGCCTGGCGCGTTTTTTGCTGGCGCACGCCATTCTGCTGGCGTTTCCCGGCGTACCGGCGGTGTATATCCAAAGCATCCTCGGCTCGCGCAATGATTACGAGGGGGTAAAGGCCGCCGGCTACAACCGCGCGGTGAACCGGGAAAAATATCCGCTGAAGGCTATCGAAGCGGCGCTCGCGGACGAAACCTCGCTGCGCTCGCGGGTATTTCATCATCTCAGCGATGTGATCCAACGGCGCCGCGGACAGCCGGCCTTTCATCCGGATGCCGCCATGGAGGTGCTGGAATGGGATAACGCGCTGTTTGCTTTTTACCGCCGCGCCGCCCGGCAGGCCATTTTGTGCGTTTTTAACCTCAGCGCCAAAACCATGACCTGCACTTTACCGCCGGGACGCTACCGGGACGTGGTAAATTATCGGTTATTGACGGGCGATACCCCGCTGAGCCTGGCGCCGTATCAATTCTTCTGGCTGGAAACCCTCGCCTGACTCCACGCGACCGGTTTCGGGGCCGCCCGTGCCGAACACTTTTCCCGTCGGGATGGGACCCCTGTTATGATCGATAACGATATCACTTTCCGTAAGCTTGAGATTTTCCTGGCATTTATGGATAAGCGCAACATCAGCCGCACCGCCGATCTGCTGGGGCTCAGCACCGTCAGCGTCCATCGCGCCCTGCATACCCTGGAAGAAGGCGTACGCTGCCCGCTGTTTATCCACCAGGGACGTAATCTTTCACCGCTGCCGGCCGCCGAGACCCTGGCCGAGTATGCCCGCGAGGTCTCGGACCTGATGCGCAAGGGCATTGAGGAAACCCGCAAATGCGGCGGTATCGGCCAGGGCCGGCTGAAACTGGGCACCATGTACTCCCTGACCCTCGATACCATCCCGCGGCTGATTATGGGCTTAAAACTGCGGCGCCCGGAGCTGGAGCTGGAACTGCTGATGGGATCCAATCAGGATCTGCTGGTGAAGCTTGAGGATCAGCAGCTGGACGCTATCCTGATTTCCATCAGCGATACGCAGATCGACCCCGCCCGCTTCGAGACCCTGCCGCTGTTTATTGATGACATTTACCTCGCCGCGCCGGCCTCGTCCCGGCTGTATGCCACGGGACCGGCGGATCTGCGCGATTTCAAACACGAAAAATTTGTTTCGCTCACCGAAGGATTCGCCACGTATCATGGTTTCCAGGAAGCGTTCCATATCGCCGGATTCGAGCCGCAGATCGTTACCCGGGTCAATGATATTTTCTCGATGATCAACCTGGTGCAGGCGGGAGTGGGTTATACCCTGCTGCCGGGCCGCATGAAGCGTATTTATGAACATTCGGTGCGCCTGATGACGCTGTCCGCCCCGTATCAAATGCGCCAGACCATCGCCCTGGTATTTGCCCGCAGCCGCGAGCATGACCCCGATATGCTGGCGTTGGTGGCGGAAGGCCGCATGTACGCGCGCGATCACGGCGACATCGGCGGCGGGCCGCTTAACGCCGCGTCAACCGCCCGGCCAGCGCCGTAATCAGCGACAGCGGATTCTGGCTGAAGGCAATGGCCTCGCCCTGCGCCATCACGCGCTTGGTCAGGCCGGTGAGTACCGCGCCCGGCGGCATTTCCACCGCCAGGCGCACGTCGCGCTCATAGGCGCTGATCATGGCGTCGCGCCAGTGCACCGGCCGCGCCATATTCAGCGCCAGATCCTCGGCGATGCGGTCCGGCTGCCATAAAACGCGGCCGGTGCTGCCGCTCAGGTACCCGATGTCCGGACGCCTGAGCGCGACCCCGGCCATGGCGGCGGCCAGTCGACGCGCCGGTTCGCTGAGTAATTCGCAGTGCGACGGCACGCTGACCGCCAGGCGCTGGGTGCGCCCCGCGCCCTGTTCACGGCACAGCGCGCAGGTTTGCGCCATCGCCGCCTCGCTGCCCGCGATGACAAACTGATCCTCGGCGTTAAGATTGGCCAGGTATACCGGATTATCCGGCCGATGCACCCGGGCGATAATACGCTCAAGCTGCGGCTGGAGCAGGCCGCTGATGGCCGACAGGCCGTAGCCGTCAGGATAGGCCTGCTCCATCAGCTCGCCGCGCAGGGCCACCAGCCGCAGCCCCGCCTCGAACTCCAGCGCCCCGGCGATGACCGCCGCCGGAAAGGCGCCGATGGATAATCCGCTGGTATAATCCACCTGTACGCCGGCGCGCAGGATTTGCCGGGCATAGACCACCCCCGCGATAAACAGGCATATCTGCACGGCGCGCGTGGCGCGCAGCGCGTCGCCGCTATCGAGATCAAGCACCGGCTCGCCCAGGATGGCCGACGCGCGGTCCAGCAGGCGGCGGGTGTCGCCATCGTCGGGTAGCTGGTGCAACATGCCGGGGACCTGCGGCCCCTGGCCGGGAAAGGTCAGTAACATTTTCATAGGGCATTATGTTCCAGTAGGGTGCGCATGGCCGCTATCCCAGGGATTGTCCGTCAGGATGGGACCGCGCGCGGTCTTGACCATCACCCTGCCGCCGCGCAACCATTCCGTCAGCGCGCAGCCGCCCTGCGGCGTCTCCAGCTGAATATCGGTCCGGCAGGGCAACGACGGCAACAGGTTCAGCAATGGGGTAAAGTCCCCGTGCGCCGCCGGATGTGGGCAACGAATCAGCAAATCCAGATCGCTATCCGGCCGGCTGACCGGTAAACCGGTGGCCAGCATATAACCGCAGCTGCCGGTGACGCCCCACGGCCACGGCCAGTGCTTCGCCGCCAGCAGGCGCAGCGCGCGCATTACCGGCAAGGCCTGGGCATCGGGGGTGGCGGCGGATAATAACCGCTCGATCAGCATCTCGGGGGTAACGACACGGGTAACGGCGTCCGCCGGCACCCAGGCCGCGGCGCGCTGCGAGCGCAACGCCCCGCGCAGGCCGACCGGCACCCGATCCCCGCTGGGATCGCTGTCGCGCCGCACGACCAGCGGCAGCGCCGCCAGCCCCGCCGCCGCCCAGGCGGGCACGGCCTGGCGCCAGATAAGCCGCTGCGGATTATCAATCCATAACAGATCGTGCGGCCGGGGCATTGGCATGGTCTTGCTCCTGCCGGCTACAGGCCGGCGGTCAATGAGATAAACAGCGGCAGGGTCAGGATACAGAGTACGGAGCTTATCAATAACGTCGCCTCGGCATCCGGCGACTGCACGCCGAAACGGTTGCCGAACACGATGCCAAAAAAGCCCGCCGACAGCGCCACCATCAGCACCGCGGTAATCGCCACCGTGCCGGTGATGCCGAACAGGTACAGCAGTCCCCAGGTAATAAACGGCTGCACCAGGTTTTTCGTTACGCACGAGAGCAGCACCGGCGCGTTAATCTTCAACTGGCGCGCGGAGAGGATCACCCCGGTCAAAAACAGCGCCGAAGCGGTGGCGGCCAGGCCCAGGGGCTTGATCGACGCCAGCACGATATCCGGCATTTTGATCCCAATGGCCGAGAGCAACACCCCCAGCAGCGGTCCCCAGACGATGGGTTTGGTCACCGAGCGCCACATCAGCACCGGCAGCAGCATCAGCGTGGATTTTTGGTTTTCACCGCCGGCGCGCGCCTTTTCACGTTCCAGGATCAGCAGGCAGAACGGCGTCATCAGTACCGAACCGCAGGCGATGGAGACCGCCACCGATAAAGAGGTTCCCGGGGTTTCACCCAGCACGCTACCTAAAATCGGCAGGCCCAGGGCGGCATAGTTCGGCAAGGCCACCGTCAGGGTTAACACCGCGGCGTCCTGGGGGGATTTCTTAAAGCCCAGGGTGCAGATAAAATACAGCGCGGCATACGCAATCCACATGGACAGCACCAGCAGCAGGATCAACGGCGACTGCGAGATAATGCCGTGCCAGGACGTTTGCACCGTGGCGCTGAACAGGGCCGCGGGCAGCGCGAAGTCCATAACAAAAACGTTAAGCAATGAAACGTTGGAGTTCACCACCATTTTCGCCTTGCCGGCATAATAGCCCAGCAGCATAATCACAAAGATTGGCGCCAGGGCATGAATAATAATATAGGTCATATAACCGCCTGAAATTAAGAAATAAATTAAATGGCCAGCACCGGCGCGATGTGTTTTTTATGATACGTTCCCCGCCGGCGGCGCGCGGCGGACCAGGATAGCGCTAACGCTATCCCCGCTTACGCCGGCCGCCGGGGGGACGGCAGATGTGTTACCGGTGCTGGTTCGTGGCTACCATTCCTGGCGCATGCGTTCCCTGACAAGCACAGAGCTGCGCCGGTTTTCCGCGCCCAGCCGGTTGGCCAGGCCGGTGCCCTGCTTCAGCGCCTGGTCAATGGCCTGTGAGAGCGCGGCGCGCACCCGGGCCAGATCGTCATCGCCGGCCCGATCGGGATCGCGGATATCCATCAGCTGCGCCAGCAGGCCGAGCGTGGCGTAATTGTTGATGTCGTAGGCCATCGGCGGGATGGTCTTGGCCAGTTTTTCCAGCGCGTCCACCGAGCGCAGGGTAATGCGCGCGGCGGATTCTTTGCCCATGGCATGGACCATCACCGCCGGATCGTTAAAGGCGATCAGCGCATTGGCCTGATACCCGTGGGCCAGGAACGCGCCGGACATGGCTTTACCGACAATCAGCGCAATCACCGGGTGACCGGCCAGACGCGCCTGGGCATAAGCCGCGGCGGCCCCCGCCAGCGCCTGGTGGATGCCAAAGGCTTCCTCGCGGCGGCCGTAGGCCTGGCTCGGCACATCCACCACCGCCACGATGGCGCGTTTAACCGCGTTATCCCGATCCTGTGCTATGGCCTCCGCCACCACTTCCCCCAGCGTCCAGCCCTCCAGTAGACCCACTTCGCCGCGCGCCGCGCGCGGATAATGATTGCCGGCATCCGGCACCACGGCGACGTAGCGCACCGGCCGATCGTTAAGGGTGCCGTCGGCGACTTTTACCGAGGCGCATTGGCCCTGGCGTTGGCGCGCGCCGTCGGTCAGCAGGGAGAACCAATAATCTCCCCGGCTCAGATAGGTGCTGTTCATAGGCGATCCTCCCGGGTAAACAGCGCCAGTACCTGCTGCTTATCCACTTGTTTACGGGTATCGAATTGATTGAGGCGATCCAGGTAGGCGCGGTAGTCGTCGGTACGCAGCCGGGCGGGCACGCCCTGGCGCAGGAAGGCCAGCGCGGCCTGCTTCACGTCCGCCACGGAATCCGCCACCAGCGCGTCGACAAACCCGGACTGGTAACGCGTTTCGCCGCCGGTGAGGCTCCAGATAAACGGCCGATCGCGGGAATCGTATTCCTCGATGCCCGCCTCCTGCTCAATCACCTGCGGGCCGTTCAGCCCCAGGCGCGCTTCGCGGGTGACGATCAGCCGGCTGCACAGCGCGGCGGCAATGGACATGCCGCCGAAGCAGCCCACGGTGCCCGCCACGATACCGATAACCGGCGTATAGCGCCGCAAATCGACAATCGCGGCATGGATATCGGCGATGGCGGCCAGGCCCAGGTTGGCCTCCTGCAGGCGCACCCCGCCGGTTTCCAGCATCAGCACCGCCTGGGTGGGAATGCCGTTGCGGTTGTCTTCCGCCGCCAGCTCCAGGGCCGCGGCCATTTTAGCGCCGGACACCTCGCCCATGCTGCCGCCCTGGAAAGCGCCCTCAATGGCGACCGCCACGGCGGGCTTGCCCTCGATGGTTCCACGGGCCACCACCATGCCATCGTCCGCCTGCGGGACAATGCCCTGCGGTTCAAGCCACGGCGAGGTGATGTGCTCATAAGGGCCCAGCAGTTCGCGGAAACTGCCTTCGTCAAGCATGGCGCGGGCGCGCTGCCGGGCGCCCAATTCAATAAAACTGGTGCGTTCAGACATGGCTGGCCTCCTCGAAAACCTGTTCGATCCTAAGACGGGCCACGCCCGGCGTGGCGCCAAAATCATTGATATCCAGGCGTCCGCCCGGCAAGGCGCGCGCGTTGCCGACCCGTTCGAACAGATGTTGCCAGCGCTGTCCGCCGCCCTCCACCGACGAGGTAATAATCACGCGCAGCGACCGGCCCGGGGCCGGTTGGTATATCGCCTCCAGATCGCCGGAGCCCACCACGCCGGCCAAGGCCTTGGCGGGCAAGGCGTCGCCGGCAGGAAAATGCAGTTCGATTCGTTCCATAACATCCTCTTGATGATGTAGATGATCAGGCGCTAACCCAATCGAGGAAAAACGTGGCCGCCAGCAGGTCGGCCGCGCCGCCCGGCGAGGCGTTATCCGCCAGCATGCGCCGCTCGAGCGCGGCCAGCGCCGCGCGTCCGGCCGGACTGCCGGTGCCGCCCGCCGCCAATACCGCCGCCGCGCCCCGGTGCATGGCGGCAAGCGCCGCCATGCCGCCCCGGCTCAGCACGCAGGTATCGGTCAGGGTGGTCATAATGGCCATTAACGCGTCCAGCCGGGCCTGCGGCTCACCGGCGCCCGCCAGCCGGCTGCGCCGCAGCTGCGGCAACGCCCGGTCGGTGATATGGGGAAATCCGCCGATGGCCTCTTCGCGCGCGCCGGGAACCTGATAGCGCTGCGTGGCCCGCTGCCCCTTGCTGAAGCTTTTCGGCTGCGCGGCGTCGGGCAGTACGGCCAGCCGCGCCGCGTGGGCGGCGATGTCCGCCGCCGTCCCCCGGCCCCCCAGCATGGCGCTGGCGCTGACCAGTAATCCCAACGCCCAGATCGCGCCGCGATGGGTATTGACGCCGCCGGTGGCGCTCATCATATGCCGCTCGCCCATCCGCCCCAGCCGGCCGATTTCCTGGCGCAGCGCCATATCGGGCGGGCGTTGCCAGCTGTGCAGCGCCAGGCGGTAAAATGTCGGCCGCAGGCTATGCGCCGAGCGCTCCATCAGCGCCAGGCTCAAATCCTGATGCGCCCCGGGACCGCGGCTGTCCACCAGGCCCGGTTTCGGGCTAAGTCGCGCTTCCTCGATCAACGCCGTTACGGCAAGCGCCGCGAGGGCGGCGGCCCGCGCCTCGGCATCGTACGGCTGGCCTAAGGGCAAGGCGTTCATTACCAGCTCCGGAATTTAGCCGGGGGTTGATATAAGCCGCCGGACCACTCGACCAGGTCGGCAATGCTGCCGGCGGCCAATAAGGAACGGCTGGCGTCGGAACGACGGATGCCCATATCTTCCGGATAAACCACCAGCTCGCGGCGGCGCAGATCGTCCACCCGTTTGGCGTCGACGCCCAGGCCGATATCGGTGATGCCGGCCACCGCCGCCACCATGGCCCGACGCTCCTCCATCGAGCGCGCGCGGTAGAGATAGGCGATGCCTTCCTCGGTCAGCACATGGGTGACGTCCTGGCCGTAAATCATTACCGGCGCCAGCGGCATGCCGGCGCCTTTGCCGACCTCCACCGCCTCGAGTTTTTCCACAAAGGACGGTTTAGCGCCGGCCTGATAGGTTTCCACCATTTGCACCACCAGCTTGCGGCCGGGCAGCATCGGGTCCGGCTCTTCGATCATATCCAGCCAGGCCGGGGTGGCGTGGCGCCGGCCGTGAGGATCATGGCCCATATTCGGCGCGCCGCCGAAACCGGACAGCCGACCGCGGGTGACGGTGGAAGAATTGGCAAGTCCGTCGATCTGCAGGGTGGAGCCGATAAACATATCCACGGCATATTGACCGGCCAACTGGCAGAAGGCGCGGTTGGAGCGCATCGAACCGTCGGCGCCGGTAAAAAAGACGTCCGGACGGGCGCGGATATATTCTTCCATGCCTAATTCGCCGCCAAAACAGTGCACCGTTTCCACCCAGCCGCTTTCAATGGCCGGGATCAGCGTCGGATGGGGATTCAGGGTCCAGTGCCGGCAGATTTTGCCTTTCAGGCCCAACTGCTCGCCGTAAGTCGGCAGCAATAGCTCAATGGCTGCGGTATTAAACCCGATGCCGTGGTTAAGGGACTGCACCTGGTGTTTGGCGTAGATGCCTTTGATCGCCATCATCGCCATCAGCACATGTACCGGCTTGATTAAACGCGGATCGCGGGTAAACAACGGTTCGATAAAGAACGGCCGGTCCGCCACCACCACAAAATCAACCCAGGAGCCGGGAATATCGACGCGCGGCAAATCATTTTCGTCATCCACCAGTTCATTCACCTGGGCGATAACGATGCCGTCCTTAAACGCCGTCGCTTCCACCAGCGCCGGGGTATCCTCGGTGCTGGCGCCGGTATAAAGGTTGCCTTTGCGGTCGGCCTTGAAACCGGCAATCAGCGCGACATTAGGCACTAAATCGACAAACAGGCGGGCATAAAGCTCGATATAGGTGTGAATAGCGCCGATTTCCAACTGCCCGTCTTCCAGCAATTGAGAAATGCGCAGGCTTTGCGAGCCGGAAAAGGCAAAATCCAATTTGCGGGCAATGCCCTGCTCAAACAGATCCAAATGCTCCGGCAGGCTGACGCTGGGCATGATCATATGCAAATCGTGGATTTTTTGCGGGCTGACTTTCGCCAGCATGCGCGATAAAAAATCAGCCTGCTTCTGGTTATTGCCTTCCAGCACCACCCGATCGCCGGGCAGGATCAGCGCTTCGAGCACGGCGGTAATGGCGTCGGTGGGCAACACCTTGCCGTCGGCTATAGCGCGAACCTGCTCCAGCCGGCGTTTCTTTTCAGTGCGGCGGGTATCCCAGACTCTGGGGGACGCTTGATGAAGCGGCATTATTGACCTCCTCGGTTCATAAACTGTCGCAACATGGGACAGTGGTCATAAACGGTAGAGGGAGTGTAAGGCGGTCAAGATGGGCTCATCAATTAACCCCGGCGGTCAATCGTTAGCGTAAGGGTAACGAATGCGTTGTGCCGCCCCGCGGCGGAAAAAGACAAAAAAAAACCGGTATCAGCGTGAAGACCGCTACCGGATCAGGATGGAATTTATTGGCCGCGCCCGGCCCGGGGCGTCAGTCTTTATTTATAGACATCGGCGGTAGCGCTGAACCTGCCATGCTGGCGGCCGGCGATAATGACATAATATTTACCGCCTTTTTCATCCGCCCGTTTGGAGAGTATGGCCTTGGCATCCATCGGCGAGGTCGTCTTGGCGGTGGTATGCACGGTGGCAATTTTCTCGTAGCCTTTTTCCTTGGCCTCCTGTGGGGTAATTTCTTCCGCCGCCAGGGCGCTTAGGGTAAATAGCGTGCCGGCCAGTGTCATTGCCATAAAGGTTATCGTCTTCATCGGTATTCCTTCATCTCTTTTACGGTGGAACGTGCCACTAACTATAGAAGAGTTTTTGTTTAATCCTTTTCACCTGGCGTCAGGAAGTGTTTTCCCGCCGGCAAAGTCGATAATGTATTGGCAAAACAAATCGGGATGGGAAATAAAGGGCGCGTGGGCGGCTTTGGGGATCACCACGCCGCGGCTATGAGGCCAGCGCGCGTCCAGCAGCGCGGCCACCTTGCGCGGCACCAGTCCGTCCAGATAACCGTACAGACGCAGCAGCGGCAGATCGAGCGCGTCAAGCTGTGCGCGCAAATCCGCGGTGCGCAGGATCTCCAGCCCGCCGGTTAATACCGCCACCGGCGGCAGCGGGTGCTCAAGCACCACCTGCTTTAACCGGCGGGCATCCTGGCGGGCGGTGTCGGTGCCGAGGGTTTGCAGGGCCAGGAAACGCTCCACCGTGCGGTGAAAATCCTGGCTCAGCTGCTGCGCAAAACCCGCCAGCACCTCGGGTTTGATGCCCGGCCATTGGTCGCCGGCGCTGAACCTGGGCGATGAGGCGACGGTAATCAGGCCGGCGACCCGATCCGGGCGCGCCAGCGCCGCCTGCGCCGCCACCAGGCCGCCCAGCGACCAGCCCAGCCACCACGCACCCTCCGGCGCTCCGGCGGCCACTTCCTGCGCCATCTGCCGCAAGGACAACGGCCCATAACCCTGGCTGCGGCCGTAGCCCGGCAGATCCACCAGATGCAGGCGAAAATGCGGCGACAGCCGCGCTTCGATGCAAGACCAGACGCCGGCGTTCAGGCCCCAGCCATGCAGCAGCACAAGATCAACGGAACCGCTGCCGAGGGTATGCCAATAGAGAGATGTCATCAGTTATAGTTCCCGGTACCCAGGTTATGGAGGACCTCCCATGCTAACAATCAACGCCCTTTGTTGGCTATGCCAACAGCCATTATGGTTTAGCCACCAGGGAATTTGCCGGTGCTGCGCCGGCCACCTGCTTAACCGGCGCGAGACCTGCTGCCCGCGCTGCGGGCTGCCGGCCGGAAGCCGCAGGCTTTGCTGCGGACGCTGTCTGCTGAAATCGCCGCCGTGGCAATCATTGCTGTACGTTACTGATTACCGGCCGCCGCTGAGCCGGCTGGTAAAAAAACTCAAATACCAGGGCGGCACCGGGCTTGCGCGCGTGCTCGCCCGCCTGCTGGTGTTGCGCTGGCAGGAAGAACGCCATTTGTACGGGCGCGATAAGCCGGATCTTGTACTAAACGTGCCTTTGCATACTTACCGCCACTGGCGCAGGGGCTATAATCAAACAGATCTTCTCGCCCGGCCGCTGGCGCGCTGGCTGGGCGTGGAATACCTCAGCCAGGGACTGGAGCGCACCCGCGCCGTGGCGCCGCAGCAAACGCTGCATGCCGGCGCCCGCAGGCGCAACCTGCGCGGCGCCTTTGCCTGCCATGCCGATGTGGCCGGCAAGACCGTGGCGCTGGTGGATGACGTGGTCACCACCGGCAGCACCATGGACGAAATTACCCATCTCCTGCTGGCCCGACAGGCCAGGGCGGTGCAGGTCTGGTCAGTTTGCCGGACCTTGTAGTGCTCAGGTTAATGGGAGTATTATAACCGACTAGATTAGTCAACTATTGAGTGAATGATATGATCCGGATTACCGATGCTGCCCAGGAACATTTTGCTAAATTACTGGCCAATCAGGAAGCTGGCACCCAGATTCGTGTATTTGTCATTAATCCAGGCACGCCGAATGCGGAATGCGGCGTGTCATATTGTCCTCCCGACGCGGTTGAAGCCACCGATACCGAGCTGAAGTTCGAGAAAATCAATGCGTATGTCGATGAGCTCAGCGCGCCTTATCTTGTGGATGCGGAAATCGATTTTGTTACCGACAAGCTCGGTTCGCAGCTCACCCTGAAAGCGCCAAACGCCAAGATGCGTAAAGTCTCCGACGACGCGCCGCTGATTGAACGGGTGGAATATGTGTTGCAATCGCAAATCAACCCGCAGCTGGCAGGCCACGGCGGCCAGGTTTCGCTGATGGAAATCACCGACGATAACCTGGCTATCCTGCAGTTCGGCGGCGGCTGCAACGGCTGTTCCATGGTCGATTACACCCTGAAGGAAGGCATTGAAAAAGAGCTGCTGGAAAAATTCCCCGAGCTAAAAGGCGTGCGCGATCTGACCGAGCACCAGCGCGGCGAGCACTCGTTCTATTAACGGCGGCGCGGCCGTCGGCCTTACCGTGAATTACCGGTCCGCTGCGACGGGCCGGCTCATCCCTGCCCAAGCCCCTTTTTACCCGCCGCACGGCGCCTGAGCGCCACTGTATTACCTGCGTTTACCGCTCACCCGTCGGCGTATTGCCTATCGCTGCCTTGCGCAGGCGATCTACTTCCCTGAGCAGGCGCATCAAGGTGGGGTCGTCAAACATTTCGTCCACCTCCCGCGTCAGCTTACGCCGCCAGTTCGGATATTGATCGGTGGTGCCCGGCACATTGACCGGCAGCGCCATATCCAGCCAATCCTCGGGTTGTAGCCCCAACAGCGCCGAATTGCTGCGCGCCACGTAGCGGTGCAGCCCGCGGTTCAGCAACGGCGACATCATCACCCGGTCCGCATTGGCGCTCATCTTTGCCGGTACGCATTTCCAGGCGTGCAGGGCCGCCAGCAGCGCCTGACGCGCTTTCTGCCTATCGTCCAGCAAGAGCTGATACACCTCCTGCGAGGGGTAGATTTTCAGTTCCCGTCCCAGCCGCAGATCCTCCTGCTGCCAAAAGCCGCGCAGGGTGGCGAGATCGTGTGTGGTCAGGGTGGCCATGGCCTGCGCCATATATTCATCGGGCGGGCGGAAATGGGTGGCGTCGGTACGCTCGAACAGCAATACCTTGTAGGAGTACACGCCGGCGGCCTGCAGTTTACCGGTGATTTCGCGCGGCACGGTACCCAGGTCCTCGCCGATAACCATGCACTGCTGCCGGTGGCTTTCCAGCGCCAGCACCGCCAGCAAATCATCCACCGGATATTGCACGTAAGCGCCGTGCTGCGCCGTCTGCCCGCGCGGTATCCACCACAGCCGCAGGAGCGACATGACATGATCGATACGCAACGCGCCGCAGTGGCGCATATTGGCACGCAGCATCGCGATAAACGGCTCATAGGCCCGGGCGATGAGCACGTTCGGGTCCTGCGGTGGCAGGCACCAGTTCTGGCCCTGCGGTCCCAGCTTGTCCGGCGGTGCGCCGACCGAGGCCGCCAGGCAATACAACGTGCGATCGCTCCAGGTCTCCATGCCCCCTTCACTCACGCCGACCGCCAGATCGCGATACAGGCCGATGGGCATTTCCAGACGCCGGCTCAGGCGAAAGCAGGCGTCGAACTGGCGCGCGGCCTGCCATTGCAGCCAGCTGAAAAACAGGATTTCGTTTTCGTGCCGTTGACAGAATTCCCGCACCGCGGCGCCGTCAGCCTGCTGATACTCCGGCGGCCACTGCTGCCAGCCCGCCGAGGGATGGCCCTCGCGGGTCAGGTAACGGTGGAGCGCATCGAAGGTGGCCTGCTGGCGCAGGCTGTCGCCGCCGTCGTGGATAAACCCGCTAAATGCCCGCCGCTCGGGGTCATCGGGCGCGCGGGTGTTGAACTGCGCATAAGCGTGGGTCAGCGCCGCCAGCTTGCATTCCGTCACCTGCGGATAATCCACCAGCTCATCGGCGCGCAGGGCGGCAAGGCGCTGCTGGGTCCGCGGCGATGCCAGCCACTCTTGCGCCGCCGGGCTTTGCTGGAAGTCCTCCAGCGCGCCGACATCGATATACAGGATATTGAGCCAGCGCCGGGAGGACGGACTATAGGGGCTGGCCCAGCCGGGCGCGGCGGGATACAGCGCATGGATAGGATTCAGGCCGACAAAGGCGCCGCCGTGGCGCGCGGTGCCCTCGATCATCAAGGCCAAATCGCCGAAATCGCCGATGCCCCAGTTATGGCGCGAACGCAGGGTATACAGCTGCACGCAGGCGCCCCAGAGCTTATGCCCCGCCAGCAGCGCCGGCGGTTCATAACAGCGCGGCGGCGCCACGATAATCTGGCAGGACCATTGGCTGTCGCCGGCGCGCAGGGTGAGCCGGTGATAGCCGGGCGGCAGCGCGGCAGGCAACGCCACGTGGCCATCCACCGTCCCGCCCTGATGGCGGCGGCCCGATTCCTCGATAAGCTCCCAGCCGGCCGGCTGCGCAAGCGTCACCGGCAGCGGTCGTTCTTGGCCGGTCCTGACCACCCACACCGGCGGCAGCGCCGCCGTTCGATCGGCATCGTCGCTTAACCCCGCCATGGCGGCCAGCAGCTGCCGCTTGGTCTCCTCGCTGATGATTTTGCGCTGTCCCCAGGCATCCACATATTCCGGAATAATTCCCGCCCGTCCGGCGGACCGCTCCAATACCTTGGGATCCATCAAAACTCCTTAACGTTTTGCTTGCCAGATGCGTTGCTGATAATCGCGTATCGAACGGTCCGAACTGAAGAACCCTACCCGGGCGGTATTCAGCACCGCGCTGCGCGTCCAGTCGTCCGGACGGCGGAACAGGGCATCCACCCGCCGCTGCGCCTCGCAATACGCGGCGAAATCCGCCAGCACCAGGTAGGGATCGCCGCCCTCCTGCAGGCTGTGCAGCAGCGGTTCGAACGCATGTTTATGCTTATGGCTGAAAACACCGCTGCCCAGCTCGGTCAGCAGGCCTTTCAGCGCTTTATCCTTTTTCAGGTACTGAGCCGGTTTATACCCCCCGGCCAGCAGCGCTTTGACCTCCGGGTCGGTCAGGCCGAAGATGAATATATTCTCCTCGCCGACCTGTTCGGCAATTTCCACATTGGCGCCGTCCAGGGTGCCGATGGTCAGCGCGCCGTTAAGCGCCAGCTTCATGTTACCGGTGCCGGACGCCTCCTTGCCGGCGGTGGAAATCTGTTCCGACAGGTCCGCCGCCGGGATCATCCACTCCGCCACCGATACCCGGTAATCGGGCAGGAAGATCACTTTAAGCCGATCGTTTATCTTACGATCGTTGTTGATCTTCTCCGCCACCTGATTGATGGCATAAATAATATTCTTGGCCAGGGCATAGCCCGGCGCGGCCTTGGCGCCGAACAAAAACACGCGCGGCACGATATCAAGCGCCGGGTTATCGCGCAGCTGGCGATAAAGCGACAGGATATGCAGCAGGTTAAGATGCTGGCGTTTATATTCATGCAGCCGTTTGATTTGCACGTCGAACAGCGCTTCCGGGTTGACGGTGACATCGGTCAATTGCCTGATTTTCGCCGCCAGGTAGTGCTTATTGTCGCGCTTGATTTGCTGGAACCGCTGGCGGAACTCGGTCTGGTCCGCATAGGGTTCCAGCTCCCTGAGTTTTTCCAGCCGGGTCACCCAGCCCTTGCCGATGGTGGCGTCGATAAGCTTCGCCAGCGCGGGATTGCACGCCTTCAGCCAGCGGCGCGGCGTAATGCCGTTGGTGACATTATGGAATTTTTCCGGCCAGAGCGTGAAGTATTCCGGGAACAGGTCGGTTTTCACCAGATCGGAATGCAGGGCGGCTACGCCGTTAACCGCAAAACCGCACACCACGCACAGATTGGCCATGCGCACCTGTTTGTCATAGTTCACCGCCACCTTCGGCCATATCTCTTTATCATCCGGCCAGCGCTGCCGCACCACTTTCTTAAATTCGCGGTCTATCTGCCTGATAATGTCGAAATGGCGCGGCAGCAGGGCGCGTACCAGCTTTTCGTCCCAGCGCTCCAGCGCCTCCGGCATCAGGGTATGGTTGGTATACGCGAAAGTGCGCGAGGTAATCGCCCAGGCGTCCTGCCAGGAAAGCTGATGTTCATCAAGCAGCACGCGCAGCATTTCAGGGATGGCGATGGTGGGATGGGTATCGTTGAGCTGGATGACTTCGTAATCAGGCAAGCTCTGGATCGTCCGGCCCGCCAGATGGTGGCGGCGCAGGATATCGGCTACCGCACAGGCGCACTGGAAATATTGCTGCATCAGGCGCAGCTGTTTGCCTTCCAGGTGATTATCGTTAGGATACAGCACCTTGGTCAGCTTGGCGGCGTCGATGCCGGCCTGCTCCGCTTTCAGGAACTTACCGTCGTTAAACAGCCCCAGGTCAAAGGGATGGGGATGGGTGGCTTGCCACAGGCGCAGCGGCAGGATGATGCCGTTTTCATAGCCGACCACCGGCAGGTCCCAGGCTTCGCCGTTGAGGGTAAACGCCGGTTCCCAGTTCACGCCGCCTTGCTCATTTTTCACCAGTTTGCCGCCCAGCCCCACCCGCACCGTCAGCGCCGGGTTGTGCCTGAACCAGGGATACTGTTCCCGCTGCCAGTCATCCGGCGTTTCGCATTGCCTGCCCGCGGCAAAATGCTGGCGGAACAGGCCGTACTGATAATCCAGGCCGTAGCCGGTGGCATCTTGCCCCACCGTCGCCATGGAATCCAGGTAACAGGCCGCCAGACGCCCCAGTCCGCCGTTGCCCAGGGCCGGGTCGATCTCCTGCTCCAGCAGGTCGGTAAGCTCGATGCCGTAGCCCCCCAGCACCTTTTTCACCGTATCGTACCAGCCCAGGTTAATCAGGTTGTTGCCGGTCAAGCGGCCAATCAGGAATTCCATGGAGAGATAGTTGACGTGCCTTGGATTTTTTTGGTCCTGCTGACGCGCCGGCTGCCGGGAGATTAATTCATTCACCGCCGCGCTGACCGCGTGCCACCATTGATAGGCGGTCATTTCCTGCGCTTCCTGCAGGCCTAAACGTTGCCACTGGCGGTCCAGGGCCGATTGAAAGGCGACTTTATCAAGCTTCATTTTTGGCATAAAAGCGTCTCTATCCTGTTGATAAAAGTGGGTCAACGCCGGAAACGGGCCGACAGCCTGCGCGGACTGTCATATTCACGGGATATCTCTACCGGGCGGCCGTCGCGGGAGCGACGGACCCATGTTATAAGTTATCGTAAAACAACGGGGTTTGTTCGTTTATGATCAAAGAATAGTCAAGGGCGTTAAAAAGAGGGGCGCTGGCAAAAAATTTTAATTAATTAGCGAAAAAATAATCTACCGTGGCGCGCGGCCGGTTAAAACGACCGGCGCGCCGGGGCCGGCAAGCGGCCCGCGCCCACGATGGCGCGGCCTGGCGGAACGGGGCATCCTGCCCTCAGCACAGCTCCAGCTTAACCTCGGACTGTTCGATAATGCTCATTACGCTCGGCGGCGGCAGCTCGTCGGTAAACAGAAAATCCACCAGGGACATTTTGCCCAGGTTGACCATGGCGTTGCGGCCGAATTTGGAATGGTCGGTGACCAGCATAACGCAGCGCGAGTTGTCGATAATCGCCCGCTTGGTGCGCATTTCGTGATAATCGAACTCCAGCAGCGATCCGTCCATATCGATGCCGCTGATGCCGAGGATGCCGAAATCCAGGCGGAACTGGGAAATAAAATCCAGCGTGGCCTCGCCCATAATGCCGCCGTCGCGGGTGCGCACCTCACCGCCGGCCAGGATCAGGCGGAAATCCTCTTTGGCGGTCAGCAGCGTGGCGACATTGAGGTTATTGGTGACCACCCGCAGGTTCTTATGGTTCAGCAAGGCATGGGCCACCGCCTCGGGGGTGGTGCCGATATCGATAAACAGCGTGGCGCCGTCCGGTATCTGACTGGCTACCCGCTGGGCGATGCGCGCTTTTTCCGCCGACCACATGATCTTGCGATCCTGGTAGGCCGTATTCACCGAACTGGACGGCAACGCCGCGCCGCCATGATGACGATGAATCTTATTGTGCTCGGCCAAATCGTTCAGATCGCGCCGGATGGTTTGCGGGCTGACCGAGAAATGCTCCACCAACTCTTCGGTACTGACATAACCCTGCCGCCGTACCAATTCAATAATGGCATCATGCCGCTGCGTTTGCTTCACGTTAAATCCTCTGCTGCCTGAACCCTATCGCCGGCGACCAATCGCATGGCGCGTATCCCAGAAAGCCATTAATAATCCGATAACCAGCCCCGCCACATGGGCGGCATTAGCCACGGCAATGCCGAAAATATCGAAATAACCGGCGATAAGCCACAGCAGGGCAAACACAATGACACCGCGAGGCATCATCAGCGGGCCGTTGGGGTTTTTCTCGCCATACCACCAGACATACCCCATCAAGGCATACACCACGCCGGAAAGACCGCCGAACAGGGCGCCGCTGAAATGGGATTGCACCAGGCCGCTGACCACCGCCGAGACCAGGGTCAATATCGCCAGGGTCGTCACGCCGCGGTATTTTTCCACCGCGCTGGCGAGATACCACCACCACACTATATTGAACAATAAATGCAGTAACGAAAAATGCAACAAAATATGGCTTACCCAGCGCCATACCTGCAGGTAGCGCGACGGACCGGCGGGAAACGCCAGCCAGTACATAACGACATCATCGCCCAGGACGTTCATTAAAATAAACACCAGGACGCAGCATAACAACACGCCGAGGGTCAGCGGCCCCGCCTGGCTGCGCAGCGCCGGCAGCCAGGCGGTGCGCTGATAATGAAACTGCCCGCGCTCGGCGCTGCCCGTGCGCCAGCTGGCCGCCTGGTAACGTGGGTGCGTCGGGTCCAGCAGAAAGATTTCCAGCGCGGCCTCTACCCGGGCCAGCTCCGCGTCATCTGCAAGCCATAGCTCGGCTATCCTGCCTTGCTGCTGCATTTCAATCGTCACGCCCTGGGTTTTCATATAGTCGATAAAAGCCTGGGCAAGGCGGGCATTGGACAGGGTCGTTACACGAATCATAGCGTGGGGCGAGTCCTTTAATCATGATGTTCGGGCGCCGGCAAGACCGGCGATATCGTGCTGGCATAGCGCTGGCATAGCGCCCGCGGCGCGATAATCAGCTGATTACTATCATAACATGTTCCCTGCGGCATCCCCCATCATGGCATCAACGGCCGCAGGGTTTTTTGCTTACGGGGGAAAATGAACGGTTTTGA
Source organism: Sodalis sp. C49 (assembly GCF_046352915.1). Taxonomy (NCBI): domain Bacteria; kingdom Pseudomonadati; phylum Pseudomonadota; class Gammaproteobacteria; order Enterobacterales; family Bruguierivoracaceae; genus Sodalis; species Sodalis sp. C49. The sequence continues at coordinate 4,123,009 of NZ_CP163303.1, read as the reverse complement.
TAAGAAGGGGAACAGTATCCGCTTGCGGGCAGGGATAATCGCGAGCGCGTCACAATCGACGCACCGGTGATTATCGCCCGCTGAAAAAAGCGGCGCCCGCGCAGGGAAACGCCGGCGCCTGGCGCGGGTCAGCCTGCCGTCGGGGTGGCGACGTCGGAGGGAAACGCTTTCTGCCAGGCATCGAAACCACCGTCTATGCTATAGGCGGCGTTAAACCCCTGTTGCAGAAGGTACTGCGCAGCGCCCTTGCTGCTGTTGCCGTGATAGCACATCACCATCACCGGACGGGTAAAGTCCGTCTGCTGCATAAACGCGCCCAGGGTTTCGTTGGTAAGGTGAACCGCCCCCGGCGCATGGCCGACGGCAAAACTCTGCGGATCGCGGATATCCACCAGAATCGCGTCGCCCTGCCGCCAGCGTTCATACGCCTGTTCCACGCTTATTGCCTCGAAGTGTTCCATCGCCTGCGTCGCCTCGCTTGTTAACGTTTTTTCCACATAGTGTAAACATAAACTGTTACCTGCGTCACGCATAGACGTTTTTTTCAGCATGGGCCTTGGCGCTGATGTTGGTTTTCGATTACAATTATGAGCGAAAACGAAAATAAAAGAACTGTAACGAGCACCTGGAGGAAGGTAACGTGGAAACCAAAGACTTGATCGTGATCGGCGGCGGCATTAACGGCGCCGGCATCGCGGCAGACGCAGCGGGGCGCGGCTTATCCGTGCTGCTGCTTGAGGCGGATGACCTGGCCTGCGCGACCTCTTCCGCCAGTTCAAAACTGATTCACGGCGGCCTGCGCTATCTCGAGCATTATGAGTTCCGCCTGGTCAGCGAAGCGCTGGCGGAACGCGAGGTGCTATTAAAGATGGCGCCGCATATCGCCTTCCCCATGCGCTTTCGTCTGCCGCACCGGCCGCATCTGCGGCCGGCCTGGATGATCCGCATCGGACTGTTTATGTACGATCATCTGGGCAAACGCACCAGCCTGCCGGCCAGTAAAGGGTTGCGTTTCGGCGCGGATTCCATCCTCAAGCCTTCCATCGTGCGCGGTTTTGAATACTCCGACTGCTGGGTGGACGATGCCCGGCTGGTGGTACTGAACGCGCAGGAGGTGGTCGCCAAGGGCGGCGAAGTGCGCACCCGCACCAAAGTAACCCGCGCCTGGCGCGAGAACGGCCTGTGGACGGTGGAAGCGCAGGATGTGATTACCGGCCAGACCCTGACCTGGCAGGCCAAGGGCCTGGCCAACGCCACCGGCCCATGGGTAAAGGAATTTATCGACGACAGCCTGAAGCTGCCCTCCCAGTATGGTATACGCTTAATCAAAGGCAGCCATATCGTGGTGCCGCGCGTGCATAACGGCCAGCACGCCTATATCCTGCAAAATGAAGACCACCGCATCGTGTTTGTCATTCCCTGGCTGGACGAGTTCTCCATCATCGGCACCACCGACGTGGAATACCACGGCGATCCGAAAGCGGTGCATATCGACGACGGCGAGACGGATTACCTGCTTAACGTCTATAACGCGCATTTCAAGAAGCCGCTCAGCCGCGCGGACATCGTCTGGTCCTATTCCGGCGTGCGTCCTCTGTGCGATGACGAGTCCGACTCGCCGCAGGCGGTGACCCGCGACTATACCCTCGCGGTCACCGACGACCACGGCAAGGCCCCGCTGCTATCGGTGTTCGGCGGCAAGCTGACCACCTACCGCAAACTGGCTGAACACGCCTTGGAAAAGCTGCATAAATATTATCCTGACGCCTACGGCGCCTGGACCAAAGGGGCGGTATTGCCGGGCGGCGATTTTAACGGCAGCCGCGACGATTATGCCGCCCAGCTGCGGCGCAAATACGCCTTCCTGACCGAAAGCCTGGCACGCCGCTACAGTCGCACCTACGGCACCCAAAGCGAGCAGATCCTGAAAGGCGCGGCCACGTTCGCCGACCTTGGCGAGCATTTCGGCCACGAATTGTACGAGGCGGAGCTGCATTACCTGGTGGAAAAAGAATGGGTGGTTACCCTTGAAGACGCCATCTGGCGCCGCACCAAACTCGGCATGTGGCTTGATGACGGCGAAAAACAGCATGTGAGCGAATGGCTGGCCCATCATGCGCGCGGCGGGAGGAAGCTGTCGCTGGCCTCCTAGGCAAGGGCGGCCGGATTCGGCCAGCGCATTTTAAGCAACAAGGCCGCGTAACGACGCGGCCTTGTTTGATCGCCCTGGAGCGCTGTTTATAGAGAAATGATCAGCGCCGCCAGGCCATAAACACGCCAGCTCCGCGTGTCCCTGTAGACGTCAATACGGTGACAGCCTGTCGCTTGCTCCGCTACAGCCGGATCGGCTTCACATGCCATATCTCATCGGCATATTCCTGGATGGTCCGGTCCGACGAGAAATAGCCCATACTGGCAATATTCATGACCGCCCGCCTTGTCCACTCCTCCGGCTGCTGATAAAGCTGGTCCACCCGATCCTGGGTATCGACATAACTGCGATAATCCGCCAGCAACTGGTAATAATCGCCGAAATTCACCAGTGTATCGAACAGATTACGGTAGCGATTGGCCTCGCCCGGACTGAATACACCGGTGGCGATCTGGGTCAGGGCCTGGTTAAGCTCCGCATCCTGCTCATAGAACTGGCGCGGGTTATAACCGTCGCGGCGCAGCGCTTCCACCTGCTCGGCGGTATTGCCGAAGATAAAGATGTTTTCCTCGCCCATGCGGCTGCTCATCTCGATATTGGCGCCGTCCAGGGTGCCGATGGTCAGCGCGCCGTTAAGCGCGAACTTCATATTACTGGTGCCGGAAGCTTCGGTGCCCGCCAGGGAGATCTGTTCCGATAAATCCGCCGCCGGGATAATCAGCTGCGCCAGGCTGACGCTATAGTTGGGAATAAATACCACCTTCAAGCGGTTCTTCACCTGCGGATCGCTGTTAATCACCGTGGCCACATCGTTAATTAAATGAATAATCTGCTTGGCCATATGATAGGCCGAGGCCGCTTTGCCGGCAAAGATATTCACCCGCGGCACCCAGTCGGCATCGGGATCCTGTTTAATCCGGTTATAGCGGGTAATAATGTGCAGCACATTCATCAACTGGCGCTTATATTCATGGATACGCTTGATTTGCACATCAAATAACGCCGCCGGGTCGGCCACCACATTAAGCTCTTTGGCCATATAGAGAGCCAGCGCCTTTTTATTTTCCAGCTTGGCCTTTTGCACATCCTGGATAAACGCCGGGAAATCGATATGGGATTTGATTTCCTCCAGCTGGCTTAAATCGGTACGCCACATCTGGCCGATGGCGTCGTCCAGCACCGCCGACAGCGGCCGGTTCGCCAGCGCCAGCCAGCGGCGTGGCGTGACGCCGTTGGTTTTATTGCAAAACTTGTCGGGATAGATGCGCGCGAAATCGGCAAACAGCGATTGCACCATCAGGTCCGAATGCAGTTCCGATACCCCGTTGACCTTATGGCTGGCAATCACCGCCAGCCAGGCCATGCGTATCATCCGCCCGTCATGTTCATCAACGATCGACACGCGTGACAGCAGGGCGCTGTCGCCGGGAAACTGTTCCTGTACGCCGGTTAAAAAATGATCGTTGATTTCAAAGATAATCTGCAGCTGGCGCGGCAGGATCTTGCCCAGCATGTCCACCGGCCACCTTTCCAGCGCTTCGCTCATCAGGGTATGGTTGGTATAGGAGAATACCTTGCCCACCACGTCCCATGCCTGCTGCCAGGTAAATTTATGTTCGTCGATCAAAAGCCGCATCAGCTCGGGAATCGACAGCACCGGGTGGGTATCGTTGAGATGCACCGCGATTTTATCCGCCAGGTTGTCGAAGGTCTGATGCATCATCCAGTGACGGGTGAGAATATCCTGCATGGTGGCGGAGACTAAAAAGTATTCCTGGCGCAGGCGCAATTCGCGGCCTGAATAGGTGGAATCATCCGGATAGAGCACCCGGGAAACGTTTTCAGAATAGTTTTTATCTTCCACGGCGGCGAAATAATCGCCCTGGTTGAATTTGCCCAGGTTGATTTCATTGCTGGCCTGGGCGCTCCACAGCCTTAAGGTGTTGGTGGCGTCGGTATCAAAGCCGGGAATAATCTGGTCATAGGCGCAGGCCAGCACTTCCTCGGTCTCCACCCAGCGGGTTTTCGCCCCCTCCTGCTGCACGCGGCCGCCGAAGCGGACCTTATAGCGGGTGGAGTGGCGGGGAAACTCCCAGGGATTGCCGTATTCAAGCCAGTAATCCGGCGATTCCGCCTGCTGCCCGTTGATAATATTCTGCTTGAACATACCGTATTCATAACGAATGCCGTAACCCCGTCCCGGCAGCGCCAGCGTCGCCATGGAATCGAGGAAACAGGCCGCCAGCCTCCCCAGCCCGCCGTTGCCTAACCCCGGGTCGTTCTCTTCCTCCAGCAGATCGTCCAGCTCGAACCCCATATCCTCCAAGGCGGCCTTGGTATCGTCGTAAATCCCCATCGCCAGCAGCGCGTTGGACAAGGTCCGGCCGAGCAGAAACTCCATCGACAGGTAATAGACCTGGCGCACGTCCTGCGACAGTTGGGCGCGATTGGAGCGCAACCACCGCTCCACCATACGATCCCGTACCGCCAGCAGCGTGGCGTTCAGCCACTCATGCTTATTGGCGGCGGAAGGATCTTTACCGATGGTAAACATCAGCTTATAGGCAATCGAATGTTTCAGCGCTTCCACGCTGAGGGTGGGTGAAGCATAAATAAACGGAGAGTTCATGGCATTCATTCCCAATCAGTGAATATCTACAAGCGTTGATAAAGAGACTGATAAGCCCGGGCGGCGACATGCCAACTGAAATCTAAACCCATCGCCTGACGCTGGACATAACGCCACAGGGCAGGCCTTGACCATAACACAAAAGCGCGGCGGATAGCCCGTTGCAACGCGCTGGCGGTGGCATCTTCGAAAACAAAACCGCTGGCGATGCCGTCGGAGAGGTTCTCAAGCGAGCTGTCGGTCACCGTGTCCGCCAGCCCGCCGGTGCGCCGTACCAGCGGCAGGGTACCGTATTTCAGGCCGTAGAGCTGCGTCAGGCCGCAGGGCTCGAACCGGCTCGGCACCATAATCACGTCCGCGCCGCCGATAATGCGGTGGGAAAACGCCTCGTGATACCCTAACTGTACCCCCACCTGGCTGGGATATTCCGCCGCCGCCGCCAGGAACCCCTGCTGCAGGTTGGCGTCGCCGGCGCCGAGCAGCGTCAGCTGGCCGCCCTGCTCCAGCAGGTCCGGCAGGACTTCCAGCACCAGATCCAGCCCCTTTTGGCTGGTCAGGCGGCTGACCACGGCAAACAGCGGGACCTTTTCGTCCACCGTCAGGCCCATGGCGGTCTGCAGATGGCGCTTATTGTTGACTTTCGCCTCCAGCACATCGCGGTTATAGCGCGTGGACAGCATGGCGTCATGGGTCGGATTCCAGATGGCATCGTCCACCCCGTTGAGGATGCCGGTCAGCCGCCCCTGGGACTGCAGCGACGCCAATAGCCCTTCCATACCGTAGCCGTAGGCCGGCTGGGTGATTTCCCGGGCGTAGGTAGGGCTGACGGTGGTGACGTGATCGGCATAGAACAGCCCGGCCTTCAGATAGGAGATCTGGCCGAAAAACTCCATGCCGTAGGTGTGGAAAAACTCATCCGGCAGGCCCAACTCCGGCAGGTGTCGGGCGTTGAACAATCCCTGGTAAGCCAGGTTATGCACCGTAAACACCGATTTCGCCGGTCGTCCCTTGGCCGCCAGGTAAGCACAGGTCAGGCCGGCGTGCCAGTCATGGGCCTGGATGATATCCGGTTGCCAGGCCCGGTCCAGTCCGCTGGCCATTTCGGCGCCGACCCAGCCCAATAGCGCAAACCGCAGATAGTTATCCATATAGGCATACTGATCCTGGTCATGGTAAGGGCTGCCGGGGCGATCGTAAAGATCGGGGGCATCGATAAGATAGATGCCGACGCCGTTGAAACGGCCATATAACAGTTTGACGCGGCGTGAAAACGCGTCGAATTCATTGACCACGCGGGTATCCGGGATACCTTTGCGCAAATCCGGAAACGCCGGCAATAAAACCCGCACGTCATCCCCTTCCACAATCTGAGCCGCGGGTAATGCCCCGACCACATCTGCCAGTCCCCCGGTTTTCAGTAGGGGAAACAGTTCAGAACACACATGTAAAACCTGCATTATCGCTCCTGTTAAGGCCTATTATTTTTTGACTGATGGCTACAGATCTTCCTAATTAACGTTGGCCAGCATCTTACGTGTTACCAGCACGATTCCTTCCTCAGAGCGATAGAATCGTCGTTCATCGTCCGCGGCGTTTTCACCGATCACCATGCCTTCCGGTATTTCGCAGGCACGATCGATAATGCACCGCCGCAATCGGCAAGAGCGTCCCACGATCACATCCGGTAAAATTACCGCGCCGTCCAGCGTGCAAAACGAATTAACGCGCACGCGGGGAAACAGTACCGAGTGCGTGACATGCGCACCGGAAAGGATGCAACCGCCGGAAACCAGTGAGTTCAGGGTCACGCCGTGGTTACCGGCGCGATCCTGAACAAATTTGGCCGGCGGCAGCGGTTCCATATGCGTGCGTATCGGCCAGTTTTGATCGTACATATCCAGTTCCGGGGTTACCGAAGCCAGATCCAGATTCGCCCGCCAGTAAGCGTCCAGCGTGCCCACGTCACGCCAGTAGGGCGGGGTTTGGTCATCGTCGGCGGAAGAGACGCACGACAGGGTGAACGGATGCGCCCAGGCTTCGCCCAGGGCGGTGATTTTCGGGATAATGTCCTTGCCGAAATCATGATTGGAGCCTTCGGTGCGCATATCCTCTTCCAGCAGGGCAAAGAGATAATCGGCATCAAAGACGTAAATACCCATGCTGGCCAGCGCCAGATCCGGGAAACCGGGCATGGCCGGCGGTTCCGGCGGTTTTTCGACAAAGTCCAGCACCCGGTATTCATCATCGACCGCCATAACGCCGAAGTCCCTGCCCTCCATGCGGGGCACAGGCAGGCAGGCCACGGTGCATTTGGCGCCTTTTTCCACATGATCGATAAGCAGGCGGGAGTAATCCATTTTATAGATATGATCACCCGCCAGGATGACGATGTATTTGGCGCGGTAGCGGCGGATGATATCCAGGTTTTGCGATACCGCGTCCGCCGTGCCGCGATACCAGTGTTCGGTGGCAAAACGCTGCTGCGCCGGCAGCAGATCGACAAATTCGTTCATCTCCTCGTTGAGGAAAGACCAGCCGCGCTGGATATGCTGCACCAGGGTATGCGACTGGTACTGGGTTATCACGCCTATCCGGCGGATACCGGAGTTCAGGCAGTTGGAGAGCGCAAAATCAATAATACGGAACTTACCGCCGAAATGAACCGCGGGCTTGGCACGCTTGGCCGTCAAATCTTTTAACCGCGAACCGCGTCCGCCCGCCAGGATCAGCGCGACGCTTTGGATCGGCAATTGTCTGGCCAGCATCACCGGGTCACTACCTTCATACCTAACCATCGCCGACTCCTTATTATTGTTTTACCAGCACATTAACCGTCCGGGCCGCCAGCGGTAAGCGGCGCTCCGGATCCGGTTGCCCTGGGCGCTGAAACGGTGCCGCCAGCGCCCATGTCCCTTCAGGTAAGGTCATTTCGCAGGCTTTTGTAGTGGCATTGATCACAAACAGGTAATCTCGTGACAGACGGATCTGCAATCGATGTTCTCCCCGCTCCCACTCCCCGGCGCTCAGCGCCTCGCCATGCTCGTTCAGCCATTCGACCGTTTGCGGGTCGCTTTCACGCCACCAGCGGTTCTGCATCAGGGCGGGAATACGCCGGCGCAGGCTGATAAGGTCGGCGGTATAACCTATCAGGCCGGCATCCGCGCGCGGCCAGTCCAGCCAGGTCAGTTCATTATCCTGGCAATAGGCGTTATTGTTGCCCTGCTGGCTATGGCCGAACTCGTCCCCCGCCAGCAGCATCGGCGTGCCCTGCGACAGCAGCAGCGTCGCCAGCAGCGCCTGCTGGCTGCGGCGGCGGCGTTCCCGGATATCCTGTCCGGCGTCGGGGCCCTCGACGCCGTGGTTGTCGCTAAGGTTATCCCAGGCGCCGTCGCGGTTATCCTCGCCGTTGGCCTGGTTGTGTTTTTCGCTGAAGCTGACCAGGTCCTGCAGGGTAAAGCCATCATGGGCGGTCAGCATATTGACCGTGGCGCAGGGTAAGCGCCCGGTCGTGTTGAACAGGTCGCTGGACGCGGCAAAACGGCGGGCAAAATCTCCCGGCGCCAGGTCGCCGCGCAGCCAGAAGCGGCGCATATCGTCGCGAAAACGGTCGTTCCATTCCGCGAACGGCGGCGGGAAAGCGCCGACCTGATAACCGCCGGGGCCGATATCCCAAGGTTCGGCGATCAGTTTGCAGCCGTTAAGCGCCGGATGCTCCTGCAGCGCGGCGAATAGCCGCGCGCTGGCGCTGAATTCCGGCGTGCGCCCCAGCACCGTGCCTAAATCAAAACGAAAGCCGTCGACATGGCACGTCTCGCGCCAGAAGCGCAGGCAGTCCAGCACCCAGGCGGTAACATCGGGATTATCGAGGCGCAGCGTATTGCCGCAGCCGGTCCAGTTTTGATAATCCCCGCGATCGTCCAGCCAATACCAGCCGGGGTTGTCGATGCCGCGCAGCGACAGCACGGGACCGGTCAAATCCAGCTCGGCGCTGTGGTTGAACACCACGTCGAGGATGACCTCGATACCGGCCTGGTGCAGGGCGCGCACCATGGCGCGAAACTCGTCCAGCGCCGACAGATCCTGATGGCCGCAGGCATAGCCCGGCTCGACCGCATAGGGCGCCAGCACGTTGTATCCCCAGTAATTGCGCAGCCCCAGGCGTTGCAAACGCGGTTCGTCCACGTGCTGCTGCACCGGCAGCAGCTCGACTGCGGTAATGCCCAGTTGCCGCAAATACCCCGTCATCAGCGGATGGGCCAGGCCGGCATAAGTGCCGCGCAGCCCCTGCGGGATCCCGGGATGCAGCCGGGTCAGTCCGCGCACATGGGCTTCATAAATTACCGTCTCGCCCCAGGGCGTCGCGGGCGGCGTATCGTCACGCCAATCATAGCGCTCATCCACCACCACGCTTTTCGGCGCCGCCGCGGCGCTGTCGGCCCCGTCCGGCGTGTCGCCCGGGTCATACAGCGACGGATGGTCGCCGACCGCGCCGTCAAGCGCGCGGGCGCAGGGATCGATCAACAGCTTGGCCGGATTAAAGCGCAGTCCCTTTCGCGGCTCAAACGGGCCCTGTACCCGATAGCCATAACGCTGGCCGGGGCCGGCGCCCGGCAGGTAGCCGTGCCAGATATTCCCGCTGCGCGCCGTCAATGCGATTTGCCGTTCATCGCCTTTGTCGTCGAACAGGCACAACAGCACGCGCTCGGCATGGGCCGAATACAGGCTGAAGTTGACGCCTTTGCCGTCAAATCGGGCTCCCATGGGGCTGGCTGAACCTGCGGACAGCGTCTCCATTAATTCTCCCGTACCAGGAAAATCGTCGCCAGCGGTGGTACGGTCAGTAGCAGCGAATGCTCCCGGTGATGACTGGAAACAGGTTCGCTGTACAGCTCGCCGCTATTGCCCATATTGCTGCCGTTATAATAATGGGAGTCGGTATTCAGCACCTCGCGCCAACGTCCGGGGGACGGGATGCCGATGCGATAGCCGGGGCGCGGCACCGGGGTAAAGTTGCTGACCACGATCATTTCGCCGCCGCTGGCGTCGCGGCGCAGAAAAGCGAATACCGAGTTTTCGCTGTCGTCCGCCACCAGCCATTCAAAACCGTTATAGCGATAATCCACTTCATACAACGGCGCATGGGTGCGATAGCACTGGTTTAAGTCGCGCACCAGCCGCTGCACGCCGCTGTGCATGCCGTCCGGGTCGTCCAGCAGGTGCCAGTCGAGACTCATGTCGTGGTTCCATTCACGCAGTTGCGCGAACTCGTTGCCCATAAACAGCAGTTTTTTACCGGGGTGTCCCCACATAAAGCCGTAGTAGGCGCGCACATTGGCGAATTTTTGCCACATATCGCCGGGCATGCGGTTCAGGATGGAGTGTTTGCCGTGCACGACTTCATCATGGGACAGCGGCAGCACGAAGTTTTCGCTGTAGGCGTATACCATGCTGAATGTCATCTGGTGATGATGGTATTTGCGGTGAACCGGATCGAGCTGCATATATTTCAGCGTGTCGTTCATCCAGCCCATATTCCATTTGTAATGGAAACCGAGGCCGCCGTTTTCCGGCGGCGCGGTCACGCCGGAAAATGAGGTGGATTCCTCGGCCACGGTAATGGCGCCGTCGCGCTGGGTGCCCACGGTATGGTTGGTATAGCGCAGGAAGGCTATCGCCTCGAGGTTCTCGTTGCCGCCATAATGGTTAGGCACCCATTGCCCCGCAGGACGGCTGTAGTCGCGATAGATCATCGAGGCCACCGCATCGACGCGTAAACCGTCGATACCGTATCTTTCCAGCCAAAATAGCGCATTGCCCGCCAGGAAGTTGCGTACTTCGTTGCGGCCGTAGTTGTAGATCAGCGTATTCCAGTCCTGGTGCAGCCCCTCGCGCGGGTCGGCGTACTCATACAGCGACGTGCCGTCGAATTTCGCCAGGCCGAACTCGTCGCCGGGGAAATGGCCGGGCACCCAATCGAGCAACACGTTGATGCCCGCCCGGTGGGCGGCGTCAATCAGTACCCGGAAATCCTCGGGGGTGCCGAACCGGCGGGTGGGCGCATAGATGCCGAGCGGCTGGTAGCCCCAGCTGCCGTCAAAAGGGTGCTCGTTAATCGGCAGCAGTTCGATGTGGGTAAACCCCATATACTTGACGTAATCGACCAGTTGCTCCGCCAGTTCCAGGTAACTGAGCCAGAAATTATTGTCGGCGTGGCGCCGCCAGGATCCCAAATGCACTTCATAAATGGCAATCGGCTGGTTGAACGTATTGGCCGCGCTCCTGGCCGCGTCCGGCGTCACCACCGGCGGCAATCCCCGGGTCAGGGACGCGGTTTCCGGGCGCATTTGCGCCTCGAAGGCGTACGGGTCGGCTTTCAGGCGCGTTTGTCCGTGACAGTCGATGATTTCGTATTTATACAGTTGGCCGACGGTGACGGAGGGCAGGAACAGTTCCCAAATGCCGTTTTCGCGCCGCTGGCGCATAGGATGCCGGCGGCCGTCCCAATAATTAAACTCGCCCACCACCGATACCCGCTGGGCATTGGGCGCCCAGACGGCAAAACGCATGCCCGCCACCCCGTCCAGCTCGTCCGGGTGGGCGCCGAGACGTTCATAAGGACGTAAATGGGTGCCTTCCGCCAGTAGCCAGCTGTCGATATCCTGCAAGAGCGGTCCGAAACGGTACGGGTCCTCAATGATATAAGTATGCTCATGCCAGGTGACGGCCAATTGATAGGTAAAAGGTTTTTTACGCCGGCCTAATTGCGCCATAAACAAACCGCGGTCGTCTTCACAGGTTAATTCTGTGATCTTGCGCCCATTTTTTTTATCAATAAGCGTTACCGCGCTGGCATCCGGTAATAACGCGCGCACCACCAGCCCTTCGCTGGTCTGATGCATGCCTAATAATGAAAACGGATCGGCATACCGGCCGGAAACCAAAGCTGTAATGACCTCATGGTCGGGAAATCCTGACATGGTGTTATTCCTTTCATTACTCCATGAAATAAAACAATATTTCCAAAAAATTATCCGATGCTTACACCACCCCCATGGTTTCCCTAAGGCACGGGCGCCCGCGACGGCGGGACCGGCGCGGGTGCATAAAACGGTGCAGAGATTCGGGGTAGTATTGATTACATCTTATGCGCAATCATAGATCTCACAATAATAAGCATAGACAAAGGTTTAAAAGAAAGAATAACCTTAGCTGATGAAAATTTTAATTATCTAATAAGCTATTGAAATACTTTGAGTTAGAAAAAAAGATTCTTATATTAATCAGAGAAATATGAAATAGTGTCTTTGCACAAAAGTTAAAAAAGTGAAATTTTGTCGCTCACTTATTTTTAACTTCGCTCAAGCGGCGCAAGGAAATAGGGGAGGCAATCGCGGCCCATCCGTCGCGAAACGGACGGGCTTTGTCGGCAGGGTCGTATCAGGTCAGGCCAGTAAGCGCAGCATGCGCCGCAATGGTTCCGCCGCACCCCATAACAATTGATCGCCCACGGTAAACGCCGACAGATATTCCGGCCCCATGTTCAGTTTACGCAACCGCCCGACCGGCGTTTTCAGGGTGCCGGTGACGGCGGCCGGCGTTAATTCCCGCATCGACAGCTCGCGATCGTTGGGCACCACATGCACCCAGTCATTATGGGTGGCAAGGATTTGCTCGATTTCCGGCAGGCCGACATCGCGTTTAAGCTTAATGGTAAACGCCTGGCTGTGGCAGCGCAGCGCGCCGACGCGCACGCACAGGCCATCCACCGGAATGACCCGGCGGGTATTGAGGATCTTATTGGTTTCGGCCTGGCCCTTCCACTCTTCACGGCTCTGGCCGTTGTCCAGCTGTTTGTCGATCCAGGGGATCAGGCTGCCGGCCAGCGGCACGCCGAAGTTATCGACAGGCAGGGTGCCGCTGCGGGTTAGCGTCGTCACTTTACGCTCGATATCCAGAATGGCCGAGGCCGGATCCTGCAACTCTTTCGCCACTTCATTATACAACTGGCCCATTTGCGCCAGCAGCTCGCGCATATGGCGCGCCCCGCCGCCGGAAGCGGCCTGGTAGGTGGCGACGGACACCCAGTCCACCAAATCCTGGGCGAACAGGCCGCCAAGCGACATCAACATCAGACTGACGGTGCAGTTGCCGCCGACAAAGGCCTTGACGCCGTCGTTCAGGCCCTGCTGGATCACCGCCTGGTTTACCGGGTCGAGAATGATAATGGCGTCATCCTGCATACGCAGCGAGGACGCCGCGTCGATCCAGTATCCCTGCCAGCCGATTTCCTTAAGCTTAGGGTAGATTTCGTTGGTATAATCGCCGCCCTGGCAGGTGACGATAATATCCAGGGCGCTCAGGGCGTCCAGGGAATAGGCATCCTGCAACGTCCCTTGCTGCCCGCCGAATACCGGCGCGGCCTGGCCTGGCTGGGAAGTTGAGAAGAATACCGGACGGATGGCGTCAAAATCGCGTTCTTCATTCATGCGTTGCATGAGCACCGAACCGACCATACCGCGCCAGCCAATAAAACCAACGTTTTTCATGTTAACTGTCCTGCCTTGGAGGGTGACAAAGGATATTCTGGCGTCAGCCGCGGCAAAAAACACGCCGGCTATACAATGACCACCTTACAAAATGTGGCCGAACAGCTGCAAGCGAAATTAATCGATAAGGAAAAGTTTTTCAGCAGTGACGCTAATAATCATCCCGGCTGGAGGAGTCAGGGGAAAAAACGGAAAAAAAAGAGGCAAAAATGACTGAAATGATTTCGGCAACCGTATTGCTGTTTTTAATAATGGATCCGCTGGGCAATTTACCGATTTTTATGTCGGTATTAAAACACCTTGAACCGAAACGGCGCCGCGCGATCGTGATCCGCGAGCTGTTAATCGCATTATTGCTGATGCTGCTGTTTTTGTTTGCCGGTGAAAAGATCCTCTCTTTTCTTAACCTGCGTTCGGAAACCGTGTCTATCTCCGGCGGCATCATTATGTTCCTGATTGCCATTAAAATGATTTTCCCGTCGCAAGAGGGCAACAGCAGCGGATTGCCGGCCGGCGAAGAGCCGTTCCTGGTGCCGCTGGCCATTCCGCTGGTGGCCGGGCCCTCGATTCTGGCCACCCTGATGCTGTTATCCCACCAGTATCCGCACCAGATTAATCATCTGGTGGTGGCATTGCTGATAGCCTGGGGCATGTCGGTGTTTATCCTGATGCAATCGTCGCTGTTTATACGGCTGCTGGGCGACAAAGGCGTCAACGCATTGGAAAGATTGATGGGGCTGCTGCTGGTGATGCTGTCCACGCAAATGTTCCTGGACGGCGTGCGGGTCTATTTGCGCAGTTGACGACGTGGCCGCCGGCATAAAAACAGGGGCGCGTGATGCGCCCCTGCGATTGCTGATATCCCCCGCAGCGGCATGCCGCGGGCGGTATGGGTTAAGAAATGGCCATATTCATCAGCAGGCAACCTATCAGGCCGCAGACCGAAATAATGGTTTCCAGCGCCGACCAGGATTTGATGGTTTCCAGAATGGTCAGGTTGAAATATTCCTTGAACAGCCAGAAGCCCGGATCGTTGACGTGGGAGAAAATGACGCTGCCGGACCCGACGGCGATGACCATCAGTTCGGGGCTGGCGCCGGTGGTGGCGATCAGCGGCGCGGCGATGCCGCCGGCGGTGATGGCGGCGACCGTGGCCGAGCCGAGGGCGACACGCAGTACGGCGGCGATGCTCCAGGCCAGCAGTAACGGCGAAATGGTGCTGCCTTCCATCAGCGAGGCAATATAAGTACCGACGCCGCTATCCACCAGAACCTGCTTGAATGCGCCGCCACCGCCGATAATCAGCAGGATCATGGCGATAATCTTGATGGAATCGCTGATGGTGTCCATAACCTGCTGCACGCTGCGGCCACGGTTGATGCCGAAGGTGAAGATGGCGATAAGCACCGAAATCAGGGTTGCCATGATCGGATCGCCAAAGAATTCGGCGTAAGGCAGGATGGGATGCCCGGCGGGCAGCACCATCTCAGCCACGGCGCGCAGCGCCATCAGCACCACGGGGACCAGCGCGGTCCAGACGCTGACCGCGAAGCTCGGCATTTCCTGTTCGGTAAAGATTTTCGGATTGTACAGACCTTCAGGCACCGGCTTATCGATCCCTTTCAGGAACCGGCTGTAGACCGGCCCGGCCAGGATCACCGTGGGCACCGCCAGAATGGCGCCGTACAGCAGGGTCTTGCCCATATCCGCATGGAAAATGGTGGCGATGGCGGTCGGCCCCGGATGCGGCGGCAGGAAACCATGGGTTACCGATAGCGCGGCCGCCATCGGTACGCCGACATACAGCAGCGGAATGCGCGCCGTCGCGGCCAGGCTGAACACCAGCGGCAGCATCAGGACAAAGCCTATCTCATAAAACAGGGCAAAACCCACGGTAAAACCGGTGACCACCACGGCCCACTGGATATTCTGCTTGCCGAATTTATCGATAAGGGTAGTGGCGATACGCTGCGCGCCGCCACAATCCGCCAGCAGCTTACCCAGCATGGCGCCAAAACCGATAATCAGCGCCAGGCTGCCCAAGGTGCCGCCGACACCGTTCTTGATGGATACCAATACCTTGCTGACCGGCATTCCCTCAAGCACGCCGACAATCAGCGCCACCAGAATTAAAGCGATAAAACCATTCAGTTTAAAACGAATCATCAGCAACAGCAGCAACGCCACGCCGATAGCAACGATAAAGAGCGGCATAAAAAGTCCTCAATGGCTTTTTTCCCGGCAAGGATTTGGAATACCTTGCCTTCGAGTAGTTATGCATTTGGGTTAGTGATGTGCAAGTCGGGGATATTCCCCGGCCAACCGTAAGAGCATAGTGTGTATCGTGATGTTACCGGTATCATGATACGGGTAACATCACGATAAGGAATCCACCTGCGGAACTAAATTAACGTTTTGGGAGGTAGATCATAATTATGATGAGATAAAATGACGTAACGATGAACTTCACGGCGCGTGGGGAGACGTTAAGGCGGAAATTCAGATGCTGTCACCTGGCAATAAGGTAAAACCGACGTCCGTTTTTAGCGGATCAACCGTTTCGCCACGCAGGCGGGCCAGGAGTTTTTCGGCGCTCAGGCGGCCCATTTCCTCACGGGGCGTGAGCACGCTGGCGAGCCGCGGCTGCATCGCCTGGCCGACATCGTGACCGTGGAAGCCGGCGATAGCCATATCCTCGGGGATACGCAGCCCCTGGCGCTGGCATTCAAATACCGCGCCGATGGCCAGGTCATCGTTGGTGCAAACGATACTGTCCATGACGGGATATTCACGCTGGGCCTGGCGTAACAGCTCGGCGCCGGTGGAGTAAGAGGACGATTCGGTAATCATGACGCTGTGGGCCCGTAGTCCCTGCTCCGCCATCGCCTGCTCATAACCCCGCTGCTTAATGATGGTGCGCTCATCGAGGCGTGCGCCGAAATACACCACATGCCGGTGCCCGCGCGCAATGATATGCAGGGTCATTTGCCGCGCCGCCTCGAAGTTGTCGAAGCCCACCGCGATATCCAGGCAAGGGGAAACGCTGTCCATGATTTCCACCACCGGGATGCCGGCCACTTCGATCATCTTCAGGGTGCGCGGCGTGTGGGTGCGCTCGGCTAAGATCAGGCCGTCGATGTTATAGCTCAGCAGCGAGGTCAGGCGTAATTCTTCGGTTTCGGGCTGGTAGCCGTAGTGGGCCAGCATGGTCTGGTAGCCGTGGGCGTCGGTGACCGTTTCGATGCCGCGCAGCACTTCGGCGAATACCTGGTTGGTCAGGGAAGGCAGCAGCACGCCGATAGCCCGGCTGGTGGCATTGGAAAGGATATCCGGCGCCCGGTTGGGAATGTAACCCAATTCATCCAGGGAATGGGCTATTTTCAGCTGCAATGCCTCCGATACCAGCGCCGGATTGCGCAAATAGCGGCTGACCGTCATTTTAGTGACGCCGACTTTATCGGCAACGTCCTGAAGTCCCGGTCTTTTTTTCTTGATTGGCGACATGACAGCTCCTACCTGGAATGGACGGAGTTTAGCAAAAAAAAGACGCGGCGAGTATGTTTATCCGGCGGCGCAGTCCCCAGGCATAAAAAAGCGGGCCGTGGCCCGCTTCAGACTGCTGACAAACTCGCCCATAAGCGTGAAGCGGGTATGTTGGGCATGGAGAGTAACGCGTAGCGCGCCAGGGATGGCGCGCCCGAGCCTACATGGACGTATTTACGGCGTCGTTACGAGCTTGTCCGGCATACCCGCTGGCAAGGTTTGGTCATTCAATTCAAGCGGGCCGTGGCCCGCTTGCTGTCACTCATGCGCTATCACACCGGCGGCAGGTCGAATACCAGGATTTCGCTGTCCGGCCCCGCCTTGAGGGTCAGTACGGTTTCGTCCCAAACGGCGAGCGCATCGCTGGCGCCGGCCCGCTGGCCGTTGATATCCAGTTCACCGCGCACCACCTGGATCCAGACACGCCGTCCCGGCGCCACGTCCAGCGTTTCCTGCTGGCCGGCGGGCAACGCCCAGCGCGACAGGGTCATATCCTGGAACACCTTCAGCGAACCCTCGCGCGCATCCGGCGAGAGCACCAGCTGACGGCCCTGCGGGGCATCAAAACGGCGCTGCTCATAACGCGGCGTCAGGCCGGTTTGCTGCGGGATAATCCAGATTTGGTATAAATGCAGCGCCTTATCGTCACGTCCGTTATATTCGGAATGGCGTATCCCGGTGCCGGCGCTCATGATCTGGAATTCCCCGGCATGGATTTGTTCTTTATTACCCATGCTGTCCTGATGTTCAACCGTACCGTCCAGCACATAGGTCAGAATTTCCATATCCTTATGGGGATGGGTACCGAAACCCTGGCCTTGCGCGATGCGGTCTTCGTTAATCACCCGCAGCGCGGAAAAACCCATGAATTTGGCGTCATAATAGTCGGCAAAAGAAAAGGTATGCCAGCTGTCGAGCCACCCATGGTTAGCATGACCGCGATCGTTTGCTGCTCTTAAGTAAATCATGTTCAACTCTCCTCAACGTTTTTTTCTAGTCTAGACTTACGCCGGGAATATAAAAGGGTAAAAATCTCATCGCTCTATTCAAAAAAACTGAATATAGAAACTGGCCGCATTCAGCGGTTTTGCGCATGGGAGGGGACGGCGGGAATACCGATAAAAAAGCCGGCGTCAGGGCCGGCTTAAAAACGACTGGAGGCAATTTTCACAAATACATGTTGCGCAGAAAGCGCGGCACCGATTCATCGGCGTTGGTGCCGATGATCTCCAGCTCCGGCAGCAGATCTTTCAGGCGCTGCTGCGAATTTTTCATGATGCAGCCCTTGCCGGCCATGGCAAGCATTTCTTTATCATTCATGCCGTCGCCAAACGAAATACAGTCGGATAAGGCAAACCCCAGCGTTTTCGCCACCTGATCCAACGCATGCCCCTTGGAGACGCCGCCGGCCATCACTTCCAGGCATACCGGCAACGAAAAACTGACGTTGACCCGATCTCCCCAGCGCGCATTCAGCGCATTTTCCAGCGCCACCAGCCGTTCATGGTTGTCGCTGGTGTAATACACCTTGCAGATACCGTCGGTAGGCAGCATCCCCGGTTCGAACAGTTGGTAGTTAAATTCGGACTCGCGGAAAAAGTCCTGTTGATCTAACCGGTTACGATTCATATACCAGTCATCGCGGCGATAGACGTTGGTGAGGATTTCCGGATCGTCGTGCACCAGGCCGAACAGATCGGCGGCGATATCTTCGTCCACGTCATGGGCAAAAATCATCTCGCCGTCAGGACTATGTACCCGCGCGCCGTTGGAGGTGATCATATAGGCTGAAATACCGAGGCCGTCGCGAATTTGGGAAACATCAATATGATGACGGCCGGTGGCAAAGACAAAGTTGATGCCCCGGGCGGTCAGCAGTTGCAAGGTTTCCTTGGTGTAAGGTTTGAGAGTATGGTCCGGCGCAAGCAGGGTACCGTCAAGATCGGAAGCAACAACGTAATACATAAGCCTTTATTAAACCTCTGGTGTTATCGGCGGTTGATCACCGCCGGGAATAAAGTGATCGCGGCTAAAAAACGCGACAATTTTCTCCAGCGCCTCGGCGCGCAGGCTGTCTTTTTCAAACAGGATTTCATGTCTGGCGCCTTCGATCCTGACCGGTTTATTTTCCGCGCACGGATGTCCCGCCGCCGCCATGGCCTGGCAAAAAATATCGTGGCTGCGGTTATCGACAATCCGGTCTTCCCCGGCCTGCAGCAGCAATACCGGGGTGGTGATGGCGGCGGCCTTGGCCAGCACGTCATGACCCGCCAACACCCCTTCCCTGACCCAATGATAGGTCGGTCCGCCGACCCGCAATTCAGGATCGTCGGCGTAAAAACGCAAACTGCGCCGATAGCGCTGGCCGCTGTGCGTCAGCATATTGAGCATAAACGGCATGGGCCGCCACTGACCGGTGCCGATGGCATAATAATCGCGCATGGCCGGGCGCTGCTCGGTCCACTCCAGGATTTGCCAGGCCAGCCAGTGCGGCATCGGCAGGCGGATGCCGAACATGGGCGCGCAGAGCACCGCGGCGTCGCAGGCGTCCGGCATTGCCGCCAGAAACAGGGCCAGAATCGCCCCGCCCATGGAATGCGCCAGGGCAAAACGGCGTTTATAGCGCCCGGGAGCCACATACTGCTGCCAGAACTGGGTAAAATCGCTGACGTAATCGCCAAACTGCAGCACATGCCCGCGGTGGGTATCTTCGAGCAGGCGGCCGGAACGCCCCTGGCCGCGGTGATCGATAATCATCACGTCGTAGCCGCAGTGAAAAAGATCGTAGGCCACCTCAGGGTATTTTACGTAGCTTTCAATACGCCCGGTGCTGATGACGATGACTTTATCGTGCCGGGGCGAGCGCAGACGGACAAAGCGAATCGGCATGCCCTGCGCCCCGACAAACTCGCCCTCTTCCCGTTGATGCCAGAAATCCAGTAACGGACCGGTGGAAAAGGCGGCAAACTGTTGTTCGCGGTTTAACCATTTTTTTTTATGTACCGACACCACCTGCGCTACTCCTGGCACTGGCAAAACACGGGGCAGTTGAGACTGTCCTGCGCGCTGGAAAATCATTGCCGTCCTGGCGGGGAAAAGGCTACTCTACCCTATCGACATAGTGTGACATAAAAATAACATTTCAGGGAGCGCAATTAATGACCTGGGACTGGTGGTTGACCTATCTGCTCACGACCACCCTGTTGAGCCTGTCGCCCGGCTCAGGGGCGATTAACACCATGAGCACCGGCATCAGCCACGGTTATCGCGGCGCGGCGGCGTCCATCGCCGGCCTGCAGGTCGGGCTGGCCACGCATATCGTGCTGGTGGGCATCGGATTGGGGGCATTGTTCGCCCATTCGCTGTTGGCGTTTGAAATCCTGAAATGGCTGGGGGTGGCTTACCTGGTCTGGCTCGGCATCCAGCAATGGCGTGCCGCCGGCAGTTTCAGCCTGGACGTGTCGGGGGCCGCCCTGCTGTCCAGACGCCGGTTATTTCAACGGGCGGTTTTCGTTAACCTGACCAACCCGAAAAGCATCGTCTTCCTGGCCGCGCTGTTCCCGCAGTTCGTGCTGCCGCACCAACCGCAGGCATCCCAGTACCTGGTGCTCGGCGTCACCACCCTGGCGGTGGATACTATCGTGATGATTGGCTACGCGACCCTGGCGACCCGCCTGGCGCATTGGCTTAAGGGGCCGCGCCAGCTGCGGCGTCTTAACCGCACCTTTGGGTCGCTGTTTATCATGGTCGGCGCGCTGCTGGCTAGCGCGAAATAATCAGGCTGATGCCGAAGCCGGCAAAAAACACGCCCGCTACGCCGTCAATCCAGCGCGCCAGGCGCTGGTAGCCGCGGCGCATGGCCGGTAAGGCAAACACCACCGCCACGATGCTGAACCACATCAGGGTTTCGGCGATGATCAGGATAAATAAGCCCCAGCGCGCCCCGGCCGGCACATCATCGCCGACAAACAGGGAGAACACGCTGCCGAAATAGATCACCGCCTTGGGATTAGCCAGATTGGTCAGCAGGCCGCGCACAAAGGTGCGGCCGGAACGTAGTAACGCGGCGGCCGGATGGCCGCCCGCCTGCGGCGCGGCCGGACGCCGGGCCGCGCGCAGCAGCTGCCACCCCATCCAGCACAGGTAAAGCCCGCCGCCGACGGTGATAAGGCTGTGCAGCCACTTCATCTTCATCAGCAGCAGGTGCAGGCCCATCAGCGCCACGGCGGCCCATACCGCCACGCCCAGGCTAATGCCCAGCACGCCCATCATGGCGTCGCGGCGCGAACGGCTGGCCGCGGTCTGGGAGATAAAGAAAAAATCCGGACCCGGGCTCATCAGGGCAATCAAATGCACCATGGCCACGGTAACAAATAAAATTAACATCGGTGGACGCTCCTGGTAACGGTTGCCGCCCCGGCAACCGGTTCACGGCTTGCATAAAATCCTTGGCTAACGCTGGTCCCGCTTCACCCCGGCCGCCGCGCCGGACGCGGATAACGGCATGCGGCTGTGCACGGCCGGCCCCTATAGGGGGTCGTCATCAACCAGGTGTTCGCGGATCATGGTAAGGAACGGCATACCGAAGCGATCGAGTTTACGATTGCCGACACCGTTCACCCGCAGCATGTCCCCGGGCGTCACCGGCAGTTGTTCGGCCATTTCCAGCAGCGTCGCGTCGTTAAATACCACGTACGGCGGCACGTTGGCCTCATCCGCCAGGGATTTGCGCAGCTTGCGCAGCTTGGCGAACAGCTGGCGGTCATAATTGCCGCCGTAGGTTTTCGGCGCGGTGCTGCGCGCCTTAAGGTTGGGCAGCCGCGGCTCGGCCAGCATCAGCGGCACTTCGCCGCGTAACACCGGACGCGCCGACTCGGTCAGCTGCAGCGCCGAATGCTGGGTAATGTTCTGGCTGACCAGCCCAAGATGGATAAGCTGGCGCAGCACGCTGACCCAGTGCTCGTTGGTGCGGTCGCGGCCGATGCCGTACACCGGCAGTTTATCATGGGCGTAGTCGCGGATACGCTGGCTATTGGCGCCGCGCAATACTTCGACGATATACCCCATGCCGAAACGCTGGCCCACCCGATAAATACAGGACAACGCCTTGCGCGCTTCCTCCAGCCCATCGTAGCGCTTGGGAGGATCGAGGCAAATATCGCAGTTGCCGCAGGGCTGTTGGCGCCCCTCGCCAAAATAATTCAGCAACACCAGGCGGCGACAGGTCTGCGCCTCGGCGAACGCGCCCATGGCGTTAAGCTTATGGCGCTCGATATCCTGCTGCTCGCCGGGGGCCTTTTCTTCCAGGCACCGGCGCAGCCAGGCCATATCCGCCGGATCGTAAAACAAAATGGCCTCGGCGGGCAAGCCGTCGCGGCCGGCGCGGCCGGTTTCCTGGTAATAGGACTCGATATTGCGCGGGATATCAAAATGCAGCACAAACCGCACGTTGGGCTTGTTGATGCCCATGCCGAAGGCGACGGTCGCCACCACCACCTGCAAATCGTCGCGCTGGAATGCTTCCTGCACCTGCCCGCGCCGGTCATTGCTCAGGCCGGCATGATAAGCGTCGGCGCTGACCCCGCGGCTTTGCAGGCGCGCGCTGACGTCCTCCACCTTGGCGCGGCTGTTGCAATAGATAATGCCGCACTTGCCGCGCTGGCCCTGCACATAGTGCCAAAGCTGCTCGAAGGGTTTATATTTTTCCACCAGGGTATAGCGGATATTGGGGCGATCGAAACTGCTGATTTGGATTAGCGGGTCGCGCAGGTCCAGCAGGCGCACAATATCAAGACGGGTGGTTTCGTCGGCCGTGGCGGTGAGCGCGATAAACGGCAGGCCGGGGAAATGCCGCTTGATTTGCCCCAGGGTGCGGTATTCCGGGCGAAAATCATGCCCCCACTGCGAGATGCAGTGCGCTTCGTCCACCGCAATCATCGCCGGATGCCACGTGAGCAGCTGCTCCAGCATATTGTCCATCATCAGGCGTTCCGGCGCGATATAGAGCAGCTTGATGCGGCCATCGCGGCAGCCGGTCATCACTTCATGCTGCTGTTCGCGGGTTTGCGTTGAATTCAGGCATCCCGCGGCCACGCCGTAGGCCAGCAGTTGATCCACCTGATCCTTCATCAGGGAAATCAGGGGCGACACCACGATAGTCAACCCGTCCATCACCAGCGCCGGAATCTGGTAGCACAAGGATTTGCCGCCGCCGGTCGGCATGACCGCCAGGCAATCCCTGCCGCTCATCACGGCGTTGATCAGCGCTTGCTGACCCGGGCGGAACTGCTGGTAGCCGAAGGTATCATGCAGTATCTGCTCCGCCAGCGCTTCCCGATCTATTACAGCCACCGTTGACACATCTTCCCCAATTTATTACGTTCATGCGCCGGACATTCCGGCGCCTGTAAGGATACCTGCCGGCTTACATAAAGTCGTTAAGCATAAAACCGACCCCGACGCGGGTTTGCCGGTGATCATAATCGATGAGCGACTCGCCGTACCCGCTGAATACCTGGGTATAAAAGCGCACATGGCGGGAAATGGGATAACTCCAGCCCAGTTGGCCGCTGCCGTAGCCGCTGTTCCAGTTGTAGTGGCTTTCAACGCTGAACACGCTTTCACCCCACGCATAGCCTATCTTGAGCCGATAATAACCCAAATACTTGGTGATATCAGGGTTGTCATCGGTGCTACCGAAGGTAAACCAGGGCTTCACTTCCACCTGCCAGTTGCCGTTTTGCGCCATCAGGCGGGTGTAGGCGCGGTCCCAGCTGCGCGAGGTGGGGTCGGATCTGCCGTTGGACTGATGATTGACGCCGACTTCGATATCGCGCAGGGTCCAGCCGGCAAAATCATAATCCGTTGCCCAGCCGAGGAACAGCTGGGGTTCATAATTCGTTTCACGAAACGGCGACGATTCGTCGGTATTGGACGTCTGCCAAAAGGAATGCTGGGTATAGGACGCGCCCAATACGGAATTATCCCCGGCGATGCCGCGCCACAGCGGGAAGCCCAGGCTCAGCTGGAAGTCCAGTTCGTCGCGGCGGGCGCCATCGGCCCAGTCATAGGATTTAATGGCTTCTTTGTTAATATCGCTGGTATAGGTGTACATGACGAAATTGCTTTCATACGGATACAGCACAAAAGCATTATCATGCTCCTGCAGCATATTAGCGATAATACTGCCCCTGACAGCCGGCGCGTCGTGGATTTTAACCACCGTCGCTTCTTGTGCATTCGCAAACGTCGTTGATCCTAAAAAGAAAACAGCGGCTCCCAACAGCTTACGCATATATTTTTCTCCGAAGTGCGCAATGTAAGAATGCATAAAACCCATGCAAGCGGATCATTTTACACACTATCAACTATTTCTTTTAGCGAATTACACACTATTCGTACATGCATGTAAGCGATCGCTTGCACTTAAAATCCTATGGCTGCCGCCTGCGGCGCCATATCAACGCCTGCGCCGCGGGAAGGCGCCGGCGATGATCCGCAGGTGAATAAGTCATAACTTTCGCTTATACTGGCCAGCTTATTTTTGCTAACCAGGTTAACCCATGAATGAAACATCCACGCGCCAGGGCGTGCTATGCGCGCTGGGCGCGTATCTTATCTGGGGGTTGGCGCCGGCGTATTTCAAACTGATCCAACAAGTTCCCGCCACGGAAATCCTTACCCACCGCATTATCTGGTCGGTTTTTTTTATGCTGGC
Organism: Sodalis sp. C49; assembly: GCF_046352915.1. NCBI lineage: Bacteria > Pseudomonadati > Pseudomonadota > Gammaproteobacteria > Enterobacterales > Bruguierivoracaceae > Sodalis > Sodalis sp. C49. Next base: position 4,098,422 of record NZ_CP163303.1, on the reverse strand, counting down.
GTTGCTGACCCTGTGCCGTAAATGGCGGCAGGTGCGCGAGGTATGCCGCCGACCCAAGGCGCTGCTGCTGCTGGGCGTGACGTCATTGCTGGTGGGCAGCAATTGGCTGCTGTATATCTGGGCGGTTAATCATCACCATATGCTGGAAGCCAGCCTGGGCTATTTTATCAATCCGCTGGTCAATATATTGCTGGGGATGGTATTTCTCGGCGAGCGCTTTCGCAAATTGCAGTGGCTGGCGGTAGGCCTGGCCATCTGCGGCGTGCTGATACAGCTGTGGAAATTCGGCTCGCTGCCCTGGATTGCCCTGGGCCTGGCCTTCAGCTTTGCGTTTTACGGCCTGCTGCGCAAAAAACTGGGCGTCGACCCGCAGACCGGCATGCTGATCGAAACGCTCTGGCTGCTGCCGGCGGGCGCCTGGTATCTCTTTATCTTCGCCGACAGCCCCACCAGCCATTTGAGCGCCAATCCGTGGCAGCTCAATATGCTGCTGGTGGCGGCGGGCATTATCACCACAATACCGCTGCTGCTGTTTGCCGTCGCCGCCAACAATCTGCGCCTCTCGACGCTGGGCTTTTTCCAGTATCTCGGCCCGACGCTGATGTTCCTGCTGGCGGTGGTGTTTTACGGCGAAGCCATGACGGAGGATAAGCTGTTCGCCTTTGGATTTATCTGGCTGGCGCTGGCGGTGTTTATCTTTGACGCGGCGCTCACGCAGCAAAAATCACGTCATGGGCGGCACGGCGTGGCGGGAGATAAAGCGCGCCATGGCCGGGCCGATCAATAAAATCGAGAACAGCCGCAGGCTTTGCATCGCCATGACAAAACCGATATCGGCGTGGCTGCCCGCGGCGATAATCGCCACGGTATCCAGCCCGCCGGGGCTGGTGGCGAGATAGGCGGTGAGCAGATCCACCGGCAGCACCAGCGTCAGCACCCAGGCCATAAACCCGCATAACAGAATTAATCCCACGATGGACGCCACCATCTGCGGCAGCGTTTTTAACGCCAGCATCACAATGGCGGGGGTAAAGCGTAGCCCGACGGTCCAGCCGATAAACGCATAGGCCAGCGCCAACAGCCATTCCGGCACCTGCATCGTCAGCGTGCCGGTGATGTGCAGGGCGGCGCCGGCCAGCATAGGAATCAGCAGCGCGCCGGCGGGAATATGCAGTTTCCGCCCCAGCCAGGCGCCGGCGACGGCAATGGCCAGGGTGGCGGCAAAACGGTAATCGAGCGCCGGAAACCATATTACGTCCGCCGCCGCGACACCCTGTTCCCCCATGCTGATATGCGCCACCAGGGCCGCCGCCGCCGCCACAAACAGCACGCGCAGATACTGCATGAACGCCACCAGCCGCACATCCGCGCCGAACTCCCCCGCCATGGCCACCATGGCCGACGCCCCGCCCGGAGACGCGCCCCAGGCCCCGGTAGGGCCAGGCAGGCTGCTAAACCGCACCAGAAGCCAGCCCGACAGGCCGCTGGCCAACAGGGTCAGCGCCAGCACAATCAGCACCAGCAGCCAGTCGGAAATGAGGACATGTAGGATCGTGGGGGAGAGGGTCAGGGCTATCATGCAGCCCAGAACCGCCTGGCAGCCGACAAAAATGCGCGGGGGAATATCAATGGTGGCGCCGCAGAGCGCCATGACCACCCCCACCAGCATCGGTCCCATCAGCAGGGCGGCCGGGAAGTGGAAATATTGCAGGGTAAATCCCAGGGACAGCGAGCAAAACAGCAACACGGCCCATTGGGCGGTAAGCGGCAAATGTTTCATCGGCAACGTTCGCAACGTTTATCAGGTGCGCTAAAGCAGGATGTTTTAGCCAGGCCATCCTGTTTTATCATATTCGCCCGGCGGGGCAATCATTTATCGTACAATAATATCCGTTGAACCGCCGCCGCTATAGCCAGTTCTTGCGCTTAAAGTAGAGGTAAGGCGCCAGTCCCGCCAGGATCATCAGACCGATGGCGCCGGGATAACCAAACGACCATTTCAGCTCGGGCATAAAGGTGAAATTCATGCCGTAGCTGGAGGCCACCAGGGTGGGAGGCAGGAACACCACCGAGACCACCGAGAAGATTTTGATGATGCGGTTTTGCTCGATATTGATAAACCCCATCGCCGCCTGCATCAGGAAGTTCACCTTCTGGAACAACGATTCGTTGTGGGGCAGCAGGGACTCGATATCGCGCAGGATTTCCCGCGCCTGCTCCAGCTGTCCCGACGGCAGCCGCGCCTTGCGCACCAGGAAGTTGAGGGCGCGCTGGGTATCCATAAGGCACAGCCGTACCTTCCAACCGACGTCTTCCAGCTCCGCCAGGGTGGAAAGCGCCTCGTCGTACTCGTCGCCCTGGTGCCCTTCCATAATAACCAGGCTCAAGGCTTCCAGATCGCTGTAGATATTTTCTATTTCGTCGGCCAACTGCTCGATTTTCGTTTCAAACAGATCCAGCAGCAGCTCGTAGGCGTTGCCGTCGGTAAGCCGCTGGCTGCGGGCGCGCATGCGGTAGAGGCGGAATGCGGGCAGCTCCCGCTCGCGCAGGGTATAGAGGCGCCCGTCGCGGATGGTGAACGCCACGGTGGCGTTGCCGGCGTGATCTTCGGCGTCCTCGTAAAAAAAGAAGGAGTGGATATGCAGCCCGTCTTCGTCTTCGAAAAAACGCGCCGACGCCTCGATATCCTCCAGGTCCAGCCGGGTCGCCAGGCTTTGGCCCAGCTCATCCTGCACCCGGTCCCGCTCATCGTTGCCGGGTTCAATCAGATCCACCCAGACGGAATCAGCTAACCTGTCGGCTTCATCCAGCTCAAGGCGGGACAAGCGATTGTGATCCAATTTAAACGCGTTAAGCATACGCCATAGCTTCCTTAGCGGTGACAATCGGGAAACGCATTAGAAAGCAGAAACCGGGGGTGAGAATGTCACCGGCAAGTTTCAGACCATCACAGATCTGACTCAGAGCGACACATAAACGCGGGTCGCTGACAACCACTGAGGCCATCAGCAATAGGGATAGCCTTAGTGGGTGTACCTGATAAACAGATTAACGAGCCAGTATCTACTGGGGGCGTCCAAGGCGTAATCCTCTAATCATAATAGTGCGCGCATGTTACGCCGAGATGAAAAAGACTGTCAATACGCAAGCGGCGCAAAACTGTATATTTCGCGTACGATCGGCTGATTTAATCAGTAACCGCGCGTGAACGGACCCGTTAGCCGAAACCAGGGGGATTATACCGTTTCCAGGCGGGCGTAAGCCGCCACCAGCCACTTGATGCCCTGACCCTGGAAAGCAATCTGCAACCGGCTGTGCTCGCCGGTGCCCTCGAGGTTTATCACCGTGCCTTCGCCGAACTTGGGATGGCGCACCCGCTGCCCCAGCGTAAATCCGCTGTCGTTTTCACTGACCGGGGTACCCATGCGCTGATGGTTGGCCGGCCGGGTGACGCTTGCGCGCAGCCGCACCTCCTCGATACATTCCTCGGGCAGTTCGCCGACAAACCGCGAGGGCCGGTGAAAGGCCTCCTTGCCGTACAGCCGGCGGGTTTCCGCGTAGGTGATGGTCAGCTTTTCCATGGCGCGGGTGACGCCCACATAGGCCAGGCGGCGCTCTTCCTCCAGCCGACCACCCTCGTCCAGGGACATTTGGCTTGGGAACATGCCCTCCTCCATGCCGACGATAAACACCTGGCGGAATTCCAGCCCCTTGGCGGAATGCAGGGTCATCAGCTGCACCGCGTCCTGGTTGGCATGGGCCTGTCCTTCCCCCGCCTCCAGGGCGGCGTGGGATAAAAACGCCTGCAGCGGCATCAAATCCTGGTCTTCATCCTGGTAGCTGTACTGCCGCGTGGCGGTCACCAGTTCCTCCAGGTTTTCGATGCGCGCCTGGCCCTTCTCGCCCTTTTCCTGCTCATACATGATCCACAGGCCCGAGTTCCTGATCACCCGGTCCGTTTGCACATGCAGCGGCAGGTCGACCGTTTCCTCCGCCAGGGCATCCACCAGTTCGACAAAGCGCTGCATGGCCGACGCGGCGCGCCCGGCCAGCACCCGATCGCGCAATAACTCGCGGGTTGCCTGCCAGAGGGTCAGTTGCCGATCCCGGGCCGCCTGGCGCACGACGTCCAGCGTACGGTCGCCGATGCCGCGCGTCGGGGTGTTGACCACGCGCTCGAACGCCGCGTCGTCATTCCGGTTGGCGATCAGGCGCAGGTAGGCCAGCGCGTCCTTGATTTCCTGGCGTTCAAAAAAGCGCTGGCCGCCGTAAATGCGATAAGGCATGGCGTTTTGCAACAGCGCCTCTTCCAGCACCCGGGACTGGGCGTTGCTGCGATAGAGGATAGCGCTGTCGCTAAGCGCATTGCCCGTTTCCTGCCAGGTGCGAATGCGGTTGACCACAAAGCGCGCCTCGTCCAGCTCGTTGAACGCGCAGTAAACCGAAATCGGCTCGCCCTCGGCGTCCTCGGTCCAAAGGTTTTTCCCCAGCCGGCCGCCGTTATGGGCGATGAGGGCATTGGCCGCTTTGAGGATATTGCTGGTGGAGCGGTAGTTCTGCTCCAGGCGCACGGTGTGGGCGCCGGGAAAATCATCCAGGAAGCGCTGGATATTCTCCACCTGCGCGCCGCGCCAGCCGTAGATTGACTGATCGTCGTCGCCGACAATCATGACATTGCCGCTATCGCCGGCCAGGAGCCTTATCCAGGCATACTGGATGCGGTTGGTGTCCTGGAATTCGTCCACCAGGATATTACTGAAGCGTTCGCGGTAGTGCTTGAGAATATGGGGTTTGTTCAGCCACAGCTCGTGGGCGCGCAGCAGCAGTTCGGCAAAATCCACCAGCCCCGCGCGATCACAGGCTTCCTGGTAGGCCTGGTAGATGCGCAGCCAGGTGGCCTCCACGGGGTTGCCGTAGCTCTCCACATGCTGCGGGCGCAGGCCCTCGTCTTTTTTGCCGCCGATATACCACATGGCCTGGCGCGGCGGCCATTGCTTCTCGTCGATATTGAGCGCGCGGATAATGCGCCTGAGCAGCCGCAGCTGGTCCTCGCTGTCGAGGATCTGGAAATCCTGCGGCAGATTGGCGTCCATGTGATGGGCGCGCAGCAGGCGGTGGGCCAGGCCATGGAAGGTGCCGATCCACATGCCGCCCTGGGCGGTGCCGATCAGATGTTCGATGCGATGGCGCATTTCCGCCGCCGCCTTGTTGGTAAAGGTCACCGACAGAATAGAATAGGGCGAGCAGTTCTCCACCGACAGCAGCCAGGCGATGCGATGCACCAATACCCGCGTTTTGCCGCTGCCGGCGCCCGCCAGGACCAGCAAATTGCCGCGCGGCGCCGCTACGGCTTCGCGCTGTTTGTCGTTCAGGCTGTTGAGCAGATCGGAAACGTCCATAGAAGGCCTTCTTTATCCGGCGTTAAGGTACTGGTTATTTATACAGACATAGTGAGGATTATAACAAGGCTGTCAGGGAAGCCAACTGCGAAATTTCAATATGAGGCAACAAACGGGCATCCGCGGCCTGGAAAAAATTGCCGCCGCGATCGTTTACCCAGCACGCCTGCAGGCCCGAAGCGACGGCGCCGGTGATATCGGCGGTTAAATCATCACCGACGTGCAGGATGTTTTCCGGCGCCAGCCCCAGCCTTTGCGCCGCGATATGATACATGTCCCGGTACGGTTTGGCGCGTCCGTCGGGGCCGGCGCGCAGCACAAAAGCAAAATAGCCGCCCAGCCCGCAGGCCTCGGGGGAGGCGTTGCCGTTGGTGATGGCCACCAGCGGCCAGCGTTCGCCCAAAGCGCTTAAGGTCCGGTGGGTGGCGGCCGGCACATCGATGTCGCTGCGCCAGCGGGCAAAACTCGCCATAAAGGCGTCCGCGCCGGCCCGGGCCGCGCGCGCGTCCAGCCCCTGGTTGCGCATGGTCAGCTCGACCGCGCGCCAGCGCCACTGGCTGACGTCATGGTAGATATCCGGCTCGCGCCGGCGCAGCTCGGCGCGGATGCGCTGGAAGTGGCCGGCGTCCAGATCTTTCAGCGCCGGATGGTACCGTTGCAGGAAAAGCGTCGATTCCCGCTCGGTACGGGCGATAACCGGACGGTTATCATACAGCGTGTCGTCCAGATCGAAGGTCAATGCGCGAATCTCGCGCAGGGGGCGATAAAAATGCATCAGCTTTTACCTCGTTTGGCTCGTGGATGCGCCGCATCGTAAACCAATGCCAGGTGCTGGAAATCAAGGTGGGTATAGATCTGGGTGGTGGATACATTGGCGTGGCCGAGCAATTCCTGTACCGCGCGCAGGTTGCCGCTGGATTCCAGCATATGGGTGGCGAACGAATGGCGCAGCTTATGCGGATGGACATGGCTCTCCAGTCCCTGTTTGACGCCCCACTCGGCAAAACGCTTTTGCACGTTGCGCATGGAGATGCGCTTGCCGGTCCTGGCGACAAATACCGCGTTATCCACCGGGGCGAACCGCTCACGCAGCGCCAGCCAGTGCTCCAGCCAGACGATGGCGGTCTTGCCCAGCGGCAGCTTGCGTTCTTTGTTGCCCTTGCCCACCACCCAGACTTCGCCCGCCGCCAAATCGATATGGCCGCGGTCCAGGTTGACCAGCTCCGCCAAACGCAGGCCGTCGCCATACATCAGTTCCAGCATGGCGCGATCCCGTACCGCCAGCGGATCGTCGGTATTGATATCCAGCAGACGGTTCACTTCGTCCACATCCATGTTTTTCGGCAGGTGGCGGCCGCTGCGCGGCGCCGGCACGCCTTTGGCCGGATTGGCCTTCAATTCGCCGCGTCCGACCAGCCAGTCGAGAAAGCTGCGCAGCGCCGAGAGCCGCAGCGCCAGGCTGGCGGCCTGCAGACCGCGGCGTTTGCTGCGGGTGGCCATCGCGCGGACATGGGTCACGTCGAGCTGGGGCCAGGCGGTCAGGCCCAGCTCGCCGGCTATATCGATCAAGGCGGTTAACTGGCGATCGTAACTGGACTGCGTCAGCGGACTGAGCTGCCGCTCCACCCGCAGGTAGCGCAAAAACGCATCCACCTCCGGGCGCAGCGGCGAGACCTGGAGGGTCATGAACGCCCGACCCAGCGGGCCAGCAGGCCGGGCAGCAGGATGGCCAGTTGCTGTAACAGCACCGTGCCCATGCCGGACTGATAGTGCTGGCTGTCGCGGCTGGTAAAGGTCAACACGCCCAGGTCGCCTTTTTCCCCCATCAGGGAAATCGCCACCGAGCCGACCTGCCGCGCCTGGGGCAACAGCTGCAGCAGTTCGGGGCCGTTCAGGCCGCCCAGATAATGGTTGCCCTGCCCCAGCCGCTGGATGCGCAGGGGCTCAAACGCGGTGCGGGAAATGCCCAGGTGGGTAAAATCCGACGGTGCGCCGATATACCATTTATCGGTGAACAGCCTGACATGCGCCCCGGACAAGCCCAGGCCGCGCGCCCAGCGCTGCAGGCGGTTAAGCATATCCAGCAGGCTGTCGGCGGCCGCCAGATCGGACTGCAGATGCAACAGCCGGTTAAACAGCTGTTCGTTGGCGCTCGCCTGCTCCATCAACAGGGTAATCTCTTCCTCCAGCTGGCGGATATGATTACGCTGGCGGGCCAGCTGCCACTCCAGCAGGGAAACGCTGCCCCGGTTGACATGGGGCACGCGCATCTGCTCGACCTGGCAAGCGTTGCGGATAAAAAAATCCGGGTTTTCCAGCAGAAATTGCGCCACCGTGCTGTCGTCCAGCCGCGCCGCGGTCTCCAGTTGTTCCCCGACATGCTTCATAGATGTATAAATCCGTCGTAAATATGGGTTGCCGGCCCGGTCATATACAGCGGATTGCCCGGTCCTTTCCAGCTGATGTCCAGCGTGCCGCCCGGCAGGTCGACGCTGACGCGCTCCGCCAGCAGCGCCTGCTGGATGCCGATGGCCACCGCCGCGCAGGCGCCGCTGCCGCAGGCGCGTGTTTCCCCGGCGCCGCGCTCGTAAACCCGCAGGCGGATGTGCTGCGGGTCTATCACCTGCATAAAACCGATGTTCGCCCGCTCCGGGAAACGCTCGTGGTTTTCAAGCAGCGGCCCCAGCGTCTCCACCGGCGCGGTATCGATATCCTCCACCGTTATCACGCAGTGGGGATTGCCCATGGATACCACGCCGCACAGCACGGTTTGCTCCGCCACCCGCATGATATAGGTCTTTTCCGCCTTGGTGGCGCGGAAGGGCACCATCTGCGGGTCAAAATTGGGTTCGCCCATATTGACCCTTACCAGTTCATCATCGGTAATGGTTAATATCATACGGCCGGTTTGGGTACTGACGTGTATTTCACGTTTGTTGGTTAAACTTTTCATCCTGACAAAACGGGCAAAACACCGCGCGCCGTTGCCGCATTGCGCCACTTCGCTGCCGTCGGCGTTAAAAATACGGTAATGAAAATCCAGTTCCGGGTCGTAGGGAGGCTCCACTACCAGCAGTTGGTCGAACCCGACGCCATAATGCCGGTCCGCCAGGCGACGGATCAGCTCCGGCGAAAAGTAGACATTTTGCGTCACGGCGTCCACGACCATAAAGTCGTTTCCCAGACCGTGCATTTTGGAAAACTGCATAATTCACTCCGCTGAGTAACCTTACGCGCAGCATAGCGCGTCTCTAAAGCCGATGCGACTGAATCGCGGTTACGGCTGCGCCGACGTCGAGGCGCCGCCGGGATTCGCGGTTTGCACAGGCGTTGGCGTAACCGTCCTGGCGGGTTTCGGTTTGGCGGTGGTTTTCTCGGCCGGCGGGTAATATAGCGGACCTTTCAGCCCACATCCGTTCAATCCCAGAACTAAAAACGCCAGGGTAATAAGGCGTAACGGGTTTTTCATGCGCTTAGCTACCTGTTATTCATACTTTCAGGCTAACTATCATCGCAGTTAGATGCTGAAAAGCAATAGGAATCGAATGCCGGCGCCGCCGGGCGCCGGGCATCGGCGGGGGGAAACAGGCGCGCCACACGGGCGGGGCGGCTAGTTCAACCGTGCCTGCTGCGGCAGTGACGACGCGTCATGCTCATAGGCCGGCGCGCACAAATGGGACAGTACGCTGCTGCGAAACGGCACCACCTGGATACGGCCGTCCAGCTGCACAATCTGGTAAAACTGCGGCAGGTTGAAGTTGATAAAGCTGGAACCGTAGGTGAAGCGGTCGTGGGACGACGAATAAAAACGGCTCACATCGCGCACCAGCTCTTCCTTGCTGCCTTCGCAATGGTGGTAAGCCTCGACCCGGTTGGTCTCGTCCAGGATATAAATGTTAAAGCCCTGGTCGTCGGCGCTGTCTTCAAAAAAGAACTGGATTATGCCTTCGCTGGCGAAACCGTCCACCACCGGCGGTAAATGAATTTTTTCCGTTTCCATCTGGATCGACAGGCCATGCAGCTTATTGTTGGAAATGGCGCCGTAGAATTCAATGGCGTTTTCCAGTTTCTGCACCGAGACGCTCAGGCGTTCAAAAAACAATCCCCAGGTCTGGCCGGCTACCCGGACCGCTTTAAACCGCGCCGGATCCTGGCGGGTGCTGGATAGACGCAGTTCGATGCAATCCGCCACCAACTGCTGCACCCGGGTGCGGATAAGTCCGCGCAAATGCTGGCTGTAGCAGAACACTTCCACCGTATCAGGCGGCGCGGCGTCCTGATGCATCTTGCCGAGGATGGTTTTCAACGCTTCCAGTACCGCCTGCTCGCCGTTGAAATGCAGGGTGCGCACCTCATTCCACGAATTGCGGTACAGCAGGTCGATACTGCCCACCAGGCACTCCTGCTGTTGGCCGAAGCTGAACACGTCCAGCTTGCGGAAATCAAAATGCACCACCTGGTTGCGGAAAACCGCGGTCGGATCGTGTTCAAGGTTGACGATGATCGCCAGATGGCGGATTTCGCAGGGGCTGTAGAGCGCCTTGGGCGTCGGCGCCGGCACCCGCAGCGGGAAATTGCGCGACACATCCGCCACCAGTTCCTGCAGCCGGGGCAGATCGCACAGGTCGCTGCCCTTGATATGCAACTGGGTCTTTTCGGTCAGCAGGCCGTTAAACCACGCCCAGGCCACCAGCTTGTTCAGGTAGCGGTTATATTCCAGCGGCTGGTGGCTGATGATGGATTCCATCGCCGGCGACTGGTTATACAGGTACCAGCCGGCCCGGTTGGCCCGGCCCTGGGGCACATGGATAAACGTGAGGTTCGGTTCGGACAGATCGGGGGAGATCTGCGGGTTAATCAGCGTCACCTTGCCCGGCAGCGCTTCAAACGCCGCGTAGAGTTTACGGGTCAGCACCCCGATATCCTGCGGGCTGGCGCTGACGCTCAGGTTATTGCGGCGCGCAAAGCGAATCAGGTTACGGTAGCTTTGCATCATGGCGTCGAGCAGTTCGTTATGCGCCTCACGCACCTGGCCGATTTTCCAGTTGGCGCGGTCGTCGAGCATGCTCAGGCGCGCTTCGTCCCAGCCCCACTCCTTGACCTGCTGGCTTAGGATCTCGCGGCGCCAGACGACGCTTTCAGGCGTCAGCGAGAGCTTTTCGCAGACCTTGAGGTAGAAACAGCGCCGCACCAGGTCCAGCCGGGTGGTGTCGTTAATCTGGGTCAGGTAGTGGGTCACGCGCTCCAGCATCATGCAATAAGGATCGAGGCCGTAGGAGACTATCTCGCCGTCGTGCAAATGCTGCTTGATATTCATGGCCAGCAGCTGGGTATGGGGATATTCCCAGGAATAGGCCTCCAGCAGCAGGGTCTTGAGCACCGCTTTGTACGGGGAATCGATGCTTTTATACAGTTGCCACAGGCTGGCGCCGAAATATTCTTCGGCGGACAGCGTGCCCAGCCCGCCCAGATCGAGCCATTCATTGGGGGTCAGCGCGCCGCGGGCATAAAGCGACATGACGTAATCGTCATAATGCTCTTCTTCGTCGCCCGGCACCATATTCCATAAAATGCGCTTGCCGGCCATGCGCACCGCGGTACGGTAGAATTCGTCCAGCAACAGGATATGCTGGGTGGAACCGCAGTCTTCATCACCCAGGCTGCCGCTTTCGTTATGGCGGAAGCGGTTTTCATCAATCAGGAAGAAGTTGACGTCCACGCCCTTGGTGCCGGCCCATTTTTCCAGCAGGGCGCATTTGCGCTGCAACTGATAACGTTCTTCGTTATCCAGCCAGGACTGATGGCAGACCCAGATATCCAGGTCGGAATTGGCGTTCTGCCCGATGGACGAGGTGCTGCCCATGGAGTAAACCCCGGTGATCGGCCTTTCCCCGCTGGCGGGCGTCACCATCGGCTGCGCGGACTGGCGCTCGATATCGGCTATCCAGGCGGCCTGGTTTTCATCGCACGTGTAGAAGCAAACGCCGCACGGAACGTTACCTTCTAGGTAACCCGGAAGCATTGGATGATGATAATGTAATAAGGTTGGCAGCAGACTGTAGACTTGCTGAAAGGCCGGCCCCATGGCCGCCAACGCCCGATCCACCCGTAATTGGTTGATCGCGTCCAGTCTCTGTTTCAATGTCTCGATGTAGAAGTACAAGACGTCTCGCCTGGTTATCCCGGTGCCTAAGAGCCTATTTCCATACCCGGCCGGAGTGTTGTTTTGAAGATGGGTCGGCCGGTAATTGCTGGAAACGTGATCAATTTAACACCTTGCTGTTTGACCGTAAAGAAAGTTAAGCTACCCGTTAATTATAACACTTTTCCCCGCGGCAACCTTTAATTCCCGATTATCGGCACTTCACCCCATGCCGCCATCACCGGATCCTGATAACTTACAGCGTTTTACTATCGATGGTAGAATGGTTAAAGAATGTGAGAAACGGTAACCCAGAATGCAAGATACCCTGATACGCATCGCCACCCGGCAGAGCCCGCTGGCGCTATGGCAAGCACAGTATGTTCAGCGCCAGCTGCAGCTTCATCATCCCGATTTACGGGTGGAACTGGTACCCATGGTGACCCGCGGCGACATTTTGCTGGATACGCCGCTGGCCAAGGTGGGCGGCAAAGGGCTTTTTATCAAGGAGCTGGAGCGCGCCCTGCTTGAGGATCGCGCCGATATCGCCGTGCACTCCATGAAGGACGTGACCGTCTCATTCCCCGACGGGCTGGGGCTGGTGACCATTTGTGAGCGCGAGGATCCCCGCGACGCCTTCGTCTCCCCGGCCTACGCCAGCCTGGACGAGCTGCCGCCGGGCGCCGTGGTGGGCACGTCCAGCCTGCGCCGGCAGTGCCAGGTACGGGAACGCCGTCCGGATCTGGTGATCCGCGATCTGCGCGGCAACGTGGGCACGCGCCTGGCCAGGCTGGATCGGGGCGAATACGATGCGATCATCCTGGCGGTGGCCGGACTGAAGCGCCTGGATCTGCAGGATCGCATCCGTACGCCGCTGGAACCCGAGCTGTGCCTGCCCGCTGTCGGCCAGGGGGCGGTCGGCGTGGAATGCCGTCTGGACGACCGACGTACCCGCGCGCTGCTGGCCCCGCTGCATCACCGCGCCACCGCCACTCGCATCAGCGCGGAGCGCGCCATGAACGCCCGTCTTGACGGCGGTTGCCAGGTGCCTATCGGCAGCTACGCCGAAATCCAGGGCGACCGGATCTGGCTACGCGCGCTGGTGGGCAGCCCCGACGGCGGCAGGGTTATCCGCGCCGAAAGCAGCGCCCCCCTGGAGGAAGCGGAAGCGTTGGGTATCCGCCTGGCGGAGGAGTTGCTCAGGCAGGGCGCCCGGGAAATCCTCGATCAGGTCTATGCGGCGGAAAACCAGGATTCGCCGCAATGAGCATCCTGGTCACGCGCCCGTCCCCCGCCGGCGAAGAGCTGGTGAACCGCTTGCGCGCGCGCGGCCGATCCGCCTGGCACCTGCCGCTGATTGATTTTGCCCCCGGAGACGAACTGGCCCGGCTGCCCGAACGCCTGGGCGCGCTGCGGCCGGGCGATCTGGTGTTTATCGTCTCGAAACACGCGGTCAATTATGCCCACCCGTTTCTGACCCGTCGGGGCCTGTCCTGGCCGGAAACGCTGCAATACCTCGCGGTCGGCCGCACCAGCGGCCTGCTGATGCACACCGCCTCCGGCCTGCCGGTGGATTACCCCCACGACGGCGAAAGCAGCGAACATCTGCTGCGCCTGCCGTCGCTACAGCGCGTCGCCGGATTGCGGGCGCTGATCCTGCGCGGCAACGGCGGGCGGGAAGTACTGGAGGAGACGTTGCGGCAACGTGGCGCCGAGGTCGCGTATTGTGAATGCTATCAGCGCAGCCCGGTGCATTACGACGGCGAGCAGCAAAGCCGGCGCTGTCAGCAACTGGGCATCAATACTTTGATCATTACCAGCGGCGAAATGTTACAACAATTCTATACTTTAATTCCTGAGTACTATCGCGTCTCATGGCTGTTGCAATGCCGGCTGGTCGTGGTGAGTGAACGAATCGGGGCTTTAGCCCGCCAATTGGGCTGGACGGACATCGTCGTAGCAAACGCGGCAGACAACGATGCGCTTATGCGTGTGCTGCTCTAAATCTAATCATGGGATAGGCCAATATGACGGAACACACTACTCCAACGACTCCGCAGGAAGATGCAACCCGGGCGGCGGATACGCCTAAGCCCTCGTCATTCGCGCCCGGCGATACGGCGGCGGGTACCGCCAAGGCCAATCCTCCGGTCGGCGGGACGAAGGCCCCCAAGAGCGGCAAAAAGCCCCTAGGCGTCATCCTGGCGGCTATCGCCATTATCCTGTCCCTGCTGCTGGCCGCCGCGCTCTATATGTACGGCGTCCGGCAGGCAAAAACGCAAAACGCGCTGAATCAACAGCTGCAATCCCGCATCGAGGCATTGCAGCAGGCGCAGCAACAGCAGCAGCAGCAATCCCAGGCGGCGTTGCAGCAGCAGGGCCGGCAGCTTGGCGCCGCCCAGCAGCAGGCGGCCGTCCAGGACAGGCAGTTAAGCGAATTGCGTGATAAAGTCGCCACCATCTCCGGCTCCGATGCCAATACCTGGCTATTGGCCCAGGCGGATTTCCTGGTCAAGCAGGCCGGCCGCAAGCTCTGGAGCGATCAGGATATCGTCACCGCCGGCGCGCTGCTCAAGAGCGCCGATGCCAGCCTGGCGGATATGAACGATCCCAGCCTGATGAACGTGCGTCGCGCCATAACCGAGGATATTGCCGCCCTCTCAGGCGTCAGCCAGGTGGATTTTGACGGGATTATTCTGAAAGTGAATCAGTTGTCAAACCAGGTGGACAACCTGCGTCTGGCCGACAACGACAGCGATGAATCCCCCATGGACAGCGACGGCGGCAGCGAGCTGTCAAGCTCGGTGCGTGAATGGCGGCAAAACCTCAGCAAAAGCTGGCACAACTTTATGAATGACTTTATTACCATCCGCCGTCGCGATACCAGCGCCGAGCCGCTGCTGGCGCCAAACCAGGATATCTACCTGCGTGAAAATATCCGCTCGCGCCTGCTGATTGCGGCGCAAGCGGTGCCGCGCCACCAAAATGAAATCTACCGGCAATCCCTGGAAAGCGTCTCTACCTGGGTACGCGCCTATTTCGACGCCGATGATGCCAATACCCGCGCCTTTCTCAGCGAACTGGACGACCTGAGCCAGCAGAATATCACCATGGATGTGCCGGCACAGTTAAGCAGCCAGCCGCTGCTGGAGAAACTGGTGCAGACGCGCGTGCGCAACCTGCTGGCGCAGCCGTCGGCCGCGGTTGCTAATGCCCCCGCCGCCGCCGCTCAGGGAGAATAAACGATGCTACGCGTATTGTTGCTGTTCATCCTGCTGATTGCCGGGATTGTGATCGGGCCGATTATCGCCGGCCATCAGGGTTATGTACTGATCCAGACCGATAACTACAATATCGAGACCAGCGTGACCGGTCTGGTGATTATCCTGATCGTGGCGCTGGTGGCGCTGTTTATCGTGGAGTGGGTGTTGCGGCGCGTTTTCCGTACCGGCGCGCGTACCCGCCGCTGGTTCCTGGTGCGTAAAAACCACCGCGCCCGCAAACATACCAAAGCCGCGCTGATGAAACTGGCGGAAGGCGATTACCGGCAGGTGGAAAAATTGCTGACCCGCAACGCCGACCACGCCGATCAGCCAGTGGTCAATTACCTGCTGGCCGCCGAGGCGGCGCAGCAACGGGGCGACGATATTCGCGCCAACCAGCATCTGGAGCGGGCCATGGAGGCGGCGGATAACGATCAGCTGCCGGTGGATATCACCCGGGTGCGCATCCAGTTGGCGCGCAATGAAAACCATGCCGCCCGTCACGGCGCCGACCGTTTGCTGGAGATCGCTCCGCGTCATCCGGAGGTGCTGCGCCTCGCCGAGCAGGCGTTTATCCGTACCCGCGCCTGGCAGGCGCTGCTGGATATCCTGCCGGCCATGCGCAAAGTGCGGGTCTATGAAGAGAGTAAAATCCAGTCGCTGGAGCACCAGGCCTACAGCGGATTGATGGACCAGATCATGGAGAACGAGGGCAGCGAGGGCCTGAATAGCTGGTGGCGCAATCAAAGCCGCCGCACCCGCAACGATCCCCAACTACAGATCGCGCTGGCGGAACATCTGATCGTCTGCAACGATCATGAAACCGCCCAGGCTATTATCGTCAAGGGATTGAAGGACCATTACAACGAACAGCTGCTGTTGCTGGTGCCGCGCCTGAAAACCGGCGATCCGGAGCAGCTGGAAAAAGTACTGCGCCAGCAGATCAAGCAGCAGGGCGCGTCCCCATTGCTTAACAGCACCATGGGCCAGCTCTTGATGAAGCGCGGCGAATGGCAGGCCGCCGCCGACGCGTTCCGCGCCGCGCTTGCCCAGCGTCCGGACGCCCATGACTACGCCTGGCTGGCCGATGTGCTCGATCGCCTGCGTCTGCCGGAAGAGGCCACGCAAATGCGCCAGGAATCCATCAACCTATCGCTGCAAGCCCCGCAGCAGGCGCAGCCCGTCCCGCAGCCAGACCCGGCGCTGAAACCTTTGCCATAGGTAACCCGCCCCGGTTTGGATTAAAAAAAACACTTGCCATCACGGCAAGTGTTTAACAAGGTCAGGTCATAAGACAACAGTTTGGCGCCTCACTCAACGTTTTGTCCGAAGGTTCTGATGAGGGACTCATCATGGAGCTGGACAATAGGCGCCACAAGTTTGGCTCTGCGTCATTCCGGGGTTTATGAGGCGTAAACGCGAACATAAGAGGGTGGAATGAGCATCTACAACAAGGGTAGTGCAGTTTGCGTGCCAGGACAGGTTTTGCCGCGGGATATTTTTTTACCCGCGGCTGAAGCGCATCAATAAGGGTACGGCCGGCCTCATTCTTTCCGCATCATGGCTGCGAATAACAATATCAACATATTGATAAGCAATAACTTAAATTGATTTCGCCGGACTTTACCCCGCCATCGCCGTGCAAATCATTGCCGCCTGCCGGACAGACGATAACAGACAGGCCGCGCTTATTGCGCGGACGCCGCCGGCGGAACCTGTTACCTGTGAGAGACACAAATAGGCTGAAATAATTATTTATATTTAATTCAAATGGTTATATGTCTCCATATCGAGACATATACCCCTAGAGTATACGCAACGCCGCCCGCGCTAAATATATAATGACTTCTCCCCCAGCGGCCGGGTTTTAAACCGCCGGTGCAGCCATAGATATTGGCCGGGGGCTTTCATGATTTCAGTCTCTATCACCCGGTTGACATAGTTGGCGGCCGCCAGGCTGTCGTCGTAAGGGTAGTTTTGCAGCTCCGGCGAAATAATTAACTGGTAGCCCAGGCGGTCGGGTTTGCGGATGACCACGGCGCTGACCAGCTTCGGCCGGGCCAGCTTGGCGATGGTAAAGGTGCCGTTGGTGGTAGCGGTTTGATTGACGCCGAAAAACGGCACAAATACGCTGCCCTTCGGGCCGTTATCCTGATCCGGGGCAAACCAGACCACGCCGCCGCGTTTTAACGTGTGTACCATGCAAACCAGTTTTTTACGGCTGACCAGGGAATTCCCCGAGCGGGAACGGCCCCACTTCTGCACCAGTTCCATAATTTTGCTGTTATGGGGACGATACATGACGGTCATGGGTTTGCAGTGGCCTAAAATACGAAAATGCAGCTCCAGCGTCATAAAATGCACGCCGATAACGATAACCCCATTTTTCTCCCCTATGGGGGAATCCAGGTTTTCCAGGCCGACCACATCGAACCATTTTTTTATACGCTGGTCGGACCAAAACCACGCCATTCCGGTTTCCATCAGGCCCATGCCCAGGGAAGAAAAGTTATCGGCCAATTTTATTTTGATTTGTTCCGGCTCGAGAGTAGGGAAACTGAGCTCAAGATTACGTTTGGCGATGGCAACGCGCCTTTTTAAAAAGCGCATGGATAACAACCCCATACCCCCGCCCAGGCGCAGTAGCAGCGGATAAGGCAGCTGCACTAATAAAAACAACAGGCCAAGCCCCAGCCAAAGTAACCAATACCTGGGGTGCATATAACTTAACGGCAATAGCCAACGTTGGATCATAGGGATGGTTCCGCAGCACGGGACGGCGTCAATAATTCGGCATAGGTAATAACCTGGGTTATTACTTACTACGATGAGCTTAACGAGGACACTGACTCTCGCCGCATGGGTGCATTAAAAGATATTCAATTATAAAAAAACAGGCTTTTCCGGCCGTTCACCAAGCGTCAAAAGAAAAATAGAACCGAATAATACTAGCCGTTTTATTTTACAGAAAAAAGACAACCTAGCACGGACCGGCACGTTTAAACAGCCCGGGGAGAGGCAGGTATCGTAATTTCCTCTGACCTTAACTTATTCAGACACCGGCGGTGAAACTTAATTCATTAACCGCGTTAATCCATCCGCCCAGAAAACGGTGAAAAAAATAAAGTAAAAGCATTGCGGCAAAACAATGCCGCGCGCCCCGCGGCCCAAAATCCGGCCTGGGGCAAGCGGGGCCGCCCCGCCAGAGAGAGGCCCCTGCCATCCCGCGATCAGGCCGAGACCGTGCGCGCAAGCTGCTCGCCCAGGCCCTCTACGCCCAAACGCAGGGTCTGCCCGGCGCGCAGGAAAATGGCTTCCGGCTTATGTCCCATACCCACTCCCGGCGGCGTGCCGGTGGCGATAATATCCCCGGGCCGCAGGCTCATAAAACGGCTCAGGTAGCTGATAATATGCCTGACGCCAAAAATCATGGTGGCGGTATTCCCATTCTGGTAACGCGTGCCGTCCACCTCCAGCCAAAGGTTCAGCGCCTGCGGGTCGGCTATTTCATCCGCCGTGACCAGCCAGGGGCCAATGGGACCGAAGGTATCGCAGCCTTTTCCTTTATCCCAGGTGCCGCCGCGTTCTATTTGCCACTCCCGCTCGGAAATATCGTTCACCACGCAATAACCGGCCACATGGTCCATGGCTTCCCCCTCGTCGATGTAACGCCCGCCCTGGCCGATGACCACGCCCAGCTCCACTTCCCAATCGGTCTTACGCGACTGGCGGGGAATCTGCACATCGTCATTGGGGCCGTTGATGGCGCTGACCCATTTATTAAACACGATAGGCTCGGTGGGAATGGCCGCCCCGGTTTCCGCCGCATGGTCGGCGTAGTTGAGGCCGATACAGACAAACTTGCCTACCTGGCCGACGCAGGGCCCCAGCCTGGGCTGGCCGGCCACCAGCGGCAGCTGGGCGATATCCAGGGCGCGTAATGTGGCGAGCGCGGCGGGCAGCAGGGCGTCCCCGCCGATATCGGCGATATGACCGGCCAGGCTCCGTATGCGTCCCTCGTTATCCAGAATGCCTGGGCGTTCCTCGCCGGGCGGGCCATAGCGCAATAATTTCATGACGTACTCCGTTTTTTTAAAATGACAACGGGTGAAAATATATGCCCCGTAACCGCTGCCGGCCATCAAAACCACCGGACAGACATCAAATACTTGAAGAAGATCACTTTCAGGCGGGTTGCCCATCAAGGTGCGATGAATGAGTAACGCGCCGCAACCATGAACGTTCGCTGCTGCCATTTCTTTAACAGGAAGCGCTAATTAAGCACAGCGCCTAAACCGCATTGAAATATGCTGAATATAGCCTTATTTTTTCCTGTCTCGTCCTTGATTTATTTCAGGGTTCCATTATGCTCGTGGCGTTTCATTATCCAGATGATAACGTAGAATATTTTATTTAAAATCATTTCCCGAATGTGTAATTGCCAGCTTTTAAGCCTGTATCCGTTATTGTCTTTAGCGCTGTCCGCGATAATAGTAGCGGCCGGCGGTTCTGTGCGTTTTTTATTTCAACAATATGCCAATAAATACTCTTCATGTATTTTCCAGGGAATCGTTTTATGAACATAAAACTCGTGCTGGTTGACGATCATGAACTGATCATCAACGGCATTAAAGCATTGCTTACCCCCTATCCGCGTTATCAGATAGCGGGCCAGGTGGACAATGGACTTGAGGTCTATCGCCTGTGCGGCGAGACCCACCCGGATATCGTGATATTGGATTTGGGATTGCCCGGCATGGATGGGCAGGATGTGATCGCGCAATTGCTTAAGCGCTGGCCCGCCCTGCGCATTATCGTGCTTACCTCCAGGCGGGGAGAGCATTATGCCGCCGGGGTGCTGCGCCTGGGCGCCCTGGGCTTTGTGCTGAAAAGCAGCCCGCAGCATTGCCTGCTGACCGCGCTGCAGTACGTTTTTAACCGCAAGCGTTACCTTGATCCGGCGCTGGATCATTTTCGCGTGTTCCAGCTGATGAACGAAAGCGGCCATCACCCTTTGTCCCTGACGCTGAGGGAGCGCCAGGTATTAAAGCAAATCGCCGAGGGCGCGGGCAACCACGCCATCGCCGGTAACTTATCCATCAGCCCTAAAACAGTCGAGACCCATCGTTTGAATATTATGCGTAAACTTGACGTGCATAAAGCCATTGACCTGGTGCATTGGTCGTTCCGGTTGGGATTGGTGGAATACCGTTAGACAAAAATTCAGGAAGGATGTCAGGGAATTACCTGATGTTTCATCTTCATTCGCCGCCTATGATGGCAATAGTCTTATAAAGCCAATAGTTAGCAGAATAAAATAGAGACGTTGTAAAAAATAATTCGGCTTATTACCGACGATCTCGCGTATTGGGGAACAGCATGCCCGACTGGATTAATGTTCATACGCCGTTAAGCGGCAACGCCGAAAGTGAGCTGATATTTAAACGGCTGACCGGCCGGGAATCCTTTTCGGCCTTATACCGGTTCAACGCGGAATTTCTTAGCACTCATAACGATTTAGATATGAATGCATTATTAGGAAAGGATATCACCATTGAAATAAAGCTCATTAATGGCGAGCGCCGTTTTTTGCATGGCCATATCACCCGCATTGATTTCAACGGCTACGATCTGCTGCATGAAAAATATAAGCTGTATACCTTCACCCTGCATCCCGCCCTGTGGTATCTGACGCAAAATCGCGATTGCCGCGTCTGGCAGGAGAAAACCCTGCCGGATATTATTACCCATGTCCTGGCCGACTATAATATTGACTGTGAAAATCGGCTGACCAGCGCCTATCATCGCTACCCCTACATCGTGCAATATCGCGAAAGCACCTTCGATTTCCTGAGCCGTCTGATGGAGCATGAGGGCATTTATTATTTTTTCCGCCACCATGACCGGGGCCATACGCTGGTGCTGGCCGACGCCCCCCAGGCGCACCAGCCTTTCCCCGGCTACGAGGATCTGGTTTACCGGCAGCCGGGCGCCGGTCTTAACGCACATCGCGAAGCCATTCACCGCTGGACATTGTCCCATGAAATCACCCCCCGGTTGTGCAGCATGGACGATTATGACTTTCGGCAGCCGCGCGCCCATCTGGGGCAAACGTGCCAAAACCGCGCCTCGTTTGCCGCCAACAAAAGCGAAATATACGACTGGCCGGGGGGGTATGCCGATCATGGGCATGGGGAGTTCCTGGCGCAAATCCGCCAGCAGGAGCTGGCCTCCCGGCAATGCCGCGTCTCGGGACTGGCAACGGCGCGCGGCATGGCGCCCGGCTACACTTTCCGGGTTCATCACTGTCCGCGCCCGCAGGATGAGCAATCTTATCTGGTCACCGGCGTCGATTACAGCATCCAGGATAACCGCTGGCATGCCGCAGATGCTCAATCCGCACCCGGCGCCGCCATGGCTGAGTTCAGCGTGGCTTTTACCGTTATACCGGCCCAGGTCACCTGGCGTCCGCCCCGCGCCACCCCCTGGCCTAAAACCCAGGGGCCGCAAACCGCCGAGGTGGCCGGTCCGCCCGGCAACAGCATTTGGACCGATAAATATGGCCGCGTAAAGCTAAAATTCCGCTGGGACCGGCACGGCGCGGGCGACGACACCGATTCCTGCTGGGTGCGGGTATCCAGCCATTGGGCCGGGTGGAAATATGGCGGCGTACAGGTGCCGCGGGTGGGCGAAGAGGTGATCGTGGATTTTATCAACGGCGATCCCGATCGTCCCATTATTACCGGACGGGTCTACAACGAAGACGCCCTGCCGCCCTGGGAACTGCCGGCCGCCGCCGCCCGCATGGGATTTATGAGCCGCAGCAGGGATGGCGGCACGGGCAACGCCAGCTACTGGTTTATGGAGGACGCGCCGGGACGCGAGTCCTTTAACCTGCATGCCGAGCGGGATATGACCCTCTCGGTGGAACATGACCAACGCATCAGCGTCGACGGCGATCTGGCGCAGGAGATAAAAGGCCAGAGCCGCTTTATCCACCAAGGTCCCTGCGCCACCTTCAAATTTAAACCCGATATACAGACCTTCCACTTAGGCAAAACCAGCCTGATTACCGCCGGCGGCAGGGCAGACGCCGTTACCGGCGGCGAATACCGGCAGGTGACCGGGCACGCGGCGCAGATTGTCAGCGGCAGCCTGACCCAGCATGCCGGTGATACTATCAGCCACCATGCCCTGAATGATCTGATGTTTGACGCCGGCAATAAAATCGTGTTCGGCCGGACGCGCTATCCCGGCGTGCTGGCGGCGGATGCCCCAGGGCCGGCCCAGGCCGCCCTGGCGCAGGCCCGGCCCGCCACCGCGCAGGAGCTGGCGGATCGCCGCCGGGCCGAGCGGCAATACCAGCGCCCGGATCCCACCCGGGTGGAATATGCCAAAGGGGTGGATACCACCATCAATGGCGTGGATCGGCAATCCATCGCCGGCAATCGGCACGTGGAGATAAAGGGCGACGCGCGCCGCCATATCCACGGCAGGCTGGATGAGCAGGTTGACAGGGATCTGGCCGTGCGCGCCGGCGGCGATATCAGCATTGACGGCGGCAATGAGATTCAGGTGACAGCCAAAAAACGGGTGCTGAAAATCAAGGGAAGCAGCGAAACCCATGCCGGCAATATGCTTCACGTCGCCGGCGCGGCGGAAAGCATCTATAACATGCGCGTTGCCATGACAAAAATGGCGGTAACCACCGATGAGGTATTGACGTCCAGCACCCGGCTGAACCTGGCCACGACCGCGGTGCGGGTCGAAACGGTGGGCGTCAATATCAGCCAGGGGCAGTTGGATATCCGCACCACGCTGCTGAGCCTGCACACCAGCGCCATCACCCTTTTTATCTGAGCCGGCCGCCATGAACATCATCAAACCCCTGCGTCTGGGCGTGCTGCACCGCCCCTGGCGCTGGCTGGGCCAAAACCAGTTAGGCGTGTCCGTGCTGGCCCTGGCTGACATGGGGCCCGCGCCACGGCTGCGTCCCGAACCGGAGCTGTGGCAACTGGCGGCGCGGGAACTGGCCGGCGACGGCGGTTTGCTGGACCTGGCCATTCCCAAAGCCTGCGCGGAATTCCTGGCCACCGGTTATGCCTATACTCGCCATCAGCGGCAAAATAATGCCTGTATGGTTAAAATCCAGGTGGACGCGCTGGAAAAGAGCCTGATGGTGTTCGGGGAACGTTTCTGGGTCAGCGGACGCCCCACCGAGGCGCTGCCGTTTGCACGGCTGCGCCTGGACTGGCAAAACGCCTTCGGCGGCGAAAACGATACCCGCAACCCGCGTGGCCTGGGCGCGCACCCCGTAGAGCGTAACGGCGTCATATGCCATCCGCTGGCCCATATCGAACCGGAGGCGGGTTATGGCGCATCGCGTCGCAGGATAAAACCCGACTGTTTCGGCCCGCTGGACTTTTGCCTGCCGGAGCAGTTCAGCCGTATCGGCAAAAGCTACGACCGCCGCTGGCTGGAGCAGGAGTACCCCGGGTTCGCCCGCGATATCGACTGGCATGTATTTAACCGGGCCGGACGCGATCAGTGGTGGCCGCGGTCGCCGTCATTACCGCTGGGCGCGCCCTGGCGTATCTGGAATATGCACCCGGAGCAACCGCTGCAGCAGGGCGTGCTGCCCGACTGGCGCGCCCGGTGTTTTATCACGCGCGCCGCCGTTCCCGACGATCATCACGCTTGCGCGCCGCCGGCGCTGGAAGAAATCACCCTGCGCGCCACCACCTTGTGGTTTTTTCCTCATGTGGAACAGATGGTGCTGATTTGGCAGGGCAGCTGCGGGATCCAGGAAGACGATGCGCTGGACGTCGACAATATGCTGGTCGCCCTTGAAGCGGCACGGGAGAGCCGGCCCCTGGCGCATTACCGGGACGTTCTCCAGGCCCGCAGCCGAAAGGCTACCGCCGCCGCCCATGCCCTGTGTGAACAGGATTTGGTCACGGAAAGCCTGATCGGCCCATGGCTGGATACCGCCCCCCGGCCGCCGGAAAGCCCGCTGGCGGCCAATCTGGCCCGCCGGGAAGCGGACCTGCGGGAAAAGCGCGGACAGCCCCTGCCGGACAGCGGCGTTCATACGACCTTACCCGGGCAGGCAACCCCGGCTGACCGGAGCCCCGGCCGGCACCAGGGCGCAGCTGACGCGCGGATAAGCCTGCGCGACGGCGACACGGGCGCAGGCGACGGCGATACGGACGCAGGAGATAGCGCCGGTAACCTGGTGGCCCGCGCGCAGGAGCCGGGGCCGCTGCCCGGCGAGCTGCCGCGGTATATGGCGCGGGTGGAACGACAGGCGGCGGCGCTGCAACAACGGGCGCTGGAAAAAGCCGCGGCCCTGGGCGCCGATATGACGGATGCCGTGGACGGCGCCGGGCCTGCGCACTACCACCGGATGCTGGCGGCGCTGCGGCGGGAGGCTGAGGACAGCGCCGGCGCCGGGCCGTCTATTGATACGCCTGAAGCCCGCCTGGCCCTGCACCAGATGTACCGGCTGGCCGCCGCTGCCCGCCCTGCGGCCCCGCAGGCGGCGGCGGAGTGGCGCCCTCGCCTTCAGGCCCTGCTGGCGCAAACGCGCGATCTCGGCGACATGGATTTGACCGGCGCCGATCTGCGCGGCCTGGATCTACGCGGCGTTAATCTGCAGCGGGCCCTGCTGGAAAGCGCCAGGCTGGATAACTGCCTGCTGGACGGCGCCGATCTCAGCGACGCCATGCTGGCCCACGCCTCGTTGACCGGCGCTTCGCTGCGCGACGCGCGCCTTGCCGAAGCCTGCCTGACCGGCGCCCGCTGTCACAACACGCTGTTCACCGGGGCGCAGCTGTCCGGGACGACAGTGACCCGGGCGGCGTTTGCAGACTGTTGTTTTGAGCGGGCGCAGCTCAGCGGGCTGCTGTTTTACCACACCGCCATCCACCGCTGCCGCTTCAGCCATGCCGCCCTGACGAACTGCACGTTTCTTGATGCCGACGCCACGGCGCCGGATTTCAGCCATTGCCGCCTGGAAAAGGTGACGTTCAACCAGGGCCGTCTGGACGCGGCTTGTTTTAACGCCGCGCGGTTGTCCGGCTGCTCGTTTATCACCCTGGCGTTGGATGAGATCCGGTTTCAGGAGGCCGCCCTGGACAGCTGTGTTTTTACCGGCGGCACCCATGCCGGAGGCGCGGCATTCCGGCGCGCCCGGCTAACAAGCTGCAACTTCCGGCAAACGCCGCTGGACCGGGCGGATTTTTCACAGGTCGAGGCGCAAAGTTGTGACTTTAGCGGCGCCGTGCTTACGCGCGCGCGCCTGGACGGTATCAACGCCGGCGGCTGCCTGTTTATCCGCGCCGACCTCAGCCACGCCTCGCTGACCCGCGCCGACCTGATCGGCGCCCTGTTGCAAAAATCCCGGCTCGCCGGCGCCGACCTGCGCGCCGCCAACCTGTTTCGCGCCGATCTGTCGTTAGCGACCATCGACCGCCATACCCGCCTGCAGGGCGCCTATACGCACCAATGCAAAACCCTGCCGCGCGCGCAGGAGCCTTCGTCATGACTCACCTCACCGCGCGGGAATTACAGCACCGCATCGACCGGGGGGAAGCGGTCGACTCGGTGACGCTGGGCGAGGAACAGCTTGCCGGCGTACGGCTGCGCGGCGCGGTATTCAGCAACGTGGATTTCACCGGGGTGGACTTACGCCGGCGCCAGCTGGAAGACACGCTGTTTGATCATTGCCGGCTGGAACGGGCCCGCTTTTGCGGCGGGAATATCAAGGACTGCCGGTTTAACCACTGCGCGCTGCCCGCGGCCGATTTCAGCGGGTGCGATATTACCGGCACAGTATTTAATCATTGCCGGCTGATGGGCAGCCGATTTGGCGCCAGCGGCCTGACATTAACCCAGTTCCTGGAGTGCCCGCTGACCGGCGCGACCTTTGATACCTGCTCGCTGGAGCAGGTGACACTGTTTAAAACGCCGCTGCTCCAGGCCCGGCTGCATCAATGCCGGGCGGTCCTGACCACATTGTTCGGCATCGACCTTACCGCCACCACGTTCAGCCAGAGCCAATTCGACCGCGTTATCTTTGCCGAATGCGACCACCGCCATAACGACTATCGCCGCCAGACCTTTATCGCCTGCCAGTTTACCGGTAATGCCATGGATAACGTCGATTTCAGCCACGGCACGCTGACCCGCAGCTGTTTTAAAGGCGCCTCGCTGGGCATGGCGCGTTTCAATCACGCCCGGTGCGGCCAGGCGCTGTTTATCGACAGCAGCCTGGCGCGGGCGCAATGCCGCCGCGGCCATTTTGACCAGGGGCAGTTTATCGGCGCCGACCTGCGACAGGCGGATTTTTCCCACGCCAGCCTGGAGCAGGCCCTGCTGCATCGCGCCGCGGCCGGACAATGCCGATTTACCGGCTGCAACCTGGCGTATGCGGATTTTCGCGAGGCCGATCTCCAGGACGCCGACCTGCGGCACGCGCGCTTTATGCGCACCAGCATGCACCGCGCCCGGCAAACGGCGGCGCTGTTTTCCAGCCGCAAGGGGCTGCTGGAGGCGGATGCAGCGCTCCATGCCGCCGAAGAGTGGAGCCACCGGCGGCCAGATGTGACCCCGGACCCTTAGCCATCCCTTATTTGAGACACCTTATGATGAACCAACAGGCATTGCGCGACCAGATTGCATCGCCGCCCGGCCAGGCCGTAGGCCGGGTGGTCAACCTGCTGCCGGACGGCTGCTATATCGTGCGCCATGAACAGCGCGGCTGGCAGTGCCGCCGGGCCGCCAGCTGCCTGCTGGCGCCGCAGCCGGGCGATACGGTGCTGGTTGCCGGCAACCGGGCGCAGCTGTGGCTGCTGGCGGTGCTGGATCGCGCGGACACGCTGTCGCCCTGGTCCCTGACGGTTGCCGGCGACCTGCATATCGTCGCCCGGGGCGAGTTAAGCCTGCATGGCGCCGAACGGCTGGCGTTGCGCGCCCCGGCGCTGGATATCGGCGCCGATCGCGGGGAATGCCGTATCGGGCGGATGCGCTACCAGGGCAAGTCGTTGTCGGCCCGGGTGGATGTCGGCTGCATCGTCGGCAAGCGGCTGGAATCGGTATGGCGCACCCTGGTGCATATCAGCCACCGGTGGCTGCGCAAAGTGACGCAAACGGAGCACGCCAGGGTCGGCCAGCTGGATTACCAGGCCGCCGATTATGCCCGCCTCCACGGCCGGAACCTCATGATCACCGCCGACGCCGTCACCAAGATCGATGCTGAACACATTCATATGGGCTGATGCGGCAGCCGCCGGATTTGCCGTAAAAATGGAGCGGAAATGGCGAAAAAAATAAGCCACCCCCCGGCGCAACGCGCCGCCGGACAGACTAGCTCGGCCGGCGGCCGGCAACGCGCCGCGCCCTTGTTATGGGAACGGCTGCTGGACGACGATCCGGAAAATCCGGACGAGTCGCCGCCGGACATGGCGTGCCTGCGCGACAGGCTGAAACAGTCGGTGTTAACCAACCTGCAGGCGCTGTTCAACTGCACGCGTTTCGCCTCCCGCGGCGAGCTGGCGCGCTGGCCCCATATTTACGCCAGTACGCTGAACTTCGGCTTGCCGCCGCTGGCCGGCAAGGTGCGCACCGAGATCGCCTGGCAGGATATCGAAGTCGCCATCGCCAGGGCGATCGCTTGCTTCGAGCCGCGCATCATCGTCCCGGAGCTGTGTATTGATTGCATTGATGACGATGCCGGGCTGGCGTCGCATAACCTGCTGTCGTTTATTATCCAGGGGCGCCTGTGGTGGTCGCCGGCGCCGGTGGAGTTCAGGTTTACCAGCCGCGTGGATCTGGAAAACGGCCATTTTGAACTGAGTGATAAGGGATAACTGATGGATAGCCGGCTATTGGACTACTACAACCGGGAATTGGCCTGGCTGCGGGAAATGGGCACGGAGTTCGCCGAACAGTATCCCAAGGTCGCCGGGCGCCTGGGCTTACACAGCGCCGAACCGGCCGATCCGTATGTCGAGCGGCTGCTGGAAGGCGTTGCTTTCCTGACCGCGCGCGTCCAGTTGAAAATGGACGCGGAATTTCCGCAGTTCTCCCGGCAACTGCTGGAGATGCTGCACCCTAATTATCTGGCCGCCACGCCGTCGATGGCCATCGTGGAGCTGCGGCCGGATGTCGCCAAGGGAGATATCAGCCAGGGTTACCGGGTGCCGCGCGGCACGGTGATGGACAGCCTGGAACGTAAGTCCCGCGGCGTCACCTGCCGCTTTCGCACCGCCCATGACGTCGACCTCCAGCCGTTACGCATCGAGCAGGTGGCGTTGGGCGGGATTCCGGCGGAGATCCGGCCCGGCGCGCTGGGTCTGGAGGGCTGCGCCTGCGCGCTGCGCATCAGGCTTTCCTGTATCGGCCCGGTTACGCTTGGTGAAATGCGTTGCGATCGGCTGATGTTTTATCTCAGCGGCGGCGATATCCCGGCCCGGCAACTGCTGGAGCTGATCATGCAGCATACGCAAACGGTGCTGGCGCAGACCGGCGGCGGCGCGTCCGTGCGCCTGAACCTGGGCCGGGAGGCGCTGCGCCATGAAGGACTTGACGCCGATCAGGCCATGCTGCCGCCGGACCTGCGCAACCTGGACGCATTTCGCCTGTTGCAGGAATATTTTTGTTTTCCCGCCCGGCTACAGTTTTTCAGCCTGGAGGGATTGCAGCCCTTGTTCGACCGCGGCGGCAAACAGCAACAGCTGGAGATTATCCTGCTGCTGGATCAGGCCGCGCCCGAACTGGAGCGCCAGGTAGATCGGCAGCATCTGGCGCTGCACTGCACGCCGGTCATCAATCTGTTCCCCCGCACCGCTGAACGCATTGTTCTCAATGAACGCCAAACTGAATACCCGGTTATCGTGGATACGCTGCATCCGCTGGATTATGAAGTCCACTCCGTCATACAGCTGCACGGCTTCGGCAGCAAAGGCGAAAACGGCTACCGGCGGCTATTCAGGCCGGTTTACGATCGCCACGATGAAGAGGGGCCTGAGGGCCCGGGCTGGTTTTCCCTGCGCCGGGAGCAGCGCCACTGGCCATCGGCCGCCGATCCGTCGATGGCGTATACCGGCTACAGCGGTTCGCTGGCCTATGTCTCCCTGGCAGACGAACGGCATCCGCCCTGGCATGGAGAACTGGCCTATCTCAGCCCCGAGGTGCTGTGCTGCAATCGCGACCTGCCGCTCACGTTGTTGCAGCAAGATAGGCAATTCGTGATGCGCGACTCTCTGCCGGTGCAACGGGTGGTGTTACGCAACGGACCCAGCCAGCCCCGCCCGGCGCTGGCGGAAAGCGCGTCCTGCTGGCCGCTGATTAACCAGCTGCGCCTCAATTACTTCAGCCTGATGGATAACCACGACGGCGGCGCGGCCCTGCGCCAGCTAGTAGACTTCCACGCCCGCAGGGCCGATATGACCGTCAGGCAGCAAATTGCCGGCATTCGTCAGTGCCAGCTCCTTCCCTGCCATCGCGTCATGGCGTCCCCGGCCCTTGCCGTACGCGGCATCGGCGTGCGGCTAAGCGTCGATGAACAGGCATTTTCCGGCCTGAGCCCGTGGCTGCTGGGCAGCGTGCTGGCGCGGCTGTTTACGCGTCTGGCCACCATTAACAGCTTTACCGAAACCACGCTCAGCTCGATACAGCGGGGCGCCATCGGCTATTGGCCGCCGCGTCCCGGGGCGGCGACACCTTTATGAAAATTCACCGCGTCCGTCCCTGCCCCGCCCAACGCCGCTTATCTCCGGTTTCACGCCGCCGCGTCACTGCGCCATCCGCTCCAGCCGCTGATGGCGATACCAATAGCTGGGCCCTGCGCGAGCGCCATCCCTGGGAGTATGATCTGTTTCAACTGCTGCGCCGCGTTGATGCGCAGGGCGGGCTGCGCTACGCGCTGGGACGCGCGCCGCTGCCGCGCGACGAACCGCTGCGCCTGGGCCAGCGGCCGGCGCTGGGTTTCGCCGCCGCCAATATCGCCGCCATCGCGCCGGGGACAGACGCGCGGTTGCGGCGGGTGGATATTAACGGCTTCGGGCTGTTCGGCCCCAACGGTCCCCTGCCGCTGCATCTGACCGAAGAGGTTTACCAACGCCGGCGCCCCGGCCAGGAACCGGCGCTGACGGCCTTCGCCAACCTGTTTCACCACCGGTTGATTACGCTGTTTTATCGCGCCTGGGCCGACGCCCAGCACTGCGTCTCGTTCGATCGGCCGGACAGCCGGCGCTTTGATGGGTATGCCGCCTGCCTGTTGGGAACAGGCCAGCCCGCCGCGCGCGTTGGCGCGCCGGACGCGCAGGCGCGTTATTATATGTCGGGGCATTTAACCCGCGGCCCGCGCAGCGCCGAGGGGCTACGCTCGCTGATACGTCACTTTTTTGCCGTGCCGGCCAGGCTGCGGGAAAACCTGTTCCATTGGCTGCCGCTGCCAGCCGGCGCCCGGCTACGGCTGCACGCCGGTCAACACCGCGCCCGCCTGGGGGGCACACATTGCCTGGGCCTTGCCGTTCCGGACAGGCAGTCCCGGTTCGCCGTCGATATCGGTCCGCTGCCGTGGCGGCAATACCGTCGTTTTTTACCCGCCGGGCATTCCGGCACGCTTGACCGGTTGCGCAAGTGGGTGAGCCATTACGCCGGGGTGGAATTTTCCTGGGAGCTAAGAGTGGTCCTGGCGCGGGAGGAATATCGCGGCTGTACGCTGGGAGGCGGCCAGCCGCTGGGACAAGGCAGTTGGCTGGGATATAACCTGCCGTCGGCCCACCGCGACGATTTTGTTTATCGTCCCGATGAGCCGATGGGTTGGTAAACTCAGCAGGCGTTATGGGTCATTTCCCGCTGATAGACCGGTAAAAAAGTCTGGGTAAACAAGGCGTCGGCATCGTTTTGCGACAGCGTGCCGAGACAGGCGCCCAGCGCCGCCAGCATCGCCCGCCGCTGCGCCGGAGTCACCCCGCCCGTGGCGATATCCGCCGGCGGCAGCGCGCCCGGGCCATGTTCCGCCACGGACGCATCATCCGCCCGTGCCGTGAACAACCGCAACGGATCGGTTTCCCCAGCGCCGTAAAGCCGCGATCCGCCGGGCGCCTCCGCCGCCGCGATCCGGCCGGACGCGGGGGGCGCGTCGAAAAGCGCCCCCAATACCCGATCGATATCATTTTCCCGTACCGTCGCGCCCGGAAATTCATTGAGAAAGTTTTCCCAGGTCTCTTGCGGGCGGCGGTCGTCTATCAATGGGTCATTATTTAAACTTGACTTGGGCAGCGGCATTTTTTTTCACATCCCAACCAAATTCAACCTTCGCGCTCAGGGCGCCGGTGCTTAACTGTTCTCCGCAGGTCACGCCCATCACGGCGGGTGAAAAGCGATACAGCACCGCCATGGCGCCGGGCGCCACCGCGTGTCCTTCCCCCGCGCCGGTGCCGGTATGGGGCACGATTTCCACCGCGCTCAGCATCACCTCCTGCAGTTTAATCAGCAGGTAATCCTCGCTGGACTCGGCCGCCTTTCTCAGCCCCAGGGTTACCGCGGGCAGATGCGTGCCCTCGACGCATTTTTTCATCATGGTGGGCAGGGCCTTATCAATCCGCGCCAGCACCTCCAGCTCGCGCACTACCGCCTTGCCGATACCGCCGCCGCCGCCCACGCTGTTCTCCGAGGGCTGGACTATCTGCCAGCGGAAATGCTGCACGTCGATCCAGTCCTTATGTTCCTCGTCCTTGGCTTCGCCTTTAACGCTGTCCACCTGCAAATAAATACTGTTATTCATACTCAGGAATCCTTTCTTACCGCGGGAAAAGGGATGTTAATTGCCACCTTTCAGCGACGGCAGCTTGGACACCAGGCGTAGCGACACCGTCAGGCCCTCCAGTTGGTAATGCGGGCGCAGGAAAAATTTCGCCTGGTAATAACCCGGATTGTCCGCCAGCTCGCTCACCTGCACCTCGGCCGCCGCCAGCGGGCGGCGCGCTTTGGTTTGCTGCGATGAGTTAACCGGATCTCCATCAACATAATTTATTATCCAATTATTTAGCCATAGCTCCATTTCACTGCGGGTTTGGAAGGTTCCCACCTTGTCGCGCACGATGCACTTCAGGTAATGGGCGAAACGGCAGCAGGCGAAAAGATAAGGCAGGCGCGCGGCCAGATTGGCGTTGGCGCTGGCGTCGGGATCGCTGTATTCCGCGGGTTTTTGCAGCGACTGGGCGCCGATAAACGCCGCGAAATCGGAGTTTTTACGGTACACCAGCGGCATAAAACCGTTTTTGGCCAGCTCCGCCTCGCGCCTGTCACTGATGGCGATTTCGGTCGGGCATTTTAGATCCACGCCGCCGTCGTCGGTGGGGAACATATGGCATAAGAGATTATCCACCGCGCCGCCCGACTCCACGCCGCGAATGGAAGTACACCAGCCGTATTCCTGGAACGAACGGTTGATATTCACCGCCATGGCGTACGCGGCGTTCATCCAGGTGAAATTGGCATGGGTGGCGCCGTCGGTCTGCTCTTCAAACAAAAAGGCGTGGACGGGATTGCCGGCCAGGCCATAAGGCAAACGCGCCAGCAGGCGCGGCAATACCAGCCCGAGATAGCGGGAGTCTTCCGATTCCCGCAGCATGCGCCAGGCGGCGTATTCGGTATTCTGCACGATCTTGCCCAAGTCGCGGGGATTGGACAGCTCCTGCCACGACTCCATCTGCATCACCCCGGGCGACGCGCCGCTGATAAAAGGGCAATGGGCGGCGGAGGCGATAAGCGACAGTTCGCGTAACAGTTCCACATCCTGCGGACTGTGATCAAAATAATAATCGCCGACGAGACAGCCCAGCGGCTCGCCGCCAAACTGGCCGTACTCCTCTTCATAAACGCGTTTAAAGATCGGGCTTTGATCCCAGCTGGCGCCTTTATAGCGTTTAAGCGTGAGCCCCAGTTCTTTTTTGCTCAGGTTCATCACGCGGATTTTCAGCATATCGCTGCTGGCGGTATTGGCGACCAGATAATGCAGCCCGCGCCAGGCCCCTTCCAGCCGCTGGAATTCGGGATGATGGAGGATGATGTTGATTTGCCGCGACAGGGTTTGATCGATAAGCGCAATCAGGCCCTGAATGGTGCTGAAGGCATCCCGGGATAATGTCACCCGGTAGGCCAGCGCCTGCTGCGCCATGGCCCTAACCGCCAACTCCAGCGCGGCGCGCGCTTCGTCGGTCTTGGTACGGAACTGCTCTTCGATCACCGCGCCGATGGCCGGCGGCAAAATGCGTCCGCCGCCCCCGGCGGCGTACATCGGCGAGTAGGGTAATAGATCCTGCCCGCCGGTATCGGCCGACGCGCCGGCCAGGCCCCGCAGCAGCTGGTCATCATTCAGCACCGAGGCCATCAGTTCCTCGGCGCCATGTTTGCCATCCATATAGGAAAGCAGGTTGGAGAGCTGGATGTGCGCCTCCAGCAGCGCGTTCAGCGGTTCGACCTGGTGCGCTATCGCCTCCGGCAAAAAGTCGTCCATCTCGTTAAAGACGAGCGACACCGGCAGGTCGTCGACGCCGGTCAGGGTATTTTCCACCCGGATGGCGATACCCGGCTGGAACGATTTCATCCGTTCATTAAAATTATCACTATCGATATCGAGGAATTTCCGGTCATCGATCCGTACCGGCGGTTCGTGCGCCCCGCCGCTCAAATCCGCCATGACGCCCATGACAAACGGCAGCTGAACCGTGCGTTCGGCGCCGTATAATTCCACCTCATACTCGATTTGCACGCGCGGCGCGCGATGGCGGGCGATCAATTTTTGTCCGCTGTGTGCTTCTTTCATCTCTCTTACTCCTTAAGGCTCTCGCAGCCGAAAAAATGCTCTAACTGGCTTGCCGCCTCCGGCGCCAGGTTGCGCACTATCGCCAGAAAGTCCTGGCTCATTAACCGCTGGATACGCGCAATCATCAACGGCGCCGGATGGCTGGACTCGTAGCGCCGGAAATAGATCTTTACCTGTTCCAGCGCCTGGTAGGCGTCGTCGCGGGTGAGGATATCGCCCTCACGCCGGGACGACGGTGTGGCCGCCGCGCCGTTATCGGGCGGGGTGCGGCGGGGAAATAAGGAACCTTCCGCCGGCGCGGGAGGCGGCGGCGCGGTATCGTGGACCATCAGCGGCTGGGACAAGGCGCGCAGGGAAGCCAGCACGCCGGGCATGTCCGGGATCGCCGTTTCGCCCAAATGCGTGCGCAGCAGGTTGAAAAGCCGCTCCAGGGCGGAACAGATCAACGGCAGATAGCGCGCGTGCGTCTCCAGCCCCCGCCGCAGGAGGACGGACAGCCGCGCCGATTCGCCGGGGGGCTCCGCGGCCCTTATACCGTCGAGGGCGGCCGCGGCATCGGCAAACGACAGGCTGTGGCCCGCTTCGCGTACAAACAGGCTATGGCGCAGCAATTTCGCCAGCTCAAAGCCATCGCCCAGCTCGCGCAGCACGTTAATGCGCATCAGGGGATCGGACTCGCCCTCCAGCGCCAGCGGCGGCAACAGCGTCGGCCAATACCGCTCGAGCGCTTCGCCCATCAGCATAATGCCGTCGGCGTAACCGGGCACGCCGCGCAGGGCGGTCCAGGATTGCGCCAGCAACAGCATCACGCGCAGATCCTTGCTGCGCGCCAGCAATCCGAGGGCTTGTTGCTCCACCCGGCGCCAGTCCGGTTCCAGCGCCGGGATCAGCATATCGCCGAACTGTTGTTCCGCTTTACCGCGCGCCAGCTGGTGCAGCTGAATAAAGGCCAGATCGTATTCCAGGTTTTCGCCGCAGGGCGCGTCGGTGCTTACCGGCGTAAGCAGGGCGTTGATGTTCATAGCGGTTCCGGTTGCGCGACACAGCTGAAGTGCGGCAGGGTAAAGGGGTTGCGCACGTTGTCCGGGATAATTTCCAGCGTCACGTTGCGGCCAGCCAGGGTGAAGGTGATATGCTGCGCGCCGTCGTTGCCCGTCCGCCGGCTTTGGCCGCCGTCGAGCAGCCGGTTCAGCGCCCACGGCCCCTCCCGTTCCAGGGTGGCGATGGTGCCGTCGGCCAGGCCGGCGCTCAGCCGCGCTTTGCCCGTACCCCGCGCGCCCGGCCAGTTCAGATGATAGGCAATCGACGGGCCGTGGTTATAGCTGAGCATCTGCCCGTCGATATCAAGCGACAGGCTGAGAATGCCGTTGTCCATCTTTACCGGGCGCAGGGTAAAGGAAAAGACGGGGCGGGTCGCGCCCGGCGGGAAGAACGCATCGCCGATAGCACGGGCGGCGCGGAAAAAGTGCAGCAATGCCTCCCCGGCCGCCTCGTCGCCGGCGTTGATCCCGGGGAAAAAATGCCAGCGATTGGCGCAGGCTTCCACGCTGTCCGCCAGGTGCTGTCGCCAAAAACGATCGGCCAGCCCCGTTTCCGGCGCAAACAGACGCGCCATATCGTCCGGACTGAGATCGATCGCGCCCTGCGGCGATAAAGGATAACGGCCATCGGCGACCTGCCGGCAATACGCGCCGATCTGGGTATCGAACAGCCGCCGCAGCCGCCGCTGCGTTTGGCGCCGGGTATCATGGCCGGCGCCCTCGGCAAGCTCAAGGATCAGGCGGCGCATCGGCTGCGGCAAACGCAAGGCATCCGCCCGCAGCCGGGAGAGGGTCTCTCCTGGCGCAGGCGCCGTATCGCCGCTGTTGTGCAGCGCGACCAGATAGCGGTATACGCAGCCCAGCTGTGTGAGAATAGCGTCAAAGGCGATGGCGGCGCCGTTTTCATCGCCCGGGCGGGACAGCGCGATAAGATCCCGGTAGTGGTGCCTTACCTTCAGCTCGGGCCCTTCCTGACCTTCCCGGTTCCCCCGCTGGGGAAACAGTGTGTTCAGCAACCCGCGGGTGCCGGCGCCGAGCTGCCGCCCGAGGTCCGGCGATGACGCCTGCGCATCGCCCGGCGGCGACAAGGCGAGGATGTCGCCGATACGCGTCACCAGGCAACGCAGCGGCGAATGTTCGCCGGACAGGATACGCGCGCTGTCGATGCGCCGGTTCAGGTCCGGCGCGGGCATCAGGCCGATATCGCCGAGAAAGTTATCCCAGCGGGTAATAAATTCGTTCATATAACAATGCCGTACGTTGGCGGCCAGTTCGTCCTCATCCGCCGCCAGGGTCTGGTTCAGCACCCAGCGGTCCTCCTCCTGTAGCCGGCGCAGGGCGACGGCGACCCGGGGATGAAAGCCCAGCCAATACCCTGCGGGGGTAAACAGACCGGGGAGCGTATCCGTGGCCGGAAGGCCGCTGTTGCGTATCAGTACCTGCTCCGCCTCGGCGCCCGCCAGATCGATAAGGCTGATGGCCTTGAACCGGCTGTCGTTAATAAGCAATGGTTTCAGCCGCTGGTAGACGCGCTGGGCAAGCGGGTGCTGACGGATGGCAGACTGAGCCGTCTCGATCAGACGCTGGTCTTTGTCGTTGGGCGACAGCAGCGGCGCGTCGGTTATCAGTTGCGCGAGATGCCGGCGCAATTGTTCATTCCCGGCGCTGTCGAGCTGCGCCGCGCCCGGCATCGCCGGCAGGGTCATCAGCACCCAGGAGCGTAAAAACCCGCCGTCGTAATGCTGCGGCTCATACAGCATTTGATAGGCTTTCAGCGCCTGATAAGTGAAATCCGTCTCGCCGCCATGCGCCCGGGCCAGCACCGCGGCAAGCTGCTGCGTCACCAGCGGCAGCAGCACGCGCTTCAGCGCGTGCCGGTAGACCAGTTCGCCGGCGTCGTGCAGCATCCGGCCCCGGTACAGGCCCATACGATGGTCCAGCGGGGGGCGGCGATAATCAAAGACCCCGGTTTCGGCCCAGACGCCCAGTCCGTTAAAGAAGGGCATTATCTGGGCCAGCCCGGGGTCGGGCGCACGCAAGATAGCGGCGCTAAGCTGTTCCAGCGCCTGGGTGCGCGCCTGTACCCGTGCCAGGTACTGATGGTTATTATGATAGCTGGCGATACCCAGGCTCCCCGCCGCCAGCAGCAGCGCCGATAACAGGCCGTAGCCCGCGAGGTAACCCAACCGGCGACGGCATATGGCCCAGCGGCGGGTGCCCGCCAGGTCGCCTTCGGCCAGGATAATGTCCCGAAACAGCGTCTTGAGGAAATAGCTTTGCGGCGTCGGCGCGGCCACATTGGCCGTGGCCATATCCGCCGGCGTGAAGCGGTAATCGAACAAATCGTCCTGGCGGGCCGTTAACGCGCCGGCGGCCGGTCCGGTTTTCTGGTTGGCGCTGGTAAACCAGACGCCCCGTGGCGCGGGCGCGGCCCCCTCGGGAAAGGAGGCAAAGATAATCTCCAGGTAACGCAGCAGCGGCTGGCGCAGCGCGGCAAAGGCCTGGGGCAGGGCCAGGCATTTGCCGCGCTGCCTGGCATCGGACTCCGCCAGCAGCGTATCCGCCAAGGCGTCATCTAACCGCCGCTGCAACCGGTCGAAGGCCTGCGCAAAGGCTTCTGGCAGCGAGAACCCATCTTCGGACCCGCCCCGCCAAGGAAAATCCATGCCCCAGGGCTGCGCCAATTCAGGACCGTCGAAGCGGCTGAAATACTGGCTAAACCCCGCCAGGCAATCGGCCTTGGTGATCATGATATACACCGGCAGGACAATTTTAAGCTGCCGCCCCAGCTCCAGCAGGCGTCGGCGCAACAATCCGGCCTGCCGGCAGTGCTCTTCCCGCGAGGGCTGCAGCAGATCCTGCGCGCTTATTGTCAGCACCACCCCGTTAAGCGGCCGGCGGGCGCGATGGCGCTTTAGCAATGCCAGCATCTGTTGCCAACGGCTGTCGCCGTCGGCCAGAAAGCTGCCGCAGGGACTGATCACCACGCCCAGGGAGGTAAAATACCAGTCGCAACGGCCCGGCCCGTCCGCCGCGCCGGCGTCCGGGGCCTGGGGTTCGAGAAAATCGAGCTCAGCGTTTTGCAGGGCCCTGGACTTGCCGCTGCCGCCGGCGCCCAGCATCAGGTACCACGGCAGCCGATACAAATACGCGCGCCCGAAGACCGGCAGTCCCTCCTTTTTCAGCCCGGCGCCATAACCATGATGCCGCTTGAGGATCCTGGCCGCCAGTTTAAACCCTGCGGCAAGCGGGGTTTCCTCCCTCGCTGACGGCGTCCGCTCCGCCGTCAGCAGTTGCCGTCGCACACTGCGCCGGAAACGGGCCTGACGCATTGAGGAGAGGGATCGCGACAGCAGCCAAAACGCCGTCACCGCGCCGATAACCTGATAACGGACAGCGTCAGACGCCAGGGGATGCACCCCGCCGACGTCAAGCCGGGGGCCCACAAACCAGACGGCCAGGCCAACTCCCGCCGCCGCGCAAACGCCACGCCAGATTCCGCCGCCGTACAGCGCCCCCATCATTTTTAACATGTTCGTGCTCCCCGCCTCATTCTGTGTCGCCGCCGGCCAGGTTAAAGGCAATATCGATGCGTCGGTTAAGGGCGCGATTTTCCGCCGTGGTATTCGGCACCAGCGGCGTCTTGCCGGCGGCGCTTTGCGCCACCACCCGTCCCGGCTGATCCAGCGCCTGGCGCAGCATCAGGGCGACGGTTTCGGCGCGCGCCAGCGCCAGCGCGTCATTAGAAGTAAAAGCGGCGCCATGGATCGGCTGGTTATCGCTATGCCCGCGCACCGTTACCACGCCGGTGGTCTGCGCCAGATGCCGGGCAATCAGGAAGATAACGTCTTGATACGATGGGTGGAGCGTCGCGGAGGCCGACGCGAATACGTCGCCGCCGCGCAGCGTGACAACCCCCTGCTCATCCCGCAGGGACACCGCCACGCGGTTAGCGGCAATATCCGCCGCCAGGGCCTGCATCAGCTCTGGCAGCGACATCCCGGCCACCGACGGGGGCGCCTTGGGCAGTTGCAGGCTGAACAGCCTGTTTTGCACCCCGGTGGCAGCGACGTCCAGCCGGTTATTAAGGACGATATACAGCAAGCCAAGCAGCATCCCGCCCAACAAGACGCATAGCGGCGGCGCCAGCCGCGCCCTGGAGGTCCGCCGGGGGGCGGGGTGTTGCGCGCGCGGTTCACCCAGGGGACGGGCGTATTCACCCCTGATGCTGCGAATCTGCCGCGCCAGCCGCTGGGTCAGGATTTCCAGCCGGTAAATGCCGTTTTCCATGACCCGGTAGCGGCCGCCGAAACCCAATAACAAACAAAAATAGAGCAGCTCCAGCAGATCGATATGCTGCTCGGGCTGTTGCAACAATGTCGCCATCAGTTGGAAAAATTTCTCGCCGCCGTTGGTTTCATTATGAAAAGCCACCAGCAGGCCGTTGCCCGCCCAAATGCTGCTTTGCCCCCAGGAGGTCAGCGCCACCGCCTCGTCCAGGGCGGTACACAGGCAATAGCGCGCGCCGATAATCACGTTATAGCCCAGCGCCGCTTCCTGGCAAACCTGCTCGAAACGGCGCATTTCATCGATCATCCGCAGGCGCAGCGCCCCGGCATCCTCGGGCGGCTGCGCGTAACGTAAATGCGCCACGGCGTTCAGCAGCGGACCGGCCGCCGCCAGCAGCCGGTTGGGCTGCGCGTGCTGCATGCGAGCGTGGTCTGTCATGGCGGTGGTCCACCCGGCGGGGATTGACGCCTTATGGCCCATAATTGAATGTCCAGCCGGGCGAATTCGTCGGTAAGGTACAGGGCGAAGGCCCCGGTTTTGGCCAACTGCGGCCATAATGC
Source organism: Sodalis sp. C49 (assembly GCF_046352915.1). Lineage (NCBI taxonomy): Bacteria > Pseudomonadati > Pseudomonadota > Gammaproteobacteria > Enterobacterales > Bruguierivoracaceae > Sodalis > Sodalis sp. C49. The sequence continues at coordinate 4,058,890 of NZ_CP163303.1, read as the reverse complement.
GCCGCTATTTTCCAGGGCAAAGCAGCTGGCGCCCGTTCGGGAAGGCAGCTGGCGCGGCGCCTGCGCCAGGGGCCGCAAGGGGATACCCGGCAATTGCAGTTGCACCACGTCGCGGATGCAGCACGCCGGCGCAATCTTGATTTGCGCCAGAAACGCGCTCGTTTGCGCCCCGCCCTCGAGTTCCGCCACCCTTAAGACAAAGTCAAACCGGTCCGGCATCTCTTTATCCGGCAATGTGGCCACGCTCAAGCCCGGCATCTTCTCGGTCAGCGGCAGGGGGATGGCGCTGTCTTCAAGCGCGATAAACAATCCCTGGCGCAGCAGCGACATCAAGAGGCCAAAGCAGCCGCCGATATCCGCATGGTCATACACCGGGATATCGCCTGCAAAGACATGCGGCGCCCGGTACACCGCCAGCTCCAGCGCAAACGGCAGCCATGCGGAGAACAGGCACTCCGGATGTACCCTCGGGGCGTGCAGCAGATGATCTACCCTGGCGCTGAACCGATGGATAAGCGCCTGCAGCATCAGGTCCGCCGCCCTATTGTGCCCTTCGTCCCGCTGTTGCAGCTGGCGGCCCAGCCGCTGGCGTCGCTGTTGCAGCAAGCCCGCCAGCTCCCGGACATATTCCTGCAGCGCCGGGCTGGCGCGGCTGTCCAGCAGGGGAGGAAGATAACCGGGATCCAGCAACACGCCGCCGTCCCGATCCTTCGCCAGCACCCGTACCGCGCCCATGGCTATCCATTCGCCGTTAAGTTCATGTTCCGGCAGCAGCCGCAGACGCAGCCTGCCGCACTGGATCTTCGCGCCGCCCGCGGACAACGCGTTGGTGTCGGCAACCTCTTTTTCAAACGCCAGGTGACGGGCCAGCGAATCCGCCGCTTCGGTAAAAATGACCGCTTCCCGTCCCGCGCGCCGGACCGGCAATGCCAGAACGATGGTCACTCCGCCGCAGCCGGCGCGGATATCCAGCGCCGCCGGCGCATCGCAGGGATCGGTGAAATCGAACAGCGTACCGTCCGGTAGGATGCCGGCGCCGGCGGCCAGCGCCACCTTGCCCAGCGCCAGCAGGCTTTCATCCACCCGCAGGATGGAAAATCCCCAGGGATAGCGGCCATCCCGCAGGTGCCATTGGCGCTGCTCCAGATACTCCTCGGCCTGCTGGAAATGATGAGGACGCAGGAACATCCCCTCCACCCACAGCACTTTATGGTTATTTTTCATTATCATTTCCCTGCAAACCGTCCGGGGTCACGGTAATCCGGCGCAAAACGGGCGGAGGCGGCCGGAGCATCGTCCATACCGAGGCCGCAGGCCGCGGCGGCAGAGGCAATAGCAGCCGCCAGCGTTTATGGGCGAGATCCTGGTACTCGGCAAAGATGCCCAGGTAATGAACATCGTCCGCCGTTGGCAGCGGCAGGACCCGGCACTTATCGTCGGGCAGCAGGAAAATTTCTTCTCCGGCGCGCACCTGCCCGCGCAGCGTCTTATGCGCGTCACGTTGCAGGTCCTCATAGCCGGCCGACAAAAAGCGGGAGGGATCGGTAAGCTGCAATACGGTTATTTTTAGCGGTGATCCGTTATTCACCCGGCCGCGGGCGTTCAACGCCAGGCGATCGCCGCCGCCACTGTCTTGCGGGGTTATTTCCGCCGGCGCGCAGGCGCTGATAAACGCCGTCAGCGCCAGGAGGCCGGGAAAACGAAGCCGAAAAAACAGTGAAGACATATAAAGAATCCTGTTACCGGCGGGGGTTACATTCCAAGCATCATGATTTTCAGCTGGCTGGGAAGCAGCCGCATGCCCACCATATTGGTACCGTTCTGCAGGCTCAGGCTGGTCATGCGGGTGGCGGGAGAACCTTTGATCAGGGTGGTGAACGCGCCGGTTAAATGGCGCGAGGTCCCCATTACCGTACCCGACATTACCCCCAGGCTAATGCCGGCATTGTCGCCGAAGCTGGCATAGGTCAGGGTGGCCATATTATGCGCGGGCAGCCCGCCGAACAGGATGGTATAGGTATGCGGCGTCGCCGTGCAGCCCAGCGCCATATTGGGGTAAGGCACCGGTACGGGCACCGGCGCCGGCGTCAGGCAGACGTCGGGAAACGCCAAATCCATGCCGAATAATTGACAATTCGCAAACATACCCCTATTCCCTTTTCGCCAGCGGCGCCAGGCCAAAAACAGTGGCGACCACGCTATCAAACAACGGGAAAAAACCGCTACGGCGTTTACCTGATTTTATGCTCAACCATTGCGTTGCCGGCGTGGCCCGCAACCCGCTAACATTAGCGGCGGGGAGGCCGTTGGCGGTGGATAGCCGTTGGAAAACCGCGACCCAGGGTTATTTTTCTGTGGTATGGTTTAGCCGTCGCGTCAGCCATGGAGTCGTGTCCCGATGATTAACCTGCTTGCCGTTTCCGGCTACCGTTCCCTGCGTGATCTGACGCTGGAAATCGGGCAAATTACCGTGATAACCGGGCCGAACGGCGCGGGCAAATCCAGTATCTACCGCGCGCTGAATCTCCTGGCCGACATTGCCCAGGACCGCATAGTGCAGTCGCTGGCCGCGGACGGAGGGCTGCATTCCACCCTATGGGCCGGCCCGGAAACGTTTTCGCGCGCGATGATCAACGGCACGCTTCCCGTGCAGGGGACCCAGTCCCGGCAGGCGCCTGTCAGCCTGAAGCTGGGATTTTCCGGCGATACCTTTGGTTATGCCATTGATTTGGGTTTGCCTGAGAAACGCGACATGCCCCCCGGCAAAGCGATGTTTAACCGCGATCCCCACATTAAAACAGAAGTGGTCTGGCATGGTCCGCTGTACAGCAAAAGCGCGACGCTTGCGGATCGCCATGGGCCCGCCGTGCGGATACGCGATGAACGCGGCGTGTGGCAAACGCCGTTCCAGCACCTGGCGGTCTTCGACAGTATGATGACACACTGTATCGATCCGCTTAATGCGCCGGAGCTGCTGATGCTGCGGGAGACCATGCGCGGCTGGCGCTTTTACGATCATCTGCGTACCGATCGCGACGCCCCGGCGCGCCGGCCGCAGATTGGCACCTATACGCCGGTGCTGTCCGGGGACGGCGCCAACCTGGCCGCCGCCATCCAGACCATTTATGACATCGGCTTTGCCGAGGATTTGGACGAGACCATCGACGACGCATTCCCCGGCGCGGCGCTGCGCGTCGCGCAAAACGACGGTTACCTGGAGCTGCGCATGACGCAGCACGGGCTGCTGCGCCCCCTGAAGGCCGCGGAACTGTCGGACGGCACGCTGCGCTTTTTGCTGCTGGCGGCGGCGCTGCATTCGCCTCGTCCCCCTGAGCTGATGATTCTCAATGAGCCGGAAACCAGCCTGCATCCTGAGCTGCTGCCGGCGCTGGCGCGCTTGATTACCGCCGCCGGGCGCAGAACGCAGATCGTGATTGTTTCCCATGCGGCGGCCCTGGTGGACGCACTGCGCGCGGCATCGTCAATCACGGCCATTGTGCTGCAAAAACGGCTGGGGGAAACGCTGGTGGTGGACGACGACGGGCCATTATGGCATTGGCCGGCGCGCTGATTCTTTTCCTCACCGGCGGAAAACCGTTCAACCAGGCGCGCCGGGGATGACGACACCGGAGGGGATTTTCCGGCCGGGTTATTTAAAATCCGCATAGGGGTTCAGCGGCTGCGGCGGCATTGCGAGGTCGCCCTGCCAGCCCGCCATCGAATAGCGCAGGTAAGCAAGGATATGGCTGGGCGTGTAGTCCTTGGCCTGCTGGATATCGATACCGGCGCCAAGGGTCCAGTGCGACGACAGGCGCCGTTCGATTAACGCCTGGACGGTATAGCCAAACCCGGAACTGTCGCCGCCCGACGATAGGATGTCGGCGGCGCCCACCCCCGCCAGGGGATAACGCCGCCGCTCTTCCGTCGAGGCGTGCGACCAGGATAACGAGGCGCCGAGCTGCCAGGCGACATTTTCCGCGCGCGCGCGATAATTTACCGGCACGGCCAGGGAAAAATAGCGCTGCGGGCTATAATACCCGCCCTGCCCCAACGTATAGCCGCTCAAATCCCGGCGATAATGCCACAGCATCGAATTCAGCCCCACGGTGGCCCGCCGATCCTCTTCGTTAATCACCTTATAATAATACCCGCCCATCAGCCGTTCGCGGCTATTGTCGGCCACGTTTTTACCGGTCAGCTGATGCGCGCTCAGATCGCCCCACAGGCCGTTGGCGTTACCCTGATCATAACTCAGGCCCAGGCCGCCGCCGGTGGCGCGCACGCCGCCCCAGGTCATGCCGGTGCCGGGATCGCGAGCGCCGGCAAAGGACAGCAGCGAGCTGGAAACCGGCCGGCGCGAGGCGGTGGCGGTCCAGCCGAGACTGCGCCAATCGCCGCTATAAGCGACGCCGCCCACCCAGTCGACCACCGGAAAACCCAGCGGCGTGGTGCCGATATCGGTTTTCCATTGGTCATTTTCCCAGCCGGCGCCCAAGCTAACGCCGGTCGCCGTTTGGCGGCGGTTGCCGTGACAGGGCAAATCGGCGCACGTGCCGAAGGTGCCGCCGTAATCGTTGGCCAACGTTCCCGCGTCCATACGCACAATATCGGCGCGGCCAAAAGCCCGCCCCTGATCCCAGGGCATATCCGCCTGCAGCATGGTGGTATTAGCGCTCAGATCCGATTTGCCGGGGGTTCCGCCATCGCTCCAGAAATCATGGTCCAGGGTAAAGTTAACGTCCTGTTGACGATACAGCCCGCCGGCGTCGGCGCGGATACCGCGGCGCAGCCAGTCGTCGCCGGGGTTATGACGCGTCAGGCGGGTATACTCATCGTTATTCGCGGGGACGCCGGCGCTGAGGCCCGCGGCCTGCATGGCAGATTGATAGTCCGCGCGCGCTGCTTCCGGCTGGCCGCCCCGTTGCTCGACACGCGCTAAATCACGGTAAATCAGCGTTTTATCCTGCCCGTTCGGCGCTGTTTGTACCCGTTTTTTCAGTTGCCGCAGCCCGGCCGCCGCCCGCGCCGCATCGCCGGCGTCCAGCCAGGCCATGGCGATGCGCCGCTGCTGATACAGGCTCAGTCCATCGGTCGTCGATCGCAGGTATTGCAACGCCCCGCGCGCTCCTGCCGGGTCGCCGGCGGCAAGCCGCCGCTCGATGACGTCAAGCCGGCGGTCTATGTCTTCCGCGCGTTTCTCCCGCTCCAGCCGCTGCGCCAGCTGGCGCATCCCTTCGCTCCACTGACCGGACGGCAGCCCGCGCAGATGGGTCAGCGCCGCATCGTCCCGCCCGCTGCCCGCCAGATACAGCGCATAAGCGTACACCTGTGCGGGATCGCCGGGATAGCGCCGCGCCAGCGCGGCCATCAGGGTATCAGCCTCTGACACCCGGGCCGTATGGCGCAGCGCCTGGGCATAATGATACGCGGTCCAGATAGCGCCCGGCTCCAGGTCCAGCGCCTGCCGGTAACGCTGCGCCGCCTGCGCCCAGTGTCCCGCGCCGGCGTCGCGCCCGCCCTGGTCCGTGAGTAATGTCAATTGGATAGCGAGCTGCTTATCCCGCAGCTTTTGCCGCTGGCCCGGGGGAAGCTGCCCGAGATAATCCAGCGCCAGCTGCGGCGAGCGGCGCTGGTAAAGATTGACCAGCCCGCGCTGGGCGCTGCCGTTGTCGTGCTCAAGGGCCAGCGCGCGGCGATAAGCATATTCGGCCGCCGAGTCATTATCGCGCGCCACCGCCACATCGCCCAGGCCGACCCAAGCCCAGGCGTCCCGATCGTCAATACCGCGCGCCTGCCGGTAATAGCCATCCGCCTCGGCGAGATGCCCGGACTTAAGCGCGCGATCGCCCTGCTCCAACGCCCACCAGTAACGGTTGGTTTGAATCAGGCCCCGCCATTTTGCGCCATTAAAGCCATTTTGTTCAGCCTGCTGCGCCCGCGTAAAATAGTCCAGCGCCCGCAGGCGTTGGCCGGAGCGCGCATAGGCCAGCCCCATGGCGCCCAGCACTTGGGCATCGTCCGGCGTGGCGGCCAAAGCCTCGGTTAACGGCGCAATGGCGCCGGAGGAGGCGCCCTGTTCAATTTTTGCCAAACCCTCCATCCTGGCCTGATAGCGCGGGTCGGCCAGCAGCGCCTGCCGCCGCCGCAGTTCCTGCTGCGCGGCGTCGGCAGACGCGCCGTCGTTGAATACCCTAAGGTAAAATTGCAGGGCCGACACGCTTTGCGCGTCCACCGGCGTTGCCTTTATCCGCGCCAGCCACATTTCGGCGGCGGGCTGCCGGCCCGCCGGGGTATTCGCCACCTGCCGCAGCCAGTCGATAGCCTGTTCGTTCCGGCCGGCGGCAAAGGCGTATTGGGCCAGTTGCAGGCGCAGGGCGACATTGCCCGGATACTGCCGGTCAAGGTCGGCCAATTGACGTTCGGCCTCGTCTTGGTGGCCGGGTACGCGGGCCACCAGTTGCCAATATTCCAGCGCCAGCTCCACCGGCGGCGGCTGGCCGCCGAACACCTGGTCGTACAAGGCGCGGGCCTCCGCCAGCCGGCCCGCCGTGGCCAGCAGGCGCGCCTGCTGCAGCCGCTGCTGTGTTTCCGGCCGCGCCAGCTCCAGGCTGAGCCGCGCCTGGCGAAATTCCGTTGAATCCGGCGCCAGCCGCTGGATTTTTTCCAGCCGCTCCCGCGCCTGGTCCTGGTTGCCTTCACGCAGATCCAGACGCAGCTGGGCCGCCAGCACTTGCGGACTATCGGGCGCGATTAACGCTAAACGGTCCAGTGACTGGCGCACCAGTTGATCCTGATGATTAGCCTCGCCCAGTCTGACCTGCGCCAGCAGCCACTGCTCCGGCGCTATGGCCGGCGGCTGCCCGGCGCGTACGGGCGGCATAACGGCTAGCGACAAGGCCACGCCCAACACCATCATCAGCGCCTTGCCCACCGGCCCTTGTGCGGGGCGGCGTATGGCGGCCGGAAGGCTGCCCCCGGCGCCCCATGGCGCGATAAAACGAACGGTGGGCATGCGTTATTCCCCGTCGCCCGCGGATAAACGACGGCGGCTGAGGGCGCGTAAACCACACCAGAGCACCATGGCGGCCAGCACCACGGCGATCACCGCCATCAGCGCCAGTATTACCGGATGATGGGCCAGGGCATTCCAGACACGTTCCCACCAGGGCAAATGACCGACGTAATAGGTATCGCCCACCTTCAGGCTGTTGACGCCGGAATCGCGGATAAGCGCCACCGAACCGAAAACCCGCGCCTTTTGCAGATTATCCGCCATGGCATTGTTAAGCAGGGCGTTGCCGTCCGGTCCCTTCGCCAGCAGCGCCACGATGCTGCGCTGATTGAAGTAAGGCGACTGCAGGCCGACCACGGCGGCGATGGATCCCTGCGCGGCGATCTGGGTACTGGTATCGGCCAGGGCGTCCACGTCCGGCGTGGTATTGTCCGGCAGCGCCGCCTGGCGCACCGGCTGGTTGATCCAATCGCGGGTGGCGGCCAGCAGCAACTGGGCTTTTTTGCCGTCGCGCATGCCGTCGTTTCGCAAGACCGCGGGCAGATCACCTATCAGCAAAATATCGGCATCGACGGCGCTCACCTGCGACCCGTCCTCGCTCAGGCGCATGCCCAGGGCCGGATAACCGGTTAGCGCGCCGATATTACCCAGCGTGTTCAGCAGGGTGGTCAACTGTAGCGGCTGCGGTTTCGGCGGCACCAGCACCAGCGTCTGGGACAGGTCGGCCAGGCGGCTGAAGGGATAACCCGCGTTGGCGAAAGCGCGCAGGTCCGGCATCGCCATAAAATGCCGGTAGCCGGAAAAATCGATAGTCGAACTGTCGTCGATCACCACATGATTGGGCACCGTGGTGTAGGTTTCACAACGCCCCTCCGCGCCGCCGGCCAATAGCGAGGTATAGTCGAAAGCAAAACGGATCTGGTTAACCGCGCCAAGCTTCAGCGCCGGAATCATCAAGTCCCGGTGATCGGCCAGCAGGCCCCGCAACAGCGACAGGTGCAGCAGCTGCGGACCGTCGTCATGGCCGGGCAGCAGGATAAAGTCCTGCACAAACTGATTATTCAGGCTGACGCTCAGCCGCGAGGTATTTTTCAGCTGGGGCGAGGTGTAGCGGTAGCGCAAACGCATATCGATACCCTGGCTGTTGATCAAAAACAGATCGGGCGGCAGGTTCATATTCAGGCTAATGGGCGTGGGCACGATCCCGTCCGCCTGCAGCTGTTCGGGGTACTGCTTAAGCTCGCCAAAATTCATCGGCCGGTCGGTGCGGACCCAGTTGGGCGCGTCATAGGGCTGGCGCGGCTGAAGCTGCTCCACGCTTTCCACCGCCACCGCCTGCCCGCGAAACAGCATGTTGCCCTGCGCAATGCCTTTCACCGCCGTAAGCAGATCCGCATCATCGCGCCCGGTTATCAGCAGCAGTTTAATAAAAGGATTATCGCGCGGGCTGACCATCGCCACCGCCGGGCCGGTGGCCGGCGGCATATCACGCAGGAAATCCGGCCGGCCGGCGTTGGTGGCGAACACCACCGCATGGCGATCGGGCTCGCGATTGTACAACACCGGGAACGTCTGGCCGCGCCATTGCGCCCTGACGCCGAACCAGGAGGCCAACATCGCCGCGGCCTGCTGCTGGCCCGCATCCGGCGCGGCGGCAAAGACCATCGGCAGCGTCAGCGGCCCGGTATCGCGCGCATCGAAAAACGGCATGGGGAAACGCGATAAATCATTCTTCAGCGGCAGTGTTTGATAGCGCAGCGCCAGCGAGCTGCCTTTGCCGATCTCCAGCCACAGGGTGGTATTGGCCGGATTCTCGCAGATATTCTGGTAGTGGCCGACAAACTCCAGCCGGATACGATTAAAATCGGTGATATAGCGCGGATCTATGGGTACCTGTACCTGGTTTTCCTTGCCCAACTGCTGCTGACCGATAGCCTGCACCGCCATCAGCTGATCGTTAAGATAAACCTTCAGATGCGACTGCACCGGGATAAGCGACGGCGACGGCGTATAGTGTAAATTCAGCATCGCCTGGGTAACCACCTCATCGCCGCGCACGCCGAATTCAACCTGGCCGTTAGGCTGGATGCCGCGCAGGGTCATGGTGCCGGGCGGCGGCGCGATGACGGCAAAGGGCAGCGTGATGTCGCGCACCGGGGCGCCTGGCATCGGCGCATCCGGCCCGCGGAAAGCCGCATCGGGCGCAGGCGCCTGCTCATCCCGCGTCCCGGTTGCGGCCCCGTTTAACGTCAACGCCGGGGGCGCCGCCTCTGCCGGGCCGCCGGCGCCGGATACCGGCGCCGCGCTGGCGAATAGCGCGACGGTGAGCAAAGTCCATATCAGGTTTTTCATCGGTTAGTCATCATTGAGGGGTTTCATCGCTGCGGACGGGCCGCGGGGGATTGCGTGGCAGGAAAGAAGCGATCCAGCCACCGGCGTTAAAAATAAGGACGATTAGCGGACGCAGCGCCGGCGGCGCGATATCCAGCATGCGCAGATAGCCGCGCGCGCCGAGGGCCAGCACTTCGCCCAGGCTTTCCAGCGGCTTGTCCTCCGGAAAGCTATCGCCGCGCACCACCCAGCTGTCGGCGCGGGCAAAGGTACACTGGATAAAATCCACATGCTGCTGAAGCGTCAGGGGTGCCAGCTGGATGCCGGCCTGGCGGCCGCCCGCGCGGCTAACGCGGCAGGGAAAGGCATACTCCTGCCGTCCGCGGCTGAGCAGCAGGGTGATATCCTGACCGGGCTGCAATACATCGCAGGTGTGCATCTCAAGCCCCGCGCCGCTGTCCGAAAAATTGTGCATGACGCAGCCGTGCACATGGCCGTCCCGGGTGGCGATCGCCGCCGGCAGCACGGTATCCACCCGGTGCGCCGCGCGAATCTGTTTAGCCTCGAAGGCCACGGCAATGGCGCCGCCAAGAATAATCAGGTTGTACAGCACCCAGGCAAGGCTTATCACCACGGTCAGCAGTTCGTCGCCGCGGCTATAGGTCAGGCGCCAGGCGCCGGCCGCCAGCCCGGCGACGTTCAGCAGCATCAGCACCAGATAGGGACGGGTGATTGTCCAGTCGATATAGGATTGATCGTTCAGGCGGCCCTTGGCGGTGACGTTAAACGTGCCGGCGTAGGGATTGAGCAGCGCCATGGTGGTCGGCCGCGCGATATACCAGGCCAGCACCGTTTCGTAGATCTCGCTCCAGAACGAGTGGCGGTACTTGCCCTGCACCCGGGAGGTCGTCAGGCTGGCATGGACCATATGGGGCAAAACATACAGGGCGATGGCGACGGCCGGCGCGTAGATGATATAGGCATGCAGCAGCAGAAACGCCAGCGGCGCGGTCAGGAATATCAGCCGGGGGATGCCCGCCAGGAAATGCAGCATGGCGTTGGCGTAACATAAACGCTGCGCCAGTTTCAGCCCTTTGCCGAGCAGCGGGTTATCGATGCGGAAAATCTGCACCATGCCCCGCGCCCAGCGAATGCGCTGGCTGATATGCGCCGACAGGCTTTCGGTTGCCAGGCCGGCGGCCTGCGGAATACGGATGTAGGCTGAACTGTAGCCATGCCGGTGCATCCGCAGCGACGTATGGGCGTCCTCGGTGACGGTTTCCACCGCAATACCGCCGATCTCATCCAGCGCAGAGCGGCGCAATACCGCGCAGGAGCCGCAGAAGAAACTGGCGTCCCACAGGTCGTTGCCGTCCTGTACCAGGCCGTAAAACAGCTTTCCCTCGTGCGGCGTGCGGCGTACACGACCCAGGTTGCGCTCAAAAGGGTCCGGCGAAAAAAAGTGATGGGGCGTTTGCAGCATGCCCAGGCGCGCGTCCTTGAAAAACCAGCCGACGGTCAGTTGCAGGAACGAGCGCGTCGGCACATGATCGCAGTCAAAAATAGCCACCAGCTCGCCTTTGGCCTGTTGGAGCGCGTAGTTGATATTGCCCGCCTTGGCGTGTTCATGACGAGGCCGGGCGATATATTCCACGCCGATTTCCCGGGCAAACTCGGCGAATTCCGCACGGTTACCGTCATCAAGCAGATACAGGGTGATTTTCTCTTTCGGCCAGTCGATGCCGAGAGCCGAATACAGCGTGGGTTTCACCACGCTGAGGGCTTCGTTATAGGTGGGGATCAGCACATCAATGGTCGGCCAGCTGGCGATATCCGCCGGCATGGGCGTCGGCTGGCGATTAAGCGGCCACAGGGTCTGGAAATAGCCCAGCACCAGCACCGTCCAGGAATACGTCTCCGCGCCAAGCAACAGCAACCCCCATACCAGGCTCACCGGATCGCTCCAGTTCAGCGTGGCGGTATAGCGCCACCACAGATACCGGCATGACACGGTTAACGACAAAACAATCAGCATCAGGGCCGGGAAGCGCCCCGCCATATCGCGCACGATCATCGCGATGCCCCACAACAGCATCACAAACACAAACTGCGCCAGATAGCCGAAGGGCTGGGAAATGCAAAAACCGGCCAGCACCGCCGCGACAAGCCCGGCCAGGATCATTAACGCGCGGCTTAACAGGCGGCGCAGACGCGCGCTTGCAACCGGCGCGGCGGCAATCCGCGCGGCAGGCGCCCGGCGCCCGGCCACAGTACGCAGCCGGCGGCGCAAACGCGCCCGCCAGCGCCGGGAAATATCGCCATAAAGCGCCCGCTGGCGCACGCCCCCGGCGGGCATAATCAGCAATAGCCACAGCGTTTGCAGCACATAGCGGACCAGATCGAGCGGGCGGGGACGCGCGGCGGAAACATGGGGATACCAGCGCCCGCGCTGGCGACGGATGCGTTGCCAGGCCGGCGTTTCGAACCGCAGCAACAGCCAGCCGGCAATCACGCAAACCATCATCAGCGCCGCGGCCGGCCGGGAAGCGCCCGCCCGGCGGTAGCCACGGTAGCGGTCACGCAGCGCCGAATGCACCGGCGGCGGCAAGAACACCGACAGGACGCCGGGCCGCCGGGAATTCATTGTTCACCGTTGCGCAAATGGATCAGGCACCAATTGGCCAGAGTAGTCAGCTCCTGGCTGATTTTGCTGTGCGGCATAAATGCGCCCACCGGTTGCAGCGCCGCCAGGGACTCCGCCATCGCCTCGTCGCGATGCAATACCACCGGCAGCAAGTTCGGCAGGCTTTGCTGCCAGAGCAGCAGCAGGTCCTGCTGCAAGGCGCTGGCGGGAACAAATTGGTTAACCACATAATGAGCATGCCGGGGCAAGGATTGCTGATGCAGGCGCACATGGCACTGGGCGTCGGCCTGCAGGAGGGTAAACACGCCGTCGGCCAGGGATACCGCCTGGGTCGCCAGGGCAGACTCGCCGGCGGGGACGTCCAGCACGATCCAATGATAGGCCGACAGGGATTTCAATTGGGCAATGTTCTCCCGCCAGTCGGTCAATGAGTCCAACGCCTGCGTCCCGTCGGCCAGCCGGCCGAAGGGCAGAAAATCGAGCAGTTGGCTATAGCGCATGGCGCCATGCTGCCAGCCGGCGCCGGCCTGCACGGCGCTGGCCCAACCGCGCGGGGCGGAAAAAGGCATGGCGAAATGCAGGCGCAACAGGTTATCCGGTGAAAAATCAATTGCCAATACGTTCTCGCCCAATTGGGCCAGCGCCCAGCTCAGGCCGGCGGCCACCGATGTCGTGCCCGTCGCGCCCCGGATACCCCGCAGGGCTATGACCGGCATGATATGACTCCGCAAGAACGGTAAACCATGGCCACGGCAGGCTTCATGAAGCTTCCGCCTGGGATGCGTCATACGCCACGCCGGCCAATTCGGCCAATAGCGGCCAGCGCGACATCATCAGCGGAATTTTTTCCGCCCGGGTTATATCGACATAATTTAATTCCGGCAGGGAAAAGAGGTGACTTAACACAGCAAAATCATCACTCTCATCATGCGCTGCCGCGCCAGGGTCTATGCTATCCAGTTTTATTTTCCTTTATACGGTGCCATTACCTGGGTTTGGCATTAATCCAGCAAAAATTAAATCAGCGTAAAATAGGGTTCTGATGTAGCTAATTAACTGGTCATTTCATTCCAGAATGGTAATATTTATTATACTCCAGTATTCGATGCCGGCCCAAGCACACTTTAAAGACTTTCAATCCCGTTGCTTTTACACCTACTGCAAGCAGATAAAAATGGCACTGTCTTTTCCTTTTGGCATAAAAAATTGTTGGGATGATACGTCTTTAATGCAACCCCGGGGGCTGTACTGGGTCAATACCGATACCGAGCCGGCCGCCTATGAGCTGTGCGGGCAAGTGGTGGACGCACAGCGGCCAGATGTAATAATTTCAGTTATATATCAGAAAGATAACCCCACGTCCCTCCCCTGCACCTCGACATTGCCGCCTGAACATGCCCTGATCGTCCGTTTATTATCAGCCGAGGATAAAACCCATTATTATCATCAGGCGGCAGGGAAAAAAGCGTTAACCGACTTGCCGGTTGATATCAGTCGCCTGCCGCAGATCAAAAATCAACTGTTGATATTTATGTTGACCGCCGCGGCAGGGAATGATCTGGCGCCAAATGATTTTAACCAGTGGCTGCTTGAAATTGCCAGCCAATGCGCGCGCCAGAATTGCGCTATGCTCATTCTCTGTTATGGCAAGGGAATTCATGCCCTCATTCCGCGTTTATATGTCCAAAACCGCGTATTATATGGATTGGCTACGCTAAATTCAGCCCATTACCCACCGCAATATGTAATGTCCTGGTGGCACAATCAATTCGGCGTGGAAGCAAATACCGCGTACGCTTTACAGCCGCGCAGTCCCGGCTGGGAAATAGCGGCCTCTCCGGCATCCGCGCAACATATTAATAACCACAGTGACGATCAATGGATGTATCTTGCGGAAAACAGTATTTTGGAAGGCGCGCCGCCCTTATCGGATAAGTGGTTTATTTTTGCCGACAACCAGCGCCTGGTGGACCGTGGCCTGCGCGCACGCGCCGCCACGCTGATTTTTGCCCTCAGCGCCAACGACCAGATTGAAACGCTGGCCCGGCAAATTCATCTCCTGCGTATCCGGCGCGGCAACGCGCTCAAAATTGTCGTCAGGGAAATGTACCCCGCCCTGCGCTATATCGATCAACGCTTATTACAGGCCTGCGGCGCTAATTTAATCGTGCCGCACGCGGCGAGGCTATCCAGCTTCCTGACGCTGCTGGACGACATCCAGCAAGGCACGTTTAATCGCTATGTACCGGAAAATATTGAATTATTGCTGCAAGGGCGGCTGCCCGACCGCCACAAAGGTTTTTTGCCGCTGCCGGTATTTTGCGAGGTGATGCAATCCATCCTGGGACAGCCTACCCTTGCGGTAGAAACCCGCGGCGTACTGCTTGCCCTGCGCCCGGTCGGCGGCATCAGCCCGCAGCAGGCCATGTCGTTGTGCCATCTGCGCCGCGACGGCGACGTGCTTACCCTCACCGACAGCCATCTGTATTTGTTTTTATCCAACTGCCAGACCAGCGATGTGGATAGCGTGCTTAATTTCTTATTCAGCCTGCCTGCCGCCGACATGTTCCAAAACCGCACCCTGTGGTATCAGGATAATGCCATCCAGGCGGAGGTTCGCCGCCTGTCGGGGCTGGCCGTGCCGCCTGAGCCGCCGCCCGCCGCCGCCGAGCCGTCCCGGGACGCGCCGCCGGGTAAAAGACGCCGGCTACCCGTACCCCTCATCGTGCAACTGGACGGCAAGCCATTACCGCCTTCGTTTTCACCCCCGCGCAATAATAAAGGCTACGGACAATGAACATCGTCGATATCCTGCAAATGTTCTGCTTGGCGGCGGTGATATTTATCCCGCTCGGGTTTATGGCGCATAAATATTTGCCGCTGTGGCGTAATCGCTTTAATGCATGGTTTTTATCCCCCCGCTATCTGCGTCCGATCAGGGCAAGCCATGTCAAAACCCACCTGGCGATAAAAATAAACCACCGGTCAACGGCGGATAAGCCGGCACATGATGAATAACCCGCGCGTTAACACCTCCGTTTTTCAGAACGGGCACACCTGGCGCGGACTGGGTGGCTGGAATTATTATTTTTTACTGAAATTTATCCTGCTCTGGCTGGGCTATTTGCATGTCGACGCGCTGGCCAACCTGTTTTTCGCCGCCTGTCTGCTGTTTCCCCTGCCCACGGCGCGTCTGCACCGCTGGCGCCAATGGCTGGCGCTGCCGTTTGGCCTGGCCTTGTTTTACCATGATACCTGGCTGCCGGGCTGGCGTTCCATTCTCCATCAGGGCGCGGATGTCAGCGGCTTTAGCATCGACTATTTGCTGGAATTGGCCGATCGGTTTATCAACTGGCGATGGATTGGCGTCGCCTTCGTGCTATTGGTAGGGTATCTGTTTGTGGCGCAATGGCTGCGCATTACCACCTTCACGGTGGCGGGCCTGCTGTGGCTCAACCTGAGCCTGCTGTTGCCCCCGGGGCTGACCCAGGCGCCGCCCGCGGCCGCCACGCCCGCTCCCGTCGCCCAGCGCGCGCAGGAAACGGCGCCGGCGCAAAACCTGCCCAATACGGTCAGCGGCCCGCCGACCAACGCCAATCTCGATGCCTACCTGCAGCAATTTTATCAGCGCGAGCAGGCCAGGCAAACGCCGTTCCCGCAGACGCTGCCCCCCGATGCCCAGCCGTTTGATTTACTGGTGATCAATATCTGTTCCCTGGCCTGGTCGGATCTGGATGCCGCCCAGCTGTCCGCGTCCCCGCTGTGGTCGCGATTTGACCTGCTGTTCACCGACTTCAACTCCGCCACCGCCTACAGCGGCCCGGCGTCAATTCGTCTGCTGCGCGCCAGCTGTGGTCAAACGTCCCATCATGATTTGTACCAACCCGCCGCCCGGCAATGCTATCTGTTCGACAACCTGGCGAAACTGGGCTTTGGCGAACAGCTGGCGATGGATCATAGCGGCGTCTTCGGTAATTACATCGGCAACCTGCGCCAGGACGCTGATATGCAGGCGCCTATCATGTCGCAGGCGGGCCTGGGTCATGAACTGGCCTCCTTCGACGGCGAGCCTATTTTTGACGATGGGCAACTGATGGCCCGCTGGCTGGCAAACCAGTCCCGGGCGGCCACCGGG
The DNA here is from genome assembly GCF_046352915.1 of Sodalis sp. C49. NCBI lineage: Bacteria > Pseudomonadati > Pseudomonadota > Gammaproteobacteria > Enterobacterales > Bruguierivoracaceae > Sodalis > Sodalis sp. C49. The sequence goes on along the minus strand of NZ_CP163303.1, from coordinate 4,042,768 downwards.
CGCAGCGCGACATTTTTTAACCTGATCGCGTTGCACGACGGCAATCGTTTTGTCGGCGCAGCCAAAGGCGCCGATTACCGTACACGCGCGCAAACCCTGCTTTCCCAGCTCAACGCCTTTATGGACCAGTTGGATAAATCCGGCCGCCGGGTGATGCTGATCGTGGTGCCGGAACACGGCGCCGGGCTTGTTGGCGATAAAATGCAGATCTCCGGCCTGCGCGATATTCCCAGCCCCGCCATTACCCATATTCCGGTCGGCGTAAAATTCTTCGGCACGCGCGCGCCGCATCCGGCCCAGGCGCTGAACATCACCGCCCCCAGCAGCTATCTGGCCATTTCCGAACTGGTGGCCCGTTCGGTGGACGGCAAGGTCTTCACCACGTCCCTCCTGGACTGGCCGGCGTTAGGCGCCAATCTGCCCACCACCCCCAAGGTGGCGGAAAATGAAAACGCGGTGGTGATGGAATACCAGGGCAAAGTGTATATCCGCCTCAATGGCGGCGGCTGGGTGCCCTACCCGCAATAATGGATAATCCCCGGGCGATGGCCTCCGCCGCCCGGCGCGGGTAGACGGCGCCCCACATCGCCACCATGCCGGCTCAACGCACTGGCCGGCAGCCACCCGGGCTGACCGGCGGCGGGTTCATTTTTGCCAGGATGTCCGGATGGGCGACTAAATAGTTTTCCACGATATGTTCAATCTCCGCCTGTTGTTGCGGCGAAAAATCGCCGCTCGCCGGCCTCTGCGCCGGCGCGGGCACCGGCGACACCGCCCATAGCAGACCGGATGCCAGCAGGCAGGCTAAAAACAACAGTATATTAACGACGATATATTTCATTTTCTTGTCGACCTCTTACCGCTGCCGGACATATTCTCAATACGTTATAGACGCGCCGTCGAATATCGTTAACCAGGCAAATATCTATTGAGCTGGTTATTCGTCTTGCCTTACGCGTTCCTGATAAAGCCAATATAACCAAGCAACTATAAAACCTTTATAAAAATAAAGGGCCGGGCTATAAATTTTTTATATACATTTCTGGAATTAAACCATCTACAAAACCTGCCGCGGCATTTGCGCTATTTTTATAAAATTTTTACACCCGGCAGGAGTAATTTTACATTAACTTTTCAGACAAAAATTTACACTCGCAGCACCTGAGAATTTCCTCTGGAGGTGCACTGTGGGTATGGCTTTGATAACCGGTATCGTGCTGGTGTTTTTACTGTTGGGCTATTTGGTTTATGCCCTGATTAACGCGGAGGAATTCTGATGGCTTCCAGCGCGTTTTTGTTGATTTTCAGCTATATGGCCGTGCTGCTGATCCTGGCGCGCCCTTTGGGGCTAGGGCTGAGCAGATTCATTAACGATCGGCCCGCGCCCGGTTTCGCCGGCATTGAGCGCCGGTTATGGCGATTGTGCGGCGTGTATAAACAGGACATGAACTGGCGCGGCTACCTGTTGGCCATTTTATTGTTCAATGTGCTCGGCATTATCCTATTGCTGGCGATGTTAATGCTCCAGGATCGCCTGCCGTTAAACCCGCAGCATTTGCCGGCCCTCTCCTGGCATCTGGCGCTGAATACCGCCATCAGCTTCGTCACTAATACCAACTGGCAGTCCTACGCCGGCGAAAGCACCATGAGCTATTTTAGCCAGATGGTGGGTTTAACCGTGCAGAACTTCCTGTCGGCGGCCACCGGCATCGCCGTGGCGTTTGCGCTGATCAGGGGGTTTGCCAACCGGTCGGTGGCCACGCTCGGCAACGCCTGGCGCGATATGGCGCGCATCACGCTTTATATCCTGCTGCCGCTGGCGCTGCTGATCGCCCTGATCAGCATCAGCCAGGGCACCCTGCAAAATTTCAGTGATTATCTCAGCCTGACGACGCTTGAGGGCGCCAAGCAAACGTTGCCGATGGGGCCGGTAGCGTCGCAGGAAGCGATAAAAATGCTCGGCACCAACGGCGGCGGCTTCTTTAACGTTAACTCCGCCCATCCGTTTGAAAACCCGAATTACATCACTAATTTTATCCAGATGATTGCCATCTTCCTCATTCCGGCGGCGCTGTGCTTTGCCTTCGGCAATGTCGTGCGCGACCATCGCCAGGGCCATGCCTTGCTCTGGGCCATGTCGCTGATGTTTATCGCCGCGGTAGCGGTGGTGATGTGGGCGGAGCTGAACGGCAACCAGCACTTCCTGCAATTCGGGGCGGACAGCGCCATCAACATGGAAGGCAAGGAAAGCCGTTTCGGCATCCTTAATTCCAGCCTGTTCGCGGTGATCACCACATCGGCCTCCTGCGGGGCGGTTAACGCCATGCACGATTCCTTTACCGCGCTCGGCGGCATGATGCCGATGTGGCTGATGCAAATCGGCGAGGTGATATTCGGCGGCGTCGGCTCGGGCCTGTACGGCATGCTGCTGTTTGTGCTGCTGGCGGTGTTTATCGCCGGGTTGATGATCGGCCGTACTCCGGAATACCTGGGTAAAAAGATCGAAGTGTGGGAAATGAAAATGACCGCCATCGCCATCCTTATTACCCCCGCCCTGTCGCTGCTGGGCACCGCGCTGGCCATGATGACCGAAGCCGGGCGCGCCGGCATGTTCAATCCCGGCGCGCACGGCTTTAGCGAGGTGCTCTACGCCGTGTCCTCCGCCGCGAATAACAACGGCAGCGCCTTCGCCGGCCTGAGCGCCAACACCCCGTTCTGGAACCTGCTGCTGGCGGTCGCCATGCTGCTGGGCCGTTTCGCGGTGATTGTGCCGGTGATGGCGATTGCCGGCTCGCTGGCGATCAAGAAGGTGCAGCCGGTCGGCAGCGGCACGTTGCCCACCCACGGCCCGCTGTTTATTTCCCTGGTCATCGGCTCGGTGCTGTTGGTCGGCGCGCTTAACTTTATCCCCGCGCTGGCGCTTGGCCCGGTGGCGGAACATTTGCAACTGCTTGGTCATTAATCGCGGGAGTTTGAAGCCATGAGTCGTAATCAAAAAGCGCTGTTTGACGGAGCGCTGATGCGCGTCGCTCTTGCGGATGCGTTTAAAAAGCTGGATCCGCGCGTGCAGTTTCGCAATCCGGTGATGTTTGTCGTGTACCTGGGCAGTATCCTGACGCTGCTGCTGGCGGCAGGCATGGCGGCGGGACTGACCGCAGGGAATGTCGGTTTTACCGCCCATGTTTCGCTCTGGCTGTGGTTTACCGTGTTGTTCGCCAATTTTGCCGAGGCGCTGGCGGAAGGGCGCAGCAAGGCCCAGGCGGAAAGCCTGAAAGGCGTGAAAAAAACCAGCTGGGCGAAAAAGCTCGCCGAGCCGCGTTACGGCGCCGCCACCAGCAAAGTGGCCGCCGACGCGTTGCGCAAGGGTGATGTGGTGTTGGCCGAGGCTGGGGATATTATCCCCTGCGACGGCGAAGTGATTGAAGGGGGCGCGTCCGTGGATGAAAGCGCCATTACCGGTGAATCCGCGCCGGTGATCCGCGAGTCCGGCGGCGACTTCGCCTCGGTGACCGGCGGGACGCGCATTCTGTCCGACTGGCTGGTGATAACATGCAGCGCCAATCCCGGCGAAACTTTCCTGGATCGCATGATTGCCATGGTAGAGGGGGCCAAGCGGCGTAAAACCCCCAATGAAATCGCCCTGACCATCCTGCTGGTGGCGCTGACCATTGTGTTCCTGCTGGCGACGGCGACGCTGTATCCGTTCTCGGCCTGGGGCGGCGCGCCGGTGAGCATCACGGTGCTGGTGGCCCTGCTGGTCTGCCTGATCCCCACCACCATCGGCGGCCTGCTGTCGGCCATCGGCGTGGCCGGGATGAGCCGGATGCTGGCGGCCAACGTTATCGCCACCAGTGGGCGCGCGGTGGAGGCGGCCGGCGATATCGATGTCCTGCTGCTGGATAAAACCGGCACCATTACGCTTGGCAACCGTCAGGCCACCCGCTTTATGCCCGCCCCCGGCGTCAGCGAAGAAGCGCTGGCGGACGCGGCCCAGCTGGCGTCGCTTGCCGATGAAACGCCGGAAGGCCGCAGTATCGTGGTGCTCGCCAAGCAGAAATTTAATCTGCGCGAACGCAATTTACAGAGCCTGGACGCCACCTTTATCCCGTTCTCGGCCCAGACGCGCATGAGCGGCGTCAATATCCAGCAGCGCATGATCCGTAAAGGGGCGGTGGATTCCATTCGCCGCCATATCGAAAGCAACGGCGGCCGTTTTCCCGCCGGGGTCAGCAGCCTGGTGGAAGAGGTGGCGCGCAGCGGCGGCACGCCGCTGGTGGTGGCGGAAGATGCGCGCGTTCTGGGTGTTGTGGCCCTGAAGGACATTGTTAAGGGCGGCATAAAAGAACGTTTTGCCGAACTGCGCAAGATGGGCATCAAGACCGTGATGGTGACCGGCGATAATCCGCTGACCGCCGCCGCCATCGCGGCCGAGGCCGGGGTGGACGATTTTCTCTCCGAAGCGACGCCCGAGGCCAAGCTGGCCTTGATTCGCCAATATCAGGCCGAGGGACGGCTGGTGGCCATGACCGGCGACGGCACCAACGATGCGCCGGCGCTGGCGCAGGCGGATGTGGCGGTGGCGATGAATTCCGGTACCCAGGCGGCAAAAGAGGCGGGCAATATGGTCGACCTGGACTCCAACCCCACCAAGCTGCTGGAAGTGGTGCATATCGGCAAGCAAATGCTGATGACGCGCGGGTCGCTGACCACGTTCAGTATCGCCAACGACGTCGCCAAATATTTTGCCATCATCCCGGCCGCCTTTGCGGTGACCTATCCGCAATTAAATATGCTGAACGTAATGCATCTGCACTCGCCCGGCTCCGCCATTTTGTCGGCGGTGATATTTAACGCCCTGGTGATCGTCTTCCTGATCCCGCTGGCGCTGAATGGGGTAAGTTACCGTCCCATGGGCGCCGCCGCCCTGCTGCGCCGCAACCTGTGGATCTACGGCATGGGCGGGCTGCTGATACCCTTTGCCGGCATCAAGCTGATTGATTTGATTTTGACCGTTTTAGGTCTGGGCTAAGAGGAACCATCATGAGCCAATTACGACCCGCCTTGATTTTACTGGTGCTACTGACACTTATCACCGGCGTTGTTTATCCTTTATTGACCACCCAGTTGGCGCAGTGGTGGTTTCCCGCGCAGGCCAATGGCTCATTGCTGGAGGCCGGCGGCGAAACGCGGGGTTCCGCGCTTATCGGGCAGAATTTTACCCGGCCCGAGTATTTCCAGGGCCGTCCGTCGGCCACCGGCGATACGCCCAATAACCCCCTGGCCTCGTCGGGCAGCAATCTGGCCGCGAGCAATCCGGCGCTGGACGAAGCGGTAAAACAACGCGTGGCGGCGCTGCGCGCGGCCAACCCGCAGGCCGGCGGCCCCATCCCGGTGGATCTGGTGACGGCATCGGGCAGCGGCCTGGATCCGCATATTTCGCCGCAGGCAGCCCTTTGGCAGGTGCCTCGGGTCGCGGCAGCGCGTAGACTGGCCCAGGAACAGGTGCGCCAATTGGTTGAACACCAGACGTCGCGGCCGTTGCTCGGTTTTCTCGGCGAACCGACGGTAAACGTACTGGAACTTAACGTAGCGCTGGATAAACTTCCCCAGTCTTAAGGACCGCCATGAGCGACGATGAACCCCAGCGTCCCGACCCGGACGCGTTATTGCTGCAGGCGGCCAATAAGCAACGCGGCAAACTGAAAATCTATTTCGGCGCCTGCGCCGGCGTGGGAAAAACCTGGTCGATGCTTACGGAAGCCCGTCGCCTGCGGGCGCAGGGGCTCGATGTGCTGGTGGGGGTGGTGGAAACGCACGGCCGCGCTGAAACCGAGGCCTTGCTGGACGGGCTGACCGTGCTGCCCCGGCGCCCCACCGGCCGGCACCGGCATCAGGAGTTTGATCTGGACGCCGCGCTGGCCCGGCGTCCGGCGGTGATCCTGATGGACGAGCTGGCGCATACCAACGCGCGCGGCTCGCGCCATCCCAAGCGCTGGCAGGATGTCGACGAGCTGCTGGATGCCGGCATCGACGTGCTGACCACCATCAATGTCCAGCATCTGGAAAGCCTGAACGACGTGGTGAGCGGCGTCACCGGCATCCGGGTACGGGAAACCGTGCCGGACCCGTTTTTCGATTCGGCGGATGAAGTGGTGCTGGTGGATCTGCCCCCCGACGATCTGCGCCAGCGATTAAAAGAGGGCAAGGTGTATATCGGCGATCGCGCCGAACGGGCCATAGAAAATTTTTTCCGCAAAGGCAACCTGTTCGCCCTGCGCGAACTGGCCTTGCGCCGCACCGCCGATCGGGTGGACGACCAGATGCGGGTCTGGCGCGACGCCAGCGGCGGCGAGGACAAGGTGTGGCATACGCGCGACGCCATCTTGCTGTGCATCGGCAATAACACCGGCAGCGAAAAGCTGGTGCGCACGGCGGCCAGGCTGGCGGCCAAGCTCGGCAGCGTCTGGCATGCCGTCTACGTGGAAACCCCCTCGCTGCACCGCCTGGCCGAGTCGCGCCGGCGCGGTATCCTGCGCACCCTGCAGCTGGCCCAGGAATTGGGCGCGGAAACGGCCACCCTATCCGATCCCAGCGAGGTCAACGCGGTGCTGCGCTACGCCCGCGAGCACAACCTGGGAAAAATCATCACCGGCCGCCGCCCGGCCAAACCCTGGCGCAGGGACAGCTTTGCCGACCGGCTGGGCCGCCTTGGGCCCGACCTGGACCTGATCATCGTGGCGCTGGATGAACCGCCGGCCGATCCTCCCGGCAGGCTGGCGGACAGCCGATCTTTTACCGATAAATGGCGGGTGCAGCTACGCGGCTGCCTGGCGGCGGCGGCGCTCTGCGCCCTGATTACCGTCGGCGGCCACTGGCTGCTGCCCGGCGTGGATCCCACCAATATGGTGATGATCTATCTGCTCGGCGTGGTGATCGTGGCCCTGCGCTACGGCCGCTGGCCGTCGGTAGTGGCGACCGTGCTGAACATCGTTATTTTCGACATGGTGTTTATCGCGCCTACCGGCACCATGGCGGTATCGGATGTGCAATACCTGTTCACTTTCGGCGTGATGCTGACCGTCGGCATCATTATCGGCAACCTGACGTCGGGGGTACGTTACCAGGCGCGCGTGGCGCGTTATCGGGAACAGCGCGTGCGCCATCTTTATGAAATTTCCAAGGCGCTGAGCGGCGCGCGCGGCATGGACGAGATTGCCCAAACCTGCCAGCGCGTCATCGACAGTACGCTACAGGCGCGCAGCGAGCTGCTGCTGGCGCAGGAAAATGGCGAGCTGAAGGCCATTGGCGCCGCCGGCAACCTGACGACCCTGCCAGACGCCGCCATTTCCCGCTGGAGTTTTGATAAAGGGCAGCCGGCCGGCGCCGGCACCGATACCCTGCCAGGCGTGCCCTATCAGATACTGCCGCTGAAAACCACCGGCAAAACACTCGGGCTGCTGGTGATTGAACCCGCCAACCTGCGCCATCTGCTGATCCCCGAACAGCAGCGTATGCTGGAAACTTTTACGGTACTTATCGCCGGCGCGCTGGAACGCATGGCGCTGACCCGCAGCGAAGAACACGCGCGCCTGGCCGCCGAGCGCGAGGAGCTGCGCAATGCCCTGTTGTCGGCCCTATCCCACGATCTGCGCACCCCGCTGACGGTGCTGTTCGGCCAGTCGGAAATTTTGACCCTTGACCTGGCGGCGGAAGGATCGAAATACGCGCCGCAGGCCAGCCAGATCCGGCAACAAACCCTGAGCACCATCCGGCTGGTCAACAATATGCTGGATATGGCGCGCATCCAGTCTGGCGGACTTAACCTGCGCGCCGAATGGGTGGCGCTGGAGGAGGTGATCGGCAGCACGCTGAAAATCATGAAACCGCTGCTGGCCCAGCGTCAGGTCAGGCTGGAGTTGCCCGACCATCTGGTATTGATCAAAGCCGACGGCGCGCTCTTGGAGCGGGTGTTCACCAACCTGTTGGAGAATGCGTTAAAGTATGCCGGCGACAACGCGCAACTGGGCATCCGGGCCTATGAACAACGTCATCGGCTGGAAATCGAGGTGTGGGACAACGGGCCGGGCATCCCGGTGGGGCAGGAACAAAAGATTTTTGAAAAATTCGCCCGCGGCAATAAGGAATCGGCCGTGCCCGGCGTTGGACTGGGGCTGGCCATCTGCAAGGCGATTATAGAAATGCATGAAGGGCAGATTCGCGCCGGCAACCGGCCGGAAGGCGGCGCCTGTTTTTACATCTCCCTGCCGGTAGCCCAGGCCCCTTCGCTACCCGAAGATGCGGAAGAGACACAGTAAAACACCTTTTCATAGGACGGAGTCGTTTATGCGTAAAATTATTATCGATACCGATATTGGCGTGGATGACGCTTTTGCGCTTGCCTACGCCGCCCGCCATATGGAAATCCTGGGTGTCTGCGCAGTATTTGGCAATGTTACCCGGGATCAGGCGGTTAAAAATGCCCGGCTATTCTGCGCCAAAATGGCGATCCGCGCCGACATTTATCGCGGCTGTTCGCGTCCGCTGGCTCTTGACCCCACGCCTGTTAGCGGCAAGATACACGGCAAAGACGGATTGGGTGACGCGTTTGACAATCCCTATGACGCCTCGGCGCAAGATGGCATCCGCTTTATTATCGACAGCGTAAAGGCCAATCCCGGCGAAATTACCCTGGTGGCCATCGGGCCGCTGACCAATATCGCCACCGCCATCAACCTGGCGCCGGAGATTGTTCCCCTGGTGAGGGAAGTGGTTATCATGGGCGGCGCCTTCGGCACCCACGGCCATGCCGGCAACGTGACGCCCCACTGCGAATTTAATATCTGGAAAGATCCCCACGCTGCGGATCAGGTTCTCTCCTCCGCCCTGCCGGTGGTTATGCTGCCGCTGGACGTTACCCATGAAGTATTAATTACCGGAGAGGAAATTCGCGCAACCGGGCAGCCGGTATTGACCGCCATTTCCCGCGGCTACCTGGACTACAGCTTGCAAAGCGAGGGGTTCGAGGGCATGGCGCTGCATGATACCCTGACCCTATCCTATTTGATCAATCCCGACTGGTTCAGGGTGTCGACCTCGCCGGTAAGGGTAGTGACCGAAGGCCTGTCGCGCGGCCAGACCTTGCGCCGTACCACCGCGCTCGCCACGCGCTTTGATCCTTTTGCCGGCTGCGGATTGCAAAAAATCTGCCTGGGCGTGGAGGCCGCGCCGCTAAAAGCGCATTTCCTGCAATCCTTGACCTTAATATAGCGGCAATTGTCGTGGCTTATCCATTGAGCGTTGGAATCTCAATACGATCGCGCCATTCACCCGGGATCCCCTGGTTATGCATCAGATATTCCCAGGCGTCTTCAATCTCGTTCGGAATATCCACATGGCAGATATAATCTTTCCCTTTCGGGCCATAGCCTTGTTTATCATCCCGCAGGCGGGGAATTTCGCCCAGTAACAAGGATATAAACCGGTTTACCGGCCAGAGGCCATCGCTATCATGGGTAAAGCCGGTCCCGTTTATGTCACTCACCAGTTGCGGGACACAGGTCGGCCAGTTAATAAAATGCGGACTTTGGGCAGAATCAACCCAGCAGCGGCGAAAGGTGGCGTCGGTCCGGCGCTGCAGCAAGGGATCCTGAATAAGAATAATATCTTGCGGCGTACATCCCCGTTCTTCCAGCAGGGCGCGCGTAAAGCCGGCATTTTCGCCGGAATTGCGCGACGCGGTTTCCATAACGACCTGTTTTCCAGGTAATTCCCAGAATCGGCAGGCAATCTCATGCAATATGGCGGCTTCAGGCCGGGCGGCGGTTTCAATGGCCTGATAACGGGGATGTTGGGCCACCGCCGCGATGAGAAACGAGGTGGAATGGCCGATGCCGCCGGAGATAACCAGGGGAATATGGCGGGCCCGCGCCAGTGCGCACGCGCCGTCAATGGTGGCTAATACTGCATTTCCCGCCAGGATGATGGCATCGGCGCTTAAATGGTCCTGCCGGGCGGAAAAATCGTCAACCGCCAGCCAGGACGCTATCAAGTTGAGCTTGGAGACGATATCGGCTGGAAGCGGCGGCAGCTCAGAGGCGGCAAAAATGGCGGCGTGCATAATTTTAGTTCCCCTTTTGCTTTCATTTTACCAGCGGGTATATGACAGACAACAAAAAACGGCAGGTCATGATGACCTGCCGCTCTTCTTTTTTCTGGCCCTGCCCGCTACCGCTTGGGCAACACCATCGGGAATGTGGTCGGCGAGAGAGGATTCGAACCTCCGACCCACTGGTCCCAAACCAGTTGCGCTACCAAGCTGCGCTACTCGCCGTACTGCAACATCTTAAAAAGGGTACTTAAAGGTTGTGGTGCGAAGAGAGGGACTTGAACCCTCACGTCCGTTAAGACACTAACACCTGAAGCTAGCGCGTCTACCAATTCCGCCACCTTCGCATGGCCACTAATGTTGGGGTGACTGATGGGGCTCGAACCCACGACAACTGGAATCACAATCCAGGGCTCTACCAACTGAGCTACAATCACCATTACTGATACTGCTTACCGCAACGTGAAGATACTGCTGACACGGCACTTGCGCACTAAATATGGTGCGCCCGACAGGATTCGAACCTGAGACCTCTGCCTCCGGAGGGCAGCGCTCTATCCAGCTGAGCTACGGGCGCTTAGCGCCGTTGCGGGTGGGGATAGTACGGAATCGCGGCCTGACTGTCTAGTGCTTTTTACTACTTTTGCCGGGTTTAATGACCCTTTGCTCATTTCCTGCCCGCTTAGGTCGTTTTCCCCGCCGTCAAAACGCCATGAGCCCTTCTTTTCGGGTACTTACCCCCCGGCGGGGGTCCGCGCGCCTACAAACGTCCGCTGATATAATAGCCGATAAAGCGTAACAGTTTCAGTTGGCGCCGGAGACGGCTGGGCTGGCTGAACAGGCGGTATAGCCACTCCAGGCCCATGCGTTGCCAGAGGAGGGGCGCGCGCTTTACATGGCCGGTAAAAACATCGTAGGTGCCGCCCACGCCCATATAGAGCGCGTCGGGATAGCTGGCGCGGCAATCGCGCATCAACTTTTCCTGCCTGGGAGAGCCCATCGCCACGGTAACGATAGCGGCGCCGCTGGCCCGGACCCGGGCGAACAGCGATTCCTGCCCGGCCGGGGCAAAAAAGCCGTCCTGCATCCCGACGATGTTAACGTTCCATTTCGCGCGCAGGCGCTCGGCCGTCTGCCCGAGCACATCCGGCCGGCCGCCGATAAGAAAAACCGCCGTGCCCTCCTTGCCCGCCCGCGCCATAATACCCTCCCACAGATCGGCGCCCGCGATGCGCGCCACCTCGGCGGCGGGATATTTGCGGCGAATCGACCGCACGATGCTGATGCCGTCGGCGTACTTGTATTGCGCCTCCGCCAGCAGTTGGGCAAGCGCGGCATCCCGCTCCGAGGTCAGCACCTTTTCCGCGTTGACTGCCACCAGGGTGCCGGTCTTGACCCGTCCGCCGGCAAACAGGTAATCGACGCACTGCCGCTGATCGCGAAAACCCCAGATAACCAAACCGCGAATACGGTACAGGGCGATTCCGTCCTGAATTTCCATTTATTATCCTTACAAAGGCTGACGCGCTTACGATGATGCCTCTGTCGCCCCACGCGCGCGCCTGGGACGGATCAGCCCCGCGCGGTTAAGCAGCCAAAAGAGTAATTTTGCCAGCAGCAGGCACATGCCGAATACCAGGGCGAAAAACACCACGCGCGACGTAAAGGCATCCAATCCCTCGCGGGCCAGTACTATCATATTAAACACGGCGCCAAAACAAAATGCCTGCAGCACCGCCGAACGATAACGGTCCGACGCCGCCTTGCCCCGTTCATACAGGGTATCGAATCCTTTCAGGATAAGCCCCACCAGGATGGCGCCTAAGGGAATAAACACCACGCCGCCCATGACCAGCAGCGAACCGATAAGCGTGGGCGAAATCGCCAGGCCGGAATGATTGTCCAAAACCTCCCAGGTAAAATAATTGGCGGTATTGAGCACCAGGCTGGGGCGGTCCGGCCATAACCAGCCAGGGATAAAGACATAAAAGTCGCGAATCACAGGCGCCAGGCCCTGGAAGGCTATCTTAGGGTAGTTTTGCAGTAACAGCGCCAGATTTTCCCAGGGGGAGAAGGTGTCGCGCGTCAGATACAAAAACGTATAAAACCCCTCGTCGCCGCTGACGTTCAGGCCGTAGCGCTTTAACGCCAGCCAGAACATGGCGGCCACGGCCACCAGACCGGACGCGCCCAGCATCCACAGGCTTATCCAGTTGCGCTGGATGCCGATAAACAAAAACAAGGCGAAGGCGATAATGATATTGGCCCGGGTCCCGCCGACCACGATATAGGTGAAAATACCGAAGGCCACGGTGCTGCATAAAAATAATAGCCAATTGCGCCGGGTGGGGTTAAGGAAATAAATAATTAACATTGCCGGGATAAAAAAATAGAAAAAGCGCTTCAGCGCCACCCCGGTAACATCGCGGGAAAATATCTGGCTGTAGGACTGCAGGCGGAATAATAAAAACCCGTTATGCATAAAGAATATCGCCACCGTGCCGACGGCGGTCAGCGCCAGCAGGATCCAGGTCAAATGCGTTTCCACCCGGTTCAGGGACAATACCGGCCCGGCGGCGGACCGGGAAGAAGAAAACCAGCGGGTTTTATAACTGACATAATAAATCCCGTAAAAAGCGGTGGCGGCCAGCAGCGCTTCCAGCAGGTTTTCCACCGGCGCCACCTGGACATTAAAGCGAAACGCGAGAATGCAGGTCAGCGGAAAACCCAGATAGAAGGTCAATAAATAAAGCAGTGAAAAAAAGACGTTGAAATTAAAGCGTATCCGGCGAAATTCCCGATAGGTCAGGGTCAGCACCAGCAGCACCGAGAGCACATAGACCACCAGCAATCCGCCGAACTGGCCAAGGGTCATGAGCTTGTCCCCGCGGCGGCGGCCAGCGCCCGGCGCCATCCCTGCAGATAATTGGGATAAAAAAAGGCGATACGGCTTTTATCCACGCCGGCCAGTTGCCGTTGCGCCGCGCGCACCACCGATCGGTCGAGCCTGTCGCCGTGAAAAAGCACCGGCACCTGTTCCGCGGCCAAATCCTGCCAAAACGGGTTGCGCCGACTCAGGACAAACGGCACGCCGAACTGGATCAGCAGGCAGAGCGTGCCGATGCCCTGCTGGCGGTTAAACAGGAAATACCCCACATCGCACTGGCGCAACAGCGTCAGGTAAGCGTCAAACGCCACCGGGCGCGTCAGCAGCTCCAGCCGGTCCGCCGGAAACAGTTTCTCCCCTTGCGCCCGCACCCGGGCGATATAGGCCTCGTTATTGGCCGGATACCCCAGCGGCACAATCACCCGCACGTCGGCGCCGAACTGGCGGTGAATCGCTTCCAGCGCCTCCAGGTGGCGATTGGCGGCATCGCCGGAGTTTCCCACCAGCACAGTGAGGGTTTTACCCACCGGCGGCGGCCGGTCAAAACCCAGCGCCGGGTCCATGCGGGTGGGAAAATACAGCGGCGCCGCCGGCACCTGGGGATAGCGCGGGTGATAGACCGACAAATCGCCGACAGTGGCGAACACATGGCCGACCCGCCCCTGGGCGCGGCGGCGCAACAAATAAAACAAACGGTGTTTTACGCTCTGGGATTCTTCATAGAGATCGGCGCCCCAGATATGCCAGCTGACCCGGGCGGCGGGCAAGGTCCCCAGCAGCAGGGCCAGCCAGAGCCGCGGGTTGAACTGCCCGTGCAGGAAGAAACGCCTCGCCGGTTCGGCGGCGGCTAAACGCACCACCGCCCGCGCCAGCGCCCGTTTATCCGCGTAGGTAGCGATAATAAGCCGCGTAAAGGGCGCGAACGGTGCGCTGTCGGCGGCGGCCACCATAAAATGATGGGGTTGTCCCTCGGGGAGATCGCCCGCCAGCCGATCGTTGAAAAAACGCAGCACCGTCAGGTTATGATGCGGGATATCCGCGCCAAGCACATGGGTTAATGGGATCATTTTTCCCTGCAATAAAGAAGAAATACGCCGCTACAAAGTAAAAAATACACTATATAGGTTGCCATATAAGCCTGCGTCGCGCCAAGCGCGCCATGCAGGGGAATCAGCCAGTGCGAAAAACCGGTCAACAACGCGAACTGGCTGATTTCCGTCAGCAGGTAAAAACGCAGCGAGGCCCGGGCTATGACCAGATAACCGAATACGTAAGCGCCCACTTTCAATACGTCGCCTACCAGCTGCCAGGCGAACAGGTCGCGCATCGCCTCGAACTCGGCGGAAAACAGCAGGCGGATAGCCACATCCCTTAACAGCCACAAGACCAGGCTAACCACCGCCACCGCGGGCATCACAAACAGCAGCGACCGCCCGATTTCCCGGGCGACGGCGCGCTTATCGCTTAAACGCGACAGGGTCGGCAGCAGGTAAACGGTAAACGAGGCGGTAATAAACTGCAGATAAGCGTCGGAGATACTGCTGACCCCCTGCCAGATACCCACCTCTTCCCAGCTATAGCGCTGGGCCAGGAGATTACGCATCAGAATATAGGCCAGCGGCAGGGTGAACGATGTCATCAGCGCCATCAGGGTAAATTTGCCCAATTGGCCGGCAAGCTGCCTATCCCATGACGGACACAAATCGCCCGGGCTAATCCACCGCCGCCGGGCCACCACCAGGGCCGCGGGCAGTAGCGTCACGGCCGGCACCAGCGCCAGTCCGGCCAGCGCCCCGGGGTAACCGCCCAGCCTATAGCAGAGGAAAAAAGCGCCCGCGCCCAGCACGCTGCCGCAGCTGACGGCCAGGGCGTTGCCGGCGGCGTCGCGAAAACCTTTCAGAATAGCCAGCATCAGGTTGGCATAGGCGATACCCAACTGGATAAAGGCCACCGCACGCACCACGCCGGCATAGTCGCCATGGCCGAACAGCCCGCGGCTGATGGATTCGGCGGCCGTTAAAAAAATCACCGCCAGCAGCGTGGAAAACCCCAGCACCATGGCCGACCCGGTGCCCAGCACGGCGCGCAATTGTTGCGGCTGGTGCTGGTACTGCGCCACATATTTGGTGATGCCGTTAAAAATACCCGCGCCGGACAGCACGCCGAGCACGGTCACCAGTTGCCGGAAGTTGCCCGCCTGGCCGACGCCGGACGGCCCGAAAGACACCGCCAGCAGTTTGACCACCAGCAGGCCGACGCCAATCTTGACAAGCGTCGAACCGGCAGTCCATAACGAGGCGCGGGCCAGCGACATATCAGGCGAAATACCGGTTAATCGCGCCGATGACCTGGGATTGATGCTCGTCGGTTAAGTTGTAGAACAACGGCAGCCGCACCAGGCGCTGGCTCTCCAGGGTGGTATAACGATCCTCGCCGCTGAAACGGCCGAATCGCAGCCCGGCCGGGCTGTCGTGCAGCGGAATATAATGGAATACCGTCAGGATATCCGCCGTTTTCATATGCGCGATAAACGCCGAGCGATCGGCGATATCCCGCAGCTTAATATAAAACATATGGGCGTTTTGCCGGCAGCCTTCCGGCACCGTCGGCAGTTCGATACGCCCCCGTTCCGCCAGCGGGAGCAGCGCGTCGCGATAGCGGTTCCACAGTTCCAGGCGGCGGCGGTTAATGATATCGGCGGCATCCAGTTGCCCCCAGAGATAGGCGGCCTGCAAATCGGCCATCAGGTAGCTGGAGCCGATATCGCGCCAGGTGTATTTATCCGCCTGGCCGCGAAAGAACTGGCTGCGATTGGTGCCTTTTTCACGCACGATCTCGGCCCGGTCAACCAGGGTGGCGTCGTTGATGAGCGTGGCGCCGCCCTCGCCGCCGGCGGTGTAGTTTTTGGTTTCATGGAAACTGAAACAGCCGATATGTCCCAGGGTACCGAGCGGTTTCCCGCGATAAGCGGACATCACGCCCTGGGCGGCATCCTCGATGACCGCCAGGCGGTATTTCGCCGCCAGCGCCATGATGGCGTCCATTTCGCAGGCGATGCCGGCATAATGCACCGGCACGATAGCGCGGGTTTTCGCGGTGATGGCCGCCTCGATAAGCGTTTCATCCATGTTCATGGTGTCGGGTCGGATATCGACGAACACAATGGTCGCGCCGCGCAGGACAAACGCGTTGGCGGTGGAGACAAAGGTATAGCTGGGCATGATCACTTCATCGCCCGGCCGGATATTCAACAATATGGCCGCCATCTCAAGCGACGCGGTGCAGGAAGGCGTCAGGAGTGCCTTGGGGCTGCCAAAACGCTGCTCCAGCCACCGCTGGCAACGCTTGGTAAAATCGCCGTCGCCACACAGCTTGCCGCTGCCCATCGCCGTGCGGATAAAGTCGATTTCAGTGCCCACCACCGGTGGGGAATTAAACGGGATCATGTTGTCACCTGTATAACCAGTAGGCGGTGCTGTCAACGTTGGCACCGCATGCGATGTAGAGTCGTAGCGCGGCGATATTGCCGGCCTGGGTGGCGACACGCAGGCGCGATATCCCCTGCAGGCGGCACCATGCCAGCGCGCCGGCGCATAGGATGCGGCCGATGCCCCGGCCGGTAAGCGCCGGGTCCACCGCCAGCAGGCCGATACGCGCCTCATCCGTGCCGAGTCGCCGGAGCGTCACCATGCCTTCGACGGCCCCGGGCCGGCCCTTGACCAGGCAGAGATCGTCAAAAGCGCCCAGGATGGCATTTTGTGCCCAAACGGCATAGAAACGACGGCAGTCCGCGCCGCGGTACCAGGGTTCGCGAAACCGGCTTAGCCTGAACGCCGCCGACGCCAGCAGGCCGACGGCCGCCATGTCGTCGCGGCCGGCCATGCGCAGCGCGCCGCTGCGCCCGCTTTGGGCGCGGTTTCGCGCCGCGCCGGTGGTCGCGCCGTTAATGACATCCTGGGCATCACCACCGCCGTCCCGCTTCGGCACCCGCAGGCAGCAATCAATTTCGCCTTCCACCAGCCGGAAGCCCAGCACAGCCAGCGCATCCGCCAGCGCCAGGCTGTCGGCCGCCACCTTGGCCTGTACCACCTGGAACGCATCCAGGGCGGAAAGGGTCAGCGGCGCGGCGGCGGGATCAAAATTGAGTTTGCCGCTGGTTAAGGTGAAAAAATCACTTTCCCACTCCAGCGGTTCGATAGTGGCATGCACGGACATAGGGTCCACCCGATGGCTAGCGGCCGAAGCCGGGGTTGCAGCTTAGCGCCAGACACCTTTGGTATCGATAATCCAGCGTTGCGTAATATCGGCCGGGGGGCGCGCCCTGAATTGACGGTGATCCACCAGCATTACCAGTATATCCGCGCTATCCAGCGCGCTGTCCAGCCCCGCCAGGGTGGCGAGACCCGCGAGCGACGCGGGCAGTTGCGTCACGTTCGGCTCCACCGCCAGGGTCTTGCCCACATGCCATTGGGCTATCAGCCGGGTAATGGCGACCGCGGGGCTTTCGCGCAGATCGTCGATATCCGGCTTAAACGCCAGGCCGAAGCAGGCGATGGTCAGCTCATGGGCGCGTTTGCCGCTGTGCGCCAGGCAATCAGCCACCGCCGCCTTGACCCGGTCCACCACCCAGAGCGGCTTGCCGTCGTTGACCAGGCGGGCGGTACGGATAAGGCGGGCCTGGCCTGGATTCTGCGCGACGATAAACCAGGGGTCGACCGCGATGCAATGCCCGCCGACGCCGGGACCCGGCTGCAGGATATTAACCCGCGGATGGCGGTTGGCCAGGCGGATCAGTTCCCAGACATTAATATCCTGATCGGCGCAAATCAGCGACAGCTCATTGGCGAAGGCGATATTGACATCCCGAAAGCTGTTTTCGGTCAGCTTGCACATCTCGGCGGTACGGGAGTTAGTGACCACACACTCACCTTGCAGGAAAATCCGGTAGAGCTCGCTGGCGCGCGCCGAACAGCGCGCGGTCATGCCGCCGATCACCCGATCGTTTTTGATCAGCTCGGCCATGATTTTGCCGGGCAGCACGCGCTCGGGGCAATAGGCGATATTGATATCCGCCTCCTCGCCCGCCGTCTGCGGAAAACGCAGGTCGGGGCGCGCCTCGGCCAGCCATCGCGCCATCTGCTCGGTGGTGCCCACCGGCGAGGTGGACTCCAGGATAACCAGATCCCCGGCTTTAAGGACCGGAGCCAGCGAAAGCGCCGCCGCGCGCACATAGTTAAGGTCGGGTTCATGCCCGTCCATAAACGGTGTCGGCACCGCAATCAGAAACGCGTCGGCCGCCACCGGCCGGGTTACCGCCGTAAGATGTCCCTCTTCGACGGCGCGTTGCACCACGTCGGCCAGGTCCGGCTCGACAATGTGAATTTCGCCGCGGTTAATGGTCTCCACCGCACGCTGGTTCACGTCCACACCCACCACTTTTTTGCCGCGCGAAGCAAAGGCGGCGGCGGTGGGCAGGCCGATATAACCCAGGCCGATAACGGAGATCTGGTCAAAACTCATACTGTCACCTGATTATTCTTTAACGCGTCGATAATTCGCTGGCAGGCCTGCCCATCCCCATAGGGATTATGCGCCCGGCTCATGGCCAGATATTCATCGGCGTCGGTCAATAAACGGGAGACCGCCGCCTGGATGGTTTTGGGATCGGTACCCACCAATCTCACGGTACCCGCCGCCACCGCTTCCGGGCGCTCGGTGGCGTCGCGCATCACCAGCACCGGTTTACCGAGGGACGGAGCCTCCTCCTGGATGCCGCCGGAATCCGTCAGGATCATATAGGCCCGGTCCATCAGGTAAACAAACGGCAGGTAGTCCTGCGGATCGATAAGTTTAATATTGGGGATACCGCTTAAAATGCGGTTAACCGGCTCGCCGACATTGGGATTGAGATGGACCGGGTAGACCACCTGCACCTCGGGATGATGGCGGGCAATATGCGCCAGCGCGCTGCAAATGCGCTCGAAGCCGTCGCCGAAGCTTTCGCGCCGGTGGCCGGTGACCAGGATCATCTTTTTCTGCGGGTCGAGAAAATCGTAGCGCGTCTCAAGCCCGGCGCGCAACCCGGCGTCATTTAAAATGCTATCGCGAACCCAAAACAGCGCATCGATAACCGTATTGCCGGTAACGAATATCCGTTCCCCCGCCAGTCCTTCGCGCAGCAGGTTTTGCCGCGCGTTCTCGGTGGGCGAAAAGTGATACATCGCCAGATGGCCGGTTAATTTACGGTTGGCTTCCTCCGGCCAGGGCGAATACAGATTGCCGGTGCGCAATCCGGCCTCCACGTGGCCGACCGGGATTTGCTGGTAAAATGCCGCCAGGCTGGCGGCCAGTGTCGTGGTGGTGTCGCCGTGTACCAGCACCACATCCGGACGAAATGACGCCAGCACCGGTTTCATGCCGGTGAGGATACGACTGGTGATTTCCGTCAGGCCCTGATCCGGACGCATGATATCTAAATCATAATCAGGTACGATTTCAAACAAACGTAACACCTGATCGAGCATTTCCCGGTGTTGGGCCGTGACGCAAATCCTGGATTCAAAGGCCGGGTCCTTGGCCAGGGCCAGGATAAGCGGCGCCATTTTTATGGCTTCCGGCCTTGTGCCGAAGACTGTCAACACTTTCACAGCAAATTCCTTTCCGTCTCAAATAAGCCGTACGCGTGGCTTCTCTATTCTGCCGCGTAGTGGCGGCGCACCCATTCGGATTAATGGCAGTCCCGAGGCTTTGCTCTTAGCGGCGGCGGCCCAGCGCAACGCCGGCCCCGACCAGGCCACCCATAGCGCCCCAGAGAATGAGCAGGAAAACCCGGCGCGGTTTATCGCGTTTAACCGGTTCCTCGGGCGTCCTTAAATAACGGTAAGTCTGGAATGTATTCTGCAGCGTCGGGCCGACATTAAGCGTGGCCAGCATGGCCCGATTCTGATCGTATTCCACATCAAAACCGGGACCGGCCGCCTGCAGGGCTTCCAGCCGCGCCTGCAGCACTTGTTCTCCCAACAGGAACAACCCCGACTGCGGCAATTGCTCCTCGGGGACCGTGATCTGACTATGACTGATGCCCTGCCGCTTGGCAATATCCAGGGCATGGCGCAGCGCGCTCAGGTCGCGATCATAAATGGCATTGGCCACCGCCTCCTGGCGCTTGACCTGCGCCTTGAGTGAGATGGTGCGCGCCGTCCAGGCGCCGATGATATCTTCATTCAGATGACCGGCGGCGCGCTGGCTGGCAAACGCCACATAACGACGCAGCAGCAGATTGGCGTCCGCCGCCGTTTCGGCGGTGAGGGTCACCTGATCAGGCAATTTTTTGGCATCATCCCTCGGCGAAAACTGGATATTGCCGATCATTTCATCCAGCAAGACCGCATCGGCATGGGCGTCGCCCTGTTTGCGCGAGGTATAGTAATCGGCTGCCAGCCAGAAATCGCGGCGGGTGTCATAGGAGGACAGCTGGCGGATAAATTCCTGGTACGCCTCGTCGCCGATGCCCGGCATATCCGAGGTGGGCAAGGCGGTATTTTTCACATCCAGGTTACGCAGGAACTGCTGCTGGGAAAAATAGCTGCCGAGCATGTTCACCGTCGGTTTATCGGTGACCGCCGCCGCGGTCCATTCCTGCTTTACCAGATAAGAATAGACCAGGGCAAGAACCGCAAACACCAGGGCGGTGCCGATAATCCAGCGCTTGCCGCGCCACAGGGCGCAAAAAAGCCCCCGGATATCCAGCTCGTTATCCAGCGCCGCATCGCGGGCCGTCGGTTGGGTTTCTGATCTCATTTTTGTCCCGCATTACGGTTAGTGGGTCTCTGTTTGGCGCCGAACCGCCGCTTGGTGCGTTTAACGAAGCGCGCCACCCGCCAGGCGCATTTCAGCAAATAGCCGTAGAGTAAAAAAACCAGGATGAACAACATAAACATCAGCCAATCGGGCCAGATGAACCACTGTTCGCCCGCCACACCGAACGCGGCCAGGATGGCGGCGGTAACGGTAATAATAACAAAGGCTTGCCGTGAACTGAAGCCGGCGCGCATGATAAGGTGGTGGATATGCTGCCGATCGGGAGAAAAGGGGCTCATGCCTTTACGCATGCGGCGGTACATGATGGCAATCATATCCATCAGGGGGATGGCGATAATCCACAGGCCGGTGACCGGGTTCATGGGATGCCCGGTGCCCTGGGTGCTTTGCAGGATAATCCAGATAATGCTGAAGCCGATCATGGTGCTGCCGGCGTCGCCCATAAACACTTTATAGTGGCGGCCGAACAGGCCGAGATTCAGCAGGATATACGGCAAAATGGCGGCAATCAGGGCAAAACACCACAAGCCGAGGCTGGGATTGTTGTCCTTGAACATCAGGATGCCCATGGCGCCGAGCGAGACGCAGGATAACCCGCCGAGCAGCCCGTCGATGCCGTCCACCATGTTAAACGCGTTGATTGCCGCCCACACGGCGAACAGCGTGACCGGATAACCAAAATAAGGTCCGAGCACCATTTCCCAGGGGCCGAACACAAATCCCAGGCTATTAATATATAAGCCGCCGAAGTACATCATGGTGACGGCGACCAGCGCCTGGATGGTGGCGCGGGACTTGACGCTGATATCAAAACGATCGTCGAGCGCCCCGGTCAGCACCAGGATGCCGGAGCACAGCAGATACAGGCCAATATGCGGCACGAAGTGATCGGTATAAATGAACGTGAAACAGATGCCGGCATAAATGGAGATACCGCCCACCAACGGGATTTGCCCATGGTGTCGTTTGCGGTAATTGGGTTTATCAACCAGGCCGATCTTTTGCGCAACCTTGCGGGAGAAAAACAAAAAAACCATTGAAAACAAAAAAATAGCGAAAAAATCAGTACTCATATTGAGTAGGTTCACAATAGAAAGCTCTCTGCATCCATCAGGCTGTTAGAAGCGCCACCGATGTAGACGCCCCCCACTCTCTGCCTCAATCGTCACTGGGTTAGGTGACACTGAAATATTGATTTGTCATCTTTTTCGTCACACCCGAATCTCCGTCGGGTGAACTGAAGCAAAAGGCCGCTTGGCTAAACCTCTATTCGTCAGGCAGCGGCAAGTAAGAACTCACTATCCTAGCATCAGAAACAAAAAACGCCACGTCTTGACGTGGCGTTACCCGAGTTTTTGTGAATTACGAGCGTTTCATCATATCGAAAAACTCGTCATTGGTTTTGGTCATCGCTAATTTGTTCATCAGGAATTCCATGGCGTCGGTTTCGCCCATCGGGTGGATGATCTTGCGCAGGATCCACATTTTCTGCAGCTCTTCCTGGGTAGTCAGCAACTCTTCCTTACGGGTACCGGAGCGGTTATAGTCAATCGCCGGGAAGACACGTTTCTCGGCGATTTTGCGCGAGAGGTGCAGTTCCATATTACCGGTACCTTTAAATTCTTCGTAAATCACTTCATCCATCTTCGAGCCGGTGTCAATCAACGCCGTGGCGATGATTGTCAGGCTGCCGCCCTCTTCCATATTACGCGCCGCGCCGAAGAAGCGTTTTGGCCGGTGCAGGGCGTTGGCGTCCACACCACCGGTCAGCACTTTACCCGAGGCGGGGACCACGGTGTTGTAAGCGCGGGCCAGACGGGTAATGGAGTCGAGCAGGATGATGACGTCTTTTTTATGTTCGACCAGACGCTTGGCTTTTTCAATCACCATTTCGGCGACCTGAACGTGGCGGGACGCCGGCTCATCGAACGTTGACGCAATCACTTCGCCTTTGACCAGTCGCTGCATTTCGGTCACTTCTTCCGGCCGCTCATCGATCAGCAGGACCATCAGGACGCAATCCGGATGGTTGTAGGCGATGCTCTGCGCGATATTCTGCAACAGCATGGTCTTACCGGCCTTCGGCGGCGCCACGATCAGGCCGCGCTGGCCGCGACCGATAGGCGCGGCCAAGTCCAGCACGCGCGCCGTCAGATCTTCGGTGGACCCGTTGCCTCGTTCCATGCGCAACCTGGAGTTGGCATGCAGCGGGGTTAAGTTTTCAAACAGGATTTTGTTACGGGCATTTTCCGGTTTGTCGTAGTTGACTTCATTCACCTTCAGCAGCGCAAAGTAACGCTCGCCCTCTTTCGGCGGACGGATCTTGCCGGAAATGGTATCGCCGGTGCGAAGGTTGAAGCGGCGGATCTGGCTGGGGGAAACATAGATATCATCAGGGCCGGCCAGGTATGAGCTGTCGCCGGAGCGGAGGAAACCGAATCCATCCTGCAATATTTCCAACACGCCGTCGCCAAAGATATCCTCTCCACTTTTCGCATGCTGCTTTAAAATGGCGAAGATGATGTCCTGCTTGCGCATACGGGCCAGGTTTTCCAGCCCCATGTTTTCGCCGAGAGTAATTAGCTCAGAAACCGGCGTATTTTTTAATTCGGTAAGGTTCATAATGGTGGGTTCTTAAACTCGGGGTATTTCTCGAACTGTTTTTGTGAATGGTATGGCAGCGTAAAATCGTGCCTGTCTAACGGCATTTAATCCCAGCGCATCCCGTTTGGGCTGATGAACAGCAATTCATGCAAAATGAGTACAAGAAGACTGAAGATTGAGAGCGCCTAAAAACGGATCAATTCAAATCCAGGTGGCTTGAACACCTTGCTTGTAACGCCTGTGCCGTTTATCAGCCGTTTATGGTTCAACAAACGGTTCGACCAACTGTTCAACAACAGGACTCGGACAAAGAGTAAAGCTCAGATTCAAACTACAGGTAAGATCTAAATGCAGTGGACATAAACTTAGCACGGTTCTTGGCGGGCGTCTAGCGGTCAATACGAGAAAACATAGTGAACGTCAGGGCCCGTTGAGATAACCGTTTTTTGCCGATTACAGGTTTTTATTCAGGAACTCTTTCAACTGGCTGCGGGACAGCGCGCCGACTTTAGTCGCCACCACTTCGCCATCTTTGAACAACAGCAGGGTGGGAATGCCGCGGATGCCGTATTTGGGCGCGGTGGCCGGATTTTCGTCGATGTTCAGCTTGGCGATAGTCAATTTACCTTCGAATTCATCAGCGACTTCCGCCAGGATGGGCGCGATCATCTTACAGGGGCCGCACCATTCCGCCCAGAAATCCACCAGGAACAGTCCCTTTGCCTGCAACACGTCCTTTTCGAAGCTGTCGTCACTTACGTGAATAATTTTATCGCTCATGTTCTACTCCACAGGATTATCATTACCCGGCTGGTTTAAGGTTAACCAACGACGGGTTGACTTTATTTCACTGGATACGCTTTCGTAATGCAATAGTTAACTGTTATTCTACCACACTATGAGCAAAACACACTTAACCGAAAAGAAGTTTTCCGACTTCGCCCTGCACCCGCTGATTGTTGAATCCCTTGAAAAACAAGGATTTAATAATTGTACGCCTATTCAGGCGCTGACATTACCCATCACCCTTGACGGGAAAGATGTCGCGGGACAAGCGCAAACCGGTACCGGAAAAACGTTGGCATTCCTCGCCGCCACGTTTCATCACCTACTCACCCAGCCTGCCAGCGAGCAGCGCCAGACCAATCAGCCAAGGGCGCTGATCATGGCGCCAACCCGCGAACTGGCGGTGCAAATCCACTCCGACGCTGAACTCTTAGCCCAGGCCACCGGCCTGAAAATGGGTCTGGCCTACGGTGGCGATGGTTACGACAAGCAGCTGAAAGTGCTCGAATCCGGGGTGGATATCCTGGTTGGCACCACCGGCCGCCTGATCGATTATACCAAGCAGAATTATATTGATATGGGCGCTATCCAGGTGGTGGTGCTCGACGAAGCCGATCGTATGTTCGATCTGGGCTTTATCAAGGACATCCGCTGGTTGTTCCGTCGTATGCCCGCCGTTGAACAACGTTTGAATATGCTGTTCTCCGCCACCCTTTCATATCGTGTACGTGAGCTGGCGTTTGAACATATGAACAACGCTGAGTATGTGGAAATCGAGCCGCTGCAAAAAACCGGCTATCGTATCCAGGAAGAGCTTTTTTATCCTTCCAATGAAGAAAAGATGCGCCTGTTACAGACGCTGATTGAAGAAGAGTGGCCGGATCGCTGCATTATTTTCGCCAACACCAAGCACCGGTGCGAGGATATCTGGGGCCATCTGGCCGCCGACGGCCATCGGGTCGGGTTATTGACCGGCGACGTATCGCAAAAAAGGCGCCTGCGCATCCTGGAGGATTTTACCCAGGGCACGCTGGACATCCTGGTAGCCACCGACGTGGCGGCGCGCGGCCTGCACATCCCTTTGGTCACCCATGTGTTCAACTATGATTTGCCCGATGACTGCGAGGATTACGTGCACCGCATCGGCCGCACGGGACGCGCCGGCGAAAGCGGCAGCTCCATCAGCCTGGCATGTGAGGAATATGCGTTGAACCTGACGGCGATTGAAAGCTATATTGGCCATCAGATCCCTGTCAGTAAGTATAACAGCGACGCGCTGATGACCGACCTGCCGGCGCCGAAACGCCTGACCCGCGCACGGCCGGGCACGGGTCCGCGCCGCCACTCGGCATCCCGCCGCAGCGGTGCGGGCGGGGCGCCACGTCATAACCGTAAACGTCCGGGCTGAACACCATGCTAAGTTGCACCTCGCTCTATGCCGCCATTGACTTAGGTTCCAATAGTTTTCATATGTTGGTGGTGCGCGAGGTGGCCGGCACCGTCCAGACGCTGGCGCGCATCAAGCGCAAGGTGCGCCTGGCCTCCGGGCTCAATGCCGGCAAGGCGCTGACTCCCGAGGCCATGCAGCGCGGCTGGCAATGCCTGCGGCTGTTCGCCGAACATCTGCAGGACATTCCCGCGGCGCATATCCGCGTGGTCGCCACCGCCACCCTGCGCATCGCCACCAACGCCGAGACGTTCCTGGTGACCGCGCGGGAAATCCTGGGTTGCGATGTCCAGGTGATTAGCGGCGAAGAGGAGGCCCGGCTGATTTATCAGGGCGTGGCCCATACCACCGGCGGGTCGGATGAGCGCCTGGTGGTGGATATCGGCGGCGGCAGCACGGAACTGGTGGTGGGACGCGGCGCGCAGGCGCTTGAGCTGTTCAGCCTGGAAATGGGCTGCGTCACCTGGCTCGATCGCTGGTTCAGCGATCGCAGCCTGACCAGGGAAAATTTTGATCAGGCGGAACAGGCGGCGCGCGCCATGATCCGCCCGGTGGTGTCGAAACTCCTGGCCTGCGGCTGGCAGGTCTGCGTGGGCGCCTCGGGCACGGTGCAGGCGCTGCAGGAAATCATGGTCGCCCAGGGCATGGACGAACAGATAACCCTGAGCAAGCTGTTGCAGCTCAAACAGCGGGCTATCCAGTGCGGTAAGCTCGAAGAGCTGGAAATCGAAGGCCTGACCCTCGATCGGGCGCTGGTTTTCCCCAGCGGCCTGTCAATCCTGCTGGCGGTATTCCATGAGCTGGGCATCAAGACCATGACGCTCGCCGGCGGCGCGCTGCGCGAAGGCATTATGTACGGTATGCTGGATTTACCGGTGTGCGAGGATATTCGCGAACGCACGCTGCAGAATATGCAGCGCCGCTACCTGCTGGATACCGAGCAGGCGCAGCGGGTCAGTTCCCTGGCGGCGGATTTCGCCCTGCAGGTGGCCAAGGCGTGGCAGCTGGACGAACGATGTTTTGCCATCCTGCACTGTGCGACCATGATTCATGAGATTGGACTGAGCATCGATATTAAAAACGCCCCGCAGCACGCCGCCTATTTGGTGCGCCATACCGATTTACCGGGTTTTACCCCGGCCCAGCAAAAGCTTATCGCCACCCTGTTGCAAAACCAGAGCCATCAGATCGATGTGGCGCAGCTCAGCCAGCAAAACAGCCTGCCGCCGCGCATGGCGCAGCGGCTGTGCCGGTTGATGCGCCTGGCGATTATCTTCGCCAGTCGCCGTCGGGACGAAACGGTGCCGGAGGTGAAGCTGCGGGCCCTGGACGATACCCTGCACGTGCTGTTACCCCACGCATGGCTGGCGCAGCATCCGCTGCGCGCCGAATACCTCGAGCAGGAAAGCCAGTGGCAAAGTTATGTCCACTGGCCGATGCTGCTTGAGGAAATGGAGCCGCTTTAGCACAAACTGCCCTAACCCCGGACTGCGTGGGGTTACGCGCCGGTTCCCCGGCACGGTGCGCAACCCAATCGGCCGGCCCCGCTATCCGCTGCGGTGCCGGGCGGTCAGTGCTCCTGTCCCTTGGCTTTCGCCAATTGCGCCTTGATGCTGGCCAGATGGCTTTGTCCCCGTGACATGCGATCCTCCGGGCTGACCACTTTGCGCACGCTTTCCCAGGCCAGATCGTCCTGCGGCAGCTCCAGCAGGAAACGGCTCGGCTCCGGCCGGATAGTCTCGCCGTACTGACGGCGCTCGCGGCATAACGTGAAGGTAAGCTCTTTTTGCGCCCGGGTGATGCCCACATACGCCAGCCGCCGCTCTTCATCAATGTTATTTTCATCAATGCTGCTTTGATGGGGCAACAGGCCCTCTTCCATCCCCACCAGGAACACGTAGGGAAACTCCAGCCCCTTGGACGCATGCAGGGTCATCAGCTGTACCTGGTCCAGTTCTTCATCGTTCTCGCCCCGCTCCATCATTTCGCGCAGGGTAAAACGGGTTACCACCTGATCAAGTGTCATCGGCTCGTTAAGATCCGACCCCTCCAGCATCTCGGTCATCCAGCTGAACAGCTGGTTAACGTTTTTCATGCGCATTTCAGCGGCCTTGGGGCTGGGCGAAGTTTCATGCAGCCAGCTTTCATATTCCATACCGTGGATCAAATCGCGCACCGCCGGCACCGGCTCCTGCTCCGCCAGCCGGGCAATGCCGGCCATCCAATGGGTAAAACGTTGCAGGGATTCCAGGCCGCGCCCGCTCAGCGTCTGGCTTAAACCCAGATCAAAACTGGCGTCAAACAGGCTTTTATTGCGTGCCGAAGCCCATTCCCCCAGCTTTTGCAGGGTGGCCGGACCGATTTCCCGCCGCGGCGTATTCACCACGCGCAAAAAGGCGCTGTCGTCATCCTGATTGGTCAGAACGCGCAGGTAACACAGCAGGTCCTTGATCTCCGGCCGGGAAAAAAACGAGGTGCCGCCGGAAATTTTATAGGGAATGCGGTTTTGCATCAGCATTTTTTCAAACAGCCGGGACTGATGGTTGCCCCGGTAGAGAATAGCGTAATCGCGATAACGGGTTTTACGGATAAAATGGTGGGCGATCAGCTCCCCCACCACCCGCTCCGCCTCGTGATCCTCATTATTGGCGGTGATCACCTTCAGCGCCTCGCCGTAGCCCAGTTGGGAAAAAAGCTTTTTTTCAAACAGGTGCGGGTTATTGGCGATCAGGATATTGGCGGCTTTCAAAATACGCTCCGTGGAGCGGTAATTTTGTTCCAGCTTGATCACCGCAAGCGCTGGAAAATCGCGCTGCAGCAGTTCCAGGTTTTGCGGGCGCGCGCCGCGCCAGGAGTAAATGGACTGGTCGTCATCCCCCACCACGGTAAAACGCGCGCGGCTGCCCACCAGCATCTTCACCAGTTCATACTGGCTGGTATTGGTATCCTGATACTCATCCACCAGCAAATAGCGCAGGCGGTTCTGCCAGCGCTCGCGCGCCTCGGCGTCGCGTTGCAGCAACAGGGTTGGCCGCAGGATCAGATCGTCGAAATCCAGCACGTTGCAGGCGCGCAGATGGGCGTCATAGAGCGCATAGCAATGGGCGAACAGTTTGTCGCGTTCGGTACGCGCCGCAGCCTGCGCCTGGACAGGATCGAGCAGATCGTTTTTCCAGTTGCCGATCGCCGACGCCAGTTGCTTGAGCAGATCCTTATCCCCTTCCAGCCACTGTTCCGTCAGATCTTTTAACAAAGCCGATTGATCGTGCTCGTCAAACAGCGAGAACTTCGCCTTCATGCCCAGCGCTTTGTATTCCCGCTTGATAATCTCCAGGCCCAGGGTATGGAAGGTGGCGATGGTTAAACCGCGCGCCTCCTGCCGTCCCAGGGTCTGCGCCACGCGCTCCCTCATTTCCCGCGAGGCTTTGTTGGTAAAGGTCACCGCCGCGATATGCCGCGCCTGATAGCCGCACTGGCGGATAAGGTGGGCGATTTTATTGGTAATGACGCGCGTCTTGCCCGATCCGGCGCCGGCCAGCACCAGGCAAGGCCCGGTAACAAATTCGACGGCGTGCTGCTGGCTGGGGTTCAGGCGCATGGTGATTTCCTGGGATTGATAATGATAAACGACGGCCTGGGATTGTAGCAGAAAGGCGGGACGAGGTTGATACCTAACGCAGGACGATGCCCGCATAGGATCCAACCAGATTATGCGCGGGATTTTCTCCGGGCGCGGATTAAAGGACACCACAAACGGAACCGGCCTGGTCGTTAAAATATCCGGGCCCCTACAGCCCGGTTGGCAACATTAGCCTACCGGAAGTCCACGGCAGAGTAAGCGCACGCCCAGCGCCGTATTGACAGTTATTCAGCAGGAATATTGAGATTCCATGGCAGGAGCTCTTTGATCTTATTGATGGGATGATCCACTATATTAGCCAGCACATGGCGCAGATAGGCTTCCGGTTCGACGCCGTTCAGTTTGCAACTGACGATCAGCGTATACATCAGCGCGGCCCGGTCGCCGCCGCTGTCCGACCCCATGAAGAGATCATTTTTCCGGCCCAGGCTCACCATCCGCAGCGCGTTTTCCGCGATATTGTTATCGATCTCCGCCCAGCCATCGCCGGCGTAGTAACACAACGCCGGCCAGTGGTTCATCAGATAGTTGAACGCCTTTGCCGTATCGGCCTGTCGCGGCAATGTGGTGAGTTTTTCCCTGATGCAGCTCTCCAGGCCCATCAGTAACGGCTGGGATCGCGCTTCGCGCACCTGTTGTCGTTCTTCGGCCGGGCGCCCCCGGATGTCGGCTTCGATAGCATACAGTTCACCGATCCTCTGCAGGGCTTCGGTGGTGGTTGGCGACGGATGGCGAACATGGATATCATGGATTTTACGCCGGGCGTGGGCCATGCAGCCGACCTCGCGGATAGGGCCTTCTTCGTATGGCGGGTTGAAGCCCGCGTACGCATCCGCCTGCAACAGTCCGCTGAACCCGGCCAGATGCGTTGGCGGATGAATCCCCTTGCGGTCCGGGCTGTAGGTGAACCACACCGCGGGTGGAAGTCGCGAACCGGCGTTGCGGTCGTCACGCACATAGACCCACAGCCGGCCGGTTTTCGGTTTACCTTTGCCGGGTTGCAGCACGTCCACCGGCGTGTCGTCGACGTGCACCTTGCCGGTGTCCATAACATAGTCGCATACCGCGTCGGCCAGCGGCGCCAGCAGATTACTGCACAACCCCACCCAGCCGGCCATGGTGGCCCGGCTCAGTGTGACGCCCTGTCGGGCAAAGATTTCCGATTGTCGATATAGCGGCGAGTGCTCGGCGTATTTCGCCGTCATCACGCGCGCCAGCAGGCCCGCACCGGCGATGCCACGTTCGATGGGGTGCGACGGCGCCGGCACCTGGACGATGACATCGCAGCGGGCGCAGACCTTCTTCTTACGCCGGGTTTTTATCACCTTGAACGCGCTTTTAATCAGCTCAAGCTGTTCGCTGACATTTTCGCCCAGCGGCTTAAGATCGCCGCCGCAGGCGGGACAGGCCGGCTCGTGCGGCTCCAGGCAGCACTCTTCACGCGGCAGGTGTGACGGTAAAGGCCGACGTACCGGTGAGGGGCGTAAGGCCGGCGGCACCGCCGGGTCCTCGACACGCGCAGACTGGGACGTCTCTTTCGTCAGTAGCGCTTCCAGGCGATGCTCCAGTTGGACTATCTGTCGCCCGGCCTTTTCCGAGCTGCGGCCGAAGTACAGGCGCCGCAGTTTCGCCAGTTGCGCCAGCAGGCGGTCGATTTCTGCTTTGCGTGCGTTAAGGTCATTGTGCAGGGATGCGATGGTCGCCTGTTGTTGCGCGACCAGCGTTTGTTGTTGCAGTACCAGCGCTTGCAGCGCGGGCACATCAGTGGGCAAGGCATGATTTTTTCGTTTCATGCCAGGATGTTAAGGGAAGCTATCGGGTTATTACAATATCGCCAGGTTAAACGAAGTGCGTTCCGGTTGTTTCCAATTTATTTCTTTAAACAGCATCGATAACTGGGCTGGCGTCAGGAAGACTTTTCCCTCCCGGGATTGCGGCCAGACCAAGCGGCCGCGCCCAAGGCGTTTTGCCGGCAGGCACAGGCCGTCCCCGGTCGACCAAAACACCTTTGTCAGGTTGCCGCGTTTTTCCCGGAAGACGAAGACATGGCCGGACAGCGGGTCTTGCTGGAGGGCGGATACGACTTGGCCGGCCAGGCTCTGGAAGCCCTTTCGCATGTCAGTCTGACCGGCGACCAGCCAGATACGGGTGCCCGCCGGTAAGCCGATCATGATTGCGGGCCTTGCATGAGTTCACGAACCAGGACGGTCAGCAACTCGGCCGAAGGTGACGTCAACATCATCCGTCCCCGGGGAAATGTGATTTCACAGGAACAGGGGTGCTCCAGCGGAGATTTCTGCGGGGCCGCAGGCGTCGCGGGATTTTCGGTGATATGGACAGGTAAAAGCGTGGTGGCTGACGGGGTGTGGCCGGCTTTGGGCTGACGGCGGGTAACCCGTCCTTCACACTCGAACAAGCGTATCCATTTGAACAGGACATTGTCATTCACGTTGTGGCGGCGAGCGACCTCGGCAACGGATGTACCTGGTTGTAGAGCAAGCTGAACCAGCTTTAACTTCAGTTCTGGAGAGTAGAACTGGCGAGGCGCTGAAGAGATAAAAGTTCGTTTTAGCCAGATTGATACCGGTAATTTTCATTGCAGACAGGGTATTTCTCTTACTTTTTCTTCTGATTAAAGTTTATCCATCATGGCGGAAATGGATGCTGTCGTGAAGAAGGGGGAAGAGCATCTCATCGCTTACGGAATAACAAGCGGGTCTGTAAGATAAAATCCCGGCGCAGGGGCCGGGATATATAAAGCTTAAAAGTTGTTAACACCTATTAATGTAAATTAAATCTATATAGCAGCCATATAGCAAGTCCACAAATAGCACCATAACATGCTCCTAGAATGGCATAATCAGAAAAATTGATTTCAGTGATGTTTTTCAATGAAAGCCAAATAGCAAGTGGTATTCCAACACTGAATCCTGCTGAAAAATAGGCCATGATTACAATTAACGATAAATACGGCCTCTTCAATTTTCAATACCATCCTTTTGTATTAGGGTACTTGTCGCTTCCTGCACTGTAGCTGCACTTGTACTGCCTGCAATCCCAGGTATAGGGCTTAGTTTTACTTCTTTGAATAAATAACCTGGCCCGAATGTTGTCTCGGAATATTTAAGGGCATTTTTACTCGCTTCCATGCCAAAATGTTCTTTGATAAGTTTAGCTTCCCATGGGCGCGTGATCGTTGTACCCAAGCCAAAACCAATAGCAGTTCCACCCGCCGCCCCCATCATTGCAGCCTCTGAGTTTTCGCCCGTTACATGGCTGCTAAAATAGGCTCCCCCTACATTCAACCTGACATTAGAGTTAAGCGATTTCCCTACCCCGGCGGTTCCACTCACACCTGACGTGAAGAAACTGGTGTAATCAAATTTTTCGCCTGTTTTCCCCTCTAACACCTGTACACCGGCATTTGCCCCCAGACTCATGGCGGCACCCGTGGCTTTCGCTGTTGTGGTCGCGGATGAGGCCACGAATGACTTCGCTGTTCCGGCAAGTCCTAGGACATTTTCCGGCTCCGCCACAAACGACCCCAGTCGGTCCCAGTTATCGGTGTTTTTATGGATATACTCCAACGCCTTGGCATTTTCCGTCTGTACCACGCCACGGATCTCATCATCTCGTATTGGCGCACCGAACCAGTCTGGCATCCATGTGGGGCGTGTGGCCGCATCGATACCGGTATCAACCAGCTGTTTTTGATAGCTCGCACAGGTGAGGGGGCTGTCGGTACATATTTGCTGGAGTTCTTCGTTGCGTCGGGCATTTATCGCTGCGTATTTGTCCCGAACTGCGCCACAGTCACCGCCCGTAGCCTTGCATTCCGTCCACTCTTTCTCAAACGCACGGGCTTCATCACCATTCAGGAAGTTATTCTCCACCGCGTTTTTGCCAGCCTGCGCCCCCGCAGTCGCACCTGATATGCTGCCGCTGCTGACTCCCGCCGCGATCCCCGACGCCAGCGTCGACAGCGCGCCCAGGTTCTCCTTTTGTTGTGATGTCAATTTATCGCTGTCCGCCGTGCCGTATAATGCCAGTGCTATCGCCGGCGCGGCCATTTCGCCGCTTGCCGCACCGGTCGCTCCCGCTACGGCATTGGCGCCGCTCAACTCGGCTATCACCCCGCCCAGGATGGCATGCGCCACCACGTTATTCCGCTTCTCCTCATCGCTCAGTTCGCTATGCGGCTTGCCCTGCGTGGTAATAGTCTTGACCTTGTCCGCCAGGTAGGGCGCCGCACCCTGCGCCAGCGCCGCCTTGATATCCCCGCCGGCCAGTCCCTGCAGCGCGCCCACCACGGCATTGACCCCCGTCCTGACACTGCCGCCCATTCCGGCGCTTTGTGCTGAGAGGGCATTGTCGTAAGCCATCTGCCAGGCCTTATCCCTTACTGCCTGCGGGCCATTCTCAACTGCGGGGTTGGCACGCTTCACCGTATCGAGCTCCATTTTCGCCTGCGCCTTAAGTTGGGAAAGGGCCGCATTATCGGACATCACAGCCGTGGCCTCGCGGGTGGCTTTCGTCTCCGCATGGGTATTATAGATATCAAGCACCTGCGTGCCAATATCACTAATAAGTTGTGTCTTTTGCAGCCGTTTCTGCTCTTTTTCTTTATCAAAGGTGGGGCTGATGCTGCCGTCGTTGGCATGGTCTGGATCCCGGCTGAGCTGGCTGATATCCTGTTGCTGATTCACCTGATCCCGAACGATCAGACTGCCTGCCGATACCGCCGCTTTCGTCGTGCCGGAAGCATGATTCTCATGGTTCGTGCCCGCCAGCGGCAGCGCGCTGACGTTACTTAGCACATTACCGCCAACCGGTCCGCCGCTGTTAAAGCCCGCGCTCTGATGTTCAGACTTATAGTCGGCCTGGTTATCAATGTCCGTCCAGCCCAGCGTGCCGGTGTCCAGCGTGTTTTTGTCCGGCGTTGCCGTGGCAGCGATAACCGCTCCGTCCAGTTGGGTGTGATCTTTAACCTTGATATCATAGCCGCCTTTTCCCGCAAACAGCCCGGTCTGTTCCGTAACCGAGTCATAGTTGCTGTGCAGCGTATTCCGGCTGACGTTCACGCTGGCAGAACCGGTCATCGATCCAAAGGTAAAGCTGCCGCCGGCGCTGGCGTTCTGCTGCTGACTATCATAGCGATCGCTGTCCTGCTCGGAGGTTAGGGTTAGATTGCGGCCGACATTAGCGCTGATCATCTCTCCGCTGACCTGCGCCCCTTTCAGGGTAGTATCGCGACCGCTGGTGAGGGAGAGAGATTGTCCCGCATCAAGGGTGGTTACCGAATGGGTCAGGCTGCGGCCTTTCTCATGCCCTTTGCCGGCATTGACGCTCGCCGATACGCTGACGCCGTAACCGCCGGCTCCGACGCCGATGCCGACGCCAACGCTGCCGCCCTTACTGCTGTTTTTACTGTCGATGCGTTCGGTATTCTGTGCAGACAGCAGGGTGATATCCTGTGTGGCGGCAAGCGCAATATCCGCGCCCGCTTTCAGTTGGCTACCCTGAACGCTGATATTTCCCCGACCGTCCGCACCGTTTCCGGTGGCCGTAATCGTCAGGTCTTTGCCTGCATTGAGCGTACTTCCGTGTGACCGTGCGCTTTCCGTACGCGTTTCGCTCCGGGATGACTGGCTACCATAGGACAGGCTAATGCCAACCGTGTTGGTGGCTCCTTGCTATGCACCTTCGTCGCCTGCCTTGAGCCCGGCGGCGGCGTTTTTAGCATCCGCCGCCTCCGTCAGGGCGTTATCTTGCCCATACGCCAGTGCCGCCTGGGTACCCGAAAGCGCTGCCTTGGTGCCCTGCAGGGCCCTCAGGCGGCCGTCGCTCTCTTTGTTTGCCTGCTGCGCCGTGCTGACGGCGGTATTAAGCGCGCCGCCCACCGTTCCCGATAGCGCCAGACTCAGGCCGCTTTGTTTTGACTCAAACGTCTCTTTACGGGTGCGTTTGTCATACCCCGGATCAATTTGCACGCTGTCGCCGGTTATCGTCAGGTCCTGTCCGGCAACCAGATCGGCTCCGCCGATATACATTCGGTTGCCGGCCGTAAGATTCAGGTTGCCTTTGCTGCTACCCAGCGTGCTGACGCTTTGGCTTTGCGTGGCCCCATCTTCCTTGACCTGGTGGCGAGATGACTTACTGCCCACGGTAAAACCGATGCCTCCGCTGCCCATCAACCCGCTTTTTTTCTGCTCTTCCAGTAAATAGTGGTATTGCGTTTCAGTGGCGGCAGTAATGGCGATATTGTTTCCCGCCTGCAGGGTGACATCATTGTCGCCCACCACCGCCGACCCGGTCACAGTCAGGTCGTTGCCAGCGGAGAGCAATACCGTATTACCGCTCAGCAGAGTGCCTGTTTCGCGGGTGACGTGATCTTCCTTAACCCTGTGGCTGCTGCTCTTCGACAGGTAT
The DNA here is from genome assembly GCF_046352915.1 of Sodalis sp. C49. NCBI lineage: Bacteria > Pseudomonadati > Pseudomonadota > Gammaproteobacteria > Enterobacterales > Bruguierivoracaceae > Sodalis > Sodalis sp. C49. Next base: position 4,007,049 of record NZ_CP163303.1, on the reverse strand, counting down.
CCCTTTTTCTCCGAGCGTTCATCCGAGAATTGGTACTGGCTTTCAGTGGCGCTATTAAGATGAATATCCTTGCTCGCCTGCACAACCAGCCCCCCTTGTTCGCTATGCAGCGTACTGCCCGTTACCGATATATCACCGTCACGAGCCACGATCATCATCTCGTCACGGGCGGTGAGAGTGCTGCTCACGGCGCTATCACTCGTCGTTACCATATCCCGCCGGCTTTGCGTTTTGCCATCGCGTTTGCGCTCGCTGTCCCGATCCGAGACACGCTGACGCGCTTCCCCGATCGTGACCTGCCGCGCGTTTTGAGATAGTGGCATTATGCGTATGAGCCCAGAAAAAAATCAATTCAAAATCGGCAACATTGTTAAACCATTATTAAACCTTGAGTTGAAGCAAGCCACTGCTGGGGAGTTATAATTTCACGGGCTAAGCTATATATCGCCGAAAAGTCGGCCTGATGAAAGAAAAGTGAAATTATTAATCTATTCCGCGGAAAATAATAAAACAACCACCAAAGATCCAGCATGAATAATATATATGATAAGGCTGACTGATGAGGTTGATATTCATTAAGTTCATCAGCGAAATACTGGTAAGCGCAAAGGACGCCAGTAATTGAGAAATAGTGTCAGATCAGTGATGAGCCCCGCAATATTTTTTGTTCTTTTATTATGCGAACTATTTTCCTCCCGCAAGATCAAGGAAACTGCCTGTGACATAGGAAGCCTCATCAGACAATAACCATGCGATAGCCTGAGCCACTTCTTCTGGCTGGCCGCCGCGTTGCATCGGCAAATTACCTTTAACACGATCCACCCGTTTTGGCTCGCCGCCATCGGCGTGCATTTCGGTGTAAATAAAGCCGGGGCGCACGGCGTTAACGCGAATTCCCTGGGCCGCGACCTCCAGGGACAGGCCAATGGTTAACGTATCAATGGCGCCTTTCGAAGCGGCATAATCTACATATTCATGGGGTGAACCGAGCCGTGATGCCGCCGAGGATACGTTAACGATGGCTCCCCCCTGGCCGCCATGGCGATGCGCCATCCGTTTAACCGCTTCCCGGGCGCAGATAAAGCTGCCGCTGACATTGGTGGCAAACAGGGTGGCAAGCCGTGTTGCATCCAACTGTTCGATAGAGGCTTGAGGCATCAGCATTGCCGCGTTATTGACCAACCCGGTAATGGGGCCAAGCTGTTTATCTATTTGCCTGAACAGTTCCACCACCTGTTCTTCCTGGGCGATATCTACCTGAACCGCAATGGCATTCCCGCCGCCATGGCGAATGTCATCGATAACCGCTTGCGCACTGGCTTCACGGGTATGATAGCCAATACAAACCTGGTGTCCTTTGCTGGCGAGGCATAATGCCGTAGCCCGGCCGATGCCGCGATCGCCGCCGGTTATCAGGGTAATTTTATTTTTCATATGCTGTGTATCCGGTCGTAAGTGGAGCGTCACGATAGCGTTTCCGCGCCAAGGGGGGTGCCCGGTCAGGTAAGCACCCAACATTTATCAGACTGAACAGCTGAAAGCAATGGGCAGTAAACAAGCCAATGTGGCCCTGATGGCGATGGCTCAGCCGTCAATATTAAAATGTTATGTGATAGCGTCTGGCTGAGATCGGGGTATGGATGTCACGCTTCCAGCGGGGAAAACGATTGCTATCGCGCTTTTAAAAAGTTTTCTCTCATTGAGTCCGACACCACAATGAAGAAATCCGCCCTGATGACGGATTTTGATAACGTGGCACGTATCTTTATCCTGCCATCTCCACTTCTATTATAAACTTTATCACTTCGGCGATACATATCCAGCACGGCGCTTTCAGTTCATCGGCAAGATAGCTCACCACGTCGAACAGCAACCCTGTGAGGATGTGCTCTATTTTAACGGTGGTAAACAAACAACCTGAATTCTCGACCGCTGTCTCTATTTCTTTATGAAATGTCGTCATTCTGTATGCTATATTTAGCAATATAAACTTTAGTGTATCACGGAGTATGCAAAATGAGAGTATTCCGGGTAGAGCAGGCATTGAAGAAACTGGGCCGCGATATACAGGATGCGCGCAAACGCCGCCGCATAAGTACCTCGCTGATGGCTGAGCGAATCGGTATCACCCGCGCCACGCTCAGCAGGCTTGAGGCCGGCGATGCAAAAGTGTCAATGGGGAGTTATGCAATAGCGCTGTATGTGCTTGGTAAGTTGGATCAGTTGGAAAACATCATAGACCGGACTCAGGATCCACTCGGGCTGGATTTGATGGATGATGAGTTGCCCGTCCGTATCCGCACACGGAGAACAGAATGAAGAGCATTAACGTCACCATTGACTGGCAAGATAACGCGCGACTTGTCGGCCAACTGGACGTGTATGTCGCCAGAGGCACGGAACGTTATCAATTTACCTATGCGGCAGACTGGGCCAGGAACGGATTCGCCATTGATCCGGCGCTGGAGCTTATCCCCAGAACACCTTATGTAGATAATAAGCTGTGGGGCGCATTCCAGGATATTTCCCCTGATAGATGGGGGCGCCTAGTCCAGACCAGGGTCAACAACCGCCATCTGTCCGAGTGCGATTTTCTCCTTGGCGTCAGCGATTATATGAGAATGGGGGCGTTACGCCTCAGCGATGCCGCACAGCCAGACGTTTTTTTAGCGGATAACCATGACGTGCCAAAACTGGTCAATTTGCGGGAACTGGAAGCCGCCGTTCACCGCTTTGAAGCCGGGCGGGAAAGCGCGTCAGATCTGGCTATGATTGCGCAACCCGGTTCTTCTCTGGGGGGCGCTCATCCCAAAGCCTCGGTGGAAGACAAGCATAAGCTGTGGCTGGCGAAGTTTCAAAGCAATACCGACACAGAACGCGTATCACTCTGGGAAGCCACCATGCTGGGTCTCGCAAGAAAAGCGGGTATTCGCACCGCACATCACCGGGTTTTGAATGCCGGTGGTGACAGACCAGTGCTTCTGGTGGAGCGTTTTGACCGCCTGGACGGTAAACGCATCCCCTTTATTTCCGCCATGACGTTACTGGAACGTAACGAAAATAATAAAGAAGGCGCCAGCTATATTGAAATTGCGGATGCTCTCACCCATTACTCATCGCGACCCGGGGCAGACCGGCTGGAACTGTTTAGCCGTATGATCTTTAATGCCATGACGGGCAACATTGATGACCATCTGCGTAATCATGGTTTTTTACGCGAACCACAAGGTTGGCGGCTTTCTCCAGCTTACGATATCAATCCGACAACGGAACATTTTGCGCGCCGTAATCATAACTTGTCATTCGATGGTGACCGCTCCAAACCCTCTCTGGACACCTGTCTGGCGCTAGCTGAATTTTTCGATGCTGGGAAAGCTGAAGTTAACGCAGCGTTGACCAAGATTGCCCAAGCAGTTTCACAATGGCGAAATATAGCGAAAGGCAATGGTCTGCGAGGCGAGGAAATTATGCGAATGGAAAGGTCGTTTGAACATGACGATACAGAGCGATTGTTGCGTTATTTGCCCTCACGGTGACAGTATTGAACGTCCCAGGCGCTTTTGTATGCCGCTATTTCTAGCCTTTCCCTGTGCAATCTAAGTCCTGGCCTAGGGCTCAGGATTTTTTCTACAATATTAACACGCGGTAAGGGCGAGTTCCTTTATTCAGGATATTCCGCTTTCCCCAGCCCTCTCCACCTCCGCGATAAATTTCGCCCCATGGGCGGTACGTATCCAGCGCGGCGCTCTCAACTCATCGGCAAAATAACTGACCAGTTCAAACAGCAATCCGGTGAGGGTGTGCTCCATTTCCGCTAATAGCGCCCGGTCCATCAGAATTCGCGCCAGCGCCTGGCAATATTCGCAAAGTAGCTCGGCGTCAGGTTCAAAGCGGGGCGAGGTCACCGGGAAATCATCCACGGTCAGGCTTACAATCAAGTGAGGCGGGATCGGGTCGTTCAGCGTGGGTTGCAACTGGGCAAGGCATTCGGCAAGCCGTGCGCTAAGCGCCTGCCGGCGTGTGGTATCGCTACTTTCACGCAGGGTTTCAGCGAACTGTTCGCAATGCCCGGCGAGCACGGTGAAATCCGTGGTTGAACGGAAGGGGACAGAAAAAAATGCATGAGTTTGGGTTGGGATCGTAGCCATAAGGCAGCCTCCACTAAGTGATATTCATAAACCACCACTGAATTACCTGAATTACGTAATTTCAGGGTGAGCTGAATTCACGACATCAAAATACGCATAAGCGTCAAATGCCGCCACTAAGTTTTGTATCAGGGAGACCAATCCCAGCGCCTGATTTGCAGGCGCAAAAGCACGATATAATGGCGAGCGACTATCCGCCATGCCTTTCGCCGTGAGTATCATTATCGTCGAGGGCCGTCTCAAAATTGAACGCTATATTGCACGTTATTACGTTTAATGAATCATGGGTTATACATTATTCATAGCCTGCCGCATCGGCGCAGATTGCGGTCGTAACGTATAAAGACTATCCCAATGGGATCAGCGTCCTGTCTACGGTGTCAGGCCGTTGTCGGCAATCTCACGCGCTGAAAAAAAAGCCCCGCGCATCAGCGCGGGGCCTTGTGAAATATCAGCGACTGTCGCCGGTGGAAGAATCAGCCGGCAACCGCAATCCGCTTCATATCTTTCATATACCCGCGCAGGGTGGCGCCGATAATTTCAATCGGATGGTGGCGGATGGCTTCGTTGACATCGCGCAGCTGCGCATTATCAATCTCGGCGGCAGGCGCGGCCTTGCCGATATCGCCCGGCTGCAGGCTGTCCATAAAGTTGGCTTTCAGCAGCGGCACGGCGGCGTTGGCGAACAGGTAGTTGCCGTATTCGGCGGTATCGGAAATCACCACATTCATTTCATACAGGCGCTTGCGCGCCACGGTATTGGCGATCAGCGGCAGCTCATGCAGCGATTCGTAGTAAGCCGATTCGGCGATGATACCGGAGCGGGTCATGGTTTCAAACGCCAGCTCCACGCCGGCCTTGGCCATGGCTATCATCAGCACGCCGTGGTCGAAATATTCCTGCTCGCTGATTTTGCCTTCAAACTGAGGGGCGTTTTCAAACGCCGAGGCGCCGGTCTCTTCGCGCCAGGTCAGCAATTTCACGTCGTCATTAGCCCAGTCTTCCATCATGCCGCTGGAGAAGGCGCCGGTGATGATGTCGTCCATATGTTTTTCGAACAAAGGCTGCATCAGGGCTTTTAACTGCTCGGACAAGGCAAAGGCGCGCAGCTTGGCGCTATTGGACAAACGGTCCATCATCAGCGTAATGCCGCCTTGCTTAAGCGCTTCGGTGGTGGTTTCCCAGCCGAACTGCACCAGTTTCCCGGCGTAGGCCGGGTCGATGCCGTCCGCGACCATTTTATCGAAGCACAGTAGCGAGCCGGCCTGCAGCATGCCGCACAGGATGGTCTGTTCGCCCATCAGGTCGGATTTTACCTCGGCGACAAACGATGACGCCAGGACGCCGGCGCGATGGCCGCCGGTAGCGGCCGCCCAGGCCTTGGCCAGCGCCATGCCTTCACCCTGCGGGTCGTTTTCCGGATGTACCGCAATCAGGGTCGGCACGCCGAAACCGCGTTTGTACTCTTCGCGCACTTCGGTGCCGGGGCATTTGGGCGCCACCATGATAACAGTGATGTCTTTACGGATTTGCTCGCCCACCTCGACGATGTTAAACCCATGGGAGTAGCCCAGCGCTGCGCCTTTTTTCATCAGCGGCTGCACGGCCTGCACCACGACCGAATGCTGTTTGTCCGGCGTCAGGTTGACCACCAGATCGGCCTGCGGGATCAGTTCTTCATAGGTACCGACCTTAAAGCCGTTTTCGGTGGCCTTGCGCCAGGACGGGCGCTTCTCGTCAATGGCCGCCTTGCGCAGCGCGTAGGAAATATCAAGTCCGGAATCACGCATGTTCAGGCCCTGGTTCAGCCCCTGCGCCCCGCAGCCGATAATGACCACTTTTTTACCTTTCAGGTAGCCCGCTTCATCGGCGAATTCATCCCGGGCCATAAAGCGGCATTTACCCAGCTGCTCCAGCTGCTGGCGCAGGTTCAGGGTGTTAAAATAGTTAGCCATGGTGCTACTCCGTAATAGGGTATGGTACTTCTGGTATAAGGGTTCCCGCCGGACGGGAATAGGATGTTTGCCACTATAAAGCAGGAATCGTGTTGCTTAAATTGATATATTAACAATCTGATATTGCATATTGTGCAACGTGCGCGCTGCACATGGAAAAAGCGGTTTAAAGGTGCTGCCCCTATGGATCTGCGCGATCTTAAATTGTTCCTTCACCTCGCGGAAAGCCGCCATTTCGGCCGCACCGCGAAAGCGACCCACGTTAGCCCGTCGACGCTGTCGCGCCAGATCCAGCGTCTGGAGGAAGACGTGGGACGGGTCTTGTTCCTGCGCGACAACCGCACGGTACAGCTTACCGACGCCGGCGAGCAGTTGAAGATTTTTGCCCAGCAGACGCTGCTGCAGTACCAGCAGCTGTCCCATCGCCTGGGCCAGCACGGTCCGTCGCTTAGCGGCGAGCTGCGGCTGTTCTGCTCGGTTACCGCCGCCTATAGCCACCTGCCGCCGATCCTCGACCATTTCCGCGCCCGGCACCCGTTGGTGGAAATAAAACTGACCACCGGCGACCCCGCCGACGCCGTGGAAAAAGTGCAGTCCGGCGACGCCGATTTAGGCATTGCCGGCCATCCCGAAATCCTGCCGGCCAGCATTGATTTTACCCCGATCGGCGCAATACCGATGATCCTGATAGCCCCGGCCCTGCCCTGCCCGGTACGCGCGCAGGCGCTGGTCGCCACGCCGGACTGGTCGCATATCCCCTTTATCTTACCGGAGCACGGTCCGGCGCGCCGCCGTATCGATCACTGGTTCCGCGCCAACCGCCTCGCCAATCCGCAGATTTACGCCACCGTCGCCGGGCACGAGGCCATTGTTTCCATGGTGGCGCTCGGCTGCGGCATTGCGCTGATCCCCTCGGTAGTAGTAGACAACAGCCCCGAACCGGTGCGCAACCGCGTGCAGATTGTCGAGCACGGTACGCCGGTAGAACCGCTGGAATTAGGGGTATGCGTACAGCGCAAACGCTTGCAGGAACCGTTGATTGAAGCGTTCTGGCAACTGCTGGAACGTTAAGGGGCAACGCAGCCAGGGTGCAATGGCCTGGTTAATGGCGGCGAAGCGCCATTGCTGAATTTTTTCGACGGTAGCGCCGGAGCCGCTTAAGGTCGTGGCGCTATAGCGGCCCGGAACGCCGGGACGGGAAGCATGCCCGTTATCCTGGTTGCCGGCCAGGCCGGGTTGCCCGGTTATCCTTGCAGAAAGAAGCGGAAAGCCGGATTTTGGGTTTCGTCGTGGCATTCATAACCCAGCGCGGACAGGTGGCGGTCAAACTCCGGCTCCTGCTCGCCCAGCTCGAAACCCGCCATGACGCGACCGTAATCGGTGCCGTGGCTGCGGTAATGGAACAGCGAAATATTCCAGTGGGTGCCCAGAGTATGCAAAAACTTCAGCAAGGCCCCCGGCGATTCCGGGAATTCAAAACTATAGAGCCGTTCGCGCAGCGGTTTCGACGGGCGTCCGCCCACCATATAACGCACGTGCAGCTTGGCCATCTCGTCGTCGGACAGATCCACTACCTGGTAGCCGCCGGCGGTCAGCTCGCTTAAGATCTCATCGCGCTCCACGCGTCCCCGGGTCAGGCGCACGCCGACAAAAATGCAGGCGTTATCCGCGTCGGCGTAGCGATAGTTAAACTCGGTTACCGCGCGGCCGCCCAGCAGCTGGCAAAATTTCAGGAAACTGCCCTTCTGCTCGGGAATGGTCACCGCCATCAGCGCTTCGCGCTGCTCGCCAAGCTCGCAGCGCTCGGAAACATAACGCAGGCCGTGGAAATTGACGTTGGCGCCGGACAGCACATGGGCCAACCGTTCGCCCCGGATATTATGCTGCTGAATATATTTTTTCATGCCCGCCAGCGCCAGCGCGCCCGCGGGTTCCGCTATCGCCCGCACGTCCTCGAACAGATCCTTGATTGCCGCGCAGATGGCGTCGCTGTCCACGGTAATCACGTCATCCAGGTACTCGCGGCATAAGCGGAACGTTTCGTCGCCGATACGCCTGACCGCCACGCCTTCGGCGAACATACCGACCCGGGGGAGGTCCACCGGTTCGCCGGCCTTGAGCGCCGCGCACAGGCAGGCGGATTCCTCGGCCTCCACGCCGATCACCTGAATCTGCGGCATCAGGTGCTTGATCAGCACCGCTACGCCCGCGGCCAGGCCGCCGCCGCCCACCGGTACAAAAATCCGGTCCAGATGCGCGTCCTGCTGCAGCAGTTCCATCGCCAGCGTACCCTGGCCGGCGATCACCGCCGGATGGTCGAACGGCGGCACGAAGGTGTAATTACACTCGCGCGCCAGCTCGATAGCCTTGGCCTTGGCTTCGTCGAAATTGGCGCCGTACAGGAAGGCTTCGCCGCCGAAACTGCGCACGGCGTCCACCTTGATATCCGCCGTGGCAACCGGCATCACGATCAGCGACTTGATGCCAAGCCTGGTCGCGGAGAGCGCAACGCCCTGGGCATGATTGCCCGCCGAGGCGGTCACCACGCCATGGGCTTTTTGCTCTTCATTGAGGCCGGAAATCATCGCATAGGCGCCGCGCAGCTTAAAGCTGTGCACCGGCTGCCGGTCTTCCCGCTTTACCAGGACGGTATTGTCCAGGCGCGCGGAGAGTTTTTCCATGACTTGCAACGGGGTGACCTGGGCCACCTCGTATACCGGCGAACGCAGCGTGGCGCGCAGGTACTCCGCCGCGCAGGGCGCGGCGGGCAACGGTAGGGAGTCGGCCATGACCGTTAGCCTCCCAGCTTGCTTTTATCGCGCACTGCGCCCTTATCGGCGCTGGTGGCGAGCAAGGCGTAGGCCCGCAGGGCAAAGGACACCTGACGCTGGCGATCCACCGGTTTCCAGGCGTCCGCGCCGCGTGCCGTCTGTCTTTCCCGCCGGGCGGCCAGTTCGCTGTCCGCCACGGCCAGCGCGATGCTGCGCTCATGGATGTTGATGTCGATAATATCACCGTCCTGTACCAGTCCGATCAGGCCGCCGCTGGCGGCTTCAGGCGAAACATGGCCGATGGACAGGCCGGAGGTGCCGCCGGAAAAACGGCCGTCGGTAATCAGCGCGCACTGCTTGCCCAACCCCATGGATTTCAGGTAGGTGGTGGGATACAGCATTTCCTGCATGCCCGGCCCGCCTTTGGGTCCTTCGTAACGGATGACCACCACGTCGCCGGCCACCACTTTGCCGCCCAGGATGGCCTCGGTGGCGGCTTCCTGGCTTTCATACACTTTAGCCGGGCCGCTGAAAATCAGGCTGCCCTTATCCACGCCGGCGGTTTTGACGATACAGCCGTCTTCGGCGATATTGCCGTACAGCGTCGCCAGCCCGCCGTCCTGGCTATAGGCGAACTCGCGGGAGCGGATACAGCCCTCCTGACGGTCGGTATCCAGGGACGGCCAGCGGCAGTCCTGCGAGAATGCCTTGGTGGTGCGGATGCCGGCCGGGCCGGCGGAATACATGCTTTTCACTTCCGCGTCTTCGGTCAGCATCACGTCATACTGTTGCAGCGTTTCCGGCAGCGTCAGCCCGAGGATATTGCCGACCTCGCGGTTCAGCAGGCCCGCGCGGTCCAGTTCGCCCAGGATGCCCCAGACGCCGCCGGCGCGGTGGACGTCTTCCATATGGTATTTCTGCGTGCTGGGCGCCACTTTGCACAGATGCGGCACCCGGCGCGATAAACGGTCGATATCGGCCATGGTGAAATCCACGTCCCCTTCCTGCGCCGCCGCCAGCAGGTGCAGTACGGTATTGGTGGAGCCGCCCATGGCGATATCCAGCGTCATGGCGTTTTCAAACGACGCTTTACAGGCAATGCTGCGCGGCAGCGCGCTTTCATCATCCTGTTCATAATAGCGCTTGGTCAGTTCGACGATGCGCTTGCCGGCATTGAGAAACAGCTGACGCCGGTCGGCATGGGTGGCAAGCAGCGAACCATTGCCAGGCTGGGACAGGCCCAGGGCTTCGGTCAGGCAGTTCATGGAGTTGGCGGTAAACATGCCGGAACAGGAGCCGCAGGTGGGACAGGCGGAACGTTCGATCTGGTTGCTGTCGGCATCGGACACGTTCGGATTGGCGCCCTGGATCATAGCGTCAATCAAATCGAGCTTGATAATTTTATCGGACAGCTTGGTCTTGCCGGCCTCCATCGGGCCGCCGGAGACAAATATCACCGGGATATTCAGGCGCAGCGCCGCCATCAGCATCCCCGGGGTGATTTTATCGCAGTTGGAAATACAGACCATGGCGTCGGCGCAGTGGGCGTTGACCATATACTCCACCGAATCGGCAATCAGCTCGCGCGACGGCAAGGAATACAGCATGCCGCCGTGACCCATGGCGATGCCGTCGTCCACCGCGATGGTATTGAATTCTTTCGCCACGCCGCCGGAGGCTTCAATCTGCTCGGCAACCAGTTTACCCAAATCGCGCAGGTGCACATGGCCCGGCACAAATTGGGTAAAGGAGTTGACCACGGCGATAATCGGCTTGTCGAAATCATCGTCGGTCATGCCGGTGGCGCGCCATAAGGCACGGGCGCCGGCCATATTGCGGCCGTGGGTGGTGGTAGCGGAACGATACTTTGGCATGCTCAATACTCCAGTTAATCTTTTGGCAGGCGGTTAACCCGCCTGCTGTTAAAAACCTATAGTTTTAGTTATTGACCGGGTCCAGCCAGCCCCATTTATCTTCGGTCTCGCCGGTGAACAGGCCGAAAAACGCCTGTTGCAGCTGTTTGGTCACCGGACCGCAGCGGCCGATGCCCACCTGGATGCCGTCAACGCTGCGCACCGGGGTGATTTCCGCCGCGGTGCCGGACATAAACACTTCGTCGGCCAGATAAAGCGATTCACGGGAAAGCACCTGCTCGCGCACTTCGAGACCGCGATCTTTCGCCAATTTGATGATGGCGTCGCGGGTAATGCCCGGCAGGGCGGAAGAGGTGAACGGCGGCGTAAACAGGATGCCTTCCTTCACTTCAAACAGGTTTTCCCCCGCGCCTTCGGAAACATAACCGTGGACATCCAGCGCGATGCCTTCCTGATAGCCGTGGCGGCGGGCTTCGCTGCCCACCAGCATGGAAGAAAGATAGTTACCGCCGGCCTTGGCCGCGGTCGGGATGGTATTGGCCGCCACGCGGTTCCATGACGACACCATGGCGTCGATGCCCTGATCCAGGGCGTCTTCGCCCAGATAGGCGCCCCAGGGGAACGCGGCGATAATCACATCGGTGGTATAACCGGCCGGCGGGTTAACGCCCATGCCCACGTCGCCGACAAACACCAGCGGACGGATATAGGCGCTGACCAGCTTATTCTTGCGCAGCACTGAACGGCAGGCTTCCATCAGGTCATCAACACTGTGGCTTACCGGCATACGGTAGATCTTGGCCGAATCATGCAGGCGTTGCATATGTTCACGATGGCGGAACACCACCGGCCCTTTATGCGAGTCGTAGCAACGGACACCTTCGAAGACTGACGATCCATAATGCAGCGCATGGGACATCACATGGACCTTGGCCTCCGCCCATGGAACCATCTCGCCGTTGAACCAAATAAAATCAGCTTTCTTCGTCGTCATTTTCTTTTCCTTACTCGTGCCTTAGGCGCGTATTTGTTGTGATGTCAATTGCTGGATCTCGACACAGGCGACATCCATAAGTTTACTTAATTGTGAAGACAGTAAATCGACCGGGCGAATGCTTGCAACCGTCAATTGAATATTTATACATTCCGGATTGATCTGCGGCGTCATATTTAATGCGCAAACCCGGAATCCGCGGTGGCGCACCACGCGCAGGACGCGTTCCAGGATTTCCGGACGGGAACGCGCCTCGATAGAAAGCTGATGTTGCATCATGATAATTTCTCCAGCATGGTTTCATTGCCGGCGCCGGGCGGCACCAGTGGCCAGACATTTTCGTTTTCGTCGATGGAGACATGCAGCAGGTAGGGGCCCTGGTGGGAAAACATGGCGTCAAAGGCGGCATCGATCTGGTCTTTTCGGGTAATTCGTTGGCCGGGGATATCAAACGCGCTGGCCAGGATGAGAAAATCGGGGTTATCTGTCAGGGTGGTCTCGCTATAGCGTCCGTCGAAAAACAGTTGTTGCCACTGTCGGACCATGCCTAATCGCTGATTGTCGATCAAGACGATTTTCAGCGGCAGCCGTTTTCGCTTGATGGTGGTCAATTCCTGGACATTCATCATAAACGAGCCGTCGCCGGAGACACAGACCACGGTGTCATCGGGACGCGCCACCTGGGCGCCGACCGCGGCCGGCACGCCGAAACCCATGGTGCCCAGGCCGCTGGAGGTGATGAAGTTCTCCGGACGGGTGAAGCTCATATGCTGGGCGGCCCACATCTGGTGCTGTCCGACGTCGGTGGTGATCACGGTATTATCCGGTACCCGCCGGGAAAGCGCGTTCAGCAATGCCGGCGCGTAAATAGCCTCGCCCGGATGATCGTAACGCCAGCGGTATTCCGATTTCAGCGCCTGGGTTTCACGACGCCAATCGTCAATCGACAGCGCCTGCGCCAGGGCGGGAAACAGCTGGTTTAAATCACCCTGCAACGCCACGTGGGGCTGACGCAGTTTACCCAGTTCCGCCGGGTCGATATCCAGATGGATCACTTTGGCGTGGGGCGCAAAGGAATTCAGCCGGCCGGTAACCCGGTCGTCAAAACGGGCGCCGACCGCCATAAGCAAATCGCAGGACTGCACCGCCAGGTTGGCCGCCTGGTTGCCGTGCATGCCCAGCATGCCCAGGTAACAGGGATCTTCACGGTCAGGCGCGCCCAGGCCTTTCAGGGTCGCCACGCTCGGGATGCCGGTGCGATGAATGAAATCACGCAAGGCCGGCACCGCGCGCGCCATGCCGACGCCGCCGCCCACATACAGCATGGGTTTGCGCGCCAGGCGCAGCAGGTCGCGGGCCGCCGCCACGTCCCCCTGGACGGCCCCGTCCTGACTGTCCATGGCGACCAGATGCGGGCTGAGTTCGCCGGTGGCCAGCTGGATATCCTTGGGGATATCGATCAATACCGGCCCCGGACGCCCGCTGGTGGCGACGGCGAAGGCCTCGGCCATGATGGCCGGCAGTTCGTCCAGGCTTTCCACCAGGAAACTGTGTTTGGTGCAGGCCAGGGACAGCCCGAGCACGTCGATTTCCTGGAACGCGTCGGTGCCAATAAGCGCCGAGCCGACCTGGCCGGTAATGGCCACCAGCGGCACGGAGTCCAGCAGGGCATCGGCCAGGCCGGTGATGAGATTGGTCGCCCCGGGGCCGGAGGTGGCGATACAGACGCCGACTTTACCGGTAGCTCGCGCATAGCCAATCGCCGCCATGGCCGCTCCCTGTTCATGCCGGCATAGGAGATGTTCCACCCCGCCGTCAAAGAGCGCATCGTATACCGGCATGATGGCGCCGCCGGGATAACCGAAAACCATATCCACACCCTGTGCGCGCAACGCTGACACTACCCACTGAGCACCGTTCATAGTTAGTTCCCCGCCTGTCTGCGCTGGGAACAGGATTTTATGCTGCTAATCATTTTTCTGTTCCTTATTCATAATATATCTTGGTGGCCATAAAAAAGTGCCAAAAAAAAACCCCCGTCCTTTCGGTGCGGGGGTTTTCTTGAGATTTAAGCTTGTTTAATAAGCTTTTCTTCGTCCAAGTGCAGCCCCGCACGGTGGGATAATAATCACCACCACGCTAATCACGACTAGGCTTATCACTTGGACAAAGGCTTTCATAAATAGGGTTTCATCACTTCTGGTCGAATGAATACCTACAGAGTTATCACAGTAAATGGGGTTATGACAATCTTTTTTATTATTTTCGCTGGGATCGCGCGGCGGCGAAAATTCTAAATAGACCGTTTTTCAATAATTTGATGAGTCATGAATATTTTTCATCTTCGGCGGCCATCTCCCCCGCCACGCTCTCTTCTCTGCACAGGATTAACCTTGGGGCGCCGCCGCGCACGGCTGCGAAGCTCGGCAAACGCCGAAATTTTTTTACGGGCCGTTCCGCAGGGCGGGAGCCTGCCCCTGGGCTGCAGGCGCAAAGCGGGCATGATAAGGGCCGATGCCGTCATCGCGGGTGCGGCATCCAGGATGGTGATGGAGGATGGGCATGTCCCTTGCGTTAATTTATACCCGGGCGTCGATCGGCGTCCAGGCGCCGTTGATTTCAGTGGAGGCCCATATCAGCAAAGGTCTGCCCGGCTTTACCCTGGTGGGGTTGCCTGACGCGACGATAAAAGGGGCGCGCGATCGGGTACGCAGCGCGCTGCTGAACAACGGTTTCGATTTTCCCGCCCGGCGGATAACCGTCAGCCTGGCGCCGGCCGATCTGCCCAAGGAAGGCGGGCGCTATGATTTGCCTATTGCGCTGGCGATCCTGGCCGCGTCGGAACAAATTGCCGCCGATAAGCTCGCTTGCCATGAATTTCTCGGCGAACTGGCGCTGTCCGGCGAACTGCGGCCGGTGCAGGGCGCCATTCCGGCGGCGCTGGCGGCACAACAGGCCGGGCGGCGTCTGATCCTGTCCAGCCATAACAGCGGCGAGGCGGCCCTGATACCGGATAGCCGCGTGCTGGTCGCCGGGCATCTGCGCGATGTATGCGCCTTCCTGCAGGGCGGCGCCGAACTCAATGCCGTGCCGGGCCAGGACCCGACGCCGCCGGCATACGACGGCGCCGATCTCAGCGACATCACCGGCCAGCCGCAGGCCAAACGCGCCCTGGAAATCGCCGCCGCCGGCGGGCATAACCTGCTGCTTATCGGTCCGCCGGGCACCGGCAAGACCATGCTGGCCAGCCGGCTGCCGGGGTTGATGCCCCCCTTAAGCGATGCGGAGGCCGTAGAGACCGCCGCGCTGTTCAGTCTGATGAGCGCCGGGGCCGCCCGCCGGCATTGGCGCCAAAGACCGTTTCGCGCCCCGCATCACAGCGCCTCGATGGCGGCCCTGGTCGGCGGCGGTTCCCTACCCCGGCCCGGCGAGATATCCCTGGCCCATAACGGGGTGTTATTCCTGGATGAGCTGCCGGAGTTCCAGCGCCGGGTGCTGGACGCGCTGCGCGAGCCGCTGGAAGCGGGCGAAATCGTTATCTCCCGCGCCCAGGCCAAGGTACAATACCCGGCGCGTTTCCAACTGGTGGGCGCCATGAACCCCAGTCCGTCCGGCGATTACCAGGGCGTCCACGGCCGCAGCGGCCTCGCGCAGACCCTGCGTTACCTGAACCGGTTATCCGGCCCCTTCCTGGATCGTTTTGACCTGTCCATCGAGGTGCCGCTGCTGCCGCCGGGAATGCTGCGCCGGCAGAACCCGGCGGGCGAGACCAGCGCGATGGTGCGCGCCAGGGTGCAAGCGGCGCGCGACATCCAGCTGCGGCGCGGCCGGAAAATCAATGCGTATCTCAATAACCAGGAAGTTGCATTACATTGCCGGCTTGCTGAAGAGGACGCGATTTTCCTGGAAGAGGTGATGGAAACGCTGGGTTTGTCGGTACGCGCCTGGCACCGGACGCTCAAGGTTGCCCGAACGCTGGCGGATTTGGCGGGCGCGGCCGAAATACAGCGCGATCATCTGGCGGAGGCCGTCAGCTATCGCACCATTGATCGTCTGCTGCAACAGCTTTGGCGGCACATGGAATAACATGGGGCCGCAGCCCCATGCCGGGATTAATCTTCGCTGTCGGTATAGTCTTCCACCACGTCCATCTGCGGCTTGCCGCCGGATAAGGTATGGAAGCGCTTGGGACGACGAATGTGCTCGATATACTTGAACCACACTTTTTCGTGCTCGGTGGAAGGCTCGCGCTGACCCTGGCATACCGCGACAAATTGCGTCTCTTCATCGGTAACCGGTTCGCGCTTGCCGCTGTCCAGATCGTTGTAGGCATGCCCATAGCGCTCCAGCAGCTGGGCTTCCCGAATGGTGAAATGACCATGCCGGGAAAAGCCACGCGGGTAATTTTTGTTATCAAAATAACGATTGGTACTAGAAAAGCTGTCCGCCATCTTAAGCGCTCCCCATCCTTTCATAAGCCGTACTGTTTATGGCGCGGAGTATTAGATAGGCTTGACTTTCTGTAAAACAAAACATTTAAATCGTTACGATAAAAATTTCTGGAGATGGGCGTGGATACGGAATTACTGAAAACCTTTTTGGAAGTTAGCAGGACCCGCCACTTTGGTCGCGCCGCGGAAGCGCTTTATTTGACGCAGTCGGCGGTGAGCTTCCGCATTCGTCAATTGGAAACGCAATTGGGCGTCAGTTTATTTACCCGGCACCGCAATAATATCCGCCTGACGCCTGCGGGAGAAAGCCTGTTGCCTTATGCGGAAAACCTGATGTCCACCTGGCAACTGGCCAAAAAAGAGGTGACCCGATCGCTGCAGCATAGCCTGTTATCCATCGGCGCCACCGCCTCGCTGTGGGAGGCCTGGTTGGGGCAATGGCTGCACGTGTTATACCAGCAGCGCCCCACCCTGCAGATAGAAGCCCGCATAGCGCAGCGCCACGCGCTGATAAGCCAGCTGCATGAGCGCCAGCTGGATTTGCTGATCAGCACCGAAGCGCCGAAGATGGAGGAGCTGACCTGTCAGTTGCTGGGGAATTTTTCGTTGTCGCTGTTTACCGCCTCGGCACCTCCCGAAACGGGGGATCGGCCTTATATCCGTCTGGAATGGGGGGCCGATTTCCATACCCATGAAAGCCGGCTGCTGGTGAATAACCCCCTGCCGGTCATGAGCACCACCTCGGCCCTGCTGGCCCGCAGCCTGCTGCCGACCACCGGGGCATGCGTATTTTTACCCAGCCATTGGGGCGAGTTATATCCCGACCTGGCCGCCATCGCCGATATCCCTCCCCTGGTCAGGCCGCTCTATGCCGTATGGCTGCAAAACAGCGATCAGCGCACCCAGATACGGCAGCTGTTGAAAACACCGGTCATTTAAGCCTGTGAAGCCCGTCACGTCCCTGGCGGCCATCAGGACGAGCCATCCCCCGGGTAGCCGGCCGCGGGTGCCTTATGAGCCTGCTGTTGGCTTTCCGCCGGGATGCCGGTGCGGGGAATACTGGTGACCTTGGCATTTTGCTTATTCTCCCACAGCGAGTTCAGCAGCCGTTGCAAGGCGATAAACGCAAACAGCAGGATGCCGATGACGATTTTGGTCCACCAGGAACTCAGGGTGCCGTCAAAGTTGATATAGGTCTGGATAAGCCCCTGGATCATGACGCCGAACAAGGTGCCGAACACCGTGCCGATGCCGCCGCTCAACAGCGTGCCGCCGATCACCACCGAGGCGATGGCGTCGAGTTCCACGCCCATGCCGGCCAACGCGTAGCCGGCCGAGGTGTAAATCGAAAACACAATGCCCGCAAGCGTCGCCAGCCCCGTGGACAGCATATAAATACGAATCGTGGTGCTGCGGGTCGATACCCCCATCAGGTTGGCGGCCGTCGCATTGCCGCCGATGGCGTACACCTGATTGCCGAACTGCGTATACCGCGCCAGCAGGATGCCGAACACCATCACCAGCAGCATCAGCACCCCCATGGCGCTAAGACGTCCGCCGCCGGGCATCTGCCAGGCGAGGCCCGAGAGGGTTTCATAGATCGGATGGTCGATGGGCAGGGACTCTTCCGACACCAGGTAACTGGCGCCGCGCAGGAAAAACATGCCGGCCAGGGTAATGATAAACGCCGGGATTTTTAATGTATCGATAAGCCAGCCCATAAACGCGCCGAATCCGCAGCCCATGATCAAGATCAGCGGAAACGCGACCAGCGGCGACAGATGATAATCGCCGATCACGCGCGCCAGGAAGACGCCGGTAAACGCGATAACCGACCCCACGGAAAGATCGATGCCGCCGGAAATAATCACAAAAGTCATGCCGACGGCGATAATGCCCAAGAACGCGTTATCCGTCAGGATATTGCAGATAACCCTGGTGGAGGCGAAACCGGGAAAACGGCTCAGGCAAAACAAATAACCGACAATAAATACCGCGATGGTAATGACCAGGGGAAGGTTACGTTTAAGCATGGCGACGGCTCCTGCGAATAAAAGCGATAAAGCTGGAGGACTGCATGACCAGCACGCAAAGCACCACCACGGCTTTCACCACCTGGTTAAGCTCCGGCTGGAAGCCCGACAGCAAAATGCCGGTATTCATCCCCTGGATAATCAGCGCCCCCAGGATTGACAGCAACAGGTTAAAACGCCCGCCCATCAGCGAGGCCCCGCCGATCACCACCGCCAGAATAGCGTCCAGTTCCAGCCACAGGCCGGCATTGTTGGCATCCGCGCCGCGAATGTCGGCGGTGACGATCAGTCCGGCGACCGCGGCGCATAAGCCGCTCAGGATGTAAGTAGACATGACGATAACCCGTGTCTTCACCCCCGCATTCTTGGCCGCGCGGATATTGATGCCCACCGCCTCGATAAACAATCCCAGGGCGGTTTTGCGCGTCAGCAGCCAGGCCAGTACCAGCGTAATCAGGGTAATAAACACCGGCACGGGGAAATAGAACAGCGAGCCGCTGCCGATCCAGGACAGCGACGGATTGTTGAAAGTAATGATCTGGCCTTCGGTCACCAGCTGCGCCACGCCGCGCCCGGCCACCATCAGGATAAGCGTTGCCACGAAGGGCTGTATTTTCAGCAGCGCCACCAGGACGCCGTTCCATAAACCCGACAGCACGCCCACGCCCAGGGTCGCCAGGATGATAACCGTCAGGCTATAGCCCTGTACGGTTAACGTCGCGGTCACCGCGCCGGCGATGGCCATGACGGCGCCCACCGACAGGTCGATCCCCCCGGTGGCGATAACCAGCGTCATGCCGATGGACAGCAGGGCGACCGGCGCACAGCGATTTAAGATATCAATGAGACTGCCGAACAACCGTCCATCCTGGATATGGATGGAGAAAAAATTATTGGCGACAATACTGTCAACCACTAACACAACCACCAACGCGGCCAGCTGCGGCATTCCCACCGGCCAGCGTTTGGCGACAACGACTTTAGTATCGGATGACATTGAACCAGACATAACAGTCACGCTCCTTAGGCGGCAATGGCATTCATAATGGCGCTCACCGATAGCTTATCGAGCGGAATATCCGCGATATGTTTCCGGTCGCGCAGAATAACAACCCGGTCGGCATAACCCACCAGTTCTTCAAGCTCTGAGGAGATAACCAGCAGGGCCAGCCCATCGGCGCACAAGGATTCGATTAAACGGATGATTTCGGCATGGGCGCCCACATCAATGCCCCGTGTCGGTTCGTCCAGGATCAGGAACTGCGGTTTGGTCAGCAGCCAGCGCGACAGCAGCACCTTTTGCTGATTGCCGCCGGACAGGAACTCAATCGGCTGCTCGGCGCTGGGCGTGCGGATATCCAGTTGGCGGATAAAACGCTCGGCAATGTTATTTTGTTCCTTGCGCGGGATGGGCCGCAGCCATCCGCGCTGTACCTGCAGGGCCAGGATAATATTTTCCCGCACCGAGGCGGCGGCGATAATGCCGTCTGTTTTACGATCTTCCGGACAGAAGCCCAGTCCCAGCTTTCCCGCCTGGTTGGGCGAACGGATCACCCGCTCGGTGCCCTTGATCCAGGCGGTGCCCGAATCCGCCGGGCGAATGCCGAAAATCACTTCGGCGGTTTCGGTACGCCCCGACCCCAGCAATCCGGCAAGCCCGACGATCTCGCCCGGTCTGACCTCCAAATCAAAGGGAGCGATCGTGCCTTTCTTGCCATAACCGGCAAAGGCCGCCACCGGCTTCTCGCTATGCAGGGTACGGCCGGCGCGCTGCAAGGCATGCTCATCCAGTTCACGACCCAACATCATCTTGATCAATTCAATATGGGGCAATTCGCGGGTATAACGCGTGCCGACAAACTCGCCGTTGCGCAGCACGGTGATGCGATCGGTAATTTTATAGACCTGGTCGAGAAAGTGGGTCACAAAGATCAGGCTGATACCCCGGTCGCGCAGCTGGCGCATAATGGTAAACAGCATCTCGACTTCGTTGGCGTCCAGGCTGGCGGTCGGCTCATCCAGGATCAGCACCTTGGCCGACAGATCCACCGCCCGGCAAATGGCCACGATCTGCTGCATCGCCACGGAAAAATGCCCCAACGGCTCCGTTACGTCCAGCGCAAAACCATAACCCGCCAGTAAGATTTCCGCGCGGCGATTAACCTCTTTACGATCGATAAAACCAAACCGTCGCGGTTCGCGACCGATAAATAAATTATCCGCCACCGACAGATTCGGCAGCAGATTGACTTCCTGGTACACGGTGCCGATGCCAAGCTCTTGCGCATGGGCGGTATTCTTGGGATGAATATCTTGTCCATCCAGGTTAATCGTACCGCCGTCACGTTGGTAAACACCGGTTAACGCTTTGATAAGGGTTGATTTCCCCGCGCCATTCTCGCCGAGCAATCCCATGATTTCGCCGCGATTGAGAGTTAACGACACGTTGTTTAACGCTTTTACGCCGGGAAAAGTTTTGCTCAGGCCGGTAATGTTGAGTAATACATCATCATGACTATCGATAATACCCACGGTAAATACTCCTAAAGACGTAGCCGGATAAACACGCTATCAGTACCGTTACACCCCGCCCCTGTGCCCCGGTATTGAAGGTTAACGGTCATTATTGGGGTAAAAGAAATGGATGCTATTCGCCAGCTACCAATGCGCCTGGAGTGCATGCAAACAACAGGGTAGAGATGCGCCCTGGCGGCTGGGGTCTTGGCGCCAAAACCCCAATCCCAGGGACGCGTTTACAACATATTTCTTTTTGCGCCGATCCAGGTCGCTCCCTGGCTACGCGGACGCAGGCTTAATCCCCATCGCTGCCGGCAGGATCCCCTGAGCTTTAGTAACCCATGCCGCTTTTCTTATCCAATTGGGCCTGGGCATCGGCCGGCAGGAACAGTTTGCTTTCCGTCTTGATGATTTTGGTGGGCTTGGTGCCGTCTTTTTTGTATTTCGCCAGGGCGTCAAACGCCGGTCCGGCCATATTCGGCGTTAACTCCACATTGGCGTTGGCCTCGCCCGCAAGCATGGCTTTATAGATATCCGGAACGCCGTCGATGGAGCCGGTAAGAATATCTTTACCCGGTTTCAGGCCGGCTTCTTTAATGGCCTGGATGGCGCCGATCGCCATATCGTCGTTATGGGCAAAGACCATACAGATATTTTTGCCGTTGTTTTCGGCCTTGATAAAGCTTTCCATGACCTCTTTCCCTTTGCTGCGGGTAAAGTCACCGGACTGGGAACGAATGATTTTGATGTTATGCGCCTTGGCAATGGCGTCGGCAAAACCTTTCTTACGGTCGATGGCGACGCTTGCACCCACGGTTCCCTGCAATTCCACCACATTACAGGGTTTATCGCCCACGGTCTTGACCAGCCAGTCGCCAATCAATTGGCCTTCAAGCACGTTATCGGCGGTAACCACCGTTAAATAGAGAGAATCATCTTTCACTTTAATAGCCCGGTCGAGCAGGAATACCGGGATCTTGGCGCTCTTGGCTTCCTGCAGTACCGGCTCCCAACCGGTCTGAACTACCGGCGCGATAAAGATGGCATCGACGCCTTGGGCAATAAATGAACGGACCGCCTTAATCTGGTTTTCTTGTTTTTGCTGCCCGTCGGCAATTTTTAAGGTAATGCCGCGCTTCTGGGCTTCACTTTTCGCCACCGACGTTTCCGCCGCGCGCCAGCCCGATTCAGAACCCACTTGCGAAAAACCGACGGTCAACGACTCGGCAAAAGCCACTGAAGACATGGCGACAGAAATGGCGGACACTAAAAGTAAACGCTTCCACATAGTCATCATCCTCTTATAATCATAAAATGTGCTGGTATCATTAGTTTGATAGCAATAATAAAACTAAACAAAAAACCGCTTTTTTATATCGGGGCGCATCACACTTTTGATAAATAAGAGCCGGGTCTAACAGCAACTTCTTTATTTAAATCTGTATCTTATGGATATATTTTTGTCCAGTCCCAGAGAGTATGACGACATAATTGCTTTATTAATAAGCAATTACACGCCATCTGTTTTTTCTGCTTTACCCGTAACATGGGCGCGGCTATGTATAAATCAGCTGGTGTTTTTTATGTCTTCATCAGAAGAGAGAGGGTGTATTTAACGATGGTGCGCAGGGTGGGATTGTGGCATTTTTCCGATAACTAGAATTACCATAGCTGAATCAATTTTTTTATATGGATAATTTTGCTTTTATCTTTCAGCCGCGCGGTGCAGCTATTCCCAGCGGGCAACGAGAAAAATTGTGGGCAGGATGGCGTTAAACCGGCCAAGAGTTATTTAATAAATACCCGGATAAAAATGCTGGCAGGATTATTTATCCCCAATATTTATTAGGACAATGAAGCCCATTTCTGTAATGAGTCACCGCACACTGCCGGTCGTCAAAAAAACGTCCGGGAAATATAATCGAAGATTGCGTTATTGAGTGAAAACGAGCAAATAAAGCGCGTTTTAACGCCCAATAGTCCCAACGCCAGGGGATGGACTGCGTTGCGTTTACAGTAATGCAGACGAAAAAAGCCCCTCGCGTAAGCGAAGGGCTTTTTTTTTATCTGGCAGGGGCGGAGAGACTCGAACTCCCAACACCCGGTTTTGGAGACCGGTGCTCTACCAATTGAACTACGCCCCTAAATAGGGTGGCGGTGCGGACGGGACTCGAACCCGCGACCCCCGGCGTGACAGGCCGGTATTCTAACCGACTGAACTACCGCACCACGATTCGGTACTACACCCAAACATAACATTTGCGGGGTCAACGCCTGTTAAAACCGTTTGCGGTGCTTGACCAACGCCCCTCGCTTCGCTCAAGGTATTGGTCTTAATGGATGCCTGGCAGTTGATGCCTGACTGCGTCAGGCCCCCTTCGGGCCGCCGCAAGCGGCGTTCAACAGGCTCCGCCTGTTGTCCTGCTCTCTGACTCGAGTAGCGAACTGCCAGGGTTACTTCACAACGCCTTTCGCTTCGCTCAAGGTATTGGTCTTAATGGATGCCTGGCAGTTCCCTACTCTCGCATGGGGAGACCCCACACTACCATCGGCGCTACGGCGTTTCACTGCTGAGTTCGGCATGGGGTCAGGTGGGACCACCGCGCTAGTGCCGCCAGGCAAATTCGTTTACCAACCGTCATCCTGCTTCTGATGACCATCGGCCTTTATCCGGAACTTCGCTGAAAATTCTCTCGCCGCCCCTGGGGGCAACGCTCTCTTCGCGTCAAACACTTTAGGTGTTGTAAGGTTAAGCCTCACGGGTCATTAGTATCGGTTAGCTCAACGCATCGCTGCGCTTACACACCCGACCTATCAACGTCATCGTCTTTAACGTCCCTTCAGGTGGCTTAAAGCCACAGGGAAGACTCATCTCGAGGCAAGTTTCCCGCTTAGATGCTTTCAGCGGTTATCTCTTCCGCACGTAGCTACCGGGCAATGCCATTGGCATGACAACCCGAACACCAGTGGTGCGTCCACTCCGGTCCTCTCGTACTAGGAGCAGCCCCTCTCAATCTTCCAACGCCCACGGCAGATAGGGACCGAACTGTCTCACGACGTTCTAAACCCAGCTCGCGTACCACTTTAAATGGCGAACAGCCATACCCTTGGGACCTACTTCAGCCCCAGGATGTGATGAGCCGACATCGAGGTGCCAAACACCGCCGTCGATATGAACTCTTGGGCGGTATCAGCCTGTTATCCCCGGAGTACCTTTTATCCGTTGAGCGATGGCCCTTCCATTCAGAACCACCGGATCACTAAGACCTGCTTTCGCACCTGCTCGAGCCGTCACTCTCGCAGTCAAGCTAGCTTATGCCTTTGCACTAACCTCACGATGTCCGACCGTGATTAGCTAACCTTCGTGCTCCTCCGTTACTCTTTAGGAGGAGACCGCCCCAGTCAAACTACCCACCAGACACTGTCCTCGACCCAGATTATGGGCCGGAGTTAGAACATCAAACATTAAAGGGTGGTATTTCAAGGTTGGCTCCATGCAGACTGGCGTCCACACTTCAAAGCCTCCCACCTATCCTACACATCAAGGCTCAATGTTCAGTGTCAAGCTATAGTAAAGGTTCACGGGGTCTTTCCGTCTTGCCGCGGGTACACTGCATCTTCACAGCGAGTTCAATTTCACTGAGTCTCGGGTGGAGACAGCCTGGCCATCATTACGCCATTCGTGCAGGTCGGAACTTACCCGACAAGGAATTTCGCTACCTTAGGACCGTTATAGTTACGGCCGCCGTTTACCGGGGCTTCGATCAAGAGCTTCTCCTTACGGATAACCCCATCAATTAACCTTCCGGCACCGGGCAGGCGTCACACCGTATACGTCCACTTTCGTGTTTGCACAGTGCTGTGTTTTTAATAAACAGTTGCAGCCAGCTGGTATCTGCGACTGGCTTCAGCTCGGGGAGCAAGTCCCTCCACCTAATGCCAGCGTGCCTTCTCCCGAAGTTACGGCACCATTTTGCCTAGTTCCTTCACCCGAGTTCTCTCAAGCGCCTTGGTATTCTCTACCTGACCACCTGTGTCGGTTTGGGGTACGATTCGATGTGACCTGGAGCTTAGAGGCTTTTCCTGGAAGCGTAGCATCAATTCCTTCACCACCGTAGTGGCTCGTTATCACGCCTCAGTGTTGAATGAAAAAGCGGATTTACCTGCTCTTTCCACCTTCACGCTTAAACCGGGACAACCGTCGCCCGGCGAACCTAGCTTTCTCCGTCCCCCCTTCGCAGTCACACCCAGTACAGGAATATTAACCTGTTTCCCATCGACTACGCCTTTCGGCCTCGCCTTAGGGGTCGACTCACCCTGCCCCGATTAACGTTGGACAGGAACCCTTGGTCTTCCGGCGAGCGGGCTTTTCACCCGCTTTATCGTTACTTATGTCAGCATTCGCACTTCTGATACCTCCAGCAGCCCTCACAGGCCACCTTCGCAGGCTTACAGAACGCTCCCCTACCCAACGGACATATCCTTAAGTCAACTCGACGTGATGAACGCATTGACGTCGCTGCGCTCCGTCAATCGTTTTTCCGTACAATTGTCTTAAGTGATATGTCCGCTGCCGCAGCTTCGGTGCATGGTTTAGCCCCGTTACATCTTCCGCGCAGGCCGACTCGACCAGTGAGCTATTACGCTTTCTTTAAATGATGGCTGCTTCTAAGCCAACATCCTGGCTGTCTGTGCCTTCCCACATCGTTTCCCACTTAACCATGACTTTGGGACCTTAGCTGGCGGTCTGGGTTGTTTCCCTCTTCACGACGGACGTTAGCACCCGCCGTGTGTCTCCCGTGGTAACATTCTTCGGTATTCGCAGTTTGCATCGGGTTGGTAATCCGGGGTGGACCCCTAGCCGAAACAGTGCTCTACCCCCGAAGATGAATTCACGAGGCGCTACCTAAATAGCTTTCGGGGAGAACCAGCTATCTCCCGGTTTGATTGGCCTTTCACCCCCAGCCACAAGTCATCCGCTAATTTTTCAACATTAGTCGGTTCGGTCCTCCAGTTAGTGTTACCCAACCTTCAACCTGCCCATGGCTAGATCACCGGGTTTCGGGTCTATACCCTGCAACTTAACGCCCAGTTAAGACTCGGTTTCCCTACGGCTCCCCTATACGGTTAACCTTGCTACAGAATATAAGTCGCTGACCCATTATACAAAAGGTACGCAGTCACCCTGATAAATCAAGGCTCCCACTGCTTGTACGTACACGGTTTCAGGTTCTATTTCACTCCCCTCGCCGGGGTTCTTTTCGCCTTTCCCTCACGGTACTGGTTCACTATCGGTCAGTCAGGAGTATTTAGCCTTGGAGGATGGTCCCCCCATCTTCAGACAGGATATCACGTGTCCCGCCCTACTCATCGAGCTCACAGCACTTGCACCTTCGGATACGGGGCTATCACCCTGTGTTGCCGGACTTTCCAGACCGTTCTCCTGATGCAAATGCTGATGGTGACTCTGGGCTGTTCCCCGTTCGCTCGCCGCTACTAGGGGAATCTCGGTTGATTTCTTTTCCTCGGGGTACTGAGATGTTTCAGTTCCCCCGGTTCGCCTCAATACGCTATGGATTCACGTAATGATAGTGCAACGAATTGCACTGGGTTTCCCCATTCGGACATCGCCGGCTGATAGCGCTTCATATCAGCTCACCGGCGCATTTCGCGGATTAGCACGTCCTTCATCGCCTCTGACTGCCTAGGCATCCACCGTGTACGCTTATTCACTTAACCTCACAACCCTAAAGTGTCTTCGGAATGGCTGCGAAAGGCCCCTGCCGGTGTTGCGCGGTGCTCGCCATGCTCATGGACATTGAGTCCACTCCGCTGGCTGCGCGCCGTGCGCCTTGGCCGGGACTTTCTCGCTCATCCCTCAACAAGGTCACCATCGACACGGCGACCTTATTAGGTTTGCTTGCTTTGAGAGAATCGCATACTGATTTTGCTCAGCATGTTTTTTTCAAATTTTCAGCTTGTTCCGGATTGTTAAAGAGCATGTATTTCGCAGCATACTCATAAGAGTGTGCTCTGAAATAGACAGCGGGATATGGCGTCCCCTAGGGGGTTCGAACCCCTGTTACCGCCGTGAAAGGGCAGTGTCCTAGGCCACTAGACGAAGGGGACAAAGATAGGATCACGAAGCAGTGCTGCTTCGCAAAAAAAACCATACGAGCTGTTTGCTCATTACAGTTATCAGACAATCTGTGTGGACACTACACAATCTAGTATCTATTTCGGTAAGGAGGTGATCCAACCGCAGGTTCCCCTACGGTTACCTTGTTACGACTTCACCCCAGTCATGAATCACAAAGTGGTAAGCGCCCTCCCGAAGGTTAAGCTACCTACTTCTTTTGCAACCCACTCCCATGGTGTGACGGGCGGTGTGTACAAGGCCCGGGAACGTATTCACCGTGGCATTCTGATCCACGATTACTAGCGATTCCGACTTCATGGAGTCGAGTTGCAGACTCCAATCCGGACTACGACGCACTTTGTGAGGTCCGCTTACTCTCGCGAGTTCGCTTCTCTTTGTATGCGCCATTGTAGCACGTGTGTAGCCCTACTCGTAAGGGCCATGATGACTTGACGTCATCCCCACCTTCCTCCGGTTTGTCACCGGCAGTCTCCTTTGAGTTCCCACCATTACGTGCTGGCAACAAAGGATAAGGGTTGCGCTCGTTGCGGGACTTAACCCAACATTTCACAACACGAGCTGACGACAGCCATGCAGCACCTGTCTCAGAGCTCCCGAAGGCACGTTCGCATCTCTGCAAACTTCTCTGGATGTCAAGAGTAGGTAAGGTTCTTCGCGTTGCATCGAATTAAACCACATGCTCCACCGCTTGTGCGGGCCCCCGTCAATTCATTTGAGTTTTAACCTTGCGGCCGTACTCCCCAGGCGGTCGATTTAACGCGTTAGCTCCGAAAGCCACGGCTCAAGGCCACAACCTTCAAATCGACATCGTTTACAGCGTGGACTACCAGGGTATCTAATCCTGTTTGCTCCCCACGCTTTCGTACCTGAGCGTCAGTCTTCGTCCAGGGGGCCGCCTTCGCCACCGGTATTCCTCCAGATCTCTACGCATTTCACCGCTACACCTGGAATTCTACCCCCCTCTACGAGACTCTAGCCTGCCAGTTTCAAATGCAGTTCCCGGGTTAAGCCCGGGGATTTCACATCTGACTTAACAGACCGCCTGCGTACGCTTTACGCCCAGTAATTCCGATTAACGCTCGCACCCTCCGTATTACCGCGGCTGCTGGCACGGAGTTAGCCGGTGCTTCTTCTGCGGGTAACGTCAATCAACAAGGTTATTAACCTTGTCGCCTTCCTCCCCGCTGAAAGTGCTTTACAACCCGAAGGCCTTCTTCACACACGCGGCATGGCTGCATCAGGCTTGCGCCCATTGTGCAATATTCCCCACTGCTGCCTCCCGTAGGAGTCTGGACCGTGTCTCAGTTCCAGTGTGGCTGGTCATCCTCTCAGACCAGCTAGGGATCGTCGCCTAGGTGAGCCATTACCTCACCTACTAGCTAATCCCATCTGGGTTCATCCGATGGCGTGAGGCCCGAAGGTCCCCCACTTTGGTCTTGCGACGTTATGCGGTATTAGCTACCGTTTCCAGTAGTTATCCCCCACCATCAGGCAGATCCCCAGACATTACTCACCCGTCCGCCGCTCGCCGGCAAAGTAGCAAGCTACTTTCCGCTGCCGCTCGACTTGCATGTGTTAGGCCTGCCGCCAGCGTTCAATCTGAGCCATGATCAAACTCTTCAATTAAAAGCTTGATGCTCAAAGATTGTCATACTGTTAATCTTATGAATTAACTGTTTGTTCACTCTTCAAGACTTGGTATTTTTGTGTTTCGATACGGTCTTGTGAGTGCCCACACAGATTGTCTGATAAATTGTTAAAGAGCATGGCCAGCGTGATAACAAAACTCACCCGGCGCGGGTTGCGTATATTACGCTTTCCCGTTGAAGAGTCAAGCTTTTATTTGCCCGTACCGGGCGCTTTTCCCTTCCCGACCCGGCGTCGCGTTAGCGTTTGTTCCCGGTCAGTGGAGGCGCATTATAGGGAATTCCCGCAGCGTGACAAGCGCTAATTGCTTATTTTAAGTTGATTGGTTTAATTTTCGACAAACTGATGCGTTTCTCGTGACTTGAGCCCGTTTTTACCGGTTAACCCGGCAAAACCGCGGGCAAAATCGCCCACCTGTTGCCAGTCGGTATATTCCACTTCTTTTGTGCTGTCGGTTTCGCCGCCGGTCATGCGCATGATCAGCTGGATCATGACACGATCGAACCAGCGGTAGCGCGGATAGCGCAGCGCACCGGCGAAAACCGCGCAACTATCCGGTCGCCAGGGCGTAGCCGCGAGAAATTTGCGTGTATAGGCATTGGTTTGCGGCGTGCGTTTATCCGCTTTGCGGGCGGTCAGGTTGACGGCAAAAAACGCGCTGGGCAACCGGTTAAGCCAATCCAGGTGCTGTTTGATAAAATCATGCAGCTCGGCGGCAAAATGTCCGTAGCGGATCGCGGCCCCGATCAGCACCCGATCGTAACGTTGCAAATCGCATTGCCCAGCCAGGCCCAGGTCGACAACATCGCAGGCGTGATTATCCGCGATAAGGCGTTCGGCGATAAACCGGGCGATTTTCAGCGTCTGCCCATCCCGGGTGGAATACAGAATCAGAGTGTACATAACAAATCCTCGGTTATTCGCGCCAGAACGTCGGGGTAAACAATACCAGCAAGGTAAAGACCTCCAGGCGGCCGAACAGCATGGTCAGGATCAGAATCCATTTCGCCACCGCGTTCATGGAGGAGAAATTTTCCGCCACCACCCCCAGGCCGGGACCCAGGTTGTTCAGCGTCGCGGTCACGGCGGCAAAGGCGGAAAAATTATCAACGCCGGTGGCGATAATCGCCAGCATGCTGACGATAAAGACTAATACATACGCGGAAAAGAACCCCCAGACCGCTTCCAGGATACGCTCCGGCAGCGCACGGTTGCCGAGCTTGATAGTATAGACGGCGTTGGGATGGACCAATCGCTTCAGTTCCCGCGAACCCTGCAGGTACAGCAGCAGGATACGGATTACTTTCAAACCGCCGCCCGTCGAACCGGCGCAGCCGCCGATAAATGCCGAGCAAAGCAACAAAATAGGCAGGAACAACGGCCAGCGGGCGATGCTGTCGGTAGTAAAGCCGGCAGTGGTCGCCATGGAAACCACCTGGAAAAAGGCTTGGTTGAGGGTTTGCAAGCCGCTTTGGTACACATCGTAGCGCCAGAGGATCAGCGTACACACCATTACCAGGATAAACTGCACGCTGATAAACATCCTGAATTCCGGATCGCGCCAGTAGACCCGCAGGTTATGGCCGCTCAGCACGGCGAAATGCAGACCGTAGTTGCAGCCGGAAATCAGCAGGAACACCGCTACGATGGTGTTGATCATCGGACTGTTGTAATAGCCGATACTGGCATCGTGGGTGGAAAAGCCCCCCAGCGCAATGGTGGAAAAGCTATGGCTGATGGCATCGAAAACCGACATGCCCGCGCCCCACAGCGCCAGCGCGCAGGCGATGGTCAGGGTGATATAGATAAGCCATAACGTTTTGGCGGTTTCGGCGATCCGCGGTCGCATTTTGTTATCTTTCAGCGGGCCGGGCATTTCGGCGCGGTAAAGCTGCATGCCGCCGACGCCGAGAATCGGCAGGATCGCCACCGCCAGTACGATGATACCCATGCCGCCGAACCACTGCAGCATCTGGCGGTAGAACAGGATGGCCTTGGGCAGGCCGTCCAGCCCCACCAGGGAGGTGGCGCCGGTGGTGGTCAGGGCGGAAAACGACTCAAAAAACGCATCGGTTACCGACAAATCGGGATGTTCGGCAAACAAGAACGGCAAGGCCCCTACGCTGCCTAATACGGTCCAGAACAGGACGACTATCAGAAACCCCTCCCGTGATTTCAGCTCATGTTTCTGCTGACGATTGGGCAACCATAATACCAATCCAATCAATAGGGCGAAAAAAAAGGTTTGCGTAAAAGCGCTGCCGGCGCCGTCACGGTAGATCAGCGCCACCAGGCCGGGAACAATCATCGTTCCCGAGAAGAGCATGACCAGTAGGCCGACAATACGGGTTATGGCGCGAAAATGCATTTCAGCACGATCCTTAATATTTTATTTAACTGTGGCCGGGTATGGAGCTATTGCGCAACGGGCGCTAATTGCAATGCCCCCCGGCTGAGATCGCGCAGCTTTTCCTCGGCCATTGCGACCCGGGCGATAGGAATGGCTACCCTGAGTATAATGGATTCGCCATAATCGCACTGGACGACGCGTCCCCCGGTCTGGTTGACCACCGCGTCAATCCAGGCCTGCTGCTCATAACGACATGACACCATAAACTCGGCCTGGGGAACCCTCTGCGTGCGGGCCATGCGTTGTAACGCCTCCCGCACGCCGCCGCCGTAGGCCTTCACCAGCCCGCCGGTGCCAAGCCTGATGCCGCCATAGTAACGCACCACCACCGCGGTAATCTCGCCGAGTCCCGACCCCATCAGTTGCGCCAGCATAGGTTTGCCGGCGGTTCCCGACGGCTCGCCGTCATCGGAAAAACCAAGCTGTTGCGAATCCTGCGGAGGCCCGGCGATATACGCCCAGCAATGATGGGCCGCCCCGGGATGCTCGCAGCGGCTTTGCCGGATCAGCTCCCTGGCGGCCTCGATGCCCGGGGTGGGGGCAAGGAGGGTGATAAAGCGGCTTTTTTTGATCTCCATAGACGCCGTTACCGGCGCCGCGGGAACAAAATAGGCGTGCATTATGCCAGTTTCAGATTGCGTGTCATATTTTCGATCTGCTTATCCATGATAACGATATTATCCTCGATACGGATACCGCCATAGGGTTTAAACAGTTCGATGCGCCGCCAGTTGAAATGCCGGCTAAAGCTGCCCGCGCGCCACGGGGCAAGCAGTGATTCAATAAAATAGAAACCCGGTTCGATGGTCATCACCATGCGCGGTTCCATAACGCGGGTACAGCGCAGATAAGGGTACAGGGCCGGCGCCGCCAGGCGGGTGCCGCGATCGTCCTGCAAAAAGCCGCCGGCGTCATGCACCTGCAGCCCAAGCGGATGTCCCAGCCCGTGGGGAAGGAACGGGCCGGTGATGCCTTCGCTCACCATGGTCTCTTCATCAAGACCGGTCACGAGATCAAACCGGGCCAGCAGACGGGCGATGCGCCGGTGCATCTGGATATGATATTCAATGTAATTGACGCCCGCCTCCATGGTACCGATAAGGGCCTGCTGCTCGGTATTCATGGCGGCGACCAACTGAGCGAACTCGGAATCTTTTTGCGCCGCGTAGGTACGGGTCAGGTCGGCCGCATACCCATTGTATTCGGTACCGGCGTCAATCAGGAAGCTGTGTACCCGCTCGGGCAGGCGCTGATCGAGTTTAGTGTAGTGCAATACCGCGGCGTGCTCATTCAGGGCAATGATGTTGCCGTAGGGTACATCGATATCACGATGGCCGGTTGCCGACAGGTAAGCAATATTGATATCGAACTCGCTCATGCCGGCCTGAAAGGCCTCATGCGCCGCCCGATGCCCTATGACCGCGGTCTTTTGCGCCTCGCGCATACAGGCCAGCTCGTAATCGGTCTTATAGGCGCGGTGGTAGTGGAAATAATCCAGTACCGGTTGGGGGTTAAGCTGGTCGGCTTTCAGGCCCAGGGACGACGCCCTTTGCGGCGACGAGCCAATATAGGCCGCGTTGCCGCGTCCGGACGGCAGCAATGAACCGATATCGTCGGGATTCGCAATCGGGATGATATCGATGAAAGGGGTCCAGAAACTCTCAGGCAACGGCTCGACGCTGTACCAATAATCGACCGGCGCATAGAACCAAAGTTTGGGCTTATTGACGCCGTCGACCCAGAGCCAGCAATGCGGCACGCCGGTGACCGGCAGCCAGGCCTTGAACTGTGGATTGACCTTAAAAGGGTAATCATGGTCGTCGAGGAACGCCGTGATCGGTTCGCCGGAATGGATCAGCAGCGCATCCAGGTTATGCAGGGCCAGCACCTCGCGCGTGCGTTTTTGCAGCGTCGCGAGATGGTCCTGGTAAAGAGTAGAAAAAGATTCCATGGTCTGACCTTATTTTACCGCGCAATTGCCGCCATCTTAGCATAGCGTCCCGGCGGATGAACCCTCCCGCCGCAGCGATCAGATAAAGGCAAACGCATCGCCGAAGATCCGGCCGGGAATGGCGTCGCGTTCCGCGCAAAAACGCTCGCGGGCGATTTTAGCCATTTCGAAACGGCCGGCGATATAGATATCGTGCGCCGCCAGGGAACCGTAGTCCTGCAGCACCGCGCTGAGCACCGTTCCGGTCCGGCCCTGCCAGTTTTCGTCCGGCTGTTCGACCACCGGCACCACTTTCAGGCGCGGATGCAGCAGGGTCAGCGCTTCCAGTTCGCCCAGATCGTAGAGATGTTGCAACTCCCTGCCGCCCCAATAAATAGCCACTTCCCGCTCAGGTTGATTGGCGAGCACGGTCAGGAGGATTGAGCGGGCATAAGAAAAACCGGTGCCGCCGGCGATAAGGACCATGGGCCGCTCGGTATCGTCACGCAGCCAAGCCTCGCCATGCGGGATATCGACGGTAATTTCACGATCTTTCAAGATGCGATCCATAACGGCCATCGCATACAGATTCAGTTCAGAAGCCCCAATATGCAGCTCGATTATCGCGTTCTCCATGGGCGTCGACGCCAGGGAAAAGGGGCGTTTGTCGCGTTCATCCATCACTACCATCAGATACTGACCGGCGCGAAAACTAAAAGCCGCTTCCGGGACCAGGCATACCCGATATACCGTATCGGTGATGGCATCCACGGAAGTGACCTTACAGGTCAATGTTGTCATGCATTCCCTCTGTCGGGCTAATAAGCAAAATGGAATGGAGGGCTGTAACTATCATCGCCCTTTACCACTGTCTTTTAATATGGCCAGTTCGTCCCACAACGCATCAACGCGGGCGCGAACCCCGTCGTCCATGCGAATCGGGGTGCCCCACTCGCGCGAGGTTTCCCCCGGCCATTTGTTGGTGGCGTCCATTCCCATTTTTGAACCCAATCCGGAAACCGGCGAGGCAAAATCCAGGTAATCTATCGGCGTATTTTCCATTAACACCGTATCGCGCGCGGGGTCCATCCGGGTCGTAATGGCCCAGATAACATCCTGCCAGTTACGCGCGTTGATATCATCATCGCATACGATGACAAATTTGGTATACATGAATTGACGCAGAAACGACCACACCCCCATCATGACCCGTTTGGCATGGCCCGCATATTGTTTCTTGATGGTCACTACCGCCAGGCGGTAGGAACAGCCTTCGGGCGGCAGGTAAAAATCGACGATTTCCGGAAACTGTTTTTGTAAAATGGGAACGAAGACTTCGTTAAGCGCCACGCCCATGACCGCCGGTTCATCCGGCGGCCGGCCGGTGTAGGTGGAATGATAAATGGCGTTCCGCCGCTGGGTGATATGGGTAATGGTGAATACCGGGAACTCATCCACTTCGTTATAATAGCCGGTGTGATCGCCATAAGGGCCTTCGGGAGCCGTTTCACCCGGTTCAAGATATCCTTCCAGCACGATTTCGGCGCTGGCGGGCACCTCGAGATCGCAGGAGATGCACTTTACCACCTCGGTCTTATAGCCGCGCAGCAGGCCGGCGAACGCATATTCGGACAGGCTGTCGGGCACCGGCGTGACGGCGGCCAGGATGGTGGCCGGATCGGCGCCCAGCGCCACCGCCACCGGAAAGCGTTCGCCCGGATGGGCCGCGCGCCATTCCTGGAAGTCCAGCGCGCCGCCGCGATGCGACAGCCAGCGCATGATGACTTTGTTTTTACCCAGCACCTGCTGGCGGTAAATGCCCAGGTTCTGGCGTTCCTTGTGCGGTCCGCGGGTGACCGTCAGGCCCCAGGTGATAAGCGGCGCCACGTCGCCCGGCCAGCAGTGCATAATGGGAATACGGCCGAGATCGACATCCTGGCCCTGCCAGATTTGCTCCTGGCACGGCGCGGAGCTAAGCCGTTTGGTCGGCATATTCAGCACCTGGCGGAATTTCGGCGCCTTATCCAGCAGATCGCGAAAGCCTTTTGGCGGCTCCGGTTCTTTCAGGAAGGCCAGGAGTTCCCCCACCTCCCTGAGCGCCGCCACACTCTCCTGGCCCATGCCCAGCGCCACCCGTTCCGGCGTGCCGAACAGATTGCACAGCACCGGCATGGCATAGCCTTTGGGGTGTTCAAACAGCAGCGCCGGCCCGCCCGCGCGCAGGGTACGGTCGGCGATTTCCGTCATTTCCAAATAGGGATCAATGGGCAGGGTGATTCGTTTCAATTCTCCCCGCTGTTCCAGCAAGGATAAAAAATCGCGCAAGTCTCGGTATTTCATAGCGTCATCGGATGCCGGGTTATATTTGCATTATAAAGTCTGTTTAACAGCCATGCCGCCCTTTTGTCAAAATTGATGGTAAATATGCTGTTTTTTTATGCGCCGCGCGCTGCGGCCTATAATAATGTCACGCTATTTATTTAGGGAGGCCTTTGTTATGCTGGGCCACCGGAGATAGGGGTGCATCAGATTATGGAAGCATGGTATTTATTGTATTGTAAACGCGGCCAGATGATGAGGGCGAAAGAGCACTTGGAAAGACAGGCGGTGGCGTGTATGAGTCCAATGGTCACCCTGGAAAAAATCGTCCGCGGCAAACGCACGACCGTCAACGAACCGTTGTTTCCCAACTATCTGTTTATTGAGTTTGATCCGGAACGTATCCATACCACCACCATCAGCGCCACCCGCGGCGTGAGCCATTTCGTGCGTTTCGGCAACCTGCCGGTGACCATTGCGGCCGAGGTTATCGAGGAGCTGCGCGATCATGCCTACGAAGGGGTGACCGACCCGCAAACGCCGTATGTCGGCGATCTGGTCGTGATTACCGACGGCGTCTTCGAAGGGCTCCAGGCGATTTATAGCGAGCCCGACGGCGAAGCGCGCTCCATGCTGCTGCTCAATTTCCTCAACAAACAGGTCTGTCAAAGCATAGACAACAAACAGTTTCAAAAGATTTTGTAGCCTGATAAACCGCCGGGAATTAGCCCCTGAGGACTAAGCCGCCCGCTGACGCGTTGCGAAGGAGCGGCTTGTTTATTCAGCGCCTCAGGTGATCGTCATGCAGCCATTGGGCGACGCGTTTGGAGAAGTAGGTCAGGATACCGTCGGCGCCGGCGCGCTTGAAGCACAGCAGCGATTCCATGATGGCCGGCTTTTCCTGCAGCCAGCCGTTCTGGATCGCCGCCATATGCATGGCATACTCGCCGGACACCTGATAGGCAAAGGTCGGCACGCCGAAGGTTTCCTTCACCCGATGGATCATATCCAGATAAGGCATGCCTGGTTTCACCATCACCATATCGGCGCCTTCCTGCAGGTCCTGCGCCACTTCCTGCAACGCTTCGTCGCTATTGGCCGGATCCATTTGATAGGTTTTTTTATCGCCGCCCTTCAGGTTGGCGCTTGAGCCTACCGCATCGCGAAACGGGCCGTAATAGCAAGACGCATATTTCGCCGAATACGCCATGATCTGATTGTTGACCAATCCCTGCTGCTCGAATTTTTCGCGTATCGCGCCGATGCGCCCATCCATCATATCGCTGGGCGCGACGATTTCCGCGCCCGCTTCGGCGTGACACAGCGCCTGGCGCACCAGGATTTCCTTGGTGATGTCGTTAATCACATAACCCTGGTCGTCGATGATGCCGTCCTGGCCATGGGTCGTGTAGGGATCCAGCGCGACATCGGTCAGCAGCCCCAATTCCGGTACCGCGTCTTTCAGCGCGCGGATAGTGCGCGGAATCAGGCCCTCGGGATTATAGGCTTCTTCCGCCAGCAGCGATTTGTAGGGCGCTTCAATAACCGGAAACAACGACAGCACCGGCACACCCAGCTTGGCCACCGCTTCCGCTTCCTTGATCAGCAGATCAAGCGTCATGCGATACACTCCCGGCATGGACGGCACTTCCTGCTGGCGCTGTTTGCCTTCCATGACAAATACCGGATAAATCAGATCATTGACGGACAGATGGTTTTCCGCCACCAGGCGGCGGCTGAAATCATAGCGTCTCACCCTGCGCAGGCGGCGATGGGGGAAGTTGCCAAATACAGTGCTCATAGTCTTTCTCCTGAATAACGCCGTCCGTGACGCTGGCGGCGTTTAGATTATTCTGTTTAAAACCAGAACCGCCCGAAAGGGCGGTTCAGAAGCTGACAAACGACGCTTAGTCCCCATCCTGGGGATCTTCGGTATTGTCGTCCGATGTGCCCTCCTGGCCGCGCCGTCCTTTGCCGACGTAAAACCGGGCGCAAAAAAGGCCGATTTCAAACAGCAGGTACATCGGGATCGCCAGCAGCGTTTGGGAAAAAACGTCCGGCGGCGTCAAGAGCATACCGACCACAAAGGCGCCGACCAGTACATAAGGCCGTTTTTTCTTCAGATCGTCGGGTGTGACCACGCCGGTCCAGCATAACAGCACTATGGCTATCGGCACCTGGAACGACACGCCGAAGGCCATAAACAGCGCCATGACAAAATCGAGGTAATTATTGATGTCGGTGGCGATCAACACCCCGCGCGGCGCGGTTTGGGCAAAGAAGCTGAAGGCCAGTGGAAAGACGATAAAATAAGCAAAGGCCATGCCCGCATAAAACAACAGCGTGCTGGAGAACAGCAGCGGCATCATCAGACGCCGTTCATGCTTATATAACGCCGGCGCGATAAAGGCCCAGACCTGGTACAGCAGCAGGGGCGCGGAAGCAAATACCGAAACGATAATCGTCAGCTTGATAGGCGTAAAAAACGGCGACGCCACATCGGTTGCGATCATACTGGCGCCGGCCGGCAAATGTTTGATCAAAGGTGCCGAAACGATCTGATAGATATCATTGGCGAAATAGACCAGCGCCAGGAACACCGCCAGCACACTGAGAATGCAGTACAGTAAACGCTTACGCAGCTCGATTAAATGGCTGATAAGCGGTTGGGTATCTTCAACGGCCATTATTCGCGATCATTATTTTTAAGGGGTGTGGGGGCGGCCGCGCTGTCCGGCGCCGGAGCCTGTCCGTGCCGGAGCAGGGTAGCATCATGTGGGAACGGGCCGTTATTGGCCGGCGTGGGCGTCGCCGGCGGTGCTTCGGCCTGGGCCGGCCTGGACGTTGTCGGCGCTTCGGCCTGGGCCGGCTGGGACATTGTCGGCGCTTCGGCCTGGGCCGGCTGGGACGTTGTCGGCGCTTCGGCCGTCATCGGTCCGGGTGTCGCCGCCGGCGCCATCGGCGGCGCTTCTGCCTGGGTTGCGCCTTCCGCCGGCGTCACGCCGTCATGAATCGCTTCCGGATCGGTTATCAACGGGTTATGGATCGTCTGGGGCGTGGTCTCGTTATCGGGAACCATTTTGCTGTGAAAGCTTTTTTTCATGGAATCGGCCGCTTCGCGCAGCTCTTCCATTGAGGCTTTCAGTTCCGGCGACAGGTTATCCTTGCTGGCCTGCTCGACTTTTTTCAGGCTGTCCTGCAATTCCTGCAGCTTAAGCTCTTGGCTCAATTCGTTTTGTACCGTGGAGGCCAGCGAGCGTAGCGCCCTGACCCAACCGACCACGGTACGCACGGCCACGGGCAAACGCTCGGGGCCGAGAACCACAAGCCCAATCACGAACACCAGGGCCAGCTCACCAAATCCAATGTCAAACACAGCTTATACCTGCTTGTTGTCTTTGTTTACCGTTTCGTCCGGCCGCGGCGGCTGCGGCTGAAGGGGTTGCTGCGGCGGCTGAAGGGGTTGCTGCGGCGGCTGGGATTGCTGCGGCTGCGGCTGGGGTTGCTGCGGCGGCTGGGATTGCTGCGGCTGCGGCTGGGATTGCTGGGGTTGAGGCTGCTGCGGTTGTGCGATGGTCTTCGCCGCAAAGTCAGCATCCTGGCCGGTTTTATCCGTGTCCCGCGGAGCAGGTTTGTCATCATCGTTCATGGCCTTTTTGAAGCCCTTGATGGACGCGCCCAAATCCGCGCCCATGCCGCGCAGCTTGTTGGTGCCGAACAGCAGCACCACGATGACCGCGATAATTAATAATTGCCAAATACTGATGCCGCCCATGATATTACCTCTGTTTAGGGGTTAATTCGAGTTACCGGATTTTGCCGGACCCGCAAAATTTACGCAGTGCGTTTCCAGCCAACGATCCAGCTTACTATGCCGGCAGCCATTAACCAGGCGGGAAACGATGACATCTCGTTGCCCAATGATAATAGAAAAGTACCGCACAGCAGCAGCGTGGCGCCGATACCGAATAAAAACCGCGCCTGCCCCTGCCGGACGTGCTGTCCTTTTAGCTCGACGGTCAGCTTGTCGACGCTCTTTTGCAGCGATCTATGATGCTTGAATCCTTCATAAATCAGTTCCGGCAGTTCGGGCAGTTTTTCCGCCCAGAACGGCGCCTTTTCCTTCATCGCCCGCAAAATAGCCGGGATACCCACCTGATCCTTGATCCAGGTTTCCAGGAAGGGTTTGGCCGTTTTCCATAAATCCAGCTGCGGATAAAGCTGGCGGCCGATACCCTCAATGTAGAGCAGCGTTTTTTGCAGCAATACCAGCTGCGGCTGCACTTCCATATTAAAACGCCGGGCGGTGTTGAACAGATTCAGCAAGACGTGGCCGAAGGAAATATCCGCCAGGGGTTTTTCGAATATGGGCTCACATACGGTACGGATGGCAAACTCAAAATCCTCCACGTTGGTATCGGGCGGCACCCAGCCCGAATCTACATGGAGTTCCGCCACCTTACGGTAATCGCGATTGAAAAAAGCGATAAAATTCTCAGCCAGATAGCGCTTATCTTCTTTATTCAGCGAGCCGACGATGCCGCAATCTATCCCGATATACTGCGGGTCGTCCGGATGTTCAAAACTGACGAAAATATTGCCGGGATGCATGTCCGCATGAAAAAAACTATCACGAAACACCTGCGTAAAGAAGAGCTGCACGCCGCGTTCCGCCAATAATTTCATATTGGTTCCCTGTTTTTCCAGCGCCGCCACGTCGGAAACCGGCACACCGTAGATGCGCTCCATCACCATCATGGTTTCACTGCAATAATCCGGGTAAACCTCGGGGATATACAGCATCGGACTGTTCTCGAAGTTGCGCCGCAGCTGGATGCAGTTGGCGGTTTCGCGCAGCAGGTTCAGTTCATCAAGCAGGGTTTTTTCATATTCCAGCACCACTTCCACCGGCCGCAGGCGGCGGCCGTCCGGCAACAGCCGGGGCAGCCAGCTGGCCAGGCGGTACATCAGGCGCATATCGGCCTTGATCATCGGCATGATATCCGGGCGGATCACTTTGATCACCACCTCTTTGCCGTTTTCTTTTAAACGCGCGGTATGCACCTGGGCAATGGAAGCCGATGCCAGGGCGACCTGATCGAAATCATCGAACCAGGCCTCAAGCGGCTGTCCCATGGCTTTTTCAATATGCTGGCGCGCCAGCGCGCCGTCGAAAGGCTTGACCCGATCCTGCAGCATGGCCAGCTGATCGGCAATCACCGGGGGAAACAAATCACGCCGGGTCGACAACATCTGGCCGAACTTGATCCAAACCGGCCCCAGTTCCTGAAGCGCCAGGCGCAACCGGACCCCCAACGGCTCATCCAGATGCTCATTGGGAAGCCAGAATATCAGCCGGCGTCCCAGGCGCAGCGGCAGGGTGAGGCGTATTTTGGGAATCAGCTCGTCCAGCCCGTAACTGAGCAGCACCCGCACGATAAAATAAAGGCGACGCAGTTCTCCCACAATCATCGGCCGGACTCCAGTTTTGCCAGGCGGGCCGTTAAGGCGGCCCCAGCGCGGTCTATCGCATCGACTTCGTCACTGAACCACGCCAGCTCCAGGGAGGAAGGCGATAAGCGCCACTCCTCGGTTACCGCCTGGCCCAGCCGGGTTTGCTGTTCGCCCAGGCGCCGTCGCAGCCCGCAGGCATGGGCGCGTAATTTTTGTGTCAAGCCTTCGGCGACGATATCGCCCACATAAGGCGCCAGCAGCTCCGCCGGGTCTACCTCGGCCATGTCCAGCAGCGCGACAAACTGCTGCACCACCTGCAAATCCCCGTCTACGTCCAGTGAGCCTTGTTTGATTAATAACGGCAACTGCTGGCGCCGGCGCAGGGCCGGCAGGGCGGAGAAGTGCGTTCTGACGGTACAGTCGGCCGGTCCGTCCCAGGCGGACAATACATCCGCCTGGCTCTCGCCGAACACCAGGATAACCGGGCTGTCCAGTTCGGCCAGCTCAAAGCGCAGCACCTTGCCCTTCAGGCGCTGGCGCGCCGGCTTCAAAAACCCATCTTTATACAGCAGGCGTTTCAGCGCGGTTTCAAGCGTTGCGGTAATCAATAACATCAGCATGTCATTTCCCGATCAGAATTTGTAACCGCGGTGCAGGGCAACGATACCTCCGGTCATATTAAAATATTCGGCGCTGTCAAAACCGGCGTCCAGCATCATGGCTTTCAGCGTTTCCTGGTCCGGATGCATGCGGATGGATTCGGCCAGGTAACGGTAGCTGCCGGCGTCGCGCGCCACCATCTCGCCGATGCGCGGCAAGACATGGAAGGAGTAGAGGTCGTAGGCCTTGTTCAACGGCTTGAACAATGGCGTGGAGAATTCCAGGATCAGCAGGCGTCCGCCCGGCTTAAGCACCCGGTACATGGAGCGCAGCGCCTGCTCTTTTTCGGTCACGTTACGCAATCCGAACGAGATGGTGATGCAATCGAAGGTGTCGTCCGGGAACGGCAATGCCTCGGCATTGGCCTGCACATAACGCACGTTGCCGATGATGCCTTTATTACGCAGCTTTTCGCGGCCCACCTTTAACATGGAATCATTGATATCGGCCAGCACCACTTCGCCCTCCTCGCCCACCAGGCGGGAAAACTTGGCGGTCAGATCGCCGGTACCGCCGGCCAGATCCAGAACCTTCTGCCCGCGGCGCACGCCGCTGCAATGAATGGCGAAACGTTTCCACAGACGGTGGATGCCAAACGACATCAGGTCATTCATCAAATCATATTTTGCCGCAACGGAATGAAAGACATCCGCCACCATGACCGCCTTCTCGTCCTTAGCAACGGTGCGGAAGCCGAAATGGGTCGTTTCACGCTGGTCTTCATCTGCCATGTTTTTATGCCCTGCTTGATCAGTTATCAGAGAAGTGTAACAGAAGCGGGCTGAAAGCCCCACTCCGACACCCCCTACCTGAGCGGGTATTCTTCCTGCTCCCGGTGCGAAGTCTCCGCCGCCGGGGCGTCCCCGTCAACCGGCGGCGTTAATTCATCCCCGCCGGGTTTCAGATCGCCGCCGCGCCCGCCCGCTTCGTCCGCGGACAGCGCGCCGTCATCGTCATACAGCCCTGAGACCGCCCCTTCCCCCGGCGGGTCGGTATAGGGTTGGCGCCCGGATTCCTCCGCCAGGACCGGATTGATCGGACGTTTGATTTCAACGCCGAGCGCCCTGAACCCTTCAGCCTGGCTGATGAGATTACCACGCCCCTGCGCCAGTTTATTCATGGCCTGGCGATAGACTGCCTGCGCTTTGTCCAGGCTTTGGCCGACGGCGGTCATATCGTCGACGAACAGCCGCATTTTGTCGTACAGCCGCGCCGCCCGCTCGGCAATATGCTGCGCGTTGCGGCTCTGGTGCTCATAGCGCCACAGGTTATTAATGGTGCGCAGCGCCACCAGCAGCGTGGTCGGGCTGACGAGCATGATATTCTGCTTCAGCGCCTCGCCAATCAGCTCCGGCTGCTTATCTATAGCCAGCATAAAGGCCGGTTCGACGGGGATAAACATCAACACATAATCCAGCGAGCGTAAACCAGGCAATTGTTGGTAATCTTTTCTGCCGAGCAAACGCATGTGCCCGCGCAGCGAATTGATATGCTCCAGCAGCGCGGCCTGGCGCTCCAGGTCGTCATCGCTGTTGAAAAAACGTTCATACGCCACCAGGGACATTTTGGCGTCGATGACCACATCCTTGCCCTGCGGCAGGCGCACGATCACGTCGGGCTGCATGCGGTGGTCAGCATCGACCTGGATATTCACCTGGGTCTGGTATTCATACCCTTCCCGCAGTCCCGAGGCTTCCAGCACCCGGCTCAATACCACCTCGCCCCAATTGCCCTGGGTTTTGTTATCGCCTTTCAACGCGCGGGTAAGGTTAACCGCTTCCCGCGCCATTTCGGCGTTAAGCTGCTGCAGGCTGCGGATTTCATGGGTGAGGGTATGGCGCTCGCGCGCCTCCTGCCCGAAACTGTCCTGGACCTGCCGGCGAAAGCCGTCCAACTGCTCGCGCAGGGGGATAAGCAGCAAATCCAGGCTTTGCCGATTGAGTTCATCCACTTTACGCCCGCTTTGTTCGAAGATCCGGTTGGCCAGGTTTTCAAACTGCGCCGCCAGCCGCTGCTCGCTGTTGACCAGCAGGCGCTGTTTTTCCTCGGCGGCCAGACGGGTTTCCTCCAGGCGAATGGTGACTTCGCGCAGTTCCGCTTCCTGCGCGCTGTTCACCTCGCGCTGCGCCCGCAATTCCTGGTTCAGTTGCTCGCATTCGCCGCGCCAGTGCGCCAACGGCGCCAGCCGTTCCTCGGCGGTGGCGAGACGCCCGTACAGATCGCGCATCTCCCGCTCAGCGGCGCGCAGCTGCTGCTCGCACTGGCGATAAGCGGCCTGCGCACGTTCCACCTCCTGCTGCGCCGTCGCCAGAGATTGCGTGCGCAGGCGCAGCTCCGCCTCAGCGCGCCCCTGCTGCCG
The DNA here is from genome assembly GCF_046352915.1 of Sodalis sp. C49. Taxonomy (NCBI): domain Bacteria; kingdom Pseudomonadati; phylum Pseudomonadota; class Gammaproteobacteria; order Enterobacterales; family Bruguierivoracaceae; genus Sodalis; species Sodalis sp. C49. Next base: position 3,963,367 of record NZ_CP163303.1, on the reverse strand, counting down.
CTGATAACGGGTCGCGGTGATAAGCAGACCGGCCAGCACCCCGATTGCCAAGCCGCCCAGGCCGTAAAACAGGCTGAAATCCATGTTACCTCCGCCTAAAACAATACTGACTGCCACGTTAAGGGCGAACTGTATAGATGTCCAGCGGGTTTTATCAGCCGATGAAGCGGCTAAGCCATTGGATGCCAAATGCCCCGGGCGCCAGCAGGCCGAAAGCCCAGACCGCGGCCGAGCCGAGATTGGCCAGTTGGAAATAGAATCTGGGCATGCCGCAAATGCCGGCTACCAACGGCACCACCGCGCGCAGCGGGCCGAAAAAACGCCCGAAAAAGGCGCCGGCGATACCCCAGCGGTCGAAAAAGGCCTGCCCGCGCGCCAGCATATGGGGATGCCGGGAAAACGGCCAGAGATGCTCCAGCCGCTCCTGGTAATGATATCCCAGCCAATAGGAGAGCCAGTCGCCAAAAAAACCCCCGGCCACCGCCGCGGCATAGACCGGCCAGAAAGCAATGCCGGCCTCGCCGATAAGCGCGCCCAGCGCCAGCAAAATGACGGTGGCGGGCAGCAGCAGCGATAAAAACGCCAGGGATTCGCCAAAAGCGAGAATAAACACGAGCGGAATGGCCCAGAATTGCTGCTGGCGGACAAATTCGGTGGTATGGGCAATGATTTCATCCAATGACAAGGCGGCTCCCTTGGCGCAGGGCGGTAAAGTACCGGGAAGACCGGTAGGGGGAGTTTGTATCCTATGATGCCATGACAAAGCGCGGGTAGATTAAACCGGGGGCAAACGACCGGGAACTTTATCCCGGCCGCGAAAAAGGCTCAGGCAAGCAGCAGCCGGGCGGCTTCAACCACAATGCTTACCGCCGCGCTTTCCGTTTGCTGCATCGTCAACGCGTCGGGGATTTCCTGTTGGGTGCGGTTGACGATCACCCCCGCCACCATGCCGGCGCGTAACCCCTGGGTGGAGCACATGGTCAATAAGGTGGCGGATTCCATTTCATAATTCATCACCCCCATTTCCTGCCATTCGCGCATGGACCCCTTGAAGCGGCTGACCACCCGTCCCGAAAAGGTGTCATACCTTTCCTGCCCCGGATAAAAAGTATCCGACGAGGCGGTAACGCCGATATGGACCCCGGCCCCGAGTCGCCGGGCCGCCGTCACCAGCGCGGTGGTACAGTCGAAATCGGCCACCGCGGGATATTCCATGGGCGCGAAATGCAGGCTGGCGCCGTCGAGTCGCACCGCGGCGGTGGTCACCAGCACATCCCCTACCGGGATTTGCGGCTGTATGGCGCCGGTGGTGCCCACCCGCAAAAATGTCCGGATGCCCAATTGCGCCAATTCCTCGACGGCGATGGAGGTGGACGGGCCGCCGATGCCGGTGGAACAGACAATCACCGTCTGACCGGCAAGACCCGCGCGCCAGGAGGTGAATTCGCGGTGGCTGGCCAGCGGCTCGGGATCGTCCATCAAACGGGCGATTTTCTCCACCCGCTGCGGATCGCCGGGAATGATGGCCAGGGTGGCGCCGCGCAGATCGGCATGCGTCAGGCCAAGATGAAAGACATCGGAAGCGGACATGGCAGATACCTCTGAGAATAAAATGTTAGCACGCAGATAATATCGACATTATCCATTTTTTATCCGCCATTGTCCGGTGGCATGTCACATTCACTGAGACAGGCTAAGCCGTCGCCACCTCATGGAACAATAGCTTCATTTTCTCATTGTCCCGAATGGCCGTAATCAGGCTGGCGAAGACCTCATAAGGCGTCATATGCCCCCCATCGTCGATGATTCCCCTCAGCCAGGTACCGATTATGGTCCACGCCTGCTCTTTCATCAGGGACATCACCTCATACAGCAGTTTCTGGACGCCGTATTGCGCAACTTTTATTCCTGTAGCAAACAAAGACGCGACTGACGAGACCTCGCGGCCGATACCGAACAGGCGCCCCACCGCGTTGCCGACGCCGGCAAGCCCCGAGACCAGTTTCGTCAGCCCGCTGGCGTTAACTATTTTTTGCGCGAAGCGGGCGACGGCCGTAAAGGGCGAGGTGGCGGAGGCCTCCGGAGCGTTTTTAACCCCGACAACAGGATAGGCTAATATCTTTTTGCCCGGACCGCTGTTTTGTTCAGTGGTTTTTGGGACTACAGTACTGTCTGGCATGGAATGACTGGCAGAGATATACATGACAATTCTCCCGTGACATGGAATTTGATAAGGCCTGCCCTTTTAACATAGCTATTAATTACTCCTGATAATAGTTTCTTGGCTATCATAAAAGGAAATATCCTTTTTCTGGGTAGTGAAATGCAAAAAATGAGAATACGGAATATAATTCAAGCGCAGCACTTTGAATGAACGTTGCATTTTCGTCAAAGACAATTTTCATTTAATGCTATTTTTATTGGGCGCTATATAAGTAAGATTAATGGCGCCCAAACCGGCCGAGATATTTATAGAGAGAGCCATTCCCCGAAAGGAGGCTCACCGGCCGGGGAAATCAGCTCTATATCCCCCTCCCCAAACACGTTAGGACATAGAGAAGGTTATCAGCAGATAGTTGATTATGGGATGTTCACTAATACATGCCGCTAAGTACTCACGAACGACTCCCGCGCCGACATTCATCATCTCGCTCACTTTATCAAGGCAGGTTTGCAGCATAGGGTATAACGTTTCCCGGGAGAAAGAGGTTATTTCCTCCAGTAGGGGCGATGCGCCTTTTTGCACCGCGTCGGCAAGATAATCATAGACTTTGGCCAGGATAGCCATCGAACCGCTTACCGTTCCCGCAATCACGAATGCCCTCCCGGCTCCCGCGAATGAAGCGGCCAGGGGACTGGACCCGAGCCCGATAACGGCGCAACCGAGCGCCGCGCCCTGCATGAGTGTGACCAGTTGCGGCGCGAGGGTGGACAGGGTGTCGACACTGTTCCTGACCATTTTCAGCATACCCGCCAAACCGCTGGGGGCGTTATCGGCGGCGGCGTTTACGTCGATCGCCACCGGTGGGGGTAGATGGGCAATGGATATCGTCATGAAAAAACCTTTAAAATTGTAAAAACACCCGGCAGAATTTGTCTCATCCTGCAAACTTTAGTACGTGAATATAAATAATTTATTCACGCTTTGCGTTATTATTACCACGTCAAAATCATCTTTATTGCCTCGATGGCCGCATAAAAAGGTGGCTGAGCAAGAGGAATATCTTTTGCGTCATATTTTTCAGCGCATCAAAAAAAGGATTGATGATAAGATCTTTTATCGTCAAAACTGCACGCTCAATAGCTGTATTTATCTTACCGCTTAGGAATTTGAATGCGGCCACTATATTATCTATTAAATTTTTCGCTTGAATAAAAAAAGCCACTGATTTCTGCAATACTTTTAAAAAAAACAGACCTTTTTCATAGTCGTTTTTTTCTTTCTCAACGAGATTGATAATATCATGTGTGCTCTTGCTCACCAGTTCGGCCATACTCAACGGGACGCAAGATGCTTTCTCATGTTCGGGGTTTACTATTCTATTAATAAGATCAGGCAAATGGCTATGGGTGATAAATTTAATTATGCCGACAAGGGGCATATCCTGATTTCTAGGGCCATGGCCCGGATAATGCTCGGTTGCATTTAGGGCGAACCCGCCTATTGCCGGCATTTTCTGCATAAAAAGGCCCCCGTTAGCGCAAAAATGAGTCACATTTCCTACGCATTTCATAAGAGTTGACATTTTACGGAAATACATTCGCTCACATAAATGTTCGGCAGCGAAGGCGATCTGGCTTATATAATAAAATGAATTGGCCATGCTTATTACGCTATTCACAATCTCTTTTAGGCTGCTTTTTAATCTATCAAGGCAATGTGATCCACGGAGGTGAAGAAAGCCATCCGCCAAGGCGGGGGGGTGGTGATTTATATATACAGTGTCCATATTAACCATATTGAAATATTCCTGTCAGAAGCAATAGATAAACTAAATACTTAAAATATTCTTATCTGTTAAACCAAGCTGACCTTAACTAACAAAAACCATAAAAACTTTAAAAAAAAGCTTTTTTCGCGGGTGACGTGATATTTATCACCTATTTAGAAAGCTTTTCCATGCAAAAAAATGGCCGGTCTCGACGGTTCAATAACCCGCCGACTTGACTATAATAAGGGCTGCAATCACTGGATAACCAAGGTAGCCCCATGACTCCTGACGACACCATCGCTTCGGTAACCTCCCGCGCCGGATTTGCGCCGGCCGCCGGTACACCGGCTTCCTCTGCGATCCATACCGACGACATCGGGCTGATTGCGGCCATGACGACGATTACCACCCAGGGTAAGGAAATGCCGGCCTATATGGCGCGTCCCGCCGGGGATGGCGAACGCTTTCCGATAGTGCTGGTCGTCCAGGAAATTTTTGGCGTGCATGAGCATATCCGCGACCTGTGCCGCCGCCTGGCAAAACAGGGCTATCTGGCCGTGGCCCCGGAGCTTTATTTCCGCCAGGGCGATCCGAGCGCTTATGATGATATTCCTACATTATTCCAACAGTTGGTCAGCAAGGTACCGGATTCTCAGGTGATGGCCGATTTGGATCATACCGCGCACTGGGCGGCGCGCCATGGCGGCGACAGCCGGCGCCTGGCGATCACCGGTTTTTGCTGGGGAGGGCGAATCGCGTGGCTGTATGCCGCCCATAATCCGCAGCTCAAGGCGGCGACGGCCTGGTATGGCAAACTGGTGGGTGACAAAACCCTGACTACGCCACGCCATCCGGTGGATGTCGCCGCGGAGCTCACCGCGCCGGTGCTGGGTTTGTACGGCGGGCAGGATACCAGTATTCCGCAGGCGAGTATTGATGCCATGCGCCAGGCGGTCAGCGCCGCCAACGCGGTTGCGGAGATTATGGTCTACCCCGATGCGGGACATGCGTTTAATGCCGATTACCGCGCCAGTTACCATGCGCCGTCGGCCATCGACGGCTGGCGGCGTATGCTGGCATGGTTTGATAAGTACGGCGTGAAATAAATTAAGGCGCCGGAAGGCGCCTCTTAATTGGCTTATCTTTGTTCGGCGCGCAGTCGTTTCGCGGCGCTGACCATATTCGCCAGTGACTGGCGGGTTTCCGGCCAGGCGCGGGTTTTAAGTCCGCAATCCGGATTGACCCACAGGCGTTCCGCCGGAATACGCTCGGCGGCCTTGCGCAGCAGCGTGACGATCCACTCCTCGCTCGGCACGTTCGGGGAATGGATATCATAAACGCCGGGTCCGATTTCATTGGGATAATCAAATTCCTTAAAGCTTTCCAGCAGCTCCATATCCGAACGCGAAGTTTCGATGGTGATCACATCGGCGTCCAGCGCCGCAATGGCATCCATGATGTCGTTAAACTCGCAGTAGCACATATGGGTATGGATCTGGGTGTCGTCGCGCGCCACCGCGGCGTTCAAACGGAAGGCCTCCACCGCCCATGCCAGGTAGGCCGGCCACTCGCTTTGCCGCAGCGGCAGCCCTTCACGCAGCGCCGGTTCGTCGATCTGGATAATGCCGATGCCCGCCTGCTCCAAATCCGCCACTTCATCGCGCAGCGCCAAAGCTATCTGGCGCGCAATCGTCTTACGGCTGACATCCTCGCGCGGGAACGACCAGCACAGGATGGTCACCGGACCGGTAAGCATGCCTTTCACCGGCTTGTCGGTCAGCGACTGGGCATACTGCGCCCATTCCACGGTGATGGGCGACGGGCGGCTGATATCGCCGATGATAATCGGCGGTTTTACACAGCGGGAGCCGTAGCTTTGCACCCAGCCGTTTTGCGTAAAGACAAAGCCGTCCAGATGTTCGCCGAAGTACTCCACCATATCGTTGCGCTCGGCCTCGCCGTGCACCAGCACATCAAGCCCCAGGCGTTCCTGTTCGGCGATGGCGTGTTTAATATGCTCGCCAATCCCGGTGCGGTAGCGCGCTTTATCCAGGCGCCCGCGTTTGAAGTCCAGGCGCAGGCCGCGGATATCGGCGGTTTGCGGGAATGAACCTATGGTAGTGGTCGGCCATGCCGGCAGGTCAAAACGCCGGCGCTGCACCTGGGCGCGCTGCGTATAAGGCTGTTGGCGCCGGCTGTCCTGCGCGGTGATTTTTTCCAGGCGGGCGCTGACCTGCTGATTATTGACCCGGCTGGAATGACGGCGATTGCGGATAGGCTGGCTGTATTGCGCCAGTTCCCGCAGATGCGCGTCATCGGGCTGCGCCAGCGCCGCCCGCAGCAGTCCCAGCTCGGCGCATTTTTGCAGGGCAAAGGCGAACCAGCTTTTCACCTCGTCGTCCAGACGGGTCTCGACGCTTAAATCTATGGGGCTGTGCAACAGCGAACAAGAGGTTGCCACCCATAGCGGGCGCTGGCCGGCCAGCGGCTGGATGCGCTCAAGGCAGGCGGCAAGGTCGGCGCGCCAGACGTTGCGGCCGTTGATGATGCCCAGCGACAGCAGCCAGTCCGCCGGCAACTGCGCGTGCAGTACAGCAAGATTATCCTTGCCCGCCACCAGGTCTACATGCAGGCCCTGGACCGGCAACGCGCGAATCTGGTCCAGATGGTGGCCGATACTGTCGAAATAGGTGGTCAGCAGCAGCTTGACCGATCCCTGCAAATCCTGATAGGCGGTTTGATAGGCGTCACGCCAGGCCTGCGGCAGTTCCAATACCAGCGCCGGCTCGTCGATTTGCACCCATTCGATACCGCGTTTAGCCAGCTCCGCCAGTACCTGGCGATACACCGGCAATATTCCGGTCAGCAGCGACAGGCGGTCGAAGGCTTCACCCTTTACCTTACCCAGCCACAGATAGCTGACAGGCCCCAGCAGCACCGGCTTGACGTTATGGCCCAGCGCCAGGGCTTCGTCCACTTCGTCCAGCAGTTGCGTCCAGCCCAGGCGGAAAGATTGGCCGCGGGAAAACTCCGGCACCATATAGTGATAATTAGTATTAAACCATTTGGTCATTTCCGCGGCGGCGGCGGGTTCACCCGTGGGCGCCCGGCCGCGGCCGATGCGAAACAGGGTATCAAGATCGGACGCATTGGCGCCGTCGCGATGGCGCGCCGGCACATTATCCAACATCAGGCTGGTGGTCAGAACATGATCATACCAGGCAAAATCGCCCACCGGCAGCAGGTCCACGCCGGCATCTTTCTGCTGTTGCCAGTGGCGCGCGCGCAGTTCGCGGCCCACGGCCAGCAAGTCCTGCTGCGACGATTTCCCTGCCCAATAGCTTTCCTGCGCTTTTTTCAGTTCGCGGTGCAAGCCCACGCGCGGAAAACCCAGTGTGTGACTTAAAATTGCCATTGCTCTCTCCCATTTAGACGTCCGGATGTTTACACATCCATATTCACCATGTACTGTATTATCCACAAGCGCAAATTATTCACTTCCAGGTGAAACACCCTCATGATCGAACTTAAACATCTGCGCACGCTGCAGGCGCTGCGTAACAGCGGCTCGCTGGCCGCCGCGTCGGCGCAGCTTCACCAGACGCAATCCGCGCTCTCGCATCAGTTCAGCGATCTGGAGCAGCGGCTGGGCTTCCGGTTGTTCGTGCGCAAAAGCCAGCCGCTGCGTTTTACCCCTCAGGGCGAGATCCTGCTGCAGCTGGCCGAACAAATCCTGCCCCAGGTGCAGCAGGCGCTGCAAAACTGCCTGGAGCCGCGCCAGACCACGCTGCGCCTGGCCATTGAGTGCCATAGCTGTATTCAATGGCTAACGCCCGCGCTTACCGAATTTCGCGAGCTATGGCCGCAGGTACTGGTGGATTTTCGCTCGGGCGTAACCTTCGATCCGCAGCCCGCCCTGCAGCAGGGCGAGCTGGACCTGGTGCTGACCTCGGATATCCTGCCGCGCAGCGGGCTGTTTTATGTGCCGATGTTTGATTATGAAGTGCGGCTGGTGCTGGCGCCCGATCATCCGCTGGCGTTAAAAGAGCGGATAGCGCCCGCGGATTTAAGCGAGGAAGTGCTGATGATTTACCCGGTTCAGCGCCAGCGTATGGATATCTGGCGGCATTTCCTGCAGCCGGCGGGCATAAGTCCGGTACTCAAGAGCGTGGACAATACCCTACTGCTGATACAGATGGTGTCGGCGCGCATGGGCATCGCCGCGCTGCCACATTGGGTGGTGGAAAGTTTTGAGCGCCAGGGACTGATTGTGACCAAGACCCTGGGTAAAGGGCTGTGGAGCCGGCTTTACGCCGCGGTCAGGGACGGCGAGCAGCGCCAGCCGGTCATCGAGGCCTTTATTCGCTCGTCTCGTCAGCATGCCTGCGCGCATTTGCCGTATGTGCGGGATGCCCAACGATCCAGCGGCGGTGAACCCACAGCGACGCCATGATCACCAACGCGCCGACGATAAAACTCGGCCAGTGCGGCTGTTGTTGCCAGATGGCGAAATTGACCAGCAGGCCGGCGGGAACATGAAAGTTATTCATAATACCGAGCGTACCCGCATCCACCTGGGTGGCGCCGTAGTTCCACATAAAATACCCCAGCGCCGAAGCGCCGACCCCCAGCCAGATCAGCACGCCCCATTGCAATGAGGTGGCGGGCAACTGCTGCGCATTGCCGAACAGACACCAGCCCGCCAGCGCCACGATAAACGAACCGAGGTAAAACCAGGAAAACGCCGTATGCTGCGGCATCGGGTATACCTCCATCAGCCGTTTGTAGCCCACCTGGCCGATAGCGAACATCAAATTGGCCGCCTGCACCAGCAGCAGGCCGTGCCAATAATGCGCACTGACGCCGTCGTAGCGGATGATAGCCGCGCCGGCCACCGCCAGCATGGCGCTGAGCACATATCCCCAGCGCAGCCGGCGACGGCGCAGCAGGTCGTATACCAGCGTCACGTATAAGGGCGTCATGACGGTAAACAGTAAAAATTCCGGCACCGACAGATAGAGATAGGCCCGGTAGCTAATCATATACATGATGCCCAACTGGCAGGCGCCGATCGCCATATACAGCAGCAGCGGCTTGACGCGGTAGCCGCGCCAGCGCAAGAACGGCAGGAAAACCAGCGCCGCAAGCGTAAGACGCACCAGCACCGAAAAATAGCTGTCGACCTGTCCGGCCAGGTATACGCCGATCAGGCTGAATGAAAACGCCCATAAAATGGTGGTGATGATAAGCAGCGGCACGTTGGGCTATCCTGTAAAACCAAAGCGCTATTCTAGCGGATTCGTTCAGATAATTTTGATTAATCGGGTTTACAGATGGATGTTTAATGAGCACACAGGCGGAGACCGGCCGCCGGCCCCAGCCTGTGCCGCCCCAAGGCGGCGTTAATAACCGGCGGTCAGGTCATCAATGGTGCGCGGGTCCGAGGCGCCGGTAAACGTGCCGTCGGGCATCACCATGATGCTCTGCGTACTGCCCATTACCGGCAAGACCTTGATGTGCTGTCCCCGTTCGCCCAGCAGCTTGAGGGTATCCGGGCTAAAGCCTTTTTCCACCCGGAGCTCGTCCGGGGTCCACTGCTGATGAAACCGCGGCGCGGCGCTTGCCTCGGCGACATTCATCTGAAAATCGATGGTATTGACCAGCATTTGCAGCACGGTGGTGATAATGCGGCTGCCGCCGGGGCTGCCGGTAACCAGCCAGGTCTTGCCGTCCTTTACCACGATGGTGGGCGACATGGAGGACAACGGCCGCTTACCGGCCTGGACGGCGTTGGCGTCCCCGCCCACCAGCCCATACATATTCGGCACGCCGGGTTTGGCGGAAAAATCATCCATTTCGTTATTGAGCAGAATGCCGCTGTCGCCGGCCATGATGCCGCTGCCGAAATACGTGTTGAGGGTATACGTTACCGCCACCGCGTTGCCCTGCCCATCCACCACCGAGTAATGGGTGGTCTGATCGCTCTCGTAGGGCTGCAACTGGCCAGGCTTGATGGTGACCGACGGATTGGCCCGGTTGACATCGATGCGCTGCGCCAGGGTTTTGGCATAGGCCTTGCTGGTCAGCGCCTGGACCGGAACCTTGACGAAGTCCGGATCGCCGAGATATTCCGAGCGATCGGCATAGGCGAATTTCATTGCCTCCGCCATCACCTGGATGGCGTCAGCGCTGCCGGCGCCCATATGCGCCAGGTCAAAATTCTCCAGGATATTCAGGATCTGGATAATATGGATGCCGCCGGAGGAAGGCGGCGGCATGGAAAAGACCTGATATCCCCGATAGCTGCCGGATACCGGCTGGCGCGCCACCGCCCGGTAGGCGGCGAGATCGGCCTTGCCGATAAGCCCGCCGTCACGCTGCATCTCGGCGGCGATTTCGTCAGCGATGACGCCCTGATAAAACGCCTGCGGCCCCTGCTCGGCGATAAGCGTAAGGCTGTGGGCCAGCTGCGGCTGGCTGAGTCTCTCCCCCTCGGCATAGGGCTGGCCGTCGGCTTTAAAAAATACCGCCTTGCTGTTCGGATGGTTGATAAGCGCTTCTCTGCCATAAGAGGCCAGGTCGTCGGCCAGGGCCTTATCAACGCTAAACCCCTCCCGGGCCAGCTTAATGGCCGGCTGCATCACCCGGGCCAGCGGCAGGGTGCCGAAACGGTCCAGCGCCAGCGACATACCCGCGACGGTGCCCGGCGTACCGGAGGCCAGCGGACCGGTCAGCGAACGTTTGCTGTCGGCGTTGCCGTCCGGGCCGATAAACATATCGCGCGTGGCCCCGGCCGGCGCCATTTCACGAAAATCAATCGCCACCGTTTCGCCCTGTCGCGTGCGCACCAGCATAAAACCGCCGCCGCCCAGGTTGCCCGCCTGCGGGTGGGTTACCGCCAGCGCGTACCCTACCGCCACCGCCGCATCCACCGCGTTGCCGCCCGCGCGCAGGATATCCAACCCCACCCCCGTTGCCGTCTCGTCTACCGTGGAAACCATGCCGTGCCGGGCAGACACCGGATGCTGGATATCATTTTCAATGCCGTAGGACAACGGCGCGGCGCCGGCAGGCGGCATGATCAGCAACAGGGCAAGGACCAGCGACAACAAGCGACCGGAGGAAAGAATAGGCATAAGGTTTTCTTCCTGATGGTTTTATTTATTTACTTATTAACCAATTTAACGGCAGTTTCAATATTTACCTGGGACGCCGCACGCAAATACGCACGCTTCACCCTGCGTTTGGCGCGTTTAACGGTTAAAATGATAAAGTCATCATCACGGAGCCACTCATGAAAACCTATTTTTGGCTATTGCTGCCGGTCATGCTGGCGTCGTTTGCGGTTACGGCGGCGGTTAAACCCCTCACGCCCGCGCAGCGCAACGATCCGTTTGCGCAAAGCCCGGCCCAGCAACAGTTGAAACAGCAGATGCAATCCAGCGCGCAGCAGCAGCAGCTCCGCTTGCAACAACAGCAGCAAGCCCAGCAGCAACAGCAGCGCAGCCAGCTGCAATCGCAGCTTAACAACGATCGTCAGCGGGCGCAGCAGAACACGCCGCTAAAACAGCCGCAGCAAAATCCCTGAGCCAGGGGTCAACCCGGCGCGAAATTCGCGGTGCCTGTCGTCAGGCGAGGAGCCCGGGTTGGTGCGGGTTTATGCCGCGGACCCTACCGGTGGCGGCCTGGTGGTTCGCAGGATATAGGATGTCAGCATGCCAGGCGTCAGCGCGCCCGCATAGCTAAAAGGTGGCGCTAGCTATTGGCCTAGCTATTGGCCTAGCTATTGGCAAAATTGGGCCCGATCAAATCAATCCGGTCAGTACACAGGGTATCAACCCCCCAGCTCAGCAGGGCGCGCGCTCTATAAGGGCTATTCACGGTATAAGCCAGGATATGCAGGCCGGCATCGGTGATTTTCGCCACCCGCTCTTCAGTCAGCACTTCATGATTCAGGTGCAGCGCGCTGCACTGGAGTTCCTGGGCGAGCCGCGGCCAATTATCATCCCAAAAGTGCAGCAACAACCCGCGCGGCAGTTGGGGAGCAACCTGCAAAGCGGCCGCCAGCGCGTCGACGGAAAACGAGGACAACAGCGGCGGCACGTCGCACTCTTGCCACAGCTGAACCGCCGCCTGCGCCACGGCGCGACCGGTGCCGATATCGGTGCCGGTGGTGGGTTTGATTTCGATATTCACCGCCAGGCCATGCCGCTCGCAGCGGGCGGCAACGTCCGCCAGCAGCGGCAAGGGTTCGCCGCGGAACTTATCGTTGAACCAGGCCCCGGCATCCAGCAGCGCCAGATCGTCCCAGGCAAAGTGGCCGGCGATGCCATGGCCGTTGCTGGTACGATCCAGCGTATCGTCATGCAATAAAAAAATCTGTCCGTCGGCTGAAAGCTTCGCATCCAGCTCAATCATTTTATGGCCATAGCGTGCGCCGGTATCAATGGCCGCCAGGGTGTTTTCAGGTGCCAGCGAGCCGCCGCCGCGATGCGCGACGATGGTCGGATAAGGCCAGTTTTTTGTCATAAGTCCACCCGGGATCCGCTTAAGGGATCAAAAAAGTGCCATGCATGGGCAGGACACCGTAAATAAAGTATCGTCCCAATGGCGGGCTGCTCATCATGCGGCAGTCGTATCACCATGGAACGCCCACCCCAGCGCCCATGGACCAGGTTATCCGCACCCAGTTGCTCAAGTGAAATAATTTCCAGCGCCGGGCCGTCAGTTGCGCGCCCTGACTGTTCAATATGCTCCGGACGGATACCCGCGGTCAACTCGCGCCCGCGCCATTGCGCGCCGACGGCGGGCAAGGGCAGCGACGGGCCGCCGCTGACCTGGAAGCTGCCGCCATCCTCGCTTATGCGTCCCGGCAGCAAATTCATGGCGGGAGACCCCATAAAACCGGCGACAAACAGCGATGCCGGGCGGCGATAAATCTCCGTCGGGGTGCCGATTTGCTCCACCCGCCCCTTGTTCATTACGATCACCCGCTCCGCCAGCGTCATGGCCTCTACCTGATCGTGGGTCACATACAGACTGGTGGTCCTCAGCCGCCGATGCAGTATTTGCAATTCCAGCCGCATCTGGGTGCGTAATTTGGCGTCAAGATTGGATAACGGCTCATCAAACAGGAATACCGCCGGCTCCCGCACCAGCGCTCGCCCCATCGCCACGCGCTGGCGCTGCCCGCCGGACAGTTCGCGCGGCTTGCGTTTCAGCAGTTCCCCAAGTTCCAATATCTGCGCCACGCGCTCCACCAGCCGTTGGATATGCTGTTTGCCGAAACCGCGAATTTTCAGGCCGTAGGCCATATTGTCATAGACGCTCATATGGGGGTAGAGCGCATAATTCTGAAACACCATGGCAATGCCGCGATCCTTGGGTTCACGCTCCGTCACCCGTTCGCCATCGATATAAATATCGCCGCTGCTGACGCTCTCCAGCCCCGCGACCATGCGCAGCAGGGTCGATTTGCCGCAGCCGGAAGGCCCGACCAGTACGATAAACTCCCCGTCGGCCACGTCCAGGTTTAAGGGCGCTATCACCGACGTCTTGCCGTCATAGGTCTTTTCGACCGCTTGTAAAATCAAACTCGCCATAATGTTTTATTTCTCGCTATCAACCAGGCCGCGCACAAACCAGCGCTGCATCAGCAATACGATTGCCAGGGGCGGGATCATGGTCAGCAGCATCGCCGCCATCACATAATTCCATTGCGTGGCGCTGTCGCCGCTGGCGATCATGCTGCGGATGCCCGCCACCGCGGTGCCCATCGCGCTGTTGTTGATAATCAGGATCGGCCACAGATACTGGTTCCAGCCGTAGATAAAGATGATCACAAACAGCGCCGCCAGATTGGTTTTCGACAGCGGCAGCAGGATATCCCACAAAAACCGCAGCGGCCCGGCGCCGTCGATGCGCGCCGCCTCCAGCAGTTCATGGGGAATGGTCATAAAGAACTGGCGGAACAGGAATGTTGCGGTGGCGGAGGCCATCAACGGCAACGTCAGGCCGGTATAGCTATCAAGCAAATGCAGATTGGCTATCACATCGACGGTGGGAAAAATACGCACTTCCACCGGCAGCATCAGCGTCATGAAGATCAGCCAGAAAAACAGGTTGCGCAATGGAAAGCGAAAATAAACGATGGCGTAGGCGGATAACATCGACACGCTGATCTTGCCCAGGGTGATTCCCAGCGCCATGACCAAGCTATTGAACAGCAGCCGGCTGAACGGCACCGCCTGGCTGCCCACGCCCTCTTGCCAGACATGGCGGATGTTTTCCCACAGATGGCTGCCCGGCACCAGGCTCAACGGCACCTGGAACACCTGGCGGTTGTCCATGGTGGCCGCCACCAGCGCGATATATAACGGCAGCAGAATAACGGCAACGCTTAGTATCAGTATTAAATGGCTGAAGATATCCAGTCCGCGGCGATGTTCTATCATTGATATCGCACCTTACGCTCGACAAAACGAAACTGGATGACCGTCAGCACAATCACCACCATCATCAGCACCACCGACTGCGCGGCGGAACTGGAGAGATCCAGGCCGGCAAAACCCTCGCGGTAGATTTTGTAAATCAGGGTAGTGGTGGCCTGCACCGGCCCGCCGGCGGTTGCCGCGTCGATGACCGGAAAGGTATCGAAAAAAGCGTACACCAGGTTGATGACCAGCAGGAAAAAGCTCACCGGCGTGATAAGCGGCAGCGATAAATCGATAAATCGCCGTACCGGGCCGGCGCCGTCGATGGCCGCGGCCTCCACCAGTGAACGCGGAATGGATTGCAGCGCGGCGAGGAAAAACAAAAAGTTATAGCTTACCTGCTGCCAGATGGAGATCAGCACCACCAGGAACATCGCCTGCCCGCTGTTTTGCGCATGATTCCAGTGATACCCCAGATTATTGAGCAGATAGGCGATAAGCCCCAGCCCGGGGCTGAACAGGAACATCCATAATACCGCAGCCACCGCCGGCGCCACCGCGTAGGGCAATAGCAGCAGCGTCTGGTAAATACGTTTGCCGCGCAGCACATAATCCACCAGCGCCGCCAGCAACAGCGCCACCAGCAGGCCGATGCCGGTCACCAGGCCGCTGAAGATAAGCGTCGTGACCAGGGAATCCAGATAATATTCATCCTGTGTCAGTTGGACAAAATTATCCAGGCCGACAAAGGTATTCTCTATTCCGAACGGGTCCACCCGCTGCACCGAATACCACAGCGCGGTCCCCGCCGGCCAAAGAAAAAAAATCGCGGTAATCACCAACTGCGGCAGCACCAGAAGATAGGCCAGCCAGCGTTGTTTGAATCCGCGATGGGGCGCGATAGCCATAAACAACCCAACCCGCAATGCAAAAATGTACCCGCCGCACGGCGCGGCGGGTCGCCAACTGAGGTTTACTTCAGCGATTGTTCAAACCGGCGCAGCAACTGGTTGCCGCGTTTAACCGCGCTGTCCAGGGCCTCCTGAGGCGTGGCCTTGCCGGTCCAGACGCGTTCCAGCTCTTCGTCCACCACGGTGCGGATTTGCTGCATATTGCCCAACCGCATGCCTTTGGTGAACGGCAACGGCGGTTTATTCAGCATCTGGCGGGTGGCGATATCGGCGCCGGGGTTTTTGTCATAAAAACCCTGGGATCGGGTCAGCTCATACGCGGCGGTGGTGATGGGCAGGTAACCGGTTTTCTGATGCCACTCGGCGGCGATATCAGACTGGGCAAGGAACTGCAGGAACTCCGCCACCCCTTTATAGGTCGCGTCATCCTTACCGCTCATCACCCACAGGCTGGCGCCGCCGATAATAGCGTTTTGCGGCGCGTTCTTCACGTCGGCGTCATACGGCATCATACCCACGCCGTAATTAAACTTGGCATACTGGCGAATCGCGGCCAGGGAGCCTGACGAGGCGGTGGTCATGCCGCATGAGCCGTTGTAAAACTTCTCGGTGGACTCGTCCTTACGACCGAAATAGCTGAAATCCCCTTTCTTGTTCATGTCCGACAGCAATTGGATATGCTTCACCTGCTCGGGCTTATTAAAAATCAGCTCCGCGTCGTTGCCGGCAAAGCCGTTATCCTTGGTCGCCACCGGCAGGCCATGCCAGGCGCTGAAGTTCTCGATTTGGATCCAACCCTGCCAGCCGCTGGCATAACCGCATGCCATACCGCTGGCGCGCAGTTTAGCGGCCGCCGCGGCCAGTTCCTGCCAGGTTTGCGGGGCATGTTCCGGATCCAGTCCGGCTTTTTTAAAGGCGTCCTTGTTGTAATACAATACCGGGGTCGAGCTGTTGAAGGGTTGGGACAGCAGATGCCCGGTCTTACTGTCGCTGTAGTAGCCGGAAACGGTGGGCACAAACGCCGACTCATCATTCTTGATGCCGGCCTGTTCAAACACCTGGTACACCGGCTTATAGGCCTTGCTGGCCATCATGGTGGCGGTGCCGACTTCATACACCTGCAAAATCGCCGGCGCGGTGCCGGTACGGAATGCCGCGATGCCCGCCGTCAGACCCTGCTCGTAATTCCCCTTGTACACCGGCACGACATGATATTCAGGATGCGTCTGGTTAAAGCGCGCGGCCAGGGAATCCACCTCGGTGCCCAGCACGCTATCCATTGAATGCCAGAAAGGAATTTCGGTCACTGCCTGGGCGCTGGTGCTCACGGCCAGCGTCAACGCCACGCTTAAGGCGGCGATACGAATTGAGTGCTTCAACATGCCATGCTCCTGAATGCCGGAAAAGTTCATCGGCCTGTAACATGACATGCTGAAATGACAGAAAAATAACACCCTTATGACAGCGGGGTGACAGCGCGCGGCGAATTCTTCGCCCAGCGCGTCGCCAGGCGGGCCTGACGGTGTCAGAATTAACCGGCGAGTCGGCTTAACGCCCTTAATTCCCAGCGGGAAAGCCTGCCGATGGGGGCGAAGGGGCAGTCTCAGTTCACCGGAGCGCACCACGGCACGGCAGGCCCGCTGCGCTTTGAGCTTACAGGCGGGCCGGCAAGCATCACAATGAATCTGCTGGCTGCTGGCGACTGACGGCGGGAGGCGGGAGGCGGGGAGGTTTATGTCGTTTCGGAGAAGGTTTCGCTTGCCGTGCGTTCGGCGGTTATATGGAATGCCGGGTGCCGGCAAGCGACAAAGAGGCCGTACCGCGACGGCCTCCTTGACCTCCGCGCGCCCGGCAGGTCGCGCGTCGCTGCGCGATGCCTTCCGCCGCCCGTGCCCCCGTGATGCACCGGCCCGGTATGCGCTCCCGGCGCTACCGGGCCTTTCGCCGCTCCCGGCGGCTCATGCCGGGGTCACAGGCGCCGTCAGCGCGCTTTATGCCGGTCCCCATGTCGCTGTTCGCACCGCATATTATGAAACAACAGCGGCGCTGATGCTTGGGATAAGGTCTGGCGCCGGGATACGGTTAACCATTACAGAATGCAACGGGTCTGGAATGCCGCTGACATAGCGAAAAGCAGGCATACCGAAAGAGACTTATCAGTCATGCAGTCATGCAGTCATGCAGTCATGCAGTCATGCAGTCATGCAGTCATGCAGTTATGCAGTTATGCAGTTATGCAGTTATGCAGTTATGCAGTTATGCAGTTATGCAGTTATGCAGTTATGCAGTTATGTAGTTATGCAGTTATGACATATGACATTCATCATTCAATTTTGAGTTTTGAGTTTTGAGTTTTGAGTTTTAACATTAAGCATTACGCTTTCAGCCATTAGCCATCAGCCTGTAAACATTAGCGCAAAACGAATACTGAGACCTTTCCCGGTAAGCGCATACCGCTAAGGACCCCAAAACGCTGTTTTGCTGGCAGGCGATGGTGTTGACGTGGTGCCGGCATAGAGTGCGCCGGCGGCGCACGTCACGGCTGGATGAGCCGCCGGGAGCGGCGAAAGCCCGGGCTGCGCCGGGAGCGCATGCCGGGCGGTCCACAAGCCGGGATGGGTGATGCCGGGCACCGCGCAGCGGCGCACGATCTGCCGGACGCGCGGAGGTCAAGGAGGCCGTCGCGGTACGGCCTCCTTGTCGCTTGCCGGCACCCGGCACGACATAAAATAGCCGAACGCATGGCAAGCGAAGCCCTCGCCGCGGTAACATAAACCTCACCCGCAAGTGTCAGCGAAACCCCAGCCGCGGCAACATAAACCTCCCCGCAAGCATCAGCCAAGCCCTCGCCGCGGCAACATAAACCTCACCCGCAAGCATCAGCCAAACCCTCGCCGCGGCAACATAAACCTCCCCGCAAGCGTCAGCCAAACCCTCACCGCGGTAACATAAATCTCCCCGCAAGCATCAGGCCAAACCCTCGCCGCGGCAACATAAACCTCCCCGCAAGCATCAGCCAAACCCTCGCCGCGGCAACATAACCTCACCCGCCCAGATAAGCGCTGCGCACCGCCTCGTTCGCCAGCAACGCCTCGCCGCTATCCTCCAGCACCACATGGCCGTTTTCCAACACATAGCCGCGGTCAGCCAGTTTCAGCGCCTGGTTCGCATTCTGCTCCACCAGGAAAATGGTCATCCCCTCCTGACGCAACTGCTCGATGGTATCGAATATCTGCTGGATAATAATCGGCGCCAGTCCCAGCGAAGGCTCATCCAGCAGCAGCAATCGCGGCTGGCTCATCAACGCCCGCCCAATGGCCAGCATCTGCTGCTCGCCCCCGGACATGGTGCCCGCGCGCTGCACACGACGCTCATACAAACGCGGGAAAAGCTCGAACACCCGCTTAATCCGCTGCTGATACTGCGGACGGTCGGCAAAGAACCCCCCCATCGCCAGGTTCTCTTCCACCGTCATCCGCGAAAACACCCGCCGCCCTTCCGGCACGATGGCAATCGAGGCACGCATGATCCGCGCCGTCGGCCAATCGGTAATATCGCCGCCCTCAAACATAATCCGGCCCTTGGAGGCGCGCGGATCACCACACAGCGTACCCAACAACGTGGTTTTGCCGGCGCCGTTGGCGCCGATAAGCGTCACGATCTCGCCCGGATTAATATGCAGGCTCACCTCATGCAACGCCTGGATTTTACCGTAATGCGCCGACACCCGGTGCAATGACAGCATAGCGGTATCCTGAGTCATCAGGCCTCTCCCAAATAGGCCCGAATCACGTCCGGGTTACTGCGAATCTCGGCGGGCGTACCCTTTGCCAACGGCATGCCCTGGTTAACCACATAAATGCGATCGGAAATACCCATCACCAACTTCATATCATGCTCAATCAATAACACCGATACATTATGCTGTGACCGCAGTTCGGCAATCAGCAGGTTCAGCTCGGCGGTCTCGTTCGGGTTCAGGCCGGCGGCCGGTTCATCAAGCATCAGCAGCGACGGGCGCGTCACCATGCACCGGGCAATCTCCAGCCGGCGCTGCTGGCCATACGCCAGGTTACCCGCCTGACGGTTAGCCAACTCCAGTAAACCCACGCGGTCAAGCCAGGCGCCGGCATAATCCTGCGCCTCGGCTTCCGCCTGGCGGAAGGCGCGGGTTTTCAGCAAGCCGGCAAATACGCCGCTTTTAAGATGCTGATGCTGCGCCACCAGCAGGTTTTCGATTACCGTCATTTCCCGGAATAAGCGCACATGCTGGAAGGTACGCACCACCCCCATACGGGCGATGGTTTGGCCCGGAAGCCCTTCCAGATGCTGATCGCGCAGCATGATAGTGCCGCCGGTGGGACGATAAAACCCGGTCAGGCAGTTAAACACCGTCGTTTTACCGGCGCCGTTGGGGCCGATCAGCGACACGATTTCGCCGGGGAATAATTCCAGTTCAACCTGGTTAACCGCCAGCAGACCGCCAAAACGCATGGTCAACGCCTTAACGGATAACAGGGGCTGCAATGCCGTGGACGTCATGCCTGCGCTCCTTTACCGGTCTTCATTTTCATCTGCGGACGTTTCATCGGCAACAGGCCCTGCGGTCGCCAGATCATCATCAGCACCATCAACGCGCCCAGCAGCAGCATGCTGTACTGGTTCAGGTCACGCATCAGCTCGCGGGACACCACCAGCAGGATGGCCGCCAGGATCACCGCGAACTGCGACCCCATACCGCCCAACACCACAATGGCCAGCACAAAGGCGGATTCGACGAAGGTAAACGACTCCGGGCTGACAAAACCCTGGCGCGCGGCAAACAGCGTCCCGGCAAAACCGGCGAACGCCGCGCTGATGGTAAAGGCGGTCAGTTTGATACGGGTCGGGCTCAGGCCCAGCGAACGACAGGCGATTTCATCCTCGCGCAGCGCCTCCCAGGCCCGGCCCAGCGGCATGCGCAGCAGACGGTTTATCACAAACAAGGTTAAAATCACCAACAGCAGCGCCACCATATATAAAAAGATAATCCGGTCGCTGGGGTCGTAGGTCAGGCCAAAAAAGTTATGGAAGGTGTCCCAACCGCCGTCGCGAGGGCTGCGGTTAAACTCCAGGCCAAAAAAGGTGGGTTTCGGGATCTGGCTGATCCCGTTCGGCCCGCCGGTTATCTCGGTATTGTTAAGCAGCAGGATACGGACGATCTCGCCAAATCCCAGGGTAACGATGGCCAGATAATCGCCGCGCAGGCGCAGCACAGGAAAACCCAGCAACAGGCCAAAACCGGCGGCGACCAGCCCCGCCAGGGGCAGGCTTTCCCAAAAACCCAGGCCGCAGTAATGATTCAGCAACGCGTAGGTATAGGCGCCGATGGCATAGAATCCGCCGTAGCCCAGTACCAGCAGGCCGGATAATCCCACCACCACGTTCAACCCCAGGCCCAGCATCACATAGATAAGCGTCAGGGTGGCGATATCCACCGTGCCGCGCGATACCAGGAACGGCCAGGCGATGGCGGCCAGGATCATCACCAGCGCGAGCCATTTCTGGCGCGGCGTGGAGCCGTCAAAGCTCGGCAATACCCAGGACGGCCCGCTGATTTTTTTCAGGCTATGCTGGAAAACCGGCCGCAATAGCTGGAACACGAACACCACCGCGCAGCCGGCACCGATCCAATACCAGCGTACCGCACCGGCGTTATGCACCACCAGGTGGGTACCGTCCAGGCTCAGGCGCATACCCATCATAAAGGCGGCCAGCACCAGCAGCATAAACGCGCAGAACAGCGCGTTTAATAAATGGTTGATCTTCATACCTTCTCAACCTCCGGACGGCCCAGGATGCCGGTGGGCAGCACCAGCAACACCACGATAAGCAACGCAAACGAGACCACGTCTTTATATTCGCTGCTCAGGTAGGCCGAGGTCAGCGCCTCTGCTACCCCCAGGATCAACCCGCCCAGCATCGCGCCGGGAATGCTGCCGATACCGCCCAACACCGCGGCGGTAAACGCCTTCATGCCGGCCATGAAGCCGATATAGGGGTTGATGACGCCATAAAACTGGCCCAGCAGCACGCCGGCCACCGCCGCCATCGCCGCGCCAATCACAAAGGTCAGTGAAATAACCCGGTCGGTGCTGATGCCGAGCAGGCTGGCCATTTTCAAATCTTCCGCGCAGGCGCGACAGGCGCGGCCCATGCGTGAATAACGAATAAACAACGTCAGGGCCAGCATGGCGACAAAGGTCACCGCCCAGATGGTAAATTGCATGGTGCTGATGCTGGTGACAAAACCATTGCTTTCGCCCAGCACCCATTGGCCGCTGGCCAGGCTCGGCAGCGCCAGATCCCGCGAACCCTGCGTCAGGCTAACGTAGTTTTGCAGGAAAATAGACATGCCGATGGCTGAAATCAGGGCAATCAGGCGCTTGGAGGAGCGTACCGGCTTATAGGCCACCCGTTCTATGCTCCAGCCGTAGGCGCTGGAAATCACGATGGCGGCGATAAACCCGGCGCCGATCAGCAGCCAGCCGGCGTCGATGCCCATCATCATCAGCGCGGCAATAACAATAAAGGAGACATAACTGCCGATCATATAGACTTCGCCGTGGGCGAAGTTAATCATGCCGATAATGCCGTAAACCATGGTGTAGCCAATGGCAATCAATGCATAGGTGCTGCCCAACGTCAGGCCGTTGAACAACTGCTGCATAAAATAAAGGAACTGCTCGGACATACCTTAACCTTCGAAGCCGCTCCCGGTGACGCGAGGCCAACGGGAGCGGCGATATTTTTTTAACCAGGGAGGAACGGCAGATTATTTAATCGGTGTGGAAGTACCGTCTGCGTGCCATGTAAATACGCCGAACTCAAATCCTTTCAGATCGCCCTTCTCATCCCAGCTCAATGGACCCATAACGGTTTCCACGGTCCTGGCTTTCAGGTCCTTGACGATATCGGCCGGTTCCATGCCGGCGCTTTCCATACCGGCCGCCAGGGACTGTACCGCCGCATAGGTAGTCCAGACGAACGGGCCGGTGGGATCGAGCTTTTTCGCCTTCAGCGCGGCGACTATCGGCTGGTTGGACGGTACCTGATCATAACGCTTCGGCAGGGTCACCAGCATGCCTTCGGAGGCGGCGCCGGCGATGTTGGATAACGAGGAATTGCCTACCCCTTCCGGCCCCATGAATTTGGTGGTCAGTCCGGCCTGTTTAGCCTGGCGCAGGATTTGCCCCATTTCCGGGTAATACCCGCCGAAATAAACGAAATCAACGTTCTCTTTCTTCAGGCGCGCCACCAGGGTTGAGAAATCCTTATCACCGGCGGTGATCCCTTCGAACAGCACCACATTGCCGCCATTTTTCTTCAGGCTGTCCTGTACCGAACGCGCCAGACCCTCGCCGTACTGCTGTTTGTCGTGAACCACGGCGATGCGTTTAGGTTTGACCGCGTCAAGGATGTATTTCGCGGCGGTCGGCCCCTGATCGGAGTCCAGGCCGGTGGTACGCATAATCATCTTATAGCCGCGCGTGGTCAGGTCGGCATTGGTGGCCGCCGGGGTGATCATGATGACGCCCTCGTCTTCATAGATATCGGACGCCGGCTGGGTGGAGGAGGAGCAAAGATGGCCGATGACATACTTTATGCCATCGTTGATGACTTTATTGGCCACCGCCACCGCCTGCTTTGGATCGCAGGCGTCATCATATTCGACGCCCACCAGTTTGTTGCCCTTTACCCCGCCCTTGGCGTTAATATCGGCAATGGCCTGGCGCGCCCCGGTAAATTCCATGTCGCCATATTGGGCAACCGGACCGGACATTGCGCCGACCACGGCGACCTTGATATCTTGTGCCCAGACGGAATGGCTCATTGCCATGGCCATACAGCCGGCCAGCAAAGCGTTGCCTTTGTTGAATTTCATCCACTGTTCTCCGTTTTGTTGTGTTTGCTGCCTGTTTTTTGGCCGGTTTTTCACCGCTATTTGGTATTTTTATTATATGTAATAATGCTTTAGCCTACAGATTGCGAAGATTCTCTAATAAGCTTTATTTTTCATATTATTAAACAGAAATATTATGCTGTAAATCAACTTATACTTTCAGAAATAACCTGCATGGACAGCACAAAATAATGATATTATTATCGGTATTTTCATCATCTTCTAGCGGGTCGTGCTAGGTTAGGCTATTCAGGGAGATCGTTTACCCGGAATTATTGTGATGGGCATCACTTATTGCTATTTTAATCATCGCAAGATTTAGACAATCTTTTGTCAACAAATTCGCTACATTATTTTTTTATGTCTTAAGTGATTACACGTATGAAATTGACTATTGAGCAGTTATCCCGTTTTACCCCGCAGGATATGATTGATTTGGCGAAAATTTGGCCAAATACCGATATCGCGTTGCTCAACGCCCGCCTTTCCGGCTCGCACGCGGTGTTCGCCGCCCGTTTTAACGACAGGTTATTAGGCGCGGTGCAGGTGATCATTGATAACGAATGGAACGAAGGCCGCCTGGTGGCGCCGCAGGTGCGCGCGGTAACCCGCCGCCGCGGCGTAGGGCTCTATCTTATGACGGAAGTGCAGCGGCTGCTGCCGGAAATCAATCATTGGTGGCTAGGCAATAACCAATACTTCGAAGACCTGGCGGTGATGGCGCAGTTTATGGATGCCTGCGGTTTTTGCCAGGAGCCGGACGGCTGGCACAAACGCCGTTGATTCCAGCCGGCTTCCGGGAATGCATTAGGGCGGGTAAAGCGGCAGCATGATCACATACCACTATGGCTATTTATATTATCCCGCTCACTTTAATATGAATTTCTTACTTTCATTTAATGAGCCGGTATCAATAGCTGAGTCAACAGGCATAGGCGGCTTAGCGATATCTTTCTTGCTGCGTAGCGGGCCGCGATAGGTACCTTGGAACCGGCCGGGAAAAACCGGGAGCCTGTCTTTGCCAACGGCTTGCTGCCGGCTCTCTTGCGGATAAGCGGCTATTTCAGGCAAAGTGCAAACAGACAGGTTTATTTGGTTATGCACCGGCATAGCCCAGGGCGTATAACATCCCATATAGACGGGATAAACGGGGAGATAGATGGCCGTTGGCATTGGATAATGGCCCATGGGGTGATGACACTGATTCAGGGCTGTGCAACCGGGCGCGTTTCCGGCGTTGCGTAGTCTTCCGGCCAGTATCGTATTATGTGCGACCATGCTGTCGGCAGGTGGGGGCGTAAATGCGATCACTCCATTGTCAGTGGGAATATTCCCATTAACCTTTTCCATATTATCTCCTGTTACTATTTTATTTCTCTATAGCAGAATATTATAAGCGGATTATGTATAACTTTACCCGTTAAGTTTATCGACTTCAATAGGGATGATAAAGGCAGACTTGTTCAATAATAAAATAACGATGACTACATCAATCAGAAAATTGTTATTCCCTGCCTATTTTTAGTAAAAATAATATTCATCATTAAGTACAAAAAAATATTCCATTACATTCATAATTTATTGCAGAGTTATTTAACTAAATAAATATTTAATACGGCACTTATTGATGAGCGGGCGGGAGTTGAAAATGAGAACGGCCGGTATATATACCGGCCGTTTGGAATTATGATTTGATTGAAAAACCCGTCAGGATTCTATCGCCAGACGCATCTTTTTCATGGCGTTTTTTTCCAGCTGGCGCACGCGTTCCGCCGAGACGCCATATTTATCCGCCAGCTCCTGCAGCGTGGATTTGTTGTCATCGTCAAGCCAGCGCGCGCGGATGATGTGCTGGCTGCGTTCATCCAACCCTTCCAGCGCCACGCTGAGCTTATCCGCCG
This sequence comes from Sodalis sp. C49, assembly GCF_046352915.1. Lineage (NCBI taxonomy): Bacteria > Pseudomonadati > Pseudomonadota > Gammaproteobacteria > Enterobacterales > Bruguierivoracaceae > Sodalis > Sodalis sp. C49. The sequence continues at coordinate 3,938,248 of NZ_CP163303.1, read as the reverse complement.
CATGATCGTCCCAGTTATCCTCCTCGATACCGTCGGCAAAGTCGGAGGACTTGTCCTGCAGGTACAGCATGGGGGACATCGCTTGCCCGTCACGGGCTTCTTCATCCGGCGTTGGATCGAAGGTCATATCCTGCGCCGCCATGCGCGATTCCATTTCCCGCACGTCCTTGCTGGTCACGCCCAGGGTTTTGGCCACCATCTCCACTTCGTCCTGGTTAAACCACCCCAGGCGCTGCTTGCTCTTGCGCAGGTTGAAGAACAGCTTGCGCTGCGCCTTGGTGGTGGCCACCTTCACGATGCGCCAATTGCGCAATACATATTCGTGGATTTCGGCCTTGATCCAATGGACGGCAAAGGAAACCAGGCGCACCCCGACTTCGGGGTTAAAGCGGCGGACCGCCTTCATCAGCCCGATGTTGCCTTCCTGGATCAGGTCGGCCTGCGGCAGGCCGTAGCCGGAATAATTACGCGCAATATGAACGACAAAGCGCAGGTGTGACAGGATTAGCCGCTTGGCCGCCTCCAGGTCGCCCTGATAATGCAGCTGTTCAGCCAATGACCGCTCTTCCTCCGCTGTAAGCATAGGATAGGCGTTGGCTGCCCGGATATAGGCTTCCAGACTGCCTTGGGGAATCAGGGCTAAAGCTTGCATATCTTTAATCATTCAAGTCCTCTCGTAATATGTTCTGATGCTGCTGCCTTATGGCGCGCCCGGTTGATGGGCCTCATTAATCAGCTAGCCATTAATGAGACCGGGGATGAACACCTTAGTTCATTGCCATTTTTAGCTCACAGCGATTTTAGTTCATAACCATTATCTACGGGGATCAGCTCGTGCGGTCGCAACATCCGATGCCCTATTATAACAAAAAAACGTTATTGGGGTGTAAAATGACGTAAATGTTGCACCGTCGCCATCCAGGCGGCCACCCAGCCTATCATGGCGGAAATCAGCAGCAGCAGCAGCGTCTCTTCCCAGTCCAGTCCGTGCAGCGCAAAGGAGGTGCCGAATACCGCGGCGACCTTCGCCACCACCGACTCCAGCCGCCAGACCAGTGTTTCCGAAAGGATCAGCGACAAAATCGCGCCCCCCAGGCCCAGCAGCGCGCCGCCGTTAAGAAACGGCCGCAGGATAAAGCCGTCGGTGGCGCCCAGCAGCTTCATTACATTAATGGTTTCGCGGCGGCTGAAAATACTCAGCCTGATGCTGTTGCCGATAACCAGGAACACCGCGATAATCATCAGCAGACCAATGGTGGCGGCAACCTGCCCCACCAGCCCGGTTAACGCCGCCAGGCGAGCAAACCAGCTGTCGTCCATGCGGACTTCATCCACTCCCGGCACCGCCGCGACCCGGTCGCGCAGGGTCTTGAGGGTGTCGGCGCTCTGAAAATCCAGCTTAGGCGTAATAATGGCCACCGCGGGCAACGGATTTTCCTCCAGCATATCAAGCGCGCCGCCGAAGCCCGACCAGTTACGGAATTCCCCCATCGCCTCCTCGCGGGACAGATAGTTGACCTTTTCCACGCCGGCTTCCTGCTTAAGCCTTCCCAGCACCTTAAGCGCCGCGTCGTCGTCCAGGGCCTTGTCCAGGTAGACGGTCAACTGCGGCGCGGGATACCATTGCTCCGCCGCCTGGCTGACATTTTTCCATACCAGATAACATACGCTGGGCAAGGTCAACGAAATGGCAATTACCGCAATAGTTAATAAGGTCGCCAGGGGCTGCAGGCGCAAATCCGCCAGCGCGCTTTTCCAGGCATAGCCCCATTGCTCGCGCCAGCCGCTTTGCAGCGCCTTACTTTTGTTTTTTAACGGCTTGGCGCTGCGCGCGCCCTTGGGCCGGTTAAGCTTATTCACCATCCTGGCCCCCGTCTAACCTGCCCTGGCTAAGGGACATGATGCGATAGCGCCGCCGGGCAATCAGGCTCAGGTCATGGGTGGCCATCAATACCGTCACGCCGGCCCGGTTAAATTCCTCAAACAAGCGTAAAATCTCCTCCGACAAGGCGTCATCCAGATTACCGGTAGGCTCGTCCGCCAGCAGCACCGCGGGTTTATTCACCACCGCCCGGGCAATGCCGACCCGCTGCTGTTCGCCGCCCGACAGCTGGATGGGGAAATTACGCGCCTTATCCAGCAGGCCGACCTTGTCCAGGGCCGCCGAAACGCGACGCCTGATATCCTCGACGCTGGCGCCGGCGATAATCAGCGGCATCGCCACATTGTCATAGACGGTGCGATCGAGCAGCAAATGATGATCCTGAAAGATCATGCCGATCTGGCGGCGTAAAAAGGGCACCTCGCCATTTTTCAGGCGACTGATGTCGTGGCCGCCGAAAAATATATGACCCGCGCTAGGCCGTTCAATACCGCATATCAGTTTCAGCAGGGTACTTTTCCCCGCGCCTGAATGGCCGGTCAGAAAGGCCATCTCGGCGGGACGAAGATGAAAATTGACGCTTTGCAGCGCCTGTCGTCCGCCAAGATACGCTTTGCTGACCTGTTCAAAGCGAATCATCCTAATTAATCCTCTCGGGCAAAATGGACCCTGTTGGGCAACCAATCAATGTTCTTGTGTAACATCCCGTGAAAATAGCGCCTCAATAAAATCCGGGGCGTTAAACGGCCGCAAATCCTCAATGCCCTCGCCCACGCCGATATAACGGATCGGGATACCGAACTGGTCGGCCACCGCGAAGATCACGCCGCCTTTGGCGGTACCGTCCAGTTTAGTCAGGGTAATGCCGGTGAGCGGCACCGTTTCGTTAAATAACCGCGCCTGGCTGACGGCGTTCTGGCCGGTGCTGGCGTCCAGGGTCAGCATAACCTCATGGGGGGCGTCGTCGTCCAGCTTTTTCATGACCCGCACGATTTTCTTCAGTTCATCCATCAAATGGCTTTTGTTCTGCAGGCGCCCGGCGGTATCGGCGATAAGGACATCAACGCCGCGGGCCTTGGCCGCCTGGATGGCATCAAAGATGACCGATGCGGAATCGGCGCCGGTGTGCTGGGCGATAACCGGGATCCGGTTACGCTGGCCCCAGACCTGCAGCTGCTCCACCGCCGCCGCGCGGAAGGTGTCGCCGGCCGCCAGCATCACGGTTTTGCCCTGCGCCTGGTACTGGCGCGCCAATTTACCGATGGTGGTGGTCTTGCCGACGCCGTTGACGCCGACCATCAAAATGACAAACGGCGTCTTGCCGCCCACGTCCAGCGGCCGATCGACCCTGGCGAGGATGGCGCCCATTTCTTCTTTTAATTTGACGTAAAGCGAGTCCGCGTCCTTCAGGTGCCGGCGGTCGGCATGCTCGATAAGGCCGGCGATAATCTTGCGGGTGGTTTCCACCCCCACGTCGGCAATCAGCAATTGTTCTTCAAGCTGTTCAAACAGATCATCGTCTATTTTCTTACCGGTAAACAATCCGATAAATCCGGATCCGAGGTTTTGTTTGGTCTTGAGCAGCCCCCGCTTCAGGCGGGCGAAAAAACCTTCCCGGGTCGGGCGTTGCTGCTCGGTCAGGGGCACGCCGCCGGCCCCGTCGATCTCCGGAACGCCGACGCTATCCTCGTCGCGCCAGGCAAGATCTTCCGCGGCCGCCAACGCCCCTTCGCCGGGACGGACGTCTTCTGCGAGGGCCAGGCTTGATTCGCCATATCCGGCGCGATCCCCGTCGGCCACGGCGATATCGTCCTGCGCCGGCGGTTGCGTATCTTCAGGACGGACATCTTCGGCAAGGGCCAGACTCGCGTCATCACGCCCGGCGTGGTCGCCCTCCGTTTGTCGCGCCGATACCTGTTCGGTGATATCGACGATATCCCGTGCCGTATCGCGAGCCGCCGCCTCGCCGGCCGGGGGCGATGACGCGGCGGCATCCTCGGCCGCGATCGGCGCATCCTGGTCAACCGGTTTTTCCTGTTCCGGTTCGTCATCCTGACGCTTAATGCCTAACCAGGAAAGGAAACCGCGTTTTTTCTCTTTTGCCATTTGCGACTACACTCCTCGCCGAAGAATCATGGCGGATGAATAACGTGACTGATAAACCTGATAGTTTATCACCTTCGCGGCCGCTCAACACGCCTGGCGTTGGCTTTTCCCCGCCGTCGGCGAACAAGAGCGAATTAACATTCCCCAAGCGTCGCCGGCCCGGTAGAATAGCCGGCAACAGACCCTGACCCGGTTTTTTGACTGATTTGGCGAACAATAAGACATCTATGGCAAAAAAAATCCCTTCGCGTCCCGCCGGGCAAATCCGCATTATCGGCGGTCAATGGCGCGGGCGTAAACTGCCGGTGCCGGATAGCCCGGGGCTGCGCCCTACCACCGACCGGGTGCGAGAAACGCTGTTCAACTGGCTGGCGCCGATGATCCAGGGCGCGCGCTGCCTGGATTGTTTTGCCGGCAGCGGCGCGCTGGGCCTGGAGGCGCTGTCCCGTCACGCCGGCGCCGCCACGCTGCTGGAACAAGACCGATCCGTAGCCGCCCAGCTGGATAAAAACATGCAGTTGCTGGGCGCCGCCAACGGCCGGGTTGTCGTGACCGACAGCCTGCGCTGGCTGGCGCAGCCGGGTACCCCGCACGATCTGGTCTTTCTCGATCCCCCTTTTCGCCGCGGGCTTATCGGCCAGACGGTGCAATTACTGGAACAGCATCACTGGCTGGCGCCCGGCGCCTGGATTTATCTTGAGACCGAAACGGAAAACCACGACGTCGCGACGCCCGCGCACTGGCGCCTGCACCGCGAAAAAGTCGCCGGCCAGGTGGCCTGCCGGTTGTACATTCGTCAAGATGGCCCCTTTCAGGAGCGACATGATGTGGATTAATCTGGGCCGTTTACTGATGTTGCTTATCTGGGGATTCCTGGTGTTTAACCTGATCCATCCCTTTCCGCGCCCGTTAAAATATTTCCTTGATATCGCCATGATTTTTATGGTGATTATGCACGGGTTACAGCTCACGCTGCTCAAAGCCACCCTGACCCGCGACGAACCCAAGCTCAGCCGTCTTTTCCAGGCGCGCATGTTTTTATTCGGCGTATTTGAAATGCTGGCCTGGCAAAAGAAACAACGCGCGCAAAAGCCGGCCGGCCTGGATAAATAGCGCGCGGGACGAGCGCTTAAGAGGGTTTTTTGCCGGGAAAATAGGGGAACGTGGTGACATTATCGCCAAGATCGGAAATACGCGCGCTGCCTTTTTCCGTCACGACATCAATACGGATCACCGCGTGCAGCGGAATATAGCTGCGGCTGACGCCGGCAAATTCGGTTTTCAGTTTTTCTTCGGACGGGTCGACCAACACGGCGCTTTGGCTGTAAAACACAAACTCGCCGATTTCGATAAAGCCGAACATAGGGCTTTGGCTGAGTTCGCGCACATAAAGCTGATAGTTTTTGCCGTTATTGATAAATTGAATCCGATATAAGGGCAGTTCGCTGCTCATAACCCGGCTATCTCCCACATTTCTGGGTAATTGTCATTTGCATGGAAAAATTCTGGCGCTAACATAGCATAAAGCGCCGTAACAACACACTCAGTCCCTAAATCTGGGTTAAACCCATATCGATCCCCTACACTGAATTTACGATCGTCATAATTTCTCTGCGCTAATCGTACCAAATGAGACATCAGGGAACGCCCCCTCACTGCACATAAGGATAAAAACACTATGCTCTGGTCATTTATCGCTGTCGTTTTTTCAGGTTGGTTGTTTGTCGACGCCACCTATCGAGGCCCGGTATGGCAACGCTGGTTATTCAAGCCGGTTACCCTGCTGCTGCTCCTGGCCCTGGCGGCGCAGGCGCCGGTGCTGACCGTCGCCGGTTACCTGATTATCCTCGGCCTGGTGGCGACCATGGTGGGCGATGCGCTGCTGCTGCTGACCAATGAACGCATGATGTACGTTATCGGCGCCTATTTCTTATCGTACCTGCTGTATACCATAGGGTTCGCCAGCCAGATGACCTTTACCGTCTTCTGGCCGCTGCCCGTGGTGCTGCTGATTATCGGCGCGGCGCTGATAGCCGTGCTGTGGTCGCGCCTGGCGGAGCTGCGCTGGGCGATTTGTACGTATATCGGCATGACCCTGCTGATGGTATGGATCGCCGGTGAACAGTACTTTGCCCGCAGCACCGATCACAGTTTTTCACTGCTGGCGGGCGCGTGCCTGCTGCTGCTGACCACCGTGCTGTGGCTTATCAGCCATTTCCGTTACCCTTTCGGGGCGGCGAAAGCGGTGATTGCGGCCAGTTATTTCGCCGGCCACTTCTTGATTGTGCGGTCCCTGTATTTTTGATTAGCCTTTGCGCAACAGATAACGGTAGGGTAATTCCCCGGTCGACTGCGCCAGCAGGGCATGTTCCATGTACCGGCAGAAGCCGGGAATGTCGCGGGTTGTGGCCGGATCGTCGGCGATGACCAGCAGCGTTTGGCCGGTTTGCATCTGGCGGACGGTTTTACGCACCATCATAACCGGCTCAGGGCAGCGCAGGCCCTGGGCATCAAGGGTGAGGTCGGCATCGGCAAAGCAGTCAGACATAAAATTTCCAGCGTTCGTGAGTCTGTGCAAGCTTGGCTGAATTTGATGATAAACTCAACGGTTGCATTTTAAATACAAGCAGGTATTATGCGCGCCGCGCCCATAAGTGGTTAATTAATAGCTGAACGGCGCATCTCTTGTTCTGGGTTCCCTCACCCCATTTATCAAAAAAAGGCCATATATGTTCAAATTTACCCCGCGCCAGCGGCTGCATGCGCTGCTCTGGCTGGCGCTGTTCCACATTATCATTATCACCTCAAGCAATTATCTGGTGCAGTTGCCGATTGCTGTTTTCGGCTTCAAAACCACCTGGGGCGCCTTTACTTTTCCTTTTATCTTCCTGGCAACCGACCTGACGGTACGGATATTCGGCGCGCCGCTGGCCCGCAGGATTATCCTGGCTGTAATGGTGCCGGCGCTGGTGATCTCCTATATCGTTTCATCGCTGTTTTACCAGGGGGAATGGCAGGGTATGGCCGTGCTCGCGCAGCTTAATCTGTTTGTCGCCCGCATCGCCTGCGCCAGTTTTATGGCCTACGCCCTGGGCCAGATCCTGGATGTCCATGTCTTTAACCGGCTGCGCCGCGGTTTTCCGTGGTGGGTGGCGCCGACGGCCTCCACGCTGCTTGGGAATATCAGCGATACGCTGGCGTTCTTTTTTATCGCGTTTTATAAAAGCACCGATCCGTTTATGGCCGCGCATTGGGTGGAGATCGCCTTGGTGGATTATAGCTTCAAGCTACTGATAAGCATGGTGTTTTTTCTGCCGATGTACGGTATCTTGCTGAATATGCTGCTTAAACGGATGGCACGGCCGGGCAATAACGGATTTCTCCAACTGAGTTAACCTCCATATTGCGTTATTCTTGGCTTACTCGCTTTTGGGAGATTGCCATGATAATTAACCACCGTACCGCCAGCGCGAAAGAGATCCATCTATTGTATGCTCAGTTGCCGGAGCTGAATGCGCACCACTCCCTGATGGATATCGAAATGCGGCTGCAGCACCGGCCGCATCAATTGCTTATCGCCGAGATCAACGGCCGCCCCGTAGGCTTTATTGCGGGATATGCCCTTAATGCCGGCGAATTTCACCTGTGGCTGGCGGGCGTTTTGCCCGATTTCCGCCGTCAGGGAGTGGCGCGGGCGCTGCTGGCCGCGCAGGAAACATGGGCAAAAGCGCAGGGATATCACACCATTAACGTAAATACGCGCAGCAGCTTCCAGGGGATGCTATTGTTTCTTATATCAAATCATTACCTGCCGACGCGGAACGGAACGCAGGATGATGAAGGGGAAAATCAGGTTTGGCTTGAGAAAAAGTTATGACAATCAGTTGGTTGCCTTTCCCAAGCGCATCGGATTATAAACAGCTGAACGGCTGAATAAATGGAGTCATTAAGGAAATTTATGCAGAAAGCAGCGAAGTATCTCGGCATCGGTTTACTGGTTTTCGGGCTGGCGGCCTGTGACAATAAAAACGATCGCAACGCCACGGTCGACAACGGCGCGGCGCATAGCCAGGCACAAACCAAAGTCAGCCTGCTTGACGGCAAGCTCACCTTCGCCCTGCCCGGGGATATGAGCGATCAGAGCGGCAAGGTGGGCACCCAGGCCAATAATATGCACGTCTATGCCGATGAAACGGGCCACAAGGCGGTGATCGTCATCCTCGGCGATAATACCACCGAAGGGCTGGATGTACTGGCCCAGCGGCTGGAAGATCAGCAGCGCTCGCGCGACCCGGACCTGCAGGTCGTCACCAATAAAGCCGTTACCGTCAATGGCCAAACGTTTCAGCAGCTGGACAGCATCGTCTCCAGCGGCGGCAAACCGGCCTATTCGTCGGTGGTCATCGGCCGGGTGGATAATCATCTGCTGACCATGCAAATCACCCTCCCCGCCGAAAACCAGCAAACGGCGCAAACCGCGGCTGAGTCTATCCTCAATACCCTGGTGGTAAAATAAACCGTCCGGCCCCCGCGGGCCGGCTCTAACGCGCCTGGCCGGACGCGTGGTTGCGCAGCACCCGCCGCCTGAGCGACAGCGTCATCAACAGTGCCAGCAGCACCAGCAGGGCGGCTGAAAGATAAATCGACGAAACGCCTGCATGGGCCATCAACACGCCCGCCAGCGGTCCGACGATACCCAGCGATAAATCCATAAACGCGGTAAAGGTGGCCAGCGCGCTGCCCTGGTTCTGCGGCGGCACTTCCTTCATCGCCACCACCCCCAGCGCAGGGAAAACCAACGAGAAACCGGCGCCCGTCAGGAACGCGCCCACCTCCGCCATCCAGGGCGAGCCTGAGAGCCACACCAGCAGCAGGCCGGCGGCTTCCACGCTAAAACAGGCCATGGAAACCCGTAATCCGCCATAGCGGTTAATACTGTTGGGAAAAAATAGCCGGGTGCCGACAAACGCAACGCTGAACAGCGTCAGGGCGAAAGCGGCGCCGTCCCAGCCTTTATCGCCATAAAACAGGGTAATGAAGGTGGCGATCACGCCAAACCCGCAGGACGCGAACGCCAGCACCAGCCCGTAACGCCAGATAAGCCCCACCACCGCGCTAAAGGGAATCTGCTTACCGGTGGCGGTCTTCACCGGCGGTTTGCGCACCGCCGCCATAATCGCCATGGCGCAAACCACAATGATCGCCGCCGCCATTAATCCCAAGCCGCCCAGATAGTACAACCATACCCCCAGCGGCGCGCCTACGGCCAGGGCGCCGTAGCTTGCCACGCCGTTCCAGGAGATCACCCGGCCGATATGCAGCGAGCCGACCGCGCCCACCCCCCATAGGGTGGCGCCGGTGCCGACAAAACTTTGCCCGATGCCCAGTATCACCCGTCCGGCGCATAACAGGATTAACGCCGCGACCGGCAGGGCGTCGCCCAGCAATGACAACAGGTAAAATACCCCGCTCAGCAGGCAGCCGAACAAGCCCAGCACCACGATGCGTTTCGGCCCGACCCGGTCGGCATAACGCCCGGCCCAGGGACGGCTCAGAAGGGTAGCGAGATATTGCAGGCTGATCACCAGGCCGGCCCAAAACGCACTGTAGCCCATATGGTTATGCACATAACCGGGCAATACCGCCAGCGGCAGGCCAATGGATAAATAATTCACGAAGTTGAAGACAACGATGGAGAGAATATTCAGATTAAGACGCCATCCGCTGGCGGCCTGCTGAGGTGAAGAACCAGGCATCGACATCATACTCACGGCAAAGGGCGGCTGTACCGGGACCCGCCCGGTGAACAAATAATTAACAAGTATAACGAAATGTCCCCGGGCGATCATGGTGGCGATGCCTAAATTTCCAGACATTTGCCCAAAAAAGCATCTTTTGCCGACCGGGCGATACCTGAAAATCCGCGCCCTCCCGCCTTGGGCATTTACCCCAACGACCGCCGGTTTATTTCACGACCTGCACAAAACGGCTGCATCCAGGTAGCAAAAGCAGCGAACTTTCGCCTTTCGCCGAGAAAAAAGATTGCATTAAAGAAACAGTAACCATTATAAAGATAGGGCTATTATTTTGGCGGCACGCCCGTACCGGCACGGGCAAAATACCTATAACGCTGCGCCGTGGGGCCTACCGCGGCAGGAAAGACGTATGAACCGATTTATCGTGGCAGAGTCAGAAACCTGTATCGGCTGCCGCAGTTGCGAAGTGGCCTGTGTTGTTGCCCATCATGGCGGCCAGTTCCCCAGCAAACGCGAATACTTTACGCCGCGGCTTAGGGTCATCAAGGGCACAAAAGCCAGTATCGCGGTTTCCTGCCATCATTGCGAAGACGCCCCCTGCGCCAGCGCCTGTCCCAACGACGCCATAGTGCGCAGCCATGATTCCATCCAGGTATTGCAGGAAAAATGCATCGGCTGCAAAAGCTGCGTTATCGCCTGCCCGTTCGGCATGATGACGGTGGTGACCGAGACCGTACAGCCCGCCAGCCAGCGTCTGGCCGAGGCCTATGAAAGAACCGAGGCGCAAAAATGCGATTTGTGCGCGGCGGAAAATTACACGCCCGCCTGTGTCGGCGCCTGCCCGACACAGGCACTGACATTGGTGGATGAGCAGGAGATCGCCGTGCGTCAGCAGCAAAAGCGCTTCGCCGCCGCGTTAAAAGATCCCGCCAGCTACCTGCTGGCCGGCGCACGCCCGGTCAGCTCGCCGCCCGCAAGCCAGGCGCGCAGCCGGCATCCCAGGGTTAACCTGCTTGATATGCCGCGCACGCCCAGGCTGGAAGCGGCCAAAATCCCGCTTGAACAGCGCAAAACCAGTTTCGCCGAAATCTACCAGCCGTTTAACGAAACGCAGATTGGCGAACAGTCCGAGCGCTGCCTTAACTGCGGCGAACGCACCATTTGCCAGTGGACCTGCCCGCTGCATAACGCGATTCCACAGTGGATTAAGCTGGCCCATCAGGGACGGATCCTGGAAGCGGCCGAACTGAGCCACAAAACCAGCAGCCTGCCTGAAGTCTGCGGCCGCGTCTGTCCACAGGATCGCCTGTGCGAGCAGTCCTGTACCTTAAACGACCGCCAGGGAGCGGTGACCATCGGCCATATCGAGCGTTATATTACCGAAACGGCGTTCACTATGGGCTGGCGGCCGGATATGTCGCAGGTGATACCCAGCGGCAAACGGGTGGCGGTCATCGGCGCCGGACCGGCCGGCCTTGGCTGCGCCGATATCCTGGTACGCAACGGCATTACGCCGGTGGTATTCGACCGGTACCCGGAAATCGGCGGGCTGCTGACGTTCGGCATCCCGGCCTTTAAGCTGGAAAAAAGCGTTATGAGCCGCCGGCGCGAGATTTTCAGCGCCATGGGCGTCGAATTCCGGCTCAATACGGAAATTGGCCGGGATATCACCATGGAGCAACTGTTAAGCGAGTTCGATGCGCTGTTCCTGGGCGTCGGCACGTATCAGTCGATGCGTTCCGGGCTTGACAACGAGCAGGCCGAAGGCGTGCTCGACGCCCTGCCTTTCCTGATCGCCAATACCCGCCACCTGATGGGATATCCCGATACCGACGAGCATACCTATATCAGCCTGGAGGGTAAAACCGTGCTGGTGCTGGGCGGCGGCGATACCGCCATGGACTGCGTGCGGACGTCGCTGCGCCACGACGCGCGCCAGGTGATCTGCGCCTATCGCCGGGATGAAAAAAATATGCCCGGCTCTAAGCGCGAGGTAAAAAACGCCCGTGAGGAAGGGGCGGAATTTATGTTCAACCAGCAGCCGCTGCGCATTGAAGTCGACGGGGCGGGCCGGGTTACCGGCGTCACCATGGTAACCACCGCCATGGGCGAACCGGATGAAAATGGCCGGCGCCAGGCGGTGCCGGTGGCCGGCTCCGAGCATTTGATCGCCGCCGACGCGGTGATCATGGCGTTTGGGTTCAAGCCGCACCGCATGAACTGGCTGGCGGATCATAACGTGGTGCTGGATAAGCAGGGACGGGTCGTGGCGCCCACGGTCTCCGGCTATCCCTACCAGACCAGCAATGCCAAGATTTTTGCCGGCGGCGACATCGTGCGCGGCGCCGATCTGATCGTGACCGCCATCGCCGAAGGGCGCAAGGCCGCCGAAAGCATCAGCTGTTATTTGCATGTGCGCTAAGGGCGGCGGGAGCGAACGATGAACCAGTTTATTATCGCCGACAGCAGCCAGTGCATCGGCTGCCGCACCTGCGAGATCGCCTGCGCCACGGCGCACGGCGGTGAACGCGGCATCAGTCCGCAGAATTTTGCGCCGCGCCTCAAGGTGGTCAAAACCTCCCGCATCACCACGCCGGTGCTTTGCCGCCAGTGCGAAAACGCCCCTTGCGCCAACGCCTGCCCCACCGGCGCCATTCGTTATCTCGACAATAGCGTCCAGGTGCTGCAGTCGTTATGCGTCGGCTGCAAATCCTGCGCGCTGGCCTGCCCCTACGGCATGATTTCCGTTAGCGCCGTCTCCGTGGCCGCGACCGCGACCCGGCCGGCGTCGTATCGGGCCACGGCGCACAAATGCGATATCTGCAGCGGGCGCGCGCGGGGACCGGCCTGTGTCGAAGCCTGTCCCACCGGCGCGCTGGAACTGATGCGCGCGGACGAATTGGCACGCCGGCTGCGGCAAAGGCAGCGGGATGCGGCCAACGGCGCGCTGCCCGGCCTCGGTGGATAATATCGCGGCCGCGGCCGGGTTGAACTGATGCCCGCGCCATGGCGGCAAACCGCCTTTTATCGCCAGTGCCCCGCTGACATTAAACTGTCATAAATCCGGCCTAGTTTTATTTCGTGATGTTAATTGCTTTTCCCCCACGAAATAAAACAGAAGGATTCGCCATGCGCTCTCTCACTTCCCTGGTTATCGCCTCCACGGCGATATTATTTATCGGCCCGGCCCTGGCGCAGTCCACGACCCTGGATCCGCGCCGCATCGTCGTCATCGTCGACGCCACCACGCCGGCCAGCCAGGATCCGCAATTTGTCGCCCTTGAGCAGCGTATCCAGCAGGACTTGCGCCAGGCCCTGCAAGGCGGCGCCGCCACGCTGGCCCGGTCCCAATTGGACAAAGCCAAACAAACGCCAAAACAAGCGGATAAGCAGTGGCTGGCCGCCAGCGGTTATGATTTTGCCGTCAATCAGAACCAGCAGGCCGACATCGCGCTGCTGGAGGAATTCACGCGGTTATCGCCGGCGGTACAGGCGCAAAGCCTGGCCACGGTCACCCAGATTAACCGCGACGCCACCCAGGGACAGCGCCGGCAGGCGCTGGTGGACGCCGAAGGGCAGAATTACCTGTTTTTCCTCGCCGACGCGTTGGGCCCGCGCCTGGGCAAAGCCTTTCTCGACGCCTATGAAAAAGGCGAAATCGCCAAGGCCGCCGCATTAATCAAAAACTCGGAAATCAGTACCTCGGCCGCCAAGGATCATTTTAATTATGACCGGCCCTTTTTACGTCCGGCCAATCAAATCCATCTGGTGCCGGACGACAGCGTGGTAAAAGACGGCCATCCTTATACCGCCACCGCCGGCGCTTTTCCCAGCGGCCATACCAATACCGGTTATACCGATGCCCTGCTGCTGGCGGAGATGCTGCCCGAGCGGTTTGTGCCGCTTCTCGATCGCGGCGCCCGTTACGGCTATTCCCGTATCGTGCTGGGCGTACATTATCCATTGGATATCATTGGTTCGCGGATGGTTGCCGAGCGCAACGTGGCGCATTTCCTGAATGACGCGCCATACCGCGCGCTGTTCGAGCAGGCCAAAAGCCAACTGCGCGGCGCGCTGGAAAAAGAATGCGGCATGGCGCTGGCGGCTTGCGCCCAAAGCGACGCCGGGAGCGACCCCTATCGCGATAGCGCCATGACGGCGTTTTATCGCTATACCATGACCTACGGCCTGCCGGCGCAGAAAACCGCCGCCAGGCCCGTCAGCGTGCCCGCGGGCGCGGAGGTGCTGCTGGAAGCGCCGCTGCCTGGCCTTTCTGGCGCGCAGCGCCGCGCGTTGCTGGTAAAAACCGCCCTGGCGGACGGCTACCCCCTGTCCGGGGGCAACGGCGAGCAGAATTTTTGGCAACGCCTTGATTTACATGACGCGGCGATCGGCACAGCGGCCCGTCGATAAAGGCCGGCGCGGCCTCCGCCCCATTGCGGCAATTCGGCGGCGGATCAAACCTGCGGAATAAAACGCCAAAAATGCCGCCATTGGCGCCAACCAGGCCGCTAAATTGACGAAATGAACGATATATTCTGCCAGCCTGGTCATTTCACACTATACTCCTCGCGAATTTAGTCCTACCGGCATCATGGCATAGTGACTGTCCAGGCTGTCGGGAGAGCGCTTATGGACCGAGGAACCGAGCAATGCTATTAAGAAAAAAACGCATGAAACCCATGCGAATACAAGACATCACGATCATCGACGACGTGAAGCTCAAAAAGGCCATTACCGCGGCCGCGCTGGGCAACGCCATGGAATGGTTCGATTTTGGCGTATATGGTTTTGTCGCCTACGCGCTGGGACAGGTATTCTTTCCCGGCGCCAATGCCGGCGTGCAGATGATCGCGGCGCTGGCGACCTTTTCGGTGCCGTTTTTGGTCAGGCCCCTGGGCGGCCTGTTTTTTGGCGGGCTGGGCGATAAGTTTGGACGGCAGAAAGTGCTGTCGGTAACCATCATTATTATGTCGGCCAGTACGTTTTGTATCGGTCTTATCCCTTCTTACGCCTCGATTGGCATCTGGGCGCCGATCCTATTGCTGACGGCCAAACTGGCGCAGGGGTTCTCGGTAGGCGGCGAATATTCCGGCGCAGCCATCTTTGTCGCCGAATATTCTCCCGATAGGAAGCGTGGTTTCCTCGGCAGTTGGCTTGATTTCGGCTCCATTGCCGGCTTCGTGTTGGGGGCGGGTTGCGTGGTGTTTATTTCCAGCATGGTGGGAGAAGACAATTTTATCAGTTGGGGCTGGCGGATTCCGTTTTACCTGGCCGCGCCACTGGGGCTTATCGGCATCTATCTGCGTAATGCCCTGGAGGAGACGCCCACCTTTCAGCAGCATATCGATAGCATCGATAAAGACGCCAAAACCACCCTCCAGGCGCCGCCCAAGGTGTCCTTTCGCGAGATAGCCACCACCCAATGGAAAAGCCTGCTGAGCTGCGTAGGCCTGGTTATTGCCACGAATGTCACCTATTACATGCTGCTGACCTATATGCCGAGCTATCTGTCCCATAGCCTGCATTATTCGGAAAACCGCGGCGTACTGATTATTATCGCCATTATGGTGGGCATGCTGTTTGTGCAACCCCTTATCGGCCTGATGAGCGATAGGTATGGACGCAAACCTTTTGTGATTGGCGGCAGCATCGGGTTGTTTATTTGCGCTATTCCCTGCTTTATCATGATCAACAGCGGGATTATCGGGCTAATTTTCCTGGGACTCTTGATCCTGGCGGTATTGCTGAACGCGTTTACCGGCGTGATGGCCTCTACCTTGCCGGCCATGTTCCCGACGCATATCCGCTATAGCGCGCTGGCCATTTCGTTCAATATCTCGATTCTGGTGGCGGGCCTGACGCCTACGCTTATCGCCTGGATTGTCGAGGAGACGCGGAATCTGTATATGCCCGCCTATTACCTGATGCTGGTCGCCGTTATCGGCCTGCTGACGGGGCTGTATATGAAAGAAACCGCCAACCTGCCCCTGAAGGGCGCCGCGCCGGCGGCCTCGGACAAAACGGAAGCCAAGGAACTGTTGCAGGAACAATACGATAATATCGAGCAACGTATCGAGGATATCGATAGTCAAATCAAGGAGCTGGAAATCAAACGGCAGGCGCTGGCGGTTCAGCACCCCCAAATTGATTAGCGATGCCCCCGGGGCGCACCTCACCCGGCACTGGCGGATTACGGCTTGAGACGGGTAAACTGCGGGCAGTGATATCCCATTCCCCGGAGGAATAGCGTGGATCGATTAGCGGCGATGGAAGCTTTGGTCTATGTCGTGGAAACCGGCTCTTTTTCCGCCGCCGCCCGCCGGCTTGCCATCGGCCAGCCGGCGGTATCCAAGACCATCGCGCAACTGGAGGAGCGGCTCGGCGTCAGGCTGCTGTTGCGCTCGACCCGCGGCCTGACCCCCACCGCGGCGGGCGAAGAGTATTACCAGCGCGCCAAACGGGCCATCGACGACATCAATGACGCCGATGCGTCGGCGCGCGGCGCGGGCCATGGTTTGACCGGCCGGTTGCGGATCTGCGCGCCGGTGACCTTTGCCCGGATGAATGTCTTGCCGCACCTCGGTCTTTTTTTGTCCCGTCATCCCGAACTGCACGTCGACGTCGTGCTTGATGACCGCAATATCGACCTGATTGCCGAGGGGATCGACGTGGCGCTGCGCCTGGGCGCGCTCAGCGACTCCAGCCTGATTGCGCGCAAGCTCAGCTCGGCGCCGCTGCAGATTGTCGGCACGCCGGCGTATTTTGCCCGCTGCGGCATGCCCCTGAAACCGGAGGATCTCCTCGGCCACCAGGCGGTGGTCTACACCCAAAGCCGGGGCGGCGGCGCGCGATGGGTTTTTACCCGTGGCGAAGAGACGCGCACCATTAATGCCCAGGGACGGATACAGGTCTCGGCCGCAGAGGGTATTCGCACCCTGGTGCGTTCGGGCGTTGGCCTGGCCATGGCATCGCTTTGGATGTTCGCCCCGGAGCAGGCGCGCGGCGAAGTGATTACGGTGCTCGACGACTGGCACCTGCCGATGATGGATTTGTGGGCGGTATTTCCCACCGGCCGTCTGGCCAGCGCCAAGGCGCGCGCATTCGTCGAGTATTTTGCCGCTATCCTCGGGCCGGGCCCCGCCGCCGCGCTGAACGCCACCTATTCCCCAGCGGAATAAAAGCTATCGATTTCCACGGTCTACCGGCGCACTCCGCCGACCGGTAGTCTTAACGTCAACGGTCATCGCGGTGGCGACGGCATTTCACTTGACGGAAAAAATCATGTCTATTGTAACCAATGCCTCCCAGAGGCAAACCGGCGTCATCAGCCAACTGTTGATTTTCGCCATGGCGGCGGCCAGCGGCATCGCCGTGGCGAATATTTATTACAACCAGCCGATGATGGTGGTGATCGCGGCGAGTTTTCCCGGTCAGTCTGCCCCCGGCCTTATACCGACCATCACCCAGCTGGGCTACGCGGCCGGGCTGCTGCTGCTGGTGCCGCTGGGCGATTTGTTTGAACGGCGCCGGCTGATTGTGCTGCAGTTCCTGATGCTGGCGCTAGCCTCGCTGCTGGCGGCGTTCGCGCCTACGGGCTGGACGCTGCTGGGCGCGTCGCTATTGCTGGGCATTGGCGCCACGGCGGCGCAGCAGATCGTGCCGGTGGCGGCGACCCTGGCCTCTCCCGCCCGGCGCGGCGCGGTGGTGGGCAGCGTGATGAGCGGGTTGTTAAGCGGTATTCTGCTGAGCCGCACCCTGGCCGGCCTGGTGGCCGAATATGCCGGCTGGCGCGCCATGTTCCTGCTGGGCGTGCCGCTGGCGCTGCTCGGCGCGCTGCTGATGTACCGCATGCTGCCTAAAACAACCGCGACAGCGCGCGCCGCCCTGAGCTATCCGGCGCTGATGGCTTCCCTGATCCACTTATGGCGCGAAGAGCCGCGCCTGCGCCAGGCGACCCTGACCCAAGCCGCGCTGTTTGCCTCTTTTAGCGCCTTCTGGACTATCCTGGCTATTTATCTGGATCATTCGGCCTACCATCTGGGATCCGGTATTGCCGGATTGTTCGGGGTCGTGGGCGCGGTGGGCGTATTTGCCGCTCCGGCCGCCGGCAGGATGGCCGATCGCCTCGGCGGACGCCCCGTGATTATCATGGGCGCCGCGCTGACGCTGATTGCCTGGCTGGTATTTATGGGCTGGACGTCGCTTATCGGCCTGACGGTCGGTGTGATTTTGCTCGACCTCGGCGTACAGAGCGCGCTGGTCGCCAACCAGCATGTCATCTACGGTCTGCGGGAAGAAGCCAAGGGACGGGTAAACACCCTGTTTATGGGCGGCATGTTCCTCGGCGGCACCCTGGGTTCCATGGGCGCGATGATGGCCTGGGAACGGGCCGGCTGGCATGGCGTGGGCTATTTTGCCATCACGCTGGCAATCCTGGCCGGCGTCTTTATGGCGGCTACGCCGCGCCATAGGGTGTAAAATAACCCTTGTTTGGGAAACGACCATTTCCTTATAATGGCACAATGAATACAGACACTGTTCCCCACCACGCCCGCAGCCCCGGGCGACCGCGCGGGTTCGCGATGGACCTGGCGCTTGATCAGGCCATCCTGATCTTCAGATCCAAAGGCTACACCGCCGCCTCCATCAGCGATCTGGCCCAGGCGATGGGGTTGTCGGCCGGCAGTATTTACAAAGCCTTCAGCGATAAGCGCACCCTGTTCCTGGCGGCATTCGATCGTTATACGTCCCTGCGTAACGCGGAT
The DNA here is from genome assembly GCF_046352915.1 of Sodalis sp. C49. Lineage (NCBI taxonomy): Bacteria > Pseudomonadati > Pseudomonadota > Gammaproteobacteria > Enterobacterales > Bruguierivoracaceae > Sodalis > Sodalis sp. C49. The sequence goes on along the minus strand of NZ_CP163303.1, from coordinate 3,919,736 downwards.
TTGGCCGACCGGCTCGCCGCCGTCGCCACCGGCCGCGAGCGCCTGCGCACGGTGCTGCGGTTTTACGCCGAATCATCCCATGATATTGAAGGACAACGCGGCTGCCTGGTCGTCGGCAGCGCCATCGGGCTGGATACCTTTGATCCGGCACTGGCGGAGGCTGTCGCCGGGACGCTGCGAGGCAATGAAAACCTGCTGGCGGCGCTGATTGATCAGGGCAAGGCCGACGGTTCAATTAAACCCGGCGTTAACAGCGCGGCCGCCGCCAGGATGATGTTAACCATCCTGCTTGGGATGCGGGTGGTGGGGAAAACCGGCCGCTCGCTTGACGACATGGCGGAGCTGGTGGCGCTGGCGTTAAAAATCCTGGATTAAAAATACCGGACCGCCGCCGACAACCCCTGCAGTTGCCGTAAGAGATCAGAGTATTGTTCCAGGCCGCCAAGCTGTCATCGCAGCGCCGTGCGATGCCCGGCGGCGTCTGTGGCCTGATGCCCGCAGCTCACGTAGCCTCAGCGCTCTCCCTTTCTTGCCGCCTGGCAAAAAACTCTCTCCCGCCAGACTGCTTGCCAGCCCTGTTTTAGCCGTTTAGCTTTAGCCCCACCTTATGACGATAAAAACAGGAACGGATGATGGACCAAATCGCTTCGCCCTATCTCAAGGAATTTATCACCCTGCGCAGCCTGTCGGCACCGCAACCCGCAAAGGCGTTAACCCGGATCGCGAGCCATTTTGCCCGGATACAAAATTGCTGTGAAAGATGCGCGACCCTCTGGGAAAGATGGAATCAGGAAGTCGCTAAAATGGAGGACGGCATGCTGACCGCGCCGCATCCACCGGCAAGGATGCTGCATAGCATGCAGGCCAGATATGACATTGCCGAACGGCTGGTGAGCGCGGCGGACGAGAATATACTTGGCGTCAGCCTGTTAGTAACCGACCTGCACGAAAAACAGCTTCTCGACCATATCTTTGCGCTTGCGGGCAGAAAAAAACAGCATGAACAAAAACCGGAAGAACGCGCAGCGACTCATCTGTTCGCCAAACTACTGATGAGAGGCTTGCTTGATGAATTTTTGCACGCCAAGTTCCACCAGGCACAATTGGAACGAAGCCGCTGCTACGAGCCCCTCCTGAACGGCCTTTATCCGTTTCGTCGCTCGGACGACACGATATTGAAAATAAAAAGCATCAGCGCCGACTCAAAAAAAGTCGTTTCAGGCAAAGTTTACGCCAATGATGGGGTTAAACCGTTTATAACCTCGACAACGGCGCCCTTGGCGAGATTGAAATTATATGCGCAGGTTATGTTGCGCCATGCAGCATTGGATAAACCGTCGCGACCGGAGGCGGAGGCGGCGCCACAGTGGAGGGTGATGGCGCGCAGCCCGATCGCTAAGGATACCTGCGTAGGCGTGCTGTCAGGGACGCTGGTCGATGAATATCTTATGGCGCACCGGCAGTTTTTCAATATGGAATATATCGTCGATATTTCAGTGTGTGGCGGGCCTGACACTTATCTGGACAGTGATGGCATTTTGGCGAAAATAAGGGCCGGTTTCGCTTACGACGATCCCAGGGCTGCGCATAAGCCCGCAGCGGAAAGCTGCAATGTCGAGGCGGCCAAATTTTTGGCGGAACTGGCGGATGGCAGGAAAATTTATGTATTGGCGATATTTGCCTTAAGGAACATCGCCGCCGGTGAGGAACTGCGTATTTATTCCCTGACGCCGCCGGAATATAACACCACTGCCGATAACAGAACCTGATGAACAATAGCGGCTAAACGCGAAGCCGCGAACCCGGCGCGGGGAAAAATCTTATGTCAGCCGGCCTTGTTGTGCCGCGTATCCCCTCCCGATAAGCTCCGTATGAAAGCCACGGCCATGGCTTACCGGCTGTAAAGCAGAGAAGCGACGCGCAGCAATGATGATAGGGAGGTCCACTTAGTATGTACAATATTCATTCCCCCGGCGGCCCACCCGCCATACATTCCCTCCCGGCGGGCAAGGTCCGTCGGCCAGGCGGGCTGTCCAGGCTAACCAGTCACCTGAAGGTGGCGGAGAACTGCTGTGACCGGTGCCGCCCGGTTTGGCGCCAGTGGCATGCCATTCTGGAAAGTACCTTGCGTAAGGCGGGTGAAAAGGAAAAGCACCCCTATCGCGCGGTCAGTATCGGGCTGCAGTGTGTCCGGGCATTGGCTGACAAATTGATGACGCCGCAAGACCATGCCGCGCTTGCAGGAATGAGCATACACGTTAACCGCCGCCATGGTTTGAATTGGAGTGCGCGGTTGCACGCGCTTAAATTAGTGGATGGCCGGGCCGGGCAACCGCCCGACCAGGCCAGTGAAGAAGAACGCGCGGCGACGCATTTGATTGCCCGGGTGTTTATGAACGGCGTGCTGACCCACTTTATGAAAAGCGAGATCCGCAGCGCCATCGTTGCCAGGAACAGAAGTTATCGCCATGATATCAATGCCCTGCCGCCCTATCGGGACGTGGACGGCAATGCCGTGACGATCGTCCATCTCAACCGTTTTTCGCTGGCAACCACCGCCAATAACCGCTATGCCAATGACCAGGTAGTGCCCTTTGCCAGCGGAGATGTGAGCGGCGCCGATCGGGCCGCGCTTTATGCAGGCTTGTTGCAGTGCCGTAAGCTCACCAGGCACGATGTGCCGGCGCGGGAAAAATCCCTTATCGGCCAATGGGGGGTGATGGCCGCCAGGCCGTTGGCGAAAGGGACGTGCGTGGGAATCTACGCCGGTGTCCTGGTACCGGAAGGGGTGTGCGACAAAACCGTTTTCGATCATGACTATCTGATATCCATAGCGGCCGATGATCAGGAAGAGGAGATCATTCTTGACGGCGACGGCATCATATCCAAAATAAACACCCTGGTTGAATATGACGAGCATGGCCGTCCCTGTCGCCAGGCGCGATCCGGCTATAATGTGGAAATGGCCCGGTTTCCGGCGATTCTGGCGAATAAGCGCACGGTATCGGTTATCGCGGTGTTCACGCTGGCTGATATCCCCGCAGGCGTGGAACTGCGCTGTAACTACAAGTACCGGGATCATGAGATCAGGCGTCTGCGTTAAGTCACCGCGTGACCCTCAGGCAGGGTTAGGGCGTTCCGCGGCCCCCAGCGCCTGCGCGCAGGCCCACGCCGAGCTCCAGGCCCATTGGAAGTTATAGCCGCCCAGCCAGCCTATCACATCCACCACCTCGCCGATAAAATACAGTCCCGGCACCTGCCGGCTTTCCATGGTTTTGGACGAGAGATAGCGGGTATCCACGCCGCCCTGGGTGACCTCGGCGGTGCGATAGCCCTCGGTGCCGTTCGGCTGCAGCCGCCACTGCTGCAGGGCCAGAATCCAATCGGCCTGCTGGCGGTGGGTGAGCTGTTTTAGCGTGCATTCCGGAATGGCCAGCAGGGCGAACCACATCTCGACAAAACGACGCGGCAACAGTTTTGCCAGGGTGTTTTTCAGGCTTTGGTTGGGGTGTTCGCGCAATTCAGCCGCCAGGAACGTGGCTAAATCGGTATCAGGCAGCAGGTTAAGCGTCAGGTACTCGCCGCTTTGCCAGAAGCTGGAAATCTGCAATATGGCGGGTCCCGACAGTCCACGATGGGTAAACAGCAGGTTTTCCCGGAACGAGACGCCGTTTTCAGCAACGACCACCGCGGGCACGCCGATGCCGGACAGCACGCTTAACTGTTCCAGCAGGGGCTTATGCAGGGTAAAAGGCACCAGCGCGGCGCGGGTGGGGATGACCGGCAGTCCGAACTGTTGGGCAATTTTATAACCGAAGGGCGTGGCGCCCAGGCCGGGCATGGACAGGCCGCCTGTCGCGATCACCAGGCGGCCGGTTTTGATGGCGCCGCCCGGCAGGGTCAGGAAAAAATCATCGCCGCGTTTTTCCACGGCCCCTACCTCGCTGCGACACCGCAGCGTCACCTGGCCCAATTCGCACTCCTTGAGCAGCAAATCCACCACCTGCTGCGCCGAGTCGTCGCAAAAAAGCTGGCCGAGGGTTTTTTCATGCCAGGCGATGCCGTATTGCTGCATCAGGGCAATAAAGTCCCACTGGGTATAACGCGACAGGGCGGACTTGCAGAAATGCGGATTTTGCGAGAGGAACGCCGCCGGCTCGACATACAAATTGGTGAAATTACAGCGGCCGCCGCCGGACATGAGAATTTTCCGTCCCGGCTTTTTGCCGTTATCCAGCAGCAATACCCTGCGGCCCAGCCGGCCGGCCTGCGCGGCGCAAAACATGCCCGCGGCGCCGGCGCCGATCACCACTACGTCAAACTGTTCCACCATACTTGCTCTCTGCTTATGCCTGCTTAATCATGAAAAAGGGCGTCCGTCCGGCTATTGTGCGTTCCACGCGGGGGCCGATTGTAATGTCCCCGGTGGCCTTATGCCAACGTAACAGGATGATAAAATCAGTAAGCATAGTTATCCTCATGATTTTACAGAGTAAAGTGCGGACAAGCCCGCGCAGTCCCGACAGAAATGTCATAAAAAGGTCATATTTCTCTTTTCCACGGCCCCTGTTGTCGCAGATAATGCGCCCCGTTCATGTCCAATCTATGGCGTAACCCTATGCTACATCTATTTACCGGCCTGGAGTTTCATACCGGTCTTATGCTGGTGCTCGCATTGATTTTTGTCCTGGTATATGAAGCCATCAACGGGTTTCATGATACCGCCAATGCGGTAGCAACCGTAATCTACACACGTGCCCTGCGCTCGCAGCTGGCCGTGGGCATGTCGGGAATCTTCAATTTTCTCGGCGTACTGCTCGGCGGCCTGAGCGTGGCGTATGCCATCGTGCATCTGCTGCCGGTCGACCTGTTGTTAAACGTCAGCTCCACCCACGGCCTGGCAATGATGTTTTCCATGCTGTTGGCGGCCATTATCTGGAACCTGGGAACCTGGTACTTCGGTTTGCCGGCCTCCAGCTCGCATACCTTGATTGGCGCCATTATCGGCATCGGCCTGACCAACGCCATGGTAACCGACTCGTCGGTGCTGGACGCGCTGAATATCCCGAAGCTTATCGAGATCTTCCTGTCGCTGATCATTTCGCCCATCGTCGGGCTGGTGGTGGCCGGTATCATGGTCTTCGCGCTGCGCCGTTACTGGAGCAGCACCCCGAAACGGCGCCGCATTCATTTGACGCCGGCGGAACGGGAGAAGAAAGACGGCAAACGCAAACCGCCGTTCTGGACCCGCACTGCGCTTATCCTGTCGGCCGCCGGGGTGAGTTTTGCCCACGGCGCCAATGACGGACAGAAAGGTATCGGCCTGATCATGCTGGTATTGATAGGCGTCGCGCCGGCCGGGTTCGTGGTGAATATGAATTCCACCGGTTATGATATCGCCCGCACCCGCGACGCGGTCGGCAACCTGCAGCAATTTTACCTGCAGCATCAAGGCGCCCTGCCGCAGGTGGTTAACGCCGAACCGCCGGCGATTCCGACGCCGGATGTCAACGCCCTGCCGTCCACGCCGGCCGAGTTTCACTGCGACAGTTCCCGGGCGCTGCTGGCCATCACCCGCGCCATGGCGCTGCTGGATAATTTGCAGAGCTACGATAAGATCACGCCCTTCGAGCGCGCGCATGTGCGCCGCCTGTTGATGTGCGTCGCCGATACCGCGGACCGGACCGCCAAGCTGCCGCAAACCACCGGCGAAGATAAACGCTTCCTGAATAATTTGCGTAAGGATCTGCTGGCAACCGTGGAGTACGCGCCGCTGTGGATTATCGTTGCCGTGGCGCTGGCCTTGTCGCTGGGCACCATGATTGGCTGGCGGCGCGTTGCCACCACCATCGGCGAAAAGATCGGCAAGAAGGGCATGACCTACGCGCAGGGACTGTCGGCGCAGATGACCGCCGCCGTGTCCATCGGCGCCGCCAGCTATACCGGCATGCCGGTTTCCACCACCCATGTATTGTCCTCCGCGGTGGCGGGCACCATGCTGGTGGACGGCGGCGGCGTCCAGGGTAAGACCGTGCAAAATATCCTGCTGGCGTGGGTACTCACCCTGCCGGTGGCTATCGTGCTCTCGGGTAGTCTTTACTGGCTGGCATTGAAGCTGATTTAACGCATCCGGCAGGCGTAGTGAAAAGGGCGGCCTGCGGGTCGCCTTTTTAATTGTTTGATTCCCAGCACGGTTTCTTTACGTCTCAGTGCCAGATAGCCAGGGCAATCAGGCTGACGACGATGAATCCGCACAGCGCGCTGGTCAGCATAAATTGCCGGCGCACCCGCTCGCAGCGGCGGATAAATTCCGGATCGTGATGATCGAGATACCGCTGGGCAATGATGTAGCGTACCAGCCTGAGCTGCTTGCTGGGCTGTCCGTGCGCGGTGAAAAACCCGCCGCCGTCCACGTACTGGTAGAGCAGCGGATCGCACCCCCGCAGTACCACCAATAATGCCCGCAACGATGAGTAATAACGCGCCATATTAACGACACAGACGACACATAAAGCCCAGAAAAGCGCAACGGTGTTGATCATAAATCCCCCCCGGCAACGCGACTCCACACAACCTTCCGACATCCGGGCCGGCAGCGGTTTACGCGCGATAGCAACTAACCACAGAGCTGAAGAAGCCCACCCCAAAAATTGATATAACCGAGAATGGATATACGCAGTAAAAATACTGCCGGACCTTGCAATATTGAGTGTAGAAAAGTTTGTCTAAAGAAAGCAATCGAAGCGACAAAAATTGTTCTTTTAGCCGGTTTTTTTTCAGCAACGCGACCGCGCCTTGCCGGGTCACCCCGGCATACGGGCTACGTCGCATCCTCCCCGGATAATGCGCGATGCCCTTTCTAATAAAAGCTATACTAAATTTAGTGCGTTGAAAAATTAATAATTATAATTCAATTATGTTAGTTATTGCTGTTAAGGTTTTACCGCCGGAGTATCGCCCCAGCCGAAAATGCTGGGCGGGTTGATAAATATCATACGGATAGGTGTGATCACGGCATCACTTCTGGAACGCCGCCGAGTGTTAAACTTAAGGCGTCACAGACATGCCGGATGAGTACCCACGTCGCGCGGAGTTAACGAGTGACATTTTGCAAGGAGTCTGATTATGTCTTATAAACACATCCTTATCGCCGTTGACCTTTCACCGGAAAGCAATGTGTTGGTGGAAAAAGCAGTATCGATGGCCAGACCGTACAACGCGAAGATTTCGTTGATCCATGTTGACGTCAATTATTCCGATCTCTATACCGGACTTATCGACGTCAATCTCGGGGATATGCAAAAACGCATCTCCGAGGAAACCCAAAATGCGATGACGCAGCTGTCGCAGAACGCCCATTATCCGATTGCCGAAATCCTCAGCGGCAGCGGCGATTTAGGCCAGGTGCTGGTGGATGCCATCAATAAGTACGATGTCGATCTGGTCCTGTGCGGACATCATCAGGATTTCTGGAGCAAGCTGATGTCGTCGGCCCGCCAGCTGATCAACACCGTCCATGTGGATATGCTGATCGTGCCGTTGAACGACGAAGAAGTCTACGAGGATTAAGCGTGTTGATGCGCACAGCCTCCGCCCTGCGGGGCGGGGGCCGGCGCATGCATGGTTTCACCCCGACATTGCGCCTCTCCGGTGGGTTTAATCCGCCGTAACCTGTTGCTCTGCGGGGATTGCTTGCGGGGTATAGATATCGAAACGATGATTTTTTGTGGTGATATGGGCCTGGGCGGCAATGCCCGCCAGCGGCGGAGCATAGTCCGGGCGTTTGACCACCACCCGCCGGGTCGCCAGCGCGCGCGCGGGTAGAAGCAGTTCGTCGGCGTCCTCGTCGGCGCCCACCAGCGATTGAAACACCCGCATCTCTTTTTTAACCAGCGCGCTTTTCTGCCGGTGCGGAAACATCGGATCAAGATAAACCGCATCCGGACGCGGCCGCAGCCCGGTTAACCCGATCAGGCTGGAGCCGTGCACCAGCGTCAGGCGCTCACGCAGCCATGTCCCCACCTCCGGGTCGTCATAGGCCCGTTGCAGCCCGTCGTCCAGCAGCGCCGCCACCACGGGATGGCGCTCGAACATGCGCACACGGCAGCCGAGGGACGCCAGGACAAACGCATCGCGCCCCAGGCCCGCCGTCGCGTCCACCACGTCCGGCAGCGTTTTACCCTTTACACCCACCGCCCGGGCGATGGCTTCGCCGCGTCCGCCGCCGAAGCGGCGGCGATGTGCCATTACCCCGCCGGTAAAATCGACGAAGATGGCGCCGAGCTTCGGCTCATCGCGCTTGCGCAGCTCAAGGCGCTCCGGCGTCAGCACCAGTTCCATCACCGCCGACGCATCGTGCAGCAGGCCCCAGCGTTCAGCCAGGGCCGCTAAACGCGCCTTGTCCACGCCCGGTTCACAACGCAGCGCCAGCGGCTCCAGCGGCATTATCCGCGGATACCGTAATGATGCAGCATGGCGTCCAGCTCGGGTTCACGGCCGCGGAAACGGACAAACAGCGCCATAGGCTCCTCGGAACCGCCGCGCGAGAGAATATTGTCCAGGAACGACTGGCCGGTTTGCCGATTGAAGATCCCCTCTTCCTCAAAGCGCGACCAGGCGTCCGCCGCCAGCACGTCGGCCCAGAGATAGCTGTAGTAGCCCGCCGCGTAACCGCCGGCGAATATATGGCTGAACGCATGGGGGAAACGGCTCCATTCCACCGCCGGCATGACCGCCACCTGCTGTTTCACCTCCGCCAGCGTTTGCAGGATGCGCGCGCCCTGTTCCTGGCTGTATTCGAAATGCATGCGGAAATCAAACAGGCCGAATTCCAGCTGGCGCAGGATAAACAGGGCCGCCTGGTAATTTTTCGCCGCCAGCAGCTTATCCAGCATGGCTTTGGGCAACGGCTCGTGGGTTTCATAATGGCCGGAGATAAAGGCCAGCGCCTCGGGCCGCCAGCAGAAGTTTTCCATAAACTGGCTGGGCAGTTCCACCGCGTCCCAGGGCACACCGCTGATGCCGGCAACCCCGGGAGTGTCGATGCGGGTCAGCATATGATGCAAGCCGTGGCCGAATTCGTGGAACAGGGTGGTGACCTCGTCGTGGGTAAACAGCGCCGGCTTGCCGCTGACCGGGCGGTTAAAATTGCAGGTCAGGTAGGCCACCGGCTTTTGCAGGCTGCCGTCGGCTTTGCGCAGCATGCCGACGCAATCGTCCATCCAGGCGCCGCCGCGCTTATTGTCGCGGGCATATAAATCCAGGTAGAAACTACCGCGCAGCTCGCCCTGTTCGTCGAACAAATCGAAAAAACGCACCTCGGGATGCCAGGTATCCACATCCGTACGCTCCTCGGCGGTGATGCCATAGATGCGGTTCACCACCTCAAACAGGCCGTTTACCACCCGCTGCTCGGGGAAATAAGGCCGCAGCTGCTCATCGCTGATGGCGTAAAGATGTTGTTTTTGCTTTTCGCTATAGTAGGTAATATCCCAGGGATTTAACGCATCGCGGCCGTGGTGTTTGGCCGCGAAGGCGCGCAGCTGCTCCAGTTCCTGCTCGCCCTGCGGACGGGCGCGCCGGGCCAGATCGGTGAGAAAATCCAGCACCTGCTGCGGATTTTGCGCCATTTTGGTCGCCAGGGACTTATCGGCATAGCTGGCGAAACCCAGCAGTTGGGCGAATTCGTGCCGCAGCGCCAGGATTTCCTCCATGATCGGGCCGTTGTCCCATTTGCCGGCATTGGGACCCTGGTCGGAGGCGCGGGTGACATAGGCGCGGTACAGTTCTTCACGCAGGGCGGCGTTATCGCAATACGTCATCACCGGCAGATAGCTGGGGATATCAAGGGTAATCAGCCAGCCTTCCTGCCCCTTCGCCTCCGCCTGGGCGCGGGCCGCGGCCAGCGCGCTTTCCGGCATGCCGCCGAGTTCGCCTTCGTCGGTAATCAGCTTGCTCCACCCCATGGTGGCGTCCAGCACATTATTGCTATAGGCCGAACCCAGCTCCGACAGGCGCGCGGCAATCTCGCCATAGCGCTTTTGTTTCTCGGGTGAAAGGCCGATCCCCGACAGCTCGAAGTCGCGCAGGGCGTTATCAACCGCTTTTTTTTGCGCCACGCTCAGCTCATCGTAGTATTCGCCGTTGCGCAAATCGCGATACGCGTCGTACAACCCCTTGTTCTGGCCCACCCAGGTACTGTATTCCGACAATAACGGCAGGCTTTGCTCATAGGCTTCGCGCAGCTCCGGGCTGTTCTGCACCGCGTTCAGATGGCCGACCGGCGACCAGATGCGGCCCAGGCGATCGTCCGCTTCCGCAAGCGGCTGGCACAAGGTGTCCCAGGTATACGGACCCGATAGCGCAACGATGCGCTCAACGGTCTGTCGGCAGTCGGCAAGGGCGGATTTTACCGCCGGGACGATATGCTCAGGAAGAATGGCGGAAAACGGCGGCAAGGAAAATGGAGTCAACAACGGATTTGTCATAGCGCGGCCCTGATCATTGTTTAAAAGATATGAAAGTAACATGAGGCTAACTATAGCGAAAATCAATGGCGGGCAACGGAATGTGTTATGCCGTTAACGCCGCCGACAGCTAACGGCCCGTGGAAAATAGCGGCGGCGCGGGGAGAGAACAGCGCGGTTGCCGCCCCACACCCCAGGCTGAGGGATGCCAATATGCCCCGCGGCCGTAGGGGAAATTTATTTTCGTTATTGCTGCTATTTGGTTGATCTGGCTCATTTAAGCGGTGGGCTTTTGTCGCTGAAAAGAGTAATAATGGTTACAACGATAATCATTCAAATTTATTGCAAATGGGATGGTGTAAAATGATTGCTGCTTTTAACCGTATGCTGGATAAACCGGATTTAGGAAGATTAGTGCTGCGCGTCGCTTTTGGCGGCATGATGATGCTTCATGGCATCCATAAAGCGATCTATGGTATTGACGGTATCGTCGGCATGGTGGAGCGGCACGGCATGCCGGCGTTTGTTGCCTACGGTGTGTTTCTCGGCGAGATAGTGGTGCCGGTGCTGTTTATCCTCGGCATCCTGGTACGCCCCGCCGCGCTGGTATTTTGTTTTACCATGCTCTTTGCCTGGCTGATTACCAATCCGGGCATGATATTGACCCTGGACAAAGTGGGCGGCTGGGGTTTTGAGGTTATCGCCGTTTACCTGTTCGCCGGCATCGCCATAGCGCTGTTGGGCTGCGGCCGGTATAGCGTGATGAGCAATCCTAACCTGCGTTAAACGCCCGCCCCCGCCGGCTTGGATGGCCGGCAAGGCATGGCGCCGTGCGGGAAATACCCCGCCATCCCGGCCCGGGGACGGCGGCTGCGGGCGATATGCCGTTTTTCATTGAAGTCTTTCTATCAGCGTGAATTGCTCGAATACCAGCAGCATCTCCGGTGAAAAGCCGCCCTCGCGCTGAAAAAAATCCCGATGCGCCGCCCGCCAGTAGTCCAGGCTCTTATCTCCCTCGCCTTCCAGGGCGGCCATGTCGGCGGTCACGTCGCAATAACGCACCAACCGTTGCGCCACGGTGCGGATGACGCAGGCGGGATTGTCGGCGCCGTCCAGTATCACATGATAACCGCCGACAGCCGGGGCCCCGTCCTGCCGGAAAGCGGTATAAGAACAGCAGGACGCGGTTTTTTCGCCGCGCAGGACCAGGGCCAGCAGAGTATCGGCCATCTCGGCGCCGTCGCCAAAAGCCCAGAATTGGGCGCCGGGATAACGGTCCGCAAGAACAATCCGCATGATAACCCCATCCTTTCAATAAATTACCTGGAAAAAATCTAAACGATCCATTAACAGAAAAGCCGTATTGAGTAAAGTAAATGGCATTGCCACGCCGCCATGCTAGGGTTCACGACATCGCCAAATCCGGCTGAAGCAACACAAGCATTCCCCCTATAAATATAAAATAGTAACGCGGTATTCCGAGGTGACATCATGAACAAGACGCCCCGCCTCGCCGGGCAATGGCATTGCCTGGCCAAAAGCGTGACCTGCGGCCTGTTACTGCTGGCGGGATCGGCCAGCGCGTTAACCTTGCAACGCGATGACATGATCTTTACCGTCGACCCGTCCACGCTTGCCATCAGTATCGGCAATATGCCAGTAAATCAGCCGCAGGCGCCGCAGAAAGTCACTGCATTGAGCCACGGCCCCACCCAGGCTAACTGGTACTGGCCGCAGCGGGCAATGAACGTCGCCCTGCGGCTGGGGGATAACGAGTTATATCTTGATTTCACGACCGCCAAGCCGCAGCGCTTTATCTGGTTTTCCCTGCCCGAGCCGGTGAAAACACTGCTGTTGCCGCTGGCCGAAGGCAGCCGGGTGTCACTTAAGGATCCGCACTGGCAACAGTATCTGTTGGGCGAGATGTCATCGCTCAATACCAATATGGATTTAAAACTGCCGTTATGGAGCCAGTTGCAGGGCGGCCAGGTCGTCAGTTGGCTCTTACTCACGCCGATGCATAATGAGGTGGCATTTTCCGGCGCAGAAACCGCGGTGAAGATGGTCGCCGCGCATGAATTCAATCGATTTAATCAACATCAGCCTTTGCAGGTCCTGCTTTATGCGGGGCGTTCAGAGCTTTCCGGCGCCTTGCGCTATCGGCAATATCTGCAGCAAACCGGTCAGTTCACACCATTACAGGATAAAATCCGCCTGGCGCCGGAGGGCGAAAAACTGATCGGGGCCACCCATGTTTATCTATGGGGCAACGGCCCGCTCGATGTGTCCGATGTTATTGACTGGCCCGGACTGGCGCTGTATCTGCAATCGCCAGGGGGATTATCCCTGTGGGATAAAATCGATAAAGAGGGCAGGCAAACCCTTGAGACCGTTAAAACCCGGATTCCGCAGCCATGGCAGCAAGCCTCGCTGACCGCCGCGCTGAACGCAGCCTTAATCGACAGCGTTCCTGTTAACGCCACGCCCGATGATCCTGATTTCCTGCCGGCGCAGCAGGCACAGGCCAACGCCATACGCCGGCTTGCCGAACAGCGCCTGGGCCCCTTTCTTGCCCCTGCCGCAGCCTGGGGCCAGGGGTTAAGCACGCCATTGATAACCGCATTGCATCAGGCGGGGCTGCCGCGGTTATGGCTGGCAACTGAAAAGTGGACCGCTAATTTTATGGCGGCGCGGGCGGTGGCGCTGGCAAAAAAATCAGGCTATCTGATCGCCACCTATGATTCATACGATACGGCTATCCCGCGCGGCGTTAATGACAGCTGGTTAAGCGCGCAGATACCCGCGGCGCTGTGCGAAAACTGCGCCATCGTGGAAGCGCATGGCGGCAAAAAGCCCGGTTTTGGCCAAAAAGGGTATTATCTTAACCCCAGCTGTATGCTGTCCTTTTCGCAGCGAAGAATAAGCGAACTGATGCATCTGGGGAATCTGAACAGCCTGTTCCTGGATGTCGACGGCACCGGCATGGCCGCGGATGACTATCATCCGGTCCACCCGAGCGGCGCGCAGCACACCATTGCCGCCCGCAATGCCCGCATGGCCTGGTTTAATACCACCTTTAAACTGCCCTTGGGATCAGAGGACGGCAACGCGGCCAATGCCGGTCAGCTGATGTTTGCGCATGGCACCCAGACCTGGGGATTTGGCTGGGGCCGCAAGGATATGTATCAGGATCGCCGTTCCCCCTGGTATCTCGGCGCCTGGTGGCCGGATGCCCAGCCGGCATTCTTTTTTGCCCCGGCAAAGGTGAAGGAGCCTTATCGCAGCGTTGTATTCGACCCGCGCAATCGTATCCCGCTTTATCAGGCCGTTTTTCACGATGCCCTTATCAGCAGCCATCACTGGCACACCGACAACCTCAAGTTAAGCGAGGTGAAAACGACCCGGACCTTGCTTAGCGGGCTGTATAACACGGCACCGATGTATCATCTTAATCGCGCCACGCTCGCCGCCAGACTACCGGAAATACTCAAAACGGATGCTGTCTTCCGCCCGCTGCATACCGCACTGTGGAATCAAGCGCTGACGGGTTTCCGCTGGCTGGACGACGCCGGCTGGGTGCAGCAAACCACGTTTAGCGACGGGTCGGTGATTGTCGCCAACTTCAGCCAAAGCGCCTTTGCGGATATTCCCGCCCAAGGCCTGCGCGCAACCCTGGCCGACGGCCGGATACTGGATTTTAAAGGATAGCGTCATGCGTAACGCCTAAGGAAACCGGTTCCTTCCCGCGGCATCACCACCGGGGCCGGACACTATGCCGCGCGCGTTTAACCATGGCTGATAGCCGGGGGGCGCCCGCATTACCTTCACATATGTAAGGAATGCGATAAGGGCGGTAAATCATTGTCAGTAGGGCATTTTTTTAAGATATTTCCTGATGTCGTCCCGTCTGATCTCGCTGATAGTGTGCTTACTGGCTTGGCGAAGCAGTCGCTTAATTGAGGGTGACGAAAAATGAAAAAATCTACGCTGCTAATGGTAATCACATTAATTTCAGCAAGCGCCTGCCTCCCGACAGCGTCATACGCCGACGGTCCCGGCGGACACGACGGCCAGGATTGGCAGCCCCGCAACGGGGGCGGCGACCATCACGGTAATGGCGGCCCGGGCGGACAAGGCGGCCATGACAACCGGGGCGGCCATGATAACCGGGGCCATGGCGACCGGGGCGGCCCGCGCGGCCGTGAACGCGACCATTTCGCCTGGAACGGCCATGATTTCAGGCGCGGACATCCGGTACCGCGCTATTACCGCGAACATTACCGCGTTGATGACTGGCGTAGCCGTGGCCTGTACGAGCCGCCCAGAGGCGAGCAATGGGCCTATATCGACGGTAATTATGTACTGATGGCGGTGGCGACCGGAGTGATAACGTCCATTATCGTCGGCAGCATGCTGCATAACTAACGCCTTTTCCTGCCGATGGGTTAACGCCCATCGGCAGGCTTTACCTGGTTTTCCCCCTCGTTTTCCCCCGCCCTGGCGCTATCCAGGCATAAAAAAGCCCGCAGGTCGCAGGCAATGCTTTTCCCTTTTTATCCCCAAGGCGGTTTATACTAGCGCCCATGATATGCTGTGCCCTGTAGCGCGCCCCGTACCTGTCTTGCCGTTAGGGCCGTAAATCTTCAGCACCGCAACGACGCACAGTAGTCACTTTCGGTAACGCACTGATTATACTGTAAATAACAACATCATCTGAAAGCGCAAAACACTATGTTAAGTTATCGCCACAGTTTTCATGCCGGTAATCACGCCGATGTGCTGAAACACACCGTCCAGAGTCTGATCCTGACGGCCATGAAGGAAAAAGAAAAACCTTTCCTTTATCTTGATACCCATGCGGGCGCCGGGCGCTATTTGCTCAGCAGCGAGCGCGCCGAACGCACCGGGGAATACCTGGATGGCATCGGCAAGATCTGGCAGCGGGACGATTGTCCGGCGCTGCTGGACCCCTACCTGACGGTAATCCGTCATTATAACCGCAGCGGTACCCTGCGTTATTACCCCGGCTCGCCGCTGATTGCGCGCCAGATGCTGCGCGCGCAGGACAAGCTGCACCTGACGGAACTGCATACCAGCGATTATCCGCTGCTGCGCAATGAGTTCCAGAAAGACGCGCGCGCCGAAGTATTGCGCGCCGACGGTTATGCCCAGTTGAAATCCCAACTGCCACCGCAGAGCCGGCGCGGGATGATCCTGATGGACCCGTCCTATGAGCTGAAATCCGATTATCCCGACGTGGTGTCCGGCATTGAGGAGGGCTACAAGCGTTTTGCCACCGGCATTTACGCCCTGTGGTATCCGGTAGTGCTGCGCCAGCATGTGAAAAAAATCCTGGCATCGCTTGAGAAAACCGGCATCCGCCGCATCCTGCAAATCGAACTGGCGGTCAGGCCGGACAGCGACCAGCGCGGCATGACCGGCTCGGGCATGATTGTGATCAATCCGCCGTGGATGCTGGAGCAACAGATGACCGAGCTGTTGCCCTGGCTGCACCAGGCGCTGGTGCCCACCGGACACGGCCATACGCTGGTGCGCTGGGTGGTGCCGGAATAACTCCGGCCGACGCCGGTCTATTACCCGGCGGCGCCAATGCCCATGGGTTGGGTCGTGCCGGAATAAAGCCTGGCTATTAACCAGCGACGCCGGGGCGGAATCCGCTACCGGTGCGCTGAGGGCCGCCGGCACGTCGGCGTGGCGCCCCGCTCTGCGCCTATCGGAGGGATTGATGCAAACTTTGCGACAAATGCGTTTTGCGCGTTAAACTTGTGCCCATCAAAAGACCAAAAGGGAATCCTGATGACCAGACATTACGACTATCTTGCTATTGGCGGCGGCAGCGGCGGTATCGCCTCGATTAACCGTGCCGCATCGTACGGCCGGAAGTGCGCGCTGATCGAGGCCAAATATCTTGGCGGCACCTGCGTCAATGTCGGTTGCGTCCCGAAAAAAATCATGTGGCACGCGGCGCAAATCGCCGAGGCGATCAAGCTCTACGGTCCGGATTATGGTTTCGACACCACCATTAACCATTTTGACTGGCAGACCCTGGTCAAGAGCCGCAGCGCCTATATCGACCGCATCCATCAGTCCTACGAACGGGTGCTGGGCAATAACAACGTCGATGTTATCGAGGGTTTCGCCACCTTTGTTGACGCGCATACCGTAGCAGTCAACGGCGAACACATCACCGCCGATCATATTCTGATCGCGACCGGCGGACGCCCCAGCCATATCGATATCCCCGGCGCCGAATACGGTATCGATTCCGACGGTTTTTTCGCGCTGGACGCCATGCCGCAGCGCGTGGCGGTGGTCGGCGCCGGTTATATCGCGGTGGAGCTTGCCGGGGTGGTGAATGCGCTGGGCGCGCAGACCCATTTGTTTGTGCGTAAGCACGCGCCGCTGCGCACCTTCGATCCGCTGGTGGTGGATACGCTGGTGGAAATCATGCAGGCGGAAGGCCCGAACCTGCATACCGGCTCCATTCCCGAAACCATTGTAAAAAACCAGGACGGCAGCCTGACGCTGACGCTGGAAAACGGCCAGGTATTTACCGTCGACGCGCTGATTTGGGCCATCGGGCGCGAGCCGTCCACTGATAACCTCAACCTGGCCGCGGCCGGGGTGGAAACCGACAGCAACGGCTATATCCGGGTGGATAAATACCAGAATACCAATGTCCAGGGCATCTACGCCGTCGGCGACAATACCGGCGCGGTGGAACTGACCCCGGTGGCGGTGGCCGCGGGTCGCCGCCTGTCGGAACGCGTGTTTAACGGCAAGCCGGAAGAACATCTGGATTACAATCTCATCCCAACCGTCGTGTTCAGCCATCCGCCCATCGGCACCATCGGCCTGACCGAGCCGGAAGCGATCGCCAAATACGGTGAAAAACAGATCAAGATATACAAAACAGCGTTTACCTCCATGTACACCGCCGTGACAAGCCATCGCCAGCCATGCAGGATGAAGCTGGTGTGCCTGGGGCCGGAGGAAAAAATTATCGGCCTGCACGGCATCGGCCTGGGCATGGATGAGATCCTTCAGGGCTTTGCCGTGGCCATGAAGATGGGCGCCACCAAGCGTGATTTTGATAATACCGTGGCGATTCATCCCACCGCGGCGGAAGAATTGGTCACCATGCGATAAGGCTATACCCCATCGTCCCATCCCGGTAAAAATCCGGAAAACGCGTTCACTGGCGATAGATCCCCTGATCTACCGCCAGTGTCATTTTCCGGCACCGCCATGGAAACGCCCGAACGCGCGGGCGCACACCAGCGCCATTAACAGCGCGCCCAGGCCGGCGGCGCCCGCGTCCGCCATAGCGCGTAGAGTGAAAGATCCCACCTGGTAAATCAAAAAATAGGCCAGCGCCACATTGAATGCCCCCCACAACACATTAACGGTTGCCGATGACAGCCCCTGGCCCGGCGGCGTGGCAAAGGGACTTTGGAAAGACCGCCCCATCATTCCGCTGACCAAATGTGGAATCGCGTTGGCGACAACGGCTCCGCCCAAGAAATACGACAGGTAGTGATACCACGGCATGCGGGGATCCTCCAATGGCCATATCAGTGTGTTGCCCGCCGCTTGCCGCGCAGCGGCCGATGGCTTCGCCCGGCGGCGCGGGTTGACGGCGCCAGGTGCGCGGCGCCAGGAATGAGATTTGCACTTAACAGTCAAACTTGCAAGTTTATCTTGCAAGTTTGACTGGCAACATTCATGCTTTCCCTATCATTTACCCATTATGGTGACCAGGTCATGTCAGCCAATACCCCGGAGCAAGACGTTTTCGATTTTATGCAGGCGATAGGGATGCTTATCCGCCGTACCCGCAATGAATCCGGGGCGGGAGAACTTTCAATGACCGAGTCTGTCGTCATGTCGCGGCTGGCTAACGACGGCCCCGCCACCACGGCGGCGCTGGCGCGCGCTGAAAGGATGAAGCCGCAGTCTATGGGCGCGACCATTGCCGCGCTTGAAGACATGGGCATCGTCAGGCGTACGCCGCATGCCACCGACGGCCGCCAGGTGCTTATCGAGCTGACGGCGCGCGGGGTTGAGCTACGCAAGAAAAACCGCGAGGCGAAACGGCTGTGGTTATCGCAGGCGATCGCGGAACTTGACGTGGAAGAACGCGCCATGCTTTTCAAGGCCGGCGGGATCATCAAACGACTGGCCGAAAAATGAACCCGGGAACGAAGCGCGGCAACGCGCCCGGCGAAATAGGCTCATCCGTGTGGAAAGTGGCCGTCGTCGTCTTGATCGGGTCGTTTATGACGCAGCTCGATTCGACCGTGGTCAACGTTTCACTCCCGGCCATCAGCCATACGCTCGGCTCATCGATTGCGACGGCGCAGTGGATCGTCAGCGGCTATCTGCTGGCGATGACCCTGATGCTGCCGCTCAACGGCTGGCTCGTGGATCGCATCGGCGCAAAGCGGCTTTATCTTATCTGTTTCGCGGTATTTATCCTGGCGTCCGTTCTGTGCGGCGCGTCGCAAACGATGGGCGGATTGATCGCCGCCCGGGTGTTCCAGGGTCTGGTGGGCGGCGTGCTGGCGCCCATGACGCAGATGATGATTGCGCGCGCGGCGGGGAAAAACATGGCGCGGGTGATGGGCTACGCCACGCTGCCTATCCTGCTCGCACCCATTCTCGGTCCGGTGGTGGCCGGGACGATCCTTATGCAGGCCACCTGGTCCTGGTTGTTCTACCTTAACGTACCGGTGGGGGTGGCAGGTGTCGCACTGGCGGCGTTACTGCTGCCGGGCGATGCCGTCACCTTGCCATCGCGGCCGTTCGATTTTCCCGGTTTCGCGCTGATTTCCCCCGGCCTCGTGGCGTTGATTTACGGGCTGCAAAATGCGGCGCACGCCGGGGGACGATGGCTGCTGCTTGCGGCCGTCGTGGTTCTGGCCGGGTTCGTACGCTATTCCTGGCGCAAGGGGGATTCAGCCCTGATCGACGTACGGATTTTCTCGCACCGGACCTTCTCTGTCGCCGCGATCACACAATTTTTCGCCAGCGGCATCATGTACGGCCGGCAGCTTATCGTCCCGCTGTACCTGATAGCCGGCTGTGGGTTATCCGCCGCGCACGCGGGCTGGCTTATCGCCGCGACAGGGATCGGCATGATGTGCTCGTTTGCGTTGCTGGGGGCGTTGACAGACAGGTACGGCTGCCGCGCGGTCTCGGCGGGCGGCGCGTTGCTGGCGTTCCTGAGCACCCTGGCGTTCCTGTGGATGGCAAGCCATCTGTTCTCGGCCGCCTGGGCCATGGGAAGCCTGTTTCTCGCCGGCGTGGGCCAGGGAACCATCAGCATACCGTCCATATCGGCCGCGTATGCGTCGATACCGAAAGCGAGGCTTGCCGTGGCGAACACCGCGCTGAATATCGCACAACGGATCGGCGGGCCGGTGGCGACCACGCTCCTGGCCATGGCCGTCTCGTTAACCCCGCCACACCCCGCTCATGCCCAGCCGCGGCAATTCTTGCTGGCCTTTGCGCTGCTTTCGGGCCTGCACCTGTTGGCGTTCGTGGCGGCGATGTTCCTGCCGTTGCGCATATCGCGCGCAGCCTGAGCCAGAAACACCGGCGCGGCAACCGGTTCAGCCATCCCCGGAAGAGTCGGGCCTGTCCCCGCGTTGCGCGGCCGCCGCCATTTTGTCCTGCCGCCAGTTGAGCAGCGGCGAGACCGAGATGCCGTGCACGATAACGCTTGCCACAATCAGCGTAAACGCCATATTGGCCATGCGCTCGGCATCAGGGCCGGACAGGCCGTGGATATAGGCCCAGGTAATATAGTTGATGCTGCCGATGCCGCGGATACCCAGCCAGCCGATCAAGACCCGGTGCAGGCGCGGCGTGCCGCTGCCGATGGTCGCCGCATACACTGCGAGCGGGCGAACCAGCAAAAATACGATCGCCGCCAGCACCAATCCCATGGGATCCCAATGCAGCGCCAGGGTGACGCCCAACACGATAACGATACCGGCGGCAAACAACCGTTCCATGGTATCGCCAAAGGAGAGCGCGTCGCTGACCACCAGGCCGACGGAGCGCAGCGGCCCCGACGCACCGGACTCATGGCGCTGGTTGGGATTGACCAGGGATTCCGCCGTGCCGCCGCGCGCGTCCTCCGGCAAATGGTCCGGCGAATGCCGGGAAAAGATGCCCAGCTCGGTGCGCCTGAGCCCGACGCCGGCGGCAAACGTGGCTAAAAAGCCCGACGCGTCCAGGCTTTGCGCCGCGGCGTAGCTTAATGCCACCAGCGCCAGGGCCAGGAAATCATTGGGCGCGGTGTCGTTCCGGGTACTTTTCAGGTGCGTGGCCAGATGGCCAATCAGCCGGCCCATGCCAAAACCGATGCCCAGCCCGCCCAGCAGCGCCCAGGCGACATCGCGCAGCGCCCAGTGGCCCAGCATGCCGAACGACAGCGGCTCATGGGTGGTCAGCAGCAGCATGGCCAACATCAAAATCGGCAGCGCCGTGCCGTCGTTCATGCCCGCTTCGCTGGACAGGGAGACCCGCAGGCTATCGTCGTCGCGGGCGTCGTTAACCGAAATCAGGCTGGCCAGCACCGGATCGGTAGGCGCCACTATCGCGCCGAAGGCCAGGGATAGCGGCCAGGAGAATCCGGTCAGCCAGTGGGCGGCCAGCGTCACGCCGCCGACCGTCAGGATCATCGCCGGGAAAGCCAGGCGCAGTCCCATGCGCCAGCCCGGGTCCTGGAACGGCAATCGCAGCTTGAGGCCGGTAATAAACAGCGAGGCGGCCATGGCAATTTCGGTGACATGCGCGATTAACATCGCGTGGGCGGCCACATCCACCCGCAGCAGGTTCAGCACCCAGGGACCGCAGACGATGCCCGCCAACAGATATACGCCGAATGAGGTGACGGGCCCGCGATGGATCCAGCCGGACGCCAGCGACATGACTAATAACAAGCCGCCCACGGCCGCTGTCCATCCCGTAAAACCCATGCGTTCCCCTGATAATGTCGTTATTCCCCTCTAAGTATGATCTATTTTTTTTATTCGCTCTGATTATGTGTGGACGGACTATCGGCACCCCGGCACGGCACATCGCTTCACGCTGGAAAACTAACCCGCCTTGAGATACCGCGCCTTTGCCACTGCGTGCCCCCGCCCTTGCGTATCGCGCGGCAACTGGCTACTGTTCTTTCTGATTGTCGGCACTTCACCGGAGCATATTGTGATGTCTTTAACGTCCCTGGCGCGCCTGCGCGATATTCCCGCCGGCGAGTGGGATGCCCTGGTCCCGGCCGGACAACCCTTTCTGCGCCACGCCTTTTTGTCGTCTCTTGAGGACAGCGGCAGCCTTGATCCGCGTTCGGGCTGGCAAGCCGACCATCTGTTATGGGTGGAGGACGGCCGTACCCTTGCCGCCATGCCCGGCTACCGGAAACACCACTCCTATGGCGAATATGTTTTCGATCAGGGCTGGGCGGAAGCCTGCGAACGCGCCGGTATTCAGTATTATCCCAAATGGCTGGGCGCCGTGCCCTTCAGTCCGGTAACCGGCGCCAGGCTGCTCGGCGACCCGGCGGCGGGCGCCCGGCTGCTGGCGGCGCTGCCGGGGCATCTGGCCCGCCACGGCCTCTCGGGCGCGCATATCAACTTTACCGATTCCCGCGCCAACGGTCTGCTGGCGGCCGAGCCGGACTGGCTCAGGCGCCTGGGTTGCCAGTATCATTGGTTTAATCGCGGCTACCGGGATTTCCAGGATTTTCTTGATGCCCTGACCTCGCGCAAACGCAAGCAAATGCGCAAGGAACGCGGGCAGGTCCTGGCGCAGGGCATTGAGTTCGCCTGGCTTGCGGGCGGGCAGGTGAGCGAGGCGCAGTGGGACTTTATTTACGCCTGCTACGCCAATACCTATGAGGTGCGCGGCCGCACGCCCTACCTGGCACGGGACTTTTTTAGCCTGCTGGCCGCACGGATGCCCGACGCCGTCCGGGTGGTGCTGGCCAGCCAACGGGGCCGCCCGGTGGCCATGGCCTTCAGCCTGGTGGACGGCGATACGTTTTACGGGCGCTATTGGGGCTGCCTGGCGGAATTCGATCGGCTGCATTTCGAAACCTGTTTTTACCAGGGCATTGATTATGCCATTGCCCATGGGCTGGCGCGTTTTGACGCCGGCGCCCAGGGCGAGCATAAGCTTATCCGCGGTTTCGAGCCGGTGCTGACCGACTCATGGCACTACCTGCGCCACCCCGGCCTGCGCGAGGCGGTGGCCGATTTCCTGACGCAAGAACAACAGGCCGTGCGCGCCTGGGCGCAGGACGCCAGGCAGTCGCTACCCTACCGCCAGGACTGAGCAAAACGTGGCGATAACCGGCACCGACCAAGCGCCATGCCGCCGCCCTGATTACTCCGCCCCGACAAATCCGCCGGTCTGGTATTGCCATAACCGGGCATACAACCCCTGGCGGGCCAGCAGTTCGTTATGGCTGCCGACCTCGGCGATGCGCCCATTATCCAGCACCACCAGCCGATCCATCTTGATAATGGTCGACAGCCGGTGGGCGATGGCAATGACCGTCTTGCCGCGCATCAGCAGCTCCAGGCTTTCCTGGATGGCCGCCTCCACCTCCGAATCCAGCGCCGAGGTCGCCTCGTCCATAATCAGGATCGGCGCGTCCTTCAGCAATACCCGGGCGATGGCGATACGCTGGCGCTGCCCGCCGGAGAGCTTCACGCCGCGCTCGCCGACATGGGCATCCAGGCCGGTACGGCCCTGCGGGTCGGACAGCAGTGGGATAAACTCGTCGGCGCGGGCGCGGCGAATGGCATCCCACAGTTGCTCGTCGCTGGCACCGGGTTTGCCATACAGCAGGTTATCGCGGATAGAACGGTGCAGCAGGGAGGTATCCTGGGTGATCATGCCGATCTGCGCCCGCAGGCTTTCCTGGCTGACGTGGGCGATATCCTGCCCGTCGATAAGAATCCGGCCGCCGTCCAGGTCGTACAGGCGCAGCAGCAGGTTCACCAGCGTCGACTTGCCGGCTCCGGAGGGGCCGATCAGACCGATTTTTTCGCCGGGTTGGATAAACAGATCCAACCCGTTTATCACCGGCCGCTCCCGGCCGTAGTTAAAATCAACATGATCAAACCGAATGGCGCCGCGGTCGACCACCAGCCGCTGCGCCCGCGGCCGGTCGGTGACGCTGACCGGTTGGGCGATGGTTTCCAGGCCGTCCTGCACCATGCCGATATTTTCAAAAATGCCGTTAACCACCCACATGATCCAGCCCGACATATTGACGATGCGGATCACCAGGCCGGTGGCCAGCGCAATGGCGCCCACGCTTAACAGCGACTGGGTCCATAACCACAGCGCCAGCCCGGTGGTGCCGACGATCAGCAGGCCGTTGAGCGTGGTGATCACCACGTCCATACTGGTGACCACACGGCTTGCCAGCTGGGTTTTATACGTCTGCTCGCTGATAGCCTCGCGGGCATACTGCTGCTCCAGCGCCGTATGCGCGAACAGTTTCAGGGTGGTGATATTGGTATAGCCGTCGACAATACAGCCCATCAGCTTGGAACGCGCCTCTGAAGACGCCACCGAGCGGGCTTTGACCCTGGGCACGAAATAATACAGGCAGACCAGGTAGCCGAAAATCCAGGCCACCAGGGGGATCACCAGACGCCAATCCGCCTCGGCAAACAGCACCAGCGTGGTGATGGCGTAAATCAGCACATGCCACAGGGCGTCCACCGCCTGCACCAGCGAGTCGCGCAGTGAATTGCCGGTTTGCATAATGCGCTGGGCGATGCGGCCGGCAAAATCATTCTGGAAAAAATTCAGGCTCTGGCGCAGCACGTAGTTATGATTTTGCCAGCGGATCAGGCTGGTCATACCCGGGCTGATGGTCTGGTGCACCAGCAGGTCGTGCAGGCCGATGAACACCGGACGCAGCAACAGGATCACCACCGTCATCCACAGCAGTTCGCCGCCGTGCTCGCTGAAAAAACGCGTGCCGGGCGTGCCGTTGACCAGGTCGATAATCCGGCTCAGGTAGCTGAACATCGCCACCTCGATAAGCGCGCCGACCAAACCCACCACCAGCAGCGCGGCAAAGCTCGGCCAGACCTGGCGCAGATAATACCAATAGAAAGGCCATACCCGGCCGGGTGGCGCCTTCGTCGGCGCTTCCTGGAAAACGTCGATAAATTTTTCGAAACGGCGGTACAGCATCACAATCCTCTCATCTCGTTTAAGCTGGGCGTACCCGGGATAAAGAAGAGTAGTGCATTTTGCGCCGGATTTTTGACTCAATTCACCGCTCATTAAGCCACATTACCTTATGGCGGCGAGGAAACGCGGCGGGGCGCATGACGTAAAAAACGGCGCGCTCCCCGGCGCCCGCCGTCAGGTTGCCGCCGGCAGGCGTTATGCAGAGCGCGCCGTTCCACTGCTTCTCTTATTGATGCCGCCGCGTGAACGGGCGGATGTTATCGGCGCAATCCCGACGGCCTTGTCCCTTGGCGCGCGGGATCACTCAACCGCGTCGCGAATCAGCGGACAGGTCATGCAATGACCGCCGCCGCGTCCGCGGCCCAGCTCGCTGCCCACGATTTCAATGACCTCCACCCCTTCTTTACGCAGCCGGGTATTGGTTTTGGTATTGCGATCATAGGCCATGACCTTGCCGGGAGACAGCGCCACCATGTTATTGCCGCTGTCCCACTGCTGGCGTTCGGTATCGTAATCATTGCCCTCGGTTTCGACCACGCGCAGCGTATCCAGGTTTAACGCCGCGGCCACCGCCTCGACAAAGGAGCCCGGGTCGCGGCTGAGCTTCATGCCGGTCGGGCCGTCGTCCGGACGCAGGGAAAACGTTTTGATTTGATTGACGATGGCCGGATACAGCGTCACCACATCCCGATCGCAGAAGGTGAATACCGTATCCAGATGCATCGCCGCGCGCAGTTTCGGCATGGCGGCAATCATTACCCGTTCCACCCCGGACTGTTTTTTAGCGAACAGCGACGCCGCCAGTTGGGTAATGGCCTGGTGCGAGGTACGTTCGCTCATGCCGATGAGCACCGTTTTATTGCCGATAGGCATCACATCGCCGCCTTCCAGGGTGGCGGTGCCGTGGTGAACCGTCGGATCGCCATACCAGACATCGAAATGGGCATGGGCAAAATCCGGATGGAATTTATAGATAGCCGCCATCAGCAATGTTTCCTCATGGCGGGCCGGCCAGTAAAGCGGGTTAAGCGTGACGCCGCCGTAGATCCAGCAGGTCGTGTCGCGGGTATACAGGGTATTGGGCAACGGCGGCAGCAGGTACTCGGTAATGCCCACCGCTTCACGGATCAGCGTCAGTTCCTCATGATCGGCATATCCCTGCGCGGCCAGTTCGGTGGTGGAGAGGCCGCCTATCAGCACTTCGGCCAGGATCCGCGGCGGCAGGCCATCGAGGAAACTGCGGGTTTCGCTTAATATCCCAAGCGTTACCTCATCGGGCACGATTTGCTGATCCAGCAGCCAGCTCCTGGCCAACGGATTTTCCAGGGTCGTCGCCAGCAGGTTATGCATTTCCACCACCTCGACGCCCTGCTCGCGCATTTTGGTCATAAAGTCGAAATGATCGCGTTTGGCGCGCTCCACCCACAGCACGTCGTCAAATAACAGTTCATCACAGTTACTGGGCGTCAGGCGATTATGCGCCCTCCCCGGCGCGCACACCAAGACCTTGCGCAGTCGTCCCACTTCCGAATAAACGCCATACTCCGCAGGTTTTTGCTTCTCTGTCATATCAGCTCCCGTCATTTAGATGGTGATAACCCCGGTGGCGAGACTCCACAGCGCCGCAATGGCCGCCAGCATCACGACGATAAAGACTATCCGTTCCGCCGCGGTGAATAATTCCGCCTTCTGTTCACGTTTTGCGAGAATAAACAGCACGGTGCCGGGTCCGTAGATCACGGCGGACAACAGCAGATACTTTAATCCGCCGGCATAAATCATCAGCAACGCGTAAAAGGTAGCGATTGCCGCAAAAAGCAGGTCTTTTTTATGCCCCCGCCAATCGGTTTCATAGGTCTCGCCTGTCCAGGCCAGCTTTAAGGCGTAGGCGCCGACCAATAAATAAGGGATAAGCGTCAGCGAGCTGGTCAATTCAAGCGCCAGCTGAAAGGCATAATCACTAAACAACGTCAGGACCAGGAAAACCTGGATGGTGATATTGGTCAGCCATACGGCGGCGGAGGGGACCGCCCGGCTATTTTCCGTGGCGAATATCTTCGGCATGCTTTGGCTTTTGGCGGCGCAGAACAGCACTTCCGCCGCCAGCAGCGACCAGGAGAGATATGCGCCGAGCACCGAAATAATCAGCCCCGCGCTGATAAACACCGCACCCCAGCGGCCCACCACCGCTTCCAGCACGCCGGCCATGGACGGCTGGCGCAAGGCGGCCAGGTCCGGGCGCAGCAATACGCCGTAGGACAGCATGGTCACCAGTATCATCAGGCACAGCACGCCGATAAAACCCAGCACCGTGGCAATGCCGATATGGCTGCGCTGCCGGGCATAGCGGGAATAGACGCTGGCGCCCTCGATTCCTAAAAAGACAAATACCGTCACCAGCATGGTGCTCCGTACCTGGGAAAACAGCGATTCGGGCTGCGCCGCCGGCGCCATCGCCAGGGCCGCATGGCCGGCATAGCCGTAGTCGTTGAGGTGCGATACGTCGCCGCCGCGCGCCAAATCCGGGACGCCCCAGAAATTGGCGGCAAAAAAATCGCCTTTGAAGGCGAAAATCAAGACAATGACAAAACAGAATATCGGAATAACTTTGGCGAAGGTGGCGATGGTATTGATTGATGCGGCGCCTTTTACGCCACGCAACAACAGCACATGGAATGCCCAGAGAATAACCGAAGCCACCAGTACCGCCGGCACGGTATTGCCATTGCCGAATATCGGGAAAAAGGCGCCGAGCGTGGATTTTATTAAAACATAATAAGAAACGTTGCCTATACAGGTGCCCGCCCAGAATCCCAGGGCGGAGGCAAAACCTAAATAATCGCCGAATCCTTCCTTGGCATAAATAAATACCCCGGAATTGAGTTCAGGCTTGCGCTGGGCCAGCGTCTGGAAGACAAAAGCCAGCATCAGCATACCGCCGCCCGCGATACACCAGGCGATCAGGGCGCCGAAGCCGCCGGTGGCGCGACCGAAGGTGGCCGGCAGGGAAAATATACCGGCGCCGATCATCGACCCCACCACCAAAGCCGTAAGCGACCATAGAGACAATTTCGCGTCTGCTGAGTTTGTCATATATATTCTCAATGTCTTGCGGTAAATCATAAATTAACTCATTTTTTACGCGATGTATTGTGATCTTTTCGTGATTTTAGATTTTTGCAATATATCCATTCCATGCCTTTGGCGGCATGCCTGTCGCCATGATTTCTATATCCATAGAAACTAAATGATGAATTATTTTTAATACGAAAGTTAATTTTAGAAGGAAATCATATTAATTATATTTATTACATATTACCTAACAACATTAAAAAAACGCGGTGGAATATCCGCCGATATCATAGTTATTATTTCTCGCACCGCTGCGCCTTTAAATATGCCGCGAAGACCATTATGCCGTTTTTTATCATGCCGGGTCCGCTACGCGGCGGCATGGGCGCTTGACCGGGGCCGTGGTTTTTCTGTTTTCCACGCGAGGGGATTTGCCGGTATCATCCGGCGCGTTATCGTCGGACCAAACAGTTTTTTTTATTGATCGAAACGTCTTATCAATGGGTAACCGTTAAGCATCACCCATGGCCGTTTAGTCTTGCGCCTAAGGCCTGCCGCAGCGCCTGGGCCAATTGCGCCAGGCTAAACGGCTTGCGCAGCAGCGTGACGGCGTCGGGCAATCCGCAGCCGTCACGGCGCATATCCTGACCGCTGATAAGCAGGGTAGCCAGCGCCGGATTCGTCCGGCGGGCCAGGCGAATAACATCGGCGCCGCTGTGCGCGCCGGGCAGCATTAAATCGCTAATCAGCAGGGCGATATCCGGCGTGCGCCCGAGCAGCATCAGGGCCTCGGCGCTGTCGCCGGTGGCGAGCGTCAGGTATCCCAACTGATGCAGCTGTTCGCGCAGGGTTTCGCGCACATCGTCCTGATCGTCAAGGATCAGCACCAGCAAGTCCTCGCGCGCCTCGGGAGCGGGTTCGGCCGGCGGCGCCGGGGCCGGGGTCGCGGCCGGCGCGCGCGGCAGTTGCAGGCGCACCAGCGTGCCGGCGCCCGGGGACGATTCAATCTGCACCCGGCCGCCGGACTGGCGGATAAAGCCATAGACCATCGACAGCCCCAGGCCGCTGCCGCTGCCGACCGTTTTGGTGGTGAAAAAGGGCTCGAATACCTGCGATTGCACCTCGGCCGACATGCCGCAGCCGCTGTCGGCGACCTCCAGCGTCACCATATCCTGCTTCCTGCCGCCGGCGCGCACCACCCGCTGGTTATAGGTACGGATAATAATTTCGCCGCCGCGTCCCTCCATGGCGTCGCGGGCGTTGACCACCAGGTTCATGATGGCGTTTTCCAACTGGTTGACATCGATCCAGGCAAACCAGCCGGGCAGTTGAGGCTCAAGCTTCAGCGCGAGGTTGACCGCAAGCGTTTGGCGCAGCAGTTCGCTCAGGTTATCCACCAGCCCGGCCAACTGCACCGCCTGGGGATGCAGCGCCTGTTTGCGGGAAAAGGCCAGCAGGCGCTGCGTCAGCTGGGCGCCGCGCCCGGCGGCTTTCAGGGCGCGATCGATGCGCTCGCCGTCGCGGCCGTCGCCGTTTGCGCACAGCTCAAGGCTGCCGATAATCACCGCCAGCAGGTTATTGAAGTCATGGGCCAGGCCGCCGGTCAGCTGTCCCACCGCCTTCATTTTCTGGCTATGGACCAGCGCCTGCTCCAGCGCCTTGCGCTCCGAGCGGTCCAAGACCACATTGACCATGCCGTGGCGCGGCACCGGGCTGAAACGCAGCTCGAGGATAGGGCCGTTTCCCAGGTGTATTTCCAGCGCGCGGGGTTGAAGCGCGCGCAGGTGGGCCGCCACCTCGCGCCAGTCGCGATAACCGGGCGCCTTTGCCTGGTTGCGGCCGAGGAACGCCAGCAATTCCCGGTAATGCTGGCCACGAAACAGCAGCGTTGCCGGCAGCCCCAGCAGCAGCGGGTATTGCGGGTTCCACACCACCAGGTGGCCGCGCCGATCGAACAGGGCAAACCCGTCGCGCATGGCCAGGAAGGTATTTTCCAGCTGGGTGCTTTTTTCTTTCAGCAGACGCGAGGTATGCTCCAAAGACGCGGTATTGCCGGCAAAGACGTTAAAGGCCCGCGCCAGATCGCCCAGTTCGTCGCGCCGGTGCAGTCCCGGCACGCTGACCTGGCGCTCGCCCCTGGCCAGACGGGACATGGCGTCGGCGATAACCGACAGGTTGGACCCCAGGTTGCGATAGATATACCAGCCGGCGAACAGGGTGATGACCAGCGACAGCAGGGCAAACAGGCCGATGAAATAGATGATTGACGCCAGTTCGTTATGCGTCTGGCGCATCCGCTCCCGCGACTCCCCCGCCACTTTTTGCACATACAGGTTGATATCGCCGTTCAGCATGCCGACCAGCGCCTTGATATGATAGGTGTAATAGGCGATGGCCAGATCGCTGCCGGACAGCTCGCGGCCCAGGGGGCCGAGACTGTGCTGGCTCAGCATAAATAACCGGATTTTATCGCCCAGCAGGGCGCTGGCGTCGCCGGCCGGCGGCCAGCCGGCCATCACCTGATCCAGTTGGATTAGCGCCGACCGGGGGCTGGTGGTGTGAATGGCGATATCCAGCAAGCGGTCGATTTCGCCCCTGAGGGCGACTGTCGGCGCCAACTGGTGTTCACGGGCCGCGATGGTATCAATCTGGCGCAGGTACATTTGGCACTGGTACAGCTCGCTCAGCAGCTGGTTGCGCTGCATATGCCGCTGATGGCCCAGCTCAAGCAGGCGGGTGACGCTGGCTTCCAGGGCGCCGCTGCGCCCGGTGATGCGCTCCACCAGCGCCGGTTCGCTCCCGGCCAGCGGCGATTGCGCCAACCGGCGCAGGGAAGATTGCAGCGCCAGCTGCGTTTGCGCCAGTCGCATAGCCTCGCTCTGGTATTCCAGCGCGCCCACCACCTGGGACAGGCGGATGGCGGCAATGGCCACGTTGGCGGTATCGCGTCCCAGCTCCATGCTGCCGGTCATTTCACTGAGGGTACGGGCCTGCATTTGTTCCTGCAGGTTGCCGGCATGGCGGAACCCCACGATCGCCACCACGCTGACCATCAGCGTCACCGCCACCACCAGCAGGTTAAACATCAGCAGGCGGCCCCGGGCGCCTGCCAGGATCGGCCTTGGGGAGAACAACGACGTCATATCAGGGCTCCGCGACGGGCAGGGCGCCAGTATAAAACCCATGCCGTGGCTAATTATGACAAACATGAACGACCGCTGACATTTTGCATTTATCTGCGCCTGCTTTACTGCGCCTATGACGGCTTAACGAAGGCGCCAACCGGATGACAGCGACCCCGATTCTCGAAATGCGCGATATCGGCAAACGTTTCGGCCATTTCCATGCCCTGAAGTCGGTCAACCTCAAAGTCTGGCTGGGCGAAATCCATGCCTTGATGGGGGAAAACGGCGCGGGCAAAAGCACCTTGATGAAAATCCTGGCCGGCGCTTACACCGCCACCAGCGGCGAGATCGTCATCGACGGCGAGCCCAGGCCGATTAAAAGCCCGAAAGACGCCCTGGCGGCGGGCATTACGCTTATCTACCAGGAAATGAATCTGGCGCCCAACCTGACGGTGGCGGAAAACATCTTCCTCGGCAGTGAGCTGGCGCGCGGCGGCCTGGTGCAGCGCGGCAAAATGGTCCAGGAGGCCCAGCAGGTTATCGATCGCCTGGGCGCCCAGTTTCACGCCACCGACCTGGTCATGTCGCTGACCATCGCCGAACAGCAGCAGGTGGAAATCGGCCGCGCGCTGCACCGCAACAGCCGCATCCTGGTGATGGACGAACCCACCGCCGCGCTTTCGTCCCGCGAAACGCAGCGCCTGTTCGAGCTGATAAAACGGCTGCGCCAGGAAGGGATGGCCATTATCTATATCAGCCATCGCATGGCGGAAGTCTATGAACTCTCCGATCGGGTCAGCGTGCTGCGCGACGGCCAGTATGTCGGCAGCCTGACGCGCGAGCAGCTTTCCGCCGCCGAGCTGGTGCGCATGATGGTCGGGCGGCCGCTAAGCGATCTGTTTAATAAGGACGTCCATATCCCGGTGGGCGATGTGCGCCTGGAGCTGCGGGACCTTACCGACGGTAAAAAAGTCAAGCCCGTCAGCCTGACGGTGCGTTCCGGCGAGATCGTCGCGCTGTCCGGACTGGTGGGCGCCGGCCGATCCGAGCTGGCCCAGCTGGTGTTCGGCGTCCATAAACCCACCGGCGGCGTCGTGCGTGTGGACGGCAATCCCGTCGCCATCCGCTCGCCGCGCGACGCCATTGCGCTGGGCATCGGCTTTTTGCCCGAGAACCGTAAGGAACAGGGGCTGTTCCTGGATATGGCCGCCCATGAAAATATCGTTATGCCGATCCTGGAGCGCGACGCGCGCTTCGGCCTGCTTAACCGGCGCAAGGGGCTGTCGATTTCGTCCGAGGCCATCCGCGCGCTCAATATCCGCGTGCCCCACGCCCAGGTGCGCGCCGGCGGGCTGTCCGGCGGCAACCAGCAAAAGCTGCTGGTGTCGCGCTGGGTGGCGATCCATCCGCGCATCCTGATCCTTGACGAGCCGACGCGCGGGGTGGACGTGGGCGCCAAAAGCGAGATCTATCGCATGATGGGACAAATGGCGCAGCAGGGCGTAGCCATTTTAATGATCTCCAGCGAACTGCCTGAGGTGGTCGGGATGAGCGATCGCGTATACGTGATGTGTGAGGGCCGACTGGCAGGGGAGCTCAGCCGCGGCGAGATTTCGCAGGAAAATATCATGACGCTGGCCACCGGCGTCGCACTGACACCGTCGTCCGTTTAAGGAGCCGCCATGGCCACCAATTCCGCTACCCCCGACGCCACGCCGGCCGCCGCCAAACGGCCCTGGCTGAACGACCTGATGCAAACTGTCGGCATCCTGCCGATACTGGTGCTGATCGTGGCGATTTTCGGCTTTGTCGCGCCCAATTTCTTCACCGACAGCAACCTGCTGAATATCGCCCGCCAGGCTTCCATAAACATCGTCCTGGCGGCCGGGATGACCTTTATTATCCTGACCGGCGGCATCGATCTGTCGGTGGGGTCGATGCTTGGCGCCACGGCGGTGGTGGCCATGGTGGTCTCGCTCAATCCGGCGCTGGCCTGGCTGTCGATTCCGCTGGCGCTGCTGGCGGGGCTGGGCATGGGACTGTTCAACGGCATCCTGGTGGCCTACGCCGGCCTGCCGCCGTTTATCGTCACCCTCGGCACCTATACCGCGCTGCGCGGCGCCGCCTACCTGCTGGCGGACGGCACTACGGTGATCAATTCCTATATCAATTTCGAATGGATCGGCAATTCCTACCTGGGGCCGGTGCCCTGGTTGATTATCATTGCCCTGGCGGTGATTGCGGTGTGCTGGTTTATCCTCAGGCGCACCACCCTCGGCGTGCATATCTACGCGGTGGGCGGCAATATGCAGGCGGCGCGCCTGACCGGCATCCGGGTCAGCTTTGTGCTGCTGTTCGTCTATGCCGCCAGCGGCCTGCTTTCCGGCCTGGGCGGATTGATGAGCGCCTCCAGGCTCTACAGCGCCAACGGCAACCTGGGCATGGGGTACGAGCTGGACGCCATTGCCGCGGTGATCCTCGGCGGCACCAGCTTTGTCGGCGGCATCGGCACCATCACCGGCACGCTGGTGGGGGCGCTGATTATCGCCACGCTTAACAACGGCATGACGCTGATGGGCGTCTCCTATTTCTGGCAGCTGGTGATCAAAGGGGCGGTGATCATCATAGCGGTGCTGATTGACAAATACCGTACCCGACATCATCAGGCATAACCCATACCGGAGAGAAACCATGCGATTTAATCCTGTTTATACCGCGTTGCTGACGGCGGCCATGCTGGCCGTCGCCCCCCTGGCGCAGGCCAAGGATCTGAAGGCCATCGGCGTAACGGTGGGCGATCTCGCCAACCCGTTTTTTGTCCAGATAACCAAAGGGGCGGAAATGAAAGCCCGGGAACTGGCCGGCGATAAAGTTAACGTGACGCTGGTGTCCAGCGGCTACGATCTGGGCCAGCAGGTGGGGCAAATCGATAATTTCATCGCCGCCAAGGTCGATATGATTATCCTGAACGCGGCGGATTCCAAAGGCATAGGTCCGGCGGTGAAACGCGCCCAGGCCGCGGGCATCGTGGTGGTGGCGGTCGATGTGGCGGCCGAGGGGGCCGACGCCACCATCACTTCCAACAATACGCAGGCCGGGGAACTGGCCTGCCAATACATTACCGATAAGCTGAAAGGCAAAGGCCAGGTGGTGATTGTTAACGGCCCGCCGGTGTCCGCGGTGCAAAACCGGGTGGAAGGCTGTATGAACGAGCTGAAAAAACACCCGGATATCAAACTGCTGTCCTATAACCAGAATGCCAAGGGCAGCCGCGAGGGAGGATTGGAAGTGATGACCTCGCTGCTGGCGGCCAACCCGCATATCGACGCGGTCTTCGCCATTAACGACCCGACGGCCATCGGCGCCGATCTGGCCGCCAAGCAGGCCCAGCGTAAAGAGTTCTTTATCGTCGGCGTCGACGGCTCGCCGGACGGCGAGGAAGCGCTGAAACGCGAAAACTCGCTGTTTGTCGCCACGCCGGCCCAGGATCCGCAGGTCATGGCCGCCAAGGCGGTGGAAATCGGTTATGACATTTTACAAGGCAAGCCGGCACCCAAGGACCCGGTGCTGATCCCGGTGAAAATGATCGATCGCAACAATGTCGGCAGCTACAAGGGCTGGACGGTGAAATAATCCACAGCGCCGGCGGGCCGGTGCGGTCGACTCCGCGCCGGCCCGCCATCATCCTCCTATGGGCGGCGAGGTATCGCGCCGCCCGCTCCCGATGACAGCGGAGGCGATATGAAACGCTCTCAGGTCAACAGTATCCTGCAGCAGACCCAGCAATTTTTTGCCCGCAACGGCATGCATCTGCCGCCGTTTGCCCGTTTTTCCCCCCCGGACTGGCTGGCCCTGGAGCGCCGGCACTGGCGCGAGGTGTTTGATCTGCGCCTGGGCTGGGATGTCACCGATTTCGGCGGCGATGATTTTAGCCATACTGGCCTGACGCTGTTCACCTTGCGCAACGGCTCCCCCGACGGCGCGCCTTATGCCAAAACCTATGCCGAAAAAGCCATCCATTGCCGGGAAGCGCAAATCACGCCGCTGCATTTTCATTGGCATAAGCGCGAGGATATTATCAACCGGGGCGGCGGCAACCTGATGGTGGAAATGTATAACAGCGATGAGGGGGAACAGCTCGCCGCCTCGAAAGTGACGGTCGTCATCGACGGTTGCCGGCAAACCCACGCCGCCGGCTCCCGGGTGCGGCTGGCGCCCGGGGAAAGCATTTGCCTCACGCCCGGTATTTACCACAGTTTCTGGGGGGAGGAGGGTTATGGCGATGTGCTGGTGGGCGAAGTCTCCATGACCAATGACGACCAGCATGATAACCGTTTCCTGCGGGGACAGGCGCGTTTTAGCCCGATAACCGAAGACGAGGCGCCGCGTTGGCTGCTATGCAACGACTACCCCCTCTTACCGGCCTGACGCGCTCAGGCGGTCTGGGCGATGGCGGTATCGGCGCGCACCACATCGGCCGCAAACACATATCCCAGCCGGCGGATGGTGCGGATAAGCGTCGGCTGGTGGGGATTGGATTCTATCTTACGGCGCAGCCGCATGATCAGCACGTCGACGGTGCGATCGAAGACGTCCAGGGTTTCGCTGTGGGTCAGCTCCAACAGTTGATCGCGGGTAAGCACTTTACGGGCGTGCGCAATCAGCGCCAGCAGCAGGCTGTATTCGCCCTGCGTCAGGACCACCGGATCCCCGCCGGGATTAAACAGCGTGCAGCTGTCGCTGTCGAGCCGCCAGCCGTTAAACAGCCAGCCGTTGTGACGGCCGGCGGCCGGCGGCGCCATGGACGGCGAACCGCCGCGGCGCAGCACCGCCTTGATGCGCGCAATCACCACGCGCGGATGAAAGGGTTTGACGATATAATCATCGGCGCCCATTTCCAGACCGACGATGATATCCGATTCCGATCCCATGCCGGTGAGCATCACCACCGGCAAATGCGGCCGCAGGCGCTGGATCTGCTGCAATACCAGCAGGCCGTTGGTATCCGGCAGCATCAGGTCCAGCAGCACCAGCGCAATCTCCGGCGATTGCTCAAGCAGCGCCAGCGCCGACCGGCCCTGA
Organism: Sodalis sp. C49; assembly: GCF_046352915.1. Taxonomy (NCBI): domain Bacteria; kingdom Pseudomonadati; phylum Pseudomonadota; class Gammaproteobacteria; order Enterobacterales; family Bruguierivoracaceae; genus Sodalis; species Sodalis sp. C49. The sequence continues at coordinate 3,883,741 of NZ_CP163303.1, read as the reverse complement.
TGGCGGACGTGCACGGTAAATACATGCTCGCTGAGCATGTCGTTTAACAGTTCACAGATGGCGGGGTCGTCGTCCACGACAAGAATACTGGGTTTCATATGCCGTCTTCGCTGTGTTACGGGAATGATAATAGAGTGTACATTAAGCCAAATCGATAGCATGGTTCAGGATGTGGATGTGTGAGACGTCTCTCATGCCGCATCGGGGACGCGATGGCCGGCGGCGGATTAAATGGAGGAGGTGACAATGCGTATTGGCATAGATCTGGGCGGGACCAAAACAGAAGTGGTGGCGCTGGGCGAGGACGGACAGGCGATATATCGCCAGCGTATCCCCACGCCGCGCGACGATTATGACCAGACCCTACGCGCCATCGCCTCGCTGGTGGCCGGCGCCGAACAGGCCGCCGGCCGGCAGGGCAGCGTCGGCATCGGCATCCCGGGCACCCTGTCGCCGTATACCCAACGGGTGAAAAATGCCAATTCGGTCTGGCTCAACGGCCGGGAGATCGATAAGGATTTAACGGCGCTGCTGGGACGACCGGTACGCATCGCCAACGACGCCAATTGCCTGGCGGTATCCGAGGCCACCGACGGCGCGGCCGCCGGCGCCGCCACCGTGTTTGCGGTGATTATCGGCACCGGCTGCGGCGCGGGGCTTGCGATCAACGGCCGGGTTCATGCCGGCGGCAACGGCATCGCCGGAGAGTGGGGCCATAATCCCCTGCCCTGGCAGGACGGGGACGAACAGCGCCATGCCCGGGAAGTACCCTGCTACTGCGGCAAAACGGGCTGTATCGAGACCTTTGTGTCCGGCACCGGTTTTGCCGGCGACTACACCCGCCTGGGCGGGCCGCCGTCCACCGGCGCGGAGATTATGCAGCGGGCGGCGGCGGGGGACGCGCTGGCCGGCATGGCCGTCAGCCGCTATGAGCAGCGGCTGGCCAAGTCGCTGGCCCATGTGATCAATATCCTCGACCCCGACGTGGTGGTGCTGGGCGGCGGCATGAGCAACGTCGACCGCTTATACCGTACCCTGCCGGCGTTGATTAAAGGCTGGACGTTCGGCGGCGAATGCGAAACGCCGGTGCGCAAGGCGGCCCACGGCGATTCCAGCGGGGTGCGCGGCGCCGCCTGGCTGTGGCCGGATTGATCCGCCCGTGCCGTTTTTAGCGATCCTTATCTATAATCAATTGCATGGCGAACTAATATCGCGATAGAGATGAGAGGATCATGGCTGAAAAATCGACGACATCAACCCCGTCCCCCGGGCAATCCGGCAGTTCGCTGTTCGGCAATATCCATACCGGCAACGAAAAGATTGATAAGGTGGCGTTACGTTCCGGCCGCCTGATCGGGAAAGTCAGCGCCTATCCGGCTGTGGCGCACGTGATCCGCGCCGTGGAGCGTTTTAACGACCGTATGGGCAGCCAGTTCGGCGCGGCGATCACCTATTTTTCCTTCCTGTCCCTGATACCCATTTTAATGGTGTCCTTCGCCGGGGTGGGGTTTTTCCTGGCGTCCAATCCGGATATCCTGACCAACCTGATTAACAAGATTGCCGACAGCATCAGCGACCGGACCCTGGCTGATACGCTGAAAACCACGGTCAAGACCGCCATCGCACAGCGTACCACGGTGGGTATTACCGGGCTGCTGATAGCGCTGTATTCCGGCCTGAACTGGATGGGCAACCTGCGCGAGGCCATCCGCGCCCAGCTGCGCGACGAATGGGAGCGCAATCCCCAGGATGAGGAAAAATTCTATCTTAAATACCTGCGCGATCTGATTTCGCTGATTGGACTTATCGTGGCGCTGATTGTCACCCTGTCCCTGACCTCCATCGCCGGCGCCGCCCAGGAAAGTATCGTCAAAGCCCTGGGGCTGGACACCGTTGAATGGCTGCGGCCGGTCATGACGGTGGTCACGCTGATAGTCTCGGTGCTGGCCAATTACCTGCTGTTTTTGTGGATCTACTGGGTCATCCCCCGCCATAAGCCGCACAGCAAAGCCATGTTCCGCGGGGCGCTCCTGGCGGCGGTGGGTTTTGAAATCATCAAAATTATCATGACCCTGACGCTGCCCAAGCTGGCCACCTCGCCTTCGGGGGCGGCGTTTGGCTCGGTGATCGGGCTGATGGCGTTTTTCTACTTTTTTGCCCGCCTGACATTGTTTTGCGCCGCCTGGATAGCCACGGCAAAATACCGCGACGACGACGGCCCCACGCCGCCGGGGACGAAAACGCCTCCCGCGGCGAATCGCGGCCGGGACAATACCGGCGCCGGCATATCTTACGGCGCGCCTGGAAAACCGCCGGCGGCCCGGCGCCTCTGCGCCGCCCAGGCGGCATCGGGACAGGACCGCCTCTTGCCCTATCTAATGGTGCTTACCGCCGGTATAGCAGTGTATTATTTCAATAAAATGCGCTAAAGGCAGTTTATATTGCTGCTTTTAACAAAAATATAACCATAAACCAGCATATAACACTTACCCCGCCCTTTTATTTGCCCCCGGGGCAGGGTTAAACTCTGCCGGTTGGCGCTTATCACGGTGTTCTCTCTGCAAACAAGCGCCTGCGTCACATAATCTGCTTTTTGGCAGGCAAAGACGCCGGGTGGTCAAAAATACGCCATTGAAAATGCTTTTTTCTATGTCTAAGATGCCTTTCTTTTACGCATTTGATCAATAAGAAACAACATGCCAGCCTCCATCGCACCAGCCATCGAACCCAATGCGCCATCCGTCCCGGTAAACTCCCGGGGTAAAGTGATTGTGGCGTCGTTAATCGGTACCGCCATCGAATTTTTCGACTTCTATATTTACGCTACCGCGGCGGTCATCGTTTTCCCGCATATTTTCTTTCCGCAGGGCGATGCTACCGCCGCCACGCTGCAATCGCTGGCGACGTTCGCGCTGGCCTTCGTCGCCCGGCCCATCGGCTCCGCCCTGTTCGGGCATTTTGGCGATCGCGTCGGACGCAAGGTGACGCTGGTGGCCTCGCTGCTGACCATGGGTATTTCCACCGTGCTCATCGGCCTGCTGCCGGGTTACCAAACCATCGGCATCGCGGCGCCGATACTGCTGGCGGTGGCCCGTTTCGGCCAGGGCCTGGGGCTGGGCGGCGAATGGGGCGGCGCGGCGCTGCTGGCCACGGAAAACGCGCCGGCGCATAAGCGCGCGCTGTACGGCTCGTTCCCGCAACTGGGGGCGCCCATCGGCTTCTTTTTCGCCAACGCCATGTTTTTAGCCCTGTCCTGGCTGCTGACTGACGAGCAGTTCCTGAGCTGGGGCTGGCGCGTGCCTTTTATCCTGTCGGCGGTACTGGTGCTGATCGGCCTGTATGTGCGCGTCTCGTTGCACGAAACGCCGGTATTCGCCAAGATAGCCCTGGCCAAGGCGCAGGTGCGCATGCCCATCGGCACGCTGTTTAGCAAGCATCTGAAAGCCACCGTGCTCGGCACCTTTATCATGGTGGCGACCTATACGCTGTTTTATATCATGACCGTCTATTCGCTGACCTACGGCACGACCCCCAAGCCGATTGGCCTGGGGATCCCCCGCAATGATTTTCTGCTGATGCTGATGGTCGGGGTCATCGGTTTCGGGCTGCTGGTGCCGGTGTCGGGCCAGCTGGCCGACAGCTTCGGCCGCCGGCGGACCATGATCACCGTAACCCTGATTATCATTCTGTTCGCGCTGGTTTTCCCGTCCATGCTTGGCTCGGGCAATATCTGGCTGGTAATGGCGTTCCTGCTGTGCGGTTTTACCGTTATGGGCCTCACCTTCGGGCCCATGGGCGCGCTGCTGCCCGAGCTGTTCCCCACCGAGGTGCGTTATACTGGCGCGTCGTTCTCCTATAACGTTTCCTCGATTATCGGGGCTTCGGTCGCGCCCTATATCGCCACCTGGCTGACCGCCAATTATGGTCTGTTCTATGTCGGCATCTACCTGGCCTCAATGGCGACCCTGACGCTGCTGGCGCTGCTGGCCACGCACGAGACTCGGCATCGGTCATTGTAGCTGTTAAAATAAGCGCGCCGGCAGTCAGGGGCCATCCCCCGGCCGGCTGGAGAATGACGGGCCGGATCCCCAGTGGTGCGGCCCGTTTTTTTTGATTATGCGAAAATAATGAGGGCTGTAATGAATATGCGGCGTAACCGATATTTCCTGCCGATACTGTTGCTGGTTATCGCGGCCCTTGGCGCCGGCGTCTATTACAGCCGCTTGCCCGGCGGCAACCCCGATGCGCTGTGGAAGATCGTCAGCCAGAAATGCGTACCCGGACAGCAAAAAACCGGACAGCCGGCGCCTTGTGCGCAAGTCAACCTGGCGGCGGGGTACGTGATACTTAAGGACCTGAACGGCCCCCTGCAGTATTTGTTGATGCCGACCGAAAAAATAACCGGTATGGAAAGCCCGCAGTTGTTACAGCCCCAGACCCCCAACTTCTTTTATGACGCCTGGCGGGCGCGGCACTATCTCGCCGAAAAACGCGGCGCGCCAATCCCGGACAGCGCCCTCTCCCTGGCGATTAATTCCGCCTCGGGCCGCACGCAGAACCAGTTGCATATCCATATCTCCTGCCTGCGTCCCGATGTGCGGCGCCGGCTTGACAGCGAAGCCGCCGCCCTCGGCAATGCCTGGCGCCCCCTGGGCGAACCGCTGATGGGGCATCCGTACCTGGCAATGCACGTTACCGCCGCCGAACTGGCGGCGCAGAGCCCGTTTCTGATGCTGGCGCGCGGCGTGCCGGACGCGGCGGATAACATGGGGCATTTTACGCTGGCCCTGGTGCCGCTGGCCGACGGCGGCTTCGCGCTGCTGGCCGGCGAGCGCAACCTGCTGCGCGGTAATCTGGCTTCCAGCGAGGAGATCCAGGATCACAACTGCGCCATCCTGCGCTAAGCGGACATGTCCGGGTCGTGTCCCCTGGCGGGATTTTCGCGTACGGCTTGCGGGTGAGGTTTATGTTGCCGCGGCGAGGGTTTCGCTGATGCTTGCGGGTGGGGTTTATGTTGCCGCGGCGGGATTTTCGCGTACGGCTTGCGGGTGGGGTTTATGTTGCCGCGGCGAGGGTTTTCGCGTACGGCTTGCGGGTGAGGTTTATGTTGCCGCGGCGGGATTTTCGCGTACGGCTTGCGGGTGGGGTTTATGTTGCCGCGGCGAGGGTTTTCGCGTACGGCTTGCGGGTGAGGTTTATGTTGCCGCGGCGAGGGTTTCGCTTGCCATGCGTTAGGTTGTTTTATGCAGTGCCGGGCGCCGGCAAGCGACAAAGAGGCCGTACCGCGACGGCCTCCTTGACCTCCGCGCGTCCGGCAGATCGTGCGCCGCTGCGCGGTGCCCGGCATCACCCATCCCGGCTTTTGGACCGCCCGGCATGCGCTCCCGGCGCAGCCCGGGCTTTCGCCGCTCCCGGCGGCTCATCCAGCCAAGATGCGCACTGCCGGCGCACTCTATGCCGGCACCACGTCAACACCATCGCCTGCCAGCAAAACAGCGTTTTGGGGTTCTTAGCGGTATGCGCTTACCGGGAAAGGTCTCAGTATTCATTTTGCGCTAATGTTTACAGGCTGATGGCTAATGGCTGAAAGCGTAATGCTTAATGTTAAAACTCAAAATTGAATGATGAATGTCATATGGCATGACTGATAAGTCTCTTTCGGTATGCCTGCTTTTCGCTATGTCAGCGGCATTCCAGACCCGTTGCATTCTGTAATGGTTAACCGTATCCCGGCGCCAGACCTTATCCCAAGCATCAGCGCCGCTGTTGTTTCATAATATGCGGTGCGAACCGCGACATAGGGACCGGCATAAAGCGCGCTGACGGCGCCTGTGACCCCGGCATGAGCCGCCGGGAGCGGCGAAAGGCCCGGTAGCGCCGGGAGCGCTAACCGGGCCGGTGCATCACGGGGGCATGGGCGGCGGAAGGCATCGCGCAGCGACGCGCGACCTGCCGGGCGCGCGGAGGTCAAGGAGGCCGTCGCGCTACGGCCTCTTTGTCGCTTGCCGGCACCCGGCAATACATAAAGCAACCCGACGCATGGCAAGCGAAACCTCCGCCACGGCGACATAAATCGCCCCGCACACGACAAGCGAAACCTCCGCCATGGCGACATAAATCGCCCCGCACACGACAAGCGAAACCTCCGCCACGGCGACATAAATCGCCCCGCACACGACAAGCGAAACCTCGCCACGGCGACATAAATCGCCCCGCACACGACAAGCGAAACCTCCGCCACGGCGACATAAATCGCCCCGCACACGACAAGCGAAACCTCGCCACGGCGACATAAATCGCCCCGCACACGACAAGCGAAACCTCCACCACGGCGACATAAATCGCCCCGCACACGACAAGCGAAACCTTCGCCATGGCGACATAAATCGCCCCGCACACGACAAGCGAAACCTTCGCCATGGCGACATAAATCGCCCCGCACACGACAAGCGAAACCTCCGCCACGGCGACATAAATCGCCCCGCACACGACAAGCGAAACCTCCGCCACGGCGACATAAATCGCCCCGCACACGACAAGCGAAACCTCCGCCACGGCGACATAAATCGCCCCGCACACGACAAGCGAAACCTCCGCCACGGCGACATAAATCGCCCCGCACACGACAAGCGAAACTCACACCGCGGCGACATAAATCGCCCCGCCAGCCGCAAACGAAGCCCCTAACGAGGCGACATAAACAGCGCGACATTTACTTCCCGGGGCGGCCAATATTGCCGGACCGCATCAGCCCCATCACGCGTCAGGACCGCGATCGCAAAATCTCCACTCGGCATATTAAAGGGAGAGCGTGCCACCCTGTTATTTTTTGTTTTTCATTTCCTGCAAAATCGGACCGCACTGATTCTCTTCACCACCGCTGGGCGAAATCAACGCCAGCAGCGCCGCCGCCGGCGCCAGAACCGCGCCAAGCGCCACCGCCGCCGCCCCGCGCGCAATCAGCGGGCCGGGTTTTACCCCGGCGTCCGGGTTCTTAAAGGTGCCGCGCACATACAACGGCGAGCGCAATGTCACGATACGCATCCCTTTACTGTCCGGATTGATGGATAAATCCAGCCGTTCGCTGGAAAAATTAGTCGTGCCGGCAATATTGATGACCGCATTCTCTGTATCAAACACAAACAAGCGCGGCGTAGCCAACCCGTTACGCACCCCCAGGTCCGCCGCCGCGCAGTTAATCTTCACCTGTTCGTCGCCAAACAGTTTGCCGACCACATAGTTACCCACGTTCAGGCCGGCGATTTCCATCAGATTACGGCTGATAACGCCGTCGTTCATCAGAATACGCACATCGCCATTGGCGCTGCCCAACAGCGCGGCCACGGAATTACCGGTGCCGGTAAACTGCGCATCGCCGTTCAACTGCCCCATGCTGCTGCGCATGGCTTCCACGTCGGGGAACAACGCCTTAAGCTGCAGTCCGCGCGCGTGCAAATCCGCCCGGCCCCGCATCGGCGTCTTGTTGCCCTCAAGCTTAATGGTGGAATTCAGGTTGCCGCGCGCCATGCCAAAACGCAGCGGGTCAAGCAGCAGCACGCCGTCATCTAGCTTAACGTGGGTATAAAGATCGCTGATTGGCAGGTTTTTGCCGTGTTCGATGCGCTTGCCAGTGAATTTCACATCCGCGTCCATGGTATCCCACTTGGCGGTATCGAATTTATCGTAGGGCAGCACCTTATCCGCCGGCTGTACCGACTGGGTTTTGGCTTTCTGCTTACCGCTTTCCGTGCCGGAATCTGCGCCGATAAGCGGCCCCAAATCGGCAAAGCGCAGTTCATTCGACACCACTTCCCCGGTCAGGGAAGGTCGCGGTTTACCCTGCACGAACTCCAGCGTGCCGTGGATATCGCTTGAGCCGATTTTGCCGTTAAATTTCTCATAGCGATAATGCCCGGCCTCCTTGCCCTGGAAATGGGCAATCAGGTGCCCGTCCGTTGAATACGGCGGTGAATCCGGCAATACGACACCGGTCAGGGCATGCAGATCCCCCAGGTTATCGCCCGCCAGCCGCAGCCGCAAATCCAGGCCGCCCAGGTTCATCGGATCTTCCAGCGTCCCCTGGATAGCGACCCGGGTCGCGCCGGAGCGCACGTCCGCCTGCAAAGGGAAGGGCCGGCTGGCGCTGCGCAGCGCCAGCATGCCGCCGATTTTACCGTCGCCGCTCAGGGGCTCGTTGTTATATTTCCCCGTCACCTTCCAGCCGAAGATATAGTCGTCGGTACGCCGCGCCGCGCCGCTGCCATCCGGATTGACGGCGGTATCGTCCTTGGCCGTTTTTTCATCGCCGCCGGACTTGGCCGCGGTATCGGCCTTGGCCGTTTTTTCATCACCACTGGACTTGGCCGCGGTATCGGCCTTGGCCGTTTTTTCATCACCACTGGACTTGGCGGCGGTATCAGCCTTGACCGTTTTTTCATCGCTGCCCGACTTGGCCGCGGTATCGGCCTTGGCCGTTTTATCATCGCCGCCAGATTTGACCGAGGTATCATCGGCCTTGGCCGTTTTGTCGCCGCCCGCGCTGGAGGCGTCGCCCCGGGTGGTATTATCCTTGGTGCTGGCGCCGGCCAGCTCCGCGTAAGGGATAGGCTTGCCCAGCGGATTGACCGTCATATGAATGTCGGCCTTGGTTATCGGGTCGAGAAAGTCAATTTTCCCCTGGTCAAAGGCAATATCGTCCACCTTGAATGACCAGGCGGAAGGCGGCGTGTCCTGCTGCGGCTGATCGCTGTTGGCCAGGTTAAAGGTCCAGTTGTTCTTACCGTTGGCCAAACGCTTTAACGCGGCGTCGGGGCTGAAAAGAGTAATGCGCGGGAGGTAGATCTCCTTATGCAGCAACGCCAGCGGCGACAGACTGGCCTCCACCCGTTTCAGCCGGGCGGTATAATCGCCGGGCACGTCGGGCGGGTTGCCGAGTACCACGTCTTCCGCATGCAGATGCGGCCAGGGGATCCATGCCCGCCATCCCGCCTCGTCCCGCTGGCGCGACCACTGTACGCCCAGGTCGCCGTTAATGGCGAAGGGCCGGTGCAGCTCGGCGGTAACCTTTTCATTGATCGTGGGCTTCAGGCGATTCAGATCGTAGGTGGCGATAAAAATAACGATGGCAATCAATACCACCACTAAAAATAATACAATGCCTAAGATCGCCTTTTTCGTCCGGGTCATGGTGATAACATTCCTCATTAAACGGCCTTATGTCATTAATCATAGTTGAGGATTTCGGACCTGAGGCAGGATAATGATTGAATTTGTTACTGAAAATAGTGATTATCCCTGAACAAGGGCCCCCGCAGGGCGCGATCTAAGTCATGAAAAATTAAAACAACGTTTCAGTGCTATTGACGGCGGCGACCAATCTAGTGAGACTAAGTGCGTTAACCCCTTTTCTATTCACTTTATTCATACAGGCTCGCAGTAAATGACAACCAAAAACATTGCCGTTATCGGCGAATGCATGATTGAACTGTCCGAAAAAGGCACCGATGTTAAACGCGGGTTTGGCGGCGATACCCTCAATACCTCGGTGTATATTGCGCGGCTGGTCACCTCGGGCGAGCTGGACGTACATTACGTCACCGCGCTCGGCACCGACACCTTCAGTGAAGACATGATCGGCGCATGGCGGCAGGAAGGGGTGAAAACCGATCTTATCCAGCGCCTGGATAACCGTTTGCCGGGCTTATATTATATCGAGACCGACACCACCGGCGAGCGCACCTTCTATTACTGGCGTAATGAAGCCGCCGCGCGCTACTGGCTGGAAAGCGCGGATTCAGAGCGTATCTGCCGGGAGCTGGCGGGTTTTGATTATCTTTATTTGAGCGGCATCAGCATCGCCATCCTCAGCGCCGAAAGCCGCCGGCGCCTGCTGGCGCTGCTGAAAACCTGCCGGGATAACGGCGGCAAGGTCATCTTTGACAATAACTATCGTCCGCGCCTGTGGGCGAGCAGGGAAGAAACCCAAAGCGCATATCGGGATATCCTCACCCACACCGATATCGCCTTCCTGACCCTGGACGATGAAGATATGCTGTGGGGCAAACAGCCGGTGGACGAGGTCATTAAGCGCACCCGCGGCTGGGGCGTGCAGGAAATTGTCATCAAACGCGGCGCCGAGTCCTGTCTGGTAACGACCCGGGAAGGGGAACTGCTGGACGTGCCGGCGATCAAACTGCCGAAGGACAAGGTGGTCGATACCACCGCCGCGGGCGACTCGTTCAGCGCCGGCTATCTGGCGGTGCGCCTGACCGGCGGCGACGCGGTCTCTGCGGCCAAATGCGGCCACCTGACCGCCAGCACGGTGATCCAATATCGCGGCGCCATCATTCCACGCGACGCAATGCCCGCAATACCTGCATAAGCCCATGATGCGTGAGGCGGCGAATGCCCTTTCCTGGCTATCGCCGCCATCATGCCCGCCGTTACCGCGTTGAAACCAGCCCCGCCCAGCCCGCATCAAGACGGCGGCGGGATATCCGTGACTTCCGGTTTGCTCTCATCGACGGCTGCCGGCTGCGGTCCCGGCGCCATGATATGCTCGTAGGTTTCCTGCAGCGCCTTCATATTCATTTCCGGCTCGCCCTTGGGCTGCATCAGCACCAGCGTGGCGTTTTGCGATAGCTGCGAGCGCAACTCTTCATTAAGCATCTGCAGCGTCAGCTTAGACAAAAACGCGTTGCGCAGCTTCTGGTACTGCTCCGGCGCGATATCCACCACGTCATTTTGCTGTGAACGCAGACGCTGGCTCATTAATATGTCGGTATCGGTACGGGCGTAAGTGGCGAACAGCGTGCCCAGCTCGCCGGTCTTGCGCGCCATAAGCGCGTCGAACTCCGCCTTGCTCAGGCCGTTATTGCGCAGGTTCGCCAGCTCATGGGAAACGAAGGTCAACGCGGCCGTCAGGTTATCCATGGCGGTGTCCATATGCACGGCGCACTGGGAGCGCTGGTAATGCACGTTACAATCGAAACGCAGGTTGGTCTGCTTCAGGTTGCTGTCTTGCATGGCCTGCTGGACATGCCAGAACAACGCCTCGCGGGCCAGATCGCTGCGCCAGTAGCGATCCAGGGAGCGCGAATCGCGGATAGGCTGCCAGGGAGTATCCCATACCAGCTTCAGGCTATCTTCTTTGGCGTCCTCGCTCATCAGGCTGACCGGCTGCGCCACCAGCGGCGACAGCGCCGGCAGCGTGGAAGGCGTATCGCGCTTGCCCTTCAGCGATGAGAACGTTTTGACGATCTGCTCGTTCAGCCCGCGATTGTCGACGTTGCCCACCACATACAGCGTCATGGCGTCCGGCGTATACCAGCGCTGATAGAATTGCTGCAACTGCTGGCCGCTCACCGGCGCGGCCGCCTGCCGGCTCGGATCGTGGGCCAGCAAGACCGACCCTTTAAGGCGGTAATGCCACCAGGGGCTGCCGGCATTGGCGGGGGCGGTCGCCACCGGATCGGCCCCTTCCAGGGCGGCATGCAGCGTGGTGGGATTAATGGTTAAATGGCCGCCGGTGTTCATCATCCATTTCAGCGCCTCTTTCAACAGCTCGGGGCGGCCGTTGGGCAGGCTCAGGCTGTAAAGCGTGTAATCGTAGGAGATGACGGCCGGAGGCTGCGGACGTTCGCGGTCCACGCCCTGTTGCCAGAGTGATTTCAGCTGCGCGGAGGAAAAGTTTTCACTGTGTGTCAACGCCAGGCGCGGAAGCAGGCGCGCAAAACCGGTCTGCTGCGCATTTTCAGCCAGCGAACCGGTATTCACCATTAAGCGTAATTCAATACGATCGTTCGGCCGTTGCGGTGTTGCCAACACTTGCCAGGAGAAGCCATTACTGAGTTTACCCTGTTGCCAGGCGGGATCGGGTTGTAATGCTTCTGCCTGAACATTGCCACCCACCGTCGCCAGTAACACTCCACTCATGAAAAGACGAATTCCGGTGCCCTGCATGTGAACCCCTACTCAATAACTGCCTATTAAAATATGTAATCTCACTCAGACGGTTTACCGTGCGTTCCATCGATTAGTACTTTTTCCGTCGGAAAAAAGCGTGGCGCAAAGTGTACCATGTTGTTAGACCGCAGACCTTTGCGGATGTCACGGCACGGCATAAAATAGTACCGCCTGGGGTATAAACGAGATAAAAATAGGCGTAACAGGGCATTACCGGCCGTATCGCCATGCATCGGCCGGTAAAAGGGGGGCAAAAACAGCAGGAAATGATCAGGTTCCGGAGGCGGCCGTTTTCGTGGGTTTAAGCACCGCGTTCAGCTGTTTTTCATCCAGTTGATCACACCACTTGGCCACGACGATAGTGGCGACGCCATTGCCCACCAGGTTGGTCAGCGCGCGGGCCTCGGACATAAACCGGTCAATGCCGAGGATAAGCGCCAGCCCGGCCACCGGCAGGTGCCCGACCGCCGACAGGGTCGCGGCCAGGACGATAAAGCCGCTGCCGGTGACGCCCGCCGCCCCCTTGCTTGACAGCAGCAATACCACCAGCAGGGTCACCTGATGGATGATGTCCATATGGCTATTGGTGGCCTGGGCGATAAACACCGCCGCCATGGTCAGGTAGATGGACGTGCCATCGAGGTTAAAGGAATAGCCGGTGGGGATCACCAGGCCCACCACCGATTTTTCGCAGCCGGCACGCTCCATTTTATCAAGCATGCGCGGCAGCGCCGACTCGGAAGAAGAGGTGCCGAGCACAATCAGCAGTTCTTCTTTGATATAGTTGATAAAACGGAAGATATTAAAGCCGGTGACCCGCGCAATCAGCCCCAGCACCACCACCACGAACAGGATGCAGGTCAGATAGAAACAGGCGATAAGCTGCCCCAGCTGTATCAGCGACCCCAGGCCATACTTGCCGATGGTAAAGGCCATGGCCCCGAATGCGCCAATCGGCGCCAGGCGCATGATCATATTGATAATGCCGAAAATCACCTTGGCGAAGCTGTCGATAACGTTAAAAATCACCTGGCCCTTCTCGCCCAGGCGGTGGAGGGCGAAACCGAACAACACCGCGAACAGAAGCACCTGCAGGATATTGCCGCTGGCGAAAGCGCCGATTACGCTCGCCGGGATGATATCCATCAGAAACGCCACCAGTCCCTGCTGCTCGGCCTGCTGCGCATAGATAGCCACCGCCTTGGCATCCAGGGTGGCCGGATCGATATTCATGCCGGCGCCCGGTTGCACCACGTTAACGATAATCAGGCCGATAATCAGCGCTATGGTGCTGACGATCTCAAAATACAGCAGCGCCACCGCCCCGGTGCGGCCCACCTCTTTCAGGCTTTCCATGCCCGCGATACCGGTGACCACGGTACAAAAGATAACCGGTGCAATGATCATCTTGATTAATTTAACAAAACCATCGCCCAGGGGTTTCATGTCCGCGCCCAGTTCCGGATAGAAATGCCCGAGCAGGATCCCTGCCGCAATGGCCACCAGGACCTGAAGATAAAGGCTTTTAAACGGGTTGAATGTCATACGCCAACCTTATTCATTAGTTATACGCGTTTAAGTGGGTTGAATATGTAGCAAGGATATTAATGATTTGATAATGAATTACATATCTCGAAATACCAATACACCACCGCGCGGGGGTTGTCGGCAGGCAACGGAGAGAAATTAGAATTGAAACGCTTCAGTTGGACTTTAGAAACTATAGTAACCGGCCATGGGAAGCGGCACACGGCCGCACCGGCGATCAAACGGCGGCGAGATGCAGGAAACGCTGCTCGAAATCCTCCTGGGGCAGAGGCTCGGAAAACAGGTAGCCCTGTCCCCAGCTGATGTTATGATCCAGCAGGCATTGCAGCTGCGCCTGGGTTTCCACGCCTTCAGCGATAACCGGCAGCGACAGCACCTCGGCAATGGCGCTGACAATACGCAGCATCACCAAATCCTCAGGCAGTTTTTCGATAAAACTCCGGTCGATTTTCAGCAAATCAATGGGCAGGTTGCGCAACCGGTCCAGATAATAAAGGCTGGAGTAGCCCATGCCGAAGTCATCCAGCGCAATCAAAATCCCCAGCTCGCGCATTTGCCGCAGCAGGCCGAGGGAGTGCTCGAATTCAGTAATGCGCGCGGTCTCGGTGATTTCCAGCACCAGTTGTGCGGGCGCGATCTCGTAGCGGGCCAGCAGCACTTTGAGAAACGGCACCAGATTGGATTCCTGCAGTTGTTTGGCCGAGAGGTTCACCGCCAGCTGGAGATGGATACCGCGTTTACGCCATTGCGCCAGAATGCGGCAGGAGGCTTCCAAGACCCAGTTGCCCAGCGGCACCATCGCGCCGATTTCTTCGGCGCCGCTGATGAAATCCGACGGCAGCGAGTAGCTGCCGTCATCCTGGCGCCAGCGCAGCAAGACCTCCGCGCCAATCAGCCGCCGGTCGCGAATATCCACCTGCGGCTGGAAGAACAGTGCGCAGCGTTCCTGCTCTATGCCTTCCAGGATGGTGCTTTCCAGCGTCATGCGCCGGTGAACCATGGCGGTGAGCTTGGGCTCGAAGAATAAGATCTGGTTTTTGCCGTTGTCATGGGCCAGCATCATGGCGGACGTGGCGCGCCGCAGCAGTTGATGCGCGGACTCGTCGTTGCGCAGTCTCAGGGCAATGCCGATGCTGGCGGCGGGACGCAGCGACAGGCTACCGATGGCCAGGGGGGCATTAATGCTTTTCATGATGCCCTGCGCCAGCTGCATTCCTTCGTAAGCGTTCTGGATTCCGTGATCGAACAACGCGAATTCATTGTGATTGAGCTGGCCGAGAAAACGATGATCGTTAAGGTGCCGCTTAAGCTGCCGGGTCAGCGTCATCAGCAGGATGCCCCGTTGCGCCTCGGTAAGAATGCCGGTGGCTTCCTGTAGCGTGCTGATACTGATGACCAGCAGGCAATATTGCTGCATATCCCGGCACAGGGCCATGCGCGAATCCAGCATGGCGGTAAACAGGTTTTTATTCGGCAGCGCGGTCTCGGCATGGCGGGTCGACAGCCGGTTAAGATCGTCGAACATGCCGGCCAGTATCTGCTGGTTGCGATTATAGCTGCGCACCAGCACGCCAAGCTCGTCGTCGCGGTGCATATCCGGCAGCGAAAGCTGGTGGCGGGGAATGTCCTGCGCCGGCAGCGTTTCCAGACTGCGGGCGATTTCACGCAGGGGATGGACCATCAGGCGGTTAATACACCAGGTGATCGCAATCGTCAGCACCAGCGCCAGCAGGAGATAGGTGGACATCATGGTGGAAAACGCGCTGGCGATAAATTGGTACAACCGGTAGGAGTCGGCTTGCAATACCAGCGACGCCAGGGCCCGTGGATGCGAAGGCCGCGGAAGCGCGTACAGCGGCACCGAGATTTCCACCGGCAGCCGGAACAGGCGCTCTATCAGCGCCGGCACCGGCCGCTCCGGCGGGAAATCCGCGTGCAGTACCTGGAAATCATCCGGCAGCACCACATCCGCCCGGCTCAGGATGCCCACCGGCTTCAGGGTGGCGAGAATCCGTTCGGCCTGCGGCACGTCTCCCTTTAATACCGCGCTGGATAAAGGCTGACGCACCGACATGGCTATATTTTGCAGCTGCTGGGCGTAATCCTCACGGCGCTGCTGCACAAAATGGAACAGCTGGATCACAATGAAAATGCAAATAGTCACCAGCGCCACGCCTGACACCGTAGCCATTTGTTTAATCGTTAATGAACGTCTGATCCGCAAACTGTTCTCCAAGGCGTTTTTCAGCTCGACCCGTTACGCTCCCTAACCCGGCGGACGGTTACCCGGCTCACCCCGGCCCCGGCCATGACGAAGGACAGCGCATATTTTCGCGATTCGGGCAGCAAAAGTTGCCGGGCGGGCCGCAGAGCGATTTTGTGCATACTAATATATACTATCTCACGCCGGGTTTTATTTTTTAAAACAGGCATTTCGTCTCTTTAACGCTTATCGGCGACACTCGGTTATAATGACGACGTTTTACCTAGGAATATTCTGATTCATGGCGGTCCCGGCGCGCGCCGGCGGGGTAGATAGGGCATTAATCCCCGCGCATCCCTGACGTTGCGGCGCTGGCGTGAAGAACAACAGCTGTGTAAAATGCAATCAGCGCCCTACATCAGTTTTATTGCAGTTTGAAATGCCATTATTTTAACAAGACATTACGTTTTCTTTATAATTTTTCGCTGGCATCACGAATGGGATAGCATGAGCAGAGGATAATGGCATTTCCCAGGCTATCGCTTTATTCATGACCGCCCCATGCCGGCGTTGGGGATTTACATTTTCACTGCTTCGGCACTCAAGACGGGACTATAATTTTACCGCAGCTCAATGTGTTTCATTTGATTTAACTTTGTAAAAAATTGAAACTTGTATTAGTTTGTCTTGAGGACCTTCTCATTCATTTCATTGTGCCAGGCTCGAGGCCCATTACCATCCCTAACATACCCCGCGGGCGCCGTCTTGTTCATAAGATAATGCGGTCCGCAGAGTGGTCGCGCAAATTTATCCGGTGAGGTAGGAATGAATAATTACGATGATATTAAGCGGTTTAAAGAAAAACTCAATATGGAAGGCATTGATTATAAAGAAATCGCTGAAAGCAATCCTAATATTACCGCGCATAATTGGGCGATTATAAAACAAGTGGCCACGGCCGATGAACCTTTTCATCCCCTGGAGCAGGGGCGCCCCACACAGCCCACCCCGGCTCCCGTCTCGGATAAAGAATTCAGCGCATCGCCGCTGGGGCAACCGCTGGCGGCCCAGCAGCCGCGCGCGGGCGGAAATATTAATCGGGACATTGGCGCCATAAACGCCCACTATCAGCCGCAGGCCTCAACAGCGGCGGAGTCTTTTGCTTCCCCCCTGATGAGCGCGGTCGGCAAGGCGCTGCCGGCGATAGGCCCCGTGGCGCCCGTCGCCACGCCCCAGGACGGCAATGCGCCCGCGGGCGCCGCGTTTCTTAACGCCATACAGCAGGAATTTGCCGCTCCGCCCGCCGCCGTGCCCACGCGGTCACAGGAACCCGCCGCGGCATCGCCCTTCGACGCCGGGCAACATGGCCGCCCCGCCGCGGCATCGCCTTTCGACGCCGGGCAACACGGCCGCCCCGCCGCGGCATCGCTATTCGACGCCGGGCAACACGGCCGCCCCGCCGCGGCATCGCTCTTTGACGCAGCGCGGCATGACCAACCCGCCCGGACGTCTTCTACGGCGGCGTCATCGGTCCGGGCGCCGGCCAATGCCGCCGGTACCATGCGCTTTAATAGTCTGTTTAACCGGAAATCCCAGTCATCGGCAATGCCGTCGGGTCGGGATACGCCCCTTTCACTTCTTTTAGAGAATATTGCGTTATGCCGTTAGTCTGTGTCTGTTCGCCGAAGGGCGGCGTGGGTAAAACAACCGTCAGCGCCAATCTTGCCTACGCCCTGGCCCGCAGCGGCAGCAAGGTGCTGGTTATCGATTTCGATGTGCAAAACGCGCTGCGGCTGCATTTCGGCGTACCGATTTCCGATACCCGCGGCTACGTGGCACAGGCCACCACCGCCGTGGACTGGAGTCAGTTTATCCTGAAAGCCGACGCCAATCTGTTTGTCCTGCCCTATGGCGAGGTGGAGGAAGAACAGCGTCTGGCGTTTGAAAACGCCATCAGCCGCGATCCGCATTTCCTGCTGCGCGGATTAAACACGGTATTAAATTACCCCGGCCTGGTGGTCATCGCCGATTTTCCTCCCGGCCCGGTGGCGGCGTTAAAAGCCGTGCAACCCTTCGCGGATATGCACATTGTGGTCATGCTGGCGGATACCGCCTCGCTTTCCTTATTACCGCAAATGGAAAACCACAAATTCCTCGGCGCGCCGATGAATAACCGCCTTGGGGAATATTATGTGGTTAATCAAAGTGATATGCGCCGCAACTTAAGCCGCGACGTATCGCAGTTTTTTGAACAGCGTCTGGGCGACCGGTTATTAGGCACCATACACCGCGATGAGTGCGTACCCGAAGCCAACGCGTCGCAGCGTTCAATCATTGAATTCAGCCCGGTGTCCGCCGCCGCGTTCGATATAGAACTCATCAGCAAAAAAGTCGCCGCCATTGTCGGCGTGAAAGTGGGCGATGGCGAGTTTTATGCCATGCCTAATCACGGCATCAAATAATAAGCACAGGAACAGGCATGAATAAGTTTCTATTTTCTATACTGCTTTTACTGTTACTGCCTGTTGCCGTGCTTATCATCATCACGCCGATGGACAGCGACAAACAATACATCTTCGGCCTGTTCAGTATCGGACTGATGTTGCTGCTGGGCGTAAGTAAAAGCCATTTAATCAGCGTCATCATGATAGTGATGTCTTTTTTGATGTCCACCCGCTATATCTATTGGCGCGCCACCGAAACGCTGCACTTTAATTCGGTGATTGAAGCGGTATTGGGGATCGGCCTGTTTATTGCCGAAATGTATGCCTGGGTTATCCTGGTGCTGGGTTACCTGCAAACCACCTGGCCGTTAAAGCGCAAAATTGAACCTATGCCGGACGACCCGGCCACCTGGCCGACGGTGGATGTCTACGTCCCGTCCTATAACGAGAGCCTGGACGTGGTGCGTGATACTGTCCTTGCGGCGCAGTGTATCGACTACCCGCGCGACAAGATGAAAATCTATATTCTGGACGACGGTAAACGCAATGAATTCGCGGTGTTTGCCGCCGATGCCGGGGTGGGTTATATCACCCGTAACGATAATAAGCATGCCAAGGCCGGCAACCTTAACCATGCGATGACCGTGACCAAAGGCGAGTTTATCTGTGTATTCGACTGCGATCATGTCGCCACCCGTGGCTTCCTGCAGGCCACCGTGGGCAGCTTTTTGATTGACGATCGCCTGGCGCTGATCCAAACGCCCCACCACTTCTATTCTCCCGATCCGTTCGAGCGCAACCTGTCGGCGGCGCGCGATATCCCCAACGAAGGCGCGCTGTTCTACGGGCCGGTGCAGCAGGGCAACGATAACTGGAACGCCACCTTCTTTTGCGGGTCCTGTGCGGTGATCCGGCGCAGCGCGCTGGAAGAAATCGGCGGATTCGCGGTGGAAACCGTCACCGAGGACGCCCATACCGCGCTGAAGCTGCAGCGGCTGGGCTGGAACTCCGCCTTTTTGTCCATTCCGCTGGCGGCGGGTCTTGCCACCGAGCGCCTGGGGCTGCATGTTATCCAGCGTACCCGCTGGGCGCGGGGCATGACCCAGATTTTTCGTCTGGACAATCCGCTATTCGGCCGCGGCCTCAAGTGGCAACAGCGTTTGTGTTATCTCAACGCCATGCTGCATTTCCAATACGGCCTGCCGCGCGTGGCGTTCCTGACCGCGCCGCTGGCGTATTTATTGTTTAACCAAAATATTATCGCCTCTTCCGCCAGCGCCATATTTGCCTATGTTTTGCCGCATTTGTTCCTGGCCATCTATATCAATTCCCGCATGAACGGGCGTTTCCGCTATACCTTCTGGGGTGAAATTTACGAAACGACCATGGCGTTCCATTTGATTATCCCCACCCTGCTGACCCTGATTTCCCCCCGGCACGGTAAGTTTAACGTCACCGATAAAGGCGGGTTACTGGATGTCGGCTTCTTTGATTTCCATATCGTCAAACCGCATCTGATCGTGGCGGTGCTTCTGGGCATGGGTATTGCCGCCGGGGTGGTGCGCGCGGTCATGCATGACTATTTTAACGTCGATCCCCGGGTGATTTTGCTCAATATCGTCTGGGCGTCCCTGAGCGTCATCATTTTGCTGGCGGCGATTGCGGTGGCCAAGGAAACGCGCCAGATCCGCAAGACTATCCGTATCGATGTCAGCATCCCGGCCATTATCCACTACGCCAGCGGTATTTCGGTGCGCACCGAAACCCTGGACCTCTCCATGGGCGGGATGAAGCTGGTAACCCCCGACGACCGCTATCAAACCGATCGCATCGAGGAAGTGGAACTGCGGCTGCAGTCCGGCGCGGTCTGTATCCCGGTCAGCCTGATTGGCGCCGACGCCAGCGTTATTCGCCTGATGTTCGAAGCGATGCCGCTGGAAAAACGACGTGAGCTGGTGCGCGTGGTGCTGGCACGCGCGGATGCCTGGATTGTGCCGCCCTATCCGAAAGATCGGCCGCTGCACTCATTTGCCAGCATTGTCCGCTGCGTCTTCGAGCTCTTTTACAACACCTGGAAAGAGCGCGGCCAAAAAAGAAAGAATGCCAAGTCCGCAGGACCTGGCGAAGCGACCTAAGCTCACGCGGAAAAAATTGCATGCCATTTCGTATCAGGAAGATAGCCCATTGTGTATTACTGATCGCCGCCTTGGGCGGCCTCGGCGCCACGGCATGCGTCGGGGCGGCCTTTGCCGCCGATCCGCAGGCCGCGCCGGTTTATCACCTGCCGCCGCTTCCGGCGGCGCAGGATACTGGCGGCGCGGGCGCCCAGTCCGCTGACGATACGCGCCAATCCCCGGCCGCCGACCCGGCGGCAACCGGTGCCGGCGCGCCGGCCGATGGCAGCGCGCCACCAACCGCAAGCGCCGTCGGCACACCTGCCGGCGGCCTGCCGATGGATTTTCCCCCGCCGGTAATAAGCGTGGCGCCGCAGGCCGCCGCGCCGGGCCAGGGCGTGGATAGCCAACTGGCGCAGGTGACCCCCCTCAACGATGACACTATCAGTGTTGCCGGCATGGGCCAGCCGAACGGCCTCACGCTGAGCGGCGGCCAGCTCCAGTCCGGCATTGTGTTTACCCTGCCCCGCGATCAGGTGGCGACCACCGCCCGGCTATACCTGGCGCTGAAAGTCTCCCCGGCCCTGGCCGCGCGGGACACCAGCCTGCGCCTGATGCTCAACGGCCAGGAACTGGGCAATGTGGCGCTTAGCCAGGCCAGCGCCACGGATAATGTCTATGAGCTGGATATTCCGGCGGCAATGATCGTCAGTAACAACAACCTTAGCTTTAGCGTGAATGACGACAATACCCTGACGTGCGAGCGGGATCTGTCGGATAAATATTGGGTGACCGTCCTGCCCACCAGCCATTTGCAGTTGAGCAGCCAGATACTGGATATCGGCCGCGACTTAAGCCATTTCCCGCGCCCGTTTTACGATCCGCTGTCGATGAAGGGCTCGTCGGTGGCGTTTATCTTCGGCCAGACGGTCAAATCCGACGCGGTGGCGGCCGCCAGCATGCTGGCGTCCTATTTTGGCCTGCTGTCCAGCTACCGTAATATGGAATTCCCGGTGCACCTGAACGAGCTGCCGGCGCAAAACGGCATCCTGTTCGGCCAGCCCGGCGATAAAATCGCCGATATCACCCTGCCGCAGGTAACCGGCCCCACGCTGCAGATGATCGATAATCCGCTCAATCCGGTGTATAAGCTGTTGCTGGTGGTGGGGCGCAACGGTAATGAAATGCGCCAGGCCGCCTATCGCCTGATTTCGTCGCCGCTGCCGGCCAGGCAGGATGTCATCCAGGTGCAGAACCAGACTATCCCGTTACGCCAGCCCTACGACGCGCCGCGCTGGATTGACACCACCAAGCCGGTCTATCTGAAGGATCTGGCGCAAAACCCGGAATCGCTGACCGCCAACGGCCTGTATCACGACGGCATACGCATCGGCTTTCGCGCCGCCCCGGATCTGTTTATGTGGGATGGCGATTTCATCCCGGTAAAAATTGATTACCGCTTTCCGACCGAAAACTGGATAGACGAAGATTCGTCGCAATTGAGCATTACGCTTAACGGCACCTTCCTGCATAGTTTACCGGTCAATAAGCACGGGCTGGTGGAAACCGCCTGGCGCAAGCTGGGCGGCGATACCCGCCAGGAAACCTTTACCCTGCAGCTGGCGCCTTATCTGATTTACGGCGATAACCAAATGGAATTTTATTTCGCCCTGAAGCCTAAGGCCGACGCGCCCTGCAGCCTGCTGACCAGCAATAATATCAAAAGCCGCATCGACCCGGACTCAACCATCGACCTGAGCCGGACGCACCATTTTACGCTATTGCCCAACCTGTCCTATTACGTCGGCGCGTCATTTCCCTTTAGCCGGCTGGCGGATTTCTCCCAAACGGTGATGCTGCTGCCCGCCAAACCGGAGGCCGGTGAAATCGCCACGCTGCTGGCGATGGCCGCCCGCGCCGGCAATGCCACCGGCATCGCCCTCAATCATGTGGATGTACGCCTGGGCCTGCAAGACCATGCCGCCGGCGGCATTCCCCTGGCGGATAAGGATATCCTCGCCTTCGCCTCGCTTAAACAGACCGATCTGGTGCGCGATTTGCTGGCCGGTTCGCCGTATGAAATGCGCAACGGCCTGCTGTCGGTCAAGGAAGAGACGCTTACCGCCCGCCTGAAAGGCTATTTTACCGGGCGTTTTTTCCGTCAGGGCGTGGAAGCGGACCGTTATCTGGCCTCCACCGACGCCTGGCGGGGATTCCTGAGTTTCGCCTCGCCCTGGGCCGGCAAACGGGTAGTGGTACTGGCCACGGCCACCGACAGCGATCAGTTGTCGCATATTAACGCTGATTTACAGGTACCGGCCATTAATGCCGGCGTTCGCGGCGATATAGCGGTGATCAATGCGGAAAACGGCGTAAAAAGTTTTACCGTGGGCAGCCAGTTCCCCAGCGGGGAGATGCCCTGGTACATGATGATAATCTGGTACGCCAATCAGCATATTATTTTCCTTTCCTTAAGCGGCCTGGTGTTCGCGGTACTGATAGGAAGTTGTATTTACGTTCTGCTGGCGCGGCATGCGGCTAAACGCCTGGCCAATAGCGCGAACAAATAACCGTATCGATAAGATGCGTTGCCTGACTGGGCCATATGGGTAAAAGAAAATGAAACGGCAAATAAAAAAAGACTTAAAAACGCTGTATGTCGCCGGCCTGGCGGGCCTGTCGCTGTTTTCCGCCCTGGCGCAGGCAGCGGATAATAGCCCGGCCATTAACGCGTTGCTGCAGCAGGCAGCCTATTGGCACGAAAAAGCCCATAACGATTTGGCCCAGGAATCGTTACAGAAAATCCTGGCGGTGGATGAAAATAACGCCGATGCCCTGTATCTGCTCTCGCTCTACGCGTTACGCGACGGACAAAAGGCCGAGGCCCAAAAATGGCGCCAGCGGCTGGTCAAGGCCTCGCCAGGCGACGCGCGCCTGCAGAACCTCGACAGCGCCAGCGTACTGCAAACCATCTCGCCGACCCAATTAGCCAATGCGCGCCAACTGGCGGCGCAGGGCAACACGGCGCGCGCCATCGAAAGCTACCGCACCCTGTTCCAGGGCAACCAGCCGCTGGACAGCCTGGCGGTAGAGTATTACGAAACCCTGGCCGGGGTTCCGGCCTCGCGCCCGGACGCTATCGCCGGCCTGCGCAGCCGCGTCAGCCAGCAGCCGTCCGATACGGCCGCCAGGATGGCGCTGGGCAGGATCCTGACCTATGACGAAAACACCCGTCGCGAAGGCGTCGGGCTGCTGGCGCCGATGGCGGCCAATAACAAGGCGGCGGACAACGCCCTGCGCCAGGCGCTCATCTGGATGGCGCCGCAGCCCGGGGATAAAACCGTCTATGACGATTATATGCAACGCCACCCCAGCGACGGCGCGGTATTACGCCATTTTCAGGAAAGCGTGGGCGGCGCTGAAAAGGGACAGGGCTATTCAGCCCTGAACAGCGGCGATCTTACGGCGGCGCGCAGCCGGTTCGAGGCGGTGCTGACCACCAACCCCAACGACGGCGACGCCTTGGCCGGGCTGGGTTATATCGCTATGCGCGGCGGTGATTTCAGCGCGGCGGAAAACTACCTTAACCAGGCAATGAAGCAAGGCGGCCCGAACAGCGCCCAATGGGCGGCGCTGGCCAAGGACGCGCATTTTTACGGCGAACTGAACAAAGCCAAAGGCGCCGTCTCGTCCGGCGACCTGAACGCGGCGCTGGCGCTCAGCGAGCCGCTGGCGCAGGCGGAAGGCAGCAAAGGCGTCTCGGCGGAGCTGTTCCGCGCCGACGTCTTGCGCCGCAGGGGCGACCTGGCCGGCGCGGAGCAGGCCTATCGCACCGCGCTGTCGAGCGATCCGCAGAATACCGATACCAAGCTGGGACTCTACTATACCCTGCGCCAGGCCAATAAGACCGCCGACGCGCAGCAGGTGCTGGAAACAATACCGGCGGATAAGCGCCCGCAGGTGGCGGCGGGCGGCGTCAACGTCGAGCCGTTGCGCCGCCAGGCCGCGCAGGCAATGCAAGCCAACGATCCGCAGCGGGCGTTGAATTTGCTGCAGCAGGCGCTGGAAAAACAACCGTCCAATATCTGGGTGCGCCTGGATATGGCGCGCATCCTGCAAAAGCAGGGAGACAGCGCGCAGGCCCAGGCCATGATGGCCGCCGCCGGCCAGCGCGGCGCGCCGGCGGACAACCTTTACGCCGCCGCCCTGTTCGCCAGCGAAACTCAGCGCTGGGCCGCCGCGGCGCAGCTGCTGGCCTATATTCCCGACAGCCGGCGCAACCGCGCCATGCGCGATCTGGCCGCGCGGGTAAACTTTAACCAGCAGATGGCGGGCGCCGAACGTTATATCCAGGAGGGCAACCGCACGGCGGCGTTAAACACCTTGCGCGCCCTGGCGCAAACGCCACCCGCCGCGCCGGCAGATGTGGGCAAACTGGCGCAGGATCTGATGACCCTGGGCGACAGCGCCGCCGCGGTGGCGCTGGTACGTAATAATATGCGCGCCGGCGTTAACGGCAATGCCGGTGATTATGCGGCCCAGGTCGGCGTGCTCAACCAGGCCGGCCTGACCGCAGAGGCGGAGGCCTGGATGAATAATCCGCGCATCGTGGCCAGCAGCACGCCGGCCGAACTGAGCCGCATTCGCCAGGGCTCGGTGATTAACCAGGCGGAT
This sequence comes from Sodalis sp. C49, assembly GCF_046352915.1. Lineage (NCBI taxonomy): Bacteria > Pseudomonadati > Pseudomonadota > Gammaproteobacteria > Enterobacterales > Bruguierivoracaceae > Sodalis > Sodalis sp. C49. The sequence goes on along the minus strand of NZ_CP163303.1, from coordinate 3,858,794 downwards.
GAACTGCGCGAACGCGGACAATACGCGGCGGCCTACGATAAGCTCATCGTGGCGATGCAAAGCGATCCGCAAAACGTCGATCTGATGCTGGCCATGGCGCGTCTTTACCAGTCCGGCAAAATGAACGAACAGGCGGCGCGGGTCTATGATTATGTGCTGGTGCGCGAACCGCAAAACGAAGGCGCCCGCGAAGGCGCCGCCAACGCGGCCCTGGCCCAGGGCGATATCGCCCGCGCCAAACGGCTGGTGGCCGGCATGCAGGGACCGCGTTCGGTAGATCGCATGGTGCTCGAGGCGCGCATTGCGGAAGCGGCGGGGGATCATGAGCAGGCCATCGCCCTGCTGCGCTCCGCCAAAGGCCGGGTCATCGGCCTGAATACCGCCGGCCCCGGCGGCGCGCCGGTTGTCGGTGGGCTGGAAACCGCCGACAATCCCTTCGTTAATAAAACCGTGGCCGCGGCCGCGCCGCGCACCGCTTCCGCCTACGGCGCCGTACTGCCGTGGCAGCGTTCCGATAGCCCGGCGCCGCTGCCGCTGACCGGCTTGACGCTGGCAACCGCCAGCGCCGAAACGCCCGAAGACCGTACGCTTAAACAAATCAATCAGTTGCTTGATCAGGAACAGCAAAAAACCGCCACCTGGGTGGAAGGCGATGTGGGAATCCGCAGCCGCGACGGTGAAAGCGGCCTGAGCGGCCTGACGGAAATCAAGGCGCCGCTTGTGCTCTCCGGCGTGCCGTTCGACAGCTCGCGGCTAAAACTATCGGTCACGCCGGTTTCGTTAAATTCCGGCTCCACCAGCGGCACGGTCAGCAACCGTTTCGGCACCGGCGCGCTGCAGCAGGGACGCATGGTGGAAAACGCCACCAATAACGCCACCGCCGCCGCCGGCGCCACCACGTCGACCACCACCACGTCCACCACCACCAACTCCGACGGCACCCAGAGCAGCACCACCACCACCACGTCCTCCACCGCGGATGCCGCCTCCACCGTCAATCCCGGCGATTACGCCGCCGATTCCTCCGGTTCGCAGCAGGCCTCCGGCGTGGAGGTCAACCTGGCGCTCAGCGGCGACAGCTACAAGGCCGATGTCGGCACCACGCCTCTGGGCGAGGATCTGAGCTCGCTGGTGGGCGGTCTTCAATGGTCCCCCAGCCTGACCACCTTCAGTAAGCTTATCTTTACCGCCGAACGGCGCGCGGTCACCGACAGCCTGCTTTCCTACGTGGGCACGCGGGATAAGATTAGCGGTAAAAAATGGGGGCAGGTCACCAAAAACGGCGGCGGCGTCCAATACTCCTACGACGACGGCGACGCGGGCCTGTATGCCGGCGTCGGTGGTTACAGTTACCAGGGCGACAATATTCCCGGCAATACCGGCATCACCTCATCGGCGGGATTTTATGTCCGCCCGCTACGCGAGGACCATAGCGAGGTGAAGACCGGTATTAACATTACCTTTATGGATTATGATAAAAACCTCAGCTATTACAGCTACGGCCAGGGAGGCTATTTCAGTCCGCAAAACTATATCAGCGTCTCGCTGCCGGTGGATTACACCCAAAAGTATGACGACTGGGACCTGACGCTGGGCGGCTCGGTGGGCTATCAGTCCTATTCACAGGATAAAAGCGCCTACTATCCGAATAATCCGGCGCTGCAAACCGCCCTGGAATCACTGGTGGCCGGCGGATATGTCGATTCGGCCTATTACGACGCCCGTAATGAAAACGGCGTCAGCTATAATGTGCACGCCAACGGCAGCTATAAAATCAATCCCAATATGTCCGTGGGCGGGCAGGTGGGCTACGACACCTTTGGCGACTACTCCGAGAGCACCGCGCTGGTGTACTTTAAATATTTATTGGGTGGTAAATAAGTATGCAGGATATATCTGACGCAACGTCCGAGCTGGTTTACTTCCGCCGGCGGCAATATCAGCCCGGCTGGCAGGATCTGCTCGATATCATGATCTCCGGCATCGCCGCCAATGCCGGCGACGAAGATCGCCGCCAGTTCCTTAACCTGATGGGTAGCCAACTGGCCGGGCGCTTTCCTTTACCCCATGCCGAAACGGTCGGGGATCTGGAAGATGGCTTTAACCGGCTCTGGTCGGAATTCAATTGGGGCTTTGTGCGGCTGCAGCCGGGTGAAACCCATCTCACGTTGATACATCATGCCGTTCCTCCCGCGGCTACGGGCGCTGAGCCGGAGGAGTGGACCGCCGGGCTGGCGGCGATCCTGGAAGGCGCCTATGCTGAATGGATATTAGCCCAGGGCGGACAGCCTCATGTCGCGCTGCGTTGGCAGCAGGACAGCGCGGAAGGCATAATGACTTTTAGTTATCAAAACACTATTTAAGGGATTGAAGCGTTATGAAATTTGCCCGCCATTTGCCGCTGCTGCTCGCTATGTTTTTCGCCCTGCTGACGGGCGCGGCGCAGGCCGACAGCGCCGGCTGGCAACATTATAAAAGCCGCTATATGCTGCCGGAAGGCCGCATTATCGATACCGGCAACCACAATGTCAGCCATACCGAGGGGCAGGGCTACGCCATGCTGCTGGCGGTAAACTATAACGACCGCGCCGCCTTCGATACCCTGTTGAATTGGACCAACCAGCATCTGTACCGTAAAGACATCGGCCTGTACTCCTGGCGCTACGATCCCGCCGCTACCCCGCCGGTGGCCGACATCAACAATGCCTCCGACGGCGACACCCTGATCGCCTGGGCGCTGCTCCAGGCCGGGGACAAGTGGAAACTGCCGAACTATACCGCGGCGTCGAACGCGCTGCAGGCGGCGATAATCAAACACAATGTGATTAAGTTCGCCGGCTTCAACCTGCTGTTGCCGGGGGCGTCGGGCTTTAACCAGACCAGCTCGGTGACGCTCAATCCGTCATACTTTATCTTCCCCGCCTGGCAGGCGTTTTACCAGGCCGGCCATTTGAAGATCTGGAACGATTTAACCGCCGATTCCCTTAAAATCCTGGGGCTGATGCGCTTTGGCGACCCCCGGCTGCCCACCGATTGGGTCACCCTGCGGGCGGATGGCTCCTTGACGCCTTCCGATCGCTGGCCGTCGCGCTTTAGCTTTGACGCGGTGCGCATACCGCTGTATATCAACTGGGCGCAGCGCAACAGCCTGGCGCTTGGGCCGTACGTCGCCTACTGGCGCCAGTTCGACCGGCTGGCCACTCCCGCCTGGGTCGATGTGCTGACCGGCGCCAAGGCCGATTTCATGCTATCGCCGGGCATGCTGGCCATTCGCGACGCCATCATGGGCAACGGCGCGCAGGTCAATGACAATATCCAGCCGCAGGAAGACTACTATTCCGCCAGCCTGCGGATGCTGACGTACTGGTCGCTGAAATAATTACCCGAACTACAAGTGCAGTCGCGTGCGGCCCTCGACAGGGCCACATGCATAAAAAATGTTACCCTTTATCATCGAATTTATTCCTCTTAACATCATCATTGGTCCCCTTGAATACAGTTAACGGATTATAAGAGATTCCCCAGTCGTAATAGTCCGTTTTTTCAATCTTTTTAATTTTGTGTACGATGTAAATGCCAACGGGTAAAAGTATAATTGACATAACCACTTTATAGCACCACGTAGTAGATATGATATTAACTAATTCATAAAATGAATATTTAGATGATAAACTGATTGGATAATCGGTAATCAGCAATACCGCCTGGGCCATCATGGCGGATAAGGTATAGCGGATGATGAAAAAGCGGCCGTTGAAATACACTTTAAGCTTGGATATTAAAAAGCTATTGCAAAAATAAGATGCCGGCATCGAGACCCAGGTCGCAACGGTTACCCGCCAAAAGTCATTGTAGAGGCCATAATAGTGCTGGGAATAGGCATTCGAATCAACTTGAATAACTGCACATATATTTATTAAAAAAACATATATTGTTTGGCATAAAACCACAATCCAAACCGTACGCCCCCCTAATTTATAACCATAAACTTCCGTGGAAATAGTTGATAATAAATAAAATAATGAAAATATAATGCCGCTAGCGGTAATTCTAAAGTCGCCTAAATTAAATACCTTAAACATCAATGTGTCGCACATCACCATGATGGTAACAGTTAATCCGACAAATAAACCGTATAGCTTGTAATCTGTATTCATAAAATCCCTTTTAAAAATTATCGTCTGTTAACGTGTACATACTTGTATTGGAAAAGATCTTCATCTTTAAGGCCTTTAGACTTTTTAGTAGTGCTTTAATAGTTTTAACATTTAGAGAGAACAGGTCATAATCTTAATTTCAAAATTTCAATAAGTCATGCTTTTTTATTACTTCGTTTAATTGAATAATTTACTTTTTATACAAATTGAAAAATATAGCATATTTATTATTAGAAATTATTTCTTCCTGGTTAATTATTAAAGTGTACCTATAATGTCAGAAATATTTTAAAATATCACTATTAACGAATAGCTTAAAGTTATAAAAGATGAAAAGTACTATTTTTTTAAAATTTAACATCAATATTAATCTGGAAATTAGAGTAAAAATTCAGTTTCTCCTCTCAGTATATTGCCGAAGTACCGGAGGAGAATATCTGCTATAATAATTATATTCGATATACTTATTTTTTTATCTTTTCGTCTAATTCTTGTACACATTCAAACATAATTTCTTTAATTATCTCTGAATCATGAATAGCCACGAATTGCTCCATTGTCCCATAAAAATCCAAGAATGAAATCCTGATTGTTCTGGATACCCATACTGCAAAAAAAATCTGAGAGCAATTATCTAACCTTTGCGATAAAAGCATGGCACTTTTAGGCTTATGATTGTGTTCTGCTTCAAAAGCTAAGGCCGCAGTATCTACACTACGCCAAGCAAAATGATTTTGCAGATTTTCTAAATCAACAAGTAGAGGGCCCCCTATCAATAAATCATCTCTTAATTCAGTAATCAAGGTTCCTTTTATATTTAAATACCCATTTACACGTAGGTTTGTGGGCAGTTTATCGATAGGCGTATTTTCAAGATCTAATGAATCATTACAATGAAAATCATCAGGTAGGGCTTCAATATTAGTGTTTTCCATGAAGATAGATTGTCCAACCTCTATGTCTATTGGTAATATCCGAACCTTCGTATCTTTAGCGTCAAGATTATCATAAACCTTGAGTTTATTGGGTAGCTTATTAATAGCACAACCTTTTAAAATCAATGATCCCATGACAATTAAATATTCAGGTAGATGAGTCACACCACTATCGCTAAGGTCAAGGGTATCGTTGATTATGATTAATCCGCCCGGTGTACGGGAAAACTCAACTTTTTTTGAGAGAAGATAATCGAAAAAATTAATTTTATGTCTCCTTCGTTATATGGTGATTGTGTCAATGTAAACTAGCATGTGATTTTCAAGGGAAAAATATACTTTGATAGACAATCATTTTGAATAAAATATATTTAAATATCTATATAACTCAGCTTAATATTAATTATTCTAACCACTAGGAAAATAAACAATAGAGCAATATCTAACGGACATAAATTACTCGTTTTTAGTTCTGAGTGACAATATACTGTATTTTTTTCAATATATCATCACAGAGACAATATAATGCATAAAATTGACTTAAAAAATCAAAATGGTGAGCATGAAGCACTTCTTACTATTGGGAAAAATTTGGTTTATTTGATGTCAACAAGAAATGTTGACAGTACAGAATTAAGCACCTTAACCGGTCTTGGCACAGCAACTATCAATAGTATGCGGCGAGGTATCGGAAATCCTACGCTCGCAACGATTGTCGCGTTGGCTCAATTTTTTGAAGTTAGCCTAAGCGAGTTCACAGACATTAATATAGAAAGGCAGGCAATAAGTCATAAAAAAATTAAAACACTGCCATTAATAAAACTTAATGAATTAAATATATTTTTGGATAACGTGTTGGATACATATGATACTTATACTACAGAATTATGTGTATTTGGAAATAATGATTGTTTTGCTATTAATATAAATAATGATTCTCTATACCCACAATTCTCTAGCGGAACAATTTGCATAGTAAAAAAAGATAACACACCCCATGACGGAGATATTGTTTTAGTAAAAATAAACAATTGCACTCCTTGTTTTAGACGTGTATTTATTGAAGATACAGGTTATTTGTTCACTGCGGTATCGATAGATCAGGATTTAGTCCCTTCGGCATATAAATCTTATTCTATAGTTGGTATTATAATCAAAACCATTAAATATTTTTCTTGATATTAAATATTCTGAGGTGATTAATGCATTGGCGTTTAGTTATAAAATGGGTTAAGGCAGTTTTTACCCCTCAGTATCAATTAACTTTAAGTGAAGTAATAAAATCCAGGATCCCCTATAAATCCAAATACATGTTTAAAGAATTTGGTAGTCATGAATATATTAGTTTAACATTCGAGGATATAAAAAAAAGTGAAAACTTACTACATATCATTAACCCTAACAACCTAATTGAAATAAGCCTAATTGAATCTAAAATACAAAAAGATTACGAAGCTTATTACATAACTGAAATGACAATTGGCAATAACTATAAGCTGAAAGCACTGGATCAGGAAGTTTGTTTTTCAGGCGAGTACATACATAAAAATATTGATGTTTTTCAGAACTTTCACTCGAAAGATCTTTGTGAAATTATGTATGCGACCGGTTTTAATAAAGGCCGAAGGGTTTCTCTTGCTCTAAAAGATGTCAGCGATAGTAGAAAGCTTAAACCAGCTAAAACGAACACAGATAATATTTACAACTTTAAGCCTATGGAGTAAGTAGGCAGCATCAACATCTAAACTGTGGGACAGAAGTCATGGTCCCACCTCCACCGGATGATATTTACCAATGTTCATACCCTGTATGTCTGCTTTGCTGCCAAATATCTATGTCTTTAACCGGTGTTTCGTCTAGATCTCGTTTCGTAGTAAGTTCTGCAGGAATACATCGGCTCGACGCCGATTTTAAAAACAGCTTATCCCCAGCGAATTATCGCATCAAGATCCTCACGACTAGCAAGATACGATTGATTGGGCATCGACGCAGGAAGAAATACTGTGGCAAAATTGTTCTCCTTTTTTGAGAGATAATTCATTATATTCGCCTTAAAAACGGATGTGGCAGACACATAGATAATACCTTCAAATCAAGCCATAATGATCATCATCAGTAAAATTTCCTACATCCTGAAAACATTTTAAAAACTTGGGCCCGCGCTTTATTGTTTTCTTGATTCTGCTGCCTTTTTTTTGCCTTCGCGGTGGCGGCAAACTCGCCCTCAAACATGTTTGAAAAATTGTTATCTATCTCTTGCCTCTTCTGTCACAGCTTTGATCAGATTAATAGTGATACAATTTTTAGCATTTGCTAGTTTAATGGCTGGGCTTTCGTATTTAAGAAGGTCGGTTTCATCGTTTCACTGTGCGCACGTTTATGTGCATAACGAAAACGCATATATCTGAGAATAAACAATAACAAAAATCTATTATGGACTGTTGGCGTAACCGGTCATCAGGTTAGGATGACACTGAGGTAATAAGGGTACGAAGGCATAATTGCACATACGTTTGAAGCGGTCATGATAGGCAGGAAAAATCCCATCATGCCCGCAGGCACGGTCTTGTTATCAAACTCAGCGAATGCCCTGCGCCTCGTCCTGATCGACGGCAAAGCAGGCCACCAGCTGGTCGCCGTAGCGCTTAAGCTGCGGCTGCAGTTCGGTACAGGTACCGAAACGGCGGCGGCAGCGGGCGCTAAAGGCGCATCCCGGGGGCGGGTTCAGCGGGCTTGGCAGCTCGCCGGTCAGCTTGATGCGTTCGCGGCGCAGATCCGGGTTCAGCCTGGGTGTGGCCGACAGCAGCGCCTGGGTATAGGGATGGCGCGGATTACTGAAAATCGCCTCTTTGCTGCCCTTCTCCACGCAGCGGCCCAGGTACATCACCATCACTTCGTCGGCAATGTGCTCCACCACCGACAGGTCATGGGAAATAAACACATACGACAGCCCCATATCCTGCTGCAGGTCCATCATCAGGTTCAGTACCTGGGCGCGCACCGATACGTCCAGGGCCGATACAGGCTCATCGGCGATGACCACGTCGGGGTCGAGCATCAGCCCGCGGGCAATGGCGATACGCTGGCGCTGGCCGCCGGAAAACATATGCGGATAACGATCATAGTATTCGGTGCGCAGCCCCACCTTCGCCATCATCGCCAGCGCTTTCTCACGCCGTTCGGCGCGGTTGAGCGAGGTATTGATTTGCAGCGGCTCCTCGAGGATTTGCCCCACCTTCTTGCGCGGGTTCAGCGAGCCGTACGGGTTCTGGAACACGATTTGGATCTTCTGGCGCCGCAGGTGCGCGGCGGTCACATCAGGTTTCAGCAGATCCTGGCCCAGGTAATGCAACTGCCCGCCGGTGGGCGTTTCAATCATGGTCAGCAGACGGCCGAGGGTGGACTTGCCGCAGCCGGATTCGCCCACCACCGCCAGCGTCTTGCCGCGCTCCAGGGTAAAGGATACCCCGTCCAGGGCCTTGACCATGACCTCCTTGCCGAACAACCCTTTTTTCACCGGGTAGTATTTCTTTAAATCCACCGCATGCAGCAAGGCGGTTGCCTGCGGATCGTAAATAGTCTCGCTCATCGGGTGGGTCTCCCCGCATCATCCAGCGGATAGTGACATTTAGACTGACGATCCGGCAAATCCCGCAGCTCCGGTTCTACCTGGCGGCAGTAATCGGTGGCATAGGGACAGCGCGGGTTCAGCAGGCAGCCGGTGGGGCGATCGTATTTGCCTGGCACCATGCCCGGCAGCGAGGCCAGCCTGGCCTTGTCGGTGGCAAATTCCGGCAGGGAGCGCAGCAGCGCCTGGGTATAGGGGTGGCGCGGCGCGCGGAAGATTTCCGTCGCTTTGCCGGTTTCCACCACCTGGCCGGCGTACATGACGATAATATGATGCGCGGCTTCCGCCACCAGCGCCAGGTCATGGGTAATCAGCACCAGCGCCATATTTTCCCGCTGCTGCAAATCCAGCAGCAGCTCGATGATCTGCGCCTGGATGGTCACATCCAGCGCGGTGGTGGGCTCATCGGCAATCAGCAGCTTGGGACGGCAGGCAATCGCCATGGCGATCATCACGCGCTGGCTCATGCCGCCGGACAGCTGGTGCGGATAGACATCCAGCCTGGATGCCGGCGCGGGGATGCCCACCAGGGTCAGCAGATCGATGGCGCGCTGGCGCCGGGTCCTGCGGTTGCCGCCCTGGTGCACCTTGATGGCTTCCATAATCTGGTAGCCTACGGTGTAACAAGGGTTAAGGCTGGTCATCGGGTCCTGGAAAATCATGGCGATGTCGGCGCCAATCAGCTGACGGCGCTCGCTGTTGGAGATTTTCTGCAAATCCCGGCCGTTGAATACCAGGTTTTCCGCCATGACGCGGCCGGGAAAATCAATCAGGCCCATAATGGCCAGCGAGCTGACGGACTTGCCGGAGCCGGACTCACCGACAATGCCCACGACCTGGCCCTGTTCCACCTGGTAGCTGATGCGGTCGACGGCACGAAACGGTGTTCCTTCATCACCGAAATGCACCGATAATTTATCTATGGTTAATAACGCCATTGCTTCCTCGTTACTGCTTGAGTTTGGGGTCGAGCGCGTCACGCAGTCCGTCCCCCATCAAATTAAAGGCTAACACGGTGAGCAGGATAATGACCCCCGGGAAGGTCACCACCCACCAGGCACTCTGCGCAAACTGCAGCACATCGGAGAGCATGGTGCCCCACTCCGGTGTCGGCGGCTGCGCGCCCATGCCCAGGAAGCCCAACGCGGCCATGTCAAGGATGGCATTGGAGAAGCCCAGCGACGCCTGCACGATCAAGGGTGCCAGGCAGTTGGGAAGGATGTTGATAAACATCTGGCGCAGGGGTCCGGCGCCGGCCACGCCCGAGGCGGTCACATAGTCGCGGTTCACCTCGCCCAGCACCGCCGCGCGCGTCAGGCGCACGTAATGCGGCAGGGCGACGAACGTCAGCGCCAGCGAGGCGTTGACGATGGAGGGGCCGAAGATGGCCACCAGCACCAGCGCCAGCAGCAGGCTGGGCAGCGCCAGCATGATATCCACCACGCGCATGATGACCACGTCCACCAATCCGCCGATATAACCGGACAACAGCCCGAATATCACGCCGAATATCAGCGACAGGACCACCACCAGGCAACCGACCAGTAGCGAAAGGCGCGCGCCGTACATCAGGCGGGTCATGATATCGCGCCCGACGTCATCGGTGCCCAGGATAAACTGCCAGCTGCCGCCCTCCATCCACACCGGCGGGCGCAGCAGGGCCTCGCGGAATTGCTCCGCCGGGCCATGGGGCGCGATGACCCCGGCGCCGATGGCGACGACGAACATCAGGACGATATAGCCCAGGCCGATGACCGCGCCCTTGTTGCGTTTAAAATAGTGCCAGAACTCCTGGAGCGGGGTCATGGGCTTCGGTGCGCCGGTTATTACCGGCTCAGAGATTTCAGTCATTTTCCATTCCCCTATTTCTTGTGGCGAATACGCGGGTTAACCACGCCATACAGCACGTCCACCAGCAGGTTCACCACAATAATCAGGATCGCCACCAATAACACCCCGCCCTGTACCACCGGATAATCACGGCGCTGCAAGGCCTCGACCAGCCAGCGGCCCAGGCCCGGCCAGGAGAAAATCGTTTCCGTAAGGATAGCGCCCGCCAACAGGGTGCCGACCTGCAGCCCGATAACCGTCACCACCGGCAACAGGGCGTTGCGCAGGGCATGGACGATAATGACGCGCATGCGGCTCAGGCCTTTGGCGCGGGCGGTGCGGATATAATCCTCGCTCAGCACTTCCAGCATCGCCGAACGGGTCATGCGCACAATCACCGCCAGCGGGATGGTGCCGAGCACGATGGCCGGCAGCACCATATGCATCACGGCGTCTTTAAAATCCCCCGGCTGGCCCCAAATCAGGGTATCGATCAGCATAAAGCCGGTAAGCGGCATGCTGTCGTCCAGGAAGACCGTGTCGCCCACCCTCCCGGACACCGGGGTGAGGTTAAAGTGCACCGACACCAGCATGATGAGCATCATGCCCCACCAGAAAATAGGCATCGAATAGCCGGCCAGCGAAATACTGACGGCGGTATGATCAAACAGCGAACCACGTTTGACCGCCGCCAGCACCCCGGCGGGAATACCGACCAGCACGGCAAAAATCATTGCGCAAACACCCAGTTCCAGGGTTGCCTGGAAACGCGGCACGAATTCCTGCCAAACGGGGATGCGGCTTTTAAGCGAAATGCCCAGATCACCGTGCATAATGCCGACGACATAATGAACATATTGCTGAAATAAGGGTTTATCCAGGCCCAGCGCCGCCATCATCTCTGCGTGGCGCTCGGGGGACATTCCGCGTTCACCCGCCATGATCAGCACCGGATCGCCGGGAATCAAATGGACAAACGCAAACGTCAGCAAGGTAATACCAATAAACGTCGGGATTACGAGTCCCAAACGTCGGAGTATGAACTGCAACATATTCCGAACTCTCTGTTTCTGTAGATAGTTTACCCGGGCGCATTACGCGCCCGGGTTATCAAAGCTCACATCTTCAGGATTCCCCCCTGGCCTCGCTGGCGCGATTCCTTCCCCGGTGCGGCACCGGGGAACACTCCCGCTTCCCCGCATGGGTGGGGGAAGCTCCCTTTAGGGATATGGGGGGTTAATTGACCTTTAGTCTAAAGATACGTTCTCGAAATGATGTTTACCCAGTGGATCGACCACATACCCTTTCACTTCCTTACGCACAGGCTCGTATACCGTGGAATGGGCAACGATAAGCGCCGGCGCCTGATCGTGCATGACCACCTGGGCCTGTTTGTACAGATCCACGCGTTTCGCATGATCGGACGTGCTGCGCGCCGGCTGGATCAGGTCTTCAAACGGCTTGTAGCACCACCTTGAGTAGTTGGAGCCGTCTTTTGCCGCATCGCAGCTGAACAGGGTGGCGAAGAAGTTATCCGGATCCCCATTGTCCCCGGTCCAGCCCATCATAACAGACTGATGCTCGCCGGCCTTGGCGCGTTTGAGGTATTCGCCCCATTCGTAGCTGACGATCTTGGCCTTAACGCCGATTTTAGCCCAGTCGGACTGAATCATTTCCGCCATGCGCCTGGCGTTCGGGTTGTAGGGACGCTGTACCGGCATAGCCCACAAATCGATGGAGAAACCCTCCGGCAAGCCCGCTTCCTTCAGCAGTTCTTTCGCTTTGGCCGGATCGTAAGCGTAATCCTGCACCGCGTCGTTATAGCTCCACATGGTCGGCGGAATCAGGTTTTTCGCCGGCTGGCCCGCGCCCTGGTATACCGCGTCGATGATGGCGGATTTGTTTACCGCGGTGATCAGCGCCTGGCGAACCTTCAGGTTATCCAGCGGTTTTTTCTCGACGTTAAACGCCAGGTAGCCCACGTTCAGGCCCGGCTGTTCCATCAGGTTGATGGTTTTGTCTTCTTTCATGCGCGCGATGTCGGCCGGATTAGGATACGGCATGATCTGGCATTCGTTTTTCTGCAGCTTGGCATAACGTACGGACGCGTCCGGCGTAATGGAGAACACCAGGCGGTCGATTTTCGGCTTGGTGCCCCAATAGTTTTCGAACGCTTTGTACAGGATGCGGGAATCTTTCTGGTACTGCAGCAGTTGGAAGGGGCCGGTACCGATCGGGTTGAGATCGATTTTTTCCGGCGTGCCCGCTTTTTGCATCAGATCGGCATACTGGGCGGACATGATGGAGGCGAAGTCCATGGCCAGGTCGGCCAGGAATGGCGATTCCTCGCGGGTCAGGTTGAAGCGCACTGTGTAGTCGTCGACTTTTTCCACGCTGGCGATCAAATCGCCCATGCCCATGCCGTCAAAGTACTCGTAATTGCCGCCGGAGACTTTATGGTAAGGATGGTTGGCGTCTTTCTGCCGCATAAAGGAGAAGATCACGTCGTCTGCGTTGAAATCGCGGGTCGGTTTGAAATCCTTGCTTTCCTGCCACTTCACGCCTTTACGCAGATGGAAAGTATAGGTTTTGCCGTCGGCGCTGACTTCCCACTTTTCGGCCAGGCTCGGAATCACTTCCGTGGTGCCCAGCTTGAAATCGACCAGACGATTGTAGATCGGCACGGAACTGGCATCAAAACTGGTGCCGGACGTGAATAACTGCGGGTTGAACCCTTCAGGCGAGCCCTCTGAACAATATACCAGAGTCTTTGCCTGAACGCTGGCCGCCACGGCTAATGCCGCCAGGCTAATGCCGACCTTCAGTATCCCTGATTTGGTCAAGGAAATTGTCATCATTCTGCTCCATTGTGTGATGTGATGTTGTGTGTTGTACGGCCAGACGCTGTTTTTTTTAATGCTGCGGTCTGTGCAGTGCGCCTTGCGGCATCAGAACCAAAGAAGGGAATATATGCCGGGATGCCCATGAGGCAGCACCCCCCGACGCGTTGAATGCGTGGGACCATTCAAACAATCCATTGCCCCTCCTGAATTCCGAGGCTCCCAATTTGGCAACTGTTTGCCAATACGTCAATATAACCCGTAGGGATTTACACATTTTGTGAGACGCAGCAAACGAAAACAATCCACAGGTGTTTGGCCAAAAATGAAGCACGATCGCCAGTCAATATAGCTAAACTGTGAAGTAATTCACTTTATGACAATGAGTAAGCAGTCATACATACTATTTAAAAACTAAAAAAAAATTTGATCGTGTGGCGAATATATGAACTGTTATTTCAGAATTTCCGGATGAAAGCAGGTAAAAATGCTGACATTGGTTCGCCTTGATGACCATATCGACAACCTTTCCGTCCAGTCTGCCATACTATCTGCGCGCTATCCATCAGCCATAAACAAAGGTTATGACCGACCATAAGAAAACCTTGTTTATTGATGCCGGAAATAAGGATAACTTTGTAATATACTGATAATTATGCTTATTTTTAACGCTAATCGCTCTCTGCAGTATTGACTCCGCAGGACGTTTTATCGGGGGGCGTAATAAAATGAGGCGCAATGCAACAAACCGCTTTATCGGCTATACATCGCGATAAGATCAAATAACGGTGTCATATTTTCCCTGATAAAAACAAAATAAATAAATTAACTATTTGCTGCCATAAAATAAATAAGTTATTAACCTTAGAGAGAATATGCGCTTGCCGGGAAATCGGTACCATGACGGCGCAGTTAAAATTTCTTTACCTCAATGTGCAGTTTTTTCAAGGCATAATAAAGCTGCCGGGGGGTGATATGGAGCAAACGGGCGGCTTTGGCTTTGACCCCGCCGCTTTTTTCCAGGGCGGCGACCAGGCGATAGCGCAGCTCCTCATCGGCGTCGTCAGGGGCGCCGGCCGTCGCGGTCATGGCGCTCATCATTATTTCCGCCGGCCATAGCGGCGTAGCCGGGCCATACCCCGCCTCGTGGCCCGCCTCCTGCGGCACCGTCTCCTGCTGCCGGCTGATTTCCTGGTTCAAACGCTGGCGCAGGCAGCGCCCGGACAGGCAGGGCAATTGCTGGATAACGCCATCCCGGGCCTGGATGGCGGCATGCTCAAGGCAATTCTCGATATCGCGCACATTCCCCGGCCAATGGCACAGATAGAGTGGCGCCTGGGCCGCCTCGGTCAGCGTGAGCGTCCTGTGATTATCGCGGTTATAACGTTCGAAAAAATAGTTAACCAGACCGGGAATGTCTTCTTTACGCTCGCGCAGGGCCGGCAGGGCAATGGTGGCGATATGGATGCGATAATAGAGTTCGGCTAAAAAGGTCCCCTGCGCCATCCTCTGCTCCAGGTTTTTCTCGGTGGCGCAAATTATGCGCACATCGCAGGCCAGGGTGCGGGAGCCGCCGAGCGGCTTATACCGCTGTTCTTGTAAAATGCGCAGCAGCCGCTTTTGCAATAACAGGGAAAAATGGCCGATTTCGCTGATAAACAGCGTTCCGCCCGCCGCCAGGGCAATATCGCCGGGATAGCCGGCGACGCTGCCGGAAAAGCCCGCTTCACAACCGAACAATTCGCGCATGATATCGTCGCTGGCAAGGTAATCGCAGCACACTTTAATAAACGGACCGGCGCGATGTTGCGACTGGAGGTGAATCGCCCGGGCGATAACATCCTTACCGGTACCCGGCTCGCCGCGCAATAATACCGCTGAGCGGGTGGGCGCAATGTTTGCCACCGCCGCCAGGGTGCGTTTCATGGCATGGGAATGGGCAATGATCTGATCGACCGCATGGCCGCCGCGTCCTTTACGTGAGCGCGCTTTTCCCGCCGGCCCGCAAAGGTCGACGGCGCAGCGCGGAATGGCTAACCGCCCCGCGGCGAGATCCCCGGTGCCGGCCATATCAGTCTCCGCTCCGGTAATCTTTATAGTTCAGCTGATATTTCGCCATGCGCAGGCCGAGCATGCGCCGGGTCAGGCCCAGCTGCGCCGCCGCCCTGGACATATTGCCCTGGAAGCGGGCCAGCGCCTCGACGATCAGTTCATACTCCATCATGGATAAACGGGCCTCCAGGCCCGACTGTTCGCCAAGCGTGCCCAGCACGGCCGGTTGCAGGGCGGCGGGCAGATGATAGCTGTGGACCACCCCCTCTTCCGCCAGCAATACCGCGCGCTCCATCATATTTTCCAGCTCCCGCACGTTGCCCGGCCAGTCGTAGTTGAGCATTAAATTCAGCGCGGGCGTGGAAATGGCAGGGACATCAACCCCCTGTTCCCGGGCAAACCAGGCGTTGAAATGTTCGGCCAGGATCAGGATATCGTTGCCCCGCTCACGCAGCGCTGGAATAGTAATAGGGAAGACATTCAGACGATAGTACAGATCCTCGCGAAAGGTGCCGTTGGTGACCATGGCGGTTAAATCGCAGTGCGTCGCCGCCAGGATGCGCACGTTGACCTTAATGGACTCGTTGCTGCCCAGGCGTTCAAAGCACCGTTCCTGGATCACCCGCAATAGCTTGGCCTGGGCCGAAAGAGATAATTCGCCCACTTCATCCAGGAAAATCGTGCCGCCATCCGCCTCCTCGAACCTTCCGGCCCGACGCGCGACGGCACCGGTAAAGGCGCCTTTTTCATGGCCGAACAGCTCACTTTCGATGACGCTTTCCGGCAGCGAGGCGCAGTTGAATTTGACAAACGGCCCGCTGCCGCAGCTGCTGTTATAGTGGATGGCGCTGGCGACCCGTTCCTTGCCGACCCCGCTTTCACCGAGGATCAGCACCGTGGTGCGGGCGTGGCTGACTTTGTCAATCATCAGGTAAACCGACTGCATCGCCCTGGAGTTGCCGATGATATTCGCCGGCTTGAATTTTTCCTTCAGCTCTTTATCCAGCCGGGCGCTTTGAGCCTGCAATACCTGCTTATGGGCGCGCTCCAGCAGATGCAGCTCCACCGCCTGGGCAATAGTGGTGGCGATAATGGCCAGCACCTCCAAATCCAGATTTAACAGTTGCCGGTTATTGTATAAACGTTCCACCCCAATGGTGCCCATCACTTTCATGCCGCGCATGATGGGCACGCAAATAAAGGAAAGATGGCCATCGACCGTTTTATCCCAACTGCCGGTGCGATTGAGAAACAACGGCTCTTCGGCAATGATCGGGACAATAATGGGCTGGCGGGTTTCCACCACCCTGCCGGTGATGCCCTCGCCGGGATAATAGACGCCCTTTTCGATTTCATCCTTGGATAAACCGTAGCTTTCATGGATAAAAATCTGGTCGCAGCTGGCATCGTAGAGCGAGATCATCGCCCGGGTAACCTGCAAATGTTTTTGCATCAGCTCCAGCACCAGCTTGAGCGTCTTGGATAAAGAGCCTTCCCTGCTGACCACCTTGCTGACCTCGGACAGCAGGGGCAGCAGTTCGGAGCGGCACTCGCCCAGTTGGCAGGTAAAGGATAACGAATCCGCCAGCGTCGGATGGGCGGATGCGGTGTCATTAAGCATGGCCGGTGGCATAAAGCGCGCCTCCCTTTGGCGCCCAATGGGCGGTGAAGGTCAAAAAACCGATGTGCCGGCATAGGTTTTCCGGCCCGAGTGAGAGTGGTGCAAGTTGCCGGCCATCTATCGCTATATAATTAAATATATAACGATATGATTTAACGTCGTTTTGCCATTGGCGCATTGACGCCAGTGGCTTTTTTGTCTTGTATGTGACAACGGATAATCAACAATGTACGTTTCACGCCGGAGTCAGGCGCCCGGCTGAAGCGGCGCGCCCTGCAGCAGCCTGAGTCCGCATCATCATGTTGATAAAAACCGGGATGGGGACACTCATACCGCGCTGTGGACAAACCGCAGCGATAATGGGATAGCAGGCTGATTATCCCGATGGGTGGTGCCTGCCGGCACGCGTTTTAACACATTATTATTAGACCATCCGCCTTCAGCATCTTAGAGAATACGCAGTATTTTTTACTGCTCACACAGGAATAATGCTAATCAGGAAGGTTAAAGTTTTTAATAAAAAAATAAATATGCCAAAATGCTGGCTAACTCATTTATCTTATTTAAGCAAAGATAATGATTTAGGAAATTAAAAAAATAATATCATCCGTGCCGCTGAATTTGTTATTCAAAAAATATACTCGAAACAATAACCTGTCGCCAGCAACCCAAAAAATATTGCGGCAATATAGCTTTCAATTGACTTTCAATTAATAATATTTTCACCCATGGACAACAATGCCGGTTTTAAAAAGGTTTCTCTTTGATATTGCCGTTTAACTCTTTGTTAACTTTTTCATGCTTTACTTGCCCTATTAGCACACCCCTATCCGCGTCTTATGTGATGAACCCAATTAATCGGGAATAATTTATTATCATTCAAATAAGGGAATAAATGAATATCGGCGGCTGTGGCAGTTCATCGGGCAACAGATGCGGCAGCTCATCCAGGGGCTGTGGCGGCGGCAATTCCCGTAGAGCATGCGCGACGCACAGAGGCGGGGGTGGCGGTGATTATGCCGGCCGGGTCACCTCGTCGAGAAATGAAGATGTCATGACCGTAACCGCCACCCCTGGCAGACACCACTCCGGTAATCATCATTTCCGTCTGCATGGCGGCGGCAACGGCGGTAATACCAGCGGGAGCGGAGGTTTTAATAATACACAGCAATTAGAGACGGCGAGAAGAAGGGATTTTCAAGCACTTACGGAACAATTTCAATATCACATTAATTTATCAAAAGAAGTGTTGGATAAAGCCCTGGCGGAATGCCAGGAAGATCATGATGGCTATCACTCCCAGCCAAGGCCTGCCACATTGGCGGCGGCAGAGGCGCTGGACAATGATATGCGGGCGCAGGTGTTTTCCGCCCAGCATAAAAAGCAATCCGCCTACCAAGCGCTGAGTGAGATTAACGACCGCCTTTGCCATCTCAGTACCGGCGTTATCGCATTACATAAAGAACTAAGCACTAACCCGAGTACGTCTGTTCGGGAACGCTATTTACGGCAAGAACATCAGCTCAATCTAGAAAAGACCAAACGGAATAATCTTGACCATGCCGCCCGGGCAAGGGCTGGACAGGTGGATAACGCGCTCAAACGGAAAAATGAAACCGGGCAAATTTTAGCGGCAATAAGAAACTCTATTGCAGAACAAAAGGCTGCGGGAGCTCCCCCTGAAGCGCGGAAAGCTGTTATCAACGCTGAAAACGCCGCAAACTCCCGTAGCGAACCCTTGGCGGATAAAAGTGCTATACCCGCATCGGCAACGCCCACCATGGTGGGCAATACTGCTATTCCCGCATCGGTATCGCCGTCCATGGTGGACCGTAATGCCATTCCCACATCGGCAATGCCCTCCATGGCGCAGGTTAACGCGCGGCGCGCCATAGCGTTATCCGGTATGGCAGTGGCCCCATCGCCCAGGATGGCGCTGGCGCCGGTCGCCGCCGGCGTAAATGGCGGTATGGCAAACGCCGCCGCCGGCGGGGTTAATGGTCTCGCGCTACGCACCGCGATAAGCGAATTAGGCGCGGCCACGCTCGGGCTGGCAAAACATCCCCTTGGCCTGGGGGTGGGGTTGTTAGCCTACAGCGGCAACGTGGGCGAAGGTAGCGACAAGGTGCCGGGGCGCGACCTGGCGCAACGCTTCGCCACTGCTCCGTTGGATCCGTCTGAACTGGCGTCTGCGCCAGGGATCAGCTGTTCCGCAGGTAACGCTGTAAAAAATAACCTGCTGGGCGCTGTCGCCGGGGCTGCAGTGGAAAGCGCACCGGTGGCCGGAGCTGCTTGCGATGCTGCCAAAGAAGGCAAAAAAGACGCAGCGCTGGCGCTTGGTAAGGCTGCAACCGAGGTTCAGGCCGCTGTTTGTCGCGACAGCCTGCTGTGTGTGGCGAAACTTATCCTGACTGGACAAAGCGGTAGTACAACGGAAACTGTGCCTGTTGCGGATGATTTGACGGGCGGTAAACTTGAAAACCCATCGTCAAATCAGGATAATAAGACCGTATTGATCTCACCGGATCAGCGAGGAGATCAGAGATTCCGTCACACCGGCAATATCGAACGCAAACCGTATACGGATGAGAGTACGACGGTAACGCCGATACCGGAACATAGTAAAGATAAATTCATTTATCTGTCTAATGGCAAAGATAATAGATTACCCATTTCAGAACCTACGGTGGCAAATAATGGATTGAAAGTTGAATCTAATGCTAAACATACGCCTGGAGCACAAGGATTTAGGCCTAATGCCGGGGTGGAGCCGAGAAATTCTTTAGAACTATTTGACCATTCTATTGCTACGAAAGATCCGAAGATAAGGCTAGCCATTGATAATAATGGGAATATTCATCGGTTCTTCAACACTAGCAAGGATGGAAAGGGCAATTTTCACTGGAGTGGCAGCTCGGGAGATGAAAAAAATGCTTTAGGTAACAGGGAATTGGGGAACTTTAACAGAGAAATCAAAGAGCTGAAGGATAAAAAATGATTTTCGGACAACCTTTTGTATTTGCTGTTTTTTACGAATTACTGGAAAAAACAGAGGACAATTACTGGAAATATGGCCTTTTTGGTTTTTTTATTGAGGACGAAATATATCCAGCAAAGGGATCTAATTATACATTGTCAATGGCTATTGATTATCTAAAGGATTGTCAGCCTGAAATAACTAATTGCAAAAATAACGAGCTCCTTTTTCCCGACAGCGATTTAGAACTGTTAAGAAAACTGGCACATTCGCATGGAATGCTTCTTGATAGTGATCCTCAAGATTTGGAATTGCCTGACGCAAAGCCGTTAGGCGTTTTTTTAAGCCCACTTGAAGTATCAGACGTTGGCTTTTATTTGTTTTATTATCCTAAAGATGAAGATGAAGAATACTTGATATACACAGCGGATTACGGTAATACAGCTAAAAAAGCCATATTTAAGAAAGGTACTATCAGTAATGTGTTCGCACAACTCCCAATCAAAGATGCTATATAGTTGACTAAAATTCCGGCACCTACGCCGGTATTTTTAACTTATATGCCAGTCCGTATCCGATGATTTAGGAGCGTTACTTGGCTCAATGGATTGGACGATATGGCGTGATTCATCCAAACCTGCCGATCCAGCGGTATGGGAAGACTGGATAGCAGCAGTTAAAAAAGTGGATTGAACAAGAACCCGTTCAACTCTTACCTATGTTGAGTACCCGCGCCCGGCAACGCCCGTCCGGTTGTTGCGCCACCGTAAGCGCCAGCTTTAATGCCGGCAGTTCATGTTTAAACCATTTCGGCACATGATCGCAGGTAATGTCGATTTGTTTAAAGGCTCCCGCGCGGAAAAATGGCAGCAGCACCTGTTTCGAGGTTAAGGCGCCATTGCTTTTCAGCGCGTCGATAAGGTTAAGGCAATATTCCCCCGCGCCCTGGCCGGGCTTGATAACGCTTTGGGCCGCCGCTGCCTGCTCCCGCGGTGCGTTTTCTTCCACAAACTGCCGGATACGCGTCAGGAAACCGGCGGGTTCCCCGGTCAGCCGCCACATAGTGATGCCCATGCCGTCAAAATAGGACAGCAGCGCGCCGTGAATAGCGGCGGCGACAAAATGGCGGCAGCCGTCGAGGGACGTCAGCATCTCCAGGGTGCGGGTTCTGATTTCGCTTAATCCCATTTGCGGGCGCAGGGTAAACGGAATATCCGCAACCGGCCGCCAACCGTCGGCGGTTGATTCATACACCCGCACCGCGCCTGGCTGGTACAGCGAGGCGGCCCGGCCGCCGGCATCGATAAATACCGCTATCTTCATTTTCCACTCCCTAAAATCCGTGCTGTTTACCCTTCATTGAAATGATATCAATACGCAGCACCAGGGTGGCGCGCACATTGGCGGCGGGAAAGGTCCAGGCTTTGTCGCTGAAGCGGGCGACAATCAGGTTAAGCGCGGCGATCTTTTCCGCCTCGTCCCGGATAAACACCGCGTTGCCCAGACCGATGACCGTACGGTGCCTGGCCTCGAAATTACAGATCACCTCGTCTTCCACCACGCCCTGTTCGGTGGAAACCGCAAAACACAGGGTGCTGTTTTTTTTCAGCATCGCTATTTTGGTGCCGGCCCTGGCGGAATGGAAATAAAGCGACGTGCCGTCCCAGGCGTAAAATACCGGTACCATAAAAGGGATATTGTCCTGCGCCAGGGCGATATACATCACCCTGGCGGAGTCCAGGATCGCCGCTATTTCGGCCGGTTGCGTTATTTCCCGTTCATCGCGACGCATGGCGCCGTGCGGATGTCCCGGGGCCGCGCGCGGTTCTGTCGACTGCATAGGTCGTGCCCTCCTTTATCGCGCCTGGGAACCCTGGGTGCCCAAAGCGGTTAAAATCCCCGACAATTCCCGGCAAATGGCGATAATGCCGACCGAATCCGCCAGGGTCGGGGTGCCGTGGTGGTAGTTTTCCAGCGAACAGAGACCAAAGATGTCATCCAGCGCGCGGATTTTGCCGCTTAATGCCGGCGAAAAGAGAATAACCTCCTCCGCCGTATCCATGAGGCTGCCATAGTTGTGGTTATACGGCATGCTGCCGTACCAGGCGCAGAGTGCGATGAGATAACACTCCACGGCAATGGACGCCACGTTGAAAACCAGACCGGGCGACTGCGCCTGTTCGGCGAACAGTTCCGCCCGCCGGTGATAGCCTTCGGCATCATGGGAAAGCCGGATAAACTTTTGCCGATCGGATTCAAATAACAGTTTTGACATTGGTTTTATCCTTATGAATGACAGGCCGATACCCATTACCAGACGTTAAGGATCCACTCTTTGTTTTTCTTGTATTCCATATCGGTGAACAGCGCGTTGGCAAACTGCTCCGCCAGCCAGATGGCCCCCGCATAGCCCACCACCGGATGGCGCCATAAGCCGGCGCGGTCATAGGTGGGAAACCCAACCCGGACCATGGGGATCTGATTGTCGATGGCGGTAAAGCGCCCTTTGGAATGGCCGAGGATCAAATCCAGTTCCAGCCCTTGGTGGGTAATGCGGTTTTCCAGTTCCCACAGGTCGGCATTGGTAATGATCTCCATGCCGTGATCCACCTGCTCCTGTAGGGCGATAATGCGGGGATCGGTATCATAAAACGCATTATCGTCGCCCAGCAGCAGCAGTACCGGCTTCATTTCCAGATCCAGGCAAAACTCGGCCAGGCCGATGACCAGATCGGGATTGCCGTAAATCGCCACCCGCTTATCGGCCAGGAACATATGCACCAGATCGGTCAAGGCGTCGATGGCGATGCCGCGCTCGCGCACCAGCGATTCCGGAATTGCCTTGCCGGTCAGCTGCCGCAGGTTTTGCAGGAACGTGTCGGTATTACGGATACCAATGGGCGTAGGCCCGATAATGGTGGGGATGGCGAATTGTTCCGCCAGGTAATCCGCCGCCTTGCGTCCTTCATAACGGTTCAGCGCGAGGGTGCCCAGGGCGTTGGCCGTTCCCACCAGGTCCTCGACGGTGGTATTGCCGTGGGAAACGGTGTTGCCGCTGGGCATCACCGGGGAGTCGAAATTTTCAATTTCAAACAGCACGGTGGCATCGATGCGCATTTCCGCCAGCAGATGTTTCAGCGCCGTCACGTCGCCGGGGTTAACCCAGCCGGTGAACAGGTTAATCTTGCCGTTGGGTTCGCTTTTCTTGGCAAAATATTTGATGAAATCCCGCACCGTCACATCGTAGCCGCTTATCATGCTGCCGACAAAACTCGGGGTATGGATCGGGATCAGATAGACCTCGCGGCCGGGAAATTTCTCTTTCAACAGCCCATCGTTAAGCTTGCGCACCACGCCGTCCACGTCGTCGCCGATCACCTCGGTGGAGCAGGTGGTGATAATCGGCACCACCCTGACATGGGGGTAGCGCATCAGCAGCACGTCCACCGCCTGCTCCACGCGATCGAGCGCGCCGAATACCGCGCCGTCCTCATGCACCGAGGAAGAGGCGATTTCAAAGCTCTCCTTTAAATGCTGGGAAATCAGCAAACGCACGAACATCACGCAGCCCTGGCCGCCGTGCACGATGCCGATACAATCCTTGACGCCGATGCTGACATATTGCGCCCCCGCCGGCTGGCAGGTGAATATCGGATTGATAACGCCGGTACGATCTTTCTTTCTTAATTCACACGACATGCTAGTGCCCTCTAATAGCGCCGATCGGTTAATTCCGCGTTTAGCGATCCGGTAATCGTCAGGTAGTTCAGCCGTTCATGGAGCGCGGTGATAAGCGCGGCGATCTCCGCCTTACCCATCATGCCCAGCCAGGAAAAGCGCGTTTTATACGCCTCCACCAGTACCACGGCGTCGGCCCAGTAGCAGCGATTGGCCGGGGTACTGAGATCCACCGGTTCGTCACACAGCAATTGCGCGACGATATGCAAAATGCCTTCATTCTGCTTTTCCCGGTCCCAGACGCGGGAATGAAACTGCCAGAGGCAATTTTTCATGATGTAATCCACCAGCGGCTCGATACGGTCTTCAATCTGGTTTGCCATCGATGGTTCTCCTTATTCCGCCGGAATGACCGTCTGGCCGGGAAAGGTGGGGTAAACGCGCTCACGCAGCCTGGAAACGCTGTCATAACCGCCGCTATACTGGCGCAGGGTGGTGGACGCCAGGGTCTGATCGTCAAGGCCTGCGGCAGCGAGCATTTTCTGTGTGGCGAAACCCCGGTCGGTGGGGATGGCATCCTTGCTGATATCCAGCAGGGCCAGCTGATGGATGGGTGAATAAATGGCGTTATAGATATCGCGCGCAAAACGCACCCAGCCTTCGTACCCCTTATAGGGACCGTTATGGTACGCATGGGCGTTCAGGTAGGGGACGCGGATTTTTTTCGCCACTTCGCCCGGGCGCTTGCCGGTAAAGATGACATCCGGCTTGAGCTGGTACATCGCTTCCAGGGTTTCCAGTTCATTGGGATCGTCGATGGCCATGGCGCCGGCCTCGCAGCGGGCAATGCCTTTTTCCATATCGCCCTGATGGCCGAATTTGGTATAGACCGACACCACTTCCACGCCCATTTCCGCATGGATCACGTGCGCCCAGTGCCAGAGTTTGGAACCGCCCGGCCATAAGCAGACTTTTTTGCCTTTCAGGCGCGCCATATACCAGTCAAGCTCCGGTTTCCAGCGGGCGGTTTCCTCGTCGATAATGGCCTGCGCGCGGTCTTCGATACCAAAAAACAGCCCGATCTTGCGCAGGGAATCCGATAAGGGGCCAAAACCAAAACCGTCGATATCCAGGCGCGGAATGCCGTAGCGCACCCGCAGTTCATTGGCGATATATTCCGCCGAGCGCGCGCATTCCAGCACATTAAGGTGGGCTTTATGCATGCCGCGCAAATCATCGTAGGAGCCGTTGCCGGTAAAGGTGGACAGCACCTGGATACCCATGCGCTTAAAGTAATCCACCATCACTTCCTGATCGCCCTGGATATTGTATTCGCCCACATAGTTGATGACATGATCGCTGGTGATTTTCGGCTCGACGGTGCCGACCTTCTGGTTAATCCAGGCGATATTGATTTTATGATGGCCTCCGGACTGGCTGGGGCCGGCGAAACCCGGCGAATTGCAGACAAAAATATCCACATCCGGCAATTCGTCCATCACGTCCTGCGCCACGGCGGCGATATCGTCGCCGATCAGCGCCGACGCGCAGGTTTGGTAAATGGTCATGCGCTTAATGGTGGGCTGGGCCTTAAACGCCTCCAGGATATTCTGCTTCAGCACCCCTTCCGCGCCGAACACGATATGTTTTTCCTTCATATCGGTGGCAAAGGTATATTTCAGCTGGAAGTTGTCGTTATCACTGATGTAGCGTTTGGTTTGCCAGGTATCGTAAGTACATCCCACCGGCCCGTGGCTGATATGGATGACATCCTTCATCGGCGTGCCGATAACATGCTTGGCGCCGCAATAGGCGCAGCCGCGTTCGGACAATGTTCCCGGGATGGTATTCAGATAGCCCAGGGGCAGCACCGAGGTTAAGTCCTCCCCGGCGCCTTTGACTACGGCATGGAGTTTCCGCTCCGGTATACACTTGCTAACCTCAAACTCATGATGTGGCATGGTTCATTCCCCGATTAAGTAACTGGTCATCTTGCCGGCCGGCGGCGATCCGGTCCTTTAGCACTTAGCGCTGTTCAATCAATCGGCCAGACCGTATTTGACCACCATGGCTTCCAGCGCTTCCATGGTCATGGGTTTAGGGATAACCAGGTTTTTATTTTCAATAATCTTACGTCCCAGCTCGCTGTATTCATGGGCCTGGTTAGATTCCGGATCAAATTCAGTAACGGTTTTTTTATTGAATTCCGCTTTCTGCACGATATTATCCCGTGGTACAAAATGCAGTAATTGCGTGCCGATGGCCGCGGTGAACTCTTCAACAAATTCCCGCTCCCCGTCAACCTTGCGGCTATTACAAATAATACCGCCGAGACGGACACCGCTTTGCTTGGCATATTTCACCAAGCCTTTGCAAATATTATTGGCGGCATAGATCGCCATCATTTCCCCCGAGGCGACAATATAGACTTCCTGGGCCTTGCCTTCGCGGATCGGCATGGCGAACCCGCCGCAGACCACGTCGCCTAAAACGTCAAAGAAGATAAAATCCAGATCCTCGGAGTAGGCGCGATTATTTTCCATCAGGTCGATGGCGGTGATGACGCCTCGTCCGGCGCAGCCTACGCCCGGCTCAGGGCCGCCGGACTCAACGCAGCTGATGCCGAACACGCCGGTTTTCACCACCATGTCATTGGTGATCTTTTCGGCGCCCCGATCGCGCAGCACGTCCATCAGGGTTTCCTGATGCATGCCGCCTAATATCAGCCGCGTGGAATCCGCCTTTGGATCACAGCCATGAATAAACACTTTTTGACCATGATAATAGGCTAATGCGGCGGCGGTATTTTGTGTGGTGGTCGATTTGCCAATACCACCCTTGCCATAAATTGCCAGTTTGCGAGTCACAATAAAGAACTCCTCTGATGAATAATGTATAATGAATAAAAAATAGTAAAGACAGCATGAATAGAGCAATCCCCATGCCAAGGCGTAAAACAGTCCGTACGGCCGCGATAATAATGCGTATTTTTTTGTAGCGGGAATACGTTACCGCCTGTATTTATTGGCAATATCACCATGCGGCGAAATCGTATTTTACATACCGCCGGTTGCTGACGGGAAAATGCATATCCGCGCATTTAGTACATTCGCGAACATTATTAAAAATAAAAGTTCACGACGGTGTTTTATCCGGTGGGAGGACCCGACCGGCCCGGCGCTTGATCCGTATCATTCACGTTTTAGCGCCGGTTGTGTTATTGGTGATCCAGCAGGAAGTGGCGACGGCGCATTTACATCATCTCTCTCAACACGACGAGGCACGATCATGCTTTATCTTTCCGATCAGGAACTGGATTCGCTACTGCAGGAAGATATCCGCTACGGCGACCTGACTACCCGCGCCCTGGGCATCGGCAACCGTCAGGGCGTCATGAGCTTTAGCCGGCGCACCGCCGGGAAAGTCAGCGGGCTGGACGCCGCAGCAAGGGTCCTGCAACGGCTGGGGCTCAGCGTGGTGATGGCGATGGCCGACGGGCAGATGGCGCAGGCCGGCGATGTGCTGTTAACCGCAGCCGGGCCGGCCGAAAGATTACACCAGGGCTGGAAAGTGGCGCAAAACCTCTTGGAATGGTGCAGCGGCGTCGCCCAGGCCACTCATGAGATGGTCGCCATGGCGCAAGCGGTAAACCCCAGGATGCGCATCGCCTGCACCCGCAAAACCATTCCCGGCACCAAAACGCTGGCGCTGGGCGCGGTGATTGACGGCGGCGGCATCCTGCATCGCTGCGGAACCGCGGATACGGTACTGTTGTTCGCCAACCACCGTCATTTCTGCGCCGATCCGGCGGATTGGCGCCAGCATGTGGCCACACTGCGCGGCGCGGCGCCGGACCGGTTAATCGTGGTGGAAGCGGATAATGAAACCGAAGCCATGGCGGCTATAGACGCCGGCCCGGACCTGGTGCAACTGGATAAATTCAGTCCCGCCGCGGTAAGCCGGGCGCTGGCCTATGCCAACAGCCAGGCTACCGGTTGCCGGCTGGCGGCGGCGGGCGGGATCCATTCCGGCAATATCGGGGAATACGCCCGCACCGGCATTGAGCTGGCAATCACCTCGATGCCTTACTACAGTCCGCCCGCCGATATCGGCGTCCGGCTGTATCCCGCCAAGTGATACCGCCGTCATCCGCTTCGCGTCTCAACAGCGCACGCCGTAAGGTATTAGGGATTTCCGGCCGTTATTGGCGGTGAGTCGTGGGTCGCCAGCACAATGCTGGACGCCTTGACCAGGGCAATCACTTCATCACCGTCCTTGAGGCGCATGCCGGCGACGCTCTCATTGGTAATGACCGAAACCAATGACATGCTGGCATCGACGGCGACCGTAACTTCGCTGTTGATGGCGCCTTTGACGATGTTGGTGATGCTGCCGGTAAATTGATTGCGCGCCGAAAACCGCAGGCCGGTGCCGGCGGTCGTCAGGATCACCCAGGGCGCTTTGATAAACGCGCTGGCTTCGCCGCCAAGGCGCAGGTCGAGATAGTGCACGCTGCTATGGGTAATGGTGGCGACCAGCTTCTTGCCGCCCGCCAGGGTGAGTTCTATTTCATCATTGACCGCGCCGGCGACAATGGCCGTTACGGTGCCAGTCAGATGGTTTCTTGCGGATGTCAGCATAGTCTTCTCCAGAAGGTAAAAGGAAGCCTGGGCAAAAAGTCACTACCCCTGCCAATACGCAGCAACTTTTATGCCATATATCCCGGACGGCGTTTATTTAAGTTATGACTCACCAGGAAAATGACCGGGCCGGCGCGGCCTGTTTCCCCAGGATACCTGATAAACGCCCGCCGTTCATCTTGACAACCCCCGTGCGCTTCTGGGGATACCCGACGTTTCGCAATGTGCTCGCCAAGGGAAGGAAAAAGTTATTATCCGTCGCCGGATTTATTTATGACTACTATAAAACATCGGCCATCTAGCCATGGCTTATTAACATTGATTCATCGAACCTTTAATTATTATTCAATATATTTTTCAAAAAATAATGTTTTAATTTTAATAAATATCCCGTTGAGTATTCTCTAAGATTCCTTTGAGGTAAGGATATGAATAAGAAGTTTTTTTTCCTGGCGTGCTGGCTGGGCTGTGGCCTGGCGGGTGTTGCCCGGGCGGTAACCACCACCGGAGCCATTAACGCCTCGCTGACCTTAACCAACGGTTGCCTGATCAACGGCGACCCGGCCACCAGCAATGTTAACTTCGGCACGCTCGATTTCGGTACCCATCCCGCCACTTTCGAGGAGCTGAGCGCGACACTGAGCGGCGCCACCGGCGACGGCATCCGTGTTCGTTGTACCACCGGGGCAACCTTTAGCGTGCAGATAACCGGCAGCAACCCCGCGCCGGTGAATGTGTATGGCGCGGAAACCGCCAGCCCGCGTTATCTGGTGCTCGGCAGCGACGCATCACAGGGCATTGCGTATACGCTGTATAACGACGCCGCGTTTACCACGCCTATTGCCAACAATACCGGCCTGAGGGCTACCGGTGTCCCTGATCCGGTAAACGGCAATATTTATCCGGTATATGGTCGGGTCACCCAGGGCGGGAATAATACCAGCGTGCCGGCGGGTACTTATAGCGACGTGATTAATGTCCAGGTCATTTATTGATAGCGGAATGCTTAAGGGATGTCAGTACTCAACCGACGGCAACGGCCTCATTGCCTGGGCGTGGCGCTCGGGTCGCTGCTGGCGCTGTATCCAGGACCGCTGTCCGCCTTGCCGACGCAAAATTTTCAGATATCGGCGTCGGTGGTGTCGGGCTGCCAGATCCAGGGCGGCGGTGTGCTCGGGACGCTGGATTTCGGTACCTTGTCCGGTATCGATACCCGGGCCGCCAATGCCGCGCTGGTGCAAAGCGCCTCGTTTGCCATCGCCTGCACCCCGGGCACGACCTTAACCATGAATCTGGGCGGCGGTAATCATTTCACCACAACGCGTCATCTTCAGCGATTGAATAATACCGATCTGATTGCCTACCGCCTTTTCACCAGCGCCAGTTTATCGCCGGCCAGTGAAATTCCGGTTAACCAGGATATCGCCATCAGCCACGGCGATGGCGACCACATCCAGCTGCCGGTTTACGGACAGCTGCAGTTGGATGGCTTTCACCCGGCAGGAACCTATACCGATAGCATTACGGTAACCCTGTCCTGGTAACGATTTAGAAGGATCTGAATATGACCATTCTCGCCGTCGGGCGCTTTCTGTTGTCGCTGCTGCTGGGCCTGTGGCTGCCCATCGCCTGGGCGGGGCACGCCGTCCTGATCTGGCCGGTGGATCCCTTTTTGGCCGGCACGCAAAAAGCCACCGAGCTGTGGGTGGAAAACAAGGGCGCCGCCGCCACCTTGCTGCAGGTGCGGATCTTTTCCTGGGAGCAGACGGAGGGCGGGGAGCGCTTTCATACGCAACAGGATATTATCGCCAGCCCGCCCATGCTCAGGCTGGATGCCGGACAAAAACAGCTGATCCGCATTATCAGGCAAGCGCCGCCGGCTTCCGGCCCGGAACAAGCCTTTCGCATCCTGCTCGACGAAATTCCCACCCCTAACGACCGGGCCGACGATCCCGCCAATTCGCTGATGTTCCAGATGCGTTACTCCATTCCGCTGTTTGTCTACGGCGGCCAATCGTCGCCGGACAGCGGCATGCCGCTGTTAAGCTGGCGTCTGGTCCAGGTACGGGGCGAGCCTTATCTGGAGATCCGCAACCAAGGACCGGTACACGCCCGGCTCAGCAAAACGCGGCTGGGGAAATATCAGCTCACCGACGGATTGTTCGGTTACGTACTGGCCAACGCCCGCCATCGCTGGCCGCTTAACGCCGGCGTTGACGCTCACGCGGTGCTGGAGACCCGGGTCGATAACCGCAACAAGGTATGGCGCGGCACGTCTTCCGCGCGCTAGATAATGGACCGTCCTGCGCCGACCTTTCTCCGCCGTTGCGCCGTTACCCTGTTAAGTTATTGGGCTTGCGGGTTTCCCATGGACGGCAACGCGGAAACGTTCTCTTCGCTGCCGCCGCCGCCGGGGATGGCGCCCGGGCAGGCGCAGCGTCAATATATGCTGGAGCTGGTGGTGAATGAATCCGCCGTCGGCCGGATCGTGCCGGTGGCGTTTCGCGACGGGCATTATACCGTGCCCACCGCCGATCTGGTGCAAGCCGGGCTGCCGGCCGATCGGCTAAACGCGCAGCAAACGGATGTCACCGCCCTGCCCGGCGTAACGGCGACTTATGACCGGCCGCGGCAGCGGCTGTTGCTGGCGGTGCCGGCCAGTTGGCTGCCGGAACAATCGATAAGCCTGGAGCCGGGCGGCCGGCGCCATCCTGCACGCGTCAGCCCCGGCGCGTTGTTCAACTATGATATTTATGGCAGTCGCATCAGCGGCGACGTGCGCTTAGCCGTATGGCATGAATTGCGTACCTTTGGCGATGCCGGCCACTTTTCCATTGACGGCGTGGCGCAGCGCCAGATAACCGGCGCGCCCGGCGGCGGCGGCTATATGCGCTACGATACCTATTGGGCCAGCCAGAACGAGGAGCATGCCCTGCGCTGGGCGGCGGGCGATGTGATCACCGACGCGTTATCGTGGAGCAGCAGCGTGCGTATCGGCGGCATCCAACTCGCACGTGATTTTTCGGTACGCCCGGATATCGTGACCTATCCTCTGCCTTCGTTCGCGGGACAGGCGGCGGTGCCCACCACCGTCGATATGTTTATCAACGGTTATAAAACCAGCAGCAACAACCTCCAGCCAGGTCCTTACTCGCTCAACAATATGCCTTTTATCAACGGCGCCGGCGAGGCGGTTATCGTCACCACGGACGCGGTAGGCCGCCAGGTGATCACTACCCTGCCGTTCTATGTGTCCAGTACCCTGCTCAAACCCGGCTTATCCGATTATTCCGTGGGCGCCGGCGCGCTGCGCCGCGCGTATGGCGTAAAAAACGCCGATTACGGCCCGCCGGTGGTCAGCGGTTCCTACCGCCGGGGAACAACGGACTGGTTGACGCTGGAAAGCCATGCCGAGGGCGCGCAAAACCTGGCCCTGGCCGGCGCGGGCAGCCTGTTGCGGGTGGGACGCGCGGGAGTGATCAACGGCTCCTGGACCCACAGCCGTTTTGGCGGATGGACCGGAGAACAATATGGCTGCGGTTATCAATACAGTAACCGGGTCGCCAGCATCGGCACGCAGCATACCTGGCGCAGCAGTCACTTTGCCCATCTGGCGCTCTATGATGCCGGCGCCCGTCATCGGCCGCGCACCGCCTCGACGTTAAGCCGGGCCAGCGCGCAATATAACGCCGGCGTCACGCTGCATCGTTATGGCAGCCTCGGCGCGGCAATGATCGATATCCGCGGCCGGAGGGGCGATCGTACCCGCTTATGGAATCTGTCATGGAGCAGGAATCTGTGGGGCGACGCCAGCCTGTTTGCGACCGCGGGTTTCGATCGGCAACAGCGGGACTATTCCGGCGCCCTCTCGTTGATCATGCCCTTTGGCGGCCTGGCCAGCGCCAGCGTCGGCCTGGAGCGCGACAGGCCCGGCGGCGACGCCCAGCGCCTGACGGTGTCCCGCGCCATGCCCTCCGACGGCGGTTTCAGCTGGGACGCCTCCTATGCCCGCCAGCAAAGAGACAAAGATTATCGCCAGGCCACGCTCGACTGGCGTAACCGTTATGTCGACGCCTCCGGCGGCTTTTACGGCGTCAGCGGCAGCGACGTGCAATGGGCGGATATCAGCGGCGCGCTGGTGACGATGGATGGGCGGCTGCTGGCGGCAAACCAGTTAAATAATGCGTTTGTGCTGATAAAAACCGGGCAGCCGCAAGTGCTGGTGCGTTATGAAAACCAGCCGGCGGGCGTGACCGACCAAGCGGGCTACCTGCTGATTCCCAATGTTATCGCCTACTACCCGGCTAAATACGGCATCGATATCTTAAATATCCCCGCTGATTTGACGGCGCCCGCTATCGAGCAACGTTTCTCGGTGCCCCGCCAGAGCGGCTATCTGCTCCATTTCCCTATCGAGCCGCTGCGCGCGGCCAGCATCATCCTGCATGACGGCCAGGGCCGGCCGCTGCCCGTAGGCACCCGGGTCGTGCGCGACGGGCTGCCCGATGATTATGTGGGCTGGGAAGGCCTTGCCTGGCTGGAAAACCTGGCAACCGACAACCGGCTGCGCGCCGTCACCCCGGACGGACGGCGCTGCGCCGCCCGCCTGACGCTGCCGGACGGCAGGCCCCGGGCTTTACATACCTACGGGCCGTTGCCATGCCCGCTGTCCGCGACACCTTAAGGAACGCTTGATGAAAACCCTTTCCCCGGGATTGCTGTTGCTCGCATTATTATGCCAGTCCGCCTTTGCCGCCTGCGCCTTGCCCGGCCGTACCGTCGCCTTTGGCAAGGCAAGCTCTTTCAGCATTAACAGCACCGTCAGCACGTCCAGCAACAGTATCGAGGTTAACTGCGGCGCCGGCAGCACGCTTGCCCTGCTGAGCACCGACCATATTGATCTGCAGCTCTATTCCGCCAATGCCACCAGCAGCGGACAGGCGGCGCTGAAAGCCATCGACGGCGGCGATGTTATCCCCATCCAGGTATGCACCGCCGCCAACTGCGCCACGCAACTGGCGCTTAACGGCGCCCCGGTGAGATACCATTCCGCCGAGCTGGTAAACCTGGTTGGGCTGATGGGGGGGTCGAACTTCAGTATCCCGCTGTATTTGCACACCATGACGGGCCAGAACGTGGCGGCGGGAACCTATACCGTCACCCTGAATATCCTGGTGAACTACGCTATCTGCACCGGCATAGGCGCGCTGGGACAATGTATGCCGGGCAGCAGCCAGATGGGTTCCGCCATGGTGCCGCTGACGGTTAACCTGGTCATCACCAACGACTGCGTCGCTATTACCGCCCCCGACATCAGCTTTGGCGCCGCGCCGCTGGTGAGCGGTTTTAATCCGGTATCGCAGACGATCGGCATCGTCTGTACCAAAGGCAGCACGTATACGGTGGGGATGAATAACGGCAATCATGCGGTCGGCAACGTCAGGCACATGGCCAGCGGCGGCAGTCTGCTCGGCTATGAGATCTCTAAATCCAACGGCGCCGAGTCCTGGCGTGACAACGGCAATGACCGCTGGTCCAGCGCGCTATCCAATAGCGTCAGCAGCGACGGCACCCTGCGTACCTACAATTATGTCGCGCGGATTTTGCCAAACCAGCCTACGCCGCCGCCGGGCAATTATACCGATAATGTGGTTATCGATCTGTCGTTCTAGGCCGTGCGGCAGGCGTTAAACAATAAAGAGTGGAAAGGGCTTAATTTCACGAATATCGCTATTATCAATAACCAATCCATTGACGTTTTTTATAGAGTGGATTTTTGCGGCACCCTGGGCGGGCGTTAGCGGACGCTACGCCAGAGGCGTGGGTTTTGGCACCGACTTCCTGATCAATTCATCCGTTTCGAACGCCGGAATAGCCTCGCCGGAAAAGGCGACGGCATACCTTTGTCCCCCTGAACTGATATGCACAACAGTATCGTAGCTTTTACCAGAGGTTTCTTTTCTCCGCTTTGTCCTGCGAGACATCAGCTGAAGCGTTGTTTTTGGCATGACCAGAATACGTCCAAGCCTGAATTCATCATGATAAATAGACGTTTTCCTGTCATTTTCAATCAAAAAGAAATCAACTTTCATATCATCCCCGCATCGCTTGTTATATCGTTTAAAAATGCCCCCAGGGCCTGACTTTATTATACGAATTCATCGTCTCCCTAAAATAGCATCCAATGCCGACAGCAAAATAATATCCAGACTAATTTATAACATGCGCCGTCAAGCCGGCAGATACAAGCTTTTTTAACATTTATTTGACATATCCAGGCAATGCCAATGCTAATTTCCTGTTGTAAAGGTAAATTTATTCAAAGAGTTGTTCAGCAATTCATCAGCAATGCTTAAGAAAAAATGCAGCTTTGCCACTTAAGATAATGCGTTAGCGACAAGAGAATTTACGGGCATGATTTATCGATGCCAATTGATTGCCTTTTATAGAAGCGTATTTTAGCCCGCCGCGTGCTTTTTATATTTTCACCCGCAGATAAACATATAATCTCAAATGTCAGTCAGGTAAATTTTTATAATTAATATATTTTGTAAAACGAATTATGGATTTGCTTATCCCCACCCGGGCCTCAAATCCTTGCCGGCCGTCGTGCCGCGGTTATTTTTA
The DNA here is from genome assembly GCF_046352915.1 of Sodalis sp. C49. Taxonomy (NCBI): domain Bacteria; kingdom Pseudomonadati; phylum Pseudomonadota; class Gammaproteobacteria; order Enterobacterales; family Bruguierivoracaceae; genus Sodalis; species Sodalis sp. C49. The sequence continues at coordinate 3,823,809 of NZ_CP163303.1, read as the reverse complement.
CACAGGAAATCACCTGTTCCCGATAATATCGGCTGGCGGGGCTGAAGCGTTTTTCCCAAAACGGGCGCGCTGGTCAGGGACGAGGTTTGCTGCAAAAAAAAAGCACGTCCTAAGACGTGCTTTTTTTCTGCCTTGTCTGGACTGCTGGAGACAAGACCTTGAAGAGGTTGGTCGGTGAGAGAGGATTTGAACCTCCGACCCATACGTCCCGAACGTATTGCGCTACCAGGCTGCGCCACTCACCGAATGCGGGCGCATCTTACTGCGGCCGTCTTTTTGCGTCAATCCCTTTTTCAAGAAATACTGCCGACTGTTTACAAAAGCGCCGCCGGCGGTACCTGTCGCTTACAGGGCCATCCCCTTGGCCGCAGGCTTGGCGCACCAGTTGTTCCGCGGGTTGATGCCGCCGTTCGGCGACGTATAGCCCAGGCAGCCGAGAATGGTATCAAACAGCTCTTCATGGCGATGGGTGGCGCCGATACGCTGCTGGGCCTGCAGGCGGTCGAACGCCTCCCGATGGGGCTGGTCGGCCAGGAACGCATCCGACGCCCAGACCATCATCGGTACGCGGAACTGTTCCGGCGGCGCCATATCGCGCGGCGTGCCGTGTAAATGGTAGTTTTCATCAATGGACTCGCCATGGTCGGAGGCGTAGAACACCAGGGCTTTTTTATTGCGCATCCTGTCGATGACGCTTGCGATAAAACTATCGGTATACAACACGCTGTTATCGAAGGCATTGATAAGCTGCGCTTTGGAGCAGGCATGATCCACGCCCATGCATTCAGGCTGGTAGCGGGCAAAATCCCGCGGATAACGCTGCGAATAGAGGTAATGCGAGCCTTTGGTATGCAACACCATCAGGTGCTTGCCTTTGGGGTAGCGTTTAAGCGATTCGCTCATCTCATCCACCAGCAGCATATCATCCACGGATTTGCCGTCGTTGCGTTTTTCCGCGGCGATCATCTCGCGAAACGAGAAGTTATTGGCATAGGTATTTTTATAAAACCACACCTCGCTCTGCATGGCGAACAGCTCCGAGGTAAAGCCGAGCGAACGCATTACCGCAAAGATATTCTGCTCTTTTAACGTCCGCTGCTGGTTATCCGCTGTCCCGCCCTCGCGCACGAACATGCAGCGCAGGGAGAGTTTGGTGGAGGTATCGCAGGATTGCCCGCGAAACGCCACCAGGTTTTTCTCGCGGGATAATTTGGGCGTGGTATCGCGGTGATAGCCCAGCAGCCCCATATGGTCCCAGCGGGTAGTTTCGCCGATGATAAAAACCACATAGGTATCATCGATACCGGCCGGAGGAACATAGGTAAACTGCTTGGCGGGATCGAACAGCGTGTCATTGTCCTGGTTTTCGTCGAAATGGGTGTAGGCGAACAGGCCGAGGGCCGCCATCCAGTTAACCGGCAGGTAGGAATGCGCGATAACGCCGCCGTAGCTGGGCAGATCGATATTGGTGATTTTTTCGCGCACGTTCTGCGCCTTATCCTGATAGCGCACCGGCAGCCAGATCAGCGCCAAAGTAACCAGTAGGATCAACAGAGGCTTAATGCGCTGGCCGGGGGTCTTCATCTGCTGGATCAGGGTACCGCTCACCGAGTGTTTCCAGATCAAAAACAACGGCAAGGCGCTGACCGCCACCATCCACAGGACAAAATAAAACCCGACCACCTCTTTTGATAAATCAATATCCGTGGTCATGACAGAGGCAATAATGCCGTAGCCAATAACGACATTAAAATAGGTCATGTAATAACTGGCGGCAACCGAGATTAACAACAATACTGTAGCCACAGTACGGTAGAAATGACGCCCGCCCAGCGAAATCAGCCGCAGCAAAAAGAAGGTGGATAGCACCGTCACCATAATTTCGGTAAGGGCGATAACCATGTGGCCGACGGTGGTAACCGGATGAAGCACATCGAAACGCCGGATAAAAACCGACAGGTTAAGAAAAAAACCCACATAAACAGCGATTATTATCGATAGTTTTTGCTGCGACAGCTGTTTGACTAATTTAATCAAGGCAATAGTCCATGATAATCAATAAATTAAGGTCTCGCTGCCGGCGATTTGGCTAGCGGATTCGCACCCGACTTATGCCGCCATGGCTAACAACGAATGGATAAGCATACCTTTAATGTGCGAAACCATTTTGACAAATTTCATATTAAAAAGTTTTGGGTAGTAACGGTTTATCCTGCGGCGGGCGCGCCGGGCAAAAAAAAACGCCGCAAGCAAAGGCTCGCGGCGTTATCCAACCGGTTTCACCGGCAGCCGCGCTGAGCGGCGGCACCGGTTTAACGCTGAAAACTAATTAATGACGTTAAGTTTAACATCAATGTTATTGCGGGTCGCGTTGGAATACGGGCAGACCACATGCGCTTTCTGCACTAACGACTCGGCCAGGCCGCGATCCATGCCGGCTAAATGAATATCCAGCTGGGCTTCAATGGCAAAACCGGTCGGCACCGCGCCGATGCCGACCGTGCCTTCGATAAACGCGTCCGCCGGCAGCTTCACTTTCTCCTGCGCGGCGACATGTTTTAACGCACCCAGAAAGCAGGCGGAATAGCCGGCGGCGAACAGTTGCTCCGGGTTGGTGAATTCCCCGCCCGGGCCGCCCATTTCTTTCGGCACGCCCAGTTTGACATCCAGCACGCCGTCGGATGAGGTGGCCCGGCCATCACGCCCGCCGGTGGCTTTGGCTTTTGCGCGGTACACAACTTTTTCAATAGACATGGTTATTTCCCTCTTACGTTGTTGGATGATGCCTTCGCCGGACCGAGTGCCGGACGAAGATATATTGCAAGCGATTAAATCGCTTGCAACTTAAAAGCAGGGGCTTTATTCAGTATAGCCCATAGCGGTAGCCTGGTCGCCGCTCAGGCCCCCAGGGCGGTTACCACTGCGCCAGCTGGGCGCGCAGGGTTTGCAACTGCCGTTTTAAGTCGTTGAGCTTTTCTTCACTGCAGGCCGTGGCGCACAGGATATCGTCCGGCACCGTGCGCGCGGTTTCCCGTAATGCCCGGCCCTTGTCGGTCAGACGGATAATCACCTGGCGTTCGTCCGCCGCGGAGCGAAAGCGTCCGAGCAGGCCGGCGGTTTCCAGGCGCTTGAGCAGCGGGGTCAGCGTGGCGGAATCGAGATACAGCCGTTCGCCGATATCCGATACCATCACCTCGTCACGCTCCCACAGTACCAGCATAACCAGATATTGCGGGTAAGTGAGATCCAGCTTGACCAATAATTTGCGGTAGACCTTGTTCAAGGCCAGGTTCGCCGAGTACAGGGCAAAGCAGAACTGCTGGTCAAGGGCTAAAGGCGTAGCCGTCGCTTTTGGGTCATCATGTTTCGTTTTCATGGTGTTATTATAAATAGCGCGCGATAGAATCGCAAGTTATTTTTTTGCCCACCTTCCCCCGTCTGGACTGGCGGCGCGGAAAACATACCGTGCGTTTTTGCTACACTTTTTATCGGTAAGTCGTTACCGTAACTTTTCACATCGATGATATCATTAGCAAACTTGCTATTAATCCTTACCTACTGCGTGTGACCCATGGAAGCCTGGAAGATCAATATCTTTTCCGTTTGGTTAGGCTGTTTTTTCACCGGCCTGGCCATGAGCCAAATCCTGCCTTTTTTGCCGCTGTACGTTGAGCAACTTGGCGTGCGATCCCATGAGGCGCTCAGCATCTGGTCGGGATTGGTATTCAGCGCGACGTTCCTGGTTTCCGCGGTAGTGGCGCCGCTGTGGGGCAGCCTGGCGGACCGGCGGGGGCGTAAGCTGATGCTGTTGCGCGCGTCGCTTGGCATGGCGGTGGTGATTGCGCTGCAGGGTTTTGCCAGTAATGTCTATCAGTTATTCCTGCTGCGGGCGCTGATGGGCCTGACATCAGGTTATATTCCCAACGCAATGGCGCTGGTGGCATCGCAGGTGCCGCGCGAGAAAAGCGGTTGGGCGCTCGGCACCCTTTCCACCGGCCAGGTGGCCGGCGTGATTGTCGGCCCGCTGCTCGGCGGCTTTATGGCCGATCACCTGGGTCTGCGGGTGGTATTCCTGGTGACGTCGGCACTGATGTTTACCAGCTTTCTGGTGACGCTGTTCTTGATTAAAGAGAAAACGGTTAACATCAAAAAAGCCGATCAGCTCAAGGGCCGGGCAATCTTTCATTCATTGCCCTATCCAGGCCTGATTTTCAGCCTGTTTATTACCACCATGATGATCCAGCTGACCAACAGCTCGATAAGCCCTATTCTGACTTTGTTTATCAAAGATATCTACAACGATACCGGCAATCTGGCGTTTATCAGCGGCGTGATCGCCGCCGTGCCGGGCGTGTCGGCGCTGCTGGCCGCGCCGCGCCTGGGCCAGTTGGGCGACCGCATCGGCACCTCGCGTATCTTGATGGCGGCGATGATGGCAAGCATAGCGCTGTTTTGTTGCATGGCCCTGGTGAAGACGCCCTTGCAGTTGGGCGTGCTGCGCTTCTTGCTCGGATTCACCGACGGCGCGCTGATGCCCGCCGTCCAGACGCTGCTGGTAAAATATTCCAGCGATAAAGTCACCGGCCGTATCTTCGGTTATAACCAGTCGTTTATGTATATGGGGAATGTGGTAGGGCCGCTCATCGGCTCCAGCGTCTCGGCGGTACTGGGCTTTCGCTGGGTGTTTTTATTCACGGCCTTGATGGTGCTGATCAATACGGTGCAGCTCTGGTCGGGCTTTCGCAAGATCCCCGCCAGGAACAGTTAAATCCAGGGATATCGGCCGCCCATTTGCACCACCATGATACCGGCGCAGATTGCCACAAAGAATAAAAATACCAGCAGAATTCGGGTCATCGCTTCGCTCCTTATCAAAATATTGCCTGTTTTTTGACCAGCCCTTTTATACTATAGCCGCGCCGGCCGAACCTGAAAAACATCTGTGCAAAAAAAATCGTTCGCCATCCCTTGCCCATGCCGGCAGACATGCAAACAAGCGGGAGCGATGGACGCATGTCCGCCACTCCCGCAAGCCGGGTTTTGCCATCAGACCCGTCTTAGCCCAAGCACAACATGCCCGGGATGTTATTTAAAAATGCGGAAACGTTCTTCATCGTCGATAAATGTTTTTTCGCCCGCCGCCTGCTCAATGGAGCCAAACGGCATTTGCGCGCGCAGTTTCCAGCTGTCCGGCAATTCCCAGGTGCGTTTAACCTCATCGTCAATCAGGGGATTATAATGCTGCAAGGTCGCGCCGATACGCTCCTGAGCCAGGGCCGTCCATACTGAAAATTGCGCAATGCCGGTGGAATGTTCCGACCAGATGGGGAAGTTATCGGCATAGGCGGCAAATTGCTTTTGCAAAACATCAATGACCTTGGTGTCTTCAAAAAACAGCACCGTCCCTTTGCCTGCGGCAAATGAGGCCAGTTTGGTTTCAGTGGCGGCGAAGGATTGCGCGGGCACAATCTTCCTCAGCGTTTCTTTAATGATATTCCATAATTTTTCATGCTGTTCACCAAAGAGCACGACAACACGGGAGCTTTGAGAATTAAAGGACGAGGGGCTATGTTTGACCGCGTCTTTCACCAGCGAGGCGATCTGGTCTTCCGATAGCGCGACATTCCTGCCGATGGCGTAAATTGACCGGCGGGCTTTGATGACGTCCAGAAATGCATTGCTCATAGATCTACTCCTGTTAAAGGGAAATTAATGAACGGCGGCTACATGCGGTTCATCGCACCGGCTAGCTTATGCCTTGTCGGTGTAATCTGTAAATCATTCGCATCATTCTCTCGATTAACTATGCTGATAAGACTTATTGCGGATCTTCATGGCATTAGCCCATGACCTACCAGACGAGCAGGAGCGATGATCTTATGACCATAGAAACCCTCGCGTTAAATGAAGCGGTGGGCGGCGTTCCCAACAGTCCGCTGCCCCTGGTCATCTATCGCCGCGTGATACCGGCGCAAACGCCCGATCCGGCGGCCTGGCTGGAACGTCATTTTGCCGCCAATGATTGGCCGGCCCAGTGGCGGTATATTATCTATAACTTCACCCATTTCCATTCCAATTGCCACGAGCTGCTAGGTGTTTACGCCGGCGAATCCCAGGTGCAGTTCGGCGGTGAAAGCGGGCCGGTCGTCACCTTGTCCCTAGGCGATGTGGTGCTGATCCCAGCCGGCGTCGGCCATAAAGCGCTGCAATCAAGCGAGGATTTTATGGTGGTCGGCGCTTATCCCAACGGCATGAACGCCGATTTATGCCGCGACGATCCCGCCAGGCTGGCCTCGGTGCAACAGCATATCGGGCAGGTGCCGTTACCGGCCACCGATCCGATCAGCGGCGATCGGGGCGGCATTACCACGCTATGGCATAATCCGGAACAAGCATAAGCCGGCGCAGAACAGGAGGAAACTATGTCTCGAGTCCAGGCAGTCGATCATTTGGTTATCAGCGTTAGCGATATTGCCGTTGCCAAGAAATTCTACAGCGGATTGTTTACGTTCCTGGGTTTTGACGTGATGGACGAAATGCCCGCGGCGATGGGCTGGAGCAACGGCACGACGCGCTTTTGGATTTACCAGGCGGACGAGCAGGGTAAAAAGCATCCTTATCGTAAAGGCGACGTGGGATTCCACCATTATGCCTGGTCGCTGAACAGCCGGCGGGACGTCGATGAGCTGCAGGCGTGGCTGGAACACAACGGCGCCAGCATCGTCGACCCGGCCGGCGAATATTATGCGGACTATTATGCGGTCTTTTTCCTCGATCCCGACGGCCTGAAGCTGGAAGGCATGCATTACGGCAAACAGGAGTAATACGCGGCCGGGCAATGGACCCGCCTGTCATATAGCCGAACCTGGGCCATACTTAGGTGACCCCCACTCACAAGGAGAAATTCCTGATGAAAGAGATCGGCGCAAACGGCCAGGTGGATTACGTTGAGTTCAACGTCAGCGATATCCAGCGTGCCAAACAGTTCTATGGTTCGGCGTTCGGTTGGGCGTTTACGGATTACGGCCCGACCTATACCGAATTCTACGATGGCAGGATTACCGGCGGCTTTACCTCCACCGAGGCGATTACCCCGGGCGGCGGCCCGCTGGTCATTTTCTACGCCAGCGATCTGCCCGGCACGCTGAAAAAGCTGGAAGCCGCCGGCGCGGAAATCGTCAAGCCGATATTCGCCTTCCCCGGCGGGCAACGCTTTCATTTCAAGGATCCCGACGGCTACATATTAGGCGTTTGGACGGAAGATTAGCCGGCGCGGAAAATCTGCGATCCTCCTGTCAAAAATAAAACAGCGTTCTATTTTTGCGACGCCGTCATGCTACCCTATGGCATCAGGTCATGACTTCATAGGATAACAGGAGGAATTATGTCCAAGACAGTCGCCGTATTGCTGGCGAAGGGTTTTGAGGAAGCGGAAGCCATCATCGTAATTGATGTGCTGCGCCGCTTGGATATCAAGGTTGAAACCCTCTCATGTCAGGATAGGCTTGAGCTGGTGAGCTATCACCAGATCCGGATGTTCGCCGACGCCCTGCTCGAGCATCGCCGGGAGACGCTCTATGACGCGGTGGTGATCCCCGGCGGCCTTGAGGGTACGGTCAACCTGGCCGCTAATCCGCTGGTAACGGATTTTATCCGCCGCCACGATGAGGCTGGCAAATGGATTTGTCCGTTATGCTCGGCCGCGGCCCGGGTGCTGGGCGGCAACGATTTACTCAAGGGACGCCGCTATGTGTGCTCCGGCGATCTGCACCGGGGAGTCAGCGACGGCCGCTTTATTGATGAGAAAGTGGTCGAGGACGGCAACCTGCTCAGCGGTAAAGGACTGGGCGTCGCCTTTGATTTTGCCTTTTCCCTGGCCTATCGCCTCACCGGCGATCAACAAAAGACCGACTTCCAGGTTGAGCATATCTATTACGATTACTGGCGCACGTCAGCGCCGTTAGGCGGTATTGTCCCGAATTAGCCCGATCATGGCCGGATTTAGCCTGTTTATGTGCCCTACCCATGGGCACTATAGTGCTACAGCATTATCACGGAGTCCGGAAATGGCACAAAGCGCGTTATTGATTATCGATGTCCAGCAATCTTTCCTGCAGCGTCCCTTCTGGTCGGAAGACGACGTGCCCGCCTTTCAACAGGCGCTGCTGTCCCTTATCGCCGGGTGCCGGCAGCGCGGCGCGGCGCTGGTGGATATTTTCCATAACAGCGGCGACGGCCCCTTTAGCCCGCAGTCCGGCCTGGTAAAACCGCTGCCGTTCCTGACCCATACCGCCGACGCCACGTTCCACAAACATGTCCATAACGCCCTGACCGAATCCGGCCTGCGCGCATGGCTGGATGAGCGGGACATCAAGCACGTGATCATCGCCGGCATCCGCACCGAGCAGTGTTGCGAAACCACGGCCCGGGTGGCGTCGGACCTGGGGTATCGCGTCACTTTCGTGACCGAGGCGACGCTGACGTTTCCCATGACCCATGACGGCCGGACGCTGAGCAGCGCGGATCTCAAGCACCACACCGAAACGGTGCTTATCGACCGTTTCGCCGCTATCCGCACCGTGGCCGGCTGCCTGGAGGAACTGGAGCAAGCGTGATGCGTGATGTTTATTTCCTGGTATTGCCCCAGGTCATGGCGCTGGATCTCACCGGCCCGGCGGAGGTGCTGGCGCTGTCCGGCGCCTTCAGGCTGCACTACATCGGCCCGCAGGAGGAGATTACCACCTCCATCGGCATGACCGTCAGCCGGATTGCGCCGCTGCCGGCCTCCCTGCCGCCGGACAGCATCGTGGTGCTGGCGGGTGTCGCCGACTCCCGCCAGCAGCTGGACAGCGCGCCGGCGCTGGAGGCGCAGCGGTGGCTGCGTGAGCGCCGATCATCCTTTCAGGATCGGACATGGACGCTGGTGTGCGTTTGCTCCGGGTCGCTGCTGGCCGGGCGGGCCGGCCTGCTGGACGGGTATCGCTGCACCACCCACCATGACGTGATGGAGCGCCTGCGCCAGCAGGCTCCCGCGGCCCTGGTCAAGGACAACCGGATTTTTGTCGAGGATCGGGGGGTATTTACCAGCGCTGGCATTACCGCCGGTATTGACCTGGCCCTGTACCTGGTCAGCCTGTATGTCGGGCCGCAGCAGGCCATGGCCACTGCCCGGGAAATGGTGGTTTATTTCCGCCGCGGCGGCGACGACCCGCAGCTTTCGCCCTGGCTGCGCCACCGTAATCACCTGCACCCGGCGGTACACCGCGCCCAGGACATCCTGGCCCATGAGCCGGAGGCGGAATGGCGCCTTGACGCGCTGGCGCGGCAGGTATTTATGAGCAGCCGCCATTTGACCCGGCTGTTCCGGGAACATCTAGGGCTTAGCGTCAGGGAATATCACGAACAGCTGCGACTGGCGGTGGCGCAGCAGCGTTTACAGCAGGGCCAGGGCATCGAGAAATCGGCGCTGGCCGCCGGTTTTTCCTCCAGCCGCCAGTTGCGCCGGGCGCAGCAGCGCTGGCAGGAATAACGCCCTGCCGGCATATCAACCCCGGATCCGGGATTTCAGCTGACCCAGCGGCGCACATCAACGCGCCGTAGCCCCGCCGCCAGCAGCAGGCTCACCAACAGCGTGGCGATAAACACATACATGATATCCAGCGGCGGCGCCGCTTTAAAATCCAGGCCATGGGTGCGGATAAAATGAATGATAAACGCATGAAAGCCATAAATAGCCAGCGAATAGCGCGAGATCAGGCGTAGCGGCGGCCACCATTGCCGCCGGCAGGCCTGTTTAAAAAATACAAACAGGCTGACGGCGCCGATACATACCAGGGGGCCGCAATAAAGGTAATAGGTATCGGCGAAGTCGCCATTAACGATCAGCTGCTTTTTCGTGCCCACCGCCACCAGCACGACACTGATAATAAACAGCGCCGCGGCGATCACGGGGATTTTTTTACCGCGCAGATCAAGCATACCCACGGCCCGGCCCAGCACCGCATACAAGATGTAATAAAACGTATCGCCGCTGATAAACAGGTTTACCGGCAGCAAGGTTATATGGCCGCGATTGAACGTTACGGTGTTGGGATTGGCCATCACCGCCAGCAGCACTATTATCGTCGCCAGAAAACCGGCGGACACCGGTTTGATTTCGATCAGCGGCGACAGCAGATAAATGACCATCACCGCGTAGAAAAACCAAAGATGGTAGAAAACCGGCTTCTGCAAAGCCCCTTCCAGCGCCCGCGCCGCGTTGATGGGGGTAAAAAGCGCCATATACAGCAGCCCGATCAGGCTGTAAAACAGCAGGCATAGCCCCATGCGCAGGAAATGTCTGGCGCCGGCGCGCCTGGCGCCGAAAAAAAGAAAGCCCGATATCATAAAAAATAGCGGAACGGCAACCCGCGACGCGGAGTTAAGCACATTGGCCAGCAGCCAGTTGTGCTCACCGATGTCCAGGCCATGGGTAACATAAAACGAGGTGGTGTGGATCATTATCACCATCATGCAGGCCAGCGCACGCAGATTATCTATCCAGTCAATTCTTTTATCTTCGTCCACTCACTTCATCCCTATCCGCATTTTGTATGCATACGCTTAATCTTCAATATCTTAAAAATAGGCTATATATCTACAAATGAGGAAGCAAAGTAAAAAATGAATTATCCGGATGAAGGATAATTTCGGCCGGGGTTGCGTGGGATTTAAAATAAATGCAAAATAGCCGGCCAATGTTAAAAACATTGACGGATTATTTTGTTTTTAACTTTATATTTCAGCTGGTTATAATATGCAAAGCTCATTATCTCCCTCCGTTCGTTTAGGCCGGAGGGCGTTGCTATTTCCGTTATGCCTGGTGCTGTTCGAATTTGCCGTCTATATCGGCAACGACATGATCCAGCCGGGCATGATGGCGGTGGTCGCATCCTTTAATGCGGGCCGGGAATGGGTTCCGACCTCCATGACCGCCTACCTGGGCGGCGGCATGGTGCTGCAATGGCTGCTGGGGCCATTGTCGGATCGCCGTGGCCGGCGCCCGGTAATGCTGGCCGGGGTGATGTTTTTTATTGCCGCCTGCCTCGGCATTCTGCTGGCGCAAACCATTGAGCAATTTATGGCGCTGCGTTTTTTACAAGGGTTCGGACTGTGTTTTATCGGCGCGGTGGGCTATGCCACCATCCAGGAGTCGTTCGATGAAGCCACCTGCATCAAAATTACCGCGCTGATGGCCAACGTCGCGCTGATTGCCCCGTTATTAGGCCCGCTGGCCGGCTCCATTATTATCCAGCTGGCCTCCTGGCAGGTCATGTTCGTGCTGTTTGCCGGCCTCTCGGCCATCGCGCTGGCGGGCTTGTGGCGCGCCATGCCCGAAACCGCCTCGCGCCTGGGGGAGTCGTTTTCTCCGGGCGGCCTGTGGCGCGACTATAAGGTGGTGCTGACCAACCGCCAGTTCCTGTACGGCGCCATGGCCATCGGACTGGCCTGCCTGCCGTTGCTGTCCTGGCTGGCCCAGTCGCCGGTGATCCTGATGGGCGACGGGGGGATGACGCCGATGGAATACGGCTTGCTGCAGATGCCGGTGTTCGGCGCGCTGATCCTGGGCAACATCACCCTGGCGCGATTAAGCGGCCGGCGTACCGTGGATCGGCTGATCAAGCTCGGCGCCGCGCCGATCATCGGCGGGCTGGTGCTGGCCACCGCGGCCACCCTGTTCTCGCCCCACGCCTATCTGTGGATGACCGCCGGCATGAGCCTGTACGCCTACGGCATCGGCGTCGCCAACGCCGGCCTGTACCGGCTGACGCTGTTTTCCTGCGCCATGAGCAAGGGCACCGTGTCCGCCGCGCTGGGCATGCTGAACATTATGGTTTATACCCTGGGCATCGAACTGGCAAAAACGCTGTACGCCCAGGGCGGCAGCGGCCTGTTCAACCTGTTTAACCTGATAAGCGTGCTGGGCTGGTATACGCTGGTGCGGCTGTTTATCCGCCGCCGCGCATCCACGCTGACGTCCATTCCCACGCCCGCGCTATAAGCGTCAGCAAGAGAAAGGCCGGCAAAGGCCGGCCTTTGTCACCCTGGGGTTAAAACAGCCCCATCGGCTGATCGGAGTAGCTGACCAGCAGGCATTTGGTCTGCTGGTAATGCTCGAGCATCATCTTATGGGTTTCGCGCCCGATACCGGACTGCTTATAACCGCCGAAGGCGGCATGGGCGGGATAGGCATGGTAGCAATTGGTCCATACCCGGCCGGCCTGGATGCCGCGGCCCATTTTATAGGCCACGTTGCCGTCGCGGCTCCAGACCCCGGCGCCCAAGCCGTAATCCGTATCGTTGGCCAGCGCCAGCGCCTCATCCATATCCTTAAAGGTGGTTACCGCCAGCACCGGACCGAAGATTTCCTCCTGGAAGACGCGCATACTGTTTTTGCCGAACAAAATGGTCGGCTCCAGGTAGTAGCCCTCGGACAGTTGCCCCTCCATCTGTTTGCGCCGCCCGCCGGTGAGGATCTCGGCGCCTTCTTTTTTGCCGATATCAATATAGTTGAGAATGGTGTCCATTTGCCCCGAGGATACCTGCGCCCCCAGCTGGGTCCGGGCATCAAGGGGATTGCCGCTGCGGATGGCCTCGACGCGTTTTACCGCCCGCTCCATAAACCGCTCGTAAATCGATTCCTGCACCAGCGCCCGGCTTGGGCAGGTGCAGACTTCGCCCTGGTTAAAGGCAAACAGGGCAAACCCTTCCAGCGCCTTATCAAAAAACGCATCTTCCTGGTTCATGACGTCGGCAAAAAAGATATTCGGCGATTTGCCGCCCAGTTCCAGCGTGACGGGAATGATGTTTTGCGCCGCATAGCTCATGATGCGCTGGCCTACTTCCGTGGAGCCGGTAAAGGCCACTTTGGCCACGCGCTTTGAGGTGGCGAGGTATTCGCCGATTTCGGCGCCCGCCCCGTTGACCACGTTAATCACCCCCGCCGGCAGCAAATCCTGAATCAGCTCCATCATCACCAGGATGGAAAGCGGGGTCAGCTTGGCCGGCTTAAGGACGATACAGTTGCCGGCGGCCAGCGCCGGGGCCATTTTCCAGCAGGCCATCAGCAGCGGGAAATTCCAAGGAATAATTTGCGCCACCACGCCCAGCGGTTCATGAAAATGGTAGGCGACCGTATCGCCGTCGATTTCACTGATGCCCCCTTCCTGGGCGCGCGCGCAGGAGGCGAAATAACGAAAATGGTCGATAGCCAGGGGCACGTCGGCGGCGCTGGTCTCACGAATCGGCTTGCCGTTGTCCCAGGTTTCCACCGCCGCCAGCAGCTCGACGTTTTGCTCCAGGCGATCGGCGATACGCAGCATGATATTGGCGCGGGTCTGTACCGACATCGCGCCCCACTCCGCTTTCGCCTTATGGGCGGCATCCAGCGCAAGGTCGACGTCGTCAGAGCTGGAACTGGCGATTTCGCACAGCGGCAGGCCGGTTACCGGCGTCAGGTTGACAAAATAATCACCTTTTACCGGCGCGACCCAAGCACCGCCGATAAAGTTGTCGTAACGGGGTTTAAGTTCGAGCGGATAACCATATTCGCCGGGTATTAACCGGCTTGAGGGGGGATTGTAAGCCATGTTTTCTCCTAGACACTGTGACTTTACCAAGAGTGGGCTGGGCTGATAAACGCTATCCTTTAACGTTAGCCGCAGCGGACACCACGAGACAGGTAAGGAGGGAATGAATTTTAACTATTCGAGAGGGTTCACAGTTTGTGTCATAACATTTCAGTGCCATACAGTGCCGCTGCTACTGGCGGCGCAGTACGGGCAAAACTGGTGCGCGCAAACAGCCGTTCCGCCAGCGCCACCAGCATCGGCCGATTCACGCACCAGTTGGGCATCACGCGGCGATAATTGATAAACCCCAGCGTGCAGGCCACGGCAATATCGGCAAGCGTCAGGGTGGGGCCGTTAAGCAGCCTGCCCTCGTGGGCATGTTCCTCCAGCGCGTCCAGGCCGCGGCAGATTTTTGCGCGCTGGTTCAACAGCACGTTTTCATCGGGGCCGCCGCCGCGCCCGCATTCGCGAACGATGGCCATGGCCGCATCCGTCACGCCGTCGGCCAGCGCTTCAATTTGCCTCACCCGCAGCGCTTCCAGGCGATCGGCCGGCAGCAGCGGCGGTTCGGGATGGGCCAACTCCAGATATTCCGCGATGATGGGCGAATCAAAGATACCCTCGCCCCGCTCGTTAAGCAGTACCGGCACCTTGCCCAACGGGTTCACCGCCGTGACGCAGGCATCACGACCGTTAGGAGAGGCGCTGACCAATTCAAAGGCAATATCCTTTTCCAGCAGGATAACTGAGATTTTCCGCACGTAAGGACTGGTATAGCTGCCTAACAGTTTCATTGGTTCGCCTCCGGTGGCCGTGGTCGCACAAATCAGTATGGCTCATGACACAGAAGTTTAAGTTAGAGAAGCCGTATTTAATGGAATGACAACGTGCCCAAGATGTTGCCTACCAGGTCGTCATGAACGGCTGCGCCGGAGGTCGGCGTCAATACCTGGATGGTGATGACGCGATCCAGGTAAGGCGTTATCAACAAGGTGCCCAGCATGGCTTTGCCCTGCATTTCCTGTTGGGAGTCGATGCGCAGGAATTTATGCTTATCCACCATTACCGGGACCTGGCCGGTTTTCCTGACATTCTTGAACTGGGTTTTCAGGCCCGACAGCGCGCCCTGCGCCATTTTATTAAATGCCGCGTCGCTGGTGTCGTTGGCATCGCCGTTGACCGTGCGCACCTCGCTGATGCCCACCGCCTGCGAATGCGCCCGGTTGGCGAACAGCTGGACCACCACGCCGGTATTTTGCGCGTTGGCGTCCTCCCGCGTCTGGTTAACAAAATCCGGCGGCAGTTGTAAGGTTATCTTGCCGTCGAGCAACGCGACCCGGACACTGTTTTTCAGTTCCGGCGCCGGCGCGGCGGCGGAAGAGGACGCCGCCGGCGCCGATGCCGCCGTAACGCCCAGCACCGATACGCCCGCCAGGGCGATCGCGGTCATAATCCTGATAATACGCCTTGCCATGTCAAACATCCTTCTCGCAATCAACGGAGTGGCCGCCAACGGCAGCCTGCTGTGAAAACATCGTTAAGCAAAAGCATAGCCCCTTTTTAAGCGCAGCGGCGCGCCACATGCGCATTTTGTTACCGCGCCGCCGGTGGAGTAGACTAGGGACATCAGGCCCACCAGCACAACGGCGAGTAAACCATCGTGACCGACCCTCTTCCCATACAGGATACCGACCCCACCGCCCTTGCCGGGATAAGCCGGCTCGGCGTTCGCAAACGGGGGCAGCTCGACCAGGAGCTACCCGACTGGCTGGCCGAGGAAGTGCCGGTGGCGCTGGTCTACAACGGCATTTCCCATGTGGTCATGATGGCCTCGCCGAAAGAGCTGGAGCAATTTGCCCTGGGCTTCTCGCTGTCCGAAGGCATTATCAGCGCGCCGGGCGAGATTTACGGTATGGACGTGGTGACGGCCTGCAACGGCCTGGAGGTGCATATCGAACTGTCCAGCCGCCGTTTTATGGCGCTGAAAGAACATCGGCGCGCCATGGCCGGACGCACCGGCTGCGGTGTCTGCGGCGTCGAGCAGCTTGAGGAGATAGGCAAACCCATCGCTCCCCTGCCCTTTACCCAAACCTGGCCGCTGGCGCGGCTGGACCATGCGCTGGCGCAGTTGAAAAGCGTGCAGCCCATCGGCAGGCTGACCGGTTGTACCCACGCGGCGGCCTGGATCACCCCCGACGGCGAACTGACGCTGGGCTGCGAGGACGTCGGCCGCCACGTGGCGCTGGACAAGCTGCTCGGCTGCCGGGCGCGCCAGGGCGCCGCGCCCGGCGCGGTGCTGGTCTCCAGCCGGGCCAGTTATGAAATGGTGCAGAAATCCGCCATGTGCGGCGTGGAAATCCTGTTCGCCGTCTCGGCCGCCACCGCCCTGGCGGTAGACGTGGCCGAACGCTGCGGGCTGACGCTGGTGGGATTCAGTAAGCCGGGGCGGGCCGCGGTTTATACGCATCCCTGCCGAATCGTTGACAGCTAAAGCTAAACATGTTCTTTAAAAGGGACTGATAAACGTTTTAATAAACGTTTAATTAACTATAATGATCGGATTGCTTACGCGGCACTAACATTCATTCAGGGTGCCGCTCACCTAAAATGGAGAAGATAAATATGAGCTATACTCTGCCATCCTTGCCTTATGCTTATGACGCCCTGGAACCGCATTTCGACAAACAAACGATGGAAATCCATCACACCAAGCATCATCAAACCTATGTCAACAATGCCAACGCCGTGCTCGAAAGCCTGCCTGAACTCGCCAGCCTGCCGGTTGACGAACTGATCCAAAAACTCGATCAGGTGCCGGCGGACAAAAAAACCGTACTGCGCAACAACGCCGGCGGTCACGCCAACCACAGCCTATTCTGGAAAGGCCTGAAGCTGGGCACCACCCTTTCGGGCGATCTGAAAACCGCCATTGAGCGCGATCTGGGTTCCGTCGACGCGTTCAAGGAAGCGTTTGAAAAAGCCGCCGCCACCCGTTTTGGTTCCGGCTGGGCCTGGCTGGTATTGAAAGACGGTAAACTGGCCGTGGTCTCCACCGCCAACCAGGACAACCCGCTGATGGGCGAAGCCATCGCCGGCACCTCCGGCTACCCGATCCTGGGCCTGGACGTGTGGGAACATGCCTACTACCTGAAATATCAAAACCGTCGCCCGGACTATATCAAAGCCTTCTGGAACGTGGTGAACTGGGACGAAGCGGCCAAACGTTTCGGCGAAGCCAAATAACCGGCGTCCGTTAAATGTAAAAACCATCCCGCGGGATGGTTCGGTTGATCGCAAACGTCCCGGCCGTAAGGCCGGGACGTTTGCATTTCAGGTACCGTTGCTCCCTGAAGCAGGCTTATTTCAGTAACAACTTGTCAGTGAAGGCTTTTTTCGCGCTGATGCGGACTAAATACTCAGTGGTCGACAGCACCATGGTGGAACGGACAATCTGCTGGTAGCGCTGCTGCTGCATACGCACCAGCGCGTCATCCGCCGGTACGCGGGAAAATTCCGGCAACGGCGGGAACGCCGCGACGCAGTGCAGTTCGCTGAACGGGCCGAGGATTTCATCGTCGGTAAACCGGTATTCCTTGGGATCGTCCTGCAAGGCCTCGTGCAAGGCCATCAGCAGCTCGGCGTCCTCATACTCCTGTCGGCTGATAACGCCCAGGGCGTATACCAGCTTCAGGCGCACCGGTAGTTCGCCCAGCGGACCGGCGCCAATCAGTAGCGGCTCCACGGCATATTTTACCGCGTAATCATCCTTGCGAAAGATTTGCAGCACCAGAATATTGACCGCCTCGGCCAATAATTCCACCGCCGCGCCCATCAAATCCCTGACCGTTGTGCCGGCGTTCAGTTGTTCGAGGACCTGGTTTTCGTACAGTTGAGTATTTTCCGTCATCACCGAACACCATGTAACCCCCGGAGGCGGGATATTGCCCGCCGCCGGATCTTCATCATCATTGCATGGCGTTATAAAGATCCACCACCTGCGCTACCACCTCGCCGTCTTCCTCAAGACCGGAGACCTGCGCCAGCGCCGCTCCGGGGCCTGATTTTTCCAGCAATGCCGCCCATTCCTGCGCCTGGGGATCCTGCTCGCTATGATAATGCATGGCGGCGGCGATGCCCTTAAGCAGGTTGTCGTGGCGCAGGCCGTATTCCATGGTGCCGCGCAGCGGCTTGATCAACCGGTCGCCGGCGCTGAGCTTACGCAGCGGCTGGCGGCCGACGCGCTCTACGTCGTCATGTAAATAGGGATTCTCAAAGCGCTGCAGGATTTTATTGATATAGGCGGCGTGTTTCGCGGCTTCAAAACCGTAACGGTTAATCAGCACCGCGCCGCTTTCTTCCATGGCGCCTTTCACCACCTGGCGGATGTCGGGGTCGAGGATCGCGTCGCGGATGGTCTTATGCCCGGCATGCTGGCCCAGGTAGGCGGTGATGGCGTGGCCGGTGTTAAGCGTAAACAGCTTACGTTCGACAAACGCCATCAGGTTATCGGTCAGCTCCATGCCGGCGATGGCCGGCGGCTCGCCGATGAACTGGGTTTTATCCACAATCCATTCGCTAAAGGTTTCCACCGTCACCGCCAGCGGATCCTGGGTTCCGGCTTCGGCCGGGGGTACGATGCGATCCACCGCGGAATCGACGAAACCGACGTGCTGCGCCACCCAGGCGTGATACTGCTCGGGCAGTGCCTTTAAGACATGCTGTTTCAACTGGCTGGTGCCGCGCACCATATTTTCACAGGCGATAATATTCAGCGGCCGGGTGTTGCCCGCGTCATGGCGCGCGATCAATCCCTTGGCGACGGTACCGGCGATGCGTTCCAGGATCTGCGGCCCTACGGCGGTGGTCACCAGATCAACGTCGGCTATCAATGCCACCACTTCCGCGCCGGTGCTGTTAACGGCGCTGACGCCCCGGACCGTTTCCACATGGGACTGCTCGCCCACGACATGGACCTCGTATTCATGCCTGGCGTTCAAGGCATCAAGCACCGTTTGGTTAACGTCGGCAAACACCACGTCCACCCCGGCATCGGCCAATAATTTACCGATAAAGCCGCGTCCGATATTACCTGCTCCGAAATGTAATGCTTTCATAGATTTAACCTTGGATTCTCTTAGTTAAAAAGGGGCCAACGCAGGCCCCCTCTCAAATACAACCGTTTCCATCGCCCGCGTTGTGGTTAGGCCGTTTTGCCGCCTTTGAGCAGCTCAAGCACTTCATCTACGTCGGTGGTGTTGATCAGGCGTTGGATAACCGCATCGTCGTCCAGCGCGTTTGTCAGGCTGGTAATGACCTGGATGTGCTCGTTATTGCGCGCGGCGATACCAATCACCAGACGGGCAATATCGTCTTCCTCATCACCGAAACGCACGCCCGCCGGATACTGGCAGAATACCACGCCGGTGCGCAGCACCTTATCCTTGGCCTCGATGGTGCCATGGGGAACCGCAATGGACTCGCCCAGGTAGGTGGAGGTCAGCTTTTCACGATCCAGCATCGCTTCCACATACTCCGGCAGCACGTAACCGCCGTTGACCAGTTGTTCACCGGCAAAACGGATCGCCTGTTCCTTATTGTCGGCCTGCCGTCCGAGGAAGATATTGGCCGCGGTCAGCCGGAACAGGTTCTGCTCGCTGTCTTCGAAGCTGTCGTCCAGGGTGGTGATGACTTTATTCTGATTGGTTTCGGTCTTTTGCACCGCGACCAGACGCGCCACCAGATCGGTATACAGCCCGCTGTCCAGGAAGTTGGTCAGGGAGATATGCTGCGCCTGCGGGGCGTGGCGCATGGCCCGCTCGGTCAGGTCGCGGTGGGTGATCACCAGGTCAACATCCTCAGGCAGGCTGTTGATGGCCGTATTGGTGACGCTGATATTGGTCAGCCCGGCTTCCTTGACTTTTTTACGCAGTACCCCGGCGCCCATGGCGCTGGAGCCCATGCCGGCATCGCAGGCCACGATGATTTTACGTACCGAAGCCAGGTCGCCGGTGGCGCCGGCGGTAACCGGCGCGGCCATGCCTTTGGACTGCGCTTTCATGTCTTTTATACGGCGGGTGGCGTCTTCCAGATCGTCCCCTTCCTTGGCCTTCATGCTTTTCAGCAGGATCGAGGCGATAACGAAGGACACGGCAAACGCCGCAATGACCGCGGTGATATTGGCAAAATAGGCGCCTTTAGGCGTCATGGCCAGCACCGCCAGGATGGAACCCGGCGAAGCGGGGGAAACCAGGCCGCCGTGCAACACGCTCAGGGTAAACACGCCGGTCATGCCGCCGAGGATTACCGCTATCAGCAGACGCGGGTTCATCAGCACGTAAGGGAAATAGATTTCGTGGATACCACCCAGGAAATGGATGATGGCCGCGCCGCCGGCGGACTGTTTGGCGTTGCCGCGACCGAAAATCATGTAGGCAATCAGCACGCCCATGCCCGGACCCGGGTTGGCTTCAATCAGGAAGAAGATCGATTTGCCGGTGGCGGTAGCCTGCTGGATGCCCAACGGCGAGAAGATGCCGTGGTTGATGGCGTTATTCAGGAACAGGATTTTTGCCGGTTCGACAAAGATCGAGGCCAGCGGCAATAAATCGTGGCGTACCATCAGGTTCACGCCCGCCGCCAGGATATGGGACAGGATTTCAACCAGCGGCCCGATGGCCAGGAAGGCGATAATCGCCAGGATCATGCCGATGATGCCGGCGGAGAAGTTGTTGACCAACATCTCGAAGCCGCTTTTGATCTTGCCGTCCACCATACGGTCAAAACGTTTAATCGCCCAGCCGCCCAACGGACCGGCCAGCATGGCGCCGAGGAACATCGGCATATCCGCCCCGGCAATCACGCCCATGGTGGTAATGGCGCCCACCACGCCGCCGCGTTCGCCGCCGGCCAGCCGTCCGCCGGTATAACCGATCAGCAACGGCAGCAGGTAGGTGATCATCGGGCCGACTAATTTAGCCAGCGTCGCGTTGGGTGTCCACCCGGTGGGGATGAACAGCGCGGTGATAATCCCCCAGGCAATAAAGGCGCCGATATTCGGCATCACCATATTGCTCAGGAAACGGCCAAAATTTTGTACTCTGACCTTGATATCCGAAGAAGACATAAAAAACACCCCTATTGATACGCGCCGGACAATAAGGGCGCGTGAAAATTGTTGCGACAGTGTTGCATTCTCTGTCGGTAGTTCTATAAGCAGCGGGACTCTACCACGCTGCGTGCCGAATGCGTACTCAGCGGCGTAACTGTGACGAATATCACCATGTCACCCCCTGTTTATCCCCTATATCGGTGATATTCATCACAAATTCCGTATGAAAAAAAACCACAATTATAACTTCAGGGAGTTAACGGCGGGTAAATTGTGATAGAGATCACTCTTGCTTGCTGGGTATTTGTTTGATAAATGTGATTTGTATCACAAATTATTTATCATCCCAGCCGGGCATCGGCGAAGAGAGGGCGATAGAGGCTGATTTAGACGCTAAAAGGCGGAATTGCGTAGCTAAAGCTGTAAGAAAATTACCGCTGTAATACCTGCGTTTTCTCGCACGCACGACAGCCATCATGACGCGGATATGTTACAAAAAGGTGACCCGGCGGGCCACCTTGGTGTAACGCGGCGCGTCATTAGCGCAGGGCCGTCCCTGCGGCGGTCTGCGCCTGCATCAGCTGCTGGTGCTGGCTTTGCAGGCCGGCCATCAGCTCATTATATTGCGTCGCCTGCAGCCGGGTGGGAAAGGCCACCGACGTGGGGCTGTAGGTCACCTGGCTGCCCTGCATATTCAGGAAATTGCCCACCTGGATCAGGGTTTCCGCAAGCTGCGCCGCGCTGGTCACCACCGGCGTCACCTGCTGTGCCGGCTGAATCACCAGCTTGGTATAGGCCTGTTCGTATACCGCCTTCAGGTCGTCGGGCTGCTTTAGCGCGGCGCGGGAGTCATCCGCCTGTTTTTTCAGGCGTTCTATCTGCGGCCCCAGCAGATTCAGCGCCCCTGCGGACTGCTGCAAATCCACCCGGTGGGTAAGATAATCCTGCGGCACGCGGATCTGGCTGACCTGATCCAGCACCGGCAGCAGGCTGGCATTGACCGCCTGGGTATATTGCTGGGTAAAGGTCAGCAGGATCTGGTAGTCGGCCACATAGGTGCCGAACTGTTTTTTCTGATCGTCGGTCAGCGTCGGCAGGCGCTCGCCGCCCGGCAGCACGGTGGTTTGTAGAAACGCCATAAACGCCTTGCGCTGCTCCGGCTCCTTGTCGCCGCAGGCGGTAATCTGCAGCGCCAGCATCAATAGCACTGGAATCATCAGCGCATAGCGCAACTGCGCCAGTCTGTCCCTTAACATCATGACCAACTACTCCTGTAAAATAGCTCACCCCTTTCCCTGGTTACCCAATTAACGCGTCCTGTTTGCAGTGTAAGGATAGTCCACTTTGCGAGGAATAAATATGCTCAAAGCCTTACCGATGGTCTCATTTTTTTACAAAACCCGCGGCGCATCGAACCCATCCACGGCATCAAGGGTAAGGGACGCACATCCGCTATTGCCATAGCGGTCCGTCAACCGCAACGGCAAGGCCGGAGGAATAAAGCCGTTGCCGGTCAGACTGAAGCCCCAAACGTTATCACCAGCCGGCGAGGGGCCGGCAGACACATCGTAAACATCGGTCTCGATAATAAAAATCAATAAGATTACTTTATTGCATCAGGTCACTTACCTCTATCATGTGATCATTTTAACGAAATGAAATGGCACGACAGCAGCTCTTTTATGATACTTAAATCATTAACGCGGATTTTCTGAGGTTTTATCAAGATGAAAACATGCTAATAAAACACCACATTTATAGTCACGCCGCGCACACAATTATTACTGTATATAAACGATGACTTGATTCAGATATTCCGTCGCTTTATTTAAGACTGAATTTCTTGGTCAAGTGAAAGCGCATGGGATCTTTGATTACGAAGGTATTCGGGGCGTCCCACTCCCATACGCGGCAAAAAATACCGTCAATAGTTTTATAACGCAATCCTTTGTCCTCCAAGTTTTTTAACAAGGTACGTATTGTAACCATTTCAAAATTTTGCGAGGCATGAGAACGCACGGTGATAATATCCACTTTATACTCACTTGCAAGGCGGGACGCAAAAAGATCGTCATCCTTAGGGAATCGCTCTAACCGGTAATTGTGCTGAAAATCACGGCGAGTGACCTCTGCGGGCGTAAAGCTATTGTCGGCTGCTTGCCGCAATCCCAACCTTAGCCTTCTTCCCTCTTTTATACCATACCTCACTTGAGTCCCTTGCGGCGGCGTGAAAAAACCCGCCTCTTGGTGATATTTTCCATGGGACGAAATAATAAGGCGTTCTGAATTTTCAGACCCTTTAAATAAATACAGATCGTCGCCCAACTCTATCCTGTTGCCAAGCGCGATATCTTCAAGACCTCCTCCCCTGGTGGTGTTAGCGCGTCTGGCCGCCAATTTGCCGACGCCCGCCCCCGCCCCCGCGCCTAATCCCAGAGCCAGCGATGCCCATCCCAGCGCCGCCGAGGCCTGCGGATTCTTTTCCTCCAGCGCGATGGAGGCAATGCCTGTCGCCGCCGCCGCCGCTTCAAGGGTAATCAAGACGCCCGCGACCAATGATAGTGAGGCGCCGCCGGTGGGGATGCTCAAGGCAAAGCCTACGACAGCCAAAACGATACCCAGAATGCCCTGCCAGCTGATATGGCCGCTCGGATCGGCGTTATTGACCGGGTCGCCGGCGCAATAGACATAGGCATTGATACCGCCCGCGCCGAACGGACTTAACGAATCCGGCGTATTAAAACGCATCAGCACCGGGTTATAAGCGCGATAGCCGTTGCCCAGGTGATAAGCGCCGCTCACCGGATCGGGACGCTCGCCGGTAAAACCGGGCAACGACGGGCGGAAGGCAGGACTAAAGCCCCAGGGGGTATAACGGACCAGCTCCGAGGTCTGATTTTCGGCCCGTGACCACAGCAGGCTGTTCTGATCATTGGTGGCCGTCAGTCGCAAGTTGGTACCGTCATGCACCGCTGCAGTGGCGCCGCCCAGTTTGGCTAGCCGCACCGGCCGCAACGCGCCGGGTTGCTGCTCGTTGACCCTCTCATCATTGCGGTAATAAAGCGCATGCGCGCCGCGCCCGGTTACCGATTGTCCGACCAATCGATTGAGGGCGTCATAGCCATAACCGCCGCCCGGAGCGGGGCCGCCCGTCACCGAAATCAAACGGCCCAGCGGGTCATAAGCCAACCGGCGTCCGGCCTCGTCCAGCGTCATCTGGCCGTTGGCGTCATACGTCAGCGCTATCACGGCGGGATAATCCGGATGGCTGTGCTGCACCCGGCTGAGCTGGGTGGGATCGCTGGGGTTATTAAATTGAAACAGCGCATTGTCCACGCCGCCGGGAAACGTAGTGCCGCATTGGGTAATGTTGTCGATGGCGTCATAGACAAAGGTCTGTAACGAGATAGACTTGCCGTAGGGGTCTACCGGCGGCGCGGCGCCGGCGCAGGTATAGCGTTCCAGCCGGTTGCGGCTGTCGTAAAACCAGGCTTCCTGGCGCAGTATTACATTATTGTGCCGTGTTTCGCTGCTGCGCCGCTGGTCGTTGGCATACCAGGTCTGGCTTATGGTCAGCGTTTCGTTATTGGCCGCTGTGACCGAGCGGGCAATCTCGCGGTCAAACTGATCGTAGCCCAGCCTGATGGTGCAGCCATGCAGACCGCGTGGGTCGGCGGTGTGCCGCGTTTCCAGTCTGCCCAGCGCATCGTAGGTCAGTGTTATAACCATATCCGCATCGCTGACCCGAACCAGTTGCCCCACCGCATTATACTGATATTGGGTCTGCGTGCCGGTGACATCGGTATACTGCGTCTGGCTGCCCATCAGGCTCCAGGCGTGGTTTACCCCACGCAACGGCTGGCCCGGCACGGTAAAGGTTTCTCCCTGCAACTGGCCGGAGCGGGTAAACGCGCGCGTGGTAACCACGCCATTATCGCCCGTGGCCCGCGTCATTCTGCCGCTCAGGGGGTCCCAGGTAAAATCCTGGCGCAGGGTGCCGCTGGTCACGCTCCTGACGGCATTATCCAATTGGGGAATATATTCATAGCGCAGCACTTCGCCCATCGGCGTGGTCACAGTGGACGGCAGCGGGCTGGCGCCAGTCCAGCCAAAACGGGTCAGGCGACCGCCGCTGGTACTTTGCATGATGCGCCCACTGCTGTCATATGCCTGGGAGCCCAACTGAAAAATACGCGCAGCGGAATTAGTAACACGGATGGCGGTAGCCCATAGCTGGTCGCTAAACGGCACGTACATTTTACTCACCACGCTACCGTCGGGCAGACGTTGGCCTACTACCCGATCGAAGGCGTCATACTGGTAATCGATGGTGCGGCCCATTTCATCGGTTTCCTGACGCAAACGACCCAGGCCATCATAACGGCGGGTGACCTGCCCCAGCGTCACGCCCGACCGATCGCGCCGGACAATGGTCAGCGGCAGCCCGCGGACGTCCAGAGTGGTCAGGGTCCAGCCGGCATATAGCGTCTGATTATTGGCGAAGCCCTCGCGGGTCTCAGCCTGGGTCAGTGCAATCGGGTCGCTTTGGGTTATCAACGTGGTTCCGTCGTTGAACGCGGTACGCAATAGGTTCCCCCAAATGTCATACGTGATCGCCGCCGTACGCGCCATACGGGCGACCTGGCCGCTACGGGGATAGTCAAACACGCTTTCGGCGACCCGCTCGCCAAAAGCATTATAGGCGGCGGTTTGCGCCTCAAACCACTGACCGTTTGTATCCGGATCGCTAACTTCCTGGCGCGTCACCCGCCCCAGGCCATCAAACCAGCTGCGCGTGGCATTGCCGAGCGGATCGGTGGTGGTGGTGTAAATAGCGGTGCCGCCGGTTACAGGCTGGGTTGCATAGGCAAGCATGGTCACCTGCTGGAACGCGCTGCCGGCATTGCGGGTGGAGCGGGTAGGGCGACCGAGATTATCATAGACATTTACCGTGCGGTTGCCCTGCTCATCGGTCTCGGCCAGCACCCGCCCACTTAATATCGATACTTCCCGGCTGGTAGTGAGCGTTAGCTTATCGTGACCGGTGACCCGCTCGCTGGTGGTCAGCACATTTGCGTTTAACGTATAAAGTTGTTCGAGGAAATTCGGATAACTCAGACTACTGTTGTTGAGGTCATAAAACCAGCGCACCGTGCGCGCAGGTCGCCCATGCATCGTCGGGCTGGCGCGCTGGTTAAGGTAGAACTGCTGGGTATGCAGTATCCGGGTTGCGCCGCTGGCGTCAAAGCGGTCTTCCATCAGCACGCTATAAGGGGCGGGGGCGCCGGCCATGGCGGGCAGGGAAATATAGTTGTAGTTCTCGTCGCGCGCGGGGGTGGAGAACGCCGAGGGGGCCGGGATTGTATTTTTCCGCCGTATAAAGCGTGTAAATCCCCATGGGTCGGGCGGGCAGCCGGGCTCCCCGGCGGACGAATAATAAAACAGCTCGGTAACCATACCGTCCGGGGTTTGCGTGCGGGTGGGATTGCCTGAGGCATCAAATTCCGTCAGGGTAATTTCGCTGCGCGGCGTACCGGAGAGATAGCGCCATATAACAGTCCGGCTGCGCGGCAGCTGAAACTGCGGGGGCTGATTGTCAAAAACCGTGCCCGGCAAGGCATAATACTCGGTAATGGTACGAGTGCTGGCACCCAGGCTTTGCGTTTCCTCTTCGATTTGCAGATGGAAGTTATTGTATGTGCAGATCGTCGCCCGCGAGACGCCGCCGCTGGTCACTGTTCTGCGCGACCAATAGGTATAGGCGTTGAGAACCCCGAAAAGGTTATCGCGGTCCGGCGACCAACTGCCGGCGGTGCCGTAGCCGAGGTAATTCGAGTTGGAGTAGGTATAAGTAGTGTCAATCCCCTCCTGACCGGCGCCGGGAGATTTTAAATGCCTTGATACCGCCGGCAGGGCAGGCAGGCCCGCACTGGTCGGAAACAACATCCGGGCGTTTTGATACCAGACCTGCTCCCTGAGCCCGGTGGGATAGTGAATACCGGTAATCGGATACCAAGACCCGACCGTTGTATAGTCAAACGTCCAGGTCAAGGGCGGCGTCACCGCGTTATTCGTCAACTGGTACAGATTATTATTACGGTAAATCATCGTCAGGACATAACTTTCGCTGCTCCCCGGCCAAAGGGTAAACGTGGAGGCGTTAGTGCCGGAGTAGACCGCCGACAGCAACAGTTTGCCGGTGCTATCGGTAATTCTTTCCAGGCGCGTCAGAGAGCCGAGGATGTTCCAATCAAACTTAAGCCACTGACCGGTGGGTGAATGAATATATTCCGGGACTTTCATCGACCGCGCGTCCTGTGGGCCGGTCAGCACTTCCACGGTGCCGTTTTTCCAGATAATAAAATAATTGGTACTGGTCCGCATAAAGCGAAAGCTGTCCAGCTTATGCTGAACAATGATCGGTTGATCTCCGGTTTCAATAATATTATATCGCTCGCCGGTATTAAGCACTAATAGCCGATTCGCGAAGTCATAATAGGAATAACCCAGTGAGATACCTATTCCGTAACCATCATTTCCGGTGCTAAGCGGTGAATATGTCAACCTGGCGTCAAATGCCGGGCCAACACCGCCGTTACCCACCAAATTGGCAATGGGAAGCGCGATTACAAACAGGCCCGTGCGGGGATCGACTCCGCCCTGCAGACCCTCGATAGAATTTGAGGCCTGGGAAGAAAATAAATTGCTCATAGATCAATCCTTGCGAGTTTATTTACTTTTTTCGTTTATACAATCATCGTAACTGAGGCACATCGAAGTAATCATTGGTATTAAAATACAGTGTGAGATTGCCTTTATTACCGTATTTATCAGTGAGACTAATAACACGCGTGCTCGCTTGGCCGCTACTCCAATAATGAGCCACAATGTCAGTCTCACCCCATATAGAAAACTGATACATGACCAACGTTGCCGGATTCGTAATATTATTATCTACGTCACCGGCATTTAAAGAGGTAAATAATTTAAACGCGAAACCAGAAGCATACCCCAAGAAATGGCCTTGAACTTCTGGATTAAATGGCTTTACATACCAAAAATTCACTTGATAATAAGAGCGGCCCCAGCCACGCTCCATCACAGAAAAAGGCCGACTATAAAGGTAACTAGAGCCTTGAGCAATTCCTGTAAATCCTGCCCCCCCCCAAGGGTCATTACCTAAATTCAAATCGGCGTCCGAAATAATATCCATAGGTTCTGCTAATAAAAAAGTTCCTCCTATTTTTGGATAAAGATTGATAGTTACACAATCGAGCGTTCCATTATAATGATAATAGGTAACTAGTCTATGGGACTCCCAATAAATATTATCCCGTAAAGTTTCTCTCGATCGTTGACTGAGAGTAACGTTTCTCGCGTCAGAATAATCAATGGGGTCCAAGGCATTAATTGTAACAGAACTGAAAAATCCGGGGGTACCGTATAAACCTGTACTTATCACCTTTGGCGAAGCGGCCGGATGGGTCAAGGTTAGTTGCACCGCGATTTCAATGGTTCTGGAAGGACTAGCTGCCCCACGTCCTACGAAATAACTAAACGTTCTGCCACTTGTCTCGATAAGTCCATCCACAGGCACCATTTGAGATTCGGTTTCCCTGAACCTTTCGGACATGTTCATCTCATTGATATCACCTTGGTAATATCCCGTTGATGAATAGCTGTTTTCCAACATATGATCTTTTTCAAATGTAGTCTGATGGGCATCTGCATTTGTCTCAGTATTGTCAGGCAGTATGTACGTAGACGGTGTATCCTGGACTGGCGCAAATGATGGTGCCGGAGGGAGAATATCGAACCCAAGGGAACCATAAACAACAAACCAAGTACTGTTGTTAGGATTCTGGCTTAGATGCGCTGTCCTAATAACCTCTATTAGATTTACATTACGTCGAAACTCGTCCAATGAATAATCCGTG
The DNA here is from genome assembly GCF_046352915.1 of Sodalis sp. C49. Taxonomy (NCBI): domain Bacteria; kingdom Pseudomonadati; phylum Pseudomonadota; class Gammaproteobacteria; order Enterobacterales; family Bruguierivoracaceae; genus Sodalis; species Sodalis sp. C49. Next base: position 3,795,154 of record NZ_CP163303.1, on the reverse strand, counting down.
AATTCCTGGCCGAATTCATCCAATGCTTTTATATAAATGATAACTTCTACGGTGTTGAAACCATTTCCATAGATATATGCAACACGGTTAGTTGTAGTAAATGAAACCTGCAAGGATTCAATAGATTTGATATCAGACCAAGCCATTTTTTACCTCCTATCATTATAAAATCACAATCGATATTCAAGAAGCTAAAATTATTTTTGTAAAATTCAAATTCCAATTACTGAATTTCATTAACTGAAACAAGAGAAGATTCTTTCATTAACATTATTTTTATATTTTTTCCTATATAAAACAATATGTATTTATTTTCATTAAAATTCCTTAATTATTGTTAAAGGAAAAGTAATTCAAAAGGATGTCAATAAATGGAATTCATAAACGCTACAAAATTCTTTTTTTTCAATCATTTAAAGAATAAATAAGAGAGAGGTGCATACATTAAAAAACTTTATTCTAAGATAAAAACAGATCACATTGCTGTTAAAAATTTTTCGCTCACTCACTATAAAACGATAGTACCAGCAGTAAATTGCCATCGGGCATTAATATTTTAATTTATGTCGAGTAAAAGTTAAAAAATGTCATATCAATAAGTTTCATCAATATTGATAACAAGGCGTCAGAGAAAAGCCATTTGCTGGTTTAAGCACTTTGCTAAAAAAAACCGATCAGTATTAACTGACCGGCTCTGCATACTACTGTCTGCTTATGGCAAGAGTCGCTATTGCAGCAGCGAGATATCCGCCACCCGCAAAAACAGCTGTTGCAGCTGGCTGAGCAGCGTCAGGCGGTTGACCCGCACCTCGGCGTTGTCGTCCATCACCATCACTTTATCGAAAAACGCGTCCACCGGCTCGCGCAGGGTGGCCAGTTCCGCCAGCGCTTCCTGGTAGCGGCCCGCGGCAAACAGCGGCTCCAGCTTATCGCGCAACACCGTAAGATGCGTCGCCAGCTGGATCTCCGCCGCGTCTTTCAGCACCGCGGCGCGCACGTCGCCGTTCAGGGTGTCGGTGGCCTTGGCCAGGATATTGGACACGCGCTTGTTGGCGGCCGCCAACGCGGCGGCGGCGTCCAGGGTGCGGAAATAGGTGACCGCGCGCATGCGGGCTTCGAAATCCGCCGGTCGGGTAGGCCGGCGCGCCAGCACCGCCTGGATGGTGTCGACGCTGTGGCCCGCTTCCTGGTACCAGGCGCGGAAGCGGCCGAGCATAAAGTCGACCACATCGTCCACCACCCTGGCATTGGTGAGTTTTTCACCGTACAGGCGCGCGGCTTCGGCGGCCAGGGCCGATAAATCCAGCGGCAGGTTGTTCTCGACGATAATGCGCAGCACGCCCAGGGCGGCGCGCCTGAGGGCAAACGGATCTTTATCCCCTTTCGGATGCTGGCCGATGCCGAAAATACCGGCCAGGGTATCCATTTTCTCGGCGATGGCCACCGCCGAGGATACCGGCGTGGACGGCAGGGCATCGCCGGAGAAACGCGGCTGGTACTGTTCTTTTAGCGCCAGCGCCACGTCTTCCGGCTCGCCGTCGTGGCGGGCGTAGTGCATGCCCATCACGCCCTGGGTGTCGGTAAACTCAAACACCATATTGGTCACCAGGTCGCACTTGGACAGCAGCCCGGCGCGGGCGGCATGCTGCACGTCGGCGCCAATCCGGCCGGCAATCCAGCCGGCAAGCGACTCGATACGATCGCTTTTATCGCGCACGGTGCCCAGCTGCTGCTGGAATAATACGGTATCCAGCCGGGGCAGCCGGTCTTCCAGGCGTGTTTTCAAATCGGTGTTATAGAAAAATTCGGCGTCGGCCAAACGTGGGCGCACGACTTTTTCATTGCCGGATATCACCTGGCTTGGGTCTTTGGAGGCGATATTGGAAACAAAGATAAAGTGCGGCAGCAGCTTGCCCTGGGCGTCGTACACCGGGAAGTATTTTTGATCGCCCTTCATGGTGTAGACCAGGGCCTCGGCCGGTACGGCGAGGAATTTTTCCTCAAACCGCGCGGTGAGCACCACCGGCCATTCCACCAGCGAGGTCACTTCTTCCAGCAAACTGTCGGTCAAATCGGCAGTACCGCCGATTTCCCTGGCCGCCGCCTCGGCGTCGCGCTTGATCTGGGCCTTGCGCAGCTCGTAATCGGCCATCACCTTGCCACGTTCCAGCAGCAGGGCCGGGTATTGGTCCGCGTTGTCCAGCGTCAGTTCGGACTCGCCCATAAAACGGTGGCCGCGCACGGCGCGGGCGGAGTCTATGCCCAAGATACGCCCCGGAATCAGCTCGTCGCCCAGCAGCAGGACGACGGTATGCACCGGACGGATAAACTGCGTGTCGCTGTCGCCCCAGCGCATCATGCGCGGGATCGGCAGTTTAGCCAGCGCGGTGGTGACCATGCCCGGCAGCAGTTCCTGCGCGCGCTTGCCTTTAACCGACGCCCGGTAGAGCAGCCATTCGCCCTTGTCGGTCACCTGGCGTTCCGCCTGCTCGACGGTGATGCCGCAGCCGCGCGCCCAGCCCTCGGCCGCCTTGGTGGGTTTGCCCTCGGCGTCAAACGCCTGGGCAACGGCGGGACCGCGTTTTTCAATGTTGCTGTCGGCCTGGGCGGCGCCAAGGTTTAGCACCTTAAGCGCCAGGCGGCGGGGCGAGGCGAACCATTGCACCTCACCGTGGGGCAGGTTGGCGCCGTCGAGTTCGGCGGTAAACAGGGTGGCGAACGACTGCGCCAGTTGGCGAAGCGCTTTTGGCGGCAGCTCTTCCGTGCCGATTTCCACCAGGAAAGTGTGTTGCGTCATGGCCGGCCTCTTATTTCTCGTTCTTTTTGCACATCGGAAAACCCAGGGCTTCCCGGGAAGCGTAGTAGGCTTCGGCGACCGCTTTGGTCAGGGTGCGGATCCGCAGAATATAACGCTGACGTTCGGTAACCGAGATGGCCTTGCGGGCATCCAATAAATTAAAGCTGTGCGCCGCCTTGAGAATACGTTCATACGCCGGCAGCGGCAGGGGTTTTTCCAGCGCCAGCAGCGTCTGCGCTTCTTTTTCGTACTGATCGAAACAAACAAACAGGAAGTCGACGTCGGCGTACTCGAAGTTATAGGTGGATTGCTCCACTTCGTTTTGATGGAATACATCGCCGTAGGTGGTCTTGCCCAGCGGGCCGTCGCTCCAGGTCAGGTCATAGACGCTGTCCACGCCCTGCAGGTACATGGCCAGGCGTTCCAGGCCATAGGTGATTTCGCCGGTCACCGGGCGGCATTCCAGCCCGCCCACCTGCTGGAAGTAGGTAAACTGCGTCACTTCCATGCCGTTGAGCCACACTTCCCAGCCGAGGCCCCAGGCGCCAAGCGTCGGGTTTTCCCAGTTGTCCTCGACAAAACGGATATCGTTAATGGTCGGATCCAGCCCGACTTCTTTCAGCGAGCCGAGGTATAATTCCTGGATATTGTCCGGGGAAGGCTTGATGATGACCTGAAACTGATAGTAGTGCTGCAGGCGGTTGGGATTTTCGCCGTACCGGCCGTCGGTGGGACGACGCGACGGCTGCACGTAGGCGGCGGCAATCGGCTCCGGTCCCAGCGCCCGCAGGCAGGTCATGGGATGGGAGGTGCCCGCGCCGACTTCCATATCCAGCGGTTGGACAATGGTGCAGCCTTGGCGCGCCCAGTAGTCCTGTAAGGTCAGGATCAGGCCCTGAAAGGTCTTGGGATCAAACTTTTGCATGTTGAATTCGCACGCGATAAAAGTGGATATATTAAGAATGCGCCAGTATACCCTCTGGCGGTAAGATATACAGCCCAATTAAGGAGTAAGGCGATGATCCGCCCGTTTGTGCCGGGCGATATGCCCGCGCTGCTGGCGCTGTGGCTGGACAGCACCACCCGCGCCCATCCCTTTATCCGCGCCGGCTACTGGCTTGAGAGCCTGCCGTTGGTGCGCGACGACTACCTGCCGCAAGCCCGGAGCTGGGTGGCTGAGCGCGACGGCGTCATCACCGGCTTTATCAGCGTGATGATGGAGCAGTTTGTCGGCGCGGTTTTTGTCGCGCCCCGCTACCATCGCCAGGGCATCGGCCAGGCGCTGATGACGCGGGTAAAACAGCGCTACCCGGTGTTGACCCTTGAGGTCTACCAGTTAAACCGCGCCGCCTGTCATTTTTACTACCGCCAGGATTTCCGCGAAATCGGCAAGGCTTTTAACGCCGAAACCGGCCATATGCTGCTGACCCTGCAATGGCGCGCCGGTTAAAAGCGTTTGTTACCGCTTCAGGATTGGCTATGCTAACGCTGGTCAGCAGGTTATTTACCCGGGGCGAAAAAACGTTGCCCATGCATGCGCTGGCGCGGCAAACAAATCAATGCCGCCGGGACGCAGGCACATAATCCGCACATGCACGTTGTTCAATGGTTTAATAATACGCGCCGCCGGGGCGCGGATAAATTTATCAGCCGCTCAGGTGCATGAATTTCTATCAGGAGAGGTACGCCGTGAGCCAGCAAAAAGGGACCCGCGCATCGGGACGCGCCACCATCAGCGATGTGGCCAGAGCCGCAAACAGCGGCAAGACCAGCGTGTCGCGCTATTTGAACGGCGAGCTGCACCTGCTTTCCGACGACCTTAAGGCGCGCATCGAAGCGGCCATCGTGCAGCTCAATTACCGCCCCAGCCAGATGGCCCGCAGCCTGAAGGGGGGACAGACCAGGCTGATAGGCCTGATTATCGCCGATATTACCAATCCCTATTCCGTTGACGTGATGCGCGGCATCGAGGCCGCCTGCCGCCGGCACGGCTTCACCCTGCTGGTATGCAACACCAACAACGAAGTGAACCAGGAACGCCACTATCTTCAGCTGCTTAACGGCTATCAGGTGGAAGGGATCGTGGTCAACGCGGTGGGCATGCATGAGGATGCGCTTGCCATGCTGCAGCAGTCCTTGCTGCCGATGGTGCTGATTGATCGCAAAATTCCCGGTTTCGCCTGCGACATGGTGGGCCTGGACAACCGCGAGGCGGCGACCCGCGCCACCGGGCACCTGATCGCGCAGGGATTTGAAGCCATTATGTTCCTCAGCGAGCCCCTGGGCACGGTGAATACCCGCATCGAACGGCTGCAGGCCTTTCGCGCCTGCCTGGCGGCCCATCCGGATCTGGCGGCGGAAGAGGCGGAGTGCGCGCTGAACGATACCGACACCCTGGCCGCCGTTATCCAGGACTTTAACCGCCGCCACCGCGGCATGCGCAAGGCCATTCTGTCGGCCAACGGCGCGCTGACGCTGCACATCGCACGCGTACTGCGGCGCCAGGGCCTGAACTGGGGCAGCGATATCGGCCTGCTGGGATTTGACGAACTGGAGTGGGCGGAGCTGGCGGGCGTGGGCATTACCACCTTTAAGCAGCCGACCTACCAAATCGGCTACGCCGCGCTGGAACAATTGTTAAAGCGCATCCAGGGGGCCGACGAACCGGTCAGCGAACAAGCGTTCAGCGGCGAGCTGATCGTGCGGGGGTCCACTACCCGTTAGCGAAGTGGATAAGACCGTAAGGCACCCTTAGGAAACGGAAAAGTCAGATAATAGTTTCCTCCCTGCGGCGACCACGCGCCGTTAATCGCCGCGCACCTCCCCGCCCCGCCCCGGATGCCAGTTGGCTAAATTAGTGACAGCGATCATAAATCTGACATAACGGACTTCTCAATGGAACCGGTACCATCTACCGTAAAACCATCACCGCGGAAAATGTCTCCGCATGGGAGTCCAAGATGAAACATGATGTGTTTGTGGTTACCGCCGCGTACGGCAATGACAATGTCCTCGCCATGGGCGGGCAGCAAAAACTGCTGCCGACCATCGCCGGGGCGGGCGCCGCCGGGGTGGAAATGCGCCGCGAGCTGCTGACGGAAACCGACCTGGCCCGCCTGCCGGAACTGGCCCGGGAGATAGCCGGCCTGGGGCTGCGCTGCTTCTATTCCGCGCCGGAGGCCTTATTTACCCGGGACGGCGCGCCCAACCCGTTGTTGCCGCAGCTGTTCGACGAAGCCGAACGCCTTGGCGCCGAGCGGCTAAAATTATCCTTAGGCCATTATTCCGCCACTGGGGATATCGCCGGCCTGGACGCGTTGCTGACATCCCGGCGCGTGCGGTTAATGGTGGAGAACGACCAGACCGAATGCGGCGCGCTGGCCCCCATCAGCGCGTTTTTGCACCGGGCGCGGGATGCGCGGCTGCCGGTCGGCATGACGTTTGATATGGGCAACTGGCGCTGGGTCGGGGAAGATCCGCAGGCGGCGGCCACGGAGCTGGCCTCTTTTGTCAGCTATATCCATATCAAGGTCGCGCTCCCGTCGGATAACGGCTGGCGCGCCACGGCGCCGCAACACGACGGGCAGTACTGGCGGCGGTTGCTGGCAAGCCTGCCGGACGATGTGCCGCGCGCCATTGAGTTTCCGCTGGAAGGGGACGATCTGGCGGCGGTAACCCGCCGGTTCATCGCGCTATTGCAATAAGCGCGCCGCCTGGCCGGCTTATTACCGGGCCTCTTCCCGGCGGTAGCCGGGTCCGGCCGCCGGCGTCACGACGGCCCCGCCCCCGCGGTGTGCGCCCGGGCGCCGGGGTAATTTATTCGACATAGGGATGGAACCGATACCAAAGAACATGATGATGCCAGCGCGCGCGGCGGCGGATGGCCGGGCAGGCTATTGACGCACCGCGTCGAAACAATAACAACGACATCGGAACACCCGCCCCGGCCCTACCCTGCGGCGGTTGAGACAGCAGCGATATCAATGAAGGAATACATCTATGAGCTTAGCGAAATTAGCACCAAAACGTTGGTGGTATATTATGCCGATTGTATTTATCAGCTACAGTCTGGCATATCTCGACCGGGCCAACTTCAGTTTTGCCTCCGCCGCCGGTATTAACGATGACCTGGGAATAACCAAAGGGGTATCGTCATTATTGGGCGCGCTGTTCTTTCTCGGTTATTTCTTTTTTCAGATACCGGGCGCTATTTATGCCGAACGCCGCAGCGTCAAGACGCTGATTTTCTGGTGCCTGGTCTTATGGGGCGGTTTCGCCGCGCTCACCGGCATCGTCAGTAATATTCCCATGCTGATGGCGATCCGGTTTGCGCTGGGCGTGGTGGAGGCGGCGGTGATGCCGGCGTTGCTGATTTATATCAGCAACTGGTTTACCAAAGCCGAACGCTCACGTGCCAATACGTTCCTGATCCTCGGCAACCCGGTGACGGTACTGTGGATGTCGGTGGTTTCGGGGTATTTGATCAACGCCTTCGGCTGGCGGGAAATGTTTATCTTCGAAGGCATCCCGGCGGTTATCTGGGCTTTTTGCTGGTGGGTGTTGGTTAACGATAAACCCGCCCAGGCAAAATGGCTGTCGGAGGAAGAAAAGCAGGCGCTGCAACGGCAATTGGCCAAGGAACAGGAAGGCATTAAAGCGGTGCATAATTACGCCGAGGCGTTCCGTTCGCGTAATGTGATTATTCTGTGCATCCAGTATTTCGCCTGGAGCATCGGCGTTTACGGGTTTGTATTATGGCTGCCGTCCATTCTGCGCAACGGCATGGAAATGGGCATGGTGCAGGCCGGCTGGTTATCCGCGGTGCCTTACCTGGCGGCCACCATTGCCATGATCATCGTCTCCTGGGCATCGGACAAACTACAGAAACGCAAAATATTCGTCTGGCCACTGCTGCTGATTGGCGCCCTGGCCTTTATCGGTTCCTACCTGCTGGGCGCCCACCATTTCTGGGGTTCCTATGCGCTGCTGGTTATCGCCGGCGCCGCCATGTATGCGCCTTATGGCCCGTTCTTCGCCATAGTGCCGGAAATGCTGCCGCGCAACGTCGCCGGCGGGGCGATGGCGCTGATTAACAGCATGGGCGCCCTCGGTTCCTTCGTCGGCTCGTGGGTGGTCGGCTACCTTAACGGCGCCACCGGTTCGCCCTCGGCGTCCTATGTCTTTATGGCGGTGGCGCTGCTGGTATCGGTGTGGTTGACGTTAATTGTCAAACCGGCGGAAAACGCCGTGCCGCGCATGGCCTAAAGCCGGCGCCGCCTTTTCCGTTAACAGGCAAAAATGGTATGCTGGTCTTTATCGCCAAATGACATAACCGACCAACGGAGATCATGATGAAACCTGCCGTAGTATTGTACAAATCGTTACCCGACGACCTGCGCCAACGTCTGGATGAGCATTTTGACGTGACCGAAATCGGGGATGTGGGCGCAGAAAATGTGCGCAGACATGCGGACATATTGCAACAGGCTCAGGGTATCATCGGCTCCGGCGGTAAATTCGATAAAACAATGCTCGACGCGCTGCCCAACCTCAGGGCCGCCTCCACCATTTCCGCCGGCTACGATCAGTTCGACGTCGACGAGATGAGCGCGCGCGGCATTGCGCTGATGCATACTCCCCACGCCCTGACGGAAACCGTGGCCGACCTGCTGATGGGGCTGGTGCTGGCCACCGCGCGGCGCCTGGTGGAACTGGCGGAGAGGACCAAGGCGGGCGAATGGCGTGAGAGCGTCGACAGCACCTGGTTTGGCACCGACGTGCATCATAAAACCCTGGGCGTGGTCGGCATGGGACGTATCGGCCTGGCGCTGGCGCAGCGTGCGAACCTGGGGTTTTCCATGCCGGTGCTCTATAACGCCCGTCGTCAGCACGCCGAGGCGGAAAGCCGTTTTGACGCCGAGTATTGCGATCTGGATACCCTGCTGGCCCGGTCTGATTTTGTCTGTATCATCCTGCCGCTGACGGATGAAACCCATCATCTGATCGGCCGCGAGAAGCTGGCCCTTATGAAACCCGGCGCTATCCTTATCAATGCCGGACGCGGTCCGGTAGTGGACGAAGCGGCGCTTATCGAGGCGCTGGAAAACCGTACCATCCGCGGCGCCGGCCTGGATGTCTACGAGCAGGAACCGCTGCCGGTGGATTCGCCGCTGCTGCGCCTGCCGAACGTGGTGGCCATGCCGCATGTGGGCTCCGCCACCGATGAAACCCGCTATCAAATGGCCGCCACCGCGGTGGATAATCTGATCAACGCCCTTACCGGCCGGATTAGGGAAAACTGCGTTAATCCCCAGGTCATCAAATAACCCTTGCTCCCATCGCCTTTACATAACGATTCCCCGTCCACCCGGGCGGGAAAAGCGTATCATGGCCGCTAAAATAAACGTTGCCGGCATCAGCGCTACGCTATGCTTTTTTATGGTATGCGATAAAATGGAATCAAGCGGTATGGAAAGGAACAATAATGACTATTAGTCATACTCACATCAAAATCAGCACCTTTGTGTTGATGTTGCTGTTTATTGCGATCATTATCCCTTTGCACTTATTTCCCTGTTTTGTCGCGGGGTTCCTGGCCTATGAAATCATTTTCGCCCTTACGCCCTGGTTTGAGCGCATCATCGGCGGCCGGGCGCGCTGGGTCGTGGTCAGCATCATCGCCGCCGTGGTAGTGATTGTCATGACGCTATCCATTGTCAGCCTGGTCAGTTTCCTGACCTCGAATATCCAGCGCGGCATTGATTTAACCGCCGAAACCAACCGCATTTTCTCCGGCGTCAAAAATCGTCTGCCCGATATATTGCCAGCCTACCTGCCGGACAGCGCGGAAGAGCTGAAAAACCAGGTTTTCGCCGTGGTGGAAAAAAACCTCATTACCATCCGCAATATGGGACGCAGTTTTTTGCACGGCTTAATCACCATCCTTATCGGGCTGATTATCGGCGCGATTATCTCATTGAATAAGCCATCGGGACGCACCACCTATTTTCGCGAGCAAATGCTGCAGCGCGTACAGAATTTATCCAGCTCTTTTCGTAATATCGTGTTTGCCCAGATCAAGATTTCGCTGGTCAATACCATCCTGACCTCTATCCTGCTGCTGGTGATTTTTCCGCTGTTCAAGGTGCATCTGCCGTTATCCAAGACGCTGGTGGTGGCCACCTTTATCTTTGGCCTGCTGCCGATTATCGGCAACCTGATATCCAATTTCCTGATGATTATCTCGGCGCTCTCCGTCTCGCTGCCGATAGCGGGCGTGGTGCTGGTATATTTGATGCTGATCCATAAGCTGGAATATTTCCTCAACGCCGAGATTGTCGGCAATCGCATCCAGGCCAAATCCTGGGAGCTGCTGCTGGCCATGCTGGTGTTTGAAGCGGCGTTTGGACTGGAGGGGCTGGTGGCCGCCCCCATCTATTACGCCTACCTGAAGACCGAATTGCGCGGTCTGGATCTTATCTGAAAGCGCCCTAACAAAAGCGCGGCGGGGTATGCCGGCGCGGCGGGGTATGCCGGCGCGGCGGGCCGACGCAGAGGCCGCTCAGGCTTGTGAGCCGACCCCGGCATAATGGCATGATACGCTGTGTCCCGGCGCCGCCTCCAGCAGCACGGGCGGCTGGCGGCGGCAAAGATCGGTTGCGTAAGGGCAGCGGGTATGGAAGCGGCAGCCCGGCGGCGGCTCGGCCGGACTGGGCGGCTCGCCCAGAGCGATGGGCCGCGGCGGCGCGTCGACATCCAGGGTAGGCACCGCGGCCAGCAGGGCTTGGGTATAAGGATGCAAGGGCCGCCGGAATAAACTGTCCCGATCGGCCCGCTCCACGATTTGCCCCAGGTACATCACCGCCACATCATCGCAAAGATGTTCCACCACCCCCAGGTCATGGGAAATAAATAAAAAAGTCACCCCGAGATCGTCACGCAGATCGGCAAATAGATTGATGATTTGCGCCTGGATGGACACATCCAGCGCGGAGATAGGCTCATCGGCGACGATAAAGTCCGGTTGCAGGATCAGGGCCCGGGCGATGCCGATACGTTGACGCTGGCCGCCGGAAAACTCATGGGGAAAACGATCGTAGTGTTGGGCGGAAAGGCCGCAGGTTTCCATAATCCGCACCACCCGATCGCGCACGGCATGTTTATCCGCCAGGCCATGTTCCAGCAAGGCCTCGCCGATGGCGTCGCCCACCCGTAGCCGGGGATTAAGCGAACTATAGGGATCCTGGAATACCAGCTGCATTTTCGGGCGCAGCGATTGCCACTGCCGCGAACTCATGCCGGTCAGTTCCCGTCCGTTACCCGCCCTCTCCGGCGCCTGGCCGGCCGGCGCCGTGCCATGGCCGTGGCGGGGGCGATCATCAGCGGGAAAGTTTTTGCCATCATCCGGGCGATTGTTATCATAAAAAATTACGCTGCCTCCGCTTGCCGGATACAGCCCCAGCAACGTGCGCCCCACCGTGGTTTTGCCACTGCCGGACTCGCCCACCAGGCCAAAAATCGTTCCCCGGCGGATAGTGAAACTGACATCATCCACCGCATGCACCACGCCGGTGGCCTGGCCGAACAACCCGTCATTAATAGGAAAGTACTTTTTCAGGCGCCGCACTGCGATCAACGGTCCGTTATTCATGGCGGGCTACACTTTGGTTGCTTGGGGGGTGGAATAAAAACAGGCCGACTGCCGTTCCAGGCCGCCGGCCAGCGGCGGCACGGACTCAAGGCAGCGCCCGGTGGCCATATCGCAACGGCCGGCAAAGGCGCAGCCCGGCGGCAGGGCCGATAAATCCGGCACCTGGCCGGGAATGGAGTACAGCCGGCGGCGACGCTGGCCCGGCACCGGCCGGGAGGCAATCAGCCCACGGGTATAAGGATGCAGGGGATGCGCCAGTATCCGGCGGGTCGGGCCCTGTTCTACAATGCGCCCGGCGTACATCACCACCACATGCTGCGCCATCTGCGCAATCACGCCCAGATCATGGGTAATCAACATCATCGCCATATGGTTGCGCTGCGCCTGCTGGCGCAATAATGCCAGAATTTGCGCCTGCACCGTGACATCCAGCGCGGTGGTGGGCTCGTCGGCTATCAACAGCTTCGGCCGGCAGCCGATGGCCATGGCGATCATGATGCGCTGGAGCATGCCGCCGGAGAGCTGGTGCGGGTAGCTGTGCATCAGGCTTTCCGCCCGCGCCAGCCCCACCTCGCCGATCAGGGCGATGGACTGTCGCCAGGCGTCGCGCGGCGATTCGCCACGATGGCGAATCAAAGGTTCCATCAGTTGTTCGCCGATGGTTAGCACCGGATTGAGCGCCGTCATGGGTTCCTGGAAAATCATCGACATCAGGTTACCACGCAGATCGGTCATCTGCCGCGGACGCAGGGTCAGCAAATCCTGCCCGTCAAGCAGGATAGCGCCATGCTCGATAGTCGCGTCCGGACGCGGCAGCAGCCCCATCAGCGCCATGGCGGTGACACTCTTGCCGCAGCCGGATTCGCCCACCACCCCCACCGTTTGGCCCGCCTCAATACAAAACGACAGGTCCTGTACCGCCTTTACCCTGCCCTGGTCGCTGTTAAAGGAGACGGACAGTTGCTGAAAGGAAAGTAATGCCATCGGGTTCACCGCCGCTTCATTTTCGGGTCAAGGGCGTCACGCAGCCCGTCGCCCAAAATGTTAATGGCGATCACCGTGACAAAAATAGCGACGCCGGGCGGCATCCACAGCCAGGGCCGCCGCTGGAAATCTATCAGGCTGTTGGCCGCGTCCATCATATTGCCCCACGAGGGCGTGGGCGGCACCACGCCCAGACCAAGATAGCTGAGCGCCGATTCGCTCAGTATGGCATTAGCCACTCCCATGGTGGCCACCACAATCAGGATTGGCACGGTATTAGGCAGCAGATGGCCGAGGATGCGCCGACGGGTCGATAGTCCCAGCACTTCTGTGGCCAGCATAAAATCCCGCTCGCGCAGCGAGAGGATCTGTCCGCGCACCAGGCGCGCCAGGGACGGCCAGCCCAGCAGGCTGAGCATTATCATCACCATATAGATGCGGTAATCCGGCGAGATGCCCAGCTCGGACAACATCGCGCCCATAATAATCAACAGCGGCAGGCTGGGGATGGTCATCAGCAAATCGGCGAAACGCATAATCAGCCTATCGGTCCAGCCGCCGAGATAACCGGCCAATGCCCCCAGCAGATACCCCAGCGTCACCGACAGCACCATGGACACCAGCCCAACGGTTAGGGAAATACGCCCCGCCAGCAGCAGACGCGTATAGATATCGCGGCCCAGGAAGTCGGTGCCCAGCCAATGGTCGGCGCCGGGGGCATGGTTAATCATCAGCGCGTCGGTGGCATCGTCGGCCCAGGGCGAAAACCAGGGGCCGGCAGTGCACCAGATGCCCATGGCCACCAGCAGCACCAGGCAAAGCATCGCCAGCGGATTGCGCCGCAGCCGGCGCCAGGACGCGGCAAGCGGCGAGGGCGACGTCATCGCCAGCGCGGGCAGGCCGGCCTTGCGCCAGCGTCGGCGCGAGGTGAACAGGGAAACAGCCATCATGACCTCAGGCGAATACGTGGATCTACCCAGGCGTACAGCACGTCCGCCAGCAAATTACCCAAAATGGTCAGCACCGCCAGGAACATGGTAAACCCCATCAGCACGGGATAGTCGCGCGCCGACAGCGAGTCGAGCTGTATATGGCCGGCGCCGGGCCAGTTAAAGATTTTTTCGGTAATAAGCGCGCCGGAAAACAGCCCAGGCAGTTCAAAACCCAACAGGGTGATAATCGGCAACAGCGCATTGCGCAGGGCGTGCCGCAGGATAACGGTATGCTCGCGCAGCCCCTTGGCGCGCGCGGTGCGGATATAATCCATGCGGATAACATCCAGCATGCTGGCGCGAAAATAGCGCGTCAGGCTGCCGGCCTGCAGCATTACCAGCGCAATCACCGGCAGCGCCAGATGCGCCGCCACTTCCAGTACCCATTGCATACCCCGCGCCTCGCTGCCGGTACGCAGCATTCCGCCCACCGGCAACCAATGCAAGTCCACGGCAAACCATTTAATCAGCAACAGGCAAAGGAAAAACGTCGGAAACGACATGGCGGCGAAAATCAGCACCGTTACCAGATGATCGAACAGCGAGTAGGGTTTGACCGCCGAGGCCACGCCCACCGCCAGTGCGATGCCCCAATACATTACCATCGCCACCGTCGCCAGCAGGAAGGAGTGCCAAATATACTGATTGAGCAGGGTGCTGACCGGGATCTGGTATTGTAACGAATAACCCAGATTACCCTGCAGCAGTTGCCCCAGCCAGCGCAGATAACGCAACAGCATGGGTTGATCCAGCCCATACAGGGCTTTTAGCTCAGCCGCCCGCTGCAGGGTCAGGGTAATATTGCCATCAATAAAATCGCCGGGCGTCAGCGCGAAAATAAAAAAAATCAGCAACGACGCCAGCAACAGCATGGGGATGGTTTGCAACAGGCGGCGGATAATAAAGTTTCGCATAGGCTATCCCTATCCGCCCCGGCCACGCCGGCGGAGCGGATAAGCGGTTATTTCGCCAACCGCACCTGGGGCAGGCTGCCTACCAGGCCGTTGTAGATATCGGGTTTAAAGCCGGTCACCCGCGCGCTGCTGGCGGACAGAATATACCGGTATCCGAGCAGGATCACCGGCGGATCCTCCGCCAGGGTCTGGTAAAGCTGATGATAGATCGGTTTGCGTCCGGCGTTGTCCAGGGTGGCATTAGCCTGGGCCACCAGCTTATCCACCTGGGGATTGCTATAGCCCAGCTTGGATTCGCGGGTCTGGAACTCACGTACGCCGTCATGGGGATCGTTCAGGGTGCTGGTGCTGTAGGAAACCAGATCAAAGTTGCCGGTTTTTTGGCGCGCCAGCAGAGCGTTGAAATCCAGCACTTCGGGGCGCAGCAGAATACCTATCTGGCGATAGTTTTCCTTGGCGATAGGCAACAGCGCGTCGTTAAGCAGTTTTTTTACCGCCAAAAGCGTCAGTTCCAGCCGCTTGCCGTCCTTGACGCGAATGCCGTCCGGACCGACCTTCCAGCCCGCTTCGTCCAGCAATTGCTTCGCTTTCTCCGGGTTATAAGCATAGTCGTTGACGCCATTGGGATCGTAGGCCCAGGAAATCGGCGCGATAGGCTCGTTCGCCACCTTGCCGTAGCCCTGGTAGACCACGCTGATGAGCTTCTGCCGGTCCAGGCCGTAAATCAGCGCCTGGCGCACCTTGACGTCATGCAGATAGGGCCGTTGATGATTGAAGCCGACCATGCTGTAATCGCTGGAGCCGTACAGGTTGATATTGGCAAAACCCAACAGCTGCAATTGCTCGATGTCATCCGGCTTGGAGGTAAAATTATCGTAGTCGGTTTCGCCGGTCTGGAACAGCTGGAAATTTGTAGCGGGATTGGTTACGCGGTAAATAAAGCGCGCCATCGGCGGTTTACCGGCGAAATAATTGGGATTGGCGTGGAAACGGATTTCCTGGCCCGGGATATATTTCTCATAAATATAGGGGCCGTTGCCGAGCGGTTTACCGTGCAGAGTGCGCAGGTAATCCAGCTTACCCGGCAAATAATCCTTGCCGTAGTAGGCTTTCGACAGCACTGGCCCGCCAATGGTCGATAAGGTGGTGGCGCCCGGTTCGGTGGTGGCGACGCTGATGGTCAGCGGATCGATCACCTTGATGCCGCTGACCGTTTGGGCTTTGCCGGCTTTATACTCTTCGCCGCCGGCGATATGGGCCAGGGTGATATCGTATTCGCCGTCATAGGCCGGATCGTAGAGCAGCGTCAGGGTGAAGGCCACGTCTTCGGCGGTAAGCGGCGAGCCATCGCTATATTTCAAGTTGGGCTTGAGTTTAATGGTATAGGTTTTATTATCCGCGCTGACGTTCCAGGACTCCGCCAGTTCCGGCACCAGTTTGCCCTGGCTGTCCCAGCCGATCAGGCGGGCGAAAATCACGTTGGTGACGTTTTCGTCCCAGCCGTTGGTAAAAAAATAAGGGTTGAAGATACCCTGAGGCTCGGAAATACCCGCGACGATGGTGTCCTGACGTAGCCGGGCGGCGGCCGGCGCCAGGCTGGCGTCGCTGGCGGGCGTAATGCCTTCCTTAAGGATGTCGGCCCGGGCGGGCAAGGACAGCAGCGCGGCTGTGGCCAGGGTCGCCATGACCAGGAGACCCGCTGTTTTTTGATATCGATGCGACATAATGACCTGATGCTCCTGACAAAAGAAGTGCGGGCGGTCTGCACAATGGGGCAAAGGGTACATTTTGTATTACGAAAGTGTCTAAGAATGAAATTATATTTCTTATAACCATTAGTAAATTAAGAATACTAAAATGGCAGTAATAAAATAGCGGTTGCCTGGCGTGACGCACACGGTATGGTAACACTCAGGCTTACGTTAATATTATCCGAACCCACTTTATGACCTACTCGCTTTTCGGTAAAAAATTCACCCGCCATTCCGGCATCACCCAGCTGATGGCCGATATGAACGATGGCCTGCGCGCACCGGACGCCATTATGCTCGGCGGCGGCAACCCCGCCGCCATCCCCGAAATGGAGCGTTATTTTCACGCGCTGTGCCAGTCCATGCTGGCCGACGGCACCCTGGGCGAAGCTCTGTGCAACTACGACGGCCCCCAGGGCAAAAACGCGCTGCTGACCGCGTTGGCGGCCATGCTGCGCCAGGAGCTGGGCTGGCCGGTGACCACGCGCAATATCGCGCTGACCAACGGCAGCCAAAGCGCTTTTTTCTACCTCTTCAACCTGTTTGCCGGGCGCGGCGCGGACGGCGGCCTGCGGCGGGTGTTGTTTCCCCTGGCGCCGGAATACCTGGGTTATGCCGATGCCGGGCTGGAGGAGGATATGTTTGTCGCCGCCAAGCCGACCATTGCGCAGTTGCCGGACGGCCAGTTCAAATATCATGTGGATTTCGAACATTTAAAAGTGGGCGGGGATATCGGGCTGATTTGTGTTTCCAGACCGACCAACCCCACCGGCAACGTGATTACCGACCAGGAGCTGCTGCGCCTTGACGCGCTGGCCCGCCAGCATCAGGTGCCCCTGCTGATTGATAATGCCTACGGCCTGCCGTTTCCCGGCATTATCTTCAGCCAGGCCGCGCCGTTGTGGAATCCCAATATTATCCTGTGCATGAGCCTGTCCAAGCTGGGCCTGCCGGGGGCGCGCTGCGGTATTATCATTGCCAATGAAGAGGTTATCGACGCCGTCAGCAATATGAACGGCATTATCAGCCTGGCGCCGGGCGGGCTCGGCCCGGCGCTGGCCGCCGAGATGATCCGGCGCGGCGATTTAATGCGCCTGTCGCAAACGGTGATCCGCCCGTTCTATCAACAACGGGTGCGGGAAACCATAGCCATCCTGCGCCGCTACCTGCCGCCGGAGCGTTGCCTTATCCACACGCCGGAAGGGGCGATTTTCCTCTGGCTATGGTTCCAGAACCTGCCGATTACCACCGAGACCCTCTACCAGCGGCTTAAACAGCGCGGTGTGCTGATGGTGCCGGGGCATTATTTTTTCCCCGGGCTGGAAACCGAGTGGCCGCATGCGCAGCAGTGTATGCGTATGAATTATGTGCCCGACGCCGATAAAATCGAGCGGGGCATCGCGATATTGGCGCAAGAGGTGGAGCGGGCGTTTCGGGAAACGGCGGGCAGCGCTGGCCAATAACCTGGCCGCGGCGCAGCTAGCCGCGGTTTTTAATGAGCGAAAACGCCGCGCGGTAACTCCGCGCGGCGTTTTCACGATCAAGACCGGTGTTATTACTGGCCGGCCGCCGGGGCTTCAGCCTGATGCTCAAGCACCTGGGGCTGGGCGTCGCCGATGGCGATCTTGCGCGGCTGCAGGGATTCCGGCACATGGCGTTCCAGCGCAATATGCAGCAGCCCGTTAACGAACTCCGCCTGCGTTACCGTCATATGTTCCGCCAGGGTGAAGCTCAGGGAGAATTCTTTGCAGACCAGCCCCTGATGCAAATATTCAACCTCGCGTTCGGGCGGGGTGGGCTTGCCGGCAATGGTCAGGCGCGGCCCTTCCACTTCAAGCGTGAGCTCTTCTTGCTTAAAGCCCGCCAGCGCCAGGGTGATGCGATAATGGTTATCATCGCTTTTTTCAATATTATACGGCGGGAAGCTAAAGGCTTCCTGATTGCCCTGCATGGTGCTGGCTAATTTATCGAAACCGATCCACTGACGCAGTAAAGGTGACAGATCGTAATTACGCATGGTATTAACTCCTTCTATGAAGCGAGATTATTTTCCCCAACCCGTGGCTGGGTTAGCCCCCGGTTACGGCAGGCGGATGTTATTACATTATCGCGGCGATCGGCCGCGATCGGTTTAATTGATTTCGATACGCCGCGGCTTTAGTGTTTCCGGCACAACGCGTTCTAAATCAATATAGAGCAAGCCGTTTTCCAGATTGGCGCCTTTAATTTGAATATGCTCGGCCAATTGGAATTTGCGCTCGAAATTGCGTTCGGCAATCCCCTGGTATAAATAGTTCCGCTCGGCGGGTTCTTGCGCATGAGCGCCTTTAACCGTTAATAAATTATCATGGGCGGTAATATCCAGCTCATGTTCGGCGAAACCGGCTACGGCGATGGCAATGCGGTACTGGTTTTCATTAACCAGTTCAACATTGTAGGGGGGATAACCGCCATTGCCCTGGCTTTGCCCTGATTCAAGCAGATTTACCAGCCGATCAAAGCCAATAGCGGAACGGTACAGGGGTGACAGATCAAAATTACGCATACAACAGCCTCCAACATTCAGCGAGGTGACAAACAACCTTCCGGATGGACAGGTCAGTGACCTAAATACCCTTACGGCGTACTTATCTGGGGTCACATTAATAAAATGGAGCCGGCCGCGGCATTTTCAAGCGTCAATAAGAAAAAAATCTCCTTCATTTAGCAAAAACTGCAAGTCACGGGCTGAATATCCATTACACTGATAACGGCAGTAGGGAATACTTACCGCAATACCGGGCGGAATGCATAGCGTTAGTAAAATTACCCCCCTAATGGATGTATAGGAATCATGTTGAAACAAGTATTATTCATTCTGACAACAGGCTGCGCGTTGCTGGCCAGCAACGGGTGCTCAAGCGTGATGAGCCACACCGGGCCCGACCAGGGTTATTATCCGGGTACCCGCGCCAGTGTGAATGTCATCCGGGATGAGGATACCAGTTGGGCCATGGTGCCGCTGGCGCTTATCGATCTGCCGTTCTCGGCGGTGCTGGATACTCTGCTGTTGCCGTATGATTATCTGCGCAAGGATAGCGATAAATCCGCCGATTCACCGCGCGAACGTATGCTGCACAGCGGCGCCAACAGCCCCGGCGGTTCCCGGCATAAAAACAAGGCCGGCCGCGCCCATACCCTATAAGCCGCCACGCCGGCAACCGGGGGAGTTTAAGCTTGCCCGGCCGGATCGGCCTTGCCCTGGGCCTGCTGACAGAACGCCGCCCGCCGGCGGTGCTTAAGCGTCATGGGAATGACCGACTTGACCGGCGCCGTTTCGCCCTCCATGGCCTGCGTCATCGCCTGGAACGCATGCTCGACCCAGGCATCCTCGTCCTGGCGCATCGACCAGGTGTTATTGGGTAAAAAACCCAACATGGGATGCTCATCGAAAGTACCGATATTCATCTCGGCGGGAATATAGCCATAATGTTCGCGCAAGACGTTAAGCGCGCCTTCAAGTACCGGCAGCGACGAGGCGATAAAGGCCGGCGGCGCATCCTGGTGCAATTCGAAAAAACGCTGCATCAGCAGCTGGCCGTCTTCGCGCCGGTTATGCTGGGCGGTCAGCACCCAGTCCGCGTTTTCGCTGATGCCATGGGCGGCCAGGGTCTCGGTAAAGCCCTGTAAGCGCTGTTTTATGGTCGGCTGCTGCATATCGCCGGCCATAAAAAACAGCGGCAATGTCCCGGCATCAATCATGGCATGGGTTAACGCCGCGCTGCCGTTGACGTTATCGCTGACCACCAGCGATACCGCGCTGTCGCTGAAATCGCGATCGAGAAAGACCAGGGGTTTGGTAAAACGCTTGATATGGTGATTTTGCGCCGGCAATGACGAGGGCACCACGAACAGCCCGTCGACATTGCGCTGCTGCATGGTTTCCACCAGGGTATTTTCGCGTTCGGTATCGCTATAGGTACAGCTGGTGGTCAGTTGATAGCCCGCCTCGCGGCAGCGGATTTCCAGTTTTTCCGCCAGGGTGGAGAAAAACAGATTGGATAACCTGGGAATAATCAGCCCCAGGGTATCGGTTTTGTTCAGCTTCAGGCTGCGGGCGGCATGATTAATGGTATAACCGTATTCGCCCACGTAGCTGGCAATCCTGCTTTGCGTTTTGGCGCTGATACGATATTGCCCGGCTTTACCGTTAAGCACCAGGCGAACGGTGGTGATTGAAATACCCAGCGCTTTGGCTATCTGCTCTACGGTCTTGGCCATCTTATCGGTTAATCCTGTTATCGAATTCTGTAGATAACGCAGTATAACGGACTGGCTAACTCGAATCAGCGGATAATTACGCCAAATACTCACGCCTTGCTCAATAAAAAGTGGTTTTTCCCCTCCTGACGGCGCGGATGCGTCCATTCCGGTCAGAGTGTCACACTCTGTTGCCGCGCTTTCTGCGTCCGTTGCCGGGCAATGAGCCCGGCAACGAATGTCAAGATCGCCTCGCGCTCAGCGCTGCTTTGCAATAGCGACTCGCCGGTGGCGTAATGAAAATAGCGCCGCCGGGTTATTTTCGTCATATTGATCAGGTTCAGCGCTCTTTTATCGCGGACAGATCCGCCCGATAGCTCTCCTTGGTAATACACACGCAGCAAATGGTAATCGTCGCCATGACGGCTAAGAATAGCGATACCGGCCAGGAATCGCCGCCGGACCAGGCAATCAGCAGGGTACCGATCATCGGCGTCAGGCCGCCGACAATATTGGCCAATTGGAACCCCAGCGACACGCCGGTATAACGCACATTGGTATCGAATAATTCGGAAAAAAAGGCCGGCTGCACGCTAAACATCATGCCCAGGCCGACGGAATAACAAAAGGTGGTGGCGAAATAGAACATTTTCACCGAGCCGGTATCGATCATCCAAAACAACGGAAACGCAAAAATCAGCGTAATAGCCGCGCCGGCCAGATACACCGGCCGCCGGCCGATTTTATCCGACAGATAACCGAAAAACGGGAAGGTAAAAATACCGACAAAACTGGCCAGCAATAAGCCGTTGAGGGCGGTTTCGCGGCTGAAGTTTAATTGCCGGGTGACATAGGACATAAAAAACGCCACGGTCAGCCAGCCGAGCACGATTTCGCCCATGCGCATGCCCATGGCGGTCAGCACCGCACGCCAATGGTATTTCAGTACCGCGATAATCGGGAAATCATGTTTTTGGCCGGTGGCTTTGCCTTCGGTAAATACCGGCGTTTCTTCAATTTTCGAGCGGATATACAGGCCGACAAACAACAGGGCGACGCTGAGCAGGAACGGAATGCGCCATCCCCAGCTCATCAGCTGCGGTTCCGGCAGCCAGGCGACGATGGCAAACACCGCCGTGGCGATAAACAGCCCCAGCACATTGCCCAACTGGACAAAGGTGCCGAAAAAACCGCGCCGGTGCACCGGCGCGTATTCCGTGACCAGCGTGGTGGCGCCGCCCCACTCGCCGCCGATGGCGAATCCCTGGCACAAGCGCAGGAAAATCAGCAGCAGCGGCGCCAGATTGCCGATGGCGGCGTAGCTGGGCACCAGGCCGATACAGAATGTCGAGGCGCCCATGATCATCAGCGACAGCACCAGCGATTTTTTACGGCCGATTTTATCGCCGTAATGACCAAAAACGATGGCGCCGATAGGCCGGCTGACAAAGGTAATCGACAGGGTAAGAAAAGAAACGATCAGACCCATAAACGGCGTGAGATTGGGAAAGAATAATTTCGGGAACACCAGCGCGGCGGCGGTGCCGTAAATAAAAAAATCATAAAATTCGATGGTGGTGCCGCTCAGCCCCGAACCGAGCACCGTCATCAATTTTTTATTCTGCGCCTTTTTTGCCTCTGCGCTGGTGCCGGCGTCGGCCAATGTTGAATCAGTTAAGATAGACATAACTCATTCCTTATGGATAGAGGGAATCATTACCAGACGGACCCGCCGCCATCGACGTTCAGGCTGCAGCCCGTCATATAAAAGGAAGCATCGGGCGCCAGGAAGATAATGGCGCCGTGATATTCCTGCGGACGGCGTCAACGTCTCATTTCTTGCTAAGTCGAGTTAGCAATTTAGCTAACGGCAGATGGGCTGGCAAAGGGTTTTGTTATGAAGTGTGAGCAGGATCGAGGCGAAAGTGTTAACGCCATGATGACGTTACGATACAGCCAGGGGCAACGCCGCCGGCCGCCGGAAAAAACGGCGAACGGCGGACGGAAAATTAAACGGCGGGCAAACCCCCTGGCAGGGGAAGATCCGTTGCACCGCCCCGGCAATCAGTGATCGAGCGTCAGGTCGCGACGCGAGGTCTCCGGCGCGCGCCAGGCGGCGTAGGCAGCCACCAGCGCGGCAATCACCACGTACGTCGCCACATAGGTCCAGTCGTCATGATCCAGCGCGGTCAGTCCCTTGGCGATAAAAGGAGTAAACCCGCCGGCGACGATCGCGCCCAGCTGCGCGCCGATGGACGCGCCGCTGTAGCGCACCTTGGGGCCGAACAGTTCGGTAAAGAAGGCCGGCTGTACGGCGTTAATGGAATTATGGGCGATATTGATCAGCAGGATATACCCCAACACCATCAGGACAAACGAGCCGCTTTCGAGCAGCCAGAAAAACGGAAACGCCATGGCGGCGGCGAACAGCGCGCCGAAGATATAGATAGGACGACGGCCGACCCTGTCGGACAGCATGCCGAAGAACGCATGCATCGGAAACGCCAGCACGCAGGTGGTCATCACCACATTGAGCATGGTTTGCTTATCCACCCCCAACTGCGAGGTGGCGTACGAAACGGCAAATACCGTGGCCAGAAAGAACGGCACGCTTTCGGCAAAGCGCAACACCATGATCAGCAGAATGCTGCGCCATTGGTGACGCACCACCTCCACCACCGGGCTGCTGGCTTTTTCGCCGGGCGCGGTGGTGGGATTTTGCCGCTCGCGTCGTTGCACCGCTTGAAATACCGGCGTTTCTTCCAGGCGGCGGCGCATATACAGGCCGACCAGCACCAGGGCGAAGCTCAGCATAAAGGGAATACGCCAGCCCCACGACATCAGTTGATCTTCCGGCAACAACGTGATGAGCGCAAAAATCCCGGTGGCCAGCAGCTGGCCGGAAAAGCCGCCGGTTTGCGGGATGGACCCCAACAGGCCGCGCCGGTTGGCCGGCGCGCTTTCCACCACCATCAGCATGGCGCCGCCCCACTCGCCGCCGACCAGGAAACCCTGGGTAAAGCGCAGCACGACGAGCAGAATGGGCGCCCAGACGCCGATTTGCGCCCAGGTAGGCAGGCAGCCGACCAGGAACGTCGCCACCCCCATGCCGCCCAGGGTAATCATCAGCGTGTATTTACGGCCCAGGGTATCGCCCATATGGCCGAAAAAAATACCGCCCAGCGGCCGGGCGATAAACCCGACGCCGAAGGTGGCGAACGACGCCAGCATCGCCGCCAGCGGGCTGATGGTCGGGAAAAATATTTTGCCGAACACCAGGGCGCTGGCCAGCCCGTACAGCAGGAAGTCATAAAATTCGATGGTATTGCCAATCCAGCTGGAGATCACCACCCGGCGAATATTCGACCTGTCGAGCAGTTTGCGGTCTTGGGTTATATCAAGAGAAATAGACATGGGTTCCTCATTATTTCTTATCTGTCCCGCCTGGGCCGGACAGGTTATAGGTTGTGGCGCGCAGCCGCGCGCCACGGGCGTAGGGCAAAGATCGTCTTAAAACTCTTGTGGCCGGCGTCGGGTTTACTGCGGGAGCACCAGTTGCCGTATTTCGTCGCCCAGGCGCGCCATGCTGTCCACCGCCGCCGGGAAAAAGCTGTCGTTGAACGCGCCGATGCCGCGCACCCGGCACTGCATGGTAGTGAAGTTGCCCAGTTCCCGCTGCCAGTATTTAGCGCAGGCGGGATAATCCAGGCTCTCGATCAGGGCGGCGGTGGCGAGATAATCAGCCACCCGCCGCGCCTGTTGCGGCTGGCCATGCCAGTTTTCATAGAGCCAGACATAGAGCTGCGGATGGAAATTGGCCATCACGCCGCTGTAGGCGTGGCAACCCGCCTGCCAGGATGCCAGCAGGGTTTGGCTGTTGGCGTTGGCCAGGTGCAGCCGGGAACCCTGCGTCAGCGCCAGCCGGCGCCGCATGGTGGGCAAATGGCAACTGGTGTCCTTGATAAAGGTGTAGCGATCGCTTAACGCGCACCAGCGGATAATCTCATCCGACAGCAGGCGTTTATACGGCCAGGGACATTCGTAAATACCTAAATCCAGCGTCGCCGGCAGCTGTTGCGTCAGTCGTTGCAGGGTAGCCAGCGTTTTTTCATCGCTCTCGCCTTGCAGCGCCAGACGGTTGCTTATCAGGATCAAAGCGTCAATGCCGGTCTGCGCCATGGCGCCGAGCTGTTCCACCTGCTGGCTCAGCCCGCTGGCGGTGTGTCCCGACGCCACGACCGGCACGCGTCCGTCCACCTGGGCGACGATGCGCCCGACCAGTTCGCGTGATTCTTTATCACTGAGGAAAAACATCTCGCTCGACTGGCAGTCGGCGAACAGGCCGTGCACCCCGGCCGCCAGATACCACTCCACCAGCTTTTCCAGCGACGCCCAGTCAATCTCGCCCCGTTCGTCAAAGGGCGTTAACATCACCGGCCAAATGCCGGCGTATTTTTGCCCATCCCGCGCCGATTGCGTCATGCCCGTGGCCCCGCCAGCAGATCAACCGCGCTGCCCGCCGCCCGTACCCGCACGCCGAGCGTCAAGGCCTGGGCGACAAACGCCTGATAGACCTCGCCCAGCAGATCCTGATCCACATAGGCCAGCGTCAAATGGTTGCTTTGATGGCCCGCCATCAGATCGTCGCGCCCGATGCCGTCCAGCACCGCATTCAGCAGCGGCCATTCATAGTTGGTGGCGCGGCGGCGGCGCTCGAATTCCTCCGGCGGCAGCTCAACGGCGGTGCCGGTGCCCATATGCATGACCACCTGCGTGCCTTCGTAATGGGCGCGCGCCCAGATAAAACGCCCGGCTTTGCCCTGCCCGGCGATGGTGGAGCCGCCGTAGGGGAAAAACATCGCCGGCTGACGATAACCGGTGGCCCCGGCGATACCGCCCTTCAGGTGGGCAAACGGCACCGCGCCGGAGATTTCCAGATCCCAATAAAACGTACCCTGGTAGTCGCTGCCCCAGCGGATATCGTGCAGGGTGGTCTCGGCGGGCAGGCCCAGGCCATCCAGCAGGCGCCACATCATCACCTGCGGGATGGCGCTGCCCATATCCACTTCATTGATGCAGGGAATGGCCTTGCCCGGCCAGATAATCCCGCCCTGCTCATCCGGGATGGGAAACCGCTCGGCGTTGCCGATAGCGCCTTCGGCAAAATCGGACGCGGCGCAGCAATCCTTCAGGCCCTGCTGATATTGCACCCCCACCGCCGCCAGACCGAAGCGCTGCACGAAACGCGCCATGGCAATCATCATCGCGCACTGTTCCAATACCTGCTCACGCGTCAGCGACTGGGCGCCGTCCGTGCCGAAGTCAAATGTCATGCCGCGCTGCTCATACCAGGCGAGGCACTCCTCGCGCAATGACGCCGGCACCTTGGCCATTTCCACCAACAGCGCCGATTGCGACAGGGATTCCAGCGGGATGCCCGCGTTTACCAGCGCCTGCTGCGGAAAGACCCCATTAATCATGCCCATGCAAAAGGTATCGAACAGGCCGATAATCGCCTTATGACGCAGGATATATTCCCCCGCCGCCCGGCCGATTTGCCCGGCCGGGCTTGCCATCAGCGCATGGGTGGGCGCGATATCGCGCAAATAGCCGGTCTTATGGCTCAACGCGCCGTCGCGCAGCCAGGTGCTTAATCCCTGGTAGAACAACTCGTCGTCAAAATTTTCCGACCACAGGCGGGAATAGGCGGCGCCCAGGCTGGTCAGGGTGCCCGCCATGCAAAGCATACCCACCAGGCCCGGCCAGGTGCCGTCGAAATTGGCCAGCAGTAATACCGGGCCGCGATGATGCGCCAGCGACGGCGCGATATGATGGGAATACTGCCACGCGGTCAGCAGCACGATAACTGGCGCGTCGGGGTCAATGGCGGCGAACAAATCGCCGCCTTCTTTCTGGCTGCTGATAAAGCCATGGCCGCGATCGGCATGGATCGGATGGGCGCGCTTGATGCGGTATCCCAGCTTTTCCAGCGCCGCCTGCAGCTTTTGTTCATAATCCTGCTGGGTCGGCCAACAGGTGACATTAGCCGGTTCACGCAAATCGGCATTGGCGACCAGCAACACTTCCCGATTGCCTGCCTGGATCATCGCCGGTGAAGGCGGAAGGGTAAATTTCAACATGGTTTGCTCCTGGTAAATAATAAGGTCAGCGCCAAACGCGCATGTCGTTTTCGGCCCGCTGCGCATCGTCATAAAGCCGCAGGTAAACCTGGTATTTCGCCTGATGGAATGCCGCGCTGCCCGCATCGGCGCGGATCACCTCGCCGGGACGCACCAACGCGCGCGCCGCGTCGGTCAGGGTGGGAAAGACACCGGCCGCCACCGCGCCCAACAAGGCCGCGCCGAGAGTGACGGCGTCATCCTCGGCCGACAGCTCGATATCGCAGCCGGTGACGTTGGCGTATTCGCGCAGCCAGAGGGGATTTTTGGTGGCGCCGCCGCAGATCAGCAGCCGGGTAATATGATGACCGGCCTGGTTCATGGCGTCGATAATATGGCGGGTGCCGTAGGCAATGGCCTGCAGGGTAGCCAGGTAGAGCCGGGCCAGCGCATCCGGTCCCTGCTCCAGCGTCAGGCCTATCACCGCGCCGCGGGCGAGCGGATTGGCGCGGGGCGAACGGTTGCCATGATGATCCGCCAGCACATGCAGATGGCGGGTGGGGAACGGGTCGCGCCGTTCAAGGGCGTCCACCCAGGCATTAAGCAGCTCATAGTCGCTGCACTGCCGCTCACGGGCCTGCTGTTGCAGCAACGGCCAGGCGGCATGCCCCCGCAGCGTCCATTCCACCAGCGCGCCGGCGGCGCTCTGGCCGCCCTCGCTCAGCCACCAGTCCGGCAGCATCGCGCCCCAATAGGGTCCCCATACGCCCGGGACATGAATCTCACGCCGGTTAACCAGCATATGGCAATTCGACGTACCGCTGATAATGGCCAGGGCGCCCTCGGGTTGGGTTGCCACCAGCGCCAGTCCGCCCGCATGGGCGTCGATAATGCCGCCTGCCACGGTCACCGCGGTGGTCAGGCCGCACTCCCGCGCCGCCCGGTCGCTGAGTTGCCCTGCGGGCCGGCCCAGTTCGAGGATCGCCGGCGGCACCTTCTCCAGCAGGTCTTCCAGGTCAATCGCCCGCAGCAGCGGGGCGCTGAACTGGTTTTCATGGGCCAGGTAATTCCACTTACAGGTCAGCGTGCAGGTGCTGGCGGCATCCACGCCCGTGGCGCGCCAGACCAGGAAATCCGCCAGATCAAACAGTCGCCAGGCCCGTTGGTAACGCTCGGGAAAATGACGCTTCAGCCACAGGACTTTCGGCAATTCCATTTCCACGCTCACCTCGCCGCCGACATAGTCCAGCGCCCGATCGCCTGTGGCGTTGATATCCTGGGCTTCCCGCACCGCCCGATGATCCATCCACATAATAATATCGTGCCCGGCGGCGTTATCCTCGGCCAGCGAAACCCCCTCGCCGGCGCTATCCACCGCCACCAGCGAACAGGTCGCGTCAAAGGCCAGGGAAACCACTGATTCAGGCGCCACGCCTGCGGTGCCCACCGCCTCTTGAATCGCCGCGCAGGCCTGCGACCAGATTTCCTGTGACGATTGTTCGACCACATCCGGCCGGGGATGGAACTGACTGATGGGGCGCACGGCAAAGCCCAGCCGGGCGCCTTGCTTATCAAACACGCCGGCCCGGACGCTGGCCGACCCCACGTCCACACCGATAAAGCACTGGTTTTTCATGCTCGCACCCCTTTGCTAAGTCGAGTTAGCAATTTAAGCAAAGGTATTGGCGGTGACAAATGAATTTTATGGGATTTGTGAGCTGGATCGGGAAGCGAGACGTAAGGCGATGATAATCAAAAAATTATAACGGCCAGATCTTTCTTTACCGCCGGGCGCGGCAGGCCCTCTGCGCACCGGCCCCGCCGGGCAGGCCAAGCAGCACGCCATAACATTGATAGCCGAACCTTTCTCCCGCATTTAAATGCGGGGCAGCCAGCCTTGGCAGGGGTTTCTCTTGAGCTTGCGGGGGCTTATGTTGCCGCGGTGTGGGCTTCGCTTGCCGTGCGTTAAGGTGTTTTATGAGCGGCCAGGGGGACCCTGCATACGGCTCCCCTGGTCGCTTGCCCGCGCCGGGCAGTTCATCTCTCCGCCCGGCATATGGCAAGCGAAACCCGCGCCGAAGCGACATAAACGTGGCGGCATTCATCTTCGCGGGCACCCCATATTGCCAGGCCACATCAGCCCATAGCGCGCCAAGCGGATTAGTACGGCGCCACCGGCGTCAACAGCGGCTTGCCCGCCAAAAACGCCGCGATATTATCAAACACCAGATCCGACATCGCGCGCCGCGTATCATGGGTTGCGCTGGCCATATGCGGCGTAATCACCACATTCGGCCGGTTAAACAACGCCGCGGGCACCTCCGGCTCGTGGCTGAACACATCCAGCCCCGCGCCGCCGATAATCCCCCGCTCAACCGCCTCGATCAAATCACCCTCATCCACTACCGTACCCCGGGCGATATTAATCAAGATCCCCTGGGCGCCGAGGGCGGCCAATACCGGCGCGTTCACCAGCGAACGGGTTTTCTCCCCACCGTTAACGCACACCACCAGGAAATCGCTGGCGGCCGCCAGTTCCACCACCGAGGTATAAAACGGCCAGGGACTGTCAGGCAACTGACGATAATCATGATATGAAATCGCCATATCAAAGGCCGCGGCCCGCCTGGCAATCGCCTGGCCGATACGCCCCATGCCGATAATCCCCAGCCGCCCGCCGGATACTTTTTTGGTCCAGGGATACCCCCCGTCCCGCCAGCCGCCCCGCTCGATAAACCGCTGCGCGCCCACGATCTGCCGTGAGGTCGCCAACAACAGCCCCATCGCCATATCCGCCACGTCCTCGGTCAGCACGTCAGGCGTATTGCACACCGCAATGCCCCGACGCGTGGCCGCGGCCACGTCAATACCGTCATAACCCACGCCGAAATCGGCAATCAGCTCAAGCTGCGGGAATTGCGCGATAAACGCCTCGGTGACGGTGGATTCGCCGTTCACCACCAGCACCCTGGCCTGCTGCGCGGCCGGCAACCGTTCCGGCTCCGGCAGCGAGGAATAATCCACCATATGGAATTGCTCTTCCAGGCGGCGCGTCAGCGCGTCGGGTAACATGGCGGCCTTGATAACGGAATAAGTCATAAATAATCCCTGCGATTAATGTGATAACGGTGAAACGGCGCCTGGCTTTACCGCAGGCGTCCGGGTCCGGCCGACAAAGATGCCCACCACGCCGCCAATCACCAGCGCGACGGCGATAATCATCAGCCCGTAATGATAGCTATTGGTCAAATCCTTGATTTTCCCCAGCAGCGGCGGCAGGCCCAGGCCGGCGAAATTGGCGATGGCATTGATAAAGGCAATGGAGGCCGCCGCCGCCACCCCGGTCAGTTTCTCGGTGGTCACCGCCCAGAATATCGGCGTCAGGGCAAAGTTAAAGCCCACCGTCAATACCAGCAGAATATAGGCCAGCCACAGGTTGGCGGTAAAAATGGAGATGCCCAGCAGCAGCCCGGAGATGATCAGCGGCACGCCCAAATGCAGCGCGCGCTCTTTGGTTTTGTCCGAATGACGGCCGTTGAGATACATAAACAGGCAGGCGAAGACAAAGGGCACCGCCGCCAGCACGCTGATAACAAAATTGCTCTTGTCCGCCACCATGCTTTTTAATATCAAGGGCAGGAATAAGGTAATGCCGATGGAGCAAAACGCTTGCAGAAACCACACCAGGCTCAACAGCCACACCACTTTATTTTTCAGCGCGCTGCCCCAGGAATGGTCCTGGCCCACGACCGCATCGGCGTTATCCGCCGCCAGGGTCGCCTTCAGCCAGCTTTTTTGCTCCGCACTCAGCCAGTGGGCTTTATCCGGGCTGTCGGAAAGGTAAAACAACACCATCACGCCCATCACTACCGCGGGGATGCCTTCAATAAAGAACAGCCAGCGCCATCCCTCGATACCGCCCAGGCCGTGCAGACCCAGCAGACTGCCGGAAACCGGCAGGCCGATAATCGACGCCAGCACCGAACCCATATAAAAAAACGACATGGCCCTGGCCCGGTTGCTTTTCGGGAACCAGCAGGAAATATAATAAATAATACCGGGAGCAAAACCGGCCTCCGCCATCCCCAACAAGAAACGCATGACATACAGCTGGGTCGGGGTATGGATAAAGCCCATGCCGGTGCTGACCAGCCCCCAGGTTATCATGATGCGCGCAATCCATAATTTGGCGCCGACCTTCGTCATTAAAATATTGCTGGGCACTTCGAAGAGAATGTAGGAAATATAAAACATGCCCACGCCCAGCCCATACATGCTGGTGGTCAATCCCAGGTCGGCGTTCATTTGCAACGCCGCCACGGAAATATTGGTTTTATCCAGGTTGGAAATAAAATAGCACAAGATAATAAACGGGATTATTTTTAAATTCAGCTTAGCCAGGGTAGAGGTACTTAAATCGATATTCATATCATCACCTTTAGGCCACGCCCGGCCTGGGAGCACAGGACTCCTGACTGGGCGTGGTGAAGCAACGCGGGATGGTACTGCTTAATATTATGGCATTACTATAATGGCACTCATCTATAGCGGGTAATTACCACTCCGCCACCGCACCGTCAGGATAACGCCATACCGGATTACGCCATTCACCGGCGTTTTTACTGCGCTCAATCACCAGTTCCTCATTAATTTCCACGCCCAGACCCGGTTTATTTAATGGATAAAAATAACCGTCAGTCATTTTAAAGTCATCTTTATTAATCACATAATCCAGCAGTTCCGCACCCTGGTTATAATGAATACCCATGCTTTGTTCCTGCAAAACCGCGTTATAGGAAACAAAGTCCACCGCCAGACAGGACGCCAGGGCAATAGGGCCTAACGGGCAATGCGGCGCCAGCGTGACATCGTAAGCCTCCGCCATTGACGCGATTTTCAGGCATTCGGTAATGCCGCCCGCATGGGACAGGTCGGGCTGGGCAATCGCCAGGCCGCCGGCCGCCAGCACGCGTTTAAATTCAAAGCGCGAGAACATACGCTCGCCGGCGGCGATGGGGATCGAGGTTTGCGCCGCCAGGCGCGGATAGTACTCCGCCTGTTCCGCCAGCACTGGTTCTTCGATAAACAGCGGCCGGTAGGGCTCCAGCTCCTTGATCAGCAGCTTCGCCATCGGGGCGTTAACCCGCCCATGGAAGTCGAGGCCGAACTCGATATCATTACCCATGGCTTCACGCACCTGGGCCGCCACCGCCACCGCCGCATCCACCTTGCGTGAATTGTCGAGCAGGCCCATCTCTTCGCAGCCGTTCAGCTTAAAGGTATCAAAGCCAATCGCGGTGAGTTTTTTCATGCCCGCAATCACATCGGCCGGGCGATCGCCGCCGACCCAGCTATAGGCCTTGATGCGATCGCGCACCAGGCCGCCCAGCAGTTGATATACCGGTACGCCCAGCGCCTTGCCCTTGATATCCCACAACGCCTGATCGATGCCGGCGATGGCGCTCATCAAAATTGGCCCGCCGCGGTAAAAACCGGCGCGGTACATCGTCTGCCAAATATCGTTGATGCGCGCCGGATCCTGGCCGATGACATAATCCGCCAGTTCATGCACCGCGGCCTCGACGCTCTTGGCGCGGCCTTCAATTACCGGCTCGCCCCAGCCGACGATGCCCTCGTCTGTTTCGATTTTCAGGAACATCCAGCGCGGCGGCAGCCGGTAGGTGGTGAGTTTGGTGACTTTCATACTCTGTTTTCCTCTCAAGCCTGACTTTAATGACTCCAGCCTGCGGTGTGAAGCAGCGCTATCATGCCCATGATTGTAGCACCATCATTTTATATTGTACTACAATCTGGATCACACTTTAGGCAATCCAACGGCGGGAAAACGCCGGCTCCCGGGACTGACAACGGCGTATTCTGGACGCCAGGCATAAAAAAGCCGGTCATATTCTGACCGGCGGGACGAAAAAGGTTTGCGGGCCGGGTGAACCCCTGCCCGGCGCCCAGGCGCGTTACAACACTGAAAGCCATCCGCCGTCGACGTAGATGATCTGCCCGCTGACATAGTCGGACGCCGAAGAGGCCAGGTATATGGCGGTGCCGATCAGCTCTTCCGGTTTACCCCAGCGTTTGGACGGATTGCTGCTTTTAACCCAGGCGTCAAATTCCGCGTTGTTCACCAGATCGGTATTCATTTCGGTAATAAAATAGCCCGGGCCAATGCCGTTGGCCTGGATATTATACCCGGCCCACTCCGCCGCCATGGCGCGGGTCAGCATCTTGATGCCGCCTTTCGCCGCCGTATAGGGCGCAACGGTTGCGCGCGCGGCCTCGCTGGTCAATGAACAGATATTGATAATTTTACCGCCGTCGCCTTTGGCGATCATCCTGGATGCCGCCTCGCGGGATACGATAAACGCGCTGGTCAGGTTGGTGTCGATCACCCGCCGCCAGTCGGCAAGCTTCAGGTCGACCAGCGGCTGGCGATGCTGGATACCGGCATTGTTTATCAGGATATCCACGTGCGCGCCCTCGCCATCCAGCCGGGCGAATACCGCCGCCACCTGCTGCTCATCGGTGACGTCAAACGCCATACCGCGCACGGCCAGCCCTTGCCCGCGGAGCTCGGCCACCGCCGCCGCCAGGGTATCCTCATGCAGACCGTTAAGGATCACGGCGGCCCCGGCCCCCGCCAGGCCCTTGGCATAGGCAAAACCCAGGCCGCGCGCCGATCCGGTGACCAGCGCTGTGCGGCCGGACAAATCAAATAAACCCGTCATGGTATTCCCCCTTTCCGTTAAGCGTAACACAGCCTTGGTCGCCTCGCCGGGCGCACGGAAGGGCATCACGCGGCTTGCCGCGCGCGCCGGCCGGCGGGACTAGCGTGCCTGCGCCGCGGCCCGGTAAGCGGCGACAAAAGCCGCGGCCTGCTCCCGCGTGCGGCCGACCGGCTGGCCGGCGCGGTAAAGATCGCTACCCAGGCCCGCGCCGATACATCCGGCCTTCAGGTAGAGATGCAGATTTTCCGGCGTAATGCCGCCGACGGCGAATACCGGTATTTCCGGCGGCAGTACCGCTTTCAGCGCTTTAATATAATCCGGACCGAACGACACCGACGGGAAAATTTTCAGCGCCTGCGCGCCGGCGTCCAGAGCGGTAAAAGCCTCGGTGGCGGTGGCGCACCCGGGACATACCGCCATGCCGTGGCTTACGCCGCGGCGGATCACGTCAGGCTGGATATTGGGCGTGACCAGCAGCTTGCCGCCCAGCCATGCCAGCTCGTCCACCTGCGCGGGCTTCAGCACCGTGCCGCCGCCGATCAGCGCGCGGTCGCCAAACGCCTGCACCGTTTTGCCGATACTTTCCTGCCAGTTCGGCGAGTTCAAGGGGATTTCCACCGCGTCAAATCCCGCCGCCAGCAGCGCCTCGACATGCTCCAGCACTTCGCCGGGCGTAATACCGCGCAGGATGGCGATCAGGGGTAGTTTATCGTTCCAGTTCATTGACTATGCTCCTTATGCCGGCCTGGAATGACGCATCGCCATCCAGTAACCGGTCGTTAAGACCCGCATATTGCAGCGCCTGCCGATAGCGGGCCGCAAGCGACGGATTGCCGATAATGGTAATGGTTTCACCGCCGCCGATGGCCCAGCCGCGCTGCATCTGCGCCACTTCATTGCCAATCAACAGGCCGGAGAGCCATTCGCTCACCGCGCTGGTATCCAGCTGGCCCAGCACGTGGGCGGCGCGGGTTTCGAACAGGCACCGCAGAATATGGCTTTCACGAAAGCCCTGCTCCATTCCCTGGCGGAAAATATCCGGGTTCGGCCGCTGTTCGCCGACGCCGACGCCCACCAGCGACTGCTTCATCAATAAATGGTGCAGTTCTCCGGTCATCACCGTGCGGAAATCATCGATCACGCCGTCATTGACGCGCACCCATTTACTGTGGGTGCCGGGCATCAGGTACAGGGCGCCGGGCTGGGAACAGTAGGCCCCGAGAAGCTGGGTCTCCTCGCCGCGCATCACGTTGCAGTTGCCGTCGCCGATAATGCTGATGCCGGGAATAATCCAGGCCTTCCGCGGCGCGGCCTGCGCCACCAGGGTCAGCCGTCCGGCCAGGTCGCCCAGCCGCGTGGGGCACGGCAGGTAGGGCACCGGCACCCAGCCGGCATTGCTGCCCACCATGCCGGCCATCACCACCGGCACATCGTGCTGCCGCCAGGGCGCCAGCACCTCATGGAATACCTGCTCCGCCGTGCGCGAGCCCAAACGGGTGACCCCGGCCTCGGACTGCTGGCTGCCGGCCAGTTCGCCGTCCAGGTACAGCCAAGCGCGTAAGTTTGTCGATCCCCAATCTATGGCGATATAACTGTTGCTCATGTTATGTCCTTCAGCCTTTTGGTCGAGCTGGCAATCATGGTGACCGCCGCCTGCTCCGCCGCCTCGCAATCCTGATGCCTGATGGCGTCGTATAAGTTTTTATGCTCTTGCAGCGTGCGCGGCATATTGCCTTCGTCCGCCATATAGGTGCGCTCGAACACCGCGCGTTGCAACGAGCTGATGGCCACGCCCAGCTGTTGCAGCACCGGATTATGCACCGCGCTCAGCACCGCCTGGTGGTAACGGATATCCGCCTCATTAAAGGCATCGCGATCGTGACTGTTGGCAATCATCTCGTTCAGCGCCGTCTCGATAACCGCCAGTTCGCCGGAGGTGGCCCGCTCGGCCGCCCACCGCGCGATGGTCGGTTCCACCAGATGGCGCACCTCGGTCAGCGAGGCGATTAACCGCGGGTCATAATCCAGCGCCAGCACCCACTGCAAGACATCGGTATCCAGGTAATTCCACTTATTGCGCGCGCAAACGAAGGCGCCGCGATAACGAATAATCTCGATTAAATTCTTGGCCATCAGGGCGCGCAGCACTTCACGTATGATATTGCGCGAGGTTTCGAACTCCTCGCACAAATCCGCTTCCGACGGCAGTCCCGTTCCGGGGATATACTTACCGCTGACGATCTGCTGGCCCATTTCATGGATGATGCGATCGGTTTTGCTGAGAGCCTGACGGTCCATAACATTTCCCACAAAGTGATAAAAATAAGGCCACTTTATCATTTAATGGTTTTATGTCGCGGCACTGCTGCACAATTTTGCTTTAAGCGCTAAGAACCTGTGAACTATTGTAGCACCATATTTTTATATTGTACTACAATCTGGATCACGTTTTAGACATGCCATGGGCGGCGAACGCCACGCGCATGGCCGGAAGATGGAAAAGCGGGGAGGATACACTGCTACGGTAAACCGCCAATGCCGCGCGGGCTACTTCCCGTCGTCGAACAGGCGATCGTAGACATGCTGCAGATGCAATTCCATGCACAGCCTGGCACGCGCGGCGTCGCGCTCGATAATCGCCTGGGCGATATCATTGTGATCGCGATTCATGGACAACGGAAAATCGTTATCGGCATAATGGCTTTCCAGCCGGACAAAACGCGAGCTTTTACGTTTGTTCCACAGATATTCCATCATATCGCGCAGCACTTCATTGCCGGTCATTTCACTGATCAGCACATGAAAACGCTTATCCTCGCGCAGGAATTTTTCATCGTTGACATGCAGCTGGGTTAAATCGTGGGTCACTTCCCGCAATTCGGCGCGTTGGTCATCGGTGCCGTTGCGCGCGGCCAGTTCCGCCATCGTTGACTCGAAGATTTGCCGCGCCTTGATCAGGGATTTCAGGCTGAACTCTTCATCGGCGTGGGGCTGGGAGAGTTTGGGCAAGGGATCGGCGACAAAAACGCCGTTGCCGGTGCGGATTTCCACCCAGCCGGTAATTTCCAGCGCAATCAGCGCCTCGCGGATGGAAGAACGGCTGACGCCGAGCTGTTTCGCCAGTTCCCGCTCGGCGGGAATCATTTCGCCTGGCTTGAACTGACCGGTATTGATACACCCGATCAGTAAATTGGAAATCTGCCGGTAAAGACGTTCAACTTTAAGCGTAGGTAATTCCATATTGCCTCCAGCGCAAAACCCGTATCGCCGGCACGTCAGCCGTTAAATTGGCGAGAGCTTAACACAGCGGCCGGGACGGCAAAAAAAATTAATCGCCGCGGATCTCTGCGCTTAAGACGATTAATGAGATCTGCATCACGGAAATCAACCAAATGTTAAGGAATAGTAGCCAGGTCCAGTGGCCTGACCACCAGACCTTCAGTCCTTTTCCCTGTAACCATCGTGAAGTGATTCTCTTACAGGGTCAATAAGACAACAAAAAAATCGCTGTGAGGATCCTTGTATGCCCACCATTGCCCTTGATCAATTGCAGCCGCTGCAAAAAACGGCCCGGATCAAAAAGATCCAAACGGTCTCGCTGATTTTATTATTTATCGCCGGGATCATTAACTTTCTCGATCGCGGCTCGCTGTCCGTCGCCAACCAGGCGATCCGCGGCGATCTGGGATTATCCGCCACCGAATTCGGCGTCTTGCTGTCGGCCTTTTCGTTATCCTACGGCATAGCCCAATTGCCCAGCGGTATCCTGCTCGACCGCTTTGGCCCGCGCATCGTGCTTGGCGGCGGCCTGTTCTTTTGGTCGCTGATGCAGGCGCTGGCCGGTTCGGTGAATTCATTTTCCCATTTTATTATGCTGCGCATCGGCCTTGGCATCGGCGAAGCGCCGTTTATGCCCAGCGGTGTAAAGGTGATCGGCGACTGGTTCCATCCCAGGGAACGCGGCGTGCCGGTGGGCATATTCAATTCCTCCACCACCCTCGGGCAAGCTTTTGCCCCGCCGATCCTGGTTGCGCTCCTGCTGGCGTTCGGCTGGCGCACCATGTTTGTGATGATTGGCGTCGCCGGCATTGTCATCGCGTTATGCTGGTGCGTCTGGTATCGCAACCGTGAGCGCTTTCCGCTTACCGCCGAGGAGCAGCAATACCTGGATGCTTCCGCCACGCCGCGCAACGTCACCCGCCTGTCCTTCGGCGAATGGGGCGCGCTGTTTAAACGCCGCACGGTATGGGGCATGATCCTGGGTTTCAGCGGCGTGAACTATACCGGCTGGCTGTATTTGTCCTGGCTGCCGGGCTACCTGCAGGCCGAACGCGGGCTAAGCCTGGCCAATACCGGCTGGGTGGCGGCAATCCCCTTCCTGTTCGGCTCCATCGGCATGCTGGTCAACGGCGTGGTGGCCGACCGGCTGGCCAAGAAAGGCTATTCCCTGATTAAAAGCCGCAAGACGCTGATCTGCTTTGGCCTGGTGTGCTCCGCCGCCTGCACCCTGCTGGTGGTACAATCCACGTCCACCACCATGGCGGTGGCCTTTATCAGCCTGGCGCTGTTTTTTATCCATTTCGCCGGTACCTCCGCCTGGGGGCTGGTGCAGGTCATGGCGCCCTCGCGCATGGTGGCGTCGGTAAGCAGCATCCAGAACTTCGGCAGCTTTATCTGCGCCTCTTTTGCGCCAATTGTGACCGGCTGGGTGGTAGATACCACCCACTCGTTTAATCTGGCCTTGATTATTTGTTCATGCGTCACTTTCGCCGGCGCGTTATCTTATTTCTTTATCGTCAAAAATCCGATTGAAGAACAATCCGCTGCGTAGCCCTTTGCGGCTCAAAGCCCGGCTACGCACCGCTACGTTAAACAGCAAGGAGTGAATTATGGAACATACATGGCGCTGGTACGGCCCTAACGATCCGGTATCGCTGGACGACGCCCGCCAGGCGGGAGCCACCGGTATCGTTACCGCCCTGCACCATATTCCCAACGGCGAAATCTGGACCGTCGAGGAAATCAAGAAACGCCAGGCCATCCTGGCGGAAAAAGGACTGGTATGGTCGGTGGTGGAAAGCGTCCCGGTGCATGAGGATATCAAGACCCACACCGGCAATTACCGCCAGTATATCGCCAATTACCAGCAGTCCCTGCGCAACCTGGGCGCCTGCGGCATCGACACCGTTTGCTACAACTTTATGCCGATACTGGACTGGACCCGCACCGATCTGGCCTACCCGATGCCCGACGGATCCCGGGCGCTGCGCTTCGACGCTATCGCCTTCGCGGCATTTGAACTGCATATCCTCAAGCGTCCGGGCGCCAAAGAGGACTATAACGCCGATGAGCAGCGCCAGGCGGCGGAGTATTTTGCCGCCATGAGCCAGGAACAAATCGACCAGCTGACCGCCAATATCATCGCCGGCCTGCCGGGCGCCGAGGAAGGCTACACGCTGGAACAGTTCCTGGAGCAGCTGGCGCGCTACGACGGCATCGATAAAGCCAAACTGCGCGAACATATGGCCGAATTCCTCAAGGCCATCGTGCCGGCGGCGCAGGAATCCGGCATCGTGATGGCGGTACACCCGGACGATCCGCCGCGTCCGATCCTCGGCCTGCCGCGCATTGTCTCCACCATCGAGGATATGCAATGGCTGAAAGAGACCGTCGACAGCATCAATAACGGCTTTTGCATGTGCACCGGTTCCTACGGCGTGCGCGCCGATAACGATCTGGTTAAGATGGCCGAAACCTTTGCCGACCGCATCCATTTTGCCCACCTGCGCGCCACCCGCCGGGAGGAAAACCCGAAAAGCTTCCACGAGGCCGATCACCTGGACGGCGACGTGGATATGGTAGGCGTGGTTAAAGTCATCCTGGCCGAAGAGCAGCGCCGGCGCAAACAGGGCAATACCCGCGCCATTCCCATGCGCCCGGACCATGGCCACCAGATGCTGGATGATTTAAAGAAAAAAACCAATCCCGGTTATTCGGCTATCGGACGGCTGCGCGGATTGGCGGAAGTGCGTGGCGTCGAGCTGGCGCTTAAGCAGACTTTTTTTAACGACTAAGGCGATCCTCGCCCTCTTTTTGGCCGCCTCTTTATTGGGGCGGATATTGTTAACTATAAAATCATTTACTTGGCATGCCTTCTCCCCCAAGCTTCGCTGCGCCGCTTATCAGCCAGAACCCCGGTTTCTATAATTAAACAACATGCCCATCGCAGTTATTCAGCACCAACTTGAACTCTATTTAATTACTGTTTCAGGGTTATTTAGCTTCAAATGTTATGATCTGCAATTTAAATTAAAGGTCATTTATGCACATTACTGATATAGTCTGTCAATGGAGGCATTACCCCTCCGTTAGCAGCTTAGACGACAATTCGGAAGAGTTAGCAAAGCACCTGGCTTATGATGAATTATTGCATGGTAGTCTACAATACTATGGTAAAAGATATCATTATGTTTGCATTATAAATGCAATAGGTTCACTTCGTATTTTAGCCGATGAAATAGGCTTTGGTAAGGACTATGAGGAAAAAATAGCCACTTTTGAAAAAAAAATAGGCGAATCATCCTACTTGTGTCCAGGGGATAAGGAATACATTTATCGACATCTTAACGGCTATATTTCATCTTTAGTGGCCTTGGCAAAAGTGAATCCGCCACAAAAAATAAAAGATGCGGTGGCTAAGATGATGGGGTGCCTGGATGGAGATGTGGGCACCGCTATAACCACCATAAAATATGTTTATGAACAGTGTGCATTGGATTCAACCGATGAACTGACCGCGAATATTAATAAAGAGATATTTTACGCAACATCACAGATTTGCCACACGTTGTTAATCAATTACATTTCAGAATCCGACAAAGAATCAAAAGCGTCTGCAGAGACAGACCCTCGGCTAGACGAATATTATTATATTCTTCAAAAAACAGAATATGGGAAATACTTTCCTTCGCCACAATTTTCATATCTTGACGGATCTGATCCCATTAAAAAGGATGTATCTAATTTAGTCAGTTTATTAAACAAAAAACTGACTATATCTTCCATTATTCAACAGCTAGGTGCTGCGAATGCAGCTGAAAAAAAACATGAAATCAGCCCCCTGAGATGCTTTACCAACAATATTCGTTACTGGTGCGGAATGCCAATAGAGACAGAGTATCAAGCCCCTTCAAAAATATTACCAAATATTGTTGGAAATAATGATAATAATTTTATTATGGCAGAACTAACGGAGTATTTTTACCTTAACGGTTTATTCAATAAACAGATAGATATCTCTACCCTTTGGGAAAACGATAAAGTCTATATAAAATCATTTGAAGACATATTATGGCTTGAATTTAAATCTGATCGATCAAAACAACCCGTGTCGCTTAAAACCTTAATTGAACATAATTTCACAGGCAAACTACCGGACCGCCACCTAATAATAGCAATTAAAAACACATCGGACAATATAATTGTACATCATTTAGACAGAGCGTGGATAAATGATAATAACATCGTTTTCAATCAAATTGAAAATAAAAAGATATATCTTGCCAAGAAAGCATTCGAGCGTAAGTATGAACTTCATTTAAAGATGAATTATGATAACCTGGCCCTTAGGTTAATTTACGCTATCAAGCATCATGACAATGAAACCATTCATGAATTCCTTCAATGTGAAAATCTTACAACGGAGATGTGTCATCATGCTATGTTTGCAGCTATTTATTGCGGAGCAACAAACGCCGTCATAGATTTATTGACTATTATTGGTAATAAGTTCAATTTTATTCTATTTCATGGCTTACCCTTCTTGTTGCACGCTGCTAGTGTAGATCATCCAGAAATTTTATCAGCGATATTAAGTCACGAAAAAAAATATAAAAACTATCGGACCGAGGATGGCGCTTCCGCACTGATGCTGGCGGTTTCAAATAACCGATTGAAAAATATAAATTTTTTTCTGCTAGACGCTGGGATCGATGTCAATAAAAAAGACAAAGAGGGAAATACGGCGCTAATGTTGGCAGTCCGTGCAAGCAATCTTGAGGTGATAGATTCTCTACTGGCGCATCAGCCAATAAATATTTATTTAACTAATAACGAGGGGGAAAGCGCATTATCGTTAGCAGTGCGAAGCGGTAATTTTGATATAGTGAAAAGTGTTATTGGGAAAACGCATAAAAACGAGTTGTACCGCAACGATTATACCTCTCTACTCAATGCACTTAATCAAAGCAACGAAATGATAGCGAAATTTGTTTTAGAAAATGCGCCACCGCCAGATATCAACCAAAAAGACAGCAATGGTGGCACGATACTCAGTAAAGCAATCTGCGGTCATTTTGACTTTGTTAAATCATTACTTGAACGTGATGATATCGATATAAATATAAAAGATGGCTTTGGCAGATCAGCCCTTATAAATCATTGCATAAATTACATTTGGGCAAATGATATTAGCGATTCTGAGTATTTTGAGATACTCGATATGCTTCTTAAAAATGTTAATCTTGATATAAACACTCAAGATCATGAAGGTAAAACGGCCTTACATTATGCCATGACATCTTATAAATATATTACGAAGGTAAGATATTACAAGACCGTAGAATCTTTATTGACTCATCCTAACATACGACTCGACTTGAAAGACAATGAAAACCATTCCGCCCTGGATATTGTGAAAACAGAAAATGACCAAAAAGTCAACACTATGATTGTCATGAAAAGAAATATTTCTTCCCCTGCTGTATACAATGCCTCAATGTAATACCGCAGACCAGAAGAAGGCTAGTCCTAGTTACCCAGGTTGACCGTGTAAAATCGGCATTGCCCGCTGATATTATACTTGATAAAGAGCGCTGATACGTACGTATCAGCGTCTCGTCTTTTTTTGTCAGAGAGAGATTAACTTTCCAGAACCCATTTCCGTATGGCCACCGCCACGCCGTCTTCTCTGTTGGTCTTGGTAACAAACTGGCTGGCCGCCTTGATCTCGTCGATGGCATTGCCCATGGCGACGCCGGTACCGGCGTAGTTAATCATCGCCAGGTCGTTGGCCTGATCGCCAATGGTCATGACCTCGTCCGCCGTCAGGTGCAGATGCTCCGCCAGCGCTTTAACGCCCTCGCCTTTATTCGCCTGTTTATTCAGCAATTCCAGATAGTATTCGGCGCTTTTCATAATGGTGTAGCGCTCATACGCCTGCGCGGGAATGTGGCTGATCGCACGGTCCAGGATGGCCGGCGGGTCAATCATCATCACCTTCGGAAAGCGCATGGCGGGGTCCATTTCATCCACGCGGCGGAATTTAAACGGCATACCGGTTAGATAGGCTTCATGGACCGTATAAGGGCTGATATCCCGATTAGCGGTATAGAGGGTATCGAAGTCCAGCGCGTGAAAATGGACGTTCAGTTGTCGCGACAGCGCCTCCAGATAGCGGTAATCGTTGATATCGAGCGTGGTCTGCGATATGCATTCACCGTTTACCGTTTTCTGCACCAAGGCGCCGTTATTGGTGATGCAGTATTGTCCTTCGCCAAGCAGATTTAACTCCAGCAGATAGCGCTGCACCCCGATAAAAGGCCGGCCGGTGGCCAGCGCCACATAAACGCCTTTCTTTCGCGCCGCGTCTATGGCCTGCCTGACCGCCGGGGTGATCTCATGCTGCGGGTTCAGCAGCGTCCCGTCCATATCAATTGCTATCAGTTTTATCGCCATCTTATCCTCGTTATATAATATCATCACGACCTGAACACCGCCGTGGCGTACCGCTTTCAGATTAGCGCGCTAACGATATAATAATAGCTCAATTTGATGTTATAAAAATAGCAAT
Source organism: Sodalis sp. C49 (assembly GCF_046352915.1). Lineage (NCBI taxonomy): Bacteria > Pseudomonadati > Pseudomonadota > Gammaproteobacteria > Enterobacterales > Bruguierivoracaceae > Sodalis > Sodalis sp. C49. Next base: position 3,752,118 of record NZ_CP163303.1, on the reverse strand, counting down.
TTATCACGCCGAATGCTGCGGGTTAAAGAATTCTCCGGCGCGTGGCATCTATATTCGGGGGTTCATTGCCGTGGATTTTTGATTGCTCGCATATCCTAACGCCCATTTGCGGCTATTCATTGCGACAGAATGGCTTTTTAATATTACCTCGATATCTTTGCGTTGGTTTTTTACCGCCAACCCTAAGGCTGTAAAGCCATTTTTTTCGGCGATATGTATATCAATTTCCTCACAGTCTAATAAATTCAACACCATTTTTGTTTCTCCCTTAGCCGCAGCCTGCATCAGGGCGGTAACGCCGAAGTTATTTTTACAATTTATAATAACATCAAGTTTATCCTTCACATAATCGTACGCATTATCGTCATTATGGCAGACGGCGGCATGAAGAAAGGTATTGCCATTTTTATCTTTATTAAGAGGGTTTACCTTTCCATTCATGAAATACCATTTATACAACGCAAAAATATTTTCTTCCATAAAATCATTTAAAACACTGTAACGATCGCCGCACCAGTCTAAACAAAAATTATTGAGCAGCAATTCCGACGGTGTATTGATAATAGCAAAGCGGAGTAGATCGTCGTCTAAAACGCCGTGAACCTTTTCCGAACACAATACCACCAGGGTTAACGGCCCTCTAAAGACGCTTTCGTACTCCACCCAAAAAAAACCATTAAATGATTTTACAATAATTCTACCGAAAATAAGAACATGCTTAATATGAAATACAATCTCTTTATTATTTTCCGCCGCCAATGCTTCCGCTAAAGCGCCATAAATAGCATCGGCATCCTTAAGTAAGAAGGGCAGATTGTTATCCACATTGCGCGCCAGGACCGTGTTGAGATCGACCGGCGGGCTCGATAATTGCGCAAATTTTTCCACCGCCTGATGACCGCACTCGCTAAAATACCGCATGCCGCCCACATCCAGGTGATGCCCCGGCTCATTAAGGATCTCCTCTATCTTACGGCGTATCATGTTGCCGATGTCTTTAATAACACTGACGATGTCCACTGCCCGGTTAAGTCGGTCGAGCAACGGCAAGAAATAAGGCGCCGTCTCGGATTCAATATATTTACCGACATTGTTATCTTTATATAAAAATTGATATAACCATTTAGCCTTTGTCAAATGATACTTGTACGCATCAATGTATTGCTCCCTTTTGGCATCATCAATATACTTATGATAGCATTCGACATGTTGTGCCAGCACAGTGTTAATGATGTCGCACCTTCTGGCGTAGACATGCCCGCTAACCGCTTTAAAGCCATCAATCGCCGAATCCGCAAGTAAGATGGCGGTCAAAACTTCCCCGAGATTTTTTTTTAAACTTTTAAAGATATCGCCAAACACGTCTATAATATGAGAGTTAGCCGTAGAAAAAAAAATGGGATTCAACTGTCTAAAACTAAGCAAACATTGGTTAAGGTTGATGTACAGAAGCTTTTTTGATTCAACGCTGAAATTTTCATAATGATTTAATTTTTCGCAAAAGCTCATGATATCGACACGGACTTGATCGCACAATTCCAGAGCTTGCGCAATAGCGGTTAAATCATTTTCGGTTTGCTTAATATAGTGCTTGAACGATTCGCTCATTTCAAAATTTTCATAACCACCGTATTTTTCCGCCGTATAAATTATTCTTTCCATCGGGTGATTCTGTTCCAGGGCTGAGTGTTCAGAGGCGGAAGGGGGGTAATAAACAGACGCTGTTATAACCTGCATAAGCTCTCCTGATGAGACATTTTAAATTAAACGGAAACGAAACAAATGATGCATTTTTAATTAATTTGACACGGTTAGACTGGTTGGAGATAAACGCAGATCTTACCCGTTTCATTATGATGTGCGTTACTAATAGTAAATACAAGATGTGATAGAACCCCAGATTGTTTCTTTTAAGGTTGTTGTTATATTATTTATTCTTTAATGCCCAGACAAAAAACAACCGCAGCATATAACGGATGCCAAAAAAAAACCCGTGCAGCCAAAGGCGCACGGGCATTTTATCTTTAGCATAATATCAGATATCGATATTGGCCGCCTTCAGGGCATTCTCTTCAATAAAGGCGCGGCGTGGTTCCACCGCGTCGCCCATCAGCGTGGTAAACAGCAGGTCGGCGGCAATGGCGTCCTTGACCGTGACACGCAGCATACGGCGGCTTTCGGGGTCCATGGTGGTCTCCCACAATTGCTCCGGGTTCATTTCCCCCAGGCCTTTATAGCGCTGGATAGCCAGCCCGCGACGGGATTCCTTCACCAGCCACTCCAGCGCCTGCTCAAAGGTGGTCACCGTCAAACGGCGTTCGCCGCGTTCCACAAAGGCGTCTTCTTCCACCAGGCCGCGCAGTTTTTCACCCAGGGTGCAGAGCTTGCGGTATTCGCCGCCATGGACAAATTCAAAATCAAGCACATAGTCGGTATCGACGCCATGGGTACGGATGCGCAGCACCGCCTCATACTGCTGACGCTCGCGGTTTTCACGAACTTCAAAACTGTAGTTGCTGCCGTGCTTTTCGTTCTGGTTCAAATCCGCCACCAGCGCGGCAATCCAGGCGGTCACGCGGTCCCGGTCGGCCAGATCCGCTTCATTGAGCGAAGGCTGGTAAATCAGGTGATTGAGCAGCGCGCGCGGGTAGCGGCGTTCCATGCGGCCAATCATTTTCTGTACCGCATAGTGTTCGGCCACCAGGCTTTCCAGCGGCGCGCCGGCCAGCGACGGAGCGTGCTCGTTGGTATGCAGGGCCGCGCCGTCCATCGCCAGGGCAATCTGGTATTGGTCCATGGCGTCATCGTCCTTGATGTACTGTTCCTGCTTGCCTTTTTTCACCTTATACAACGGCGGCTGGGCAATGAACACATGGCCGCGCTCGATGATTTCCGGCATCTGACGATAGAAGAACGTCAGCAGCAGGGTACGGATATGGGAACCGTCGACGTCGGCATCGGTCATGATGATGATATTGTGATAGCGCAGTTTATCGGGATTATATTCATCCCGGCCGATGCCGCAGCCCAGCGCGGTAATCAGCGTGGCCACCTCCTGGGAGGAGAGCATCTTGTCAAAGCGCGCTTTCTCGACGTTGAGGATCTTGCCCTTCAGCGGCAAAATCGCCTGGTTTTTACGGTTACGGCCCTGCTTGGCGGATCCGCCGGCCGAGTCCCCTTCCACCAGGTACAGTTCTGATAAGGCCGGATCGCGTTCCTGGCAATCCGCCAGCTTGCCCGGCAGGCCCGCCAGGTCCAGCGCGCCTTTGCGGCGGGTCATTTCACGCGCTTTGCGGGCTGCTTCACGGGCGCGCGCGGCGTCGATGATCTTGCCCACCACGATTTTGGCGTCGGTGGGGTTTTCCAGCAAATAGGCCACCAGACGCTCGTTCATCTGGGTTTCCACCGCGGTTTTCACTTCCGACGACACCAGTTTGTCCTTGGTCTGGGAAGAGAACTTAGGATCGGGCACTTTCACCGATACCACGGCAATCAGGCCTTCGCGGGCGTCGTCGCCGGTGGCGCTGACCTTGGCCTTTTTGCTGTAGCCTTCTTTATCCATGTACGAATTCAGGGTACGGGTCATGGCGGCGCGAAAGCCGACCAGATGGGTACCGCCGTCACGCTGCGGGATATTGTTGGTGAAGCAATAAATGTTTTCCTGGAAACCATCGTTCCACTGCAGCGCGATTTCCACGCCGATACCGTCTTTTTCCGTGGAGAAATAAAACACGGTGGGATGGATCGGGTTTTTATTCTTGCTCAGGTATTCCACAAACGCCTTGATGCCGCCCTGGTAGTGGAAGTGATCTTCTTTATCGTTACGCTTGTCCTTCAGGCGGATGGACACGCCGGAATTCAGGAAGGACAGTTCGCGCAGGCGCTTGGCCAGGATTTCATATTGAAATTCTACGTTATTGGTAAAGGTGGCGAAGCTCGGCCAGAAGCGGATGGTGGTGCCGGTCTGGTCGGTTTCACCGACCACCGCCAGCGGCGCCTGCGGAATCCCGCCCAGGTAGGTCTGCTCATGGACGCGGCCTTCGCGCCGCACCACCAGTTCCAGCTTTTCCGACAGGGCGTTGACGACGGAAATACCCACGCCGTGCAATCCACCCGACACTTTATACGAGTTATCATCGAACTTACCGCCGGCATGCAGTACGGTCATGATCACTTCTGCGGCGGAAATGCCTTCTTCTTCATGGATGCCGGTGGGGATCCCACGCCCGTCATCCTGGACCGATACGGAGTTATCTTCGTGGATTGTAACCACGATTTCTTTACAATGGCCGGCGAGGGCTTCGTCAATTGAGTTATCCACAACCTCGAATACCATATGGTGCAGACCGGTGCCGTCATCCGTATCACCGATGTACATCCCTGGGCGTTTACGCACCGCGTCCAGTCCTTTGAGTACTTTGATACTTGAGGAGTCATAAGAATTCGACATCAACGTTTCTCGCTCATTTTAAACTTCGGATTGAATACGTATTTTACCTTGTTCCACCTGGAACATCCTGCCCTTTTCATCCGTAATATCACGGATTTGTTCAGCGCTTAGCGCGCTGACAAACACCTGTGCCCGGGTGGCTTTCAGGCGCTCCGCCAGTAACCGGCGCCGGCCGGTATCCAGCTCGGAAGCGAAGTCGTCTATCAGGTAGAGACACCGCCGCCCGCTCTGGCGGGTGAGAAATTCGCCCTGCGCCAAACGCAGGGCGCACATCAATAATTTAAGCTGCCCGCGCGAGAGGATATCCTCCACCGGCACCCCGTCGGCGCGAATGCGAAAGTCCGCTTTATGCGGGCCGGATGCAGTATAGGTCAAGGCCCGATCGCGCTCAAACTGACGCTCCAGCAGCTCGCCGTAATCGCTCTCGCGATCCCATCCGCGCTGGAAGCTGAAATCCAGCTGGAACTCCGGCAAAAACTGGGCGCAGGTGGCGGTGATATCCACCGCTATCGCCGCGCTGTAGTCGGCGCGCCATTGGCTAATCCTGGCGGTCAGGGGCACCAGTTCCTGATCCCAGGCGCGCAGCTGCGCGTACCGGCTGACCTGGCGCAGCGCCGCATTCCGCTGCCGGAGCAGGCGCTTGAGGTTGCTCCAGGCATTGAAAAAATCGGGATCGTGATGAAAGCACCCCCAGTCCATAAAGGCGCGACGGTATTTCGGCCCCCCGTTAAGCAGGGTGAATCCTTCGGGAGTAATCAGCTGCATCGGCAGCAGTTGGGCCAGTTCGGCGATTTTATGGCCGTCGCTGCCGTCGATGCGCACCCGGCTATCGCCCTGGCGGCTTTTACTTAAGCCCACCGAGGATTGGCGGTCGTCCGCCGTATTGCCGTCAATGCGGCCATGGAGGGTAAATTCCGGCTGCTCATGGCGGATAACGCGCCCAATCTGCAAACTGCGGAACGCCCGGCCGTGCCCGAGGGTGTAAATGGCTTCCAGCACGCTGGTCTTCCCGCTGCCGTTGGCGCCGACCAGAAAATTAAAATCGGCCGCCAGGGCCAGATCGGCGGACTCGATATTACGAAAATCACGGATAAGCAGGCGGGACAAGGCCATTTAACACACTACCTTACCACATCTCTAGAGACGCATCGGCATAACAACATATGCTGCCGCCTGGCTGGCGCAGTCTTCGATCTGCACGCTGGACACCCCATCGGTAAGCAATAAACGGACGTTTTCGCTTTTCAGGGCGTTAAGCACATCCAGTACGTAGCTGACGTTAAAACCAATTTCCATCTCGGTTCCCTGGTAAACAACGTCCAGGATTTCCTCGGCTTCTTCCTGTTCGGGATTGTTGGCGGTAATTTTCAGCTGATCGGTGCTGAGGTACAGCCGCACGCCGCGGAATTTTTCGTTGGAGAGAATGGCGGCGCGGGCGAAGGCCTGCTTAAGCACATCGCAGCCCGCTTCCAGGGTTTTATCGGGATTTTTCGGCAATACGCGGCGATAATCCGGGAAGCGTCCGTCAACCAGCTTGGAGGTAAAGATATAATCACCGACGCTGGCGCGAATATTGTTGGTGCCTATCTGCAGTTTCAGCGGCGTTTCGCCGCCGTCCAGCATCCTGACCAGCTCCATGACCCCTTTACGCGGCACGATCACCGAATGGGTGGGCAATTGCTGGCCGACCGGCATCGAACACACCGCCAGGCGATGGCCGTCGGTGGCCACGGTACGCAACTCTTCGCCTTCGGTTTCAAACAGCATGCCGTTGAGGTAATAGCGCACATCCTGATGGGCCATGGAAAACTGGGTCGATTCAATCAGGCGCTTAAGCGTGGACTGGGGCAGGGTGAATTCGACATCGCTCTGCCAGTCGTCCAGATTGGGAAAATCGGTCGCCGGCAGGGTCGACAGCGAAAAACGGCTGCGCCCGGAGCGGATCAACATGCGATCGCTTTCCAATATCACCGTGATCTCCGCCCCATCGGGCAGGCCGCGGCAGATATCAAAAAATTTCCGCGCCGGCACGGTGGTCGCCCCCGGCTCATGGGGCTGGGACAGGGCCACTTTCGCCACCATCTCCATTTCCAGGTCGGTGCCGGTCAGCAACAGACTGTCTTCGGCGACCTGCAATAACAAATTGCCCAGGATCGGCAGGGTGGGACGGCCGCCCAGCGGGCTGCTGACCTGTTGCAGTGGTTTAAGCAGATGCTCTCGTTCAACGATAAATTTCATAGTTTAGGAAGATAATGTTCTGATTAAGTTGGAGTAATCTTCTTTGATATCGTGGCTCTCTTCACGCAGCTGCTCGATTTTCCGGCAGGCATGCAGCACCGTCGTATGATCGCGTCCGCCGAACGCGTCGCCGATTTCCGGCAGGCTATGGTTGGTCAGCTCTTTCGACAGCGCCATCGCCATCTGCCGCGGACGCGCCACGGAGCGGGATCGCCGCTTCGACAGCAGATCGGCCACCTTGATTTTATAATATTCCGCCACGGTTTTCTGGATATTATCGATGGTGACCAGTTTTTCCTGCAGCGCCAGCAGATCGCGCAACGCCTCGCGCACAAAATCGATGGTAATGGCGCGGCCGGTAAAGTTGGCGTTGGCGATCACCCGGTTCAGCGCGCCCTCCAGCTCACGCACATTGGAGCGTAGCCGTTTGGCGATAAAAAAAGCCACTTCCCCCGGCAGGCGGATATCGTTCTCGTCGGCTTTTTTCATCAGGATCGCCACGCGGGTCTCCAGCTCCGGCGGTTCGATCGCGACCGTCAGACCCCAACCGAAACGTGATTTCAGACGATCCTCCACCCCGTTGATCTCCTTGGGATAACGATCGGAGGTCAGGATGATTTGCTGATTACCTTCCAAAAGCGCATTAAAGGTATGGAAAAACTCTTCCTGCGAACGCTCTTTATTGGCAAAAAACTGGATATCATCGATCAGCAGGGCGTCGACGGAGCGATAGTAGCGTTTAAATTCTTCAATGGCGTTGTTCTGCAGGGCCTTCACCATATCCTGCACAAAACGCTCGGAATGCATATACACCACCCGGGCATTGGCCTTACGCGCCATGATGCCGTTGCCCACCGCCTGCAGCAGATGGGTCTTGCCCAGGCCGGTACCGCCGTACAAAAACAGCGGGTTATAAGCGCCGCCGGGATTGTCCGCCACCTGCCGCGCCGCCGCGCGCGCCAGCTGGTTGGATTTACCCTCGACGAAATTATCAAAATTATGTTTCGGATTTAAATTTGAACGGTAGGACAATTCAGGCTGCACCGGCGAGCTGTCCCAGCTTGGCCGCGCGGGCCTGGGACGGGACGCCTGCACCGGCGCCTCGCTGGCATGGCTGACCGGCTGCTGATGGGCGACCACCACCGATAACGGCGGCTTGCTGCCGACTTCAAAACGCAGCAAAGGCGCATCGGTGCCGCAAAAATCGTTTAACAACCCATTGATATTATTCAGATATTTATCGCGCACCCAATCCAGGACAAAACGATTCGGAGCATATAGCGCCAGCGTGTTGTCGTTGAGCTCCGCCTGCAAAGGGCGAATCCACATACTGAATTCTGTGGCAGGTAATTCATCCTGTAGTCGGGCAAGGCATTGCTGCCAAAGCGAAAGTGACACGGCGGACTCCAATCGAACAAGATCAACAAAAGAAAAGAAACACAACTGTATGATTCAGGATCATCTTTTTGACACCGGCTACCGCGATGGCAGCCCGCGAACCGCCTTTAACGGTTTACCGCGACGAAATCCCCGGAGGATCCCCGTCAGGGACTGCGGATCATAACGCAAAGCGCGTCCAAGATCCTCCTCTTCTACACAGTTTTGATCCTTTTTATCCACAGGCTCCCAGGGGCGCGAAAGAGTGTAACCGATTCTCCATTCGCTGGATAAAATGTAACTCTTATATCAGTGAAATTAAGCATAGTCTGATTTCCGACCACTGCCCGCCGCCGCGGGATCCTAATAATAATGCGCTTGATCCCGGCAGATCCTTGCGCTTTGCCCCGGAACCCGTATAATTCTCAGCCCTACGCGTGACACCTGGTCAGCTTGTCTGGTTAAGTTTGATTTTCAGACGGGGTTGCCGGGATGGACACGGGTATCCAGGTGGGTAAAACGTGATGAGAATTGACTCAGGACTGTACAATTATTACAATCCCCGCCTCTTTGTCCTTTGATGCGATTGAGGCGTCGGTCTTTTTCACGCCGAGTAGCCAAACGCGTTTACTGTGAAGTCACACATTTGTTAGGTATAAATCGCTATGAAACGCACTTTCCAACCGTCCGTCTTGAAACGCAACCGTACCCACGGTTTCCGTACTCGTATGGCAACGAAGAATGGTCGTCTGGTTTTGGCACGTCGTCGTGCTAAAGGCCGTACACGTCTGTCCGTATCTTCTAAGTAATAAAGCTAACCCCCCCGGTGGTTAAGCTAGCATTTCCCAGGGAGTTACGGTTGTTAACTCCCAATCATTTTACTTTCGTCTTCCAGCAGCCACAACGGGCCGGCACGCCGCAAATCACCATCCTCGGCCGCCTGAATACGCTGGGGCATCCCCGCGTCGGTCTGACGGTCGCCAAAAAACATGTCAAACGGGCCCATGAACGCAACCGGATCAAGCGGCTTACCCGCGAAAGTTTCCGGACGCACCAGCACGCCCTGCCCGCCATGGATTTTGTCGTCATCGCCAAGAAAGGGGTGCAGGATTTGGATAACCATGCCTTGACGGAAGCGTTGGAAAAATTATGGCGCCGCCATTGTCGCCAGTCTCCTGGTTGTTAATCGGGTTGATACGCGGGTATCAACTGTTTATCAGCCCGTTGCTGGGATCTCACTGCCGGTTCCAGCCCAGTTGCTCGCAGTACGGTATTGAGGCGATACGCCGGTTCGGAATGTTAAAAGGCAGTTGGTTGACATTGAAACGCGTATTAAAATGCCATCCTTTGAACCCAGGTGGCGATGACCCCGTGCCGCCGAAAACCAACGATAACAGAGAACATTAAAGATGGATTCGCAACGCAATCTTCTTGTCATCGCTCTGCTGTTCGTGTCTTTCATGATCTGGCAGACCTGGCAGACGGACCACAATCCGCAGCAGCAGGCCGTCACGACAACGCAACAGACAGCGAACACGGCAACCGGTGACGCAGCAGTAACTCAGGGACTACCCGCCAGCGGGCAGGGGCAACTGATCAACGTGAAAACCGATGTGCTTTCACTGACCATCAATACCCGCGGCGGCGATATCGAGCAGGCCCATCTGCTGACTTATCCGGATAAACTGGGTTCCGATCAGCCGTTCCACCTGCTGGAAACCTCCCCCGAGTTTGTCTACCAGGCGCAAAGCGGCCTGACCGGCAAAAACGGCCCGGACAACCCGGCCAACGGCGAGCGCCCGCTGTATAACATCAACCAGGACACCTATGTGCTGGCCGATAACCAGGGCGAGCTGCGCGTGCCGCTGACCTACACCGGCGCCGACGGCGTGGTGTACACCAAGACCTTTATCCTGAAACGGGGCGACTACGCGGTGGGCGTCGAGTACGCTGTTAAGAACACCGGCGATAAGCCGCTTGAACTGGCCCTGTTCGGCCAGCTGAAGCAATCCGTCGATTTACCCAAGCATCGCGATACCGGCAGCAGCAACTTTGCCCTGCACACCTATCGCGGCGCGGCCTACTCGTCCAGTGACACCAAATATAAGAAATACAGCTTCAGCGATATTAAAGACGGGCCGCTGAGCATCAATACCCAGGGCGGCTGGGTAGCCATGCTGCAACAATATTTCGCCACCGCCTGGATCCCGGGCACCCAGGGCACCAATACGTTTTTTACCACCCATATGGATAACGGCCAGGCCGCGGTGGGGTTTAAATCCTCGCCGGTCACCGTTGCCCCGGGCGGTGAAAGCACCCTGGACGCCACGTTATGGGTCGGCCCCGAAATCCAGGACAAGATGGCGGCCATCGCCCCGCATCTGGATTTGACCGTGGACTACGGCTGGCTGTGGTTTATCAGCCAGCCGCTGTTTAAGCTGCTGAAGTTTATCCACAGCTATGTGGGTAACTGGGGCTTCTCGATCATCGTCATCACCTTTATCGTCCGTGGCATCATGTACCCGCTGACCAAGGCGCAGTACACCTCCATGGCGAAGATGCGCATGCTGCAGCCGAAGCTGGCGGCCATGCGCGAGAAAATCGGCGACGATAAGCAGCGCATGAGCCAGGAAATGATGGCGCTGTATAAATCCGAGAAGGTCAATCCGCTGGGCGGCTGCCTGCCGCTGGTGGTGCAGATGCCGATATTCCTGGCGCTGTACTATATGCTGATGGGCTCCATCGAGCTGCGCGGCGCGCCGTTTATCCTGTGGATACAAGACCTGTCCGCCCAGGACCCGTACTATATCCTGCCGATCCTGATGGGCATCACGATGTTCTTCATTCAGAAGATGTCGCCGACCACCGTCGCCGATCCGATGCAGCAGAAAGTGATGACCTTCATGCCGGTCATCTTTACGGTGTTCTTCCTGTGGTTCCCCTCCGGCCTGGTGCTGTACTATATCGTCAGCAACATGGTGACCATTATCCAGCAGCAGCTGATTTATCGCGGCCTGGAAAAACGCGGCCTGCACAGCCGGGACAAAAAGAAATAACCCCAGTCGGTTTTCCGGACGCTAAACCCTGCCAAGGCGGTCATCTGACCGCCTTGGTTTTTTTAAGCGCGCCAGCGGCGCGAAGAGAGAACAGTATGAGCCAAATGGATACCATCGTTGCCCAAGCGACGCCGCCCGGACGCGGCGGGGTAGGCATGCTGCGCGTTTCCGGGCCCATGGCCGCGGAGGTGGCGCGCCAGGTGCTCGGCACGTTGCCCAAGCCCCGTTATGCCGATTACCTGCCGTTTCGCGCGGTGGACGGCACCACGCTGGACCAGGGCATCGCACTGTTTTTTCCCGGCCCCCATTCCTTCACCGGCGAGGACGTGCTGGAGCTGCAGGGCCACGGCGGCCCGGTAATACTGGATATGCTGTTAAAACGCATCCTGGCCCTGCCAGGGCTGCGTATCGCCCGTCCGGGAGAGTTCTCCGAGCGCGCGTTTCTCAATGATAAGCTGGATCTGGCCCAGGCCGAGGCCATTGCCGACTTAATCGACGCCAGCTCCGAGCAGGCGGCCCGTTCGGCGGTAAACTCATTACAGGGCGTATTTTCCCAGCGCGTGCATCATTTGGTGGAAGCACTTACTAACTTGCGCATCTACGTCGAAGCGGCCATCGACTTCCCGGATGAGGAAATTGATTTCCTTTCCGATGGCAAAATCGAAGGCAGCCTTAACCGCGTCATGGACGACCTGCGCCAGGTACGCTCAGAGGCCCGCCAGGGCAGCCTGCTGCGCGAGGGCATGAAGGTCGTCATCGCGGGGCGGCCCAACGCCGGCAAATCCAGCCTGCTGAACGCCCTGGCCGGGCGCGAGGCGGCTATCGTCACCGCCATCGCCGGCACTACCCGCGACGTGCTGCGCGAACATATCCTGCTCAACGGCATGCCGCTGCATATTATCGACACCGCCGGCCTGCGCGAAGCCGGCGACGAAGTGGAGCGCATCGGCATTGAACGCGCCTGGAGGGAAATCGAGCAGGCCGACCACGTATTGCTGATGGTGGACGGCGCCCGCACCGCCGTTAACGACCCTGACCAGCTGTGGCCGGAACTGATTGCCCGCCTTACGCCGGCCATGCCGCTGACGGTAATCCGCAATAAGGCCGACCTGACCGGTGAAGCACCGGGTATCACCGAAGTAAATGGCCACTCACTTATTACCCTTTCCGCCCAGTCCGGCGATGGCGTTGATCTGCTGCGCGCGCATTTACAGCAGAGCGTGGGCTTTAACGGCAGCCTTGAGGGCGGGTTCCTGGCCAGGCGGCGGCATTTACAGGCGCTGGATATCGCTGGCGCGCATCTGGTACAGGGTAAAGAACAGTTAGTAAGTGCTTACGCGGGGGAGTTGCTGGCGGAAGAACTGCGGCTGGCGCAGCAGGCGCTGAGCGAAATTACCGGGGAATTCAGCTCGGATGATTTGCTGGGGAGGATATTTTCGAGTTTTTGTATCGGGAAGTGAGAACGGAAAGGTAATCTTGGAAAAAATAACATCTTTTGCTTTGTTGGACGCCATCATGTCAACACCCGCTATCCCTCTCAAAATCGACGACAGGCTTAAAACGCGTGTCAAAGAGTGGGCGGATGCACGCGAGAGTTTTAAGCGGGAAGCCATCGACTCTTGGCATCACTACCAGGAGAGCGGTTTGCATCTGACCGGTGATGAAATCAACGCCTGGCTGCGTGATTGGGGAATAGAAGCGGGCAAGGATAGTCCTGAATGCCACAACTCATCATCGCAGAGCGAACCGCAACCCCGTTAATTCGCCGCCGTAAGTTTATTACCCGAAAATAAACTTTTAAATCAATTGCATATACATTTTTTAGCTTCTGTAAGAGGGGACGCCCACGCTATGGCGTATTTGCTGCGCGAGTTCGCTCACTGCACGTGGAAGCTGTCCTTTCGCGTGGTAAAGATTAATGGCGAACGGGGGAAGTTTGGGCAGGTTCTCGCCAAAGGGCAGGATGCTGAGATCGTTCGGAACGGTCGAGGCCAGCCACACCGTTACCGCCAAATCAGCCTGAACCGTGGCCCGTGTCGCATCAATGCTGCCGCTCTCGAACATCGTTCGCCAGGCAAGATCGCATGCGCTGAGCGCCTGCAAAACAACGGGGCGAAAAGCGCAGGTTTCCGCGACCATGGAAACCGGAAGCGGGTTCTTCAGATACGCCGCGCCGCCCTTCGCGCCGACCCAGACCAGACGATCCACCGCCAGGCATTCTCCCCCCGACGTCCCGACCGGCTCCTCGATCAGGGCGAGATCTATTGCGCCATCAGTAATGGCGGTCAACAGTTCAGGGGAAGCAAGACAAACAAGTTTGATATCCACCTGCGGATACGCTTGCGAAAAAGCCTTCAGGATCGGAGGTAGCCAGGTTCCGACCAGATCATAAGGCGCGCCAAGGCGGACGAGGCCATCTATGGGTCCTTCCGCCATCTCGGCCCACAGCTCGTCATTCAAAGTGATAAGGCGCCTTGCCTTTGCCAGGAACCGCTCTCCGTTTGAGGTCAGGCGAAGAGCCCTGTTCTGACGTATAAATAATGCGCCGGATAAGTCCTCCAGCCGGGCAATCTGCTGGCTGACCGCGCTCTGCGTAAGATGCAAAGCATTACCGGCCGCTGTCATGCTGGCGTGATCGGCGACGGCGACGAAGGTGCGAAGTAGAACGATATCGAGATTGCGAGCCATGGCATGCATTATGACTTGTAATGCATGCCATGCACAATATGAGATTCAATTATGCATGGCGCCGCGATAGAGTTCCCCAATACGTTTGAGATGCGTGGGGAGAATTGCATGTCCATCGCTGAGTTTCTGCCATTGGTTCTGTTTGTCATGGTCTCGACGATAACGCCGGGCGGCGCCACGACGTTAGCTACCGCGTCCGGCGCCCATTTTGGCTATCGCCGCTCCTTGCCATTGATGTGCGGGATCGCGGTGGGTCTTGCCGCCATGGCCGCCGGTGCCGCTGCCGGACTAGGAAGCGTTATTTTGGCGTTTCCATCTCTCCAGCTTGCCATGAAGCTCGTCGGCACCCTTTACCTGTTATGGCTCGCATGGAAAATGGCGCGCAGCGGCCCGCCACACCTGCATTCGAACATTGCCAGGCCCACGGGATTCTTCGGCGCGGTCTGGCTGGTCTGGCACAACCCGAAAGGCTGGGCGATGACCTTAGGCGCCGCCGCCTCCTTCGCCTCGCTGGCGGCCGGGCCAATTCATCTCGCTCTCACCCTCGGAGGTTCGTTCGGGCTGGCGGCGATCCTTTCCCTGTCCCTTTGGTGCATCGCCGGCTTGCTACTCGCCCGCCTGCTTCGGACAGATACGCAATGGCATGCGCTCAACGCTTTATTGGGCATTCTGCTCGCTGTGTCCATTATTCCGATGTGGCTAGAATGAATAATACTCTTCGCCTTGAGCGGCGCGGCAAAACACGAGCGGAATAACACTGTCTGTGTTACCGATGAAGAAATGACAAACCCACTAAAATCAAAAAAGCCGATCGAACGACGAAAGTCAGCTATTAAATAATGGCATTATCGCATTAATTTAAAAAATAATTATCAAACATAAAGGGGCGTTGCTGGAGTATGTGCAAAAGCATATCCGGGACAGGGATATTAACCTTCGGCTGCGGGATATCGCCTTATTGCTGGAGTTGGCGCCTCCCGGCAAAGAGCTGGTGGTATGCCTGATGCACTACCTGGCGCAGGAAGCGAATAGCCTTGACCCGGAGATTTTTTTCCGTAATCTGGGAAAAAATACGCCACGCTACAAGGAGGAGATGATGACCATCGCAGAGCACTGGGTATTGAAAGGACGACAGGAAGGACGAAATGAAGGACGCAGCGAGCGAGATAAAGAAATCGCCCGTAACATGCTGGCCATGGGCCTGGATCGGGCCACGGTATCACAGGTTACCGGCTTGAGCGACGCGGAACTTGATGCCCTGGTGGATTCAGCGGCATAACAATGAAAACCCTAAGCCAGACATAAGCGTAGAAAATCCTAATGGGATAAACAAGTCCCAGCGGCCTTACTAAACAACACAAGGTTTGTAATGCCACTCTGGGACTATAATTTAAGAATAATCAATATGCAGTATTTTAATTCGAGGGATTGTGCTTTTTTTAAATACCCTTTGCTGAAAATAACGCTGCGTAAACAGCACGCAATGATTGATGAAAAAATTTCAATGTAATACGGATATCAAATTCCTAATAACAACCTACTGTTACTTTGCTGGTGTAAACTTATTAGCTTTAAGGATAAAACGGCACAAACAAGTGCGTTCCATTAAAATGCGCACCTCCCCCAAAATTTATATCGGCCTCCCTCCCCCCGGAATAGCGTTTATATCCTGTATACCATAACGCCGCTACAGTACGCCGATGAAATCAAAACCCACCGTAAAGCGGCGTTGCTGGAGTATGTACAAAAGCATATCCGGGACAGGGATATTAACCTTCGGCTGCGGGATATCGCCTTATTGCTGGAGTTGACGCCTCCCGGCAAAGAGCTGGTGGTATGCCTGATGCACTACCTGGCGCAAGAAGCGAATAGCCTTGACCCGGAGATTTTTTTCCGTAATCTGGGAAGAAATACGCCACGCTACAAGGAGGAGATGATGACCATCGCAGAGCACTGGAAATTGAAAGGACGCAACGAGCGAGATAAAGAAATCGCCCGTAATATGCTGGCCATGGGCCTGGATCGGGCCACGGTATCACAGGTTACCGGCTTCGGCGACGCCGAGCTTGATGCCCTGGCGGACGCCGGGGCATAAAAGCGACATTTCCGCCCCGGGAACATGCCGCCAGCAGTCTGCCGCTGCCTCTTGATACAACTTATCATGGCGGCTCAATAACGTGAAAACGCCCCACGACCTATCCAGTAGTAAGATAAGCACAAGCCGCGTTTAGCCGTCGACCGCCTACTGCTCCAGCAGCGCGACATCTTCCGCCGATAGCCGCACTTCGGCCGCCGCCAGATTTTCCCGCAGATGCGCCGGCGACGACGTGCCGGGGATCAGCAAAATATTCGGCGAGCGCTGCAACAGCCAGGCCAAAGCCACCTGCATGGGGGTGGCATTCAGCCGGCGCGCGACATCATTGAGCGCCCCGGATTGCAGCGGCGAAAATCCGCCCAGCGGGAAAAACGGCACCAGGGGAATACCCTGGGCGGCAAGCGTATCAATGAGGGCGTCGTCCTGGCGATTAGCGAGATTATAGAAATTCTGTACACAGGCGATGGGGGTGATCTTCCGGGCATCGTCTATCTGCGTTGGCGTGACGTTACTCAGGCCGATATGGCGAATCAGGCCGCGCTGCTTTAACTCGGCCAGCGCGGTAAGCGGCGCTTCCAGGGAGCCTTCCACCGGATGCTGGATATCCAGCATACTGCGCAGGTTGACCACCTCGATCACATCCAGCCCAAGATGACGCAGGTTATCTTCGACCGCTTGAGTGAGCTCTTCCTTTGAAGAGGCCGGGTGCCAACCCCCCTTGTCATCCCGGCGCGCGCCTACCTTGGTAACAATACACAGATCGGCGGCATAGGGGTGGAGCGCGTCTTTGATCAGCCGGTTGGTGATGTGCGGCCCATAAAAATCGGAGGTATCAATATGGTTGACGCCGGCGGCCACCGCGTCTTGCAGCACGCGCAGGCACATGGCGGGATCCTTGGGTGGGCCGAATACGCCCGGCCCCGCCAGTTGCATGGCCCCATAGCCGATACGGTTGACCTGGCGGTGGCCGAGTTGATAAGTGCCGGCGGCGGTGTTGTTGTTTGTCATAGTGGCTCTCCTGTGCAATATATCCACCATTGTAGGCGCTGCGGTCCTGTGCGACTATAGGGTTAAATAGAGACGGGCTGTGCGGGATTCTGGACAATGCAAATCGATCTTGGGCTGCTGAACGCGGTAATGGCAGTGGCCAAAGCCGGCGGTTTCCGGGAAGCGGCCCGGGCCATCAACAGCAATCCCTCGCGCCTGAGCGATGCCGTGCGCCGCGCCGAGCAGCAGCTCGGCGTGCGGTTGTTTAATCGCACTACCCGTTCCGTGGCGCTGACCGCCGCCGGAAAGATGTTATTGGATCGGTTGCTGCCGGCAATGAACGAAGTGGAATCGGCGCTTGATGCCGTCAACGCCTTTCGCGATACCCCCAGCGGCACCCTGCGGCTGAATGTGCCCGTCAGCGTGGTGCGTTTGGTCTTACCCGGCATCATCCCGGCGTTTCTGGCCCGATATCCTGAAATACAGCTCGAAATAATGGCAGACAGCAATGTGGTGGATATCTTTTCCGCCGGCTGCGACGCGGGCATACGCTACGACGAAAAGCTGGAGCAAGATATGATTGCCGTCCCCATCGGCCCCAGGCGACAGCGTTTTGCCGTCGCCGCGGCGCCCGGCTACCTTGACCGCCGGGGCCGGCCGGCGCATCCCCGGGACCTGCTGCGCCACGCGTGCCTGCGCGGTAAATATGCCAGCGGCATCATGCCGGAATGGGAATTTGCCAAAGATGGCGAAAGGGTCAGGGTGCAGCCCTCGGGACCGCTTATCGTAAGCGTAGGGGCGGCGGTGGATCTGGCGGTGGAAGCGGCGGTGGCGGGCATCGGGGTGATCCAGCTGTTCGAAGAGTGGCTGCGTCCCCATCTCGCCAGCGGCGCGCTGGAGCCGATACTGGAATCCTGGTGGACGGATTTCTCCGGTCCTTATCTGTATTACCCGGACCGGCGGCTGGTGCCGGCGCCGCTGCGCGCCTTTATTGATTTTATTCGCGAGTAGCAACAGTAACTCTATATAGCGACATAATAAGTCAGACCATTAATTAATAAAAATTGATATTTAAGAGACTAAAGAATAAATTTATTTAATAAACAGCCGCCCATTTAATATTAATTGTGCTTTTACCGGCAAGCACCGTCCCCGTTCAACCAGGCTCACCGAAAAATATCCGGCCAATTAATTATTACACTCCTGTTAATAAGCTGACCGATCTCTCATTGATAACGGCATGAGGCTGTTATTATTAGGTTACTTTTCATCGCCTTTTTACTACCCAAACGCCGCCGTCGGCTGGGTGTGGCCACGCGGCGGGTCAATGTTATTTCGCTGCGGAATAAAACAACGCGTCATTGTCTTGTAAACATAATCTATTATTTGTTTGCCCTTTGGAGGTCATTACATGGCTACCGCACCGGTAAAACCATCTGTTTCACCAACGAACCCGGACCAAGCCTGGTACAGGCTGGATACGAAGGAAACGTTGCGCCAGCTTGACACCACCGATGCCGGATTAAGCGCGCACGAGGCCGCCGAACGCCTGCGCCGCCATGGCGCCAATGAACTGCCCGCGCGCAAAACCCGGCATCCGTTATTACAATTCCTGGCGCACTTTAATGATGTGCTGATTTATATACTGCTGATTGCGGCGGTATTAAAAGGGATTATGGCGCAATGGGTCGATATGGTCATTATCCTGGCGGTGGCGGTGATTAATGCGCTGATTGGTTTTGTGCAGGAAAGCAACGCTGAAAAATCGCTGAAAAGCATTCAGGGCATGCTGTCCAGCACGGCGGTGGTGATTCGCGCGGGGATTACCCAAACCATTGCAGCCCGGGATTTGGTGCCCGGTGATATCGTCACCCTGCGCCCGGGCGACAAAATTCCGGCCGACCTGCGGTTGTTGGAGGCCCATAACCTGCTGGTGGAAGAGGCCATTCTAACCGGTGAATCGACGGTGGTGGCCAAACATATCGGCGCGATTGATCGGGAGGTGACGATTGGCGATCGCGTTAATTTGCTGTTTTCCGGCACCACCATCAGCGCGGGCACGGCCAAAGGCGTGGTGATAGCCAGCGGCGGCGATACCGAGTTAGGCCATATTAACCAGATGATGGCCGCCATCGATCCACACCGCACACCGCTGTTGACGCAAATGGATCGCCTGGGCAAAGGCATTTTCATGCTGATCCTGGTGATGATGGGGCTGCTGTTTATCTTCGCTTTTTTCCTGCGCGATATGCCGTTCACCGACTTGCTGCTGGCGCTGATAAGCCTTGCCGTCGCCGCGGTGCCCGAAGGATTGCCGGCGATCATCTCCATTATCCTGTCGCTGGGCGTACAGTCCATGGCGCGGGCGCGGGCGATTATCCGCAAGCTGCCGACGGTGGAAACCCTGGGAGCCATGACCGTGGTCTGCTCCGATAAAACCGGCACGCTGACGATGAATGAAATGACGGTAAAAGCGGTGGTGGTGGCGGATCGCAGCTATCGGGTGGCCGGGGAAAGTTATGAGCCGGTGGGTAAAATTTACCCGCAGGAAAGCGAGCAGGCGGTGGCACTGAGCGAGGATGCCGCCCTGGCGCGCTTTATTACCGCGGTGGAATTGTGTAATGACAGCCAAATCCGGCAGGACGAACGGGGCCTGTGGGGCATTACCGGCGGGCCGACGGAGGGCGCGCTGAAGGTACTGGCCGCTAAGTCCGGCCTGCGGCTTGGCGAGGTCAGCCTGCTGGATAAAATCCCCTTTGACTCCGCGTATAAATATATGGCGACCCGCCATCAGATCGGCGATGAGACCCTGGTTTTCCTTACCGGCGCGCCGGACGTGCTGTTTACCTTCTGTCACCAGGAACTGGCGCAAGAGGGATTACGCCCGTTTCGCCGTGATTTCTGGGAAGAGGAAATGGCGCGCTATGCCAGGCAGGGATTGCGGATGGTGGCCGCCGCCTTTAAACACCCCATACCAGGAGAGACGGGCCTGGAGCATGCGGATATCCAGCGGGGCATGGTATTTGCCGGCATCGCCGGCATGATGGATCCGCCGCGTCCCGAGGCCATCGAAGCCATCGCCCTGTGCCAGCGTGCCGGCATCCGCGTGAAAATGATTACCGGCGACCATCAGGAAACCGCCATGGCCATCGGCGCCATGCTTGGGATCGGCAATGGGGTTGAATCCATTACCGGCAGCCAGCTGGAGCATATGGATGACAACCAGCTGGCCGGCGCCGCGGTGCATTATGATATTTTTGCCCGCACCAGCCCGGAGCATAAGCTGCGGTTGGTCAAAGCGCTGCAGGACAAAGGCGGGGTGGTCGGCATGACCGGCGACGGCGTTAACGATGCACCGGCGCTGAAACAGGCCGATGTGGGTATCGCCATGGGAATTAAGGGTACCGAGGTCACCAAGGAAGCGGCGGACATGGTATTAACCGATGATAATTTCGCCACTATCGCCAACGCGGTTAAAGAAGGGCGACGCGTTTACGACAACCTGAAAAAAACCATCCTGTTTATTTTGCCCACCAACCTGGCGCAAGGGCTGTTGATTATCTTCGCCATCCTGGCCGGCGCGGTGATCCCCCTGACCGCCCTGCAAATATTGTGGGTGAATATGGCCACGTCCACCACGCTGTCGTTCGGCCTGGCCTTTGAACCGGCGGAAAAAGGCGTGATGCTGCGCCCGCCGCGCGATCCCGCCCGGCATGTGCTGGACGGCCATGCCATCTGGCGTATCGCTTTTGTCGGCACGCTTATCGCCTGCAGCGCCTTTTGGCTGGAATCATTGCTGCTGCCGCGCGGCTACAGCGGCGAATTTATCCGCACGCTGGTCATGCAAACGCTGGTCACCGCGCAATGGATTTATATGTTCAATTGCCGGGTAATGGACCGCTTCCCATTGAACCGGGAAATATTCCTCAACCGGGGATTATGGCTGGTCACCGGCGTGCTGATAGTGCTGCAACTGGCCATTATCTACCTGCCGTTTATGAATCGGGCGTTCGGCACCGAGCCGCTGCCGGCTTTTTACTGGGGCGTTACCCTGCTGGTCAGCATCGGTATATTCATTATTGTTGAAATTGAAAAATGGGTGTTTGCCCGGTTAAGAACCACGGCTAACGCGGCCTAAGTCCAAAGGCCCGGCCATCGGCGCCGGGCTGGCATACCAAACACAGGATTAATCGGATCTTTTCGTCCCGGCCGTCACTGTAAAAGGGGCGTGCCGGGCAATCATCCATAGACCCGTAAACAGGCGAACAGTAGCGCCAGCATCACGATAATAAGCCCGCTGATCAAAGCCAACTGTTCGGCGACACGTCGTTGCATAATCTATGTTCCTCAAGCGAAGTTATAGCGTTCGGTATGGTATTTGGCCATCGGCACATCCATCTCGGACAAGGCGTGTTCAATGGCATCCATCATCACGTTCGGCCCGCAAATAAAGTATTCATGCAAATTATACGGCGGCGGCAGGTGACGCCTGAACAAGGCGGCGTTAATAAAGCCGGTCTCTCCCGTCCAGCCCTCATGGGGGTGGGACAGAACATGCACCAGCGTCAGATCAAGCCGTGCCCGCAAGGCGTCCAGCTCCTCGCGAAAAGTAATGGATTCCCAGTCCTTGCTGCCGTATATCAGTACCACCGGGCGTTTATCGCCACGATCGGCCAGGGTGCGCAACATGCTCATCATGGGGGTAATACCCACGCCCCCGGCAATCAGCACATGCATGTCGGCCGGGTTGCCGATGGTGAATGCTCCGTACGGACCGTCGAGATACACCCGTTGTCCGGCGGTAACCCGGGCGATTTTAGCGGTGAAATCGCCCAAGTTGCGGATCGACATCTCTACGCGTCCGCCTTCCGCCTCCGCGCTGGAGGAGAACGAGAAGGGATGGCCAGTAATATTAAACGGACCCTTCCACAGCGTCAGCCAGCCGAACTGGCCCGGCGTAAAACCAAACCCCTTATGTCCCTCCGGCATCATCACCAAGGTGGTGGTGGCGCCGCGTTCGGCTTTCACCTGCGTTACCCGGTAGGGCCGGCGTAGCATAAAAAGAGGTTTTACCAGGCGGACATACAGCAGCAACGCCAGCCAGAACAGCATCAGCCCGCACCACAACGCTTTTTTTACCGGGTCATTAAGATAAAAGCCCCATGCGGCCATATGCAAAAGTCCCGCCGCCACGGCCGCCACAGCCAGGATGATATGGGTGAGGTGCCACACCTCATAGCTGAGCCTGAGTTTCACCCGCCATAGCGCCATGACGATCAGGGCAATCAGCGAATAGGTGGATATCGCCGCCAGCCTGGCGCGCCAGGGGGCCGCGAAAAAATTAAGCAGCGCGAGCAGCTCCGGGCGGATAATAAACAAAATCAGCGGATGGGCCAGCACCAGGCCAAGGGCGATTAACGAGATGCGCCGGTGGAAATGATAGATAACATCCTCGCCCCAGGGTTTGGTTACCCAGCGAAAGCGCGCCGTCAGGCCGAATTGCAGCCCCATGATCGCTAATCCCGAATATCCCAGGGCCATGGATAACTCGGTCCAGAAATCACGCGCGGGCGGCAGCGAGCCTAACAGCAGGACAAACAGCGGAGCCGAAATAAAGAACAGATAAACCAGCAGCCACAGGCTATTACGCAGCGCAAAGGTAAGCATGGTTAACTCCCCGCACAGATCATTATTATCAGATTTCGGTCAGTATAAGCCTGTTTAACCTGGCAAAAATTGCGTCAGCTCTCCGTTTGTAAATAATCTCTATTAAAAAATAGAGTTCATCTCGAGTAAAAATTAAATTGTGATCGCGGTACGGAATAAGAGTAATTATTCTTAATATTCCAATGGCAGAGAGAGTTAAATAAATAACCTTGTTATTAATATTCCATTGATCATTTTATTTATAAGCTTTTTTTATCGTTTATCCGGGTGGCATAACGCATTTTTTATAATATTACCGCCGGACGCAATGATGGCGTCAGACGTCCCCGGCCAGCGCCGTTACCCGCTGGTAAATAACGAAGATACTTGCCGCTGAGCCAGAAACTAATACATGCCGCCGGGCATTTTAGCCCCGCGGCATGGCAGAACGTAATCACCCGCGCGTTGTTCATGCGGCCATCCCGTCAAACGGGCTTAGCGCGGCAACGTCTTATCGGTAAAGGCGGACAGATCGCGGTTAAAGCGCTCCGGCTCCTCGATAAAAGGCGCATGGCCCGAATTGGCGTAAAGCTTCTTTTGTATCGCCGGATTCAGCGCCTGCGCGCGGGCCATGGTCGTCGTTGGCCGCACCAGCGCGTCCCGGGCGCCATAAATCAGCAGCACCGGCACCCGGACCTTGCCCAGGGCCCTGGCCGCATCGACCGTTATCGACATCACGGCTCGCTGCATATCCCATGAGGCCATGGCGGCATTGGCGTATAGACGCCCGAAAGTGGCCGCGTCCGGCTGGGTATAGAAGCACAGGCTGAGGAAATCACGTACGGCGTCGAGGTGGGTCTTTAAATCAGGCGCATTCAAATCGCGATAGACCGCAGGATGCGGCGGTAGCTGATCGGGCTTAAGTTCAATCACACCGTCAACATAAACCGCGCCGGCGATAGGACTATCGCCGTACTCTTCCAGATAATTGGAGATAACGACCCCGCCCAGCGACCACCCCACCAGCACCGGTTTTCGCGCATGCGACGTTTTGATGACCGCGGCGAGATCTTCCGCCCAGCGCCGTCCGTCGGTGTAAGATGCGGCGTCGGTGGGCTTACCGGACAGGCCGTGGCCGCGCATATCGTAGGTAATCAGACGATAGCGCGCAAGCTGCGGGCTGTTGATTTGCCCCTCCCAGTTAAGATGGCTGCCAAGCAGGCCATGGATAAAAATAATGGCGGCGCCGTCGGGATTGCCCGCTTCCTGGACGGCTATTTTTACGCCGTCCGGCGCGGTAATAGTGTAGTTTTTCGTGTCGGCAAGCGCTGCCGGGGAAAAAGTGAACAGCGTGGCGGTCACCACCAGCGCGGACAAGATGCGGCTAAACGTAAATGTGGACATAAGCAATGCTCTTCGGTTGGACATGAGCCCACAGACTCAACCCTCACACTGATGTCAGGGTCAAGGTAAAAATGTGCTATGCTGTTGCCATGAATAAAACGATTCCGCCAGACTCGCTGACCGTTGGCCAGCTCGCGCGCGCAACCGGCGCCAGCGTCCGCTCTATCCGCCACTACGATGAGCAGGGGTTGCTCACGTCCATCCGCACCTGTAACGGCTACCGGTCATTTCCCCCGGCGGCGGTGGCTCAGGTCAGGCAGATCCAGCGCATGATCGCCACCGGCTTTAGCCTGGCGGAGATCCGCGCGTTCCCCGACTGCATGCGGATGATCGAAGGGGCGAGCGCCTGCCCCCAGACCACCGAGGTCCAGCGCAAGCGCCTGGATTCCATCGAGCGCCAGATAGCCGACCTCGAGCGCCGCCGCGCGCGCCTGCTCAAGACGCTGGCCGAGGGCGTTATCCCTCCCCTGGACTGATTTTCTTGCGGCTGGTCATCCCGACCGATCCGATCTGTCTTTGCTACTAACGCTATAACTTATGGCGAAAACGAATTTCACCCGCGCGGTGTTTATGCGCTACTTTCGAAGGGCCGTTCTCATATGCTGGTGCAATTGCGCGTGTTTACTCCGCGACAATAGCGGCTGATGGGCCTAAGCCAATGAGTATTGATGTTTTATATTGTTGGCATAGAAATTGTATATACCTGTCTATTCACACAACTCATTCTACTCTGGAAAAAAATGCGCATAACCCCCCTTAAGCAGATGGTATTTTTCATTGCCGGATTAAGCGCCTTAGCGTCAGCGGCCCAGGCAGCGGATTTTATCGTCGGCAGCAAGAGCTTTACCGAACAGTATATTCTGGCGGAAATCTATGCCTCGGCATTGGAGCAGGCGGGCATTCCGGTTGAACGCAAAATTAACCTGGGCGGCACGCTGATAGCGCAGGCGGCGCTGGTAAAAGGCGATATCGATATGTATCCCGAATACACCGGTACCGCCCTGAGCGCGGTGGTGAAAGGTGAATTGTCATCCGACCCGGACAAAGTCTACCAGCAGGTCAAAACCGCCTACGCCGAGAGATATCAGCTTACCTGGCTGGCCCCGGCCAGGCTGAACAATGGCTATGCTCTGCTGGTCAGTAAAGCCACCGCCGATAAATATCGCTTAAAAACCCTCTCCGATCTCGCCAAGGTGGCGCCGCAACTGACCATCGGCGCGGGGGCGGAGTTCGGCGATCGCCAGGACGGCCTGAAAGGACTGGAGCAGGTTTACGGCATTAAATTCAAATCCTTCCGCCAGTTCGCTAAAGTCGGCCTGCGCTATGATGCACTGGCCGCCGGACAGATCGATGTCGCCAACGGTTTCGCCACCGACTGGCAAATCGCCGATGGACAATATGTCTCGCTTGCGGACGATAAGCATCTCTTCCCACCGTATTTCGTCGCCCCGGTGGTCCGCGACCAGGCGCTAAAGGCCTATCCCAACGCGGAAGCGGCGCTTAATAAGGTCAGCGCGCTGCTTGATAACGCCACCATGCAAAAACTTAACGCCGCGGTGGAAAAAGACAAAGAAGAACCGGCCGACGTCGCGCAAGCGTTTCTGCGTGAAAAAGGCATTGTGAAACCCTGACAACCGGGCAAAAGTGATCATGACGTTTCATCTCGGTGGCGACAGTGCTTTAACCGTGGCAACGCTTGCGCGCATAGCGCGGGAAAATCAGCCGGTGGCGTTTAGTCCGGCGGCGCTTGAGCGCATAAAAAACGGCTTTTCTTTTCTTTACCAGCGCATAGACGCCGGCGATCGGATCTACGGCGTGACCACCGGCCTGGGCGCCGGCGTGGATACCGCGGTGCTCAATGGCGCCGACGGGCGCCAGGATAGCGCGCGCCTGCACGCCATCCAGCAGCGTATTCCACTGGCGCGCGCGGTAGGCGTCGGCCCGCTTGCCGATAGCGTACAGGTCAGGGCAATGATGCTGGCGCGGCTTGCCGGCATTGCCGAAGGGTATTCCGGCATCTCATTGCCGAGCGCGCAGGCCTTACTTAATTTATTAAATCTTGGCGTGCATCCGCAGGTGCCATTGCTGGGTTCGATCGGCGAAGCCGATCTGGCGCCGCTGGCGCATATCGGCTGCGCGCTGGCGGGCGACGGAGAGGCGGAATACCGGGGACAGGTCACCGATATCCGCGCGCTGGCGCGCACCCTGGGTTTCACCCTGCCGGCTCTGACCGGCAAGGATGGACTGGCGCTGGTTTCCTCCAATGCGGCAAGCGTCGGCCTGGCCGCCTTGCTGCTGGCCGATATTGCCCAACTGGTTAACGTCCAGGCCGGCGCCATTGCCCTGTCGTTTGAAGCGTTCCGCGCCAACATCTCCCCGCTGTCGTCATGGGCCAGCCGTATCCGCCGGCTGCCGGGAGGAGCGGAATGCGCGGCCCATCTGCTGTCGCTGCTGGCCGGCGGTGTTTTATGCCAGCCCGGCGGCGCGCGTCTGCTGCAAGACCCGCTGAGCTTCCGTTGCGCGGCGTCGGTGCTGGCAAGCGTCTATCAGGCCTTCAACCTGGCCCGGCAGGCGACTGAACTTGAGCTGAACAGCGCTGATGATAATCCGGCCCTGATAGCCGAGGCCGGGATGGTGTTGGCCAACGCCAATTTTGACGCCACGCATTTGGCGCTGGCATTTGAAGCCCTGGGTTTGGCGCTGGCGCGCCAGGCCAGCTGCGCCGCTGAACGCATGATGAAACTGATGTCCGAGGGGGCCAGCGGGCTGCCGCGCTTCCTGACGCCGCACCGCGGGCAGACGGGGTTTGCCACGCTGCAAAAAACCATTTCCGCGCTGACCGGCGATATTGTGCATCAGGCCAATCCGCTGTCCGCTATCACCATACCGGTGGCCGATCGGGTGGAGGACTACGCCTCGCAGGCCATGGCCGTCATCAGTAAAACGGCGCGCCTGGTGGAAAGCCTGCGCTATCTGGTAGCCATTGAATTGATGGTGGCGGCGCAGGCCGTCGATTTGCGCCAGGACCCACAGGCGCGGCTTGGCCAGGGCAGCGCGGCCGTTTATGCCCGCGTGCGCGGACGGGTCGCCGTATTGGATCAGGATCGCTCCACCGCCCGCGATATTGAAAATCTGGCTAAGGCCATTACCGCCCCCGGCTGGCTGAACGCCGGCGAACAGCTTCTGGAGACTGAGTGCCATGCGTTGGGCTCCCAAACACCTTGATGATATCGGCCTGGCCTTATGGCAACATCTTTACCTGGTGGGCATATCGATAAGCGGCGCCTTCATCATCGCCATGATATTAGGCATCTGGAGCGCCCGCCGGCCCAAAACCTATGCGCTGGTGCTGACCTTCACCGGCATGCTGTTTTCCATTCCCAGCCTGGCGCTGTTCGCGCTGTTTATTCCATGGCTGGGAATTGGCCTGCTGCCGGCGATTGTCGGCCTCACCGCCTACGCGCTGATGATCATGGTGCGTAATATCGCTACCGGCTTTCACGCCATTGCGCCCGACGTGCTGAATGCGGCGCGCGGTATGGGTTATGGCTACTGGCGCATGCTGTGGGAGATTGAGCTGCCGCTGGCGCTGCCGTTTATTATCACCGGGCTGCGCATCGCCACCACCACTCTTATCGGCATCGCCACGGTGGCCGCCTATATTAACGCGGGCGGTCTGGGCACCATTATTTTCGCCGGGCTGGACCAGCGTTATCCGGAAAAAATCCTGGTGGGCGGCGGCCTGACCTCTTTGCTGGCCATCGGTGTCGACGCGCTGTTCCTGCTGCTGCAACGGCGCCTGGCGCGACGCGTCCATGCCGTCGTTCGCGTGGAGGCAAACGCATGATTTTTTTGGATGCGTGGCGCTGGATTGCGGCTAATCCGGATCAGTTCCTCGACGCCCTGCGCCAACACCTGGTGATGTGCGGGCTGGCGCTGTTGTTTTCGCTGCTGCTGGCTATTCCGATTGGGGTGAAAGTGGCGGCCTCGCCGCGCGCCACGTTTATCGCCACCAATATCGCCAGCACCCTGAGAACCATTCCCAGCCTGGCGATCCTGGCGGCGGCGCTGCCGTTTTTGGGCATCGGGCTGCTGCCGTCGGTGGTGGCGCTGGTGATTCTCGCCCTGCCGCCGATCCTGCTGAATACCTGCACCAGCATTCAGGCGGTGGATAACGACACGCTCTCCGCCGCCAAGGGAATGGGGCTGACGCGCGCGCAAACAACGCGCCGGGTCATTCTGCCGCTGGCGGCGCCCGGCATTCTGGCGGGCGTGCGCACGGCCGCCGTGCAGGTGATCGGCGGCGCGGCGCTGGCCTCCTTTATCGGCGGCGGCGGGCTGGGTGATTTTGTCACCACCGGCATCGCCATTATGGATATGTCGCGCCTGCTGGTGGGCGCTATCCCCATCATCCTGTTGGCCATCGGCGCCGAACTGCTGTTCGGCGCCGTTGAAAAAATCGGGTTCAAACACGTCCCTAAAGGGTAAACCCCATGATCAGACTGGAAAATATTACCAAGATTTATCCCGGGACAACGGCAAAAGCGGTATTTGACCTGACGCTTGAGATTCCGGAAGGTTCCACCACCGCGCTGATTGGCCCCTCCGGCTGCGGAAAAACCACCACCATGCGGCTGATTAACCGGCTGGAGGACGCCACCCGGGGACGCGTCTTCGTTAATGGCGAAGATGTGACCGCCGTCGATCCCGTGCAACTGCGCCGCCAGATCGGGTATGTTATCCAGAACGTCGGCCTGTTTCCGCATATGAACATCGCGGACAATATCGCCACCGTGCCGCGTCTACTGGGCTGGGATCGCCGCAAAACCGACGCGCGTGTCGATGAGTTGCTGCATCTGGTCGGTCTCGATCCCGTCGATCGCGGCCGCTATCCGGCGGAACTGTCGGGCGGACAGCGCCAGCGCGTCGGGGTGGCCAGGGCGCTGGCGGCCGACCCGCCGGTCATGCTGATGGATGAGCCCTTCGGGGCCATCGATCCGCTGGTACGCGGCCGGTTGCAAAACGAATTTAAGCAAATCCTGCAGCGGGTTAAGAAAACCGTGGTAATTGTGACCCACGATCTCGACGAAGCCATCAAGATGGGCGATCGCATCGCCATTATGCGCGACGGTAAACTCTGTCAGTACGACACGCCCGCGGCTATCCTCAGCAAACCGGCCGATGACTTTGTCGCCGCGTTTATCGGCAGCGACGCGTCGTTAAAACTGCTGGCGCTGACGCCGGTCGGTCATGCGATGACGCCCGGCGCCCAAAGCGGCTATACCCTCTCGGTCAACGCCCGGGCGAGCCTGAAAGACGTGCTGGCCCTGATGCTGGCCCAGGATGCGCCAGGCGTGCGCATTACCGATGACCAACACCAGGTGCTGGGGGAATTAAACCGTCAGCAGCTTTTTCATTATCAGCAAACATTGCTTGCGGCCTGAGCGCCGGACTAAGGGAATTAAATGACTGCACACGTCAATATCAGTTACCTCAATGGCCCGGACATCCAGCAACTGGCGATGACCGACAGCGAAATCCTCGCCGCCGTCGAAGCCGGACTGCTGGCGCAGGGGCAAAACCAAACGGTCATCGAGCCCCGCATGCACCTGATCCCCGATCCGGCGTTTAACGGCCATTTCAACGTACTGCGCGGCTATATCGCGCCGCTTAACCTGGCGGGCGTGAAGGTGGTGGGCGACTACGTGAATAACTACCAACTGGGCCTGCCGTCCGAGATGGCGATGCTCAATCTATTTAACCCGCGCACCGGCATGCCGGTGGCCATCATGGACGCATCGGCCATTACCGATATGCGCACCGGAGCGATTACCGCGCTGGGCGCCCGCCATCTGGCGCGTAAAAACAGCAAAATACTCGGGCATATCGGCGCGCGCGGCACCGCTTACTGGAATGTACGCCTGCTGGACAGTCTGTATGACTTCGATGAAATCCGCGTTCACTCCCGCCGTCCGGAAAGTCGCAACGCCTTCGCGCAGCGCCTGGAACAGGATTTGGGCAAAAAGATTATCGTCACCGCCGATTGGGAAAGCTGTGTGCGCAATGCGGATATCGTGGTCGAGGCGTCACGGCTGGAAAAGCCGGCGCCCATGCTGAAAACCGCCTGGATCAAACCCGGCGCATTGGTCGTGCCCTACGGCACGATGAGCGCGGTTGAGCTGTCGCTGACCGACATCATGGATAAACTGGTGGTGGATGATTGGGGCCAGTGCAAAGGCGGCATGTTTGGCTCCCTGCGGGCGCACGTTGAAGCCGGCAAGCTTAGCGGGGAAACGCTGCATGGCGAATTGGGCCAGATCGTCGCCGGTGTTAAAAGCGGACGCGAGAACGACGATGAAACTATCCTGTTCTGGCATCGCGGTCTGTCGCTCAGCGATATTGCCCTGGGTCATGCGATGCTGGAAAAGGCGCGCAGGCTTGGTATCGGACAGGAGTTACGCTACGCATGATCGCCAACGGACGTATGTATTCGGTCACCGCGGCGGCGGCGGCGGGCTGGAAAACGCTGCTGCAGGCGGTCTACCGGCGCGCCGGCATCTCTGGGGAAGTGATTGATTATCCGGCCCCTGCCCCGCTGGAAGCGCTATGGCAACGTCCGGATCTGGCCGGGGTATTTATGTGCGGCCTGCCGTTTTCGCTCGGGCTGTTTCCCGTCGTGGCCATTGCCGCGCCGGTTCCGCTGCATTCGCTGCCCGATGGCCCCGGCAGCTACCGCAGCCGCCTGATCGTCGCCCGCGATGCGCCCTACCGGCAATTGCGGGATACCTTCGGCGGGCGCCTGGCGTTTACCAACCCGGAATCGCACTCCGGCTACAGCGCCCTGCGCTTTCACCTGCTGCCGTTCCTGCGCCCCGGGCAAACCACATTGTATCGCGAAACCACCGGCCCGCTGGTGACCCCGCGCCGGGTCGTGGAGGCCGTCGCCGGCGGCGACGCCGATATCGGCCCGGTGGACAGCTATGCCTATGAACTGCTGGCGCGCGACGAGCCGGCGCTGATAGAAAAAGTACGGGTGATAGATCACACCGCGCCGGCTCCGATGCCCCTGCTGGTGGCGTCGGCTTCACTGCCGCCGGCCGCGCTTGCCGCCCTGCAACGCGCGTTTATCGCCTTAGCCCAGGACAGTAACGGCTCCGCGCTGCTGGCGGCCCTGCAGCTGCAAGGATTTAAGATCCCCGACCCACGCGACTATCAGTTGCTGGCGCGGCGGGCAGCCGCCGCTGAACAGGCGGGATACCGGCTACTGCGCTGACGGGCCGCGCTCATCTTTATACGGCAGGTCATCACGGGTAAGGCCGATGTCCCGCAATTGCGCGTCATTAAGCGACCTCAGCGCCTTGCGGCTGCGGGAGTGTCGCCGCCACTGTTGATACCGGCCATATAACCGCCGCCACCAGCCGGTATTGCCGCAAGCGATGCGCTCAGGCGCGTTATCAGGGTCCGCCGTAATAAGATTCTTCATGGCTGTCGTCCATCCGCAATTGATGGCAACAGCATGAATCCTTTGCCTAAAAACGAGTAGATTCAACCGATTAATGGTTTGTCATAGACAGATGGCGTCACCATGACACATTATGTTATTTATAGAGGCCATCTGTATCCTTTTCCTGGCTGACCGCTACCAACATGGGTTAATTGACGACACGCATATGGCTATGACCCGCTACCACAATCTGGCCGCCCTGCTGGGCCAGCGTATTGAACAAGGTTTATATCCCATCGGTGTTCGCCTGCCCTCTATCAGGGTGCTCAGCAAAGAGCACGGGGTCAGCATCACCACCGTACAGCAGGCTTACCGCGAGCTTGAAGAACAACAGCTGGTCGAGGCACGGGCTAAATCCGGCTATTTTGTCGCTCACCGCAAACTGCGCCCCGGCCTGCCCGCCGGTTGTGATATGACCCAATGCTCGCTGGCCATCCCGCAGTGGGACCTGGTGCTTGGCATGGCCGGCCCGGCGCAGGCGGGCGAGACGGCCTTTGGGACCGCCGCGCCCGACGTTACCGCCAGTAGCCTCAAGCCGTTAACCCGGGCGTTGAGCCATGTGAGCCAGCGGCAACACCTGCGGACGTTCGATGACGAGGATATCCGGGGTAGCGTTGAGCTGCGCGGGCAAATCGCCCGGCTGATGATTGACGGCGGCAGCCGCATGGATGCCGGCAACATCCTGATTACCGACGGCGGCCGGGAAGCGCTGTCGATTGCGATTCGCTGCGTCTGCAAGCCAGGGGATCTGGTGGCGGTGGAAAAACCTTGTTTCCCGGCCGGTTTGCAACTGTTGCACGGACTGGGCATGCATATCCTGGAAATCCCCACCGACCCGGTAACGGGCATCAGCGTCGAGGCGCTGGAACTGGCGCTGGAGCAATGGCCGGTAAAAGCCATCCTGGTCACGCCCACGGGGCAAAACCCGCTGGGCTGCCATATGCCGATCGCGCGCCGCAAGGCGCTGCTGGAGCTGGCTCAGGGACATGATGTGGCCATCGTTGAAGACGATGTCTACGGCGAGCTGTCTTATCCCTATCCCCGGCCGGCCACGATTACGTCAATGGATTTTTCCGGCAATGTGCTGTTATGCAGCTCCTTTTCCAAAACCCTTGCGCCGGGCTTAAGGGTCGGCTGGCTTGCCCCCGGCAGCTATATGAACCGAGCCGTCCATATGAAATATATCGGCACCGGCCCCACCGCCAGCCTGCCGCAGCTGGCCATCGCCGATTTTATCAGGCAGGGGCATTACCTCAAGCATGTCAGGCGTATGCGTGGCCAGTACCAGCATAATCGGGATGTGATAACCGGATGGGTGACGGATTATTTTCCCTGCGGTACGCGGGTAAGCCGCCCGCAGGGAGGCTTTTTATTATGGATTGAGCTGGATCGCCGTATCGATGCCCAGCGACTGAACCAGGCATTATCAGACCAGGCGGTTTCCATAGCCATCGGCGCGGTGTTTTCCGCCGCCGGTAAATATGACAACTGCCTGCGGATAAATTACGCGCGCCCGCTTTCAGACGAGATAAAGCAGGCCATACGGCAGATCGGTATGAAGGTTCAGCAGTTGCTGGAGCACCCCTGATTTCGTCCGGACCTTAAACAGCCAATGATTTAGTCAGCGTGATAAGCGCCAGATCGTCGCGTAAAGGCACGCCCACGTTGGGATCATTATAGGGAAATGGCTCCGTATCACCGGTTTTGGCAAAACCGCGCCGTTCGTACCACGCAATCAGCTTATCCCGCACATTGATAACGGAAATCTTGAGGCTCCCGGCACCCGCGTCGCGGGCAAATTTCTCCGCGCCCGCCATGATGCTTTTGCCGAGACCGGCGCTTTGCGCATGCGGGCTTACGGCCAGCATCGAGAGATACCATTCGCCTTGATCCAAGGGCGTGAGCGCCACGCACCCGCATAATTCGCCGCGAGCGGGCTCCACCGCCAGCAGAATGATCGACGCGCCATTCTCTATCATGTCGGCCAGGTCGCGCCGGCTGGTGCGCGGCCCGTCGATCAGCCCGACTTCAGTGGTCCAATCCGGCGCCGAGAGGCCTCTGTAGGCCTGGTTAACCAGTTCCGCCACGCTGTCCAGTTCTTGTGCCCCTGCGATGGATAGCTCCATGTTTTCCTCTGCTTTCTGGCCATTTCCCAGTGCTTATTAAAGCCGCATTATCACCGGCCCGTCAATAAGCAGAGGCCGTCATGACGGCGCGCCCACCCGGTATGACGCCCCCTAGGCGGTCACATCAGCGCAGGCGCGCGGTTTTGCGCATTGTCGCCTGACTTACGGCTGTTCAGGCGTGGGAAACCGGCCCAACTGCTGAAACAAACCGAACCAGTCCTCGAGATGCCAGGTCCTCTTAATGCGCGCCCCTTCGAATTCGTGGAATTCATGGATAGCAAAACCGACCTGTTTGCCCGTCGCCGGAATGCCGAACAAAGGCCCTAGATGGGTGCCGGTAATCTCCGCCCGCACCCCCATGCGCCCGGCCGTCTGGATGACATCGAGGATAGTGATTTTGACGTCGGGCATCGCCGCGATAAAGGCGCGGATAATCGGCTTAAGACCATCGGGGCCGGGACCCTGGCCGGGCGCCAGGGGAATATCGTCCCAGTCGGCGGTGACGGCGATATCCAGCAAATCCGGGTTCTGGTCGTTAAACGCACGGTAGAGCATGTCGACCGTTTGCCGTTCAACACGCAGTTGTTCTGTTTCAGCGAGCGCGGTAGAGGATGTCATTTGCGGCCGTTCCTTTCTGATAAGTGGAAATATAAGGTTGGAGTCTGATGAATCCGCTATTATTTGTCCAACAGATATAAGATATGAATGAGTATTTGATTTATGGATTTCCACGGTATCGATCTGAATTTGCTGGCCGCCTTTGACGCGCTGATGGACGAGCGGAACGTCACCCGCGCGGCGGCGCGCGTAGGGGTAAGCCAGCCGGCGATGAGCGCGGCGCTGTCGCGTCTGCGCGCGTTATTTGGCGATCCGTTGTTCCTGCGCAGCGCCGAGGGGCTGCTGCCCACGCCGCGCGCCAGGGATATCGCGCAACCCATCGCTCAGGCGCTGCGGCAGATAGAAGCGGCCCTGGTGGCCAAACCGGCGTTCATGCCGGCGAAGGCGTCGCTGGCCTTTACCCTCGGGGTGCCCGACTATCCGGCCTTTGTGCTGCTGGCGGCCCTGGTCACGGCGCTGGAAAAGCAGGCGCCGGGCGTGTCGTTAAACGTGCGCGCCTTTACCGGCCGGGATAGCGCCGTCGATCTGCTGGACGCGGGCACTATCGACGTCGCGGTCGGGGTCATGCCCACCCGTCCGGAGACCCGGATAATGACCCGGCCCATCCTGCGGGACGAGTTTGTCACCATTACCCGCCGCGCCGGCGCGGCGGTGGAAGACGCGATGACATTGGAACGCTTCCTGGCCCTGCGCCATGTCCTCGCGTCCCCGGAGGACGACCGGCACGGCCTGGTGGACCAGGCGCTGGCGCAGATGGGCAGGCAGCGTATCCTGGCGCTGACGCTGCCCCAGATGTTCGCGGTGCCCGGCGTCGTGGCGCGGACCGCATTGACGGCAACCCTGCTGCGGCGGGTCGTGCTGAATTCGCCCGTCCGGCACGAACTGGCCTTGTTTGCGCCGCCGGTGGTATTGCCGCCGATAGAATTCCACCTGATCTGGCACCGGAAAAGCGATCAGCACCCGGCCCAGCGCTGGTTCAGGGAACTGATCGCGTCACATGCTTTAGCGTTGCAATAACCATTTGCCTGGCGGGCAAACCGGCGTTACGGTAATTCAGCGATTATTTTTCCCGCGAGGACATGATGACGGCAAAAAACAGTGAAAACGACAACCCCGCTTCCTTATCGGCCATCGCCCTGGCGCAAAAATTACAGGCTTTGGCGCAAACCGGGCTGACCTATACCAAAGATCGTTATGATATCGAGCGTTACCTGGAGCTACGGAATATCGCCGCGCAACTGACAGCCGACGTATTGGCGTTAGATAAGCCGCCGGTATTGGACATGTTCAAACAACAGGAAGGGTATGCCACGCCAAAGGTCGACACCAGGGCGGTAATTCTGCGCCAGGGTAAAATACTGCTGGTGAAAGAGGCCGATGATCGGCTGTGGAGCCTGCCCGGCGGCTGGGCCGATGTCGGCGATAGCCCGTCCGACGCGGTGTGTCGTGAGGTCTGGGAAGAAACCGGCCTTACCGCCAGCGTGGAGCGCTTGCTGGGCGTATGGGACCGTAATCAGCATGGCCATCCGCCTTATCCCTGGCATGTCTATAAGCTGATATTTCATTGCCGGGAACTGGGCGGCGAAATCCGCTTAAGCGAGGACTCGCTGGACGTTGATTTTTTCGACCCCCTCGACCTGCCGCCGTTATCGTTAACCCGCATCGTGCCGGTAGAAATTGCAACCAGCCTGGAGATTATAAAAAACAATAAAAGCACCTGGTTTGATTAGCGCCAGGGGAAGAATATCCGCGGGTAAACATCGCCACGGATTTCTTCCGGCGGGATATTATTCCCTATTTTCAGCGGTATTCCCGGCTTTGCGTTGCGATATTTTACCCGCCGGTTTCCGGCCCGTCTTCTGCCAATAAGGCGGTAGCAGAAAGCTGGCCACGGCAATAACGCCCAGCCCCGCCCCCGCCAGCAATAATGTTTGGGCGCCGTAATGGTCCATCCAGATTCCGCCCGACATGGCGCCGGCGCCGATGCCGATATTAAAGGTCATCACGTACAGCGCCGACGCCGCCTCCGCCTGCCCGGGCGCCAGCTCTATTACCCAGCTCTGCAGGCCGATAATCAGCATGGCGATGGATGCGCCCCATAGCGCCATTACCAGCCAGGAAATACCCGGCAGCCCGGCGAAGCACAGCATCAGCAGTTGGCTGATAACAATACCGATGGCGGAAACCACCGCCAGGCGCATCGGCCGCGGCCCCAGCCAGCCGGCCAGCAGCGTACCCGCGGCACCCGCCAGGCCGAAGACCAGCAACGCCAACGGCAGGCGCGCGCCGCGCATCCCCAGGGTCTCGGTCACCAGCGGGGTGATATAGGTATAGCCGTTAAAATGGGCGGTAATTATCAACAGCGTTATCGCGGCGGCCCCGTAGAGCGGCCAGTTGCGACGGGGAAACCCCGCGCCCTCGCCGCGCGCCGCCACGGCCATCGGCGGCAGCCAGAAATAGCCCATGATAAGGATTATCAGCCCGAACGCGCCGAAGATCGCGAAGCCCTGCTGCCAGTTAAAAGCCTGCCCCAGGGCGGTTGATAACGGCACGCCGGCCACGATGGCCAGGGAAATTCCCGAGAACACCCAGGCGGTGGCGCGGCTGGCCGCCATGCTCGGCGCAATTCTGACCGCGTAGGACGCCAGGCTGGACCAGAAGACGCCATGCCCCAATGCCGCCACGATCCGCAGTCCCATCAGCTGTCCCCAGGAATGGGTTATCAGGGCCAGGCCGTTGCACAGGGTAATAATCCCCAGCAGGACCAGAAATAGCGGCCGGCGATCAATGCGGTTGGTCGAGAGCGTCAGGGGGATTACCGTCAGGGTAATGATCCAGGCATACCCCGTCACCAGCGAGCCGACCGCGGCGTGGGAAACCCGCAGATCCGCGGCAATGCGCGACAGCAGTCCAATAGGCAGGTACTCGGTGGTTTGGGAAACAAACGCGCCCAACATCAATACCAGCAACGCACGTATCATCTTTTGGATATCCAGTAATGCACGGGAGGTGCGTAAAGACCGACGGATGGCGTTAACCATAACCGCTAAAGGATTAAAGAAAAATACGATACTATTCACTTCTCAGATGACATTTAAGTCATGAATGGAGGGAGCATGGGCTCTTTAAACGGCCTGGAACTTTTTGTCCAGGTGGTCAGAGCGGGCAGTTTTGTCGAGGCGGCCCGTCTTTGCGGCCTGTCGCCCTCGGCGGTGAGCAAAGGCATCGCCCGGCTGGAGGCGCGTTTAAGCGTCCGTTTGCTGAACCGAAGCACCCGCAGCGTCGCCCTGACGGCGGAAGGCGCCCGCTTTTACGACAGCAGCCAGACTATCCTGCGCGCTGTTGAAACCGCGGAAAATGAGCTGACCCAGATAAAGGAATATCCCCGGGGCAAGCTTAAGGTCAGCCTGGCGGATGAAAGCATGGTATTGCCCCGCCTGGCCGACTTTGCCCTGGCCTGGCCGGCGATAGAGCTGGAACTGGATTTTTCCGATCGCATGGTGAATGTTATCGCGGAAGGCTTCGACGTGGTGGTGCGCAGCGGCGCTATCCGTGATTCCCAATTGATGGCCAAAAAACTGGCGGTCTTCAGTTCAAAAGTGGTCGCCTCGCCCGCTTATCTTGCCAGGGCCGGCATTCCGCTGCATCCGGATGATTTACAGCGCCATGCCTGCCTGCATTACCGTTTCCCCCACAGCGGCAAACTTGAATCCTGGCAGTTGCTGGGCGTGGATCCGGCATCGGCCAACCCGCTGCCTGTCGCCATGGTGTGCAATAACATTCAGGGACGGCTGAGCTTTGCCCGGCGCGGCGCGGGGCTGGCATGGCTGCCGGATTATATTGTCCGCCCCGCGCTGGATGAGGGCGCCCTGGTCAGCGTACTGGATGAGTATGCCGTCAGGGCGGAGCCGTTATGGCTGTTATGGCCTTCCGGGCCGTACCTGCCGTTAAAGACCCGGGTTTTTATCGATTATCTGGCCGGGTGTTTCCAGCCCGGCGCGAACCTAGCCGGCGGATAGCGCTGTAATGCGCCAGGCTCAGGCCGCGCCGGGCTCGGAATCACCCGCCACGGTCGGACGCCGGTGCGCGGCAAAACCGGACTGCCCCGGCGCAATCTCAGGCCGCAGCGTCAGTTCGGGGATAATATACTCGCCGCCGTTCTGCGCACGAAAAGAGAGGGGCGGGGTGCGCCACAGGTTGTCCAGGCGTTGCGCGAGCGTGTCGCTGATAGCCGAAAACCGCGCCTCGTCCATGCGGCCGGTGCGATAGACCAGGAAGGGCGGCAAGACGTCGAACCCGGGATAATAGAGGATCCCGTGTTGGATCGGGAACAAAATATCCTCCATCGGGCCATTGATGCCGCGCGGGCTATAATGCGGCTCCCATCCCCCCGTGGTCACGATCAGCATCGCCCGTTTTCCCGCCATGGCGCCTTCCCCGTAGCGATCGCCCCAGCGCGCGTCGGAGTGTTCTCCCACACCGTAAGCGAAGCCATACGCATAAACGCGCTCCACCCAGCCCTTCAGGATGGCCGGCATCGAGAACCACCACAGCGGAAACTGCAAAATCACCGCATCCGCCCAGCGCAACTTGTCCTGCTCCTGGGCGATATCCGCGCTTTGCCGGCCGTTTTCGAAGGCGAGCCTGGAATCCAGCGAGGGATCGAAGCGCGCGCCGGCCGGTCCGTCCAGGCTATCGTTGGCATCAAGCGCGGCTTTCCACTTCATGGCATAGAGGTCCGATACCTGGACCCGGTGGCCCGCCTGTTCTAAATGGGTAACCGCGAAATTTTTCAGCGCGCCGTTTAAGGATTGAGGCTCGGGATGGGCATAGACGATCAGGATATTCATAGCAGGACCTTGGTGATGGCAAAAAGGCAGAATAGGCCGTATTCAGGTATAGTAGAAATTAATTTATTCTATTCCGGGTATAGCGATGATTAATCTCCAACGGCTGGATCTTAACCTGCTGGTGACGCTGGATGTGCTGCTCGCGGAACATAACGTTACGCGCGCGGCGCGGCGGCTGAACCTGTCGCAGCCCTCGGTCAGCGTCCATCTCGCCAAATTAAGGGAAACCTTTGGCGATCCCCTGCTGCTGCCGGGACCCAGGGGCATGATCCCCACGCCAAGGGCCGAGGAGCTGCGCGCGCCGTTACGGCAAGCGCTTGACGCGCTTTCGCATGCGATGTCGCCCGGCGCGCCCTTTGACCCCGCCACATCCAGCCATACCTGGCGCGTCGCCGCCTCCGACTACAGCGAATCGACGGCGCTGCTGCCCGCGCTGCCGGGATTACGCCTGATGTCCCCCGGCAGCAGGCTGGCGGTGCTCGCGCCGGTGCCGTCGCTTATCGCCCGGCAAGCGGAACAGGGTGAAATTGACCTGGCCTTTCATACCAGCGAAGGATCGCCGCCCGGCCTGCATCGCCGGGTGCTGTTCGCGGAGCGCTATGTACTGGTCGGCCGCGCCGGTCATCCGCGCTTGAAAAAACCGCCGACCCTGGCGCAGTTCTGCGAACTCGATCAGGTGATCGTATCGCCGGACGGCGGGGGATTTTACGGCATTACAGACAAAACGCTTGCCGATCTGGGGCTGGCGCGCCGGGTGGTGTTGTCGGTTCCCCATTTCCTGCTGGTGATGGCGGTGCTGGCCCGCACCGATCTGGTGGCCATGCTGCCTTCGCGCCTGGTGCGCGACGCCACCGCGCTGCGGGTGACCGAACCGCCGGTGGAGGTCGAAGGATTCGAACTGGCCATGCTATGGCACGATCGCGCCCATCACGACCCGGCGCATCAATGGCTGCGCGGCCATATCGCGGCGTCGGTGTAAACAAGGGCCTCGTCTCATCCGGCCGGATGTTTAGGGGGTTTATATCCCGCTGAAAAGTGATCTGTCGCAAAGGTTATTATGGCGATGGTTAAAGAATGTATACTGTAAATATAATCTATTAAATATAGATATTTTATTGAACCAACCCTATCTAGCCGTTTATTTATAAAAATTGTATTAGCCACAGTATTTACTTTTTTGCGGAGGAATGATGAAAATATTAACCACTGTTGTGCTGGTCCTGTTAATCATTGGTGGATTGAACTGGCTACTGGTCGGACTGTTTCAATATGATCTGGTCGCCGCCCTGTTCGGCGGACAGGCCGCCGTCGTATCACGGATTATTTATGCGCTGGTGGGGCTATGCGCTATTTACACGATCGCGCTGTTGCCGAAATTGCGCACCGCCTGCCACCACGCATAACAACACCGCCTCCCGTCCGCGGCGGGACGGGAACAATAATGACTCTCCCGCCGCGCAGGATGGAAAAACCGATAAATACCCCCGCCCATTCCGGGCCGGGGATATTATTATCACGATTTAAAAATCGACGTTGACCCCCACTTGGAACGAGCGTCCCGGCTCGACGGCCAGCGCCTGGTTGGCGAAATCCTGCCGGGTGACATTGGTTAACTGGCGGCTGCTCAGATAATCCCAGTATTTGCGATCGGTCAGGTTATAAATGCCGCCGCTGAGTTTGACGTTTTTCGCCACCTGCCAATAGGCGGTAAGATCCACCAGGCCGTAACCGGGAATACGCATATAGTCCGTGGTGGCGTCGGTTAATGCGCCACCGCTATTGGTATAGCTTTGGCGGTTGGTGGCGGTGGCCTTTTTCCCCTTCTGGAATGTCGAGGTAATGGCGGTGCCGTAGCGCCGGCCCGGATCGTCCCAGGCCAGTCCCACAATGGCTTTCATCGGCGCGACGCTGTCTAAATCGACATAGTCGTCGCCCATATAGCTGGATTTGGACTTGCCCTTATTATAACCGAACGCGACGGTGGCGCTTAAGCCATTGACCGATTCAAACCAGGTGCCGAAATTAAATTTGCTGCTGAATTCTCCGCCGTAGATATAGGCTTTGTCGCGGTTCTCAGCTTTATAAGCGACAAAAATATTACCCGGAACGCGGGTAAATTCCCCCGGATTGGCGCTACGGGTATAGCGGGTATTGGCAATAAAGTTTTTATAGGTGTTGTAGAACAGCGCACCGTTAAAGGTCACGCCGGGAGTAATATCGCCTTTCAGGCCCCATTCAAAGTTATTACTGGTCTCCGTTTTCAGATCGCTATTGCCAATCAGGGCATATTGCTGGCTGCCGGCATAGCTCGAGCCGAGATTCCACGACCCATATAACTGGCTGGCGTCGGGGAATTGCGCGCCGCGTTTATATTGCAGGTAGGTGGTCATGGCCGGGGTGAGATCGTACAGGAAACTCAGGGACGGCAGTATCTGGGTATCGCTGTTGGTCTTGCCGTACAGGGATTCCACTTCGCCCGGAGTGAGCACCGCGCTGCCCGAGGCCAGGCTGGACAGGTTGGTGGGTTTACTGTTCTGGTAGACCGCCCGCGCCCCGGGCACAATGGCAAAGCCGTGCCCGGCCAGGTCAAGGCTGATGCGGTCCTGAACAAAACCGCCCAGGGTGTAGGTGCGGCTGTCGGCCTCGGGCTGCATAATGGCGGTATAGATGCTCGGGGCCGGGAATTGCGCGAACGGCCGCTCTGTTTCTGATTGACGCGCATTAAGGCCGGCGCTCAGCGCATGAATGCCGACGGTTTTCAGCCAACGGCTATCAAAGCCCCAGGTATCGACATTGTAATCCGACTGCACCCGCTCGCGCGTGGCGGCGGTCAGCGGCATGTCGGTGTTGTCGTGGGCCTCGGCGTTCTGGTAATAGAGCTGCGTATCCAGCTGGTCTACCCAGCCCACGTCAATCGGCGTCCAGCGATCCTTCACGCTCAGGCTCCAGCGGCGGGTATCGCTTTGCTGCCGGGACGTGCCGATCACGCTGCTGCCCGCGCTGTTCCAGGTATCAAAGTGGGTATGGTTGGTCTTATCGTAATATTCCGCCGTCCCGGTGAACTGATGCTCTTCGTTGGGTTGCCAGATGCCGCTGGTCATGATGGCGGTGGAATGCCAGTTGGCCGGGAAGGCGTCGGCGCTGTCGCTATTGGTCCGCGTCTCCTGTCCGTCCCGGCGGCTTATCACCACCAGGCCCCGCAGCTCCTCATCGCCCGCCGCGGCGGTAATGCCGTTGTGCCAGGCGCGGTTGGCCGAATCATAATCGCTTTGATAACCAAAATAGGTGTTCTTTTTATAGCTCAGGTAATCGTCAGGCGACTTGGGCAGAAAGGATACCGCGCCGCCGATGGCGGTGTTGGCGCGCTCGGTGGGCGTGGCGCCGGAGGCGATATCCACCTGGCCGTACATATAGGGGTCGATATAGTCGCGGCCGATGCCGAAGGTTCCCAGGCCGGCGCGGCTGGCGTAGGCGCGGCCGGTGGCGTTGGGCAAGGGGATGCCGTCCACGTCGATGGCGACGCGGTTGCTTTCCAGTCCGCGGATGTTATAGCCGGTATAACCGCTGCGATCGAAGCCGCTTTTACCCGACGACGAACCGGCGCTTGAACCGGTGGCGCTGATTAACGGCTGGTAGCGCATAAGGGTACCGAAATCATTACCGCCGTGGCGTTGCATATCCTCCGCGCTGATGCGCGTAGCGGTGCCGGCCTGTTTCACCAGGCGAGGCGCATTGACCTTCATGACATCTTCAACGGCGGCCGGTTCTTTTGCCGGCTGCCCCTTGGCGTCATTATCCGAAGCGGCCGGCGGCATTTTGTTTTCCACGGCGCTTGCATGCCAGGCCGGCAGGATAAATAGCATCGCCGAAATAAGGGCGTTAAAAGGCCTGTTTCGCCTTTTTTCAGTGAACATAATAGAGCCTCAAAGCGGTCAAATTATAAGTTAATGCTCAACCATTGCCGGAGTATTAGTAAGGGAATAGCTATCCCAATTATTATTATTGCTAAAACGCGCTGCATTTAATGACGTAAAAACCCTACGGAAATAAGCAGTATTAGTCTGGCTACCCGTTATAAAAGTCAGGTTTTTGCTTTCCTATTCGCTGACGATAACATTATTTTAATTACGGTTATCTGACGGCTTCAGGCGTTGACGCTTGCTGGCGTGGTGTTATATCCCTAATAAAAAGTGGTGAGCCGAAGGCATATTCACAATTGATAACGATAATCTTTACGATAACAGAAATCATTATCATCTTTATACATTTTTAAGTTATATTTGCAACAGTTTCACTGCGAATGATTTACACGCCCGTTAAGCAGGCCCATTCGCAGCCGTATCCCGCTAACATCCGCTTTCGCCGGCACAAAAAGGAACCCTGAATGAACCAGCGTTATCAGCATTACCTTGAGCTAAAACAGCAGCATCCGAAAAAATATGCCCGGGAATTGGCGCAGTTGCTGAATATCAGCGAAGCGGAGCTGGCCTGGGCCAGGGTCGGGCATGACGCGCGGCGCCTGGACGGCGATATGCCCGCGCTATTGCAGGCGCTGGCCGCCGTGGGCGAGACAAAATCCATTACCCGTAATGAATATGCGGTACATGAACAGATCGGCCATTACGACAACCTGCGTCTCGGCGAGCACGGCGGCCTGGTGTTAAACCCGCGGGCGTTGGATCTGCGCCTGTTCGTCGGCCAGTGGAACTGCGCCTTTGCACTTATCGAATCGGGTCCGCGCGGCGAGCGCCAAAGCCTGCAGATTTTTGATCATCAGGGCGACGCGGTACTGAAAATCTATGCCACGGAGCAAACCGATCGCCATGCCTGGGAACAGCTTATCGCGCGTTTCGTCAGTGAAGATAATGCGGCGCTGGCGCTGGCGGCGGCGGCGGATAAACCGGCGCACAACGACAGTCCGGATAACCGGCGCATCGAACTGGACTGGCGCGCCATGACCGATGTGCATCAGTTTTTCCCCTTGCTTAAACGCCACAACATTACCCGGCAGCAGGCGTTTCGCGCGGTGGGCGACGACCTGGCCATACGTGTGGATAACCGGGCGCTGAGCCGGGTATTGCAAGCGGCGCTTGCGGATGCCAACGAAATCATGGTGTTTGTTGGTAACCGCGGCTGCGTGCAGATATTTACCGGCGCCATAGAGAAAGTGGTGCCGATGGAAAAGTGGATCAATATCTTTAACCGCCGGTTTACGCTGCATCTGGTGGAAGACGCCATTGCCGAAACCTGGGTAACGCGC
The DNA here is from genome assembly GCF_046352915.1 of Sodalis sp. C49. Taxonomy (NCBI): domain Bacteria; kingdom Pseudomonadati; phylum Pseudomonadota; class Gammaproteobacteria; order Enterobacterales; family Bruguierivoracaceae; genus Sodalis; species Sodalis sp. C49. The sequence goes on along the minus strand of NZ_CP163303.1, from coordinate 3,707,819 downwards.
AAACCGACCCGGGACGGCATGGTCACCAGCCTGGAACTGTTTGCCGCCGACGGCACGCAAATCGCCCAATTGTTCGGTCAGCGCAGCGAAGGGCAACCCGAGCAGACCGCCTGGCGCGGACAAATGGCCCTGCTGACGCAAAAAGGCCTACCGGCATGAAAAAATGGCTTATCGTATTGCTGGCCCTGCCGATGGCGGCGCTGGCGCAAACGCGGGTGGTCAGCATCGGCGGCGATGTAACGGAAATCATCTATGCCCTCGGCGCGGGCGACCAACTGGTGGCGCGCGACAGCACCAGCCAGCATCCCGCCGCGGCCGTCGCCTTGCCCGACGTGGGTTATATGCGCATGCTCAACGCCGAGGGCATCCTGGCCATGCACCCCGGGATGGTATTGGCCAGCGATCAGGCCAAACCGTCGGTGGCGCTGCAACAGGTAGCCGATAACGGCGTCACGGTGGTTACGGTGCCCGGTACGCCCGATATCGCCGTCATCGACAGTAAAATCGCCCGCATCGCCTCGGCGCTGGGCCGGCAAACGCAGGGCGAGACGCTGCGCGCGGATATCCGCCGCCAGATGGCGGCCATCCCCGCCACGCCGCTGCCGGTAAAAGTCCTGTTTATTTTCAACCATAGCGGCATGACCACCATGGCCGCCGGCCAGGAAACGGCGGCCGATGCGGCCATTCGCGCCGCCGGCCTGCAAAATGCCATGCAGGGATTTAAACATTACCAGCCGCTGTCGCAGGAAGGCGTCATCGGCAGCGCGCCGGATCTGGTGCTGATTACCACCGACGGGGTAAAAACCCTGGGCGGCGAGGAGAAGGTCTGGGCGCTGCCGGGGCTGGCATTGACGCCGGCGGGCAAGGCGCGACGGCTGTTGGTGCTGGACGATATGGCGCTGCTGGGGTTCGGCCTTGAAACGCCGGCGGCCATTGCCCGCCTGCGCCAGACCGCTGAAACGCTGCCATGATGCGCCAAGCCCGACCGGGACGGTTTTTACTGTTGCTGGCACTGGTGCTGCTGGCCATGGCGGCGCTGGCGGTAAATGTCGGCGCGATGCATTTGTCGCTGGTTAGCCTCTGGCGCCGGCCTTTTGACGCGGCGCTCTGGCATATCTGGTGGCATATCCGGCTGCCGCGCATCCTGCTGGCGGTGATCATCGGCGCGGCGCTGGCGCTGTCCGGCGGCGTGATGCAGGGGCTATTCCGCAATCCGCTGGCCGACCCGGGCCTGCTGGGCATCAGCAGCGGCGCGGCGCTGGCGGTGGCCCTGTCGGTGGTCCTGTCCGTGACGCTGCCGCCGCTGCTGGCGCTTTATTCTCCCATGCTGGCGGCTTTTATCGGCAGCCTGGCGGTGACGCTTATTATTTTTTCCCTCGGACGTCCCGGTCATCGCTCTTTGTCGCGCCTGCTGCTGCTGGGCATTGCCATTAACACCCTGTGCGGCGCTGCCATCGGCGTCTTGTCCTGGATAAGCGACGACCGGCAGCTGCGGCAGTTGTCGTTATGGGGCATGGGCAGCCTGGGGCAGGCGCAATGGCCGACGGTACTGGCCTGCGCCTCCCTGGTGCTGCCCGCCGCCCTGCTGGTGCAGCGTCAGGCGGCGCGGTTAAACCTGCTGCAACTGGGCGACGAGGAAGCTCATTATCTTGGCGTGGACGTGAAACGCACCCAGCGGCTGTTGCTGATGCTCAGCGCGCTGCTGGTGGCGGCGTCGGTGGCGGTCAGCGGCATTATCGGCTTTATCGGCCTGGTGATCCCGCATCTGGTGCGCATGTGCCTGGGGGCCGACCATCGCTGGCTGTTGCCGGGCGCCACCCTGGCCGGCGCCGCCCTGCTGCTGCTGGCCGATACCCTCGCCCGCACGGCGGTGGCGCCGGCGGAAATGCCGGTGGGATTGCTCACCAGCCTGCTGGGCGGCCCCTGGTTTTTGTGGCTTATCCTGCGCCGGCGCGGAGGCGAAAATGAATAAGGGCTTAACCGCCGAAGGCGTGGGCTATCGCGTGCCCAACCGGACGTTATTAGAGGATATCTCGTTATCGCTGGCCCCCGGCGAGCTGGTTGCGCTGATAGGCCCCAACGGCGCCGGAAAATCCACCCTGCTGCGCCTGTTGACCGGTTACCTGACGCCAAGCGTTGGGGAATGCCGCCTGCTGGGCCGCCCCCTGCGCCAATGGCCGGCGCAGGAACTGGCACGGCAGCGGGCGGTCATGCGCCAGCAAAGCCGTCTCTCCTTTCCGTTTACCGTGGCCGAAGTGGTGGCCATGGGCCGCGCGCCCTGGCAAACGCAGCCAAACCGCGACCGCGTGGCGGAAATCATGGCGTTTACCGGCTGCGATGCCCTGGCGGGGCGCGATTTCCGTCGTCTGTCCGGCGGCGAGCAGCAGCGGGTGCAGCTGGCCCGCACCTTGGCGCAGCTGTGGCAGGACGACGGCCCGGCCGGCTGGCTGTTTCTGGATGAACCCACCTCCGCGCTGGACTTATATCATCAGCAGCATATCCTGCGCCTGCTGCGCCGGCTTACGCAGACCGGCCGCCTGACGGTCTGCTGCGTACTGCACGATCTGAACCTGGCGGCGCTGTGGTCCGATCGGATTTTGCTGTTGCATGAAGGCAGGCTGGCGGCAAGCGGCGCGCCGGGCGATGTCCTGACCGAAGCGCGGCTAACGCGGTGGTATCAGGCGGATCTGGTGGTGCGGCCCCATGCGGAGTATGGGGTGCCGCAGGTTTCGCTGAAACGGTAAATAAGAACGCTCTGGCATCTATGACCAGTCATGACTCGCGCACAGATCCTGCGCCCTGTGCTCTACGATGTTTTCCCCTGCAAACGCTGCGTTATGAAAGCTCCGGCGACCAGCCGCGATGCCGGAGCGTTAGTCTGGACATCATAGCCGTCGCCTATCGTCAGCCCTGGCGGGTACCGCCCACCACCAGGTTATCCACCTTAAGCGTCGGCTGTCCCACGCATACCGGCACGTTTTGCCCCGCCTTGCCGCACACGGCGGTGCCGCGATCCAGCGCCAGGTCGTTGCCGACCATGCTGATTTGTTGCAGGGTTTCCGGGCCATTACCGGTCAGGGTGGCGCCCTTGACCGGCGCGGTGATTTTGCCATCCTCAATCAGGTACGCCAGGGCGGTCTGGAAACTGTATTGCCCGCTGACGATATCCACCTGCCCGCTGCCCAAATCAGCCAGATATAATCCGCGTTTGACCGAGGCGATAATCTCACCGGGATCATATTGCCCGCTGCGCATAAAGGTATTGGTCATGCGCGGCATCGGCAAATGCGCATAGGACTGGCGGCGGCCGTTGCCTGTGGGCGGCAGCTTCATCAGGCGCGCGCTCAGGCTGTCGTGCATATAGCCTTGTAAGACGCCATCTTCGATAAGGGACGTGCACTGTGTCGGCTGTCCCTCGTCGTCCACATTCAGCGACCCGCGTCGTCCCGCCACCGTGCCATCGTCGACGATATTGACCCCCGGCTGCGCCACCCGTTCGCCGATGCGCCCGGAATAAACCGAGGTACCCAATCGGTTAAAATCGCCCTCAAAGCCGTGCCCCATGGCTTCATGCAGCAACATGCCGGGCCAGCCGGCTGCTATCACCACCGGCATGCTGCCGGATGGTGCCGCTACCGCCTCCAGGTTAATCAATGCCTTTTCAACCATAGCGCGCAATGAGACCTGCAGCGCGACGTCATTGAACATGCCGAAATCCCCGCGCCCGCCTATGCCGGTACCGGCCGATTCCTTATTGCCGCGCTGCTCGACCACCACGCCGACATGCAACACCAGCATCGGCCTGATATCCGCTGCCTGATGGAAATCATGACGCAGAATATAATTGACAGAATGGGTTAATTCCAGGCTGGCGGTAACCTGGACGACCCGCGGATCGAGAGCCCTGGTCATGCGGTTAATTTTTTGCAGCAAGCCGATTTTCTGCGCCGCGTCGCACGCCAGCAGCGGGTCATCGTCGATAAAACGCAGCCGTGCCGGGGGGTAAGCCGCAGGCGCTGGCAAAGAGAGCCGGCCCGGCACCGCGATACTTTTTACCGAGCGGGCGGCCTCTTGCAAATACTTAAGATCAATATGCTGAGAATAAGCGAACGCGGTCTGGTCATGTTCGACCGCACGCAGGCCGAAGCCCTGGTCGACGTCAAAAGAGCCGAAATTCACCACGCCGTTCTCCATGGCCCAGCTTTCACGTCTCAGACTCTGTACAAAAAGATCGGCGTAATCCACCCGGTGCGACAGCACCTGATCCATCACCTCCTGTAGTTGCCCATCGGATATGCCATGCGATTCCAGCAACTGCTGTTTAGCCGGCGCCAGATGGGAGGTGGCTAGTGTTTCAATCATGATAAAACTCCTTTGGCTTAGCGTCCTGCCACCTGCAGGCTGTTGATTAACACGGAACCGCTGGTAAAGGCGCCCTGGGTGAAATTATCGGTGCCGACAGCGGCAATATCGCGGAATATATCCGCCAGGTTGCCCGCCACGGTCACTCCATCGACGGCATGGCGTATTTCACCGCCCTCGACCCAAAAGCCACGCAGGCTGCGGGAGTAATCACCGGTTATCAAACGCGCTCCGCCGCCGCTAAATCCGGTAATCAGAAGACCTGTATGCAGTTTTTTCACCATGGCGGCAAAGTCATCGCCAGGCTGGGTCAGGCTGCTGCGCAGCGTCAAATTGCCCGGTCCCCAACCGTTGCCGGTGGGCGTCATTCCGAGGCGCCGCGCCGCATAGGCCGACAGAAAAAAGCCTGTAAGGTGTCCGTCGTCCACCACCCGCCGCACCGCACCGCCGATACCGTCGCTATCGAACGCCCGGCTGGCGAGCCCCTGCGGGATAAAGGGATTTTCCTCAACGGTGATATGCCCGCTAAAGATCGCCTGGCCAAGCCGTCCGGCGAGAAAACTGTTACGGCGATACAACGCCGCGCCGCCGGCGGCCTGCACCAAATGATCAAGCAGCGTGAGGGCGCAAAGGGGATCGAACAACACCGGACAGCGTCGACTACCGGCCAGCGGCGCGCTATCCAGGGCGGCCAGCGCACCGCTCGCGGCCCGGCGCCCAATAGCTTCCGGCGTCATCATCGTCGAAGCAAGATGGGAATGGGAATTACAGAAATCCAGTTGGTTGTGGCCCTGATTTTTGGCCAGCGCCTTGGCGCTCATCACATGGTCGGTTTGCCGCTGGCCCTGGGCGAAACCACGGCTGTTCATCAAAAACCAATGGGACTGACCGGAACGTACCCAAACACCGTCACTCATCGCGCCCTTGCCCGCTGATGAAATACCGGACTCGATACGATGAGCCAGCGCTTGCGCACCGGGCTCGTCCAGATCCCAGGGATGCCATAAATCGAGCTGTCGCGGCTCCCGACATAACAACTGCTCCGGTGGCAGGCCGGTAAATTCATCCTCGCCGGTATAACCGGCGATACGACATGCCGCCTGCACCGTTTCGCGCAGGCTCGCGGGTGAAAAATCGGTGGAGCCGGTGGTGCCCTGATGCTGTCCGCGATAGACGGTGAGCGACATGCTGGACTGCGCATCGCGGGTGCGCGCCCGCAGCCGGCCCTGGCGCATTTCAATCAGCAAGCCGTTGCTTTCGGAAAATATCACCTGCGCATCGGATGCGCCTTCCCGGACAGCCTGCGCTATGACGCTATCGGCCAGTTCAGCCAATTGCTGCTGGCTGTGCGCAAAAGTATTCGGCATGGATGCCTCCTGGTCAAAGGTCATGGTTTAAAAGTCCGGCGCCTCGGCCAGCAGCCGGTTCAACGCCCGCTGGATCTGGGTATTTATTGGTTCGCTGAGCTGGTTGTAATTTTGATGAAAGGCCTTTTCTTTGGCGATAAACGCCGGATTTTGCGCCAGCCACTCCGCTCTTAACAAAGTGATTTCCTCCTGGCTAAGCTTGCCGGCCGGGGACAAACGCTCTTTTTCGGTAAACCAGGCGAAACGTATATCGGGCGTGGCGCGATCATCGTCGCTCCACCCTGCTAGGATCTGCAATTGCTGGAACTGGGCCCAGCTTACGCCAAGGGCTATGTTGCCCCATTTTTCGTCATCGCCGGCGGCGGGCAACGACGAGAGGTGCTGCAAAAGCGTGGCGATGATTTTTTCCAGCTGGCGTTCCGGCTGCTGGTAATCATGCAGCAGCAGATCCGCCTGCGCCTTGATGGCCGACCAGTCGCCCGGTGCCGTCTCACGCCCCGCGAGCCGCCCGGCGCTCAATGCCAGCCAGCGCATGAGCAATTGCCCCAGCCTAGGATCGCGCAGGTAATCAGCCCATGGCGCCGATTCCTCACTCAGCCACCAGTGCATAAATCGCTGCGGCACCAGCCGGTAATCCTTGCCTGGGCGTAACGCGGCGAACAAACCGCCGATCTGCTCCGGGGTCAGGTAGCCGCAGCGGTCCAGCAGCCTACCCAGAGCAATCGGTAACCCGGTAATACGTTCAAAGGCAACGCTATCCGGCTGATGAATCATGGCCGCCATAGTAGTGCCTTTGCCGTCAAGCCAAAAGCTCCCGGGGGCAACAGTAATATCCCCGGCCTTAGCATGTCCGAGGGTGCGTTGCGCGATAAAACCATGCAAGCCCTCATCGCCGTAAAAACTGCTCCACTCCAGCGCCTCCGTCTGACGTACCGGCGGTTGCGAAACGACGTCCACCTCATGAGCCGCCAGCCAGGCATTCAACTGGCCCAGGGATTGGGCACCCACCTGGCGTACCGGTTCCGCCTCGCCTCTGAACAGCAACAGGGTGGGAATGCCGCGCACGCCATAGCGCTCCATGATGGCCGGGTATTTTTCCACATCAATCTTGGCGACCACTAACTTGCCTTTGGTATTATTGGCCAGCTTATCGATAACGGGCGCCATGGCGCGGCAAGGTACGCACCAGGGCGCCCAGAAATCCACCAGCACCGGCAGTCGCGCGCCCGCCAGGTAATTATCAAAATTGCTATCGGTTAACTCGTTGGGTTTGAGCGACATACAGGTTCCTATAAAATGTTAGCGACCCTGATCGGGTGTCAGGGTTAAAATATGCTGGTGGAAGTGTTCCAGCTCTTTGCGATGGGCCACGCTGATAATGGTGCTGCCGGGCAATTGATCGATCAGCGCCTGGTATAAACGCCGCTCCGTTTCCGGGTCCAGGGCGCTGGTCGCCTCGTCGAGGAAGAGAACCTCCGGGCGATGCAGCAATACCCGCGCCATGGCCAGCCGCTGCTGCTCGCCGCCGGACAACACCTGCTGCCAGCGGTCGGACTGGGTAAGCGAATCGGCCCGTTCCGCCAGGCAACAGTCCGTCAGCGCCTGGCGGTACTGCCGATCGGTAAAAGCCTCCGGCTCATCGGGATAGGCCAGCGCGCTTTTTAATGTGCCCACCGGGATATAGCTCTTTTGCGGTATAAATAGACTACGCGCCGTATCCGGCCGGATGATGCTGCCTTCCCCAAAAGGCCATAACCCCGCGCAGGCCCGCAGCAAGGTGCTTTTGCCGCTGCCGGACTGCCCGCGAATCACCCAGCGTTCGCCGGCCTCGACCTGCCAGCGCGCCACTTGGCATAACGCCGCGCCGTCCGGACGCCGCAGGGTTAACGCCTCGCAGCAAAGCGCTGTGCCCTGGCGCATTAGCTGAATGCCATGGGGCTGGTCGCGGGCTTTGTTTAACGCCCACAGCATATCCCGCAGCCGATTGGCCAGCGCTATCCAGTTAGTAAAGGATTGATAAGCCTGCGGGAAAAAGGCCAGGGTGCTCAATAGCGTACCGTAAGCCATGGTGATCTGGGTCAGGCCGCCGAGGGTAATTTTTCCCGACAGCAGTAAGGGCAGCGCCAGCAGGGTGGGCAGCGGGGAAAATATCTGGGAGAAAATGCTCTGGAAGAAATTCAGCTTAAAGGTTTTACGCATCATCAATAGGGTATTATTCCGTACCCGTATAAAACGGGACAGTAATCTTTCCCCCTCGCGCTCGCCGCCGCCAAAAAAAGCGATTTGTTCGGCGTTTTCCCGCACCTGCATGCCGAGAAAACGAAAATCGGCTTCTACGGTTTGTTTATTCATATTCACGCCGATCAGCACCTTACCCAGCCAGTGGGCCAGGGCGAGATGGGCAAATGAATAAAGGTACACGGCAAACACCATATAGCCGGGGATAGACCAGGTCCTGCCGCCAAGAGGAAACGACAACGTGCCGGACAGTCCCCAAAGCATAATAGTGAAAGTGACGACGCTGACCACGACGTTGATAATATTGGTGGACAGGTTAATCGTCACATCGGTAAAGAGATTGATATCCTCGGCGATACGCTGATCGCCGTTGCTGATTAAATTGTCGCGCTCCAGTTGGTAATACGCTGGATGACGGGTCCAGCGTTCTACAAAGCGGGTGGTCATCCAGGTACGCCAGCGCAGCGTCAAGTAATTAATCGCCAACACGCTCACCAGCGGCAATAATACCGTTATAGTGCCAATGGCCAGGCTTCTTACCATCGTAGCGCTGATGAGGCTCCAATTCAGCGCCACCAATGCGTCGGTTAATTGCCCCTGCAGTTTATTTAAAGCCACAAACGCATAGGTGGTGGTGAAATTAATGGTCAGGATGACGGCAATTAATAATATGGCCAGCCACTTTTCCGGCGATACCCAGAAAGGACGGATTAATTGCCATATCCCCGGTCGATTACCATCATTGGGTATTTCTTTTGTAAACTTTTGAGCCGTCATAATGTCCATTGCTTAGAACGAATAGGTCACCGATAACCTGGCGGTACGGCCTGGCTTGACGCCGATATACGTTGGTGTGGTCGAGTAATAATACAGATCGCGGTCAAAGATATTTTTCACGCCCAGGGTGACGGTATATTTCGGCTGATGGTAAAAAATAGAGGCGTCGGTCTGGGCCCAGCCACCCATTTTGAAGTAATTACCCGTATAGCCGTTGACCGTGTTGCTGGCCGCCTCTACGCCTACGCCGGCGCCCAGGCCTTGCAAACTCCCCTGCTGTAGTTCGTAGGTAGTCCAGAGGCTACCGGAGTGTTTGGGCTGTGCGGTAACCTTGGTTTTATAGCCGGTAAGATCGGTGGTATCCGGATCCTTAGGCTGGGCAAAGGTGTAGCTGGTGGTGATATTCCATCCCGGTAAAATCTGGCCGTTTAAATCAAAATCGAAGCCTTTGGTTTCCCGCCCCTGCGCGCCGACCGCGTCGCCGGCGATATTGTAGACCACCACATTGTCCTGCACGATATGGAATACCGCTGTGGTAATGGTCAGGTTATCGTCCAGCAGGTTAAATTTAAACCCAGCCTCCTTGGATTTACCGGTCGACGGCGCCAACGGTTTACCGGTAAGGGTATTGATCGTGCCGACGGTTTCGAAGCTATTAAGCAGGTTGGCATAGACCGTCACTTCCGGCGTGATATCATAGCTGATGCCATAGCTGGGTATCCATTTGGTCTCATCTGAAAACGAGGTCACATGACGGGTGGCGGAGTAATTCGCCGTGCTTTGCATCGTCCATTCAGCCCGCTTAGCGGAAAGCTGGAGATGCAATTTTTTCCAGAAATCGATCTGGTCTTGCAATATCAGCCCCCTTTGATCCTGGGTGTTTTTATAGGATTTAAAGGTGGGGTCGGGGATATCGGGAAACGACAGGCTGTCGGGATCGTTGTAGTTGGCGGTGGTGAAAATCCTGCCGTCAGATAAATCCCAGCTGGTGGTTTTTGAATGCTGATAGTCGTAGCCGACCAAGATATTATGGGTTAACGGGCCCATATCAATCTTGCCGCGAATATCGTTTTGCAGGCTTAATGAATTTAAATCCTGTTTATTGCCCAGCTCATGAGTGACCAACGAGCCGTTGGGGTACGCCACGTAAGTCTCATGAATGCGATAATTAAGGGTATTATCAAGATAGGTGGCTTTACTGTTAAAAGACCAGTTGTCGCTTAAATTCTGGTTGAATTCATAATAGGCGGTTTTCGCATTGCCCGCAAAATGATTATCTTTATCCCCCAGACGATATTCCGGCAGGCGCTGAATACGGCCGTTGTTATACAGGGTCGCCGCAGGTCCTGAGGTTCTGCCGGTACTGAATTCCGCGCCTACTTTAAATTTGGTTTTATCCGTTACCCAGGCCAGCACCGGCGCAACATAATCGGCGCGCTTGCCGTTAAAATCAGGAAAGCTGTTATCTGCCCGCATAGTGGAAGCGTTAAAACGGTATTGAAAGGTTTTGTCATCGTTTATCGGGCCGCCGAGATCGATGGCGGTTTTCACTTCGCCATACTTGGCGACCTCGAATTTTAGCGTATGCAGCGGATCGGCCGTGGGGGCTTTACGCACTATGTTGACCGAACCGGCGGGAGAACTGTTGCCCGCCAGCACCGCCTGTGGCCCTTTCAGTACCTCGACACGCTCGATACCGTCGATATTGGAATAGCCGGTGGCGCTGCCGTTCATGGTGCTATTGGGGTTGGAAACGCCGTCCGTAGAGCCGGAGGTGACGTTAAATCCACGAATATTTATCGAATTAATACCGCGATTACCGCCCTGCATCGTGACGCCGCCGGCGTTGCGCAACGCATCCTCCACCGAGACCGCCTGGCGGTCTTCGATCAGTTTGCGGCTGACCACCTGCACCGACTGCGCGGTATCCTGCAATGATAAATTAGTGCGGGTGGCGGAACTGGACATTGAAGGATTATAGACCGTGGCGTCTTCGCTTTGCTCGGCGCCGCCGCTGACGGTAATAGTCGGCAGCGTCTGGCCGCTGTCCTGCGCCGCCTGTAAATCCGACGAGGCGGTGAGCGGCTTGGCCGTGGTGACGGCATCAATGGTCAGGGTGCCGTTGGCAGTGGTGGTGACAGACAGCGGCGTACCCTGCAACTGTTGTAAAATGACCTGTTCCAGGGTATAGCGGCCGTCAACGGGTTTAGCCTGGTAAGGGGCCACCAGTTTAGGATCAAATGAGATGGTCTGTTGGCTTTGCCGCGCTATGGTTAATAGCCCTTGCTCCAGGGAACCCGCCGGTACTGAATAATGTGCTAAAGCCGCCGGCGCGGCATAAGCCGTTTGCGGCAATATCAGCGCCATACCCGCCACGGCAAATGTTAAATCAATCGCCAACGCCAGCCGGCCTGGGGTAAAACGAGTTTTCCTTGCGCGTTGCAGTACTGCATTCATTGTTACGGCTCCCGGAGAAAAGGCAAAGGTTAAGCGACGCCAGTTTGGTAGGGGTCTGCGTTTCATCTCAGTGGGTATGTGCAATGAGGGAAAAAATGTGTCACCGGGTTATATTTATTTTTTTGCGACTTATCGGGATTTTTAACTTAATTTATTAATTACATTACTGTTTTTATTTTAACGGATAAAGTTGTTGCGCGTAGACTTTCGGTTAACGCTCAAAAGCTGAGGGTAAAATGGCTTCTGCGGTACTGAATTGGTGCAAAAAAACGTGCATTGATCGACAACAGTGCACGTTGGTTTTCGTTTGTTGTACAAAACGGCTTGCAGTTACGGCCTTATAACAAAAGCGGCCTTAGTTAATAAAAAAATATACTTATACTCTATGGATATAACCTAGATGTAAAAATTATTGGCTCGCTTATTGCTGGCCAGGCTTGAATGCTCATTCCACTCCCCCCGCGCTGACACGCAACGCAGGAAAGAGCGGCAAAACTGAGGATTGGCCGTAACGGTCCTTATTTGAAAGCCTGAGAAAGGTATTTACGTTAGATTTAGCAAGACGGACAAGACGATGCCTGGCGAATTTACCAACCGTTCAGATGTATTAACGTTTATTTTTCGCAGTGATTACCGTTGGCTCACTGACAAATTAAGACGGCGTATCAGCCATGGCACCGGCGCGGAGGATATTGCGTCCGAGGCGTTTGTACGGCTGGCGGCAATTCCTGAACTGCTCAATATCCGCGAGCCGCGGGCCATGCTCACCACGCTCGCCCAGCGGGTGTTGTATGAAAACTGGCGGCGCCGCGACCTGGAGCAGGCCTATCTGAAAGCGTTAGCGGGCAACCCGCAGCTCTGTCATCCTTCGCCGGAAGAACAGGAACTGGTAATTGAGTCTTTACTGGCCATTGACCGGGCGCTGGACGGTTTATCCATTAATGCCCGCAAGGCGTTCTTGTTTAATCAGCTTGACGGTATGACCTATGCGGAAATAGCACAAGAGCTGGGCGTCTCCACCAGTATGGTGCGCAAGTATGTGGCGAAAGCGCTCACCAGCTGTTATCTGATAACCGCTGGCCAACATGAATAACCGGTTGAACAACGCATGATAAAATTAACCCAGCATCCCGACGCCGCCGCCCAGCACGCCATTGAATGGATGGTGCTGCTGCGTTCCGGCGAAGCCACGGAGGAGGATTTCAGGGAATATGAACGCTGGCGTTATGCCGATGCCAGCCATGACGCCGCCTGCGCCAAAATTGAAACCACCCTGGGTAAAATCCAGTTCCTGACGCACGCCATGCCGCCGGAAAACGTGCGCCAGACTCTGCTGGCGCCTTCCAGCCGGCGTAAATTCCTGCAAAACGCGCTGGGCGTGGCCGCTATTGCCATGGTCGGCGGGACGGTGGTAAACCAAAAATACCCTTTGCCCTATCTGTTGACCGATGTGCATACCGACACCGGCCAACGGCGGCGTATTGAGCTCGATGACGGCAGCACCCTGGATTTGAACGCCCGCACGGCGCTGAATATTTCCCTCAGCGAGACCGTGCGCAGCGTTGAGTTACGCACCGGCGGCATTATTGCCCGCGTGGTGGGCGACGGCAATCGCCCGTTTAGCGTCAATACCGCCATGGGACAAATCCTGGCCGGGGAGGGACTTTTTCACGTACGCCAGGAATCCGGGGGTATTCATCTGGCGGTGCTGGAGTCGGTGGTAAAGGTGACGAACCGGCGCGGCGGCAGCCAACAAGTCGGGGCCGGCCACGGCCTGTGGTTTAATCAGCATACGTTGATGCCGGTGGGCATTTCCCCTTACGCGGAAATAGCCTGGACCCAGGGCAGGCTGGAAGTGAGGGATACGCCGTTAAGCTCGGTGATCGCTGCGCTGAAAAATTACAGCCCGGCGGTTATCCGCCTGGATCCGGCGATAGCCAATCTGCGCGTCAGCGGCAACTTCCCGCTGGACGATGTACCCTATGCGCTCGACGCCTTGGCTCAGACCATGCCGATTGCCATTACCCGCACCACCGGCTATTGGATCCGCATCACCGCGGCCGACGCATGATTTTTTTCAATTCTGCGCTTTTTTTTGCCAACGCCGGTGTCACTTTTTATTCCTCGTTGCACATAGAAAATAAGTCTTCCAGAGATTGCTGGTAATACATATTTGCGGGCAGTCAGGATTTATCACGAGGTAGGGGTGAAAGCACAGCACCGGATGTTGAAAGATAAAATCGAAGTGCCTGCACTGACGGCGACGGCGACGCTGTTGTCCGCGCTCGCCTCGGCGCCGAAAAAAAATCATCAGCCTAAATTAACCATTGCCGCCGTGGTGCTGGCGCATTTGGCGCTGATTGCCGTGGCGATTACCCATACCACGCAATATCGACCGCTGGACATCATCAATCCCGCCGAGCAGACCAGCGTCGAGGTGACCATGGTCGAAGCGCCGCAGCCCGAGGCGCCGCCGGTGCCCCAGGTTACTGAAACGCCGCCGGTGCTGACCGCGGATAACGGCGAACGCGACGTGGCGCAAACCGAGGCGGCTCCGGTCGTGGCCGCGCCGGACATCACGCCGCAAACGCCACCGCCGCCAAAACCGCTGCCCAAGCCGAAACCCAAAATCATCGTAAAACCCAAGCCTGGGCCGGTGATACCCCGTCCGAAAGCGCAGGCAAAACCTTCACCGCTACAAAATGCCAAGGTCGCCGACCAGGCGGCCCTGCCGGCGACCTCTCAGGGTGAAATGCTGAAAAGCGTGCCCAATGCCGTGCCGAAGACGGTTTCCACCGTCGGCTGCCAGGTACCGGCGCCAGACTATCCGCGCAAGGCAAAACGGCTGCAGGAGGAAGGCGAGGTACTGATCCGGCTGGTGATCAACGCCAACGGCACCCTGGGCCGCAGCGACGTTGCGCGCAGCAGCGGTTATGACGACCTGGATCAGGCGGCAATGGCGGCAGTATCCCGGATACGCTGCAACCCCTATGTGGAAAACGGCCAGGCGATCGCTGTTATGACGGTGCAGCCCATTACGTTTAAATTAACCCGCTAGCTCTCACGGGCGGCGCATGAATATTACCGATAGCCTTTTTTGATAATCGAGGTAGCAAAATGAATGAGTTTGGCATTGAGCACGTTTGGCAGCAGGGCGACATAATCACCCGCGCGGTGGCCCTGGTGCTGCTGGTCATGTCCGTAATGTCCTGGTCGGTGATTGTGATTAAATGCATCCAGGGAGCGGGACTGCGTAAAATCGCCCAGCGCACTAAAAACCGGTTTTGGAGCGAAAAGAATTTACCGTCCGCCATTGATTCATTGGGCGACGGCGGCAACAATCCGTTTCGCGAACTGGCGATCGCCGGCCATGCCGCGATATCTCACCAATACAATGTAGAGACCAGTATCAGTAATAATCTGGATATCAGCGACTGGCTGGCGCGCGGCCTGAAAAACAGTATCGACGACAGCAGCGCGCGTCTGCAAGCGGGCCTTGGCATCCTTGCCTCCATCGGCAGCACCGCGCCGTTTGTCGGGCTATTAGGTACCGTCTGGGGCATCTATCATGCGCTGCAGTCCATCAGCCTGGCGGATCAGCCGGATCTGGCCCACGTCGCCGGCCCGGTGGGCGAAGCGTTGATCATGACGGCGTTCGGCCTGTTCGTCGCTATTCCGGCGGTGCTGGGATTCAACACCATCAGCCGGCGCAACCGCGGCCTGCAGCATGCCATCGCCCGCTTCGCCCACGATCTGCATGCCTACTATCTCACCGGCTCGCGTATTACCACCGGCGATGTCACCGAACTGCGGGCCGGCGATGCCACGGCCGATAATCGTGTCCAACCGTTTCGCGCCGGTCAGTCGATGTAAAGGCGGGTGAGAGGAGTAAAAATGAGCATATCCGGTAATTCACAATTCGAGATAGACGAAGATCCCCTGGTCAACGATATCAATATGACGCCGTTTATCGATGTCATGCTGGTGCTACTGATTGTATTTATGATCACCCTGCCGGTGATCAATCACGCGGTAAAGGTAAATCTGCCCAAAGCCAATGCCAGCGTGGTGGATAAAGACGTTAAATCCGTCGATATCTCGGTCATGGCCGACGGCAGTATCGCCTGGGATAAGCAGGCGGTGGATGACGCCACCTTTAAAATCCGGCTGGAAGAGACGGCAAAACTCCCGCAGTTGCCTCACCTGCGTATCTACGCCGATAAAGCGTCGGAATATGGCCGCGTCTCATTTGTCATGACCAGCGCACAGAGCGTCGGTCTGACCAAGTTTGATTTTATCGTCGATAAACACGGCGCCTGAGCGCGCCGCCGTCAGCTTTGCGCCAACCCCATCCGCTGCGGGAAATAGAT
Source organism: Sodalis sp. C49 (assembly GCF_046352915.1). NCBI lineage: Bacteria > Pseudomonadati > Pseudomonadota > Gammaproteobacteria > Enterobacterales > Bruguierivoracaceae > Sodalis > Sodalis sp. C49. Next base: position 3,692,248 of record NZ_CP163303.1, on the reverse strand, counting down.
CGACGGCGCATGCCCCAGTTCGCGTCTGAACATGGTGGCGAACGCGGCGCTGCTTTCGTAACCGAGATCGAAGGCGATGGCGGTGACCGGTTCGCCGTCGGCGAGCCGGGCCAGCGCCAGTACGACACATGCCCTGCGGCGCCATTGCGCGCAAGCCATGCCGGTTTGCTGGCGGAAAAAACGCCTGAAGGTGCTGATGCTCATAAAAAACCGCGCCGCCCATTCTTCCGACGGCTGGTGGATGGTCGGGTGTTCGAGGAACTGCCGGCACAGCGCCAGCAGGCGCGCATCCTCCGGCAAGGGAATATCAAACGGTACGCCGGGCATTAGCGCCAGCTCATGCAGCAACAGGTTAATCAACTGTCCGTCGCGCCCCGCCGGATCATACAGCGGCGTTACGGCCACCGCCTCGATAAGCAGCTGGCGCAGCAAGGGGGATACCGTGACGATACGGCAACGGTCTATGGCAAACAGCGGCCGGACCGATTCCGGTTCGATATACAGGCTGCGGGTGGAAACCCCCTCGAAACGTACGCTGTGCTCCATCTCCGGCGGCACCCAGACCGCATGCTGCGGGGGCACGATCCAACTGCCGGTACGGGTGCGGACATGCATCACGCCCGACGCGCCGTACAGCAGCTGCGCGCGCCGGTGCCGGTGGGCGGGCAGGAAAAACCCCCGCGGATAATCAGTGCCGATGGCGACGACCGGACGCGCCACATGATCGACATCGTTTATGGCAATATTGTACATTCACCGCCCGGCATGACGTGAAATGACCGAATCTCGATGATAGTTGATTGGTAATATCAAGTAAACGCCGCCACGGACGCCTATTATCCCCCTGCCCCGTATAAACCCGCCCGGAATAACCCCAAGCCTTGCTTATTCACCGCCAGGGCTATCAGGCATCATTAACCGCAGGAAATAGGATATGAACGAAATCATCATCATACTCGCCGCCGGCTTGCTCACCGGTATTACCACCATTATGTTCGGCTTCGGCGGCGGTTTTGTGGTGGTGCCCTTCGTTTATCATCTGGTATCGGCCACGCCCGGGCTATCTCATGAGGCTATGCATATCGCGGTCGCCACCTCGACGGCGGTGATGGTGGTGAATTCAGGTTATGCCACTATCATGCAATGGCGCGCGGGGGGCCTGCTAAAAGAAACCGTATTGCCCATGATCTATTTTATTGCCGCGGGTGCGCTGGGCGGCGCGCTATTATCCTTAATATTAACGGATCGGATCATCCGGGTATTGTTTATTCTCTATATGCTGCTGACCCTAATGGATTGTGTTTTTCGCCGCGGTTTTCTCGACCGTCCGTCGGAAAAACGCTTGTCAGGCACCGTCTCGGCGGGAGCGGGTCTCGGCATCGGCGCCGTTGCCGCCATGCTGGGCGTGGGCGGCAGCGTTATGACGGTGCCTTTACTGCGCCGGCACGGCTACGCGATGAAGCATTGCGTCAGCGCTGCCAATCCTTTATCCCTGCCGGTGGCGCTGGCGGGTTCGGCGATATACGCCGTTGCGGCGTGGGGCCGCGACCGGGGCCTGGATTATATCGGTTTTATCAATCTCAAGATCCTGGGTTTGCTGATTATCGCGGGTTTTAGCGGCATCTGGCTGGCGAAAAAGTGTATCCCGCCGGTAAACGACGCGCTACATGCCGGGATATACGTCGGTTTACTGGCGGCGGTGCTGCTGGCCATCGCGCTCTAGGATGCGCGGCGACCGTCAGAGCGCCTGGATATCCTCCTCATGGATAGCGCCGTGCTCCAGGCGGAAAAGGCGATTGCACAACCGTTTGACCAATCCCAGGTCATGGGAGGCAAAAACAAAAATATCGGTCCCGGCAATCCAGTCCTGCATGCGCGTCTCGGCCTTATGCCGAAAAGCGGCGTCGCCCGTGCCGAACATTTCGTCAATCAGCAGGATATCGGGCCGCACCGAGGTGGCCACGGCAAACATCAGCCGCATGGTCATCCCCGATGAATAGGTGCGCACCGGCAGGGCCAGAAAGTTGCCCAGTTCGCTAAAATCCTCGATATCCGCCACGGCGGCCCTGGCCTGTGCCCGGGAATGCCCCATCAACAGCAGCATGCGCATGATATTTTCATAACCGGACAGTTCGGGGTCCATGCCTGCGCCCAGCTCGAACACCGTCGCCACCGACCCCGTGCGCGTCACCACGCCGGCGGTAGCGCTGTAAATGCCGGCCATGGTTCGCAGCAGGGTGCTCTTGCCTGCGCCGTTATGTCCAATCAACCCCACGGCATCGCCGCTCTGCAAGCGAAAACTCACCCGATCCAGCGCGGTCACCGTGACGATGGCGCCGGCGCCCTTGCCGATGCGGCCGCCGGTGCCGATCCTGACCAGCTGATTACGCAGGGATTGCGCATGGGCGTTGTAAATCGGATACGCGACCGTGACATTATCAAAGACAAGAGATGCCATAAGAAGAGTTCCACCCCAAAGAACCGCGCGGTTAAATCCAAAATGCCAGACGCGGAGCGCGGCGGTTAAACAGTATCAGCGTCGCCGTCCAGCCCAGCACGGCCATGGCCCCCGCCGTCAGGTAGACAAAGGCCCCGGGCGCCGCGCCGAAAAGAGGTTCACGCACCAGGGCGATAAAATAGGTAAAAGGATTCATCCAGATAATCGCCTGGTTCACGCCGGCATGGCCCGCCTTATAGATAACCGGCGTCAGGAAAAAGACTATCGGCATCAGCGACTGCACGATTTGCTCCACGTCGCGGAACCGGGCGCCGATTAACCCCAGCAGCACCGACATCCACAGCAGGTTAACCAGCACCAGCGCCAGGCCGGGCAGGCAGAGCAACGTGACCCATCCCGCCGGCTGGGGATAGACCAGCAGCACCAGGACCAGCACTATCAGGTTATGCAGCAGCGTAATGGACTGGCGCGCCATCAGCTGGATGGGATGGATAAAAAAAGGCAATTGCAGGTTGCGGATAATCTGCGCCTGGCGCACAAACACCGAGGTGCTTTCCGTCACGCAGCCTGAGATGAATTGCCATAACAGCAATCCCACGGTCAGCGAAGGGATAAGCTGGCTGCGCTCCTGGTTGAGCAGCTGGCTCCAGACCAGGCCCAGGCCGACCACGCCGATGGCCGCGCCAAGCGTGAGCCACAGCGGCCCCAGCATGCTGCGCTTATACCGCGCTTTGGTGTCGCTGTAGGCCAAATGGCCGATCAGCGGCAGGTGGCGCAGACTGTTAAGCAAGTCGTTAAAAGCAAAGTCCATTGCGGCGGCTCATCCTAAAGCGCGGTGGTAGAAAGGATAAAAATTCACGTCCGGCATTGCCCGGACCCGGGGGCGTCATCAGGTCCCGCCTCCGTGGCACCCAGTGTAGTGATTTACCGGCACGCCACCAATTGCTACAGCCGCAATATCTTTTTCACCCGGGTAAACACTCTATTCCCTGCGCCGGCGACCATTCCTGTACTAGCATTTCCGCAATGGATGCCTGCCTCATCGCCGTATCGAGGCCATTATTTGCCGGAGAGGGAGAGGGACTCGTTTGGATACCTTGCAGCCGCAGAACGCCGACAGGAATAAGGTCGCAATAGTGATGGGCACCTACAACGCCCAGGAATTTCTTGCTATGCAATTGGAATCCATTGCTCGGCAAACCTGCAATGATTGGTCGTTATGGATTTCCGACGACGGCTCGCAGGACGCAAGCCTGGCGATAATTTCCACCTTCGCGCAACGCTGCGGCGCGCGCAGGCTTACCCTGCTGGCGGGTCCGCGCCAGGGCTTCGCCGGCAATTTCCTGTCGCTGATATGTAACCCGGCAATCAAGGCGGATTATTATGCTTACGCCGATCAGGACGATATCTGGGAGCCGGATAAACTGGCGCGGGCGCTGGCTATTCTCGCGCCCAAAGGACAGACGGAACCTGCCATGTACTGCTCCAGAACCCGGCTGGTGGATGAATGCAACCGTGAAATCGGTTTTTCGCCGTTATTTCGCAAGCCGCCGAGTTTTGCCAACGCGCTGACGCAAAGCCTGAGCGGCGGCAATACCATGATATTTAACCACGCGGCGCGCGGCCTGCTGCTGGAAGCCGGGCGGGTCAATATTGTCTCCCATGACTGGTGGACCTATCTGCTGGTCACCGGCTGCGGCGGCTGCGTGATTTATGACGACTATCCGTCGGTACGCTATCGCCAGCATGCCAATAATCTGGTGGGCACCAATAAAGGCGTTAACAACAAAATACGCCGCCTCAAGATGTTATGGCGCGGCGAATTTCGCCAGTGGGTCGATCGCAATATCATGGCGCTGCTGCTGGCCAAAAATCAATTGAAGCGGGAAAACATCGGGCTGCTGCATACCTTTATCCGCGGCCGTGATGTGCCCTTGTTCGCCAGGTTGAAAGTGTTAAAGCAGACCGGCATCTATCGTCAGACTCTATTGGGAAACATAGGGTTATTTTTCGCCGTGATTTTCAGGAAGATTTGAGGCTATGAGTATATTGGTAACGGGCGGGGCGGGATTTATCGGCGCGAACTTTGTCCTGGATTGGTTGGCGCAGCACGACGAACGGGTAATCAACCTCGACAAGCTGACCTATGCCGGCAACCGGCAAAACCTGGCGGGACTGGCCGACGATCCGCGCTATATCTTTATCCGTGGCGATATTGGCGATCGCGATGTGGTCGACAGTCTGCTGAAAATCTATCAGCCCCGGTGCGTGGTCCATTTTGCCGCCGAAAGCCACGTCGATCGCTCCATTCTCAACCCCGGCGAGTTTATCCAGACCAATGTGGTCGGCACCTTCAATTTACTCGACAGCGTGCGGTTATACCTGGACTGCGCCGATAGCGCCGTCAGGACCGGTTTTCGTTTTATTCACGTGTCCACCGACGAAGTCTACGGCACCCTGGACGCCGGCGCGCCGGCCTTTCGTGAAACCGATAACTATCTGCCCAATAGCCCCTATTCCGCCAGCAAGGCGGCAAGCGATCTTTTGGTGCGGGCCTATTGCCATACCTACGGCCTGCCGGCGATTACCACCCATTGTTCGAACAACTATGGCCCGTATCATTTTCCGGAAAAGCTGATCCCGCTGGTGATCCATCAGGCGCTGGCCGGCAACCCCCTGCCGGTCTACGGCGACGGACGGCAAATCAGGGACTGGCTATACGTGAAGGATCACTGCGCGGCCATTCGCTGCGTCCTGGCCTCCGGCCGGGTGGGGGAAACCTATAACATCGGCGGATGGAACGAGCATAGCAATATCGATGTAATAACTAAAATCTGCTTCCTGCTTGATACGCTGCGGCCAAGGGCGGACGGCAAGCCTTACGCCGGGCAAATCCGCTTTATCAAAGACCGGCCGGGGCACGATCGCCGTTATGCCATCGACGCCACGAAGATCGAGGCCGAAGTGGGCTGGCGGCCGGCGGAAACCTTCGAGACCGGCATCCGCAAGACCGTACAATGGTATCTGGACCATCAGGACTGGGTCGGCAACGTCGTCAACGGCGCGTATACCCGCTGGGTGGAGAAACAGTATTTATGATGTTGCCCCTGATGTCCGTGGATACGCGTCGGGACGTATAGAACAATGGCTTCGCCTTGTGTTGGCGCGGTAATCGTCACCTATCATCCCGACCCGGACGTGCTGTCCGAACTGCTCGCCGCCGTCGGCGGGCAGGTACAGGAAGTGGTGATCGTCGATAACGGATCCGCCGCCGCATGCGTAGCGGGCCTGCTGGCATTCGCCCACGGCTCGCCGCGCCGGCATATCCTGCCCCAGCCCGGCAATCTCGGCATCGCCGCCGCCCAGAACCGTGGCATCAGGCGGGCGCTGGACCTGCATTGCACCCATGTGTTGCTGCTGGATCACGACAGTATCCCGGCCGCCGATATGGTGGCGCAGCTGTTGCTGCTGGAAACCCGGCTCTTAGCCGACAATATCCAGGTCGGCGCGGTCGGTCCGACCCAAGTGGACAGACGCACCGCCACCCGTTCAGGCTTCGTGCGCAAACAAAGCCTGTTTATTCGCCGCCGCTATCCCCGCCGCGGGGGCTACGCGGAAACAGATTTCCTTATCTCCTCCGGCATGCTGATCCGCGCCACGGCGCTGCGGGAGATTGGCCTGATGAACAGCGGCTTTTTTATCGATCACGTCGATACCGAATGGTGCTTTCGCGCCGCTCACCGCGGCTACCGCCTGTTTGGCGCGCAGCAGGCGGTTCTGCGCCATACGTTAGGCCACGGGGTAGTCAAAATCTGGTGCGGCCGCTGGCGCGAGGTGCCGCAACATAACCCGCTGAGAAATTATTATCTCTTCCGCAATACCCTTGTTATGGTACGCCGCACGCCGATGAGCATGACCTGGCGTCTCGCCCATCTTTATCGCCTGGCGCTGTTCCTGGTCTTCTTCCTGCTTGCCGGCAAGCGTCGGGCGCGGCGCCTGCGCATGATGCTGCGCGGCATCCGGGACGGCGTAATGGGGGTGGAGGGCATGATTGACCGCGGCAAGATTACGCCGGGCGAATAGGCCCGGCGCGGTTGTCCCGCGCCAAGCCGGGTGGGAAAACAGGCTCTGTCATCCGCTATTAGCCGCGACGTACTCATAGATGTCCGTCATCTGCCCTTCCCAGTCCAGCGGCGCCATGGCGGCCAAACCGCCGTCCGCCAGGGTTTGCCGCAGCATGCGATCGTGATAGAGCGCGGTAAACGCCTCCAGCATGGCCTGCGGGGTGGGATCCGCCAGCCAGGCGTTGACGCCATGGCGGCAAAACCACTCCACCTGCGGTCCATTATTGGAAATAACCGGCACGCCGCAGGCCATTAACTCCACCGGCAGGTACGACAGATTAGTACCGGAGAACGCCATGCCCAGATCGCAGGTGCGATACAGATCCCCGGTATCTTTAAGGGTCATATTGCCCAGCAGGGTGGCCGGGAACGGCGGGCGGGCTTTTAAGTCCAGGCCGGCAATCACGATGTCGACATCGGGGAAATGGCGGGCGATTTTCTTCAGCGACGCCATACCCAAATCGAAGCAGCGGCGCTCCGTAGACGGCCGGCCGTAAAAGAACAGCCTAGATACCGTCTTGCGCACCCTCGGTTCGCCCGCCGCCGGATAAAAGATGTTGCGATCGGCGGCAAACACATAGTTCCGCGCGCGGCCGCCATGGGACTCGTAACATTGCTTAAGCCAGCCCCCGCCGGTAATACCGGTAAAACCAAAACCATAAGTGGCGTTGGCCTGCATGGACGCCGTGCCATAGGCATAAAACAGGCTTTCATAATCCTGCATAAAATAGAATTTCTGGCGCGCGAAAGGAAATGCCCGCACCTGGTATGCGGATTGCCAGGTGGTGGCGATAGCGCCGGCGCACGCGGGAAGCAGGGCGGGATCGGTAATCACTTCCAATAAACAGCCTGGCAAGGCTTGCATTAGCTCGTCCTGCAATTGCGCCGGAGAAGCGTGGCGTTCATTGTTATAAATAAATATAATATTCCGGGTATCATATTTAGCAAAATGGTTGGCAAAACGAAATAAGGTATAATGGCCCCCGCCCCAGACATTAGACCAATCAGGGACAAACCAGATAAAGGCCGGCCGTTCCTCTTTACTGCGGGCGGCAACCGGCGCGCCGCCATAGGCGGTCCAGGGGATATAATCCAGCACGGCGCTAGCGGAAACGACAGGGTCCACCGTCGCCATTTCCGGCCACACCGTATTCGTGCCGGCATTGACTTTTTGATGCAATAAAACAAAAAAGCGGGGACAGAGCTTGAATAACGAAAATATCAGCGCGTTGCCATAGCCAAATTCACGGGCATAGTGAAAAAAATAGTGCATTTTACTTTTTATCATGCCGTTTCATCCCTGAAATGAGGCAACATAGCTTGCCAGATCATCCTTCCAATAACCCGGTGCGCACGCAGTATCCAACGACGGAAGATAAATGGATTGGATGCCCTCGGAAAAGGGACGCGGCGCGGACAAAGGGAATCGGGACGACTCCACCGGCACGATATCGCCCTGGAACTTTAATATATCGCCGATGGCGCGCGCGATATCAAAACGACTGATGGTACCGTGGCTGGCAAAATGAAAGGTTCCCGTCTGGCGATGGGCCATCGCATTCATAATAAAAGCGCTCAACTGACCGGCGGAGGTAATACTGCCCAGACGATCGCTGACCGCTTTAAGTTCGGTAGCGCCTTCCTTGATTTGCCGGACAATCTTGCCGACAAATTTATGATCCTTCCCCGGACCGCCACCTATCATCCAGCCGGCGCGCAATATCAGGTGATTATCCGGACAGTTGGACCTGACCGCCTCTTCGCCGTTAAGTTTCGAGCGTCCGTAATAATTGGTCGGCAGGGGGATATCCAGTTCGTTATAGCTTATCTTGCCCTCGGCGCCAAAAACGTTCGACGAGGAAATATATAACATCCAGGCACCGCAGGCCTGGGCCGCCCTGGCGATTTGTTCCGTTGCCAGGTGATTGCAGATGCCGGCCCGCGCCGGTTCGCGCTCACAGAGATCCACATCGGTTTCGGCGGCAAAATGCAGGACCACATCCGGCGCGATCTCTTTTACGTAGTCATAGATGGCCTTGTGATTGGCTAAATCGAAATGGCGGCGATCGGCAACGATAATCTCGTAGCCGCGATCGTTAAGCGTGACGGTGACATAGCTACCGAGCATGCCGGTACCGCCGGTAAGGAATATTTTTTCCATAACGTTAAAATACCTCGGCATCGGCCAGCAGGTTGCCGCGCTGGTCCTTGGCGGATAATGTCGGTTCAACGGGTCCGCCGTCGGGCGCCGTGATCTCCCGCCATGTCACCCGGATATCGGGATCGTCGAAACGGATGCAGCGGTCGTATTGCGGACACCAGTAATCGGTCACCATATATTGCAGTTTGGCCGTGGCGGACATGACCTGGAATCCGTGGGCAAACCCCTGCGGGATCCACAGCTGGTGGTGATTGTCCGCGGACAGCAGCGCTCCCGTCCAGCGGCCGAAAGTCGGTGACTGGCGGCGCAAATCCACCGCCACATCAAACACCTCTCCCGCCACCACGCGCACCAGTTTGCCCTGCGGCCGGTGAATTTGATAATGCAAGCCGCGAATCACATGCTGCCCGGAAAAAGATTCATTGTTCTGGACAAAACACAGGTCGCGCTTAACGGCCCATTGGAATTTCTCCAAATTAAAACTTTCATAAAAATAACCGCGTCCATCTGCAAATAACGTGGGTTCAATTAACACGACGTCGGAAATAGACTGGGGAGTGAATTTCATGGCGTATTTTCTTCCAGTAAAAATTTCAGATATTGTCCATAACTATTTTTCATTAACGGCCGGGCCAGCGCGGCAAGCTGCCGTTCGTCGATCCACCGTTGTTTGTAAGCAATTTCCTCCGGGCAAGATACTTTTAATCCCTGCCGGCTTTCAAGCGTGGCGATAAATTGCCCCGCCTCCAATAATGCCGTATGAGTGCCCGCGTCCAGCCAGGTGTATCCCCGGCCCATGACGTGCACCGTCAGCGCCTCTTTTTCCAGATAGAGCCGGTTTAAATCGGTAATTTCCAATTCACCGCGCGGTGAAGGTGTTAACGTTTTAGTTAATTCACAGACCTCCTCATCGTAAAAATACAGTCCGGTTACCGCGCAGGTGGAATTAGGATTGATCGGTTTTTCCTCGAGACTGACGACTTTTCCTCCCGGGCCGAATTTTACGATACCGTAGCGTTGCGGGTCATGGACGTGATAAGCGAAGGCGCAGGCCCCCTTATCGCAACCCATGGCTGTATTCAGTAGTTTTGGCAAATCATGACCGTGAAAGATATTATCCCCCAGGATCAGCGCGCAGGGGTGGCCATTCAAAAATGATTCCGCCAGGATAAACGCCTGCGCGAGGCCATCGGGGGAGGGCTGTACCTGGTAATTCAGATTGATTCCCCATTGTTCCCCGCTGCCTAACAATTGTTGGAAGCGTGGCGTATCCTGCTCGGTGGAAATAATTAATATATTTTTTATACCGGCAAGCATCAGGGTGCTTAGCGGATAATATATCATCGGTTTATCGAATACGGGCAAAAGCTGTTTAGAGATGGCCAAGGTGGCAGGATGCAGGCGTGTGCCAGCGCCGCCGGCGAGAATGATTCCTTTCCGTTCCATTTAAATAGTCCTCAACGCTCGGAGCGCACCCTGCCCAGGATATGGGGATAGAGTTTACGGAAATATTGCAAAAAAATTGACGATTAACTATTCGTTACCTATTTTCTTTGAATACAATTTTATTGGTTGCGGTGCAATTCCCTTAATATAGCGTATTTGGCGAGAATAAATACCCGCGCGCCGGAAACTTATTATTATCTCAATCGGCCGGACGTAATAACGGACCGAATTCCGCGGCCGCCTTATTCAGCGCAATGGATGCCGGGGCGAGGGCGCTGAACCGCGCCTTGAGATCGCTAAGCGGGGCAAAATAACCGATGCTGATGGCCGCCAGCTGCTGACGGGAGCCGGGATCCAGCGCCTCGATTTCCACCGACGCCCCGCCCCGGTCCAGGGGCGCGGCAAACATCGCCACGCTCAGCACGTTTAACGAGGGGGATACGGTGGCGATATCGGTGATCGCGGCGCGGATTTCCGCCGGGTGGCCGTCAGCCGCCGCCGGCAGGCGGTTGATCTGCGCCTGGAGTCCCGCGCGCAGTTCGTTGAGCAGCCTGGCGCGCTCGAGCGGGGACAGCGAGTCGCCCTTCTTTACCCGCCATTCCACCGTGGCGATAACCGTATGCGCCGGATCCAGCGCATACGGCGTGCGCAGCCTGCGTTGGCTGCCGTCGGGCGATGGCGCCAGGCGATCGTAGGAACCGAGAAACCCACTGGCTTTGGTCGGCATGGTGGTGCTGCAGGCCGATAACAGCAGGACCGCCGCTGCCAGGCTTAATGTCCGCTGACGCTGATAACGCATATTGACTCCGGTGATAATGCCTGGCCGCTTGCCGCGCCGATGCCCACCAAATTATCATCCGCCGCCGGAGAAAGCGACCCCGGCCGCCGGCGCCGGCGAATTACCGCCATGGGGCGCGTCCGGCCAACCCCTGGCACCCGCCAGGCATTGGCCGCGTGAGCTGTTTCACACATTCCCACCCGCCCCGCCCCGTTTACTTGAGTGGCCTCACAAAAGCGGCGCAAATGAATGGAAACCGGTTTCCGTTTTGTGTCCAATGGCGCTCGTAACTTCCCTTTCCCCAGAGGCTGAAAATGAAAAGCATTATGTTGTGCTGTTCCGCCGGGATGTCCACCAGCATGCTGGTGAGAAAAATGCAGGCCGAGGCTGAAAAACGCGGGCTGGATGTGAAAATCGACGCCTACGGCGTGAGCGAATTCGACGGGCAGTTCGCCCGCTACCAGGTGGTGCTGCTGGGTCCGCAGGTCAAATATATGTTGGCTTCGCTTTCGGCCAAAACGGCGGCGCAGGATATCCCGGTGGCCGCCATCGATATGATGGATTACGGCATGCAGCGCGGCGACAAGGTGCTGGATTTCGCCCTTTCCCTGATTAAATAACCGCGCATAATCAAAACAGGACGACACCATGAGTACTCTTTACCAAGCTATGGTCGAGGTCATTGAGCGTTATATCACCCCCATGGCCGGTCGCGTCGGCCAGCAAAAACACATTATCGCCATCCGCGACGGCTTTCTGGCCGCGCTGCCGTTTATGATTATCGGCTCGTTTATGCTGGTGTTTATTTTTCCGCCGTTTTCACCCGACACCCAGTGGCGTTTCGCCCGCGGCTGGCTGGATTTTTCCGTGCGCTATCGCGACCAGCTGATGCTGCCGTTTAATCTCAGCATGGGCGTGATGACGTTTTTTATCTCGGTGGGCATCGGCGCCAGTCTCGGCAAGCATGATAAGCTTGACCCCATCATGACCGGCCTGCTGTCTTTTATGGCCTTCCTGCTGGTGGCCGCTCCCTATCACGACAAACAGATTTCGGTGGCCTATTTCTCCGGCCAGGGCATTTTTACCGCCATTCTTGCCGCCGTCTACGCCAGCGAAATGTACGCCTGGCTAAAACGCCGCCATGTCACCATCCGGCTGCCGAAAGAGGTGCCGACCGGCGTGGCGCGCTCGTTTGAAATCCTGATCCCGGTGGTGGTCATCGTCGCCACCCTGCATCCGCTGAACCTGCTGGTGGCGCATTTCACCGGCATGATCATTCCCGAAGCCATTATGCAGCTGCTGGCGCCGCTGGTGTCCGCGTCGGACTCGCTGCCCGCCATGCTGCTGTCGGTGCTGGTATGCCAGATCCTGTGGTTTGCCGGTATCCACGGCGCGCTGATCGTCACCGGCATCATGAATCCCTTCTGGATGACCAACCTGGCGCTGAACCAAAGCGCCCTGGCCGCGGGCACCCCCTTGCCGCATATCTACCTGCAGGGGTTCTGGGATCATTACCTGCTGATAGGCGGCGTCGGGTCCACCCTGCCGCTGGCGTTCCTGCTGCTGGTCAGCCGTTCGGTCCATCTGCGCACCATCGGACGCATGGGCGTGGTGCCGAGCTTCTTCAATATCAACGAACCCATTTTGTTCGGCACGCCGATTATCATGAACCCGGTGATGTTCCTCCCGTTTACCCTGGTGCCGATGATTAACGCCACCTTCGCCTGGACCGCCACCAGACTGGGCTGGGTCGCGCAGGTGGTGCAGTTGACCCCCTGGACGACCCCGGCGCCCATCGGCGCGTCCTGGGCCGCCAACTGGACCCTGAGCCCGGTGATCATGTGCCTGTTTTGTATGGTGATGTCGGCGGTAATGTACTACCCGTTCCTGAAAGCCTACGAACGCGCGCTGCTGAGAAAACAGGACGAGAGCCTGGCCGCGGACGCGCGCATGGCGCTGGATTCGTGACGGCGTGACGCCATAAACCCCGGCAGATCCAGCCGGCGGGAAGGGAGCAGGCAAGACGCCCGATGCCGCCGGCATGACATGGAGACCTTTTTATGCAGTATCAATTTCCGGATGATTTTTGGTGGGGCAGCGCCAGCTCGGCGCCGCAAACCGAGGGGGAGAGCCTGGGCCACGGCAAAGCCGCCACCGTCTGGGACCACTGGTATGCCTTGCAGCCCGAACGTTTTTTCCAACGGGTCGGGCCGGGGGATACCTCGACCTTTTACCGCCACTGGCGCGACGATATCGCCCTGCTCAAACAAACCGGCCATAACAGCTTTCGCACCTCGATATCCTGGGCGCGGCTGATCCCGGACGGCCGGGGCGACTGCAATCCGCAGGCGGTGGCGTTTTATAACCAGGTTATCGACGAACTGCTGGCGCAGGGCATTACGCCTTTTATTAACCTGTTCCATTTCGATATGCCGATGAGCATGCAGGCGCTGGGCGGCTTTGAAAACCGCCAGGTGGTGGACGCCTATGCCGATTATGCCGCCCGGTGTTTTGCCCTGTTCGGCGATCGGGTCAGGCACTGGTTTACCTTTAACGAACCGATCGTGCCGGTGGAAGGGGGGTATTTATATGATTTCCACTATCCCAACGTGGTGGATTTCAAACGCGCCGCCACCGTGGCCTATCACACCATGCTGGCGCACGCCGCGGCGGTACGGCGTTTTCGCCAGGACGGCCGGGACGGCGACATCGGCATTATCCTCAACCTGACCCCCTCCTATCCCCGCTCGCAGCACCCGGCGGATCTGGCGGCGGCGAATAACGCCGATCTGCTGTTTAACCGCAGCTTCCTCGACCCGGCGCTGCGCGGGCATTATCCGCAGGAGCTGATCGCGCTGCTGGCGCGTTACGATCAACTGCCGGCCTGCCGTCACGGCGACGACGAACTGCTGGCCGCGGGCATCGTGGACCTGCTCGGCATCAATTATTACCAGCCGCGCCGGGTGCAGTGCCGGATGAACCAGGTCAACCCCGACAGCCCGTTTATGCCCGAATGGCTGTTCGATCATTACCAGATGCCTGGGCGTAAAATGAATCCCTGGCGCGGCTGGGAAATCTACGAGCGCGGCGTCTACGATATTCTCACCAACCTGCGGGAAAACTATCATAACCCGCGCTGTTTTATTTCCGAAAACGGCATGGGCGTAGAGGATGAACTGCGTTTTATGCAAAACGGCAGGATCGAGGATGACTATCGCATCGATTTCGTACGCGAACATCTTATCTGGGTACACCGCGCGCTGGCGGAGGGCAGCCGCTGCCTCGGTTATCATATGTGGACCTTTATCGATAACTGGTCCTGGAGCAACGCCTATAAAAACCGTTACGGCCTGGTGCAGCTCGACCTCGCCACGCAGCGGCGCACGGTGAAAAAAAGCGGCCGCTGGTTTGCCGGCGTGGCGCGCAATCACGGCTTTGACGGAGAAAGTACATGATAGATATGGAAACCACGATAATGACCCTGCTGGTCAACGCCGGCGAAGCCCGCAGCCTGTGCATGACGGCGCTGGCCTGCGCCCGCGACGGCGATGTCGACCGCGCCGGGATGCTGCTGGCGGACGCGGATAACTTTATCAAAGCCGCCCATCGCCTCCAGACCGGCCTTATCGGCGCGGACCAGGGCGAAGGCAAAATCCCCATGACACTGATTTTGGTGCATGCGCAGGATCATTTAATGAATGCCATCTTGGCGCGGGAATTGATTAATGAGATGGTGATACTTTATCAACGGCAACAAGCACAGCAGGATTATGGCGACCATAAATGATGTTTCCCGTTTGGCGCGGGTATCAAAAGCCACGGTATCCCGTGTGCTCAGCGGTAATCGCGGCGTCAGGGAAGAGAGCCGCCAGGCGGTGCTGAAGGCCGCCCAGGCGCTGAACTACCAGCCCAACCTGATTGCCCAGTCCCTCAGCGCCCAGTCCACCGGTTGCGTGGGGGTCATCTGCGCGATGGAGTCCATGCAGCATGCGGTAAATTACCTGCCGGCGCTGGAAAAACAGTTCCGCCGCCATAACAAGCATCTGCTGCTGCGCTTTGCCGACAGCGCCGCCGGCGTCGAGAGCGCCGTATCGTCGCTGGGACGGGGGTTATGCGATGCCATGATTGTTATCGGCGCGCGTTTCGAACTGCCGCCATTGGACGGCAGCGTGGTGCTAATCGACTGCCTGAACGCGCCGGGCGCGCTCAGCATCAGCTTCGATCACGCCTTTGCCGCCGAAACCGCCTGCCAGTACCTGATAAGCCACGGCCGCCGCCAGTTGGCGCTGCTGAACTACCCCGACGGCGAAACCGCGGAAAACGTACTGCACGGCTACCGCCAGGGGCTCGAATACCATCTGGTGCCCTATAACCGCCGGTTGGTCGCCTGCCGCGCGCCCTCGCCACGCGCGGCGCTCCAGGCGCTGATCAACAGCGGTACCCCGTTCAACGGGCTGGTCGTCATGAACCAGGCCGACGCCCAGGAGGCCATCTCGGTACTGCACGCCTACCGGCGCGACGTACCTGAGCAATTGGCCATCATCAGCCTGGATGGCGCCACGCCCCTGCCCGGATCCCTGCGGCCGCTGCCGGCCATTGAATACCCCCTGGAAAAACTGGCGGAACAGGCGCTGGCGATGATAACCGATGCCGACGGCCGCGGCCCGCTGGTGATCCGCGGCGATCTGGTGGCCGGATAAAACGCCCGCGCCGGCGGCGGCGGGCCTGCATCGGTTATCACCTCGTTATTGAAAATACCCGTACCTGTAAATGATAACTGTTAATTGCGGGCGGTCCTTCACCCCTAAATAGCGATATTTACATCCCCGGCCCGGTTGTTTATGATGTTTACGCCGCAGCGGACATCATCAGGATAAAACTATTTCTTTAGCGGCTTTCCATCAGCACGTTAATTTTTTTATTAGTCTAATAAACTGACCTAAAGAAATTTTACCGACACCATTAATACTTAAATCATTTACAGGGAAATGTAGAAAATGAATCTTTTAAAACCGGCCGTTGTTTTTTTTGTGTGCATTCTCGCCCTGGCCGGCTGCGCCCGCACCGCCGCCATCGCCAACGTCACTACCCCGCTGGCGGCCCACTATTCCGACGATCGGGTAAAAAACGCTATTTTACAAGCGGGCCTGGCGCGGCAATGGAAAATGACCCCGGTCCAGCCCGGTATCATTAACGGCCGGCTTGACCTGCGCGGCCATCAGGCCGATATTCAAATCGTCTACAGCGCTACCGGTTATAAGATCAATTATATTACCAGTAAAAATCTGTTGGCAGACGGCAAAGGCCATATTCACCGCAATTATAATAACTGGATAAATAACCTCGATAAGGATATCCAGTTAAAATTGTCCGCAACCGCGCAATAAGTCAAGCCAGTGATTTCAGGGCCGGTCTATAACCGGCCATTTTTGCAGGCCTTGACCTTTCCTGGTTTCTCATCACGGCAAGCTGCCCGACAGTCCGGCTAATTCTCGCCGGAGCGGCCGGATTGCGCCAAACAGCCATGCTATCCTGCCGTCGGCATGCGCGGGTTGGCGGCCAACGGCGCATTTATGCATTGTAAACAAATGTAAACGTGGCATCAACGTATCGGCTATGATAGATAAGAGACCTGAAAGGGTGATGCCAGTGAGATTATATGCAAATATCGTTAAACATCCTTGACTGGCAGGCCTCGGCGCCCGGCTTGTCCGGGCGGGACGACTGGCGGCGCTGGAGCGTTGCCGCGCCGCTTATCGCCCGCGATGCGCCGCTGCCGGACTGCCCTCACCTGCCGATGATGACGGCCCGGCGCCTGAGCGCGGGCAGCCGGCTGGCGGTAGACAACGGCCTGGCGTTGTTGCAGCGCCATCAGCCCGATGCGGTAATTTTTTCCAGCCGTCACGGCGAGCTGGAGCGCAACCAGCGTATACTCGAGGCGCTGGCGGGGCTCACGCCGCCGTCTCCCACCGATTTCGCCATGTCGGTACACAATGCCGCCGTCGGCAGCCTGACGATAGTGGCGAAGGCGCCGCTGGCATCCGCCTCTCTTTCCGCCGGGGAAGACAGTTTCCAGCAGGGCCTGGTTGAAGCGCAGCTATTTTTGCACAGCGGTTATCAGCGGGTGCTGCTGGTGGATTTCGATAATACCATCCCGGCATTCTACCGCCCGTACCTGGCGGAACAGACCCCGGATTATCCTTATGCAGTGGCGCTGTTGCTGACGCCGGGCGCTACGCTGCGCTGCCAATCGCAGCGCCTGGATAAGCCCATTTCTCCCGGCATGCTGCCGCAAAGCCTGGCTTTCCTGCACGGCTGGTTAAGCGGCGCGCCGGCGTTTACCCTGACCAGCGAGCGCCTGAGCTGGCACTGGAGTTGTTAATGAGCACCCGCGCTGCGCCACACCCGCCGTCCGCCGGCCCGATAATCAACTGAAGTTTGTCTGGCGCATGCTGATGACCGGCTGTTGCTTCGCTTTATTCGGAATCGGCGGATTGCTGCTGACGGCGTGGTTTCATATCCTGTGCCTGCGGCAAAAAGATCCGCATGCGCGCACCCGCCGCGCGCGCGCGGTCATTTCCGGCAGCTTCCGGTTATTCCTCGGGGTCACGCGGCGGCTGGGCGTTCTGGATTACCATATCCACGGCGCGCATCTGTTGCGCGAAGATAGCGGTAACCTGGTACTGGCGAATCATCCGACGCTGCTTGATTACGTACTGCTGGCCTCGGTCATGCCGCAATGCGATTGCATCGTCAAGCGGGCGCTATTGGATAACATCTATGTCCGCGGGGCCATCAGGGCGGCGGATTACCTGATTAATACGCAGGCGGAGCTGCTGCTCATGGAAAGCAGTAAACGGCTGCACGCGGGGAGCAGCCTGCTGATTTTTCCGGAAGGAACGCGATCGCGCCCCGGCGTACCGATGAAGCTGCACCGCGGGGCGGCGAACCTGGCGGTGCGCAGCGCATGCGATATCCGTATTGTCCATATCCACTGCAGCCAGCTGTTTCTCAGCAAGGGCAGCAAGTGGTACCAGATCCCGCGGACCAAGCCGCTGTTCACCGTTGAGGTCAAGACGCGGTTTTCCGCCGGTGATTTTTTTGCCGGTGGGGACCCGTCGCCCGCGCTGGCGGCGCGGCGTCTGACCCGGCATTTGGCCGGGATCCTGGCACCGGAACATTGCTAAATTTTTTGAGATAACATCATGGAACAGCTTAACCAGGAAATTAAACAGTTGATAATCGACACCCTGAATCTGGAAGGGATCGGCAGGGACGACATCGACACCGACGCACCGCTGTTTGGCGATGGGCTGGGCTTGGACTCTATCGACGCCCTGGAATTGGGGCTGGCGGTAAAAAACCGTTATAACGTCGTACTTTCGGCGGAAAACCAGGAAATACGCAGGCACTTTTTTTCGGTGGCTACCTTGTCGGCGTTTATTCAGTCGCAACGCGCCGCCGGATAAGTATTCTTCAAAGCAGTGCTTATAAAAACAGGTCCAAAGATGGATAAACACGCAATTTACCAAGACGTGACGCAACTGCTGATCGCATTATTTGAAATCGACCCGGCACTTATCACGCCACAGGCGCGCCTGTATGAGGATTTGGATCTCGACAGCATCGACGCCGTGGATATGGTGGTGCATTTGCAGAAAAAAACCGGCAGGAAAATCAAGCCCGAGGCATTTAAATCCGTACGCACGGTGCAGGATGTGGTGGATGCGGTGGCCATACTGCTGGCGGAATAACGCCGTGACTGCCCGTTGCGCGGCTGTCCCGGCCCGCTTCCTGGCGCTCGGGGCGGCCCGCCTGTTCAGCCTGGGGGGGATGATACTGTATCCGTTCGCCGTGTGGTACGGCAGCGCCCACGGGCGACCCGGCCTGACGGCGCTGGCGCTGGCCGCCGTTTTCCTGCTGCGTCTGCTGGTGCTGCGGGGCCTGCTGCCGGCGCTGGACTGGCTGGCCAAAGCGCTGGCGCTGTTCGGCATCCTGCTGTGCGCGGCCAGTTGGCTGCTGCGAAGCCATCATTTACTGCTCTGGTATCCGGTGATGATGAACCTATTGATGCTGCTGCTGTTTGGCGCATCGCTGCTCAGCCGGGCCAGCGTGGTGGAACGTCTGGCCCGGCTGCGGCGACCCCGGCTGCCGCCGCGGGCGATAGCCTATACACGGCGGGTGACGCAGGCCTGGTGCCTGTTTTTTATGATTAACGGCGGCGTGGCGCTGTTTACCTGCCTGTACGGGAATATGTCCTTATGGGCGCTGTATAACGGCGTCATCAGTTATCTGCTGATGGGGCTGCTGATGGGAACGGAATGGATAATCAGGAAACGGACACAAGCCGGCTAGCGCCTTTGCCATTTTTCCCTCCCGCGCGCTGGCTGAGCCGGGAGCGCCCCGATGCCACGCCTGTCGCCTGGCAGGGCGATCGATGCCTCGACCTGGGGCAATTGCGCCATGACGTCACGGTATTATGGCATGCCCTGGCCGATGCCGGCGGCACTCGGTGGGCGCTGTGCTTCGACGATGCCTACGGCTTCCTGGTGGCGCTGCTCGCGCTGTGGCATAGCGGCAAAACGCCGGTCATTCCCGGCCATAACCGGCAGGCGCTGCTGGCGGAGCAACGGCATTTATTCGACGGCGTCATCAGCACCCTGCCGCTGGCCCTGGACTGCCCGCTGCTTGACCCCCGGCAGCATCAACAGCCCGCCGCCCTGCCCCTGCCGCCGCTGGCGGAAGACGCCCGTCTGGTACTGTTCACCTCCGGTTCCACCGGCCGGCCGAAAGAGGTGACCAAAACGCTGCGCGCCATGGAAACCGAATCCCGCTGGCTGGCGGCGCTGATGCGCGACCAGGCGGGCGGGGATACGCTTGCCGGGTGCCGGGTGATCTCAAGCGTTACCCATCAGCATTTATACGGACTGACCTTCGCCCTTTTTCTACCGATGAGCCTGGGCCTGCCCTTTACCCTGGAAATCGCGCGTTATCCGGAACAATTTATCCGCCAGTGCGCCGGGCACCCGGTGCTGTTTATCAGCAGTCCGGCCTTTCTGGCGCGCATCGACCTCCGGCTGCCCGCGCCGCGCTGTATTGCGCTATTTTCCGCCGGCGGGCCGCTGTCCTGGCCCGACGCACGGGCCGCCAGTCAATGGCTGTCGGCCGCGGTGACCGATATTTACGGCGCCACCGAAACCGGAATTCTGGCCTGGCGGCGCCGCTTTGGCGAGACTGATTTATGGCAACCGTTCGACGGCGTTGAATTTCATGCCGCCGCGGGCGGGATCAGGGCGACTTCGGCGCTGATAGCCGGGCCTGAAGGGCAATTACTGGACGATCGGCTGGTATTCGGCGAAGATGGCCGTCAGTTTTCCCTGGCGGGACGCGACGATCGGGTGGTCAATATCGAAGAAAAGCGGCTGTCGCTGGCCGACATCGAGCAGCGCCTGAACGCGCTGCCGGATATCGCCGAGGCGGTGGCGCTGCCGCTGACCAGGCACGGCCGCCACACCCTCGGCGCGGTGATAGTGCTGTCGCCGGCGGGAAAAGAACGCCTGGCCGCAGGCTCCATGCCGGCGCTGGTGCGGCAATACCGGCGCGCGCTCGGCGCCTGGCTCGAACCAGTGGCCGTGCCGCGTTACTGGCGCGTGGCCGGCGCGCTGCCGCGTACGGCGCGAGGCAAATACGACTGGGATCGGCTCAAGGAGTTGTTTTTTATTATGCTTCCCACTGAGATTTCCCGCCTGACGCCGGACTGGAACCGGGCCGAACTGCTGCTGCGGCTGGATCCGGCTCTGTTCTGGTTTCGCGGCCATTTTCCCGCACGGCCGATATTACCGGGGGTGGCGCAGGTAGATTGGGCGCTGCACTATTTCCGGGAACTGCTGGCACGTGAAGCGCCGGGCGGCGATCAGCCGGCGCCCGCCGTTCAGTTCAGCGGCATTGAGAACGTTAAGTTCCAGCTTCCGGTTAAACCGGGCCAAACGCTGCGCCTGCATCTGGAGTGGCAGGCGCCGCACCGGTTATTACGCTTTCGCTATACGCTTTGCGATGCCGATCTCATGGACGGGCCCACGGTCAGCAGCGGGAAAATAATGCTATGTCCCTGACCGATGCCCGCGCCGCGGAGCCGACGACCTGTGTCATCATCCCCTGTTTCAACCATGGTCCCATGCTGACCGGGGTACTGACGCGCCTGCGGCCCTACGGCCTGCACTGCTTTATTATCGACGACGGCAGCGGCGCCCCTACCCGGAACATCCTTGAGCGGCTTTGCGCCGGGCAAGACGGCATCACCCTGCTGCGCCTGGCGGCAAACCAGGGTAAGGGCCGGGCGGTAATGACGGGACTTGCCGCCGCGGCGGCGGCCGGTTATACCCATGCGCTGCAGGTGGACGCCGACGGCCAGCATCAGCTGGAGGACATCCCCCTGCTGCTGCGCGCCGCCGCCGCCGCGCCGGATAAGCTGATTTCCGGCCGGCCGGTATACGATGATTCGGTGCCGCGCGCCAGGCTGTATGGCCGCTATATTACCCATGTCTGGGTATGGATCGAAACGCTGTCGCTGTCGCTGCAAGACAGCATGTGCGGCTTTCGCGTCTATCCCATCGCCGCCACCCTGTCGCTTGGCCGGCGGGTTACGCTTGGCGCGCGCATGGACTTCGATACCGAGGTGATGGTCCGCCTTTATTGGCAGGGCAACGAGAGCCTGTTTGTGCCGACCCGGGTCATCTACCCCGTGGACGGATTATCCCATTTTGACGGGCTGCGCGATAACTGCCGCATTTCCTGGATGCATACCCGGCTGTTTTTCGGCATGTTGCCGCGTATTCCCGCGCTGTTGCGGCGCAACTGGCGGCGGCGCCCGCCGTCCCTGCATTGGTCCGGCATGGCCGAGCGGCACGGCGCCATGGGTATGCGTTTTATGCTGGCCGCCTACCGTTGCGGCGGCCGCAGGCTATTTAACGCCTTGCTCTATCCGGTTATCGGTTATTTTTGGCTCACCGGCCGGGCCCAGCGCCGCGCGTCCGGGCAGTATTTGCACCGGCTGAGACAGACCGCCGCCCTCCAGGGTATTGAGCTGCCGGGCCGCTTGTCCAGTTTTCGCCATTTTATGCGCTTCGGCGACGCGATGCTGGATAAGCTGGCCGGCTGGCAAGGCGATATCAGGCTCGGGGAGCAGATTGATTTTGCCGAACAGTCCCCGGCGCAGCCGGATATCGACCGCCAGCGCGGCCTGCTGATCCTGGCCTCCCACCTGGGCGATATTGAAGTCTGCCGTGCCCTGGCGCAGGGCGGCGGCCGGGTCAGGATCAACGCGCTGGTGTTCAGCGCCCATGCGCAGCGCTTCAGGGGGCTGCTGGAACAGATCAATCCGGATGCGGGCATCAACCTGATCCCGGTGACGGATATCGGGCCGGAAACCGCCATCCTGCTGCGCGAGAAGCTGGATCTGGGGGAATGGGTGGCCATCGTCGGCGATCGCACGCCGGTACAGGCGCAGCAACGGGGCGCCGGACGCCGGGTAATATGGAGTGAATTCCTCGGCCGGCCCGCGCCGTTCCCCCAAGGCCCGTTTGTGCTGGCGGCGGCCCTGCGCTGCCCTGTAGCCCTGATGTTTGCCCTGAAAGAGCAGGGCAAGCTACGTATTTATTACGAACATTTCGCCGACCGGCTCGAGCTGCCGCGCCAGCAGCGGCAGCAGGCGCTGCAGCAAACCGTCGACAGGTATGCGGGGAGGTTGCAGCACTACTGCCTGCGCTCGCCGCTCGACTGGTTTAATTTTTTTGATTTCTGGCGCCTGCCCGACGAGCAGGCGCCGCAGCCACCCGAGGCCTGATATGCTGTTAACCGATCCGCGGTTTAGCGCGGAAATAGAGATAACCGTCCCGTTTCATGATGTCGACGCCATGGGCGTCGTTTGGCACGGCCACTATTTGCGGTATATGGAGATCGCGCGCGAGGCGCTGCTTAATCAGTTCGATTACGGCTACCGGCAGATGGAAGCTTCCGGTTATCTGTGGCCGGTAGTGGATGCGCGCGTCAAATACCGCGCGCCGCTGACCTTTGAGCAATCCATCCGCGTTCAGGCGCGCATTGAGGAATACGAGAACCGCCTGCGCATCGGCTATAGCATTTTCGACCGGCCGAGCGGTAATAAAACCACCACCGGCTACACCATCCAGGTGGCGGTGGAGCGCCACAGCCGCGAGCTCTGTTTTGTCAGCCCGCAGGCACTGTTGCAACGCATGGGGATAGTATGATGAAAAAGCTGTTGCCGGGCCTGCTGCTTTGCTGCCTTGCCGCCGTCAACGCCCGGGCGGTTACGCTTGATGCGCTGCAGCAGCGTTTCGCCGGGCAGCCGGTGGTGCGCGCGCATTTTGATCAGCAGCGCAGCATCAGCGGCATCGCCCGCCCGCTGCGCTCATCGGGCGAGCTGCTTATCGCCCGGCAAAACGGTCTGTGGTGGCAGCAGCAGCAGCCGTTTCTGCTAACCCTGATCCTCAATGACAGCAAAATGGTGCAAATCACCGGCAACCAGCCGCCTGAGGTGGTCACCGCCGCCGGTAATCCGCAGATGTTCCGCTTTAATCATCTGCTGCGCGCCCTGTTCCAGGCCGACCGCGCGGTGCTGGAGCAAAACTTTACCCTGCAATTCACCGATAAAGGCCAGGAAAACTGGCAACTGGTGCTGGTGCCAAAGACTTCGCCGCTGGATAAGCTCTTCACGGCCATCACGCTTACCGGCCAAACCTATCTTGATCATATCCTGCTGGAGGATAAGCAGGGAGACAGCACCGCCATTACCTTCAGCCGGCAGCGCACGCAGCCCGGGGTACTGAGCCATGACGAGCAGCAGCGCTTTGAGCAGTGAATCCTTCAGTAAATTCTACCTGCGCGCGGCGGCGGCCTGGCTGCTGATCTGCCTGGGGCTGTTGCTGGCGTTGGCGCTGCTGCTGCCGCGCAGCCAGATTAACAGCAGCGTATTGGCGTTGCTGCCGCGCCAGGCCATGGGCCCGTTGCCGCCGGCGGTGTACGACGGTTTTATGCAACGCCTCGACCGCCAGCTGGTCTGGATGGTCAGTCCCGCCGACGGGCAGGGATTGGCGCCGGTGCAATGGTGGGCGCAACAGGTGGCTGCCCTGCCCGGCATGGGCGCGGTGAAAGGCCCGATGACCGAACAGCAGCAGCAGCAATGGGGCCGGTTTTATTTCCAGCATCGTAACGCCATGATTGACGACCAGACCCGCGCGCGGCTGCAACGGGGCGGCGGCGCGCAGGCCGATTGGATTGCCGGCCAGCTTTACTCCGCGTTTGCCGGGGTCGGCGGCCAGGAACTGCAGCACGACCCGCTGCTGCTGGTGCGCGGGTCCCAGCTGGCGCTGCAACAGTCCGCCGGCCGCCTGACCCTTGACCAGGGCTGGCTGATGAGCCGGGACCCGCAGGGCGCCGCATGGTATCTGATCCACGCAGAGCTGGCCGCCTCCTCCTATGATATGCAGTCCTCCCATCAGGTGGCCCTGCGGCTGGCGCAGCTGCGCCAGCAATTGGAAACGCGCTGGCCGGGCGCGCGGCTGTTATCCCGCGGTACGCTGTTTTACAGCGACTACGCCAGCCAGCAGGCCAGGCATGATATTTCCACCCTGGGACTGGCGACGGTCATCGGCGTGCTGCTGCTGATCGGGCTGGTATTCCGTTCGCCGCTGCCCCTGCTATGCTGCGCCCTGTCGGTGGCCGTCGGCGCGCTGGCGGGCACCGTGGCCTGCCTGCTGCTCTTTGGCGAGCTGCATGTCATGACGCTGATGATGAGCATCAGCATCGTCGGCATTTCCGCCGACTACACGCTCTACTACCTGACCGAGCGCCTGGTACACGGCCGGCAAAATACACCGATGGCCAGCCTGCGCAAGGTACTGCCGGCGCTTTCGGCGGCGCTGGCGACCACGGTGGCGGCCTACCTTATCATGGTGCTGGCCCCCTTCCCCGGCCTGCGTCAGCTGGCGGTGTTCGCCGCCGCCGGGCTGAGCGCCGCCTGCCTGACGGTGATCTGCTGGTACCCGCTGCTCACCAGGCGTTTGCCGGTGCGGCCCACCCCGGCGTTGCCGCTTATCCGCGCCTGGCTGTCCGCCTGGCGGCATCGTAAGGTCCTGCGCATCGGCCTGCCGCTGGCGCTGGCCGTATTTACCCTGGCCGGGCTGCTGCAACTGCGGATTGACGATGATATCGCCCAATTGCAGGCGCTGCCGCAGCAGATTCATCAGCAGGAAGAAGACATCGCCCGGCTCTCCGGCCAGGAACAGGATCAAAAATGGTTGGTGGTTACCGGCGCCAGCGCGGAGCAGACGCTGCAGCGCATGGAGCAACTGGCGCCGGCCCTGGCGCAGGCGCAAAGCCGGGGCATTCTGGCGGGCTACCGGATGCCGCCGTTGTCGTCGCAGCGGCGCCAGCGCGAGGATCTGGCCTTGCTGACCCGGGCGGCGCCGGCGGCGGTTGAGCGCCTGGGGCAAATCGGGGTGGGCGCCGCGGCGCCCGATCTCAGTCCGATGCCGGTATCGCCCACGGACTGGCTGGCGAGCGTGGTCAGCGAAGGCTGGCGCCTGTTATGGCTTAGCCTGGCCGACGGGCAAAGCGCGGTACTGATCCCGGTAAGCGGCGTGACCGACAGTGCGGCGCTGCGACACCTTGCCCAATCCCAGCCCGGCGTCAGCTGGGTGGATCGCAAGGCGGACTTCGATGCGATGTTCGCCGCCTACCGGCATAAGCTCGGCTGGCTGCTGCTGGCCTCGATTGGGGTGATTGCCGCGAGCTTTATCGCGCGCCAGGGCTGGCGGCAGGGCCTGCTAAGCCTGATCCCGACGCTATTATCCCTGGGGGCGGGCCTGTCGGTGCTGGCGTTAAGCGGCCATACGCTGAATTTATTTTCCATGCTGGCGCTGGTATTGGTGCTGGGCATCGGCATCAACTATCAGCTGTTTTTCGCCAATCCGCGCGGCACGCCCTCCACGTCGATGCTGGCGGTGACCCTGGCGGTGATGACCACTTCCTTGACCCTGGGCATGCTGGTGTTCAGCCATACCCAGGCCATCGCCAGCTTCGGCATCGTTCTCTGCAGCGGTATTTTCACCGCCTTTTTATTGTCGCCGCTGGCTTTGCCGCCCGGGCGGGGGGATTATTGATGAAAGCATTATCCGCACTGGTGCTGCTGCCGGCCCTGCTGCTTGCCGCCTGCGCCGCCGGACCGAAAGCGCCGTCGGCCTGGCTAAAACCCGGGGTGTCCGTAAGGCTGCCGCAGCCCGGCATAACACCGGCCATCAGCGAACAGCAGTTACTGACCGCCACAGTACCGGGACACGGTGCGCAATCCCTGTTGGTGCTGCTGAATGCCGATGGGCAGCGGTTAACCCTGGTGGGGCTGTCATCGCTCGGTATCCGCCTGTTTAAAGTCGCCTACGACCGGCAGGGGATCCATACCGAGCAATCGGTGGTGCTCCCGCAGCTGCCGCCGGCGAGCCAGGTTTTGGCGGATATCATGCTAAGCTATTGGCCGGCCGCGGCCTGGCGCGAGGTGCTGCCGCCAGGCTGGACGCTGGTGGACCAGGCCGACCGGCGGGTGCTGGCGGATCCCGGCGGCCATAGCGTAACCGAGATACGCTATGGGTTAATTGCGGGCCGGCGTCAGCCGGTCGAGCTGCATAACCTGGTTTTCCATTACCAGATCGCCATTCAACATCTGGACGACTAAACGATGATTTCAATTTCAGCGGTCGGCATGCTAAATGCCCTGGGTAACGATATGGCGGAGATCGCCGCCAATCTTACGCGCGGCGTGGCGCCGGGGATGAAACTGAGCCATGACTGGCTATTGCGGGGGCGTCCCTGCTGGCTGGGAGCGGTTACCAGCCCTCTGCCGCCGATACCCGCCCGGCTTCAGCGCCACGATAGCCGTAATAATCGCCTGCTGCTGGGGGCGCTGGCGCAAATCCGCGCCCAGGTGGACGACGCCGTGGCCGCCTTCGGCGCGGAGCGCGTGGCCATCGTGCTGGGCACCAGCACCTCGGGCCTGGATGAATGCGATCGGCAGGTTACCGCCGCCGCGCGCGGGGAAACATCGCCAGGATATTATTATCAGATGCAGGAATTAGGGGATCCGGCGCGTTTTCTCGCCGCGTTCCTGCAATTGGAGGGCCCGGCCTATACCTTATCCACCGCCTGCTCTTCCAGCGCGCGGGCGATTATCAGCGGACGCCGGCTGATTGAAACCGGCATGGCGGACGCGGCCATCGTCGGCGGCGCCGATAGCCTGAGCCGGATGCCGATCAACGGGTTCGACAGCCTGGAATCGTTATCCGCGGAACGCTGCCGGCCGTTCAGCGCCGAACGCGACGGCATCAGCATCGGCGAAGGCGCGGCGCTGCTGCTGCTGACCCGGGCGCCGGGCGCCGTTGCCCTGCGGGGCATCGGCGAATCCTCCGACGCCTGGCATATGTCAGCGCCCCATCCCGAAGGCAGCGGCGCGATCCGCGCCATTGAAATGGCCCTGGCGGACGCCAATCTCGCGGCGTCGGATATCGGTTACATTAATCTACACGGTACCGCCACCCCGCTGAACGACCGCATCGAAGCGCTGGTGATTCACCGTCTGTTCGGTCAACAGGTTCCCTGCAGTTCAACCAAACACCTGACCGGCCATACGCTGGGCGCCGCCGGGGCAATTGAGGCGGCGCTTGGCTGGTTATTGCTGACCGACTCCCTGCCGCTGCCGCCGCAGGATTTCTCCGCCGCCACCCTCGATCCCGGCCTGGCGGAGTTCGGCCTGCTGACCGCGCCCGCCCGCCTGGCCCGGCGTTATATCATGTCCAACTCGTTCGCCTTCGGCGGCAATAATACCTGCCTTATTCTGGGCGATAACGAGGTAAGCCATGTTGCCTGAAACACCCGTCATGCCCGATGCCTTGCCCGCCGCGCACTATCTGCCGCACGACACGCCGATGGTGCTGATCGAACACGTCTGCGCTATCGACGATCTGCATGCCCGCTGCCGGGTCGCCGTCGGCCGCGAAGGCGTGCTGGGTCCCTTTCTGAATATGCACGGCGATTTGCCCGCCTGGTACGCACTGGAGATGATGGCGCAAACCATCGGCGTCTGGTCCGGCTGGCATGGGCGGCAGCGCGGCGAGCCGCCCCGTCCCGGACTGCTATTGGGCGCGCGCGCCTTACACTGCGCCCGGCCGGTATTCCCCCATGGCAGCGAGCTGGATATCAGTATCAGCCTGTTGCTGCGGGATGAGCGTATCGGCAGCTTTGAATGCCGGATAGAGTGCGCCGGCGACACCCTTGCTTCCGGGCGGCTGAATACTTATCAGCCCGATGAAAATGAAATTAACCCATTATTACAGGAATAAGACGATGACACGCTCGGTATTGGTGACGGGAGCCAGTAAGGGAATAGGACGCGCGATAGCCTGCCAGCTGGCGCGGGACGGCTTTACGGCAATCGTTCACTATCATCATGACCGGGCAGGGGCGGAGGAAACGCTGCTGCGGATAACGGCGCAGGGCGGCCGGGGACGGATTATCGCCTTTGATGTCGCCGACCGCGACGCATGCCGTCAGGCGATAACGGCGGATATCGACCGGCACGGCGCGTATTACGGCGTGGTCAGCAATGCCGGCATGACCCGCGACGGCGCCTTCCCGGCGCTGGACGGCGAGGATTGGGACAGTGTAATGCATACCAATCTCGACAGTTTCTATAACGTGTTGCATCCCTGCATCATGCCGATGATCGGCCTGCGCGACGGCGGGCGCATCATCACCCTGTCCTCGGTATCCGGTCTCATCGGCAACCGGGGACAGGTCAACTACAGCGCGGCCAAGGCCGGCATTATCGGCGCCACCAAGGCGCTGGCGGTTGAGCTGGCGAAACGGCATATCACCGTTAACTGCATTGCGCCGGGGCTGATTGATACCGGCATGATCGACCTGGACGCGCGCGCCCTGGACCAGGCCATGGGCCTTATCCCGATGAAACGCATGGGGCAGGCGGATGAAGTGGCGGGACTTGCCGGCTACCTGATGTCGGACATGGCCGGTTATATCACACGCCAGGTCATCTCCATTAACGGAGGCATGCTATGAACCGCCGCGTGGTGATTACCGGCATGGGCGGCGTCACCGCCTTTGGCGAAAGCTGGCAGGCGGTGGCGCAAGGCCTTAAGCGCCTGGAAAACGCCGTGGTCGCCATGCCGCAGTGGCGCGAGTTCGACGGGTTGAATACCCTGCTGGCCGCCCCGCTGCCCGCCTTTGCGCTGCCCGAACATTATACCCGCAAGCGCATCCGCTCCATGGGCCGGGTATCGCTGCTGGCGACCCGGGCCACCGAACTGGCGCTGGAACAGGCGGGGCTGCTGAATGATGCCATCCTGACCGGCGGCGAAACAGGCATTGCCTACGGCTCGTCCACCGGCAGCACCAAACCCATCAGCGATTTCGCCACCATGCTGACGGAGAAACACACCCACAATATCACCGGCACCACCTATGTGCAGATGATGCCGCATACCACGGCGGTCAATGCCGGATTGTTCTTCGGCCTGCGCGGCCGGGTAATCCCCACCTCCAGCGCCTGCACCTCCGGCAGCCAGGCCATCGGGTATGCCTATGAAGCCATCAAGCATGGCTACCAAACGGTCATGGTGGCCGGCGGCGCCGAGGAACTCTGTCCTTCCGAGGCGGCGGCCTTCGATACGCTGTTTGCCACCAGCCAGCTTAACGACGCGCCTAAGCTCACACCCGCCCCCTTTGATGTCAACCGGGACGGACTGGTCATTGGCGAAGGCGCGGGCACGCTGGTATTGGAAGCGCTGGATTTTGCCCGGGCCAGGGGCGCCACTATTTATGGCGAGCTGGTGGGGTTCGCCACCAACTGCGATGCCAGCCATATTACCCAGCCGCAGCAGTCCACCATGCAAATCTGCATGGCGCAGGCGCTGCAAAACGCCGGCGTATCCAGCGGGGACATCGGCTATATCAGCGCGCACGGCACCGCCACGGAACGCGGCGACATTGCCGAGAGCCGCGCCACCGCCGCGCTATTCGGTAATACCACGCCGATATCCTCGCTGAAGAGCTATTTCGGCCACACGCTGGGGGCCTGCGGCGCGCTGGAAGCCTGGATGAGCCTGGAAATGATGCGCGAGGGCTGGTTTGCCCCAACGCTTAACCTGCGCCAGCCGGACCCGGAATGCGGCGATTTGGACTATATCACCGGCCAGCCCAGGCTCATCGACACCGGTTATATCCAGTCCAATAACTTTGCCTTCGGCGGTATTAATACTTCACTGATTATTAAACGCTGGGCACACTGACGCCGCCCGCGCGCTCATCCACCAAGCCGATGCCCGTTCCATTGGTGCCGCCGGTCGCGGCATTGGCAAGAATATAGCCCCATAACACGGCCATGGCATGCAGTGAATCGCCATATTCTTTAGAACCGGAACACGACAAATCCATACGCCCTATTTCCATGGCCAGAACGAGCAGCGACACGGCAAAACTTTTCTGCCCTTTGCAGCTGCTATCTATATGCCTCAGCATACCGATGCCCGGATGGTCATCACCCTTATTTATTATTTCACATGCCTTTTTCTTTGCGCGGCCATGAATTAAGTTCTGCGCTTTCGATTTAGCCAGCCGTATAACGGCAATCCCGATAAAATAAACCTTTTCTTCAACTGTCTGTTGTTTATCTCCCAGGGACGGCAAAGGGACCATAAGGTCGTTAATGATAAGGGTAGCTCTTGCCATTGACGGCTCATCAAGTAATGGTACGATAGCGCCCATCTTGGGGTGAGAACTGTTTGTGGCGCCAAAAGACCACTGTTGGTCGCCATGATGAAAATAATTGCCGACATAAGCCAGCATATCGGCCATGCGCTGCATTACGCGCCGGAAAAAAGGCTTGTGAACGGGCATATTAGTAGCGCTAGCATTTATAGATATTTGACTATTACTGATCGAGTTTACCTCGGATATAAGCGGTTGATTGGCCTCCTCAGCATAATCAAGGTAATCATTATTTATATCATGCCGTATATTGGTTGCCGAAAAATACCACATAACCTTCCTTGGTAACGATAAATTAAATATAAGCACCTTTTCCCGGCCCATTTAATGATAAACCAACGCGGTTGTACATGTACTTTTATGCAATGATAATTTGACGATCCTTGCTTAATATCGCTTAAACCAAACAAACCGGGACAGCAGGCGAACACCGGACGCCTATTTTTTAGGTTTTGCCGCGATCATCTCCACCTGAACGGAAGGATCCATGGCCTCCACCGCCTTTTGCAGCTCCGCCAGGGCGAATTTCAGGGAGGCGATCTCCTGCTGCAGCGCCCGCACTTCGAGCGAAGTGCGGTTGGCTTTGGGAAACGCGTCAAGCACGTCATGTTCATGAAACATGCGCACCTGACGGTTATCCAGGTTAACCATCTGATATTTCAGGCGGCCGCTGTTGATGGCGTTATAAACCGTCTTGCGGCTGACCATTGCTATCTCAATCACCTGGCTTATTCTTAACATCGCATTTCTCTGAAGGCGTAGGGAGATTCCGGCTTCATTCTAACGGGTAGTGATGGATTCAGTGAACAGTTTCGCGATGCCCTCCGGCGAGTTTCCGCCGATTTTGTTAACCTGCTCAATATCCCCCAGCAATGCAAACAGGGATTGGATAATGGCCACTTTTTCGCACGACGGATCGATGGCCATTAACACCACGACGGCCGGTTTTACCACCGCTTGTGGCTCATCGGTGCGATGGAACTCCACCCCCGCCTGGTTTACCGCGACGGCAAAGCCGGTGGCGAGCACATGTTCAAACTCGGTATGGGGTATGGCGATACTGTGCGTCTCCATATCGATGCCGGTGGGATAAACCGCTTCCCGATCAAGCACGCCCTGGCGAAAGCTTGCTTTGACCAAGCCGTCCGCGTACAGGCTGTCCGCCATCAGGGTCAGCAGTTCATCCCGGCTTATCGGCTGGGTAATGGTGAAGACGCGCTCGGCGCTGAACATCATGATTATTCTCCCATCTCTGTGCCGGCGGCGCCCGTTTGCGCCGCCAACCGGTCCTCACGGAGGATTTTTTTGCGGTTCCATAGCGCCAGCAGCAGCGCCAAGAGGATCAGCACGCCGACGCCGATGGCCTTGAAATAGAACCCCTGGATAATGACCCAGGGCAGCATTGCGCCGGCATAATCAACGCTGCTGATACTGGTTGCGCCATGGGGTAACGAGAACCCGGTGCTGACGGCCGTACTGGTCACCAGCGGCGCCAGGCTGGTGCCGATTAACAGCGCCAGGCTCAGGGTGAGCAGGCCGGTGAGCAGGGTGCGGAACATATCGCCCCGGCATACGGCGGTCACCAGCACAAAGGCAAACGGCAGGCCCGTCAGCGAGGCGAACGGCAGAAACTGATTACCGGGGATAATCGCCGCCAGCACCAGCATAATCGGGATCATCAGCATCGACACCGACAGGGTAACCGGATGGCCGACGCTGACGGCGGAATCCAGCCCGATGGAAATTTTGCCGAACGAACCGGCCCGGGACTGCGCAATTTCCTGGATACGCTCGCTGATGGGATAGACCCCTTCCATCAACATCTTGGCCATGCGGGGGATAATGGTCATCACCGCGGCCATGGTGATGGCGGTTTGCAGGATGGCCTTCACATCAACCCCGGCGATAACGGCCAGGATGGCGCCGATAATCGCGCCCAGGCAGGCGGGATCGCCTAATATCGATAAGCGCTTTTGAATCACATCGGTATCGATTTTAATATCGCGCACGCCGGGGATACGATCGACTATCGCGTTAACCAGCCAGGCGGCGGGCACAAACGACGCGGAAAAACCATGCGGCACCGAGATACCCGGCAAATTGAGGTATTTTTCCACATCGGCGGTGGTGCGATCGGCTATCACCATGGTGACGATACAGTTCAGCCCGGCGGCCAGCACCCCCAGCCAGAGGTTACCGGTGATAATGGCCACCAGCGAGCCGGTAAACGCGTGATGCCACAGGTTCCAGATATCCACGTTCAGGATACGGGTGGTCTTGGTATAGAGCATCAGGACATTGATGGCGACGCACACCGGGATCACCAGCGCGCCGACCCGGGTACCCATGGCCACGGCGGCGGCGGCGGGCCATCCCATGTCCAATACCGTCAGGTTCAGGCCGAACCGCTCGACAATGGCATGGCTGACGGGCGTTAACGAATCAATCATCAGGTTAACGGTAATGCTTAATCCGATAAAACCGATCCCCACCATCAGCCCGGCTTTAATCGATTTGGCGATGGATAAACGCAGCAGCAATCCCAGCAGAATGAAGATCAGGGGCATCATGACCGAGGCCCCCATGCTCACGATATAATCGATAACAAACATGGTATTAACCCTCGGCGAGAATCAATTCTTTAACGCTGCTGAATACTTTGTCGGTCCCCATGCCGGTCAACAGGGGCAAAGCGTTAATGACCGGTACGGACACTTTCACCGGCGAGGTGGAAACGATAAAGTCCACATCGTCGCGGGTGGCGGCTTCCGCCACGGTACCCTGTGATATGCGCACCTTATCCAGCAAGTTTTCCCCCTGCAGGTAAGCTTCCAGTTTTTTCAGCGCCACGGTGCTGGTGGCAACGCCGGCGCCGCAGCAAATCATCATATGTTTCATAGTCAGTTCCCAGTCGAAGAAGTGGGATGATTAAAACATGTTAATGAATCGCTAAATGTGATCGATGTGTAATTTTACACACTGAGATGACAATATATTTTTAACTACACTATTATCCTTATATATGTTGTTGATATATAATTGTTTATATTATAAAAAACATTATGGCCGTGTGTTCCACTGTGTAACACCCACCAGCCGGGTTAAGCGGGTATCCACCGCTGCCCGCGGCCGGGGCCAAAAAACAGGCGCGGCAACGGGTTAAGCGATCGCTTGTCCGCCCTGATCGGGTAAAGTAAGAGCGGATATTCCCGGCAACGGTATAAGGACAGGGTTAATGACGGACAAAACATGCGTATTATTTGATTGTGACGGCACGCTGGTGGACAGCGAGATCTTGTGTTGCGAGGCCTATGTGCTCCTGTTCGCCCAATACGGCATTGCGCTGACGCTTACCGATGCCATCAGGGATTTCAAAGGCGTAAAACTCAATGACATCTTCGATCGTATGAGGGAACAGCACGGCCTGCGCCAGCGGGCGGATATCCTGGAAGCCGAGTACCGCGCGCATGTAGCCCGGCTGTTTGATGAGCGGCTGGTTGCCATCGAGGGCGTGCGCGAGCTTTTGCAGCGGATCGTCGTACCGATGGCGGTGGTGTCCAACGGTCCGGTCAGTAAAATGGAGCACTCGCTTGGCCTGACGTCGCTGCTGCCGTTTTTTGCGCAACGTCTGTTCAGCGGTTACGATGTGCAGCGCTGGAAGCCCGACCCGGCGGTGATCCATCATGCCGCCGCCCAGCTGGGGGTACCGGTGGCGCAATGCATTTTAGTCGAGGATTCGGTGTCCGGCGTCCAGGCGGGCATCGCCGCCGGCATGCCGGTATTTTACTATTGCGCCGATGCGCATAATCCGCCGATTGACCACCCGCTGGTCACCCGCTTTGATGATATGGGTCAGCTGCCGGCGTTATGGCGCGCGCGGGGATGGACGTTGACCGGCGCACCGGAAGTATTGGTATGATCGGCCAGGATTATTATTCCTTCGGCGGACTGGCCTCGCCGCCGGCATCCGCGGCCTTATCTTTACCCGTGCCCGTCAGCAGCGTTTCCAGCGCGTCGCCGCCCACATGGCGGAAGTCCTGTCCCTTAACAAAATAGAAAATATATTCGCAGATATTCTGGCAGCGATCGCCGATACGCTCGATGGAGCGGGCGCAAAACAGCGCCGTCAGCACGCTGGGAATAGTGCGGGGATCTTCCATCATATAGGTCATCAGCTGACGGACGATACCCTCGTATTCCTGGTCGACTTTTTTATCCTCGCGATAAATCCGGATCGCCTCATCCAAATCCATGCGCGCAAAGGCGTCCAGCACGTCATGCAGCATCTGCACCGTATGGCGTCCAAGCGACTCCAGGCTGACCAGCATCTGCAAATGCTGCTGGGAGTATTTTTCCAGCGCGGTACGGCAGATTTTATCCGCGCCGTCGCCGATACGCTCCAGTTCGGATATGGTTTTGATGATCGATATCACCAGGCGTAAATCGCTGGCGGTAGGCTGGCGCTTGGCAATAATACGCACACAGGCCTCATCAATGGCCACCTCCATCGCATTCACCTTGACGTCCCCGGCGATGACCCGTTTGGCCAATTCTTCATCCTGGCTGTGCATCGCGCTGATGGCGTCGGTAAGCTGTTGCTCCACCAGGCCGCCCATCGCCATCACCTGGGTGCGTATGTGTTCCAGTTCGGCGTTAAACTGGCCGGAAATATGCTTATTGAGATTCAGGTTTTCCATGATATATCCCGTTATTAACCATAGCGGCCAGTAATATAATCTTCGGTTTGTTTGTTCTTCGGTGCGGTGAAAATGCTATCCGTATCGTTGAATTCAATTAACTCGCCGAGATACATAAATGCCGTGTGATCGGAGCAACGCGCCGCCTGCTGCATATTATGCGTCACTATCACCACGGTATAATCCGCTTTCAATTCTGAAATCAGCTCTTCGATACGTCCGGTCGAGATCGGATCCAGGGCTGAACAGGGCTCATCGAGCAACAGCACATCGGGGCGAATGGCGATGCCGCGCGCGATACATAAACGCTGCTGCTGGCCGCCGGACAGGCTATAACCGCTCTGGTGCAATTTGTCCTTGGTTTCGTTCCACAGCGCCGCTTTGGTCAGCGACCACTGCACGCGCTCCTCCATCTCGCTGCGCGACAGTTTCTCAAACAGGCGCACGCCGAACGCGATATTGTCATAAATAGACATCGGAAAGGGGGTCGGCTTCTGGAACACCATGCCGACCCGGGCGCGCAGCAGGGAAACATCGCGCTTATCGGTGAGGATATTGTCCCCGTCCAGCAGGATCTCCCCTTCGGCGCGCTGCTCCGGATAAAGCTGGTACATTTTATTAAAGCAACGCAACAGCGTGGATTTACCGCAGCCGGACGGGCCGATAAAAGCCGTCACCTGGTTACGGGCAATATCCAGGCTGATATTTTTCAGCGCATGAAATTTACCGTAATAAAAATTCAGATCGCGAACCTGTACTTTGCTGTCGTTGGCGTTGTTGATCCCGCTCATGCAACACTCTCTCTTTCGATCAAAGACGCGTCGGCGCCTGACGCTTAATAGGTTTTTTTGGCGAAAATAATCCGCGCGATAATGTTCAGCAACAGCACGCACAGGGTAATCAGCAGCACGCCGGCCCAGGCCAGCTGTTGCCATTCGGCAAACGGGCTCATGGCGAATTTGAAAATCGTCACCGGCAGGTTGGCGATGGGCTGCATGAGATCGGTACTCCAGAACTGGTTGGAGAGCGAGGTAAACAGCAGCGGCGCCGTTTCGCCGGCAATGCGCGCCACCGCCAGCAATACGCCGGTGATGATGCCGGAAACCGAGGCCTTAAGCGTGATGGCGGAAATCATTTTCCATTTCGGCGTACCCAACGCATAGGCAGCCTCACGCAGCGTATCGGGCACCAGCCGCATCATGTTTTCCGTGGTACGGATAACAATCGGCACCTGCAGCAGCGCCAGGGCGATCACCCCGGCCCAGCCGGAGAAATGCTCCATTTTCGCCACCACCAGCGTATAGACAAACAAACCGATAACGATGGACGGCGCGGACAGCAGGATATCGTTAATAAAACGGATCACTTCCGCCAGCGCGGACTTACGCCCGTATTCCGCCAGGTAAATCCCGGCCATGATGCCCAGGGGCGTGCCGAAAACAGTGGCCCAGAGAATCAGCAATCCGCTGCCGGCCAGGGCATTGGCCAGCCCTCCGCCGGCGGTATTGGGCGGCGGCGTCATTTCGGTAAACAACGCCAGCGACATACCGTCAAAACCCCGGCTTACCGTGGTCAGCAAGATCCAGCATAACCAGAACAGGCCGAAGGCCATGGTGATCATGGATAATAACAGCGCCAGACGGTTCTTCTGCCGCCGCCAGGACTGCATTTTACGCCGCGCTTCCATTTGTGGCGCGGTATGGGTCATTTGGTGCTCGACGGTCGCCATTATTTGACCCCCTCGTTTTTCGCCAGGCGCATTATCATGAATTTGGAGCAGGCCAGCACGATAAAGGTAATCACAAACAGGATTAACCCCAGCTCCATCAGCGCGGCGGTATGCAGACCCGCCTGGGCTTCGGCGAACTCATTGGCCAGCGCCGAGGTAATGCTGTTGCCCGGGCTAAACAGGGAAATGCTGTCCAGCTGGTTGGTATTGCCGATGATAAAGGTCACCGCCATGGTTTCGCCCAGCGCCCGTCCCAGGCCCAGCATCACGCCGCCGATCACGCCGTTTTTGGTGAAGGGCAGCACGATACGCCAGATCACTTCCCAGGTGGTGCAGCCGATACCGTAGGCCGACTCCTTCATCAACACCGGCGTTTGCTCAAACACATCGCGCATCACGGCGGCAATATACGGGATGATCATGATAGCCAGGATAATACCGGCGGCCAGGATGCCGATACCAAACGCCGGCCCCGAAAACAGGACGCCGATAAAAGGGATGGTCGACATCACATCGCCCAGGGGCTGTTGAAAATACTGGGCGAACAGGGGAGCAAAAACAAACAACCCCCACATGCCGTAGACAATGCTTGGGATGGCCGCCAACAGCTCAATGGCGACGCCAAGGGGACGCTTCAACCAGTTGGGGGCAAGCTCGGTAAGGAACAGGGCGATGCCGAAGCTGACCGGAACGGCAATCAGCAACGCGATAAAAGAGGTCACCAGGGTGCCATAGATAGGAACCAGCGCGCCGAATTTTTCACCGGGCGGATCCCACTCCTTGGTCCACAGGAACGCGAAGCCGAACTTTTCCATGCTCGGCCACGAAGCGACAATCAGCGAAACGATAATTCCGCCCAACATCAATAAGGTAATCAATGCGGCCAACCTGACCAACGTACCGAATATCAGGTCGCCTTGTTTACCGGGGGCATGCCGTGCCGGCGTATTGTCAGCCATAGAGTACTCTTTTTGTTGGTTCGTAATCCCTTCCCGTAAGGGAAGGGACGAAACACAAGGACTTAGTAGAGCGCTTTACCGTTACTGTCTTTGATATTGGCCTTCCAGGCGGCGCGGATCTGTTCGACCACGTCCTTTGGCAAGGTGGCGTAGTCAAGGGCGTTAGCCTGGTCGGCACCCTTGTTGTAGGCCCAATCGAAGAATTTCAGGGTTTCGCGGCCCTGCTCAGGCTTGGTTTGGGTAGTATGCAACATAATAAACGTGGTGGAGGTGATCGGCCAGGCATTGTTGCCCTTCTGGTTAGTCAGATCCTGGGCAAAAGATTGCTGCCAGTTGACGCCTTTCGCCGCCGCGCTGAAGTTATCCTGCGTCGGCATTACCGGCTTGCCGTCGGCGGAAATCAGCTTGGTGTAGGCCAGGTTGTTCTGCTTAGCGTAGGCGTACTCCACATAACCGATGGAACCCGGCAAACGCTGGACAAAGGCGGCGATGCCGTCATTGCCCTTGCCGCCCAGTCCGACCGGCCAGTTAACCGTGGAACCGGCGCCGATTTTTTCTTTCCAGGTCGCATTCACCTTGGACAGATAGCTGGTGAAGACAAACGACGTGCCGGAACCATCGGCGCGGCGTACCACGGCGATATTCTGATCCGGCAGCTTCAGGCCCGGGTTCAGCTTGGTGATGGCCGGGTCGTTCCATTTTTTGATGTTGCCCAGGTAAATTTCACCCAGGGTATGGCCGTCCAGGGTCAGTTCGCCGCTTTTGATTCCCGGTACGTTGATGGCCAGCACCACGCCGCCAATCACGGTCGGAAATTGGAATAAACCTTCTTTCTTCAGGTCGCCATCGCTTAAAGGAGCATCGGACGCGCCGAAATCAACGGTATTGGCGATAATCTGTTTAATGCCGCCGGAAGAACCGATGCCCTGGTAGTTAACTTTCACGCCGGTTTCTTTTTGATAGGTATCAGCCCATTTAGCATAAACCGGGGCGGGGAATGTGCCGCCGGCACCTGTCAGGTTGGCGGCAGCGAACGAAGAAATACTCGCCAGGGCGAACGTAGCTGCTACAACACTGGCAACGGTGGTATGCATCAGTCTCATAATCCCTCCTGTGGGATATTTAAAATCGGCCCATGGCCGTTTTCTTCAATTATTATAATTGCTGCAGGAGGGAAAATAGGACAATTAGGTTACAGATACATGTCGGTAATATGACATTTTTATGACACCGGGATGGGTACCTATTTTAATGGCATATTAGCCTTTTTTTTCAATCCCCGCCTCCGCAATCCGATCAATTTCGCGCATAATGCCGGCGGCCGGCCGATGGTGCGCCAGTTCGCCGGCCATATACGCCATATAGGGCGCGATATGGGAAAAAATAGCTTTATAGCCGGGGCAAAGATGATTATGCCACTGGCCCCCGATGCGGTGAATACGGTGCTTAGGACAGCCGCCGTGACAGGCAAACCGATAGTCGCATGACAAACACGGCGTCGCCACATTGGCTTTTAGCTGGCCGAACTGGCGCTGTTTTTTCCCACCGGCCATGGCGGCCAGGTTCCCTGTCATCAGATTGCCCAGTCTATGCTCAGGGTAGACGAAATGATCGCAGCTATAGATATCGCCGTTCTGCTCGACGACCAGGCCCTGGCCGCAGGTGGGCTGCATCACGCACAGGCTTGGCATCACGCCGCACCAGGCGGCCAGGGCATTATCGAATAGCTGCACAAACACCGTGCCGACATCATGCCGTACCCAGTAGTCAAACAGGGTATTGATAAACGTGCCGTAGGCTTCGCCGCTCACCGACCATGGCGTCAGCGTTTTATCCGCCGTCGACCGGGGATAAATCAATTCCCCCCGCGCGGCTCCGGACAACCTTTGTTCCACTGCCGGGATAAATTGCACATACTGCGCGCCCAGCTCTTGCGTGATAAAAAAATATATTTCCAGCGGCGCCTGGGCGGTTTTATCGTTCACCACGCTCAATACGTTGTAATCTATATGATATTCCTTAAATATCCGGATGGCGTTGATCACGCTGTCAAATACCGGCCGGCCGCTGGCGGTATGGCGATAATGATTATGCAGCCTGGCGGTGCCGTCCACGGAAATACCCAGCAGGAAATGATTATCGGCAAGAAAACGGCCCCATTGATCGTTTATCAATACGCCGTTGGTTTGCATGCTGTTGGTAATCCTTTTTCCCCGGGCGTAACGCTGCTGATAGCGCAGCGCGGCGGCATAAAAGTCAATTCCGGCCAGGGTCGGCTCGCCGCCCTGCCAGGCAAACATGACCTCGTCGCCAGCGCTGGCGTCAATATACTGCTTAATAAATTCCCTGAGCACATCGTCGGCCATATGCTTCGACGCCGATGCTCCGGCGGGTAACAGGGTATTTTTTTTGTCCACATAAAAACAATAATCGCAGTGAATATTGCATTGATAACTGGTGGGTTTCGCCATCAGGGAAAACGGGCGTTTCATAACCGCGACTCCAAACAATATTGCGCGTCAAATACCATGCCGCACCGGCAGCGGCGGCAGTTAACCGGTAAATTCATCCGGCAACAGTCCCTGTAGCTTGAGCTCACTGCCATGGCGGATAGCGGTTTCCGTTTCGCAACCCGCGTATTCGGCAATTTCACGCCAGGTCCATTCATAGCCCGGCCATTGCCGGTATAAATAGTGAATGCCCAGTAATACCCGTTGCTGGGATTTATCGTAGGCCATGCTGGCCAGCCTTTTTTCCGCCTCGCCCAGATCACGCGCCAGCCGCATGAACAAATAGACATTCAGGCGCGGATAGCGGCATAAAAACCGCTGCGGCTGATAGGGGGTAATGCGCGTTACCGTAGCGGTGCGCTGCACGCGCGAGGAACAGTGGTAAAACGTATTACCGAACAGGCTGCGGTAGCCGAAAAAATCACCGGGGCCAAACAGGCGGATCAGGCACACCTTACCGTTCTCCAGCATATGGTACAGCCCCACCAACCCACTGTGCAGGTAATAAAAAGAGAGGGCCTCATCCTCCTGGGGATAAATGCGCGTTTGCTTCGGCAACTGATCCAGCCGGGTAAACATGGCGTGTTCGCTGCCGGACAATTCTGCGAATACGGCGCGGCCCTCGTCCCCATCCTCAGAATTTTTGTCTTTTTTCCTCAATTTTTACTCCCTTGGTCGGCAGGCCGGTATCGTAATCCCTGACCACCGGCGAGACGTAATCATCCGGTTTAGGACGAAACGCGCCCAGCCATTGCTCATGCCTGTCGGGCCGCCACGGGCGCATGGCCCAGCGATAGCTGCGAAACGGATCGCGAATACGATCCATAAAGTCTAATAAGCTATCATGCAATGCATTACGCCGTTCCGCATAGTCGTCCCGGCCAATCAGGTTTATCAGTTCCTCGGGATCGTTGCGCCGGTCATAGAGTTCATCATCGTCAAACAGATTAATCACCAGTTTTAAATCATTGGTGACCCAGGCGCGCATCGGGATAAAACCGCCGAAGCTGTCATGTTCTATTTCATAACGGTTAAATTCCACCATGACCGACCGCTCCCGTTCCCGCTCCGCCGACGACAGCATAGGCAGCAGGCTTTCGCCGTGCAGCGACGGCGGCACCGGGATACCGGCAATCGATAATAACGTCGGCAACAGGTCGATATGGCTCACCGGTGTATCAATCTCCCGCGCCGGCAGGCCGGGCCCGTGGATGATAAAGGGAATGCGGCAGATGTCGTCATAGCCTGCCGAGCCTTTGCTGATAAGTTGATGCGCTCCCATCATTTCACCGTGATCGGAGGTATACACTATCCAGGTATTTTCCCATTCGTCGGGGGTAAGGTGGTTCAGCACGCGTCCTATCTGGTCGTCGACAAAATCATTGCAGGCAAAATAAATCGGATGATGATAGGTGGCGCCATCCGTTACCGGCGACGGCATCGCCCTGGCCCACAAACGCTGGTGCATCGGTTTATCGCTGAGATCATCGGTTCCTTTTGCGCCCAGCGGGTAATGGAAATCGGCAAAACGGTCGAGATAACGCGGCGGGCAGGTAAAGGGATGATGCGGCTCATCGTAAGAAAGCACCAGCAGGAACGGTTTCTCGCGCCGCAGGCGCTGCTTATCGATAAAATGTATCGCGCGCTGGCTGATGCGATAGCCCCAGGTAAATTCATCATCAATCTGATGTTGTTCAAGTTCTTCCTTTGAATTCAGCCCGTTGCGCCATAAGCTGATTTTTTCTTCCGGCAGGTCATGCAGGTAATTAGCGCCATCGTACCAATATTCCGCCGCCCATTCCGGCGGACAGATGCCGGTGCCGAAATAGTCGTGGCCATCAAGATGCCATTTACCGATATAGGCGGTTTGCCAGCCGGCATCCTGAAAATAGTTGCCCAGGGTGCGCATATTCTTACCCGGCGCCAGATTATTGGTCCAGGGACCGCTTTGGTTGGAATACAGGCCGGTGAACAGTCCCGCGCGCGCCGGGGTGCACAGCGGCGCGGTGGTAAATGCCGAATTGAATTTGGCCCCGCGCCCGGCCAGCGCATCGATATGCTCGGTATGCAGGGGAAGGCCGGTATAGCACCCGACCATATTGGTGGCCTGCGTATCGGTCATGATAAAAATTATATTAGGTTGCATCAGGCGATTTCCTCCCTGGTTTTGGTTTTTCTCAAACCGGCGAATATCAGCCAGCCGGAAATGGCGACAACGGTTATGCCCGCGATCCAGCATAACCAGAGGCTGTGCCAGCCGCCGAAGCGGGCGAGAAAGGCATAAATAAATATCATCGCCGCAATAACGCCGACGGAGGCGATTTTTACCGACCGCCACGGCGACATATCCACCGCCAGGGAATCATGGAAGACAAACGGGGTGGCGCGCGGCGCAAGTTTACCGATAACCAGCATCACCAACGCGTTCAGGCAAAACGTTATCGCCAGCACATACAGGAAATGAATAGGGAAATGGAAAACGTAATTGATCAGGATATAGCTGACGATACCTAACAGCAGCGCCAGCTTGGCCGCCATGGCCGGGATACGCGGGAAAAAGAACCCCATGATGATAATGGTGACCAGGGGAACGTTGTACACCCCGTTAAGCTGCTTCATCCAGCTGTATAATCCTTCGGGGGCATTGGCAATGCCGGGGGCTACCACCACCGACACCAGCGCCAGGATCAGGGCGAAATAACGCCCCACCAACACCTGTTTTTTGGACGTGGCGTCAGGATTGATAATACGGCTGTAGATACCCATGCTGAATAAAGTGCTGGCGCTGTTTAAAAACCCGTTGAACACGCTGATAATGGCGCCGAACAGCACGGCGCCGAAAAAACCGACCAGGGGCGCGGGCAGGATCTGGTTGACCAGCACCGGGTAGGCCATATCCGCCTTGGGCAGCCCTTGATACAGGTGATAGGCGATAACGCCGGGCAGGACCAGGATTATCGGGTCGAGCATTTTCAGCAGCGCCGTCAGCAGCGCGCCTTTTTGCCCTTCGGCCAGGTTCTTGGCGGCCAGGGTACGCTGGACGATGCCCTGGTTGGTACACCAGTAAAAGGTATTCACCAGCACCAGGCCGGTCAAGGCGGCGCCGATGGGCACCGGGTCATGGGCGCCACCGATGGAGTTGAGGCGCTCGGCATGATCCGCCGTCAGTGTATTCAGGCCGGCGATAACACTGCCGCCGCCAAGCGCCATCAGCCCGAAAAACGGCACCATCAGCCCGCCAATCACCAGGCCGATGCCATTGACGACATCGGCGACGGCAATCGCGCGCAGTCCGCCGATAACCGCGTACAGGGTGCCTATCACGCCAAGGGCTATCACCATGACTATCGTCGCGCTGCCCTGGCTCAGCCCGGTAAGGTCGCTGAAATGAAACAGGCTGTTCAGCGCCAGCGAGCCGGAATAGAGTACTATGGGCAGAAAACAGACGCCGGTGGCGATTAAAAAACAGCAGTCCACCATAATACGCGTGGTTTTGTCGTAGCGTTCTTCGATAAAATCCGGAATGGTAATAATGCCCCTCTGCAAATAACGCGGTAAAAACACCAGCGCCAGCAGGACCAGGGGAATAGCTGAAATCACCTCCCATGCCATCACCGACATGCCGAATTTATAGGCCTGTCCGCTCAGGCCGACCAATTGTTCCGTTGAAAGATTGGTCAGCATCAGCGATGCGGCAATTAT
The DNA here is from genome assembly GCF_046352915.1 of Sodalis sp. C49. Lineage (NCBI taxonomy): Bacteria > Pseudomonadati > Pseudomonadota > Gammaproteobacteria > Enterobacterales > Bruguierivoracaceae > Sodalis > Sodalis sp. C49. The sequence continues at coordinate 3,647,836 of NZ_CP163303.1, read as the reverse complement.
TGGCGCTTTAAGGGAACGACCGGCCAGGAAATAGCCCTGCTGGGTATGGGTATCGTTTTTCCTTACTTTCCACCAGGTAACAATAGCGACAAGGCACGTAAAAAATACAAAAGAAAATATCTGTAGGCTATTCATAAATCGCACCTTTTAGTTATAAAAATATCAGCATAGATGTGACCCTTCCAATAAAATCAGAATAGTGGGCGGTCGATTAATGAGAGAAATGCGCAGCTTAAGCCGTTACGATTATTCCGTTCGGTACAGGCAAGCGGCGAGCGGAGCCATGCCGCACGTCAGGCGGCATTTCCCGCGGTAAAAACCCAGGAGAAAGTCGTCGCAGGCCAGACAAGCCGGTAATAGTGTATTGTTGACATGACAGATGTTTTACACTTTTCAGCACCCTATTTTTATGACCGTTGTCATAAGCCGGCATGACCCCGCTCACATAATCATTATTGTTATATTCCGGGTGGGGACAAGAAGTTTCTCGTAAATAACCATGCGTAAATTAATTAAGCTTATTTGAATTACGCATTTGCAATATCAATATAAGGAAAAGGATTTATTGGGGTGTGATCGGGCAAAAAAAAAATCCGCTGGGGCTTTGCCATCCCCACCGGATCCGATTAACGCTGTGTCGGTTTTTGCGATCACTTTGCAAGCGGCGGCTTAGGTGCCGCCGCAGACGCGGGTTACTCCACCGTCACCGATTTTGCCAGATTACGCGGCTGGTCGACATCGGTGCCTTTGATCAGCGCAATATGATACGCCAGCAGCTGCAACGGCACCGTGTAGAATATCGGCGCCACAATCTCTTCTACGTGCGGCAGCGGGATGATTTTCATATTTTCGCTGTCGGTAAAACCGGCGTTCTCTTCGGCAAAGACATATAACAGGCCGCCGCGGGCGCGCACTTCCTCGATGTTCGACTTGAGTTTTTCCAGCAATTCATTATTGGGGGCAATAACGATTACCGGCATATCGGCGTCGATCAGCGCCAGCGGGCCGTGTTTCAGCTCGCCCGCCGCATAGGCTTCGGCGTGGATATACGAAATTTCCTTGAGCTTCAGCGCGCCTTCCATGGCGATGGGGTAAAGCTCGCCGCGCCCGAGAAACAGGGCGTGATGTTTATCAGAGAACCCTTCCGCCAGCTGTTCAATCGGCTTATCCAGCGCCAGCATTTGCTCGATACGGGCCGGCAGGGCCTGCAGCGCATGCACAATCTGCTGCTCGACCTGGCTATCCATGCCCTTCAGGCGGCCCAGGCGCGCCACCAGCATCAGCAATACCGTTAACTGGGTGGTGAAGGCCTTGGTGGAAGCCACGCCGATTTCCGTCCCGGCGCGGGTCATCAGCGCCAGATCGGATTCGCGCACCAGCGAGGAGCCGGCCACGTTACACACCGCCAGCGAGCCGAGGTAGCCCAGGGTTTTGGTCAGGCGCAGGGCCGCCAGGGTATCGGCGGTTTCGCCGGATTGCGACAGGGTAATGATCAGGCTGCCCGGCCGCACGGCGGATTTGCGATAGCGGAACTCGGAGGCGATTTCCACATCGCAGGGCACGCCGGCCAGCGCCTCGAACCAGTATTTCGATACCATGGCCGAATGGTACGAGGTGCCGCAGGCGATGATTTGCACATGCTGTACCTGCTCCAGCAAACGATCGCCGGCCTCGCCCAGTTCGGATAACGTGATCTGGCCGTGTAAAAAACGGCCCGCCAGGGTGTTTTTAATCGCCTGCGGCTGTTCAAAAATCTCTTTTTGCATGTAGTGGCGATAGATGCCCTTATCGCCGGCGTCGTATTTTACCTGGGACTCAATCTCCGCCCGTTGCACCGGGTTGCCGCGCGTATCCCATACGCGCACCGTGCGGCGGGTAATTTCGGCGATATCGCCCTCTTCCAGGAACATAAACCGGCGGGTGACCGGCAGCAGCGCCAGCTGATCGGACGCCAGGAAGTTTTCGCCCACGCCCAGGCCAATCACCAGCGGACTACCGGATCGCGCCGCCACCAGCACGCTTGGGTCCTTGCTATCCATGATAACTGTGCCATAGGCGCCGCGCAGGTGCGGGATCACGCGCAGGATCACTTCAGCCAGCGTGCCGCCGCCCTGGCGCTGTTCCCAATGCACCAGGTGGGCGATAACCTCGGTATCGGTTTCGGACGCGAATACATAGCCGCGCTCCACCAGCAGTTTACGCAGCGGTTCATGGTTTTCGATGATACCGTTATGCACCACCACGATATGCCCGGAGACATGGGGATGGGCATTATTCTCCGAGGGTTCCCCGTGGGTGGCCCAACGGGTATGGGCGATGCCCGTGCCGCCGGTCAGCGGATGCTCCGCCGCCGCCTGCGACAACGCGGCAACCTTGCCGACCCGGCGCAGCCGTTGCAAATGCCCCTCGTTATCCACCACCGCCAGGCCGGCGGAATCATACCCACGATACTCTAGCCGGCGTAATCCCTCTAACAGGATTTCGGCAATATCACGCTGCGCAACCGCGCCTACTATTCCACACATCAGTGTTATTCCTAAATGAACGGCATGCTCCGCCGTATCGATGTCTTTGACCTGACAGAGACCGGTTTTTCCGGTTTCCCCGAGCCTGTAGAACTGGGGATTATTATGTTTTGTCAGCCACTCTCGTGAAAATGGCTGACAAAACCATGATAACGGGCATGATGGGCAAGATGGTAAAGACGCCCTATCTCTCTTCCCGGCGCCAGGCTTTACTCTCATTGCGCATCATACCCGCGGCAAGCTCATGCCCAGATTTGACAAACTGCGCGTAATACCATTAACGATGCTTCTTTACCGGCCGTTGCCAGCCGGTGATATGCACCTGCCGCACCCGGCTAAGCACCAGTTCGTTTTCCGCCACGCTGCGCGTAACTGTGGTGCCGGCGCCGATGGTGGCGCCGTTGCCTATGGTAACCGGCGCCACCAGTTGGGTATCCGAGCCGACAAAGACATCATCGCCGATCACGGTCTGGTGTTTATTGGCGCCGTCATAATTGCAGGTAATGGTGCCGGCGCCGATATTCACACCGGCGCCAATTTCCGCATCACCCAGATAGCTCAGGTGCCCGGCCTTGGATCCGCGCCCCAGGCGCGCTTTTTTCATCTCGACAAAATTGCCGACATGGGCGCCCTCTTCCAGCTCCGCCCCGGGCCGCAGGCGGGCGAACGGCCCGACGGTACAGTCCGCACGCAGCCGGGCTTGATCTATGACCGTGTAGGGGCTGACCACCACGTTATCGCCAATGTCGCAGTCTTTTAATACGCAGCCGGTACCGATAACCACATTGTTGCCCAAGGATACCCGGCCCTCAATAATGACATTGGTGTCAATGGTCACATCACGGCCGTGCGTCAGCTCGCCGCGCAAATCAAAACGCGCCGGGTCGAGCAGCATGACCCCGGCCAACAGCAGATTTTCGGCCTGCTGGCGCTGATAAACCCGCTCAAGGGTTGCCAGCTGCAAACGATTATTCACGCCCTCCACTTCGCTTAGGCGATCGGGGTTAACGGTATTGATACGCCGGCCCTCGCCCCAGGCCAGGGCGATAATATCGGTAAGGTAATACTCTCCCTGAGCGTTATTGGTGGTCAGCCGGCTTAACCAGCGCTTCAGGTCGGCGCCGTTGGCCACCAGGATGCCGGTATTGATTTCGCGGATGCCCCGCTGCGCCTCGTCGGCGTCTTTGTGCTCGACGATACCGCATACATTGCCGTTTTCCCGCACGATGCGGCCATAGCCGGTAGGATCGTCCAGGGTAACGGTCAGCAGGCCGATACCGCCCTCGGGCTTGGCGGCCACCAGGCGCTCAAGGGTTGACGGCGCTATCAACGGCACATCGCCGTACAGCATCAGGATATCTTCATCATCCTGGAAAAACGGCGCCGCCTGCTGCATGGCATGGCCGGTGCCGCGCTGTTCGGCCTGCAATACCCAGCTCAGTTCCGGACCAGGGCCGGCCAACGCCTGCCGCAGTCGCTCGCCGCCGTGGCCGTAAACCAAATGGATACGCGCCGCGCCCAGGGCGGCGGCGGCGTCAATAACATGCCTGACCAGCGGTTTGCCAGCCAACGGATGCAAGACCTTGGGCAGATCGGAATACATGCGGGTGCCCTTGCCGGCGGCAAGGATCACTACGCTCATCAATCGATTCGACATAACCATCCTGATGAACCTGATTCAATAGACGAAAGTAAACCCGTTCAGAGAAGGGATTACCACATATTTTGGGCCGAAAAACACATTATGGCCGCATAATGACGTAAGCCGGGATCATTTTACCCGGTTTAGGACGCAATGCGGAAATAGTGGGCGTTTCGGGGCCAATTACCGCAGGTACAGGCTGGAATTAGTGGTTTAAGTAGGCGAAGAAGGTGAAACTTATTTCAGATCGAAAAATAAGAGCGTCAAGTTGTGACACTCTATGCTTGGAAGAGAATGAATTCCAATAAAAAAGCCAGTCACAAAGGACTGGCTTTTTAATCACACTAGCTTGATTACATTGCTTTTCTGGTCAATTCAATGACCCGCAGCTTGGCGATGGCCCTGGACAGTTCGGCCGAGGCCTGAGCATAATCCACGTCACCATGTGAATTATTGATATGCTCTTCCGCCATGCGCTTGGATTCCATTGCGCGCGCTTCATCAAGATCTTTGCCACGAATGGCGGTATCGGCCAAAACGGTAACGATGTCCGGTTGCACCTCGAGGATGCCCCCCGACAGGTAGATATACTCTTCTTCGTTATGTTCTTTGACGATACGCACCATACCGGGCTTAATGGCAGTGAGCAGCGGGGCATGGCCGGGAAAAATCCCCAGTTCGCCTTCGCTTCCCGTCACCTGGATTTTTTCCACCAGCCCGGAAAACATTTTCTGTTCCGCGCTGACGACATCCAGATGGTAAGTATTTGCAGCCATATCACCCTCCTATCACAGCGTTACAGTTTCTTGCCTTTTTCCACTGCTTCATCAATGGAACCGACCATATAGAACGCCTGCTCGGGCAGGTGATCGTATTCACCGTCCATGATGCCTTTAAAGCCGCGGATAGTGTCTTTCAGGGAAACATATTTACCCGGCGAACCGGTGAACACTTCGGCGACGAAGAACGGTTGCGACAAGAAACGCTGGATCTTACGTGCGCGGGACACCACCAGTTTGTCATCTTCTGACAGTTCGTCCATACCCAGGATGGCGATAATATCTTTCAGCTCCTGATAACGCTGAAGGATGGACTGCACGCCACGGGCCACGTCGTAGTGTTCCTGGCCGACAACCAACGGATCCAGCTGACGGCTGGTGGAGTCGAGCGGGTCAACCGCCGGGTAGATACCCAGTGAGGCGATTTGACGGCTCAATACCACGGTGGCGTCAAGGTGGGCGAAGGTGGTCGCCGGCGACGGGTCGGTTAAGTCATCCGCAGGCACATATACCGCCTGTACCGAGGTGATGGAACCGGTTTTGGTGGAGGTGATGCGTTCTTGCAGCACGCCCATTTCTTCCGCCAGCGTCGGCTGGTAGCCTACCGCTGAAGGCATACGGCCCAGCAGCGCGGATACTTCGGTCCCGGCCAGGGTATAACGATAAATGTTATCGATAAACAGCAGGACGTCGCGGCCTTCATCACGGAATTTTTCCGCCATGGTCAGCCCGGTCAGCGCCACGCGCAGACGGTTTCCCGGCGGCTCGTTCATCTGGCCGTACACCAGGGATACTTTGTCGATAACGTTCGAATCGGTCATTTCGTGGTAGAAGTCGTTCCCTTCGCGGGTACGTTCGCCCACGCCGGCAAACACCGAATAACCGGAATGCTCGATGGCGATATTACGGATAAGCTCCATCATGTTGACGGTTTTACCCACGCCGGCGCCGCCGAACAGGCCGACTTTACCGCCTTTGGCAAACGGGCACATCAGGTCGATAACCTTGATGCCGGTTTCCAGCAGTTCCTGCGAACTGGACAAATCTTCATAGCTCGGCGCCGGACGATGGATGGACCAACGTTCTTCCTCGCCGATCTCGCCTTTCATATCGACCGGTTCGCCCAGCACGTTCATGATGCGGCCCAGCGTGGCTTTACCCACCGGCACTTCGATCGAACGTTCCAGGTTGGTCACTTTCAGGCCGCGACGCAGACCGTCGGACGAGCCCATGGCGATGCAACGGACAACGCCGCCGCCTAACTGCTGTTCTACTTCCAGCACCAATTTGGCGGCGCCGTTTTCCACTTCAAGGGCGTTGTACACCTTAGGTACAGCATCCTGCGGGAACTCGACGTCAACCACGGCGCCGATAACCTGGATAACATTTCCAGTAGCCATCTTGAATCCTCTACGTAATTCGTAACCCTAAACCTAAACCGCGGCGGCTCCCGAAACGATCTCGGTGAGTTCCTGAGTGATGCTGAATTGACGAGCCTTATTGTAAACAAGTTGCAACTCTTTGATCAGGTTGCCACCGTTATCCGTTGCGGCTTTCATCGCTACCATTCGCGCGGCCTGTTCGCTGGCCAGGTTTTCAACGACGCCCTGATAAACCTGCGATTCCACATAACGGCGCAACAATGTATCCAGCAGCGCCTTGGGATCGGGTTCATACAGGTAATCCCAGGTTTTCTTCTTCAGCTCTTCCCCATCTTCCGCGGGCGGCAAGGGCAGGACCTGAAGCAGTTGCGGTACCTGGGACATGGTATTAACGAATTTGTTGCTGACAATATAGAGCTTATCCAGGCGGCCTTCGTCATACGCCTGCAGCATGACTTTAACCGGCCCAATCAGTTCAGACAGCGTGGGGTTATCCCCCATGCCGGTGACCTGGGCAACCACGTTGCTGCCGACGGCGTTGAAGAACGACACCGCCTTGGAGCCAATCAGCGCCAGTTCCGCATCAACGCCCTTTTCGCTCCAGGCTTTCATGTCCGTCAGCACTTTTTTGAACAGGTTAATGTTCAGGCCGCCGGCCAGACCACGGTCGGTGGCCACCACCAGATACCCGACGCGCTTGACGTCGCGCTCTTCCAGGTAAGGATGTTTATATTCCAGATTTCCCAAAGCAAGGTGACCAATCACATTACGCATAGTTTCTGCATAAGGACGGCTGGCCGCCATACGCTCCTGCGATTTGCGCATTTTGGATGCGGCAACCATCTCCATCGCTTTGGTGATCTTCTGCGTGTTTTGCACGCTGGCGATCTTAGTACGTATTTCTTTGGCGCTGGCCATCTCTGCTTCTCCTCATGGCGTCATGGCCTGCCGAAACAGGCCATAGCGCGTTACCAGGACTGGGTTGCCTTGAAGTTATCGAGGATGCCTTTCAGCTTGCCTTCGATTTCATCGTTATAAGCGCCGGTCTGGTTGATTTGTTGCATCAAATCGCCTTGCTCGCGGTCTACGTAGGCCAGCAGCGCGGCCTCGAAGTCGCCGACCTTTGCCAGTTCGATGTCTTCCAGGTAACCACGTTCAGCGGCGAACAACACCAGAGACTGCTGCGATACCGACATGGGAGCATATTGTTTCTGCTTCAACAGTTCGGTCACTTTTTGTCCATGATTCAGCTGCTTACGCGTTGCTTCATCCAGATCGGAAGCAAACTGGGAGAACGCGGCCAGCTCACGGTACTGAGCCAAAGCCGTACGAATACCGCCCGACAGTTTTTTCATAATCTTCGTCTGGGCTGCGCCGCCCACACGGGATACGGAAATACCGGGGTTAACGGCGGGACGAATACCGGCGTTGAACAGGCTTGATTCCAGGAAGATCTGGCCATCGGTGATGGAAATCACGTTGGTCGGAACAAACGCGGAAACGTCGCCCGCCTGGGTTTCGATGATCGGTAATGCGGTCAGCGAGCCGGTCTTGCCCTTCACTTCACCCTTGGTAAAGGCTTCTACGTATTCGGCGTTGACACGCGACGCACGTTCCAGAAGACGGGAGTGAAGATAGAATACGTCCCCGGGATAGGCTTCACGTCCAGGCGGACGACGGAGCAACAGGGAAATCTGACGGTAAGCCACGGCTTGTTTGGACAAATCATCATAGATGATCAGCGCATCTTCGCCGCGATCGCGGAAATACTCGCCCATGGCGCAGCCTGAATACGGCGCCAGGTATTGCAGGGCGGCGGATTCGGACGCGGTGGCAACCACGACAATGGTATTGGCCAGGGCGCCGTGCTCTTCCAGCTTGCGCACGACGTTCGCCACGGTGGAGGCTTTCTGGCCGATGGCGACATAGACGCACTTGATGCCGGATTCGCGCTGATTGATAATCGCATCGATCGCCAGAGCCGATTTACCGGTCTGGCGGTCGCCGATGATCAGCTCGCGCTGGCCGCGGCCGATGGGAATCATGGCATCCACGGATTTATAACCGGTCTGTACCGGCTCATCCACGGATTGGCGTTCAATAACGCCCGGCGCAATAGCCTCGACGGCGGAAAAACCGTCGTTCTCTACCGGACCCTTGCCATCGATGGGCGCGCCCAGCGTGTTGACCACGCGGCCCAGCAGGCCACGGCCAACCGGCACTTCCAGAATGCGGCCGGTGCACTTGACCTTCATGCCTTCGGCCAGATCTTCATAGGGTCCCATCACCACGGCGCCGACGGAGTCGCGTTCCAGGTTCAGGGCGATAGCGAAGCGGTTGCCCGGCAGGGCGATCATTTCACCCTGCATGACTTCGGCCAGGCCGTGAATACGGATAATCCCGTCACTCACGGAAACGATAGTACCTTCATTGTGAGCTTCGCTCACCACATTGAACTGAGCAATGCGCTGCTTGATCAGTTCGCTGATTTCGGTGGAATTCAGTTGCATGCTCCAGTCCCCTTAAGACTGCAATACGTCTGCCAGTCGTTCGAGACGACCGCGTACGCTGCCGTCTATCACCATATCGCCCGCGCGAATAATCACGCCGGCAATGACAGACTTATCAATTTTGCAATTCAGCTTAACTTTGCGTGACAGACGTTGTTCCATCGCGGCAGTAATTTTCGCCAGTTGCTCGTCTTTTAGATGGCTTACGGAAATGACGTCCACTTCCACAGTCGATTCGTGCGCGGCGCGCATCTCCATAAACTGTTCCAGCACATCCGGCAAAACTGCTAATCGTCCGTTTTCGGCCATGACCTTGATAAGATTCTGGCCCGCCTGGTCGAGTTGATCGCCGCATACCGCGATAAACGTTTCCGACAGTGTTTCTGGTGCAACCGCACCGGATAACAGTTCAGCCATCTGATCGTTGCGGCTAACCTCGGCGGTAAACGACAGCATAGCCTGCCACTGTTCAACGCTCTGATGCTCGACGGCAAAGTCAAAAGCTGCTTTGGCGTAGGGGCGAGCTACCGTTACTAATTCAGACATCAGCCCCTCCCTCCCTACAGTTCAGCGACCAGTTTATCTACGATGTCGCTGTTGGCAGCTTCATCCACGGAACGTTCGATGATCTTCTCGGCACCCGCTAAAGCCAGCAGCGCGACCTGTTTCCGCAGCTCTTCACGAGCCCGTTTGGTTTCGGCCTGAATTTCTGCCTGAGCCTGCGCTACGATTCTGTTACGTTCGTCTTCCGCTTCCGCTTTCGCTTCGTCCATAATCTGAGCTTTGCGCTTGTTGGCTTGCTCGATGATTGCCTGGGCTTCGGCTCTGGCCTTCTTCAGTTGATCGGTCGCATTGGCTTGCGCTATATCCACCTCTTTTTTCGCCAGATCCGCAGAAGCGAGGCCATCAGCAATTTCTTTCTGACGCTTCTCTATGGCTGCGATAAGCGGCGGCCATATGTATTTCATGCAGAACAGGACAAACAGGATGAACGCGATGGCCTGGCCGAGGATTGTTGCGTTAAGATTCACAGCACAATGCCTCTTATAAAGTTAACGGTTTGATGTTGTATTAATTTCACGCAATGCTACACACTACGCTACGGCAAACATCACGTACAGTCCCAGACCCACGGCAATCATCGGGATGGCGTCGACCAGACCCATAACGATAAAGAACTGAGTACGCAGCAGAGGGATCAGATCCGGCTGACGCGCTGCACCTTCCAAAAATTTACCACCCAGGATGCCGATACCGATCGCAGCACCGATTGCCGCCAGACCCATCATCACAGCGGCAGCCATGTACAGCAGATCGAGATTCAGGTTTTCCATGACAGTCTCCAGTTTGTTTCAGATTAAACGCAACAGTATTGTAAAAATATCAGTGTTCTTCGGACGCCATCGCTAGATAGACAATCGTCAGCACCATAAAGATAAAGGCTTGCAACGTAATGATCAGTATGTGGAAAATGGCCCAGGGCACATTCAGGATCCACTGCGACCACCACGGTAACAGACCGGCAATCAGAATGAAGATCAACTCACCCGCATACATATTGCCGAACAACCGAAGGCCTAAGGAAACTGGTTTGGACAGTAAGCTCACGCCTTCGAGAATCAGGTTGATGGGTATAAACGCCCAATGGTTAAACGGCTGCATGGTGAGTTCTTTGACAAAACCACCGATCCCTTTCATCCGCACGCTATAGATGAGAATGAGGATAAAGACCCCCAGCGCCATGGATATGGTGATATTCACGTCGGCGGAAGGCACCACGCGCAGCGCCGGTAGTCCCATATAACGCTCGGCGATGGTCGGCAGCAGATCGATAGGCAGCAAATCCATCAGGTTCATCAGGAAAACCCAGACGAAGATGGTCAGCGCCAGCGGCGCGATAAGTTTGCTTTTACCGTGGAACATATCCCGCACGCTGCCGTCGACAAACCCGATAATCAGTTCAACCGCCGTCTGCAGTTTACCGGGAACGCCGCTGGTAGCCCTTCTGGCGACGCGCGAGAAAATCGTAATAAAAATCACGCCGAGCAGAACGGAAAAGAACATGGAGTCAATGTTCAGCGTCCAGAATGTTGCCGGGCCGTTATGGGGATTAACCAGTTCAAAAGTACGCAGGTCCAACTGAAGGTTGTTCAGGTGGTGGCCTATGTATTCCTGTGGAGTAGAGATTTCTCCTGATGCAGACATGATGCCTCTTACCCTTTGTTGTTAATTACGGCCGGTGCCAATATCTGCACAATCAGCACCGATAAATAGGTCAGGCCCAATGGAACAAACGCGGCCCTGAACATCCCAAGCGCTACGATAAGCAAAGCTATGGTAGCGACGACCTTGAGCGCCTCTCCGATGGCAAAAGACCAGGCAACACGCCCCGCGGCCGGAACTTTCACCTGATGGCGCCAGGTAAAGAGTACAAACAACACGTTCGGCAGCCAGGCCGCCAATCCTCCGCCCAGGGCGGATGCGGCCCACTGCGGGCTGCGCAAGGCGAACAACGCGCCCAGCAGGCCCAACGTCAATAACTGGATAAACAACACTTTTCCAGCAACTTTCCCACTGTAGAGGGAAAAGGACATTATTTCACTTCCCCCATACCTGTTCCGGTCAGGCTGAAGGTGTATAAAACTGCCTTTAGCGCGATGAGTCAAGTAGCGAAAAACGTGCAAATTATACGGGTAGACACTACGAATTCAATGCATAAGTAGCGAAAAGGTGAACAATAATTTAAATTCCTTCGTTTTACCCGTTTTCCCCGCTAAAGCGCGGGAATGATACCATGCATAACTTTATACTGCTTGGGCAATTATTGCTTCTGAAACTGTGCGTCTGATCACGTTATAGTTCGCTAATTTTTATGGCTTGTCGGCGGGCTTTTTTTGCCTCTCATTAAAATAACTATAAAAACACATTAATTTTCAAACAGTTATATATTAACGTGTCCTAAAAAAGCCTTATATCATCACAATCGCGCCGGAGTGTGATGAGGCGGCTTATTCTCTGCCAAAGCCGGCGGTAATATCACTGACATTTTTGGACACATATATTTTACACAGTGACTATTAGCCTTAGAACTAAATGAGCGACAATACAATATGATAAAATAATGTAAAATTTAAGTAACCGAGATTTGAAATTACACCGCCGGGAAATGCGGCCGTCCGGCAAAAACCGCGATAATTCTATTCAATCTTTTATTGATAAAAAACAAATTTAACGCACCCCGATCACCACTAAATGCCGCTCGCCCTGCAATTGCGGCACGGACAGCGTAATCACTGATTCCAGCACGTATTTTTCCGGCAACGCGGACAATTCCTCCGCCGGCACCTGCCCTTTCAGCGCATAAAAACGGCCTGCCGGCACGGCGGGCAAATGATGACACCAGGCCAGCATATCGCCCACCGAAGCAAAGGCGCGGCTGATAACGCCGTCAAAACCCGTGACCGGCGCATAGTCCTCCACCCGGCTCTGCACCGGTTCGATATTGTCCAGCCGCAGTTCGTGTTGCACCTGGCGCAGGAAGCGAATGCGCTTGCCCAGGCTATCGAGCAGGGTAAAGCGGGAATCGGGGCGGACGATGGCCAGCGGAATGCCGGGCAAGCCGGCGCCGGTGCCCACATCGATAAAATGCCGGCCGCGCAGATGCGGATCGACCACGATGCTATCCAGAATATGGCGGATCAGCATTTGCGCGGGATCGCGCACTGACGTCAGGTTATACGCCTTGTTCCATTTATCCAGCAGTTCAACGTAGCGTACCAGCTGCCGCTTTTGCCCATCGGGCAGCGCAATGCCGGCGGCGTTGAGTAAGACTTCCAGTTTGGCCAGCATGGCGGGATCCTTAAAAATAAGCGGGGTGGCGGACATGTCATCTCAGGCGCTGCGGCGCAGCATGCCCTGCTTTTTCAGCCATACCAGCAAAATGGAAATCGCCGCCGGGGTGATGCCGGAAATGCGTGAGGCCTGCCCAATGGAATTGGGTTTGTGATCGTTAAGCTTGGCGATCGCTTCATTGGACAAGCCTGATACCTGCCGGTAATCCAGCTCCGCCGGCAGCAGGGTATTTTCATTACGCAGCTGGCGGTCGATCTCTTCCTGCTGACGGGTGATATAACCCGCATATTTAATCTGGATTTCCACCTGCTCCGCCGCCTGCGGATCGGTAAGCGCGGGCGAAAACATCGGTAGCCCGGTCAGGACGCCGTAAGTCATCTCCGGACGCCTGAGCAGTTCTTCGCCGCTGGCTTCGCGTGACAAAGGCGCCTTAAGCAGCAGGTTGATCTGTTCAACCTCGGCGGTGCGGGGATTAACCCAGACGTCGCGCAGGCGCTGGCGCTCCCGCTCGATATTGTCCAGTTTCTCGCTAAAGCGCGCCCAACGCTCATCGTCCACCAGCCCCAGCTGCCGGCCGGTTTCGGTCAGGCGTAAATCCGCGTTATCCTCGCGCAGCAGCAGCCGGTATTCAGCGCGCGAGGTAAACATACGATAGGGTTCCTTGGTGCCCAGGGTGCAAAGATCATCCACCAGCACGCCCAGATAGGCCTGATCGCGGCGTGGGAACCACCCTTCCTGGTCATTGGCCAGGCGGCCGGCGTTGATGCCCGCCAGCATGCCCTGGGCGGCGGCTTCTTCGTAGCCGGTGGTACCGTTGATCTGCCCGGCGAAGAATAATCCGGCAATGTATTTGCTCTCAAGCGTCTGCTTCAAATCGCGCGGATCAAAAAAATCATACTCGATGGCATAGCCGGGCCGAACGATGGCGGCGTTTTCCAGTCCTTTCATCGAATGCACGATTTTCATCTGCACATCAAACGGCAGGCTGGTGGAAATGCCGTTGGGATAAACTTCATTGCTGGTCAGCCCTTCAGGTTCAAGGAAAATCTGATGGGAGTCGCGATCGGCAAAACGCATGACCTTGTCTTCGATGGAAGGACAATAGCGCGGTCCCACGCCTTCGATGACGCCGGCGTACATCGGGCTGCGATCCAGGTTCTGCCGGATCACCTCATGGGTGTTCTCATTGGTGTAGGTAATATAACAAGGCACCTGGCGCGGATGCTGTTCAACCGAGCCCATAAACGAGAATACCGGTAACGGCACATCGCCCTGCTGGGTCGCCAGCTGGCTGAAGTCGATGGTTCTGGCGTCCAGGCGCGGCGGGGTGCCGGTTTTCAGGCGTTTTACCCGGAACGGCAGCTCACGCAGACGTTTGGACAATGAGATCGACGGCGGATCGCCCGCCCGGCCACCGCTGTAATGATCCATGCCGATGTGGATCTTGCCGTCCAGGAAAGTCCCGACGGTCAGTACCACCGCCCTGGCCCTGAATTTCAGGCCCATCTGGGTCACCGCCCCGACCACGCGATCGTTTTCGACGATAAGATCTTCCACCGCCTGCTGGAAGATCATCAGGTTGGGCTGGTTCTCCAATGCGGTTCGGATCGCCAGGCGATACAGCAGCCGATCCGCCTGGGCACGGGTGGCGCGCACCGCCGGCCCTTTGCTGGCGTTTAGTATCCTAAACTGTATCCCCGCCAGGTCGATCGCCTTGGCCATCAGGCCGCCCATGGCGTCGATTTCCTTGACCAAATGGCCTTTGCCTATCCCGCCGATTGCCGGATTACAGGACATTTGTCCAAGCGTATCAATATTATGCGTCAACAGCAGGGTCTTGCGGCCCATCCTGGCCGCCGCCATGGCAGCTTCGGTGCCGGCATGGCCGCCACCGATGATGATGACGTCAAATTGATCGGGATAAAACATGATAACTCTTCCTCGCATGGGGCCATCGCCTGGGGCGAACGATCGTCAAGGGCGGTTGGGAAAGTGGATTCTACTCAACTTTGCGGGTGATACAAGCCCTGGGGATCCGCAGGTAATTAAAGAAAGATCTTTTTATTTAAAGATCTCTTTATTATGTCTACTACTATGATCGCGATCCTCTGTGGATAAGCCTTTAAACAGCCGCAATATCAGATCGTTGCTGACGATCGTTTGCTGTGAATGATCGGTGATCCCAAACGGTATAAGCTGGGATCAAGATCGGTACTTATCCACTGATTGAAAAACGCACAAGGGTTATACAGTGGATAAGTACCGGTTATAGGCGGGTTTTAAGCATACTTATACACAAAAAATCAGCGATCTTTTTTAGTTTTTATTAAGTCGATCCAGCTTTCCGCCCATTCTTCCGCCGGATCCTCGGGAATTTCATGTTGCGTGATATCGATCTTTAATATTTCGCCGATGCGCACCGCGCCGCGCGCGATCATGTGACGATCGATAGCGTCGATCGCCCCGCAAAAGGTATCGTATTCACTGCTGCCGATGCCGACCGCGCCATATCTAACATTGGCCAGCGACGGCTGCTCGGTTTCCAGTTGTTCAAACAGCGGCTGCAAATTATCCGGCAGATCCCCGGCGCCGTGCGTCGAGGATACGATCAGCCACAGGCCTTCCAAAGTTATCTCTTCCAATTCGGGACCGTGCAGCACAGTGGCGGTAAACCCCTGATTTTCAAGAATACCGGCAAGGTGTTCCGCCACGTATTCGGCGCTGCCCAGGGTGCTGCCACTGACGATCGTTATATCGGCCATATTCTTTCCGTCTGATCAAAGAGCCGATATTGTACGCTGTGTATCGCCTGGGATCTACCTGTGGACAATAGGGGTATAACAATTTGCCGTCAGGGGACGATCGTACGGCTGATGGGGTTTTGCAGCGAGATCAGCGTTTCCGTGGATTGGATTTCATCAATGGTCTGGATCTTGTTGATAAGTACTTCCTGCAAGGCATCGATGGAGCGGCACATGACTTTGATAAAAATGCTGTAATGCCCCGTGGTGTAATAGGCTTCCACCACTTCCTCCAGCGCATCGAGTTTTTTCAGCGCCGACGGGTAGTCCTTGGCGCTCTTGAGAATGATGCCGATAAAGCAGCAGACGTCATAACCCAGGTGCTTGGCGCTGACGTCTACCCGGGCGCCGGTAATAATACCCGCCTGCTTCATTTTCTCCACCCGCACATGAATGGTGCCGGCGCTGACCGCTAATTGCTTGGCAAGCTCGGCATAGGCGGTACGGGCATTGGCCATCAGCGCCTGCAAAATGGCGCGATCGAGCGCATCTATCTGATAATTTTCCGGCATTATTTCCTCTTTGGTGACAACAGGCGACCCCTGCTGCCGGCGGTCAGTCCTGACGGCGCCAGCGTCGTAGCAAACGGTTTTTCAGGCCGGTATCGAAGCGCCAGATATGATCGAATATCTTCAGGATACCCGGTTTTCCCAGGGACGACAGCGCAACGGCATGAAACCGCTGAAGCTGCCGCTGCCGCTGCTGTTTTATCCTGGCGGCCAGGTTGTCCGGCAAACGCTGGGCGATAAAATCGGAGATCACTACCGCGTCCGCGTCCCGCCACTCGGGCGTATCCAGCCGATCGGCCAGGGCGGCGATGCAGGCGGTCAAGTCGGTGCCGCCGCTAAAGCGCTGGCCGAGAAAACGGATCGCCTGTTCCAGCCCGGATAGGGCGCTAAGCTCATAGCTGACCATGCCGGTGGAGAACAGCGTAATATAGCAGCGCCGGTTATCCGCCAGCGCAATACGCATCAGCGCCAGGCAGAACGCCTTTGCGCATTGCTCGTTAAATCCGCCCATCGAACCGGACGTATCGACGCAGACGATAAACGGCCCCCGCGGCTGCGGTTGCCGCTGCTCGCCCTGCGCCGACTGTTTTACCACCCGCTCCCGCCAGCCCTCGCCCTGCAGGCGATAGGTCAGCAAGCGTTTCTCCAGCAACCGCCGGTAGAATTCATACTCCAATTCATCAATACCCAGTGTTGCCAGCTCGGTGGGCAGCAACCGCAACAGATCGTCGCTTTGGTGAATACCGCCGACTTCCTCGGGTTGTACCATGGGTTCGCGCACCCGCAGTCGCATCCATTGCTGCGGCGCCTCGGGAGCGGCGGCGGCGTGGGCTTCCCGGCTGCGTCCCAAGCTTTCGGCCAGCCGGCGTAATTCCGGTTGCCGACGTAAAAACTCGCCGTAATGGACCAACTGGCGGTAATCCTGCTGCTGCCTTTGCGCGGCGGCCATGTCCCACAAACGTCCGGCCGCGGCTTCGTTTTCCGCCATCAGGGGCGCCAGCGCGCCGCTGGTCGCCAGCTGCTGCGCGAGCTCGTCAAGCAGCAGCTCGCGTTCCGTATCCAGCAACTGATGGTGCAGGGTGACCGCCCTCAGCGTCAGGTCGATGCGCCAGCGCTGTAAAAACAGGGGATGAAAGCTTTCCTGCGGGCGCGCCCGGGCAAAGGTCGCCGCCGCGGCCAGGCTTGCGGCCTCCGGATAAAAAGGCGAGGAAAGCCGCTGCAGCAGTTCCAGGGTGGGGGCAAGCGCGTCCCTGAACTCGCCTGGCGATAGCAGTTGGCAGTGTTGGAAGTGGTAAAACTCCGTGGCCAGTTCGGATGAAACCCGGGTTTCCATCAATACCCGTGCCAAACGTTGCCGGATAACCGGCATGCGCTTGAGCAAAACGGTTTTGAACAGCGGGTATTTTTCCATGAACACGGCTAACTGCGGGCTGGCAAGCAGCGTCAGGATAAAATCGTCCAGCAGCTCGCCTTCGTTGATGGATAAAAATAAATCCAGAGTGCTCAAGGCCAGCATGATGGGTTAACCTTGTCCGGCTTGCGCGAGCTGGCGGGACACTTCCAGCAGGCTATCTTCTATTTTAGCCACCCAATCGCGCGGGATGAACAGACAGGCTTGCTGTTCGCTGAACCGGGCGCGCTGCTGGCGATACTGCCTCTCCACCAAGGCCAACGCCTCTTGCAGCGCTTGCGGCGGTGCCGCCGGCGGGAGTTGCTCCTCCAGCGCCAATAGCGAGGCTTGCCGGCTGATATCCAATATTTCCAGCTGTCGCTCGGCGTTGATGCGTACCTCCAGGGGCTGGGCAAAGCCGATATTATTGAGCCGCCCTTTTAAAACCGTATCTTTAAGCAGCCACTGTTGCAGCGCCTCACGCTCGACGGCGATATGGGTCACGTTGACGTCATGCAATACCAGCGGTGTTTGCAATACCAGCCGCAGGGTGCCGTCGGTTATCGCTGCGGGCAGGGAATAGACCGGTTTACGATTTATCAATCCTTTGCGCGACTCGAACGCCAGGGCCTGCCGTTGGTTTTGCCGGCGACGGTGCGCCAGGCTTTCCCGCTGTATATCCTGGATTTTCAACAGCATGGTTTGCTGTTGATAGCCTTGCTCGATAAGCAACAATTCAACCTGGCGTTCCACCAGTTGCAGACTGTCCGGATCGTGCCACAGGCAATCCTTTAACAAGATGATGTCTATCGGGGCGATGGCCTGCCGGTCGCTGAAAAACGCGCTTGCCCGCAGCAGGCGCAACGCTTTTTTCCACCGCCGGTCGGAGACATAAGGCGCCTGAGTCACGGCATCCAGGCGCTGGCGCAGCAGGTAAATCAATTCAAAACATTCCGCCGGCAGGCTGATGAGATCTATTTTCGGCTGCCATGCCAGATATTCTTCGTCGGTAACGCCCAGGCCGTCGGGTAAAGCCTGCTCCCCGCTATCAGCCGTGTGAATCAGCAACGCGTGGAAATTGGCTTTCTCTTTGACCTTATGCAGCCACAAACGGATCAGCATACGGTCATACAGGGCTTCCAGGCCGCTGTCATTATCCGGGAGTTCATTGGACGCGGTTATCAGCAGCCGCATCGGCAATACCTGCTCGGTATCGCCGTTGCGAAAACGCCGCTCGTTAATGGCCGTCAGCAGGGTATTCAAAATGGCCGGTCCGGCTTTCCATATTTCATCAAGAAAGACAATTTCCGCCTCCGGCAGGTAGCCTTTGGTCAGGCGATGGTAACGCCCGTCTTCTTTCAGGGCCTGGATGGACAGGGGGCCGAACACTTCTTCCGGTGTGGAAAAGCGCGTCATCAGATAATCAAAGGCCCGCGCATGGCTGAACGCCAGTTTAAGACGGCGCGCGATAAGACTTTTGGCGATGCCGGGCGGACCCAATAAAAACACGCTTTCGCCGCATAACGCCGCCAGCAGGCACAGGCGCACGGTATGCTGCCGTTCGTACAGCCCGCTTTCCAGCGCGCTGCTCAGGCGATAAATTCTCTCAACCAGCGGGGATGAATGAGCCATAATAAATGTCTGATCCCGAGTAATTATGATGACGCAACAATAAACTACCGCTTTTTATAATGATAGGACTGAAAACAGGCGGGAGGCAGGGTCATTTCTTCCCGACGGGCTGATATCGATGCGAAGAAAGATGATATTAGATTAGGTATTCTGCTAGTTTCATGCATACTGTGCGCTTTTTGATGAGCTATGGATTAAGCCCACCAAACGCTACGGATACATTACAGCGCGAAAGAGGTTATGAGTAGAGAGAATAAGCAATCCCTATCGGCGGTAACATTGGCCGCTATCGGCGTGGTTTATGGAGATATCGGCACAAGTCCTCTATATACCCTCAGAGAATGCCTGGCAGGGCACTATGGTTTCGGCGTTGAACGGGGCGCGGTGCTTGGTTTCCTGTCGCTCATCTTCTGGCTGCTGATCCTTATTGTTTCCTTCAAATACCTGTCTTTCGTCATGCGGGCGGATAACGCCGGGGAAGGCGGTATTTTAACCCTGATGTCGCTGGCCGGCAGGAATACGTCGGCGCGCATGACCTCGGTGCTGGTTATCATGGGGCTTATCGGCGGCAGTTTCTTTTACGGCGAGGTTGTGATTACGCCGGCCATCTCGGTGTTGTCGGCCATTGAAGGGCTGCAAATCGCCGCGCCGTCGCTTGATGCCTATATCGTCCCCTTATCCGTAGCTGTCCTGACGCTGCTGTTCCTTATCCAGAAAAAAGGCACCGGCGGCATAGGCAAATTGTTCGCGCCGGTCATGGTGGTGTGGTTTCTGGCCCTGGCGGTGTTGGGCGCGCGCGGCATCATGGACAATCCCGAAGTGCTGTACGCCCTCAATCCCAAATGGGCGGTAAGCTTTTTTATTCAATATAAAACCATTTCGTTTTTTGCCCTTGGCGCGGTGGTGTTGTCGATTACCGGCGTGGAAGCGCTGTATGCCGATATGGGCCATTTCGGCAAGCTGCCGATCCGTATCGCCTGGTTCAGCGCGGTTCTGCCCTCGCTGGTATTAAACTATTTCGGCCAGGGCGCGTTATTGCTGAAATACCCCGCCGCCATCAAGAACCCTTTCTTTTTGCTGGCGCCGGACTGGGCGCTGATTCCCTTATTGATATTGGCCACCCTCGCCACGGTGATTGCCTCCCAGGCGGTGATATCCGGCGTCTTTTCCCTCACCCGACAGGCGGTGCGCCTGGGTTACCTGCCGCCGATGCGCATCGTCCATACTTCCGAGATGGAATCCGGCCAGATCTATATCCCCTTTATTAACTGGCTGCTGTATGTTGCCGTGGTGCTGGTGATCATGAGCTTCGAGCATTCCAGCAATCTGGCGGCGGCGTACGGTATCGCGGTTACCGGCACCATGGTGCTGACCAGCATCCTGTCCTGCACCGTCGCCATAAAAAACTGGCATTGGAACCGTTTGCTGGTGTTGGTATTGCTGATATTGCTGCTGGGCATGGATATTCCCATGTTCGCCGCCAACGCCCTGAAGATTTTCTCCGGCGGCTGGCTGCCGCTGCTGCTGGGTTTCCTGATGTTTATCGTCATGACCACCTGGAAGAGCGAACGCTTCCGGCTGTTGCGCAGGATGCATGAGCACGGCAATTCCCTGGAGGCGCTGATCGCCTCGCTGGAAAAATCGCCGCCGGTCAGGGTAGCGGGCACGGCGGTATTTATGTCGCGGGCGATGAACGTCATTCCTTTTGCGCTACTGCACAATCTCAAGCACAACAAGGTGCTGCACGAACGCGTGGTGCTGTTGACGCTGCGCACCGAAGACGCGCCATTTGTACACAATGTGCGGCGCGTCACCATCGAGCAGCTTTCGCCGACCTTCTGGCGGGTGGTTGCGAGCTACGGCTTTAAAGAAACGCCGGATATGGAGGAGATTTTCCATCGCTGCGGCCTGGAAGGGCTGTCGTGCCGGATGATGGAGACCTCTTTCTTTATGTCCCACGAATCGCTGATCCTGGGTAAACGCCCCTGGTATCTGCTGGTGAGGGGCAAGCTGTTCATCGCCTTAAGCCGCAACGCCCTGCGTGCGCCCGATCAATACCTGATTCCACCTAACCGGGTTATCGAGCTGGGCACCCAGGTGGAAATCTAAGTCGCCGGCTGATCTGTACTCCAGGCGAGCCAGCCCGGCAGGCCGTTTGTTAACGGCGGCGCGGGGGCCGCTTGCCGTCTTGCGCCGCTGACTAATCGTTTCCTGCCAGCAGCCGCTGGCAGGCCGCCATCGCCTCCCGCGAATCGCCGGCCAGAATGGCATCCACGATAGCCTGGTGCGGGTCGGCCTTCACGTTTTCATCGCTGACGATGGCGCGAAAATAGTTCTGATAGATGGAACTGAACAGATTGGCAAAAGATGAAAGGAAGGGATTGCCGCTGATTTCATAGATATGCCGGTGGAACTGGGCATCGACGTGTATCCAGCGTTCACGGTCAAAATGCGCATGCAGCAACTGCATCTCCTCCATCAGCATCACCAGCCTGTTTTTTTCCTCATCGGTGGCATTCACCGCCGCCAGCGCGCAGGCCTGCGGCTCAAGGCTGGTGCGCATGACCAGGAAGTGATCCATCACGCCGTCAAAATTCTCGCGGGTGACCCACCACCCTAGTAATTCCTGATCCAGAAAATTCCACTGGTGGCGCGGTAAGACGCGCGTGCCGATACGCGGCCGGGGCAAGAGCATGCCTTTTGCCGCCAATATTTTCACCGCCTCCCTGACCGCGGTACGGCTGACGCCAAACAGATCGCCCAGCTCAATTTCACCCGGCAAAATGTCGCCGGCGGCATATTCTCCCGCCAGGATGCGTTGTCCCAGCTTCTCGGCCAGAATATAGGAAAGGTTTCGTTGTGCGGCTTGTTGTTGCGGTGTCAAATGCATCGCGTCCCGTCCCATGTGTTTTAATTGACTCTATATTATGCCTGCGCACGGGCATATGGCGGGGTAAATGTCGTAAATGCAGTCCCGATCCCTGAATTTATCCAAGATTTGCTGAAAAATAAACCGATTGGCTTATTTTTACCAATTAACCCTTGTCAGGCTGGGGAAAGTCCCTATAATGCGCCTCCACTGACCGGGAACAAACGCTAACGCGATGCCGGGTCGGGAAGGGAAAAGCGCCCGGTACGGGCAAATAAAAGCTTGACTCTTCAGCGGGAAAACGTAATATACGCAACCCGCGCCAGGTGAGATTGATGCACGCTGGCCATGCTCTTTAACAATTTATCAGACAATCTGTGTGGGCACTCACAAGACCGTATCGAAACACAAAATACCAAGTCTTGAAGAGTGAACAAACAGTTAATTCATAAGATTAACAGTATGACAATCTTTGAGCATCAAGCTTTTAATTGAAGAGTTTGATCATGGCTCAGATTGAACGCTGGCGGCAGGCCTAACACATGCAAGTCGAGCGGCAGCGGAAAGTAGCTTGCTACTTTGCCGGCGAGCGGCGGACGGGTGAGTAATGTCTGGGGATCTGCCTGATGGTGGGGGATAACTACTGGAAACGGTAGCTAATACCGCATAACGTCGCAAGACCAAAGTGGGGGACCTTCGGGCCTCACGCCATCGGATGAACCCAGATGGGATTAGCTAGTAGGTGAGGTAATGGCTCACCTAGGCGACGATCCCTAGCTGGTCTGAGAGGATGACCAGCCACACTGGAACTGAGACACGGTCCAGACTCCTACGGGAGGCAGCAGTGGGGAATATTGCACAATGGGCGCAAGCCTGATGCAGCCATGCCGCGTGTGTGAAGAAGGCCTTCGGGTTGTAAAGCACTTTCAGCGGGGAGGAAGGCGATAAGGTTAATAACCTTGTTGATTGACGTTACCCGCAGAAGAAGCACCGGCTAACTCCGTGCCAGCAGCCGCGGTAATACGGAGGGTGCGAGCGTTAATCGGAATTACTGGGCGTAAAGCGTACGCAGGCGGTCTGTTAAGTCAGATGTGAAATCCCCGGGCTTAACCCGGGAACTGCATTTGAAACTGGCAGGCTAGAGTCTCGTAGAGGGGGGTAGAATTCCAGGTGTAGCGGTGAAATGCGTAGAGATCTGGAGGAATACCGGTGGCGAAGGCGGCCCCCTGGACGAAGACTGACGCTCAGGTACGAAAGCGTGGGGAGCAAACAGGATTAGATACCCTGGTAGTCCACGCTGTAAACGATGTCGATTTGAAGGTTGTGGCCTTGAGCCGTGGCTTTCGGAGCTAACGCGTTAAATCGACCGCCTGGGGAGTACGGCCGCAAGGTTAAAACTCAAATGAATTGACGGGGGCCCGCACAAGCGGTGGAGCATGTGGTTTAATTCGATGCAACGCGAAGAACCTTACCTACTCTTGACATCCAGAGAAGACTTCAGAGATGAGGTTGTGCCTTCGGGAACTCTGAGACAGGTGCTGCATGGCTGTCGTCAGCTCGTGTTGTGAAATGTTGGGTTAAGTCCCGCAACGAGCGCAACCCTTATCCTTTGTTGCCAGCACGTAATGGTGGGAACTCAAAGGAGACTGCCGGTGACAAACCGGAGGAAGGTGGGGATGACGTCAAGTCATCATGGCCCTTACGAGTAGGGCTACACACGTGCTACAATGGCGCATACAAAGAGAAGCGAACTCGCGAGAGTAAGCGGACCTCACAAAGTGCGTCGTAGTCCGGATTGGAGTCTGCAACTCGACTCCATGAAGTCGGAATCGCTAGTAATCGTGGATCAGAATGCCACGGTGAATACGTTCCCGGGCCTTGTACACACCGCCCGTCACACCATGGGAGTGGGTTGCAAAAGAAGTAGGTAGCTTAACCTTCGGGAGGGCGCTTACCACTTTGTGATTCATGACTGGGGTGAAGTCGTAACAAGGTAACCGTAGGGGAACCTGCGGTTGGATCACCTCCTTACCGAAATAGATACTAGATTGTGTAGTGTCCACACAGATTGTCTGATAACTGTAACGAGCAAGAAAAACCTTCTATAGGCTTGTAGCTCAGGTGGTTAGAGCGCACCCCTGATAAGGGTGAGGTCGGTGGTTCGAGTCCACTCAGGCCTACCATTCCTTCCCATGCTGCGTTGCGGCGCCACTCGTTTATTTCAATAAACTTCGTGACCCCACGCCTTGCCTGGAAACGAATGGGCTATCAAGTTGTTCTCCTTTCTAAATGCCATTGCTTTGTAGCTTAATTGATGCACAGCAATTTCAGTGCGGGAAAGAGTCTGGTTGATGTTAAAAGGTTAAACGACTTGGGGCTATAGCTCAGCTGGGAGAGCACCTGCTTTGCACGCAGGGGGTCAGCGGTTCGATCCCGCTTAGCTCCACCATTTCCTGATGGGATGGGTGGTAAGATTGTCTGGTTTTTCTTATTTATTTCAGAGCACACTCTTATGAGTATGCTGCGAAATACATGCTCTTTAACAATCCGGAACAAGCTGAAAATTTGAAAAAAACATGCTGAGCAAAATCAGTATGCGATTCTCTCAAAGCAAGCAAACCTAATAAGGTCGCCGTGTCGATGGCGCCCTTGTTGAGGAATGAGCGAGAAAGTCCCGGCCAAGGCGCACGGCGCGCAGCCAGCGGAGTGGACTGTATGTCCATGAGCATGGCGAGCACCGCGCAACACCGGCAGGGACCTTTCGCAGCCATTCCGAAGACACTTTAGGGTTGTGAGGTTAAGTGAATAAGCGTACACGGTGGATGCCTAGGCAGTCAGAGGCGATGAAGGACGTGCTAATCCGCGAAATGCGCCGGTGAGCTGATATGAAGCGCTATCAGCCGGCGATGTCCGAATGGGGAAACCCAGTGCAATTCGTTGCACTATCATTACGTGAATCCATAGCGTATTGAGGCGAACCGGGGGAACTGAAACATCTCAGTACCCCGAGGAAAAGAAATCAACCGAGATTCCCCTAGTAGCGGCGAGCGAACGGGGAACAGCCCAGAGTCACCATCAGCGCCTGCATCAGGAGAACGGTCTGGAAAGTCCGGCAACACAGGGTGATAGCCCCGTATCCGAAGGTGCAAGTGCTGTGAGCTCGATGAGTAGGGCGGGACACGTGATATCCTGTCTGAAGATGGGGGGACCATCCTCCAAGGCTAAATACTCCTGACTGACCGATAGTGAACCAGTACCGTGAGGGAAAGGCGAAAAGAACCCCGGCGAGGGGAGTGAAATAGAACCTGAAACCGTGTACGTACAAGCAGTGGGAGCCTTGATTTATCAGGGTGACTGCGTACCTTTTGTATAATGGGTCAGCGACTTATATTCTGTAGCAAGGTTAACCGTTTAGGGGAGCCGTAGGGAAACCGAGTCTTAACTGGGCGTTAAGTTGCAGCGTATAGACCCGAAACCCGGTGATCTAGCCATGGGCAGGTTGAAGGTTGGGTAACACTAACTGGAGGACCGAACCGACTAATGTTGAAAAATTAGCGGATGACTTGTGGCTGGGGGTGAAAGGCCAATCAAACCGGGAGATAGCTGGTTCTCCCCGAAAGCTATTTAGGTAGCGCCTCGTGAATTCATCTTCGGGGGTAGAGCACTGTTTCGGCTAGGGGTCCACCCCGGATTACCAACCCGATGCAAACTGCGAATACCGAAGAATGTTACCACGGGAGACACACGGCGGGTGCTAACGTCCGTCGTGAAGAGGGAAACAACCCAGACCGCCAGCTAAGGTCCCAAAGTCATGGTTAAGTGGGAAACGATGTGGGAAGGCATAGACAGCCAGGATGTTGGCTTAGAAGCAGCCATCATTTAAAGAAAGCGTAATAGCTCACTGGTCGAGTCGGCCTGCGCGGAAGATGTAACGGGGCTAAACCATGCACCGAAGCTGCGGCAGCGGACATATCACTTAAGACAATTGTACGGAAAACGATTGACGGAGCGCAGCGACGTCAATGCGTTCATCACGTCGAGTTGACTTAAGGATATGTCCGTTGGGTAGGGGAGCGTTCTGTAAGCCTGCGAAGGTGGCCTGTGAGGGCTGCTGGAGGTATCAGAAGTGCGAATGCTGACATAAGTAACGATAAAGCGGGTGAAAAGCCCGCTCGCCGGAAGACCAAGGGTTCCTGTCCAACGTTAATCGGGGCAGGGTGAGTCGACCCCTAAGGCGAGGCCGAAAGGCGTAGTCGATGGGAAACAGGTTAATATTCCTGTACTGGGTGTGACTGCGAAGGGGGGACGGAGAAAGCTAGGTTCGCCGGGCGACGGTTGTCCCGGTTTAAGCGTGAAGGTGGAAAGAGCAGGTAAATCCGCTCTTTTATTCAACACTGAGGCGTGATAACGAGCCACTACGGTGGTGAAGGAATTGATGCTACGCTTCCAGGAAAAGCCTCTAAGCTCCAGGTCACATCGAATCGTACCCCAAACCGACACAGGTGGTCAGGTAGAGAATACCAAGGCGCTTGAGAGAACTCGGGTGAAGGAACTAGGCAAAATGGTGCCGTAACTTCGGGAGAAGGCACGCTGGCATTAGGTGGAGGGACTTGCTCCCCGAGCTGAAGCCAGTCGCAGATACCAGCTGGCTGCAACTGTTTATTAAAAACACAGCACTGTGCAAACACGAAAGTGGACGTATACGGTGTGACGCCTGCCCGGTGCCGGAAGGTTAATTGATGGGGTTATCCGCAAGGAGAAGCTCTTGATCGAAGCCCCGGTAAACGGCGGCCGTAACTATAACGGTCCTAAGGTAGCGAAATTCCTTGTCGGGTAAGTTCCGACCTGCACGAATGGCGTAATGATGGCCAGGCTGTCTCCACCCGAGACTCAGTGAAATTGAACTCGCTGTGAAGATGCAGTGTACCCGCGGCAAGACGGAAAGACCCCGTGAACCTTTACTATAGCTTGACACTGAACATTGAGCCTTGATGTGTAGGATAGGTGGGAGGCTTTGAAGTGTGGACGCCAGTCTGCATGGAGCCAACCTTGAAATACCACCCTTTAATGTTTGATGTTCTAACTCCGGCCCATAATCTGGGTCGAGGACAGTGTCTGGTGGGTAGTTTGACTGGGGCGGTCTCCTCCTAAAGAGTAACGGAGGAGCACGAAGGTTAGCTAATCACGGTCGGACATCGTGAGGTTAGTGCAAAGGCATAAGCTAGCTTGACTGCGAGAGTGACGGCTCGAGCAGGTGCGAAAGCAGGTCTTAGTGATCCGGTGGTTCTGAATGGAAGGGCCATCGCTCAACGGATAAAAGGTACTCCGGGGATAACAGGCTGATACCGCCCAAGAGTTCATATCGACGGCGGTGTTTGGCACCTCGATGT
Source organism: Sodalis sp. C49 (assembly GCF_046352915.1). Classification (NCBI taxonomy): domain Bacteria; kingdom Pseudomonadati; phylum Pseudomonadota; class Gammaproteobacteria; order Enterobacterales; family Bruguierivoracaceae; genus Sodalis; species Sodalis sp. C49. The sequence continues at coordinate 3,620,555 of NZ_CP163303.1, read as the reverse complement.
CGGCTCATCACATCCTGGGGCTGAAGTAGGTCCCAAGGGTATGGCTGTTCGCCATTTAAAGTGGTACGCGAGCTGGGTTTAGAACGTCGTGAGACAGTTCGGTCCCTATCTGCCGTGGGCGTTGGAAGATTGAGAGGGGCTGCTCCTAGTACGAGAGGACCGGAGTGGACGCACCACTGGTGTTCGGGTTGTCATGCCAATGGCATTGCCCGGTAGCTACGTGCGGAAGAGATAACCGCTGAAAGCATCTAAGCGGGAAACTTGCCTCGAGATGAGTCTTCCCTGTGGCTTTAAGCCACCTGAAGGGACGTTAAAGACGATGACGTTGATAGGTCGGGTGTGTAAGCGCAGCGATGCGTTGAGCTAACCGATACTAATGACCCGTGAGGCTTAACCTTACAACACCTAAAGTGTTTGACGCGAAGAGAGCGTTGCCCCGAGGGGTGGCGAGAGAATTTTCAGCGAAGTTCCGGATAAAGGCCGATGGTCATCAGTAACAGGATGACGGTTGGTAAACGAATTTGCCTGGCGGCACTAGCGCGGTGGTCCCACCTGACCCCATGCCGAACTCAGCAGTGAAACGCCGTAGCGCCGATGGTAGTGTGGGGTCTCCCCATGCGAGAGTAGGGAACTGCCAGGCATCCAATTGACGAAGCCCTCTGTGTAAACAGAGGGCTTTTTCATGTCCGTAACCCTGGCGGTTCGCTACTCGAGTAAGAGAGTAGCACCCCCGGCAACGCCGGTGGAACGGAGCCGCAGGCGACGGCCCGCAGGGTGGCCGCCGCAGGCGGACATCAACTGCCAGGCATCCAATTGACGAAGCCCTCTGTGAGAACAGAGGGCTTTTTCATGTGCGTAACCCTGGCAGTTCGCTACTCGAGTCAGAGAGCAGGACAACAGGCGGAGCCTGTTGAACGCCGCTTGCGGCGGCCCGCAGGGTGGCCGCCGCAGGCGGACATCAACTGCCAGGCATCCCATTGACGAAGCCCTCAAAGAAAACAGAGGGCTTTTTCATGTCCGTAACCCTGGCGGTTCGCTACTCGAGTAAGAGAGTAGGACCCCCGGCAACGCCGGTGGAACGGAGCCGCAGGCGACGGCCCGCAGGGTGCCTGGCGCAGTCAGGCATCAACTGTCAGGCATCCCATTGACGAAGCCCTCTGTGCAAACAGAGGGCTTTTTCATAGCGATAAAACAGGCAAGCCAGCAGGGCAAAAGGGTACCCATTGGTAATAAAATAGCATCTGGCTGGCCTGACGTATTTTATACTATTATCGGTTGAACAAATATTGGTTTATTAGCGTCCACCTGCGTCGCGGAAATAACCTCAGTACTAACTTCATCACCATTATGTTTATCATCAATATCTTCATTTTTATCACCAATTACATGTCCTCGACGGCGAGCAAGTGTTTCAATAAGACTTTTATTAAGTTTTTTTGCGGAGTGAGAAGGATCTTTTGACTCATTTGATGGAATATCCTTTTTAAGCACCTGGGGCACTGAGGCTTTAATTTTAGAAAGTAAATCATGCTCAGACGGTTGCCGCCCCAATTGGTCATGATGTTCATTCGAGAAATTACTGGGCTGCCCCGATACTTTTCTTAACCCCTCCCGCGCTTTCTGAATAACATCCAATGTTATCTCCGGCCGGTGCGGTGGCTGTTGCCCAGAGCTTTTTTTGAGAATTCGCCTTTCCTTGGATTCACTATTGAAAGGCGGCGGTGGTGGCGGCGGCGGCGGTGGCGGCGAACCATTGGTACCGCTAGTGTCAGTGGCGATTCCATTATCTTCTGTCTGTGAAGACACTGACTTAGAATTATTTTTTCCTCTGTCGCTCATATCACTATTAATATCGCTAGCGTCAGTGGGGATGCCATCATCATCTGTCTGTGAAGACACTGACTTAGAATTATTTTTTCCTCTGTCGCTCATATCACTATTAATATCGCTAGTGTCAGTGGGGATGCCATCATCATCTGTCTGTGAAGACACTGACTTAGAATTCTTTTTTCCTCTGTCGCTCATATCACTATTAATATCGCTAGTGTCATCGGGGATGCCATCATCATCTGTCTGTGAAGACACTGACTTCACATCCTTTTTTTCATTTCCGCCCGGATTAACTATAGGCTGGATAATCTCAGGTTGATTTATATTATCCTGCGTTGATATAACCATCTTGCTCTCATCTGCGGTATTTTGTTCGTTAAGCTGACGCCACGGGTAGGGCTCGGTGTTTATGGTCATCTCACTGCGATTTGACGCATTTCCCCGCTTATCATACGCAACGGCTGAGACGACATACTGGTTGGTACCATGGCTGCTGAAGTCCGGAAATTGTACCTGGTAAGCATTATTGTTGAGGGTAACGACTTGACCCCCTGCAGGCTTCAGCGCGCTGTCGTCCCATTCAATACGGCTAATATCATGTTTAGCCGAGACCCTAAAATTAATGTGTTTTCGTTCGCCTTCAACCCCGCTCAGCTCCGTGGGTAGCTGGAAATGAATTTGTTCCCTGCGCTGATACTCAAGCACAATATTATTATTACGCGCCACAACATCCAATCGGCTGCCGGCCAGGCTGCGCCGCAGCGGCGTATAATGCGGATCCAGCTGTTTTGCTAAAGGTACATTAAAATGATAATTTAATGAAAGATTGGCTTTACCCTCTGTTTTGCCATTATTCCAACGCGCATGATCCGCGCCAAATGTAATCAGCGGTACCGGAGAATAGGTCAAGCCCGCGGTAAGCGCCGAGGGGTTTCGATACCGTTCATTGCGGCTGAGGGTTACGACCTCAGCGCCGAAATAGCGCTCATATTTTACTTTGGCGCCCACCTGGGGGTATGCCGGTAAAAACGTCTCCGCTACAAGATCAAAACCATTCGCGGCGCGTTCCTTGGTACCTGTGAGTAATGAAGACGTTTTCCAATCCGACAGGCGATAATAGCCGTTAGCCGCAAGCTTAATATTATCTCCCCAGACTTCAAATCCGATACCTGCCCGTTGATGATGATTGCCTGAGATTTGCGCGTCGTAAAAGGCGTTATATCCCAGCATCCAGCTCTCGAAAAAATGACGCTGCCCCACACCAATATTGATGATACTTTTGGCATTATGCCGTCTTATACCGAGCTGGCTGAAGAGCATCCGCTCGTCCCTGTTTGTCAAGGGCACCAGGAAATCAAATGAGGCGCCAGTCAATAAATTGTGTTTTATTGGCAAATTGACTGCCGAGGTGCCAGACGGCGTTCCGTGTTTAACGCGCGGGGCTGTCGTGTTGTCCTTGGAGGAAAGGGCATTTTCATTGAGCGAAGGGATTGATAGTAAAGATTCATGTAATGTATGGTCGTTAAAATTGGGTTGGGGTAATTTTTCCCTGATGGTAATATCTTCGCCTTTATGGGTGCTGGTTTTTTTAAGTTCCTTTTTTTTGTCAGTTGAAAAACAGCCGGCCAACAAGGCCGCTATACTAATAACGGTAACGTGCCATTTTGTATAAATCATATATAATGCCGTAAAGTAAATATTTCAAGCAGTTGCCAATACTGCCACATGATTATATTTATATGCAGGAAGTTATAAATTAAAAGAGAATGAATAATCAGTTTTCTCTGGCAGGCTTCACTGCATGTTTAATGATTATTTAATCTATGATTAAAACACAGGTTCGCTCCTTTCAGGGCCGCTTAGCAGCAAAACAGGCACGATCAAGGAAATGCCCCCATCGGCATGCCGGGACCAGTATAATAAATAAAAATAAACTCATCCCTCGATGGCCTGTTATAAAGCCATCTTGGGATTTTTTAAAATACGATTTATCTGAATGAAACGATGATAATTCTCGTCTTGACCTGATGATTGTAATTTAATCTATATAAACAGTTGATAACTTATTTGAAGAAATATCTTTTTTAGGCAAGTGATGAAAATCCAATCCACTCTTAAAACTTATTTAAAAGGGATTTCAATGCCCCATCCGTCTGCGTCCGGGATCGCCGTTCGCGCGCCGTTCGCGCCGGCGTTGCCCAATCAACCTACGCCGGACTGCTGCTGTACACGCAGCCAGTTGGCGATAAAAATCGCGATAGCATCGGGTTGGTTGATATCCAGCAGCGGCAGGTTGACGTCAATCTGCACGTCGCAGGCCACGGCAATGACATGGCCGTCAATCAATGGCCGCCACTCTTTGCCGGTATCCTGGCGAAACAGGGCGATTTTAGGCACCGGCTCGTCTTTGAACCCTTCGACCAGGATCACATCGATAAGCCCGCTGTCCATTTGACCGGCCAGCCAGGGTAATGTCGGCATCGCCAGGTCCGGTGTTTCGGTCATCAACGCCCAGCGCGCCTCGCTTGCCACCATGGTTTGCCTCGCGCCTGCCTTACGCAGTTCATAGCTGTCTTTCCCGGGTGTATCGACATCCACGTTATGATGGGTGTGCTTGATGATGCCCACGCGTATGCCGGCCTGGTTAAGCCGGGGAATGAGCTGGGTCAGCAAGGTGGTCTTTCCAGTGCCGCTGAAGGCGGTAAACGCCAACAAAGGGGGAACGGCATGCGACATAAAATAGTCCTTAGGTTTTTACCCAGTTCTGCACGTCAAGGGGGGTATTGAGATTATGGAAATTCGGGTTTTTCACCGGGAATATCACTCTTTCGGCGGCGATGCGGTTAAAAAACAACATTACCTTGCGTTCTCCCTGCGCCAGGAAGGCCTCCAGCTGAGAAATCAATACCCGGTGGAGCAGCGCAAAAGCCGGATGTTCCCGCCCTCCTGCGCTGGCAAAGGCGGCAAGAGCTTCCCGCTTACCATCCCATAACCGTTGCACTAAATCCCCCGGGAAAACCGGCACATCGCAAGGGGCGAACACCACCCATTGGGTCGGCGCTGCTTGTAACCCCGCCAGCATGCCGGCAAGCGGTCCGGGATAACCGGGCATGCTATCGCTCACAACCCGCAACCCGCTTTGCCGGTAGAGAGCGATATTGCGGTTGGCGTTAAGCAGCACGGTACCGACCTGGGGCGCCAGGCCGTCCAGGACATAGCGATAAAGGGGGATTTGATTGACCATAACCAACCCTTTGTCTTTGCCGGCCATACGTGTTGCTTGGCCGCCGGCCAGGATTACGCCTGTGATGTCCGCTTTTATAATAACTCTCCTCCAAAGCCTAATCATTGATAGGCAGGCTCACATATTAAGATACAATGTTTCACATGTTACAGAACAATCATGTTTATCCTGCCTGGTGGATCTTGATACATTAACACTGGGACCTATAGAGAGGGATTGCGTTATGAAATATCACCGCCTTAATGAGCTTATCGAACTGCTGCATCCGGCATGGCAAAAAGAGCCGGATTTGAATTTGCTGCAATTCCTGCATAAATTGGCGCAAGAGGCCGGTTATGACGGTGATTTAACCGCTTTGTCGGATGATACGTTAATTTATCACTTAAAAATGCGCGGTGCCGACAAAACGCAAGCTATCCCGGGTCTGCAAAAGGATTATGAAGAGGATTTCAAAACCGCGATTCTGCGGGCGCGCGGCATCATTAAAGACTAGGCAAGGGCGACGAAATGAGCGTTTTATGAATATAACCGCATTTAATTTCAAGACGTTGATGCCGGAGCTTATAATGGATGCCCTGGAAAACGTCGGTTTACGCATAGATTCTGGGCTTACCGCCCTCAATAGCTACGAAAACCGCGTTTACCAATTCCTGGATGAAGACAGAAAACGCTACGTGGTGAAATTTTATCGACCTGAGCGCTGGTCGGTTGAGCAGATCCTTGAGGAACATGAGCTTTCATTGGGATTGAACGAGGCGGAAATCCCGGTGGTGCCGCCGATGCTTATCAATGGATCCACGCTTTTGCAGCATGAAGGCTTTCATTTTGCCGTATTTCCAAGCGTCGGCGGCAGGCAATTTGAACAGGATAATGACGAACAGCTTGAATGGGTGGGGCGTTTTATCGGACGTATCCATCGCAATAACGGCGATAAATGCTTCACTACCCGTCCGACTATCGGCCTGGATGAGTATCTGTATGAGCCAAGGCGTGAATTTGAACGCAGCACGCTTATCGCGGGCAAACAAAAAACCGCTTTTTTACAATCCGTTGACACCCTAATAGCCGAAGTTAAGTTATGTTGGACGACGCAATGGCGTCCGCTGCGTCTGCATGGCGATCTGCATGCGGGTAATATTATGTGGCGGGACGGTCCGATGTTTGTTGACCTGGATGATGCCAGAAACGGACCCGCGGTTCAGGATCTTTGGATGCTGCTTAATGGCGATCGTATCGAACAGCAATATCAGCTGTCGCTTTTGCTTGAGGCTTATAGTGAATTCATGGATTTTAATCCGCGCGAATTGGCGTTGATAGAACCATTACGCGCGATGCGGATGATCTATTACCTGGCCTGGATTAGTCGGCGGTGGGGCGATCCCGCATTTCCCTATAGTTTCCCCTGGATGGTGGAAGCTGAGTTCTGGTCACAGCAAACACTCATCTTTACAGAGCAGGTGAAGCTATTGCATGAACCACCTTTACAGCTTATGCCTACGTATTAAACATTTGGAGAATAACTTAATGAAGAAGATTTGGTTGGCGCTTATGGGGCTCGCGTTGGCGTTTAGCGTTTCGGCCGCGCAATTTACCGAAGGGCAGCAATATATCCAACTTGATAAGCCAGCGACCGGTGAGCCGCAGGTATTGGAATTTTTCTCGTTTTATTGCCCGCACTGCTATGAATTTGAACAAAACTTCCATGTTTCCAGTACCGTAAAACAGGCTTTGCCCGCAGGAACCAAAATGATCAAATATCATGTGGATTTCCTGGGCGGCGATATGGGCAAGCAGGTTACCCAGGCCTGGGCCGTTGCCATGGCGTTGGGCGTGGAGGACAAAGTCAGTCCGCTGTTGTTTGACGGTATTCAAAAAACTCAGACGGTGCAAACACCCGCCGATCTGCGTAATGTCTTTATCCAGGCCGGTGTGAGCGGCGAGGAATATGACGGCGCCTGGAATAGCTTTGTGGTCAAATCCCTGGTGGTACAGCAGGAAAAAGCCGCGTCCGATTTGCAATTACGCGGTGTTCCAGCCATGTTCGTGAATGGCAAATATATGGTCAAGAACGATGGTCTGGATATGTCGTCAAAGGATGTCTACGTCAAACAATTTGCCGACGTGGTAAAATTCCTGCTAACGCAGAATTAAATACTTTAATGTATTACTTCAAAACGCCGGCCATGTCCGGCGTTTTTTATGCAATTGATTAACCTGCCTCACTAAGTTATTTCCCGCGTTGCGCCTGTCGGTCTGGAGGTTTTGTGTATATCCTTTTTTAGCCAAAAGCGCTTATCATTTTATGCAGGACTTTAAGCGGCGGGTTATATCCACAAACGCGAAATGCTACTGATAAATATGGGATTAGTGAAAAAATACCCATAACGCACTGATAAAGAAAGGTTTTTTTGTAAATCTCAACGTTATTAAAGATATAAACATATTAGCGGTTTTTTTTACTCACAAAGTTATCCACAGCACGATCGCGCGGATCAAGTCCAATCGCCAGTTTTTTTATCGTCCTTTTGCTACGCAAACATTCGTCTCAGGCGGCCAGCTGTGGCATGCTACCCCCTATGATGGCTGACTAAAAAGATCGAATTACGCTATGGCTCATATTGCAGACAATCCGTTAATCCTGGTTGATGGTTCCTCCTATCTCTATCGTGCCTACCACGCCTTTCCGCCGTTAACCAATAGCGCGGGAGAACCGACCGGCGCCATGTACGGCGTGTTGAATATGCTGAAAAGCCTGCTCACGCAGTATAAGCCCAGTCATGTGGCGGTGGTGTTCGACGCCAAGGGTAAAACTTTTCGCGACGAATTGTTCGAACACTACAAAGCTCACCGCCCCTCGATGCCGGATGATTTGCGCAGCCAAATCGAGCCGCTGCACAGCATGGTCAAGGCGATGGGATTACCCTTGCTGGCGGTATCCGGCGTCGAGGCGGACGATGTGATTGGCACGCTGGCGCTCGAGGCGGCGCGTACCGGCCGCGAAGTTCTGATCAGCACCGGCGATAAAGATATGGCGCAGCTGGTATCGCCGACGATTACGCTTATCAATACTATGTCCAACACCATTCTCGGGCCGGAGGAAGTGCGGGAAAAATTCGGTGTTCCACCGGAACTGATCATTGATTACCTGGCGTTAATGGGCGACAGTTCGGATAACATTCCGGGTGTGCCGGGCGTAGGCGAGAAAACCGCCCAGGCGCTGCTGCAGGGACTGGGTAGCCTGGATAATATTTACAGCGACCTGGCAAGCGTGGGCGGGTTGCCATTTCGCGGCGCCAAGACGTTGGCGCCAAAGCTGGAACAAAATAAAGAGCTGGCGTATTTATCTTATCAATTGGCGACGATTAAGACCGATGTGCCGCTTGATTTGCCTTTCGATAAGCTCATCGTGACCGAACCCGACGCGGCGGCATTGCTGCTGCTGTTCAAGAAATACGAATTCAAACGCTGGCTGGCGGATTTGGAAGCGGGCAAATGGCTGCAAGGCCGCATCAGCTCGGCCCCCGTCGCGCGCACCCCGTTTAATGCCCCGCCGGCCCAGGCCGATGAGGATGTTGAGGAGGCGGTGCAGCTTTCCCAGGAGGGTTACCAGGTCATCTACGCGCTGGCGGACCTCAACAGCTGGATAGAGCGGATAAAACAGGCGGGGCAGTTCACCTTCGATACCGAAACCGACAGTCTGGATACCCTGAGCGCCAACCTGATCGGGCTTTCTTTCGCCATTGTCCCCGGCGACGCCGCTTATTTGCCGGTGGGCCACGATTATCTCGACGCGCCGGACCAGCTAAATCGCGACGACGTGCTCAGGCTGCTGAAACCGGTGCTTGAAGACCCGGCCATTCGCAAAATCGGCCAGAACCTGAAATTCGATCGCGGCGTGTTGCAACGTTATGATATCGAACTGGCCGGCATCGCCTTTGACACCATGCTTGAATCCTATGTGCTTAACAGCGTGTCGGGCCGTCATGATATGGATAGCATGGCCGATCGTTTCCTGAAACACACCACGGTGACCTTTGAAGACATTGCCGGCAAAGGCAAAAACCAGCTGACCTTCAATCAAATCGCTCTGGAGCAGGCGGGCCCCTATGCCGCTGAGGATGTGGACGTGACGCTGCGGCTGCATGAAAAACTCTGGCCGCAGATTGAGCGCGAGGACGGCCTGAAAAAGGTCTTCGAGGAAATCGAAATGCCGCTGGTGCCGGTGCTGTCGCGCATTGAGCGTACCGGGGTATTGATCGACGAGAAGATCCTGGCTGCACATTCGGTTGAGCTGACGAAACGGTTGGGCGAGCTGGAAACCGAGGCGCATGAACTGGCGGGGGAAGCCTTTAATCTCTCCTCCACCAAGCAGTTGCAGGCGATTTTATATGATAAGCAGAAACTGCCGATCTTGAAAAAAACGCCGGGCGGCGCGCCGTCGACCAACGAGGAGGTGCTGGCGGAGCTGGCGCTGGATTACCCGCTGCCGAAGCTTCTCCTCGAATATCGCGGCCTGGCCAAGCTGAAATCGACCTATACCGATAAATTGCCGCTGATGATTAACCCGCACTCAAAACGCGTGCATACGTCTTATCAGCAGGCGGTTACCGCCACCGGCCGGCTGTCCTCAACCGATCCGAACCTGCAAAATATCCCGGTGCGCAATGAGGAAGGACGGCGGATCAGGCAGGCATTTATCGCGCCGAAAGATGCCGTTATCGTGGCGGCGGACTATTCGCAAATCGAACTGCGCATCATGGCGCATCTCTCGCGCGACCAGGGCCTGCTCAAGGCCTTCGCCGAGGGCAAGGATATACATCGGGCCACCGCCGCCGAAGTCTTCGGCCTGGCGCTTGAGAAGGTGTCTAATGAGCAGCGCCGCAGCGCCAAGGCGATTAACTTCGGCCTGATTTACGGCATGAGCGCGTTTGGTCTGGCGCGCCAGCTTTCGGTTGGCCGCGCGGAGGCGCAGCGTTATATGAACCTTTACTTCGAGCGGTATCCGGGCGTGCTGGAATATATGGAGCGTACCCGCAGGCAGGCAGAGGAACAGGGCTATGTTTCCACCCTCGACGGCCGCCGGCTGTATCTGCCCGATATCCATTCCCGTAACGGGACGCGCAAAAAAGCCGCCGAGCGCGCGGCGATAAACGCCCCCATGCAGGGCACCGCCGCCGATATCATCAAACGCGCGATGATCGCCATTGACGCCTGGCTGCAAAAAGACCGGCCGGAGGTGCGCATGATTATGCAGGTCCACGATGAACTGGTGTTCGAGGTGCGGCGTGACGCCGTGGAGTCGGCCACGCCGCGCATCAAATCCCTGATGGAAGGCTGTTTCGCCCTGGATGTGCCGTTGCGGGTCGATGTGGGTATGGGGGAAAATTGGGATCAAGCGCACTAAGTGGCGATACACTAAGCATTTTTCGTAATTAAGCTACATAAAAAGGTGATTTGGGCTGGGATTATGGCGCTGGGAACACCAAAAAAGTGAAATTAAACTACAAAAAATTCTTTTGCACAGCGATAATTTGATGTAAAGTTACAGATGTAGGGTACAGAGGTAAGATGTTCTATCTTTCAGACCTTTTACTTCACGTAATCGGATTTGGCTAAATATTAGCCGCCCCAGTCATTATTGGCTGGGGCGTTTTTTATTGTGCGCCATCCCGGCGCCGCGGGTTATTCCGTATACGGCGGTTCTTCATCCGTCGCCGGCGGGGTTTCACTGAACCAAGTGTCCAGCTTAAGGCGCAGCTTGTCGACGCCGGTTTTTTTCAGCGACGAAAACGCTTCCACCTGTATATCTCCCTCAAAAGCCGCCGCGGCTTCCCGCACCAGGTTCAACTGGGCTTTGCACGCGCCGGAAGCCAGTTTATCGGATTTGGTCAGCAGCACCAGGACCGGGATATCCACCCCAACGGCCCACTGCACCATTTGCTGATCCAGGTCTTTCATCGGATGGCGGATATCCATCAGTACCACCAACCCTTTTAAACTATGACGTTTTTGCAGGTATTCGCCCAGGGCGCGCTGCCACTTACGTTTCATTTCTTCAGGCACTTCGGCGTAGCCATAGCCCGGCAGATCCACCAGGCGTATTTCCGGCTCGACCTCGAACAGATTGATGAGCTGTGTGCGTCCGGGCGTTTTACTGGTCCTGGCCAGGCTTTTTTGATTGGTCAGGGTATTCAGGGCGCTGGACTTGCCGGCGTTGGAGCGCCCGGCAAACGCGACTTCGATGCCGGTATCCGCGGGCAAATGGCGGATATCGGGAGCGCTCATGACAAAATGCGTCATATGGTAGTTGTATGAGGTGATCAAATTTTCCTCTCCCTCGGGATGACTTATTGCCGCCAATTATACGGGGTAAACGCTAAAAAGCGGTTTTTATCTTTATCCGCAACCGCGCCGCCGCCATTGTTATGACCCGATGTGAACAACCAGGCCGGTTCACGTGAGTAATCGGCATTTTGTCTTTGTAAGAGATCGGCTCGCTACTCACTAAGCATTCTCGTTTAAATTAGAATTAATTAATTATAAATCATAACGTTAAATAATCATCGCGTTAACAAGAGCCCGTTGGCGCGCGCGGAGCGTATTGCGGGTAAAGCTCATTAGGCTACATTAGCAGACAAGGCATGGAGCGCCTGAAAGTGGCACTTTGCAGCGCGCAAAGCGCCATACTTGGCCCAGTGCTCCGCTTTAGCCCGGCACAAAGCCCTTTTCCTACCTTTCCCAGGGATGAATTCTGCTCAGGATGAGCGCGTAAGGGAATACACCCTAACCAATCCGCTTCGTATAGCGTAGAATAAAACATCATCGCAGCGACGACCCGATACACAGGATGTGGACCGTCAGGTTCATTGCCGTGGGGACTGTTTTTCTCGCGAAGCACCTTTACTTTATGGTGGCAGATTAACTGCCACCTTTTTTATTGGCAGGGTTTCTGATAGATTTCGCCGCAATTCCATACTTAATGACACTTACGACAGAGCAGACAACATGAATCCATCAGCAAAAGGCGGGCGCGGTAAACCCGTCGTCGCCAAGAACAAGCGCAAAAGCCGCGAAGAGTTGAATACCGAAGGGCGCGCCCGCCAGCGTCAGAAAAAACGGCGCGGCCTGGCTTCCGGCTCGCGGGCGCAGGAAGGTAATAAAAGCGGGAGCCGTAATACCCAGGCGCACGCCCCCGATCGCCGCATCGGCAGCAAAAAACCCGTGCCGCTTCTCGCCGACGGCCCCACGGTAAAAAAACCGGTGGCGCCGGACATCGTTATTCCCGTCACCACCGCTATCCTGCCGGAAGTGGAGCTGGAGAATCTGGAAAACGACGAACGCCTGGATGAATTATTGCAACGTTTGGAGCAAGGCAAAGAATTGTCGGCGCCCGAACAGGCCTATGTGGATAAGACGCTGGATCGCATCGATGAGCTGATGACCCAACTGGGCATTGAGATCGAAGATGATGAAGACGACGACGCCAAAAATGAAGATATGCTGCAATTGCTCAAGCGCGGCCAGAAAGATTCCTTTTAATCTTTGAACCCGCTGCTGCTGCTGATCGCGACGCCGTTGACATGTTATTTAGTGTGGTTATTGAGTAAACTATGGCGGCTCTCGCGACGTAAAGAACGGTTACGTTTGGCCCGGGTCGCCAGGCGAAAACCGGCCGCGCCCGTAAAACGGCGGGGACGGCGTAAATTTGGTAAGGAGTAAGCAGCCATGTCAGTGCCAGCGATAGAATGGGATTCGGCCCTCATTCAAAAATATAACCAATCCGGGCCGCGCTACACGTCCTACCCCACTGCCCTGGAGTTTAGCGAAGGGTATGGCGAACCGGCTTTCCTCCAGGCGGTGGCGCGCTATCCCACCCGGCCGCTGTCGCTGTATCTGCATCTGCCTTTTTGCCATAAGATCTGTTACTTCTGCGGCTGTAATAAAATCGTGACCCGCCAGCCGGAAAAAGTCGATCGTTACCTGGATGTGCTCGAGCAGGAAATCCGGCGCCGGGCGCCGTTGTTCCAGGACCGGCTGGTTACCCAGATGCACTGGGGCGGCGGCACGCCTACCTTTTTGTCGCCGGCGCAAATATCGCGCCTGGTGGCGGTGGTGCGCGCGCAATTCCGCTTTGCCCCCGGCGCGGAAATGTCCATTGAAATCGACCCGCGCGATATCGCGCTGGACATGATGGATCATCTGCATGGCGAAGGGTTTAACCGCATCAGCATGGGCGTGCAGGATTTTAACCCTGAGGTCCAGCGGCTGGTTAACCGCGAGCAGGACGAGCAGCTGATTTTCGACCTGATCGGCCGCGCCAAGGCGCTGGGTTTCCTTTCCACCAATATCGACCTGATTTACGGGTTGCCGCGCCAGACGCTGGCAAGCTTCCGGCATACCCTGGAACGGGTGATAACGCTTAACCCCCAGCGCCTGAGCGTATTCAATTATGCGCATATGCCGGCGCTGTTTGCCGCCCAGCGAAAAATTAACACCGCTGATTTACCCGATGCCGCGCAGAAAATGGACATTTTACAGTATTCCATTGCTGCGTTATGCGACGCGGGCTACCAGTTTATCGGCATGGATCACTTTGCGCGCCCCGACGACGAATTAGCCCTGGCGCAGCGCGCCGGCAAGCTGCATCGCAATTTCCAGGGCTATACCACCCAGGGCGACTGTGATTTGTTGGGGCTGGGTATCTCGGCGATAAGTATGATCGGGGATAGTTATGCGCAGAACCAGAAAGAGATGAAAAGCTATGTGGCAAGCGTTGCGCGCCAGGGCAACGGCTTATGGCGCGGCGTGGCGCTGTCGGAAGACGACTGTCTGCGGCGTGATGTGATCAAAGCGTTGATTTGTCAGTTTTATATCGATTTTAATGTGCTGGAAAGCCGCTATGGCATCGTTTTTAACGAGTATTTCGCCGATGACATCGCCCTGCTGCGGCCCCTGGAGCGCGACGGGCTGGTGGCTGTGGCCGACCGGGCGATTACGGTCACGGCCAAAGGTCGCCTGCTGATCCGCAACATTTGCATGTGCTTTGACGTTTACCTGCGCACTAAATCGCGCCAGCACCAGTTCTCGCGGGTGATTTGATCAGCTGAAAAAGTTAAGCAGCGCGGCGCAAAGAATGGCGGCCAGCGCGGTTTGCGGTGCATGGCCCACCGCGGCGGTCATATCCGCGCCCTGGGACAGCAAATTGATTAATGAATCTAACATGGTCTTCCTCCCGGTCAGCGACAAGATCATACTGTCTGCAATCGGGATGTAAAGGGCAAAATAACGCCGTTTTGCACGTTATTTTGCTTTTTTCTACGCCGCTATTCCGCCAGGTTATAAAACCTGGACTTTTATTCCATGCCCAGCTCTTTTAGCTTACGCGTCAGGGTATTGCGGCCCCAGCCGAGCAGCCTGGCCGCTTCCTGTTTATGACCTTGGGTGTGGCGCAGGGCGGTGGTCAGCAGGGTTCTTTCCATCTCCGGCTGGGCTTCGGAAAGCAGGTTCTGGTGACCGGAACGCAGGGCGCGGTCCGCCCATTGCGCCAGCAGGGTGGCCCAACTGTCCGGCAATGATTGAACCGTGGCGTCCGGCGCCGTGCTTTCAAATAACTCCGGCGGCAGATCCTGGATCAACACTTCCTGGCCGGCGGCCATGACGGTTAGCCAGCGGCAGGTATTTTCCAACTGACGGACATTGCCTTGCCATGGCAGGCGGGTCAGCGCGGTTTCGGTTTCCGGATGCAGGTTTTTCGGTTCAACGCCCAGCTCCTTGGCCGCCACCTGCAGGAAATAGCGCGCCAGGCGGGGAATATCCTCCCGCCGTTCCCGCAGCGGCGGTAAATGCACCCGGATAACGTTCAGGCGATGGAACAAATCCTCGCGGAATTTGCCCTCTTGCACCCGTACCTCCAGATTCTGATGGGTGGCGGCGATAATCCTGACGTCGACTTTGACCGGCGCATAACCGCCGACCCGGTAAAACTGGCCGTCCGCCAATACGCGCAGCAGGCGGGTCTGGACATCCAGCGGCATATCGCCGATTTCGTCCAGGAACAGGGTACCGCCGTCCGCTTGCTCAAAACGTCCCTGGCGTACCTGATTGGCGCCGGTAAAGGCGCCTTTCTCATGGCCGAACAGTTCCGATTCAATCAAATCCTTCGGGATCGCCGCCATATTCAGCGCGATGAACGATGCCTTGGCGCGCGGGCTATGGCGGTGCAGGGCATGGGCAACCAGTTCCTTACCGGTACCGGATTCACCGTTAATCAAGACGCTGATGGAGGAACGGGACAGGCGTCCGATAATGCGGAAGACGTCCTGCATGGCCGGCGCCTCGCCAATGATATCGGTAGTCGGGCCATTAGGCGGCTGCGCGCGCGCCGGCTGCTGCTGTTCCAGATAGTGGCTGACCGCGCGCTCAACCAGCGCCACCGCCTCATCGATATCGAACGGCTTGGGCAGGTAATCAAACGCGCCCTGCTGGTAAGCACTGACCGCGGCGTCCAAATCGGAGTGTGCGGTCATGATGATGACCGGCAGCATCGGATGGCGCTGTTTAATCTGTTTGAGTAATGCCAGGCCGTCCATGCCTGGCATGCGGATATCTGATAACAATACGTCCGGAGTTTGGGTGGAGAGCGCTTCCAGCACTTCATTGCCGCCTTCAAAAGTGGCGCAAGTCAGTCCGGCTCCAGTGAGGGCGCGTTCAAGCACCCAGCGGATGGAGCTATCGTCGTCGACGATCCAGACTATCCCTCGTTGCATAGTGACCTCACTGGCGAATAGGCAGGAACACCGAAAATTCGGTATGCCCCGGCCAACTGTTGAATTCAATTTTACCCGAATTTTGATCGATAAGACTGCGGGCAATGGATAACCCTAAACCGGTCCCGCCCTCACGGCCGCTGACCATGGGGTAGAACAGCGTATCCTGTAATTGCGCCGGTACGCCCGGGCCGTCGTCTTCTATATCAATTCGCGCTACCAAACGATAACGAACGCCGTGCAACGTTAACTGGAACGCGGTACGGGTGCGTATCGTGATCGTGCCACCGTCTTCACCCAGCGCCTGCAGCGAATTACGGGTAATATTCAGCAATACCTGTTCCATTTGATCGGGATCGTGAGCCAGTTCAGGCAGGCTGGGATCGTAATCCCGCAGGAGAGTGACGTTATCCGGCTTTTCCAGCGAGACCAGTTGGAAAACCCGCTCGGCCACCTGGTGAATGCTTTGCGTAACGTGCATGCCGGGCTGCTGCGGCCCGAGCAATCGGTCGACCAGGTTGCGCAGGCGGTCGGCCTGTTCAATGATCACCTTGGTGTATTCCAACAGCGAGGGATCGGGCAATGCTTTGGCCAGCAGTTGCGCCGCGCCGCGCAGACCGCCCAGCGGGTTCTTGATTTCATGGGCCAGGCCGCGCACCAGATCCCGTGCCGCCACCTGCTGGGCATGCTGAATCTGTTCCTGGCTGAGGCGGCGCTGATTATCCATCGGCGCCAGCTCCATCAGGAAAAAATCCTCGGGCAGGCGTTGCACGGTAAGGGAAAGGATATGCGCCCGCCCGTCAACCACCAACGTGACCTCGTTATCGGTAAACCCCTGGCCGGCGTTAAGGCTTTCGCGCATCAGTTCGACGTTGAGCGAAAAATAGCCCAGCAGCTCAGGCAACGGCGTGCCAAAAAGCTTGCGCGAGCTTTGCGCTAAAAGTTGTTGCGCCGCCGGATTGGCGTAATGAACGGCAAGGTCA
Source organism: Sodalis sp. C49 (assembly GCF_046352915.1). NCBI lineage: Bacteria > Pseudomonadati > Pseudomonadota > Gammaproteobacteria > Enterobacterales > Bruguierivoracaceae > Sodalis > Sodalis sp. C49. The sequence goes on along the minus strand of NZ_CP163303.1, from coordinate 3,603,732 downwards.
TTATCCAGCAGCAATATGCTGTTGATCAGGGAATTAAGGATCTGCCCAGCATCGGGCAATGAGCCTGTAGCCATAAAGCAGTCTCCCGCACTCTACCAGTGCATTTAGTCCGTTATGTCGTCATGCGCATGGCTGCGCGCAAGCTTTGCTGGAGAAAAAAGCCCATCCGAAGATGGGCTGAAAGTTTCCACGGCAACAAAAAAACGTCAAGTTATACGCTGTAATACAGCTCGAATTCCACCGGATGCGGCGTCATGCGAATACGGTCTACTTCTTCCGTGCGTAAAGTGATATAGGCGTCGATGGAGTCGTCGGTGAAAACACCGCCACGGGTCAGGAACTCGCGATCCGCGTCCAGCGCCTTAAGGGCTTCTTCCAGCGAACCGGCCACCTGTGGGATTTCTTTCGCTTCTTCCGGCGGCAGATCGTAGAGGTTTTTGTCCATGGCATCGCCAGGATGGATTTTGTTGATAACCCCGTCCAGACCGGCCATCAGCAGGGCGGCAAACGCCAGGTATGGGTTGGCGGCCGGGTCCGGGAAGCGCACTTCGATACGACGGGCTTTCGGGCTGGCGACCACCGGGATACGGATGGAGGCTGAGCGGTTGCGGGCGGAGTAGGCCAGCATAACCGGCGCTTCATATCCCGGGACCAGACGCTTGTAGGAGTTGGTGGTCGGGTTGGTCAGGGCGTTGATGGCCTTGGCGTGTTTGATGACGCCGCCAATGTAGAACAAGGCGGTTTCGGACAGGCCGCCGTACTTGTCGCCGGAGAACAGGTTATTGCCGTCTTTGGTCAACGACATATGGCAGTGCATGCCCGAGCCGTTATCGCCGAACATCGGTTTCGGCATAAAGGTCGCCGTTTTGCCGAAGGCATGGGCAACGTTATGCACGACATATTTATAAATTTGGATCTCGTCGGCTTTTTTCGTCAGGCTGTTGAAGCGGGTGGCGATTTCGTTCTGGCCGGCGGTGGCGACTTCATGGTGATGAGCTTCAACCACCAGGCCCATTTCTTCCAGGGTCAAACACATGGCGGAACGCAGATCCTGTGATGAATCCACCGGGGGAACCGGGAAATAACCGCCTTTGATGCCGGGACGATGGCCTTTATTGCCGCCTTCGTAAACTTTATCGGTATTCCATGCGGCTTCAACGTCGTCAATAGCGACATGGGAACCGGAAATTGACGAACCAAAGCGGATATCGTCAAACAGGAAAAATTCAGGTTCCGGCCCGAACAGCACGGTATCGGCAATGCCGGAGGTTTTCAGAAACTCTTCGGCGCGTTTGGCGATGGAACGCGGGTCGCGATCGTAGCCTTGCATGGTGGCAGGCTCAAGGATGTCGCAACGGATAATCAGGGTGGTTTCTTCATAGAAGGGGTCGAGCATCGCCGTGCTGGCATCGGGCATCAGCACCATGTCGGACTCGTTAATGCCTTTCCAGCCGCCAATGGAGGAGCCGTCAAACATTTTTCCATCTTCAAAGAAGTCGGCATCTACCTGATGGGCTGGTATAGTGACGTGCTGTTCTTTACCTTTCGTATCAGTGAAACGCAGGTCGACGAATTTTACTTCGTGCTCGTTAAGCATCGTCAAAACGTGTTCAGCGGACATAACTTGTATTCTCCCGGATGTGCCATTGTCGTCGTGGAACGAAATCGTATGGATCGAATTTTATTTAACTTAGCTGGGCTAGGCTAAACTGGACTGGTATAAACAGTAGCTAAAAGTGTGCCAACATTGCCAAAATGATGAGAAGGGCCGCGTTTCCGGCCTTATTAACCAAAGTCCGCCTGCACCAGATTGGTGGGATAGCGCTATATTAGTGCATTTGGGCAGTAAGTGGGCACTATTTTGGTGCAATAAATGGGGCGAGGTGAAATAATGCACTGAGAAAGGGATGACGAAGCGTCAAAAATGACGCAAATGCAGAGATCGTCGCGATCTTGTTTAGTCCCTCGCTTATTACGTGTACAATAACGCGCTATTTCTAATGCCTGAGGCAAAGTTGTGATCGAAAATTTGCGTAACATCGCCATCATCGCGCACGTCGACCATGGTAAAACTACCCTGGTCGATAAGCTGTTGCAACAATCCGGAACATTGGGTGACCGCAACGACGCCACCGAGCGCGTCATGGACTCCAACGATTTGGAGAAAGAGCGCGGGATTACCATCCTCGCTAAAAATACCGCTATTAACTGGCACGACTACCGTATCAACATCGTTGATACCCCCGGACATGCCGATTTCGGCGGCGAGGTTGAGCGCGTGATGTCCATGGTTGACTCGGTATTGCTGCTGGTCGACGCCATGGACGGACCCATGCCGCAAACCCGGTTCGTGACCCAGAAAGCCTTTGCCTATGGTCTCAAACCCATTGTGGTCATCAATAAAGTCGACCGTCCCGGCGCCCGCCCTGATTGGGTAGTGGACCAGGTGTTTGATTTATTTGTCAACCTCGGCGCAACCGATGAGCAACTGGATTTTCCGATCATATATGCCTCCGCGTTAAACGGTGTTGCGGGCTATGAGCACGAGAACATGGCCAGCGACATGACCCCGCTGTTTGAATCCATCGTCAAGAACGTCGAAGCGCCGAACGTCGACAGCGACGGCGCGTTCCAGATGCAGATTTCGCAGCTTGACTACAACAGCTATGTTGGCGTCATCGGTATCGGCCGCATCAAACGCGGCTCGGTTAAACCGAACCAGTCTGTTACCATCATCGACCATGAAGGTAAGCGTCGCAACGGCAAAGTGGGCCAGGTACTGGGCCATATGGGCCTGCTGCGCATCGAGTCCAAGCTGGCGGAAGCGGGTGATATCATCGCCGTTACCGGCCTTGGCGAGCTGAATATCTCCGATACCATTTGCGATCAGGCCCTGGTCGAAGCGTTGCCGCCGCTGACGGTGGACGAACCTACCGTTTCCATGTCGTTCGGCGTCAACACCTCGCCGTTCTGCGGCAAGGAAGGCAAATACGTCACCTCCCGCCAGATCCTTGAGCGCCTGAACAAAGAGCTGGTGCACAACGTGGCCCTGCGCGTGGAAGAAACCGTCGATCCGGATACCTTCCTGGTCTCGGGCCGCGGCGAGCTGCATTTGTCGGTGCTGATCGAAAACATGCGGCGTGAAGGTTTTGAAATCGCCGTATCGCGCCCGAAAGTTATCTATCGTACCGTCGACGGCAAGAAACAAGAGCCGTTCGAACAGGTTACCCTGGATATCGAAGAACAGAACCAGGGCCCGGTTATGGAAGCCATGGGCATCCGTAAAGGTGAAATGCGCGATATGCTGCCGGATGGCAAAGGACGCATCCGTCTTGATTACATCATCCCCAGCCGCGGCTTGATTGGTTTTCGTACCGACTTTTTAACCATGACGTCCGGCACCGGCCTGCTGTATTCGTCGTTCAGTCATTATGACGATGTCCGTCCGGGTGAAATCGGCCAACGCCAGAACGGCGTGATGATTTCCAACGGCCAGGGCAAAGCGGTAGCCTATGCCTTGTACAGCCTGCAGGATCGCGGCCGTTTGTTCCTGGGCCACGGCGCGGAAGTGTACGAAGGCCAGATTATCGGCATCCACACCCGTTCCAACGACCTGACGGTAAACTGCCTGACAGGTAAAAAACTGACCAACATGCGTGCTTCCGGCACCGATGAGGCCACGACGCTGGTGACCCCGATCAAGATGTCGCTGGAACAGGCCCTGGAGTTTATCGATGATGATGAACTGGTGGAAGTGACACCGCTGTCCGTGCGTTTACGTAAACGTCATTTGACCGAAAATGACCGTAAACGCGCTAACCGTTCGGGTAAAGAAGCTTAAACCCGTCGGCCCAGGCGGCGATAACGTAACAATGCCGGTCTGCGTAAGCAGCCCGGCATTTTTTTGCCCGTCGTTCAGCTATTCCCGGCGATAAAGCAGCCTGATGTCATGCTGTTGGCAATACTCATGAAATTTCGGCGGCGGCGATTGGTCGGTTATCAGGGTATGGAACAAGGATAAAGCACCGATAAAGGCAGGTTTGATGTTGTCGAATTTACTGTGATCGGCCACCAGGATCGCCTGCTGCGACATGGACAACGCGCGATGCTTCATGGTGAGTTCGTCAAAGTTAAAGCAGGTGGCGCCGAAACCGATATCAATACCCGCCGCGGAGATAAACGCTTTATCGGGGCGGATATTATCCAGGATGGAATATTGGGTCAGCGGCGTAAAGATGCAGTTGGCGGGGTGGAACTCGCCGCCGCATAAGATCACTTTGCAATTAGGATGATCTTGTAACGCCAGGAAAGTATTCAGGGAATAGCAGACGGCGGTAAACGCCAGGTCATCGTCAATCGCATCGATGATAAACGGGGTGGTGGTGCCGCAGTCGAAAAAAACCGTGTCGTCCGGCTCGATCAGCGCCGCCGCCAGGCGGCCGGTAAGGGTTTTTTCCTCAACGTGCTTGGCTTTTTGATCCGAAACAAAATAGTGGGTAACGTTATTATTGCGCGGATCGTTAACCACGTAACCGCCCAGCAGTACGACCTGCGCGGGTTCGGCGCTGAGATCGCGGCGGATGGTCATCTCCGAGACGCCCAGCAGGACGGCGGCATCTTTCAAATGAAGCTTATCTTCCCGCTTCAGGGCGAGTATCAGTTTATTAATCCTTTCTTCGCGCCGCGTTTCCATATGACATCCTGCGTTATCAGACCCGATTTCCGCCGGGTTCTCAGAAATTAATAGTCGCTGGCGGACGCCTTGCCCGATACGATCGCGACACCTGAACTGGTGCCGATTCGGGTGGCGCCGGCCAGGATCATGGCGGTGGCGGTCTGGCGATCGCGTACGGCGCCGGAGGCCTTTACGCCCATACCCTCGCCGACGGTTTCGCGCATCAGCCTGACATGTTCTTCTTTTGCGCCGCCGGTGCTGAAGCCGGTGGATGTTTTCACAAACGCCACCTTCAGTTCGCGGCATATCCGGCAAACCGCGACAATTTGTGGTGAACTCAACAAACAGGTTTCCAATATTACCTTCAACGGAATAGCCGCGCAAACCTCGCGGACCGCGCGGATATCGGCGGTTACCGCGTCAATATTGCCGCTTTTGAGCCAACCGACGTTAATCACCATATCTATTTCCTGCGCACCCGCCGCAATCGCCGCCTGCGCCTCGAACGCCTTGGCGGCGGTCAGGCCGGCGCCCAACGGAAAACCGATCACCGAGCAGACTTTTACCGGGCTGTCGCGCAGCAAGCGCGCGGCAAGCGGCACATACCCGGAATTGACGCAGACCGCATAAAATCCGCACTGTTTAGCCTCGCCGCATAACGTGGTGATCTGCGCTTCGGTGGCATCCTGCGCCAGCAGGGTATGGTCGATGTAAGGGGCAAAATCGATTTCAGGGGAAGTCATGTTAATGTCCTTTATGTGTATTATCACGATAATAATGTGAGAATAATAACATTACAGAAGCCTCTTACAATAGGCATGTGGCAATTTAATTTTCATTAAACGATGTGATCATTGTCATGTTACTAACATTTTTGTCTTGTTAGTGTTAATAAAATAACATTGAATAAGGTTAAAAATATGAGGGCTAATAATTATGGATATCGCAGTTATCGGTTCCAACATGGTGGATTTAATCACCTATATCAAAGAGATGCCTAAAACCGGGGAAACGCTGGAAGCCCCCGGTTTTGAAATCGGCTGCGGCGGCAAAGGCGCCAATCAGGCGGTAGCCGCCGCCAAGCTGGGGGCGGAGGTGATGATGATCAGTAAAGTCGGCGAGGATCTCTTTGCGGACAATACCGTTAACAACCTGGTGCGCCATGGGGTCGATACGCGCTATGTGGAAACGGTGGCGGGCGTATCCAGCGGCGTAGCGCCGATTTTTGTCGATCCAGATTCACATAATCGCATCCTGATTATCAAAGGCGCCAACGATCACCTCGGCGCGCAGGACATCGATCGGGCGGCGGAACAGCTCAAGGGCTGCCGGCTGATTATCCTGCAACTGGAAATTCCGCTCGCCACCGTCTATCACGCCATTGATTTTGCCGCCCGGCATCAGGTTCCCGTAATCCTTAATCCGGCGCCCGCCACCCGGGAACTGGATATCGCGTATGCCTGCCGGTGCGACTTTTTTATGCCTAACGAGACAGAGCTGGAAATTCTGACCGGCATGCCGGTGGACAGCGAGGAGCATATCCTGCTGGCCGGCCGTTCGCTGCTGGCCAAAGGATTGAAGAACCTGATTATTACCATGGGGCATCGCGGCTCGATGTGGCTAAGCGGCAACGAGGTGTACCGGGTCGATCCGGTACCGGTCGACGCCGTGGATACCAGCGGCGCCGGCGATGCGTTTATCGGCTGTTTTGCGCATTATTTTGTCGCGCGCGGCGATATCAAACAGGCCATGCGCTACGCGTCCGCCTATGCCGCCTACAGCGTCCGGGGTAAAGGCACCCAGCGTTCCTATGCCGAGGCTTCCCAGTTCCATGATTTCCTTGCCACCCTTCATCAGGAATAACATCATGCGCCACAATACGGTACAAATGCCTGACGGCTATTTAAACAAAACACCGTTGTTTCAATTTATCCTGCTGTCCTGCCTGTTTCCGCTATGGGGCTGCGCCGCCAGCCTTAACGATATCCTGATCACCCAGTTCAAAACGGTGTTCGCATTGAGCGATTTTGCCAGCGCCCTGGTGCAAAGCGCCTTTTACGGCGGTTATTTCCTGATTGCCATCCCGGCGTCGATGGTTATCCGCAAAAGCAGCTACAAAATGGCCATTATGATCGGCCTGTCGCTGTATATCATCGGCTGCGTACTGTTCTATCCCGCCTCCCATATGGCCACCTATACCATGTTCCTGGCGGCCATTTTTGCCATCGCCATCGGCTTAAGCTTTCTTGAGACCGCGGCCAATACCTACAGCTCGATGATCGGTCATCGCGATTACGCGACCCTGCGGCTGAACATCAGCCAGACGTTTTATCCCATCGGCGCGCTGATGGGTATTGTGCTGGGGAAATACCTGGTGTTTCAGGAAGGCGGCAGTTTAAGCAGCCAAATGGCCGCAATGACGCCGGAGCAGGTGCATCAGTTCCGTCTCAATATGCTGGAACTGACCCTGGAACCCTATAAATACCTGATTATGGTGCTGGTGGTGGTGATGGTGCTGTTTATGCTCACCCGGTATCCCCACTGCAAACCGCAGCCCGATAAGCAAAACCGCCGCGCCGCGCCCGGCATGGGCGAAACGCTGCGTTATCTTGCCGGCAATGCGCGCTTTCGCAAGGGCATCGCGGCGCAGTTTCTCTATGTGGGCATGCAGGTGGCCGTATGGTCGTTTACCATCCGTTTGGCGCTGAACCTGGGGGCGGTAAATGAGCGTGACGCGTCCAACTTTATGATTTACAGCTTTATTTGTTTTTTTATCGGTAAATTTGTCGCCAATTTCCTGATGACGCGCTTTACCCCGCAAAAAGTCCTTATCGCCTATTCTATCCTGGGCGTGGCGACGCTGGCCTATGTGGTGCTGGTGCCGAACTTCACCGCCGTCTATGCCGCGGTATTTGTCAGCGTACTGTTCGGACCCTGCTGGGCCACCATTTATGCCGGCACGCTCGATACGGTGGATAATAAATATACCGAAGTGGCCGGCGCGGTGATCGTTATGGCCATCGTCGGCGCCGCCGTGGTGCCGGCAATCCAGGGGTATGTCTCCGATCATCTCGGGTCGATGAAACAGGCGTTCGGCGTGTCATTATTGTGCTTTGCCTATGTCGGTTACTATTTCTGGGGCGAACTGCGCAATAAACAACCGCGAATCGCGACCGCGGAATCGATGATGGATAACCAACTTTAAGCAAGGAGTCAATATTATGGCCGCTGTTATTCATCTTACGCGCCAGCAATTCACCGGACAGCCGTTTCGTCTGGTGGAGAATGGTGAACTTAGCGTCACGTTATTTACCTATCCTTCGGGTATCGAGGCCGTGACCCTGCGCAATAGCCGGGGGTTTATCACCCTGCTGCCCTTTTACGGGCAGATGGTATGGGACGCGCAGTTCGACGGCCATAGCCTGCGCATGGAGAACCCCTTTAGCGAGCCCAAATGGGGCGAGTCGGTGGTGGATACCTATGGCTGCTTTGCGTTCCACTCCGGCCTGCTGAGCAACGGCTGCCCGGCGCCGGAAGATACCCATCCCCTGCATGGCGAAATGCCCTGCGCACGTATGGACAGCGCTTTCCTGCTGGTGGATGGCGACAGCGTAACCCTGGGCGGCGGCTATGAATATGTTAAAGGCTTTGGTGATCATTACCTGGCGTCGCCCTCGGTCAGGCTGGGCGCCGGCGCGACACTGATGACCATCGCCATGCGGGTCACCAATCTGGCCAGCGTGCCGATGCCGCTCCAGTATATGTGCCATATGAACTACGCCTATGTTCCCCTGGCGACCTTCAGCCAGAATATTCCTGCCGCGGCGTTTGCGCTGCGTACCTCGATTCCAGGCCATGTGCACCCCACGCCGCAATGGCTGGAATATACCGCCGGGCTGGCCCGCGATCCGTCGGCGCTTAAGGCGCTGGACCAACCGCAGTTCTACGATCCGGAAATTGTCTTTTTTGCCGACAACCTGGCAACCTATACCGATCGGGTGGAATGTGTTATGCAGGCGCCGGGGACGGGGCCGCGCTTTGTCACCCGTTTCGATACGGCGCAGTTTAACCATGCCACGCGCTGGATACTCCATAACGGCGATCAAAAAGTGGCGGCGTTTATCCTGCCGGCCACCTGCCGTCCCGAAGGCCATATCGCCGCCAGCCGGGCCGGCACACTGATTGCGCTGGAGCCGGGCGCGACGCGGGAATTCAGCGTGGAGACCGGACTGGCCGGTTAGCCTTCAGGACGCGGCACAACCGAATCGGCATGGCTGGGGTCAACGGCCGGCCGGCGAAAGCATCCGAATGCGTGTTCATGGCTGTTCAGTTGGCCCTTTTCCCGCTACAGTGGGAACATGATGAAAGATCGGGAGGGAGCCATGCTTTATATCTTTGATTTAGGTAATGTCGTGATAGATATCGATTTCAACCGCGTGTTGGGTGTATGGAGTAATCTCAGCGGTGTGCCCCTGGCCCGTCTGAAGAAACAGTTCGTCATGGGCGATGCTTTCGAGCAGCACGAAAGGGGCGATATTACCGATGAGGCGTTTGCCGCCCTGATCTGCAATGAATTGGGCATCGCCCTGAGTTTTGAGCAGTTTACCGCCGGCTGGCAGGCGGTGTTCGTCGGCGTGCGTCCCGAGGTCATCGACATCATCCATCGCCTGCGCGAACAGGGCCACCGGGTAGTGATATTGTCCAATACCAACCGTTTGCACTGCGACTATTGGCCGAGCCAGTATCCCGAGATCCAGCAGTGCGTGGATAAGCTCTATTTATCGCAGGACCTGGGCATGCGCAAACCCGACCCGGCGATTTATCGCGCCGTGCTCGAGCAGGAAGGGGTAAGCGCCCAGGACGCGGTTTTCTTCGATGATAACGCCGAGAATATCAAGGGCGCGCAAAGCATTGGCTTACAGTCGGTTCATGTAACGGATCCGGGCGTAATACCCGCTTATTTTGCGTAAGTGGCGTATTCATCGGGGAGGCTGTGGCGATGAGAGCTGCTTATCGGAAAAAATTTATCCGTTTTTTCTCGTTCTGTTCCCTGTTATATAAACGTATCGACCATGACGGGATGACGGTGCTGGCCGGCCATCTGGCCTATGTATCCCTGCTTTCGCTGGTGCCGCTGGTTACCGTCGTATTTGCGCTTATCGCCGCCTTTCCGGTCTTTTCCGGCGCCAGCGTCCAGCTGAAGTCGTTTATCTTCCATAACTTCATGCCGGCCACCGGCGACGTTATCCAGCGCTATCTCGAGCAGTTTATCCTTAATACCAGCCAGATGACGGCGGTGGGAACCTGCGGGCTTATCGTGACCGCGCTGTTGCTGATTTATTCGGTCGATACGGTGCTGAACACCATCTGGCGCAGCAAAAACAAGCGGCCGATCATTTTCTCTTTCGCGGTTTACTGGATGGTGTTGACGCTGGGGCCGATACTGACCGGCGCCAGTATGGTGATAAGCTCATATTTAATCTCCCTGACCTGGCTTAACAATACCGGCACCACGACATTCGTCACCCTGGTGCTGCGGATATTCCCGTTGGTGCTTTCCTGCGCCTCATTCTGGTTATTGTATTGCGTCGTGCCCACGGTGCGCGTTCCCGGCCGGGATGCCCTGATCGGCGCGGTGGTGGCGGGCGCGCTGTTCGAACTGGGTAAAAAGGCCTTCGGCTTATATGTCACCATGTTCCCATCGTATCAGCTGATTTACGGCGTGCTGGCGGTGATACCCATCTTATTTCTTTGGGTCTATTGGAGCTGGTGTATTGTATTACTGGGGGCGGAGATCACCGCCTCGCTGACGGAGCACCGGCGGTTGCGGCAAGAGGAGCGGTTATCGCGATGATTGCCTTGATACAACGGGTGTTGCGCGCGGATGTCGCCATCGGGGGCTTAAGCGTGGGCGCCATCGGCCCCGGTTTGCTGATCCTGCTCGGCGTCGAACGGGATGACGACAGGCAAAAGGCGGCAACGTTATGCGAGCGCGTTTTGGCCTACCGCATCTTCGGCGACGGGCAGGGTAAAATGAATCTTAATGTCCGCCAGGCCGGCGGCGACGTGCTGGTAGTATCCCAGTTCACGCTGGCGGCGCAAACCGATAAGGGGCTGCGCCCCGGCTTTTCGCACGCCGCCCCGCCCGCCCTGGCCGAAGAACTGTATGAGTATTTTAACGACTGCTGCCGTAAGAAGGATATCAGGACCGAGACCGGCCGCTTCGGCGCTGATATGCAGGTCTCGCTGGTGAATGACGGCCCGGTGACCTTCTGGCTTCAGGTATAAGACGTTAAAGCCCTTTATAGAGAGAACATGGCATGTATCACCTGCGCGTTCCACACACCGAACAAGAACTCAGCGACTACTATCAGTTCCGCTGGGAAATGCTACGCAAGCCGTTGCATCAGCCGCAAGGTTCCGAAAGGGACGCCTATGACGCGACGGCGCATCACCAGATGGTGGTCGACGAAAACGGCAAGCCGGTGGCCATCGGCCGGCTGTACATCAATGCCGACAATGAAGCCTCCATCCGGTTCCTGGCGGTCGACCCTCAGGTACAGGATAAAGGCCTGGGCACGCTGGTGGCCATGACGCTGGAGTCCGTGGCGCGCCAGGAAGGGGTCAAACGGGTGGTCTGCAGCGCGCGCGAGGACGCGGTGGACTTCTTCGCCAAGCTGGGGTTTATCAACCAGGGCGAAATCACGGTGCCGTCCACCACGCCGATACGCCATTTTTTAATGATCAAGCCCATCGTGACACTGGATGATATTTTGCACCGGCCGGACTGGTGCGGCCAATTGCAGCAGGCTTGGTACCAGCATATTCCGCTCAGCGAAAAGATGGGCGTGCGCATCAGCCAGTACACCGGCCAGAAGTTTATGACCACCATGCCTGAAACCGGTAACCAGAATCCCCACCATACCCTGTTTGCCGGCAGCCTGTTTTCGCTGGCGACCCTGACCGGCTGGGGGCTGATATGGCTATTGCTGCGTGAGCGCCAATTGGGCGGCACTATTATCCTGGCCGATGCCCATATCCGCTATCTCACCCCGGTGACCGGCCGGCCCTGCGCCGTGGCGGATCTGGGTTCGCTGAGCGGCGATCTCGATCGCCTGGCGCGCGGACGCAAGGCGCGGGTACAGCTTGAGGTCGAGTTGTTCGGCAATGAAGATAAAGGCGCCATATTCAAAGGCGTTTACCTGGTATTGCCGCCAGCGCCGGACAAGCCGCTGGAGCGCGGCGGCTCCCAGGCCGGCTAATATGGGCAAAAAGTGGGCATGAGGGACAAGTCATGCCGTTTACGGCGCTGCCGGCGCCAGTTCTCCGTTGACCATGGTTTGATCCACCGTTTGGCCCTGTACGTTCAGCGCATGCAGCCTGCCGTTCAGGGTGGGTTTAAACGGCGCGTTGGCGGGCATTTTCCCGGCCAGCGTGAGCTGCGTATTGCCGTTGCCCGGCAAGGGCGCCACGGGCCAGCCCCAGCGCTGCAGTATGTTTAACGGCACCGCCCGTCCGTTAAGATTCAGGGTAAATCCCCGTTCGCCCTGCTGGTTGATCACCGCCGTGGCCTCAAACAGCCCCTCGCCGGCAAAGGCGCTCAGTTCGGTGACGGCGATCCTGCCCTGGTCGGCGGTTAACGCCAGCGACGGGCGCCGGACATCGATTTTATTAAAGGTGGCGTCGCTGCCGTTAAGGGTCAGGCTGCCGGACCAGATGCCCCATTGATGATCCCGCGCCAATACCAGGTTTTTGCCATAGCCGTCCAGCGCGGTGATTTGAAATGGAAACGCGGGATTAATATCTATCAGCAGATTGCGGTTGGCGGTAAATTTGTTCACCTGCACGTCGGCCAGCCACGAGGGCAGGGGTTGCAGCCAACTGTCCAGCCATTGCCCGGGCAAGGTATATTCCAGCCCAGCCACCATGAATTCGTCCAATTCCAGACGCTGGCCGTCCCGCAGCCAGCGACCCGAGGTGCGCATCAGTCCCCCCTGCCAGCGCCCGCTGAACTGGCGTATTTCGATGCCCTGCGGCGACAGGGTCATATTGGCTATGGGATCGTTTAAATGCACGGCGCCGTTAATCAGGTCGCTGGCGTTAAACGACAGGCTACCGTCATCCGACGACCAGTCGCCATCCTGAAAGGTAATATTGCGCAGGGTTAAATCCAGATCGCTAAAGGCCCAGTTCTTGCCTTCCATACGCGCATCAATTAAATCGAAGCGATGGATGGTGATTTTAGGCACCTCCGATAGCTGGCGCAGAAACTCATCCAGGCTTTGCGTGGTCTGCATGCGTACATTGCTCAGGCGCAGGTTATCCACCTGCCAGGCGCCGTCTTCGTCCCGCCGCGCATTGCCGGTTAATTCCCCCTGGGATAAATCGGCGCCCAGATTATCCAGCCGCAGCTGGTTATTATTGATTTCGCCCTGCACCAGGACGTTTTCCGCCGGGATGCCGTTAAGGGTGAGGGAACGGGCGCTGATCTGGAAACGGGCGTTACGCCCCAAGGGAAAGCCGGTCTGCGGTTGCCAGGGAGTGATGCCGGCATTGACGTTTTGACCGTTCAGCTCCCAGCCGCCGTAAGGGGACTGGATGGCCATGCCATTGAGCTGCAGCACATCCGCCTGCAGCGGGAATGCCAGCGAGGCGGGGTCCAGGTTTAGGGTGCCGTCCTGCAGCTGGATGCGGTAGAAGTGATAGGGATCGGTGAATTGGCGGATGCTGAATCCGGCCACCAGCCGTTTGGCCACAAGCGTAGCCCGGCGTTCTTTTTGCCCGAAAGAGATGTTGTCGAAATAAATGTCGCCCGGATCGGACCAGTTGTGGGTGATCTTATTAAACGATAATTGGTAGCCGGTATGCTGGGTGACTAACCGGCTAACCCAGCCGGCGCCCCAGGTGGTTTGCAGCAACACGTAGATCAGGATAATTATCAATAGCACTATCAAAAGTATTGATAATAAGAGTTTCCCAATAAATTTCATTGCTCAAATCCATAGCTGTCATAAAGGTTACCCAGTTTATGCCGTAATTAACGGGGCTTCTCAATAGCCAATGTGCTTCAGACAAAAAAAAGCCGCCGTATTGATACGGCGACCGCAAAAAAATGATAGCTAACTAATTAATTATGTTCCGGCGGGAACAATAAATTCAAGATGATGGCGGTAATGCCGCCGGCGGCAATGCCGGAGGACATCAGGGTCTTCAGCCACTGCGGCGCGAACTGCAAAATCAGCGGCTGCTGCGACACGCCCAGCCCTACCGCCAACGATAGGGCGATAATCATAATGGCGCGGCGATTAAGCCGTTCACGGGATACGATACGTACGCCGGACGCGGCGATGGTGCCGAACATGACGATAGTCGCGCCGCCCAGCACCGGCTCGGGAATATGCTGTACAAAGCCGCTGACCACCGGAAACAGCCCCAGCGCAATCAGCATCAGCGACACCACAAAACCAACATAACGGCTGGCGACGCCGGTCAGTTGGATGACGCCGTTATTTTGACCGAAACAGGAGTTTGGGAAAGTGTTGAACACGGCCGACAGCATTGAATTCAGGCCGTTGGCCAGCACGCCGCCTTTCAGGCGCCGCATATAGATGGGGCCGCGTACCGGCTGTTCCGAGACGTCGGAGGTGGCGGTAATATCGCCGATGGTCTCCAGCGAAGTGACCATAAATACCAGCATCAGCGGGATAAGCAGATCCCAGTCAAAACCCAGGCCGTAATACAGCGGGGTCGGCACCATGATTATGGATTGCGCCGGCGCGGGAGCGGTCTGCGGCAACATGCCCATCATCCAGGCCGCCAGATAGCCCACCGCCATGGCGATCACCAGCGAGGCGACCCGCAGATAGGGATTGCGCTGACGATTGAGCAGGATGATGACCAGCAGCACCACGCCCGCCAGCATCAGGTTTTTCGGCGCGCCGAAGGTATGATCGCCCATGGCGGCGAAACCGCCGCCGATGGAAGTCAGGCCGACCTGGATCAGGGAAATGCCGATAATCATCACCACGATACCCGATACTAGCGGCGTAATGATGCGCCGGGCCAGGTGCAGTACGCGGGATAATAAAATTTCCGTGCAGGACGCCACCATCAGCGTGCCGAACAGGGCCGCCATCATCGTGGGCACATCGGCGCCGCCGTTTTTCAGCGCCAGGCCGCCCATGATAAGCGGCGTGACAAAGTTAAAGCTGGTGCCCTGGATGGACAGCAGGCCCGATCCCACCGGTCCCCAGGTCTTGATTTGCAGCAGTGAGGCCAGGCCGGAGGCAAACAGCGACATGCTGATAATATGCTGCGTGTCCTGCGCCGGGAGCCCCAGCGCCTGGCAGATTAACAGGCCGGGCGTAATCACGGCGACAAACATGGCCAGCAGATGCTGGCAGGCGGCAAACAGGGTTTCCGCCAGCGGCGGACGATCGTCGAGGTGATAAATCAGCTCGCTTTTGGCAACGGGAATCGGCGCGTCATCAACGTCAGTGGCTGGCATGGTCATGGGGGGAAACATTCCTGGGCGGCAAAGGAGGCATTTTAATCATCCTGTTTTTAAAAGCAAACGATTGCTCGCGACCTGCGCCCGCGCCGGTTGATATAGGTCAATGCCGGCGCAGATTTCAGGCCGGCGCCCCGGGTGCCGATGCCGGCAGGAGGGAACAAGAGGGAATACTTATGGCTCAGGCGTTGGTATAGCGCACGCGCTCCGGCATCCAGCGCTCAATCAGCGCCTGGGCGGCGGCGGGATAGTGTTGGTGGATATGGCGCGCCAGCCGCTGGACTTCCGGGATCATGGCCTGGTCGCGCAGCAGATCGGCCACTTTGAATTCCGCGTTGCCGGTCTGGCGCGTGCCCAGCAATTCCCCGGGGCCGCGGATCTCCAGATCTTGTTGCGCGATGATAAAACCGTCGTTGGTATCCCGCAGCACCTGTAGACGCCGCTGCGCGGTTTTGCTCAGGGGCGATTTATAGAGCAGCACACAGTGCGAGGCCACCGCGCCGCGTCCCACGCGGCCGCGCAGCTGATGCAGCTGCGCCAGTCCCAGGCGTTCCGGGTTCTCGATAATCATCAGGCTGGCGTTGGGCACATCGACGCCAACCTCAATAACGGTGGTCGCCACCAGCAAGTGAACCTCACCGGCCTTGAATGCCTGCATAATCTGCTGTTTTTCCTGTGATTTCATGCGCCCATGCACCATCCCGACGGTCAGTTCCGGCAGGGCGGCGGCGAGCCCCTCCCAGGTGGCCTGCGCCGCCTGGGCTTCCAGCAGATCGGATTCCTCGATGATGGTGCAGACCCAATAGGCCTGGCGCTGCTCCTGTAAGCAGGCTTGGCGCACCCGCTGGATGACATCTTCGCGCCGGGTGTCGGGAATGGCCACCGTGGTCACGGGCGTGCGGCCGGGGGGCAGCTCATCGATAACCGAGGTATCCAGATCGGCGTAGGCGGTCATGGCGAGCGTGCGCGGGATGGGGGTGGCGGTCATGATGAGCTGGTGGGGATGGAACCCCTGCGCCAGGCCCTTCTCCCATAATGCCAGGCGCTGATGCACGCCAAAGCGGTGCTGCTCGTCGATAATCACCAGCGCCAGCCCCGAGAATTGCACCTGTTCCTGGAAAATGGCATGGGTACCCACCACCATCGCCACCCTGCCGGCGGCGATGGCATCTTGCTGGGCAATACGCGCCTTGCCTTTTTGTTTGCCGGCCAGCCAGCCCACCTCAATGCCCAATGGCTCAAACCAGTTGCGAAACGTTTGCGCATGCTGCTCGGCCAGCAGTTCGGTGGGCGCCATCAAGGCCACCTGCTTGCCCTGGGCAATGGCTCGCAGCGCCGCCAGGGCCGCCACCAGGGTTTTACCCGAGCCGACGTCGCCCTGCACCAGACGCATCATCGGCACGGGTAGAGCCAGGTCGCTCTCGATTTCCGTCGCCACCCGTTGCTGGGCGCCGGTGGGCGCGAAGGGCAGCCGGCCGAGGAATTGCTGCTTGAGATGATGATCGGCGGTCAGCGCCAGCGCCAGCTCCTTGCGTACCCCAGCCCGCACCGCCAGCATACTGAGATTATGGGCCAGCAGCTCCTCCAGGATCAGCCGCCGTTGCGCCGGGTGTTTGCCCAGCTCCAGATCGGCGAGCGAAATGTCCGGCGCCGGACGGTGCAGAGTGCGCAGGGCGTCGGGCAGGCTTATCAGGCCCCGGCTCAGCTCCGGCGGCAGCAGCTCGGCAATCGGACAGGTATCAAGCAGGGTCAGCGCCTGGTCTGTCAGGCTGCGCAACGTCGCCTGGCGCACGCCTTCGGTGGTGGGATAGACGGGAGTTAACGACGGCGCGAGGGTGACGTCGTCATGATCGCCGAGCACATGATATTCAGGATGGATAATTTCGGCGCCCTGCTGGCCGCGGCGGATTTCGCCATAGGCGGTAACGCGCCGGCCGGGAGCCAGGCTATTTTTCATCGCGGCGTTAAAGTTGAAAAACCGCAGGGTCATCATGCCGCTGTCGTCGCGCATGCGGCAGGTCAACATGCGCCGCCGGCCAAAGCTGATATCGCAGGCCAGCACCTCGCCCTGCACGGTGACAAACATGCCGGGCAGCGCATCGCCAATGGGGTAGAGACGGGTGCGATCCTCGTAGCGCGAGGGCAGATGCAGCAGCAGGTCCTGCAGGTTTTCCAGGCCAAGCCGCGCAAGCCTTGCCGACTGGGCGGGGCCGACCCCTGAAAGCGAACTCAGCGGTATGGCATTCAGCAGACGGCCTTCCATCATTCAGCACTCCGTGGCAGGTAAACTGGCCCGCAATGGCGGAACGGCCATGATGTCGCGCCGGTTGGCGGCCAGGTTGTTAGTTGCGGTTACGGGTGACCCGGATGACATCCGGCATAACGCGTATTTTACGCATAATATTCGCCAGATGGACACGGTCGCGCACGGTCAGGCGGATAAACGCGCTATAGACCCGCCCGTCTTTCTCTTCGGTGTTCAGGCTTTGGATATTGGAATCGGCGGCATTGATAGCCGCGGTCAGGTTGGCCAGCGCGCCCTGGTGATTAAACATATCCGCTTTAATCTCGGCGATAAACTCCTGCTCGGTATCCAGATCCCATTCCACCGCCATGAATTTTTCCGCTTCTTTCTGGTAGCCGCGGATATTGCGGCAGGATTCATGATGAACCACCAGCCCTTTACCCGGGCTGACATGGGCGATAATCGGATCGCCGGGAATAGGGCGGCAGCATTTGGCAAAGGTGATAAGCACGCCTTCCGCGCCTTTGATCGGCAGGGTTTTGGGACCGGAAACGGAGGCGCCGGACGGCGCCATATTGGACTGGTCGCCCTGCAGATTACGGGCAATCACCACGCTCATGGCGTTGCCCAGGCCGATTTCCGCCAGCAGATCGTCCAGGGAGGCCAGTTTCATCCGGTCCAGTTCATGCTGGATATTTTCCGGCGGCACCTCGGCCAGTTTACGGCTGCCGCCAAGGGCGTGGTTCAATAAACGCCGGCCCAAACTGACGGAATCGTCGCGTTTGAGGTTTTTCAGCATCTGGCGAATTTTGGCCCGCGCCTTGGAACTGACGACAAAATTCAGCCAGGCGGCGTTGGGACGGGCGCCGGGGGCGGTAATAATTTCCACCGCCTGTCCGCTGGTCAGGGCCTGGGACAAGGGGTAAGGCTGGCGATCGACCCTGGCGCCGACGCAGGCATGGCCGATATCGGTATGCACCGCGTAGGCAAAGTCCACCGGCGTGGCGCCCGCCGGCAGTTCGACGATGCGTCCTTCCGGGGTAAAGACGTAAATTTCGTCCGGAAACAGATCGGACTTAACGCTTTCAATAAATTCAAACGAGCTGCCGGCGCTTTGCTGCAGCTCCAGCAGGCTTTGCATCCAGCGCTGCGCGCGGATCTGCGCCGTGGTGCCGGTTTCACCCTGTTCTTTATAAGCCCAGTGCGCCGCCACGCCCATTTCCGCCATCTGGTCCATGTCCTCGGTGCGGATTTGTACTTCCACCGGTACGCCGTGGGGGCCGATCATCGAGGTATGCAGGGATTGATAGCCATTGGCCTTGGGAATGGCGATATAGTCCTTCACCCGTCCCGGGCGCGGTTTATACAGGCTGTGCATCTGTCCCAGTACCCGGTAGCAGGTATCCACTTCGCCGACGATGACCCGGAAGGCGTAGATATCCATGATGGAGTGAAAGCGCTGCTCTTTGAGATGCATTTTGCAATAAATGGAGTACAGATGTTTTTCGCGTCCGCTGACGCGACAGGGAATGCCCGCTTCGGTCAGCCGTCCTTCAATTTCCGCCAGGATTTTCTGGATCATCTCTTTGCGGTTGCCGCGCGCCGACTTGACCACTTCCTTGATCACCCGGTAGCGGTTGGGATACAGCGCCTCGAAGCCCAGTTCCTCAAGTTCGGTCTTAAGGTGATGGATACCCAGCCGGTGGGCCAGCGGGCTATAGATTTCCAGGGTTTCGCGGGCGATGCGGCGGCGTTTATCAGGACGCAGCGCGCCAAGGGTGCGCATATTGTGGGTCCGGTCGGCCAGCTTTATCAGCACCACCCGGATATCCTGCACCATGGCCATGATCATTTTGCGGAAATTTTCCGCCTGGGCTTCTTTTTTGTCGCGAAACTTAAGCTTATCGAGTTTCGACACGCCTTCGACCAACTCGGCCACGGTTTTACCGAACAACTGCTCCATGTCCTGGTAGGTGGCCGGGGTATCCTCAATCACATCATGCAGCAGCGCCGCCATCAGCGTCTCATGGTCAAGACGCATTTCGGCCAGAATACAGGCCACGGCCACCGGATGGGTGATATAAGGCTCGCCGCTGGAGCGTGACTGTCCCTCGTGAGCATCACGGGCGACAAGGTATGCCTGCCGGAGGAGTTTAATCTGATCCTCGGGCAGGTATCGTTGAATCAGCAGATTCAGGCTTTCAAACAGATACAATTGTGAACCGTTGTCCGAATTTAGCGACGACCTTCAGCAATAGCGGTTACCGCCTGGATTTCCGCGGCTTCCTGCTCCTGCTGTTCCTGGCGATCCCGCAAGTCGAGGATCTGATTGGTAATCAGGCCTTCTTCTATTTCACGCAGGGCGATAACGGTGAATTTGTCGTTTTCTTCCGCCACCAGGGGATCTTTACCGCCGACCTGAAGTTGGCGAGCGCGACGGGCAGCGACCAGCACCAGGTCAAAACGATTACCAATTTTTTCAACGGCGTCTTGTACAGTTACGCGTGCCATATGTGAGCTACTCCGCAAATAGAGAAATGACTGGGCATCATACTGAAAGTTGTTTCAGTCCGCCAACAGTTTGGTGATTAAAGCGTCATGCCGTAATTTTTGCCGGCCCAGACGCAGACGTTCGGCACGAATAATGGTTTTTAAATCCATCAGGGCCGTATTGAACTCGTCATTCACAATCAGGTAATCATACTCGGCATAATGCGACATTTCCGCCACCGCCTGCGCCATACGGCGGGCAATGACCTCTTCGCTATCCTGCCCGCGGCCGCGCAGGCGCCGATCCAGCTCTTCCCTGGACGGCGGCAGCACAAAGATGCTGCGGGCCTGGGGCATGCGCTCGCGAATTTGCTGCGCGCCCTGCCAGTCGATATCCAAAAACACGTCCACGCCGGTGGACAACACCTGTTCGATGGCCTCGCGCGACGTGCCGTAATAATTGCCGAAGACGTTGGCGTATTCGAGGAAGCACTCCTCCCCGATCATGCGCTTGAACTCAGCCTCGGAAATAAAAAAATAATGTTCCCCGTCTTTTTCCCCCGGACGTATGGGCCGCGTGGTGTGGGAGATCGATACCTGGGTGTCGTAAAGCGGTTGTGTTTTAAGCAACGCCTGGATCAGGCTTGATTTTCCCGCGCCGCTGGGAGCGGAAACAATGTAAAGCGTACCATGAACCATAGTGGGAATTTTTCGGCTGTAGTTGATGTCTTTAGTGGATAACCGTCGTTGATGAATCGACGCGTGAAGACGATATCGTCTCACATTATACACGGCATTGATGCAGGTTGCAGCTTCCCTTGCTGTTTAGCGCCGGGCTTTTGCGCCCTTGGCGCCAGGGTGACGGCGGCGGCAAGCATAGCGGGCGCTCAAATAATGGATGTGGTTTACGCTTTTTCGATTATTACATAAAGGAAACTTAAGTGATGAGCCGCTAACTATTTCAGAATCATAGGGGGATGGGATGTCATGGCCAACGTTGCCCCGATAGTAGTCGCATATATCCAGCGAGGTTGGGCTTTATTAACGGCCAGTTTTCCATTCAACCCGGTGTGGCCGAAAAAGCAATAGACATGCATTTATCAAGAATTGCTTATACTTTTGCTACCCGAAGGCGTTCCCTCATCGACAAATAACGCCCTGTGGATGAGGGAAATTTGATACTGCTTATATTTTAGAGCGGCATGGTTTATGCCGCCCATTAAATAGGATATGCAGCGGTCTAAACCGACAATTAACGCTGGCCTGCTTCGAGGGTATTGCAAATTTCACCGAATTTTTCCAATTGCGCTTCAGATAAAGGCGCCAGAATACGCTCAAGGATAGTACGATGAGTCTGCTGGGCAATTTCCAGTTTATCGCGTCCTTTTTCTGTAATATAAACATGTTTAACCCGGCGGTCGGTCGGGCTTTGCTGGCGCTGCAGCATTTCGTCTTTCTCCAGGGCGTCCAGCACCGTCACTACCGTACGGGAAGAAAATCCCATATAATTTTTGATATCCGTGGCGCTGGTCTTGCCATGGGTAATCAATTGCAGGATCTTCATTTTGGACAATGAAAGTCCTTCATTGACCAATTGGCCGTTCACTTCTTTTCTCAGGCGATGATAGATGCGAGATAAAGATTCTACGGTAACTGACATGTCTATTTTTTTGTCCATTGTCGTTCCTCTCTGTAAATTAAGACGATTTACTCGCCGCGATGGCAGGTTAAAAGCTGTTATATTGATACAGGGATTAATTTATCCCTCCGGCATTGAGTTAGTGAAAAACGCCTTGCACAGCAATAACGTTCTACCCGCAATCCACCGGTAGCAAAGAAACCGTCAATATAGTTCGCGCAAAGCGCTACAAGAATCATGAATTGCCCTTCCCTAAGAAGAGCCATTTACAATATTGATTGTTAAAGCCAGTGCAGTTTATATGAATATTTTCTATTTTGAAACATGGCTAATAGAAAAATACGCATGTAATATTGAAATATCACGGCAGTGATATTTTATTTTATTTTATTACTTTTATATTAACTTTATAGCCTGCTATCTTTATATTTTTACAAAAAGTAAAAAATAATAACTTCATGATATATATAGGTATTTTACAAATAACATCAATTAAAAAAGTGACTCACTTATATTGTTAAGTAATAAAATAATAAAGATTTAAAAAAATTAATTTAAATAAATTCCTCACAAAAACATCACCGCGGAATAATTTCCGGGAAATTTTCATTTAAATAACTGATTTATAATCATAATTTTTTCGTTTTACCAAAACCCGGCTAAGACGTCGACGAATAACCGTGAAGTATCAAGGCGTTATTATTTTATACTCCAGCGCCAGGCTGTAAATGCGTCGGGGATAAATCTATTGTCGCGCCGCGAATAGGGGTGGGTAGGGCCGGGACACCTATAATCAATACGTATCTGTTCATTTCGGAGGATAGCCGATGTTTAGCCATATCCAACTGGGCGCACGGGAGCTGCCGCGCATGATTGCCTTTTATGATCGCGTTCTCGCCGAGCTGGACTTAGTAAGGATGACGCCGCAGGAGCTGGACTGCCCCGCCGGCATTATCTGGAGCAAAGCCGGTCAGCGCTGGCCGCAGTTTGTGGTCCGGCGTCCCATCAACGGCCTGCCCGCCACCTGGGGCAACGGTTGCCAGGTGAGTTTTGCCGCGCCATCGCAGGACGCGGTGGCCTCAGCCTGGTCGGTGGCCCTCAGCCAGGGCGGAATCGACGAGGGCGAGCCCGGTGTCCGCGCCATCTATGCCGATGATTTTTACGCCGCCTACTGCCGCGATCCCGAAGGCAATAAACTCTGCTTCGTCCATGCCGGCGGGGTAAATCCCTAGCGGGAAGCGCGGCGAGGCATACGGCGTTCTTATATGTCGTTTTTTTGCTAAAACGCGTCGTAATAACGACGTTCAATGGGTGTAAACACTGGCAAGCTTGCTTACGTTTCCTGCTGCCATCAAGCAGAATCCGGCCTGTCCACCGTGGCCTTACCGGTGTGCCGGCGGATGTTCCTTAGCGAAAACTTAAACAGGCTGGGCTTATGTTTTTTTACCTGCTTCGGCGGCTTATGCTGGCGGCGTCAGTGATGTTGCTCGCCATCTCGTTACTTTTTTGCCTGGTGTTCCTGGTGCCGGGCGATCCGGCGTCGGTGGCGCTGGGGCCGCGCGCCAGCGAAGCGCAAAAACAGGCGCTGCGCGAACATATGGGGCTGGACCGGCCGGCCGTCGTGCAGATCGCCCGCTTTATCGCTAACGTGGCCACCGGCGATCTGGGCGAAGACGTCCTCACCCACCGGCCGGTGGCCCAATTGATTGCCCGCGCCCTGCCCAATACCCTGATTCTGGCGCTGTCGGCCATCGCCTGGGCCGTTCTCCTGGGCATCCCGCTGGGCTGCTGGGCGGCGCTGCGCCAGAACAGCCTGGCCGACCGCCTTATCGGCCTGATGTCCACCAGCGTTATCGCCCTGCCGGCCTTTGTGGTGGCTATCTATGCCCTGCTGATTTTCGCGGTCACCCTGAAATGGTTTCCCGCCATTGGCGCGGGACAGCGGGACGATCCCGTTTCCCAGCTGAATGCCCTGGTACTGCCGTCGCTGACGGTGGGCCTGAGCTGGATCGGTTATCTATCGCGGCTGGTGCGGGCGTCCATGCTGGAAGTGCTTAAGGAGAACCATATCCGCACCTATCGGGCGTTCGGCATCGGCGAGCGGCTTATCGCCATGCGTTATGCGCTGCCGATTGCGGTAGTGCCGGTGGTATCTGTGCTGGGGGTCGGCATCGGCTCGCTGTTATCCGGCGCGGTGCTGACTGAAATCGTTTTTGCCCGTCCCGGCCTGGGCAAGCTGGCCTTTGATTCGGTGATTTCACGTAATTTTCCGGTAGTGATGGGCACGGTGGTGGTGACCTCCGGCTTTTATGTGCTGGCCAACCTGATTGCCGATTTGATTAACACTTTTCTCGATCCGCGCGTGCGGCAGGAGCTTTGACCATGGCTCTTATCACCACCAATACCCCGGTCGCGGCCACCCCGGTTTCCGCCGCCGCGCCGCGTCCCGGCGCCTTTCGCGTGCTGCGCCAGGTCTGGTCGGGCGGGATGGGCCGTTTTGCCCTGATCTGCGTCGCCGCGCTGCTGGCCTGTGCCGTTTTCGCCCCGTGGCTGGCCCCGCACGATCCCATCGCCATCAAGGCGGCGCTCAGGCTGAAGGGGCCAAGCATGGAATATTGGCTGGGCAACGATCAGCTGGGGCGCGATATTCTCTCGCGCCTGATTTATGGCAGCCGTATCGCCATGACGGTGGCGTTTATCGGCACCGGCGGCGCGCTGTTGATCGGGTCCATGCTGGGGCTGCTGGCCGGGTATGGCCCACGGCAAGTCGATACGCTGCTGATGTTGTTTTGCGACGCGCTGATGTCGATTCCGATGATTTTATTCGCGCTGGCGGTGGTGACGCTTATCGGCTCAAGCGTCGTCACCATCATCATGATCATCGTCACCTTTATGGTGCCGGGGTATTTCCGGGTCGTGCGCAGCCAGACGCGGGTGCTGAAACGTATGGAATATATTGTCGCCGCCCGCGCCATGGGCGCCTCTCCCCTGAGCGTGGTATTCCGCCACCTGATCCCCAATCTGGTGGGTACCCTGCTGGTACTGGTGGCCATGGATATCCCGGCGGTGATCGCCATCGAATCCGGCCTGAGTTTCCTCGGCCAGGGCGTGCAGCCTCCCGACGCCAGCTGGGGCACGGTGCTCAACGACGGTTATTCCTATATCCGCCAGGCGCCGCATATCGTTATCGCCGCCGGCATCCCCATTATCCTGGCCACCCTGGGGTTCACCTTTCTTGGCGAGGCGCTGCGCGACGCGCTTGACCCGCGCACCGCCCGGCAATCCAGAGGAGAGAGCTGATGGCCCTGCTGGACATCCACGATCTGTCGGTCACCTATGACTCGGCCAAAGGTCCGCTGAAAGCGGTGCGTAATATTTCCCTGTCCGTGGACAAGGGCGAGGTATTGGGATTGGTGGGGGAGAGCGGCTCGGGCAAATCGACGCTGGTCGGCGCCATGCTGACCCTGCTGCCGGCCAACGCCCATGCGAGCGGTCAACTGCGCTACAAGGACCAAAACCTGCTCGACCTGCCGGAATACGCCAAGCGACGGCTGCGCGGCAACGGCATCGCCACGGTTTCCCAGGACCCGTTTACGGCCCTGAATCCGGTGATTACCATCGGCAGGCAACTGCTGGCGTTTCAGCACCATAAATCGGGATCTAAAGCGGAAAAGCTGGCGCGCGCCCTGGTAATGCTTGAGCGCGTCGGAATTTCCGACCCCAAAGGGCGGTTAAAGCAATACCCGCATGAGCTGAGCGGCGGCATTCGCCAGCGCATCGCCATCGCCGCTGCCCTGCTGACCGAACCGGAACTGCTGATCGCCGACGAACCCACCACCGCGCTGGACGCCACCACCGAAATGCAGGTGGTGGAGGTGCTCAGGGCCAGCCGGAAGCTGGTGGACGGCGCCATTATTTTTGTCACCCACGATTTACATCTGGTCAGCGCCCTGTGCGACAAGGTGGCGGTGATGTACGCCGGGGAAATTGTCGAAGCCGGGCCGATAAAGCAGATTTTTTCCGCGCCGTCCCATCCGTATACCCAGGCGTTGCTGGCCTGTGATCCTGAACGTATCGAGGTGGCGACGCGGGAACTGCCGTTTATCGCCGGCTCGGTGCCCATGCCCAGCATCAATCGCGTCGGCTGTCCTTTCCAGCCCCGCTGCGGTGTGGCCTTTGCTCCGTGCGGCGTGCAAAACCCGCCCGACACCCTGCTTGACGCCGACGGTTGGGTGGTTCGTTGCCATAAGGTGAATGCCCATGCTTGAGATCCGGGATTTAGTCGTCCGCTACAAGACGGGCACCCTGCTGAGCCGCCTGCGGCCCGGCGCGGTCCGCCATGTCGATGTGTTGGCGGGCGTCAGCCTGCATGTGCCGCCGGGCAAGACGTTGGGCCTTATCGGTGAAAGCGGCAGCGGCAAAACCACCCTCGGCCGCGCGGTTATCGGCCTGGCGCCTACGGCGCGCGGCAGCATTCAGGTCAACGGCCGCGAACCGCATGACGCCAGCGATTTGTCCTGGCGCGCCATTCGACGGGAAACCGGGCTGATATTCCAGGACCCGATGGCCGCGCTCGACCCGCGCATGACCGTCGAATATCTGGTTACTGAGCCGTTTACCGTCAACGGCCGGGAGATTAAACGCCGGGTGGAGGCCTCCCGGCTGCTCGACCTGGTGGGGTTGCCGTCGCTGTTCCTCGACCGCTATCCCCATCAGCTGTCCGGCGGCCAGGCGCGGCGGGTGGCGGTGGCGCGGGCGCTGGCACTGCGTCCGAAGCTTATCATCGCCGACGAACCCACGGCGGGGCTGGATCTGTCGGTGCAGGGTGAGTTGCTGAACCTGTTGACCGCCCTGCAGCGCGAGCTGGGCATGAGTTACCTGATCATTACCCATAACCTGGCCATCACCCGCCACGTTACCGACCGTATCGCCATTATGTATCTAGGGCGCATCGTGGAAACCGGTCCGACCGACGTGGTGTTCCGCCAGCCGGCCCATCCCTATACCCGGGCGCTGCTGAGCGCGAAAAGCAAACATAATCCGCCCAATGCCGGCGTGCTGACCGGCGAGGTACCCACCCTGGCGCGCCGGCCTTCCGGCTGTGAATTCCATACCCGTTGTCCTCTGGCGACCCTGCTGTGCCGGACCGCCGCACCCGTATTACGTCCCCTCAGCGGGGAGCACCAGGTTTCCTGTCATACCCCTTTGATTAACGCGCAACCCCAACAGGCTCAGCCCAGCCGCATCATAGTTAAGGAGATGCATCCATGAAAGGCCCCTCGATGAACAGACGTTCCCTTCTCAAGACGATGGCGATTCTCGCCGCGGGGGCTTCCAGCTCGCTGATGATCGGCGGCCAGAGGCTGGCCTTTGCCGCGGATAATAAAAATAAGATCCTGCGGGTGCAAAACGACCTGGATATTACCAACCTCGATCCGGCCAACCGCAGCGGCTGGTATGACGAAATGGTGATGTTCGCGGTGTACTCCGGCCTGTGCCAGTACAAGGCGGGCACCGAGTGGGGCTGGCAGTTGGATGCGGCTGAATCGCTGGAGCAGGTGGACCCGCTGACGGTGCATTTCAAGCTGAAGCCGGGCATAAAATGGACCGGCGACTTCGGCGAGATGACGGCGGAGGATGTTAAATACTCTTATGAACGTTTCCTTGACCCAAAACTGTCCGCCATCTATGCCTCCGACTGGGAGGCGTTGGATCACGTGGAAATCAAGGGCACCTATGAGGGCGTTATCCATCTCAAGCACCCGTTTGCGCCGTTGTTCACCAGCACTCTGCCGCACGCTTCAGGCCTGATCGTCTGTAAAAAAGCGGTGGAAGCCGCCAAGGACAAAAAAATCGCCACCGATCCGCTGGCGTCTTCCGGCCCGTATAAGATTGGCGAATGGCTGCCGCGCGAGCGGCTGACCCTGGTGCGCAATGAAAAATGGAGCGGCCCGCACAGTTTTTATGATCAGATCCAACTGGTGCCGATTGGCGATTTGAACACGGCGGAAATCGCCTTTGAAGCCGGCGATCTGGATATGACCAAAATCAACATCAGCGCCATACCCAAGTACCAGGGCGGCGTTGAAGGCACCACGCTTACCGTGCGGCCGGCGCTGGCCTATACTTGGCTCGGCATGAACGTTGATCATCCGCTGCTGAAAGACCTGCGGGTGCGCCGGGCCATCCAGCAGGCGATCGACGTGCCGTCCATCCTGGATGCCGCCTTCGGCGGCGCGGTGAAACCGGCGTTTGGCCTGGTGCCGCCGCCGCTGCCCGGCGCGCGCGGCAAAAATATCTATCCGTACTCCCCGGAGGCCGCCAAAAAGCTGCTCAAGGAAGCGGGCGTGTCCAATCTGCAACTGCGGCTGGACTTAACCACCTCCACCGACGGCGGCACCGTGGCGCAGGTGATCCAGGCGCAGCTGGCCGAAGTGGGCATCACGCTTAAAATCAATCAGATGGACGGCGCCGCTTTTGTCGCCGCGGGCCAGGAGTCCGAAGGCACCGCCTGGAAGGACGCGCAGCTGCGCATGACCACATTCACCACCGCGCCGGACGCCAGCTGGGTTACCGCGTGGTTTACCTGCAGCCAGGTGGGCATCTGGAACACCCAGCGCACCTGCGACAAGGCATGGGATCAGTTGAATCTTGAGGCGGCCAATGAGCTGGATCAGGCTAAACGGGCCGCCATGTACGTCAAGCTGCAGGATCAGCTGGAAGAGACCGGCGCCTATGTCTTTTTATATCACGGCAGCAACGCCTGGGTGACACCCGCCGCTATCCATGGCGCCTGGACGCCCGACGGCCAGTGGCCGTTGTTCCGCGAAATCAAAAGCGTCTGATCGGCCGGTTTTACCGCCCGGGCGGGTAGCGCCGGGCTTTATCACTGAAAAAAAGAATATCGGCCCGGGCTGTTGAGTGCGCCCGGCGCCGGATGTGGGAGCTTCCTTGACTACTGCCCGTATTCCCCTCGCCCCGAAAAAAAGCGTACGCACCGCCGCCAGCGCACTGAGACATCCCAACTACCGACGGTTTTTCGGCGGTCAGCTGTTATCGGTGATTGGCAGCTGGATTCATACCATCGCCCTGGGCTGGCTGATTTGGCGGCTGGGCGTGTCGTCGCCGGTGATGCTCGGGCTGCTGGCGTTTTGCAGCCAGGGACCCATTCTGCTGTTTGGTTTGTTTACCGGCGTTATCGTCGATCGCTGCGATCGGCGCCGTCTGGTGCTGGCCACGCAAATCGGCCTGACGCTGCTGGTGGCGCTGCTGTCGATACTGACGTTAAACCATTGGATTACCGGGGAAATCGCTATTGTCATCGCCCTCGGCCTGGGCCTTATCAGCGCGTTTGATCTGCCGGGCCGGCAGTCACTGGTGGTCGACCTGGTGGAATATAACGACCTGGGCAACGCGCTGGCGCTGAACTCGGTTATTTTTAACGGCGCCCGCCTGATTGGACCGGCGCTGGGCGGCGTGCTGGTGGATACCGTCGGGGAAGGGTGGTGTTTCGCCTTTATCGCCGCCTCTTATGTGCCGCTGATTCTGTTTTTATCCACCATGCGTATTCCTCAGCGTCCACCGGTAACGCGCGACGGCAACCTGCTGACGGAAATGGCGGAAGGGTTGGCCTTTCTGCGCCAGGATCCCGACGCCCTGCGCATCCTGCTGCTGGTCGGGCTGTGCAGCCTGACCAGCGTGCCCTATTTTTCCTTTCTGCCCATGCTGGCGGATACGGTGTTGCAAGGGGGCCCCGCCGGGTCGGGCATTTTAATGAGCATTACCGGCGTTGGCGCGCTTATGGCCGCCCTGCGCCTGGCATGGAGCAGCGATATCGGCAAGATGCGCCCCTGGCCGATGTGGGCGGCGCTGATGCTGGGCATCTCGCAGATATGCCTGGGCCTGTCGCATCTGTTCTGGCTCAGCGCCCTGATAGCCGCGCCGATAGGCTATGCCATATTGACCCAGAACCTCAGCTCGAACTCGCTGCTCCAGCACCGGGTGCCCGACGCCCTGCGCGGCCGGCTGATGTCGTTTTATTCCATGATGCTGATAGGCACCGTGCCCATCGGCGCCATCATCTGCGGCGGCGCGGCCGAACTGCTCGGCCTGCCGCTGACCATGATCATCGGCGGCCTGGCATGCCTGGCGGGCGTCGCCGCCATTGCCGGCTGGGACCATTTCGGCGCCCGGCGCAACGCATGATTTCCCCTTTTCAGCCCTTATCGCCGGGAGGCACCCGCATGTCTGACATCGTTGAACCATCACTCGTGGTACCGCCATATCGCCAAATCGTTATTCCGCTGTCGGATGGCGTGCAGCTCGCCGCCCGGCTATGGCTGCCGGAAGGCGCGGCGCGAGTCCCCCTGGTGCTGGAATGGATCCCGTACCGCCAGTCCGATAATACGGCGGTGGGGGATGCGATGATCCATGGTTTTTTTGCCGCCCACGGCATGGCCGCCATGCGTATCGACCTGCGCGGCAGCGGCAACTCCACCGGGTTGCTGCAAGACGAGTATCTGGCCCGTGAGCAGGACGACGCGGTGGAAGTTATCGCCTGGATTGCCGCCCAGGAATGGAGCAACGGCAGTGTCGGCATGATCGGCATCTCCTGGGGCGGTTTTGCCGCGCTGCAAATCGCCGCCCGCCGCCCGCCGGCGTTGAAGGCCATTATTACCTGCTGCTCCACCGACGATCGTTATGCCGACGACGTGCATTTTATGGGCGGGGCGCTGCTGACCGACGGGCTGCAATGGGGCAGCGGCTTGTTTACCCAACTGGGACGGCCGCTGGACCCGGCCCATGTGGGCGAAAGCTGGCGCAGCCTGTGGCTGGAACGCCTTAACGGCATGGAGCCGCCGCTTGGCCGGTGGCTGGCGCATATGGAGCGCGACGATTTCTGGCGGCATGGTTCGGTGTGCGAAAACTACGATGATATCCAATGCGCGGTCTATGCGGTGGGCGGCTGGACCGACGGTTATTCAGACGCCATTCTGCGCCTGATGGCTAATCTGAAGGTGCCGCGCAAAGGGCTAATCGGTCCCTGGACCCATATCTATCCCAACTGGGGCACGCCGGGGCCGGCTATCGACTTCCTCGGCGTTTGCCTGCGCTTCTGGCGGCAATGGCTGCTGGGGGAGGAGACCGGCATCATGGACGAGCCGATGCTGGATCTCTGGCAGGGGGAAAACCTGCGTTCCGAACCGTCGTCGCTGACCCTGGACGGTCATTGGATCAGCGCGCCGGGCTGGCCGGTGGGATCGCAACCCCGGGATTTCTACCTGTCCGGCGGCGGGCTAGCCGACAGCGCGCCCGCGCCCGCCTCACCGCGGGTGATAGCCACGCCCATGCACTGCGGCCTGATGGGCGGCGAATGGTGCCCGCTGGACGGCGGCGGCAATGCCCCTGAATTCCAGGCCGATCAGCGCCAGGACGACGGCCTGTCGGTCTGTTTTGATACGCCGGTCCTCGGCGAACCGCTGACCCTGTGCGGCAAAGCCGGGCTGGAGGTGGATATCGCCTTTGACAGCCCCTCCGCCATGCTGATATTGCGCCTTAACGAGGTGGCGGCCGACGGCCGCTCAGCCCGCATAACCTTTGGCATTCACCGGCTGGTGCGTCCCGATGTGCCGGCGGGGCAGGCTTTCCGCGTGGTTTTGCCGTTGAAAGGCGTGGCCTACCGTTTCTCCGCCGGTTGCCGGATACGTCTGGCGCTCTCCACCACCTATTGGCCGATGGCCTGGGCGGAACCGGGGCAGGGGCCGGTTACGCTGTGGCCGCACGGCGCGGTGTTGCGCCTGCCGTCCCGGCCTGCCGGCGTAGTGGATCGCGCGCGGCCGTTTGGCCCCGCCCGCTCGGCACCCGCGCTTGCGCATGAAGTGCTGGCCCCGGAAATCACGTCGCGCCAGGCGCTGTGGGACGCGGCCAGCGGCACGCACCGCCTGACCATGGATGCCCAGCGACAGCAAACCCGCATCGGCGAGCTGAGTTTTGACGGCGAGGGCCATGAGTCTTACGTCATTGGCGCCACCCCTGAAAGCGCCCGCTGGGAGGCGGTGCGGATGCAGCGTTACACCCGGCCCGGCTGGCATATCGCGCTACGCAGTGAAACCTCCCTGGCCTGGAAGGACGGCGGCCTGATCCTGACCTCGGCTTATGAGGCGCAGGAAAACGGGCAGGTGGTGTTCGAGCGGCGGTGGGAACAACACTTCGCCGCCAGAATTAGCGGCAAACGCGGCTGATTACGTTACTATGGTGAACATGACGGGCTTATTGGTGCGTAACCGGATTCAGTAATATGCAGTCAAACGACCCCATCGTGTTCACTTTCCTGCTGGGTCATGATTTTTCCATGATGAGCCTGGCATCGGCTATCGAGCCGCTGCGCTCCTATAACCGGCTCTACGAGGCGAAAACCTTCGCCTGGCACCTGGCCAGCCTGGCCGGGGAGCCGGTCGAGGCGGCCAACGGCATTCCCTTTCCTACCGTGCCGGTTAACGATGTGCTGCCGGTGTCCCACTATCTGTTTATCTGCGGCGGCGAACGCGTGGTGGCGCCCAGGTTCGAGCGCGGCTACCTTAAGGCGGTGCGGCAGGCGGCCCGGGCCGGACTGTTTATCGGCTCGCTGTCCACCGGCACCTTTCTGTTGGCCAAATGCGGCCTGCTGAAGGGATATCGCTGTACTATTCATTGGGAAAGCCGCACGGCGTTCGGGGAAAGTTATCCGGAGATTAACTGTACCCGCAAAATCTTCGAGATCGATCGCAACCGGCTGACCTGCTCCGGCGGAACGGCGGCGATGGATATGATGCTGACCCTGATTGCCGAGCGTTATGGCGACGATCGCGCCACCGCCGTCGCCAATCAGTTCCATCATGAACGCATCCGCAGCGCCGCCGACGATCAGCGGGGCGGCCGCCCCACCCAGGGACCGATCCCGGCGACGCTCGCATCGGCCATCGCCATTATGCAGACCCATATCGAAGACCCCCTACCGCTGCCGGATATCTCGGCACGGGTGGGTATCGGCAGCCGCCAGCTGGAACGGCTCTTCGCCCGCTATTTCGCCAGGACGCCGCAGCGTTATTATCTGGAGCTGCGCCTGGAGCAGGCGCGGGAAATGCTGATCTATTCCGACCTGTCGATTATCGATATCGCGGTATCCGTCGGCTTCAGTTCCACATCGCACTTCGCCGGCGGCTTCAGGCGCGCGTTCGGCGTCCTGCCGTCGGATATGCGGCGCGCCAGGCATGCCCGAAACCGCTGATGCCGCTCAATACCGCGGCGGACCTGCCGCTGTGGCGCCAGCCCGCATCCCGCGGCAACGCTTGGCCGGCGCTCGGCCGGTCATATCGAAAGTCAAATCCGAACGGATTTAATAAAGATCGGCCCTGCGGTCCGCCAGATAAGGATGGTCGCGCCGCCACGCTTTTAACGTTTCCAGGCTGATTTGCGCCGTGATAAACGCCGCTGCGCCGGAGGACGCCGTCGCGATAATGGCGCCGTCCGGGCCGGCTACGCGGCTTTGCCCGACGCAGGGGAACGCGCCGCTGTCATCGCCGCGATTGGCAAAGGCGACAAAACAGCCGTTTTCATAAGCGCGGGCGGGCACCGTATGGCGCGGCACCACGTCATAACCGGCGCTGGTGGCGCTGACGCACAGCAGGCAATCCATGCCGTTTGCCGCCAGAAAACGCGCCGCTTCGGGGAAATCCAGGTCGTAGCAGATCAGCAAACCAAAGTTCACTCCCTCAAGCACCACGTTGACCAGGCGTCCGCCGGGACGGAACAGCGTGGTTTCATAACCGGACCACAGATGGACCTTACGGTAATTCGCCAGCACCCGGCCATGGCGATCGATCAGGCGCAGCGCATTGTACAGCCCGTCGGCGCCCTGCTCGGCATAACCGAAGGCCAATGCCTGCCGTTTTTCCCGCGCCAGCTCCGCCAGCGCCCGCAGTATGGCGTCGCCCTGCGCCAACGCCATACTGCGGATGCGTCCGGGTTCGTCATAACCGCACAGGGCCAGCTCCGGCAGCATCACCAGATCGGCCTGCGGCAGGGCCTCCATCGCCGCGCGTACCCAGGCCACGATCTCCTCCCGCCCGCCGGGCGCGCCGGCGACCTGGGCGATACCGATGTTCATGGCGTCTCTCCGTCAGGAAGGGCGGCGGGGAAAAAGGGGAAATACTCATCCCAGCGGCGCGAAAAGAAGGGGCGGTCATGATCAAACGCGTCCAGGCTGGATTCGAGCCGCCATCCGTCGTTATCCGCGCTCAGGCGGTGGGTCACCTCCAGCCTGGCATGCCAGTCGCCGCGCTGGAAACCGGCGCTGCGCACCGCCTGCGAGGTGGCGGATAACGGGTCGAGGGCATTCACTTTATAGGTTTCCCGGCCCAGGGCATCCAGGCGCAGGCCGGTTTCTTCCAGCAGCAGCGCCCCCAGGTTGCGCACCACTTCCAGGGTAGTGTCGCCGTCATCCATATCCCGGATCAGGCGCAGGCGCCCCCGCTGCGGCGGCACCAGAACCCGTGCGGGCACGGCCGGCGGCGACCAGGGCGCGCCCAAATCCGGCGCGGCGCAGGGGGCCGTGGCCTCGCTGCGCAGCGGCAGGTCAATAGCGCCGCCGTGCAGCGTCAGGACCGCGCGCGCCGGGAGAGGCGCGGCCAGCGGCCAGTAGGCGGTTGAAACGGCCACGCGCAGGCGAAAGCCGGCGGGCAGCTCAAACGCGACGGCCTTAAGCGGCAGCCGGACGGTATAACGCTCGCCGGGCACCAGCGGCTCGCAGCGATCGTGGCCGTTACGCTGGGTCAGGTTGAGCAGACCGTAGGTGATACGGATAGAGACGCCGTCCGGGCCCACCGCGTTCAGGCGTACCGCAATCATGGCCTGCCGTCGATCGGCGGCCAACTGAATATTGATGACCGGCCGGCCCACGATTTGCAGCGCCGCCACCGTTGCCGGGCCGTCAAAACAGGCGGAGCCGGCATCATCCCCGCGCTGGTCGCCGGGCATATCCGGGCCCCACCCATAGGGGCACCATTCGCCCGAGGCGATACCGGTGGTGGCCGGCGAGCAGACGCTGACGGCAAACGGCTCCGGCGCGTCCTCGCGCAACCCCCCGGGAGAGAGGTGCAAGCGCCGCGGGACTGTAGCGCCGGCGGGCCATTGACGCTCGGCGGCCCACCGGCCACGCCGCACGGTATAACGGGCGCGGGGAGGTTCCGCCTCCTGCAGCCAGTAGGTCAGCATCGGTTCGTCCATGATGCCGGTCGGTTTATTGCCGAGCCAGTGATCGAACCAGCGGGTGACATAACCGATAAAATCAATTTGCGGCCCCGGCGTGGCGATATGGGGGAAGGCGTGTCCCCAGGGGCCGATCAGCCCTTTACGCGGTCCGGACAGGTTTTCCAGCAGGCGCAGTACGGTATTGGTATAGCCGTCCGCCCAGCCGCCGATCGCCAGTACCGGTATCTGGATAGCGGAATAGTCCTCGCACACCGATCCGCTGCGCCAATAGTCATCACGCACCGCATGTCGCATCCAGCGCGCGGCGGGCGGCGGGTCCATGGCCTGGAGCCGTTCCAGCCACATCTCCCGCCAGCGTTCACCGACGATGGCGGGATCGGGCGGTGTCGGCGTCCAGGTAAACAGCGTGGCGCCGTATTGCAGGTTATCGTTAAGCAGCACGCCGCCCATATAATGCATATCGTCGGCATAGCGGTCATCGGTCGAGCAGGCGGTGACAATTGCCTTCAGCGCAGGCGGGCGCAGGGCGGCGATTTGCAGCGCGTTAAAGCCGCTCCAGGAAATGCCTATCATACCCACCGCGCCCGCGCACCAAGGCTGCGCGGCAATCCAGGCAATCACTTCACAGGCATCCGCCCATTCCTGCGCCGTATATTCGTCGTTCATCAGGCCGTCGGAATCGCCCGCGCCGCGCATATCGACCCTGATCGCGGCATAACCGGCGCCGGCCAGCGCCGGATGCAGGATGGCATCGTCGCCGCGATGGCGATCCCGCCGCCGGTAGGGCAGGTATTCCAGTATCGCCGGCACCGGTTCCGGGCTGTCCGGCAGCCAGAGGCGCGCCGCCAGCCGGCAGCCGTCCGCCAGGGTAATCCATACCGTTTCCTCTATCCGCATGGGCATTTTTCCGCGCTGGTCGTCATGGTTCTATCTTTACACAGCGGCAGGCGCGGGCCATGATGAATACGACAAGATTTGCCATAAATACGACACATTTTCCAGCCGGGGCCGGGCCGGGGGGGAGGTCGTCCCTGCCGCGTGCGCGGCCTGGTAAGCATACCCTATTGTCCCGCGGGAAATTGACGTACTATATTCGGCGGGACGCATCGCGCCTTAGGGACGGCATGCCCTGCCAAGCGAGTGCGCGCCGGATTTGCGGCCATCTCAAACAGCGCCGGCGTTAATGACACCGCGCCGGCATCTCTTCAAGCCCGACCCTTGCTGTAGGAATCCGATGAACCTGGACTGGTATGACTGGCACCAAAGCGAACTGACGCCACAGAGACTGTATGACATCCTGGCCTTGCGTAACGCGGTGTTTATTATCGAGCAAAATTGCATTTACCAAGATGTGGACGGCCGGGATCTGGTGGGCGACAACCGCCATGTGGCGGGTTATCTGGACGGTGAGCTTAGCGCGTATGCCCGTATTCTGGATGAGGGTGACCAATTGGCCATCGGCCGCGTCATCGTGGCGGCCAAGGCCCGCGGCATGAACCTGGGCCTGCAGTTGATGGCGCGTGCGCTGTCGGCATGCGCGGCGCATTGGCCTGAACGGACCGTTCATCTGTCCGCCCAGGCGCATTTGCAGCCGTTTTATGCCCGGTTAGGTTTCCGCGCGGTAACGGAGGTGTATGACGAAGACGGCATACCCCATATCGGCATGGATAATTACCGGCCGCCGTCAGCGTAAGCAGGGTCCCGCTAAACCAGCAGCCCGCGGTGCAGGCTTCTCGATGACAGCCTTATCATCGTCGGGCCGCGCCGCCGGCCCGGGATAAATATATCGGCATTATTCCCATTGCGATAAGCTCATTTCAGCGACGATGCCCGGCCCGAAACCCGCGATTATTGCTTTTCCCCCTGCGCTGAATACGCTGGATTCATGCATTCGCCGGTAGGCTTCGAATACCACGGAACTGGCGATATTGCCGCAATTCACCAACGTGTCGCGGCTAAATGAAAATTGCTCCCTTTGTACGCCCAGATATTTACACAAATCATCCAGTATTCTTGGTCCGCCCGCATGGATAATATAATAATCAAGCTTGTCGATCTCCCAGCCATGCTTCTGGGCAAACTCCGTCATCACCGGCGCCAGGGGTTTCATCGTACCCGGCACGCGTTTATCCAGCCGGAAATGGAAGCCGGTATCTTTTACGGCGTAGCGGATCCATTCATCGGTCTGCGCAATGAGATAACTGCAGTTGCGCTGTAGCTCCAGCCCGTGGCCGGAATGGGAGGTGACCGCCGCCGCGGTTATCGCATCGCCAAACAGGCCGTCGGAAAGAAGACTGCCGATATCATCGTCGGTAGGCTGGTAGCTTAGCGAACAGAATTCGCAGCTGACGATCAACACATTGCTGCCGGGATGCGCGCTGATAAAATCAAGCGCCCGGTTTATCGCAGCGCCGCCCGCGGCACAGCCCATTTGTGATATAGGGATTTGCACGGTATCAAGCGGCATGCCCATTTTATTGATAAGCCATGCGGTCAAGGACGGCATCAAAAAGCCCGAGCAGGAAACATAAATTATCGCTGAAACATCCCTGGCGGAAATATCCGCATGGCTCAGGGCTTCTTCAATCACACCCGGAACAAGCCGTTTTGATTGATATTCAAAAATCGCATTCCTGTAACCAAAGCCAGGATGAAGGGATGCAAGCTCAATGGGTTGAATGATATGTCTTTTTTTAACTCCGGTGTGGGTGATGAGTTCGATTGCCTTGTCCAGGTTGGGACTGTCCTTGAATTCCCTTTTCGCTAATTCAATCGTATCTTCCAAGGTAATAACATATTCCGGAAGGTAAATGGCTGGTTTGTGCAGTGTAGGCATTTTTTGTATGGCTCCATAATATCTTTATAATAAGTTAATGCGCTGAATGACATCTCTAATTAATAAAAATTAACCGCTTTAAGATTGGTTGTCCGCAATCAGTTTGTCAATCCTGATAATCCATTGCAGATGGAAAAAATGTTATTTTAAAAATGGCACAATTTTTATTAAATGAGTTGTGTTGACCTGTTTTTTCAGGAGAGGGCTGATTAAGGATCGGGAATAAATATCGGCTTAACTCGTCAGAAATAATTCTTTGCACATAATATTTTCTTATGGAATATGCCTTATTTTTATATATCGGCATTATGTGTTAAATAAACTCATTAGCAATGATATTGGCAATAATAACAGAGGTTAACCAGTCGAATATACCATTGCCGATATGAAAAATAGGGTAAAATATAGGCTCTGTTAAGCGAGAAATGGCGTGCATGGTGTGGCGATATTATAAAAAATATATATTGATATTTTCATGATAAGTTAATTAATTATTAATATGTCATGGTGTGAAACCCGCTACCGTTGCCTGAAAAAGGGTGAAAACCACCACCGCCAACACGCCAACACGCCAACAAAGGCGGATGGCGGTGGCTTAATCGTTACCCAGGCGAAGCAGCGCGATCAGGCCCATCAGGACGATGGTAAACGTAATGGCCAGGCTGGCGTCGGCATTGCGGGTCAGCCAAAAAATAGCCTGAGTGCCGCCTTCACCCAGCGCGCCGGAAAATGATAATAATCCGAGGTAAAATGTCTTGCGCTGGGTAAATCGGGTCCGCATGGCCAGACCGTACAACTGCCCGAAGGCGAGATAGCCGCCGAAGGCCAAGACCGACAGCGCAAACAGCAGAATATAAAAATTATGCTGACACAGTACGAATAACAGCAATGCCGCCAGAATCGCCATCAAGCCGATACCGGCATTAAACGTCGTGTTATGCTGGAATAGATTGATATGTTTGAGCAGGAAGAACAGCGCCACAACGACGACGGCATCAAACGATAGCCAGATATTTACACCGTCCCGCCCCAGGAAATGTGCATCAAGCGAGGGCAAAATGATATAAACAACAGAACAGGCCGCCCATACGGAAAGCACCGCGACCCAAATAAGGAAAAACCTTTTATCAAAACTTGGCAGCTTATCGCATCCCATGATGCGATGCTCCTGTGAGCCAACCTGGCCGAGACGGAAAAAATTACCAATAAACATCATTAAAATTAATAGAATAACCGTCATCATGCCCTGGTAGAACCGGGTGGGAAAAAAAGCGAAAAATGGACTAATAAATGCCGACGCATTTATCAGCATTAAGTGAATATTGAAAATATCATGATTGACGCTATTCCCCGCCAGCATTTTGGCATCCCGATCGGCTGATTCAATCAAGCTCACCATCATCGTGGCGGCGGCCCCGCCGCCAATGCCCGCCAGCAGCGCGAAGCCATATGACCAATGCGGAACCTGGACGTAGGCCATAAACAGTAAGGATGCCGATTCAATTATTATCCCAGTGATAAAGATCAGTTCCCGCCGGATAAACCGGCTCAGGTAACTGAACAGTAGCGGCGTGCAGCGGTACATAAATAGGAGAAATGAGTAAAATAATCCCGTTTGTGCAATACTCATTTGTCCGGCGCCTGTCATTTTCAACGGTAAAACAATCGCGACGCCGAGAAAGAGCAGGCGTTCTAGAAAATGCGCGGATAGCAAATTAAACAAACGGTATCCCGCAAGCCTGATGGCCCTTTCATTTTTTCCGGCAACATTTCCTTTGTTTAATAAGTTTAACATCAGTAATTATACACTCTTCTCAGGTCGTTTTTTTGGCTATAAAAATCGACTATCTGCCTATCCTCCTCATTGAGCATTTCAATGAGGCTGCAAATATGTACTAATATCACATTCTGCTCTTCAGCGGAGATGACCGGGATCTCCTTCAGCAGGTTCAGCGTGATAAGGCCATGCTCTCCTTCTTCATTGATATCAGAATGTTTTATTATTGGCGTATAGAAATTTTCCGGAAGGCCATTTTTAATGCAAGCGTTAATGAATGCTTCATTAAAAATATGGCTTGGCGTTTCAAACAACAACAGCGCACAAATGAAGCTTAATAAATGCTGCCTGGCATAGACGCCAAGGCTGGCATTGGCCATAAAAGTAGCAGGTAACGGCTGGCGGGCTGATAAAACCGATTCATCAATGCCAACCGTATCAAGGCAGGCTATTAGCATTTTATCATGATCATATTCCTCGACAAACAGGTTTAACAGCCGGCTGCGGATAGGGTTATTGACGTTATGGCTTAAGGCGGGCGCAATAATCGCCGGGGACATGTGTACCAGATGATAGTACTCCATGGCAAAACCTATTATTTCATTATTGGTAATTTTACCAGAAAGCATTCTGCTATAAAATGGTGAATCACCAGCATTGTATTGCCACTTTCTGATGACGGGTATCAGGCGAGAGTAATAAAAATCATCCCCGCTGAGCGCTCCGGAGGGTTGTGTTTGCATACCGTCGTCTATCAGCCCCAGTTGGTCGAGGTGTTTGATAACGTCATTGCAGCTGAAACTTTCTTCTTCAGGGAATTTTTCTATCAATTGCAAGATATTGTATTTACCTTTGGCTAAGGTTTTCAGAAAGGCAAGCAGGCTGTTTTTGGCTTCCGTTCCTACGGTAATGTCGCAACCCTGCTCATGGTAGTGCAACGAAATCCCGCTATCAATAACCGTAATGGCGACCCCTTTCCTGAGCCGTGGTAAACAGAAAAAATTGTTCATAAGAGATATCCTCCCTTGCTGGGTTATATCGATCGCACAAGGCTGGTGGCATCAGAATAATGCTCCCAAATGGCACGATAATAGGCGTCGTATAATTCTACAAAAAGGTGGGTTTGCCTTTTCATCCTGATCAAATTTTCTCTAGATACTACGGGGATGGTTGATAGTAACTGTCGGCCAAAGCTGGCATGGTTATGTTCAATATTTATCAGCGAATGAGATTTTATTTTTTCGATAAATTGAGCATCCATCTTGCCGGATTTTTCCATGGCAATGACATAGCTGTCTACCGCGCAGTCTTTACCCTCCAGTACTTCCATGGTGCTAAAGAAGAACAGCGGATCGCTGGCCGACCAATAGGCGAGGGAATTGGCCAGACCCAGCGTTTCCGGCAGCGGGACCGACGCGATGATGTTGTTTTCGTCAATACCGAGTAACGCCAACGCTGAAAGGATAATCTCAGCATGGCCATGCTCGCTGCAAAAGACGGCGTTCATTGCCTGCCGGGTCTTCCTGCATCCGTGGAAATAAAGGGCATGGGCATCGAACGAGCTGCCACGGGCAAGCAAATGATAATTTTCAATCGCCATACCGATAAAGACATTTTCCGGCACGTCATCGGGTTCATTACATTTTTGCCAGAATATGTTGTTATATAATGATTTATCCATCAGACGATTTTGGAGATCTTCTATTTCGAGTATGGCCTGTTTTCCGGTGATAAACTCTGTTGGAATGTTTCTGGTGAGCAACCCAGATTCAGACAGGCATTCTATCAGCAAGGTGGCGTCTTCACAGGTCAGGTGGGTTTTGTTTTTCTTAATGATGTCAGGAATGGATGTTTTTCCATCTAATAATAACAAGAATTCATAGGCTTCGTTTGGCGTCACCGGTAATACGTTAATGGTGAACTCATCTTCATCAGTGATCGCCAATAAATGATTGTTAGACAATGAAAGCGTACAATTTAAATGGGGACAGTAGTTTAAGTCGCTCATGACAATGACTCCATGAAGAAAGGCATCTCATGGAGATGCCTTATTGGTTTGGGTTATCATAGGTGCGATGGCATCAGGACAGGACGGGTTTTTTTAGCCACAATGATAATTTTGCGTTTAGTCATATTCATGATTGCTTCTCCTTTGGGTTAAAATGCGTGCCGGCTATCAACACGCACGTGATATTTAATTTATATTGCAATGTAAAGTGGTAAAATATCTATTTAAATTATTATTATTGAAGTCAATATGCGCGTAAAAATACACAGTTATTTATAAAGATAATAATAAATAAGTAATAATGATAGTATTTATTTTATTGTAATAAACTTTGCTTTTGTAATGACTTATGATGGATAACCCTTAAATGTGGCCAATGACTTTACCCTAAATCATAGGAATGAAGATTGCAATATCAAAATTAAATTAACTGCTCTGATAGAGGAAGTGTTAATTTTTACCCTTTCTTCCGCGAGTATTCTAAAATCAAGTGAAACATAATTTATGTGATTATATAATTTGCTAATTGAATAGAGTGCTGTTGCAGGCCGGATTAATTTTCTTGCAGCGCGAGATGAATCATCTCATTATTCACTGTGTGGTACGCTTGTTACGCTGCCTGTAATTATGCACGATAAACAACCCATCAGCTGCTGCCATGGCCTTGTCGTGGGCACGCCGCGGGCGGCATTTCACCGTATGAAGGTTTTTGCGCGCCACCCGCCGGCTATCTACCCTTTTTGGAACAGTTCGAACCGGCCCAAGGCCTCGTCGATGGCAATGCGCAGATCCGGCCGCGGCTCCGTGAACCAGGTCCACTTTTGTACCATTAGCCTGCCCGCCGGACGATCCATCTTGAGATCGAGCGCGGCCACGATCTCATCCCCTACCAGCACCGGCAGCGCAAAATAACCCAGTACCCTTTTATCGGCGGGCACATAGGCCTCGAACCGATGTTCATACCCAAAAAACAGGTGTAGCCGCTTGCGCTGGATGATCAGGGGATCGAAGGGTGACAGAATGGCGGTACGGGGAGTCACTAACGGTTCAATGCTATTTTCCAGCGCCGCCGGAACGACCCAATGCTGGCTTTTCGCGTGGTTCTCGATATGGACCGGCACCAATTGCTTTTTCTTTACCGCCGCGTCAATCAGCGTACGCACCGCCGCCTTGGCCCCGGCATTGCCGAAACAAATGGAATCCAGGCTGACCATGCCCTGGGAACGCACGGCGCGCGCCAAAAGATAGTGGGCGAACTGCTGGGCGGTTGCCGGGCGGGGCCGGCGGGGCCAAGCGAAATGGCGGGCGGATAAATCATAGCTTTTTAGCATGCCGGTGCGTTTGCTCACCGTCAGGTCGCCGCTGAAAAAGCCATAACGCAGCGCGCGCCGTGACGGCTTGCGGCTGCCCCACGGATGCGTCTTCTCAACCAGCACGTCATCGTTGATATCCCGGATCGACAGCGCCCCGTCGTCACGGATGCGTTTTAGCAGCGCGGCGTAATGCTGTGCATCCATGTCGGCATACGACGCATGAGGCCTGGCGCGAAACTGATTCATGGCCGGCAGGTACATGCGGTAATCCGACGTCGGCACGTAGGCCAGGGCATGTGTCCAGTATTCAAAGACCGATTTAGCCTCCGACTGGGACTGCTCAAGGTCGACGCGTCGATAGGCGGGAATACGGGTATGGAGAATATGATGGTGGCTGCGCTCGATGACGTTGATGGTATCGATCTGCACATACCCGAGATGTTCAGTGGCTAAACGTACGGCGTCAGGCCCTTCGCCGAAAGGGGCGGGGATATCGAGCCGCTGCGCCCGCAGCCAGATCGCGCGGGCCTGCCGTGCGGTTACCGGGATAGAAGATAGGGTCATAATGTTAGCTTTTCACCATGATGGGAAAAATGCCGGGCATGGTTCACCTGAGCGTGATTGACGGGTTAAACAGGTTATGCGGGTCAGCATCAGGCGGTTTTATTTCGCCGACTGTATGACGGTATATTACTGGCCTATTTTACGCTTGTCTGCATCCTCCGCGCTTTTCCCCATAATGGTGCGTCCATCCCTTTTTAGTGCAAGCATTCCTTTTGTCGCGCGTTTTACATACGTTAATAACCGCAGGGTACCCCGATAAAAACCAGCATTCCCGTGTAATGGGATTCTGTTCCCATACTGTGGCATGGATCCTGCTTAACAAGGTTACGTCCTTTGCTTAATACGAAGCCGCCGATGTCCATTTACTCAGCATCCATGCCGGTCCAGGGTCGGGAAAATATTTCCTCCCATGAACGTGTTTTAATGATTTTAAAAGTGCTGGCGCAATTTGGCCGTCCGGTCAACGCGGCGGAGTTAATGAAGGCGACCGGCCTGGCCAAGAGTACGCTTTACCGCCAGTTGGTGATGTTGAAGCGTTGGGGGTTTGTTTTTGAATCAGGCAATTTATATGCCCCCGGCCCGGTCAGCCTGCAGCTCGCCCTGGGCTTTAACACCGTGTCGCTGCTGACGCACCATGGCCGGCCGGAAATGCAATGGCTCTCGGATCTTGCACGCGAAACGGTGGCCATCACGGTTGCCGTGGATGCCCAGGCGGTCTGCGTCGATATGATCGAGGCGCCCCAGTCTCTGCGCTGCTCTTTCGAAAAAGGACGCAGCCTGCCGTTAAGGGATGGCGCCACCGCTAAATGTCTGTTGGCCCACCTGCCTGACCTGCAACAGCAATCTATCCTGCAGGCGGAATTTCCCGATCCGGCCGAGAGAAACGACAGG
Organism: Sodalis sp. C49; assembly: GCF_046352915.1. Lineage (NCBI taxonomy): Bacteria > Pseudomonadati > Pseudomonadota > Gammaproteobacteria > Enterobacterales > Bruguierivoracaceae > Sodalis > Sodalis sp. C49. Next base: position 3,559,536 of record NZ_CP163303.1, on the reverse strand, counting down.
CTGGCGCAATTACAGGACATCCGTACCCAAGGTTATGCCTGCAGCCAGGGTGAGGTTGACGACGGCGTCTGGGGGATTAGCGCGCCCTTGTTTGCCTCCGGCGCGTTTGTGCTGGGCGTGTTATCGCTGATGGCGCCTTGGCAACGGGCCGTTGACCGGCAGCCGCAATTGATAAGCCTCGCCATCGAGGCCGCGGGACGTATCAATAAGCGCCTGCGGGCAAGCTGATTTTTACTCTTTTATTCATTCAAAAGGAAAGAACCATGTCCATTATCCGTCCCGTATTAACCCGCCTGTTTGTCGCCGGCATGTTATGCCTGTCCGCAACGTCTTTTACCCAGGCCGCCGAACCGATTAAAGCGGTAACAGACGCCACTTTCCCGCCCATGGAATATATGGAAAACGGAAAGTTTGCCGGGTTTGATATCGAGCTGGTCGAGGCGATTGGCAAGGTACTTAACCGGCCCATCGCCTGGACCAATGTGGATTTTAAAGGACTGGTGCCCAGCGTGACCGCCAACCGGGCCGATATCGCCGTCTCCGCTATCTATATCACCCCGGCGCGCGCGGAAGTCGTCGACTTTACCCACGCTTACCTGAGCGGCGGCCTGGTGGCGATGGTCAAAGAGGACAACACGACGATCAAAACCCTGGATGACCTGAAAGGCAAAAAAATAAGCGTCCAGGTGGGGACCAAATCGGTGCAATGGCTGCACGACAATATTCCGTCGGCCCAATTGGTCGAGGTGGAGAAAAACCAGCAGATGTTCAGCCTGGTGGATATCGGACGTGTCGATGCCGCGGTCACCGGCAAACCGGCGGCGTTCCAATATGCGCGCACCAAAGGCGGCGTCCGGATATTGGCCGATCAGCTGACATCCGAAGAATATGGTATTGCCGTACAGAAGAACCAGCCAAAGCTTACGGCGGAGATCAACGGGGCGCTTGACCAGCTCAAGGCCAACGGTACTTATGCCGCCCTGGTGCAAAAATGGTTCCCTACCGCTGCCAAGTAAGCATGTCGCGATGAGGCATTGGCATCCTGTCTTCGGCTGTTACGCTTTGATGTAACTCTTTGTATCCGAGGCACAATCGACGGAAATACTATGACCCTAGACCTGAACTTTTCACCCGTCTTTGCCGGGGCCGGACTGTTGCTTCAAGGCACGATAGTGACCGTTGAAATCACGCTTTGCGCATTGCTGTTGAGTTGTACGCTTGGATTGCTGTTAGGCATCGGCCGTCTCAATCCCGAACGGCGCGTTATCTATGCCCTGTGCAGCGCCTACGTCGCGTTGATCAGGGGCACGCCGCTTCTGGTGCAGCTGTTTATTTGGTATTACGGCCTTCCCCGGCTTGGCCTGGTGCTGCCGTCGTTTTTCTGCGGTGTTATCGGCCTGGGATTGTATTCGAGCGCCTACGTGGCGGAAGTGGTGCGCGGCGCGATCCAGTCCATCGAAAAAGGGCAGAATGAAGCGGCGCGATCGTTGGGTATGTCCGGCGGCCAGGCAATGTACAAGATTATCCTGCCGCAGGCGGTTATCCGGATGATACCGCCGCTCGGCAATGAGTTTATCGCGTTAATCAAGAATTCGGCGCTGGTGTCGCTTATCACCATCCAGGATGTGATGCAGGCGGGCTCGACGATTATCAGTAACTCTTACCGGGATCTGGAAACCTATCTGGTGATTGCCGCCGTGTATTTTTTCCTGACCGGAATCTCAGTGCTGGCGTTGCGTTATTGTGAACAACGGCTCAAATCGAAGGGGGCGCTGCAATGACAGAATCACGCGCTATGGGCAATCCCATTATCAGGATCCGCCGTCTCGGCAAACGCTTTGGCGCCAACCGGGTGCTTAACGGTATCGATTTTGAGGTCTTCCCCGGCCAGGTGGTCGTGATTATCGGGCCCAGCGGGTCGGGCAAAAGCACTTTCCTGCGCTGCTGCAACGGGCTTGAGCAAGCGGAAGAAGGCGACATTGAGATTTGCGGCAGCACCCTGATAAAACAGGGGAAAATGTTGCCTGACGTTGAGCTTAACGAACTGCGCAAAAACGTCGGCATGGTTTTCCAGTCGTTTAATTTATTTCCTCATCTGAGCGTACTGGACAATATTTGCGTCGCTCCCCAGATGCTGCGTAACCTTAAAAAAACCGACGCCCGGGCGCAGGCGGTTAAACTGTTGGGCAAAGTCGGTTTGGCAGCCAAAGCGTATGCCATGCCCAACAGCCTGTCCGGCGGTCAAAAACAGCGGGTCGCCATTGCCCGCGCGCTGGCGATGGAGCCGCTGGTGATGCTGTTCGACGAGCCGACGTCCGCGTTGGATCCCGAACTGGTGGGCGAGGTGCTGCGGGTCATGAAAATGTTAGCCCAGGACGGCATGACCATGATTGTGGTGACGCATGAAATGGCCTTCGCCCAGGAAGTGGCCGATGTGGTGGTGGTCATGGACGACGGGGTGATAATCGAGGCGGGCCCGCCCGCCGCTATTTTCGGCGCGCCGAGGGAAGCGCGGACCAGGACCTTCCTGCAAAGCGTACTGTCCCGCGCATGACAGCCCCGGCGCCGCTGCGCCATCGGCCGGCGGTCTGCCATGAGCGCTCCCGACCTGATGTGCCGCCGCCTGCTTCCGCGCTGCGCAAGGGCGTATTCAGCACGTCAGCACTATTTTTCCGAACGGGCCGCGATCGAGATGATCCAAGGCATCGGGCAGTTGATCGAATCCGTATTGCCGGTCGATCACCGGCTTCAGGCCGATAGTATCCACGGCGCGCACCAGATCTTCCAGCGCGCGTCGGTGGCCGACGCCAATGCCCTGGATGACCGGCGATTTCAGCAGCAATGGGCCGCCGGGGCCGCTGATGTCAAATCCCTCAAACACGCCGATCACTGAAATAGTACCGTGGACGGCCACGGCGCGAATCGAATTCGCCAGGTTGGGGCCGCCGACGGTATCGATAATATGGTCGATGCCCCGGTCCTGCGTCAGGCTATAAACCGATTCCACCCAATCGCCGTTCAGGCGGTTGATGCCGTAATCGGCGCCCAGGGCCTTGGCGCGGGCCAGCTTTTCATCGCTGCCGGAGGTGACGTACACCGTTGCGCCGTGCGCTTTGGCAATCTGCAGGGCCAGCAGCGCCACGCCGCCGGTGCCCTGCACCAGCACCGAGTCCCCGGCGCGCAGGCGGCCGCGCTCCACCAGGGCGAACCAGGCGGTCAGACCGGCGCAAGGCAGGGTACTGGCCTGCGCGTCGTCAAGCGTGGCGGGGGAGGCGGATACCCAGTCTTCATGCAAAATCACATATTCCGCCAGTACGCCTTGCAGGGCGCCGCCCAGGGTAATATAGGGCGGCGTGCGGGCATTACCCCCTGGCTTCCCGTCGATCCAGCCGGGCGTAAAATTCGATATCACCCGATCGCCGGCCTTGAACCGGGTGGTGCCCGCGCCGGTGGCATCAATCACGCCGGCCATATCCGACGCCGGGGTAAACGGCAGCGGCAGATCCAGCCCCATGCCGGTTTCGATAGCCAGCTTATCGCGGTAATTGAGGGAAACGGCGTTCACTTTTACCCGGATTTCACGGGGTCCCGGCTGCGGGACGGCGATCTCGGTCAGCTTAAGATTTCCACGCCCAATAGCGTCCATCGTCCAGCGTTGCATGGTGTCGGCCATGATGTCCTCCTGATAATAAAATGTGTTACGTCAGGATAGCGTTGATATCACGTCGCCAGTGGCGATAATATTTCCAAATATTGTTTCCAAAAAGGCGACAACCTATGACGGATCGGCTGAAAGGTATTTCGGTGTTTGTCACCTCGGTCGAAGCGGGCAGTTTTGCCCTGGCGGCCAGCCGGCTGCATCTCTCCCGTTCGGCGGTGGGCAAGACCATAGCCCGGCTTGAGCAGCGCCTCGGCGTACGTTTGTTCCAGCGCACCACCCGCAGCCAAAGCCTGACCGCTGACGGCGCGTTATTTTACGAACGCTGCCAGCGGGCGCTGGAGGAGATCCACACCGCCGAAACCTTGCTGGAAACCGGTAAACAGCAGGTCAGCGGTCGCTTACGGGTATCAATGCCGGTGCTGTTCGGCCGTCTGTGCGCCGCGCCGCTGTTGATCGAGCTGACACGGGAGCATCCCGGGCTGGAGCTGGAGCTTTCGTTCAGCGATCGCATCGTGGATTTGATCGAGGACGGCTACGATTTGGCTATCCGCAACGGGCCTTTACCCGACAGCGCCCGGCTGGTGGCGCGCCGTATCGGCGATCACCGCATGACCTTCTGCGCCTCGCCCGGTTACCTGGCACGGGCCGGCACGCCGCATACCCTTGCGTCACTGGCCCGCCTTGAGACGGTGGCTTATTTGCGCGCGGGAATGTTACAGCATTGGCAGGTTAGTCTGCCCGACGGCACGGTGGAAGAAGTGGTGCCAAAAACGCGTCTGTTAATGGATGATTTACAGGCGATCGCGGATACCGCCGCCGCCGGCTTCGGTATTGCCTGGCTGCCCTGCTGGCTGGTACGGCAACGATTGCAGCAAGGTGAATTGGTCCAGGTACTGGCGGAATACGCGGGCGTTTTTTTTCAGTCCTATGCCGTATGGCCCAAGACCACTCACCTGCCGCTGAAGGTCCGGCTGGCGGTGGACCGTCTGGCGGAGAGATTGGCGACCAGTATGAGTTTGTAGGGGGTGATGATACTGATCTCTTGCAGTAGTCAGGAAACCTGATGGGCGCCAAGCAAAACCGATAATAGAAGATAAAAACCGGCCCGATCGGGTGGACATAGTCGAAGATGAGCTTAACGTATCATGACATTAACCAGCAGAAAAAACCGAGCTGCCGGAATGAAGTCATGGCTTATTGTCTCGACATACAGGCGTTTTAACCACCGGGGAGCAGGCAAACGCGTCATTAATCGCCGCTGTCACCACTCTCACTCGCCCAGAAGTCCAAACATCAGGATTGACCACCAGCCAAATATCGGCGGAGTCGATGCGCGACGGCATCACGTTAATCAGTTCCGGGCAGCATCGTTGCACTATTTCGCGCGCCATCATGCTGATACCCATCCCTTCCCTGACGGCATCCATCAGCAATAACTGCGAGGCGGTTTCCATCACGACAGTGCCGTTGGTCAGGGGCTCGCCACACAACTCCTGCCAGTACTGTGGCAACACCTCGCGGGGGAACATTACCAGATCATGCCCCGCAAAGGCGCTGCCGGCCAACGGCAGGCCATGCCGTGACACATAGTCCGCCGAGGCGTACAACCCCATATGGACAGTGGCCAGGCGACGTATGATTAAACTGCCGTCCGTCGGACGTGCACTGCGCACCGCCAGATCGGCCTCGCCTCGTTTGATGTCCAATAGCGCAGGAGCGGTGGAGAGCGTCACGGTAATATTGGGATGGGACCGGCGCAGTCCGCGCAGGGCCGGTAATAAAAAACAACGCGCCAGCGCTTCCGTCGAGGCGATATGTACCGTGCCGGCGAGCGAGCTATCCAAACCGACGGTTTTGCGCCGTATTGCCGCGGCCGCGGCTTCCATCATTTCCGCTTCCGGCACCAATAATTTTCCTGCCGCCGTCAGTCTATAGCCCTCGGGATGACGGGTAAACAGGCCGGTTATTAACTCCCGTTCCAGGGTACGCAGGCGGCGGGCGACGGTGGCCTGATCGACGCCGAGGCTGAGGGCTGCCGCGCGTAAACTGCCGGTACGGGCGATTGCCAAGAAATAACGCGTGTTATCCCAGTTCATGCTCTCCCCACGGCAATTTTGCCGCACCTGGTGTTATTCCTGCTGCATTTTAAGCCTTTAGATTTCCTTTTACACTCACTGCTTATGCATAAATAGAAGGAATTCATCATGCCTGAAACCAGGCTGGTAACGAGCGACGGTGCCATTTCCGGACACATAGGGCAATTTGCCGTGTTGCTGGTGCTCTGTGCCGGTATGTTCATGGCGATACTGGATGTGAATGTGATGAATATTGCCATCGTCAGCATACAGTCGGAATTCCGGACGACGGTTGCGGGTATGACCTGGGCGGTGGATGCCTACAATCTGGCGCTGACCGGCCTGATGCTGTCCGCCGGGGCGCTGGCCGATCGCCATGGCGCCCGTCGTATATGGATGCTGGGCCTGTTGTTGTTTACCGGCGCGTCATTGGGATGCGGTCTGAGCCATTCAATCGTTCAATTGATTGTGCTGCGGTTGGCCCAGGGTATGGGTGCGGCATTATTTATCCCCGCGTCGTTTGCGCTGATGCCGCTTATCTGGCCTATTAACGCGGCCAGGCAGCGCGCGATCGGCCTGTTTGGCGGCATCGTTTCCCTTGCTGCCGCGGCGGGACCGGTACTGGGCGGTTTCCTGGTCGGCTTTTTCAGCTGGCGCAGCGTCTTCTTGATAAACATCCCCATCGGCCTGTGCGGACTGCTGGCGGCGTTTCGTTTGTTACCGGTGGTAACCGGCGGTCACGGGCGTGGCTTTGATCCGGCGGGACAGGGTCTTGGTATCGCAACGTGCGCTGGGATAAGTTATCTACTGATTGAGCTGCCTACGCGGGGATGGACCAATGGCTTAATCCAACTTAGCGCGGGTGTTGCGCTGGCGGGTGCGGCGGGTTTTATCCTGGCTGAACGGCGCGCCGTCTCGCCGCTGATCCCGCAGTCCCTGTTTATGCAGCGCACGTTTAACATCGCCAATCTTACCGGCATGATAATTAACGTGTGCTATTTTGGTGGCATCTACGCGCTCAGCCTGGTCCTGCAGCAACATTTGCGTTTTTCCCCTTTGCGCACGGGGATAGCGCTGCTGCCGCTGGCGGTTTTCCTGATGATCGGCAATATACTCTCTGGCAGGCTCATGGCGCGTTGGGGAATAAAAAAGCAGATGATTATCGGACTAGTGCTAAGCGCCTGCGGTTATTTTGGCATGGCATGTTTACAGGATCATATTACCCCCCTGGTAATCGCCGCGATGGCGGTATTGGCCGGCGGCGCCGCTTTTGTGGTGCCGCCGATGACTGCCGCCGTGCTGCATAGCGCACCTTTATCCATGGCGGCCACCGCCTCGGCGGTGCACACTACGCTACGCCAACTAGGCTCGCTAATGGGCGTTGCGCTGGCTGGGCTGGCCTTTACGCTTATCTCCTCGCCTCTGGCTACGCTGATGCTGGTGTCGATGCTTAGCCATCTTTTTCTGGCACTGGTGGTCTGGCGGGGCTTGCCGCTAAAATGATATGTTTGTGATGTCGCCTGGCATCGGAGGAATGGCGTATGACGGATATTATCGGCGGCCTATGGCATCTGCACTGGCTTGCGGCGCGGGGCAGCCTGCAGGCTCACCAACATGCATTTGTACGGGAATGCCAGCGCGCCTTCGACGTGTTATCCGGGCAAATGTCCCCGCCGCCGCTGGATATTCTTTTTCACCGTTCAACCACACAGGTCATAGCGCAATTGGGTTTATGCGGACGGGCTTGGGAGCCGGCGCTGTTTTCTCTGTATGTCGATCCCGATAACCCCAACCTGGCCGTCAGCCTGGATAACGGCGCGTTTACACGTCAACTGCTGCACGAAATTCATCACTGTATGCGCATGGCCGGCCCCGGCTACGGTTATACGCTCGGTGAGGCGCTGGTCAGCGAGGGCCTGGCCGGGCAATTTGTCTCCTATCTGCTGGGCACGCCGCCGGAATTATGGGAAGCGGCATTGCCCGTGGCCTCCCTTGGCCGCTGGTTGCCGGACCAAACACAATTGGAAGCGACCGGCTATAACCATGCGGAATGGTTTTTCGGTACCGGCCGTTATCCGCTTTGGCTTGGTTATACCCTGGGTTATGAGCTTGCCGGACAATGGCTTGGCCGCACTGAACGACCGCCAATGGAGGCCAGGATCAACGCGCCGGCCAAAGATGTCTTGCGTGACGCCGGGTTTCCGTCGTGTGGACAAAGCGTTATTTAACGGGCCGGTATCTCGTTGTCAACGTACCTTTTCTGCGGGGTATAAAACGTCATCAGCACGGAGAGAACGGCAAACATCGTAAGGGCGAAGGCGGCTCCCGTTTCGGTATAGAGCATACCAAAGACGACCGACCCCGCGACCTGCCCCGCCGCCAGCATGAAAAACACCGCTCCTGCGCCTGAGGCCGGGGCGTCTTGCGCCGCTGAGGTCCCGCAGACCAGTAGTACGCCGGTCAGCGTGACATAGCCGGCGCCGCACAGCGCAACCGCCGGAAAGAACCACCACGAGAACCCGTGGCTGAACGCCAGCAGCAGAAGCGGCGCCGCCATAAACAGCTGTGAAATACGGTAAACCTGATTAAGACCGGCATACGCGGCCATGGGGCCGGTCATTGCGCCGAGTATGCCCGCGCCGCCGCTGACCAGCCAGAGCATACTCGCGGTATTTTCATCCACGCCGGAATGATGGCGCAGCACGTCCGGCCCAAAGCTCCACCAGGCCGCGCTGGCCATTCCGCTGGCGAATGCGATGAGGAGCAGCCGCGCTACCGGACGCCGGAGAAGCGTTTCGCGCCGGTTTTTTTTCCCCAGACGGATATTGAGGCCACCGCCGGGCAGGCAGCATATCACCGGCGCCAGGCTGGCCAGCGCCACGATGCCGAATACCGTGCAGGCTGCGCGCCATCCGCCCGGCAGATAGAGCAACACCGGCACGGACAGGATAATGCCCGCCCCGGAACCGGCGTTGATGACGGTATTCACCAGCGGCTGTTGTGTGACGGAAATAACCCGGCTGACCGCGGCGGCAAGGGATGGCGAGGCCAGGCCTGAACCCAGGCCGGCAATAAAAAGCCCGGCCGCGAGCATAACAGGAGAAAAAGCGAGGGCAAGCAGCATCAGGCCGGCGGCGGCGCAACAGGCCGCCGCCGCCGCCGGCAAGCGCGGGCCAAAACGTTCGGCCAGTACCGATGCGCATAGGGTGGACAGACAATAAGCCGCAAAGCTGCAGGCGGAAATGACGCCGGCCACCCGGGGGCTGAAGGGAATATCGTTCATGATGGCGGGCAGCATCAGTCCCCATGAGAACCTGGCCATGCCGTAGGTGACGGCGATCAGCGAGAAACCGGTGATTCCGAGCGCCACGGACGCTTTCATCGCCGTTCCCCGCCGGCGATAAGCAGCGCGGCTGCTTCCCCCGCGCGGGTCGCGGCTTCGGGACCGATAATCAGCGCCGACGTGATGGCGCCTTCAAACAGCATCCATATGGCGTCGGAAAAGGCGGCGCCGGCCGCGCAGGGCGAATTCCCGCTACAGGCCGCGATGTAGTCCCGCATCGCATAGCGATAGTCAAGAGCCTGCGCCGCCAGCCTGATATCCTGCTGCGCATATTCGCCCCAGGCCTTCAGGAAGAAACATCCCGATGTACCGTAGTCCCGCATCCACTGCCCGAGCACCGCGAAAAGCCTGCTGACCGCCTCCGGGTGCCGCGCAGGATACAGCGCCGAAAAAAACCGGTTTTTACGATCGTGCATCACCGCCGCCGTCAATGCCTCGCGTGAAGGAAAATAACGATACAGGGTGCGCGTTGATACGCCCGCCTCGCTGCAGATCCGGTCCGTACTGGTGGCGTGGAAACCGTTGGTATAAAACAGCCGCTCCGCGGCCTGGATGATGTCTTGTTTTTTGTGCATAACCGCAAAAGTAAACCGATCGTTTTACTTTTGCAATGATTACCGCAAACATTTACCGCGTTGGGCGATAAGCGGGTGTTTTCGGGATTGACTATAACCCTCCGGGCTGGCCAATCGTCTCCGCCATCGCCTCCACACGCCTGATGGCCGCGTACAGATCCGCCGCCGTAACCTTCCCCGGCATATTTGCCATATCCGGCGCGTGTACCGACGCCCGCACAATGCTGTCCAGCTCTTCAGCGGTCAATTCCGCTATCTCGTTTAACCGCAGCGGCACCGCGCAGGCTTGCGCCAGCGTGATGGCCGCGCGCAGTTCGTCGTCGCAACGGTTTTCCAACGCCAGCAGGCAAAGATTGCCGAACCCCACCAGCAGGCCGTGGCCGAAATCACGGGTTTTATGGCAGACGGTAAAGCCTTCGTAAATGGCGTGGGCGGCGGCGGCATGGGCACCGTTGCTCATCAGCGACGTCAGGCCCGCGAACATAAAAATGGCGTCCAGCACCTGATCCAGCTCCGTATTGGCCCGGCCGTCACGCACCGCCTGGCAAGCCGCCGGCCCGTAGGCGGCAATCAGGTCGTAACAAATTAAACTATTGGCCTGGGACGAGCGCTGGATCCCTATCAACCGGGTCTGTTGCGCGCTGATGGCGCGGAATTCGTACCATTTCGCCAGCGTATCGCCAAGGCCGGCCGCCAGCCAGCGCATCGGCGCGCGTGCCAGCAAATCACTGTCGATAATCACCGCTGCCGGCGCCTGCGGCAGCGGATAAAGATCCTGGAACCGGCCGTCATCAAAATAACGTATCGACAGCGGTGTAACCGCCGCGCAGGTGGCGGCGATAGTGGGGACGGCGACCACCGGCACGGCGGCGGCCACGCCCACCGCTTTACAGGTATCCAGCGCCTTGCCGCCGCCGGCGCCGATGATCAAATCGATACCCAGCTCAGTCACCCTTTGCGTTAACCGGTGGATGTGCGTTGCGCTGCATTCGCCGCCGAACCATGCGCTGTCGACCAGCGTCACCGGGCCGGCGGCCAGCTGTGTTTTAACGGCCGCGTCCACCGCCGCCAGCGCCTGGCGGCCACCTATGAGCAGCGCGCGCCGCCCGAGTTTGCCGCACACCTCACCCAGCCGGGACAGGGTGCCGGGACCGCGCAGGATCTGCGCCGGGAAAATAATGGATTGTGCCTGCATATGTCCTATCTCCGATGACATGTTGTTCTCAATAAAGGCTAATAAGTTAACCGGCATGTCATGCATAAGCCGGGTTGTCCGGCTGCTTGCGCCTGCGGCCGGCCCTGTGCGCGACCGAGGTGAAGCGCGTGATCCTGATATTCCCACGCTCTGCCCGGGGGTTCTTGGCGGCGCTCAGATAAAATCATGACTGGGGATCAGCAGTCTGGCCAGCGCGCCGATATCCGTTTCATGCTCCAGATCCATTCCCATGGCCCACAACGTCTGCGCCTGGGTGGCCGGCAACGCATGAGCCGCCAGGGATAAAAATTTATCCCGCAGCTGCCGGTCGCTGACGGGATTGGCCGGATTGCCGAGCGCGATGTCCACCCGCAGCGTCAGGCGATCGCCCTCGCGGGTATGCAGGGTAATTTCCGGTTCGCCGTCCGCGCTTAGCGCCGGATCCACCCGTAATTCGATGCGGGCCATCATGGCCAGCAGCCGGGGGTCCCGACGCTGCTGTTCCCCATAGGCGTCCAGGCCCGCGTGACCCAATACCAGCCGCGCCGCCACCGCATAGGGCAGGCTCATCTGCGCGGCCGCCAGCGTCTGCAGATGCATATTGCCGCACATATCGTTAAGAAACGGGCAGAGACGGACCTCGATTTTTTCAATTTCCTGATAGCCGGCATTAAGCCTGCCGAGCAACAGACCGGCGGCGTCAATCGCCGCATGGGTGCCGCGACAGGAGGCATAGGGTTTTATCGAGCAGCGCTCCAGCTTCCATATCCGCGCCAGCTCATGTGTTAGCGCCCCGGGAGCGGCGCCGGCGGCGGCGAAGGTGGACAGGAAACCGCCCCAGCGATCGTCAAACAGCGCCCCGGGACCGGTGATACCCCGGCGCGCGCTGAGCGCCGCCAGTACGCCGCCCTCGGCGGCGCGGCCGGCATGCAGTTTTTTACTTTGCGAGCCGTCGTGAATAAATCCCCACAGTCCGCCGCTGAAGCTGCCGGCAATACCCAGCGCGGAGCTGGCCTGCGCGGCGTCCAGTCGCAGCAGGCTGGCCGCCGCCGCCGCCGCGCCGAACACGCCGCAGGTGGCGGTGGAATGCCATCCGGCGCCGTTATGGGCGGCATAACCGCCGCAGGCTTCCAGTACCCGGCGGGCAATGTCATAGCCTATGACGGTCGCCAGAATCAAGGCCTTGCCGCTGACCGGCTGCGGGCACAACGGCAACACCGCCAGCAGGGCGGGGATTACCACCGCGCCGGAATGGTCGCAGCCGCCGGTATCGTCAAGCTCCAACGCATGGGCGGCCACGCCGTTGAGCAACGCCGCGTTGCGGGCCGAGGTTGCCAGTGAGGTGCCCCAGACTACCGCCTGCGGCGCGGCGCCTTCCTCCGCCAGCAGCCGGGTCATCTCCTGCGCCACCTGGCTGCCCGCGCCCGCCAGGCCCGCCCCCAGGGTATCAAGAATATGCCGTTTACAGCGCGCCACCAGCGCCGGCGGCAGCCGATCGAAGGAGGTATTAGCGATAAAATCCACCAGCGCCTGCTGGGGATTGGCCGCGACGGGTGCGCCGGTGTTCTGCAGTGGTGCGTCAGTCATGGGGCATCCTCTTCGGTAACTCCCCTGTGGGGAAGGGGCCGGCAGGGTTTTCCCGCCCGCGATGGCGCCGCCAGACTTCGGCCGGATGCGCGGGATCGTTATCCGGCTGGCTGCACCGCCACCAGTCGGCAACGTCGCCGGCGGTGGCGATCCAGACGTCGGAATGCGCGGCAATATAATCAAGCAGTTCGCCCAGTACGCCGATGCGGCCGGCGGTGCCGATCACCTCGGGATGCAAACGCAGGACATAGCACAGACCGAAGCGGTAAAATCCGTCGAAATCCATCTTCATATTGCCCAGGGTCTGGCTATAGGACGCGATGCGCGACTGCGCCGGCGGCACCGCCGGGCTGAGGTTAAAGGCAAAATAGGGTTCGTCTTCCAGCTCATAGTGCAGCGGCAGTTCCACCAGCCGGGGCGCGGGTACCGCATCCGCAGGCGAGTGTAAGGGAATAAAAAAAGGCAGATCGTCGCCGCGCCAGCCCGAGGTCCAGCATAGGCCTTCAGCCACCAGGGCATCGGGCAGGCCGTCGGCCCAATTGCCCGCCGGCAGGCGAAAACCCCGCGGCGCGGCGCCGGTTATATTGGCGATGGCGGCGTTGCCGCGCCGCACGCTTTTTATCTGCTCCGCCAGCGTCAGGGCGTCAAACGATTCAAACCGATAGCCGCGGCCGGCAAGCTCATGGCCGCCCTGCCGGATTTGCCTTATCCGGTCGGGATGTTCTTCCGCCACCACGCCCGGCACGCACCAACTGGCGGGGACGTTTTTTGCCGCCAGCAGCGCCAGTAAACGATCGATGCCGCGCAGGGTGCCGTAGCGCCATACCGACAGCGTTTTTTCCCGGCCGGCCACCGCCGGCACCTGGCTCAGGATGCCGTGGATATCATTAAAATCAACCGTCACCGCCACGGCGCAGCGTTTGCCGCCGGGCCAGCGGCCCGGGGATAAACCCGCGTCATTATTCATTGCCATGCTCCTGTAGCCACCAGCGCGCCACATCGCGGCAGCGGGCGAACCACACGTCGTCGCGCCGGCGCAAATGGTCAAAAAACCGGTCGAGCAGCATAATGCGGCCCGGTTTACCGGAAATCTTCGGATGGAATAATGTGGTCAGGCTCAGGCCTTCGTCCATCGCGCCGTCAAATTCGCGGCACCAGTTATCCAGCGTCAGCGCATAACCGGCGGTGCGATCCAGGCCCGAGGGAAAGTTCGGCTCGCGGGTATAGGCCAGGGAGGCATAATCGTCCATCTCCCAGCGTCCGGGGATTTCCACCAGCGGCCGCGGCTGTCCCGGCACCCGTATCAGATAAGGCCGGTCATCACCGCGCATGCTGCTGGAATAGGTTACGCCCGCGTTGAGCAGCATCGCCGGGGTTTCCTGGTGCCAGTCGCCGGACGGCGTACGAAAGCCCTCGGCGCGAACGCCCAATACCTGCTGGAAAATATCCCGGGATGTGTCCATCACCCAACGCTGCTGTTCAGGACTCAGGGCATAGAACGACTCATGCCGGTAGCCGTGGTAGGCCACCTCGTGACCCTGCTCCACAATGGCCCGGCACTGCGCCGGCCAGTTCTCCACGACCCAGGCCGGCACAAAAAACGTGGCGGGCAGCTGGTGCGCCTTGAGCAGATCGAGGATGCGCCCCAGCGCGCGGAAAGGACCGTAGCCGCCGAAGGTAAAATAATCCGCTTTGCGCCAAATGCTGCCGTTCAGCATGGCATCGCCGGTAGGGCCGTCGACATCGAACGCCAGCGCCATACAGCCCGTTTTACCCCCGGGCCAGCGGGTGGAAGTAGAAGACATGATTACGCGCTTTCTCCGCTAACAGGCCGCGCGGCCGCAAACCGTCCACGCGGTAAAACCACGACCGGTTATTTGCCGCCGTTGATGGTGACCTCGGTTACCGCGCCGTCCTGCATGCCCCATTTCGTCAGTATTTTCATGTAGGTGCCGTCGGCAATCATCGCGGTCAGGGCCGATTTCACGCCGTCGATAAGGGCGCTGTCGTCCTTGGCGATGCCCATGCCGGTGACCTGGTAGGCAAACGCCTTGCCCAGCGGTTTATAGGTATTTTTCTCCAGGTTCATGATATACGGCAGGGTTTCGCTGCCCTGCACCACGCCGTCGATGCGGCCCTGGCGCAGCTGGGTACGGGCATCGGCAGTGCCTTCCGCGCCCACCACCACGATGGCCGGTTTACCGGCGGCCTCGCAGTTGGCCTGGCTCCAGGCGGCAATTTCCGCTGGGAAGGTGGTGCGCCGGCTGGTGCCGACCTTCTTGCCGCACAGATCCAGCATCTGGTTTATTTCACTGTGGGCGACGGTGGTGTAGAACTGCGGCCCGCTGTGGTAATAATCCACGAAGGTCGCTATGGGCTGGCGGGCTTTGGTATCGGTCATGCCGGAGAGGATCATATCGATGCGCTTGGTCGCCACCGCATTGACCATTTGTTCAAAGCCGATTTCCTGCCAGTTGATTTTGCGGTTCAGGCGTTTGCCGATCTCCATGCCCAGATCGTAATCCATGCCGGTCAGCTCGCCGGTGGCGGGATCCTTGAATTCCAGCGGCGGATAGTTAGGCATCATGGCCACTTTGATTTCGTCTTTTTGCGTCAGTTCTGCGGCACCGGCAGTCGTGATGCCGGCCGCCGTATTGAGCAACACGCCGGCGGTTAACAAGGACAACAGCGTTTTTTTCATGATCAGGTTCTCATTATGTAATGATGTTTAAATCAGGACGGCAGAGATAAAATTCTGGGTCCGCGGATTCTGGGGATGGAGCAAAACATCTTCCGGATTACCACTCTCAATGATCCCGCCTTCATCCATAAAGACCACGCGGTTGGCTACTTCCCGGGCAAAACCCAACTCATGGGTGACCACGATCATCGTCATTCCCTCGGCGGCGAGGCCGCGCATCACCGCCAGCACCTCGCCCACCATCTCCGGATCCAGCGCGGAGGTGGGTTCGTCAAACAGCATCAGCTTGGGTTTCATGGCCAGCGCGCGGGCAATCGCCACCCGCTGCTGCTGTCCGCCGGACAGTTCCAGCGGATAGGCGTCGCGCTTGTGGGCCAGCCCCACCCTGTCCAGCAGCGCCATGGCTTCCTCGGTGGCTTCCTTTACCGGCCGCAGCAGCACCTGCGTCGGCCCCTCGATAATATTTTCCAGGGCGGTTTTATCGGGAAACAGGTTAAAGCGCTGGAATACCATGCCGGTCTTCAGGCGCTGGCGGGCCACCTGACGGTCATTGAGCGGATAAAGCTTTTTACCCACGATGCGGTAGCCCACCAGCTCGTCATCCACCCAGATGCCGCCGCTGTCGATGCGCTCCAGCTGATTGATACAGCGTAAAAACGTGCTTTTCCCCGAGCCGGAAGGGCCGATAACGCACATAACCTCGCCGTGGTCCACAGCTAGGTTAATGTTCTTAAGCGCCTGAAATTGATCGAAATACTTGTTCACATTGACGGCGTTGATGATGTTTTTCATCGGTCCTCCCGTTAGCGATCGCGGCGCCGGGTGCCACGGCCGAAATACCGTTCCAGACGCACCTGTCCAAGCGACAGCAGAGTCACCGCCACCAGATACCAAATGCCGGCGACAAACAGCAGTTCCATTACCCGGGCGTTGGCGAAATAGATGGTCTGGGCGTTATACAGCAGCTCGGAATACTGGATCATGCTGGCCAGGCTGGTGGTCTTCACCATGCTGATAAATTCGTTGCCGATGGGGGGGATAATCACCCGCATCGCCTGGGGTAAAATAATGCGCCGCAGGGCATGCAGGCGGGTCATGCCAATGGTTTTAGCGGCTTCATACTGGCCCTGGTCCACCGACAGCAGGCCGGCGCGCACCACTTCCGAGGTATAGGCGCCCTGATTGATGCTCAGGCCGAGCAGCGCGGC
Organism: Sodalis sp. C49; assembly: GCF_046352915.1. Classification (NCBI taxonomy): domain Bacteria; kingdom Pseudomonadati; phylum Pseudomonadota; class Gammaproteobacteria; order Enterobacterales; family Bruguierivoracaceae; genus Sodalis; species Sodalis sp. C49. The sequence continues at coordinate 3,543,191 of NZ_CP163303.1, read as the reverse complement.
CATAAACGGCGTCATGATATCGACGGTGTGAACGCTGAACAGCCCGGGAATGCCCATGACCGGGAAGATCAGCGCCAGGTTGAACCACAGCAGTAATTGCAATATCAATGGGGTACCGCGGAAAATCCAGGTGTAGCCGATAGCGACGGCGCGCAGCACCGGGTTTTGCGACATGCGCATCACCGCGATAACGACGCCGAAGATGACGCCCAGCAGCATCGCCAGGACAGACATCACGATAGTATTGCCCAGGCCGAAAAGAATGGCTTTGGCGGTCAGGAACTGGCCGACGAAGCGCCACTCGATGTTGCCGTGGGCGAAGGCATTGATCAGCAACGCCAGCAGCGCCAGAATAATCACCGAGGAGAAAATCCGGCCATAATAGCGCTGCGGCACGTGCTGATATTCGCTGAGATCGATCCTGGCGGACGGGTCGCCGCCAGGATAGCGCTGTTCGTTCATAGCCACTCCCGCCGGTTATTCAACAGAGGTTAACGTCAGACCGGCATAGCTGGTCACCCAGGCGGCCTGGGCCGCCAGTTTCAGGCGTAGCCGGGCGATTTGTTCGGCTACGCGGACCGGCGCGGTTCCGCCCCAGGCGCAACGCGCGTTGATAGCCGCCTCCAGGGTCAGGCACTGGCGCACCTCGCCGGTCAGGCGGGCATCCACCCCGGCCAGCTGATCGTCGCTGAGCTGGTGCAACGCCAGTTGTTGCTGTTCGCACAGCTGTACCAGCCGGCCGGTGATTTCATGGGCTTCTTTAAACGGCACACCCCGGCGGGACAGCCAGTCCGCCACCTCGGTGGCCAGGGTAAAGCCTTCCGGCGCCTGCTGCAGAAGTCGTTCGCGGTCGACGACCAGGGTCTCGATCATGCCGGCCATGGCCGGCAGAACCAATAACAGCTGTTCAACCGTATCCATGGCATTGCGCTTGTCTTCGATCAGATCGCGGTTATAGGACAGCGGCAGGCTTTTCATGGTGGCCAGCATCGCCGTCACGTTGCCGATTAAGCGCCCGCTTTTGCCGCGGGTCAGCTCGGCGATATCGGGGTTTTTTTTCTGCGGCATAATGGAACTGCCGGTGGCGTACGCATCATGCAGCGATACCCAGCGGAACTGGCGCGAGGCCCACAGGCAGACCTCTTCGCACAGCCTGGAGAGATTGACGCCGAGCATGCCGCCGGCAAACAGAAATTCCGCCACATGATCGCGGCTGGCCACCGCGTCGATGGAATTTTCGCAGGGGCCGTCGTAACCCAGATCCCGCGCCGACAGCTCGGGGTGCATGGCAATCGCCGAACCGGCCATGGCGGCGGCGCCCAGGGGGGACAGCGCGCAACGTTTATCCCAGTCCTGCAAGCGCTCGACGTCGCGGGCAAACGATTGGGCATGGGCCAGGAGCTGATGACCGAACACGATGGGCTGGGCCTGCTGCAGGTGGGTAAAGCCGGGGGCGATGCTGTTGATATGCTGCTGCGCCTGCTGCACCAGCGCCGTTTGCAATCCCAGCAGGGCGAGGACGATTTTCCGCGCGTTATCGCGCAGGTAAAGGCGCAAATCGTTGGCGGTCTGGTCATTGCGGGACCGGCCGGCGCGCAGTTTACCGCCCAGTTCCCCCAGCCGCTCGGTCAGCATGCGCTCAATAAAGGTATGCACATCCTCATCATCAATACTGGGCTGGATACGGCCCTGGCGGTGGTCATCGGCCAATTGCCCGATGGCCGCCACCATCAGGTCGGTTTCCCGCGCGTCCAGCAGCCCGGCGCGCTGCAATTCGTAAGCATGGGCGCGGCAGCCTTCCAGGTCGTAGGCGGTGAGGGCAAAATAGGCGTCGGGGCTGCGCGACAGCGCGCTGAGCGCGGCGGCGGGGCCGCTTTTGAAGCGTGCTCCCCATAAACGTTCTACCGGTTGTGGCATGGCATGCTCCTTTCATGGCATGGATGTTGCAATCTTTGCTTTATCCGCGGTCGGTGATGAAGACCGGAAGAAAAGAGGACAAACATCCGCTGGCCATGGCGAAATGAGATAAAAGAGGCTGTTAAATTGATAATGGAGAACGAGGGCGTGGGGGTAAATAGTTATTATGGAAAGTCCACTTTCCAAATTTGGAAACACGTCGCCAGTCAAAAGTGATATTAATCAGCAGAACATTGGCGTTGCCGATTTAAAGCTTTTGCGGGTATTCAAAACGGTAGTTGAGGCCGGAGGATTTACCGCGGCCTGCAATGAATTAAATATCGGACTGGCGGCGATAAGTAAACAAATATCCGATCTTGAAATCCGTTTCGGCATGAAACTGTGCACCCGGGGACGTGAAGGGTTTTATCTTACCGAGCATGGCAAAGTGGCTTATCTGGCGTGCCTTGATTTGTTCTCATCGATAAATCAGTTCCGGGATACGTTAAACCATGCCCGCCATGAAATATTCGGTGAATTAAATATCGGCATTATCGATAATACCATCACCGACGCGCAGTCACCGGTGGTGGGGGCGCTAAGCGAGATACACCGCCAGGCGCCCAAGGTCAGCGTGCGTCTCCATGCCACCCAGCTTGAGGAAATCGAGCGCGGCGTTATCGACGGCCGTTTCACCTGTGGCATAATACCCGTCTACCAGGAAAAACCCGATTTTGATTATTTCTTCCTTTATCATGAAATAGCCTATCTTTGCTGTTCAAACCGGCATGAGCTGTTTTCTTTGGCGCCTAACGCATTAACCAATGAGCGTATTGCCAGCGCCAGTTTAATCAGGCATTTCTACACCAATCATGGCCATCAAAATCCCGGGCTTCATTTTTCCTCTTCCAACGCCGTGGCGGTACAGGTCGAAGCGGTTACCATGCTTATCCTTACCGGTAATTATGTCGGATTTTTGCCCGCACATTATATCAGCCGCTATGAGCGCGAAGGAAAAATCAAAGCGCTCAAACCGGAGAATATCTCGGTGACCACGCCGTTTAATCTGGTGGTAAAAAGAGGCGCGGCGTTAAATTCCGTGGTGAAGTTATTTCGTGATGCGCTTAAAAATGCCGCCATCGCCCCGGCGGATCATACCGGGGCAGAATAATGCACCGGCCCCGCGGCATTGCACCACCCCTGGGCAATCGCTTAAAAGATTTATCACCCACTTGGAAAATATCCCGCAGCGCCAGTCACCTTACCGATTCCGCCCGCCGAACTGACATTGGTTAAATTTATTTACATATGTAAAGCTAATGAGTAGTATTCTCATTATCTTCTTTGCGCGCCCTTCTATGCCAGACTCATCAGGCTGCGCGGGGGCGGGAAAGAATCATAAAAGTAGCGGTCAACTCATTGATTTAACAAAACAACGGTCTTGTGGAGAAAGAGAATGTCGGCAGTGCCAGGGGTAATGAAACGTAGCGCGGGGCAACGGGTAACTCATTCAGGCTGGACATGCTCTTTGTCCCTTATTGCCACGTTGATTTCATCCTTTGTCAATCCGGCATGGGCGGATGAGCCGGCCGGCGAAAAAGCGTCTTCTGATGAAACGATGGTGGTCAATGCCCAGGCAAGCGGCGCAACCGATGCCGCCCGGCAAGATTACAGTGTGCCGGTCACCCGCGCCGGAACAAAAATGCTGCTGGTGCCGCGTGATATTCCTCAGTCCGTCAGCATCATCAGCAAACAGCGCATGCAGGATCAAGACCTGCAAACCGTGGGCGAGGTACTGACCAATACCACGGGCATAACCGCCAATAATATCGACTCCGATCGTTCAACGTATTATTCCCGCGGTTTTTTCATCAACAATTTTCTTTATGATGATATTCCCACCACCCTGAGCGACGTTTGGAACTTCGGCGACGCCGGTTCGGATACCGCCATTTATGATCGTATCGAAGTGGTGCGCGGCGCAACGGGGCTCCTGACCGGATCGGGCAATCCCTCCGCCGCTATCAATATGGTGCGCAAACGTGCCGATAGCCGCGAATTCCAAGGCTCTGTTTCCGGCACTTACGGCACGTGGGATAAGCAACGGATGGTAGCCGATCTTTCCGCGCCGCTGACGGAATCAGGCAACGTGCGCGGCCGCGTTATTGCCGGCTACCAGGATAACGATACCTGGCTTGATCGCTATCATAACCGCAAAAAATTCATTTATGGCGTTATTGACGCCGACCTGACGGATTCCACCACGCTATCATTGGGTTATGATTATCAGGAAAGCGATACCAGCAATCCCACCTGGGGCGGGTTGCCGACCTGGTACAGCGACGGCAGCCGCACGCATTTTGACCGCAGTTTTAATCCGGCGCCGGACTGGAGCTACTCCAGCCATGAGTCGAAAAAAGTTTTTGCCGATCTGACCCAGCGCTTTGCCAACGGCTGGCAGCTGCGCGTCAACGGCACCCATGCCGAAACCGATTTCGACTCCAAGCTGATGTATGCCGACGGTTTCCCGGATAAGGACACCGGCGAGGGCGTTTCCGCCTACGGCGGCTGGAATAAAGGCAAACGTAAGCTGGATTCCGTCGATACCTACGCCACGGGACCCTTTGAGCTGCTGGGCCGACAGCATGAGCTGGTGGCCGGCGCCAGCTACAGCAAACAAAATAATCATTTTTTTAACTCCCAGGCCACCATCACCGAGTCCGATATCGGCAATTATAACAACTGGAACGGCCATATCGCCGATGCGGACTGGAGTCCATGGGTTGATTATTCCAACGACACCATCCGGCAAAAATCGGTCTATACCGCGGCCCGTTTTTCGCTGGCCGATCCGCTGCACCTGATCGTCGGCGCGCGCTACACCGACTGGCGCGCCAATGGTTCGACCGCCACCAGCGATAAAGACGACGTCACGCCCTACGCCGGCCTGATTTATGATATCAACGACACCTGGTCCGCTTATACCAGCTATACCGCTATCTTCCAGCCGCAGACCTACCGGGACGCCAGTAAAAACTATCTGGACCCGACGACGGGTAAAAACTATGAAGCCGGCCTGAAAGGCGACTGGTACAACAGCCGCCTGACCGCGTCTTTGGCGATTTTCCGTATCGAGCAGGATAATGTGGCGCAAAGCGAAGGCACCTATATTCCCGGTACGACGGAAATGGCCTATCGCGGCGTCGACGGCACCGTCAGCAAAGGCGTCGAGTTCGAACTTAACGGCGCGGTAACCGACAACTGGCAAGTCACTTTTGGCGGCGCGCGTTATGTGGCCGACGATCAGGACGGCAACGCCATCAACGCCGAACTGCCGCGCACCTCGCTGAAATTGTTTACCCGTTATCAACTGCCGATGCTGCGCGATCTGGCGGTGGGCGGTGGCGTAAACTGGCAGAACCATACCTGGCAGGATGCCGCCGGCCCGCAGGGTACCATGCGCGCCGACCAGGGCAGCTACGCGCTGGTCAGCCTGTTCAGCCGCTACCAGGTTACCCGCCAGCTTTCGGTGCAGGCCAATATCAACAACCTGTTCGACAAAGAGTACTATGACTACCTCGGTCCTTACGCGGTATATGGCGCGCCGCGCAATATGTCGGTAACGGTGGGTTACACCTTCTGATCATAGACAGGGCGGGAGATATCCCGCCTTGTCTTCTGGCATCCATACCCGTTAACCCGCGGTTTTAACTGCGGCGTCAAATCGTACCTCCTTTAAAAATCTGATAGCCTAAGTCAATAGAGTAATTGACATCTTCATGGCGGATTTTTTTCAGCACCATTTCCGCCGCGCATTTTCCCATGCCGATACGCGGGGTAATAACGCTTGCCAGGCGGGGGGTAATGGCCCGGCCGATATCCAGCCCATGGAAACCGGCGATGGCGATATCGCCGGGGACGGGGATATTTTGCCGCAGGCATTCCAGCAGCGCGCCCACGGCGATGTCGTCATTGGTGCAAAACAGACCGTCCAGATCGGGGAAGCGTTTTAGCGCCTGGTTAAAGATATCGGCGCCGAGGGAAAACGAGGAGATTTCATTGGCGGTGAGCATCAGCGGGGTTAAATCGTAAGACTTCATCGCCTGGGCATACCCCTGGTAGCGCTGGCGGTCGCGTAAATCATCCCGCGAACCAAGATAGACAACCCGGCGTTTGCCGCTGGCCAGCATGGTCGACATCATATCGAAAGCCGCTTCCTGGTTATCATAGCCCACCTGGATATCCATAAATTCCTCACGGGTATCCATCACTTCAACAACGGGGATTTTAGCGGCCAGCAGGCTTTTTATACTGCGCAGGGTATGTTCTTTTTCCATCAAAATAATGCCGTCGATGCTGTAGGAAAGCAGATTAACAATCTGCTGCTCTTCCGTTTCCTTGCTGTAATTATAATTGGCGATTAATGTCTGGTAATTATTAACCGAGGTTACGGACTCGATACCGGCCAGCACGTCGGAAAATACCTGATTATTAAACGACGGCACCAGGATGCCGATGGAGTGGCTGATGGAATTCAGCATCATCTCCGGCGCCCTGTTTGGAATATAATTCAACTCTTCGATAATACCGGCTATTTTGGTCCCGGTCGCCTTGGCAACTTTTTCCGGCGTGCGCAGATAACGGCTGACCGTGGTTTTGGTGACGCCGGCAAAGGTGGCGATGTCTTGCATGCTGACCCGGTATTTTTTCATTCCACCCTCTCTGATGATCCCGGTCCTGTTGCCATGGCCGGCAGACCGGGGATAGCCTTTCGCGCGACGTTCCAGGCGTTCTGTCGGACTGGGCGCGTCTGGTGCATATCCCCGGCCTCCCTATCAATTATTTTCAGTGCGCCAACTAATGGATAATCATATTGAGCAATAGTACACCGGCTAATCCGATAAACGAGATCAGTGTTTCCATGACCGTCCAGGTTTTTAAGGTTTCAGCCACGCTCAGGTTAAAATAACCCTTAAACAGCCAAAAGCCCGGGTCGTTGACATGGGATGCGATCACGCTGCCCGCGCCGGTCGCCAGCACCATAAGCGCCGGATCGGCATGGGTGACGGCGATAATCGGTAAAACAATGCCCGAGGTGGTGATCGCCGCCACGGTGGCCGACCCCAGCGCGATGCGCAATAACGCCGCGACGCACCAGCACATGACAAGCGGCGACAGCGACGTGCCGCGCATGATATTGGCGATAAAATCACCGACGCCGCTGTCCACCAATACCTGTTTGAAGGCGCCGCCGCCGGCGATAATAAAGATGATCATGGCGATGGCGGCAATGGAATCACCCAGGATATCCATCACCTGGCCGATCTGGCGCCCGCTGCGCAGGCCGAGAGTAAAAATACCCAGCACGATGGCGGCAAACAGCGCCACGGCGGGATTACCGATAAATTCCAGCAACAGACGCACGCCGTCGTCTTTCGCCATGGTCATGTCGGCGATGGCGGCCAATGCCATCAGAATGACCGGGATAATGGCCACGGTCACGCTGACGGCAAAACCGGGCATTTCCTGTTCGGTAAAAATTTTCGGGTTGAATAATCCCGCCGGCGGTTCTTTTTCAAATTTTTTCAGCAGTTTGGAAAAAAGGGGGCCGGCGATAATGACGGTCGGAATAGCGATGATCAGGCCATAAATCAGCGTGGTGCCCAGGTTGGCGTTAAAAATGATGGCGATAGCGGTAGGGCCGGGATGCGGCGGCAAAAAGCAATGGGTCACCGACAGGGCGGCGACCATCGGAATGCCCACATACAGCAAAGGCAGCCCCGAGGCGGCCACAATGGTAAATACCAACGGCAACAAGAGGACGAAACCGACTTCATAGAACATCGCCAGGCCGACCACCAGCCCGGTTATCACCAGCGCCCACTGGATGCGTTGTTTGCCAAAAAACTGTATCAGCGTCGTGGCGATGCGCTGGGCGGCGCCGGTATCGGAGATCAGGCGTCCGAGCATGGCGCCGAATCCCAGGATCATCGCCAAACCACCCAAGGTGCCGCCAATACCGTTTTGAATCGAGTGCATGACCGCCAGCGGTTTCATGCCCTCGGCGATACCCACCACCGCCGCCACAAACACCAGGGCGATAAAACCATTGACTTTAAATTTGATCATCAATATCAGGAGTAATATTACCCCTAATGCAATAATTATAATCGGCATATACAATCCCCATGCTAATGACGAAAAGTCGCCCGCGGGCGGCTCCCGTCATTTATTTATTATTCGTTATTTTTTTTACTTTCAGACTGCCGCTAACATACCGCCGTCAACAAAGATCAGGTGACCGTTGACAAAATCAGAGGCTTTCGCCGCCAGGAATACCGCGGCGCCGATGAGTTCCTGCGGGTCTCCCCAGCGGGCGGCCGGGGTGCGTTTGGTCAGCCAGGCGGTGAATTCCTGGTTATCGACCAGGGCTTTGGTCATTTCGGTATTAAAATAGCCGGGGGCGATGCCGTTAACCTGAATATTATAACGGGCCAGTTCCACACACATGCCGCGGGTCAGCATTTTAACCGCGCCCTTTGACGCCGCATAGGGGGTAATGGTGTCACGGCCGAGTTCGCTTTGCATGGAGCAAATATTGATGATTTTACCCCGGTTGCGTTTGATCATGTTACGGGCAACCGCTTGTGAAACCAAAAATACCGCCGTTTGATTTACCGCGATAATATCGTTCCAGTCTTTCTCAGGAAATTCGGTAAACGGATGGCGTCGCTGGATGCCGGCATTGTTAATCAAAATATCAATAGGGCCGATATCGGACTCAATTTGCTCAATAGCGCTATTAACGGCCTGGCTTTTCGTCACATCAAATGCGACGGAATAAGCGGTATACCCCTGGTCCCGTAACTGCTGCGCCGCTTTTTCCGCGCGGGCGGCGGTAATATCATTGATGATGATTTCCGCACCCGATTGCGCCAGTCCGTTGGCCAATAAAAAACCAATGCCTTGGGCGGAGCCGGTAATCAGCGCTTTTTTATTTTTTAATGAAAAAATATCGTTCATTTTGGATCCTTATTTTCAAAAAACCAACTGTACTTTTGACGCTAACGATTTGTCCGCCGCGAAGATCAACGCCTGTTCAAGTTCGGCCTGCGGATATTCACCGGATAACAACGGCAGCGGGTCAATGGTGCCGTTGCCCAGCCAGGCCACGGCGGTATTAAATTCGGTGGTGAAACGGAAACTCCCCACCAGCCTGATTTCCTTGGCTATGACCATCATCATGGGGAACTCCGGCGTCACGCCGCCCATGCCGACCTGGACTAAGGTACCCCTGGCCCGGGTTAATTCCAGGCAGCGCGTAATGGACTGGGGATGGCCCGAGGCTTCGAACGCGATATCGAAGTAGCCTTTTTGATCGGCATACGCGGAGAAATCACCGGCCGCCGCATGCAGGGTTTTGGTGGCGCCCATTTGGGCGGCGATATCCAGGCAACGCTGGCTCAGGTCGGCGCAGATGATTTCCCGCGCGCCCGAGGCCTGGGCGGCCGCCACCAGCAAGCTGCCGATAGGCCCGACGCCGGAGACAAAAACGGTTTTACCCTTAACGTCCCCGGCCTGATTCACGGCGTGAATGGCCACCGCCAGCGGTTCGGCAAAAGCCATAACGCGTTCATCGAGGGCATTGTCAAAGGGGATGCATTGTTCCGTATCCACGACTTTAAATTGCGTGAATCCGCCATCCACATGCGGGAAATACATGGCGCTGCCGAAAAAGCGCATATTAATACATTGATTTTCCTCACCGGACAGGCAATATTTACACTGTTTACAGGGCTTGCTGGGGTTAATGGCCACGCTCTGGTTAACGGATAACCCCGGGGCATCGCTTTTTACCACATGGCCGATAACTTCGTGCCCCAGAATCATGGGCTGGCGCACTTTGAAATTTCCGACCGCACCCTCCTGGTAATAATGCAGATCGGATCCGCAAATCCCGCCGCGGGATATTTTAACCAAGGTCCCCTGGCCGGAATATTCTACGTTTTGCGCCACCACGGCAACGGCTTTTTTTCCGGTAACCACGCAAGACTGGGTATCAACGTTCATTTTTATTTCCTCAACGGTAATGTCGTTGAGGTGCAGTTAAACGGCTATGGATGTGCAAAACTGTGATGGATGTCACTTAAAAATGATGTAACGAAAATGATGTAACGCATAACGTGATTGACTTAATAAAAAGCAACCTCCGTTCAAAATGAACAAGAAATAATGTGAATAACCCGGTATGGTAAATTGGCCGCTAAATAGATGCTAATTATGTTATTAGGTATTTGCTATCCCTCATTATTACGGATCGCGAGAGTACGCCTCTGATAAACAGGCGATAGTTACCGCCGCCGCCTGTCCAGGCATTGTCGGTTGCCGGTGCTGGCTTTATGTATGCTTGGCCATTGGGTTCTATTTTTTATTTTTATGGATTTTATAGCGCGTTATATTCCGCAGGGAATCATTTATCAATTAAGCGCGTCCCAAATCATTGAGGCGCCCGCCACCAGCATCATGGCGTCAATCAGGCGGTTAAAGGTTTTTTCAGCCATTTTCACCAAGAATATTTTACCGATGTACATGCCGGCAACCAGCGTACCGCCTACCATCAGGCCACTGATAACGACGGACCGCGGCAGGGCGCCGATGGCCCCGAACGCCGATGCCTTGGCAAGGTAGATAGCAAAGGAGGCGGCCGCTTCCGTCGACAGCAGCGCGCCTTTTGTCAGCCCATACCCGGCAAAAAGGGGGATGGTCAGCGGGCCCGTGGAGAAAACCACCCCGGTGAGGTAACCGACCAGTGCGCCCGCCAGCGCCAGTTGCATGGGGTTGAGCGTTATTGCCCGGGCATTGGCCCAGTGGCGCGCCGGGATCAGCAGGAAGAAAAACAGGCCGATGCAGAAGTTGGAGAGGGGCGCAGGCATCAGCCACAGCGTATTGGCGCCCAGGACGGCGGCGGGGATACCCGGCAGGGAATACCACAGAAAGGCCCTGATATTGATGTCCCTGCGCCACATAAGCACACGCGAAACATTACCCATAATGGCGGCGATGGCCATGATGGGAACCGCGGCCTTGGGACCAAAGGTATACGCCAGCGCCGGCAACAGCATGATGGAAGCGCCGGTACCCACCATGCCGCTGATGATGCCGGCCGCTATTCCAATAATGACAATGATCAGATACATCACGCCGGCACGTCCTTTTTCAGGGGGTAGTAACCATGATGATAGCGATCAGAAATGGAATGGCTCGTGATAAAATATCACGCAATAGTGATAAAAAAGGACTGGTTATGCATTCACTCCCACCCCTGGCGGCATTACGGGCATTTTTGGTTGCATGCCATGCCGGCAGCTATACCGCCGCCGCCAAAGAATTATGTATTACCCATGGGGCGGTCAGCCGCCATATGCAGGTGGTTGAAAAATGGTTCGGCGTTAATTTATTCAGCCGGGAAGGCCAGCGACGCGTGCCGACGCCTTACGCCCTGACGCTGGCCCGGGAGCTGGGGAGCGCGTTTGATAACCTGTCCGACATCGCCCTGCGCTACGGCAACGGTGGACGTAATAATGTCTTTAATGTCAGCGTGCCGACCACACTGTGCCTGAAATGGCTGCTGCCCCGCCTCGATGATTTTTATACGCGCTTTCCCCAGGCAAATTTGCAGATTTCCACGGCCAATACCGAGCAATTGCACATTATCGGGCACTATGACCTGTTGATCCGGCGTGATATTAGCGTAGCGGAGTATTCCGCGATCGCGTTTTTGCAAGACCAGCATTGCCTGATGGCCTCCCCCGCGCTGCTTAAGCGTTATCCGCTCCGCCTGCCTGAGGACGTCCTCGCCTGTCCCCGCATTGAAACCCTGACAAGGCCTGGACAGTGGAATCTGTGGCTGGCGGCGGCCGGCCTGCGAAAAACACCCGCGAGCTTATTTCGCCGTTACGACCATTTCCACGTTTCCCTGCAGGCGATGCTGGAAGGGATCGGGGTGGGATTGGGGCCGGTCAACACGCTGTCGGCGGAGATAATGCATGGCCGTCTTGTCCCGCTGTTTCCGCAATTTACCGTTGCCCCCTGTCAATACCAGGCCTTAACGCCGGTGAGCGTGCAAAAAACCGTATTGCACCAAGCGTTTGAGCAGTGGCTGGTGGTGCAGGGGAAAGCGCTAAATGCCGATGGCGATAACGACGTAAACACAACAGTCTGAGCGAATGCCGTGCCGGCCGGGTTCTTCGACAACGGTATAGCCGCGTCGCTTCAGCTCGGCGAGTAACGTGGATTTCCCACCACCGGAACAGCCGGAAATAACGATAAGTCGATTCATGTTTTTCTGTGCCTGCTGGATATGAATGCCACGATAGAATTATGCCAGGTTTGAACGTTGAGCCACCATGGGTAAAGGCCATCCTGGCCTGTTAACGTCTTTGATGATCCCCGCTATTGATGACCGGTATGGGCTTAGAAAGAGACGCGCGCGGGGGAAGGCTTGCCCACCCGCGGTCAGAAAGCATGGCATCGCCTTAACGGCCGGGATCCCCTTGCTTAAATTATCGGCACCCAGTCAATAGATGAGGGTATTGGAGCAAAAATGGATCCGGCAAGGTGTAAAAATCGCCGGGCCCGAAAGCCCGGCCAGCAACATTAGCCTACCAATGCAACCCGCCCATAGCTCACAGAACCAAAGCTTGAATGAGACTGTATAGTGGCAGAACGAATCTTAATGGTTCCCTAACTGTTCCTAATCTTGCCAAATCAGCGTAGTGAGGCCATGGGACAACGTCTCGCCCGGCATAGCGCGTTTGTCGCCGGCGCGCCTGCAAAAGCGGATTGAGGATCATTCGCCCCAATACAACGTGCACTTCACTTCCCTCAATGCGATCTCCTCACCCACCCTTATCCAGCCGCAATTCCGGGGCGGCCGCCAGGCATCCGAATCCCGCGCAGATATTTCGGCCGCCTTTGCGGGTGGCGGAAAACGTGAATATTTTTAATGACATAAAGCTACCCAGGCTAAAATATTTATTAATTATTTTTCAGTTTCTTAATCAAATTGTCGTGAACATTATCACAAATCTTACAGGGCATTATTGCCGGGGTAAAAATCTTCGGTAAAAATGCTAACTCGAATTAGCAAGAATATCTTTACCTGAAAAAACGTGCCGGCGGCAAAGCCTGTGCTCATTTTATACAGGCAAGCATGTTAACGCATTGTTTTGAAAATGCTTAATGATGTAACGGGACGGGTGAGGTTTCGTCTTCACCCGGCGGCGATGGCGGCGGACCCGTATTGACGGCCCATGGGGCGGGTTGTGAGGCAGAGCCGCCGGTGGGCGGATAACGCGCAATGCCGCGCCTGTGAGCTTAAGCATTGTTTCCCCTGTATTTTTTTGTCGTCAAAGCTAACTCGAAGCAGCCTGTTAAATGTCATTGGATACACGTCATGGCATTTGGCGCCCGGGCGCTGACGCAATATAGACGGGTCTTTATCGCCGGCGATGCGGTGAAACCTAGCAACGCGTGACCCTGTTGCCGGCCGCTGCGTCTGGCGCGGCCAACAGGAAGCGCCGGCATCAACGAAGGATGAGTAGGACAGACAGAACGGCGAAATACTCGTGTACCTCAATAAGCAAGGTAAATGGGAGTATATATGCACCAGAATATGAATATCGACAAGCTGATCCTGATGGCCAAGAAACGGCTGGATTTGCAGGAGGCTCCCGGATCCACCAAAGCAGGATGGCTGATGATCACCGCCCTGCTTATCGAGTCATGGGATATCTATTCGATGGCGTTTATTATCTACGCTCTCAAAGATATCTATCATCCGAGCAGCTGGCTGCTGGGATTCACCGCCGCCGGCACCCAGTTCGGCGCCATTATCGGCGCCATGTTGGGCGGCTGGCTAACGGACAAGGTGGGCAGGCGTAAAATCTTCCTCGGCTCAATGCTGATGTTTGCGCTGTTCGCCATACTGCAGGGGCTGGCGCCGAATATCTACTGGCTGGCGATTATCCGCTGCTTCGCCGGCATTCCGGTGGGCGCCGATGTCGCCAACGGCTTCACCTACATCATGGAGGTGATGCCGAAAGGCAAACGGGAGGTGATGGCCAACCGATGGCAGTTTATGTTCGCCCTCGGCATCCTCGCGGCGATTTCCCTGGTCACTCTGTTGGTCGCCCTTGGCGTGCATAGCGATCATGTTTGGCGCATCGTCCTGGCGGTACCCGCCATCCCCGCCTTTATACTGCTGATGCTGCGCCGTGAACTGCCCGAAACCCCCGCCTGGTTTGTGGAACGGGGCCGGTTTGTCGACGCCCGCAAGGCAGCGCGCCAGTACTATGGCGATCGCGATGGACAACTGCTGGACGATCTGCTGCCTGAACACGATGTCACTATCCAACAGCCGAGCATGGGCGAAGCGCTAAAAGATTTGTTCAGTCGCAAATTTTCGCGCCGCACCACGCTGTTCGGCTGGATTTCCTGCGCGGTCCAGTCGTTTGAAAACTACGCTTTTTCCTTTTACCTGCCCCTGATCCTGGTGACCATCGGCATTTCCGGCCAGATCCAGAACAACCTGGCGCTGCTGGCGGTGAACTGCGTGGCGGCGCTTTCGGCCTTTGTCGGACCGCTGTTGCTCAAACGGCTGGGACATCGCGGCTTAAGCCAGCTCGGCTTCCTGCTGGTGACTTTCGGCATATTGTTAGCCGCCTACGGTGTATTCAAACTGAATTATCTGATGATCACCGGCGGCGCCGCCCTGATGCTGTGGGGCCATTACTGGGATTCGGAAAGCGGCATGACCGTGGTATCGCTGGTGGCCAAACCGAAATACCGCGGCGTGGCATCCGGCATCGGCTATACCATCGTAAAAATCACCGCGTTCCTGACCACCCTGGTCTTCCCGCCGCTGTTTGACACCCTGGGCGTGCCGCTGGCCTCATCGCTTATCGCCATCGCGCCGTTCCTGGCTTTTCTGGCCGCGACATTCCTGCTGCCCGAAGTCTTCGGCCATGTCGCCGGCGACAATGAATATGAAAATGATGTGCAAGACACTTCCCACGGGATGTCGGGATTCACGCATCCGGAATTGTTGAACGGACTAAAGAAAGAGGACTGATCATGACTATCACCAAAATGCCGGTAATTGAAAATATCGAACTGATGACGGCGCGCGTACCGCTGCCGGAAGGACCCTGGGGCGACCAGATCCACCACGTCACCGATATTGAGGTGGCAATCGTCGATGTGCATGGCTCCAACGGACTGGTGGGCACCGGCTTCAGCCACACTTCCGGCTGGTGCGGCGCCACCATTTCGGCCTTGATCAAGGAAATCATCCCGGATGTTATCGGACAGCGCTTGTCGCCGCGCGCGCTCTGGGATCGCAGTTACAAATATATTCACGATGTCGGCGGCGCCGGCGTCACCACCCATGCGCTTTCCGCCCTGGATATCGCCTACTGGGATTTGCTGGGCAAAACGCTGAATGTGCCTCTCATCGACTTGCTCGGACGGGTGCGCGATCGCGTGCCGTTGTATGGCAGCGGCATCAACCTGCACATGTCGGTGGAGGAGGTGATCGAACAGGTGCGCCGCTGGAAATCGAAGGGGTACCTCGCGGCCAAGGTCAAGGTGGGTAAACCCGACCTGGAAGAGGATGTCGAGCGCTTAATCAAAATCCAGGAAGCCGTGCCGGGATTCCCTCTGGCGGTGGATGCCAATCAGGGATGGAATTTCCCCCAGGCCCTGCGGGCATTCAAGCTGTTTGATCCGTTGAACCTGCTGTGGATTGAGGAGCCGCTGCCGTCGGACAATATCGCCGGCCATAAACAGCTGCGCGAGAGGACCAGCACGCCGATTGCCCTGGGCGAGAATGTCTATAATCTCAGCCAGTTCAGCCAATATATCGACAACGGTTCCGTGGATTTTGTCCAGGCCGACCTGGGGCGCGTCGGCGGTATCACCGGATACCTGGATGTCGCGACGGTCGCCCGCGCGCATAACCTGCCGATGACGCCGCATTTCGTCCTGGAACTGAGCGCCAGCCTGCTGGCCGCGGTGCCCAATGTGTCCTATGCGGAAGTCACCGACGGCGGACGCTGGAAAGATCTGCGCATCGTATTATCCGCCGGCGAGGAGGTGGACGGGTACTACGTTCCCAGCGAGCGGGCCGGTCACGGCATCATTTTGGACAGAGACTATTTGCATGCCCACAAAATATAACGTCATCACTCGATAGCAGGAGATGCATATGGAAGATACCTTATTTTCCGTCAAAGATAAGATTATCGTCGTGACCGGCGGCCTGGGGCAACTGGGCGCCCAATATGTCAAGGAGCTGCATAAACGGCAGGCCAGGGTGGCGGTTTTCGCGCAGAACATCGCTGAAGAACGGCTGCTGAAGGTGTTCGGCGAGCAGCGGGAATCCCCGCGCCTGGCGTTTTATCAGGTTGATATCACCGACAGCGGCAGTATCAATCGTGCGCTGGATGATATCGAGCGGCAATGGGGCGTACCAGACGGGCTGGTGAATAATGCCGGCATCGATACCCAGCCCAGCGCGCCGCCGGAGGTCTCCGGCCCCTTTGAGCAGTTCCCCGTGGACGTCTTCCGTAAAGTGGTGGAGGTCAACCTGGTGGGCACATTTCTGGCGACCCAGCAGGTAGGCGCCAGGATGAAAGCGGCGGGGAAAAAGGGATCCATCATCAATGTCGGATCGATCTACGGCGTGGTATCGCCGGTGCAGGATATCTACAGCTACAAAAAAGAGGATACCGGCGTGCCCTTCATCAAGCCGGTCGCCTATTCCGCGGCCAAATCGGGACTGTACAATTTTACCCGTTATTGCGCCACCTACTGGGGCCGGGACGGTATCCGGGTCAATACGCTGACCATCTCCGGCGTGGCGCGGCCGGATCAGGATCCGCGGTTCCAGAAAAATTATATCGCCCGCATGCCCATCGGCCGCATGGCCAATGAAGATGAATATAACGGCACTATCGTGTTTCTCCTTTCCGACGCGTCAGTGTATATGACCGGCGCCAATGTGGTGGTGGACGGAGGATGGACGGCATGGTAAAGCGCGGCGGGTGGGATAAATACCGGGGGGTCATTTCAGCGCTGGTCACACCGATGCATGAGGATGAATCCGTCAATTACGATGCGCTGGCAAAGGTGGTGGAACATCAGCTCGAGCGCGGCGTGGAAGGATTTTACTGCTGCGGATCTTCCGGGGAGGGCCCGCTCCTGGGCATGGAGGAACGGGCACAGCTGCTGCGCGTCCTGGCGGCGCAGGTGAAAGGCCGGGTGCCGGTGATCTCCCATGTCGGTACGGTGAGGACCGCTGACGCGGTCTCTCTGGCCCGGCAGGCGGAACAGGATGGCGCCGACGCGGTATCGCTGGTGCCCCCTTATTATTACAAATTCTCCAAAAAAGAGATCATCGCGTATTACCGGCGGGTGCTTGCGGCCATATCGCTGCCGGTGATTGTCTATAATATCCCGCAATTCACTTCGGTTGAACTTGACGAGGAAACCGCCGACGCGTTATTAACCGATGAACAGGTGCTGGGAGTGAAGCATACCTCGCACAACCTCTATTCCCTGGAGCGCATGGCGGCAAAATATCCCGGCAAGGTTTTTTTCAACGGCTTTGATGAGATCTACCTGTCGGCGCTATCGGCCGGCGCGACCGCCACCATCGGCACCACGGTCAATCTGCAGCCAGAGCGATTTTTGGCCATTCGCGACTTATTCCGGCGGGGCGAGCTCAACCGGGCGCGGGAAATCCAGCTGCAGATTAACAATGCCGTCGAATTTATGGTGGCTCGGGGGATCTTTCAGTCGGCGAAGTATATGACGGGCCTTGGCCTGGAGGACCTCGGGCCGGTGCGGGAGCCGTTCGTTCCCTTGACGGACCGGCAAAAACACGAGCTGGGCGTGCTCAATGACACTATCCGGGAGGGTATCGCGCATGGCCAATGAACCTGCCGGCCTTGCCGCGCGTTATATCCTGCAGGATAAGGTGGCTATCGGTAAAGTCGCCGAAATCATCGCCTCGGCTTCGCTGGATCCCGCCACCACTGGGCTGGCGGTGGCCGTGGTGGGCGTTCACGGCGAATTGGCGGCCTTTGGCGCCCATCACTCCTGTCCGCCTTTGCCGCGGCTGTTGGCGCAACGTAAAGCCTATACTGCGCTGATGCTCAGGCGCAGTACCCGTCTGGTGTCGGAGGAGGTGAAAAACGGTTCCCTGGATATGCGCATGCTCAATGACGCCGCCTTACTGCCGATGCCCGGCGGCGTGCCGATCGTGATAAACGGCGCCCTGGTGGGCGCAATCGGCATAAGCGGCTTGCCGGCGGAAAAGGATATCGCGCTGGCGGACCACTGGGCGCGGCAGTTCGGTTGATACGGCGGGGATGTCAAGACAGCACGCAAGGCTATGTACCTGACCCAGCAAGACATCGCGCTCAAAACCGGGATAATAAAGCAGCACGTTTCCACCAGCGTTACGGTTTCGCCGTTTCACCTGCACGGGAGCAGCAGTTGCCGTTATTGCGCAAAGATGCGCGTTAGTTGCTGCTGGTTGAGTATTCCAGCGGCAGATAAATCGCATAGCGGCTTGCATGGCTCCCGGCATGAGACCATTAAGACTTGTTTAATGGGAATAGATTACAGCACATACTGCCGTTGAATGTGTGGTGGACGATGAGCGACACTTGCTGATATACTGGCTATAATTACAGTATTGGAGGCGGTTATGGCTATTGAAACAAAATATGTGGTCGTCAGAAAGGGTGAAGAGAAAATGACATTTGCCAGTAAGAAAGAAGCGGAGGCCTACGACAAGATGCTCGATATGGCTGAAGCGTTCAGCGACTGGTTGTTGACCAGCGGGATGCCGTTGGATGAACCGCAGGCTGAAAAGCTGGGTCTTTATTTGGCCGAGCATAAAGATGATGTCCAGCATATACTGCGTACCAGCAAATTGCCGGAAGCCATCGGCGCTCAGGCTCCCGCAGATGAATCGGACAGCATGGAAACCGATGACAATGCTGATGCCGGCACAAAAAAAATCAGAGCGGTAAAAGCAGCCTGATCCCCTGCGGGAAGTACCCAATACAGAACAGCGCCGTGAGTGATAACGCCTTGCGGTGTAGCGGGATTTTTTCATCGGCCTCACCTCCGTCAACGGCATGGATTTATCATGCCGGATTTCCAGTTCTGGGTGGAGCAGAATATTGGGGTAGGGCCATGCCCGGTGCCGCTCTGGTTAAAGATGCATTTTATAACGTTGCTTTACTGGTTAAGCTGCTGCAGGGATAATTTTGGCTGATTAATTAATAATCTGCCTGATCCCTAACAGTATGATCAACCCGCCGCAAAGCCTATCAATGACTTTTTTGGCCCGCTGATAGGCGGAAGAAATGCGAGGTTGAGAAAGGGTGATGGCAACCGCTCCGTACCAGAGTGATGCAATGATGCCGACAACGCTGAGCATGGCGATAAAGGTGCCCGCAGAAACATGCGCCGGAGCGGCAGTAGAGAATATGGCGGCGTAAAAAGCCATGGATTTCGGATTACCGATATTAGTCATCACGCCCTGAATAAAGGATTGGCGGAAATGACCTGGCAATACGGCATTTTCGTTCGCAACGGGTTGGCTTCCCGCATTGAGGATAAGGCGTAAGCCAAACCACAGCAGATATCCTGCCCCTAATATTTTCACAATCAGCGCAACCCAAGGGAATGCGGCAAATAGCAAACCGATTCCGCCGATAGCGCAACTTGCCCAGAATAGGTTGACCACCACAATGCCAGCAACCAGCGCAAGGGCGGCCGAGCGCGTGGAAGCGACCGCTTTATGCACCACGGCGACAAAGTTTGGCCCGGGTATCACCACGCCAGCGAGATAAATCAGCAGCACGGTAAGAACCGCATGTGTATCGATCATGTATTTTCCTTATAACTCGCTGACGTTAAATCAGTTTAAACTCACCAATAAATCATTGGCTTCCCATTATGCCGGGAGCAGGCCAGCAGTTCGATAACTTTGTATTAATCCATCAAACAAGCTGAGATCGGGCCGACTCCTGGCTATTTTCACCGCTTCGGGTAGCTCATTGTCTTCAGCGGCCATCCATATAGCTGCCCAGACACATGCGATTATCACTCTACAGCGAACGGCGAAAGATGTCCGGATATTGGCGCAGGCCGTTTAATGGGGCCTGCGGTTCGCCTCACATAGCCTGCAGGTCAGCCGCAAAGCCTCATTAAGCAGGGAATAAAGCGAAGTTGACCAGCTGTTTTTGTCCTGGTGCTCACGCAGCACGCTTAAAGTATCTGTACGTTCCACGGTATACAGAAAAAATGAAAACGATTAACTACTGATCTTTCGGACGATCAAACACCGAATCGGTCAGTGTAGCCCTCACGTGAGGAAGGCTCTGCGGATAATTTTGCTGAATAAACTCAATCATTTTTTCCCGCACGTGGCAGCGTAAATCCCAGGCGATGGGGGAATTCTGTGCAGTCATCAATAATCTGATGGTCATGGTTTTGTCAGTAGTTTCGGTTACCTGGAGCACCTGAGTCTGTTGATCCCAGAGTTTTGTTTCACTGAGGACTTTTTCAAAATGCTTACGGAGAGGATCTAATGGCATGGAATAATCGAGGTAAAGAAAAACAGAGCCTAATATCTGTGCGTTATTACGCGTCCAGTTCTGGAAAGGATTTTCTGTAAAGTATGTGATGGGCAGGACCAGTCGGCGCAGGTCCCAGATACGCACAACGACATAAGTCAGATTTATCTCCTCTATCCAGCCCCATTCATTTTCGACGACCACGGCATCATCAATTTTTATAGGTTGCGTAAAAGCTATCTGAATTCCGGCAAACAAGTTGACAAGCGACTTCTGAAGGGCAAACCCAATGATTATTCCGGCAACCCCCGCGCCGGCTAAGATTGTCGTGCCGAATTTTCGGAAACCGGGAAAACTGAGAAGTATCAGAGTAAGGCAGAATGACACGAGCAATACAATAGCGACTTTTTTTACATACATTATTTGAGTGCGAATTTTACGGGCACGAAGATTATTCGAAAGATTAATGTCATAGCGGATAAAAAGCATATCTTGCGCAACATTAACTAATCGAATTAAAATGGAGCAAAATGATAATATAATAAAGATATTAAGGGTGGATGTAATAAAATCAAGGGAGTTTGGCTGAATGTTAATATAATTAACCCCTACATTTATCAACAGTAAGGGAATGAAAAGAAACATTGATCCACGAAGATGTTTTTCAAGTGATTTGAAGAGCTTTCGGTCACGATTCTGCCAGTAGCGGATGAACCTGAGAAGTATAAATCGGGCCAGGAACCCCAGTGCGAGTGAGAGAATGACGAGCAATACCGCAGGCACCCAAATTGGAGCACCAGATAACTCATCGAATATCATTAGCATTCTTTTCCCTTATATCAAGTCAACAACCTCTGGTTGTCAGATCAGTAATAAAAATTCAGTAACCGTTGTCTTAACGGTTATCTGCGGAGTAAATGGTGAACGCACATGAGTTGATGAGAAATGTAGTTAACTGATTTTTTTAACATAAAAAAACCTCGAAAGGAAACCGATAATACAAGCGTAGCATAAATGCAACTCACTGAAATTAATGATGGCGTTTAATTTACTCAATCCGCTAGCAGGATGTCCGCGCTCAAACCGCTCTCGTGTCATCTGCCTGTACCCGCCCCTAGTGATGTGTTCATGCTAATAGCACAGGTTACAGATATCCATGCCGCACCTGAGTACGATCTTTTGCGCGTTGGTCGCCCAAAGCGCCAGGGTCAGCTTCTGGCACAAGGCTGCTGTAACAGCCCTGACGACCTCATACTTCAATCGACTCAGAGATCTCCAACGCATCATCGACTTCAATGCCCAGATAACGCACTGTGCTTTCCAGTTTCTTATGACCCAACAGAAGTTGGATCACCCGGAGATTCTTGGTTTTCTTGTATATCAGGTAAGGTTTTGTTCTTCTCATGGAATGTGTGCTGTACAGCGAAACTTCGAGACCAAGCTTTTCTACCCATCCATGAAAAATACGGTTGTATTGCCGAGTTGATATATGTTGGCAAGAACCGACGCGGGATTGGAACAAATAGTCTTTACTATGCAGCTTGCCAAGTTTTATCAACTCGGCGACAGATTCTCTCGTCCCCTTAGTTAACTCGAACTGTACAGGGCTACCGGTCTTCTGTTGCAACACCGTCGCTCTGCTTGAAACAGAATTACCATATGAAACATCTGACACTTTTAGTTTAACCAGATCACAGCCACGCAGTTTGCTGTCCAAAGCCATGTTGAACAGAGCCAGATCGCGTGTTCTACCCTCCAGTTCAAGCCTGATTCTAATCCCCCCAGATATGAGATATCTGAAGTGGTCTTTTCTGGCCGATGATACGGTCTTTGTTCCACGGTGATGTGTTCATACTCAAATCTCATGCAATGTGGGAGATTTGAGTATGGTTGTCCCTCAAGAGCGATGAGCGGAAGTTCGCAACTCCAACAACTACATGACTAACATTGAGGTGTCTTAATCAATGGAGAGCAGGTCATAGTCACTTTAGCTGCTTCAATGGATAAGAGTTAGTGGTACTGGAACCGTCACTGTAGAGCTCGGTAATAATAATTTTTTTACCATCAATAGCATATTTGACCGTACTGTCTGCAGGATCATCCCGCCAGCGACCGGTGCTGTCAGGATTGTCAGATGCCCACATAACTTGATCACCTATAAGTTTGCACTTGATTGCCCAACGGGTGCCATCGTTTTGTCGGATATAATGTACGTAGGCAATACCTGATTCGACTTTATCCAGTTGCATGATCTTATGGTCACGGCCAAACATCGCAGCAGAAGCAGCCTTGCAAACCTGACCTACCGTGACTTCAGAAGCCTGTACCGGCGCAGTAAACACCAGCGAAACAAGAAGTAAGAGTTTCTTCATACGGATCAATCCATTTTGTTTATTTTCAGGAATAACGCTAAATGCATATTTCGGCAACCTAAAGCATTTCTTGACGCTAATTTAGCGTTGCGATGACAGGACTGATTAACTTAGTCCCTAGCGTAATCTCAAACTCTGCCTGACTGTAAGCTTTGCTCCTGCTGTGCATCCTCAGCGTGGTAAGCAAACAAAATATCGGGCATGAGGCCAGTTTTCTCTATGGTTGTCAGCACGGACTGAGTAGATACTTCAGCGATAACCTTCATTGCCTCATCACGGATTTCAACATATGCAGGTGTATTAGCCCCCTGATGATCCATACACTTTGACCCGCCTAAAATAAGAGGTAGGCTTGGAACTATGTTCAAGACTGGTCAAAGCGAAATCATGGGTACTGTTCTTACTGAGCCAGAGCGACGCCGTCGTCGCACTCCGCAGGAGAAGATCGCCATCGTTCAGGAGACCTTCCAGCCAGGAAGCTCCGTTTCTCTTGTCGCTCGTCGTCATAATGTGAATGCTAATCAAGTCTTTAAATGGCGTAAGCAATACCAGGATGGCAGCCTGACGGCAGTCTCTGCCGGCGAAGAAGTTGTGCCGGCTTCTGAGTTAAACAGTGCCATGAAACAGATCCGTGAACTCCAGCGTCTCCTGGGTAAGAAAACCATGGAAAATGAGATCCTTAAGGAGGCGGTAGAATACGGCAAAGCAAAAAAATGGATTGCGCACGGACCCTTATTGCCCGGGGACGACGAGTAAAACCAGTGAGTGAAGCTCTGGGTGTGTCGCGTGCGCAGCTCTCGCTTTATCGTTATCGGCAGGCGGACTGGCAGGACGGTCGCATGCAGCGGCATCAGGATGACGCCGAATTACTGGAACACATCCGTGCCGAAGTTGCCGACCTTCCGAGTTATGGCTATCGACGCATCTGGGCTAATCTGCGCCGCCGTTCGGAGCAGGAAGGTCTGCCGAGGGTGAACGCAAAACGGGTATGGCGCGTGATGCGTGACAACGGCTTGTTGTTAGAGTCGAAACCCCGTCCCACACCGGATACCCGTCGTCACACAGGCCGGGTGGCGGTGGCCGAAAGCAATCGGCGCTGGAGTTCGGATGGCTTCGAGTTCCGCTGCGATAACGGCGAAAAGCTGCGGGTCACCTTCGCCATCGACTGTGGCGACAGGGAAGCCTTGGACTGGGCGGCCAGCACCGGCGGTTATGACAGCGATACGGTACAGGACGTTATGCTACGCTCAGTTGAACGCCGGTTCGGGCAAAACCTGCCGACAGCGCCCCTCGAATGGCTGACGGATAACGGTTCGGCCTATCGTGCCGATGAAACCCGGAGCTTCGCTAAAATGCTGGGCCTGGAGCCCCGAACGACCGCGATCAGAAGTCCACAAAGTAATGGTGTAGCAGAAAGCTTCGTTAAGACGATGAAGCGTGATTATATCGGTATGATGCCAAAACCGGACAGCCAGACGGCAGTGTTAAACCTGTCGTTAGCGTTCGAACATTACAACGAATATCACCCGCACAGCGCTTTAGGATATCGCTCACCAAGAGAATATCGGCGCAGGGGGAAACCATCAACCTAAGCGGGAATAGGTGCATGGATATATGGGGTCAAAACCAGCAGGGTTATCTCGGGGCACAAATGGCTCAAGGAGGTGGGCAATCGCTTTACCGTTAACAGAGAGGCTGAATGTGCCAGCGGCACGATCCACATTCCAGATATAAATGAGAGGACCTAGCCCAATATCCTCGCAATCATCTTCGTTACGGATCCCCGGAAGATAGACGGGCATAGACAGCTTTTCATCACTCAGCGTCAGCGCAATAAACTGTTTTGCCGTGATTGAGGAACCTTGCCCGGGCTCAGTTTCAGGTCTTTTCTTTCTAAAGAATCCGAACATGCCTTTTCCTTGTTAGTGGTGAATCAGAAAGATAATTAGCAATCCTACAGTGCTAAATGATCAGGTCAATGGAATGACCCGTTCCCTGTTGAACAACACAGATTGTTGTTAGCCACTTCCACACCTGGACACAGAAGGAATTCATGCTCGGCAAGGTCCGTAGTGAGCGAGGTATAGACTTTCATACCCTGAAAATTACGCTATTAGGTGATCCAGGGTATGCGCTTACTGGTTACGAATATTGAGCGAGAATCATGCGATGCTCACCGCTTTTCTTTCGAGCCAGTAAGTGCTCCACGTTCGTTAACGAATACTCAGGGCATGCAGACAAACTGCTGACTATATTTCTTTCGAAGAGCGTGGAATGCATACCAATCCCCGGTGAAAAGGAGTTGGTTATGAATTCGATAGATCAGTTTGCTGTTCATATTGGCCTCGACTGGGCGGATAAAAAGCACGATGTCTGTATCCAGTTTAACAATGGTGAACGTGTCTTTCATGTCATTGAACATACGCCGGAAGCACTTGATACCTGGCTGAAAGCGTTGCACAAAAAAGTGAAAGGTAAGATTGCAGTCGCTGTTGAACTCAAAAAAGGCCCAGTGGTGTTCGCACTACAAAAATACCCGTTTATCACTGTTTTCCTGGTCATGCGTTATCGCTTGCTCGCTACAGGCAGACCTTCTGGCCCAGTGGGGCAAAAGACGACCCGCAGGATGCAGAACTGGCGTTGGAGCTGATGTTACGTTATCCCAAAAAGATCAAAGCCATTGAACCCGACAATGCGGATATTCGATTACTTCAACAGCTGGTTGAACAGCGTCGACAACTGATTGAAGACAAACGCCGTTTTGTGAACAGGTTAATCAACACCCTTAAACAATATTATCCCCAACTTCTGGAATGGTTCTCACACCGGGGTAGCTTACCGTTGTGTGAACTGCTTATACGATGGCCCAGTCTGCAACAACTGAAACGCGCGAGGCGCGACACTATTCGCAACTTCCTTAATGCCAAAGGTGGTCGCGCAACGGTCCTTACCGATCAACGTGTTACGAGTATTGATAATGCGATCCCATTGACGACAGACCCGAGTGTTATAGAGGCTAATGCCTTGATGGCAACAGCACTGGCGACACAAATTAAAGTTTTGAGTGAAATCATCAAAACCTATGATGAACGAATCGAAACGCTGTTTGACACATTGCCAGATGCAGGGCTGTTTAAATCACTTCCGGGTATGGGGCCGTGCATGGGCCCGCGTATGCTTGCTGCACTTGGCGATAACCGTGACCGTTTTAATAGCGCAGAAGAAATTCAAAACTACGCAGGTATAGCACCGGTAACAGAACGAAGTGGTCAGAAATCCTGGGTTCACTGGCGATGGCAATGCGCTAAGTTCGTCAGGCAGACTTTTGTTGAATGGGCTGCCAAGACGGTTAACTCATCATACTGGGCCAGACTTTATTACCAGGACCATCGAAAAAAAGGGAAATCGCATCAATCAGCCATCCGGGCTCTGGCGTTTAAATGGATAAGGATCATTTACCGCTGCTGGAAGACCAGAACCCGCTACGACGAAGCGAAATATTTGCTGGCACTCGAAGCACGGCACTCACCCTTACTTAGGCCATAAAAGGCTTGTCGAATGTCTCAGGGCGTGAAGCGGACCTCGGCTTATTAGAACGAATGTCTGCGCTTCCACTCATTTACAACATCACCCAAAGTTTTTGGATCATCATTACGTATCCACATCATAAATTCACGATCGAATCGAAAATCTTCGCCACACTCCTTAATCATGAAACGACGAACGTTTTGTGTATTTTTGTAGTTTTTATCAATGATAGTGGCACTGGTCAGTAATGAGCTATGCCAATCAATTTTCAATTTACTCACTCCTATGATGAAGAGGTTGATTAGTAATTAGGATACTAACTAGCATCAAATGCCGAAATTTTGCAACGTCCGCTTCTGGCACATAGCCGACCATCCGTTCAGATGAGATTGTCCAGGATCCGGGGCGCGGATCAAAAGCGAAATAGGCGTCAGTGGCAATAAAAATGCCCTGAGAACAGGGCATTGCGGCATTCAAAAAATGTCAGCAGAAATTATTCGATGTTCTGTATCTGCTCCCGCATCTGTTCAATCAGCACCTTCAGTTCAATCGCCGACGTCGTCACGCTGGCATTAATCGACTTCGAGCCCAGCGTATTCGACTCGCGGTTAAATTCCTGCATCATAAAGTCCAGGCGGCGGCCGACGGCTTCTTGCTTGGTCAGGATATTATAGGTTTCCTTGACATGGGCATCCAGGCGGTCCAGCTCCTCGGAGACGTCCACCCGCTGGGCCAGCAGCACCAGCTCCTGCTCCAGGCGGTTGTTTTCCAGCTGTACCTGCGCGTCTTCCATTTTGGCCAGCAGGCGCTCGCGCTGCCATACCAGGATATCGGGCATCTGCTGGCGCACTTTGGCCACTTCGGCGCTGACGCCGGCCAGGCGCTGCTCAATCATGATTTTAATCGCCGCGCCTTCGGATTCGCGGGCGAGGATAAAGTCATCCAGGGCGGTATCCAGGGCGGCCAGCAGCTCCGCGCCGATGGCGTCCAGATCCTGCTCTTCGGCCGCCATCACGCCGGGCCAGCGCAGGATTTCCATCGGGTCGATTTCACCCTCGTCGCTTTGCATCTTGACCCATTGGGCCGCTTCCACCAGCTGCTTGGCCAGCGGCTGGTTTAAAATCAGCGCGCTTTGCGTATTGGGATTGACCTCAAAACGCAGGTTGCATTCAATCTTGCCGCGGGTGAGGCGGGTGCGGGTGCGTTCCCTGATGGCAGGCTCCAGGCCGCGAAACTGCTCCGGTAAACGAATATAGGTTTCCAGATAGCGTTGATTAACGGAGCGCAGCTCCCAGGCGGCGTTGCCCCAATCACCTTTAACTTCGCGCCGTGCGAATGCGGTCATACTGCGGATCATATGCGTACCCGTCTCGATAAAAAAGTTGGGGGGATTATACCGTCGCATGGCCGGGCATGATAGGCATATGGTCCCGAAGACCGTATAATGCGCAGCCAATACACGAAATACCAGCCCGGAGAGAGCCATGCGTCCAGCAGGCAGAAACATTCAGCAAGTCCGTCCCGTCACCATTATCCGCCATTTTACCAAGCACGCCGAAGGTTCGGTGCTGATTGAATTCGGCGAGACCCGGGTGCTGTGCACCGCCACGGTGGAGGAGGGCGTGCCGCGTTTTCTGAAAGGCCAGGGCCAGGGCTGGATCACCGCCGAGTACGGCATGCTGCCGCGCGCCACCCATACCCGTAACGCCCGCGAGGCGTCCCGCGGCAAGCAGGGCGGCCGCACCCTGGAAATCCAGCGCCTGATTGCGCGCTCGCTGCGCGCCGCGGTGGACTTGAAGAAGCTTGGCGAATATACCATTACCCTCGACTGCGATGTGTTGCAGGCCGACGGCGGCACCCGCACCGCGTCCATTACCGGCGCCTGCGTGGCGCTGGCCGACGCCCTGGCGGTAATGCAGAAAAAGGGCCAGCTCAAGACCAGCCCGTTTAAGGGATTTGTCGCGGCTATCTCCGTCGGCATCGTGGCGGGAGAAGCGCGCTGCGATCTGGAATATGTGGAAGACTCGGTCGCCGAAACCGACATGAATGTGGTGATGATGGAAGACGGCCGCATGATTGAAGTGCAGGGCACCGCCGAAGGCGAACCCTTCAGCCAGGAAGAGCTCATCACCCTGCTGGAGCTGGCCCGCGGCGGCATAGAAACGTTAATCCAGGCGCAAAAAGCCGCCCTGGCCGGGTAAAGGCCGGTAATATCGGGCGGCGTTAGTCGCCCCGTTGTGAGGAGTGGTAGCCGTGAAAGCGTATCAGCGTGAGTTTATCGAGTTTGCTTTAAATAAACAGGTCTTGAAATTCGGCGAATTTACGCTGAAGTCGGGCCGGATAAGTCCTTATTTTTTTAACGCCGGACTGTTTAATACCGGTCGCGACCTGGCGCTGCTCGGGCGTTTTTACGCCGCCGCGCTGATGGATTCCGGCATCGATTTTGATTTGGTGTTCGGTCCGGCCTATAAAGGCATCCCCATCGCCACCACCACGGTCGTGGCGCTGGCGGAACACTTTGAGCGCGACGTGCCCTACTGCTTCAACCGCAAGGAAGCTAAGAACCACGGCGAGGGCGGCAGCCTGGTCGGCAGCCCGCTGCAGGGCAAGATTATGCTGGTGGACGACGTTATCACCGCCGGCACCGCCATCCGCGAATCCATGGCGATTATCGAGGCCCATAAGGCGCAGCTGGCCGGCGTGCTGATTTCCCTCGACCGGCAGGAAAAAGGCCGGGCCGAGATCTCGGCGATACAGGAAGTGGAACGCGATTACCATTGCCGGGTGATCGCTATCGTCACGCTGCGCGATCTTATCGATTACCTGGAAGAGAAAAGCGAATTGGCCGATCACCTGGCGGCGGTGCGCGCCTATCAGCGTCAATATGGTGTCTAAGTTAACCCGGCGGGCAAAACAGTGTAACAATCGGCTGCCGCCGGACCATGCCGCGCGCTAAGGGCTCAGCGCCGAAAAGCGCGGCTGGACCCGCTCAGCGCAGCTGGGCTACCAGCAGCGGCCAGCGCACGTCGAACTCATGCATCGGCGAATAGCGGAACTCAGTACGCACGAAACGCGACAGCATGCCCTCGCAGTACGCCAGCAGCTGGCTGGCCAGCAGGGCCTCATCCAGTTCGAACGCCTGTCCTTCCCGTAATTTCCGCTCGCGCAGCACCTGGCGCAGCTGCACTTCGATACGCTCATACAGCTGGTTAATCCGGCCCTGCAACCGGTCCTGCTCAAACATCAGCGCATGACCGGTCATGATGCGGGTCAGCCCCGGGTTGCGTTCGGCAAAACCCAGGATCAGCTGCAGAATCAGGCGCAGACGATTAAGGGTGTCCTTTTCATCTTGCAGGATCAGGTTGATACGGGAAATCAGGCTATCTTCGATAAACTCAATCAGGCTGTCGAACATCCGCGTTTTGCTGGGAAAGTGGCGATACAGCGCCGCTTCCGAAACGCCGACGGTGGCCGCCAGCTTGGCGGTGGTGATACGTTGGCTGCCGTCGCCGGATTCAAGCATTTGCGCCAATGCCTGAAGAATCTCCTCGCGGCGATTACGTTTCGTATTCTTTTTTTCTACCATGCCGAATAGGTCCCTGAGTAACAACATCAATAATGAATTAACATCAGGCATCGGCCGTAACAGCATGATGTGTTACGGCGTTAAAAGAGTGAATTGTCGATGCCGGGGAAGATCCGCCTGTTAACGCCTACTGGCGGCCGGAATGGCCGAAACCGCCTTCCCCGCGGGAGCTGGCGGTAAACTCGTCGACGACGTTGAATTCCACCTGGACGATGGGTACAAACACCATTTGCGCCAGGCGTTCTCCCGGTTCGATGGTGAACACATGCTGGCCGCGATTCCAGACGGATACCATCAGCGGTCCCTGGTAATCCGAATCGATGAGCCCCACCAGATTGCCCAGCACGATGCCGTGCTTATGGCCCAGCCCTGAACGGGGCAGCACCACTGCCGCCAGGCCGGTATCGGCGATATGTACCGCCAGGCCGGTGGGGATAAGGGTGGTTTCACCGGGCGCCAGCACCACGGCGTCGTCGATACAGGCGCGTAAATCCAGCCCGGCGGAGCCCGTCGTGGCATAGGCGGGCAAGGGGAAACGATCGCCTATGCGGCTATCGAGGATCTTAAGGTCGATTTTTTTCATCATAACGGCTGACAATCTCGTCAATTAAACGTTGACCAAGCAGGGACTTATCGCTTAGCGGTAACCGGGTATCCCCGTCTTGCCAAAACAGATGCAGCGCGTTGGTCTCGCTGTTAAAACCCTGTCCCGGCTGGGAAACATCATTGGCGCAAATCAAATCCATATTTTTCGCCGCGCGTTTGCGCCGGGCGTATTCTTCCATATTCTGGGTTTCAGCGGCAAATCCGACCACATAGGGACGATGTTGCGTTAGCGCGCCGACGCTTGCCACGATATCCGGGTTCTTGATCATCCTGATGGTGATTTCCTCACCCCGGGTTTTGATTTTTTCCTCCGCCGGCTCGGCCGCGCGGTAATCCGCCACGGCGGCGCAGCCGATAAAGATGTGCTGATTGCCGATGTCTTTCATCACCGCATCCAGCATTTCCTGCGCGGTGGTGACATTGACGCGCCAGACGCCGGTCGGCGTGGGTAAATTCACCGGGCCGGTCACCAGCGTGACGTGGGCGCCTTTCCGGGCCGCCGCCATGGCGATGGCGTAACCCATCTTGCCGGAGCTATGGTTGCTGATATAGCGCACCGGATCGAGGGCTTCGCGGGTGGGGCCGGCGGTCACCATGATATTGAGATGTTCCAACGAGCGATCGACGGTAAAATGCCGGCGCGCCAGATCGACCAGATCCAGGGGATCGAGCATCCTGCCCGGGCCGATGTCGCCGCAGGCCTGGCTGCCGATATCCGGACCCCAGAGCAATACGCCGCGGGACTCCAGGGTGCGCAGGTTGGCCTGGGTAGCCGGCGCCCGGTACATTTGCTGGTTCATGGCCGGCGCTATGGCTATCCTGGCGGCGGTGGCCAGGCAAACGGTGGTGAGCAAATCGTTGGCCATGCCCGCGGCGATACGGGCCATCAGATCGGCGCTGGCGGGGGCAATCAGGACCAGATCCGCCCATTTGCCCAGCTCGATATGGCCCATGGCCGCTTCGGCGGCGGGGTCGAGCAGATCGTCGGAAACAGTATGGCCCGATACCGCCTGCATTGTCAGCGGAGTAATAAACGCCTTGGCCGCGGGCGTCATGACCACCCGCACATCCGCGCCCCTGTCGCGCAGACGGCGCACGAGTTCAGGGCTTTTATAGGCTGCGATGCCACCGCTCACACCCAGCACAATATGCTTGCCGGCAAGTTCCGTCATTTCGGTTGTCCGCTTGTAAGCTTAAGTAAAAAGCATTTTATCATAACCCTTCCGAGAACAGGCATCTCTCTCGTCAAGAAGCACCCAGTGTTAAATTGCAGCGCCGGCCGCAACTTCTCTTTTACCGCGTCGAACCGGGCCGCGCATGGTGGCATGATAGGCGGGCGGATGAACGGAGGCGGGCGGATGGAAGAGCAGCATAAGGTGAAAGGATGGCGCGATAAACTGGCGCCGCGCGAGAAATTACTGTTGTTCGGCCCGGCAATGCTCAGCGATGCGGAGCTGCTGGCGCTGTTCCTGCGTACCGGCGTGCCGGGCATGCACGTTATGCAATATGCCGAAAGCCTGCTGGCGCGGTTCGGCTCCGTCCATAAACTCATCACGGCGGACCGGCAGACCCTTTGCGCCGTCAAGGGACTGGGCAATTCTAAATACGCCCAGTTGCAGGCCATCGGCGAGATGGCGCATCGTTTTTATTGCTCCCATCTGATGCGCGAAAACGCCATGACCAGCCCGGAGATCACCCGCGGCTACCTGCAATTATTACTGGCGCGCCGGGAGCGCGAAGTCTTCGTGGTCATGTTCCTGGATAACCAGCACCGCCTGATTAGCCATCAGGAGATGTTCCAGGGCACGGTGAACAGCGTTGAGGTGCATCCGCGTGAAATCCTGCGCGAGGCGCTTAAAGTCAATGCGGCGGCGATAATTTTAGCGCACAATCATCCGTCGGGAAAAGCCGAACCCAGCCGCGCCGATCGGGATGTAACCGATCTGGTGGTCAAAGCGTGCTTGTTCCTGGATATCCGGGTACTCGATCATTTGGTCATTGGGGCGGGAGAATACGTCTCTTTTGCCGAAAAAGGGTGGTTGTGAGACGCTTTCCTGCGATCCTCCGGGATCTTTAGTTGCGCGGGACTTGAGCACTTGCGCTTCAAAGCGTATACTACGCCACCTTTGAGAATCCTGGGTGTAGCGTTGAGAGCCTATCTCAGCAGATTTAAATCTGTTGAAAGTCTCTCCTCAGTGAATGTGCTGAGATGGGCTCTAAAGCCTGACGAGGCGGCTAACACCTTTTTACGAAGCTCGAGCTGATTAGATTTTTGGAGAATAGACATGTCCCGAGTCTGCCAAGTTACCGGCAAGCGCCCGGTGAGCGGCAACAACCGCTCCCACGCAATGAATGCGACCAAACGCCGTTTTCTGCCTAACCTGCACTCTCACCGTTTTTGGGTTGAGAGCGAAAAACGCTTTGTTACGCTGCGTGTATCTGCTAAAGGTATGCGTGTGATTGATAAGAAGGGCATCGAAACGGTCTTGACCGATTTGCGTGCCCGCGGTGAAAAGTATTAAGGAACTGAATCATGGCTAAAGGTGTTCGCGAGAAGATCAAGCTGGTTTCTTCTGCTGGTACTGGTCACTACTATACCACTACGAAGAATAAACGTACCAAACCGGAAAAGTTGGAATTGAAAAAATTCGATCCGGTTGTACGCCAGCACGTACTTTACAAAGAAGCTAAAATCAAATAATTTTAGCGGATTGCAAAAAACCCGGCCCCGGCCGGGTTTTTTTATGACGTGTTTTGCAGGCGTTTTGTTGAAAAGGGCAATTGTGCTTCGCGCTCTTTATCATCATGTTATTTTACCTGAGCAACATGTGCCTGCGCGGCATTAAAAAACAACAGGTGGTATATGCCAGAACTCCCCGAGGTGGAAACCAGCCGGCGCGGCATAGAGCCTTGGGTCGCCGGTCAGCATATTGTCCGGGCGGTGGTGCGCAACGCGCGCCTGCGCTGGCCGGTGTCCGACGAAATCATCGCCCTGCGCGACCGTCTGGTCATCAGCGTGCAGCGGCGGGCCAAATATCTGCTGCTGGAGCTTGGCGACGGCTGGATCATTATCCACCTGGGTATGTCCGGCAGCCTGCGTGTCTTGCCGCAGCCGGCGGCGCCGGAAAAACATGACCATGTGGATCTGCTGATGAGCAACGGCTGCACCATCCGCTATACCGATCCCAGGCGTTTCGGCGCCTGGCTGTGGAGCGCCGATCTGGCCACCAGCCGCGTGCTCGCGCATCTGGGGCCGGAGCCGCTGAGCGATGAATTCAATGGCCGCTGGCTGTTCGGCAAATCACGCAATAAGCGCACGCCGGTCAAACCCTGGCTGATGGATAATAAACTGGTGGTGGGCGTGGGCAATATCTATGCCAGCGAGTCGCTGTTTGTGGCGGGCATCTTGCCCGGGCGCCCCGCCGGTTCGCTGACCGAGGCCGAGTCCGGGCTGCTGGCGGAAACCATCAAGGCGGTATTGCTGCGCTCCATAGCGCAGGGCGGCACCACGCTGCGCGATTTTATGCAAACGGACGGCAAGCCCGGCTATTTTGTGCAGGAACTGCAGGTCTATGGGCGCGGGGGAGAAAGCTGCCGGGTATGCGGGACACCGATCCAGACGGCGAAGCACGGCCAGCGCAGCACCTTCTTTTGCCCCCACTGCCAGCATTGAGTCAGGGCTGCAGGCGCGCGTTGACTTCCCGGGCGATAGGGTCCGGCAGGAAATGATCGACGTTGCCGCCGTGCAGGGCGACCTCTTTGACCAGCGTCGATGAGATATAAGACCACGCCTGGGCCGGCATCAGGAACACGCTTTCCAGTTCCGGCATCAGGTGCTGGTTCATCTTGGCCAGCTGCATTTCATATTCGAAATCCGATACCGCCCGCAGTCCGCGCACCAGGATATTGGCCTGCTGCTGGCGGGCAAAGTTGGCCATCAAATCGCTAAAACCAATAACCTCGACGTTGGGCAAATGGCCGGTAACCTGCCGGGCCAGGTCGACGCGTTCCTCAAGGGAAAACAGCGGCTTTTTGCTCGGACTGTAGGCAATGGCCAGGATCACGTGGTCGAACATCTTCGCGGCGCGGGTCACCAAATCGAGATGGCCGTTGGTGAGCGGATCAAAGGTGCCCGGATAAATGGCTTTGGTTGTCATCAGGCTTCTCTCTTGATAGTGCGGCCAAGCGCCCACAGGGCGGCATACTTATTAAATGTATACTGCGCGTTCACTATTGCCAGCAACAAACCCTGCTTGCCGTCCAGAAAACCGGCGCGGAGCAGCCAGGTCTTGATAAACGCGCCGAGCGTATGTCCGATGATGGCGAAAAAACCACATTTTTTATTTTGCCGGTGGCGCTCAAGCGCCCAGGCCTCGGCATATTGCAGCTGTTTGCGCTGGAAGGCCATCAGATCGCGGCAGGTAAGATGTTGCAGGCAACCTTCAAGTTTGACGACCCGTGCGCTGCCGATATCCAGGGATTCATGCACCGGATTATCGTTGTAGCGAAAGTGTTCGCGGGCATACAGCCGTACCACCCGATCCGGATACCAGCCGCTGTGGCGCATAAAGCGGCCGAGAAACAGGTTGGAGCGCGCGCAGCTGTAAACGGTATCAGGTTGGGGGGGCAGGCGGATTATCTGTTCAATGGCGCGCTTGAGGCCGGGTGTTACCCGTTCATCGGCGTCGAGCATCAGGATAAAATCGCCGGTGGCGTACCCCTGCGCGCGCTGGCGCTGTTTGCCGAAGCCCGGCCACCCTTCGGCTTCAAAAACCCGGGCGCCGGCCTGCAGGGCGATGTGGCGCGTCGAGTCGGTGCTGGATGAGTCCAGCACCACGATTTCGTCCGCCCATTGCACCGATGCCAGGCAGTCCGGCAGCAGCCCGGCTTCGTTACGGGTAATGAGCACCACCGACAGACGCGTTTGCGACGGCATTTATTGACTCCGCTGTGGCAGGTATGGCTCCAGCAAGTGTAGCAGCCGCTGCAGGGCGCCCTGGTTTTGGTGCAACACTTCCACCGCGTGACGGCCGTAATACAGGCGATAATCTTCGTCGGTCAGCAGGGTAGTGATTTCCTTGACCAGCGTCGGGACGTCGGTCACGGTAATCAATCCCCCGGCTTCGGCAAGCTTGCCGCAGATGTCCTTGAAATTGATGGTATGGGGGCCCATCAGCACCGGGATGGCATGGGCCGCGGCCTCCAGCGGATTATGGCCGCCGCGCTCGACCAGGCTGCCGCCGACAAAGGCCAGATCGGCAATACCGTACAGCAGCATCAGCTCGCCCATGGTGTCGCCGATCACCACCTGCGTATCATGAG
Source organism: Sodalis sp. C49 (assembly GCF_046352915.1). NCBI lineage: Bacteria > Pseudomonadati > Pseudomonadota > Gammaproteobacteria > Enterobacterales > Bruguierivoracaceae > Sodalis > Sodalis sp. C49. Next base: position 3,507,225 of record NZ_CP163303.1, on the reverse strand, counting down.
CGGGAATATCGCCGGAGCTGCGTAATATCGAGGTTAAACCGGCCTTTTGCGTCATTTCCCGCGCCACCGGGAAGCGTTCCGGATGGCGCGGCACCAGGATCAGCAGCAGATCGGGAAAGGCGGCCAGCAGCTGGCGATGGGCCTGCAGGAGAAGGGTTTCCTCACCTTCGTGGGTGCTGGTGGCAATCCATACCGGGCGGCGCGACGCCCACTGGCGCCGCAGCGTCAGCGCCCGCGCCGCCAGTTCCGGGGTGACTGATATATCGAATTTCAGGCTGCCGGTGACGGCCAGCTGGTTTCGTTTCAGCCCCAGTTGCAGAAAGCGGTCGCCGTCTTCCTGGGTTTGCGCGGCGATAAGCGTAATCCGCTCCATGATCCGGGCGATAAACGTGCTGAATTTTTTGTAACCGGCGGCGGAGCGGGCGGATAAACGCGCGTTGGCGACCACCAGGGGGATTTTACGTTTGTGCAGGGCTTTGATCAGGTTAGGCCAAAGTTCGGTTTCCATCACGATAACCAGCTTGGGATTCACCTGGTTCAGGAAACGGTTCATGGCCCCCGGCAGATCGTAGGGCAAATAAACATGGTGCACATCCTTGCCGAAGGCGGACTGGACCCGCTCCGAGCCGGTGGGCGTCATGGTGGTGACGGTAATGGGCAAAAATGGGTAACGGTGGCGCAGTGCGCGCACCAAAGGTATCGCCGCCAGGGTCTCGCCGACCGATACCGAATGCAGCATAATGCCGCCGGGTTTTACCTTGCCCTTGCAATATCCGTAGCGTTCAGCCCAGCGGCGGCGATATGCCGGCGCCTTACGGCTGCGCCATAATAACCGAATCCATATCAGCGGCTGGATAAGATAGATGAGTATGTTATAGATCATTATAGTTAGCTATAGTAAGGCACCGCGGCTGGTGTGCAGAGTTAATGTTTAACCAAATTATTAAAAGCGCATTTTAAGCGCGTCCATGCTAACAGATAAGTCGCTTTCCCACATTATATCAAGTGTTTTTATACGGATAACAATTGGGTGTATAGCCCGGTCAATTGCTGGGAAAGACGCGCGGGAGTACAGTCTTTCACCCGTTCACGGGCGGCCAGACCCATTCCGGGCTGGCGCTGGCGCGAAGGTATGGCGTTGGCGCACTCCGTCAGCGTTTTGATATCCAGCGCATCGCAGACAAATCCTTCTCTCCCGGCCTCGATAAACTCCGCGCCGCCGCAGCGCTCGCTGGTAATCACCGGCAGGCCGCAGGCCATGGCTTCCAGTATTACGTTTGGGAACGGATCGTAGAGGGTGGGTAAAATCAAACCGTCGGCCCCATGATAAAAGGGGAGTACGTCCGTTTGTACCCCGACAAAACGAATGCGCTGCAGGCAGCCTAATCCCTGGGCGAAAGCGCGATATTTATCCTGCTGCTTATCCTGGCCCACCACGATCAGGTAGCGATCGGTGGCGGCGATGGCGGCGATGGCCGCTTTCAACCCTTTGCGTTCAAATCCGGAACCGACATAGATCAGGGCGCAGGCCTGCTCCGGGATAACCATGCGCTCCCTGACGCGCCTGCGCTGTTCCGGCGCGGCGGGATAAAAGCGGGTCGAATCGATGGCGTTGTAAATCAGGGAAAATTTCTCTTCCGGCACTTGATAGCAACGGATAATGTCGTTTTTCACCATCAGGGAATTGCAAATGATCTTTTTTAACTTGGGCGCGTGAAACATCGCCTCTTCCGCCGCCAGCACATAACGGTGATAGCCGCTTAACGAGGTCAGCCACCGCTGGTGCGCCGGGATAATACGCGCCCGCTGCTCAAGCCAGACCCGGTGTACGCCGTCGCCGGCGCGGAAAACATCGCAGCCGGCGATACGCTCATGGCTTTGCACTAAATCGAAATGCTCATGTTGCCAGCAACGCCGGGCGGCCCGGGCAAAACCGCGCTCACGGGACACCCGGCCCCATTTGGCCGGGTTGCAGATATGCACATGCCAGTCGGGCCGGGGTTCGCCCGACCATTGCCGTGTCAGGATATTCAGTTCCAGCCCGGAATTATCCAGGGCATCCAGCGCCCGGGTAATAAAACGCTCCGCGCCGCCGTCGGGGCGGTACTTTTGCCGGACTATCGCCAGCCTGGTTTTTTTCATCATGCCCTGCTTACGGTGCTGTTGATAAATAATACCGCGCGGCGTCCAATACCGTCTCAACGGGAATGGCGTCGAGATAACGCTCCCGTGTCCGGGTATCTATGGCGTCGGGCCGCGGGATCTCGGCAAAATCGCCGGCCCAGATCACGGTGCTGTTATCGCTCCACGGCCGCCAGTGCTGCAGTTTGGTCGGGCCGAACAAGGCCACGCAGGGGGTATTGAGCGCCGCGGCCATATGCATCGGCGCCGAATCGACGCCGATAAACAGCCTGGCATGATCGATAAGCGCCGCCAGCTGGGTCAGCGTCAGCTCCCCCGCCAGGGAGACGACCTGGGGATTATGGCAAAGGGACTGGATATGCGCGATCATGTCGCGCTCTTTTTTATCCGGCCCGGCGGTGAGGATAATGGCTAATCCCTGGGATTGCAGGGCGTCGATTAACTGCGCCATCTTGGCGTCGTCCCAGCATTTGTAGGTCCAGCGCGACGTGGGCTGGATAACGATATATTCGCCGGTGACGGCGCGTTCGGCCAGCAGGCGCCGCCGGCTGGCCTCGTCGTCGGGCGAGTAGTGCATCGAGGCGCGGCGGTCGGTAATCGCGATATTCAGCGGCGCCAGGATACTGAGGTTTTGCTCAACGGTATGCAGCGCGCCATGGTTGTCGGTGGCGACCAGGCAGGTATGCGCCCTGCGCCAGATAAACGACTGCCGTTTTTGATAATTGAAGCCGATGCGCACCGGCGCCCCGCTTAATAACGTGATGGCGGCGCTGCGCCACTGATCGGCCAGGTTGATCACCAGGTCGAAATGGCGGGCGCGAATGCTTTTCAGCAGCGCCAGCTCCTGTTTAAGCTGATAGCGGATGCCTTGTTTTTTCCAGGAACGATCGATGGCATGGATAACCGCTATCGCCGGATGGTAGCGGAGTATGGCTTCGGTTTCTTTGTAGAGCAGCACATCGATTTCGCAATCAGGATAGTGCCCGCGCAGGGTATTGATAACCGGCGTGGTCAACAGCATATCGCCGTGATGGCGTAGTTTGATTAACAGAATTCTTTTTACCGGGGCGGATGGAACGGCATGGCGAATGGACATGTTGGCGCAGACCTATTGATATTCTGATAACTCAGACCATGGAATTACGCTAAAATTCAGCGCTCGCGCCACGCATAGATCCTGCGCAGCCACAGCAATAGCTGGTACCACTGCTTAATGCCGCGGGCATTGCGGATCATACGCTTATGGGTTCCGCTGGCAAAGATATCATTAATCATGATTTGCCTGGCCGCCGGGTCAGGTTCGCGGCGCAGGGAATGACAAACGGATAATGCTTCATGCGTCACCTGGAAGGCGAATTCGGGATACATTGTTATCTTGCCGCGATAGCGTTGGTTTATTTCTTCCAGGCGTTGCGCAATGCGGATGTAATGGCGCTGGTACTCAACGTTTTTCATGCCGGTTCTTTTTTGATTGCTGATGGACTGATCATGGATGTAATAGCGGTACAGCACCTCTTGGGTATAGCGCACCCGGCGGGCGTTAAACATCAGCTCCGTGGTCCAGGGAATATCCTGATGATGCAATCCCGGCTCAAAGCTGAGGTTGAGCTGTCTTATCAACGCCAGGCGATAGATGCCAAGCCATACCACATGCAGATAGCGTCTGGTCGCCAGGGCCTTGCGCAGCCAGGTCGGGCCGTCCAGCACCCCGGTGGATGTCAGGCGCTCCGGCGGTATTAACGTTTTAATGCGCTTCGAGCCAAGGAAAAAACGCTCGCCGTTACATTGGGCGACGTCAAGGTCATCCCCCTCGGCCATGTCCATGAGCGTCTGGTACAGCGCGGGATACAGCAGATCGTCGGCATCGGGGAAGGTGACATAAGCGCCGCGGGCAATGGCCAGGCCGGCATTGCGCGCGCGCGATACGCCGCCGTTGGGCTGGTTGATAACGGTAATATGCCCGTAGTCTTGCGCATATTTTTGGGCCAGGGTTTGCGAACCGTCGGTGGAACCGTCGTTGACGATAATGATCTCAATGTCATGCAGCGTCTGGGCGAGCAGCGAATCCATAAAAGCGGCAAACTTTTCGCCCGCGTTATACAGGGGGATAATGACGCTCAGCTTAACGGGGGCTACGGACGGCATGTTAGCAGTCATACAATAAACTTTCCGGCCAAAGTGACGCTATACCCCCGGGCCGTATCGGCCGATAGGCTTGCATGGTTAAACGGCATTGGTGGTCTTATCAGCGCTGTCTACCCGGCTTTTTACCGTTTCGGGGGCCGGGGCGACCTGGCGCAACAGCAGCAGATAACCCAAAACCATCATGATAAAGTAGGGCGATTCGCGATTATAAAATTGGCAGTCGACCTGGCTAAAGATAACCACCGGCAGCGACAGCAGTAAAAATGCCCCCGCGCCCGAAAACAGGACAAACGGGTAAACCAGCAGCGCCACAAACACCGCCAGCATCAAAAGCGCGCCAAAGATACCCTGTAATGAGAGCGTATCCAGCAGATCGTTATGCATGTGATATTGTACGTTATTCAATGCTTCCTGGTTTCCCGCTTCGTGCTGCTGAATATAGCGCGTTGCCAGCGCATTGCGGCTGTCCACCGATTGTCCGAACGGGTGCTCGCCAAAACTGTGCCAGGCGGATTTCCATAAGCTAAGGCGCGCTCCCAGCGAGGTGCTGTTTTGACCGTGCATATAGAGCTCCGCCTCTTGCTGGATACCGTCCAGGCGGTCCAACGCCGGGTGATAATAGGATTTGCCGTAGAGCAGGGCGCAGACGCCTAAAATCACAATGGCGGTGGCAAAAATGCGTTTATGGTTTTTTTTGCCGTAAAACAATTCATGCCCCAGGCAAAAGATCACGAATATCCCATAAAACACCAAGGCCGAACGGGTCTCGGTGGCCAACAATGTCACCAGGGTCAGGCCGATGGCCAGCAGGCAGAGCGGACGGTAGAGATGCGGCGCAAATCGGCGCAGGCAGTAGACGGCGATCATTGAAAACAGCACCAGCATATAGGCGCCCGAGGTGGCTGCATCGGCGTTGATTTTTATCCGCACGCCGGTCTTCAGGTATTGCAGCGTATCGGTAATAGCGATGAGCGCCAGCAGCGCAAACATCAGGTAGCCGGCGAGGTTGGCGGCGCGGAAGCTGAAATGCCAGGTTGTCCTGTTGCGTTCGATGCAGTAAAGCACAAAAGCCCCCAGAACCATACGCTTACCGCTAATTTGATAATGGTAGGCAACCAAGGGGAAATCGGGACTGCTGGTTAACGACAGCCACACTAATTTGCTCAGGCCCAACAGGAAAAACAAGGTCGGAAAAACGTAAAAATGAATTTTTTTATCGACTTTGAAAACCAGGATGAGGAAATGTATGACGCTGATATAGGTCAGGATGTAAAACGCATTGCGGCTCACCGGTCCTGAAAACAAAAAAAAAGCGATGGAAATACTGATGAGAAAAAAGTAGGTCAGCGAAAGAACGTGATCAACATTGCGCCAGCGATAAGCATTATTCAAAGCAATCATTTAGCGGTTCCAGCATGGAAATATTTATTTTTTATGTATCTTATCAGCCACATCAGGCTATCAGAATAACGCTTTTGAAACCAAAGCACATAAGCGTAGCGCTTCATTTCCTTATGTTTGACCGGGATATCCAAGGGTTCGGATTGCCAGGGCGTACGCAGATAATACGTACTGTAGAGATCGGCCAACGGCCCCGAGCCCCATAAATGCCAGGGTTTACATTTGCCGGTGTAGTGGATCAGCACGGTATCGGCGGGGAGTTTGGGCCGATGATTGACCTTATTGGCAATAATATCATAGATGTAGTTATATTTTTTAGGCAATAGCAGGACTTCTTTTTCCAACACCAGGTTAAGCGCATCCTGGTCGGGAAAACGGAAATAATCGCCCTTTTCGTTCAGTACCTTCAGCAAGCGCGCGGTGGTGTTACGCTCCAGCCATAGCGGGACATTGATATACAGAAACCCCGAATTAAAATAATTTCCCGAGGCCAGGCTCAGCTCCGGGCAAAGCGTAGCGCGCGCGCGTTTATTATCGTTGACCGCGCAGAGGGTGTAATTATCAAAAGAGAGATCAATCAAGGGCTTGATGCTACCAATGCACAACGTATCCGCGTCCAGATAGATCACCCGCGACACCCTGTCCTTAAGTATTAACGGAATAAAAATACGGTAGTAAATCGTTTTGGCATACCGGCCGATACAGGGCATGTCATCAAAACAGCCGCTATGGTATTTGTATAATGTCATGGCAAGCGCGCGCCCCGCCACCAGGGTAAGCAGCTTCTTTTTGACGTCATCGGCCAAGCCGTTGCTGAAAATATGGATATGAAAATAGCTATCCGGATTATTTTCCAGCAAAGAAAACAACGTTACACCCATACCGCGCGCATACTGGTTATCAACGCCAAACGCAATATGACAGACAGGTTGGGAGGCGGCCGGCAACGTATCAATGAGCATCTCTTGATGCTCAATCATGTTTGTCACGACTTTGCTATCCATTGATCACTTCCTTATGACTAAGTCTAGCAACAAAGGCGAAAATATCGTCGCGATTAGCCGGCGTTAGCGCAAATAATCTGAGCGGCGATTGTTCAAAGCGGTAAGGCGCGGAAAATACAAACGATGATGGCGCAATATCCGCCGGCGCGATGATAAGCACCTGGCCCAAAGGCCGCTGTTCGGCCATACAGCATGGGCCCGCCAGGCAGATTACCGGTACCCGCTGCGCGTCGGCGATATACACGTTGCCCGAATCCGATGCTATGTAGCAATCCATGCGCGCTATGGCGCAGGGAATTTCCTCAAGCCGCAACTGTCCGACCAGGCTAACCACATTGCCGGCGTCGCCGTTAACCTGGTAAAACTCGTCCAGGTAGCGCTGTTCATCCTGTGGCCCGAAAACATAAAAAACACAGGGCAGGGGCGCAAGGGTGGCCAGGATTTGCCCCCAGACGGCGGCGGGAATGGTTTTGGCTTTATTGCCGGCGGAGATGCTGATGCCGATTTTTATTTTCCCCGGCGCGTCAGGTATCGGCAATGCCCGCGGCGGTTGCCAGAGCGGAAACGTGGCATGTTTGGGCTGGCTGCGCCAGGTCAGAGAGCGGTCGGCAAGCTTCAGGTAGTTCTCAAGCGTCAGCGTGTCGCGGCGGTGTTCAACGCAGCCTGAGGCCGTCAGATAAAAAATGCCGTGGTACCATTTGCGCGTGTAGACGGTAAGAAACTGTTTATTGGGCGCATTGCAGACGGCGGCGTAAAACAGGTTGGTGCTATTGGGTTGCAGCAGGTAGACATTGCTATAGCGGTTAAGCAGCTTCAGCGCCAAACGCATTTTTTTTAACAAGCCGGATTTGTATTCTTCAATAAAAAAGTAGTCCGCCAGCGTGCTGTCGCGGGAGGCGAGCGGCGCCACCGTCCGGCTAAGCAGCGCGTCCGATCGGCCAAGCTGCTGCAGCAGCGGCGTGATATTGACAAAATCGCCAATCTTGGCGGTTTGGATAATTAAATTTCTACCAGTGTGCTTTTGGAATGGCTTTAGCGCTAACTTTATTGGTAGCAATAAAATAAACAGAAACACATAGCTCATTAGTTAATTCGTCCGCTTGCCTCACGCGATAACAGGGCAGCCAACTCGGCGTAAACACGCGTTGCCGGGAGATTCTCCAGCCGGTTATCCTCTGACTGCAATGCATGCTGATTATTGCCGTAACCACCAATAAGCCCGGGATCGGTGGGACCGTATAGCGTAATATTCGGCCGATCGAGCGCGGCGGCAAGATGGCTTAAGCCGGTGTCAACCGAGACCACCGCCGTCGCGCCGGCCAGCACGTCGGCCACTCCCGCCAGATTAAGCCTGGGAAGCACCACAACTGAAGGGAAATTGTCCGAAAGACGCAGGGCGCGTTCATATTCCGACGCGGTGCCCCAGGGCAGCCTGATGTCAAAACCGCTGGGCGATAACAATTCTATCAGCTCGCGCCAATGCGTTTCCGGCCAATGTTTTTCTTTCCGGGTGGTGGCATGCAAAAAAACCAGATAAGGCGCGACAGGATCATGCCGGGCGGCGGCGCCGGTAAAATGTCCGGCAATGGCATAATCCCCGGGTCCCGCCGGCACGTCATAACCGAGGCTGACGGCAAACAGCTGGCGAATGCGCTCAACGGCGTGCTGCTGGCGATCGATGTGATGGCGATGATTATAAAACCAGCTCGCAAAAGGTTCACGCGCGCTTTTGCCATCCAGTCCATGTTTTTCCCCCCGGGCAACCCGGGTCACCAGCGCGGCGCTTTTTATCAATCCCTGCGCATCGATCACCCGATCGTAGCGTTTTAGCTGCAGCTGGCGCTTAAAGTCGCAGCGTTCCTGGCGGGTTGCCGCGCCAAACCAGTTTTTGCGCCAACGCCTGATTGCCACCGGTATCACCCGGTCGACCGCCGGGTGCCATGAGGGGATCTGCGCAAAACCTTCTTCCACCACCCAATCAAAACGAATGCCCGGCAACGCATGCATGGCGTCGGTCAGGGCGGGCAGCGTATGCAGCACGTCGCCCATGGAGGAGGTTTTGACAATCAGCACCTGCATCAGCGCCCCTCATCCGCAGCGAGCAGTGTGTCCAGCTCTGCCGCCACCCGCTCGGGCTGGATATCCATCAGGCTCTGATGATAGCCTTGTGCGTCGCTCCCTTTACGGATGCGCTGATAACCGCTGATTAAACGGATCACTTTGGCATGCCGGGCCAGCGGCGGGGTAAAATCGGGACTGCTGGGGCCGTAAAGCGCCACCAGGGGTCTCTCCAGCGCGGCGGCGATATGCATCAAGCCGGAATCGTTGCTGACCACCGCCCGACAACCGGCCAGCAGGGCCACCGCCTGTTCAAGGGATGTTTGCCCCGCCAGATTGCGGCAGTGTTCGCCCGCGGACGCCTCCAGCATGCCGGTTATCTCGTCGGCGGTGGCGCGATCTTTCGCCGAGCCGAACAGCAGGACCTGATAGCCGCGGGCGATAAGCGTGCCTGCCAGCGCGGCGTAATGATAATGGGGCCAGCGCTTGGCCGGCCCGAATTCCGCGCCGGGACAAAAACCGATGGCCGGCCGTTCCGTGGTGAGGGAAAAGGCGGCGCGGGCAGCCAGGATTTCATCCCGCCGGACCTCAAGGCGCGGCCAGAGCAATGGCTGCGGTAAATCCTCCGCGCTGCGGATATCCGCTTTATCATATGCCAGCGCCACATAGCGCTGCACCATGAGGGGAAACGCGGTTTTATCCAGCACGCGCAGATCGTTTAACAGGCCGTAGCGCATTTCACCGCGCCAGCCGGTGCGCCTGGCGATGCCGGCAAAAAAAGGCACCAGGGCGGATTTGAAGGAGTTGGGCAGTACGATGGCCTGCTGATAATGCTGCTTTTTCAGTCTGAGGCCAAGCCGCCGCCGCTGCGCCAACGCCAACGCGCCATGGCCAAGCGGCATCGACAGCGCCTGCTTCACCTCCGGCATACGGTTTAGCAACGGACGGCACCAATCGGGCGCCATCACCTCTATTTCCGCGCCGGGATGAAGGCTCAGCAGGGTACGGTACAGGCTTTGCGACATCATCATATCGCCAACCCACGACGGCCCGATAACCAGTATTTTCATACCGCTGATATCATCCTTGCCTGTGCATTAATGGTTGCGATTTAACCATGCTAAATATTCGCCCACGCCTTCGGCCACGGTTTTGAACGACTTAGTGTAGCCCGCGGCCCGCAGCTGGGTCAGATCGGCCTGGGTGTAAGCCTGGTAACGCCCCCTGAGTTTCTCGGGGAAATCGATATACTCAATCTGGCCTTTTTTATGGAAATCCAGCACCGCGTCCGCTACCGCCTGGAAGGACTCCGCCCGTCCGGTGCCGCAGTTGAAAATACCGGAAACCCCTTTTTGCCAAAACCATAAATTCACCTCGGCCACATCGCCGACGTAGATGAAATCACGTTTAAAGCCTTCGCTGCCGGAAAATAATTTGGGGTTTTCACCGGCATTGATCTGGTTATTCAAATGGAACGCGACGCTGGCCATGCTGCCTTTATGACCTTCATGCGGACCATACACGTTAAAGTAGCGAAAACCGCAAATCTGGGACTCGGCTTCCGGCAATATAGCGCGAACATACTGATCGAACAGGAATTTTGAGTAGCCGTACACATTCAGCGGCTGCTCGTACTGCCGTTGTTCGATAAAATGTTCCGTCCTGCCGCCGTAGGTGGCGGCGGAGGAGGCGTACAGAAAGGGAATCGAACGCTCAAGGCAATAATGCAGCAGCTCCTTGGAGTATTGATAGTTGTTATCCATCATATACTTGCCGTCCCATTCGGTGGTGGAGGAACAGGCGCCCTCATGGAATACGGCTTCGATATCGCCAAAATCATCGCCGGCCATGATGCTGGCGATAAAATCTTCCTTATCCATATAATCGGTGATATTCGCCTCTACCAGATTAATGAATTTTGTGCCGTCCTTGAGGTTATCCACCACCAGGATATCGCTGTGCCCGAGGTTGTTCAGCGACTTAACAATATTACTGCCGATAAATCCGGCCCCACCTGTGACGACTATCATGGGATACCCTTGTTGAGCTTACGCGGAGCTGGCACTGTGTCTGCTCCTTTATGTCCACTATGATACCATTTCCTCTGTGACCTTAGTATCCGTGCGGTAAAATGCCGCCGGGTTATCGCCATGCCATGAGGAATGCATGCAGTCATAATGATTGCTTTTCATTATCAGTGAGATAGCGCACTTTTCGGGTATAATCCTGTGATTTGAACAGCAGTTCGCCATCGGGGGACGCCAGATATTTTTGCCACTCCGCCAGCGGAAAACCCCCATGCGCCCCCACTACCTGCGCTGGAATCACCGAGGGCGTGCCGCCGATTTTTTTCGACACCGGCCAATTCATCCAGTCGCCCAGGTTGATGGTGCGGATATCAAGCGTATCGAGCATGGCGGCCAGAGGCAATTGGTCGGTCGGCGGCTGATCATCGCCCAACTGCGTCCAGGTATCGATGAAAAAAGCCGTCCATATGGGACACATCCGCCGCCAGGTGCTGGCCGTAGCCGCAAGAAAAGCGCCGTTAACATGATCCAGCAGGCCCGGCCGCACGGCATCGCGATAATATGCCGGGATGCGTTCCGGCGCGGCGCGGCTGAGTTTAGCCGTCATTTTCCCCTGCCGGAAACTGGAGTAAATATGATCGTCCACCAGGCGGATAACGGGCATCCGCAGCAGGTTCAAATCGGAATCGATCATCAATATACCCTCGGTGCGGGCCTGCAGAGGCGCCTGCAGCTTGACCAGGCGGCTGAGATAGATTTGTTTATAGCGATAATCGCCGTCACGGGTTTCCAGCGCCAGGGTAACTATCCTGACCTTTTCGGGCAGCGGCGGAAATTTATGCGCCGGCTGGTCGGTGACAATCACGATTTCACGCACCTCCTGCGCATAACGCTGCGCAAAGGTGGCGCTCAGCATCGCTTCCTCAATATAATCCTCGCCCACCGAGGGGATCACGACGGACGTTACCGGCACCCAAGGCAGGGAAGCGTCTCTTTTTTCGTCATAAGCGATATTATGACGACGGACGATATGGCGATATTTGGCGTTAAGAAATTCGAACATATCTACCTCAAAGCGTTTTTATGCTGCCGAGCACGGCTTCGACACCCAGGACATATTTATCAATGGTGAAGTGGGTCTTTACCATATGGTTGGCCTGCTGGGCCAGCGTGCGGCGGTATTGGGCGTCCAGGTAAACCGTTTTCAACTGTTTGAACAGGGCCTGGGTATCGCCGTAGGGGAATAGCAGTCCGGTTTCCTGATGTTTAATCAATTCCATGGTGCCGGTGACATCGGAACCGATGACCACCGTATTCAGCAGCATGGCTTCAAGGATCACGCGCGGCAGTCCTTCGCTGCGCGACGCCAGGATGAAGGTATCAAAGGCGGCCAGGTATTCCATGGCGTTGCTTTTGAAACCGGTAAAAATCACCTTATCCAGCAGACGAAAGCCGGCGGCCATCCGGACCAATCGCTGATGCTCGGGACCCGCGCCGACGATCACCATTTTCCAGCGTGCCTCGGGGTAGGCCTGGTTGAATAAATGCAGGGCCTGCAGGGTATGGTGATGGGCCTTGCGCGGGATAAGCGAGCCTATACTGCCGAAGATAAAGGTGTGATCGTCGGCGCCAAGGGTGTGGCGCAGCGGGAGTCCGTCCGGCAGGGGCTGATCGATGTCGATACCGTTAAACACCGTATAACAGATCTCCGGCTGCACGCCGCTTTGGATCAGCTTGTCCTGCACCCCGGAGGATACCGAGATAATGGCATGGCACAGGGTATTGACCATTCTGACTATCTGGCGGCTCATCACGGGTTCGATACGGCAATGTTGCACCACGGTGGTCGATAAGCCCATGGTGGCGTAGTACCCCTCGACATTGGAGCTGGGCTGGTTGTTCATATATAAAATATCATATTGGCCCATTTCCAGTAATGAACTGATTTTATTGATATTGGGATCAATTCGCCAGATTTTGTCGATGGCGTAAATCGCGGCGAGACGAACCTTTTTATTGAAGAAAAGCAGAGTGCGCAGGATTTCCTTGCCCCATTTGGCCCAGGCAGGTTGCCGGGTCTGGGGAATGAAGAACACTTGAATCCCCAGCGCGGCCAGGACCTCGCTGACCGTTTCGTTATTATCGCGGGCATAATTATTGTAAAAACAGCAGCTGATGTCGAATTTTTCGCGGTCGATGCGTTTAAGCAATTCCAGCATGCTGTTGGTGCCGCCGCCCCATTCCTTGCCGCTGTCCAAGAGAAGAATTTTCATCCGGCTTTGTGGCATCGTCATGCATTCCCAATATTTGAATGATTATCATTTAAGGTACATTAACGCGGGCACCGCCCCGTCACTATTCCGTTATTTATTGCCGGGATCCGCTATTTTTCCGGGCGCAGCGGCGCCGGGAGCGGTTTGCCATGCTCCCCGAGCATAACCCGCCGCGTCTCATCCAGGCTAGAGAATATGGCCTTGAACATGGCGTCGGCGTACACCGGCGGCGGCGCCTGTTTCACGGTACATTGCGGGATGCCGTGGAACGGATTGCGCGGCCTGACGGGCTTCGGTTCCGGCGCGGGGGCCGGGGCGTAACGTTCATTCAATAACATGCTCGGGCGCACCAGCACAATATCCGCGGGCAGCGTGGGCAACATTTGCGCCAAGACCCTGACGGTATTGGGGTGGGGGTGACCGATGGCGATGGCTGAACCGTTACGCCGGGCCAGGGCCACGGCGCGGTTGAACTGCTGGCGAATGTCCGCTTCGTTGCTGGTATCGTCCAAAAAAACGTTGCGCCTGATGACGCTGATGCCGGTGCCCGCCGCCGCCTGGCGCGACTGGCTGTTGCCGATGGTCATGCTATCGAGAAAATAAAAGGGGTATTGTTTCAGCACCTGCATGACATTCTGCATGCCGCCAAGGCTTGAGGTCATGGCGCTGCCCATATGGTTGTTGACCCCCACGGCGAAGGGCACCTTGCCGACCGCGTCGCGCACGATGCGCGTTATTTCATCGCGGCTCATCTCGGGGCGCAGGGTATCGCGTTCCAGGGGTTGCTTGCTCAGGGGCGCCATCGGCAGGTGGATCAGCACTTCGCGCCCCTGCTGATGCGCCCTGGTGGCCATTTCCCGCGCGTAGGGCGCATTCGGCAGCACCGCAATCGAAACCGCCGTCGGCATGGCGAGTACCTGATACTCGTTATGCGGCTGATAGCCGAAGTCATCAATGACGATGGCCAGTTTGCCGGCGTCCACACCGGTGGAGGCGGCGAGCAGCGTGCAGACTAAAATGCGATGAAGGTTTTTCCTTAGCAAACTATCTTCCTAACCAGGGTAACGGATTCACCGCCTGGCCCTGGCGACGAATTTCAAAATAAAGCGCAGGAGTGCCCTGGCCGCCGCTGCTGCCCACCAGCGCAATAGGCTGGCCGGATCGGACCTGGGCGCCCACGCTGACCAGCGCGCTCTGGTTATAACCGTAAAGGCTCATATCGCCTTTGCCATGTTCAACCACCACCACCAGCCCATATCCCTGCAGCCAGTCGGCCATCAGGACGCGTCCGTCGGCGATGGCCCTGACTTCGCTGCCTTCGGCCGCGGCGATGACCATGCCCTTCCAGCGTAGTTCACCCTGCAGGGATTCACCAAACCGATGCAGCGTACGTCCCCGGACCGGCCACAGATCCTGGCCCGCCGGCTGGCCCAGGCCGCCGGTGCGGGATACCAGGGCGCGTTCGCTGGGCGAAGGTTTATACGTATCGCCTTTGCGTTTGGCCTGTTCCTGACGTTCGCGCACCTGCTGCGCCTCCCGCGCTTCACGCTCGGCCCGCGCCCGCGCTTCCCGCTCCGCCCGGGCGATATTATCCCGCAGTCGCGATTCGTTCTGGCGCAGTTCGTTCAGTGTTTGCTGATCCTGCGCGATAGACGAGTCGAGACCGGAGAGGGTTTTACGCCTGGCCGCGCGGGCTTTTTCCAGCGCATCTTGCTGCGCGTGCTGCTGTTGCAACAGGGCGGTTTGCTGCTGCTGCTTTTGCTGCAGGTCTTTTTTCTGGTCCGCCAGCGCCTGCCGGGTCGCGCCCAGGTCGCGGATGGATTTTTCCCGCGCTTCATTCAGGTAGCTGTAATAAGCGAAGATACGCTCGTTACGCTGGCTCTGCTCACCGCTCAGAATCAGCTGCATGCCCGCATTGCGGCCTTGGCGGAACGCGGCGTCAAGCTGTTGTGCCAGCAGTTTTTGCTGCTCGGCCAAACGCGCTTCCAATTGTTTGATGGACTGGTTCAGCCGGGCGATAGCCTTGTCCAGCGCCGCAAGCGTGGTCTGCGTTTCGTGCAGGATGCGGCTGGATTGGGAAACGGCGATTTCCTGCTGTTTCAACTGTCCGAGCAGTTTGCCGCGCTGCTGCTGTTGCAAATGCACGTTTTTTTCTTTTTCGGCAATGCTTTGCTGCAGGGTTTTGAGCTGTTCCTTGTTATCCTCGGCATGGCTGCTGGCAGGCAATAACATAACGCCAGCGAAGATAATGCTGGCGTACATGGTAAGTTTTCGCGCGGAAGGACGGCGCTGCGGGCCGTTTTCCCTGTGACTCAATCTGTTCAACGATGCCTTTCCCCTCATTGTCTGGATTATTCCACGTTGACCAGCCGCTTACCAGTCATCTCTTGCGGCAATACCGCGGCGGCGGCGCGCGCGGACCGGAGGAAACGGTTGATAAACCGCCCGGTTTTTAGCGACATGACGCGCATTGCAGGTAGTTTCTTCTTTCCGGTCATGTATATTGGCTGAATTTGCCGTAATGCGAGGGTATACTCGAAGGCTTTAAAGCGTGGCCACAACTAACGGGAGCTTTTACACCCCATGCAAGAAATTACGCAGTTTGTCAGCGATCACCCTATGCTATGTTTGGCGTGGGTCGCTTTATTGATCGCCGTCATCGTAACAACGTTCAAAAATCGTTTTTCCAAGGTTAATGAAATTTCCCGCGGCGAAGCCATCCGCTTGATCAACAAGGAAGACGCAGTGATCGTTGATCTGCGTACCCGGGATGATTACCGTAAAGGGCATATCGCCAACGCGCTTAACCTGACGTCGGCCGAGATAAAAAGCGGCAGCCTGGGCGAGCTTGACAAGGCCAAGACCAAACCGGTTATTGTCGTTTGCGCCACCGGCAGCACGTCTCGCGAACCGGCCGAAAACCTGAATAAAGCAGGCTTTGATCGGGTTTATGTTCTGAAAGAAGGCATATCCGGCTGGAGCGGAGAAAATTTACCGCTGGTCCGGGGTAAATAAATTATCACCTGAGAGGGGGAACCATGGCCAATATAGAAATCTACACTAAATCAACGTGTCCATATTGCCATCGCGCCAAGGCTTTACTCACCCGCAAGAACGCCGTGTTCCAGGAAATACCCATTGACGGGGACGCGGATAAACGGGAAGAAATGATTAAACGCAGCGGGCGCACCACGGTTCCACAAATTTTCATCGACGGACAGCACGTGGGTGGCTGTGATGATTTACACGCGCTTGATGCGCGCGGCGGCCTGGATCCCCTGCTGAAATAGACGGGGCCGGCTGACGTGCGCGGGCGCATGCAGCAAATTAACCATAGGGTTTTTTTAATGTCAGAACAAAATAGTACCGAGATGGCGTTTCAGATCCAGCGTATCTACACCAAAGACGTCTCGTTTGAAGCGCCGAACGCGCCGAAGGTTTTCCAGCTGGAATGGCAGCCGGAAATCAAACTGGATCTGGATACCGCTTCCAGCCAGCTGGCGGAAGGCATCTATGAAGTGGTGCTGCGGGTTACCGTCACTGCCTCGCTGGGCGAGGAAACCGCGTTTTTATGTGAAGTCCAGCAGGCGGGGATTTTCACCATCTCCGGCATCGACGGCACGCAAATGGCCCATTGCCTGGGCGCGTACTGCCCGAATATCCTGTTCCCGTATGCCCGTGAATGCATCACCAGCCAGGTTTCGCGCGGCACGTTCCCGCAGTTGAACCTGGCGCCGGTAAACTTTGACGCCTTGTTCATGAACTACCTGCAACAGCAGTCGGAAAGCGAAGGAAGCCAACCGGCGCAGGAAGCCTGATAATGCACGCTAACGCCTCAATGATTGTTATCGGTGCCGGTTCCTACGGTACGGCCCTGGCTATTACCCTGGCACGCAACGGTCATGAGGTGGTGCTGTGGGGGCACGATCCGCAACATATCCAGGCGCTGCAGGCGGCGCGGTGCAACCAGGCGTTCTTGCCCGATGTGCCTTTCCCGCCCTCGCTGCGCCTGGAGAGCGATTTATCGCTGGCGCTCGCCGCCGGCCGCGATGTGTTGATCGTAGTCCCCAGCCACGTGTTCGGCAGCGTCCTGACGCAGCTTAAGCCGCACCTGCGGCCGGATGCGCGGGTGGTCTGGGCGACCAAGGGCCTGGAGACGGAAACCGGACGGTTGCTGGCGGATGTCGCGCGCGACGTGCTGGGCGACGCTATTCCCCTGGCGGTCATCTCCGGACCGACCTTTGCCAAGGAACTGGCGGCGGGCCTGCCCACCGCTATCGCCCTGGCCGCCACCGACGCCGTTTTTTCGGCGGATTTACAGAATTTACTCCACTGCGGCAAAAGTTTCCGGGTCTATGGCAACCCTGATTTTATCGGCGTCCAGCTCGGCGGCGCGGTTAAAAATGTCATTGCCATCGGCGCCGGCATGTCCGACGGCATCGGTTTCGGCGCCAACGCCCGTACCGCCCTGATTACCCGCGGACTGGCTGAAATGACCCGCCTCGGCACGGCGCTGGGCGCCGATCCGAGCACGTTCATGGGCATGGCCGGTTTGGGCGACCTGGTATTGACCTGTACCGACAATCAATCCCGTAACCGGCGTTTCGGCATGCTCCTGGGCCAGGGCATCGATGTGCAGTCCGCGCAGGATACCATCGGCCAGGTGGTGGAAGGTTACCGTAACACCAAGGAAGTACTGGCGCTGGCCGGGCGCGCAGGGGTGGAAATGCCGATCACCGAGCAAATCTACCAGGTGCTCTACCGGGATAAAAATGCCCGGGAAGCCGCCCTGACCTTGCTGGGCCGGGCGCAGAAAGATGAGAAAACCGGCGGCTGACGCCGGTATGTCAGAAGATAGCCATCCGCGGAAGGTAGTGAGTATGTCCACTGAAGAATTGGAATTAGTCTGGAATAACATTAAAGCTGAAGCACGTTTGCTGGCGGATTGTGAACCCATGCTGGCCAGTTTTTTTCATGCGACCCTGCTCAAACATGAAAACCTCGGCAGCGCGCTCAGCTATATGCTGGCCAATAAGCTCGCCAACCCGATTATGCCGGCCATCGCCATCCGGGAAATCGTCGAAGAGGCCTACAGCGCCGATCTGCAGATGATTATTTCGGCCGCGCGCGATATCCACGCGGTGCGCCTGCGCGATCCGGCGGTGGATAAATTTTCCACCCCGCTGCTGTATCTCAAGGGGTTCCACGCCCTGCAGGCCTATCGCATCGGCCACTGGTTGTGGCGCCAGGATCGCAAGGCGATGGCGATCTATTTCCAAAACCAGATTTCGGTTTCCTTCGGCGTCGATATCCATCCGGCCGCCAATATCGGCTGCGGCATTATGCTCGATCATGCCACCGGTATCGTTATCGGTGAAACGGCCGTTGTGGAAAACGATGTCTCCATCCTCCAGTCGGTCACGCTCGGCGGGACCGGAAAAACCAGCGGCGATCGCCACCCCAAGATCCGCGAAGGCGTAATGATTGGCGCCGGCGCAACTATACTTGGCAATATCGAGGTCGGGCGGGGCGCCAAAATCGGCGCGGGTTCCGTGGTGCTGCAATCGGTGCCGCCCCATACCACCGCCGCCGGCGTGCCCGCAAGGATTGTCGGCCGGCCGGATAGCGATAAGCCCTCCATGGATATGGACCAGTTCTTCGGCGGCCATGGTTTTGAATATGGCGACGGCATTTGACCGGCGTTAACGGCTACGGGCGCGCGCTTTCATACCCTAATTGGCGCCAGGCTTCATAAACCACCACTGCGACGGCATTGGACAGATTCATGCTGCGGCTGCCGGGTTGCATTGGAATGCGGATTTTATGATCCCCGGGCAGGGTATCGAGAATGGCGGGCGGTAAGCCGCGCGTTTCCGGACCGAACAGCAAATAATCTCCCGGCTGATAGCTCACCGCGCTGTGGGCGGGACTGCCCTTGGTGGTCAGGGCAAACAACCGCCGCGGCGCCTGCGCGGCCAGGAAGGCGCCATAATCATGGTGACGCCTGATATCGGCGAACTCATGGTAATCCAGCCCGGCGCGGCGCAGGCGCTTATCATCCCAGGTAAACCCCAACGGCTCGATCAGATGCAGCTGAAACCCGGTATTAGCGCACAGGCGTATGATATTGCCGGTATTTGGCGGGATTTCCGGCTCGAATAAAACGATGTGTAGCATGGTGCCCCCTTGACGAGGGCGAAGGATAGCAAATAAAACGCCGCCATGCCGCAATTGCCCACTTCCGGCCGCGTCTTATTTGCTCTCGGCTTTGTTCTCCGTGCCCGCCGCCGGGCGCCGGTGATGCAACGGTAGCCACATGACCAGCCGCAGCCCGCCAAGCGGGCTGTCTTGCGCTTTAACCCAGCCGTGATGCTGCTCCACCGCTTTTTCGACAATGGCCAGGCCCAGTCCCGAGCCGCCGGATGCGCGATCGCGCGCTTCATCGGTGCGATAGAACGGGCGAAAAATCTGTTCGCGATCTTCAGCGCTGACACCCGGCCCGTCGTCATCGACGATAATGGTGACCCCCTGCTGATCGGCGGTAAACGTCACCGAAATTTGCTGATTCGAGTAACGCAGGGCGTTGCGCACCACATTTTCCAGCGCGCTGTCGAGCGCGGCGGGATTGCAGACCAGCATCCAATTGCCGGGAGGCGAGGCGATGCGCAGGGTTTTGCCCATCTGTTCGGCTTCGAATTTGGCATCGTCCAGCACATCGTTCCACAAATCGCCGGCCGTGACGTATTCGCGGGTCAATTCGTTCTTATGCTGATTGCGCGACAGCACCAGCAAATCATTAATCATCGAGTCCAGACGCTGCGCCTCGGTCTCGATACGGGCCAGTTCATGGCCCTCGCCATGTTTACGCCGCATCAGGGCGGTGGCCAGCTGTAAACGCGTCAGGGGGGTGCGCAGTTCGTGGGAAATATCGGACAGCAGGCGTTGCTGGGCATTAACCATTCTTTCCAGGGCGCTGACCATCTGGTTGAAGCTTACGCCGGTGGCCAGAAATTCTTGTGGACCGGCTTCCAGCTCGGGATGCTGGCGCAAATTGCCCCGGGCCACCTCATCGGCGGCATGCTTGAGTTTACGCGCCGGTTTTGCCAGGCTCCAGGCCAGCCAGAGCAGCAGCGGGATGCTGATAAGCATGGTGACAATCAACAGCAGCAGCGGCCGGTCGAACATCAGGCTGATGAAGTCCGACTGTGAATTGCCGGCGGGGCGGATTTGATACAGCTGATAGTTATCCTCGCCGTCCCGCACCGGGAACGGCCCCACCAATTCCACGCGGCCATATTTTTTCTTTTGCGGATGATCGGAGTTGTCGGACTGGCCGATAAAATTACGGATAACCTGCATTTCATTACGCTGGGCGCCGATGACCCGCCCTTCGCTGGTGACCAGAATCAGCCGCTGCCCGGGAGGCGCCCATTTATCGATGGAGCGGAACAGCCGCCGCCACCACATCAGGTCGTTGGCAGGATCTCCCGCCAGCTCCGCTTCCACATGCTGTTGCAGCATAATACCCTGGCGCTGTTCGCTGTCGAGCAGCGGCGTCAACTGACGGGAATCCAGCTTGGGCACCATCAGCACCAGCATCAGCACCAACGCCAGGGTCAGCCAGAAAATGGCGAAGATCCTGGCGGTTAAACTGTTTATCATGCGGCGGATACCATCAGGTAGCCTCGTCCCCGCAGGGTTTTAAACCACGGATGCCCGTCCCTGCGTTCCGGCAGTTTACGCCGCAGGTTGGAGATATGCATATCGATCGCCCGGTCGAACGGCGTCAGGCGTTTGCCCAGCACCTCCTGGCTCAGGTGTTCGCGGGAGACCACTTGGCCAAGATGCTGGGCCAGCAGGTAAAGCAGCGTAAACTCGGTACCGGTCAGCTCCAGCGCAACGCCGTCGAAGGTGGCTTCCTGACGCCCCGGATTCAGGCGCAGAAAATCCACCTCCAGCGCGGGCGTGCCGGCATCGCCGACCTGCTGCTGCTCGGTCCAGTGCGAACGGCGTAAAATGGCCCGGATACGCGCCACCAGCTCGCGATCGTTGAACGGTTTGGGCAGATAGTCATCCGCGCCCAGCTCAAGCCCCAGCACCCGATCCAGTTCGCTGCCGCGCGCGGTCAGCATAATCACCGGCGTTTGATGCTGCTGGCGCAGCTCCTTAAGCGTATCGATACCGTTTTTGCGCGGCATCATCACATCAAGCAATAGCAAATCCACCGAGCTGTCCAGCATGTTCAGCGCCTGCTCGCCGTCATAGGCGACCAGGACTTCAAAGCCTTCCATCTCGAGCAATTCTTTTAATAATGCTGTTAATTCGCGATCGTCATCAACCAAAAGGATTTTATTCATTTTTATTCACCTCATGATGCAAAATACGTCAACAATCACTACCAATCCATGACTTTACGTAGCTTTACATCCCCTGACGCATGTTTGCAGCGGCCTCAGTAGAATGACTTCATGGTTAAGCAACAAAGAAAGAGTCAAGGGGTTAAGGATGCACAAGCTTAACGTATTGGTCATCGCCGCCGCCCTGGTAACAGGAAGCACCCTGGCCGGCGAGCAGACCGCTACGGAAAGTTGGCATCACGATGATATCGCCAGTCGGCTAAGCGATAGCCATTACAGCATGTTTGACGGCGTCAGGCTCACCGAACAACAGCGGCAACAAATGCGTGATTTAATGAGTCAGGCCCTGCTTGCCACTCCTCGCTTTAATATTAGCGAAATGGAACGGCTGCATACATTGGTGACGGCGGAAAATTTTGACGAACCGGCAGTGCGGGCCCAAACGGAAAAAATGGCGCAGCAGCAGGTGATCCGTCAGGTTGAAATGGCCAAAGTACGCAACCAAATGTACAACCTGCTGACCCCGGAGCAAAGACAAATTTTGAATCAAAAACATCAGCAGCGTATCGCCGAGATCCAGCTGCAGATGGCGGAAATGACCCAAACTTCGTCCCAGAAGCCAGCGTTGAGTAACGAGTAGCAACG
This sequence comes from Sodalis sp. C49, assembly GCF_046352915.1. NCBI lineage: Bacteria > Pseudomonadati > Pseudomonadota > Gammaproteobacteria > Enterobacterales > Bruguierivoracaceae > Sodalis > Sodalis sp. C49. Next base: position 3,485,173 of record NZ_CP163303.1, on the reverse strand, counting down.
CCCAGTGTAGTGATGTGAGATGTGAAAAGTTGTGATGAGTACCGTAACGCGTAAGTAAGTAAATAGTGCATTCCCATTTTTCCTTGCCATAGACACCATCCCTGTCTTCCCCACCGAAAGGTGGGGTTTTTTTTGCCTGAAGATCCTGGATGCGACCCGCTCGGAAAAACCGGGCGTCGGCCATATGGCATCGGAGGCCTACAGCGAGACGGTAACATCTGTTATCAACTGCAATGCTGCATTCATCCGGCGGCGGCATTATGGTATTACGCGGCTGCGTTTATCGGCACCCCATATCCTTTTTGTGGCGAAAAAAAGCGCGGGCAAGCGGAAATGCAATGCATTATCATATGGCTTAAAACCAGCAGATAGTCGGATGTTGCCTGACCTGAATCAATTCAGCAAATCGGATTTGAGATACTATTTTTACCATAAGCCAAGGGCCTTAGTGCAAATGGGACCCGATATTCAGCCGGCATAGTGTATTCTACAATTATATTTAAAGTTCAGAGGTAGTCATGATTAAGAAAATCGGTGTACTGACAAGCGGCGGTGATTCACCAGGCATGAATGCAGCGATCCGGGGCGTGGTGCGCGCCGGCCTGTCCGAGGGATTGGAAGTGTACGGCGTCTATGACGGCTACCTCGGCTTGTTTCAGGATCGGATGAAGAAGCTGGACCGTTATAGCGTGTCGGATATGATTAACCGTGGCGGCACCTTCCTCGGCTCCGCCCGCTTTCCAGAATTCCGGGAAGAGGGTACCCGCGCGATAGCCATAGAAAATATGAAAAAGCGCGACCTTGACGCCCTGGTGGTCATCGGCGGCGACGGTTCCTATATGGGGGCGAAACGCCTTACCGAAATGGGTTTCCCCTGTATTGGCCTGCCCGGCACCATCGATAACGACGTCGCCGGCACCGATTATACCATCGGCTATTTCACCGCGCTTGAAACGGTGGTCGAGGCGATAGACAGGCTGCGCGATACGTCCTCCTCGCACCAGCGCATCTCCATCGTCGAAGTTATGGGGCGCTATTGCGGCGACCTGACTATGTCCGCGGCTATCGCCGGCGGCTGTGAATTCATCGTGCTGCCGGAAGTGGAATTCAAACCAGACGATCTGGTGTATGAAATCAAAGCCGGGATCGCCAAAGGTAAAAAACACGCCATCGTCGCCATTACCGAACATATCTGTAATGTTGCCGAGCTGGCGCAATATATCGAAAAAGAGACCGGCCGCGAGACCCGCGCCACGGTTTTAGGGCATATCCAGCGCGGCGGCAGCCCCGTGGCCTACGATCGCATCCTCGCCTCGCGCATGGGCGCGTTTTCGATTGAGCTGCTGCTGCAAGGCTACGGCGGGCGTTGCGTCGGGGTGCAAAACGAAAAACTGGTTCACCATGACATCGTCGATGCCATAGAAAATATGAAGCGACCATTTAAAAGCGATTTGCTGGAATGCGCTAAAAAACTGTATTGATATCCGCGCCGCAAGCCGATGGCCACGGCGCCGCCAAAGGACAAGGCCTTGGTTCTCACGGATGAGAACGCCATTGCGGCGTTTCCCGGCGCCCTTAGAATAATACCCGGCCTTTCTTGCCTCACCCGCCTTTACTCCGCCCAACCTCTCGTAGACGCCAATCCCAGAGCACGCCCGTTACGCCGCCGTTCCTTTGCCGTGCCGTTGCGGCACATTCACTGGTTATCTCTTTTGATTATATAAATTACGTTTTTATTCTTTAAAACACGCAGCGATTTCTGACACTCTCTGGTTAAGCACTATTCACATGACAAAAAATTCTCTTGGGGAGTGGAACGATGTCGAAATGGCAAGCAGGGCTGTTGTTGATGCTGTTATCTGGAAGCGCACTGGCAAAGGATGTTCAATTATTAAACGTATCCTATGACCCGACGCGTGAGTTATACCAGGATTATAACGTGGCTTTCAGTAAGTATTGGCAGGACAAGACCGGAGATAAGGTGACGGTGCGCCAGTCGCACGGCGGCTCCGGCAAACAGGCCACTTCGGTTATCAACGGACTCGACGCGGATGTCGTAACCCTGGCGCTGGCATACGATGTGGATGCGATTGCCGAGCGCGGCAGCATCGATAAAAACTGGATAACCCGCCTGCCCGATAACTCCGCCCCCTACACCTCCACCATTGTCTTCCTGGTGCGTAAAGGTAATCCTAAACAGATCCATGACTGGCCGGATCTGATTAAACCGGGTATTTCGGTCATTACGCCAAACCCGAAAACCTCCGGCGGCGCGCGCTGGAATTACCTGGCTGCCTGGGGTTACGCCCTGCATCATAATAATAACGATCAGGCGAAGGCCCAGGACTTTGTCAAAGCCCTGTTTAAAAACGTCGAAGTACAGGATTCCGGCGCGCGTGCCTCTACCAATACGTTTGTGGAACGCGGCATCGGTGATGTGCTGATCGCCTGGGAAAACGAAGCGCTGCTGGCCGTCAATGAAGTCGGCAAAGATAAATTCGATATCGTGGCGCCAAGTGAATCCATCCTGGCTGAGCCTACCGTATCGGTGGTTGACAAGGTGGTCGACAAGCGGGGCACGCGTGACATCGCGACCGAATATCTGAAGTATCTTTATTCAACCGAAGGTCAACGTATCGCCGCCAAGAATTATTATCGCCCGCGCGATCCGGCAATCGCCAAAGAGTTCGCCAAGGAGTTTCCGCAGATTAAATTATTTACCCTTAAGGATGACTTCGGCGACTGGCAGAAAGTGCAAAAAGTCCATTTCTCCACCGGTGGCAGTTACGATCAAATCAGCCAGCGTTAATTATAAATTAACTCAATACGAAGTTTTATCTTAAAAAAATGCCGTGCGGCGACACCGTACGGCATTTTTATGATTTGTATGACAGCCGTTTAAAATATCCCGCAGCGCGGTCTGCCGCCGGCACAAGGGCTGGCCGCTTCGTTAATCTATCGTTAACCCACTGTATTCCATATTTTAATTATCTCCCGCTAATTTTTTATGCAACATATGGATAACAGCACCAAATTCTCAATTAATGAACACCCGGCTTGTCATGATTAAGGGTTTTTTGCCTTGGCAAAGGTCATTGCGACTTGAATAACATCATGATAGAGGGAGGGAAGGGATTCACATTATGCCATCATCCGCTATTCAGCACAGGGAACATATCGGACGCTACCACAGCCAGACTCACGATTATGTCAGTAATAAAAAAATCCAGCAAAAATTGAACGGCATGGCCGCGTCGCCAGGCGATGGGGTCGTGGGCGCCAGGGCGCATCTCATGCTTCAGGCGCTCACGCTGGCCACCAATATATCAGTGAGCCTGGCGCCGGCAGCCGTGCGGCCATCCGGGCGCGCCGTTTCTCCGTTGCTTTCTCGCCAGGCCGCGCCCGCAGGCCCGGCGGCGGCGCCACCCGCAAACAGCATCCATGAAATGAAGGGCAAGGCACCACAACGGCTACTGTTTAACATGTTAAGCGCGGGACAAGGCTATGCGGAGCATGGCATCGGTCAAGACGCGATTGCGTTTATGTATATTTCGTCAAAAAAGGATAAGTCTTTTAGACAGAAGCGAATATCTTTAGATATCTCAGTCGGTCTGCAAGAACAGGATTACCGGGATTATATTGAAAAGAATTGCCATATCAGGACCAAAACCAACCAAGGGAAAGTATTGGGGGATAGTCTGCTTGTCACCGGCGAATATATCAGGAATCCCGTTCGTGGTTTCGCCGAAAAACTTAAGGAGTGGATCTGGGGTAATGGTGAACTTTCTGAAATAGGAGCCATACTGTTTGAAGTTGTCAATCTTGGTCATGACATCATTTTCGGGATTTACACTATTGGCGCGTACCCGATTATAAAATATACTTCGGCAAAAGCCTTGTCTGTATCAGGCCATTCCATCAATGGTGACAGCAACTGCGTCAGGAACGAATTTTCGGCTGAGGAAATGGCCAATCTGCTGTTCAATACCGAGGTTGGCATTACCGACCGCAGGGCTTTTTCAAATCCACTGTTACATCACAAACCACGGGAATTGCAAAAGGCTAATGCCTTTGATCCAGACGGGGTATTTGTTCACGAAAAATATCCGACCGGTATCAATACTGTCAAACATCTTGCCGTTGACCTAGATGGCGCCATCCAGCGTGTTCGGCAAACAGAAGCGGGTGAATACATTATTCCAACTGGGCAGCAGGGTAATAACGCTAAAACTGGCCGGAAAGTTTTTTATGACGCGATAAATGATAAGATCCATATCGGCGGAGATGTGCCTGAAGGGCAGGGAGTTGATTATACAGTACAAAACGGTAAGAAATTTATTAAATTATATGGCGAGAATTATGAACTTAAGTATAGCGCGGTGAAAAGAACGCACGAAGTGAAATTGCGGAACCATGACGGAACGGAATCCCGGATTCCGGTATATCATGAAAAAATCAGCCATTCTTGGCATCTTGGCACACACAATAACAAACCTGCCTTCACGTTTAGACAAGAGAAAAGAATTAAGTCGTTCAAGATGAGGTTTGACGGCGCCTATGAATATATTCAGGTTGATAACCTTAATCCCAAACACTATGGTGCCGGTAAAATTATTGAAGTCAGGTCAAAAGACACAATGGCTATGGGTGATAATGTCATAATGAGGGTGGTTGAGCTGAAGGGAGAATTAGTGCCTGTGCGCGCGGCGGTAGTGCCCAAAAGAGGCCTTAAATATGAAATTTTTAATCGGGCTATGCCTGGCCGTCGCGGCCATCCCGTCGAGTTTGACGGTCGCCGCTGGTTGTTTGAAGCGCCGACGTCAATCCATGTCGCCAAAACGCTGCGACGCGCCATTGCCAAGGATATTGTCGGGGAGAGCGTCAACGCGTTCGATTTGTCCACGCCTGATAAGCTTGGCCTGCGCTGGGATATAAATAATAATTCATATCTGAAAATTAAAAATAAATATTTTAAAGTAAAAAGGTATCCGCAAACCGCATACAAGTTTTTTCTGATGAATAATCATCGAAAAATCAACCTTCGCTTCAAGAAAAATAAATTTCATGTCGAAAATTTTAGGGAAAGGATTAACGATCTCCGTAAGATTGGCATGAGCGGCCGGGCGGGACTCAGGCCGCGTAAGCATGCTGTGGATATTCTCAAGGACCTGGATGGGTTCGACCTTGAACAGGCCAAAACACTGCTGTCTCAATACCATTTCCCCCAGGAGGGACTGTTTAACGAATATTCGTTTGCCTTGCATATTGAACAGTTTAGTGAAATTCCTCCCTGGGCAAAACGGTTTAAAATTGATGAAAGCGCCGTCAATGTGGCGCCGGCGCAAGGGCGGAAAGTGCCTGTGTTTGATCCCGATGACGAATCCGTTAACCTTGAACTCCTGCTCGGTACGCAGATTGGTGAAGGTGATTACGGTATCGTTTTCCAGGATGGCCAGGATCCCAATTGGTATATCAAGATGATGCGACCACATCCGGATGGCGACGCCGATATAGATATTGAAATGTTGGCGGAAAAGGAGGCTGAAAGCTTTCGTTTATATTATGGCCCGGAATCGGCAAAGGTATTTGCTGATAATGATGGTAATTTTTATAACAGAATGTACAAAATTCCCGGCATAACGTTAGATTCACTTCCCGAGGGCTCCCTGCCGCACGATGCAGTTGAACGCTTTGTCGATATGCTGGAAAAACTAAATAATGTCAATATGATACACGCTGATCTCCATGGGGCGAATATGTTGTGGGATGCAGAAAGTGAAATGTTTTTCCCCATTGATATCATTGATATTAAAAAAGATTTTTTTCGCAGCGGCAACGACTATAAACACAGTCTAAACATGCGTGGCGAAGAAAGATGGGACGATGTGATTTATGAGATCAAACAAAAGATGGCGCCCTGAGGCCATGGCAAGGATGCGGCCGCTCTTTATCCGGCGATAATGAACAACGCGCCGGTGGTCACGCCAGCCGCCGCCGTGCCGCCTGGTCCAGCGAAACGTTTCGATGGCGATCACATTTTTGATGTTTCCCGCTTGTGGCTTGGCCCGTTTGTGATTATTTTCAGCCCAGCGAAACGTTTCGCTGGGAGGATCTGCCAATGAAAAAAGGATTACTGCTCAACGCCGAGGTTTCCGCGTTGATTTCCCGCTTGGGGCATACCGATGAAATCGTCATTGCCGATGCCGGGTTGCCCATACCCGCGACAGCCGCCAGGATCGATCTGGCGTTGACCCAGGGCGTGCCGGGCTTTTTACAGGTGTTCGACGTCGTGGCCAGTGAGATGCAGGTGGAAAGGGCGATAATCGCCAGCGAAATGGCCGCCCATAATCCCGCGCTGCACCAGGCGTTGCTGGCCGGGCTGTCCCAGCTGGAGCAAGCGCAGGGCAATACCATCGTCATCGACTATATCAGCCATCAGGCATTCAAAGCGCAGACCGCCCACAGCCGGGCCGTTATTCGCAGCGGGGAGTGCTCGCCCTTCGCCAACGTTATCCTCTGCGCCGGCGTCACCTTCTGAGGCATTTATGCAACCCTTACTGCAACTGAGCGGGATAGACAAGTCGTTTCCGGGCGTCAAAGCGCTTTCCGGCGCGGCGCTGACCGTGTATCCCGGCCGCGTGATGGCGCTGGTGGGGGAGAACGGCGCCGGTAAATCCACCATGATGAAGGTGTTGACCGGGATTTACAGCAAGGATGCCGGTACGCTCATATTTATGGGAAAGGAAGTTGCCTTCAGCGGCCCCAAGGCGTCGCAGGAGGCCGGTATCGGTATCATCCATCAGGAACTTAACCTGATCCCTGAACTGACGATCGCCGAAAATATCTTCCTGGGGCGCGAATTCCTTAACCGTATCGGCGGCATCGACTGGAAGCGGATGTATCGCGAAGCGGACCGACTCCTGGGCCGCCTGAACCTGGCCTATAGCAGCCACCGGTTGGTGGGGGAATTATCGATTGGCGATCAGCAGATGGTGGAAATCGCCAAGGTAATCAGCTTTAAGTCGCAGGTGATCATCATGGACGAGCCCACCGATGCGTTAACCGATACGGAAACGGCATCGCTGTTCAGTGTGATAAACGAACTGAAGCAGCAGGGGTGCGGCATTGTCTATATCTCCCATCGGCTAAAGGAAATTTTCGAGATCTGCGACGATGTCACGGTGATGCGCGACGGGCAGTTTATTGCCGAACGGCCGGTAAACGAGCTGCAGGAAGACAGGCTGATTGAAATGATGGTGGGCCGCCGCCTGGAGGAACAGTATCCGCGCGTCACGCAGCGTCCGGGCGAGGAGCGCCTGCTGGTCAGCCACCTGTCGGGCCCCGGGGTGCATGACGTCAGTTTCTCCCTGCGCCAGGGGGAAATCCTGGGCTGCGCCGGGCTGATGGGCGCCGGCCGTACCGAACTGATGAAAACCCTCTATGGCGCCGCCAGGCGCACCGGCGGCAGCGTGACGCTCGACGGACGTGCCGTGGTCGCCAGGTCGCCCCAGGACGGGCTTGCCAACGGCATTGTCTATATTTCCGAGGATCGCAAGCGCGACGGACTGGTGCTGGGCATGTCGGTAAAGGAAAACATGACTTTAACCGCCCTGCGCTACTTTAGCCATCAGGCCGGTTGGCTGAAACACGCCGACGAGCGGGTGGCTGTCGGGGATTTTATCCGTTTATTTAATATCAAAACGCCGTCGATGGAGCAGCCTATCGGCCTGCTGTCCGGTGGCAACCAGCAAAAAGTCGCCATTGCGCGCGGCCTGATGACACGCCCTAAGGTGCTGATCCTGGATGAGCCGACCCGGGGCGTCGACGTGGGCGCCAAGAAAGAGATTTACCAGTTGATCAACCAGTTTAAACAGGAAGGGCTCTCCATCATCCTGGTGTCCTCCGAGATGCCGGAGGTCCTTGGCATGAGCGATCGCGTCATGGTGATGCATGAAGGCCGCTTAAGCGGCATATTCCCCATCGAACAGGCCACCCAGGAAGTGCTGATGGCCGCGGCCGTCGGCAAGCTTTATCGTACCCAGCAGGAGAATCAGTAATGAATTCCCGGACTATCCCCGTTAAACGCGGCATCAGCAAAGCCTGGCTGCTGGAGCAAAAATCGTTGATTGCGCTGCTGGTGCTGATCGCCGTGGTTTCTTCAATGAGCGCCAATTTTTTCAGCCTCAACAATCTGTTCAATATTCTCCAGCAGACCTCGGTCAACGCCATCATGGCGGTGGGTATGACGCTGGTGATCCTCACCGCAGGCATTGACTTGTCCGTCGGGTCCCTGCTGGCGCTGACCGGCGCGGTAGCCGCCTCGGTGGTGGGGCTGGAAATGAATGTCATGGTGGCGGTGGGCGCCTCCCTGGCGCTGGGCGCGGCCATCGGCGCCATCACCGGCCTGATTGTGGCGAAGGGCAGGGTACAGGCCTTTATCGCCACCCTGGTCATGATGCTGCTGCTGCGCGGTATCACCATGGTGTATACCAACGGCAGTCCGGTAAACACCGGTTTCAGCGATACGGCCGACGCGTTTGGCTGGTTTGGCATCGGTCGTCCCCTTGGCGTGCCCACGCCGGTATGGATCATGGCCGTGGTGTTTCTTGCCGCCTGGTACATGCTGCATCACACCCGCCTGGGCCGTTATATCTATGCGCTGGGCGGTAATGAAGCCGCCACCCGGCTGTCCGGCATCAGCGTCGATCGGGTCAAGGTCATCGTCTACGCGCTGTGCGGGTTGCTCGCGGCGTTGGCGGGCGTTATCGAAGTGGCGCGCCTGTCCTCGGCGCAGCCCACGGCGGGTACCGGCTATGAGCTGGACGCCATCGCCGCGGTGGTGCTGGGCGGTACCAGCCTGTCCGGCGGGAAAGGGCGCATCATGGGGACGCTGGTCGGCGCGCTGATCCTGGGCTTTCTTAATAACGGACTGAATTTATTGAGCGTTTCCTCCTACTACCAGATGATTGTTAAAGCCGTGGTGATTTTGTTGGCGGTGCTGGTAGATAACAAAAGCAGTAAATAACCTCTCCCGCAGGAATGATAAAGATGAAAATGAAAAAATTAGCTTTTTTGATGTCCGCCGTGGCGTTAAGCGCCACTCTCAGCGCCAATGCCCTGGCGAAAGACAGCATCGCGCTGGTGGTGTCCACGCTGAATAATCCGTTCTTCGTTTCCATGAAAGACGGCGCCCAGCAGGAAGCGGATAAATTGGGTTATCAGCTGGTGGTGCTCGATTCGCAAAACAACCCGGCCAAGGAACTGGCCAATGTGCAGGATCTGACGGTGCGCGGCGTTAAGCTTTTGCTTATCAACCCAAGCGATTCCGACGCGGTGGGCAACGCGGTCATTATTGCCAACCAGGCCAAGATCCCGGTGATCACCCTCGATCGTAAGGCCAGCAAAGGGGCCGTCGTCAGCCATATCGCCTCCGACAACCGGGTCGGCGGCAAAATGGCCGGTGATTTTATCGGTGAAAAACTGGGCCAGAACGCCAAGGTTATCCAGCTGGAAGGTATCGCCGGCACGTCTGTTGCGCGTGAGCGCGGCGAAGGGTTTAAACAATCGGCCGATCAGTATAAATTTACTATGCTGGCCAGCCAGCCCGCCGATTTCGATCGCACCAAAGGGCTTAACGTGATGCAGAACCTGCTGACCGCGCATCCGGCGGTGCAGGCGGTATTCGCGCAGAACGACGAAATGGCCCTGGGCGCCATGCGCGCCCTGCAAACCGTGAATAAAACCGATGTGCTGGTGGTGGGTTTTGACGGCACCGCCGACGGCATCAAAGCGGTGCAAAGCGGTAAACTTGCCGCCACCGTGGCGCAGCAGCCCGACCAGATCGGTATAATCGGCGTGGAAACCGCAGACAAGGTTCTGAAAGGCGAAAAAGTGGATGCGGTGATCCCGGTTGCCCTGAAGCTGGTCACCAAATAAGCCCGTAAAACCTCGACAGCAGCGCCTTGTGTTATCGCCGCGCGCCGGCGATAACGCTTCTAACCAGGATACAGGCTATGGCAATAAAAAAGCTGGTGGTTCTCGGCAGCATTAACGCGGATCATATACTTAATCTACAACAATTTCCCCGTCCCGGTGAAACGGTAATTGGCGGCAGCTATCAGGTGGCGTTCGGCGGCAAAGGCGCTAATCAGGCGGTGGCCGCCGGCCGCAGCGGCGCCGATATCGCCTTTATCGCCTGCGTGGGCGAGGATGCTATCGGCGCGCAGATTCGCCGGCAGCTGCAGGCGGACAACATTGATATTCTGCCCGTGGAACCCAGCCCTGGCGCCAGCACCGGCGTCGCGCTGATTTTTGTCAACGCGGAGGGTGAAAATGTCATCGGCATCCATCCAGGCGCTAACGCCGCGGTAACGCCGGCCTACCTGGCCCGCTATGAGCAGTTGGTCATCCATGCCGCGGCATTATTGATGCAGTTGGAATCCCCCCTTGATACCGTGATCGCCGCCGCCCGCCTGGCGCGCGATCACCAGACCCAGGTGATATTAAACCCGGCCCCGGCGCGTCAGCTGCCGGACGAATTGCTGGCCTTGGTAGATATTATTACGCCCAATGAAACCGAGGCGGAGCAACTGACCGGCGTCGCCGTCACCGATGACGCCAGCGCCGCCCGCGCCGCGCGGATTTTGCATGATAAGGGCATCGCTACGGTTATCATTACCCTTGGCCGCCGCGGTGTGTGGCTGAGCGAACGTGGCAATCGCAAGCGGGTGCCCGGATTCAAGGTCAAGGCGGTGGATACCATCGCGGCGGGCGATACGTTTAACGGCGCGCTGATGACCGCGCTGCTCGAAGACCAGGACCTGGATAACGCCGTCAGGTTCGCCCATGCCGCCGCCGCGTTGGCGGTAACCCGTCCGGGGGCGCAGCCGTCAATTCCCTGGCGTGATGAAATCGACGCTTTTCTGCAGGGTTAGGAGCTTATTTGGCCACCATGAAGGATGTTGCCCGTCTGGCGGGCGTTTCCACTTCCACCGTATCGCACGTGATCAATAACAACCGGTTTGTCAGCGATAGGGTGCGCGCTAAAGTGCTGGCGGTGGTGGAACAGCTCAACTACGCGCCGTCGGCTCTGGCCCGCAGTTTAAAGATCAACCAGACGCGCACCATCGGCATGCTGATTACCTCCAGTAATAACCCGTTTTACGCGGAGGTGGTGCACGGCGTCGAACGCAGTTGCTACGAGCGGGGCTACAGCCTGATCCTGTGTAATACCGAAGAGGATGCCGATCGCATGAGCCGTAGTATGGAGACGCTGCTGCAAAAACGCGTCGACGGGCTGCTTATCATGTGTACCGAAAATAACCGGCCTTCCCGCCTGGCGCTGCGCCGCTACCCCTCGCTGCCGATTGTCATGATGGATTGGACGCCGTTTGAGGACGCGCTGGATATTATCCAGGATAACTCGTTATTGGGCGGGTGCCTGGCTACCGACTATCTGATTGCGCGCGGCTACAGCAAAATCGCCTGTATATCCGGCCCGCAGGATAAAACCACCGCCCGCCATCGCCTGCAGGGGTATCGCCTCGCCATGGCGCGCGCCGGGCTGGCGGTGCCGGCCGGTTATGAAGTTTTCAGCGATTTCGAATTTGGCGGCGGCGTAAGCGCGATGCAACAACTGCTGTCCCTCGGCGAGCCGCCCCATGCGGTATTTACCGGCAACGATGCGGTTGCGGTGGGCGTCTACCAGGCGCTGTACCAGGCCGGGCTGTCGGTGCCGGGAGATATGGCGGTCATCGGTTATGATGATATCGAGCTGGCAAAATACCTTACCCCGCCGCTGACCACGATTAACCAGCCGAAAGACTCGCTTGGCCAATTGGCGATCGACACCCTGCTTTACCGGTTAGAACATCCCGATACCGAACCCCAGGTGCTGGTGCTGACCCCCGAGCTGGTGGAGCGGGCGTCGGTCGGCCGTCGCTGAGTTGTGCCGTGGGTTTAATCATGGCGAAAAAAAAACCGCAAACACGGGGGATGAGACCCGGTTTACGGTTCAGGGCGACGATAACGAGGGGGCGGGACGGTTAACGCGTCGTGAACCCGCCCGTGGCGTTATCTCAGGCCTGTTTGGCCTGCGCCGCCGCTTTGACGATCACCGCAAAGGCGTCGGCTTTCAGCGAGGCGCCGCCTACCAGCGCGCCGTCGATATCCGGCTGGGTAAACAGTTCCGCCGCGTTGCCGGCATTCACCGAGCCGCCGTACTGAATAATAACCTGTTCAGCCACCGCGGCGTCGTGTTTGGCGATATGGCCGCGGATAAATTTATGAACCGCCTGCGCCTGCGCCGGGGTGGCCGATTTGCCGGTACCGATGGCCCAGATAGGTTCGTAGGCGATAACCGCGTTGTCAAAGGCCTTAGCGCCCATGGCGTTTAATACCGCGTCCAGCTGGCGGGCACAGACCGCTTCGGTCTCACCGGCTTCGTTTTCGGCTTCGCTTTCGCCGATACACAATACCGGGATCAGGCCCGCTTCTTTCAGAACCGCGAATTTCTCGGCGATAAGTTCGTCGCTTTCTTTATGATAGGTGCGGCGCTCGGAGTGGCCGATGATGATATATTTGGCGCCAATATCCTTTAGCATCTCGGCGGACACTTCACCGGTAAACGCGCCGGAGAGATTGGTATCGACGTTTTGGGCGCCCAGCGCCAGTTGGCTGCCGGCAAGCTGGCGCTTAGCCTGCTCCAGATAGACGACCGGCGGCGCAATAGCCACGCCACAGCCGGTCACGCCGTTTAATTCCGTGCGCAGCGCGGCGATCAGATCGTTAACCAAACGCTTGCTGCCGTTCAGCTTCCAGTTACCCATCACTAACGGATATCGCATTTTAAAATCTCCAATAGGGAACGCGAAATAAAAAATTGACTGTCCCGGGGACAGCATTACCTGTCCCCAGTATAGAGAGAAAGCGCCGCGGTGGCTTTGTTTTTTGTCATGAAACCGCGGCCGCTCAGGGTTCGGATAAGGCGAGCTTAACCGGCTCTATGGCAAAAGTGAGACCTTTATCACCATTATCGGCCACCACATAACGCAAGGCTCCCCAGGACTGCTGGAAAAAGCGCGAGCCTTTCCCTTTGGCCAGCAGGTCGGCCACCCGGGCGTTACTTTGCGCCGCCGTCAATGCCGGCTCGAACTCCCGCAGCAGCGCGGCCATATAACTCACGGCCACGGCGCGCGCCGCTTTTTCGCTGCCGCCTTCCACCGCCAGATAGGTCAGTTGCAAGGTCTTGATCTTGCCGCTGCCCTTTTCCAGGGCGGTGGACGCATACAGGGTGCCGTTGATTTTACTGGCGGCGCGCGTGAGATTCATGCCGTCGCCACGGCTGTCGATAGCCCGGAACTCGCCTATCTGCAGCGCGGGATTGTGCGCATTAAACTGCTCGCGGAATGTCACCACCGTCAGATCAAAGGTGGGGGCGCCGGCCAGCAAATAAGGCGCGGGGGCGGGCGTGTCGGCGGGGTTTTCCGCCGCCGCGCCCATCGCCGCCGGGAACAGCAATGCCAGCAACAGGGCCGGGATAACGAAGCGGATTTTGCTGTTCACAGTGCGTAGATTCCCAGTGATCTTAACCAGTAAATTCGCATGGCGCTTACCAGTAGTGCTCGCTGGTAATATGGCCCGGCTTGCGCCGCAGATGTTTACGCATTTCGCGGGTATCTTTTAATATCTGCTGGGTGTCCCTGACCATTTGCGGATTACCGCATAACATCACATGGCCGGTTTGGGCATTTAACGGCAGCCCAACCGCGGCTTCCAGGGACCCGTCGGCTATCAGGGCGGGAACGCGGCCGGTCAGCGAGCCGGGAACCTCCTCGCGGCTGACCACCGTCTGCACATGCAGCTTGCCGTTAAAACGCTGCTGCAGTTCCAGCATCAGGGGCAGGTAGCTGAGGTCACGGGCAAAACGCGCGGCGTGTACCAGCACGATATCCTTAAAGCGCTCCAGTCCCTCCCCCTGCTGCAGGATGGACAGAAAAGGCCCCAGCGCCGTGCCGGTCGCCAGCATCCATAGCGTTTCACATTCCGGGATTTCATCAAGGACAAAAAAGCCGGCGGCCTCTTTGGTGATCATTAACGAATCCCCAGGCTGCAAGGCGTGGAGCGGCGGGCTAAGCTTACCCTCCGGCACCGTCACCAGGTAAAATTCCAGGTTATCGCTGTGCGGCGCGTTGACGTAGGAATACGCGCGCTGGACACGCTCGCCGTTGATCTCCAGGCCGAGTTTGGCAAACTGTCCGGCGGTAAAAGGATCGACGGGGGCGTTAACGGTTAAGCTAAACAGGCTCTCCGTCCAGTGTTCCACATGTATGATTTTCCCGGTCACCCATTCTGCCATAACTCACTTTCCCCTTGGTCTTTCCGGCCGGTACCCGGACCGGCTAACGATTCTCCACTCTGTCACAGCGGCTGGTGATGATAGCGGATCCGGTAAGCGCCGGCATGGTTGCCTGCGCGACCTTTTTTGTTACGCCGCGAACGCGTCATTATCGGCTAATTCAGCCTTGGCATCCAGCGGGACGACTGTAATTGTTAACAATACGTTTTGCAATTGATGCCATGGCGCGAAATCCGCAGGTTAAAGAATAAAGGGGTGCAGGGCGGCATCCTTGCGATCAAGGTAATGGGTTGAGGCGATACGCCTGATGGTGCGGCTGTTGCCGCGGATCAACAAGGTTTCAGTGGTGGCCAGGTTGCCTTTGCGGGTGATGCCGTTTAACAGATCCCCTTTGGTAATGCCGGTGGCGGAAAAGACCACGTTGTCATTGCGCGCCATATCGTTAAGCGTCAGCACGGTATTGGCGCTGATGCCCATGGCGGCGCAGCGCGCCAGCTCATCGTCGCCTATCAGGCGGTTGGCCGCGGTGTCGCCTTTGACCTGATGGCGGGGCAACAGCCGGCCCTGCATATCGCCATCCATCGCGCGGATGGCCGCCGCCGAGATAACCCCTTCAGGCGCGCCGCCTATACCGTACATCACGTCCACTTCGCTATCCGGCATGCAGGTAAGCAGGGAGGCGGCCACATCGCCGTCGGGAATGGTAAATACGCGCACGCCAAGCCGCTGCAAAGCGGCAATACAGTCGTCATGACGGGGTTTGGCCAGAATGGCCACGGTCAGCTGCGAAAGCGGCTTATTCAGCGTATGGGCAATATTACGCAGGTTTTCGTCCAGGGGCAGGCTGAGGTTAATGGCGCCTTTGGCATCTGGGCCGACCACCAGCTTTTCCATATACATATCAGGCGCATGCAGAAAAGCGCCTTTTTCACCCACCGCCAATACCGCCAGCGCATTTGCCTGGCCCATGGCCGTCATACGGGTGCCTTCGATAGGGTCCACCGCGATATCCACCGCGTCTCCCTGGCCGGTGCCGACGGCTTCGCCGATGAAAAGCATCGGCGCTTCGTCAATTTCGCCTTCGCCAATCACAATCCGGCCGTCGATCTGCACCTGGTTGAGCATAATGCGCATGGCCTGAACCGCCGCATTGTCGGCCGCGTTCTTATCGCCGCGGCCCAGCCAGCTATAGCCCGCCAGCGCGGCGGCTTCGGTCACCCGGGAGAATTCGATGGCTAATTCACGTTTCATGCTTAAACCTTGCGTATCCACTTAAGAGAAGTTTATCGCAAAGTTTATCACACCTGGCGCGCATTCCGGGCGCGGGGACCGCGGCGCAATGCGGCCAGGGTAAAAAAACGTGCCGGCCGGGGTATTATTCGTCCGAGCGTTCTTCCCATGAGCGGGCGCGCTCAACCGCTTTTTGCCAGCCGCTATAGCGAACGTTGCGTTCCACCGTTTCAATGCTTGGGCGGAATTCTCGCTCGATAATCGCCTTGCTCCTGACCTCCTCCAAATCGCTCCAGAAGCCTACCGCCAGGCCGGCCAGATACGCCGCGCCCAGTGCGGTCACTTCCCGTACTTCGGGACGCTCGACGCGGGTGCCGAGGATATCGGACTGGAACTGCATCAGGAAATTATTGGCCACGGCGCCGCCGTCAACCCGCAGGGACTGCAGGCGGGCGCCGGAATCGGCCTGCATGGCGTCAAGAAGATCGCGGGTCTGGAAGGCGATGGATTCCAACGTGGCGCGAATAATATGATTCGCATTAACGCCGCGGGTCAAACCGAATATCGCGCCGCGCGCATAGGGATCCCAATACGGCGCGCCCAGGCCGGTGAACGCCGGCACCACGTACACCCCGTTGGTATCCTTCACCTTGCTGGCGAAATACTCCGAATCGGTAGCGTCGCTTATCAGTTTCATTTCGTCGCGCAGCCACTGGATGGCGGCGCCGGCAACAAACACCGCGCCCTCCAGGGCGTAATTGACTTCCCCACGCGGTCCGCAGGCGATGGTGGTCAGCAGGCCGTGTTTCGATTGCACCGCCTTGGTGCCGGTATTCATCAGCAGGAAGCAGCCGGTGCCGTAGGTATTCTTGGCCATACCAGGCTGGACGCACAGCTGTCCGAACAACGCGGCTTGCTGATCGCCGGCAATACCGGCGATGGGAATACGGGTCCCGCCTTTACCGCCGATATTGGTCTGGCCGTACACTTCGGACGAGGGACGGACCTCGGGCAGCATGGAGCGGGGAATATCCAGGATTTCCAGCAGCTTGTCGTCCCATTGCAGGTTATGGATGTCATACAGCATGGTACGGGAGGCGTTGGTATAGTCGGTAACGTGCACGCGACCCTGGGTCATGCGCCAGATAAGCCACGTATCTATGGTGCCGAACAGCAGTTCGCCGCGTTTGGCGCGTTCCCGGGCGCCCTCGACATTATCCAGGATCCATTTCACCTTGGTGCCCGAGAAATAGGGATCGATAACCAGCCCGGTGGTTTTGCGTACGTACTCCTCATGGCCATCGCGTTTAAGCTTTTCACACATATCCGAAGTACGGCGGCACTGCCAGACGATGGCGTTGTAAACAGGCTTGCCGGATTCCTTATCCCAGACCACCGCCGTTTCACGCTGGTTGGTAATGCCGATGCCCGCGATCTGGTCGGAGCGGATGTCGGCTTTAGCCAGCACTTCCACCAGTGTCGAGCTTTGCGATGCCCAAATTTCCATCGGGTCGTGCTCTACCCAGCCTGGTTTGGGATAAATCTGGGTGAATTCGCGCTGCGAAACGCTGACGATATTGGCGTCATGATCCATGACAATGGCGCGTGAGCTGGTCGTTCCCTGATCGAGAGCCACAATATATTTTTTATCTGATGACATAATAGATTCCTGCAAAAGTTAACATTGGCACAGTAAGCATTACGCTTTGCGTTCGGATTTTGCTGTGTTTGCCGAGCGGGTCTCTTCCAAACCATCCTCGATAATATTAGAAGGAAGGTAAGGGCTGATCAGCGAGCGATAGATAAAGGCGCCAAGGCAGCCGCCGATGATCGGTGCAATCAGCGGCACCAGGAAGTAGGGAATTTCACGGCCGCCGGTAAAGGCTACCTTGCCCCAGCCCATCAGGTAGGCGAATACCTTGGGACCGAAATCACGGGCGGGGTTAAGGGCGAACCCGGTCAACGGCCCCATGGATGCGCCGATGACCGCGATAAGGATACCGATCAGCAGCGGCGCCAGCGGGCCGCGGGGAATGCCATTGCCGTCGTCGGTCAAGGCCAGGATCAGGCATAACAGAATGGCGGTAATCACCGTTTCCACTAAAAACGCCTGGATCACGGAAATATGCGGGTTAGGATAGGTTGAGAATACCCCGGCCAGCTGGAGGCTTTCCACGCTGCCGCGGACCATATGGTTTGCCTGCTCGAAGTCGATGAACAGGTTGTAGTAAAGACCGTAGACCACCGCTGCGCCGCAGAAGGCGCCGAGCATTTGCGCAACGATGTAGGGCACCACCTTGCGGCGCTCGAAATTGGCGAACAGCCATAGCGCGATGGACACCGCGGGGCTGAGATGCGCGCCGGAAACGGCGGCGGTAAGATAAACCGCCATGGCGACGCCAAAGCCCCAGATGATACTGATTTCCCATTGGCCGAAGCTGGCGCCGGCCAGCTTCAGTGCGGCAACGCAGCCGGCGCCGAAGAAAATCAGCAAGGCGGTGCCCAGAAATTCAGCGATACATTGGCCTTTCAGTGTTGGAGTTTTTTGTTGGCTCATAATCTTTTCCTGCTGGCGAAAAGTGGGGTAGCAGTGGTGGACATGTCTGCTTACCGAATCAAATCTTACCTAGTAAGGCATGTAGGTATGTTGTAAATTTATCGTTAACGAGCAGAAACGAGAAATATCGAAATCAAATTGTGTGCAGTACGTCATAAAAATGAGCGTATTCGCTTAATTTAGGCTGTTATGGGCAAAATTTCTGTGTGCTGGCTATCACCTTTTTTAACAAAATGTGTTAATTGCTAAAACGAGCATCTCATCGCCGGCAAAACTTTCCGCTGCACGTTGGGTTCATAGCGTACAATAACCGACTCATTCGGCCGTTTAGACGATTGCGGCTGGACACTGGGGGAGGCGCTACATAAAATCCCCTCTCCAGGCTGTACCCGGGGCAATGTGATACGCGCCTGTAGCGGTGCTGACGCCAAGACGATTTAAGGGCTACACGCCGGCGTGTAGCTCCCATTCATGATTACACCTTGTAGGCTTAAGGGGGCTGAAATGGCTTTTGAAGTATTTGAAAAATTAGAAGCGAAGGTACAGCAGGCGATAGATACCATCACGCTGTTGCAAATGGAAATTGAAGAATTGAAAGAGAAGAATAACAGTCTGGCTCAGGAAATTCAGCAAGCGTCCAGCAACCGCGAGTCGCTGGTTAACGAAAATGAGCAGTTGAAGCAGGAGCAGGGCGTGTGGCAAGAGCGTTTACGCGCATTGCTCAGTAAGATGGAGGAAGTGTAACGCCGGCTTGCGGGCAACAACAAGGGCGATGCCAGATCGCCCTTTTGCGCGTTGCCGCCAATTACTCAAGATCTAGCGCGTCTTCCGACAGGATAATACCGGTATTGTCGGCGTAAAGATGATCGCCGGAAAAGAAGGTTACCCCGCCAAAATTGACCCGGATATCGCTCTCGCCTATGCCTTCGCTCGCGGCGCCGGCAGGCGTGGCGGCCATGGCCTGGATGCCTAGGTCAAGCTCTTCAAGATCGTCCACCTGGCGCACCGCGCCGTAAACCACGATACCTTCCCACTCGTTTTGCACCGCAAGCGTGCCCAGCTCGGCATTAATCAGCGCGCGCCTGACCGACCCGCCGCCATCAACGACCAACACGCGGCCAAGGCCGTTTTCTTCAAGCACGTCATAAAGCAAACCATTATCCTCGAAACATTTCACGGTAACGATTTGCCCGCCAAACGATGTCCTCCCGCCGAAATTGCTGAAGAGAGGTTCGACAACATTCACGTCTTCATGATAAATGTCGCATAGTTCTGAAGTATCGTATTTCATAGGATTTACGTCGGTTTGCCGCTGGAGCGGAAAGTATATCGCGTTCTCGCGCCAGTTGCCAAAACCATCAATTGTTAACTTGATGCGCGTCAGAAAACGTTTAGCTAAACAGCAGCCCCACGGCAAACAGGATATTGATCAGCAGCGCGCATTTTACGGTTTTTTCCAGCATGGGACGGATGCCTGACGGGTCTGGCTCGTGCAGGACATAACGCGCCTGCATATACAGCGCCGGCACGGCCAGGGCGAACAGCCAGCCTACCAGGTTGCGCAACTCAAGCAGGGTGAAAACGGCCAGGCACAACACCGCGCACGCCAGCAGGCCCGCATGATAATAACGCGCCCGCAGCGGCCCGAGACGCACCGCGAGCGTGTTCTTCCCGGTCAGGCGATCGGTTTCGATATCCCGCAGATTATTGATATTCAACACGGCGGCCGCCAATAGCCCACAGGCGGTAGCCGGTAGCATCACGATGGTATGGAAGGCGCCGGTTTGCAGATAATAGCTGCCGCCGACGCTGAGCCAGCCGAAAAAAATCAGCACCGACAGATCGCCCAAGCCCATATAACCGTAGGGGCGCGTACCCATGGTATAAGTAATGGCGGCGATAATCGACAGTACGCCGAGGGCCAGGAAACCCAGGATATCGGCGGGTTTTTCGCAGGCCACGGCAATAAGCGTTGCGCCGGAAATCAGCGACAGGGCGATGGCGATAATCAACGCCAGTTTCATCTGCCCGCGGGAGATAACGCCCATCTGCATACCGCGCAGCGGCCCGATGCGGCCGTGATCGTCGCTGCCTTTCACTGAATCGCCATAATCGTTGGCCAGATTGGACAGGATTTGCAGCAGCGCGGCGGTAAGCAGCGCCAGCAGCGCGACGCCGGGTTTAAAATGGCCTTGCCAGCCGGCAATCGCCGAGCCGGTGACGATAGAGGCCAGCGCCAGCGGCAGCGTGCGCAGGCGCAGGCTGACCATCCAGGCTTTGGTCGGGCTGATGGTGACGGTTTCGCTCATAATTAACGAATCTTATGTGTAATACCCGGTTTTGGCAAAAAAAAAACGGGAGGCCGGAGCCTCCCATTGCGGATGTCGTTTACCCCTTGGCGCTTACAGGATAAATCGGCTCAAATCTTCGTCAGATATTAGCTCATCCAGATGGCTACGAACATAATCTGCATCAATTGAAATTGTTTTACCATCCCATTCGCTGGCGTCATAGGAAATATCTTCCATCAGGCGCTCAAGCACGGTATGCAGGCGACGGGCGCCGATATTCTCGGTGCGTTCGTTGACCTGCCAGGCGGCCTCGGCGATGCGTCGGATGCCGTCGGCGGTAAATTCGATGCTGACGCCTTCGGTGGCCATCAGCGCTTTGTACTGAATCGTCAGGGAAGCGCTGGGTTCGGTCAGGATACGCTCGAAATCGTTGGTCGTCAGGGCTTCAAGCGCGACGCGGATCGGCAGCCGGCCTTGCAGCTCCGGAATCAAATCGGACGGGCTGGACACCTGGAACGCGCCGGAGGCGATAAACAGGATATGGTCGGTTTTTACCATGCCGTGTTTCGTCGAGACGGTACAGCCTTCCACCAACGGCAGTAAATCCCGTTGCACGCCCTCGCGGGAGACATCCGGGCCGGACGTTTCGCCGCGTTTGCAGATTTTATCAATTTCATCGATAAATACGATGCCGTGCTGTTCGACGGCTTCGATAGCCAGCTCTTTCAGCTCTTCCGGATTGACCAGCTTTGCCGCCTCTTCCTCGACCAGCAGCTTCAGCGCTTCCTTGATTTTAATCTTGCGTGGTTTTTGTTTTTGCCCGGCCAGGTTTTTGAACATCGATTGCAGCTGATTGGTCATCTCCTCCATTCCCGGAGGCGCCATAATCTCGACGCCCATCGGCGCGGCGGCCAGGTTTATCTCGATCTCTTTATCGTCCAGCTGGCCTTCGCGCAGCTTTTTACGGAAATTCTGACGCGCCGCCGACGGTTCGGCGGTCTCCTCCGGCTGGCCCCAATTATTTTTCGGCAGCGGGATCAGCACATCCAGCACGCGTTCTTCCGCTAATTCTTCGGCGCGCTGGCGGTTTTTATCCATGGATTGCAGGCGCACCATTTTTACCGCCGCGTCGGTGAGATCGCGGATGATTGAATCCACTTCTTTGCCGACGTAACCGACTTCGGTAAATTTAGTGGCTTCCACCTTGATAAACGGCGCGTTGGCCAGTTTTGCCAGACGGCGGGCGATTTCTGTTTTACCGACGCCGGTCGGGCCGATCATCAGGATATTTTTTGGCGTCACTTCATGACGCAATGCTTCGTCCAGCTGCATGCGGCGCCAGCGATTGCGCAGCGCGATGGCAACCGCGCGTTTTGCATTATGCTGTCCGATAATATAGTCGTCGAGTTCGCTGACGATTTCGCGTGGAGTCATCTCAGACATTTTCAGGCTCCTTCACTTTGGAGGTGATTTCTTTAATCGTGTGGAATTGATTGGTGTAAATGCAGATGTCTCCCGCGATCGTCAATGCTTTCTCCACGATATCCCGCGCGCCAAGCTCGGTGTTATCAAGCAAGGCGCGCGCGGCGGCCTGGGCATACGGCCCGCCGGAACCAATGGCGATCAGATCGTCTTCCGGCTGTATAACATCGCCATTGCCGGTAATGATAAGCGACGTCTGTTCATCCGCCACCGCCAGTATGGCCTCCAGCTTGCGTAACATGCGATCCGTACGCCAGTCCTTAGCCAACTCCACGGCCGCCTTGGTCAGATGGCCTTGATGCAGTTCCAGCTTACGCTCGAACAGTTCGAATAAGGTAAAGGCATCCGCGGTGCCGCCGGCAAAACCCGCTATCACTTGATCATGGTAAAGCGTACGGACTTTGCGCACATTCCCTTTCATCACGGTATTACCCAGGGTAGCCTGGCCGTCGCCGCCGATGGCCACACGGCCATTGCGGCGTACGCTTACGATTGTTGTCACGTGCAACCCTCCGGTAACTATAGATTCAAGCGTCTCATAATGAGTATGAGACATATTGAATTTATAGATGGGGTGGGATTAAGGGTTTTCAACCCCCACTGGCAATGGGAATGCAATTTGACACCCCGGACGCGCGTAAATTTTGCAGCGACTTATCGGCGCCGGCGCGGGTGGAATAGGGGCCCAACATGACGCGGTTCCAGCCGCCATTGCTGGTGATCCGGCTTTCAATGCCGCCGAAGGCGAGCTGGGCGCGGATAGACTCGGCCTGATCCATCGCTTTAAACGAACCACACTGGATCAGCCAGCGTTGGGCTTTTTCCGCCGGTTCTTTTTCCGCCTTCGCTTCGGCCTTGGGTTCGGCGCGGGCTTCCGTTTTCGTCTGGGGCGCCGGTTGTATGGCAGTCACCGGCGCCTGATGAGGCTGTTGCACCTGCTGTGCGGCCGGCGCCTGGCGCGGCGGCTGTTGAACCTGCTGTGCGGCCGGCGCCTGGCGCGGCGGCTGTTGCACCTGCTGTGCGGCCGGCGCCTGGCGCGGCGGTTGTTGCACCTGCTGTACGGCCGGCGCCTGGCGCGGCGGCTGTTGCACCTGCTGTGCGGCCGGCGCCTGGCGCGGCGGCTGTTGCACCTGCTGTACGGCCGGCGCCTGGCGCGGCGGCTGTTGCTCAACCGGCGCGGAGAAAACCTGGCGCGGTTGTACCGGCGTGGCGGCAGGCGTTGGACGCGGCGCAGGCGTCGTCTGGAATGATTGCTGGTTCTGCTGGTTACGGGCGTGATTTGCCGCCGACGATTTCACCTGGTCGTTATAAGGCACTTCGTTGAGGTGGGTCGGCTGCTGGCGCATGTCCGCTTGCATCTGCTCAAGCAACTGGCGCTGCTCGTCGGTCAACTGGGCGGGTGTTTGCACCTCGCCGCCCGCGGTGGGCTCGGTAGGCGTTTGCACCCCTATCTGGCGATTTTCCAGCTCTTTAATATAACGCCAACGCTCTTCCGGTTTAGGCGGCAGGCCGTTGCTGGTATGGTTGCCGTGGCTCGGCAGAATGACTGCCTCCTCCGTCTTATTGTGGGCAATAAAGTAGAGACCGCCAATAAACGTAATCAATACGGCAACGGCCAATGCGATCATGGTCTTTGAGATGCCGGAAGAGGTGCGTTTTTTTCGACTGTTGGTTTTTTTGCGCCGCGTGTTTGTCCTTCCACGGCCTACATAGTCTCTTTGTGCCACTGTCGTTTCGCTAAGTTTGAGAAAGTAACCAGCCCGTCATGTTACTGAAGGCAATAATATTTGACCAGCGCCTGTAGTCCTAAAGCGCATTTCGTTTTATGCGGGGCATGGCGGTACTGCCCCGGACGATCAGTTTGCTATCCAATAGCAGGGAGGTATTCGCTACCGCCTGTTGCCTGAGCTGCTGCAAGAGTAACAATAACGCCTCTCGGCCAAGCTGGTAGCTCGGCTGGGCCACGGTAGTCAACGGTGGGTCGCAGAATTTCGCAAGCGTTATATCGTCGAAGCCGACCAGGGACAAATCCCCCGGCACGTCCAGCCCAATTTTCTTCGCCTGGGATAAAACGCCAAACGCTATGATATCACTGTGACAAAAGATAGCAGTAGGCGGATACGTTCGCGAAATTAATGCATTAAGTCCCGCCGCGCCTGCCTCGTAACTCACGTCGCCCTGGATGACAATATGATCTTCGGGCGGGATGCCATGACGTCGCAGCGCCTGAATATACCCCTGTACCCGATAATGACAAAGCATCAGATGCTCCGGGCCGCTAATGCAGGCGATACGCTGGTGGCCAAGGCTGAACAGATAATCCACCGCCTCATAGGCCGCGGTAAGATTATCGATATGCACCGTGGGCAATGCAAGCTCCGGAACAAACTCATTGACCATCACCATCGGCGGCAGGTTTTGCTGCTCTGCGATATCAATGGCAAATGGCGGCTCGGACCCGAGCAGCAACATACCATCTATCTGCCTGGCAATGATCAAATCACTGAAGCTTTTTTTATGTGGGCGCTGGTGGGCGTAGTCGGCAATCAGGACCAGATAGCCGTTTTCATCGGCGGTTTCCTCAATGCCGCGCAGGATTTCAGAGAAAAAGGGATCGCAGATATCCGGCACCAGGGCCAGCAGGTTGCAGGTTTCATTTCGTTTTACCTGGCGGCCGAGAGGCTGCGGGGAATAGCCGACATCGCTTACGGCGAGCTGGACTTTTCTACGCGTGGTGACGGAGACTTTCTCCGGATTCATGAGCGCCCTGGAAACCGTGGCTGTCGACACGCCGGCTTTTTCCGCCACATCCTTCATGGTCGCCAGGCCGGCAAACTTTTTAGATTCCACATCTTTCTCCTGATGTCAGCGCAATAGGCACGTTTTATCGCGCATGTTCCATACGGTGTTCCGGTGCGACCCTCAACACCAGCGCCCGGAAAGATGCCGGCCGCGCGTGGCGGCACGGGACGATCCCAGTGTCCCCTGGCCCGTCTTTTCTATCAGATAGTGCGTTACTTGAGTGACTAAAAAGATCGTTCCGGTACAAACTTTGAATATTATCCGAATGTGATGCGCAAAATACTGATAACCCCGTCAGGATTAAATATCCACCGGATCCACATCCAGCGACCACTTTACCTTGCGCGCCTGGGTCATGGTGCCCACCAGCGGCAGGCTGGCGGCGACCAGTCGTTGCAATTGCGCGCGCGAAGGGTGTTGCAGCAGCAGTTGCCAGCGAAAACGTCCGCCGCGTTTGGGCTGCAGCGCTGGGATAGGTCCCATCAGCCACAGGGACTCATCGCGTAACGGGCTGGCATCCAGCAACTGGCGCAGTCGCTCCAGGAACTGCCTGGCCTGTTGGTTATCGTGGTCTTCCGCCCGAAACAGAATATGGCTGGTAAAGGGCGGCAACAGCACCGTCTGGCGTTCGGCCAGCGCCTGTAGCGCAAAAGCCATATACCCTTCATGCAGTAATACCTGCAATAACGGATGATCGGGATGATGCGTTTGCAAGAACACTTCGCCCGGTTTACCGGCGCGCCCCGCGCGTCCCGAAACCTGGGTATAGAGCTGCGCGAACCGCTCCGCCGAGCGGAAATCGGCCGAAAACAGCGCGCCGTCCACATCCAGCAGCGACACCAGCGTGACGTCCGGGAAATGGTGCCCTTTCGCCAGCATCTGGGTGCCGATTAAAATACGGGCGCCGCCTTTATGCACTTCGGCCAAATGGTGTTCCAACGCGCCTTTGCGCGACGTGGTGTCGCGATCGACACGGGTAATGGGGGTGGTGGGGAATAATGCCGTCAGCGTTTCTTCAAGCTGCTCGGTACCGAGGCCGACCGGCACCAACTGGGTTGAACCGCACTGCGGGCATTGATTGGGGATCGGTCGCTGGCTGTCGCAATGATGGCAACGCATCAGGCGCTGCTGCTGGTGAAGGGTATAATAATGATCGCAGCGCTGGCATTCGGCGATCCAGCCGCATTCGTGGCATAACAGCGCCGGGGCGAAGCCGCGCCGGTTCAGGAACAGCATCACCTGGTTGCCGGCATCAAGATGGGTACGCATTTTTTTCAACAGCGGCTGCGACATGCCGTTGGTCAGCGCCAGTCCCTTCAGATCCTGCAACTGCTGCGTGGCGGGCCTGGCGTTGCCCGCGCGTTTGCCAAGCGTCAGGTTGCGGTATTTTTTCAGTTGGACGTTATACAGCGTTTCCAGCGCGGGCGTCGCCGACCCCAGCACAATGGGAATGTTTTCTTCGCGCGCGCGGAATACCGCCAGGTCGCGGGCATGATAACGCCAGCCCTCGTGTTGTTTATAAGAGCTGTCATGCTCTTCGTCGATAACGATAATGCCCAGGCGGGCAAAGGGCGTAAACAGCGCCGATCGGGTGCCGATGACAATCGCCGTTTCGCCGCTGCGCGCGTTCAGCCAGACCGCCATGCGTTCACTGTCGTTTAAACCGGAATGCAGCACCTCCACCGGCGCGTGAAAGCGTTCACGAAAGCGGGCAATCGTCTGCGGGGTCAGGCCTATTTCCGGCACCAGGATCAGTGCCTGCTTGCCTTTGGCCAGGATATTTTCCAGCACCGTCAAATAGACTTCTGTCTTGCCCGAGCCGGTAACCCCGGCCAGCAGCCAGGCGGCGAACCGATCGTCTTCGCTGCGGATGGCGCCGACGGCGGTGGCCTGTTCGGTATTAAGCCGCAGTCGTTCCCCCTCGACCCGATAACTCTCGCGCCAGTCGCCGACGGCGGCGGGGCTGGAACGTAAATCACTCAACCCCTTGGCGCGCAGGGCCTGCAGCGCGCTATCGGCCAGCATGAGTTCCCCAACCTGATGCCGGTAGACAGGGCCTTGCAACAGGGCGGCCAGCGCCTGCTGCTGTTTCGGCGCCCGTTTCAGGGTGTCAAGCGCCGTCGCGCGTCCCTGTTCGGTGGCGAACCATTGCCATAACGGCGCCGTTTCCGCCGCTTTGCCCTGGCGAATCAATACCGGCAACGCGTGGAACAGCACTTCCCCGACCGGGTAATGATAATAACCGATGGCCCAGTTCAGAATCCGCCACAGACTTTGCGGGAATAGGGAATGTTCATCAAGCACGTCGGTGATGCTTTTGAGTTTATCCAGCGGCAGTTCGCTTTCTTCGCTGATGCCGGTGACGATGCCGATGGCGTGGCGTTGTCCAAAGGGAACGCGGACGCGCCCACCCACCGCGGGGCGCAGATGGCCGGGCAAAAGATAATCGAACGTGCGTGCCAATGGCACCGGTAGCGCAACGTGAACAACAGGCATCGACTCATCCAGGGTGGAAAAATTGCGCTGATAGTGTACACTGTGTCGCCTTCAATGCACGGATGTGTTTGCAAAGCCCGGCGGCATTCTGTATGATTCGCCGCCTTTGGTGCCATCCGGCATTAGAGAAACTCAACTCCCTTCGCGTGGTGTCCGGCGGAAGAAGACTGGATAGCGACGCGGCCTTACGACGAGGTTTTCCATGAAAAAAGATATCCATCCGAAATACGTAGAAATTACTGCAACCTGTTCTTGCGGTAACGTTATCAAGACCCACTCCACCCTGGGCCACGATTTGACCCTGGACGTTTGCGGCGCCTGCCATCCGTTCTACACCGGTAAACAACGTGTTGTTGATACCGGCGGACGTGTTGATCGCTTTAACAAACGTTTCAGCGTTCCGGTCAGTAAAAAATAATTGCCTGACCGACAGCACAAAAATCACCCAGTGTGACTTTTGCTGTTTAACGAAGCCCCGGCCGCAAGGCTGGGGCTTCGTTTTTTAACGGCAGGAAAAGAACGCGCCCGCCCCGCTGTGTTGATCGCCCTTGATGTTCAAGCCCCCCGCAGAAAAGTGCCGCGCTGGTCGTTACCTTTCTTTCAGCAGCCTGGTAATGCCGCCTTCGCGCCGGATTAACGCATAGAATAATGCGTTGCAGCCATAATTATCCGTGGCTTTAATATCGATATCCGGCTCGTCAAGCAAACGTCTTATCGCCTGGGTATGACCATTGAGGACGGCGCAATGCAACGGGGTCCATCCGTCATTCTGGCGCCTGTTGATCTGGATATTGGGTTTGCGCAACAGAAGGTCCACCAAAACGGTATTGCCTTGGGTCGCGGCATAATGCAGCGCTGTCCAGCCTTCAGCCTGGGCGGAATTGATATCGATGTCCGGCAATGCAATCAAGCGGATAGCGATATCGGTGCGCAACAGGGCCAGCGCGCTTAGCAACGCCGTGTAGCCGAGGCTGTCGGCGCAATCAGCATTAATCCCGGGCGCGGACAGCAGCCGGTGAACGATGGGATCAAGACCGTCCTTGGCCGCGAGTTGCAAGGGGGTACAGCCGTCGTTATCACAACGGTTCACATCAATGCCAGGGGTGGCCAGCAATTGTTGTATCGCCGTTATTTTCCCGGCAAGCATGTCCTTTGCAACATCCGCCGGACCGAGAGTCATGGCGGCATAGTGCAGAGGGGTGGCACCGATATGATCGCCGGCGTTAACGTTAATCTCCCGCCTTGCCAGCAGTAACTCCAGCACGGCGACATGACCGAACGCGGCGGCGCAATGCAGCGCCGTTGAACCGAGATGGTTAACGGCGTGGATATTAACGCCGGGCTGGGCCAGCAGTTGCGCGCTGATAGCGTCATCATTGTTCAGGGCGACAAAATGCAGGGCGCTGAGTCTATTCCGATCGGCGGCATTGACGTCTATTTTCGGCAGCGCAAGCAGTTGTCTGACGATAACGGGATGATGATGCCGGATCGCCTCCATTAACAGCGTCCTGTCATTTTCTGCTTTAGTGAGCGTGGCGATATCCAAGGCCATGGCTTGGCAAAACGGCACTATTCGCGTATTTCCCTGGCAAACTTGGGCAAATATTTGCTGCGCCAGCGCAGTTTTTTCAATGCGCCGAAACGCAAAAAGCGCCTCGTCCCGGTCGATACCGCCCAATCTCATCACATTAAGCAAATCACCCAAGTCCAGGTTGCGGAAAATAGCGGCCTTTATTTCGGATGGCATGGCGGCGAAATCCGGCCCGGAAGGCGGAACGACATTTTTTATCTGGAGGATAGGGCGCGCAGCAAATGCCCGGGCCATGTCCACGCCTTGGCTATGCACGATCGCGCGCCCGGCGAGGGCTTGCGCCTTTTTCTTCACCCGGCCGCCGGGGCGAGACAGTGTTTCCGGCCATGACGTTACCGATTGTATTTTTTTGAGGAAGCGTTGAGGCAACGATATCTCCTGAGAATATGGCAAACGGCGTTGCGTCGAAAATAAGCAGATTGGCGCAGGGGCCCCGGAAATAGGTAAACAAAAAGGATGCATAATGTTAAGCCTATAGGATACAAGGATTTTTATGATAATGGTTACAACAGGGAAATCAGCTTATTTTATCGCGGCTATGCGACGATGGCGGCGTCCCCCGACAGGCACGCAGGGATGGGGTGAATTTATTTTTCTGATTTTGAAGGGCTTTTTTTCATTATTGCGGCCGGCTAGAGTTGGGCGGAGGGTAAAGGGAGCCGCTTATAATGTTAATGCCCGTCAGTTAACGACCAGCAGCGTGCAACGGCACAGGCATTTATGCCAGGCAACGGGGGACGCAGGCAACGATTGCCCGCGCGCGGATGGCGCTAGCGCGAAGCCTTCGCCACGCGCTGTCTTTACCTGGCCGGGGTTAGTATTCCCACGTGTCGGGATTGATGCCCATTTCGCGCATCAGCTCCTTGGCGGCTTCGGGAATTTCGTCGCTACGTTCTTTACGCAGGTCGTTATCGTCTGGCAGCGGCTGGCCGGTAAACGCATGCAGGAACGCCTCGCAAAGCAGTTCGCTATTGGTGGCATGCCGCAGGTTGTTGACCTGGCGCCGGGTTCTTTCGTCGGTCAGGATTTTGAGAACCTTCAGCGGAATGGATACCGTAATTTTTTTTACCTGCTCGCTTTTTTTACCATGTTCAGCATAAGGGCTGACATACTCACCTTTCCATTCCGCCATGGGATACCTTAACTCTCATCAAATGAATATAATATGCTAAAAACGGGCAGATTATGCCGTAACTGTCTGTCTCTCACTACCGTATGCCCGCTTATTTTGCGATTTATCAACTTTTCCTATCACCCCGCCCTCGACCTGGCCTGGCGGCTGCGGTAAAAAGTCAGTTAGATTTTAACACTTAAAACCCGCATAATTTTAGCTGTTATTAATGCATTGCTCAATCTATACGCAAAGAAGTTTAGATGTCCAGATGTATTGACGTCTATCGCCGGGCGGTTTACTCTTTGACCTTCACTCTCACGCACACAGTCAGGATGCGAGTACATGACGCGTAAGCAGGCCACCATCGCAGTTCGCAGCGGGTTAAATAATGATGAACAGTTCGGCTGCGTCGTTCCCCCCATCACCCTTTCCAGCACCTATAACTTTACCGACTTCAATCAACCGCGCGTGCATGATTACTCGAGGCGCGGTAACCCGACCCGGGATGTGGTGCAGCGCGCGTTGGCGGAACTGGAGGGCGGCGCGGGCGCGGTGATGACCAGCAGCGGCATGTCGGCGATACATCTTGTCTGTACCGTATTCCTGCAACCCGGCGATCTGCTGGTGGCGCCGCATGATTGCTACGGCGGCAGCTATCGCCTGTTCGACAGTCTGAGCAAACGCGGCGCGTACCGGGTCAAATTTGTCGATCAGGGGGATGCGGGGGCGTTGCAGGCGGCACTTGACGAAAAACCCAAGCTGGTACTGATCGAAACGCCCAGCAACCCGCTGCTGCGGGTGGTGGACATCACCGCTATATGCCAGGCCGCCCATCGGGCGGGCGCCCTGTGCGTGGTGGATAATACCTTTATGAGCCCGGCCCTGCAGCAGCCGCTGGCCCTGGGGGCCGATCTGGTGGTGCACTCCTGTACCAAATACCTTAACGGGCACTCCGACGTGGTGGCCGGCACGGTGATAGCCAAGGACGACGCGCTCGCCACCGAGCTTGCCTGGTGGGCCAATAACATCGGCGTGACCGGCGCCGCCTTCGATAGCTATCTTTTGTTGCGCGGCATCCGCACCCTGGCGCCGCGCATACGCCAGCAGCAAAGCAATGCCCTGGATATCGTGGCCTATTTGCAACAGCAGCCGCTGGTGAAAAAATTATATTACCCCGGCCTGCCGGACAATGCCGGTCATGAAATCGCCTGTCGCCAGCAAAAAGGGTTCGGCGCCATGCTCAGCTTTGAAGTGAACGGCGATGAATCCGTGCTGCGCCGCTTTTTAGCCAGCCTGGAATTATTTACCCTGGCGGAATCCCTTGGCGGCGTAGAGAGCCTGATTTCCCATGCCGCCACCATGACCCACGCGGGTATGGCGCCTGCGGCACGCGCTGCGGCCGGTATATCGGAAACATTATTGCGGGTGTCCGTCGGCATTGAAGACAGCGAAGATTTAATTGCCGATCTGGAACAGGCTTTCCAGGCGGCGGCGAAGAGGTAGTTATGAGTGCTCTGGGAACGACGGTACGCTTGGCCGGCAGGCAACTGCACAAGTTTGGCGGCAGTAGTCTGGCCGATGTGAAGTGTTACCAACGGGTCGCGGGCATTATGGCCGATTACAGCCAACCCGGTGATTTAATGGTGGTCTCCGCGGCGGGCTCCACCACCAACCAGCTGATCAGCTGGCTTAAGCTGAGCCAAACCGATCGCCTTTCCGCGCATCAGGTCCAGCAGACCCTGCGCCGCTACCAGCAGCAACTGTTCGCCGGCCTGCTGCCGCCCGACCTGGCGGATGCGATGATGACGGAATTTATCCGCGATCTGGAGCGTTTGGCGGTATTGCTGGACGGCGCGGTGACCGATAGCGTGTATGCGGAAGTGGTCGGCCACGGTGAAATCTGGTCGGCGCGTCTTATGGCGGCGGTACTCAACTGCCAGGATATCGAGGCGGTCTGGCTGGACGCGCGGGATTTCCTGCGCGCTGAATATGCCGCCCAGCCGCAGGTAGACGAAGGGCGTTCATGGCCCTTATTACAGCAGCTATTGACCCAATACCCCAGCCAACGTCTGGTGGTCACCGGCTTTATCTGCCGCAATCAGGCCGGGGAAACAGTATTGCTTGGGCGTAACGGCAGCGACTATTCCGCCACCCAAATCGGCGCGCTGGCCGGTGTGGCCAGGGTGACCATCTGGAGCGACGTGGCCGGGGTCTATAGCGCCGATCCGCGCAAGGTGAAAGACGCCTGCCTGCTGCCCCTGCTGCGATTGGACGAAGCCAGCGAGCTGGCGCGCCTGGCGGCGCCGGTATTGCATACCCGCACCCTGCAGCCGGTATCCGGCAGCGATATCGATCTGTTATTGCGCTGCAGCTATCAGCCGGAACAGGGGTCTACACGTATCGAGCGGGTACTGGCTTCCGGCACCGGGGCGAAAATCGTCACCAGCCACGACGATGTCTGCCTGATCGAGCTGACCATTGCGCCGCAGCACGACTTTTCCCTGGCGCAGAAAGAACTCGACCAGGCGTTAAAGCGCGCGCAAATCAAGCCGCTGGCGGTAGGCGTTCATCGCGATCGGCGGCTGTTGCAGCTGTGCTATACCTCCGAACTGGTCCATAGCGTGTTCCAGACCCTGCAGCAGGCGGAGCTGCCGGGAGAGCTTAAGCTGCGCGCAGGACTGGCGCTGGTGGCGATGGTCGGCGCGGGGGTTACTAAAAACCCGCTGCACTGCCATCGTTTTTACCAACAGTTAAAATATCAGCCGGTGGAATTTTTCTGGCAGGCGGAGGACGGCATCAGCCTGGTGGCGGTATTGCGCGTCGGTCCCACCGAACATGTGGTGCAGGGATTGCACACCTCGTTGTTCCGCGCCGAAAAGCGCATCGGCCTGATCCTGTTCGGCAAAGGCAATATCGGCTCGCGCTGGCTGGAGTTGTTCGCCCGCGAGCAGGAAAGCCTGTCGGCGCGCACTGGTTTTGAGTTTATCCTCAGCGGCGTGGTGGACAGCCGGCGCAGCCTGCTCAGCTATGACGGGCTGAACGCCAGTCGGGCGCTGGCTTTCTTTCATGATGAGGCCGTCGAGCAGGAGCCGGAAGACCTGTTTTTATGGATGCGCGCCCATCCCTATGATGATTTGGTGGTGCTCGATGTCACCGCCAGCGAAGCGCTGGCCGGACAATATCTGGATTTCGCCAGCTATGGTTTTCACGTTATCAGCGCCAATAAGCTGGCGGGCGCCTCCAGCGGTGACAACTACCGCCAGATCCGCGACGCCTTTGCCAAAACCGGTCGTCATTGGTTATACAACGCCACCGTGGGCGCCGGCCTGCCGGTTAACCATACGGTGCGCGATCTGCGCGACAGCGGCGACAGCATCTTGTCCATAAGCGGCATTTTTTCCGGTACCCTTTCCTGGCTTTTTCTGCAATTCGACGGCACGGTGCCTTTTACCGATTTGGTGGAACAGGCCTGGCAGCAGGGGCTGACCGAACCCGATCCGCGGGTGGATTTATCCGGCCAGGACGTGATGCGCAAGCTGGTGATCCTGGCGCGCGAAGCGGGTTATGAAATCGAGCCGAACCACGTGCGGGTGGAATCGCTAGTATCGCCCGACAGCGTGCTCGGGTCGGTGGATCAGTTTTTTGAGGACGGCCATGCCCTTAATGAACAAATGGTCCAACGTCTGGAGGCGGCGAATGAGATGGGCCTGGTGCTGCGCTATGTGGCGCGTTTTGACGCCAACGGCAAGGCGCGGGTCGGGGTGGAGGCGGTACGTCCCGAGCACCCGCTGGCGTCGTTGCTGCCTTGCGATAACGTGTTCGCCATCGAAAGCCGCTGGTACCGCGATAACCCGTTGGTCATCCGTGGGCCGGGCGCGGGCCGGGATGTTACCGCCGGCGCCATCCAGTCGGATTTGAACCGGCTGGCGCAATTATTATAATGCCATTCACGGGCGGAGAAATCCGCCCGCTGCTACCTGTGTTTATCTCCCCCTCTATTGAGCAGAATTCGGTATCTGCTTAATTAAACGAAGTATAACCTTAGCTTTGAAAATTCATTAATTTTTTGTCTGCTTCTGAAATTTATCATATTGTGTATTTTACTTATTGCCGTAAATATAGCGGGTAATACCCATCGTCAGTAGATAATAAAAGGAGTTGTCAAAGGATGAATGGATGCCATCAATTGCAGGCCGAATCCCTTAGTATCATCAAGACTAATCTCAAACCTCTACAGCAACAGAACGACTGTATCCCGGGGCTGAAATCATGTGTTAGCATAAAAAATAACTGCATCGCGCTCTATTTTGATAGATTGCCCAAGGAGATTATCGGCGATATTTTGGGTAGGCTGCCGGTGCCGGACTTGATCCGATTGTCACAGACGACGCCAGATTTCGAGGCGGAATCTCAACGTATTCTGAATTTATTACAGGAAAAGTCTAAAGCGGAAATTTATTTTCAACTGGTCGCCAGTGGCGATGATAGTGCCTTGCGTACTCTTATCAAGTTGGGCCAGAACCTCGGCCATAGCATTGATCATGAAACGGGTAATACGCTATTGCATGAAGCGGTGAATGCTAATCAACCTACAGTAATGGAAGCCCTTTTAGAGTCAGGAACGATAGATGTTAATACCAAAAATCTTACAGGATTCACGCCATTGCTGATGGCGGTAAAAAAGGAAGATATTGTTGCGGTTAATAAGCTGATCAATGCGCCTGGCATTAACATGAATATTAGTTATGATATCAGTGATAGAGGTATTTATGGTTTTGGAGAATATGATTTTGTATTCGCCCTCTCGCATAAATATAATTCAGGCGCCACCGCTCTCCATTTTGCCGTCGATGCCGGTAATGTTGAGGTGTTCGACGCTATATGTAAAAATGAAAACACGGATGTCAATATTGTTGACCAGGACGGTAACACTGCTTTAATGAAAGCAATTTTCAAGAAACAAAATGAAATGGTTCGCCGGTTGTTAAAAAGAAATGATATTATTCTGTGCCAGCAAGACCAACGGTGCCGCGAATTGCTGCATACCGCCGTGCTGGGCGGCAATGATGATATCTTGCCGGATCTGCTGGAAACCCT
Source organism: Sodalis sp. C49 (assembly GCF_046352915.1). Taxonomy (NCBI): domain Bacteria; kingdom Pseudomonadati; phylum Pseudomonadota; class Gammaproteobacteria; order Enterobacterales; family Bruguierivoracaceae; genus Sodalis; species Sodalis sp. C49. Next base: position 3,450,157 of record NZ_CP163303.1, on the reverse strand, counting down.
GGCCGATGTAAATATTGAGGACCGTCGGGGCGACACCGCTTTGCATATTGCGGTGATAAAAGGCGCCAAAGAAACAGTCGACAGATTACTTACTGCGTCAAAGATAAATATTGATGCCCGCAACCGCGGACTGTGGACACCGCAACAAATAGCGCATTCCGGGGGGCTTGCCGATATTGTACGTTTATTAGAACAAAGACGACTGCGCGACCGGCGGCCTCGGACATCAGAATCGGTTGAACATCACAGCGGCGGATAAAGTGAATTTTTTTCATAATGCGTGAAGATTACTCCCCATCCTGCCAAATGATTTTGTTGACTCCACTAACGATTTCAGTCAAATTCTATTTAGCCGTCTAAACGTATAGACGCATAAAACAACCGATCGCAACGGACCACCACCGGCGTAGAGTGTTAGTGAACCATCACACGCGTTAAGAGGAAAAGGTATGAGTTTTTTTCACGCCAATCAGCGGGAAGCCCTGAACCAAAACCTGGCTGAATTACAGGGCAGCATTAATGTCTCGTTTGAGTTTTTCCCTCCGCGCACCAGTGATATGGAGCAAACCCTGTGGCATTCCATCGACCGGCTAAGCGCCCTCAAGCCCACCTTTGTCTCGGTGACCTACGGCGCCAATTCCGGCGAGCGCGACCGCACCCATAGCATTATCAAGGATATCAAGGAGCGCACCGGCCTGGAGGCCGCGCCCCACCTGACCTGTATCGACGCCACCGCGGACGAGCTGAAAAAAATCGCCGAGGATTACTGGCATAGCGGTATCCGTCATATCGTGGCGCTGCGCGGGGATTTACCCCCCGGCAGCGGGGCGCCGGCCATGTATGCCGCCGATCTGGTGACATTGCTGAAAAAAGTCGGCGATTTTGATATCTCCGTGGCCGCGTATCCAGAAGTACACCCGGAAGCGAAAAGCGCGCAATCGGATTTGATTAACCTGAAAAAGAAAGTGGACGCGGGCGCCAACCGGGCGATTACCCAATTCTTTTTTGATGTGGAAAGTTACCTGCGCTTTCGCGATCGCTGCGTGGCGACCGGGATTGATACCGAAATTGTGCCCGGTATCCTGCCGGTCTCCAATTTTAAACAGTTGCAGCGTTTTGCCGCCATGACCAATGTCAAGGTCCCTAACTGGATGACCAGTATGTTCGAAGGACTGGACGACGATGCCGAGACGCGCAAAATGGTCGGCGCGTCCATTGCCATGGACATGGTGAAAATCCTCAGCCGGGAAGGGGTGAAGGATTTTCATTTTTATACCCTCAATCGCGCCGATTTAACCTATGCCATCTGCCATACCCTGGGTGTGCGGCCGCAGGTAGCCACCGCCCCGTCCGCGCGTTAAAAAGCATCTTCACCCGGCAATCATAAAAAAACCGGACCACAACAGGTCCGGCTTCAGGGTATTGAGATCAGGGTTTCACATTAACCGGTATTACGCATTCCCGCCGCCACGCCGGCAATGGTCACCATCAGCGCCTGCTCGACCCGTGGGTCGGGGTGTTCCTGCTGGCGCGAGCGATGCAACAATTCAGCCTGCAGTACATTCAGCGGGTCGGTATAAACATTGCGCAGCGCGATGGACTCCGCAATCCACGGCAGATCGGCCATTAAATGATCGTCGTTGGCAATGGTCAGCACCACGTTAATGTCGTCCGCCAATTGCTTGCGCAGCTGTTTACCCAGCGGCCAGAGCTTTTCTTCCACCAGGCGCTGATCGTAATATTCCGCCAGCCACAGGTCGGCCTTGGCGAACACCATTTCCAGCATGCCGATGCGGGTGGAGAAAAACGGCCAATCGCTGCACATGGCTTCCAGCTGATCTTGTTTGCCTTCTTCCACCGCTTTTTGCAGCGCCGCGCCGGCGCCCAGCCACGCGGGCAGCATCAGGCGATTTTGCGTCCAGGCAAAAATCCACGGAATGGCGCGCAGGCTCTCAACGCCGCCGGAGGGACGCCGTTTGGCAGGACGCGAGCCCAGGGGCAGTTTACCCAGTTCCTGCTCCGGCGTAGCCGAACGGAAGTAAGGTACAAAATCGGGGTTTTCACGCACGTAGCCGCGATACATATTGCATGAGGTGGTTGAAAGGTCGTCCATCAGGGCGCGCCATTCCTGCTTCGGTTCCGGCGGCGGCAGCAGGTTGGCTTCGAGGATCGCACCGGTGTACAGCGCCAGGCTGCTGATGGCCACTTCCGGCAGGCCGAATTTAAAGCGGATCATTTCGCCTTGTTCGGTCACCCGCAGGCCGCCCTTCAGGCTGCCCGGGGGTTGCGACAGCAGGGCCGCGTGGGCCGGCGCGCCGCCACGGCCGATAGAGCCGCCGCGGCCGTGGAACAGCGTCAGGGCGATGCCCACTTTTTCGCAGGTTTTGATTAACGCGTCCTGCGCGCGGTATTGCGCCCATGAGGCCGCCATGACCCCCGCATCCTTGGCCGAATCCGAATAGCCAATCATGACCATCTGTTTGCCCTGGATAATGCCGCGGTACCAGTCAATGCTGAGCAGCTGGCTCATCACCTCATCGGCATTATTCAAATCGTCCAGGGTTTCAAACAGCGGCGCCACCGGCAGGATAAACTGGCAGCCGGCTTCCTTTAGCAGCAAATGTACCGCCAGCACATCGGAGGGCGTCTTGGCCATGGAGATGACATAGGCGGCAATGGAGCCTTCCGGCGCGTCGGCGATCACCCGGCAGGTATCGAGCACCTCGCGGGTTTCGTCGCTGAGCTGGTAATGACGGGGCAACAGCGGGCGTTTGGAGTTCAATTCGCGGATCAGAAACGCCTGTTTATCGCTTTCAGACCAGCTTTCGTAATCCCCCAGCCCCAGGTAGCGGGTGACTTCGCTTAACGCTTCCGTGTGACGCGTGCTTTCCTGGCGCACGTCGATACGCACCAGCTGGATGCCGAAGCACTTGATACGCCGTAGGGTATCCAGCAACTGGCCGCTGGCAATAATGCCCATGCCGCAGGCTTTCAGCGATTCGTAACAGGCAAACAAGGGCGCCCAAAGCTGATCGTTGTGCTCCAGCAGATCTTCCGGCGGCAGCACCAGCTCGCCCCTGAGTTTCGCCGACAGCCAGTTCTGGGTGCCGATCAATTGGGCGCGCAACCGCTTCATGATGACCCGATAAGGTTCCTGGATTTCGTCGCCGCCGGCCAATGCCCGTAGCTCCGGCGTGCATTCCGTCATCGACAGCTCGGATACCAGTACCTGAATGTCGCGGATAAACAGATCGGCGGCTTTCCAGCGGCTTAACAACAACACGCGCCGGGTGATATCGGCGGTGACGTTGGGGTTGCCGTCCCGATCGCCGCCCATCCAGGAGGTAAATCGCACCGGCACGTTCTCCACCGGCAGTTTATAACCGAACACCGTTTCCAGCTGTTCGTTCAGTTCGCGCAAATACTGCGGCACGCCTTCCCACAGGCTGTTTTCCACATTGGCGAAACCCCATTTTGCCTCGTCCACCGGCGATGGACGGTTTTTGCGTATCTCGTCCGTATGCCAGTATTGCGACACCAGCTGGCGCAGACGCCGCATAATCTGTTTACGCTCATAATCCGCCAGATCGCTGTGATCCAGCTGTTTCAGGCAGCTGTTGACTTCAACCATCATATGGATCAGGGTGCGGCGGGCAATTTCGGTGGGGTGGGCGGTTAATACCAGTTCGATTGACAGTGACTCCACCGCGGCGCGAATATCTTTATCATCCAGCGCGTTATTCTCTTTCAGACGGGCAAAGACCTTACCCAGGCCTTCCGGGTTATTCGCCGCCTCGCCGTGGGGGGAAATGACGTGGAACTGTTCCGCGGTATTGGTCAGGTTCAAAAACTGACTGAAGGCGCGTGCCACGGGCAGCAACTCGTCATTGGATAAGTTCTGTAAAGTGGAAAGCAGTTCCTGGCGATGGGTTTCGCTACCCGCACGGGAGGACTTTGACAGCTTGCGGATGGTCTCTACCTTATCCAGGATATTCTCGCCCATCGCATCTTTTATGGTGTCGCCCAGAAGTTTCCCGAGCATACTAACGTTGCTTCGCATTGCCGAATATTGTTCGTTCATAAGGACCCTGATCCAACTCACCTGAAAATTTATTTCACCCGAATGACGTAAATCACCCACCGTTATCTAGCCATGTATCTATTCATTCGTCAAATGACATCAATTCACGCCATATAACATTAAAATCGCGTCAATTCTTGAAAGTTAACAACATGTAATGATTATAAGAAATACTTATCGCCATAAACCTGGCCGCGCCTTTCATACGGGGCCAGGCGCGCGAAGTCTGGGGCAAAGGACAAAAAGTCAGCGATGATCATTGCAGGCAGAAATGTCGTATCACTTGGGAAATTAATTCCCGCGTCGGTTTAATAAAGGCGGTATCAATATATTCGTCGGGCTGATGCGCCTGTTTTATCGATCCCGGGCCCAAGACGAGAGTGGGGCACAGCTGCTGGATAAACGGCGCTTCGGTACAGTAATTGACCACGTCGGTTTTGACGCCCAGCAACGTCTCCACCACTGCCACCAGGCGATGGTCCGCCGGGCATTCATAACCGGGAATGGGCGGATGCAGGGCGGTAATGGTTAACCGTCCCGGCCAGCGCGCGCTTACCGGCGCCAGGGCCTCGGTCAATAACCCGTCCAGGTCGCCGAGCGTCAGGCCGGGCAACGGGCGGATATCCATATGCAGCTCGCAGCAGCCGCAAATGCGATTGGCGGAATCACCGCCGTGGATGTGGCCGAAATTCATGGTGGGGTAGGGGATGTCGAAGGCCGGGTGATGGTAACGTTCCTGCAACGTATTGCGTAGTATCATCAGGTGGGAAATGGCCTCGTGCATCAGTTCGATAGCGTTAACGCCCAGGCTCGGGTCGCTGGAGTGGCCTGATTGGCCCTGGATACGCACCGCATTGGAAATATGGCCTTTATGGGCGCGCACCGGCTGCAGCGAGGTCGGTTCGCCGATAATGGCGCAATCCGGGCGCAGCTCGCTGGACTGGGCGAAATAGCTGGCTCCCGCCATACTGGTTTCCTCATCGGCGGTGGCGAGGATATATAATGGCTTTTGCAGCTTGCTGGTATCGATATCGCGCAGCGTGTCGAGGATAAAGGCAAAAAAGCCTTTCATATCGGCGGTGCCCAGGCCATACAGCTTATTATTGTCTTCGGTCAGGGTAAAGGGATCGCGTGTCCAGCGTCCGTCGTCAAACGGGACGGTATCGGTGTGCCCCGTCAGCAGCAGGCCGCCGGCGCCGCTGCCGATACGGGCCAGCATATTATATTTGTTGCGCGTGCCCGGCACCGGCTGGATTTCGACCTGGAAACCCAGCGTCGTGAACCACCCCGCCAGCAAATTGATTAAGGTCTGATTACTTTGATCCAGGGCGCTGTCGGTGGCACTGATGGACGGCGTGGCGATCAGGGCGCGGTACAACTCCATAAACGGGGGTAATTTTGTCTTCACTGTTGACAGCCTTTAGTTTGGATAGTATCAATATTCATGCAATAATAGTGAATAAAAATACACTAACGTTGAGCGTAAAGTAAACGGATACTTACCAGACTACTACGCTTGACCTCCCGGGTGAACAGCGAATAGTTGCTTAAGCGACGACTTAGGCGACAAAGAGTTGCTGGAGATCCCTTCTCGTCGTGATAGCAAATCAAGAAGGTGAACAAAAGTCATGCTGAATACGCTGATTGTTGGTGCCAGCGGATACGCCGGAGCTGAGCTTGCGGCCTATCTCAACCGTCACCCGCATATGAACATAACCGCTTTGGCGGTTTCAGCGCAAAGTGCGGATGCCGGGAAATTACTGTCCGAACTGCATCCCCAGCTTAAGGGCGTGGTCGATTTACCGCTGCTGCCCCTGATCGACGCCGCTGAACTGGCGAAAACGGTGGATGTGGTGTTTCTCGCCACCGCCCATGAGGTCAGCCACGATCTGGCGCCGGTATTCCTGGCCGCCGGCTGCGTGGTGTTCGACCTCTCCGGCGCGTTCCGCGTCAATCAGGCATCGTTCTACAGCCAGTATTATGGTTTTGAACACCAGCATGCCGACTGGCTGGCGAAGGCGGTCTACGGCCTGGCGGAATGGCAGGGCGAGGCGTTGCAGCAGGCGCAACTGATTGCCGTGCCGGGCTGCTATCCCACCGCGTCCCAGCTGGCGCTCAAGCCGCTGGTCGACGGCGGTCTGCTTAACGACGCCCAGTGGCCGGTGATCAACGCCGTCAGCGGCGTCAGCGGCGCTGGCCGGAAAGCGTCGCTTGCCACCAGCGTCTGCGAGGTCAGTCTGCAACCCTACGGCATATTTACCCATCGCCACCAGCCGGAAATCGCCGCCCATCTTGGCATCCCGGTGATATTTACCCCCCATTTAGGCAATTTTGCCCGCGGTATCCTGGCCACCATCACCTGCCGCTTAAACGCGGGCGTGACGGCGGGCGATGTGGCCGAATCCTATCATAACGCCTATCACGATAAACCCCTGGTACGGTTGTATGAGAAAGGCGTGCCGGCGCTGAAGGCGGTAGTGGGACTGCCGTTTTGCGATATTGGCTTCGCGGTGCAGGGCGAGCATTTAATCGTGGTGGCCACCGAAGATAATTTATTAAAAGGAGCGGCCGCGCAGGCAGTACAATGCGCTAATATCCGCTTTGGTTTTGCACAAACGCAGGCGCTGCTGTAACGGCTGGCGACGAGGTAATAAAAATAATGAATCCGTTAATTATAAAACTGGGTGGCGTGTTACTCGATAGCGAAGAGGCGCTGGAGCGTTTATTTTCGGCGCTGGACAGCTATCGCGCGCAGCATCAACGCCCGTTGCTGATTGTCCATGGCGGCGGTTGCCTGGTGGACGAGCTGATGAAAAAACTGGCGCTGCCGGTGACCAAGGTCAACGGCCTGCGGGTTACGCCGGCGGATCAGATTGATATCATCACCGGCGCGCTGGCCGGCACGGCCAATAAGACCCTGCTGGCCTGGTCAAAAAAACATGCCATCCCGGCGGTCGGGTTATGCCTGGGCGACGGCAATAGCGTCGATGTTACAACGCTTGATGAGAAACTCGGCCATGTCGGCAAGGCGCAGCCGGGTTCGCCGGCGTTGTTAAATACCTTGCTTGGCGCCGGTTACCTGCCGGTTATCAGCTCTATCGGCATTACCGCCGACGGCCGGCTGATGAACGTCAATGCGGACCAGGCCGCCACCGCGCTGGCCGCCACCCTGGGGGCCGATCTGATCTTATTGTCCGATGTCAGCGGCATTCTCGACGGCAAAGGCCAGCGCATTGCCGAAATGACCGCCCATAAAGCGGAGCAGCTGATAGCGCAGGGGATCATTACCGACGGCATGATTGTAAAAGTCAACGCGGCGCTGGATGCGGCCCGCACGCTGGGCCGTCCGGTGGACATCGCCGGCTGGCGGCATGCGGAGCAACTGCCGGCGTTGTTTAACGGCGAGTCCATCGGCACGCGCATCCTGGCCTGACGTTGCCGGCGGGATACCGGCTGGGTAAGATAACGTGCGCGGCCGCATGGCTATCCGGGGGGCCTGGCGCAGGTTCAGCAGCATTTCCATGGGAGCGCCGTTTCCGGCGTCCCCTCATCATTCGGCATGGGCGCGCGGCGGCGAGCGCGCCGGCAAAAAAAATAATGGAGCACGGTTATGGCACTTTGGGGCGGACGGTTCAGCCAGGCGGCGGATCAGCGGTTTAAATCATTTAACGACTCGCTGCGCTTTGATTACCGGCTGGCGGAGCAGGATATTATCGGCTCGGTGGCCTGGTCGAAAGCGCTAGTTACCGTCGGTGTGCTGACGGCGGAGGAACAGCTGCGCCTGGAGGAAGCCCTGTCTTTTCTTCTGGAGGAAGTGAGTGCCGCGCCCGAGTCCATCCTTGCCAGCGACGCCGAGGATATTCATAGCTGGGTGGAGCAGCGCCTGATTGAAAAAGTCGGCGACCTGGGCAAAAAACTGCATACCGGCCGCAGCCGCAACGATCAGGTGGCCACCGATCTGAAGCTGTGGTGCAAGATGCAACTGTCCGAGCTGCTGGCCGCCGTGCGCCAGTTGCAAACCGCGCTGGTCGCCACCGCCGAGGTCAACCAGGACGCGGTGATGCCTGGTTATACGCATTTGCAGCGCGCCCAGCCGGTCACCTTTGCCCATTGGTGCCTGGCCTATGGCGAAATGCTGGCGCGCGATGAAAGCCGCCTGCGGGACACCCTAAAACGTCTTGACGTCAGCCCGCTGGGTTCCGGGGCGCTGGCCGGCACCGCTTACGCCATCGATCGCGACCAGTTGGCCGGCTGGCTGGGTTTTGCCACGGCAACGCGCAATAGCCTCGATAGCGTGTCCGATCGTGACCATGTGCTGGAGTTGCTGTCCAATGCCGCCATCAGCATGGTCCATCTCTCGCGTTTTGCCGAAGACCTGATTCTGTTCAACAGCGGCGAGGCGGCGTTTATCGAATTGTCCGATCGGGTCACTTCCGGCTCGTCCCTGATGCCGCAAAAGAAAAATCCCGATGCGCTGGAGCTTATCCGCGGCAAGTGCGGCCGGGTCCAGGGGGCGCTTACCGGCATGATGGTGACCCTGAAAGGGCTGCCGCTGGCGTATAACAAGGATATGCAGGAAGACAAGGAGGGCCTGTTCGATGCGCTGGATACCTGGCTGGATTGCCTGCATATGGCCGCGCTGGTGCTGGAAGGGCTACAGGTGAAGCGTGCGCGTTGCCGCGAGGCGGCGCAGCAGGGCTATGCCAATGCCACCGAACTGGCCGATTACCTGGTCGCCAAGGGCATCCCGTTTCGCGAGGCGCATCATATCGTCGGCGAGGCGGTAGTCGAGGCCATCGGCCAGGGCAAAGCCCTGGAAGCGCTGGAGCTGGCTGAATTGCAGGCGTTCAGCCCGGTTATTGGCGAGGATGTTTATCCGGCCCTGTCGCTGCAATCGTGCCTGGACAAACGCTCGGCAAAAGGCGGCGTGTCGCCGCAGCAGGTGGCGGCCGCCATTGCCGAGGCGAAAAAACGTTTGGCGTAGCTGTCAGGCCGGTTGCAGTAAAAACGCTTCCAGCTCTTCGCTGCCGCCGATATGGCGCCCGCCGATAAACACCTGCGGCACGGTGGAACGGCCGGTTACCGCGCGCAGACTGACGGTGGTGGCGTCTTTACCCAATGAGATTTCTTCATACTGGATTCCGTTGTCGCGCAGCATCTGCTTGGCTTTGGCGCAGAACGGACAGCCTGGTTTGGTAAACAGCGAAACGGATTCCTGGACTTTGCATTCCGGCGCCAGGTAACACAGCATGGTATCGGCGTCGGAAACTTCGAACGGGTCGCCCGGTTTGTTCGGTTCAACAAACATTTTTTCCACCACGCCGTCGCGTACCAGCATCGAATAACGCCATGAGCGCGGGCCGAATCCCAGCTCGGCTTTTTCCACCAGCATGCCCATGCCCTGGGTAAATTCACCGTTGCCGTCGGGGATAAAGGTAATATGTTCGGCGTTTTGGTCGGCTTGCCAGGCGTTCATGACAAACGTATCGTTAACCGAAATACAGACGATGCTGTCCACGCCGTGCTTGTGGAATAACCCGGCCAGCTCATTGTAGCGCGGTAAATGGCTGGAGGAGCAGGTAGGCGTAAAGGCGCCCGGCAGTGAAAATACGATAACCGTTTTATGCTTGAACAGTTCGTCGGAAGAGATATCGACCCAGTTGTCATCCTTACGGGTGTGGAAAGTAACCGATGGGACTTTCTTGCCTTCATGACTACTAAACATTGAAGAACCTCTTAACAGAAAAGAAAAAAGTGACTTTAACAGCTTGTCATACTGCGCGGGAATTATTATTAAGATTAACTATTGATAGGGATAATCGTTGATTGCTATCCTATCTATCGACGCGAACTATCGCGGCACGGAGGATGTTAATGAATATTCGCGATCTTGAGTATTTGGTGGCCCTGGCCGAGCACCGTCATTTCCGACGGGCGGCCGATGCCAGTCATGTCAGCCAGCCCACCCTGAGCGGCCAGATTCGTAAGCTGGAAGACGAACTGGGCGTGATGCTGCTGGAGCGCACCAGCCGTAAGGTCCTGTTCACCCAGGCCGGGCTGCTGCTGGTGGATCAGGCCCGCACGGTCCTGCGCGAAGTGAAAATACTGCGCGAGATGGCCAGCCAGCAGGGGGAGTCCATGTCCGGCCCATTGCATATCGGCCTGATCCCTACCGTCGGCCCCTATTTACTGCCGCATATTATCCCCACCCTGCATGAGACCTACCCAAAGCTGGAAATGTACCTGCACGAGGCCCAGACCAGTCAACTGCTGCTGCAACTGGACAGCGGCAAACTCGATTGCGCCATCTTGGCCTTGGTAAAAGAGAGCGAAGCTTTTATCGAAATCCCGTTATTCGATGAACCGATGCAACTGGCTGTTTATGCCGATCATCCCTGGGCGGACCGTGAACGTGTGCCGATGTCGGATTTATCGGGGGAGAAGCTGTTGATGCTGGAAGACGGCCATTGCCTGCGCGATCAGGCGCTGGGCTTCTGCTTCCAGGCCGGCGCCGACGAGGATACGCATTTTCGCGCCACCAGCCTGGAAACCCTGCGCAACATGGTGGCGGCCGGCAGCGGCATTACCTTGCTGCCCGCATTGGCGGTGCCTAATGAGCGTAAGCGTGACGGCGTCTGTTATATGAAATGCTATAAACCCGAGCCGAAACGCACCGTGGCGTTGGTCTACCGGCCCGGCTCACCGCTGCGCGCCCGCTATGAGCAGTTGGCCGAGTCGATACGCACCCATATGCAGGCCTATATGGGTACCGACTTAAAAGAGGCGGTTTAAGCCGTTCAGCGCCGCCACACGGAAGGCTTCCGCCATGGTGGGATAGTTGAAGGTGGTATTAACGAAATAATCGATAGTATTGCCTTCGCCTTTTTGCTCCATGATGGCCTGGCCGATATGGATGATCTCCGCGGCGCGCTCGCCAAAGCAGTGGATGCCGAGTATCTGCCGGGTATCACGGTGAAAAAGGATTTTCAGGCTGCCGACATTCATGCCGACAATCTGCGCGCGCGCCAGATGCTTGAACTGCGCCCGTCCCACTTCGTACGGCACCTTCAGCAGCGTTAATTCCTGTTCGGTTTTACCCACCGAGCTGATTTCGGGAATGGTATAGATACCGGTGGGTATATTTTCAATCAGCTGCACATTGGCCTGGCCCTTGATGATCACCTGTGCGGCGATTCGCCCCTGGTCATAAGCGGCCGAGGCAAGGCTTGGGTAGCCGATAACATCGCCGACGGCGTAAATATGCGTCAGGGCGGTCTGGTACATGCTGTTGACTTTAATCAGCCCCCGGCTGTCCGCCTCCAGTCCCACGTTGCCAAGGGACAGCGAATCGGTATTGCCGGTGCGCCCATTGGCATACAGCAGGCAGTCCGCGCGCATCCTTTTGCCGGAACGGAAGTGGACTTCCACGCCATTCTCGGTGCCTTCGATTTTTTCATATTCTTCGTTATGGCGGATAACCACGCCGTTTTCCCAAAAATGGTATGACAGCGCGTCCGACATTTCCTGGTCGAGAAAGGCCAACAGCCTGTCGCGCGTATTGATCAGATCCACCTTGACGTTCATGCCGCGAAAGATTGATGCATATTCACAGCCGATCACGCCGGCGCCATAAATAATCACATGCTGCGGATCGTGCTTTAAATCCAGGATGGAATCGCTGTCATAAATGCGCGGATGGGTGAAATCGACATCGTTGGGGTGATACGGACGGGAACCACAGGCGATAACGATATGCGCCGCGCTGAAATGCTCGGCGGTATTATCCGGATACTGGACCTTGACGGTATGGGCATCGACAAAAGTCGCGTCGCCGGTAATAATCCGGCACTGATTACGTTCATAAAATCCCTGGCGCATCCGGATCTGCTGTTTTATCACGCTATCGGCGTGATGCAGGATATCGGCGAAGCTGGCGCGCGGCAGATGTTGACTACCGTTATACAGCGGATTCTGGTTAAATTCGATAATCCGGCTAACCGCCTGGCGCAGCGCCTTGGAGGGAATGGTCCCCCAATGGGTACAGCCGCCGCCGACGCTGTTATAGCGTTCGATAACCGCGACGCGGGCGCCCTGTTTCGTCAGGCCCATGGCGGCGCCTTCCCCACCCGGGCCTGAACCAATGATAATGGCATCGTAATCGTACTGTGGTTGCATACCGGCTTAGCCTATATTTATACAAAATCACAACGTCAATGTAACATTGTAGACGGGAGATCCCAATCTTCACGGCCTTTTTTCTTGGTCTATGGCACCGGCGCCTACGGCGAACAACATTACGTCAAAATTCGCAGTTTGTATCAACGCTGTTGCAACAAATTTTGATATAGTGGCATTTTTACCGGTAATGTGGGGCAGGTCAGGACTATGGGCGTCAGAGCGCAACAAAAAGAGCGGACCCGTCGTTCCCTTGTCGAAGCGGCCTTTAGCCAGTTAAGCGCCGAGCGTAGTTTTGCCAGCCTGAGCCTGCGCGAAGTAGCCCGTGAAGCCGGCATTGCGCCCACCTCGTTCTATCGCCACTTTCGCGATGTCGATGAACTGGGCCTGACCATGGTGGACGAAAGCGGCCTGATGCTGCGCCAACTGATGCGCCAGGCGCGCCAGCGTATCGCTAAAGGCGGCAGCGTTATCCGTACGTCGGTGGCCACGTTTATGGAGTTTATCGGCAATAACCCTAACGCCTTTCGCCTGTTGCTACGCGAGCGATCCGGCACTTCGGCGGCGTTTCGCGCCGCCGTCGCCCGGGAAATACAGCATTTTATCGCGGAGTTGGCCGATTACCTCGAGCTGGAAAACCATATGCCGCGCAGCTTCACCGAAGCCCAGGCCGAGGCCATGGTTATCATTGTCTTTAACGCCGGCGCGGAAGCGCTGGACGTGGACGTCAATCAGCGCAGGCTGCTGGAAGAGAGGCTGGTCCTTCAGTTGCGCATGATTTCGAAGGGCGCGTTTTACTGGTATCGCCGGGAACAGGAAAAGTCGACCGCCCTCTCTTTTGACGCAAGCAGGTAGATAATATGACGACACGACCCCTGGGTGAAAAAGGCACGCTCCTATTGGCGCTGATTGCCGGTTTATCCATTAACGGCTCCTTCGCGGCCCTGTTCAGCACTATTGTGCCTTTTTCCATCTTCCCGCTGATTTCGCTGGTGCTGTCGGTATACTGCCTGCACCATCATTATCGCGACTGCGCCATGCCGGAGGGTTATCCTTCCCTGGCGGCGGTAAGCTTCCTGCTGGGCCTGTTGATGTACAGTGCTATTATCCGGGTGGAATACCCGGTTATCGGCTCAAATTTTATTCCAGCCATCCTGATGGTGGTCCTGGTATTCTGGATTGGGCGCAAATTGAAACGGCTAGACAAAATCCAACGGGATTCATAAATTTCTTGAGCCTGGATTATTAAACAATAGCCAATACTGAACGCGAAGACCGCATCTGCTATTTTTAAATGACGTATAATCCGTCGTTTTACAAAATGAACTCCGCTATGCTCAAAGGTTGCTAATTTATCAAAGAGAAAAGTATAATTATTAATTTTTTTGAATGCTATACAAAAATTTTCATTAAGATATTCTCTCCTGTTGTTTTTTATGTATTTATAGTAAAGTTTTTTTCCTGCGGTTAGCCTTGTAAAATATAAGCAAATGAAGTTTTACTTCAAGTAAAATAGGGTGTTAATTATGTGTAATTCTAATTTCTCCAACATAAATATTAGTAATAAAATAATACATGACAATTTTTTTTATATTTCATCGGATGATGAGACTGACGATGAGTTTTCTGCGCGCCCCCTGTTTTCCCAGCCATTAGTCCAGGTCAACAATGCTGTAATGACGCTACCTAAAATTTGCTATAAAGCAGGGGTTGCCCTGTCCACGGCGCTGTCGGCAAATAGCTATTTCCGAGGAATTTCTATTGTGACCAACCGAAATGAAGCACCCCCTATGGGTTCTACCAGCTTGCAGATATATGATCCGCAGTATAATATTTTCAACTATAAGCTATGTATGGGTATCATGGCGGCTTGTTTTGTCGCTGGGTTTACGCTCGGTAATATAAACTCGTTAATTAATAAGTTATTTAATTTTAATCGTATTGCTAGAGTTCCATTAGCTATGTACTGTATAGTCGCCTTATTCTATTTCTCTCTAGGCTTGTTATGGTACCCTCACTTTTCAAGTGCGCTTAATTATCTGTGATTCTTAAAAAGGCCTATGGCGGGGGGTATTCTTATGATGATAGGTAGAAATATCAGCCTTCAGTTTATCTTCGGATCGATTTTATGTAATAGAAAATTAGTTAGTATTGATAGGAGTTAATGATGCCTGTCTCAGACCCAACAATGCCGACCACAACAACCCATTGCCCTTTAGAGGAGATTAGCCAGGGGGATAATGGTTTCGGTCAGGGCGTTACGCGTTTTGCCAGATCATTTAGCGGCGCGGCCAACAGCGCCTTACCCTTTATCAAGACCCTGTCTGTAGTCACTTTGTCTGCCGCGTCGGCAATAGGTATCGTCTTTGGCGCCCAACGGCTTATCGCTGTTTCAATCCAAAATATCAGCAAGCCGCCCCCCGTTACCCATCTGGACGTCAGGGAATGGAAAGGCAAAATCATGGGCCTGGGTTTGAGCATCGGCATGTTGGGCGGCGGCGCTGCGGGATTCGCCGCAGGCTGTGCGCTAGAATCATGCAAATCATTTTGTGGTGCGGATCCGCTGCGTCATCGTGATAGTGTTTTTTATACCGTAGGAATTGGTTTTATCGTAGGCGCTTTAGCCGGTGTGGCTTATACAAACTTTATCGACATTGAACTGGACAATATTACCCAATAGGATAGTTAATCTGGTCAGGCGGCTACTGTAAGCGAACCGGCTAACTTCGGGATCAATTTTGCCGCTTGCAGGCACCGACCCGGGCGGTTGTTAGGGATATTACCGGCTTCGGGGAGTTTAACCTTTATTTGTGAAAATAGTCTATCAGCGCTTTCGTCTTTTTACATCGTTATGCCATTTAATCCCTTGCCGAGGAATCATTATATGAACCCTGAAATTAATAATCGAGAAAAGAATAATGCCGGGATGGTCAGCCAAGTGTCTCATGCCGATAAATATCACAATAATACGACAAGCAAATTTTTTAAGTTGATGACGAAATTGGCACGTGCCTGCAATTCCGCCACGGCGTTTTGTTGCTCTAATCCTTTATCGGTGATTTCCATCCCGCTTACCGTATCATTAACAAATAAGTTAATTTATGATTTGTTAGGTAGCCTGAAAGCCGCAAGGGCCGACCGATGCTACTTCCAGCTTGAGTTGGAAGGATGCTGGAAACCGCTGCAAGATTGCAGGATTAACATTGATAAAACGTTAGCGATGGAAAAGTCTTGCGCAGAGTTGAAGGAGATATGCAGTGAAATCCGCACGAGATGCGATACAGAACAGTGGCGCCACGAGCTATTTGAAAATACGCTGGTAAATTGTTTCATGACCGGACTTATGGCCGGCGCTGCAGCCTTTGTAATAGATTATGTTTATCAAGCCGCCCATAACCAGTTTAATCATAAGCCTGGCATGTTAAAGATGTCCATGGTCAGTTTTTTTATGGGTGCGTTATTTTATCTCGGTCTCATGAAGATAAACGATACCGCTTTAGGCTTCGATTGCTAGTTCAGCGCCTTTGCTGTCCGCACCCCGGGGGCGGTCGGTCAAGCTGAAATGTCACCAGCATTGACTATGAGAGCGACAAATAAACATCCTTTAAGGGGAATCAGCGGCTCTAGGCGGGCACGAAGCATGCGTAAGAGCCTCATTTTAGGTGCCATTGATCTATGGCTGCGTTTTGGCGGTTAACAGCACTCCGCATTCCATATGGCGGGTATAAGGAAATTGATCAAACAGCGCCAATCGTTCGATACGGTGGGTTTCCGCCAACGTTGTCAAATTACCGCACAACGATTCCGGGTTACATGAGATATACAGGATGCGCGGATACCCCTGCACCAGCCTGACGGTGGCATCATCCAACCCGCTGCGCGGCGGGTCGACAAATATGGTTTCGCAGCGGTAGCTTGCCAGGTCGATGTCCTTCAGGCGGGTAAACTCCCGCACCCCTTGCATGGCTTGGGTAAACTCCTCAGCCGACATGCGGATAATCTGCACGTTGGTCATTCGATTGGCGGCGATATTAAACTGTGCCGCTTCCACCGAAGGCTTGGCTATTTCCGTGGCCAGCACCCGGTTAAAATTGCCCGCCAGCGCCAGGGAAAAATTGCCGTTGCCGCAATACAGCTCCAGCAGATCCCCTTGTGCCGGTTCAGTGGCCGAGAGCGCCCACTCAAGCATCTGGATATTCACGGCGGCGTTGGGTTGGGTAAAGCTATTTTCGATTTGACGGTAAATGATTTCCCGTCCCGCCACCGGCAAGCGCTCATCGACATAATCACGGTCCAGGCAAATTTTGGTTTTGGTGGCGCGGCCAATCAGGTTGACCGCAAAACCCTGCGTCCTCAGATGATCGCGCAGCGCGCCCGCATGCTCGCGCCATTCGTCGTCTAACGGACGATGATAGATAAGGGTAATCACCGCTTCACCGCTCAGGGTCGTCAGGTAATCAAGCTGGAACAGCTTGCGCCGCAGGATCGGCGATGGCCGCAATGCGTCCATCATGGCGACCATCAATCGGTTCATCAGTTCGCCGCCGGCGGCGAAGTGATCGATGCGGATCCGGTCCTTGGTCTGCTGATCAAACATTATATGATACAAATCCTGCTCATCATGCCAGACCCGGAATTCAGCACGCATCCGGTAATGTTCGGGCTGCGAGCGGAATATTTCCGCCTCGGGCGCCTGAAACGCCGCCATCATCGCGTTCAGTCGAGCGGCTTTTTCCGCCAGTTGGGTTTCATACGCGCTAATGGGTAACGTCTCGTCGGTCATGATGATCTCTCGCTAATATCCGTTATTTGTACCACTTTATGGGGGATTGTAGGGGATAAACCGGTGATGTCCAGTGTTGTTGCGCTTATAAATAGTTTGATTATTAGTGCTATAGACATGCTTATCTCTTTGATTGTAGGATTATTGTCCGGTCTTTCGTAAGTTAAAAGGGAATCCAGTGGAAAGCTGGAGCTGACGCGCAGCGGTAAGGGGACTTCAGGGCGATCGCGCAAGCAGACACTGTCTTTATGATGGGAAGTCGTCGCCTGGCGTATTATACGCATCCCAAGCCCGAAAACCTGCCGGTATTCTGTCGCAATATCCCTGTTTATCGCGAGCCATCAAACATGGAACCTGCGGCATCCTATTTTATCATTTGGATGCTATGGCAATGCCTAAGATTAACAATACCGTGCTGCTGGCGCTCTGCGTCACGGCATTCTCCGGGTGGGCGCAAGACGGCGCCCAGGATCAGGCCGCGCAAATGATGGTCGTATCCGCCAACCGTTTTCCCCAGCCAATATCCACCGTACTGGCACCGACCAGCGTGGTTACCCGCAGCGATATCGACCGCGGCCAGATCAAATCGGTGGCCGAAGCGCTAAGCCGTCTGCCGGGCGTGGATATCGCCCAATCCGGCGGATTGGGGCAGCAAAGCTCACTGTTTATCCGCGGCACCGATTCAAGCCATGCCCTGGTGCTGATAGACGGCGTGAGGCTGAACCAGGCCGGCATCTCAGGTTCTTCCGACCTTAGCCAGATTCCGCTGTCCCTGGTGCAGCGCATCGAATATATCCGTGGCCCGCGTTCCGCGGTCTATGGGTCGGACGCCATCGGCGGCGTGGTGAATATCATTACCACACGCGAGCAGCCGGGCACCACCCTCAGCACCGGCATAGGGTCCCATGGCTATCAAACCTATGATGGCTCCACTCAGCAACAGCTTGGAGAGGACACCACCGCCACCGTTGCGGGCAACTATACCTATACCCATGGTTTTGATGTGCGCGCCAACCTGCCGGATACCTATGGCGATCCCGCGCAGCCCGACCGCGATGGTTTTATGAGCAAAACGCTGTTTGCCTCGCTTGATCATATCTTTAACCAGCAGTTCAGCGGTTTTGCCCGCGCCTATGGCTACGACAACCGCAGCGGCTATGACGGCAGCTACGCCTATACCGACCCTGATCATTTTGACGCGCTGCCCGATACCCGTAAACTCTACAGCCGTACTTACGATACCGGCATGCGTTACCAGGACGGGATCTACGCGTCGCAGCTGTCCTTTAGCTATAACCATACTCAGGATTATAACTACGATCCTCAATATGGACCCTATTCCGCCTCCGCCACCCTTGACGATTCCAAACAGTATAATGCGCAGTGGAGCAATACCCTGCAGACAGGCCATGGCACGGCAGGCGCTGGGGTGGACTGGCAAAAGCAGACCACCGAACCAGGCACCGGTTACCTTACCGACGGCTATGAGCAACGCAATACCGGTATCTACGCCACCGCTTCGCAGCTTGTCGGGCCGGTTACCCTCGAGGGCGCGGTGCGCGGTGATGATAATTCGCAGTTCGGCTGGCACGGCACGTGGCAAACCAGCGCCGCCTGGGAGTTCATTGAGGGCTACCGGCTTATCGGGTCTTACGGCACCGCCTACAAGGCACCCAACCTGAGTCAGCTTTACAGTGGTTTTGGCGGCAACGAAGATTTAAAACCCGAGGAGAGCAAGCAGTGGGAGGGCGGGATGGAAGGGCTGACCGGCCCGCTGACCTGGCGCGTCTCGGCATACCGCAACGATATCGACAACCTGATTGATTATGACACCAACGACGACACTTATAAGAATATCGGCAAGGCGCGGATCAAAGGTGTGGAATGGACCGGCTCGGTCTATACCGGCCCGCTGCAGCATCAACTGACGCTGGAGTACCTCGATCCCCGCGACGCCACCACCAATCAGGTGCTGGCGCGACGCGCCAAGCAGCAGGTGAAATATCAGCTGGATTGGCAGGTGGCCGATATCGACTGGTCGCTTAACTACCGTTATCTCGGCGAGCGTTACGATACCAACTACAACACGAATGACCGGGTGCGAATGGGCGGCGTCAGTTTGTGGGACATCGCCGCCTCTTATCCGCTAACCCCCCATCTGACGGTTCGTGGTAGAATAGCCAATCTGTTCGACAAAGACTATGAGACGGCTTATGGCTACCAGACCGCAGAGCGAGAATTTTATCTCACCGGAACTTATTCCTTCTGACGGTAGCAACATCAAACGGCCCACGATCCTGATTTTCGACTCTGGCGTGGGCGGTTTATCTATCTATGATGAAGTGCGGCAACTGTTGCCGGACCCGCATTATATCTACGTATTCGACAATGAGGCTTTTCCGTATGGCGAAAAGCCGGAAGACTTTATTGTCCAGCGGGTCGTGAATATCGTTGCGGCGGTGCAGCGCCTGCACGTGCTTGATATGGTGATTGTCGCCTGCAATACCGCCAGCACCATTTCCCTGCCGGCCCTGCGCGAGCGGTTTGAGTGCCCTATTGTCGGCGTAGTGCCGGCGATAAAACCCGCCGCCAAGCTAACCCGTAATGGTATCGTCGGGCTGTTGGCTACCCGCGCCACCGTGCACCGTAGCTATACCCATGAGCTGATCGCTAAATTCGCCGCGGATTGCCATATCATTACGCTTGGATCCGCCGAGCTGGTGGAGCTTGCTGAAGCCAAGCTTCATGGCGAAACCATCGCCCTGCCGGTGCTGCAGAAAATCCTGCGCCCCTGGTTGCGGCTTCCCGAGCCGCCCGACACTGTGGTCCTTGGTTGTACCCATTTTCCATTATTAGGCGACGAGCTTAAAGCGGTGTTGCCGGACGGTACCCG
Organism: Sodalis sp. C49; assembly: GCF_046352915.1. Classification (NCBI taxonomy): domain Bacteria; kingdom Pseudomonadati; phylum Pseudomonadota; class Gammaproteobacteria; order Enterobacterales; family Bruguierivoracaceae; genus Sodalis; species Sodalis sp. C49. The sequence continues at coordinate 3,430,225 of NZ_CP163303.1, read as the reverse complement.
GCTGGTGGATTCCGGTTCAGCGATCGCCAAACGCGCGGCCTGGCTTATCGCCCATGAAATAGACGGTGCTTATTCGACGGAAGCGAACCAGGCCTATTGCCTGGTGGCTTCACCGCAGGCCATGGAGCTGGTACCGGTATTACAGCGCTATGGCTTCGTTTCGCTGGAAAAATTGCCGATGCAGCCTGCGGTTGTGTGATAATTCAGCGGTCGGCGCAATATGTGAAATAAGTACTTGTCAGGCTGGGGAAAGTCCCTATAATGCGCCTCCACTGACCGGGAACAAACGCTAACGCGATGCCGGGTCGGGAAGGGAAAAGCGCCCGGTTCGGGCAAATAAAAGCTTGACTCTTCAGCGGGAAAACGTAATATACGCAACCCGCGCCAGGTGAGATTGATGCACGCTGGCCATGCTCTTTAACAATTTATCAGACAATCTGTGTGGGCACTCACAAGACCGTATCGAAACACAAAATACCAAGTCTTGAAGAGTGAACAAACAGTTAATTCATAAGATTAACAGTATGACAATCTTTGAGCATCAAGCTTTTAATTGAAGAGTTTGATCATGGCTCAGATTGAACGCTGGCGGCAGGCCTAACACATGCAAGTCGAGCGGCAGCGGGAAGTAGCTTGCTACTTTGCCGGCGAGCGGCGGACGGGTGAGTAATGTCTGGGGATCTGCCTGATGGTGGGGGATAACTACTGGAAACGGTAGCTAATACCGCATAACGTCGCAAGACCAAAGTGGGGGACCTTCGGGCCTCACGCCATCGGATGAACCCAGATGGGATTAGCTAGTAGGTGAGGTAATGGCTCACCTAGGCGACGATCCCTAGCTGGTCTGAGAGGATGACCAGCCACACTGGAACTGAGACACGGTCCAGACTCCTACGGGAGGCAGCAGTGGGGAATATTGCACAATGGGCGCAAGCCTGATGCAGCCATGCCGCGTGTGTGAAGAAGGCCTTCGGGTTGTAAAGCACTTTCAGCGGGGAGGAAGGCGATAAGGTTAATAACCTTGTTGATTGACGTTACCCGCAGAAGAAGCACCGGCTAACTCCGTGCCAGCAGCCGCGGTAATACGGAGGGTGCGAGCGTTAATCGGAATTACTGGGCGTAAAGCGTACGCAGGCGGTCTGTTAAGTCAGATGTGAAATCCCCGGGCTTAACCCGGGAACTGCATTTGAAACTGGCAGGCTAGAGTCTCGTAGAGGGGGGTAGAATTCCAGGTGTAGCGGTGAAATGCGTAGAGATCTGGAGGAATACCGGTGGCGAAGGCGGCCCCCTGGACGAAGACTGACGCTCAGGTACGAAAGCGTGGGGAGCAAACAGGATTAGATACCCTGGTAGTCCACGCTGTAAACGATGTCGATTTGAAGGTTGTGGCCTTGAGCCGTGGCTTTCGGAGCTAACGCGTTAAATCGACCGCCTGGGGAGTACGGCCGCAAGGTTAAAACTCAAATGAATTGACGGGGGCCCGCACAAGCGGTGGAGCATGTGGTTTAATTCGATGCAACGCGAAGAACCTTACCTACTCTTGACATCCAGAGAAGTTTGCAGAGATGCGAACGTGCCTTCGGGAGCTCTGAGACAGGTGCTGCATGGCTGTCGTCAGCTCGTGTTGTGAAATGTTGGGTTAAGTCCCGCAACGAGCGCAACCCTTATCCTTTGTTGCCAGCACGTAATGGTGGGAACTCAAAGGAGACTGCCGGTGACAAACCGGAGGAAGGTGGGGATGACGTCAAGTCATCATGGCCCTTACGAGTAGGGCTACACACGTGCTACAATGGCGCATACAAAGAGAAGCGAACTCGCGAGAGTAAGCGGACCTCACAAAGTGCGTCGTAGTCCGGATTGGAGTCTGCAACTCGACTCCATGAAGTCGGAATCGCTAGTAATCGTGGATCAGAATGCCACGGTGAATACGTTCCCGGGCCTTGTACACACCGCCCGTCACACCATGGGAGTGGGTTGCAAAAGAAGTAGGTAGCTTAACCTTCGGGAGGGCGCTTACCACTTTGTGATTCATGACTGGGGTGAAGTCGTAACAAGGTAACCGTAGGGGAACCTGCGGTTGGATCACCTCCTTACCGAAATAGATACTAGATTGTGTAGTGTCCACACAGATTGTCTGATAACTGTAACGAGCAAGAAAAACCTTCTATAGGCTTGTAGCTCAGGTGGTTAGAGCGCACCCCTGATAAGGGTGAGGTCGGTGGTTCGAGTCCACTCAGGCCTACCATTCCTTCCCATGCTGCGTTGCGGCGCCACTCGTTTATTTCAATAAACTTCGTGACCCCACGCCTTGCCTGGAAACGAATGGGCTATCAAGTTGTTCTCCTTTCTAAATGCCATTGCTTTGTAGCTTAATTGATGCACAGCAATTTCAGTGCGGGAAAGAGTCTGGTTGATGTTAAAAGGTTAAACGACTTGGGGCTATAGCTCAGCTGGGAGAGCACCTGCTTTGCACGCAGGGGGTCAGCGGTTCGATCCCGCTTAGCTCCACCATTTCCTGATGGGATGGGTGGTAAGATTGTCTGGTTTTTCTTATTTATTTCAGAGCACACTCTTATGAGTATGCTGCGAAATACATGCTCTTTAACAATCCGGAACAAGCTGAAAATTTGAAAAAAACATGCTGAGCAAAATCAGTATGCGATTCTCTCAAAGCAAGCAAACCTAATGATTGCCGTGTCGATGGCAATCTCTGTAGCCCAGGCGAGGGTTTACTCTCACCAGGGTGAGACTGTGCGAACAGTGTCAGGGCAAGGCGCACGGCGCGCAGCCAGCGGAGTGGACTCAATGTCCATGAGCATGGCGAGCACCGCGCAACGATGCCATGGCAGTGTGCAGCCAGTCGCAACACAGACACTTTAGGGTTGTGAGGTTAAGTGAATAAGCGTACACGGTGGATGCCTAGGCAGTCAGAGGCGATGAAGGACGTGCTAATCCGCGAAATGCGCCGGTGAGCTGATATGAAGCGCTATCAGCCGGCGATGTCCGAATGGGGAAACCCAGTGCAATTCGTTGCACTATCATTACGTGAATCCATAGCGTATTGAGGCGAACCGGGGGAACTGAAACATCTCAGTACCCCGAGGAAAAGAAATCAACCGAGATTCCCCTAGTAGCGGCGAGCGAACGGGGAACAGCCCAGAGTCACCATCAGCATTTGTATCAGGAGAACGGTCTGGAAAGTCCGGCAACACAGGGTGATAGCCCCGTATCCGAAGGTACAAGTGCTGTGAGCTCGATGAGTAGGGCGGGACACGTGATATCCTGTCTGAAGATGGGGGGACCATCCTCCAAGGCTAAATACTCCTGACTGACCGATAGTGAACCAGTACCGTGAGGGAAAGGCGAAAAGAACCCCGGCGAGGGGAGTGAAATAGAACCTGAAACCGTGTACGTACAAGCAGTGGGAGCCTTGATTTATCAGGGTGACTGCGTACCTTTTGTATAATGGGTCAGCGACTTATATTCTGTAGCAAGGTTAACCGTTTAGGGGAGCCGTAGGGAAACCGAGTCTTAACTGGGCGTTAAGTTGCAGGGTATAGACCCGAAACCCGGTGATCTAGCCATGGGCAGGTTGAAGGTTGGGTAACACTAACTGGAGGACCGAACCGACTAATGTTGAAAAATTAGCGGATGACTTGTGGCTGGGGGTGAAAGGCCAATCAAACCGGGAGATAGCTGGTTCTCCCCGAAAGCTATTTAGGTAGCGCCTCGTGAATTCATCTTCGGGGGTAGAGCACTGTTTCGGCTAGGGGTCCACCCCGGATTACCAACCCGATGCAAACTGCGAATACCGAAGAATGTTACCACGGGAGACACACGGCGGGTGCTAACGTCCGTCGTGAAGAGGGAAACAACCCAGACCGCCAGCTAAGGTCCCAAAGTCATGGTTAAGTGGGAAACGATGTGGGAAGGCACAGACAGCCAGGATGTTGGCTTAGAAGCAGCCATCATTTAAAGAAAGCGTAATAGCTCACTGGTCGAGTCGGCCTGCGCGGAAGATGTAACGGGGCTAAACCATGCACCGAAGCTGCGGCAGCGATACCTTCGGGTATTGTTGGGTAGGGGAGCGTTCTGTAAGCCTGCGAAGGTGGCCTGTGAGGGCTGCTGGAGGTATCAGAAGTGCGAATGCTGACATAAGTAACGATAAAGCGGGTGAAAAGCCCGCTCGCCGGAAGACCAAGGGTTCCTGTCCAACGTTAATCGGGGCAGGGTGAGTCGACCCCTAAGGCGAGGCCGAAAGGCGTAGTCGATGGGAAACAGGTTAATATTCCTGTACTGGGTGTGACTGCGAAGGGGGGACGGAGAAAGCTAGGTTCGCCGGGCGACGGTTGTCCCGGTTTAAGCGTGAAGGTGGAAAGAGCAGGTAAATCCGCTTTTTCATTCAACACTGAGGCGTGATAACGAGCCACTACGGTGGTGAAGGAATTGATGCTACGCTTCCAGGAAAAGCCTCTAAGCTCCAGGTCACATCGAATCGTACCCCAAACCGACACAGGTGGTCAGGTAGAGAATACCAAGGCGCTTGAGAGAACTCGGGTGAAGGAACTAGGCAAAATGGTGCCGTAACTTCGGGAGAAGGCACGCTGGCATTAGGTGGAGGGACTTGCTCCCCGAGCTGAAGCCAGTCGCAGATACCAGCTGGCTGCAACTGTTTATTAAAAACACAGCACTGTGCAAACACGAAAGTGGACGTATACGGTGTGACGCCTGCCCGGTGCCGGAAGGTTAATTGATGGGGTTATCCGTAAGGAGAAGCTCTTGATCGAAGCCCCGGTAAACGGCGGCCGTAACTATAACGGTCCTAAGGTAGCGAAATTCCTTGTCGGGTAAGTTCCGACCTGCACGAATGGCGTAATGATGGCCAGGCTGTCTCCACCCGAGACTCAGTGAAATTGAACTCGCTGTGAAGATGCAGTGTACCCGCGGCAAGACGGAAAGACCCCGTGAACCTTTACTATAGCTTGACACTGAACATTGAGCCTTGATGTGTAGGATAGGTGGGAGGCTTTGAAGTGTGGACGCCAGTCTGCATGGAGCCAACCTTGAAATACCACCCTTTAATGTTTGATGTTCTAACTCCGGCCCATAATCTGGGTCGAGGACAGTGTCTGGTGGGTAGTTTGACTGGGGCGGTCTCCTCCTAAAGAGTAACGGAGGAGCACGAAGGTTAGCTAATCACGGTCGGACATCGTGAGGTTAGTGCAAAGGCATAAGCTAGCTTGACTGCGAGAGTGACGGCTCGAGCAGGTGCGAAAGCAGGTCTTAGTGATCCGGTGGTTCTGAATGGAAGGGCCATCGCTCAACGGATAAAAGGTACTCCGGGGATAACAGGCTGATACCGCCCAAGAGTTCATATCGACGGCGGTGTTTGGCACCTCGATGTCGGCTCATCACATCCTGGGGCTGAAGTAGGTCCCAAGGGTATGGCTGTTCGCCATTTAAAGTGGTACGCGAGCTGGGTTTAGAACGTCGTGAGACAGTTCGGTCCCTATCTGCCGTGGGCGTTGGAAGATTGAGAGGGGCTGCTCCTAGTACGAGAGGACCGGAGTGGACGCACCACTGGTGTTCGGGTTGTCATGCCAATGGCATTGCCCGGTAGCTACGTGCGGAAGAGATAACCGCTGAAAGCATCTAAGCGGGAAACTTGCCTCGAGATGAGTCTTCCCTGTGGCTTTAAGCCACCTGAAGGGACGTTAAAGACGATGACGTTGATAGGTCGGGTGTGTAAGCGCAGCGATGCGTTGAGCTAACCGATACTAATGACCCGTGAGGCTTAACCTTACAACACCTAAAGTGTTTGACGCGAAGAGAGCGTTGCCCCGAGGGGTGGCGAGAGAATTTTCAGCGAAGTTCCGGATAAAGGCCGATGGTCATCAGTAACAGGATGACGGTTGGTAAACGAATTTGCCTGGCGGCACTAGCGCGGTGGTCCCACCTGACCCCATGCCGAACTCAGCAGTGAAACGCCGTAGCGCCGATGGTAGTGTGGGGTCTCCCCATGCGAGAGTAGGGAACTGCCAGGCATCCAATTGACGAAGCCCTCTGTGCAAACAGAGGGCTTTTTCATGTGCGTAACCCTGGCGGTTCGCTACTCGAGTAAGAGAGTAGGACCACCGGCAACGTCGGTGGAACGGAGCCGCAGGCGACGGCCCTAAGGCGGCTGTCGCAGCCAGGCATATAATAAAATAGGCCATAGTGTGATAATAGTAAATGGCCGCTTTATATAATATATTTATCCCAATATCATCTTTTAATAGTTTATGTAATAAAATTGCTGATATTTTACTAAATACTCAAGATTAATATTATCATCAAAGCGAGTATTTATAATAGACCGGATGGTTGTTTGATTACTGTTTATGGGCTGATCTATATTATGAGACACAATTAAATCAGTCAGGATTTTTATGAAATGATCAATAACCATAGAGAGATTAACAACCCATATGTATTGGGGATGAATAATCAGCCACTTTGTTCTCTAAAGGAACTTCCGAATGGTCGGATATTGTCAGAAGTAAGTAATGTAAGCTTACCACTGATTATAGGTGCTAGCGCAAGCACCGATGATGACCCCGATTTGTCAGCGGTATTGTTACGGAGTATGGCGAGTTTAAATGAAGACGTTGTATTAAGGCAAACCATTGACGCCAGTTTGTCCTCCGCTAACCTGCCCTCCGGTGAAAAGGATGATGATTTCCTAAGGGCACTGGCTGCCAGCCAGCAAAGCGCCCTTGAAGATGAGGAGATCAGGCGAGCAATGGAAGCAAGTTTGGCCAGCACCACTTCCGTAGGAAATGGCCGTGTGGGCATGGCAGGGCCTGCAGCCGAGGCAAATAAGAATACGGTACAGCTCGAAACGCAGGCAATGGCCCATCTCAGCGCGATGCCGGCGTTAGAAAAGTATCTCTTTGAAACGGGATATGTTATACGGGATAGTAGTGGTGAGAATAACAATTGCTTATTTCATTCCATTGTCCAGTGTATTTACCACGATAAAGGAATTACCGGCTCTATCGGGCATAAAGCATTTGAGCTGCGTATGTTTTATGATGCAGTAAAACCAGGAAGTGAAAACCAAGGCCTCTTTTTTGATAACAATAATTCCACGGGTAGTAATAGCGGCGACGCCACTTTTATTGTTAATTTAGTCAATCAGGCTCTTGGTGAAAACATCAAGGTTAAATTGATTTCTCCTAATATTGTAGATGACGGTAATCACTACATTACTGAAGGAGAGTACTCTGGCGATGAGGCGGATAATAATAGCCCTGTACGCGAGATTATAATCTTAAATACTCCTGGTCATTATCAATCGGTGGTTAAAATAGCGTAGCACGGCAAATCCAATGTTTCGTAACGGTGATAAAAGGAAATGTTGGGGAAAATGCAGATAGTCTGGTCATGTTTACACTTTTCTTATCATAACGGCCTCATACCCTAAGGGGTAACGGAATCCTGCCCGCCAGATCGGGAAGGCGCTAAAGTTAGTCGCTGAAATCCGTCCCGATCGGGTAAACTAGGCTCAAGAGTGATTAAGAAAGGTTTTTACCATGACAATGCATGGTGTGGCGTTAAAACACCTGAATACCTTTGCCATCGACGCGGTAGCCGCCCATATCGCCACTGCCCATACCGAAACTGAATTGTTGACGCTTTGGCGCGACGCCCAACGGCGGCCTGGAGCGGTACTGCTGCTGGGCGGCGGCAGTAATGTCCTTTTTTTGGAAAATTTTGCCGGCACCGTATTGCTAAATCGCATTAAAGGAATACAGGTCAGCGAAGACAACCATGCCTGGCATCTGCATGTCGGCGCCGGCGAGGACTGGCATGGACTGGTGTCCTTCGCGTTGGCGCAGGACATGGCGGGGCTGGAAAACCTGGCGTTAATCCCCGGCCGTGTCGGGTCTGCGCCCATCCAGAATATCGGCGCCTACGGCGTGGAGCTGGAATCGGTATGCGAATACGTCGATCTGCTTGATCTGAATAACGGCGAGAAGATACGCCTTAGCGCCGCGGAGTGCCGGTTCGGTTATCGCGACAGTGTGTTTAAACACCGTTATCGGGCCAGCTACGCTATCGTGGCGGTGGGGTTTACCCTGGACAAAACCTGGCGCCCGGTGCTTACCTACGGCGATCTTGTCCGCCTGGATAGCCGGACCGTCACCCCGCGCCAGGTTTTTGATACCGTTTGCGCCATGCGCCGCAGCAAATTACCCGACCCCGCCATTACCGGTAATGCCGGCAGCTTTTTTAAAAATCCACTGGTCGGCGCTGAGGACGCACGGCGCCTGTTGCAACGGTATCCCGATGCGCCGCACTATCCGCAGCCGGACGGTAGCGTAAAACTGGCGGCGGGATGGCTGATAGATCGGTGCGACCTGAAAGGCTATGTGCTGGGCGCCGCCGCGGTGCATGCCAAACAGGCGCTGGTATTGATCAATAACGGCCAGGCTGATGGGCGGGCTATCGTCGCGCTGGCGAAACTGGTGCGCAATAGCGTAGCGGAACGGTTTAACGTCTGGCTGGAGCCAGAAGTGCGGTTTATCGCCGCCGGCGGTGAAGTAGACGCGGTGGATACTCTGTCATGAAAGATATCACTGTTCCGCTAAAATTAATCGGGCTGCTGGCCGACGGGGAATTCCACTCCGGCGAGCAGTTCGGCGATTCGCTGGGCATGAGCCGCGCGGCCATCAATAAACATATCCAGACCCTGCGGGAGTGGGGTATTGATGTTTTCACCGTTCCCGGTAAAGGGTATCGCCTCTATGCCCCGCTGCAACTTTTGGATGAGGGGAAAATCCTGTCGCTGCTGCCGCGGGGCGGGGTCACGGTGCTGCCGGTGATTGATTCCACCAATCAGTACCTGATGGAGCGCACCGCCGTCCTGCGCTCCGGCGACGCCTGTGTCGCAGAGTACCAGATGGCGGGACGGGGGAGGCGCGGCCGGCAATGGGTCTCGCCGTTTGGCGCCAATCTCTATCTGTCCCTGTATTGGCGGCTGGAGCAAGGCCCGGCGGCGGCGATCGGCCTTAGCCTGGTGATCGGCATCATCATGGCGGAAGTGCTGCATGAACTGGGCGCGCGCGAGGTGCGGGTGAAATGGCCTAACGATCTCTATCTGCACGATCGCAAGCTGGCCGGCATCCTGGTGGAGATCAGCGGCAAGGCCGGCGATGCCGCGCATCTGGTGATAGGCGCCGGAATTAACCTGGCGATGAGGGAAACGGCCGAGCCGGTCATCAATCAGGGCTGGATTAATTTACAGGAAGCGGGTATCCAGATCGATCGTAACGCTCTGGCCGCGAAGCTCATCAACGGGCTCAGGCTGGCATTGCCGATTTTTGAACGGGACGGCTTCGCCGCGTTCGTAACGCGTTGGCAGGCACTGGATAACTTTTATCATCGCCCGGTTAAGCTGCTGATTGGCGAGCGTGAAATCAAAGGTATTTCACGCGGCATCGATGCGCAGGGGGCCTTGTTGCTGGAACAAGACGGTAAGGTAAAAGCCTACCTCGGTGGTGAAATCTCGCTGCGGGGACTTTGACATGTTCATCCCGCGCGGGGTCATATGGCTACGGCCAATAATGCCGTAACAGACAATCACTGACGATTTATAGGGCGCCGTTTCCTGTTATTTATGGATTACAGCGCGCCCGGACGTTATGGACTATTTCCGCAGCCTGATATTCCCCACTGCGTGATTGGCGCTTTTGGATAAAATCAGACTCGCGCGCTCACGCGTGGGCAGGATATTTTCTTTCAGGTTTAATCCGTTAATTTCTTCCCAAAGCTGGCTGGCAATTTGTACGGCTTCTTCTTCCGTCAGCTTGGCATAATTATGAAAGTAAGAATGCGGATTGGAAAATGCACCCTGCCGAAAACGCAGGAAACGGTTGATATACCAGCTTTTTAGTAAATCTTCCGGTGCATCCACATAAATGGAAAAATCGACGAAATCGGAAACAAAAACATGATGGGAGGCATGCTGATAATCCATGCCACTCTGCAACACGTTTAATCCTTCAAGAATTAATATATCGGGTTGCGAGATGACTTTATTATCTTCCGGCACGATATCGTAGATCAGATGGGAATATACCGGAGCAGTAACTTCACTGGCGCCTGATTTTACTTCGGAAACAAAATTAACCAGGCTGCGCATATCGTAGGATTGCGGGAATCCCTTTTTCTTCATTAATTCCCGTTCTTTCAGTACGCGGTTGGGATATAAAAAACCATCGGTGGTGACCAGCTCGACCGAGCGGTGTTCAGGCCAACGGCTCAGCAACGCCTGTAATACGCGCGCGGTGGTGCTTTTACCCACCGCCACGCTGCCGGCAATGCCGATAACATATGGGATGTGCTGGCCGTTGGTGCCAAGGAACTGTTCCAATACCGCCTGGCGGCGCAGATTGGAGCTGATGTAGAAATTGATTAAACGCGAGAGCGGCAGGTAAATTTCCGCCACTTCATCAAGGGAAAGATCTTCGTTAATCCCTTTCAGTTTTATTATTTCTTCCTGGGTTAACGTCAGGGGAACCGTATCACGCAAAGCGGCCCATTGCTGCCGGTTGAACTGAAGATAGGGTGTGGTAAGTGATTGATCACGATTTATCATAAGCTTAGCCAGCCTGTTGCGCAGGTCCAATCGGGGCAGCCGAGCCCACCCGGAACGAAAACAAGCTGCATAGTATAGACAGCTTCGTTAACATCGTAGAGTGTTTTTTCTGCTTAAACCATGGAATCTTGACAATGGGCGGAAGGGTACGGCTCGGGGACACTTGGGTCACAGGTCAAAGATCCGTACCCGCCGCTTATGAGCTTAGCTGGCGATGGCGTTTAGCTGCTGGTTGACGGCGAATAAGCGTTTGTAATAGATAACCGTGGGATGGTAATAACCGTCCGGCGTGCAGGCGTAATCGGGAATTTCACCCAGGCAGCGGTAGCCGAGCGCGCGGTAAAAGGCTTCCGCGGGGGAACCGGATTGGGTATCCAGGTAGAGCAGGCCGCGCTGCAGATCGCGGGCGGTGCGCTCAAGGGCGCCTATCAGCGATTTCCCAATCCCTTCGCGCCTGGCGCGGCTGTGCACCAGGAGTTTTTGTATTTCCGCCCGGTTTTGCCCGTTTGGCTTACGGCATAACTCCAGCTGGATACTGCCGACAATGCCCCGCTCGTCACGCGCAATCCATAACAATAAGTCATTCTTAGCCATGGCGGAGCGCAGGCCGTGGATATAGCCCTCCGCCTCATCCTGGGTCAGGGGATTGGTGTAGCCTACCGAGGCGCCGTACGCAACGGCGTCCATCAGCAGGCCTGCGAGCTCGCTGCGGTAAACGGGAAGCGTGGCGGCATTCAGCTGTACTATTTTCATGATGTCATCCTCCGGCCGGTGATATCACAGAAACTACAGTATAAATAAAGCAAGACGCGTGCCAGCCGGCGATCATGGCCAGCAGAGGCACCGCGCGGGAAGCGGCGATGTTCCGGGCGCCACGGCGGTGCAATAGGCCCATCGTGGTGCAGACTCGCCCTGGCCGGCCGGGGCGCTTCTCTCGGTGCATGAATAACAAACAAATTTGTGAGACATTTTCTAATTTTGGGTATTTTATGAGCGAAAGTGCGATTTACGCGATTTTTTTGTTGCATAGGTCGCCGGCTCTACCTAGAATGCGCTGCACTTGATGCCGGCATAGCTCAGTTGGTAGAGCAACTGACTTGTAATCAGTAGGTCGAGGGTTCGACTCCTTCTGCCGGCACCAACAAAAATCTGGTGGGGTTCCCGAGCGGCCAAAGGGAGCAGACTGTAAATCTGCCGTCACTGACTTCGAAGGTTCGAATCCTTCCCCCACCACCAAATTCGCCGCGGGCAACCAAGGCAATCCCTGATGCAAAGCAACATCATGCGCCAGGGGGAAGGTTGAGAACCTTCGATTAAGGTTCGAGTCGAGCAAAGCGAGACAACGTCGCTTGCGACGGCCCGAAGGGTGAGGAACGAAGTGACGAATAATCCTTCCCCCACCACCAAATTCGCCGCGGGCAACCAAGGCAATCCCTGATGCAAAGCAACATCATGCGCCAGGGGAAGGTTGAAAACCTTCGATTAAGGTTCGAGTCGAGCAAAGCGAGACAACGTCGCTTGCGACGGCCCGAAGGGTGAGGAACGAAGTGACGAATAATCCTTCCCCCACCACCAAATTCGCCGCGGGCAACCAAGGCAATCCCTGATGCAAAGCAACATCATGCGCCAGGGGAAGGTTGAAAACCTTCGACTAAGGTTTGTATGATATGAACCTTTCAACAATCTACAGAAATATCAGGTAGCCGAGTTCCAAGATGCGGGCATCGTATAATGGCTATTACCTCAGCCTTCCAAGCTGATGACGTGGGTTCGATTCCCACTGCCCGCTCCAAATGTGCTGATATAGCTCAGTTGGTAGAGCGCACCCTTGGTAAGGGTGAGGTCGGCAGTTCGAATCTGCCTATCAGCACCACTTCTAGTCTCCCTCCTGATTCACTTTCTGTTAGAAAATAAATTTATCAGGCCTATGTCTGGTTAATGTGGTGATACCACCGATTTATTCGTGTCTTAGAGGGACAATCGATGTCTAAAGAAAAGTTTCAACGTACAAAACCACACGTTAACGTCGGTACTATCGGCCACGTTGACCATGGTAAAACGACCCTGACCGCCGCCATCACAACCGTGCTGGCCAAAGCTTACGGCGGCAGCGCCCGTGCTTTCGATCAGATCGACAACGCGCCGGAAGAAAAAGCCCGCGGTATCACCATCAACACGTCCCACGTTGAATACGACACCCCGGCCCGCCACTACGCGCACGTAGACTGCCCGGGACACGCCGACTATGTGAAAAACATGATCACCGGCGCCGCCCAGATGGATGGCGCCATCCTGGTGGTTGCCGCAACCGACGGCCCGATGCCGCAGACCCGCGAACACATCCTGCTGGGCCGCCAGGTAGGCGTTCCTTACATCATCGTCTTCATGAACAAATGCGACATGGTCGATGACGAAGAACTGCTGGAACTGGTTGAAATGGAAGTGCGCGAACTGCTGTCCCAGTACGATTTCCCGGGCGACGACACCCCGGTAATCCGTGGTTCCGCGCTCAAAGCGCTGGAAGGCGACGAAGCCTGGACCTCTAAAATCCTGGAACTGGCCGAAGCCCTGGATTCCTACATCCCGGAACCGGAACGCGCAATCGACAAACCGTTCCTGCTGCCCATCGAAGACGTATTCTCCATTTCCGGCCGCGGCACCGTGGTAACCGGTCGTGTGGAACGCGGCATCGTTAAAGTGGGCGAAGAAGTTGAAATCGTCGGCATCAAGGATACCGTCAAGACCACCTGTACCGGCGTTGAAATGTTCCGCAAACTGCTGGACGAAGGCCGTGCCGGTGAAAACGTCGGCGTTCTGCTGCGCGGCACCAAGCGTGACGACGTGGAACGCGGCCAGGTACTGGCTAAACCGGGCTCCATTAAACCGCATACCCAGTTCGAATCCGAAGTCTACATCCTATCCAAGGATGAAGGCGGCCGTCATACGCCGTTCTTCAAAGGCTACCGTCCTCAGTTCTACTTCCGTACCACTGACGTGACCGGTACCATCGAACTGCCGGAAGGCGTGGAAATGGTTATGCCTGGCGACAACATCAAGATGATTGTTAACCTGATTGCCCCGATCGCCATGGACGACGGTCTGCGTTTCGCTATCCGCGAAGGCGGCCGTACCGTTGGCGCCGGCGTGGTTGCCAAGGTTATCGCGTAAGACTGGCGTATAAGTCTTCGAAAGATGTTGAATAACATTTGACGTAGCGCGCAGTAAAAGGGCATCATTTGATGCCTTTTTTCTACGCTGTGACAGAGAACCTATCTCATCAGCGATTTTACGTCATAATCATTGGTGAGATGGGCTCTTCATCAGCGGCGTGAAGCTTTGAAGTTTTGTTGCTTTTAAAGAGCACTCTTCGCTTGGTAGCCTCGCCCTCTGCGGGGCTAAGTTGTTTGTGTGAATCCTACGTGACAGGTTTTTTTTATGAGTGCGAATACCGAAGCTCAAGGAAGCGGGCGTAGCCTGGAAGTGGTAAAGTGGGCAGCGGTCGCTGTACTGCTGGTGGTTGCGATCGTCGGTAATTATTATTATCGTGATTTTAGCTTACCCCTGCGAGCGCTGGCTGTCGTACTGATTATCGCCATTGCAGGCGGTATTGCCCTGATGACAGTGAAAGGCAAATCGACCGTCGCGTTTGCCCGTGAAGCGCGTACCGAAGTACGCAAAGTGATATGGCCGACCCGCCAGGAAACGTTGCACACCACGTTAATCGTCGCCGCGGTGACCGCCGTGATGTCACTGATCCTGTGGGGACTGGATGGTATTCTGGTCCGTCTGGTATCGTTTATTACTGGCCTGAGGTTCTAAGATGTCCGAAGCTCCGAAGAAACGTTGGTACGTCGTCCAGGCGTTTTCCGGTTTTGAAGGTCGCGTATCGCAGTCTCTACGCGAACATATTAAATTGCACAATATGGAAGAGCTGTTTGGCGAAGTCATGGTGCCAACGGAAGAAGTCGTCGAAATCCGCGGCGGTCAGCGCCGCAAGAGCGAACGCAAATTCTTCCCGGGCTATGTGCTGGTACAAATGGTGATGAATGACGCCAGCTGGCATTTAGTGCGCAGCGTGCCCCGCGTGATGGGGTTTATCGGCGGCACATCCGATCGCCCGGCGCCTATCAGCGATAAAGAAGTGGATGCGATCATGAATCGCCTCCAGCAAGTGGGTGACAAGCCGCGGCCGAAGACGCTGTTCGAACCCGGCGAACTGGTGCGCGTCAACGACGGGCCGTTTGCCGATTTCAACGGCGTGGTGGAAGAAGTCGACTACGAAAAAAGCCGCCTGAAAGTGTCGGTGTCGATTTTCGGTCGCGCCACTCCGGTCGAGCTGGACTTCGGCCAGGTTGAGAAGGGCTGATAGCCGACCCCCTATCGATAATGATTAATGCTTGCTCAAGGCGCGAAATTGAACTAGAATTTCGCGCCTTTCGTTTTTATGTGCCCACGGGCATGTAATAGCTTATACACTGGGGAGCCTTAACCGGCGCTATCACCCGCTAGAGGAAATTCAAATGGCCAAGAAAGTACAAGCCTATGTAAAACTGCAGGTTGCAGCAGGCATGGCGAATCCAAGTCCGCCGGTCGGCCCAGCGCTGGGTCAGCAGGGCGTTAACATCATGGAATTCTGTAAAGCCTTCAATGCCAAGACTGAAAGCATTGAAAAAGGTCTGCCAATCCCGGTTGTTATCACCGTTTACTCCGACCGCTCTTTCACCTTCGTTACCAAAACCCCGCCGGCTGCCGTGCTGCTCAAGAAAGCCGCAGGCGTGAAGTCTGGTTCTGGTAAGCCGAACAAAGAAAAAGTCGGTAAAGTAACGCACGCCCAGGTTCGCGAAATCGCGGAAACCAAAGCGGCGGATATGACGGGTGCCGATGTGGAAGCGATGTCCCGCTCCATTGAAGGTACTGCTCGTTCCATGGGCCTGGTAGTGGAGGATTAAGAAATGGCTAAACTGACCAAGCGCATGCGTGTAATCCGCGACAAAGTTGATTCCACTAAGCAATATGACATCAACGAAGCCGTTGCGCTGCTCAAGGAACTGGCTACCGCCAAGTTCGTTGAAAGCATCGACGTTGCCGTAAACCTCGGGATTGATGCCCGTAAGTCCGATCAAAACGTTCGTGGCGCCACCGTCCTGCCTAACGGCACCGGCCGTACCGTGCGTGTAGCCGTATTCACCCAGGGCGCCAACGTCGAAGCTGCCAAGGCAGCCGGCGCGGACCTGGTCGGTATGGATGACCTGGCCGATCAGATCAAAAAAGGCGAATTCAACTTTGACGTTGTTATCGCTTCCCCGGATGCCATGCGCGTCGTGGGCCAGCTGGGCCAGATCCTCGGGCCGCGCGGCCTGATGCCTAACCCGAAAGTGGGTACCGTTACCCCGAACGTCGCCGAAGCGGTTAAAAACGCCAAAGCCGGTCAGGTTCGTTATCGCAACGACAAAAACGGTATTATCCACACCACCATCGGTAAAGTGGACTTCGATACTGACAAATTGAGAGAAAACCTGGAATCCCTGCTGGTTGCGCTGAAAAAAGCCAAACCGACACAGGCCAAAGGCGTGTACATCAAGAAAATCAGCCTCTCCACCACCATGGGCGCAGGTCTGGCTATCGATCAAAGCGGTCTGGCAACGGTTGTTGCATAATTACCCCTTTGACTTGGGCGAAAGATTTGTCTAGAATCTAACGCCCATTGTTTCGTCATTGGCCGTTGTTTAGCCTGGACGAAAAAAAACAAGATTTTCGGTTGGAGCTTGGCCTTATCCAAGCCTCCGTCCAAGACCGCAGGTGCATATTACCTAAACTATTTCGAGGTGCAGGAAGGCGGCAACCAAGCGATCGCCAGTGGCTTACTTACGTAAGGGGCTGGAGTGAATGCGGGCAGCCAAGGCATTCGCAGTATGAAATAGAGCGGGTAAAATGCTTAATCGTCCTGCGTAGACGGTGACAGAAGCTGAATAACATATTCGTTTGCTGGATTCTGCTCACCGTGTTTAGCCGCTTATCGCCATTGTGGCGTTAAGCTAGTGAGTGTCGGGTGCTTTTCCCCGGCTAAATCCAGGAGCACAAGCTAATGGCATTAAACCTTCAAGACAAACAAGCGATTGTTGCTGAAGTCAGCGAAGTAGCCAAAGGCGCGCTGTCTGCTGTCGTTGCGGATTCTCGCGGCGTTACAGTAGGTAAAATGACTGAACTGCGTAAAGCAGGTCGTGAAGCCGGCGTATACATGCGTGTTGTTCGCAACACCTTGCTGCGTCGCGTCGTAGAAGGCACTCCTTTCGAATGCCTGAAAGACACGTTTGTCGGTCCGACCCTGATTGCATTTTCTCACGAACATCCGGGCGCTGCCGCTCGCCTGTTCAAGGCTTTTGCCAAGGAAAATGCCAAATTTGAGGTTAAAGCAGCAGCCTTTGAAGGCGAAGTTATCACGGCGGCCAATATCGATCGCCTGGCAACTCTGCCGACTTACGATGAAGCAATCTCACGCCTGATGTCGGCCATGAAAGAAGCCTCTGCAGGCAAATTGGTCCGTACACTGGCTGCACTGCGCGATCAGAAAGAAGCGGCTTAATTGGCCAACCCTTTCGGTTGTTATTGCGAACGTATAAACACTTTCTGAATTTTAGGAACTATTGTTATGTCTATCACTAAAGAACAAATTCTGGACGCAGTTGCAGAAATGTCCGTCATGGACGTCGTTGAACTGATCTCCATGATGGAAACCAAATTCGGCGTTTCCGCTGCTACCGCTGTTGCAGCTGCTGCCGGCCCGGCTGAAGTCGTTGAAGAAAAAACCGAGTTCGACGTTGTCCTGACCGCTATCGGCGGCAACAAGGTATCGGTTATCAAAGCCGTCCGTGCTGCTACCGGCCTGGGCCTGAAAGAAGCCAAGGATCTGGTTGAATCTGCTCCGGCAACCATGAAAGAAGGCGTGAACAAAGACGACGCCGAAGCACTGAAGAAAGCCCTGGAAGAAGCTGGTGCTTCTGTTGAGGTTAAGTAAGACCTCCCAGGTTGCAGCCTGAACCTAGGCTGATGGCTGGTGACTTTTTGGTCACCAGCCTTTTTGCGCTGTAGGGCGTCAGTGGGGTTTGACACGATTTAACCACTGGCCAACCCCAATATCTTTCTCTATCGACGACTTAATATATTGCACCTCCTGTCGAGCCTCCCTGGTTTAGCAAAGTGCGACGAAATGGTTTAAGAGTGATAGAAACAGGTATTGCGGAAGGGGAATTTTCTTTCCGAACGAGAGAAATTGTGTTGCATGACCTGTCCTTCTTGGGCGGACAGAGTGGGTCACTGATCAGCGAGCTGAGGAACCCTATGGTTTACTCCTATACCGAAAAAAAACGCATTCGTAAGGATTTTGGGAAACGTCCCCAAGTGTTGGACATCCCATATCTCCTTTCCATACAGCTTGACTCGTTCCAGAAGTTTATCGAGCAAGATCCGGAAGGGCAGTACGGACTAGAAGCAGCATTCCGTTCTGTGTTCCCCATCCAAAGCTACAGCGGCAATTCGGAACTGCAATACGTCAGTTACCGTCTGGGCGAGCCTGTATTTGATGTCAAAGAGTGCCAGATTCGTGGAGTCACCTTCTCCGCACCGCTGCGTGTAAAACTGCGCCTCGTGATTTACGAGCGTGAAGCACCGGAAGGCACGGTTAAAGATATCAAGGAACAAGAAGTCTACATGGGCGAAATTCCGCTCATGACCGATAACGGGACGTTTGTTATCAACGGGACCGAGCGTGTTATCGTCTCCCAGTTGCATCGTAGCCCCGGCGTATTCTTTGACAGCGATAAGGGCAAGACGCATTCGTCCGGTAAAGTGCTGTATAACGCACGTATCATCCCTTACCGCGGTTCCTGGCTGGATTTTGAATTCGATCCCAAAGACAACCTGTTCGTACGTATCGACCGTCGGCGCAAGCTGCCCGCGACTATCGTACTGCGCGCGCTTAACTTCACCACCGCGCAGATTCTCGATACGTTCTTTGACAAAGTCATTTATGAAATTCACGACAATAAACTGCAGATGGAACTGGTTCCTGAGCGTTTACGTGGTGAAACCGCTTCGTTTGATATCGAAGCCAACGGTACCGTCTATGTCGAAAAAGGCCGCCGTATTACCGCGCGTCATATTCGCCTGCTGGAAAAAGACGGCATCGATAAAATCCAGGTACCGGTTGAGTACATTATCGGTAAAGTGGTGGTCAAGGATTACATCGACGAAAATACCGGTGAAATCATTTGTCCGGCCAATATGGAACTGACGCTGGACCTGCTGGCGAAACTGAGCCAGGCGGGACATAAGCGTATCGAAACGCTGTTTACCAACGATCTGGACCATGGCTCGTATATCTCCGAGACCCTGCGCGTCGACCCGACCAGCGATCGCCTGAGTGCGCTGGTTGAAATCTACCGCATGATGCGTCCCGGCGAGCCGCCGACCCGCGAAGCGGCTGAAAACCTGTTCGAAAACCTGTTCTTCTCGGAAGATCGTTACGATCTGTCCGCGGTTGGCCGCATGAAGTTCAACCGGTCGCTGCTGCGTGAGGAAATCGAAGGCTCGGGCATCCTGAGCAAGCTCGACATCATTGAAGTGATGAAGAAGCTTATCGACATCCGTAACGGTAAAGGCGAAGTCGATGATATCGACCACCTGGGCAACCGTCGTATCCGTTCCGTGGGCGAAATGGCGGAAAACCAATTCCGCGTCGGCCTGGTGCGTGTCGAGCGTGCGGTGAAAGAACGTCTGTCTCTGGGCGATCTGGATACGCTGATGCCGCAGGATATGATCAACGCCAAGCCGATTTCGGCCGCGGTGAAGGAGTTCTTTGGTTCCAGCCAACTGTCGCAATTTATGGACCAGAACAACCCGCTGTCGGAAATTACCCATAAACGCCGTATTTCCGCGTTGGGCCCAGGCGGCTTGACCCGTGAACGCGCCGGTTTCGAAGTACGTGACGTGCATCCGACCCATTACGGCCGGGTATGTCCCATCGAAACGCCGGAAGGCCCGAACATCGGTCTGATCAACTCCCTGTCCGTCTATGCGCAGACCAATGAATATGGCTTCCTTGAGACGCCGTACCGCCGGGTGCGTGAAGATGTGGTCACCGATGAGATCCACTACCTGTCCGCGATTGAAGAAGGCAACTTCGTTATTGCCCAGGCCAATACCAATCTCGACGAAGAAGGCCATTTCGTCGATGATTTGATCACGTGCCGCAGCAAAGGCGAATCGAGCCTGTTCACCCGCGACCAGGTCGACTATATGGACGTCTCGACCCAGCAGATCGTCTCGGTGGGCGCGTCGTTGATTCCCTTCCTGGAACACGATGACGCCAACCGCGCCCTGATGGGTGCGAACATGCAACGCCAGGCCGTGCCGACCCTGCGCGCCGACAAGCCACTAGTAGGCACCGGCATGGAACGCGCCGTGGCCGTTGACTCCGGCGTAACCGCCGTGGCCAAGCGTGGCGGGACCATCCAGTATGTTGATGCGTCGCGTATCGTGATTAACGTTAACCCGGACGAAATGGTGGCCGGCGAAGCGGGTATCGATATCTACAACCTGACTAAATATACCCGTTCCAACCAGAACACCTGCATCAGCCAGATGCCGTGCGTGTCCTTGGGCGAACCGGTAGAACGCGGCGATGTGCTGGCCGATGGCCCGTCCACCGATTTGGGTGAACTGGCATTGGGCCAGAATATGCGCGTGGCGTTCATGCCGTGGAACGGCTACAACTTCGAAGACTCCATTTTGGTCTCCGAACGCGTGGTGCAGGAAGATCGCTTTACCACCATCCATATTCAGGAATTGGCCTGCGTGTCGCGCGACACCAAGCTGGGGCCTGAGGAAATCACCGCCGACATCCCGAACGTGGGTGAAGCTGCGCTTTCCAAGCTGGATGAGTCCGGTATCG
The DNA here is from genome assembly GCF_046352915.1 of Sodalis sp. C49. Taxonomy (NCBI): domain Bacteria; kingdom Pseudomonadati; phylum Pseudomonadota; class Gammaproteobacteria; order Enterobacterales; family Bruguierivoracaceae; genus Sodalis; species Sodalis sp. C49. The sequence goes on along the minus strand of NZ_CP163303.1, from coordinate 3,409,634 downwards.
TGTATATCGGTGCCGAAGTGACCGGCGGCGATATCCTGGTGGGTAAGGTTACGCCGAAGGGCGAGACCCAGCTGACCCCGGAAGAAAAACTGCTGCGCGCCATCTTCGGCGAAAAAGCCTCCGACGTGAAAGATTCGTCGCTGCGCGTGCCTAACGGCGTTTCCGGTACGGTTATCGATGTGCAGGTGTTTACCCGCGACGGCGTGGAAAAAGACAAACGCGCGCTGGAAATCGAAGAAATGCAGCTTAAGCAGGTCAAGAAAGACCTGACCGAAGAGCTGCAGATTTTTGAAGCCGGCCTGTTTGCCCGTATCCATGACGTGCTGGTTTCCGGCGGCATCGAAGACGAAAAACTGTCCAAGCTGACCCGCGAACGCTGGCTGGAACTGGGTCTGACCGATGAAGACAAGCAGAATCAGCTTGAGCAACTGGCGGAACAGTACGACGAACTGAAAACCGTGTTCGAGAAGAAGCTGGAAGCGAAACGCCGCAAGATCACCCAGGGCGATGATCTGGCGCCGGGCGTGCTGAAAATCGTTAAGGTTTACCTGGCGGTGAAACGTCAGATCCAACCGGGCGATAAGATGGCCGGCCGTCACGGTAACAAGGGTGTTATTTCCAAGATCAACCCGATCGAGGATATGCCTTACGATGAAAACGGCGTCCCCGTGGATATCGTTCTGAACCCGCTGGGCGTACCGTCGCGTATGAACATCGGCCAGATCCTGGAAACCCATTTGGGCATGGCTGCCAAAGGCATCGGCGACAAGATTAACGCCATGCTTAAACGCCAGGAAGACGTGTCCAAGCTGCGCGAGTTTATCCAGAAAGCCTACGATCTGGGTGATGATGTGCGCCAGAAAGTGGATTTGACTACCTTCACGGATGACGAAGTGTTCCGTTTGGCTGAAAACCTGAAGAAGGGCATGCCCATCGCGACACCGGTGTTTGACGGCGCCAAGGAAAAAGAAATCAAGGAACTGCTGCAGTTGGGCGGCTTGCCGACCTCCGGCCAGATCACCTTGTTTGACGGCCGTACCGGTGAACAGTTCGAACGGCAGGTTACCGTGGGTTATATGTACATGCTGAAACTCAACCATTTGGTTGATGACAAGATGCATGCCCGTTCCACCGGTTCCTACAGCCTGGTTACCCAACAGCCGTTGGGTGGTAAGGCGCAGTTCGGCGGTCAACGCTTCGGTGAGATGGAAGTGTGGGCGCTGGAAGCCTATGGCGCCGCGTACACCCTGCAGGAAATGCTGACAGTTAAGTCGGATGATGTTAACGGTCGTACCAAGATGTACAAAAACATCGTGGATGGCAATCATACGATGGAGCCAGGCATGCCGGAGTCCTTCAACGTGTTGCTGAAGGAAATCCGCTCTCTGGGCATCAACATCGAGCTGGAAGAAGAGTAATTCACCCCCTATGGCTTTCAGCCAGCGCACCTGCGGCTTGAAAGACGATGGGGGATCAGCTTGGGTGCGTTCGCACCGGTAATAAGGGCGCCTGAGCGTTTCAGGCGCCTAACAGGTCTAACTCCGACAGGAGCCAATCCGTGAAAGATTTGCTTAAGTTTCTGAAAGCACAAACCAAGACCGAAGAGTTTGATGCGATCAAAATAGCTCTGGCCTCGCCAGATATGATCCGTTCCTGGTCGTTCGGCGAAGTCAAGAAGCCGGAAACCATTAACTACCGTACGTTTAAACCTGAACGTGACGGGCTTTTCTGCGCGCGAATCTTCGGGCCGGTAAAAGATTACGAGTGCTTGTGCGGTAAGTACAAGCGCCTGAAACACCGTGGCGTTATCTGTGAAAAATGCGGCGTTGAAGTCACTCAGACCAAAGTGCGTCGCGAACGCATGGGTCATATTGAGCTGGCCTCCCCGACCGCGCATATCTGGTTCCTGAAATCGCTGCCGTCCCGTATCGGCCTGCTGCTGGATATGCCGCTGCGTGATATCGAACGCGTGCTGTACTTCGAATCCTATGTGGTGGTCGAAGGCGGCATGACCAATCTGGAGCGTCGTCAGATCCTGACTGAAGAGCAGTATCTGGACGCGCTGGAAGAGTTCGGTGATGAATTCGACGCCAAGATGGGCGCCGAAGCGATCCAGGCCTTGCTGAAAAACATGGATCTGGAAGCGGAATGCGAAACGCTGCGTGAAGAGTTGAATGAAACCAACTCCGAAACCAAACGTAAAAAGCTGACCAAGCGTATCAAGCTGCTGGAAGCCTTTGTCCAGTCCGGCAACAAGCCGGAGTGGATGATCCTGACGGTGCTGCCGGTACTGCCGCCAGACCTGCGTCCGCTGGTGCCGTTGGACGGCGGTCGTTTCGCGACCTCCGATCTGAACGATTTGTACCGCCGCGTGATCAACCGTAACAACCGTTTGAAACGTCTGCTGGATCTGGCCGCGCCGGATATCATCGTGCGTAATGAAAAACGCATGCTGCAGGAAGCGGTGGATGCGCTGTTGGATAACGGCCGTCGCGGCCGGGCCATTACCGGCTCCAACAAGCGTCCGCTGAAATCCCTGGCCGACATGATCAAGGGCAAGCAGGGTCGTTTCCGTCAGAACCTGCTCGGCAAGCGCGTGGACTACTCCGGTCGTTCCGTGATTACCGTAGGCCCGTACCTGCGTCTGCATCAGTGCGGCCTGCCGAAAAAAATGGCGCTCGAACTGTTCAAACCCTTCATTTACGGCAAGCTGGAACTGCGTGGCCTCGCGACCACCATTAAAGCAGCCAAGAAGATGGTTGAACGTGAGGAAGCCGTCGTTTGGGATATCCTGGATGAAGTCATCCGCGAACACCCGGTACTGCTGAACCGTGCGCCAACCCTGCACCGTTTGGGTATCCAGGCGTTTGAACCGGTACTGATTGAAGGTAAGGCCATCCAGCTGCATCCGTTGGTTTGCGCGGCATACAATGCCGACTTCGACGGTGACCAGATGGCCGTGCACGTGCCGCTGACGCTGGAAGCACAGCTCGAAGCGCGCGCGCTGATGATGTCTACCAATAACATCCTGTCGCCGGCCAACGGCGAGCCTATCATCGTTCCGTCCCAGGACGTGGTATTGGGTCTGTATTACATGACCCGCGACCGTGTGAACGGTAAAGGCGAAGGCATGGTATTGACCGGGCCGAAGGAAGCCGAACGCATCTATCGCGGCGGCATTGCCGAGCTGCATGCGCGCGTTAAGGTGCGTATCACCGAGCATGCCAAGAACGAAGAAGGCGAATGGGTAGAGAACACCCACATCGTGGATACGACCGTCGGTCGCGCCATTCTGTGGATGATCGTGCCCAAGGGCCTGCCGTTTGCGCTGGTTAACCAGGCGCTGGGTAAAAAAGCCATCTCCAAGATGCTTAATACCTGTTACCGCGTGCTGGGCCTGAAGCCGACCGTTATCTTTGCCGACCAGATCATGTATACCGGTTTTGCCTACGCCGCCCGTTCGGGCTCGTCGGTAGGTATCGACGATATGGTTATCCCGGATAAGAAAGCGGGCATCATTGAAGAAGCCGAAGCCGAAGTGGCCGAAATCCAGGAGCAGTTCCAGTCTGGTTTGGTGACCGCGGGCGAACGCTACAACAAGGTGATCGATATCTGGGCCGCGGCCAACGAACGCGTTGCCAAGGCGATGATGGACAACCTGTCCACCGAAGCGGTGATTAACCGTGACGGCGTGGAAGAGCGCCAGGTTTCCTTCAACAGCATCTTTATGATGGCCGACTCCGGCGCCCGTGGTTCGGCGGCGCAGATTCGCCAGCTGGCGGGTATGCGTGGCCTGATGGCCAAGCCTGACGGCTCCATCATCGAAACGCCGATCACCGCGAACTTCCGTGAAGGCCTGAACGTGCTTCAGTACTTCATCTCGACCCATGGTGCTCGTAAAGGCTTGGCGGATACCGCGTTGAAGACCGCGAACTCCGGTTACCTGACCCGTCGCCTGGTCGACGTGGCGCAGGATCTGGTGGTGACCGAAGACGATTGCGGTACGCATGCCGGCGTGACCATGACCCCGGTCATCGAGGGTGGCGATGTTAAGGAACCGCTGCGTGAACGTGTATTGGGCCGTGTTACGGCTGAAGATGTTCTCAAGCCGGGTACCGCCGACATTCTGATGCCGCGCAATACGCTGCTGAACGAACAATGGTGTGACATCCTGGAAGAAAATTCCGTGGATATCATCAAGGTGCGTTCGGTCGTCACCTGCGAAACCGACTTCGGCGTGTGCGCGAACTGCTACGGCCGCGATCTGGCCCGCGGGCATCTGGTCAACAAAGGTGAGGCTATCGGCGTTATCGCCGCGCAGTCCATCGGCGAACCGGGCACCCAGCTGACCATGCGTACGTTCCATATCGGTGGCGCCGCCTCGCGTAACGCCGCCGAATCCAGCATTCAGGTGAAAAACAAGGGCACCATCCGCTTGAACAACGCCAAGTTCGTTGTCAATGGCGTGGGTAAACTGGTTATCACGTCGCGTAACACCGAACTGAAGCTGATCGACGAATTCGGCCGTACCAAGGAAAGCTATAAAGTGCCTTACGGTGCTGTTATGGCCAAGGGCGACGGTTCCGAAGTCCTGGGCGGCGAAACGGTTGCCAACTGGGATCCGCATACCATGCCTGTGATCACCGAAGTGAGCGGCTTTATGCGCTTCACCGACATGATCGACGGCCAGACCATTACCCGCCAGACCGACGAACTTACCGGTTTGTCTTCTATTGTGGTATTGGATACGGCGGAACGTACCGGTGGCGGTAAAGACCTGCGCCCGGCGCTGAAAATCGTCGATGCCAATGGCAATGACGTGCTGATCCCCGGTACCGATATGCCGGCGCAGTACTTCCTGCCGGGTAAAACCATCGTCCAGCTGGAAGATGGCTTGGCTATCACCGGCGGCGACACCCTGGCGCGTTTGCCGCAGGAATCGAGCGGTACCAAGGATATCACCGGTGGTCTGCCGCGTGTAGCCGACCTGTTCGAAGCCCGTCGTCCGAAAGAGCCGGCCATCCTGGCTGAAATCAGCGGTATTGTTTCTTTCGGTAAAGAAACCAAGGGCAAACGCCGCCTGGTCATTTCGCCGATCGATGGCAGCGATGCCTACGAGGAGATGATACCGAAATGGCGCCAGCTCAACGTGTTCGAAGGCGAACGCGTGGAACGCGGCGACGTGATTTCCGACGGACCGGAATCACCGCATGACATCCTGCGTCTGCGTGGTGTCCATGCCGTGACCCGTTACATCGTCAACGAAGTCCAGGATGTTTACCGTCTGCAGGGCGTTAAGATTAACGATAAACATATCGAAGTTATCGTTCGTCAGATGCTGCGCAAAGCAACCATCGTTAACGCCGGCGGCACCGACTTCCTGGAAGGCGAACAGGCTGAATACTCACGCGTCAAGATTGCCAACCGCCAGCTGGATGCGGACGGCAAGATTGAAATGACGTTTAGCCGCGATCTGCTGGGTATCACTAAAGCCTCGTTGGCCACGGAGTCCTTTATCTCCGCGGCCTCGTTCCAGGAGACAACGCGCGTGCTTACCGAAGCCGCCGTTGCCGGGAAACGCGATGAACTGCGCGGCCTGAAGGAAAACGTCATCGTCGGCCGGCTGATCCCAGCCGGTACCGGCTATGCCTACCATCAGGATCGCGCGCGCCGTCGCGCCTTGGGCGAAGTGCCGGTAGTACCGTCGGTCACCGCTGATGAAGCGTCCGCCAACATGGCGGAACTGCTTAACGCCGGTCTGGGTGGCAATAACGATAAATAATCGTTAATCCTTCCCCCTGACGTCCTATAAAACCGCCCTGACCGGGCGGTTTTTTTTTGCCTGGGTTTGAGTCATAGATTGAAGTTATTGGTATGAATTATATTAATGGTGACTAACTTAAATAGTGTTCTCTTTCAGAATACGAGTTTCTGGTAATTTAAATATCCGCCTTAGTAATTCCCCTGAAATACATCATAATCTCATCAAGATGTTTTTATTTTTCCTGCAGATAATGTAATTCAAATAATTAATTTTCCAAAAAATATTAAGCTGTATTAACGATATAAGATAAGGGGAATTATGCATTGTTATTATAAATAAATTAAAAAGGAATTAGTGAAGCCATATCTGAATAATCACTATCCATGTAATAGCGCGCCCTGACGATTAATAGGAAAAATTCATGCCAGGAAAGCCCTCATACCCTACATCCGATCCTAAGAAATGTTCAGTCACCCGTACACCCGCCGACAACCGGCGTTTCCCATTATGGCGGCCCGTCGCCTGGGTGGCCATTGCCGCGCAGGCCGTGTTCCCACTCAGTATAGCATCTGCTCCAGCGACAGCCTTAGGACAACCGGAGTCCGCCGCGGTGGAGAATAAGATTGCCGTCCATGCGCTGTCGGCGGGGAATATGCTGTCAGAACAACCAAGCGATAAAGCGGCGCTCAATATGGCGCGTTCGGCGCTGGTAAGCGGGGCGGGCCATTATGCCAAAGACTGGTTTGATCAATTCGGCACCGTGCGGTTACAGCTCAATCTCAATGAGCGATTCAAACTGGACAATAGCGCGCTCGATCTCTTGGTGCCGTTATATGAAAACCAGGATGCTATGGTATTCATCCAAGGGGGCATACGCAATAACGATCACCGTAATACCGGTAATATCGGCGGCGGCGTGCGGACTTTTTACGGCGATTGGATGTACGGAGTGAATACTTTTTATGATAATGACTTTACCGGAAGAAATCGCCGGGCCGGGATCGGCGCGGAAGCCTGGACCCATTACCTGAAATTATCGGCCAACAGCTATTTTCGCTTGAGCAGTTGGCGCCAATCGCGGGATTTCGCGGATTATAACGAACGACCGGCCAATGGTTATGACCTGCGTGCCGAGGCTTTTCTGCCGTCGCATCCGCAATTGGGCGGCAAGCTGATGTATGAAAGCTATCGCGGCGACGAGGTGGCGTTATTTGGCAAAAACAATCGGCAAAGGGATCCCTATGCGTTTACCTTGGGGCTTAATTATACGCCGTTTCCGCTATTGACCCTAGGCGGTGAGCATCGCCAGGGTAAGAGCGGGCAGCATGATTCCCGTATCAACCTGCAAATCAATTACCGCCTGGGGGATTCGTGGCTTGACCAAGTGGACCCATCCGCCGTTGCGGCCGGGCGAACCCTGGCAGGTAGCCGTTATGATCTGGTGGAGCGCAATAATCATATCGTGCTGGACTATCAAAAGCAGGATGCTATCCGCCTGCTGATGCCGGAGCGATTGAACGGGAATTCCGGCCAACAGCTCACCATCACCGCCCAGGTTACCGCTACCCATGCCTTGGACCGCGTGGAGTGGAATGCTGCGGAATTGATCGCCGCCGGCGGTTCCATCACGCAATCGGCGCCCCATATCCTGGCGGTGACCCTGCCGTCCTATCTGCCCGCCGGCACGACAAATCGTTATACCATTGGTGCAACGGCCCATGATAAAAAAGGCAACGCTTCAAGCCCCGCCTATACCCAGCTTACGGTGACCGGTCTGGGCATCAGCCTGGCGTCGACGTCCACGACGGCAACGCCGGACAGGTTACCGGCGGATGGTGTTTCAACCAGCCTGCTATCAATCAGTCTTAGGGATGAAAGCCATCAGCCGTTGAGTGGAATGGCGGAGGCGCTGACGTTGGATATTACATTTGAACGCGGGGACGGCCAGGCTTTCGCCGCGGCAAGCGCCGGCGTAACCGGCGCGGCGCCGGTGGTGGGTGATATCAGTGAAACCGCCGCCGGCGTCTATTCGGCCACCCTGACCGCCGGCGGCGATACCGGACGGGCGGTCATTACGCCGGTGATTCATGGACAAGCGTTGCAGCCAATCAGCGTTGTCTTGCTGTCGTTGGATCTGGATCATAGCCGATCGGGGCTTGATATCAGTCGCGACAATATTCTTGCCGACGGCGCCGAACAGGCGACGGTCGTCTTCAGCGCCAGGGATGGCGCCGGCAATGCCCTCACCGGCCTCGGTCCGCGCTTAGTGTTTGCTATGACGGCGTTAGAGGGCGCCGTTTTGACCGAGATAGAGGAAGATAACGGTAGCTATAGCAGCGCTTTAAAGGGCACTCAACCGGGGACGGTGACCATTACGCCGGTTGTGGACGGCGTGAAGAGGGACGCCTTGGCGAAAACCGTCAGCCTGCGCGCGGCCCAGGCATACGAAGGCCACTCTGATTTCAGCGTGGGCGAAGATACGCTTACGGTGGGCGATGCCTTCACTGTCTTGCGCTTTATCGCCAAGGACAAGGACGGCAAGCTTGTCACGGCGCTGGGCGAGCGTTTGAAATTTATCGCTTTGCCGTCAGCGGGGATCTCGATTTCGGACATGGTGGAAACCGACGGGCATTATACCGCCCGGCTGAGCGGTATCGTGGCGGGCAGTATCGATATCGCGCCGTCAATCGACGGCCAGCAATTAAGCAACTTGGTGAAAGTGATAACCTTGACGCCAGGCCCGTTCAGCGAGCTTCATTCCGTATTCAGCATCAGCGGGGACCCGCTTAAAGCCAATGATGAAGATAGCGTAGAGCTTAAGCTGATACCGCGGGATGAATATGGCAACCTGACCAAAACAGTAGGCAATATTGATTTTCATCCTTCATCGTTAATGGGTTTCAGACAAGAAAATGCGCGGTTTGATGGTGAGGGGGCCTATGTCGCCCGATTGTTCGGCTCCGTACCGGGACACTATACGATAACGCCGTCGGTTGGAGGCGATCGCATGGCGAGCCTGAGTAAGCCCATCACCCTGATCGCCTTGGCGGTGGATGCAGCCGAATCCGCCTTTGCAATCGATAAGGATACGCTGACGGCGGATAACACCGAGACCGCTACGCTGACCTTTAGCGCCAGGGATACGAGCGGCCGGGCAGTAGCCGGATTGGGCGCCCGGCTTGCTTTCAGCGTTTCGCCGGGAGATAACGTGACCCTCTCGCCTCTTAGCGAGAGTGATGGCACGTATACCGCCACCGTGCGGGGTACTAAACCCGGCATAGTCAGGGTCGCGCCCAAAGTGGACGGCGTCGAAATCAGCGAAATGGTAAAAGAGCTGAATTTCACTCCTGATAGCATTGAGTTAAAAGTCACAGTGGACAAGGCGCAGGCGCAAGCCGGCGAGCAGATTATGTTGACGGTGGACGCGACCTTGGGAGACGGTTCGCCGGCAGGCGATGTGCTCATCAATATCCATTCCCTTGGCGCCGTCAATCGGCAAAACAGGTCGGAAAGTGCCACGCTGTTGATTAACGATGCGCCAAAATATGAAGGCAGAGTGGCGATGGCGACGGGTAAAATCAGCATTCCGTTAACCGACCCCGTGGGGAAGGGGGTTAAAACCACTATTGAGGTTGTCGCACCCGGGGGGAAAAGTGTGACGCAAGACGTTATCTTTACCGTAGCCACCAGCCCGAACGTTCCGGCCGCCAATTATTATGGTCATATGGTAGAGTCCATCGGCGGTATCCAGCGCCCCAGGCTTACCTCAGAACTCACCGGCGGCTACAGCGAGAGTTTTAATCATGAAAATTGGGCAGTGGCGAGTTATTTACTGGCAAGCTCACACTGTAGATTGCCGTCCTTTGCTTCTCTGCAGGCAGCCTATAGCACAATGCGCACGAGTGGATGGCCCTTATCCCCCGGCGGCTTTATTTGGTCTGGTACGGCATCCCCAATTGTTTTAGCCGGCCCGGCCGTCGAAGCTCTCAACAAACAGAACGGACTGAAATTGCTCATGGGGATATCAGGCGAGAACGCGGGATTTGTGGTGTGCGCCGATTAAAAATGTTCCGCTGCCCGGAGTAATCTAGGCTGGCGCTGATTAAGGCATACTTATCGGCGGGACTGATGATTGTCCCGCCGATAAATCAGATTAAAATCCTCGAAGTGCTCATCATCGTTTATTTAACCAGCGTCGGCGACCTGCCCAGATAATTGTCCCAATCCTTCCATACCGGTTGCAACCCGGCCTTTGTTACCATCCGCGCCACGGCCTGCGGCGAGCGGTTATCATGCGGCTCGAACTGCTCCAGCTCCGGCCGGCCGCCGGCATAACCGCCCGGTTGGGTCTTGGACCCGGCGCTGAGGCTGTTCACCATGATGGGCACCGCGTGATCGCGAAACCAGGGCGATTCCCGGGTGGACAACGACAGCTCTACGTCAGGGGCCAATAACCGGAAGGCGCACATCACTTGCAACAGCTGTGATTCATTCATCAGGGACGCAGGCGTAATGCCTCCGGCGCAGGGGCGCAGGCGCGGGAACGAAAGCGAATAGCGGCTTTGCCAGTAGGTCTTTTGCAGATACAGCAAATGCTCGGCCACCATATAGCAGTCTGTGCGCCAGTTATCCGACAATCCTATCAGCGCCCCCAGGCCAATCTTGTCGATTCCGGCCCGCGCCAGCCGATCCGGCGTTTCCAGCCGCCAGGCAAAATCCATTTTTTGCCCGCGCAGATGATGTTTTTGATAGGTTGGCTCATGGTAGGTTTCCTGATAAACCATCACCCCGTCCAGGCCGAGGGTTTTCAACTCGGCGTAATCTTCCTGGGATAATGGCTGTACTTCCATCATCAGCGCGCTGAAATACCGGCGGATCAACGGCACGTAACGGCGGAAATAGTCCATGCCCACCTTGGTCTTATGCTCGCCGGTGACCAGCAGCAGATTATCAAAACCCATCGCCCGGATGGCCTCGCATTCCTGGATGATTTCCTGCTCATCCAGCGTCTTGCGTTTCAGGTGATTGCTCATGGAAAAACCGCAATAGGTACAATCATTGGCGCACAGGTTGGAAAGATAGAGCGGCAGATAAAACCCCACCACATTGCCGAAACGCTGGCGGGTCAGTTGCTGGGCACGCTGCGCCATGGGTTCAAGATAAGGCAGCGCCGCCGGTGACAGCAGCGCCATGAAATCCTGCCGGTCCAGGCGCGGGGCATTCAGCGCCCGCTCCACGTCGCGCGCGGTCTTGGCGTGGATTTGCAGTCCGGCGTCGTCCCAGCCGAGCCGGCGCCAGTGGTCAAGAAAAGAAGTCATCAGGCGGCCCCCTCTTCCTGGGGATGGCGCAAAAATCCGGTTAGCGGGCTGGTGGCGCTGGCCTGGGTTAGCGTGGCGGCAAGCCCGGCCTCGCGCGCCAGGGCGCCGGCTTCCAGCGCCAGCCTGAACGCGCCGGCCATGGCCACCGGGTTGCGGGCCACGGCGATGGCGGTATTGACCAGTACCGCGTCGGCGCCCATTTCCAGCGCTTCCAGGGCCTGGCTGGGGGCGCCGATACCGGCGTCCACCACCACCGGCACGCCCGACTGTTCAATGATAATGCGCAGGAAATCGCGGGTGATCAAACCCTGATTGGAGCCGATCGGCGAACCTAGCGGCATCACCGCCGCACAGCCGGCCTCCTCCAGACGGCGGCATAATACCGGATCCGCGCCGCAGTAGGGCAAGACCACAAAACCTTCGCGCACCAGCTGTTCGGCCGCTTTCAACGTTTCGACCGCATCGGGCAGCAGGTATTTCATATCCGGATGGATTTCCAGTTTTATCCAACGGGTGCCCAGCGCCTCGCGCGCCAGGCGGGCGGCGAACACCGCCTCCTCGGCGGTTTTTGCGCCTGAGGTATTGGGCAGTAACTTTACCCCTGCCTGGCGCAGGGCGGGCAGGATGGCGTCATTACCGCCGCGCAGGTCCACCCGGCGCATCGCCAGGGTGACCAATTGGCTGCCGGACGCGGCGATGGCTTGCCGCATTAATTCCGCGGTGGCGAATTTACCGGTGCCGGTAAACAGCCGGGACGTAAAAGTGGTATCGGCAATGGTTAACATGGTCAGCCTCCGGCAATGGCCTGGAAAAGTAAGATATCGTCGCCCTCGTTTACCGGCTGTTGGGCCCACCGGCTACGGGGAATAATGGTTTGATTGACCGCCAGCGCGCTGCCCTCGGGCGGGTGGCCGAGCAGCTCCAGCATGTCCAGCAGCGAGGGCGTGCCTGAAAGCGCGACGGGGGTATCGTTAAGGGTAATGTTCATAGCGCCTCTTCCCGCTGAACCGCCGCGGCGCACACCGGACAGCCGGCCGCGCGGGACAGGCGCAGGGTGCGCCAGTTCATCGACTTGCCGTCGAACAGCCGCAGCTGGCCGTCCAGCGTAGACGGCATGCCGCACAGGATTTTGATCGTCTCCAGGGCCTGCATGGCGCCCATGATGCCGACCAACGGCCCGAGCACGCCCGCGGTGCGGCAATTACGCCGCGGCTCGACGGCGTCGGGAAACAGGCAGGCATAACAGCCGTGCCGGTAGGGCGGCCGCAGCACCAGCAACTGACCGCTGAACCCCACCGCGCTGGCGCTGACCAGGGTTTTCCCCCGGCGGATACAGGCGGCATTGATGTCGTGACGGGTCTGCATATTATCACTGCAGTCCAGTACCATATCGGCCAGCGCCACCGCCTGATCGAGGTCATCCCCGGCCAGGCGCCGGCTCAGCGCGACATAATGGCCCAGGGGATTAAGCGCCTGCAGCTGCCGTTGCGCCGCCGCCGCCTTGGGCCGGGCGATATCCCCGGTGCGATAAAGGATTTGGCGCTGGAGATTGCTCACGTCCAGTTTATCGTCGTCGGCCAGCAGCAGCGTGCCGACCCCGGCGGCGGCAAGATAGAGCGCCGCCGGCGAGCCCAGGCCGCCCAGTCCGGCGATCAGCACGGTTGCTGCGCTCAGATGCTCCTGGCCTCCGGGGCCTATCTCCTCCAGCAGCAATTGGCGGCTGTAGCGCAAAAAAGCCTGGTCGCTAAGCATTGCGCACCTCCCGGCCTTCGATTTTCCGCAATAACGTGGCGGTCGCCTGCCGCCAGTCGGAGGCCTTGGTGATGGCGCTGACCACCGCGATGCTGCCGACGCCGCAGCGCAGCACGTCGTCCACCCGATCGATACCAATACCGCCGATGGCCACGGTGGAGATGCCGGGCATGCCGGCCACCATGCGTTTCAGCTCCGCCAGGCCCTGCGGCTGTGACGGCATGGCTTTGGTCTGGGTAGGGAAGATATGGCCGAGCGCGATATAGGATGGCTGTAGCGCCAAAGCGCGGGCCAGTTCGCTCTCGTCGTGGGTGGAAAGACCAAGTCGCAATCCGGCGCGCTGGATGACGGCCAAATCCGCCGTAGCCAAATCCTCTTGTCCCAGGTGCACGCCATAGGCGCCGTGTTTAACCGCCAGCCGCCAATAATCGTTGATGAAAATCCGGGCGCGGTATTTCCGTCCCAGCAAAATCGCGGCCTCGATATCCGGTTCGACCCGGTCTTCCGGCTGGTCCTTGATGCGCAACTGCAGCGTGGCGACGCCGGCGTCCAGCAGCCGGACCAGCCATGCCAGCGAATCCACTACCGGATAGAGCCCGAGCCTGGGCTCGGTCGCCGCAAAGGGCGCGTCGGGCGCGATCATTTCGCCACCCCCGTATCCTCAGGCGCAAGATAGATTTCCCCGCCGCTGGCGCGAAACGCCGACGACATCTCCGCCATGCCGCTTTCCCGTACCTCAATCGCCTGGGCGGCGGCATAATCCCTGACCTCCTGGGAGATTTTCATCGAGCAGAATTTCGGACCGCACATGGAGCAAAAATGGGCTACTTTGCCGGATTCCTGCGGCAGCGTTTCATCGTGATAGGCGCGGGCGGTGGCCGGATCCAGGGCCAGATTAAACTGGTCCTCCCAACGGAATTCAAAGCGTGCCTTGGACATGGCGTTATCGCGTATTTGCGCCCCGGGATGGCCTTTGGCCAGATCGGCGGCGTGAGCGGCGATTTTATAGGTAATAAGCCCCTGCTTAACATCTTCTTTGTTCGGCAGGCCCAGATGCTCTTTCGGCGTGACGTAGCACAGCATCGCACAGCCGAACCAGCCGATAAGCGCGGCGCCGATGCCGGAGGTAAAATGGTCGTAACCCGGCGCGATATCGGTGGTCAGCGGCCCCAGGGTATAAAACGGCGCTTCGTGGCAATGCTCCAGCTGTTCGGTCATGTTGCGCCGGATCATCTGCATGGGAACATGGCCAGGGCCTTCGATCATCACCTGCACGTCGTACTCCCAGGCAACTTTGGTCAATTCGCCCAGGGTATAGAGTTCGGCAAACTGCGCTTCGTCGTTGGCATCCTGGATGGAGCCGGGACGCAGGCCGTCCCCGAGGGATAATGAGACGTCGTAGTCGGCGCAAATCTGGCAAATATCGCGAAAATGCTCGTAGAGGAAGCTTTCCTGGTGATGCGACAGGCACCATTTGGCCATAATGGATCCGCCGCGCGACACGATGCCGGTCAACCGTTTGGCGGTCATCGGCACGTAACGCAACAGCACGCCGGCATGGATGGTAAAATAGTCCACGCCCTGTTCCGCCTGCTCGAGCAAGGTGTCGCGAAAGCATTCCCAGGTCAGGTTTTCCGCCACGCCGTTGACTTTTTCCAGCGCCTGGTAGATGGGCACCGTGCCGATGGGCACCGGACTGTTGCGCAGGATCCACTCGCGGGTTTCATGGATATAGCGGCCGGTGGACAGGTCCATCACCGTATCCGCTCCCCAACGGGTCGCCCAGACCAGCTTCTCGACCTCTTCCTCAATGGATGAACTGACGGCCGAGTTGCCGATATTGGCGTTGACCTTGACCAGGAAATTGCGGCCGATAATCATCGGCTCCGACTCCGGATGGTTGATATTGGCGGGGATAATGGCACGACCGTCGGCCACTTCCCGGCGCACGAACTCCGGGGTAATATCCGGCGGCAAATGCGCGCCGAAGCTCTGGCCGGGATGCTGTTGCAGCAATACGTCGCCGCGGATGCGTTCGCGGCCCATATTTTCCCGCAGGGCGATAAACTCCATTTCCGGCGTAATGACGCCGGCGCGGGCATAATGCAATTGCGTGACGCGCCGGCCGGATTTGGCGCGCCGCGGCGTATGGCTGGGGGCGAAACGAACCTCATCCAGGCCCTCGTCGGCCCGGCGTTCGCCGGTATAACGCGAGCTTAGGCTGTTCAACGCCTCGCTGTCCCCGCGTTGTTCAATCCAGCCCGAACGCAGGCGGTGAAGGCCGGCGCGCACGTCTATCTCTGTCGCCGGATCGCCATAGGGTCCGGCGGTGTCGTATACCGGCACCGGCTCGTTTTCTTCGTAGCGCGGCGTTTTGCCGTTGCCGCCGATAAGCGTGGGGCTAAGCGCGATCTCCCGCATCGGCACCCGGATGTCGGCGCTGTTGCCTTGGAGATAAATACGCCGGGAGTTGGGGAAGGCTTCGCCTTTCAGACGATGGATGAATTCCTGCGCCTGGGCGCGCTGCTCACGGCGGGAAGGGGTGGTTTTGGATAACGACATAGCAATTCCTCACAATAAACGGGAAAATTGCTTGTCAGGAGCGCTACGGGAGTAATGAGGCCGGGCTTTGAATTTAGCAAAATAGACTATAAATCAAAGCGTTGCTTTACTCTTGTTCCCTTCGCAGGTATTAACCCGATCAGGTTCCGCGGATCCCGAATTAACGGTCTCAGCCTGGCGTAATGTACGCGCTAGGCACTCCGACAAGATATAGCGGCCCGTGAAGGACCGGTTACGACTTACTGCTTACCGCAAAATTACGCCAGACGCGATACGTCCGGATTATTGGCGGCCGGCACCGAGGCCAGGTAGTCCGCTTTATATTCCAGCGCCTGCTGGATCAGTTTGTCCTCCAGGGCAAAACGCGTGGCCAGGGCCTCGCCCACGCCGGAAAGCGCCTGTTGGAACTCCATACAGTTATCATGATCGATGGCCGTTTCCAATTGGCTATCATAAAATGCCATGATTTGTTTGGTATTTTCCTGCAACGCCGGATACAACTGGGTACTGATGATTCTTTTGCTGCTGCTGGTATCGTCCGCGTCCTGAACGATACGATCGTAGATATGGAAATGGCCGGCGGAAAGGTAGTCCACCAGTTTATGGCAAAAGTCGTCCAGCGCGTTTTCGTCCAGGGGAGTATGCTTTTCTTTATTGGGCTTAAGACCGATGAGATGGTAATACGCAATGAGCAACTTCCTGCGGGCCAGTATCCACTGATCGATCAGTTCGTTACTGCCGCCAACGCGTTGAGCCAGAATGTCCAGCTGGTTTAGCATGATTGACTCCGATGTAATAAAGTAACGCTGCGTTACTCATCAATTAAAGCTAATTTCTAGCTTGCCAGTGAATAAGAGGTAGTGCAACTAAAATGGAACAAGAACTCAACGGTAGCGAAAATGGCTGGTGGATCGTCAGCCAGGACAGCAAATTGTGGTTACCCAAGGGGGAACTGCCATTTGGAACGGCATCGGCCTGGTCACTTCAAGGATTGACAGCGACGCTTATCGGCGAATGGGAGGGGTCGCCCGCCTGGCTGGTACGCCACGCCATGCCCCGGGATATGGGCTCGGTGCGCCAGATCATCGATAGCGACCCAGGCTTGTTCCAACTGGCGGGCCGGGGCGTGCAACTGGCGGAGTTTTATCGTTCCCATCGCTATTGCGGCTACTGCGGCCATGAGATGCGCGTCAGTAACCGGGAATGGGCCTGCCTGTGCGATCATTGCCATGAACGGTATTATCCGCAAATCGCGCCCTGTATTATCGTGGCGATCCGCCGCGGCGACGATATCCTGCTGGCCCAGCATACCCGCCATCGCGGCGGCATTTACACGGTGCTGGCCGGTTTTGCCGAGGTGGGGGAAACCCTGGAGCAGACCGTGGCCCGCGAGGTCATGGAGGAGACGCGGATTAAGGTGAAAAACGTCCGTTATGTCACCTCGCAGCCCTGGCCTTTCCCGCATTCACTGATGATGGCGTTTATGGCGGAGTACGCCGGCGGCGAAATCACCCCCGATCATAATGAAATCCTTGATGCCGGCTGGTACCGTTATGACGCGCTGCCCCTGCTGCCGCCGCCCGGCACCGTGGCCAGGCGCTTAATTGAGGACACGGTCGCGCTCTGCCGCGCCGATCGGGAAAATGACGGCCCGCATGCTACACTCCATTCATAACTGCAAGGGAATCCTGTATGCATGAACTGAAGAACGACCGCTATCTGCGCGCCCTGCTGCGCCAGCCTGTTGACGTCACGCCCGTATGGATGATGCGCCAGGCCGGGCGTTATCTGCCGGAATATAAAGCCACCCGCGCCGAGGCCGGTGATTTTATGTCACTGTGCAGGAATGCCGAACTGGCCTGTGAAGTGACCTTGCAGCCGTTGCGTCGTTTTCCGCTTGATGCCGCGATCCTGTTTTCGGATATCCTGACGGTTCCCGACGCCATGGGACTGGAATTGTATTTTGAACAGGGGGAGGGGCCGTGCTTTGCCCGTCCGATTACCTGTAAAGCCGACGTGGAGCAGTTGCCGATACCGGATCCGGAGGTGGAGCTGGGGTATGTGATGGACGCCGTACGCACCATCCGGCGCAACCTGCGCGGAGAAGTGCCGCTGATTGGCTTCTCCGGCAGTCCCTGGACCCTGGCCACCTATATGGTTGAAGGCGGCACCAGCAAAGTCTTCACTAAAATCAAACAAATGATGTACGCCGAGCCGCAGACGCTGCATTTATTGCTCGATAAGCTGGCGGCGAGCGTAACGCTGTACCTGAACGCCCAGATTCGCGCCGGGGCGCAGTCGGTGATGATCTTTGATACCTGGGGCGGCGTGCTGACCGGCAGCGGCTATCTTGAGTTTTCCCTTGATTACATGCAAAAAATCATCGACGGCCTGCAGCGGGAGCATGAAGGCCGCCGGGTGCCGGTAACGCTGTTTACCAAAGGCGGAGGCCAATGGCTTGAAGCCATGGCGCAAACCGGTTGCGATGCGCTGGGCCTGGACTGGAGCACCGATATTCAGGCGGCGCGCCGTCGCGTGGGCGATAAGGTCGCGCTGCAGGGCAATATGGATCCTTCGGTGTTGTACGCGCCGCCGGCGCGTATTGAACAGGAAGTGGAGTCCATTCTGGCCGGTTTCGGCCGGGGTGAGGGGCATGTTTGCAATCTGGGGCACGGTATCCATCAGGACGTGCCGCCGGCACATGCGGGCATTTTTGTTGAGGCGGTGCATCGCCTGTCGCGCCCCTATCATCTGTAAAGACTGGTGAAAAAGGTGGAAAAAACATGGATATAACAGCATTGCGCGCCGAGCAGGTCGCCACCGCCAGTAGGGTCATACGCCATGACGATTTCGCTTTTTCCACGCCCGCGATAATCGCCGGCGCCGATGTGGGGTTCGAACAGGGGGGCGACGTTACCCGCGCGGCTATCGCGCTGCTGCGTTTTCCGTCGCTGGAGCTTCTCGAATACCGCATTGCCCGTGTAACGACCACCATGCCTTATATTCCGGGTTTTTTGTCGTTTCGCGAGTATCCCGCCCTGCTGGCCGCCTGGGAACAGCTGAATCAGCGGCCGGATTTGCTGTTCGTGGATGGCCATGGTATTTCCCACCCGCGCCGTCTGGGCGTCGCCAGCCATTTTGGCCTGTTGGTCGACCAGCCGACTATCGGCGTGGCTAAGCGCCGGCTGTGCGGCCGGTTTGAGCCTTTGAGCGATGAGGCGGGCGCCAGGGCGCCGCTGATGGATAAAGGCGAACAGCTTGCCTGGGTATGGCGCAGCAAGATCCGCTGTAATCCTTTATTCATCTCCACCGGCCATCGCGTCGGCATGGACACTGCCCTGTATTGGGTACAACAATGCATGCGCGGCTACCGCTTGCCGGAGCCTACCCGCTGGGCGGATGCGGTGGCCTCTAATCGCACCGCGTTTAAACAGTGGGAGCAGGGGCGCGGCGAACCGGACTTTTTCGACCTGGAATAGGGTAACCGGCTAATTTCAGGTACACTGCGACGCAGATTAAGAGTAATGGAATAGCGCGATGTTACGTAACCCGATACATTTACGTCTGGAAAAGCAGGAAGCCTGGCAGCACGTCATTTTTATGGCGTCGCTGTGTGAACGGATGTACCCCAATTATCAACTGTTCTGCGTACAGACCGGCTTTGGCGACCCTGCCGTCTACCGGCGTATTCTCGACCTGGTTTGGGAGACACAGGTTGTTAAAGATGCTAAGGTCAATTTTGATTTACAATTGGAAAAGCTGGAAGAATGCATTCCCGCAGCGGATGATTACGATTTTTACGGCGTTTATCCGGCGATTGATGCCTGTGTGGCCCTGAGTGAATTATTGCACTCGCGGCTGAGCGGTGAAACGCTGGAGCATGCCGTCACCGTCAGCGAAACCTCTATCCGCACCGTGGCCATGCTGGAAATGACCCATGCGGAGCGGGAAATGACCGAAGAGCAGCTGAATGCCCTGCCCTCGATTGAAGAGGAATGGGACATTCAGTGGGAAATTTTTCGCCTGTTAGCTGATTGTGAAAACCGCGACGTAGAATTGATCAAAGGGCTGCGCGCAGACCTGCGCGAAGCCGGAATTAGCAATATTGGAATAATTTTACAGCAATAAGGCAATAAAACGTGATTTAAGACCTGTTTTGCCATGTCTTAATACTTCACATCTGCACCCCGTCTGGTCTACATTTGGGGGGGCATAAAAAAAGTGGCTATCGGTGCGTGTTTGCAGGAGAGTGCCGTATTCCGGCTTATCCGTCGTACTCGATGCTTAGCAAGCGATAAACACACTGTAAGGATAACATATGAACAAGACTCAACTGATTGATGTAATTGCTGATAAGGCCGATCTTTCGAAGGCGCAGGCGAAGTCGGCTCTGGAATCCACTTTGGCAGCAATTACCGAGTCTCTTAAAGAGGGTGATGCAGTACAATTGGTTGGTTTCGGTACTTTCAAAATTAATCATCGCAACGAACGCACTGGCCGTAATCCTCAGACCGGTAAAGAAATCAAAATCGCCGCGGCCAATGTTCCGGCATTTGTTTCTGGCAAGGCTCTGAAAGACGCTGTTAAGTAACCACCGTGTGTTGGTGAAAAGATTAAGCATAGGGGCAACCGTGCCCCTTTTGTTTTTGCGCCGGTGCGGTTGGCTCGGGCTGCTGGCCTGTCTCCTCACGGCATGCGGTTCGCATTCCAAGGCGCCGCCTGCGTTCACCGCCAGCGGTTATGTCGCCGATCGGGGCGCCATGCGCTTATGGCGTAAAGACGACGCGGCACAGCAAACGGTCAATATCGTCAGCGTCTACAGCCCCTATCAGGGCGAAAATACCATCATTACCCGCTATCAATTCCTCCATGACGACGTGCGCCAGATTAACCGGACGCAAAACGGCGCACATCCGCAAACCGTGCAAATCCGCTTTGACGATCAGGGTAATCCCAGCTATATGCAGCGTCAGCGCGATGGGCTGCGTGAAAAACTCAGTGATGACGAACTGGCGTTGTATCAGTTTGAAGCCAGGCGACTGCTGGATGTCAGCAGCACGCTACGTGCCGGACAGGTAAAGCTGATGCAGGGGATATGGCGCGACGGCGTGATAGCCACCTGCGACGGCAAGACGGCTCGGCCTGATTTTGACCAGCGCTCGGCCTCGTGGATTGCGGCGCGCGCCCAACATTCCACCGGGCAACTGGGCATCGCCTGGCTGGAGGCACCGGAAGGGACGCAGCTGTTACTGGTCGCCAATGAAGACTTCTGCCACTGGCAACCTAAAAAAAGCGAGTTGTAGTCACCCGCCTGCAAGCCGACATCGACAGGGCGCCGCGCATTGCCCAACGTCATGAATGCGCGACACCAGATGATGACAGGATTATTGCTCGCGTTGGATCGCGCGATAGCCGATATCCGACCGGCAGAAACTGTCCTGCCAGCGAATAGACTTCGCCGCGCGATAGGCCCTGGCCTGAGCATCCGCCACCGTTTCGCCCAGCGCGGTAACGCACAAAACCCGCCCTCCCTGCGTCAGTACCTTACCGTCCGCCAGACAGGTGCCGGCATGAAAGACTTTTTCGCCTGCTGTCTCAGCCGTCGGCAGGCCGCTGATTTCGTCCCCGGTGCGGTAATCCCCCGGATAGCCGCCGGCGGCCAGGACCACACCCAGGGCCGGTCGTTCATCCCATAACGAGCTTTCCCGATCCAGATGCCCTTCGGTGGCCGCCAGGCACAGCGCCACCAGATCGGAACGCATGCGCAGCATGATGGGCTGGGTTTCCGGATCGCCGAAGCGGCAGTTAAATTCAATCACCTTTGGCTGGCCATCGGCGTTGATCATCAGTCCGGCATATAAAAAGCCGGTATAGATATTCCCTTCCGACGCCATGCCGCGCACCGTCGGCCAGATAACCTGATCCATAACGCGCTGGTGGATTTCATCCGTAACCACCGGGGCGGGGGAATATGCCCCCATGCCGCCCGTGTTGGGACCGGTATCGCCGTCGCCGACCCGTTTATGGTCCTGGCTGGTGGCCATCGGCACGACATGATCGCCGTCCACCATCACGATAAAGCTGGCTTCCTCGCCTTCCAGGAATTCCTCCACCACGATGCGGTGCCCGGCATCGCCGAAGGCGTTACCGGCCAGCATATCCTCAATGGCCGCTTCCGCTTGCGCAAGCGTCATAGCCACGATCACGCCTTTGCCGGCGGCCAGGCCGTCCGCTTTGATAACAATGGGCGCGCCTTTGCTGCGCACGTAGGCCAGCGCCTGGTCGATATCGGTAAAGTTACCGTATTCCGCGCTGGGGATATGGTGGCGGGCCAGGAAATCCTTGGTAAACGCCTTCGAGCCTTCCAACTGCGCCGCCGCTTTGGTCGGGCCGAATACCGGCAGGCCGGCTGAGCGGAACGCATCCACCACGCCCATCACCAGCGGCGCTTCGGGGCCGACGATGGTCAGGCCGATGGCGTGGCTTTGGGCGAAGGCGACCAGCGCCGGGATATCGGTCGGGCCGATGTCGACGTTTTCAAGCGCCGGTTCGAGGGCGGTGCCGGCATTGCCGGGCGCCACGTAGACTTTATCCGCCAGCGGCGATTGGGCGGCCTTCCAGGCCAGGGCATGCTCGCGGCCGCCGTTCCCGATAATTAAGATATTCATTGGTCGCTCCTGGGCTTAGTGGCGGAAATGACGCATATCGGTAAAGATCATGGCGATGCCATGTTCGTTGGCCGCGGCAATGACTTCGTCATCGCGAATGGAACCGCCGGGCTGGATCACGCAGCTGATGCCGACCGCCGCCGCCGCGTCAATTCCGTCGCGAAACGGGAAAAACGCATCGGAGGCCATGGCCGAGCCGCGCACGTCCAGCCCTTCGTCCGCCGCCTTGATGCCGGCGATTTTCGCCGAATAAACGCGGCTCATCTGGCCCGCCCCGATACCAATGGTCATGTTATCGCGGGCATAAACGATGGCGTTGGATTTAACGAATTTAGCCACCTTCCAGCAAAAAAGCGCGTCGCGCAGCTCGCTTGCGGTCGGCCGGCGTTCGGTGACGATGCGCAGATCCGCCTCGCCGACCATGCCTAAGTCGCGATCCTGTACCAACAGGCCGCCGTTAACCCGCTTGAAGTCCAGCGCCGGCACCCGGGACGACCAGACGCCGCTGGCCAGTACCCGGACATTTTGCTTGGCGGCAAGGATGGCCAGGGCGTCGTCGTTAACGGACGGCGCGATAATCACTTCCACGAACTGGCGGCTGATAATGGCTTGCGCGGCGGCGGCGTCAAGAGGGCGGTTAAAGGCGATAATGCCGCCAAACGCCGAGGTGGGATCGGTTTTATAGGCGCGCTCATATGCCTCGAGCAACGCGCCGCCGGTGGCCACGCCGCAAGGATTGGCATGCTTGACAATCACGCAGGCCGGCTCGGCGAATTCCTTTACGCACTCCAGGGCGGCGTCGGTATCGGCGATATTGTTATAGGATAGCGCCTTGCCCTGCAACTGCCGCGCGGTGGCGACCGAGGCTTCCCGCACCGGCTCTTCTATATAGAAGGCGGCCAGCTGATGGCTGTTTTCTCCGTAGCGCATATCCTGTTTTTTGATAAAGTTCAGGTTAAGGGTGCGTGGGAAACGGCCGGCGGGTACGGTGGTATCGCCGTGATAGGCCGGTACCTGGCTGCCGAAGTAGTTGGCGATCATGCTGTCGTAGGCGGCGGTATGCTCAAAGGCCTTGATGGCCAGATCAAAACGGGTCGCCAGCGTCAGCGAGCCGTTATGCGCATCCAGCTCGGCAATGATCCCGGCGTAATCGCCGCTGTTAACCACGATCGCCACGTCTTTATGATTCTTGGCGGCGGAGCGCACCATGGTAGGCCCGCCGATATCGATATTCTCCACCGCTTCCTCGCGGGTACAGCCTTCACGCGCCACTGTGCTGGCAAACGGATAAAGATTAACCACCACCATATCAATGGGGTCGATATGGTGCTGTTGCATAATTGCATCGTCCTGGCCGCGTCGCCCCAGAATGCCGCCATGGACCTTGGGATGCAGGGTTTTCACCCGTCCATCCATCATTTCTGGAAAACCGGTGTAATCGGAAACCTCGGTCACCGGCAGCCCTGCCTCCGCCAGCAGCCGCGCGGTCCCGCCGGTGGAGAGCAGCGTGATGCCGCGTTGCGATAATGACTGAGCGAATTCTACGATACCGGCTTTGTCAGACACACTGAGCAAGGCGCGGCGAACAGGACGTGGTTGTTGCATGGTCAATTTATCCCTTGATTGGATAGCTTTAATAAAAAACTGGTATCAAGCGGCGGTTTTTTACTGAAAAAAGCCGCCGCTTGATAAAATACGCGAGCCGATAAAATTTGCGTGAATTGTAGCGAAAACGATTGCGCGATGCTCGGCAATTTTTGCCTGCGGCAATCATCTGTGGATAAGTTTGTGCAAAAGAGGGTATAAACCCCGGTATTGCTGTGGAATGCAGCAAACAGTTCGGATTGGGCAAATTAGCTGTTGCGGCTTCGGTTGAAATCCCTATAATGCGCCTCCATCGACCGGCACCGTGCAGCACATCGCAGGGTAGCGGAAACGAGTCAGAAGACAGGCCGAACGGGCTTGACACTGAAAGAGGAAAGCGTAACATACGCCACCTCGCGCCAGACTGATTACAGCGGCGCACTGCTCTTTAACAATTTATCAGACAATCTGTGTGGGCACTCACAAGACCGTATCGAAACACAAAAATACCAAGTCTTGAAGAGTGAACAAACAGTTAATTCATAAGATTAACAGTATGACAATCTTTGAGCATCAAGCTTTTAATTGAAGAGTTTGATCATGGCTCAGATTGAACGCTGGCGGCAGGCCTAACACATGCAAGTCGAGCGGCAGCGGGAAGTAGCTTGCTACTTTGCCGGCGAGCGGCGGACGGGTGAGTAATGTCTGGGGATCTGCCTGATGGTGGGGGATAACTACTGGAAACGGTAGCTAATACCGCATAACGTCGCAAGACCAAAGTGGGGGACCTTCGGGCCTCACGCCATCGGATGAACCCAGATGGGATTAGCTAGTAGGTGAGGTAATGGCTCACCTAGGCGACGATCCCTAGCTGGTCTGAGAGGATGACCAGCCACACTGGAACTGAGACACGGTCCAGACTCCTACGGGAGGCAGCAGTGGGGAATATTGCACAATGGGCGCAAGCCTGATGCAGCCATGCCGCGTGTGTGAAGAAGGCCTTCGGGTTGTAAAGCACTTTCAGCGGGGAGGAAGGCGATAAGGTTAATAACCTTGTTGATTGACGTTACCCGCAGAAGAAGCACCGGCTAACTCCGTGCCAGCAGCCGCGGTAATACGGAGGGTGCGAGCGTTAATCGGAATTACTGGGCGTAAAGCGTACGCAGGCGGTCTGTTAAGTCAGA
This sequence comes from Sodalis sp. C49, assembly GCF_046352915.1. Classification (NCBI taxonomy): domain Bacteria; kingdom Pseudomonadati; phylum Pseudomonadota; class Gammaproteobacteria; order Enterobacterales; family Bruguierivoracaceae; genus Sodalis; species Sodalis sp. C49. Next base: position 3,384,802 of record NZ_CP163303.1, on the reverse strand, counting down.
TGTGAAATCCCCGGGCTTAACCCGGGAACTGCATTTGAAACTGGCAGGCTAGAGTCTCGTAGAGGGGGGTAGAATTCCAGGTGTAGCGGTGAAATGCGTAGAGATCTGGAGGAATACCGGTGGCGAAGGCGGCCCCCTGGACGAAGACTGACGCTCAGGTACGAAAGCGTGGGGAGCAAACAGGATTAGATACCCTGGTAGTCCACGCTGTAAACGATGTCGATTTGAAGGTTGTGGCCTTGAGCCGTGGCTTTCGGAGCTAACGCGTTAAATCGACCGCCTGGGGAGTACGGCCGCAAGGTTAAAACTCAAATGAATTGACGGGGGCCCGCACAAGCGGTGGAGCATGTGGTTTAATTCGATGCAACGCGAAGAACCTTACCTACTCTTGACATCCAGAGAAGTTTGCAGAGATGCGAACGTGCCTTCGGGAGCTCTGAGACAGGTGCTGCATGGCTGTCGTCAGCTCGTGTTGTGAAATGTTGGGTTAAGTCCCGCAACGAGCGCAACCCTTATCCTTTGTTGCCAGCACGTAATGGTGGGAACTCAAAGGAGACTGCCGGTGACAAACCGGAGGAAGGTGGGGATGACGTCAAGTCATCATGGCCCTTACGAGTAGGGCTACACACGTGCTACAATGGCGCATACAAAGAGAAGCGAACTCGCGAGAGTAAGCGGACCTCACAAAGTGCGTCGTAGTCCGGATTGGAGTCTGCAACTCGACTCCATGAAGTCGGAATCGCTAGTAATCGTGGATCAGAATGCCACGGTGAATACGTTCCCGGGCCTTGTACACACCGCCCGTCACACCATGGGAGTGGGTTGCAAAAGAAGTAGGTAGCTTAACCTTCGGGAGGGCGCTTACCACTTTGTGATTCATGACTGGGGTGAAGTCGTAACAAGGTAACCGTAGGGGAACCTGCGGTTGGATCACCTCCTTACCGAAATAGATACTAGATTGTGTAGTGTCCACACAGATTGTCTGATAACTGTAATGAGCAAACAGCTCGTATGGTTTTTTGTCATGCCCTCTTCCTGAATGTTAAGGCAGGGTTGATAAAAAACGGTGGCATAAGAATTCGTTGCCTATTGACGACAACTTATCTCACAAACGCACTCCTGTCCCCTTCGTCTAGTGGCCTAGGACACTGCCCTTTCACGGCGGTAACAGGGGTTCGAACCCCCTAGGGGACGCCAAACTCTTTTTCATACGACCTGTTAACCAAACCAGACCCGCCTTTATTGTCTGATGATTTCAGAGCACATTGTTACGCAACCGCGTATCAGTATGCTGCGAAATACATGCTCTTTAACAATCCGGAACAAGCTGAAAATTTGAAAAAAACATGCTGAGCAAAATCAGTATGCGATTCTCTCAAAGCAAGCAAACCTAATAAGGTCGCCGTGTCGATGGCGCCCTTGTTGAGGAATGAGCGAGAAAGTCCCGGCCAAGGCGCACGGCGCGCAGCCAGCGGAGTGGACTCAATGTCCATGAGCATGGCGAGCACCGCGCAACACCGGCAGGGACCTTTCGCAGCCATTCCGAAGACACTTTAGGGTTGTGAGGTTAAGTGAATAAGCGTACACGGTGGATGCCTAGGCAGTCAGAGGCGATGAAGGACGTGCTAATCCGCGAAATGCGCCGGTGAGCTGATATGAAGCGCTATCAGCCGGCGATGTCCGAATGGGGAAACCCAGTGCAATTCGTTGCACTATCATTACGTGAATCCATAGCGTATTGAGGCGAACCGGGGGAACTGAAACATCTCAGTACCCCGAGGAAAAGAAATCAACCGAGATTCCCCTAGTAGCGGCGAGCGAACGGGGAACAGCCCAGAGTCACCATCAGCATTTGTATCAGGAGAACGGTCTGGAAAGTCCGGCAACACAGGGTGATAGCCCCGTATCCGAAGGTGCAAGTGCTGTGAGCTCGATGAGTAGGGCGGGACACGTGATATCCTGTCTGAAGATGGGGGGACCATCCTCCAAGGCTAAATACTCCTGACTGACCGATAGTGAACCAGTACCGTGAGGGAAAGGCGAAAAGAACCCCGGCGAGGGGAGTGAAATAGAACCTGAAACCGTGTACGTACAAGCAGTGGGAGCCTTGATTTATCAGGGTGACTGCGTACCTTTTGTATAATGGGTCAGCGACTTATATTCTGTAGCAAGGTTAACCGTTTAGGGGAGCCGTAGGGAAACCGAGTCTTAACTGGGCGTTAAGTTGCAGGGTATAGACCCGAAACCCGGTGATCTAGCCATGGGCAGGTTGAAGGTTGGGTAACACTAACTGGAGGACCGAACCGACTAATGTTGAAAAATTAGCGGATGACTTGTGGCTGGGGGTGAAAGGCCAATCAAACCGGGAGATAGCTGGTTCTCCCCGAAAGCTATTTAGGTAGCGCCTCGTGAATTCATCTTCGGGGGTAGAGCACTGTTTCGGCTAGGGGTCCACCCCGGATTACCAACCCGATGCAAACTGCGAATACCGAAGAATGTTACCACGGGAGACACACGGCGGGTGCTAACGTCCGTCGTGAAGAGGGAAACAACCCAGACCGCCAGCTAAGGTCCCAAAGTCATGGTTAAGTGGGAAACGATGTGGGAAGGCACAGACAGCCAGGATGTTGGCTTAGAAGCAGCCATCATTTAAAGAAAGCGTAATAGCTCACTGGTCGAGTCGGCCTGCGCGGAAGATGTAACGGGGCTAAACCATGCACCGAAGCTGCGGCAGCGATACCTTCGGGTATTGTTGGGTAGGGGAGCGTTCTGTAAGCCTGCGAAGGTGGCCTGTGAGGGTTGCTGGAGGTATCAGAAGTGCGAATGCTGACATAAGTAACGATAAAGCGGGTGAAAAGCCCGCTCGCCGGAAGACCAAGGGTTCCTGTCCAACGTTAATCGGGGCAGGGTGAGTCGACCCCTAAGGCGAGGCCGAAAGGCGTAGTCGATGGGAAACAGGTTAATATTCCTGTACTGGGTGTGACTGCGAAGGGGGGACGGAGAAAGCTAGGTTCGCCGGGCGACGGTTGTCCCGGTTTAAGCGTGAAGGTGGAAAGAGCAGGTAAATCCGCTTTTTCATTCAACACTGAGGCGTGATAACGAGCCACTACGGTGGTGAAGGAATTGATGCTACGCTTCCAGGAAAAGCCTCTAAGCTCCAGGTCACATCGAATCGTACCCCAAACCGACACAGGTGGTCAGGTAGAGAATACCAAGGCGCTTGAGAGAACTCGGGTGAAGGAACTAGGCAAAATGGTGCCGTAACTTCGGGAGAAGGCACGCTGGCATTAGGTGGAGGGACTTGCTCCCCGAGCTGAAGCCAGTCGCAGATACCAGCTGGCTGCAACTGTTTATTAAAAACACAGCACTGTGCAAACACGAAAGTGGACGTATACGGTGTGACGCCTGCCCGGTGCCGGAAGGTTAATTGATGGGGTTATCCGTAAGGAGAAGCTCTTGATCGAAGCCCCGGTAAACGGCGGCCGTAACTATAACGGTCCTAAGGTAGCGAAATTCCTTGTCGGGTAAGTTCCGACCTGCACGAATGGCGTAATGATGGCCAGGCTGTCTCCACCCGAGACTCAGTGAAATTGAACTCGCTGTGAAGATGCAGTGTACCCGCGGCAAGACGGAAAGACCCCGTGAACCTTTACTATAGCTTGACACTGAACATTGAGCCTTGATGTGTAGGATAGGTGGGAGGCTTTGAAGTGTGGACGCCAGTCTGCATGGAGCCAACCTTGAAATACCACCCTTTAATGTTTGATGTTCTAACTCCGGCCCATAATCTGGGTCGAGGACAGTGTCTGGTGGGTAGTTTGACTGGGGCGGTCTCCTCCTAAAGAGTAACGGAGGAGCACGAAGGTTAGCTAATCACGGTCGGACATCGTGAGGTTAGTGCAAAGGCATAAGCTAGCTTGACTGCGAGAGTGACGGCTCGAGCAGGTGCGAAAGCAGGTCTTAGTGATCCGGTGGTTCTGAATGGAAGGGCCATCGCTCAACGGATAAAAGGTACTCCGGGGATAACAGGCTGATACCGCCCAAGAGTTCATATCGACGGCGGTGTTTGGCACCTCGATGTCGGCTCATCACATCCTGGGGCTGAAGTAGGTCCCAAGGGTATGGCTGTTCGCCATTTAAAGTGGTACGCGAGCTGGGTTTAGAACGTCGTGAGACAGTTCGGTCCCTATCTGCCGTGGGCGTTGGAAGATTGAGAGGGGCTGCTCCTAGTACGAGAGGACCGGAGTGGACGCACCACTGGTGTTCGGGTTGTCATGCCAATGGCATTGCCCGGTAGCTACGTGCGGAAGAGATAACCGCTGAAAGCATCTAAGCGGGAAACTTGCCTCGAGATGAGTCTTCCCTGTGGCTTTAAGCCACCTGAAGGGACGTTAAAGACGATGACGTTGATAGGTCGGGTGTGTAAGCGCAGCGATGCGTTGAGCTAACCGATACTAATGACCCGTGAGGCTTAACCTTACAACACCTAAAGTGTTTGACGCAAAGAGAGCGTTGCCCCAAGGGGTGGCGAGAGAATTTTCAGCGAAGTTCCGGATAAAGGCCGATGGTCATCAGAAGCAGGATGACGGTTGGTAAACGAATTTGCCTGGCGGCACTAGCGCGGTGGTCCCACCTGACCCCATGCCGAACTCAGTAGTGAAACGCCGTAGCGCCGATGGTAGTGTGGGGTCTCCCCATGCGAGAGTAGGGAACTGCCAGGCATCCAATTGACGAAGCCCTCTGTGAGAACAGAGGGCTTTTTCATGTGCGTAACCCTGGCGGTTCGCTACTCGAGTAAGAGAGTAGGACCACCGGCAACGCCGGTGGAACGGAGCCGCAGGCGACGGCCCGCAGGGTGCCTGACGCAGTCAGGCATCAACTGCCAGGCATCCAATTGACGAAGCCCTCAAAGAAAACAGAGGGCTTTTTCATGTGCGTAACCCTGGCGGTTCGCTACTCGAGTAAGAGAGTAGGACCCCCGGCAACGCCGGTGGAACGGAGCCGCAGGCGACGGCCCGCAGGGTGCCTGACGCAGTCAGGCATCCACTGCCAGGCATCCCATTGACGAAGCCCTCAAAGAAAACAGAGGGCTTTTTCATGTGCGTGACCCTGGCGGTTCGCTACCCGGGCGCTATGGCCGATCCCGCGATAATGCCGTACGCAGGACTTGCGCGCTGCGCTCCAGCAGATCCAGCGCCCGATCCCGCTGGCGATGGAACTGGGTGGTCATCATCAAAAAGGTTTCAGGCGTGGCCTGGGCGGCCTGATCTTTAAGGATCCGCAGCCCGGGAAATGCGCCGCCGTGATAACTCAGGTCGTAATGAAAATCATCGACCGAGCTATAGCGCAGGCGGTGCCATAAGGCCAGCACCTTGATTATTGCCGGCTGCCATGCCTGAGTATCGTATTGCCAACATGCTACCACCCGCTGCAAATCGTCCCGCAGACCCACCATGGCGTCAAGCGCCGGACTCAGGTCAAACGCAGGATCCAGCTGATCTTGCAACGCCGCCATTTCTTTATACAGCCGATCCCGATAGCCCAGCGGATCCAGCGGCAACGCCGTAGCGGTTAGAAGCTCCGCCAGCCAGTAACCATGGATCCGGCTGTCGCGCCATAAAATATCCAGATCGACCTTATCATAGGTATCCGCTTCGGTATGCCACCACCAGCCGCCGCCGCTGCCCGGCGACAGCGTATTCTTATTTAACGGCTCTTCGCGCAGGGCGAAATGCAGCGGCAAACCGCTGCCCCAAAAAGACTGGTCGCCTCCTTTGCCCAACGGCGTAATGCGTTGTGCCGCGCTACCGGTTACCCGACGCACCGCGCGGTTAAGGAAATCAGGCTGTTCGGCCCCACTGGCGTTGATCACTACCTGCAATGCTTCCATACAGCCGGGGGAATCAACGTTAATATGCGCCACGCAATGTTGAGCCAACGGATGACGAAACCGGTCGGCATACCAGGTCGACCCCCCATAGCGGGCATTGGAATGGCCCGGCCACCAGGCAATCCGCAGACCCCGTGTTAACTCGTGGCGATGCTGATGAAAATGAACGGCCATCGCCAGACATAACGCATTGCCGGTGGCATTGTCGGTAACGCCTTCATGCCAGGAATCATAATGGGAAGATAACAGGACAAACTCGGGAGATTCTCCCGCTATCTCCACCACCGGCAGGCTGCATGTGGAAACCGCCACCTGCAGCTCGGTGCGCAGACGCGCGGTAAGCGGGGCGGGGTGCCGTTGATAAAACGCCAGCAGCTCGCGCCCCTGCTGCTGGTTGATCGAGATGACCGGCAGGCGCGGATAACGATGGCGATCGTCGGGCACCGGGGTGCCCCAGATCGGCCCGACGGTTTCCTCATGCAACGCCGTTTCGCCCGACCACCAGATATGGATGAGACCCAACGCGCCGGCGGCATCAAGCCGCTGTACATAATCTTCAAAACCCTGATCGGCAATGACAATCTTACCTTTCACCTGGGCGGACCATTGCGCCATCTGATTATCCGGTATCGGGTCCGTGGAGCGCGCGTCGTAAAACAGCGCAGCGTCCACGCCCAGCGGGCAACTGGCCGAGAAAGAGCGAGTCTTGGCCGCGCAGCGCCATGCCGGGTAGTCCGGCAGTTGCAGACTGCCGGAAAGGGGATTGCTTAACAACAATGAACATTGCTCAATGCGCGGCGACAGGCCATGACGGCTCAGCACCTCTGCCAGATAGCCGGCCGAGCGTTCGGCGTCGTCGCTGCCGGATAACCGGTGCAACTGCGAGAACTGCCGCAACAGGCTGTCCATCAGCGGCAATAGCGTCCCTGCGTGCGGCTCAGTGACTGGCATCGGCCTGCTCCGGTTGATGAACCGACAAATCGATATCACCAAAGTACTGCTGTTTGATCTTTTCCCACGTGCCGTCGGCCTTGATTTTAGCCAAACCTTCGTTTAGCAATGCCCTGATCTTTTCGTCATCTTTGCGAAAACCATAGGCCGAACCGATGCTGAAGAGTTTATCATCGCGTACTTCGGGTCCGGTCAGGGCGAAATCCTTGCCTTCGGGTTTATTCAGGAAACCATAGGTGACCGCTACCGCCGGGCTTAATGCGCCGTCCAGCCGTCCCGCCGCCAAATCCTGATAAATCATATCCTGATCGGCGTAAGGGACGATATCGATGCCCTTGGCGGCCCAGAACTGGTTGGCATACATCTCCTGGATGGTGCCCTGCTGGACGGCGATATGCTTGCCCTGCAGCGATGCCACGTCCGGCTGCAGGTTTCTGCCCTTGCGCGCCACCAGCCGGGTGGGGATATGGTAAACGAAATCACTGAAGTCGATGGCTTTCCTGCGTTTTTCGGTCGCTCCCAGCGGCGAAATAACATCGACTTTTTTAGCCAGCAGCGAGGGAATCTCCGCGTCAAAGCTACTGACCACGAATTGACATTGCACCGCCATTGCCCGGCAGACGGCATGGGTAATATCGATTTCAAAGCCCCGCGGCGTACCGTCCGCTTCCCGGTACTGAAACGGGGGATAGGTCAGATCGGCGCCGATACGCACCGTTTCACCGGCCGCCTGTGCCGCCGTTGCGCCCATAACCATGCCGAGTAACGCGAGTACCCCTCTGTTTTTCATTTTATTCCTCCTGCCCGGCCTGGTTGGCGAGCTTCCAGCGCGAAAATTCATCTCTTACCGCCTGCAATAGCGAGCGATCCTGATTCAGGTCAAAGGCGGTCATCGCCAGCGCCTTGGCGGCCTGCAGCATGCCGTCCAGGCCGGCGGGCGAAGCCGCCGCCTGGGCAAACTCAGGGGTATGCGGGAAAACGTCGCCAATGCGGATATAAGGATGGATGGCCGCGGTGACCTGGCTGACATTACCGATATCGGACGAGCCGATACCGCCGGTTACCGGCGGATCGAACACGTCGATGCCCAACAGCTCAAGGTTGCGTTGAAAACCCATGGCCAGGGCCAGGTTGTTGTTGCGTTCGGCATAGGTCAGGCCCGGCTCGATTTCCAGCCTGGCGCCGCTTATCGCTGCGGCGCCTTGCGCTGCGGCGAACACTTTATCCCGCACCAGCCGCAACCCGTTAACCGTCGCCGCGCGCATCAGGAATTTTGCCTCGGCATAGGCCGGCACGATATTAGTGGCGCTGCCGCCATCGGTAATAATCCCATGTACCCGCACATCGTCGGTGAAGAACTGGCGCAGGGCATTAATGCCGACAAACGTATGGATGACCGCGTCCAGGGCGCTAATGCCTTTCTGCGGTGCCGACGAGGCATGCGCCGCCTTGCCGTAAAATTTAAATACCGCATCCACGCACGCCAGTCCGCCGCGCACCACCATGGTTTTCTCGCGCGGGTGGACCATCATCACCGCATCCACTGCATCGAATATGCCCAGATCGGCGAGAATGATTTTACCGCCGCCTTCTTCTTCCGCCGGGGTACCGATCACCAGCAGGCGCCCGCCTAATTCAGGGCAGGCGGCCTTTAACGCCAGCGCGGCGCCCACCGCGGCGGTGCCGATAAGATTATGGCCGCAGGCATGCCCCAGTTCTGGCAGCGCGTCGTATTCCGCAAGCAGCGCCACCACCGGTCCGGGTTTGCCGCTGTCAAAAGTGGCGCGAAAGGCGGTAGGAAGGCCGCCCAGCGGTTGTTCAATGACAAAACCCGCGCTCCTCAGTGGCGCGATCAGCGCGGCGGCGGACTGCGTTTCGTTAAAGCTCAGCTCCGGATTGCCATGGATCTGCAACGCCAGCTGTTCTAACTGCGCAGCCATGTCATCAACAGCATAAATAATTTTATTCTTTTGCTCGCTTATGGTGCCAATCGCCATGGTGTCTCCCTGTTTTGGTGCGTTTTCAGCGCAGCATCAATATCTTATACCGCAGATATAGGCGATTTTCCCTGCTAAGCCCAATCGAGCGTTTTTATGACTTGCATCCTTAAGCCAAAAAATATTTTATAGTGGAAGATAATTTCCCATGGACACCGGCCGTGAATGAAAAAGACTGGCTCATTATCCGGGCCGTTTACCAGCATAAAAATATCACCCGCGCCGCGGAACAGTTATATACCTCCCAGCCCGCGCTGAGTTATCGCTTAAAACAAATCGAGCGCAAACTGGCGATCCAGTTATTTGACGAGAACAGCAAAGGCCTGGCGTTCAGCGCGCAGGGGGAATTTCTGGCCAGCCATGCCGATAAGGTGCTTAGGGACATGCAGCAGTTAAAAATCAACCTGCATAGCCTGGATGAGCAACAGCAAGGGGAGATCCGCATCGGGGTGTCGAGTAATTATGCCGCCTACCGCCTGCCCGCCTTGCTGGAACGTTTTCGCCGGCAATATCCCGGCGTCAGCATTAGCCTTACCAGTGGTTACAGCGAAGAAATTTTCCAGCGCCTGCAACGGGATGAGATTCATCTGGCGCTGGTGAAAGATGATTTTAACTGGAAAGAGGGCAAGCGGCTGATCGATGAGGATTGTTATTACCTGATAAGCCAGCATGAGCTTAATTTCAGCCTGCTGCCTCATTTGCCGCAGATTAAAATTAATCATGGGCCGCATATTACCCAACTGATTGAGCGCTGGTGGAATGCCAATTTTTCCCTGGCGCCGCGTATCGCCATGACGGTGGACAAACTGGAGGTTTGCCTGGCCATGGTGAACCATGGCTTAGGTTACGCCATTATCTCCAGCTATTTGCCGTTGCCGGATTCACTGTTCCGTCTGCCCATCACTGTGGACGGCCAGGCGGTTAAGAACAGAACCTGGCTGCTCCACCGTCACGCCTGCGATGCCTCCGCCCTGACGCTGCCCTTTATCCAGATGCTGGCCGATGCCGCGGGCCTGCCCCCCGTCCGGTAATAATCAGCGGTTCGACAAGCTGGAAATAATAAAGAAAATGTTTCGCTAAAGATGAAACATTTTCAACTAATGGTTGAACACTCGACATCATTTACGAAAAACGCTATCGTGGGCATCTGGATGTCTAAACGTTTATACGTATGCTTTGAGGTTCTATAGTTATGCCGATTCGGGTTCTTGATGAGTTGCCAGCAGTGAATTTCCTGCGTAACGAAAACGTGTTTGTTATGACCACTTCCCGCGCGCGCACCCAGGAAATACGTCCGCTAAAGGTGCTGATCCTTAATCTGATGCCGAAAAAAATCGAGACGGAAAATCAGTTCCTGAGACTGCTGTCCAACTCGCCGCTGCAAATTGATATTCAGCTGTTGCGTATTGACAATCATGAGTCGAAAAACACCCCGGCGGAACACCTCAACACCTTTTACTGTGATTTTGAGGATATCCAGGATGAAAACTACGATGGTCTGGTGGTGACCGGCGCGCCGCTGGGGCTGGTGGACTTTCAGGACGTGATTTTCTGGCCGCAGATAGACCGGGTGTTGCAATGGGCTAAAGGACATGTCACCTCGACCCTGTTCGTCTGTTGGGCGGTACAGGCGGCGCTGAATATTTTATACGACATTCCCAAAATGACCCGGCGGGAGAAGCTGGCCGGCGTATATCAGCATAACACCCTTAAGCCGCATGCCTTGCTGACCCGTGGGTTTGACGAGACGTTTCTGGCGCCGCATTCCCGCTATGCCGACTTCCCCTCCGACGTTATCCGTCAATATACCGACCTGGAGATCCTGGCGGAATCGGAGCAAACCGGCGCCTATCTGTTCGCCAGTCCCGATAAACGCCTGGCCTTCGTCACCGGTCATCCGGAATACGATGCCTTAACCCTGGCCGGCGAATATCATCGCGATCTGGCGGCCGGCCTGAATCCCGCCATCCCGGTTAACTATTTCCCGGATAATAATCCAGACCTGCCGCCCAGGGCCAGCTGGCGCAGCCATGGGCATTTATTGTTCGCCAACTGGCTGAACTACTACGTTTACCAGATTACGCCATACGATCTGAAAAAAATGAATCCCACCCTGGATTAAAAGGGAATGCAGCTCGCACCCTGTTCCGCGCCGGAGAGTTGTCCGCGCAGCGCGCCGAACAGTTCACGGCCGCAGCCGATATGCTCCGCGCTTAAATCAGGCTGCGCCACGATCCGGCGCGCCAGTTCGTCGGCGTCCACCAGTAACGACAGCTCGCCGGTTACGCCGTTCACCCGCACCCGATCGCCAGTCTGGATTTTCGCCAGCAATCCGCCGTTATAGGCCTCCGGCGTGACATGGATGGCCGCCGGCACCTTGCCTGACGCGCCGGATAAGCGTCCGTCGGTGACCAGGGCGACCTTGTAGCCGCGATCCAGCAGCACGCCCAGCGGCGGCATCAGTTTATGCAGCTCCGGCATGCCGTTGGCGCGCGGTCCCTGGTAGCGCACCACGATCACGCAGTCTTTGTTCAATTCGCCGGCATCAAAGGCCGGACCCACGTCATGCTGGCTTTCAAACACCATCGCCGGCCCCTCGATAACCTGGTTGGCCACGGGCACGGCTGAGGTTTTCATCACCGCGCGCCCCAGATTGCCGTCCAGCACCTTGGTGCCGCCGTGATGTTCAAACGGATTATCGATGCTGGCTATCACCTTGGGATCGAGCGAGATTTCGGTGCTTTCGCGCCAGGCCAGCACCCCCTGATCCAGCCAGGGTTCCATGGTGTAACGGCTTAAACCGAAACCGGCGACGGTATTGACCTCTTCATTCAGCAGGCCGCCTTTTAGCAATTCGCGTATCACGAGCTGGACGCCGCCGGCATCGTGGAATTGGTTGATATCCGCCGGCCCGTTGGGGTAAATGCGCGACAGCAACGGCACGACGTCCGACAATTCGGAGAAGTCGTCCCAGTTGATGACAATGCCGGCGGCGCGGGCCATGGCGACCAAATGCATGGTGTGGTTGGTGGAACCGCCGGTGGTCAGCAGGGCGATAATGCCGTTGACGATCACCTTCTCGTCCACCAGCCGGCCAATCGGCAGATAGTTGCCGCTGTTTTCCGTCAGGCGCGTAACCTGTACGGCGGCGGCATCGGTCAGGGCGTCGCGCAGCGGGGTATTGGGCTGGATAAACGATGAGCCGGGTAAATGCAGGCCCATCATTTCCATGACCATCTGGTTGGAGTTGGCGGTGCCGTAAAAGGTGCAGGTGCCGGCGCTGTGATATGACGCCGCTTCCGCATCCAGCATGGCCGCGCGGTCTATCTTGCCCTCGGCGTAGAGCTGGCGTACGCGTACTTTTTCTTTATTCGGCAAACCGCTGGCCATCGGTCCGGCGGGGACGAATACCGCCGGCAGATGTCCAAAGGACAGCGCCGCCATCACCAGCCCGGGGACGATCTTGTCGCAAATCCCGAGGTATAAGGCGCCGTCGAACATATTATGGGATAAACCAATGGCGGCGGACATGGCGATGATCTCCCGGCTCATCAGCGACAGCTCCATGCCGTCCTGTCCCTGGGTCACGCCGTCGCACATCGCCGGTACCCCGGCGGCTACCTGGCCTACCGCGCCGACGCTGTGCAGGGCGTCTTTCAGGCGTTGCGGGTAATGCTCGTAAGGCTGGTGGGCGGACAGCATATCGTTGTATGAATTGATAATGGCGATATCATTGCGGGTCATGCTTTTCAGCGCCAGCTTATCATCGGGCTGGCAGGCGGCGAAGCCGTGGGCCAGGTTGCCGCAGGCCAGCTGCGACCGGTGAACCGTTTTGACGCGTGCGGCGTCGATGCGCGCCAGATAAGCGGTGCGGGTGGGTAAAGAACGGTCGATAACGCGTTGCGTCACCCGGGCTACGGTAGGATTCATATCTGCCTCACACTTAAGATTGAATGGTCAAGCCTGGCTCTTGCCGTCGGCGGAGCCTGGCTCAACAACGGAATTGGTGTCCCAGCCGCCGGACAAACCGTCGAATCGCTTTTTTTATAATGACAACCTATTGGTAGCGAAGCGGCCTGCCGGCTATTACAGCGATATTGTGAAATTGAATCGTTTCAGCTAAAAAAGCTTAAATAGCCGGATGCGCCCTCTGGAGATTACCGGCCGGGTATGACAATGATTATCCCTGGCATAACAAGCATAGTTGCTGTGCCGATCGCTGCTTAAGCGCGCGGGAGGTCAGCCGCCGTTGCCCCGATCTGTTCCTTGATGCAGCGCAGGGCATCGTTGATGACCCCGTCCACCGGCTGGTTGATATCCACCACCAGGACGTCCTTTTCATCGGCGCCCGGTTCTTCCAGGGTATCGAATTGAGTGACCAGCATTTGGGTCTTGAAGAAATGACCTTTGCGCGCTTTCATCCGGGCTTCTATCACATCGAATTCGCCCTTGAGATACAGGAAGGACAGGTTGGCGTTGCCTTCCCGCAGTCGATCGCGATAATGTTTTTTCAGCGCCGAACAGACGATAATGGAAATGGCGTTGGTACGTTGCATCGCAAACGCGGCATCATTGATTGCCGCCAGCCAGGGCGCGCGATCGTCGTCGTTAAGCGCCTGTCCCGCCGCCATCTTGTTGATGTTGGCGCGCGGATGCAAAAAGTCGCCGTCAAGGAACGCGGCCGATAGCTCACGGGCCATGGCGTTGGCCACCACGGACTTGCCGCTGCCTGAAACGCCCATTAAAACGAAGATATGGTTAGCTGTTGTTGTCATCGTAAGGCTCCGTGGCCAGAAAAGAGTGTAGTGATGTTACCGGTAACATTATCCCGATTTTTGCTGCGGTTTCCAGATGCTTTGTCGTTTTTTCGCGCTAATTGTGATCTGCTTCAAATTAAAAATGTAATCTGAAACATTCTTTTTACATCGCACAGCATCGTTTCGGGCCGGACCGGTGGGATTTGAAAAAGTCTCATGCGCCTTCGGCGTCGATTGCCTGTAATTTATGCTAGGATGTTCTGCCTATTTTGGCTTCATAAAAGATGATTTTTTCAGCGGTGGATGGGGTAATGGTGAACAATCGAGTGGACGGACTGCGCAGGCAATTAGCACAGCGCATCATGGTGCTGGACGGTGGCATGGGCACCATGATCCAGAGTTACCGGCTTGAGGAAGAGGACTACCGGGGGGCGCGTTTCGCCGACTGGCCGAGCGATCTGAAAGGCAATAACGATCTGCTGGTGCTGAGCAAGCCCGAGGTGATTGCCGCTATCCATCACGACTATCTGGCCGCGGGCGCCGATATCCTTGAGACCAACACCTTTAACTCTACCGCCATCGCCATGGCCGACTACCATATGGAGTCGCTTGTCAGCGAGCTGAATACCGAGGCCGCCCGGCTGGCCCGGCGCAGCGCGGACGAATGGACGGCGCGCACGCCGGAGAAACCCCGCTATGTGGCCGGCGTCCTCGGCCCCACCAACCGCACCGCCTCCATTTCGCCGGACGTTAACGATCCGGCGTTCCGCAACGTCAGTTTTGATCAGTTAGTGAGCGCTTACCGTGAGGCGGTTCACGCTCTGGTGACGGGCGGCGTGGACTTGATTATGGTGGAAACCATTTTCGATACCCTTAACGCCAAGGCCGCGATATTCGCCATCGAAACCGAATTCGAGGCCATGGGCGTACAGTTGCCGGTGATGATTTCCGGCACTATTACCGATGCCTCGGGCCGCACCCTTTCCGGCCAGACCACCGAGGCCTTCTATAATTCCCTGCGCCACGTCAAGCCCCTGTCCTTTGGCCTGAACTGCGCCTTAGGCCCCGATGAGCTGCGCCAGTATGTGGCCGAGCTGTCGCGCATTGCCGATTGTTATGTCAGCGCCCATCCCAACGCCGGATTGCCGAACGCCTTTGGCGAATACGATCTCGGCCCGGATGAAATGGCCGGGCAGATCAAGGAATGGGCCGTTTCCGGTTTCCTGAATATCGTCGGCGGCTGCTGCGGCACCACGCCCGCGCACATCGCCGCCATGGCGCGCGCCGTCGAGGGCATAGCGCCGCGCGTCCTGCCGGAACGGCCCATAGCTTGCCGTCTGGCGGGCCTGGAACCGCTGAATATCGCCAAGGATACGCTGTTCGTCAACGTGGGCGAGCGCACCAACGTTACCGGTTCGGCGCGCTTCAAGCGCCTGATCAAAGAAGAAAAATATAATGAGGCGCTGGCGGTGGCGTTGCAGCAGGTGGAAAGCGGCGCGCAGATCATTGATATCAACATGGATGAAGGCATGCTGGATTCCGCCGCCGCCATGGTGCGTTTTCTGCATTTGATCGCCGGCGAACCGGATATATCTCGGGTGCCGATTATGATCGATTCGTCGAAATGGGACGTCATCGAGCAAGGGCTGAAGTGCATCCAGGGTAAGGGCATCGTTAATTCCATCTCGATGAAGGAAGGCGAGGCCGCCTTTATCCACCATGCCCGTTTGGTGCGCCGTTACGGCGCCGCGGTCGTAGTGATGGCGTTTGATGAAGAGGGCCAGGCGGACACCCGGCAGCGCAAGATAGACATTTGCCGCCGCGCTTACCGCATCCTGACCGAAACCGTGGGTTTCCCGCCGGAAGATATTATCTTCGACCCCAATATTTTTGCCATCGCCACAGGGATTGAAGAACACAATAACTATGCCCAGGACTTTATCGGCGCCTGTGCCGATATCAAGGCCGAGCTGCCCCATGCGCTGATTTCCGGCGGGGTATCCAACGTGTCGTTTTCGTTTCGCGGCAACGAGCCGGTACGCGAGGCCATACACGCGGTGTTCCTTTATTACGCCATCAAGAACGGCCTGGATATGGGGATCGTCAACGCCGGCCAGCTGGCCATCTATGACGACCTGTCCGATGAGCTGCGCGAGGCGGTAGAGGACGTGGTGCTCAACCGGCGCGCCGACGGCACCGAAAGACTCCTGGATCTGGCGGAGAAATACCGCGTTGGCAAAAACGACGACGATACGAAACAACAGCAGGCGGAATGGCGCGGCTGGCCGGTCAATAAACGGCTGGAGTACGCGCTGGTAAAAGGCATTACCGAATACATCGAAGCGGATACCGAAGAATCGCGGCAACAGGCGGCGCGGCCCATTGAGGTGATTGAAGGGCCGCTGATGGCCGGCATGAACGTGGTGGGCGACCTGTTCGGCGCCGGGAAGATGTTCCTGCCGCAGGTGGTCAAGTCGGCGCGGGTCATGAAGCAGGCGGTTGCCTATCTGGAACCCTTTATCAAGGCGGGAAAAGAAAAGCAAAAGGCGGCCGGCAAGATTCTGCTGGCGACGGTGAAAGGCGATGTGCATGATATCGGCAAAAATATCGTCGGCGTGGTGCTGCAATGCAATAACTACGAAATCATCGACCTGGGTGTGATGGTCTCGATGGATAAGATCCTGAAAGCGGCGCGGGAATTCAACGTGGATATTATCGGCCTGTCGGGCTTGATCACGCCCTCGCTCGATGAGATGGTCAACGTCGCCAAAGAGATGGAACGCCAGGGATTTACCCTGCCGTTGCTGATTGGCGGCGCCACCACCTCGAAGGCGCACACCGCGGTTAAAATCGAGAAAAACTACAGCGGGCCGACGGTGTATGTGCAGAATGCCTCGCGCAGCGTGGGGGTGGTGTCGGCCCTGCTGTCGGACGGGCAGCGGGATGAATTTATACTGCGTACCCGTAAGGAGTATGACACGGTGCGCATCCAGCATGGCCGCAAAAAGCCCCGTACGCCGCCGGTCTCGCTGCAGGCCGCGCGCGATAACGACCTGGCCATCGATTGGGATAGCTATATTCCCCCGGTGGCCCATCGCCTGGGCATTCAGTCCGTCAGCGCCTCTATCGAGACATTGCGCAACTATATTGACTGGACGCCGTTTTTTATGACCTGGTCGCTGGCGGGTAAATACCCCCGCATCCTGGAGGATGAAGTGGTCGGCGCTGAGGCGAAACGCGTGTTTGACGACGCCAATGCCCTGCTGGACCAGCTTTCCGCGCAAAAATCCCTTAACCCGCGCGGGGTGGTGGGTATTTTTCCCGCCAACCGGGTGGGCGACGACATCGAAATCTATCGCGATGAAAGCCGGCGCGAAATTTTGGTGGTCAGCCATCATCTGCGTCAGCAGACGGAGAAAAGCGAATTCGCCAATTATTGCCTGGCGGATTTTGTGGCGCCGAAAGACAGTGGCAAGGCGGACTACCTGGGCGCGTTCGCCGTCACCGGCGGTCTGGAGGAAGATGCGCTGGCGGCGGCCTTTGACGCCCAACAGGACGATTATAATAAAATCATGGTCAAAGCCCTTTGCGACCGTCTGGCCGAAGCCTTTGCCGAATATCTCCATGAGCGGGTGCGTAAAGTCTACTGGGGCTACGCGCCCAACGAGAACCTGAGCAATGACGAATTGATTCGGGAAAACTACCAGGGCATCCGCCCGGCGCCCGGCTATCCGGCCTGTCCTGACCACACCGAGAAAGCGGCTATCTGGCAATTGCTGAATGTGGACGACACCGCCGGGATGCGCCTGACGGAGTCCTATGCCATGTGGCCCGGCGCGTCGGTCTCCGGCTGGTATTTCAGCCATCCCGACAGTAAATATTATGCCGTGGCGCAGATCCAGCGGGATCAGGTGGAAGATTATGCCCGGCGTAAAAATATGCCTATCGCTGAAGTTGAACGCTGGCTGGCGCCGAACCTGGGCTACGATGCGGACTGATCGGTCACAGATGTCACAGCGGTAAAATAGCGGGGCGGCCCGGCGTTGACGCGCCGCGCTGCTTCATTGTGCTTTCCCCATTCCCCCCGCGCGGTTTCATAAGAAAAAAATATCGATATGCTTAATATTGAATCTATTAGCAATATTCAATTTTTGTTTTAAATGATTTAACGCTAATTAATTATAGCTAATAATATAATTATTTTACCTGTTGGGATGGACGGGTTAAATTTAATCGTACTCAAGGACAAGCTGAGAAAGAAAAGTTTTATATTATTTTAATTATATTAATTTTTTTTAAAATACTTAGCGCCACTTTCCGCTGGCAACGCAAGGATGAGTGTAATCAATCCCTATTATTGAGGCAACTCTGTGGACACTCTTCATGAAAAGGCACCCTGGCGTACAGGACCGCGCGCACAGACGGGATGGCGGACTTAGCATGACAAAATAATAAGCGGTAAGAGGGTAACTGATGAATCAACATGAACAAAAAATATTTCTGACGACGCTGGTGGCGGCCTTCAGATCGACACATCGTTATATGAAGCGCAATTATCCTTATGGCAAGAGCGGGGCGAAAAGCCCTCCTTCCCCCTGAAAGGCGGCGTGCTTCAAGGGATGAAAAATCGGAGAGAAAGATGATTGAACATAATGTTCTGTTCCGGTTCAGGCCGGCATTGGCGCCGGCGGAGATCCAGCAGGTCGCCGCGACGCTGCTGGCGATGGATCGGTATATTCCCGGCATCCTGAAGGCATCGTGGCATGACAATGCCAGCCGGGAACAACGGGATAAGGGCTTCAGGCATCTGCTCCGGCTTTTTTTTGCCGACAGCGCAGCCCTGGACCAGTATCTGGCCCATCGCCATCATCTTTACGTGTGTGAAAATATCCTGTTCCCGGTACTGGCGGACGGCGCGGGGTCCGTGCTGGTGTTTGATCTGTGGGGACATGAAAACGCATTGTGAATGACCCCCGGCGCTACTGCGCCTCTACGTCGATATGCAGGGTATCGTAGCGCCAGTACTCCAGGTCGCAGTCAATAATGCGGCCATACTGATCGCGATTGATACGGGTAATAAACAGCGCCGGGCTGTTATCCGCCAATTTCAGCGCCTGCGACGCCGCCTGCGGAAAGGTGGTGGGCAGCATGGCGAAACGTACTTTGCCGTAACGGATGCCATACTGGTTGGCATACAGTTCCGTAAGCGAGGATGTCAGATCCTCATGCAAAATCGCCGGGAAATACGCCGGATTCAGATAATGTTCCACGTAAAGCACCGCACGCCCGTCAATGCGCCTGACCCGGCGTATGCAATATACCCGTGAACCGGACGGCAAGGCCAAATGCGCGCATATCGCCGCCGGCGTCGTCATTTCGCTGGCATCCAATACCTCGGTGGCGGGTTTACGCCCCTGCTCGCGCACCATGGCATGGAAATGGCTGCGCGTCAGCGGGTTATAGATAATACGCGGCGGGCTGACAAACCAGCCGCGGCGTTCCTCGCGGTAAATCAGCCCCTGGGCTTCCAACTGCCCCAACGCTTCCCGCAGGGTAATGCGGGTCGTGGCAAATTGTTCGCTTAGCATCCTCTCGGCGGGCAAGCGATCGTTGTGCGTCAAGTCCCCTTGTGCAATCCAGCCGGCGATCGCCTGGCAAATCGCGGTAACGGTTTTTTGCCGGGACAGGCTGGCGCTGAAAGAAGCGCCATTATGCAGCATTTTTTTTACCGGCCTGCCTGTTCATAGTGCACATTTTTCTGCCTTTGCGGATGGGGTGGTAAAACCATAACAAAAAATCGGCTAAAAGAATTACTGACATCAAATATTCATCTTACTTCGGTAGATTGGCTTGGTTCTTGCTGGACTAGACCAGTAGAGTTCGTCACCTTCATTCCTTCACTCGGAGCATCATTTATGAAACTTCTGTTCGCTTCTGTGTTAACCACCGCCATCCTGATGGCAAGCCCGGCCGGTTTCGCCGCGCCCGCGGATGTCGCGGCCCTGGAGAAAGCGGCGCGCCAGGAAGGCGAGGTCAATAGTGTCGGCATGCCTGACAGCTGGGCAAACTGGAAGGATACCTGGGCGGATCTGGCCGGCAAATACGGCCTGAAGCATAGCGATACCGATATGAGTTCAGCGCAGGAGATCGCCAAATTCCTGGCTGAGAAAGGCAACGCCAGCGCGGATATCGGCGATGTGGGATCGTCCTTTGGGCCGGTGGCGGTACAAAAAGGCGTAACGCTGCCTTACAAACCCAGTACCTGGGATCAGGTTCCCGACTGGGCAAAGGACAAAGACGGCCATTGGGCGCTGGCGTATACCGGCACCATCGCTTTTATCGTGAACAAGCAAACGGTAAAAGAAACGCCGCATAGCTGGGCCGATTTGCTGAAAGGCGATTATAAGGTGACCGTCGGCGATGTCAGTACCGCGGCGCAAGCGACCAACGGCGTGCTGGCGGCGAGCTATGCCATGGGCGGCGATGAAAAGAATCTGAAGCCGGGCCTGGAATTTTTTGCCAAGCTGGCCAAGGCGGGACGCCTGGGACTGAACAACCCGACTATAGCGTCGCTGGAAAAAGGCGAAGTGGATGTGGGCATCGTCTGGGATTTCAACGGCCTTAATTACCGCGACACCATCGACAAGACCCGTTTTGATGTATTGATCCCCTCCGATGGCTCCATTACCTCCGGCTATACCACGATTATAAATAAATATGCCAAACATCCCAATGCGGCCAAGTTTGCGCGCGAATATATTTTCTCCGATGCCGGACAGATCAACCTGGCCCGGGGCTATGCCCGCCCGATCCGCGTGGAAAAGCTGACGCTGCCGGATGACGTGAAAGCCAAGCTGCTGCCTATCGAACAGTATAAAAACGCCCATCCCATCGCCGATCCGGCTGCCTGGGAAAAGAGCGCCAAGGAACTGCCGCGCCTGTGGCAGGAGAATGTCATGATGGTCATGCCGCAGTAAAGGAGGCGTGATGAAAACCCTGCTGGTGATACTGGACGGACTAAGCTATCCGGTGGCCTACGACGCCATGGGATATCTGCACGCTGAGTGCGCGGCGGGGCATGGATGCCTCTATCAACTGGACTGCGAGCTGCCGTCATTATCGCGACCGCTCTATGAGTGTATCCTTACCGGCGTGCCGCCGGTGGCGAGCGGCGTCGTGCATAATAACGTGGTGAGGCTTTCGCATCATCGCAGCATTTTTCATTTTGCCCGCGCCGCCGGCCTTACCACCGCGGCGGCGGCCTATTATTGGGTGAGCGAACTGTATAACCGCGCCCCCTTCGATGCCGTGCGCGATCGCCATACCGTCGCGCCGGAGGCGGCTATCCAGTACGGGCATTTTTATCATGCGGACCATTATCCCGACTCCCATCTGTTTGAAGATGCGGAAAGCCTGCGCCAGCGCCACCAACCGGATTTCCTGCTGCTTCATCCCATGAATATCGACGACGCGGGCCATCGCTTCGGCCTGTCGTCGCCGCAATACCGTAATATGGCCCGCACCGCGGACGGCCTGTTGTCGCAATATATGCCCGCGTGGCTGGCAGCCGGTTATCAGGTGATCGTCACGGCGGATCACGGCATGAACGACGATCGCAGCCATGGCGGCATCCTGCCCGAAGAGCGCCAGGTGCCGTTATTTGTGTTCGGCGCGGCTTTTAGCCAGGCGCCCGCCGCGCCGCGCCAGACGGAACTGTGCGGCACCCTTTGCAGCCTGCTGGGGGTTGAACACGATCGGCCGGCCTGCGCGGAGCTGTTGAAATGAAGGCCAAATGGCTGGCGGTATTGGTCATGCTGCCTTTTGCGCTGGTGTTCTGTGCTTTCCAAATCGCGCCGCTGGCGTGGATGGCGGTGCATAGCTTCAACAGCGACATCGAAGGCTGGGGGATGGATAACTATCGGCAAATCCTCGGCTCGCCGTTTTACCGGCAGGCGATCTACTTCTCCCTGCAAATCACCTTCTGGTCCAGCGTATTCGGGTTGCTGATCGCCCTGGTGGGCAGTTACTCGCTGCGCCAGCTCGGGGTGACGCGCCTGCGCACCGCCGTGATGTCCTTTACCAATATGACCAGCAATTTTACCGGCGTCCCGCTGGCGTTCGCTTTTGTCATCCTGCTGGGCACCAACGGCTGCGTCACGCTTATTCTGCGCCGTTATGGCTGGCTCGGGGACTTCAGCATCTATTCCAAAACCGGCCTGATGGTGCTGTACACCTACTTCCAGATCCCGCTCGGGGTGCTGTTGCTGTATCCGGCCTTTGACGGCCTGCGCGAGGACTGGCGCGAATCCGCCGCGTTGCTGGGCGCGGGCAAGGTGCGTTACTGGCGGCATATCGGCCTGCCGGTGCTGGCGCCGGCCCTGCTGGGCACCTTTGTTATCCTGTTGGCTAACGCCCTGGGCGCCTACGCCACGATTTTTGCCCTGACCAGCGGCAATTTCAACGTTATCCCGATCCGTATCGCCGCCCTGGTGGCGGGCGATCTGGAACTTGACCCGAATATGGCCAGCGCGCTGGGCATGTTCCTGGTATTGCTGATGGTGTTTATCACCCTGGTTCATCGCTGGGTGATGCGCAGGAGCTATACCCATGTACGATCCTGATAAGTTAGTTGGCGGCAAAACGGGAGGGGGTTGATGACGCGTGCTGAAAACATTTATCACCGCGCCGTGGTCGCGGTGCTGCTGTTTATCCTGCTGCTGCCTTTGGTGGCGACGCTGGTTTACGCTTTTTCCAGCCAGTGGGGGTCGACGGTGTTGCCGGAAGGGTTCACCTTAAAATGGATGGCCCAGCTCTGGCAGGATCCGCGTTTCCTGACGGCGCTGTGGCATTCGCTGCTGATTTGTTTCGGCGCGCTGGCCCTTGCCGTTGTACTGGTATTGCCATTAATGTTTGTGATTGCTTACTATTTTCCGCAGCTCGATGCCCTGATGAATATTCTGATCCTGCTGCCGTTCGCCGTGCCGCCGGTGGTGTCGTCGGTGGGCCTGCTGCAGCTGTATTCCGACGGTCCGCTGGCCATGACCGGCACGCCGTGGATTTTAATCGGCTGTTATTTCACCATCGCGCTGCCGTTTATCTATCGGGCGATCACCAACAATATGCAGGCCATCCACCTGCGTGATTTGATGGATGCCGCCCAATTGCTCGGCGCCAGTACCTGGCGGGCGGCGCTGCTGGTGGTGCTGCCCAACCTGCGCAAGGGCTGCATGATTGCCGTATTGCTGTCGTTCTCGTTCCTTATCGGCGAGTTTGTCTTTGCCAACCTGCTGGTGGGCAACCGTTTCGAGACGCTGCAGGTCTATCTTTATAATAGCCGCAACGGCAGCGGCCATTTCACCAGCGCCCTGGTGATCTCCTATTTCCTGGTGGTCTTGCTGCTGACGCTGGTGGCGAATTCCGTGAATAAGGGCAAGGAATAATCATGTCTTATCTGGCGGTAAAACAGCTTAATAAACATTATGGTCCGACCCAGGTGTTCGAAAATATCGATTTCGATGCTGCGGAAGGCGAATTTGTTACCCTGCTCGGGCCGAGCGGCTGCGGCAAGTCTACCCTGTTGCGTTGCCTGGCGGGCCTGACGCCGGTGGACAGTGGGCAAATCTTGTTGCAAGGCGCGGATTTAGTGCCGTTGTCGCCCCAGGACCGCGGTATCGGCATGGTATTCCAGAGCTATGCGTTGTTCCCGAATATGACGGTCACCGGCAACGTGGCCTTTGGCCTGAAAATGCAAAAGCTGGCGGCGACCGAGATCACGCGCCGCGTCAACGAGGTGCTGGAACTGGTGGAACTGCATGAGTTCGCCCACCGGTATCCGCATCAGCTCTCCGGCGGCCAATGCCAGCGGGTGGCTCTGGCGCGTTCGCTCGTCACCCGTCCCCGGCTGCTGCTGCTGGATGAGCCGCTATCGGCCCTGGATGCCCGCATCCGCAAGCATTTGCGCGACCAAATCCGGCGTATTCAGCAAGAATTGCGGCTGACCGCCATTTTTGTTACGCACGATCAGGAAGAAGCGCTGACCTTATCCGACCGCGTGGTGCTGATGAATAAAGGTAAAATCGTGCAAAACGGCAGCGCCGAAACGCTTTATACCCAGCCGGTGGACGCCTTTGCCGCCGGGTTTATCGGCAGTTATAACCTGTTAAGCCCGGATCAGGCCGCGCTGTTGACCGGGCGCGGCTGGCGGGGCCGGGTCGCCGTGCGGCCTGAGTCTATTATGCTGTTGCCGGCCGGGCAGGGCATTAGCGCGCGCGTCGACGGCCACAGCCTGTTGGGTAATGTGATCCGTTATCGCGTGTCGGCGCAGGGGGTCGAACTGCTGGTGGATGTGTTGAACCGATCGGTGGCCGATCTGCACCCAAACGGCACGCCGGTTGGTCTACAGTTAGATATAACGACATTATGTGAGGTGGCATGAGCCTGGCGTTATTTGATTTGGATGACACACTGATTGATGGAGACTGCGCCAGCCTGTGGAGCCAGTACATGCTGACGCTGGGCTGGGCGCAACGCGACGGATTTGTGCAACGGGAACAGGCATTAATGCTACAGTACCGGCAGGGGACATTATCCATGGAAGAATATATGTCGTTTACCCTGGAGCCGCTGATCGGCCGTTCTACGGATGAAGTGGCGCAGTGCGTGGAGGCCTTTATCGACGAGGCGATCGTTCCCTGCATACGTGAGCCCGCCCGGCGCTGTATCGCCGAACATCAACGCCGCGGGGATCGGAACGTTATTATTTCGGCGTCCGGCGAACATTTGGTGACGCCGATTGCGCGCCGCTTCGGCGTCGCTGAAACCTTGTCGATACAACTTGAAGTTTATGACGATTCTTATACCGGTAAAACCTGTGGCGTATTAACTTATCGGGAGGGGAAAGTGTCCAGGCTGCTGGACCTGATCGAGGGCAAGGAGTCAATGTTGGCGCAGGCCAGCTTTTATTCCGACTCGTGTAATGACCTGCCGTTATTAAGTCAGGTGGGTTATCCTTATGCCGTTAATCCCGACGGTATCCTGCTTCGGCATGCACAACAGGCTGGATGGCCGGTTTTGCAATGGTAAATAGTGGGTCATCAAGGAGTGGTAAGAAGCGTGTTAACATTGTTGCATCTGCTTTCCGCGGTAGCGCTGCTGGTTTGGGGGACGCATATTGTCCGTACCGGGATCATGCGTGTCTACGGTGCCCGCCTGCGGCAGGTGCTGAGCAGAAGCGTAGAAAAAAAACCGATGGCGTTCATGGCGGGCATCGGCGTTACGGCGCTGGTCCAAAGCAGTAACGCCACGGCAATGCTGGTCACCTCGTTTGTCGCCCAGGGCCTGGTGGCGCTGACGCCGGCCCTGGTGATTATCCTGGGCGCCGATGTCGGTACCGCGCTGATGGCCCGGGTGCTGACGTTTGACTTATCCTGGCTCTCCCCCCTGCTGATCTTTATCGGCGTCTGCCTGTTCCTGAGCCGTAAGCAATCGCGCGTCGGCCAGATAGGCCGGGTGTGTATCGGCCTGGGCCTGATCCTGCTGGCGCTGGAGCTGATTGTCGCCGCCTCGACCCCCATTACCCAGGCCAACGGCGTCAAGGTGCTGTTCTCATCACTGACCGGCGATGTGGTGCTCGACGCCCTGCTCGGCGCGCTGTTCGCCATTATCAGCTACTCAAGCCTGGCGGCGGTGCTGCTGACCGCGACGCTGACCGCCACCGATGTGATTTCCTTTAAGGTGGCCCTGTGCCTGGTTATCGGCGCCAACCTGGGCAGCGGCATCCTGGCGATGATCAACGCCAGCGGGCAAAACGCGGAAGGCAAACGCGTGGCGCTGGGCAGCCTGCTGTTCAAGCTGGTCGGCGGCCTGGTGGTATTGCCGGCCATCTCATTCCTGGCCGGCCTGCTTGGGCGCCTGCCGGTCAGCGCCTCGGAGCTGGTGATCTATTTCCATGTTTTTTATAACCTGATTCGCTGCCTGCTCCTGGTGCCGTTCGCCGGGCCGATGGCGCGCTTATGTACACAATGGATCGGCGATACGGCGGTCGGCGACGTGGGCGTGCGCCCGCGTCATCTGGATACCAGCGCCCTGGATACGCCCGCGCTGGCGCTGGCCAATGCCTCACGGGAAACACTGCGCATGGGCGATGTGGTGGAAAGCATGCTGCTGCTGCTTCGTGAAGTGCTGCACGGCCAGCCGAATAAAGACCGGGAAATACGCCGGCTGGATGATGATGTCGATGTGCTCTACACCGCCATCAAACTCTACCTGGCCCAGATGCCGAAAGAGGATCTGGAGGAAGCGGATTCCCGCCGCTGGGCCGAGATTATCGAAATGGCGCTCAACCTGGAACAGGCCGGGGATATTATCGAGCGCATGGCCGGGGATGTGGCCGCCAAATCGCTGGCCACGCGCCGGGCCTTCTCCACCGAGGGGCTGCAGGAGCTTGATACGCTGCACGAACAGCTGATGTCCAACCTGCGCCTGAGCCTGTCGGTGTTCCTGACCGGCGATATCACCAGCGCGCGGCGTTTGCGCCGCGCCAAACATCGGTTTCGCATTACCGACCGGCGCTATGCCCATGCCCATGTGGATCGCCTCCATCAGCAAAATGTGCAGAGCCTGGAAACCAGTTCGCTGCACCTTGGGCTGCTCGGGGATATGAAGCGGATGAACTCCCTATTCTGTTCGGTGGCCTATAACGCGTTGGAACTCAATGAAGAGGACGAGGCGGAAGAGAATGAGGAGCGGCGCGACAAAGCATCCACCCCGCTCTAAAGGCCCGTCATCCCTGGTTCGTCCGGGCGCCCACGCGCCCGTGCGGGGATAACGTCAACCAAACAGGTTGTGGTGCAGGGTCTTGACCACTTGTTCCGCGTCCTGTCCCGGCACCAGCAGGCACAGGTTATGGCTGCTGGCGCCATAGCAAATCAGCCGGATATTAAACGGGTCCAGTACGCCAAATACATCTTTACCCACCCCGCAGGCCTGGGAGAGCTTATTGCCGATCAGGGCGATCAGCGCCAGGTTCTCTTCAACCTCCACCCGGCACAGGGATGAGAGTTCCGTCAGCAGGGACGTGGTCAACAGGCTGGCGCTGGACGAAGTCGATCCCGTGGTGTCCATGGTCAGCGCCACGCTCACCTCGGACGTGGTAATCAAATCCACGGAAATATAATGGCGCGCCAGGATATTGAACACTTCGGCCAGGAATCCGCGCGCCTGCAGCATATTCAGACTGTGCAGGGTCAGCAGCGTTTGCCGGCGGCGCAGGGCAATGGCGCGGAACAGCGGTGGATTGAGCGTTTTATTGCACACCAGGGTGCCGCCGGCATGCGGGTCCTTACTGGACCCGACGAAAACCGGAATATCGCTGCGCACCGCCGGCAACAAGGTGGCGGGATGCAGGATTTTGGCGCCGAAGGTGGCCATTTCCGCCGCCTCCTCGAAACTGATTTCATCAATGCGCTTGGCCTCGGGCACGACGCGCGGGTCGGTGGTATAGATACCGGGCACATCGGTCCAGATGTCGATGCGCTGGGCCTGCAGCGCTTCGCCCAGCAGGGCGGCGGTATAATCGCTGCCGCCCCGTCCCAACGTGGTGGTGCGCCCTTTGGCCTCACTGCCGATAAAGCCCTGCGTAATGATCAGCGCCGCGTCGATGCGCGGCAGCAGCAGGCTTTGGGTTAATTCCTTCAGGACGGCGATATCCGGCTCGGCATGGCCGAAACGGTCATTGGTACGCATCACCTTGCGAATATCGAACCATTGGGCCTGCGCCTGGCGCTGGCGCAGCACCTCAACGAACAGCAGCGTCGACATCAGTTCGCCGTGGCTGACCAGCTCATCGGTCAGGGCATGGGATGTGGCGAGGCCCGCCGCCTCGGACAGCATGGCGATATTATCGAGCATGCGGTCAATCTCCTCGCGAATCACCCGCGAGTCGGCCAGCCGGTCGATAATGGCATACTGTATGCGGCGGATTTCATCCAGATGAAAGGCGCGGCGCTCGGGTTCTTTGCCTTCAGCCAGCGCCACCAGCAAATTGGTGACGCCCGCCGAGGCGGACAACACCACCAGACGGACGGCGGCATTGGACAGCACGATATCCGCGCTGCGGTTCATCGCGTCGTAATCGGCGACGCTGGTGCCGCCGAACTTCGCCACGATAGGGGACTGTATTGATTCTGCCATGCTATTAATGCCTCTAATGCCTCGTGTCAGGATGCCATCCTTGATGACAACATATTAAGCTTTTGGCACGAGTCAGGGGCGGGAAACAGGGAGCAGGCGTAGAAGACTACGGTACACCCAGAAGCGCCCCACCGTGCCTATCGCCAATGGCGAAAATGCCGGTGACAACCCATGGGATTCAGCCCATGCGGCCGGTAACGCCGGCCCGTTTGCCGTACGCTGCCTCGGCGTCGCTCCCCCTTGGGTTTCATCAGCGGAAAACGGATCCTCCGAAACCTTGCCTGGGCGACGCGCCTCTTCTGGTTCACGCAACGGGTGCGCTACTAGGACCTTACAAATAGCGGGTAATTACCCCGGTGTCAACGGGCAGCGCATGATGCAAACGCATTTATCCTGAAAAGAGGGCAATCGCAAGAAAAGGGGTCGCAACTCGTGAGCTACGCGATACAATCATTGTCATCACGTCTTTTTATTCTCAATAAGAGCGTTGCCTATGAAAAACATAAACCCTAGCCACACCGCGGCCTGGAAAGCGCTGCAGCAGCATTTTGAACACATGAAGGATGTTACCATCAGCGAACTGTTCGCCAGGGACAACTCCCGTTTCGACACCTTCTCCGCCACCTTTGACGACCAGATGTTGGTCGATTATTCCAAAAATCGCATTACCCATGAAACGCTGGAAAAATTGCAGGCCCTGGCCCGGGAGTGCGATCTCGACGGGGCCATCAAGTCGATGTTCTCCGGTGAAAAGATCAACCGCACCGAAGATCGCGCGGTGTTGCACGTGGCCCTGCGTAACCGCAGCAACACGCCGATCCTGGTGGACGGCAAAGACGTGATGCCGGATGTGAACGCGGTATTGGCCAAGATCAAGCAATTCTGCCACCGGGTCATCGGCGGTGAATGGAAAGGCTATACCGGCAAAGCGATCACCGACGTGGTGAATATCGGTATCGGCGGCTCGGATCTCGGGCCTTATATGGCGACCGAAGCGCTGCGCCCGTTTAAAAACCACCTGACCATGCACTTCGTATCCAATGTCGACGGCACCCATATCGCCGAAACGGTCAAGCACCTCGACCCGGCCACCACCCTGTTCCTGGTGGCGTCGAAAACCTTTACCACCCAGGAAACCATGACCAACGCCCACAGTGCGCGCGATTGGTTCCTGCAGACCGCCGGCGATGAAAAACACGTCGCCAGGCACTTTGCCGCCCTGTCCACCAATGCCAAGGCCGTGGGTGAATTCGGCATCGATACCGACAATATGTTTGAGTTCTGGGACTGGGTCGGCGGCCGTTATTCCCTGTGGTCGGCCATCGGCCTGTCCATTGCCCTGTCCGTGGGTTTTGACAATTTTGAACAGCTGCTCAGCGGCGCCCATGCCATGGATCGTCATTTCCGGGACACCCCGGCGGAACAAAACCTGCCGGTGCTGCTGGCCTTGATCGGCATTTGGTATAACAATTTCTACGGCATGGAAACAGAAGCCATCCTGCCCTACGATCAGTATATGCACCGTTTCCCCGCGTATTTCCAGCAGGGTAATATGGAGTCCAACGGCAAGTACGTGGATCGCAACGGCCATCCGGTGGATTACCAAACCGGCCCGATTATTTGGGGTGAACCGGGCACCAACGGCCAGCATGCCTTTTACCAGCTGATTCACCAGGGCACCAAAGTGGTTCCCTGCGATTTTATCGCCCCGGCGATAAGCCATAATCCGCTCAGCGATCATCACGCCAAGCTGCTGTCGAACTTCTTTGCGCAAACCGAGGCCCTGGCGTTTGGTAAATCTTTGCAGGTGGTCGAGGACGAATTCGCGGCGGCGGGTAAAACCCCGGATCAGGTCGGGCACGTGGCGCCTTTCAAAGTCTTCGCCGGCAATCGGCCGACCAATTCCATACTGCTCAGGGAAATCACCCCTTACAGCCTGGGCGCGCTGATTGCGCTGTATGAACATAAAATCTTCACCCAGGGCGTTATCCTGAACATCTACACCTTTGACCAATGGGGCGTGGAACTGGGTAAACAGCTGGCGAATCGGATCCTGCCGGAACTGGCGGCCGATGACCGGGTCACCAGCCATGACAGCTCCACCAATGGCCTGATTAACCGCTTTAAAAACTGGCGCGGCTGATACGCGCCGAAGGCCTTGCAGGACGGCCAGGGAACGGCCGCCGGGAGGCCGTCATACCCGGCGGTTGCACTGCTTGCGCCGGGTGTTGCAGAAAACAGCCGTGGTGTTAACTGTTTGTTACTTGGCGGCTTTTTGGCACTCTTTAAGGATTTTCCTAAAAACTAGCCGCGCCTGTTTTCAGAATAAGGCGCATCGTTGCGGGCAGGGAATATAAAAACCGGCTCTAAGGCCTTATTTTAAAACACGCAGACGGCTTATATACTTTTGGGCGTATAAGCCTCCTTATTGAGGTACTGACAGCGGAATTATCTGATTTTGCTCCTTGGCGTGAACTTCTCATTCACCGAAAAATTGTGCCCTAAATCGCATTACTGGTGATTAATTTTGCTTTTATGCAACAAAAGAGGGCATTTCACTACTTTGCCGCGTACCAATGCGGTGTCGCGCATTTTTTCGGCTAAATCAGGGATGATGAATGCAAGATATATTTTATTGCATTATATTCCTTTATGATGCTTATATAAGGCAAATCATCATTTCATTGCTTTATAGTCATCATCCTCATGAATCAAAGGTAATAAATATGAATAAACTGTTTAGTGTAGTAATGGCTGCAATGTTGATGGCTAGTGGTTCTTATGCGTTAGCTGCCACGCCGGGTAACAGTAGCGGTAACACCGAGACTGCTTCTGGTCTGAGCGCCGGGGCTGCCACGGCAGTCGGCGTTGGTGCGGTCGCACTGTTAGCTGGAGTGGCCTTAATCGGCGCTCATAATGACGATAACGGTGACGGTAATGGCAATACCGGTACCGGCACCACCACCTCAACGGTGCAGTAATAATAACTATTCGATAACCACACGCAAGTGTGGTTATTTTTTGGTCTCCTTTCGTTTGGGATAAACGACGTGCGCTATTTATTTATGGTGGTGGTGTGCTTTCTGGTGGCCGCTTGCAGTCAGTCGCAACAAGGTATTGGTGAAACATTCAAACTGGCGCTGTTCGGCACGCCGGACGTTGAGTTAACGCCGGAGCAGGTCCATGACATTCCTTACGCCAGTATTTACGCGCGCATCAATGACGGCGCGCAGATCTTCATGGTCTTGGCTTATGCCGAAAACGGCGATTTAAAATGGGTTTCGCGCGATAAAGCCATGCTGGTGACCCGCAATGGCCGCCTGATCAAAACCCTGGGCCTGCCCGATAATCTCCTCGAAGTCACCAACCTGGCCTCCGATCCGCTGGCCCACGCTCAAAGGATTACCGACGGCACTGAATGGACCCGCATCCAGTCCTGGACGGAAGATAAACAACTACGTTCGGCAACCCTGACCTCCCGTTTCACCCTGGCGGGCACCGAGACTATTACCGTATTGAATGCGCCGCACGCCTACCGCGTCATCAATGAGGATGTTACGGTGGCCGAGCTCAACACGCATTATCAAAACCGCTTTTGGATCGAACCAGGCACCGGCGCCGTGCGCAAAGCCCAACAATATGTCGGGCCGGGTAATTTCCCGATTGAAACCATCACTTTAAATCCTTATAAGCCATGAAAAAACAACTCTTACTCGTAGTGAGTTTATGTGCTGGTTTTATTGCCTCCGCCGCAGCCGACAGTCGTGTGGCGGTTTATTCTCCAGGTCAATCGCAGCCCGTGGTCCTGACGGGGATTAATACCCTCCAGCAGCTGACCCTGGATCCGAAACTGGCCGGGCGTACCTGGTGGCCCGGCACCGTTATCGCGGAAAACCTGGCCACCGCCGTCCAGCAGGAGCAACAGCGGCAATTGCTGGCGCGCCTGAGCGCCCTGAGCGCCGATTTCCGCCAGGACAACGACTTGGATCTGGCCGATGCCGTTGATCGGGTGCGCGGCCAGATCGCCGCTCTGAAGGTGACCGGGCGTCAGTTCGTCTCGCTGGACGCGGACGTGATTCGCCTGCAGACCGGCGCCAACCGCAGGCTCGTGGGCGACTACAGCCTGTATACGCTGGCTAAGCCGACCAGCGTTTATGTGTTCGGCGCGGTGACGCCCACCGGTTCACAGCCGTTTCAGGTGGGTCGCGACGCGGATGATTATCTGCAGACCCACCAGCGCCTGAGCGGAGCCGAAAGAAGTTATGCCTGGATAATCCTGCCGGATGGGCAGGCCAAATCGGTGCCGGTGGCCTACTGGAACCGGCGCCACAATGAAGTGGCGCCGGGCAGTGCGATTTACGTGGGTTTTTCCTCGTGGTCATTGCCGCGGGCCTATCAGGACGTAAACGAAAAAATTGTTTCCTTGCTGACACACCGGATCCCTGACTGATGAAAACACAATATCTATTAAGTCTCATCGCGCTGTCAGTGGCCTCCGCTTGCCAGGCGGCCTCCTATACCGAGCCGCTGGGGCCATCGCAGATGGATATGGGCGGCGCCGGGTTATTGCAAACCCCCTCCGGGCGCATGGCGAAGGACGGTGAATTCAGCCTGAACTACCGGGATAACGATCAGTACCGCTTTTATTCCATCAACGTGCAGCTGTTCCCCTGGCTTGAAAGTACTATCCGCTATACCGACGTCCGTACCCGGCAATACAGCGCCAATGAAAACTTCAGCGGCGATCAAACCTATAAAGATAAGGGTATCGATCTTAAATTGCGGTTATGGGAAGAGGGGTACTGGCTGCCCGAGACCTCGGTGGGTATCCGCGATTTTGGCGGTTCCGGCCTGTTTGACAGCGAGTTTATCGCCGCCAGCAAAGCCTGGGGTCCCCTGGACTTCACCCTGGGGCTTGGCTGGGGCTACCTGGGCAACAGCGGCAATGTGAAAAACCCGTTCTGCGAAGTTTCCGATCGCTACTGCACTCGTAATAATGCCCACCGCAGCGCCGGTTCATTTAACACCGGCGACTTCTTTCATGGCCCGGCCTCGCTGTTTGGCGGCGTGGAATACCAAACGCCGTGGCAGCCGCTGCGCTTTAAGCTGGAATATGAAGGCAACGATTACGAAGGGGATTTTGCCGGCCGGCTGAAGCAGGACTCGCCGGTCAACGTCGGCGCCATATACCGGCTTGGCAAATGGACGGATCTTAACCTGAGCTATGAACGCGGCAATACCGTGATGTTCGGCGTAACATTTCGCACCAACTTTAACGACCTGACCCAGCAGCATCGCGACAGCGAAAAACCGGCTTATGCGCCGCAGCCGCAGACCGACATGCTCCAGCATCAGGTGGTGGCGCAGCAGCTGACCGATATGGACAGCAACGCCGGTTTTGCCGGCCCGCATATCCAGGTCAAAGATCGCACCCTGTATATGACCGGCGAGCAGTATAAGTACCGGGATAATGCAGAGGGTGTCGATCGCGCCAATCGGATCCTGGTCAATAACCTGCCGGCGAATATTGATACGCTGAAGGTGACCCAGACCCGGCAAAACCTGCCGCAGGTGACCACGGAAACCGACGTGAAGAGTTTGCAGGACACGCTGGCGGGCTACCCCCTGGGGCATGAGCAGCCGCTCAAGCAGCGCCGCACCGAGCCGGATGTGCCGAAAAACGCTGAACAGGGTTACTATATCGAACGGGACCGCCTGCAGCTTGGCTGGGCGCCGGTGCTTAACCAATCGTTCGGCGGGCCTGAATCGTTTTATATGTATCAAATCGGCGTCGAAGGCACGGCCAGTTATTGGCTGACCGACCATTGGGTGACCTCCGGTACCCTATTCGGCAATATCATCAATAACTATGACCGGTTTAACTTTACCGCGCCGCCGAGCGACTCGCATTTGCCGCGCGTCCGTACCCGGATTCGGGAATATGTGCAGAACGATGTTTATATCAGCAACCTGCAAACCACCTATATGGATCGCCTGGGCGACGGCTGGTACGGCCAGCTTTACGGCGGTTACCTGGAAATGATGTACGGCGGCGTCGGCGGTGAAGTACTGTACCGCCCGCTGGACAAGAACTGGGCGGTGGGTCTTGACGGTAACTACGTCAAGCAGCGCGACTGGGACAATATGATGCAGTTCGCCGACTATACCGTGGCGACCGGCAACCTGACCGGCTACTGGCAGCCCGGCTTTTTGGACGGCGTACTGGTTAAAGCCAGCGTCGGACGATACCTGGCCAAGGATAAGGGCGTCACCTTCGATGTCTCGCGCCGCTTTGACAGCGGGGTCACCGCCGGCGCCTTTGCCACCTTTACCAATGTCTCCAAAGAGGATTATGGCGAAGGGTCGTTTACCAAAGGATTCTATCTCTCGATTCCGCTGGATCTGCTGACGCCGACGCCGAACCGCAGCCGGGCGCAGCTGAACTGGATCCCGCTGACGCGTGACGGCGGCCAGATGGTCGGCCGGAAATACTATCTGTACGGTCTAACCGAAGAACGTTCGCCGGCGCTGGAATAGCGGCGGGCAGATCTGATTTTAACGGCCTCCCTGCGGAGGCCTTTTTTTTGCCGCCGGCGCCTTAGCGCCCGGCGACCGGTATATTGCCGCCTGAAGAAACGCATTCTTCCCGCATCGGCAGGTTAATAAAATGGCGTTCTGAGCTACAATATCGGAGCTGACCACCTGAAACCATGGGGAACAGGATGACGGACGATCCCTCTATCGCCTTATTGGCATCCATTACCTGGCTGACTGACCAGGATCCGCCGCCATCGCCCGCCCTGGCGGACTGGTTGATGGAACAAGGGTCGATGACCCGGCGCTTCGAGCGCCATTGCCGGCGGGTTACCATCCGCCGCGGCCGCGAAGGTTATTTCCCGGCCCAGGCGCTGGGAGACGATATCGCTCTGTTGCCGCCAAGCGATCGCTACTGGCTGCGCGAAATCGTCTTATGCGGCGATGAACGGCCCTGGCTGGCCGGCCGCACCCTGGTGCCCGAAAACGCCATGAACGGAGCGGAGTGGGCGCTCACCACGCTGGGAGATATCCCCCTGGGCCGCTGGCTGTTCCGCGGCCGGGCGCCGGAGCGGGACTTTATCCAGCTGGGCCGCGCTGACGGCCTGTGGGCGCGGCGCTCCTGCCTGCGGCCGGACGGTAAGCCGTTATTGCTGACCGAACTGTTTTTACCCCAAGCCCCGCTGTATTGTTAAGCGCCGTGCGAGAATGATGAAGTAAAGGAGAAATAAGTGGAACAAAGCGCCACGATGGGCAAATGGCAGGCCTGGTGCCGCCTGATGCGCATTGATAAACCCATTGGTTCTCTGTTATTGCTTTGGCCGACCCTGTGGGCTTTATGGCTGGCGGGAAGCGGCACGCCCGCTTTCGGCACGCTGGTGGTATTTGTCCTCGGGGTGTTTTTCATGCGCGCCGCGGGGTGTGTCGTCAATGATTATGCCGATCGCAAGATAGACGGCCACGTCAAGCGTACGGCATCCCGCCCTTTGCCCAGCGGTCTTATCAGCGAAAAAGAAGCCAAGATCATCTTTGTGGTCCTGGTAGGGGTGTCGTTTGGGCTGGTGCTGACGCTTAATACCATGACCATTGCGCTATCGGTGGCGGGACTGGCGCTGGCCTGGGCGTACCCCTTTATGAAGCGGGTAACCCATCTGCCGCAACTGGTGCTGGGCGCGGCGTTCGGCTGGTCGATACCGATGGGCTACGCGGCGGTCAGTGAGTCCTTACCTCTTTCCTGCTGGCTGCTGTTTGCCGCCAATATCCTCTGGACGGTGGCGTACGATACGCAGTACGCCATGGTGGATCGCGATGACGATATCCGTATCGGCGTCAAATCCACCGCCATCCTTTTTGGGCGCCATGACAAACTGATTATCGGCCTGCTGCAAGCGGCGACGCTGCTGTTGCTGGTCTGGCTGGGAATACGGTCTGCGCTGGGGGTGATGTTCTATACGTCCCTGGCGCTGGCGGGGGCGTTATTTGTCTATCAGCAAAAACTGATCGCGCGGCGGGAACGGGATGCCTGTTTTAAAGCTTTTTTAAACAATAACCTGGTGGGTATGCTGATTTTTATCGGTATTGCCCTGAGTTTTTTCGGCCAGGGCCGTTTATAGCAGCGCGGTAAAGACGGGCGATGCGTCGGCATACGCCCGTTGCGTTTCTTACACCGTGGACGGGGAAGCGTCTTCCGGCGTTGCGGCCAGCAGGCTGGCGCTGTTAATGGTCAGCTGTACCTCCGGCGTCATCAGTTCGCTCAGGATTTCGCTCATCTCATTGACCTTCTCGCCGATGGCATCGCCGGTGTCGCTAATATAATGTTCATCCCGCAGCGTCGCCACCAGGGTGGAGAATACCGCTTTATCAAAAAACTCCGGCGCGTTGATGCCATGCAACACCGAAAGTCGCTGGGCCATAATCCGGCTTTCCTTCTCCAATGTGCCGCGATTGATCCGGGGATTAAAACGCAGCAATGAAAAGGTAATGGCATACCGTTGCAATGTCTCGCGCACGCCCGCCGCCAGCAGTTGCAAGGTAAATGATTGCGGAGGGTTCAAGAACAACCGCCCCTCGCGCTCGGCAATCAGCTTCTGGCGCGACAGTTCCCCGATGAGCGCGTCGATGACCGGGCCGAGCTGCGACGTCTCGTAGCGCATGAACAGCTCGGCTTTCATCAGTGGGTAAAGCAAATCGATACGGCGTGCCAGCTGCGCGCGATCGATGCCGGGATGGCCGATAATGATACTGGCGACCAACGCGGGCAGGATAAACAGATGCTGGATATTATTGCGGTAATAGGTCATCAGTACCGCCTGCTCGCGGGACAGGTAGATGATATCGCCAATGGTATCCTGCTCGACGCTGAATTTGTTCATCGCCAGGGCATGCTCCAACAGGTCCTGCGCCGTGGTGTCCGGCACCGTGACGTCATCGGCGTAGGGCACATTGCGCATCAGTTCCAGATAGCAGGCCAACTGCTGCAAAAGCTGCTCGCGGGTTAACGAACGCTGGCGGGAGGCCAGCAACACCGTGGAACACAGGTTGATGGCGTTTGCCGCCGCGGCGTTATTAATGCGCACCATGATTTTCGCGGCGATGTCATCCACCGCCGGCGCCAGCCAGCCGGGACGCTGGGCTTCGATGGGGTCGATGGAATCACGCCAGTGCGGTACCTGCTGGTTAAGATAGGCGCTTAACGACAGCGGCTCGCCAAAATTGACATAACCCTGTCCCAGGTTGCGTAACTTACGTAAACCGCGCACCATCTGCACAAAGCCTTCTTTTTCCTTGGTGGCGCCCCGTAATTCCTTGGCGTAGGTCGCCACTTCCATAACATGTTCATAGCCGACATAGATGGGCACCAGCGTAATAGGCCGGTTGCCGCCGCGCAGCATCGCCTGGATGGTCATGGTCAATGTGCCGGTCTTGGGATCGAGCAGGCGCCCGGTACGCGACCGCCCGCCTTCCATAAAATATTCCACCGAATAACCCCGGGTAAATAACTCACCCAGATATTCGCGGAATATGGTGGAGTAAAGTTTATTGCCCTTGAAGGTACGCCGGATAAAAAACGCGCCCAGCCGACGAAAAATCGGACCCGCCGGCCAGAAGTTCAGGTTAATGCCGGCGGCGATATGCGGCGGCACCAGCCCCTGATGATACAGGACATAGGACAGCAGCAGATAATCCATATGGCTGCGGTGACAGGGCACATAGACAATCTCATGGCCGTCCTCGGCCAGTTGCCGGACGCGTTCGGCATTGCGCACGTGCAGGCCCTGGTATAGCCGGTTCCAGGTCCAGCTTAATACCCGATCCGACAAGCGCACGGCTTCATAGGAAAAATCCGCCGCAATTTCTTCCATCAGCTCGATGGCGTTTTGCTGCGCTTTATCAGTCGAGATTTTTTTAGCGCGGGCTTCGTCCTCCACGGCTTTTTCAATCGCCTTGGACGCCAGCAGCTTATTGAATAAATCCTGGCGGACAGGCAGCCGCGGCCCCACAGCCACCAGGCGTTGGCGGGCAAAATGAATCATGGCGACGCGTGCCAGCTTCTGCGCGATGGTTTTATCGGTGCCATGCTCGGTCGCCATATAGCGCATGGACAGCGGACGGGAAAAACGCACAAAGCTGTCGCGCCCCAACCACAAGACGGCGATAAACTTCTGGAAACCATTGAGGAGGCGCAACTGGGGCGCCGGCTGGTTCTGCTGCGCTTCACGGCCGGGCGATCGTCCGAACATAACGGATACCGGCACCATCTGGACATCAAGCTGCGGATTATTGCGATGTAAATCCAGATAATCGTGAAACAGCTTCACGGATTCCAGTTTTTCGGAAAAATAGCGAAAAATACGGGGGCCATCGTGGATAAAGACGTAGCGCGGCAAGACGACGCCGTCGATCTCCAGCGGTATCAGCGGATCGGACAACCCCAGTTGCAGACATTGCGCGCGCAGGGTGAGCAGGTCCGTCTTGGAGTTATAGGGCAAAACATACATCATTGGCCGCAGCGGGTCCAAGCCGGCTTCTTGCCGGGGATTGGCGGGAATGGCTTTACTCCGCACCAGTAGCCTGAGCGGTAAATTCAACAACGTATAATAAATAGTACGCCAGCCTGACATATCTTCGTGAAGCCTCTTGTTAGCATTGCGCCACAAGAATACCAGAAACCGCGCGACAGATCTGTGGTGATGCGAACGAGAAGAAACGGTAATATAGGCACAATTTTTCTTTAGCGCGCAAAATTATGGCAAACCAAACCAACGGACTTCGGCGCATCTTTAACGCCATGGGCTATTCCATAAAAGGATATCGCGCCGCCTGGCGGCATGAAGCCGCTTTTCGCCAGGAAGTGGTGGTTGCCGTGGTGGCGATTGCCCTTGCCTGTTACCTGGAGCCAGAACCCGTGGCGCGGATTTTATTGATCGGTTCGGTATGGCTGGTGCTGATCGTTGAGATCGTGAATAGTGCTATTGAAGCGGTGGTGGATCGCATCGGGCCGGAGCTGCATCCGCTTTCTGGCCGGGCGAAGGACCTGGGCTCGGCGGCGGTGACCCTGGCCATTGTTTTGGCGCTGTTCGTGTGGATAACGCTGTTATGGCGGTATATTCCTTAAAATGGCCGGCGCGGCCGGTCGTCGGCAGGGTTTTATCACATTTTGCAACGCTTGTGGTTTTCAATTGGTGCGGACCTGTATATACTCACAGAAAGACTGTATAAACAAACAGGGGACGGAATGAAAGCATTAACCGCCAGACAACAAGAGGTATTTGACCTCATCCGCGATCATCTTGCGCAAACCGGCATGCCGCCGACCCGGGCGGAGATCGCGCATCGTCTGGGATTTAAATCCCCTAACGCCGCCGAAGAGCACCTTAAGGCGCTGGCGCGCAAGGGCGCCATCGAAATCGTTTCCGGCGCCTCGCGCGGCATCCGGTTATTGATAGAAGAAGAAACCGGCCTGCCGCTGATCGGCCGCGTGGCCGCCGGAGAACCCCTGCTGGCCGAACAGCATATCGAAAGCCATTACCAGATCGATCCCGATCTGTTTAAGCCCCACGCGGATTTCCTGCTGCGTGTCAGCGGCATGTCCATGAAGGATATCGGCATCATGGACGGCGATCTGCTGGCGGTGCATAAAACCCAGGATGCCCATAACGGTCAGGTCGTGGTGGCGCGAATCAATGACGAGGTCACGGTAAAACGCCTGAAAAGACACGGTAACATCGTTGAGTTGCTACCGGAAAACAGCGAGTTTTCGCCCATTATTGTCGATTTGCGCGAGCAGGAAATGTCCATCGAAGGTTTAGCGGTCGGCGTTATCCGCAACGGCAACTGGATTTAACTCACGGTGCTCCATGGCATCCTGAATATCCCTTATCCCGCGTCAGCGAGAATTTTATGGCGGATAACCGGCGACGCGGAATGCGGGTTCGCCGCCATAAAAGTGCTGCGGCGCGTCCGCTGCCGCTAGCGGTATTTATATTTAGTTACAATTAGCGATGTACGGGCTGATACCTTCTACCTACTGTTTTATTTCACCTTATAGCCCATACGGCGTTTATAACCCTGCCAATATGGTCTAATCATCTGCTGAATAAACCTTATGCCAAATCCCCTGCTATACTTTAGACATAGGGTTAACTTATGACATGCAGGTTTTGGGACGCAATACGTGTCCTCGCTATGCGCTAACAAAACCTGGAGTGGCAGATGTTGACTGAGAAACCGATAACCAAGGAGAACTCCGATGAACAAAGATGAAGCCAGCGGTAATTGGAAACAGTTCAAAGGTAAAATGAAAGAACAATGGGGTAAGCTTACTGACGATGATCTGACGGTAGTTGAAGGTAAACGCGATCAGTTAATCGGTAAGATCCAGGAACGTTACGGTTACGGCAAAGAAGCCGCGGAAACGGAAGTAAAGGACTGGGAAACACGTAACAAATATCGTTGGTAATGATTTTTGGAAATCATGACTAATGCATATTCACTGTGCGGTTATGGCTTCCTTAAGTGTTCCTACCCAAAGGTACAAGGACGTACCACCTATTTTATATGATCCTATCAGCATTCCCCTGTTTTGCCGCCTCTCCAATGTATTAACCAAACGCGTTATCTCACTTCAGCCATAATAAACGTCATTTGCTCCCGGGTTCTTGTAAAAGCCAAAATGGGACGCTAGCGTTTCTTTATCGCTACGCTATGATCGTGTCCGCAGTCCTGGGGATTGTCACAAGCTTGCACTTCGGCGCATAAGGTACAAAATCCGTGTGCCTCGACGACATTATGGCGCATGGCGAAACCCGTGGCTTGCGCCATTTTTTGCAAAATATCTTCAATGCCTTCGGTTGATTGTTCAGTCACCTGGCCGCAGCGATCGCAGATAAAGAAGGCGGAGGTGTGACTGGGCTGCTCAAAATGGTGGCAAAGAACAAAGCTGTTAGTGGATTCCACTCTATGGATAAAACCTTGTTCCAGAAGGAAATCCAGCGCGCGGTAAATTGTCGGCGGCTTTGCCTGCGGTTCCGTCGCCCGCAGCAGATCAAGCAGGTCGTAAGCACTGATCGCGCCATCCTGCTGTGTCATCAGGCGCAACACTTCCAGTCGCTGTGGCGTCAGGCGCACGTTGCGTTGCTCACATAATTGTTCAGCCTGGCTGAGCAATTGAGACTGATCGGTGGTATTCATAGCGTTTCCCCACTGCTGATTTCCGCCCTCTATCTTATCATGAAGGCGGAAAAACGCCGAATATTGGCGTGTTTTAACCCATATTGTCACCGGCAAAAGGGTGAGGGGACGGGGATCGGGGGCAGGTTTCTTTAGCTGTGGCGTTCGAACGGAGCCGCTGGTTTTCAGCAAACGGGATAACGGATATTGATACTATCTGTGACGCTGTTGGCAATAGCAATTAAATGGTATATCACCTGTTTATTACTGGCCTTGGTTTTCCGCTTAATATTTATTTTGTGAGAAGAAAGCGTTTTTTCTTTAATGTGCAATTGGGTACAGATATACATGGTGTCATAACCTGACATCCACATGGTTAAAATTTCTACTTCGGTCTTGCTAAAACGCAGCGGAGAGAACCCGATGGCGGAATCGTCATTGCGCCAGGCTTTGGTGTCCATAAAGTAACGGATTATCATTAATAATGTGCTGATCTTTATAAATTTTGATAAAATAATCACATTATCCCTGATTGGCACGAAATCATGGAACTTAATATTCTCATTACCAATGAAAATAAAAAAAAGCGTCAAAGGCCGTTCGTCAATAATGGATTTTAATCCTTCTCCATCCCCTTGATACTGATAAGAGTTTTGATTAATAAAAACTATCGAAGGATTGGCGTTTTTGCATCTCATTCGCAACGTGCTGATATTGTCCACATCGCGAATGGCGCCTTTGATACCGCTTGCCGACAATGAGCTTTTAAGCGCGCATTTAGTATAAGTGCAAGGATCGAGTATAAATACTGTCATAATAATATCTGCAATTAGATTCATCCTGAAATAAAAAGGATTCGGATAAAAAATGACATAGGGGAATATTAAAATATAAAAATTACTGTCTATATCGATTTATCATTTTTCAACCTTTTATCAGCATGGCTGGATAAATTTGAATTAAGATCATGTGATAAATGATTATGATCGCTTTGTAAATCACTTGGGGAGGTATTGGGATGAAATGGTGCTTATTTGAGACGCCGTGGCCTTTTCACGCATTCTGGAAGCATAATTATTTAACAATCTTTAAACATTTACCTATGTTTAGTAAGAATTAAACATTAACATGGTTGATGAATCGCCGCATGGGGTGTTCGCTACCTAATAGGGTTTCTGTGATACACTACACAGATAATCTCCCTGTATTCCTTAAACCCATTTTTATGCCTGCATATGACGTTATGACATTTTCAACCGAGGCTAACAGCCGGCTGGCCGTAGCGCCATTTTCCCCGCAGCGCTTTTCCGTCGCGCCGATGCTGGACTGGACCGATCGTCACTGCCGCTATTTTCTGCGCCAGCTGACCCGTCATGCATTGCTGTATACGGAGATGGTGACCACCGGCGCATTGCTATACGGCAAGGGCGACTACCTGGCCTATAACGAGGCCGAGCATCCGGTGGCGTTGCAATTGGGCGGCAGCGAGCCGGATGCATTGGCGCAATGCGCGCGCATGGGCGCGCTGCGCGGTTATGACGAAATTAATCTTAATGTCGGCTGCCCTTCCGACCGGGTACAAAACGGCCGCTTCGGCGCCTGCCTGATGGCTGAGCGCGAGCGGGTGGCCCATTGTATCGCCGCTATGCGCTCGGCGGTGTCGATTCCGGTGACAGTGAAAACCCGTATTGGTATAGACGAACAGGATAGTTATGAATTCTTGTGCGAGTTTATCCAGACTGTGGCTGAGCAGGGCGGCTGCGAGACCTTTATTATCCATGCGCGTAAGGCGTGGCTATCGGGGCTGAGCCCGAAGGAAAATCGCGAGATACCGCCGCTGGATTATGAACGCGTCTATCAGCTAAAACGCGATTTTCCTTCCTTGACGTTTGCCATTAATGGCGGCATCACGACGCTTGACGACGCCCAGCGGCATCTGAGCTGCCTGGATGGCGTGATGATAGGACGCGAGGCCTACCAGAATCCCGGTATGCTGTGCCAGGTGGACAGCCGGTTATTTGGTGTCGTTGATCCCCATGACACCATGACAGCGGTGGTGGAAGCCATGTTTCCTTATATGGAACGCGAGCTGGCGAACGGCACTTACCTCGGCCATATCACCCGCCATATGCTTGGGATATTCCAGGGCGTGCCGGGCGCGCGGCAATGGCGACGTCATCTGAGCGAAAACGCCCACAAGCCCGGCGCCGGTATTGAGGTGGTACGTCAGGCATTGGCCAAAGTGGCAAAAGCTGAACCGATGCGGTGCGTTGCCGAATAACTTTTGCCGGCTGCCCCCAGCCAATGGGTACCGCCATGCGCCGCCGGGGGCGAAAGCGCGTCATGAGGGCTATTGTGGCCATGGCGCGGGATTGAGGCTGCTGATAGCGGCGATAATAACTATTAATTAGTCAAAAATACCATTCCTGCTTTGAGCACAACACTATTTTTCATTATTTTTCAATGGTCTGGCGCGCTACTTTATTGGCACGATTTTTGTAATATGTTTATTATCATCGCAATAGGCGCAGAAGGTCCAGCCTGCTGTGTCACCCCGATTTCAGGAGCCTGTAATGGTGGAATTCGTCTTTGTCATCGCATTCTTTTTCATGCTGCTGTTGACCGGTATCTCATTCCTGGGCGTACTGGCGGCGCTGGCGGTGGGTTTCCTGGTCATGATGTTTGCCGGCGTGCTGGTCATGGCGTTGAAACTGCTCCCCTGGCTGTTACTCGCGCTGGTGGTGGCCTGGATCTGGCGTACGGTTAACCCGCCGCGTTTTCCCCGCTATTAAACTACCCGCCCGGGATGGGCGGCATAGGTGTTATATCTAATCCGAAGTCTTCCAGCTGGCGCCTTACCTGACAAGGGCAAGGTGCCAAAACGTTATTTTTGATATAATAATATTAGTATCCCATAAGCTTTTCAAAAACCCAGCGAATATCTCGATATTGCTTATTTATAGATTGCTATAGTAGCTCTCGTTATTTAAAGCTATGCGTCCACTCACATCGCTATATAAATGAGAGCTGCATTTCATTGAAGCTGGTGTGCATTTTTAATATATATTATTTATAATGCGTGGTATATCATGCAGCTAACTAAAGTTAAAATACATAAATCGTTATTTTATCGATTAGCTTTTTTTAAGTATTTTATTTGGCTTTTTGTTTTTATAATCCTGATGTTGCACTCTGTTATCATTGATGTGCATGCTGCTGAGACGCCAAGTGCCGCTGTATTTATGAGTCGGACTTATATTTTAGGGGAAGGGGAAACGGTTGATTCTGTAGCAAGGAAATATCATATTACAGCGGAAAATTTAAAAAATTTGAATAAATTCCGTACTTTTTCGAAACCTTTCGCTTCATTGACGGCAGGGGATGAAATTGACGTGCCGGCTGGCGACACCTTGAGTAAGCCTGGTTTGCCCATAGCCGTGGCGACCGACGATGATCAGCGGTTCATCAATAGGTTTTCCACGCTTGGCACGATGATGTCCGCCGATCAATCCGATGGGGAGATGGGAGCAAGGGTTGGCTCGCTGGTGACCGGCGAGGCAGGCGCGGCCATGCAGAAATGGTTAAATCACTATGGTACCGCCAGGGTGAAGATCAATACCGATAATCGTTTCCGCTTCGTAAATAGCTCGCTGGATTTTTTATTACCTCTGTATGACGACGACTCTGCTATGTTATTTGTGCAATTGGGCGGGCGGAATAACGACGATAGGAACACCCTTAATATGGGATGGGGAATAAGAACCTATCATGATGCCTGGCTGTACGGGATGAATTTTTTCTACGATAACGACCTGACCGGCAACAATCGTCGGGCAGGCGTAGGCGCGGAGGCCTGGACCGATTACCTGAAATTATCCGCCAACAACTACTTTGCTTTGTCCGGCTGGCATCAGTCGCGGGATTATGCCGATTATAATGAACGGCCGGCGGACGGCTATG
This sequence comes from Sodalis sp. C49, assembly GCF_046352915.1. NCBI lineage: Bacteria > Pseudomonadati > Pseudomonadota > Gammaproteobacteria > Enterobacterales > Bruguierivoracaceae > Sodalis > Sodalis sp. C49. Next base: position 3,339,854 of record NZ_CP163303.1, on the reverse strand, counting down.
ATGTGCGCGCACAAGCCTGGCTACCGGCCTGGCCGCAATTAGGCGGGAAACTCATCTATGAAAAATACCGCGGAGATGATGTGGCCTTGTTCGGCAGGGGAACCCGGGTGCAAAATCCTTATGCCGTGACGCTGGGGGTGAATTATACCCCTTTCCCGTTATTAACCCTGGGCGCAAATTACCGCATCGGAAAAGGTAATAATGAGGATACCTCTATCAACCTGCAGCTAAACTATCGCATCGGCGAGACGTGGCAAAAACAAATCGACCCCGCGGACGTTGCCGTTATGCGTACTCTGGCCGTAAGCCGTTATGATCTGGTCGAACGTAACAACGATATTGTTCTCGAATACCAGAAGCAAGAATTAATCCGCCTGATTTTACCAGAGCAGTTGACCGGAACCGCCGGTGAGACAATGCATATCAGCGCGCAGGTTATGGCAAAATATGGGCTGGCAAGGATTGATTGGGATGCCGCGGAGCTTGTGGGGGCGGGGGGCGCGGTAACCCTTCCTGCCACGGATGCCATCGACATCGTGCTGCCGCCGTTCCGGCAGGGAGGAGCTTCGGCCAACCGCTATCATCTGCGCGCGCGCGCCATCGACCAACAGGGCAATGGGTCAAACCAGGCACAGGTGGTCATCAACATCGTGGCCCCCGCCGAACAGCTAGTGATAAGTGGGCTTGCGGTGACGGTGGATAACGCCGAAGCGAACGGCGCCGCGGCTAATGAGGTTCAGGCCACCGTCACCCTGGCCGGGCGGGCGGTCGCCGGGCAGGCGGTCAACTTTAGCGCCACCAATGAGGCCACGGTGCCAAGTCCAGTGGTCACGGACCGCTTTGGTATCGCCACCGCCCGGATTACCTCGTTGAAAGGCGGTACCAGCCAGGTGAGGGCGACGGTCGCGGGCAGCAGCCGCGCGGTGGATGTGCATTTTGCTGCTGTCGCCGCGCCGGACGAAGCCAACACGACGCTTGAGATTTTAACCAGCGGCGATAAAGTGGCCGACAATATTGACGCCCACCAGATTAAACTTACGGTAAGGGATATAAACAATCAGCCCCTGGCCGATCTGCCGGTGACCTTCTCGGCGGATAATGACGCCAGGGTGAATCCTGCCAGCGGACGCACGCGTGATGACGGTACCTTGATGGCAAGCGTCACCACCGATCGGCCGGGGCCGGTCAAGGTGACGGCGGCGGTCGAAGGTATCAGCAAAACCTCCGGGGAAATGCATTTTATCGAGCAGGTGGTGATGCTGAGTATCGCCGTTACGGCAAATGATGGTTTAAGCAACGGCCTCCAGCAAAATGTCGCTGAAATTATTGCCAAAGATGTTAACGGCATTCCTTTGCCAAATGTCCAGCTTGCGTTAAGCGCCGCCTATACCCTGCCTTCAAACCCGGGGACCTTAACCATTGATTCGTCAACCAACCCGGTGACAGATGGCAATGGCAGGGCGGAGGTGCGTTATACCAGTACCAGCAATGGCAGCGTGGTTCTCACCGCCGCATTGGGAAATGGGCAAAACTACTCCAGCACCGGCGGCCGTTTCGCGTCGCCTACCGCTACCTGGCGTGTTATCACCAATAATCAGCCCGCTGACGGCTTTTCACGTAATAGAATCGAAATAGACCTTCTTTCGCCGCGAGGCGAACCGGTGCCTAACGCAAGAATAGATATCACCTTTGTCCGGGTACAGTCTGGTGTCCAGCTGCCGTCAACTGCCGCGGCCGTCGTCAACCCTGTTTTTACCGGTGCTGACGGTATCGCCACCCTTGAAGCAACCAATGGCTCGGCGGAAGCAAATGTGGTGGTCCTGGGGGCATTAGCCGCTTATAACCTGGGCATGCAAATAAACAGTACAGGTAATTATATGAATTTTCTATAAAATAAACAGTGACTATAACCGCGGATAATTGACAGGCGGATCCGTCGTTACACCGGCAGGGTATAGGAAATATTGCCGGCCAGCACGGCGGGAACATTGGCTTGTTGCGCGGCTTCGCCGCCGCCCCATACGCTGACCCGTGAGTCATCCTGTAGCGCGGCGAAAGACCTTCTACCGCCATAGATAGCGCGTATATTACGTAAGTATGTGATATTTAATGGAGGGTTTCCCCCTGCGAATGACGAGCCCCATGCCGCCACGCTACCATCGGCGCGCAGGGCGGCAAAGGCTGTTTCCGTACTGCTCAGAGAGACAATATCCCTTAAACTGCCGATGACGCCCGGCAGGGGGCCGCCAAAGTATTCATGACCCCATGCTACGACACTGCCATTTTGGCGTAGAGCGGCAAACGCGCCTCCGTTGCCGCACAGGGCGATGATATCCCGTAACGTGGCGATTGCCATAGGCACAGACCCGCCATACTGCGCGGTACCCCATGCGACGACGCCTCCGCCTCTGCGTAAGGCCGCAAATGCATAGTTTGCCGACACTACGCTGATAATATCGGTTAGCGCGCCGATTTCCGGCGGGAGTTGCTGCCCCCCTCCCCAGGACAATACGCTGCCATTGCGCCTGAGTAGGGTGAAGGTAAGGTTTGATGCGCTTACGCTTATGATATCGCGTAATACTTCGGCTTCCGGTGGCACGATGCCACCGCCTGAAACTGTGCCCCAGGCCACCACGCTACCGTCCTGGCGCAACGCGCTAAAGGCATTAGCCGTTGCCCGCAGGCTGACGATATCGCGAAGTTGGCTGATGTTGTAGGGCACCGACCCGCCTTCGGACGGCGAACCCCAGGCCACCACCCCGCCGTTTTGCCGAATGGCGGCAAAAGCAAAATCACAGGCGCACAGGCTTATAATGTCACGTAAATTACCTATGTCGGCAGGTACCTCCCCGCCCCGGCCCGCGATCCCCCAGCCGATCACGCCGCCATTTTGCCTCAGGCCGGCAAAGGCGTTAAGCGTGGCGCAAAGCGTCACGATATCGCGCAGGCCGGCTATTGCCCCCGGCACCGTTGCTTCAGCATTCCCCCATGCTACAACGCTGCCATTATTAAGGCAGGCGGCCACCGCACCGAAATGATTGTCATTGATTATTACGTTCAACGGTCGTATCCGCGCCGTCGCACCGCCGGCCGTGACCCGCAAAATTTTTTCAGGCTTGGTATCAATAAAATACGCGCCGCTGACGCTAATCGATTCACCTTCATATTGCCAATGGGCGTTAAGTAATGTGCGATCCATACGGTTAAGCGCGGTTAACAGCGTGGGATTCCCCGTGTATCTCGCCGTTTGCTGGGATCGCCGCCCCATGACCCAGGGTATCATGCCCGGCGTCCCCGGCGGGTGGAATTGCGATGTAACGGTATCGATGGCGCCGGGCCGGTTAATGAGAATGGCCTGTACGATAACAGTTTCCGCACTTTGATTAGTGAAAAAAACCTGGGCCTTGCCCGTTACGCCGGTACGAAGTTGCTGTGTTGCTAAGCCATTGGTAAATCGCGCGTTGCCGGATAAGGTAAACAGGGTATCTTCATTTGCCAGCAAAATGTCGTTATCCCGTAAGGCTGTTGCCGTCGCGCTATTGGTATCCTGCCCGTCTGCGGTTGCGGATGAGGTGGCGGATAGCGATACTGAAAATTCCTGGCGCATGTTTGCAAGATAATACATAGGCGATTCTCCTATCTATCCCTGACATAACCGGGTGCCGCAATGCCGGGGACCGGTTGCGCGACGAAATCGGTATTCAGCGTGAATGCCCCACCGGCAACCTGCGGCAGCCGCAGGATCACCGTCACCCTCTCGACATAGGTATCAGTGATATTGATAGCGACCGAATTGTCGCTGTTCAACGCGATGGTGGCGGCTTGCGCGTTGTAGCCGGCAATAACGGCATGCCCGTTTACCCTAACGTCGATTTCGGTGATATATATGCCCCCGGCCTGGGGGCGGGTTTGCAGGTAAATAGAATTCTGCGTGCGGCCATTCGCCGGAGCATGAGTGGTAAAGTTTATGGCTTCGATATTTTCATTGCCAATTTTATAAGGACCAAAAATCATGGTGTCGTGCAATACGCGATCGGGCCTGTCGGTTTCATAGGCTGTTAAATATATCATTACTTGTCTTGGCGAATACACCTTAAAAAATCCAAGCCCATTTTGGTCTAAAAAAAAGCTATATTTCTGACTGTGCGACTCATAAATAAAAGCAGGTTCGCTAACAGTGACATTAACCTGGGCAGTTGGCCTCCCCACCAATGCCCCTTGATTAAAGGGTTCTACATTAATAGCGTCGTAATCAATACTGGCGGCATTGGTTGAAACCGCCATAGCCAACGGGGGTGAAGGCGCCTGGCTATTGCCGGTTATAAAGACCTCCGCCGCCGGCGATGTACTCGTTTGATTAAACGTATCTGTGACCGTATAGAATAGCGTGTTATTTCCGTTCGGAACATTATACGCCGGGATAATTGTAGAAAATGGCGGTTCATTGGCTAAATCCATAATAATGCGCTGGAGTACTGATGTTCCATTAAATATGAGATCAATATAATCGCCCAGTCCTGCGGTCACATAGCGGGGAACAATTACAATCAGTCCCCCCGCCACCGCCAAATCGTTTCCGGTAACGACACCCTCTTTTTTTTGAGGAACTGTAGGTTCAGGCAATGCCATAGCGTTTCCCCTTTTTGTCCATAATTCACTATTACGGACGATGAGAGCCAGGGTTATGTTCTGGCTCGGGATATTTTGGTAATACGTCTATCCGGGTAACACTGTATTGATCAATACTCTTGTAATATTGGAAACACTAACTGCATTTGTAATACGATTGATAATGCTATAAGAAATACTGCCGTTTACGCCACTGAGTTCCCGGAGATTGAAATAATTTATAGTGGCGTTTGTGCCCACCGTTGAGTTGGTCACGTCACCCTCCGCTACCACCGTACTACGGATAGGTACGCCGGCGTAGGTGCTGAGTGCTAACGTTATTCTGTAATGGTCCCCGTTGGAGACATTCGGCTGGCCACCGGGAATTTGCACTATGACGCCCTGGACCGCGGCATTATAAGTTATACGATAATCGGATATGTAGGGTAATGTTGGCGCGGCCAGAGTTGGAAGACTATAGGGGCTTCCTTCAATAGCAAGAAGCAATGGCGTGGAGGGAAAAAAGCCGTTCTGACTTTCTACTTCATAATAAACAAGGTAGGTTCCGTCAACGAGGTCGACTCCTGCATCCACTAGACCGGAAATATCTATGACCCAAGGGATATTCGTACCATCATAGAATCTTTGCGTTTTAAAAGACCCCCAGTAAAAAGTGAATACGTCGCCAATTGCCAGCACAACCGGGCGATATATGAGTGCCTGGACGCCTTGTTTGATAACGCTACCGGGCAAGACATTTTGTGTCGTCAGACCATTCACGCGCACCGGCAGCAAACTGGCATTAAAATAGATTATATTAATTGATGCGCTATTACCGCCGACAGAAGCTGTTACCGTCGCGGTGCCGAATTGAGGATTTGCCACTGAATTCATCAGCGTATTAGTGGTGATCCCATTATTGTCCGTCTCAGTGACCTGTGTAATTTCACCAAAAGAAGAACTCCAGGTTACCAACGCGTCTCTATGGGGCACCCCCGCCGAACTGGCGAAAAGGCTCAGCGTTACATCCGGGATGACTTGTGGGTTAATATAATAGGTCTCAGAGGTCAAGGATATCTCTACCGCCAGCGGATTTACCGGGCATACCGAATTGTGCTCTGGTGCATAATCAGGTTGATAAAATGTGTCAGACATAAGCACCCCTCTAAGAAATTACGCTAAAATTGCCGGCACAAATACCGGCAAAATTATCTTTTGTTTGTTCATTCCTAATCAGATTTGTTGCACACACATGGGCAGTGCGGAAATAAATCAGCATAGATAAAGCATATGTTTATCAGCATCAATGAAATCGGCTAATTCAATATTAAGCGCGGCAATAATCGGAAGTCCATTGCCTTTTTCGCCTTATTACGCCCAAGGCGCTTTTCCTCGCACCGCATGGCCGGATGCCACTATCAAAAAATGAGGCGCGCGGCGTATGCGTATAAGTAAGGAAGGGAAATGTGGGCGATGGATCACACTTTGATGTTTTGCTGACGTCAGTCAGCGGCAAAGTATGCATTTTACTTATCTATCCTGTTAGAATAATACCTCGGTTTTAGCATAAGCGTTTCATCGGCATCGGTGAATAATAGCTGTATAAGCAGCATACACCGTTGTTTAAGCCACTGTCCTACCTACACACGCGTTTTGCAGTTCGTTGTAATCGACGGGCCTTCGTGAGAAGGCCCGTTTTTTTGCATGGCGCAAGGCATGCTTTGGCCATGGATTATCCCCGCGGTCGGAGAAGGGAGGGGATAATGTGGCCGAACTTAATCAGGGTATTAATAATGAGGAGCCGTTGGTTTCACGGTTTTCCAGTGCCTCATGCGCCCGCCGTGCCTCGCCCAGGGGGTATTTTTGCCGCTCCGGTACCGTGATCTTGATGGCGCCGCTGGCAATCATCGAGAACAATTCGTTACTGGCAAATTTCAGCTCTTCGCGATTGGTGACATATCCGTTAAGCGAGGGACGGGTAACGTACAGCGAGCCTTTTTGGTTCAGGATGGCCAGGTTAACGCCGGTCACCGGGCCGGACGAGTTGCCGAAGCTGACCATCAGGCCGCGCCGGCGCAGGCTGTCTAGCGAAGCTTCCCAGGTGTTTTTACCCACTGAATCATACACCACGCTCACCTTGTTCCCCTGGGTCAGCGCCGCAATGCGTTCCGGCACGTTTTCTTCCCGGTAGTTGATGATTTCCCAGGCGCCGGCCTCTTTGGCCAGGGCGGCTTTTTCCTGCGAGCCGACGGTGCCAATCATCTTGGCGCCCAGCGCCTTGGCCCACTGGCAGGCAATGCGGCCGACACCTCCGGCGGCGGCGTGAAACAGGAAAATTTCATTCGGTTTGATTTCGTAGGTCTGGCGCAGCAGGTAAAAGACGGTCAGGCCTTTCAAAAATGACGCTGCAGCCTGCTCAAACGAAATGGCGTCGGGCAGGAGGGCGATATTTTTTTCCGGCACGTTATGCACGTCGCTATAGGCGCCCAGGGGCGACTGCGCATACACCACCCGATCGCCCGCCTTCAGCCCGGAGACACCGGCGCCCACCTTGATGATAATGCCGGCGGCCTCGGTCCCCAGGCCCGACGGCTTGGCGGGCGTCGGGTATAACCCGCTGCGTACATAGGTATCGATGTAATTGATGCCTATGGCTTTATTCGCAACCTGCACCTCGCCCGCCGCCGGATCCGCCGGGTTAAACTCCACGTATTGCATCACTTCCGGTCCGCCGTTGGCGGCAAACTGAATGCGCTTGGCCATGTCTGTTCCTCGCTTGGACAATGTTATTTACCCTTTATTTAACCATAAGCGCTTAATACCGGTTTGCAAAGCCGCATAGGATTTGGCGACAATCAACGCTACAATGCTGTTTTACCCAATGTCGCATCTATCAGGCAAAACCATTATTCCATGTCAGAAAAAAAACCAGCCGCCAAAACACAATTTTCCCGTGACCGCCAGGTCGAGGGTCTGAAACTTCCTCCCCATTCGCTGGAAGCGGAGCAGTCGGTATTGGGCGGATTGATGCTGGATAATGAACGTTGGGATAACGTCGCGGAACGCGTCACCGCCAAGGACTTCTTCAATCGTCCCCACCGCCTGATTTTTGGCGAGATGCAGCGTTTGCTGGAGCTGAACAAGCCGATCGATCTAATCACGCTTTCCGAGTCGCTGGAGCAGAAAGGCGATTTGGATTCGGTGGGCGGGTTCGCCTACCTGGCGGAATTATCCAAAAACACGCCCAGCGCGGCCAATATCTCGGCCTATGCCGATATCGTGCGGGAACGGGCGGTGGTGCGTGAAATGATCGCCGTCGCCCACGAAATCGCCGACGCCGGTTACGATCCCCAGGGGCGCAGCAGCGAGGATTTGCTCGATCTGGCGGAATCCAGGGTATTCCAGATTGCCGAAAACCGCGCCAGCAAGGATGAAGGTCCCAAGAGCATCGACCGCATCCTGGAAGACACCGTGGCGCGCATCGAGCAGTTGTACCAAAAACCGCATGACGGCGTTACCGGCGTCTCAAGCGGTTATTCCGATCTGGATAAAAAAACCGCCGGCCTGCAGAAATCCGATTTGATTATCATCGCGGCGCGCCCGTCGATGGGTAAAACCACGTTCGCCATGAACCTGTGTGAAAACGCCGCTATGACCGAGGATAAACCGGTGCTGATTTTCAGCCTGGAAATGCCCGGCGAGCAAATCATGATGCGTATGCTGGCGTCACTGTCCCGCGTCGATCAGACGCGTATCCGCACCGGCCAGCTGGACGATGAGGACTGGGCGCGAATTTCCAGCACCATGGGCATCCTGCTGGAAAAACGCAATATGTATATCGATGACTCGTCGGGGCTGACGCCGACCGATGTACGCTCGCGCGCCCGGCGGGTTTTTCGCGAGCACGACGGCCTGAGCCTTATCATGATCGACTACCTGCAGCTGATGCGCGTGCCGCAGTTGTCGGAAAACCGTACCCTGGAAATCGCCGAAATTTCCCGTTCGCTGAAAGCGTTGGCAAAAGAATTGCAGGTACCGGTAGTGGCGCTGTCCCAGCTCAATCGCGGCCTGGAGCAGCGCGCCGATAAACGTCCGATCAACTCCGATCTGCGTGAATCCGGCTCCATCGAGCAGGATGCCGATCTGATCATGTTTATCTATCGTGACGAGGTCTATCACGAAAACAGCGATATGAAAGGTATCGCGGAAATTATTCTCGGCAAGCAACGTAACGGCCCGATCGGGACGGTACGGCTGACCTTTAACGGACAGTGGTCGCGGTTCGATAGTTACGCCGGGCCGCAATATGATGATGATTAACAACCAGGACAAGGATAATGAAAACGGCAATCGCCGTTATTGACCGTGATGCGTTGCGCCATAACCTGCGGCAGGTTCGCCGGTTGGCGCCGCATAGCCGCGTGGTGGCGGTGGTAAAAGCGCAGGCATATGGTCATGGGCTGCTGGAAACCGCGTTCGCCGTGCAGGATGAGGCCGATTATTTTGGCGTTGCGCGCCTTGACGAGGCGCTTCAGCTGCGCAAAGCCGGCATCACCAAGCCGATTTTGCTGTTGGAGGGATTTTTCAGCGCCGATGAGCTGCCGCTCCTGGCCGAATACCGTCTCGCCACCGCGGTGCACAGCCCCGAGGAGCTGCAGGCGCTGGAACAGGCTACGCTGGCGCATCCCCTCGAGGTCTGGCTGAAGCTGGATACCGGCATGCACCGCCTGGGCGTACGTCCGTCCCAGGCCGAGGCGTTCTATACCCGGCTGGCGGCCAGTCGGAATGTCGCCGGGCCGGTAAATATCATGAGCCACTTTGCCCGCGCCGACGAGCCGGAGCTGGATACCACCCGCCGGCAACTGGCCGTTTTCGACGCCTTCGCGCAGGGCAGGCCGGGCAAACAATCCATTGCCGCTTCCGGCGGCATCCTGCTGTGGCCGCAATCCCACCGCGATATGGTGCGCCCCGGCATCCTGCTCTACGGCGTCTCGCCGCTTGATAACAACACGGCGGCGAACGACGGTTTTCGCCCGGCGATGACCCTCGCCTCCGTGCTGATTGCGGTGCGCCGCCATCGTGCCGGCGAAGCCTGCGGTTACGGCGGCACCTGGGTCAGCCCGCGCGATACCCGCCTCGGCGTGGTGGCGTTCGGCTACGGCGACGGTTATCCGCGCAGCGCGCCGAACGGCACCCCGGTGCTGGTTAATGGCCGCGAAGTGCCGCTGGCGGGGAGGGTGTCCATGGATATGCTGACCGTCGATCTCGGGCCGGACGGGCGTGAGCGCGTGGGCGACCGCGTCGAGCTGTGGGGGCCGCGGCTTCCGGTGGAACGCATTGCCGCCGCCAGCGGCATCAGCGCCTATGAGCTTATCACCAAGGTCACCTCGCGGGTCGCGCGCGAGTATGTGGATGGCGGCGACATCCGTTAAATTTTAATTAGGGTTATGACAAATAATTATATTTATTTGGTAATGTAGTGGCGAGGTTTCATATTTGAACCCGACAACCCAGGAGAGCTGCACTGTGTTCCAGAATGTTGATGCTTATGCGGGGGATCCAATCCTGTCGCTGATGGAAACCTACAAACAGGACCCGCGACCGGACAAAGTCAACCTGAGCATAGGGCTGTATTACAATGAGCAGGCGATTATTCCGCAATTGAAATCGGTGGCGCAAGCCGAATCCCTGCTAGAAGTCAGCCCGACGCAGGCATCATCCTACCTGCCGATGGCGGGACTGGCCTCGTACCGTTCCGCCAGCCAGTCGCTGCTGTTCGGTGAGCATCATCCGATGCGCGCGGCGTTGCGCATCGCCACCATCCAGACCCTGGGCGGCTCGGGAGGGTTAAGGATTGGCGCGGATTTCCTCAGGGATTATTTCCCGCAGTCCGAAGTCTGGGTCAGCGATCCGACTTGGGAAAATCATGTGGCCATTTTTTCCGGCGCAGGGTTTAAGGTCAACCGTTATCCCTATTTTGACGGCGAAACGCTGACGGTCAATGTCAGCGCCATGCTGGAATGCCTGCGCCAGTTGCCGGCCCAGAGCATCGTGCTGCTGCATCCGTGCTGCCACAACCCCACCGGTTCCGATCTCACCCGCGAACAATGGGACCGGGTTATCAGCGTGGTGGCGGAGCGGGAACTCATCCCGTTCCTGGATATTGCCTACCAGGGCTTTGGCGAAGGATTAGATGAGGATGCCTATGCGGTGCGCGAAATGGCGCGGCTGGGACTGCCCTGCCTGGTAAGCCAGTCGTTCTCGAAAATTTTCTCGCTCTATGCCGAGCGGGTGGGAACGTTGTCCGTGGTCTGCGCCAGCGCGGAAGAAGCCGGGCGCGTTCTGGGCCAGCTGACGTCCACCGTGCGCCGTAACTATTCCAGCCCGCCTAATTTTGGTGCGCAGGTGGTGGCGCGGGTGCTTAACGATCCGGCGCTGTACGCGCTGTGGCGTGAGGAAGTCGCCGCCATGCGCGCGCGTATCCTGCAGATGCGCCGGGACCTGGTGGGCGCGCTGAAAGTCGCGTTGCCCGCGCGTCGTTTTGACTATTTGCTGGAGCAGCGCGGCATGTTCAGCTATACCGGCCTTAGCCCGCGGCAGGTGGACCGGCTGCGCGACGAGTTTGGCGTTTATCTGATTGGCAGCGGCCGGATGTGCCTCGCCGGGCTGAACACCGATAACGTCCAGCGGGTAGCGCGGGCTATCGCCGCGCTGTAATGTGCCCGGCAATGCCCTGACGGCCCGTCGCGCGTTTTGCCGGCGGCGGGCCGCCGGCGCCTGCCATGAACGCCCGCTTTTCTCCGGTTCCCCCTCTATTAATCACCCCTTTCCACGCCGGTATGCCCCTATGCTCGCGCTGCTATACTTAAACTTACTGAAAGGAGCCTGAACTATGTGGCATCAACAAACCCTGATCCTGAAAGCCCGCGCGCGCGGTTTTCACCTGGTCACCGACGAGATAGCCGGCCAGCTCCCCGCGCTTGCCGATATTCGCACCGGCCTGCTGCATTTATTGCTGCAGCATACTTCCGCCTCGCTGACGCTGAATGAAAACTGCGACCCCAGCGTCAGAACCGATATGGAAAGCCATTTCCTGCGCCAGGTGCCCGAGGACGCCCCCTATGAACATGATTACGAAGGCGCGGACGATATGCCCGCGCACATTAAATCGTCTTTACTGGGTGCGTCACTGTTGATCCCCATCGGTCGGGGTAAATTGCTATTGGGGACCTGGCAGGGCATCTGGCTGGGTGAACATCGTAATCGGGGAGGGGAGCGCCGCATCGTCGCTACCCTGCAAGGGGAGTAAATATGGATCAATCCACATTTCTGGCGTATTGCATGGATAAGCCGGGCACGGAACAGAGCCTGCGGCAAGAATGGCAGGCCAGTCAGGTAAAAGTGGGGGAGGTTATGTTCGCCATGACCCACGAAATGAATGGCAAGCCCGTGATTTCACTGAAAAGCAGTCCGGAAATGGCGGCATCGCTGCGCGCGGAATATCAAGCCATCGTGCCGTGCGGCCTGTTGAATAAAACGCACTGGAATACGCTGTTCCTGGACGGGGATATCCCTGATTCGCAGTTTTATCACCTGGCCGACGCCTCCTGGCAGCTGGCGGTGGAATCGCTGCCGGACGCGCGGCGCCAGGAACTGAATATCTGACAGGGCGAAAACGCGCTCACCCTGCGGCGGCGCCTGTGCCGTTACGCCGCGCCGTATTTTCCCCAGTCGCTAATTAAAGCGCCATACAGCGCTACGGCCTGCCGTAGTTTATCCACCGCGCAGTATTCGTTGGTTTGATGCGCCATCGTCGGTTCACCGGGGCCGAGGATAATGCACGGCGGCGCGCCCAGCGCGCCCAGCAGCAGCGAGGCGTCGGTAAAATAGGGCACCACGCGCGGCTCTGGCTGCGCGTCATGCAGCGGGGCGCAGCGTTCGAATACCCGGCGGATCCAGGCGTTGCGGGGCTCGGTCAGTATCGCGGGCAGATCCACAAGCGTCGTCACCGTCACGGTATCGCCCAGCGCGGTGGTCAGCCGCTGGCGGATTTCGTCATGACGCAGATTGGGCGCGGTGCGGATATCCACGTCAAATTGGCTATGGTCCGGTACCGAATTGATATTCAGCCCGCTGCGGATGGTGCCGACGTTCAGGGTGGGCTGTTTCATCAGCGGATGCGGCGCGCCCGGCGTGAAATGACGGATCTTGCCTATTGCCTCGGCGGCCAGGTAAATGGCGTTGATACCCAACTCCGGCATGGCGCCGTGGGCGGTTTTTCCCCGGGTTTCGCAGCGCAGCCACAAGGCGCCCTTATGGCCGATGACCGGATAGTTGGCGGTGGGTTCGCCGACAATCAGCGCGCCTGCCGCCGGCAATGTGTCGCGCGCCGCGTCGATCAACGCCCGGGCGCCGTCGCAGCCGGTTTCCTCGCCGCCGGTTAAGACCAGCACCACGCCGGGGCCTGCCAGGATGGCATCGCGATACTGGCGGCAGGCGACGATAAAGGCGGCGATGGCCGCTTTCATATCGCTGGTGCCGCGCCCGTACAGCCGGCCGTCGCTGATTTCGCCCGCAAAGGGGTCAAAACGCCACTCCGCGTTGCCGAGCGGCACGGTATCCACATGGCCGGTGAACGCCAGCGGTTTCTCGTCGGCCCGCCGGCCCGCGAGGCGGGCCACCAGGTTAAACCGCCGCTCGCCGAACCGCTTGAGATCGATGCTGAATCCCTGTTCCCGCAGATAATCCGCCAGGAATGCCATGCATAAAGACTCGTCGCCGGGCGGATTGATGGTATTAAACCGCACCAGGGCGCGGGTGAGTGAAATAACGTCATCGTTCGGGTTCATGGCTTGGTCCGCAATCAGCGCCACGGGGGCGATGCCCCGCGGCATTCAGCGCGTAAAGACACGCCGGGGATTATCGATCATCAGGGTTTCCAACTGCTCGCCGCTGATGCCGTGGCGCCGCAGGCGCGGTACAAAATGCTTGAGAATATAACCATAGCCATGGCCGCCATAGCGGGTCAGCATGGTTTTCAGGAACACATCCTGGGACAGCAGCACCTGTTGAATAAACCCGTCGTCGATAAGCTCGCGAATGGCGCGGGCGTTTTCTTCGTCCGACGGCGATTGCGCGGCTTCATCGGCATAATAATAACCCATGCCGATCATATCGTATTCCAGGAACGCGCCGCGCCGCGCCAGATCGCGCTGATAGGTTTTATCCTGGAAACTGGGGTTCATATGGCACAGCACCACATGGCGCAGGTCGGCGCCCTCATGCTCCAGGATGTCCAGCACCCGGTGGCCGTGGCGTTCCCAGCCCGGCAAATGGATTTCCATCGGCACGCCGGTGGCGGCGCTGGCGCGTCCGGCGGCGCGCAGCGATTTTTCTTCATCCGGCGTAAACGCGGCGGATACGCCGATTTCGCCGATAAGCCCGGCGATAACCAGCGGTTTTTCCACGGCGCCGCCGACATCGTAGATAAGCTGCTCCGTTAACTGTTCCACCGATCGGGTCTTGACGTAGGCCGGATGCGAGGGTTCCAGGTAAAAGCCGGTGCCCATCACGATATTCAGGCCGGTAAGGCGCGAAATGCGCTGCAACGCCAGCGGATCGCGGCCGATGCCGATATTCGTGGGATCAACTACCGTTTCGCCGCCGAGCGCGCGAAATTTCATCAGCTCCGCCACCGCCAGCTCCGGGTCGAACAGCTGGCAATTATCGCGGCTGGCCAGGGGATTGAGCGCCAGTTCGCCGAGGTTTTCCATCCGCACCGGCATTTCGGCCAGGTGGCGTTCGCTGCAGCAGCAGGGCGGCACCCATTTGCCGGAAGCATCCAGCAGAATATGCTCATGCATCAGGGTCACCCCCATCCGCGCCACCGGCAGCGGGCCGAGCACCGTCATCACATAACCGCTGTCCACGCCGAGCGGCAGCGGATCGGCATGGCGGAAAATCGAGTTTTGCATCCTGTCTATCCTTTGGTCGGCACGGGATTAAAAATGCGGGTATTGAGCCAGATTGCCAGCAGGATTATGGTGCCGGTGGCAATTTGGGTATAAAACGGCGATATATGCGACAGGATCAGTCCGTTTTGGATTACGGCAATGGACAGGGCCCCCAGCAGGGTACCGATAATGGTGCCGAATCCGCCGAACAGGCTGGTGCTGCCGAGCACCACCGCGGCGATAACCTGCAGCTCGAATCCCTCGCCCTGGTTGGAGGAACCGCTGCCCAGGCGGGCGGTAATAATCATTCCCGCCAGCGCGGCGCTCATGCCGCTTAGCACATACACCCACAGGGTGGTGGCGCGGGTATTGACCCCCGCGCGCCTGACTCCTTCGGTGTTGGAGCCGATGCCGGTGACATAACGGCCGAAACGGGTGTGATTAAGCAAAACATGCCCGCAAAGCAGGGCCAGCACGCCCAGGATGGCCGGCAAGGGCAACCCTATCACCCATGCCCGTCCCAGCAGGGTAAAAGGGCTATCGGCCGGGATGGGAATGGAATAGCCCTGGGTTATCAGCAGCGCCACGCCGCGCACCACCGCAAGCGTCGCCAGGGTGACGATAAAGGCCGGGATGCCTTCGTAGGCGATAAAATACCCGTTAAGCACGCCTATCATCCCGCCGAGCGCCAGGCCGCCCAGCAGCACCACCGGCCAGGGCAATCCCCAGTTATTCAGGGCAATGGCGGACAGCGCGCCCACCAGGGCCAGGGTGGATCCTACCGACAGGTCGATGCCGCCGGTGGTGATCACAAGCGTCATGGCCGTGGCGACAATGAGCAGCGGCGCGCTCTGGCGAATAATATTCAGCCAGTTGGCGCCGCTGAGGAAGTTATCGGTAATCAGCGCAAACACCACGCAGCAGAACAGGCAAAACAGCGCGATGCTGACCACGCCGGAGTGATTGTGCAGGATGCGTCTTGGCAGGGAGTGCCGGATCATTCGGGTACTGGTCATATTTATCATACTCATGCGGAGATCCCCCGTTAATGGGCGCGGGCGGAATGCGCCTCGAACTTTTCGCCAACGATAAGGTTAACGATTTCCGCCAGGCTGGTATCGGCCACCCGGCGGTCGGCAACATTCGTGCCCTCGTACATCACCATAATGCGATCGCATACCAGGAACAGATCCTGTAAGCGGTGGGTAATCAGGATCACGCTGACCCCGCGGGCGCTGACGCGTTTGATTAACGCCAGAACCGCCTCCACCTCGGCCACCGCCAGCGCGGCGGTCGGCTCATCCATGATCAGCACCTTGGGTTCGAATGCCGCGGCGCGGGCGATGGCGATGGCCTGCCGTTGCCCGCCGGACAGGTTGCGCACCAGCAGACGGGTATCGGGAATGGAAATGCCCAGCCCCTGCAGCATGTCCCGCGCCTCGGCATGCATTCTTTTTTCATCCAGGAACGGCATGCCCAGTAGCCGCGTCTGCGGCTCCCGGCCCATAAATAAATTACCGGCCACATCCACCGTGTCGCACAACGATAAATCCTGATAGACCATTTCGATATGGCAGCGGCGGGCATCGGCGGGCGTGGCGAATCGCTGTTCGCTGCCGTCGATGCGGATGGCGCCGCTGGAGGGGACCACCGCGCCGGATAAAATCTTGGTCAGCGTGGATTTGCCCGCGCCGTTATCGCCGACCAGTCCCAGCACCTCGCCCGGCGCCAGCTTGAGATTGACGCCGCGTAGCGAACGTATGGATCCGTAGGTTTTGGTGATGGCCACCATCTCCACCCGGGGTGGCACCCTCTGTGCTACAGCCATTGATTAACCTCCACTCGTGTTAACAAATACGAAGGGGGGGCATGCCGGCCCGCAGGGCCGTCACGCCGGCGTCGGAAATTGCCGTTATTTTCGGTTTGCATTCCTTTGTAAACCGGTTTACCAAAATAACGGGAATCCACTTTCGCCGCTCCACTCGCAATAACGCGCTGCTCATGGATATTTGTATCGCCATACGCCATCAAGCAGCTTTCATGCCATTCAGGATGGGGCGGGGGCGACATATTGGTGTAATGAACAGGTATTTAACTGTTTTTTAAGATAATAAAAATTATTCGCAACATTGCGATCCCGGACTTGCCGGTCAGGGGGACCGGCGCGGATTACCGCGTCGTGACGCAGGGTTGTGCAGGCATGCGCCGTTATGGTGCAAAAGCGTTAGACCGGGGCATAAGGTTTAACCGAATCGCGGCCAATCCATTCCACCGGGATGCGGGTAACCTGGGCCACCGCCTGGCCGCCGCCAAGCAGCTTCATCATAATCTCAATGGCGGTGCGGCCCAGCAGCCGGGCGGGCTGGCGAATGGTGGACAGCCGCGGGGTGATAAGCTCGGCATAGCTGGCGTCATCGAAGCCGACCAGCGATAGTGCGTCGGGTGCGCTTTGGCCCCGTTGGCGCAGTCCGTCCAGCAGACCCAGCACCAGATAATCACTGGCGGCGAATACCGCGCTCGGCGCATCCGGCAGCGCCAGCAGCCGGTGCAGGGCGGCCTGGCCAAACTCGCGGCTGTAATCGCCATACAGTACCCATTCCGGCGGGCAGCTCAAACCGGCGCGCGCCATCGCCTGCCTGAATCCTTCATGCCGTTCCCGCACGCTCATCAGGGCGTCGGGACCGCCGACAAAGGCGATACGCCGGTGTCCGGCATCAAGCAAATGCTGGGTGGCCAGTATTCCGCCCTGGACATTATCGACAAAGACCTTAGGCACGGCGCTGCCCGGGATATCCTCGTCAATCAGCACGATGCGCTGATGGCCCAGCAACTCCTCGCGCAGCAGGCCGTTATCGGGCCGGTTGGTCGTGAACAGCAGGCCGTCCACCTGGCAGGTATCCAGCCAGCGGATAAACTGACGCTCCTTGTCGGGATTATTGCGGGTAATGCACAGCACCAGGCTGTAGTGGTGTTCAGAGGCCGCCTCTTCCGCCGCATCGGCCAGCTCGGCAAAAAAAGGATTGGTAATATCCGGCAGCACCAGGCCGATAGTCTCGCTGCCGCCCTTGCTCAGGCGGCGCGCCAGGCTGTTGGCCCGATAGTCCAGACTGGCAATGGCATCCTCGATACGCGTAATAGTGGCCTGCGGCAGGACGATGCTGTTATTCAGGTAGCGCGAAACGGTAGCCTTGGACAGGCCCGCCAGAGAGGCGACATCCGACAGTACGACCCTTTTTTTACCCATCCAGCCCACCGCTGTCAGTGAATCCAGCGGTATTGTTAACACATTTTGGTCAGGCGTTTACAGCCTTTTTTTAGCCGGCGCGGGCTCCCGACTGCTAGCCATAAAAAAATTAGCGCTTGACAAAAAAACGGCGCCGATTAATTGTAATTAACAGTTTACCTGCACCAAAGAGTAACCGGGAGTTATTCCCAAGCCTGTTGGTTCCTGCCGTGAAATAGCCTACATGGACAGGTTATGGTAAGGATTCAGCAGTGACGATGTATGCAAACCCGGCGAAAACGATTTAAGCCCGGGAATGTTTCTTCGCGCTATCAGATATTTGTCCCGCCAAAAAATAATCCTTGATGCGTAACGCGGCTGCCGCTTTACATTTCCCATCATGCCCTGAGCGTTTATTTCCGACGAGGACAACGTTATGTCATTCTATGCCAGTAAAAAAATTATCCGTACTGTAGCATGCTCGCTAAGCGCCGCCGCGCTCGTGGCCGGCGGGGTTTTCTCCGCCGGGGCAATGGCCAAGGACGCGCCGCCCACCTACGCGCTGGTGCAAATTAACCAGCAGGCGTTGTTCTTTAACCTGATGAATAAAGGCGCGCAGGAAGCCGCGAAAGAGAGCGGTAAATCATTGGTCATCTTTAATGCCAACGACAATCCGGTGGCGCAGAATGACGCCATCGAAAACTATATCCAGCAGGGAGTGAAAGGCATCCTGGTGGATGCTATTGATGTCAACGGCATTATGCCCGCCATTAAGGAAGCGGCGGACGCCCATATACCGGTTATCGCCATCGATGCAGTACTCCCGGACGGCCCGCAAAAATCCCAGGTGGGCGTGGATAATGTCAAAGGAGGCCAGATCCTGGGCGATTATTTTACCGATTATGTACAAAAAAATATGAACGGCAAAGCGAAGGTCGGTATTGTCGGCGCCCTGAACTCAGCCATTCAGAATGCCCGGCAGAAAGGTTTTGAAGACGCGATAAAAAAGAATCCGGCGATTACCGTCGCCGATGTGGTGGACGGACGCAATATCCAGGATGATGCCCTGACCGCGGCGGAAAACCTGATCACCGGCAACCCGGATATGACCGCGATTTACGCCACCGGCGAGCCGGCGCTGCTGGGTGCCATGGCGGCGGTGGTCAACCAGGGACGCCAGGGCGATATCAAGGTCTTCGGCTGGGATTTGACCGCCCAGGCGATTGCCGGTATCGATCAGGGGTATGTGGCGGCGGTACTGCAGCAGGATCCGCAGAAAATGGGCGCCGAGGCGTTGAAGGCGCTAAACGCGGTAACCGCCGGCAACAGCGTGGAGAAAAATATCCTGGTACCGGCCGCGGTGGTGACCAAAACCAACGTCGATACCTATCGGCCATTGTTTAAATAACGCCGATCGGATCGGTGTTGATGGTCATGGGTGATAACGCCATTACCCGTACGGCATCCCGGCCCGGGCCGGGATGGATGAACGCGTCCGGTCACGCCAGGATGGCGTCAAGCTCGGCGCGGGTGGGAAACGCGCGCAGCGTACCGCTGCGGCCGATGGTGACTGCCGCCGCCAGGCCCGCGTGCCGCAGGGCGATAGCATCAACCGGCAGGTCGCGCCGCAGCGCGGAGGCCAGCATGGCCGCCAAAAAGGTATCGCCCGCGCCGGTGGTGTCGACGACCCGGCAGGGCGCGGCTTCGGCCCGCAGTTGCCGGCCGTCCCTGAACAATACCGCGCCGTCGGCGCCCAGGGTCATGACTAGGGCGCCGTTGCCGCCGGCCAGCAGGCGCCGTGCGGCGTCGGTCCTGTTTTCCAGGGCGGCGTTGAGCAAACGGGCCTCGACGCTGTTCACCACGGCCAAATCGACCAGCGGCCAGAGCCGGGCGAATTCCGTTTTGACCGGCGAGGGATTAAACACGGTGTATAACCGGCGGCTGCGGCAATATTCAAAAATGGCGCGCGTTTTATCAAAGGAGAAATTACCCTGCTGCAAGACGATATCGCCCGGCCGGGCATCGGCCAGGACGGCAGTTATCTGCGCCAGCGATAACATCCCGGCGGCGGTGGTGGTGGTAATATTGGCGTTATCACCGTCGGCGCTGTTTAAGATAATCGAGGTATCGGTCGCACAATCCAAGGGTTCTTCTGGAAATAATGTTAATGATTCCTGAGCTAATTTATCGCGACACCAGTCACCCTGATGATCGTTGCCGCGGGCGGCGATTAACGTGGTGCTTATTCCGCAGCGGGCCAATATTACGGCCTGATTGGCGCCTTTACCGCCAAGATCCTGCGATATTTTTCGGCCATGGATCGATGCGCCTTTTTCCGGCAGTTCATCGATTTGATAGGTCTGGTCAACGCCCATATTACCCACGACATAGACGTGCATAACTTATTCCTTAGAAGGTGAAACATAATGGCATCTATATCAGCAGAAAAACCAAGCGCAATACAAGATATATTTTCAAGAAACAAAGCGATTATTGGCGTGGTCCATTGCGAAGCCTTTCCCGGCTCGCCACAATATAAAGGCCAGTCTTTTGCTAAAATAATTGATCGCGCGCTCTATGACGCAAAAAGTTATATTGAAGGCGGTGTGCATGGATTAATTGTCGAGAACCACGGCGATATTCCTTTTTCTAAACCCGAGGATATCGGCCCGGAAACGGCGGCGTTAATGTCGGTGATTACCGATCGTATTAAGATGGCATTCGGCGTGCCGCTCGGCATCAATGTATTGGCCAATGCGGCGTTGCCGGCATTGGCCACGGCGTTGGCGGGCGGCGCGGATTTTATCCGGGTCAACCAATGGGCGAACGCCTACATCGCCAACGAAGGTTTTATCGAGGGGGCGGCGGCCAGGGCGCTGCGTTATCGCAGCCTGCTGCGCGCCGAGCATATCCGGGTATTTGCCGACAGCCATGTAAAACACGGCAGCCATGCCATTGTCGCCGATCGCTCCATCCAGGAACTGACCCGCGATGTGGATTTTTTCCAGGCCGACGCGGTGATCGCCACCGGCCAGCGCACCGGCGACAGCGCCACCCTGGAGGAAATTGACGAAATCCGTTCGGCCACGGCGTTGCCGTTGCTGGTCGGGTCGGGCGTCACGCCAGATAACGTAGGACAGATCCTGCAGCGCACCCAGGGGGTGATCGTGGCCAGCACCCTGAAAGTGGGCGGCGTATGGTGGAACGAAGTGGAGCCGGCGCGGGTTAAACATTTTATGGCCGCGGCGCGGGCCGCGCTGGAGGCGTGATCGTGATAAGTTTTAGCGAACAATTGCTGGCGGAACATCAATCCACCTGGCAGGCCATGCAGCAGCATCGTTTTGTCACCGATATCGGGCAGGATCGGCTGCCGGCGCGGGTGTTTAACCAGTACCTGGTGTTTGAAGGCGATTTTGTCGCCACGGCCATCGGCATTTTTGCCCTGGCGGTGAGCAAGGCGCCTGGCATCCGCCAGCAGCGCTGGTTGGTGGGCGTGCTAAACGCGCTGGTGGACGAGCAGATGGGCTATTTTGAGGACGTGCTGGCAAGGCGCGGCATCGATATTAACAACTACAGGCGCGATGTGCCGGCGGTCGCCCGTTTTCGCGACGGTATGCTGGCGGCGGCGCGGCAGGGGGGCTATGCGGATATTATTACCCTGATGTTCGGCGCCGAGTGGATGTATTACGCCTGGTGTCGGCGCGTCAGCGAGTCGGCGCAGTCGGACGCCGATTTGCGCCACTGGGTGGAGATGCATGCCGCCGAGGCGTTTTTTGCCCAGGCGCGCTGGTTAAAAGAGGAATTGGACGCCCTCGCCGCGGCCCTGCCGGAGACGGAGCGCCAGCGCCTTTCCGACCTTTACCGCCAGGTGCTGGTGTGGGAAATTGATTTTCACGAGGCGGCGTATACCCAATAAGGCAGGGAAACAACGCCGGGTGGTTGCCCGGCGTTGGGTAGGGCGGCTTTGCGCCATCACCCGACGGAGGTTACCGGATGATGTTTGCGCGCCAGGATCGGCTTGAGAAAACGCGCGGTATGCGAGGTTTCACAGGCCGCCACCGTTTCCGGCGTGCCGGAGATCAGGATTTCGCCGCCGCCGTTGCCCCCTTCCGGACCCAAATCGACAATCCAGTCCGCGGTTTTAATCACGTCCAGGTTATGCTCGATAACCACGATGGTATTGCCCTGATCGCGCAGCTGGTGCAGTACCGCCAGCAGCTGTTCGATATCGGCAAAATGCAACCCGGTGGTGGGTTCGTCAAGGATATACAGCGTCTGCCCGGTGCCGCGTTTCGACAGTTCGCGCGCCAGCTTCACGCGCTGCGCCTCGCCGCCGGACAACGTGGTCGCCGACTGGCCCAGCCGGATATAGGACAGGCCCACGTCGATCAGGGTTTGCAGCTTGCGCGCCAGTGCGGGCACCGCGTCAAAAAACTCGCGGGCGTCCTCGATGGTCATATCCAGCACCTCGTGGATATTTTTACCCTTATACTTCACTTCCAGGGTTTCACGGTTGTAGCGCTGCCCTTTGCACTGATCGCAGGGCACGTATATATCCGGCAGAAAGTGCATTTCCACTTTTATCACCCCGTCGCCCTGGCAGGCTTCGCAACGTCCGCCGCGCACGTTAAAACTGAAACGCCCCGGCGTATAACCGCGGGTACGGGATTCAGGCACGCCGGCAAACAGTTCACGCACCGGCGTGAATACGCCGGTATAGGTCGCCGGGTTGGAGCGCGGCGTGCGCCCGATGGGGCTTTGGTCGATATCAATGACCTTATCGAAATGTTCCAGACCCTGGATATCGCGATAAGGGGCGACCTCGGTGGTGGTGGCGCCGTTGAGCTGGCGCTGCGCCACCGGGAACAGCGTGTCATTGATAAGCGTCGATTTACCGGAACCCGAGACGCCGGTGATGCAGGTAAACAGGCCCACCGGCAGGGTCAGCGTAACATCCTTGAGGTTATTGCCCCGGGCGCCGATAAGCTTCAGCACCTTGGTGGGGTCGGCCGGTATGCGGTGTTCGGGGATGGCGATTTCCCGCTTGCCGCTTAGGAACTGGCCGGTCAGCGAGGCCGGATTGGCCATGATCTGCTCGGCGGTGCCTTCCGCGACGATTTCGCCGCCGTGCACCCCCGCGCCCGGGCCGATATCGATAATATGATCCGCCGACCGGATGGCGTCTTCGTCATGTTCGACCACAATCACCGTATTGCCGAGGTTGCGCAAATGAATAAGCGTTTCCAGCAGGCGTTCGTTATCGCGCTGGTGCAGCCCGATGGACGGTTCGTCCAGCACATACATCACCCCCACCAGGCCGGCGCCGATCTGGCTGGCCAGGCGGATGCGCTGCGCCTCGCCGCCGGACAGGGTTTCCGCCGAGCGGGACAGCGAGAGGTAGTTCAGGCCCACGTTCACCAGGAATTTCAGCCGATCGCGGATCTCCTTGAGGATTTTGTCCGCAATCTGCGCGCGCTGGCCGCTGAGTTTCATCTCATCAAAGAACCCCAGCGCATTGCCGATGCCCATATCGGAAATGGTCGGCAGGGTGGTGTTTTCCACAAACACATGGCGCGCCTCGCGCCTGAGGCGGGTGCCGCCGCAGCTGGCGCAGGGCCGGTTGCTGATATATTTCGCCAGTTCCTCGCGCACCGCCGAGGATTCGGTTTCCTTATAGCGGCGCTCCATGTTCGGCAGCACGCCTTCGAAAGGATGGCGCCTGACCGAGCTGTCGCCGCGATCGTTGATATACCTGAACTCAATGGTTTCCTTGCCGGAGCCGAACAGGATTTTTTGCTGTACCGAGGCGTCCAGCGCATTGAACGGCGCTTCCACATCGAACTTATAATGGTCCGCCAGGGAGCGCAGCATTTGAAAATAGTAGAAGTTGCGCCGATCCCAGCCGCGAATGGCGCCGCCCGCCAGCGAGATTTCCTCGTTCTGCAATACACGTTCCGGATCGAAGTATTGCTGCACGCCCAGTCCGTCGCAGGTGGGGCAGGCGCCGGCCGGGTTATTAAATGAGAACAGCCGGGGTTCCAGCTCCGGCATGCTATAACCGCAGATCGGGCAGGCAAAGTTGGCCGAAAACAGCATCTCCTCGGCATCGCCGCCGTCCATCTCGGCCACCACCGCCGTGCCACCTGACAGGCCGAGCGCGGTTTCAAACGATTCCGCCAGGCGCTGGGCCAGATCTTCGCGCACCTTGAACCTGTCGACCACCACTTCGATGGTGTGTTTCTTTTGCAGTTCCAGTTTGGGCGGATCGGAGAGATCGCATACTTCGCCGTCGATGCGGGCGCGGATATAGCCCTGGGTGGCCAGGCCTTCCAGGGTTTTACTGTGCTCGCCTTTGCGGTCTTTGACGATCGGCGCCAGCAGCATCAGGCGCTTGCCCTCCGGCTGTGACAGCACGTTATCCACCATCTGGCTGACGGTTTGCGCCGCCAGCGGCACGTCGTGATCGGGACAGCGCGGCTCGCCGACGCGGGCGAACAGCAGGCGCAGGTAGTCGTGGATTTCGGTAATCGTCCCGACGGTTGAGCGCGGGTTATGCGAGGTGGATTTCTGCTCGATGGAAATAGCGGGGGACAGCCCCTCGATATGGTCGACATCCGGTTTTTCCATCAGCGACAGGAACTGGCGGGCATAAGCGGACAGCGATTCGACGTAGCGGCGCTGCCCTTCGGCATACAGGGTGTCGAACGCCAGCGAGGACTTGCCGGAGCCGGACAGGCCGGTAATCACTATGAGCTTGTCGCGGGGAATAATCAGACTAATGTTTTTCAGATTGTGGGTACGCGCACCCCGAACTTCGATCTTATCCATTCAACTTAATCCCGACACCGGATGAATATTTGCCGCCGGTGATGCCTGCAACGACACACCTGGCGCGAAACGGACAATTATGACACAAAAAAAGCTGAACGAATATCCAGTATTGATTGTAACGCTGAACTCTGCATTCATCGGACTGCGATCGCGGCCGCAATGATTTTCAGCCGTGTCCTTTGGGCATTTGCGTGGTAAACTTTACCGATTACACTTACGTAAACGTTTAAGTAAAACATCTTATCAGGAGAGTCGACATGGCCAGCAGAGGCGTTAATAAAGTGATTCTAGTCGGAAATCTGGGCCAGGATCCGGAAGTCCGCTACATGCCGAACGGTGGCGCCGTGGCCAATATGACTCTGGCCACTTCCGAGAGCTGGCGCGACAAGCAGACCGGCGAGACCAAGGAAAAAACGGAATGGCATCGCGTGGTGCTGTTCGGCAAGCTGGCGGAAGTGGCCGGCGAATATCTGAAAAAAGGGTCGCAGGTCTATATCGAAGGCGCGTTGCAAACGCGTAAATGGACCGATCAGGGTGGCCAGGAACGTTACACCACCGAAGTCGTGGTGAACGTCGGCGGCACCATGCAGATGCTGGGCGGCCGCCAGGGCGGCGGCGCGGCGGGTGCCGGCGCGGGCGGCGGCCAGCAGGGCTGGGGCCAGCCGCAGCAGCCGCAGGGCGGCAACGCGCAGTTCAGCGGCAATCCGGGCGGCGCGGCGCCGGCGGCGCCCGCGGCCAGTCGTCCCGCCGCGCAGAACAATGCGCCGGCCGCGGGCAATGAGCCGCCGATGGATTTTGACGACGATATCCCGTTTTAGGTGTGCCGTTTTGCTTTGTAAATCAAGTGGTTAATTCGAGTTATTGAATTAATCATAGGCTGTTGGAGTGCCTATTGCAAGCCTGACTTATCCTTACCCAGTAATGGGTTTGAACCTCGAAAGAGGGAGGGGAGTGTAGCATGTCAGGAAAAGGCTGGTTGCGGGGAAATAACCTACTTTGCGCCAGCCATTGCAAATCCCATATGGTTAAGCCTGATTGGTTGAATCATAGTTCATAGTGGGTTTCGGGATATCGATGGCTCACGGTTATTTAGGAGTCATACCAATATTTATAGTAATTATTTTTAGAAGGTTACTATATCCAACAATGTTGGCACCTGCTCGGTGAGAGTGGTAATTGAACGTAAGTGAAACCTAAGTGGGATGCACCTTGACTACAAAGAAATACGGGATTACCTAAGTTGGTTAAGTAATTAACCAATATGGTAACGGAGACTCCGTAGTACCCAACGTAGCTCTGTAATGGAGTCGCAATTGGCTAACCAATCTGAAAAATATATATAAATTGATAAGTAATTATCAGTGAAACTATATTCGTAAGGGGAAGGGAGTCAGTTGGATCTATACTAATAGAAGCGGGGTTCGATAGTCAGTGCTATCACAGAGAACACTCAATGCTCTAAATGGTATAAACAAAGCCAGTATACAAGGTTATAAGATCAAGAAACTGCATAAAATTATGTGCAGTAATAAAGATCTTTGGGCACAGGCCTATGCTAATATTTATTCTAATCAGGGAGCCATGACGAGAGGAATAAATAACAATACGATGGATGGAATGAGTGTGGACAGGATTATTAGTCTTATTCACCTCATAGAGTCCGGTTCGTACATACCCAAACCTTGTAAGCGCACGCACATACCCAAAGATGCCCGAAAACCGAATGGAAAGAAACGTCCATTAGGTATTCCAACCGGAGACGATAAATTAATACAGGAAGTAATGAGAATGTTATTGGAAGAAATCTATGAACCGGTTTTTAGCGACTGGAGCTATGGATTCAGGCCTAAGCGTTCCTGTCATTCTGCATTAAAAGAAATCAGAAACGGTTGGAAAGGAACAAAATGGGTATGTGATGTTGATATCAAAGGTTACTTCGACAACATTGACCACGATCTGCTGCTGAAATTCCTGAGCAAGCGGATCGCTGATAACAAATTTCTGGCGCTTCTCAAGAAGTTCCTGAAAGCTGGCTATCTGGACAACTGGCGTTACTTTGGCACTCATAGCGGAACACCACAAGGTGGCATTATCTCCCCTATTCTTGCCAATGTATTTCTCCACGAGCTTGATGAATTTATGAAAAATAGAATCACCGAATTCGGCAAAGGAGGACGGAGGAAACCCAATCCCATATACAGAAGAGCACTACAAAACCGGACAAATCGTATTAAATGGATCAGGCAAGGTTTCGGCGCTTCAGGAATGCCTGCTGATGAGCAGAAAATCCAAAAGTGGAAACAGGAAGCGGATGAACTGGAGAAACAATTGCGCACACTATCCAGTGTTATTATGGATGATACTGAATTCAAAAGAATGCGGTATGTTCGATATGCTGATGATTTTCTGATTGGAGTGATAGGAAGTAAAGGTGAGGCAAAAAAGATAATGGAAGAGGTTGTCTATTTTGTTGAATCCGAACTTCATCTGGAAATATCAAAGGAAAAATCCGGCATTATTGACCCAAAGAAAGGATTCACTTTTCTCGGTTATGAAATAAAAACACGCCGTGAAAGAAAACAGGTCAAATGTGTTGTAGGGCTTAATACAGATGGAAGTAAAACTCATGCGGTAAAACGTACGATAACGGAACACGTCCATCTGGGTGTACCGAGGGAAAGAATCCTGAAATTCTGCTCTCTACGTGGCTATGGGAATTACGATGGCGGATATGGTAATAGTGCTGGTCGGCCAGCAATGATGCACATGTCTGACTATGAAATCATTAGTCAGTACAACGCTGAAATGCGCGGCTACGCGAATTACTACAATCTTGCCCCCGTTCTCTATCTCAATAAGTTGCATTGGATATGGGAAAACAGTCTTTATAAGACGCTGGCAGGTAAGCATCGGATATCTCGCACCAAAATCGCGCGGCGGTTAAGGCAAGCGGATGGCAGGTATGTTTATCGGGAAAATCGTAATGGAAAGGTATATGAGTTGGAGGTATTTAGACTCAAAAACAGGAGTGCGCCCAAACACAGTTCACCGGATATATTGCCGAATACGTATAAATATTCTGGCAGAACTGAATTGCTGGACAGGATGGCTGCATGCCAATGTGAATATTGCGGTACCAGAACCGGCCCTTTTGAAGTCCACCATGTGAGGAAACTTAAGGATATCAAGTCGGGTACAGATAACTGGAAGACGCTGATGATTGCCCGTAACAGGAAAACATTAGTGATCTGCCGGATCTGTCACGTCAACCTTCACAGAGGAACACTGCCAGACCGAAGAAGCTTTGTTTGATCCAATGGAGAGCCGGATGCATAGAAATGTGCAAGTCCGGTTCGGTGGGGGGGTAACGGCTAATCCGTCAGGACGCACGTACCCTACCCAACTAGCTACCCAGCCCATCTTGCCACATCCAGGCTTAAAACCCCCGCATCGCGGGGGTTTTGTATTTTCGCCGTCACTCAGCGCTAAGCCGAACCGGGGGACGTGATATCCGCTGATGAAATCCGCCACTGGCCGTCATGACGTGTGGCGGCGGAATGTATCCTGCTAGCGACGGGACGACGGCGCGTAGAACGGTGCGCGCGGCGTTTCCTGCGCCAGATAATCGCGGTAAAAATCTTTTACATGCGGGAATACGGCCTTGCCCAGCTCGCGCCGGGCCTGCTCGTCCGCGCTGCGCGGCGCGGCCAGCTTTTGCGCGATATCATTGAGCACGGCGGCGCGATCGACCCGGGTAAACCGCCCCCGATGGCAGACTTCCTCGCCCTGGATGAATACGCTCTCGATATCCTTGGCGCGCGCCCGCTGCACCAGCACATCCAGCAGGGGAATATCCTCATCCTGATACGGCCAGGTGATACTTTGCCAATCGAACAGCACCGCATCCGCCAGTTTTCCCGGCTCCAGCCGGCCGATCCGTCCGGCAAAGGGGGTGGTTTTTGCCCCGCCCTCGGTGGCCATGCGCACGATTTCCCCACAGGACGGCACTTCATCGTCCTCAATGCCGGGCACGCGATGCACCCGCAACGCCAGACGCATCTCCTGCAGCATATCGCGATCTTCGTTAATTCCCGCCTCATCCAGCCCCAGGCCGACGGTCAGCCCATGGCGGCGGAAGGCGTTCAGCGGCGCGACGCCGCTGCGCAGGCGCAAATTAGAACTGCAGTTATGGCAAACGCAGGTTCCCGTCGCCGCCGCCAGTTCAATATCGGCCTCGTTCAGCCAAACGCCATGTCCCAGGGTCAGCGATGGTCCCAGCAGGCCCAGCTTGTGCAGGTGCGCCAGTGCCGTGATGCCGGTGCGTCTACGGGCATATTCCCGCTGGTAGGCGGTTTCGACCAGATGCATATGCATCGGCACGCCGGCGTTATCCGCCTCCGCTTTGATCGCCTGTAACCCTTCGTCGCTGCACCAGTGCAGGTTGGCGGGCGCCAGTTGAATACGGGTCAGCGATTGGCCGCTATTATCTGCCGCCAGCATGCGGAACAGCTTGAGGTGATCGCCCAGCGGCAGCCGCTGTTTTTTCAAATGAGCAGCCAACTGCGGCTGGATTTCAGCCGGCACGCGGGCCACAAACCGTTCATCGGCTTCATAGACCAGCAGATTCTGCTCGCGCACCGCGAAGCTGTAGGAGGCGCGCATGCCTATCTCACGGTAGGCGGCAAGCACCGCGCCGGCCGCCTGGTGTATCGTTTCCAGCGTGCCGGGCCGCCAGCCGTGGATATGCTGTACGGTGGTGATGCCGGAGGCGATCATCTCAAAAGCGGAATAAAGCGTATCCAGCCGCAAATCCACCTCGCGCGCGCCCATGCGGCTGGCAAACCACAGTTCCAGCGCATAATCGGGCGAACCCAACTGCAGCGGGGTTAAGCCCACATGATGATGGCTGTTGACAAATCCCGGCATCAGCACGTGTTGCATGGACCCGTAGCGGCGGACCTGGGGATATTTATGGATCAAATCATCGGCATTGCCGATGTCCTCGATAACACCGTCTTTTTGGTAAAGCGCGCCCCGTTCCACCGCGATCGGGCGACCATCGTCGCCGATCCCCTGGATCAGCGTGCCTGCTAATATCAGTGACTCAGACATAAGGATATCCTGTAGCTGTAAAATTAACGCACCCAACCATGCGGCACGGGCCCAAACAAATCGTCGCGCCGATCGTTGAAATAGCGCATTTGCTGACGAAGCTGACTGAGTTGCCGGTAATCCAGCGTCGCGTTCACTTCCCCCGCGCCCAAGCGGCGAGGGCGGTGTGCCAGCAGCGTGCCGTCGGCGTTGATCACGCACGACTCGCCGTAATTATCCGTCGCTATTCCGTCCAGCCATTCCTCGCCCACTTTATTGGCGCAAACGACTATCAGACCGTTCTCTTTGGCATGGGTACGCAATTCGCCGAGGAAGAAGGCTGCGTCGTCGCCGCCGCTGCCGGCGACGGGAACAATGACCACCTCAACCCCCGCCTGGCGCAGCGCGCGCCAGCATTCAGGAAAGCGGCGGTCATAACAGATCAAAATCGCACAGCGCCAGCCTTCAATAGCGAACCTTTGCAGTCCGTCGCCCGGCGTGAAATGCGCGGCCTCGTCATAGCCGGGCGGCGGATAGTCGCTGGCCGGCAAATGCAGCTTCCTGGCCAGGGCGCCGTCGCCCAGCCTTTTCCCCAGGCGGTCAAAACCGATAACGGCGTTGTGGTAACAGCCGGTTTGGCTATCGTGCTCATAGAGCGGCAATAAAATAGCGCATCCCAGCCGCTGGGCCAGCGCCGCGCACCATCCGGCGCTCTCGCCCCGGACGGATTCGGCCCAGTGGCGATATTTTTCCGCCGGCGCGGCGCAAAAATAGGGCGTCAGCGCCAGCTCGGGCAGCGCCACCAGCCGTGCGCCGGCTTGAGCGGCGCGGGTAATGGCCGCCTCCAGCTGCCGGCGATTAAGCGCCAAATCTTCGCCGCCCGGCGGCATTTGCAGCGCGGCCACCGGCAGGTAGGGTGATATCATCAGCCCACCTCCTGTTCGGCAAAGGCGCGATCGACTTCATCGCGCAGCAAATCGATAAGATGGTCGCTGAGCTGATGAAACAGGGGGCTTTTGGGGTCGCGCGGCCGCGGGAGATCGATGGGAATGATTTCTTTGATGCCGCCCGGACGCGCGGTAAAGACCACCACGCGATCGGCCAGCGCCACGGCTTCATCAATATGATGGGTGACAAAAATCATCGATACGCCGGTTTGACGCCATATGCGGATAAGGAAGTCCTGCATCTTCGCCCGCGTTTGCACATCCAATGCCGCAAAGGGTTCATCCAGCAGCAGCGCCTCGGGATTCAGCGCCAGCGCCCTGGCCATCGCCACCCGCTGGCGCATGCCGCCGGATAACTGATCGGGCCGTTTCTGCGCGGCATCGGCGAGGCCGACGTTTTGCAAGATGGACTGCGCCCGTTTCAGCCTTTGCTCTTTCGACATACCCTGCATCTTCAGGCCGAAGGCGACATTTTCCGCAACCGAAAGCCAGGGATAAAGCGACGCTTCCTGGAAGACAAATCCGCGATCGGTGCCCGGTTGCGATACCTCGGCGCCGCCGCAGCGGATTGAGCCTTCGCTGACCGATTCCAGCCCGGCTATCATATACAGCAGGGTGCTTTTACCGCAGCCGCTGGGCCCAAGCAGCACGACAAACTCTCCGCGCGCCACCTGCAAATCGACATTTTTCAGCGCGACGACAGCGCCGCCTTGCGCGTCGGTCCAGACTTTGCCCACGCTATTGCAATCAATCAGCGGCGGCTGGGGGAGGGTATTTTGCGTCATTTCTGGCCTCCGGCGCGGTTGTCAGGTACCCAGTAAAGGAGCTTTTTCTGCACATAGCGCAACA
This sequence comes from Sodalis sp. C49, assembly GCF_046352915.1. Classification (NCBI taxonomy): domain Bacteria; kingdom Pseudomonadati; phylum Pseudomonadota; class Gammaproteobacteria; order Enterobacterales; family Bruguierivoracaceae; genus Sodalis; species Sodalis sp. C49. The sequence goes on along the minus strand of NZ_CP163303.1, from coordinate 3,308,352 downwards.
GCAGATCGAAAACAAATCCGGTAATGCCGATGATGGTCATGGTGAAAAACGACAGGCTGGAATTGAAGGTATTGCGCGCCTGCATGACGATTTGCCCCAACCCGCTGCCAACGCCTGTCGCCTCAGCCACCAGCACAATCATCCAGGCGCCGAACAGGTTCATGCGCAGTACGAAAAATAACGCGGGCAGGATGGCGGGGATAATGACGTAACGGAAGGTTTGCGCCCGGCTGGCGCCCATGACCGCCGCCACGTTGAGATGCGTTTTGCTCACGCTCTCAATCTGGCTGATAGTGGATACCGTCATGACGAAAAACAGTGAAATAAACACCATGAAAATCGCCGGCGGATTGCCGATGCCGAAAATAAAAATGGCCACCGGCAGCCAGGCGATAGGCGAAATAGGCGCCAGCAGGGTGATGGTCGGCAATACCAACTTGCCGAACAGACGGAAATAGCAAATAGCCAGGCCACACACCAAACTCAGGATGAAACCCAGAGCCAGCCCCGCCATCACGCGTCCTACCGTGGCGAGAATGGTTTTTCCCAACGACAATAAGGCGGTGTCGTTAGTGACCTGGCCAATCACATCGATTGGGATAAAGTATTGCGCCTGCTGGGCAAAATTCGCCAGGAAGATATGTGGCGGCGGCAACAACAGCGGATTTAATCCCCCAAAAGCCCAGCACGCTTCCCAGATCCCGGCAAACAGGGCGACGGAAGCCACGCCCCAGCCGAGGCGCGAGAAAAACGCCGGCCAGCCGCGGCGGCGGGTTTTCCTTATCGGAGGAATGATCTCGACCGGTGAAACACCGGCGGCTTTTACCGGCTTTCGCAGGGTATTCACCTTCATGCGCTTTTCAGCTCCAGCGAACCATACAAGTCGGGATTTTCCTTAATCACCTCATTGAGCAATGACCAGTCGAAGATATCCGTTCCTGGTACCTTCTGGATGTAACGCAGCTCTTTCAGGTTATTGGCGCGCTGCAGGATAAAATCCTGGTTCTGCCGCTGGTCTATCATCGCCGGCTGTTTGGCGGCGGCGTCCAGGGTGGCCTCGTAGCTGGTCTTGAAATATTTGCCCACGGTATCCTTGACCGCCGAGGCGCGGTCGGTCTCTTCCTGATGCTGGCCGATCATCATGCCCTTGATAAGCGCCTTCACCGCCTCGCGATTTTCCGCCAGCACGGAGGAGCGTACCGCCAGCACGCAATCGCTATAGTTCTTGCCATAGATGTCGACGCCGTCGGAAAGCCGTACTGCGCCAGGGCGCGCCTGCAATGCCTGGGTAGCATAAGGTTCGATATGGCACATGGCGTCGATATTGCCGTTGATAAACGCCTGGGCCAGTTCCGGAGAGGTGCCGAAGTAGCGCACTTTGACGTCGGCAAAGCCCATGCCCGCTTTTTTCAGGTAGTCATAAGGCAGCATTTCCAGCGTATCCGCCTGGAAGGTGCCCAGCGTCTTGCCGCGCAGCTTTTCGGCGGAATCGATGCCCTGCTGGCTGACGATTACGCAGCCCTGCACGCCTGAGCCGGCGACGATCTTGATTGGCGCGCCCTGGGCGAAAAGCGTAATAAAGTTGGTGTAGGGGACTACCGTCACATCCACCAGCCCGGCGCCGAACAAGGCGGCTATATCGGCGTTAGTCGGCGTGGTGACAAAATCCAGCGCGACGTTTTTCGCCAGCCCGCGTTCCTTGACCAGGAAGAAGGGACAGTTGCATAAGCCCGTCCCATGGGTGGCCTTAAAGGTGGTGATATCCGCCGCCAGGGCGGGGGTGCTGATAAGGTATTTGCCCAACGCCAGGCCGCCGGCCGCCAGCGCGCTGTGTTTCAGGAAATGGCGGCGATTGATATCAAAGCCATTAAGCCGCGGAAAAACCCGTTTTGTTGACATGATGTTTGTCTCCTGGTGTTGATAAAAGAGCGAACGAACCCCTGCCTGCAAGGCATAATGTCCAGTGGATGGCTGTCGCGGCCTGGTGGTAGGCGAAGCCGCGTATTAGTGCGTATATTCCGTTTGCGCCAGCAGGGCGGATAACCGGCTGAAATCGAGTACGGAATACGGATTCTCCGGCGGCGCCAGCCTGCCCATCGCCGCCAGCGCCTGGAACCGGCTGATAATGGCGCCGGCAAGAGGGCGAATATCGATTTGCGGCGGCTGCCGCGCCAAGCCTTGCATCATCGTCGCCGGGGGAACGCCGGGATAAAATCGGGTTACGCTTGCCAGGGCGCCCTGCGGATCCGCCTTTATCGTGGTTTCCGCCTGCAACAGGGCCTTTATCACCGCATCCACCACATCCGGGTATTGATGTAAAAAGCTCTGGCGTGTGACCAATACGGTATCGGGGTAACCGGTTCCCCACACTTCGGCGGCGTCGCACATTTTTTGAAAACCCAGCATTTCGAGCTGGCTAATCACCGGCTCGATAAAAGTGCAGGCGTCTATTTCACGCCGCTGCATGGCGGTAATCGCCTGGTGCAAGGTGTCGAAATAACGAATATCGCTGTGTTGCCAGGCGCCGCGGTAATGGGTGATCGTATCGTGCAGCAACACTTCCATCGGGTCCTCGAAGAAGGTACCGAAGCGCAGGGCAGAAGGCGCCGCGGCCACGCTGTCCGGATGGATCATTACCGCCATGCCGCCAACGCCGCTTCCGGCGATAATGCGCAGCGGATCCGCCGCGCTGAAATCGCTCAGCGGCTGGGTAAATCCCGTGGTGCCAATCTGCGCCGCGCCGCTTCTGAGCAAGGCGATGGTTGACGCCGTGCCGCTGAGTTCCGGCACCGTTACCGTTAATCCCTGTTCGCGAAAGTAACCGCATGCCTGCGCCACGAATAACGGCAGGTTGGAAAGCGCTTCACCATGAGCCAATACCAGTTCAGACATCCGGTGCTCCACAAAATTATTAAAGATTGTCAACAATCACCTGCGGCGAAATGGCGTCGATATAGTTGCGGCAGAGGATATGGATTAAATTTGACAATAAGATCATGCAAAATTGAAGTCAATAATTATTTAAATTGTTCATCAGTTTTATTTTCGTGATATGCATTTCTTATATATAGCGTTTTGCGGGCAAAAAGAAAGGAAAATACAAAGTGAAAAAAAGAGCGCCTAAAGCGCTCTTTCTACAGGGGAAAACCGTTGGATGTAAAGGGTGTGGGGACATCGGGGCTGCCGGACCGCATGGGCCAGATATAAGAAATTCAGTTTCCCGTGCCGAGCAGGATCTCTTCCAGATCGTCTTCCTCTTCTTCCGGCTCTTCCAGATGAAGCGAATTTTCGATCCCCAGCAGGTGATCCAACATGAGTTTTTGCGCGCGCATGCTGTCCCGCGCCTCTACCGCATCGACCAGCCGTTCATGCTCGTTGTGCTGGCAGGTGACGTCCGTGGGGGTGTCATACAGCAGGATAGTCAAGCACGTCAATAACTGCAGGCCGCGTACCGTTCTTTCAAGGAAACGGTTTCCCGCCAGGGAGGCCAGCAGCACATGAAACTCGCCGGACAAGCGCACAATCTTGCGACGATCGCCTGAATGCCTGGCTTTTTCTTCCTGTTTAACGTGCTGGCGCAGCAGCGTGATTTCTTGCGCGGTCACACGCTGACATATATTTTCCAGTAAGGGAACCTCGACATAGCGCCGGGCCTGGAAAAATTCCTTCGCTTCCGCAATGGTGGGGCTGGCAATAAAAGCGCCACGGTTGGGCAGGATTTCCACCACGCGCTCAAAAGCCATTTGTTGCAAAGCCTCTCTAACTACGGTGCGGGATACCTTAAAAATGGACGCCAGCTTTTCTTCCGTAAGCTTGGTGCCGGGCTTCAGGCGGTGTTCCGAGATGGCATTCATTAATTTCTCATATACCGCGCTGCGATCCCTGGCACATAGCGTAGCCGCGGCCTGCATATTTTCATCTATCGGGCGTTTCGCTCTGGCCATGTTAAATAACTCAGCCTCCTACCTGTGGCGGAATGTAATATCAATATCTATTTATAACAATCATGACATCAATATGTATATGTCTACAAGATAAATTGTTAAACATTAAAATTAATTATGTTTATCAGTCTATACGGACGATACAGTACGGCCGTAGCGTGATGACATTGGTAACCTGGGTTACTATCCTTGAATTACCCTCCTTTGTCCGGCGATTGTTGGCTAATATCACTTGTTTCGTTAAAAAATCGTACTATTTTACAAGATCGGCAGCGGCCTTCCAGGGATTATCGAAGCGTAGACACGCGTCGTATCAATAATAGGACCATGCCATGGATCATATTGTGTATGTTGTTGACGATGATGATGCGGTAAGACAAGCCATCGTTCGGCTGCTACAGTCGGAAGACTTTAACGTTGCCGATTTTGCCTCGGCGGAGATGTTCCTGAACCAGCATTTTGGCCCGCTCCCCAGTTGCTTGATCCTTGATATGAACATGCCGGTGGCGGATGGGTTCCAGGTCCTGGCCGCGCTGGAAAAAACGGGCAGGGAATTGCCGATTATCTTTATCACCGGGTTTGGCACCATTCCTCTTTCGGTGCGGGCGATGAAGGCCGGGGCCTGCGAGTTTTTAACCAAACCGATCGACGCGGAAGACCTGCTCAACGCCGTGCGCGAGGGGCTGTCGGCGGCGGAAAAAAACCTCTCGTTCGTGAGCGAGCAGTCAAGCCTGGCCCAACGGCATCAAACCCTGACGCCCCGGGAGCGCGAAGTCCTGGGACTGGCCATCGGCGGCCTGCTGAATAAACAAATCGCCACGGCGCTGGGCGTCAGTGAAATTACCGCCAAGGTCCATAAACGGCGGGTGATGGAAAAAATGCAGACCCGCTCCCTGGCCGATCTGGTGCGGGCGGCGGAACGGCTGCATATTGTTAAATCACAAAGTCGTTAACGCTTCCCTTCTTATGAGGAACATCATTATGCCGGAGCATGTCAATGGCGATTATCGCGCCAGCCTCAAAACCGTTTCAACCTCATTACGTAAGCTGCATAAGGCCTTGATTGACCTGGAAACGGCGCGTTTCGGCCCGATCGGCGGCCCGTTTGAGCATTTGCAACTGGTGAGCAGCCATCCGCAGTTTGCCTGGATCCGGCGCCTGTCGGAGATCTTGGTGGAACTGGACGAACGGCTGGATGAACCGGACGACATCAATGCCGCAACGGTCCTGTCATATAAAACCGTCATTGAGCGTTTACTTGCCCTCGGGCCGGAAAACGACACGGAATTCGCTAAAAAATATATCGCCGCGCTGCAGGAATCCACCGAGGTGGCGATGGCGCACGGGGCGCTGCGTCATCTTCTGTTTTTAGCCAATGATACGTCAGACGCGCCGGGTAATGCGCCGGCATGATGCATAGGCTCAGGGCTGTTCCGGGGGCCATGGCGCCGTCGGTACGGCCAGGCTGCCGCCCTGGGTGCGTTGCCAATAACCCGGCGATGTGCCGGTAAAGGTTTTAAATACCCGTGAAAAATGGCTTTGGTCGGTAAAACCGCATTCGAGCGCGATCTCCGTCAGCGTCTGTTGCCTGGCGCCCAGGAGTTCCAGCGCTTTCCGGATGCGCATGTTTTGCAGCCAGACACAGGCGGAAGTGCCGGTGGTATTTTTGAAATTGCGCGCAAAGTGCGCGCGGGACAGGCCGCATTCCCGGGCAATCAATTCAAGTGAAACGCCCTTCGCCAGGTTTTCCAGCATAAAATCCTTGGCCCGTTGTTCCTGCCAGGGCGCCAGCCGGCCTTTTTGCCGGGTCCAGTCCTGGGATGCCTTGCCGTAGACTTCGGCAATATGGGCAAACAGCGCCAGGGAGATATGATCAAACATAAAATCATGCATGCCGCCGGGTTGACCCAATAACGGGATCAGCGCCTGTGCCAGATGATAAATCACCGGATCCAGCGCACCGGGAGCGCAGTCAAAATGACCGATGCGCTTTTGTCCGCTGTCATAGGTGAATTCGTCCAGCGCCTGGCGGGTAATTAAAAATCGTACGTTATCAAAGGCGCTCAAATGCTGGCAACGCCAGTCCTCGGTAAGCCTGGTAATCGCGACGGCCTGCTGCGCGTGTCCGCCCGCGTGGACCAGGCGGCCGTCATGCCAGAGTCGGTGCGAGGCAAAATCCCGCAGCTGCACGATAACGGAAAATGCTTCGTGATGGGGAATGGCGATAACCGGCGCGTGTTCCGGCGGCATGGTTTCCCTATGGCGGCTGACGACCAGCCGCGCCGCGCCGGTGGCCAGCGGGTTGACTGGCGAGGTGATGGTATCGATTTTTTACGCTCCCGGTGAATGTCGTCGGCTTAGACTGCGCACGCGGCGCACGCAACAACAAGGATCGCTGCAGACCCACAGTAAACCACAGAATACCCGGCTGGCGACCCTTTCCCGGGGCGCCGGGGCGGGATTCGGAATTTAGCCATTAGGGCGAACGCCGCCGCGGCGCGGCCTGGTTTTGCCTTTAACCGCCGGTGGGCAGCGCAGGCAGGGTGAACGAAAAACAGCTGCCGTGGGGATGGCGCTGTGACGCCGCCATCTGCCCCCGGTGGTTTTCGATTATGGCATGGCTGATGGCAAGCCCCATGCCCATGCCCTGCTTCTTGGTGGTATAAAAAGACTCGAATACCCGCGCCCTGACCTCGTCGCTCAGGCCGATACCGGTATCGGCCATGGCGAAGGTTATCTTGCCCGGCGCCGGATTGACGGAGGACAAGGTGAGGATGCGCGGGCGGTCATCCACGTCCGCCATGGCTTCCGCGGCGTTCATCACCAGGTTAAGCAGCACCTGCTGGATTTGCACGCTGTCGCCATAGACGATAAAGGCATCGGCCCATAGCTTATCTTCGATGGCAATCCGGCGCCTTTCCAGTTCGCTATGGGAAAGGGTAAGGATATGATGCGCGGTATGGTGCAAATCGACCGGGGCAAAATGGGGCGGCGCGTTGCGGGTGAGCGCCTGCAGGCTGCGGATCATTTCTCCCGCGCGCTTGCCTTCGGCAATGATATCCTCCAGGCCGGTGCGGACATTATCCAGCCTGGCCGGGTCGCGGTTCAGCCAGCGCAGGCTGGCGCCGGCGTTGGCCACGATGGACATCAGCGGCTGGTTGATTTCATGGGCAATCGAGGCGGTGAGCTGCCCGACCGTCGTGGCCCTCGCCACACGCGCCAAGTCGGCCTGCGCGGCCCTGACCGCGTCCTCGGCCTGTTTGCGGGCGGTGATATCGGTTATGGTGCCAAAATACTCGTGGGCATTGCCGCAGGCCAGGATCGGCTCGCCGATTCCCGCCACGTAGCGAACAGTGCCGTCAGTCCTGACGATGCGATACTCGGCTTGCATGGACAATCCTTTACCCAGGCAATAGTCGATCTGGTTGAGTATCCGGTTTCGGTCATCGGGGTGGACAAAACCGATATAGGCGGTATAGGAGATAGCCTGCTGCTCTTCATCCAAACCGAATATACGCGCGAATTCGGCCGATATTTCCAGCGTTTCCTGGGTGGTTTCCCAGCGCCAGCTGCCGGTGTGGCTGATCTTTTCCCCCAGCATTAATGAGGTCTGGCTGGTGCGCAGCTCGTTCTCGACGCGACGGCGCTGGATATTCTCCTCGAGCAATTCCGCGTACAGGGTGGCGGTTTCAATGGAGATGGCGGCCTGCGCCACCAACAGCGCAATGACCTTCGAATGTTCGGCGGTAAAGGCATCAGGCATCAGCCGGTTTTCCAGGTAGAGCACCCCCACCAGCCGGGCCTGTTTAAACATGGGCACGCACAGCGCCGCCGCGCCGGAAGCCATCAGGTAGGGGTCGTGGCTGAACGGGCTGAACTCCCCCGGCGCGCCCAGGCGGATTTCCTGGCCGGTGCGAATGACGGCGTTAAGCATGGATACCGGCAGATCTGCCGCCACCGGCGCGGCCTTGACCACCTGTACGTTTACGCCGGCGACGGTGATGTCGGCCCGCGCCTCGATAACCGGCGAACCGGCGATCACCCTGATCAGCAGGCCGCGCTGGGCGCCCGCGTGCTCCAGCGTCATTTTCATCAGGATATGAATCAGCCGGCCGAGATCGATTTCCTCGGATAATGCCCTTGAGGCGATGATAACGCTTTGCAGATCCTGGTTTTCCTGGGCCTGCCTAAAGGAAACCCCCGCGGGGAAACCGCCGCCATCGCCGTGTTTCTCCCGGCTGTCCAGTAAAGCGAACATCTCCTTTCGCATCAGCCCGGCTGCGTTTTTAGCGCCCTGGCGCGCCCGTATGGCCGCCAGGGAAAATTGCCATTTACCGTTTCGCCTGGCCCTGGTGGCCAGTCCGTCATTGATAACGCCGTTGATAAACTGCCGGGCGAGTAAAGGATTGCCGCCGGTCTCGGCATGCGCCAAACCGGCAAGCGCCGCCATGTTGGCGGGTGTGGTACGAAAATCGTGCGCCAGCCATCGGGCCAGGGCGGCGGGGCTTAAGGGCGCGGGCTGGATATCCACCACCCGCGCCGCGTTATGGCGCAGCGTGGCAAGCGGCGCGGGACGCGACGGGTCCCCGGGGGATGTCGCGTCGCGTAACGCAACCACCAGCAGCAGCGGCAGCATGGCGGTATGGGCCATCAGGTGCTCCAGCAGGCCCATGCTGGCCGGGTCTATCCACTGAATGTCGTCGATCGCCAATACCAGCGGGCGGCCCAAAGTGGCAAAGGCGCTGGCCAGACCATATATCATAGGGTTAAACCGCGCCTCTCCCGCCTCGGCGGAAAGCGCGTACAGCGGGCTTTTTTTACCCAATATCAATGCCAGTTCCGGTACCAGATTGATGGCCAGCCCCGCATCATCGCCAAGCGCCGACGCGAGACGTGTTTTCAGCGCATCGATTTGCGCCGCCGGTTGCCCGAGCATATACAGGGTAAGCGATCTGAACGCCTCCGACAGCACGGCGAACGGCAGTACCTGTCGATACCGGCAGACCCGGGCGACGGCCAGGAGCGCGTCTTCTCCCCGCAGTCCCGCCAGGGCGCGGGCAATCAGCGATGATCTGCCGATCCCAGGAGGGCCGCCGACCACCACCAGCGCATGGGTTCCCTGGCTTTTCACCCGGGTAAACGCGGCGGAAAAAGCCCGGAGACCGCTGGGCGGCGTGAAGCGGCCATCGGACGGCCGCAACGACGGGGAAATATCCTGCAGCCCCGGCATAAAGCGCCGGATATGGCCGTACGCCGCCAGCGCAGAACGGCATCGCCTGAAATCCGCCATCAGCCCTTCGATGGTCTGGTAGCGGCTTTGCGCAGATTTAGCCAGCAGTTTCATCACCACCTGCGATAACATTTCCGGCACAGACGGCCGCAGGGTATGGGGTGCCGCCGGCTCGCAGGCGATATGGTGATGTATCCATTCGGCTACCCCGCCGCCGCCGGGGAACACAAACGGCGGCCGGCCAGCCAGCCGTTCATAAAAAATCATCCCCAGGGAATACAGATCGCTGCGGGCGTCGACGCCGCATTGGGTCCGTCCCGTATGCTCGGGCGACATGTAGGCCAGCATATCCTTGCTGACCGGCATGCCCGCCGGCGGCGTCGCCGGGCCGCCCATATCAAGGCGGCAAGCGCCATCGTCGGTCATCGACAGCGCGGCGGGCGTCAGCGCGCCATGGATTATCCCCTCGGCATGCAACAGCCGCAGCGCGGCGCAAATACTCAGGGCCTGGGAGAGAAAAGCGGCGATGGCGCCATTCGCCGGGGCGGATAAGGGATCGGGGGCAGGGTGCGTCTTGTCATCGGTTAAGCGCGATCGTGGCGCCGGCGGCATTGCATTGATCATGGACTTCCCCCGCGTTGGGCTAATACCCGCTGGATATGCTCCAGCAGCATATCCACATCGATAGGTTTACGCATAAAAGAAACCGCGCCGGCGTTTAGCGCCCTTTGTGCCATGTCCTCGTCGCCATGGCCGGAAATCAGCATGACCGGCAGTCCCGGTCGGGATTGTCCCAGGCGGCTGATAAGTTCAAACCCGTTTATCCCTTTCAATTTAACATCCAGGATGACGAAATCGATGCTATCCCGCGCTTCATCATTCAGGAATTGCTCCGCCGATTCAAAAGATATCGTCGCATAACCGGCGGATTGCAATAAATTACTTAATCCGCTTCTTACGGAACGATCGTCGTCGATAATGGCTATAAGCAACGAATGCGTCATGACGGTCGTCCCTAGGATGGCGGGGGCTTTCGGGTATCGGGCGGCGGCGCGCCGCTGATCTTGGGGACACATTCCGTGCGAAACCATGCCAGGGTCAGCGGCTCCCGCTTCAGCAGGCGCCGGCAGACCGGCACAATCTGCTCTCCTATCAGCATACCGAGCAGGCCCAGCAGGGCAATAACCGGCGGCGCGGGTGAACGCACCTGCAGCAATGAATAAATCACGCCGGCTAACACCCCGGCCAGCAGGGAAACAACGTAGGATTTCATAGACCTCCTCCCGGAGCGGATGACTCGCCGCGCAGGGATCGATTGGGCGTGAGAGCCGCGTCTTGCGCCGTTAAGGAGGCAACGGTCTTTTTTGCCGGGGCGGCGTTTGCCGCGTGGCGTGGCGTGGCTTGCGCCGCAAAGGCCTGGCTTATCACCAGCGCCGACAGCTGTTCGCCGATAAGCATCCCCAGCAGGCCGATGAGGGCGATGGCGGGCGGGGCGGGGGAGCGCACTTTCAGCAGCGCATAGACCAGGCCGATCAGAACCCCGGCGCCCAGCGAAATACAATAAGCATTCATATTCACCCCTGCTTTAACGGGAAGCGGCCGGGCGCGCCATGGGGACACGCCGGCCGGGAGAGCGGTTATTTCGCGGGAACCGGCGCCAGGGTATGGTGATCGCCATGGCCCCTTTCCGGCGCCTTATGCACCATGGTATAGGCATAATCCACGCCCATGCCGTAGGCGCCGGAATGCTCCCGCACGATAGCCATCACGGCGTCGTAAGTTTCCTTGCGCGCCCAGTCCCGCTGCCACTCCAGCATCACCTGTTGCCAGGTCACCGGGATCACGCCGGCCTGGATCATGCGCTGCATGGCGTAATCATGGGCTTCCCTGGACGTGCCGCCCGATGCGTCGGCCACCATATAGATTTCATAATCGCCCTCCGCCATGGCGCACAGGGCAAAACTGTTGTTGCACACCTCGGTCCACAGTCCCGAGACCACGACTTTTTTCTTGCCGGTGGCGGCCAGCGCATCGCGCACTTTCTGGTCGTCCCAGGAGTTCATCGACGAGCGTTCAAGGATGTCGTGGGTGGGAAATACATCCAGCAGTTCCGGATAGGTATGGCCGGAAAAACTCAGGGTTTCCACCGTAGTGATGATGGTGGGAATGCCGAACACCTTCGCCGCTTTCGCCAGCGCCACCGTATTGTTCTTTAACACCTGGCGATCTATCGACTGTACGCCGAACGCCATTTGCGGCTGCTGATCGATAAAAATCATCTGGCAGTTGGAGGGCGTCAGCACGTCAAGTTTTGAATCAATCATAATGGTATCCCGAGAGGGTGGAAGGAAAGGATCGCCCGCGCTTACGCGGCGCGCCGGTTGGGACGATGGAAGCCGGAAGTCAGCGGAACATCCATCTGCTGAGATGGTAGGCCGGGGAAATAAGCGAAACCATTATCTCTATGTATAACTAGACGGTGATCCGCGCCGGCGATAATAATCCAGCCATTGCCAACGCGACCACGCCTGACCGCCCGGTGCGCGTTTCCGCCCGCAGCCTGGCGCTGCCCACAGTTCCGGAGGTTTTATGGTTTCGCCCGATAAAGCAGAGACAGCCGAGTTAATCCTGGTGAATGGAAGGTTTCATACCCTGGACCGGCAAAATCCCCTTGCCGACGCGGTAGCCGTCGGCAAGGGAGCATTCCTGGACGTCGGCGACGCCGCGTCGGTGATGCGTTACCGCGGTACGCAGACCAAGGTTATTGATCTGGGGGGGCGTACCGTCGTTCCCGGCCTGAACGACTCCCATCTCCACCTGATCCGCGGCGGGCTGAACTATAACCTCGAACTGCGCTGGGAAGGGGTGCCGTCATTGTCCGACGCCCTGGCGATGTTAAAGGCGCAGGCGGACCGCACGCCACATCCGCAGTGGGTCAGGGTCGTGGGCGGGTGGACCGAGTTCCAGTTTGCGGAGCGCCGGATGCCGACCCTGGACGAGCTTAATGCGGCGGCGCCGGATACGCCGGTCTTTGTACTGCATCTTTACGATCGCGCGCTGCTTAACCGCGCCGCGCTGCGGGTCGTCGGCTATACCAGGGAGACGCCCAATCCTCCGGGCGGCGAAATCCAGCGCGATGCGGCGGGTAATCCCACCGGCATGCTGATAGCCCGCCCGAACGCCATGATCCTGTATGCCACCCTGGCAAAAGGGCCGACGTTGCCGCTGGAGTACCAGGTGAATTCCACCCGGCAGTTTATGCGCGAACTCAACCGGCTCGGCGTCACCAGCGCCATTGATGCCGGCGGCGGTTTCCAGAACTACCCCGAGGATTATGACGTGGTGGATCAACTGGCGCGGGAAGGCCAGCTGACGGTGCGCATCGCCTACAATTTGTTTACCCAGCGTAAAGGCGCGGAGCTGGAGGATTTTCAAAAATGGACCGCCATGGTCAAGCCCGGGCAGGGGGATGACTTTTACCGGCACAACGGCGCGGGCGAAATGCTGGTGTTCTCCGCCGCCGATTTCGAGGACTTCCTGGAGCCGAGGCCGGATTTGGCCGCCGGCATGGAGAACGAACTTGAGCAGGTGGTCCGGCATTTGGTCTCCAATCGCTGGCCCTTCCGTTTGCACGCCACTTATAACGAATCCATCAGCCGCATGCTGGACGTGTTTGAAAAGGTGAATCGCGAGATCCCCTTCGACGGCTTGCATTGGTTATTTGACCACTGCGAAACCATTACGCCGCCCAATATCGAGCGGGTGCGCGCCCTGGGCGGCGGTATTGCCATCCAGCACCGCATGGCTTTTCAGGGCGAATATTTTGTCGATCGCTACGGCGCGGCGGCGGCGAGCCATACGCCGCCCATCGCGCGCATGCTGGCGATGGGCGTGCCGGTGGGCGGCGGCACGGATGCCACCCGCGTGGCCAGCTATAACCCCTGGACCGCGCTCTACTGGCTGGTATCGGGCCGCACCGTCGGCGGTATGAAACTTTATGATAGTGCGGATCGTCTGCCCCGTGATATTGCCCTTGAGCTGTGGACCGCCGGCAGCGCCTGGTTCTCCGGCGAGCAGGATAAAAAAGGGCGGATCAAGGCCGGCCAGCTTGCCGATATGGCGGTATTGACCGCGGATTTTTTTGCCGTGCACGAGGATGAGATCAAATCCATCGCGTCGCTGATGACCCTCGTCGGCGGTAAAGTCGTGTATGCGGACGGCGAGTTTACCTCCCACGGCCCGGCGGCAATTCCGGTGCTGCCGGACTGGTCGCCCGTCGCCCTGGTGCCGGGACATTACCGCCAACTGACCGCCGCCCGCGCCCCGATGTTGCCCCATGCCTGCGCCGGTGCCTGCGGCGTCCACGGCCATGCCCATGACGCCGCGCGCGGTTCCTCGGTGCCGGTCGCCAATCACGCCGGTTTTTGGGGCGCGCTGGGCTGCAGCTGCTTTGCGTTTTGACCATGAAAACCACCGGGCGGTTTTACCTCACCCCGCAGGTCGACCTGGGGCTGCTGTTCCTGCGCCTGACCGGCTGTTTTATGCTGTTGTACGTACACGGCGCGCCTAAAGTGCTGCACTACGCCGATGAGCTCACCAGGATTGAGGATCCTTTTGGGCTGGGGGCGTCCTTGAGCCTGTGGGCCGCCATTTTCGCCGAAGTGGTCTGTCCGGTGTTTATCGCGTTGGGCGTGGCCGCCAGGGCGGCCTGTCTGCCCATCATCGCGGTATTGCTTATCGCCATGCTGGCGGTTCATCCGGACTGGTCGGTGGCGGAAGGACAATTCGGCTGGCTGCTGCTGATTATCTTTACCACCATCGGGTTATGCGGTCCCGGCCGCTGGAGCCTGCGGCCGGCGGCGCGGGGAGGTATCTTATGACGACATCGGACAAACAGGTTTTCAATCAGGATGCCGCCGGCGGGGACAGCGCGGCGGCCGCGCCGCCCTCCTCGTGGAGCCCGCTGCGCCAGCGCGTCTTCCGTATGTTGTGGATTGCCACGGTGGCCTCCAATATCGGTTCCTGGATGAGTGATGTGGGCACCAGCTGGATGATGCTCACCCTTAATTCCGACCCGCTGATGGTGGCTATGGTCCAGGCCGCCGGCAGCCTGCCCATGTTCCTGTTTGCGCTGCCCTCGGGGGTGATGGCCGACATCGTCGACAGACGCAAATACCTGCTGTTTTCACAGGCCTGGGTACTGGCGGTGGCGGTGGCCATGGCGCTGCTGGCGTTGTCAGGCCAGATGACGCCGCCCCTGCTGCTGGCCGCGGCGTTCCTGCTAAGCACCGGCGCCGCCATGAGCTCGCCGCCGTTCCAGGCCATCGTGCCGGATCTGATACCGCGCGCGGATCTGGCGCCCGCCATCGCCCTGAACTCGCTTGGCATCAATATCAGCCGCGCCATCGGCCCCGCCCTGGGCGGCCTGATTTTATCGTTTTCCGGTCCGGCGGTGGTCTTTATGCTGAATGCCCTGTCGGTGGTGGGCGTCATCGTCGTGCTGTACCGCTGGAAAACCGACACCGCCATCCAGCGCCTGCCGCCCGAACATTTTTTTTCCGCCATGCGCGTGGGGCTGCGTTATGTCCATGCGGCGCCGGTGTTGCGCACGGTACTGGTGCGGGCCATGGCGTTCTTCCTTTTCGGCAGCGCCGGCTGGGCATTATTGCCGCTGGTGGCGCAACGCGAATTGGGCCTGGGGCCAGGCGGATATGGCGTGCTGCTGGCGGCCATCGGCATCGGCGCGATTTGCGGCGCCATCCTGCTGCCGGGGCTGCGTAAAAAGCTGACGCCCGACAGCCTGACGGTACTGGCCAGCCTGCTGTTTGCGCTTACCATGCTGGCACTCGCCTTTGTCCGCCATTTCTGGTGGCTTGCCGGCATCCAGTTTTTTACCGGTTTTGCCTGGATAACCGTGCTGTCGACCCTGAATGTCGGCGCGCAGCGCAGCGCGGCGCGCTGGGTAAAGGCGCGCGCCCTGGCCGTTTACCTGACGGTATTTTTCGGCTCCATGACCGCCGGCAGCGCTGTCTGGGGGAAGCTGGCGTCGCAGCTGACTATATCCACCTCCCTGGCCGTGGCCGCCATCGGCATGGTATTGGGCACCGCCACCGCCCTGCGCTGGCGGTTAAACCAAGATCCCGATTTA
The DNA here is from genome assembly GCF_046352915.1 of Sodalis sp. C49. Lineage (NCBI taxonomy): Bacteria > Pseudomonadati > Pseudomonadota > Gammaproteobacteria > Enterobacterales > Bruguierivoracaceae > Sodalis > Sodalis sp. C49. The sequence continues at coordinate 3,293,030 of NZ_CP163303.1, read as the reverse complement.
AACCTTGAACCCACGGATCACCCCCTGGCGCCGGAGTCCGCCATAGAGCATGACCGGGGCCCAGTGATGATAAGCGTCGAGTATCAGGTTGAACCCGGGGAAATACCCGCCTTTATGCGCGCGATCCAGGAAATGCGGCGCGTCCGCCGGCGCGGCGGCGCGCTGACCTGGGCGGTGTATGAGGACATCGAGTTTCCCGGCAAGTGTGTCGAGGTGTTTGTCGTCGGGTCCTGGCTTGAACATCTGCGACAGCATGAGCGTCACACGGTGAATGATAAACGCATCCAGGATCGGGTGCGCGCATTCCATCATGGCGAGCAGCCGCCGGTGGTGCGCCATCTGGTGGCGCCTGAATAGCGCATTACGGCAACAGATATGACGCCCTGAATCCAGGAATGTACACACCTTCAGTTTTCCCGCACACACCCTGTAAGGAGTATACCTATGACTACTTTTATGACCCGTGACGGCACAGAAATCTATTTCAAGGACTGGGGGCAGGGACAGCCGGTGATCTTTGTCCACGGCTGGCCGCTGGATGCCGATATGTGGGAATACCAGATGACTTTCCTGGCGGCAAAAGGTTATCGCGCGATTGCCTACGATCGCCGTGGTTTCGGCCGTTCCAGCCAGCCCTGGGAGGGTTATGATTATGATACCTTCGCCGATGATCTGGAGGAACTGCTGCAAAAGCTGGAGATCCAGCACGCGGTGCTGGTGGGGTTTTCCATGGGCGGCGGCGAAGTCGCGCGCTACATTGCCCGCCACGGCACCCGGCGATTGGCAAAGGCGGTGCTGATAAGCGCGGTAACCCCGTTGTTTATCAAAACCGCCGATCATCCCGAAGGCGTGGATAAATCGGTCTTCGACGGCATAAAAGCGGGCCTGGCCGCCGACCGGCCGCAGTTTTTAAGCGATTTCAGCACGGTGTTCTACGGTACCAATCGCCCCGATAGCAAGGTTTCGGCCGGCATCCTCACCCAAACGCTGAATATCGCCCTGCTGGCCTCCCTTAAAGGCACCCTGGACTGCGTCACCGCGTTCTCGGAAACGGATTTTCGCCAGGATATGCCGGCATTTTCATTGCCGACCCTGGTCATCCATGGCGATGACGATCAGGTGGTGCCTTTTGCGGCGACGGGTAAACTCGCGGCGGCGGCAATCCCGTCGGCCATCCTGAAAGTGTATCCCGGCGCCCCCCATGCCCTGTGTTTTACCCATAAAGACCGATTGAATCAGGATTTGCTGGCCTTTATACAGCAGGATTAAACCATCCCGGCCCTGTGAATAGGCAGGCTGCGCCGCGTCCTGATAGGTTATGGATCAGGACGCTTCCAATAGGGCCAGATAATCGCCGATTTGCTTGCGCTGCTTGGTTTCGCGCAGTTGCAGGGCCATATTGATAATATCAAGTTGCCGGGCATTGACGGCGATATCAGGGTGTAGCTTTCCTTTTGCCGCGAGCCATTCGGCCACGTCGGCCCAGCGCCATAAGGGCGATACGCCTTTGATCCTTTGCACCGGCGAGGGGAAATCGCCGGAGCCGCGAGTGCCGTCCTTGAGCATGGCAACCGCCTGCCGCGACATATCCGACAGCTCGGCGATATCGCTTAAACCAACCAGGTTGGCATCCACCGAGATGACCCTGGCGCCCAAATCCGCCGATTCGATATCACCGATGGCGCTTAACACCGCCTGGGCGAAAGACGCGCTGTCGCGATCGAATTCCAGGTACACGGATTTACCATAAAAACACACCAGGGCGTCATCGCAGCCGCTCTCGAACAGCCGGTCTTCCAGTCCTTTGGTCTCTGCGGTTACGCCGGAGAGGGTAAGCGCAAAATTGTACAATGCCATTGTCACCTCGATTAAAGGCGGAGATCCGCCTTTGCGTAATAAAGCATGTGGCCATGTTACCGGCAGTGATTGATCTTGCGGCGAAGCTGCCTGGCATGGTTTTCCGCGCTGCGGGGCGTAGACCAGACACGCATTTGATGTTCTTCATGGCCGGGCACGCCGCAGGTCAGGCGGCCAAACGCATGCCCTTTGCCATGGCGAAATCGCCAGCCTTTGGAGAGAGCATATTCAATCGCCGCCTGAATATGCTTGTTGGGATGATCCTTCATCTCCCTCCCTATTGCTTGGGTTAATGTATTAGAAATGTTGACGCTTGTCAACGGTAGATGGCAGTCTCCTGCCGGCTGAGAGTAACAAATCTTTCGCAAGAAGAGAGTATAACGGGTTATTTAACAGTGGATTAGCGAGCGGCGCCGCAAATCCCGGGATAATGGCTGGGCGGTGCGGCCGCCACCGCCCAGCGGTTTATCACCGTGGCGCCTATGGCCGCTGCGCGCTGATATGCGGCGCAAGCTGTGCCGCCAGCCAGTCCATAAACACCCGCGCGCGCTGGGGCAGATAACGGCGATCGGCATAGACCAGCGAAACGTCCATAGGCGGCGCGGGGCAGTCGGGCAGGATCGCCACCAGTCGTCCGGCGGCCAGATGCTCCTCCAGGCCGATGGCCGGCGCCTGGATAATACCCAGGCCGCCGAGACAGGCCGCGTTATAGGCATCAACATTGTTCACCGTGACCAGCGAGGGAAGCTCCTGGCTCAGGTACTTGCCCTGATGGCGGTAAACAAATCCCTCCGCGCGCGATCCCAGGCTGGAGACATAATGGATCAGCACATGGCCGGCCAGATCCGCCGGCGTCCTGGGTATGCCATAGGCCGCCAGGTAAGACGGACTGGCGCAGTTCACCATGGGCAGCCGGCCCAGCCGCCGGGCGACCAGGGAAGCCTCGGTCAGTTCGCCGATACGCAGGACGCAGTCAAAACCTTCGCGCACGATATCCACCCGGCGATCGGTGCAGCTGATTTCAATGCGCAGGTTGGGATATTTTTGCATAAATTCGCCCAATTGCGGCAATACCAGGGCGCGGGCAATACCGGCGGGCATATCCACCCGCAATCGCCCGGCCAGCACCAGGCCGTCCTGGCGGAATAATCCCTCAAGTTCATCCATGTTCGCCAGCATATCCTTGCCGCGCTCATACAGCGCCAGCCCGTCCTGGGTGGCCGTGACGCGGCGGGTCGTGCGATGCAGCAGCCTGGCGCCCACCAGGGCTTCCAGGGTCTGGACATGTTCCGATACCGTTGATTTAGGCAGGCCAAGGCTCTCGCCCGCCTGGGTAAAACTGGACAGTTCGCTGACGCGAATAAAACTGCGCAGCAGCTCAAGCTTGTTGACCATCGTATGTCCGGATTATTGTCCTGTCATACCGAACAGTATTTCCGCTTTTTGCGGGTTTATCTATACCCCGCCGGCTAATAAGCTGTAGACCGACAGATTTACCTACCCACAGGAGCACATCGAGATGAGTCACAAAATTGCTTTAATTACCGGCGCCAGCCGTGGACTGGGCAAAAACGCCGCTCTGCACCTGGCGGCAAAGGGCGTGGATATTATCGGCACCTATCATAGCCGGGCCGAGGAAGCGCAGGCGCTGGTGGCGGAGATTCAACGGGCCGGCGGCAAGGCGGTCATGCTGCAGCTGGACGTCGGCGACAGTAGCCGGTTCAGTGAATTTGCCGCCGAAGTCGGCCGCACCCTGGCCGGGGAGTTTCAATGCGATCGGTTTGATTATCTGGTCAACAATGCGGGCATCGGGCTGCATGCCGCTATCGCCGACACCACCGAACAGCAGTTTGATGAGCTGTTCAGGATTCATTTGAAGGGACCGTTTTTCCTGACGCAAAAACTGCTGCCGCTGATAGCCGACGGCGGGCGCATCCTGAATATCTCCACCGGCCTGACGCGTTTCACCGCCTCGACGGCCGCCGCCGCGTACGCCACCATGAAAGGCGGCCTTGAGGTGTTGACCCGCTATCAGGCCAAAGAATTGGGCGGCAGGGGCATCAGCGTAAATGCCCTGGCTCCCGGGGCGATAGAAACGGACTTCGGCGGTGGGATAGTGCGCGATAACCAGCAGGTCAATCAGCTTATCGCCGCCAACACCGCCCTGGGCCGGGCGGGTCTGCCCGACGATATCGGCGGCGCGGTGGCCGCCCTGCTTGCCGAGGGTACTCATTGGATGACCGGCCAGCGTATCGAAGCCTCCGGCGGCATGTTTATCTGACGCGCCGGGCCGCGCTGTCCGCCAGCTGCAGGGCGCAGGGCTGCCGGCGCAGTTCCGCCATGACCGGCGGCGGGAGTTTGTCGTCGGTGATGATGTCGGTTAAGTCCGCCAGGGGCATGGCGCAGAACAGCGAGTAAGCGCCGTATTTACTGCTGTCCGCCAGCAGGATACGCCGTCCGGCATGGGCGGCGAGATCCCGTTTGAGCGCCGCTTTATCCTCTGTCGGCGTGGTCACGCCCTTTTCCAGGCTCCAGGAGTTACAACTGATAAAGGCCACGTCCGGATAGATTTTCTGCAGCAGCTGGCGGCCGTGGTCGCCGATGCAGGACTGGCTGCTGTCATCAATACGTCCGCCGGTAATCGTCACCTCGATTTGCTTGAATTCCGATAAGAACAGCGCGATATGCAAATCCGAGGTGATAACCCGCAACGGCAGATGGGTCAGATGGCGCGCCAGTTCCAGCATGGTGGTGCCCGCATCCAGCACGACGGCGTCGCCGGGCCGCACGCATTGCGCCGCCAGTTCGGCGATGGCCTGTTTCTCCAGCAGGTTGCGCTGCTGTTTTTCATTGGTGGTCGGCTGCGCGGGGATAAAACGGTTGAGCGTGACGCCGCCGTGGGTACGGCTGATAACGCCCTGCTCATCAAGTTTGATTAAATCGCGGCGAATGGTCGCGGGGGAGGCGGTTATCGCCTCGACCAGTTGTTCCACGGTGACCAGATTATGGCTTTTAAGGTATTCCATAATCTGATCTAAACGACTTTGTCCCTTCATAGCGCCCGTTCAGTTAAGCCAATGGCACGGCTGATTTTATGGATATCGCCATGCTGTCAGAGTTGGCTTTAGCTGTCCAGCCAATATCAAACGCCGCGCTTTTGTCCCCGTCATCTAACCAGCAAGATAGCCGGTATGGCTTGCTGCCTTATGCCCGCGCCGGTCGGCGTGGTCAAAATGGCTGCGCCTGATTGCCAATCTTTTCAATTAATTCAGTTATATAGTGCCAAAAAAATTCCTCAGGCCAAATGGCAGGCCACCTGCTGCCCGGAAGGTTTGGCGCGCAGGATGGGATGTTCCGCGCGGCAGCGGTCCGTGACATAGGGGCAGCGGGTATGGAAACGGCAGCCCGGGGGCGGCGACAGGGGGCTTGGCAACTCGCCGGCCAGGCTGACCGTGGCGACGCGGTTGGCCGGATCCATGCCGGGCGCCGCGCGCAGCAGCGCCTGGGTATAGGGATGCAGCGGCTGCCGGTACAGGACCTCCGTCGCGCCGGTTTCAATGACTTCACCCAGATACATCACCGCCACGCGATGGGAAATATGCCGTACCAGCCGCAGGTCATGGGCGACAAACAGCACCGTCAGCGCCAGCTTTTGCTGTAAATCCAGCAGCAGGTTCACCACTTGCGCCTGTACCGAGACATCCAGCGCCGACACCAGTTCGTCCGCCACCAGCACTTCCGGCGCCACCGCCAGCGCCCGGGCAATGCCGATGCGCTGGCGTTGGCCGCCGGAAAATTCATGGGGCAGCTTATCCACCGCGTCGGCGGGCAGGCGTACCAGTTCGAGCAGCGCCATGATGCGCGCCGGGATCGCGGCGCGCGGGCACATCCTGTGTACCGAGAGCGCCTCGCGCAATACCTGTCCCACCGTCATGCGCGGGTTAAGCGAACCATACGGGTCCTGGAAGATCATCTGCACCTGGCGGTTGAAATCGCGCCTTCCCTTGCCGCGCAGCGTGGCGATATCCTGGCCTTTAAAGCGGATGCGGCCGTCATCGGCCGCCAGCAGGCCCACCAGCGCCCGCGCCAGCGTTGATTTGCCGCAACCCGATTCGCCCACCACCCCCAGGGTTTCACCCCGCTGTAATTCCAGCCTGACGCCGTTAAGCGCCTGGATAAACTGGGGCGGGTGCCCCTGCAACCGATGCCAAAGCGATTGTTTTACCGCAAAACGCACCTGTGCGTCCTCGACGCAGATAATCGGTTGTTCGTCCGCCGGGGTTAATCCGTTCATCACAGGCTCCGCGTTTTGACCAGATGTTGATAATGGTGGCAGGCCACGCCCCGGTGGTCCGCCAGGGACAGCAGCGGCGGCACCTGCTGGCGGCACAGATCCGTGGCGTACGCGCAGCGCGGGTTAAAGCTGCAGCCCGGCGGCGGGTCCAACAGCGAGGGCGGCGTGCCCTCGATGGAGAGCAGCGGCGTGCGTTCCACGCCGACCCGCGGCACCGAGCCCATCAGACCCTGGGTATAGGGGTGGCGTGGCGTTGCAAACACCGCACCCACCTCGCCCGATTCCACGATGCGGCCGGCGTACATCACCGCCACCCGATCGCACAGCTGCGCCACCACCCCCAGATCGTGGGTGACGAAAATAATGCCCATATGCAGCCTGTCCCGCAGGGACAGCAGCAGATTAAGGATTTGCTGCTGGATGGTGACGTCCAGCGCGGTGGTCGGCTCATCCGCCAGCAGCAGGCTGGGTTCTCCCGCCAGCGCGATGGCAATCATCACCCGCTGGCGCATGCCGCCGGAAAACTCGTGGGGGTAGTTTTCCAGCCGGCGCCGGGCGTCGGGAATGCCGACCTGGTTAAGCAGTTCAACGGTGCGCGCCAGCCGCTGGCGACCGTTAAGCCGCGTATGGGCGCGCAGCGTCTCGTCAATTTGTCGGTGTACCGTTAACACCGGATTGAGGGCGATCATCGGCTCCTGGAAAATCATGGCGATGTCGCCGCCGCGGATGCGTTGCAATTCTTGCGGCGCGGCGTCGATGAGTTCCCGTCCCCGCCAGGTCACCGAACCGCTAACCTGGGCCGACCCGGGCATAAGGCGCAGCAGGGAACGCAGCGTCACGCTTTTGCCGGAGCCGGATTCGCCCACCAGCCCGAGTATTTCGCCGGGTCGCAGTTCAAAACTGATATCCTGGATGGCCTTTATCATCCCGCGCGGGGTATGGATAACGGTGTTCAGGTTGCTGACCCGCAGGGTATCGTCACCCGGCGCGCCCGGCGCCTTGCCTGGTAATTCAGGGCCTGGCGCTGTCGTGGCATGCATTCTCGACCTCCCTCATCAGCGGTGTCCGGGCCGGAGCCGTTCGGCCAGCACATCGCCCAGCAGGCTGAATCCCAGTCCGGTAAGCACGATGGCCAGGCCGGGGAAAATAGTGATCCACCAGGCGGTATCCATAAAATTCTTGCCGGCGGCGATTAATACTCCCCACTCCGCGGTGGGCGGCTGCGCCCCTAGGCCGAGATAGCCCAGGCTGGAGCCGAGCAAAATAGCCAGCGCCATATCGGTCATCCAGTACACCAGGGTGGTGGTCATGACGTTGGGCAACAAATGTCGGAAAATAATGCGCGGCCGGCTATACCCCATCACCTGGCCGGCGGCAATATAGTCCAGGCGTTTCTGGATACTGACTTCACCGGCGATCAGCCGGGCATAGAACACCCAATAGATAATGCCGACCGCCACATACATGCTGCCCAGGCCCGGGCCGAGGATTGCCACGATGGCTATCACCAGCACCAGCAGCGGGAACGTGATCACCGCGTCCACCACCCGCTGGAACAGCGTTTCCGCCCAGCCGCCGTAAAAACCCACCAATAGCCCGACCAGCGTGCCGAAAACCATGGGGAACAGCGTGGTAAACAGGGCGATTTGCAAATCCACCCGATAGGCGTAGATAACACGTGAAAAAATATCGCGGCCAAAATTATCGGTGCCGAACAGGTGATGCGGGCCGGGCGGTTTCAGGATGGCGCGGTAATCGAACGCCAGCGGATCGTAGGGGGCGATCAACTGCGGGAAAAAACCGGCGGCCAGGCTGAACAGCAGGATGATGGCCGTGCTCAGCAGTGGCCAGGGGATATGCCGCCGCCAGGTACGGGCCGGCATTGATGGCGCCGGATGGACCGTCATCGCGCTCTCCTCGGGTCGATCATGACCTGGACGATATCGGTCACCAGGAAAATAAGCGACACCATTACCGACAGCACGATGACCAGTCCCTGGACCATGGGGTAGTCGCGGCTGAAGATGCTGTCGACCATCAGGCGGCAGATGCCGGGCACGGCAAACACCGTTTCGGTGATCACCGCGCTGCCGATAATGGTGCCGATATTAAGGGCAAACAGACTGACGGTGGGGATAAGCGAATTACGCATCACATGGCGCAGCATAATCACCCGGTTTTTCAGCCCCTTGGCGCGGGCAAAGGTAATGTATTCCGCGTCCAGCACCGCGATAATAGACGTGCGCAGGTTATTGATAAGCACTGCCGCCAGGCTCAGGGCCAGGGTCATCGACGGCAGGAACAGATGGTACAGCTTATCCGTGAAAGTGGCGCCGTAGCCGCCCACCGGAAACCAGTGCAGATGGGCGGAAAACACCGTCAGCAACACCAGACCGATATAAAACGACGGCATGGACAGCGTCACCTGGAAAGAACCGCGGATAGTCATATCGGCGGCGCTATTGCGCTTAAGCGCCGAGACAAAGGCCAGCGGAATCGCCATCAGCAGCGCGAACAGGCCGGCCATGGCGGTCAGCATCAGGCTGACCGGCAGGCGCTCGGCAATCACCCTGGTCACCGGGCTGTGCAGCACATAGGAGTCGCCCAGGTTGCCGGTCAGCACCTGGCGGGCAAAAAAGAAAAATTGCACCGGCAGCGGTTTGTCCAGTCCCAGCTGTGCGTTGATCCTCGCCACGTCGGCCTCGGTGCTGCGATCGCCAATCATGGCGCTGGCGGGATCGCCCGGCAGCAGCCGTACAATGGCGAAAGTCACCACCAGGATCACCAGCAACGTGGGGATAATCAGCAAAATACGTTTAACGATATAGGCAAACTCTGACACCCCTCTCTTCTCCTGTTCCAGGTTCCGGCCGTTAACCTGCGTCGACGTTATTTGCGCGTCAGGTAGGTTTCGGCAAACAGGTTATTGCCCAGCGGAATCTGCACAAAGCCGTGCACCGTCTTATTCAACGCCACCGGATAAGGGCTTTCATACAGCGGCACGATCGGCCCCTGGGCGTTAAAGATCGCCTGAATTTGTTGATAATCGGCCGCGCGTTTTTGCGCATCGATTTCCTGCTGGGATTGCTCAAACAGCTGGTCTACCCGATCGTTTTTCCAGCCCGAATGCACCGCCTGGATATTTTTCGAATAAGCGAAGTAAGAGGTGATTTCATTGGGATCGGCAATATCATCGGTCCAGGTAGATAAGCGCATGCCGAAATCGCCCTTGCGATAGCGGTCGGTTTCCGTGGCGTGGTCCACCTGGGTGATGGTGAGTTTAACGCCCACCTGCGCCCACATCTGCTGCAGGGCGGTGGCGATGCTGATTTCGTCCTCATTGCCGGCCAGCACCATGATATTGGCGCTGAAACCGCTGGCGAAACCGGCCTGATCCAGCAGCTGTTTGGCCTTGGCCGTATCCACCGGATAGAGCGGTTTGTCGCCTACGTGCCCCGGCGTGCCGCTGGAAATATAAGACGTCATCGGCGTGCCGATGCCATAGGTCACCAGTTGGATAATGCCTTGCTTATCGGTGGCGTAGTTCAGCGCCTGGCGCACCTTTTCATTGGCCAGCGGATTGGCCGCGCCCTGGTACTGCGGGCGCACGTTCAGGCTGACGTATTCCACCCGGGTGGAGGGAAACAGTTTCATATCAATGGCCGGATTGGCCTTCAATTCGTTGACGCGCGAATACGGGATAAACTCGGTGGCGTCCAGCTCGCCCGACTGTAACTTCAGGATGCGCGTGGCGTCGTCCGGGACGATCTCGAAGGTAATGCCGTCGAGATAGGGCAGCGGCTTGCCGTCGGCGCCGTTGCGCCAGTAATACGGGTTGCGCACCAGGGTCATGGTGGCGTTATGCTGCCAGGATTTCAGCACATAGGGGCCGGACCCCACCGGATGCTCGGCGAAAGCTTCCGCTTTTTGCTGGTCGGTGGCGCCCGGCGTCGCCTCGAACTGCTTTTTCGGCATGATGGAGGTATTAAACGCCGTCAGGGCGCTGAGGATGGCCGGGTCCGGGTGTTTCAGATGCAGGGTAATGGCGTTGGCGCCGTCAATGGAGACGCTGGCGATGGAATCGACCATAAATTGCCATACCCCGTTGCCGGGCTTGCTGGCGCGTTCCAGCGACCATTTAACATCTTCTGCGGTAATCGGCGATCCATCGGAGAACTTGATATTATCGCGCAGGGTCAGGCTGACGCTTTTGCCGTCGGCGGCGATATTCCATTTGTCCGCCAGGCCCGGTTCGATGCCTTTGCCGTCGGCGGTGGGAAACAGGAGCGTGTCATACAGATTCGACAGGATCCAGATATCGGTATTGTTTTCATTCAATACCGGTTCCAGGAACGAACTATCGCTATAGCGGCCATAGACCAGCGTGCCGCCGCGCTGCACGGTATCCGCCGCCCAGGCGTGGGCCAGTGGTAGCGCGCCCGCCGTCAGCAAGGCGATTAACGTTATCCGATGCATAACCTTCATTGTGCCCATCCCCTTATCGCTTGGAAAATGATCCCCGCCGGAAAATCCCGCGTCACTGTTCTAATGCAGTAGTACGATATTTGAAGCAATGATCGTTTAATGTCAATAAAAGGCAGTAAAAAAGGCATTATTTTGTCATAGGAAAATGCTATAGCCCGTTGAATAGGAAAATATGCCCGCTGTGCTTGCGTTAGCTAAGCTTATAACGATAGTGTATTAGTAAATTAGCACGCATTAATGGGCGGTTTGTGGACTTCCAACTTGATAGAACATTGTCGCTCCCGTTGGGGATGCAGTTGCGGGGGCTGGTGGAGTATGCCATCACCTTCGGCGCGCTAAAGCCGGGGGATAAATTGCCCTCGGTGCGCGACATGGCCGAGCGGGTCGGCGTGGCGCCGATGACCGTGGCGCAGGTTTATCGCGAGTTGAAACAGGCTGAACTGATCTACAGCAAGCCCGGCTCCGGTACCTTTATCGCCGACGCCGCCCAGGTCCTGCGCCACAGCGACAAGCGGTTGACCGATCTGCATCAGCACATCGACGCCCTGATCGATCGGGCGCAGGACCTGTCTTTATCGGCGGCCGACCTCGCCGCCCTGGTCACCAACCGGTTCCATCACCGCCAGCGGCGCGCCAGGACCAAAACGGTGCTGGTGGTGGGTAATTTTATCGAGTCCGCCCGCGATTATGCGCAGATTATCGCCGGCACCCTGGGCGACGGCGCGCAGCTGGATGCGACGACGCTGTCGATACTGACCGCCGATAACCGCGCGCGCGAGCAGGCGCACAGCGCCGATCTGATCCTGACCTTTGCCCACCGCCGGCGCGAGGTGATGAGCCTGCTGCCCGGTATGCGGGTTATTAATATCAGCTTTATCCCCTCCGAGCAGACCCGGCGGGCGCTGGCGTCGCTTGATCCCCTTGCCAGGGTGCTGGTGGTGTCGATCTTCCCGGAGTTTACCGCGCTGATGAAAACCGGGGTGCAGCGCTTCGCCCCGCATGTGCAGTCCATTACCGTGGTGCATCGGGACGACCCTGAACTGAACCGCTATCTGGCGCATGCCGATGTGCTGGTCTACGCCACCGGCGCCGAGGCGTTACAGGACGCCTTATCTCCTGGCCAACAGGCGTTTGAATACCGGCATATTCCTGACAGCGGCGATATCAGGCGTGTGGTGATGCCGCTGCTGACGCCGGATGTGCCCTCCGTGACCGGATTGAAGGAAATATCATGAAAATCAGTGAAATGAATTGGCAGCAGTTGGAAGAATACCTGGGCCGGGACGATCGGGTGGTGGTGCCGCTGGGCAGTACGGAGCAGCATGCGTTTCTCAGCCTGTCGGTGGATTCCATCCTGGCCGAAAAGGTCGCCGTCGAGGCGGCCGAGCCGCTGGGCATACCGGTATTCCCGGTAATGCCGTTCGGCATGACGCCGGCGTTCAGCGATTTTCCCGGCACCATCAGCCTGCGGGTCGGCACTTACCTCCGGCTGCTGTACGATATTCTCGATAATCTGAAACGGCAGGGCTTTAAGCGCGTCCTGCTGGTTAACGGCCACGGCGGCAATATGCCGGCGCAGCATATTATCAGCGAATGGATGGTGGCCAATCCCGAGGTGATGGTACAGCTGCATAACTGGTGGTGCGCGCCGCTCACCTGGGCAAAGGTACAGCAAACCGATCCGGTGGCCTCGCATGCCTCATGGATGGAAAATTTCCCCTGGACCCGGCTGGCGGGCGTCGCCCAGCCGGACCGGCAAAAACCGATGCTCGATCTGGTCGGCTTTCGCAAGCTCAATCCGGCCAAGGCCCGCGCGATGCTGGGCGACGGCAACTACGGCGGGTATTATCAGCGCGCCGACGAGGAGATGCTGGCCCTCTGGCAGGTGGGTGTCGAAGAAACCCGGCGCGTGATGGAACTGCTCTGATCGCCGCCCGGGCAAGGCACCGTGCGGGGAGCCGTTTATGCGGCGGGAGTACCCGCGGCGCGAGCGGCCGCCGGTGCGAGGCCTGGGGCGCGGAGAAATACGTCTTGCCCGGCGTCATGCCCGCAGTGGCGAACGCTTAGCCCTGCTGTTCCCGATGCCGGCATTTACGCTCTTGCGCCACCAACAGCGGGCAGCTCGGGCAATATTCCAGGCCGCTGAGCTTATAGCGCAGGCAGCACAGCCGGCGGATGATTTTCGGGCCGGCCTCGTGCTCCACCACCCGTACCGGCTGATACAGCCGGTTGGGTGCGCCGTCCGCCAGGGTTTTGGTGGCGAGAAACGCCCTGGCTTCCCCGGTATCGGCGCCTTGTTCCGCGGCCATATCGATGCCGTGGGCGACGCGGATGGCGGCGTTGTTCCAGAACAGGCCCGGCCTGATGCCGGCCAACTGGCCGAAGGTCCGGCAAACCGGCAGCACATGCGTCTCCAGCAGTTGCCCGAACAGGGCGGGGATGGCGACGCCGCCGGCGATTTTTGCGCCGCGATCGGCCAGGATAAATTTTTCCGGCACGGCGGATTGCGCTCCCTGGGTAAACTGAATCGCGCGCGGATCCGCCGGCAGCCGCCAGTCATGCAGCAGCGCGATCCTTGTCCAGGGCGCCAGCAGCAGGGCAAAATACCACTGCGACCACATGGAGATCACCGCCGCCCGGTCGCCCCCTTCGTTCAGCCGCAGGAACGGCTCCAGTAGCGCCAGCGCCGTTTCCGGCGCGCATAAATCCGCCGCCGAATAGCCCGTTCCGCCGCTGGGAACGGAGAAGAGAAAACTGCCGTTGATATCAATGGCGCATCCGGGGGTGGGTGCTGCTGCGTCAGGCTTCATACGCTTCCTGTATCGATCGGGACTATTGATTAAGGACAAGGCAAAGAGCTTCCGGCAGGCGGGCGGCTTGCGGTCTCTCTCCGAATGCGCATAATAGGCGATCAAAATCAGAATGATAACTATTAATATTTAAAATTTATGCAGACTCATGATGCCTATCGCCGACGTCTTTTACAGGCGATGGCCGTGTTGCCCTGGTGGTTTTCCCGCCGCGCCGCCGCCGCGCCCATACCCGATGCGGCACGTATTATCGCGCTGGAGTGGCGCCCGGCGGAGCTGCTGCTGGCCCTTGGCGTGACGCCGATGGCCATTGCCGACGCGCCGAATTACCGCAGCTGGGTGGCGGAGCCGGCGCTGCCGCCGTCGGTGCTGGACGTGGGGCTGCGCAACGAACCGAATATGGAAGCGATGCAGCGCCTGGCGCCCTCGCTGATCCTGCTATCGGAGGGTTTTGGCCCGGCGCCTGCAAGCGTCGCGTCCATTGCGCCCACCATGACCTTCCGTTTTAGCCGGCAAGGCGATCGGCCTTTGGCCGTGGCCCGCCAGGATATCGCCGCCCTGGCCGGGCGCCTGGGGATGCCGGATCGGGCGCAACGACATATGGCCGATCTCGACCGGCAACTGGACCAGACCCGGCAGCGGCTGGCGTCTGGATCCCTTCCGCTTCCCCCCGTCTTGCTGTTTTCCTTTATCGACAGCCGCCGCATCATGGTTATCGGCAAAAACAGCCTGCTCCAGGATGTGCTGGATCGGGTGGGGGTGGCGAACGCCTGGGACGGCGAGGAAAATGTCTGGGGCAGCGCAACGGTGGGCCTTGAGCGGCTGGCGCAGTTCCGGGGCGTCAGGGCGCTGTGTTTTCATCGCGGCGCCCAGGATCCCCTGGCGGAAGTGGCCGGTTCCACGCTTTGGCAAACGCTGCCTTTTGTCCGGGAAAAACAGCTGCGGGTGCTGCCCGCGGTGTGGTTTTTCGGCGCCACCCTTGCCGCCATGCGCTTTTGCCGGATGCTCGGGCAGGCGATGGAGCCACGGGCATGAGTAAACGCGTTCCGCGCTTATCCGCCGCATTGGTCCTGGCGTTGTCGCTTGCCGCGCTGTCGCTTGCGGTATTTAATTTAACCCTTCAGCTCGCGCCCGGTTTATGGTGGCGGGCGGCGTGCCATCCCGATACCGGCAGTATTGATCAAATGCTGTTTCACTACAGCCTGCTGCCGCGCACCGCGCTCTCGCTGCTGGTGGGCGCCGGGCTGGGGCTGGTGGGGGTGGTGTTCCAGCAAATACTGCGCAATCCGCTGGCCGAACCCACCACGCTCGGGGTGTCGGCGGGCGCGCAACTGGGGCTCACGGTGGCGACCCTCCTGGCGTTGCCGGGCGACGAGGCGACCCGCCAACTGGCGACGATAGCCGGCGCGCTGGCGGTGGGCGGCCTGGTGTTCGGCGTTTCCTGGGGGCGCCGGTTGTCGCCGGTCACCCTGATTCTGGCGGGATTGGTCTTGGGGCTTTACTGCGGGGCGGCCAAAAGCCTGCTGGCGCTGCTTAACTATGAGCGGCTGCAAACCCTTTTTCTCTGGAGCAGCGGCATGCTCAACCAGCAGGATTGGAGCAGGGTACAGTTCCTGCTGCCCCGGCTGGCCGTCGGCCTGCTGCTGATATTGCTGATGCTGCGACCGCTGATGCTGATGGGATTGGATGACGGCGTGGCGCGCAACCTGGGCCTGGGCCTTATCGCCGCGCGCGTCGGCGGCATCGGCGTGGCGATCGTATTAAGCGCCTTTCTGGTCAACGCCGCCGGCATTATTGGTTTTATCGGCCTGTTCGCGCCGCTGCTGGCGCGGATGCTCGGGGCCAGGCGCCTGCTGCCCCGTTTAGGGTTTTCCTGCCTGCTGGGCGCGCTGCTGCTGCTGCTCAGCGATCAACTGATGATCCTGCTGGCCCGGCTGTGGCGGGAAATCCCCACCGGCGCCGCCACCGCCCTGATCGGCGCCCCCCTGCTGCTATGGCTGTTGCCCAGGCTCAGGGAGACCCGCGCCATGGCCACGGATAATGCCCAGATGCTCAGGCCGGAGCGGCGGATGACGCCGCCGGCCGTACTGGCAGGGGTTGCGCTGCTGATACTGGTCGCCGTCGTGGCGCTGACGCTGGGACGCGATAATTACGGCTGGTATTGGTCGCTACAGGAGATGTGGCGCTGGCGCTGGCCGCGCGTGCTGGCGGCCGGCGCGGCCGGCGCGATGCTGGCGGCGGCGGGCACCCTGATTCAGAAAATGACCGGCAATCCGATGGCCAGCCCGGAAGTGCTGGGCATCAGTTCCGGCGCGGCCTTTGGCGTGGTGCTGCTGTTGCTGCTGGTGCCGGACGACGCGTTTGCCTGGCTGCTGCCGGCCGGTAGCCTGGGGGCGGCCCTGACGCTGCTGCTGATTATAGTGCTCTCGCAGCGCGGCGGGTTTTCCAGCGGGCGTTTGCTGCTGGTGGGCATAGCGCTGAGCACGCTGTTCACCACCTTGCTTACCCTGCTGCTGGTCAGCGGCGATCCGCGCATGTCATCGGTGCTGACCTGGCTATCCGGCTCCACCTACAAGGTCAGCGGCGCCCAGGCCATACGCACCGCCGTTATCGCCGTGGTACTGCTGGCGGCGGCGCCCCTGTTGCGCCGCTGGCTGGACCTGCTGCCGCTGGGCGGCGCCACCGCGCGCGCGGCGGGCGTGGCGTTAAAACCGGCGCGTATGGCCATTCTATTGCTGGCCGCCGGGTTGATTGCCACCGCCACCTTGAACGTTGGCCCGCTCAGTTTTATCGGCCTGATGGCGCCGCATATGGCCCGGCTGACCGGATTTCGCCGTCCCATGCCACAGATGCTGGCGGCCTGCCTGCTGGGCGGCGTGCTGATGATGATCGCCGATTGGTGCGGCCGATTTATTATTTTCCCTTATCAAATTCCCGCCGGGCTATTGGCCACCTTCTTTGGCGCGCCCTATTTTATCTATTTACTGCGCCGGCAGGCCGGCTGATGTATTACCCTGGCATCAGGCGCGCTAATCTATTTACACACCGCGCCGGCGGACCGGTTAACAGACCGGTGCGCCTGGCCTCGGATCGGTTCACAGCTCACCATTCCCCCGCGGGTGACAGGGGAATACCGGGCAAATACCCGTCGACGCGTGAGATTTGTTAATTTAAGACAAAAGAATTACTAATATCTAAAATATTGTCTTGCAAATAATGCATCCTCTTGCATAATCCTGAACTCTCATAAGAATCATTCTCATTATTATTCAGCAAGGGTTTTCTGCACATGCGTACTGCCGATTTTTCTCCCGTAGGGCGAATCACGTCCTCTCCACGTCTACTGGCAGTGGTTATCGGCGCGTGCTGCGGCGCGATGGCGTTACCCGCCAACGCCGCCGCCGCATCCAGCGCTGCTAACGCCGCCGCGTCTACCGCCGCCACGCCTGCCGCCAATACGGCCGCGGGCAAGGGTGATACCATTACCGTGGTGGCCGCGCCGGAGAACAACTTCCGTCCGGGCGGCGATCAGCTGGTGCCGGCGTATATGGATGGTCAGATCGCCAACGGCGGCCGGGTGGGATTTTTGGGGCAGCAGGATGCCAGTAAAGTGCCCTTCAGCGTCGTCGGGTTCACGTCGAAGCTTATCCAGGATCAGCAGGCGCGCACGCTGGCGGATGTGCTGAATAACGATGCCTCGGTGCAAAGCGGCTACGGTTACGGCAACTATGCGGAAACCTTTGTGGTGCGCGGATTCCCCCTGTACACCGATGATATTTCCTATGGCGGTCTGTACGGCATATTGCCCCGCCAGCAGGTCCCCACCGAGTTTGCCGAACGCATCGAGCTGTTAAAAGGTTCCAGCGCGTTCCTCAACGGCGTGCCGCCCGGCGGCACCGGCGTCGGCGGTACGGTAAACGTCGAGCCCAAACGCGCCGGCGATGAACCGCTGAACCGCGTTTCCCTGGACTATACCTCCAAATCCGAAGTGGGCGGCGCGTTTGATATCGCACGCCGTTATGGCGATAACAACCAGTTCGGCGTGCGCGTCAACGGGGTACACCGTGAAGGCGGCACCGCTATCGATGATGAAAAACGCCGTCTGACCTTGGGTTCCATCGGACTGGATTACCGTGGCGATCGGTTGCGCACTTCGCTGGATTTCGGCGCCAGCAAACAAACAGTGCACGGCGGCCGTCCGGTAGTGTATCTCGGCAACGCGACTGAAATACCGGACGTTCCCTCCGCCACCGGCAATTATGGCCAGAAATGGGCCTATACCGATACGGAAACTGAGTTCGGCATGCTGCGCGGCGAATATGATTTGACGGATTCCTGGACCGCCTATGCGGGTGTCGGCGCCAATCATACCCATGAGTACGGCAAATACTCATCGCCAACGCTACGCGACAACGACGGCAACGCCACCATGAGCCGCATGACGGTGCCTTATTTTTCCGACAGCTTTGCCAGCCAGGCGGGCATCCGCGGCAACTTTGATACCGGCTTCGTCAAACATAATATCAACATCGGTTTCTCCACCCTTAACCGTAAGGTGAGCAGCGCCTACACCCTGACCGCCGCCTCGATCGGCGAAAATATTTATGATCCGGTCAATGTCAGCGAGCCGATGAACGATCTTTATACCGGCGGCAGTATGGGCGATCCCGGCGTGACCAATCGGGTACGCAACAACGGCATCGCCATCGCCGATACCATGTCGGTACTGGATGATAAAGTGCAGCTGATCGCCGGCGCCCGGCGCCAGAACGTGGTAGTGACCAATTACGCCTATACCGGCGAGCAGGATAGCCAGTTCGATGAAACCAAGGTGACCCCGGCCTTCGGCCTGGTGGTCAAACCCTGGGATCATATCTCGCTATACGCCAACCATATCGAAGCGCTGCAGGCCGGCGATAGCGCGGGCCTGACCTATAACGGCGACCTGGTAACCAACGGCGGGCAGGTGGCCGGCATCCAGACCTCCAAACAAAACGAAGTGGGGATCAAGGCGGACTACGGCCGTGTCGCCGGTTCGGTGGCGTTGTTTGAAATCAAGAAGCCGGTCGGCGTCTATACCCCCAACGGCGCCGACAGTTATACGTTCAACAACAGCGGTGAGGTGCGTAACCGCGGCCTGGAGCTGAATGTCTTCGGCGAACCGGTGTACGGCGTGCGTTTAAACGGCAGCATGACCTGGATGGACCCGGAAATGACCAAGACCCAGGACGGCGCTTACAACGGCAATGACGCCATCGGCATTCCGCGCTACCAGATGGTGCTCGGCGGCGAGTGGGATATCCCCGGCCTGACTAACATTACCGCCACCGGCAAGGTGATTCATACCGGCTCGCAGTATGCCGATTCGGCCAACAACCTGAAGGTGGATAGCTGGAACCGCCTGGATCTGGGCCTGCGCTATAATATGAACCTGCCGAAAAACAATATTATCTGGCGTGCCGGCGTGGAAAACGTCACCAATGAGAAGTATTGGGCTTCGGCCACCGGCGGTTACCTGACCCAGGGCGACCCGCGTGAAGCGAAAGTGTCCATGACGGTCGACTTCTGATCACGCCTTCAGCATAAATCCACACCCTGCCGGCATACCGGCAGGGTTGGCGATAACCCTCATTTCAAACCGCGCCGGCCTGAAGACTTTCAGTGGTCTACAGTAATAACAGGCAATCCCTTCAAGGAGCGCGCGATGCTATCCGTTCATCACCTGAATAAATCCAGATCACACCGTATCCTGTGGCTATTGGAAGAGCTTGATCTGCCCTACGACGTTTTTTATTACCAGCGGGATAAACATATGCTGGCGCCTGAAACGCTGAAAATAATCCATCCGCTGGGCAAATCACCCATTCTCACCGACGGCGCGCTGACCCTGGCGGAATCGGGCGCCATTATTGATTATGTGCTGGATCGCTACGACGGCGCGTTCCTGCTCGCGCCGCAGGACAGTGGCAGCGAGGAGTGGGTACGGTATCGCTACTGGCTGCATTATGCCGAAGGGTCGTTAATGCCGTTACTGGTGATGAAGCTGATTTTCGGCATGCTGGGTAAACCGCCGGTACCGCTGCTGGCAAGGCCCATCGGCGCGGCGGTGGGCAAGGGGGTATCGCGCAAATATCTCGATCCCCAGTTGCTGACCCATTGCCGGTATCTGGAGAATCATCTCAGCCAGTATCTCTGGTTCGCCGGCGACCGGTTCAGCGCGGCGGATATCCAGATGAGCTTTCCGCTGGAGGGCCTGGCGACGCGCGTGGGCATTGACGGGTACCCGTCGCTGCGGTCTTATCTTGATAAACTGCGGCAGCGGCCGGCCTACCAGCGGGCGAAAGAGCGCGAGCAGCCGCCCGGGACAGCCTGAGGACCCCCGCCAAATCAATAAAGTGTCAGCTAAAGGAACTTTCGGTTGAAATCCCCCCGCCGGGGGCAGGATAATCCCCGCCCTCGCATGGTTATATCATCGCAATCGTGACGGTAAGTGATGATGAAGCAACATAATCCCAGGGGATTTTTTATGTCCAGTTCCATCCAACCGGCCAGCGACAACGCCCGGCCGCGCTCCTCGCTTGATGCCTGGTTCCAGATTTCCGCGCGCGGCAGTACCCTGCGCCAGGAAGTATTGGCCGGCCTGACCACGTTTCTGGCCATGGTGTATTCGGTGATCGTGGTGCCCGGCATGTTGGGCAAGGCCGGGTTTCCGCCGGCGGCGGTATTTGTCGCCACCTGCCTGGTGGCGGCGTTCGGTTCGCTGTTGATGGGGCTATGGGCCAACCTGCCGATGGCGATCGGCTGCGCCATTTCCCTTACCGCCTTTACCGCGTTCAGCCTGGTCTTGGGCCAGCATATCAGCGTGCCGGTGGCGTTGGGCGCGGTATTCCTGATGGGGGTGGCGTTTACCCTGATTTCCGCCACCGGCATCCGCTCCTGGATCCTGCATAACCTGCCTATGGGCGTGGCCCACGGCACCGGTATCGGCATCGGCCTGTTTTTATTGATTATTGCCGCCAACGGCGTCGGCCTGGTGGTAAAGAACCCTATCGAAGGCCTGCCGGTGGCCTTGGGTCATTTTGCCTCGTTCCCGGTCATGATGGCGCTGACGGGGCTGGCGGCCATTTTTGGCCTGGAAAAGCTGCGGGTGCCGGGCGGCATTTTGCTGGTGATTATCGCCATCTCGCTGCTGGGCCTGATATTTGATCCCCAGGTCAGCTATCGCGGGCTGTTTGCCTTGCCGACCCTGTCCGACGCCGAGGGGCATTCGCTGATTTTTAACCTGGATATCAAGGGCGCGCTGCAGCCGGCGGTATTGCCAAGCGTGCTGGCGCTGGTGATGACGGCGGTGTTCGACGCCACGGGCACCATTCGCGCGGTGGCCGGGCAGGCCAACCTGCTGGATAAGGATGGCCAGATTATCAACGGCGGCCGCGCGCTGACCGCGGATTCCCTGAGCAGTATCTTTTCGTCGCTGGTGGGCGCGTCCCCGGCCGCGGTCTATATCGAATCCGCCGCCGGGACCGCCGCCGGCGGCAAGACCGGGCTGACCGCGACCATTGTCGGTCTGCTGTTCCTGGTGATCCTGTTTTTATCGCCGCTGTCTTATCTGGTGCCGGCGTACGCCACAGCACCCGCGCTGATGTATGTCGGCCTGCTGATGCTCAGCAACGTCGCCAAACTGGATTTCAGCGATTTTGTCGACGCGATGTCGGGACTGCTGTGCGCGACCTTTATCGTGCTGACCTGCAACATCGTCACCGGTATCATGCTGGGCTTCGGATCGCTGGTTATCGGCCGGGTTTTTGCCGGGGAATGGCGCAGGCTAAACGTCGGCACGGTGCTTATCGCCGTGGCGCTGGTCACGTTTTACGCCGGCGGCTGGGCTATCTGAGGGGGTTAATGCCGGCGTGACGCGGCTACCCGCCGTCGCGCGGGTTATTTGCGCAGCTTTATCTTGCTTCCAGGCCGCGCCGGTTTCTTTAACCGGCGCGGTTTTTTATTGCTATCCCGGCGCCGCTACCCGATCGGGGGATAAAAAAAAACCGCCCATGGCCGATAACAGGTTTTTAACTTTTGGCAAAATGATCTACTATCAAAACTCGCGTTTCAGGCCAGGACCCCGCTCCAGGGCCAGACGGTAAACGTTGCCAGAAGGACAGACTAAGGTAAGCATGGAAATCTTTTTTACAATTCTGATCCTCACCTTGATTGTATCCCTGTCGGGTGTGATTACGCGTATTTTGCCGTTTCAAATTCCCCTGCCGTTAATGCAGATTGCGCTGGGCGCGCTGCTGGCCTGGCCGCAGTTCGGCCTGCACGTGGATTTTAACCCGGAACTGTTCCTGGTGCTGTTTATCCCGCCGCTGCTGTTCGCCGACGGCTGGAAAACACCGGCGCGGGAATTTTTACGCCACGGCGGCGAAATCGTGGCGCTGGCCCTGGTGCTGGTGCTGATTACCGTGGTCGGGGTCGGTTACCTGATTTACTGGATGGTGCCCGGCATTCCGCTAGTGGCGGCGCTGGCGCTGGCGGCGGTATTGTCGCCCACCGATGCCGTGGCGCTTTCCGGCATCGTCGGCGAAGGCCGCATCCCCAAGAAGCTGATGGACATCCTGCAGGGCGAGGCGCTGATGAACGATGCGTCCGGCCTGGTCTCGCTGAAGTTCGCCATTGCCGTGGCCATGGGCACCATGGTGTTTACCGTGGGCGGCGCCACGCTTGAGTTCGTGAAAGTGGCGGCCGGCGGTTTACTGGCCGGCGTGGCGGTGACCTGGGCCTATAGCAAGTCGTTGCGGCTGATCAACCGCTGGAGCGGCGACGACCCCGCCACCCAAACGGTATTGCTGCTGCTGTTGCCCTTCGCCTCCTACCTGATCGCCGAACATCTCGGCGTGTCCGGTATCCTGGCGGCGGTGGCCTCCGGCATGACCATCGGCCAGTCCGGCATTATCCGCAACGCGCCGCTGGCCATGCGCCTGCGCGCCAATAGCGTCTGGGCGATGCTGGAGTTTGTGTTTAACGGCATGGTGTTTATCCTGCTGGGCCTGCAGTTCCCGGAAATCCTGGCCACCTCCATTACTCAGGCCGAGCTGGATCCGACCATCGAAACCTGGATGCTGTTTACCGATATCGTGGTGATCTATGCGGCGCTGATGCTGCTGCGGTTCGTCTGGCTATTATTGATGAAAAAATTCAGCCAGCGGTTTTTGCATAAACGGCCGATGGTGTTTGGCGACTACAGCATGCGCGAAATCCTTATCGCCTCCTTTGCCGGGGTGCGCGGCGCCATCACCCTGGCCGGCGTGCTGTCGATCCCGCTGCTGCTGAGCGACGGCGCCGCGTTTCCTTCCCGCTACCAACTGGTGTTTATCGCCGCCGGGGTGATCCTGTTTTCGCTGATCTGCGGGGTGATCGCCCTGCCGCTGCTGCTGCGCGGCATCGTGGTATCGGATAAGGCGCTGAACCGCAAGGAAGAGCGCATGGCGCGCGCCGCCGCCGCCGAGGTGGCTATCGAAAGCCTGCGTAAAATGCAGGAGCGGCTGGCCAACGATAATGAAGAAAATATCGACACTCAGCTGCTTAACGAGGTTAGCGCGCGGGTTGTCGGCAACCTGCGCCGGCGCGTCGACGGCAAAAGCGATCAGGGCGACGCGCTGCTGGCGGAAAACCTGGAGCGGCGCATGCGGCTCAATGCGCTGCGCGCCGAGCGGGGCGAGTATTATCATCTGCGCGCCCAGCAGAAAATCAGCAATGAAACCCTGATGAAGCTGCTGCACGATCTGGATTTGCTCGAGGCGCTGCTCATCGAGCGGGAATAATGCCCGGGGGCGTCCGGCGGGGAAGCGCGCTGATGTCCGTTTATGGCCGCGTGCGGCTATGCGCTGGCGTGCCGTTTAGCGCGCATCGGCGGGTTTCGGCTGCGGCCAATGCTGGCGGCAGGCGGTTATCCAGGCCTGGGCGCCATGGGACAGATAACTGTCCTGGCGCCAAATAAGCCCCAGCCGCCACATCATCAACGGCGCTACCGGCAGCGACAGCAGCCGGGTTTTATCCAGCCGCCGGCAGATGGGCTCGGGCAGGATGGCGATGCCGATGCCCGCTTCCACCATGGCCGCCAGAAAATCCCATTGCCCGCTGCGCACCGCGATTTGCGCCGTGATGCCCCCGGCCTGGAAGGCGGTCATCAACTGCCGGTAAAGCGCAAAATCCTCGTTATAGATTAATATCGGCCAGCTCCCCAACTCGGCAAAAGGCACTGTGTCGCGCCTGAGCCACGGCGCTGCGCGCGGCACCACCGCGCATAACGGGTGGCCAAACAGGGGCAATATGGCCAGGGCGGCTTCGGTATCAGGCGTCAGCGCGGTCAGCGCCACATCCAGCTCGCCGGACAATACCGCCTGCTGTACCGTCAAACCGCCAAACTCGGCGATCTGCAATTCTATACCGGGGTACTGGCGGCGGAAATCGCGGATCAGATCCGCCATTTGCGTACCGACCATGGGGGGAATGCCCAGCCGCAGGCGGCCTTTTTTCAGCGAGCCGATATCCTCAAGCTCCGTCTCCAGCTGGCGGAATTGATCCAGAATGCCCAGCCCGCGGTGATACACCGCCTGCCCGCTGTCGGTCAGGCGCAGCCTGCGTCCCTCGCGGATCAGCAACGTGCAGTCCAGCTCCTCCTCCAGATGTTTGAGCATTTTGCTGATGGTGGGCTGGGTAACGAATAAGCTTTGCGCCGCGCGCGTAAAGCTTTGCTGTTTGACCACTTCCACAAAATATCGCAGGGTGCGGATATCCATGACTATTCCAATGGGTAATGATATCCATGATATTAATTCATTTTAAGCAAGTTTACCCGTCCGCCTATAATGCCGTTTCTTCGAAGCAAAAAAGGATGCTGTCATGCTGTCGCAAGGGCGCCTGAACCTGCCGCCGCGCGTGCTGCAATATCAACTCCCGGTCCAGGTGGGGTTGTATATCGGCCTGTTCCTGATAGCCCAGCAATTGGTGGCGCGTTTTCATCTGCCGCTGCCCGCCAATGTGGTGGGCATGTTTATGCTGCTGGCGCTGATTTTATCGGGTATCGTGCCGGTGGCGTGGGTGGCGGCCGGGGCGCGCTGGCTGTTGGCGGAAATGTTGCTGTTTTTCGTCCCCGCCGTGGTGGCGGTGATTAATTATACCCAATTGCTGATGCTGGACGGCTGGCGTATTTTTGTGGTGATTGCCATCAGCACCGTGCTGGTGCTGGGGGTTACCGGCCTGGTGGTCGACCGGGTGTATCGTTTTGAGCTGTGGCTGGCGCGCCAAAAGGCCCGACATGATTGATCTGATCCTGGGTCTGGCTTGTTTATTAGTGACCTTGGTGCTGTATTTCGCTAATAAGCACCTTTATCGCCTTCATCACCACCTGATGCTGATGCCGCTGATTTTTACCCCCGCGGTGCTGGTGGCATTGCTGGCGGTAACCCATGTGTCCTATCAGCACTATCTGGTGGAAACCCATTGGTTGTTATGGCTGTTGGGCCCTGCCACCATCGCGTTTGCGGTGCCGGTATACGAAAACCTGGCGATTATCCGCCAGCATTGGCTGTCGCTTTGCGCCGGCGTTATCGCCGCGACCCTAACGGCGGTCATCAGCTCGGTATGGCTGGCGCGTCTGCTGGCGTTGCCCGAGGTTATCCAGCGCAGCCTGGCGGTGCGTTCCATCACCACGCCGTTCGCGCTCGAGGCGGCCCGGCAGATGGGCGGCCAGCCGGATCTGGTGGCGCTGTTCGTGGTGATCACCGGCGTGTTCGGCATGGCGATGGGCGATATTGTTTTTTTGCGTTTGTCGGTCACGGGCAAGATGGCCAAAGGCGCCGGCCTCGGCGCGTCATCCCACGGCGCGGGCACCGCGCGCGCCTATGAGCTGGGCCGGGAGGAGGGCGTGGTGTCGAGCCTGGTGATGATGCTGGCGGGAGTGCTTACGGTGATGGTGGCGCCGCTGATTGGGCGGGTGATGTGGTAAAGCCGCATCAGTAAGTTGATTTTATGGGTAAAAGACTTGCGTGGCGCGGGCGCCGGACGCGCGCTGGTAAAGGCGGTCCGTCCGCACGGACCGCCGGGCCGCTTGCCTGCGCCGGGCAATTCCTCTATCGCCCAGTGCGTGGCACGCGTAACCCTGCCTAGGCGATAGAAACCCCACCGGCGGTCGCAAGCGACACCTTTACCGCCGCCGCGATCAGGCCTTTTTGAATGCGGCCGGGGCCGGTGTTTCCGGCCGCACGGCGTTGGGTTCGCGCACGCCGGTCTGCGAGCGGATAAACTGGGCGAAGAACAGCGCGCGCTCGCTGGCGCCCTGCGCCGAGGTATCGGTAATCGAAAACACCCAGATACCGATAAACGCCACCAGCATCGAGAACAGCGCCGGATATTCATACGGATAAATCGGCGCGGCATGGCCCAGCACCTGCACCCAGACGGTCGGCCCCAGGATCATCAGCATCACGGCGGTAATCAACCCCAGCCAGCCGCCCACCATGGCTCCGCGCGTGGTGAGCTTCGACCAGTACATCGACAGCAGGATAATGGGGAAGTTACAGCTGGCGGCAATGGAGAAGGCCAGCCCGACCATAAAGGCGATGTTCTGCTTTTCAAAGGCAATGCCCAGCGCAATGGCGACGATGCCCAGGATCACCACGGTGATTTTTGACACCCTGAGCTCGTCGCGTTCGGTGGCGTTGCCGCGCTTGATGACGCTGGCGTAAAGATCGTGGGAAACCGCCGACGCCCCGGCCAGGGTCAGTCCCGCCACCACCGCAAGGATAGTGGCGAAAGCCACCGCCGAGATAAAGCCCAGGAAGAAGTTGCCGCCCACGGCGTTCGCCAGGTGGATGGCCGCCATATTGGCGCCGCCCAATAACGCGCCGGAGCTGTCCTTAAACACCGGGTTGGCGCCGACCAGCAATATAGCGCCGAAGCCGATGATAAAGGTTAAAAAGTAAAAATAACCCATAAAACCGGTGGCGTAGAGCACGCTCTTGCGCGCTTCCTTGGCGTCGCTGACGGTAAAAAAGCGCATCAGGATATGGGGCAGGCCGGCGGTGCCGAACATCAGCGCCAGTCCCAGCGAGAGCGCGGAGATGGGATCGGAGACCAGCCCGCCGGGGCGCATGATGGCGGCGCCTTTGCTATGCACCTTCATGGCCTCGGAAAACAGCGTGTCAAAACTGAAGTGGACGGTTTTCATCACCATCAGCGCGATAAACGTGGCCCCCGCCAGCAACAGCACCGCTTTGATAATCTGCACCCAGGTGGTGGCCAGCATGCCGCCGAACAGCACATACATCACCATCAGGATGCCGACCAGCACCACCGCCACATGGTAATTCAGGCCGAACAGCAGCTGGATAAGCTTACCCGCGCCCACCATCTGGGCAATCAGGTACAGCGCCACCACCACCAGCGAACCACAGGCGGACAGGGTACGAATCGGCATTTGCTTAAGGCGGTAGGAAGCCACGTCGGCAAAGGTGTAGCGGCCGAGGTTGCGCAGCCGTTCGGCGATCAAGAACAGGATAATCGGCCAGCCGACCAGGAAACCCAGCGAATAGATCAGGCCGTCATAACCCGAGGTATACACCAGCGCGGAAATACCGAGAAACGACGCCGCCGACATATAGTCGCCGGAGATGGCCAGACCGTTTTGCAGGCCGGTGATATTGCCGCCGGCGGTATAATAGTCCTTGCGCGAGCGGGTCCGTTTCGAGGCCCAATAGGTGATATACAGCGTCATGGCGACAAACAGCACGAACAGGATGATGGCCTGGATGTTCAGCGGCTGCCGGTCCCCCGGCGCCGCCTGTGCCAGCAGGGGAAAGGCCAACAGCAAGCCCGCGGGGAATCTGATGAATTTATGCATCGTACCGTACCTCGCGCAGGAGCTGTTGGGTCAGGCGTTCAAATTCGCCATTGGCGCGGATGACATAAACCGCGGTCAGGATAAATGAGAGGATGATAATGCCGACACCTATCGGGATACCGCGCGTGATGCTGGTCCCCTCATGGATCGGCGTGCCCAGCCAGCCCGGCGCAAAGGCGATCAGCATGATAAAACCATAGTAGATCATAAGCATTATCAACGAGAGCAGCACCGCAAAATGCTGTCGTTTGGCCACCAGTTCCTTGAAGTGTGGGTTACTCGCTATCCTTTGATAAATGACGTCATTCATCAGGGACTCTCCAGTAGGGTAGAGGTAAAGATCGGAAAGCGCCGTCCGGAGACGGCGGAGTTTTTATGAAGGCATATCCATGGATTGTTTTTCTTCTAACAGCTTTTCAACGACGCCCGGATCGGCAAGCGTCGAGGTGTCGCCCAGATTACTGGTGTCGCCGGCGGCGATTTTGCGCAGAATGCGGCGCATAATCTTGCCGGAGCGGGTTTTAGGCAATGAATCGGTCCAGTGCAGGATATCCGGGGTGGCGATGGAGCCAATTTCCTTGCGCACCCAGCGCTTCACCTCGTTATACAGTTCGGCGGTGGGTATCTCGCCGTGGTTAAGGGTAATGTAGGCGTAAATAGCCTGGCCTTTGATCGCATGCGGAATACCGACCACCGCCGCCTCGGCGATTTTCGGATGCGATACCAGCGCCGACTCGATTTCCGCGGTGCCGAGGCGGTGGCCGGACACATTCAGCACATCGTCCACCCGGCCGGTGATCCAGAAATAACCGTCTTCATCGCGCCTGGCCCCGTCGCCGCTGAAATACATGCCTTTAAAGGTGGAAAAATAGGTTTGCTCGAAGCGGTCGTGATCGCCATACAGGGTGCGCGCCTGCCCCGGCCAGGAATCGGTGATCACCAGGTTTCCCTCGCCGGCGCCTTCCTGGATAGCGCCGCCGTTATCCACCAGCGCGGGCTGGACGCCAAAAAACGGCAGGGTGGCGGAGCCGGCCTTCAGCGCCACGGCCCCCGGCAAGGGCGTGATCATGAAACCGCCGGTTTCGGTTTGCCACCAGGTATCCATGATTGGGCATTTGGCGTTGCCGATTTTATGGTAATACCATTCCCAGGCTTCCGGGTTGATGGGTTCGCCCACCGACCCCATGATGCGCAGGGATGCGCGGCTGGTGCCCTCGATGGCCTTGTCGCCCTCGGCCATCAGCGCGCGGATGGCGGTCGGCGCCGTGTACAGGATATTGACCTGGTGTTTATCCACCACCTGGGCCATGCGCCGGGCGTCGGGCCAGTTCGGCACCCCTTCGAACATCAGGGTGATGGCGCCGCAGGCCAGCGGGCCGTAAAGCAAATAGCTGTGGCCGGTTACCCAGCCCACGTCGGCGGTGCACCAGTAAATATCGCCGGGATGATAATCAAAGACATATTTAAAGGTCATGGCGGCGTAGACCAGGTAACCGCCGCTGGTATGCAGCACGCCTTTGGGTTTACCGGTTGAGCCGGAGGTGTAAAGGATAAACAGCGGATCCTCGGCGTTCATTGCCGCCGGCGGGCAGTCGTCAGCGGCGCGCGCCACCGCCTCATGCCACCAGAGATCGCGCCCCTCGGTCCAGTCGATATCTTTACCGGTGCGCTTAAAGACAATTACCCGTTCTATGGTTTTTACCGTCGGGTTTTTCAGCGCGTCGTCGATATTCTTTTTCAAGGGGATCTTGCGCCCGGCGCGAATGCCTTCGTCGGCGGTGATCACCAGTTTGGCGCTGGAGTCGACAATCCGTCCGGCAATGGCCTCGGGGGAAAAGCCGCCGAAGATCACCGAATGTATCGCCCCGATACGGGCGCAGGCCAGCATCGCCACCGCCGCTTCCGGCACCATGGGCATGTAAATCGCCACCACATCGCCTTTGGCGACGCCTTGCTCTTTCAGTACATTGGCGAAGCGGCACACCGCCTGATGCAGTTGCCGGTAGGTCAGGGTCTCGCTTTCGCGGGCGTCGTCCCCTTCCCAGATAATGGCGGTCTGATCGCCGCGTTCCGCCAGGTGCCGGTCCAGGCAGTTGGCGGATACATTGAGGGTTCCGTCTTCAAACCAGCGGATTCGCACGTGGCCGGGGTCGAAAGAGGTATTTTTCACCCTTTGGTAAGGCGTGATCCAATCAATAATCTTGCCCTGTTCACCCCAGAAGGTATCGGGGTCGGTGACAGACTGTTGATAAAGCTGGCGATATTGCTCCTGGGATAACAGGGCGCGTTGCGCAATCGCGTCGGGAATCGGGTACGTATGGGGATGGCTCATGGTTTCCTCCTTGGATTTGTTAATAATATGTCAAGCGAGGGTTAATTGAACCTGCCCTGAGGGCTTTGTTTCTTTTTTGCGCGTTAGATCACGCAGCAAAACTGAGGTTTTACCTCAGCGTACAAAAATCTGCCGCGAACTGAACTTTTTGTCCGTTTGTAGGGAGTTTATTTATCATACATAAATATTTTTTTGGTCGCTTTTTCATCGCCGATTAAAGCGCCAAAAAAGAAAAATAAGGACCGAAAAGAGAAGGGTAAACCTGATTATAATGCGTAAATGGATAAAATTTATCAAATTATAACAAACGGTTATATGAGATATTAGGCCTAATTCCACCGCAATAAGTTAAATCGTCGCCAACTCCCTATAAATCAGCACTTGCATTCGGGCTTTTCAAGATGGTACAGAGTGACGTCCTTTTTTTTAGGCAGTCTGTAAACAGGCTCCGCCGCGTCCGATGACAGGGCGCTAAAAAATGCGCGCGACGACGTATTCAGGCCGCAATCGGCCACGACGGAATCACTTCGGGAAATTGTAAATGTTATGAAAAAGTTAAAAATTAGTCTTGCCTGGCAAATTCTCCTGGCCCTGATCCTGGGCATCGGCGCCGGGGCGTTGCTGCATAACCAGATTGAAGCCAGGGTATGGTTTATCGGCAATATTCTTGCGCCGGCGGGCGATATTTTTATCCGTCTTATCAAGATGATCGTGGTGCCTATTGTTATCTCCACGCTGATTGTGGGCATTGCGGGCGTCGGCGATGCGAAAAAGCTTGGACGCCTGGGCCTGAAGACCATTGTTTATTTCGAGATTATCACCACCCTTGCCATTGTGTTGGGCATTACGCTTGCCAACGTGTTCCAGCCGGGGCACGGGATTGATATGTCCACGCTTGCGGCGGTGGATATTTCCCAATATGAAAAGACCACGGAACAGGTGCAAAGCGGCAACCATAGCCTGGTGGGCACGCTGCTTTCGCTGATCCCGCCGAATATTTTCGCCGCCATGGCGCGCGGCGATATGCTGCCGATTATTTTTTTCTCGGTGTTGTTCGGTTTGGGTCTGGCGGCTTTGCCCGGCGAGACCAAGACGCCGCTGCTTAATGTGTTTAAGGCCGTGGCCGAGACCATGTTTAAAGTGACCCATATGATCATGCGCTATGCGCCGGTGGGGGTATTCGCCTTGATTGCGGTGACGGTGGCCAATTTTGGTTTTGCCTCGCTGCTGCCGCTGGCCAAGCTGGTGCTGTTGGTGTATGCCGCGATCCTGTTTTTTGCCCTGGTGGTGTTGGGGCTGGTGGCGCGGTTGTGCCATTTGCGCATCTGGACGCTGATCCGCATCCTGAAGGAGGAGCTGATCCTGGCCTATTCCACCGCCAGTTCGGAAAGCGTGCTGCCGCGTATTATCGAGAAGATGGAAGCCTATGGCGCGCCTGCGGCAATCACCAGTTTTGTGGTGCCGACCGGGTATTCCTTTAACCTGGACGGTTCCACGCTGTACCAGAGCATCGCGGCTATTTTTATCGCCCAGCTGTATGGTATCGATCTGTCCATCGGCCAGGAAATCGTGCTGGTGTTGACCCTGATGGTGACGTCGAAGGGGATTGCCGGCGTGCCGGGGGTGTCTTTTGTGGTGCTGTTGGCGACGCTTGGCAGCGTGGGTATTCCTCTGGAGGGGCTGGCGTTTATCGCCGGCGTCGATCGCATTTTGGATATGGCTCGTACCGCCCTGAACGTGGTGGGCAACGCGCTGGCGGTGCTGGTGATAGCCAAGTGGGAAAACCAGTTCGATAGCGATAAGGCCCTGGCGTATGAACAGCAGGTACTGATGCTGAAGGCGTCGGCCGCGACGCCCTTCTGAAGGCGGCGCGCGCTCCCTTTAACATGACTTCTGTCGGTTTGGTGACGGCGGGCCCAGCGTGCCGTGGGGCGCTCGGTCGGGCGGGAAAAGCACGCCCGATTCGACCCCATTGGCACGCTCTCCCTTTAACACGACTTCTGTCGGTCTGGTGATGGCGGGCCCAGCGTGCCGTGGGTGCGTTAACCTTTGCGGTGCAATAGACGATACAGCGCCGGGATCACCAGCATCGACAGCAGCGGCGCGCTGACCATGCCGCCGATCATCGGCGCGGCGATGCGTTGCATCACCTCGGATCCGACGCCGCCCCCCCACATGATGGGCAGCAGCCCGGCCATGATGGTGGCCACCGTCATCACCTTGGGGCGTACGCGCAGCACCGCGCCTTCGCGGATGGCCGCCAGCAGTTGAGCCTCGCTGAGCGGTTCGTTGCCGGTGCGATGGTTTTCCATGGCATGATTAAGGTACAGCACCATAATCACCCCGAATTCCGCCGCCACCCCCGCCAGGGCGATAAAGCCCACCGCCGCCGCCACCGACAGATTATAATGCAGCAGGTAAAGCAGCCAGACGCCGCCTATCAGGGCAAAGGGCAGCGTGCCCATAATCAGCAGCGCGTCCCTGACCCGGCCGAAGGTGACATACAGCAGGACAAAAATAATCGCCAGCGTAAAGGGCAGCACAATTTTCAGCTTGGCGCTGGCGCGCTCCAGGTATTCAAATTGTCCCGACCAGCTTAACGAGACGCCTTCCGGCAGCTTGACCTGCTGCGCCACCGTCCGCTGCATTTCCTGCACGGCGGATTTGAGATCGCGGCCGCGTAAATCGACGTAGATCCAGTCCGACAGGCGGGCGTTCTCGCTTTTCAGCATCGGCGGGCCTTCGCTGACGCGGATATCCGCCAGATCGGCCAGGCTGACCTGCGCGCCCCCGGCAGTCACTACCGGCAAGTCGCGCAGTTTCTGCACCGAGTCGCGCAGCTCGCGCGGATAACGTACGTTGATGGGGAAACGTTCGCGGCCTTCAATGGTTTCGCCGATATTATCACCGCCGATAACCGCCGCCACGATAGACTGCAGTTCACCCACCGACACGCCGTAGCGGGCGGCGCGCACTCGATCGATATTGATATCGATATAGCGCCCGCCGTTGAGCCGTTCCGCCAGCGCGGAGGTGACGCCTGGGACGTTTTTCACCACCCGTTCGATCTGCTGGGCCACCGCCTCGACCTGCTCGATATTATTGCCGTTCACTTTGATCCCCACCGGGCTTTTAATCCCGGTGGCCAGCATATCGAGCCGGTTGCGGATGGGGGGCACCCAGATATTGGCTACCCCCGGCAGCGACACCGTCCGGTCCAGTTCCTGCACCAGCTTATCGGTGGTCATGCCGGGCCGCCATTGATCCCTGGGCTTGAAATGGATGGTGGTTTCCAGCATGGTCAGCGTCGCCGGGTCGGTGGCGGTTTCGGCGCGTCCCGCCTTGCCGAAAACAGTGGCCACTTCCGGCACGGTTTTAATCAGCCGGTCGGTTTGCTGCAACAGCCGGGCGGCTTCCCGCGCCGATATGCCGGGCAGCGTGGAGGGCATATATAATAAATCCCCCTCGTCCAGCGCCGGCATAAACTCGGTGCCCAGGCGGCTGAGCGGCAGCAGGGTGACCACCAGCAGCGCCAGCGACAGGGCAAGCGTGGTTTTCGGCCACGCCAAAACCTTGTCCAGCAGCGGCTGATACATGCGGATTAGCCCCCGGTTGAGCGGGTTGGCGTGTTCGTCCGGAATACGCCCACGGATAAAGTACCCCATCAATACCGGCACCAGGGTAATGCCCAGTCCCGCCGAGATCGCCATGGCATAGGTTTTGGTGAACGCCAGCGGGCCGAACATCTTGCCCTCCTGCGCCTCCAGTGAAAATACCGGAATAAAGGACAGGGTGATGATCAGCAGGCTGCAAAACAGCGCCGGCCCCACCTCGGTGGATGCGCGGGCGGAGATTTCCCAGTAATCCTCGCTTTTCGGCGTCTGTCCGGGATGATCGTGCCGCCATTTTTCCAGCACCTTGTGCATATTTTCAATCATGACTATCGCCGCGTCCACCATGGCGCCGATGGCGATGGCGATGCCGCCGAGCGACATGATATTGGCGTTAACCCCCTGGTAATGCATGACGATAAAGGCGCCGAGGATGCCCAGCGGCAGGGTGATGATCGCCACCAGCGCCGAACGGAAGTGAAACAGGAACAGGCTGCACACCAGCGCCACGACGATAAACTCTTCCAGCAGCTTATGGGAGAGGGTTTCTATGGCCTGCTTGATAAGGCTGGAACGGTCATAGACCGGCACGATTTGCACGCCTGGCGGCAGGCTGCGGCGCACCTCGTTCAGCTTTTGTTTGACCGCGTTGATGGTCTCCAGCGCATTTTTGCCATAGCGCATGATAACAATGCCGCCGGCCACTTCCCCCTCGCCGTTCAGTTCGGCCACGCCGCGCCGCATTTCAGGACCCAGGCGGATATCGGCCACATCGGACAGCAACACCGGCACGCCGCCGCGCGAGGTGATGACGATATGATCAAAATCCTCCGGGGTTTTAAGGTAACCGGCGGCGCGCACCATATATTCGGCCTCGCTCATTTCCAGTACCGATCCGCCGCCCTCCTGGTTGGCTTGCTTAACCGCGTCGATGACCTGCTGGTGAGACAGGTTAAGCGCCCGCAGCCGGTCCGGTTTCAGCAGGATTTGGTATTGGCGCACCATGCCGCCGACGCTGGCCACTTCCGACACGTTCGGCACGGTTTTTAATTCGAATTTCAGCACCCAATCCTGGATGGCGCGCAGATCGGCCAGGCTGTGGCGCCCGGTTTTATCCACCAGCGCGTATTCATAGACCCAGCCGACGCCGGTGGCGTCCGGCCCAAGGCTGGCCTTGGCCTCCGCCGGCAGCGTAGACTGCACCTGGCTGAGATACTCAAGCACCCTTGAGCGCGCCCAGTAGGGATCGGTGCCGTCCGCGAACAGGATATAGACATAGGCGTCGCCAAACATCGAGAAGCCGCGCACGGTGGTGGCGCCAGGCACCGACAGCATGGTGGTGGTCAGCGGATAGGTCACCTGATCCTCCACCACCTGCGGCGCCTTGCCGGGATAACTGACGCGGATAATCACCTGTACGTCGGACAGGTCGGGCAGCGCGTCCACCGGCATACGCTGCAAAGACCAGATGCCCCAGGCGGTCAGCAGCCCGGCGGCCAGCAGCACCAGCAGACGGTTGCGCAGCGACCAGCGAATGATAAAGGCGATCATTTGGCACTCCCCAGCGGCATCATTTGGGTGATGCGCGCACCGCTGTCGTCAAGCGTAAAGTGGAACATGACACGGCTGCCGACGGCGATGCCCTTGGGCAGTCCGCCCGCGGGCAGGATAAAATCCATGGTCATCGGCGGCCAGTTCAGGCCGGGCACGGCATGGTGCGACAACGTCGCCATTTCGCCGTTAACCGCGTCGATAACGCCCTCGGTGGCATATTCCTGCGCGGCGCCGGGCGGCGGCGATTGCGTCGCGGCGCTGTCAGCCGGCGTAGCGGCGGACGGGGAGGCATCGTCCGCGCCGGCGCCAGGATTTATGCCGGTTGCCGCCGGCGAAGAGGCATCCGTATCGTCCGCCATCTGCGGCAGGGCGCTGCGCAGGCTGGCTTCGGAATCAATCAGGAACTGGCCCGAGGTGACCACCCGATCGCCGGCGGCCAGCCCTTTACGCACTTCCACCCAGTCGCCGAACTCCCGGCCGGCGATAACGCTTACCGGGGTGAAATGCCCGTCGCCCTTGGCCAGCAGCACGGTATTGCGGCTGCCGGTCTGGATCAGCGCGTCCTGCGGCATGGTCAACACCGTTTCGCCCCGCGCCGCCTGCGCCAGGCGGATGTTAAGGTACATGCCGGGCTGCAGCTTGCCGTCATGATTTTCCAGCGCGATGCGCGCCCGGTAGGTGCGGGTGGCGTTATCCACCACCGGCAGCATTTCCGCAATCCGGCCGTGAAACAGGTCTCCCGGCCAGCGTGACGTCGTGGCCTGGATATCGCTGCCGGGCTGGAGGGCCCCGGCCTGGGATTCAGGATAATCCACCACCACCCAGACCGGATCGAGCGAGCTGAGTTCAAACATCGCCTGGGACGTGCCGACCTGGCTACCTTCGCGCACCTCCAGGCGGCTGATAAAACCCTGCTCCGGCGCCCGTACTTCGATACGGGTTTGCGGCCGGCCGGTTTTTTCAATAGCGCGGATAATGTCCTCCGGCATAAACAGCAGTTGCAGACGCTGGCGCGCCGCGGCGGTGAGCGACGCATCCCCCAAATGCCGCACCGCCAGATACTCCTGCTGGGCGGCGCTCCATTCCGGAATCCACAGCCGCGCCAGCGGCTGGTCCTTTTTCACCAACTGCTGCTCGGCGCGGACATAGAGTTTTTCCACCAGACCGTTGGCGCGCGCCGGTATCACCTGTATTCCCCGATCGTCAATGCTGACGGTGCCGAACGCCTCGAAACGCGGCTGCACGGTTCTCAATGCCACCGTGCCCAGGCGCACGCCCAGGTTTTGCTGCTGGCGGGCGCTGACGGTTACTCCGCCGTCCTGCTGCGTCTCGTCGGCATAACGCGGCGTCAACGGCATATCCATAAACGGCGATTTGCCGGGTTTATCAAAGCGCTGTGCCGGCGACATGGGGTCGTACCAATACAGTACCCGGCGGCCGCTGTCGGCCGCGGGATTGGCCTGGGCCGGCGTGCTTGCCGCTTCCGGCGGCCGGCGCAGGAAATAACCGGCGGCAAAGGCGGCGCAGAGCGCGGCCAGGGCCAGGACGACGGCGACGGTACGTCCGGTGGTAATACGGTTCATGACCTGTTCTCCTGCGGGATAAGATAACGAATGGCGGCCCAGCTTTGCGCCAGTTCCCTGGCGGCGCGGGTTTCATTCTGCTCGCTGGCCAGCAGGGCGCTGCGCGCGCCCAGCAGTTCGGCGAGCGTGGCGCTGCCGGCGCGATACTGCGCCTGCATCAGCTGCAGTCGCTGCTTTTGCAGCGGCAGTACCTCGTCCCGCTGCCGCAGCCAGCGGGCCTGGGCGGCCTGGTACTGGGCCACCAGGATATTCAGCTGCGCGGTATGATCCCGAATGGTCTGCGCCAGGCGATCGTTGGCCTCGAAGGTACGCGACTGGTCGGCGGCATGATCCTTATCCTGCCGTTGCGACTGGAACAGCGGCAGATCGACGGTAAACATAATGCCGGCCATATCGTCGCGGCCGCTGTCGCGCTTGCCGTAATACACTTCCACGCCGACATCCGGAATCGCCGCCACCGCCGACTGCGCGGAGCGGGCCTGCGAGACTTCCGCCTCGCGCCGCGCCTGCACTATTTCAGGATGTTGGTTCACGCCCTGGGCCAGTGCCTGCGGTTCAGCCGGCAGACGGTCGAACCGCGGCAGGGGGCCGGCGGTCTGGATACGATCGATGCCGGTCAGCTGCATCAGGCGCGCCTGCGCCATCGCCACGTCCCGCTGCGCGTCGGTAAGCGCATCGCGCATATCGATCACCACCAGGCGGCCGTCCAGCACCGCGCCGGCGCTGCCCCCGCCGGCTATCGCCGCCTTCTGCACCGCGATCTGCCGTTCGCTTTCCGTCAGCAGATGGGTCGCCGCCTCGACCGCCTGTTGCGACAGGGCCAAATCCAGCCAGGCCTGGGCGGTATCCCGCTGCAGCTGCGCGCGCAGGTTTTGATAACCGGCGGCGGTGGAGGCCGCCTCGGCCCTGATCGCGTCCGCTTTGCGTTCGCGTTTGGTACTGCTGACATAATCCTGCATGACGCCGATGCGCTGCATGGTCATGTCTTCACGGGTAAAACGCCGGGCATTGCCGCCGCCCACCGGCAGGTTATCAATGCCGAATTTCAGCTTGGGGTCGGGCAGCTGCAGGGCGGAATCGGCCATATTTTCCAGCGCCTGGCGCTGATGAAGGTTGGCGGAAAGATCCGCCGAATAGCGTTCGGCCCGGGCCAGCGTCTCATCCAGGCTCATTTGCGCCGCGGGAGCCGCGGCGGAAACGAACAGCATGAGGACCAGCCACGTCCGGGAGGAGCATGGTAGCAACATAACGATCCTCGCTTACTGCTGGAGAGAATGAATGGCGGTGAGCGTATAGCCCTGGGCGTCCTGGCGGAAACTGAAATCCACCTGCGTGCCGGCGGCCAGCTTTCCTGCGTCCAGGTCGGCCGGCACGGCGAAGGTCATGGTCATCGGCGGCCATTTCAGCACCGCAATGGCCTGATGGGCGATAGCCACATGCTGGTTATCCCAGCGCTTGATAATGCCGCTTGCATGGTAGTCGGCGGGGGAGGTGTTAACGTTTGACGCGGCCGTGACGCCGTGATCATGATGCATACCGGGCATATCGCCCATACCGGCCATGTCGTCGGCAAACGCGGGCAAGGCAAAAACAGAAACAGCGGAGAGAACAACAATAAATAATGTGCGCATTGCATTGATTCCTGAACATAAGTCATCCACTACCGTCGCGTTCAGGCGACGGCAACCGTTGGCGTTATGTCAGGATCTATAACCGGTACCGGCAGAATTGAATCTCCGCCGGCGGCCCTGCTATGGGCGGGGTAAGCCAGGCGACATCCGGCAGGCGCGGTTCGTCGCGCCACTCGGCCACCTGGAGATCGGTTTGGCTGGGCAGGACCACGAACGGCGCGTGCTGGGTGTCTTTTTGCGCGGAATCCGGCACGCAGTGCTTATCGCATAATAACCCGGGCGCGGCGGCGCGCTGCTGCGAAGGCATATTGTCATGCAGCATATGCTCGCTATGCTCAAGGGCCGCCGGCAGCGCGGTAACCGGCATTGAGCACTGGTGGCTGGCCAGCGCCAGCTGGGCGTTCAGTAACAGCCAAAAGGCCAGCAGAATCATAGCGAACACCCGCCGCCTGCGGCAGCGTAGCTTGACCATGAATTCTGTTACTGAAGCGGAGGACACGATAATTCCCTTGTTTGGCAATCCCGGCGCGGAAAAGGCGCCGGTCGGCTTAAGTGAACGCGAAAAGCCCGGACAGCTTATTGATGCGCATCAATTTTTACTTGATAAGCAAAAACTGGCAAGGGTAATTTGCACTAACTGACAAATCATGGGGTAAGCCGCGATGCCCGCCGCGATGCGGCGTAAGCGCGACGGTTGCGCGGATGATGGCGGATGTTAACGCAGATGATGCACCACCTGGTTGCTGCTGCCGCGCCAGATCAGCGCCGGGTCCCGCAGCGCCTGGATAAATTTACCGTCGATCAGCACGTTTATCAACGCGGCCACCTCCTGCTGGGCGTCGGTTAATTCCGCCAGCCGGTAACCGGTCCAGACCCAGATATCCTTGGCCGGGCACTCGGCGCGCACGCGCCGCACCAGTTGCAGCACGGCGGAGAGATTCTGCGGATGCAGCGGATCGCCGCCCGAGAGCGTCAGCCCCTGGCGGTGGATACGGGTATCCTGTAAATCGGCGATAATCCGGTCTTCCATGGCCGGGGTAAAGGGCACCCCGGAGTTAAGCCGCCAGGTGCTTTTGTTATAACAGCCCGGGCATTGGTGCACGCAGCCGGACACAAACAGCGTACAGCGCGTGCCGGGGCCGTTAATCACATCCACCGGGTAATACTGGTGATAATTCATCCCTGTCAGCCCAGCTGGCCGTCGGGCAGATGTTTCACCCGCCGTTTCACCTCTTCCTGCTTGCCGGCGTTGAACGGCCGCGCGTCCGGGCTGCCGAGATAACCACACACCCTGCGGGTTACCGACACTTTGGCCGGATTGTGATTGCCGCATTTCGGGCAGGTAAAGCCTTTGCTGGTACAGGAAAACTCGCCGGTAAAACCGCACTCGTAGCATTCGTCAATGGGCGTGTTGGTGCCGTAGTAGGGAACCCGGGTATAGCTATAGTCCCAGACGTCTTCCAGCGCTTTCAGGTTATGCTGCAGGTTCGGATATTCGCCGTAGCATATAAACCCGCCGTTGGAGACCGGGGGATAGGGCGCTTCAAAATCCAGCTTGTCGTAAGGATTGACCTGCTTTTCCACGTCAAGGTGGAAGCTGTTGGTGTAATAGCCCTTATCGGTCACGCCTTCGACGATGCCGAACTCGGCGGCGTCCAGACGGCAGAAGCGGTCGCACAGGTTTTCGCTCGGCGTGCTGTACAGGCTGAAGCCGTAGCCGGTCTCTTCTTTCCAGCGGTCGGTGGCCGCCTTCAGGTGGGCCACGATGGACACGGCCTTCGCGCGCAACGCCTGATCGTCATAGACATGGGTCTGGCCGCCGAACAGGGCGTTAATGGTTTCATGCACGCCGATATAGCCAAGCGAAATGGAAGCCCGGCCGTTCTTGAAAATGTCGGCCACGTCGTCATCGGCTTTCAAGCGCACGCCGCAGGCCCCTTCCATATACAGGATCGGCGCCACGCGGGCCTTGACGCCGTCAAGCCGGGCGATACGGGTCATCAGCGCTTTTTTCGCCAGCACCAGGCGTTCATCCAGCAATTGCCAGAAACGGGCTTCGTCCCGTTTGGCCTCCAGGGCGATGCGCGGCAGGTTGAGGCTGATAACGCCCAGGTTGTTGCGCCCGTCGTGGATCTGCCTGCCGTTCTCCTCGTAAACGCCGAGGAAGCTGCGGCAGCCCATCGGCGTCTTAAATGAACCGGTAACCTTCACTACCTGATCGTAATTCAGGATATCCGGGTACATGCGTTTGCTGGCGCATTCCAGCGCCAACTGCTTGATATCGTAGTTGGGATCGCTGAATTTATGGTTCAGGCCGTCGCGAATGGCGAACACCAGTTTCGGGAAAACGGCGGTTTTGCGGTTTTTACCCAGCCCGGCAATGCGGTTGCGCAGGATGGATTGTTGGATCAGGCGCGATTCACGGCTGGTGCCCAGGCCAAAACCGAAGGTGACGAACGGCGTCTGGCCGTTGGCGGTATGCAGGGTATTGACTTCATATTCCAGCGACTGGAAAGCGTCGTAACATTCTTTTTCGGTGCGCGACAGGGCATACCCTTCCGCGTCGGGAATCTTCCACTTCGTGGCGGTATTGCGATGTTTGTCGTAGCTGGCGGCCACGTAGGGCGCCAGGATCTCGTCGATCCGGTTAATGGTGGTGCCGCCGTAGATATGGCTGGCCACCTGGGCGATAATCTGCGCGGTTACCGCCGTGGCGGTGGAAATGGAGCGGGGGGGCTCGATTTCCGCGTTGCCCATTTTAAAGCCTTTGGTCAGCATGCCTTCAAGATCGATCAACATACAGTTGAACATCGGGAAGAACGGCGCGTAATCCAGGTCGTGGTAATGGATTTCGCCGCGTTCATGGGCCAGCACCACGTCGCGCGGCAGAATGTGCTGGCGCGCGTAATGCTTGGCGACAATGCCGGCCAGCAGATCGCGCTGGGTGGGGATGACCTTGCTGTCTTTATTGGCGTTTTCGTTGAGCAGCGCCATATTGCTCTGCTCGACCAGGCCGCGGATTTCCTGGTTCAGGCGGCCGCGTTGTTCACGGGCGACGTCACGATCGTGGCGGTATTCGATATACAAACGGGCCAGCGTTTTATGCGGCCCCGCCATCAGCTGGTTTTCCACCGCGTCCTGGATATCGCGGATATCGACATGGGAGCGGGAATTCATCTGCTGGCCCACCAGGGCGGCGACGGTGGCGCAATAATCGTTATCCTGAACACCGGCGGCCTGCGCGGCATGCACTATCGCCTGGTAAATCCGTTGCTCATCGAAATTGACCTGACAACCGTCTCGTTTGATCACTACCGGTTTCACGATGCGACTCCTTTACGCCTGGGGGCGGGTTAGGTGTTTCCTTCTTTTACCGGCCGTTTTCCCGGCGGGCCTGGCCGGGCGCGATACCAGCGGTAGAGAAGGTAAACACTATATCTAGTTTGTTATAATCAATAATGCCACTAGATGTAGAGTATGAGCTAGTCAGATGTCACTAAACTTGACCTAACGCAATAAAATCGACCCGTGGTCGAAGAGTTGTACAGCGCGGTTTTTAGCCGATAAACCGGCCGTCGCGGTTTATGCCGCTGAAAATAAATCAATAAATTTCCATCGGGGCGGCTTGGGGCGTTAAAAAATTTTTCGCGCGATTTTCCGGTCGTCGTTACCGACGGGTTTTATCCGCGCGCGTGATTATTCCCGCAGCCAGAAAACCGCCTCATAAGGCCGCAATGTCAGCGGCCCCGGCGAGTGGGGCGTATCGGCATAATTGCTCATCAGCCGCCGCCACGGGCCGCGCCAGGCGGTTGCCGGCCGCCACTGCTGCGGTTGCCGGCCCAGATTCGCCAGCACCAGCAGCCGCTGGCCGCGCCAGGCGCGCCGGTAATGCCAAAGCGCGGGGTGCGCCGGGCTCAGGTCGCGATAATCCCCCTCCGTCAGGATCGGCAGGGTTTTGCGCAGCGCAATCAGCCGCTGATAGCAATAAAATACCGAATCCGCGTCGGCCAGGGCGGCCCGCGCGTTGATCCGGGCGGCATTGCCGGCGCCGGCAATCCACGGCGTGCCGGTGCTGAACCCGGCGTTGACGCCGTCATCCCATTGCATCGGCGTGCGGCTGTTGTCGCGGGATCGGGCGGCCAGGACGTCCAGCGTCTGCTGGCGGCCCAGGCCACGCGCCATGGCGTCGGCATACATATTCAGGCTTTCGACGTCGCGGTAGTCGGTAATGGCGCTGAACGCGGGGTTGGTCATGCCCAGTTCCTCGCCCTGGAAGATAAACGGCGTTCCCTGCATGCCGTGCAGCGTCATGGCCAGCATCTTGGCCGAGACGACCCGCAGCTCGCCCTCGTCGCCGAAGCGGGAAACGATGCGCGGCTGATCGTGATTACACCAAAACAGCGTGTTCCAGGCGTGGCGGTGCATCCCCCGTTGCCAGCGGTTGAATATCTGCTTGAGCAGCACAAAATCCGGCGGCGCCAGCGCCCATTTTTCTCCGTCGGCGTAATCCACTTTAAGGTGATGGAAATGGGCGGCCATGGACAGCTGTTCTCCGTTGAGATTGGCGTACTGGCGGCATTTCTCCAGGGAAGTGGACGACATTTCCCCCACCGTCGTCAGCGCCAGCGGCGTAAAGATTTCCCGGTTCATCTCGCGCAGATAATCCTGCACCTGCGGCAGATCGGTATAAAAAGGCCGGCCGTCGCCCCCGGGCGCATCGGGCAGCCGCGGGTGCTTGGCTATCACGTTGATCACGTCCAGGCGCAGGCCGTCGATACCGCGATCGGCCCAAAACCGGCAGATATTTTTCAGCTCCGCGCGCAGCGGCGGATGCGCCCAGTTCAGGTCCGCCTGCTCCCGGGAATACAAATGCAGGTAGTATTGTCCGCCCGGCGCCGGCTGGTGCCAGGCGCTGCCGCCGAATTTTGACAGCCAGTTATTGGGCGGGCCGTCGTCCCGGCCGTCGCGCCAGAAATAATAGGAGCGGTACGGGCCGTGCGGGTCTTTCGAGGCGATAAACCAGGGATGGGAAGTGGAGCTGTGGTTAAGCACCATATCCATAATGATGCGCATGCCCCGCCGGTGGGCGCCGGCCACAAGCGCGTCAAAATCCGCCATCGTGCCGTAGGACGGGTCGATGGCGTAATAATCGGCAATATCATAACCGCTGTCCACCTGGGGCGAGCGATAGACAGGCGTCAGCCACAGCGCATCCACTCCCAACTGGTGCAGGTAATCCAGACGCCGGGTGATCCCGGCCAGATCGCCGCAGCCATTGCCGGTGCTGTCCTGAAAACTTTTCGGGTAAATCTGGTAAATAACGCCGTTGCGCCACCACGGGACCGTCATGCTAGCCTCCGCCCCGCAGCCGGCTTGCCGCCGGTGTCGTTATGATTGTCGATGCGCTGGTCTCCCGGTTGTTTTTCATCGTGACGGTATAACGATTGCCTGGCAACGGGGCAAAATGTGCTGTCGCGACCAAGGGGTTCAATTATCAGCCGGCAAACGCATAGTTGTTTATTTTTCGTTGATGTCTGGGGCCGTATAGTCCGCCAGGAAATAAACGCGGCTGCCTGCAATACAGTTTATGCCTGACGTTACCTACCCTAAAGAAGTTGCCGCGCCAGGGACAGTAGTTTCGTCTTCCCGCGGGCGGATTTGTCGATAACCGCATGTTTTTTGTCTCACCGGAGGTGGATCACCTGTATGGACCCCGTACCCAACCCTGATTGTTATTCTCCCATCCGGTAAAGCCCCTGCGCTTTTTCGCGCCCGCCTTGCCGGATGATAAACGGCAGGCAGAAGCGACGCTCTTCTGCTGATGAACTTTTTGCCCTGCCCGGCGGTATTCGTCCGGATCGGCACGGAAGACAGCATCATGATTACACTTTACGCACGTCAACTTTTTACGCGGCTCTATCATCATTTGCCCCGCCGCCTGTTCCAGCGCGACCTGATGCTGGACGGGCTGAAAGCCGGCGCCAGCCGCACTGTGCCCGCCGCCCTGACCCGCGCCTGCCTGGAGTGCGCGCAGGCCACGCAAGCGGAGCTCTACGCGCGTTTCGCCAGCGGCCCGCAGGGCCTGGACGCGGCCGGCGTCGCCATCGCGCACCGGCGGCATGGCCTGAACAGCGTGGCCGCCGAGCAGCCGCTGACCTGGCGGCGGCACTTATGGTCCTGCTATCGCAATCCCTTCAATATCCTGCTGACGGTGCTGGGCATCGTGTCCTACGGCACCGACGACATCATTGCCGCCGGGGTGATCGCCCTGATGGTGATGATTGCCACCCTGCTTAATTTTATCCAGGAGGCGCGCTCCAACAAGGCCGCCGACGCGCTCAAGGCCATGGTGAGCAATACCGCCACGGTACTGCGCGCCGACGGGCCGGGCGGCAGCGGCGTGTACCAGGAGATCGCCATGGCCAGCCTGGTGCCGGGGGATATCGTCAAACTGTCCGCCGGGGATATGATCCCGGCGGATTTACGCATCCTGCATGCCCGGGATCTGTTTATCGGCCAGGCGGCGCTGACCGGCGAAGCGCT
The DNA here is from genome assembly GCF_046352915.1 of Sodalis sp. C49. Classification (NCBI taxonomy): domain Bacteria; kingdom Pseudomonadati; phylum Pseudomonadota; class Gammaproteobacteria; order Enterobacterales; family Bruguierivoracaceae; genus Sodalis; species Sodalis sp. C49. Next base: position 3,248,430 of record NZ_CP163303.1, on the reverse strand, counting down.
GCCGGTGGAAAAAAAAGCCGGCGTCGCTGGGGAGGCCGGGCGCAATCCCCTGGAATGCGGCAACCTGTGTTTTATGGGCACCAACGTGGTAAGCGGCACGGCGCAGGCGCTGGTCATCGGTACCGGCGATAGCACCTGGTTCGGTCAGCTTGCCGGCCAGTCCACGGCGCAATGCGCGCCGCCAAACGCGTTCCAGCTGGGCATCAGCCGGGTCAGCTGGCTGCTGATCCGCTTTATGCTGGTCATGACGCCGGTGGTGTTGCTGGTGAACGGTTTTACCAAAGGCGACTGGTGGGAAGCGGCGCTGTTTTCGCTCTCGGTGGCCGTGGGCCTGACGCCCGAAATGCTGCCGATGATTGTCACTTCGTCCCTGGCGAAGGGGGCGGTGCAGCTCTCGCGCCAGAAGGTGATCGTCAAGCGGCTGGACGCCATCCAGAACTTCGGCGCGATGGATATCCTGTGCACCGATAAAACCGGCACGCTGACCCAGGATAAAATTGTGCTGGCCAGCCATACCGATGCGTTCGGCAAGCGCTGTGAGCGGGTGCTGCAAAACGCCTGGCTGAACAGCTTCTACCAGACCGGCCTGAAAAACCTGCTGGATAAGGCGGTGCTGGAAAAAATGGCGCAGGAAGACGCCGGCCTGGCGCAGGCGCGGTGGCGCAAAATCGATGAAATCCCCTTTGATTTTGAGCGCCGCCGGATGTCGGTGATTGTCGGCGCCGACGACGGCCAGGCGCGGCTTATCTGTAAAGGCGCGCTGGAGGAGGTGCTGGGCGTTTGCAGCCGGGTGCGCCACGGCGACGATATCGTGCCGCTCGGCGCCGCGTTGCTGGCGCAAATCAGCGCCGTGGCCGGCGAGCTGTCGCTGCAGGGGCTGCGGGTGGTGGCGGTGGCCGGTAAACCCGTCGCCATGGAACGCGGCGACTTCAGCCGGCTGGATGAGGCGGATCTGGTCCTCGAAGGTTATATCGCCTTTCTCGACCCGCCGAAAGAAAGCACCGCGCCGGCGCTGGAGGCGCTGGCCAGGCACGGCGTCACGGTGAAGATACTCACCGGCGATAACGAACGGGTGGCGGCCAAGGTCTGCCGGGACGTCGGCCTGGCGGTCGACCGGGTGCTGACCGGCGATGAGATCGAGGGCATGGACGACAGGCAGCTGGCGCTTATCGCCCGGGCGACCACGGTGTTCGCCAAACTGACGCCGCTGCAAAAAGCGCGCATTGTCGGCGCCCTGCGCCGGGAAGGGCACGTGGTGGGGTTTATGGGCGACGGCATTAACGACGCGCCGGCCCTGCGCGCGGCGGATATCGGCATCTCGGTGGACTCGGCGGTGGACATCGCCAAGGAGGCGGCGGATATCATCCTGCTGGAAAAAAGCCTGATGGTGCTGGAGGCGGGCGTAATCGAGGGCCGGCGCACCTTCGTTAATATGATGAAGTATATCCGCATGACCGCCAGCTCCAACTTCGGCAATGTCTTCAGCGTGCTGGTGGCCAGCGCCTTTTTACCGTTCCTGCCGATGCTGCCGCTGCATCTGCTGGTGCAGAACCTGATTTATGATATCTCGCAGATTGCCATCCCGTTCGATAAGGTGGACGAGGAGCAGCTACGGCGCCCGCAACGGTGGCGCAGCGGGGACCTGGGGCGTTTTATGGTGTTTTTCGGCCCCATCAGCTCCATCTTCGATATCCTGACCTTTTGCCTGATGTGGTGGGTATTCAAAGCCAACACGCCCGAGCAACAGACTCTGTTCCAGACCGGCTGGTTTGTGGTGGGCGTGCTGTCGCAAACCCTGGTGGTGCATATGCTGCGCACGCGTAAAATACCGTTTTTGCACAGTCGCCCGTCCTGGCAGCTTGGCATCACCACCCTGGCGGTCATCGCCGCCACCGTCGGCATGACCTTTACGCCGCTGGCCGGATTCCTGCACCTGCAGGCGCTGCCGGGCGGCTACTGGCCCTGGCTGGTGGCGATACTCGCCGGCTATATGGCGCTGGTCCAGTCCATGAAAGGCTGGTTCGTGCGCCGGTATGGCTGGCAATAAGTGCACGCCGGCGCCAAGCCTCGTCCCGCGCCGGCTAATTCTCCGCCAGCTTCAGCGGCGGCAGCTGCAGGAAGGTGTTCAGCAGTCCTTCGGCCCAGGCTTTGCGGATAGTGGCGAAGTAGGGGTGCTGCTCGGTAATGCGATACTGCTCGTCGCTGGCGAAGCTGTCGCGGCGATAGATCATCACATCCAGCGGCAGGCCCACCGACAGGTTGCTGCGCAGCGTCGAATCGATGGAAATCAGCGCGCAGCACATGGCCTGTTCCAGGGGGGTGTCAAAGGACAATACCCGGTCGATAATCGGTTTGCCGTATTTGCTCTCGCCAATCTGAAAGTAGGGGGTATCTTCCGTGGCCTCGATAAAATTGCCCTCCGGGTAGATATGGAACAGCCGGGGCCCTTCGCCGGCGATTTGCCCGCCCAGCAGGATGCTGCAGCTGAAATCGGTGCTGGAACCGCTTTGCTGCGCGCTGCTGTCGCGGAAAATAACTTCCCGCACCGTTTCGCCAATCAGGCTGGCGGCGTCGAACAGCGTGGGCACGGTCAGCAGGTTCGGCCGTTCCATATCCCGGGTGCGCAGCCGCAGCAGGTTGATGATGCTCTGGGTGGTCGCCAGGTTGCCGGCGCTTTGCAGCACCAGCGTGCGCTCGCTGTCCTGATGCAGGACATGCAGCTTACGGAAGGTCGAGATATGATCCACTCCGGCATTGGTACGGGAGTCGGAGGCAAACACCAGTCCGTCCGACAGGCGCATCGCCACGCAGTAGGTCATAGAAATATATCCTCGTTATGCAGGTTATTGTTGTTGGGCGCCGGCCTGGCTCTCCTTGCCTGGCGGGCGGCTTCCCTCGGTCTGCTCCACCGTCGCTTCTGAAAACATCTCTTCGTAGCCGCCGCCGATACGCGAGCCGCGCACCGGGCAGGCGTCGAGATAATCGAAGCCGACCGCCAGCTTCAGGTGCTGGCTGGGGTTACAGGTGTTATTGGTAATATCGAAACTCTGCCAGTGCTCGTTCAGCCACACTTCCACCCAGGCGTGCATCGCCACGTGTTTGGTGTCTTCGCTGTAAATATAGCCGCTGACGTAGCGCGCGGGGATATGCAGGCTGCGGCAACAGGCCAGGAATACATGGGAATGATCCTGACAGACTCCGTGCTGGGCGGCAAATACTTTAGCCGCCGAATCCTGCACCTGGGTGGCGCCGGGGGTATAGGGCATGCGTTCGCGCAGTTCCGCCATCAGTTCGCGCAGGCTTTCGTCCGCGGCGGCGGCGCGGTAATAACGCGCGGCGAAAGTGCGGATGGCCTCGTCCGCCCGCGTCAGCGGGCTGGGACGCAAGAAGACCAGCGGCGACAGCGGGCCGCATTCCTCCATGATTTCCTCGCTGTTATCGGCAATCTCCACCACGCCTTTGGCGCGGATGGCGATCACCTCATGCGGCCGGTCGAGGGTCAGCACATGCTGCAGGTTGCCGAAGCCGTCGATAACCTGCGTCGCCTGCTCCGGCAGGTTAAGCGACCATTCCATAATCCGTTGCCGGGCGGTGTTCTGCGGCGTCAGGCGCAGGTATTGCGTGCTGAATTTGACCTCGTGATCGTAGCGATAATGGGTCAGGTGATCGACGGCCAGTTTCATAACGCCTCCAGATACGTATGGTTAATGCTTTCCGCCAGCGCGTTGATCTTGCCCTGGAATTGCATCATATAAGCCTGCAACCCCAGCGCCAGCACTTCATCCAGCGTGCTGAAGCGCAGCTCCACGTTCAGGGTATGGGCCAGCCGCCGGGGCACATTGGCCCGCTGGCCGCCGATCCGCTCCAACTGCTGCACCACATCGCCCACACAGGCGCGCAGGGAGCGCGGCATATCGTTGCGCAGCACCAGCAGCTCGGCCACCGTTTCGCGGCTGACGGGATGTTTATACAGGCTGTGGTAGGCCTCGCGGGCGCTGACCGCGCGCAGCAGGGTATCGAGGCGATAATATTCGCGCACCGGATCGGAGTCGGCATCCAGCTGCTGGTCCTTGACGCCCAGCAATTGCGCCGTGGCGTAGGCGCGCTCGATAAGCGTGCCGAGGCGGATAAAACACAGGGCGTCGTTGCGCAGCAGGGTGCCGAACATGGCGCCGCGGAACAGGTGCGCCCGTTCCTTGACCCAGTCAAAGAACGCATCGGTGCCCACCTTGGCCACGCCCTTGCCGCGCATCAGCTTCATTTCGATCCAGGTGGCGTTAATGCTTTCCCACACCTCGGATGACAGGCTGCCGCGCACCGCATGGGCGTTGTTCCAGGCCACCTCGAAGCAGCTGTAGATGCTGCTCGGATTGTGGGGATCCAGGGCGAAAAAGTTCAGCAGATTGGTCATGCTCAGGCGGGGATAATGCTCGGCAAACAGCTCGTGGGTGCCGGTCAGGTTAAGCGGCAGGGTTAAATCCTCGTTTTGCTGGCTGCGCAGCGGCATCAGCGACAGCTTATAGGTCACGTCCAATACCCGGGCAATGCTTTCGGCCCGCTCCAGGTATCGGGCCATCCAGTAGAGTTCGCTGGCGGTTCTGCTTAGCATGCGTCGTCCTCCATAATCCAGGTATCCTTGGTGCCGCCGCCCTGGGACGAGTTCACCACCAGCGAGCCGGCGTTCAGCGCCACCCGGGTCAGCCCGCCCGGCACCAGCCGCACCTCGTCGCCGGTCAGGGCGAACGGCCGCAGGTCGATATGGCGCGGCGCCAGGCCTTCCTCGACAAAGGTCGGGCAGGTGGACAGCGCCAGCGTCTCCTGGGCGATATAGTTGCTGGGGTTGGCCAGCAGGCGCTGGCGGAATTCAGCCAGTTCGGCGCGCGAGGCTTTCGGCCCCACCAGCATGCCGTAGCCGCCGGCGCCGTGCACCTCTTTCACCACCAGCTTTTCCAGGTTGGCCAGCACGTAGGACAGGGCGCTGGGATCGCGGCACTGCCAGGTGGGGATATTGCCGAGGATGGGCTCTTCGGAAAGATAAAACCGGATCATCTCCGGCACATAGGGATAAATGGATTTATCATCCGCCACCCCGGTGCCCAGCGCGTTGGCCAACACCACGCCGCCGGCGCGGTAGACCGACAGCAGCCCGGGCACGCCCAGCGTGGAGTCGGCGCGAAAGGCCAGCGGATCGATATAGGCGTCGTCGATACGGCGGTAGATCACATCCACCTTGCACGGTCCCTCGGTGGTGCGCATATAAACCGCGCCCTGTTTGACGAACAGATCGGCGGCCTCCACCAGCTCCACGCCCATCTGCTGCGCCAGGAAACTGTGCTCGAAGTAGGCGCTGTTAAAACGCCCCGGCGTCATCACCACCACCGTCGGGTCTTCCACCGCCGTGCTTTCGCGCAGGGTTTGCAGCAGGTCGAAAGGATAGCGCTCGATGGGGGCGATATGCTGGCTGGCGAACAGATCCGGATAAAGCCGCATCATCATTTTGCGGTTTTCCAGCATATAGGAAACGCCGGACGGCGTGCGCAGGTTATCTTCCAGCACATAATAGTGCCCGTCGCTGTTGCGCACCATATCGGTGCCGACGATATGCGCATAGGTATTATTATGCAGATCGATCCCCTGCATGCAGGGCTGGTATTGTTCGTTGGCCAGCACCTGTTCCGTCGGCACGATACCCGCCTTTAGGATATTTTGCCCGTGGTAGATATCATAAAGGAACGCGTTCAGGGCCTTGACCCGCTGGCGAATGCCGCGATCCATCCAGGCCCACTCCTTGGCCGGGATAATGCGCGGCACGCTGTCGAACGGGATCAAGCGCTCGGTGCCGCCCTCTTCTCCGTAGACGTTAAAGGTAATGCCAACCCGGTGAAACAACAGCTCGGCTTCTTCTTTTTTCTGCTGAATGGCCTGCCGGTCCGCCTGCTGCAGCCATTGCCAGTAAGCGCCGTAGTGGCCGCGATGTCCGCCGTCGGCCAACAGCATCTCATCAAAAAAGGGCGACCCGGAAAGATTTATTTTAATCATCTGTTTACCTTTGCTGGCCCATCAACGCTGATAAAACCCCGTTAGCAGCTCCATTGACAACCCATGCATAAAACGCGCCAGCCCGGGAACCGCGGCCACCGGAGAAAACCATGCCGCGGGGCGTCCGCCTGCATTATTTTAGTGCGCGCAACGCCGCCGTCGCCGTTTTCTCCCCAAAATGGTGCGTAAAATTAACCTGTTGCACGCGGACGCTTGCCTGCCATATACACTTGCTATATACCGTAATGACGTATAATTTGATGAATAAACAGGCTAAAGGAGAGGTTGGATGTCCACGAGTACAATCTTTATCAATAATCGCTCGCAGGCCGTGCGCATCCCGGCTGAGTTACGCTTTGCCGATGATGTGAAGGTGGTGAATGTCCGCGCGGTGGGGAATGAGCGGATTATCTCTCCCGCGCAGCACCGCTGGGATAGCTTTTTTTTGACCGACCCGGCGGTCTCGGAAGATTTTCCGGAGGAAAGACCCTCTCAACCGCAACCTGAGCGTGAGTCCTTTTAATGTATAAATATATGCTCGAGACGAATTTTGTCATCTACGTGATAAAACGGCGTCCGCTTGAGATGCTTGACCTGTTTAACGCCAATGCGGGGCGCATGGTGTTATCGTCCATTACGCTGGCCGAGCTGATGCACGCCGCGGAAAAAAGCGCGGATGCGGCGCGCAATTACCGGGCGGTGGAGAGTTTTGTTTCGCGCATGGAAGTCCTGGGGTATGGCGCGAAAGCGGCGCGGCATTATGGCGATATCCTGGCCCATCTGGAACAGACGGGCCTGCCGATAGGGGTAAACGAGGTGCATATCGCGGCCCATGCCCGCAGCGAGGGTTTGGTCGTCGTCACCAACAACCCGGCGGAATTCAGCCGGGTCGAGGGTTTGCTGATTGAAAACTGGATTAACTAAGGCGCCGGGCGCGCCTGTCATGGCCTAGCGCCGTACGGCGATGGCCTCGATTTCAATCTGCACGTCTTTCGGCAGGCGCGCCACTTCCACGCATGAACGGGCCGGGAAGGGCGCGTTATGTTCGGTGAAAAAAGCTTCGTAAGCGGCGTTGACGGTGCCGAAGTCGTTTAAATCCTTGACGAACACCGTGGTTTTAATAATATCCGCCACCTTCAGGCCGGCGGCTTCCACAATCGCCCGCACGTTGTCCAGCGATTGACGGGCCTGCGCCGCGATATCATCGGCCACCAGCCCGGTTTGCGGGTTAATGGGGATCTGGCCTGAGGTGAAAAGCATAGTGCCGAGATCGACCGCCTGAACGTAGGGTCCGATGGCGGCCGGTGCGTTTTCAGTACTGATAATACGGGACATGCTGGCTCCTGGGGTTGATAGGCGAATCAAAAAGCGTTGCCGGCCATTATAAGGACTAAACCGGCGCGTGCCCAGCTCAGGCGTTCTGGATAACCGCCTGATGCTCGAACTCTTTTTCACAATATTTGCATTTCAGGTGCACCTGGCTGTCGCGGCTTTTGACCGTAAAACCCGAGGCCACCGGCTCGCTGCGGCTGATGCAGTTGCTGTTGGGGCAGGTCAGCACGCCGTCGATGCGATCCGGCAGCGTCAGGGTCAGCTTGCGCACCACTTCATAGTTATCGATACGATTCACGGTGGCGTGGGGGGCGTACATCGCCAGCTGGTTCGCCTGCTGTTCGGTAAGGAACACGTTCTCGATCTTGATCAGATCTTTTTTCCCCAACTGGTTCGACGGCAGGTTCAACCCGATGGTGATGCGCTGATCGGTGGCGGTCAGCTTAAACAGGGTCAGCAGCTTAAAACCCACCTGCGCCGGGATATGGTCGATCACCGTGCCGCGCTTGATTGCCTCGACCTGCAGTTTATTATCCTGAGTCATTCTCTTTCCCCTTAGCCTGCCAGTTGATCGTTTAACACCAGGGACAATAACGCCTGGCGCGCGAAAATGCCGTTGCCGGCCTGCTGGAAATAATACGCGTAGGGCGTGGCGTCCACCTCGTGGGCAATTTCATCCACCCTGGGCAGCGGATGCAGCACCTTGAGATTCGCGCGCGCCTTCAGCAGATCCACGGCGCGCAGCACAAACTGAGCCTTGACGTTGGCGTATTCCGACGGATCCAGCCGTTCTTTCTGCACCCGGGTCATATACAGGATATCCAGCTGCGGCATCACTTCCTCGATGGTGGCATGCACGCTGTACCCGATGCCTTTATCCGCCAGCATATTCAGGATATAGGCGGGCATCGCCAGCGCTTCCGGCGCGATCAGGAAAAAGTGATTGCCGTCGAACTTGGCCAGCGCCTGGGCCAGGGAGTGGACGGTGCGGCCGTACTTCAGGTCGCCCACCAGGGCCACGTTAAGGTTATTCAGCCGTCCCTGGGTTTCCTGAATGGTAAACAGGTCAAGCAGGGTCTGGGTCGGGTGCTGGTTGGCGCCGTCGCCGGCGTTGAGGATGGGCACGCCGCCGGAAAATTCGGTGGCGAGCCGGGCGGCCCCCTCCTGCGGATGGCGCATGACGATGGCGTCGACGTAGGTGCTGATAACCGAAATAGTGTCCGCCAGGGTTTCGCCCTTTTTGCCCAGCGAGGTATTGCCGGCGTCGGAGAACCCGACCACCGAGGCGCCCAGGCGGTGGATGGCGGTTTCAAACGACAGCCTGGTACGGGTGGAGGCTTCAAAAAAACAGCTGGCCACCACTTTATGTTTCAACAGCTCCGGTTGCGGACGGGCTTTCAGGCCGGCTGCGGTGCGCAGTACCAGCTCCAGCTCCTCGCGGTTCAGGTCATTAATGGAAATGATGTGTTTTTGATAAAGGGGGTTAGCCATGTATGTCCTCCTTACGGGTGTCGTTGACGCCGGCCTTGCGCAAGTGTAGATCGCGGTTTGGGATAGCGCGCAAAAAAAAGCCCCTCAACGAGGGGCCTGATACGGATAGATAAAAACGGGCAACGGGAGCAGCAACGGCAGCTGGCCGCCTGCGGGCAGGCGGCGGCAGTCATAGGCAGCAAAAATCACGCAGCTGTTCATTGATCCTCCCGGCAAATTGCCCGGAATTATACGCGCGTGCCGGCACACTTCAAGGGCCAAAACGCCGATATTTATGAATAAGCAAACGATTGGCTTGCTAATCAAAATAAGTGTTAAATAACTCTCTTTTTTCGCGCGCAATCTGATTTATAATGAAACGATATTTCATTTTAAGGAAAAATTATGATCACCGGTAATATCCATCATCTCGATCTCGTGCCTTATCTGCCCGCCAAGCTGCGTGACGCCATCGACTATGTCAAACAACACATTACCAGCGAGACGCCGCTGGGTAAGCATGATATCGACGGCGACCGGGTATTTGTGCTGATCTCCAACGACAGCACCGATCTGCTGGAAAAGCGCCGCGCCGAGTTCCACGCTAAATATCTCGATATCCAGATCGTGCTGGACGGCGTGGAAGGCATGACCTTCAGCAACCTGCCGGCGGGCAAGACCGATACCGACTGGCTGGCGGATAAGGATATTGCCTTCCTGGCCGCGGGCGAGCAGGAAAAACAGTTTGTGATGCAGGCGGGCGACTTTGTGGTGTATTACCCCGGCGAAGTGCATAAACCGCTGTGCGCGGTCGGCGCGCCGGCCCATGTGCGCAAAGCGGTGGTGAAAATCGACACCGCCCTGGTTCGCTGAACAGATAGTACGCCGGCTTATTCCCGCGCGAGCGTTGCCACCATCACCGCTTTGATGGTGTGCAACCGGTTCTCCGCCTGATCGAATACCAGGCTGTGCGCCGATTCAAACACCTCGTCGGTCACTTCCATGCCGCCGGCCAGGCCATATTGTTCGGCCATTTGTTTGCCTACGCCGGTCTGGTCGTCATGGAACGCGGGCAGGCAGTGCAGAAATTTCACCTCTGGGTTGCCGGTCAGCCGGAGCATCGCCATATTGACCTGGTAGGGACGCAGCAGGGCGATACGCTCTCCCCACAGGGCTTTCTCCTCGCCCATGGAAACCCAAACGTCGGTGTAGATAAAATCCACCTCGCGCACGCCCGCCGCGATATCCTCGGTCAGGGTAATATTGCCGCCGCGCTGTTGCGCCAGTTCGCGGCAATGGGCCACCAGCCGCTTATCCGGCCAACAGGCGCTGGGGGCGACCAGGCGTAAATCCAGGCCGGTCAGCGCCGCCGCTTCCAGCATGCTGTTGCCCATATTGTTACGGGCGTCCCCCACGTAGGCGAACGCCATCTGCGCGAAGGTTTTCTGCGGCAGGTGTTCCTGCATGGTCAGCAGATCGGCCAGTAACTGGGTAGGGTGGAACTCGGTGGTTAACCCGTTCCACACCGGCACGCCGGCATGGCGCGCCAGTGTCTCGACGATCTCCTGACCGTAGCCGCGGTATTGAATGCCGTCGTAAAGCCGGCCCAGGACGCGGGCGGTATCCTTAATGGATTCCTTATGTCCGATCTGGCTGCCGCTCGGGCCGAGATAGGTGACGCGCGCGCCCTGATCGAATGCGGCGACTTCGAAAGAGCAGCGGGTGCGGGTCGAGTCTTTTTCGAAGATGAGCGCGATATTTTTACCCGCCAGGCGCGGTGTTTCCCGCCCGGACTGTTTTTCCCGCTTCAGGCTGGCGGCCAGGGCCAGTAATTCATGGATCTCGGCGGGCGTGAAATCCAATAACTTCAGGAAATGACGGTGATAGAACTGGCTCATATGCGGCGTTCTCCGGTCTTAATCAATTGTAAATTGAATTTAAATTCACTTTATATGTATGAATATTCAATTTCAAGTGTTGATATCAATTCTTTCATGTTTAAGCTGGAGCCTTACCCCCGGCTGTGGGAAAATAGGTTCCTAACAGGCCGACCGACGCATTGAGGATTGAGGGCATGGCACATCAATTTCTGGAAGAGCAGCGTGACGAAACGCGTTTGATAATCGAAGAGCTGCTGGAAGATGGCAGCGATCCGGAAGCGCTTTACACCATTGAACACCATCTGTCCGCCGAGAATTTCGATACGCTGGAAAAAGCCGCGGTCGAAGCCTTCAAGCTGGGTTATGAAGTCACCGATGCCGAAGAGCTGGAAGTGGAAGACGGCTCCGTGCTGATGTGCTGCGACGCCGTCAGCGAAATCGCGCTGAACGCGGAACTTATCGACACCCAGGTCGAACAGCTGTTTACCTTGGCCGAGCGCCTGGGCGTCAACTATGACGGCTGGGGCACGTATTTTGAAGACGGCGAAGACGACGAAGACGACGAAGCGGATGAGGACGGCGAAGAGGGGATTGACGGCTCGGCCCCGCCGGCGCGCGGCCTTCTGGATCAGGACGACAACGGCACCCGCCACTAAGGCCATACGCGCCGTCAGATCAAAGGCTTAAGCATCGTGACTTCGCAATCCACATGTCCGGTGTGGCCCATCGGCCCGGCGATATGCCCAAACCCCAGCCGTTCATACAGCGCTATGGCCCGGGTCAGGGTGGCGGTGGTTTCCAGGTAACAGTGGGTAAACCCCTGCCCGCGGGCAAAGTCCAGCGCCTTGAGCGCCAGCTCATGGGCCAGGCCGCGCCCGCGCAGGACCGATAAAAAATACATCTTCTGCAGTTCACATATCCCCACATCCGCGCCGGCCAGCGGGGCAATGCCGCCGCCGCCGGCAATCCTGCCTTCAAACTCAATCACCCAGTACGCGCTGCGCGGCTGGCTGTAGAGCTGGTACAGATTATCCAGGTTCGGGTCGGAGACGGTATAGCCTTTATCCGCCGTCAGGCCGAACTCGGCCGATACCTGGCGAATGACGTCGGCAATGGCATGGTTATCTTCCGGCGTAATGGGGCGCACCAGAATATTGACTGAAGTAGCTGTGGACATCGTCATTACCCAAAAAAGAAAAAAGACACTAAGCCTTCTGGATTTATTGTTATGAGTAATAGCATCGCGCGGGCGGCGGATGCAAATAAATTAAACGGAGGTTAAACTTTTGTCGATTGCCGGCAAACCTCCACACGCGCTGAAAGCGGGTGTGCCGGGACGGGAACCGAGCGAGCGCCCACGTCTTTGCACGACGGCGCGGACGTTGGCACGCGCTTATGGCTCACCTCCGTGTGAGCCATAAGCGCGCGTCTATGTCGCCAGGGACGATTTATGCTCGCCCTCATGCCCGCGGGCATGGCCTGACCGGCAAACGCCCGCGGGTGACGCTTTCGTTGTCAGCTATAAATTGGCGATGGTCGCCTGCTGCTCCAGCAGCTTGGCCTTGGCGTCGGCATAACCCGCCAGTTTTTCCCGCTCTTTCGCCACCACCGCTTCCGGCGCGCGGGCGACAAAACCTTCGTTGGACAGCTTGCTCTCGATGCGCCCGATCTCGGTATCGATTTTCAGCACTTCGTTGGCCAGCCGGTCCAGCTCCAGGGCTTTGTCGATAATGCCCGCCATCGGGATCAGCAGTTCGCCTTCCTCCACCAGCTTGACGATGGAGACCGGGCCTTTCTCGCCGTCCGCCAGGATATCCAGGCTCTGCAGCCGCGCCAGCGTCTGGATAAAGCTCTTGTTATCCGCAATCCGCCGGCGGGTCAGCGCCGTGGCGCCGCGCACCAGGACATCCAGCGGTTTGCCGGGGGCGATATTCATCTCGCTGCGAATGGTGCGCACGGCGATAACCAGCTGTTTAATCCATTCCACGTCCGCCAGCGCCTGCGTATCGTCAAGCGTGGCGTCAAACTGCGGGAAGGCTTGCAGCATCAGCGTATCGTCGGTAATGCCCTTGAGCACTTTCACCCGCTGCCAGATGGTTTCGGTAATAAACGGCACTATGGGATGCGCCAGGCGCAGCAGGCCTTCCAGCACCTCCACCAGGGTATGGCGGGTGCCGCGCAATTCGGCCTCGGCGCCGCCGGTCATGACCGGTTTGGTCAGCTCAAGATACCAGTCGCAGAACTGGTTCCAGGTAAAGTCATAGAGGATATTGGCCGCCATATCGAAGCGGTAGCCGTCAAGCGCGTCGCGATAGGCTTTTACCGTACGGTTGAATTCCGCCAGGATCCAGCGGTCCGCCAGCGACAGGCTCATCTCGCCGCCATGCTGGCCACAATCCTGGTCCTCGGTGTTCATCAGCACAAAGCGGCTGGCGTTCCACAGCTTATTACAAAAGTTGCGATAGCCTTCCAGGCGCTTCATATCCCAGTTGATATCGCGCCCGGTGGACGCCAGCGCCGCCAGGGTAAAGCGCAGCGCGTCGGTGCCGTGCGGCTCGATGCCGTTGGGGAACTGCTTTTCGGTGCGCTTGCGGATTTTGTCCGCCAGCTGCGGCTGCATCATATTGCCGGTGCGCTTTTCGATAAGCGCCGGCAGCGAGATGCCGTCCACCATGTCCAGCGGGTCGATAACGTTGCCTTTGGATTTCGACATCTTTTGGCCTTCGTCGTCGCGGATAAGGCCGGTCATATACACGGTCTTGAACGGCACCTGCGCACGCCCCTGTTCATCCTTGACGAAATGCATGGTCAGCATGATCATGCGGGCGATCCAGAAGAAGATAATATCAAACCCGCTCACCAGCACGCTGGTGGGGTGGAAGGTCTTCAGCGCCTCGGTCGGCTCCGGCCAGCCCAGGGTGGAGAAGGTCCATAGGCCGGAGGAGAACCAGGTATCCAGCACGTCCTCGTCCTGGCGCAGCGCCACCGAGGCGTCAAGGCCGTTTTCGCGGCGCACCTCGGCCTCGTCGCGCCCGACATAGACCTTGCCGGCGGCGTCGTACCAGGCCGGGATGCGATGTCCCCACCACAGCTGGCGGGAAATACACCAGTCCTGGATATCGCGCATCCAGCTGAAATACATATTTTCATACTGCTTCGGCACGAACCGGATAGCGTCGTTTTCCACCGCCTCGATGGCCACCTTGGCCAGCGGCGCGGTACGCACATACCACTGATCGGTCAGCATGGGTTCAATCACCACGCCGCCGCGATCGCCGTAAGGCACGGTCAGGGCATGGGGTTTGATTTCATCAAGCAGGCCCAGGGCGTCGAAGGCGGCGACCACCGCCTTGCGGGCGGCAAAACGCTCCAGGGAGCGGAATTCGGCCGGGATCTCGCCGCTCCAGGCGTCGCTGGCCTCGCCCAGGGTGTCGAACACTTCCGCCTGTTCGCGGATATCGCCGTCCAGGGTCAGGATATTGATCATCGGCAGGCCGTGGCGCTTGCCGACCTCATAGTCGTTAAAGTCATGGGCCGGGGTGATCTTCACGCAGCCGGTGCCCTTGGTCATATCGGCATGCTCGTCGCCGAGGATGGGGATGCGGCGGCCGACCAGCGGCAACAGGACGAATTTGCCGATCAGGTCTTTATAGCGCGGGTCCGCGGGGTTCACCGCCACGCCGGTATCGCCCAGCATGGTTTCCGGACGGGTGGTGGCCACCACCAGGTAGTCCCGGCCGTCCGCGGTCCTGGCGCCGTCGGCCAGCGGGTAGCGCAGGTGCCACATGGATCCCTGGGATTCGCGGTTTTCCACCTCCAGATCGGAAATGGCGGTGCGCAGCTTGGGATCCCAGTTCACCAGGCGTTTGCCGCGGTAAATCAAATCCTGCTTGAACAGCTGGACGAACACTTCCTTCACCGCCTCGGACAGCCCGGCGTCCATGGTAAAGCGCTCGCGCTCCCAATCCACCGAGGCGCCCAGGCGGCGCATCTGGCGGGTAATGGTGCCGCCGGATTCCGCCTTCCACTGCCAGATTTTTTCGATAAAGGCGTCGCGGCCGTAATCGTGGCGGGTCTTGCCCTCTTCGGCGGCGATTTTACGCTCCACCACCATCTGCGTGGCGATGCCCGCGTGATCGGTCCCCACCTGCCACAGGGTGTTTTTACCCTGCATGCGCTGGTAACGCACGATAATGTCCATAATGGTCTGCTGAAAGGCATGACCCATATGCAGGCTGCCGGTCACGTTCGGCGGCGGGATCATGATGCAGAAGCTTTCTTTGCTGGTATCGTTATGCGGCTTGAAATAGCCCTGTTTTTCCCAGTGCTCGTACAGCGGCTGCTCGATATCGTGCGGGTTATATGTCTTTTCCATTATGCGTCGTATTTCACTGCGTTGGCGGCGTGGCCGTGGTCAATTGGAAGCCGACGCTGCGATAGGCTTTATACCGGTCGCGCGCCAACTGTTTTAATGCGTCTTCGTCCGGGACGAAGTCTATCACTTCATGGAAAGCGGAGGCAAAATCCGCGCACTGCGGCAGCAGGCTTATCAGCAGCTCGCGCGGCGCATTGCCGCGGCGCTTGGGCCAACACAGCTCCACCGGCGCGCCATAGCGCGGCCCCTCGCCCGCCAGGTTATGGGGAACAAAGGCGGCCGGGTCCCGCTGCCATAAGGCTTCGTCCAGCCTCAGCGCCTGCTCCTCGTCGTCACAGGCTATCAGCACCCTTTTGCCGGCGCGCCAGTGGAGCGCCGCCAGATCGCAGGCCAGCCGCTCCATGGGGCTAAGCCCTTCCTGGAGATCCTGCCGGTCGAGAAGATAAAAGGTTGCGTTTTTCATGTACCGTTTTAGTCAAGCCTGAGGGGGAGAACGGAAAAATAACGGGCGGCCTGGGCCGCCCGGACAAGTTTACCTTTTTTAGGCCTACTCGTCACCGTTGAGACCGGAGCGATTGAGCAGAAACTGCGCCAGCATGGAGACCGGACGCCCGGTGGCGCCTTTGGCCTTGCCCGAACGCCAGGCGGTGCCGGCGATATCCAGATGCGCCCAGCTGTATTTGCGGGCGAAACGGGACAGGAAGCAGCCGGCGGTAATGGCGCCGCCCGGCCGCCCGCCGATATTGGCCATATCGGCGAAATTGGACTCCAGCTGCTCCTGGAACTCATCTCCCAGCGGCAGGCGCCAGGCGCGGTCGCCCGACTGCTCGGCGGCGGCGATAAGCTCGTGGGCCAGCGGATTATGGTTGGACATCAGCCCGGTCAAGTGATGGCCCAGGGCGATAACGCAGGCGCCGGTCAGGGTGGCGACGTCAATCACCAGCTCGGGGTCGAAACGCTCGACATAGGTCAGCGCGTCGCACAGCACCAGCCGCCCCTCGGCGTCGGTATTCAGCACTTCCACCGTCTGGCCGGACAGGGTGGTCAGCACATCGCCGGGACGGAAGGATCGCCCGTCGACCATATTCTCGCATCCCGCCAGCACGCCCACCAGGTTCAGCGGCAGGCTCAGCTCCAGCGCCATGCGCATCACGCCGTACACGGTGGCGGCGCCGCACATATCGTATTTCATCTCGTCCATGCTGTCGGCGGGCTTGATGGAGATGCCGCCGGCATCAAAGGTCAAGCCTTTGCCCACCAGCACGATCGGACGCGCTTCCGGGTCCGGATTGCCCTTATATTCGATAACCGACATCAGAGATTCGTTTTGCGAGCCCTGGCCGACCGCCAGATAGGCGTTCATGCCCAGCTCTTTCATCTGCTGCTCGCCGATAACGCGGGTGGTGGTGGTCTTGCCGTACTTATCCGCCAGCTGGCGCGCCTGGGATGCCAGGTAGGCCGGATTGCAGATATTGGGCGGCATATTGCCCAGGTCCTTCGCGGCCTTGATGCCGGAGGCGATGGCCAGTCCATGCTGGATGGCGCGCTCGCCGCCGGTAAGCTCGCGGCGGGTGGGCACGTTAAACACCATCTTGCGCAGCGGCCGGCGCGGTTCGGCCTTATTGCTTTTCAGCTGGTCGAAGGTATAAAGCGACTCTTTGGAGGTTTCCACCGCCTGGCGCACTTTCCAGTAGGTGTTACGCCCCTTGACATGCAGTTCGGTCAAAAAGCAGACGGCTTCCATTGATCCGGTGTCATTCAGCGTATTAATGGTTTTCTGGATCACCTGCTTGTACTGGCGCTCATCCAGCTCGCGTTCCTTGCCGCATCCGATAAGCAGGATACGCTCGGAAAGCACATTGGGAACATGGTGCAGCAGCAATGTCTGGCCCACCTTCCCTTCCAGTTCGCCGCGGCGCAGTAAGGCACTGATATAACCATCGCTGATTTTGTCGAGCTGTTCGGCAATCGGCGACAGACGGCGCGGTTCGAAGACGCCGACGACAATACAGGCACTGCGTTGTTTTTCCGGGCTACCGCTTTTTACACTGAACTCCATGCACTCTCCTGAATCTTAAAGACAAAGACGGCCAACCGGGATAAAATATTTCATTCCCTATCGTATCCCCCGCCTTTGCATTAACTCTTATGTGTTAATCTGAACGACGCAAAGGACGTTATTCCGGCAATAATCAGTGCGTTCTCATAGCACAGCCGAACGCTTAATGTTGTTATACTCTATCTGGCGATAAAGGTGACTAATTGATACGCATTAATAGTGCATTAGCGAAGAAATTATCGATTTTCCTGCAAAAAGACAAGTTTTCACAGGCGAAATAAGCGTGATCATCATTAGATATCTGGTTCGGGAAACCTTTAAAAGCCAGCTGGCCATCCTGTTTATCCTGCTGCTGATTTTTTTCTGTCAGAAGCTGGTGCGGGTCTTGGGCGCGGCGGTAGACGGCGATATCCCGACAAACCTGGTGTTATCCCTGCTCGGTTTAGGCGTGCCGGAAATGGCGCAGTTGATTCTTCCCCTTAGCCTGTTCCTTGGGTTACTGATGACCCTGAGCCGGTTGTATGCCGAAAGCGAAATAACCGTCATGCACGCATGCGGGCTGGGCAAGAGCGTACTGATCAAGGCGGCGCTGCTGTTAAGCGTGCTGACGGCGTTATTCGCGGCCGCCAATGTCATCTGGCTGTCGCCCTGGTCGTCCCGGCACCAGGACGAGGTGCTGGCGGAGGCCAAGGCCAACCCCAGCATGGCCGCCATGGTGGGCGGGCAGTTCCAGGCGGCGCAAAACGGCAACTCCGTCCTCTTTGTCGGCAACGTCAAAGGGCAGGAATTCCAGAACGTCTTCCTCGCGCAGCTGCGCCCGCATGGTAACTCGCGCCCCTCGGTGGTGGTGGCGGACCAGGGCCATATGACCCAGCGTCCCGACGGCTCGCAGGTGGTTAACCTCAATAAAGGCACCCGCTACGAGGGCACCGCGCTGCTGCGTGATTTCCGCATCACCGATTTTACCCAGTACCAGGCGGTCATCGGCCACCAGGCGGTATCGGTGAACAACAACGACGCCGAGCAGATGACCCTGCAGGCCCTGTGGCAATCCAGCCAGCCGGAAGCGCGCGCGGAGCTGCAGTGGCGCCTTACCCTTATCATATCGGTGTTTATCATGGCTATCATGGTGGTGCCGCTCAGCGCGGTCAACCCGCGCCAGGGCAGGGTATTAAGCATGCTGCCCGCAATGCTGCTGTACCTGGTGTTCTTTTTGCTGCAAAGCTCGCTGCGCTCTAACGGCGCCAAGGGCAAGCTTGATCCGGTGATATGGATGTGGCTGGTCAACCTGGCCTACCTGGGCATCGCCCTGCTGCTTAACCTGTGGGACAGCGTACCGTTCAGACGGGCGCGCGAACGTTTACATATCAGAGGAGCGGCCTGATGTTTGGAGTACTGGACCGCTATATCGGTAAAACCATCTTCAACACCATCATGATGACCCTGTTCATGCTGGTGTCGTTGTCGGGCATCATCAAATTCGTCGATCAGCTGCGCAAGGTGGGGCAGGGCGATTACTCCGCGGCGGGCGCCGGGCTCTATACCCTGCTGAGCGTGCCGAAGGATATTGAAATCTTTTTCCCGATGGCGGCGCTGCTCGGCGCGCTGATGGGGCTCGGCACCCTGGCCAGCCGCAGCGAGCTGGTGGTGATGCAAGCCTCCGGTTTCACCCGCATGCAAATCGCCGCGGCGGTAATGAAAACCGCCATCCCGCTGGTGTTGCTGACCATGGCCATCGGCGAATGGGTCGCCCCCCAGGGCGAGCAGATGGCGCGTAATTTCCGCTCGCAGTCGTTATACGGCGGCTCCATGCTGTCGGTGCAAAACGGTCTCTGGGCCAAGGACGGCAGCGATTTTATCTACATCGAGCGGGTGGTCAGCGACAACCAGCTGTCGGGGGTGAATATCTATCACTTCAACCACGAGAACCGCCTGCAGACGCTGCGCTACGCCGCCAGCGCCACCTTTACCGACGGCACCTGGCGCCTGGCGCAGGTGGATGAATCCGACCTGACCGACAGCCAGCAGATCACCGGCCGGCAAACGCTCAGCGGGGAATGGAAAACCAACCTCACCCCCGATAAGCTGGGCGTGGTGGCGCTCGACCCGGAATCGCTGTCTATTTCCGGGCTATACGACTATGTCAAATATCTCAAGCAGAGCGGGCAGGAAGCCAGCCGCTACCAGCTGAATATGTGGAGCAAGATCTTCTCGCCCTTCTCGGTGGCGGTGATGATGCTGATGGCCCTGTCGTTTATTTTCGGCCCGCTGCGCAGCGTGGCGATGGGCGTGCGGATGATCACCGGTATCAGCTTCGGCTTCTTGTTCTACGTGTTGGATCAGATCTTCGGACCGCTCAGCCTGGTGTACAATATGCCGCCGCTGTTCGGCGCGCTGCTCCCCAGCATGGCCTTCCTGGTGATAAGCGTGGCGTTGCTCTTGAAGAAACGGTAAAGATATCCCGACGCGCTAACAGGCAAAACCTGTTAGCGCCGGGTTGGATTGGCGCAGGCCCATTGCATCGACCTTCAGATTCAGCTCTCTTATTACAACCGTAAAAAACTCATTTAATACTCTCGACAAACATCACCTTGGTCAGGTCGCGCAGCCATTTATGGCAGGGCGAGTGATTATGCTTGGAATGCCAAGCCTGGATGATGCTGCGTTTGCCCAAATCAAAATCGGCGCTGAAAAACTCCACCGCGATATTCAGTTTACGCAGGTTATTCACCACAAAATCCGGCACGATGGCCAGCGCGTCGGAATGGGTAATGGCGTTCATGGTGGCCATATAACCGGGCGTGGTGCCCATCACATGGCGCGTGGACCAAAAATATTTCATTGCTTCGTCCGACCCGGCCGGGTATTTTTCCTTGGTCTGGACAAAATGATATTTCAATAAGTTATCCATATTTTTATCCCCACAAATAATAGGGTGACCGCAGCGGCACATAAAATAACATTTGGCCGAGTGAATGGTGCGGATGGTAATTTCCGGATTGAGATCGCGCATTTCGCCAATGTAGAGATCAATATCGTTGGAGCGCAGGAAATCATCATCAAATTCCGAATCATGCACCATATTAATAAAGACATTCGGCGCGCTGCGCTGTATTTCGCTGAATAACGAGGCGTTAAGGGTAAAGACGATGGTGGCGTTCGCCGCGATGGTGAAGGACACCGTGGTGGTATGGGGTTCAAAGGCCATATTGGTATTGAGCATCGACTCAATGCGGTTGACCAGTTGGCGCACATCCTCCTTAAGTGCGATAGCCTTGGGCGTGGGGATCAGTTTTGTGCCGCTGCGCACCAGGATGGGATCGTTGAACAGCCCCCGAATCTTATTCAGCGATTTGCTGATGGCCGGCGCGGTGACGTTCAGTTTCCTGGCCGCCAGATTTACGCTACAGTCTTCCAGCAGCGCATTGAGTACTATCAATAAATTGAAATCAAAGTTATTCATATAATTGTCATGATCTAGAACGCTGGTTTGAGGGATATCCGATAGCTAAACGGATATAAATGCAAAATAAATTATTATCCTGCTTCTACTGCTCCTATATATCGATAGCATGAGAATTATTAACGTACTGCTTTCAGTGACTAATGATTTTATCTTTTATTTTTTAACGATGACAAGGCGAAAATATCTCCAATGAAATGCCTCAGCGCCGGAGAAGGCCATAAAATGACCGCGAAAGGGCGCTGGCGCTGGCATGTCTTGCCATTATTGTTGCGTTTCATAATATAGTTAATTGAGTGTAAATAGCATGATATTAATATTATGTTTACCATGTGAAGGGCGGTTTTATGATAACCGAATATAAGCGGAGGAGGGAAACTAATACACACAAACCGACTGTGGATGTGCCTTATGTTGAACTTAGTCTGAGAATTACAACTACCCTTTAGTATAGGTGGCGTTGTCGCCCGCGGGCATGGGCCATGCCGGACGGCATATCCGGCGCGGTAGTTCCCGCGCCTTATCCCGCGCGGTTAGGAAATGAAATTCTTGCTTTGTTTCAGCACCACATCGCAGGCCTTGGTTTTCACCTTCTGCCCCAGTTGTGAATTGCTCAGATCGTTAAGATTCACCTGGCCGTTTTTACCGGTGGTCAGCAGGCCGCCCAGGCCTTCCTGGTAATCCTGGCTTTTGGCGTTGGCGGTGCTGGTAATGCCCAGCTTGCCAAGCAACTGGTCCTTCAGCGTCGAGGTGCCGTTGGCGGACAGCAGGTTATTTTTAACACAGTATTGCAGCACGCCGGCGGCATTGGTCATGCTGCTGGAGCTTAACGCCTTGTCGCCGCCGTTCAGCAGGCCCGACAGGGCGGCCAGTGAACTGGCGTTATTGCCGGTGGTGGCGCCGGCGGTGCCGGACCCGTTGCCGGTGGACGATTTATTCAGCTCGGTCACCGCGCTGTTAACCGAATCCATCCAGTTGCCGGCCGCCTGGGCCACGCCCGAGGCCAAACCGGTGCAGAGCGCGGCGGCAACGGCCAGCGCCATTAACCTGCGGTGGGTGGTGATCATAATAAGCATACTCCTGAAATAGTCGCGCCGGACGCGCCGGCTGTTAATCTGCGAATAACCTACCCCACACCCGCGCCGCACCGCCAGCGCGGACGGGTGAAAACCCCCCGCCGGACGGCAAATTAAGACTATTCCCGACGGCCGGTGCTATCTTAAGTACAGAAACGAAACATAAACGGAACATAACGGAGTGCAGCAATGCCGGAAGGACCGGAAATCCGCCGCGCCGCCGATACCCTGCTGGCGGCGATGGCAAACAGGCCCATAACCCGGGCCTGGTTCGCTTTTCCCCACCTTAAGCCTTATGAGGACGGATTGGTGGGCCAGCATATCGAGAAAATCGATACCCGTGGCAAAGCCCTGCTGACCTGGTTTTCCAATGGCCAGGTGCTTTACAGCCATAATCAGCTCTATGGCGTCTGGCGGGTGGCCGCGGCCGGGGAATCACCGGTCACCAAACGCGATCTGCGGGTGCGCCTGGAAAACGCCGACCAGGCCATCCTGCTCTACAGCGCCTCGGATATCAAAATCCTCAGCGCCGATGAACTGGCCGCGCATCCGTTTTTACTGCGCATCGGTCCCGACGCCCTGGATATGGCCCTGACGGTGGACGAGGTCATCGATCGCCTATCGTCGCCCCGCTTTAGCGGCCGCCAGTTCGGCGGCCTGCTGCTGGACCAGTCGTTTATCGCCGGCCTGGGCAACTACCTACGGGTGGAGATTCTCTGGCAGGCGGGCCTGACCGCGCAGCACAAGGCGCGTGATTTAAGCGCGCAGCAGCTGCGCCGCCTGTGCGAGGCCATCCTTGAAATCCCGCGCTTGTCCTACGCCACCCGAGGACAAAGCGATATCAATAAGCACCACGGCGCGGTGTTCCGCTTCCGGGTCTTTCACCGCGCGGGCAAGCCCTGCGAGCGCTGCGGCCGGCCGATAGAAAAAACCACGGTGGCATCACGGCCGTTTTACTGGTGCCCGGGATGCCAGCGGTAAAAAAGGCGCCGGCGCGGGATGGGTTCACATACCGGCCGCATGAACCCGCCCGGAAGGGTGTTTTTTCAGCAGTCGGCAGCACCTGAAGCTGATTAGTATTGCGCCGGGATGCGTTAACGGTATAATGCACCTCGTTTTCCGTATACTAACTTCAGTGCCGAAGTGGCGAAATCGGTAGACGCAGTTGATTCAAAATCAACCGCCTTCGGGCATGCCGGTTCGATTCCGGCCTTCGGCACCAGTATCCTGTCCATCCCCGTCCGGGGAAGTCCAAAAAAACCTTTAAAATCAACGGTGAGACTGATCTTATCATCCTGAATCGTCCGGGCGTATCCGTTGCAATCCAGACCACGCTGGGGGCATAATTGGGGGCATCTCCACTTCGATAAGAAATGTGCCCCCAAAATGAAGCTGAATGCCCGCCAGGTAGAAACTGCAAAGCCTAAAGAAAAAAACTATAAAATGGCTGATGGAGGCGGTTTGTATCTCGAAGTCACGGCCAAAGGATCAAAGTACTGGCGTATGAAGTACCGGCGGCCAGCCGACAAAAAAGAGGACCGGCTTGCCTTTGGCGTCTGGCCGACAGTAACGCTTGCTGAGGCACGTGCTAAGCGTGACGAAGCTAAAAAGATGCTAGGGCAGGGGATTGACCCCAAAGCCGAGCAGAAAGAAGCCCAAGCTGAAAATGCCGGGGCTTATACTTTTGAAACGATCGCCCGCGAATGGCATGCCAGTAACAAGCGCTGGAGTGATGACCATCGTTCACGGATCCTGCGCTACCTCGAACTGTATATTTTTCCTTATATTGGTTTGGCAGATGTTCGTAAGCTGGAAACCAGCCAGCTGTTAGCACCCATTAAGGCCGTTGATGCCAGTGGCAGGCATGATGTCGCTCAACGTCTTCAGCAGCGTGTTACTGCGATAATGCGCTATGCCGTGTAAAACGATTACATTGAGTCTAATCCGGCTGTTGATATGGCTGGGGCACTTTCTACGGTTAAGGCTCACCATTACCCCGCATTACCTTTTAACCGTTTCCCTGAATTTCTTGAGCGCCTTGCCGCATACCGTGGGCGTATCATGACGCGTATAGCCGTCGAGCTTTCATTGCTGACCTTTGTCCGTTCCAGTGAGTTGCGCTTTGCAAGATGGGATGAGTTCGATTTTGAAGGAGCTTTGTGGCGGGTTCCTGCACAGCGCAAAGAGATAGAGGGAGTTCGTTACTCTCACCGTGGTATGAAGATGAAAGAGGAACATCTTGTACCGCTAAGCCGTCAGGTTTTAACTCTGCTGGAAAAGTTGAAGCAGTTAAGCGGTAATAACGAGAGACTCTTTCCTGGCGATCACGATCCAAAAAAAGTCATGAGCGAAAACACCGTTAACAATGCTCTACGTGCTATGGGCTATGACACGAAGACCGAGGTTTGCGGGCATGGTTTCAGGACAATGGCACGAGGTGCGCTAGGTGAGTCGGGATTATGGAGTGATGATGCGATAGAGCGGCAGTTGAGCCACTCCGAGCGTAACAACGTGCGTGCTGCTTACATTCATACTTCAGAGCATCTGGATGAACGCAGGTTGATGGTGCAATGGTGGGCTGATTTTCTTGACGCAAATCACAATTCCTTTGCTACTCCTTATGACTTTGGTAAAAAGATTGCAAGTGTTGAAAAGTAACGGAATTTCGCAATATTAAAAACTTTAACTATCGCTAATGTGGTATATAACGGTGACTTTAAATAAATTCACAGTAATTAATGCTAGGTATAATATTTTTCATTTTTTAAGCAAATGAAATATAAAGAATAAATTTGTAAGGGTTATTCTTAAAGAACATTGCAGTTTCTCTTTTGTGATATCTTCTTTACATTGAAATCATAAGCTAATCTGTATAAGTTAATGTTATTGATGTTTGTTACATTACCCGTGAACGTTAAGGATGCGTCATGAAGCAGAGACTATCGATTTCACTCGTCAAAGATTTCTACAAACAAGATGAAAAGATATTAAATATTGCCAATTGCAAACAACCAAAAGTTATCAACATAATTGGCGGGGAAGGGATTTTGTTTATCCGCCGAGAGGCTGAAGAAAAGCTACCTGACTGGGTTTATTTTCTTATAGAGAACCAATCTGAAGTTAGTGATACTGATTTTAGTAAAACAAAAACGTCAGGTGCGGTATTAAAGGTGCTAATATTAAATAGGATATTCCTTGTCTCATTTGGTACCGGGTTTTATCTTATTAATAATGATTGCATTGAAAAAGATTTTGGATTAAAGGTGACAATCAACTCTGTTGATCCCGATAAATTAAGGAGCATTGATAAAAGTAATTATGAAGACAACCCCTTAAATACTAGAAATCAAAGTACAAAAGAGGTGAGTATAAAAGGATTCAATATAGATCGCGAGATGGATCTTCTTTCAACATTAACTGGTAAATCTAATGTCAATATCTTTGGTGATATTGTTACAGGGAAAGACTCTTTAATAATAAATGTTGAAACTAAAGTTAGTGCTATTAAAGAAATCCTTGATGAGGCATTTGTTAGATCCAAAATGAAGCCTCCGGCGGCTTTTGAGTGGATTGATAATGTTAAAAGAGTCAATGATTCTGATGTGAGTGATATTTTAGATTTAGAAATTGATAATTATTTAATTGATTTCAATTTATGTAAAGATTTTTGGCTTGGAGAGCCAGAGATTGTTGATTGGAGTAAGCAATCTGGTTATTGCTTTGAATCTCGTTCAAATGAATATCACACTACTTTAAGTCTTAAAAAACTTTACTCATTGTATAAAACAAAAGGCATTTCAACTAATGTTAATGAGTTTAAATCTCATTATATATATGTCATTGATGATAATGAAAAGGCTCATAAAAAATGGCCGGTTTATGATTGTCTTTATGCTGAGGTCAGCTATGACAACAATTGCTATATTCTTCGCGCTGGTGAATGGTTTAAAGTAAATGTTGATTTCATAAAAAGAGTAGATGGCTTCCTTTCTAATATTAAACCTTATGAAAGAGTATTGCCCATATACAATCATGACAGGGAGGAGTTTTACAATAGTTATGTGCATGATCTTGATGTTGGATTTGTCTGCTTGGATAAAAGTAATATTCAGCAAGGCGGAAAGCATGATAAGGTCGAGTTTTGCGATTTAATTCATAATAAGGAATTAATACACGTAAAGTTTTATAGGAGCTCCAGTACGCTAAGTCATCTTTTTTCTCAGGGGTTTGTATCGGCTGAATCTTTCTTGAGCAACGAAGTGTTTAGAGAAAAATTATTAAAAATACTTCCTGATAATTTAAAAAGCATAAACCCCTCCATTCGGCCTAATGCTTATGAGTTTACTGTTGTATTTGCAATAGCGACAAAAAAAGAATTGCCAAAGGAATTACCCTTCTTTTCAAAGTTAACCCTTAAAAACATAATTAAATCTTTAGAAATGTATGGCTTTAATGTCAGGATTTCAAAAATAGAAACTGATGAAAATTTACTAAGAAAGAAATTAGGTAAAAAAGGAAAGGAAGCGAAGAGGAAGACAGCCAACTGTTAACACTTTATCGATTTCGGTCAGTGTCAAGTTTTTGTCACCCCTGCTGATTTAGGCTGCCTGTTTTTCCCGTTCAGGATTAAGTGTCACGGTACTTATTGGCTGCCAGTTTCTCGTCTCTCCTGACCAGCGTTCCGGATGCGCTGCCTGCGCCGCTCGGTATACCTCATCCCGCCGCATCAGTATCTCCCGGTCATCGCCTCGGTGGCGCTGCGCCGGCGTCACGTAGCGAATACCGCTGTGATAGTGCTTTTCGTTATACCAACGCGTAAAAACACCCACCCAGTCACGCGCCTCGTCCAGCGTACCGAACCCTGCCGAAGGCCATTGCGGCACATATTTCACTGTCCGGAACAGCGACTCCACATAGGCATTATCATTACTCACCCGGGGTCGGCTGTGCGATGGCGTGATTTTCAGCTCTTCCAGCTTTACGTTCAGCGTTTGGGACTTCATTGCCGCGCCATTGTCCGCATGCAACACCAGGGGCTGCCGGTAGCAGCCTTCACTCAGCACCGTGCGCTCCATCAGTGACGCGGCCCACTCGCCGCTTTCTTCCCCATGGACTTCATGACCTACGATTTTTCGGCTAAAGATATCTTCCACCAGATACAGGTAATACCAGCAACCTTTCACCACCGACGGCAACCGCTATCGCCCTGGCCACATTATCAGGAACGTCTGCACGATACCTTTCAGTTCGGCATCGCTTGTACCGGTCCCGGCCGCGATCAACAGGCCATCTGTGGTCGCCTTGAGCGACAACGCAAGGCTGCGGGCATCAAATTCTGATCCGAAGTCGCCCTCGGCCTGCGCCCGCTCGATCCGTTCGATGAGCCGCATGCGCCAATACGCTCCCCGTTCCAGCACATACTGCCGGACAGACTCGTCGCCCGGTGCGCTGCTGACCGAATGCACGATGCTCATGCTGCCTCGCGGATTGTCGCCTTCGGCCTGCAACGCCAGCGTACCGCGCAGAAGTTGTTCGGCCACGCCACGGGCCGTAGGCTGCTGCAAAGCGTCCAGCATGTAGGCCGACTTTTCGCGCTCATAGCGGTCAAGCACCTGGCGAAACAGTGCTTCCTTGTTGCCGAAGGCGGCGTACATGCTGGCCCGGTTGATGCCCATCGCCTTGAGCAACGTGCTGATACTGGCACCGGCATAGCCGTTCTTCCAAAACACGCGCATGGCGGCCACCAACGCGACTTCGGGGTCGAACTGGCGCGGCCGGCCGCGTGTGGTTTCACCGGGGAGAGAGCGACTTTGGCTGGACATCAACGTTCATGATCCTAAATTCAGTTGTAGCAGTTTAATATAATTAAAGAACGAACACCCAATATTACTCCCGCCACGGCACCCCACGCATTAAGATCGGACGCGCGGCTCATACCGAATCCGCGTTCGAAGGCCTCATTGATTGCTCTGCCGGAACAACGGCAACGCACATAGGACGGCCACGACGGCCAGTGCGGCGGACACGTAGCCGAGGAATGCCGTTCCGAGCTCGCTGATAACCCAGCCACCAACAACCGCCCCCAAACCGGTACCGGCATTGGCGGCCGACACATTAAGCGTGCCGGCCAACGCCTGGGCCTGCTGCCCATGCTGCATCACCCGGATCTGACAGATCGGGAAAAGCGCCGTATAGGCGATTCCCCAGAACGCCAAAACCGCAGACAACGCCCAATGATTGGACGCAACCGGGACGAGGATCACCATGACCACTGCCAACAGGAACAGAAAACCAACGGTGGCCCCCAGGGAATTGCGATCGGCCATGACCCCGCCCAGCCAGTTGCCCAGCAGCCCCACGATGCCGAATCCCATCATCCACCATCCCACCCACGATGGTGCAATCTCCGCAACGCCTTCCAGCAACTCGGCCAGAAATGTGTAGGAAGTGAACATCGCGGTGAAAACCAGCACGGATAGCAGGACATGCATGAGGAACCTGGACGACTTCAGTAGGCTGAACTGGCCCGATCGTGAGGCCACGGGTACCATCGGCGGTCGCGGCATGCAGACGTGCATTAGCAGTGCGGCCAACAGGGTCAGGCCGGCCAGGACCGCAAAAGCGCCGCGCCATCCGATGGCATTGCCTATCACCGTGCCGAGCGGCACCCCGAGGACCAGGGCGGCAGAGATGCCCAGGTAGACACGCCCGACAGCACGTCCCGCGTGCCGGGGGCCGGCCAGTTGTGCGGCCGTCTCGCTGGCCGTTCCCCAGAACACGGGCAGCGCCAGCGCGGGAATGAAGCGCGCCACCGCCAATATCCAGACGTTCGGGGATATCGCCGCCATCAGGTTGGCGCCGGCAAATATCAGTAGAATGATCGTGAACAGGCGCTTGCGTTCGCGTCCGGCCAGCCGCGCGGTTAATACCGGCCCGCAGAAGGTCACGGTGAACGCGAACAGCGATACCAGCAGCCCGGCCTGCGACGGGGTCACACCGAAGTCGCGCGCTAAGGCAGGTATCAGGCCGATGATGACAAACTCCGTGGTCACTAGCAGGAAGCCGGCAACCGCCAGGATCGCGATCGGCGCAACGGGAATGTGCGCTGCGGCAGGGAGATCGCCGTGGGAAGATGGCCTTCTCCCGTCCTGTTCGGGCAAAACTGGCTTATTGTGTCGTGATCTCATCACTCATCTTTCCTTTCATAGAAACGGGTACATCACAATCACACCTAAATAAGGAATGATCATTCCATTTTTCGGCGAAAAAATAGATTGGCAGCGAACTCATAGGAAACTCCGGACGACATGGATGGTTTGCACGTGACATTTACTGCGTGCCCTGTTTGATGGCATCACTCACACGCGGCAGCAAGTTCTCCTCTTTCCACCGGGTGGAGAACGCTTCCGATACCGTCCCATCCATGCGATAGAAGGCTCCCTCTGCAATTGTCGCCAGTTCCCGGCCTGTCCGCACAACAAATGCCTCATCGCGGGAGAAGTTCATAAAGAACACGTGCTGCGTTTCGGTATTCCGTAGCTTGTCGAGCGATAACGGCAGCGAGCCCGACTGCGGCACCATCACCCCCTCGGGCAACACTGGCTCGAAGCCCAAGGAGCGCAGCACATTCAACACCGGTCCAGCCACTTCATGGGCGTCATTGAAGACATAGAGCGTCGTGTCGAATAGCTCTACCAGCAAGACTTGGGGACCTTTCTGCAAGGCGCGTTCGACGAACGGAACAGATCTGGCCGTGCCTGCAGCCGTGCCCTGAGCCGACCCCGCCGCATGTGCGTGGGCGAAGAGCGTATCCGATGCCGCGACACCGGCCGACAACACCAACAGCAGCGTCCCCATCTTCTGAACAACCGTTCGAAAACGGGTGTAAAGAGGTCTGAAAGGCAATATACCGAGATTCAAGGCCATCATTTTTGAATCCTCCTGGTTGATAGATTCATGTCGCCAAGGCGGCCAATACGGCAATTGGAGAATGCCGGTGTAGAGACTCTATAATTTTCGGAACGATTGGTCAATATATCGGGCATGCGTTACCATCCAACCTTCGAATCCCATGATTTCGCTTTGACCAGACGTGAACATAGTTCTGCGCCTACCTCAAATTTTAGGCGGGTCAATGTGTATGAATTATCAGGGAGCTAATACAGGACTTATGCACGCTTTGAGATGCTGCGCATTTCAACGCACTTCAGTTCAGGCGGCAGTATCGGCAACTCGTTGTGAGGGGGGGGTTAGGATTCCACTTCATATGTTTATAAAAACCGTTTTCATCGACATATAGCCTTAGTATGTCGATGCGATAAACATGTCACGCCATCATGTTTAAAAAATCGCGTTTTATCGACACATGGCCAGAACGTGCCGATACCATACGCCGAGAGCTGGGGCACTAGCGTACCCAGATCACCACTGTTTATCTAGGACGGTAAGCAGGGGGATAGTATTCACCTCAGACGTGGAAAATAGCGGTCAACCTACATTGAGCACGGGTGCCGACAGCGACTTTTGCGCTTTAAGTATTAAAAACGGTGGCCGGCGGCAGTGCTTCATTAATTCAGGCCGTTGTGCCAGGGCTTCTTCTGTCGGCTGCGGCTCAGACAACGCGCGCAGGGTAAATCCACAACCCAGCAGGGTATTCACATAGTTTTCAGTTGTGCGATGGTATTTAATAACGTCGTTTATAAACCATTTCGTATGGCGTATCGACTGATCGTGATAATTATCCAGCGGCCAATGTGCGCCGGTTTCAGTGGTGATCCACCCCACCGGCCAGGCGGTACAAACCGGATGTTCAACGCTGAAGATAAAATAGCCGCCGGGCTTTAGCGCATGATAAACCTTGCGGCATATTCCCGTGTAATCCTCGACGTAGTGCAAGGCTAATGACGACACCACCAGATCATAAATATTGTCATCAGCTGCAAAATCCTCCATCGAAATAGGCTGAAAGGCAATGCCCGGATCATCCGTTAGGCGTTGCGCCTCAGCCAGCATACGCGTTGACAGTTCAATTCCCGTGACATGGGCGGCGCCCTTGGCGCGGGCGTATCGCGCAAAATCGCCAAAGCCGCTGCCAAGATCGAGCACATTCAAGTTGTCTAATTCCGGCAGTAACGCGCGGATTGCGGGCAGCTCGAGTGCGCCGTTCAGGCCGGAGTCATTCTGGCGTAATGTTTTATATCCTTCGAAAAAATCAGGGTCATCGTACACATTTTGCCGGGATAAATCGTTGTGCGAAGCAGTCATGATACAAGCCTCCTTTACGGTCGGTTACGTCAGCTTGCTTTGATGCTAATGAAATGAGGGAAGGGAGGCAAGTCACATCAGCACTACGTTTTATCACTTTTGCGCTGCATTATATTTAGCATTCAGCCGTTGCCTTGGCTTATGGTTTTCCCGATCTTGGCGGGGGCCTACTTTATTAGGTGCCGGCAACAATAATAAGGTTACGTTTAATAGTTAATGCCTGGCCTATTCTGGTATGACGTTGGACGCATAGCATCCTGCCCTGTTATATTTATATGCTGGAAATACCAGGGGGATGATATTAATGCTGATGAAAATATATATGCCGCTAACCTATGTCCTGATAGCGATGTATTTTACAGTGCGCAAGAATGGCCTGAGCCGCAATAGTATTTACAAAGGCATATGTTATTCTTTTCTGGCCAATTTTGTGATATTGCTCGCGCCCGATAACCTAAGCATTGATAATATCACTCAAGACGGTATGTTATCGTACCTCTCTGCATCATCACTCACGATAATTATCATGCTTATCGTGTTATTTCTTTATTATCTTTGCAAAAGGGGAAAAAATGAATAATGTCAATGCAGGACCGGATAATGCTGAAGTAGCGCGTGGTATAGGTAGCGACATGGCTTGGGGCGCGACGTTCGGCGCGGTGTCCGGCGGCCCCGTAGGGGCAATGGTGGGGGCCGGTTGTGCCGCCGTGCAAAATGTGGTGCAAGGAGCGGTGAAACACGGCCCCGTGGCTGTAACTATGCCAACGGTTCCTATAGGACCTACGCCTTTCATGCCCGGCGCACCGCCGACCATCAATGGCATGTCTATAGACGAATTTTTAAAAAAACATAAAGCGCTTAATTAAGCCTTTATCAACGATTTGATTGCTTACATTCAATCTGGGAAGTCTTTTGCTGGATGCTTTCTGCTTCTTCTCTATGTTATGCCACCCTGTTGATTAAACAACAGTGAAAGGTTAATATCATGCTTGTAGACCCCCGGTGCGACCTCTGCGCAAGCATGCCCCCGGGGGCTTTTTTTTATATAGGCTAGACAGCATAATATTTTTCGGTAAATTAAAAGTATGATTTTAATCATGCAGCAACTTAATTTTTTCATTTTATATTTTAATCTAATTACATTAATTAGCTTGTTTAGATTCCCGGGTGTTATCTTTTCTTTATATCAGTACATGATGAAAGGTATTGCCTATGTCATCGGTCAGCCGTTGATGATGGTAATTAAATAAGTGGTTCGGAGCACTATTGTGATCGATCATGATACACATAAGGAATCATCCGGGAGAGGGTGCTGATGACCCGCATCGCGATCGATTTATCTGACGAAGATCTGCGGCAATGGGATAATCTGGCCGCTATTCGCCTTCTCTCCCGGGCAGGGTTAATCAGGCAAGCCTTGTCCGGCTACCTTGCAGATAATTGCACCGGTAGTAATAATAATGCGTTTGGCCTATGGGCTAAAAGCAATACTGACGGGATTTTCTTTGAAAGCCAGATCCGCCAGGAATGGAAATGAGTGTTTGATGGGCTACGTTTGATATAGATATCAGTTTTAAAATGGCGTTGAACAGAGCCTCGCAATCTGGTTTGACCAGTTATACATTCAGCGTTACAGGTCATCCGCGGGTGGCTTATTTATGCTTGAAATTCAGTCGCCGCAAGGCTTTCCACGCTTTCCCAGTCAACATAAGTACTGGATTCAATCAACATCAACTTACTGACAATAGTACAATTGTGGCTATATCCCGCTTCGATCATGTTTGTATCCGCGAGGTCGGCTGCATGGCCCACAGCCGGCGTAAAATCCTTGATATCCATATGCGCCGTCCGTTGCCAGCCAAGACCGAGACCCTGCGCCGGGCCGATACGGCGAGGCGTGCAACTACTTGGTAAGCCACTGATAGGCGTTGTGTTATTACAGCACCGATAGTTGTTTAGCCCCTCCGGTTTTTAGTACCACTGCCACTTGTGGCATCCCGCCCATTAACTCCTGGCTAGGGGATCAGGGGTTTATTCCCGGGCGCCGGCAGCGCGCCGGGTGTTGGAATGCTGAAGCCTGTGACAATGATCACAGTTGTACTACGCTTAATCGTATCCCACGCCGCGGCCGCCGGCGTTCATTGATGAGCCAGGAATCAGCCAGTTGTGAAGAACAAAACCTTTATCTCGCCCGCCCGGGAACAGGGGTACGCGGAGCTGGGCGACTATGCCGCGATTGGCGAGGGCCGTTCCGTGGCGCTGATCGCCCCGGACGGCGCCATTGACTGGTGGTGCGCGCCCAATATCGATTCACCGCCGCTGTTCGACCGCATACTTGATGCCGGTATCGGCGGGTATTTTCAGCTGGTGCCGGAGGGGGCCTGGCGTATGCGGCGCGGTTACCGCCGGGACAGCAATGTGCTGGAAACCCATTACGAGACGGCAAGCGGCAGCGTGCGGATAACGGAATCGCTGAACAGTACCTTGGCGGGCCGCCTGCCGTGGAGCGAACTGGCGCGGCGCGTCGAGGGGCTGGAGGGGACGGTGCGCATGCTGTTGCGATTAAAGCTGGGTACGCGCGCCGAAACGCAGTCGCCCTGGCTGGATGACGCGCAGGGCATACCGGTGTTTCATCTTGGCGATCTGATGGCGATGCTGCGTTTTTCCGAGGATATCACCCTTACCGACAGCGGCGATGAAGGGGTAAGCGGCTTTTTTATTACCCGCCCCGAGTCCCGCTCGCTGGTGGCGCTGGTGGCCACGGAACGGGAGCCGCTGGCGGTGCCGCCGCTGGCGAAGATTGACCAGCGTATCGAGACCAGCGATCGCGCCTGGCGCGACTGGGCGGACAATCTCACCTGGGATGGTCCTTATACCGATCACGTTAAACGTTCGGCCCTGGCCCTGAAGTTCCTGTGGTATGCGCCCACCGGCGCGCTGGCCGCGGCGGCCACCGCTTCGCTGCCGGAAGGTCTGGGCGGCGGGAAAAATTACGATTACCGCTATGCCTGGGTACGCGACGCCTGCCTGATCATCAAGGCGTTTGTTTATCTTGGCGCGCTGGAGGATTGCAAAGCGGCCTTCTCCTGGCTGACCAATACCATTATCCGCCATGATGGCGTACTGCGCGCCTGCTATACCCTTGAGGGCGGGCTGGTGCCCGAGGAGCGTTTCCTGCCGCTGAAAGGGTACCGGGGCACCCAGCCGGTGCGGTCCGGCAATAATGCCAGCGACCAGGTCCAGCTCAGCATGTATGGCGATATGCTGGCTACCGCGCGCCTCTTTATCGATGCCGGTCATATCCTGGATCTCTCAACGTCGCGGCTGTTGGGCCATCTCGCCAACCGCTGCGCCGACAGCTGGCGCGAACAGGACAGCGGTATCTGGGAACTGCCGGAAAAACAGCATTATACGCATTCAAAGATGGCCTGCTGGCTGGCATTGGACCAGGCTGTCGCCCTGGCGGACGCGGGCCATATCGAACCGACCTGGAAAGGGCGCTGGCAACGGGAGCGCGACCGCATCAGCGCCTGGATTGAGCGGCACTGCTGGTCTGAACAGCGCCATGCGTATACCTTTTACGCCGGCAGCGACAGGCTGGACGCAGCCATCGCGCTGACCCACTATTATGGCAGCAAGGTCAATCCGGCACGCATGCTCTCCACGCTAGGCGTTATCCAGCGGGAACTTGGCGAGGGCGGCCCGCTGGTTTATCGCTACTCCGGCATGGACAAAGAGGAAAGCTCATTTGTCGCCTGCGCCTTTTGGCTGGTGGAAGCGCTGGCGAATATGGGGCGCCAGGCGGCGGCGGATAACGCCATGGAAGAGATTTTAGCGACGCTTTGCCAGACGGGGAATGTGCAGATCTTCAATGAGATGTTTGATACTAAAACCCAGACCTGGCGCGGCAATATGCCGCAGGGCTTGAGCCATCTGGCGCTGATCTGCGCGGCAAAAGGACTGGCCGGGGGCGCTACCGGGCAAGGGCAGGCCCTGACCCGATCGCCGCCCGCGGATAAGGCGTAGGCGTTCAGAGATAAATCCTTGTCCGGAGCGGAGTGATGGCGCCCGTGATGGCCGGGCGGCTGCGATAATAATAGCGCCGGCAGCGTCCTTCGGGAAGGGAACCTGGGCCAAGGTTGCCTTTACAAAGGCTTCAGGCGCGCCGGCTGCTGACAATCCAATAAAAAATCAAAAAAGGAATGCGGCGGGTTTTTATCATTCCCGCCGTCAATGTCGCTTTTGAAAACGTTTATTGCTGATGAAGGTTTTTATTTGTGAGTAATTTATATTATTTTTTCTTTAATAAGATATTAATTTAGCTATTGTATATTAATCAATTTTTTAATCGTGAATTCTGTAAGGTAATTTATATATTAAATATATGTTATTAGTGTTTACAATAGCCCGGTGTGTATTTTGGGTTAACAACGCGAGTGCTATATAAAAATATCTTTAAAATATCCATTATCATCATTGGGGGAAATAAAATGAACACTATTTTTCCATCGCTATGGCCGCCGCAGGCGTACCCTGACTATGAAAAGAAAGGCCATAACAAATTAAATAATAATTTAACTGCCGGGTACCTATACCACCATGCCCCGCAGCGAAATAATGCCATTCTTAGCGGAGAAGAACTTTTCCATAGGGCGCACGTTCTCAAACAAGAAAGCAGCCGGCAGCTTGATGATAAGCCTCGCCAAATAGCCACGCTAAATCAGCCCCAAAATATTTTCGAGCGCATCCTCTATGGTCTTTTGCTGGTGTCCTCCTTAAAAGTAGCACAGCAACATCAGGTAAAACCACCGGCAATGTCTTCTTCTTTCCCACGGCCATTCCTCCCTCCGGAGCGAAGGATAAAACGCGAGGCTTTGCCAGCCCTGCACGATTACGCCGCCGAAAGAAATTATCGCCTTGCCACATACCTTAATAAAAATATAGGCGTCGGAATTAATCCCGACTTCACGGATGATAAACATCTGGCCATAATAATTATCGACAGCATCGATCGGCATCCGGAGCTTATGCCTGATGTTGCCCGGCTGACGTTGTACGGCAGTCAGCTCTATGGAGAACGCAGGGGAGAGACACTCAGGCCTTTACAGCAAAAGGGACTGATAGGACAACTGCTTTGCCAGCTTATTTTCAGGGAAGACAATATCGCTCTGCGCATAGCGAAATTATTTGATGCTAATCGCAGCATCACGCACCAGGCGTTTGCCGCCCTGGTGGAAACATGGCCGTTGTCAGAAAGTTATGTGCGGCATAAATGGTTGTGGCAGGAAAAGTACGAGGCGATGGAAATTCCGACGCTGTATCTGAAAAGCTATTTTCACGTCAAGGACCAGCCGGCATGGATGGCGCAAAATCAGACTGCCATCCTTGATCTCGATAATTTGTGGGTCGGCAGCCTGACCTGGACATTATTGCATTTCGGCGCCCGGGCAATTGTGCTTGATAACCCGGATAACCTTATATCTTCATCCCTGTCATCCCTGATTGAATTAGGTATTGGCCTGGTCAGTACATCCTGGCATGGCTTGCTGGCCACAAGCGCGGAATCGACAATGTATCTGGGATTGGTGTTGTATTATTTGCGCGCCCGCCCTGAGCTGAGCATTGGGCAGATAATGGCCGAGGGCAGCTTGGATGAAGTGTTTGCCTGGTTTAAGGCCGATCTGGAAAAGCGGCATCTCACCGCGCAACATCTTTATGACAGTTTTAGCTATTACAAAATCAATTTTCAACGGCCCGTATGGCGTTCGCGCAAGTCGGCGGCGGAGGAATTACTCAAGCAGCACTGCGGCAGCGCGCAAGCTCTCATTATGGGCTATGACAATCTGGATAGACATGACCCCCCATCGCATGCTCCGGACCCTGTCGGGCAGTTAATGAGATCGTCCACGGCCCGGCAATGCGTGGCTAACGGTGCGTCGATCCCGAATCTGGATACTTTTTATCGTCGGGAGGTGGACCGGTTCGCGATGAAAATCCGCGCCCTGGACACGGCGCTGCTGGAAGCGGTATTTATGCCCAGTGATGTTCTTGATGATAATCTACAAGCGGATGATGAGCGGTTTCTGCAAGGAGCGGAAATTAAATGGGTGGCCCCGCGGCTGACTCAGCGCCGGACCATACAGGATATGTTTTATTCAAATAAGCCTATTCATTATCTTAGTAAACCGGATACGTTTTTTTTCCAGGGCGGTCAGGGGAGCGATCGCCGGCTATTTGCACTTCGGATCACAGATATGGGCTATCTGCTGCGCAAGATTGCGGTTAATGATCCGCATCTTGGCACCCTGATGCCGTTTATGGCGGACTGGCCGCTCCCGGAGCGGGTCTCGCAGCACGAATTTACCCTTCTGCCATTAAATAATACCGGCATCTCAAAAGAGCCGAATGAAACATTGTCCCTGTTTCTGGAGCGTTATGCCGATTTCCATTACCAGCTTTACCGGCTCAAAATCCATGAAATGGGGTACGAAGAGGAGAAGTCTGGTTTTCATCAGCTTATGGCATCGTTGCCGGGGCTTATCATCCCTTTCTATGGTTGTGCCAACGCCCTGCACGCCGGACAAGCCCAGGATGCCTTTACCTCATGCCTGATGGACGGCGCTCTGGTGGGCTTGCCGCTGGTGTTTACCGGCGTCAGGGCTGGTCTGGGGTTGTTCAGGAGCGCGGCGATTGGCGCCGCCAGGACCTTGAGCGGGCCGGTATTCAGCGCCTCGGGACAAGAAGTCTTCAGGAATATAGTGCCGACAAGGATACAACTCGCCGGGGGTATCGAGGCTACCCACGCCCAATTATGGCCATTTATGGATACCGTGGGAAAAGGCATACTGAAAAGTGTCGACCCTGGTTTTGCCGCCGCCCGATCGCTGAGTATATTGACTAAAGGCCTGTATCTGGCCCTCCTTGGCAGGACGACCGTCGGGGTGGTGGCGTGGCGATCCAATATTGCAAAAGTGACCAGCGGACTGCCGAAATTTGTGCCCGCAATCCACGTACAGGATGCAAAAATAGTCTTTGGCGCCGAGGGCAGGGTCCCTTTAACCGTGGCCATCAAGGGCGTCATCTATCCTGTGGCGAAAGTACAAAACAGCAGCATAGTGGCGGTTGAGACCGGTGAGCGTACCCCCGACGGCAAGCTGCTGTTTGTCCAAATGGATCTGCAAAGCCAGTTCGGTATTTATAAGAAATACTATTGTCTGGAAACGGGTAGTGCCGTGTGTAATCTGGCCGAATATAGCCTGCCGGATTTCAGGATTGAAAAAAATGCCGAAATACCTCCTGCAACAGAGGTGCAGCTTTTTTGGCCGCTTTCCAGCAGCACGCCTATTTATTTGTTGGTTGTGCATCCGCTCCATATTCTGGATATAGCCGACAAGACATGGGTGATGTTTGAGATCAACGGCAGACGCTGGGCTTTCTCCAGGGACAATGGCACCCTGATGCCGGCGGATAATCTCGATGATGCGCAGGTGCGCGTCCGCCGAAGCGGCGAAGCCATTGCCATGATCCACACGGGCGATAACGACCGGACATTCTCGCTGCGTTTCACGCCAATGCGGCATCAAAAAAAGCGCGAAGCCGCTCTGCCGCGGGTTTTGGACTGGCATCAGTTATTGACTAACTATACGCTCAATGAAGATGAATCCACGGGTTTTAACGCCCTGATCCATGACGAAACGCACCTGGACGTGCAGATAGGCGATGCGCGCTATTTATTATTGCCCGAAAAAAACGCCGCCACCTTCCTGATGTGCCACCCGGCGCAGGCTAACGCGCCGGTGTTCCGGGTGGCATATCAGGTTGGTAAGGGCGATTTCGTTTTTGCCTCGCCGTGCGAACCGCTCAATGCCCACCATATCGGTGAATTATTGCGCCGGAAAATTGCCGATCATCCCCAGGCCACCCAGGAGCCTTATATTAATATCCTGTTGCCGCCTTTGGTGAACGGCGCCTTCCGCTACGGCAATAAAATGTTCCTTAATCTCGGCGGGCGGTTTTTACATATCGCGCCGTTTAACGGGGTTTATCACACACTGTCCCTGGACGAGGGTGAGGCGGGGTCCGTTAATAGTTACTGGACCCTGCGTTATGAATTATTTACGGGCTGCTTCGATATCATTGACATAAGCGACCGACCTCCCGCGCCCGGTCATGACGCAGGCTCGCTCTCGCGGTTTGAGAAACTCGCCGCACGGACATATGCAAAAAGCAGGTTTCCCTCCCTGGCGGCGCTTTGCCGCAGGGAAAACGCGACTCAGGACGCGGCGTTGGCCCAGGGGCATCCGCTTCGTACCCGCTTACGGCAGGTGGCGTTGCTGCTGCGTCTTGATCCGCTGCGGCGAGACGAGATCCTGCACGCCTCAAGCAGTGCGCTGCGTACCTTTAAAATGGATAAAACCCTGCCGGCGGAGTGGACGGCGGAATACCCGCCTTTGGCGCTCTGGGCCACGTTGGTTAATGTGGT
Organism: Sodalis sp. C49; assembly: GCF_046352915.1. Taxonomy (NCBI): domain Bacteria; kingdom Pseudomonadati; phylum Pseudomonadota; class Gammaproteobacteria; order Enterobacterales; family Bruguierivoracaceae; genus Sodalis; species Sodalis sp. C49. The sequence continues at coordinate 3,208,990 of NZ_CP163303.1, read as the reverse complement.
GGCGGCCTGCCAGCGCGACCGTTCGCAAGGCAACCCGTGGTCAAGCAGGCAATTGGCTTTCATCGCTGATCATCCATGGCACTTTTTCCCGCCGTTATTGATAACCCAAGGCCCCGATTGCAGAGCAACCCTCATTAACGAAGACGCGGCCCATGAAGTTATTTTCGAGCAGAAAGGAATAGCGCTGGCGCCATTGGCATCGGAAACGGGATACCGTCGCTGGTTTCCGGCCCCGGGCGGCAATCAGCCGACAATAGTGACCAAATTCATCCTGGCGGAGACACAGCAGCCCATTTTCTGGGTGGACGGGGATAACCAGATCTGGGCGCAGACGCCCGACGGCGTTAAAACCCGGCTATATCGGCAAGCCAGCCACCATCCCGTCGACGATATTATCGTTTCACCGGACGGCGATATCGTCGTATTGGTTACCGAGCGCACACAAGGCAGGATCCGGGCTTTATATTATCATCTGCCGTTTATGGGCAGTCCGTCGGCGGGACAGGATAAAGAATTCTTCGAAGAAGCCTTGCTGACGGGTATCTTTGTCCCCGGCCGGGCGTTGTGGGTTACAAACCAGGGCGATTTATACGCACCATGGGAAAAGCACTGGTCTTTTTTGGAAGACGACCATCCACGCTGGGCGACGCCTGAGGGTTTCCAGCCGGATTTTGTGTCCCCCGACCAGCGTTTTCTTGGTTTTGTTAAGCGCGATGTGAATATGGCCGACCATGAAATCCTGTTACATGATACGACCAACAATAAACAACACCTATTGCCACGCAGCCAGCCCTTATTCTGCGAGGGCATTGGATTGGGCAGAATGGTGAGCGCCGCGTTCTCAGCCCTGAACGCGCTGGTGGCGGTAGGTTTTGCCGATGGTTATATTGAAATATTCCGTATTGGCGGCGGCGAGGAGACCGGAGGCGTTTTTTCGCTTGGTTATGCGCGGCTGCCGATAGGCCGGTTCATCCTGACGGATACGGTTCTGCCCAAACCAAAACAGATGGTGATGAAATTTAACAATGCTTTTGACCAATTGCTGGTGTTCCACGATGTGGGTGATTTCCGGGCAGACCATCAGGGCAATGGGACCTACGCTGTTTCAGAGATCTCCCTGGCGGAATTATAGACAGGTTCGTTCGTATCATTCCGGCTCAAACTTCCCGGCGTGGCCCATGGCCTGGCGGGAGAGCCGCTCATCAACTCAGCATAAAGTCGATAAGCAGCGGGACCTGCGCCATGATCATTTCCTTGCCGTAATGGACCGGCAATCCGGCCTGGGCGGCGTTGGCCAGCAGGGGCGTTTGCTCCGGGAACACCACAATATCGCACACCACCGTGGAGGCATCCAGATAGCGCAATGAAAAGGGCTGTGCGGTATCGCCGCTCATGCCGACGGAGGTGCCGTTAATGGCGATATCCACCTCCCGGGGAAATTCATTGCCCTGCTCAATTAACACTCCGGGATAAAGGGACCGCAGCTGTTGACACAGCGCGGAGGCTTTACCGGCGGTGCGATTGAAGATAACCAGCCGACGGGCGCCATGGGCGGCCACCGCAAAGGCAATCGCCGCCGCCGCGCCGCCGGCGCCGGCCAGATAAACGCTTTTACCCCGGATGCCATATCCCCGTGTTTGCAAACCGGCGACAAACCCTTCCCCATCCATCATGGTGCCGCTTAACCGGCCGTCGGGAGCGCGCTTAAATACGTTACAGGCTCCGATGGCCCTGGCTGAGTCGGATACCCTATCCAGCAGGGGCAACACGTTGCGCTTGTGCGGCATGGTGACGACCGCCCCGCAAAAATTGCGGCAGGCCTTCAGCCCGTTAATGGCGTCCGCTAAACCGGCGGAGTCGACATGCAAAGGGATCATCAGCGTGTCCGTGATCCGTCGCTCGCGCAGCGCGGCATTAATTAGCGCTGGGGATTTAGCCTGTGCCACCGGATCGCCGATAATGCCCAGGAACCGCAGGTTGCCGTTGACCGTATTGCGTTCGTCCATGCCCGTGCCCGTGAATGATTGCGTGTTATCTGAGCATAAAACAAAAGCCCGCGGGCTGCATCAGCAAGAGAGAATTTGCCCGATGAGAGGGAAGGGGGTTTGTACCGTTAGCGCAGCGTATTCAGCGGCATAGGCGCGCCGGCGCGCGGTTCGCGTGGCGCAAGAAATCAAGCGGAATAGGCAATAATCCGGAAGGATCGGACTGACGCCGGCCCGCCGGGCGCGTGTAAAGTCAGGGAACGCAATTCAATCAACTGGGAGAGATGTATGAAGACTATCGGTTATGCGGCGCTGAAGGCCGGTACCCCACTGGCGCCCTTTTCCTTTGAACGGCGCGCCCTGCGCGGCAATGATGTGGCGATTGAGATTTTGTACTGCGGCGTTTGCCATAGCGATCTCCACCAAAGCCGGGACGACTGGCAAGATTGGGGGCCGACGACCTATCCTTGCGTTCCGGGCCATGAAATCATCGGCCGGGTGATTGAGATCGGCGCCGGCGTTACGCGCCACGCCGTTGGTCAATTGGTGGCGGTGGGAACTATTGTCGACAGTTGCCAGCATTGCGACCAGTGCCGCAAAGATCAGGAACAGATGTGCCGGGAATACCCCACGGTGACCTATAACGGCCACGATCGCCTCACCGGCGAGATCACCCGCGGCGGTTATTCCAAGCATATCGTCGTGCGGGAAGAGTTTGTCCTGACATTGCCGCAGGGGCTCGATCCGGCCCGCGCCGCGCCGTTGCTTTGCGCGGGTATTACCGTTTATTCCCCGTTACGTACCTGGAACGTTGGACCCGGGACCCGGGTCGGGGTCATCGGCATCGGCGGTCTTGGCCACCTGGCGGTTCGGCTGGCCGCGGGCCTGGGCGCCGCGGTGACGGTCATTACCCGCACCGGTGAAAAAGCGGCGGAAGCAACAGCGCTGGGCGCGGAAAAAATGCTGCTGTCCACATCACGAGACGATATGGCGGCGGCAGGGGCTTCTTTTGACGTGATTATCGATACCATTCCCGTTTCTCATGATGTGTCGCCCTACGTGCAACTGCTGGATATTGAAGGCGCGCTGGTGATTGTCGGCAATTTGGGGAATATGGCGGGCTTTAGCAGCCTGCCGTTGATTATGGGACGCCGGCGCATAACCGGTTCACCCTCGGGCGGTATTGCCGAAACCCAGGAAATGCTGGATTTCTGCGCCAGGCAAAACATCCTTCCCGACTGTGAAATCATTCCCATACAGCATATCAATCATGCTTTTGAACGTATGGAGCGTGGCGAGGTGAAATATCGCTTTGTGATTGATATGGCATCGCTGGATATGGCCTAGGTTGTTTCAGGCGTAGGGAACAGGCCGGCATCAGCCGCCACCTTTTTATTGATGGGTTTATACCCTTTGGCCCCTGTCCGCTGTAACAGGACAGGGGCCTTATTATTTTATGCGCTTTCCTTGGATGGCGGGCCATTCCCCCGGACACTTTAACCGGCGGCGCGCGAGGTTTTTTCCCTGGTCCCGGCTGAGTCTCCATACGCAAGCCCACCGTTGCCGTGGCATTATTCTTATTTTTCGCGACCGTGGTTTTTTTGGCTAACAGTCGGTTTGGTTAGCGCGTTGATAATATATATCATTCTCATCTGTGACGTGACATGCGCGTAATAATCCTTTCCCGGCGATGGCGACTGCTGAAAAATAGCGGCCGCCCTGGAAAGAGGAAAATTCTATAACAGACGGATTTAATGTGAATTTTTTATAGAGTTGCATAAAACATAAATCTAATCTAATGAAACAGCTCCCCGCTTCGCTTAATTTCCGGATTGGCGCCACGCCAAACAATCATTATCACTGGCATAAAAAGAGCCGGCGCGTTGATGGTAAAAGTTTATTTTTTTATTTTTCCATGGCAGGGTGCGATGATAACGCTATGAATAAAATGGTTTTTTTATAAAGTCAAAAATATCGATTCAAACTTGCGCTTATCTTAAGATGCGCTACATTTTAATAGGTACAACAAGCGAGACATTAACTAAACAATTAACATCAAGCACCCTCTAATGTTATGAGTGTTGCGCAGAGTTGCAGGAGAATATTCTTATGGCCGCGCAGTGATAGGGCGGGGGAAGATTACTGGACCCTGTGAAATAGGGTAGTCAGCGGATTAAATATACCGCAGACGCTTTATTTTTGTTAAGAGTATCATCCGCGCTGGGTTTAATTGTTCATCTTTAATGCGGTGAGATAAATTATTCGACGGCACCCATCCATTTAAACCCGGTCAATGTAAACCAGGCTAAAGTGCCAGGCGTATTTATCATCACGGGCATAAAATGACGCAATGACAGCTATTTTAAGCAATGGAACATTATTGTATGCCTGCAACGTATTATATTTCATAGCCCGGGCGAAATGGCATTGGAAAATAAAGAAATTGACGCTGCACCGTGCAGGGCAGGGTTGTTAGGTACTCTCTTTTCCCCCATGTTTTTTGCCGGATAACCACAAAATGAAAGCGCGGCTGCAGAAATATTTTCTTTTTTCCGCGCGCCGTATCTTGTTAACCATTACTTCAAATTCAAGGCCCGGTTTTTTTTGGCACGGCAGTTAAGCCACCCTACCTCCCTGGTGCATACGTTCCTGGCAAAAAGACCACGGATACCACGACAGGCAGGTTTGTTTAATCAATTGAGAGGTGAATCATGACTTACGAAGAAAATTACCACGATTGGCTTCGTGACGCGCACGCCATGGAAAAACAAGCCGAAAGCATGCTGGAAAAAATGGCCGGCCGGCTGGAGCATTATCCCGATCTGAAGGCGCGTCTTGAACTGCATAGAGAAGAAACCCGTCAGCAACTGGTGCTGCTGGAGGACGTGATTGATCGTAATAACATTTCCCGTTCAACCTTAAAAGACGTCATGGGGAAAATGTCGGCCTTTGGGCAGGCGGTGGGCGGCATGACCGCGGAGGACGAAGTGGTTAAAGGCGCCATCAGCGGTTATGTCTTTGAACATTTTGAAGCCGCTTGCTACACATCGCTTATCGCCGCCGCCAAGCTGGCCGGGGATGTTGAAGGCGCCAGGGTTTTTGAGCAAATCCGCGAACAGGAACTCGCCATGGCCGAATGGGCCTTTACCCATCTGCCGAATGTCACGGAACAGTTTATGGTGCGTTCCGCCACGCCCGATGTCGAGGCGAAAAAATGATCTTGCCGGATAAAGCGACAGGTTGCTTCGTCCGTGGTGAGAATAAGGGAAAACCGGCATGGAAGCATTGAAAATAATAACTTTTGTCGGGAGTGAGCATGTTTAGACACGTAAAACAACTTCAATTTACCGTTCGTGTCGCCCAGCCTAATCCAGGGCTGGCGAATCTTCTGCTGGAGCAATTCGGCGGTCCGCAGGGCGAGCTGGCGGCGGCGTGCCGCTATTTCACCCAGGGCCTCGGGGATGAAGATCCGGGACGCAAGGATTTGCTGCTGGATATCGCCACGGAAGAACTGAGCCATCTGGAAATTATCGGCTCATTGGTCGGCATGCTTAATAAAGGCGCCAAGGGCGATCTGGCGGAGGGCACCGAACAAGAGGCGGAATTGTATCGTTCATTAACCGGCAACGGCAATAGCAGCCATACGACGGCATTGCTGTATGGCGGCGGACCGGCATTAACGAATTCCGCCGGCGTGCCCTGGACCGCGGCGTATATTGATACCATCGGTGAAGTGACCGCCGATCTGCGATCGAATATCGCCGCCGAAGCGCGGGCGAAAATCATCTATGAACGTCTGATTAATCTGACGGACGATCCCGGGGTAAAGGATGCGTTGGGTTTTCTGATGACGCGTGAAGTGGCGCACCAGATTTCGTTTGAAAAGGCGTTGTATTCCATTCGCAATAACTTTCCGCCGGGCAAGCTTCCGCCTATTGAAAAATATGCCACTACGTATTTTAATATGTCGGATGGCGGCGAGGTGCGCGGTAGCTGGAATTCGGATGAAAACTTCGCGTACGTCGCCAATCCCGCGCCGGCGGTTGACGGGGGTGATGGCGGCGCCAGCGTGGCGCTGCCGCCCAGGCAGCAGGCCAATGTGGATACCCTGACGCTGCGTACCCAATCCGATCCGCAGGTGAATCCCATCACCGGCGCGGAAATCGGCGCGGTGCCCCCGATTGAAAACGAGGCGGCCGGGCAGACCAAACCCGCGAAGAAAAGCAAGAAAAAATAAAAACCCCGCGGTTTACCCACGGCATCTTTTGCCGGGGTAAACCGCTGCTATTGGCGTTATTGGCTTATAATAGGTGAACTGGCCTGGAAAACATCTTTGCCCATTGCTTCCCGTCACGCTGCTTATGGCCTCTCATCAATAAGGCTATTTTTATTACACGGGCAGGATCCTGGCCAGACTGAGCAACCAATGTTATCCCTTAATTGCCGTGCCTGGGCGTGAGCGCAGCAATGCGGCTTATCGCGACGTCTCAGGACGGTGGCAACGGCTAAAGCCCCTCTCAGGAGAGCCGGGCAAGCAGAGGTAAGCATGGGCGATGTGCACGCGTTTATACTGGCAAGGATACAGTTTGCCTTTACCGTTTCTTTTCATATCATTTTCCCCGCTATCACTATCGGTCTGGCCAGTTTCCTGGCGGTGCTGGAAGCCCTATGGCTTAAAACCCGGCGGGAAAGCTATCGCGATCTTTATCATTTCTGGCTAAAAATATTTGCCATCAATTTTGGTATGGGCGTGGTCTCGGGGCTGGTTATGGCCTATCAATTCGGCACCAACTGGAGCGGGTTTTCGGCTTTTGCCGGATCCATCACCGGCCCTTTGCTGACCTATGAAGTCCTGACCGCCTTTTTCCTTGAAGCCGGATTTCTCGGCGTTATGCTATTTGGCTGGGATAGGGTGGGGCCGGGATTACATTTCTTTTCCACCTGTATGGTGATGCTGGGCACGATAATGTCCACGTTCTGGATCCTGGCCTCCAATAGCTGGATGCATACGCCGCAGGGGTTCGAGATTGTCAACGGCCAGGTTATCCCGGTGGATTGGCTGGCGGTGATTTTTAATCCCTCGTTTCCTTATCGATTGCTGCATATGACCATCGCCGCGTTTCTGGCCTCCGCTTTTTTCGTCGGAGCCTCCGGCGCCTGGCATTTGCTGCGCGGCAATAATAGTGCGCCGGTACGTATCATGTTTTCAATGGCGATGTGGATGGCGCTGTGCGTCGCCCCCATACAAGCTTTTGTCGGCGACGCGCACGGTCTTAATACGCTTGAACATCAGCCCGCCAAAATAGCCGCCATAGAGGGGCATTGGGAGAATACCGCCGGCCGGGCCACGCCGCTGATTGTGTTCGGCTTGCCCGACATGCGCGCGGAAAAAACGCGCTTTGCGCTGGAAATACCTTATCTCGGCAGTCTTATTCTTACCCATAGCCTGGACAAGCCCATTCCCGCGCTGAAGGATTTTCCGCCGGATGAACGTCCGAACTCCACCATTATCTTTTGGTCATTCCGGGTCATGGTCGGCCTGGGCTTATTGATGATCACCGTGGGCGTCGCCGGCCTGTATTTGCGCTGGCGCGGCACATTATTTCACAGCCGCCCGTTTCATCAATTTGTTTTATATATGGGCCCTTCAGGGTTGCTGGCGATCATTGCCGGCTGGTTTACCACTGAAATAGGCCGCCAGCCATGGGTTGTTTATGGCCTGCTGCGTACCAGGGACGCGGTGTCGGCCCACGGCGCGCTGCATATGAGCATCAGCCTGCTGGCGTTTATCGTGGTTTATTTTGCCGTCTTTGGCACCGGCATTATCTATATGCTCCGGCTTATCAGGCAGGGGCCGCAATCCAGCAGCGGACGGCACGCGCCGGAAGGCGGCCCCGGACAGAAGCGGACGCCGGCCCGGCCGTTGTCGGCGGCGGACAATGGCGCCGCCGGCGACGAGGGTTTTCCTGAGGGGAGACACTAATTATGGGCATCGATCTTCCGCTGATTTGGCTGATCATCATTATTTTCAGCATCATGATGTATGTGGTCATGGATGGTTTTGATCTGGGCATCGGTCTGCTTTTTCCGCTGGTGAAAGAACGCCACGATCGCGATGTTATGATGAATACCATTGCGCCGGTGTGGGATGGGAATGAAACCTGGCTGGTAATGGGCGGGGCCGGATTATTCGGCGCGTTCCCGCTTGCCTATTCGGTGATTCTGGACGCGTTGGCAATCCCGCTTACCCTGATGCTTATCGGATTGATATTTCGCGGCGTGGCGTTTGAATTCCGCTTTAAGGCCGCCCCGGAGCGCCAGCATATCTGGGATAAATCATTTTTTGCCGGTTCCCTTATCGCCACCTTTTCGCAAGGGGTGGTATTGGGCGGGTTTATCAATGGCTTTACGGTGCAGGCGCGCCACTACAGCGGCGGCGTCCTGGACTGGCTTACGCCGTTCAGCCTGTTTTGCGGCCTGGGACTTATGGCGGCCTATGCGTTGTTAGGCAGCACCTGGTTAATCATGAAAACCGGTGACCGGCTGCATAGCGACATGAAACAGTGGGCCGGGCTGTTAACCCTGGCGTTGCTGGCCATTATCGCCATTATCAGCGTCTGGACGCCTTTGGCGCAGCCGGCGATTGCGCATCGCTGGTTTAGCCTGCCGAATGTGTTTTTCTTTTTACCCGTGCCGGTGTTGGTATTACTCACGGCCTGGGCGCTGTGGCGCGCGATTATGCGGGACGATACCCATTATTCACCTTTTCTGCTGACCCTGTTTCTTATTTTTATGGGCTATAGCGGCCTGGGCATCAGTATCTGGCCTCATCTTATCCCGCCGTCGATTACCTTTTGGGACGCCGCCGCGCCGCCGCAGAGCCAGGGATTCATGCTGGTCGGCGCCTTGTTTATTATTCCCCTGATCCTGGTCTACACGTTTTGGAGTTATTATGTGTTCCGAGGCAAGGTTACCCATAATGAAGGCTACCATTGAGGGGGACAGAGCTATGGCGCTGATACGAAAAATGAAACATTCACCGTCCTTGCCGTCCTGGTGGGGCCGTATATTTTGGCTGGTGGTGATTTGGTGTGGCAGTGTGATGGCGTTGTTTATTGTTTCTCTGATATTAAGAATGATAATGAGCATGGCAGGATTGAAAATAGCCCACTGATAAAATATTAGACCAGTAGGCATAACAGACATGCTTCTCTGGCAGGTTTTTTTTGGGTACGCCGCCAGGGCATGGCGTTTATTTATGATGGCCTCCTTGAAATAATGAAGTGCGGACACATAATGATATTGTAGTCTTATAACGATAAGATGTGATGACGTTTTTCCCTGGTGAAGTTTTGCCCGCCACCACTCGCTCCGTTGTGGAACGGCGGGATTTTTTTATCTCAAACTATCATATTATTCGCGATGTTTATGCGGGTGTCGCGTTTCACCAAATTCTAAGCTTAATTTACCGCTGACGCTTCTGCCGGCGAAAGCACGCCGCATGGCAATAATAAAATATTGCCTGTTTTTTATGCGTTTATCCGTCAGGTTGCCGGGAATATCAATAAGAAATTTTCTTTAATTTTTTTACAAAATGTAACGACAACAAATAACAATTTGAATAGGAATGCTTTTTATGAAAAATAAGCAAACCTTGCGTTTTGGGCATGATGCGCTAAAGTTAAAAATGTAAGACGCGCATACACTTTATCTCCTGATATACCTATAGATAAAGGTATGCAAATAAGTAAACCATGAATAAGAGGAATATTATTATGACCGAACATCGTGGTGGTTCAGGTAATTTCGCTGAAGATCGTGAAAAAGCCTCCCAAGCCGGTAAAAAAGGCGGCCAGAATAGCGGCGGTAATTTCAAGAACGACCGTGAAAAAGCGTCTGAAGCCGGTAAAAAAGGCGGTCAGAACAGCAGCCGCAGCTAGTGCTGTTCAGTGCAAAACGCACTATCAACAGAGGTAAGTGCCTATAAAGATGTAAGTACCTATTACATAGGTGCCTATAACTCTGTTACCCCGGCGCGTTGACTGCCGTCCGTGCCGGGATTTCATTTTACAAGCAAGAATGACGGCTTGTTTTTATTATCCGTGTTGGTCATCCGTAGCGTGATGTAACCTGTTGATTTTCGCATTCGTGAACGTGATTTGCCCCGCCGGCTATCCTCTTCATCTTCATCACCGCCTGCTTTAGCCCATCATGCAGTATTTTCCTGATCTCAGCACCGCGCCTTTAAAACCTTGCTCTCTAAACGCTTGCTAGCCCAGCTCTCCGGTATGCCGTTGCAGGCAAAGCACCAGCGCGTCGAAGGTCGCTTTGCAGCGCGGGCTGGCGCGCAGATCCTCATGCACGATGATCCAGGTGGGCAGGATAAACCCGTACTGTTGCGGCAGTACGCGCACCAGGTCCCCTGCCAGCGCCGTTTGGCATATGCCGATGCCGCAGCCGGCGCGGATAAGCGCCAGTTGGGCCAGATCGCTGTCGGTGCGAAAGGTGAAGGCATCGCGCGTCCATACCGGCAACTGCCTGCGCGCGGCCCGCAGATAAGGCGTTTCTTCATCGAATCCGATCAGCGCATGCCGGGTCAGGTCGGCGGGCGCGGACGGTACGCCGTGCCGGCGCAGATAGTCGCGATGCGCGTAGAGGCCGAGCTTCACATCGCCCACGCGTCTGGCGATAAGCGATTCCTGTTTGGGCGGGGTCATACGAACGGCAATATCGGCTTCGCGCCGCAGTAAGTCCTGTACCCGGTTAGTGGTCACCAGTTCAAGGCGCAGCAGCGGATGCGATTGTTTTAGCTGCGCCAGCATTGGCGGCAATACTTCCGTCCCTATCACATCGCTGGCCGAAATCCGTACCGTACCGGCGATTTCCCGGCCACGGCCGGTGGCCGCCCTTTCCAGCGCCGCGGCGGTATCGCGCATGGTTTCGGCATACCCCCGTAAGGCTATTGCGCCCTCCGTCGGGGATAAGCCGTTACGCGATCGGATAAACAAGGGCTGGCCGAATGAGGATTCCATGGCGGCGATATGGCGGCCCGCTGTTGGTTGGGTAATGCCCAGGGCACGCGCCGCGCCTGAGAGCGACCCTTCGGTGAGCACGGCGAGAAAAGTGCGGTAGTATTCCCAGCCGATAGTTGAGCCCATAAACTCCCCTCTCTTGTTGACCATACATAAATGTATAGGTTGTAGCCTGACATAGACAATTTCTTTTATACGCCGCCGCATTAAAATTCTCTTATAACCCTTGGGGAGAAATGCGATGAACATAACGGACAATCCGGCGCATACGGCTTTGGTCCTTGGCGCGACTGGCGGCATTGGCGGCGAAGCGGCGCGCAAATTGCATCACGCCGGCTGGCAGGTGCGGGCGCTTTACCGGCAGGCGCCGGCCGCCGGCGAATACCGGGACGGCATCCACTGGCTGCGCGGCGACGCGATGAACCCCGGGGATGTGATGCGCGCGGCGCGGGGGTGCGGCGTGATTGTCCATGCCGTTAATCCGCCGGGCTACCGACGCTGGGCAGAGCTGGTGCTGCCGATGATCGACAATAGCATCCGCGCCGCCGTCGCCGAAAACGCCACCATTATGCTGCCGGGCACGGTTTACAATTATGGACCGGATGCTTTTCCATTGCTGAATGAAGATGCCCCGCAGCATCCGCTGACCCGTAAGGGCGCCATTCGCGTCGAGCTTGAACGGCGTTTGCAGGCGGCGGCCGATCGGGGGGCGCGGGCCATCGTGGTGCGGGCCGGGGATTTTTTTGGCCCACGAGCGGGCAATACCTGGTTCTCGCAAGGCGTGATCAAACCGGGACGGGCGGTGAAGGTGATCAATAGCCCCGGGAAGGCCGGTATCGGCCATCAGTGGTGTTATCTGCCGGACATCGCCGAGACGATGGCGGCGTTGCTGGCCCGGCGTGAGACATTATCGCCTTTCAGCACCTTCCATATGGCGGGGCACTGGGATGATGACGGCATGCAAATGGCGCACGCTATTCGCCGCGTGGTCATGCGCCACGGCGGGCAGCCAGCGTTGCGCGCTTTTCCGTGGTGGCTTACCTCGCTGTTGGCGCCGGTGGTGCCCACCCTGCGTGAACTGCAGGAAATGCGTTATCTCTGGCGCCAGCCGGTTAGGCTGGATAACAGCCGCCTGCAGGCGATGCTGGGCAGCGAACCCCATACGCCGCTGGAGCTGGCGGTGGAAACAACGCTGATGGGCTTGGGGTGTCTTACAGCCCATTGAGGGAAATGCCGGCCCCGGGCGGCCATGATATCACGGCCTCACACACCGGACGCGCGGGGCACCGACGGAGTGATGGTTCCGGCCCCGCGGATACCGTTATTGCCGATCTTATTATGTGATGACCCTCTATGTCCCCGCCGTTACATCGCGTCCAGGCCTCGACAGGATGCCGGATTCGGCCCTATAGTAAGTTGCATAATACAACTATATGGGCAATTTGCATGACAGAGGATGATCTGCCGCTGGTTGACGGCATTCGCGCGGCCTCGCGCCAGATGGTGCGTAAACTGGGGTTTATGCAATCAACCCTGGCTGCAACCGACTATCCGCCTTCGGCTGTGCATGCCATGGTGGAAATTGGCGCGCGGGGCGATATGACGGCGGCGCAGCTCACTGAGCTGCTGGGCCTGGAAAAGTCCAGCGTCAGCCGCATGGTGCGTAAGCTGATTAACGCCGGGGAAGTGAAAGAAACCGCCAGCGCCGTCGATGGGCGCGTCAAACTCCTGGCCTTAACCGCGGCGGGCCAGCGCACCCGGGCCGTTATTGAGGCGTTTGCGCGGCAACAAGTAAGGGCGGCAATGGAACGCATGCAGCAAGCGGAGCGGCAGGCGGTTGCCCGGGGTTTGGCTCTTTATGCCCAAGCCCTGACGTCCCATGGCCAGGCGCCAGCGCAGATCGCCGCGCCGGTGCGTATAGATACGGGTTATCAGCCCGCCGTTATCGGCCGCATCGTACAAATGCATGCGCATTTTTATTCCCGTCATACGGGGTTCGGCCAGTTTTTTGAAGCCAAGGTAGCCAGCGGTTTGGCTGAATTTACCGCCAGGCTGGCCCACCCTGACAACCAATTATGGACCGCCGTCGACAGCGGGCGGATCGTGGGTTCGGTCGCCATTGACGGCGAGGATCTGCCCGGGCGGCAGGCACATTTGCGCTGGTTTATCGTGGAAGAGGGCCTGCACGGGGCGGGTATCGGCCGGCGTTTGCTGCAAGAAGCGCTGGCGTTCTGCGACCGCCGGGCTTTTACCGCCACCCAGCTGTGGACTTTCAGCGGGCTGGATGCGGCGCGGCGTCTTTATGAGTCACAGGGTTTTGTCCTGGCCGAGGCGTCTCCCGGCCGGCAATGGGGCCGGGAAGTGATGGAACAGCGTTTTGTGCGGCCCTGTCACGCGGATTAGCATCACGACAATTTATAATCACCCGCCGCGCAGCATCAGCCCCGGACACCCGGGGCGGTGCCAGGGCTAAAGCCTATTCTTTCGGCGCCGGCGCCAGGCCCGCGTAATGCATGCCGGCGCTGGCGACGATATCGCGGCGCGCCAGATAGCGATAGCAGCCGGCGCCCAGAAAGACGCCGATAAACCAGCTGAAGTTCGCCACCTGATGCAGGCCGGGGGTAAAGCTTATCGCCAGCCCTATCAGCACCGCCGGCGCCAGGGCCATGATCGCCTTGGGGTTAAAACCATTATTATACCAATAACGGCCGGACGGCGTGGCGTTGAACAGGTCGTCCACCCATACCTTGCCGCGCTTGATAAAATAGAAGTCGGCGATCAGGATCCCGAACAGCGGGCCGATAAACGCGCCCAGCACGTCCAGCGTGTAATGGATAAGCTCCGGCGACTGGAACAGATTCCACGGCGTCAGCAGCACCGAACCCACCGCCGCGATCATGCCGCCGGTGCGAAAGCTGATTTTCTGCGGCGAACAGTTGGAAAAATCGAATGCCGGCGAGACAAAGTTCGCCACGATATTAATGCCTATCGTCGCGATAATCATGGTCAGCAGGCCCAATGCCACCGCCACGCTGCTGCCGACCCGGCTGACGGTTTCAATCGGATCGGTAATCATCTGGCCGAACAGACTCTGGGTACCGGAGACGATGACCACGGTGACAATGGAAAACAGCAGGAAATTGAACGGCAGGCCCCAGCGGTTGCCCCGGCGGATTTCATCCATGCTTTTACCGTAGCGGGAGAAATCGCCGAAGTTCAGCAGCGGTCCCGAAAAATAGGAGACCACCAACGCCACCGCGGTGAGCATTTCCCAGGCCTGCTGGCCCGGGGTCAGCGCTTTGCTGCTCAGGGTAAAGGAGATATTGCTTATCCCGGTCTGGAACAGGATCCAGCCGGCCAGCGCCAGCATCACCACGTAGACCGCCGGTCCGGCAAAATCGATAAACTTCTTGATGGCGTTCATGCCGTGCCAGAACACCATCGCCTGGAGCAGCCACATCACGCCAAAACAGAGCCATCCCAGCGTGGAAAGCCCCAGCCAGTGGCTTTGCGTCAGCGCCTGTAATGACGGCACGAATTTCAGCAATACCAGCATCAGGGCGTTCGCCGCCAGATAGGTCTGGATGCCGTACCAGGCAAAGGCGATAAGCCCGCGGATCACCGCCGGGATATTGGCGCCGAATACGCCGAATGCCTGGCGGCAGATCACCGCGTAGGGCACGCCGGCCATCTGGCTGGGTTTCGCCACCAGGTTGGCGCAGATTTGCACGATGCAAATGCCGAGCAGCAGGCATAACAATACCTGCCAGCTCGCCAGTCCCAGGGTGAAAAAGCTGGCGGCCACCACGTAGCCGCCCATGCTGTGCACGTCCGACATCCAGAATGAAAAAATATTGTACCAGCTCCAGTCCTGCTGGCGGGTAGGGGCTAAATCCTCGTTGCAGAGCTTGGGGCTGTAACGGCTGTGATCGGTGGATCCAATGCTATCGCTTACCTGATGAGTGTTTGGCATGAAATGTGCTCCTCTTATCACTACCCTTGGATGTCGGTACTGAGGAATGATTTGCAGGATCCAGGCCAATGCGACAAAATGTGTATACTTAATTTTTAATTTTGGTATACGGAAATAGATCTCTATCGTATACAGGAGCGGTGAATGTCCAGTTGGTACGGCCTGAAAAGTACTGTTTTTTCGCAGGATAAGGACGATGAGATTTATCACGCCATAGTCAAAGCCATCGTCGAGCATCAGCTGCCGCCCGGCAGCAAATTGCCGGAGGAAGCGCTGGCGGCGGCCTTCGGCATCAGCCGTACCGGCATTCGCAAAGTGCTGCAGCGCCTTGCCGCAGTGCATTTGATCCGGCTTACGCCCAAGCGTGGTGCGCAGGTGATCACCCCGGGGGTGGATGAGGCGCGTCATGTCCTGCTGACCCGCCGCATGCTGGAGTGCGCGAATTTACCGCAGGTGGCGGCACACTGCGAGGCGGTGCATATCAGCGCGCTGGAGGATCTGCTGGCCGGGGAGGCAAGGGCGCATGAAGAGCGGGACGGCGCCACCGCGATTCGTCTTTCCGCGCTGTTCCATGTGCAGCTGCAGGCGATTTCCGGCAACGAGGTGCTGACGCAAATGGTCTCGCAGCTCACCCTGCGCTCCTCGCTGGTGATTGCCGCTTATGGCGCGCCGTGGCAGCAGGGTTGCCGCTGCCATGATCACCAGCAGCTGGTCGCGGTGTTAAAGGCGGGGGATACCCCATCGCTGGTGCGGCAGATGGAACAGCATTTCGACGATATCCTGGCGAATCTTCATTTCGAGCGCAGCGGCGAAACCACGCCGGACTTTGCGCGCTTATTCTCGCCGGCGGTAAAAGGGTAGTACTTGCCCGGTTCCGGCCCTGGGCGGCACAGAAATCTGGCCGCCCGGGCGTAACCGGATAACCATCGCCGTATATTCGGTGCAGGCACAGGTAGAAAGGAGCCGCGATAATGGCCGCTTGTCGTATACAATTAATCAATCCCAACACCAGCGTTGCCATGACCGAGCGGATCCAGACGGCCGCGCGGCGCGTTGCCGCGCCGGGCACCGATATCGTCGCGGTCTGTCCGGCGGAGGGCGTATCCTCGGTGGAAGGGCATTTCGACGAAGCGGTGGCGACCATGGGCGTGCTGCAACGGGTGAAACAGGGCCGCGAACAGGGGATGAACGGGCATGTCATCGCCTGCTTCGGCGATCCGGGCCTGCTGGCGGCGCGGGAACTGGCCGGCGCGCCGGTGGTCGGCATTGCCGAGGCGGCGATGCATATGGCGACCCTGGTGGCGACCCGTTTTTCGGTGGTCACCACCCTGCCGCGCACGCTGGTTATCGCCCGCCAGCTATTGCACAGCTACGGTTTCGAGCGGCACTGTTCCCGGCTGCGCGCCATTGATTTACCGGTGCTGGCGCTGGAGGATCATTCGGGGCTGGCGCAGCAGCAGGTGCGGGAGCATTGCATCCGGGCCAAGCGGGAAGACGGTATCGGCGCCATTATACTGGGTTGCGCCGGAATGGCCGACCTGGCGCAGGAGCTGACCGGGGAACTGCAACTGCCGGTGATAGACGGCGTCAGCGCCGCCATCAAGCTGATTGAATCCCTTTACGCCATGGGATTGTCCACCAGCAAATACGGCGATCTGGATTATCCCCTGCCAAAAGAGATCAGCGGCCATTTTAACGGGCTGAACCTGTAGACCAGCCCGTAAAACCCGGCATTTAACGTTGCCCCCCGTGGCCTGCGTCGTCAGCCGTCAGGCCGCTTTTTGGCAGGCGGCGGTCGCCGCTACCACGCCGCTTTGCTCGAGCGCCCGCGCGGCGCGCAGGCAGAGATCCTCACGCCACGGCGCGGCGATCAGCTGCACGCCGATCGGCATCCCGCCCGCGATGGTGAGCGGTACGGTCACCACCGGCAGACCCAGAAACGACACCGGCTGGGTCAGCATGCCCATGCTGGCGCGCACCGGCAGCGCCTGGCCATTAACGGTAAACGTGTCCTGGCCGATAAGCGTGGCGCAGCAGGGCGTGGCCGGCGCCAGCAAAATATCCCAGTGGGCGAATAGCGGCTGGATGCGCTCCTGCAAATAGCGGCGAAAACGCTGCGCCTGGATATACCACGCGGAAGGGAGCATCGCGCCGGCCAGCAGGCGCTCGCGCGACAGCGGCTCAAAGCGGTGCGGTTCCCGCCGCAACGCCGGCAGGTAACGGTTGCCTCCCTCCGACGCGCTGAGGATAAAGGCCGCCGAGCGGGCGAGCGCCGCCTCGGGGAACATCACCTCTTCGTCCGCGCCCAGCGCCCGGGCGACGGTGTCCAGCGCCCTGGCGGCATCCGCGTCGCACCAAGCGCGGAAATACCCGCCCAGCACCGCGCAGCGCAGCCCCTCCTGTCCCCGGTCCAGCAGCGGCAGCGTCGGGCTGACCGGCCGGTCGGCCTGGAACCCGTCCCCGGGGTCAATGCCCTGCAACGCGTCATAGACCGCGCTGAGATCTTCACAGCACAGCGCCATCGGCCCGATATGATCCAGACTGGCGACAAATGAATGCGTACCGCCGCGCGACAGCCGGCCGAAGGTGGGTTTTAAGCCCAGGATGCCGCACAGTGACGACGGCACCCGGATGGAACCGTTGGTATCGCTGCCCAGGGAAAACTTTACCAGCCCGGCGGCCACCGCGGCGGCCGACCCGCCGGAGGAGCCGCCGGCGATGCGCGCCGGGTCGCGTGGATTGCGGGTAGCGCCATAATGGCTGTTCTCGGTGGTAAAACCATAGGCGTAGGCATCCATATTCAGCATGCCGGACAGCATGGCGCCGCTGCCGGCCAGTTTGGCCACCGCCCAGGCGTCCCGCTGCGCCGCGGCGCGATCGCTGTACAGGCTGGCGCCGGCCAGGGTGGTTTCGCCCGCCACGTCAAACAGGTTTTTCACGCCATAAGGGACGCCCGCCAGCGGCGGCAGGGGGGAGCCGGCACGGCGCAGCGCGTCCAGGGCGTCGGCTTCGCTTAACATTCTCTGCGTCGTGACCCGGGTCCAGGCGTTCAGCGCCGGATTGGCGGCGTCGATGGCGTCCAGGACGGCGCGGGCGATCTCACGGGCCGATACCTCGCCCCCGGCCAGCAGGGCGGTGATCTCGGCTATCGATAATGACGCCAGGGTGGTGATGTTCATGCCTTGTAGACTCCCGCCACGTCCAGCCGGTCATCCAGCGGAAAGGCCATCAGTGGGGCCGCCATGGCGGCGATGCGCTCAAACTGCGCCAGCAGCTCCGCGCGCCTGGCGTCATCAAGCTTAAGCGCCAGCACGCTTTCCATCTGGCGGATATAGGCCGCGCAATCGATGGGAACGGCATCGCCAGGCAAGGAATCGTTTGGCATTGAGTCGCCGGGCGCTGAATCGCCCGGTACGGAAACCATGGGTACCGCATCGGTCGGAATCAAGGGCTTATCCATCAGGTTCTCCAGGTTTTGTTAACACTAAAATCCGGCGGCGCTGCCGTTGCTGCGCGGGTCAAACGCGCCCTCCAGCATCCCGTTGGTATGGCGCACTATCGCGCCGGCGTGTCCGACCGCTTCGCTGAAATCCGGCAGGGACTCCACCTCGTGGCCGAGTGCGCGCAGGGCATCAAAGGTGGCGCCGCTAAAACGCCCTTCGAGTTTCAGGGTATCGGTGGCCTGCCCCCAGGTCCGCCCCAGCAGCCAGCGGGGCGCGTTGACGGCTTGCTGCAACGGCATGCCCTGCATGATATGGCGGGTAAATATCGCCGCCTGGGTCTGCGGCTGGCCGTCCCCGCCCATGGCGCCGTAGACCATGACCCGGCCGTCATGCAGCTTTGCGGCGGCCGGATTAAGCGTATGGAACGGATATTTGCCCGGCGCCAGCGCCCGCAAATGCCCGGGCTCCAGGCTAAAGGCGGCGCCGCGGTTTTGCCACAATATACCGCTTTTCGGCAGCACCACGCCGCTGCCGAATTCGTGGTAAATGCTCTGGATAAAGGACACCGCCAGCCCGCTGCTGTCCACCGTGCCCATCCATACCGTATCCCCCGGCGCCAGCATACTGCCCCAGGGCGCGGCGCGTTCGGCGTCCACCCGGCGCGCCAGGCCGTCCAGGAAAGCGGGCGCCAGCAGGGCGTCAGGATCGCAGGCCAGGTGCGCCGGGTCGGTGATAACTTCATCGCGCAGCGCGAACGCCAGCTTGGTGGCCTCGACGATGCGATGGATGGTCTGGGTTTCAGACTGCGCGGCCATGGACAGGCGATCGGTAATGCCGAGGATGGCCAGCGACACCAGGCCCTGGGTGGGCGGCGCCAGGTTAAACAGCTCGCCTTTGCCGTGCGCCAGGCGCAGCGGGGCGCGCCGTCTGGCGCGGTAAGCGGCCAAATCCGCGGCGGTGACCGGCATGCCGATCGCCTTCATTTCCTGGGCCATGCCGGCGGCTACCGGGCCGCGGTAAAAACTGTCCAGTCCCTGCTCCGCCAGGGCGATAAGGGTTTCGGCGAGCCGCGGCTGGGTAAAGCGGCTGCCGGCCAGCGGAATCTCCCGATGGGGAAAAAACACCCGGGCAAAATCCACCCGGCCCGCCAGTTCGGAGAATTTGGCGCGGGAAGCCTGTTCCTGCGACAGGGAAACCGGCATGCCGTCGGCGGCATAACGGATGGCATCCGCGAGCAGGCTTGATAGCGGCAGCCGCGGGTAGCCCATTTCCGCCGAGAGCGACAGCGCCTCAGCCCAGCCGGCCACCGTGCCCGCCACCGTCAGCGCCGACATCGCGCCGCGATGGGGGATAAGCGCCTCATCCCGGTAAAAATCGAAGGTCGCCAGCGAACCCGCCGGGCCGCCGGCATCGATGGCGACCGGCTCGCCGCGCGGCGGCACGATAAGCCAGAAACCATCGCCGCCCAGGCCGTTCATATGCGGGTAGACCACCGCGATGGACGCGGCGGCGGCCACCATCGCTTCAATGGCGTTGCCGCCCGCGCGCAGGACGGCCAGCGCGCTTTCGCTGGCAAGATGATGCGGCGTCACCGCCATGCCCATCGGCGCCATGGAACTGTTGTTCATCGTGGTCAATATCTCTTGTTAACGGGCGGAGGCTGGCAACAGTTAAGCAAGAGGCGTTCCAACCCGCGCCGCCGGATTCATTTGCCTGCGCCGCGGCAGGATATGCTAGGGTAATATGAAACAAAGGTTGCAGCCGGGAAGGAGATATGAAGCAATTCGATGAGCGCCTGCGCGCCGCTTATGCGCAGCTTTCACCGCAGGAACAGCGGGTCGCCGCGTTTATCCTCGATCATTTCGACGATCTGATCAGTTATAACAGCGCGGAGCTGTCGCGTTTAAGCGGCGTCTCCAAGGCGACCGTCAGCCGGCTGTTCAAACGCCTGGGTTATGATAACTATCGCCAGATGCGCGACGAACTGCGGGTGTTGCGCCAAAGCGGGATGCCGTTAACCGATAGCCGCGACGCGGTCCAGGGCAACACGCTGTTGTCACGGCATTACAAACAGGAAATGGCTAACCTGACCTACTGGGTCAACCGGCTGGACGGCGCGCAGTTTTCCGCGGTGATAACGGCGATGGATAATGCCCGGCGTCTGTGCCTGGTGGGCTTGCGCAACAGCTATCCGGTGGCGATGCACCTGCGCCAGCAACTGCTGCAGGTGCGCGGGCGGGTGAGCCTGCTGCCGCAGCCGGGGCAGACGCTGGCCGAAGAAATAGTGGATCTGACCGCCGAGGATATGGTGGTGGTGGTGGCGTTTCGCCGGCGCACGCCGCAAATCCGGCCGTTATTACTGCAGCTTAAAAATAACGCCGTGCCGGTGCTGCTGATAAGCGAGCCCCAGGCGCAGGCGCTGATTCCGCTGGCGCGCTGGCATATCGCCGCAACGCTTGACAGCGTATCGGCGTTTGATTCCTACTCGTCTGCCATGAGCCTGGCGAACCTTATCAGCAACGCATTGCTGCATCATACCCTGGCCCAGGGACGGGCGCGCATCCACAGTATCGCCGATGGGTATGGCGAACTGGATGAGCTTGAACCCCGGGGTTCATAAAAAAAACAGCGCGACATAGCGGTGCGTTTGCACTTTATGGGTGCGTTATTTTCCCGCCGCAGGGCCAAGGCTTTGCCATTCCCGTTAGCATAACCCCGCTTATGGCGGGGCAGGCCTGATATTTTCCCTTTGCGTTCCCCGGAGTGAATCGATGGTTTCATTTGGCACATTAGTTGCAGATAATTAGCCTGAGAATCATTTGTTTCATTACTTCATCTTGGGAACCCGGTATGCAAATCAGAAAACAGCTTATAGCCCTGGCGGGCGCGGTCCTGTTGTTTACCCAGGCGGGGGCGGCCCTGGCCGATCAGTTACAGCAAATCCAGCAGCGCGGCGTGCTGCGGGTCGCCATTCCACAGGACTTCCCCCCTTTTGGGTCGGTCGGCACCGATCTGCAGCCCCAGGGCTACGATATCGACATGGCGCGTTACCTGGCCGACAAGATGAAGCTGAAATTGCAACTGGTGCCGGTGACCAGCGCCAACCGGGTGCCTTATTTGCAAACGGACAAGGTCGATCTGGTGATTTCCAGTTTGGGTAAAAACGCCGAGCGCGAAAAAACCATTGATTTCAGCCGCGCTTACGCGCCGTTTTTCCTCGGCGTCTTCGGGCCGAAGGACGACGGGCTGAAAGCGCCGGCGGAACTGGCCGGCAAAACGGTGGGGGTGACCCGCGGCGCGGTGGAGGATATGGTGCTGACCGATCTGGCGCCGAAGGATGCCCAGATCAAGCGTTATGAAGATAACAACACCACGCTGTCGGCCTATATGTCCGGCCAGGTGCAGTATGTGGCGACCGGTAATCTGGTGGTGAGCGCCATTGCCCGCCAGAACCCGGCCAAGGCGCCGGCGGCGAAATTTATGCTTAAGGACTCGCCGTGCTATGTCGGCCTGCGCAAGGATGAGCCGGCGCTGAAGGAGAAGGTTAACGCCCTGATCGACGAAGCGCTGAAAGACAATACCCTCAACAGTCTGTCCGAAAAATGGATGAAAGCGCCGCTGCCGGCCGATTTGGGCGCCTGAGGACGCCGCGCCCATGACCTATCAGCTTAATTTCGCCGCCCTGTGGCCCTATACGCCCGAACTGCTGTCCGGGCTGTGGGTGACCCTGATGCTGACCACCGCCGCCACGGCGGGCGGTATTACCCTCGGCGTGTGCGGCGCGGCTATCCGCAGCGGCCGGTATGTCGTGCCGGGCCGGTTATGGGGCGTCTATGTGGAGCTTATCCGCAATACGCCGTTTGTGGTGCAGCTGTTTTTTATCGTCTTCGGCCTGCCGGCGCTGGGGCTGAAAATGACCGCCGGCGAGGCGGCGCTGCTGGCGATGGTGGTGAATCTCGGCGCCTACAGCACGGAAATCATCCGCGCGGGCATCCAGGCCACGCCGAAGGGGCAGTGGGAGGCCGGCCGGGTGCTCGGCCTGTCGCGCGGCCAGGTCTTCCTGCGGGTGGTGCTGCCGCCGGCATTAAAACGCATCTACCCCGCGCTGGTGAGCCAGTGCGTGATCGTGATGCTCGGATCGTCGGTGGTTTCCCAGGTGTCTTATGAGGAACTGACGTTTGCCGGCAGCCTTATCCAGTCGCGCACGTTCCTGAGTTTTGAGGTGTACCTGGTGGTGACGCTGATGTATCTGATGCTGTCGCTGCTGATGCGCCAGGTATTGCTACGGGCCGGGCGCCTGATCTTCGGCGGAGAAGAGGCATGACGTCGTTTACCGACTGGGATATCCTGCGCAACCTGCTGCTGGCCGCGCGCTGGACGCTGCTGTTGTCGCTGGTGGCCTTTGCCGGCGGCGGCCTGTTGACCCTGCCGCTGATGTTGATGCGCCTGTCGCGCCGGCGCTGGCTAAAGCAGGGTGTTCGCGCCTACAGTAACCTGTTCCAGGGCACGCCGCTGCTGATGCAGCTGTTCCTGGCCTTTTTCGGCCTGGCGCTGTTCGGCATTGATGTCAGCCCCTGGCTGGCGGCGGCGCTGGCATTGACGTTGTTCACCAGCGCGTTCCTGGTGGATATCTGGTGCGGCAGTATCGATGCCCTGCCGAAAGGACAGTGGGAAGCGTCCCGCTGCCTGGGCTTAAGCTTCGGCCAGACCCTGCTGCGGGTCATGGCGCCGCAGGCCATCCGCATCGCCATTGCGCCGACGGTGGGGTTTTCGGTACAGGTGGTTAAAGGCACCGCGCTGGCGTCCATCATCGGTTTTGTCGAGCTTACCAAGGCGGGGACCATGCTCACCAACGTCACCTTCCAGCCGTTTAAAGTCTTCGGCCTGGTGGCGCTGGGGTATTTCCTGATGTGTTATCCCCTTTCCCGCCTCAGCCATTATCTGGAGAAAAAGTATCATGCCGCTGATAACCATTAACCAGGTGCAGAAATATTACGGCCAGAACCATGTGCTGAAGGGGATCGATCTGGATATCGACGCCGGCGAGGTGGTGTCGATTATCGGGCGCAGCGGTTCCGGCAAAAGCACCCTGCTGCGCTGCATCAACGGCCTGGAAGAGTATCAGGAGGGCAGCATTAAGCTGGGCGGCATGACGGTGACCCACCGTGATGCCCAGGCGCGGGAAATCAGTCGTTCGGTGGGGATGGTGTTCCAGAATTTCAATTTGTTCCCGCATATGACCGCGCTGCAAAACGTGATGCTGGCGCCGCGCCGGGTGCTGGGGAAAAATGCGGCCGAATGCCGCGAACTGGCGGTATCGATGCTGGACAAGGTCGGCCTGGGCGACCGGTTGGATTACCACCCCGCCAGCCTTTCCGGCGGCCAGCAGCAGCGGGTGGCCATCGCCCGCGCGCTGGCGATGGATCCCAAGGTGCTGCTGTGCGATGAGATCACTTCGGCGCTGGATCCGGAACTGGTGGGGGAAGTGTTGAAAGTGCTGGAAAAACTGGCCGGCGAAGGCATGACCCTGATCCTGGTCACCCATGAAATGAGCTTTGCCCGCGAAGTCGGCGACCGGGTGGTGTTTATGCACCAGGGCACGGTGTGGGAGCAGGGCGCAAGCCGAGAACTGTTCGCCCGGCCGCGGACGGCGGAACTGAAACAGTTTATTGCCTCGGTACGGGGCCTCGGCGACGCCTAGGCCTGGCTGTCCGGCGCCAGGATCTGCATCCCTGCCGCCGCCTGGATTGGGCGCGGCGGGCAGCGGGGTTCAGGACCAATGAGGCGGTTCCCCGTTGCCGACTTACTTGGCGTATTACTAAATAGATTAATAGCGTTCTCGGAAGGATAAATCATGTTGGATATTGCGAGCTATGACCAGATGAATCCGCCGGCCCGGCTGCTGATGGGGCCGGGGCCGATTAATGTCGATCCGCGCGTGCTCAGGGCGATGTCGGCCCAGCTTATCGGCCAGTATGATCCGGCGATGACCGGCTATATGAACGAGGTGATGGCGTTGTACCGCCAGCTGTTCAACACCGCCAACCGCTGGACCCTGCTGGTAGACGGCACATCGCGCGCCGGCATCGAGGCGGTGCTGCTTTCCGTTATCCGGCCCGGTGATAAGGTCCTGGTGCCGGTATTCGGCCGCTTCGGCCATCTGTTATGCGAAATCGCCCGCCGCTGCCGCGCCGAGGTACACACCCTTGAGGTTCCCTGGGGAGACGTCTTCAGCCCCGGCCAAATCGAGGACGCCGTGAAACGGATCCGTCCGCGTGTTTTACTGACGGTGCAGGGCGATACCTCCACCACCATGCTGCAGCCGCTGGCGGAGCTGGGCGATATCTGCCGCCGTTACGGCGCGCTGTTTTATACCGACGCCACCGCCTCGTTCGGCGGCAACCGTCTGGACACCGACGCCTGGGGCCTGGACGCGGTATCCGCCGGCCTGCAGAAATGCCTCGGCGGCCCGTCCGGCAGCGCGCCGGTCACGTTGAGCCCGCGCTTTGAAGAGCAGATCCGCCGCCGCAAATGCGTGGAGCAGGGGATCCGCACCGCCGATCATCGGGACGGCGATGATGAAATGATCTATTCCAACTATTTTGATCTCGGCATGATCATGGATTACTGGGGGCCGGAGCGGCTGAATCATCATACCGAGGCCACCAGCATGCTGTTCGCCGCCCGCGAGTGCGCGCGCATCCTGCTGCAGGAGGGGCTGGATAACGCCATCGCCCGCCATGAACTGCACGGCGCGGCGATGCTGGCCGGTATCCAAGCCATGGGGCTGGGCGTCTTCGGCGATATACGCCATAAAATGAATAATGTGCTGGGGGTGGTGATACCCGACGGCATCAACGGCGAACAGGTACGGCAACTGCTGCTGAACGATTTCGCCATTGAAATCGGCACTTCGTTCGGCCCGCTGCACGGCAAGATCTGGCGTATCGGCACCATGGGCTATAACGCGCGCAAGGATTGCGTGATGCAGACCCTGGCCGCGCTGGAAGCGGTGCTGAACCGGCTGGGTTTTGCCAGCGGGCAGGGCGCCGGCACGCAGGCGGCCTGGGATCATTACACAGCCGCGGCGGAGGTGTAATGACGCAACCGAGAATGACGGCGGATTTGGCCGGCAGCGCCGCGCTCAGGGTGATGGCGCGCTGCGATACGCTGGCGGAAATCAGCGCGACGCCGGGCGAGCTGACGCGGGTCTATCTTTCTGCGGAACATCTGCGCGCCAATCTGCAGGTCGGCGCATGGATGCGCGCGATAGGGATGCGTGTCTGGCAGGACGAGGTCGGCAACCTGTGCGGCCGTTACGAGGGGTTGCAGCCGGCGCTGCCGGCCATCCTGCTCGGTTCCCATCTGGATACGGTGCGCAACGCGGGGCGCTACGACGGTATGCTGGGCGTGCTCACCGCCCTGGAGGTGGTGCATTACCTGTACCAGCACCGGCTGCGGTTGCCGATGGCGATTGAGGTCATCGCTTTTGCCGACGAGGAGGGCACGCGCTTCGGCATCGCCCTGCTCGGCAGCCGGGGCCTTACCGGCACCTGGCCGCCGGACTGGCTGGAGCGGCGCGACGCCGAAGGGATAAGCGTCGCCCAGGCGCTGCGCGCCGCCGGGCTGGATGCGGGACTTATCGGCCGGGCCAAACGGGAGAAAGCAGCCTTCAGCGCTTACCTGGAGCTGCATATCGAGCAGGGGCCCTGCCTGGAAAATGCGGGACTGGCGCTGGGCGTGGTCTCGGCCATTAACGGCGCCAGGCGCCTGAACTGCCGCTTTACCGGCTCGGCCGGGCATGCGGGCACCGTGCCGATGGCAAACCGCGCGGACGCGCTGAATACCGCCGCGCGCTGGATAGCGCGCATCAACGATATCGTCGCCGCCCACGGCCCGGAGATGGTGGCGACGGTGGGCGAGCTGCACTGCCTGCCGGGCGCGGTAAACGTGATCCCGGGCGAGGTCCGGCTAACGCTGGATGTCCGCGGCCCCGACGACCGCGCGCTGGCGGCATTGCTTGCCGGCCTGCTGGACTGTGCCGCCGCTATCGCCGGGCAGCACGCCTGTGCCTTCGGCAGCGAGGAGTTTTACCGCATCGACGCCACGCCCTGCGATCGACGCCTGCAAGCCGTGCTGGCCGGCAGCGTGCAGGCCGTGCAGCAAAAAAGCCCGTTATTGCCCAGCGGCGCCGGTCATGACGCCATCGCCGTGGCGCAACGCTGGCCGGTGGGCATGCTGTTCGTGCGCTGCGACCGGGGAATAAGCCACCATCCCGATGAAGCGGTCGCCATGGCGGACGTGGCGGCGGCGATCCGGGCTTATCTGGAGGCGGTGCTGACGCTGGCGGAAGGCCCGGCGGGCGACGAACCCAGGCGCGACATCACCGGCGCCGGTTAGACTATGTAGTATAGGAGCAGGGCGGCGCAAGGAGGCGACCCGCACCGATAGGGCGCGCCAGGCGCATCGGGACAGAAAAATATCTTTAGCGATAAATATCTTTCAAGCATGTTCTTTATTCGCCAAACTTGAATGCAGCGGTGTTATATCTTTCGCATATAGAAATAATTATTATTGAATTGAATAAGTGATAAAAAATTTAATTTTTTAATTTAGTATATATTTTAAATTTATTTTATTAACACATCATTATCGGCAGATACTCAAAGCAACAGGTGACATGGGGAAAGGTATCCATTATGGTAAGCGGCGTCGGCGATACAATACCACCATCAAATCATTCACGCCATCATGAACGGTTGTTGCATAATAATATTAGTAATGCTTTTATTTTTGCTTATTCATCGATTAATAATTTAAAGGAAGATAATACTTCCATAACCGGCGACGATCTTTTCCAGCGGGCGGCGCAATTAAATACGGAGCGCGCTCATCACTGCGGGGCGGAGGAATCATTAACGCCGACAGCGCCCAAAAACCTGTGGCACAGACTCGCTTATGCTTTGCTGATGGCGTCTCCCGTCATGGGGAAGGAGGCGTTGTGGGCAACCCCCTTGCGCGGCGGGAATACGCTTTGCGTAATGTCCGCTACGCCGCGCCGGGGTCAGCGTCTCTTAGGCCTGCCGCAAGGCGGCAAGGTTAAACGCGCGGCGAAACCGGATTCGCGGCGGATCAGGACCGATAGATTCTATCTCCTGGCACTGTTTCTCAACAGAAACGCAACGGCGAGTCTCGACCCGGAAACCTGCGGCGATCTGCAACTGGCGGCAAAGTTGCTCGACGTCGTCGCCCGGCAGCCTTCCCTGATACCGGATATTGCCCGCATGGCGCTTTCCGGCAGCAATCTCTACGGCGAGCGTCGGGGGGAAACGCTCAGCTCGTTGCAACAACGCGGCCTGGTCGGGCAAATGCTGTGCCGGCTTATCTACCAGGAAGAAAGCATCCCCCTGCGCATGGCAAAATTATTTGCGGTAAATCGTCAGGTGACGCAAAAAGAGTTTGCCGCGGTAGTACGAACCTGGCCCTACGCCGAGGGCTTCGAGACAGGTGAACGGTTATGGCGGAAAAATTATGAAGCGGCGGAAATTCCTGTTCTATACCTCAACAGCCTTTATACCCTGACGGAAGGGCAGGCGTGGCACAAAAATGATTATCCCTTTTTTCTCGATCTGGATAACCTTTGGGTCGGCAGCCTGACCTGGACGTTAATACAATTCGGCGCCAGGTCTATCGCGCTGAAAGATATGGACAACCTTAACGCCACCTCTCCTTTTTCCATGATGGAATTGGGCTTGGGGCTGGTCGCTCTTTTCCGGCAAGGATTACTGGCAACCGGCGTGGAACCAACGTTTCATCTGGGCCTGCTGCTGTATTACCTGCGTGCTCGGCCGGAGCTGGACCTTGGGCAGATAGTCGTTAATGAAACGCTGGATCCTGCTTTCGCGCTTCTCAAAGAAGAATTAGAAAACAGGCATATTATCGCCCAGCGCCTGTACGACAGCGTCAGCGATTACCAGGCGGATTACCAACGCCCGGCATGGCGTACCCGTCAGGGCGCCGCGGAGGAATTGCTCAGGCAGTATTGCGGATCGGCTTCGCTTCCACTGTCAAGGAAACATGCTCCGGCTGCCAGGCATTTTCGCTATTATGAGCAGAATCCGGTACGGCAACTGATGATCCGGCCTGCCGGCCAGCAATGTGCTGAAAACGGTACGACCATACCGGATCTCGATGCCTTTTATCGCCAGGAAGTGGAAAATTTTTCCAATAAAATCAAAATCCTGGATGGCGCCCTTCTGGCTGCGGCCTTTCTGCCCAGCGATTTTCATGATCACCTCCTCCAGTCAGTGGACGTGGCGTTTCTGGAACATGCCGGCATAGACTGGGTGATTGCGAAACTGGAGCGCATCCGGCGCGTGCCGGACATGTTTTATTCCAGCGTGCCCGTACAAAATGTGGGTAAATCCGATACGTTTTTTTTCCAGGCCCGGCTGACCCATGAGCGCCGGCTGTTTGCGTTGCGGACCACGGAACAGGGCTACCTGTTGCGCAGGATTGTTTATGACAATGCCCATCTTGAGGCACTGAAACCCTTTATGGAGGGTTGGCCGGCGCCGGGATTGCTGCCGCACTTCCGATTTTCGCTCGCGGTCCTGAATCACAACGCGCCCCTAAAACAACGAAATGAAACACTGGCGGTTTTCCTGGAGCGTTATGCCGAAATTCACTACCAATCCTATCGGCAAAAAATTTATGAACAGGGCTATCAGGCCATCGAGTCGCCTTTTCCCCGCATTTTGGATAAGGCGGCCGGCATGTTTATTCCCTTTTACACCTGTGTAAATTCTCTTATCGCGGGCCAGCAACAATCCGCCTTTACACATTGTCTGGTGGACGGCGCGCTGGTGGGGTTGCCGCTGATATTTGTCGGGGTAAAAGCCGGTCTGGGCCTGTACCGGGAGGCGGCTATCGGCGCCGCCGAAACACTGGGCGGACCGAGGTTCATCGCATCGGAGCGGGAAATTTTCGCCAACAGGGTGCCGGCCTCGACACAAATTGCCGGCGGCGTCACGGCCGCCCAAACGCAACTCGCGGGATTTATGGATGTGATGGGCAAAGAGGTGTTGAAAAGCTTCGACCCCGGTTTTGCCGCGCTGCGATCGCTGAGTCTCCTGACCAAAGGGGTCTACCTTGCGGTGCTCGGCAGAACAGCGGTTGGGCTGATACCATGGCGGTCTAGCCTGGCCAAAATCACCGGGAAAATCCCTCAGTACGTCTCTATCAATGCTACCCAGAAATATCAATTGACCTATGGGGACCAGGCAGATACACCCCTTACCATCAATGTGAAAGGGATTTCCTATTTGGTATTGCAGATACAAAACAGCAGCATGGTGGCGGCGCAGACCGGCGAGCGCATGCCCCACGGCGAATTAATGTTTTCCCAGTTGGATTTGCAGAGCCGGTTCGGCATCTATAAAAAATATTACTGCATCTATACCGGCGATGCGCAATGCCGGCTGGAGACCTATCGCCATCCGGACTTCAAGATTGAAAAGGCCGCCAATATCTCCCAGGCGCAGGAGGGACATTTTGTCTGGTTGCTTAACACCACCTTACCGATAAACCTGGTGGTGGTGCATCCTATTTATCAGGTCGAATATGTTGGCAATCGGTGGGTGCTATTTGAAATCAATGGCCGGCGCTGGGCCTTCGCCCATGACAGCGGCATTCTGATGCCGGCGGATAATACCGATGAATGGCATATCTCTCCCCCCGCGGCCGGAGATTTTATCTCGATGATTGATCGCGGCGCTGACGACAGGACTTTTAGGCTGCGCCTGATGCAGTTGCCAGGACGCCGTAAACGGGATACGGGATCGCGCAGCCTGCGCACGTGGCGTCAATTATTGACGGATTACCGGCTGGATGATGAGGGGGAAATTTCCGGATTCGCCGCCAATATTTACGATGACGCACACCTGGATGTGGCAATCGGCGAGGCAAAATTTCTCCTTGCGCCGGAAAAGAATGCCGCCACCTTCCTGTTGCGTCATCCGCGAAACGCAGCAGCGCCGGCTTTTCGCGTGGCGTATCTTCCCGACGAGGCTGATTTTGTTTTTGCCTCGCCGCTCGATCGGCTCAATTCCCACCGGATCGGCGAGGATTTGCGCCGGAAAATGGACGCTATCCCGCCGTCCGCCCGGGCATTCCCCGGCGATATCCTGCAGCCGCCGCTTTTCAACGGCGCTTTCCGCTACGGTAAACGCATGTTCCTGAAAAACGGCGATCGGTTTTTATCCATCACGCCCGCCGGCGCGTATTACCATGGTCTGCCGGGGGAGGAAGGGGATAGCCATGAGGGCGTATGGACCTTACGCTATGAATTGTTCACCGGAAGTTTTGAGCTGTCCGTCCTCCGGTCGTCTTTTCACCTGCCGGGCCAGGGAGACGACGAATTCCTTTCCCGGTTTGAAAAGCTTGCCGTTCGCGCCTTTGCGAAAAAAAAATACCCCACCCTGGCGGCGTTATGCCAGCCGGGCAACATGACTGACGGCCTTTCTCCCGCGCGGCAATCGCATCTTGGCGGTCGTCTGCGCCAGGTGGCGCTGCTGCTTCGTCTTGATCCTCATCGCCGATCGGAGCTTTTGCATGCTTCAAGCGTAGCGCTGCGCGCGTTCAGGAAAGACGACCGCCTGCCGATGGAGTGGATTGCCGACTTCCATCCCCTGGCACTCTGGGCCACGCTGGAAAACGTGGCGACGGCCTGCGGCCGGCGTAACGAGGGAGAGAGCCTGCTGGCAAGCCGGCAGTTGGCGCAGTTGGCGGGACAGGAATGGGGTTTCCCGGCGCCAGTCCTGATTGCCGAAGGGCCGGAGCCCATGCTGTTTATTGTCAGCCATACACCGGTTCCGGCGGGGCCGCACCAGGAAAAAAAATTTGTCATACGGCTGTTTGTCGACCGGATAGCCATACAGGAACTCGTCAGCGAGGACGGATTCCGTCGTTGGCTGCCGCTGTTTGAGGACCCGCAGCGGACGACGGTGACCAAACATGCCCTGGCGGAAACACAGCAGCCGGTGTTCTGGTGTGATGAAGCGGATCATCTCTGGGCGCAAACACCCGACGGCGTTAAAAGACGCTTATTGCGCAATGACAGCCGCCAGCCGGTGGATGATATTATCGTTTCTCCCGACGGCGCCACGGTGGTGGTGCTTCACTTCAGCGCACCGATAACGCAGCGCGCGCTGTTTTACGCCATGCCGGCCATGGGCGCGCGGACCGGGGAGGCGGATATTGCTTATTCGAGGGAAGTCGTTGTTACCGGTTCGGTGGCCCATGGCCGGGCATGGTGGGTTACCGATCGGGGCGAGCTGTTTGTACCGCGGCAACATTATTGGTCCTTGCAGGATGACCCGCAACCCCGCTGGCGCGCGCCTGAAGGTTACCAGCCGGATTTCGTCTCCCCCGACCAGCGTTTTCTCGGTTATAGCGGGCACGATAGCCAATTACGCCAGCATGAGATAATGCTGATCGATACCGTTACCGATAACCGCTTGATACTGCGGCGCGGACGGCCTTTCAACCTGGAGAACTTTCGCCTGGGCAAGGTGGTCAGCGTCGCGTTCTCAGCGTTGAATGCGCTGGTCGCGGTTGGTTTCTCCGACGGTTACATTGAAATATACCGTATCGATGATGAGAATAACGCCGGCGTGGGCATTTCTCTTGGCGGCGTAAGCGTGCCCGAGGCACTGTTTAATCTGGCGGGCATCAGCTATCCCAAACAAAAGCAGATGGTGCTCCAATTTAATAATGCTTTTGACCGGCTGCTGGTTTTTCACGATATCGGCGAGTTTAGCGCCGGTTCGCCGGGTAACGGCAGCTATGCCATGGCGGAAATCTATCTGTCGGACGCAAAAAAACCGGATAGCTGACCGGGCGATGGCGCGCCAGCGGTGATAAGGCGGCTTGCCGGCGCGCAAGGCTGCCCCGCCTCCTTCCTAAAAAACCATTGAATTAATAAATTAATTTAAAACAATGGGTTAATGTTTTTTCGGTATTTCTGAAAGTGTTTATTCTGTGATCCTGTCCCACAAATCCTAATAAAAACGTTTTTATTAGAAACGTTTTTATGGGAGGCTGGCGCTATGTTACGGCTTGGTTGCCACTCTGTTAACCTTGATTGAGGTCTGGATAACGGGGAGCGCGGAAACAACGAAGGGGAGTCATGCATGGACACAGAAGGTAGCGGGAAAAACACAGGGCAGCGCAGGACCGGGGCGCATATCTTCGCCGCCGCGCTGAAACGCCATGGCGTGGAGGTGATTTTTGGCCAAAGCATTCCGGCCGCGCTGTTTTTGGCCACGCCGGAATACGGTATCCGCCAGGTGGGCTATCGTGCGGAAAACGCCGGTACGTATATGGCGGACGCTTATGCGCGCCTGTCCCATAAGGTGGCGGTGGTCACCGCGCAAAATGGTCCGGCGGCCACCCTGCTGGTGGCCGGGCTGGCGGAGTGTTATAAGGCCTCGGTGCCGGTGGTGGCGGTGGTGCAGGATGTGCATCGCAAAATGACCGATAAAAACGCGTTCCAGGAACTGGACCATCTCGATTTGTTTAAAGGCGTGTCGAAGTGGACGCGCCGCGTTACCGACATCGACCGGCTTGATGATTATATCGACATGGCGTTTACCGCCGCCGCGTCGGGCCGTCCCGGCCCGGTGGTGATTATCGTTCCCATCGATCTGTTTAACGAGGCCGCGCCGCAACATCCCCGCCGGCATGCCTCCTCGCTCGGGCATTTTCCGCTGGATCGCACGGTGGCCGCGCCCGAGGCGATTGAAGAAGCGGCGCGCCTGCTGGCCGGGGCCGCGGCGCCGTTGATTATCGCCGGCGGCGGCGTGCATATTTCCGATGCCGCCCGGGAGGTTGCGGCGCTGCAGGATGCGGCCTGCCTGCCGGTGGCCACCACCGCCATGGGCAAAGGGGCGGTCAGCGAGGACCATGAGCTTTCGTTGGGCGTGGTCGGGTATTTTATGGGCGCGCGCGGCCGTACCCGCCATTTGCGCGATATGGTGGCCGGCGCCGATGTCATCCTGCTGATTGGCAACCGCACCAACCAGAACGGCACCGATAGCTGGAGCCTGTATCCGCAGGAGGCCAAATATATCCACCTGGATATCGACAGCCAGGAAGTGGGCCGCAACTACGACGCGCTGCGTCTGGTGGGCGACGCCAAACTGACCCTGCAGGCGCTGACGGCGGCCATGAAACGGCAGGATCTCGGCAAACGCCGCGGCGCCCGTTCCGCCATTGCCGCCAGGATTGCCGCCGCCCATGAAACCTGGCAATCGGAGGTGCAGCAAACCCTGGATCTCAACGCCCGCCCGATTCGCCCGGAACGCCTGATGCTCGATCTGGATTCCCTCTTAACGCCGGAGACGATCGTGGTCTCCGACGCCAGCTATTCCTCGATCTGGGTGGCCAATTTTCTCAAGGCGCGCGCCGTCGGCGCCCGGTTTGTTACCCCGCGCGGCCTGGCCGGCCTGGGGTGGGGATTTCCCTATGCGGTGGGCGCCAAGATCGCCCGTCCCGAGGCGCCGGTCTTCGCGCTGGTGGGCGACGGCGGTTTCGCCCATGTATGGTCGGAGCTGGAAACCGCCCGGCGCATGGGGGCCAATGTGGTGCTGGTGGTGCTGAATAATGAAATCCTCGGCTACGAAAAACACGCGGAGAAAACGCTGTTCGGCGATTATTCCGACGCCTGTGATTTCAAGCCGGTGGACCATGCCGCCATTGCCCGCGCCTGCGGCTGCGAGGGGGTGCGTATCGAGAATCCCGCTGATTTTTTACCGGCCCTGAAACACGCCTTCAGCGCCGATAACACCACCGTTATCGATGTGATTACCGAACAGCGCGCCTACCCCCCGGTGACGATGTTCGACGGGCAAAAGAACCTGGATTACTGACAGGCGGAGAGACGCTATGAAAAAAATACTGAACTCCCCCGACGCCTATGCCGATGAGGCGCTGGCGGGCATGTGCCTGGCGCATCCCCACCTCTATCGGCAGATAGGGGAAGAGGGCCGGGTCGTGGTGCGCAACGCCGGCGTCAAAAAAGATAAAGTGGCGATTGTTTCCGGCGGCGGCAGCGGGCATTTGCCTTTGTTTGCCGGTTATGTCGGCCAAGGCCTGCTGGATGCCTGCGCGGTGGGTAACGTGTTTGCCGGCCCCGCCGTGATGGACTGCATGGACGCCATTCGCGCCGCCGATACCGGCCAGGGCGTGCTGCTGTTGTTCGGCAATTACGGCGGCGACAAGATGAATTTCGCCATGGCCGCCGAGATGCTGGCGGCGGAAAATATCCGCACGGCGACGGTGCTGGCCGCCGACGACGCCGGCAGCGCGCCGCGCGCGGAACGGCACAAACGCCGCGGCGTCGCCGGCCTGGTTTATGCCTATAAAATTGCCGGTGCCAGGGCCGAGCAGCCCGGCGCCACGCTGGAATCCGTCGCCGCCGTCGCCGCGCGCGCCCTGGACAACACGGTCACGCTCGGCGTGGCGCTGTCGTCTTGTACCGTACCGGAGGCGGGCAAACCGACCTTTACGCTGGGCGACGACGAGATGGAAATCGGCATGGGCATCCACGGCGAGCCGGGCATCCGCCGCGGCCCGCTGCTAAGCGCCGATGAAATGGTGGGTGAAATGCTGGATACGCTGATTCAGGACGGCGGTTTCGCCGCCGGCGACCGGGTGTCGGTCATGGTCAATTCCCTCGGCGCCACGCCGCTGGAAGAGTTGTTTATACTGTATCGCCATGTAGACCGGCGCCTGCGTGACCAGGGCATCCAGGTCGTGGCGCCCCGCACCGGCCGTTATGCCACCTCGATGGAAATGGCCGGCATGTCATTGTCTCTCATCAGGCTGGACCGGGAACTTGAATCCCTGCTGCTGGAGCCGGCCCATTGTCCCTACTGGAGTAATCTCTGATGACCAATCAGGAATTGATTGCGCTGTTGACGCGATGTACCGCCAAAATCCGCGAGGTCTCGCCCAGGCTTAACGAGCTGGACGGCCGTTTGGGCGACGGCGATTTGGGGGCGACCCTTGAGAAATGCGCGCGGTTAACCGACCAGGCCCTGGCGGCGGCGCCCGCGGATATCGCCCCGGTATTCCAGGCCGCGGCCATGGCCTGCGTGCGCGCCTCGGGATCAAGCTTTGGCACCCTGCTGGGGGTGGCGCTGCTGACCGCGGCGCAACAATGCGCCGGCAAAACCACGCTGCGGCGCGAGGATATCGCGCCTTTGCTGGAGGCGGTGCTGGCGGCGCTGATGGCGCGCGGCGGCGCAAGCCTTGGCGATAAAACGGTGCTGGACCCGCTGGATGCGGTGCGCCGGGCGCTGCAGGCGGCGGCGCCGGGCGACGATTATCACGCCCTTGCCGTCGGCGCGGTGCGCGCCACGCTGGAAGAATACCGGCAAAAACCCAATAAAATCGGCCGCGCGCGCATGTTCGCCGAACGTTCCATCGGTTTGGACGATCCCGGCATGGTGGCTTTTGCCTGTCTGGTGCACGCCGCCGCCGGCCATGCGGCAATCCCTCAGGAGGTGTCATGATGCCAGGATCCCTGGAAGGACTGAAAGTGCTCGACCTGTCGCGTTTTATCGCCGGTCCCCTGTGCGCCATGCAACTGGCCGATCTGGGCGCGGACGTGGTAAAAGTCGAGCGGCGGGGCAAGGGGGAGGACACGCGCCAGAACAAGCCGCAGCTAAACGGACAAAGCCTCTATTTCCTGTCGTTCAACCGCAATAAGCGCAGCCTGGCGCTGGATTTTCGCGACCCGCAAGACCAGGAACAGCTGCGGCAGCTGATCGCCGCGGCCGATGTGCTGATCGAAAACTTTCGCCCCGGCACCATGGAAAAAATGGGCTGCGGGTGGGAAGCCCTGAAACAACTCAACCCGCGCCTGATCATGGTACGCATCTCCGGGTTCGGCCAAACCGGCCCGCTGGCGCAGCGTCCCTGCTTTGACGCCATCGCCCAGGCGATGAGCGGCCTGATGAGCATTTGCGGCCAGCCCGACGGTCCGCCGACCATGTCCGGCACCTTTATGGTGGATTATGCCTCCGCCCTTTACGCCACCATCGGCACGCTGGCGGCGCTGAACGCCCGTCACCTGACCGGGCGCGGGCAGCTGGTGGAGGCCTGCCTGCTCGACAGCGCCATCAGCATGCTGATTTCAGCCATCCCGGAACAGGCCCAGCTTGGCAGCACCATGTCGCGCATCGGCAATCTCGATCGTTTCTCCGCGCCGGTAAACAGCTACCAGACCGGCGACGACGCCTGGATTTACCTGTCCGCCGGCACCGATACGCTGTTCGGCCGCCTGGCGCAGGCCATGGAGCGCGCCGATTTGCTGGCGGATGACCGCTTCAGCACCTATCACGCGCGCCTGGAAAACTACCGCGCCATCGACGGGGTGGTGGCGGACTGGATAAAAAACCATACCGCAGAGGACGTCGTGGCAAGGATGGATCTGGCCGGCGTGCCCTGCTCCAAGGTCGCCACCATTGACGAGGTGCTGGAGAATCCGCAGCTCAGGGCGCGCAACCAACTGGTGGACATTACGCATCCCACCGCCGGCGTCTATACCACCCATGGCGTTACCGTCGGCCTGTCGGACACGCCCGGCATGATCCGCCGTCCGCCGCCGCTGGTGGGGGAGCATACCGGCGAAGTGCTGGCCGAGTGGTGCGGCATCACCCATACCCACAAGGCGTAAACGCCGCCAGGAGGAGGATTATATGGCCCGTATCAACCCTGAACTTCGGGATCCGACCTATGAAAATGTGGTGGTCGGCGAATTAATCGGCCCGCTGGCGGTAACGGCGGATGAAGCCTATCGCCGCCGCGCCTGTTTTGCCCTGGACGACTACAGCGCGGACTATTGCCCCGCGTCCGGGCCGTACGTGCCGGCCGCCATGCTGGGCCGCGATCTGGTGGCCCTGTTCTGCAGCGTTTACGATCCCAGCCGCACGGTGGGGCTGCATCAAAAGGAAGAGATCTGGTTTGTGAACCCGGTTCCGCTAAACGCCGGGCTGCGTTACACCGGCAAATACACCGATAAATATATGAAGCGCGGCAAGGGCTATACCGTGTTTGATACCGAGGCCCGCGACGCCGATACCGGCGAACTCTACGTGCGCCAGATCAGCACCGAGATCATGCGCATTCCGGACAATATCCAACTGGGCGCCGGCGGGTCCCGCGCCGCGCCCGCGCCGGGCCATATCGAACCGCACTGGCCCGCGCATGTGACGCCCGCGGCGAAAGCGGACGCCGCGCTGCGCCCCGGCACGCCGGTTACGCCGCTCACCAAATGCCCGGAACAGGGGCAAATGACGGTGTTCTCCGGCGGCAATACCCAGTGGTACAACATCCATACCGATATCGAGGTGGCGCTTAAGGCCGGTTTTCGCGACACCCTGGCCCAGGGCATGATGGAAACCTGCTGGGTGGCGGAAATGCTGGCCGGTTTCATCGGCCCGTCGTGGCATACCTCGGGCTGGATAAAAATGGCCTATATCAAACCGGTCTATCGTGCCGACCGTATCACCTGCAAAGCCGTGGTCCAGGACATCGTCGGGCAACGGGTGACCTTCCATGTCTGGGCCGAGAACCAGCATGGAGACATGACCGCCGTGGGGTGGGCAAGCGCCGATAAAGCACATAACGCATAACGCCGTTAGCGGTAGTTAACGGCACATCTTTATTTTTATTGTCATCACGCTCTATAAAGCGTGCGGGAAACCGCGCGCATAAAAACAACCCTACACTAATAGCTCCTGACGGAGGTTATATGACTAACGTAACGAACGAAACCGCGCAACAGCCCGCGGCGGAGAAAATAAATAAAAAGGAATTGTCGCGTGTGGCGTTTGCCAGCCTGATTGGCACTTTTATCGAATTTTATGACTACTTTATTTATGGCGCGGCGGCGGGGCTGGTATTTCCCCATCTGTTTTTCAGCGATATGCCGCCCACCGTCGCCACTATCGTTTCGTTCGCCACGCTGGGCGTGGCCTTTATTACGCGCCCCATCGGCGCCGTAATATTCGGCCATTTCGGCGATACGATCGGGCGCAAGGCGATGCTGCTGGCCTCGGTGACCATTATGGGCGGCGCGACCGTGGTCATCGGCCTGTTGCCCACCTATGAAACCATCGGCGTGGCCGCGCCCATCCTGCTGGTGATAACCCGGTTAATCCAGGGGCTGGCGGTGGGCGGCGAGTGGGGCGGAGCCACCACCATGATGATCGAATACGCGCCGCCGAACCGGCGCGGCTTTTACGGCACCTTTGTCCAGTTGGGCAACGTATTCGGCGTACTGGTCTCGACCATGGCGTTTGCGCTGGCCTCGTCATTGCCGAAGGACATCTTCCTGGACTGGGGCTGGCGCATTCCTTTCCTCGCCAGTATTTTGCTGATGTTCGTGGGCATCTTTATCCGCCTGAAAATCCAGGAACCGCCGATGTTTCGCAAAGTGCAGGCGGAACGCGAGAAAAATAAGCTGCCCATCGTGGTGGTATTTAAAAAGTTTCCCAAACAGATTTTCCTGGCGGCCGGGCTGCGCGTCAGTGAAAGCGTGGTGGGTTACCTGGTTATTAGTTTTGTCTTGCAATATTGCACCTCTCACTTTGGCATGCAGGGCAATACGGTGTTACTCGGCGTCATGATTGCGGCGGCGTCGGGGATTATTACCTTCCCGCTGTGGGGACTGCTTTCCGATAAAATCGGCCGCCGGTCGGTATTCCTCATCGGCTCCCTGGGTTCGTGCCTGCTGGCCTATCCGTTTTACTACTTGATCAACACCGGCAATATCTGGGGTATTTATGCCGGTCTGGTGCTGGCCTACAGTTTTATTGTCGGGTCGATGTACAGTATCGAACCCTGCTATTTGTCGGAACTGTTTTCCACCGAAGTACGTTATACCGGCGTCTCCGTCGGCTCGCAGATTGCCGGTATCTTCGGCGGCTTTACCCCCGCGGTCGCCACCGTGCTGGTGGCCTGGGCCGGCGGCGCATTCTGGCCCATAGCCCTGATGATTATCGTCTGCGGCCTGATTACCGCGCTGTGCGCCCTCGGGGCGGGTGAAACGCTCGGGCGCGATCTGAACAGCGATATGATGCCGGTAAAAAAGCATAAAGGTAACGCCGAATCGTACCTGCTGAAAACGCGCTAGTCACGTGTCCCGGGGCGAAGGCGCGGCGCGCCGACACCGGCCGGATGCTATCGCCCCGGCGCGCTTCGTTTAACGGTTTTCTGCTTTCACGCCGGCGCCGCTGCGGGCGGGTCGCTCCGGCGGCGAGCACGGGGCCGGCCTGACCGCCGGGGCCTGGCGCGGGGATATCTCTGATTATGTGAATAAAAACGTTTTTTTAAGCGGGCGCGACGGTACAATAACGTTCACGAAGGTTTCCCGACTCATCTCGCTTAAGGGTGCAAGGTTCGGATTGAATGGCAAAAAAATCGGCGCCAGGTAAGCGCCCGTCATCGACTAACAAAGTCTCCATCCATGATGTGGCCCGCGAAGCGGGGGTTGCCCTGTCCACGGTATCCAACGCGCTGAGCGGCAAGGACAATGTCAGGGCGGACACCCGGCTGAAAGTACAGGCGGCGGCCGACCGGCTGGGCTACCGGGTATCGGTGGTGGCGCGGTCCCTGCGCATGCGCCGCACTTTTACGCTGGGCGTGCTGCTGGCCGACGTGGCCAACCCGTCGTCGCCGGATTTCCTGCGCGGCATCGAGGATGTGGCCGATCAAGAACAATGCAGCCTGCTGGTGTGCAACACCGACGGCAGGCTGGAAAAACAGCTCGAGCAGATGCGCGTGCTGCTTGACCGTCGGGTGGATGGCCTGGTGCTGCTGTCGCAGCACTGCGGGCAGCCGGAGGTCAGGGAACTGCTGGCGGGCGATACGCCCTACGTGCTGCTGCAACGCCGATCGCTTGCGCATGAAGACACCTATGTCGGCGCCAATAACGAGGAAGGCATCGGCGCGGCGGTGAAGCACCTGGCCGGCCTTGGCCACCGGCGTATCGGCCTGATTCGCGGCCCCGGCGACTCCTCCACCGCCGACGAACGTTATGAGGCCTACCTCCAGGCCATGGCGGCGCATCGGCTGCCGGTGCCGCCCGGCTATGTGGTACAGGGCGATTACCATGTCATGGGCGGGTACCGGGCCGCCAAACGGTTTTTCGCCATGGACCCGCGGCCCACCGCGATACTGGCGGCCAATGATATGAGCGCCATCGGCGTGATGAATGCCGCCCATGAGGCGGGACTGGCCATACCGGCCGATTTTTCGTTAATCGGCCTGGATGATATCGAGATGGCGTCGTTTTCGCCCATCAACCTGACCACCATTGCCCTGCAGCGGCGTGAAATGGGCGCGGCGGCCAGCACGCTGCTGATGAAAATGATCCGCCAGAAAAGCACGCCCAAGCCTAAAAAGAAAATCTTCCCGATGAAGCTTATCGTGCGCGGGTCCACCGGGCCGGCCAAAGCGGACTAACCGGCGGCGTCAGGGGCCATATTCCGCGCGCTATTCCCCGGCCGGTTCCAGGCCGGAACCGGCGCGATAATCCGGTTAAACCGATCCTGGCTGGAACAGCGTGCCGTGCGGATCGATCACCTTGCGAATCAAATGCACCTCTTCCGCCGTCGGCGGCGCGGTTGGCCGGGGCTCGCCTTCAATAACCGGCTCGAACCCCATATTGTCCAGCACCTGCTCCAGGGTAAAACCCGGATGTATCGAGCGTAAACGCATCATTTTCGACGCCGGATGGAAATCGAAAATGGCTTTGTCGGTTACGCACAGGCTGGGACCCGGGCCGGGCAGGCCGAGCGCCCGGCGGCTGTCGCCGCCGTCGAGATACCCGACGCTTGTGATAAAATCCACCTTCGGCACAAACCCGCGCCGGGACAGATCGGTGACGATAATCGGGCGTTTGATAAAAGCCAGGTGCTCGGTTTGCGCCAGGCAGCCCACCAGCCTGGTTTTCGGCGGGCTGCCGCCGCCGAGGGCGGTAATATTGAGGTTGCCGTAACGATCAACCTGCGGCGCGGACTCAAAGGACACATCAAACCGGCCGCGGGTCACCATATCGATTTTATAGCCCACATCGGCGGGGGACGCGGCGGCCGGCCAGCGGGTATAGGCATCCTGCAGCAGCGCGTCGGGAATGGCGTCAAGGGACGGGGTCAGCAGGTTGCCCCAGTAAATGG
This sequence comes from Sodalis sp. C49, assembly GCF_046352915.1. Taxonomy (NCBI): domain Bacteria; kingdom Pseudomonadati; phylum Pseudomonadota; class Gammaproteobacteria; order Enterobacterales; family Bruguierivoracaceae; genus Sodalis; species Sodalis sp. C49. The sequence continues at coordinate 3,167,311 of NZ_CP163303.1, read as the reverse complement.
AGAACCCGGGCGCGTGCCGGATCTGCGCCAGGCGCGCGGCGGCGATGGGGATGCCCACCGCCAGGGTAAAGGCGCGGGCGGCGGTGCCCAGGCCGACAAAACCCAGCTCGTCATCGCGCAGTTCGCGGGCGATGGCGGTTATCATCAGTTCTTCCGTGGTGTAATCATCTGCGGTCATAAGCTTATATCTCCCTGGCGACGTCAAAGGCGCTGAGCGCGGTATGGGAACCGAATTTGTCCAGATAGCCGGCGCGATCCCGGGTGGCGAGAATATAGTCGCGCAGGTACCGCGCCGGCCCGTCCGGCTCTTTTGCCGCCGCCAGCCAGGCTTTCAGCGCCGCCTCGTCTTCGTTATAAAACCCATCGGTGGCGGTGGGATGCGCGCCGTAAGGCGTTTCGATCACCGCCTCCACCAGGGTGTGCGGAATGTAGGTCAGCGCCGGGCGCCGGCATATTTCGGCATGGGGCACGATTTTCTCCACGGTAACGATCAGGCGCCTGGACGCGCAAGCCATCATCTGATCGATGTCATCGCTGTCGCGCACCACCGGCCACTGCACATTGCCATATTCATCGGCCACATAGCCGTGCAGCAGGGTAAAATCCGTTTCCGCCGCTTTCAGCGCCAGGTAGGTGTCGCCGCTGAACGGACAGGTAATAGGTTTGATTTCCTCCGGGCTGCCGGCGCGCATGCCGGTGCCCAGCAGGGCTTTCGACGGCAGGAAGCTCAGCCCCATGGCCGCCGCGCGAAAGCGGGCCACGAAGGCGGATTCGGAATAATCATGGGTCTCGATCGCGCCGTCCTGCACCGCGCGGCGGAAATTGGGCGCCAGCCCGTGGCGGAAGAAACCGGCGTAAATGCCCTCCCAGCGCCGGATGGCGCCGGCGGCGGCGAGCATATCGGTGGCGAGCGTGGTCGCCCAGGTCAGCAAATGCAGGCCGGTAATATCCTGGCGGATCAGTTCGTGCACCAACGCCATCGGCTGGCGGCGCAGCAGCGAGCCGCCCAGGGCGACAGTGGCGCCCGAGGGGATACGGGACACCGCGTCGGGTAGGGTGGTCAGTTTGGATTTCATGGCGTTCCTCGTGTGGTGGCGCAGTATGCCGTGGGGGAGCCGCTTCCCCGCCCATGGGGGATCAGCACGTGATGGGGGTCGACCCGGCGGCGCAAAATGGCGAGCTCCTCGCGGGTGGGCAGCGGGGTGACCGGCGCGTCCGCAACGGACACCGGGAACCCGGTGCTGCGCCGCACGTCGTCCGGGTCGATGCCGGGATGGATGCTGACCACCCGCGCGTGGCCGGAAATGTCGTCGAAGGCGAAAATGCATTTCGGCGTCACTATCCATTCCGGCCCGCCGTGGTTCAGGCCCAGGGCCCGGCGCCCGTCCCGGCCGCCCGGATAACCGACGCCGGACACATAGTCCACCTGCCCGACCAGGCTGCGCGCCTGGTGATGGGGCATCATCAGGTATTCGCGGCCGAAGCAGGTCATATGCTCCGGCAGCAGGATGGAGCCGACCAGGCGCACGTCCGGGCGGCGATAATCGCCGATGCAGGTGCTGTTGATATTGCCCTGCCGGTCCACCTGCACGCCGGAGCCGAAACCGAAATCCACATCCCCGCGCCGTACGGCGTAGTGACCGGGGTAACTTTGCATTTGCGCCTCGCAGGGCAGATCCTGCAAGCGGGTGTCGAATTCCGCGGTGGGCAGCGCCCTGAGGGCGGAAAAATCGGGATTAATACACCAGCCGGCCAGCAGGATGGTTAAATTGGGGGCATGGGTATGGCGGGCAAATTCCATGGCGGCCAGGGGAATGCCGGTAATATACAGGGCGGCCGCGCCGCCGGTCGCAAGACCGGTAAAACCCACTTCGCCGTCGCGAAAGCGCCTGGCGAGCGTAATGGTGATGATTTCCTCAAGCGTACAGTCATTCGCACTCATGCGGGCAGCTCCGTATTGCGCAGGGCCAGCAGGCGCGTCAGTCCGATGCGCTCCAGCCAGCCCATCGGCGTCAACGCCCGGGTTTCGTCCTGCCAGGCGGCGAATTGCCCAGGCGTCGCGCTGGCCGCCACATATTCCGCGAAGGTCGCGTCGTCGCAGTCGTAAATACCGGGCAGCGAGGTAGGGTGCGCGCCAAATGGCGCCTCGACGATATGCGTGGTGCGAAAGGCCGGGATTTCCACCAGGTGCGGCTGTTTTTGCAGCTCCCGCGGGGTGACGATTTTTTCCACGCTGACAATCACCGTATCGCAGGCGCGGGTTAAGGTGATATCCACGCTTTGCGGCAACATCTTGCGCCGGTGAAACGCCACGTTACCGTATTCGTCGCCAATCGGCGCGTGCACCAGCACCACATCCGGCCGGGCGGGCGGCACCGCCCAAAGCTGAGCGGCGGTGAGGGGGCAGGTGAACGGCACGATATCCGCATTGTATTGCGCCACGCCGCTGCCGCCGAGAAAGGTGCACGGCCAGAACGGCAACCCTTCCTGGGAGGCGCGAAAGCGGTCCCAGGCCAACAGTTCAGGATAATCCACCACCTCCAGCCGGCCGGCTTCCACCGCCCGGCGGAAATTTTTCGCCAGGCCGAATTTTTCCAGCCCGACATAGGAGGTCTCGATACGCGCCACGGCCCCGGCGCCGATAAGCCAATCGGCCTCAATGGCGTTAACGATGCCGACAATGGTCAGGTTGCGCCGTTGCTGACGGACCAGTTCACGCGTCAGGGCCATGGGCCGCTGGTAGATGGCGAACCCGCCCAGGGCGATGCGCTGCCCGTCCCTCACGGTATGCACCGCGGTTTCAAGCGTAGTCAGTTTTGTCGTGCGGCTCACTATCCCCCCTTATCCGGCGTCTTATCGCCCGTCCATCGTCAGCCCGGCAGGTTATGAATCGTATATGAGATCGATCTCATATATAATGAAAAAAAACGCCCAACGGGGCGGATGAAGCGTCGCTCTGCGGTGAATACCCGGCGGTAAAGCACGTGGTCATGACGGCGGCGACCTGGTTTATAAATTATCGGGCTTTGCGAGCGCTGGCTGTGAGATCGATCCCAGTTTTAACATCGTTAACCAGTGTATAACCCGGGAGGAAACCTATGGGCCGGCGGGAAGAAGGCGCAATGAAGAACATCACTACCATCACGGCGGCGGCCAAACGCCCGACGCTGCTGGATATCGCCCGCGAATGCGGCCTCTCGCGCGCGACGGTGGCCCGGGCGTTGTCCGGCAAGGGATACGTCAATCCCCAGCGCAGGCAGCTTATCCATGATACCGCCGAACGCCTGGGATACCGCACCTCGGCCATCGCCCGCGCGCTGCGCACCCAGAAATCCGCCACCATCGGCGTGCTGATTGCCGATATCACCAATCCCATCTTTCCCGAGATCGTCAAGGGCATAGACGAAGCGGTATCCGTGGACAACTACACCCTGTTTCTGTGCAACACCGATGAGGACGTCGCTAAGCAACGCGCCTTAATCCGTTCCCTGCTGGACCGCCAGGTGGACGGGCTTATCCTCATATCCCAGACCGTCGCGGATGAAGCGCTCGCATTGCTGCAGGCGGGCCCGCCCTGCGTCTTTGTCAATCGCCGGCCCGACCCCCTGTTCGGCGATTATATCGGCCCCGATAACGCCATGGGGGTGGCGCAGCTGCTGGAGCATCTTTACGCGCTGGGGCATCGCCGCATGGCCTATGTGGCCGGTCCGGCGGCGTCCTCTACCGCCCAGGAGCGGCGGGCCTGTTTTATCCGGGAAATGGCGCGCCTGGGCTGCCCCGTGCCGGAGGGATTTATTATCGCGGGGTCCTACCAGGGGGAAAGCGGGCGACTGGCCGCGGCGGCTTTATTAGCGTGCGCCCCGCCGCCCACCGCCATCCTGGCGCCCAATGACTTTGTCGCCCTGGAAATCATCGCTTTTTTAAATGAACGCGGCTTACGGGTACCGGACGATATCTCGGTGACCGGTTTTGACGATGCGTTCAAGCTGGGTGTCGGCGGCCTGTATGCGCTGCGCGCGCAGGGGCTGACCACCATCGATCAGCCAAAACGGCAACTGGGCCGCCTGGCGGGCGAGGCCCTGCTAAAGCGCATGGCGCAGCCGGGCGCGCCGTTCGCCACCACCCTCCTGCCGACGCTATTAGCCGTCAGGGACAGCACGGCGCCGGCAAAATCCTGACCGGGCCGCCCCGTCGGCGGGCAAACGCCGGGATTAACCGTGCGCCGTTTGATAATGCCCCAGCCAGGTTTCCAGATGCGCCGCCGTCAGCGGCGGCGAGTGATAAAAGCCCTGGACTTCATCACAGCCCAGCGCGCGCAGCGATGTAAATGTGCCGGCGTCCTCGACGCCTTCCGCCAGCACGGTATAGTCCAGCGCCTTAAGCATGCTGATCACATGGCTGACGATAGTATGGCTGGCCTTGTCGGTGGTCAGGGTTTTGATAAGGGAACGATCGAGTTTGATGATATCCAGGGGCATTTTGCGCAGATAGCCGATATTGCTGTAGCCGGTGCCGAAGTCATCCAGCGAAATGGTAAAGCCCCGCTGTTTTAACCTCTCCAGGCCGTGCAGCGCCTCGGCGCTTTCCAGCACCCTTTCCGTCTCCAGGCATTCAATGCCCAGCAGCGCGGGCGGCAGCCCGTGCGCCGTTATTTTTTCCGCCAGCGCATCGGCAAAATGCGGCCGGGATAAATCGCTGACGCCGACGTTAATGGAAACCGGCAAATGTATCCCTTTTGCCGACCATTGCTTAACCTGGTCCAGGGCCGCGTTGATGACCCAGTCGGTCAGCGCGGCCATCAGGGTGGTTTTTTCCAGCAGCGGGATAAACCGGTCGGGGGTGATGTTGCCCAGCGCCGGATGCTGCCAGCGGATCAGGGCTTCAAGCCCCGTTACCCGCCCGTTGCGTAAGGCGATTTTGGGCTGGAACACCAGATACAAGCCGGGTTTGCCATGCAGGTACGGGTAGAAATCATTCAGCAGCCGGAAATCCTCTTTTTGCCGGGCGTCGCTGGCGGCGTCATACGCCATGACGCGTTTTTTGCGGCCGATGGCGTCATGCAGGGCGCTTACCGCCCGGCGCAGGATTTCGGTAGGATCCAGCTCACCCGGCGCAAAGCCGACATAACCCGCTGAAATATGCAGGTCAATGTTGATTTGCGTGTTGATATGGGCGCTAAGCCCCGCCAGATGGTCGTTAAGCTCCGCGGGCGGTATCGGGCTGTCATCGTCCATAATCACCGCGTACCGTCCGGTGGCGACGCTATACAGCGTATCATGCCACTCCAGTTTCAGCCTGAGCAGGGTGGCCATATCCCTGAGCATATCCTCCACCACCGTCATGCCCAGGGAACGGGCGATTTCATAGGCGAAGGGCATATCGATACAGTCAAACAACATCAGGCGATAGCGCCTGACCGCGCCGGGTGTTTGCAACAGGCGCAGATCGTTCATCAACCGCTGGCGGTTGGGCAGCAGGGTCACCGCGTCGATATAGCCAATGTTATGCCAGGCTTCCAGGAACGCCGAAACCAGCCCGGCCATAATGCGCAAGGTCGCGATCTGCTCGCTGGTAAAGAGACGGGGCTGGATATCAATCAGGCACAGGGTGCCGATAATCACGCCGTCCCGCGACCGCAGCGGCGCGCCGGCGTAAAACCTGACATAAGGCTCGCCCCGCACAAACGGGTTATCGCGAAACCGGGGGTCCAGGCGCATATCGGCGCAGACCGTGATATCGTCGGCGGCCACGGCGGTCAGGCAAAATGCGTCTTCCCGCCGCGTTTCCGTCACCGGCGCCGGAAGCGCGTAGGGCGCTTTTAAATACTGGGTATCGCCGTCGAGGATAGCGATAAAGCTGGTGGCGATGCCCAGCGTCTTGCCGGTCAGCCGGGTCATCCTGCCCAGTATTTCGTCACGATCATGCTCATCCGCTTTCAGCAGCTCAATGGCCGCCAATCGTTTTTTTTCGTCATGACTCAGGTTTGTCAGCATGATCAGGGCCCTTGCGGACGTTCCCAACGGGAAGCCGGTGTAACATCTCACCTTAACGGCGGCTATGGAATGCCGGGGTACATCTTTACCATAGCATTTCATCGGGCGACTTGCCCACACCGCTAAGGACAATATGAGGGAATCGGCCGGCCATAAACAATTTTTATTCCGCACGCGGGGCGTACAGGTGCATTAATGCCGATGTAAGGAAGACAGAGCGCGGGTGATATCGCCGTTTAACGGTAAATACAAGGCATGCTCATTTTTTTCAAAAGAATAGAAACCATATTTTATATAAAATGCCTTGGCCCGGGGATGTTTTGCCTGCGCGTTAATCGCCCAGACCCCTATGGCGGAGTTAAGGGTATTAACGATGGCGTCGACGATAAGCGAGCCGCCCAGGCCTTTACCCTGATAACGAATATCGACCGCCAGCCGGCCAAGCAGGGCGGTGGGCACGGTCGGGTAGCGCGGCAGTTTTTGGGTGGCGGATGCCGCCAGGGCATTGATATTCACGGCGTAGGACGAGAGGGTGTAAAAGCCCAGCACGTTATTATTATTATCCGCGGCCGCATAACATTGGGTAAAGCGTTCGCGGTTTTCCTGGCCGGCATATTTCGCCAGATAAAGATTCAGGCAGGGGACGCCGCAGTCAAAATCCGTTTTATTATGCTGGTCACCGAGCAGCGTAAAGGTCAGCGCGCGCATTATCTTCCGCCGAACTCCCTGCGCCGGCCCATGGCGCGCAATAGTCCGGCCGGCGTCTTACGATCCTCCAGCAATGTCTCGGCGAACCGCAGCTGATCTTCCATCGCCAATTGCAGTACCGCCGCTTCTTCTATCGCCTGTTTTGCGGCGTCATGGGTGGCGGTAATGATAAAGTCCGTCATGGTGATTCCCTGCAGGTCGGCGGCATGTTTGATTAACGCGTGAAGCGCCAGCGGAATACGGGCTTCAAGCCTGGCGGTTGTTGCCATGGTCACCCCTTTGTTCAGAACCCGGCAGTTTGCCGTACGGGAAGTCTACCTTAATCTTAGCCTGTTTATAATAACCGTTAGCGATAAAAATGACTTATTGCACATATGATCTAATAAGTAAAAATAGTTGCAAGATATTTTTATTAATTAATTATTTTAATTAGTACGCATTAATAGAAAAAATACATAACCTGATGATATGACGAATATTTTTATCGCCGCCGCTTCTGTTGGCACGGAAAAATACGGCGATAATTTACATATCAGCGAAAAAAATCGCTATTTAAATGTGATTATAACGGTGGTGATTTTCATAATATCGTGGCGACGCAATAAGCTTTTAATGCTATTTTTGCGCAAATAGAGCAATAACTCATTTAAACTATTTGTGCGGTTGGGCGCGCAACGTCACCGGGCGACGTTTACTAAGGCCCGGCCATTATACAAAGCAGGAATATATGCGGGGGTTTTTATGCCGGCGACGCTGTCTCAGTCATCTTATGCCGCTACGGCCGGCTATCAATCGCCGCGTACCGATACCTGGCTCAGGTGCAGCATATTGGTATTGACGATGGCGATATTCACTTCAAAAGGCGTACCGTCATCCAGATACACGACCTCATATAACTCCATCATGGCGTCATTTGGTTTTATATTCATATGTTTGATCATTTCCAGATCAGTAGCATTAAATGCATGAAAATTTTGATCACGTTTATAAACCTTTTTCCCGGTAATCCGCTCGATATAAGAATATTTGGAATTTTCCAGCTCTTTAAACTCTATTGAATTAAACAGAGATACCGGGAAATGGATATACTCCAGCGAAACCGGAATGTCGTCGAAGCTCATCAGCCGCAGTATTTTATAAACCGAATCGCTGTTTTTAATACGCAACGCCTGTGCCATCGCGGCGTCGGGAACGGCGACAATACTGGCGGAAATCACTTTGCGGCCGGCGCGATGGCCGCCTTTTTGCGCCTGGTAATCAAAAGGAGACAGCGCATGGAACCGGCCGGATTGATTATTTTTACCAATGGAGCCGATATAGATACCCGACCCCTTGATGCGATAAATCCGGCGCTGATCGATAAGGATGCGGGTGGCTTCGCGCACCGTGGCGCGGGTGAGGCATAGCGCCCGTGCAATGGCTATTTCCGTGTCCAGTTTATCCCCGGGCTGCAGATCCGCTTCCTTTATTTTAGCGAGGATATAGTCGATAACCTCTTTTTGTTTTTCCGTAATATTGTCGGTCATCTCGTCATCTTCCGCCGCGTTATCAGATTGCGCACACCAAAGGCATAGTTTCCGGAGCGGGTAACAGAAGTCCACCAGCCGGCACGATGTGCATGATAAATGTGATCAAGTTAACAGCTTTACTGTAAAGCCATCCTGTCTGCTCATCTTTGCAAGCTTACCTCTTGTGTATAGTCACGTCCAGGTGCATTCTAAAGATGACTATACAAATTCAACATGTACATACTGCTATGGATTCTGTGTGTTTTTATCGTCTGCGTTTCAAGCTCAGGGGCAATCCCCTCGGCTTGGCAGCACCACATAAGGTTCATGGATTCAGTCGGATAGGGGAAAATCGTGGAAGAGAAGCAGCTGGCGAACGCCATAAGGTTTCTGAGCATCGATGCCGTGCAGAAGGCCAACTCGGGACATCCCGGCGCGCCGCTGGGCATGGCGGATATGGCGACTGTGTTATGGCGGAAGTTTTTAAAACACAACCCGGCCGATCCGCAGTGGATTAACCGCGACCGCTTTGTGCTGTCCAATGGCCATAGCTCGATGCTGCTGTATTCCCTGCTCCATCTGACCGGTTATGACCTCGGTATCGAGGATTTACGCAATTTCCGCCAGCTGCATGCCAAAACCCCGGGGCATCCCGAATACGGTTATACCCCCGGGGTGGAAACCACCTCCGGGCCGCTGGGCCAGGGCATTGCCAACGCGGTGGGCATGGCCCTGGCGGAAAAGACGCTGGCCGCGCAGTTTAACCGGGAAGGTTTTCCGGTGGTTGACCATTTCACCTATGTATTTATGGGCGACGGCTGCCTGATGGAGGGGATTTCGCATGAAGCCTGTTCGCTTGCCGGCACCCTTAAACTCGGCAAGCTTATCGCGCTTTGGGACAACAACAATATCTCCATCGACGGCCATGTCGACGGCTGGTTTAGCGATGATACCCCGGCCCGTTTCCGCGCCTACGGCTGGCAGGTCATCGCCGATATCGATGGCCATAACCCCGGGCAGGTGGCGGCGGCGCTGGAACAGGCCAGAAATGAACCACACCGGCCCACGCTTATTTGCTGCAAGACCACCATCGGCTACGGTTCACCCAACAAGGCCGATAGCCATGACAGCCATGGCTCGGCGCTGGGGGCGGCGGAAGTGGCGCTGGTCCGGCAAACCCTGGGCTGGACCCATGCCGCGTTCGAGATCCCGCCGGATATCTACGCCCACTGGGACGCGCGCGAAACAGGCGCCGCCGCCCAGGCGGAATGGCAACAGCTGTTTACGCGCTATCGCCGGGAATACCCCGAAGAAGCCGCCGGCTTAGTACGGCGCAGCCAGAAAATCCTGCCGGCGGACTGGCATGCCAACAGCCAGGAGTATATCCGCCGGCTGCAGGCTAACCCGGCCAACCTGGCCACCCGCCAGGCCAGCCAGAAAGCGCTTGACCAGTTTATCCAATGGCTGCCGGAACTGCTGGGCGGATCGGCTGACCTGTCGCCCTCCAATTTAACCCGCCACGGCCAGGCGCGCGATATTACGCCGGATGACGCCTCGGGCAACTATATCTCCTATGGCGTGCGCGAATTCGGCATGTCGGCGATGATGAACGGCGTGGCGCTGCACGGCGGTTTTATCCCTTACGGCGGCACCTTCCTGATGTTTATGGAATACGCCCGCAACGCCGTACGCATGGCCGCGCTGATGAAGATACGCAGCATTTTTGTCTATACTCATGATTCCATTGGTTTAGGTGAGGACGGGCCGACGCACCAGCCGGTGGAACAGCTCGCCGCATTACGTCTGACGCCGAATATGGAAACCTGGCGCGGCTGCGATCAGGTCGAGGCCGCCGTGTCCTGGCAGCAGGCCATCGAGCGTAACGACGGTCCCAGCGCGCTGGTGTTTACCCGCCAGCCGCTGGAGCAGCAGCCCAGGAACGCGCGACAACTGGCGGATATCGCCCGGGGCGGCTACGTGCTGCGCGATTGCGACGGTGTTCCTGAACTTATCATTATCTCGAGCGGGTCGGAGATCGAGCTGGCTGTTTATGCCGCCGCCGGGCTCACGGAGCAAGGCAGGCGGGTACGCGTGGTCTCCCTGCCCTGCGTTGAACGCTTCGAAAAACAGGACGCGGCCTGGCGCGAAAGCGTGCTGCCCATCGCGGTGCGTAAACGTCTGGTGATTGAAGCCAGTATCGCCGGATTCTGGCAAGGGTATGCGGGACTGGACGGCAAGGTTATCGGTATGAACAGCTTTGGCGAGTCGGCGCCGGCGGCGGTGCTGTTCGGGCATTTCGGCTTTACGAAAGATAATGCCCTGGCGGCCGCCCGCGCGCTGCTTACGGCTTAACGCGCGCCGGCGAATGCAAGGTCAATCAATTGAATGGGTTAAATATGCCAGCTTTATCAACATGGTTAAATGAAGATCGCATCCAGTATGTCAACGCCGTCGGCGACTGGCGGGAGGCCATCACACGGGTGGCCGAGCCGCTGTTACAGGACGGGACTATTTCCGCGGACTATGTGGCGAACATCATCAAGCAAAAAGAGGCCATCGGCCCTTATTTTGTTATCGCGCCGCGTATCGCCATGCCGCATGCCCGGCCGGAGGAAGGCGCCAACCGCCTGGGGTTGTCCATCCTCAAGCTGCGCGAGGGCGTGGTGTTTGGCGCGCAGGAAAACGATCCGGTTGATTTTGTAGTGATGTTCGCCGCGCCTGACGGCAACAGCCATGTGGAGCTGATTGCCCAACTGGCGGAGTTTTTGTCGGATGACGACGTGATGGCGAGCGTATTTAACGCGCGGGATCGGGCGGAATTAATCAAGATCGTGAACAGTTTTTAACTGAGTATCGACACTTATTCACTATGACCAACGAGGTGAAGCATGAAAATTATGGCGGTGTGCGGCGCAGGCTTAGGCAGCAGTTTTATGATGGAAATGAATATCAAGAAGGTCCTGAAAAACCTGAACATTTCCGCGGACGTTGAACATTCGGATCTGGGGTCGGTAACACCGGACGCGGCCGATGTGTTTGTTATGGGCCGGGATATCGCCTATAGCGCCAACCTACCTGAAAACAAGCTTATTATTGTCAACAGCATCATTGATATCAAAGAGCTGGAAACCAAGATAAGCGAATATTTTCAGAAACAATAACAGGTTATACATCTTACCGCTGAGGTTGCTATGTTTATACAAAACCTTTTACTGGTCGTGGTCGACGTGCTCAAGGTGCCGTCTATCCTGGTCGGACTGGTGGCGCTGTTCGGCCTGGTCGCCCAGAAAAAGCCTTTTCCCGACGTCATCAAGGGCACGGTCAAAACCATCCTGGGGTTTTTGGTGCTGGCCGGCGGGGCATCGGTCCTGGTCGGTTCCCTGTCGCCGCTGGGGGATATCTTCAAGCATGCCTTTGATGTGCAGGGCATCATCCCCAACAATGAAGCCATGGTGTCCATCGCCCTGGAAAAATATGGCGCCTCGACCACGTTGATTATGGCTTTCGGCATGGTCGCCAACATTATCGTCGCGCGCTTTACCCGGCTGAAATACATTTACCTTTCCGGCCATGTCACCTTCTATATGGCCTGTATGGTGGCGATTATTTTGTCGGTGGCCGGATTTACGGGCGTGCAGCTGATTTATACCGGTTCCCTGACGCTGGGCCTGCTGATGGCGATTTTTCCGGCGATGGCCCAGCCGTATATGCGCAAGATCATCGGCAACGACCAGGTGGCTTTGGCCCATACCGGCACCGTGGGTTATGTTCTTTCCGGCTGGATAGGCTCGCTGGTGGGTAAGGGATCTAAATCCACCGAAGAGATGAACATGCCGAAAAACCTGAGTTTTTTGCGCGACAGTACCATCTCGATCTCCATCACCATGATGATTATTTATTTTATTCTGGCGATTTCAGCGGGCCGGGAATATGTCGAAAGCCAGTTCAGCCATGGCCAAAACTATCTGGTCTATTCATTTGTGCAGGCGATAACCTTCGCCGCCGGCGTGTTTATTATCCTGCAGGGCGTGCGCTTGATTTTAGCGGAGATTGTTCCGGCCTTTACCGGCTTTTCGGAACGGCTGGTGCCTAACGCCCGTCCGGCGCTGGACTGCCCGATTGTCTATCCCTATGCGCCCAATGCCGTGCTGCTGGGCTTTATTTTCAGTTTTATCGGCGGGCTGGTGGGGTTGTTTTTCCTCGGGCAATTGCACTGGGTATTAATCCTGCCGGGCGTAGTACCGCACTTTTTCTGCGGCGCCACCGCCGGCGTGTTCGGCAATGCCACCGGCGGCAGGCGCGGCGCCATGGCAGGGGCCTTTGCCCACGGTGTATTAATCACCTTCCTGCCTGTGGCGCTGCTGCCGGTGCTCGGCGCCATGGGCCTGGCCAACACCACTTTCTCGGATACCGATTTTGGCGTGGTGGGGATTATGCTGGGCAACATGGCGCGCTTTATGGACCGAGGCACCATTACCATGGCGATAACCGGGGTATTTGTGCTGCTGGTGATTTATAACTTTGCCGCCAGGAAGAAGGTGGCGGTGGAGGAGCGCGAGGTGTAATCGCTCCGCCGGACATACTGAATAAGGGCCGGCGACGGCCCTTTTTATTGCTCATTTGCCCTTGGATGACGTCTCAACAACAAGGGCGCTGTACGAACTTATGTTAAACGTCCCGGGGATTCAGGTTGATATCGCTTTTTTATACACAATAGGTATATTTCCGTTTTATACAAAATATGTATAAAGAGAACTTATACAATATTTGTATGCTGTGAAAATATTTTTTGCATGCATAAATGCCAGACTGGAGGCTCGTTAATATCCGTCCTGGAATTTTATGTCGCGGTCATACTATCTCGATTGTCGCTGAGTTGGCCGGAAATATTCCCGCCGCCGATTAATCCATCACCCACCTGCATCGCGGACTCATGGTCGGGCAGTGCACCGCCGATCGTAAGGCCAGTCGGGCCGGGTAGCGGGACGTCACCCCAACGAATAAAGGCGAGGAAACGACAGCGCGTTACGTTGATGTCGGTGTAATAATAGTTCCAGAATCAAAATCATATGTAGTAATATGTAATCATTGATTATAAGCAAATTAATGATTGCAGTCATGCAAACAGGAAAGTGGAATGGCAACATATGATTTTGTAGTAGGGAATAGCTATACCAAAAATGATCTTTATACCCTGTGCCGTATTCCCGTAGAAAAGCAAAAAGGCAGTTGGAATACCGGCTATACCCAGTACGATGGGGATTGGTTTATCTTTTGTAATATCGGCATGCCGGGGCGTACGGGCCATAACTATGGCAATAGATTCGTTGGGGATGATCTGTTGTGGTATGGCAAGACCGACTCCCATATCAATCAGCCTTCCATCAAATCAATGCGGGATGGAATAGGCAATAATTTCATCTTTTATCGCACAGACGATCGCTCCCCCTTCACCTTCGCGGGCAACGCCAAGGCGATACAGGTGCGCGATATACGACCGGTTGAAATCCTATGGGGGTTTCTACAATCGGGAGAGCAACGCGTTGAGGTGCTGGCGCAAGAAGAGGTGGAGCCGGAAAAGTTCTATGAAGGCGCCACTAAAACCATTTCAGTGAATATCTATGAACGCAACCCCCAGGCGCGCAGGCTGTGCATCGATAAACATGGCGTGTCTTGTGCCGTATGCGGGTTTAACTTTGCCAAGGTCTATGGGGAGGTCGGCAAAGGTTTTATCCACGTCCATCATCTCAAGCCGCTGGCTGGGATTGGGGCGGAGTATCAACTCGACCCCGTTGAAGATCTGCGCCCCGTATGTCCGAATTGCCATGCTATGCTGCATCGGCGCAAACCGCCCTATTCTATTAATGAACTAACTGAATTACTAAAAGAGAATAGTTCCCAGTAAAGCGATTCAAAAGGCACGCTCACTTAAACGGTCATCGTTATGATGTGAGCGTGCTTGAAAAATATTGTTGAATAAACCATGGCGAACTTGTGTATTGTCTATATTGACTTTTTGAAGGATAAACATTAGGGTTACCTCATGCGCTGACCGCTGGAGAAACAATGTCATTGATCGTGTTGATACTTTCAGTATCATTAATGGGATTTTACTTTAAGAATAAAACCGAATTAAATAAAACGATTAATTTTATAAATGTATTTTCCATATGTATGACCCTGTTTTTTATTACTTATTTTATCAGAAATTATAGCTCATCGTCGCCTGAGTTGATTATGTCATTTGATGTATTTATAACTATTTTTTTCATAAGTTTATTCATTGCTGCTTTTGCACACTTAATGTTTTTAAGAATTAAACCTTATTGATATTGGTGAGATTATAAATAAATGGAATTTCATTAACATTTTTTTACAAAAGGAGATAATTATGATCAGACCACCGTTTGGTATTACCCCTAACCCAGCCTGCAATCAACCCAATCCCGTGGGCAATACTAATTACAATACCAATGGTTTATTGCCTTTAGGAATAGGCATTGGAACAACGGTTATGCGGGCTATTCCCACTCCTGTAGGCGTCGGAATTGCGGTTGCCACCGATGTGTTAGGCAGGGCCGCGAATCATATGCCTATTAGTACGCCCATGCCTAACGTACCGATGAATCCCAGTTGGGTTGGGAATAAATAATTTTTTAAGGGCCTAATGAGTTATTAGGCTCTTAAGTCATCGCATTAAATTTCTCGATTAAATCATTTAATTTACCCTATCCACTTTGCGATGGCGGCTGCAATTATCGATTAAACGGACAGCGCACGATCTTATCCTGCTTTTTTCCCTCGCCCGGGCGCCTTGCCACCCGAGCGTGCCGGCTTGCCCGCGGCCTGTGCCCCCATCCCCGTAAATCGCGTTAACGCCGGCTGAGCGTTGCGATCCCGCTTTTTGCCCGTCCTGAGCTCATCCACGGTGGCCGGCGGAATCAAGCACTCCCTGCGGTTGCCGATCAGCTGCTTCATATCCATTGCCGTCAGCGCCTCGCGTATCAGCGGCCAGTTGGCCGGGTCGTGATAACGCAGCAGCGCTTTATGCAAGCGCCGCTGGCGCTCGCCGCGCGGGATCACCACCTCTTCGCTGTTATAATCCACCTTCGCCAGCGGATTTTTACCGCTGTAATACATGGTGGTGGCGCTGGCCAGCGGCGAGGGGTAAAAATTCTGCACCTGGTTCAGCCGGAAGCGGTTTTTCTTCAGCCACAGCGCCAGGTTCACCATATCCTCGTCGCGGGTGCCGGGATGCGCCGCGATAAAATAGGGGATCAGGTATTGCTCCTTGCCGGCCTGCCGGGAATAGGTATCGAACAGCTGCTTAAAGCGCTGATAGCTGCCCATGCCCGGTTTCATCATCTTGGCCAGCGGACCTGCCTCGGTATGCTCCGGCGCAATCTTTAAATAACCGCCAACGTGATGCTCCGCCAGTTCCTTAATATAACGCGGGTCCGCCACCGCCAGGTCGTAACGCACGCCCGAGGCGATCAGGATCTTCTTGACGCCCGCAAGCGCCCGGGCGCGGCGATAAAGTTTGATGGTCGGCTCGTGGTTGGTATCCATATGCGGGCAGATTTCCGGATAGACGCAGGATGCCCGCCGGCAGGTCTGCTCGGCGCGCGGCGCCTGGCAGCGCAGCATATACATATTGGCGGTGGGGCCGCCCAGATCGGAGATCACGCCGGTAAAGCCCGGCACGTTGTCGCGGATTTGCTCGATTTCCCTTGTAATGGAGGTTTCCGAGCGGCTTTGGATAATGCGGCCTTCATGTTCGGTAATCGAGCAGAACGCGCAGCCGCCAAAGCAGCCGCGCATAATATTCACCGAGAAGCGGATCATATCGTAGGCCGGGATAGCGGTATTGCCATAGGCCGGATGCGGCACGCGCTGGTAAGGCAGGGCAAATACCGAGTCCATTTCTTCGGTCAGCAGCGGAATGGCCGGCGGGTTGATCCAGACATAGCGGTCGCCGTGTTTTTGCATCAGGGCGCGGGCGCAGCCGGGATTGGTTTCATGATGCAGGATGCGCGAGGCATGGGCGTACATCACCTTGTCGTTCCTGACCTTTTCAAACGAGGGCAACAGGACGTAGGTTTTTTCCCATGGCTTGGGTTTGGGCGCGCGCACGCTTACCGGCCGGGCGTCGCCGGCGTTTACCGTCCGGGTGGCGCAGGGCAGGTCGTCGCCGTAAGGATTAACCATGGGCTCGATACGCCCCGGCGCATCAAGGCGCGTGGAATCGACGCCGGTCCAGCCGGGCAGCGCTGTTTTACGCAGTACGGCGGTATTACGCACATCGTTGATATCAGCGATGGGCTCTCCCGCCGCCAGGCGGTGGGCCACTTCCACCAGCGGACGCTCGCCGTTGCCGTAAATGAGCATATCGGCCTTGGCATCCACCAGTACCGAGCGGCGCACGGTATCCGACCAGTAGTCGTAATGGGCGATACGGCGCAGGCTGGCCTCGATGCCGCCCAGCACCACCGGCACATCGCTGAACGCCTCCTTGCAGCGCTGGGTATAGACCAGCGTGGCGCGGTCCGGGCGTTTGCCGGCGAGATTGCCCGGCGTATAGGCATCGTCATGGCGCGCTTTGCGATCCGCCGTGTAGTGGTTGATCATCGAGTCCATATTGCCGGCCGTAACGCCAAAAAACAGGTTCGGCTTGCCCAGGCGCATAAAGTCCGCTTTGCCGCGCCAATCCGGCTGGGCGATGATGCCCACCCGAAAGCCCTGCGCCTCCAGCATGCGGCCGATTATCGCCATGCCGAAGCTTGGATGATCGACATAGGCGTCGCCGGTGACCACGATAATATCGCAGCTGTCCCAGCCCAATTGGTCCATCTCCGCGCGGGACATGGGCAGGAAGGGCGCGGTGCCAAAACATTCGGCCCAGTAAAGCGGATAGGAGAACAGCTGGCGTTCGGGGCGGATCAGGCTTGTCGGCACGGGGAACTCTTAAGCGGATGGCGTCTTTGGGGCGAAAATTCTACCGATTTTGCCGGGGAAATGGTGGGGAAATTGCGATCACAATGAGACAGATCAAAAAAATCAGCCCCGCTTATCGCCTGGGCCAGGAAGGCATGGCGGCAATATTACCGGCTGTGCCGTTAACGCTCTTACCGAAATCGCAATGGCCGGAAATGGGCCTGATTAGCATTCAGGCCCTCTAAGTCTTCACATTTTATCTATCAAAGTACATTATCGATCATACACTGGAGGAAAGGTTTGACTTGCTCTTGCCGGTCCTGACTGACGGGTTGGCTTGTTTCGTCGCTAATATTCAGTTCCCTCGTTATTTTATCCTGTTTGTCCGGTGATTTTTTATCAACCGCCACTTTGATATCTATGAGGTACTCATGGCCGTCAGGCAGCAGCCTGGTACAGCTTTTTATCCGCTCACTCTCGTTTTCCCTCAGCTTTACTGACTCATGTGTGGTGTGCGCATACGTGAGTGGGCTAAGCGTTACGATTGGTAATAGCATGCAAAGCAATTTTTTCATCTTATATCCTCGTTAAATTTATTTTTATTAAAAACGCGTTAATTAAAAAAATTATGCCAATTATTCACTTTAAAATTATTTTAAGTAAAATAAAAATGACCCAGAATAATCTAACCGGAATGCAATGCTCGCATACTGCTATTTAAAATAGACTATTGTGGTGTGTTTTTATATAGGGTTGGATGTTGGGTGGGCGGTAAAGTTCATCCATTTTTTAAAATCATTATTCATTTTTTGCAAGTTATAGATAGATTATTTTAATTATAATGTTAATTATATATAGTGATTTAAACACCTGGAGCAGAGGGTGCTGCGTAATCACCGTATCGTGGTATCGGCCATCACCTACGCCGAAATGCGCTTCGGGACAATCGGCCAGAAGGCTTCCCGGCGCCATGCTGGTGACCAATAATATCAGAGAATTTGCGCTGGTGCCGGGACTGGCGCTGGAAGATTGGGTGGAGCTACAGGATCCGGCGGGCTTTAGTGTTATTCGTTAAACTCAGAGGGCAGCGCCGCGTTTAATGCCGCCGCCTTATCTCCTGCGCCAGCGTCGCCAGCGTCGCCAGCTCCGCCACCGGCCGGGGGGCGTCATCGGGGGCGGCCAGTCCCACCCGGTTGTGCCAGAACGTGGGCAGGCCCACTTTGGCCGTGCCGAACAGATCGTAGGCCGAACCGGCCACGAATACCGCCCGGTCGGCGCTGACGCCGGCGATATCCAGGGCCAGTTGATAGGGGCGCGGATCGGGTTTATAGAAGCCGGCCTGTTCCGAGGTGACCACCACATCAAAGGGCACGCCAACGCTGAGGGCCGCGGCCAGACCCAGGCGCTGCGAGCAGTTGGTGACCACGCCCAGCCGGTAATGCCGCGCTAACGCCCTAAGCACGCCCGCGGCTTCCGGCCAGGGACGCAAATCGCGCCAGCCCTCCTCCAGGCGGCGGGCGGCGGCTTGACCCAGTCCGACCCCGGCGGCGGCTTGACCCAGTCCGACCCCGGCGGCGGCTTCCGCCACCAGGGTTTCATAAGGCCGGTAGGCGCCGCAGCCGTAGGTCAGCCCCAGATAGGCCATGCGCCAGGCGCGCCCCGCGTCTTCGGACCCGGCGGCCCGGTTCCATACCGTCCATGAGTCCAGCACGGCGGTAAGCAAATCAAATAACACCAGCTCCACCGGCAATACGGGTGCCCCTGCCTGGATAGCGGTTTGGTCCATGGGTTTCTCCTTGCCTGGCCTTAGTCTGGTTGCGCGATGGCGCTGATGTCCGCCTTGACGTGCCCCGTATTGCCTACCAGCCGTTGATGCGCGGCCAGAATACCGGCGGCTGGGTATCGGCCAGGTAATAACCGCTGAACTGCGCGGCGGTGGCGCAGGCGTGGTTGGGCAATATCCGCAGCAGGGTGCCGATCGGCAGCGCCGGCAGATCGCGCGCGCCGGAACGGGAGGCGATAATGCCGTGCTCCTGATTGGCGTCGGCGACGATCAGGTCGGCGATGGGGTTGCCCTGATTATCGCACACCAGGCCGTACCCCTGATCGACGGGTTGGGCCGCGGTGCCGCGATCGCGCGACAGGGCCATCCAGCCCGCATCGATAAGGGTCCAGCCTTTGGCCGGCTGATGGCCGATGACCGTGGTCGCCACCGACAGCGCAATATCCCCGGCACGACAGACACCCAGTCCGGCCATCACCAAATCAAAAAACGCGAATACCCCGGCGCGCACTTCGGTTACGCCGCTAAGGTCGCGGGCAAACAGCGCGGTGGGCGTGGAACCCACACTGACGATCTCTATGGGAAAACCGGCCCGGCGCAGCATATCGGCGCTGGTGACCACCGCGTCGCGTTCATCCATGGCGCACTGCGCCAGCGCAGCGGCGGAGCGGCAGTGATAAGAGCCGCCGGCGTGGGTCATGACGCCCCGCAGCCGCACCCTGCTGTTTTGCAGCACGCGGGCGATATCGATAAGCAAGGGCGACGCCGGCGGCACGCCGGAACGGTGGCCGTCGCAATCAATTTCCAGCAGGACGGCGAAATCGACCTGGTGACGGCCGGCAAAGGCCGTCAGCGCGCGGGCGCTGGCGAGGTTATCGAGGATCAGCAGCAACCGGCAGCCGGCGCCGATAAGCCTGGCGGCATGGGCTAATTTATTCGGCGCAATTCCCACGCCGTACAGAATATCCCGGTAGCCGGCGGCGAAAAAGAAATCCGCCTCGCGCAGGGTGGACACGGTAATCGGGCCTTTTTCCCCGGCAAAAAGACGCTCGCTGACCTGAAGGGATTTATTGGTCTTCACATGAGGGCGCAGCGTAACGTTAAACGGCGCAACCTGGCGGCGCATGCGCTGAATATTGTTGTCCAGACGCGCAACATCCAGCGTCAGGTAAGGGGTTTCCATGGTGGCGCTTATATCGGGCATAGGTCCTCCGGCTGAATAGTGACAGTATAAAAAACCGCCGCTGGCGGAGTAAATTGAATCTTTCTGTATCTATGATTCAGTACTACTTAATACTTGATTCATGCATTTAGCAGGATGGCAATATTAGTCACAGTAGTATGGTAACGGGCGGTGACTATGATAATTTATCATTATTAATCCCAGATTCAGGAATGTCCTATGCACGATATGCGGGATCTGAAGCTGCTGCTGGCGATTCGCGATAACGATACCCTCGTGGCCGCCGCCCATCAGCTGGGCCTGACCCCTTCGGCGGTGACCCAGCGTTTGCAGACCATAGAGAAGCGGCTAAATGTGCGCTTGATCGACCGATCCGCACGGGGCTTGTGTTTTACCGGCGAAGGGGAACTGTTATGCCTGCGCGGTAAACAGCTAGTGGAGCAGTACGATGCCCTGATGCATGAGCTGGATAAGCGGCGCAGCGGTTTTGCCGGCACCTTGAAAATCAACGCCCCGTTTGGCTTCGGCCGGCGTTACCTGGCGGCGGCGGCCGCGGATTTTCAGCAGCGCTATCCCGACGTCGAGATGTCGCTTACCCTGTCGGACCGCCCGCTGGTTGAAGCCGCCGAACGGTTTGATATCGTGATTCATATCGGCCAATTGCGGTCATCCAGTTTGATTGGCCATGCTATTGCCGCCAACAGACGTTTTGTCTGCGCCTCACCCGATTTTATCGCCCACCATGGCCAGCCCAGCTCGCCGGAAGAGTTGGCCCGCCTGCCCTGCATCGCCCTGCGTGAAAATAATGAAGACGTGCTGCTGTGGCATTTTACCCGCGGACGCACCAGCAGCAGCGTGCGCGTGCGCTCAACGCTTGCGAGCAACGACGGCGATATTATCCGGCTGTGGGCGACGCGCGGGCTGGGCATTATCATGCGCTCGGAATGGGATGTGGCGGAGGCCTTGCATAAAGGGGAACTGGTGCGCCTGATGCCGGCCTGGAAAACCCCCGACGCCAATGTGATTGCCTTGACCCACCAGCGTGAGGGGTTGCCGCTGCGCACGCGCCAGTTCATGCGTTTTCTGCGGGAACGGTTTTCGCCGGTCCCGCCCTGGCGCGAGGCTCAGGAGGGCATCATCCACGGCTAGGACTACGCGTTAATACCGCCGTCCACATTGATGCCGGTGCCGGTAATATGCCCCGCCGCCGGAGACGCCAGGAACGTGACCGCGGCCGCCACGTCTTCTGCCTTGCCGTAATGGCCCAGCGCAATATACTGGCGCTGGGTCTCGGCGCCTTCGCCGTCGGCGGGGTTCATATCGCTGTCGGTGGGGCCGGGGTGGACCAGGTTAACGGTAATGCCGCGCGGGCCCAGATCGCGGGCCAGGCCGCGGGTCAGCGACAACAGGGCCGACTTGGTCATCGCATAAACGGCAATGCCCGGCATCGGCACCCGATCGGCCAGGCAACTGCCGATATTGATAATGCGCCCGCCTTGCCCCAGGTGCGGCAGCGCGGCCTGGGTGGCGACCACCAGGCCGCGGATATTGACGTTAATCATCGCGTCGATATCCTCAAGCGCCATATCCTCCAGCATGCCGCCGCGCGCGATGCCCGCATTATTGACCAGGATATCGAGACCGCCCAGCCCGGCCACGGTTTGGCTTACCGCATCGCGTACCGCGCCGGACGATGCGCTGTCGGCCTGGATGGCCAGCCCCTTGCGGCCAAGCCGCTCAATCTCCGCTACCACCGCGCTGGCCTTGTCGGCGGATTTTTCATAGGTAATAGCCACGTCGGCGCCGGCCCGCGCCAGCGATATCGCCATGGCCTTGCCCAGGCCGCGGCTGGCGCCGGTAACGAGCGCGCGTTTGCCTTGCAATGAATTCATGGTCGCTTCCTCTTTATGTGTTAATCGATACAAAAATAACTTAAACGGAATTGCCGCCGAAGATCAAGCGTATTATTATAATGATCGACACATAATTAATGAGGGCAGGCGCAGGTTATGGCAGCACGAGGACGACCCAGGGGTTTCGATCGCGAGGCGGCGTTGGCCGCGGCAATGAGACTCTTCTGGCAGAAGGGGTACACCGCGACGTCGATGGCGGAACTCTATCAGGCGATGGGCATTCATTCGCCAAGCCTGTATGCCGCATTCGGCAATAAGGAAGACTTGTTCCTAGAAGCCGTGGCCTGCTACGAAAAGTCTATCGCGCCGCTGATATGGTCGCCGCTGGATACCGCGCCGACCGCGCGTGAAGCGGTGGGGGAATGGCTGAAATGCTCGGCGCGTATCCTGACCCGGGACGCGTGGCCGCCAGGCTGTATGGTGACGCTGTCGAATGTGGCGGGTGAAGGAAACGCGCGGCTGGGCGAGCAGGTGAAACGATCGCGCCAGCGCGGTATCGATAAGCTCACCGCCCGGCTGGATCAGGCGGTGGCGGAGCGGGAGCTGGCGGCCGGCATCGATACCGCGGCGCTGGCGCGGATGTACTTTAGCATCCAGCAGGGGATGTCCATCCAGGCACGCGACGGCGCCGGATTCGCTGCGCTTGACGCCATGGCGGATATGGCGCTGGCGCTGTGGCCGGCGGCCCAGTCCATGGCGTGCCATGGTGTCCAGGGCGACATCCCCAGGCAGGGGCGAAAGAATGCCGGCGCCTTGGTTACTCGGCATCGCCGTTAAAATGTAATACCGGCGCCGGCTGCCGGTGGGTGCGACGAAACCCGTACAGGCGCAGCCCGCCTAACGCCAGCCAGATCAGGCCTAATATCATGGCGGTTTTATCCAGGCTGACCAGCAGCCATAAGGTCGCGACGGCACCGAACGCCGGGCAAACCAAATAGAGCAGGGTGGACAGGGGGTCTCGCCGGCGCTGGCGGATGAAGTAGTGGCTGATAACGGACACATTGACCAGGGTAAAGGCCAGGAAAGCGCCGAAATTAATAAATGACGTGGAAGTGGTGACGCTCATAAACAAGGCGAGCAGGGCGACCGCGGCGCAAAGCAGGATGGCGTTCACCGGGGTATTACAGCGTCCCAGCCTGCCCAGGACCCGGGGCAGCACGCCGTCGCGGCCCAGGGTATAGATAAGCCGGCTGGCGCTGGCCTGGGCGGCGATACCGGAGGCGAACTGGCCGAAGACCAGGCCAATCATAAACAGGGTGACGAAAATATCGCCGCCAATATTGCGCGCAATCTCAAATGCGGCCGCGTCGGTATTCGCGAATGCCGCGCCGGGGTGCGCCAGCTGTACGCACCAGGACACCGCGATAAAAATAATGCCGCCGATAAGCGTAATCAGCATAATGGCGCGCGGAATACTGCGTTTGGCGTCGATGGTTTCTTCCGTCAGGGTGGTAATGGCATCAAACCCGAGGAAGGAATAACAGGCCACGGCGGCGCCGGCGACCAGCAGCGGCAGCAGATGGGCGCCGCCGGCGGTAAAGGGCGCCAGGCTCCAGAACGGCCGGGACGCGTCGCCCCAGATATAATGCACCGCGAGAGCCACAAAGGCCGCCAGCACCAGCAGTTGCACTATCATCAGCAGGCTGTTGACGGCGCTGGCGACTTTCAGGCCGATAATATTGATACATGTGGTCACGGCGATAAACGCCAGCAGCCATACGTATTGCCCAACGGCGGGAAACGCCGAGGAGAGGTAGACCGCGCCGATAAGCCAGATCACCATCGGCAGGAACAGGTAATCAAGCAGTATCGCCCACCCGGCGAGAAAGCCCAGGTTATCGCTGATGGCATTGCGCACGTACATATAGGCGGAACCCGCCACCGGGAAGGCGTTGGCCATCCGGCTGTAGCTAAACGCGGTAAACAGCATGGCCACCAGGGCCAGCACATAGGCGCCGGGCACATGGCCGTCGGTAATCTGCGCCAGCACGCCAAAGGTGCCCAAAACGATAATCGGCGTCATATAGGCCAGGCCGAACAGCACCAGATGACCGGTGGTAAGCGTCTTTTTAAATGCCGACATGGAAAACTCCCGTGTGTGTTTAGTTTTACTAAACATCAAGTTTAAAAAATGAACGTTAAGCCGTTAAAGCGGCCACCAGCGTTGCCCGTCGGGGCAGGTTTCCATATGGCCGGATAACATGAGCCGGCGGTCCTTGAGATAGTGATATTGGCTGCGGGCTTTTTCCGGCAGGGTAAAATCCAGCGTGACCCTGAGCGTCGCCTCCTGCCTGCCCAGCGCGCCGAGCAGGTTGCCATAGGGATCCACCACCGCGCTTTCGCCGGCAAACGTGAAACCGGCGCCGGCGCCGGCGCGGTTGGTCATCGCGAAAAAAATCTGGTTTTCGAACGCCCGGGCCAGCGCCGCATGGCGGTGTACCGGACCGTAGGGATCCATATTGCCATTGGTCACGACCAGCAGATCGCAGCCCATGGCGGCCAGGGCGCGGGCGGTTTCCGGGAATTCAATGTCATAACAGATAAGCAGCCCGATCCGCTTGCCGCGCCACAGGCCGCATACCAGGCGATCGCCGGCCAGCACCAGCGCGCGTTCATCCGGCCATAAATGGGTTTTGCGGTATTTAAACGCCACGCCGTCTTCCGGGGTGATAAAAACCGTGGTGTTGAAGACGCCCTGTTCATCCCGTTCCAGCAGGCCGATGGCGATGGCGATATCGCGCCGGACGCTGAGTGCCTTAAGCGTTGCGATCTCCGGCCCGTCCAGCCGCAGGGCGCGATCGTCCACATGGCCGTTTTCGGCAAAGCCGGTCAGAAAGGTTTCCGGAAAAATCACTAGCTGTGTTTGCGGACTGCAACGTTCGATATGCATTACTGCCTGCGCCATATTGCCTTTGATATCACCCTCGCGGTTGCGTGCCTGTATTAATTCAAGCTGCATACACTGTTATCCTTTGTGCATATTTATGGCGTTAATCATTAGTCCGATTATGCATGTAGGGATATGCTTGCCTATAACACGAACGGGGATGACTCAAATGGGTGATAAGCTTTACTTATCAATGGATGACCTGGCCTGGCACCATGAAATCGGGCTGCTGATCGATAGCCTGGACCAGGCGGATTTTTGGCTGAAAGCCGCGCGCTATTTGCATGGACGGCTGGTATTCGATAATTGGGTGGCGCTGCTGTTTATCCGCGACGCGCCGCCGGTGATCTTCGCCGAAAGTGATGAAAGTGACGGCAGCGACGCCAAATTGTTTTTGGATTATCAGAAAGGCCTATACCTGCTGGACCCCTTTTACCTTGGCGTATGGGCCAATCCGCGCAGCGGGCTGCAGCGCCTGGACGAGGTGGCGCCGATCCATTTTCGCGACTCCGAGTATTACCGCCGTTATTTCCAGCGCAATATCGTCGAGGATGAAGTGCAGTTAAATCTGGTGTTGGATGAGCGGCGGATTTTGTGTTTATCGCTGGGCGGGGCGCGGCGTTTCAGCGATCATGACATGGGCTTCCTGCGGCTGTCCGTGGCCTGGCTGCTGCCGCTGATGCGCCAGCGCATGCGTTTTGAAACCGCCCGCGCCGAGAGCGTGGCCTCTCCTTTCCTGACCGGCCTGCCGGGCACCGAAATGCTGACCGAACGCGAAAGCGAGGTGACGCAACTCATGTTAAGCGGCTGCTCCACCAAGGAAATCGCCCGTCGCCTGTGTATCTCCATCGAAACCGTGCGCGCCCATAAAAAGCATATCTATGCCAAGCTGGGCGTGAAAACGCAGTCGGAATTATTTGTGCTGTTTTGGCAGGGGCGGCAGGAGTGATGTTGGCCCATTTTCCCGGGGCAGGCTCTTAAAATCGTCCGTAATCAGCAGCGCGGCGGCTTTTTTCAGGATATCCCTTTCCATCTCCAGGCACCTGATGCGTTCCTCAAGCTCCTGGATGCGCTGTTGATCCGCTGTGACCGCCATGCCCGGCGGCATGATGCCGCTGCGTTCAGCCCGCAGCTGCGCGACCCAGCGGTACAATATGTTTTCGTTGACCCCGGTGGCGTCACAGGCTTCCTTGTAGGTATGGTTTTTATCGAGCACCAGGCTTGCGGCCTCCCGCCTGAACTCCATGCTGAATGTTGTTTTTCTGGTCATCAGGACATCCTTTTTAATCCGGCGATTATATCGCCTATCAGGACGCCCGGCATTAGTAGCACCGCCTGCCGTTGCCGCGCGGCCGTCCCCGGCGGCCACGCTTAACCAACAATCTCGGCCAGGGGATTATTCCCGGCCGGCCGGAGAATAATCATGCTTCCTGCCGTTTCGTTCCTGTGCCGTTTAACCGTTTCTTTGCGATCTTCGCAGGGATAAAACCTGACTGGCTCGCTGAAAGAATCAATTATCTCGCACGCTATAAGGCGGGAAATGCTATTTCGCGGGACGCCTGTCCCAGCGAATAATTTCGGGGCGGCAGCGATGCCGGTTTGACGCTTTGCGCAGGGACCACGCCGTCGTCATAACTTTGTCATGATTGCGTCAGGCCGGTGTCAGCGCCGGGCCTGTAAACTCCTTACCTGAAACAAGTGGTACAGACCACTGCCACCACGGTATATGGAGCTTAAAATCATGCGTATTTTGTTAACCCGTACTATGTTGTCATCCGCCGCCTGCGCGCTTTTGCTTACGGCAGGCATGGTTTCCGCCCAGGCCGCGCCGGTCAGGAATATCGTCCTGGTGCACGGCGCATTTGTCGGCGGCGCCGGCTGGCGGCCGGTGTATGATATTTTGACCAGGGACGGCTATCACGTCACACTGGTGCAGGAGCCGCTGACATCGTTCCCGGAAGATGTGGCCGCCGCCAAACGTACGCTGGCCATGCAGGACGGTCCGGCGGTGCTGGTGGGGCATAGCTACGGCGGCGCCATCATTACGGAGGCGGGTAACGATTCCCATGTCGCCGGCCTGGTGTATATCGCGGCCCACGCCCTGGATAATGGCGAAACCGAGGCCAGTAACGGTAAAAAAATGCCCAACACCGCGCGACCTTTCGCCAAAACGCCCGACGGCTACCTGTACATCAACCCGGCAAATTATCCGGCGGATTTCGCCGCCGATCTGCCGCGCAAACAGGCCGAGTTCGAGGCGCAGGCGCAGATGCCGACCTCGGCCAGCGTATTTACCGCCAATATTGCCGACCCGGCCTGGAAAACCAAGCCGAGCTGGTACATGGTGGCGCAGGCCGACAAAATCATCAGTCCCGACCTGGAGCGGATGTATGCGGCGCGGGCGCATAGTCATACGGTGGAAGTCGCCGGCGCCAGCCATTCGGTATACGAATCCCATCCCCAAGAGGTCGCGGCGCTGATAGAACAGGCGGCGCGCCATGCGTTAGACTAAACCGTGGCCGCGACAGGCCGCGCCGGAGATTATATGAAGATTCTCGTCATCGAAGATGAACCCAAGGCCCGGGACTATATGCGCAGCGGCCTGACCGAATCAGGTTATGTGGTCGACGTGGCGTCGGGCGGCGTGGACGGCCTGCATATGGCCCTGGAAGAACGCTACGATCTGATCCTGCTGGATGTGATGATGCCGGGAATGGACGGCTGGTCGGTGATGGAGGTGATGGACAAACGGATTGATACCCCGGTGATCTTCCTCACCGCCAAAGGCACCCTGGAGGATAAACTCAAAGGGCTGGCGCTGGGCGCGGACGATTACCTGGTGAAGCCGTTTTCCTTCGCCGAGCTGCTGGCGCGCATCCGGATTGTTTTGCGGCGCGCGGGACAGGGCCGGCAGGATGACGTGCTGGCCGTCGCCGATTTGCAGATGGATGTCGCCAAACGGCGCGTGGAGCGCAACGGTGTGCGCGTCGACCTCACCAACAAGGAGTTTAACCTGTTGCATCTGTTTATGCTGAGCCCGGGGCAGGTGCTGACCCGCTCGCTGATTGCCTCCAGGGTGTGGGATATGAATTTTGACAGCGACACTAACGTGGTGGATGTGGCGGTACGGCGTCTGCGGCAGAAAATAGACGAGCCGTTCGGCAAGCCATTGATCCATACCGTCCATGGGGTGGGTTATCGCTGTGAAGACGAAACATGAAACGTTTCTCGCTGACCTCCCGCCTGTCATCGGCCCTGGCCATGCTGGTCATGCTGGTCATGGCCACCGTCGGATACGCCCTGTACCGTACTCTTGAGCAACAGCTGATTATCCGCGACGACGGGGCGCTAATCACCCGCGTCGAGCAGATCCGTACCCTGTTGCTCAATGAAGACGTCATGACGCTGATTCACGATAAGCCCGGCCTGTTTGCCAATATGCTCGGCAATACGGAGTCGTTATTGGTGCTGCAATTTACCGACCGGCCTCCCCTGATTGAAATCAATCCCGGCCATTCGCCCATTCCGCACATCAATCCGGTGCCCGCGGACGCGCCCCTGACGCTCGCCGCCGTACAGCATGCGGTGGCCGCCGGCGGCATTCCCTTTATTTCCGCCTCAGCCCTGGCAAACGTCGCCAGCGCGCCTTATCAGGTAAAAATCACCACCGGCCGCCTGATGTCGGAGCGCACCCGTACCCTGGCCATGTACCGCAACCAGATCATCCTCGTCGCGTCGATCGCCACCGTGCTTACCGCGCTGCTGGCCTGGATTTTCACCCGCCGGGGTCTGGCGCCGCTGCGCCGCCTGGCCGCTGAAACCGCCATGATGGATGTCCGCTTTTTGTCCAGGCGCATCGGTATCACCCATGCGCCGCCCGAACTGCGGGAACTGATCGCGGCGTTTAATACCATGCTGGAACGGCTGGAAATCAACTTTCGCCAGCTTAGCCAGGTATCCGCCGATATGGCCCATGACCTGCGCACCCCCATCGGCATACTGCTAGGGCAAACGGAAGTGGCGATGCGGTTCAAACGTGATAATGACTATTATGAAAACCTGCTGGGCTCGAATTTCGAAGAACTGCAGCGCCTGGCAAAAATGATTGATAACATGCTGTTCCTGGCCCGGGCCGGGGATGCGGGCCATGCCATCCAGCGCGTGGTGCTGTCGTTAGCGGACGAATTCGGGCGTTTGAGCGAGTATTTTGAAGGGCCGGCCGGAGAACGCGGCCTGACGCTGGTCTGTGCGCGGGACGGCGCCACGGCGTGGGCCGACCCCGAGCTGCTGCGCCGCGCCCTGGCCAATCTGCTGGCCAACGCGATACGTTATGCCGACGCGGGCACGGCCATCGTGCTGCGGGCCGTGCAGCAGCCTGAGGGAACCACCATCAGCGTGGAGAATACCGGCCCCGACATTGCGCCGCAGCACCTTGAACGCCTTTTTGACCGTTTTTACCGCGCGGACGCTTCGCGTACCGGCGACGCCAGCGCCAGCGGGCTGGGTTTGTCCATTGTCCGCAGCATCATGATGCTGCATCAGGGCAGGTGGCATGCGCAAAGCGGTAAACGGCTCACCCGGTTCAGCCTGTTTTTCCCGGCAAAACCGCGGTAAAACCATTGCCGGGAATATATTTCATAAAAGTGGCATATCCGGCAAACATATTTGATAATTAATCAAATATGAAAACGACTCTTGATGAAATGCAGGCGTTTATCGCGGTAGTGGACAGCGGTTCCATTACCGCCGCCGCCGCGCAGCTGGATCAAACCATTTCCGCCACCAGCCGCACCCTCGGGCGGTTGGAAGAGAAACTGCGCACCACGCTGCTCAGGCGCACCACGCGCCGGCTGGAACTTACCGAGGAGGGCCGGGCCTTTCTCGAGCGCGCCCGGGATATCGTCCGCGCCGTCGAGGAGACGGAGGAATTGCTGTCCATGCGGCGTAACCAGCCGTCCGGGCTGCTGCGCGTGGATGCCGCCTCGCCGTTTATGCTGCACGTCATCGTGCCGCTGGTGGCGGGGTATTGTGCGCGCTATCCCCAGGTGGCGCTGGAGCTGAACAGCAATGAGGGCATTATCGATTTACTGGAAAAACGCACCGATCTGGCGATCCGCATCGGGCGGCTGAAGGATTCCACGCTGCACGCCCGGCTTATCGGCAACAGCCGCATCCGCGTGCTCGCCAGTCCCGCTTATCTGGCCGCGCGCGGCACGCCGGCAAGCGTGGCGGAATTATCCCGGCATACCCTGCTGGGTTTTAACCAACCCGAAGCGCTGAATGAATGGCCGCTGCCCGATGACAGCGGGCTGCCGCTGCATATCCAGCCGTCCATCCGCGCGTCCAGCGGCGAAACATTGCGGCAACTGGCGCTCAATGGCGCCGGTATCACCTGCCTGTCGGATTTTATGACATGCGCGGATCGGCGGGAGGGGAGGTTGTGTCAACTGTTTCAGCGGCAGACGCTGGATGTCCGCCAGCCGATTAATGCGGTGTATTATCGTAATACGGCGCTGTCTTCCCGGATCCAGTCTTTTGTCGATTACCTGGTCGAGGCCCTCGGCCCCCATGGCTTCGGCGCATAAGGCGCCGCGGTTTA
This sequence comes from Sodalis sp. C49, assembly GCF_046352915.1. Taxonomy (NCBI): domain Bacteria; kingdom Pseudomonadati; phylum Pseudomonadota; class Gammaproteobacteria; order Enterobacterales; family Bruguierivoracaceae; genus Sodalis; species Sodalis sp. C49. The sequence goes on along the minus strand of NZ_CP163303.1, from coordinate 3,136,803 downwards.
GCTGAACAGGCCGAGATGCTCGATCAGGATATGACAACCGATGCCGACCAGCACCATGCCGCCCAGGATCTCGGCCCATTTACCCATGACCGGGCCCAGGAAGCGGCCAAGCAGCACGCCGGATGAGGTCATGACCAGCGTTGCCGTACCTATGGCCAGCGCCGTGGTGACGATATTCACCTGCAGGATGGCCAGGCCGACCCCTACCGCCATGGCATCCAGGCTGGTGGCGATGGCCGTGGTGACCAGCAGCCAGAAACTGTGTTTTCTGCGCGGCGGCAGATCGTCGGTGGTTTTGTTAAAACAGCCGTGAATCATCATTCTGCCGCCCAGGATGCCCAGCAGGATGAAGGCGATCCAATGATCCCAGGCGACGATGTATTTGCTGGCGGCAATGCCCATTATCCAGCCGATTACCGGCGTGATCGCTTCCACCGCGCCAAAGATGGCGCCGGTTCTCAGCGCCTCTTTCAGCCCCGGGCGTTCAAGCGTCGCCCCTTTGCCGATGGAGGCGGCAAAGGCGTCCATCGACATGGCGAAGGCGAGGATCATGGTGGCGTACATATTCATTATTATTACCGGGTGGTGCCTGGCATCGATCCTGCCGCTGTTCGTCCTGCGCGGCGGGCGCATACCGGTTAATCAGTGAAAGAGGGGATGATACAGCGTTATCGCGGGAAAAAAAAGACAATAAAAACATGGGATTAAGTATAGCCATGGCTATATTTTATAGCCATGGCTGTTTAGCGGTATAAAATTGCGACGCTTTACGCCGGCCGCTGCTCGCTGCGCCGGCCCGCGATCAGCATGATAAGGCCGCCGGCCAGCAGCGTCAGGCCGCTGTAGGCGATGGCGCCCGGCGGCCCGAAGCCGTCCACCAACAGGCCGCCCGCCACTGCGCCCAGCGCGATGGCGATCTGGAACGTCGTCACCAGCAGGGCGCCGGCGGTTTCCGCATGATCGGGCGCGGCCAGCGTGTTCCAGGTCTGGAAGCTTACCGGCAGCGCGCCAAAGGCAAAACCCCAGGTCGCCGTGGCGGCAAAAGCCAGCCCGGCCAACGCGCCGTAGGCAAGCAGTAATGCTGCCATGACGCTGAGCAGGAGCGCCGCCAGCCCAACGCCCAGGCGGGCGCTGCGTTCAGCGATAAAGCCACCGGCGAGATTGCCGAAAAACCCGCCGATGCCGAAGGCCAGCAGCGCCAGGGAAATCATGCGCACGTCAAAGTGCGGCACCTGTTCCAAAAAAGGGCGTACATAGGTAAAGCCGGCAAAATGCCCCGAGATGACGAATATCACGGTAACCAGGCCGATGCGGATGCCCGGGCGGCGCAGCAGCAGCCAAAATGTCCCGAGGCTCGGCACATCCGCCGGCGGCAGCCGGGGCAGGGTGACCAGCTGTGCCAGCAAGGCGGCGATGCTGATGCCGGCGGCCGCCAGAAAAGTGGCGCGCCAGCCCAGGATATCGCCCAGATAGGCGCCCAGCGCCGGGGCGCAAACCGTGGCCGCCGAAACGCCGGTAAAAATAATCATCATGGCCCGCGGCAATAACCGGGCCGGCACCAGGCGCAGGGCAATGGCGGCCGCCAGCGACCAGATGCCGCCCAGGGCTATGCCGAGCAGCACCCGGGCTGCGATCAGCACCCAGATATTGGCGGCGACGGCGGCCAGCAGATTCGACAGCACCAGCAGCAGCGCCAGCCCCCAGACGACCATGCGCCGGTCCACTTTGCCCGTGCCGAGCACCACCGCGGGGCCCGCGATGGCGGCCACCAGCGCCGTCGCCGTTACCGCCTGCCCGGCGGCACCGTCCGAAATGCCCAAATCGGCGGCGACCGGCGTCAGCAGGCTGGCGGGTAAAAATTCCGCCGTCACCAGGGCAAATACGCCGAGCGACAGTGAAACCACCGCGCTCCAGGCCGCGGCGGAGCGCCCGTTATCGGTACGCGCCCCAGGGCATGACAAGCTTTCATCACCGGTACAGGACTTTTCTGACATGGAGACTCCACGAGATTCTTTGCAAGGTATGATCCGGATGGTACAGTTGAAGAGTTGGAACATCCATGCTAGGAAACCCGTAATGCTTGACAATTCGTCCAAATCTGGCGCGCCGCCGTTAAACGATCCTTTAACCGATATGCTGCGGGGACTGCGACTGGACGGGGTGGAATATGGCCGCTGCCGACTTGCCGCGCCCTGGGCCTTTGCGTTTCCGGCCCGCCAGGACGCCTGTTTTCTGTTCGTGGCGGAAAAAGGCTGCTGGCTGCAGACCCCGGCCGGCGCATGGGAAGAGCTGAACGCGGGCGACGCGGTGCTGTTGCCGCGCGGCAGCGCGCACGCGCTGGCAAGCGCCCCGGGCGTGGCGCCGCAAGCCTTTCCCCGCTGGCAGTGTCAATCGATTACCGGCAATTTCTTCGATTTAAACGCCGGCGACGAAGGCGAGCATTGCGTGCTGTTCTACGGTTCCATGCGTTTTAATCTTGATAGCCTGCATCCCTTGCTGCGCATGATGCCCGATATGATGCGCGCCCATGAGCTGATGCGTAACGAGCCGGCGATCGTGCCTTTGCTGGAGGCCATGGGCTGCGAGGTGGCGATGAACCGGGTGGGCGCGTGCGGTATGGTAACGCGCCTGGCCGATGTCCTGGCCGCGCAGATTATCCGCGCCTGGGTAGAACACGGCTGCGGCAGCGCGGCGGGATGGATTGCCGCAGTGCGCAACCCGGAAATCGGCCGCGTGCTGGCGGCTATCCACGCGGCGCCCCACCGTGACTGGCCGTTGTCCGAACTGGCCGGCGTGATGGGCGCGTCGCGCTCCAGCTTCGCCAGCAAGTTTGCCGCCATCGTTGGGGAAACGCCGGCCCGCTATGTCGCGCAGGTGCGTATGCACCAGGCGCGGCAGTGGATTATCCGCGATTCCGCGCGCATTTCCGAGGTGGCCCAGCGGCTGGGATATGACTCCGAGGCGTCCTTCAGCCGCGCCTTTAAGCGCATTATCGGCACGGCGCCGAGTCATTTTCGCAACGTTGCGAAACAGGAGGCCTGACATTGTCATGCTATGGCAAGAGGAAAACCGGGCGTTATTCCAGCCGCTACGCGACCAGGCGCTACCGTCCGGGCGCGTTATAGAGAACAGATCGGCCTGGCCGGGTCGCTTTAGGCCGCGTCGCCAGCGCTGCGGGATTGTCCGCTGATTTTTTGCCGCGCCCACTGCTCTGCGCTTGTCATGCCGATATGGTGCTTATGATTAAACGTCTGGTTCATATCCCATGCCACGCCGGTTCCTTTGGCGAAGGCCAGCCGGTATTTGCGCACCGTATCCCCGGGTTCACGCGCCAGCCCGGCGGCGAGGTACGCTATATCCCATGTCACACGGCGAACCTTGGTGCCGGTTACGCCGTCAACGATATCCGCCAGCCGCGCATAGGTCAGAGTATCGCCGGCGATATACACCACCTGGTTGACGATGCGCGGCGCGGCGAACAGGATAGCCGCGGTCAGTACGCCGATATCCTCGGGCGTGGTGACGGTGACGGCGTTATCCCAACTGCCCAGGGCATGCACGGTGTTGCGCGCCAGATCCACGATGCCGAAAGACGGCTCGAACAGATAGCTGGTAAAGATGCCGGTGGAGACGATGACCCATTCGGTGCGCGTTTGCGCCCGCAGGAGATGGCGCACGTCGAGCTGTTCGTCAAACAGATCCTGGCCGCTGCCTTTGCCGATCAGATCGTAATCGACGCCGAATTGCCAGGGAAAATAGCGTTTCACTCCCGCCGCCAGTACCGCATGGGCTATTTTAAGCTGCGTGCCGCCGCCGGCGGCAAAGCCGGTGCAACACACCAGGGTGGTAAACGGCCGGAAGAGGTCGGCCAGGTCCGATGTGGTCGCGGTGAGCAGATCGCCCGCGAGCAACGTTACGCCCAGCGCGCGCAGTTCGGCCACATCGCGTTGTTTGCCCGGTTCCCGGCTGTGTATGGATGCCTGGCGCAGCAGCACGGTGATGGTGGTGCCGGCGGATAAGGCGGCGCGCTGCGCCAAATTGCGGATCACCGCCATGCCGAGCTCGCCGGCGCCGATCACCAGGATAGCGTCGTGGGTATTTTCAGGGTTGACGTTCATGGACTTCTCCTATTAAGTTGCGACCAGGGTTACATCTCCCATGATGAAGAACAAGAAGGCACACCGGTGATACCGGGAGGCAATGTGGAAATGAGCGATATGATTGCACGGTCGCAGGCCGTGTGCGACGCGTTGAGCGACGACGACGATGGTTTAAAGCGCGAGGTGCTGACCCATGCCGGCAACCGCTGGTCGCTCGGCATCGTACACATCCTGGGCGTGGGGGGACGGCTGCGCCATGCGGAGATAGCCAGGCGCATGGGCGGGGTGACGCAGCGTATGCTGACCCGCTCGCTGCGGCAGCTGGAGCGCGACGGGCTGGTGCTGCGTTATGACTATTTTGAGAAATCCCCGCGCGTGGAGTATGAGCTGTCGGAGCTGGGCAGGCAGTTGCTGGGGCAAATGATACCGCTGTGGTTATGGGTGGTGGAGAATGCCGACCGGTTTCGCCAGGCACGGGCGACTTTCGATACCGCCCGGGAGCGTCCGTAAGTCGTCCCGGGCGGCTAGCGTTATCCGGGGAAACAATCCGGTTTGGAGATGATGCCCGGACGGCGGTTATGTATTACAGTGAGATCAGGATAGTTATGCCAGGGGCCACGGTCCTGTTTAACCCGGAGATCTTACCATGCTCACATCGCATATGCGCATCGCCCGCCCCGTCACCAACCTTGAACTCAGCAGGGAAATGTATTGCTCGGGCCTCGGCATGCGGGTGCTGGGCAGTTTTACCGGCCATAATGGGTTTAACGGCGTCATGCTCGGCGCGCAGGGACTGCCCTGGCATTTTGAATTTACCGTTTGCGAACAGCACCCGGTGCCACCGGCGCCGACGCCGGAAGATCTGCTGGTGCTCTACCTGCCGGATGAGGCGCGGTGGCGGCGATCGTGCCAGCGTCTGGGCGAGGCGGGTTTCGAGCGGGTGGTATCGTTTAATCCGTACTGGGACGTGGCGGGCAAGACCTTTCAGGATCATGACGGTTATCGGCTGGTGCTGCAAAACCGGGCCTGGGGCGACGAATCCGGCGCCGGCGCGGCCTAAGACAAATGTTGCCAGGCGATTTCCAGGCCAAGGCCGAGCAGGCCCAGGAAAAAACAGCGGCGAAACAGTCCGGGGCTGATGACGGCGCGCAGCCAGGCGCCGAAAAACATGCCCGCCAGCGCCGGAATAACGGCCAGCAGCGACAGGCCCAGCGCGTGCAACGGCAGCATATGATGCCAGGCGAGGCTGGCCGCCAGCGCCAGGGTCGAGACGGTAAACGACAGCCCCAGCGCCTGGATAAGCTCGTCCCGCGCCAGGGCCAGGGCATTTAAATAGGGCACGGCGGGGAGGACAAACACGCCGGTGGCGCCGGTTACCAGGCCGGTGATTCCTCCCGCCAGCGGCCCCAGCCATTTCTCCGCCGCGGGCGGCACCCGCGCCTGCCGGTTAAGCAGGCTGACCAGCGCATAGGCCATCAGCAGGATCCCCAGCCACAGCGATGTCCACGCCGCCATTGCGCCCGCCATCATGCCGGCGCCGTACCAGGTGCCGAGGCATACGGCCAGCAGCATCGGCCAAAGCCTGCGGCATAAACGCGCCCGGTGCGGCCCGCTGCACAGCTGCCATATATTCGTCACCAGCGAAGGGATAATCAGCAGCGCGGCCGCTTGCGCGGGCGGCATCACCACGCCCAGCACGCCCATGGCAACGGTAGGCAGGCCAAGGCCAATCACGCCCTTTACCATACCGGCGATCAGGAATGTCAGCCCGATTAACAGGATATACAGCGTCGGTTCCATGGTAAGCTTTTTTCTCAAAGTGCGGGTCCTTCTATTTTTGCCGCGTAAAGGATGCGGCACAATGCGTATGTTTTTAAGTCGGCCTTCGTTATAGCCGAAGGCTGGCCGCCAGGCCGCACACGGGTAGGGAGGTAATATCATGCATTTCGACCTGACCGATTTACGTCTGCTGGTGTGGGTCGTCGACGCCGGCAGCATTACCGCCGGCGCGGGCAGGGCCTGCCTGTCCCTGTCGTCCGCCAGCGCCCGCATCGCCGGGCTGGAACGGGAGGCGGGCGTCCGCCTGCTGGCGCGCCGCCACCGGGGCGTCACGGCCACGCCGGCGGGACGGGTGGTCTATGACCGGGCAAAAATCATCCTGGGACACGCCGCGCAGCTGTCGGGCGAATTAAGCGCCTTTACCCAAGGCATCAAGGGGCAGGTGCGGCTGCTGGCGAACACCGTGGCGCTGGGGCAGTTTTTGCCCGGGCCGCTGTGTGATTTCCTGCGGCTGCATCCCGGCGTGGATATTGAGCTGGATGAACTGCCCAGCGAGGAGATTACCCGCGCGGTGGCGCGCGGCGCGGCGGATATCGGTATCGCGGCGGATCATGCGGATTTCAGCGGGCTGGAAATCCTGCCGTTCAGGCAGGATTGTTTAGTGCTGGCGGTGGCGCCGGGACATGCGCTGGAACGGCGTCGGCGGGTCAGCTTCAGCGAGGCGCTGGACCATGAGTTTATCGGCCTGCCGGAAGACAGCGCGCTGGCGCGGCATATCGAAGGACACGCGATCCGCGCCGGTAAAACCCTGCGGCTGCGGGCCCGGGTGCGCGGCCTGGATAATATCCGGCGCATGGTGGCCGGCGGCGCGGGGATTGCCATATTGCCCATCGCCATGGCGGCGAACGGGCCGGACGACGGCGTGGCCTTTATCCCGCTGGACGAAAACTGGACCCGGCGGCAGTTGAGGATCGCCATGCGCTCGCGCCTCGATCTTACCCCAGCGGCAAAAAAGCTGGTTGAATTTCTCGGTGCGTTAAACCCCCAGGCGCCAACACCCGGGGGATAAAGCCTGGCCAGATTACTCCTCCAGGGTGATATAATCCGGCCATGCCAGCGCGGCTTTGACCTGCAGCAGGTCGCGCATGCGCACCGCTTCCTGGCGTGGGCTGCGTGAGAACAACCGTTTAAACTCCCGGCTGAACTGGGATGGGCTTTCATAACCGACCCGGATAGCGACCTCCGCCGCGCTCAGGCCTGAGCGCACCATCAACAGGCGAGCCTGGTGCAAACGAGTGGATTTAAGATACTGCATCGGCGTGCTTTGCGTCACCGCTTTAAAATGGGCATGAAAAGCGGGAATGCTCATGCCGGCGTTTGCGGCCAGTTCGGTCACATCAATGCGCGCGGCGAACTGCTGCTGTATTTTTTGCATCGCTCTGGCTATTTGCCCAAAATGCCCCTGGTTGTCCAGCGCGGCGCGCAGCGCTTCCCCCTGTTCCCCCAGCAATACCCGATAATAAATTTCCTTGATTATACCTTCACCCAGCACCTGACAGTCGAGTGCGGAACCGAGGATTTTCACCAGCCGCAATATCGCTTCGCTTAACGCTTCATCGATAGGCGTAGACACCATACTGGCGGGAGCCGCATAACCCGCGGGTTTTTGCCGGGACAGGGTTAGCATTACCTCCGCCAGCAGTTTGAAATCCAGTTTCATGGATATCGCCAGCATGGGTTCATCGGCGCTGGCCTCGGTTTGGCTGGCAAAGGGCAGGGGAACCGACAGCACCAGATAGTGCCGGGCATCATAGACAAACACGGCGTCACCGAGAAAACCGCGTTTGCGCCCCTGGCAGACAAATACAATACAGGGCTCATACAAGACGGGGGTACGTTCCAGTGCGGCGTTGGCGCGTAGCAAGCGTACACCGGGCAGCAATGAGTGGTTGTAACCCGGATTGGACGCCAGGCGCAGAAGGTGGACGACTATTTCCCCGCCTAGGGAGTGTGTGGTAAAAAGCATATTTCTCTCATATATCCAGGTTTTTACTGGATTATTTCAAAATTATTGCTCTTTTTTTACCTTATTGCGATAGGAATAGGCAATTTATTTAGAGGCCTGGGCATTATTTCCCTCGCCGGCAATTTTTACAATAGGCCTCAATCAGCCATCTGGCGAGAAAGGGACACTGGGTTCCTTACCGCCCATCGTAGGGTAAACATTATGTCTATAGATACCACCCAAGGCCTGAGGGAACGGGTTGCCATTGTTACCGGCGCGGCGGGGGATATCGGCCGCGCCACCGTGGCGCTGCTGCTGGCCCATGGCGTTCGCATCGTAGCGGAAGATATTAATCCCGAGGTTAGGGATCTAGAACAAGCCGGCCACATTGTGACGCTGGTGGCGGATGTCAGCGAGGAAGCCACGGCAAAGCAGGCGATAAAGTTAGCGCAAGAGCAGTATGGCGGGCTGGATATTCTGGTGAACAACGCCGGGCGCACGCTGAACAAATCCGTGGCCGACACCAGCGCGCAAGAATGGGATCAGATCCTGGCCGTCAACGCGCGCGGTTGTTTTTTGCATTCCCGCGAGGCGCTGCGGGTGATGGCGGCGCAGGAGCAGGGCGCTATTGTAAACGTAGCGTCGGTGGTCAGCGTTATCGGTATGGCCGGCACCGCCGCGTATGCCGCCTCTAAGGGGGCTATCGCGCAGCTAACCAAAGTGATGGCGCTTGAATACGGCGCCCACAACATCCGCGTAAACGCTGTGGCGCCCGGTGTGGTGGAAACCGGCATCCTGAACGGCATCGTCGCGGATAGCCGCGCCACCCTGGCCGGCTACGGTCATCTGCATGCCTTGGGCCGTGTGGCTCAGCCGGGGGAAATCGCCGATGTCATCGCCTGGCTGGCGTCGCCGCGCGCCAGTTTTGTCACCGGCGCGTTAATCATGGCCGACGGCGGTTATACGGCACGTTAAACATTTTTGGGAGTAAAACAAATGAACAACCAAGACATACTGATCATCGCGGCGGAACGCGGACTGGGCCTTGGCCTGGCGGAACAATTTTTCCAACGGGGGTGGCGGCTGTTTGTGACGGCGTTTCCCGGCGCCGATACCACGTCGCTTGAACGTATTGCGGTAGCCGATCCGGCCAGACTGGCCATCGGCTATATAGACGTTACCGCCCGCGAACAGATCGAGGAGCTTAAAACCGCGCTGGGAGAACGCAAGTTTGACGTTATATATCTCAATGCGGGTATTTACGGCGCCTTACATCAGTCAGTGCTGGAGGCCACTGATGAGGAGATGATGCAGATTATGCTGACCAATACCTTTGGCCCTGCCCGGTTGGCCCGTAGTCTGCTGTCTTTCCTGCGCGAAAGGGGCACGCTGGCGTTTATGTCGTCTCACCGCGCCAGTATCGCCGGCAATGTGGAGGGCGGCCTGGAGCTGTACCGGGCGAGCAAGGCTGCGTTGAATATGTTAGCGCGTGGTATCTATGCCGATCAAAAGGCGCGGGGCGTTACCGTGCTTTCGCTGCATCCGGGATGGGCCGCCACCGCAATGGGCACGCTGGACGGCAGGGTGGCCGCGGAAATAGACGTGCTGACGAGCGTCACGGGCGTGGCGGACGTAGTGGAGCATTATCGCCATAGCGGACAACATCTTTACCTGGATTATCAGGGAAAACCCCTACCGTGGTGAACTACAAATAGCGCGCGATAAAACTGTCCAGATCGCGAAAATCCGCCAGGCGCTGTTGCAGCGTCTCATGATCCCAATGCCACCACTGGCTGCGCTCGATACGTTCAATCAGCGTCGCGTCAAAACGGCTGCCGATGGGTTTCGCCGGTACGCCGGCGACAATCGCGTAGGGCGCGACGTCCTTGGTCACCACCGACGCGGTGCCGATGACCGCGCCGTTGCCGATGGTGACGCCGGGCATAATGGTGGCGCCATGGCCGATCCACACGTCATGACCGATGGTGACATGCCGTTCGCGCCGCCAGTCGAAAAACGCCTCGTCGTCGGCGCCCAGTCCGTATGCCGAGCTGCGATAGGTAAAATGATGCTGGGCGATGCGCTGATAGGTGGGATGGTTGCCCGGGTTGATGCGCACATAAGAGGCGATCGAGACGAATTTACCGATGGTGGCGTACGAAATCTTGTTATGGCCGTCGGTATACGAGTAATCGCCCATGTCCACCTCTTCGAGAAAGGCGTCATCGGCCAGATGAACATACTGGCCGAGGCGGGTGCTGTTCAGTATCACGTTGTTGCCGATTTTCGGCTGTGACTGGGATGTCATGAATTGGGTTCCTGTCAAAATAACGCATTTTCCACGACGGATTGGCGCTGCCTGCCCCGCCGCCGTGGGCTGAAAGGGGCCGCGGTCAGAAGACCTGCCGCCCTTGCCGCCAGACATTTTTCACCGACACATGGCCGTGATGGCGATGGGCCAGCACCAGATCGGCGCGCAAGCCTTCGGCAATCAGGCCGCGATCGCCGAGTCCCAGCGCCCGCGCCGGATTGCCGGTCATCAGCATCACCGCCTGCGGCAGGGTAAAACCGTTGGTCTCATCCGCCGCGATGCGAAACGCGGCGTCCAGCAGGCTGGCCGGATAGTAATCGGAGGAGAGGATATCCAGCACGCCAATCGAGGCCAGATGGTGGGCCGCCACATTGCCGGAATGCGATGCGCCGCGCACGATATTCGGCGCGCCCATCAATACCTGCAAACCCAGCTGGTGCGAGGCGCGCGCCGCCGCCTCGGTAGTGGGAAATTCGGCGATGGCGCTGCCCAGGGCGCGGGATTCCTGCACATGCGCCACGGTGGCGTCGTCATGGCTGGCCAGGGTAATATTGCGCCGGCGGCAATGGGCGGCGATCGCCGCGCGGTTGGGCGCCGACCAGCGCAGGGCCAGGGCGGTCTGTTCCTGTTCAAAGGCATCCATTTGCCGATCGCTGAGATGATATTTACCCTGGGTATATTCACGGTATTTCAGCGACGAGACAAACTGGCGCTGGCCCGGCGAATGATCCATTAATGACACCAGCGCCACCGCCGGCTGATCCATAAATTGCTCAAACAGCCCAAGGGTGCTGCTATGGGGCAATTCACAGCGCAGGTGCAGCCGGTGTTCGGCGCGGGTGGCGCCGGAGGCGTGGCTGGCGACAATGGCGTCGATCATTTTTTGCAGCGTGCCGGCCCGGTGTCCGCCGTCGCGCACATCGCCTATCGCCACCGCGTCCAGCACGGTGGTGATGCCGTTGGCCACCATCAGCGCGTCATGGCTGCTCATGGCGGAATGCGCCGGCCAGTCGACATTCGGGCGCGGGGTAAAGAATTTATCCAGGTTATCGGTATGCAGTTCGATTAACCCGGGCAGCAGCCAGCCGCCCTCGCCGTCCAGCGCCTGGGGCAATTGGCTGGCGCTGTCGGCGTAGCTGAGAATCATGCCGTCGCGCATCTCCAGCGAACCGCTGACAATCTCATCTTTTAATATGAGTTTGACGTTATTTATGATCATCGGGGGTATTCACCTCATGAGACGGTTGCATAGCGTAGAGCCGGTCCGCCACCCGCTGGCGGACGGCGTCGTCATGGAAAATGCCGACAATGGCGGCGCCGCGCTGTTTGGCCTGTTCGATCAGGGCGACCACCGCCGCGCCGTTGCGGCCGTCGAGCGATGCGGTGGGCTCGTCGAGCAGCAATACCGGGTAATCGATGATAAAACCGCGCGCAATATTGACCCGCTGCTGCTCGCCGCCGGAAAAGGTGGAGGGCGCCAGATGCCAAAGCCGGCGGGGCACATTCAGCCGGTCGAGCAATGCCTCGGCGCGCTCCCGGCACTGCACGCGTTCGACGCCCAGCTCCAGTAATGGCTGCATCACCAGGTCCAGGGCGCTGATGCGCGGGATCACCCGTAAAAACTGGCTCACCCAGCCGACGGTATGGCGGCGCACCGCCAGGATTTGCCGGGCCTCGGCCTGGACCATATCCAGCCATCCGTCCTGGTGCCGTATCCAGATATGGCCCTGGTCGGGCAGGTAATTGGCGTACAGCGAGCGCAGCAGGGTGGACTTGCCGCTGCCGGAATGGCCGTGCAGCACCAGGCATTCGCCGCCCTTGACCGTCAGGTTGGCGTCGCGCAGCACCGGCAGGCGCACGCCGTTTTGCTGATGCAGCACAAAGGTTTTACTGAGATGTTCGACCCGCAATTGCGTATTCATCCGATGGTTCCACATGATAGATGTCTCCGTCTCAGGATAAGACCGACGAGACCAGGAGCTGGGTGTAGGGATGATGGGGATCGTCCAGCACCCGATCGGTGAGTCCGCTCTCCACCACCCGTCCTTCCTTCATCACCAGCAGCCGATGGGCCAGCAGGCGCGCCACGCCGAGATCGTGCGTGACGATCACCGCCGCCAGCTGCATCTCGACCACCAGCCCGCGCAGCAGATCCAGCAGCCTGGCCTGCACCGACACATCCAGTCCGCCGGTGGGCTCATCCATAAACACCAGCCGCGGCCGGGTGACCAGGTTGCGGGCGATCTGCAGCCGCTGCTGCATGCCGCCGGAAAACGTGGTGGGCAAATCATCAATGCGCGCCGCCGGGATTTCCACATCCTCCAGCCAGTGGGCGGCCTGTTGCCGGATCTCGCCATAATGGCGCTGGCCGACGGCCATCAGGCGCTCGCCGATATTGCCGCCGGCGGAGACGCGCGGGCGCAGTCCGTCGAGGGGATGCTGGTGCACCACGCCCCATTCGGTGCGCAGCAGGCGGTGGCGGTCGCTTTCCGCCATGGCGTACAGGTCGCGCCCCGGACCGGTGGCCGGACAATAGGTTATCCTGCCCTCCTGCGGCGTGAGCCGCGCGGAAATGGCTTTCAGCAGCGTGGTTTTGCCCGATCCGGACTCGCCGACAATGCCGACCACCTCGCCGGGATAGATATCGAACGAGACGTCGCTGAAGCCTTTTCCCGGCGCGTAGAGATGCGTGAGGCGCTCAACCGACAGCAGCGGCGTCGGGGAAAGCGATGCGGAGGTCATACGGGATTCCCCTGTGGCTGTTGCGCCAGCTGCTGCTGGCAAAAATCGGTATCGGAGCAGATAAACATGCGATTGCCCGCGTCGTCGAGCACCACCTCGTCCAGGTAGCTGGCGCGGGATCCGCACAGCGCGCAGGGCTGCTCCCAGCGCTGCACGCTAAAGGGATGATCATCGAAATCCAGGCTCTTGACCTTGGTAAAGGGCGGCAGGGCGTAGATGCGTTTTTCACGGCCGGCGCCGAACAGCTGCAGCGCCGGCATCATATGCATTTTGGGATTATCGAACTTGGGGATCGGCGAGGGATCCATGACATAGCGATCGTTCACCTTCACCGGATAAGCGTAGGTTGTGGCGATATGGCCGTAACGGGCGATATCCTCGTACAGCTTGACCTGCATGACGCCGTATTCTTCCAGGGCGTGCATTTTACGGGTTTCGGTTTCGCGCGGTTCGATAAAGCGCAGCGGCTCGGGGATCGGCACCTGGTAAATCAGGATCTGGTCCGCCGCCAGGGGCGTTTCCGGGATACGGTGGCGGGTCTGGATAAGCGTGGCCTGGGTCGTGCGCCCGGTGGTGGCGACGCCCGCCACCCGCTGGAAAAAGCGGCGGATCGACACCGCGTTGGTGGTATCGTCCGCGCCCTGGTCAATCACCTTCAGCACATCGTTGCGGCCGATAATGCTGGCGGTGAGCTGGACCCCGCCGGTGCCCCAGCCGTAGGGCATCGGCATTTCACGCCCGCCGAACGGCACCTGGTAGCCCGGAATGGCCACCGCCTTGAGAATGGCGCGGCGGATCATGCGTTTGGTTTGTTCGTCGAGATAGCCCGGATTATAGCCGGCCAATGTCTCACTCATGGGGGTTCTCCGATCCGGTGCCGGCGCCGTGGACAAATTCCTGGCGCAGGCGTTTAAGCAATTCCAGTTCAGCCTGGAAATCGACGTAGTGCGGCAGCTTGAGATGGGAAACAAATCCCGCCGCCTCCACATTATCGGCATGGGCCAGCACGAACTCCTCGTCCTGGGCCGGGCTATCGACCTGCTCGCCGTACTCGCCGCATTGCAGCGCGCGATCGACCAGCGCCATGGACATCGCCTTGCGCTCGGCGCGGCCGAATACCAGCCCGTAGCCGCGGGTAAAATGCGGCGGCCGGTCCGCGGGGTCGACAAAGCCGTTGACCATTTCACATTCCGTCAGCAGGATTTCGCCGATATCAATGGCAAAACCCAGCTCTTCCGGCACGACGGTGACCGTCGCGTAGCCGCTGCGGATCTCGCCGGCAAACGGATGGGTGCGGCCGTAACCGCGCTGGCCGGAGTAACTTAGCGCCAGCAGAAAACCCTCGTCGCCGCGTACCAGCTGCTGCAGGCGGGCGGAGCGCGAGCTGGGATAGGTGGGCGGACGGCGGGTGATATCGTCCGGTTCCGCGCCGTCGTCGTGTTCGCCGGGAGCCAGCTGCTGCTGGCCGAGCAGGCTGAACACATGGGCGCATTCATCGGGCAGCGCGGCGTCGGCGCGCGGCGCGGCCGGCACCGGCGCGCCCTCCGCCAGCAGGGCGAAGTCCAGCAGCCGGTGGGTATAGTCATAGGTCGGCCCGAGCACCTGTCCGCCGGGCAGATCTTTATAAACCGCCGAAATACGGCGCTCCAGGCGCATTTTTTCCGTGGCGACCGGTTCGCTCACCGCCAGGCGCGGCAAGGTGGTGCGATAAGCCCGCAGCAGGAAGATGGCCTCGACCAGATCGCCGCTGGCCTGTTTTATCGCCAGCGACGCCAGTTGCCGATCGTAGATGCCGCCTTCGGTCATGACCCGATCCACCGCCAGGCCGAGCTGTTGATCGATCTGCCCGCAGCCGATCGCCGGGATCGCGTCGTCGCCGCGACGCAGATGTTCCTGTAGTTGATGGGCGGCATCAATCGCCTTTTCCCCGCCTTTCACCGCAACATACATCAGCACACCTCCACATGGGTGGTCCTGGGAATGGCCATCAGGCCGTCTTCGCAGGCCAGCAGGAAATCAAGGCCAAGCGGGAAACGCTGTGGCCGGTTGACCAGATAATCCAGCAGCGGCGCCGGCAGCGCCGGGGCCGCCCGGCGCGGATGCTCTATGCCCGGGCCGCTCAGGCGCAGCGGTACGCCATCGTCCAGGCTGTCGATTTGCACTACCACCATGGCGCCGAGCTCGGGCGAAATTTCAGTGCCGTGCGCCAGCGCCTGGAGCTGCGCGGCGGTAAGCCGGTTATCGAATACGGCAAGGCTTGCGAGCGCCGGGCGTGCGGCCAGCGGCGCGCCGGTATGGAAACGCAGGTTGTTGATAACGGCGTCGCTGCCCAATGCCGGGCAGATGGCGAGCGGCGTTTCCCCATCGGCCAGCGTCAGCAGTACGCCGGTGGCGGCCTTGCCGAGCGGATGCCACCCGTCCTTTACCGGCAGGGTCACCCGGGAGCCGGGTTCGCTCAGGGCTTTGAGGATCAGGCGAAAAGCCTGCTGGGACTGGTGCACCGGTTGGGTAAATCCTGGCAGCAGCGTCATCAGTTATCCCCCCGCACCAGGGTAAAGAAGTCCACGCGGCTGGCGGCGATTTCACGCGCCCGTAATTGGTGTTGCTCTTGCCGCCGGGCGGACAGGGGCTCGATTAATTGCCGATGCAGGCGTTCATGATGCTCCGCCCGTTGCAGCATGGCATCCGCCAGGGCGCACAGCTCGGCATGGGCTTTATCGCGACCGGCCACGTAGCTGTAGCCATAGGTGCCGCTGCCAAGGCGGACCACGGCCCGCGTTACCGTCATGTCGCCCAGGACAAAACGGCGTCCTGTGGCGCCCATGCGCGCGACAAGCTGGGTAAGCCCGGTTTCCGGCGCGCGGATAATGTCAAACGGGACGTTAAGATCCAGGGTCTGCCAGCCGGCCCGCACTTCCGCGGCGGGGGAGGACGCCAGTACCGACATCCAGCGCTGTCTTTGCTGTAAGGTAAACATTCAGTGCTCCATCGTCAGTTCAATCATATCGGCGCGCGCCAGGGTAAAGGAGTATTCCGCTATCCGGTCGCTGTCGCCGCGGGTATTGAGCGTGCGCACGCAGAGCAGCGGGATTTGATGGGCCGCCTCCAGAAGCTGGCTTTCCTTGGTCTGGGCCCGCCGCGCGCTGATGCGCGTTTGCCTGCGCACCAGCTTCTCGCCCAGGCGCGTAGTGATAAATTCATGTAGCGAACCGCTGGCGAACTGCTGCAGTTCGGGCCACCACGCCAGGTCCGGCAGATAGTGGTCGATAACGCTGAGCGGCACGCCGTTGACCCGGCGCAGCGTGCGTAAATGAATCACGGTTGCGCCGGCCTGGCACGACAGCGCGTCCGCCACCGGCACGCTGCACGGTCGCAGCACCGCCAGCAGCAGTTCGCTGGTGGGGTGGCTGCCCTGATCCAGCAGGTTCTGGCTGAAATGCGCCTGGGCATGCAGCGGATAGTCATAGGGCCGCATCAACACCAGGATGCCGATACCGTGCCGACGCTGCAGCCAGCCGCGATCCACCAGTTGATCCACCGCGCGCCTCAGGGTGTGGCGGTTAACCTGATAGCGCTGCGCCAGGCGCTGCTCCGACGGCAAATATTCGCCGCTGCGGTACTGCGTGCGCAGCTCCTGCTCCAGCTGCGCGGCGATATGCTGATAAAGCGTGGGATAACTGGTCGGATGTCTAGATAACTGCATCATAATAAAAATCTCCACGGGGCGGCGGACAGTGGGTATGCAATAACGGGATGGCGCGGTGTGGCGGCATAACATACGGCAACGCTTCCGTTACGACATTGCATAGCATGATGGCGGCGCAAGATGACAGTGCGGTTAAAATAAGATGACATCGGAATGAATACTTGCCATTCACTGTTTTTATAAAAGAAGAAACGTCTGCAGCTATTTGAATTAAAGAGATAAAAAGATATTGCTCATGCGACGGGAATATATTTTTTGGGGCAACAGGCTGATGAATGACTTAATCCGGGGCAGCGTCACCTGAGCATCATAATAATATCATCCTGCTGTCATATATTAATCCGTTAATAGCAATCCATAGTGGTTTGGTAGACTTATTCCGGAGCAAACTTATGGCACAGGCACTGTTGCAGTTGGCGCAGCCCGAGGATCCCGTACTGCTGGCGCTGGAACAAAAAAAGGTCTTGGCGGTCAGGGGATTGAATAAGCATTTTAATCCGCAGAATAAGGTATTGCAGGACATTAACTTTGACCTGTACGCCGGTGAATTTGTCGCGATCATCGGCCGTTCCGGCGCGGGGAAATCCACCCTGCTGCATATCCTCAACGGCTCATTGCCCGCCTCCGGCGGCGAAATCCTGCATTACGCGCAAGACGGCGGCATGCTGGATATCGCCAGTCTGCCCGCGCGCCAGATGCGGCGATGGCGGGCGCAGTGCGGCATGATTTTCCAGGATTTTTGCCTGGTACCGCGCCTGGATGTCATTACCAACGTTCTGCTGGGACGATTAAGCCAGACATCGACGTTAAAATCCCTGTTTAAAATATTCGACTATAACGATCGCGCCAGGGCGATCGAACTCCTGCAATGGCTGAATATGCTGCCCCACGCCCTGCAACGGGCGGAGCATCTGTCGGGCGGGCAAATGCAGCGGGTGGCCATTTGCCGCGCGCTGATGCAAAACCCGAAAATAATGCTGGCGGACGAGCCGGTGGCTTCTCTCGATCCCAAAAATACCCACCGTATTATGGGTGCGCTGAAGAACGTGGCCGAAAATAATATTTCCGTTTTGATAAACCTGCATTCCGTTGAATTAGTAAAAGAATATTGCACGCGAGTAATAGGTATTTCCCAGGGACGGATTGTTTATGACGGACATCCCGATCTGCTGGATGAGCACGTCTTGCAGATATTATATGGCGATGAAATTGCCCAGGTTCATTGATAAGCAAATCAGCCTCCGTTAATAGAGCGGGCGGGCTGGATTAACCCACACTTTTTGCCATTTTATTCATTGACTCACAAAGGCTATTTTAATGAAAAAGACATGTTCCCTGATAACCTTGCTGGCCGGTGCCTTCATGACATTGAATGCCGGTGCGGCCGATGCCCCGAAAGAACTTAACCTGGGTATTCTCGGCGGGCAGAACGCGACGCAGCAGATTGGCGACAATATGTGCGTGAAGGATTTTCTGGATAAAAAATTAAATGTCGATACCAAGCTGCGCAACTCCTCCGATTATTCCGGCGTCATTCAGGGGTTATTGGGCGAGAAGGTGGATATGGTATTGAGCATGTCGCCGTCGTCCTTTGCCTCGGTGTATATCGCCAATCCCAACGCGGTCGATCTGGCGGGCATCGTGGTGGACGATACCGATCAGTCAAGGGGCTATCATTCTGTAGTGGTGGTCAAGGCCGACAGCCCGTATCAAAAGCTGGAAGATCTGAAAGGTAAATCCTTTGGTTACGCCGACCAGGATTCCACCTCAGGTTATCTGATCCCGGATCATGTGTTCAAGAAGCAATTTGGCGGCAATATTGATAATAAATACAATAACTTTTTCTCAAGCGTTACTTTTTCCGGCGGTCATGAGCAGGATATTCTGGGCGTGCTGAACGGCCAGTTCGAAGGGGCGGTAACCTGGGCGTCGATGGTGGGCGATTACGATAAGGGTTACAACACCGGCGCCTTTGTGCGCCTGATTAAGGCGGACCATCCCGATTTGATGAAACAAATCCGCATTATCTGGCAATCGCCGTTAATTCCCAATGGCCCGATATTAGTACGCCACTCCCTGCCGGCGGATTTTAAAGCCAAACTGGTCGACGCTATCGAGCAGTTGGATAAGCAAGACCACTCATGCTTTATCAAGGCGGTTGGCGGCAAACAGCATATCGCCCCCACGTCCCTGAAGGAATTCCAGGATATTATCGACCTGAAACGCGAGCTGGTGAAAGGCAATCGCTAAGGCGCGGTAGGGTTGTTAACCCCCGCTGGCCGCCAGTTGGCGGCCGGCACTGAAACGATGGCCTATGAATACTGATTTCAACCACTATTATCATCAGGTCCGGCGCAAACATAAACGCGACTCGCTGCTATGGTCGGGGGCGCTGGTGGTGCTGTATCTTGGCGCCGGCAATATCGCCGAATTCAACCTGTACGCGGTTTGGGTCGCCATTCCCCACTTTTTCGACTATCTGGCGCAAACCATTCCTGTCCTGCATTGGCGGGTATTGTTCGCCGATCGCCATACCCTGGGCTCGCTGCCTTACTGGGGCTACCGGCTGCCTATCCAGCTGCCGCTGATTTGGGATACCGTGCAGCTGGCGCTGGCTTCGACGATATTATCGGTGCTGGTCGCCAGCGTACTGGCGTTTCTGGCGGCTAATAATACCCGCAGTCCCGCGCCGCTGCGCTTCGCGCTGCGTACGCTGGTGGCGTTTTTGCGCACCATGCCGGAGCTGGCCTGGGCGGTGATGTTTGTGATGGCGTTCGGCATCGGCGCGTTCCCCGGGTTCCTGACGCTGGCGGTACATACCGTCGGCAGCCTGACCAAACTGTTTTATGAAGCCATTGAGTCGGCTTCGGACAAACCCGTGCGCGGGCTGTCCGCCTGCGGCGCGGGGACATTACAGCGCATGCGCTTCGGCCTGTGGCCGCAGGTGAAGCCGATCTTCCTGTCCTACAGCTTTATGCGCCTGGAAATCAATTTCCGCCTGTCGACCATTCTGGGGCTGGTGGGGGCGGGAGGCATCGGCCAGGAGCTGATGACCAATATTAAACTCGATCAGTACGATCAGGTCAGCATGACGCTGCTGCTGATCATCCTGGTGGTGGCGCTGCTGGATTATATTTCCGGCAGGCTGCGCAAATGGGTCGTGGAGGGGAGGGGCTGATGCCGACCACAACATTGTCACCGCAGGCGCTGGCGGAATCCAGGCGGCGGCACAAAGATATCTTCGCCCGGCAAAACCGCTACCTGCGCCGGCTGGGCCTGCTGACCGCCGCCGTCGCGCTGTATTATGTTTATTTTTTTTCGGCGTTCGGCCTGCCGTGGCCGCGTTTCCTGCTCGGTTGCCAGCAAATCGGCCATTACATGGCGCGCATGCTGGTTTGGCATGATGTGGCCCACTGGCCGTTTGCCTATTACCTCGGGCAGATCTTCCTCACCATCGCCATTGTCTGGGTCGGCACCCTTACCGCCACCCTGATTGCCTTGCCCCTGTCTTTCCTGGCGGCGCGCAACGTGATGTCCACGCCGGCGCTGCGGCCTATCGCCCTTGTGGTCCGCCACACGTTTGATATTTTCCGCGGTATCGATATGGCTATCTGGGGAATGGTGTTCGTGCGCGCCGTCGGCATGGGGCCGCTGGCCGGGGTGATGGCGATTATCGTGCAGGATGTCGGCCTGCTCGGCAAGCTGTACGCCGAAGGCCATGAGGCGGTGGATAAATCGCCCGGCCGCGGCCTGAGCGCGGTGGGCGCCAACTACGTGCAAAAACAGCGCTTCGGCATCTATACGCAATCGTTTCCCGCCTTCCTGGCGCTCAGCCTGTACCAGATTGAGTCCAATACCCGCTCCGCCGCGGTGCTGGGCTTTGTCGGCGCGGGCGGGGTAGGGCTGGTTTACGCTGAAAATATGCGCCTGTGGAATTGGGATGTGGTGATGTTTATTACCCTGGTGCTGGTGGTAATTGTGATGGTCATGGATAAGATTTCGTCCCTGCTGCGCAAGAAATACATTACCGGTAATGACATCCCCTTATTCCAGGCGCCGCGGATCGCCCGCGAGGTGAAATAACGGCGTCCGGCGGCGCACGGATATCCGCCTCAGATGCCTTGGCCGCCGGAGACCTCGATACGCTGGGCGTTAATCCAGCGGTTGTCTTCCGACAGCAGGCTGGCGATCATCGGTCCGATATCGTCGGGCAGGCCGGCGCGGCCGAGTGCGGTCATCGCGGCGAAAATCCTGTTGATCTCCGGATTGTCCCGCACCGCGCCGCCGCCGAAGTCGGTTTCGATGGCGCCCGGCGCCACCGTATTGACCGCAATCCCGCGGCTGCCCAGTTCCTTCGCCAGGTAGAGGCTTAACACCTCAACCGCCCCCTTTACCGCGGCATAAGCGGCGTAGCCGGGATACGATACCCGGGTCAGGCCCGAGGACAGGTTCACGATGCGTCCGCCGTCCGCCATGTGCGGCAGCAGCGCCTGGGTCAGGAAAAACACGCCTTTGAAATGGACGTTGACCAGGCTGTCGAACTGCGCCTCGGTCGTTTGTCCGATAGGTGCGTAATCACCATGGCCGGCATTATTGACCAGATGATCAAAGCTGTCGCGCCGCCAGGTTTCGCTCAGCGCCGCCTTCACCGCCGCGGCAAACGGCGCGAAGCCCGCGATATTGCCGGTATCGAGGGGCAGGGCGACCGCCTTGCGCCCCATGGCGTTGATGTCGGCGACGACGGATCGGGCGTCTTCGCCGCGGCTGCGGTAGGTGATGATCACATCCCCGCCGCGGCGGGCGATGGCTAAGGCGCTGCTGCGGCCGAGTCCGCGGCTGGCGCCGGTAACGATGGTGATTTTAGTCATGGGGCACTCCTCTTGATTGGGATGTCCATCATAAGCGGTCCGCCGTGCCTTCATCGTTGCCGAAACCTCGACGTTCTTTGCCTATTCCTCCAAACTGATTTGCCTGCCGGCCGGCGATCGGCTAGCATCTGCGCATGAATGATACCCTGCTTACTGCCGTGCGACGGTATGTCGAGACTTACGCCGATCCCGCCGGACTTGCCCACACTCCCATCGCCGGGCTGACCACCATCCGCGCGACCGCGCCCAGCGGACTGGTTTACGATATCTCCCGTCCGCTGGTGTGCCTGGTGCTACAGGGAAGCAAGCAGGTGGCGATGGGAACCCGCGCGTTCTCGTTTCGCGCCGGCGACTCGCTGCTGATCACGGCGGATGTGCCGACGGTAAGCCAGGTTACCGGCGCGAGCAGCGACGCGCCCTACCTTTCGCTGGTGCTGGACCTGGATCTGGCGGTGATAGCGGAACTGACGGTGGAAATGCAGGCGGACCCGGCAGCCGCCGGGATCCCGGTGCATGCCCAGCCGACCGACGCCGAGGTCGCCGACGCCGCGCTGCGCCTGATGCGCCTGCTGGACCGCCCGGCGGCGGTGCCGGTGCTGCATGCGCAGCTGGTGCGCGAACTGCATTATTGGCTCCTGGCCGGCCGGCATGGCGCGGCCATTCGCCGCCTGGGCTGGCCGGACGGCCATTTCCGGCGCGTGGCGCGCGCCGTCGCCATCCTGCGCACCGGGTTCGCCCAGCCGCTGCGGGTCGATAGCCTGGCGCAGGCGGCCGGCATGAGCCCGTCATCATTCCATCATCACTTTCGCGCCGTCACTTCGCTTTCGCCGCTGCAGTTCCAAAAGCAGCTGCGCCTGATCGAGGCGCGCCGGTTATTGCGCGCGGAAGGTATGACGGCGGGCAGCGCCGCGTTTGCGGTGGGCTACGAAAGCGTATCGCAGTTTACGCGGGAATATAGCCGGATGTTCGGCCTGCCGCCGGGTAAGGACACACAGGCGGAAAGACGCGGGGCCCAGTGATTTAATTTGTGATCAATATCACAAAATTTCCCCTTGAAAGCCGTGGTAGCGCCCTTATTTAACTAGCGAAGGCAACAGATGATATTGCCTTCAGGTTTGAGCTTTTGAATGTGCAACTGATATTCAGGAGGTTTAACCATGGCACGCACAACATTATCCGTATTCCCAAGCTTTAACGATGCTATTTTCAGCGATCGGTTCGATCGCATCGACCGGCTGTTCAGCCAGCTCACCGGCGACACGCCGCTGTCCACGACGCCGTCTTATGATATACGCCGGCATGGCGACGACCGCTATGATTTGACCCTCAGCGTCCCCGGCTGGAAAGAAGACGAGCTGGACATCAGCGCCCAGGGCGGCACCCTGGTCATCAGCGGTAAACGTAAAGAAGAAAACACCGCTGAAGAACAGGACGGCTGGGTGCATCGCGGCATCAGCCGGACTGATTTCTCCCTGAGCTACCGGCTGCCGGAACATGTCAAGGTTGAAGGCGCCAATCTGGAAAATGGCCTGTTAACGGTGAATTTGCTGCAGGAAATACCGGAAACGGAAAAACCGCGAAAAATAGCGATTGGACAGCGCAACCAGGATGCGCCAAAAGCGCTGGAGCATGATGTGGCGTAACGGTGTTGTCCGCCCGGCCCTGAACCCCGGCTTTGACCGGGGTTCAGACTATTTGCCGCCGCTATGGGGCAAACAGCGTAAAGCGTAGCGCCCCCGGGCGCCGCTTTGCCTTTGTCATCGGGCTTTTTTTACGGTTTCTTTGCGCTTTCTTTGCAATGTGCGCGCTGAAGACGCCCGCAGGGTTGCCGATAACCTACCGGGTGCATAGAAAAAGGAGCCCTACCTTGTCCAATACCATCACATCCTCGGCGTCGGCCACATCGTCCGGGGGCGGCAGCGACGTCGCCGCGCAAATCAAGAATCTTACCCAGCAAATCACCAAATTGACCAAGCAACTGAAAACCGTCTCCCAGTCCAGCCTGACTGCCGACCTGAAACAGGAGCAGCAACAGCTTATCGAGGCGCAAATCAAAATGCTGGAAGCGCAAATTGCTCAACTGCGCCAGCAGCAGGCCGAAAAATCCGCCGGCACGCAAAAAACCGCCGCGACCGACGAGATTAAAGCCGATGGCGTCAATCGCGCCGCCGACGCCGATAAGGTCGACGTGTACATCTAAAGCCGCCGTCCGGCCGCCGGGGCGGGCCCGCTTACCACTCCGGCCTGTCCTGCACTATACTTTACCCTGGTTTGCCGGCCGGGGGGTGTTCCGTTCGGCAATAAAAAACCAATTGGTTCAAAAAATCTTGCTAAGCCCGAAGTGTCGCTATAAATTGAACCAATCGGTTCTAAATAGCCGCGACGCTGTCGCCTTCGATTTTCATCACCATCCTGTCAGCGCCATAGCGGCACTTAGCGATATTTCAGACACCAACTCCATAAGGGGACCCATTATGAGCACGATTAACGCAGCGGCTTCAGGACAATTTACGCTAGGCGATATTACCATCAACCGGTTGGGTTTTGGCGCCATGCGCATCACCGGCAACGGCATCTGGGGCGAGCCGGAAGATCGGCAGGCCGCGCTGGATACCCTGCGGCGCCTGCCGGAGCTGGGTGTTAACTTTATCGATACCGCCGACAGTTACGGCCCGGACGTCAGCGAAAACCTGATTCGGGAAGCGCTGTATCCCTATGACGGGTTGCTTATCGCCACCAAGGGCGGCTTAACGCGTCACGGCCCGAATATCTGGCAGCCGGTGGGGCGTCCTGAATATCTGCGTCAGGCGGTTTTGATGAGCCTGCGCAAACTCAAGGTGGAGCAAATCGGGTTATGGCAATTGCACCGGGTGGACGCCAAGGTTCCCGAGGATGAACAGTTCGACGCCATTGCCCAGATGCAAAAAGAAGGGTTGATCCGCCACGTCGGGCTGAGCGAAGTCAACGTGCAGCAAATCAAAAACGCCCAGCGCTTTTTCCCGGTGGTCTCGGTGCAAAATATGTTTAATCTGGTGTCGCGCGGCCACGAAGCCGTGCTGGATTATTGTACTGACAACAATATCGGCTTTATCCCCTGGTTCCCGCTGGCCTCGGGCGAGCTGGCCAATCCCGGATCGATACTTGACACCCTGGCGAAGGAAAAAGGCTTTACTCCCGGGCAGATCGCGCTGGCATGGATATTAAAACGCAGCCCGGTCATGTTGCCCATCCCCGGCACCAGTAAGGTAAAACATCTGGAGGAAAACCTGGCGGCGACCCAGGTGCGCCTGACCGACGAGGAGTTTCGCCTGCTTGATGAGCTGGGCCGTAAAGCGCAGCCCTCCCGGGTGCCGGGCAGCAACTGATCCTTCAGGCTGAGGGAAAACCGGCTATCGTCATGATCCTGCGCCCGTCGCGGCGCAGGTTCCTGTCCCGCGCGCGGATTGCACGCTAAGAAATAAGCGGTCCTTATGTGATGCCGGGTTGATGTTATTAATTACAGTGTTGACATGACGATGGAAAGGGGTAGATTGATTATTAACGCAGGCGAAGGCAGTTTTGAAATACTTAATTAAGCCTGTGTTCCAGAAGATGATGCGATAAAGGCAGCGAAGTGGTAAAAATAGTCGTGATTTAAGGTTTGAGTTTGCCAAACGGCGGACGTCACGATGGTAAATAAGGCCACGTAATAAAGCTTTATCATCGCACAATGGGGTCTTAAATGTTAGCGCGATACAGTAAAGCCTTGTAGTTGAAGTGAATATTCGTGATTGTGGGTTTGTAGCCAAATGATTGAGAATATCACGGAGAAAGTAAGGTCTTGTAACAAAAGTATATATCGCGATGGGTGATGTGCTGTGTTAGTCGGTTGGCGTCTGGACTGATTAACCAATATAAGTGTCGGGAAGCTTTTATTCAGTAATATACCGGAGGATAGTTCGTTATAAATACTTGATGTTCCCGTATGAAAATGTACATCGTTAATGTGGTTTGTGTTAAAAAATTGAAGTATTGAATGTTAAATTTTAAATTCGTAGCACCCTGAAAGCCCTGACCTCACCGTCAGGGCTTTTTTCATGGTTTGCCGCCGCGCTGGCGGAGTATTGTCATAATATCCCCAGCCATGATCTACAATTACCTCAGGTTATGACTCCACCGGAGATGTCCATTATGAAACCTTATATCGTATGCCACATGATGTCGGCAGTGGACGGGCGCAGCCTGACGGATGGCTGGAACCTGGACTACGCCTCGGACTTGTATGAATCCACCGCCGCCACCTTTAAGGCCGATGGCTGGATTTGCGGCCGCGTGACCATGCAGGAAATATCCCACGGCACCGATTATCCCAAGAGGCTGGCGAGCACGCCGCTGCCCCGTACCCATTATTTCGCCAGGCGCGATGCCGAACAGTACGCCATATCCATCGATCCGCGGGGTCTGGTGGCCTGGAAAAGCAATACCGCCCTTAACTCACATGTGATTGAAGTGGTGACAAAACAGGTCCCGGACGATTTTCTGGCCTACCTGCGCTCCATTGAGGTGTCATATGTGTTTGGCGGCGAACTGGAAATTGATTTGGCGGCGGTGGTTACGCTGCTGGCGGCCGAACTGGGCGTGACCAGGCTGATTGTCGAAGGCGGAGCCCATGTCAGCGGCGCTTTTGTCAACGCGGGCCTGGTGGATGAGGTCAGCGTGCTAATCCTGCCGCTGGTAGACGGACGTCCCGGGCGTCCCTCGTCGTTTGAAATTGCCCGCGAGGCTTGGAAAACGCCGAACTACCTGAAGCTCGCATCGGTGGAAAAAACCGATCACGATGGCGTTTGGCTGCGCTATACCAAAATTTAGCCCGGCCGGTAAACGGCCCAATCCACCCATTTACCGGCGGCGCAAAGACGGCCCGGTGCTATTTAGGCAAAATATCTTTATAGATATGGCCGTCTTTCATGATGATCACGAAATTCTTCCCCGGATCCTCGATAAGCTTGATATTTTCCAGCGGGTCGCCGTCCACCAGCAGCAGATCCGCCAGCGATCCTTCCTCCACCGTGCCGAGCCGGCCGGGATAGGGATTGATAAAACCGGATAATCCCATGAGCTCGCCGTTGTCGCCGGTGGCCATTTTCAGCGTTTCCGCCGGGGTAAACCAGCGTACCAGCTTGGCCAGCTGCGCGCCCTGGCGGCTGGCCACCCGCTGGTCGAACAGCGCGTCGGTGCCGAAAGCCGTCTTGATATGGTATTTACCAGCAAGCCGGTAGGCGTTGCCGGTGCCGGCAAACACCTGCTGGGCTTTTTGCCGGGATAGCTCCGTTGGCAGCGGCGAGGCATCCTCATCGTCGAGCAGCGGCTGGATGCTCAGCCAGATACCTTTGTCCGCCAGTAATTTGGCGGTGTCCTCGTCCATCAGCTGGCCATGCTCGATGTTTTTAACCCCGGCGTCCACCGCCTGGCGTATTGCCGCCGGGGTGTAGGCGTGCACCGTGACATAGGTGCCCCAGTTGGCCGCGGCCTCCACCGCCGCGCGAATTTCCGGCACGGTGTATTGTACCGATTCGAGGGGATTGTACTGCGAGGCCACGCCACCGCCGGCCATCAGCTTGATTTGGCTGGCGCCCTGCCTTAATTGTTCCCTGGCCCGCAGGCGGACTTCGTCGGGGCTGTCGGCGATGGCTGCAATGCCCGTGCGTTCAGAAAAGCTTAAGGGGCCGCCAGGCTGGCGGGGCAGCTCGAACATAAAGCGGAAGTCGCCATGGCCGGAGGTTTGCGAGATAAACGCGCCGGAGGGATAAATGCGCGGGCCTGTAATCAACCCTTCGTCGATGGCGCGCTTGAGGCCGAATACCGGACCGCCGAGGTCGCGCACCGTGGTAAAACCGCGCATCAAGGTGTCGCCGGCCTCGTGCGCCGCGCGCATCTGCAGATAGTCCGGACTGGCGGTCATCAGCATTATCTGCGGGGTTGCCGCCATAAACGCATGCCAGTGCGCGTCGATAAGCCCCGGCATCAGCACGCGCCCATTGCCGGCGATCACCTGGGCATGGTCGCCGTTGTCCACGGCGATGGGGTCGGCGGAGATGCGCGCAATGACGCCGTTCTTGACCAGAACGTTGGCCGGACCGGACAGGGCGGTGCTTTTACCGTCAAAGATGCGGACATCCTGGAATAAGGTCACCTCGTGATTGACCGGCGGCGGCGGGGCTTCTCCGGGAATGGCGAAATCGCCTTCATCCGCCAGGACGGCAGACGAAAATAAACAGAGTATTCCCACCAGGAGCAGCCAGGGATATTTAAAGGTTTTGCCGTAACCTGGTGAAACAGCGCCGGGCCAGATGGACTGACTGTTATTTATTAAGCTCATAGTTATCGATCCTTAAGGATATTCTTGCGGGGACACGCCGCCGGCGGGTTAATAAAAACGCCATTACTCAATAAACTATGTCACGTCGCTGTATTCTGGTCGTCAATCATTTTCCGTATTTGAGATCGGGTGCGCATTAAAAATGGCGGCTTATTTTCCGTTATTAGATAGGTGAATAAATAATATTATTAAGTATGAACTTTGAGGGCCGCAAAAGAGTGTGTTAATACTTAACGTTGTTTTTTATTCCACCGGCATAACCATGATTGCCGCTGAATAAAAGCCATGTCCGCCGCGCCGCGCCGGCTTTTTGCCACCCTGGATATATAAGGCGCCGGTATGCAATGACCTGGGATAGTCGTGGGTTAACCCGTTGATTATACTAGGCGGAGGATAAGGTTATACTGATGACATTAAATCATGAGATATTTTTATCTTATTTGGGATACCTTTCCGGCGGATTTAACAGGCCTGCTGATTTATTCGCCGGGCGGCGGCCAGGGCAAAAGTCGCGACCGGACAGATTTTTTTAACCATCGCCTTTCACTGCCGCGCTGGTTGCGGCCTGGCCGGACCGCGGGATAAACAGCCGGCGTAAACCATTCAGGTCTATTTGGCGCAAATTCTGAAGGACCTTCTTAATTTTTCGTCTGCTTCTGGGCATTTTATTATTATGAAGGGAATTATTGCATTTAGTGACCTTTCCCCGTGCCGTATTATTCCCCGCCGGCGGCGCCCCGGGCCGCGCATAGCGCAATTACCGCCCTCACATTAATAAGCGCGCCAGGCGCTGAAAGAATGTCCGGACAGCTATTGCCACCGGAGCGGGCGGGTGGGACAATCGGCGCCCGCCGGCCAGGACGGTAAGCGCGGGCACGTATGAGACAAAATTATTTTTGGAAACAATGATAAAAAATTTAATTAAAATAGGATTAATGTTTTCAGGCACATTTGTCCTCTCCGCCTGCGCCACCCTGTCAAGCATGCCCATTGATAATTCGGCCGTCGAGGGCCTGCGCCTTGCCGGCCACGGCGATTTGCGCGCCCAGGTGGACAGCCTGGCGCTGCCCATGATCGCCGCCGGGCAAACGCCCGGCCTGGTGGTCGGCGTGCTGCGGCCCGACGGCGCCATGGCCACCTTTGGTTATGGCGTTACCGATAAGCGCGGGGGATACCCCGTCCGGGGCGATACGCTCTTTGCCGTCGGATCGGTGAGCAAGGGATTCCTTGCCGAGGTGACGGTCATTCTGGTTAATAAGGGCCTCTTGCGCTGGGATGAGACGCTGGAGACGCTATTACCGTCGACCGTGCCGCTCAGCCCGGACGCGCGCAATATTACCCTGCTGCAATTAGTCACCCATACTTCCGGCCTGCCAAGGCAAATGTTTTCCCTAGAGATATTAACTTCTTTCGTTCATTATTTATTTACCGGCGAGAATTTCTACTCTTCGCTGGATAATGACCGGCTGATGGATGCGTTGGCCGGTTTTCATCGTCCCGCCCGCCTGGAACCGCGCTATTCCAACCTGGGCTATGCCTTGCTGGATTATATCCTGCAGCGCCGCGGCGGAAAAAAAGTCACAGAGCTGCTGGCGGAAAATATTACCGGGCCGCTAGGCCTGGAGCATACCGGCTACGACGCCTGCTCATTGCCAGGTTATGCGCGCCGGGCCATCGGCCACGCGGGCGATCAACCCAAGTTTATCCGCCGCGGGCAGGCGGTGCCCGACTGGCATTTTTCATCGTATATGGTGGGCGCCGCCGGGCTGTACACCAATGCCGACGACCTGCTGCTGTATGCGCGCGCGCATCTGCGCCCCACCGGTTATCCCGCCCTGGACGCGGCGCTGCGGGACTCCCTTAGCGTGCGCTATAGCCGTACGCGGGAAGCCGCGGCGCTGGGCTGGATCGTCGATGATCTCGGCGCGCAGAAAATTACCTACCAGGTCGGTTTTATCGGCGGCTATTCCAGCTATATCGGGCTGGACACGCGGCATAACATCGCGGTGGTGGTGCTGCAAAACAGCTTTAACTGGACCAATAATATCGGCCATCGGCTGCTGCAGCGCATGGGCGAGGCGGAGGATGAAAAGGCCCGCGCGTCGCAAACGCGGGCCACGCCCCCGGCCCATTGACGCCAAAAACGGCGCCATGGCCGGCGCTGGCGACTTTCGCCGGCTTGGCATATACCTAACAGTATCGTGCTTAAACCAGCATCGCGTCGGCGCAGCCGGGAAGGAGGAGCCTCCCGGCGGATATTAAGGGTCTTTTATGAATCATGAGCATAAATGGTGGCATCGTTCCGTAGTCTATCAAATTTATCCCCGCAGTTTTTATGACGCCGACGGCGACGGTATCGGCGATCTGGCGGGCATTATCCGCAAACTGGATTACCTGGCGCTGCTGGGCGTGGGCGTCCTGTGGTTATGCCCGGTATACGCGTCGCCCAACGATGACAACGGCTATGACATTGCCGATTATTACCGCATCATGGACGAGTTCGGCACCATGGACGATATGGATCTGCTGATCGCCGAAGCCGGCAGGCGCGGCATGAAGATCATGATGGACGTGGTGGCTAACCATACCAGCGACGAGCACCGCTGGTTTTGCGAGGCGCGTACATCGCCGGATAATCCTTATCATGATTATTATATCTGGACCAAGCAACCCAACGATCTCATGTCGGTATTTGGCGGCAGCGCCTGGCAATATGAACCACGGCTCGATGAATATTACCTGCATCTGTTCTCGCGCAAACAGCCGGACCTGAACTGGGCTAATCCCCAGGTGCGCCGGGAAATCGTCGATGTGCTGACCTTCTGGCTGGAAAAAGGCGTGGGCGGCTTTCGCTTCGATGTCATCGATTTGATCGGCAAAATCCCTGAACAGCGCATCATCGCCAACGGTCCCCGGTTGCATGACTACGTGCTGGAACTCAATGAAGACGGCTTCGGTCAGTATGACGATATCCTGACCGTCGGCGAAGCCTGGGGAGCCACCCCGCAGACCGGGGTGCGCTGGAGCGATCCCGAGAGCCGGCAACTGAGCATGATCTTCCAGTTTGGCCACCTGACGCTGGATCAGGCCCGGGTCGGTGGCGAAAAATGGGATATCATCCCCTATGACCTGCGCGAGCTGAAAACCGTGTTAAGCCGCTGGCAGACCGAACTGTACGGCCGCGGCTGGAACAGCCTGTTCTGGAACAACCATGACCTGCCGCGGGCGGTGTCGCGGTTTGGCGATGACGGCCGGTATCGGGTTGAAAGCGCCAAAATGCTGGCCACGGTGTTGCACGGCATGGCGGGCACGCCCTACATCTACCAGGGCGAGGAGATCGGCATGACCAACGTGCGTTTTACCGATATCGCCGATTACCGCGATATTGAAACCCTGAACATGTACCGCGACCGCCTGGCGGCCGGGTACCGGCCCCATGGCGTCATGGCGGCGATCTACGCCAAGAGCCGCGATAACGCCCGCACCCCCATGCAATGGGATACCAGCGAGCATGCCGGTTTCAGCGCCGGCACGCCGTGGATAAAGGTAAACCCCAACTATTGGGACATCAACGCCTTGTCGGCGGTGGAGGATAAGGATTCGGTATTCCATTATTACCGGCGGCTGGTGGCTCTGCGCAAGACGGCGGACTGGCTGGTCTACGGCAGTTATGAACTGCTGTTGCCCGACCACGGCCAGCTGTTTGCCTATTGCCGGCGGTATGAACGCGAGGAATATCTGGTGTTCGGCAATTTCAGCGGCCTTACGCTTACCATCGACCCGGCGGAACTGCGCCTTGGCGCGCGATCGCTCCCGCTGCTCAATAACTATCCCGACCCGACCCCGTGGGAAAACGGCGTTATCCGCCCGTGGGAAACGGCCATTATCAAGCTGTAGCGCCCGCGTCCGCGTCGATATCCGCCTTGTTCCTGACAAACACCGGAATGGTGTCGATAGGGGTCGCCACCTCGATCCAGGCGCCGCCGGGGTGGGTCCGGCCGGTGAAAAAATCCCGCCAGCGCATACCCTGGGGCAGCGGCGGCAGATAGACGCGCCGGGATGCCATCCCCGCCTCCAGCACCGGCGCCACCAGGATATCCGGCCCGAACAGATACTGATCCTCGATTGACCAGCAGGGCTCATCCTGCGGAAAATCGTAAAACAGCGGGCGCATCACCGGCGTGCCTTTGTCATGGGCCGCCACCATCTGGCGCTGGATATAGGGCCGCAGACGCTCGCGGATATGCAGCCAGCGCGACAGAATGCGGTAATTCCGTTCGCCGAAGCTCCACAGCTCGTTTGCCGAGCCGCTGTTGCACTGTTCGACGCCGTCGCGGAACTTTTCCGGCGGATCGATTTGCGGCTCGCGACAGCCGTGCAGGCGCATGACCGGGCAGAACACGCCCCACTGGAACCAGCGCACCAGCAGTTCCAGAAAGCCGGGGTCGCGGATGTCCCCGCCCTGGAAACCGCCGATATCCGTCGTCCACCAGGGGATGCCCGCCAGCCCCATATTCAACCCGGCGACCACCTGGATACGCAGTGAAGTGAATGAGGAATGCACGTCTCCCGACCAGGCGAGCGCGTCGAAGCGCTGGCTGCCGGCCCAGGCGCAGCGCACCAGGTTGACGATGCCGGTTTGCCCCTCCCGGCGCTGTCCGTCATACAGGCATTGGGTGAAGTTCTGCGGATAGACATTGCCGACTTCAAGCGCAGTGCCCATGGCATAACGATAATTATCGAAGTGGTAGGTGCGGTATTCCGGCTCCGCCATATCCAGCCAGAACAGGCGAATGCCGATATCGTAGTAGTTTTTTTTGATTTTTTTCCAGACATACGCGCGCGCCTTGGGGTTGGTGGGATCAAAAAACGTGGTGCTGCCGCGCGAGTCGAGATTGATGGGCACCCCGCGGTCGGTGCGCACCAGCAGTCCCTTGGTTTCCATATCGGCAAAACTGTCGGCCCGGCTGTCGACGGTCGGCCAGATGGAGACCATGAGCTCAATGCCCATGGCGCGCAGCTCGTCCACCATGCCCTTGGGGTCCGGCCAGTCGCGTTGATCAAAACACCAGGTGCCCTGGATGGGCCAATGGAAGGAGTCGATCACCAGCACCGATAGGGGCAGCCCGCGCCGCCGGTACTCCCGCGCCACCGCCAGTACTTCCTCCTGGGTGCGGTAGCGCAGCTTCGATTGCCAAAAGCCGGTGGCGAATTCCGGCATCACCGAGACCGTGCCGGTGGCCCGGGCATAGTTTTCCTCGATGGCGGCCGGGCTGTCGCCGGCGGTAATCCAGTAATCCAGCCGGTCGGTGACCCGCGCGCGCCAGACCGTCTGGTTGGCGGCGAAATGGACTTCGCCCACCGCCGGATTGTTCCATAAAAAACCGTAGCCGAGGCTTGAAAGCATAAAGGGCACGCTGGACTGCGAATTGCGCTGGGCCAGCTCCAGCAGGCAGCCTTTGAGATCCAGCATGCCCTGCTGATATTGCCCCATGCCGTAGATTTTCTCGCCGCGCCGCGCTTCAAAAAACTGCGTCAACTGGTATTTGCCGCCGGGAATGGGATTGAACTCCCGCGCCTCGATTTCCAGCGGGCTGATATATTTGTCCTTATCGGTCTCGCCCGGTTCTATGCCGTCGGTGGTGCGCTGGCGCCACTGTTCGGCCAGCAGCAGCTCGCCGCGCTGGTTGTAGAACGCCAGCCGGCCGCGCTTATCGATTTCCGCCCTGATCTTGCCGTTAACCAGGGTCACCCGCCCATCGGTATGCGTGATGACCGGCCTGGATTTTTTTTTCACCGGCAGCAGCGCCCAATCCTGCTGCATATCCAGTTTGGCATAGTAGCTGACCCTGACCCGCAGGCTGTCTTCGCCCCAGGCCTCCATGATTAACTGCTGGCCGCTGGCGCGCCAGTACACCTTATTATTTCTGATGGCAAAGTTAGACATGCGCTACCCCGGTGACATCCATCCCCTGTTTACTATAGCAACCGCGACGGTAAATGCATGGGCGCGGCCGGGACCGGCACCGCTTTGCGCCCCGGGCGGGCGCGGGCGCCGATCGCGGCGTTCGATTTTTCCGAAACTGTCCGGCATGCGCGCTATTTACTGGCTATAGGGTCACCCGCTCTATATAACTATTAGATAAGGTTGCTTATTATTTGGATAACGGGGCGGGCGCTGATGCTGACACTGCGGCAGTTACGTCATTTTATTGCGGTGGCCGAGGCCGGCTCCATTTCCGGCGCCGCCCAGGCCACCTTCGTCGCCCAGTCCTCGCTGACGCTGGCGGTGCAGCAGTTGGAGGAGGAACTGGAGGCGCCGCTGTTCGAACGGCACGCCAAAGGCATGACGCTCACCCATCAGGGCCACCAGTTTCTGCGCCAGGCCAACCTGATCCTGGCGACGGTGGATAATGCCAAATTCAGCGTCAAGCAGGGCATGGCGCGCCTGAGCGGCAACCTGACCCTGGGGGTGACCAGCCTGGTGTCCGGGTATTTTTTAGTGGATATGCTGACCCGGTTCCGCGCCTGTTATCCCGAGGTGACGGTGCAGATTATTGAAGATGAACGCCGTTATATCGAGCATCTGCTGGTCAACGGCGAGATCGATATCGGCGTGCTGATCTTAAGCAACCTGGAGGACCGCCACGCCCTGCAGACCGAAGTGTTGGTCCATTCCCCGTACCGGTTATGGCTGCCGCCGCTGCATCCGCTGCTGGAGCAGGAAGCCATTTCCCTGGGCGATGTGGCGCCCTATCCGCTGGTGCAGCTCAACGCCGATGAAATGGAAAGGCACGCCAGGCAAATCTGGGCCAGGGCCGGGCTGCATCCCTGCATCGCCATGCGCACCGCGTCCACCGAGGCGGTGCGCAGCATGGTGGCCGCCGGGCTCGGCGTGTCGATCCAGCCGGACATGGCCTACCGTCCCTGGTCGCTGGAAGGCAGCATGATTGAGGCCCGCCAGTTGTCGGATCTGAATGAACATCTCAATATCGGCCTGGCCTGGCGGCGGGGCAACAGCCGGCCGGAGCTGGTGACGCCGTTCCTGGCGCTGGCGCGCGAAAAGACGTCGGCGCGCAAGGTTTCGCTTTAATCGAACGGGGCGTTCGTTATTTAGAATTTGTCGCTGGCAGGCCTGCGGGATAGTCTCAATGTGTAAGCAATTGTACCTACGTTGTTAACACCCGCGCCAATCCCCGAGGGCAACGCCGTGACCGACCTTTCCCTGTTAAGCGAGACCCGTTGGCTCAACTTCATCGACGGCGCAACCGTCGCCGGCGAAGGTGCCGCGCAGCCGATTATCAATCCCGCCACCGGCGCGGTCATCCTTGCGCTTAACGAAGCCGGCGAGGAGCAGGTGATCGGCGCGGTTAACGCCGCGCATCGCGCCTTTGCGCACTGGTCCGCCACCACCCCGGCCTTTCGCGCCGGCATCCTGCTGGAGATCGCGGCCGTCATCGACCGCCACGCCGGTCTGCTGTCCGGGCTGGAAGCGCTGAACTGCGGCAAGCCCCTGCACCAGGCGCGGCAGGACGATATCGTCGCCGCCGCCGACGTGTTCCGCTTTTTTGCCGGGGCCGTGCGCTGCCAGCAAGGACAACTGGGCGGGGAGTATATCGCCGGCCATACCTCGATGCTGCGCCGCGACCCGCTCGGCGTGGTGGCCTCCATTGCGCCCTGGAACTACCCGCTGATGATGGCCGCCTGGAAAATAGCCCCGGCGCTGGCGGCGGGCAATACGTTGGTCTTCAAGCCCTCCGAACATACCCCGCTATCGATCCTGGCGCTGATGTCCCGGCTGGACGGCCTGCTTCCCCCCGGCGTGGTTAATGTTATCTCCGGCCGCGGCGAGACCACCGGCGCGGCGCTGGTCAATCATCCCCTGGTGCGCATGATTTCCGTGACCGGCGATACCGTCACCGGTCAGAAGATCCTCCAGGCGGCGGTCGGCGGCATCAAGCGTACCCATCTTGAGCTGGGAGGCAACGCGCCGGTCATCGTCTGCGACGACGCGGATCTGCAGGCGGTGGTGGAGGGGATCCGCCGCTATGGCTATTACAACGCCGGCCAGGACTGCACCGCCGCCTGCCGCATCTACGCCCAGGCCGGCATCTACTCCCGGCTGGTGGACGCGCTGGGGGAGGCGGTGGCCGGCCTGCGTTATGCCCGGCCCGATGATGCAGACAACGAGCTTGGTCCGTTGATTTCTTCGCGTCAGCGCGACCGGGTGGCCAGTTTTATCGAACGCGCGCTGGAACAGCCGCATATCTCCCTGGTCACCGGCGGCCAGGCCCACGCCGGCCCCGGCTTTTATTACCCGCCCACGCTGCTGGCCGGCTGCCTGCAGCACGATGAGGTCATCAAAAAAGAGGTGTTCGGCCCGGTGGTCAGCGTCACCCGCTTCGAGGATATCGCCCAGGCGCTGGCCTGGGCCAACGACTCGGAGTACGGCCTGGCGTCCTCGGTCTGGACCCGTGATGTCGACCTGGCGTTTTTCCTGGCCTCGAAGCTGCAATACGGCTGTACCTGGATCAATACCCATTTCACCCTGGTCAGCGAGATGCCGCACGGCGGCCTGAAAGGCTCGGGCTACGGCAAGGATCTTTCCGGCGAGGCATTGCAGGAGTACAGCGTGGTGCGCCATATCATGGCCAAATTCGATACCCGTTTTCCCACCCGCCCCCCGACCCCGAGACAGGAGACAGGCAATGAATAAAATAATGCGGTCAAGCGCCTTATGTATCAGCGTGTTATGTATCAGCGCCCTGGCCCGGGCCGCCGATCTTCCCACCCGGCTGGGTGAAAACGAAGGGCGGGTGGATATCATCGCCTGGCCCGGTTATATCGAGCGCGGCCAGACCGACAAGCAGTATGACTGGGTGACGGCGTTTGAAAAGGAAACCGGCTGCCAGGTCAACGTCAAGACCGCCGCCACCTCCGACGAGATGGTCAGCCTGATGGCCAAGGGCGGCTACGATCTGGTCACCGCCTCCGGGGACGCCTCGCTGCGCCTGATCCTCGGCAAACGCGTCCAGCCGATCAATACCGCCCTGATCCCCAACTGGAGCAAGATCGATCCGCGCCTGACGGGCGGCGCCTGGTATAACGTCGACGGCAAAACCTATGGCGCCCCGTACCAATGGGGACCCAATCTGCTGATGTACAATACCCGGGTATTCACCACGCCGCCGGACAGCTGGTCGGTGGTATTCGAGCCGCAAAACCTGCCGGACGGCAAAAGCAATAAGGGCCGGGTACAGGCTTACGACGGCCCGATCTATATCGCCGACGCGGCGCTGTACCTGAAAAGTACCCAGCCGCAGCTCGGCATCAAGGACCCCTACCAGCTCAATGAAACCCAGTACCAGGCGGTGCTGGCGCTGCTCAAACAGCAGCATCCCCTGATTCACCGCTACTGGCACGACACCTCGGTGCAAATGAGCGATTTTAAAAACGAAGGGGTGGTGGCGTCCGGCGCCTGGCCTTATCAGGCCAATGCCCTGGCGGGCGAGGGGCAGCCGATCGCCACGGTGATCCCGAAAGAAGGGGTTACCGGCTGGGCGGATACTACCATGCTGCACAGCGATGCCGCCCATCCCAACTGCGCCTACCGCTGGATGAACTGGTCGCTGGAGCCGAAAGTGCAGGGGGATGTCGCCGCCTGGTTCGGGTCGGTGCCGGCGGTGCCGGAAGGCTGCAAGGCCAGTACCCTGCTGGGGAGCAAAGGGTGTGAAACCAACGGCTTCAGCCAGTTCGACAAAATCGCCTTCTGGAAAACGCCGATGGCGAAGTGCGACAGCGGCAACGGCGGCCAGTGCGTATCCTACAGCCGCTGGACCCAGGATTATATCGCCATGATGGGCGGCCGTTAGGGC
Organism: Sodalis sp. C49; assembly: GCF_046352915.1. Lineage (NCBI taxonomy): Bacteria > Pseudomonadati > Pseudomonadota > Gammaproteobacteria > Enterobacterales > Bruguierivoracaceae > Sodalis > Sodalis sp. C49. The sequence goes on along the minus strand of NZ_CP163303.1, from coordinate 3,099,059 downwards.
GCCGGTAATTTGCCCGCGGCGCCTGCGCCGGGGCGCCAGCAGGAGGGGCCATGATGAACAGTGCGGTGAGCCTGGATAACGTAACGCGCCGTTTTAACGGCGTTGCCGCCGTGGACGGGGTATCGCTGGATATTCCCGACGGGGAATTTTTCGCGCTGCTGGGGCCGTCGGGTTCCGGCAAAAGCACCTGCCTGCGCCTGATTGCCGGCTTTGAGCAGCCGGACGGCGGCGTTATCCGGCTGCACGGCGTCGACACCGCCAACCTGCCGCCCTATCAGCGCGACGTCAATACCGTGTTCCAGGATTATGCCCTGTTTCCCCATATGTCGCTGCTCGACAACGTGGCCTATGGCCTGATGGTCAAAGGGGTGGGGCGCGCCGAGCGCATGGCCCGGGCCCGGGCCGCGCTGGCGCGGGTGGCGCTGGGCGATGTGCACGATCGCAAGCCGGCCCACCTTTCCGGCGGCCAGCGCCAGCGGGTGGCGCTGGCGCGCGCGCTGGTCAACGAACCGCGCATCCTGCTGCTGGACGAACCGCTGGGGGCGCTGGATCTCAAGCTGCGCGAACAGATGCAGGGCGAGCTGAAAACCCTGCAGCGCGAGCTGGGAATCACTTTTATTTTTGTCACCCACGATCAGGGCGAGGCGCTTTCCATGTCCGACCGGGTGGCGGTATTTAACCAGGGACGCATTGAACAGGTGGATACGCCGCGCCGGCTTTATCTTCAGCCCAGAAGCCGGTTCGTCGCCAATTTTGTCGGCAGCGCCAATGTGATTGGCGGCGAGCTGGCCCGGGAACTGACCGGCGAAAACGGCCTGTTCGCCGTGCGGCCGGAGTTTGCCCGCATCAGCGTAGCGGGCGCGCCCGCGCCGGCCGGCGAGCTGTCGGTTAGCGGCGTTGTGAGCAATATCCTGTTCCAGGGGGCGATGACCCGCTATGAGCTGGTGTTGGCGGAGGGAACCCATTTTTCCGTCAGCGAGACCCATCCGGTACGTTCATCCGGCCAGGAAGGGATTGCCCTCGGCCAGCGGCTGACCGCGTCCTGGTCCCGGGCGGCCATGACCGTCCTCGAGGAGTAAGGAGTATGGCTATGAGCCTGGCCGATCGGCCGCAAACCGCCCGGCGCCCGGGCCGCGCGATAGCGACATTCCTCTACCGCAGGCCGGCGGTGCTGCTGGCGTTACTGCTGCTGCCGCCGCTGATGTGGTTTGTCATCATTTACCTGGGCGCCTTGCTCAGCCTGCTGTGGCAGGGCGCCTATACCTTTGACGATTTCACCATGACCGTGCTGCCGGAGCTGACCACGGCCAATATCCTCGCGCTGTTCAGTCCGGCCAACTACGACATTATCCTGCGCACCCTGGCGATGGCGGTGGCGGTCACGCTGGCCAGCGCGCTGCTGGCGTTTCCCATCGCCTGGTATATGGCGCGTTATACCAGCGGCCGCTGGAAGGCGTTTTTTTATATTGCGGTGATGATGCCGATGTGGGCCAGCTATATCGTTAAGGCCTATGCCTGGACGCTGCTGCTGGCCCATGACGGCGTGTTGCAGTGGTTTTTACAGCATCTCGGCCTGCAGCCGGCGCTGCAGGCGGTGCTTACCGTGCCGGGCATCGGCGGCAGCACCCTGTCCACCTCCCATTTGGGCCGCTTTATGGTGTTTGTGTATATCTGGCTGCCGTTTATGATCTTGCCGATCCAGGCGGCGCTTGAGCGCCTGCCGCCGTCGCTGCTGATGGCCTCCGCCGATCTTGGCGCCCGTCCGGACCAGACGTTGCGCTATGTGGTGCTGCCGCTGGCGGTGCCGGGCATTGCCGCCGGCTCCATTTTTACCTTTTCGCTAACCCTGGGCGATTTTATCGTGCCGCAGCTGGTGGGGCCGCCGGGTTATTTTATCGGCAGCATGGTTTACGCCCAGCAGGGCGCCATCGGCAATATGCCCATGGCGGCGGCGTTTACGCTGGTGCCGATGGTGTTGATCGGTTTGTATCTTACCCTGGCCAAACGTCTGGGGGCCTTCGATGCGCTCTGATCGCGCGCCGCTGGCGCTGAGGCTTGCCGCCTGGGGCGGTATCCTGTTCCTGCATTTTCCCCTGGGGATCATTGCCCTGTACGCCTTTAACACCGAGGACGCGGCGTTCAGTTTTCCGCCGCGGGGATTTACCCTGCACTGGTTTGAACTGGCCGCCGGGCGCCCGGATATTTTGTCCGCCCTGTGGCTGTCCCTGCAGGTGGCCTGCCTGGCGACCCTGATTGCCCTGCTGCTGGGCACCCTGGCGGCGGCGGCTTTGTACCGGCGGGATTTTTTGGGCAAACAGGCCATCGCCATGATGATGGTGCTGCCCATCGCCCTGCCGGGCATTATCACCGGCATCGCCCTGCTGTCCGCTTTCAAGGCGCTGGATATCAGCCCCGGCCTGATGACCATCGTTATCGGCCATGCCACTTTCTGCGTGGTGATTGTTTTCAATAACGTTATCGCCCGGCTGCGCCGCACCTCTTTTAGCCTGATCGAGGCGTCGATGGACCTGGGCGCCGACGGCTGGCAGACCTTCCGCTATGTGGTGATGCCGGGGCTGTCCTCGGCGCTGCTGGCAGGCGGCATGCTGGCGTTCGCGCTGTCGTTTGACGAAATCATCGTCACCACCTTCACCGCCGGCCATGAGCGCACGCTGCCGCTGTGGCTGATGAACCAGTTGGGCCGTCCGCGCGATGTGCCCATCACCAATGTCGTTTCCCTGCTGGTCACCCTGGTGACCATGCTGCCGATACTCCTGGCCTATTACCTGACACGCGGCGGCGAGGGCGTGGCGGGCAGCGGCAAATAACCCAAGGACTCTCCTATGCATGACACATTATTGATAGACGGCAGGTCGGTGACGGGCGCGGGCAAACCGACGCCGGTGATAAACCCCGCCACCGGCGAAACGATTATCACCATTAACGAGGCCAGCCTGGAGCAGGTGGACGCGGCGGTGCTGGCGGCGGACGCGGCGTTTGAAACCTGGGGGCAAACCACGCCGAAAACCCGCGCCACGCTGTTGCTGCAATTGGCCGACGCCATCGAGCGCCACGGCGAGGCGCTGGCGCGCCTGGAATCCCTGAACTGCGGCAAGCCGTACCACTGCGTTATCAACGATGAAATCCCGGCGGTGGCGGACGTATTCCGTTTCTTTGCCGGCGCGAGCCGCTGCCTGGGCGGCAGCGCCGCCGGGGAATACCTGGAAGGGCATACCTCCATGATCAGGCGCGATCCCATCGGCGTCATCGCCTCCATCGCGCCCTGGAACTATCCGCTGATGATGGCGGCGTGGAAACTGGCGCCGGCGCTGGCCGCCGGCAATTGCGTGGTGTTCAAGCCCGCCGAGCAGACGCCGCTGACCGCGCTGTTCCTGGCGCAGCTGATGGCGCCGATCTTGCCGGCGGGGGTGGTCAACGTGCTGTTCGGCACCGGCGCGGAAATGGGCGACGCCCTGACCGGCCATGAGCGGGTGCGCATGGTATCGCTGACCGGTTCGATTGCCACCGGCGCGCATATCCTGTCCCATACCGCCGGGGGGATCAAAAAGACCCATATGGAGCTGGGCGGTAAGGCGCCGGTGATTGTGTTTGACGATGCCGACATCGACGAGGTGGTGGACGGTGTGCGCACCTTCGGATTTTATAATGCCGGCCAGGACTGCACCGCCGCCTGCCGGCTGTATGTGCAGCGTGGCGTTTACGATGCGCTGGTGGACGCCTTGGGCAAAAGCGTCGCCACCCTTAAAACCGGCGATCCGGCCGATGCCGGCACTGAACTGGGGCCGTTGATTACCGCTGAGCACCTGCGGCGGGTCAGCGGGTTTGTCGAGCGCGCCAGGGCGTTGGCGCATATCCGGGTGATTACCGGCGGCGCGCCGATCGACGGACCGGGTTTCTATTTTGCCCCCACGGTGCTGGCCGATGCGCGCCAGGAGGATGAAATTGTCCAGCGCGAAGTGTTCGGGCCGGTGGTGACCGTCACGGTCTTTGACGACGAAGCGCAGGCGATACGCTGGGCCAACGCCTCCCCCTACGGCCTGGCCTCGTCGGTATGGACGCGGGATATCGGCCGCGCCCATCGGGTTAGCGCCCGTTTGCAGTACGGCTGCACCTGGGTCAACACCCATTTTATGCTGGTCAGCGAAATGCCCCACGGCGGCCAGAAGCTGTCCGGCTTCGGCAAGGATCTGTCGATGTACGGGCTGGAAGATTATACCGCGGTGCGGCATGTCATGATTCGCCATTAGCCGCGGCTTATCACTCCGGTCGGCGGCGGGAATAGGGTTTTTCGCCGCCGCGCCGGGGCCGCGAAAAAATTGCCATAAAAAGCGCTGCCATCGACATAAAAAGATTGCCGTTCCGCTCCGCGTCTGTTATAAAATTCTGCGTTCAAATATTATTGGCTAAATATCACTGGTCAATTGCACCTATTTAATGCAGGCGCGATCTATTATGGTGCATGGTTATTTTCGCAATAAATCCCCCTTATATTTCCTTTGGCAGTAATCAGCATTTCCGGCCGCGGTTCTTCTCTCTCCCTATGTGAATAACTTTTTTTATTGGTCTTATTTATATTTTGTTCTAAACCTAAGCATGTAGTTACAGTTGGCCCGGACGCTGCATCTGTCAGATCGATATCATATGATATCTCCTTCCAAGGAGCTTATTTTGTCTCGTTCAACCCCCATGCTTACCCCGTTAGAATGTACTCAGCAGGCGCTTTCGTGGATTGAGAAAAAAACGCTGACGCATGATGAGATGGTTAACCTGAATAAGGAAGTGATAAACAATTTTAAAGAGTATGTGAATCCTGGTTTTCTCGATTACCGTAAATCCGTGACGGTAGGCGGGGATTACGGAGCCGTAGAATGGCGGGCCGGCGGTCTTAATACGCTGGTCGACACCCAGGGCAGGGAATATATCGATTGCCTGGGTGGTTTCGGCATATTTAACGTGGGGCACCGTAATCCAAAAGTTCTTTCCGCCGTCGAAAACCAACTGGCGAAACAACCGCTGCATAGCCAGGAACTGCTTGATCCGCTGCGCTCCATGCTCGCCAGGACCCTGGCGGCGGTCACCCCCGGCACGCTGAAATACAGTTTTTTCAGCAACAGCGGCACCGAGGCCGTCGAGGGCGCGCTGAAGCTGGCCAAGGCGTATCAAACCCCGCGCGGCAAAACCACCTTTATCGCCGCCACCGGCGCCTTTCACGGCAAAACCCTCGGCGCGCTGTCCGCCACCGCCAAATCCACCTTTCGCCGTCCTTTTATGCCGATGCTGCAGGGTTTCGATCATGTGCCGTTCGGCGATATCGGGGCGATGCGCGATCATGTCTATCGCTGCCGGTCCACCGGCGCGGACGTGGCGGCGGTTATCCTGGAGCCTATCCAGGGGGAGGGCGGGGTCATTATTCCGCCGGAGGGATACCTGACGGCGGTGCGGGCGCTGTGCGACGAGGTGGGCGCGCTGCTGATCCTCGACGAAGTGCAGACCGGCATGGGCCGCACCGGCCGGATGTTTGCCTGCGAGCACGAAGGCGTGCAGCCGGATATCCTGTGCCTGGCCAAGGCGCTGGGCGGTGGCGTAATGCCGATCGGCGCCACCGTCGCCACCGAAGAGGTATTCTCGGTGCTGTTCGAGAACCCGTTTTTGCATACCACCACTTTTGGCGGCAATCCGCTGGCCTGCGCGGCGGCCCTGGCGACCATTAACGTGCTGCTGAGTGAGGATTTGCCGGCGCAGGCGGCGCTTAAGGGCCAGATTTTGCTTAGCGGTTTCGCCCGGCTGGCGTCGGCGTATCCAGAGTTTATGGTGGAGGCGCGCGGGCGCGGGCTGTTGCAGGCATTGGAATTCAGACGCAACGATATCGGTTATGCCTTTGCCCAGGGTATGTTCCGTCATCAAATCCTGGTGGCGGGTACGCTGAACAATTCCAAAACCATCCGCATCGAGCCGCCCCTGACCATTACCCCCGAGTATTGCCAGCAGGTGCTCGCGGTAGCGGAACGGGTACTGGACCAGATGCGCGGCAAGGAACCGGCCCATTACAAAACGCCGGCGACGACGGTGGCGCAGCCGCAAACGCAGGCACACATACCGTTCCCCTTGGCCGCCTCGACCGGCCTGACCGCATAAGACGGACCCGCCGTTGGCGCTTGCGGGAGGGGTTGCCGTGTCGGCGCGGGTTTTGCCTAGGCGGCATAAAGCTTACTCCTAGGCGCCCCCCCACCGGTTCGGCATAAATCCCGCGGTAAGCGTCGTGATGCTCAGCCGACCGGCATCACCTGGCGGCCCAGCTGTTCATTGACCACCTGCGCCATGGCCAGATAAATGGCGCTGGCGCCGCAGAACAGGCCTTCATAGCCGGCAATGACGATGATCTGATGATTGCCGGTAATATTGCCGGCGGCCAGCAGGGCGAACAGCACGGTCAGGCTGCCGAACACGATTTGCAGGCCACGGCTGGATTTAAGGGTGCCCAAAAACATAAACAGGGTAAAAATGCCCCACAGCGCCAGGTAAACGCCTAAAAATACCGCGTCGCTCGGCTCGGCCAGGCCCATGCGCGGCAGCATCAGAATCCCCACCAGGCTCAGCCAGAACGCGCCGTACGAGGTAAACGCCGTGGTGCCGAAGGTATTGCCGTGCTTATATTCCATAATACCGGCGATGATTTGGGCAATGCCGCCGTAAAAAATCCCCATACTGATAATGATCGAGGTTAAAGGGAAAAAACCGGCGTTATGCAGGTTTAGCAAGACGGTGGTCATCCCAAAACCCATTAATCCCAGCGGGCCGGGGTTCGCCAACTTAAAGGTATGCATATATCCTCAGCAGAAAAAAGCAAAATGAAGTGGACTGACTGTCCTGTTGCGTCCCGCGACGGCGAAGATGGCTCTGCGGCCGAAGGAGGGCTGCGGCATCATAATGACCTTGCACGGCTGAAACAATGATTTAGATTAGTGCCGGGTGATTTTTGCCGGTTTTTGCCGGCCGGAAAAAAAAAGGTGCGCCTGGGCGCACCAATATTCTGCCAAATATCAGCAGTATCGGGATAACCTTACCCCTTGCCTTTTACACTACTGATAAATGTTTGCCGCGCCGATGACGATCCCAGCCGCTCCGCTTCGTTGAGCAGCTTCAGCGCCTTATCGATATTACCGTCGCGCACCGCTTGTTTAATGGCTTGATTAAAATAGCTCTCGGTATCGTTAAGCATCGGCGCGGCCGGTCCCGCTGCCGCTGCCTGGGGCGCCGGCGCCGGCGGCGCGGTATTGCCGACCACGACCGGCTGCGTCTCGGGGCCGGAGAAGATCTGGCCGATGGTGATATTGCCGCTCTTCTGTTCCGCCTCCACTTTTAACCTGATGGTGCCGGTGTCGCTATGGCGGCCGATGGGATCGGGAATATCGGGCACCGCATTACCGACGCCCTCGGCGTAGGCCTTGGCCGGATTGGTCATGGTGGTGGTGGTCAGCAGGTCCTGGCGGGTGGTATAGATCAGCAGGTAGATTTGTTTCTGTCCCAGGGCGGGGGTGAGCTTAAGCGTGCCTTCCAGCCGGTCCATCGACATGCCGCCCGGTTTTTCATAGGGGAAATAGCTGCTGGGGAAAAACGCCGCCGGACGCAGTTGTTCATCCAGCACCAGCACGTTGGGGGCATAGATCGACTGGCCTTTAGCCAGGCTGCTGAGGGTGATGGCCAGCGATCCGCGGTTGGCCGGCAGCGTAATGGCGGCCACCGGCCCGGTGATATCGCCCATCTGGATGCGGGGCGAGGCGGCGTCGAGAATGATTTCCTGCCTGGCCGGGGGCATCAGCGTCTGCCAGGGCAATTGCCGCAAGGTGGACTGCGGTATCACCGGCGCCACCGACATATCTTGGGGGTTGGTCAGGGTATCCGCCAGCGTGGTGGCCGGCAGGGTGGCGCTCAGTGCGGCCATCAGGCACAGGGAAAGTATTTTTATTTTCATTATTATCGCCTTTTCAGCGTGACGAGCGACGGGCCGTCGCCGGGCAAGTAGCGCCGGCCCGCCAGGTACTATCCCACGCGTCCTACCCCCGGGGGCGGGACGCGCCGGAGATTATTTCCACCAGGCTTCCATCTGCACGCCGAAGGAGACTTCATCATCCTTACCGCGGCTGAAGGTGGTCGAGCTGTTATCGCTATACGCGATGCCGTTGGTAAAACCGGCGTCGTTATTGCCATAACCCCATTTTTCATTCCATTTGGCGTAGGTGGCGAACAGGCGGATCGCCGGACGGGAGAAGATGCTGTCCCCGGCCTGCCACTGCTGCGCCAGCGTCACTTTATACTGATCGTTGCGATCGCTGGTGCGCTGGGATTTGACATTGTCGTAGCCGACTTCCAGCAGGGTGCTCATGATCGGGGTCCATTTGTACATCGGGCGTATGCCGACGGTGTACCAGGTGGTGCCGTTATTGTTATCGCGGTCGATATCCTGGTACATGCCGACGTACATCATTGCCCACTTGTCGTTGAAGTCCAGGCCGCCGTGATCCAGCACGCGGATCATATGGCCGTCGTTATCGACGTAGGAGCCGTGCGGGCGCCCGGTATTATCGGTGGTCATGGCGTCGGTGGCGTATTGCAGCACAAACTTGTTAAAGCCGTTGCCGATGGTCTGGGTATGCTCCATCGTGGCCATGGTGCCGTCTTTGGTGGCCCCGTCCGCCAGATTGAAATTGTCCTGCACGTTGGCGCGGCCGTAGTCCACGCCGAATTCCAGCTTGCCGCCGGGGTTGGTTTCCAGTTCGGCGATACGCACGTCGTAGATGTCGTTAATGGTCGGCACCTGGTTGAGCTGGTTATCGATATAACCATAAGAGCCGCCGGACTCGCTGTTGCGCGTTACCGCCAGGGACAGCTTGCCTACGCCCAGATCGATATTTTCCAAACCGGCGCCGGGACCGGAAATGTCCCAGTAGTAGAAGTCGATCATATGGACGTCGTGACGCTGATAGAAACGTTTCCCGGCCCACATATTGGCGCCCGGCAAGGCGTCGATCAGATTCTTGCCCACCACGTTGACTTCGCGGAAGCTGGGTTCCAGCGGTTCGTCATCGTTACGCTGGGAAACGGAGTACCCCACGTTGGTATCGAAGTAGAAGCTCTTGTTGCCTTCGCGCCACAGCTCCTGCCCGAGTTTTAATTCGGCGTAGGTTTCGCATTCGTTGCCGAGACGGTATTTACTGGAGGCGCCGGTGGCCTTGAAGCATTGCTGCTCGCCGCCGCTCCCGGTCCAGCCGATGCCGGAACGGGCATAACCGCCAAAATCCACCGCCATCGCCTGGGCGGAAGCCGCGCCGGCGATGATTGCCACTGACAAAGGTAAAATGCGTAGGTTAGTCATTATTTTCTCCTGATTATTATTGCCTGCGGACAGGCAGACTTATACGCCCGGTTCCTGATGTAACCGTCGGCAGGCGCTGCCATCCTCGCGGAATAAATGGCAGCGCTCGGGCGGCAGGCCGATAGCGAATTGGGCACCCTCGTTTACCAGCACCACGTCATTCTGGCGATAAACCAGATTGAGGCGGAGCGAGGGAATTTGAATATGGATCAGGGTTTCATACCCCAGTTGCTCCACCACCTGCACCACGCCTTCCAGGACGACATCGGCGATGTTGCCGGCCAGCAAATGCTCGGGCCGGATACCCAGCGACATCGTGGCGCCGACCTCCACCCGGCTGCTCTCCACCGGCAGCCACACTTTCTGGCCGTTGTGCAGCGCGATCTGCACCTGGTCGATGGCGATGGCGGTGACTTTTACCGGCAGGAAATTCATCTTCGGCGAACCGATAAACCCGGCGACAAACCGATTTTCCGGGTAGTGATACAGCGCCAGCGGCTTGCCGACCTGCGCCACGCGCCCGCCGTCGAGCACCACGATTTTGTCCGCCAGCGTCATGGCCTCGGTCTGGTCGTGGGTGACGTAAATCATGGTGCGCCGCAGGCGCTGGTGAAGACGTGAAATCTCGATACGCATCTGGACGCGCAGCGCGGCGTCCAGGTTCGACAAGGGTTCGTCTAGCAGGAACACCTGCGGCTCCGCCACCAGGGTGCGGCCGATGGCGACCCGCTGGCGCTGCCCGCCGGATAACGCTTTGGGGCGGCGGTCCAGCAAATGGCCGAGCTGGAGAATCTCCGCCACCTGGTTTACCCGGCGCGTTATTTCCTCTTTTTTCACCCGGGCCAGCTTCAGGCCGAAGGACATATTGCCCGCCACCGACAGGTGCGGATAAAGCGCGTAGGACTGGAAAACCATCCCGACCCCGCGTTCGGCGGGCGGCACGTCATTCATCCGGCGATCGTTGATTTTCAGCTCGCCGGAGGTGATGTCCTCCAGCCCGGCAATCATTCTCAGCAAGGTGGATTTGCCGCAGCCCGACGGGCCGACAAACACCACGAACTCCCCTTCGCCGATATCCAGGTTGATATCGCGGGAAATCACGTTTTCACCGTAGCTTTTGCAGATATTGCGCAGCGTCACGCTTGCCATAGACCCGGATTCCTGCCTCTGTTTACCCTGCCGCCCGGCGGTGCGGCGGCAGGCTGACATCAAGTGTCGGCAAGTGTGAGGGAAATGCGCGGCAGGGAAATCATCCGGGACGGTTTTTTTCAAGGGGGAGGCGGCGGGATGACGGCAAAGCGCCATTCACGGCCGCGTCGGCGGCGAGCCGGCAAAAACGTGACGGCGGCGGCAAATATCCAGCATGCTTTTTGTGGCTTGCCCCGCAAATTGTCCACGGAGTGTTAATGCGGTCACATCGGGAGGCGCAGGGGCGTAGGACGGGGGAGGATGAGCGCGCCTGAGGTTAAACGCAGTATGTCCGGTGTATAAATTCACCACAGCTTTCCGTGCGCCCCGAACATCGCCGGGCAGGTTGCAGGTGCGATGCCTGTCGGGACCCGCTTTGCGCGCGTTGGGAACGCTGCCACCAGTAAGGATGGAACTATGACCCGCATCAAATGCACTCTCCGTACCCTGGCGCTGTCGTCCCTGATGTCGGCGATGGCCTGTTCTTCGGCGTTCGCCAAAATAGAAGAAGGCCGGCTGCTTATCTGGATCAACGGCGACAAGAGTTACAACGGCCTGGCTGAAGTCGGCAGGAAGTTCGAACAGGATACCGGCATCAAGGTGAGCGTAGAGCATCCCGATAAGCTGGAGGAAAAATATCCCCAGGTGGCGGCCACCGGCGACGGACCGGATATTATCTTGTGGGCGCACGACCGCTTTGGCGGTTATGCCCAGTCGGGCCTGCTGGCGGAAGTGGCGCCGGATCAGGCGTTCCAGGATAAGCTGTTCCCCTTTACCTGGGACGCGGTGCGCTATAACGGCAAGCTGATCGGCTATCCCATCGCGGTGGAGTCCCTGTCGCTGATTTACAACAAGGATCTGGTCGGCGCGCCGCCGAAAACCTGGGAAGAGATCCCGGCGCTGGATACCCGACTGCGCGCCAAAGGCAAAAGCGCCATTATGTGGAACCTGCAGGAACCCTACTTTACCTGGCCGATTATCGCCGCCGCCGGCGGTTATGCCTTCAAGCCGGAAAACGGCGGTTACAATATCAAGGATGTGGGGGTGAACAATGCCGGCTCCCGCGCCGGGCTGCAGTTTATCGTCGATTTGGTCAAAAGCGGGCATATCAGCGCCGATACCGATTATTCCGTCTCCGAAGCCGCCTTCAACAAAGGACAGACCGCCTTGACCATCGACGGCCCCTGGGCCTGGGGCAATATGGAAAAAAGCGGCGTTCACTACGGCGTGGCGCCGTTGCCTACCTTCCAGGGCCGGCCGTCGAAACCTTTTGTCGGCGTGCTAAGCGCCGGGATTAACGCCGCCAGCCCCAATAAGGAACTGGCGAAAGAGTTCCTGGAAAATTACCTGCTGACCAGGGACGGACTGGATGCGATGAATAAAGACAAGCCGCTCGGCGCGGTGGCGCTGAAAAGCTATCAGGCGGAGCTGGCCAAGGATCCCCGGATCGCCGCCACCATGGCGAATGCGCAACAGGGTGAAATCATGCCCAATATTCCCCAGATGAGCGCGTTTTGGTATGCCGAGCGCAGCGCGGTGGTCAACGCCATAAACGGTAAACAAAGCGTGCAGGCGGCGCTGGACGGCGTGAAGGACCGCATTACCAAATAATCCGCCGGCCGCCGTCACGGGGCCTGCGTTCAAGCGGGTTGTCATCCGCCGTTATAGGAAGGGTTATGTCAAACACCGGCTCGGTTCCTCTGTCCCGCAAGCCCGCGCGCTGGCGGCATCACCGGTTTGTGAAGTGGGCGGTCGTGATTTTTTGCGCCCTGGCCATCGCCTGGATGGTGATACCGCTGTATGCCCGGGGTGAATATCTGTTTGCCCTGCTGACGCTCATCCTGACAAGCGCGGGGCTGGCCGTTTTCGCCAATGCCGGGGCCTATGCCTGGCGCTATGTGTATCCGGGACTGGCGGGCGTGGGGCTGTTTGTGTTGTTTCCGCTGCTGTGCACCGTCGGCATCGCCTTTACCAACTACAGCAGCGTCCATCAGCTGTCCTTTGAGCGCGCGCAATCGGTGCTGCTGGATCGGCAGTTGCAAATCGGCAAAGCCTACGCCTTCAGCCTGTACGGCCAGGGAACCGCATGGCGGCTGGCGCTGGCCGATGCCGACGGCGGACGGTTATGGGTCTCGCCGGCGTTCAGCCTGGACGGCGGCCGGGACCAGACGCTAATGATGTCGCCGAGCGACGCGCCGCCGCCGGGAGAGCGCGGCACGCTCAGGGTGGTAACACAGTATCGCCAGGCCCTCGGCCGGCTGACGCTGCAATTGCCCGACGGCGCCCGGCTGCGCATCAGCTCGTTACGGCAATTTTCCGGCCTGCGGCCGCTGTATACGCTGGGCGGCCAGGACCGCCTGACCGACAGCCGCACCGGGGCCGTCTACCGGCCCAACCGGGCCACGGGTTTTTACCAGGCGGTCGATGCCGAAGGCCATTTTGTCGCCGGGCAGCTCAGCCCGGGTTATACCGTGCCGGTGGGGTGGCAAAATTTTATGCGGGTGGTAGAGGATCAGGGAATCCGGCAGCCTTTCCTGGCCATATTTGTCTGGACCATTGTGTTTTCGTTGCTGACCGTGGTCCTGACGGTGGCCATCGGCATGGTGTTGGCCTGCGTGGTGCAATGGGAGGCGCTGCGGGGCCGCGCTTTGTACCGGCTGCTGCTGATCTTGCCGTATGCCGTGCCGTCGTTTATTTCAATATTGATTTTCAAGGGATTGTTCAACCAGAGTTTTGGGGAAATCAATATGCTGCTGAACGCTGTGTTCGGCATCCGGCCCGCCTGGTTTCAGGATCCGCTGCTGGCGCGGCTGATGCTGGTGGTGGTGAACGCCTGGCTCGGGTATCCCTATATGATGATTTTGTGCATGGGGCTGCTGAAATCCATACCCGATGACTTATACGAAGCCTCGGCCATGGACGGCGCCGGACCGTTACAGAATTTTTTCCGTATTACGCTGCCGCTGCTGCTCAAGCCGCTTACGCCGCTGATGATCGCCAGCTTTGCGTTTAATTTTAATAATTTTGTGCTGATCCAGCTGCTGACCAACGGCGGGCCTGACCGCATTGGCACCAGCACTCCCGCCGGTTATACCGACCTGCTGGTAAGTTATACCTACCGTATCGCCTTTGAAGGCGGCGGCGGGCAGGATTTCGGCCTGGCCGCCGCCATCGCCACCCTTATTTTCCTGCTGGTGGGCGGGTTGGCGATACTGAATGTGAAAACGGCGCGTCTGACATTTGATTAAGGAGGTCCCGGGTGGCTATGGTGCAATCTTCATCGCGTTTTCTGCGGCTGGCGGCGACGCACGTGCTGCTGCTGGGTTTTATCGCCCTGATCGTGTTTCCATTGCTGATGGTGCTGGCGATTTCACTGCGCGTCGGCAACTTCGCCACCGGCAGCCTGATCCCGCAGCAGATATCCCTGGAGCACTGGCGGCTGGCGCTGGGTTTGAGCGTACGGCACGCGGACGGCAGCATAACCCCGCCGCCGTTCCCGGTGCTGCTGTGGTTATGGAACTCGGTAAAGGTGGCGACCATTACCGCCCTGGGCATCGTGGCGCTGTCCACCACCTGCGCCTACGCCTTTGCCCGCATGCGTTTTCACGGTAAAAGCGCGTTGCTTCAGGGCATGCTGATTTTCCAGATGTTCCCGGCGGTACTGTCGCTGGTGGCGCTGTACGCGCTGTTTGACCGGTTGGGTCAGTATCTGCCGTTTATGGGGCTTAATACCCATGGCGGGGTGATCTTCGCCTATCTTGGCGGCATCACGCTGCATGTCTGGACCATCAAGGGCTATTTCGACACTATCGAGGGTTCGCTTGAGGAAGCGGCCGCGCTGGACGGCGCCACGCCCTGGCAGGCGTTCCGGCTGGTGTTGCTGCCGCTGTCGGTGCCGATACTGGCGGTGGTGTTCGTGCTGTCGTTTATTGCCGCCATTACCGAGGTGCCGGTGGCGTCGCTGCTGCTGCGCGATGTGGATAATTTCACCCTGGCGGTGGGCATGCAGCAGTATCTCAATCCGCAAAACTATCTGTGGGGGGATTTTGCCGCCGCGGCGGTACTGTCCGCCCTGCCCATCACCCTGCTGTTTTTGTTGGCCCAGCGCTGGCTGGTAAGCGGTCTTACCGCCGGGGGCCTGAAAGGTTAAGCCACTGTTGTTGTTCTTGCGTACGTGTCTGTGTCTGTGTCCTGTGTTTTTGGCGACGTTATGTCGCCATTTTTTTGCCGGGCACGAAAATATTGATTTTTTCTGCCAAATGTCTATCATGAAGTATGACATTTGGCAGAAAGTGAGGCGTGCATGAAAATATATACCCCTCCCGTAATGAAAGAGCCCGCACATAGCCTGTGGGCCTCCGCTCATTTGCCGGATGCGTCCGGTCCCGAGCTGCGTCATCTGATGATGGAAGGGCTTGAAGTGTCGGTAATTGATAATATCAGGTCCATCGTCGGCTTCAAAAGAGAAGAATTTTTGGCGACGCTTGGGTTAAGTGGACGCAGCATTGCCCGGCGTAAAGAGAAGCTCTCTCCGGCTCAAAGTGAATCTATTACCCGTTATGTTACCGCCTTTGATATGGCTTTAGCGCTGTTCGGCAATGACTTCCAGAAAACCATTGCCTGGATGAACAAACCTGCCAAAGTTTTAGGCGGCGAAACACCCAATCAGGCGATTGGCACTGAAACCGGTGCCCGTGATGTGGTCAGTTTGATTGAAGGCATTAAACATGGAGTTGTCATGTGATCTTGTATCGATTTTGCCAGAAGCAATATATCGCCACCGCGTGGAGTGGCGTTGGCGCTTTTAACAGCTCGGTGGCAAGATGGAACAGAATGGGTACGCCGATGGTGTATATCTCCTCGGCAGTGTCACTGGCCATTCTGGAAGTATTAGTGCATTTACAGGACGAATCCATATTAGATTTTTATCAGTTAATGAGTATTGACGTACCCGACGATTTCATTGTCAAGCTCAATGCGCAAGATCTTCCTGCTAACTGGAATGCGCCGGTGCCGATTCCCGCCACCAAGGATATCGGCACACAATGGTTTCAGGGAAAATCGAGCGTCGGGCTAATGGTGCCTTCCGCCATTGTGCCTATGGAATACAATGTATTGATTAACAATGAGCATCCGGCGTTTGCTGGTTGTCTGGCGTCGGTTACGCCGCTCGAATTTACCTTTGATCCAAGGCTGAACCCCAGCCTCTAACGCAACTGGCGACGCCGGTTGATATCCCGCAGCAGGGCATTGATGCCCTTATCGGCGAAAATCTCCTCCAGGCCGCGCGTCAGTTTGCGGCGCCAGTTCGGATACCCATCGCTGGTGCCGGGCACGTTGACCGGCGTGGTGATATCCAGCCAGTCCTCGGGCTGTAATCCCAATAACGCGCTGCCGCTGTCGGCCAGATAGCGGTGAATGGCATGGTTAAGCATGCGCGACATCGGCAGGCCATCGGCCCGGCGCGATACCCGCCGCGGCAGGCCGCCGTGACGGTGCAGGGCGTCCAGCAGCCCCTGGCGCGCGCGCCGTCGGTCCTCATGCAGATAATGCAGCACCGCCGCGTCGGGATACAGTCCCAGCGTTTTGCCAAGGCTGAGATCGCCGGCGCCCCAGTAGCCGCGCAGCGTCGGTAAATCATGGGTGGCGGCGGTGGCCATCGACTGCGGCGGGTAGGCTTCCGGCGGCTGGAAATGATGCCGGGCGTCCCGCTCGAAATAGAGCACTTTATAGGAATAAACAGCGCTGTCGCGCAGCCGCGCGAGGATTTCATGCGGCACGGTGCCCAGATCCTCGCCGATCACCAGGCACTGGTTGCGCAGGCTCTCAAGCGCCAGGATGGCGAGCAAATCGTCCAGCTGGTAGTGGACGTAGGCGCCCTGTCCGGCGGTATCGCCGCGTGGGATCCACCACAGGCGCAGCAGCGACATGACGTGATCGATGCGCAGCGCGCCGCAGCCCTGCATATTCGATCGCACAAGATCGATAAACGGCTGGTAGCCGCGGGCGGCCATCACCCGCGGATCCATGGGCGCCAGCCCCCAGTTCTGCCCCTGCGGACCGAGCACATCCGGCGGCGCGCCTAGCGCTACCTCCAGGCAATATAATGCCGGATCGCTCCAGGTTTCCGCGCCGCCGTCGCTGACCCCCACCGCCAAATCGCGGTATAAGCCGAGAGGCATGCCAAGCGCCCGGCAGAGCGCAGAACATTCGGCAAACTGACGGTCGGCCAGCCACTGCAGCCAGAGATAAAATGCGATCTCACCGGCATGCCGCCGGCGAAACGCCTGCGTTCCGGCGCCCTGGCTGGCGCGGTACTCGGCAGGCCAGTCCTGCCAGCGGCGCCAGGACGGATCCCGCGCCAACAGGTACGCGTGCAGGGCGTCAAATTCAGCCTGATGGCGCAGGCTGTCGCCGCCCAGGCGCACAAAAGCGGCAAACGCCAGGCGCTGCGCGTCCTGCTCTCCGCGCAGGCTGAACTGTTGCCAGCACAAACGCAGCGCGGCTAATTTCAGCGCGCCGACCCGGGGATAATCCACCTCGGGAGCGGCGCGCGCCAGCGCCAGCGCTTGCTGCACCTCTTCGCGCGCCCACCATGACCGCGCCGCCGGGCTAAGGTGGAAATCCTCCAGGCTATTGATATCGATATACAGCATATTCAGCCAGCGCCGTGACGACGGGCTGTAGGGACTGGCATCGCCCGGCGTGGCCGGGCAGAGCGCATGGATGGGATTGAGACCGACAAACGCGCCGCCGCGCCGGGCGACTTCCCGCACCATCGTTTTCAGATCGCCGGTATCGCCGATACCCCAATTGACCGCCGAACGCAGCGTATAGAGCTGGATGCAGGCGCCCCAGAGCTTTTGCCCGGCCAGCAGCGCCCCTGGCTGAAAACAGCGGGGCGGGGCGATGATTACCCGGCAATGCCACTCCCGCGCGCCCTGGCTTAACGTTAACCGGTGATAGCCGCACGCCAGGGTGTGGGGCAGCGATAGCGGCGATCCGGCGCTTATCTCGCCCTGAAGGGTTCCGCCCTGCTCGGTGCGCAGTTGCCAGCGGTAATCGCCCCGGCCGCCGGGCGTCAGCGCCGCCGGCGCATCCCGGCGCCAAACGGCCACCGGCGGCAGCGGGTCCTGCGAGACGGCCGCCAATCCGGACCCGCGCCCCATGGCGTCCAGCAACCGTCGTTTGGTTTGTGCCGAGATGGCCTGCCGCTGGCCCAGTGCATTGATATAGTCGCTGCCGATACCGGCCTGGGCCGATATCTGTTCCAACAAGAGTTCTTCCATTATTTTTCCCGCGGTGGATAGCCGTCGCCCGTTTGCCGCCACCGGCCATCATGACGCGGCATAGGGCGTTTTTCATCCTCCCGGCGGCGGGTTAAAAGGGGAGGAGCGCCAAGGCTGAGTTAAAATTGTGATAGGGCGCAATTTACTAAAATGGGATATGGATAACCTTAGGTAATAATTATTTACATTATAATTACAATGGTTAACAGTTAGTTTTAGCACATTGCTGTGTACCCCTGGGGAAATAAAAACAATGCTAATCCCATCAAAACTGAGACGGCCAGTGAGGCTGCAAAGTGCCGTGCCGCGCCAGCGTTTGCTGGACCGGCTGGATAGCGCGGCGAACTATCGCCTGGCGCTGATTACCAGCCCCGCCGGTTACGGCAAAACGACGCTTATTGCGCAGTGGGCGGCGGCGAGGCAGGATCTGGGCTGGTATTCCCTTGACGATAGCGATAATGAACCGGAGATCTTTGCCAATTACCTGGTGGCGGCGATCCAGCAGGCGACGGGCGGCCATTGCCTGCGCAGCGAAGCGCTGGCGCAGAAGCATCAGTATGCCAGCCTGGGAACCTTGTTTGCCCAGCTGTCGGTGGATCTGGCCGACTGGACCACGCCGCTTTTCCTGGTCATCGACGATTACCATCTGATCACCAATACGGTTATCCATGACGCCATGCGCGGCCTGCTGCGCCAGCAGCCGGATAGCCTCAAGCTGGTTCTGCTGTCGCGCAACCTGCCGTCGCTGGGCATCGCCAATCTGCGGGTGCGCGATCAACTGTTGGAAATCGGCAGCCAGCAGTTGGCCTTTACCCATGAGGAGGCCAGGCAGTTTTTCGCAGGACGCCTGGATATGCCCATCGCAGCCCAGGACAGCAACCGGCTGTGCGACGAGGTCGCGGGCTGGGCGACGGCGCTGCAGCTGATTGTGCTGTCTTCCCGCCAGTCCGATACCCCGGCCAGCAAAACCGCCCGGCGGCTGTCGGGCATTAATGCCGGTCATTTGTCCGATTACCTGGTGGATGAGGTGCTCGATCGGGTCGATGGCGCCACCCGTCGTTTCCTGCTGCGCTGTTCGCTGCTGCGCTCGATGAACGATGCGCTGATTGACCGGCTGATGGGCGAGGGAAACGGCCAGCAGCGGCTGGAGCAGACCGAACACCAGGGGCTGTTTATCCAGCGTATGGACGACAGCGGCGAATGGTTTCGTTTTCATCCGTTATTCGCCAGTTTCCTGCGCCAGCGCTGCCAGTGGGAACTGGCGGCCGAGCTGCCCGAGATCCATTGCGCCGCCGCCGAGGGCTGGCTGGCGCAGGGCTATCCCGCCGAAGCCATCCACCACGCGATGGCGGCGAATGATGTGGGTATGATGTGCCGGATACTGCTTGATAGCGGCTGGACGTTATTTAACCATGGTGAGCTGGCGTTGCTGGACCGTTGCCTGAAGCATTTGCCCTACGACGTGCTGATCCTGCGGCCCAGGCTGGTGTTGCTCAAGGGCTGGCTGGCCCAGGGCCAGCACCGGAGCGCCGAGGTGGCGAGCCTGCTGGCCCATGACAAAGCGGAGATGGCGCGGCGCAAACTCGATCTTGCCCCCTGGCTGGTGGCGGAGTTTAACGCCCTGCTGGCGCAGGTGGCGATAAATACCGGCAAGCCCCTTGAAGCGGAATCCCTGGCGGCCGAAGCGCTACGGTTTTTGCCGCAGTTTAATTATTACGGCCGTATTGTCGCCACGTCGGTGACCGGCGAAGTCGCGCATTGCCAGGGACAGTTGGTCAAAGCCTTGAGCATGATGCAGCAGACCGATCGGATGGCCCGCCGGCATGGGGTGTATCACTACGCCTTGTGGGCCTTGCTGCAGCAAAGCGAAATCCTGATAGCGCAGGGGTATTTGCAGGCGGCGTATGAAATACAGGATAAGGCGTTCGAACTGGTGGGCGAGCAGCATCTGGAACAATTGCCGATGCATGAGTTCCTGCTGCGTCTGCGCGCGCAGCTGCTGTGGTCCTGGGCGCGCCTGGACGAGGCCGAACAGGCCGCCAGCGCCGGGCTGAAGGTGCTGGAAAGCGCCGAACCGCAGCAGCAGCTGCAGTGCCTGGCGATGCTGGCCAAAATCGCGCTGGCGCGCGGCGATTTCGATAATGCCCGCAGCCATCTGCACCGTTGCGAGAACCTGATAAGCGGCGCGCAATACCATAGCGATTGGGTGACCAATGCCGATAAGCCGCGGGTGCTGTTCTGGCAACTGACCGGGGATGTCGATGCCGCCGCGAGGTGGCTGGACCAGACGGTGAAACCGGATAACGTCGATAACCATTTTTTGCAGGGGCAGTGGCGTAATATTGCCCGCGCCCAGATTCTGCTCGGCCAGTTCGACGAGGCGGAAGTGGTGCTGGACGAGCTTAATGATAATGCCCGACAACTGCATTTGGTGAGCGATCTTAACCGTAACCTGTTGCTTAATAATCTTATTTATTGGCGCACCGGGCGCAAGAACGATGCCCAGCGGGTGCTGATGGAGGCGTTGTCGTTAGCCAATCGCACCGGTTTTATCAGCCATTTTGTTATTGAAGGCGAAACGATGGCGATGCAGCTGCGGCAACTGCTGCAGCTCGGCGTGTTGCCGGAGCTGGAACAACAGCGGACCCGGCGCATTTTGCGCGATATTAATGCCCATCATCGCCATAAGTTCGCCCATTTCGACGAAGATTTTGTCCAGCAATTGCTGCATCATCCGCAGGTGCCCGAGTTGATTCGCATCAGTCCGCTGACCCAGCGGGAGTGGCAGGTGCTGGGGCTGATTTATTCGGGTTACAGTAACAACCAGATTGCCGGCGAGCTGGACGTGGCGTCGACCACCATCAAAACCCATATTCGTAATCTTTACCAGAAGCTGGGGGTGGGGCAGCGGCAGGACGCGGTGCAGCAGGTGAAAAAGATGCTGACGATGATCGGTTATGCGGTATAAGGCGCGTATCGATTACGCGTCCGGGCTGTTGACGGCGCCGGCGCTTGTTTTCGTTCGGGCGTGATGGGTAAAGGGGGGCGGTATTACAGCGGCCTCGTGGCGGCTTGAGCCCGGTGGGCAAAGGTTTTGTTTGCGGTCAGCTGAATGTTGCGTCGGGGAGGTTTCGCTTGCCGTGTGCGGGGGAGGCTTATACTGCCGAGGCGGAAGGTTCGCTTGCGGGGGAGGCTTATGCTGCGGCGGTAGGAGGTTCGCTTGCGGGGAGGCTTATGCTTCGGCGGCGGGAGTTTCGTGTGCGGGTAGGCTTATGCTGCGGCGGCGGGAGTTTCGTTTGTGGGTAGGCTTATGCTGCGTCGGCGAGAGTTTCGTTTGCGGGTAGGCTTATGTTGCTGCGGCCTCCTTGTCGCTTGCCGGCACCTGGCACGACATAAAACAGCCGAACGCATGGCAAGCGAAACCCTCGCCGCGACAGCATAAACCTCCCCGCAAGCATCAGCCAAACCCCCGCCGCGGCAACATAAACCTCCCTGCAAACGAAACCCTCGCCGCGACAGCATAAACCTCCCCGCAAGCATCAGCCAAACCCCCGCCGCGGCAACATAAACCTCCCTGCAAACGAAACCCCCGCCGCGGCAACATAAACCTCCCCGCAAACGAAACTCCCGCCGCAGCAACATAAGCCTCCCCACACACTACAAGCGAAACCCTCTCCGGCCTGCCAATCCTCTCGCCGCCAGCGCCCCTCCTTTGTCAACAAACCCATCGTACCAGCGGCACACCCTTTCCCCCGCTACCGGCGCCGGCTTCAGAAGTGAGTATTAAGGCCAAGGTAGAAGGTTCTGCCCGGTTCGTTGTAGGTGGCGGCGCCGGCGCCGTACATATAAGCGTTGGTGGCGGCGTTGCCGGTGGTCTGGGCGTTACCGGCGCGGAACTGGCGCTTGTCGAAGACGTTGTCGATACCCAGGGTCAGGCTGGCGTATTTGTTGATATCGTAGGTGCCGCTCAGGCCGACAATGGCGTAAGGACTGACCTCATTGGTTTCGCTGCCGGTAACGCGTTCGCCCTTGTAGTTGTATTTTTTCGGTTTCTGGCGTCCATACCATGAAAGGGTGGACTGTAGCGACAGATCCTGGCGCGCCTGCCAGCTCAGGGTGGAATTCAGCGTATATTCCGGAATGATCGACAGGTAGTCCCCGGTCTCTTTATTTTTGCTTTCAATGATATAGGTAACATTGTTATTCCAGGAAACCGTTTCGCTAACCGGGATATTCAGCGTACCTTCCAATCCCTGCACCACCGCCTTGGGTACGTTTTCCCAGCGATAGATATCGGACGCGCCGTTGGTCGAGACGCCGGTCGGCACATAACCCGCCTCGATTTTATCGCGGTAGTCATTGCGGAAATAGGTCACGCCCGCCTGGTAGCCGTCGCGTTTAAATTCCAGCCCGATTTCTTTGTTGATGCTGGTTTCCGCCTTGAGATCATCATTACCCAGCAGATAACACCCGCCGGTGCTGGCGGCACAGCCCTGGCCGCGGCTGTAGAGCAGGTAGTTGGGGTTGGTCTGGAACAGGCTCGGCGCTTTATAGGCGCGGGCGATGCCCATTTTCAGGGTGAAATCCTGTCCCAGCCCCTGCGAGAGGTTAAGCGAAGGACTCCAGTTGTCGCCGACGATGGAATGGTGGTCGAAGCGCAGCCCCGGCACCAGCATGGTGCTGTCGGTCAGTTCCATATTATCCTCGGCGAACAGCGAGAAAATATCGGCCGAGGAGTAGGGGCTGCGTCCGGTGCTGGCCACGCCCGGGATAGCGCCGCCCAGGAGGGTCTGGGTATTCGACGCCGGATCCTTCATTTTCTGCTGGTTCCACTCGCTGCCGGCCGTGAGGGTCTGGTTGACCCCCAGCTCAAACGGCACGCTGAGTTCGGTATGCGCCAGCACGCTGTCCAGCTGGATGGTGGAAAAATCATTGCTGGCGAAAATCCCCTCCGTGCCGCCGGCCAGCCCCTCGTCCAGGCGGGTATTTTTTGTGCGCTCATATTGCAGGTAATTAAGGGTGCTGACGCCGCTGTCCCAGGCGCCGCGCCAGGTCAGGGCATGGGTCTGGCGATAGATACGGTTGGTTTCATGGCCGTAGTTGTCCTGCACCAACTGGCTGGTATTGGTGTTCTGGGTATCGCCGGCGTAGATATTGCCCTGGCGGCTGTAGGTGGTTTCATATTCCAGGCTTTGCATCGGCGCCAAATCCCAGTGCAGGAGGGCATCGATATTTTTGTCCCTGACCCCTTCGCGTCCGGCCGGGACAGTATCGGCATAGGTGCCGGTGCGCAGGGACTGATGACCGTCGTTAATATCCTGGGCGTCGGCCTGGGTTTTGCTGTAGCCGCCGGTCAGGCGGAAGCTGAACGCGTCGCTCAGCGGCCCGGACAGGCTGAAGTTGGTGCGTTTGGTCGCGCCTTCGTCGTCATGCTGCGGCATATTCAGGTAGGTATTCCATGAACCATGCCAATCGCGGGTGTCTTTTTTGGTAATAATATTCACCACGCCGCCGGCGGCGCCGTTGCCGTAGCGCGCCGCCGCCGGTCCGCGGATCACCTCGATATGATCGATCATTTCCGGCGGCACCCAGGCGGTATCGCCCCGGGTGTCGCGCTCGCCGCGCCAGCCCTGGCGCACCGAGTTGCGGCTGCTGACCGGCAGGCCATCAATCAGGATCAGGGTATTTTCCGGCCCCATGCCGCGGATATCGATTTGGCGGTTGTTGCCGCGCTGGCCGCTGGTGGAATTGCCGGTCAGGTTGACGCCGGGCATGGTGCGGATGATTTCCGACACATCGCGGGCGGGCGGCCGTTTCCTGATTTCATCGGCGCTGATGGTGGATACGCCAGGCGCCTGGAGATTTTGCTTTGCCGCGGTGACGACGATGGTATCGCCCGCCGCGCTTTTGCCGCCGCTGGTTGCCGTGGCGTCGTCCGTCGTCGCGGAGGTTGATACCGGTGCTGTGGTCGTGCTGTCGGCCGCAGGCGCGGCCAAAGGAAGCGCCAGAGTTCCCAGACCCAGACTGATTAGGGTCGCTAAGGAGTAACCTGAGAATGTGGTATGCATATGTTCCCTGATCTGTAGCCGATCCCGTGACTGCTCCGGCGAAAGCCAGCAGTATGGACGGCCTGCTATGTTATAAATTGGATAAAATAAGCAGTTTTTTCAGCAACTGCCGGCGGCTAGCACGCAATGTTAAATCGCTGTTAACATTACGTTATTCCCTCGTTCGGCCACGCCATTGACAAATAAAACCGACCCTTAATGGAACTTTTACACACTATTGCAAATAGAAATAATTATCAATAGTATTTAGTTTACGTTTTAGATTAAAACGTCTACATTCACGGTTTACATAAGGAATCGCGCCCGGTGAAAAAAATGATGTTGGCCCGCGCCGATGTGGGCGGCGACGACTGGTGGCGGGAGGTGGAACGCCAGGGTGCGCCCTGGGTGGAGGCCGGTGCGTCCGGGCAGTGCGGCGTGATATTCCTGTGGCGCGACCCCGGGGGCGACGAGCGCGCGTCCCCTATCCGCCGGGTATGGATTAACATCAGCGGCGTGACCGACCACCATAGCGATACCGGTCCGCAAAGCCTGGAGCGTATTGCCGGCACGGATGTCTGGTATTGGCAAACCAGTCTCGGCGCGCGGTGGCGCGGCAGTTATTGCTTTATCCCATGCCGGGACGACGGGGCGTTCGGCGCGGCGGCGGCGCCCATGGACCGCGCCGCGCTGCGTAACGCCTGGCGTGGTTTATTTTCCGGCGCGGTCGCCGACCGGCTTAATCCGCTGCGCGCCTGGACCAACGGACGCGGCCATCCGGTTTCCGCGCTGCATATGCCGCTGGCGCCCCCGCAGACAGCCTGGAACGAGTACGACAGGCTTGGCCCGGTGGCCGGGCGCACCCTGCCGCCGCTGCCGTCGCCCGCAGGGCTGGAGTGCCATCGCTGGCATAGCGAACGCCTGGGCAACAGCCGCGATATCTGGGTATTCACCAGCGGACGCCGGCATGCGCCCAGGCGTCCGCTGGCCATCCTGCTGGACGGGCAGTTCTGGGCGCGGCAGATGCCGGTCTGGTCGCCGTTGCTGCATATGACGCGCGCCGGGGTCCTGCCCGAGGCGGTCTATGTATTGATTGACGCCATCGATAGCCCACGGCGCGGGCGTGAATTAACCTGCAACCCTGAATTCTGGCGGGCGGTACGGGAAGAACTGCTGCCGCAGCTGGCAGCCTGGGCGCCGTACCGCGCCGATCCGGCGACGACGGTGGTGGCGGGGCAAAGCTATGGCGGCCTGTCCGCCCTGTATGCCGCCTTAAACTGGCCCGGGCATTTTGGCTGCGTGCTCAGCCAGTCCGGTTCGTTCTGGTGGCCCGACCGGGATGCGGCACAGGCGCGGGACGCCTGCGGCGATGACCGTGGGCTGCCGGCGCAGATCGGGCGGGGCCTGGGCGACGGACTGGCGCTTAAGGTCTTTATCGAGGCCGGCAACCGGGAGCGGCTTATTCACCAGGTAAACGACCGGGTGGTGGAACTCCTGCGCCGGCAAGGGCACCGGGTTGATTACCGGGTGGTGGACGGCGGCCATGACGCGCTGTGCTGGCGCGGCGGCCTGCTGGACGGGCTGGCCGCGCTCTGGTCGCCCGGCCGCTAGCGCCCCCGGCCCGCGCTTCCCGCGTCCATGCCCGGCCTGGCTATTTTCGCCCCGGGCAATCCCCGTCATTGGCGCTATCGCCACAAAATAAGGAGTGCGTTTTGGAACACCCCAACCCCTTCGACGATCCGCAACAGATTTGTCTGGTTTTGCAAAACCGCCAGGCCCAATACAGCCTCTGGCCGGATTTCAGCCCGGTGCCCGCCGGATGGACGCCGGTTTTTGGCCCGGCGCCGCGCCCGGAATGCGGCCGGTGGCTGGAAACCCACTGGACCGATATGCGTCCCGCCGCGCTGCGCGGGGCATAAGCAGCGCAACCCATCGTTTTTAAGGAGTTACCGCCGTGTCAGAAATATCCTTGCCAACCGGCGCCGATGGACAGCCGGCCGAACTGCCGCTGGTGGCGGCGCAGCCCGGTATCTGGGTGGCAGACCAACTTTCCGCGCAGCCCAACGCCTATGCGGTGGCGCACTATATCGAGCTTAAGGGCGATATCGATGAAGGCTGCCTGCTGCGCGCCATCGACCAGGGCATGGGCGAAGCCGACACCCTGCGCATGCGTTTTGCCGAGCGTGACGGCATTGCGGTGCAATGGGTTGACGGCGATCTGACCTTTGACCGTCCCGATTGCGTGGATCTCAGCGCCGCCGGCGACGCCCGGAACGCCGCGCTGGCGCTGATGCAGCAGGATCTGGCGGGAGATCTGCGGGTGCTGAGCGGCAAACCGTTGTACCGGCATCTGCTGATTCGCGTGGCCCGCGATCGCTGGTTTTGGTATCAGCGCTATCATCATCTGATCGTCGACGGCTTTAGTTTTACCGCCATCACCCGCCGCATCGCCGTGCTGTATAGCGCCTTCATGCGCCGGGAAACGCCGCCGCCGTCGCCTTTTACCCCCTTTCAGGCGGTGGTGGAGGAATATCAGGCGTATTATCAGTCGGATGCCTGGCGCCGCGACGCCGCTTTCTGGCGCGAAAAAACCGGCCGACTGCCGGCGCCGGGCACGCTGTCGCTCAAACCGTTGTCCGGCCAGGCCGCCACCACCCATGTGCTGCGTTATGCGCTTGATCTCGATAGCCGGCTGTTCGCCGGCCTGGTCACGGGGGAGGAGCGCGCGCCGGGCATCGCCGATCTGGCCCTGGCGCTGGTGGCGTTATGGTTTGCCCGGCTGTGCGGGCAACCGTCCTATGCCGCCGGTTTTATCTTTATGCGCCGTATGGCCTCGGCCGCCCTGGATGCCACCGGTCCGGTGATCAATGTCCTGCCGCTGGCCGTGACCGTCGGCCCGGGGCAGACGCTGGGCGCCTTGGCCGCCGCCCTGTCCGGCGAGCTCAAGAGCCTGCGCCGCCATCAGCGTTATGATGCGGAACAGGTACTGCGCGACCTGGGCCGCACAGGGGATGAACAACCGCTGTTCGGCCCGGTATTTAATCTGAAGATGTTCGACTTCCAGCTTGATTTCGCCGGGGTGGAGGGCGTGACGCACGCGCTGGCTTCCGGGCCGGTGCGCGATCTGGAAATCGCGCTCTATCTTGGGGAAGAAACGGTAGCGGTGGAACTGGTGGCCAACGCCGAGCGGTATACCGCCGGCGAGCTGGCCGGCCATGCCCGGCGCCTGCCGCTGCTGCTGCGCCAGTTTGCCGCCGATCCCGCGCTGCCATGCGGCCAGGCCGATTTGCTGGGCGAGGCCGACCGCGCGCTGCTGGCGCGCATCAATGATACCGGTAAAACGCTGGCGCCGGATACGCTCGCCACCCTGCTGGCACGCCAGGCGTTGCGCACGCCCCAGGCCGTGGCGCTGGCGGATGCGCGGCGCCGCCTGACCTACGGCGAAACCCGCGGGCAGGTGCTGGCGCTGGCGCAACGGCTGGCGGCGCAGGGGGTGCGCCCGGGCGATATCGTCGCCGTCGCGCTCCCGCGCTCGGTATTCCTGACGCTGGCGCTGATGGCGGTTATCGAGGTGGGCGCCGCCTACCTGCCGCTGGACACCGGTTATCCGGACGAGCGGCTGCAACTGATGCTGGACGATGCGCGGCCGCGGCTGATTATCACCTGCGCCGGACAGGCCGCGCGGTTCGACGGCCGCGGCGATCTGTTGCTGTATGAGGCGCCGTTGACCGCGGACCCGCGGCTGCCGCGGGATTTCCCCCGGCCGTCGGCCCATCATCCCGCTTATATTATCTATACCTCCGGGTCGACCGGACGGCCGAAAGGCGTGGTGGTGGCCCATGACGCCATCGTCAACCGGCTGCTGTGGATGCAGGATCGCTATCCGCTGAGCGCGGATGACGCGGTGCTGCAAAAAACCCCCTGTAGCTTTGACGTATCGGTGTGGGAATTTTTCTGGCCGCTTATCAACGGCGCGCGGCTGGTCATGGCGCCGCCGGACGCCCACCGCGATCCGCAGGTGTTGCTGCAGCTTATCGCCGATTACCGCGTTACCACCCTGCATTTCGTCCCCTCGATGCTGGCGGCGTTTGTCGCCTCACTTGCCGATGACGGCGCCATCGCCTGCTGCGCCACCCTGCGGCGGGTATTTTGCAGCGGCGAGGCGTTGCCCGCCGAACTGTCGCGCCTGTGGCAGCGGCGCACCGGGGTGGAGCTGCATAACCTCTACGGCCCCACCGAGGCCGCGGTGGACGTCAGCTGGTACCCGGCCCACGGCGAGACGCTGGCGGCGGTGCGCGGGGCGCATGTGCCGATCGGCTTCCCGGTATGGAATACCGGCCTGCGCATTCTTGACGGGCGGCTGCGGCCGGTGCCGCCGGGCGTTGCGGGGGATCTTTACCTGACCGGCGTTCAGCTGGCCCAGGGTTACCTGGCGCGCCCGGAGCTGACCGCCAGCCGGTTCGTGGCCGATCCCGACGGCGACGGCGGGCGGATGTACCGCACCGGCGATGTTGCCCGCTGGCTGGACAATGGCGCGGTGGAGTACCTGGGCCGCAGCGACGATCAGCTTAAAATCCGCGGGCAGCGGGTGGAGTTAAGTGAAATCGACCATGCGCTGCTGTTATTGCCGGGCGTGCGCCAGGCGGTGACCCATGCCCGGGTATTGGGCGCCGCGCCTGATGCCGGCATCGGCGGCGATGCGCGGCAACTGGTCGGCTATCTGGTGGCGCAGCCGGGTGAAAGGCTGCACCCCGAGGCGCTGCGCGACGCCCTGGCCGAACGGCTGCCGGCGCATATGGTGCCGGTGGCGCTGGTCGAACTTCCGGCCCTGCCGCTCAGCGCCAACGGTAAACTGGATCGCAAGGCGCTGCCGTTACCCCAGTCGCGTCGGGCGACACGGGGACGAGCGCCGCAAACCGCCATCGAGCGGCGGGTAGCCGCGCTGTTTGCGCAACTGTTGCAACAGGAGATCGGGTCCGTCGATGATGACTTTTTTGCCCTTGGCGGCCATTCCCTGCTGGCGATGCGGCTGGCGGCGGAGCTGCGCCGCGACGTGGGTAAGCCGGTAACCGTCGGACAGGTGATGGTGGCCTCGACGGTGGCGCGCTTGGCCGCGCTGTTTGATGATGAGGTGGATAACGACCCCGGCGATGCTATCCGGCGTTCCGGACTGGACGCGGTCCTGCCGCTGCGCCAGGGCGAGGGCCCGCCGCTGTTTTGCTTTCATCCCGCCTCCGGTTTCGCCTGGCAGTTCAGCGTGCTGCGGCGCTATATCGATCCGCGCTGGCCGCTGGTGGGTATCCAATCGCCGCGTCCGGACGGTCCGCTGCAGCGGTGCGGCACGCTGGAGCAGGTGTGCGACGCGCATCTGCTGACGGTGCGCGGCATACAGCCGCACGGCCCTTATCATTTTATCGGCTATTCGCTGGGCGGCACGCTGGCGCAGGGCATTGCCGCCCGTTTACGCGCGGCGGGGGAAACGGTGGCGTTTCTCGGCCTGCTCGATACCTACCCGCCGGAGACGCGCAATTGGGACGCGGTGCAGGGTAAACATGTGCTGGACCCCGAAGTGCTGGAGGAAGTGCGGCGCGAGCGCGAGCAGTTCATCGCCGCGCAACAGGGTATTGCGGAGCCGGCGGGGGACGAACAGCGGCGGCTGTTCGATGCCATCGAGGGCAACTATGCGGATTCGGTACGCCTGCTGGCGGCCAGCCGCAGCGCGTATTTTGCCGGAGAAGCCACGCTGTTCGTGGCCCGGCGCACGCTGCCCGCCGCTATGGACGTGCGCCGGACCTGGTCAGATTATGTGGACCGGCTGCGCGTGCACGAACTGGACTGCGCCCATGTGGATATTATTTCGCCCGCGTCGTTCCAGGTGCTCGGACCCTTGCTTAACCAGGCGCTCAGGGAACTGTAGGCGTCAGCCCCGGCCCAGCGGCACGATCATCGGCGTATGGGATACCGGATCGTCGATGATCATGCAGCGCAGGCCGAATACCGCCTCCACCAGTTCGGCGGTGACGATGTCCACGGGCGCCCCCTGGGCCAGGATACGCCCGTCGCGCATCGCCACCAGATGGGTGGCGTAGCGGCAGGCGTGATTAAGATCGTGCAGCACCACCACCAGCGTATGGCCGGCGCGGTGCAACTCGCGCATCAGTTCCAGCAGGTCTATTTGATGGGCGATATCCAGCCAGGTGGTGGGTTCGTCCAGCAGCAGCAGCGGCGTTTGCTGCGCCAGCACCATGGCGATCCATACCCGCTGCCGCTGGCCGCCGGACAGGGTATCCACCGGCCGTTCCGCCAGCCCGGCGACGCCGGTGGCGCGCATCGCTTCCTGCACCGCTTGTTCATCGCGCCCGCTCCAGCGGCTTAACAGCGATTGGTGCGGGTAGCGTCCGCGCGCCACCAGATCGCCCACCGTGATATCCCCGGGCGCGCTGGAGCTTTGCGGCAACAATCCCAGGCGCCGCGCCACCTCCTTGGTGGCGTAGGCGCCGATCTCCCGGCCGTCCAGCCATACGTTGCCCCCGCCTGGCCGCATCAGGCGGCTGAGCGTGCGCAGCAACGTCGATTTGCCGCAGGCGTTGGGGCCGATGATCACCGTCAGTTCACCATCGGGGATGGTGATGGACAGATCGCGGGCAATCACTTTTTTATCATAGGCGAGCGTAAGATTTTCCGCCCGCAGGCGGCTGGACGACGGGGTAAGGGCGCTCATTTTTTTCGCGACTCCCGGATTAATAAGCCGATCAGATAGAGGCCGCCGATGCTGACGGTAACCACCCCGACCGGAAGCTGATAAGGCGTAAACATACGCTGTGCGGCGAGGTCGGCCGCCAGCAACAGCAGCGCGCCGGTCAGGGCCGCCAGGGGGATCGCCAGGGTTTGGCTGCCCGCCAGGCGGCGTGAAATCTGCGGCGCCACCAGGGCGATAAAGGAAATGGGGCCGGCGGCGGCCGTGGCGGCGGCGGTCAGGGCCACGCCCGCCAGCATCAATCCTAGTCGCGATCTTTCCACCGGCACGCCGAGCGCGCAGGCGGCGTCATCGCCCATTTCCAACAGGCGCATGCGCCGCGATAAAGCCAGGGCCAGGGCAAAGGCCAGGACAATCGGCACGGCCACCGGCGGGCATTTCGCCCAGGTCATGCCGTTAAGCGATCCGGCGCTCCATAGCCCGGCGGTCAGGGCGGATTCCAGCGAGGCGCTGACCACCAGCCAGGTGTTAAGCGATACCAGCAGGGCGCGAACGGCAATGCCGACGATAATGAGCCGGAAGGTCTGGATGCCGTTGCGCCAGGCCAGCAGGTAGACTATGGCGGCGGTCAGCAGGCCGCCGGCAAGGGCCGCGCCGGTTATGCCCAGATAGCTGCTGTTGAACAGCACTATCGCTATCAATACGGCGCTGTGCGCGCCGGTATTGAAACCCATGACATCCGGGCTGCCGAGCGGGTTGCGCATCAACGACTGGAAAATAGCGCCGCTGGCGCCCAACGCCGCGCCCAGCAATAACGCCATCGCCACCCTGGGCAGCCGCCATTGCGTCACGATAACCTGGATATTGTGCGCCGCCGCGCCGCGCAGGGCGTCCACCACCTGCCGGGCCGGAAGCGGGAGCGACCCGGCGCCGAGGGCGTAAATCGCCAGCGCAAGGCAGGCAAGCAGCAGGATGCCGACGGTCAGCGACGTCCTGATCCGGGCGTGCCGGTTCGCCATCATCACCGGCTTATCATCCGGTGGCGGCGTACCAGGGCTATCAGCACCGGCGCGCCGAGCAGCGCCGTTATCACCGATACGCGCAGCTCGCCGGGCACCATCACCCGGCCCGCCATATCGCTGCCCAGCAGCAGCAGCGGCGTAAGCAGCAGCGTCCAGGGCAGCAGCCAGCGGTGGTCCGGGCCGGCTATCCAGCGCGCGATATGCGGCATCATCAGCCCGATAAAGGCTATCGGCCCCGCCAGCGCCGTAGCCGCGCCGCATAACAGGGTAATGGCCGCCAGGCCGAGCAGCTGCGTCAGGCCCACCCGCGAGCCCAGCGCCGTCGCCAGTTCGCTGCCCATGCCCAGGGTATTGAGCGCCCGCGTTAGCCAAAGCGTCAGGCCGGTGCCCAGGACGATAGGCCAGATAACGGCGTTTACCGCCGCCATGCTGCGGATATCCAGCGAACCGGCCTGCCAGAAGCGCAATTGGTCGTAGACCAGGGGATTGAGCAAGGAAATACCGGAGGCCATGCCGTCCAGCACCGCGCCCAGCGCCACGCCCGCCAGGGTGAGGCGAATGGGGTTCAGCCGCCCGCCGCCCGCCGCGCCGATTAACGCCACCAGCAGGGCGGCGGCCAGCGCGCCGGCAAAGGCAAACCACAGGTAGCGATCGATGGAGGCGGCGCCGAAAAAGGTGATGCCCAGCACCACGGCGAACCCCGCGCCGGCGTTGACGCCAAGAATGCCGGGGTCGGCCAGCGGATTGCGGGTCAGGGTTTGCATCAGGGCGCCGGACAGCCCCAGGGCGATGCCCGCCAGCAGCCCGGCCAGCGTGCGCGGCAGGCGGCTCTCGAGGATAATAATACAATCCGGGCTGCGGCAGGCGCCGGTCAGCGCGGGCAATACCTGGTCGGCGGGAATGGTTTTGGCGCCGATAAACAGGCTCGCCGCCATCAATAATGCCAACAGCACGCCGCTTAACAGCAATCCGTAATAATGGCGCATAAAAGACTAAACCATAAATTATATGATAATGATATTTATTATCGTTATTACTCGCAATAACTTATGATAGCATGACTGCTTCCCTGATTGCAGCGCACAGTGGCGTCGAATTCCCCGGATAGTTAGCGTCTTATGCAAAAACCCTCGTATTTACTCGATATCAGCCTGCTGAAAACCCACCCCGCCTTCCGGGCGGTTTTTATCGCGCGGTTTTTGTCCATCCTGGCGCTCGGCATGCTGGCGGTGGCGGTGCCGGTGCAGATACAGGCCATGACGGGGTCCACCCTGCAGGTCGGGCTGGCGGTGACGCTGGCGGGCGGCGGTATGTTCGTCGGCCTGCTGGCCGGCGGGGTGATGGCGGATCGCCGCGAGCGGCGCGGGCTTATCCTGTTTGCCCGCGCAACCTGCGGGGTGGGGTTTATCGGCCTGTGCCTTAACGCGCTGCTGCCGGTACCGTCCCTGTTCGCGATTTATCTGCTGGCGGTGTGGGATGGTTTTTTTGGCGCGGTGGGGGTGACGGCGCTGCTGGCCGCCACGCCGTCGCTGGTCGGGCGGGAAAATGTCATGCAGGCGGGCGCCATCAGCATGCTGACCGTGCGCTTCGGCGCCATTTTATCACCGGCGGCGGGCGGCCTGGTCATCGCCTCCGGCGGGGTGGCCTGGAACTACGGGCTGGCGGCGCTTGGCACGCTGCTGACGCTGTTGCCGCTGCTGCGCCTGCCCAGGCTGGCGCCGCCTCCCCAGCCCCGGGAACACCCGCTGCACGCGCTGGCCGGCGGCATGGCCTATCTGTTTCGTCATAAAACCATCGGCCTGGTGGCGCTGATCGGCGCCCTGCTGACCATGGCAAGCGCGGTACGGGTGCTTTACCCGGCGCTGGCGATAAGCTGGCATATCAACGCCGCCCGGCTGGGGTTGATGTATGCGGCGGTGCCCCTGGGCGCGGCGATAGGCGCGTTTACCAGCGGCCGCGTCGCCGCCACGGCGCGGCCGGGAAGAATGCTGTTGCTTACCGCCGTCATGGCGTTTATCTGCGTCGCGGCATGCAGCCTGATGCCGTTCTACGCGCTGGCGCTGCTGTGTCTGGCGGGCTTTGGTTATTTCAGCGCCATCAACTCGCTGCTGCAATATGCATTGATACAACAGCTGACGCCGGATCATCTGCTGGGCCGCATCAACGGCCTGTGGACCGCGCAGAACGTCACCGGCGACGCGCTGGGGGCGCTGGTATTGGGGGGGTTGGGCACCCTGATGCCGCCGGGGCTGGCCGCCGCGGCGTTCGGCCTGGCGGCGGCCCTGGCGGGGCTACTGCCGGCGCTGGCGCTGCGGGGCCTGCGCGCCGTGGATATGGCGCGGCATCGGGATCAGGGCCGGCCGGCGGATGAAATCCCGCCCGCCGGCCGCAGTGAGCCATAACCGCCATGAATCCCCGCCCGGCTGGGAATGGCCGCGGCATGACGCGGTTAGCCACGCGGCAGGACGGGGAAAGATCACGGCTTGGCGAACAGCTGTTCCAGGCGGGCCAGCACATTGCTGGCGCTGTAGTAATCAAGGCGGAAGGTGTCGTTGCCAAGGGCGTAGACCCGGCGGTTTTGCACCGCCGGCAGATGCGCCAGGAACGGATTGGCCAAGAGCAACCGGGCGCTGGCGTCATCGCCGGCAAACAGCAGGAAGGTTTGCCCGTTCAGGCCGGCGGCCAGGTTTTCGCCGGACAGCTGGACGATATCCTTGCGCACGCCCATGCTTCTGCCGCCAGCGGGGATAGCGGGCGGTTCGGCCAGCGTAAAGCCCAGCTGGCGCAGCAGCTGGCCCTGCGGCGAATCGGCGGTCCACAGGTTGGCGGCTTTGCCGTCCGGCTGGTATACCAGGGCGGATACCGGCTGCGGCGGCAGCGCCAGATGCTGTTTCAGCGCCTGCCGGCGGGCGTCGAAGCGGGCGATGACCTCCGCGGCCTGCGCTTCATGGCCGGTGGCTTGTCCCAGCTCCCGGGCCAGGTCCTGCCAGCTTTTATCGTCATAATTGACCACCAGGGTCGGCGCCAGCGGTGACAACTGATCGTAAAGGCGCAGGGCCGAATCGCCGCCGGCGGCGGCGATAATAATCAAATCGGGATTCTGGCCGGCGATGGCCTCGGCATCCGGTTCGCCGATGTACAGGCGTTTGACGCCGCGCTGCCGGGCGACATCGCTCCACTGGCGAAAAAAGCCCTGTTCGTCCGCGACCCGGTTATTCGGCGTGGTGGCGCCGCTGGCTATCACCGGCGCCCCGATGGCCAATAGCGAGCCGGTAAGGGTGACGCTTGTGGATACGATGCGCTGCGGCATGTGATCCAGGGTAATGGCGCCATGCGCGCCCGCCACCTGCCGCGGCCAGCCGTTCTCAGCGGCGCACGGGGACGCGGCCGCCAGCAGTAAGGGCAGGGCCATCAGGGCGAGCCAATTGCAGGCGGATCGGTGCCGGGACAATAGAGTGATCATGTCTGGTATTCCTGGGGTAGGGGCTGGTTTTGTCCGCCTTATGATGACAAAAAACGGGCAATCAAATCCACCCTTGCGCGGGTGAGGCAGTGTTTACGTTCATTGACACGGCAGATTCTACGACGTAGTTTATGTGCTATCAATACAAATGATAATTATTATTATTGT
Organism: Sodalis sp. C49; assembly: GCF_046352915.1. Classification (NCBI taxonomy): domain Bacteria; kingdom Pseudomonadati; phylum Pseudomonadota; class Gammaproteobacteria; order Enterobacterales; family Bruguierivoracaceae; genus Sodalis; species Sodalis sp. C49. The sequence continues at coordinate 3,063,791 of NZ_CP163303.1, read as the reverse complement.
GTTTATCATTTGATAATAGCGGAGATCGTCACGTGGAATTTTCATTGTTTCGACAGACAACACCAGGCGACGCGGATGCCCTTATAAACGGATTTTTTTTCATGTCGCCTTATCGCAGCTTCGTTACCCAGGGTCGTTTCTGCGCCATCAGCGCGCCCGCGGGCAGGGGTGATCAGCCCGATGGCGTGTTTCAGCGGGAGCTGCGCCACGCCTTCCGGCGCGCCAGAAACGCCGGCATTGAACGGCCGCTGGTGGTGGGCGCCATTCCCTTCGATGCCGACCGGCCCGCGGCGCTGTTTATCCCGCAGCGCAGCCAGGGGTTCGATCGCGAGATGTTTTTGCAAAGCCGGAATGTGCCCGCCGAACCCTTGCCGCAGGTAACCGGCAAAATCGAGCGACCGCCGGAGCGCGACTTTAAACACATGGTGGCGCGGGCGGTGGAGGCCACCGGCCAGCAACGGCTGAGTAAAGTGGTGCTCGCGCGCCTGCTGGATATCACCACCCGGGAACCGGTGAATACCGCGGCCCTGATGCGGCGCATCGCGGCCCAAAATCCCGCCAGTTACAATTTCCATGTTCCCCTCGACAACGGCGCCCTGCTGGGCGCCAGCCCGGAGCTGCTGCTGCGCAAGACCGGCAACCGGTTTTACTCCACGCCGCTGGCGGGTTCCGCCCGGCGCGACGCCGAGCCGGGCCGTGACGCCGCCGCCGGCCGCCAATTGCTGGATTCAGTCAAGGACCGCTATGAGCATCAGCTGGTTATCGACCAGATGCGCGAAGTGCTGGCGCCCTACAGCGCGGGTTTAAACGTGCCGCCCGTACCCGGCCTGGTCAATACGCCCACCCTTTGGCATCTGGCCACCGCCATCGACGGCGAGGTGGCGGACCCCGCCGTCAACGCCCTGGCGCTGGCCTGCCTGCTGCATCCCACGCCCGCGCTGTGCGGCGCCCCCACCGATCGCGCGCGCCGCTTAATCCAGACCCTGGAGCCCTTCGACCGCGATCTGTTCGGCGGCATGGTGGGCTGGTGCGACGAGGAGGGCAATGGCGAATGGGTGGTAACCATCCGCTGCGCCAGGGTGGCGGGCAACCAGGTGCGGCTGTTCGCCGGCGCCGGCATCGTGCCCGCCTCCCTCCCCGACGCGGAGTGGCGCGAAACCGGCGTCAAGCTCGATACCATGCTGAGCGCGTTTGGATTGCATTAACAGGAGAGATGATGAGCATTGTATTTAACCGTTGGCCGGATGAGTTCGCGGCCCGCTACCGCGCCAGGGGATACTGGCTGGACTTACCCCTGACCGATATTATCGACCGCCGTAAAGACAGCGGCGCGCTGGCGGTGGCCTGCGGCGAGCGCCGCCTGAGCTACCGGGATGTCAACACCTTGTCCGACCGGCTGGCCGCGGCCCTTGCCCGGCGCGGGCTGGCGGCGGGGGATACCGCGCTGGTGCAGCTGGGCAACGTGGCGGAATTTTACCTGGTGCTGTTCGCCCTGCTGAAAATCGGCGTGGCGCCGGTAAATGCCCTGTTCAGCCACCAGCGCAGCGAACTTACCGCCTATGCGCTGCAAATCAGGCCGGCGCTGCTGATTGCCGACCGGCAGCATGGGCTGTTCAGCGATAATGGCTTTATCGATGAACTGCGGCGGCAGCATCCGTCGCTGCGGGTGGTGGCGATGCGCGGCGACGACGCGCCGCAAACAAGTTTACAGGCATTATTCGACGAAGCGCCGGGCGCGTTCACCGCCGCCCCGTCGCCCGCCGACGAGGTGGCCTTTTTCCAGCTGTCCGGCGGCAGCACCGGCACGCCGAAGCTGATTCCGCGCACCCATAACGACTACTACTACAGTATTCGCGCCAGCGTGGACATCTGCCGTTTCGATGAGGATACCCGCTACCTGTGCGCGCTGCCCGCGGCCCATAACTACCCGCTGAGCTCGCCGGGCGCGCTGGGCGTGTTTTACGGCGGCGGCAGCGTGGTACTGGCCAGCGATCCGAGCGCCAACGTCTGTTTCCCGCTGATAGCGCAGCACCGGATCACCGTCACCGGGCTGGTGCCGCCCGCCGTGACGCTGTGGCTGCAGGCGATGGAACAATGGGGCGACAGCGGGCAGCTGGCCAGCCTGCAATTATTGCAGGTCGGCGGCGCCAAGCTTGGCGAGGCCCTGGCCGCGCGCATTCCGGCGGAGCTGGGCTGCCGGCTGCAGCAGGTGTTCGGCATGGCCGAAGGGCTGGTGAACTACACCCGGCTGGACGATGACGACGAACATATCTTTACCACCCAGGGCCGTCCGATATCGCCGGATGATGAAGTCTGGGTGGCCGACGGGCAGGGCAATCCGCTGCCGCCGGGCCGCGTGGGACGCCTGATGACGCGCGGGCCCTATACGTTTCGCGGCTATTACCAAAGCCCGGAGCACAACGCCGCGGCGTTTGACGCCGACGGGTTTTATTGTTCCGGCGATTTAATCGAGCTGACGGACGACGGCTACCTGAAAGTACAGGGACGCGAAAAAGACCAGATCAACCGCGGCGGGGAAAAGATTGCCGCCGAAGAAGTCGAGAACCTGTTGCTGCGCCATCCGCACGTGGTGAATGCGGCCCTGGTATCCATGACCGATGCGCTGATGGGGGAAAAGAGCTGCGCCTATATTGTCGTCACGCAGGAGATCAAACCGGTGGCGCTGCGCCGCCATTTGCGCCAGCTGGGGGTGGCGGAATTTAAACTGCCCGACCGTTTTGAACGGGTGGACGCCTTGCCCCTTACGCCGGTGGGCAAGGTCGATAAAAAACGACTGCGCCTGCTGATCGACGCCGCCACCGCCACCCCCGCCACAGGAGAAAAATAAATGGCCATCCCGAAACTGGTTTCCTATGCCATGCCCACTCCGGCGGAACTGCCCGCCAATAAGGTCAACTGGGCCTTTGAGCCGCAGCGCGCGGCGCTGCTTATCCATGATATGCAGGACTATTTCCTTAACTTTTGGGGCGGGGACAGCGCGCTGGTCAGCCGGCTGGTGGAGAATATCGCCGCCCTGCGCCGCTACTGTAAATCGCAGGGCATTCCGGTGTTTTACACCGCCCAGCCGGCGCGGCAGAGCGAGGAAGATCGCGGGCTGTTAAACGATATGTGGGGGCCGGGGTTAAACCAGTATCCCGAACAGCAGGCGGTCATCGCCGCCCTCGCGCCCGACGCCGATGACCAGGTCCTGGTCAAATGGCGTTACAGCGCCTTTCACCGCGCCCCGCTGGCGGATATGCTGGCCGAGCGCGGCCGCAACCAGCTTATTATCTGCGGCGTTTATGCGCATATCGGCTGCCTGATGACCGCCGCCGATGCGTTTATGCGCAATATCAAACCGTTGCTGGTGGCGGACGCCCTGGCCGATTTTACCCGCGACGACCATCTGATGGCCCTGCGTTATGCCGCCGGCCGCTGCGGGCGCGTGCTGATGACCGCCGATTTGTTGCCGGCGCCCATCAGCAAGGCGCACCTGCGCGCGCTGATCCTGCCGATGCTCGACGACGACTGCGGTGATTTGGGCGATGATGACAACCTGATCGACTACGGCCTGGATTCGGTGCGCATCATGACGCTGGCCACCCGCTGGCGGCAGGCGCGCGCGGGGCTGGATTTTGTCGCGCTGGCGCGGAACCCGACCCTTAACGGCTGGTGGCAATTACTGGCGCCGGAGCATAACGTATGACTATCAGCCTGGATTTCAGCGGTAAGCGCGTCTGGGTGACCGGCGCCGGTCAGGGCATCGGCTACCAGACCGCGCTGGCGTTCAGCGAGGCCGGAGCCGACGTGGTCGGACTGGACCGGCGCTTTGCCGGCGACGGCTACCCGTTTCGCACGCAATTGCTGGATATCACCGATGCCCCCCAGGTCGGACGGGTGTGCGGGGCGCTGCTTGAGGAAAACCCACGGCTGGATGTCCTGGTCAACGGCGCCGGCATCCTGCGCATGGGGGCCACCGATAGCCTGGACCTCCAGGACTGGCAAGACTGCATGGCGGTCAACGCCGGCGGCGCGTTTAACCTTTTTCACCATACCCTGCCGGTATTTCGCCGCCAGCGGGCAGGCGCCATCGTCAGCATCGCCTCCAACGCCGCCCACGTGCCGCGCGTGGGCATGTCCGCCTACTGCGCCTCGAAAGCGGCGCTGAGAAGCCTGTGCATGACCGTCGGGCTGGAAATGGCGCCGTTCGGAGTGCGCTGCAACCTGGTGTCGCCCGGCTCGACCGATACGCCGATGCAGCGCGGCCTGTGGCAAAGCGCGGATGCGGAACAGCGGACCATTGCCGGTTTTCCCGGGCAATTCAAGCTGGGCATTCCGCTGGGGAAAATCGCCCGGCCGCGCGAGATTGCCGACGCGGTGCTGTTCCTGGCCTCGGAACATGCCGGCCATATTACCTTGCAGGATATCGTCATCGACGGCGGCGCGACCCTTGCCGCCTGATGCCGTTGCGGCCCGCCGGGCGCTAATGCCGGCGGACGTGTTTCATCGCCGGCCGGCCTGCTTCAGTGCCAGCCCAGCCGGTTGCTCAATACTAGTGCATGGCGTTTCACCGCCGCGATAATATCCTCGCGCCGCTCGGCAAAACGGCTGGAAAGGGCCGCCACATTCAGCGCGGCCACGGTTTCCCCCTTGGCGTTCAGCACCGGCGCCGCCACCCCCGAACCGCCAATATCCATCTCCTGATCCGACACCGCGAAGCCCTCCCGGCGGGCCTTGGCGATATGCTGGCGGATAAGATCGCGGTCCACCAGGGTATGCCGGGTGTATTGCACGATGCGTTCATGGGCGAGGTAACGCTCGATCTGGCCGTCGTCCCGGGCGGCCAGCAGGGCGCGCCCCATGGCGGTGCAATAAGACGGCAGGCAACTGCCCAGCGGCGACTCGTAACGCACCGGTTGGGTGCCGCTGCAACGCTCCAGGGTTTTCAGCCGGCAATCGTGGTTCAGCACCCCGAGCATGATGGTTTCGCCGCAGCCGTCGCGCAGTTCGCGCATCACCGGCCCGGCCAGTTCAATCAGCCTGGCCTCCGGCCCGCAGATCCAGCCCGGGCCGTTGCGGTACGTGTCGCTCAGCGTATACCGATCCGCCTCGCCGCGCACCGCATAGCCGCGCGCCACCAGGGTCGCCAGCAGGTTATGGGTGCTGCTTTTCGGGTAGCCCAACTCGTCCACCACCTCTTTCAGGGCGAGCGGTTTTTCCGCCTGCGCCAGCAGTTCGAGTACTTCCAATACGCGCACCGCGCTTTTGACTTCGTTCATGTATGTGAACCCTATTCTTGTTGCTGAACTTATTTTTACTGTGTTAGAACTCGGAACACAATCTTTTCCTGATACGGGATCCGCGATGAACCAAACAGCGCCGCTGGACCAGATAGCCATCGAGCTTGTCCGCAACGCCTTCCATTCCATCTGCGATGAAATGGCCGAGTCGCTGGTGCGTTCCAGCCACTCGCCGAATATCAAGGAGCGGCGCGACTGCTCATGCAGCGTCTATGACGTGGCCGGCGATATCGCCGTGCAGGCGGAGCATATTCCCATCCATCTCGGTGTGATGGCGGGGGCGCTGCGCCATATCCTGGCGGCGTTCCCGGCGGCGGAGATGGCGCCGGGAGACGTGTTCCTGGTCAACGATCCGTATTATGGCGCCAATCACCTGCCGGATTTTATCGTCGCGGGGCCCTTGTTCGCCGGCGGCCGGATGGTCGGCTTCGGCGCCAGCATGGCGCACCATACCGACGTGGGCGGCCTGACGCCGCGCAGCATGCCCGCCACCGCCACCGAGATCTTCCATGAGGGCCTGCGCATCCCGCCGGTGAAGCTGGCGGCCGCCGGCCTGGTGGATAACAATATCCTGACCATTATCGCCGCCAACTCGCGCCTGCCCGACGAGCGCATGGCGGATCTCGGCGCGCAAATCGCCACCATCCGCGTCGCCCAGAGCCGCATTGACGAACTGGCGCGCCGCTATGATACCGATCAGCTACGTTACGCCCTGGCCGAGATTATCCGCCGGTCGGAGGCGGCGACCCGCGCCTGTATCGCCGCGCTGCCCGACGAGATTTGGTACGGCGCGGCGGCGGCGGATTTCGGCGGCGAGATGATCCCGCTGCGGGTGGCGCTTTCCCATCAGGGCGATCGCCTGAAGATTGATTTCTCCGGCAGCGGCCCGCAGACCAACAGCCCGTTTAATTCCTGCCTGGCCAATACGCTGGCCTGCGTGTACATGGCCATCCGCATCACCCTGGCGCAGGGCATCCCGGCCAACGCCGGCATGTACCGCGCCCTTGAAATCGCCATTCCCGCGGGTTCCATTCTCAACCCCGTTTTCCCGGCGGCCATTTCCGCCGCCACCCAGGTGTCCTATCATACCTTTGAGGCGCTGATGGACGCGCTGTCCGCCTTTGCGCCGGAACGGGTGCTGGCCGGCACCGGCGGCGGCGGGGTGTTTTCTTTCGGCGGCATGAACCCGCTGACCGGCCGGCTTTTTGCCTATGGCGAGGCGCTGGGCGGCGGTTCGGGCGCCAGCAACGTGGCCGACGGCGAGAGCGGCATGATCCCGCCGGTGGCCAATTTGCACGACACGCCGGTGGAAGTGCTGGAAATGAGTTTGCCGGTGCGTATTTTACGTTATGAACTGGTGCCGGGTTCCGCAGGCGCCGGACGCCAGCGCGGCGGCTTTGGCCTGCGCCGGGAATTCCAGGTGCTGACGCCGGTGCGCTGCTCTTTCCAGGTCAGCATGCCCACGCACGGGCCGGGCGGCCTGCTGGGCGGCGGCGCCGGCGCGCCGACGCGCATTACCGTCACCGCACCGGACGCCGCGCCGTTGCCCATCACGGGTTTTAGCGAACTCTCCGCGGCGGCGGGCACGGTCATCCGGGTGGAAACGGCGGGCGGCGGCGGCTACGGCCCGCCGTGCGAACGCGCCGCGCCGGCGCGCGCGCAGGACCGGCTATACGGCTATGGCGATATCCACATCAGGGAGGCTCAGGCATGAGCGGATTACTGGCCGCCGTTGACGTCGGCGGCACCTTTATCGACGTGGTGGTGACCAATCCCGCCACCGGCGAAACCCGCATCGCCAAAGTCCTTCACCGCAAGGGCGATCAGGGCAATGACATCCTGGCGGCGCTGGACGGGCTGGCGCGGCAGATGAATGCCGGCGCCGCCGACATCGATGCCGCGGTGGTGGGCACCACCGTGGTGACCAATGCCTTGCTGGAAGGCGCGCTGGCCAAGACCGCCCTGGTGACCACGGCGGGCTTTCGCGATGTGCTGGAAATTGCCCGCATGACCCGGCCGTCCTCCTATGATTTGCACGCCCGGCGCGCGCCGGTGGTGGCGCCCCGGCATTTGCGCCTGGAGGTGCCGGAACGCCTCGATCATCGTGGCGAGGTGCTGCTGCCCCTGGATGAGGCCGCGCTGGACCGCTGTATCGAACAGCTGCTTGAGGAAAAAGTGGAGGCGGTGGCGGTCAGCCTGCTGTTTTCCTTCGTCAATCCCGACCATGAGCGGCGTATCCTGGAAAAGCTGGCGGTGCTGGGGGTGCCGGTCTCGTTGTCCTCCGACGTGTTGCCGGTATTCCGCGAATACGAACGCACCGCCACCACGGTGCTGAACGCCGCCACCATGCCGGTGATGGCGCAGTTTTTAGCCGGCCTGCAAACCCTGAAAGACCAGGGACCGGCCCGGGCCTTTATCATGGGATCGGCCGGCGGCTGCCTGACCTTTGCCGAAGCCCGCCGTTTCCCGATAAAATGCGCCATGTCCGGCCCCGCCGGCGGGGCGGTGGGCGCGCTGGATCTCTGCGCCCGCCATGGCCTGGGGGAAGCGCTGACGCTGGATATCGGCGGCACCAGTTCGGATATCGCCCTGCTGCGCAACGGCGCCATCCCGGTGACCGACGAGCGGGCGATCGGCGGCTATCCGGTGGCGGTGGCCTCGGCGGAAATTGAAACCATCGGCGCCGGCGGCGGTTCGATAGCGTATCTGGACCGCGCCGGATCCCTGAAGGTCGGGCCGCGCAGCGCCGGCTCGACGCCGGGGCCGGTGAGCTACGGCCGCGGCGGCGAACTGCCCACCGTCACCGACGCGCATGTGGCGCTCAATCGCCTGGGGGTCGACAGCATGCTCGGCGGCGGATTCCCCCTCGACCGGGAGGCGGCCGTCGCCGCCATCGGACGGCATATCGCCGCGCCCCTGGGCGTCAGCTGGCAGCGGGCGGCGCACGGCATATTGCAAATCACCACCGCCAATATCGTGCGCGCCATCCGCGCCATGTCGGTGGAACGCGGTCACGATCCGCGCGCCATGACGCTTATCGCCTTCGGCGGCGCCGGCCCGCTGCACGCCGTCGACGTGGCGCGCGCGCTTGAGATTCCGCGCGTGCTGATCCCGTATTTTTCCGGCGTGTTTTCGGCCCACGGTATTTTGTCGGTGGATATCGCCTATGACGCCCAGCGCACCTGGCTGCGGGAGCTGTCCGCCATCGATGCCCACGCACTGGCGGAACTGACCGACGAGATGCTCGGCGCGCTGCTGGCCCGCGCCGCCGAAGACGGGTTTAGCGCCGGCGACCTGGCCATCGCCTGGTCGGCCGACCTGCGCTATCGCGGCCAGTCCCATGCGCTGACCGTGGCGCTGCCGTCGCCGGACGCGGCGGGCCTGGCCGTCAGCCGCTCGGCGTTTTTGGCCGAGCATCTGCTGCGCTACGGCCACGCCTCCGCCACTGCGGCGGTGGAGCTGCTCAACCTGCGGCTGAAAATCAGCCGGCCGCGCGGGGGCGGCGGCGAGGTCGGCGCCGCGCCCGCGACGGCGGCCGAACCGGCCGGTCAACGCGATATCTGGCTTGATGAGGCCGAATGCGTCGCCTGCCCGGTCTATCAGCGCGCCACGCTGCCGGACCACTGGCGCGCCACAGGCCCGCTGGTGATTGAACAGTTCGACGCCGTGACCGTACTCGGCCGCGGCGATATCGCCGAGGTCCTGCCCGGCACGCGCGCCTTATCGATTCGCATCCACCCACACACCGACTGAAACCATTCACCCGAAGGAGCACCCTATGAGATTTTCTGCTAAGCACGGCGCGGCGCTGATTGTACTGGCCGCCAGCCTGACCGTCGCCGCCCTGTCGGCCCAGGCGCAGGGCCTGACCCAGCTGCGCGTTGGCGCCGATCCCAGCTACCGGCCGATATCCTTCGTCGATCCGTCGGGCAAGCTTATCGGTTTCGACGCCGATTTCGCCGCCGCCCTCGGCCAGCATATGGGGGTGCCGGTGTCCTATGAGGGCATGGCGTGGGACGGTATTATCCCGGCGCTCCAGGGCGGAAAAATAGACGCCATCACCAATCTGGTAATAAGCGACGAGCGCAAGAAAGTCGTGGCGTTTTCCCAGCCGATCATGACGCAAACGATTGTCGCGGTGGTGCGCGCCGACAGCCAGCATCCGCAGGCGACCGCCGCCGACTTGCCGGGGCTTAAGGTCGGGGTGATGGTCAACACTGCCGCCGCCACCGCGCTGCAGGGCATGAAGGGGGTAACGCCGGCCACCTATAACACCGTGGTGGACGCCTATAATGATCTGATGCTCGGGCGCATCGACGTGGTGGCGGTGGAAAGCGTTAATGGTACCTATATTGCCGCCAGCCAGTATGCCGGCAAGCTGAAAGTGGTGCCGAAGCCGCTCACCGACGATGTGAAGCTGAACGGCGTGGCGCTGCGCAAGCAGGATACCGACGGGCTGGCGCAGGTTAACGCCGCCATTGATAAAATGAAGTCGGACGGCACCCTGGCCGCCATCGCCACCAAGTGGTTCGGCAATACCCTGAATGTGCCACACTGATTGTACTGCCAACGTTACCCATGAGGTCAACAGATGCCGGAAATGACGGAAACGCCGTCGGTGGCGCCAGAGCCGCCGATCCTGCGGATTAGCCAGCTCTGCAAGTCGTTTAACGGCGTGCCTGTCCTGACCGATGTCAATCTTGATATCGCGCGCGGGGAAACCGTGGCGGTGATTGGCCCCAGCGGGGCCGGCAAGACCACGTTGCTGCGCTGCGTCAATTTTTTAAATACCTACGACAGCGGCAGCGTGACCCTGCGCGGCGAGCAAATCGGCTACCGGCAGCTGGGCAACCGCCGGGTGGAGGATAGCGACGCCAATATCAGCCGGATGCGCCGTAAAACCGGCATGGTGTTTCAGCGGTTTGCGCTGTTTCCGCACCTGAGCGTGCTGGAAAACCTGATTGAGGGACCGACGCGGGTGCTGGGACAATCCCATCGCGAGGCGGTGGCGCGCGCGACCGCGACGCTTGCGTCCGTGGGACTGGCGGATAAGGCCCATGCCTACCCGGCCCGGCTTTCCGGCGGCCAGCAGCAGCGGGTCGGCATTGCGCGCGCCCTGTGTATGGAACCGGACGTGCTGCTGTTTGACGAGGTGACCTCGGCGCTGGACCCGGAACTGGTGGGCGAGGTGCTGGCGGTGATGCGCCGCCTCAGCGAGGAGGGGCGTACCATGCTGATGGTCACCCACGAGCTGCGCTTTGCCCGCGATGTGGCCGATCGCATCGTGTTTATGGAGCAGGGACGCGTGGTGGCCGACCTGCCGGCCCGGCAGTTTTTTGCCGAGCCGCCCAACGAGCGTATCCGGGCGTTCCTGACGGCCAGCGAGGCAAAATAAGCGCGCCGGCGACGGCAATATTTAATCTTGATACAGGATGGCGCGGGTTATGATGGAATTTGTGGCGGCCTATTCGCCGCTGTATTTGCAGGGCGTGCTGGTCGGTCTTTCTTTAACCGTCTTCGCTATGGCAGGCGCCCTGGTCATCGGTTTGCTGGTGGCGCTCGGGCGTTTATCCCGGCGGATGCCGGTGCGGCTGTTTTGTCTGGCGTATGTCACTGTTTTTCGCGGCGTGCCGCCGCTGGTATTGCTGTATCTGGTGTATTTCGGCTTGCCGGCCTGGGCCAGCCAGGCCGGCAGCCCGCTGCTGATAAGCCTGCTCAGCCCGCTGGATAACCGGCTGCTGGCGGCGACCCTGGCGTTTGCGGTTAACGCCGGCGCCTATACCGCGGAAAGCATTCGCGCCAGCATTACCTCGATTCACAGCGAGCAGATGGAGGCCGCCCGCTCCATCGGCATGACCTATCCGCAGGCCATGCGGCGCATTATCCTGCCGCAGGCGCTGCGGGTGGCGTTTCCGCCGTTGTGTAATGAGTTTATCATCGTGCTTAAGGGAACGTCGCTGGCGTCGGTTATCGGCGTTACCGAGCTGATGCGCAATGCCCAGATGGTGGCGTCGGCCACGTTCCTTAATCTTCAGGCCTACCTGCTGGCCGCCGCGTTTTATGTGGTGCTGGTGATCCTGCTGCAAGTGCTCGCCAGCGCCGTCGAACGCCGCCTGAGCCTGCCGAAAGGCTAAGGCGCTACGCTTTACTCTCCTTGCCCCTCATTCCCGCGTCAGGCTTGGGTACGGTCAGCGCCGGCCAAACCGCCATCCAGGTGGCCGCGATGGCGTGCAGATCATCCCGGCTGGCGCCTTCGCGCGCCTGTACCGACATGCCGTGCAGCGCGCAGACCAGATTCTTGGCCAGGCCTGCCGCGTCAATATCCGCCGCCAGCTCTCCCGTCGTCTGGCGCTGGCGGAAAAATGCCAGCAGCATATCCTCCTGCCGGTGATGGCGGGCGCGCAGCATCAGCGCCACGTTGTGCGAGGACGAAGACAGCGCCGCAGAGGTGCAGATTAAAAAGCAGCCCGGCGGCAGCGTCTCATTGGTAAACATCGCTGCGGCGTCGCGCAGGTAATCCCGCAGTACCTCATCCAGCGGGCGGCCCGCATCGGCCAGCAGGTTTTTACCCCGCTCGGCGTACAGCGCGATATAACGTTCGGCGGCGGCGCGAAACAGCCCCTCCTTATTACCAAACGCGCTATAAAGCGTCGGCGCCTTGGCGCCGGTGGCCGCCACCAGATCGGACATGGAGGTGGCTTCATAGCCATGGCGCCAGAACAGTTCCAGCGCTTTATCCAGGGCGCACTCCCGGCTGAACTGTTTTGGCCGGCCCGGTCCTTTGGCGGTTTTGACACACGCAGTCAGATGTGTGTCCATAAAATCCTCTCTTAATGATGGTGATGTATCAGTATATAATTAACGATCATTAAGAAAATTACAAGCACCACGTGGCAACGCAGGGAGGTGACGCATTGCCAAGGGGGTCGTAAAGGGGATAAAGACAAAAAATTTTCAACTTTAATCGTATTATTATCAGTTGCTTAACTATTAAATTAACGATCGATAATAAAAATAAGTTGCGTGCCGCGCCGCGGGAGGATAGTATTTAGTTATCGAACGTTAAGAAATTAACGTCGCCAACTGAATCCTGACTAACTTTAGAGAGTACACATCATGAAAAACGTAAAATATGCCGTTGCCGCCATCGCCCTGAGCGTTGTTTCTTTCAGTAGCTTCGCCGCCGACCTGGTTAACGCCGCACCGGCCGACCAACAGCAGGTCGGGGTGATTTCCGCCACCGGCGGCAGCAACCTGTCCTCGCTGGAAAGCCAACTGGCCGATAAAGCCGCGCAGTCCGGCGCCAAGTCGTTCCAGATCACCTCGACTACCGGCCAGAATAACCTGCACGGCACCGCGGTGATTTATCAATAAGTGTGGCCGGCCGCGGGGCCTATCCCCCGCGCCGCAGATAAATAACAAACCCACAATCGTTAATTATGCGCTTACCCGCGGATAATGATAATGTCATTTGAATACAGAGAGTCGCTATCATGAAAAACGTAAAATATGCCGTTGCCGCCATCGCCCTGAGCGCTATTTCCTTCGGTAGCTTCGCCGCCGACCTGGTTAATTCAGCGCCGGCCAACCAGCGCCAGGTCGGGGTGATTTCCGCCACCGGCGGCAGCAACCTGTCCTCGCTGGAAAGCCAGCTGGCCGATAAAGCCGCCCAGTCCGGCGCCAAGTCGTTCCAGATCACCTCGACCACCGGTCAGAATAACCTGCACGGCACCGCGGTTATTTATGAATAATATAAAAAGAACGGAAGCGCCGTTTAACCGGCCTTCCGTTCTTTTTTATTCGCTATTATTGCGCCGTCAGCGCGGCGTCTTAATAGTTTCTCCCGCCGTTAACCTCCCTGTTTATCCGCCGCGTTCGCGTGCTCATCGCTTGTCAAATCACTTATTCAAATGAACCCAGATAATCGCTTTTACCTATAGCCAGGCCCTGGTTACGCAGGATGTCATAGGCCGTGGTGATATGGAAAAACAGGTTCGGCAACGCCAGGCGGAATAAATAATCATAGCCGGTGAAGGTTTTCGCCGTACCGCGCATATTCATCACGATGGGCCTTTCGCCGCTATGGGCAAACTGATCCTGGGACAGGCTGTTGAGGTAGGTGATGGTTTTGGCGATACGCTCCTGCAACTGCTCAAAGGTGGTCTCGGTATCGGGAAAACTGGGAATGTCGCCGCCGGACAGGCGCGCCGCGCAGGATTTTGCCGCGTCGCTGGACGACTGCACCTGCCGGGCCAGGCTGAACATATCGGGGGCCAGGCGGGCGTTGACCAGTTGGGATTCGTCGATGCCCTGCTCGGCGGCGTAAGCGACCGCTTTATGCAGCAGCGCGGACAGATTGTTCAGTGCCCGGATAAATACCGGGATCGAAGCCTGGTAGTAGGTCAGGTCATGTTGTGCCGGATTAGCCATTTTTCGTCTTCTCATCGTTATCGGACATCAGGATAGACAGCGGGCCGTTGATTCTGCCCGCCATCAACTTAGGGCGCGGCATCCGGCCCGTCAATGTTTTTTTAACGATCGCTATGAAATGTGATAACCCGGCGGCATTGGTTTCAGGTACAGCATACGCAGGCCAACGCCTCAGCCGGCCCGGTCGCGGGCCAGGCAGGCCAGGCGCCGTTCATCAACCCGTTTGGCGAACCAGGCGGTGGTCAGCTTGCGGGTTATTTTCGGGCTTTCCAGGGTAATGCCCGGCAGTATGGCGCGCGGCAACGGCTGGCCCTGGGTTTTATCGGCCAGGGCAAACACGCGCCGGTAAAGATCCGTTTCTTCAAAATCCAAACGTTCGCCCTTTTCCAGCGCCCGGCGGATGGCCGCGTCGCCGATATCCAGACGCTTGCCGATCGCCCGTACGGCCAGTTCCGTGGCGCTCGCCGCATCCGACCCATAGTTAACCAGATCGCCGTCAAGCGCCAGCTGCTTGCCGGAGAGGCGATTGACGGCATTCTGGAACGCGGCGTTGCGGCTGGCATACCAGCCGGCGTTGAAATCGGCGAAGCGGAAGATCTGCCGGGGATAATGGGTAGGGTAGCCGAGTAAATGCACAATGCCGAAATACATGCCGCCGCGCCGGCTGAACACTTCGTGGCGGATCGAGCCCTCGATGGGGTAGGGATAGCCGTCGGCGTGTTCGGCGGCGAAGGCGATGCTGACCTGCATCGGCCCGCCGGTATGGACCGGGTTCAGGTTGCCGAACAGTTTTTGCCCCATCGGCACCATGCCGATAAAGTCCTCGAAAATGCCGCTCAGTTCCTTTTCATTGCGCACGTTGTCCAGGCGTTCGCTATAGGTCTTGCCGTTGGGCGAATTGATATGCAGCGCCGCATGGACCACGATCGCCGGGATATGCGCCTGCGCGGCGCGGCGGTCGATTTCATCCCAGGCTATCTTGCCCAGGCCCGCTACCGGCGCGTCGGCCTGCAGCCCTGATTCCTGCTGGGCTACCGCCAGTACCGAGCAGATATTCTCGCTATTGGGGTCGATATTGCGAACGGCGAACGCCGTATAGATATCCTTGGCCCAGCCCGCGCGATCGGCGGTATTGGCCGGCAGTAACCGGATGATATGCGCCTGGACGTCCGCCGGCTGCGGCTTGGCGGGCTGGCGCTGCTGGCTGCCGCAGCCGGCCAGCGCCAGCAGCAGGGCGATGCCCGCCCAGGGGCGGCAGGCGCGCGATAATGCCGCCGCCGGGCGGTTTCCCGCTTGGCCGCCGATCCTGTCGGCGACCTGGGCAACAGGTGAAAATGAGATAACGCGGTATAAAAGCATGGCTTTCCTGTTAAACCTGACGGGGACGGCGGGACAACGCACAATGCAGCAGCCCCGAGATAAGCAGCGCCGGCAGGGTGGCGCCCACCTGCGGCAACCAGTGCGACATGGCCTGGTAGACCGCGATGCCGCAGACCCAGGCCAGGAAGGCCCGCCATGACAAGGCGGCGCCCGGGGCCAGGTCATGGCGGCGGCGCACCAGGAAATGTTCCACCAGCACCACGCCGAACAGGGGCGCGAACACCGACCCGATCAGCAGCAGAAAGTTTTCATACTGCGACAGCGGCACCCGCCAGGCTATCAGCGTACAGGCCAGGCCGATAACCAGGGTCAGCGGTTTCACCCGCAGCGGCACCAGCAGCGCCGACGACAGAGCCGCCGAATGGATATCGGCAAAGGCGTTTTCATTTTCATCGATAAGGATAAGCAAAAGGGGAATGCCCATGGCGGCGCCCGATAACGCCACCAGCAGCGCGCTGGTATCGTTATTGCTGACGAACGCCAGGGCATAGGCGCCGCCCAGGGCCATGATCCACAGACTGCCGCACAGATAGCCGGCCAGGGTGCCGAAAAAGGTTTGCCGGGCGCTTTTGCCGAAACGGGTGTAATCCCCCACCAGCGGCAGCCAGGATAAAGCCATGGAAATCACGATATCGCAGCCCGCCGCAAACGGCAGCGTGCCGTCGCCGGCGCTGGCGGCCAGCGCGCCCATATCCGCCCGCCGCCATAACGACCAGCTCAGCCAGCCGCAGGCAATGATCAACAGCCAGATGCCGAAGCGCCGCAGCACCACCCGGATAAACGCCAGCGGCCCCGACAACGCCAGCGCCGTGGCGCACAGGCCGAACAGCCAGGTCCACAGAATGGGATTCGCCCACGGACTGCCGCCGCCCAGGGCGCGCGTCGCCAGCAGGCTGGCCGCGTCACGCATCATCACAATTTCAAACGCGCCCCAGCCGACCAACTGCAAAAAGTTGAGCAGCGCGGGTACCGACGCGCCGGTGTTACCCAGGCTGAAGGCCATGCCCGCCATGGACGATCGCCCGGTGTCATAACCGATAACGCCTGACAGCGCCAGCAGCACGCAGCCGGCCAGCGATCCGATGGCGATGGCGGACAGGGCGCCCAGCATGCCCAGGCCCGGCGTAAGAAGGGCGCCGGCCTGCAACACCGCCAGCCCCAGGCCTAAAGAGAACCATAAGGAAAAAAGGTCCCGCCAGCCCAATACGCGCCCGCCAGGGGCAATCAACCGGTCTGGGGCATAAGTATCACTGTTTTTCATGGGGTTATCTGTTCGCACAAGGATAAGCGAGCATAGCATAGCCCGCGCGCGCCGTCGGCTAATCCCGGCGCCGGCGTCAATCCGGCTTGCCTTGCAGCGCGAGCTGCGTCAGCCACAGGCGGGTATCGAATTCCAACTGGTGATAGCGCGGCTCCATATGGCAGCAAAGCTGATAGAACGCCTTGTCATGCTCTTTCTCTTTCAGGTGGGCCAGCTCATGCACCACGATCATGCGCAGAAAATCCGCCGGCGCGGTTTTGAATACCGTGGCGATGCGGATCTCCGCCTTGGCTTTCAGCCTGCCGCCCTGCACGCGCGATACCGCGGTGTGCAAACCCAGCGCATTCTTCAGCACGTGGATTTTACTGTCCCAGGCGACTTTATTGATCGGGGCCGCGTTGCGCAGGTAGCGGTTTTTCAGCTCCAGCGTATATGCGTACAGCGCCTTGTCGCTGGCGACCTCATGCGCGGCGGGATAGCGCTGCGCCAGCACCGCCGCCAGCCGCTGCTCCGCGATAAGCGTGCGCACCTGGGCGAGGAGGTGCTCCGGGTAACCCTGCAAATAGATAAGTGGTGTCATAAGTGCCCTGTTGCGCGGCAAAAGATGCCGACCCGGCTAAGGGTAACGGATCCCGGGTTTAAAACCAACGGCCGCGGCCGCGTCGCCCCGGTGTTATCGCCGGCCCGTAATGTGCGTCAGTTCACCCTCTGCCGCGCTACGCCCGCCTGATGTTCCAAAATGAAACCTTATCCGCGCCGCAACGTTCCAAAACGGAACTATTTACGTCGTTATCCCGTCCGGCCAAAGCTGCCTTATAGTCATGATCTATTCCTATTCATCTGGCGGAGCAGCGTATGAAAAAATTAATCAATAGCGTTGAAACGGTGTTGCAGGAACAGCTCAACGGCCTGGTAGAGGCGCATCCCACACTGGCATTGCACCAGGAACCGCTGTTTATCACCCGCGCCGACGCGCCGGTGGCGGGGCGGGTGGCGCTGATGTCCGGCGGCGGCAGCGGCCATGAGCCGATGCACTGCGGTTATATCGGCCAGGGTATGCTGGCCGGCGCCTGCCCCGGGGAAATCTTCACCTCGCCCACGCCGGATCAGATGTATGAATGCGGACAGGCGATTGACGGCGGCCAGGGCGTATTGATGCTGATTAAAAACTATACCGGCGATATCCTTAATTTCGAGACGGCGGCGGAATTGCTGCACGCCAGCGGCACGGCGGTGGCGACCCTGGTGGTCGACGATGACGTGGCGGTAAAGGACAGCCTGTTTACCACCGGGCGGCGTGGCGTGGCCAATACCGTGTTGCTGGAAAAATTGCTGGGCGCGGCGGCGGCGCGCGGCGACTCGCTCGATGATTGCGCGGCGCTTGGGGAGCGCATCAACAACCAGGGGCATTCCCTGGGCATCGCCCTGGGCGCCTGCACCGTGCCCGCCGCCGGCAAACCGTCGTTTGCGCTGGCGGACAACGAGATGGAATTCGGCATCGGCATCCACGGCGAGCCGGGCATCGAGCGCCGTCCGTTTATCTCGCTTAACGACACGGTGGATACCCTGTTCGCCACCCTGATCGAAAACGGCGGCTACCAGCGCACCCTGCGGCACTGGGATCGCCAGGCGGGCGATTGGCGTGAAACCCGCCAGTCCAAGCAGCCGTTGGCAAAAGGCGATCGGGTTATTGCGCTGGTCAATAACCTGGGGTCGACGCCGCTGTCGGAGCTGTATGGCGTCTGGCATCGCCTGGCGGAGCGCTGCGCGGCGTTCGGCCTGCAGGTGGAACGTAAATTAATCGGTTCCTATTGCACTTCGCTGGATATGCAAGGCATGTCCATCACCCTGCTGAAGGTGGATGACGCGCTGCTGGAACTGTGGGATGCGCCGGTCAACACGCCGGCCCTGCGCTGGGGCTGTTAATTTATGGAGGCAATAATGGTTATTACCAGACAGCATATCGTCAGTTGGCTGCAACTGTGCGCCGAGGTGTTCACCGAACAGCGGGACTTCCTTACCCAACTGGATTCGGATATCGGCGACGGCGATCACGGTCTGAATATGAACCGCGGTTTTAATAAGGTACTGGAGAAATTGCCTTCAGTCGCGGACAAGGATATCGGCTTTATCCTCAAGAATACCGGCATGACGCTGTTGTCGAGCGTGGGCGGCGCCAGCGGCCCGTTGTTCGGCACCTTCTTTATCCGCGCCGCCCAAAGCGCCAACGCCAAACAAAGCCTCGATTTGCCGGCCCTGTGCCAGATGCTGAAGGAGGGCGTGGAAGGGGTGGTCATGCGCGGCAAGGCTGAACCCGGTGACAAGACCATGTGCGACGTCTGGGTGCCGGTGGTCGAGCAACTGGAACAGGACAGCCGGGACCACCTGGCGTTGCCCGACGCCCTGCGCCAGGCCGTCGAGCGGGCGCAGCGGGCGCTGGAGTCCACCATCACCATGCAGGCGCGTAAAGGACGGGCCAGCTATCTGGGCGCACGCAGCATCGGCCACCAGGATCCCGGCGCCACCTCGGCGATGCTGATGATCCAGGCGCTTTACCAGGTGACGACCCGTTAGTCGCAGGCCCGGGCGGGCAGGAGGAAAGATGGTCAATATCGTGGTAGTGTCCCATAGCCTTCTTCTGGCGCAGGGCGTAGCTGAGCTGGCTGAACAAATGATCCAGGGCGGCTGCCGGCTGGTTATCGCCGCCGGGGTGGACGACGGCGATCATCCCATAGGCACCGATGCGGTCAAGGTGATGGACGCCATTGAATCGGCGGACGATCCCTCCGGGGTGCTGGTGCTGATGGATCTCGGCAGCGCCCTGCTGAGCGCGGAAACCGCACTGGAATTGCTGGACCCCGCGCTGGCGCAGCGGGTAACGCTGTGCGCCGCGCCGCTGGTGGAAGGCACCCTGGCGGCGGTGGTGGCGGCGTCGGCGGGGGGTAGCCTGGCGCAGGTGAAGGCGGAGGCGCTGGGCGCGCTGGCGGCTAAGGCCCGCCAGCTTGGCGAGCCGGATGACGCCGGCGACGAGGGGCCGGGCAAGACGGTAATGCCCGCCGACAGCCAAAGCGTCAGCTGGACGGTGCTTAACCCGAACGGACTCCATGTCCGTCCGGCGGCGCGGCTGGCCGGGGTATTGGCGCCGTTTAAGGTGGACCTGCGTCTTGAAAAGGGCGGGCGCGGCGTCGACCCGCGCAGTCTTAACCAACTGGCGACGCTGCAAATCCGCCAGGGCGATACCCTGCGCCTGCTGGCCAGCGGACCGGAGGCGGGGGCGGCGCTGGACGCGTTTATCGCCCTGGCGCGCCGGGGTTTCGGCGAACAGGTCGACGTGCGCGCCGGCATGACGCTTACCGGCATACCGGTTCCCCCCGGCGGTATTCGCGCGCCGGTGCTGAAGCTGCGTCCGGCCCGTTATCATGCGCGGCCGGAGACGATTTCGCGCCAGCAGATAACCGGACAGCAGCAGCGGCTGCGTTCGGCGCTGGCGGCGACCCGCGGCGATCTGCGGCGGCTGGCGCATCGGGCCGGCGATGCCATGGGGCCGGATCAGGCGGCCATTTTCAGCGCCCACGCGCTGCTGATTGAGGATGCGGATCTGCTGCGGGCGCTGGATCAACGCATCGCAACGGAACTCTCCAGCGCCGAGGCGGCGGCGTCGCGGGAACTGATGGCCATGGTCGACGAGTACCGCGCGATGGAGGACCCCTACCTGCGCGCCAGGGAACTGGATATCCGCGATATCCTCAACCGGGTGCTGGGACATCTTGGCGCCGGGCCGGTGGCGCCGCCCGGCGTTGGCGACGGCGACGGCGTGCTGCTGGTGGCTGAGGAACTGATGCCTTCCGAGATGCTTGGCCTGGACCGGCAAAAGGTGAAAGGCATTTGCCTGAGCGCGGGGAATATCTGGTCGCATAGCGCCATCCTGGCGCGGGCGCTGGGCATACCGATGGTAGTGGGCGTGAGCGGATGTTTACAGGCCACCCGCAACGGCCAAACGGCGGCGCTGGACATGGCCGCCGGCACCCTCACCGTCGACAAGCCCGCCGGTGGTAAAAAAGCGGGGACGGAGGAGAGCGAAGACAAAAAGCCGCGCGGCGGCGCGCTGGTTTAACGCCTGGCGCTTTCGCAGCGATGTTTGGCGCGAGTATTTTCCCGGCGCCGGCGGACCCGCCGGCGCTTATTCCGCCTCGGCGCCCGTTTTGAACCGCGCCATTTCCAGGTGGTATTGCTTCACCTTGCGCCAAAGCGTGGTGCGGCCGATGCCCAGCAGCGGCGCCATTTCGTTTAGCTGACCCCGGCATACCAGCGCCGCGCGGATAATCGCCTGGCGCTCCAGGTCCGGAAACGACAGCACCGGCTGCGACGCGGGCGCGTCCGGTTCCACCAGCGCCCGTTCCTGCAGCAAATGCTCCGGCAGATCGTTAAGCTCGATACGATTGTTGCGGCAGGTCATGGCGGCGCGCTCCACCACGCTTTTCAGCTCCTGATCGTTGCCCGGCCAGGGGTACAGGCACAGCTGGCGAATGACGTCCCCGCCAATCTGATAGCGGCACTGGAAATGGCGGCCCAGCGCCTGCAGGCTGTCCTGCACCAGCACGGGAATATCCTGCGTCCGCAGGCGCAGCGGCGGGATATGCAGTTCAAAGGATTGCAGCGTGTAAAACAGCTGACGGCGAAAACGGTTTTGCTTGACCAGCAGCGGCAGATCGGCGCCGGTGGCGGCGATGACCCGCACATTCACCGGGATCACCCGGTTCGAATTGACGCGCATCAGCATGCCGGTCTTGATGATTTGCAGCAGGGCTGACTGCATTTCCGGCGACAGATATTCCACCTGTTCCAGATACAGGGTGCCGCCATTGGCGAGTTCGAATTTACTCGGCTGCCCGGCCTCGCCCTCGCTGGCATCGCTGCCCAGAAATTCCCGCGCCATCAAATCCTGCGGCAACGCCTGGCAGTTCAGGGCGATAAACGGACCCTGCGCGCGTTCGCCGCCGTTATGGATGGCCTGTCCCAGACGCTGCTTGCCCACGCCTTCCTCGCCGTGCAGCAGCATGGGATGGCTGCCTTTGGCCGCCTGTTTGCCATAACGCACCAGCCGCCGCATTTCCAGCGACGCCAGCGGCATATCCGCAAAGGTATAACTCACCCGGCCCAGCTGGTTATGCACCAACTGCTGCAGGAGTTCCTGCGGGTGAAGTAGGGCGATAAAACCGCAGCGATCGCCGTCGGGAATAGGCTTTAGCGTCAGCAGCGCCGGGATAAACTGCTGCCGGTTCTCAAACGTGACCTGGACATGGCTCAGCGGGCTGCGGTTATGCATGGCCTGGATCACCAGCGCCGGCAGCGTCAGCAGGGTCAGCACCGGCTTGCCGAGGCTCTCCGTTTCATCGAGGCGCAGCATGGCCGCCGCGCGCGCGTTAAGGTATTGCAGGCAACCGTGCTGATCCCAGGCCAGCACGCCGTCTTCCACGCCGTCGAGCAGGGCGTTGAGCGCGTTAAGGTGGCGGTTGGTTTCGGCCAGCAGGCTGTCGGCGTGCAGGTAATTGCCCACTTCGCGCGCCAGCACCAGCGTCAGCGACAGATCGCTGGCGGCCTTGTCCTCCACCAGGCTGGCCAGCACGATGACCGCCCGCTGGCGGCCGCCGTTGTCGTACACCGGGGCGGCGCAAAAGTGCCAGGGGTGCAGCGCCTGGCGGAAATGCTGTTCTCCCGCCAATTGCACCGGATAGCCCCCGGCGATGGCCAGCGCCGGCGCGTTGGTGCCGATCAGGCCTTCGGTCCAGTAACTGCCGGGGCCGATGCCCAGCGCCTCCAGCCGGGCCTGGGTAAACGGATGGCCGCACGCCCACAGGGTACAGCCGCTTTCATCCAGGATCAGCAACGCGCAGGGCCGCGACTCCATATACTCATACGCATCCTCCAGCGCCGCCTGTCCCAGCACCAGCAAATCGTCCTTACGCCGGCAAATGGAAGCGAAGGTCACGCCGGCGGCCCGGTGCGCGGGACGCCAGTCGGCGGGCTGCATCAGTTTGCGGCAGCGGCGCCGGGATTCCTCCAGGGCCGGAACGGCGCACGCCGGTTCCCGCTTGGGCAGGTCGTCGCGGCCAGGGTGGGGCAAGGCAGTTTTCAGCACCAAGGTATCGTCTCCCCGGATTAACGGCATCAAGGGAGGTATTACTCCAGAATCCCGGCGGGATTTCTGTTAAGCCTCAGGCAAATATCGCAGGCGGCGATAACGCGGGGGGAGCAACCGCACCGGCGGGGCGCGGTTAGGCAGGGGCTAAAAGTCCTGGCCGTACAGGCTGCCGAGACGTTGGAACTCTTTCATTTCAGTCCGCTCGAAGGTGAGCGGCGTCACCGAAATATAGCCTTCGTCATTCAGCTTCAGCTCGCTGTTCTCCGGGCGTTCAAGGCCGCCGTGCTGCACCCGGATCCAGAAATAGTCCTCGCCGTGGGGATCCTTGGCGGGAATGACCATCATGCCGTCCACATTGCCCATGCCCTGCTTGGTGACCCTGATGCCTTTCACCCGATCGGCGGGCATATCCGGGAAATTCACATTCAGGCACACCTGCCGGTCCCATGTCGCCTGCAACACATGCCGCAGGGTCGGTATCAGGTAGCGCGTGGCGCTATCCCAGTTTACCGGTTGATCGGGATCGCGGTTCTGGCTTAGCGCAATCGAGGGAATGCCCGACAGCATGCCGGTCATCGCCGCGCCCACCGTGCCTGAGAGCAGGGTTTCAAATCCCAGGTTGGAACCGTTGTTGACGCCGGAAAGCACCAGGTCGGGCGGGGAACCGAGCATCGCCTGGTGCACGGCGTAGGCCACGCAGTCGGCGGGCGTGCCATAGACGGCAAACCGCCGCGGACCTTTGTTGATCACCCGCACCGGCTCGCGCATGCTCAGGGAGTTGGCCACGCCGCTTTTGTCCTGGGCGGGGGCGACTATCCACACCTCTTCTGCAATCTCCTGGGCGGCCTTGGCCAGCAGCTCCAGACCGGGGGCGTCGATGCCGTCATCATTGGTCAATAAAACGCGATTCACTTTTTTCATCACAGGGTTGTTCTCCATGGGTCAGGCCAAAAATGAATGAATGTCGAGTTGATTTCGCCACGGGCTCTGCCTGACATCATAAGACAAAAATCACGTGCGCAGGGGATAAAATCTGCGCGGCCGCGCGGCTTCCCGCCCTGGGGCGGGTCAAAAAGCGCAGCGCAAGGGTAAATAAATGGGTTGAATAGGGGATGACAAAAATATGACAAATCAGATAAATAAAGCGGTTACCCTCAACGCACTCGGTGTTTGCCATCAATACGCTTGTTCACCAAGTTGCTGGAGACCATAAGTCCTGGATTATTTCCGCCAATATCCATTAACCATCAGTGATATCACTGCGGGAAATCCGTCGCCAGCGACGCATCCTTCCACGCCGCCAGATCCAGCTTAACCTCGCCGAGTTTCTGATACGCCAGATCCCAGGCAAGATTGCCGGCAAACAGATGCAGCGGCGGTTTTTCCACGGACGCGATCCGGACGATAAGTGCGGCCAGCTTGTCGGGATCGCCGGCCTGGTTGCCCGCCAGGGTGTCCCTATGCAGATCCAGCGACGCCTGGGCAGCGGCGTAGTCGTCAATCTGGCGCTGCGCCACCGCCAGGGAGCCGGCCGTGAGAAAGTCGGTGCGCACCGGCCCGGGGTAGATCACGGTGGCATGGATGCCCAACTCCCGCGTTTCGGCCGCCAGCGATTCCGTCAGTCCGGCCAGGGCGAACTTGGCGGCGACATAACCGCCCCAGCCGGCATAGCCGCCCTGGAAACCGGCAACGGACGCGATATTGATAATGTGCCCTGCGCGCTGGCGGCGCAGCTGCGGCAAGGTCTTGCGCAGTACGCTTAGCGGCGCGAAGACATTGACGTCGAAATTACGGCGCAGTTCGGCGTCGGTCAGCGCTTCCACCGTGCCCTGCAGGCCATAACCGGCATTATTTACCACGACATCGATAACGCCGAACGCCTTTATAGTTTGCTCCACCGCCGCGCCGACGCTGTCCTCGTCGGTGAGATCGGCTTCCAGCGGCAGGAACAGCAGGAACTGGTCGGCGGTGGGCGCCACGGCGCGCTCCAGCGCCGCGCGGTTTCTCGAGGTGGCGGCCACGTTGTGGCCCTGCGCCAGCAGCAGGCGGGCCAGGGTCAGACCGAGGCCCCTGGAGGCGCCGGTAATAAACCAAGTCTTGGGTGGTAGGGTGCGCATAGCAGTTATTCCTCAGGATAATGAAACGGGCCGTCGGTCTGACGGGCGATCGGTTTGCCGACGTCGACGCCGTCCGGCTGGAGAATGACCATGCTATGGTACGGGGTTGTCCGCCGCGCGCGAATATACAGTCCTTTTGATTTGTTGCCTATTTCTCTTTAATTGCTCTTCAAAACGGTTTGCCGCAAAAATTGGCATTTAATTTCAATTTGTGACAGACATTAAAATTTCACATTTTGATAACCAAAAAATGTGACCCACTTCATTCTACTGATTGATGGTGTATTTTATAAAACACCGTTCCAGATATATTCATTTTGTTACTTTCCTTTTGCTTATACATTTTAGCGCCCAGCGGCGAGCTGCCCGTCCGCCCAGGCGTATGCGACCTCTGAAACCCGTCCGGAGTTAAAATAATGAAAACGAATAAATTATTGATTGCACTATCGATAATCCTGGCCACCGCATTGTCCGCCCCCATCGCCACGGCCAGGGTGCTTAAGGTCGCCGAGGTGCAGCCCGACGGCTATCCCACGGTGGTGGCGCTGCAGCATATGGGGGAAAAGCTGAAGCAGGCTACCGACGGGCGCCTGGAGATGAAGGTCTATTCCGGCGGCGTGCTGGGGGATGAAGAGCAGACGCTGCAGCAGGTACAAATCGGCGCGGTGGATATGATTCGCGTTTCGCTGGCGCCGATGACCACCATTGCCCCGGAAACCAGCGTGCTCACCCTGCCGTATATTTTTCGCGATGAAGATCATATGCATAAGGTGCTTGACGGCGAAGTGGGGCAGGAAATCGCCGCCAAGGTCAGTGCGGATCCCAAGGCTAAAATGGTCTTCCTCGGCTGGACCGACGCCGGCGTGCGTAATATGATCACCAAAAAACCGGTGGTGAAGCCGGAGGATCTGCACGGCATGAAGATCCGCGTACAGAATAGCCAGATTTCGCTGGCGACATTAAAAGCCATGGGCGCCAATCCGGTCGCCATGGGCGTAAGCGAAGTCTTCAGCGCCATGCAGACCGGCGTGGTGGACGGCACCGAAAATAATCCGCCGACCTTTGTTGCCCATAATTATATTCCGGTGGCCAAGTATTACACCCTGACCGGCCATTTTATCCAGCCGGAAATGATTTTGGTGTCCTCGCTGGTGTGGAATAAATTATCCGCCGCGGATCAGCAGACCATGCTGAAATTGGGCAAGGAAGCGCAACTGGACGAGCGGCAATTATGGGCCACCTACAACCAGCAATCGCTGGATAAAATGAAAGCCGCCGGCGTGACGTTCCAGAATATCGATCATGATTATTTCATTAAGGCGACGCAGCCGGTAAGAGATCAGTTTGGCAAAGGACATGAAGAATTAATGAAACGTATTGCCGATGTGCATTAATCCTTATCCCTCCCTGCGGCGGGGATAACGTCCCGCCGCCTGCAACCTTTCAGGTGGAACATTATGCCTTTTAATTATTCCCGGTTAATGGACGGGTTGTATGCGATATGTCTGCTGATTGCCAGCATCGCGCTGATGATTATGGTCACCGTGATCCCCATCGGCATCGGCGCCCGTTATTTGTTTGATAACGCCCTGTCCTGGCCGGAGCCGGTGGCGATTGTCTGCATGATTATCTTTACCTTTATCGGCGCGCCGGTGGGGTATCGCGCCAACACCCATATTTCCGTCTCGATCATGACCGATCGGCTGTCCCCCGCCGGAAAGCGTCTCTGCGAGCTGGCCTGCGATATCCTGATGTGCGTGATCTGCCTGATCATGATCTGGTACAGCACCAGCCTGTGCGCCGCCATGTGGGACCAGATGATGGCCTCGCTGCCGGGCTTTTCGTACGGAGAAATGTACCTGCCCATCCCCGTAGGCTCGTTCCTGATGATGTTGTTTGTCATCGAACGCATGATATCCGGGCCCCAGGATCACCGTCCTTTGGTGATGCTGGGCAATTCCCATTAATAAAGCGGAGCGGTGCTATGGATGCGTTAATCTTGATAGGCAGCCTGGTGGTGCTTCTCGCCCTCGGGTTTCCCGTGGCCTTTGCCGTGGGCTTAAGCGCTTTTATCGGCGCGTGGTGGATTGATTTACCGCTGGAGGCGATTGTTATCCAGCTGACCAACGGCATTAACAAGTTTTCCCTGCTGACGATTCCGTTCTTTATTCTGGCCGGCGCCATTATGGCCGAAGGGGGCATAGCGCGGCGAATGGTGAACTTCGCGTACATCTTCGTCGGCTTTATCCGCGGCGGCCTGTCGCTGGTGAATATTGTGGCGTCGACCTTTTTCGGCGCGATTTCCGGCTCGTCGCTGGCGGATACCGCCTCCATCGGCTCGGTAATGATCCCGCAAATGGAGGCGCAGGGCTATCCGCGCGATTTCGCCGCCGCGGTGACCGCCAGCGGCTCGGTGCAGGCGGTGTTAACCCCGCCCAGCCATAATTCGGTGATTTATTCGCTGGCCACCGGCGGCACCGTAACCATTTCCTCCATGTTTATGGCGGGTATCTTTCCCGGCTTATTGCTGGGACTGTGCCTGGTTATCATGTGTATCGGCTTTGCGCGCAAGCGCAATTATCCCAAAGGCGAACTGGTGCCGTTCCGCCAGGCGTTGAAAATATTTATCGATGCGTTCTGGGGCCTGTTCACCATCGTGATTATACTCGGCGGTATTCTTTCCGGCGTGTTCACCGCCGCTGAATCCGCGGCTATCGCCTGTATCTGGGCTTTTTTTGTCACCATGTTCATTTACCGCGAATTCAGGTGGCGCGATCTGCACCTGCTGCTGTTCCGCACCATTAAAACCGTCACTATCGTCATGGTGCTGATCGCCTTTGCCGCCGCCTTTGGTTCGGTGATGACCTTTATGCAGCTGCCGACGATTATTACCGACTTTTTCCTGAGCATTTCAGAAAACAAATACGTTATCCTGATGTGCATTAATATCATGCTGCTGATTGTCGGCTGCCTGATGGATATGGCGCCGCTGATATTAATCCTGACCCCGGTGCTACTGCCGGTCACCACCTCGCTGGGTATCGACCCGGTGCATTTCGGCATGATTATGCTGGTCAATCTCGGCATCGGCCTGATCACTCCGCCGGTGGGCACCGTGCTGTTTGTCGCCAGCGCGGTCAGCCAGCAGAAAATGGAGGCGGTGGTAAAGGCGATGCTGCCGTTTTACTGCGTGCTGTTTATCGTGCTGTTGATCATTACCTATGTGCCGATTATCTCGCTATGGCTGCCCGCGGTCACCGGGGTGTATAACGGCAACGGTTGAAGGGTGCGCCGCGATTTCTTAGCAGTACCGGCAATAACTTAGAACCGATCAGTATTGGGCGACGTTTTAAAGATGATGCATGTTGGGCTCTGAGGTATGAACAACGGAGCAGCCTATGAGTACGGCAGTAGCGGCATCTTTACCCTTGCTCGATCTTTCCCGGCTTGATGGCGGCCAGGCGGAGCGTACGGTCTTTTTAACCGAGCTGCGTCTCGCGGCGCGGGATATCGGTTTTTTCTACCTGGCCGGCCATGGCGTGGATGCGCAGTTGCTTGACCAGGTGCAGCGGCTGTCGCGTGAATTTTTTGCGCTGTCCGACGCGCAAAAACAGGCGGTGGCGATGATCAACTCTCCCCATTTTCGCGGCTATAACCGCGCCGCGTCGGAATTGACCCGGGGACAACCCGACTGGCGCGAACAGTTCGATATTGGCGCCGAGCGCGCGCCGCTGCCGCAGACGGAGCGGACGCCGGCGTGGACCCGGTTGCAGGGGCCTAACCAGTGGCCGGCGGAACTGCCCGGGTTAAAACCGGCGCTGCTGCGCTGGCAGGCCGCAATGACCGCGATGTCCCTGCGCCTGCTGCGCGCCTTTGCCGAGGCGTTGTCGCTGCCGGCGGACGCGTTCGATCCCCTGTACGGCGATAAGCCCAATGAGCATATTAAGCTTATCCGTTATCCCGCCCGCAACCAGACCGGCAGCAGCCAGGGCGTCGGCGCCCATAAGGATTCCGGTTTTCTCAGTTTCCTGCTGCAGGATCGGCAAAAGGGCCTGCAGGTGGAAGTGGAAGAAGGTCATTGGACGGATGCCGCGCCGGTTGCCGGCACCTTTGTGGTCAATATCGGCGAACTGCTGGAACTGGCCACCAACGGCTACCTGCGCGCCACGGTGCACCGGGTGGTGTCGCCGCCCGCGGGCGCCGAACGCCTGTCCATCGCCTTTTTCCTTGGCGCCCGGCTGGACGCGGTGGTGCCGCTGTTTGAACTGCCGCCCGCGCTGGCCGCCCAGGCGCGCGGCCCCGCAAGCGATCCGCGCAATCCGCTGCTGCGCGACGTCGGCTGGAATTATCTGAAAGGACGGTTGCGCTCCCACCCCGATGTGGCGCAGCGCTATTACCCCGATATCCCGGCGTTATTATAACGCCGCCAGCCCGCGGGCCAGATCCGCCATCAAATCCCCGGCATCCTCAATGCCCACCGACAGCCGCACCAGCTGCGGCGTAATGCCGGTGGCCAGCCGTTGCTCCAGCGGAATGGACGCGTGGGTCATGGCGAAGGGCTGGCTTACCAGGCTTTCGACGCCGCCCAGGCTTTCGGCCAGAGTGAACAGGCTAAGCTGCCGGATAAAGCGATTGGCCGCCTGCGCATCGTCGCCGCGCAGGCGGATGGAAATCATGCCGCCCGCGCCGCGCATCTGGCGCCGCGCCAGCTCATGCTGCGGATGGCTCGCCAGGCCTGGGTAATAAACGTTCTCAATCTGCGGCTGCGTTTCCAGCCATGCGGCAATGCGCAACGCGCTTTCGCTGTGGCGGGCGATGCGCAGCGCCAGGGTGCGAATGCCGCGCAGGGTTAAAAAACTGCTGAACGGGTCGAGCACGCCGCCGATGGCGTTTTGCAAATAGGCCAGCCGCTCCGCCAGCGCGGGATTATCCCCCACCACCGCCAGCCCGGCCACCACGTCGGAATGGCCGTTAATGTATTTGGTCGCCGAATGCACCACGATATCGAACCCCAGCGTCAGCGGCTGCTGCAATACCGGCGAGGCAAAGGTGTTATCCGCCACGCTTATCAGGTTATGGCGGCGGGCGATAGCGGCAATCGCCGCCAGATCGGCAAGCTTAAGCAGCGGATTGGTGGGGGTCTCCACCCAAATCATCCGGGTATCGGGTTGAATGGCCCGCTCCAGCGCGTCCGCGTCCTGTGGCTTGACCCAGCTGACGCGCAGGCCGGCGGTGCGGGCGCGCACGTTTTCCAGCAGCCGGTAGGTGCCGCCGTACACATCGTCCACCGCCACGATATGGCTACCCTGATCCAGCAGTTCCAGCACCGTTGAGCAGGCCGCCAGCCCGGAGGCGAAGGCGAATCCCCGGGTGCCTTGCTCAAGCTGGGCGATGGCCTGTTCCAGCGCGTGGCGGGTGGGATTGCCGCTGCGCGAATATTCGTAGCCGCTGTGTTCGCCCGGCGCCGTTTGCGCAAAGGTGGAGGTGGCGTAAATCGGCGGCATTACCGCGCCGGTGGCGTCCGGGGTATAACCGCTGTGCACGGCAAGGGTGGCGATATGGGTCATGCTATTATCCTTATTATGATTATGGAGGTTGCGGTTGCGTCGGGTGTTCAGCACATCATGTTGAAGGCAGGCGGTTGCGCCACGTGTTCAGCACATCGGCGCGGGTGATGAGCCCCAGGAATTGCCCGCCATCCATTACCACCGCCACATGGCCTTGGGCGAAGGTACGCAATAGCGTCGCTTCGTCGGCTTCTTTCGCCAGGGTAATCACCTCCCGCGTCATGGCGGCGTCGACCGTCAGGGCGAACCGCCGGGCATCGGCCCGTACCTGGGTAAGAATATCCCATTCATCGATAAGCCCCACCAGCCGGCCGTTTTCCAGCACCGGCAGTTGTGAGATATCGTACAGGCGCATACGGGCGTGGGCTGTGGCCAGGGTATCCGCCGGCAGGGCGAACACGGTGGCGCCTTCATCGTGACGAAAAGCGATAAAATCGCGCAGATCGCCGGTAACCGGACGCGCCAGCAAACCCTGCTGGCGCAGCCAGTCGTCGTTGAACATTTTGGAGAGATATTTGTTGCCGCTGTCGCAGGCGAAGGTCACCACCCGTTTGGGCGTACGCTGCGCCCGGCAGTAGCGCAGCGCCGCCGTCAGCAGGGTGCCGGTGGACGACCCGGCCAGGATGCCCTCCTTATGCAACAGGGTACGGGCGGTGGCGAATGCCTCGCCGTCGGTAATGCGAAACGCCTGGCTCAGCCGCTCCACCTGGCTGAGCGGCGGCACAAAATCCTCGCCAATCCCCTCCACCAGCCAGCTGCCGGCCTCGGGCGCGGTGCCGTGCTCCACCACATCCGCCAGGATTGACCCCGCCGGATCGGCGAGGATAAATTCGGTTTTGGGCGATACCTCGTCAAAAAAGCGCCTGAGTCCGCCCAGGGTGCCGCCGGAGCCGACGCCGACCACGATGGCGTCGATATCCTGATCCATCTGCTGCCACAGTTCGGGCGCGGTGCCCTGGTAATGGGCCAGCGGGTTGGCGGGGTTGTTAAATTGATCGATATAAAAGGCGCCCGGGGTTTCCCCGGCCAGGCGACGGGCGTAGTCCTGATAATAATCGGGGTGTCCCTTACCCACGTCGGAGCGGGTCAGCAGCACTTTCGCCCCCAGCGCCCGCAGATGGAATATTTTCTCGCGGCTCATTTTATCCGGCACCACCAATATCAGGCTATAGCCTTTTTGCGCGGCCACCAGCGCCAGGCCCAGGCCGGTATTGCCGGCCGTGGCCTCGATAATGGTGCCGCCGGGGGCCAGGATGCCCTGGCGCTCCGCCTGCTCGATCATGGCGAGCGCCACGCGATCCTTGATCGATCCCGCCGGGTTTTGGTTTTCCAGCTTAAGAAACAGCCGGCAGATGCCGCTGTCCAGCCGCGTAAGTTCCAGCATCGGGGTATGGCCTATCAGATCGAGAACGGAATCAGGTAATGGCATGGGCAATGTCCTTTAACGTGCCGGGGATGATTTGTGTGGATAATAGAGCTGAATCAAGCCGGTGTTTAAAGAACAAATAACTACTTTATATGCCATAAAGTAATATATTGCTCTGTTTAGACGTCGGGATGTACGGCCGTATAGCGGTAAGGAAAGATAAAATAAAACCTCTTCCGCGCCGGCGCTGGGTCCGGCGACGGCGGGTATCGCGTTCCGGTGCCGGCCCTGCGGCCCGATAGGCAAAAAATGCGTTAGCTTAAACAAAATAAGTATAAGTTGACGCCATACTGAAACACCGGCGTGGTATGAACTATGATCTCCATATCCGGACAGGTGCAACGCGGGGGGAGATATGCGTAAGCCACGTAATGACGATCGCGCCATCATCGAGATGCTGGGCGATGATCAGGAATTCGCCGTGGAATTTTTACATATGGTGTATGGCGGGCTGGACGAGGAAGAAGAGGAAGAGCTTTTCCTGACGGCGCTGCATGGGCTGAAGGCGTCCGCCGGCGATAACGCCCAGGCGCCGGAAACAGCGCCGGGACGCCAAGGCGGTTAACCGGCCGGCACCGATATAACCCTGATAAACCGGGCCGAAACCCGTTCCCGGTGTAGATTTTTGCGCCCGGCATCGCCGTCATTGCGCCGCCGCCGCACGCCACGTTCGCCGCGCCGGTGGCGACGACGGTCCCATCTTTGCGCCCGTCCGGCGGCCATTTCCCCCCCTGTTATTTCCCGCAAACGCTCCCGCGACGCAAGACCGGCCCGCCAGGATCAATCCGGCGGGTTTTTGTGATCCAAGATACAGAACGAACACGCATTCCCACGGTGGGTATTTACACCGCCAAAATGACGGTGCTAGTATCTCGTTAAGCATTATACAACCGTGTTCTATAATATAGAACAAATCCACTGACGATTGCCGGTAATGATCCTGATCTTTTGGCCGGTCCGCATAATGCGCCTTCCCACATTCCCGGTTGTAAAAGGTTACTATTATGATTGATAACAAGAAGTTTCGCGGGATTATTCCGCCGGTGTCCACCATCCTGACCCAGGAAGGTCAGCTTGATGAGGCGGGCATGGGCCTGACCATCGACCATCTGATCGCCGCCGGGGTCAACGGCCTGTTTTTCCTGGGGACCGGCGGCGAATTTTCGCAAATGTCGTGCGCCGAACGGCAGACCGTGGCCGAATTCGCCGTGCGCTATGTTAACCACCGGGTGCCGGTGCTGATTGGCACCGGCAGCACCAATACGCGCGAGGCCCTGACGCTGAGCCGCCATGCCCAGGCTATCGGCGCGGACGCCATCGTGGTGATCAATCCCTATTACTGGCATCTCACCGACGCCAACCTGTTGCGCTATTACGGCGACATCGCCGCAAGCGTCGATCTGCCGGTGATTTTATACAATTTCCCTTTCCTGACCGGGCAGGATCTGACGCCGGCCCTGGTCAAGCGCCTGGCCGATGCCCATGGCAATATCGTCGGCATCAAGGACACGATCGACTCCGTGGCCCATCTGCGTGAAATGATTATCACGCTGAAGGATGCCCATCCCGCTTTCTCGGTATTCTGCGGTTTTGACGATCATCTGCTTAATACCCTGTTGCTGGGCGGCGCCGGCGCGATTTCCGCCAGCGTCAATTTCGCCCCCCAGCTCTCCGTCGGCATTTATAACGCGGTACGCGCCGGCGATCTGGCCAGGGCCGCCGAATTAAACCAATCCTTGCTGATGCTGCCCGCGCTGTATGCCATCGACAGCCCGTTCGTCAATGTGGTCAAGGAGGCGATGCGGGTATGCGGACTGGCGGTATCCGATTATGTACTGCCGCCGGCGCAGCCGCTGGATAGCGCGGGCAAAGCGGCCGTCAGGCGGGTACTGCAACGGGCCGGCGTCATTAACCAACAATGATGCGCCGCAACGTTAATGTCGCCGCTACGCGGTATGTTGAATCACAGAGAATGAAGTCATAGCAGCAGGTGAGTAATATTATGTCTATCAATACTATTTTCACTGATGTCGATGCGTCGATATATGATATCCAGACGCACGCGGAAGGGCCCAGGGGGTCGCTGCCGCTGACGCCGGAAATGCTGATGGATTCCCCCAGCGGCAACATTTTCGGCCTGACCCTGAATGCCGGCATGGGCTGGGATCCTAATAAGCTATTGGGTACCGAAGTACTGATCCTGGGTACCCAGGGCGGGATTCGCGATCATGACGGCGCGCCCATCGCCCTGGGTTACCATACCGGCCACTGGGAAATCGGCCTGCAAATGAAAGCCGCGGCGGAGGAAATCAGCCGGCACGGCGGCGTTCCTTTCGCCGGTTACGTCAGCGACCCTTGTGACGGACGCTCGCAGGGCACCACCGGCATGTTTGATTCCTTGCCCTATCGCAACGACGCGGCCGTGGTATTCCGGCGCCTGAT
The DNA here is from genome assembly GCF_046352915.1 of Sodalis sp. C49. Lineage (NCBI taxonomy): Bacteria > Pseudomonadati > Pseudomonadota > Gammaproteobacteria > Enterobacterales > Bruguierivoracaceae > Sodalis > Sodalis sp. C49. The sequence continues at coordinate 3,029,726 of NZ_CP163303.1, read as the reverse complement.
CCGCTCCCTGCCGACGCGCAAGGCGGTCATAGGCGTGGCGACCTGCGACAAAGGGCTGCCGGCGATGATGATCGCCCTGGCGGCGATGCACGACCTGCCGACGATTATCGTGCCCGGCGGCGCGACGCTGCCGCCCACCCAGGGTGAGGATGCGGGCAAGGTGCAAACCATCGGCGCCCGTTTCGCCAACCATGAGCTTACCCTTGAGGAAGCGGCGGAGCTGGGTTGCCGGGCCTGCGCATCACCCGGCGGCGGCTGCCAGTTCCTCGGCACCGCCGGCACTTCCCAGGTGGTGGCGGAAGGGCTGGGCCTGGCATTGCCGCATTCGGCGCTGGCGCCGTCCGGCCAGGCCGTCTGGTTTGAAATTGCCCGCCAATCGGCCCGCGCCGCGCTGGTGATGGGGCGCAAGGGACTCGCCACCAAGGATATCATCACCGATAAAGCCATAGAAAACGCCATGGTCATCCATGCGGCTTTTGGCGGTTCGACCAACCTGCTGCTGCATATTCCCGCCATCGCGCACGCCGCCGGATGCCATATCCCCACCGTGGACGAATGGGCGGCGATAAACCGCCGCGTGCCCAGGCTGGTGAGCGTGTTGCCCAACGGCCCGGTATATCACCCCACGGTAAGGGCGTTCCTCGCCGGCGGCGTTCCCGAGGTGATGCTGCATCTGCGCCGGCTGGGTTTGCTGCATGAGGATGCGCTGACCGTGACCGGCGAAACCCTGGGCGCCAATCTGGACTGGTGGGAGGCGTCGCCGCGGCGCGCACTGTTCCGCGAACGTTTACAACAGCTTGACGGCGTGCATCCGGATGAGGTAATCATGTCGCCGCGCCAGGCAAAGGAACGCGGCCTGACCTCGACCATTACCTTCCCCACCGGTAATATCGCCCCCGAGGGGGCGGTCATCAAATCTACCGCCATCGACCCCTCGGTGGTCGGCGCCGACGGCGTTTACCGCCATACCGGCAAAGCCCGGGTATTTACCGCCGAGTCCGACGCCATCAAGGCCATCAAGCAGGGTCATATCCACGCCGGCGACATGATGGTGGTGATCGGCGGCGGCCCGTCGGGCACCGGCATGGAGGAGACCTATCAGTTAACCTCCGCGTTAAAGCACCTCTCCTACGGCAAGCATGTTTCCCTGCTGACGGATGCGCGTTTCTCCGGGGTATCTACCGGCGCCTGCGTCGGTCATATCGGGCCCGAAGCGCTGGTGGGCGGCCCGATAGGCAAACTGCGCGACGGCGATATCATTGAAATGATCGTCGACCGCGACCGGCTGGTGGGATCGATTAATTTTATCGGCACCGATTCCGCCGCGCTGTCCCCCGGCGAAGGCGCCGCGGTATTGGCGCAGCGTCCCAGCCACCCCGGGCTGCGCCCGCATCCCCAATTGCCCGACGACACCCGGCTCTGGGCGGCGCTCCAGGCGGTCAGCGGCGGAACCTGGCGCGGCTGCGTCTACGACGCGGACCGTATTATCGCGGTGCTCGATGCGGGCGTGAAAGCCCTGGCGGAAAAAACGCATAATTAAATTACTATTCAGATCTATAACGACGAAGCTATTAATAGCTCACTGATATGAAGTGGCAATCTTATTAACAGGATTGCCACCTCTTTTTTCATATTGTTGTCATGATAGAACATATCTCTGCGCTGACTATAGCTCCAGTGATAATAACCGCAGCCTTATTTCTCTATATAAGGTTGGCGAAAGCGTGTGTCTTTTTTATTAATTGATAACACAATAAAACCGGAGTGAGAGAATGCCTTTAATTATTGTTTCTTTGGGAATAGTAACCCTCTTATTTTTAATCATGAAGTGTAAGCTTAATACTTTTGTTTCGCTGATTATTGTTTCATTCGGCGTGGCGTTGGCATTGGGCATACCGCTGAATAACGTGGTGAAATCCATCGAAGGCGGCCTGGGCGGCACGCTCGGTCATATCGCGCTGATATTCGGTATCGGCGCCATGCTGGGACGCCTTATTGCCGATGCCGGCGGCGCCCAGCGCATCGCCATTACCCTTATCGGCAAATTTGGCGAGAAAAATATCGAATGGGCGGTGGTGGTCGCGTCTTTTATCGTTGGCATCGCGCTGTTTTTTGAAGTGGGCCTGGTCTTGCTGATCCCGATAATCTTCACCATCGCCAAACAGCTGAAGGTGTCAATCCTGCATCTGGGGATTCCCATGGCCTCGGCGCTGCTGGTGACCCACGGCTTTTTACCGCCGCATCCGGGGCCGACGATGATCGCCGGGGAATATGGCGCCGATATCGGTTCAGTGCTGCTGTACGGCATTATTGTCGGCACGCCGACGGTGATCCTGGCCGGTCCGGTTTATAATAAACTGGCCAAAAAAATCGTGCCTGAGGGGTTTAACAAAATCGGCAATATCGATTCCCTTGGCGAATCAAAGCTGTTCAGGCTTGAGGATACCCCCGGTTTCGCCATCAGTATGCTGACCGCCATGCTGCCGGTGATATTGATGTCGTTAGCGACCATTATTACCATGATCCAGCAGGAAACGGGGCTGGCCGATAATACCGCGCTGGCCATTATCCGCCTGCTGGGCAACGCTTCTGTCGCCATGCTGCTTTCCCTGCTGTTCGCCATCTACAGCATGGGGCTGGCGCGCGATATCCCCATCAAAAACCTTATGGCCTCCTGTGGCTCGGCGGTGACCAGCATCGGCATGATGCTGCTGATTATCGGCGGCGGCGGGGCGTTTAAACAGGTGCTGATCGATGGCGGCGTCGGGCACTATGTGGCCGATTTATTCACCGGCACCGCCGCCTCGCCGATTATCCTGGCCTGGGTGGTCGCCGCGATCCTGCGTATTTCGCTGGGTTCCTCCACCGTGGCCGCTATCTCGACGGCGGGGCTGGTCATACCCACCCTGGCGCACAGCGATGCCAACCTGGCGCTGGTGACGCTGGCCACCGGCGCCGGCAGCGCCATCGCCTCGCATGTCAACGACGCCGGTTTTTGGATGATCAAGGAATACTTCGGCCTGACCATGAAAGAGACATTCGCCACCTGGACGGTACTGTCCACCATAGTCTCGGTGGCCGGGTTGGGGTTTATCTTATTACTGAGCCTGGTGGTATAACTCCCGGCGAGTGATGAATGACGATCTTGATGCCGGGAGCGCGGTAACCCTTGTCGCCGTCAGTTCCCGGCCGTATATCCTAATTGCTGTGATAATTCCTGCCCGGCCTGTTTTAATAATTGGATATAGTCATCGAATTCGTTATCGCTGACGCGGGAAATTAAGGTCGAGATACTGATGGCGGCGATAACCTTGCGTTCAACATTCCATATCGGCACGGAAATACATCTTACCCCCTGTTCATTTTCCTGGTTATCGAGGGCATATCCCCGGCTGCGCACCTCGGCCAGTTCCGCTAAAAACCGGCCTTCATCGGTAATGGATTGCGGCGTTTGCCGGGTATAGTCGTAATTCTCCAGCAACGCCTGGATATCCGCCGGTTTAAGAAAGGATAACAGCACTTTGCCGATGGCTGTGGCATGTACCGGCAGCCTGCGCCCGATGCGGGAATAAGAAATTACCGCCATCTTCCCTTCCACTTTATCGATATACACGCCTTCTTTGCCGTCAAGAATACCCAAATGCGTGGTCTGGCCGGTTTTAATCGATAATTCAAGCAGGAAACTTCTGGCTTTTTGCCGGATATCAATGGAATTGACCACCAGGTTTCCCCGTTCGACCAATTTCATGCCCAGACGGTATTTGCCGTTTTCATGATTTTGATCGATATAACCCTGCACCTGCAGGGTTTTAAGCAAGGAGTGCAGGGTGCTTTTGTGCAGGCCCATTTTATTGCTGATTTCGGTGATTTTTAGTTCGGTGTCGTGTTCATCGAACAGGTCCAGAATATGCAGGGCTCGTTCAACGGATTGGATGATTGGCATGGCTGACCGCTTGGGAAAAGAATGATACATGTTATGGGCTTGACGGTACTACGTCCGGTCGGGAAAATCAATTTAACCCCATCCGCCGCGCGGCGCGTCCGTTTATCGTCTTATGCGATCGCGAACACGGATTTTAAAAAAATAATTTCAAAATCATCTAAATTTGAAAGTTTTTTTGGCGGACGGTCGCTACCTTGTGGCGGTAAATCAGGGGAGAATTCGTTATGACGACAAACATCACTAACAACTCTTTTTACCGTCCCGAGGATAATAATGCGTTCAACACAGGCGTGAACAGAATGTCGGGCGCGCTGCGGTTAGATGATCGCAGCGAAGGAGCGTATGAACAGCCGGGTGTGCCGCAACATATCATCAAAGTCAGTAACCGGCCGGCGGGAAGCCCGTTAGCACCAAACGGCCATCGTGCGTCTGGATTCCTTCCTTTGCCGGTTCAGCCTATCAATCCGGGTGTTGCGGCAGCGCGCGCCGCGGCGGGTTCTTCCATGGCGGTAGCCCCCGGCGCCGCACACAAGACCACCGCTATAAAGGCCATACCCGCTAACGCCGAAACCACGGCAAGCCAGCGCATTAAGATGTTCATTAAGTCGTTATTTACGGCTAAAAATATTAACAAGGCCATCAGAGTGGTGGGCGTAGCCATGACCGCTGCCGCGCTATTCTCCGCCGTGGCGACCTTAGTCGGTGTGGCGGGGGGACCTTTGCTTATCGTCGTCGCGGTAGGTTTTGCCATTGGCGCGCTGGTGAGTTTAACGGCCAAGGGTTTATCCCGCGCTTTCGCCAAGGCTGCGGTTCATGTGGTCAAAAATAAATCCGCCGAAACCCAGGCCAAAACCGGCGGCGCGGTGGCTCTGATGTCGGCGTTTGGCCACAATGCCAGCACCCGTGGAATGCAAACCGCCGCCTACGTTGGCGGCATAGCCGGTTATTGCTGCGCCACAATCGGGAAACCTGAACTGACCAAGGTTTTGTTGGCGCCCATTGGCAAAGCCGTTGGCGTAATGGATACGATGATGTGTGGAACGGCTAATGTGGCTAAACAATGGGGCGCGGCCGTAGGCACCGCCGTGGCGGGCTGTTTGGCATGGTACAGTAATTTGGCGGAGCACGAACTTGGCAAAGTTGCCGATGGCGCCGCGTCTGGCAGCCAAACCGGGGCGTCAGTTGGCCGTTTAATCGATGATTTTATTTTTTCTCCCCTCGGGCTGGGTTTGATTCGCAATATACAAAATCAGTATATCAACACCGCTAAATCCTGGTATTTATTACCCTGGACATCGGAAGAACCCGCGGCCGGTCCCGCGGAATGGCTGGCGGCGATATCCGGGGGCACCCTGGGCGGCGTGACGCAGGTGGCCGATATTTACACCGGGGGGGAAATAACCCGCATAGGCCAGGCGGCCGATACCGCCCGGCGCACCGTATCCTTTGGCAAACTGCTGCGCGCGGCGGGTAATGCGCGGGATATACGGCCCGGCGGGACCCTCAACGCCTTGCATACCGCCTGGCAAACCGTTTCCTTCGGCAAGATGGTAAGCGCGGTAGGTAATTATTTCGAACTGCGTATTCCGCATCCGGCCTGAATCACGCCTCGGCGGCGGCCAGCAGTTTTACGGCGGTATCCTCATCCGTTACCAGGCCGTTAATCCAGCCGCCGCTGAGCACCGCCTGGATAGCCTGGAACTTTTCCCGGCCGCCGGCAAAGGCGATCACCGGTTTTTCGGGGCGTGTCTGGATAGCGACGCTGGTCAGGCGATCGTCCATTTCGCTTGCCACCCGCTGGCCGTTTGCGCCGATAAAATGGCCGACGATTTCCGCCACTACGCCCGCCTGCGTCAGCCGGTTGACTTCGTCGGTGGTGATAAAACCATCCTTATGCAACGGGCAAAGGTAGTTCATCTGGCCGATGCCGATAAAGGTGACATCCGCCTGCGCCGCCTTATCGGTCACCATGCGGTAGATACGGTGATTACACCACAGCTCTTTATCCGTCAGGTTATCGGCGAACAGCGGCGCCGGCAGGATAAAATATTTACCCTGGGTTTTTTCCGCCATCCATAACGGCACATCGTAACGGGTACAGGAGCCGTCGGAGGCGATGGCGCCGATAAGCGATACGCAGCTATGCTGCGGGCGATCGATGGGCGCCATTTCGTTAATGGTGGCGCGCAGCGCCCGGCCGGAGCCGACGGCGATGGTCCTGGGCTGCGGCTGATCGAGAAACTGCATCATCACCTCCGCGCCGGCCACCGCGATCATGCTGTTAATACTGCCGGTATCCATGCCTCCCGACGGCACCACCAGGCATACCGACAGGCCAAAACACCGGGCCAGCCGTTGGGAAAGCGCCGTGCATTCAGCCACCGGATGGGTGATATTCACCCTGACCAGGCCATTTTCCGACGCCAGCGCCACCAGGCGCTGCGCCGCCTGGCGCGACACCCCCAGCACATCGGCGATTTCATGCTGTGTTTTGCCCGCCACGTAATACATCCAGGCGGCCCGGGCGGCCTGATCCAATTTCCTGTCGATTTTACCCATTGATCATACTCAGCTTTTAGCAGTGGTGGAACTATACCCATCATTTATGGAGGGCGTAAATCGATCATGTGCGAACTGTGAGCTAAAGCTCATTTGATGGGCTATTATTCGATTAAGCTCTCCATCTAGGCAATTACTCATTTTGTGAGCTTATGCTCATCTCCCTTTCGCGAGGTACTATACATTATGACCACTTCACAACACTTTACCTGGATGCACATCGGCGCCGGTTCTTTCCACCGCGCGCACCAAGCCTGGTATCTGCACCGTCTGCTGATGCAGGGCGACGGACGCTGGTCGATTGCGCTGGGTAATATCCGCGACGACGCCAACCCACTGCTGGATATCCTGGCGGCACAGAAAGGGGAATATGCACTGGAAACCGTGACGCCCGCCGGGGAGCGCAGCTATGAAAAAATCACCTCCATCCGCAAAATCATCCCCTGGGACGAGCAACTGTCGGCGCTGGTCGGGCAGGGCGCGAGCGCCGATACCCGGGTTATCTCCTTTACCGTGACCGAAGGCGGTTATTACCTGGATACCCATTTTAAACTCGACCAATCCAACGCGGATCTGCAGGCCGACCTGAAGGGCGGCGCGCGCACGATTTACGGCACCATCGCGCGCATCCTGCAAACCCGCCGCAGCCAGGACACCGGCGGCGTCACCCTGCTCAGCTGCGACAATGTGCGCCATAACGGCGAACGGTTCCGTGACGGCCTGACCGAATTCCTGACCCTGCGCGGCGAGCAGGATCTGCTGGCCTGGTTCCAGGCCAATACTACCACGCCGAACACTATGGTTGATCGCATCACGCCCCGTCCGTCCGCTGATATTGCCGGCCGGGTCAAGGAAAATCTGGGCATGGACGACCGCGCGCCGGTGATGGGCGAGTCTTTCATCCAATGGGTGGTGGAAGACCATTTTATCGCCGGACGTCCGGCGCTGGAAAATGTCGGCGTCGAAATGGTGGATTCCGTGGTGCCTTATGAAGAAGCGAAAATCCGCATCCTCAACGCCAGCCACAGCTGCATTGCCTGGGCGGGCACGCTTATCGGCCAGTCTTATATCCATGAAAGTACCGGCACCGCGGATATCCGCCGCATGGCCTACGACTATGTCACTCAGGACGTGATCCCCTCGCTGACGCCAAGCCCGCTGGACCTGGCGCAATACCGCGATGTGGTGCTGGACCGCTTTAGCAATCCGTATATCCGCGACACCAATCAACGGGTCGCCGCCGATGGCTTCTCCAAGATCCCGGGCATGATCACCCCGACCCTGATTGAATGTTACCGCCGGGGACAGCCGCCCAAGGCCACGGCCGTGCTGCCGGCGCTGTTTTTTATCTTCATGCGCCGCTGGCATGACGGCGAACTGCCTTACGACTACCAGGACGGCATCCTGGACGCGGCGGCCACCCACGCCATGTTCAGCGCGGCCGACCCCGTCGCGCTCTTTGCCCGCGACGCCAAACTGTTCGGGCCGCTGGCCACCGACCAGGATTTTGAAAAATTACTGCGCGAGACCATCACCCGGCTTGACGCCTGGGCGCTGGCCAAGGCCCCGAAGGTCGCCGCTCAGTAACCGCATCAGCCAATAACGAAGGGGAGCGAATATGTATCTCGGTCTTGATTTAGGCACCTCGGAAATCAAAGTAGTGATTATCGATGACAAGGGACAACTGGTCGCCAGTGAAGGCGAACCGCTGACGGTGCAGCGCCCGCATCCGCAGTGGTCCGAGCAGGATCCCGCGCAGTGGTGGGCGGCCACCAACCGCGCCGTCGGCCGCCTGCGCGCGCGGCATACCGATCTTTGGGCTGGGATTCGCGCCATCGGCCTTTCCGGCCAGATGCATGGCGCGGTATTGCTCGACGCCCGGGATAACGTGCTGCGCCCGGCCATTCTGTGGAATGACACCCGCAGCGCGCAGGAGTGCGAACAGCTTACCCGGCTGGCGCCGGAGCTGCATCAAATAGCCGGTAACCTGGCGATGCCGGGGTTTACCGCGCCTAAGCTGCTGTGGGTGGCGAAACATGAGCCGGAGATCTTTGCCCGCGTCAAGACCGTACTGTTACCCAAAGATTACCTGCGCCTGATGATGAGCGGTGAAAAAGTGTCGGATATGTCCGACGCGGCGGGCACGCTGTGGCTGGATGTGGCGAAACGCGACTGGTCGGATTCCTTGCTCGGCGCCTGCGGCCTGACCCGGGATCATATGCCGGCGCTGGTGGAAGGCTCCGCGCCGTCCGCCACCCTGAAGGTGGATGTCGCCCGGGAATGGGGTCTGCCGCCATCGGTGGTGATAGCCGGCGGCGGCGGCGACAATGCGGCCAGCGCCGTGGGCATCGGCGCGGTGAATACCGGCGATGCGTTTATCTCACTCGGCACCTCCGGGGTGATCTTTGCCGTTAACGAATGTTTCCGCCCCAACCCGCAGTCGGCGGTGCATGCGTTTTGCCATGCCCTGCCGGGCCGCTGGCATCAGATGAGCGTCATGCTCACCGCCGCCAGCGCGCTGCGGTGGTTATGCCAGATTCTGCATACCGACGAACCCACCCTGCTGGCGGAGGTGGCCGCGCTGAGTCTTGAGGAACAGCGGCGGGCGCCGATATTCCTGCCTTATCTTTCCGGCGAGCGTACCCCGCATAACGATCCCGTCGCCAGCGGGTCGTTCCATGGCTTGACGCATTCCACGGAGCGCGCGTCGCTGGGCTACGCGGTGCTGGAAGGCGTGGCGTTCGGTCTCGACGATGGCCTGGCGGTCATGAAACAGGCCGGCAGCCATATCGAACAATTTTCGCTGATCGGCGGCGGCGCCCGCAGCCCGTGGTGGGCGCAGCTGATAGCCGACGTGGTGGCCGTCCCGGTGGTAACCCATCGCGACGGCGCGGCCGGCGGCGCGCTTGGCGCGGCCAGGCTGGGCTGGCTGGCGGCGGGCGGCAACGAGGCGGACGTGTGCCGCAAACCGGCAATCCATACCCGTTTCACCGCCGGGACCGACCGCACCGAACAGCTGCAACACCGATTGGCGCTCTACCGGCTGTTCTATCGCCAGCAGGTGGACGCCAGGAAACTGGCGCTATGATCCCGGCCCGCCGGATCGGGCGCCGTATCCGGCGGGCCACCCCCATTCACGCACGCTGAACAGAACAATAAAGACGTTACCTCTACCCTAACGTAAACAAACAGAAGGAAGGATATCGATGAAAAAAGTATTAGCGGGTCTGTTGCTGGCCGTGGCCTCGGTGGCGATATCGGCCCATGCCGAAGATAAAATCAAAGTCGGTTTTGCCAACCGAACCCTCAATGGTGCCTTTTTCAACGGCCTGACAGAGTATATGAAAATCCATGCCAAGGAACGGGGCTATGATTTGATCACCACCGATGCGCGCGGGGATTTGAACAAGCAGATCTCCGATGTCGAGGATATGATTTCCCAAGGCATTAATTATCTGGTGCTCAATCCGCAGGATCCCGAAGCCGGCATGCGTATTACGCAAATCGCTAAACGCGCGGGTATTCCTACCGTTATCCTCGACAGCGATATTTCACTGGATGCGCCGGTGATCACCCGCGTGCAGGCCAATAACGCCAAGAACAATATCGCCATTGGCGAATTCGCGGTCGATCAGTTTGGCAATAAGCCGATGAACTGCGTCATTATCAGCGGCAACCAGGGCAACCTGGTGGGTGAAGCCAGGCGCACCAATTTTATTCGCGGCGTGATGGAAGCGCAACTGCGTAAATATAACCAAACCAACCTGACCATCGTCAGCCAGGGCTGGGGCAACTGGGATCAACAGGGCGGCCTGAAAGCCATGGAAGACATCATTGTCGCCCAGGGCAATAAGATCAACTGCGTCTACAGCGAAATGGACGATATGGCCCTGGGCGCCATTTTGTCGCTAAAAGGCGCCAATAAACTCCAGGACGTAAAAGTGTTTGCCCACGACGGCTATAAAAAAGGCCTGGAAGCCATTGAACGCGGCGACCTGCAGGCGACGGCGGCCAATAACCCCAATACGCTGACCAATACCGTGCTGGATGTTATCGCCAAATACCAGGCGGGCAATAAAGACTTCCCGGATTATGTTTACACCCCCACCGTGCTCATTACCAAAGATAACGTGAAACAAGTCTACGATGCTAAATCGCTTTTCTAACGTCTTCCCCCCCTTGCCACAAGGGGGGCTGATATGAGGTATGTTCATGGACCAGTATGCAGTCGTTATCGAAAAGGTTAAAAAAAGCTTTGGCGGAGTCCATGCGCTAAAGAGTATTGATTTGAAGGTGAAGAAAGGAAGCATCCACGCCATCGTCGGTGAAAACGGCGCGGGTAAATCGACGCTGATGAAAATCCTCTCCGGTATCTATATCAAGGATAGCGGCACCATCTATATCAACGGTAAAGAGGTGCATTTCACCACGCCAAAACAAAGCCGGGAAAATAATATCGGCATTATCTACCAGGAACTGGCTTTGGCGCCGGATCTGACCGTGGCGGAAAATATTTTCCTCGGCGACCTGGGGTTCGGTGGCCAACTGGTGAACTGGAAAAAAATGAACCAGAAAGCCGGCCGGGTATTATCCAACCTGGGTTTCCATATACCGCCCACCGCGCGCCTGGGCACGCTGAGCGTCGCCTACCAGCAGATGGTGGAAATTGCCAAATCGCTGGCCAGGGACGTCAAGATATTGATTCTTGATGAACCCTCGGCGGTATTATCGAACCGGGAAATCGATATTTTATTCAGCCAGCTGAAATTACTGAAAGGGCAGGGGGTCACCATTTTGTATATCTCCCATCGCCTGGATGAAATATTCGCCATCGCCGACGCCATTACGGTTATCAAGGATGGCGAGACGGTGACCGATCTGGACCCCAAGACCTGCACGGAAGACGACATTATTTCCAGCATGGTGGGGCGTAAATTTGAAAACCTGTATCCGACCAAAAATATTCCCCAGGACGAAACGGTGCTGGAGGTGTACGGCATGTCCACCAAATCGCTGTTAAAGGATATCAGCCTGACCGCCAGGAAAGGGGAAATCGTCGGGCTGGCGGGATTGGTCGGATCCGGGCGCACGGAAATTTCCCGCTGCCTGTTCGGCCTGGACCGCATGACCAAGGGCCGGATTGTTAAAAACGGCAAGGACATCACCATTCGCCACCCGGCCGACGCCATGCGCCAGGGCATCGGCCTGGTGCCGGAAAGCCGCAAAGAGCAGGGCGCGATTTTAACCCGTCCTATTCGGGAAAATATGACGTTATCCAGTCTGAAACGCGTTTGTTATAGGTTTGGCATTATTAATTATCGCAGTGAGCGGGCGTTCAGCGAACAGTCGCGGCAACGGCTGGCGATCAAGCTGGGCTCCGTCGAGGACCCCATATCCAGCCTGAGCGGCGGCAATCAGCAAAAGGTGGTTATCGCCAAATGGCTGGCCACGGAATGCGATCTGCTGATCCTGGATGAGCCCACGCGCGGCGTCGACGTCGGCGCCAAGGTGGAAATTTACAACGTCATCCATGAACTGGCCGAGAAAGGCTACGCCATTATCGTTATCTCGTCGGAAATGATCGAGGTTATCTCCCTCTCCCACCGGGTGTATGTGATGAGCGAGGGATCGATAACCAAAGAGTTGCAGGGCTCCCAGATTACCGAGGAAAACATCATGAGATTCGCCATACCTAAACGTGCTTTAGTGTAGATGAGGAAAAATTATGGAAACGGTAAACAATCCCACTAAAACGACGGGCTTTGCCATGCGAGCCAAAGTGCTGAAATTTTTCGCCAACAACTCCACGTTACTGGTATTTTTCGTGATGTTGATTGTGGCCAATTTTTTATCCGATCGCTTCTATAGCCCGGAAAATATTACCAATGTGCTAAGGCAAAGCGTGCCGCTGGGCCTGGCGGCCATCGGCATGCTGTTTGTTATCCTCACCGGCGGCATTGATTTATCGGTGGGGTCGATCATGGCCCTGGTGTCGGTGGCCGTCGCGCTGCTGATCCCGGAAATCGGCGTGATGCCGGCCATCGTGGCGGGCGCGGGCATCGCCACGCTGGTGGGGGCCGCCGCCGGCTGCCTGGTGACCTTTTTTAATATCGCCCCCTTTATCGCCACGCTCGCCATGATGACCATTGCGCGCGGCCTGGCGCTGATTGCCGCCAAGGGGCAGCCGATTTTCATCGACGATGTGTCTTATGTGAATTTCGGCACCGGCTATTTATTGGGACTGCCCCTGCCGGTCTATGTCTTTATCGCATTTGCCATCATTGCCCATTTTGTCTATCAGTACACCGTGTTCGGCCGGTTGGTGATTTCCATCGGGTCCAACGAAACGGCCACCCGTTTCGCCGGTGTGCGGGTCGACTGGTATAAGTTTGCCGTCTATGCCCTAAGCGGACTGGCCTGCGGCCTGGCGGGCGTGCTGGCCTCCACCCGTACCGGCGTCGGATCGCCGGTGATGTCCATCGGCTTCGAGCTGGATGTGATCGCGGCGGTGGTGGTGGGCGGCGCCAGCCTGGCGGGTGGCCGCGGCACGGTGGTCAATACCATTATCGGCGTGCTGATTCTCAGTATCATCTCCAATCTGATGAATTTAATGAATATCTCCGGCTATAACCAACAGGTGGTCAAAGGCGCCATCATTATCATCGCGGTGATGCTGGAAAGCTTTAAATCCCGGGCGCGGGCGTAAAGCCACTTCGGCGGGAAGAGCGGCCAAACCGATCGGGGCATGTGGTTTTGGTGGGCAAACCAGCGCTGGGTGCGGGCGTATGCAACGAGTGTGCATACGCCCGTTTTCGCCTAAAATTAACGCGTCTGCGCAGCGTCGGTCAAGGGGCGGCACTGCTGATAAAGCTGGCGAAAACGCGGGTACAGTTGGTGGTAAAAATCCCGTGTCGCGGCACTGGGCCGGATGACCTCGCCGAAACGCACAAACCGGCTGGCGCCGTTCCAGTCGTCGCTTAGACCCGCTCCAATGGCGGCGGTCCAGGCGGCGCCCAGGCAAGAGCCGGGATGTCCCTCCAGGCGCTGCAACGGCTCACCGAGCACGTCGGCGACAATTTGCATCCACAACCGGCTGCCGGAACCGCCGTCGGAAACGATATAACGACGGGTGGGATACCCGATATCATGTAGCGTGTCGATATGGTGCCTGATGGCAAAGGCGTAGGCTTCCAATAACGCGCGCCAGATATGACCCGCGTCGTGGGACAGCGTCAGGCCGAACAATACGCCGCGCGCCGCCGGATCGTGCAGCGGCGTCTTTTCGCCCAGGAAATAGGGCAGGCATATCACCCCGCCGGCCCCCGGCGGTTTCTGTTGCGCCAGGCTATCGATATATTGATGCAGTGAAAGGCCGGCCTGCGCCGCCGCCGGCCGGTGCTGGCCGGCAAAATTTTCCGCAAACCAGTTTAGTCCCGAGCCGCCGGTGGACATACAGCCGTTCGGCATATACATACCCGGCACCAGATGATAATCAAGAAAAAGGCGCGCATCTGGATTGACCGTGGCGGTGGCGGTCAATATATCCACCGACCCGCCGAATTTCAGCAACACGTCGCCCTCCCGGGTGACGCCTGCGCCCAGCGCGGAGGCAATAAAATCCGCCGCGCCGCCGATAACCGGCGTGCCCGCCGCCAGGCCGGTGAACTTAGTCGCCGCCGGCGATACCCTGCCCAGGATGTCATGGGATCGTACCAGGCGCGGCACCGCCAATCTTGGCAGATGGGCCAGGGCAATCTGTTCGTCGTCAAGCCTATGGGAGGCGATATCGATAAAACCCGCTTCCAGCGCCCAGTTCTGCTCGATGGCCTTTTCGCCGGTCAGCCGCCAGTTGATGAAGTCATAGGCGCCGAATACCGTGGCGATCCTTTGATAGATCGCGGGTTCATGGCGTTCGATCCAGCGGATCTTGGCGGCGACCAACTGCTGGTTGATGCCGTTGCCGCTACGGCGGATAAACGCTTGCTCATCCTGTTCGGCGCGAAGTTCGGCCACTTCCCTACCGCAACGGCCGTCGCTTTGCTGGATGCTGGGGCGCAATAGCCGATCCTCTCCATCCAGTAGCACCACGGCCGGTAACATGCCGGTGATGCCGATGCAGGCGATATCGGTGTTGGTTATGCCGCTACTCTCCAGCAGCTCGCGGCAAATTTCGCCGACGTTGCGCCACCATTGTTCAGGATCCTCCTCGGCCCATCCCGGCTGCGGCGAGGAGAGCCGCACCGGACGGGAAACCAAGCCCAATACGTCATCCGGGAGCCGGATCAGCATGCCGATGGTGGACGTGGTGCCTATATCAATACCCAGTAAGCAGTTCATGCGCCCTCCCGTCAGGCCGCCGTCGCGATGTCAGTTCATTAACGCAGGCTTTCCACCACATCCATAAAGCGCTTGACCCGATCACCGTCCACCGCGTTCCAGGTATAGCCGTCCACCTTGAAATGCGTGCCAATAACCACGCCGCTGGCCATGCTTAACACGTCGCGCACGTTATCGATGGTGGTGCCGGTGTTGGCGAATACCGGCACGTCGGAAACTGCTTCGCAGACTTTACGCAGATGGGATTTATCCGCCGCCTCGCCGGTTATCTGGCCGGAGACCAGAATGGCGTCGGCCAGAGAGG
Source organism: Sodalis sp. C49 (assembly GCF_046352915.1). Taxonomy (NCBI): domain Bacteria; kingdom Pseudomonadati; phylum Pseudomonadota; class Gammaproteobacteria; order Enterobacterales; family Bruguierivoracaceae; genus Sodalis; species Sodalis sp. C49. The sequence goes on along the minus strand of NZ_CP163303.1, from coordinate 3,014,583 downwards.
AGAATACCGCGCTGCGCGCGCGCAGCTCAATCGGCCGGCAGTCCAGGGAATGGGCGAATTCGGCGTTGATATTGAACAGCAGTTTCATATCGTCCCGGCCCAGATTATGGCGCAACCGGGATGCGGTGGCGCAGTCGGGCTGCCAGATGCCCATGTCGGAGGCGAACACGCCGGTAAAAATTTCCCGCACAAAACTGGCGCCGGTGACGGCGCCGATAGCGACGCTGGCATTCGGATCCCACAGGTAGTTGACGCCGAAGGGTACCCTAAGCGCCGGTTTAATGGCCTGCACCACCGCCGACATGGCGGCGACGCCTTCCAATGCCGCGTTAAACACATAAGGCCGATCATTTTCGTTGCCGAACATGATGGCGTCCACGCCGCCCGCCTGTAGCTTTTCCACATCGGCCAGCACATCGGCGATCAGTTTATCAATGCCGCCGCCGGCATCGTAGAGCGGGGACCCCGGCAGCGCGCCGATATGCGCCATGGCTATAACCGCTTTGGCTTTATTACCAAAAAAATCAAAAATCATAGGACACTCCAGACGATGTTATCGGGGACCGGTATCCCCGGGCCACATATCAGCAGCCTGCCGACAAAGGCGGAGCGATGACCACCTTAATCCTGGCTGCCTCGAGCGCCAGGGCAATTGCCGGTGGCGGCGAGCTCTCGGTAATCAGCATGTCCACACCCTCCAGCGGGGCGATGTTCACCAGCGACATGCGTTGGAATTTGGATGAATCGCACAGCACCACGGTATAACCCGATCGGTTTAGGTAAAGCCGTTTCAGGTCCACATCCTCAAAGGAGTAGTCATAAATGCCGTCGGCGGTAATGCCGGAAACACCGATAAAGGCGACATCAAACCACAGCTGTTCAAACTGGGCGATGGCGGCCGGGCCGCCCATGGCCATTTCATCGCCGCGCATATGCCCGCCCGCGAGATAAATATCCGGCGCCCCGCTGCTCATACGGTGGGCAATGCGCACGCTGTTGGTGAAAATTTTCATCCGCTGGCGCTCCAGTAGTCTTTCCGCCACCAAATAGGTGGTGGTGCCGACATCCAGCGCCACGGTGCGGTAACCGCAGGCGATATCCGCCGCCATCGCCGCAATGCGGGCCTTTGCCTCGCAATGCTTTACCAGGCGGGCGTCAAAACTGGGCTCTTCGCGATCTATCGCCACCGGCGTAATGTGGTCCGGCAGCACCGCCCCGCCGTGGATCCGCACCAGTTTCCCTTCCGACTCCAGCTCGAGGAGATCGCGTCTGATGGTCATATCTGAAACGTCCAATTCGGCGGCGATGCCGGTAACCGAAACGGATCCCTGCTGCGCCAAGGTCTCGATGATATGTAAATGGCGGTCTTGTGCCAGAAGCCTGGGGCGTTCCGGTTTCGCGTCATAGGCCGAAAACTGTTCTTTATTGGTGTTCATTCCGACATCCATTGCAGCTTAATGTTTAGGTTTGTCTGTCATCAAACAATAATTCACATAATACGGAGAATTATTTTTTTATCAAACATGTTTATGTTTTGATTTGTTCGATATTTTGTTGTAGATAATAGTGGATAACGTAGAGGAGCAGCAACATGAGCTATGATATTGCCAGTCCCTATCAGTATCACGATCTGGCCGGAAAGGCCGCGGTAGTCACGGGCGGCGCCACCGGTATCGGCCGGGCCATCGCCGCCGCGCTGGCCGCGCAGCGTGTGCGCGTCGCCATTGGTGATATCGATGAGGTAAAGGCGAAACGCACCGCCGAGGAATTAGGCGGCGAGACGTTTGGTTTTCATCTTGACGTATGCTCCCGCGCATCGGTCACCGCCGGGTTTGCCCGGGTAAATGAGGTTTTTGGCGGTTTTGAGATTTTAGCGGCCAACGCCGGGGTTTCTACGATGCAGCATGCGTTAAAACTCACCGATGACGAATGGGATTTTAATTTTGACGTCAATGCGCGCGGGGTGTTTCTGACCAATCAGATCGCCGCCCGCCAGTTTGTCGGCCAGGGCCGGGGGGTGATAGTCAATACCGCTTCCCTGGCGGCGAAAGTTGGCGCGCCGCTTCTGGCGCACTACTCCGCCAGTAAATTCGCGGTACTGGGCTGGACCCAGGCGCTGGCCCGTGAACTGGCGGTACATGGCATTAGGGTGAATGCCGTGTGCCCCGGATTTGTTAAAACGGGGATGCAGTCGCGAGAGGTGGAATGGGAAGCGGAGCTGCGTTCCGTCGAGCCGGAACGGGTCATCGCCGATTATATCGCGCAGACGCCGTTGGGACGTCTGGAAACCCCCGATGATGTCGCCGATGTGGTGGCGTTTTTGTGCTCGGACGCCGCCCGCTTTATGACCGGTCAGGGTGTTAATGTCACCGGTGGCGTTTATACCGGCTGATAAATACAACAAAAAGAAACATTCTAATCAGATGCGGACAACACTTCTGCGGGATCTGATAGGCAACCGGCGAAAGCGCGCCACCGGTAAAAGCAATCGTTTGCCCCAATGATGGTCGGTTTTGCGTTAACGTCAAAGAGAGGGAATACCATGGCTTCTATTGAACTGCGGCGGGTTTCCAAGATCTATCAAAACAATCAGTACAGCGTACGTGACGTCGACCTGAAGATTCGGGATGGTGAGTTTGTGATCTTTCTCGGCCCCTCCGGCTGCGGCAAATCCACGACGCTGCGCATGATTGCCGGCCTGGAAAGCATTACCTCCGGAGAACTGCGCATCAATGACCAAAATGTTAACCATGTGGCGCCCCGCGATCGCAATATTGCCGTGGTATTTCAAAGTTACGCGCTCTACCCCCATATGACGGTGGCGGAAAACATGGGTTTCGGTTTGAAAATGCGCGGCACCGCGACCGGCGTTATCCGGCAAAAGGTCGCCGAAACCGCCGCCATGCTGGGACTGGACCAACTTCTGCATCGCAAACCGGGCGCCCTGTCCGGCGGCCAGCGGCAGCGGGTGGCGCTGGGGCGCGCTATCGTGCGGGAACCGCAGGCTTTTCTGCTGGATGAGCCCTTATCCAACCTGGATACGCAACTGCGCGCCGAAATGCGCACCGAACTGATAAAACTGCACCGCAGGTTGGGTAAAACGATGGTGTATGTCACCCACGACCAGATAGAGGCGATGACCATGGGTGATCGCATCTGCATCATGCGCGACGGATACCTGGTACAGAGCGGCACGCCGTTGGAGGTTTACGCCAACCCGGCCAATACCTTTGTGGCGCGTTTTCTTTCCTCACCGCCCATCAACCTGATCCCCTGCGTGGTGCGCGCGTGGGCCAAGGGAGTATCTCTTGAGCTGAACGCCACCTGCCGCCTGCGGGTGGCGGATTACGCGCGGGGGGATTACCGGCACTATGACGGACAGCCTGTGATCCTGGGAATCCGCCCGGAAGATTTCCATGCGCGGCAGCTTAACGCCAACTGGCAGCCGGTGATGTTAAAGGTGACGGCTGTGGAAGCCCTGGGGGCGGAGAACATCGTCATCGGCACCATTGCCGATGTCCGGTTCGTGGTGCGGCTTGACCGGCATACTCTGCCGTCGCCCGGGAGTACCATCACCCTCTATATGGACCCCGACCCACTGCATTTATTTGACAGCCTGACGGGGGATGTCCTGCCGCGCCGGGCCTCCCCTCCACTCGCCAGCTAGGCTACACCGAGGGCATGGTATGTTACGCAAAATTGCACTGCATCTTGGGCTGATACTTTCCTGCCTGCTGGTGATACTGCCGCCGTTATGGGCGCTGCGCACGAGTCTGGTACCCGAGCCTATGGCCTACAGCGCCGATTTGTTCCCAGGCTGGTCATGGGAAAATTACCAGGGACTGCTTGAGAAAAACAATTTTCTGGTTCATTACCGCAACAGTCTGATTGTCTCGATATGTTCGGTGATTCTGGCGATGCCGTTTGCCGCCGCCACCGGTTATGCGTTTGCCCGTTTCAGGACCGGCGGACGGGCGGCGCGCTTTATTATGCTCGCAACCCAAATGCTGCCGGCGGTGGCGCTGGTATTGCCGGCGTTTGCCCTATTGCGCACGCTCGGGCTGACCAACTCGCTGGTCGGGTTGACGCTGGTGTACGCCGCGCTGAACCTGCCGTTCCTGACCTGGATCCTGATGGGTTTTTTCGAGGGTATACCAGTCGACCTGGAATGGGCGGCCATGACCGACGGCGCCACCGCCTGGGGCGCCTTCCGCCACGTGGTGCTGCCGGTTTCGCTGCCGGGCCTGGCCGCCGCCGCGGTGCTGGGGTTTATTCTTTCGTGGAACGAGTTTCTATTCGCCCTGGTGCTGAGCGGGCCGCAAACCTCGACTATTCCGGTGGCGCTGGCCGCGTTGCAAACGTCCAACGGCGTACAGATTGGCAAAGTGTCGGCGGGGGTGGTAATGGCCATTTTACCGCTGATTATCGCATCGCATTTTATCCAGCGTTTTATCGTCAAGGGCCTGACGTTCGGTAGCGTTAAATAATATAAGCGTTTAATAGTTAAAACCTCACGGCCCATTGTTCTTTTTCACCAGAGAAAATCATCAATCCGACGAAACAGGAGCCGGTCATGTTAATAAAGACAAAAATATTATTCTTATCAGGTTTGGTTATGTTGTCCACCGTTATGGCAGCGCAGGCAAAAGAGGTGGTATTGCGCGCCCTGATGGAAGATGTCCCTGAGACTCATATTATCGAGCAAATGCTGCCGCAATTCGAAAAAGAGAGCGGTATCAAGGTTGAGTTTGAAAAGATCGGCTACGGCGATATGCATGATAAGCTGGTAGCACAATTAATTGCTCCACAAAGTTATTACAATTTGCTGGAAGTGGATTTTCTATGGGCCGGTGAATTTCCCGCCGCGCAATGGCTAACCAATCTCACCCCGCTCATTAAAAAAGATAATTTTGATACGTCGGCGTTTATCCCATCCACCGTTTCACTGCTCAACCACGACAAAGATAAATTATTTATTTTGCCGATGTATAACTATTCCATGGGGCTGATATATCGCACTGATATTCTGGCGGATAAAACGCTACAGCAGCAATACCAGGCCAGCGCCAATAAGGCGTTGGTGCCACCGCAAACGCTTCAAGACTATGTCGCGTTAATTAAATATATTAAAGAAAAACAGGGTATTGCCGGGGCGGCCATGCAGGGGCAACGCGGGGATCCCAACAGCATGGAATTCTCCAACTATCTGTTTGCCGCCGGCGGCGATTACCTGGACCAGGATAATAAGGTGGTGCTCAATAGCCCGGCGGGTAAAAAGGCCCTGGCCTTATATGTCGATGCCATCCAGCATGGGGCCCAAGCTGGCGCGCTGTCCGCCACCCTCGACGATACCATGCGTTTGATGTGCGGCGGCAAGGCCTTCAGCATGATCACCTACTGGTGGATGCTGCCGCAACTGGACAACCAGCAGGCATGCCCGGCCGTGGCGGGTAAACTGGCGCTGACGACGATGCCGGGCGGCCATGGTGAAAGCGGCGGCTGGGGATGGGGCATTCCACATAATGTTTCACCTGAAGAAAAACAGGCCGCCTGGACCTTTATCCAATGGGTGCAAAGTAAAAAAACCGAAACCGAGCGCGCGCTGCAGGGCCATGCGCCGGTGCGCGCCGATGTCTACCAAGACCCGGCGGTGCTGGCTAAATTCCCCTATTACCAAACCGCGCAGCAGGTGGTCGCCAGCGGCAAATCTTTCCCTATCTTCACCTATTCCGCCCAGTATGAGGATGTGCTCGGCACCCAACTTTCCCAAGTGGCCGGCGGCAGCGGCACCGTTGACGGGGCGCTGGCGGAATCCGCCGCCCAGCTTGAAAAGCTGATGAAGAAGTAGAAGTCATTGATGATGCTATCTAAAACCTCCGCAGCTTCCCTGCGACAGACAAAACCCGACCGCGTCGGGTTTGACCGGTTTCGCCTGACCGGCTGGGCGTTTGCCTCACCGGGTTTGACCGCATTGGCTATCGTGCTGGGTTTCCCTGTGCTGTATGCCGTCGCCCTGGCTTTCTCTTCCTTTACCCTGATGCGGCCTGCCCTGGCGCCGTTTGCCGGCATCGACAACTTTGTCGCCGTGCTGAACGATGGGGCATTTTGGGCGGCTGCCTGGTTGACTATTAAATATTCGCTGATTACCGTCACCGGCGAGTTTTTGGCGGGGCTGGGCATTGCTCTGATGCTTAACCGGGTGGTCAGGACCCGGCCGCTTTATTTCGCGTTGCTGACCATCCCGATGGCGATGTCGCCGGTATGCGTTGCGCTGATTTGGCGTATGTTGCTGCAGCCCAACCTGGGTATTATCAACCATGTGTTCGAGTCCTGGGGACTACCGCGCATGGACTGGTTGGGCAATCCGACCCTGGCGTTCTGGAGCATGGCGTTTATTGATGTCTGGCAGCAAATGTCTTTTGTGGTGCTGATCCTGGCGGCCGGTCTTGCCGCGCTGCCACGTGAACCTTACGAGGCCGCCGAAATGGACGGCGCCAGGCAATGGCAGCAATTTTGGTATATTACCTTGCCGATGCTGCGCCCGGTGGCGGCCATCGCCGTGGTCATCCAGCTGATTAACGAGCTGCGAACCTATGATTTGCCTTATGTGCTGACCCGCGGCGGCCCCGGTACCGCCACCGAGGTACTGAGTTTTTTTGCCTACCGTCGGGCCTTCCTCGGCCTGTCGATTAACGAAGGCTCGGCCGCCGCACTGGTATTGCTGCTCATTGTGCTCGCCATGACGGTCATCTTTTTCGCCATGCTGGAGCGGCGTCGTTAATCGCCGGGGCAACCCGCTGTTCCTGATAACGTTACGCCAGCCCAGGGGATTGGCGCCCGGCACGTATGAAGGCAGGTGGCGGCTAATATCGGTATTGGCGCCGGCAACGACTGACGATAGCGGTATATTAGCCGCTATTAGCCGCTATTAGCCGCTATTAGCCGCTACTGGCCGATATGCCGCAGCTTTTTACCCGCCAGCAGGTTGTGCTCTATTTTTTCCAGCGACATATTTTTGGTTTCCGGTATCAGGATAAAGGTGATCACCACAAAGACCACATTAAGCGCGCTGTAGAGCCAGAACGTGGCGGCGGCGCCAATATGTCCCATCAGGGTCAGGAAGGTGGCGCCGATAATCATATTGGCGACCCAGTTGGTGGTGGTGGAACAGGTAATGCCGAAGTCGCGGCTTTTCAGCGGCTGGATTTCAGAACACAGGATCCAGACCACCGGCGCGGCGCTCATGGCGTAACCGGCGATGCACATCATGGTCATGCCCACCGCCAGATAGGAAATGCCGGCGGAATGATTGCCGCTATCGATCAATTGCAGGCAAACCCCCAGCAGCAGCGTGCCGACGGCGATGACGCTAAAGCCGATTTTCAGCGCCGGCTTGCGCCCCGCCTTGTCCACCATGCCGATGGCGATAAATGTCGCCAGCACAAACGTCAGACCGACGATAACCGTCGCGATCATTTGTTGGCGGGTGGTGGTGAATCCCGCCAGGCTGAAAATTTTCGGCGCGTAATACATGATGATATTCATACCGGTAAATTGCTGCATTGCCTGCAACAACATGCCGAGAAATACCGCCCGGCGCACATTGCCGTTGGACTTGAATAATGCCCAGCCGTTTTGCTTGAGCTTCAGGCTTTCACGGATATCATTGAGCTCTTGCCGCGCCTTTTCCGAGGTGTCGCGCAGCATCCGCAGTACCTGTTCCGCTTCGATATGCCGTCCCTTGGATGCCAGCCAGCGGGGACTGTTGGGCAGAAAAAACACCGCCGCCAGCAAGACGATCGCCGGGATGCACAGCACGCCCAGCATGGCGCGCCAGTTGCCGCTAGCGCTAAAGGCGGTATCGGACAAAAAGGCCAGCAATATGCCCAGGGTCACCATCAGCTGATACATGGCGATAAGCTTGCCGCGTATGGATTCAGTGGCCATTTCGGACAAATAAAGCGGCGCGGTATAGGACGCGATGCCGATGGCAAAACCCAGCAGCACACGGCTGAGCAACAGGATTTCCGCCGACTGGGCCAGCGCCGAGCCAACAGAGCCGAAGATAAACAGCACGGCGCCGATCATCAGGCTGTATTTGCGTCCCAGACGGGAAGAGAACCAGCCGTTGGCCAGCGCCCCGATCGCCGCGCCCAGCATCATGCTGCTGACTATCCACTCCTGCAATTGATTGCTCAGGGAAAAATGCTCGGCGATAAGCGGCAGGGCGCCGGCAATCACGCCGATATCCAGCCCGAACAACAGGCCGGCCATGGCGGCGGAGAAGGAGATAAACGCATTCATAAAGCGCGCGTTACCGGCCAACGGAATGCCGGTAGCGGCGGCCGGGGAGGGGTATTCGCCAGAGTGTGACATGAAGTCTCCATACAAAGCATAACAACGGCGGTCAGCCGGACAGGTGCTTAACATGGAACCCATTGCCCTTCAGCGTGAGACTTGGTCGGCTAAAGATATAGAGAGTCCTGCTACTTATCTGGTATTTGTGATAGGTGTATCACATTTATCAGCTGGTTAATCCCTACAAAATGGATAAAACAGCTTTACGATTGCCCGCTTTTTTTATGCCGCGCGCCGGCGACCGGACAGACTTTTAATGCACTGGCCGAAGTGCTAAAGTTAATCAAATTGCAGGTATTTCCGTCAGCGGTGGGTTTAAACGCCGCAATTCACTACATCAAATATGGCGGTAGGGCTGTATGGATTTTAAAGATTATTATGCCGCTCTGGGTGTCGAACCCACGGCCGATATTAAAACGATCAAAACCGCGTATCGCCGGCTGGCGCGTAAATATCATCCCGACGTCAGCACCGAGCCCAATGCCGAAGCTAAATTCAAAGATATCGCCGAAGCCTATGAGGTGCTCAAGGACAGCGCCCGTCGCGCCGAATACGATGAACTGCGTAAATATGGTCAGGGCGGGCGCTTCGAGGCGCCCCCCGGCTGGCAGCCCGGCGGGCGCGCCGGCGGCCAGGCGCAAAACGATTTCGAGCCGCGTGACTATTCCGATTTTTTTGAATCGGTGTTCGGCGGCCAGGCCCGTGGCGGACAGCGCGCCCGCGCGCCCAGGCGCGGCCAGGATGCTGAAATTGAGGTGGCGGTATTCCTGGAGGAAACCCTTGAGGAGCACCAGCGCACCATCAGTTATCAACTGTCGGCCCCGGTTGAGCGCGGGCGGCAGGGCGCGCCGATCGGCAAAACGCTGAAGGTGAAGATCCCCGCCGGCGTCAGCGACGGCGATCGCATCCGCATCAAAGGACAGGGGCCCGCGGGCAGCAACGGCGGCGACAATGGCGACCTTTATTTGGTTATCCGCATCGCCCCGCATCCGTTATTTGACATCGACGGCAACAACCTGCTGGTCACTTTGCCCCTGGCCCCTTGGGAAGCGGCGCTTGGCGCTAAAGTCACGGTGCCCACGCTCACCGGCAAGATTACCCTTACCGTGCCGGCCAACAGCCAGACCGGCCAGCACCTGCGCGTCAAGGGCAAGGGCCTGGTGAATAAGCAGGGAACCGGCGATTTATATGCTTTGATTAAAGTGGTGATGCCGCCGCAGGCCGACGATCGGGCCCGTGACCTGTGGACGCAGCTCGCCGCGCAATGTGCGTTTAATCCTCGTGCGGAATGGGAGTAAAAGGCCATGACCGATGTCAGGGTTACCCTGGAAATCACGGAAATTTGCCAAACAGCCAGTATTTCCCGGGACGAACTGTTAGAAGTGGTGGCGTTGGGCATTATTGCCCCGCAGGATAACTCAACCGACGACTGGCGTTTCGAGCCGGCGGCGTTGCGGGAGCTTAAGCGGGCGCAGCGCCTGCGCCAGGATTTGGAGCTGGACTGGGCGGGCATTGCGCTGGCGGTGAACCTGCTTGACGAAATCTCCCGCTTAAGAACGGAGAACCGGCGTTTGCATCAGCGCCTGGACCGCTTTCTGATGAAATAATTGGCCGGCGACCCGGCCGGTTACCCCACTCTTTCAGCCCTGGTCCAGGGCTGATATCATTTATTGCCTTATCATTTATCTTCAAATGGTTGAACGTGTCTAATTCGCCGGTGTCCTATAACCGGTCATAAACCATCCTTATGTGGCCCGGTGGGGTTTTAACCTGACTGTTAATTCTATCAGCGGAGCAACGCCATGAGAGCCTTGGTGGTATGTCGGGATAATATCGGCGATACGTTGTTGACCACTCCGCTCATCCGCGCCCTGGCCAGGGAAGGCGGCTACCAGGTCGATGTCCTGGCAAACAGCTACAATGCCGGGGTGCTGGCGCGCAATCCCGATATCGGCAATATCTACGTCTATCAGAAAAGCCACCATCGCGGCGCGGGCGCATCCCGTCTCGGTATTCTCCTGCGCCGGATAAAAATCATGTGGCTTATCCGCCGTACGCATTACGATATTGCCGTGATTGCCAAAAGTCGCTGGGACCGGCGGGTATTAAAATGGGGCACATTGTCGGGGGCCGCCAGGATCCTGGCCCTGGGCGAACTTTCCCATCCGATGATTACCGATTTGGTCACGCCGCCGCCAGAGAGCCGGGAACATCTGGTGCAGCGATTTCACCGTATGCTGGCCCCCCTGGGGCTACGCTCGCCCGCCGGACCCCTGGTGCTTAACGCCGATCCGGCCGCGGTCGACGCGCTGTCGGCACGTTACGGCATCGAGCCCGGCCAGCCGGTCATCGGGCTGCAAATCAGCGCCCGCAGAATTCTGCAGCGCTGGCCCGAGGCTCATTTTGTCGCCTTGGCAAGGCTCATCGCCGCCGCCGGTCCCGGCAGGATCATCCTGCTCTGGTCGCCGGGCGCGGCGGATAATCCCACGCATCCGGGTGATGACGCGTTGGCTGCGCGCATTGTGGCCGCCTGCCGTTTACCTGGTTTGATCCCTATCGCCACCCGATCGCTGGATGAGCTGACGGCGGCCATGCAGCTGTGCGACAGCGTGGTGACCAGCGACGGCGGGGCGATGCATATCGCGGCCGGATTGGGCAAAGGCATTGTCGCGTTATTCGGCGACAGCGATCCGATATGCTGGGCCCCCTGGCGGGTGCCGCATACGGTTTTGCTGGCAGAGGATAACAATGTGGCGTCTCTGACACCCGAACGGGTGTATCAGGCGTTGCGCGGGCTCAGGCCGGAAGCGCGCTAGTTTTCCTGCCGCGGCCATCTGCCGGCGCGGGCGGCCGAGACCAGCATCGCCAGGGTTAATGGCCGCGGACCGTCTGGCGGCGCAGCACCGATGCTCAGGCCCAAATGCTGCATTATCCTGATGGGGATCGGGCGGTTGTTTTCCGGGAAATAGGCCAAATGGTCGTAGTGGCTGGCGTCGACCTGAAAAAGCAGAAAAAAGTCGTTCATCAGGTGATCGAATTCGTCTTGGGATAAATTCAGATCCTCGCGCAGGGAAAAGGCCGGGCACAGGGGCTTGCTCCGGCCCCAGATATCGGGCTGGCGAAACGGGCTGATAAAATCGAATACCTGCTGGCGCAAATCAGGTTCCATAATGGTATTCGCTCATTGCCAGATCCGGCGTGTTGTCCTGGCCGCGGCGGTAACTTCGGCGCACGGCGGCAAAAACTTCATCGACGGTAATGGCCGTCATCGGGAACGGGCTGTTGGCCAGGTCCGGCGCCAGCGTGTGCAGCGGTTTATAAAACACATGGTGCAGGTGCTGGTCCTGGTAGGGCCCGGTATACAAGGGATTGGCGGTCACGAACAGGCTTACGGTCCGCACCTGCTGCGCAATCGCCAGATGCAGTGGCCCGGTATCGCCGGTTACCAGCGTATCAAAAGTGGTTATCGCGGCGGCAAGTTCCAGCAGGCTGGTTTTACCCACCAGTGAAATTACCCGGCGCCGGTTATCAGCCGGTATCAGGGCCATAAAGTCATCGACCAGGGATAACTCGTTCTTGCCGCCGATAAGCACCACGTCAAGCGTTGAATCCTGATCCATCAGTTTGCGGCTTAACGCGGCGAAGCTCGCCGGCGGCCAGCGCCTGAAATCCCGCGAGGCGCCAAGCTGGAAGCCGACGCGAACCCTATCCAGGGGTTTTGCCTGATGCGGGATGACCACTGGAATCGCCATCCGCACCGCGGTCGTATCGCATCCCAGGGGTTGCAGCAGATTCAGCTTGCGTTGCACGGTATGTCCCTCGAATTTTTGCGAGTAGGCGGTGAGCCAGGGGTTGAGCGCCGGGCTTTCGCTGCCGTAATGATCGCGAAAGATGTAACGGCATCCGGCCAGTACCACGCTTAGGATATCGTAAGGAAAATAGGAGTGCAGGATCACCGCCAATTGCGGACGCAGGCGACGTAATTTATAGATAAAATAGATAATATTATTGAACTTATTGTTCCAGTATATGACCTCGTCAAACAGCGCGCTGTTATGTACCAGTTCCTTATTTTTCGGGCTGGACACCAGCACCAGCCTGGCATGGGGGAATTTTTTCCTGAGCGCATGAATTGCAGGGGTATTAAGAATTAAATCGCCTAGCGCAGTAGTGGAATAGATGACAATACAACTAATGTCATTATTGTTGCACTCGTCCGCCCGGCCTTTTTTATAGCCGCTAAAAAAAGTGTAGCAAGAGAGTATCTTGTTGATAATATTGATCTTATTTCTTTTCATAGCGTTATTTTATTAATAAGAGAATTAAAGGCATAATAACATAACCTGGCCAAAAAATATTCGCTATTATTGCCAGGAAATCGTTAAATTCGTAAATGCTGATGGCAAAACGGAGCGGCCAGAAGAACAGGGTATGCCATTTTTATCGCCAAGTTAAATTAAATAATTTTATATGTTACTTAAATGGCGTTTATACCAAATGCTCCATGAGCTTGTCCTTGGAGGGTTTTTATTTTGGTAAGTTCAATTAATTTTAATTTTAATAGTAACTCTGTCATAAATTAAATAGGGTTTGGCATATCTTGCAATAATATCTGCTTAAATCCATGAGTAACATTACATAATCTACCCGTGAGTTATTTATTCACCCTGTGACTCGACCCGGTCTGGGGCAAAGCAACATTCGTTACAAAAAAAATGTGATATAACCCCATTTTTTGGAGGTACATCACACTTTTAGTGTGATCTGCTTCTAAGTTCTTGCCTTTTTTATAGTCAGGAAGGACTATTGTTACCGGTAACATTTTTTCTTTAGGAGTCAGCGCGTGATCGCACAAAAAAGAACTACCGTCAGGACCGGCGGCGCCATGACCGGTATGGCGGATAAGGCAATATGAGTACCTTAACATTGATTATCACCGCCATCGGGTCGGTGCTTATCCTGCTGTTCCTGGTGATGAAAGCGCGTATGCACGCGTTTGTCGCCCTGCTGTTGGTTTCCGTGGGCACAGGTATCTTCTCCGGAATGCCGCTGGAAAAAATTGCCGATACCATGCAGGCGGGCATGGGCGGGACGCTGGGCTTCCTGGCCATCGTCGTCGCTCTGGGGTCGATGTTTGGCAAGGTTTTGCATGAGACCGGCGCGCTGGATCAAATCGCCGGTAAAATGGTGAAGTGCTTTGGCGAAAGCCGCGCCTTTTTGGCTATGGGCATCGTGGGATTAATTTGCGCGTTGCCGCTGTTTTTTGAAGTGGCGGTCATGCTGCTGATTGGCGTGGTTTTTGCCGTCGCCCGCCGTACCGACGGTAATTTGGTTAAGTTATTGGTGCCGTTATTTGCCGGCGTCGCGGCGGCGGCGGCATTTTTGCTGCCTGGTCCGACGCCAATGCTGCTCGCCTCGCAGATGCACGCGGATTTTGGCTGGATGATTGCCATCGGCCTGATGGCGGCAATCCCGGGCATGCTGTTGGCCGGTCCGGTATTCGGCAGCTTTATCAGCAAGTCTGTTTTTATCCCGGTGCCGGCGGATGTCGCTGAACCGCAGCTGAAAACGGGCGAGCTGCCGTCGTTTGGTTTTAGCGTCTCGCTGGTGCTGTTTCCGCTGATCCTGGTGGGGTTGAAAACCATCGGCGTGCGCTTTGTGGCCCAGGGCGGAACCATGTATCGCTGGATGGAACTGGTCGGTCACCCGTTTATCGCCATCCTGCTCGCCTGCCTGGTGGCCATCTACGGTCTGGCTTATCGCCAGGGCATGAGCAAGGATAAGGTGATGGAGATTTGCTCGGCGGCGTTGCAGCCGGCGGGCATCATCCTGCTGGTGACCGGCGCCGGCGGGGTATTCAAACAGGTATTGGTGGATTCCGGCGTAGGGCCGGCGCTGGGCAATGCCCTGATCAGCACCGGACTGCCGATTGCCGTGGCCTGCTTTGTGCTGGCCGCCGCTATCCGCATTATCCAGGGGTCCGCCACCGTTGCCTGCCTGACCACCGTCGGCCTGATTATGCCGGTGGTCGCGCCGCTGGGATTCAGCGGCGCGCAGATGGCGGCGCTGTCGGTATGCATCGGCGGCGGCTCCATTGTCTGCAGTCACGTCAACGATGCCGGCTTCTGGCTGTTCGGCAAGCTGACCGGCGCCACCGAACTGCAAACGTTAAAGACCTGGACGGTTATGGAAACCATTCTCGGCACCACCGGCGCGGTGGTGGGCATGATTGCCTTTGCCTTGCTATGATTCCCTCCACGCGGCTTTGCGTCCATAGCCGCTCAAGAGGATGCCGATAGCCACCGCGTAGACGGGCGTGAATCACACTGTCCGGATAAGACATCTGCCCGCCGCCGGCAATCATTCTTGCCGTCGGCGGGCAGCGCTAATCAGAAGCGATAACCCACGCCCGCGTTAAACCCATTGATTGCCAGTGATTTATGATTATCGCTGGCTTTGAAATGGGAGCCTTCATATCCCACGTCCAGCGTCAGGTTTGAAGTGGGGTTAAACTGCACACCGGCTCCATACATCAGGGACGTATTTTTATAGTTAGCCTGGTTTTCTCTTATTACCTTTCCTGTTTTATCATAAGCCTTGCGGTTATAGTCCAATTTATTAAAGTTAACCCCAGCCAGGCCATAAATACTGATAAATTCATTGAATCGGAAAGCCGGGCCGGCGGCAAGAGACAGATAACGGAATTTTTCTTTTTCTTCGCCGGTGCGATAGTTCTGTTTAGGATCAAATGCGGAGTAAGAATCATTGGAGCCCATAAACGTCATGGAAGTAATAATACCGACCGGACTCTCCCCTTCATAACGATACTTGAGATTCGCGCCTTTGGGACGGGAGTCTAAAATTTTACTCTGCGCATACCCCAAAGACAGGGTATGTTCGTTAGCGGCGGCGGCAAAACTGGTTCCCAGGGTCGCGCAAGCGGCCAGCGCAAGGCATATTTTTTTCATTATCTCATCCTTAATTAATTTATAAATTAAATATATGCAATTGTTCAATAGTGTTATAACGCGTGAGTATAATAACGTGTTTGAGGGCGAGAATTTTAAACGAAACGTTACACTGAGAAAGAATAAATAAAAATCACCGGGTTAAATTGAACTTCTTGGTAATGCATGTTCATAAAATTGCTTATTAAAGTATTAAGTAATGTATGTAACAAGAGAGGGTGTCGGCATGAAATTCGATTATTTTTTATAATTAACCGCTATTGACTGAATTAAAAAAAAGATGACGTCTGTGCATTATATTCCATGCCCCGGCCGCGGTTGAGAGGACCTTGCCTCCGCCTTCGACCATTATTGCCGCTCTCCGCTGTCGAAAGCGGTCCTCGCGCCGGGATGTCCCTGGGGCAACAGCCTTGACAAATTCTGAAAACCACCTCGACACTGGCGTCGCGATTTTTTATAATGGCCATTAATTATTCAATCACCGCAGTTTGGGCCAGAGAGGATGTCATGAGCATTGAACAAGCAGCATGTCTGAAGAAGGGTCGTGGACGCCCTAAGCAGTTTGACCGCGACATCGCTTTGGACAAGGCGCTGGAAATGTTCTGGCGGCATGGTTATGAAGCCACCTCAATGGCCGATTTGGTCGAGGCCACCGGCGCCAAGGCGCCGACGCTGTATGCCGAGTTCGGTAATAAAGAAGGGTTGTTTCGCGCGGCGGTGGAACGCTATGTCAGCAAATTCGCCGAGAAAGGCAAAGCCTTGCTGACACGCCCCGGCAGTTCCATCACCGAAGCCGTGGAAGGTTTTTTCCGCGCCGCGGCGGCCACCTTTACCGATAAGAGCCTGCCTTCAGGGTGCTTTATCATCTGCACGTCGGCGGCGTTGTCCGCCTCCTCGGAAGATGTCGCCGAATTGCTGCGCACGCGCCACCATTTGCAGGAAAATACGCTGCGGGAATTCCTGCTGGCCCGCCAGGCCCAGGACGAACTGCCCGCCGGCACCAACATCCCGGCGTTGGCGAAATATCTGGCCTGCACGCTGCAAGGCATGTCGGTCCAGGCCCGGGACGGCGCAACCCAGGAAGATTTGGACAGTATCGTTTCCACGCTTATGGCGGTCTGGCCGGAATTAATCCGCATCGGCGCGGACTTCAGGCTGCTTGCCGCCGTCGAAGCCTGACTTTTACCCCCGGCGGCCCGTCGGCGCAGCCTGGCCCCCCACCCTTGGCGCGCCGGCCAGGGGGCGTGTACATCCCCCGCCGTGCGCTGGTCCGTTTTACACGGCTGCCTGCGTGATACCACTGATTACCCCAGCATTAATTTTTGCGCCAGCGTACGCATTTCCGCCGCCGGATTATGGCCGATCAGCATAAAATGGTGCTTTTGCGCGCTCCAGTACACCACGTTCATCTCCAGGCGGACTTCGCTTTGCGCGCCGCGGTTAACCGCGCGATCGGCCGTGGTAATACAGAACGCCAGTGGGCCATGGCTAGGGTCCAGATAGGCGATTTGCGCAATGGGCTGGCTATCGTAACGCAGCATCCGGGCAAACTTCAGCTCTATCCCCGGCAGGGACAGGCGTGAAGGCTCAAGCGCCAGGCCCAGCTTGGCGCCGATAGTGCGCAGCTGCCGGTGTTGCAGTGCCATGGATTCGGGCATGTCGGCAAAGGTTTCATTGGTATAAAGCGACATATACTGCGCAACCAGGCCGCGCCAGTTGCCCTCGGGCGCTTCGCCTTCTCCCAGCCCCGCCGACAGCCGTCCGGCCACGCCGCCCACCGCCAGGCACGCTATCACCGCCGCGATCAGCTGGCGCCGGCTGACGCCATTCCCGCGCGCAGACGACGCCGGCAATGGTGAAGACCCGGCGTACAGCGTTGCCAGCCCGGCCTTTAAGCGGGCCACCGGCGCCTGTTCCAGCAGGCCGGCATAAGCCGCGCCAAACGGCAGGCTGGCGGAATCCAGATGGGCCAGACGCGCCGCCAGCCGTGGGTCCCGGCTGACCTGCTCCTCTATCTGACGGCGTTGTTCCGCGCTGATTTCATTATCCAGGTAAGCCACCAGGGTTTCATCGGAAAACGGCGGAGCCGGGTGTTGTTGTGTCATTAAAAATCCCCCTCTGCCACGATCCGTCCTGACGCGACGGCGGTGTCGTTTGCCAGCCGTTGCCGGGCGGTCGCCAGTCGGCTCATAATAGTGCCGATAGGTACGGACAAGGTATGTGCCGCTTCCTGATAGGTAAAACCTTCCACATAAACCAGGAATACCGCATTGCGCTGCGCCTCCGGCAACCGGTTGACCCGCGCCATGACTTGATTCGCCCAAATAGCATTCACCGCGCTATGGTCGTCGGTTGGAACATCGGCGCCATCGATATCAACAAATCCCTGGCCCTGGCGGATTAACCGTGACCTGATCTCATTGACCCATATTGAGTGCAGAATCGTGAACAGCCAGCGATCCAGGGTGGTGCCGGCGGTAAACTGCCCCGCACGCTCCAGGGCGCGCACGCAGGTCGCCTGCACCAAATCATCGGCGATATCCGGTTTGCGCGATAACACCATGCCGTAGCGCCAAAGGCGCGCCAGATGGTGCTCCAGTTCGCCTCTGATCTCGTCTGCTTTCACACTTATCCTCTCACTGCCGGATGCGCTGCCTACAGCTCGGGGTGGCCGTCAATGGCCGCCGCCAGATCGCGATATTCCTCGCATCCGGTACCGCACAGGGTCTTGATCGTGGCCAGCTGTTCCCTGGCCAGGTCCGGACGTCCCTTGATCATATAGGCTTCGCCAAGATATTCGCGTACCTGGGCATAATGCGGATCGAGGGCGATCGATTTCTGATAATACCCGATGCCCTCGTCGGTGCGCCCCAGCTTGCGGGTGGCGTAACCGCGATAATTCCAGGCCTGGGCGGTATTGGGCTGCCTGAGGGTATTCAATACTCCCAGCGCCTCGTCATAACGCCCGGCCTTGGCCAGGGAATAGGCATACCGGGCGCGATCGGCGTCGGATAGCATGCCGCCTTTATCTACCATGCAGCTTTTGGTGCGTGAATCGTAGATCTGTCCCTTGGGACAGGTGGGCGTCGTGGCCGAACTGTCGCCCATGGCGTTCGCCGCGCCGGACAGCAGCAGCATGACGCCGCCCGCCAGCGGCAGGACGCGTTTTTTTAATACCCTTACAGTCGCTGCGTAAGTCATGGTTGGTACTCCGGTGGTTAAGGGGCGGATATCCGGACGTTATTCTGCCGGCGGGAACATTCTTTTCAGCGTATCGTCGCGCAGTACGTAGTGATGGAATAACGCCGCGCAGGCATGCAGGCCCGCAAGGATGATAATGGTCCACGCGGTATAGAAATGCAGCATGCCGAACGTACGGCGCAGCATGGGATCGACGCCGAAAATATCAGGAACAGGAAACAGGCCGAAAAACAGAAAAGGTTCGCCCTGAGCCCACCGGAACAGAAAGCCCAGGGTAACCTGCCCGATCAGCAGCAGGTATAGCGCCCAATGGGTCAGCTTGGCGATACGGTGCAGCCATAATGACGACGAGGCGGCGGGTAATCGTTTCCCGGCCGTACCCCGCCAGATAAGCCGGGCGACAATCAGAGCGGCGAGCATGATACCGAAGGAGATGTGCAGCGACTGGAGCCCTTTACGCCAGGGCGTACCGCGCTCCAGTTGCTCCCATATCTGCGAGCTGGCAAAAAGAAAAATAACGATTAACGCCGTTGCCCAATGCAACGTGATGGTCCATTTATCATAGCGTCGCGAGGGCGTTTTTTCCGACGCGGAAGGTGTGGTTGACATACCTGTATCCTGATTGCCTGGTTGGAATACAGAGTAAACACCTCATCGTGGCAATTTATTCGCTTTTTTTAAATTATTTTTTTCACCGCGCCTATGACGCTATGGCGTGCTCCCGGCCGCGCTGATAGACCGCCAGATGGGTATAGGCGGCGCAAAGCAGGGGAGTGGCGAGCCCGGCGCGCTGGCCTATTGCCACCAGATCGCCCAGCACCTGTTCCGCCTCCACCTGGTAACCCTGGTTCATATCCCGGTACATGGACGAGGTTTGCGCTGAATTTTTCTGAGTCAATAACGCGGTGGTATGCGCGATATAGTCTTCGCGCCGCTGATAGCCCGCCGAGGTTATCACCGTCAGTATCTCGTTTATCATCGCGCGGGCGAACTGTTCCCCGCCCGGGGCCGCGGCCACCTGGCCGATATTGCCGCGCATCAGGCAGGTAATGGCGCCGAGGCTTGCCAGCAGCAGCCATTTTTCCCACATATCGTTGATGATGGTGGTGGATAACCGGGAGGTAAAACCCGCATCCTTGAACAGCGCATCAAGCCGGCTGATGCGATCGGACAGCGAGCCGTCCAGTTCGCCGTAGGTGAATTCATGCAGCGGGCTTAATTGCACGACCCGTCCCTGTTCGTCAAGGGTGGCGGCTATTTTGCACAACCCGCCGATAACCGCCTGCCCGCCGAAGCGGTCGATGAGGATCTCCAGATGCTTCATGCCGTTGAGTATCGGCATGATAATCGTATCGGCGCCCACCGCCGGGGCAATATCGTTAAGCGCCGCTTCCAGGCCGAAGGCTTTTACCGTTAACAGGATGACGTCAAAGGGGCGGTTGATTTGCGCAGCGGTTATCAGCTGCGGTTGCAATGACGTCTCGCCTGTGGGAGTGACTAACCGCAGGCCGTGATGGCGCAGCGCATCGGCACGCTTGCCGCGCACCAAAAAAGTCACGTCGCGTCCGGCCTGGGCCAGCCTGCCGCCAAAATAACCTCCGGTAGCGCCTGCGCCGACAACTAAGATCCGCATAGTATTCCCTTCTTATTGTTAAATAGTGAAGAACCCCATCATCCGCCAGAAATGGGTGAGGATGCAACTCAGCGCGCGGACATCCCAGGCATCGCATAACCCGGTCTGGGATGGGGCCTGCGCCACGGAGCGGACAGGATACGTTAATCTAAACGCAATGCATGGCGTTAAGAAAATATCTTTCTAGCGGTTGATTATGAAAAATACTACCGTGATAATCCACGCTATTCAGTCTCAATAGCCAGCGTCAGGCCGGGATTTATATTGCGGCGGCAATTACCGCGGGATTATTTTCGCCACCTGCTGTTTGATCCGGTCTGGTCATGAAAATGTCATTTTATTCAATTATAATGAATTTAATAATATGATTTTAAAATAAAATATATTATGCCATTCTTAATGGATTATTGAATCGTATATGTTGACGCTTGGCGGTAAAAGTGCCGGCCGACCTGTTAATCGGCGCATGATGGATGACCCGTCATTCGATCCGATAATAATGTCATCGATAAGATAGTATTCAAAAGTTTTGATAATGTTATATGAATTAATATTAGCGGAGATAAGAAATGAAAATCATCCAGATCACCGACAGCCACCTGCGTTCAACGCCTGGCGCGACGATCCATGGCTATAATACCTATGAGGGGTTAACCTCGGTGATAGACGTTATTATTGACCATCATAATTTTGCATGCGAAGCACTGCTGGTTACCGGTGATATCTCTGATGACGGTTCTCACGCGTCTTATCGGCTCGCGCTGCAACAGATGAAAAGGCTGAGTCTGCCGATTTATTATTTGGGTGGTAATCATGATAACGCAATAAATCTGGCTGCGGTATTCGGCGCGGAAAAAAACGTCGGCAAGATAGAGGCGTTGTTATGCGACGATTGGCAATTTATCTGCGTCGACACCGTACAAAATAACCAGGACAGCGGTTTCCTGTCCGCGCAGGCGCAGGAGACATTGCGCAGGCAAATCGCCGGCGGTGAAAAAAATAATATCGCATTATTTATGCATCATCACCCCGTTGCCGTAGGTATACCTTTGGTCGATGATTGCATGCTGCTTAACGGCGAAGACATTATCGCCCTCTGTCAGGCTCACGATGAAATCAAGGCGCTGTGCTGCGGCCATGCGCATACAGAATATCAGGAAATACAAAATAATTGCATGATAAGCGTATGCCCGGCGACCTCGTTTCAATGGCAAGACGGCGCCAGAACACTACTCACGGAAAATAAGCGCGGGTTCAACATCCTGGAGTTCGGCGCAACCTATCAGGCCACAACCTTTTTTATATGACTGCCGTTAAGAGATATAACCTGCGCCATACCGTTGCCATCCCTGCAACGCGGCCGGCACTCCCCGCCGTTTACAGCCCGGGCGCTTTCCACATCGAGGTGGTCAGGCCATGATCCACCAGGCCCAGCTGATCGGCGTACACCGCCTGCCAATTGATTTTCATTTCCTGGTAGCGCTGATGGTTTTCCATGTCGGGCTGGTATTCACGCTCCCAGCGCACCAGGCGCTCGCCGGTTTCGGCCAGCGCCGGATAGATGCCGGCGCCCACCCCGGCGGCGATGGCGCAGCCCAGCGCCGTGGCTTCCTTGACCTCGGGTACTTTAACCATCAGGCCGGTAACGTCGCTGAGGATCTGGCACCATAACTTACCTTTGGATCCGCCGCCGGCGAAAACCAACGAGGGCGCCTGTACGCCTGAGAAGCGGGCGATCTGCTCCAGATTGCAGGCACAAACGATGGCCGCGTTTTCTTCCAGGGCGCGGAACAGCGTCTGTTTATTGCAGCGATCGGGATCGATGGACAAATTGATAAACGAGGGGGCGGCGTGATACCAGGATTTAAAATGCATGGCGTCGGAAAATATCGGCATGATGCCATGGGATCCCACCGGTACGCGGGCCGCCATTTCCTCCAGCAGGCTATAGGTGTCCACGCCCATGCGCGCGGCGATGGATTTTTCCTCGCTGCAAAAAGCGTCGCGAAACCAGCGCATGGTAAGCCCGGTAAAAAAGCTGATGCACTCGGCCTGCGTCATGCCGGGGATGACATGGGGATTGATGCGGATGTTCATATCCGGATCGGTCATCGGCGCGGGCAGGTTAACCACCTGCTGCCAAAAGGTGCCGCCCAGCACCGCGGTTTGTCCCGGCTGCACGATGCCTAATCCCAGGCTGCCGAGCTGTACATCGCCGCCGCCCATGACGACCGGGGTGCCCGCCGCCAGTCCGCAGGCATGCGCGGCCAGGCGCGTGACCTCGCCCAATAGGGTGCCGGTCTCGCGCACCGGCGAGAGCATGTCGGCGCGCAGGCCGGCCATATCCAGCAGGCTGCGTTGCCAGTCGCGGCTGGAGAGACTCAGCATGCCGGTGGTGCCGGCGTTCGAGGGATCGACCGCCAGTTCCCCGGAAAGCATATAGGCCAGCCAGTCGCTTATCATGGTCAGCGTCGCCGCCCGGCGATACACGTCCGGCCGGTGGTGCGCCAGCCACAACAGGCGCGGCATGGCGCTCAGCGCCAGGGTTTGCCCGGAATACTCATACACCTCGCGCTCAAAACAATAATCGTGCAGTTCTTTCAGCTCGGCCACTTCGCGGCTGGCGCGGGCATCGACGTTGGCGCAGGCCCAGATGGGCTTGCCGTGGCGATCATAGAGCACGATGCCTTCGCGCATGGAGCAGGCGGCCACCGCCCGAATCGCCAGGGGAGGAAGCCCGGCGCGTTGCAGCGCCTGGCGTATGCATCCGCAGGCCAGCTGCCAGTTGTTGTCCAGATCAAAGTCCATGGACCCTGGGATGGCGGGGTCGGAGACGTGCCGCCATTCAGCCTGGCTCACGGCCACCTGATTGCCTGCGGTATCGAAAATTACCGCCCGCACGCTGCCGGTGCCGGCATCGATCGCCATCAGATAATCGCCGCCGGGGGCGGGATCATTGTGCGTAGGGTTACAGAGTGATGTCATGGTTTTATCTCTGTTTTATCCGCGCCGGGGCGCGTTATGGGTATGGATTACAGCCTATCGAGCATGGCCCTCACCGTACTTTCTTCCGTGACCAGGGCGTTGATATGTTTGCCCGCCAGCGCCGCCAGGATGGCCTCGGCTTTTTCCACGCCGCCCGCCACGCCGATCACCAAGGGAATATTGTCCAAATCCCGCAGCGATATGCCGATCAGTTCCTGGTGGATTGGCATGGCCGCCGTCAATTCGCCGTTTCGCTGCATAAAATAGCCAAGAATATCGCCCACCGCGCCCTTGCGTCCGAACAGCAGCTGTTCCCCCTCGCTGATATAACCGGAACGCATGATGGTGGCCTCGCGCCGCTGGCTTAGCGAACCGATGCCTACCACCGCGATATCCGCGGCGCAGGCGGTCAGCATGACATCCTGTACGCTGCGCTCCTGGCGGAAAATTTCCGCCACGCTTGCCGAGGACGCGCGCAGCGGCGCCGGGATAATGCTGACGCTGCAGGCGGCGTCCAACTGGCCGATGCCGGTCATATAGGGACCGACCCCGCCGGAAAGGGTCACCAGCCTGATCTGCTGCGAGGTGATAAAACCGCTCAGATGCTGCAGCGTGCTCATGGCGGTTTCGCCAAAACCCACCGCCAGCAGTTGCTGCGGTTGAAGCTGCTTCATGATCTCCTGGGCGGCGCCGATGCCGATGCGTTGGCTCATATCCCGCTGCGGCAAGGCCGGCAACACCCGCGCGTGGCGCAAATCGAAACGCTCCAGCAATTGGTTTTCCAGCTCCAGGCATCCCTCGTAACGGGAGTTAATTTGTACGCGGATGACGCCCGACTGGCGGCCTTTTTCCAGCAGACGCGACACCTTGAGGCGGGTCAGCCCAAGCTGCTCGCCAATCTCTCCCTGGGTCATGCCGTCGTGATAATAAAACCACGCTATACGCGCTAACAGTTCCTGCTCGGCCATGCTGCTGTCCGCTGGGTTGAAATGATCCGGATTATTTTTCTTCATATAGAACACTTATTAAAATTTAAATCAATTGTTCAATTAATCACAACGCTAAATTGTGATGGAGACGACAAAAAGACCTTTCCGCCATCTGGTACGGCGGTTAATAACCCCGTGATGCACAAAATGTGATCGATCTGGCGGTTTTATTATAACGGCCCAACTAGGATTATGAACAGTTTTGAATTTTAAATTCATTTGTTCATACGCGTCGAGGCAGCATGATACTACCATCCCCGATGGAACCCACGCCGTTGCTCAGCGTGCATAACGTCAGCAAACACTATTCAGGCGTGGCGGTATTAAAAGATATCGCCTTTACCCTGATGCCGGGGCAAGTGCATGCCTTGCTCGGCGGCAACGGCGCGGGTAAGTCGACGCTGATGAAAATCATCGCCGGCGTGGTGGCGCCGGACAGCGGCGCCCTGAGCATCATGGGCGAGCCCTGCCCGTCGCTGACGCCCGCCCGGGCGCATCAGTTGGGTATCTATCTGGTGCCCCAGGAGCCGATGCTGTTTCCCAACATGACGGTTAAGGAGAATATCCTGTTCCGCCTGCCGCGCCATCAGGCCGATAGCCGGAAATTGCAGGCGCTGTTGCACCGCCTGGGCTGCGATCTGCCGCTGCAGGCCGCGGCCGGCACGCTGGAAGTGGCCGACCAGCAGTTAGTCGAGATCCTGCGCGGCCTGATGCGCGACGCGCGTATCCTGATCCTCGACGAACCCACGGCGTCGCTGACCCCCGTGGAAACCCAACGTTTGTTTCAACAGGTGCGCGGCCTGTCCGGTCAAGGGGTGGGGGTGGTGTTTATCTCCCATAAACTGCCGGAGGTCCATGCCCTGGCGGACTGGGTCAGCGTTATGCGCGACGGCGCGATTACCCTCAGCGGCGCCATCGGTGCGTTTACCACCGACGCGCTTATCCAGGCGATCGCCCCCGTGGCGCGTGTGGATAGCCTGCCGGTGGAGCAGAAGATGTGGCTGGAATTGCCGGGACGGCGCAATACCTTCGCCGCCCGCGGGCCGGTACTGGACGTGTCGGGCCTTACCGGCGAAGGATTTAGCGACGTCTCTTTCACGGTTAATGCCGGAGAAATCATCGGCCTGGCGGGCGTGGTGGGCGCCGGGCGGACTGAACTGGCGGAAACACTCTACGGCCTGCGCCCGGTCCGCGGCGGGCAGCTACGGCTGGAGGGACGCGATATCGGGTCGCTGACGCTGGCCCAGCGGCTGGCGGCCGGGCTGGTCTACCTGCCGGAGGACCGGCAGTCGTCGGGATTGTACCTGGATGCGCCGCTGTACTGGAATACCGCCGCGCTGACCGCCGGCCGCCGCGGCTGGTGGCTGCATCCCCGGCGGGAAAAAGCCACCTTGGAACGCTACCATCGCGCGCTGGGCATCAGATATGCCGATCCCGATCAGCCGGCGCGCACCCTCTCGGGCGGCAACCAGCAAAAGCTATTGATCGCCAAATGCCTGGAAGCGCAGCCCCGTCTGCTGATCGTCGACGAACCGACGCGCGGCGTCGACGTATCGGCGCGCGCCGATATCTACCGGCTGCTGCGCGGGGTGGTGGCGCAGAATGTGGCGCTGCTGCTGATTTCCTCGGATCCGGAAGAGATAGCGCTGCTGGCGGACCGGGTCTTTGTCATGCATCAGGGGCAATTAAGCGCGCCCATGACGGGCGGCAGCGTAAGCGTAGAACAAATGATGCGCATGGCCTTTGGCTCCCATGCCCCGGATGAGGAGATCGCGGATGCTTAGACTATTGCAGAATAACCGTGAATTTACCGCCTTGCTGGCCATCCTGGTGCTGTTTGTGCTGCTGGGGGCGCTTGATCGCGGTTATATCGGTTTCCAGACGCTGCTGATGATTTTCAGCAGCGCGCAGATCCTGATGCTGCTGGCGATGGGCGCCGCACTGGTTATGCTGACGCGCAATATCGATGTGTCGGTGGGGTCCATCGCCGGTCTTTGCGCGGTAACGCTGGGATTGTTGCTCAATGCCGGCTGGCCGCTGGCCACCGCCATTGTGTTTACCCTTTTGACCGGGCTGGCGGCGGGGCTGTTTAACGGTGTGCTGGTCGCCTGGTGCCGGATACCCGCCATTGTCGCCACGCTTGGTACCCTGGGGCTGTACCGGGGACTGATGCTGTTGCTGACCGGCGGCAAATGGATTGAAGGCCTGCCGTCCGGGTTAAAGTCTTTGTCCAATCCGTCGTGGTTTGGCGTCTCGCCCATCGGCTGGGTGATCATGCTGCTGCTGGCCGGCCTGTTCTGGCTATGCTCGCGCAGCGCGTTCGGGCGCAACTTCTATGCGGTGGGGGACAATCTGCAGGGCGCGCGCCAATTAGGCGTGCCGGTAAACGCCATCCGTATCGCCGCGTTTGCCGTTAATGGGGCGATGGCATCGCTTGCCGGCATCGTGTTTGCCTCGCAGATCGGTTTTGTCCCCAACCAGACCGGCAGCGGACTGGAAATGAAGGCTATCGCCGCCTGCGTGCTGGGCGGCATCAGTTTGCTGGGCGGCACCGGTACGGTGATAGGCGCCATCCTCGGCGCCTATTTCCTGACGCAAATCGACACCGTGCTGGTATTGCTGCGTCTGCCGGCATGGTGGAATGATTTTATCGCCGGCCTGGTGCTGCTCGGCGTGCTGATTTTCGACGGCCGCCTGCGCCGGGCGCTGGAGTTGAACCGCCGCCGCCAGAAATACGCCCGTTTTATGCCGGCGCCGGCGGCGAAGGCCAAAGGCGCTAAAAAACGCCCCGGCGGCGCGCGCGCGGCGGCCTCCGGTACCACTAAAAAGAACAGCGGGGTGGCCTGATGAAACCGGCAAAACTAAAAGGCTATGGTTGGGAAGGCGCGCTGATAGTGCTGCTGATAGCGGAAATCCTGCTGTTCGGCGTCATCAACCCGCGCATGCTGGATCTCAATATGCTGTTGTTCAGCACCAGTGATTTTATCGCCATCGGCATTGTCGCCCTGCCGCTGACCATGGTCATCGTCAGCGGCGGGATTGATATCTCTTTCGCCGCCACCGTCGGGCTGTGCGCCATCGCGCTCGGGGTCCTGTTCCAGGGCGGGGTGCCCCTGTCCCTGGCGATCCCCTTGACCCTGCTGCTTGGCCTGGCGTGCGGGCTGCTTAACGCCGGCCTGATTCTTTATACCGGCGTGAATCCGCTGGTGATAACCCTTGGCACGCTGTATCTGTTCGGCGGCAGCGCCCTGCTGCTGTCAGGCCTGGCGGGCGCCACCGGGTTTGAAGGCATCGGCGGTTTTCCCGCGGCCTTCAGCGACGTCGCCAACCTGGCGCCGGGCGGTCTGCCGATGCCGCTGCTGCTGTTCCTGCTGACGCTGATTGGGTTCTGGCTGTTGATGCACCGCACGCGGCTCGGCCGCAATTGCTTTGTTATCGGTCAAAACGCGCGCGTGGCGCGTTATAGCGCGGTACCGGTCGGGCGCACCCTGTGCGCGGTATATGGCTTGACCGGCCTGGCGTCGGCGGTGGCCGCGGTACTGCTGGTGTCTTATTTCGGCTCCGCCCGGTCCGACCTCGGCGGCGCGTTGCTGATGCCGGCGATTACCGCCGCGGTGCTCGGCGGGGCCAATATCTACGGCGGATCCGGTTCCATCCTCGGCACCGCGCTGGCGACCCTGCTGGTGGGCTTTTTGCAGCAGGGCCTGCAAATGGCGGGCGTCGCCAACCAGGTCTCCAGCGCCCTGTCGGGCGCGCTGCTGATCCTGGTGGTTATCGGCCGCTCCGCCAGCCTGCATCGGGAACTATTGGCCCGCTTCCTGACTCGCCGGCTGCGCCCGCGGGTTTCCTTATAATGACTATCTCTGAGATCAATGGAGTCGAACATGGATAACAGTATCTGGCGCAATAGAGCAATGGCGGGCGCGTTCCTGCTGGCGGCCGCGGGGTTCGCCACCGCCCAGGCCGCCGAGCGCATCGCCTTTATCCCCAAGCTGGTGGGCGTGGGTTTTTTTACCAGCGGCGGCAACGGCGCGCTGGCGGCGGGCAAGGAACTGGGCGTCGACGTTACCTATGACGGCCCTACCGAGCCCAGCGTCTCCGGGCAGGTACAGTTAATCAACAATTTTGTCAACCAGGGCTACAACGCCATCATCGTATCGGCGGTGTCGCCCGACGGCCTGTGTCCGGCGCTCAAGCGGGCCATGCAACGCGGGGTAAAGGTGCTGACCTGGGATTCCGATACCAAACCGGAGTGCCGTTCGGTGTATATCAACCAGGGTACGCCGAAACAGCTCGGCTCGCTGCTGGTGGATATGGCGGCGAAACAGATCACCAGGGAGCAGGCCAAGGTGGCGTTTTTTTACTCCAGCCCGACCGTTACCGATCAAAATCAATGGGTCAAAGAGGCAAAGGCCAAAATCAGCGCCGATCATCCCGGCTGGACTATCGTTACCACGCAGTTCGGCTATAACGACGCCACCAAATCCCTGCAAACCGCCGAGGGTATCCTGAAGGCCTACCCGGACCTGGATGCGATTATCGCACCTGACGCCAACGCGCTGCCCGCCGCCGCGCAGGCCGCGGAGAATCTTGGCCGTAAGGGCGTGACCATCGTCGGTTTCAGCACGCCTAATGTCATGCGTCCCTATGTGCAACGCGGTACGGTGAAGACCTTTGGCCTGTGGGATGTGGTACAGCAGGGCAAGATTGCGGTGTATGTGGCGCATGAAATGCTGCAAAAGGGCGACCTCAATGTCGGCGATAAGCTGACCATCCCGCAGGTGGGCGCGGTGGAGGTCTCTGCCAACAGCGTGCAGGGATATCAATATGAGGCCAAGAACAACGGCATCGTCCTGCTGCCCGAACGCGTGCAGTTCAATAAAGACAATATCGATAAATACGATTTTTAACCGGTCTGCGTAGGAGACATGATGATGGCTGATTTGGACGATATCAAGGACGGCAAGGATTTCGGCATCGGCGTGGCGCAGCGCAATGTGCCGTTTTTCCTCAAGGGCAGCGGAGCGCTTGACTGGGGCATGCAATCGCGCCTGGCGCGGATTTTCAATCCCGTATCCGGCCGTACGGTAATGCTGGCGTTCGACCATGGTTATTTCCAGGGGCCGACCACCGGTCTTGAGCGGATCGATTTGCACATCGCGCCGCTGTTCGCCCATACCGACGTGCTGATGTGCACGCGCGGCATCCTGCGCAGCCAGGTGCCGCCGGCGGTAAATAAACCGGTGGTGCTGCGCGCGTCCGGCGCCAACTCCATCTTAGGTGAACTGTCGAACGAGGCGGTGGCGGTATCCATTGAAGATGCGCTGCGCCTGAACGTGGCGGCGATGGCGGCGCAGGTGTATATAGGCAGCGAATACGAGCATCAGTCGATAAAAAATATTATCCAGCTGATTGACCAGGGCACGCGCTACGGCATGCCGACCATGGCGGTCACGGGCGTGGGAAAGGATATGGCGCGCGATCAGCGCTATTTTTCGCTGGCGACACGCATTGCCGCCGAAATCGGCGCGCAGGTGATCAAGACCTATTATACCGATATCGGTTTTGAACGCGTGGCGGCGGGCTGTCCGGTGCCGATCGTCATTGCCGGCGGCAAAAAACTGCCCGAACGGGAGGCGCTGGAGATGTGCTATCGCGCCATTGACCAGGGCGCATCCGGGGTCGACATGGGGCGGAATATCTTCCAGTCCGAGGCGCCGGTGGCGATGCTGAAAGCCGTGCAGGCGGTGGTGCACCACGGCGAAAACGCCGAGCGCGCGTATGCGCTGTTCAAAAGCGAGCAACACCCGATAGAAGGGGGCAGGTAATGCATGTGACGCTGGTGGAGATCAATGTCAAAGCCGACAAGATAGACGATTTTATTGCGGTTTTCCGGCAAAATCATCTTGGTTCGATTCAGGAACCAGGCAATTTACGCTTCGACGTGCTGCAGGACGAGCAGGTGCCGACCCGATTTTATATTTACGAGGCGTATCGCGATGAACAGGCGGTGGCGGCGCATAAAAAAACCGCGCACTACCTGCGCTGCGTTGAGCAATTGGCGCCGCTGATGACCGAACCGCGCAAGAAGACCACCTTTATCGGCCTGCTGCCGGAGACGGCGTAAGCTCCCGGCATAAACGGCGGGCGGTCAGGGCTGCCATAGCGGTTCCTGTCCGCTGAGCTTACGGTCAAGGAAAAACGCCGCGCTGATCAGTGCCAGATGGGTCAGCGCCTGCGGCGTATTGCCCAGCGGGTAGCCCCGCTGGTCGAATTCTTCAGCGTACAGGCCGAGCGGATTGGCATAGCTGAGCAGTTTTTCGAATTCGAAATGCGCTTCCTCCAGGCGATCCGCGCGCGCCAGGCACTCTACATACCAAAACGAGCAGGCGGCGAAGGCGCCCTCGCTGCCGGGCAAGGTATCGGATGGCGTGTTTTCGTTATTATAGCGCCGCACCAGGCCGTCCTGGACCAGCGTATCCCTGATGGCGTCCAGGGTGGCGAGCCAGTCGGGATCGGTGGCGCCGACAAAACGGAACAGCGGCATCAGCAGCATGGACGCGTCCAGGTCCTGACCGTGCCGCGTGGCGGTAAAATGGCCTAGCTCATCATTCCAGAAATGCGTCCAGATATCCGCGCGGATATCGGTGCGCGCCTGATCCCAGCGATCGTAGGGCATGGGCAGGGAGCGTTTCATCCCCAGGCGCAGCGCGCGATCGATGGCCACCCAGCACATCAGCCGGGAGTGCAGGAAATGCTGGGGTTCACCGCGCATTTCCCAGATGCCCGCATCCGGCTGGTTCCAGCTGTTGCAGACATGATCGATCATCCTGACGATATGCTGCCAGCCGCGGTGCGAAATAGCCTCGCCATATTTGTTCGCCAGGTAAACGGCATCCATCAGTTCGCCATAAATATCGAGCTGGAGCTGCCGGTAAGCCCCGTTGCCGATGCGTACCGGCACCGACCCGGCATAGCCCGACAGATGCGGCAGGCTGGCCTCCGGCAGTTCGGTACCGCTGTCCAGCCGATACATGACCTGCAGTTTATCCGGCTCAAACTGACTGTTTTCCATGCAGCGGCCCACCCATGTGGTAAAGGCGCCGGCTTCCTCGATATAACCCAGGCGCATCAGGGCATAAACGCTAAACGAGGCGTCGCGGATCCAGGAGGCGCGATAGTCCCAGTTGCGCGCGCCGCCCAGATGCTCAGGCAGGCCGAAAGTGGCGGCGGCGGCAATGGAGCCGTGTTTCCAGGAGGTCAGGAGCTTAAGCGCCAGCGCCGAGCGGTTGACCATTTCCCGCCAGCGCCCTTTATAGCTGCTGGCGGCGCTCCAACGCCGCCAATAGCGCAGCGTGGTATCGAAGCATACCCGGGTATTATCCAGATTGACCTGCGGGTCGCGGGCGCTGCCGAAGATAAATTCCGCGTGTTCACCGGCTTTAAGCGTAAAACGGGCCACGGCGGCGGTGCCCGCGGCGGTATGCAGGGGGACGCTGGACACCAGGCGCAGGCTGGGCTGGCCGGGAGCGGTAAACACCACCGTCTCATGGTCCAGGCGGGCGCGGGTGGCCGAGCGGGCATAGTCGTGCACCGGCGCGCAGCGCAGCGTAAAGCATGCTTCGCCCTGAAGCACCTTCAGGCGACGTATAATGCGCGGCATGCGGTTTTCGTCGTCGCAGATCGGCATAAAATCGGTGATTTCCGCCAAGCCGGTAGTGTCCAGCCAGCGGGTTTGCAGGATATTGCTGTCGGGCAGGTAAAGCTGTTGCCTGCGGGCATCCGGCCAATCGGGGGATAAGGTGAAAACCCCGGCCGCGTCGGTATCCAGCAGCGCGCTGAACACGGACGGACTGTCAAGGTCGGGCCAGCAGAAATAGTCAATGCTGGCGTCAACGGCGATCAGTGCGCAGGTCTGTAAATCGCCGATGATGCCGTGTTCCCCAATGCGTCGTATCGCGTCGGTTTGAGGTAAGTCAGCCATGTCCCTGATTTCCTGAAAAGGCGCGTATGCCGCTGGATTGAGTCAATGTAGTACTAACTATAGCGCAGGATGAATGGCCTGGCCTTTGCATCCGCGTTCATGCGCGCCAGTCTATGGGGTTTATGCAGGGATGATTTCAGGCGGCGGGCACGGAGAGCCGGGTTTTGGCATTGATGTTGATCAGCTGGCTGCCGGCGCAGAAAAATTTTTGCGGAATGTAACGATCGAACCCCTTGGCACGGCAAAAATCCACTAGCCCGCTTAAACAGTGCACGCCGGCTTTTTTATACACAATAAGCAATCTATTCTCGACGGTCCTGAACGAGAGGTTAAGTTTTTTGGCTATTATTTTACTGCTCATGGATTGCAATGCATAAAAGATCACGTCCAGCTCGCCTTCGGAAAACAGCTGTTCCGGCGGGAAAAAAGAGAAGAACGTGGGACGCTCGCCGTTAATATGTTTCAGCAGGGAAAAATGCTCAAACTTGCGGGCATGGAAAACGGTGCCGATACATTTGCCGATTCTATGGTCAAATAAAGGGAATTTATCAAAATAATAGGGCTGTAGCAGCTGTTCGCCGCCATAACGATGAATTTCCAGGGAACAGAGCCGATCTTTGACTTGCAGCGTGCTGCGGTCATGCTCTTTGAAATGCCAGGCGAATTCGGCAATGGAGGAGGGCAACTGATCGTCCAGGCAGCCTTCAATATTGTGTAACGAGCGCTTTACATTAATAAGGTCATAATAAGCTTTATTTGCATAGGCATAACGAGATTCTGTATCTTTAACGCCCCACGGCTCGCTGGAATTATCCCAGAACATCAAAAGCTGTGGTGATATTTCAATTGCAAATCGCTCGGCTATCCCAGCAGCGCATTTCATATTAACTTCCATTAGTGTGCCACCTAATTAATCACAACTTGTCCATATCCCCATCATAATGTTTAAACATAGTACTGTCCAGAGGGGTAAAAAAGATATTAATAACTGATAAAAATACATTGTCATTATAGAATGCAGGCCGTTAAGCCGAAGGCGCCCGTGTAGCTTACACCTTCATTTTTTTAATTTTAATTAAACGTAAATTATAAAATTAGATATATAACCAACCTATAAACCGCCGATCCCGCATCTGGCGCTATTTACACTATAAGGATATTTGTGATGGAAAAAATCAATATTGCCGCCAATGATTATGCCTGCGCGCGCGTACCGGACGCGCGGCGTTCCGGCTTTCTCACCGTGACCATGATACGCATCGGCATTACCACCACCCTCGGGCAATTTTTGCTTGGGGCGATGCTTGGCCATGCCATGACATTTTACCAGGCGCTGTTCGCGACCTTTCTGGGAAGCCTGATCCTGGAATTCGTCGGCCTGGGGCTGGGACTGGCCGCCGCCAGGGAGGGGTTGTCCACCAGCCTGCTGGCCCGCTGGTGCGGTTTCGGCCAGGCGGGATCGGTGCTGATTGGCGTTGTCATCGCCCTTAGCCTGTTAGGGTGGTTTGGCGTGCAGAACGCCATTTTTGCCCATGGCGTTGATTATATGCTGGGAGGGCGGCTCGGTTTCGGCTGCTCCGCGGTTATTACCGGCATGGCGCTTACCGCCCTGGTCGCCTGCGGTTTTCGCGCCCTGGGCTGGACGGCCATGATATCGGTACCGCTCTTCTTCCTGGTGGTCGGCTGGATCGCGCTGGAGCTGCTGGCCGGCCATGATGTTGCCGCCCTGGTCGCCGCCGCGCCTATCGGCGAACCCATGACCCTGGGGATGGCGGCCACCAGCGTAGCGGGCGGTTGTATCGTCGGCGCTGTCACCACGGCGGATATCAGCCGTTATTGTAAAAACGGCCGGCATGTTTTCTGGATGATCACCGTCTCGATTATCATCGGCGAATTCGTGGTTAACGGTATCGCCATCCTGATAGCGCATGCGCTGGGAACGTCGGACGTGGTCGCGGTGATGACGCAGACCGCCGGATGGGTAGGCGTATCCGCGGTGATCTTGTCGGCGGTGAAAATCAATGACGCCAATTTGTATTCGTCTTCCCTGGCGCTGGCCAACGCTTTCGAAGGCATTACCGGCAGGAAGTTAAGCTATCGCCGGCTGACGATTATCTTGGGTGCCTGCGGCACGATATTGACGCTAATCGGCATTCTGGAGCAATATCAGCATTTCCTTATCCTGATGGGTGTGGTTTTCCCTCCGGTGGCAGGCGTTATGGTTTGTGATTATTATCTGCTGCGAACCAGCCGCCGGCTCCTCGACCAAACGCGCGCCAACTATGCCCTGCCGGACCCGGCATTGACGCCTGTCATCGGCTGGCGGGCCGTTATAGCCTGCGTAACGGGGATCCTGGCCGGCCTTCTCTTTGATGCGGGGATCGCGGCCCTTAATTCGTTAATGGTTTCCATTATTGTCTATTGGATAATATGTACTCTTAAATCAAGGCGCGTTGCCGATGTACAATAACCCTCCCCTGGTAAAGTAAAATGCCATAACATTAACAGGAAGCGTATCAGCGTCCGGAAAAAGGCGGATATCCTGATCGCTTCTTTGATATTCAAAATAATTCTTTATGTGTTTAAGGAAAATGAATATATCGTTCAGGTAAGATTTAACGTAATCTGCCAGCGCCATGACAATACCGGGCTTTATGCCACAATGTGCCCCGTTGTTAATCACTGGTATATCACAATTAGCCGCTGTCCACTAATCCACGTGGTAGAGTACTTTCTACTCGATAATAAATATGTTTTAATACGCAGCTATTTTAACAACATAACACTATACATTTGCCGGTGCAGGAGAAGACGCATGTGTAAATTCAGCCCCTGCTTCTATGAGTTCCTTTTTGATAGTCATGTTGAGTTCATTAGGAAGCCTGATGGAAATACAATAATTTTTGGCGCCTTGAATTTAACCCATACGGGAATCAGGCATATTCCGCAAAAATTGATAATTGTTAATTCGCTTATTATGAGATATTGCGACATTGAATATCTTCCCGAGGGGTTACAGGTGTTTGATGACCTGGACTTGAAAAACACGCCGATCAAGCGATTACCGCAGGACCTGCACGTTGGCGGAAGTATCTTCCTGGAAAATTCGCAGTTGAGCGAGCTGCCGGACAATTTCGAGGTTGACGGCGGATTGGATCTTGAAAATACGCCGATAAGAACGTTACCGAGTAATCTGTGCGTAGGGGGTTATCTGAACATCCAGGGTACCAATATTACCGCTTTGCCTGAAGATCTTTATGTCGGCCAGACTTTGCTGCTTGATAGCGAAAAAATCAGTATGAACGAGGCCTATCGCAATATTTTGGCCAGCGGGATAATATGGCCTAATGAACGTCAATATATTAACAAGAATGTTAAGTCATTAACAAAGGTAGGCAATGCCGAATCGAGCTACACGCATCGTGCGTTTTTCTAGCTGCGCCGTTCGGCGCGCCCATGGCGGCCTGCTTTTTGATCCTCTTACCGGAAACGCCGTTCCAGGCTGTATTGCATTGGGGGGCCCGGCTTGTTATTAATATTTCTAATAGGGATATTAATAAAATGAGGGTGGGTTATCCCATTCCCGCGGCCTGTTTTATGGAATAGTAGTGGGCAATCTGACCCATACCACCGGTGTTTACCGCCCGGCGTACCGGCGCTGGGAGTCAATTTTCGCCATGGAGAGATTGTGATGACCCATTTTATCAACGGCAGCTGGCGCAGCGGCAAAGGCGATCCTTTTACCAAGCTTTGCCCTGTCAGCGGCGCGCTTTTATGGCAGGGTAACGAAGCGAATGCGCTTCAGGTCGACGAGGCATGTCGGGCCGCGCGCGCTGCGTTTCCCGCCTGGGCCAGGCGGCCGTTGTCAGGACGCGTCGAGCTGCTGCAGGCATTCGCCGGTTTGCTTGCCCAGCATAAAACCGAGCTGGCGAGCGTCATTTCCCGCGAGACCAGCAAGCCGCTGTGGGAAAGCCAGACCGAAGTGCAGGCCATGATCAATAAGGTGGCTATTTCCCTGACGGCTTACCACGCCCGCACCGCAGAAAGCGTCGCGGCGCAGGGCGACGGCCAGACCAGCTTGCGCCACCGGCCGCACGGCGTGCTGGCGGTATTCGGCCCGTATAACTTTCCGGGGCATTTACCCAACGGCCATATCGTGCCCGCGCTGCTGGCGGGCAATACCCTGGTGTTTAAACCCAGCGAACTGACGCCGATGACCGCCGAACTGACCTTGCGTTTGTGGCAAGAAGCCGGACTGCCCCCGGGGGTTATCAACCTGGTGCAGGGCGGCCGGCAAACCGGCATGGCCCTGGCTCAATCTTCTGAGACCGACGGGCTCTTGTTTACCGGCAGCGCCCATACCGGCTATCAACTGCACCGGCAATTGGCCGGCCGGCCGGAAAAAATGCTGGCGCTGGAAATGGGCGGTAACAACGCCCTGATTGTTGAACAGGCGGACGACGTGGACGCGGCGGTAAATGTTATTATCCACTCGGCGTTTATCTCCGCAGGCCAGCGCTGTACCTGCGCCCGCCGTCTGCTGGTCAGGCGCGGTGCGGCGGGGGATGCCCTGCTCGGCCGGCTGGTAAAGGTAAGCGCCGCCTTGCGAATCGGCGCCTGGGATAGCCAACCGCCGCCGTTTATGGGCGGGGTGATAAGCCTGCAGGCGGCGGCCAGTCTTATCGTGGCGCAGGAACAACTGCTGGCCGCGGGCGGCAAAGCCTTGCTGGCCCTGACTCAGCCGCGGGCGGAAAGCAGCCTGCTGACGCCGGGCATTATCGATATCACCGCGGTGCCTGACGCCCCGGATGAAGAATACTTTGGCCCGCTGTTAAGCGTTATCCGCTATGACGATTTTGACCAGGCCCTGCATATTGCCAACAATACCCGTTTCGGGCTGGCCATGGGATTGATATCACCCCATCGCCATCATTTCGACCGGCTATTGCTTGAGGCCCGCGCCGGCATCGTCAATTGGAATAAACCGCTGACCGGTGCGGCCAGCAGCGCGCCTTTCGGCGGCATCGGCGCATCCGGCAACCACCGGCCCAGCGCTTTTTACGCGGCGGATTATTGCGCCTGGCCCATGGCGTCGCTGGAAAGCGAGCAATTGACCCTGCCCGAGCCATTGGCGCCGGGTCTGACATTTCCCGGTTAGCGGCGCGGATGTTTTCAGGCCGGCGGCGCGGGAAAGTAAACCCGGCATCACCCGCCGGCCGGATCCATAATTTGCCGCTGACCGCAGCGTAAATCGCTGCTATGATTGCCGGATTCATGGGTTCACCGTCATCCGGGCGCCCTCGCTCAGCCTAAGGTAGAGATATGGACATCAATAAAAGCTTCTCTATGGCGGCGCTGTGCGCCGTACTAAGCGCCTGCGCGCCGGCGCCGCACCGCGAGGCGCCGGCGCTATCGCAAAGGGCTGCGAGCGCGCCGGCCCTTTGCGGCAAACCGGATGCGGGCGCGGAAATGGATTATTATCAATCCACCAGGCAGGCCTATCTGGACGCCGGGATGGATGATGAATTAAGCACCTATCTTGCCCATACCGCCTCCGCCATGATGAGCTGTATCTGGCATCAGGAATTCGGTCAGTTCGCCGGCAGGACCTGCTCGGTGAAACTGGATTTCAGCGGTACGCGCCCGGAAAAGTCGTTTTCCGGTGATAAGGCGTTGTGCGCCTTTATCGAAAAACAAATTGTCCCGGTCGCCATTTCT
Organism: Sodalis sp. C49; assembly: GCF_046352915.1. Classification (NCBI taxonomy): domain Bacteria; kingdom Pseudomonadati; phylum Pseudomonadota; class Gammaproteobacteria; order Enterobacterales; family Bruguierivoracaceae; genus Sodalis; species Sodalis sp. C49. The sequence goes on along the minus strand of NZ_CP163303.1, from coordinate 2,976,747 downwards.
CCGCCGCCGGCCTCCTATCTGAAACAGCATCAAGCCATTTGGATTGAGTTCACGCCCGGTTAAGGCGATACCGCCCGCGCTCAGACATTGCGGTTGGTGAACTCCTGGCCCAGCCAGTCTATAAATACCCGCACCCGGGGTGCTAGCTGGCGATTATGCGGATAGAGCACCGCAACCGGAATCGGCGCGGCGGGATAATCCGCCAGCAGCGACAACAGGGCGCCGCTGGCCAAATCGCCGGCCACATGGTAGCGCGGCACCTGGATTATCCCCATGCCCAGCCGCGCCGCCGCCACCAGGCTCTCCGCGCCGGTAACCGAGACCGTGGCCTGCAGCGTGCGGGTGTGCAGGGTGCCATCGATCATGAATTCCAACGGCATAAGGGTACCGGTGGCGGACGAGCGGAAACCGACCATCCTGTGGTCTGCCAGATCCGCCGGCGAAGCCGGCAGGCCGAAACGCTGAATATAATCAGGCGAAGCGCAGGTGATTTGTGCCAGCGCGCCGAGACGCCGCGCCACCATATCGCTGTCTTTCAGGTTGCCGACCCGCAATACGCAATCCATGCCCTCGCGCACCAGATCCACCAGCCGGTCGCCCTCGCTCATGAAAAACTCGATTTCCGGATACCGCGCCAGAAAGCCGGGCAGGCCGGGCAGTAGGAAATGGCGTGCCAGGGTGCCGTGTACGTCTACCCGCAATAATCCCTTCGGCCGGGCGCCGCTAAAGGCGGTCTCCGCATCCTCCACCGCCGCCAGGATCAGCAGGCAGCGCTGGTAATACGCCTCGCCATCCAGCGTCGGGCTTACCTGACGCGTGGTACGATGCAGCAGCCTTACCTGCAGCCGGTTCTCCAACTGCTTGACGGCGTCGGTGGCGGTGGAACGCGGAATGACCAAATCCCGCGCCGCCAGCGTAAAACTGCGCTGTTCAACCACCCGGGTAAATACCCGCATGGCATCGTATCTGTCCAAGGCATTGTTTCTCATTTTCGGATAGTGATGACGAATAATAGGGGATTATCCGGAAAAGAAAAAGGTCCATGCTGTTTTCACCGGCCCCGACAGGGTATGGCCGGCAACCCGACAGGAGAACAGCATGAATAACGCTACATCGCGCGTCGCCATCATTACCGGCGCCTCAAGAGGCATCGGCGCCGCCATCGCCCGGCGCCTGGCCCATGACGGTTATACCGTTATCGTTAATTATTCGCGCCAGCAGCAAGAGGCCGACGCGCTGGTCAGCCAGATCGCGCAGGCTGGCGGCCATGCCCTCAGCGCCCAGGGCGACGTCAGCGACCCGGCGACTTTTACCACCTTGTTTGATCGGGCGGAAGAGGCGTTCGGCGGGGTGGATATCCTGGTCAATAATGCCGGCATCATGAACCTGAGCACCCTGGCGGACAGCGACGACGCGCTGTTTGATCGCCAGATCGCCATCAACCTGAAAGGCACTTTTAACGGATTGCGGGAAGCGGCGCGGCGCCTGCGCACTGGCGGCAGCATCGTCAATTTTTCCACCAGCGTCGTCGGCCTGCGGCTTGAAACCTACGGCGTCTACGCCGCCACCAAGGCGGCAGTGGAAACCCTGACCGCCATCCTGGCTAAGGAACTGCGCGGCCGCGCGATCAACGTCAATGCCGTCGCTCCCGGACCAACGGGAACCGACTTGTTTTTAAAAGGCAAACCGCAGGAAGTGGTTGACCGCATGGCCAAAATGGCGCCGCTGGAACGCCTGGGCACGCCGGAGGATATTGCCGCCGTGGTGGCGTTCCTGGTGGGTGCCGACGGTGCCTGGATCAATGGCCAGGTGCTGCGCGCCAACGGCGGGCTGATCTAACGCCTTTTCAGTCGATTCATTTCATCTTGAAAAGAGGTTTGGCCATGAAACACGTGATCGTGATAACCGGCGCCTCCAGCGGCTTTGGCGCCCTGACCGCACGGGCGCTGGCCGCAGCCGGACATACCGTTTACGCCGGCATGCGTGAAACCGCCGGGCGCAACGCGCCGCAGGCGGCTGAAGCCCGGCGCTATGCCGCCGAACAGGGCGTCGATCTGCGCCCTGTGGAGCTGGACGTCGTGTCCGACGCATCGGTGCAGGCCGCCACTGCCGGCATTATCAGGGAATGCGGCAGGCTGGATGTGGTGATCCATAATGCCGGTCATATGTCGTTCGGCCCGGCGGAGGCGTTTACCCCGGAACAATTTGCCCAACTGTACGATATCAACGTGCTCAGCACCCAGCGCGTAAACCGCGCCGCCTTGCCGCAGTTGCGCAAGCAGGGCAGGGGATTGGTGGTATGGGTGTCGTCCAGCAGCGCCAGGGGAGGCACGCCGCCCTACCTGTCTCCTTACTTCGCCGCCAAGGCGGCGATGGATTCACTGGCCGTCTCTTATGCCGCGGAACTGAGTCGCTGGGGAATAGAAACCAGCATTATCGTGCCGGGAGCGTTTACCCGCGGCACCCATCACTTCGCTCATGCCGGGGCGCCGGCCGATGCGCAGCGCGCCGCGGAATACGATCAGGGGCCCTACACCGGGCTGGCGGAGCAGAGCCTGAAGGGGTTGTCTTCGCTGGAGCCGGCGAATGCCGATGTCGCCGAGGTGGCCAGGGCCATCGTCCGGGTCGTGGATATGCCCTTCGGCACCCGGCCGTTCCGGGTGCATATCGACCCGTCCGGGGACGGTTGCGAGGTGGTCAATGGCATGGCGGACCGGGTGCGCGCCGAACTGTTCCGCCGCATCGGCCTGGAAGACTTATTAAAACCGCACAACCGGTAGTATCTCAAGGCGCTTATGGCCTGGCATCCATCCTGTTACCGCCGCGACGGATCGCGGCGGTGATGTTCATCAGCTGTAGGGCCATAATGGCAACGTATGGTTCGCGGTAGTTATGGGCATGGGATAAATCAATTCGGTAAGACGGCGGAAATTCTTGACGGAAAAAAGGATATCGAAAAAACACTGCAGGTAATATTCGTCCGCTTCCGCAATATAGTCCTGGTACTCCCTGAGAATATGATAAATTTTTTCTTCAGACTCTTTATCCAACTGCTGCCGGTAGAGGCCGGTAAAATCATAGAAATTCATATCGCGAATGATAAGTCGCGCTAAATCACTCAAAATATCGGGTAAAAAAGTGACGTTTCGTTTGATGCGGGCGTTATTGAGTGATTTTCTGATGGTAATAAGCATTTCCACCATATCAGCCAGGCGCCTGGTTTTTGCATAGCCCCGGCGATGTTCAGCAGCGCCATGCCTGTGCGTTACCGGCGCTGGCAATGCTTCACCCGGTTCGACGGTAGAAGGTGAAAAGCGGGTAAACCAATGGGGCTGCCGTTGCCTGATGTTATCTGTCGCCAGATAGGGGCCCAGCTGGATGTTGAGCCTGAGATCATTAGCCAGCACCTGTCCCCGCTGGGAATGAGGCGCAAATCCATCAAAGAGGGTGATTAATTCCATATATCGTACCTGCGCGAGGTCGGGCAGCTTGCTGTTGGCATAAACCAGACCGCGGATAATGTGCGCCATTTCGCGGGGGCGGGAGGGATAAATATTTTGTGGGACAGCCTCCATTTTAAGCGTCAGCACCGCGGGATTATCAGCCGAAGCCGCCAGCGTCCAGGTATTTTGGGTCAGCGTTTTTTCCCTTGCGGCCACAGGAAATTCTGCGATGGCCTCTTCACCATACATAGTGGTGTTAACAATCTTCTGAAACGCCAGCCTGTCCGACATAACGGGTTCATCAGGCGGCGTGTTAAAAAGATTACCTGCGATCAGGGTATATTGTTCGGACGTGTTTCTTATCGTGAGCTTGCCTTCGGAAAAAGTACCCATTTCTTCGGCCAGGATAATCGAAGGCCCGGTCTCGAACAGCGGGTTAAATAAATTATTGCCTACGCCTGCAAAGCGGCCATCGCCGACGCTGAGTAATAAATGGCTTAAATATAAATCATCATAGAATACCGCGAGCAATTTTCCCGGCTTTATTTTTAACAAATCATCGATTTCTAGCAGTTCGACACCGGCTGACATGTAGCTCTGGCTGGGATAATTTTGACCTAATGCCCGCGTGGTTTTTTGCTGCATATCTTCCGTTTCCTGGGCGCTGAGAAGTTTAGCCTCTTTCAAAATGAGAAAAGGAAAGGTCACTTTCATATGATGATTTTCATCTGTTCGATCAATACGATCATATTCAGCGGTCATGTTACGCGCTGCCGACAAAACGGAAGGGGTGTCATCATACTCAGCAGGTAATTTTTCCTTGACATAGCGATAATAATATTTAATCCCTGCGGTTTTATACCATATAGGTTCACGCAGCAAGAACGCGCCTTTGACGTATTTTCCCGGATGTTCCGCCTCACGATAGGGAAAGGCGATAGCCGATTTAATTTTACTGAAATCTTTGTATTTTATCAGAGGGTAATCGTTGCTGATGGTTTTTTTAATCAGATATGCCCATTCGGGTTCATTAAAAACCTGCCGGTCTTCAATGAGCCCGGCTCCGTACGGACGAAGGTAGGTCATATCAACAATATAATTATTCCCATTTATCTTTAAGACTAAAACAATATGATCTACCGGCAAACGATCGTGCTCATTCTGCCATAAGCGCTGCATGCGGTAGGCGACGCCCACTCCCCCATCCAGTGCTAAACCGGTTACAAAGTGGCGCAGCATAATGTTTTCCTCACCGGATCCCTGCGTAAAGACCTCACGGAATTTATGCTCGTCGGCAAGACAATCTACAAAGTCGGTTAACATATTACTTATGTCGCTGTTTTGGTCAAATAAATTTTTCATATGGGTGGTGTAGTCATTTACCATGATTTCTAACATGTAAATGTACATCCATTTATTGTCCCGGTAATGGTCTTTCGTAAATTGTATGGCGCGTAATGGTTCCATGGTAAAAATATCAATTTCTTTATTTATATGCCGGGTTCGACGGCCGGAGCGCATGTATATAGGGAAGCGGTCATTATCCAAAAAATAGGTGGCACTCCATTTGCCTTTGTCGTTTTTATACATAGGGATGGCGTAATTGAAATTTATAACCTCGGTCGGTTTAACGACACGCCAGGATTTTATCGCGGCATCCCAAATAACCTGAAAGAAATAATCGTCAATCTCGATAAATTTCTGCGTGGTCCCCTGTCCCTGATCAAGGATAAATGTGCCATCGTTGTTTTTTTGAGAGAGCAAATTTTTATCAATTTTAGCGGACCAAAGAATAAAATTAGTCATTCTTTGCTCCATATTATTTAGAATAAAATTGCTCATCCATGAAATTACCGTGGCCATATTTTTAGATAAGTGATGCTTTACCTGCCTTGAGAATATGGAATGTATCGGCAACGGATTTAGATAACCGATAAGGCTGCTAACAATAGATCCTGAGCTTTTTCTTGCAATACTGGGTAATTCTTCAACCAGTATTTTTGAAATAGCCCTATTCAGCTGCTTAACGGGCAGGTTATCGATATTAGCAATGTTAAATAAACGTTTGTATAATATCCCGGTTCCTTTGGCCGCACTACCGGTTAATTGCGCGAGCATAAAAGCCAGATCAAAAGTATCGAATATGATTTCTATGCCATTGGGCTGGTTGTCAGCGTCATGCCATTCCTTCCACAAGATTTCATAAAAGGGTATTAACGCCAGCAACTCTTGCCACCATTTTCTTTCTCGTAGCGAAATTTTTAACTGATCTGTTATCTCCTTTAGCATTTGCGTATTCCAGTAGTCCACTATTTCCATCAGCGTCTTATATCCATCTTTTTCTTTTCCCGCCACCAGAACATAATCCGGTGTGGGCATGCTGGCAATGTTTTCTTCTGGTTCAATCAGGAAAAGACTCAATGGCGACATACGCAACGTAGAGTTGTCAAAATGAATATTAAAAAGCTCTAATAAATCATCTGTTGTTATAGATATTTTCCGGCGATTAAGCCAGTTAAGGTCGAAATTGGTTTTTTTATGTTCAGCCCGAATAAAACTAAGTATGACATTCTCAGGAGATATCGATATCTCTTTGATAAATGGAGCGCTAAAAAGAGTGCATGCCATAATGAGTTTATGACTGTAAGTTTTAATCAGGGAAAAAGTGCCAAAGTTATTATTTGGCGCGAAGATATCAGTATTGGGAGATAATGAATTCTGGACGTAATTCCTAGAATAGATTTTAAAAGTATGTACTTCCTTGGGGGGATAGATCATATCCAAATAATCTAATTGCGAACGGGAAAGAATTTTATATGTAAATTGCCGTGCTTCCTGTTGTAGGGAATAAGCTTTATAATGGATAAATTGGTTATAAAAATCCCTGGCTGAATCAAATTCACTCGAGGGTTTCAACTCAAATATTTTTTTAAAATTTTCAACGGATCGCGACTCGAAATCAAGCGCGACCATTTTTTTTGCCTCTTGAAATTGCTTGATGATAAATAATGAATTGAGTTCGCTTAACTGATCCGGCCGGACGCGATGATAATCCATGTACCAGTAGATTGACGCTCTCAAAAGCAGTTCAATATCGCCCATAGTAACGCGGTGGAAGTATTGGTTGAGTATGTCCTGCTTTGATTTGTTGCTGGCGTCGCCGGGGAAGGCCATTATCATCGCCATGATTTTTGCTTCCGCCAGCCGTTGCTCATCCGTGTTACTGCCTAACAACACTTGTTCGTGCTGATGCTCGTCGACTATAATTATTAAGGAGCTTTGCAGCTTTTCAAGGAAACTCAACAATAAAATGCATTCCTTGTCATATTTAATTTGATCGAATAATGTATTAATCCATTGAGGATTATGCGCATAGGCAGGATCGTCCATACGCGCAAGATTGGTGGCCGCGCTTTTCTCAAGGCAATGTAATGTCTCTTGGTAGGGTAGCAAACTTTCATCCTGCCAGCGTTGGCCTGCGTTGTGAGTAGCTAGGCGGGTACGATAAAAAGCGATGTCACGCAGCAACCGGTCGATATGGGGATGATATTTATCACTGCCGTGGATAAAATCCACGATCTGCTTTGCCACCAGCTCGGCTATTTCCTCTTCGCTTAACGGTGGGACCGGCTGGTCAAAAAGATTTCTGTATTCAGTCAGCTCTCCTGGAATAAAAAGATAATTGCCCTGAATGCTTAGGCCATTGTTCCTGCTATACTCGAAAATATAATAAAAAAAACGCTTAATAAGAATCCGCTTGAGGTTTTTGGGCTGTTCCTCGAGCATGTCAATATATATTTCCCGGGAATTGTAATAGATGAGTCTGTCTATTGTTGGGATTGAATCACTAAATAATGATCTTTCGTATTTATGCTGCGCTTCTTGCATTAAAATAAGCATTGTATATTGTTCTCTATACATCTCAACGTCGTCTAATGATGATTCTTTAATCAGTTGCAGCAGGTTTTTTTTGGCATCGGCATACGAAATGCCATTTTTAAAATCTATCAATTCACGCAAAAGTTTGAAATTGATTTTTCCCAACGCCTCTTCAATGTGGTGGCTAATCTGAGGATAAAAATCGGCCACCATCCTCTGCTCTTTGAAATAGTTTCTGCTGGAATTTTCATATTTTGTTATTTTGGCCGACGATTTAATACAATCTTCAATATTGTTTTCGATATATTTTTTGATCATTATAATATCAGTAAACTGCACTATATTGTTAAGGTATGAAATATCGTTAAATAGTTCAGTTATTTTGTCGTATAAAAAAATATTGAGATCGTACATCCATTCTAGCGAGTAAATTTTACCTTTCGCCAATGGGATATATTGCTGTTTAATTTCCGTATATAATTCTTTGGCTGCATGATTAGCGATATGTAAGTTTGTTTCACAGATATGATTTTTTCCATTATCGTCGTTTTCTGTTATCGGCGGATCGGAAAACAAGGGCAAGGCGTGGTCATGCCGCCGCTCAATGTCATCTACCGCTGCCGCGCCGGCGCCAGGTAACAATGTGGGTAGAAAGAACCTATGACGGGATTGCCATAGGGTGGTTAATATGCCGGAGGCACGCAGCGGGGAAGGACCGATATCGCGTGCTTGCGCGTTGGGCCGGTGCCCCGATGCGGCGATTTTTGCTTGTTGCGGCCCCGGTGTGCCCCGGGGTTGCGCCTGGAAAATCCGGCTCGCGTAATAGCCGCTGACCACGCCCGCGAGATGCTCCAGCAGATTGACCAAATTGTCCATCCAGGTGCGGGGCGGACCGGCAAGATCGTCAATATGATAGATCTCCCCATCGGAAAGCAGCCACCGCCCGTCCATTTCCGCGATATAAACACCATAGCCGCCTGGCAAGACAATCTTGCGGGTCGGTATGCTAAGGGATTGATCGGCAATGGTGATGGTAATATTTTTTCCGGTTGTCGCCGTGGATACGCTTTCGGGATGTTTTTTAAATAAAGCCACGCAGGCGTATAACCGATCCGCTTTTAATTTTTGTTCAGCTGTTTCTTCAGTGTCAATGCCGTTATGTGGTTTAGATACGCATTCGCGCTGCTTTGAAGGCAGATTAGTATAATGTTGGTTCTGAACGTTGTTAATTTTTTGATAGTAATTATTAATTGTTGATGAGTTGGCATGACCGGCGACAGCGACGTTGGATTCTTTTGTTAAAAAGCAATTATATTGGCTGATAGTTGTATTTAACATAGTATCTCCAGTGATTTATAGGCATCTGTGCAGCTTGCCGACGGGAAAAGTAAGCGGGGCGCCATAATATTATGGCGTGCTATATAAGGCATATTGGAGCATGTTAATTAAGAAAGGACAGTGGATTTTTCGTTAATGTATTTGTGATAAAAAAGCGCTTGCTAACGAACGCAAAAAAATGCCGTTGTTTATTGTTATTGCAACCATAGGCGCAGCATGGCCGGCACAGCCGGTAATTGCGACAGCAGGTACAACACCAGGCCGATAAATCCCCCCACCAGCGTGCCGTTGATGCGAATAAACTGCAGATCCTTGCCGATGTTCAGTTCTATTTGCCGCGACATATCGCGCGCGTCCCAGCTTTTTACCGTATCGCTGATATGTTGGGTCAGGAAGGCCGAGAAGTCGGGCGCCATGCGCAGGGCCGCCTGTTCCAGATGCTGGTTTAACGAAGCGCGCAGGTTGGCATCCTCCGCCAGCGTCCGGCCCATCCAGAGGCCGGCGTCGGTCACCTTGCCATGCAATACCGAGTCCGGCCGATCCAGATCGTCTTTCAGCCAGCCGCGCACATCACCCCACAGGCCGCTGATATAGGTATTCAACACCTCATCGTTTTTCAAGTAATGTTTGATTTCCTCCGCCCGGCGGGCAGTAGCGGGGTCGTGTTTTAGCCGCTCGATCAATTTTTGCGCCAGCCGATCGAACCGCCCGCGCAGCTCATGGCCGCGATCGCGGCCAATTTCATCCAGCCAGGCGTTCACCGCGTTGGCCACCGCCGTGGCGCTGTGTTCGCCAAGCCATTCCGTCGGCAAAACCTTTTCTTTCAGCGGATGCTCACGTTTAAGCCATTGGATAATCTGATCGGCGATAAGCGTGCGGGTGGAAGATTTGTTCAGCAGTTTAACCAGTTGGCGCAGCCCCGCGTCCAGCAAATCCTGATGCCGGCCGTCTTTGGTCAGGCTGTCCAGGATGGCGCCGACGGAAACGGACAGGTCGATTTTATCAATCACAGCGTCCAGGGCGCGGCGGATAAAACCCTGGATGCGCCGGTCATCGGTAAAGTCGAGAAAGCCGCGCATCAGCTGCAGGATTTGGCCGCCCAGACGATCGGCGTTGGCGGGGTCGGTCAGCCAGCCGGCAATGGTCTGCGCCGGATCGTGTTTCCTGATAAGGCCGGCAAGGGACGACGTATTGAGGAATTTTTCCCGGACGAACAGCGCCAGGTTATCGGCAATTTTGTTTTTATTGCGCGGAATAATGGCGGTGTGGGCGGCGATGAACGGAATCGGCACCCGCCTGAACAGCGCTACGACGGCAAACCAATCGGCCATGGCGCCGACCATTGCCGCCTCGGCGACGGCTTTGATTCCATCGCGCCAAAAGCCGGGCGGTATAAACAGCGTCGCGACAAATATGCCCGCGGCCACGGCCAATAACAGCAGAGCCACCCGTTTGATTTTTTTCAGTTCCGTTTGTTTAGTCATAAAGTACTAATATCGGCATCCATCAGGCGGCCGTGGCCTTGGCGCTCTAACGCTCGGGGACAGCCGCCGGTGACTACGCAGAAGAGGCGCACGCCATCGGGCGTGTGAACGACTTCTCGTGCGGTGGTTAACGTTCAGGTTCCTTAAGCGTAGTCGGCATTTCATCCGGCGGTAAACGAATAGGCGGCCGATCCCTTCCTTCGCGCGCCTTGCCGTTAACGCATTCTTATCACCTGCCGGCGCCGGCGTGTTCAAGAGAAGTCTTAACGCGTTTACCCGTGATTTGCCCTACGATACCGTCGGCAACGCCCCCGTTACCGGCAGCCATCGTGCAAGTTTCCTCCGCTGACGGCAACACGCTTGATGGTATTCAGTGTAATATTAGTGGGCAAATAAAATGCCATACAATATTAAACCGTTATCGGCCTAGCGGCGGACGACGGCAGATAATAATCAGTACCGGCAGTTATCTGTGAGCGTCGCATGCACAACAACCGGCGTAGCGGCCACGGCATCGTTGATTTTCGGAATCATTTACTCTATGTATAACTTTTTCTTTCGGACATGTTTGCACCGTTGCGTCCTGATGGTGTTTATCATCGCGGCGGGTTTTTCCCCCATCAATGTTGTCTTTGCCGCCGATCCCGCACCGGCCGGCGCCGCCCCCGCCGCGCCGAAACTGGTGGCCAGCGTGGAATTGCCCAAACTGCAAAAGCAGTTGGACAGCATCAAGCAACGCGTCTCAGCCGCCACCAATGACAATCAGCTGAGCGCGCTGAACGATGAGACGCTGCAATTAGCCGCCGACGCCGACGCGCTGGTGGCCGCCATCCAGCCGGATCGGGCCCAGGTCCAGGCTCAGCTCGATATCCTGGGGCCGCCGCCCGCCGAGGGGGCGATGCCCGAGACCAGCGTGGTCGCCCAGCAACGCAATGCTCTGAATAAAAGCAAAACGCTTATCGACGGACAGCTCGAACATGCCAAGGCCATCAGTACCGGCGCCACCAATTTATCAGTGCAAATCGTCGATATCCGCCGCAATGCGCTGCGCACGCAGATGGCGCTGAACTCGGGCAGCATCCTGTCGGGTAGCTTCTGGTCGCCGTTGTTCAATACCGCGCCGGAAGACAAGCGGCGTCTGGACAATTTCGGAGAACAGTTAAAAGAGGCCTGGCTTGCGGCCTGGGAGCCCGAGTGGCGCTTTGGCTCGGCCGCGCTGCTGATCATGGCGCTGGCCGTCTGGGCGTTGGCCAGTCGGTTATTGGACAAGCTGACGGCGTGGTTCTGTATCAATATCCTGCCGGAAGGGCGCCTGCGGCGCAGTTTCCTGGCCTGCGCCACGGCTCTGGTGACCGTATTCAGCGTCGGGCTGGGGGCGCAGCTGATTTTGCTGCTGTTTCTCCGCCATCCCGATGTCTCGCAGCTGGTGACGGATTTTATCATCGAAATCTTTAAGCTCACCCTGTTTTCGGCGTTGATTGCCGGGCTCGGCCGCGGATTGCTCTCCATCAAGCGCCCCTCGTGGCGGCTGATGGCCATCGCCGATCCGGTGGCCATGGCGATGCGTTCGCTGCCGCCGATGCTGGCGTCGTTTATTCTGGTGTTCGGCGCGGTGGAGCAGATGAATAACCTGGTCGGCACCAGCGTCGCCACCACGATTTTCGGCAACGGCATTTCGGCGCTGCTGGTGGCGCTGACCGCAGGCTACGCGCCGCTGCGCACCAACCGTACCCGGCGCAAGCTTCTGGCCGAAGGCGGGGAGCCGGAAGCGCGCAGGACGCTGGCCGGGCTGATTCACTTGTGCATTACCGTCACCGCCATCGCCATCCTTGTTTCCCTGCTGATCGGCTATATCGCCCTGGCGCGGTTCCTGACATATGAGCTGGTGTGGGTGGGCATTATCCTGTCCTGCCTTTATCTGCTGATCCACCTGGTGGTGGATCTGTCCGATAGCCTGTTTTCCCCTGCCACCCTGGTCGGCCAGCGTATTAAACACTCCCTCGGCCTTGACGACCGCCACCTGGCCCAGGCCTCCACGCTGTTGTCGGCCATCGGTAAAACGGTGCTGATCCTGTTTGCCGCGGTGGCGTTGCTTAACGGCACCTTTGGTTCCACCACCCCGCTGGCGTTGCTGAACAAGGCCATCGATATGTGGGGCGGCAAGGGGCTGGAGAAGCTGAATATCGTCCCGGCGCATGTGATGAACGCGTTGATTTTCCTGGCCATCGGCATCTATGTGCTGCGCTCGGCCAGGCGATGGCTGGATAAGGATTTCCTGCCGCAGACCATGATGGAACCCGGCATGCGCGCTTCGCTGGTGATCCTGTTCAGCAATATCGGGTATGTGCTGATCGCCCTGCTGACGCTGTCGACGCTGGGCATCCAGTGGAACAACCTGGCGTGGATCGTCAGCGCCCTGTCGGTGGGCATCGGTTTCGGCTTGCAGGAAATCGTGAAGAATTTTATTTCCGGCATTATCCTGCTGATTGAGCGCCCGGTAAAAGTAGGCGATTTGATCACCATCAGCGGCGTCGAGGGGGACATCCGGCGTATTAACGTGCGCGCCACCGAAATCCAGCTGGGCGACAGGTCTACCGTTATCGTGCCGAATTCACAGTTCATTTCCCAGAACGTGCGTAACGCCACCATGGGCAACGCCCAGGGCGTGGCGACCATCGCCCTGACGTTCCCGTTGGATATCGACCCGGAGCAGGTGCGTAATCTGTTGCTTGAGACCTACCGCGATCATGAGTCCATCCAGGATACGCCCGCGCCCTCGGTGACCTTCAGCCAGCTTGGCCCCAGCGGTATTACGCTAAGCGTAACCGGGTTCGTCAGCAGTCCGCGTATCGTGGCGGGCACCAAAAGCGATCTGTTGTTTGACATGCTTAAACGCATGCGCGCCGCCGGCATCGTGCTGTCTACGCCGCAGAAAATGATTTTCGAGAATTCGCCGCCGTCGGCGCCGGGCATACTGGACACCACGGCCCAGTAGCCCGTTAAAACCGCGGCGTCGGCAATGACGGGCCTGGCGCCCGGCGGCGGGGGATCCGTTATGGCATGGCCGCTATGCGGCCGGCCCGGGCAAGGTATCCTGTCCTTCACCCAGCGGCCGCTGCATCAGCAGCGTGTCGACCCAGCGGCCATGCTTAAACCCAACGGCGGCCAGGGTGCCGATAAGCCGGAATCCCAGTTTTTCGTGCAGACGAATGGAACCAATATTGCCGCTGTCGCCGATAACCGCCAGCATCTGGCGCCAGCCGCCCCGCTGCGCCCGCTCGATGGCCTCGGCCAGCAGGGCATAACCTATTCCCTGGCCGCCCATTTCCGGATGAATATAGACCGAGTCCTCCACGGTAAAACGGTAGGCATGGCGCGGACGATATAATCCCAGGTAACAGTAGCCGACCACCCGACCGTCGAGCCTTGCCGCCAGCCAGGGCAATCCCTTCGCCAACACGCCGGCGCGCCGCGCCGCCATGTCCGCCAGGCAGGGTGGTTCGGTCTCGAAAGAGGCGATGCCGTGCAGGACATGCCAGGCGTATATCGCCTGGATGGCGGTCATATCCGCGTCGGTGGCGTCGGTGATGCTTAAGGGGGTAATGGACACGTTATCGGCCTGTCAATCAAATACATCAGGCGTTCAGCATAATGCAGAAATTCCGCGCCGGGTAGCCGCTTTCTCTTATCGACGCCATAAGCAAAACAGGGTACCGCCGCATTTTGGCCCCGGCTAGTCATTTTGTCCCACGCCCGCCGGCATGGCCCGTGCACGTCGGAACACCGCGCCGTAGCGACGCATCTTCGGCAACAACAGCGCCGCGATAAGGCCCAGCAGCGCTGCCAGCGACAGCCAGGCCCCCGGCATGGCCTTATCGCCGCTGGCATGGATGAGATAGCTGGAAACCGCCGGCGTAAAACCGCCGAAAATGGCCGTCGCCAGGCTGTAGGCCATGGAGAAACCGGTGGCGCGCACGTCGGCCGGCATGACTTCGGCAAGCGTGACCACCATGGCGGCGTTATAGCTGGCGTAGAGAAAAGACAGCCACAGCTGGGCCATCATCAGCCGGCCGAACGCCGGGGCGACCACCAGCCAGTGCAGCACTGGATAAGCGGTCAGCAACATCAGGGCGCTACAGGCCAGCAACAGCGGCCGCCGGCCGATTTTATCCGACATGGCGCCCATGACCGGCAGCCAGAACAGATTGGAAACGCCGACGCACATCGTGACGATAAAACTTTGCTGCTCGCTGAAATGCAGCACGCTTTTGCCATAGGTGGGCGTAAAGGCGGTGATCATATAAAACGCCACGGTGGTGGTGGTCACCATAAACATGCCCACCAGCACCAGCCGCCAGTTTTCCGCCATTGAGCGCATGATATCGGCGGTATGGGGATGGTGGGGGCGCTGTTTGAATGCATTGGTTTCCTCCAGCATGCGCCGGATCCAGAACAGCACCGGCACAATCAGGCAACCGATAAAAAACGGTACCCGCCAGCCCCAGGCCGCCATGACGGCCTCGCCAAACAGATGATGCAGCGCCACGCCGAGCAGGGCGGCAAAGATAACCGCCACCTGCTGGCTGGCGGATTGCCAACTGACATAAAAGCCCTTCTTGCCCGGCGGGGCGATCTCGGCCAGGTAAACCGATACGCCGCCCAGCTCCACGCCGGCGGAAAACCCTTGCAGCAGGCGTCCCAGCAGCACCAGCGCCGGCGCCGCCACGCCCAGGGTGGCGTAGCCGGGCACGCAGGCGATGGTCAGGGTGCCGAACGCCATCAGCGCCAGGGTAAGCAACAGCCCCTTGCGGCGGCCGTGGCGGTCGATATAGGCCCCAAGCACCAGGGCGCCCAGCGGGCGCATCAGGAACCCGGCGCCGAAGGTCATCAGGGTCATCATTAACGAGGCGAACGGATTATTATTCGGGAAAAACGCCGCGGCGATGGCGCTGGCGTAATAGCCGAAGACCATAAAATCGTACATTTCCAGGAAGTTGCCGCTGGTGACGCGAAAGACGGTCATGATGCCGGCCTGGTGAATCCCGGCGTGGGAGTCAGGTGAAGACATAATTAATAACCCATGCAATCAAAAACATTTTATTAACATTGCCGCCGGGGTTTAAAAAGTGATCCAAGTCTCATTTATCTTCATGGCTACGTTAACCCCAAAGCAGAGAGATATTTTTGCCCAACCCGCGCATCCGCGACGTATTTCCCGTAAACTCATTGGCGCTGTAATTTTTTTCCGTGGAATTTTTTATCCCGCCCGCTGTCGAAAAAGTCGAACCCGGGAGGAGCCGAGTGCCCGAAGCCCGCCGCGACGCCTGTCGGCGCACGGCTCCGCGCGGTCACTATACTGCCAGTCATAGGAACCTTTTCCGGCATGGAACGAAGATCATTTATCAAAGCTTCATTGGCCCTGGCCGCCTATTGCGGCGTGCCCGCCATGGCATCATTATTCGTGCGCTCGGCGCAGGCCGCCGACACCGTCGCCGACGGCAGCGCAACCGCGTTTGATTTTTCCACGCTGAAGACCATGGCCGCCAATCTGGCGGGGCAGGCCTTTGGCGGTCCTCCGGCAGAACTGCCGAAGACCCTGGCCGAACTGACTCCCCAGGCTTATAACGATATCCAGTACGATGCCAACCATTCGCTATGGCATGACGTCCCCGGCCGTCAGCTGGATGTGCATCTGTTTCATGTCGGCATGGGATTCAAGCGCCGGGTGCGGATGTATTCCGTTGATCCGCAGGCCCATCTGGCCAAGGAGATCCATTTTCGGCCCGAGCTGTTTAACTACCATAACGCCGGGGTGGACACCGCTCAGCTCCAGGGGCGCGATAACCTGGGTTTTGCCGGTTTTAAAGTCAATAAGGCGCCGGAGCTGACCCGACGCGACGTGGTTTCCTTCCTTGGCGCCAGCTATTTCCGCGCGGTGGACGATACCTATCAGTACGGCCTGTCGGCGCGCGGGCTGGCCATCGACACCTTTACCGATCAACGGGAAGTATTTCCTGATTTTGTCGCTTTCTGGTTCGATAAACCGCAGCCCGCCGATACCACCTTTACGTTGTACGCGCTGCTCGACAGCCCCAGCGCCACCGGCGCCTATCGTTTTGTCATCCATTGCGAGGCCGAACGGGTGGTAATGGATATCGAGAAACATATCCATGCCCGCACGGCCATCAAGCAGCTCGGCGTGACGCCGATAACCAGTATGTTCAGCTGCGGCACCAACGAACGGCGCACCTGCGATACCATCCATCCGCAAATCCACGATTCCGATCGCCTGGCGATGTGGCGCGGCAACGGCGAATGGATCTGCCGCCCGCTGAATAATCCCCAGCGACTGCAGTTTAACGAGTACCTTGATGAAAATCCCAAGGGGTTCGGCCTGCTGCAGCTCGATCATGATTTTGACAATTACCAGGATGTGATCGGTTGGTATAATAAGCGGCCCAGCCTGTGGGTAGAGCCGGTGGGCGACTGGGGCAAAGGGTCGGTCAACCTGCTGGAGATCCCGACCACCGGCGAAACCCTGGACAATATCGTCTGCTTTTGGCAACCCGCCGAGCCTATCCAGGCCGGGCAAGAGCTCAGCTTCAGCTATCGTCTGTACTGGAGCGGCGAACCGCCGGTCAGCAGTCCCCTGGCGCGGGTTAAGGCCACCCGTACCGGCATGGGCGGATTCCCTGAAGGCTGGGCGCCGGGCGAGCACTATCCCGCCACCTGGGCGCGCCGCTTCGCCATCGATTTTGTCGGCGGCGACATCAAGGCCGCAGCGTCCCAGGGGATAGAACCGGTGATTACCCCCACGCGCGGCAAGATCGATAATATCGAAATCCTGTTTGTCGAACCGATGGACGGGTATCGTATCCTGTTCGACTGGACGCCGGACAGCGATTCGATTGACCCGGTGGAGCTGCGCATGTTCCTGCGCACGCGCGGCAATGTGCTGAGCGAAACCTGGCTGTACCAGTATTTTCCGCCGCCTCCCGACAAGCGTAAGTATGTCGACGACCGCCAGATGAGCTGACGGAACCGCGTTGCTTGCACCGGCAGCGCATAGGGCGGAGCGGGCAGCTCCGCCCTTTTTCAACGTCCGGGCCGTGATGCGCGGCCGGTCAGCGGCATTTGGGCCACGCTGAGCCGCAATGCGTTATGACCGGGCCTCACCGTAGTGCATTCCTCTCATCTCTTGCACCAAAAGCGGAAGTATAGCCGCCGCGTACGTTTGCCATCCCGGAAAAAATCCACGAATAACATGATTAATCATACGGTTACCATGAGTGTTTTTTGTGCTCATTATTGGCCCTGTAATTGCTTGCTCTTGTCTAGACAAGTCCCACCTTCGCGTTATTTTCTGATGGAGCCGCCGTATGCCTTCCCCCATAACCCTGTCGATGATCGGCATTCGCAAATCCTTTGGCGACCAGGAAGTATTAAAAGGCATATCGCTGGATGCGCGCCAGGGCGAG
The DNA here is from genome assembly GCF_046352915.1 of Sodalis sp. C49. NCBI lineage: Bacteria > Pseudomonadati > Pseudomonadota > Gammaproteobacteria > Enterobacterales > Bruguierivoracaceae > Sodalis > Sodalis sp. C49. The sequence goes on along the minus strand of NZ_CP163303.1, from coordinate 2,959,125 downwards.
GTGATTTCCCTATTGGGCGCCAGCGGCTCCGGCAAAAGCACTTTTCTGCGCTGCATCAATTTGCTGGAAACGCCGGATGAAGGCACCGTGGCCATTGGCGGCGAGACCATCGTCATGAAGCGACACCGGCGCGGGCATCAGCAGCCCGCCGATCGACGCCAGATTGATAAGATCCGCGCCCGGCTCGGCATGGTGTTCCAGAATTTTAATCTTTGGCCCCATATGACCGCGCTGCAAAATGTGATCGAAGGTCCACAGCATGTGCTGAAACGAACGCGCAAGCTCTGTATCGAACGGGGCGAACAGCTGCTGGCGAAAGTGGGGTTATATGATCGCCGCAATTATTATCCGTCCCAGATGTCCGGCGGCCAGCAGCAGCGGGTCGCCATTGCGCGCGCGCTGGCCATGGATCCGGAAGTGATGTTGTTCGATGAGCCGACTTCCGCGCTCGATCCAGAACTTGTGGGCGAGGTGCTCAAGGTCATGCGGGCGCTGGCGGAGGAGGGCCGCACCATGCTGGTGGTCACTCATGAAATGGGTTTCGCCCGCGGCGTTTCCAATCGAGTGGTGTTTATGCATCAGGGCGCTATCGAGGCGCAGGGCACGCCGGAGGAATTATTTAATCACCACCCGTCCGAACGTTTCCGGCAGTTTATCTCCAGTCATCAACAGCGGGCGCAGTAGCGAAGGCAACACGCGCATGGCGCTTTACCGGGGCGGCCTTCCGGCTATAGTTGCCCGTACACCCGGCAGGCGCGCCGTTGGGCAGCATGGCAAGCCGGTATTCCCTAGGGATGTCGGCCCACGCTAAGCCACGCCGGCATAGGGATAGGGCATTGATTAGTCATGATATTGATGTAAAAGTGAGCGATTGCAGGTAAGGTAGGAAGGCTTCTCACTACCTGAACCCATCGCCGGAGGACTTATCATGATGATTAAAGCCGTTACCCGCGCCGCTCTCCTGCTCTGCGCCGCGGCAATGATGCCGTTTGCCTGGGCTGCCGCCACGCCGCAGATCAAAAGCCAGGCCCCGGGCTACTATCGGATTATGGTCGGCAATGCGGAAGTCACCGCCCTGTATGACGGCAGCTCCACCTTTCCCCTGACCCTGTTTAAAAACGCCACGCCTGAAGAATTGCAACGTTATGTCGCGCAAGTGGACGGCGACGCGCCCAAGGTGGTTAACGGATCGGTTAACAGCTTTCTGATCAATACCGGCGAACACCTGATCCTGATCGACAGCGGCGGCGGCAAACTGCTGGGCCCGGGTTTCGGTCAGGTGATGGCCAATCTGAAGGCATCTGGATACGCACCGGAGCAGGTGGACACTATTTTATTAACCCATATGCATGGCGATCATATCGGCGGGCTGGTGACCGCCGACGGCAGGCCGGCCTATCCGAACGCCACCGTCTGGGCGGCTAAGCCGGAGGTGGACTACTGGCTGTCGGCAAGCCGGGCCGCCAAGGCGCCGCAGGCGCAGCAGGCGGGTTTCCAGCGCGCGCGGGATATCCTGACGCCGCTGAAAGACGCAGGCAAACTGAAAACCTTTACCGCCGGCAAAGACCTGCTCCCCGGCCTGCAGCCCATTGCCTTGCCCGGCCATACGCCGGGACACAGCGGTTTTGTCCTGGAACAAAGCGGGCAGCGTATTTTTTTCTGGGGCGACATCGTGCACTACTCCGCCCTGCAGTTCGCCCATCCGCAGCTGGCGGTGGGGTTTGACGCCGACGGCGCCCAGGCGGTGAAAACCCGTGCCGGCCTGTTAAAACTGATGGCGCATCAGAGAACACTGATTGCCGGCGCCCATATCACCTTTCCCGGCATCGGTTATGTCAGCGAAAACGGGCAACAGGGATACCGTTGGACGCCGGTGGGTTATGGCGAGGTACGCTAAACGCGTTGGCCGGGTTAACGCGGCGCGGCCAGGGGATCGTCGTCGAGGATAAAGCGCAGGCGCCGCTGTTCGACACGCACGCGCAGGTGACGATATTTAACCAAGTAGTACATGCCGACCAGCGCGGCGGCCAGTCCCGCGGCGGCGCCGATGCCCATTGCCCAGCGCGGGCCGAACCTGTCGGCCACCCAGCCCACCGCCGGGGCGCCGATGGGGGTGCCGCCCAGGGCGATGGCCAGGAAAATGGCCATAACGCGCCCGCGCATGGCGGGTTCGGTGGTCAGTTGCATCAGGCTGATTGCCGAGGTGGTTAACGTTTGCGCCGTCACGCCGATAAACACCAGCATGACGCTGAACAGCAGATAATTGGGCATAACGGCGGCAAGCGCCAGGCCGAGACCAAAGATGAGGGTATGGGTGAACAGCAGTGAGATGCCGGTGGTGGCGCGCCGGGCGGCGAGCAGCGCGCCGATAACCGAGCCAAATGCCATCGTCGAGGTTAACAATCCGTACTGGCTGGCGCCGGTATGAAATACGCTGACCGACATGGTGGCGATAAAAATAGGGAAATTCAGCCCGAAGGTACCCATTAAAAAGATCATCAGCAGGATGGTCTTGAGTTCCGGCCGGGCCCAGACATAACGAAATCCCCCGGCGAAGCTTCCCGGCGCGCGCATCGTCCGGTCGCGCGCATACAGTTCACCGTGACGCAGGGCATGCAGCGAGCCCAGCACGGCGATAAAGGAGGCGGCATTGATAAGAAACAGCCAGCCCGATCCCACCACGGCAATCAGTATCCCGGCAAGGGCCGGGCCGACCATGCGCGCCGTGTTGAACGAGGTGGAGTTCAGCGCTACCGCATTCGGCAGGTCGGCTTGCGCCACCAGCTCGGCGACAAATGTCTGGCGCGCCGGCGCGTCGAACGCCGTGGCGCAGCCCAGTAAGAACGCAAATACATAGACGTGCCATAACTGCACCAACCCGGTCACCGTCAGGAGACCCAGTGCCAGAGCCAAGATGCCCATGGACGCCTGGGTGGCGATCAGGAGTTTTCGCCGGTCGACATAATCGGCGGCGAATCCCGTCAGGGGCAGCAGCAGGATCTGCGGGCCAAACTGCAGCGCCATCACCACCCCGACGGCGGTGGCGTTATTATGGGTAAGTTGCGTCAGCACCAGCCAGTCCTGTGCGGTGCGCTGCATCCAGGTACCGATATTGGACACCAGCGCGCCGCCGGCCCATATCCGGTAATTGACATTGCGTAATGAACGGAACATCCCCGTGGCCGTACCGCCTGGGCCGGTCATGGGCGCGGGTCGTCGACAAGGCGTTGAAGCAATGCTACCGCGTTGGCCAGTTCCCGCTGTTCCTGCGGCGAGAATTTGGACCGCACGGCCTGGAACAACCAGTCCTCCCGGGCCGCCCGATTGTCGGCAACCCACTGCCGGCAGGCGTCGGTCAATGAGAGCAAGGTCTGCCGTCCGTCGGCCGGGTCCGCCGTGGCGCCGACCAGTCCGGCCGTTTGCAGGGCGGCCACGGTGGCGCCCATGGATTGCGGGCGCATGCCCTCGCACCGGGCAAGGCCGGTGACGGTCATGGGGCCCTCGCGCTCCAGGCGGATAATAACGGCAGTTTGCGCCGGCGTCAGTCCGCCCGGCCGAGTTTCCTCGCGCAGCCGGCGTTTCAGCTGGCCGATCAGGACACGAAAATCCCTGACCAGGGTCAAGGTACGCGCGGCATCGGCATCGTTGGGTAGCAATTGGGTTTTCATAACGGAATGAATAGCAGATATACAGGTAAACTACAAAGGTATCCTTCATAAATAGTGCGCGCGGATGTTAATGCCGGTAACTTGTTATGACATTACGGCGCCCGGGTTCAGCCATGGCAACGGGTAAAGCGCAACACCTCAGCCCCTGCCGTGATCCAGGTAGCGACGACCCTGGCCGTCATCGGGGGGCGGGGTGCCGGCGGGCAGCTTGCCGAACCAGCGATAGCGATTGCGGGCGACGGCGTTATAGATGCCGTCTTTGATCACCTGCGGGAAAAAACGCAGGATCAGCAGTGCGCGCCATGGCCAGCCAAGCTCGGCCAGGGCGGCGAAAAAGGCCGTCGAGCGGGTCGATACCTCGCCGTTGGCGATATAGGCGATGGTGCTGAAGTTATCGGTGGGCAATCCGGCCCAGCGCAGAAGATCCTGGCCGGCCGGCGATTGCACCGTGGCCAGATGGATTTTTTTGCGCCGGTCGGCGCGGATCAGAAAACGCACCAGCCGCTGGCATAACACGCATTCGCCGTCAAACAGGATCACCCGCTCGCCGGCCAGCAAATGCGGTGGGGGCGTGAGGCGTTGATTGCGGATAACATAGAGCAGCGGCGCGGTTGATTTGCGTCTGGCGTTTTCCATGATGCTTACCCCCTTAAAACCGATCCCGGCGCCGCGCCACCGGGCGGCGCCGGGTGACTGCCTCCCGCCGCGCCTGCGGCGTCAGCCCTGTAAATCCTTGAGTACTGCCTGTTTGAACTGCGCCATCGGGCAGAACCCGCGGGCATCCACCGGACATCCCGCAATATGTAGAGTGACACGTTGCGGCGGCGCGGAAAGCGACAGCGCACGCGTATTGCGAATTTGCCTGGCGGTGGGATACACATATTCGATTTTCATCAGATCACGATTGTGTCGAGCGTCGTGCCAGCGCTGAAATACCACGGCGCCGCTGATGGGGGTGCGTTCAAACTGGCCCGGCAGTTGATAATCGCCGGTGCGCAGCGCCGCCAGGAGCGAGGCGATATTGGAATCATGACCTGCCAGCACCGTCAGCTTCGCCCGCTGCGCGGCCTGTTGATTGGCATCCGCCGCCGGCTGGACATCCAGGGCGCCGGCGATAAAGCCCAGCAGGGGCTTGGCCGCATTGGCGGCAATGGCCGGCGAGCCGAACAGCGTTTCGTGGTACAGGTTTTTAATTGTCTCCAACTGCCGCCATTGCTTATCGGTGGTCACTTTGCCCCAGGCGACATCCTTAAGCGGAAAGCCTTCATAATATTGCAGCATAAACGCATCGGTGGCGCCGGTGGCGGTGCGCAGCGGGCCGTTGATGCCCGGTTCCCTGCCGGTGGTCAGCGTCACCGACGACGGTTGCGCGGCAAGATCACAGGTATGGTCCCGCAGGCAGACCGTGCTTTGCCGATAATCCAATACGGTTTCCAGCAGGCGGTAGTTCGGCTGCAGCCGCTGGTTCAGGCCGTCGATGCCGCCGTCCCCCGCGTGCCGGTTAACCGAATCCAGCGCGTTTTGCTTAAAGCTATCGGTCACCTCGGCGGTGATGATCGGATTAAACGTCGGATCCATGGTGCCGACGGCGGCCTGATGGGTAACGTCAATGCCGCAGGTGGGAAAGGCGCCGGCGATAAATGCTTTTGCGGTATCAATGGTGCGCGGCAGGCTGTTGGCATAGATAAACACCTGCTGGTCCGCGGGGCAACCCTCCCTGGGAAGCAGGCCGGTTTGCGCCAGCCATTGCCGGAAATACCGGCCGACATGTTGTTCCACTTCGCCGCCCTTGGGGGTGAGCAGTCCGCCGTCGGTTTGCCATACCGGCCATTTTTGCGGCGTCGCTTCCGCCAGCGCGTCGCCATAGTTCACCAGCGGCGCGCGGATACCGTGGCGGCTGAGCGCCACCACTTGCTCCAGGGTATAACCCGCGGGGAGCCGGGCGTTGTTTTCGGCTGCCCGCAGGGGGGCGGAAGACATGGCACATTGCAGCGCCAGCAGGCCAAGGGCATAACCGGGGAGTGTTCTTTTCATTGATATTTTCCTAAAAAAACCGATGCCAATTATATGCAGGTAAATATATTCTATTGAATATAAAGTATTTTCAGAATAGTCATTAATAAGGAAAATAGAGGGATCGACGTCACACTGCCGGCACCGCCCCTGACAAAAACACAAAAAGTTACTTAAACCGCCATGCTTACCGGCGTGATCCGGTATAAATTAATCTGGTCTATACTCAGGATCGGCAAAGCGTAGGCGCGCTACCACCGGCCCCGCGTTCTGTTATCCATCCCCTCTCTGTTCCCTCCCTGCCGTGCCTGCCGCTGATGCGCGTCGCATTTGTTTAATTTAAACACGGATGTCCATGTTGCGGCGGGCCACGGCGGGGAGATTTTTTTTCGGAGGAATTATGCGTTACAGCACATTCGGCAATACCGGTTTATTTGTTTCCGAGCTCTGCCTGGGCACCATGACCTTTGGCGGCGAGGGCGGCATGTGGGGACAGATCGGCAACCTGCAGCAGGCGGACGCCGAACGGCTTATCGGCCGCTCCCTGGACGCCGGCATCAATTTTATCGATACCGCCAACGTCTATTCGGAAGGCCGGTCGGAAACCATTACCGGCCAGGCCCTGAAAAACCTGAAGGTGGCGCGGGAAGACGTGGTGGTGGCCACCAAGGTCTTCGGCGCCAGCGGCACCCAGGGCGTGAATTCCTCGGGACTGTCGCGCTTTCATATTATGGAGGGCGTGAAGGCCAGCCTGAAGCGCCTGCAGCTTGATCATATCGATCTCTACCAGGTGCACGGCTTCGACCCTGCCACGCCAATCGAGGAAACGCTGTATGCCCTGGATAATCTGGTGCAGCACGGGCATGTGCGTTATATCGGCGTCTCCAACTGGAGCGCGTGGCAGATCATGAAGGCGCTGGGCATCTCCGCGCGCCTGGGATTGGCGAGGTTTGAATCGCTGCAGGCCTACTACACTATCGCCGGCCGGGACCTGGAACGGGAACTGGTGCCGTTGCTGCAAAGCGAGAAGGTCGGCCTGCTGACCTGGAGCCCCTTGGCCGGCGGCTTGCTAAGCGGCAAATACGACCGCCATACCGCCGGGGTGGAAGGCAGCCGCCGCACCACCTTTGATTTTCCGCCGGTTGATAAGGAACGCGCGTATGACTGTATTGACGTCATGCGCGAAATCGGCGATGCCAAAGGGGTGTCGGTGGCGCAGATCGCCCTGGCCTGGCTGCTGCATCAGCCGGTGGTGACCAGCGTTATCATCGGGGCGAAAAAAATCGAGCAGTTGGAAGACAATATCGCCGCCACCGCCATCACCCTGTCGCCGGATGAACTGGCCCGGCTGGATAAGGTCAGCGCCCTGCCGGCGGAATATCCCGGCTGGATGCTGGAGCGCCAGGGCGAAAATCGCCGCAAGCGCCTAAACGAGGCGAATAAAGCCTAGCGCCTCCCGCCGGGTGCAATATTTGCAGGCATCGGCGCGCGGCATATATCAATGCGCCGCGCCGATGCCAGTAAAAGGCGAATGACGGCGTGACGCGTCTTAGGGAAGTATTTTATTAATTACTTATCTTCACACTACTTTCATTAAAACAAATATAATATTTTTATTTATGGGCTCTGATAATGAAATCACTTAATTTACAGTGTCCCGCTAGGTAATATTGAGGTTCCCCCCTGTTATAATCAATATCCCAAGGTTCTTTAATGTCCGCTGCCGGAGTTAATTATGCCGCAATGTCCCCTTGCCAGCAGAAGTTGCATTGGTATTTATCATAATAAAACCGCCATTACCGTTGCGGATCAAAAATATCAGCGTCAAATCATTCGCTATTTATCCGAGCACCCCGGCGACCCGCTTAAACGCGCGCGCGCGGATCTGCTGCTGCAAAGTTTGCTATTTATAACGAATATCACGGCTCATACGTCGACCCGCATTTTGCCGCCGGTGGCGCATAAAAAGAACACACATTCGCCGGTATCGCCGGCTGCCCCGCTCGCCGCTGAACGCCAGACGGGGAACGCCGGCGATCGCCGCCATTATTGGCACGCCAGCCTTATTCTCGCCCGAATCGATGCGAAAGCGGGTGAGGGTGGCATATTGCCCGCCATGGTCAAACCGGCGTGGATAAAATCCGGCGACGCCGAAATGGGGCGCGGTGACGTAATCGCCGACCGCTCCACGCTCGCGCGGCGCCAGCGTCGGCATGCGGCATTAAAAACCAGGCATGATCATGGCATAAACTTGCGCGGCCCGTCCGGCGTGGATGATCCGGCGGCCAATAAAGTGAAAGCGCAAACCCGCCGGATTACGGCGTGGCTGATAAAAGAACGTCTCGCCGCCGTTGACGATGTCGCCAATCATATTTACCCCTTGATCAACCGATGTATTGATTCTTTACAGGATAATCCCGGCATATTACCCAGCCTGGCCAGGGAACTGAGCAAGCCGTCGGGTGATTTTGGATCGTATCGCGCGGAGCTATTATCTGAAAAACAGCAGCAGCGTATTTTCAACCAGTGGCTGGATGCGGTGGTCTTTAAACCCGGCATCGGCGAGTTTATTGCCCGCGCCCTGGTGTGCGACAGGTCCGGCGACGATGAAAATCCCCCCTCGCGCACGGCCATAAGGCACATATTTTCCGCCATCGAAGCTGAGCTGGCGGCCCCCGCCACGGCGCAAGAGGACGCGGCTTCCCCGGACGCGGGCCAGGCGTTAAGCCAATCCGCCCAGCGCTATATCCTGGACAATGTGGTCTTTGCCGACATGCCGACCTTGCGGTTTTATAACGAAACCGCGCCTTTTGCCGGCATGGATGTTGGCAGCGTGGAATGGGTCTATTTGCATGCCGGGCTGCGTTATGCCGACAGCCTGGCGCTGGACGGTTCTCTCCTGTCGAAAGAAGAATTGCTCCAGCTAGGGTATTCGCTGGAAGAGATGCTAAGCGCCGCGGTGATTGATGCCGAAGTGTTGTTTTTATTTGACGCGCCGGCCAGGATTTTTTATAGCCGGCAACAAAGGTTTCCGGCGACAGAACGGCAGGTGGAAAATATCTTCCATGGGACGAATGCCTCCTCTGTTGCCCTCGAGGCGTTCTTTGCCGCCGGCGAAAAATATAAAAACGACCATAATCCGGCGGAAATTTTACTCTCGGCGCTGGGGAAATACCAAACCCGTACCGCATTGTCGCCGGATCTGGCGCAGGCTACGGCGCTGTTCCAGAGTCAAAATGAGGATATTGCCGCTAAATACGCCGTGGTGGACGCATTAATGCTGTCGCGGTTGCTGGAGGATCGGGCGTCGGTGGCGTCTGAATTTATCGCCGGCGCAGCGGTGAGGTTAATATCGGCAAAATTCAGCGCCTTTAAAAGCCTGAAGTATATCATGGGCGCAAGGCATATTCCCCGACACGCTTATTCCATCGCGCTATTGCCCGAGGTAGACCTGCTGGCCGCGTCCGTGGGGAGCGAAATACGGATTTTTGCCCTGCGACCCTCGCAAGCGGGTTATAGCCTTGAGCGCGTGGATAAGATAACGGCACATTATTATGCGCTGATGACGGACCCCACGACGGCGAGAAAAGATCCGGACTATCAGTTGGAAATTAATGAGAAGGCCGTCAACGCGCCGCTGATGAAAAGTGCCGGCGATACGCTGGGGCCGTTGATCGAAAATTTGGTCATGCGGCATAAGCAGCGGCTGTTAGACCAACTGCATCAATTCGGTTTTGAAGAAACGTCATGGGAAAAAACACAAAAATTCCTGCTGTCACTGGTTCCGTTTCATGATTGCTTAACGGGCCTCGACGATGGGCGCAGGGAGGCGATCATACCCTGCCTGACGGACGCGTTTTCCCTGGTTCCCCTGGCTGGGCAGGGCGTGGCGCTATCGGCCCGATTTGCACAACGCGGCGCCATGGGCGGCATAGTTGCCCTGCGCGCCAACCTCGGCGCCCTGGTTGTGCGCGCGTCATTCAGGGAAACGCTGCGCCGGGCCGGAACGGATGTCGTCCACTTCGCCGTGCTGCCGGCGTCGCGCGAGCTGAACCGCCAGGCCATGATTTCGCTTGGCCTGACGGCCATCAGGGCCATGGATCCCGGCGTTGAACTGGCGGGCTTCGCCGCCGCCCGGACGTTTAAACAGCTGGTCTCCATCGCCGAATTCATGAACGGCCGACTACCGGTATGGCAAAAAATACGCCTGGGGCTTGAACAGCGTCTACCGCCGGTAATGGCGCCGCCGCCCGCTACACCGGTAATAATGGCTCGGCTGGCGGGGCTGGACAAGGAACTGCCGGTGGTAAAACTCGGGGGCGATAAGCTGGCGGGCCAGGACATTTATGTCCGTTTTAATCCCGAGACCGGCGAAGCCTTCGGCAAAAAATACCTGTTAGCCCCTGGCAATATATTGCAGTCGGTGCCTTTGCCCATGGCCAAACGGTTGCGAAACATTCTGGAAGAGGGTATGGGCGGGCGGGGCGCGCCGGGGGCGGGGAAAGCATTCGCCGCCGCATCCGCCGGCCAGCCCTATGCCTGGGTCACGGTCCAACACCTGGCGGCATGGGTGGAAAACGCCATCGGTCCATTACCAACCACTACCCTGGCCCTTATCGCGCGGTGGCGCATTTCTGTACGCCAATGGCGGGGCTATGTAAGCCCGGACGGGGTATTAACGGCCCGGGGGCGCGAGATGTTGCAAAACGCCGCGCCGGTGACATGGCGTCGCATTCTTGACCTGCCGCTTGCTATGCAACAGCGTATCCTGGGTCCTTCCTACCCGGGGACATTAAGCCATACCGGCCTTGCTTTTCCTGTAGCGGATAACGCTCATCGCGTCCTGGCGCTTTTTCCCCGGCAATCCGATTTGCTCCTGGCAAAAGAACATGCCCATTTCAATGACATATGGCATCGATGGGCAGCCGGCGGGAGCAGCCACGAACAGCGCGGCAATGCGGTGGTAACATTGCAGTTCTGCCTGCGAGATAACCTGAAGGAACTTGATTTAAGGGGGTTGGGCCTGAGGTCTTTACCCACGGCATTACCGCCACAGGTGGTGAAACTGAAGCTTAGCCACAATGAGCTGCGACACTTTCAAGGCGTTCCGCTGCCCAATTTAACGCACCTTGATATCAGCCATAATCGTTTTAGCCTGTTACCCCGGGTGCAGGCGGATAAGCTGGAAACCCTTATCGCCCATCACAACCAGTTACAAAAACTTCCCGCCACGCAGGCGCCGAACTTGTCCGAACTTGACGTCAGCTATAACGAGATTAATATGGTCAACCTGATTAACCATGGGAAATTGATGTCGTTAAAACTTAATAATAATGAATTAACCACGTTACCCGACATTAGCCAGCTAAAATTAAAAAGTCTTTATCTGGACCATAATTTTCTGACCGAGTTGCCCCGGTTACCGGAGACGTTAACTATTTTCAGCGCCGCGAATAATATTTTAGCGCAGGGAATGGCGGTAGTACCGCACAAATTAACCAATCTGGATCTTAGCTTTAATTTAATCAACAAAATACCCCAGCAATGGCAGTTCAGCCAGTTGTTGCATCTGAAACTCAATAACAACCAGATAAGTGATATACAGCGGCTATTGCCGCCAACGCTGATTACCTTGTCGGCAAACCACAACTTTATCATGGAACTGCCGCCAACCTGGCCACCTAAAATAAGGTTTATAGGGCTACAGCATAATGATATCACCACGTTGGCAAACACCCACTTCCCGCCCGGGCTGCGGCTGATCAACCTGAACCACAACCATATCCAGTCCCTATCTGAAAACTTGCCCGCCGGCATAAAAAAGATTTTCATCGCCGACAATAAATTGAAAGCCATTATGACCAACGTGCCGCGTGACCTGGAGCTTATCGACGTTAGCAAGAATATGATTAAGCAGCGCCCCGCGCATTTGCCCGTCGAGGTGGAATTTATCAATACCCCTTAGCGGCAGGGCGTGCGCCTCTATTTTATCGCGCCCTGCGCTGTTTCCCAGCCCCCGCCCAACGCCCGGAACAGCATCACCTGATCGTCGGCCAGTTGCGCCTGCGACTGCGCCAGGGCGGCGTCGCTGTCGGCCAGGCTGCGTTCCGCGTCCAGTACATCCAGATAGCCTATTTTGCCGCTGGCGTACAGCCGGCGGGTTTTTTCCGCCACGTCACGGGTTTCTTTACCCGCAGCGCGCAGCGCCTGGTAGCGGTCCAGTTCCCGGGCGTAATTATTCAGGGCGGTCTCCACTTCCCGCAGCGCGGTCAGGACGGAACCGTCAAAGCGGGCCAGACTGGCTTTTGTGGCCGCCTGGGACTGGGCGATGCGCGCCTGCGCCACGCCATTATTGGGGATCGTCCAGGAAATCAGCGGCCCAAGGCTCCAGCCATAGGTATCTTTTTCGCCGATGCCGTTCATCAAGCCGGCGGAGCTGCCCGCCAGGCCCAGGGTGATTTTGGGATAGAGATCGGCCATCGCCACGCCGACCCGGGCGGTGGCGGCGGCCAACTGACGCTCGTTCTGGCGGATATCCGGACGGCGGCGCAGGAGCGCGGCGCCGTCCCCCATCGGGATAAGCCGGCTGAGGCGGGGCGGCGTCACGCAGTCGGCGACATCACGCGGAAAATCCTGCGGCAGCGCCCCGGTAAGGGTGGCCAGACGGTAGAGCGCGTTCTGGCGCTGGGCCAGCAGGGGCGGCAGGGTAGCCGCGAGCTGTTGCAACTGCGCGCGGGCGCGTACGGTATCCAGTTCACCGGTGCGGCCCGCCTGTAGCAGCCGGCCGGTTAACGCCACCGATTGACGCTGCAGGTCGATAGAACGCCGGGCGGTTTGCAGCCGCAGGCCGGTGGCGCAGATCTCGGCATAGGCGCGGGCGGTGTTCGCCGCCACGTTGATTCTGACCAGATCAAGGGCCGCCCGGGCCGCCTCGCTGTCGGCGTTGGCGGCCTCGATGGCGCGCTGGATCTGGCCGAACAAATCCAGCTGATAGGACAAGTTCAGGCCGCTGTCGTAGTGCCAGGCGTTATCCGGCACATAACCCGGCTGCAATTCGGACAGCCCGGACGGATGGCCGTAATAAGGCCTGGCGTTAACGCCGAGCGTGGGATTTTGCGCGCTGCCGGCTTCCCCGAGCAAGGCCTGCTCCCGCTCAAGATTGGCCATGGCGACACGCAGATCGGTATTACGCGCCAGCGCCTGGGCCACCAGGCGGTCAAGCCTGGCATCCCGGTAAAGCTGCCACCAGCGGTCCGGCAGCGGTTGGGCGCTGGCCGGCGCGGCTCCGGCCTGCGCCGGGGCGTTCGTTTTATCATCCGCCAGCGGCAGGCTGCCGGCGCGGGTGACCAGCGTTGATGCGGGAGCCCGGTAGTCCGGCCCGACCGGTTGTAACGAGCAGGCGTTCAGGCCGGCCAGGGCCAGCACTATGGCGCAGGCCGGCCCGAACGGAAATTTTTGATATCCGGCAATCATGGCTTGCATCGGCATGGCTAGCGTCCTTGCGCGACGGGATGGAGGTTAATGATGCCGCTGGACGACCCCGCCACCTCCACGGTAACCGTCTCGCCGGCCACCAGCCGCTGATCCGGCGCTAAAGCGCCGATTTTCACCCGTACGGGGATACGCTGCGCCAGCCTTACCCAGTTAAAGGTCGGGTTCACGCTGGGCAGCAGGTTATCGCCGGTCAGCCGATCGCGTTCGGCAATGCCGGCGGCGATGCTTTCCACCGTACCCTTGAACGGCCCATTGCCGCCCATGGGGATAACCCGGACCGGATCGCCAAGGTGAATGCGCGGCAGCTTGGTTTCCTCAAAATAACCCTCGACGTAAAACGATCCGGTATCCACCAGCGCCATCACCGGTTTGCCGGTGGTGGCATAGCTGCCCTGGCGCAGATCAAGATTGGTCACCATGCCGTCGACCGGCGAACGCACCTGGGCCCGCTGCAGGTTCAGCCGGGCGCTGTCCAGCGCGACCTCGGCCTGGGCCAGGGCGTTTTGCGCCTGGTCGAGCTGGGTGCGGGTGCGTTCCCGTTCCTCCTGCGGGATCAGCGTGCCCAACTGGGCATTGCGCTTGTCCTCGCGCTGGGCCTGGGCGATGGCGATGCGCTGGGAGTTAAGGCCGACTTCCGCCTGCCGCACCGCCAGTTCATAGCGGCTGCGATCCACCACGAATAACAATGCGCCGGCCGCCACGCGCTGGTTATCATGCACCGCCACCTCGGTCACCAGGCCGGAAACATCCGGCGCGATGGGCACCACGTTGGCGCGCACCCGGCCGTCCCGGGTCCAGGGGGCCAGTTCATAATGATCCCATAGCTGCAATACCGCCCAAATGGCCGCCAGCGTCACCAGCAGGGTAATCAATACGCGGATCGCTTGCCGCGAACGTAAGGCAAAAGTGTCGGATTTCATCGTAGGTTATCGCTGCAAAAGATACGTGACATGGGTAATCCCATAAAGTAAAAGGAAATAAACGGCGATATCGAACAAGGCCGGATGCCAGACCCAGCGATAAAAACCGCCCATCGCCAGCAGGCGCCGTACCGCCCAGAATAGCCCCAGCGCGGCCAGTGCCAGCACCATCAGCCAGGGGAAAAAGAGACCATAAAAACTGGCTTCGCCAATCATGGCGCCTCCTCCTTAACGTTCAGGGCGACGGGGGCGTCGGGGAACAGGTTATTGCGCAGCCCCACCAGGGCGGAAATGGCGCTGCGCCACTGCGGGGTGGGTTCCGGCATGTCGAGCATCGTGCCCAGCGCCTGGTCGACGGCACGATGCAACGACACGGCGGGCAGGTTTTCCGCCGAGCGGAACAACTGGGACAACTGGGCGAGCAGCGCGCCGAAGTCCACCGCCGGAAAATGCCGCCGCGCCTGCTGCAGCGCGATGATATTCACCCCCAGGCGCAGATCGCGCAGGGTTTCCCTGGCGACGCTATGGTGCCGGTTGGTTTCGCCCTGGGCGATGCGCGTCACCAGCAGGCCGATGCGATCGATCATCCTGACGGCAAAAATTTGCAGCTGCTGCGCTTTTACGCCCCTGGCCATCGCCACCAGGTCGCGGCGTATTGCCCGGCGGATACGGCGCGCGCTCCAGTCGGCGCCGACCGAGCGAAATAACCGGGTTACCCGCGCCGCCACGAAGGTTCCCAATAACTGGGCGGTGGTGCTGTTGATAAAGCTGGTGACGTCCGCATGGGCGGTATCATGCAGCGACAGGGTGCCCGCCACGCCGAACAGCAGCGGCAGCGCCACCATAAGCAGGGCCGGGCGGGCGCTGTAGCAGCCCAGCACCAGGAACAGCGGCGCGCATATCAGTACCAGCATGCCGAAGTCATGTACCGCGGGCAGCAGCACCAGAATATAAATCGCCGATATTGGAGCCGACAGGAAGGTGTATTTAAGGAAATTATTGATGGCGGGCACCGGATCGTCCATGACGGCGAAAAAGCTGCAAAACACCGCCGCCATCATGGCCGCGGTGGCGCCGTCGGCCCAGCCGATTTGGATCCAGAACACGCAACACAGGCCGATGGCGATAAAGGCCGCCAGCGACGAAAGCAGCGCCATGCCCAGATCCCGATGCAGCACCCGGTTGCCGACGGCGGCCAGGCGGCGCCTGGGCATGACGCCGAGCCGCATGGCGGTGGCGATATCCTGGCGCAGCACTATGCACTCCTGCCATTTCATCACCAGTTCTTCCAGGTAGCTGACCAGCGAAATGCGCAACGCCTGCGACCACGGGCTGTGATTACCGCCGGATTCCAGCCGTGTTGCCGATTCCCTCAGCGCCAGGCGCTGGTCGTGATACTCCGCCGGGGTGAGCCGGACCTCGACGCCGGCCATTAGCGGTTCGTTGGCCGCCAGCCAGGCGCTGATTTGCCGTTGCACCGCCAGCACATCGGGGCTCCAGCCGCCTTCCGCCCGATACAGCGCCTGCAGGCGATCCTCCACCCCGGAGAGCGTGGGGATCAGTTCCGCCACCCGGTCCTGCATGGTACGCATAGCGCCCGCCGTCCAGGCCAGATTGCCGGTATCAAACGGGATATGGGTGGCCAGCAGCCGCAGTTGGGTAATATCCACCGACAGGCGCAGGCGCGCCGCGGAAGTGGCGCCGTCCTCCCCTGCGGTAGGGGGAAGCGGCGCCGGGGCGGAAAAAATATCCTTCAGCCAGCGCCGGGTATCGGTTAAGGTTTTGTCCAGCAGGCCCATGACGCTGCCCGTCAAGCCTGCCGGCAGCACCACGCTGTGTACCAGGGTGGCGCATAAAATCCCCAGGCAGATTTCCTCCACCCGGGTGATGGCGGTATTAAAGATCAAATCCGGGGTCTGTACCGATGGAAAACCGATCAGCGCCGCCGTGTAGCCGGCCAGCATAAAGGCGTAGGAGCGCGGGGTTCTGTCGAGCAGGGAAATAAACAGGCAGACGCTGACCCACAGCGCCATGGCCAGCACCAGCAGCACCGGCGCGTTGGACAGGGCGGGAATGATAAATACCGTGGCGGTGCTGCCGATAAACGTGCCGCACAGGCGGTAGACCGCCTTCGATCGCACCATGCCGGCCAGCGGCTGGCTGACCACATAGACCGTCATCATCGACCAGAAGGTATTGGGCAGCCCGGCGCGGCTGGACAAATAGAGTGCCATCATCGCCGCCGTAAAGCTTTTCAGCGAATAAATCATTTCCGCGCGGGAAAACAGCCTCAAGGCAGGCAACGTCATGGTCATCAGGCCGGCGTGTTGATTAGCGCGTCGTCCAGGGACGAAGATCCGTTGATACCCAGCCGCCGTTCCAGCAGGCAAAAAGTCCGCAGGCATGCGTCAATGTCCGCCTGCGGCACGTCCTCGAACAGCGTGGCGCGAAAGTCGTTCAGCATCGCCTCGATCCGTATCTGGATAGCGCTGCCCGCCGGCGTCAGGTGCAGAACCTTGGCGCGCTTGTCCACCAGGTCGTCCTGGCGCAACACCAGCCCGGCATCCACCAGTTGGTTGAGCGAGCGCACCAGGGAGGGGCCCTCGATCCCTAGTTCTTCCGACAGCCCGCCGGGACGTATCCCTTCGGGATGACGGCCTATCAGCACCAGCGGCCAGGCCATGGCGGAGGAGAGTCCCAGCGGCGCGACCAGTTTATCCGCCTTGGCCCGATAGGCCCGTTGTAGCTGGCCCAGGGCCATGGTCATCGCCATCAGCGCCTGCGCGCGGGTTTTCGGCATAGTCATCGCTATCGTTAGTATGTAATTAGGTAGTTTGCTAACTATATGGTGATCAGGGGCATGCGTCAACGGATCGGCCGCTTTTCGTTATGCAGTCTTTGCCGATTCGGGACTAGGTTTATTACCCATACATAGTGATCATAGCTATCCACTAACGCGTTGTTGCGTACTGATAAGGATGACTACGCCATGCCAGATCCGTTATTAACCGGCCATGTATTGGGAGAGGCGGCCTGCCTGCACGCCGTTGATGATGGGCCGCCGGAAACGCCTCGCTTTTCGCTTGATCATTTTATCCTGAAGACCTATGTGCAGCCCTGCCGCTACGGCGCATATCGCCTTTATCACGGCATGCGCTGGTTTGAACATGCCGATACCGCTTCCCTTAGCGCGCGCATCCATTTTACCCGCTGTCTGGTCGATCGCATCATTGCCATGGACTTGCCCAGGCAACAGCCGCTAACCCTGATTTCACTGGGTGCCGGCGGACTTTTGGCGGAATATGTCATCAGCCGGTTATTAACCGATAAGGGATTTACGCATCTTCGCTGGCGCTGCATCGACGTTATGTATGCCCATGAGGATTTTGCCGACGCCATCAGGGTTTTCCGTGAATGCACCGGCTCTTGCATCGAGACTTTTTCCACCGAGCGGGCGTATCTTGATCCTATGGCGGGCGCGGGGGCTTGGGCGGCAGGCGACAGGGACGACGGCGCCGCCATTGTGCTGTCCATGGCGCCGCCGGCGATAGCGATGAAAGATTTGACGCCGTCGCAGGAAAAACAATTGGCGGGCCAGGTCTGCATGCGCGGGCATATTACCGAAGAGCTGGACGAGGCCAACTGTGTGAATATTATTTTCGCACTAAACAATAATATAGACAGCTATTATCAAGAATTAACGGCTGTGCTCAAAGGCAGTAATAAACTTATCTGGCTTAATTGTATACTAAAATGCTCTGTGAATGACCAAGGGCATTATGATATGGTCTCCAGCGCTGATACATACGCCGATGTCATTTATAACAGGCTGACAACGCAATTACATCAGCTCTGGAAAAGCGCGCGTCTTCGCACCGCCGGGGCGCCGGGCGATGCCGTCCCCGTGCTTAGCCTGTCGCAGATCATTATAGCGGCGGGGTTGCTAAGGACACGATGGCCGCCATTAAGGGTTATCCACAAGCTGTTTTTATTCAACGATTATGATATCGCGTTGAGCGGGCTGCGCGCCTTTTTTCGCGACGGCAGCCGGTCAACGTTATTTGCTTCTTTTGAGAATAATACCGCGGAGTTTGCCTAAGCGAGCGGCAATGGCCCGGTTTAGATATAGACCCGCAAATACTCCGTCAGGCACAATATGGCCATGGCCTGGCCGTAGGGCATGGACGTCAGGGGGATCTGGCGGTAATATTCCAGCTCGCTGCCCATCGCCGTGCCGAACGACACATCGGTCAACTCGCCGTCCTGGTTTATGCGGCCGATGACGCCGCGCACCGCGTTTTCCGCCATTGCCCGGTAGCGCGGGTCGATGTAGCGTTTGCGCAGCGCCTTCAGTATGCCATAGGCAAAACCGGCGGTGGCTGAGCTTTCCAGGTACGACTGCGGCTCATCAAGCAGCGTATGCCACAGGCCGCTCTCATCCTGGCATTTTTCCAGGGCGTCGATTTGGCTGGTCAGTACCTCGAGCAGATAGCGGCGCGTGGGGTCCTGTTCCGGCAAATCCAGCAACTCGATAAATTCCGGAATGGCCACCGTCAGCCAGCTGTTGCCGCGCGCCCAGCGCGCCCGGGCAAAATTATGCCGGCCGGCGAAACTCCAGCCGTGAAACCACAGCCCGGTTTCCCGATCCATCAGGTACTGGATATGCAGTAAAAATTGATAGGTTGCTTCCGCCACGAACTCCGGCCGGTTGAGCAATTTGCCGATTTTCGCCAGGGGCAGCACGCTCATCATCAGCGTATCGTCCCACAGCTGCTGATGGTTTTCATTGTTATAGACGATATGCTGCAACCCGTTTTTTTCGGTGCGCGGCATCTCGTACATCACCCATTCCGCCCAGCGCTCCAGGTAAGGGCGCCAGGCTGGATTGCCGGTATCCTCATAGCGGTAGGCCAGGGTCAGCAGCGGACACACCGTGTTCACGTTTTTGGTGGGCGTGCCCTCCGCCAGCCTGGCGGCGAACCAGTCGTCGATAATCCCCCGCATCCGGTCGTCGCCGGTTTGCTGGTAGTATTGATAAATGCCGTACAGGCCGATGCCGTGCGTCCATTCCCACCCGGCCCATCCCTTGGTGTCGATGACCCGTCCGTCGTCGAGGCGCAGTAAAAACTCGCCGGTGCGATCCTCGATATTGATCAGGTTATCGGTCACCTTGCCGATCAATTCTTTTAACCGGTCGCGGGGTAACAGATATTCAGGCTGCCGGAGCAACGGGCTGTGTTTTACGCTAAAGATAGTCATGTATGTCGTCCTGCCGATGTCTTTATAGATAGATTAAATCAGGTGCCCGGTGGGCGCGGCTTTTTCCGGCGCGCCTTTATGGCGGTTAAGGTAGCCGATGTTGTTATTGCCCCACAGCGATTCGTATTTCATGCCGGTCAGCGTCTCCACGGTGGCCCGTGCCTCCGGCGTGATCTGCTGCGGCAGCGGATGATTGGCCGCGCGCATTTTTTGCGTTTCCAACTGCAGGATGCGGTGGGTTTTCAGGTTCAGCTTAAAGCGCAGGGAAATAATGAAACCCGCGGTCAGCACCAGCACCGTGCCGATGCACAGGATGGCCAGGATGGCGTGGCTTACCTGCGGCAACTGCACTTTCTGCCCGGAAACGAACCCCGACAGCTGCAGGAACACCCCCACCAGCATTACCGCCCCGGCCTGGGACGCCTTGCGCGTCAGCGTCATGATGCCGGCGAAGATGCCCTCGCGCCGCTGGGCGGTGATCGCCTCGTCCACATCGGCGATATAGGTGTAGATATTCCAGGGCACATAGTTGATGCCGCCCCGGCCAAGGCCGGCCACGGCCGATACCAGCAGCAGCAGCGAGAACGTGTCGCTCAGGCCGGCGTAGTACAGCACGCCGTAGGAGAGCGCGCTCAGGCCGAACAGGGTGACCACCAGCCGGTAGGACGGCGCCGGTCCGAAGCGGATGCACAGCGGGATCATGCCGATCACCGCCACGAACTGCAGGATCGCCATCACCCCCATCAGGTTGGAGGCCACGGTGGCGCTTTGCATCAGCACGAACACCACATAATAGGTAAACACCGCGTTGAATACGTCCTGGGCGATGTAGCCGCCGAGGTACAGGCCCAGATGCTGGCGAAAGATGCGCACGCGCAGCGTGGAGGACAGTTCGATATGCAGGCGCCGCAGGCTTTGTCCCAGGGTCAGCTGCTGTTTTTCACGCTCAAGCTTTAATACCGCCTCCGATTTCAGCGCCGCCGGCCGCTCCCAGGTAAACAAATAGACCAGGGTCAGCACCAGCGCGCAGATCACCGCGAACACCACGCTGGCGTAGAAAAAGGAAATGGCGTTGTCCTTGCCGAAATGCGACAGCAGGATGCCGGGCAAAAAGGCGGCCAGGATGGCGGACAGCTGCGCCAGGGCGATGCGCGCGCCGGAGAACTTGGATTTTTGTTTAAAATCGTCGGTCATTTCCGGCACCAGGGTTTCGTAGGGCACCAGGATCATGGTGTAGACCACGTCGAACAGCAGATAGGTCAGCAGGTAATAACCGTAGCCCATGCCGCCGACCCACATCAGGCAGTAGCTGAACACGCAGGGAATGCCGAGCAGGATAAAAAACTTACGGCGGCCGAAGCGCTTGCCCAGCCAGGTGCCGCCGAAGTTATCGGTCAGGTAGCCCATCAGCGGGCTGACCACGGCGTCCAGCACCCGGGCGCAGGCAAAGATAAAGGTGGCCTCGATGGGCGAGAGACCGCAAAACGTGGTGTAGAAATAAAGCAGCCAGGCGGCGGTCAGGGCGGTGGTGCCCGCGCCCAGGAAATCGCCGGAGCCATAAGCCAGATATTGCGGTAAACCTATGGAGCGTATTTTCATCGTCATGCTTCCCCGGATAAGGCGTTGACAGGGCATGGTAAAAAACGGTCAACCGACCGTAATCCTCATTGTCGCTGTCAACCCTAGCGCCTGGGGCGGCGAGAAACCTTTCTCCCGTTGCCAGACCCGGTGATTGAATGGCAAAAAAACAAAGAGCGGGGCGATCAAGCTCAAATTTATAAAATTTTATTTCTTTTATTAAGAAACATTGGTTCATTTAATCAGCAAAGCCTGTCCGCCGCGGCGCAAACCTACAAAAAAAGATCAGCCACCTCCCGCCAGTCGTTGACCCGGCGATAGCCGCGCGCATGGATATTATGCGGAGCGGTAAACAGGATGCCTTCGCCGACGAAATGCTCAAAATGACGGACATTGTCGTCGATAAGAAAATCGGCGTTGAGGATGCGCTTGTTGCCGCAAAAGACAAAATTCATGGCGCTTAAAAAACCGAAGTGGGTTTGCAGCCAGTTAAACTTGGCGGTAAACGAGGCGGGGAATTCCATGGCGGCGGTAGTGATGAAAACATGGTATTTGCCGCTCAATTCCCGGACCACATCCTGCGCGCCGGCGATCACATCCAGATCGCTGAAAAACGCCGGCTCGCCGATCATCTGGTTGATTTTATCGCGCAGCGCCGGACGCAATTGCTGAATAGTCTGTCCGGCAAGATCGTTTAAACCGATATGTTCGCCAAATTCGGCATTAAAATGCCGGATCATTTTGCTGTTGAAATCGGCAATCACCTCATCCATATCTATGGCTATCGTCTGCATGGCTCCTCCGGTTTTTCAGGCCGCGCCGTGCAGCGGCGGGCCGGTATCGTAGAGCACAATACTAGCCCAACAAGCGGGTAATTGGCCACGCTTGTCCCGGCATCACGCGCGCGCTCACTGGAAAAATTGGTTGATAACGCCGACGATCCGGTCCTGCTCTGCCAGGGACATATGATTGTGCAGTGGAATATGGAGCACCGTGGCATGAATGCTGCGGCTGGTAGCGAAACTTATTTTATCCTGGTAGGTTAAGGCAAACTCGTTGGCCCCGTCATACCCTAATATGGGATAATAGATATCAAATTCGATATTCATTATTTTGGCAAAACGTATCAACTCGTCCCGCTTGCCCGCGTTGACCCGGATGGGGAATAAATGCCAGGTGTTGGCCGCTTGTTCGATGGGCAGCGTAATAAATCCGCGATGTTCCAGGAGAGCGAGCTTATTAATATAACGATAAGCCAGGTAAGATCGTTTTAACGCATTCAGGGCAAAAAAAGTTAATTTGGCTAATAACGTCGCCGCCTGGATATTATCCATCCGGCTGTTAAACCCCCAATTCTGCGCTTTGACGTTTTTTTTACCCTCGCAAAAGCCATGATAGGAAAATTGCCGGGCGCGTTTGGCGATGGCCGAGGAACAGGTCAGCAACGCGCCCGCCTTGCCGAATCCGCCGATGTTTTTAAACGGGTTAAAACTCAGCGTCACTACATCGCCGTAGTTGATGATATCCGGTATGCCGAAACACTGGGCCGCGTCAATGATGACGCGCAGCTCATGATGCCTGGCCTCTTGGGATATGGCGCTCATATTTCTGACGGAGCCGTACAGGCAAACGGCCAGGATGGCCTTGGTGCGCGGGGTGACCAGCCGCGGGATCTCGGTTGGGTTGAGATTGAAACTGGCGTCGATGTTGGCGTAGACCGGCTTTGCCCCGATGGAAAATATGGCGTTTTCCGTGGCCGCGAAAGAGTTGGGCGGCACAATGACTTCGTCGCCCGCACCGACGCCGATGGCCTTCAGCGCAATTTTCAGCGCGTCCGTCCCGCTGCTGGTGGCGATGCATGCCGTCGCCCGGTAAGACGCCGCCAGCCGTTTTTCCAGCCGGGTGATAAAGTCGCCGCTGGTGAACTGGCCTGACGCCACCACTTTTTCCATTTCTTCCAGGCAAGCCGCCCGCTCTTTGTCCGAATTAAGCCGGGTGAAGGGGAGGAATGGAATAGGGGCGCCGCTGTCGTATTTGGCTTCGTTATTAATAATACTGATTAAGCCGTCGCTTTCCATAGGTAAATGGGTTGCCCGTGCGTTGGATTTTCCAGTCTTTAATAATTCAAGTGCGTGATGATTAATATCGATAATGTTAAGCATATAGCTTATTCTTCCTTGATGGCCGGGAGAATAACTTATGCCATTAATGTAAAAAAATCATCATAAAGTTAAAATTTTAACGTTATTTTTCGCTCAATGATTTAGCATTAATATACTTAATTATTTGCAATAAATATTATGTTTTTAATATCCATGCGCCGTTTTTCGTTTCCCCGGCCATAGCGGCGGGCGCATCACGTTGGCGGCTTTCGGTACTCCGTATCGGAAATGACCCGCGCCACCAGGGCCAGCGGTCCGATTTTCACCGTGCTCCTGCGCCCGAGCTTGCTTTTGTCCATCAGCAACAGCGACTGCGTGGCCTTGTTGAGCATCAAGGTCTTGTAATCGGCGTTGATCGCGTTCGAATCCCACATGATATCGTCATTATCAATGCCTTCGCAGGAAAAAATAAACAGGTCGATATCAAGGTGCCTGACGATGGAAAACAGCGCTGGATTGACGTAACAGGCATATTTACGCTGCAACGTGCCGCCGGAGCTGACCAGCGTAATATGGGATTTCTTTTCCAGCTCGCTGCACACCCGGACGCTATTGGTAAACACGGTTAGGGGGATGTCCGGCAGCTTTTTGGCCAGGTACCAGCACGTGGTGCTGGCATCCAGGGCAATCACCATATCCTCGTCAACCCAGGTCAGGGCCTGGCCGGCGATATCAGCCTTGCTGTTTAAATGGCTTTTGACGCGGGCATTAAACGAGTCGCCGCTGTCGGGTTTGCCGCGCGCAATGCCTTTGGCCCGGCCATGTTGACGGATGATCAGGCCCTGGTCCTGCAGGCTGTTGAAATCCCGGCGGATGGTTTCCTTGCTGACGTCGAACCACGCCGCCAGTTCATCCACCTTCAGGACCTCCTGTTGGGATATTAACGCCAGGATATCTTGCTGCCGCGTTGATTTCATCTTGCCCTCCCGCTTACCCGATGTCCCGCTTCCGGCGCCCCAGGCCAGGGTGTGAAAGCGGTTGTCGGCATAAGATACGGCAACGGACGGTCAAAATATGGGCGTTACCCCTTTTTTTAATAAGATATTACCGTATTTTGCCCGCTCGCCGGTCATGACGATGGCGAACGCCCGCCGGGCGCGCTCGTAAAAAGCAAACCGGTCGATGCGCGTCACCGGCAGGCGTTCGCCCGCGCCAAACAAGGCCTGCAGGTAGCGGTTTTCCACCGCCGGGTCCAGTTCATCCCCTGCGCCGGGCATCATCATCACCAGCGGCGGCGCATAGCTGTCCAGCTGGAACAGCGGGATCACCGCCGCCAGCAGCGGTCCGATGTCCAGCCCGTCGGCGCGCAGCACCTGCGGGCCGAGGGAATGCCCCGGAAAATGCGCATCGGCGAAAACAATCTCGTCGCCATGGCCCATTTCGGCCAGCGTTTTTAGCAGCGACGGCGAGATAAGCGGGGATATCAGTTTTAACATACATGCACTCCAGTTCGAGGGGATGGGAGCCCGGTCGGGGGCCACTTAATATCGGCATAGTCGCCGCCGGGCCTGAACCATTGATAGCGATAGCCGACCAGGGCGCGGGCATCTTCCGGCGACGGAACATAACCGATGCCGCTCCAGATAAACATCGAGGCGCCCAATACCGTGGTTTCCGCCTCGTCCATCACTTTGATCGGCACCTGCAGCAGGTCGGCCTTGATTTGGTTCCACAGGGCATTGCGACCGCCGCCGCCCACCAGCGTCAGTTCACTGACGGTGAAATGTCCTATTTGCGCTAATAATGCCAGATTATCGCGCAGGGTCACGGCCAGTCCTTCCAGCGCGGCGCGATAAATATGGCCGCGCCGCGCCGCCAGCGCAAGTCCCTGCCAGCTTGCCAGTCCCGCCCCCGCCGCCAGCAGGGAACCGCTCATCCTGACGCCGTCCGCCCCCGGCGGCACCTCGCGCGCCTCGCGAATCATCGCCTGATAGACTTTGCTGGCCGGCGTTGCCGACCAGCAAAGCTCGCGCACCCACTCCAGTACGCCGGAGGCCAGCCATTGCAGGCCGGGATTAAACAGGCCGGCGCAGCTGTCCAGCTCGCAGGTGGACCCGGCGATACGCGGCAGTATGCTGGTGTCCACCCGCCGGCTGCGTACCATCAGTATTTCCCAGGTGCCGGAGGACAGCACCGGCTGGTCCAGCCCGGCCCCCGACCCGAACAGGGCAAACTGCGTGTCATGCCCGGCGGCGATCACCGGCAGGCCCGGCGGCAGCCCAAGCCTGGCGGCGGCGGCGGGCAGCAGCGCGCCGATGATATCGCCGGCGTTCACCAGCGGTGGAAACAGCGCGGCGTCCAGGCCGACGGCCGCCAGTATCCGCGCGCTAAAGCATTCGCGCCCGACATCCAGCAGCTGGCTGGTGCCGGCCATGGTGCGATCGGTGGTGAACGCGCCGGTCAGGCGGTGGTTGATAAGCGACGAGATAAACAGCCAGGCGCGGGCCTTCGCCAGCAATGCGGGATGATGCTGTTTCAGCCAGATAAGTTTATACAGGGTATTAAAACTGAACTGGCCGACGCCCGATATCGCCTGTAATTCCGCCGGGCTGATATAGCGGGCGATATCGGCCATCACCGGCGCGGTGCGCGGACACTTCCAACTGATAACCGGATACAGCAAGGCGCCTTGCGCGTCCACCAGCGCGCCGTCGACGCCAAAGGTGGTCACGGCCAGGCCGCGCACCCGGCATGACGCCAGTCCGGCCGCCAGGCGGCGGGAGCACTGGCTGAAGCCGTCCATAATGCTGTCCAGCGACCAGGTTTGCCAGTCGGGGTTCTCCGCCGCCGGCAGGCTGGCGTTCGGCATAACCGCCTTGGCGACCGTCCGGCCGTCCGGGGCCATGGCGATCGCCCGGATATTGGTGGCGCCGCAGTCCAGTACGATAACCACATCTTGCTTCATACCGTCTCCCCACTCGCGTCAAGGGGCGGGGCCGGCAATCCCGCGATAGCGCCGGGATCCGGCCGCGCGCCGCCGGGATTATTTTTTATATAACGCGCCGTAGTTGGCGCAGGCGCGGTAATCCTGTCCTTCCGGATCCATGCCGTGGGCGGCCCAGGCGGAGGGCCGGTAGATGTCTTCCGGCGCCACGTTATGCATGCAAACCGGGATGCGCAGCATCGCCGCCAGGGTAATAAAATCCGCGCCGACGTGGCCCACGCTGAGCACCCCGTGATTAGCGCCCCAGTTGGCCATCACCGAGTAGACGTCGCGAAACGGTCCTTGCCCGGTCAGCCGGGGGGCGAACCAGGTGGTCGGCCAGGTGGCGTCGGTGCGCTGGTTCAGCGTATCGTGGACCCCGGCGGGCAAATCGACGCTCCAGCCCTCGGCGATTTGCAGCACCGGTCCGACGCCGCGGATGATATTGACGCGCGTCATGGTGAACGGCACGCCGCCCCGGCTTAAAAAGCATGACGAATAGCCGCCGCCGCGAAAATACTCATGAATGGCCGGGCACCACGCGGTGGCCGCCAGGCACGCCTGGGCGTCCTGTTCGGTTATCTCCCAATGCGGTTTGATGGTGGGGTTGCCCGCGTCATCGGTCTGGCGGCAGGTGCCGTCAAGCGCCGCCGAGCCGGAGTTGATCAGATGGATAATGCCCGCCGCGGCCCGGCCTTCAAGCCGGTGGCCGGTAACCCGTTCCACCGCCTGCGGCGACCAGTAGGTGCGCACATCGGCAAAAATCTGCGCGGTGCCGGTCAAGGCGCGGCCGAACAGCATGGCGGCGGCGTTCAGGCTATCGTTTTCCGTCGCCACCACCATCGGCGCGCGTACCCCGTTCCAGTCGAACGCGCTGTTGAGCAACGCCTCGGCGGTGTCGCCGTTGGGGTACTGATCGGTCCAATGCCGCTGCCCCTGGAAGCCGGCGGCAATGGCGTTATAGCCCAAAGACTCCTCAATAAAGCCCTTGGCCGCCACCTTAGCGCTGCCCTGCATCATGTCGCGGATACAGATCGCCATCAGCAGGCTGTCGCGCAATACGCCGCGGCTTTGCGCGGCATCGCGGCGGTACCGCTGCGCATTCTTGTCCGGGCCGAAACGAAAGGCCTTGTCCGCCCAGGCCAGCGCCAGCGCCAGTTCTTCCTCGTCATAAATGCCCTGATCCATGCGGCGGCGCAGCTCGGTCATATCCACCGCCTGCACCTTCATGCCCAGCCAGGATTCAAAAAAGTCATGATCGACAATGGAACCGGCGATGCCCATGGCGACGCCGCCGATGGACAGATAGCTTTTACCGCGCAGGGATGCCGCGGCAATGCCCGCGCGGGCGAAGCGCAGGAGCTTTTCCCGCACGTCGTCGGGAATGGCGCCGTCCCCGCCGTCCTGCACGTCGCGGCCATAGATGGCGAACGCCGGCAGTCCTTTCTGGTTATGGCCGGCCAGCGCGGCGGCAAGATACACCGCGCCGGGGCGCTCGGTGCCGTTAAACCCCCAGATGGCTTTCGGCCGGAAGGGATCCATGTCGATGGTTTCGCTGCCGTAGCACCAGCATGGCGTTACGGTAATGGTCAGGCCGATGTTGCGGCCGCTGAATTTGCGCTCGCAGGCGGCGGATTCCGCCATCCCGGCAATGCAGGTATCGGCGATGACGCACGCCACCGGCTCGCCGTTGGGGTAGCGCAGGGACGCGGTTAGCAGGGCGGCGGTGGCGCGCGCCATTGACAGCGTTTGTTCTTCCAGCGATTCGCGGATGCCCAGGCGACGGCCGTCAATAACCGGGCGAATGCCGATGGCCGGCATATCGTCATGCCGCTGTGGGGAAGCTGTTGTCTTGTTCATGGCAATTCCTTGTGACGTTGACGGTTATTTTTTGCCGAACGGATAGAGCAATTTCTGGATAGCCGGATCGTTAAGATTGGTTTGGGTAACGAATTTCACCGGGATATCGATGACCTTGGCCACCGTCTGTCCCTTCAGGAAGCTGTCGAGGGTCTTGATGCCCTGGTAGCCGATTTGGTAGGCGTCCTGGACGATAAAACCCTGCAGGGTATTGGATTTCAGGAAACCGATAATGGCCTCGGTACTGTCGAAACCGATCACCTTGACCTTGCCGGCCAGGCTCAGGCTGTCAATGGCGTTGGCGACGCCCAGCGTCGACCCCTCGTTGGTGGCATAGATGCCCGCCAGGTCGGGATTGGCCTGTACCATATCGATGGTTTTATCCATGGCTTTCTGCGGGTCGCCGTCGCTGTACTGCACCGGCAGCAGGGTAATGGCGGGATATTTTTCCTTGATGGTCTTGGTAAAACCCTCGGTACGCTCTATCGCCGAGGTGGTGCCCGCCACATGGGCGATAATGCCGACCTTGCCTTTGCCTCCCACCTCTTTCGCCAGGGCGTCCGCTGCCGCGGAGCCGGCCTTGACGTTATTGGTGGCGACAAAGCTCACCGGGATATCGGAGTTGACGCCGGAGTCGAAGGTGGCGACAGCGATTTTTTTGCTGTGCGCCATTTCCACCAACGGCACCAGGGCGTTGGCATCCAGTGCCGCGAGCAGAATACCGCTGGGCTGGCGCGTGATGGTATTTTCCATCAGTTGGATTTGTTCGGCGATTTGCGTTTCATCGGACGGGCCGACAAAACTGGTTTTTATGCCTAATTCTTTTGCCGCCGCCTCCGAACCCAGTTTTACCGTTTGGAAAAATTCATGCTGGTAGCCTTTGCTCACCACCGGAATAGAGATATCGCCGGTGGCGGCATCAGCGCCGCCCGCGCCGCATAGCGTGAACAGCGCGATGCCGCACAACCTGATTAATTTCATCATGACAACCTCCAAAGTGATATTTTTACTGTCCAGATAACAGGAACGTCGGTGAATCAGATCTTTTTGCGCAGCGTATCCAGATACACCGCCGCAACCACGACAATGCCCATCGCAACCATTTGCCAGAATTGCGACACGCCCATTAAATTCAGTCCGTTTTTCAGCACGCTCATGATAAAGGCGCCGATAATAGTGCCGCCGATGGTGCCGATGCCGCCCATCAGGCTGGTGCCGCCGATCACCACCGCGGCGATGGCCTCAAGCTCATAGCCCACGCCCACCGTCGGTTGTCCGGAATTCAGCCGTGATGCCAGCACCACTCCCGCGATGCCGGTCAATATGCCGCAGAACAGATAAACGAACAGTTTGACGTTCCGCACCTTGATTCCCGATAAATGGGCGGCGTCCTCATTGCTGCCGACGGCGTAGATATACCGGCCGATAACGGTTCTTTTCAGGATATAGGCGGCAATGGCCGCCAGTACGATCAGGTAGATAACCGGATAGGGCAGGAAATCGAACAGCTTGCCCTGGGCCAGGGTTTTAAAACCGGGATATTGCGAAAAATAAATGGCGCGGCCGTCGGTCAGCACCATATTGATGCCGCGCACCGACATCATCAGGCCGAGCGTGGCGATAAAGGGGGGAATGGCCGCCCGGGCCACCAGAAAACCGTTGATATAACCGCACAACGCGCCGCCCAGCGCCCCGCAGAGGATACACAGCGCCAGCGGCAGTCCGGCCGCGGCCCCCAGGCCGATGGCCACGCCGGAAAACGCCACCACCGACCCCAGCGACAGGTCGATGCCGGAGGTAATAATGACGTAGGTTACGCCAATGGCCATGATGCCTATTACCGAGGTTTGCAGGGCGATGGTCATCAGGTTTTCGGTGTTCAGGAAAAACGGCGAACCGAGGCTGAAAAATAGCATCAGCAGAATCAGGCTGAGCAGCGGAGCAAAACGCATCAGCAACGCTTTATTACTTATTTTTTTATTGGAGCCGTTCTGTAAATATTTGGTTATGCCAATCATGATTTACCCCTCAAGCGTTGCATATTTCATTATATTTTCCTGGGTGGCCTGCGCGGCCGACAGCTCGGCGGTAATACGCCCCTGCCGCATTACCAATATCCTGTCGCACATGCCCAAGATCTCCGGTAATTCAGACGAAATCATAATGATTGATTTACCTTCCGCCGTCAGACGGTTCATCAAATCGTATATTTCGAGCTTGGCGCCGACGTCAATGCCGCGTGTCGGTTCATCAAAAATCAATATTTCCGAATTCTTGCATAGCCATTTGGCGATAATAATTTTCTGCTGGTTGCCGCCGCTTAAATTTACCGCCAGTTGTTCCAGGTCAGGCGTTTTAATACGCAGCTGGCGGCGCAGGCGCTCGCTTTCGGCGTGACACCTTTTGTCGTCGATAATCCCTAAGCCGTTGGCATAGTGCCGGTAACTGCTGAGCATAATATTGGTGCCGACCGACAGGCCCAGCGCCAGCCCGTCTTTTTTGCGATCTTCGGTCAGATAGCCGATGCCCAGGGCGATGGCGCCGTGCACGCTGCTTATTTTGACGCGATGTCCGGACAGGCGTATTTCCCCGTGGTCCATGGGATCGGCGCCAAACAGCGCCCGCGCCACCTCGGTTCGTCCGGCGCCCATCAGGCCGGCGATGCCGAGGATCTCGCCTTTGCGCAGCGCAAAGGTAATATCGTGCAGTACGCCCTTACGGCCGAGATTATGGACGTCGAGCACCACGTCGTCGCCGGGAATGGCGGCCCGGGCGGGGTAGATATCGCCCAGCTCGCGTCCCACCATCATGGCGATCAGCTGTTCGATGCGCACCATGGTGTAATCGACGGTGGCGATATATTTACCGTCGCGCATGACCGTGGCCCGATCGGCGATAAGCGCCAGTTCCTCCAGCCGGTGGGAGATATAAACGATGGCGACCCCCTGCGACTTAAGCAGTTCGATCACCTTGAACAGACTGTCGATTTCACTTTCGGTCAGGGCCGCGGTAGGTTCGTCCATGATCAGGATTTTGGCGTTGACCGAGAGCGCCTTAGCGATTTCCACCATCTGCTGCTGCGCCACGGTCAATTCACGGATGCGCCTGGCCGGATCGATGGTCAGGTTCAGCATCTGCAGGATATTCATGACCGCCTGGCGCTGGGCGACGTCATCCAGGATCCATGGCGCGCGTTGATGAAATTCCCGGCCGATATAAATATTTTCTTCCACGGTTAAATCAGGAAATAAATTGAATTCCTGGTGAATAATGGCAATGCCCAACGCCCCCGCCTGGATGGGGCTGGTAATCGTCACCGGCCGGCCGTCGAGTTCTATCCGGCCCTCGTCGCAAGAATAAACACCGGATAATATTTTCATCAGCGTGGATTTGCCCGCGCCGTTTTCACCCAGCAGCGCATGAACCTCCCCGCGGTTTAAATCGAAGTTAACGTTATCCAGGGCCAATACCCCGGGGAATCGTTTTGTGACATGTTTCATGGTTAACAACGCTGCGGACATGTTGCCTCCGGACAAAACGGGTTCTGGGTGTTTCAATGTTTTAGCTAACTCGAGTTAGCTATTTAAGACATGTTCCCCGGATAAACAAAGTATTTATCCCCCTTTTGTGATGGCGATCGGGCCAGTCAGATTAATACACTGATAAAAAACAATTTTATTGACGGTTTATCCCTTCTTCTCGGGCGGGGACGTTACGGCGCGGGGTAATGAACGTGTTTGCCGTAAAAGCCTGCCGCTGGAAAAAATCTAAGGCAGATACGGATAAAAACCTACGGCGGGGGAGAGGTAAGGTCTGTTATGTAAATAAATTGTGAAGTTAATCACTAAAAAAAACGACGGTTAAATGATTTTTCTTCTGCCACGAAAAAAATAGCGGCGGATAAATGACCGTATTAGAGGTTTAGTAAAAAAACGGGCACTTATTAACAATAGACAAAGCAGGTTGACCGTTTACGCCGGTTCTGCGTTTAAACGGACATTTCTATTTAACTTCAGCACGATGAAAAGCGTATGACCATTAAAATAATGTCGATGTTATCACAATTATAATGCTCGTCGACGGCAGGGTAAGTCGTTCAGTTAATTATTACGCGGAAAAATGGCACTTATTAACTTGAGGAGCAATCATGGGAAGAACGACGCTTGCGCACGAGATTATCGCCACGTGTCTGGAGATGACGCGTTTAGGATTGAACCAGGGTACCGCCGGCAATGTCAGCGTCCGCTACCAGGGCGGAATGCTGATTACACCGTCCGGTATCCCTTATGAGCAGCTGACGGAGCAGCACATTGTCTTTGTCGACGGCCAGGGACATGGCGAAACGGACAAGATCCCCTCCAGCGAATGGCGCTTCCACCAGGCGGTATACCAGGCCCGGCCGGACGCCAACGCCGTGGTCCATAACCATGCGGTCAACTGTACCGGCGTGTCGATCCTCAACCGGCCGATTCCGGCGATCCACTATATGATTGCCGCCGCCGGCGGCAGCGATATTCCCTGCGCGCCTTACGCCACCTTCGGCAGCCGGGCCTTGTCCGAACATGTGGCTGCGGCGATCAAACACCGTAAGGCCATCCTGTTACAGCATCATGGGCTTATCGCCGCGGAAGATAATCTGGCCAAGGCGCTGTGGCTGGCCCATGAGGTGGAGGTGCTGGCCGCGTTGTACTTAAAACTCCTGCCGATTATCGATCCGGTGCCGGTATTGTCCAACGATGAAATTGCGCGCGTGGTGGAAAAATTCAAAACCTACGGCCTGCGTGTGGAGCAATAACCGGGCCTTAACGCCGGCGCCGCGCCGGCGTTAATTTCCGTGGCCGCAGGGGGTGCCGGACGCCGGGAGGCGCCGCGCGGCCGCCAGCCATAACGTCTTCAGGGTAGCGTATACGGCTAGCCGTTATTCATAAAATAATAAGCAATATGTCTATAACGTCGCTGCCATTGCGTCGCCCGCCGTGGTGAACAAGACTGACATAAGCACGCCCTATGCCGAGACGGCCGTTTAACCCCAAGCTTCCCGACATGTGCTGCGCCCGCCCGCCGGGTCCCCGGCGAACCCTGGGCGGGTTCCGACAAAAGGTGTGTAGCACTATTTCATTAAACGTTTATTCACCAAAGGTTAACTGAATGAATCGTAAGCTTCGTATAGGCGTCATCGGCGGAGGCATCGGTGGCGCTGCATTGACCGCATCATTGCAGCAACGGGGCATGGAAGCACATCTGTTTGAGCGTACAGCGGCATTTAGAGAAGTGGGCGCGGGGGTGCAGATGACGCCCAACGCGGTAAAAGTGTTAAAGGCCCTTGGCCTGGGCGGCGAACTCCAGCGGTTGGGCTACCTGCCGCTGGCGATTGTCGGGCGCAACTGGCGTACCGGGCGGGAGAAGTTTCGCACGCCATTATCCAGTGCCTGCCCGCAGCTGTTTGGCGCGGAGTTTTATCACCTGCACCGGGCCGATTTGCTGGCCATGCTGGTCGGCCTTATCGACGCGCGGTTGATTACCCACAACGCGCGCTGCGTCTCGGTGCTTAACCATGAGGGGACGGCGGTCGCCCGCTTTGATAACGGCGCGGAGTACGAGGCCGATGTCATCGTTGGCGCCGACGGCGTTCATTCGGTGGTGCGCGGCGCGCTGTTTGGCGACGAAGCGCCGCGTTTTACCGGCCATATCTGCTGGCGCGCCGCCATTACCCTGGGCGAACACGCCGATTTTATCAGCCCGGTTTCCGCCGTCTGGCTTGGCCCCAACGGACATGTCGTGACCTATACCATCTGCGGCGGCCGGGTGTTGAACATCGTCGCGGTCAGCGAAGCCGCCGACTGGATGGAGTCATCCTGGCATTTGCCCAGTAATCGCGACGAGCTGTTGCGCACGTTCAGCGGCTGGCATCCCGAGCTGCTGCGCATTCTGTCCTGCGCGCGAAACGTGCTGAAATGGGGCTTGTTCGATCGGGATCCGATGCCGCGCTGGTCGCTGGGGCATATCACGCTGCTGGGCGACGCGGCGCATCCCATGCTGCCGTTCCTGGCCCAGGGCGCCGCCATGGCCATGGAGGACGGATATGTGCTGGCCAGCGTCCTGGCGGCCAATGCCGGCGATATCCCCCGGGCGCTGCGGTTATACGAGGCGGAACGGCTGCCGCGCACCAGCCGGGTCCAGCTTTCGGCGCGCGAGCGGGGCCGGCTGTATCATTTGTCCTCGCCGTGGCAGCAGTTCCGGCGTGATTTCAGCTACAAGGTCAAGGCCCTGATGAATCCCCATGCGTCCGGCCTGGAAGCTCACTGGGTCTTCGCCTACGATGCCACCGCCTTCAGCCCGCCCGCGGCCACGCCGCCCGATGCGCCGGCGACCGCCACGCGTTCTGTTATGGGATAGGGGGATGTCGCCGGCGCCCTCCGGTCAGCGGGGTCCGGCGCCGTCGCCTGCCCCGGTTGACGTGTTACCCGCCGGCGGCGGCATTGGCCGGCTGGCTTGCCGTCATGGCAACCTGCGGTTAGAATAACCCTACTTTTTCAGTAGCTATCGCCGCCGCAGCGGCAAAAAGGGCGAACGTGGCCATCGACAATCAATCGCGCCAGGGTCTGGACGGCGCGGAGCTTACGCTGTTAAGACGCCTGCATCTCGCATCGGTGGTGGAAGGCTGTACGCTGGTTATCCTGGTGTGCATTGCCGTGCCGTTAAAACACCTCGCCGGCTTTCCCCAGGTGAGTGCGGCGATGGGGCCGATCCACGGACTGGCTTTTCTGTTTTACGCCTGGATGGTGGTGAATACCGCCGCCGGCGGTATGTGGCGTAAAGCCCAGGTGGCGCGCCTGCTGATCCTGGCGTTTATCCCTTTCGGGACGTTTTTTAACGTGGGCATGATTAAACGGCGTGAAGCCGGGCCGGGCGTGGATGGCGTGCCGGTTAAGGAGAAACGGATATAATGACCTATATGCTGATAAAGGCGCTGCATCTGGTGGCGTTCACGCTGTGGATAGGCGGTATGCTGCTGCTGGCGGTGGCGATGACCGCCTGGAAACACACTCCCGCCGCCGAGCGCGCACCCGGCCTGCGGCTATTCAGCGCCGTGCAGCGTTTTAACCAAACCGTGACGCTGCCGGCCATGATCGTCACCTGGCTTTCCGGGCTGGCGCTGACCCTGATGGGCAATTGGCCGCCGTCCCTGTCGCTTATTATCAAGGTCATCTTTGTGCTGGCGTTATCGGCGCTGCACGGTATGCAGTCGGGATCGCTGCGCCGCAGCCTGGGCCGCGCCGAACTGACGGCCCCGGCCATCCTGCGCCACGCCGCCGCCTTTACCCTGGTGGCGCTTATCGCCTGCGTGCTGCTGATCGTGCTGCAGCCGCTGTAGCGCGGGCAACGCCGCGCATCGCGGCGGGCGATTACCCGGCTTTCAGTACGGCGGCCACCGTATCCCTGATGGGCGTGGTGGCGCGGCCTATCAGCCGGCTCAACTGCCGGCCATCGTCAAACAGCCCGCCCTGCGACGCGCCGGCATCAGAATCAGCCAGCAGCGCGGCAACCGGCCCGGGCAGTCCCGCCTGGCTGAGCAGCGCCTGGTATTCCGATGGCGGCAGGTCGACATATTTCACCGCCACGCCGGACTGGCGGGTAATTTCCGCCGCCAGTTCGGACAGGGTATAGGCGCTGTCCCCCGCCAGTTCATACACTTTACCGGCCTGGCCGTCCAGGGTTAATACCTTTGCCGCCGCAGCGGCAAAGTCGGCGCGCGCGGCCGAGGCTATCCTGCCGTCGCCGGCGCTGCCCGCCAGGGCGTGGTGGGCCAGGGCGGCGGGGACGCCGGCGGCATGGTTTTCGTTGTACCAGCCGTTGCGCAGCAGCACGACCGGCAGGCCGGAATCACGCAGCAGCGCTTCGGTTGCGCGGTGCTCTTCGCCAAGTCCCAGCGGGCTGGTATCGGCATGCAGCAAGCTGGTGTAAGCCAGTAATTCCACCCCGGCGCGTTTGGCGGCGTCGATCGCGGCGCCATGCTGGCGCGTGCGCTGGCCGAGTTCGCTTGAGGAGATCAGCAGCAGTTTCGTCGCGCCCTTAAACGCGCTGTCCAGCGTCTCGGGCCGGTCATAATCGGCCTGGAGCACGTTAACGCCGCGCGCCGCCAGATCCTGCGCTTTTTGCGGCGAGCGCACGGCGGCCACCAGATCCGCGGCCGGATGGGTTTTTAACAGTTCAGCTATCACTAAACGGCCCAGTTGGCCGGTCGCGCCTGTAATAACAATCATCATTTTCTCCTTTGGGCTTCAGAAAGAGCATCATATCCCCTATACTTACTTAAAGTAAGTACTAACAAAAAGGTAAGTATATGAATTTTCAGGCAGCACCCAAATCCACGCTGGCGCGGCAAATGCAGCGCGGCGAATTGCTTGACGTCAATTGCCCGTCGCGGGAGGTGTTGAAACACCTGACCAGCCGCTGGGGCGTACTGGTGCTGATCGCCTTGTCGCAAGGTACCCATCGTTTTAGCGAGCTGCGCCGTAAAGTGGGCGGCGTCAGTGAAAAAATGCTGGCGCAGACCCTCTCGTGCCTGGAGGAGGACGGCCTGGTCATCCGCCAATCCCTGCCGGTGATGCCGCCCCATGTGCAATATAGCCTTAGCGGGCTGGGACTGGAGGTCGGCGCTATCGTGGAACACCTGGCCGACTGGATAGAAACCCATTTGCCGCAGATTATGCAGGCGCGGCGGGAAGCGGATGCCCTGGCCGTGCCTGATGCCGCAATGGTCAGCCGCACCGGCAGCGCGCGGCGCTAATAAGACATTTCGCCATATTTTTCACGATATTCCTTGGGCGTGATATCAAACCCTTTTTTAAATACCGAATAAAAATATTGCAAAGAAGGGTAGCCGCACATTTGCGAGACTTCATTGATGGTGAGCGACGTGGAGATCAATAAATTGCGCGCGCTCTCCAGCTTTTCCTCATGGATGACGTTATGAATGGTTTTGCTGGTTTCGTCCTTAAACCGTTTTTCCAGGTTGGAGCGGGACATGCCCACCACGTCCAGCACCTGCTCGACCTTGATGCCCTTGCAGGCATGATAGCGGATATAATGCATCGCCTGTATCACCGCCGGATCGCGCAGCGAGCGGAAGTCCGTCGAACGGCGCTCCATGACTTTCAGCGGCGGCACCAGAATCCGCTGCAGCGGCAGCCGTGATTTATTCAGCAACTGGTGCAGCAGCTTGGCGGCCTGGTAGCCCATCTGGCGGGTGCCCTGGGCGACGGACGATAAGGCTACCCGGGAAAGGCACCGCGCCAGCTCTTCATTATCGATGCCGATAATGCACAGTTTTTCCGGCACGGCGATATTCAGGTGTTCACATACCTGCAGCAGATGGCGGGCGCGGGCATCGGTTACCGCGATGATGCCGGTTTGCGGCGGCAGCGACTGCAGCCAGTCGGCCAGCCGGTTTTGGGCATGCTGCCAGTTATCCACCACGGTTTCCACGCCCTGGTAGACTATCGGCTGGTAATACTCATCCGCCGTCAGTTTGCGAAACGCCTGCTCGCGTTCGTGTGACCAGCGCTTGCCGCTGCTGGCCGGCAGGCCGTAAAAAGCAAACCGGTTCAGGCCTTTTTCCTTCAGGTGCAAAAAAGCGCTGGCCACCAGCGCATGGTTATCGGTGGCGATATAGTGCACCGGCGGATATTCCTCGGCATGCTGGTAAGAGCCGCCGACGCCGACAATCGGCACCTTGGCCTCGCTGAGCAGCA
This sequence comes from Sodalis sp. C49, assembly GCF_046352915.1. Taxonomy (NCBI): domain Bacteria; kingdom Pseudomonadati; phylum Pseudomonadota; class Gammaproteobacteria; order Enterobacterales; family Bruguierivoracaceae; genus Sodalis; species Sodalis sp. C49. Next base: position 2,921,493 of record NZ_CP163303.1, on the reverse strand, counting down.
GTTCAATTTCCTTATCGTCGTAATCGGCAATCACGCCGTCGCCCAGCCACTCTTCAATACGGTTGATACGGCAGCGGAAATCATCTTCGATAAAAATATCCCAATCGCACTGCGACGCCTGCAAATACTCGCCCACCCCCTCGATAACCTGGCGGTCGTACACTTTATTGGCATTAAATAATAGAGTTATACGATAACGTTTTTCAAACATACGGTGGGTTCTCACGAAAATCTGCCGAAGGCCAGCATATACCTTTGAACAATCAGAAAGAATTGACCGGATGTGCGCCAGCTAGCAAATTCATTATAAAGTGCGGGCGAGGCTCTACTCGCCCAAATGCGCCACCTGCTGGTAGAACCGGCGGAATACTTTCCGTTGCTCCGCATAAGCCTCGTGCCGCTCCTTATCCGGCGTATAGCGGGCCTCCAGCGGCAGCGCGGGCAGCATGTCCGCCCAGGACGCCCCGGGGTGGCAGCTAAGCTGCGCCAGACGCGCCGCGCCCAGCGCCGGACCGACGTCGCCGCCGGTGCGGTAGTCCAGCGCCTCGCCGCTGACATCGGCCAGCAGCTGCCGCCAGTATTCGCTGCGCGCCCCGCCGCCAATCAGCGTGATGCTGTCCGGCCGCAGGCCGGTGCCGTGCAGGGCGTCCATACCGTCCGCCAGGCCGAAGCTGACGCCTTCCACCACCGCGCGCGCCAGGTCGGCCGGGCCGTGTTCATGGGTCAGCCCCCAAAACGCGCCGGTGGCGTTGGGATTATTGTGCGGCGTGCGTTCGCCGGAAAGATAGGGTAAAAACCACACCGGCGCCGCGCCGGGGCGGGACTGCGCGGCGGCTTCCAGCAGTGCCGGCACGCTGCCGATGCCGGTCAGGCGGGCAGCCCAGTCCAGGCAGGATGCGGCGCTGAGCATGACCGACATCAGATGCCAGGTACCCGGCAGCGCATGGCAAAAACTGTGCACCGCCTGCTCGGGATTGCTGAGAAACCCATCGCTGACGGCAAAATAAACGCCGGAGGTGCCAAGCGACAGCATGGCCTGTCCCCGGCGATACAGGCCGACGCCGATGGCCCCGGCCGCGTTGTCGCCGCCGCCGGCCACCACCGGCACCGCGGCCATGCCCCAGCTTGCCGCCACCTGCGGCAACAGGGTGCCGGTCGCCTGGTTGCCCTCGAACAACCGCGGCATCTGCGCCCGGGACAGCCCACAGGCGCCCAGCAGCGCATCGCTCCAGTCGCGGCGCCCGACATCCAGCCACATCGTCCCCGCCGCATCGGACATATCGGTGGCGAAATCCCCGGTTAGACGCAGCCTGAGGTAGTCTTTCGGCAGCAGGACCTTATCCACTTGCGCAAAGATCTGTGGTTCCTGTTCGCGTACCCAGCGCAGCTTGGGGGCGGTAAAACCGGGCATCATCAGGTTGCCGGTGATATCCCGGGAACGGGGCACGTCGTCTTCCAGCGAGCGGCACTGGGCAAAGCTGCGCCCGTCGTTCCACAAAATGGCCGGGCGCAATACCCGCTGCTGCTTATCGAGCAACGTCGCGCCGTGCATTTGGCCGGTCAGTCCGAGGGCGCGCACCCCGCTCAGATCATGCCGGGCGGCTAGGGCGCGCATGGCGCTGTCGGCCGCCCGCCACCACTGCTCCGGGTCCTGCTCGGACCACAGTGGCCGGGGCCGGGAAACGGTCAGGGGTTCCGTATGGCTGCCCAGAATATGCTGCGCCTCGTCCAGCAGAATGGCTTTCACGCCGGAGGTGCCCAAATCTATGCCGATATACATACGCTATCCTTCTGAATTGTCACCGCGCCGCCCCCGCGTTGGCGGGGGCGGCGCGGGTTGACTATAGCGGCCGTCCGCCAGCGCGGACGCCGGGATCGCCGCCGGAGACGTTAGCTGAACAAGACCTGGTTGACGATATTTTCCAGCAGTTCCTGCTGTCCGCTGCGATGCTCCGGCGCCAGGGCGTGCTTGCCGGCGTACTGGGCCAGCTCGGCAAGGGAAAGGTTGCCCTGCAGTATCCGCTGCCCCAAATCGCCGTTCCAGCCCGCGTAGCGCGCCTTCACCATCTGCTCCAGGCGACCGTCTTCGATGAGCTTCGCCGCCACTTTCAGCGCCAGCGCCATGGTATCCATGCCGCCGATATGGCCGTGGAACAGATCGTATTTATCGGTGCTTTGCCGGCGTACCTTGGCATCGAAATTCAGTCCGCCGGTCGTGAAGCCGCCGGCCTTGAGGATTTCATACATCACCAGCGCATTTTCCTCCACGCTGTTGGGGAACTGGTCGGTATCCCAACCGGACTGCGGATCGCCGCGATTGGCATCTACCGAACCAAAGATCCCGAGTGCTATGGCGGTGGCGATTTCATGATGGAACGTATGCCCGGCGAGCGTGGCGTGGTTGGCCTCGACGTTAACCCGGATCTCTTTTTCCAGGCCGAACTGTTTTAAAAAGCCGTACACCGTGGCGACGTCATAGTCGTACTGGTGTTTGGTCGGCTCCTGGGGTTTGGGTTCGATAAGCAGCGCGCCCTGGAAACCGGTTTTGTGTTTATGTTCCACCACCATTTGCATAAAGCGGCCGATCTGCTCGCGTTCCTGGCGTAAATCGGTGTTCAGCAGCGTTTCATAGCCTTCGCGTCCGCCCCACAGCACGTAATTTTCCCCGCCGAGTTTGCGGGTGGCGTCCATGGCGCTGTTGACCTGGGTGGCGGCCCAGGCGAAGACTTCTGGATCCGGACTGGTGGCCGCGCCGGCGCCGTAACGCGGATGGCTAAAGCAATTCGCCGTGCCCCACAGCAGCTTGATGCCGGTCTGCTGCTGCTTTTGCGCCAGCACGTCGGTCAATATGGCGAAGTTATTCAGATAGTCTTTGATGGTGGGACTGTCCGGCAGGATATCAATATCATGGAAACAGTAATAAGGCGCGCCCAGTTTGCTGAAAAATTCAAAGGCCACATCGGTTTTCAGCCGCGCCTGGGCCAGCGCGTCTCCCGCGTGCTGCCAGGGACGGTCGAAAGAACCCACGCCGAACATATCGGTGCCGCCCCAGCAGAAGGTATGCCAGTAACAGACGGCAAAACGCAAATGGTCCTCCATGCGTTTACCCAAAATCTTTTCGTCGGCGTTATAGTGATGAAACGCCAGCGGATTGGTGCTTTGCGTACCTTCAAAACGGATTTTTTCAACTTGATCAAAGAATTGAGACATAATGACTCCTTGGAAACACCAGGTCCGTTCTGAAGCGGACGGGATTTATCAGGCCGGCGGGTAAATATGACGGCACAATAAGCAAATCTGTGCTTGATTCTGGTAATAACGCCCGGCGCGATCAATTACGTTATTTCACATCGCCATTCATGAAATTATTAATTGTGCGCGGGATCACAAGGAATAGGGGATAAAAGCGCTTTTTGGCGGGAAAAATACGCAAGTTAATGTTTGCCCGGCCTTAACCTCACCGGCAAAATAAGGCGCAGCTCACAGAATACGCATTTGAGTAAAATATCATAATGCCGTTGTGAAAATTTGCAATTGCCGCTGCTGATTTCCGACCCTAATACTACATGGGTTAACTCTGTCGCCTCTTGGGCGCCCCTACGCAACATTATTTGTAAAGGTTTGATTCTTATCCGTTGCTCGGCAAGTTCCATTGCTGAATTTGTTCTTATAAAAGTAACATAAGGAATTAAAATGAAACTGAAAACTCTCCTGCTTTCCGCCTGCACGGCGCTGGTATTGCTAAGCCAGCCGGGCATGGCCAAACAAATCAAGATCGGCATGGCGGTGGACGACCTGCGTCTGGAACGCTGGCAAAAAGACCGCGATATTTTCGTCGCCAAGGCCAAATCACTGGGTGCCGATGTTTTTGTTCAATCCTCCAACGGCAATGAAGAAACGCAAATGTCACAAATAGAGAATATGATCAATCGCGGCGTCGACGTGTTGGTGATTATTCCTTACAACGGACAAGTGTTAAGCAATGTTATTGCCGAAGCGAAACGGGAGGGCATAAAAGTCCTCGCTTATGATCGAATGATAAATAATGCTGATGTGGATTTTTATATTTCCTTTGATAACGAAAAAGTCGGGCAACTGCAGGCGCAAAGCCTGGTTAAGCGGGTGCCGCAAGGTAATTATTTCCTGATGGGCGGCTCGCCGGTGGATAATAACGCCAAAATGTTCCGCGCCGGCCAGATGACGGTGCTTAAACCCTTGATTGACAGCGGTAAGATAAAAATCGTCGGCGACCAATGGGCCGACGGCTGGTTACCTGAAAACGCCCTGAAAATCATGGAGAATGCCCTGACCGCCAATAACAATAAAATTGACGCGGTAGTGGCCTCCAACGATGCCACCGCCGGCGGCGCCATCCAGGCGCTGGCCGCCCAGGGGCTGGCCGGCAAAGTGGCCATTTCGGGCCAGGATGCGGATCTGGCCGGTATTCAGCGGATTAACCAGGGCACCCAGACCATGACGGTGTATAAACCGATCAAGCAGCTGGCCTCCACTGCCGCCGAGATAGCGGTTCAATTGGGCAATGGCGAAAAACCCAAGTCCAACGCCTCCCTTAACAATGGCCTCAAGGACGTCCCCTCCTATTTGCTGACGCCGATCTCGGTGGATAAAAGCAACATAGAGAGCACGGTCATCGCCGATGGTTTCCACAAGAAATCCGATCTGAACTAATCCGCCTGAACGCCGGCTGTCGTCTGTGACGTTAACTGAACCGGGCCGCGCTAAACAGCGGCCCGGTTGCGGAGGTTGATTATCGTGGCATCAAATTTGCTGGAAATGAAAAATATCACCAAGCAGTTCGGCCAGGTCAAGGCGGTGGATAATGTGTCCCTTACCATCGAGGCCGGCCAGGTGCTGTCGCTGTGCGGCGAAAACGGCTCGGGTAAATCGACGCTGATGAAAGTGCTGTCGGCGGTGTATCCGCACGGCACCTTCGAGGGCGAGATCCTGTTCGGCGGCGAACCGCTGGTGGCGCACGGGGTACGCGATACCGAACAAAAGGGCATCGCCATTATTCATCAGGAGCTGGCGCTGGTGAAACAAATGACGGTACTGGAGAATATTTTCCTCGGCACCGAGTGGGCGAAATACGGCGTCATGGATTATGACAATATGTACCTGCGCTGCCAGCGGATGCTGGCGCAGGTCAAACTCAATATCGACCCCGACACGCGGGTCGGCGAACTGGGCCTGGGCCAGCAGCAGTTGGTGGAAATCGCCAAGGCGCTCAACAAGCAGGTCCGCCTGCTGATCCTGGACGAGCCCACCGCGTCGCTCACGGAAAGCGAGACCGCCATCCTGCTCGATATCGTCGACGATTTGCGCAATCACGATATCGCCTGCATTTATATTTCCCATAAACTTAATGAAGTCAAAGCCATATCGGACATGATCTGCGTCATTCGCGACGGCAGGCATATCGCCACGCGTCCGGCCGCGGGCCTGAGCGAAGAGGCGCTGATCACCATGATGGTGGGCCGCGAACTGACGGAGCTTTATCCCCATGAGCCTCACGTGATTGGCGAGGAAATCCTGCGGGTGGAGGGCCTGACGGCCTGGCATCCGGTCAATCAGCATATCCGCCGCGTCAATAATGCCGCCTTCAGCCTGCATAAAGGGGAAATCCTCGGCATCGCCGGGCTGGTGGGATCGGGTCGTACCGAACTGGTGCAGTGCCTGTTCGGCAGTTATCCGGGGCGCTGGGAGGGCACGATCCTGCTCCATGGCGCGCCGGTACGTTTCGCCAACTGCCGCCAGGCAATGCGCCGGGGGATAGCCATGGTGCCCGAGGATCGTAAAAAGGACGGCATCGTGCCGGTGATGAGCGTCGGCGCCAATATTACCCTGGCGGCGCTCAACCAATTCACCGGCGGGTTCGGCATGGTGGACGAGGCCGCCGAGCAGGCCGCGGTGCGTGACGCCATCGGGCGGCTGAAGGTGAAAACCGCTTCCCCGGAACTGGCCATCGGCCGGCTTAGCGGCGGCAACCAGCAAAAAGCCATCCTGGCGAAATGTCTGCTGCTAAACCCGGACATCCTGATACTCGACGAGCCGACCCGCGGTATCGATATCGGCGCCAAGCAGGAAATCTACCTGCTGATTAATCAATTGGTGCGCCAGGGCATCGCCGTCATCGTGGTGTCCTCGGAATTACCCGAGGTGCTGGGCATCAGCGATCGGGTGCTGGCGATGCACCAGGGTGTCATTAAAGCCTCACTTATCAACCGCAACCTGACCCAGGAACAGGTCATGGAAGCGGCGCTCAGGAGTGATTCCCATGTCTAAAATTATTCACACCGACGGTGCGGTGATTGCCGGCGGCAGGCGGAAGTCCCTCAACCTGCAGGTGTTCGTCATGCTGGCCGCCATCGTGGTCATCATGCTGTTTTTCACGTTTACCACCGAAGGCTCGTACCTGAGCGCGCGCAATATTTCCAACCTGCTGCGCCAGACCGCCATTACCGGCATTCTCGCGGTCGGCATGGTATTTGTCATCATCTCGGCGGAGATCGATCTGTCGGTCGGCTCCATGATGGGATTGCTGGGCGGGGCGGCGGCGATTTTCGACGTCTGGCTGGGATGGCCGCTGCCGCTGACCATCGCCGTGACCCTGGTGCTCGGGTTGCTGCTCGGCGCCTGGAACGGCTGGTGGGTGGCGTACCGCAAGGTGCCTTCGTTTATTGTCACCCTGGCGGGCATGCTGGCGTTTCGCGGCATTTTAATCGGCGTCACCAACGGGACCACGGTATCGCCCACATCGCCCGCCATGTCGCAGATCGGGCAAAGCTATCTGCCGGGCGGCGCGGGGTTCGGCATCGGGTTTATCAGCCTGGTGCTGTTTATCGCCTGGCAATGGCGCCGGCGCGGCAATCGCCAGCGTCTGGGATTGTCCGTGCCGGCCAAGACCTGGGATATGACGCGCCAGGCTATTACCGCCGTGGTGGTATTGGGCGCCATTTATTTGCTTAACGACTACCGCGGCGTGCCCACGCCGGTGCTGATGCTGGTGGCGCTGATGCTGGCCGGCCTGTTTATGGCGTCCCGCACCGCCTTCGGCCGGCGCGTCTATGCCATCGGCGGCAATATTGACGCCGCCCGGCTTTCCGGCGTGAATGTCGAGCGCACCAAGCTGGCGGTATTCGCCATCAACGGCCTGATGGTGGCGATTGCCGGGCTTATCCTCAGTTCCCGCCTTGGCGCCGGATCGCCGTCGGCGGGCAATATCGCCGAACTGGACGCCATTGCCGCCTGCGTCATCGGCGGCACCAGCCTGGCCGGCGGCGTCGGCAGCGTGGCCGGCGCGGTAATGGGCGCGTTTATCATGGCGTCGCTGGATAACGGCATGAGCATGCTTGACGTGCCCACGTTCTGGCAATATATCGTTAAAGGGGCCATCCTGCTGCTGGCGGTTTGGATGGATACCGCCACCAAAAAACGGGTGTAAGGTCTGTTTCAGCGCCACGGGCCGCCGGCGGGCGGCCCGTTTTTTTATTCATTAACGGTACGCGTTTTTATGGCGTAAAGTTAAACGCAGATTAAATAATATTAAAAAACACACCCAGTAGATTGACGCTTTTATTAATGCCTTCTTAAATCAATAAGAGGATAATCCTGTTTATAAGTATAATGATTTTCAATCAGTTAGCGTGATTAATATATAGTAATTAATAATTAATAGACAAATTAAATAATATATTGCAAGGCATAGTGGTTTTTTACTCCCTCCACCGAGATAATCCGCTGATGATCCTGAGTGAGTTTGTTAACGATATAAAAGCCAATCCTGTTGCCTCCCTGTTGGCGATCGTTATTACCGCCATCGGTTTTGCCACGACCTTCTTAATTCTGCTGCTCTTTATCGACGATGTTAAAATAGACCGGTTTTATCCCAGCGCTGAACGCCTTTACCGCATCGAAACCCTGTTTTGCCCACCCAACGGCGATAAGGTGCGTTCCGCCCAGGCCCCGCTGCCGTTGCTTGACGCGCTGCGCAAACAACCGGGGATTGACCGCGTCGTCTATGCCCTGCGGCTGTTTACTACCGTTCGCAGCGAGGGGCGGTTTGTCCATCGCGTACCGGTGTTCGCGGTCAGCGCAGGCTTCCTGACGCAGCTCAATCCCTACCGCCAGGCCCCCGCCTTGCTTGCGGCGAACGAAATTTATATCACGCCGGCCTTTAACCGCCGGTATCTCGGCCTGGCGTCCCCCGTGGGCAAGACTATCGATCTGGGCGACAAAGGCCGGTTTGTGATCAAGGGCGTGCTTGAACCCCGTCCCGACAGCAGCATCGATATGCCGGCGGTCATTGCCTTCTCACCGGCGGCGATGGCGGGGTATCACGATAAGCGGAGAGACTGGTATCACAGCCACCTGTTTATTTTTATCAGGACCGCCCCGGCCGCGCCGTTTGATAACGCTCTGCTGGATAAACTGGTCGGGCTTCACGCCCCGCCGCTATCCGGGACGCCCATTACTCCCACGGCATTCATTCACCTGCGCGCCAAACCTATCCAGCAGATGCATTATGACGACGGTTATGCCGATGACATGGCCGCGACTATCGCCAAACCCTTGCTGCATGCCCTGTATGCGGCCGCGTTGTTTGTGCTGCTGACCACGGCGGTAAACTATTTTAACGTCAATGCCATCGTTAACGCCGCCAAACGGCGCAGCCTGAATATCAAACGCGCGCTGGGCGCGTCGGATAAACAGCTTGCCGCCGAGTCGGTGGCGGTCATCGTGCCGCAGTTTGCCGTCATCTGCGCGCTGGCGCTGTTGATATTGTTCGGGGCGTCCGCCATGTCGCCTTACGTCCTGGCGCTGATATCACATCACAGCGCCGCATTGCTGGCCGCGCTGTTCCTGGCGGTGCTGCTGCTTATCGGCTGCGTGGTGATCGCCGCGCATGTGCTTTATTTCTGCTGTTTTGTTGTATCCGCCGGCGCGGGACGGGCAAATCACCGCCACGAAACCACCGCGGCCTATTACCTCAACCGGCTTACCCTGGTGACGCAACTGCTGATCTCGGGCGTCCTGGTCTACTCCTGGGCCGGTACGGCGGCGCAGAACCGTTACGTCATGCAAGCCGATTTCGGCTATCGCCAAAAGAACCTGCTGACGTTTGAACCCAGCGAACGGCTCCATTCGCTTGAAAGCGTGCGCGCGCTGCAAAACCGCCTCAAAGAGGACGCCGGCAGCGCCAATATCGCCTTGAGCAACTGGCGCCCGTTTGATATGACGCCTACCGCGCTCATTATCCAGCATGCCCGCCAGCAGGCCAAGGATCAGTTCGTGACCGTCAGCGCTCTCGACGTCGACCCTCACTTTACCCGGGTATGGGGCCTTGAAACCCTGGGCGGCGGAGAAAATGCCATTGCCGTAAGCGCCGATCCGGCGGTGCGCCATGTGATTGCCACCCGGGCCTTTATCGGGCTGATGGGGCTGTCTTCCTATGATGAAGCGCTTAACACGACCTTCTACGCCGAGGTGGACGGCGGGAGGCGCCGGCTGCGCGTGCTGCGCGTCGTCGATAACTTTTATCCGGGCGAGCGTACCCGCCAGCCGCCGCCGCTGATGCTGTTCATTAACGATCGGGTGGAAAAGTATGCCGCTATCGGGTTTTCCACCGCGGCGCAACGGGATCGCATCATCTCCGCGCTCAGCGGTTATGGCCTGGCGGACCTGCAGGTGCGCACGGTGGAAGAGCTGCATGCCGAACACTATAAAAACAGCCTGTTGATCCAGGACGTCATCAGGCTGGTGGCTTCTCTTTCCCTGTTCCTGATGCTGGTCAGCGCGATGGTCATCGGGCTGTCGGAGGCCCGGCGGCTCAATCAGACCCTGATGATCATGGCGGCGGTGGGCGGCTCGGTGTCTACCAGCGCGGTCTTTTTCCTGCGGCAAAACATGCTGGCGCTGACGCTGACGTTGTCGCTATCCCTCGGCATCGGGGTTGTGCTCCTGCGGCGCTGGCTGGGCCAATTCGACGTGGTCACCGGTCTGGCCCTGACCTATGCCTTCGCCGCCCTGATGCTCCTGGGCCTGGCGGTGATGGCGGTGATGGTCGCGACCCTGCTGGCCGGTGGCGGCCGGCTGGCGCGCCTGCGGCGAGGGCCACGGCTATGGACGTAAAACTGGATAAAAAGGCTGCCCTGCATCCGGGCGCCGGATGGATCGCCTGGATCGCCGCCGCGCTGTTGATCCTGCTGTGCGCAGGGCTCTATAAGCTGGCCACCACCGATAATTACCTGCGCCTGCCGTTGGCGAGCGTGGCCTTGCATCCGGTGACGCGCGGGGCCTATACCGACACCCTGGTTACCCGCGCCATCGCCCTCCCCAACGAAAGCGTTATCGTTTCCACGGAGCGCGGAGGGAAGGTGGTCGATATCTATAAAGCCTCTTCCGATTATGTCAAAAAAGGCGAAATTATCGCCCGCCTGTCCAATTATGATTTTGTCCTGCAGGTCACCTCGCGCATCGCCGACGCCACCGAACAGATCAATAATCTGCGCAATATGCGCATGTTATTGGAACGCAACAGCCGCGACACCAAGCTTGAGCTGCAGAAATCCCATTACAACCGGCAGAAGCTGGTCAAGGACATCCGGCGCAATAAAAAGCTGTTTGAAAAAGCCATTATCGAAAAGGCTAAATATGAAGACCTGCTGGATGAGTTAGCGCATTGGGAAAAAACCTGCGCCATTTTGTCCGGACACGATCGGCAGCAGGACCAAATACTGCCGCAGCAGTTCCAGGAAATTGATCGCTCCATCAAACGCCTGGGCAAACTGGTGGATTTGATCAAGGGCGGCCTGGAGCAGCTGATTATCGTCTCGCCCATCGACGGCACCCTCTCATCGCTGGATATCAAAATCGGCCAGCAGATTAAACCCGGCGACAAGGTTACCATGGTCGACAACCTGCATTCCTACTACTTTGAAGCCGATTTCAGTGAATATTACCTGGATAAAATCAAGCCCCAGGCCAATGTCATGGCGCAGGCCGGCGGTATCGAAATCCCCCTGGCCATTGAATCGGTATCCTCGGCGGTGGACAACGGCAAGTTCAAGGCCAGGCTCCGGCCGTCCCAGCCCCAGCAGATTGCCCTGAAGCGCGGGCAATCCATCGATCTGCATGTGTTTCTGAGTACGCAGCAGGACGCGCTGCTCGTCCCTTCCGAAGCGGTGTTTTTCAACGAGGGCCAGGCGCTGGTCTATGTGTTTGATGAAAACGATCGGCGGGCGGTTAAGACGCCGGTGCGGTTAAAGCGGCAGGGCGCGGCACAGGCGGAAATACTCGGCGGGCTTGCCGAAGGGCAACGGGTGGTGACCTTCGCGGATAATGATTACGAAAAATCCAATATCATTGAGTTTGATTGATATGATTACCCTGGAAAGAGGCGGTAAGTTCTACACCACCAAGACCATCAAGACCCTGGCGCTGAACGCGGTAAGCCTTAACGTCGGGGCGGGTGACTTTCTTGCCGTCATGGGGCCGTCCGGTTCAGGCAAATCCACCCTGCTGAACGTGCTGGGAATGTTCGAACCCCTTGATGAAGGCCGTCTGACCCTGGCCGGCGAAAACGTCGCCGCCCTGGGTTATGCGCAGAAAATCGCCTTACGACGGCGGCTTATCGGCTATATATTCCAATCGTTTAACCTGATCCCTTCCATGTCGGTCTATGACAACGTGGTTCTGCCGCTGAAATACCGCGGCGTGGCGAAGGCGGAGCGCCGGCGGCGGGTTGATCAGATCCTGGCGGTATTCGGCCTGACGCATCGCGCCGGGCATTATCCGGCGCAGCTGTCCGGCGGCCAGCAGCAGCGGGTGGCCATTGCCCGCGCCATGGTGTCCCGCCCCGGCCTGATACTGGCGGATGAACCCACCGGCAACCTGGACAGTAAGAACAGCCGCGACGTGCTGGAACAGCTGAAAAACATCAACCGGGAAGGCACGACCGTGGTGATGGTGACGCATTCGCAGGAGGCGTCGAGTTATGCCAACCGGGTGCTGACCATGCGCGACGGGCGTCTTGCATAATGCCGGCGCGGGCATGGCGATAAAAGCCATTGGCATAACGGCATACATTAAAAAGCAAGCTTCAGGGGGTTTAACCGCCGCGGGCATGCCACCCTAATCATCAGTCTGGTCACCACCTGGCCGTAGCGATATGATGAAACCAAAGGGGCTTTGCCATGAAACCAGGTAACACTGCATCCATGATACCCACCGAGCAGGACCCGCGCTGGCAGGCCATCGTCGCGCGCGATAAAGCCGCCGACGGCCGGTTTGTTTATGCCGTCAGGACCACCGGGATATTCTGCTCGCCATCCTGCCCGTCGCGCCTGCCTCTGGCGGCGAATGTGCTGTTTTTCGCCAATGCCGAAGACGCGTTGCGGGCGGGCTTCCGTCCCTGCAAACGCTGCCGCCAGGGCCGGCCTTCGCTAGCGGCGGAACAGGCGGCGAAAATCCAGCTGGCCTGCCGTTATATTGACGGGGCTGAGGGGATGCCGACACTGGCGGAGCTGGCGCAACAGGCCGCCTTAAGCCCGTTCCATTTCCACCGGTTATTTAAGTCCGTTACCGGCCTGACGCCGAAAGCCTATGCCGTGGCCCGGCGTAACCAGCGGGTGCGGCAACGGCTTGCGGGCGACGCCTCGGTGACCGACGCGGTGCTGGAGTCCGGCTTTAACTCCCAGGGCCGTTTTTACGCCGGAGCCGATGCGCTGCTGGGGATGACGCCCACCGCTTACCGGGCGGGAGGGAAGGGCGTTGCTATCGTCTTTGCGGTCGGGCGTTGCTCGCTGGGTGATATCCTGGTCGCCCAGAGCGCGCGCGGCATCTGCGCCATCCTGTTGGGCGACGATGCGCAGCGGCTGGTGGAACAGTTGCAGGATACCTTCCCCCACGCGGCGCTGGCGGGGGACGATGAGGCCTTTGCCCGGCGGATGGCGCTGGTGGTGGGGTTTGTCGATGCGCCGGCCCTTGGCCTGGACCTGCCGCTGGATATTCGCGGCACCGCCTTCCAGCAGCGCGTCTGGCAGGCCCTGCGGGATATCCCGCCCGGGCGCACGGCCAGCTACCTGGAGGTGGCGAAACGCATCGGTTCGCCCGCCGCGGTGCGCGCCGTGGCGGGCGCCTGCGCCACCAATATGCTGGCGGTGGCCATACCCTGCCATCGGGTGGTGCGCAGCGACGGGGCGTTATCCGGCTATCGCTGGGGGGTGGACCGCAAACGGCTGCTACTGGATAAGGAGGCCAAAGGCTAAGCGGCGTGACGCCACGATCGGCGGCCATATAATACCCGCGATGAGCCAGCCGGGTCATCGCGATGCGGCCCGATGATGCCGGTATCCACCGCCGGCGGCGGCGGACGCCAACGACTTAGCGACGCGAGGAATGTCGCTACCGGTACCGGCGGCGAGGCGTGTTTCCGCTTATTTTGTCTTACCCGGCAGCGCCAGGATACCCCAGGTGATAATCCCCCCCGCCAGTCCCCAAAAGGCGCTGCCGATGCCGAAAAAACCGACGCCGGACGCGGTCAGTAAAAAGGTGACGATAGCGGCATCCCGGTGCGTCTCTTCCAGCAGGGCGCGATGCAGGCTGCCGGCAATGGTGCTCAGCAGCGCCAGCCCGGCGATGGTATGGATAAGCGCCGCGGGCAGGGCGCCGAACACCATGCCGATGGAGCCGCCGAACAGCCCGGCCAGCAGATAGGCCGCGCCCGCGGCGGCGGCGGCCATATACCGGCGCGCGGGGTCGGGATGGGCCTCCGGGCTCATGCAAATGGCGGCGGTAATCGCGGCGATGCATATGGAAAACCCGCCCAAGGGCGCCAGGATCAGCGACGCCAGCCCCGTCCAGGCGATCAGCGGCGAGGTCGGCACGCGATAGCCGGCGGCTTTCAGGGTGGCGATGCCCGGCGCGTTTTGCGAGGCCATGGTCACGAGAAAAAACGGCATGCCGACGCCCATCAGCGCGGAGAGGGTAAAATGCGGCATGATAAAATGCGGGGCGGCGAAGGTCAGCGGCTTACCGGCGAAGGCAATCTGGCCCTGCAGGCCGGCAACGGCCAGGCCGACGCCAAGCGCCGCCACGACGGCATAGCGCGGCGCCAGGCGCCGCGTCAGGAAAAAGGCCAGGCACATGCCCGCCGCCAGCACAAAATGACTTTGCAGCGCGATAAACGCATCCAGTCCGAAACGCAGCAAAATTCCCGCCAGCATCGCCGCCGAAATCGCTTGCGGAATATGCTGCATCAGCCGGGCGAACAGCCCGGTCACGCCACACAGTAAAATCAGTGCGCAGGCAAAGATAAAGACGCCGACGGCCTCGTTAATCGAGTAGCCCGGCAGGCTGGTGACCAGCAGCGCCGCGCCGGGTGTCGACCAGGCGGTGAGGATCGGCGCGCGGTAATACAGCGACAGGCCCAGCGAGGTTATGCCCATTCCCAGGCCCAGCATCGTCAGCCAGCCGCCGATTTGCTCAACGCTGGCCCCCGTGGCCTGGAGCGCCTGAAACACGATGGCCGCCGAGCTGGCATAGCCCACCAGTACGGCGATAAAACCGGCGATGACGGCGGAAAACGAGAGGTCGCGTAATGCGGAGCGAGGCGCCATGCTGATCATATCCTATTGCCGTGCAATGTTATAAATCACCGGGGCCATAGCGCCCCTGTTTCTGGTTGTGTTTTGCAATGTCGCCTTAAAACTTAACATTGTGCGCGACAACACTCAATCGCGAGCGACATACCGGGGAACGGCGAACGTGAAAACGCCGCTGGGAATGTAAAGCTACCGGTAGCATTTAGGTTATTTAATCAAGGTTTAGCCAGGATTGGCTATAATTCCACGATTATTATGAAATAGTCAGATTATGTGCTTATTTTTTGATAATGGCCATTAAATATATATAGTTGAACCGTTTGATTTATTTAAGGATGCTAATATATGAATGTGAATTTCCAATATGAGTCTTTTCAACTCAGTAACGTCATCATCATAAAAAACAATTCAGGTAACTCTGTCAACCTTACAGGCGAGGAAATAAAAAGTGTAATCGAAACGGGTTGCGAAAAAATAAATTTGCATAACTGTTTTACTCGCGCGGGTAATAACGACATTTATATCAAAAGCCAAAGCGGTGCTATATCCATCTCTGAAGGAGATATCCACTGTAATGTTCAATCTCAATCAGGAAAAATCAGCTGTGAACATGTTATTCTGTCTAACGTCGAAACCGACTCTGGAAAAATTAATTTAAAAAATGTCGAAAAGGCCGGATTTATAAAATCAATGTCAGGCAAGGTTACGCTTAATAACTCCATTGCGGACAGTGTGACTACCGCCAGTGGTAATTTGTCACTTGAAAACAAAAGCCATGTAAAAGGTGATGTCATTACTGCAGGCGTTTTTTCAATAAAAGACTCTGTCATAGATAAAACGTTGGAAATATGCTCGAATAATGTCACTATCGGTGCTAACTCAATCGTTAATGAAGTCTATATGAAAAAGTCTAATATAGAAGAAAATTTTATTAACTCTAATTACCAAAAAATCATTAGTATTAATGGAGTCAACTCTGGCAATATAAATATCATTGTTAGTGGCGTTAACTTCCCCCCCGGAAACTTAAACCTTGTTGGGGTAAATAATATTAGGTTCAGCACACAAAATCACGATTTTACCAGCGGACGCATAACTCAACCACAAGAAAATAGCATAACGATAGAAAATGACGCAGTGGTGAAATCATTGAGGTTTGACGGGGATGAATGCACCGTTATATTGAAAGGCAGCGCCCGTTTCGAAGGCGACCGCAATGTACCGGGGCTTACAGTCAAAAACGCATAACCCGCTTTGGCATCCGGTGCTGTTGACGGTAAAACGGCCTCATCGCGCGGCCGTTAACGGTATAACTCCCTCTCCGGTGATTGCAGATTCCGCCTGCTTCGCCAGTCGCCCAGCGTCAGGCTGGCCAGGCGCGCCACGCCCCGGTAGAACGGATGCTCCGTGCCTTGTTCCAGCAATGCCAGGTAGCGTCCCGACCAGGGCAATATATGCTGCGCCAGCAGGGCGTCCAGCACGCTTTCATTATTTTCCGCCAGCCAGGCGGCCAGCATCAGCAGCAGGCCGATATGGTCCTCCGGCTCGCCGTCCTGCTGCCGGGAGGCGATGCCTTCCTGCGCCAGCCAGCGGCGCAGCGCCACGGTGGATTCCCCAAACAGCACGCTTTCCTTATCGAGATAGACCGATCCCCAGGGCGGGGCGGGCAGGGCATAGGGGCCGATAAACAGATTTTGAAAGGTCTCCTCCAAAGCGTCATGCCAAGGCGCGGCCAGGCCCTGGCGAATCAGCGCCGCCGCGTCTTCGACGCCGCTCTCGACAGGCCATTCCCGCTCCCAGCCCGGGGCCGCCAGCGCTTTCAGCAGGCCGGCGTTGGGCGCCGACAGGGGCGGATAATACAGCAAGGCCCCCAGCGTGCGCCCGGTCAGGGCCATATTCACATCATTCATATCATCGCCCCTAACCGGCAATCGCCATGCCCACGGTCATATGCAGGCCGTAAAATACCGCCCGGCCGATCAGTTCGCCGCCGAGCACCAGCACCAGGCCCAGCGTAAGTCCCGCCAGCGGCGGCGTGTTGCCGCGCGCCACCGGCCACAGCCAGCAGGCGAGGCCCAGCGCCAGCAGCAGCACCCGTCCGGCCATCAGCAGGCCATAGTCGGGGATAAGCGCCGAGGCCTGCTGCACCGAACTGTGGATCGCGGCCAGCCCGGCGGCCTGCATCATCACCGCCGCCACGCTTATCATCACCGCGATAACGCTTATCCAGGGCAGGTAGCGCCAGCCCGGCCCGCGGATGCCCGCGGCCTGCAGCAGCAGGTAGCCCAGCAGCGGGCCGCCGATAAACACCGTCAGCACAAAGCCGAGCGGGGTATAGATATTATCCCAGGTGGGCACGGTATCAATCATATAGACCCGGCCCATGGCATAAAGAAATACCAGGCCCGACAGCGCGGTAATCACCAGCCAGATCTTGTTAAGCGCCCGGGGCATGTGGTTAAACACCGCCATCAGCCAGTAGATGCCGCCGAGGGCGAAAAACAGCGAACCGGTGGCGATTTCATTGCTCAGCGGCGAGGCGCCCAGGCGGTTAAGCGCGTTCATGGCGCGCATCGGCGAGCCCAGGTGCATCATCGAGGCGATAAATCCCAGCCCCATCAGCAGCCACAGGAAAAACATGGCCAGATGCACCCGCCGCGCCTGCTGCACCGTCAGGTTGCCGGCCAGCAGCACCATGGCCATCACCAGATAACCGCCGATTACGCTCTGGCCCGCCACGGTAAAAAACATCAGCGGCCATTCATGCCATCCGTTACCCATATCACACCTCCTTTGGATTGGCGAGAAAGCCGGTGGTGTCGCCCTGCGGGCGGCAATTGGCATTGGCTTTGATCACCAGGTTGGGCATGGTGAAATGCGCCGCCGGCAGCGGCGCCACGTCGGCCAGGTCGCCATACTTGTCGCGCAGTTCGCCGATAGGCGCCAAATCCAGCGCGCGCAGCGGGCAGGATTCCACGCAGACAGGTTTTTGTCCCACCGCCACGCGCTCATGGCAGCCGTCGCATTTGGTCATATGCCCCTTGGCCTCGTTAAACTGCGGCGCGCCGTAGGGACAGGCCATATGACAATAGCGGCAGCCGATACAAATGTCCTCGTTGACTACCACAAAGCCGTCTTCGCCTTTGTGCATGGCGCCGCTCGGGCACACTTTGACGCAGGCGGGATCCTCGCAATGATTACAGGCGATGGACAGGTAATAAGCGAACACATCCTGGCGATAGCCGGCGCCGTCCGCCTGCCAGGTGCCGCCGGCATACTCATAGATGCGGCGGAAACTGACATCCGGCCCCAGGTTCTTGTAATCCTTGCAGGCCAGCTCGCAGGTCTTGCAGCCGGTGCAGCGACTCGAATCAATATAAAAACCGTATTGCGTGCTCATTCACTACACCTTTTCGATCTGTATCAGGTTGGTATGCTGCGGATTGCCCTTGGCCAGCGGCGATGGACGCTGCGTGGTCAGGGTATTGATGCAGCCGCCGTGATCGATTTTATCCCCGGCCATATCGGCCTGATGCCAGGCGCCCTGGCTGACGGCCGTCACGCCGGGCAGGATGCGCGGCGTTACCTTGGCGTCGATCCTGATCTCGCCCCGGTCGTTAAAGACCCGCACCTTATCGCCGTTGCGAATGCCCCGGCTTTCGGCGTCGATAGGATTGATCCACACCTCCTGCGGACAGGCGGCCCGCAGCACGTCGATATTGCCGTAGCTGGAGTGGGTGCGCGCCTTATAGTGGAAACCGGCCATCTGCAGCGGAAAACGCGCGCGCAGCGGATCGTCCCAGCCCTCGAAGGTGGGGACATACCGGGGCAGCGGACTGATGCTTTCATCCGCCTGCAGTTGCCAGGTGGCGGCCAGCTGCGCCAATGCCGCCGAATAGATTTCAATTTTGCCGGAAGGGGTTTTCAGCGGATTGGCCGCCGGGTCCGCGCGGAATTTACGGTAGGCGACAAAGTGGCCGTCGGGATCCTGGCGTTTATAGATGCCTTGGGCTTTTAACTGCTCATAGGACGGCAGTTGCGGGTCCTTGGCCAGCATCTTGGCATATAAAAATTGCAGCCATTCGGACTGGGTGCGCCCTTCGGTAAATTTTTGCGCCACATCCGCGCCGAGGCGCCGCGCGATATCGCTGGTGATCTGGTAAATCGAGCGGCGCTCGAATTTTGCCGAGGTGGCGGGCTGGCCGAAAATCAGATACCCCATATTGGCGGCGTAATCGTTGGGGACGATATCCTCCTGTTCGGTGGTCATCAGGTCCGGCAACAGGATGTCGGCGTATTTCGCCGATGAGGTCATAAAGTTTTCAATCACCACGATCATTTCGCAATCGCGCTCGTTTTTCAGGACTTCATGGGTGCGATTGATATCCGAATGCTGGTTGACCAGGGTATTGCCGGCATAGTTCCAGATAAATTTAATCGGCACGTCGAGCCGGTCCTTGCCTTTTATGCCGTCTTTTAACGCCGTCATTTCCTTGCCGCGTGAGATGGCGTCGGTCCATAAAAATACCGGGATCTGGGTTTTCACCGGATTGGTCAATACCGGCAGCCGTTCGATGGTAATGGTGTAGGTGGACTCGCGGGCGCCGCTGTTGCCGCCGTTAATGCCCACGTTGCCGGTGAGGATCGGCAGCATGGCGATGGCGCGCGCGGTCTGCTCGCCGTTGGCCTGGCGCTGCGGCCCCCAGCCCTGGCAAATATAAGCCGGTTTGGTCGCGCCGATTTCACGCGCCAGCTTGATGATCCGATCGCGGGGGATACTGGTGATCCTCTCCGCCCACTCCGGCGTCTTGGCGATGCCGTCGTCGCCCTGGCCGAGGATATAGGCTTTGTAGTGGCCGTTGGCCGGCGCGCCGGCCGGCAGGGTTTTTTCGTCGTAACCGACGCAGTAGGTATCCAGAAACGCCTGATCCACCAGATTTTCACTGATCAATACCCAGGCGATCGCCGACACCAGCGCCGCGTCGGTGCCGGGGCGAATGGGGATCCATTCATCCTCGCGCCCGGCGGCGGTATCGGTATAGCGCGGATCGATAACGATCATGCGCGCGTTGGAGCGCTCGCGCGCCTGCTCAAGATGGTAGGTAATGCCGGCGCCGCTCATGCGGGTTTCCGCCGGGTTGTTGCCGAACATCACCACCAGTTTGGTATTAACGATATCCGAGGTGCTGTTGCCCTCGTTGCTGCCGTAGGTGTAGGGCATGGCGGCATTGATCTGGGCGGTGCTATAGGTACCGTACTGATTGAGGTAGCCGCCGTAGCAGTTCATCAGGCGGGTGATAAGCGAGCCCGACGGTGACGAGCGGGCGAAATTGGCGCCGGTGGCGCCGGAGGAATAATTGATATACACCGCTTCGTTGCCGTAATCCTTGACGATACGCTTGAGATTATCAGCGATGGCGTCCAGCGCTTCATCCCAGCTGATGCGCTGGAATTTGCCTTCGCCGCGTTCGCCCACGCGCTTCATCGGATATTTCAGCCGTTCCGGATGGTTCATCCGCCGGCGCATGGAGCGGCCGCGCAGGCAGGCGCGCACCTGATGATCGCCGTATTCATCCTGGCCGGTGTTATCGGTTTCCACCCAATACACCTCGTCGTCGCGCACATGCAGCCTGAGCGCGCAGCGGCTGCCGCAATTAACCGAACACATGCTCCAGACCACCTTATCGGCCGTTCCCGCGGTCGTTGCCGGGGTAACGGCCGCCCGGGCGAACAGGAAAGGGAGCTGCAGCGCGCTGCTGGCCAACAGCAATCCCCCGGTCGCCACGCCGCCTTTCACCAGGCTGCGCCGGCTGATGGCGGCTTCGCCAAGCAGGGTTAATGTCTTGTTCTTCATCTCTCACCCGTCACATTGCACACACAAAGCGTTGCAGCCCGCAATCCTATAAAGCCTGATAGTTACTGGGGTTACAATTCATGGGAGCATAATGCGCGAAAAACAGGCGGAAAAACTTGTTCCCGAACAAAGTCGCATAACAAAAAGGGTTTTTAAGAACCAAAAGTATGAGTTATGTCTCGTTTTATCATACAAATATGCGGCGCCAGGCCGGCGCATGGGCGCCAGCCACGCGTGATCTTAAATCCAATGATTATCAGCCGTTTGTCGCCGCCGTGGTTTTTCCAGCTTCACATGTTCCCCCGGTCGCATCTATACTGTATGTAAATACAGTATATGGAGTGGCCGTTATGAAGATTTATCCCGCGGCGTTGGGCATCGGCGTACCGCTGCCGTTTTTTGGCGATAAAGTCGCTGCGGGGTTCCCCAGCCCGGCGCAGGATTATGTTGAACATCGCCTGGATATCAACGCCATCTGCGTGCGCCATCCGGCCAGCACCTATTTTGTCCGCGCCACGGGTGAATCGATGATTGAGGGCAATATCCGTGAAGGGGATATCCTGGTGGTGGACAGCGCCCTTAAACCCGACCACGGCAATATTGTTATCGCCTCCGTCGACGGCGGCTTTACCGTGAAACGCCTGCAGCTTCATCCCCGCGCGCGGCTGATGCCGATGAATCCCGCCTTCGCGCCCATTCCCATTACCGAAGACAGCCAGGTGGAAATCTTCGGCGTGGTGACGTTTATCATCTACGCGGCGCTGTAGCCATGTACGCGCTGGTGGATATCAATTCGTTCTACGCTTCGTGTGAAACCGTATTCCGGCCGGAATTGCGCGGGCGCCCGGTGGTGGTGCTGAGCAACAACGACGGCTGCGTTATCGCCCGTTCCGCCGCCGCCAAACGCCTTGGCGTTGCTATGGCCGCGCCCTATTTCAAGATTCGCCGGCTGCTTGAACAACATGGCGTGGCGGTGTTTTCCAGCAACTATGCCCTGTATGCCGATATGTCGCATCGGGTGATGACCCTGCTGGAGGACATGGCGCCGGCGGTTGAGATCTACAGTATCGACGAGGCCTTTCTCAATCTCACCGGCGTCGGCCATTGCAGGGCGCTGGAACAGTTTGGCCGCGAGGTACAGCAAACCCTGTTGCAGTGCACGCATCTGCATTCGGGGGTGGGTATTGCGCCCAGTAAAACGCTGGCAAAGCTTGCCAACCACGCCGCCAAGCAGTGGAGCAAAACCGGCGGCGTGGTGGATCTGTCCTCGCCGCTGCGCCAGCGTAAGCTGATGGCGCTGATGCCGGTGGAGGAGGTGTGGGGCATAGGACGCCGGCTGGGCAAAACGCTGCGGGCGATGGGGATCGGCACGGCGCTGCAACTGGCGGATTCCCATCCGGCGTTTATCCGTAATAATTTCAGCGTGGTGCTGGAGCGCACGGTGCGTGAGCTGCGCGGCGAACCCTGCCTGGAGGTGGAGGAAATGCCGGCGGTGAAGCAGCAGATTATCTGCAGCCGCAGCTTCAGTTCCCGTATCACCCGTTACCAGGATATGCGCGAGGCGGTATGCAGTTATGCCGCGCGCGCGGCGGAAAAACTGCGCGGGGAAAACCAGTTTTGCCGGCAGGTCGCGGTCTTTGTGCGCACCAGTCCGCACGCGGCCGGCGAAATCTATTACGCCAACCAGGCCACCGGCCGCATTCCCGTCCCGACCAACGATTCCCGGGATATCATCGCCCAGGCGACGGCCTGCCTGGATAGCCTGTGGCTGGACGATCGGCGTTATCTGAAGGCCGGCGTCGTGCTGGGCGATTTTTATGACCGGGGCGTGGCGCAGCTCGGCCTGTTCGACCGGTATAAGCCGCACGTTAACGCCGAGGCGCTGATGGCGACCCTGGATAAGGTCAACCGCTCGGGCCGGGGGCAAATCTGGTTTGCCGGCCAGGGCATCCGCCGGGACTGGCAAATGAAACGCGACATGTTGTCGCCGGCCTATACCTCCCGGCTAAGCGATCTGCCCCGCGCGGCGCTCTAGGCCGGCGCCGGCCTGTAAATCCTCCTGGTGCGCGTCGACCCACGCGGCCAGGGACTGTAGCGGCGCCTTCAGCGTCTTACCCAGGGCGGTGACCTGATATTCAACCCGGGGCGGGATTTCGGCGAACGCGGTACGCCGCACCAGGCCCTTGGTTTCAAACGCGCGCAGCTGACGCGTCAGCTCCTTTTGCGTGATGGGGTAGACCCCGCGCTGCAGTTCGCCAAAACGCACCGGGGCGTCGATAACGATCAGCCGGTAGAGGATGGGAATGGCCCATTTGCCGGCCACCAGCTCGACAAAGGTAAGCATCGGGCAGGGCGTTATCGCCGGCGGCGGTAATATTTTTTTCGGTTGCGCAATCGTTCGGGTCGTCATTTCATCCCACTCGCCTCTTTAGTATCCTATTGGTACCTACTATCATTTTAATACTATCTTATAAATAATGGCATTTTTCACCTGTCAGAGAGATAAAAATGCCTCGTTTAGCCGATAAATTTGCCTTGATCACCGGCGGCACCAGCGGTATCGGGCTGGAAACCGCCCGTCAGTTCCTGGCCGAGGGCGCCACCGTCGCCATCACCGGACGCAACGCCGATGCGCTGGCGCGCGCCGCCGCGGATCTGGGCGAACGGGTGGTATGCCTGCAAAGCGACGCGGGCGATGTGGCCGCCCAGCCGCTCCTGGCCCAAGCGCTTGCCACCTTGTGGCCCCGGCTGGATGTGCTGCTGATCAATGCCGCCGACGTGACCCACCGTCCGCTGGAGGAATGGGATGAAGCCGCCTGGGATCGCCTGATGGCGACCAATCTGAAGGGGCCGTTTTTTCTGGTGCAGTCACTGTTGCCGCTGCTGCATGCACCGGCCTCGGTGATTTTATGCGGTTCGGTCAGCGCGCATATCGGCCTGCCGCAAAGCGGCCCGTATGCCGCCAGCAAAGCCGGACTGCTGTCGCTCTCCCGGACCCTGTCGGGGGAACTGCTGGCGCGCGGCATCCGTGTCAACAGCTTAAGCCCCGGCCCGACGCAAACCCCGGCGCTGGAAAAACTGGGCCTGGACGGGGCGGCCTATGCGGCCCTGCTGGCGCAAATCAAGCAACTGGTGCCGCTCGGCAGGCTGGGCACGCCGCTGGAGCTGGCCAAGGCGGCGGTCTATCTGGCGTCCGATGAATCGGCGTTTGTCGTCGGCAGTGAATTGATTGTCGACGGTGGCGTCAGCGGCTTATGATGTGCCGGTGGCCGGATAAGCCCTGGCTTTGCATCAGGGGCGCCGGCGTGGATAAGCACGTTATGATAACGGGTAGCGCTATGATTCATCTGAGGAATATGACCGCCGGGGAATACCCCGATTATCGCCATTTTTTTATCGGGGAATACGCCCGGGACCTGAGCGCCAACCACGGTTACGATATCGGGCAGGGCAGGATCAACGCCATCGCCAGCATTGACGGGTATTTACCGCAGGGGGTGGCGACGCCGGATAACCAGCTGTACTGCATCGAGGCCGGCGACGCGGCGGACCGGCAAGGCGTACCGCCGGTGGCGGGGTATTTATGGATCACGTGCAAAGACGAGGCGGCCTATATCTCCGATTTCTGCATCCTGCCCGCCTGGCGCCGCCGCGGGCTCGGACGCAGCGCGCTGGCGCAGCTGGATCAGCGGTTGCGCGCCCAGGGCGTGACCGAACTGGGGCTAAGGGTGGCGGCCGATAATCCCGGCGCCCGGGCGCTGTATGATGCCTGCGGTTTCCACGTTACCGGGGTGAATATGGTGAAACCCCTGTCGCGCTAGACAATAAAAAACGCGCCCCGCGCCAGGCATTCGCCGTTGATAAAGACCTCGACGGCATGTCTGCCGGCATAGTGCATGCGGGTGGTAAAGTTGCGGATGGACTGGCTGCGGCTAATCTCAACGCTTGCATGCGGCGCCAGCGTCAGGGTTTTCAGTTTGAACACTTTGGCCGATGTGCCGCCGGATTTTTTCACATAGTGGATGGCGTAATCAATCACCAGCCGCTGGGGCAGGGGCGAGGTCGAGCGCAGCCGGAACGCCACGGTCACCTTGTCTCCCAGCCGGATTTCCCCGGGACTCACGCGCATCTCCTCCAGGCTGACCTGCGCCGCCTCGCCGGCGCCGATAAGTCCCAGCGCCCGCCGGTCCCCCTGTTTGATCAGGCTGCGCAACGCGTGACGGGCGATCCAGGCGGTGGGGGGATGATGCAATTCCCATCCCTCCAGCAGGTCCATGACCCACTCGGGATGATCCTTGGTGATATCGTTGAGATGATTCGCCACGGATTTGCGTACGTACAGGCTGGGATCGGCGCGCAGGTTGTCGAGAATGGGTTTCACCGGCGACGGGTCGGCTCGCAGCGCCTCCAGGCGGAACGACCAGGGCAGGCGCGGCCGGCTGCCTTCGCTGGCCAGCCGGCGGACGTGCTCGTCATCGTCGCGCGACCAGCGTTCCATCAGCGCCAGCCCGCGGGACAGATCCTGGCGCAGGTAGGGGCGCACCGCGAATTCCGAGGAGCCGAACGGGGTAAAAAAGCGCAGGGCCTCCATCGACAGATCGTACTCATCCAGCCCGTACATCGCCACATACTCCGGCAATACCAGGGTGACAAAGCGATTGTCCAACCGCGGCGCCAGCCGGCGTAAAATCGCCAGCGCCTGCCCATAGTCCGCCGGCAGGCCGTCGTGCAGGCAGACGCTTACCCGCCGCAGGCGCGCCATCAGCGATAATTGGTCCAGTCCGTCGCCGGTGGCCGCCAGGAAGCGGGCGCCGTCAAAACCGGGGTGGACGGCGGCGGTGTGCGCCGCGATATCGCGCAGCCGGGCGTGGTTAAAGATTTCCTTCAGCGCGGGCGCGCTTTGCTCTGACATGTCACCTGATCTTATGGGAGCGGAGCCAGTTCGCAGGCTAAAGAAAATGACGGGTTTAGGCAAGTCTCACCGTGCGGAAAATCCTTCCCGGCGACAGGAAATGACAAGGGATGATACGCCATGGCGCGATACCCTGGTCCATTCCCGCCTTTACCGCCGGCACGGCGGTAAAGGCGGGAGGGGTCCCTGGCGGTAATTATTGTTTAATGCCCAGCGCATCGCGCATGGTATAGAACAAATCCGTCTGGTCGGTCAGGCCGGCCACGTTGCCCGCATAGGGACCGAAGGCGGCGATACGCAGCTGGGTGCCGGTATGTCCCTGGGATTCGGGGTCTTCAGAATTGCCGTAGCTGATGGCCATCACCGCGCCGTCTTTCGTGGTCAGCGCCTGGGTCAGGCCGGGGGCCTTGGCGTCCGCTTCGATAATCTGGCTGGAGTGGGCGTGATCGGCGGTGACCACCACCAGCGTATGGCCGTCGGCGCGGGCGAATTCCAGCGCCTTTTGCACCGCTTCATCCAGGTCCACCGTCTCGCCGAACTGGCCGCACGGGTTGGCGGCATGGTCCTGTTTATCAATGGATGCGCCTTCAACCTGCAGGAAAAAGCCGTTGGGATGGGTTTTCAGCAGATCGATGGCTTTTTGCGTCATGGCCGCCAGGGTAGGCACCCCGGCGCCGCGTTTGGGATTATCGCTACAGGTAACCGGCGGCTTATCAATATTGCCGTGATAGACGGCTTTCGGGCCCTGCCAGCGCACCGGCATATTGCCCTCGGCAAACAGGCCCAGCAAGGGTTTGTCCTGGTTGGCCAGGGCTACGCCGTTCAGGCCATCCAGGTCGCTCACCAACTGATAGCCGCGCGCCACGGCTTGTTCCCGCAGGGTTTTACCCTGCCACTCCCCGGCCTTGGCGGTTTCGCCAAAGGTTTTGGCGCCGCCGCCCAGCGTCACGTCGGCGCGGGCCGCCAGCAGCTGTTCGGCAATGGAGCCGCGCCCCTGGTTTTCCAGCGCCTGGGTGGGGCAATCTTTACTGGTCACTTCCGGGCCGTAGCATTTGCGGGAGCTGACGTGGGCCACCAGCGCCGCCGGGGTGGCGTCCTCCAGTTCAGCGGTGGACACGTTGCCGGTGGCTTTACCGGCCGCCTTGGCCAGTTCCAGGATGGTCATATGATCCTTGCCGAACACATCGACGCCCAGCGCGCCGTTATAGGTTTTCACCCCGGTGGACCACGCGGTGGCCGACGCCGCCGAGTCGGTGACGTAGCCGGGTTTATGGGTGGTCTTGTCCAGCGCGTAATGGGTGTATTGACCGGTCAGCGGCAGCGCGTCGATCCCGGGGAACGCGTTGCCCGCGCCCAGCGCGTAGTTGCGCGCGGCGGTGATTTCCGAGTCCCCCATGCCATCGCCAATCAACAGGATGACGTTTTTTGCCTGCTGGTTGTTCAGCGCCGCCTTCAGCGCCTCGGTCTGATCGGCCTGCAGGCGGCGTGCGCCGCCGGGCTGGGTAATATCCCCCTGCGCCGCGCGCAGGCTGTCCGCGCCGGCGGCCGATACGCTGCGCGCCAGCAGGCCGTTGCCGCCCGCCAGGGCGAGGGTCAGGACGAGGGAAAGTACGGGTTGGTGCGGATGCGGCATAAAGAAGGCTCCTGTTGCCGGACGAGAAGAAGGGTATGTCTGAATTTATTATTATGTAAGTCTACGTAACCCGGATGTCATTTTTATGACACCCGGAGATAACCGCCGCGGTCAAACTTGGCGAGGTTGTCCGGCAGCAGCTAAGATAGTAAGCACATTAACTAATAATGACTTCTCACCTATTCTACCCGCGCTATATCGGGGAGTGGGTTTTTGCCGCTTAATTTTGCAGGGGTTCGAGATCATGCTGCGAACGGATTATCATCAAAATAAGGATGTACCGGGCATGCCGCAAGTGGAGCAGGGATTTTCCTTTAAGGTGCTGACCATCAATACCCATAAGGGCTTTGCCGCCTTTAACCGGCGTTTTATCCTGCCGGAACTGCGCGAAGCGGTGCGTACCGTGGCGCCCGATATCGTGTTCCTCCAGGAAGTCCTGGGCACGCACGAAAAGCATTCGCAACGCTTCGATAACTGGCCGGTGGTGCCGCAGTACGAATTTCTGGCCGACACCATGTGGGCCGATTTCGCCTACGGGCGCAACGCGGTCTATCCCGACGGCGATCACGGCAATGCGCTGCTTTCCCGTTTCCCCATCACCCGCCAAAGCAATCTGGACGTGTCCATCGACGGCACGGAGAAGCGCGGCATGCTGCACTGCGTGCTGCAGGTGCCTGGCCGTGAGCTGGAGCTGCATATGATTTGCGTGCACCTGGGGCTGAAGGAAGCGCATCGCCGCGAGCAGATGCTGCGCATGAGCAGGCATATTGCCACGCTGCCGGCGGATGCGCCGCTGGTGGTGGCCGGTGATTTCAACGACTGGCGCCAGCGCGCCAATACGCTTTTGCGGCGCGAAGCCGGCCTGGTGGAGGTCTTTACCCAGGCGCGCGGCCGACCGGCCCGTACTTTCCCCGCCCGCTTTCCCCTGCTGCGCCTGGACC
Source organism: Sodalis sp. C49 (assembly GCF_046352915.1). NCBI lineage: Bacteria > Pseudomonadati > Pseudomonadota > Gammaproteobacteria > Enterobacterales > Bruguierivoracaceae > Sodalis > Sodalis sp. C49. Next base: position 2,893,532 of record NZ_CP163303.1, on the reverse strand, counting down.
GTATTTATGTCAGGAACGCCCGCATCAGCGAGCCGACCTCCCTGGCCAACCAACCCTGGTCGCATTTATCCGACCACGCTCCCCTCGCCGTGGAGATCCATTTATGAATATGAATATGGAGTGGCGCGACGGCAATCGCATCAAGCTGCTGGAAAACGGCGAAGCGTTTTTCCCGGCCCTGTACGAGCGCATCGGCCAGGCCAGGAAAGAGGTGCTGCTGGAGACTTTTATCCTGTTCGAGGATAAAGTCGGCAAGGCGCTACAGGAAAACCTGATTGCCGCCGCCAGGCGCGGGGTGCGGGTGGAAATCATGGTCGACGGTTACGGCTCGGCGGATCTGTCCGACAGCTACGTCGGCGCCCTCACCGCCGCGGGAGTGCATTTCCGTTATTACGATCCCCGCCCGGCGTTTATGGGCATGCGCACCAATCTGTTCCGCCGCCTGCATCGTAAAATCGTGGTGGTGGACGGCGTTATCGCCTTTATCGGCGGCATTAATTTTTCCGCCGAGCACCTGAGCGACTACGGCCCGGAGGCCAAGCAGGACTATGCGGTGGAGGTGGAGGGGCCGGTGGTGGAGGATATCCATCGCTTTACCCTACAGGCCTTGTATAAGGAAGACCACCATCGCAGCTGGCTGCGCCGGCGCTCCAGGCTGCCGGCCCATAACCGCCAGCCCGGCGAGGCCCAGGCGCTGTTTGTCTATCGGGATAACGATGAACACGACACCGATATAGAGCGCCACTATATCGATATGCTGCGCGGCGCAAAACGCGAGGTCATCATCGCCAATGCCTATTTTTTCCCCGGCTACCGCCTTTTGAAGGAGATGCGCAACGCCGCCCGGCGCGGCGTGCGCATGGTGCTGATTGTCCAGGGCGAGCCGGATATGCCGATCGTGACGGTCGGCGCGCGCATGTTATACAATTATCTGGTGCCGGAAGGGGTGAAAATCTATGAATATTGCCGCCGTCCGCTGCACGGCAAAGTGGCCGTCATGGACGATAGCTGGGCCACCGTCGGGTCCAGTAATCTTGACCCGCTCAGCCTGGCGCTGAACCTGGAGGCCAACCTGATCATCCATGACACCGCCTTCACGCAGCAACTGCGCGACAATCTTAACGGGCTGATTGAAAACGATTGCCGGTTAATTGACGAAAGCATGGTGCCCAAGCAGACCTACTGGCATGTGGTGAAAAGCGTGCTGGTGTTCCATTTCCTGCGCCACTTCCCGGCCTGGGTCGGCTGGCTTCCCGCCCATACGCCGAAATTATCGCTGGTGGCGCCGCCGGTCCAGCCGGAAATGGAAACCCAGGATCGCGCCGAACCCGAAAACGAGGGGGCAAAATCATGACCCGAAAACGCCCCGCCGGTAAACGACACCGCGCCTGGTCGATGGCTAAAAAAATCCTGACCGGCCTGTTTTTTATCGGCGTCATTATCTTGCTGGTGGTCTATGCCCGCAAGGTGGACTGGGATGATGTGGAGCAGGCCATTACCGGCTACCGGCTCAATGCGCTGCTGATGGTGATTGGGCTGGCGGTGTTCAGTTACCTGCTGTATGGCGTCTACGATCTTATCGGCCGCGCCTATTGCGGCCATAAGCTGGCGAAAAAGCAGGTGATGCTGGTTTCCTTCATCTGTTATGCCTTTACCCTCACCCTCAGCGCCTGGGTCGGCGGCATCGGCATGCGCTACCGGCTCTATTCACGCCTCGGTTTGTCCAACAGCGCCATCACCCGTATCTTCAGCCTGAGCCTGGCCACCAACTGGCTGGGATATATCCTGCTTTCCGGCATCGTCTGCGCGTTCGGGGTGCTGCATCTGCCGGCTAAATGGGGTATCGGCGAGCTGGCGCTGCGCCTGACGGGCGTGATCCTGCTGCTGCTGATCGCCGCTTATTTTTGGCTGTGCGCCTTTGCCAAACGCCGGCGCTGGACCATCAAGGGCCAGAAGCTGGTGCTGCCGTCGCTGCGCATGGCCGGCGCGCAGCTGGTGGCCTCCTGCGCCAACTGGCTGGCGATGGCCGCCATTATCTACATTTTGCTTAACGACAAAGTCGATTTTCCGCTGGTGCTCGGCGTGCTGCTGGTAAGCAGCATCGCCGGGGTTATCGTGCATATCCCGGCGGGCATCGGCGTGCTCGAGGGCGTATTTGTCGCCATGCTGGGCAGCGAGCATCTGTCCCATGGCACCATTATCGCCGCCCTGCTGGCCTACCGGGCGATCTATTTCATCGCGCCGCTGCTGCTGGCGCTGGTGCTGTACCTGGGCCTTGAAAGCCGCGCCAAGGCGCTGCGGGAAAAAAACCAGCAACGGGAAGCGGCCCATAAGGCGCAAAAGGACGCGCGGGGGGCGCTGGCGGAAGACGCCGGTCACTTACCCGATAAGGGGCCTTTGGCCTGAGCGTGGATTTTGCCGCGAAACACCCAAAAACCAAAGGTGTTGTAAGCCAGGGTGATGGGGATTAGCACCGCGAAGCCAATCAGCACAAATCCCTGGCTCAGGGGCGGCGAGGACGCGGCGCTTATTGACAGCCGGGGCGGGATCATCGCCGGATATACCGCCAGCAGCAGCAGGGCGAATGTCAGCACCACGCCCCCCAGCGCCAGGCACAGCGGCAGCAGGGCAACCCGGGCGGACAGCGCCCGCCGGAATCCGCCGGCGACCGCCAGCAGCAACAGCGCGGCGGGCAGGGTGAAACGCAGATCGGACAGATGCCGGCGGTACTCCTCATGCAGGCCGCCGGTCCACAGCGTCAGCAGCGCAACCAGCGCCAGGGCCAATGGGCCAAGCCGCCGGGCGAGCGCGCGTGCGCGCGCCTGCAGCATTCCTTCCGTACGCCATATCAGCCAGCAGGCGCCCAGCAGCGCGTAACCGGCCATCAGCGCCAGGCCGCAGAATAGCGGAAATACCCCCAGCCATTCCCAGCCGCCGCCGGTATAATGCGCGCCGTCATGGGGAATACCCTGAATAAACGTACCCATGATCACGCCCTGGCCGGCGGCGGCCAGCGCCGAACCGCCCATCAGCATCAGATCGAACCGCCACCGCTTTTGCGGGTCGGCGCGGTCGCGGTATTCAATCGCCATGCCGCGCGCTATCAGCGCCAGCAGCATGAGAAATACCGGCAGATACAGGGCGCTCAGCAGAATGGCGTAGGCGGCGGGGAACAGGGCCAGCAGGCCGCCGCCGCCCAGTACCAGCCAGGTCTCGTTGCCGTCCCAAACGGGCAGCAGCGAGAGCGTCATGACCTGGCGATCCGCTTCGGCGCGGTTGAACGCATACAGCATGCCGACGCCCAAATCGGTACCGTCCAGCAAGATATAGATCAGCACGCTGAAGGCCAGCGCGGCGGCGGATAACAGTTGCAGCGCGGCGGCGGAAAAAATCAGCTCCGGCATAGGATAAACTCCTGCATTCGTCGTGTTACGGGTGTTGCTCCGGCGGCGGCGCGGCGTCCTGGCCCGCGTACGTCGCGCCATCGCCGGTCTGCCGCGCCAGCGACGGCACCGGACCTTCTTCCCCCGGCCGGGGCGGTTGCGCCAGCAGGCGCAGCATAAAGAGCAGCCCGGTGCCGAACACCAGCAGATAAACCATCGCCACGGCGATGGCGGAGGCGATGATTAGGGCCATGGATACCGGCGAGATCCCCTCATAGGTACGCGTCAGGCCGTAGACCATAAACGGCTGGCGGCCGGCCTCGGTAACCACCCAACCGGCCAGCATGGCGATAAATCCCGCCGGCGCCAGCGGCACCATGATGCGCTGCAGCCAGCGCGCGCGCCACAGGGCGCCCCGCCAGCGCAACGCCACGCCCGCGATGCCCGCCAGGGCCATCACCAGCCCCAGGCCCACCATGACGCGAAAGGCGAAAAACACCAGTGGCACCGGCGGGATGTCCTGGGGCGGAAACTCATTCAGGCTTTTAATGGTGCCGGTAAGGTTATGGCGTAGATAGAGCGAGCCAAGTCGGGGAATCGACACCTCCCAATGGTTGCGCCGCGCCGTCATGTCCGGCAGCGCGAACAGCCGCATCGGCTCCCCGGCGCCCGGCGGCGGTCGGTCCCAGTCGCCCTCCATGGCGGCCACTTTTTGCGGCTGGTGGCGCAGGGTATTTTCGCCGTGCAAATCCCCGGCGATAATTTGCAAGGGCGCGGCGACGGCCACGGTCCACAGCGCCCAGGAAAACATCACCCGGGCCGCCGGATTGCGGCTGTCGCGCAGCAGATGCCGGGCACCGGCTGCCGCCACCATAAACGCGGTGCCGAGTACGGCGGCCAGCAGCATATGCGCCAGCCGATAGCCAAAGGAAGGATTGAAGATAATCGCCAGCCAGTCCTGCGGGTGGAAACGACCGCCGTCGTCCATCAAAAAACCCGCCGGGGTTTGCATCCAGGAGTTGGCGGAGATAATCCAGAACGCGCTGAATAGGGAACCCAGCGCCACCATGCAGGTGGTGAAAAAATGCAGTTTCGGCCCGACCTTCTGCATGCCGAACAGCATAATGCCCATAAAACCGGCTTCCAGGAAAAACGCCACCAGCACTTCATAAAACATCGGCGGCCCGATAATCGCGCCCGCCCGCGCGGAGAACACCCCCCAGTTGGTGCCGAACTCAAACTCCATCACCACCCCGGACACCACGCCCACCGCCACGTTAAGCGCAAAGATCTTGAGCCAATACCGATACAGGTCCAGATAGACCTGGCGCCGCCGCCATAGCCACAGGCCTTCCAGCGCCGTCAAAAAAAGGGCCAGGCCGATGGTAAAGGCGGCCAGCACGATATGAAAACCTATGGTGAAGGCAAACTGGGCGCGCGCAATCAGCAGCGCAGAAACGTGTTCCATCGGACCCTTGCTTCGGCAGCAATTGCCGTGTTTGACCTCAGGCGTCGCTGGGCTTGCCGGTAAACGAAGAGATGGGTTTATCCACCTCTTCATCCATGCGGCGGCTAAAGGCCTTCATGCCGTCGATAAACGGCGTAATCCCCTGCCAGAAGGCGTCGTCGTTAAGCATCTTATACAGTCCCCGGACTCCCGGCGCATCCTGGGGAGCGTCGTTTCCTTCCCGCGCGCGGCTTATCACATCGACCATATCGCGCACGGCGAACACCATCTTGTAGAATTGACCGGGAGGAAAGGTGGATAACGCCATGGCCAGCACCGACAGGTTCTGGATAACGTTCAGCGAGCCTTCCCGGTTGAGCCCGTTGACCAGCACCCGCGCTATCTGGTTATTGGCGGCCACCAGGTCGTTGGCCAGGCGCAGCACGCCGTGCTCGTGCAGGGTTTGCAGCAAGCGTTCCAGCTCCTCATGGGCATCCGGCCCGATTTTCGGAGCCTCCACCGTATAACCGATAGGTTTAGCCATTAGAATTTCTCCGGATGAGGTTCTTGTTCAGGCGGCGGCAGGTAATCGTCGCGCCGCCATTTCTGCTCCACGGGCACCTTGTCGATGGGGGTACGGGAGCCATAGCGGAAATTATGGCGCGGCAGGGGCGAAACCATGTTCTCCCGGGGCAGTACGGTAAGTTTAACCGCCAGCTCTTTATAGGCGGGGGTGTTCACATCCGGATCGTGATGCTCGCCGGTCAGGGCGTTAACGCCGTCCTTGCCCAGATGAATGGGGAGAAACAGGGTATTGCCCTGCACCCGATCGGTAATCACCGCCGGCACCTCGACGGCGCCGCGCCGCGAGGCCAGGCGTAGCCAGGCGCCTTCCTCGATGCCCCGCTCCGCCGCCAGCCCCGGGCTGATTTCCACAAACCAGTCCGGCGACAGGGAGAGGAGGCGACCTCCGCGTCCGGTCTGGTTGGTGGACTGGAAATGCTCCAGCATCCGGCCGTTATTCAGCATTAAATCATATTCGCCGTCCTGCGCCTCGGCGGGTGGCTTCCATTCCAGCGGATAAAGGACGGCTTTGCCGTCCTCGGTATGGAAACCGTCGGTATACAGCAGCGGCGTGTCGGTACCGTCGGCCTTGACCGGCCAAAGCAGCGATTGCCATCCCGCCAGCCGTTCATAGGTCACGCCGGCGAAGACCTTGGCGATACCGGCGGCCTCGGCCATGATCTGCGAAGGATGGGTGTAACCCCAGGGATGGCCCATCCTGGCCGCCAGGTCGGTGAGGATGCGCCAGTCCGGCCGGCTATCGCCGAGCGGCGGCATCACTTCATAAAAACGCTGGATGCGGCGCTCGGTATTCACAAACGACCCCTCTTTTTCCACGCTCGGGCAGCCGGGCAACACCACGTCGGCGAATTCGGCGGTGCGGCTCATAAACAGGTCCTGCACCACCAGAAAATCCAGATTGGTAAACCCCTCATGCACATTGGCGGCATCGGCGTCAGAGAATGCCGTTTCCTCGCCAATCACATACATCGCCTTGATTTTTTTCTCTTTCGCATGCTTCACCATGGTGAAATTATCGTCGCCGGCCTTATCGGACAGGCGGTCCGGCGCCACGCCCCAGGCCTTGGCCCATTTGGCGCGCACCTGGGGATCGGTGACCTTTTCATAGCCGGGATAAAAATCCTTCAGGCAGCCGAAATCACTGGCCCCCTGCACGTTATTATGGCCGCGCATCGGGTATCCGCCGGTACCGGGCCGGCCGTAGTTGCCGGTCACGAGCAGCAGGTTCGACAGCGCCGTGCTGGTATCCGCCCCGTGGCTGTGCTGGGTAATGCCCATCGCCCACAGTATGCAGACGGAGGATGCCCGGCCAATCATTTCGGCGGCGTCAATCAACTGCCGGCGCGCGATGCCGGTGATCCGCTCGGCGAACGCCAGGGTAAAAGGCGCCAGGGATTGGCGGTACGCGTCCACCTGGTTTACCCGTGCCGCCAGGAAGTCCGTATCCGCATAGCCATGATCAAACATATAACGCGCCATGGCGGACGCCCAGACCATATCGGTGCTGGAGTTGATGCGCAGGAATAGATCCGCGCGTTCCGCCATTTCGTGTTTACGCGGATCCACGACAATCAGCCGCTGGCCGCGGTGCTTGCGCGCCGCCTTGAGACGGGCGGCGATCACCGGATGATTCTCGGCGGTATTGCTGCCGACGATAATAATCAGCTCGGCCCGTTCCAGATCCTGGATGGAACCGGCGTCGCCGCCATATCCCACGGTGCGGAACAGACCCATGGTGGCGGGGTTCTGGCAGTAGCGGGACGAATTGTCGACGCTATTGGTGCCGATAATCAGCCGGGCGATTTTTTGCGTCAGGTAGGCTTCTTCATTGCTGGCTTTGCTGGAACCGATAAACCCGATGCTTTCGGCGCCGTGGGTATTGCGTATCTCCAGCAGGCGGCGGGCCACCAGATCCAGCGCTTCATCCCAGCCGGCCTTGCGGAAACGGCCGTTTTCACGAATCAGCGGCGTGGTCAGGCGCGCTTCGCTGTTGACGAAATCCCAGCCGAATTTACCTTTGACGCAGGTGGAGATGCCGTTGGCCGGCGCATCCACCATCGGCTGCACTTTCAGGATATGCCGGTCACGGGTCCACATTTCAAACGAACAGCCCACGCCGCAATAGGTGCAGACGGTTTTGGTGCGTTTGATTTCCGGCTGGCGCCAGTGCATATCCATCATGGAGATACCGGTAATGATTTCCGCGCCGGTGGTGTTCTCGAGGGTTTTGATCATATCGATCAGCGGGCGTTTCAGATCGGGAGACATGGCGGTAAACGGCCCGGCGTCCGGCTGCATGGTTTTTTCCATCAAGGCGTTGCAGGGACAGACCGTGACGCAGTGACCGCAGCTGACGCAGCTGGAGCCGGCGATTTTTTCACCACCGTCCCACAGTACGCGCGGATGATCCGCGCTGTAGTCGATACTCAGCGTCTCGTTGACCTCGACGTTCTGGCAGGCGTCCACGCAGCGGCCGCACAGGATGCACTGATCGGGATCGTAGGTGTAAAATGGATTGGAATGGTCCTTCGCATACGGCTTGCGCTCGAACTTATAACGCTGGATGGGGATATGCATATCCGCCATGGTGTTGTGCAGGGTACAGTCGCCGGTATTGTGCTCGCATACCGTGCAATACAGCTCGTGCTTGGCCAGCAGCCGGTCCATGCCCTCGACTTGCGCCGCCCGGGCCTGCGCGCCCCGGCTGTTGAGCACCATGCCGTCACGGGTGCGCAGGGTACAGCCGCGCACCAGCTGATGGTCCTGCTCCACCCAACAGACATCGCAGGTTTTCAGCGGGTCCAGCGCCGGGTGATAACAGACATGGGGCAGGTTGACGCCCCGCGCGGCCAGGAAATCCACCAGCGGCGTATCCGCTTTGCCGGTCAGCGGCACACCGTCAAAAATAATCGTGCAGTCTGTCTGGCTCATCAGGCTACCTCAAATAACGACCACCACCTATCATGTGCATCTTTGCCATGGCGGCCACTAAGATAGTGTTAAAGGTAGTCGTTAATGATTGATGCGCAATAGCCACACCGTTTGCAGATTGTTGCTAATTATTAACAGTAAGGATGCAGGTTATTAACATTTACCTGACGGCTACAGCCTGAACGTGCCGTCGATCACGGTGACCGATTGGCCGGCAATCCACGGCACGCCGTCGATAAAGCGCGCGCTGACCTGGCCGTCGCGCCCCAGGACCGTGCCCTGGCGGACGCGCCAGGACTCGGCAAACGCCGGATTATCAGGAAATCCCTGGGCGTGCAGCAGGCGCGCCAGGCAGGCATTGGCGCTGCCGGTGACCGGATCCTCCACCAGGGCGCCCTGTTCCACCAAAAAGGCCCTGACTTCATAATCCGCCGGGCCGTTTGCCTCGTGCAGGCCATATACCGCCAGGCCGTTCGCTTCGCAACGCTTGAGCAACCGCTCCAGGGCGACGGCGTCCGGTTGCATCCGCAAACAAGACAGCGCGCTGTCGGCCCGGGCCACCAGCCAGCGGATCCCCATGTCCACCACGACCGGCGGAGACCAGGTGACCGTCGTCGCGCCGCCCACGGCGGCGTTAAGCAGGGGGAAATAACTTTCGTTCACCGTATAGATTTTGGCCTCGGGCGCCTGGAACGCCAGCCATCCGGCGCGGGTGATATCGAGGGCGACCAGGCCCACCCCGCACTCCTGGATGAGTCTATCGGCCGCCTTGGCCCTAAAGCCGCTTTCCAGCATCGCATGGGCAGTGCCGAGCGTGGGATGGCCGGCAAAAGGCAATTCTCCTGCCGGGGAGAAAATACGCACATGATAATCGGCGCCGGCGGCCGAAGGCGGCAGGACAAACGTGGTTTCGGATAAATGAGTCCAGCGGGCCACGGCCAGCATCTGCCGATCGGATAAGCCATCGGCATCCAGGATCACCGCCAGGGGATTGCCCATCAACGCAGTGGCGGTAAACACATCGACCTGTTTAAATCGACGCAGCTCGGTCATAACCCATCCTTTTTAACAGTAAGGCGATTATTGCCGATTCTGGCGTGGTTGCAGGATAACTGCAAGGACGGTAAGAGGGATATTGCGCTTTGAGATAACCGCCAGGCCAGGGGAGCGGTTAACCCGCCGCCTCAGCGGACGGGCGGCAAAAAAAACTGCGCCGCCAACTGTCAATAAAAGCACCTGACAGTTGGGGCGCAGCTCTCAATGGGTTTTATACCAGAGGATCGCAACCCTTAGCCGCGGCCCGGTCCGCCGCCATGGTGATAACCGCCGCCGCCGCCATGACCGCCGCCGCCGCCCCAAGGAGGTGGCCACAGGCAACCGCTAAGCGCGGCGCTAAGAACAATAATTCCGACAAATGCTAAAATGCGACGCATTGTTTTGCTCCATATATTAATAATTACGTTACCGTTAGATGATTATCCATTCGTTAAAAGGGGTCAACGGCGGCAACCGTAAAGATATTTGGCACAGATGTTTCTATTTGCGTTTATTGCATGGAAGCGTAAATTTGGCGGAAAACGGCAGGGCTAATTTATTCATTAACATAGGAAAAAGCTTATTTAGGGCTTTTATTTATTTTAATAAAGATATAATTAAGAATATTCCTGACAGAGGATAGCAACGGGCAGGAGAAAAGAAAGCGTTATTTTGTTACAACGTAAAAAAAAGCGTTTGCGCGATGATATTACGCAAACGCTTTAGGGAAAATAATGAATGGGCCAAGCCCGGGTTTTTTGATGACTCGCCGGTAAAGCGCTATTCATAAACGACCGACGTACTGTGCATATTATTGCGCCCCGACACCGACGTTACCGGATAGGCGCGGTTATCGACGCGTACGGCGCGTTCACTGCCATGACCGGGCAGGGTAGGCAACCCTGTCCTGGCGCCCACGGTCGTCAATACCACCTGGTGAGGCTCATACCGGGCGGTATTGATGGTGTCGGCGGCAACACTGCCGAACGACACCATGGCGGCCAGGGCAACGATACCAAGATTAACTTTGTTCATCATGGCGCCATCCTTATTGGTAAATTACCGCCGTGCCATGCAGGTTATTCTGGCCGGTGGTGGAGGTAATCACAAAAGACTTCGCGCCTTCGGCCGAAGCCTTGGCGGACAGCTGGCTTTCCAGCGAAGACAGGTTGGCGCCGCCGGTGGCGCTGATGACGCCTACCGGCTGCTGACCCGCCGGGGCGGAGGTCGCCAGTTCTGCGGCAAAACTACCGAAAGAGACGGCGCTCAGGGCGATGGCGGCGATGGCATATTTTACGTTTTTCATAATCTTATCTCTCTATGCACTCTGGTTGCAGGATTTGTGGGTCAACGCTATTTGTTAACGTTCGATAAGTAAATACTAGTCCTCCTGACGGCGTTGATCAACTAAATTTTTAATGATCGTTAATATAATAGATAAGCCATTGTTAATAATAAAAATTTATTTTTATTGTCAACGCTCACCCACTTTGGGTTGGAGAGGCCGCCGCAAGGGAGGAACAGGCATGGCCGCCAAATTTAACATTCTTTGGGCAATGTGACGAAAGGCACTTGTAATTTTTGTAATGATCGTTAATTATATAGGTGCCGGCTGATATCCACAAGGACGTTGTGCAAGCGGCAAGATGCCAGGCATAAAAATGCGATAAGAGAGGATGTTATGAATACCGATCATGTTGCGCCCATACGGAAAGGACGCGGACGCCCAAAACAGTTCGACCGTGACGATGCGCTGGATAAAGCGCTGGAACTGTTCTGGCGCCACGGCTACGAAGCGACCTCGCTGACCGATCTGGTGGAGGCCACCGGGGCCAAGGCCCCGACGCTGTACGGCGAGTTCGGCAATAAGGAAGGCCTGTTCCGCGCGGCGGCCGAACGCTACGTGGCGAAATTCGCCGAACGGGGCAAGGTGCTGCTGGCCGACCCCGCCTGTACGGCGGCGCAGGCGGTTGAAAATTTCCTGCGCGATACCGCGGCGCTGTACACCGACAAAGATTTGCCCTCGGGCTGCTTTATTATCTGTACGTCCGCCGCGCTCTCGTCTTCATCCGACGCCGTGGCGAAACTGCTGCGCGCGCGGCACCATTTCCAGGAAAACATGCTGGCGGATTTCCTGCGCGCGCGCCAGGCCCAGGGAGAATTGCCGGCCGGCACTCATGTGCCCACCCTGGCGAAATACCTGACCTGTATCCTGCAGGGGATGTCGGTGCAGGCCCGTGACGGCGCTACCCGCGCGGATCTGGATACCATCGTTACCACGTTGATGAAAGTGTGGCCGACTCTGGCGCGCATCGGCGCGGCCGCCGCCCGGGATACGGCACAGGTTTAACGGCGCCGCGCCGACCCGGCGCGGCCGAAAAGACAGCGGCGCGACGCAGATAAAGTTGATTCTGCGCAGGGCGCCGGTGTCCTGCGGTACGTAATATGCGTTTATCAGGTCACGTCGTGGCAATTCCGGACTGGATAAATGAACCCATTGATTGCCGATACTTCCACCGCTATTCGTTTCCTGCAGGCCTCGCGGCAAAGCGAGATCGCGGCGTTGCGACGTTTGCTGCAAACCGGCGAACTGGTGGGGGCGGTCAGTCAATTGGTGCATATGCTGCAACGCGAACGTGGCGTAACCACCCTTTACCTGAGCTCGGGCTTGCACGCCGATACGCTTGAAAAACCGGCGCGCGATGCCGTTATTGCCGAGCGTGCCGTATTGCGGCTATTGGGCCGGGAGGAAGGCGTCAATCGGCCGGCGTCCGACAGCCAAAGGCTGGGGCGAATTGCCGCGGTATGTTATGCGCTGGGACGTTTGCCAGCGTTACGCCGCCGCATCCGGCGGGCCGGGATCGATCAGGCGCAGGCGGCGGCGGTATTCAACGCGGTGATCCGCAGCCTGCTGGCGCTGGTATTCGAGGCGGCGGATACGGCGGCGGAGCCGGCTGTTTCCCGGGCGTTGATCGCCATGTTCAGCTTTATGCAGGGCAAAGAGCTGGCGGGGCAGGAACGGGCGCAGGGCGCGGCGGTGTTTGCCGCGCGCGCATTTAGCGCCGCCGCCCGCCAACAGTTGCTGGACCTGATTGAAGGCCAGGAGCGGTGTTTCGCCACCTTCGGCGAATTCAGCGATCCCCTTAACCTGCAGCGCTGGGGCGAGATGGCGCGTGACGGCGATTGCGATGTCGAGCGGCTGCGCCGCATCGTTCTCACGGGTAACATCGCCGCGGATCACAGCCTGCGTTGGTATGAGGCGACGACCCGCCGTATCGACCTGATGAAGGGGGTCGAGGACGGACTGGCGGCGGTATTGATGCAATTATGCCGGGCCGGCATCGACGCCGCGCAAGACGCCGCGGGCGACTGGCCGGGAGATGCCGCGCTGGAAGCCCTGCTGGCGCGTCAGATGGACCAACCGGTGGAGTATAGCGTATTCGTTGCCGCCGCCGGACCGGACGACGCCGCTGAGCCGCTGGGCAATAACGGCCTCAGCCCGCAGCTGGGACGATCGGTATTATCTCTCGTCGGGCAACAATCGCGCCGGCTGCGGGAACTGGCCGATGAGCTGGCGCAACTGCGCGCCACCCTTAATGACCGGCGGCAAGTCGAAGACGCCAAGCTGCTGCTGATGCGTCATCAGCGGTTAAGCGAGGAAGAGGCCTATAACGCCCTGCGGCGTATGGCAATGAACCAAAATAAAAAGCTGACGGAAGTGGCCGCGGCCATCCTGGCGGTGGAAGAGATATTGACCGGCCGGCCATAACGGCGGGCCGGGGGTAAGCGACATCAGGATATGACTTCGTGTTAAGCCAATGGCGGCGTAGCGCGGGTCAAGGATAAAGGCGTCCAAAAGCATGCAGTCATTGCATGTTTTTGGACGCCTTTTTTTTATGTAAGGACTTTTGTTATGAACAAACCCGTATTAGCTGTCATCGGCCACGGCATGGTGGGCCAGTATTTTCTGGAACAGCTGGTGGCGCGCGAGCTGCACCGGCGTTACCGCATCATCGTCTTCGGCGCCGAGCGCCGCCCCGCTTACGATAGAGTACATTTGTCGGCGTATTTTTCCGGGCGCAGCGCGGGATCGCTGTCGCTGGTGCCCGACGGTTTTTTTGCGTTGCATGACATCGAATTGCGCGGCGCCACCACCGTTACCGCCATCGATCGTCAGCGGCAATGCCTGACGGATAACCACGGCGGAACAACGCCCTACGATCGGCTGGTGCTGGCCACCGGATCCTATGCCTTTGTGCCGCCGATTCCCGGCTGCGATCTACCCGGCTGCCTGACGTACCGAACCCTGGACGATCTTGACGCCATCGCCGCGCGGGCGCGCCAGTCACGGCGCGGCGCGGTGATCGGCGGCGGCCTGCTGGGGCTGGAAGCCGCCAATGCCCTGCGGCAGCTGGGACTGGAAACCCATGTGATCGAGTTTGCCCCGCGGCTGATGGCGGTGCAGCTTGATGAAGGCGGCGCGGCCATGCTGCGGCGGAAAATCGACGCTTTGCAGGTAACCGTGCACACCGGCAAAAACACCCGCCGTATCACCCCTGCCGGCCAAGACGGCCTGCGGCTGGAATTTGCCGACGGCGGGTCGCTTGATACCGATCTTATCCTGTTTTCCGCCGGTATCCGTCCCATGGACCGGTTGGGCCATCAGTGCGGACTGACGCTCGGCGCGCACGGAGGACTGGCTATCGACGATCGGTGCGTGACCTCGGATGCCCATATTTTCGCTATCGGCGAATGCGCCGCGTGGCGCGACGCCTTGTTTGGGCTGGTGGCGCCCGGTTATCAGATGGCGCGCGCGCTGGCGTCATGTCTTGCCGGGGAGGAGGCGGTATTTAGCGGGGCGGATCTCAGTACCCGGCTGAAACTGCTGGGCGTCGAAGTCGGCTCGCTGGGGGACGCCCAGGGCGCCGCCCCGGGCTGCCAAAGCTATCTATGGACCGACGGCCCGCGGCAGATCTATAAAAAAATCGTGGTTTCCGGGGATAAAACCCGCCTGCTGGGCGCGGTGCTGGTGGGCGACAGCGCGGAGTTCAGTACCCTGCAGCAGATGATACTCAATGGCATGCCCCTGCCGGAACGACCGGAAAGCCTGATCCTGCCGGCCGGCTCGGGGGACGCGCCGAAGGCCGCGGGCGTGGCCTCCCTGCCTGACAGCGCCCAGGTTTGCTCCTGCCATAACGTCAGCAAAGGAGATATCCGCGCGGCGGTGGCGGCGGGGGCGCGCGATCTGGCGGCGGTGAAAACCTGCACCCGCGCCGGCACCGGCTGCGGCGGCTGCGTACCGCTGGTCAGGCAGGTCATGGAATATGAGCTGTCGCAACAGGGCGTGGTGGTGAAAAAAGACGTGTGCGAACACTTTGCCTATTCACGCCAGGAGTTGTATCACCTGATTCGCGTCAACCGTATCCGTACCTTCAGCCAACTGCTGGCACAATATGGCCATGGCCTGGGATGTGAAATCTGCAAACCGCTGGCCGGTTCCCTGCTGGCTTCCTGCTGGAACGACTTTCTATTGCAACCCGAACATCTGCCGTTGCAGGATACCAACGATCGTTTTTTCGCCAATATCCAGAAGGACGGTACCTATTCCGTCGTGCCGCGCATGCCCGCCGGGGAAGTCACCCCTGCGGGGCTGATTGCCGTGGGCCAGGTGGCTGCCCGTTATAATTTATACACCAAGGTGACCGGCGGCCAGCGCATCGCGCTGTTCGGCGCCAGGATGGAACAGCTGCCGGCCATTTGGCGGGAACTGGTGGCCGCCGGTTTTGAAACCGGGCATGCCTACGGTAAATCGCTGCGCACGGTAAAATCCTGCGTCGGCTCAACCTGGTGCCGCTTCGGCGTGCAGGATTCCACCGGGCTGGCCATCAGACTGGAAAACCGCTACAAGGGCCTGCGCGCGCCGCATAAATTCAAGCTGGGTGTTTCCGGTTGTACGCGTGAATGCGCGGAAGCGCAGGGCAAGGATATCGGCATTATCGCCACCGACAAAGGCTGGAACCTGTATATTTGCGGCAATGGCGGCATGAAACCGCGCCACGCGGATTTATTTGCCACCGATCTGGATGCCGACGGCCTTATCGTCATGATCGACCGCCTGCTGATGTTTTATATCCGCACTGCCGATCGGCTGCAGCGCACCAGCACCTGGCTGGATAATCTGGAAGGCGGCGTAAACTATCTGCAGCGGGTGATCGTCGATGACGCGCTCGGCATCTGCGCCGAGCTTGAACAGGAAATGCAGTCGGTAGTGGCGAGTTACCAGTGCGAATGGCAAACCACCCTGGCGGATGCCGGCCGGCTGGCGTTGTTCCGGGGATTTATCAACAGCGACCGGCCGGATGAAGCGGTGGTCATGATGGCGCAGCGATCCCAGATCCGGCCCGCACGGCCGGAAGAAAAATCGCGGGCGGGCGTAAGCGCGCCGCCCGAGGGCGATGCGTGCTATGAGGTGTCCATGGGGGCGTTGCCAGCCGCGGCAGGAAATGGCCCCGGGCCGTCGTCCGCCGTTGAGGAAACCGGCTGGCGACCGGTGTGCATGCTCGGTGATATCCCGGCCCATGCCGGCATCGCCGCGCGTTTAGGGCAACGGCAGATAGCCCTGTTTTACCTGCCGTCGGCCGCGGGCCCGGCCGGCGGGGAAGGCCGGGTATATGCTTTATCCAATCATGAGGCGGGCAGCGGCGCCAACGTGTTGGCGCGCGGCTTGGTGGGCGATGTCGCAGGCGAGCCGGTGGTGATTTCGCCGCTGTATAAAAAACATTTCCGCCTGCGCGACGGTTGCTGCCTGGAGGATGCAGGCCTATCGGTCAGCGCCTGGCCGGTGGAAATCCGCCAGGGGCGCGTCTGGGTGGCGGCCTGCGCATTGACGGCGCGCGCGCCGGCGCCGGCGGAATAAGGGCGACGTCCGTGACGGCCTACCGACGGTCTTCGTCATGCCAGCCGCCGCCGAGGGCGACGATCAGCTGAACGCTGGCCACCCATTGGGTGCTGCGCAGCGACAGCAGGTTTTGCTGCTGCGACAGGCTGGTATTTTGGGTGGTGGCGACATCCAGGTAATCAATCATCCCCGCCCGGTACTGGTTAAGCGTAACGCGGGCCGACTCCTGCGCGGACTCGGCGGCGCGCTGCTGCGCGGCGGTTTCCGCCTCCAGGGTCGACAGCTCCACCAAATAATTTTCCACTTCCTCAAACGCCGACAGCACGCTCTGGCGATAGCTGGCGACGCTGGCGTCGTAAGCGGCCCGCGCCTGCTCAACGGATGCCTTGGTGGCGCCGAAGTCCAGCAGCGTTCCGCTCAGTTCCGGTCCCAGCGACCATACCCGGTTCGGCATGGAAATCAGATTATGCAGCACCGAACTTTGGAAACCGCCGCTGGCGCTCAGGGTCAGGTCGGGGTAATAGGCGGCCTGCGCCACGCCGACGGCGGCGTTGGCCGCGGCGACGCTGCGCTCCGCATAGGCGATATCCGGCCGGCGTTGCAGCAGTTGTGACGGCAGCGCCACCGGGATAACGGGCAGGGTGGCGGTGAGCCTGGCGGCGGGCAGGCTGAACTGCGCCGGCGACCGGCCGATCAGCACCGCAATGGCGTGTTCAAGCTGCGCGCGCTGCCACTGTAAATCCAGCGCGGAAGCGCGGGCGCTCTCCAATTGGGTTTGCGCCTGCGCCAGGGTGCCGCGGGACTCGCTCCCGGCGCGGTATTTATTCTCGATAATGTTCAGGTAGCGCTGGTAGGCCTCGACGCTCTCCTGATACAGCGCTATCTGCTCATCCATGACCCGCAGCTGGAAATAATCCTGCGCCAGCTCTGATTGGGCGCTCAGGGTAATATTGGCCAGTTCGGCGGCGCTGGCCTGGGCATTGGCCTGGTTTTCCTCCACCGTGCGTCTGAGCTTACCCCACAGGTCCAGCTCCCAGCTGGCGCTGACCTGCGCCTCATGCGTCGTGGCGGCGGCGGTCCGGGTGCCGCTGCGCGTGGTGTCGGCGGTGCCGGTGACCGTCGGGTACAGATTGGCGCGCGAGGCGGCCGTCAGCGCCCGCGCCTGGCGGTACAGCGCTTCATACTGCGCCACGTTCTGGTTGGAAATCCGCACCTGGCCCAATAAGCCGGAAAGCGTCGGATCCCGGTACACCGCCCACCATTCCCCCTTGCCCGCCTCATCCCGCGGCGCGGCCTGCGTCCAGCCCTTCGCCTGTTTAAATTCAAGCGGCACCGTCATCGCCGGCCGCCGGTAGTCCGGGCCCACCATACAGCCGGCCAGGATCAACGCCAGCGCCAGGGGCAGCAGCTTCAGGGCGGGATGTGGGAATATCGTTATCATAAAGTCACTGTTGTCCGAAATCATAAGTAAGAAGGGTGAGGCGCCATCGTCGGGTTACCGGCTTCAGGCCGCGCCGGTTTTGCCAAAACGCCGCCAGGCCCGCTTGCCGGAACGGCTTAGCCGGTCCATATACAGATACACCACCGGGGTGGTGAACAGGGTCAGCAGTTGGCTCAGCGCCAGGCCGCCGGCAATCGCCATGCCCAGCGGGCTGCGCAAATCCGCATCCCCGCCGCTGCCCAGCGCCAGCGGCAGGGCGCCAAAAAAGGCCGCCAGCGTGGTCATCATAATCGGCCGGAAACGCATCAGGCAGGCTTGGGTAATCGCCTGCTGCGGGCTGAGCCCCTGGGTCCGTTCCGCCGCCAGGGCAAAATCGATCATCATAATGGCGTTTTTCTTAACGATGCCTATCAATAACAAAATGCCGATCAGGGCGATCACCGTGAGCTGGGTGCCGGTGATAATCAACAGCAACAGGGCGCCAAGCCCGGCGGAGGGCAGAGTGGACAGGATGGTCAACGGATGGATATAACTCTCGTACAGCATGCCCAACACGATGTAGACCGCCGCCAGCGCGGCGAGTATCAGCCAGGGCATGCTGGAGGCCAGCGCCGTAAAGGCCTTGGCGGTGCCCTGGAAGCCGCCCTGGATGGTGGACGGCAGGCCAATCTGCGCCATGGCCGTCTTGATAAGCTGCTGCGCCTGCTCGAGGGACACGCCGTCCGCCAGGTTAAACGCCACGGTGCTGGTGGCGGATTGCCCTTGATGCGCCACGGATAACGAGGCGTTGGCGCCGCTGAAACTGGCAAAGGCGGCAATAGGGATTTGCTGGCCCTGGCCATTGACCACCATCAGCTCGTTCAGGACCGCCGGATCGACGGTGAACGCGGCGTCCAGGGTCATCACCACATGGTACTGGTTAAGGGTTTTATAACGCGTGGCGATCTGCCGCTGGCTGAAGGCGTTATTGAGCAGGGTATCGAGCATCTGCACGTTCACGCCCAGCCGGGTGGCCTTATCCCGGTCGATATTCAGCATCACCTCCTGGCCGCCGGTCTGGGAATCGGCGTCCACCCCGGTAAGCTGCGGGATCTTTTCCAGCGCCGCCTTGACCTTCGGCGTCCAGAGCCGCAGGGTATCGAGGTCGTCGGCCTGCAGGCTGTACTGGTAAAGGGCGTTGGCGCTGCGGCCGCCGATATGCAAATCCTGCGCCGGCATCAGGAACAGCTGGACGCCGGGCTGGTTAAGACCTTTGGCGGTCAGGCGGTTGGCTACCTCGGCGGCGCTGGCGTCCCGCTGGCTGAAATCCTTCAGGTGCACGAAAAAGTTGGCGCTGTTGCGCGAGCCGAAGCCGCCGCTGCCCATGGAGGAGAGCACGCCGTCCACCGCCGGATCCTGCTGGATGATGCGCGAAAATTCCTGCAGCTTGGGTTTCATGGCCTGGAACGAGACGTTCTGGTCGGCGCGCAGCATGCCCATCAGCAGGCCGGTATCCTGGTTGGGGAAAAAGCCTTTCTGCACCACGGTATAGAGAAAAATATTCAGCATCACGGTCAGCACCAGGCTGAACAGCGTCAGGCGCTGGTGGCGCATGACCCAGGCCAGGGCAACGGCGTAGGCCGCCAGCAGCCGGGCCAGCCCGCGCTCGATCAGCACATAGAGCCGCGGCGGCTTGCGGGTCACCGGCGGCTTGCGCTTGAGCAGCCGGGAACACAGCATCGGGGTGAGGCTCAGCGAGACCACCATCGAAATCAGCAGCGAGACGGTGAGCGTTATCGCGAACTCGCGAAACAACCGGCCGACGATACTGCCCATCAGCAGGATGGGGATAAACACCGCCACCAGGGACAATGTCATCGCCAGCACGGTGAAACTGACCTCCTGCGCGCCGCGGATTGAAGCGCGCACCGGCCCCAGGCCCTGTTCGATATAACGGGTGATGTTCTCCAATACCACGATGGCGTCGTCCACCACGAACCCGGTGCAGATAATCAGCGCCATCAGCGACAGGTTGTCCAGGCTATAGCCCAGCAGGTACATGACCGCGCAGGTGCCGATCAGGGATACCGGCAGCGCCAGGGCCGGGATAATCACCGCCTGCAGGTTGCGCAGGAAGACAAACACCACCGCGATCACCAGTATGACGGCGATCAGCAGCGTTTCTTCGGTATCGCGCAGCGAGGAACGCACGTTAGGCGAGCGATCCACCACCATATGCAAACCGACGTCGCCGGGCAGGGTGGCGGACAGCGCCGGCAGCCGCGCCTTGATGGCGTCGATGGTTTCCAGCATATTGGCGCCCGCCTGGCGGGTCACGCCAATCATCACCGACGGGGTCTGGTTGTAGTATCCGACGTTGTATTTATCCTCCACCGAGTCGTAGACCGTGGCCACATCCCCCAGCCGCACGGCGGTGCCGTTTTGATAGCTGACGATAAGCGCCCGGTAATCGCGCGCCAGATCCAGCTGGCCGTTGCCGTCCACCACCCAGGATTGCCTGTCCCCCTGCAATATCCCCTTGGGTAAATTGCTGGTGCTGTTGGCGATGGCGCTGCGCACCGTATCCAGGGATAAGCCGAAGTGGGTGATCATCTGCGGGCTCAGCTCAATGCGTATCGCCGGCAGCGAGCTGCCCAACAGCGATACCTGGCCGACGCCCTCGACCTGGGCGATTTTTTGCTGGATTTCGCTGGAGGCCAGATCGTATAACTCCCCGCTGGTGCGGGTGGGGGAGGTCAGGGCCAGCACGACGATCGGCGCGTCGGACGGGTTGGCTTTGCGGTAGGTGGGCAGCGAGGGCATGCTGGAAGGCAGCAGGCTGCGCGCGGCATTGATCGCCGCCTGCACATCGCGCGCCGCGCCGTTGATATCCCGGTCCAGGTCAAACTGCAATATCACGTTGGTGGAGCCCTGCCCGCTGCTGGACGTCATTTCGCTGATGCCGGCGATTTGTCCCAGGGCGCGTTCCAGCGGCGTGGCCACCGTCGCGGCCATGGTTTCCGGACTGGCGCCGGGCAGGCTGGCGCTGACCATGATGGTCGGAAAATCCACCTGCGGCAGCGGCGCCACCGGCAGCAGCCGGTAGCCCAGCAGGCCGAGCAGCACAATGGCCAGCGTCAGCAACAGTGTCGCCACCGGGCGAAAAATAAACACGCGCGAGATATTCATCAGCGCTCCTGGCGGCCGTAACGGCGCCATGTCCGCTGCGCGCGCTGCGACAGGCCGTCAAACCACAGGTAGATCACCGGCGTGGAAAACAGCGTCAGCACCTGGCTGAATATCAGGCCGCCGACGATCACCAGCCCCAGCGGCCGGCGCAGCTCGGCGCCGGATCCGTGCGCCAGCATTAGCGGCAGCGCGCCCAGCAACGCCGCCATGGTGGTCATCAGAATCGGCCGGAAGCGCAGCAGACAGGCCTGGTGGATGGCCTCACGCGGCGTAAGATGCTGGTGGTGCTCCGCCTCCAGCGCAAAGTCGATCATCATGATGGCGTTTTTCTTGACGATACCGATCAGCAGGATGACGCCGATAAGCGCTATCAGGCTGAACTCAGTATCGGCGAACAGCAGCGTCAGCAGGGCGCCCACCGCCGCCGAGGGCAGGGTGGACAAAATCGTCACCGGATGGATAAAACTTTCGTACAGGATGCCCAGCACCACATACATGGTTATCAGCGCCGCCAGGATAAGCCACAGGGTGTTATCGGTGGCGCTCTGGAACGCCGAGGTTTCGCCCTGGTAGCGCAGGGTAATACTGGACGGCAGTTTCAGCTCATCGGTCACGTTGGTTATCGCCTGCTGCGCGTCTTCCAGCGAATAGCCGGGTTGCAGGTTAAAGGAGAGGGTGACCGCCGGGAACTGATTGAGCCTGGCGTACAGCAGCGACCCGGTACGCAGGTGGATTGCGGCGATAGCGGTGAGTTTCACCATGCCGGCTGGGGAACTGGTGGTGGAACCGCTCGATGCGCTTGATGTCGTCGTGGCGCCGGACGAACCCGAACTGCCCGAGGTGCTGGCCGTACTCGTGCCGTCGGTAAGATTGGTGGCCAGGTAGATATCGTCCAGCGACGCCGGCGACTGCTGGTACTTCGGCAGCACCTCGAGCACCACGCGATATTGATTGGACTGGGTAAAGATCGTCGACACCAGGCGCTGCCCGAAGGCGTTATATAATGCGGTATCCACATCGGCGGCGGTAATGCCGTAGCGCGCCGCCGCGTCGCGGTTCAGTTCCACGTAGGCCACCTGGCCCTGATCCTGTAGATTGCTCACCACCTCGCTGAACTCCGGCCGCCCCGCGAGCGCCGCCACCACTTTCGGCGTCCAGGCGACCAGGTTTTCGCTGTCCGCGTCGTCGAGGGTGAACTGGTACTGGCTGGGCGTGACCTGATCGTTAACCGTCAGGTCCTGCGCGGATTGCAGATACAGCTGGATGCCGGCGATATCCGCGACGGCCTGCTTAAGCTGCGTGATAATCGCATCGGCGCGCAGGTCGCGATCCGCGAAGGGCTTAAGGTTTATCTGCAGCCGGCCGCTGTTCAGGCTGGTATTGTTGCCGTCGATGCCGATGGTCGAGGACACGCTCGCCACCGACGGGTTTTTGAGAATGACATCCGCCAGCCTTTGCTGTCGCGCCGCCATCTCGCTAAACGACACATCCTGCGAGGCCACGGTTACCCCCTGGATAAGGCCGGTATCCTGCGGCGGGAAAAAGCCTTTCGGCACCACCAGATACAGCAGTGCCGTAAGGGCCAGGGTCAATAGCGCCACCAACAGCATCAGGCGCTGGTGATCCAGCACCACCGTCAGCCAGCGATCGTAGCCGGCCACCAGCTTGTCGAACAGCTGCCCGCCCTTGCGGTTGAACCGGCTCTGTTGTTCCGCCGGGATATGGCGCAACAGGTAGGCGCACAGCATCGGCGTCAGCGTCAGGGACACCACCATCGACACCAGGATCGCCACCGCCAGGGTAATGGCGAACTCGCGGAACAGGCGCCCGACCACATCGCCCATAAACAGCAGCGGGATCAGTACCGCAATCAGCGAAAAGGTCAGCGAAATAATGGTAAACCCAATCTGCGCCGAGCCGTTAAGCGCCGCCTGCATCGGGGTTTCGCCGTTTTCCAGGCGGCGCGAGATGTTTTCCACCACCACGATGGCGTCGTCGATAACAAAACCGGTGGCCACCGTCAGGGCCATCAGCGACAGGTTGTTCAGGCTGAATCCGGCCAGGTACATCACGCCGAAGGTGCCCACCAGCGACAGCGGCACGGCGATGCTGGGGATTAATGTCGCGGCCAGGTTGCGCAGGAACAGAAACGTCACCATCACCACCAGCGCAATGGACAGCAGCAGCTCGAACTGCACGTCGCTGATGGATGAGCGGATGGTCTGGGTCCGGTCCGATAAAATCGCGATCTTAACCCCGTCGGGCAGCGCCGCCTGCAGGGTCGGCAGCTGGGCCTTGATATTATCCACCACCGAGATCACGTTGGCGCCGGGCTGGCGCTGGACGCTGATGACGATGGCGGGCATGCGATTGGCCCAGGCGGACTGGAACGCGTTTTCCTCCGCTTCGTCGATTTGCGCGATATCGCGCAGGCGCAGCGCGGCGCCGTTCTGGTAGGTAATGATCAGGTTGCCGTACTCGGCCGCCGTGCGCAACTGGTCGTTGGCATCAATGGTAATGGAGTGGTATTTGCCGTCGAACCCGCCCTTGGAGCCGTTGACATTGCTGTTGCCAATCAGCGTATCGACATCGGCCAGCGTCAGGTTATGCGCCGCCAGGGCGCGGGGATCCATGCGCACCCGTATCGCCGGCTGATGGCCGCCGGCCAGCGTCACCATACCCACGCCGGAAATCTGCGACAGCTTCAGGGCGATGCGGGTATTGACCAAATCCTGCACCTTGATAAGCGGCAGGGTATCGGAGGTGGCGGCCAGGGTAATGACCGCCGTATCCGCCGGATTGACCTTTTTATAGGTCGGCGGGTTGGGCAGGTCGGTGGGCAGCAGGCTGTCGGCGGCGTTGATGGCCGCCTGCACTTCCTGCTCGGCCACATCCAGCGACAGCTCCAGCGAAAATTTCAGGGTGATAATCGACGCGCCGCCGGAGCTGGTGGAATACATCTGGCTCAGGCCGGCCATCTGTCCCAACTGGCGCTCAAGCGGGGCGGTGATGGACGACGCCATTACGCTTGGACTGGCGCCGGGATAAAGCGTCGTCACCTGGATGGTGGGATAATCCACCTGCGGCAGGGCGGAGGTGGACAGCATCCGATAGGCGAAAATGCCGGCGACCAGCACGCCGATCATCAGCAAAATCGTGGCGACCGGACGTTGGATAAACAGTCGTGAGGGATTCATTGCGCCGTCACGTCCTTGGTTTGCGCCGTATTCACCACCGTCACCTTACTGCCGGTATTGAGACGGTCTATGCCTTCGGTGACCACCTGGTCCCCCGGGGCGACGCCGGACAACACGGCCTGCAAATCGCTGCCGAACGCCGGCCCGGTTTTAACCGCTTTTCGCTCAACGGTGTTGTCGGCCTTGATCACATAAACAAAATCGCCGTCGCTGCTTAACTGCAGCGCCTGGGCGGGAATCACGGTCGCGCCGGCCAGCGTCCCGGTTTGCAGCCGGATGTTGACAAACTGGTTGGGGTAAAGGCTTTCGTCATCATTGGCAAAAATCGCCTTTAGCTTGATACTGCCTGTATCGCTATCGATTTCATTGCTGATAAAATTCAGCTTGCCCTGGCCGAGAGGGGTAATGCCGTCCTGATCGATGGCCGTGGCCGGCAGGGAATTGCCCTGGTGCAGCGATTTCAGCAGCGTGGGTAAATTAACCTGGGGCAGGCTGAAGGTCACCGCAATCGGCTGGGTCTGGGTAATAGTGACAATGCCGGTGGTATCGCTGCTGTGGACCATATTGCCGGGGTCCACCAGCCGCAGCCCCACCCGGCCGGACACCGGCGCGGTAATGCGCGCGTACTCCAGATCCAGCTTGGCGGCATTGATTTGCGCCTGATCGGCTTTGATCGTGCCCAGGTACTGGCCGACCGTGGCGGTTTGGGTTTCCAAATCCTGCCGCGACAGCGAGTCCTGCGCAAACAGGGTCTTGTAGCGCGCCAGGGTCAGCTGGGCGCTTTTCAGCAACGCCTGGTTTTGCGCCAGTTCGCCCTGATATTGCTCCAGGGTGGCCTGGTAGCTCCTGGGGTCGATTTGCGCCAGCAGCTGGCCTTTGGCCACTTTCTGGCCTTCGACGAAATAGACCTGCATCAACTGGCCGTCCACCCGGCTGGTCACCGTGACGCTGGCGTTGGCCACCACGGTGCCGAGCGCGGAAAGATATACTGGCACATCCGCCTGTTTCGCCGTCCCGCTGTGCACCGGCGTGGCCAGGCCGCCCATGCCGGCGCCCGCCCTTCCCGGCCCTCCCGCCCGGGGATCGGCATTCGTGCCGCCGCTATGCCTTGGCAGAAAATAGAACAGGGCGGCTGCAATTAACAGCACGACGATTAACAACAACAGAATATTGCGCCATTTGATTTTACGTTGTGAGCGGATTTTCATGCGATACGGGCGGCCATCAGTGGTCAGGGAATTATCATCGTACTAGGATAAAGTAATTCAGGCCGCGTTATTGTAAAAGTTTCGTCAAAAAGCATTTCACTTATACGGGGAAACAGGCATAACGATAAAGATTCTCCCCGCCATCAGCGCTGCTTTAACCACGCTTTTACCCGAGATAAAGACTCTGCTGAGCAGCACAATGAAGGATGAGAGTGATTGATTTAAAATAACATTAGGTAACCAGGTGCATTAAATATGCAGGCAAATGGCGCGTTGTCACCCCCGGTGTTTGTAAACTTGATAATATAATTGTCGGGTTTTTGCCCTGTTGGCCAATGATGCCGGTAACCGCTGGGAATCGCTGGCTTTTTAATCGCTGCTCACGGATTTTGCGGCATATTGACGGTTGTTTACCCCGGGCTATCATGTTTCACTCTGGTTAAAAATGTTAACGTTATGTTTTTAATGGTGGCGAATCCCCATTTTTATTCGCTATTTTGTACTGCAATTCACGTTTGTTATTGTTATTCCCTACCGCTTATGGAGATAACTTTACTTTTCCCCCGCCGGCTTATTTGACAGTAAGCGTGCTCACTATATAATCCGTTTTAATTTTACAGGGCGTCCCAGCAAAAAATAATTTATGCCTTGGGTGCATGATTGAATATATTCATTTTTTTAATACACAATATATGAAATGGAATTAATATTTTTTCGGCAACGATGCTCACTGTATTGTTAAAATAAAGAATAATTTATTAATTTTTTGATCTGCCCTGCAAATATGGATACCGTATCCTTGTAAGCTGGCGTTAAATGAACCGGGCCTTAATCCTCCAGCATAAATCGTGGTTTGCGGCAGACTTTAACGCTGGGTTGACGCTGGGTTTAAGCATAATCGCCCGGCGATGCATATATAACACCAAGGTGGATTAATGTAATTAACATAAACCCCATCTGGTTACATAAATAATAACTTCTCTCATTGTTAAAGTGGATCATTAATTTTTGTATAGTAGTTTTAATGTAAGGCTATTGTGGGCGGCAAAAGGCTATATGAATAAGAAATGATCGGTGTATTGATGAAATGTGCACAGGTCATGCCCTAGGCTTATCCAGGGGCGAACCGCCATTTTAATCCGTCGTCATTCTCGGGTAGGAAGAAAATATGAGTAATGTATTTAATCGACCGCGTGCCATGAATATTCCACCGACGCCTCTGCCGATCAAAGGGATCAGGAAAGAGGTGGTGAACCATTTTAAAGTCCAGTACAGCTTTGGTGATTTTATCCTTCACTCTACCCGCGTTCTGTTTCATAAAGATCGGAAAATCAGCGTGTCGCCAAAAGAGCTGGGGGTGCTTATCCTGCTGCTGGAATCCGCCGGCGAGGTGGTCAGCAAGGACCGGCTGATCAATGAAGTCTGGTCCGGCGGCAATGTCGGTGAAGAATCCCTGACGCGGTGTATCTATGTCCTGCGCCGTATTTTGCAGGAAGGCAAGCATAACCGGTTTATCGATACCGTTTATGGTAAAGGCTACCGTTTTACCCTGCCTGTTACCCGCGTCACGCCCCGTGAACGCATGACCACGGCCAGCTGCATTTTTGCGGTGCTGCCATTTCACCTGGACGCGCATCTGGATACGCTGGAACTGCATGATGCAATAGTGCAGGAAATGACCGGCTACGCGGCGGCCGGGCTGCACGTTCTGCCTTCGTCGCTGACGCTTGGCTGCACATCACTGCAAACGACCCTGGAATTGATGGAAAAGATCAAGCCGGATTATTACCTGACCGGCTACCAGCTGAGCCAGACAAGCGGGCCGCTGATGCGTGTTGAACTGATGCGCGCGCAGGATCATCTGGTGCTGCACCGGGAGGCGATAAACCTTGACGGCCGGCTGACGGTGGCGTGCATAAACCGCCGTATCAAGCCGCTGCTGTTGAAGCATATTCCCTGTCTGCGCGAGGACGGTCAAACCCTAAACCCGCCTTCGTCCACGCTTGATGCGCGGGCCGTTCACCGTGCGGGGCGCGACGCCTTCCTGGCCTACACGCCGGAAAGCCTGGGCAAGGCCCTGGACCTGCTGCAACAGGGGCGCCGGCAGGCCCCGGATGATATCGACCTGCAATACCATCTGGCGGAATGTTATTTCGCCCTCGGGCAAATGGGCATGATGGATTTTGATCATGCGTTGCGCGAATGCGGCGCGCTGATCGACGGCGTACTGGCGCGCACGGCGGATCACCCCGAGGCGCTGGCGTTAAGCGGGGTGCTGCAGGGATTGAATCGCGCTTTCAGCGAGGCGGCCGAACGGTTTAAACAAGCGCTGGCGATGTCCGGGGATAATCCTTCGGTTAATTATTATTATGCATGGCATCTGCTTATTGTCGGCGACACCGGCAGAGCGCTGTATTTCGCGCGCCAGGCCCGGAAAATGCTGCCCGAGATGATGGCTGTTCAGGTATTGATGATGTGGCTGGAATATTGCGACGGTAATGCGCAGGCGGCGCTGGATATCGCCGGGGGCCAATCACCGGAGGAGCGCGCTCATCCGGTGCTGCTCAGCATGCGGGCGGTCATCCTGTGCAGCGAGGGGCAACCCGGCCGGGCCGCGGAGCTGATCCCCCATCTGATGAACGGCAGCGAACAGGACGGCATTGTCTACCTGAACGCGCTTTATACACGCATGTTCTCGCAGTCGGCGGCGGTCAACGGCGAGCAGGTCGCCACGTTGATGCGGCGGGCCACGCATATGATGCCGTCGGCGCTGCTGCCGGTTATCCTCCAGTGCCAGGGATACCGGGCGGCAAAAAAATGGTATGACCAGCTTTCCAGCACCTCCTCTCCCTGCCTGATGTTATGGCGCAACGACCCCCGGGTTAAACCCCTGCGGGCCGAGGTCCCGGAGTGTTGAGCACCATGCCCGCAGGTAAATATTTCATCGCGCTCGGTTTGCTGTTAAGCGCCACCGCCGTGTCGGCGGACTGCTGGTCGCAGGCGGAACGTCATTTTTCCATCGAATCCAGGCTGCTGCAGGCCATTGCGCTGACGGAATCGAATATGAACCCGCGCGCCACGGGCAAAAACGCCAACGGCACCCGCGATATCGGCCTGATGCAGATCAACAGCCTCCATTTGCCCCGGCTGAGGACGTTGGGCATTGATGAGCAACGGCTGTATGAAGATAGCTGCGTCTCGGTAATGGTGGGCGCCTCGGTGCTCGCGGACATGATGAAGCGCTACGGTTATTCCTGGGAAGCGGTGGGTGCTTATAACGCGGGAACCGCCGCGGGCCGCAAACACCTGCGCATGCGTTATGCCCAACGCGTTTGGGAACACTATAAACGCCTGGATACGAGCAACGCGCCGGTGATGGCGCGACCGGCTGCATCCTGAATATGTGATTAAACAATATATGCAAATGTATATTAGTCCTGGTTATTAATGTTTTGTTTAACGACTTTCGCTCTGGGCGGTTTTATACATCATTAAATTTAACTCGATGAATCAGATTCCCATCATGATTTATGGAAGACACAAAGGCATTATCATGAGTATCAAGGTTAATCAAAAACGCATGGGGTTAATAATGAACAAAGAGAATATCATATTGCCCCACAGGCCGCTCGCGGAAAATTATAAACAGGATATAACCGAACCCACATGCTGGCTGATGCAAACCCATAATCAGGCGTGCCGCATCCATTTCCAGTCGGGCCAGGAATCCTCCACCCTGAATCTGTCGCAGGATTGGCACGGTATTCTGGTCATGAATAAAATCAACCTGGAAATTATTTCCGGTGCGCCCATCCAGCAGGAGCTGCCTTTATTTGCGCTGGTGAAATTACAGGTATTTATTGATGAATCACGCCGGGTGTCATTGAAATACGATCCCTTGCAGCCTTGGGACAGCATTAAACTTAACAGCGATCCGCTTATTGCCAACTGCGGCGATGTCGAGCGCTGGCTGTTGACGCAAAGCAACCTGCTGCCCACCGAAATGGGCATGCTGGCATCTTTTCTGCGCCGGACGGAATGGTATTGGCTCATCCGCTTTTTATTAAATGAATCGGTCAGCCACGGCAAAATACATGAGCTGGGCGCGCGTTATGGTTTGTCCTATTCGCATTTCCGGCGGTTATGCCGTAATGCCTTGGGCAATTCAGCTAAAAACGAGCTGCGCGGCTGGCGTATCGCCAGGGCCTTGCTCGATGTGGTCGAAGAGGGGCAAAGCCTGACGGAGGTGGCGATGCGGTACGGTTACGCGTCCTCATCCCATTTATCCAATGATATCAGGGATGCTTTTGGCGTTTCCCCCCGGGGATTGTGGAACATCATCAACAAGAAACTGGAAAAATGAAAGCGCAAAAATTTATACAGCAAAGCCTGATATGTTGGTGCCTGATCGGCGGAATGGTTCCCCTGCTGGCGCAGGCCAATCCACTCACCGGGGGAGCTATCGCCGCCGAAGGTTATGTCGCCAATAAAGACGGCTTAAAAATGTTTTTCGACGCGCTGTCGTCGCGTCTGGGCAAGCCGGTCATTGTCAGCAAGCTGGCGGCGCGCAAGCAAATCAGCGGCGAGTTTGACTTCAGCAATCCCCAGGATCTGCTGGAGAAAATTTCCCAGCAGCTGGGCCTGATTTGGTATCACGACGGCCAGGCGATTTACGTTTACGACGCCAGTGAAATGCGTAATTCGATGATGTCGCTGAATAATACGTCCTTTACGGCGCTGGACAACTTCCTGCGCAAATCCAAGCTGCTCGACAGCCGCTATCCGCTGCGCGGCGATGACAGCAGCGGCACGTTTTATATTTCCGGGCCGCCGTTCTATGTCGATCTGGTGATGAATACCGCCAAAAATATGGACGAGCAGTCCGCCACCGGCATCGGATCCGGTGATGAGAAAACGGCGGTTATCCATCTCAGCAATACCTTCGTCACCGATCGGGTCTATGAGCAGCGCGGAGAAAAAATTACCATCCCCGGCGTGGCCACGGTGATTAACGAACTGCTGAAGGGCGGCACGAAAACGGCCGGCACGGCGGTGCACTCGCTGATGCCGGACGCCATGCCGGCGCCGAAAATGCCCGAGTTCAATCTTGAGGCGCTGGGTGCCGGGACCACGGTCTACCAGCCCCGGTCGAGCCTGGCGGAAGCGCTGCGCGTCGAATCCGCCGCCAGTCCGATCAACGTGATTGCCAATCCCAATACCAACAGCCTGCTGGTCAAGGGTACCGCCAAACAGGTGCAGCTGATCACCAATCTGGTGGCGGCGCTGGATACGACAAAGCGGCATGTCGAGCTCTCCTTATGGATTGTCGACATACAACGGGACGATCTGGATCAGCTTGGCGTCAATTGGCAGGGGAGCGTGAATATCGGCAACCAGTTAGGCGTGTCCTTTAACGGCGGTTCCTATTCCACCCTCGACGGCGCGCGTTTTGTCGCCTCCATCCAGGCGCTGTCGCAGAAAAACCGCGCCAATATCGTCTCGCGTCCGGTGGTGCTGACCCAGGAAAATATCCCGGCGATCTTTGACAATAACCGCACTTTTTATACCCAGCTTATCGGCGAGCGTAACGTCGAGCTGCAGCATGTTACTTACGGCACCATGGTGAACGTCCTGCCGCGCTTTACCGCCGACGGGCAAATTGAAATGGTGCTCAATATCGAGGACGGCAACGAACTCAATGAGACCACGGTATCCGCCGGCAATATTCTTCCCAAGGTCGGGCGCACCAATATCAGCACCGTGGCCCGGGTGCCCCAGGGAAAAAGCCTGCTGATCGGCGGTTATACCCGTGATGAAATCTCCGGGCGTGAGGGCAGGATCCCGGGGTTGGGCAGCATCCCCCTTATCGGCGGCCTGTTTAACTATAAGCAGAATACCCAGTCCAATATGGTGCGTATTTTCCTCATAGAGCCGCGGGAAATCACCGAGCCCCTGCAATCCGACGCCAGCAACGTGGCGGACAGCCTGATTGCAGGCCGCCGATCCGCCCCCTTGCCGGACTGGTCGCGCAACCTGCTGGATAGCCAGAAATGGCGATAAACGCCACCGGCGGCATCGGCAACGCCGGCGCGTTCAGCCTGCCTGACGCCAGGTTGACCGGCCGGCAGCCCGGGCAGGATGTCGCCACCAAGGTTAAGGTAAAACGCAGCGCCGCCAGCCTGGTCAAACTGGCGGAACAATCCGGCAAAAGCGCGTCGTCGGCGGCGGCCCAATTCGCCAGCAGGCGGCAGTACGAGAAATACGCGCGGGATACGGAGATGAATTTCGCCCGTATCCTGGAAAACGATGCCATCCCCAAGGTGGATCAGCTGCTGCGTATGCTTAACAGCGGCAATCTGTTCCAGAAGAACGCGTTTTTGCTTTTTGCCCGCTCCCTGTTTCCTGATGATAGTGATTTGGTGGTGGTGCTGCGCGAACTGCTGCGGCGCCGTAAGCTGAACGAAACGGTGGGAAAAGAACTTGCGCAACTACTGGACGAGGTGGAGGCGCAGGCCGACCCCCGGCTTGTCAACGCCGGCATTAACTGTGCGCTCAAGGCCAGGTTATTCGGGCAGGCCCATCTGGAACTGAATCCGGCGATGTTGCGGGGAAGCTACCGGCTGTTTTTACAACAGGAACGCCGGGCGCTGGAGGAGTACCAGGACTGGATCGCCTGTTATGGACACCAGTATCGCAACGTGATACTGGCGTTTATCGAGGCCGCCCTGATGGCCGATGTGTATGCGGTAACGCCCAGCTCGGCATCGGTATACGGCGATTTTATCGGTAAATTGGGCCAGCTCAGGTTGATACGCTCCGGGGATGATCTGTTTATGAAACAGCTATTATCAAATAAAGTGATTAATGGTTTAAATAAAAGTGAAACGGATTGGCTGATATTTTTATTCTCGCTATTGCAGTTCCCTGAAGATATAGATGATCATCTTCATTATTTAATTGGGGAAACGTTTTTATTGCGCCGCCATGACGAACGCTCCGCTATTTTGCAGCCTCTGTTTCGTGCATGTAAATTATTGCCACATGAATTATTTGTCTGCAATGAATCTGCGCAGCGTATGTTTATTGAGTTCGAATATCTTGCCGGCCTGGCGTATAAGCGCGAAGTCATTGAAAACAGATTAAATCGAAAATGACGGTGAAAGTTCATCGTCTTTGCATGGGATAACGACGTGTTGACAAAATTTCTGCATAATATGCATTCCCGCCCGGAGCTGCTTATCCTGGCGCTGGTGATCATGATCATCAGTATGTTGATTATTCCTTTGCCGACATACTTATTGGATTTTCTTATCGGGCTGAATATCGTTATCGCCGTGCTGGTGTTCATGGGCGCGTTTTACATTGATCGCATCCTGAGCTTTTCCACTTTTCCCTCCGTGCTGCTGATCACCACGTTGTTCCGGCTGGCCTTGACCATCAGCACCGCCCGTCTGATCCTGACCGACGCCGACGCCGGTGACATCATCGCCTCCTTCGGCCAGTTTGTTATCGGCGATAACCTGGTGGTGGGCTTTGTCATCTTCGCCATCGTCACGGTAGTGCAGTTTATTGTCATCACCAAGGGGTCGGAACGCGTGGCGGAGGTCGCGGCCCGTTTCTCACTTGACGGCATGCCCGGCAAGCAGATGAGCATCGACGCCGATCTGAAGGCCGGCACGATCGACGCGGACGGCGCGCGCGAACGGCGCAGCGTGCTGGAGCGGGAAAGCCAGCTGTACGGCTCGTTCGACGGCGCCATGAAATTTATCAAGGGCGACGCCATCGCCAGCATCCTGGTGACGTTCGTCAATCTTATCGGCGGCATGGCCGTAGGCATAAGCCAGCATCAGATGGATATGTCCACGGCGCTGGATACCTACACCATGCTGACCATTGGCGACGGGCTGGTCGGCCAGATCCCCGCCTTGCTTATTTCCATCAGCGCCGGGCTTATCGTTACGCGCGTCAACGGCGACGGCGACAACATGGGCCGCACGATCATGGAACAAATCATGGGCAACCCGTTTGCACTGATGATTACCGCGTTCCTGGCCCTATCGATCGGCCTGCTGCCGGGGTTCCCCTTGCCGGTGTTTATCCTGCTGGCCGGCGCGCTGGCGGCCGTGTTCTATTTCCGCCATCGCAGGCAGCGCAGGGCGCAGGCGGCCGACGTGGATGGCCGTGCCGGAACACTCCCTCACCAGGATGCGCAAGGCGAGAGCGGCATGGACACCCGGCTGAACATTATCGACGATCTTGACAAGGTGGCCGCCGAGACCGTGGCGCTGATACTGGTGGTATCGCGCGCCAATTTTGCCTTATTGCAACAGGAGCGGCTGTGCGAACGCCTGCGCAGCCAGTTTTTTGTCGATTTCGGCGTAAAACTGCCGGAACCGATTCTGCGCGCCGCCGAAAATGTCGATGAATCCACCGTCATGGTCTTGATCAACGAAATTCGCGCCGACGCCTTCACCATTCATTTCGATATGCTGCGCGTGGTCAATGCCTCCGATGAGATTCAACATCTCGATATCGACATGCGCGTCGACAAAGATTGTATCTGGGTGGCGCGCGAGGCCAGGGAAACCCTGCTGCAGCTGGGCTTCCAGCTGCGTCCCGCCGTGGATGAGGTATACCATTGCTTTGCGGTATTGATGTCCCATCACGTCAGCGAGTTCCTCGGCGTACAGGAAACCAAACATATGCTGGACCTGATGGAGAATAAATATCCGGACTTATTGAAGGAGGTGCTGCGCCATGCCACGGTGCAACGTATTGCCGAGGTGTTGCAGCGCTTATTAATGGAGCGCATATCTACCCGCAATATGAAATTGATCATGGAGTCGCTGGCGCTGTGGGCGCCCAGGGAGAAAGACGTCATTACCCTGGTGGAGCATGTCAGGGGCGCGCTGGCGCGTTATATATGCCATAAATTCGCTATTAATAATGAGCTAAGAGTAATTATTCTGTCGGCGGAGGTGGAGGAAACGATCCGCGGCGGTATCAGAAATACGTCGTCCGGGGCATTTTTACACCTGGACCCGTCGGTCTCGGATGAATTAATGGATTTGTTTACCGTAGGTTTAGAAAGCATATTGATTGCTCAAAAAGATATGGTTTTATTAACCTCGGTGGATATCAGACGCTTCGTCAAAAAACTCATCGAGTCGCGTTTTCGCGATCTCGAGGTCATGTCTTTTGGGGAATTAACTGAAGCTGTAAATGTTAATGTTATTAAAAGTATCTAATTAACCTGGAGTATAATACATGTATGTTGATATTGCCGCTTTAGTGCGCGAAGCCTTATTGGGAAATGGTTGTGATCCCAAACTGTTGGCTAATTTTGATAGCCATTCAACTATTGCGCTCGATTTTCATGATTTGCCAAGTATCTACATCAGCAGCCAGGATGAGGATATCTGGTTTTGGTCGCGCATTGCCGAATACGATGAGGCGGCCTTGCAAAAATGCGGATATTCCTTATTGAAGGAACATATGGAAGGCGAAGCGTTTATCCGCAGCCAGCAGTTTCAGTTCGCCCAGAATGAAGGCTATCTGGAATTTAAAGCATTATTACATCCGGACTCTCTGCAAAGCGCGGAAAACTTTAGCAAGGCGTTGGAAGGTTATTTTGAGCGTCTGGAACGTATCATCGAGGTTATGCATTAATGACCGCCCGGATGAGGCTGCTGCGGCGCCAGGCCCAGCCTCTGCGTTTAGCGGGGCCGATTATCGAGGCGGAGCTGCCGGGCGTCGCGGTGGGCGAGATGTGCGAAGTGCGCCGCGACTGGCGCACGGCGGAGATTGTCGCTCGCGCCCAGGTACTGGGCTTTCAGGGCAATCGCACGGTGCTGAGCCTGATAGGCCATGGCCGTGGTTTATGCCGGGATGTGGTTTTGCATCCCACCGGCGCCCAGTTGGGCATTACCGTCGGCATGGACCTGCTGGGCACGGTCATTGATCCCATGGGGAATGTGGTCGAACGGCTGCATTCCCCGGCGCCCGGCCCGCAGCCGGAAATCCGCCCCATCGATATCGACGCGCCCCCGTATCTGGATCGCGCCGTTATCGACACGCCCTTTATTTCCGGGATCCGCGCCATCGACGGCCTGCTGACCTGCGGCACCGGGCAGCGGGTCGGCATATTCGCCTCGGCGGGATGCGGCAAGACGGTGTTGATGCATATGCTGATCGACCGGTCCGAGGCGGATGTATTTGTTATCGGACTGATAGGCGAACGCGGGCGGGAAGTGACTGAATTCACCGAATCCCTGCGCCGCTCAGGCCGGCAGGATAAATGCGTGCTGGTGTACGCCACCTCGGATTTCTCCTCCCTGGATCGCTGTAATGCGGCCAGGGTGGCCACCACGGTGGCGGAGTATTTCCGCGATCGCGGGAAAAAAGTGGTGCTGTTTTTAGATTCCATTACCCGCTATGCGCGCGCGTTGCGGGATGTGGCGCTGGCCTCGGGAGAACCCCCGGCCAGACGCGGCTACCCGGCCTCGGTGTTCGACGCCATGCCGCGTATTCTCGAGCGGCCCGGGAACACCCGTCACGGCAGTATTACCGCGTTTTATACCATCTTGCTGGAAAGCGACGACGAGCCGGACCCGATTGCCGACGAAATACGCTCCATTCTGGACGGACATTTTTACCTGAGCCGCAAGCTGGCGGCGCAAAATCATTATCCCGCCATCGATATATTGCGCAGCATCAGCCGGGTCGCCGGCCAGGTGACCGATGGGCAGCACCAATCCCTGGCGGGCGAAGTGCGCCGCCTGATGGCCCGGCTTGAGGAATTACAGATATTCCTGGATATGGGCGAGTACCGCCCCGGCGAGAACGCTGAAAACGATCGCGCCATGAATAAGCAGCAGGCACTCATGGCCTTGCTGCGTCAGTCCACGCAGGAAAGCACCGACTTCGCCACCACGCTGCGGATGATGCATGCCGTCGTTGCGTAATATCAAAGTCCTCATCGGCCGCTGCGACGCCGGCCTGCGGCGCTGTGATATGCGGCGCATCGCCGCCGAGCGCCAATTGCGGGAGAACGAGGCGCAAGCCGATGCGCTGGGCCAACAAAAAAGCGGCTTGCGGCAATTGATTGAGCAGGAGCGCCCCAGCGGCAGGCTGGACAAAGCCCGGATTTTTTTGTGTCAGCACCGTATCGCGGTATTCCGGCAAAAAATTAAAGAGCTGGAAGCACAGGAACACACATTGCTGCATAAGCGCGAGGAATTCACGCGGCAGCTCTCCGACCTCAAGGCGGAAAAGCAGCATTGGCAGCGTAAACATGAAAAGTACCTGACATGGGCCGAAAAGCAGAAAAAAGCGCTCAGGCTTGCCGGCTTACGTCAGGATGAAAATGAAACGCAGGAGATTATTACATGGTCGCCGTAACTAACTTCGGCCGCGGGCATAATTACCCGGTCAAATTCGTGCAGGATATCAAGGATATTGCCCGCCAGCGGCAAAGCGATGTGAATGAGCGCCAGCGTCTTAAGAAACCATTCTCGCCAACTGAGCACCAGCACCCCGCCGGCGCCTTCATCGCGCAGATGATAGCGCGCGAAGACGGTGTCTTTTCCAGCCTGGGCGCATTATCGGCGGTGGAAACAATGATGGGCATGCATTCGGCCCTGGTGTCTGATCAAGCCCATGCCGAGGGGGCGAATGCCGGCGCGGCCAGTGCCCGCCCGGCCCACGTCTCTGCGTTTCTGGCGCAGCGGAATCTGGGTTCGGCGCCATCAAACCTCATCGCCGGCGGCAGCGAATTACTGCCAGGCCAGGTGGAAGAACCTGGCGCCGCGCCTGCGGGCGATGTGAATAACAGCGCTCAGCCCGGAAAGGGGACGCGCGCCCTGGCTGCACACACGCCGGCGGTGTTAGCGGAGGGGAATAAAATAATTGCGCCTGACGCGCACGTCGCAGGCAACCTTGCACCGACCGATGGCACCTTGGGCGAAGCCGCCGATGCGCGCCTGTTAGCCGATTTGCTATCAAGCGCGGCCGCGGGCGCGACAATCCCGGCGAATAATCATGCCGCCGAGGTTAGGGCCGGCCAGCCGGCCGTGGATCGGCCGGCGAACCACGGCCACGAGGCAACGATGCCTCAGCCAAACCAGGCTGCCAACACCGACCGCACCCTGATCTATGCCTTCAGTTCGGTGCCGGGCCATCATCACGTACAGGTATCGGCCGGTCAGAACATCACGCTGTTGCCGTCGAGTCAGGAAGTGATTAAGCAAATGGCTACTCATCCTATGCCGGAAAATTACCAGCTGTTGCCCGTGCGGGATGAGCAACACGGGCAACAGCCGAACCAGGATCCGGAGCAGGAGGAGGACGAGTGAGTACACTTTCGCTGCGCAAGCTGCCAAAGGCGCAGGCGTCCTGGCACCCGGCTCTGGCGGGATGGCGGGCGGGCGGCGTCGCTGTCGCTCTGGCATTACCTCCGGCGGCGGGACCACTGATGATGGTCATCGCCGACGATGGCGAGTGGCGGGCGCTGCTGGATCCCCGTGAATGGCTGGCGCAGACCGCGCCGGCGCTGGCCGCCATGGCTGTCGCCGCCTGCGACGACCGGCAAATCATGGCGTTGTTTAACGCCATGCCCCGGCCGCTGACATTTGCCGACGGCGCGCTGGACTACCGACATATACAGGCGTGGGAGCCTGCTGCGTCTAGCCAGGGCCGCGACCTGGCATTGCCCCGGCTCAGCGCCCGGGAATGCCCGGTCTGGGTGACGGCGCTGGATCGCAGCCGGATCAGGCTGCCGGATCCATCTTGCCACGGCCTGCAGGACCTGCCGCTGGCGGTGGAATTTATTCTTGGCGCCAGCCGGCTGCCGGCGGCAATAGCGCGCGATGTGGCGGTTGGCGATGTGGTATTGATTGCCGCGCTTTCGCGCTATGTGAAATGCCAGGGACGGCGGATAGGACATTTTTGCCAACGAGAGGACATGATAATGATCGATGAAAGCCAAGATGGAATGTATGAAGAATATCCTTTGACGGAGAGTGACCCTGCGCCCTCATTGGATAACACGGCCTTGCCCGGCGTACTGACCGAACTGCCGCTGAATGTGGAGTTTATTTTGCAGCGGCGCTTCCTGTCGATAGGCGAGGTCAACGCGCTGTTTGCCGGCAAAATTCTGGAGTTAGACCCGGCGTGCGAGCACAGGATCGAGCTGCGAAGCAACGGCCATTTGCTGGCGCGGGGCGAATTAGTGCAATTGGACGATCGCCTGGGGGTCGAAATAATGCAACTTTACCCGGATGATCCCCATGCCTAATGAAATCGGGATAATTGCCTCACTGGCGTTTTTATCATTATTGCCGTTTTTGATTGCCGCCGGTACCTGTTACGTTAAGTTTTCCATTGTATTCGTCATCGTGCGTAATGCCTTGGGGCTGCAACAGGTGCCTTCGAATATGACCTTAAACGGGGTGGCGCTGATATTGGCCATGTTTGTGATGTCCCCGGTGGCGCGGGATGCTTATAACGCTTTTACTGAAGAAAAAGTCCAGTTCAACAGCGTGGAGACGGTGGTCGACTTTGTCGAAAACGGCATGAGCGGCTATAAAGCCTATTTGCAGAAATATGCCGATCCCGACCTGGCGCAATTTTTTGAAAAAGCGCAGTCCCGGCAGGGCAGAGACGACCCCTCCTATGAAGATGAGGAAACAACGCCTTCAATGCTGGCTTTGCTGCCGGCCTACGCGTTAAGTGAAATCAAAAATGCCTTCAAAATCGGCTTTTATCTGTATCTGCCGTTTGTGGTGGTGGACTTGCTGATTTCCAGTATTTTGCTCTCATTGGGCATGATGATGATGAGTCCCATAACCATATCCGTACCTATTAAGCTCATTCTTTTTGTGGTGCTTGACGGCTGGACATTACTCTCCAAGGGATTGATTCTGCAATATATCGATCTCGCTACCTGAAAAAGTATTAATAGGGTATAAAAATGAATGACGTGGTATTTGCCGGTAATAAAGCCTTGTACCTGGTGCTTATTCTCTCCGCGGGGCCGGTATTGGTGGCAACGGTGGTAGGGCTAATGGTCGGGTTATTACAAACCGTATTACAGCTCCAGGAACAGACATTGCCCTTTGGTATCAAGTTACTGTCCGTTACGCTATGTCTTTTTATTTTGTCAGGCTGGTATGGCGAGACATTGCTCGGTTTTGGCCAAGAAGTGATCAGAATGGCGATGAGCCGCTAGCCTATGAACGATTTGTCTGCATGGCTTGATGTCCAGCATTGGCTCAGTGTCATGATTTTAACCTCCGCCAGGATTATGCCGGTGTTTCTATTATTGCCCTTTTTAACCGGCAATATCGTCAGCGTTAATATCCGCATGCCGGTGGCTATCTTTATCGGCGCTTCGCTGTGGCCTTATTCCCTTGAGCGGATGCCGGTGGAAGAAATCAATTTTTGGGGCGTGCTGGCGCAGGAACTGTTTATTGGTTTGATCCTGGGCGTCCTGTTCGCCCTGCCGTTCTGGATTATGCACGGCGTCGGCTGCGTGATTGACCATCAGCGCGGGGCCACCGTCAGCAGCACCTTTGATCCCATGAGCGGGGTGGATACCTCTGAACTGGCGAATCTGTTTAATCTCTTCGCCGGCGCCCTGTTCCTGGCCGGCGGCGGCATGCTGCTGCTGATGGAAACATTCCAGCAAAGCTATCGGCTCTGCGATCCGCTGCAAACCTGCACCCCGGCGCTAAAACCGGTGCTTGGGATCCTGGGCCATTTAATGACCAGGATTATCATATTGGCGAGCCCGGTGCTGGTCTGCCTGCTGTTATCGGAGGTAATTTTGGGGTTGCTATCGCGTTTTGCGCCGCAAATGAACGCATTTTCCATTTCATTGACGATAAAAAGCCTTATCGCATTTGTGGTGCTGATTCTCTATTTCTCACCCTATTTACCCGACGCTTTCAAAACGCTGGCGCCGCATCCCGGCGTATTGGACATATGGCTGAAACCTGATTAACCATGGCAAACAAAACGGAAAAACCAACGCCGAAAAAGAAAAAAGACGCGGCGAAAAAAGGGCAGACCTTTAAATGCCGCGAGTTGATTATCGCTTGTCTGCTGTTAAGCGGTATCGTCTTCCTTACCAAGACCACCACGCTGGCGCCGTTGCTTGAGGCCTACAGAAATATCATTGCCGGCAACTTCCACATGGATATCAAGGCTTATAGTGCGGCCATTATGCTGCTGGGGCTAAAAATAACCCTGCCTATCGTGCTGGTCTGTCTGCTGGCGTCCGCGCTGCCCACTTTGCTGCAAACCGGATTTATGCTGGCCACCAAGGCGCTGAAAATCAATTTCGGCGCGTTAAATCCCATCAAAGGATTTAAAAAAATCTTCAGCATCAGGACTATTAAAGACGGCATAAAAGCCATCCTGCATCTGGGCTGTTTCATTGCGGCGGCCATCATCTTCTGGCACAACAATAAGCTGCTGATCTTCGCCCAGTTGCACGGCACCGTGGGCGCTATGATCACTATCTGGCGGGAACTGCTGCTGTCGCTGGTCATCACCTGCCTGCTGTGCATTATCCTGGTGTCGATATTGGATGCCCTTGCGGACTATTTCCTGCATATCAAAGAATTAAAAATGGAAAAACACGAGGTTAAACGCGAGTACAAGGAGCAGGAGGGAAATCCGGAGATGAAGCACCGCCGCCGCCAATTGCACCGGGAAATCCTCTCGGAGCAAACCAAGGCCAATATCAAGGATTCCCAGTTTATCCTGGTGAATCCGACGCATATCGCCATCGGCGTGTATTACGATCCGGATGTGGTGCCAGCACCATTTATTTCGATTAAGGAGTCTAATCAGCGGGCATTGGCGGTGCGGGCTTATGCGGAAAAAATCGGCGTGCCGGTGGTGACGGACATCAAGCTGGCAAGGAAGATTTATAAGAGCAACAAGTTGTATTCCTATGTTCATCCAGAAGATTTTGAGAAATTTATCGATATCCTTGTTTGGCTGAAAGAAGTTGAGAACGCTTGGCGCGATGAAACCTTAGCGGTAGGCGCGGAACCTCTTCCCGGCGATATGGTGCCGCCATCCGCCACACCTGCGGCCGCAGTGCCAGGGATTGAGCGGCAACTTAACGAATCGGCGGCGAAAGGAACGGATCAATAAAGAACGCCATGGCACTGGCCCGTCAAGGATCGAACTGATTTGTGCATGGGGTTTTTCCGGTGGCGGAAATGCCACCGCGGCCAAAGCAATATTAATTAAGCGATAATTGAAAGTTTTCCATTCCCCTTAATGTTTCAATCAAATCACCATCATTGTCGGTGATAACAAATTCAGGAGTTATATATGAGTGTTGTTGATAACGTCAGTGAAGACCGCATCGCAGAATTGCTGTGGAATGCGGTAAATAGCGGTATTACGTTAAAAGAAGTGCATGATATACCTCAGGTAATGATGGAGGGTTTATACACGCATGCCTATGATTTTTACAACAAAGGGCAGTTGGATGAAGCGGCTACCTTCTTCCGTTTCCTGTGTATCTATGATTTCTATAATCCGGATTATTACATGGGGCTCGGCGCGGTATATCAGCTTAAAAAAGAATTTCAAAAAGCAGCGGATATTTATGCCGTGGCTTTTTCACTGGCGGAAAATGATTATCGCCCGGTGTTTTACAGTGGACAGTGTCAATTAATGTTGAGCAAGGCCAACAAAGCCAGGCAATGCTTTGAACTTGTTATTGAACAATCCCACGACGCGATGTTAAAAAAACGCGCCGAGGTTTATATAAATAACTTGAAATGCCCCATGGACGAACAAAAAGACCCCTCTCAAAGCGAGGATATAACATGACGCAATTCCACGGAATTTTAAATGGATTAAGTGCCATGCCTAATGTCAATAATCGTCTTGACGCCATCGAGAATACCGGTGCTCAAGATAATAATATTAATACACCCTTATCGCGGGAACAGACTCTGACGCTGAATGCTCAGTCACGCCAGGCGACGGAAGCGCTGTTAGCGACCATCAGCGCCAGCAGCGATTTGCAAGCGAATATGCCCGCCGCACAGGCGACCGCGGCTGACCTTCCATTAGCGGCCCCATCCGGTAACGTGCAAACCTCGAACAATAACCGGATATCTTTGCAAGAGATATTCAATACCGTTAAGGAATTATTGGTCGATGTATCGCTGGGGAAACTGGCCGATCGACTGACGCTATTGCTATCGCAAAAAGCGGCATTTGACCTTTTCAATTCTGCTCTGTCAGCGGAATATCAACAGGCAATTGAAGCGAGTCAAATTGCGCTGGATACTGCCGAAGCGGATAGGATTGCGCTGCAAAATGCTGAAAATGAACTGGCGGAAAAGCAACGGGCGCTAGATCGGGCAAACGTGGCGCTGAGTCAATTGTCACCTGAGGATGAAGGCTTCGCGACGGCACAGCAATCCGTGCGCGAGGCGCAGGATGAACTTAACCAGGCCTCTGCGCAACGGGACTTGGCGCAAAGTAAGATGGCTTCGTCTTATCAGGCCGCCAGGGAAA
The DNA here is from genome assembly GCF_046352915.1 of Sodalis sp. C49. NCBI lineage: Bacteria > Pseudomonadati > Pseudomonadota > Gammaproteobacteria > Enterobacterales > Bruguierivoracaceae > Sodalis > Sodalis sp. C49. The sequence goes on along the minus strand of NZ_CP163303.1, from coordinate 2,850,689 downwards.
GCATTACAAAGCTGGACGATATATATAACCAAGGCAAAAACGCGAATGCGCTTCCATTGGATGCGACTGAAGTGGATAGCGCTATAAACCGCTTATTAGCGTTAATGAACACATTTAACAAGTTGGTGCAAAAGAACCGCCAGCGGGCATTGGAGGAGGATTCCGCGCTATTCAGGCGCATGCAGGAAAGCCTGCATGTCGAAATGAAACATAAAGCCGCTAAAGCCGCCGAGGATATGCGTAAGTCCGAAGCATTGAATAAGACCATGGGGTGCGTAGGTAAAATTCTCGGCGCGCTTATTACCGCCATCAGCGTAGTGGCGGCGGTTTTCACCGGCGGCGCCAGCCTGGCCCTGGCGGCGGTGGGATTGGCTTTGATAGCGGCGGACGCGATAGGCAAGGCTATCACCGGCGTATCCTTCCTGGAACAGGCTATGCGACCGCTGATGGAAGGGATTATCCAGCCGTTGATAAGCATGCTGTCCAAGGCTATTACCAACCTGCTCGCAAAGCTGGGCGTCGATGCCAACACCGCGGCCATGGTGGGAGCGATTGTCGGCGCTTTGGTTGCTGCGGCGCTCATCGTAGCCGTTATGGTGCTGGGTAAATCCGCCGGCGGTAAAATCGCCTCTTCCGCGCTGGGTAAAATGATAGCCGAAGCCATCAAGAAATTGGTGCCCGATGTGTTGAAAAATCTGGGCAGGCAAACCAGTGCCGCCATTACCGATAGCTTTAAGCGATTGATGGATAAGCTGTCTTTAAAAACCGATCGGCTGTCGAAGGCGACCTTCGCCAATCGGCTGGAAAAGCTTAACAATACCGTGACCTATGGTTCAAGCATGTTTCAATCGGTCGGCTCGATACGCCAGGGCGTCATTCAAAAAAGATTGGCGGAAACATTGGCTGCCTACGGTCTGTTACTTGCGGAAGATAAGCAATGGAAAAAAATGCTGCTGGAAGCCATAGATTATTTTAAAGGGGATATGGAATTAGTCCAGCAACAATTCAGAGAGATGTCCAGCCGCCAGGCTCAAACATATTCAAATACCTTGAGTTTGTTTAGTAATAACAGTCTTTCGGCTTAATTAACAGGAGTAATGCCATGAACGATATAACCCATAACAGCGGAATCAATTTCCATCAGGAAAATATACTGAACACCTCGACGGTAACAGAGCCTGTTGAAGACCGTCGAAAAAACTCATCCGTCTCTTTGACGCCAGAGGCATTGGATATTGCCGCGAGTATTTTCGGTAATAAACTATTATCAGACGGATCACAAATTGTGAATTTACGCCGCCCCGATTCAACGGTCGAACCCGTGACCATCGCAACAATGGAAAAGATGATTAAGACCGGATTAAATCTGATGCCCGCGACGCCGGAGAAAATAATCGCGTCAAGTCATGAGGGTAACAATGATGTCACTATCCATAAGCTGAGTGGTCAAAAACGGATTGAGGCATTACTCGTGGCTTTCAAAGCCCTAAGTGAAGGGAAAGCCGTTAGTAATGGTGAGGTGGCGAGATTGGCGCTACTGGAAAATGAATCGGTAAAAAGCGCCGCCGCAGCGAAGATTAAACAGGGTATGGACGCGTTTACAGGAGGGATGAGCCAAGGCGTAATCGGCGGCGTGATGGCGACAGGCGTGTATAGGAAACAAACCAAAGCGAATAATATGGATCTCGCGACCATAAAACATGATAAAACCGCCCTTATCAAAAAACAGGGAGACCTGAATATTGCCACGATGAAAAGCACGCAGGGCAATATCGATTTGCAGCAGAGGCAGGCAGGACAAATCAGCTCCCAGCATCAATCGCATTTAGATGAGGCGGCTAAGCGGCGTTTAGAACGCGATATTGCAGCCACACAGCATGATATCGAGCTTAAGGACAATAAGACCGCCGCCATCCGGAATGAAGCAAATATGGCTATGGCGGCAGGCCAGCAGTTGCCGGGCTTTATCAATGGCATGACCCAAATGAATCAAGCACACCATGGCGCCGAGGAGTTCCTCAACACGCACTATGCCCAATCGTTCTCCTCTATGTCTGAAACGGCCAGGGCCAATGTTAAAGAACTGGCGGATGCCATGCAGTCGATTCTGGAACAGGTCAAAAAAGTACTGCAAGACAATGTCGCCACACTTGGCCAATTGGCCAGCCGCGCTTAATCTTTCACAGGCGCCGTCTGTAAATTCAGCACGGCGCGAGGCAATCTCTATGACTAGCATCTCTCAATATACTTTACCTCCCCACGGTTTAAATAAGCCTGACTTATCGCCCGCCTCTTTAGATACCTCTCGGGAACACCTCATGAGGACCCAGGCAATAAATGACGGCGAAAGAAGCTCTGGCCCGCCACGAAGTTTAATGAATGTATTTCATTGTCTCGACAAAGTAACAGATAATACGGAGCAGCTGGCAAAGCTCCTTGACGCGCCGAATGCACCAGCACACCAAACGTTGGCTGAGCAATTACCCGCCGCGATGCTGCTTATGCGTGATGCCATGGCTAATATCAAGAGTAGCAGCGCCTTATTCGACAATGATCCGGAACTCAACACTCTTAAGAGAAACACTCCTGAACTGGCTGATTTATTGGATAAAGGCCACACGTTAACGTCTACCGAGGACAAGACCAATCCCTGGCTAAGCGGTATGGGGCTGGTGGAAGACTATGTTGCTTATTATCGTACCTATGAAACCGGGACAACGCGCAACACTAATTTTTTTAGCGCCTTCAATGAATTTTTGAAAGTGAAGAGCAAATACCTGGATGTCCGCACGGATGATAAAGGCAATCAATTCATGTACTTCAAACCTGGAATTGAAGCTGAATTGACAGCATTAATCGAAAAATATACCAAAACGGAAGCTGGGATTCTATTTCCTGTTTCCGGGGTCGCCAGTGAAGCGGAGGCGAAATCATGGGCGGAGGAATGGGGATTGGATCCCACATGCGTAAAGCCTAGCGGTAGCGGTTATGTCGTTAGGGTCGATATCTCGCCCCTGCAGTCCATACTTGCGCTTTTCAAAGAAAAAATAGACGAGGGCGGGGGTAAATTTAAAGAGTTGAACTCTATAGAATATAATGCATTTGACAGCGCTTTTAATGGGCTGGCGGAAAAATTAAAAAACCAGGTGCAAATATTCATGACCAAACTGAGTGATACCCTCGGGAGGGTTGAAACTTGGACAAAACAGGTCAATACCTGGATTGAACAGAAAAAAGATCTTCTGATGCGCCTTTTTTCATAATAATAGAGGGATAACATTGATGATAACGAATTCAATAATTCATATCCCTAATGTGGGAATTATACAGCCAGGACCTGCGGGCAATAAAACGGCTAAACACCAACGTGTCCCGGTAAATTTACGGAATGTTCCTTTACGGGTTAATTCCGCCGGCAGGCGGCGTAGCGGGTCTGGGCAGAACACTGCGCCGGAAGAGGCCACGGTCGAGAACTGCCTGAGTGCGCACGAGCGGGCATCGGTAAAGCCGTGTATCAATATTAACGATTTTGAGCGGCAATACCGGCAAAATAGTATGAATGCCCTATTTACCTGCGCCGGGGACCAACGTGAAACATTGGCGCAGCTGTTTCAGAATTCGCGTAGTTTACTGGTCCTAAGCCATCTGGAGCATATTGCCAACGCCCATTTTCTTGCCAGGCAGCTCGGCCCTACCGAAGAATCGGCCGCGAAACTGGACGGCATCATGCATGAATTGACCGACATGATGTTAAAAGATGGACTGGGTGAAAAGTCGGTATTCGGCGGCTACCGTCCTGAGCGGGAAGCGGCCTGCTTACGCCGCCAGAGCCTTGAGGAAGAGCTGGCCTCATTGCTCAACGCAATTCAGGGCGAAGGCGGCGCCGAAGCGGGGGCGCGGTTCATCAATGAAAAAATCAAGCCGTTTGTGGTCGACTATATCGTACAAGAAACGGGGAGCGATGGCGACGTGGTGCAAAAAGAACACATTGCGCAGCTCGTCGAGAAAAACGCCTATCAATGTTTTCAGGATATCCGCGCAGGTATTCAGACTTATCAGGCTTCATCGCTGGAAAAAATCTTTCGTGATACGGATATGATATTAAAGCTGCCCAATTTACTGGCCGCTTTAAATCTCTATAAGGATCATCCGCCGCCATTAAGGACAGGACTGCGAAGCGATGCGGAACAGCAGACAGAAGCCACTCAGCAAAATGATCAGTCCGACAGTACCGATAAGACCGGCGCTACGCAAAAAAACCGGTTAATGCCCAGCGTCGAATTTAACATTAAATATGCGCCGAGAATAACTATTGACGCGTCGGTAAAAATAAACTGGCCGCCAGGAACAGAAAAGAAAGAGGCTGGTAAAACGCAGTCGGTTGATGTGCGGGACAACTTGCAGGATATTTTCGAGCAGCTTAATCAAGCGCCCGATGCCGAAACGCGGGCCGACGTCGGCAGCCCGCCCTCTTTCGCCAAAACACATAGGCCCGCAGCCCGGGGCAGTCATTACGCGCAGGCGGCATTACACGCCGAACTTATCAGCAGCCGAATCCACCCACCTGAGCATAAGCAGAGTATTTTTTCCCAGCCGTTATCGCCCGGCGTAGGACAAAATAACGATCGCTCGCCCGCGAAAAGGGGTGTGACCGTGCAGGAGCCTGCCAACGTCCTGATGAATCCGGGTGCCGAAAAGATATCTTTTACGGCGACGACAATCCAGACCCCGCCCAAGGGGACGGCGCATGGCATTTTCCCGGTCCAGGATAGGGCGCAAGCCGATAAATCCGGCGCGCTATATGCTGCGGCGAAAGAGGTGGCCGAAGCGTTGGGGAATCTTTGGGAGTCTATCCCTGAGTCCGCGTCTTCCTTGTATGCCAATCCGGCACCGGGGAATGGCCGGCCTGATGAGGGCGCCATTTCTGACCTTTATGATAGGGCTCGCAAAAGGGGCGCGGCGCAAAAGGTAACCACTCATGCTGTTTTCGCCGGCCAGGATGCGCCGCAATCCGCTGAGTCCTCCGCGAATAACCTGACCGCGGAAATTCTGCGCCATGCACGGGAAAATCTCACCCCCATTCCGGCCCCAGCCGCTCAATCCACTAAGTCTAGCCCTATGGCGGCCTACCTGATTGAGGCGCGCAACCAACTGAAAGCCACGGTAACCCGGTCCGCCTCCGCCTCCGCCTCCGTGCCGGCGCCGGAGAATGGCCGGATGAAAACAGACGCCCCATCGGTTATCCTGTCCCATCAGGGTGCCCGGCAAGCCAATCATCCCAAGAACGATCATCAGGCGGCGCAGTTTGCTCCGTTAAACCACGATCGCGTAAACCTGGCCGCCGCAAGGGCCGGTTTGAGCAGCACAGGTTATATGCCTCCTTTACGTCAGGCGCAAGTCAATGCTGGCCCCGGCTCATCCACCCCTGTCCCGGCGACCCGAATTAACAAGGGGAAATTTGCTGATGACGAATAATTTGATAACGGGTGTAGCCGTTCCCACCGGCGGTGAATCGCTGCAGCGCGAGCTTTACGCCATGCTGGCCTACCGTTTGGGCCGCAAAGAGTCTGACATTGCCGGCCACCTTAATTTGGCGGCGGAGCTGTATGTCGATTCGCTTGATCTCATGGAAATTGAGATTGGGATAGCGGAAACCTTCGGCGTTGAACTTACAGAAACTGAGTTATTATCAATACGGACGGTTGACGATCTTCAGCGTATCGTCGTCGCAGCGCTTTATGCGTAGCCTCTCACTAAAAACCCCGCGTTAATAAATGATTCATTAACGGGGGTATTTCCAGTAAATAAGACATGTTAACGGCCCTATTCTAATCCGGCGAGTAAAGACTGCTGGCGTTGTTGCGCGTGTAATGTAAATACTGTAAAGTTCTATTTTCGCCATGCCGTGAAATAAGCCATGCTTTTCCATCCCACAGTGTGATCGTAAATAATCAGGGATGGAATTATTTGAAATAATATAGTTAAATAATTCGTTAGGGAATAAATGATTAAATATCTCAGTTTTGATGGATAATTTATCATTTTTTCATCATGAAGTCACCGGCCGCGAGGCGGTAGACTCTTTAGCATGACGAACCCTAGAGTATAAAGAATATTTTACCATGCAAACAGAACAAGGTAAAACAGACCGCCCGGAGAGTGTGGCCATTGTCAGGCTGCTCAATGGTAGTTTGAAGGGTTGCGAATATCCTTTATCCGCGCGGAAAACATTATTTATCGCAGCGGACTGCGGCGCGCTGGAATACGCCGGCGCGTCCCCCTCATTCCCTGAAGACTGCGTGCTGGTCCCCACCGAAGGCGGCGGGGTGAATTTTGAAATTATCCGCACCGACGGCCCGGAACATGGCATTTTGCTGCGCAGGCTGGACAACGACGGCGCGGATGATGTTCCGCTGGCATCCAATCACCCCGTTACCGTGGGCGCGCTGGCGCTGGCGGTAAGGACCGCCGGTGAAACCTGGTCGGAAGACGTCCTGAACTACCGGGCGGGCACGCCGGACATGCCGTCCGCGGTCCCGGCGACAATAAGCAGCAGGCCCGGCAAGCGGGGCATGGCCCTTCTGGCCATCGCGGTTGCCGCCGCCCTGGCGCTGGCGTACCTCTTAACGACGCCGGATGCGCAGCAGCGTGAAATTATCGCCCTGACACAGCAATTTGGCGCTGAACCCGGCAAGTATCAAATATTCCCGGGCCGCGACGGCGTGATGTATGTGCTGGCGGATAATGAGCGCGATGCGGCCTGGGGACGTCAATCCCTGGTGCGTATAAAATCGTCGCAGGCGATAAAAATCAATAGTGAGGATGAGGAAAAACAGCGTATCGAGCGCTGGCTGGGGCAAAATTTCCCCGCTTTAAATCTTCATCAATTGCAATTTGACCGACCGGCGGCGCCGGTACTGTTAGTAAGCAAACAGCGCGGTCAATTGACTGAAACGCAGCGCGACGCTATCAGCAAGGGGTTAATGCGTCTTCTGCCCTATGCTGAAGCTGTCCATTTTGCCGACGTAGACGATGACACCGTGGCACGGCAGGCCGAGGAGGGGATAAAAAAACTGGCGGTGAACTACACCAGAATCGATAACCAGGATAGCGTAATCTTTGTTATTAATGGCGCCATCGACGACGGTGAGCTGCAACGCATCCGTTTCTTTGTCGAGCAATATGCCAGGCAATGGAATGGCAACTATGTCCAATTCGCCATTGAGCTAAAAGACGATTGGCTTAAGGGTAAATCATTCAAATACGGCCATCAGGGCTTTGTGAAAATGACACCCGGACACTGGTATTTCCCTAACATTAAATGAAGAGGATTTTTTTATGAGTACAATCACTGATATTTATTCACGTAATTCAACGGGAGTGAGTGACAAAATGTCAGCCGCGGCAACGGCTCAGCAAGACCTTGAAGCGAATCCCACTGACGAAGCGTTGATATTAAGAGCCAATGGCACCAAGGCGGATTTGTCGACCTTTGTGACCATGTTAAATCAAGCCATGACCCAAAAAAGGGATCTTATTATGGGATTATTAAATGGCGCCAAATAATCGCCGTCTGCATAACGGATTTTATGACCGGCCGGCCATTCTGGCTTGAAAAAGGGTAAGCAGGGACGCTTAGCATGTGAATTTTATTCTTATGCTGCACGATTTTCCGGATTCACACGAAGCCTCATTGTATTTATTAAGCGTAATTATCAAATTAACCAAGGTGCAACATGAACGAAATTGCCAAAATCGGCCCGCCTCACAGCGTTATTCCGGTCATGCATGACGATGCGGTGGAATCCCTCTCTTTCCTGGCATCGAAAGCGGCCGCCACGGCGGTTGACGCCACACAGGCCCGCAACGAGCTGGATAAACCTTTTACCAAGGACATATCGGCGGAGGCGATGCTGCGAAGAAATGCGCTGAGCTCAGATTTTCAGTTGACGATGAACTGGGTCAGTTCACTGGTAAATAAAGGCGTCAACGTCGTGCGCAGCGTGTTGAGTGGACAATGATGTTAAGACCGATATTTTGTGCCGCCCTGCTGGCGCTCTCACTTACCGCCTGCAACGACGAGCCATTGCTTAAAGGCCTGGATCAACAGCAGGCCAATGAAGTGATAGCCACTTTGCAGCGCAATAATATCCAGGCCTCCAAGGCCGATAAAGGCAAGACCGGCTATAGCGTCGGCGTGGGCAAAGCCGATATTCCGGCGGCGGTGGATTTGCTGCGCAGGCATGATTTGCCGTCGCAGCCGCGCATGGAAATTTCCCGGCTGTTCCCCAGCGACTCGCTGGTGTCGTCGCCGCGGGCGGAAAAGGCGCGGCTTTACTCGGCCATCGAACAGCGTCTGGAACAATCATTGCAGACCATGGACGGCGTGCTGTCGGCCCGGGTGCATGTCAGTTACGACATCGACTCGGGCGACACCGGCAGGGCGCCGGCGCCGATGCACATTTCAACCCTGGTGGCCTATCAAAGCGACGTCGACCCAACCCTGATGATAAGCGATATCAAGCGGTTTTTGAAAAACAGCTTCAACCAGGTGGATTACGACAATATTTCCGTGGTGCTCTCCAAACAGGGGCCGCTGCAGCATTATGCGCCGGTAGCGGTCCAGGCGGACGGTTCCGGTCATTTTCTCCGCTTTGCTCCCGCCGCCGGCGTGGCGCTGGCGGTCGCCGTGGCGGGACTGGCCTGGTACCGGCGCCGTGAAAAAGCCTCAGTGAAGCAGGAGACAGACGCTCATGAAGAGCATCGCGCCGCTTGATGCCATACTCTACGATCCGCTGTCATGGCTGCATCCGCGGCGCCTGCCGCTGCCGCCGGCGTTAAACGGCGCCAGGGCGCGCTCGATAATCAACGGCATCCTTATCCAGGCCCATGATTGGTCGGTGGATTGCCCGCCGGCCGCCGTTGACGGACCGGCGGCGTTGTTTATCCGCCACTGGCGCCTTATGCCGCAGGCGGCATTGTTGATAGCCGCGCAGCGCCATCGGGCCTCCCTCGCCCGGCAGGGGGGGCTGTTACAGCTGCCGTCCTGGGTGCGGCAATTCGCCGGACTGGCGATTGTCGATTCTTATGGCGACGATATGCCGGTGGCGATACCGGCCGCCTTAATCGCGCGGGGAAGAGGCGAACTGCTGGCGTTCGGCGCGCAATTGCCGCTAGCCATCCGGCAGCGCATCTCCCTGTTATTCTCACCCGAGCTGGATCGGGAAACGGGCGGTGAACCCCGCCCCGCCCCGAGCCCGCTTTTGATAAAACTGGCTTTCCAACATGCCGAAAAATATTCCACTACGCCGGATGCCGCCGATGTCGGGCGGTGTATTGATCAAGAGCCGGCAGCTGGCGCGCCAACGCGAGGCGCTTGATATCGTCAGTGAAGCGCGCCGTCAGGCGCGCACTCTGGTTAAGCAGGCGCAGGCCGAGGCCGGACAGCTGCGCCAGCAGGGATTCCGGGAAGGGTACCAGGACGGCATGGCGACCTCGGCCGCCGCGGTGGCCGACTATTTATCGCAGGCGCAACGTCTCGAGGCCGAATTGCAATGTCAGGTTAACGCGCGCGCGCGCCAGTTATTGTCCATGGCGCTGGATCACCCGGATACCGTGCTGGCGCTGGTGGATGAATGGCTGGCGTCATTGCCCGAGGCGACAGCGGCCGAACCGATGATCTTGCTGCTGCCGGAAGCGGCGCGAAGATCCCATGCCCTGCTTAGGCAGCGCATCGACGCGGCAGTTCCGGGTGCCGGCCAGATTGAATATCATCGGGAGAACCGCGTCGTGATGAAGTATGGCCATCAGGTAGCCGAGTTCGCCCCCGAAGCGTTTTTAACCGAGGGCGTGCGGCGACTGGGCGGTTTTAACGCTATGGCGCAAGAGTGCCGCCGCCTTACCCAGGCCGGCCTGCGGCGCCTGCATGAGGTATTTTTGCAGCATCATGCCGTGGGCGGCGCGCACCCGGAGAAAAGTGGCTGAACTGTGATCGGCGCGCTAAAGGTATTTGGCCGTTAGGTTACAATTTACCCTGTTTCGCTATCATCAAATAATGAGCATAAGATGAAACCAACAATAATGATAACGATGGTGCTGGCGCTGCTGGCCTCCGGCTGCGCCACCTCCCCCCGCCCAGGCGCGCCGGGCAAGTCGGCGCAGAGCGCCTATCTGGCGCAGGTAGCCAGCCCGGGCTGCCTGGGTGCCTCCGCCATCAATCCCACCCTTACGCCGCCGGTTTTGTATCAGGGGATGGTCAGCTGTATTAAAACGGGACGACAAGCCGACGCGGTATTTTTATTCGCCATGGCCGGCACCTACTCCTATTTCGACGCGCTGCGCCTCGACACCGACGCCGCCAGGCAGGCGCACTCCTCCATGCTGGGCGAGGCGTTGAAAATGATCAACGCCAACCAGCAGCAGCTGTTTTGGCAATCCGCCAACGGCACATTAGGCAACAGACAGCAGCTTGCCGCCCTGTGCCGGCAGGTCGACGCCATCGGCAAGCCGGTGTATTTCCCGCAGTACGTTATGCAGCCCACGGGCGCGGGAGCGGGGGCGGCGATGCCGACCAACACCGACCCCTTATGGAAAACCGCCATGAACGGTTATCTGCACTGCGCGACGGATGTGATGAGTATCCGTTAAGTGGCGGCCCCTGGCGCAGGCGCCTATGGCTATTGCCATGGCGGAGCATGTACTATATCCGCCATGATAAATAAACAGGGTTAATTTCCCCGCATGGATACACCGTTACCGTTTAATAACAACGAGCCGGTAAATCAACAAATTTATCGCCTGCTGCGCAAGGATATCGTCGAGTGTGTCATTGAGCCGGGCAAGCTGTTATCGGAAAAGGACATCGCCGCCCGTTTCACCGTGTCGCGCCAGCCGGTAAGGGAAGCGTTTATTAAACTGGCCGAAGCGGGGCTGGTGCAGATCCTGCCCCAGCGCGGCACTTTTGTGATGCGGATTTCCGCCAAACGGGTGGCGGACGCGCGTTTTCTCCGCCAGGCCATGGAATGCGCCATCGTACGCCGCGCCGCGCTTAATATTACCGAACGTCAAATCATGCTGCTTGAGCATAATTTGCATCGTCAGGAATTGGCGGCGCAAAATCAGCAGGCGCGGGAATTTTTCGGCCTCGACGATGATTTCCACCGGTTGCTGACGGAAATAGCCGATTGTCCGCTGGCCTGGGATATTATTGAATCCATTAAGGCCACCATGGATCGGGTGCGTTTTCTCAGCCTGGGCCAGGTCTCGCCGCCGCAGGGGTTAATCAGCCAGCATTACAAAATCTTCAACGGCGTCAAGGCGCGCGATGCCGATGCCGCCGAGCAGGCTATGCGCGATCATCTCCAGGAGCTGATCTTTTCCATTACGCCGATTTCGCGGCAGAACCGCGATTGGTTCGATGAGAAATGAGCATCAGAGATTATTTTTTCATCAAGGACTTTAAATTGGCAAAAGGATTGTGGGTTGCCACGCCCATGTCTTTTTGCGCATCCTCGCCCGCGATCACCGTCGAGCCATACAGATCCGCTTCGGTATATTTGGAATGCTCATGATCGTGGCAATACAGGCAGAGCATTTCCCAATTGCTGCCGTCCTCGGGATTATTGCTGTGATCGTGATCGATATGATGCACCGTCAGCTCGCGCAGGTTGGAATAGACAAACTCCCGCGAGCAGCGGCCGCAGACCCAGGGAAATAGCTTCAGCGCTTTTTCGCGATAGCCGGTTTCAAGCCTGGCGTAGTTTTTTGGAATAAAAGCCATAAGGAACCTGTTTTTATCGGGATAGGGGACACAGGCTATTTTAAACCCAAAACGGTCTCCCGGGCTACGTATTAACCTACGGCGCGCCAAGAGGGCGGACGGGTCCCGTCAATCCTGGTCGTGGCAGGCGGCGATAAGGTCTATGCTTAAGAAACGTTACCTGAATCGACAGGATCGCCTGACATTTTTAAGCTGAAGGGACGCTGACGCCAATGGATATCACGCATTTTATTTCCGTCTACGGTTATTGGGCGCTGTTTATCGGCTGCCTGGCGGAGGGCGAAACGGTCACGTTGCTGGGCGGCGTGGCGGCGCATGAGGGCCTGTTGCATTATCCGGCGGCGGTGGCGGTGGCCGCCCTGGGCGGCAGCGTGGGTGATCTGGCGTTGTATTTTATCGGTCGCCGGTTCGGTAAGCGGGTATTGCGCCGGTTTAAAAAAGCCCAGCCGAATATCGCCCGGGCCAATCAGTTAATTTTGAAATATCCGCTGTGGTTTGTGGTGGGCGTGCGTTTTATGTATGGCTTTCGCCTGATCGGACCGCTGATGATTGGGGCCAGCAGGCTCGATCCGAAAAAATTTATTCCCCTCAATATCCTCGGCTCTGTTCTCTGGGCGCTGATTTTTGTCAGCCTGGGTTATGCGGGCGGCAGGATTATCGCGCCATGGTTGCAGAAGGTGGATCATCACCTGAAATACCTGTTTTTGCTGGCGGCGCTGCTGGCGCTGTTTTGGCTGCTGCCGCGGTTGATTCGTTACCTGCGCCGGCGCCGGGGAGCCTAGCGCCGGACCGGCGGTGGGCGATTATGTGATTCATTTCTCATCAGGTTATTCACCTGCCCAAAAATTCCGCCGCGCCGTGGATAAATCCTGTGCGGCCGACAGCTGTCGCCGGAATAGGGGTTATTTATACTTATTTTCCATAAATAAAATAATCAATGGATTAATATAATAATGAAAATAACCTGTAACCGACGTACCCCATTCAGCCTGCTGCTGCTGGCGGCATTAACGACCACCTTGGCCGGCGCCGCCCATGCCGCGACCTATGCCTATGTTTCCAACGCCGACAGCGCCGATATCTCCGTCTTTAGCCTGAACGAGGCCGACGGCGCGCTCACGCCGGTGCAAACCCTGGCGGTGGGCGGCACCGTAATGCCCCTGGCATTGTCCCCCGATAAACAGCATCTGTATGCCGGGCTGCGCTCCAAACCCTATCAGGTACTGAGCCTGGCCATTAATCCGGCCGACGGCCGCCTGACCCAGCGCCAGGCGGCGCCGCTGGCGGAAAGCATGGCTTATATTGCCACCGACCGCACCGGCCGCTGGCTGTTTTCCGCGTCTTATGGCGGCAACCTGCTGGCGGTTAACGCCATCAATCAGGACGGCCTGGCGGGGGATGTCCGGCAGATTATCAAGACCGGTCCCATGGCGCACGCCATCAGGAGCGCGCCGGATAATCGCTATGTATTCGCCTCGGTGCTGGGCGCCGACGCCTGGCTGCGCCTGCGGCTGGACGCCAAGACCGGGCAGCTGACCCAGGACCAGGCGCCCGCCTATACGCTGCCGGCCAAATCCGGTCCCCGCCATTTTGTCTTTTCACCGGATAAACGGTTTACCTATCTTATCGATGAACTGGACGGCAAACTGCATGTGCTGGCGTTCAACCAGAACAACGACCGGGTGAAACCGGTGCAGACGATATCGATCCTGCCGGCGGATTTCAGCGGCGATAAACCCTGGGGCGCGGACCTGCATTTAACCCCCGACGGCCATTTCCTGTTTGCCTCCGAGCGGACGTCAAGCACCCTGGCGGCTTACCGCGTGGATAAAAAATCAGGCCGGCTCACCCGCATAGGAACCTGGCCTACCGAAAAGCAGCCGCGCGGGTTCAATATCGATCCCTCGGGTCAGTATTTGCTGGCGGTGGGGCAGTTGTCGCCGCAGATGAGCGTCTATCGCATTGATAAAGCGAGCGGCGCGCTGGAAAGCCTTGGCCGGTACCCGGTGGGCAAAGGGGCCAACTGGATTGAAATGGTGAAATACTGATCGGCGGGACATGACGCCGCCTGGGGGAACTCTCCCCCGGCAGGCGCGATAATAAAGAAGTGCGCCGGCCCCACCCCTGGCCGGCGCATTTCCCGCTCACTTGCCGCCTTTTGGCGCCGGAAACGTCCCGGCGCCGGTAAGGAACATATTGACCGCGCAGCCAACCATTTGCTGGATGCGGGTCAGGCTTACCGGCTGTAAATGGCGTTGAAAGATGCGGTGCTGGATCTCGGCGGTAAGCAATGAAGTGAATTGCAGCGCTTTCACATAGGCGTCCCCGGGACGCAGCTCGCCCCGGTCCATGGCGGTGGACAGCAGGCCCGATAATTTTTCGATGCTCTCCCTCGGTCCGGAATCATTAAACAGCATACCGATATCGGAATGTCCCGCTTCGCCCACCACCATACGATACACCGCGATCGCGCTGCCGTCGTTGGTTAGCACGGCCAGCATTCGTTCGCCGAATCGCGTCAGTTTGGCTTTGAGCGGCTCATCGGGCCGTTCTTCCAGCATCAATGCTACGGTGGCATCGGACAGGTGCTGGGTGGCATAGGCGCGCACGACGGCGGTAAATAATTCCTCTTTAGAAGAAAAATACCCATAGAGCGTCGCTTTCGAACCGCCCAGGCGTTTTGCCAGTTCGTTCATTGATGCGCGCTCATAGCCCATCTCCTGAAAAAGCTGCGCGGCAGCCTCGACAATCGCTTCGCGGCGCTCGTTAGTGCGTACTTTCATTGTGACTCCCGCAATATAAATAAACCCGGTTGTACATTTTCTTGACAGATAAATGCTAATGATGCAAAACTGAACCGTACGGTACTCTTTAGGAGAGTGTCAGTACCGTACCTCCCAGGGCCGGCGTTGTAAAGCCCCGGCCGGTGGCACGCCAAACCGTACCCGTAAGGATCATACGGCCTATTAACCGCGCCTTCAGTCCGATTATCGGTGGCATTTTATACAGGATTACTGACATGTACACATTTTACCAGGCCTATCGTCCGGCAATGCTGACGCTAACCATGCTATTAGCCGGCTGCGCGGGAAACCCGCCTGTGCAGTACGCCGGTATCGATTCCTCATCACAGCTGCGGCCCAACACCGACGACAAGGCATACCGCATCCCTTACCGGTATTCGGTTCCGGTCGATTGGAATAAATATACCAATATCATTATCGAACCGGTGGTTGTCTACCAGGGCGCGGACGGCCAGTTTGACGATATGCCGCAGAAAGACCGTCTGGCGCTGGCCAACTATATGCAAGATAAATTCAGCGCAGCGCTCAGGCCGCGGTTTAGGGAAGTTATCACCCCGGCGGCCAATACCCTCAGGTTAAAACTGACGTTAACCGGGGCGGATACCACGACGCCGTTTATCGGCACCTTCACCAAATTCGATATCGGCGGAGGCCCCTATAACATAGTGCAGTCCATCCGGGGTAAGGAAGGCTTAATGAACGGTTCCGTGAATTACGCGGTGGAAATTTATGACGCCAACACCCATCAACTGCTGAACGCCTTTGTCGCCAGGCAATACCCGAACGCCATGAACGTCAGCGCCAGCATCGGGGCGCTGAGCGCCGCCGAAGTGGGGATTGATAAAGGCGCGGACGAACTGGCCGCCATGCTGCAATAAGCATGATCCAGGCATAAGGGCCGGCCCGGATCTGCGTTGCGACCGGGCACGGCCTTTATTTTTAGACTACCGGAGAAACGTTATGAACAACCTATTCTTGCTGGGCTTAATTGCCGCCACTTTTCTGTTGAGCGGCTGCATTTGCCTGGGATGATCTGGGCTGCGTCCTTGCCTGATAATGCGCCCGTAATGCCATGCGTTTGATGACAGGCTGGTATCAGAAGGTATAACTCAATTGCGCGACCGCGCCATAGGTGCGGTCTTCACCTACCAGGCCGGTCACATCCAGATGAACCACATTAAAGGGCGACAGGCCAAAGCCGGTGGTAAAGACATTATTATCGCTATGACGCATATCCGCGCGATAGCCGGCACGCAATTGCACCCATGTCCAGGCGTTGATTTCGGCGCCGACGCCGGCGTATTGGTTTTTCTCCCGCGCCGAGAAACCACTGGCAGGGGTCAGGTCGATATCAATGGCGCTGGTGAAAAAACCGTTGCTCCAGGAGGTGCCGGCGGTGATCTGCGGGCGTATGTTAAAACTGTCCCGCACTCCGTCTACCTCTTTGGTCTCGACGCTGCGCGCCACAAGGTTCTGCGCGGCCAGGCCGGCAATCCAGTCCGGTGTGATATTGGCGGACAATCCCAGGTCGATATTGGCCCCGTTTTCCGTGCGCCGGAACTCCTCGTTGCGAAAATCCGCTTTATCGTAGTGGTTGATGGCGACATTGTAATTATAGGTGGCGACGCGCTGCAGCTTCGGCGTAATGCCTACCGAGAAAGCGTGATCGTTCAGGGTGAATGGCAGGGCCATGGCCACGCCGTATTCCGTCACCAGCGCGCCCATCCCTTCGGCGCGTGACGTCAGCTTGTCCAGATCCGCCGGCACCGGCCTGATCAAGCCCGCCTGGACGGCGTCAAGGTACGCCAGGTCGCGATTGCTGACATCGGCTTTGACGTTGGCCGTTGCCCAATCCCTGGCGACCAGGGCGAAGGGCAGGATCGGGTTGGGTACGGCAATCACGCCATTCACTCCGGCTTCGGCCTTGCCTTTATCGCCGGAGACCTCGCGCAGGGCGTTCTCAAATCTTTTTATCGAGGCGGGCGAGCCCGTGCCTTTGTTGGCGTCGTCTTTTAATCTATCCCAAGAGGACTGTACGTTATCGAACCCATCCTGCAGGTTATCCGGATCCGACACCCTGACGCCCACGGCCGGGAGGATGATACTGATAGCATCATCCTCGCCGTAGCCGGTCAACAGCGCCGGATTCACCAGCGCCGCCGCGCCGTAATGAGACGATGCCACTCCGGTGCCGCCCATGGCGTCATTACGCGCCTCGCTCCAGGTGCCGGCGGCCAGCGCCGGGGAAATGGACGCCAGCAGGCCGGCGGACAGCAATATATGGGTAATACCGTTACGACTCATCGTGATATGACCTTATCTATCAGAAAAATAAACTGCGGTAAAAGCCATCAATTCATTTCTCCCTTAAATAAATTTCCAGCCGGGTATTTTTTTATCGGCAGCGGAAGGGAATTCATTAATCGTTTGAAACAATCGCGGGCATTCTGACGAATATCAGGCAGGGTAATATATCTACTTAAGCAAAATAGGATGAGATGACGCGGGGGAATATTGCGCTTTGTTCAAGCAGAAGTAGGGCGGGTGGTTTGGAATGCGGCGTAAAACGTTTTTTGCAAGGGGTAATAAATGATTATTTATTCACAGATGAAATTTTTTTTTTATTATATTAATCATTGATAGGATATTGAAAGAACCCGAGGGTGATAAAAAGGCGGATCATCAAGACGCTTGCTGCGCGCAGATCGCTGACAATGATACTGGACAATTGGCGTCCGGCGGCTAGAATAAATACTGGGTATACATACAGGGTAAGCCGATGACAATCGATCTGTTCGAGGATGCGCCGCCGCCGCCGTGGCACGAAACAATCGCCCCCGGCGCGGTGGTACTGCACGGATTTGTCCGCGACCACGGCCCGGCGCTGCTGGCGGCGGTCAATAGCGTGGTGGCGCAGGTGCCGTGGCGGCATATGACCACGCCGGGCGGCCATGTGATGTCGGTGGCGATGAGCTGGTGCGGCAATGGCTGGACCAGCGACAGGCGCGGCTACCGTTATTCAGAGCGGGATTCCCGGACCGGCAAGCCCTGGCCGCCCATCCCGGCTATCTTGATGGCGCTGGCGGATGAAGCCGCCGTAGCGGCCGGTTTTGGCCGTTACGTGCCGGATTCCTGCCTGATGAACCGCTACGATCCGGGCAGCAAGCTCTCCCTGCACCAGGATAAAGACGAACATGACTTTGGCGCGCCCATCGTCTCGGTTTCGCTCGGCCTGCCCGCCGTCTTTCAATTCGGCGGCCTGCAGCGCAGCGACCGCGCCCAGCGTATCCCGCTGGCCCATGGCGATGTGGTGGTATGGGGCGGGCCGTCCCGGCTGAATTATCACGGCATCCTGCCGGTTAAGGAAGGTTTTCATCCGCTGGTGGGATCCCACCGCATCAATATTACGCTGCGCAAGGCGCTGTAATGCTAATTTCAGGCCGCGCGTTTGCCGCTTTTTTTTATCTTTGCAACGCGCGTGCCTGGGGAGTTCTCCGCCTGTATTTTTCGCCATTACCCACATTGATTGCCATGCGTTATATTCACTTTCCGGTCGGGTCGATCGTATTTTTGTTTTAACCCCCTATGAAAATTAGCTGACAAAACCGCTCGAATATTCAGGCGGTCTGGTATAACATCTTTTCAGAGTTATCATACCTTTATAGTGGCTACATTGTTTCCGTTAAGGCAAAGGGCGTTTTATGGCTTTATCTGATTCAAATTCTGAAGATACGCCCAAACAGGACGCCGGTTCGTCACGTATCTCAGGAATGGCGCTCTTGGTTGCCAGCGCCTTTTTTATGGAATTTCTTGACGGAACCGTGATTGCAACCGCATTACCCGATATGGCGCAGGCATTCGGCGTATCGGCCATCGATCTTAATATCGGCATCAGTGCCTATCTCCTGACGCTGGCCGTGTTGATCCCCGCCAGCGGCTGGGTAGCCGAGCGCTTTGGCGCACGGAATGTTTTCAGCCTGGCGTTGCTTATCTTCACTGTCTCGTCGCTATTGTGCGGATTAACGCATACCGTCACGCAATTTGTGCTGATGCGTATTTTACAGGGTATCGGCGGCGCCATGATGGTGCCTGTGGGGCGTCTGGTGGTATTGCGCACCACGCCCAAAGATCAGCTTATCAAAGCCATCGCCACCCTGACCTGGCCGGCGTTGGTGGCCCCCATCATCGGCCCGCCGCTCGGGGGATTTATCACCACCTATGCAAGCTGGCACTGGATCTTTTTCCTCAATGTGCCTCTGGGCGCCATCGCGATCACCCTGGCGTGGATCATGATGCCGAACAAGACGCCGGAAGAAAAGCAGCCTTTTGATGTTATAGGTTTTTTTTCATTAGGCATTACCATGCTGTGCCTGGTGGCCGGGCTGGAAATGTTCAGCCAGGAAAACATTAGCCCCGTTAATGCCGTTGCTTTAATCGTGACCGGCCTGTTAACGCTGGCCTGGGCTATCAGGCACCTGCTGCGCGCCAGGGCGCCTTTGATCCGGCTGCGGCCGCTGTCGGTGCCGACGTTTCGCATTACCATGCGGGGCGGCTTCGTGTTACGCGCCACTATCAGCTCGGCGCCCTTTATGCTGCCGCTGATGTTCCAGGTCGGCTTTGGCCTGGACGCGTTCCATGCCGGCTCGCTGGTACTGGCGGTATTTGCCGGCAACCTGGCGATGAAACCGGCCACCACGCCCCTGATTCGCTACTTCGGTTTCAAAAAACTGCTGCTGGGCAATGGCGTGATGTGCGTGCTGTCGCTACTGTTTTGCGCGTTCCTGACGCCCGAGTCGCCAAAGATGATGACCCTGGTTCTCTTGTTCTGGGGCGGGCTGAGCCGCTCAATGCAATTTACCGGCATCAGCTCGCTGGCTTTTGCGGATGTTCCGCCGCAGGAAATGAGCTCCGCCAATACGCTGTTCAGCACGTCGCTGCAGTTGGCAAGCGGTCTTGGCGTGACCCTCGGGGCGTTGAGTATCCGGGTTGGCGCATGGTTAACGGAGATTCTGGCGTTACCGCCCGCGCCGGGCATGGCTTTCCGGCTGGGATTTGTGGTTATCGCGTTGATTACCGCCCTGGCATTATGGGATATCGCCAAACTCGAACCCCATGCGGGCAGGAATGTCTCCCAAAAGGCACGGTAGGCCGCATAACCCCCTCCTCCGGTCTCTCAACGGTTGCCCGTTTTAGAGGCCACCGCTTAACGGCCCGATCGCTCCCCCGTCCCTTGCCGCCGGCGTAGAAAACCTGCTGCTTTTTTATCCTGGAGAGGCTGCTTAATAGTTTAAATCACAGGAGTTTAATACTTTTTTACAATTGTACCCGCTGCGTTCCTTTATTTTTTAAATAATAAACTATGCTTATAACTGTCACATTAATGATTTTAATCATTCAGTAAAATAGCAATAATGCTTTTATAATCTCATGCTAATTAATAAATTCCAAGTATGTTGAAGTTAAACTTCGGCGCCGCCTCAGGAGCAGATATGGATAACAAAAATGCCCCGGACTCTGACCGCCAGGATAATGATAATAAGATTATTCCGCTGGCGGAAGAACATGCCGAATTAAACATTGCCAGAGTGGTGGACCGCCGGTTGCGCGTGACGCGCACCACCCACTCGGAAGAACAACTGCTGGCAGCGGAATTATATCAGGAACAAATAGATATAGAGCATATTGCTAAAAATGAAGAACTGGAAGAAGGCAGGTTCCCGCCGATCCGGCAGGAAGGCGATGTCATGATTATTCCTGTTATTGAGGAGCGGGTTGAAATTATCCGCCGCTATATTCTTAAAGAGGAAGTGCATATACGGAAACTGAAAAAGGAGACGCCTTTTCAGGAAAAGGTAAATGTACGCCGTCAGGAAATAAATATTATCAAAGATGATGAAGAAGAACGATAACCGTAAACCCAAGCAAGAGGAGGATTCTACTATGGCCCATGAAAAAATAGTGACCGCTTTTAAGGCGTTACAGCAGGCGCAAGTGGCGAAAGAGAAACTGATCGCAGAAGGTATTGCGGAACATAATATCGATATCATTTCTGGTGAAAGACTGCGGGTAAAAGACAAGGAAATTCGCCATCCCAGCTTCTGGCAGCGATTGTTTGGCGATGATGTCGATGATGATTATGCCACTGAATATACCCGGGCCGTGCAAACCGGCGGGGTTCTGCTGACGGTGCGTGTGCCGAAAGAAGATGCCGACCGGATAGAAACGCTGCTGGATCAGTTGGCGGATGATTACGTTTCTTCCGGCAACACGGATACCCCGGCCTACAATCGCGGGCTGCCAGGCGATACCGGCGCGGTTTATGGCCGTACGGCGAGCGCCGGCGTGGACACGGGCGCGGCCGGCACCATCCCCCCGGTGGCGACCGGCGGGGCGCTGGAAACGGAAAACCGCGAGTCCCTGAAGCTGGCCGAGGAGCAGGTGGAGATCGGTAAGCATCAGGTCAGCGACGGTACGGTACGCGTGCGCCGTTATACCATTGAAGATGAAGTGGCCGAGGATATCTCGTTATATGACCAGCATGCGGATGTTGTCCTGCGCGCGGTGGACGAACCGGTGTATCTGAGCGATGTCGACTGGTCGGAAAAAACCATTGATATCGAGGAATCCCATGAGGAGCCTGTGGTGAATAAAACGGCGCGGGTCAGGGAAGAGGCGGCGATTCGCAGCGAAGTGAACGAGCGCGTGGAAACGGTAAGGGATACGGTGCGCCGCCAGGAAGTCGATGTAGAAAAAAATGACGCGAACCGTTTTGCCAGCGATAAATCCCCCGGCTTGCATAAGTAAATTCCCATCAGCGGCGCTTCGCTGCCCGCGGCTGAGTCATCGGTCTGGCCCGGGTAGTTTGGCGCCCTGACGCCGAACCCGCCGCCCTGGCGGGGCGGCGTTAAAAACTTATGTATCCGCCGTCTGTAAACCTGGCGGCATTGTCCTTCATTACTGCCGGACGGGCTTAAAAATCAGCGCTATGGCTAACAAACCCGCGGTGTCGTCAGGCTGGATTATTTGGCCACATCGGCAACCGGTTCGTGTAATTCAAAGTAATCAATTGATTAATAACATGTATCCTGCACAAGGGGCGTGCGGCCATTTGACCGTGGACAGTAATTAACGCTGTTTTTATCAACAATTCCTGCTTTGGCTAAGTTATGTAAAGATTTGTTGGTGCATTTGCCATTATATGACTAACATTAAAAAAGCTAATGTTAGGTTGTCAAAAAAAGGCAATCATTGGCGGGCGAACGCAGGATTCTGCTCAATCTGAACTGCGATTACACCATGAGAAGTTTAGCGATAAAGGGAGATTTTCACATGAGCGAAAGACCAATCACTACATCCGATAATTACCATGAGACATGGGTTGAGCCGGTAACCGGTGTCCCGTTGAAACGTATTTCGTGGAGTGCCATTTTCGCTGGTGTCATTATTTCGATGGTGGTCTATTTACTGTTGGCCATACTGGGTACGGCCGTCGGCGCCAGCACCATAGATCCCTTGAAAGAAAATAACCCCTTTGACGGCCTGGGCACCGGCGCGGCCATCTGGACCGGAGCCAGCATGCTTATTGCTATCGCGGCGGGCGCCTATGCCAGCGGGCGTCTGGCCCAGCGCGAAGGGGCGCTGCATGGTTTATTGATGTTCGGTGTGAATACCTTGATTTGCGCCTGGTTCCTTCTGGTCGTGTTGAATAACGCCATGAGCGGCGCCATGAGTATTGCCGGCACCGGTTTGCAAACCATCGGCAGTGGAATATCCGCCGCCGCGCCTTCGGTAACACAAATGGCGAAAGATAAGCTGGCGGAAAATAATATTAATCTCGACAGCGTGCAAAATGAACTTGAAACGACACTGCGCCAGACGGGTAAACCGGAGCTTCAGCCGGAGAATCTGCAAAATAAAGCCCAGGGCGAGGCTAATAATGCCCAAAATCAGGCGTCTGATACCGCTAATCATCCGCAGACAGCCGATACGGATGTCGCTCAATTTATTCAGGGGCTGATCCAGCGCAATGAAACCACCTTCCAGGCCGCCGATCGCGATGCGCTGAAAAACATCATTAAAGCGCGAACCGGTAAAAGCGATCAAGAAGCGGAGCAGATTGTCGATCAGACGGAAAAAAGTTATCAGCAAGCCCGCGCAAAATATGAAGAGCTGAAACAGCAGGCGGAGCAAAAAGCCCGTGAAGCGGGTGATAAAGCGGCGGCCGCTACCGCTAAAGCCAGCTGGTTCACCTTCTTTATGTTAATTGTCGAAGCGGTTCTGGCCGGGGTCATGGGCATGGTAGGGCGCCGCACGCAGCCCCGCCCGGTGACCGAGCGTCAGCGTCCGCTGTAAAGGACCCATAGCGTAACGGCGGGTGAACGTTCTGCCCGCCGTTGATAATCTATAACATGCCCGGCCGTTGTTTTCGTGCAAGCTGGGCTCGCCACAGAAAATCCTTATCATCCGGGCGGCCTGTTCATTTTTCTGCGCTGCCAAAGCCTCAGATACTGCAACCTATGGCCGGATGGCGCCAACGCGCTTTCGTTTCGGCCATCTGGTTACTGTTCAGCGGCCCAGAGTATGGCATCGGCGCCTGCCGGGATACGCATTGGGCTGGCGGGGTCGGTCGCCGCGCGCCATACCGCCTGCGCCACATCCTGTGCATAGGTGATTGGGCCGGACTCGCCGAACGACGCGAACAGGTTTTTCACCAGCTCGGCATAGGCCTCGTGGTCAAGGCCCTCCGTATGGGGCTGCGCGTTATCGGCGAAACGGGTTT
Source organism: Sodalis sp. C49 (assembly GCF_046352915.1). Classification (NCBI taxonomy): domain Bacteria; kingdom Pseudomonadati; phylum Pseudomonadota; class Gammaproteobacteria; order Enterobacterales; family Bruguierivoracaceae; genus Sodalis; species Sodalis sp. C49. The sequence goes on along the minus strand of NZ_CP163303.1, from coordinate 2,827,327 downwards.
CGGGCGATCGGCCCGGCAGCACCAGATGGGCGCGCACGCCAAATTGTTCGACCTCCGCGGCCAGCGACTCGGTGAACGCATTTACCGCCGCCTTGCTCGCCCGGTAAGCGCTGAGCAGCGGCAGCGCCTTATAAGTGACGCTCGACGTAACGTTGACGACGACGCCGCTCTTGCGTTGTCTGAATTGCGGCAGCACCGCCTGGGTCAAGGCCATCGTGCCGAAAGTGTTGGTCTCGAAGATTTCACGCACCGTCGCCATCGGCATGCTTTCCAGGGGCGCCGCCGCGCCGACGCCCGCATTATTGACCAGTACGTCAATCGGCCCGGCAGTCGCCACGGCCCCGCGAATACTCTCTGGATCGGTGACGTCAAGGGCAAGTACGCGCAGGTGTTCGGAAGGCGGCAGGATATCTTCGCGCGGTGTGCGCATGGTGGCGATAACCCGCCAGCCCTGGTCGAGGAAATGGCGGGCGATTTCGAGGCCGAAACCGGACGAACAACCGGTGATCAGGACTGTCTTCATAAAAACTCCTTACTGAGTGGGTGGCGATGTCCCGATAATAGACGCTGGGGATCGTACTCGCTACAATCAAAAGTCCATATTTCATTTGCAGGAGTCCGATATGATCGATCCGCTCGCCGAGGTCGTGACCTTGCTGCAGCCGGGCGCCGGGTTCGCGAAGGTGGTCGCCGGCGCCGGATCCTGGGCCATCAGTCGTACAGCCGCCGGAGAGCCGTTCTATTGCGTGATCCTTGAGGGCGCGTGCCGCCTCGCGGTGGACGGGCATGCGCCGATCGCGCTGCAATCGGGCGACTTCGCCCTCATCCCCTCGGCCTATGGCGTGGCGATGTCCAGCGCCGTGCCGCCACCGGCCGGCACCGAGACGCTGCCCGTCGAGCTGGGCGCGGGCCGGTTCAGGATTGGCCGCCAGGAAGGCCCGGCCGACCTGCGCATGCTGGCGGGCCATTGCAGCTTTGGCTCGCCGGACGCGGCCTTGCTGGTTTCGCTGCTGCCGCAGCTGATGCACGTGCGCGGCGAGCCGCGGTTGGCCACCCTCGTGCAACTCGTGAGCGAGGAAACGCGCGAGCAGCGCCCGGCGCGCGAGGTGGTGCTGGCGCGCCTGATCGAGGTGCTGCTTATTGAAGCGCTGCGATCGACCGCGGGCACGGCGGCGTCTCCCGGCCTGGTGCATGGCCTGACCGACTGCCGCCTCGCGGTCTCGATCCGGGCGATGCATGAGCGCCCGACTTATCCCTGGACGGTGGCGGAGCTGGCGAAGGCGGCGGCGCTTTCGCGCTCGGCGTTCTTTGAGCGGTTCAGCCGCGCCGTGGGCGTGACGCCGATGGAATATCTGCTTAACTGGCGCATGGCGATCGCCAAGGATCTGTTGCGCCGTGAGCAGGGCAGCATTGCCCAGATTGCGGAGCGCGTCGGCTACAGCTCCGCAAGTACTTTCAGCGTGGCGTTCACGCGCCACGTCGGGATGGCGCCGACACGCTATGCGCGGCTGTCATCCGCAGGGGAAGGTCAGCCTGGCATGCGTGGCGGAGGCGGCACGTAGCGTGCCCAGGCCGGACAGCACGACGACCACCATAACCAGCCCCGCGGCAACGGCCACGCTGAATACTGCCCGCGCGCCATAGGCGTCGATGATCTGGCCGGCCAGCGCGCCGCCGAGCGCGACGCCGACGCTGATGCCCGTCGTCATCCAGGTCAGGCCTTCGGTGAGCCTGGACGGCGGCAAAATAATGGTGCCGAGATTCAGGACGATGACCATCGTCGGCGCGAAGGACATGCCCGCCACAAAGATCATTGCCATCATGATATAGACATCCGGGGAAAGAATGGGCAATACGGCCGTGAGCGCCGTCGCCAGTATTCCAATAAGGAATTGCCTGTCAATCGCTATGGCAGTCCTTAACGCGCCGAACGCCAGGCCGGCGGTCATCGATCCGAATGCGTAGGCCGCGAGGATGAAACTGGCGGCCGTCGGCCAGCCTTGCGCGTTGGCGAAGGCAACGACGGCCACATCGATGGAGCCGCCAATCACGCCCATCGCCAGCAGCGCCAGCACGATGATACGCAGGCCGGGGAAGCGCAGTGTCGAGATCCCGCTCTTGCCGTCGCTCATCGTCGCCTTCGGCTCCGTGCGCCGCTGCAAAAGAAAGGCCGTCATGCCCACCGCCAACAGCAAGACGGCGGCAAGAGGTCCGGCTTCGGCGAAAAGGCCGGTGCTCAGGCCGATGGCCAACGGCGGGCCGACAATATAGGCCAGTTCCGTTAGCACCGAATCAAGGGAAAAGGCGGTGTGTAATTGCGGTTTGCCGCGAAACAGCCCCGTCCAGCGCGCCCTTATCATGGCGGGCATGTTCGGCATCGTACCGGCCAGCGCGGCAAGGATAAACAGCAACGGAGCGGGCGCCACCATATGGGCGGCAATCATCAGCGCCAGCAGCATAGTAATACTGAAGGCGGTAACAATGGGCAGTACCCGGCTTTGGCCGTGTTGATCAATGCGTTTCGATACCTGGGGGCCGATAAGCGCGTTCGCCAGCGTAAAGGTGGCCGCCACCGAGCCGGCCAGCCAGTAAAGCCCCCGCTGCTGCACCAACATCGTAATGATACCGATGCCTACCATCGCCTGCGGCAGGCGGACAATGGAACCCGCGACGGCCAAGCCCACGACGCCGGGGGTGGCCAAAATGTCGCGATAGTGATTTGCCATGATTTCTCCAAAACGTCATCCAGCGCCGATTAGAATCCCGTAGTGCCGTTGAAAATGCAAGCAGGCGAATCAGGCCCTGCCTGATTCGCCGTTGCCGGGGTCACTTTCATAGAAGGGCTGGCTATTGATGGTTTTTATTTGCCGAGGGCATTGTTGCTCTTTTGCCGCTATTCGGGGCGCTATTGCAGAATGTCTGTTTTCCCTAATGGTTCTCGCGCACATGGATAACCTTGCGCAACTGGGCCACATCCTTCAGGGGCGGCAGGCCGAAGATGCGGGCGTAATCCCTGTTGAACTGGGGAACGCTTTTGTAGCCCACTTCCTGCGCAACAAAGGTGACGCTCTGTTGCCTGCCTAATAACATCGTCCTGGCATGAAGCAGCCGCACGCGCTTTTGATACTGTAACGGACTCATGGCCGTGACGGCTTTAAAATGGCGATGAAAAGCCGAGACGCTCATCGCCTCCCGCTCGGCTAATGACGCAACGATAAACTCTTCGGCGAAATTATGCCTTAACCAGCGGATGGCATTGCCGATACGGGCCAGCATGGTGCCCGGCGAGGCGATGTCCCTCAGCATCCAGCCATGCGGTCCCTTAAGCACATGGTAAAGAATTTCCCGTTCATAGCCCGGGGCCAGCGCGGCAATGTCGTCAGGGGTGGTCATCAGGCGCAGCATTCTGACCCAGGCATCAAGAAGTTCCGCCGTCACGGAGGCGACGGAAAAACCGCCTTCCGGCCTGTTTTTCAGGGCCGAGGGCGGTAAATCATCCAGCAAGGCGGCGACACGCTGCGGTTCTATGGTCAGGCTCACGGCCAGATAGGGCTCCCCCGTCGCGGACGGATGAACCGCGCCCACCGCGGGTAAATCAACCGACATCACAAAATACGAGGCCGGGTCATAGTTAAAGACCCGTTCTCCCACCGTCATCGTTTTGCTTCCCCTGAGGATCAGGTTGACCATGGGCTCATATACCGCGGCAAGCGCCGCTGGCGGAACATTCCCCTGCACCATCGCCACGCGTGGAATGCCGGTTTCCGTGCGCCAGTGACTGGCATGTGCGGCCAGGCCGCACAGCTCGTCAAGCTGGGATTGCAACGCCATGTCCCACATCCTCGGCATCGGTATTTAAAAAGAGCATAAAGCAGAAACAGGTAAGAATCGAGCAGGAACACGGAAGCGCTTGTGCCGTCCTTCCTTTACTCTCACGTCATGGCTGGCAAAGAGAGAGGAAACATCATGAAAGTTATTCTTATAACGGGCGGAAGCGGCGGTATCGGCGCCAGTACGGCAATCCAGTGCGCGGCGCGCGGCATGGGTGTGATACTCACCTACCATCATCATGCCGACGCCGCCGGCGGCTACCCTATTTAATGGTTTGAGGAGATTTCATGCTCGATCATATCTTTTTATCGGTGAGCGACCTCGATCGTTCGGTGGCGTTTTACACCGCGGCATTGGCGCCGCTCGGCATTAGGACGCGAGTGGACTATGACGGCCGCGACGGACCGCCGGGGCATCCCGATCTCAAGGGTTTTGGCGCGAACGGGCGTATTTTTTTCTGGCTGCGCGCGGGGACCGCCGCCGGCGGTAGCACGCATGTCGGTTTCGTCGCCGAGAGTGAAGCCATGGTTGACGAGGCCTATGCTACGGCAATGCGCGCGGGAGCCGCCGACAACGGCGCGCCGGGCGCGCGCCTTTATTATGATCCCCGCTATTATGCCGCCGGTGTTATCGATCCCGACGGCTATACCCTGGAATTCGTCTACAAAAGTTGGCAGCACAACCCATCATGAAAACATTACTTATATACGGCGCCACCGGTTATACCGGGCGCATGATTGCCGAACAGGCAAAAGCAGCCGGTCTTGACGTTGTCATTGCCGGCAGAAATAAAGAAAAACTGGCTGAGTTGGCCCAGATATTAAACGTCGGCGCCGCCGCCTTTGCGTTACAACACGGCGAGGCCCTCTCCCGCAGCCTGGACGGCATAAGCGTGGTGCTGAACTGTGCCGGGCCATTTGCCAGCACGGCGGAACCATTGATGAGGGCCTGTATACAACGCGGAATCCATTACCTGGACATCACCGCTGAAATCAATGTCTACCGGCTGGCGGAGTCACTGCATGACCTGGCTGCCGGGACCGGGAGCATGCTGATGCCCGGCGTGGGCTGGGATGTGGTGCCGACCGACTGTCTCGCGGCGACGCTTGCGGTAAAGGTCCGCGAACCGGTACGGCTGAGAATCGCGCTTCAGGTGGCGGGCGCCATGTCGCGCGGATCGGCGGTGAGCGCCGGGGAAATTATCAGCGCTGGCCTGCTGGCCAGGGTTAACGGGTCGCTGATGACCAAAACACAGGCGGAAACCGACTTTTTCGATTTTGGCGCGGGGAAAGTAGCATGCATGCCGTTTTCTTTCGGCGATCTTGTCACTGCCTGGCATTCAACCGGCATCCCCAACATTGAAATGTATGTCCACGTTAGCGGCGACGCCTTTCCTTCAGGGGACTTAACCCGCTTGCCCGATGGCCCCTCGCCGCAAGAGCGCGCAGCCAATCCCGCCCGCGCGGCGGTGGAAATTACGGGCGCCGGCGGCGATAGCCATTATGCCGTCATCGAGACGGTCAATGGCTATTCCTATACGCCGCTCGCTGCCGTCGAAGCCGCGAAACGGGTACTTACCGGCGCCGGCCAACCCGGATTTCAGACGCCGGCGAAAATCTTCGGTGCCGATTTTGCGCTCAGTATTCCGGGAACGCGTATTTTCACCCTCTGACCTTTGAAATCCGGTCCCTGGCGCACCGTTACGAAAACCCCTCCCGAATTAAGTTTAGCGCTGAAGGGGGCCTGTTTTTTCAGCGTGCCGCGAACGCGTAACCGCCTTCTATTTGTAATGAATTCGTCGCTGACAGGCAGATACGCGGCAGTACGGACCATCGCCCGTCGTGATAGCCAACATTTCGTCGGCAAGACAACGCGTTGGTTCCCCGTACCGCGGGTTTTACTGCGGCTGCCTTTTCCCTCAGAACGCGGATTTTCCCGTGGAAGCGCCGCCATCCACGTGCAGCGTTTGTCCGGTAATGAATCCGGCATCTTCCGACAACAGGAAGGCAATCGCGGCGGCAATTTCATCAGGCTTGCCGAAGCGGCCCATGGGAACCGCGGCAAGGTAACGGCGCTCGCCGTCGCTGCCGGGGGCATTGCCGGCGCGAAACAGCGCGGTTTCCGTCGGACCCGGTGCCACGGCATTCACGGTGATGCCGGTTGTGGCCGTTTCCAGTGCCCAGGTGCGCGTGAAGCTCACCAATGCCGCCTTTGCCGCGGCATAGGCAGTGCGTTCGACGGCGCCAAGGACGGTCAGGCTGGAAATGTTCACGACACGTCCCCAGCGGCGCGCCTTCATGCCCGCAAGCGCCGCTTGCGTGGCAATAATGGCCGGATAAAGGTTGACCCGCATCACCTCGGCAAGCTGTTCCAGCGTCACCTCGTCCAGGGGCTGTGGTCTGACCAATCCGACATTATTCACCACGCCGTCAATCTGGAAGCGATCGGCAAGGCGGGCAAATTCCGTCCTCGCCGTTTCAGCCTCGCTGAGGTCCATGGCAACGAAGTGGCCGGGGAAACCTTCCGCCGGGGCGGTGCGGGCTACCCCTATCACCTGGTGGCCGTCCCTGGCCAACCGTGCCGAGAGCGCCAGCCCAATACCTTTGCTGGCGCCGGTAATAAGAAATGTGCGTGACATCGTTTTTCTCCTGCCCCGCCTGGCGCGGGGGTGGTTTTGCTGGTGATCAGGCGCGGTCGTTTGCACGGCGTATGGCGGGCAGCAGATCTCGCGGTTCGGGACGGCGGGTATAATCCGGATTGACCTCGGCATAGACGATAGTGCCGTCCGGCGCCACCACATAGCGTGCCGGCATGGGCAGGGTCCAGCCGGGATCGTCATTGAAGGCGGGCAGATCGTTTTTCAGCTTTTTGTACAGATCAATCAGATAATCGGGTAACGCAAAGCGCAGGCCGAATGCCGCGGCTACGCTATTTTCACCATCGGACAGGATAGGAAATGCCAGTTTATTCTGGCGGACGGATTTGCGGCTGTTGGCCCGGGTTTGCGGGGAGATGGCCACCAGGCTGGCGCCCGCCGCGTAAAAATCGTCCAGCACGGCCTGCAATGCCTGTAATTCCATATTGCAGTAGGGGCACCAGACGCCGCGATAAAAAGTGATGGCCAGCGGCCCTTTTTTGAGCAGCTCAACGGAGGATATCCGGTTGCCGTCGGCATCGTCCAGGGTGAAGGCCGGCGCTTTACCGCCGGCCTGCAACGCCCGTTGCGCGGCGCCGGAAGCAATAAGCTCCGCGGTGGCGCGGTGCATGACGGCAATGTCGGTTGGCGGCATATTGTACGGCGGTTTTCCCGCCTCGAAATCAGCTTTGAACGCATCGAGTTTCATTTGCAGCGACATATTTTTTCCTTTTTGCATAAAAGTGATTATGCGGACCGCCTGGGGCCGTCCGCCGACGGCATGACCAGAACCGAAATCATCGCTATAAATAGCGGGGTCAGTTTTGCCGAGCCATGGCGAGCGCGACGTCCGCTGCGCTGATGCCTTCCAGCGCCAGGCCATACCCGGCCCCGTCATCGACAATGCGGCGCAGTTTTTGCGTTAGGGCGATGCGCGTATAGCGCCCGGTGAGCGGGGGCAGGGCGGCGAGCGATTCGGCTATCTCATGGGCACGGGCCAGCAGGTCGCCCGACGGCACCACTTCATTTACCACGCCCCAGTCCTTGGCAGTCTTGGCGTCCAGTTCCTGCCGGGTGAGCAGGAAATAGCGGGCGCGTATGCTGCCGATAACTTCCGGCCAGAGCAGATTGACGCCGTCCCCGGGCACGATGCCGAAGTCGAAATGGGGTTTGTCCTGGAATACCGTGGCGGGAGTGGCCAAGACAATATCCGCCAGCAGGACATATTCGGAATGCAGGCGTACCGGGCCGTTAAGCGCCGCAATCATCGGTACCTCGATATCCAGAATATTCATCAGCACTTTTTTGCCTTCGCGGAATATTTTGTCGTAGCCGCGGGGTGTGAAAAAATCAAAGCCTTCGGCGCTGATGGTTGCCATAAACGCGTCGCCGGCGCCGGTAAGGATCACCACGCGGTTGTCCGGATCCGCGCCGATGTCATGAAAAAGATCGACAAACTGTTCATGGGTATGGCCGTTGAACTGCAGCGTATCGCCATCGGTATGCAGGGTCACTTCCAGTACGCCGCTGGCGGAGCGTGTCAAACGGGCGTTGGGAAATGAATGGCGATAGTCTTCAAAATGCAACATGGTTTATTACTCCGGTAATGAGAAATCAGGCCTGAGGTACCAGCGCGTTGAGACGTGTAATGGCGCGGCGGACCGCCGGACGCTGGCTCATCTGGTCGTACCAGCGTGCGATATTGGGATAGCCATCCAGGGTGACGCCGGCGAATTCGCGCCGCCAGAACCAGCCGAAATGGGCAATGTCGGCGATGCTGTAGATGTCGCCCGCCACGAACCGGCGTTCATGCAACACCCTATCCATCAGGCCGGTAACCCGTTCGGCCTCGGTACTGAAGCGCAGCTCCGCCAGGGGTTGCGGCTCGCTTGCCAGGCGTTTGAAAAATCCCGCCTGGCCGAAGCTTGGGCTCAGCGCCGAGGCATGAAAGAACAGCTGCTCGAAGACCCTTGCGCGTTCGGCGCCGCCGTTCGGCAAGAGCCGGCCGTGCTTTTCAGCCAGATAAACCAGAATGGCCGAGGACTCGGTCAGCACCAGCGGTTCATTCCCTTCGGCACCGGCTTCCACCAGTACCGGCACCTTACCGTTGGGGTTCAGTGCGAGGAACGTATCGCTCTTTTGGTCACCCTGTTTCACGTTGATGGGGCGCAGCTGATAGTCCTGAGCCAGTTCCTCCAGCATGATGACGGCCTTGACGCTGTTAGGCGTGGCGAAGGCGTAAAGGTGGTACATGGCAACTCTCCGTACGTTGTGGGCTAGCGTGTGGACAGAGTATCTGCTATTACTACGCAGGAATGGCAGATGGCACGAAGCGATAACGCTCATTCCCAGGGGGAATATATGGATCGGCTGCAGGCGATGATCGTATTTATTCGAGTGGTGGATGCCGGCTCTTTTTCCGGCGCGGCGAGAATATTAAATATCGGCCAGCCGGCGGTTTCGAAAACCATTGCGCAACTGGAGGCGCGGCTGCAGGTGCGTTTACTGCTGCGTTCAACCCACGGCCTGACGCCCACCGAGGCGGGGTTGCGCTATTACGAACGCGCGCGCGTCGTTATTGAGGGGGCGGATGAAGCCGATATCGCTGCCAAGGGGGCCGCGGCGGGTCTGACTGGCAATTTACGGATTTCCGCCGCGCCGACGTTCGCCCGCCTGCATGTGATTCCCCATTTGCCGCAATTTATGGCGCAACATCCCGCCCTGAGCGTGGATCTCATTCTGGATGACCGGCCCATTGACCTGCTTGCCGAAGGTATCGACATCTCCCTGCGCATGGGCCGGCTTGCGGATTCGAACGCCGTGGCGCGCAGGCTGGCCACCTCCCGTCGTTCGGTGCTTGCCACGCCGGAATATCTTGCCCGGTTCGGGGAGCCGGAAAAGCCCGCCGATCTGGCGGAGCATGAGGCGATTGGTTTTAGCCAGACAAGCGATGTCTGGCGTTTTACCCGCGGCGGCAGCGACATTTCCGTCGCTATGCGGGGACGGGTGCGCCTCAGCGCCGCCGAAGGCATCCGCGCCGCCGTGCTTGCGCATATGGGGCTCACCATCGCCTCCGACTGGATGTTTGCCCGGGAATTGGCCAACGGCGGCGTCCGTCGGTTGCTGGAGGCATGGTCGCTGCCGGATATTGATGTGTGGGCGGTATTTCCCACAGGGCGGATGACCAGTGCGAAAGCCAGACAGTTTGCGCTTTTCGTGGAAGAGGTGTTAAGGCGATAACAGCCGGGACACAGCAAGGCGGCTGTCGCCGGAAGATCATCAGGAGGCTGGCTATTTCATCTCGATATACAATATAATATTATATTAATTTATAAATTGTTAACAACTATACCTTAAGGCGTCCGACAGCAGATGAACCACCGGAGCGAGCGGGAAAGGATGCGGTTAGCCGCCGCCAGAACCCTTGGCGTATTAAAATCACTGGCGAACGAAGATCGTCTGCTGCTGTTATGCCACCTCAGTCAGCATGAGTCTTCGGTCGGCGAGCTGGCAAGCGCGCTGGGGATAGTTCAGCCGACGTTATCCCAGCAACTGGGCGTCCTGCGCAGAAAAAAAATGGTTGCCACGCGCCGTGAAGGAAAACAGATTTTTTATCGGATAGGCGACCCGGACATCGTGGTATTACTCAAGACATTATATCAGCTTTACTGCCCGGGACCGGCAGAGGAGGGCGTGGGCAATGATCATTGATATGCAGCACTTCACCCCCGGGCAAAGTTTTGCCGGGGGCCTGCTGATCGGTGGGGCGGCGTGGGTTTTGATCCTGTTTTGCGGCCGGATCGCCGGAATAAGCGGCATCCTGGGCGGCTTATTATCGCTGAAAACCGCCGATCGCGCATGGCGGCTGGCCTTTCTGCTCGGCATGGTCGCTTCCCCGCTGGTGTATAAACAATTTTCCCCACTGCCTGAAAGTACCGTCGACGCGTCCTGGCCTCTGCTGATCATTGCGGGACTGCTGGTCGGCATCGGTACCCGCTACGGGTCAGGTTGTACCAGTGGTCACGGGGTCTGCGGCCTCTCACGGTTATCGCCGCGATCGCTGGCGGCCACCGTTACGTTTATGTGTGTTGCTGCGGTGACCGTTTGGCTGAGAGGGTATTTACGGTGATTGCACCCATCCGGAGACGGCAATGAACGTGTTTTTCTCTTTGATCGCCGGGTTATTATTCGGCGTCGGGCTTCTCGTCAGCGGTATGGCGGATCCAGGCAAGGTCATTGGCTTCCTTGATATCACCCGGGTATGGGATCCGTCTTTGGCGTTTGTGATGGGGGGAGCCATCAGCGTCGGTTTTTTGGCGTTCCGTTCCGTAAAAAAACGTTCGCGCCCGGTCTTTGCCGAGACACTGTCTCTCCCCGATAACCGCCGGATTGATAAGCCGCTGATTGGCGGCGCGGCTTTATTTGGCATCGGCTGGGGCCTGGCGGGTATTTGTCCCGGACCGGCCTTGGTCTTACTGGGCACAGGATCACTCAAGGGGGCCATCTTTGCGGCGGCGATGATAGCCGGCATGGCTCTCTTCGCGCAACGGGAAAACCGCGGGTTAAAGCGCGTTTGAGCACTCCAGGACGTCTGGAAGCATTGCCTGAGCGGAATTGTAAAAATGAAAATAGCGGGGGGGGGGGATTGTGGACAAATACGCGGCAAAAAATATTCTTTCCCTCTACCAGCGCCATGCTGATGCCTTTGCCCGCCAGCGCTCGCGCACGCTCGTTGAAAAAAGCTGGCTGGATAAGTTCATCACCGCGATCGGCGGGGAGGGGCACATTCTCGATATCGGTTGCGGTAATGGTCAGCCCATTGCCGGGTATTTTATTCAACTGGGTTTTCAGCTCACCGGTATTGATGGCGCTACCGCGATGCTGGATCGCGCCCGCGCGCGTTTTCCCGCGCAGCGCTGGCTGGCGCTGGATATGCGCAAGCTGGCGCTGGATATGCGCAAGCTGGCGCTCGGCGAAACCTTTGCTGGCCTGATTGCGTGGGACAGTTTTTTCCATCTCACCCAGCGGGACCAACAAAAGATGTTCCCGATCTTTGCGCGGCACAGCCACCCGGGCAGCGCGCTGATGTTTACCAGCGGCCCAGGGAAGGGGATCGCAATGGGACAATTTGAGGGCGAGCCGCTGTTCCATGCGAGCCTGGCGCCGGAAGAATACCGCGCGCTACTGGATGCGCATGGCTTCGATGTCATCGACATGGTGCCGGAAGATCCCCACTGTTCGGGGCATACGGTTTGGCTGGCGGCAAAAAGATAAGGCGGAGCCCGCGCTTCGCCAATGGTGAAAATCAGTGGCCTTGTACCTGTCTGATGCGGCTGAAACTGAATACACCAGACAGCATCAATGCCGCTACCAAATAAGAAATACCGATGGATTCGCGGGAAACCGCATAGAACCCTTCGGTACAGCGGGGTGCCTCTGGGGGACCGGCTTTTGCCGGTCCCCCGTTGCCCTAATTGCCATGTCACGCGCTACCGCGCATGCCATTCTCTGGTCGGCAAGGGTAAAGACATAACGCCCCTGTTTGCCCCATTCGGTCAATTTTCGAAGCGCAGTTGAGCGGTTCATAAGTGGACGCTAATGCTATGTTTATAGGGTTTTGGTGTCTACATAACTACAGTGTGATTTTAAGTAGACGTCAAAACCCTATTTTTATGTATGCCATACCGGGTTCGAGCTACTGAGACGGCGAGTGACGAGTCCCCTGGATCCCCCCAAGTTGCGGAATCCCCTATTTTTGCCGAATTTATTGCCACATTGTCTTACGGCCGATCAAACCTATTGATTTAAGCCATAAAATCAAGCAGTAATGACTATTATTATAGTTGTACTGAGCAAATTTATTTTTAAAACTCAGGGGAATGAGATCAGGGATGACCGCTAAATGGACCCCAGACTCATATTATTATGGTAACGCGTTCACTTTCAGATGGCGAAAATAGGCAATGGTGCCGGACTCGAGCCAAACGCCGACACCGCCGCGCTGATTTGCGCCCAGTTTCATATCATTCACAATAAGAGCCGGCTGTGGTTTTTTGTCGAGATACAGCACTGCTTTTTGTCCTGAAATCACGATTTTCATGTGTATCCATCGTTCCAGATCCAGTACTGCATAGCTCTCATATTTGCCCGGTGATTCTTTTCTAAGCCGGTCAAATCGATAATCAGGGTAGGCAACGTACTGGACACTATGGTTACGGCGAACTTGATCTTCGGCAAGGCTGTTTGTCGGCCGCAGATAGATGCTTTCAAATCGCCCATCGCGGTCAATGCGGAAAGTCAATCCAATAAAGCCCCGGGCGTAGGCTGGCGCATCGGCCACTAACCGGCTCGCCACATCCACTTCCACCACGCCATCGGCGAAATCGACCGGCAGCCAGGCCATGAAGTCCCGGTCGGAAAGCGGCTCTTTTGCCGGGTTTTGTATCTGCGCCGAAGGCATCGTCATTTTATACGCCGGCTCACTTTTAAAGGTGCTGTGCTCAAGAGACACGCCCGATAAAATAAAATCATCAATCGATTTTCCCGACGCACTACTTGCAGCATGTGCTTGCGCGGCACACAAAATACCGATTGCCAGGGGTACTCTCCTTATCAAACCCATCATATATCTCCTGCTGTTCAATCGTTATACCGACCCATACCACAACGACAGCCCGATATTAAGTTTAACCAGCGACAGCTAAACGGATAAAGAGATGTTTTTACTGGGCAATCAAAACAAGCTGTTTCGGATAGAAACGACGCGGAAGTAGCACAAGATTTGCGGTACGGCTCTTGGGAACGCCTGCCGAGGGGGCTGACCAGTGGGCCGCTGCGCTTACCCTTGCCAAGCCATCACCACCATCACATAAAAGAGAGCGGGAGAGATATTGACAATAACGAAACGAAACAGTATCGTTTCGTTATGATGTGGATAACCTGATTTATCAGCATAACAAGATTTGAGGAGTAGATATGCCCAGAAGCAAAACAGAAACTGTCCGTAACGCCTTTCTGGTGGCCGCAAAAGAAGTATTCCTTGAGGTTGGTTTTGATCAGGCCAGCATGGACACCATCGCCGCGAGATCGGGTAGCGCAAAATCGACGCTGTATCGCTATTTCGATTCTAAGGAATCGTTATTTTCTGCGTTGATAACGGAAGTTTCCCGGGGCGAGGGCAGCGAAATGATCAATTTTTTGTATCGCAGCGGTAACGGGCCTCAAGTTGATAATAACTCGGTTAATTTTGTCGACGCACTCGCCTTCCCGGACAATCAAGCGGACTGTAGGCAGGCGTTGATCAGATTCGGTCAATATATTCTTACCCACTTTCATACTCCGCAGGTTCTCGCCGTGCGGCGGATGATGATTGCGGCTTCCACCAACCCGGAAACAGGCCGTTTGTTTTACCAACAAGGTTCTGCGCGGGTAATACAGCACCTGGAGCATTACTTTAAACCCCTTATTGATAGAGGATATCTATACCAAGCCGATCCTCATGTAGTTGCTTGCCATTATTTTGGACTGCTGTTGTCTGAGGTGAGCGAGGCAGGCTTATACAATGTAATAACCCAACTTGATGACGAGAAAATCACGGCCATGGTTTCACGAACGGTAGAGGTATTTATTCGGGCCTATGTGCGCGACGTTCCGGAGTAACCAGCCAGTTAGCCTCTCCATTACTTTTTGCAGGAACAGACTGTGAATACAATCAAATCACGCTTAATTGAAATAAAATATTCAAGAATAACGCTGGCGTTAACATTTGCTTATTCCGTATTGTGGATACCACCTACAGCAGCACTGGAAGCTAATCCGGCAGAGGTCAAAAGTTCACGATTGAGTCTGGGGATAGGGGCCGCCGTGGTGCAAAAAGCCTATCGGGATATTGACCCTGAGGTGCTGCCAATTCCTATCATTTCATATGAAAACCGTTGGCTCGATGTATCGGTGCCTCGTGTCGATTTAAAAATATATTCGACAGATTCATTTTCCATGCGTTTGCGGGCACGATACGCCGGAGATGGATATGATGCTGACGATTCACCCTTTCTGCAAGGCATGGCCGACCGTAAGGGGAGTATTTGGGCCGGCGGGGCCATGACTTATGATACGACATTTGCCCGCTTATCCGCCGAGGTACTTGCGGACATGTCAGGATATAGCGAAGGCTATCGGGCAAAACTCGCCATCGACCGTCGTTTTTCTTCGGGTGCTTTTGGCATCACGCCAAGGCTAGGCATCGAATGGGTAGACAGTAAATTCGTCGATTATTACTATGGCGTTAAATCAGCAGAAACGCGTCCCGGCAGAGAGTTCTACGAAGGCAAGTCAACAGCTAACGTCGATATTGGCGTGCGATTGGATTATCGCCCAGCTGTACGGCATATGTTATTTATTGATGCGGGCGCTACATTATTTGGCTCGGCGATTAAGGACAGCCCATTGGTTGATAGTTCGACGCAGACTATGCTTGGTATTGGTTATGTTTATCGATTTTAATAGTTCTGCTTCATTATCCTCTGTGTCAGGTTAGTTATCGCCTCAATTTTTCATCGGAGGGCATGAGGGCCTATAATGGCCAATAACCGTAATGCTCCTGAACCAAGGGAAATACCGCTGAATAATAGCGTTACCACCAATATGCAAAAAATTCACTAAAAGCCCATTCCCACTGGAATAGGAGAATGGGTTTTTTTTGCCTAGCTTATACCTTTACAACTATTTTTTCCTGAGAGTTAAATCTAGACCTAAGCGTTTTTTGGGATTAAAATAATCACGGCTAAAAATTGTATCGAAAAAGCGCTTTGACAGCGCTACAGAAAATCTCAGCACTTCAATTAGAAGTGCCAGTTTTTTTGTGGATTTTATCCACAGTGATACAAGGCCACCCTTCATGAACATCGCAAATATTCGTAATTTCTGTATTATCGCCCATATTGACCATGGCAAATCAACGCTTGCTGACCGTATGATTGAGCTCACGAAAACGCTCATGACCCGTCAAATGAGAGGTCAGATCCTGGACTCAATGGATATTGAGCGGGAACGAGGCATTACCATAAAGCTGCAAACGGTACACATGCTCTGGCAGGATGAAGCGGGTAAAACATGGCAATACAACCTCGTCGATACTCCCGGCCATGTCGATTTCTCTGCCGAAGTCTCCCGCAGCATTTCTGCCTGTGAGGGGGCGATATTGCTGATCGATGCCACGCAGGGGATTCAGGCCCAGACACTAGCCAACCTGCGCCTCGCCAGACTACATGGGCTGAAAATATTACCGGTCCTTAATAAGATTGACAGCCCGTTGGCCGATATTGCCCGCGTTAGTTCTCAATTGGCCGCGATAGAAGGGTTGGGACTCGAACATCTAATGAGCGTGTCGGCAAGAACGGGTCAGGGCGTTGAAGCCTTGCTTTGCGCAATTCCCCGTATTTTTCCCCAACCTGATACGCAAAAAAACAGTGCGCTCCGAGCCTTTATTTTCGATTCACATTATGACAGCTACCGTGGGGCCATCCTGCATGTTCGGATGGTCGATGGCACACTGAAATCAGGTGACAGCCTGATGTTTATGTCCAGCGGCAAGTCATTTGACGTTATTGAAACGGGTTTTTTTGTACCTGAAATGACAAGAACGAACGTATTGCAAGCCGGTGATGTTGGTTATATCACCGGTGCGATAAAAGACCTTCGCACCGTTAATGTCGGAGATACATTAACCCATTCACAGGCTCCTGCCGTTGCGTTGGTGCAAAAATTCACTGAAATAAAACCCATGGTGTTCTGTGGTATCTATCCTGACGTGCAGGGTGATGCTGAAATTCTACGCAGCGCCATTAAAAAACTTCAACTTAATGATGCTTCTCTATACGTTGAGCCGCATGTGTCAGAGTCGCTGGGGGCAGGATTTCGCTGTGGATTTCTCGGGATGCTGCATAGGGAAATTATTCAAGAGCGGCTTAAAAGAGAATATCGCCTAGAGGTGATTACCACTGCACCGGCGGTCATTTACCGCTGTGCGCTGAAAAACCACAGCACGATTGAAATTGACAATCCGGCCCTCTTCCCTTCAGACGACATGTTGCTCTATGCCGAAGAACCCTTCATGCACACTCTCATCACAACACCTTCAGCTTACGCCGGACGTGTACTGGAACTGTGTGAGAAACAAAGGGGATCTTATGTCAACATGACGTATTTGCCAGCGGGGGATGTGTTCATCGAATACCGCATGCCTCTTTCCATGATGATTGATGGTTTTTTTAGCCATCTTAAATCCGCAAGCCAGGGATATGCGACGCTGGATTATCAACATGACGGTTACAGACGATCTGAATTGGTTAGAGTCGATATTCACATCGACGCCCAGCCCGTTGATGCGTTGACATTTATTAGCCATACCGATACAGCATTCGAACGCGGAACCGGTGTGCTATACAAATTAAAAAATTTGATGCCGCGTCGGCTTTATCCTGTACCGGCTCAGGCCATCGTCAATAATAAATCGATTGCCCGTGTGGATATTCCCCCCTTACGCAAAAACATGCTCGCATCCGGATTTAACGGTAGCGTGTCGGCCAAACAGCGAATGATAAGACACCAGCGGGAGAATCGTAAAAACAGCCGTGGAACATCAAGGATGGATATACCCAAAGAGGTATTTACGGAAATTCTCTCTGTCTAAAACAGACAAAGGCCTCGTGAATATCGGAAGACGATATTAATATGGACTGAATCTAACAAACCGGAAATGGCGGTGAATTCGATGGGATTCACCGCACTCCAGGATTCTATCCTCCAGTGCCGGCATAGCTTGGATTTTCGTCAGGCCGGTGGCGTAAGGGGCGCGCATGCGAAGGTTGAGCTCGCCGCCCGGACTCTGCGCCACCACCGCTTTGATGTGGCTGAAGCGGTGACCCTATCCCAATATTCTGCTCCACCCAGAACTGGAAATCCGGCAGGATAAACACTCCCCGCAGCGGAGGTGGTGCCGATGAAAAAGTCACGATTCACTGAAGAGCGGATTGATATCCGTTCGATATAGCCCCGGTCACTGATGACATGTGATTTCTTGTAAAAGTAAAAATCGGTAATCAGATAATCTGATTCACTTCTTCAAAGCTAAAGCGTGGAGCCCGAGGATATAGTGTGGACGGCTCGCCATATCCGAGCGTTGACACCATATTGACGCGGATATTGCTGTCCGGGAAAAAAGCAGCATTCAGCGCCTGCTCATCAAAACCCAGCATCGGATTGGTATCCAGACCAAGCAGCCTGGCTGCAATAATAAAATATCCTGCCTGCAAAGATGAATTCCTCAGCGCAGAATCCCAGCGGACTTTCGGGTCGTCCCCATACCATGAACGTGCATCCGCATGCGGGAACATCCGCGGCAGATGATTGACGAAATCTAGATCCATACCAAGAATGGTTGTGACCGGTGCCTGAAGTATTTTTGGGGCATTTCCACCGGCAGCACATTCAGCAAGTTTGCATTTTGACTCTTTACTGACGCACCAGATAAGGCGCAGGGGTTGCTGGTTTGTCGAAGTTGGCCCCCATTTAAGCAGGTCATAGAGTTCCCGTAATGATTCAATGGCAACTGGACGGTCAGTAAAGCTATTAAAGGTTCTGGCTTTACGGAAAGCAAGATCAAAGATTTCCTCGGAAATATGACTGGTCATAGCATCTCCTTAACAATATCAACACTGGAAAGAGGATAAAATAGATGGTATTAAAATGATAGTAGGCACCTTTTTGATACCACTTTGGAGGATACTTTGAAAATGCCCCCTGCCTGCCCTCTTTCTGCATTTGTTAATATTGTTTCCGGTAAATGGGCGATTCCTGTGCTTTATCGCCTGATCGTAACCGACTTGCCAATTCGCTTTCGAGATTTGCAGCGACGAGCTTCTCCCGTTACACAAAAAGAACTCACACGCCAGTTACGACATCTGGAAGAGTGCGGGCTGGTTAAACGAACCGTGCTGCCAGTATCTCCTCCGCACGTGGAGTATGAAGCCACGCCTGTTGCCCGTGAACTTCTGAATTCGCTGGAAGGCATTGCAGAGTGGATGCGCCGCAATGGCGATAAGTTGCAGGCTAAGGTGTAATTTTTTAAATTTAAGGATAGCCGGTTGTCCCGATAGCTAACCTGCGTTATTAGCTCTGGTTGCAATAAATATAATTGAATTCAGGCGTAAACAGTCAATTAACGCTTTCATTAATGGGTGCCGATTTCAGTTTATTTGTATGAAGCAAGGGAAACGTCAGCTTCACGCCCTTAGGCACTCACAAAGTGAAACTCGCCCTTGCTGGCGGCATAACAAGCGTGTCGAAAGTCTCAGGGTGCGAATGACTATATCTCGCTCTCAGCAGTCCACCGAGTCTAGTCATTCTCTGTTATTGGAAAGCGCCGGGTTGAGTGATGACTGCTCCAGATTATTAGTTAGGCCATTTAAACAATTGTATGCTGCCGGGCATATATATACGGCGCGACATAACCCTAGCGATTCACGTCCAGATAATCCGACCACCATTGCATCATTTCCATCCGTGCTGCCAGATGTTCCGCTTTGTGGACATAGGCCGCCCGTACACCGTTGCGCTCCTTATAACTCATCTGTCGCTCTATGGCGTTCTTTGACCACAGCCCGGACTCGTTTAGGGCGCTACAGGCCATCGCTCTAAACCCGTGGCCGCAAACTTCGGTTTTGGTGTCATAGCCAATCACACGTAGCGCTTTAATAATGGTGTTTTCGCTCATCGGTTTGTCCAGACCACGCACACCCTAAAAAACAAATACTGATTTGCCGGAAATCTCCTGAATCTGTTTCAGCAGGTCGACCGCCTGGCGGGACAGAGGCACCAGATGCCCGTCCTTCATCTTTGCGCCACGCTCTGAAAATCTCACGCCTTTGTCGTCAATGGCCTTGATAAGCTGCGCCAGATGCCAGATGCCGGATGCCAGCAGCTTGCGGGCAGCGTCGCGCTTTTCACGGGCCTCCGCCGGCGTCACCTGCGGATAGGCGCCTAAGGCCAGGCGGGATTCTTTGCCGCCGAAGCGGTAGCGCAATACCACAGACGCGATCCGCCAGTAGACACAGACCGTGGGCAGCGGTGATTTTGTAGGATTTTACGAAGGTTTTCGCAGCGCGGATTTTACTGTCAGTCAGAGCCATGTGAGGGTCACCCCATTCATCGCACTGAATGACCCGCAATTTGACCCCATATTTTCCGGATACCTAGGGATAAATCAAAGCGTATCGGAAAGGGTTTCTACGCCAACCTATTGAATTGCAATACCATAGGGATTCATAAGAAAGCATAAAAAAGAATAAGTGGTGCCCGGACTCGGACAAAAACGCCGGGAGCGTTTTTGCACAGCGCGTCAGCGCTGGCCCGCAGGGCGAGCCTCATGGATGAGGCGAGTCATCGAACGCCGTTCGATGGAGAGTCCCGATGCCAGAAAGCAAAAAACCAGCTGCTAAGCTGGTTTAATCAAAAATGGTGCCCGGACTCGGAATCGAACCAAGGACACGGGGATTTTCAATCCCCTGCTCTACCGACTGAGCTATCCGGGCAACGCGCCGCATTAAACCGTATTGACCGCTGTTCGTCAATGGATTTATTGAGGATTTATGCGTAACCCCACTCAATCGCTGACTTTTCAGGCAAAAGAGCGCGCAATTCAGCTCAACGCGCCGTTTTTACGGCACAACGCCAGCCGCAGGATATCCTCCGCCAAACGGCGCGCCACGGCCACATCCTGCAGCTGATGCTTCACCAGCAGCTTGCTCAGGCAACCCTCCAGGATCAGTTCCATTTGCTGCGCCACCATGGTGGGATCATCGGTTTCCAACTGGTCGAGCAGTTCGCGGGTGTAGGCGTAGGACGCCTGTTTTTGCCGTTCGGCCAACTGATGGATCGGATGGTCGGCGGCCGGATAAAAACTACAGGCGGCAACAAACAGGCAGCCGGGGTAACGCTGCTGGCGCACCTGCTCGTCCAGTACCTTATAGCGCGCCAGCAGCTTTTGCTGCGGGTCAAGGGTCGCATCCAGCAGCAGCTGGCTGCGCCAGCCGTCCACCTGCTCGCCGTGGTAGCGCAGGCAGTCCAGCAGCAGCGCCTCCCGGTCCGGCCAGTACTGCTCAAGCTCGGCGCGCGGAATCGCCAGGCCGTCGGCAAGCATCTCCAGTGAAACGAGGGTAAAACCTTTTTGTTCCAAAAGGTTCAACGCATAATCCAGTACCTGTTCGCGTTGCACGTATGCCTCCTAAAAGCTTGCGGTTGCCAGTCCCTAGTGTCGGTTATGGGGCGACTTTCTGCAAATGGCGCTGAAAGTCATCGGCATCCAGAAAGCCGGTTACCCTTGAGCCAGGAATTTCCCGTCCCTGGCGGTCGAAAAACAGGATGGTGGGCAGGCCTAAAACCCGCAACTCCTTGAGCAGGGCCTGTTGCTCCGGCGAATTGGCCGTGACATCCGCCTGTAATAACGTCAGCTTGGCAAGCTGACGTTTCACCCCATCGGCGGGGAAGGTGTATTTTTCAAATTCTTTACAGGCGACGCACCAGTCCGCATACAAATCCAGCATCACCGGCCGGTCGGGCGAGGCGTTCAGCGCCTGGTTAATCTGCGCGCTGGTGGCAACGCGCCTGAAGACGGGCGCCGCGCCGTCCATGGCGGCATTTACGCCCGCCGTGGGCGAAAATGCCCAGTCCTGCAGCGGCCTGGCCGCCACGACCATCAGCACCAGCAGGATCATTTGCAGCAGTCGGGCGCCGCGAAAACGGCCCTCCCGGCTGGCGAGCAGCGCCCAGGCGAAAAAAGCGACCGCCAGCCCGCTCCACAGCCGCAGTCCCCAGGTATCGCCAAACACGCGCTCCAGCAAAAACACCGGCAGCGCCAGGATAACAAAGCCCATGCCTTGTTTGATCTGCTGCATCCACGGGCCGCCGCGCGGCAGCAGGCGGTGGCCGAACACCGCCACCAGGATCAGCGGGATCCCCATGCCCAGGGCATACAGATAAAGCGTCACGCCGCCGACGGCCAGGTTACCGCTTTGAGCAATATACAGCAAAATAGCGCCGAGCGGCGCGGTGGTGCAGGGCGAGCAAAACAGCCCCGCCAGCGCGCCCATGATAAAGACGCCGAGCAAGGCGCCGCCCCGCTGCCGATTGCTCCAGAGCGTCAGGCGGGTTTGCAGCGCCACCGGCAGTTGCAGGGTAAATAACCCGAACATGGACAGCGCCAGGAGGATAAACAGCGCCGACAGGCCGATCAGCACCGCGGGCTGCTGCAATGCGGCCTGGAACCGCAGCCCGGCGGCGGCCACCGCCATGCCGAGCGCGGTATAGGTCATCGCCATGCCCTGAACATACACCCCGGCAAGCGCCAGTACCCGTCCGGTGCTGAGCCGCGCCGTGCCGGCGCCGAGGATAATGCCGGAAATAAGCGGATACATGGGCAGCACGCAGGGCGTAAAGGCGATACCGATACCGATAAGCAGTGCCCATAGCGGGGAAAAGGGCAGGGCGCCGGCGTCCGGCGGCCGGGACGGCGTTATCGCCGCCGGTGCGGATGGGGCGCCGCTGCCGGCAACCGCCGATAACGGCACTACCCGGGTCTCGGGCGGATAGCAAAAACCGGCGTCGGCGCAGCCCTGGTAGGTAACCCGCACCGTCGCGCCGCCGGACGCGTCCAGCAGCGGCACGTTTAACCGCAGGCTGGTGCGGTAGATTTGCACGTCGCCGAAAAATTCATCGTGATGGTTCAGCCCTGTGGGCATGGCGGGGTCGCCCAGCCGGGCGCCGGCCGGTTCCAGCTTGATTTGTTGGCGGTAAAGATAATAACCGGGGCGGATCTGCCAGCTCAGCGCCAAATCGGCGCCCTGCTGGTGAAAATCAAAACTAAACGCCTGGTCGACCGGCACAAAGGTCGTGGCCGGCGAATTGCCGAACAGCGCGGCGGCGGCGGGCGGCGGCAGGCCGATGCCCAGCCATGCCAGCAGGATCAGTGTAAGGACGCGTTGAGCCATGATAGATAATCTGGATCGCCACCCTGGACGGGTAATACCAGTAACTCCGGAGTTTGATAAGGATGGTGTTTTTTAATGCAGGCAATCAGTTCTTGCTGATGGCGGACATGGCTTTTTATCAGCATCTGCACTTCGTCTTCCTGTTCCAGCTTGCCTTCCCAGAAATAAAACGAGGTCGCCCCCGGCAGCAGCGTGACGCAACCGGCCAGCTTCGCGCCGAGCAGGGTGCCCGCCAGCGCCTGCGCGGTGGTTTTATCCGGGGCGGTGCAAAGGATGATGATGATGCCGTTTTCAGCGGCGCCGCATGCGGTGGAGCTGTTTTCAGATGTTTGGGTTTCAGTCGTGTCCGCGGCGCCGGGATCGGCTGCCGGGATACGTTTTCCTGCCGGGAATTTTGCTGCCATGACAACCTCGCGGTATAGCGCCGACCGGCAGTATAACCCGGCCGGCGCTACGGCGACAGCAATGAAAAACGCAAGAGGCTACCCGCGGCTACTCGTTGTCATCGGTATAGCGTACGGCTTTATAGGTCGGATGCATCAGGTTTTCCAGCGAAAAGATGTCATCCAGCTCGGCCGGCGTCAGCAACCCGCGCTCCAGCACCACCTCACGCACGCTTTTACCGGTTTCGGCACAGATTTTACCGACGATATCGCCGTTATGGTGGCCGATAAACGGGTTGAGGTAGGTGATGATGCCGATGGAGTTGAACACATAAGCTTCGCATACCGCCCGATTGGCGGTAATGCCGTTAATGCATTTATCCAGCAGGTTAAAGCAGGCGTTGGTCAGGATATGCACCGATTCAAACATCGCCTGCCCGATAACCGGCTCCATCACGTTCAGCTGCAACTGACCGGCTTCGGCCGCCATGGTAATGCAGGTATCGTTGCCGATAACCTTGAAGCACACCTGGTTGACCACCTCCGGCACCACCGGATTGACCTTGGCCGGCATGATGGACGAGCCCGCCTGCAGCTGCGGCAGGTTGATTTCGTTAAGACCGGTGCGCGGACCGGAGGACAACAGCCTGAGATCGTTACAGATCTTGGAAAGTTTTACCGCCAGGCGCTTTAACGCGCTGTGTACCATGACATAAGCGCCGCAGTCGGAGGTCGCCTCGATAAGATCTTCCGCCGGCAGCAAGGGCAGGTTGCTGATTTCCGCCAGTTTCTGCACCGCCAGCGCCTGGTAGCCGTCGGGCGTGTTCAGCCGGGTGCCGATGGCGGTGGCGCCCAGGTTCACTTCCAACAGCAGCTCGGCGGTGCGCAGCAGGTTTTTATTTTCTTCTTTCAGCAGCACGGTAAAGGCATGGAATTCCTGGCCGAGGGTCATCGGCACGGCATCCTGCAGCTGGGTGCGGCCCATTTTCAGGATAGTGGCGAATTCCTGCGCCTTGCGCTCGAACCCTTCTCCCAGCTGGCCCACCGCCTCGACCAGCTTGAGGATGGAAATATAGACCGCGATACGAAAGCCGGTAGGGTAGACATCGTTGGTCGACTGGCATTTATTCAGGTGATCGTTGGGGTTAAGGTATTGGTATTCCCCCTTTTGATGGCCCATCAGCTCCAGGCCGAGATTCGCCAGCACCTCATTGGTATTCATGTTCACCGACGTGCCGGCGCCGCCCTGGAAAACGTCGATGGGAAACTGATCCAGGCAGCGGCCTTTATCCAGTACTTCGTCACAGGCGGCGACTATCGTATCGGCAATGGCGCGCGGCAGGGTATGCAGCTCCTTGTTGGCCAGCGCGGCCGCCTTTTTCACCATCACCATGCCGCGAACGAATTCGGGAATGTCGCTGATTTTGGTATTGCTGATATAGAAGTTTTCAATGGCGCGCAGCGTGTGGATGCCATAATAAGCTTCAGAAGGAACTTCACGTGTTCCCAACAGGTCTTCTTCTATACGAATGGTATTCGCCATGAGTACTTCCTTAATAAGCGATGTTTTTAACGATTGACGCTGGATAATTTCAGATTAATTTTATTATCCAGCGCGTTGCACTGACAATGCACTTGTGCTCATCATTATATGCTGCTTAAACACTGACACTATTAAGTTGATCACGATTATCTAACAGAATTATTTTAATGGCTTGCCATTCGTCCGGCCTGGGTGCCGGCAGGGCGCGCGGCAAGTCCGCGTGATGTAAAGTGCGGTAAATAACCCGCGCCGACACCCGCGCTTCAGGATACCATAACCACAGGCACGTTTTTATCATCAGCCCGCCGCCGTCCGCCAGCATCCAATGAGGCGCCCGCGCCGGGCCAGTCAACCCAAGGAGAATTCGGTGCGTTGGATACCCTTATTACTGATATTTCTCGTGGCCTATATAGAGATCACGATTTTTATACAAGTCGCGCATGTCATCGGCGTGCTTTTTACGCTGCTGCTGATTGTGCTGACCTCGTTTATCGGCGTGTCGCTGGTGCGTACCCAGGGGCTGAAGATCCTGGGCCAGATGCAGATCAAGATGGCCAACGGCGAAAGCCCGGCCGCTGAAATGATCAAAAGTGTCTCCATCCTGCTGGCGGGATTTCTGCTGCTGTTGCCCGGCTTTTTTACCGATTTTCTCGGCCTGTTGCTGTTGCTGCCGCCGGTGCAGAATTCACTGACCCTGAAACTGCTGCCCCACCTGCGGTTCCAGCGCGGCGCGGCCGGCGGTTTTGCCTCCCATGATGCGGGCGGCGATACCTTCGAGGGCGAGTACAAACGTAAGGATATTCCGCGCGACGCCATCGAACACCGGCCCGAAGATGATAAATAGATGTTAATTTTTTTGGCACAGGCTGCTTTTTAACGCAATGAAAATACTGAGGTTTTATTTACGGCGGCTAAAAAACAGCCGCTCAGGCAAAAAAATTCTTTTTTTTCCCCTTGAAGCGTAACCGAACGCCCCCATCTTAATCACCACGAGGCAGGGCATGAGGGCATGCCCGGCATTCATCCCGAAACAGATACGGACTTTCTTAAGGAGAGCTTTCAATGAAAATTCGTCCATTACATGATCGCGTTATCGTCAAGCGTAAAGAAGTTGAATCAAAATCGGCTGGCGGCATCGTTCTGACCGGTTCCGCGGCGGGTAAATCCACCCGTGGCGAAGTGCTGGCAATCGGCCATGGCCGCATCCTCGAAAACGGTGAAATCAAAGCACTGGATGTGAAAGTCGGCGATATCGTGATTTTCAACGACGGCTATGGCGTGAAAGTAGAAAAGATCGATAACGAAGAAGTCTTGATCATGTCCGAAAGCGACATTCTGGCCATCGTCGAGGCGTAATTCTCGCGTAATCATCTGAACTGAACGAATTTAAGGGAAATTCAAATGGCAGCTAAAGACGTAAAATTCGGTAACGAAGCCCGCATCAAAATGCTGCGCGGCGTGAACATTCTGGCAGACGCGGTCAAAGTTACCCTGGGTCCCAAGGGCCGCAACGTGGTGCTGGACAAATCCTTCGGCGCGCCTGTCATCACGAAAGATGGCGTGTCCGTGGCGCGTGAAGTCGAACTGGAAGACAAGTTCGAGAACATGGGCGCCCAGATGTTGAAAGAAGTTGCCTCCAAAGCGAATGACGCTGCGGGCGACGGCACCACCACCGCCACCGTTCTGGCTCAATCCATCGTCAATGAAGGTCTGAAAGCCGTTGCCGCTGGCATGAACCCGATGGACCTGAAACGGGGTATCGACAAAGCGGTTATCGCCGCCGTCGAAGAATTGAAAAAACTGTCCGTACCTTGCTCTGACTCCAAAGCCATCGCCCAGGTAGGCACCATCTCCGCCAACTCCGACGAAACCGTGGGTAAACTTATCGCTGAAGCCATGGCGAAAGTAGGCAAAGAAGGCGTTATCACCGTTGAAGAAGGCTCAGGCCTGCAGGACGAACTGGACGTGGTTGAAGGTATGCAGTTCGACCGTGGCTACCTCTCCCCTTATTTCATCAACAAACCGGAAACCGGCGCTATCGAACTCGAAAGCCCGTTCATCCTGTTGGCTGATAAAAAAATCTCCAATATCCGCGAAATGCTGCCGGTACTGGAAGCCGTTGCCAAAGCCGGCAAACCGCTGCTGATCATCGCTGAAGACGTTGAGGGCGAAGCCCTGGCGACCCTGGTGGTCAACACCATGCGCGGCATCGTTAAAGTTGCGGCTGTCAAAGCCCCGGGCTTCGGCGACCGTCGTAAAGCCATGCTGCAGGACATCGCCGTCCTGACCGCCGGTACCGTGATTTCTGAAGAAATCGGCCTGGAACTGGAAAAAGCCACCCTGGAAGATATGGGCCAGGCGAAACGTGTCGTCATCACCAAAGACACCACCACCATTATCGACGGTATCGGCGATAAAGCCGTCATCGAAAGCCGGGTTGCCCAAATCAACCAGCAGCGTGACGACGCCACGTCCGACTACGATCGTGAAAAACTGCAGGAACGTGTTGCTAAACTTGCCGGCGGTGTTGCCGTGATTAAAGTGGGCGCCGCGACTGAAGTTGAAATGAAAGAGAAAAAAGCCCGCGTGGAAGATGCCCTGCATGCGACCCGTGCGGCCGTGGAAGAAGGCGTGGTTGCCGGCGGCGGCGTAGCGCTGATTCGCGTAGCCAACAGCATCACCGATCTGCGTGGCGACAATGAAGACCAGAATGTCGGCATCAAGATTGCCCGTCGCGCCATGGAAGCGCCTTTGCGCCAAATCGTGGCCAACGCCGGTGAAGAACCGTCCGTGATTGCCAACAACGTTAAAGCCAGCAACGGTAACATGGGCTATAACGCGGCAACCGAAGAATACGGCAACATGATCGAAATGGGTATCCTGGATCCAACCAAGGTAACCCGTTCCGCGCTGCAGTATGCGGCCTCCATTGCCAGTCTGATGATCACCACCGAATGTATGATCACCGATCTGCCGCGTGAAGACAAAGCAGATCTGGGTGGCGCCGGTGGCGGCATGGGCGGTATGGGCGGCATGGGCGGCATGATGTAATGCCCCTGTTGCGCTGATAGCGTTAAAAACCCCGGCTTGCCGGGGTTTTTTTTGGCAAAAAATTATCAACCGGACCGTTTTTAAGGTATAAACAGGTAGCGGTATGGGCAGGGTAAACAGCGGTTTATGCGCTGACGGTTGCCCAAGGGAAAATATGGCGCACAGCAAAATTTTTGCCGGACATATCACTATTCGAGGATAACGATGCGAATCAAATTTTTACTCTGTCTTGGTGCGGGCACTTTATTATTAGCGGGATGTGCCACTACTAATGAACTGTCCGCCGCGGGGCAGTCGGTGAAGTTCACCGAAGACCAGCCGGGCAGTAATTGCCAGGCGCTGGGCACGGTTACCGGCACGCAAAGCAACTGGTTGTCGGGGCAGGGCGGCGAAGGCAGCTCCATGCGCGGCGCGGCCAACGATCTGCGCAATAAAGCGGCGGCCATGGGCGGCAACGTTATTTATAAGGCCGCCAGCCCGGTCGGCTTTACGGAAACCTATCTCTCGAGTTTTGCCCCGCTGGACAGCAAGATCCAGGGCCAGGTCTATAAATGCCCGTAGCCGCTGGCTTCCTGATGCCGCCCGGCGGCGTCGGGAAGCACGGCTTAGCGCTGGCGTAGTTTTAAATCAAGCAGGGTTTTGCTGTTTTCCCCGCCGATCTCCCGCGCCAGCCGCGGCACCAGATAGCCCGAGACCTTCAACAGTAATTGCTGCATAATCTCCCGGGCTTCATGGTCATCCACCATAAAGTGCGCCGCGCCCTGTACCCGATCTAAAACATGCAGATAATAAGGCAGTATGCCGGCGTCAAACAGCGTTTCGCTCAGGGTCGCCAGCGTATCGGCGTTATCATTTACCCCCCGCAGCAGCACGCTTTGGTTGAGCAGCGTCACCTGCGCCATGCGCAGGTGTGTCATACTCTCGCGCAGCGGCAGGTCAATCTCGTTGGCATGATTGATATGGGTGACCAGCACGACATTGAGACGGCTGCCGGCCAGGCGCCGGCAAAGAGCGGGGGTGATGCGCGCCGGGATAACCACCGGCAAACGGGTATGGATGCGCAGGGTGCGCAGATGGGGAATGGCTTCCAGCTGGCCGATAAGCTCGTCCAGCTCATGATCCTTGGCCATCAGCGGATCGCCGCCGGAAAAAATAATCTCGTTCAGCTGCGGGTGCTGCCGGATATACTCCAGCGCCCCTGACCAATTGGCCCGGTTGCCCTGGTTATCCTGATAGGGGAAATGGCGCCTGAAGCAATAGCGGCAGTTAACCGCGCAGCCGCCCTTGACCAGCAGCAAGGCGCGGTTACGGTATTTATGCAGCAGGCCCGGTACTACGGATTGCTGTTCTTCCAGCGGATCGGTGCTGAAACCGGGCACCTGCAGAAATTCCTCGCGTAGGGTGAGGACCTGTCGCAGCAGCGGGTCGGCCGGATTGCCCGGCTCCATGCGCGCCACGAACGCCCTGGGCACCCGTAACGGGAATAACCGCCGCGCCGCCGCGCCATCGCGCAGGTCCGGATGGTCGCTGAGTTGCAATTGTTGCAAAAGTTCGATGGGATCGGTAATGACATCGGCAAGTTGACGCAACCAATCTTCTCTAGTTGGGGTGTTTCGGGTTACAATATCTGCCATTTTTTTGGCTTAACGACCACGTAATATTAAGAGGACCACCATGGCGTCTTATAGTACCAATGAATTCCGTTCCGGTCTCAAAATCATGCAGGACGGCGAGCCGTGCGCGATCATTGATAATGAATTCGTAAAACCGGGCAAAGGCCAGGCGTTCAACCGCGTGCGCATCCGTAAACTGATTTCCGGCAAGGTGCTGGAAAAAACGTTTAAATCCGGTGATTCCGTCGAGGCGGCCGATGTCATGGATATGAACCTGACTTACCTGTACAACGATGGTGAGTTTTGGCATTTTATGAATAACGAGACTTTTGAGCAACTGGCCGCCGATAAGAAAGCGGTGAGCGACGCCGCCAAATGGCTGGTTGAGCAGGCCGAATGCGTGCTGACCCTGTGGAACGGCGAGCCCATCGCCGTCACGCCGCCCAACTTTGTCGAGCTGGAAATCATCGAGACCGACCCGGGCCTGAAGGGCGACACCGCCGGCACCGGCGGCAAGCCCGCCACCCTGACCACCGGCGCGGTGGTAAAAGTACCGCTGTTCGTGCAGATTGGCGAAGTGATCAAAGTGGATACCCGCTCCGGCGAATACGTATCCCGCATCAAATAACCGTTCAACCGGCATGCCCTGAGGCGTTATCAGGGTCAGGGCAGGCCGGGCGTTTTCAGGCGTGCGGGGAATCCGGCGATTATGTTAGGAAAAACAGTTAAACTGATCGTTATCTCATTAGTCATGTCGGCGACGCTGAGCGGTTGCAATACCGCGCGCGGCTTCGGTGAAGATGTGCAACACCTTGGCGGCGCTATTACGCGTGGTGCCAGCAAGTAGCTCGCAGACATCGTGCAGCCAACATCCAGGACATTTTCCAGTAAATAGTCCTAAAAGTGCGCAACCGGCCATATGTTTAGTATGTTTTGCCGGTTTTTTACTATGCTTAAAAGGCAAGCTTTTATCCACAGCAGTGCTATTTCATTTAGACAAAAAGTGATTCTACAAAAGGAAATCGTTATGTTGAAGAAAAGTATAATTGCCCTTTTATCTGTTCTGGTGTTGTCCTCATTAACGGCTTGTAATACCACCCGCGGCGCCGGTGAAGATATTTCGGCAGGCGGACAGGCCGTACAGCGGGCTGCACAGTAATATACACGGCTGTATTCAGCTAATGCCTCTGTATCCTGGTGAAATAGCCGCTGTCAGCGGGTTATCGGGGAATGAGAACCGATAGTGACAGCGGTGTCGGACTATGACGCGGTCATTTTGATTAAAATGACCGTTTCGTCACATTTAACTAATCGATTAATTAAATTCATTGGTCATTTTGCTAACGGCGGCATAAGATTATCCTTCCTTAGCAGGACGACCTGGTAAGCTGTCTTTTCTTCTGGGGACGACCCCATCGTTATGAGGTCGTCTCACATGTCATGGTTATTACTTATCCTCGCCGGCCTGCTGGAAACTGTCTGGGCCATCGGCCTGAAATATACCGAGGGATTTACCCGCCTGCTGCCAAGCGTGGTGACGCTTATCGCGATGATCATCAGCATCACGCTGCTGGGCCTGGCCATGCGCACGCTGCCGGTGGGTACCGCCTATGCCGTCTGGACCGGGATAGGCGTGGTCGGCACGGTTATCGTCGGCATGCTGTGGCTGGGTGAACCCGCACATTGGCTGCGCATCGCCAGCCTGGCGATGATTATGCTGGGGATCCTGTGCCTGAAGCTGTCGCATTAGGCCGTTTCAGGATTGATCCACCCAGATAAGCCGGTCCACCGCAAAACCCAGCCGGGCGGCGGTAGCGACCAGGTGGTCGCGCGTGGCCTGCGGCAGCGTTTTGGCGCGGGCCAGGACCCAGAGATAATCGCGGTTGGGGCCGCAGACCAGGGCGTAATCATAGCCTTCATCCAGCGCGATCACATGGTAGCCGCCATAAAAAGGGCCGAAAAACGAGACCTTAAGCGAGGCCCGCTGCGGCGAAGCCAGGAAATAGGCTTTGCCGTTGCTTTGCCGGAAGCGTTGCGTGGCCGGGGAATAGCCTTTATTGATGACGTCGAGGCCTCCGTCGTCCCGCAGGCTATACTGCGCCGTGACATGATCGAGTCCGGTTTCGAAACGGTGATCCAGCCGGGCGATTTCATACCAGGTGCCCAGGTAGCGGTTAACATCGAACTTCTCCACCGGCCGGACGCCCGACGGCGGGTTGACGCTGCACGATAGCGACAGTAAGGACGAGGCGACCAGCGCGACGGTTCTCCATAGGGACATACATACTCCATCAATAGCCTGCCTGAACGGTAAGTGTACACCCATTGGCGGTACGCAGGCGGTAAAGCGGCAACCCGCGGACGATGCAGGCGACCGGATTGAACTAGGTTTGTCTGCCTGAACGGATAAAGGTAGACTTCATCCCCTGTTTAACGGGAGAAAAAGTTATGAGCGAAATGGCAAGCTGGTTACCGAGCGCCCCCATCGCTAATCTATTAAAAAGAGCGGTGGTGATGACCCAGCTCCGGCGGTTTTTTACCGACCGCGGGTTACTCGAAGTGGAAACGCCGGCCATGAGCCAGGCCACCGTCACCGATATTCATCTGGTGCCCTTTCAGACGCATTATGTCGGGCCGGGCGCGGCGCAGGGGCTGCCGCTCTATTTGATGACCAGTCCTGAATACCATATGAAACGCCTGCTGGCGGCCGGCAGCGGGCCAATATTCCAGATAGGGCGCAGTTTTCGCAACGAGGAATCCGGCCGGCACCATAATCCCGAGTTCACCATGCTGGAATGGTATCGCCCCCACTACGATATGTACCGCCTGATGAACGAAGTGGACGATCTGCTCCAGCAAATCCTTGATTGCGACAGCGCGGAAACCCTGTCCTATCAGCAGGTGTTTATCCGTCATATCGGCATCGATCCCCTGTCGGCCGACAAGGCGCAGCTGTGCGAGGCCGCCGCCAAACTCGAGCTGTCCGGCATTGC
Source organism: Sodalis sp. C49 (assembly GCF_046352915.1). Lineage (NCBI taxonomy): Bacteria > Pseudomonadati > Pseudomonadota > Gammaproteobacteria > Enterobacterales > Bruguierivoracaceae > Sodalis > Sodalis sp. C49. Next base: position 2,795,235 of record NZ_CP163303.1, on the reverse strand, counting down.
CACGGTCGAGGAGGATCGCGATACCCTGCTGCAGTTATTGTTTGCCATGGGCGTGGAACCCCACATCGGGCGTGATAAACCGACGTTCGTTTACCATTTTCCCGCCACCCAGGCCGCGCTTGCGGAAATCAGTACCGAAGACCACCGGGTGGCCGATCGTTTTGAAGCCTATTTCAAAGGTATTGAACTGGCTAATGGTTTTCGCGAGCTCACCGACGCCGCGGAGCAACGCCAGCGGTTTACCCAGGATAACCGCAAGCGCGCCGCGCTGAACTTGCCGCAGCAGCCCATTGATGAAAACCTGCTGGCGGCGCTGGCGCACGGCATACCGGAATGCTCCGGGGTGGCCTTGGGGGTGGACCGGCTGGTGATGCTGGCGCTGAAGGCGGACAGCCTGTCCGAGGTTATCGCATTTCCGGTCGAGCGGGCCTGAGCGCCGTCTTTGGCTCAACAACGGGCATGTTGCGCCGCCGCGCCCGTGACATCAGGCCGGCGGGAAAGAACCTGTCCTGCGCGGCTACAGGGACCCGGATCTGAACGTCGTTGCGCCTTTGGCGGTTTCCATGCGCACCTGGAAAGGCGGGAACGGCATTTCCAGGCCGTGTTCGCGGTAGCCTTCAAGAATCAATTGGTTCAGCTGATGGCGCAGCGGCATGCGGTGGCCCATTTCCGCCGCGTGCACCCGCAGATCGAATAGCATAATCCCCTGCTGTAAATCCACCAGATAGGCTTCCGGCGCCGGGTTATCCAGCACCAGCGGACAGCGCTGCGCCGCCTGGGTCAGGATGCGGGTGACTTCTTCGCTGTCGGCGTCCGGAGGCGCCGGGATGGTCAGCACGATACGGGTGACGGAATCCGATAGGGACCAGTTAACAAACTGCTCGGTGACAAAAGCCTTATTCGGCATGATAATTTCTTTGCGATCCCAATCGGTGATGGTGGTGGCCCGGGTATTGATGCGGGTGATATTGCCGGTCAGGTCGCGGATGGTCACGGTATCGCCGATGCGGATCGGTTTTTCAAACAAGATGATCAGGCCGGAGATAAAATTGGCGAAAATTTCCTGCAGCCCGATGCCCAGGCCAACGGTGAGCGCCGCCACCAGCCACTGCAATTTCGCCCATTCGATGCCGATCCACGAAAAACCGATCAACGCGCCAATCAGCATCAGCATATATTTGGTGATGGTGGTAATCGCATAGCCGGTGCCCGGCGTCAGCACCAGATGCTGCAGCAGGGCCAGTTCCAACAGGGCCGGTAGGTTCCTGACCAGTTGGGTGGTGATGATCAGCACCAGCACCGCGACCAGCACCGAGGCCAGCGAAATCGACTGGATCCCTTCCTCGCCCTTGATGGTGGAACTCACATCCCACAGCTGGATATTTTCCAGGAAGGCAAACGCCGAATGAATCTCCGACCATAACCAGATAACCGACACCAGGGCGATAAGCGTCAGGAGGGATCGCACCAGACGCAGCGACTGGGCGCTGATAACGTCCAGGTCGACTATCGGCTCATCCACTTCGGCGGCGGCTTCGGAAAGCTGCGACGGGGACAGATCTTCCTCGTGACGGGCGCGTTGCGCCAGCATTTCCGCGCGGCGCTGCTTGGCGCGCTCAAAGGCGATGCGCCGCCGCTGGATAAACATCCAGCGGCGGATGATATGGTAAATGACCAGCAGGAAAAACCAGATCGCCACCGAGGTTTCCAGTCGCGCCAGCAGGTCCTGCGCCGTGGCGAGATGGCCGAGCAGGGCGGCAATCGCCGCGACCAGCGGCGCGCACAGCATCAGGTTCCACAGGGTGCGGTTGACCACGTTGTCCCCGGTGCCGGATTTATCCAGGTAAAGCGGGATGCCGGCCCGTTTCAGGCTGCTGGTCACCAGGCTCAGGGCCGCGCACAGCAGGACAAAGCACAGGCGGCCCAGGGTACTGGAGAATTCGCGGTCATTAAGATTATCGAAGGTGATCAGGGCCATGATCAGCGGCACGATAAGGCCGATGGCCAGGGAATAATAACGCATCGCCCGCGCCACCCGTTTCTCCGGCCAGCCGAGATGCACGATAAACAGACCGCGCGCATGGGCAAAGTGGGCGCTGACCATAAACAGCCACAGCACCGGCACCGTGGCGATCACGCCGTCGCCGATGGCTACCGCCACCGGATAAGGCCATGCGTGCTGCAGGCCATAGCCCAGCGCCGCCCATAGCACCGGCAGGGGAAGGGCGGCCGCTATCGACCAGAACACGGTGCGCAGCGTCAGGTAAAAATAGTCTTGATTGACCTTGCCGACCTTACTGGCCGAGCGCTCGAGGAAGGCGTGGTAATGACGGCGGGAACTGATGCTGAAACCGACCAGCGCGATGGCGCAGAACAGCGGGATCAGCGTCTCCTGGCTGGTCGCCATCATGACCATGGCGCCGCTGAGCTGGGTGGCGGTATCCAGCGAGACCAAACGCCTGAGATCCTGGGCCACGTGGAGCGGAAACGCGAGGGTGACCGGGCTGACGTCCGCCACCCAGAACAGATAGCGGTGCGCCGCTTCCCGGATTTCCGCCATGGCGTCCACCAGCTGGCTGTTGGCTACCTTGAGCTTCGTCATTTCCAGTATCTGGTTATCGTAGCCGGACAACAGGGAATTGAGCAGCTCGCGCTGGGTACGCAGCTGCGCGTCCAGGATGCGCCGCTGCTCGGGGGTCAGCGGCGATCCGTCGTCCTGCTTGCTTTGATCCAGCTGGGGACGTTTGTTCATCAGATCTTCATAATGCAGGCGGCTTACGCGCAGCTGGGCCATATCGCTGTCGAGCTGCTGCGGTTTGGGCAGATCCGGCAGGCGCGACACCTGGGCGCGCAGCGTCTCGCCGAGCGCCGGCGAATCCCCCAGCCATTGCGCCTGCTCGCGCAGGGTGCTCAGCGCTTGCCTGACCTGCAGCGCCTGCGCCGCGGCCTGGCGCTGCTGGGAGGCGATTAAATCCATACGCTGCGCCTGCTCGTTAAGCGCCACCGACAGTTCGCGGTTTATCTGCAGTTGGCTGGTGATGACGGCGGGCAGGTCGCCGCTTTGCTCCGCCAGCTGTTCTGTGCGCTCCAGCGCGCGCTCCGCCTCCTGCTGGCGGAGACTGTTGAGCCGAAAGCGCAGCGCCTGCAGGTCCATATCCACCCGATCGTGGCGTTTTTTCAGCATATCCATCCGCAGGCGCGACAGTTCCTGGCGGTTGTTGGCGCTCAGTTGCGCCAGCTCCAGTTCGTTGACCCGCGCCCGCCGCGCGGCGGCTTCCGCCTGGATCTGCATGAGGTGCGCCTGCGCCAGCGGCGTCGCGGCGCTGGCGTTCTGTGCCTGCAGCCGCTGTTCGCTATCGCTCAGGGCCCGGCGCGCTTCGGTTTGCTGTTGCGGCAACTGGCCCAGCGAGTCGCTGATTTCCCGGGCCTGTTCCTGCTCCTGTTGCAGTTGACGCGCCAGTTCCTGCAGGTCGCTGCTGGTCTGCAGCACGCGCTGCTCCAGTTCGCTTAGCGAGAGTTTGCCGCTGACGTCGGCGGCTTTGTCCGGTTCGCTGTCGCGTTGATCGCGCAGTTCCCGCGTCAGTTGAGGAAAATTGTCGATGGCGCTGCGATATTGTCCGGCGCGCGCGGCGGATACCTTGCCGTCGTTGATAGACGAAAGCGCGCCCTGGAGGGCGTCGATGATTTCCGCTTGATTCGCCGCGCCCTTATTCGCTTCCGCCTGCTGAAGTTCTTTTTTAACCTGGGCTTCGTCGGGAAAAGCGGCGGCGAATGACGGGGCGGCGAGCAGCCACCCCAGCAATAGGATGATAATCGGGCGCAATCGGGTTCTCTCTGGTTACTCCGGCCGGTTAAGGCAACGGACTGTCCGCCTGGACGATGCCGGTGGCGAGACGTTCGCCGACGCGGGTTGCCGCGCGACTGTGAAGATGATCGCCCAGGGAAACGCCGCCTTTGGCAAACAGGTTGACCACCGTGGAGCCAAGCTTAAACCGCCCCATCTCCTGGCCTTTCAGAAATACCACCGCACCGTCTTCATCCGCCGTCGGATAGCGCCAGCGTTTGATAATGCCGTCGCGCGGCGGCGTCACCACGCCGGACCAGGTGGTCTCGATACTGCCGACAATGGTGGCGCCGACCAGGATTTGCGCCATCGGTCCAAAATCGGTGTCGAATACGCAGATCGCCCGTTCGTTGCGGGCGAACAGGTTCGGTATATTGGCCGCGGTCAGCGGATTGACCGAAAACAGCTCGCCCGGCACATAAATCATTTCCCGCAGGATGCCGTTGCAGGGCATATGCACCCGGTGATAATCGCGCGGCGCAAGATAGGTGGTGACAAACGCGCCGTCGCGAAAGAGTTCGACCAGACGCTCGTTGCCCGCCAGCAGCGCTTCCAGGCTATAGTGATGCCCCTTGGCCTGAAAAACCTGTTCGCCCGCTATCGGTCCCGATTGGGAAATGATACCGTCCGCCGGCATGACCAGCGTGTCGGGATCGCTGTCGATGGGACGCGCGTCATCGCGCAGCGGCCGGACAAAAAAAGCGTTGAAAGTAGGATAGGCCGACGTATCGGGCTGCTGCGCTTCCTGCATATCCACCCGGTAAACCCGCACGAACAGATCGATGACCAGTTTCGTCAGCCAACCTGCCTGCAGTTCGGCCCCCCAGCCGGCCAATTGGGTCAGCCAACGCTTGGGCAATAAATACTGCAATGCTATTTTGATCCTATCGAGCACAGAAACCTCGTACATGCGTGGGTGAAACAACAACGAACCGGGAGAAATTGTAGCGGCGCTCAGGATAAATGTCAGTGATCCGTTTCGGAAAAGGATTTACGTGTTTTTACCTGCGACATGCTGTCGAGTATCTGATGATAATTCTCGAAACGAATGGCGGAAATGTCGCCGCTCTCCACGGCGGCGCGGATGGCGCAGCCCGGATCGGTATCATGCCGGCAGTCGCGGAATTTACAGTTGCCCAGATAGGGCCTGAATTCAATAAATCCCTGGGTGACCTGTTCTGGTTCCAGATGCCATAAGCCGAATTCCCGCACGCCGGGGGAATCGATAACCTGGCCGCCGCTTTTAAAATGATACATGCGCGCCGTGGTGGTGGTGTGCTGGCCGAGTCCCGAGTTATCGGACACGGTATTGACCACGATCTGCGCGTGTTCAGGAGGCAGCAGGGCATTAAGCAAGCTGGATTTGCCCACCCCGGACTGCCCCGCGAAGATGCTGATGCGATCCGTCAATGCCGCCTCAAGCCCTGCCATCCCCTCGCGCGTCTGGCTCGATACCATCAGCACGCGATAGCCTATCCGGCTGTAGACTTCCATGGTGGTGTCCACCCAGGCCCGTTCCTTTGCGTCCAGCAGATCGATTTTATTGAGTACGATCAGCGGTTCAACCTCCACTGTCTCGCAGGCCACCAGATAGCGGTCGATAATGTTCACCGACAGCTCCGGCAAGATGGCCGATACAATCACGATTTGGTTCATATTGGCGGCGATGGGTTTGACGCCGTCGTAAAAATCCGGCCGCGTCAGCACCGAGGTCCGGGGATGAATCGCCTCGATGATGCCCTTGATGCCCGATGAGGCCTCGCTGCCGGGCCGCCAGACCACCCGATCGCCGGTCACCACCGAGCCAAGAGTGCGGCGCAGGTTGCAGCGGTGTATGATACCGTCCGCGGCTTCCACGTCGGCGTGCATGCCGAAGCGGCTGACGACCGTGCCTTCCTGGGCCTGGCCTAAAAGCGAGTCATCCCAATCGACGCCGCGATCGGTTCTCAGGCGGCGCTGATGATTTGCCTGTACGCGCCGCTGCTGGCCTTTGGACAGTTTATTTTTAGTCACCGTGCCTCACTTGTAGCTCATGAATCGCCCGTGGCGATGAAAACGTCTATGATACACAGTATTCTAACAGAAACGCCGTGAAACCTTAGCAACGAGAAAATCATGCCGGTAAATGACAACAACCTGATTTGGATCGATCTGGAAATGACCGGGCTTGATCCCGAACGCGATCGCATTATTGAAATCGCCAGCCTGGTGACGGACGCCAACCTGAATATCCTGGCGGAAGGCCCGGTATTGGCCGTGCATCAGACGCAAGAGCAACTGGCCGTCATGGACGAGTGGAACGTGCGCACCCATACCGCCAGCGGCCTGGTGGAACGCGTCCGGGCCAGCCGTATCGACGAGGACGGTGCGGTGGCGTTAACGCTGGCGTTTCTGCGGGAATGGGTGCCCGCCGGGAAATCGCCCATCTGCGGCAACAGCATCGGCCAGGACCGTCGTTTCCTGTTCCGCTATATGCCGGAACTGGAGGCCTATTTCCACTATCGTTACCTGGATGTCAGCACGCTTAAGGAACTGGCCCGGCGCTGGAAACCTCAAATCCTGGAGGGGCTGACCAAAAACAGCAGCCACCAGGCCCTGGATGATATCCGCGAGTCGGTGGCGGAACTGGTCTATTACCGCGAGCATTTTATTCGTCTTTGATTATTTATCGCCGGCGCCGCGCCGCTCACTGGCCGCGCGGATAAGCCGCTGATGTTTCATTGATTGCCGGTAAAAACGCCATATTGCTGTTTTTATCGGCAGTTGAGCGAAAAGCGCAGATTTTTGCCCGTCGGGGCTTGCAGGGAAAATGTTTTCTCGTATAATGCGCTCCCCGTACCGGTGCAAAATATTGTCGTGGCCGCGTGCGTAATCGGAATATAGCGTCAGCGATAGACGTGGACTTTATCACTCGGTGATAGAGCATAAAAAGCGGGAATAGCTCAGTGGTAGAGCACAACCTTGCCAAGGTTGGGGTCGCGAGTTCGAGCCTCGTTTCCCGCTCCAAACATTGCAACATCGGGTTTCGTCGGCATGACAAAACGCGATGCATAAAGAAAAAATGCCTTCCGGCATAAAAAAGTGATTCAGAATAACAATGCGGGAATAGCTCAGTGGTAGAGCACAACCTTGCCAAGGTTGGGGTCGCGAGTTCGAGCCTCGTTTCCCGCTCCAATTAGTACGTCGCGGGCGCCCGTTCAGGGCGGTGACGGATAGATGCCACAGGGCGAAAGCCCTGTGGCATTTTTCATTGCAGTCCCGGCACGCCACCCGACATTCCTCCCCGCAGGCAGGCCATACCACGGTCAGCGCCGTGAACGCCTCAGCGCAAAAAGCGTTTTTCAATAGCGCGCATATAAGCATCCCCTTGCCAGGTGATGATATCCTTGACCGCGGGAAGGGTGGTGTCGACATTCTGTATGCCGCCGTCACGGCGGATCTGCGCGAACACGGCGCGCATCGCGCCCGCGGCGGCGCGAATGGCGTGATTGCCGTAGATCACGATGCCCACCTTGCCGCTGGCGGCGATATCGGCCTCGGTAAGCTGTGGATACGCCGTGGGCACCAGCACCAGGGGAACCCTGCCTGTCCAGGCGGCGATAAAGGCCAGGATCTCGTCGGGCGTCTTCTGCCTGGAGTGGATCAGGATGGCGTCCGCGCCGGCTTCCTCATAGGCTGCGGCGCGGCGCAGGGCCTCGTCCTGGCCCAGCCCCGCGATCAGCGCCTCCACGCGGGCGATAACGACAAAATCCTTGTGCCGCCGGGCGGCGATCGCGGCGCCGATCTTGCCCTGGAATTCCTCGATGCGCACCAGTTCCTGGCGGCCCTGCGCGCGCAGGCTGGTGTCCTTGGGAAAGGTCTTGTCTTCCATCACCACGGCCGCTGCGCCGGCGGCCTCGTATTGCGGAATGATGTAGCTGACGTTCACCGCATTGCCGAAGCCGGTGTCGATATCGGCGATAAGCGGCGTCGACACGGTGGCGGCGATGGCGCGCATCATCTCCAGATGGGTGCCCATCGACAGGATGTTGGCATCGGGCACCGCATAGCTCGCCGACAGTTCAAAGCCGCTGCCCCAGATACCGTCAAAACCCGCTTCCTCGGCAAGCCGCGCCGCCAGCGGATTGTGCGCGGCCATGGCGGTAAACAGGCGGCGGCTGTCGAGCGCCGCGCGCAGGGTGTTGGATGTGTGCATTGGTATAGTCCTGATAGCAGTTGACGTGGTTGGATGTTACAAAAAGCAAGGCAATTCGCCAAGGGAATAAGGCCGGCGGCCGGCCCGTCCCGGATAACGATTCAGGTCGCCGGTCGCGCGCCGTAATGTAAACGCACCACCCGCCCTTCCGTTGCCGTAACGGGTAAATCGCCGTCTACGGTTCGCCGGGGAGAGACAATAAATTTCCGCCGAGTTATTGACTCTCTTAGGGTATCAGTCCATAATCTCGTCCATTCCTGAGCGGGGATTTGTAAAAAAAGCTTTCTATTTCAAATGGTTGAAAGCAGCTGTTTCGAAAAGGCGCCTTTGCTCGGTAAATGTTTTTTATCGGCGGTCGACGTGATGACCCAGGGTCATTCCCGCAACAGACAGCCAGACGTTACTCAGTCACACATAAAGCGGGAATAGCTCAGTGGTAGAGCACAACCTTGCCAAGGTTGGGGTCGCGAGTTCGAGCCTCGTTTCCCGCTCCAACATCAAAATCCGCTTACATTCAATGGCTATCATGCATTTGCGCATCGCGGCGGTTACAGCGCGGGCCAAAATGTTTTGAACAGAGTTATCCACAGCGCAGCCTCGTAATAATAATTTTCCCTTACCAGTGTTCAGATCAAAAGAAAAGTTTAGTCCTTTGATATTTATCAATTAAAATTTATTTAAAAACGTCGGTGGCGCCTATTGCCTTTTTTAGCGTGCTTGATTGCCAACGGTTTTTTAATTTTATCCACAGGCGGGAATTTTTAAAACATTGCGCTATAATCAGCTGCCGCGGCTTACGCGTCGCGAACTAAACCCTTTTCAATCGCCCTTACCAGCCGCTTTTGCTGCGCGGTCTGTACGCTGACCGTCCCGGCGTCCCGCCGCAGCAGTTGCTGATCGATGGCCCAGCGTATATGCACGTCAAGCATGGCGTTTTCGCCCAGCCGTTCCCGCAGGGCGAGCACGACATTATCTTCATAAGGGGCATTGCCCAGGGCTACCGCCACGTTGCGCAGCCAGCGCAAATGGCCGATGCGCCTGATGGCCGACCCTTCGGTAACGCGCAGGAACCGCGCCTCGTCCCAGGCAAACAATGCCAGTAATTCCGGGGTATGCAGTACCGCCCGGGGGCTGAAGTCCGGCTCGTCGGTTAATTGGGAAAAACGGTTCCACGGGCAGATTAGCTGGCAATCGTCGCAACCGTAGATGCGGTTGCCAATCAGCGGACGCAGCGCCTCGGGGATCTCGCCGTCCAGTTCGATGGTAAGATAAGAAATGCAGCGGCGCGCATCCACCTGGTAGGGCGCGACAATGGCGCCGGTGGGGCAGGTGGTCATGCAGGCGACGCAGCGCCCGCATTGTTCCTCCTGGGGCTGGTCTACCGGCAGGGGCAAGTCGATGAGTAATTCCCCGAGGAAAAACCAGGAGCCGGCCTCGCGATTCAAGATTAGCGAGTGTTTACCAACCCAGCCGATGCCGGCCTTGGCGGCCAGGGGGCGCTCCATGATCGGCGCTGAGTCGACAAACGGCCGAAAGTTTACCCCTTGGCACCAATCCTGAATTTTGTTGCCCAACTGCTTAAGACGCCGACGTAAAACCTTGTGATAGTCGCGTCCCAGCGCATAGCGGCTAACATAACCCATACGGGGATTATTCAGGGTACGGGCAAAGGCGGCCCCGGCCGGCAGGTAATTCATCCTGACGCTGATGACCCGCAGGGTCCCGGGCAGCAATTCATGGGGGCGCGCGCGCAGCATGCCGTGACGGGACATCCAGGCCATTTCGCCGTGATACTGGTTGTCCAGCCAGGTTTGCAAGGCGGGCTCATGGGCGGCCAGATCGGTATCGCAGATGCCGACCTGTTGAAAACCCAGTTCCCGCCCCCATTGCTTGATAAGCCGGGCTAATTCCAAAAGATCAAAAGGGTATGACATGGCGGACCATAAAAAGAAAACAAGCTCTGCAAGTTTACCACATTCCGTCTACGGGGCGGAGTGGCTGCGGGGCTGGGAACCGGAGGCGGCGGATCTTGCCGGGGTAACGCTGTATGAATTAATGGAGCGCGCGGGGGCCGCCGCCTGGCGCGCCCTGAGCTGGCTTTATCCGTTTGCTGGCCATTACCTGATCCTGGCCGGCCACGGCAATAACGGCGGCGACGCCTACGTGGTGGCGCGCCTGGCCCGGTCGCAACGCAGGCAGGTAACGCTTATCGAGTGTAAGGGGACCCACCCGCTGCCGGAACAGGCCCGGCTGGCGCGCCAGGCGTGGCTGGATGCCGGCGGGACTGTCCTGGGGGCCGACGCCGTCTGGCCGGAGCGAACGGACGTGATTATCGACGGTTTGCTGGGCACCGGCCTGGCGGCGGCCCCGCGCGCGCCTTATAGCACCCTTATCGCGGCGGCTAACGGCCATGCCGCCCCGGTCGTCGCGCTGGATATTCCCTCCGGCCTGAATGCGCAAACCGGCGCGGTGGCGGGGGCGGTGATAAACGCGGCGCATACCCTGACTTTTATCGCCCTCAAGCCCGGTTTGCTGACCGGCAAAGCGCGCAGCGTGACCGGACGGTTACACTATGACGACCTGGGACTGGCGCCCTGGCTGGCGCGCCAGGCGCCGGTTATGGAACGGCTGACCGCTTCGCAGCTGACGCGCTGGCTCACGCCGCGCGATCCCTGTTCCCATAAAGGGGATAACGGGCGTTTACTGATCGTCGGCGGCGATCGCGGCCTGTCCGGCGCCATTCGCATGACCGGAGAGGCGGCGCTGCGCGCCGGCGCCGGCCTGGTGCGGGTACTGACCCGTGAGGAAAATATCGCATCGTTGCTGACCGCCCGCCCGGAACTGATGGTCGAGCCCCTTAACGACGCGTCCCTGCGCCAGGGGCTCGAGTGGGCGGACGTCATTGTCATCGGCCCGGGGCTGGGCCAGACGGAGTGGGGGAAAAATGCGCTGCGCGTTGTGGAAAACTGCACTAAACCTATGTTGTGGGATGCGGATGCGCTTAACCTGCTGGCATTCAACCCACAGAAACGTCACAATCGTATTATCACCCCGCATCCCGGGGAGGCCGCCCGCCTGCTGAATACTAAGGTAGGCGACATTGAAAGTGACCGCTTACTCGCGGCGAAAAATATCATTAAACGGTACGGCGGCGTGGTGGTCCTGAAAGGCGCCGGCACGCTTATTGCCGACGATGAAGGCCGCATGGCCGTCGCCGATGTCGGTAACGCCGGCATGGCCTCGGGCGGCATGGGCGATCTGCTGTCGGGCATTATCGGCGGTTTGCTGGCGCAGAAACTGCCGCTGTATGACGCGGCCTGCGCCGGCTGTGTCGTGCATGGCGCCACCGCCGACCAGCTGGCGGCGGAAAAAGGAACGCGGGGTATGCTGGCCACGGATTTGCTGCCCGCGTTATCTCAATTTGTTAATCCTGAACGTATCGCATAGAAATCAGACATGGACAAACGTGTATTACCTTTGCCGGACGAAACGGCGACCATAGCATTAGGCGCGGCGCTGGCCGCGGCCTGCCGACAATCCTGTGTGATTTATCTCTATGGCGATCTGGGCGCCGGCAAAACAACGTTTTGCCGCGGTTTTTTACGCGCCCTGGGCTACGCGGGCAATGTGAAAAGCCCGACATACACCCTGGTCGAACCTTATGAATTAACGCCGAGGACGGTCTATCATTTCGACCTTTACCGTCTGGCGGATGCTGAAGAACTGGAGTTTATGGGCGTGCGTGATTATTTCGATCAGGATGCCCTGTGCCTGGTGGAATGGCCCCAGAAAGGCCAGGGAATACTGCCTGACGCCGATATCGTCCTGTCGCTTGAGTATGTCGGCGCCGGGCGCCAGGCGCAGCTGGAGCCCCGATCCGATCGCGGCGCGCATATCCTGGCGCGGCTGGCGTCACGCCGGGAAAATCATTCATGATGCTGAAGATCAGGACGATTTTATTCATTGTGTTCGGGTGCCTGATGGGACAGGCGTTAGCGGCAAACCTCAGCGATATCAATGTGACCAACGGCGACGAGCGCTCGACGGTGACGCTGGGTTTTGCCGCGCAGCCGGTGTATGCCTTCTTTTCCCTGCACAATCCGGAACGGGTGGTGGTGGATATCCGCGATAGCGCCGTGGCCCAAGGGCTGCCGCTGAACTTTAACGGCCAGAACATCATCAGCCGCATTCGCAGCAGCCAGGCGCCCGATGCGCAGAGTATCCGGCTGGTATTTGAACTGACGCGCAAATCGCGCGTGCAGGCCGCCGCCGCACAAGAGAACGGCCGCTATACCCTGGTCTTTACCTTGACCGGACAGCCCCGGCCGGCGCAGGCCAGGCCCGCGCAGGTTACCCCGTCGCCAAATCGCGCGCGCGTTACCCGCGCGGCGTCCGGCGAGGCGACGCCGGCGGCGCAGGACAATCCGTTTGACGGCGCGCCCGCCAACGCGGCGCCTGCCGCACGGGGACCGCGGCGCGCGGTGGCGTCCGGCGATCGGGTGGTGGTGGCCATCGATGCGGGGCACGGCGGGCAGGACCCCGGCGCCATCGGGCCAAACGGCCTGAAGGAGAAGAATGTCACCATCGCCATTGCCCGCAAACTGAAAGCGCTGCTGGATGCCGATCCGATGTTCAGGCCGGCGCTGACCCGCGACGGCGATTATTTTATCTCGGTCATGGGCCGCTCCGATGTGGCGCGTAAACAGGGCGCCAGCGTGCTGGTGTCGATACATGCCGATGCCGCGCCAAACCGCAGCGCCAACGGCGCGTCGGTTTGGGTCTTGTCCAACCGCCGCGCCAATAGCGAAATGGGCAACTGGCTGGAACAGCATGAAAAGCAATCGGAACTGCTCGGCGGCGCGGGGGATTTGCTGGCCAACAGCGCCGCCGATCCGTATCTCAGCCAGGCGGTGCTGGATTTGCAGTTCGGCCATTCACAGCGGGTAGGGTACGACGTCGCCACCCGGGTGCTGCGGCAGTTGCGCAACGTCGGCTCGCTGCATAAAGCGCGGCCGGAGCATGCAAGCCTTGGGGTATTGCGTTCACCGGATATTCCATCGCTTCTGGTGGAAACCGGTTTTATCAGCAATACCGGCGAAGAGCGGTTGTTGGGCAGCAGTGATTACCAGGATAAAATTGCCAACGCCATTTATCTCGGTCTGCGGGCGTATTTCGCGTCGCATCCGCAGCAAAACGGTCCGAAGCTGGAGAACCGGCCGCAGGGCGTCAGTTCGGCGATGGATGCCGGCGCCAGCGGCGTGCAGGCGGTGTCGCAATCCACCGCCGGCGCGGTACAGCCCGCGGGCGGCACGGCGGCATCGGCAACGGTGACCCGCCATACCGTGCAACGGGGCGAGACCCTGTCCGGCATCGCGGCGCAATATGGCGTCAGCATGGCCGCGCTGCGCGATCTAAATAAACTGAAACGGGATGTCGTCTGGGTAGGACAGCGGCTGAAAATTCCGGCGGGCGCCGTGCCGCAACAAACGCAGGCCGCCCGCGCGCGCCGTCATAAAGTGGCGGTGGGGGATTCGCTGACCGGCATTGCCGCAAAATATGGGGTGCGCAGCGATACCCTGAAACGCGTTAATAAGCTTAAATCCGATAATGTCATGTTAGGTCAGACGTTGATTATTCCACCCGCATAATGCCAGAGGTAATGCCGTCATGCCCATTCAGGTGCTGCCGCCACAGCTAGCCAACCAGATCGCCGCGGGCGAGGTGGTGGAACGCCCCGCGTCCGTGGTGAAGGAACTGGTGGAAAACAGCCTGGACGCCGGGGCCACCCGCATCGATATCGATATTGAAAAAGCCGGCGCCAGGCTTATCCGCATCCGCGATAACGGCTGCGGCATCGATAAAGACGAGCTGGCGCTGGCGTTGGCGCGCCACGCCACCAGTAAAATTGTTACGCTCGACGATCTCGAGGCGATCGTCAGCCTGGGTTTTCGCGGCGAAGCGCTGGCCAGCATCAGCTCTGTGTCGCGCCTGACCCTGACCTCGCGCACCGAGGCGCAAAGCGAAGCCTGGCAGGCCTATGCCGAAGGCCGCGATATGGACGTGACCCTGAAGCCGGCCGCGCATCCGGTGGGCTCGACGGTGGAAGTGCTGGACTTATTTTACAATACGCCGGCGCGGCGCAAATTTATGCGCACCGAAAAAACCGAGTTCGCCCATATCGATGAGGTGGTAAAACGCATCGCCCTGGCGCGTTTCGACGTGACCTTTACCCTTACGCATAACGGCAAGCCGGTGCGGCAATATCGCGCGGTGACCCAGGAAGCCCAGCATCTGCGCCGGCTGGGCAGTCTGTGCGGACCGGCTTTTGTGCAGCGCGCGCTGGCGGTGTCGTGGAGCCATGGCGATCTGACCATTCGCGGTTGGGTTGCCGACCCCCGCGGCGGCGGCGAGCTGCCGGAAATGCAATATTGTTACGTTAACCAGCGCATGATGCGCGATAAGCTGATTAACCATGCCATCCGCCAGGCCTATCTGGAGCAACTGACCGAAGGCCAGCAGCCGGCGTTTGTGCTGTATCTCGAGGTGGACCCGCATCAGGTGGATGTCAACGTCCATCCGGCCAAGCATGAGGTGCGTTTCCACCAGGCGCGCCTGGTGCATGACTTTATTTACCAGGCCATTATTTCGGTGCTGCAACAAAGCGCCGCGCCGGCGCTGCCCCTCAATGACGAGGCGCAATCCGCCGCGCACTGGTCGCCGGAAAATCGCCAGGCCGCGGGTAAAAATACCCTGACCGCCCCCGCCACGGCGCCGCTATTCCCCGCCGCCGAACGCCCGGGGCGCGCCGGTGGCCCGGCCCGGGGGGCCGTGTCTGCGGGGGCGTCCGGCAGGGGCGCCCTGCGCGAACCGGCGGCGGCTTATCCCGCCGGCCCCGGTTACCAGAAAAAAGAGGGCGAATTATACCGGCGGCTGATCCAGCCGGGCGCGCCTGCGCGGGAGGATCGCGCGGCAGGGGCGCGTGATGCGCGCCAAACCGCGGCGCTGCCGTCGACCGCCGCGCCGGATGATACCGGCGACGCGCAGAGTTTCGGCCGGGTATTGTCCATTTACCCGCCCTGTTATGCCCTGGTGGAATTTCGCCGGCGCCTGGCGCTTATCGCACTGCCGGTGGCGGAGCGCTGCCTTAAGCGCCGGCAACTGACGCCGGAGGGCGAAGGGCTGCGCGCGCAGCCGCTGTTGATTCCCTTGCGCATGGCGCTGCAAGAGCCCGAAGTGGCCGCCTACCATCGCCATCAGGCTTTATTGACTGAACTGGGGATTCAATTGCAGGTTCATCAGCTTCAGGCCACGCTTAATGGCGTACCTTTACCATTACGCCAACAAAATTTACAAAACTTGATTCCAGAACTGTTAGGCTATCTGTCGGGAAAGGAAGCGGTTTCCACCGACATTATCGCCGGCTGGATCGCCGGCCGGTTGAGCAGCGAGCAGCATGACTGGAGCCTTTCCCAGGCAATCCAACTGCTCGCCGAGGTAGAGCGGCTGTGTCCGCAATGGGTTAAAAATCCGCCCGGCGACCTGCTGGTGATGCTGGATCTCGAGGCCGCCGTAGAGGCCCTGAAGCATGAGTGACGTGATGAACGACGCGCACCGTCCCACGGCCCTGTTCCTGATGGGGCCGACCGCCTCGGGTAAAACCGCCTTGGCCATGGCGCTTTGCCGGCATTTGCCCGTAGAGATCATCAGCGTGGATTCGGCGCTGATCTATCGTGGCATGGATATCGGCACCGCAAAACCCGGACCGGAAGAACTGGCGCAGGCGCCGCATCGGCTCATCGACATTAAAGATCCGGCGCAAGCCTACTCGGCAGCGGATTTTAGCCGAGATGCGCTGCAGGCGATGTCAGAAATCACCGCATCCGGACGTATGCCGTTACTGGTTGGCGGTACAATGCTCTATTTCAAGGCGTTGCTCGAGGGATTATCCCCCTTGCCCCCGGCAAATCCTGAAATTAGGGAACGTATCGCCCTGGAAGCGGGTCTTAAGGGATGGGAGGCTATGCATCGTCAGTTGCAGACCATCGATCCGGTGGCGGCAACGCGTATTCATCCTAATGATCCCCAGAGACTGTCCAGAGCACTGGAAGTTTTTTTCGTTTCAGGTAAAACTCTAACGGAACTGACGAAAATATCTGGCGAAGCATTGCCTTATCGGGTTCATCAGTTTGCGATTGCGCCGCAAAACCGCGAAGAGTTGCATCAGCGTATCGAGCAACGTTTCCACCAGATGCTGGCCGCCGGTTTCGAGCAGGAGGCCAGGGCGCTTTACCTGCGCGGAGATTTGCACGCCGATCTGCCCTCCATCCGTTGTGTGGGTTATCGCCAGATGTGGTCATATCTCTCAGGTGAAATCGATTACGATGAAATGGTGTTTCGTGGGATTTGCGCAACCCGTCAGTTGGCCAAGCGCCAAATGACATGGTTGCGCGGTTGGCGGTCAGTGCACTGGCTCGATAGTGATAAGCCCCATTCAGCCTTAGATACGGTATTACAGGTTGTTAGTGCATAGGTCGGGTGATTGTGTACAATTGAAAAGTACTGAACGCGTTTTTTTTTTACATCGTTAATTTTAGAGCCACACATGGTTCTTGTTACAAACAACAAGCACATAAGGAAAAGATAGAATGGCTAAGGGGCAATCTTTGCAAGATCCGTTCTTGAACGCATTGCGTCGGGAAAGGGTTCCGGTTTCTATTTATTTGGTGAATGGTATCAAATTGCAGGGCCAGATTGAGTCATTTGACCAGTTTGTCATTTTGTTGAAAAACACGGTTAGTCAGATGGTTTATAAGCATGCCATTTCTACGGTAGTACCATCGCGTGCGGTGTCGCATCACAATAACAATCCGGCCAGTGGTGCCAGCAGCAGCAATTATCATCATGGCAGCAATCCTGCGGCGCCTGCACAGCCCCAGGAAAGTGATGACGTCGAATAAGGCGCATCCGGCTTAACCATACCGCGGTGCTTTAGCGTGTCGCTGACGCTAAGGCTCCGTTACAACTGCGGATTATCCGTTTGAGAGGTTGTACGCTTGTTTGACCGTTACGATACCGGTGAGCAGGCCATACTGGTTCACATTTTTTTCTCACAAGACAAAGACACGGAAGATCTACAGGAATTTGAGTCGCTGGTATCTTCCGCCGGGGTAGAAGCGTTGCACGTCATCACCGGGAGCCGCAAGGCACCCCACCCCAAATATTATGTCGGTGAGGGAAAGGCCGTTGAAATCGCCGAAGCGGTTAAAACCAGTGGTGCGTCTGTTGTATTATTCGACCATGCGTTGTCGCCGGCCCAGGAACGAAATCTTGAGAGCCTGTGCCAATGCCGTGTTATCGACCGAACCGGACTGATTCTGGATATCTTCGCGCAGCGCGCGCGTACCCATGAGGGTAAGCTGCAGGTTGAGCTGGCGCAATTGCGTCATCTTGCCACGCGCCTGGTGCGGGGATGGACCCACCTTGAGCGGCAAAAAGGCGGTATCGGTTTGCGCGGGCCGGGTGAAACCCAGCTTGAAACCGACCGCCGGTTATTACGCAACCGCATTACCCTGATACTCTCGCGCCTGGAGCGGGTGGAAAAAACGCGCGAGCAGGGGCGCCGCGCCCGCAACCGCGCCGATGTCCCCACGGTATCGCTGGTGGGATACACCAATGCCGGTAAATCCACCCTGTTTAACCGGCTGACCCAGGCGGGGGTGTATGTCGCAGACCAGTTATTCGCCACCCTTGACCCCACGCTCAGGCGTATAGAAGTCGACGATGTCGGCGATACGGTCCTGGCGGATACCGTCGGTTTTATCCGCCATTTGCCCCATGA
Source organism: Sodalis sp. C49 (assembly GCF_046352915.1). Lineage (NCBI taxonomy): Bacteria > Pseudomonadati > Pseudomonadota > Gammaproteobacteria > Enterobacterales > Bruguierivoracaceae > Sodalis > Sodalis sp. C49. Next base: position 2,777,358 of record NZ_CP163303.1, on the reverse strand, counting down.
TCTGGTGGCGGCGTTTAAGGCCACGCTGCAGGAAACGCGCGAAGCCACTTTATTGCTGCATATCGTGGATGCGTCGGATGTGCGCAGCCAGGAAAATATCGCCGCCGTGGATGCGGTGCTGGCTGAAATAGACGCGGATGAAATACCGGAATTATTAGTCATGAATAAAATCGATATGCTGGACGATTTTGTGCCGCGTATCGATCGCAATGAGGAAAATGTGCCGGTACGGGTATGGTTGTCCTCCCAGACCGGCGAAGGAATTCCGTTGCTTTTTCAGGCGCTGACCGAGCGCCTGTCGGGCGAGATTGCTCAGCACGAGCTGCGCTTGCCTCCGCAGGCGGGACGTCTACGCAGCAGGTTCTACCAGCTTCAGGCAATTGAAAAAGAATGGATCGAAGACGACGGCAGCATGGGTTTGATAGTCCGGTTACCCATCATCGACTGGCGTCGTCTTTGCAAGCAGGAAAACGAGTTGGCGGACTATCTTGTCTGACCGTCCTTTGGGAACAAAAGCCTGAAGACTACTAATTAAGTAAAATGGAGCTAAAACATGGCGTGGAATCAGCCCGGTAATAACGGACATGACCGCGACCCGTGGGGGAGCAGCAATAATAATAGCGGCAACTCTGGCGGAAATAATAATAAAGGCGGACGTGAACAAGGACCTCCCGATTTGGACGATATCTTCCGTAAGCTCGGCAAGAAGCTGGGCGGGTTCGGCGGCAAGAAGTCACCGGATAGCACCGGCGGCGTCAGCGGTCCCGCGCGCGGCGGCCGTTATGTCGGTCTCGCTGTCCTGGCGGTGGTCATCATCTGGGCCGGCAGCGGTTTTTATACCATCAAGGAAGCGGAGCGCGGGGTTGTCACACGTTTTGGCAAATTCGATCGCCTGGTCCAGCCCGGCCTGAACTGGAAACCCACCTTTATTGATCAGGTGGTGGCCGTGAACGTCGAATCGGTACGGGAGCTGGCCGCCTCCGGCGTGATGCTGACCGCCGATGAAAACGTGGTGCGCGTGGAAATGAACGTGCAGTACCGGGTTACCGATCCCGAGCGCTATCTGTTCAGCGTCACCAATGCCGATGACAGCCTGCGCCAGGCAACCGACAGCGCCCTGCGCGGCGTGATCGGCAAATACACCATGGATCGTATCCTCACCGAGGGTCGTACCGTGGTCAGAAGCGATACGCAGCGTGTGCTGGAAGAAACCATCCGTCCTTACGACATGGGCATTACCCTGCTGGACGTCAACTTCCAGGCCGCCCGCCCGCCCGAGGAAGTCAAAGCCGCGTTTGACGATGCCATTGCCGCCCGCGAAAACGAGCAGCAGTATATTCGTGAAGCCGAAGCCTACGCCAATGAGGTGCAGCCACGCGCCAACGGCCAGGCCCAGCGCATCCTTGAGGAAGGCCGCGCCTACCGGACCCGCACCGTGCTGGAGGCACAAGGCGAGGTGCAGCGTTTCGCCAAGCTGTTGCCTGAATACAAAGCCGCGCCGGAAATTACCCGCGAGCGTCTTTACATCGACTCGATGGAGCGTTTATTGAGCCATACCCGTAAAATTCTGGTGAACGATAAAGGCGGCAACAATGTGATGGTGCTGCCGTTGGATCAACTGCTGCGCAATCCGCCGGCCCCCGACGCCAGCCGTAAGGATACCAGCGCCAGTACCCTGCTGCGCCTGCCGCCGCTGTCCGTCAACGCCGCTGGAGTGGCGGAGCCGGGCCAGAATGAAAACAGCGGTTCCGGTTCCGTCATGGACCAGCGCAGGGCCAACGCCCAGCGTGACACCACCACTCGCGTAGGGAGGGAATAACCGATGCGTAAGCCTTTAATCCTTATTGTTGTCGTGGCGCTGGTGGTGTTGTACGCCTCGTTGTTCGTGGTGCAGGAAGGCCAGCGCGGCATCGTGCTGCGCTTTGGCAAGGTATTGCGCGATAGCGAAAACAAGCCGGAAATCTTCTCGCCCGGCCTGCATTTCAAGATTCCGTTTATCGAAACGGTAAAAACCCTTGACGCGCGTATCCAGACCATGGAAAACCAGGCCGATCGTTTCGTCACCATGGAAAAGAAAGATCTGATTGTCGATTCCTATATCAAATGGCGTATCAGCGACTTCAGCCGGTATTACCTGGCGACGGGCGGGGGCGATGTGTCCCAGGCCGAGGTGCTGCTGAAACGTAAATTCAGCGACCGGTTGCGTTCCGAACTGGGCCGTCTGGACGTGAAAGGGATCGTTACCGATTCGCGTAACCGTCTGATGACCGATGTGCGCGAGGCGCTTAACAGCGGGACCGCGGGCGATGGCGAGGTGGAAACCACCGCGGCGGATAACGCTATAGCGTCGGCGGCGGCGCGTGTGGAACGGGAAACCAAGGGCGCGCAGCCGGCGGTGAACTCGAACAGCATGGCGGCGCTGGGTATCGAAGTGGTGGATGTGCGTATTAAGCAGATCAGCCTGCCGGCCGAAGTGTCGGACGCCATTTTCCAGCGGATGCGGGCGGAGCGTGAGGCGGTAGCCCGTCGCCATCGCTCGCAGGGACAGGAAGAGGCGGAAAAGCTGCGCGCCGCCGCGGACTATGAAGTGACCCGTACGCTGGCGGAGGCTGAGCGTACCGCGCTTATCACCCGCGGCGAGGCCGATGCGGAAACCGCCCGGCTGTTTGCCGACGCGTTTAGCCAGGATCCGGCGTTCTTCGCTTTTATCCGCAGCCTGCGGGCTTACGAGAACAGCTTTAGCAGCAATAACGACATCATGGTGCTGAGTCCGGATAGTGATTTCTTCCGATTTATGAAATCACCGGCCACGACCACCACGACGCCGTTGGGCCGTTGAGTTGCTAAACCCCAGGCACGGTCTCCCTTTAACACGCCTGCCTGGCGATGGGTGTTGGCGGGCCTACCCTGCCATGGGGTCTCGGTCGGGCGGGAAAACCACGCCCGATTCGACCCCATCGGCATGGTCTCCCTTTAACACGCCTGCCTGGCGATGGGTGTTGGCGCGGGCCTGCCCTGCCATGGGGTCTCCCTTTAACACGCCTGCTTGGCGATGGGTGTTGGCGCGCTCCTGCCAGGGTTAACACGGTATTGTTATCAAGTACGGGCCCGTTTGTACGGGCCTTTTTTTTATGAGGTCGTCATGAATCCTACTGTATGGATGGCGTTGGGGCTGGTATTGGTGCTGGAAGGCCTCGGTCCTCTGCTGTTTCCGGGCGCCTGGCGCAAAATGATCGGCGCCATGACCACGCTGCCGGATAAATTATTACGTCGCTTCGGCGGCGGTCTAGTGGTGGCCGGCGGTGTAATCTACTACATGTTGCGAAGCAGAATGGGAGGATGATCGCACAGATAAAAAACAGTCCGGCCTGAGGTTAAAAAGTACTGAAAGCCCGGGACTGAGATGTTAGAATCCTTTTTTAAGCAATCTGGTGAATTGAGAGATGGGTAAGAACGTTGTCGTACTGGGCACCCAATGGGGTGACGAAGGTAAAGGCAAGGTCGTAGACCTGCTGACTGAACGGGCAAAATATGTGGTTCGCTACCAAGGCGGACATAATGCCGGTCATACTTTAGTTATCAACGGTGAAAAAACCGTACTTCATTTGATCCCCTCTGGTATTTTGCGTGAAAACGTAACCAGCATCATTGCCAACGGCGTCGTATTATCGCCGGAAGCCTTAATGAAAGAGATGGGCGAACTTGAAGCGCGCGGCGTACCGGTACGTGAACGTTTGCTGATCTCCGAAGCCTGCCCGCTGATCCTGTCCTACCATGTTGCTCTTGATATGGCGCGTGAGAAAGCCCGTGGCGACAAAGCCATCGGCACCACGGGACGCGGCATCGGCCCCGCCTACGAAGATAAAGTTGCACGCCGCGGCCTGCGCGTCGGCGATCTGTTCAACAAAACCACCTTCGCCGCCAAGCTTAAGGAAATTGTTGAATACCATAACTTCCAACTAGTGAATTATTATAAAGTGGAAGCGGTGGACTACCAGACCATCCTTGACGACGTTCTCGCGGTTGCCGATATCCTCACCGGCCTGGTGGTTGATGTGTCCGAGCTGCTGGACACCGCCCGTAAAAACGGCGAGCTGATCATGTTTGAAGGCGCCCAGGGCACCTTGCTGGATATCGATCACGGTACCTATCCGTATGTCACCTCATCCAATACCACCGCGGGCGGCGTTGCCACCGGCTCGGGTATCGGCCCGCGTTATGTAGACTACGTGCTGGGCATTGTTAAAGCCTATTCCACGCGTGTCGGCGCAGGCCCCTTTCCCACCGAGCTGTTCGATGACGTCGGCGAATACCTTTGCACCAAAGGCAACGAATTCGGCGCGACCACCGGCCGCCGCCGCCGTACCGGCTGGCTGGACGCGGTTGCGGTGCGCCGCGCGGTGCTGATTAACTCTCTTTCCGGTTTCTGCATGACCAAGCTTGATGTGCTTGACGGCCTGAAGGAAGTGAAAATCTGCATTGCCTACCGCATGCCGGATGGCCGCGAACTTAAGACCACCCCGCTGGCGGCCGAAGGATGGGAAGGTATCGAACCTATTTATGAAAGCCTGCCGGGATGGAGCGAATCCACCTTTGGCGTAAAAGAGTTTGATAAGCTGCCGGAAGCGGCCAGGCGTTATATTCGCCGTGTCGAGGAAGTCACCGGCGTACCGGTTGATATTATCTCTACCGGTCCGGATCGCACGGAAACCATGATTTTACGTGATCCTTTTGACGCGTGATCGCGGTTAAATCGTAAAAGCCAAAAAATGTAACAAACCGGGCATTGCCCGGTTTTATATTTATTATCAATAAGTTAGCCCGTCGGTAGCCCCTGTCTCCTCCCCAGCAGTTGACAAGTCTTATAGCCTGATTGGTTCCTAAAGGTTACTCTTATTACCATCGTTTTCTTGTTATCTGTCCTCTTGTCGCCATGCCCGCTGTTAGGGATAGCAGAAGTGCGGTTAGCAGGACGTAAACCCCGATCAATAATATTGATCTGTTGTAGTGCGGATATAGCGTGGATGTTGTGCGGAACGTGGTCGAATCGTCCCAGCCAGCTGTTTAAAACAGGAAATCCGCCGCTCTACACATTATTGCTTGTTGAATGATATCGGCACAGCAACCTGTTTTGGACAATGGAGGTAGCGCATGTCACAAGATCCCTTTCTCGAACGAGAGGCAGAAAAATACGAATTTCCCATCCCCAGCCGGGAGTTTATCCTGGCGCACCTGGCCAAACGGGAAACGCCCGTCAGTCGCGAAGAGTTGGCGCAGGATTTGGGCATTACCGGCGAAGACCAGGTTGAAGGCCTGCGCCGCCGCCTGCGCGCCATGGAGCGCGACGGCCAGCTGATTTTTACCCGCCGGCAGTGCTATGCGCTGCCTGAACGCCTGGATTTGCTGCGTGGCACGGTTATCGGCCATCGCGATGGTTTTGGTTTTTTACGAGTGGAAGGCAGCAAAGACGATTTTTACCTGTCCGCGGAACAGATGAAAATGGCCATTCATGGCGACGTGGTAATGGCGCAGCCCCTGGTGTCCGATCGTAAAGGCCGGCGCGAAGCGCGCATTGTGCGCGTGCTGGTGCCCAAGACCAGCCAGATTGTCGGCCGCTATTTTACCGACGCCGGCAGCGCCTTTGTGGTGCCCGACGACAGCCGGTTGAGTTTTGATATCCTGATCCCGCCGGAAAGCACCGGCGGCGCTCGCATGGGTTTTGTGGTGGTGGTCGAACTGACCCAGCGCCCCACGCGGCGCACCAAGGCGGTCGGCAAGGTGGTGGAGGTGCTGGGCGACAATATGGGTACCAGCATGGCGGTGGATATCGCCTTGCGTACCCATGATATTCCCTATGTCTGGCCGCCGGAAGTGGAAAGCCAGGTCGCGGAGCTGAAGGAAGAGGTGCCCGAGGCGGCAAAACGCGGGCGGGTGGATCTCCGGAGTCTGCCGCTGATGACCATCGACGGCGAGGATGCCCGCGATTTCGATGACGCCGTGTTCGCCGAAAAGAAACGCGGCGGCGGATGGCGTCTGTGGGTGGCCATCGCCGACGTCAGTTATTACGTCCGTCCCAATACGCCGCTGGACAATGAGGCGCGCGGTCGCGGCACGTCGGTGTATTTTCCATCGCAGGTCATCCCGATGCTGCCGGAAAAACTCTCCAACGGCCTGTGTTCCCTGAATCCGCAGGTGGACCGTTTATGCATGGTCTGCGAAATGACCATCTCCGCGCAGGGACGGCTCTCCTCCTATAAATTTTACGAGGCGGTGATGAATTCCCATGCGCGGCTGACCTATACCAAGGTATGGCAGATCCTGCAGGGCGATCGGGAACTGCGCGAGCACTACCATCCGCTGGTCAAGCCGATCCAAACGCTGCATGAAATGTACCAGACGCTGGAACAGGCCAGGGTACAGCGCGGCGGCATTTCGTTTGAAACCGACGAAGCCAAGTTTATCTTTAACGCCGAGCGCCGCATCGATCGCATCGAACCGGTGAAGCGCAACGACGCGCACAAACTGATTGAAGAATGCATGATCCTGGCCAATATCGCCGCCGCGCGTTTTGTCGAGAAAAACGACGAGCCGGCGCTGTACCGGGTGCATGACCGTCCCAGCAACGATCATATCACCGCGCTGCGCACCGTATTGGCCGAACTGGGCCTGACGCTGGGCGGCGGGATTAAACCGGAGCCGAAAGACTACGCCGAGATGATGAATATCGTCTCCACGCGTCCGGATCACGAGATGCTGCAAACCATGCTGCTGCGCTCGATGAAACAGGCGATTTACGACCCGGAAAACCGTGGTCACTTCGGTCTGGCGCTGCAGGCTTACGCGCACTTTACCTCGCCCATCCGCCGTTATCCGGATCTGTCTTTGCACCGCAGTATTAAATATCTGCTGGCGAAGCAGGAAGGCGAGGCCAAAGGCCGGTCCACCCCTACCGGCGGCTGGCATGCCGAAATGGCGGAAATGCTGCAGTTGGGCCAGCAAAGCTCCATGAACGAGCGGCGGGCCGACGAAGCGACCCGCGATGTGGCCGATTGGCTGAAATGTGACTTTATGCAGGATCACGTCGGCCAGACCTTCAGCGGCATTATCGCAAGCGTCACCGGCTTTGGCTTTTTTGTGCGTCTGAATGATTTGTTTATCGACGGCCTGGTGCACGTTTCAACCCTGGATAACGATTATTACCGCTATGACAATATCGGCCAGCGCTTGATTGGCGAGTCGGGCGGACGGGTCTATCGCCTCGGCGACGTGGTGGAAATCAAGGTTGAGGCGGTCCATATGGATGAGCGTAAAATCGATTTCTCCCTGATCTCCAGCAAGCGGCAGCCCAGAGGCGCGGGTAAAACCGAACGTGTGCGCACGCAGCAGGCCGCACGCGGCGCCACTGGCGGCACCGGTAGCGACGGCAAGCCGCCGCGCCGCCGCCGCTCCGGCCCAAAGGCGGGTAACTTCGAACCGGACAGCGCCTTTCGGCCGAACGATGGCAAAGGGAGCAAACCTAAAAGCGCGCCGTCCAGGGCGGCCAGCGCAGGCGCGTCGGACGCCGCCACCGGCGATAACCCGCCTAAAAAGCCGTCGGCCAGCAAACCACGGCGCAGCAGGAAAAAAAGCGGCGCGGAAAGCAAGCCGGACCAGCAATAAGTCCGGGCGCCAGCGTGCCGGCGACCGCCGGCAGACCTTAATCCATGGGCCGTTACGGCCCATTCGGTGATAAAAGAGCAACATGAGCGAAATCATTTACGGTATTCATGCCGTTAAAGCTTTACTGGAACGCGATCCGCAGCGTTTTCTCGATGTGTATATCATGAAGGGCCGCGACGATCGCCGCCTGCATGAGCTGGTGGTGGCGCTGGAAGCCAACGGTATCGTCATCCAGGTGGCCAATCGCCAATGGCTGGATGAGGCCGCGGAAGGGGCGGTGCACCAGGGCATAGTGGCAAGGGTGCAGGAAGGGCGCCAGCTGCAGGAAAATGATCTGGAGGGGCTGCTGGCACAGCATGCCGCGCCTTTCCTGTTGGTGCTGGACGGTATTACCGACCCGCATAACCTCGGCGCCTGCCTGCGCAGCGCCGATGCCGCCGGCGTACATGCGGTTATCGTGCCGCGCGATCGTTCGGCGCAGCTCAACGCCACCGCCAAGAAAGTGGCCAGCGGCGCGGCGGAAACCGTACCGCTGATTCGCGTCACCAACCTGGCGCGCACCCTGCGCATGTTGAAGGAACACAACGTCTGGATCGTCGGCACCGCGGGCGAGGCGGATCATCATCTGTATCAAAGCAAGCTGACCGGCCCGCTGGCGCTGGTCATGGGCGCGGAAGGCGAGGGCATGCGCCGCCTGACCCGCGAGCACTGCGATGAGCTGATCGGTATCCCGATGGCGGGCTCGGTCTCGTCGCTTAATGTCTCCGTGGCGGCGGGCGTTTGCCTGTTTGAGGCCGTGCGCCAGCGCCAGCTTCCCTGAATGGGCCTGCCGCCGCCGGCGCCGGACAACGTGGCTGGCGGCGAGCGTCCGGCGCCATGACCCTTCCCGCTTAACGATATAAAATGGCCTCGCCGCGCCAGATGCCGGCGATAACGTCTTCCGACAGCATAATGATCTGATAATAGCGGGCCTGGCGGGCATTGGCCTGCGCGCGCAGCGCAGCTTCGGCATCCATCGGGCTGCCGCGTTCCTCGACGGCGATCCGGCCTATTTTGGTCAAGGCGCCGGCCTGATTGCGGCTGATTTCCTGCGCCTGGGCGGTGGGCGCAGGCGGCGGGACCGGCTTGCCTTCAAGCACGCTGCAGCCCGCCGTCAGCATGCTCAGGAGCAGGATTATAGGGTAAAGTGGTTTCATCAATGTCGGCCATAAAAAAACAACGCAGTGAGATAGAGATAGTATAAAAGAATAATGCGAAGGGGGGGCAATATGGTTGAAATGCATCAGGAGTCCGTCGGCGGTATCGACGTCATCCATGCGGTGCCGGCGGGGGGATACCCGCTGCCGCTGCCGACAATTTTCTTTTACCACGGCTATACCTCGTCAAAAGAGGTATACAGCTATTTTGGTTATGCCCTGGCAAAGGCCGGATTTCGCGTTATCCTCCCGGATGCCGCCATGCATGGCGCGCGGTTTGACGGCGACGAGCAGCAGCGCCTGGCCCATTTTTGGGCAATTCTACGCGCTAATATCGACGAGATGCCCGCCATGAAAACACATTACCAGCAGCGGGGGCTTATCGATGACGGACGCATCGGCGTATGCGGCGCGTCCATGGGCGGCATGACCGCGCTGGGCGCTATGGCGCGCTATGACTGGCTGCGCGTGGCGGCGGACTTTATGGGCTCGGGAGATTATCTGCGGCTGGCGAAAACCCTGTTCCCGCCCGTGGCGCTAACGTCAAGCGCCGGGCAAAAAGAGTTTGAGCGCCAGATGGCCCCCCTGGCCGGCTACGAAGTCTTCCATCAGCTCGAGAAGCTGGCAAACCGGCCGCTGTTGATTTGGCATGGCGAAGCCGACCCACTGGTCCCGGCCACGGAAAGCCGCCGCCTGTACCAGGCGCTGGAGGCGCGTGGGCCTCATCAGGCGACATACCTCACCGAACCCGGCATCGGCCATAAAATTACGGTAAGCGCGCTGTCCGCCGCCGTGACGTTTTTCGGGCGGCACCTTTAACCCGGCATCCGGCGTCGACGGCCAATAAAAAAGCCCCACAGGGGGGCTAAAATAAACTTACTTTATAATTATTGATGATTCCCTGGTGTTGGGGATTCTATCGCCGCCTTATCCCGGCGGCGCCGGCGACTGTTCACCGTCGCCAGTGATTTATTATTAAACAGTATATGCCAGCGCGCAGGGGAGGGAAATAACACTTTATTGATTGAATAAATCAGTTTTTTTGAACAAAAAACATACATATTGAATAGTTTTTTTGCTAATTAATGCTTTTCTATATAACTGTGCCCGTTCACCGCCGCTTTCCCTGCGCATCGGTCCTTGTATTTGCCGCCGCATAAATGTAAGATTGCGCGTCATTTTTCAGCCGCACAATTATCACGTTCCTTGCTTCCATGGGCCGCGGTTGACCCTGACAGGAGGCTGAATAATCCGTAAGGAGCAATTCTGTATGCGTCATTACGAAATCGTTTTTATGGTTCATCCTGACCAAAGCGAACAGGTTCCAGGAATGATCGAGCGTTATACCGGTGTTATCACCAACGCGCAGGGCATCATTCATCGTCTGGAAGACTGGGGCCGCCGTCAACTGGCTTACCCGATCAATAAACTGCACAAAGCCCACTATGTTCTGTTGAACGTAGAAGCCTCGCAGGAAGTGATCGATGAGCTGGAAACAAACTTCCGCTTCAACGACGCCGTTATTCGCAGCATGATCATGCGCGTTAAACATCCGGTTTCCGAAGCCTCCCCGATGGTCAAAGCAAAAGATGAACGCCGCGATCGCCGTGAAGATTTCGCCACCGAAGCCAACGATGACAATGATGCTGGGGATTCTGAAGAGTAATCGATGATGACGGCGAACCGTCTGATGCTGTCCGGCACCGTGTGCAAGGCACCCATTCGAAAGGTCAGTCCGTCGGGTATTCCTCACTGCCAGTTTGTGCTTGAGCACCGCTCGCAGCAACAGGAAGCCGGTTTTTCACGGCAAGCATGGTGCCGTATGCCCGTGGTGGTCAGTGGAAAACAATCGCAAGAGATTACTCGCAGTATAACGGTCGGTACGCAGCTCACCATCCACGGTTTCATTTGCAGCCATCAAGGCCGCAATGGGCTGAATAAAATGGTCCTGCATGCCGAGCAGATTGAATTGATAGATTCTGGAGACTAGCCAAATGGCACGTTATTTCCGTCGTCGCAAATTCTGCCGTTTCACCGCGGAAGGCGTTATTGAGATTGACTATAAAGACATCGCTACGCTGAAAAACTACATCACCGAAAGCGGTAAAATTGTCCCGAGCCGTATCACCGGTACTCGTGCCAAATACCAACGCCAGTTGGCCCGTGCGATCAAACGCGCGCGCTACCTGTCTCTGTTGCCGTACACTGATCGTCATCAGTAATCGGTCACTGTCCACTAAGACTTTGAGAGGATAAGGTAATGCAAGTTATTCTGCTTGATAAAGTTGCCAACCTGGGTAGCTTAGGCGAACAAGTTAACGTTAAAGCGGGTTATGCCCGTAACTACTTGGTACCGCAAGGTAAAGCCGTTCCGGCCACCAAGAAAAACGTTGAGTATTTTGAAGAGCGTCGTGCTGAGCTGGAAGCCAAGCTGTCTGAAGTTCAGGCCGCGGCCCAGGCTCGCGCCGATAAAATCACTGAACTGGGAAGTGTTACCGTTGCGTCTAAAGCAGGCGACGAAGGTAAACTGTTCGGTTCTATCGGTACGCGCGACATCGCCGACGCCATCACCGCTGCCGGCGTCAACGTCGCCAAAAGTGAAGTGCGCCTGCCTAACGGTGTGCTGCGCACCATCGGCGACCATGATGTCAGCATCCAGGTTCACAGCGAAGTTTTCGCTACCCTGAATGTTATCGTGGTGGCTGAAGCCTAATCGAAAGATTAAGCGATTGATAAAACGCCGGCTTATGCCGGCGTTTTGCTGTCTGGCGCCCGGAGAACGCGCCATGGGCGGTCAACTGCCGGGGGCGAATTTCTGCGCGTTCATGGGGAAGGGTAGCCTGGCCGGGGTTCAGGCCCGCGTTTAATGACGCAGGTAACTGCCGTCGGCCTGCCTGACAAAACGTATGCGGCTGTTGGCGCCGGTTTCAATCGTCAGCGTCTGCACGACACCCTGGGCATTCTGCTGGATTTCCACCTGCTGACCCGCCTGCAAGCTGCTAAGCGGTTTGTCGTCGCCTTCCGCCTGCGCCATCGCGAATACATCCCCTACCGGCAGGTTATGCTCGCGAAACAATTGCGCCAGCGTCTGGCCCTCGACGATGCGATAGCGATGCAACTGGCCGTCGCCGGCGGCGGGCGCCGGGGCCGGGGCGGCGGACCGGTTATTGTCCACCAGCTCCGCCTGGATAACCGTTCCCTGGCCATTGGCCGCGGTTTTCGCACCGGGGGCAGGCGTGGTATCCGTCGAGGGCGAATAGGGCCAAAGTATCGCCGCCGCGATAATCAACGCGGCAATCAGCACCAGACGGCGATGCAGCGGCGGTAACGGACCCATCCACTGGAAACCGTCGGGTAAGTGCCATACTCTTTTCAGCAGGGTCAGCATTGGCCGGCCTGATGCGTTGGAATCATCATCGGGCAGCAGACGCAGAGGCCACTTCCATTTGAATCCGCCGTAACCCAACGGGGAAAAACGTGGGGTTTTGTTTTTCCCGGGCGAAATTCTGCCCATGATAACCTCTCTTGCAATGGTTTACCTGTTGTAACCCTCGCGAGTATAAAGCGGCGCACAGGGAACCTCCATAGCTTAATTGACCGGTAAGCAAGAAGCCTGCCTGCCCGATGCAGGACTCATATTCATCATAGAGGATTTTACCCCAAACGCCTGCGCTGTTATGCTGCGCCTTTCGCTTTTTACCATTTCAAGGAAAAAACATGAGCGTACCTTCTTTAGACAGCGTGGAAGCCCAGGCCAGTTACGGCATTGGTTTACAAGTGGGCCAGCAGTTGCAGGAGTCGGGACTGGAAGGCTTGCTGCCCGAGGCCCTGCTGGCCGGGCTGAGCGATGCGCTGGCCGGCAATTCCCCGGCGGTGCCGGTTGACGCCATCCACCGCGCCCTGCGCATTATCCATGAACGCGCGGATGCGGTTCGTCTCGATCGCCAGCAGCATCTGGCGGTGGCGGGACAGCAATTCCTGGACGCCAATGCCAAGGAAGAGGGCGTGCGCCAGACGGAGTCCGGTTTGCAGTTTAAGGTCCTGGCGCAGGGCGACGGCGCCATACCGAGCCGCCAGGACCGCGTGAGCGTCCATTATACCGGGCGTTTGCTGGACGGCACGGTATTTGACAGTTCGGTACAGCGCGGCCAGCCGGCGGAGTTTCCGGTTAACGGGGTTATTCCCGGCTGGATAGAAGCCCTGACGCTGATGCCGGTCGGCTCGAAGTGGGAATTGTACATTCCGCACAACCTGGCCTACGGCGAGCGCGGCGCCGGCGCGTCCATACCGCCGTTCAGCGCGCTGATCTTCGAAGTCGAGCTGCTGGAAATCCTCTGATCCCCGCGGGGCGCGTTTGGCGCGCCCCGCTGCCGACACCCGCCGCTAGATTATTCCGATGGCTATTTTGTGAAAAAAAGCTAGTCTGGTGAATATGATGTAATGATCCAGAGGTGAGACATGATTGAACAGATTAGCCGGCTCTCGCGTGAGGCGGGCGCTGCGATTATGCGGGTCTACGATGGCGGTGCGCCCGTCGAGCTGACCCATAAAACCGACGATTCACCGCTCACCGCCGCCGATCTGGCGGCGCATCGGGTTATTGTCGCCGGACTGAAGGCGCTGGCGCCCGATATTCCCATTCTGTCCGAAGAGGACCCGCCGGCGTGGGACGTGCGCCGCGGCTGGACCCGCTTCTGGCTGGTGGACCCGTTGGACGGCACCAAGGAGTTTTTGCGGCGCAACGGCGAGTTCACGGTGAATATTGCCTTGATCGAAGACGGCCAGCCGGTAATGGGCGTGGTGTATGCCCCGGCCACCGATATCCTTTACGCCGCCGACGCCGGCAATGCCTGGAAGATAACGCCTGACGGCGAACGGCTGGCCATCCACTGCAAGGAGGCCCGGCCCCCGCTGGTGGTCATCAGCCGTTCGCACAGCGACGATAGCGAATTACAGGATTATCTGGCCCAACTGGGCGAGCATCAAACGGTGACCATCGGCTCCTCGCTGAAGTTTTGCCTGGTGGCGGAAGGCAGCGCGCAGCTTTATCCCCGCTTCGGACCGACCAGCGTCTGGGATACCGCCGCCGGCCATGCGGTGGCCGCCGCCGCCGGCGCGCTGGTCAACGACTGGACCGGACGCACGTTGGATTACCATCCCCGCGAATCCTTTCTGAATCCGGGTTTCAGGGTGTCGTTGTTCTGAACCGGCCTTAATGCGCGCCGCCTGGCAACAGGCGGCGCAGCAGCGTGGTGACCTGCTGTATCTCGGCAAACGACAGCGCGCCCTCCTTGGCATACCGTACCCGCCCCTGGGCATCCAATACCATGACCGCCGAGCTTTTCGGCTGCAGATGCCACGCCTGCAGTACATTGCCATGGGCATCCAGAATAAACTGGGAACCGGGATAAATGGTCTTGTGATTTTCCACCCAGTTGCGGGCGAACGAGGGCCCGCTGCCGAAGACGGCGTCGTTTTCGTTGATGATTGTCGTCGTTTGGTAATATTTAGCCGGTAAGTTGGTTTTCTTGAGCGCTTCAATCATCGCGGCGTTCATCTCGCTGGCGGAGGATTGGGCGGCAATATGTTGCACCAGTCTGATTTTTCCCGCGAGCTGCGAGCTATCCCAGAATTTATAGCTAAACTTCTCTTTCTGGAGCAGCAATTCGCCTTGTTCGGCGACCGCCACCTTAGGTAGGGTCTTGCCGATAACCAGGCTATGGGCAAGGGCGCCGCAGGATAGCGGCCATGCCAGGAGTAATACGATTAACGGGCAGCGCATGATGCGGCTCCTTTAAGCGAAGGGAGGCCCGGATCGGCGCCGGGCGAGGGGGTTACCACCCCGATCGCCGTATTGCGCCGGATGACCAAGCTAATGCGTTTTCAGCATATTAGTACTGCTGTAATAGATAGGGCTTTTATAGCATTCTGTCAAATTGTGTAAAAGCAGCTCAGTGTTCTGTTGTTGCGTGAACTTAAGCACATATGAAGACTCTTATAAAGTGCTAGTGTGAGTTCCCTTGCCGGGTTTAACAACGCAACGGCAGGACGAGAAAAATAACGGGAGTTGAGTAAAAAAATGAGAATCTTCCATCGCTATAACGCTATCAAGGTAGCAACCTACGTTAAGACTTTATTCCGCGGTCGTATTTATATCAAAGGCTTCGGCGCCTTCGAATTTGATAAAGGCAAGATTTTGCTGCCGAAGGTGCGCGACAAGCAGCATTTCCACGTCATGTCGGAAGTCAACCGGCAGGTCATGCGGCTCCAGTCCGACATGGGCTGACCGGCCCTTTTCCTGATTACCTTGTCCGCAATACGATAATGACCTGCCCCCCGGCGACTGCGCGCCCGGGGGCAGGATAAATCGCGCCTAACGGCGGGACGTGGACCGGACTTTCGCCTCAGGCAACGTGCGAGGTGTCCGTCGTCTTGGCCAGCACCAGCGTGGATTTTTCCTCAATACGGGTCACCAGCAGCTGATCGATTTTATAGCTGTCGATGTCCACCACTTCGAATTTATAGCCGCCATAGCGCACAAAATCAGTACGTTTAGGTATCTTGCGCAGCATGAACATCATAAACCCGCCGATGGTTTCATAATTTCCCGCCTGCGGGAACTCATCGATATGCAGCACCCGCATCACGTCGTCGATGGGCGTGCCGCCCTCGATAAGCCACGAATTCTCGTCACGGGTAACGATCTGCTCTTCCAGCCCCTGTCCCACCAGGTCGCCCATCAGGGTGGTCATCACGTCGTTAAGGGTAATGATGCCCACCACCAGCGCGTATTCGTTAAGGATCACCGCAAAGTCCTCGCCCGCGGTCTTGAAGCTTTCCAGCGCTTCCGACAGGGTCAGGGTATCCGGTACGATCAGCGCCGAGCGGATCTGGACGCCGCTGTTCAACGCCAGGCTTTGGTTGCCCAGCACGCGGTTAAGCAAATCTTTCGAATCCACATAACCGACAATATGGTCAATGTTGGCGTCGCAGACCAAAAACTTTGAGTGAGGATGCGTTGAGATTTTTTCTTTTATACTGTCCTCGGTCTCGCGCAAATCGAAATAGATAATGCTTTCGCGCGACGTCATGGACGAGGGCACCGTGCGGGACTCCAGCTCAAACACATTCTCGATGAGCTCATGCTCTTGCTTGCGCAGCACGCCCGCCAGTGCGCCGGCCTCCACCACCGCGTAGATATCATCGGAGGTAATATCGTCCTTGCGCACCATCGGCAGCTTCAGCATGCGGAAAATGACGTTGGCCAAACCGTTAAACAGCCAGACCAGCGGGCGGAAAACCAGCAGGCAGAAGCGCATCGGGTTGATAATCCGGATGGCGCAAGCCTCCGGTGAAATCATACCGATGCGTTTCGGGGTTAAATCGGCGAACAGGATAAACAGGCTGGTGACCAGCGTAAATGAACAGATAAAACTGATTTGATCGGCCATCTCCGGCGACATAAAACGAATAAGAATGGAGGCGAAGGAAGGTGAGAACGCCGCATCGCCCACGATACCGCCGAGGATAGCCACCGCGTTCAGGCCGATTTGGATAACGGTAAAGAAGATGCCGGGCGTCTCCTGGAGCTTAAGCACGCGTTTGGCGTTGATATTTCCTTCATCCGCCATCAGCTTGAGTTTAATTTTGCGCGAAGCGGCGAGGGAGATTTCCGATACGGAAAAAAATGCGCTCACCGCGATTAATAGCAGGATAAGCAGGATACTGTTTAGCATAATTCGACCACTTCGGGCTGACAGTTATGCCAGCGCGCCTTTGAAGGGCAACGTGTTGGTTAAAGATAACATATTTCAGTCTGTTACGGGGAGCCGAAACGTCATTTACGGCTGCGGGCAGCCTGCAGCGACAATGGTCAGCCCGTTGCGGATACGCGACGTCATCAACTGCCCGACCGACAGTGGGCACAGTATAACAGCAGCCCCCTGGGGGCTGCTAAGATTAATAACGTGATGGTTTCCGGCGTCTTGGCCAGAGCCGGTTTATCAACAGGCCCCGCTGGCGAGATTACGCCTGCGGCGGCATGCATACCCCGATGCCGCCGAGATTACAGTACCCCTGCGGATTTTTGTGCAGATATTGCTGGTGCTCGTCCTCGGCATAGTAGAACGGCGTGGCCGGTTCGATGGCGGTGGTGATGGCGCGCCGATCGCCGGCCTGCTCCATCGCCTGCTGGAAACGCTGTTTGCTGGCCTGCGCCTCGCGTTCCTGCTCCGGGGTCAGCACAAAAATCGCGGAGCGATATTGCGAACCGATATCGCCGCCCTGGCGCATACCCTGCGCCGGATCGTGATTTTCCCAGAAATACTGCAACAGCTCGCGATAGCTGATGATTGCCGGGTCAAACACCACCCGCACCGCTTCCGCATGGCCGGTCTGGCCGGTACAGACTTCGCGATAGGTTGGGTTCGGCGTATAGCCGCCGGCAAACCCCGCCGCCGTGCTGTAAACCCCCGGGATCTGCCAGAACAAACGCTCCACGCCCCAATAACATCCCATGGCGAACAGCGCCACCTCCATATGATCGGGAACGTGAGTCATGGAATGGCCGTTAACCACATGGGTGGTCGCCACCGGCATCGGCGTCAGGCGGCCCGGCAGGGCTTCGCTTTGTGATACAAGCTGGGTTTTATCAAAATTCTGCGCCACGATAGACTCCTGTTGAGACGATTATCGAAATAATGGGCTATTGCCTGTTGTCTTGTACACTTTCTTTACAGACAATAAACGCCAATATTACGTTAAGCTGTAAGCTTATGACTGTATTTTAGGGTAAAAGGACTAAAAACAACCCCAGGGTCGTTTAATAATAAATATGACGGCGATTGTGCGCGTAAGGAATCCACCCGCGGGAAAGTAAGAAAATTCAGGAGCCAGCGTGCCAAATAATCGCCTTCTTTGCCTGTTTTGCATTCTACTGGCTACGCCATGGTCCTACGCCGCCAACGTGCGATTGCAGGTGGAAGGACTGGAGGGAGAATTGCAGCGTAATGTCCGCGCGCGCCTGTCCACCATCGGCGCGGATGAAATCACGGCCGATGCGCGATTCCAGGCGCGCGTCGACGGCGTGGTGCGGGAAGGGCTGCGCGCCCTGGGCTACTACTCGCCGCAAATCGATTTTGAGTTCCGCCCGGCGGTCAACGGCGGACGGCCCGTGCTGCTGGCCAAGGTCGCGCCCGGCCAGCCGGTGAAAATCGCCGGCGTGAACATCAGCCTGCGCGGCGACGCGCGCACCGATAGGGATTACCTGGGCCTGGTGCGGCGCAGCCGGCCGGCCATCGGCAGCGTGCTCAATCATGGCGATTACACCAATTTTATCAGCGGCATGACCGGCCTGGCGGTACGCAACGGCTATTTTGACGCGGATTTCCCCAAGCGGCAGCTTGGCGTATCGCCGGAACGCCACGAAGCGTTCTGGGATGTGATCTTTGACAGCGGCCAGCGTTACCGCTTCGGCAAGGTGCGTTTTCACGGCGCGCAAATCCGCGAGGACTACCTGCAGAATATTCCCGCTATCCGCGAGGGCGACGAGTACAGCGCCGTCTCGCTGGCGGAGCTTAACCGCCAGCTTGCCGCCACCAACTGGTTTAACTCGGTGGTGGTCTCGCCCGATTTCAGCGCCGGGAAAACCAATAAGGTCCTGCCGCTGGACGCGGTGGTAACGCCGCGCAGCCGCAATATTATCGAAACCGGGGTCGGATTTGCCTCCGACGTCGGGCCCCGGGTCAGAACCACCTGGAACCGGCCCTGGCTCAACGACCGGGGCCATAGCCTGCAGACCACGCTGAGCGTATCCGCTCCCGAGCAGGCGCTGGATTTCAGTTATAAAATCCCGCTGCAAAAAAGCCCGCTGGAGCAATATTATGTGGTGCAAAGCGGGTTTAAGCGCGAAGACCTTAACGATACCAAATCCGATGCCACCACGGTCAACGTGGCGCGCTTCTGGGATTCTTCTTCCGGCTGGCAGCGCTCGGTCAACCTGCGCTGGAGCCTGGACCATTTTACCCAGGCCAATGTCACCGATACCACCATGCTGCTCTATCCCGGCTTCACGGTTAACCGTACCCGGCAGCGCGGCGGGCTGATGCCCACCTGGGGCGACTCCCAGCGTTATTCCATCGACGTGTCCGATACCACCTGGGGCTCGGATGTGGATTTTTTCATTCTGCAGGCGCAAAACGTCTGGGTACGCACCCTGGCGGATAAACACCGTTTCGTGGCGCGCTATAACCTGGGCTGGATCGAAACCAATAATTTTGATCGCGTGCCGCCGTCCCTGCGTTTTTTCGCCGGCGGCGATCGCAGCATCCGCGGCTACCGGTTCCGGGCCATATCTCCCCGCGACGAGGATGGCAAGCTAACCGGCGCCTCGAAGCTGGCCACCGGTTCCCTGGAGTATCAATACAATGTGACCGGCAGGTGGTGGGGAGCCACCTTTATCGATACCGGCCAGGCGGTGAATGATTTCCGGCAGACCAGCCTGAAAACCGGCGCCGGCGTCGGGGTAAGATGGCAGTCGCCGGTAGGCCCGATCAAACTGGACGTGGCCGCGCCCGTAGGCGATCCCGAGGAACATGGATTGCAGTTCTACATAGGATTAGGGACAGAACTATGAGTCTTGCAAAAAAAATCGGCCTCGGCATCCTGACCGTTATCGTACTGCTGCTCGGCGCGCTGGCGTATCTGATCGGCACCACCAGCGGCCTGCATCTGCTGCTGAACGGCGCCGCGCGCTGGGTGCCGGGACTGGACATCGTCAGCGTCAGCGGCGGCTGGCGCGATCTGACGCTGAAGGGGGTGCGCTATCAGCAGCCGGGCATGACGGTAAACGCGAACGAGCTGCATCTCGCGCTTGATTTCTCCTGCTTTCGGCACAGTGCGCTGTGCGTCAACGATCTTGCCTTGAGCGGGGTGGATGTGGCGATTGACACCGCCGCGCTGGCGCCGGGCCAGCCGGACGCCCCGGCCGCGGCGCAGGACACCACGGCGATAAGTACCCCCTATCCGCTGATCCTGCGTAATCTCAGCGTCAACGGGGTGCGGGTGCAAATCGACCATACGGTCATCGCCCTGGACAGGTTCCACAGCGGCATGGATTTTCGCGGCAATACGCTTATCGTCACGCCCACGGAGATTAATGGCCTGCTGGTGGCCCTGCCGAAAGCGGCGGCGGTGCTGGCCGACCAGGCAATCGACGCCGTGGCCCAGACCGATGAGCAACGACGCGCCGCCGCCCGCCTGGCGGCCGAAAAGGCGGCGGCACAGGCGCCGCCCTTGGCGGAAACCTTAAAGGCGCTATTCGCCGTCCCCGTGTTGCCCGGATTGCCGGATATCCAGGTGCCGCTCAATATCCAACTGCAGGAACTGCGCGGTACGGACCTGCGGCTTACCGGCGATACCGATATCCAGGTAACAAGCTTCCTGATGCAGGGGCGGACGCTGGATCGGGAGATCACCCTGGAACGCCTGCGCATCGACGCCGTGCAGGGTTTGCTGAGCGCCAGCGGCAAGGCGCGCCTGGAGGGACAATGGCCGCTGGAATTAACCGTTAACACCCAACTGAATATCGATCCGGTCAAGGGCGAGAGGATCAGGCTGACGGTCGGCGGCAGTTTACGCGATCGCCTGGATACCGCCCTGAATTTTTCGGGGCCGGTCAAGGCGCAAATCAATGCCGGCCTGCGCCTGGCCGACAGCGGCCTGCCGCTGGAGGTGACGTTCGCCAGTCCTGGCGCGCAGTGGCCGTTGACCGGCGAACCGCAATATCGCCTGCGCGATCTGGCGCTGAAGGTTGATGGCAAGGCGGTGGATTATACGCTTGCCATGCAGGGCGCCGTCAGCGGCGAGGGCCTGCCGCCGGCGGATCTGTCCCTTGAGGGGAAAGGCAATCCCACGCAGTTTACCTTGACGCGCCTGCGCGTGGCGGCTCTGGAGGGAACGACCGATCTGACGGCGGTGATTGACTGGAGCGACGCGGTGAGCTGGCGGAGCGAACTGACGCTCAGCGGCATCAATACCGCCCGGCAATGGCCCGATTGGCCGGCCCGGCTCGCGGGCAAGATTTCCACCCGGGGCAGCATCCACGGCGGCAGCTGGCAGCTGCGTATCCCCGAACTGACGCTTAACGGCAATATCAAACAAAACCCGGTGACCGCCCGCGGTTCCCTGAGCGGCAACGCCGCCGGGCAGTGGCATATTCCCGATCTCCGGCTGGCGCTGGGGCGCAACAGCCTGGATATCAAGGGTGATTTAAACCAGCAACTGGCTCTCGACGCCGTGCTCGATGCGCCGAACCTGAACGGCGTCCTGCCCGGCCTGGCCGGCACCGCCCGCGGCCGGTTCACGGTACGGGGCGAGCGGCAGACGCCGCAGGTCAACATGGATCTGAACGCCGTCGGGCTGCGCTGGCAGTCCCTGACCGTGCGTCGCATCGCCCTGGCCGGCAATCTCCGCGTTAGCGATATCGTGCGCGGCGACCTGAACCTGCGCCTGGATCAACTCCAGCAGGATAACCTGCTGGTGCGCCAGCTTACCCTGGCGGTAACCGGCGACGAGCGCCGCCACCAGCTGCGCCTGAATTTGCAGGGCGATCCGATTGCCGGCGAGTTATCGCTTAACGGCGGCTATGATCGGCAGCGGCAGCGCTGGCAAGGCGCCCTGACCCAGACGCGTATCGGCACGCCGGTGGGCGACTGGCGGTTAACCCGCGCCATGACGCTGGATTATCAGCATAGCTCGCAGCGCGTCGTTATCGGCCCCCACTGCTGGCAGAATCCCAACGCCCGGCTTTGTGTTCCCGCCGCCATCGACGCCGGCGCCGGCGGCCGGGCCGCGGTGGTGCTCGAGCGTTTCGATCTGGCGATGATCCGTCCCTTCCTGCCGGCGGACACCGCGCTGAGCGGCCTGTTTACCGGCCGGGCGGAGGTGAGCTGGCAACCGGGCGGCGGATTGCCCCAGGCGCGAATCGCCCTGGTGGGCAGGGGGGTAAAGGTGGTACAAAATGTCCAGGGCAATGCGTTGCCGGTAGCCTTCGAGACGTTAAATCTCAACGCCGGCCTGGATCACGACCGCGCGCGTCTGGACTGGCAGGTGGGCATTGCCGGCAATGGCCAGTTTACCGGCCAGGTGGCGGTGGCCGATCCCCAGGGGCGACGCACGCTTTCCGGCGACGTTACTATCAGCCGGCTGTCGCTGTCTGTCCTTAACCCCATTTTGTCGCGGGGAGAAAGCGCCGCCGGCATCCTGGACGCCCGTCTGCGCGTCGGCGGCAGCGTCGCCCGGCCGCAGCTGTATGGGCAATTGGGCCTGGACCGGCTGCTGATGCGCGGCAACTGGATGCCGTTTGCCATGAATGAGAGCCGTCTGGCGATGGTGTTCAACGGCACCAGTTCGACACTGCAAGGGGTTATCCATACCACCCATGGACAGCTTAACCTTGGCGGCAGCGCCGACTGGAGCAATATCAGCGCCTGGCGCGCGCGGATCGCCGCCCAGGGCTCCGGGATAAGAATTACCGTGCCGCCCATGGTGCGCATGGATGTCTCACCTGATATTGTGTTGGAGGCCGCGCCGCAGGTCTTTACCCTTAACGGCCGGGTCGATATACCCTGGGCGCGGATCGAGGTGAAGGAATTGCCGCCGAGCGCGGTGGGCGTGTCGCCCGACGAAGTGATCCTCGATAAGCAGCTGCGCCCGGTGGAACAGGCAAAGGTCAACACGGTTATCAACAGCAACCTGGTTATCCATGTCGGCCGCGATGTGCGGCTGGATGCCTTCGGACTGAAGGCGCGGCTGGAGGGCGATCTGAAAATGATCCAGGATAAGCAGGGCCTGGGCCTGAACGGCCAGATCAATATCCCGTACGGCCGTTTCCGGGCCTATGGGCAGGATTTGAGCGTCCGGCGCGGGCAATTGATGTTCGCCGGTCCGCCGGATCAGCCGCTGCTGAACGTTGAGGCCATTCGTAACCCGGATAACACGGCGGACGGTGTGATCGCCGGCGTCAGGGTGACCGGCATGGCGGATCAGCCACGGCTTGAGGTGTTCACCGAACCGGTGAAATCGCAGCAGGAGGCGCTGTCTTACCTGCTGCGGGGCCAGGGGCTTAATACGCCCGGCGCCGACAGCAGCGCGATGACGTCGATGTTAATCGGGATGGGGGTTGCGCAAAGTGGGCAACTTGTGGGTAAAATCGGCGCAGCGTTCGGGGTAAGTAATTTAACCCTGGATACGCAAGGTGTCGGCGACGAGTCCCAGGTCGTGGTCAGTGGTTATGTTGCACCCGGCTTGCAAGTTAAATATGGGGTCGGTATTTTTGATTCATTGGCAACGTTAACGTTACGTTACCGTTTAATGCCGAGACTTTATCTGGAAGCCGTGTCTGGTCTCGATCAGGCATTGGACTTGCTCTATCAGTTTGAGTTTTAACAATGCGAATAATTGTCTACGGTAGTCTGCGACGCAATCAAGGCAACAGTCATTGGATGACGAACGGCCAGTGGTTAGGCGATCACGTGATCTCCGGCTTTGAATTATACGATCTCGGTCATTATCCGGCGGTCGTCCCCGGCACGGGAACGGTATATTGTGAGGTATATCGCATTGATTCCTCGACGTTGGCCGAGTTGGATGCCCTGCGCACCAAAAGCGGCGAGTATAAACGGGCCCTGATCGCGACGCCTTACGGCGGCGCCTGGATGTATGTCTACCAGCGGCCGGTGGAGGGATTGCGGCGGTTGTTGAGTGGGGACTGGGTAAAACGCGCCGAAGAATCCTGAACCCTGAGTGATGGCAAGGAAATGCGCAAACCAGGCTTTGCGCATTTCCGGGACAGGGACAGGCGTAACTTATTTCTTAGCGCGTTCGAAGGAGGCGATAATTTCCGCTTTTGCGGCTTCGGCGTTTTCCCAGCCCGACACTTTCACCCATTTGCCTGCTTCCAGATCTTTATAATGTTCGAAGAAATGGGTGATTTGCGCCCGCAGCA
Organism: Sodalis sp. C49; assembly: GCF_046352915.1. Classification (NCBI taxonomy): domain Bacteria; kingdom Pseudomonadati; phylum Pseudomonadota; class Gammaproteobacteria; order Enterobacterales; family Bruguierivoracaceae; genus Sodalis; species Sodalis sp. C49. Next base: position 2,753,499 of record NZ_CP163303.1, on the reverse strand, counting down.
GCGGAGACAAGTCTTCCACGTCTTTCACATTGTCGTACTCTTTGGTCATTTTGGTGTGCGGCACCGCCACCAGCTTGGCGTCTTCGCCGGCTTCGTCGGTCATCTTGAGCACGCCTACCGGGCGGCAGCGAATAACGGAACCGGGTTGCAGCGGGTACGGCGTCGGCACCAATACATCGACCGGATCCCCGTCGAGCGAGAGGGTATGGTTGATGTAACCGTAGTTGCAAGGGTAAAACATCGCGGTGGACATGAAACGATCGACAAACAGCGCACCGGTTGCTTTATCAACTTCGTATTTGATCGGGGAAGCGTTGGCCGGGATTTCAATCACGACGTAAATATCCTCGGGAAGATCTTTTCCTGCCGGTACCAGATTCAAGCTCATGTCAGTTTCCTTAACCTTTCCAATAATAATGGCCTAGCGCCTATTATAACCAAAAAATGCGGTAGTTCACCGCCGAATACTTGCCTGCGGCGAATTAACCGACCCAATCCGGCCTGTGAGGTGACTCACATAACGGATATATAACGGATTGATCCCCGCTGAATCGATAAAGTCTTCGCCGGTGCCACCGATAACCGATGCAGGGCGGAGTGTACAGCCTCTGCCGGGTGATTTGTATTCATCAACATCTGAAAATGCAGGGGCGGAGCTATGTTGAAAACCATGAGCGTCAAGGTTGGATTACTGACCTGGCTGATCGTGATGACCATTATTTTATTTATTGTCGGTGGTATCGGCATTCGTACCATTCAGCAAAGTTCACGTTCCCTGCAAGCCATTAACCAGGTTCAGGGCGAGGAACTGGGCCTGTTATCCCGCAGCTATAACGCTTCGCTCAGGGCGCGCACAGAGGCGTCACTGGCGGTAAGGCAGTATGAGACCGGCCTTATCAACGAAGCCCAGGCATCGACGGCCAATGTCAAGGCGTTGGCCAAGCTGGCCGACCAAGATATGGCGGCGTTTCTGGCGACCGGTTCGGTGACCGCCGAGGGCGCCAGGCGCGCCCAGCAGCTGAACCTGGTGTATCAGCGTTATAATGAACAGGGCGTTAAGCCCGTCATGGTCGCCCTGAATAATGCGAATCCGGACGGGTATTATCAGGTGCTGGAGACGCAGCTTACTCCGCTCAGCCTGGAGATGGATAAGGCGCTGGACACTTTTCAGCACTATGCGCTGCAGACCGGGCAGCAGATCCAGCGTGACGCCGCCGATGCCGCCCGTATCCAGTTGATGCTGACGATTGTCGCCTGTGTGCTGGCCCTGGTGTTGTCGGTGATAGCCTGGCTGGCGGTGCGCAGATTTATCCTGCGTCCGCTGGATGGCGCCATTGTCCATCTGGAACATATTGCCGCCGGCTCGCTGTATTATCCGGTGAGCGCCAGTAAAGCCACCGAGCTGGCGCGTCTGAACAATGCGCTGTCGTTGATGCAGGATGCGCTGGCCGGCACCGTGAGCGAGGTGCGTGTGGCGGGCGGCCAAATCGATACCGGCACGCGGGAATTGGCCCAGGGCAATACCCATCTTTCCCAGCGGACAGAAGCCTCCGCCGCGGCGCTTGAACAGACGGCGGCGAGTATGGAGCAGCTGACCCAGACGGTGAAACTGAATGCCGAGCATGCCCGTCAGGCCCATGAGCTGGCCAGGGCGGTGTCCGATACCGCCGACAAGGGGAGCGAGGTGGTCTGTTACGTGATTGAAAAGATGCAGGCGATTACCGCGAGTTCGCGTCGTATCGCCGATATCCTGGGCGTGATTGACGGTATTGCGTTCCAGACCAATATCCTGGCGCTGAACGCGGCGGTGGAAGCGGCGCGCGCCGGCGAGCAGGGCAGGGGATTTGCGGTGGTGGCCGGGGAGGTGCGTAACCTGGCCCATCGCAGCGCGGAGGCGGCGAAGGAGATCAAGGGGTTGATCCAAGAGTCGCAGGGGCGGGTTAACGAGGGGTCGGAGATGGCCCATACCGCCGGCGAGACCATGGATGAAATTTCCGAGGAAGTGATGCGGGTGACCAAGCTGATGCGTGAGATTTCCAATGCCACCGATGAGCAGAGCCGCGGCATTGAACAGATTAGCCTGGCGGTGTCGCAGATGGACGCGGTGGCGCAGCAGAACGCCTCGTTGGTGGAGGAATCAAGCGCGGCGACGCGTTCGCTGCAGGCGCAGTCGCAGCAGTTGGCGAAGAGTATGGCGGTGTTTCAGCTTGAGGAGGTGGCGGCAGTGGCGGAAGAAGTGAGTGACGTGGAGGCGGCGGCCTGAAGGTGTAGTACCGCTGATCTGGCGTTGGCGCGTGCTCCCTTGGACATATCTGTGTTGAGTTCGGCGTTGGCGGGCAGATATGGTCCGGCCATCATATTGGGCACCCGTGAATATGGATGTCGCCACGGCGGGGGGGTGTAGCTTGCGGCGAGGGTTATGTCGTTGCGGTAAGGTTTATGATGCCGCGGTGCAGGTTTCGCTTGCCGTGCGTTCGGTGGTTATATGCAGTGCCGGGTGCTGGCAAGCGACAAAGAGGCCGTACCGCGACGGCCTCCTTGACCTCCGCGCGGCCGGCAGATCGTGCGCCGCTGCGCGGTTCCCGGCAGCGCTGCATCCCGGCTTTTTGGACCGCCCGATATGCGCTCCCAGCGCAATCCGGGCTTTCGCCGCTCCCGGCGGCTCATCCAGCCGCGATGCGCGCCGCCGGCGCACTCTATGCCGGCATCACGTCAACACCATCGCCTGTGAGCAAATCGGCGTTTTGGGGTTCTTAGCGGTATGCGCTTACCGGGAAAACTACCAGTATTCATTTTTTTAGTGGCTGATGGCTGAAAGCGTATTTTTTACTGCTAAAACTTAACGCTGAATGATGAATGTTTTACTGTTCGACTGCATAACGATAACGGGTAAGGGCATGTCTGAATAACCGGTTTTTCGCTGCGCCAACTGTATTCCCTACTCGTTGCATCCCATATTAGTTAATCCTATGCCGACGCCTGACCTTATCCTAAGCAACAGCGCCGCTATCGCTTCATAACATGCAGTACGAACAGCGACATGTGGACCGGCATAAAGCGCGCTGACGGCGCCTGTGCCCCCGGCATGAGCCGCCGGGAGCGGCGAAAGGCCCGGTAGCGCCGGGAGCGCTAACCGGGCCGGTGCATAACGGGGGCATGGGCGGCGGAAGGCATCGCGCAGCGACGCGCGACCTGCCGGGCGCGCGGAGGTCAAGGAGGCCGTCGCGGTACGGCCTCTTTGTCGCTTGCCGGCACCGGGCACGCCATATAACCACCGAACGCACGGCAAGCGAAACCCGCACTGCGGCAACATAAGCCCCCCGCAAGCGCCAGCGAAATCCCAGCCAAAGCTGGCCGCTTTCCATTTAAATGCAGGCAAATGCAGGCGAAAAGGTTCGTCTATCTCTGTTACGGCGTGCTGTATACGTAGCAGCCCTAATGGGCGCGCTCTCCCTTGAACACGTCTGCTTTGAGATGAGTGTTGGCGGGCCTAGCGCGCCATGGGGCGCTCGGTCGGGCGGGAAAAGCACGCCCGATTCGACCCCATTGGCACGCTCTCCCTTGAACACGTCTGCTTTAAGTTCGGCGTTGGCGGGCCTAGCGCACCATGGGGCGCTCGGTCGGGAGGGAACACCACGCCCGATTCGACCCCATTGGCACGGACTCCCTTGAACACGTCTGCTTTGAGATGAGTGTTGGCGGGCCTACCGCGCCATGGGGCCTCGGTCGGGCGGGAACACCACGCCCGATTCGACCCCATCGGCACGGTCTCCCTTGAACACGTCTGCTTTGAGATGAGCGTTGGCGGGCCTACCGCGCCATGGGGCCTCGGTCGGGCGGGAACACCACGCCCGATTCGACCCCATCGGCACGCTCTCCCTTTAACACGTCTGCGTTGAGTTCAGCGTTAGCGGACCTGCCGTGCCGCGAGGCGTGGTTATTATTCGTCGGGGAAATCGCGCATAAAGCGCTCAGCGTCGTTGACCATGGATTCGGTGCCGACAAAGAACGGCGAACGCTGGTGGAGCTGTTGCGGCACGATATCCAGGATGCGGTTTTTGCCGTCGCTGGCCTTGCCGCCGGCCTGTTCGGCCAGGAACGCGACCGGGTTGCATTCATACAGCAGGCGCAGTTTGCCCTGCGGATGCGTGGCGGTGCTGGGATAAAGGTAGATGCCGCCCTTGAGCAAATTGCGGTGGAAGTCGGATACCAGCGAGCCGATGTAGCGGGAAGTGTAGGGGCGGTGAGTGGCCTCGTCCATCTCCTGGCAGTATTTGATGTATTTTTTAACGCCGTTGGGGAACTTGATGTAGTTGCCTTCGTTAATGGAATACATATTGCCGGTGGCCGGGAAGCGTACGCTTTCGTGGGAGAGGCAAAATACGCCGATGGAAGGATCGTAGGTAAAAGCGTGGACCCCGCAGCCGGTGGTATAAACCAGCATGGTGGACGAGCCGTATACTACGTAACCCGCTGCGACCTGCTTGCTGCCGGGCTGGAGGAAATCCTCGAGCGTCACCGGCGTGCCCACCGGCGTGACCCGGCGGTAGATGGAAAATATCGTGCCTACCGAGACGTTGACATCGATATTGGATGAGCCGTCCAGCGGGTCCATCAGCACGACATATTTGCCGCTGGTGGAGCGCTCGCCGTCAAAAATAACGATTTCGTCTTCTTCTTCGGAAGCAATGCCCGCTACCTGTCCGCGCGCCTTCAGCGCCGCTTTTAATTTTTCATTGGCAAACAGGTCGAGTTTCATCTGCACTTCGCCCTGGATATTGGATACGCCGCTGGTGCCGAGGATATCCACCAAACCCGCTGTATTAATATCGCGGTGAATGATCTTCGCCCCTAATTTTATCGCGGAGAGTAACGCGGTAAGTTCACCGGTGGCATGTGGAAATTCGTGCTGTTTCTCTACGATAAATTCGCCTAACGTTTTCATATCACTTTCCCTGGATCCAAAGAATGACCATGTTGCTAAGGATGAAAAGCGGTACAATCGATTTTCACTGACCAATTTCACTGACCGATTTCACTGACCGAGTAACAGTCCGGTTAACCTGACAGAGCTAACACTCATCGATTTGCCGCTTACGTATGTAATGCAGTTTAGCTTAAACGAATGCGAGTACATCATCAAATCCGTTTATATCAGTCGGCCGCAGCGGTAGAATGAGCCGCAGTTCGTGTTAAAAAATGGAAAAATTATGCGCATACACATTCTCGGGATCTGCGGCACATTTATGGGTGGGCTGGCGATGCTGGCGCGCGCGTTGGGGCATGAAGTGACCGGGTCCGATGATAACGTCTATCCCCCGATGAGCACGCTGCTGCAGGATCAGGGCATTGTGCTGATCAAGGGTTACGATCCGGCGCAGCTGACGCCCGAGCCGGAACTGGTCATTATCGGTAATGCGATGAGCCGCGGCAATCCCTGTGTGGAAGCGGTACTGGAGCGGGGTATTCCTTACATGTCCGGCCCGCAGTGGCTGCACGATCGCGTGCTGCAGCAGCGTTGGGTGATAGCGGTGGCCGGCACCCATGGCAAAACCACCACCGCCGGCATGGTAACCTGGATCCTGGAGGAGTGCGGCTATCAGCCGGGGTTCGTGATAGGCGGCGTGCCGGGGAATTTTACCGTTTCCGCACGTTTAGGAGACGGCGCGTTTTTTGTGGTGGAAGCGGATGAATACGATTGTGCGTTTTTTGATAAGCGTTCCAAATTTGTCCATTATTGCCCGCGCACCCTGATTCTTAATAACCTTGAGTTCGATCATGCGGATATTTTTGACGATCTGAAAGCCATCCAAAAACAGTTCCACCATCTGGTCAGGCTGGTGCCCGGCAAAGGGAAAATCATCCTGCCCGATAACGACCCGCATCTGAAGCAGGTGATGGCGATGGGCTGCTGGAGCGAGCAGGAATATGTCGGTGAGGAAGGCAGCTGGCGGGCGAAAAAAAGCGCGGCGGACGCCAGCCGGTTCCAGGTCTTCCTGCAAGGCGAGCTGATGGGCGACGTGCAGTGGGATCTGGTGGGCGAGCACAATATGCATAATGGCCTGATGGCGATTGCCGCCGCCCGTCACGTGGGGGTGCAGCCGGCCGATGCCTGCCGGGCGTTGGGATCCTTTATCAATGCCCGCCGTCGTCTTGAGCTTAAAGGGACTGCCAACGGCGTGAAACTCTATGATGATTTCGCTCACCATCCCACTGCAATCCTGGCGACCCTAGCCGCGTTGCGCAGTAAAGTTGGCGGTACCGCGCGTATTCTGGCGGTGCTGGAACCGCGCTCCAACACCATGAAAATGGGCTTGAATAAAAATGAGCTGGCGCCTTCGCTGGGCCGCGCCGACGAGGTATTTTTATTCCAGCCCCAGCATATTCCCTGGCAGGTGAGCGAGGTGGCGGAGGCGTGCGTACAGCCGGCGCATTGGAGCGCCGATGTCGATACGCTGGTGGAAATGATTGTCAAGACGTCGCAACCGGGCGATTACATTCTGGTGATGAGCAACGGCGGCTTCGGCGGCATTCATGAAAAACTGCTGGCGCAGTTAAACCTGAAAGCCGGCCTGGCGGTGTAGGCGCCGTGCGCAAGCCAAAAAAACCCCCGCAAGCGGGGGAAAAGGTTCGCCGGATAGGACGACGAGAGGGAATCGGCTGTCCGCGTCTTGGGTTATTACTGGACACAGGAATAACTGAGGGCGACGACGGCATAACCGCTTTGACTTCTGGAGTAAACTCTTTCTGCACTGCGTTATTGATTATTGTTTCAAGCCTTGACGAACCCGCCGGCTTTCAGCAATTCAGCCCAGGGCGCGGCGGCAAGTCGCTGCCGGTGCCCTCCATCCATGTGCTTATTTATACAACTCGGCCGTGGCGTGCCAGGTATCATTTTCACGGGCTTCCGTGATGTGGTATGCCGTTGCGCCTTTGGCTTCAGCAGCTTGATTCAGCGCCTGATGGATGTCGGAAGGCGCACCCGCGATCCCGCCTACGCTTACGGTGCCGAACGAATGCAAGCCGCTGGCCTGATCCTGCGAGATTGATTCTGCGGCGAAGGCGCCGAAAGATAAGGCTGACATTACGGTCATCAGTGATACTGCGGTTTTAATTTTCATGTTTTATACCTCTACTATTCTTTTGACTGACGTTCTTCATGCTGTTCTTTATTGCTGACAACAGGATGTAAAACGTGATGTTCATCACGAAACAAAGTATACACTAGTAACGGCAGGTATTAGTAGTTTGCTCATAATTTATTATGAAACTTTATTTCTGTACTTTCGCATGATATAAGAAAAAGCTATTAAAAGTGGTTGAATAATATACAATTCATGTTAAATAATTGTAATTTCAATCAGATAGCGAGTTTTAGCCAAACGTGCTGTCTGGCCGGCCACCGGCGGTGGAAACCGCCGCGGTGAAACCATAGAGAGAATATTAGCGGGGCTTAGGACCACAAAGGCAGCATCATTTGTGGCGTGATGACGCTTTTGCAGCGGCATAAAAGAGATGAAAAGCACGAATGTTAGGCGCTGGCGTTATAAAGCGCCCGATCGTCGGCTTAGAGTTCCTGTTCAAACAGAATAAGGATGGCTTCGTAAAGCTGCTTTACGCTAAAACCCTTGGCGGGGGTGGTAAAGATCGTATCGTCCCCGGCTATGGTGCCCAGGATGCCTTCGGATTTACCCAGGGAATCCAGCAGCCGCGCGATAAGCTGGGCGGCGCCGGGACTGGTATGGATAACGATAACCGCGTCGTTGTGATCGACATCCAGCACCAGGTTTTTCAGCGGACTGCTGGTGGTGGGCACGCCCAGTTCCGCCGGCAGGCAATAGACCATTTCCATCTTCGCGTTGCGGGTCCTTACCGCGCCGAATTTAGTCAGCATCCTTGATACCTTGGACTGGTTAATATTTTCAAATCCCTGTTCTTGCAATGCAAAAACGATTTCACCTTGGGAGCTGAATTTCTCTTCCTTAAGCAAGGCCTTAAAAGCTTTCACCAGTTCTTCTTGTTTAAAGTGGTTGCGCATATTTTCCCAAACCAGTAGCCAGTATTGTCCGACGAATTATGCATAAATTTGCATTTTTATGCAATAACAATGCGCAGCCACCGCCAGGATGGCCAAATTAAGTCGGCAAAACAATCAGCTTAGCAATATCTATTCAAACCGACCATGACCGGGCTCCCATATTTCATGGCCGTTAAAAGTAAAGAGAATGTTATTAATTTGATGTTGTTTTAACCATTGCTGTCGGTGTAGTGTGGACGCTAACCACGGGTATTGAACGGCGGCGACAGGCATTATCCGGTGAGGTCATCCGGCATGGGAATTCGGGCGGCTAATAGGGATAAAAAAGGGAAGTTAATGCGTCAATTCTCAAATTTGCGATCGCTGATTTGTTTTTACCCGTTTATGTCTCTATGATCATAACCAGATGATTTGACGGCATTTAATTTTTCCTATAATAATAAGGAGATTAGAATGAAAGTCGCAGTTCTCGGCGCAGCGGGTGGCATAGGCCAGGCCCTTGCCCTGTTGCTCAAAACCCAGCTCCCTCCAGGTTCAGAACTCTCTCTTTATGACATCGCCCCCGTAACGCCCGGCGTGGCGGTCGATCTCAGCCATATTCCCACCGCGGTCAAGATTAAGGGCTTTAGCGGCGAGGACGCAACCCCCGCCTTGGCAGGGGCGGACATCGTTCTTATTTCCGCCGGCGTGGCGCGTAAGCCCGGCATGGATCGCGCCGATCTGTTTAACGTCAATGCGGGCATTGTACGCAACCTGATCAACCAGGTGGCGAAAGCCTGTCCCACGGCGTTAATCGGCATTATCACCAATCCCGTCAATACCACCGTGGCGATTGCCGCTGAAGCGCTGAAGAAAGCCGGGGTGTATGACAAACGCAAGCTTTTCGGCGTCACTACCCTGGATATCATCCGTTCCAATACTTTTGTCGCCGAGCTGAAAGGCTTGCGGCCCGAGGACGTGGAAGTGCGTGTGATTGGCGGCCATTCCGGCGTCACTATCCTGCCTTTATTGTCACAGGTGAAAGGCGTGAGCTTCAGCGAGCAGGAAATCGCCGATCTCACCCGCCGTATCCAGAATGCCGGCACCGAGGTCGTGGAAGCGAAAGCCGGCGGCGGTTCGGCCACGTTATCAATGGGCCAGGCGGCGGCGCGGTTCGGCTTGTCGTTGGCGCGCGCCATGCAGGGTGAAGCCGGCGTGGTGGAATGCGCGTACGTTGAAGGGGACGGCGAATTTACCCGTTTCTTTGCCCAACCGCTGTTGTTGGGCAGACAAGGGCTGGAAGAACGTCAATCCATCGGTACCTTGAGCGCGTTCGAACAGCAGGCGCTGGAACAGATGAAGGATGTGCTGAAGAAAGATATCGAACTGGGCGAAAAATTCATCAATCAGTAGCCTGTACGCCGCGACCCGGAACCCTGGGCCGCGGCTGTTAGCGATCGCCATCGCACGTGCCGGCGGTGGGACGCGCCGGTCATCTGCCGGCCTCCGACCCTTTCCCCTTCATTTGGTCCCTTCCTCATCAGGTTAAACGTATTTTACCCCAGCTTATGTGGACATGTTTTTCATCATTTACCAGCATGTCTTATCGGCGATTTCTGCAATTAAAAACGCGTTTTACCTGCCGCTAGGTTAATTGCCTTACTTAATTATTCTATTGATAAATAGTGTTTATTTTCAGTTTATGGGATAAAAACCAACCACGATCTCATTTTTACATCCGTTGTAGCGCTTACTGCTTTTTTTGTGTTGTAATTGACGTAACGGCAAGCCGTAATGGCTAAACTGCAAAAGCGAACCTATAACGGAACCGTGCCTGGGTAAGACCGCTGCGTTAAAAGGGTTTTACAGGTATTGCGGAATGGAGATAACGAGAGTTATTACCAGACAAGGAGGGAAACGATGGCACTAAAAAAGGAATGGATAGCCACGCATGAACTGATAGGCGTCGGTGGGTTGCCTAAAACGCGCCAAGGGCTGAACCGGCGGGCGCGCGAAGAAGGCTGGCATAAAAGGCGACGCGAAGGGGCACGCGGCAAGGCTGTGGAATATGCATGGCAAAGCCTGCCCGACACGGTAAAAAAAACGCTGTCGCTCCGTTCCGGTACTGCTGAATATAAGGTCTCGCAGCAGGAACCTTCTTCCACCTGGCTGGAAATTCACCGACAGCTCTCCTGCGCGGAACGCGACTTCGTGGTGTCGTTTATTTTAAGGGAGGGCGTTTTAAACCTGTTAAAACGCCTGGATTATCCCGATGAATCCCTGGCGGGACTCGATCGGGAGTAGGAGGGTAAGACCGGCGCGCCCGGGGGCGTATTCCGGCCTGGTTTACTGTCAGCGGGAGCGTATCAGGCTTTTTCTGTCAACCAACTGATTCGTCTTTGGATCAATGTAACGGCTGGGCCAGATTTCCAGTGGGTGTATGCCCAAGGCATTCCCTATAAGCCATTCGCCTTTCGGCCATGGGCGGGTCATGGCGTTCGCCAGGGTTGACGAACTCAAGCCTGCATCCCGAGAGACGGCCGCAAGCGTGGTGCCGCGTTTACGTAACGCTGCAATGATATCGGCGGAGTGCCAATCTTTTATCCTTTCACACATATTCAATCCCTTGCTGCTCACTGAGGGTAGGTAAATGCACTAATTAGCATAAGTAAGTAACCCGTAGTTGATTTCACTATGCCACCGGAAAATTTATAGCACATTTTTTCCTAAAGTTTTTCCACCATTTTCTCAATGATGTCAAATTTTGCTATGGACGTCCCTTTTTGGAATGCAAAAGATATGAAAAAAGCCTGGTTTAAGACCTGTGAACTCATTGGTGTAGCCAAGCTTCCGGGTACCCGGCAAGGCATTACCGCGCGGGCACGGCGGGAAAACTGGATCCGCCGTCCGGTCGTGGGCGTGCAGGGAAAAGGCCTGGAATTCGCCATTGAGAGTTTACCAGCCGAAGTGCAACAAGAGCTCACCAGCCGGCAAATGCAGGAAACGCCCGTTGCCGAATACCTGATCAATCCCGCGCGCAAGGCGCCGGAAAAAGACCCTCTCGGGGCCTGGATGGCTATATATCAGCAATTTCAACCGGAGGAACGGGATGAGGTCATCAGCCTGGTGTTGCGCGAGGGGATTACGGGGTTTCTGACGCGCCTGGGCATGACGCCCAAGCGCTGATAATCACCGGGAACGGATTTGCCGGCGGGTTTCCCGCTATCGGCCGCCGGTTTCCTAAAATTGCCGTTGCACCGCCAGGTGCGCCAGGCTTTCCAGCGCCTGGCGAAAAGGGGTCGGCTCCAGGCAGGCGAGGCAGGTGATGGCGTTATCCGCTTCCGCTTCCGCACGCTGCCGGGTGTACTCGAGGGAACCGCACTGATGCATGGTTTCCAGCACCGCGTCGAGCAGGTGGCGGCCGTTGCCCTGGATAATGGCCTCGCGGATCATCGCCGCCTGCCGCGCGTCCCCGTGGCGCATGGCATGCAGCAGCGGCAGGGTGGGCTTGCCTTCATTCAGGTCGTCGCCGGTGTTTTTGCCCAGGGTCTTGCCGTCGGCGCCGTAATCCAGCAGATCATCGATTAGCTGGAAGGCGGTGCCCAGGTAACGGCCGTAATCCCGCAGGGCGTTTTCCTGCTCGGGGGTGGCGCCGGCCAAAATGGCGGAAGATTGCGCCGCCGCCTCGAACAGGCGGGCCGTCTTGCTGTAAATCACCCGCATGTAGCTCTCGATGCTAATATCGGGATCGTTGCAGTTCATTAACTGTAATACTTCGCCTTCGGCAATGACGTTAACCGCCTCCGACATCAGCGCCAGGACCCGCAGCGATTCCAGGCCGGTCATCATCTGGAAGGCGCGCGTGTAGATAAAATCCCCCACCAGGACGCTGGCGGCATTGCCGAACGCCGCGTTGGCCGTGGCCTTGCCCCGGCGCATATCGGATTCGTCAACCACGTCGTCATGCAATAAGGTGGCGGTATGGATAAATTCAATCAGCGCCGCCACGGTCACATGCTTTTTGCCGTCGTAATGCAAGGCCCTGGCCGCCAGCACGGCTATCATCGGGCGGATGCGCTTGCCCCCGCCGCTGATGATGTAGTGGCCAAGCTGATTGATAAGCGCGACTTCGGAGTTCAACTGCTCGAGGATAATCGCGTTGACGTCCGCCATATCATGTGCGGTAAGTTCTGTAATTTGATCAAGGTTCATTATTGTCTTTAGGCTTTATTTTAACCGTTAGATAGTAACGCTGCTCATGGGGCCAGATGGTAGAAACTGTGTTACTGATTGTACTTGAAAAATGCCAGAGATAAATGCCGGTGAAGAAACTGCGCTTTTTTCGTCTCCTGTATGTATTCTGCACTTGTCATAGGGCGCTTTTTTGCGTAGAATTCGCGCCCTATTGTGAATATTTATAGCGCACTGTGGACGAATCTAAGTTGAGTGCGCGGAAAGCGGAGTTTTTTATGTACGCGGTTTTCCAAAGTGGTGGTAAACAACACCGGGTCAGCGAAGGTCAGACTGTTCGCCTTGAAAAGCTGGACATCGCAACGGGTGAAACCGTTGAATTCGACCAGGTGATGATGATTGCCAACGGTGATGACATTCAGATCGGCGTTCCTTTCGTCAATGGCGGAAAGATTCAAGCTGAAGTAGTTGCCCATGGTCGTGGCGATAAAGTGACGATTGTTAAATTTCGTCGCCGTAAGCACTATCGTAAGCAACAAGGCCATCGTCAGTGGTTCACTGACGTGAAAATTACCGGTATCGGCGCCTAACAGGGGAGCACACTCATGGCACACAAAAAGGCTGGCGGCTCGACTCGTAACGGTCGCGACTCAGAAAGTAAACGCCTGGGCGTCAAACGCTTCGGCGGCGAAGCTGTTTTAGCAGGCAGCATCATCGTTCGCCAGCGTGGAACTAAATTCCACCCCGGCACCAACGTTGGTTGCGGTAAAGACCACACTCTGTTTGCTTTGGCTACTGGTAAAATCCAGTTCGAAGTTAAAGGACCGAAAAACCGCAAGTTTGTCAGCATCGTAGCAGCTGAATAAATTTTCCGTTTTTTGCTGGCCGCGGCTCCGATAGCCCGGCCCAGGCAACACGTCCCGATAACAGAGCAAAGCCCCGCAATTCTTGCGGGGCTTTTTACTTTTCTTTCCGGCCACGTTTCGCGTTAAACACTCATGAAGACAAATCAGCAGGCGGGACAGCAGGCAGGGGTGGGCATCATGCTGGCGCTCACCACCGCAATGTGCTGGGGGGCGTTGCCCATCGCCATGAAACAGGTGCTCACCGACATGGAGCCGTATACCGTGGTCTGGTACCGTTTCATCATGGCGGGTATCGGTCTGGCCGTCATCCTGGCGCCGCGTCGCCAACTGCCGTCATTAACGCTGTTTTTGCGCTGGCGCTGGCTGATGATGCTGGTTATCGCCACCGCGGGCTTGCTGGGCAACTTTATTTTCTTCAGTTCGTCGCTGCAATACCTTAGCCCGACCGCGTCGCAGGTCATCGGCCAGCTTTCGCCGGTGGGCATGATGTTCGCCAGCGTGCTGATCCTTAAGGAACGCATGCGCGGCACCCAGATTATCGGGGCGTTGATGCTGATAAGCGGCCTGGTGATGTTTTTTAATACCAGCCTGCTGGAGATCTTTACCCGGCTGACCGACTACACCCTGGGGGTGATCCTGGGGGTTTGCGCGGCGACGGTCTGGGTCTGTTACGGCGTGGCGCAAAAGGTTCTGCTGCGCCGGCTGGCCTCGCAACAGATCCTGTTTTTACTGTATGTTTTGTGTACAATAGCCTTATCCGTCGTGGCCAAGCCCGCGGCGGTGATGCACCTAAGCTTGTGGCAGGTTGCCTGCCTGGTATTTTGCGGTGCCAATACATTGGTTGGTTACGGCGCGCTGGCGGAAGCCATGGCGCGCTGGCAGGCGGCGCAGGTCAGCGCTATCGTCACGCTGACGCCCCTGTTCACCTTACTTTTTTCGGATTTGCTGTCACTGGCCTGGCCGGATTATTTCGCTGCTCCGGCGCTGAATATTGTCGGTTATCTGGGCGCGTTTGTCGTGGTGGCGGGTGCGATGTTTTCTGCGGCGGGCCATCGGCTCCTGCCCGTGCGGGCCAAAACAGGACCGGTGCTGCCCATTAAGCCGCCCGGCAAATGAATTACGGAGAGTTTCCATGAAGTTTGTAGATGAGGCCGCCATCGTGGTGGTCGCGGGCGACGGCGGCAACGGTTGCGTCAGTTTCCGGCGGGAAAAATATATTCCTAACGGCGGTCCTGACGGCGGCGACGGCGGGGACGGCGGCGATGTCTATCTGCTGGCGGACCGGAACCTGAACACCCTGATCGATTATCGCTTCGAAAAATCCTTCCGCGCTGAACGCGGTCAAAACGGCCAAAGCCGGGACTGCACCGGCAAACGCGGCAAGGACATTACCATCAAAGTCCCGGTGGGCACCCGTATCCTCGACCAGGGCACCGGTGAAACCATGGCCGACATGACCCGCCATGAGCAACGCGTCATGGTGGCGAAAGGCGGTTTCCACGGCTTGGGCAACGCGCGCTTTAAATCTTCCATTAACCGCGCCCCGCGCCAGAAAACCGACGGCACCAAGGGCGAAAACCGCGAACTGCAGCTCGAACTGCTGCTGCTGGCCGATGTCGGCATGCTCGGGCTGCCCAATGCCGGCAAATCAACATTTATCCGCGCGGTGTCCGCCGCCAAACCCAAGGTGGCCGACTATCCCTTCACCACCCTGGTGCCGAGCCTTGGCGTGGTGCGCATGGATAATGAGCAGAGCTTTGTGGTCGCCGATATCCCCGGCCTGATTGAAGGCGCGTCCGAAGGCGCCGGCCTGGGCATTCGTTTCCTGAAACACCTTGAGCGCTGCCGGGTGCTGCTGCACCTGATCGATCTCGCCCCCATCGATGAATCGGATCCCATCGAAAACGCCCGGATCATCGTCAAGGAGCTTGAGCGCTACAGTGAAAAGCTGGCCGCCAAGCCGCGCTGGCTGGTATTTAATAAGATCGACCTGCTCGACCCCGAAGAAGCGGATCGCCGGGCCAAGGCCATAGCCGCGGCGCTCGGCTGGCAGGAACAGTTTTATATTATTTCCGCCGCCAGCCAGCAGGGCGTTAAAGCGCTGTGCTGGGACGTGATGGCCTTCATTAACAGCCATCCCCACGATCTGCCGGCTGAAGAGGCCGCCGCCCCGGTCAAGGTTGAGTTTATGTGGGATGACTATCACCGCGAACAGCTGGAAAAAACCGAGATCGTCGCTGAAGAGGACGATCTGGACGATGACGATTGGGACGAAGATGATGAAGAAGGCGTGGAATTTATCTATCACCGCTGACGGTTCTGGATTTGCCGCGATCCTGCACGGGTTGCATTAATACGCGCCCGGGCGGCCTCACCGCCGCTACAACGCCCCTACCGCTGTTTGCGGGGGGGCGTTTTTTTATGGACGAGGGGGGCGCCAATCAGTTGTTTTGATAGATATCTTTATATAACCGGCTTTCGAAACGTACCAGGGGAATGCGCCTGGCCTTTTGATCCTCGGGCGGCACCGCGTATCCCGAGAGATACTGCACAAAAGCCATGCGCTGGCCGCTGACGGTGGTGATAAAGCCCGCCAGGTTATAAACCCCCTGCAACGAGCCGGTTTTGGCCGAGACTTTACCGTCCACGCCCGCCTCGTGCAGCCCGGCGCGATACATCAGCGTGCCGTCATATCCCGCCAGCGGCAGCATGGAGATGAAATCCAGGGTTTGGTCATGCTGGCCGATATATTGCAGCACCTGCATCATGGTGGCCGGTGAAATCAGATCGTGGCGCGATAAGCCGGAACCGTCGACGATAATGGTATTGCCCAGATCGATGCCGGCCTGCTGGCGCAGGATTTGCCGTACCGCGTCCGAACCGGCGCGCCAGGTGCCGGGCACCTTGAAACGCTCGCGGCCGATGGTGCGAAATACCGTATCGGCAATCATGTTATCGGATTTCTTCAGCATCACCCGTAGCAAATCATGCAGGGGCGCGGAATACGTCTGCGCCAGTATCTTGCCCGGCGCGCCGGGAACGGTTTGACGCAGCAGGGTGCCCCCCACCTCGATACCCGCCTCTTTCAGCTCGCTTTTCAGGATGGCTCCCGCATAGCTTGCGCCATCCTGGATGGCAAACGCCAGCGGCAGGGGTTCGGCACGCTGGGGCAGGCAGCCGGTCAGGGTAAAGCGGTTCAGCTCGCCCGGCACCACGTCCAGCTCGCAATATTGTGCCTCGGGGGACCCTTTCGCCAGGGTGCGTACCTGGCTGTACATCTGCACCGGGTAATACGAGGCCACGCGGATAAACGCATTATCGCCGGCCTTGGGCGCGCTGTAGAGCGAAACGGAGAAGCAGTTGCGATCGACGATGGCCGCGCCCGGCGGCGCGCTGAAGCATTGGGTCAAGTCATTCCACGGCCATCCCGGGGCTTTGTCGTGGCTGGCGAAGGCGGAGGTGTCGATGAGCAGATTGCCCGAAACCTGGCGGATGCCCTGCTTGCGCAGTTCGGCGACCATATTGCGCAACTGCTGGCGCCCCAGGGTCGGATCGCCGCTAAAACGGGCGATCAGGTTGCCGCGCAGCACGCCGTTGCCGACCGTGCCGTCGCTTTCCAGGGTGGTGCTGAAACGATAGGCCGGCCCCAGTTGCAACAATGCCGCCAGCGCGGTGATCACTTTCTGGGTACTGGCCGGCAGGGCCATCTGCTGGCTGTGATAATCAATGGCCGGCGTGGGGGCGCCGATTTTTTGTGCAATCAATGCCAAGTTGGCGCCGTCGGGTAACAGTTCCGTATAATTTTCCACCGGCGCGCCGTGCGCGGACAGCATAATAACGCCGGTCAATCCTGTGAGTATTCCTACAAAACGCATAATATTGTGCAACGGCAAAGTAACGTGGTGCCATACTACGGTGCAAACAGGGTTAAAGTAAACGATGACCCATCGGGAACTCTGGGTTAAAATACGTATCAAAATGCAAACCAAGACTGACCAGGCTCGTTGCGCCAGGTGCGGTTTTTTTTGCTTTTCGCTTAGGTGGTAGCGCAAACGGCTACGCCGTGACAACATTCAGTACCGTCAGGACGGCGACTATTTTAGCAGGATGTATTCATTTAGAGGTATTGCCATGACACCAATTCCGATGACTTTGCGTGGTGCCGATAAGCTGCGGGAAGAGCTCGAGTTTTTGAAAAGCGTCCGCCGCCCGGAAATTATCAAGGCCATCGCCGAGGCTCGCGCGCACGGCGATCTGAAGGAAAACGCGGAATACCATGCCGCGCGCGATCAGCAAGGGTTCTGCGAAGGCCGTATCCAGGAAATCGAAGCGAAGCTGTCCAACGCGCAGATTATCGATGTCACCAAGATGTCGGCCGGCGGCCGGGTGATTTTTGGCGCTACGGTCACTATCCAGAACCTGGAAAACGAAGACGAGCAGACCTATCGCATCGTTGGCGACGACGAGGCCGATTTTAAACAAAATCTTATTTCCATCAATTCCCCCATGGCGCGGGGTCTGGTCGGCAAGGAAGTCGGCGATATCGCCCTGATCCGGACACCCGGCGGCGATGTGGAATATGAGATTTTGCAGATAGAATATCTTTAATACGCTGAAAAAGCGGAATGAGATGATTTGTAAAGAAAGGAAAAAGGCCGTAAGCGGCCTTTTCCTCTATCGGGGAACATGGCACCTTTTCAGCAGAAAAGGTGTATTCAGCGCGGTAAAGTGATTTTATGGTCTTTACCCGGCCGGTACAGAACCAGGACGCCGCCGATGGCCTGCACGTTAACGGCGCCGGTTTCACGCACGATGGCATCCGCGATAAGCGTTTTGGTCTCGCGTTCTTCCGCGGCAATTTTCACTTTGATGAGCTCATGATGTTCAAGAGCCTGTTCAATTTCTGCCAGCACGCCTTCGGTCAGGCCGTTATTGCCCAGCATGACGACCGGTTTTAGCGGATGAGCCAGGCTTTTCAGGTGCTGTTTTTGCTTATTATTAAGATTCATTTGTCTTTTTTGCTTACGTTGGGATTGAAAACGGTACATTCTACCGCCATCTCATGGTTATCACCAAATCGGTCGTGATTGTATCTGGCGCACGAGTGCCCGCATCCCATCACAAATGCACTCTTTCAGGATAGTTGGAAAACACGATGACCACCAAAAAGCGTTCTGGAAGCTCCAGTCGATGGCTACAGGAACACTTTAGCGATAAATATGTTCTCGAGGCACAAAAAAAAGGACTGCGTTCGCGTGCCTGGTTTAAACTTGAAGAAATACAGCAGGGCGACAAACTGTTCAAACCGGATATGGCTGTCGTGGATCTCGGCGCCGCGCCCGGCGGCTGGTCGCAGTATGTCGCCACGCAAATTGGCAAGAAAGGGCGTATCATCGCCTGTGATATTCTCCCCATGGATCCCATCGTGGGCGTCGATTTCCTGCAAGGCGACTTTCGCGACCCGCTGGTGCTGCAGGCCTTGCTTGAAAGGGTAGGCGAAAGCAAAGTACAGGTGGTCATGAGCGATATGGCCCCTAATATGAGTGGCACGCCGGCCGTTGATATTCCCAAGGCCATGTATTTAGTCGAATTGGCCTTGGAGATGTGCCGGGATGTACTGGCACCTGGCGGCAGTTTTCTGGTTAAAGTCTTTCAGGGAGAAGGTTTTGATGAATACCTGCGGGAAATTCGCTCCCTATTTACGAAGGTAAAGATTCGTAAGCCAGACGCTTCGCGCGCACGATCGCGGGAAGTGTACATTGTGGCGACAGGGCGCAAATTATAGTACCCTACGCTAATTGTTAACACCGTTGTAATATGAGGTTAATCCCTTGAGTGACATGGCGAAAAACCTGATTCTCTGGTTGGTCATCGCAGTAGTGCTGATGTCTGTATTTCAGAGCTTCGGGCCCAGCGAGTCCAATAGCCGTAAGGTGGATTACTCTACCTTTATGTCTGAATTAAATCAGGATCAGATTCGGGAAGCGCGTATTAACGGACGTGAAATTAACGTTACCAAGAAAGACAGTAACCGCTATACCACGTTTATCCCGGTCAATGATCCCAAGTTGTTGGATATCCTGCTGACCCGGAACGTTAAAGTCGTCGGTGAGCCGCCGGAAGAACCAAGCCTGCTGGCCTCGATCTTTATTTCCTGGTTCCCGATGCTGTTGCTGATAGGCGTCTGGATCTTTTTTATGCGTCAAATGCAGGGCGGCGGCGGCAAGGGGGCGATGTCCTTCGGCAAGAGCAAGGCCCGGATGCTGACTGAAGATCAGATCAAAACCACCTTTGCCGACGTTGCGGGCTGCGACGAAGCAAAAGAAGAAGTCAGCGAACTGGTCGATTACCTGCGTGAACCGAGCCGCTTTCAGAAGCTGGGCGGGAAAATCCCTAAAGGCGTGCTGATGGTCGGGCCGCCCGGGACCGGTAAAACCCTGCTGGCCAAGGCCATTGCCGGTGAAGCCAAAGTCCCGTTCTTCACCATTTCCGGCTCGGATTTCGTGGAAATGTTTGTCGGCGTCGGCGCGTCGCGTGTGCGCGACATGTTTGAACAGGCAAAGAAAGCCGCGCCATGCATCATCTTTATCGATGAAATCGATGCGGTGGGGCGCCAGCGCGGCGCGGGCCTGGGCGGCGGTCATGACGAACGCGAACAGACCCTGAACCAAATGCTGGTGGAAATGGATGGCTTCGAAGGCAATGAAGGCATCATCGTTATCGCGGCGACCAACCGTCCCGACGTGCTGGACCCGGCGTTGCTGCGTCCCGGCCGTTTTGACCGCCAGGTGGTCGTCGGCCTGCCGGATGTGCGCGGCCGTGAGCAGATCCTGAAAGTCCATATGCGCCGGGTACCGTTGTCCACTGATATGGACCCGTCGGTTATTGCCCGCGGCACCCCCGGTTTCTCGGGCGCCGATTTGGCCAACCTGGTCAATGAGGCCGCGTTGTTTGCCGCCCGCGGCAGCAAACGCGTGGTCTCGATGGTGGAATTTGAAAAGGCCAAGGATAAAATCATGATGGGCGCCGAACGCCGCTCCATGGTGATGACCGAAGCGCAAAAGGAATCCACCGCCTACCACGAGGCGGGCCACGCCATTATCGGTCGCCTGGTGCCCGAGCATGATCCGGTGCATAAGGTGACGATTATTCCGCGCGGCCGCGCGCTGGGCGTGACGTTCTTCCTGCCGGAAGGCGACGCCATCAGCGCCAGCCGCCAGAAGCTGGAAAGCCAGATCTCCACGCTGTACGGCGGCCGTCTTGCCGAGGAAATCATTTACGGCGTGCAGAAGGTTTCCACCGGCGCGTCCAACGATATCAAGGTGGCAACGTCCATTGCGCGCAATATGGTGACCCAGTGGGGCTTTTCCGAAAAGCTGGGGCCGCTGCTTTACGCCGAGGAAGAAGGCGAAGTGTTCCTGGGCCGCTCGGTGGCTAAGGCCAAGCATATGTCCGATGAGACGGCGCGTATTATCGACCAGGAGGTGAAATCCCTCATTGAACGCAACTATGCCCGGGCGCGCACTCTGCTGATGGAAAATATGGATATCCTGCATTCGATGAAGGATGCCCTGATGAAATATGAAACCATCGACGCCCCGCAAATCGACGATTTAATGGGCCGTAAAGCAGTGCGTCCGCCCGCGGGCTGGGATGATTCGCCGAGCAATCACTCCTCCGACAACGGCGGCACGCCTAAAGCGCCGACGCCGGTGGATGAACCCAACACCCCGACCGGCAACACCATGTCGGAGCAGTTCGGCAACAACTAAGCGCCTAAACAAAGCGTGGTGCCCGTACTCTCCTCCAACAGCCCCGGCTCAGCAGCCGGGGCTTTTTTATGCCTGGCCGGCCGGCGCGCGTCCCTGGTCGCGTTGTGCTCCTGCCGGTGTCCTATTGCGCATCGCAATGCTAAGATATGCCCGCGGCCGTATTCCGGCCTCTTCCCATTACGTTTTTAACGACGATGACGCCAGGACGCCGATTCGCACCACGTATTGCTCAAAGGAGAAAATCGTATGCAACTTCAGCTTGGCCAGCGCGTACTCGATCTGGGTTCCCCGCAGGTGATGGGGATCCTGAACGTCACGCCGGACTCCTTTTCCGACGGCGGCAAGTATCGCCGGCTTGACGCGGCGCTGTCCCATGCGCAGGCCATGGTTGCGGCCGGCGCGACGCTGATTGATATCGGCGGGGAATCCACCCGGCCCGGCGCTGCCCCGGTAAGCGACCAGGAAGAGGCTGACCGCGTGCTGCCGGTCGTCAGCGCGCTGGCGCAGCGGCTGGATGTGGCAATCTCGGTGGATACCTCGCGCGCGCTGGTGATGCGCGAGAGCGCGGCGGCGGGCGCCCATTTGATAAACGATATCCGCGCCCTGCGCGATCCCGGCGCCCTGGAGGCGGCCCGCGACAGCGGACTGCCGGTTTGCCTGATGCACATGCAGGGTGAACCGCGATCCATGCAGCAGGCGCCGCATTATGACGATGTCCTGGCGGAGGTAGATCGCTTTTTCGCCGGGCGTATCGCCGACTGCGTGGCGGCGGGAATCCCGAAAAACAAGCTATTGCTCGATCCGGGTTTCGGTTTCGGCAAGGATTTGGCGCATAATTACCGCCTTCTGGCCCGGGTGGGGGATTACCATCATTTCGGCCTGCCGCTCCTGGTGGGGATGTCGCGCAAATCCATGATAGGCCAACTTACCCAGGCGCCCGCGGAACAACGCGTTATCGGCAGCGTGGCCTGCGCGGTGATTGCCGCCATGCAGGGCGCGCAGATAATTCGCGTCCACGATGTCAAGGCAACCGTCGAGGCGATGCAAATCGTCACCGCGACTCTTTTAGCGAAGGAATCACTATTTGTATGAGTAACCATAAATACTTTGGCACCGACGGTATTCGCGGCAAGGTCGGCGAAAGCCCCATTACCCCTGATTTTGTGCTGAAGCTGGGATGGGCGGCGGGCAAGGTACTGGCGCGACATGGTTCGCGTAAAATCATTATCGGCAAGGACACGCGCATTTCGGGATATATGCTGGAGTCGGCGCTGGAGGCGGGACTGGCCGCGGCGGGATTGTCCGCCGCCTTTACCGGGCCGATGCCCACCCCGGCCATTGCCTACCTGACCCGTACCTTCCGGGCGGAAGCGGGCATTGTCATTTCCGCCTCCCATAATCCCTATTACGACAACGGCATCAAATTTTTCTCCATCGACGGCACCAAGCTGCCGGATGCGGTGGAAGAGGCCATCGAAGCCGAGCTGGAAAAAAACCTGACCTGTGTGGAAAGCGCCGAGCTGGGCAAGGCAAGCCGCATTGTCGACGCGGCGGGCCGCTATATCGAGTTCTGCAAAGGCACGTTTCCCAGCAACAGCAGCCTGAAGGGATTAAAAATCGTGGTGGATTGCGCCAACGGCGCCACTTACCACATCGCCCCCAGCGTGCTGCGCGAACTGGGGGCGCAGGTGGTGGCCATAGGCTGCCAGCCGGACGGCATGAATATCAACCAGGAGTGCGGCGCCACCGACGTGCGCCTGTTGCAGCGGCGCGTGCTGGAAGACAAGGCCGATCTTGGCATTGCTTATGACGGCGACGGCGATCGGGTGATTATGATCGACCACCTGGGCAACAAGGTGGACGGGGATCAGATCCTCTATATCATCGCCCGGGAAAAACTGCGCCAGGGCCAGCTCAGCGGCGGCGTGGTGGGTACGCTGATGAGCAATATGGGGCTGGAACTGGCGCTTAGGCAGTTGGGTATCCCGTTTGTGCGCGCCAAGGTAGGCGACCGTTACGTGCTGGAGAAAATGCAGGAGAAGGGCTGGCGCATCGGCGCGGAAAATTCCGGCCACGTGATCCTGCTGGATAAGACCACCACCGGCGACGGCATTATCGCCGGATTGCAGGTTCTCTCCGCCATGGTGGGCAATCATATGACCCTGCACGATCTGTGCAGCGGCATGCGTCTGCTGCCGCAAATCCTGGTGAATGTGCGCTTTGCCGGCATCGGCGATCCGCTGGAATCGGCGGCGGTAAAACAGGCGCAGGCGGACGTCGAGATAGCCCTGGCGGGGCGCGGCCGGGTGCTGCTGCGTAAATCCGGTACCGAACCCCTGATCCGGGTTATGGTGGAGGGGGAGGATGCGGAACAGGTTAACCGCCTGGCGCATCTTATTGCCGATGCGGTAAAAGCGGCGGATTAAGCGGCATGGCGCGCGGGCAAGCGCGCTTCCCGCTGCGCGGATGACGTTTTTTTCCGCAATCAGCGCGTTAGCCGCAATTTGCCCTTGCACGACTTAACGGCTTTAGTTAGTATTCACACCCGCTCCAGTCGGAGATTGTGACAACCGGATTGGGGCCATAGCCTAACGCGCGGTTTAACCCGCAAGGATACTGAAAAGATTATGTACGAAGCTCTGTTAGTCATATTCCTGTTGATAGCTGTCGGGCTGGTTGCGCTGATTATGCTGCAACAAGGTAAAGGTGCTGATATGGGGGCCTCTTTCGGCGCAGGCGCTTCCGCGACCCTGTTCGGTTCGAGCGGTTCCGGTAACTTCATGACCCGTGTGACGGCCGTGCTGGCAACGCTGTTTTTTATCCTCAGTCTGGTGTTGGGCAACCTTAGCGGCAGCCACAGCCAGAAAGGCAGCGAGTGGGATAATTTGAACCAGGCTCCGCAAGCGCAAAAGGCACCGTCCGAAGCGCCGGCGAAACCGAATAACGATATCCCGCAGTAATAGGTACCGTTTTATCTGAAGCGACGGGCGAAAAGAAACACGCCGGAGTGAGCAAATGCTGGTATGCCCAAGTGCGGGTGTCCAGGGATGTCGGTGTGCAGAAATGCCGGTATCTCACAATAGCGTCACGGCGTTAAGTAATACCTGAAAATAACCGGTAACCAGCCGGATAAAAAGATAACTGGTTGCGCAATGCAGCGGATGTGAAAAAATCAGTGCCGAGGTGGTGGAATTGGTAGACACGCTACCTTGAGGTGGTAGTGCCCGATTGGGCTTACGGGTTCAAGTCCCGTCCTCGGTACCAAGTTTAAATAGAAGACGTCGCTGGACGTCTTTTTGCTTTTTAAGCACCGTCAAACCGGCGGGCAAACAGGCTTACCCTTCTTCAATTCGATGTTACCCTAATCTTCCCCCTTGAATGACACCCCTCTTTCCCGTGCCGGCATTCCTTTGACCATAAGCGATTTATACAATTATACGCCCATGCGATATGAGAAATTAGCAGCGAAATAATTTTACATGGCCGGCTTTGGGCCGGGATGGCGGATCGCGCCAAGAGTATTGTCGCCAAAATGCATCCGAGCATTTAATGAAAAAGTGGGGGAGTAAAATGACAACAGTATCCTTTACGCCAGGGCAACAGCCCCCGGAATACAGGGGTTGGCAAGAGCGGTTAACGCGCACTGAGCAAGATAAAATCGACGCCGCCGCCGCCGGGCGGGCGCTAAAAAACATGGGTTCCGCGTTTGTCGGTAAACTCTCCGGGGCAAAGAATTCACTGCTGACGCTGCGCTCCGGTATTAAACAAACATCCTGGGCGGTTGGACATGGCATGGCGCGTCTGTTGGATAAACTCGCCATCGCCGGCAAGAGGATAGCCGCCGCCGCGCGCCGCTCTTCCCATGCAAGCGTTAGGGATATGCTCACCAAGCCGGTCTATAGGACCGTGCGGCCTGACCATGTTATCGGCCCCTTGCTGAATGACGGCGATTCACTGGCAGTCAATGGTAAAGAAATCAGGGACTATTTAATCAATAACCCCGGCAGTCCCCTTTTTGCCTCCGGCAATATCAAGATTACCGGACACACCATTAGCTTCATGCAGCCGGAGACTATCCCGGGTACCGCGATGACCATTACCGGGCTGACCCTGGATAGCCGGGATAGCCACAGCGGCGAGGTACTCGGCGCGCTAAGGGAGGTTTTGCAGGATCCCAAAGCAATCTTCGGCAGCCTGGCTGAGTTATGCGCAATAATGACCGTGAACGACAAGCTCAACGTCGTGAAGATGCGCACCGCGCAGCTTATCGCTGACCAGTTGAACCAACCGTCGGTGAGGAAGGCATTGGTAACGCCGAAGTACGAATCGGCGATCAATAGCCTGGTGGCATATGACCCCAGAACGGATACCTATAAGCCCTGGTTTACCCCTACGGCGCTTCACCGGAACGTCACGCCGCCCGGCGAACCGGCTTTTGCGGCGCGCGCGCCTGAAAAGCCGGTGGTCCCGCCGCGTCCGCCATGGCTTAGCAACGCCAGGTCAGTGGCGGTTCCAGACCGGACGGCGGGTACTGAGTCCACCATTGCCGGGGGCGTTAATAACGGCGCCGTTAATGCGCCGGTTGGGCGCGCGGGACCAACGGTCCACGATGCCGGCAAGAGCGTGGCAGAGCTGCGCAAGCTATTTGATAAGCCATGACTCTCGCGGTATTGCCTGTGATGGTTGGCCGGGAAAAGCATAGCCGCGCGCGCTGTGCTTTTCGCCCGCGGGTCGACGCTCTCTTCCCATCACCGGATGTCGGCGCGCGCTGAAAGAAGGCTTGCCCGACCGCCGGTGTTATGAAATACTCTGCCTCCCCAATCGCTAACGTCAGCCGCGTGCGGTTTCTACCAGGCGTTGCAGTATCGGTGGTTTGCCGGCGTCATTTTCCGCTAGGAAAAAAACGCTATGGCCCTTAAAAGGCCGTAAATACATGAGATTGGCGGGATCTTTTGCTCAACGTTACCGTTTGTTATGTAATGATAACTTGCTTTTTTATGGTTATCGGCGTAATATTTGCAACGTTTTCAGACGCGGGGTGGAGCAGCCTGGTAGCTCGTCGGGCTCATAACCCGAAGGTCGTCGGTTCAAATCCGGCCCCCGCAACCACTTTCCCTTAGAGTTCTTTTTCAAATATACTGCCCAGTACGTTATACTGTTTGATATCGCAGCGGCGTTTGAAAAAAGATTCTATGGAATGTTGTAAAGCCGCTTTGCGGCTTACAGGGTCCCAGTCGCAAAAAGCCCCGAATTTTCGGGGTTTTTTGTTATTAAACTACAGAAATACTGGGCTTTTTAGCCCTTTTTTTATGTCTTGGGGGTGGGCTTGTCCACATTAGAACAAAAATTGACTGAGATGATCGCCGCACCGGTGGAAGCCTTGGGCTATGAGCTGGTAGGCATAGAATTCATCCGGGGCCGGCAGTCAACGTTACGCATCTATATTGATAGTGACAAGGGTATCACCGTCGATGATTGTGCTGATGTCAGCCGCCAGGTCAGCGCGGTGCTCGACGTCGAGGATCCGATCCAAGTGGCCTACAGCCTCGAGGTGTCTTCTCCGGGCCTCGATCGTCCGTTATTCGCCGCCGCGCATTATACGCAGTTCATCGGTGAAGAAGTCAGCGTGGTTTTGCGCATTGCGGTGCAAAACCGTCGCAAATGGCAGGGAATCATTAAAACGGTTGACGGCGAAATGATCACGGTGACGGTGGAAGGAAAAGATGAAGTGTTCGCTTTAAGCAACATCCAGAAAGCGAACCTGGTACCCCACTTTTAACGTTTTAATGAGGCAACTAGGATGAATAAAGAAATTCTGGCTGTTGTTGAAGCAGTTTCCAATGAGAAAGCGGTTCCGCGCGAAAAAATTTTTGAAGCGCTGGAAACTGCACTGGCTACGGCAACAAAGAAAAAATACGAGCAAGAGATTGAGGTTCGTGTCAATATCGATCGGAAAACCGGCGATTTCGAAACCTTTCGCCGTTGGGTCATCGTGAATGAAGTCACGCAGCCGACGCGCGAAATCACCTTTGACGCGGCGCAGTTTGAAGATCCGGCGGCCGTATTAGGCGGTTACGTCGAGGACGAAATTGAATCCGTGGTATTTGACCGCATCACGACCCAAACCGCTAAACAGGTTATCGTCCAGAAAGTGCGTGAAGCCGAACGCGCCATGGTCGTGGATCAGTTCCGCCAGCATGAAGGCGAAATCGTCACCGGCGTAGTGAAAAAAGTCAATCGCGACAATATCAGCCTCGATTTGGGCAGCAACGCCGAAGCGGTGATTGGCCGTGAAGACATGCTGCCGCGCGAGAACTTCCGCCCCGGCGATCGTATCCGCGGTGTTCTTTATTCAGTACGTCCGGAAGCACGCGGCGCCCAGCTGTTTGTGAGCCGTTCCCGCCCAGAAATGCTGATAGAATTATTCCGTATCGAAGTACCGGAAATCGGCGAAGAGGTCATTGAGATCAAGGCCGCCGCCCGCGATCCGGGTTCACGGGCTAAAATCGCCGTGAAAACCAACGACAAGCGTATCGATCCGGTCGGCGCCTGTGTCGGTATGCGCGGCGCGCGCGTACAGGCGGTGTCCAGCGAATTGGGCGGCGAACGTATCGATATCATCCTCTGGGATGATAATCCGGCGCAGTTTGTCATCAACGCCATGGCCCCGGCCGACGTGGCCTCCATCGTGGTCGATGAAGACAAGCACCAGATGGATATCGCGGTGGAATCCGGCAACCTGGCCCAGGCCATCGGCCGTAACGGGCAGAACGTCCGCCTGGCCTCGCAGCTAAGCGGCTGGGAGCTGAACGTGATGACCGTCGAGGATCTGCAGGAGAAACATCAGGCCGAAGCCCATGCCGCCATCGATATCTTCACCAAGTATCTGGACATTGATGAAGAATTCGCCACGGTACTGGTTGAAGAAGGCTTTTCCTCATTGGAAGAACTCGCGTATGTCCCAATGAAGGAACTGCTGGAAATCGAAGGGCTTGATGAAGAAATGGTAGAAGCGTTGCGTGAGCGGGCGAAAAACGCCCTGACCACGCTCGCCCTGGCGCAGGAAGAGAATCGCGGCGGGGGCAAGCCGGCTGAAGACCTGTTAAGTCTACCGGAGCTTGAGCGCGAAATGGCGTTCAAGCTGGCGGAGCGCGGTGTTTGTACGCTGGAAGATCTTGCCGAACAGGGTGTCGATGACCTGTCAGATATTGAAGGGCTGAGTAGTGAAAAAGCCGGTGAGCTGATTATGGCCGCGCGCAATATCTGTTGGTTTGGCGACAACGCGTAATAAACTGTAGCAGGAAAGGAACAGCATGACAGATGTAACCGTAAAATCGCTCGCCGCAGAAATTCAGACTCCGGTCGATCGCCTGGTACAGCAGTTTGCTGATGCTGGTATCGACAAGACCGAAGCCGATTCTGTGACCCAGCATGAAAAACAAACGTTATTAGCGCACCTGAACCGTGAGCGGGGCAGCGCGCCGAATAAACTCACTTTACAGCGTAAAACCCGCAGTACCTTGAATATTCCGAGTACAGGCGGTAAAAGTAAATCGGTGCAAATAGAAGTCCGCAAGAAACGCACGTACGTGCAACGCGATCCCCAGTCCGCCGAACAGGCGGAAGCGGAAGAGCTGGCTAAACGTGAAGCGGAAGAACTGGCCCTTCGTGAGGCTGAAGAGCGTGCTGCGCATGAAGCCGCTGAAAAAGCCAAGCATGAAGCCGAAGAAAAAGCAAAACGTGCGGCCGACGATAAAGCCAAACGTGAGGCCGCTGATACAGCGAAGCGTGTGGCAGCGGAAAGTGAAAAATTGACCAACCAGCAGACCAATAATATGACTAAGTCACCACAGGCGGTCGAAAAAGCCCGCCGTGAAGCCGAGGCCGCTGAGCTTAGACGTAAAGCGGAAGAGGAAACGCGTCGCAAGGTTGAAGAAAGTGCACGCCTCGCCGTCGAAGAAGCCAAGCGGATGGCGGAAGAAAACGGCGGCACCTGGGTTGCCACGCCGGAACCGACGGAAGAAGATGCCAGTGACTATCACGTCACCACCTCTCATCACGCCCGCGAGGCGGAAGATGAAAACGACCGTAAGGTCGAAGGTGAGCGTCGCGCCCGCACGCGCGGCGGCAAGGCGACCAAACAGAAAAAGACCAGCCGTCTGTCCGAATCCAAGGCCGACCGTGAAGAAGCGCGCGCCGTGGGCCGTAAAGGCAAGCGCAAGCCAAGCACGCTGCAGCAGAGCTTTAATAAGCCCGCCCAGATCGTTAACCGCGATGTGGTGATTGGCGAAACCGTCACCGTTGCCGAACTGGCCAATAAAATGGCGGTGAAAGGTTCCCAGGTTATCAAGGCGATGATGAAACTCGGCGCCATGGCGACCATCAACCAGGTTATCGATCAGGAAACCGCGCAGCTGGTGGCCGAGGAAATGGGCCATAAAGTTATCCTGCGCCGCGAGAATGAACTCGAAGAAATGGTGATGAGCGACCGCGATATCGACGCGGCGGCCGAACCCCGCGCGCCGGTGGTGACCATTATGGGTCACGTCGACCATGGTAAGACCTCGTTGCTCGACTATATCCGCTCCACGAAAGTGGCGGCAGGCGAAGCCGGCGGCATCACCCAGCATATCGGCGCCTACCATGTGGAAACCGAGAATGGCATGATCACTTTCCTGGATACCCCCGGACATGCGGCGTTTACCGCCATGCGTGCGCGCGGCGCCCAGGCGACGGATATCGTGGTGCTGGTCGTGGCCGCTGACGACGGCGTGATGCCGCAGACCATCGAGGCCATTCAGCACGCCAAGGCGGCGAAGGTGCCGGTGGTGGTGGCGGTGAATAAAATCGACAAACCCGAAGCCGATCCGGATCGGGTGAAGAACGAGTTAACCCAGTACGGCGTGATCCCGGAAGAATGGGGCGGCGAAAGCCAGTTCGTCAACGTGTCGGCGAAATCCGGCGTCGGTATCGACGAACTGCTTGACGCTATCCTGCTGCAGGCCGAAGTGCTGGAGCTTAAAGCCATCCGCAACGGCATGGCCAGCGGCGCGGTGATTGAATCCTTCCTGGATAAGGGCCGCGGCCCGGTTGCGACCGTACTGGTGCGCGAAGGCACGCTCAATAAAGGCGATATCGTCCTGTGCGGCTTTGAGTACGGCCGTGTGCGCGCGATGCGCGACGAGTTGGGACGTGAAGTCTCCTCGGCCGGCCCCTCCATCCCGGTAGAGATCCTCGGCCTGTCCGGCGTGCCCGCCGCGGGTGATGAAGCCACGGTGGTGCGTGACGAGAAGAAAGCGCGGGAAGTGGCCTTATACCGTCAGGGCAAATTCCGCGAAGTCAAACTGGCGCGCCAGCAGAAGTCCAAGCTGGAGAATATGTTCGCCAATATGACTGAAGGCGAAGTCTCCGAGCTGAATATCGTGCTGAAAGCCGACGTTCAGGGCTCCACCGAAGCGATTTGCGATGCTCTCGAAGCCTTGTCCACCGCTGAGGTTAAGGTCAAGATTGTCGGCTCCGGCGTCGGCGGCATCACCGAAACCGATGCCACCCTGGCCGCGGCGTCCAACGCCATCATCCTGGGCTTCAACGTTCGTGCCGATGCCTCCGCCCGCCGGGTGGTTGAAGCGGAAAGCCTGGACCTGCGCTACTACTCGGTTATCTATGACCTGATTGATGAAGTCAAACAGGCCATGAGCGGTATGCTGGCCCCGGAATATCGCCAGGAAATCATCGGCCTGGCCGAAGTGCGCGATGTGTTCCGCTCGCCGAAGTTCGGCGCCATCGCCGGTTGTATGGTGACGGAAGGCGTGGTGAAGCGTCACAACCGTATCCGCGTGCTGCGCGACAATGTCGTGATCTACGAAGGCGAGCTGGAATCCCTGCGCCGCTTTAAGGATGACGTCAACGAAGTGCGCAACGGCATGGAATGTGGTATCGGCGTGAAGAACTACAACGATGTCCGTCCGGGTGATGTGATTGAAGTCTTCGAAACCATCGAGATTCAACGCACCATCGAGTAAACCGCCGCGAACATTTATTGATGCAAGGGGGCTTATGCCCCCTGTTTTGTCTGGAGAAATTATAATGGCAAAAGAATATAGCCGAACCCAGCGCGTCGCCCAGGAAATGCAAAAAGAAATTGCCATCATCCTGCAGCGCGAAATCAAGGACCCCCGCGTCGGCATGGCCACCGTCTCCGGCGTGGAAGTGTCGCGCGACCTGGCCTACGCCAAGGTGTTCGTGACCTTCCTTAATGATAACGAACCACAGCAGATAAAAATCGGCATCACCGCGCTGCAGGACGCCTCAGGGTTTATCCGCAGCCTGCTGGGCAAGGCCATGCGCCTGCGCGTCGTGCCGGAACTGACATTCTCCTACGATAACTCGCTGGTGGAAGGCATGCGCATGTCCAACCTGGTCAGCCAGGTGGTGCAAAAAGATCGCGCCCGCCGCAGCGAAGCCGAACCCGACGAGGGCGGCGAGGGCAAGGAAGACTGATGGGCCGCCCAAGTCGTCGCGGCCGCGATATTGACGGCATCGTATTGCTGGACAAGGGGATGGGCCTCTCCTCCAACGATTTGCTGCAAAAAGTTAAGCGGCTGTTCCACGCCAATAAAGCCGGGCACACCGGCGCGCTGGATCCGCTCGCCACCGGTATGCTGCCCATTTGCCTGGGGGAAGCGACTAAATTCTCCCAGCATCTGCTTGATGCGGACAAGCGCTACCGGGTGGTGGCCCGGCTGGGCCAGCGCACCGATACCTCCGATGCCGAGGGCACTATCATCAGCGAGCGCCCGGTGGCACTCGATCAGGCCCGGCTGGAGCAGGCCCTGGCGCGCTTTCGCGGCGAAACGCCGCAAACGCCCTCGATGTATTCGGCGCTGAAATACCAGGGCAAGCCGCTGTATGAATATGCGCGCCAGGGAATAGATGTACCCCGTCCCACGCGTTTGATTACCCTGTATGCGCTGGAGTTGATCCGCTGGGATCAGGATAGCGTCGAGCTGGAAATCCATTGCTCGAAAGGCACCTATATCCGCACGATCGTCGACGATCTGGGCGAAATGCTGGGCTGCGGCGCCCATGTGATTGTCCTGCGCCGCCTGGCGGTGGCGCGTTATCCCGCGGAGCGCATGGTCACGCTGGAACAGTTGCAGGCGCTGGCCGCCGCCGATCCGCTGGCGCCGGCCACCCTCGCCGCGCTTGACAGCCTGCTGCTGCCGATGGACAGCGCGGTGGATGATATGCCCGAGCTCAATTTG
Source organism: Sodalis sp. C49 (assembly GCF_046352915.1). Classification (NCBI taxonomy): domain Bacteria; kingdom Pseudomonadati; phylum Pseudomonadota; class Gammaproteobacteria; order Enterobacterales; family Bruguierivoracaceae; genus Sodalis; species Sodalis sp. C49. Next base: position 2,721,389 of record NZ_CP163303.1, on the reverse strand, counting down.
CCGCCGGCCGCCGCCGGCCTGGTCAGAATGGGCCAAACGGTCGCCACGGCTGATGCGGCGCGGACGGGTATGGTCCGGTTGACCGAAGGGGTGGAACGGCGCTTTTTCGGGGTGGGGGAAATCACCGAAACCGGCCTGGTCGCCCCCCGGCGGCTGGTGGCCGAACCGCGCGTTTGATTGAGTGCGCGCCTTGCGATCGGGGTGCGCTAAGAGTAGAATAGCGCGGCTTATGAATGGGGTTGCTGAATTAGAGATCGGCGCCTGTGTATTTCACAATAAATCTGGAGTGTTATAATGTCTCTAAGTGTTGAAGCGAAAGCTAAAATTGTTACTGATTTCGGCCGTGATGCCAACGATAGCGGTTCCACCGAAGTACAGGTTGCTCTTTTGACCGCTCAAATCAGCCATTTGCAAGGCCATTTTGCGGAACATAAAAAAGATCACCACAGCCGTCGTGGCCTGCTGCGTATGGTTTCACAGCGTCGTAAGCTGCTTGACTACCTGAAAGGTAAAGATGTCGCACGTTACACCGGCCTGATCGAGCGCCTGGGCCTGCGTCGCTAAGCCAGACAGTTTCGGTAGAAAGGGGCCTTATGTGGCCCCTTTCTTCTAGGGAGCAATAACCTTTCCCGGTAATGCGTTGTTGCTTAAGTAGATTCTTCAATTGCTGACATACGCGCGGCTAATGAGAGACTTTATCCGCAGGGTAAGGATTGTCATTAGTCGCGAGGATGCGATAAGAAGATGGGTTAGTCATCGGTGAGTTTTTCTGATTATGCTCACCCTGAAAAAGGATATCATTTTGCTAAATCCGATCGTGCGCAAGTTTCAATACGGCCAACATACCGTCACCCTCGAAACCGGTATGATGGCTCGCCAGGCGACCGCCGCCGTGATGGTCAGCATGGACGACACCGCGGTATTCGTTACCGTGGTCGGGGCCAAGCAGGCCAAGCCGGGACAGAGTTTTTTCCCGCTGACCGTGAACTACCAGGAAAGAACGTATGCCGCCGGGCGTTTCCCGGGTGGCTTCTTCCGTCGCGAAGGCCGTCCCAGCGAAGGCGAAACCCTGATTTCCCGTCTGATTGACCGTCCGATTCGCCCGCTGTTCCCGGAAGGCTTCCTCAATGAAATCCAGGTGATTGCCACCGTGGTATCGGTCAATCCCCAGGTAAGCCCGGATATCGTGGCGATGATTGGCGCTTCCGCCGCCCTCAGTCTGTCCGGCATTCCGTTCAGCGGCCCGATCGGCGCGGCGCGTGTCGGTTATATCGATAGCCAGTACGTCCTGAACCCGACCATGGCCGAACTGGCCGTAAGCCGTCTGGACCTGGTGGTCGCCGGCACCGCGAACGCTGTGCTGATGGTTGAGTCCGAAGCGCAGCTGCTAAGCGAAGACGAAATGCTGGGCGCGGTGGTGTTCGGCCACGAACAACAGCAGATTGTCATCGACAATATCAATGCCCTGGTTGCCGAAGCCGGCAAACCGAAATGGGAATGGCATGCCCCGGAAGTCAACGCCGCGCTGCAAAGCCGCGTTGCCGCACTGGCTGAAGGCCGCCTGGGCGATGCTTACCATATTACGGAAAAACTTGAGCGCTACGCCCAGGTCAACGCCATCAAGGCCGATGTGGTTGCCGCGCTGCAGGCCGAGGACGACACCCTCGACGAAGGCGACATCAAGGAACTGCTGGGCAGCCTGGAAAAAACCGTGGTCCGTAGCCGCGTATTGCGTGGCGAACCGCGTATCGACGGTCGCGAAAAAGACATGATCCGCGGCCTGGATATCCGTACCGGCGTACTGCCGCGCACCCATGGCTCCGCCCTGTTTACCCGCGGCGAAACCCAGGCGCTGGTGACCGCCACCCTCGGCACCGAACGCGACGCCCAGAACATTGATGAGCTGACCGGCGAGCGTACCGACCGTTTCCTGCTACACTATAACTTTCCTCCGTACTGCGTTGGCGAAACCGGTATGGTCGGCTCGCCGAAACGTCGCGAAATCGGCCATGGCCGCCTGGCGAAACGCGGTGTGCTGGCGGTAATGCCTAAAGCGAGTGAATTCCCGTATACCGTGCGTGTGGTATCGGAAATTACGGAATCCAACGGTTCTTCGTCCATGGCCTCCGTTTGCGGCGCGTCATTGGCCTTGATGGACGCAGGGGTGCCTATCAAGGCGGCCGTTGCCGGCATCGCGATGGGCCTGGTGAAGGAAGGCGACAATTTTGTGGTCCTGTCCGATATCCTGGGCGACGAAGATCATCTTGGCGACATGGATTTCAAGGTGGCCGGCAGCCGTGAAGGCGTGACCGCGCTGCAAATGGATATTAAGATTGAAGGCATCACCCGCGAAATCATGCAGGTGGCGTTAAACCAGGCCAAAGGCGCCCGGTTGCATATCCTGGGCGTGATGGAACAGGCTATCAGCCTTCCGCGCGGCGATATCTCCCAGTTCGCGCCGCGTATCCATACCATTAAAATCAGTCCCGACAAGATCAAGGACGTGATTGGTAAAGGCGGCTCGGTTATCCGCGCGCTGACCGAAGAAACCGGCACCACCATCGAAATCGAAGATGACGGTACGGTGAAGGTGGCGGCGACCGATGGTGAAAAAGCCCGTCATGCCATTCGTCGTATCGAAGAGATTACCGCTGAAATCGAAGTGGGCCGCATCTATAATGGTAAAGTGACCCGTATCGTTGATTTTGGCGCGTTTGTGGCCATCGGCGGCGGCAAGGAAGGTCTGGTGCATATCTCGCAAATCGCCGACAAGCGCGTGGAGAAAGTGTCCGACTTCCTGCAGATGGGTCAGGAAGTCCCGGTTAAGGTCCTGGAAGTCGATCGCCAGGGGCGTGTGCGCCTGAGCATCAAGGAAGCGACCGCGCCCGGGCAGGATCAGGTTGTGCCGGAAGTAGAATAATCAGCACGGAATTAGAGTAGAATAACTGTTAGCGCATTTTACAGCTCCTTACCGGGTAGGGAGCTGTTCGTATCACAAGGGCGGGACGCCTTGTGTTAAGCCGATGGGGGACAGGACGTTCATCCAATGTTTTTCTTCGGGAGTGGGAAATGAGGCCTTACTTGCGCTGGTGGTTCGTTGCGATGGCGTTTATGCTGGCAGGATGCAGCAACATTGATTGGCGTAAAGATGACGTTTTAGCTGTGCCATTACAGCCGACGTTACAACAGGAAGTCATCCTGGCACGCATGGAACAAATCCTGGCGAGCCGGGCACTAACCGATGATGAACGAGCACAGCTATTATATGAGCGCGGAGTGCTGTATGATAGTCTCGGGTTGAGAGCGCTGGCGCGAAATGATTTTTCACAAGCGTTGGCTATCCGGCCTGATATGCCTGAGGTTTTTAACTATCTCGGCATTTATTTGACGCAGGCAGGCAATTTTGATGCTGCCTATGAAGCGTTTGATTCTGTACTAGAGCTTGATCCAACTTACAACTACGCGTATTTAAACCGTGGCATTGCCTTGTATTATGGAGGCCGCTACCGTTTGGCGCAGGATGATCTGCAGGCGTTTTATCGCGACGACCCAAATGATCCTTTCCGTTCGCTGTGGCTTTATCTGGTTGAGAAACAAATCGATACCAACAAAGCCAAAGACGCGCTGACTCAGCGCTATAAAAAAGCGAACAGGGGGCAATGGGGATGGAATATTGTCGAGTTCTACCTGGGGGACATCAGTGAAACTACGCTGATGGAGCGCCTTAAGGCGGACGCAACGGATAACACTTCGCTCGCCGAGCATCTCAGTGAAACTGACTTCTATTTAGGTAAGCATTACCTAAGTCTGGGGGACAAGAACTCCGCTTCGGCGCTGTTCAAACTGACGGTCGCTAACAACGTACATAACTTTGTTGAGCACCGCTATGCATTGTTGGAATTGGCGCTCTTAGGCCAAGGGCAAGACGACCTATCAGAATCGGACCAGCAATAGCTGACGAACTAAACTATTCAGCCCATTACCTTTTTTATCATCTGCAAGGGTGAGGGCTTGTTTGTTCGTTTTAAATCCAATTTGAGCCGGTTCACACTTTTGATGAAAATGAATGAATGTTTTCACGACGAGGTATGTAGACTGGCCGCCATGATGAAATGAGGCACGTGTACATGTCTGAAGTTGAAACCAAAGCAGAAATTAATTTTGCCGATCTGGGGCTTTCCACCCCCATCCTGAACGCCCTGACCGACCTGGGTTATGAAAAACCATCGCCGATCCAGTTAGAATGTATTCCGCAGCTGCTCGCGGGACGCGACGTCTTGGGTATGGCGCAAACCGGGAGCGGCAAGACCGCCGCGTTTGCCCTGCCTTTATTACACAATATCAATGCCGAACTGGCTGTACCGCAGGTGCTGGTGCTGGCGCCGACCCGTGAGCTGGCTGTGCAGGTCGCGGAAGCGATTTCCGATTTTGCCAAGCACATGAAAGGCATTAACGTGGTGGCGCTGTACGGCGGCCAGCGTTATGACGTGCAGCTGCGCGCCCTGCGCCAGGGTCCGCAGGTGGTGGTGGGCACGCCCGGTCGTTTGCTCGACCATTTGAAACGCGGCACCCTCGACCTGTCCAAATTAAGCGGACTGGTGCTGGACGAAGCCGATGAAATGCTGCGCATGGGCTTTATCGAAGACGTCGAAACCATTATGGCGCAGATCCCGGCCAAGCATCAGACCGCCTTGTTCTCGGCCACCATGCCGGAAGCGATTCGCCGCATTACCCGTCGTTTTATGAACGACCCGCAGGAAGTGCGCATTCAATCAAGCGTCACCACCCGTCCGGACATCAGCCAGAGCTACTGGACGGTGCAGGGCATGCGTAAGAATGAAGCGCTGGTCCGTTTCCTGGAAGCGGAAGACTTTGACGCCGCCATCATCTTCGTGCGCACCAAAAATGCCACGCTGGAAGTGGCGGAAGCGCTGGAGCACAGCGGCTACAACAGCGCGGCGCTGAACGGCGATATGAACCAGGCGTTGCGTGAGCAAACGCTGGACCGCCTGAAGGACGGCCGCCTCGATATCCTGATTGCCACCGATGTAGCTGCGCGCGGCCTGGATGTTGATCGCATCAGCCTGGTCGTGAACTACGATATCCCGATGGATTCTGAGTCCTACGTTCACCGTATCGGCCGTACCGGCCGTGCGGGCCGCGCCGGCCGTGCGCTGCTGTTTGTTGAAAACCGCGAACGCCGCCTGCTGCGTAATATCGAACGCATCATGAAGCTGACCATTCCGGAAGTGGAAATCCCGACCGGTGACGTCCTGAGCCAGCGTCGCCTGGCTAAATTCGCCGCCAAGGTCCAGGCCCAGTTGGAAAGCAGCGATTTGGATATGTACCGCGCGCTGCTGGCTAAATTACAGCCGGCGGAAGAGCTGGATATGGAAACGCTGGCCGCCGCGTTGCTGAAAATGGCCCAGGGCGAACGCCCGCTGATCCTGCCGCCTGATCCGGTCATTAATCGTCGTCCGCGCAGCGAGTTCCGCGATCGTGACGAACGTCGCCCTGAAGGCGCCGATCGCGGTGGCGAACGTCCGGCCCGCCGTGAACGTCGCGACGTTGGCGAAATGGATCTGTACCGCATTGAAGTGGGCCGTGATGACGGCGTTGAAGTACGTCATATCGTGGGCGCCATTGCCAACGAAGGCGATATCAGCAGCCGCTATATCGGCAATATCAAGCTGTTTGCTTCCCACTCCACCATTGAGCTGCCGAAAGGCATGCCGGGCGATATGCTGTCGCATTTCACCCGTACGCGCATCCTGAATAAACCGATGAACATGCAGTTTGTCGGCGAAGCAGTGGCCGCGCCGCGCGGTGAACGCCGTGGCGGCGGTGCCGGTGCGCCGCGTGGCGCCTTTGGCGGCGAACGTCGTGAAGGCGGCAACGGTGCTCCCGCCGGTCGTCGCAGCTTCAGCGGCAGCCGTGAAGGCGGCGCGCCGGCGGAACGTCGTTTCAGCGGCAGCCGTGACGGCCAGCGCGGGCCGCGTCGCGAAGGCGATGCCGCCGCCGCGCCGACCACGCGTCGCCGTGATGCATAATCGCTGAATGATAAAAAAACCCGCTGCGGCGGGTTTTTTTATGGCGGAAGGCAACCCGGCTCGGGGGACAGGGTCAGGTGGGATTTAACAAGCGATTACGCCGTCAGTGCCGACCGCGCCGCCATCGCCAGCTCAAACGAACGCAGCCGGGCCTGGTGATCAAAAATCTGGCCGTTGATCATCAGCTCATCCGCGCCGGTTTTATCGATAATCGCCTGCAGCCCGGCGCGCACCTGATCGCGATCGCCCACCACCGACATGCGCAGCGCCTGTTCCACGCCATATTGCTCGCCTTGCGACCATAACGCGTCGAGGTCCTGCACCGGCGCCGGCAGCGGGCCGGGCCGGCCGCGGCGCAGGTTAATGAACTGCTGCTGCATGGAGGTAAACAGGAAACGCGCGTCGCGTTCGCTGTCGGCGGCCACCACATTGATGCACACCATGGCGTAAGGCTGTTCGAGGGAGGCGGACGGTTTGAAATTCCGGCGGTAGAGATCCAATGCCTGCCACAACAGGTCCGGCGCGAAATGCGAGGCGAAGGCAAACGGCAGCCCCAATGCCGCCGCCAGCTGGGCGCTGTACAGACTGGAGCCCAGCAGCCAGATTGGCACATGCAATCCCTGTCCCGGCACGGCCTGCACCGGCTGGCCCGGCTTCGCGTCGTCGAAATAGCCCAACAGCTCCTGCACGTCGCGCGGGAAATTATCCACCTCGCCGGCCAAATGGCGGCGCAGGGCAATCATGGTACGCTGATCGGTGCCCGGGGCGCGTCCCAGGCCCAGATCGATACGTTTGGGGTAAAGGGTTGCCAGCGTGCCGAACTGTTCGGCAATCACCAACGGCGAATGGTTCGGCAGCATTACGCCGCCGGAGCCTATCCGCAGCGTGGTGGTGCCGCCGGCGATATAGCCCAGCAGCACCGCGGTGGCGGCACTGGCGATACCGGTCATATTGTGGTGCTCGGCCGCCCAGTAACGATGATAGCCCCATGCCTCGGCGTGGCGGGCGAGATCAAGCGAGCATTCAAACGCCTGCCGGGGCGTGGAGCCCTGGGGTACCGGCGCCAGGTCGAGCAGCGAAAAAGCGATAGGTTGTTGTTTAATCATAAGTAAACTCACAGTCAGTCGTCGCCCATAGCTTTGCGGGCTAATGATAACTATGAGTATTACCCAATTTTCCGCTTTCCGATACTACTAATATTTGTAGGGTTATCGACCGCCGAATCCGCGGCGCACGCCTTGGGGACGCCCGCTACTCCACCAGTTCCAGCCCGGCGATACGCCGCCAGTAGCCGTTGCAGTCCCTGTCGCGCGCCAGCGCCAGGGGCTGCTGTCCCTGCTGGTTGGCCCTAAAACGCTCCAGCATGGCGAGGGTATCCATTCCCTGCGGCGACAGCCGTACCACATCCACCATACCTTGCATGGAGGTCTGTTCGTTAATCAGGTTATAGCAATAGCCGCTTTGGGTCTGGATGCCGTTGAGGACGAATACCCGCTGCTGTTCCTGCGACAAGACCTCGCGCCCCTGCGGATACTTAATGCAGCAGGTTTCACATTCGTCTTTCGGCCGGTTTTCCGAACGCGCGGTAAAACAGCGGGCGGAATAGGCCAGGGGAAGGTGGCCGTAGCTGAACAGTTCCACTTCAAACCCGCCGCGAAAACCGAGCTCGTCGCATTGCGCCAGAATATTGCCCAGCCATTCCCTGGACAGCTCCACCGGCATACACCAGCGCACCATGCCCTGGCGGTGCAGGATGCGCAGGGTATAGGCGTTATAGCAATTCAAGGCGGGACCGGCGACAAACGGCAGCCGGTGTTCCGCCGCGAGGTGCGCCAGGCCGATATCGTTCGCCTCCAGCAGAAACTCGCCGTTGTCCAGATAACGTTTCAGCTCGCTTAATTCCGATGGCGCCTGAATCAGCGCCAGCGTGGAAATCACCACCTGCTTGCCGGCGGACGCCACCGCTTTGGCAAGCGACAGCCAATCGCCGGTTTTCATGGCGCGGCGTTTACTGCAAATGGTCTCGCCCAGATAAATGATATCGGCGCTGCTGTCGCACGCCGCCTGGTAAAAGGCTTCGATATCCGGTTTCGGCCAGTAATAGAGTACCGGCCCCAATGCATATTTCATGTCGGGTCTCCTGTTACTGCCAGCGGCGATGATAGGCGCCAAGCGTGGTTTGCGTTCCTTCGGACACCGCGCCCAGCGCCTCGGTCCATGCGGGCAGCGGCGCAAAATCCTGGGGATTGGCGATACAGCTGTCGATAGCCTGGCGCCAGACCTTGGTCACCTGGCTGACGTAAGCGGGGCTGCGCTGCCGTCCTTCGATTTTCACCGAGGCGATATTGGCCGCCAGCAGTTCGGGAAGCAAAGACAGCGTATTGAGGCTGGTCGGCTCCTCCAGCGTATGATACTTCTGTCCGTCCACGTAATAGCGGCCCTTGCACAACGTCGGGTAGCCGGCGTTTTCGTCCGGGCCGTAGCTGTCGATAAGGACGTTGTTCAGACGCGATTCCATGGCGGAGCCGGTTTGCGTCCAGCGCACGAAACGCGCCGGTGAACAGGCGCCGACGGTATTGGGCGATTCGCCCGTCAGGTAGGAGGAGAGATAGCAGCGCCCCTCCGCCATGATGCACAGGCTGCCGAAGGCGAACACTTCCAGCGGTACCGGGCTGATAAGCGCCAGCTGTTTCACCTGATGCATCGACAGCACGCGCGGCAGCACCACCCGCGCCACGTCAAAATGCTGTTGGTAGAAGCGGATGGCCGCCTCGTTGGTGGCGGACGCCTGCACCGAGACATGGCGTTCAATCTGCGGATAACGCGCGGCGGCGTATTCCAGCATGGCGGGATCCGCCAGGATCAGCGCGTCCGCCCCCGCCTGGGCCGCCATATCCACGGCGCGTTGCCAGCGCGCGTAACCGTCAGGGTGGGCAAATGTATTAATGGCGATATGCAGTTTTCGTCCGTGGCGATGCACGTACTCCTGCGCTTCCTGCAGACGTTTGTCGGTAAAATTCAGGCCGGCGAAATGGCGGGCGTTGGTATCGTCCTTCAGGCCGATATACACCGCGTCGGCGCCGTTATCGACGGCAGCCTTGAGGGCCGGAAGGTTCCCGGCGGGACAGAGCAGCTCCATAAAGCTCCCGAATAGTGTGTTGGCATGGGCGCAGAGCGTGTCATGCCGTAAAGGATCATTAGCCAACGGGTTGTTTTAGCAGCAAATGATGCATAGTCGTTATGGCAATTCTAAATAAGGTTGGCGCGGGAAAGATTGATTTGAGGCAGCTTATGGCGTAATGACAGCATTTAAAGCTGCGACGGCTATGCTTAAATAAGCAATCTTTCTTTATGAATAATTGATGTAGACCCCGACTGGTTTTAACCACTGTGGCAAAATAGGCGCAGATTCGTTTAGAGGAGTAGAAACAGTGTTGGAAAAACTACGAGCACACTTGGTGCGCCGGGGGCCGTCGCTGTTGCGCTTGCCGATCACACTGACACCGTTCGCGTTGCAGCGTCAGGTGTTGGAACAGGCGCTGCGCTGGCAGTTTCGCGCAGCGCTGGCCGAGGGTGAACTGGCTTTTCTGGAGGGGCGCTGGCTTAGGATCGAGGTCGAGGATATCGCGCTGGTATGGTATATGACCGTCGAAAATGAGCAACTGAAGGTCAGCCGCCAGGCGCGGGCCGATGTCAGCTTCAGCGGCAATGCCAACGATCTGATCCTTATCGCCGCCCGTAAGGAGGACCCCGACACGTTGTTTTTCCAGCGCCGGCTGCGCATCGAAGGCGATACCGAGCTTGGCCTGTACGTGAAAAATCTCATGGATTCGATTGATCTGGCCACCATGCCGCCCTTGCTGCGCGCGGCGCTGATGCAGATTGCCGCCTTTATTCAGGCCGGCTTGCAGGAGGGCGTGGATGCCGAGGGCATCCACGTATCCCAGCCGTGCTGATACGCGTGGAAATACCGGTGGATGCGCCGGGAATCGACAGCCTGCTGCGGCGGGCCTTCGGGCGCGACGCCGAGGCGGAGCTGGTCCATCGCCTGCGTGAGGATGGGCTGCTGACCCTGGGTATCGTGGCCACGGACGACGAAGGCGGGGTTATCGGCTACGCGGCGTTCAGCCCGGTGTGGATTGGCGGCGAGGATTGTCAGTGGGTCGGCCTGGCGCCGCTGGCGGTGGAGGCCGCTTTCCGCCGCCAGGGCATCGCCCGGCAGCTGATCTATGAGGGGCTGGACACCCTTAACGAGTTCGGTTATCGCGCCGTGGTGGTCCTGGGCGCGCCCGACTATTATTCGCGCTTCGGTTTCATTCCCGCCGCGCGTTCACAGCTGCATTGCCGCTGGCCCGGCGCGGAAGCCGCCTTCCAGCTGTTTACCCTGGCGGAGGATGCGCTGGAGGGCGTCAGCGGCCGGGTGGAATACGCCGAGCCGTTTAATCAGCTGGCGCTTTGACGGCCGGCTGCCCGCTATTTCCCGGATAGTCGCCGGTACGCCGTTGCGGCTGCAGGCTCGGCCAGATCGCCTCAAGCGTTGAAGCCTGGCTCGCGACCAGCCGCTCCTTTTGCGCCCGCGTCAGCTGCTTGATGCGATACTCCCATCGCAATGCCCCCCCCCGATCGCCGGCCGGGCAGTGGTAGACCAGAAGCAACGGACCTTTGCCGCGCAGGGCCTTGGCGCCGCTGCCGCGTTGGTGCTGCGCCAGCCGCCGGGCCACATCGGTGGTCACGCCGGTATAGAGGGCGCCGCCGGCGGTGCGAATCAGGTAAATATGCCAGCAAGGGGTCATGGAATTGCGCCTTAAGCAGCCAAACGAAATCTAGTGGGAAATGGCCTCTTGGGCAAAGAGTCCATGGGTAATATTTCCAGAAACAGCTATGATGGTACCTACTTTAACCGTCAGGCGTAAAGGACGATATTAAGCCCTTAATACGCTGTGCAAGGTTTGCAAAAGTTGCGCATAATTAATTGGACATGCAAGAACACGTGGCGATATGCTGGTTATAACCTTATAAAGGATAAGAGATTATCGTGCGAACGGACGACCCCCTGAAAGCCATCGTAGCTTACCTGAAAAAGCAGCATGTTTTAACGCTTTGCACCGGCGACGCGCAGACCTTATGGTGCGCCAATTGCTTCTATGTGCTGAACGAACCCGATCTGTCGTTATATATGTTAACGGATCATACCACCCGCCACGGCATCCTGCTGGCGGAGAATCAACATGTCGCCGGCACCATCAGCGATCAGACCGTTACCATCAGTCTTATCAAGGGCATACAGTATAGCGGCGAGGTTAATCAGATCACCGGCGACGCGGCCCAGACGGCGCGCAAGCAGTATACCGCGCGCTTCCCGCTGGCCAAGCTCGCGACCTCGCCCATATGGCGTTTGCGTCTGGATGAAATTAAGCTGACCAACAATAAGCTGGGGTTCGGCACCAAGCTGAGCTGGAAGCGCGAAGACGATGAAGCTGATACAGGCCTGGCCAGTCGCCAGGCCTGAGACCCCGGGCGGATGCCCTGGGTTATTTCTTATTGAGAATACGCAGCGATTCCCGGTTAAACGCCGGTAAATCATCCGGTGTGCGGCTGGTTACCAGGGTATCGTTATCAATGACCACTTCTTTATCAAAAAAGTCGGCGCCGGCATTTTTTAAATCCACCGCCACCGCTTTTACCGTGGTCATTTTTTTACCGCGTACCGCATCGGCGCTTATCAGCAACTGCGGGCCATGGCAAATGGCGAAAATCGGTTTGCCGCTTTGCGCGAAGGCCCGCGTGAAATCAACAAAACGGTCGTCGCCGCGCAAGGAATCAGGCGAGTGGCCGCCGGGCAACAACAGGGCGTCGAATTGGTCCACATTGACCTCGTCGATGGACTTATCAATGGTCACCTTGGCCTCGCCGCGCTTGCCGGTGACGGTTTGGCCCGCTTTTTTATCGATGGTGATGACCTGGTGTCCGGCCTGCTGATAGGTCTGGGCCGGCGAGGTAAACTCCGCATCTTCGAATTCATCAGTAATTAAGACTGCGATTTTTTTGCTCATCCTGTCCTCCGTCAGATGAATAATGAACTGTCCTAAGCCTAGTGCCGGATTGGCCCGTCAGCAAGTTTGTTTATTAACTGTATATAATATAATCGGTTAGCGTTAATTGACGGCGGGATATTGGGGTAGGCGCGGGTGCGGGTTATTAAGATAATACTGAGGGATATTTTGCTGAAATATAAATGTCTCTCCCGGCGGCCTTATAAATAATGGCGGGCCGCGGCATTAAACGCGGCCCGGGCATTCATATCAGGATTCAGCCGTTTGGGTATTTTGCCTAAAAGAATTTAACGGGGCGATTTCGACCGAATTCCTGCCGCGTTTTTTTGCCAAATATAGGGCGCCATCGGCAGCGGTAAGCGAAGCTTCTATATCGCTGTCGGCCATAATGGCAATTCCGGCGCTAAGGGTCACGGTGGTGGAAACCTGATCGTTAAATAAATGCGGGATTTTTAAATCCAGCACGGCCTGCCTGACATTTTCAGCACAGGTCAGGGCATATCCGTCATCGACGTCTATCAGCAGTATCAGGAACTCCTCGCCGCCGTAGCGCACCACGATGTCCCGGGAGCGCACCGCATCGCGAATAGCCACAGCTACGGCGACCAAGGCCTTGTCGCCCATGGTGTGGCCGTAATTGTCGTTGTAGGCTTTGAAATGGTCGATATCCAGCAGCAGAATATAATGGCTGGTGGGGCCGTTGCCCGTCAGGTTGCTGAGCTTGTTTTGCAGGCCCCGGCGGTTAAACAGGCCGGTAAGGGGATCTATCATGCTGAGATCGCTGAATTTTTCCCGTTCTTCGCTGAGCCGGTTGACCAGTTCCGCCGTAAAGGCTTCGCTGCGTTTTTGCATCAGGCTGTGCAGCGTAAAGCTTATCAGCGGCAGCGCAATGGTGAACAGCAAGACCAGGATATGGTTGAACTGATCCAGCACGATAACCATCAGCGCCGGCGGCAGGCTGTGCAGGCAAAACGCCACGAAATAATCGGCCAGCGAAATAGCGCTGATGAAAAATACCATCATCAGGCTGAAGAGCAGGAAATTATTCTCAGCGGGCTGAAGCTGGTTATAGCGCACGGCGATATGCCAGGCCCAGAGTAAGCCAATAATAATTGCAAAAACATTCAGTTGATGAGCATAATTTCTCATTTTGTAATTACTCATCATTAAAGTAATTACACAAACGATCGCCACCAGTATGGATGGCGGCGTGGGAGAATGGGTATTATTCAGGGCGGTGGCGACATAAAAAACCGAAAAAGCGATATTAAGCAGCAAAAACAATAGCAACGACAGGCGAAGCTTACTCCTGCGGAGTTCTTCATAGCTGTAGGTATTTATCATGTCTTAACTTTTTAGCCCCGGCTGTCCACTATGGCAATAACAGACGACAAGAATTCTGAATAAACTATGATTATTAATAATTTGGTATCGTTATTATGAAAGTTTGGCTTAGAAAATTAATAGAATAATTTAACAGCTTTACACGTGGCTGTCACTCGCCGATGGAGCGTGATGCGAAAACAGGGGAAAAGAAGCCGTAGAGGCTGGAGGGGCGCAGCGTAGCTGCATGCCTGACCGACGCGACGGACTGACGAAGGGTCAGCGGCGCTGCGGTATCTACCGTGAAAAAACGAGCATGAATATGGTGCGAAGGGAGGGACTTGAACCCTCACGTCCGTAAGGACACTAACACCTGAAGCTAGCGCGTCTACCAATTCCGCCACCATCGCAGGCTATTCATCTCATACTTACACGTAAAACTTTTTATTCAGAACAGGCCGCCTGTACCGGGGTACGGCGTGCTTTCGTTCTGGTTACCGATTGGTGCGAAGGGAGGGACTTGAACCCTCACGTCCGTAAGGACACTAACACCTGAAGCTAGCGCGTCTACCAATTCCGCCACCATCGCGTGCAATCCGGCAACATCTTTTTATGCTAATAACATCGTGGTTGTATTTGGTGCGAAGGGAGGGACTTGAACCCTCACGTCCGAAAGGACACTAACACCTGAAGCTAGCGCGTCTACCAATTCCGCCACCATCGCCCGGCACCGGCAAGGCATAAGCCCTGCCACCACGGAGGCGAATTCTAGAGGTTTTAGCGTCAACGTCAATAATTATTTAAACCAAAGCGGGTATTTAGCGCAAAAAAATAGCCGCCGCCGCATCGGCGCGCGCGGCGGCGGCGGGAGGGTTGCCCGTTAGCCGCGTTTGCCGGCTTTATCTTTATCCTTGCCGCGCGAGACGGTATGGACCGCCTGGAAAACCTTGAAGCGGCCATTTTGCGCCAGCACGGCATGGCTGCCGAAAATGGAATCCAGCAAGGCCGGATAGGGCAAAAACGCATTGGCGACGATGCGCAACTGCCCGCCGATGCGCAAATGGGTTAACGCGCCGCGGATCAGGTTTTCGGCCGCCTGCAGATTGGTATGCATGCCGTCGTGGAACGGCGGGTTGGAAATAATCAGGTCAAAACGTCCCGGCATCGCTGAATACACATCGCTGACGACCACGTTGCCGGTCAGGCCGTTCGCCTCGAGCGTGGCCTGGCTTGCGGCCAGCGCCGGCGCGTGTACATCCCCGAGGGTCAGCTTAATGCCCGGCGAGCGTTTCGCCAGGACGGCGGCCAGGACGCCGGTTCCGCAGCCGATATCGGCCACCTCGCCGCTGAGCGGCTGATCAAAGGTGGACAACAGCAGTTGGCTGCCGCTGTCGAGCCCGTCGCGGCTGAATACGCCCGGCAGCGTTTTCACCGTCAACCCGTTGAGCTGATATTCGTTCCAGTAAGACTCGAGGTCGAAGCGCGGCGCTGTTTCCAGCCGGCCGTGATACAGGCCGCAGCGGCGGGCGCTGTCGATTTTCACCAGGGGACAGTAGGGCGCCAGGAACGGCTCGGCGCTGCGTACGCCGCTGCGGTTTTCCCCCACCACGAAGACATCGCTGCCCACCGGCAGCAGCGCGAGGAGGTTGGTGAGCTGGAACTGTGCTTCCGGCTTATTTTTCGGCCAGAAATAGAGTAAAGTATCGCATTCGCGGACAAATTCCGCGTCGGCGACCAGGCCGTACTGCACGGACCCATCGTCCATTTTATCGCGCAGTGCCAGACAGTGGTGATACCAGGCGGTGTGGACACATACGTTTTGGGCGTCCAGTTCCGCCGGCAGGAGATCCTGCACATCGCCGGCGAACAGTACGCGTTTATCTGAAAAAATGTCCTCGTGACGGAGTATGACTTCACTGGCTGGTGTTAATACTGACATGCGACAAAGGCTCCTCATTAATCTGAGCGGGGAGTATAGTGCTTTATTGTCCGATGTTCGATGGACTTTATCGCCTGATGTGCGATGGATTGATATGCAACGACCGCGAATAGGATCAGTATGGCGTCGAGACGAGACTGGCAGTTACAGCAATTGGGCATCACGCAATGGGCGTTGCGACGCCCCGCGTCCCTGCAGGGAGAAGTGGCGGTCGTCCTGCCCGCCGATGTCCGCCTGCTGCTGATAGCCAGCCCCTTGCCGCCCATCGACCATCCCCTGGTGGGCGATGTGGCGCGCAGCCTGGATCTTGCGCCCGGTCAGCTGTATCCGCTCACGCCGGAACAGGTGGCGATGCTGCCGGAAGACACCCGCTGCCATAGCTGGTGGCTCGGGCGCGAGGCGACGCGTCCCCTGTCCGGTGTTTCCCTTTTCACCCCGCCGCTGGCTGAACTGCTGGGCAACGCAGCAGCCAAGCGCGATCTTTGGCGGCAGATTTGTCATCATGAACCAGATTTCCGCGCTGACGGTCTCTGACCTGGCCGCCGCCTGGCATATAGAGCAGGCCAGCCACGCGTTCCCCTGGACGGCGAAAACCTTTGCCAGCAACCAGGGCGAGCGTTACCTGAATCTCAAGCTGACCGTGGCGGATACCCTGGCGGCGTTCGCCATCACCCAGACCGTGCTGGACGAGGCGACGCTGTTCAACATTGCCGTGCATCCGGATTTCCAGCGCCGCGGCCTGGGCCGATCGTTGCTGGAACATCTCATCGCCCAATTGGAACAGCGAGATATCCTGACGCTGTGGCTGGAGGTGCGGCAATCCAACCGGCCCGCCATCGCGCTGTACCGGTCCCTTGGCTTTAACGATGTCACGGTGCGCCGTGATTACTACCCGTCCGCCGTCGGGCGCGAGGATGCCATCATCATGGCGCTGCCGCTGGGGTGAACCGCACCGCCGCGCGCCAGTGCGCACACTATCAATGCGCACTTTCTCCATGTAGAATCTAGCACCAGCGATCCAGCCCATAATTTGTATGTACCCATCGAGAAACAGAAGATGAAGAATGCCACTTACGCCGCGGAAGTTGCGGCTCGGCGCACTTTTGCGATTATTTCGCACCCCGACGCCGGTAAAACCACCATCACCGAAAAAGTGCTGTTATTCGGGCACGCCATTCTTACCGCCGGTACGGTAAAGGGCCGCGGCTCAAGCCATCATGCCAAATCCGACTGGATGGAAATGGAAAAGCAGCGCGGCATTTCCATTACCACCTCGGTGATGCAATTCCCTTACCGGGACGCCCTGGTCAACCTGCTCGATACGCCGGGGCATGAAGATTTCTCCGAAGATACGTACCGCACGCTGACGGCGGTGGACTGCTGCCTGATGGTCATCGACTCCGCGAAAGGCGTCGAAGATCGTACCCGTAAACTGATGGAGGTGACGCGCCTGCGCGATACGCCGATCCTGACCTTTATGAACAAGGTCGATCGCGATATCCGCGATCCGACGGAACTGCTCGACGAGGTCGAACACGAGCTGCGCATCGCCTGCGCGCCCATCACCTGGCCCATTGGCTGCGGCAAGCTGTTTAAAGGGGTTTATCATCTCTACAAGGATGAGACCTATCTTTACCAGACCGGTAAAGGCCATACCATCCAGGAAGTGCGCACGGTCAAGGGGTTGCATAATCCGGATCTTGACGCGGCCATCGGCGAGGATCTGGCGGCGCAGCTGCGCGAGGAGCTGGAGCTGGTGCAGGGCGCCTCGCACGAGTTCGAAGAGCAGGCTTTCCTGCGCGGCGAGCTGACCCCGGTGTTTTTCGGCACCGCCTTGGGCAACTTTGGCGTCGATCATATGCTGGACGGCCTGGTTGAATGGGCGCCGCCGCCGATGCCGCGCAAGACCAATACCCGCGTCGTCACCGCCGATGAAGAAAAATTTACCGGCTTTGTGTTTAAGATCCAGGCGAATATGGACCCGAAACACCGTGACCGCGTGGCGTTTATGCGCGTGGTGTCGGGACGTTATGAAACCGGCATGAAGCTGCGCCAGGTCCGCACGGGCAAGGATGTGGTGATTGCCGATGCGCTGACGTTCATGGCCGGCGACCGCTCGCATATCGAAGAGGCGTATCCCGGCGATATCATCGGCCTGCACAACCACGGCACCATCCAGATTGGCGATACCTTCACCCAGGGCGAGGACATGAAGTTTACCGGCATCCCCAACTTCGCGCCGGAAATGTTCCGCCGTATCCGCCTGCGCGACCCGCTCAAGCAAAAGCAATTGCTGAAAGGGCTGGTCCAGCTGTCGGAAGAGGGCGCGGTTCAGGTATTCCGCCCGCTGACCAACAATGACCTGATTGTCGGCGCGGTCGGGGTGTTGCAGTTTGAAGTGGTGGTGGCCCGCCTGAAAAGCGAATACAACGTCGAGGCGCTGTATGAGTCGGTCAATGTGTCCACCGCCCGCTGGGTCGAATGCGCCGATGTGAAAAAACTCGAGGAGTTCAAGCGCAAGAACGAACTGAACCTGGCCCTGGACGGCGGCGATAACCTTTCTTATATTGCTCCGAGCATGGTTAACCTCAACCTGACCCAGGAACGCTATCCCGACATCCATTTCCACAAAACCCGCGAGCATTGATCCTCCCGGCGCGAGTTTTTCGCCCGTCCCCGCGCGCCCGCCTTTTTTAGCCGCGGCGTGGGGACGGAATCCACCGCCTTTCCTGTCGCGCCGCGCCTTGCGGCCGGAATGGTTATGTCCGCGCCGGGGTGCGGAATGTTCCTAAATCCTTGCTTAATCATTGGATTTAAGCTTTTTTTCCCGGATAACAATGCAATTTGTTATTTCTAGTCTATAGTTAAATTGTCTCTGACGGAGCGGTTAAATAAGCTAATAAAACCGTGCAAATCAGTATGATACGCTGCTCTTTATCACGAGAGCGGTATTTCTGCATTTTTGGATGCTTCCCCAGCCGAACGCGGGAGGCAGTTAGACCGGCCGCTATTTGTGGCGAAAACACCCTGATTCGGGTGGCAAGTTAAAAAGGAAACATCAATGAATAAGATCACGATGACAAAAACGCTCACGGCTATGGTTTTAGGTTCCATCCTGGCGGCTTCCACCGCGATGGCTAACGATACCATCAAGACAGAGGCGAACAGCACCGGCGCCAAAATCGATAATACGATGAAGACCGCCTCAAACTATATGGGCGACAGCGCGGTAACCGCCAAGGTGAAAAGCGCGTTGGTCGGCGATAAAGGTATCAACAGCACCGACATTTCCGTGGTGACCAATAACGGCGTAGTGACCCTGAGCGGCTTTGTGACCAACCAGGCCCAGGCTGAACGCGCCGTTACCGCCGCCAAATCCGTTGAAGGCGTGACCTCGGTCAGCGACAAGCTGCACGTGAAGGAAACGACCAACGCTTCGGTGAAAACCTATGCCGGCGACACGGCGATTACCAGCGAAGTGAAAGCCAAGCTGCTTGCCGATAGCATCGTCCCGTCCCGCAACGTGAAAGTGGAAACGTCCGACGGCATCGTGCAACTGAGCGGCCACGTTAAAAATGCCCGTGAAGCCTCGCGCGCCGAAAGCGTCGCCAAAGCAGTTGACGGCGTGAAAAGTGTCAAAAACGATCTTAAGTACTAATCTCTAAAGAACCAACGGTCAATGTCGCTTTGCGTTGCCGGTGCGCAGCGCAGGGCGATACCGTGTACGGCAAAACCAATAGTATTAAGCCGGTCCGGGGCGTTTAACGTCCGTGTTTCCCGGTAACACGAGAATTGTATTTCCATCATTTGGGTAAGGAGAAGCTTATGTTTCGTTGGGGCATTATTTTTCTGGTCATTGCCTTGATTGCGGCAGCATTAGGGTTCGGTGGTTTGGCAGGCACGGCGGCATGGGCGGCTAAAATCGTCTTCGTCGTGGGTATTATCCTGTTCCTGATAAGCCTGTTTACCGGCCGTCGCCGTATGTAGCCTTATCAGCGGGCCCCCGGTCCGTTAAGCAGTAACCGATAGATAGGGTTATTATCCGGAGAGGGAGTCAATACGCATCATGTTGACGACCTCTCCGGAGCGTTTTTCAGGTCCCCGCGCACCACCCCTCCCAGCCGTTAATGCGTGGTTCCCTTTCCTCTCCGCGCACGTGCTAAAGATGCTACTATTTACTTTTCCTCCTCCCTTTTGGGTGCGCCAGGCACGCGCAGGTAATACGCGATGATAAATCCGGTCTTTATCGATACCCATTGCCATTTTGATTTTGCCCCCTTCAGCGGTCACGAAACCGACAGCCTCGCCCTGGCCGCCGCGGCCGGCGTGCAGCGCATTATCGTGCCGGCGGTGGAGGCGGAGCGCTTTGCCGCCGTGCTGGCATTGGCCGACGCCCATGAGGCGCTGTATGCCGCCTTGGGCCTGCACCCCATCGCCATCACCCGCCATGATGACGCCGGGCTGTCGGCCCTGGCGCATCATTTGCGCCGGCCTCATCCACGACTGGTGGCGGTGGGGGAAATCGGCCTGGACAATTATATGGCGGAGCCCATGATGCCGCGCCAGGAAGCGTTATTGGCGGCCCAACTCCAGTTAGCCGGCCGCCATGATCTGCCGGTGATCCTGCATTCCCGGCGCACCCACGATCGCCTGGCGCAGATTTTGCGGCGCCATGATTTACCGCGCACCGGGGTGGTGCACGGGTTCGCCGGCAGCTACGAGCAGGCGGTGGCGTTTACCAAATTGGGTTATTATATCGGCGTCGGCGGCACCATTACCTATGAGCGCGCCAATAAAACACGCCAGGTAATGGCCAGGCTGCCCCTGGACCGCTTGCTGCTGGAAACCGACGCGCCCGATATGCCGGTGTCCGGCTTTCAGGGGCAGGCCAATCGTCCCGAACGCCTGCGCGTGACCTTTGCGTCGTTATGCGCGCTCAGGCCGGAGCCGCCGGAGCAGATTGCCGAAATAATATACCGCAATACCCTGGATTTATTCGGTTTGCCCTGTCAATAGCAAAATTTTCCGGCTGATAATCGGGATCGCACGCATAAATCTCAATCCTTAAGCAGCTTATTATCGTCGATTGTGGAAAAATAGAGCCAGCGCGTAAGGCAGGATGCGTTTACCCTGCGTCTTTGATTCAGGCTTATGCGGTGAGAGGGATCTTTAACGCCCGGAAATCAGCATGGTTCCGGGTCTTTCTTCATGGAACCAAGTCCGCTCGCCAACGTTACGGCGCGTTATCGCGATAGCCATGACGCCCCTTTTACAGATTCGGTTGCTACGTCGCCACACCGAAAAGTTGGAGAGTATTATGATTGATTTAACCGTTGCGGCCCGCCGTGCGTTGGGTCTGATGGATCTTACCACCCTGAATGATGACGATACCGCCGACAGCGTCGTCAGCCTGTGCCGACAGGCGAAAAGCCCGGCCGGCAATACCGCCGCCGTTTGCATCTACCCCCGCTTTATTCCCGTCGCCAGGCGCGCCTTGCAGCGCCAGGGCACGCCGGATATTCGGATTGCCACGGTCGCCAATTTCCCCCATGGCGATGACGATGCCGCCATTGCGCTGGCGGAAACACGCGCTTCGGTAGCCTACGGCGCGGATGAAGTCGATGTGGTGTTTCCCTATCGGGCGCTGATGGCCGGCAATGAACAACTGGGATTTGATCTGGTCGCCGGCTGCAAGGCGCTGTGCGCCGACAGCGGCGTGCTGCTGAAGGTGATCCTGGAAACCGGCGAGCTGCGCCGTCCGGAGCTTATCCGGCGCGCCGCCGAAATCGCCATCGACGCCGGCGCTGATTTTATTAAAACCTCCACCGGCAAGGTGCCGGTCAATGCCACGCTTTCAAGCGTTGAAATCATGCTGTCGGTTATCCATGACAAAGGCGTCGGCGCGCACGTGGGCGTAAAACCGGCGGGCGGCGTGCGCACCGCGGCGGAAGCGGCGGCCTACCTGGCGCTGGCGGACCGGATCATGGGGCCGCTGTGGGCTGACGCCCGGCATTTCCGCTTCGGCGCATCAAGCCTGCTGGCCAGCCTGCTCACCGTATTGGGCCAGGATATGCAGGTCACGGATAACGGTTATTGATCCCCTGATTGAGCATTGGAGAAGGCAATGACAAACCCGCCCGTTTCCGGGCGATAGCCATTTTTGTTTTGCAGGGGGTAACCGTGTTCCTGGCACAAGAAATTATTCGTAAAAAACGCGACGGCGAGCCGCTGAGTGAAGAAGAGATTCGGTTTTTCATCAATGGGGTCCGCGATAATACGGTTTCGGAAGGGCAGATCGCCGCCCTGGCGATGACCGTTTTTTTCCGCGACATGGATATTCGGGAACGGGTGGCGCTGACGCTGGCGATGCGCGACTCGGGCCATGTGCTTAACTGGCAGAACAGCGCCCTGGGCGGGCCGGTGCTGGATAAGCATTCGACCGGCGGCGTGGGTGATGTCACCTCGCTGATGCTGGGGCCGATGATTGCCGCCTGCGGCGGCTACGTGCCGATGGTTTCCGGCCGCGGACTGGGCCATACCGGCGGCACGCTCGATAAGCTCGAATCGATCCCGGGGCTGAATATTTTCCCTGACGATCAGGCGTTCCGCGCGATGATAAAACAGGTCGGCGTGGCGATCATCGGCCAGACCAACTCCCTGGCGCCGGCGGATAAACGGTTTTACGCCGTCCGCGACATCACGGCCACGGTGGATTCCATTGCGCTGATTACCGCCTCGATATTGGCCAAAAAACTGGCCGAGGGCCTGGATGCGCTGGTGATGGATGTGAAAGTCGGATCCGGGGCGTTGATGCCCGATTACCCGCAGTCCGAAGCGCTGGCGCGCGCTATCGTCGGCGTCGCCAACGGCGCCGGGTGCAAGACCACGGCGCTGTTGACCGATATGAACCAGGTCCTGGCGTCCAGCGCCGGCAATGCCCTGGAAGTGCGCGAGGCGGTGCGCTTCCTTACCGGCGAACAGCGTAATCCCAGACTGTATGAGGTCACCATGGCCTTGTGCAGCGAAATGATGGTGTCGTCGGGATTGGCGGCCACCGAACCGCTGGCGATGGCGCGGCTGCAGCAGGTACTGGACAATGGGGAAGCGGCGGAGCGTTTTGGCCGCATGATCGCGGCACAGGGCGGTCCGCATGATTTTATCAGCCGTTATGAGCACTATTTGCCCAAAGCCACGCTGAGCAAGCCGGTGCTCGCCGAACAAGCGGGTTTTATCGGCGCCATGGACACCCGCGCCCTGGGCCTGGCCGTGGTGGCTATGGGCGGCGGGCGCCGGCGCGCCGGCGATGCCATCGACTATAGCGTCGGTTTAACCGACATGGCGCGCCTGGGCGATGCGGTGCAGCCCGGACAGCCGCTGGCGAATATCCACGCCGCCAGCGAAGCCGGCTGGATGCAGGCGGCGGAGACGGTGCGCGCGGCCATTACCCTCACGCCGCAGCCGCCTGAAGCCCTGCCGGTGATTTACCGGCGTATCGCGGCGGATGACTGACTGCGCGGGGACGCTTCCGGCGACGATATCGTTCGCCGGGATACATGCGATTTTTTCTGATCCGCCGGGCCGGGGCCCTTATCCGGCGGGCGGATCAATCAGTTGGAGAAGACAATGAAACGTACCTATATCATGGTGCTCGACTCGTTCGGCATCGGCGCCGCCGCGGATGCGGAAAAATTCGGCGACAGCGGCTCGGATACCCTGGGCCATATTGCCGAACGATGCCAGCGCGGCGAGGCCAACCAGGGCCGCAGCGGACCGCTGCGGCTGCCCAACCTGTCGCGCCTGGGACTGGGAAAGGCCGCCGAGGAATCCACCGGGCATTTTCCCCCGGGGCTTGACCGCGACGCGGACATTATCGGCGCCTATGCCTACGCCAGCGAAATCTCCTCGGGCAAGGATACCCCGTCCGGACATTGGGAAATCGCCGGGGTACCGGTGATGTTTGACTGGGGCTATTTCCCCGATCCCCAGAACAGCTTCCCGCAGGAACTGCTGGACCGGCTGGTCGCCGATGCCGGGCTGCCGGGATATCTGGGCAACTGTCACTCTTCCGGCACGGTGATCCTGGATCAACTGGGCGAGGAGCATATGCGTACCGGCAAGCCGATTTTCTATACCTCCGCCGATTCGGTTTTCCAGATAGCCTGTCATGAAGAACGGTTCGGCCTGCAACGTTTGTACGACCTCTGCGAGCTGGCCCGGGAGATGCTGACCGCCGGCGGCTACAATATCGGCCGGGTGATCGCCCGGCCGTTTACCGGCGATAAAAGCGGTCATTTCCAGCGCACCGGCAACCGCCATGATCTGGCGGTGGAGCCGCCCTCCGCCACGGTATTGCAAAAGCTGGTGGAAGAAAAGGGCGGGCAGGTGGTGTCGGTGGGCAAGATCGCCGATATCTACGCCCAGGTGGGCATCACTAAAAAAATCAAGGCCACCGGCCTGGATGCGCTGTTCGACGCGACGTTGCGTGAAATGGAACTCGCGGGCGATAACACCATCGTCTTTACCAACTTTGTCGATTTTGATTCATCCTATGGCCACCGCCGCGACGTGGCCGGCTATGCGGCGGCGCTGGAGCTGTTCGACCGCCGCCTGCCGGAACTGCTCGCGCGGGTGACCGGCGAGGATATGATCATTCTGACCGCCGATCACGGCTGCGATCCCACCTGGCGCGGCACCGATCATACCCGCGAGCACGTGCCGGTGTTACTCTACGGCCCCGCCATCCGGCCGGGGTCCTATGGGCACCGCCGGACCTTCGCCGATATCGGCCAGACGGTGGCGGATTATTTTGGCCTGACACCCATGGATTATGGTAAATCCATCCTCCAGGCATGAAGGTAGTCAGGATTTTGCCTGTCCCGGCGCGGGCCGGGACAACGTTATTTTTTATTATTGAGTATAAGGAAAACCAACATGGCGACGCCGCATATTAACGCTGAACGAGGTGATTTTGCCGATGTGGTCCTGATGCCCGGCGATCCACTGCGGGCGCAGCACATCGCCAATCACTTCCTCACGCAACCGCGCGAAGTCAATAACGTCCGCGGCATGCTGGGCTATACCGGCAGCTACAAAGGCCGGGCCATTTCAGTTATGGGCCACGGCATGGGCATCCCGTCCTGCTCCATTTACACCAAGGAGCTGATTACCGAGTTCGGGGTTGAACAGATCATCCGGGTCGGGTCCTGCGGCGCGCTGCGCGGCGATGTCAATGTGCGCGACGTGGTGATCGGCATGGGCGCCTGCACCGATTCCAAGGTTAACCGCATGCGTTTCAAGGATCATGACTTTGCGGCCATTGCCGATTATGACCTGCTGCGCCACGCGGTGGACGCGGCCAAGGCGGCGGGGGTCAATGTGCGCGTCGGCAATCTGTTCTCGGCGGATCTGTTTTATACCCCCGATCCGCAGATGTTCGACGTCATGGAAAAATACGGCGTCCTGGGCGTGGAAATGGAAGCCGCCGGTATCTACGGCGTGGCCGCGGAATTCGGCGCCAGGGCGCTGGCCATCTGCACCGTGTCCGACCATATCCGTACCGGCGAGGCCTTAAGCGCGGCGGATCGCCAGACCACGTTTAACGAGATGATCGAAATCGCGCTGGAGTCGGTGCTGCGCGGCGACGCGGCATAAAGACCACGCGGCCGGCGGCAAGGCGTCAACGCGCTGTTCCGCCGGTCAAGACGCGCAGGTTGGCAACGGCGCAAGGCGTGCCTGATGCGCGCGCTTAGTCGGTTTTGGTCCGCGCAGGATCATCGGGCGTGGCCGCAGCCGGGGCCGGCGCGTCGTTTTCGTCCCCTTTGCGTTCCGCCAACGGCGTGCTGGCGGTCAGCAGGTACGGGGACTGCTGCCAGCGGCTGCGGCGGTTTTGCAGCAGGGTGCGGGCCAGGATAATACCGATGGCCAGCGCCAGCAGAATCATCAGGCGCAGCAGGTTGGTGGTGTTATCCACCTGTTTGGCTTCGGTTTCCAGCACATGGGTATCAAGGGTCAGGCGGATAAAACCGCTGGGTCCGTCCTTATCGATAATGGTACGCACCAGTTGATGGTTAAAATAGCTGCCGGCGCGCTGGTGTTCGATAGCCAGCCGGTCGCGCACGCTGATGGTCTCCCCGGCGCGGGCTATAAGGCTGCCGTCCATGCTGTATACGCTGGCATCCAGGATACGGCTGCCCTGGGTAAGGGTGTCCAGTATCGACTGGATGGGGGCATTGTTTTCCTCGCTGTCGGCCATCAGCGGCGCCAGTTGCCCCGCCAGCTGTCCTATCAGGGTGCCGGCCAGCTCATCCACCTGCGCCGAGCGGGCCATTTGATGGCTCAGGCTGAACCAGGACGCGCCCTGCATCAGGAAGACCAGCAGCGTCACGCAGATAAGCACGATGGCGGTGCGGTGTAAACGAAACGAGTGTCTGGCCCGGAGCATGGGATTCCTTTACTATTCTGAACGCTTTATGTTGCCAGAAGCGTCGACGATAGGATAGCTTGATGCGCGATGTTTTATCATGACGGTTATCCATGACTACAGGAGTGATTGATGCCTATTAGTTTGACGTACTGCGATCTCCCCGCCGGGATTTCACAGTGGCCGGGTCTCCCGTTATCATTAAGCGGCGACGAGGTCATGCCGCTGGATTACCGGGCCGGTCATACCGGCTGGCTGCTGTACGGCAAGGCGTTGGATAAATTTTCCCTTACCCGTTTCCAGCGTCGCCTGGGCGCGGCGATGGTTATCGTCTCCGCCTGGCATGTTGAAGACTACCAGGTGGTCAGGCTGGCCGGTCCGCTGACCGGGCTGGCCGCGCAGCTGGCCGCGGAGATGGAGCTGGATGTCGCGCCGTTTGGCAAAACGCCGCATCTGCATGCCCCGGGACTGCTGGTCATGGACATGGATTCCACCGCCATCCAGATAGAATGCATTGATGAAATCGCCAAACTGGCGGGCACGGGCGAGGAAGTCGCCGCCGTTACCGAACGCGCCATGCGCGGCGAGCTGGATTTCGCCGCCAGCCTGCGCCAGCGCGTGGCGACCCTGAAGGGCGCCGACGCCGATATCCTGCGCCAGGTGCGGGACGGTTTACCGTTGACGCCGGGCCTGGGCTCCCTGGTGACCAAATTGCAAAGCCTGGGCTGGCAGATAGCCATCGCTTCCGGCGGATTTACCTATTTCGCCGACTACCTGCGCGACCGATTTCACCTGGTCGCTGTGGCGGCCAATGAACTGGGCATCCGCGACGGTAAGTTCACCGGCGAGGTGGTGGGGCCCATCGTCGATGCCGCCTATAAAGCCCGCATGCTGACCACCCTGGCGGAGCGGCTGGAAATCCCGCTGCACCAGACGGTGGCCATCGGCGACGGCGCCAATGACCTGTTGATGCTACAATCTGCGGGCCTGGGTATCGCATATCATGCCAAGCCCAAGGTGAATAAGCAGAGTAAGGTCATTATCCGCCATGCGGATCTGCTGGGCGTGCTGTGTATCCTGACCGGCAATCTTAAGAATGAAGAGCGCTAGGCGGCCGCCATGTGTTCCCTAGGCGGGTCTTCATTGTTTTCTCATTTCCGAGGTCATTGTGGCTAAAGCGGCGAAACGGGCATTTGTCTGTAATGAATGCGGGGCGGAATATCCGCGCTGGCAGGGCCAGTGCAGCGCCTGTGAAGCCTGGAATACCATCACCGAGGTCCGGGTGGCGTCTACCCCCGCCGCCGTGCGTAACGACCGCTTCAGCGGCTATTCCGGCGAAGCCGGCGTCAGCCGGGTGCGCAGGCTGGCGGATATCAGTCCCGAGGAACTGCCCCGTTTTTCCACGGGGTTCAAGGAGTTCGACCGGGTGCTGGGCGGCGGCGTGGTGCCGGGCAGCGCCATTTTGATCGGCGGCAGCCCCGGCGCCGGTAAAAGCACCCTGCTGCTGCAAACCCTGTGTAAATTGTCCGAACAGATGAAAACGCTGTATGTCACCGGCGAGGAGTCGTTGCAGCAGGTCGCCATGCGCGCGCACCGGCTGGCGCTGCCCACGGGCGGCCTGAACATGCTCTCGGAAACCAGCATCGAGCAAATCTGTCTGATTGCGGCCGAGGAAAAGCCGCGCCTGATGGTGATCGATTCCATCCAGGTGATGCATATGGCGGACATCCAGTCGTCGCCGGGCAGCGTTTCGCAGGTGCGGGAAACCGCCGCCTACCTGACCCGGTTCGCCAAAACCCAGGGCGTGGCGATCCTGATGGTCGGCCACGTGACCAAGGATGGCTCCCTGGCCGGCCCCAAGGTACTGGAACACTGTATCGACTGTTCCATCATGCTCGACGGTGATTCGGACTCCCGTTTCCGCACCCTGCGCAGTCATAAAAACCGCTTTGGGGCGGTGAACGAGCTGGGGGTGTTCGCCATGACCGAACAGGGATTGCGGGAAGTCAGCAATCCGTCGGCCATTTTTCTCAGCCGCGGCGAGGAGATGACGCCCGGCAGCAGCGTGATGGTGGTTTGGGAAGGCACCCGTCCCCTGCTGGTGGAAATCCAGGCGCTGGTGGATCACTCCATGCTGGCCAATCCACGCCGGGTGGCGGTGGGCCTGGAGCAAAACCGTCTGGCGATCCTGCTGGCGGTGCTGCATCGCCACGGCGGCTTGCAAATGGCCGATCAGGATGTCTTTGTCAATGTGGTCGGCGGCGTCAAGGTGACGGAAACCAGCGCCGACCTGGCGCTGATGCTGGCGATGGTGTCCAGCCTGCGCGATCGTCCGTTGCCGCGGGATTTGGTGGTATTTGGCGAAGTGGGGCTGGCCGGCGAGATCCGCCCGGTGCCCAGCGGCCAGGAGCGCATTGCGGAGGCGGCCAAGCACGGTTTTCGCCGCGCCATCGTGCCCTTTGCCAATGTGCCGAAAAAAGCGCAGGACAATATGCAGATTTTTGGCGTGAAAAAGCTGGCCGACGCGCTGGACATCCTTGCCGAGCTTGAATGACCGGCGCGTTTACCGGCTGACGCCATGCGGATTTTTGCTTAAGCCATCAGAGGGAGGCGTATGTCGTCATTCGATTACCTGAAGAGTGCGATTAAACAACAGGGATGTACCCTACAGCAGGTCGCCGAGGCCAGCGGCATGACCAAAGGCTACCTCAGCCAGTTGCTGAACGCCAAAATCAAAAGCCCCAGCGCGCAGAAGCTGGAGGCCATCCACCGTTTCCTCGGGCTGGAGTTTCCGCGGCGGGAAAGGAAAATCGGCGTTATTTTCGGCAAGTTCTATCCCCTGCATACCGGCCATATCTACCTGATCCAGCGGGCGTGCAGCCAGGTGGACGAGCTGCACGTGATCCTCGGCTACGACGAGCCGCGCGATCGCAAATTATTTGAAGACAGCGCCATGTCGCAGCAGCCCACCGTCAGCGACAGGCTGCGCTGGCTGCTGCAAACCTTTAAATACCAGAAGAACATCCATATCCACGCCTTTAACGAGCAGGGCATGGAGCCTTATCCGCACGGCTGGGATGTCTGGAGCCGCGGCATTACCTCCTTTATGAAAGAGAAGGGCATCGCGCCGGGGTTTATCTATTCAAGCGAAGCGCGGGATGTTTCGCGCTACCGCGAGCATTTGGGCATCGAGACCATACTGGTCGACCCCAACCGGTCGTTTATGTCGATCAGCGGCGAGCAAATCCGCCAGGATCCGTTCCGTTATTGGGAATATATCCCGACTGAGGTCAAGCCGTTCTTTGTACGCACCGTGGCGTTAATCGGCGGCGAGTCCAGCGGTAAATCCACCATGGTCAATAAACTGGCCAATATCTTTAATACCAGCAGCGCCTGGGAGTACGGCCGTGAATACATTTTCTCCCATCTGGGCGGCGATGAAATGGCGCTGCAGTATTCCGACTACGACAAGATCGCCCTGGGCCAGGCGCAATATATCGACTTCGCGGTGAAATACGCCAATAAAGTGGCGTTTATCGACACGGATTTCGTTACCAGCCAGGCGTTCTGCAAACGCTATCATGGCCGCGAGCATCCCTTTGTCCAGGCGATGATTGACGAGTACCGTTTTGATTTGGTTATTTTATTAAAGAATAATACGCCCTGGGTGGCCGACGGGTTGCGCAGCCTGGGCAATCCGGTGGATCGCGACGGTTTCCAGCGGCTGCTGGAGGACCTGCTTAACGCGAATAATATTCCCTTTGTGCGCATCGACGCGCCGGACTATGACCAGCGCTTTTTGCAATGCATCGATCTGGTGCGGGACCTGCTGGGGCAACGGTAAGCCTGGCGCCAGCCGCAAGCGAAACCCCCGCCAAGGTTGCCTGCGTCAATGAAGAAAAAATTCGCCGGTCCAGGGCGCCTCATTGGCATGAGGCGCCCATCGCTGGCGCTATCAGGACATTTTTTTATATTTAATCCGGTGCGGCTGTAGCGCTTCCGCGCCCAGCGTGCGTTTTTTCCACTCTTCGTATTCGGTAAAGTTGCCTTCAAAGAATTCGATCTTGCCTTCATCCTGATAGTCAATGATATGGGTGGCGATGCGGTCGAGGAACCAGCGGTCATGGGAGATCACCATGGCGCAGCCGGGGAACTCCAGCAGGGCGTTTTCCAGCGCGCGCAGGGTTTCCACATCCAGGTCATTGGTCGGTTCATCGAGCAGCAGCATATTGCCGCCCACCTGCAGCAGTTTGGCCAGATGCAGCCGCCCGCGCTCGCCGCCGGACAGTTCGCCGACGCGTTTGCCCTGATCGACGCCCTTGAAGTTAAAACGGCCGACATAAGCGCGGCTCGGCATTTCAAAGTTGCCGATGCGCATAATATCCTGGCCGCCGGACACTTCTTCCCAGACGGTTTTACTGTTATCCATGCTATCGCGGAACTGGTCAACCGAGGCCAGCTGCACCGTATCGCCCAGCGTTACCGTACCGCTGTCCGCCTGTTCCTTGCCGGACAGGATACGGAACAGGGTCGACTTGCCGGCGCCGTTCGGGCCGATAATGCCGACGATCGCCCCTTTGGGGATCGAGAACGACAGGTTGTCTATCAGCAGCCGGTCGCCATAGGATTTCCTGAGGTTTTCCACCTCCAGCACTTTGTCGCCCAGGCGCGGTCCGGGTGGAATAAACAGCTCGCTGGTCTCGTTGCGCTTTTGGTATTCCACATTGTTAAGCTCTTCAAAGCGCGCCAGACGGGCCTTGCCTTTGGACTGGCGTCCCTTGGGATTCTGGCGCACCCATTCCAGTTCCTTCTCGATGGATTTGCGCCGAGCCGTTTCCGATGAGGCTTCCAGCGCCAGGCGCTGATCTTTTTGCTCCAGCCAGGAAGAATAGTTGCCTTCCCAGGGAATGCCCTCGCCGCGGTCCAGTTCCAGGATCCAGCCGGCCACGTTATCCAGGAAATAGCGGTCATGGGTAATGGCCACCACGGTGCCTTCGTAATCCAGCAGGAACCGCTCCAGCCAGGCGACCGACTCCGCATCCAGATGGTTGGTCGGCTCATCGAGCAGCAGCATGTCCGGTTTTTCCAGCAGCAGGCGGCAAATCGCCACGCGGCGGCGTTCCCCGCCCGACAGGGTGGCTATCTTCGCATCCCAGGGCGGCAGGCGCAGCGCATCGGCGGCGCGTTCCAGCTGGTTCTCCAGGTTATGGCCGTCATGGGCCTGGATAATGGCTTCCAGTTCGCCCTGTTCCCTGGCGAGCTTATCGAAGTCCGCATCCGGTTCGGCATAGGCGGCATAGACCGCGTCCAGGCGCGTCAGCGCCTGTTTGACTTCCCCAACCGCCTCTTCAATCGCCTCGCGCACGGTTTGCTCTAAATTCAGCTGCGGCTCCTGGGACAGATAACCGATTTTGATACCCGCCTGCGGCCGCGCCTCGCCCTCAATTTCCGTGTCGATGCCGGCCATGATGCGCAGCAGGGTGGACTTACCGGCGCCGTTGAGCCCCAGCACGCCGATCTTGGCGCCGGGAAAAAAGCTGAGCGAGATATCTTTCAGGATATGACGTTTCGGCGGCACGATTTTGCCGACGCGATGCATGGTATAGACGTATTGAGCCACGTTGTTAAGAGCCTCTTTCTATCTGGTTTTAGCTATGCCCCGCGGCCTGCGCGGAGCATGTACGGGCAGTGCGCCAAGTGTCGCAATGGATAAGCGCCCAGTTTAGCCCGTTTTCGCATGCGATCCCAGCCATCACCGGACGATGTTGGTATCGTGCGCCGGCAGCGCGGAGGCCCGTATGCGCCGGCGGGTAAAATACAGCACCGTCACCAGCAAAGACAGCAGGCTGGTGACCGCGGGGATAATCACAATAGAGCGATGATAGGCTAACGTGACGCTGTGCTCGCCGTCGGTCAGGGCAACGCCGACCAGCCCGCTGTCCAGCCGGACGGTGTCCCGCCGTTTGCCGTCCACCAGCAGGTAATAGCCGGCATACATAATATAGGGCAGGGTAACGGTTTGCGTCCCCTGCGCCCGTATGATCATCGCCGGATAGCCCTGGCGATAGGTAGTGCCGATAATGGCGGCTGCGGGGTTGGCGAAGAAAGCGAAGTCGTTGATTTTCAGATGATCGAAGTTCTCGGGGCGCACGTTGTGGTTATTGAGGTAATCATCATAAAGAGAGGACGTATCCACATTCAGATAACGTACGCTTAAGGCCTTATGGATAAGAGGATACATCCCCGCGATGCACAGGCAGGCCAGTAGCATGACCAGCGCTTTTTTCCGCGCCATCATCGCCGCCAGCATGCCCGACGCATGCAAAGCGATGATGGCGGTGGCGCAGGACAGCAGCCGCCACGGGAACTGGATTAATTTTAACACCGGCACGCTATCGGGAATTTTATTCCAGGGTATCAAGTGGGTAGTGGCAATGATAAACAATAAAGCTATTAGGATCATTTTCTTCGACGCGCCGGATTTACCCCATTTCAGATAGGCCACGGCGAGCAGCAGCTGGATAACGCCCACCGATAAAAACATGCCCGGTTCGGATACGCCGTAGGTAGAAGACAGCGACAGCAGGGTTTCCGTCAGGCCGCTGCTGAACTTTAACAGGTCGTCGTACTTAAGCAGCTTGCCGCTGGTGGCGAAAATATCTGAATTATGGATATGATAAAACAAAGGCGCCCAATAAAATGCGCTAATCGAGACGACAATGAGAAACGACATCAGAAAAAAAGTTATATTGGCTTTAATAAAAACTGCCCGGGCGTTGAGCAGGCAAAATAAAACAAAAAACACTAAAAGCACCACCATGCTCGGGATATTGGCTAAAAATACGCCTAAGGCGCTAAACGGCAGCAGCCAGATATCCCTGCGATCGCGGATAAGGGAACTGCATCCCCTGATAAACAGCGGCATCAGCGACATGGCCAAACTTTCGCCCAGGGCAAAGCGAACATAGATATTGGTCAGGAAATATCCGGAAGTGATAAATAATATGGCGCAGAGCAACCCGGCCTGGGAAGACGAATGCTCTCGTTTAGCGGCATAATAGGTCGAAAAAAAGGCAATGATGAAGAGGAGGAAATACACCATTTTCATCTGGCTAATGATATCAGCGGTATTAAATGTCAGCGCTTTCGCCGCCAAAAACAGCAAGGATGTCAACGGCGGATAAAACAGCTGCCATGAGTAGCCGAATTGCCCGGGCGACCAATAATTAAACAAGGGAGGGAACTGATTGTGCGCCAATTCGTTATTCAACGAAATCATTCTCTGGAAATGAGCGATCCAATCATGCCCGTTCCAAATGCCAATTTCTTTTAACGTTACCAGGAGTATGCATAAAACCAAGAAACTCAGAAAGATAAGCATCAGGTTGTTTTTCAATTTCACTTTCCATCACCTTAAAGCATGTTTGTTGCAAACATCATTCGGTAGTTGCAATTCTTTTAGACCGGGGCAAACAGGCACGGGCCACAGCCCACGGTTGACATGCCCGTGGTAAATAGACGGTTACGCGTTGCGTGCTCAGTTGCGCAGCGTAACCCAACCCCAGAACCGGGTATAGGGGCAACCCGCGTTCGCTACCGTTAAAAATCAGTAATGTGATCCAGCGCGCTGCCGTCGCCGGCCCGCTTTGCGCTTATTATCGCCGCTAAAAAAAATAACCGCGAAAATAATGACGATTGTCGCCGCTGCCGCTGGCATACGCCCGGTTGCTTAGCTAGCATGGTGACAGCAACCGGATTTATGGCAAACTGAATGAATGCGCCGGCGTCCGGAAAAGGACGCGGCAAAAAGACATTACGCTGAGGATAGAGTGGATATGGTCAAGGTGGACGGATGGCGGTATGTGGGCGCGGGTTTTATCTGCGCGCTGGCAAGCCTGGTGGCCGCAACCGGCAGCGCGCACGCGGACTCAATCGATGCGCAGCGCCAGCGCTATCAGCAGGTTAAGCAGGCGTGGGATAGCAACCAAATGGATGTGGTGTCGCAGCTGATGCCCACCCTGCGTGATTATCCCCTGTATCCCTATCTGGAGTACCGCGCCTTGTCGCAGGATCTTTCCCAGGCGAGCACGGCGCAGGTTAAGGCCTTTATGGATGCCAACCCGACGCTTATGCCTGCGCGCTCGCTGTCGGCCCGCTTTGTCAATGAGCTGGCCCAGCGCCAGGACTGGCAGGGGCTGCTGGCCTTCAGTCCGCAGCCGCCGAAACCGGTCTCCGCGCGCTGCAACTTTTATTACGCCAAATGGGCCACCGGGGCGCAGCAGGCGGCCTGGGACGGCGCCAAGGAGATCTGGCTCAACGGCCATTCCCTGCCGGAAAGCTGCAACAAATTATTCAGCGTCTGGGATCAGGCCGGGCAGCGCGGGCCATTGGCGATCCTCGAGCGGATGCGCCTGGCGATGAAAGAGGACAATACCAACCTGGTGAACGCGCTGTCGAAACAATTGCCGATTGAATACCAGACCATGGGCAGCGCGCTGGCGGCATTACAGGATAATCCCGCGACCCTGGAAGGCTTTGCCAGAAGCGTGGGACCGACGGATTTAACCCGCCAGGCCACGATTATCTCCTTTGCGCGCCTGGCCCGCGACGATGTGGAAAATGCCCGCGCCATGCTGCCGACCCTGGTGCGGCTGCAGAAAATGGACGACGGCGATCGCCTCGATCTCGAGGAAAGCGTCGCCTGGCGCCTGATGGGCACCGACGCCACGCCGGAACAGGCCGCCTGGCGCGACAACGTTATTTTACGCGGCCACTCCACCGCATTGCTGGAGCGGCGTATCCGCATGTCGCTGGGACAAGGCGATATGCGCGCGGTGGCCGCCTGGCTGGACCGCCTGCCTGAGGACGCCCGCCAGAAAGAGGAGTGGCGCTACTGGCGCGCGGTATTGCTTATCAACCAGGGGCGCAAAAGCGACGGCGAGCCGATACTGCGTGATTTGATGCAGGGACGGGGTTTTTACCCGATGGTCGCGGCGCAGGAACTGGGCGTCAATTATGCCGTCAATGTGGCGCGCGCGGTCGCGCCGGCCCCCGAGCTTATCAAACGGCCGGAAATCGCCCGCGTGCGCGAGCTGATGTACTGGAATATGGATAACCTGGCCAGGAACGAATGGAGCTCCCTCGTGGCCAGCCTGAGCCGGACGGAACAGGAAGGTCTGGCGCGTTACGCCTTTGAACAGCAATGGCCCGACCTGAGCGTGCAGGCGACGATTACCGGCAAGCTGTGGGATCATCTGGAAGAGCGTTTTCCCCTGGCCTGGCATAATGAATTTCGCCGCGCCACCGACGATAAAGGGATAAGCCAGAGTTACGCCATGGCGATAGCCCGCCAGGAAAGCGCCTGGAATCCTAAAGCACTGTCGCCGGTCGGCGCGGCCGGCCTGATGCAGCTGATGCCCGCCACGGCCAAGCATACCGCCGAAATGTTTAATATCAGCAGTTATATGAACACCAGCCAGCTGTTGGATCCGCAAACCAACATCGAGTTGGGCACCACTTACCTGGAATATGTGTACCAGATGTTCGGCCGCAACCGGATCTTATCAAGCGTGGCCTATAACGCCGGCCCTGGGCGGGTGAACACCTGGCTTGGCAACAGCGCGGGGCGTATCGACGCGGTGGCTTTTATTGAGAGCATTCCGTTTTCGGAAACCCGCGGTTACGTGAAAAATGTCCTGGCCTATGACGTCTTTTACCGTTATTTCCTGCGTCAGCCCGCAAAAGTGCTGACGGACGCAGAGTGGCAACGGCGTTACTGAACCGGCGGGGAAAATAGGGTAGACTGCTGTACTCGTTAACAGGTATGGCGGGCGCTTATGAATGACATTACCACCTCCGTTGCCGGCGATGTGCCGCGGCATGAGCAGGAGTGGCGGCATTTTGCCGTGCTGTTGGGGCAGGCTTTTGCCGACGGTATGCATGTGCCGTTGCTGCAACTGATGTTGACCGCCGATGAGCGCGAAGCCATCGGCACGCGCATCCGCATTATCCGGGCGCTGCTGGACGGCGAGATGAGCCAGCGCGAATTAAAGAATTCGCTTGGCACCGGCATTGCCACCATCACCCGTGGTTCCAATAGCCTCAAGGCCGCATCGCCTGAATTAAAACAGTGGCTGGAGCATCATCTGCGGCATTTGCCGGATTAACCGCCGTGGCCGCGGCTGGTCTGGTAGATGGCGTTATTAAACGGCACCAGCGCCAATAGCAGGGCCTGATAATAGACGCTGCTGCGGGTCAGCCTGCCGGCGGTAAACACGCCGATGGCGCCGCCCTGGCGTTTAATATCCGTAATTCCGGTCAATCTGGCCATTTCCTGGCCTAATTCCCGCCCTTCAATGATTCCCTGTAATATACTTTCTGGTAATATTAAGCTGGCGGAGCGAGATTCACCGCGCAGGTGCGTATTTTCAATAACCATCCAGGCAAAGGTCATATTATCTGCAATACCCGCCTCGACACCGACCCAGAAATCCGCCTCGGGACAAACCTGACGCGCGGCCATGACCCGATTCCGCGCCCCGCTGCGGGTTTCGACATCGCCCATGGGCTGCGACGGCACGCCGCTGTCGACATCTATGCCTTCAACGCGGCAGCTGTCGGGCCCGTAGGTGTCGTTAAAGGCCTGGAGAATGGCATTGATTTTAGCCGGGTTAGTCGTTGCAGCCACCACATAATACATAATGTTTTTATCACTCCAGTCATTTTCACGCAGTATAACGGAAAAAAACCATGTTACAGGTCTATCTTGTTCGCCATGGCGAAACAGAATGGAATGCCTTGCGCCGTATCCAGGGACAATCCGACAGCGCGTTAACCGCCAAAGGCCAGCGCCAGGCGCAACAGGTCGCTGAACGCGTGCAGCGTATGGGTATTACCCATATCATCAGCAGCGACCTCGGACGCACGCGCCATACCGCCGATATCATCGCCCGGGCCTGCGGCTGCGATGTTCGCCCGGACCCCCGGCTGCGCGAGCTGGACATGGGCGTGCTGGAAATGCGCGATATCGATACCCTGACGCCGGAAGAAGAAAGCTGGCGCAAGCAATTGGTTAACGGAACGCCCGACGGGCGCATTCCCAAGGGGGAATCGATGACCGAACTGGCGCAGCGCATGCACGCGGCGCTGGACAGCTGCCGTGAACTGCCCGCCGGCAGCAGGCCCCTGCTGGTGAGCCATGGCATGGCGCTGGGGTGCCTCATCAGTACCGTCCTGGGCTTGCCGCCCTATGCCGAGCGCCGGCTACGGTTACGCAACTGCTCTATTTCCCGCATGGACTTCCAGCAAAGCCCTTGGCTGGCGCCCGGCTGGGTGGTGGAGACCGCGGGCGACACCTCGCATCTGGATATGCCGGCGTTGGATGAAATCCAGCGTTAGCGCCGCACCGGTATCAGATATTCACAGCGGATGGTATGCGGCACGGGCGCATCGGGCGCTCTTTCCTGCGGATAGAAACGCTCGATATCATGTCCCCGGCGGCGGGTCATTTTCATCATCGGCAGGCAGGTGCCATACAACGTTAAAATAAAGCTCTGCAAACCGTCGGACGCGCCGTTATAGATAAACTGCGCGTAGTCGCCGCCGTCCAGCGCGATCGGCTGGCCGTTTTGTACATTATCGGGCACGTCCTGGGGTTCGATGGCGGTGGTATACAGGATCTCCTGTTCGTCATCCTTTTCCTGGCTGGGCCGCGAGTGGTTCAGGCCGTACAGTACCGGCGGAATGGTTTTTGCCTCGCCCAGGTATTGGCGCCAGAACTGAATGCGCAACTCACTACGGAACGTGGTGATCTGCTCCAGGGTGCAGGAATAGCTTTGCGTCAGGCCCACCAGCTGCATCGGCGGCAGGACGATAAATTGCGGCTGCGGCATTTCCCATTTTTCCAGCCGGATCGGCGGCCGGATGCCGCTGGAGTCCCATTCTTCCGCCCGGCGGTATAACGCGGGCGTCTGGGTGAACTGTTTTTTGAACGCGCGCGTAAAGGTTTGTTGCGAGTCGAACCGGTATTGCAGGGCAATATCCAGGATCGGCCGACTGGTCAGACGCAATGCCACGGCCGCTTTGGATAACCTGCGGGCCCTGATATACGCACCGATGGCATGACCTGTTACCTCTTTGAACATCCGCTGCAAATGCCATTTGGAATAACCGGCTTTTGCGGCGACATTGTCCAGGGACAGCGGCTGGTCAAGATGTCCTTCCAGCCAGCTTAACAGATCACGAATTATACCGGCTTGATCCATAGATCATCCTCAAAAAAGCATTTAGGGCACAATGAAAAAAGTTGACGCATGATAGCAATTTTTTTGCAGTTCGACCGTCAAAGATTTATTAGCTAATTAATACCTGCCATGATAGCAGCAATTCACCACCGGTAGTGAAGCCCGTACGCGGTCTTCGCCCCGCCGCCGATCCGTCCATTGAAAAGAAGTCTATCTCTATGAATAAACTGTTTTTTTCCGTATTGTTGCTCGGCTTGACAGCCACCGGCGTCGCCCGGTCCGAGGAAGTCGGCTCCGTTGACACTGTTTTCAAACTCTTTGGCCCCGATCACAAGATTGTCGTGGAGGCATTTGACGACCCTGATGTGCAGAATGTCACCTGCTACCTCAGCCGGGCCAAGACCGGCGGCATCAAGGGAGGATTGGGCCTGGCCGAGGATACCTCGGACGCGGCCATCTCCTGCCAGCAGGTCGGTCCCATTACCCTGACGGATAAAATCAAGAACGGTAAACAGACCGGCAGCGTTGTATTCCAAAAACGCACATCGCTGGTTTTTAAGCGGCTACAGGTGGTTCGTTTTTATGACGCGAAGCGTAATGCGCTGGTATACCTGTCCTACTCGGACCGGGTGGTGGAAGGATCGCCGAAAAATGCCCTGAGCGCGGTGCCGATTATTCCCTGGACCACACAGCATGAATAAAGTCGGTCAATAATAACATCGGGCGCCCATGCGGACGCCCGATGTGGTGATGCCATGGGGCGATTATTCTTCCAGATCGCCGCAGAAACGATAGCCTTCGCCATGGATGGTAGCGATGATTTCCGGCGTGTCGGGGGTGGATTCAAAATGCTTGCGGATGCGGCGGATGGTGACATCCACGGTACGATCGTGTGCTTTGAGTTCGCGACCGGTCATTTTTTTCAGCAGTTCGGCGCGGGATTGAATTTTGCCCGGATTTTCGCAAAAGTGCAGCATGGCGCGAAATTCGCTGCGCGGTAGCTTGTAATGATCGCCGGTGGGACTTAACAATGAGCGGCTGTTGATATCCAGTTCCCAACCGTTGAATTTATAGCTTTCCACCAGTTTGCGCTCTTCGCCGCCACCGCCGAGATTCATGGTGCGCGACAACAGGTTGCGCGCGCGGATGGTAAGCTCGCGGGGATTGAACGGCTTGGTAATATAATCGTCGGCGCCGATTTCCAGGCCGAGGATTTTATCGACTTCATTATCGCGGCCAGTCAAAAACATCAGCGCAACGCTTGCATGCTCACGTAATTCACGCGCCAGCAGTAAACCATTTTTACCCGGCAGGTTAATATCCATAATTACCAGGTTGATGTCGTTTTCCGACAAAATCTGATGCATTTCAGCGCCATCGGTGGCTTCATGAACCATGTAGCCCTCGGCCTCGAAAATGCTTTTGAGGGTATTGCGGGTAACTGACTCGTCTTCAACGATAAGTATGTGCGGGGTCTGCATGTTTGCTACCTAAAATTACTAACAAAATTGGAAGAGGAAGTACAAAAGCCGCGGTTATCTACAACATTGCCCGGGGCATAATGCCGCATCCCCAACGCCATGAGGCTAAAGTACATAAACGTGCTCCAGATGACGAACGACGGATAACCTTGGCACCGCTAACCTGATTTTGGTCCGCTTTTTCTCAAGCTCAAATGCCGTATAGCTTACCCTTATTAACAACACTATAACAGCGCGAAACGAAATTGCCACGCAAGAAAATTTCATTTTGCTGACATATATCAAATTACCGTCCACGACAGCGCGCATTTCCGGAAAATCCCTTAAATACCAGCATATTTAAGCATTTTTGCCAAGAGCGCCAATTCGATTCAGCTTTAACGACGCGGTCTGAAATAGCGGTGGAATGATGATAATATCGGCGTCATTCGCCGCGATTTAAGAGACTCACCATGCAATTGCATATTATCCTGGTATCCCCGGCGCGTCCGGAGAATGTCGGCGCCGCGGCCCGGGCCATGAAAACCATGGGGTTCGGCTCGCTGCGTATCGTCGACAGCCGCGCGCACCTTCAGCCCGCCGCCGCCCGGGTCGCCCACGGCGCGACCGAGGTGTTGGAACGGGCCGTTCATTTCGACACGCTGGCGGCCGCCCTGGCGGATGTGGATTTTACGGTGGCCACCACCGCGCGTCACCGGGCCCGGTTCCACTATTACTGCACCGCCGCGCAATTGCTGCCGCAAATGCAGGAAAAACAACAGTGGATAACGCAGGCGGCGCTGGTATTCGGACGGGAAGATACCGGCCTGACCAACGAGGAACTGGCGCTGGCCGATATCCTGACCGGCGTGCCGATGCAGGCCGGCTATCCGTCCCTGAATCTCGGGCAGGCGGTGATGGTTTACTGTTATCAGCTGGCGGCGCTGAACCGGATTGCGCCTCAGGAGCACCCGCCGGCCATACCCGGGCAACTGGCTGCGCTGCATCAGCGCTTCGATCGGCTGTTCACGCAATTAAGCGTCGGCGATGATCATAAATTAACCGATTGGCTGCATCAGCGGCTTGGACTGGCGACCCAGCGGGACATCGCGATGTTGCACCAACTGCTGCAGGATATAGAAAAAGTATTGCCAGTAAATAATACCACGGCGTAGCGATAACCTGGCGTTTAAAACTATATGAATACGTTTCAGCCACATTATTATATGATTATTGGGCATTGCGAACAGTAAAATTCCGACCGCTGCGCTGAGTGATAAATAGCCAAACGCAAATTAACATTGACTTTTTACGGCAATTGCTTTACCAGTAAGCTATTAAAAAATAATATAGATTGCTTAAGACATGCGTTTTATCAGCCTGAACACCATTATTATTACCACCACCGATACCACAAGTAGCGGTGCGGGCTGACGCATACAGGATAAACAGAAAAAAGCCCGCACCTAACCAGTGCGGGCTTTTTTTTAAGCTTCAATCCAGGAGAGAGAAAAGAAATGCGCGTACTGAAATTCGGGGGTACCTCGGTCGCCAATGCGGAACGTTTTATTCGCGTTGCCGATATCATTGAAAGTAATACAGGTCAGGGACAGGTCGCCGCCGTGCTCTCCGCACCCGCAAAGATCACTAATCACCTGGTGTCGATGATCGACAAGACGCTCGGCGGGCTGGATATCCAGCCCGCCATGAACGACGCCGAGCGTATTTTCTCCGAGCTGCTGCAGGGCTTGTCCCAGGCCCAGCCCGGTTTTGACTTCGCCGCCCTGCGCAAGCTGGTGGATCAGGAGTTCGGCCAGCTTAAGCAGTTGCTGCACGGCATTACCTTGCTCAGGCAATGTCCGGACAGTATCAACGCCGCCATTATCTGCCGTGGGGAAAAGCTCTCCATCGCCATTATGGAAGCGGTGTTCGTCGCCCGCGGTTATGCCGTGACGGTAATAAATCCGGTGGAAAAACTGCTGGCGCAGGGCAGCTATCTGGAGTCCACCGTGGATATCGTGGAATCCACGCGGCGCATTAACGACGCCGCCATTCCCGCCGACCATATTATCCTGATGGCGGGGTTCACCGCCGGTAATGAGAAAGGCGAGCTGGTGGTGCTGGGCCGTAACGGCTCCGATTATTCGGCGGCGGTATTGGCCGCCTGCCTGCGCGCCGACTGCTGTGAAATCTGGACCGACGTGGATGGGGTATACACCTGCGATCCCCGCCAGGTGCCGGACGCGCGGTTATTGAAATCCATGTCCTACCAGGAGGCCATGGAATTATCGTACTTCGGCGCCAAAGTGCTGCATCCGCGCACCATCGCGCCGATTGCCCAGTTCCAGATACCCTGCCTGATAAAAAATACCGAAAACCCGCAGGCGCCCGGCACGCTTATCGGCCAGAGCGATCCCGACAGCGATAATCCGGTTAAGGGCATCACCCATTTAAACAATATGGCGATGATCAATGTTTCCGGCCCCGGCATGAAGGGGATGATCGGCATGGCGGCGCGGGTTTTCGCCGCCATGTCCCGGGCCGGCAGTTCGGTGGTATTGATTACCCAATCCTCATCGGAATACAGCATCAGCTTTTGCGTGCCGCATCATGAGCTGAACGGCGCGCGCAAGGCGCTGGAAGACGAATTTTACCTGGAACTGAAGGACGGCCTGCTGGAACCGCTCGACGTCATGACCCAACTGGCGATTATTTCGGTCATCGGCGACGGTATGCGCACCCAGCGCGGCCTGTCCGCCAAGCTGTTCGCGGCCCTGGCGCGCGCCAATATCAATATTGTCGCCATCGCCCAGGGATCGTCCGAGCGGTCGATTTCGGTGGTGGTGGATAACGACGCCACCACCACCGGGGTGCGTGTCGCGCACCAGATGCTGTTTAACACCGACCAGGTGATCGAGGTGTTTGTCATCGGCGCCGGCGGCGTGGGCGGCGCGCTTATCGAGCAGATCCATCGCCAGCATCGGTGGCTGAAAGCGAAGCATATCGATTTGCGCGTCTGCGGCATCGCCAACTCGCGGGCGTTGCTGACCAGCGTGCACGGTATCTCGCTGGAAACCTGGCGCGAGGAGCTGGCGCAGGCCAAGGAGCCGTTTAACCTGGGACGCTTGATCCGCCTGGTAAAGGAGTATCATCTGCTTAATCCGGTGATCGTCGATTGCACCAGCAGCGCGGCGGTGGCCGACCAGTATGCGGACTTCCTGGCCGACGGCTTCCACGTGGTGACGCCTAATAAGAAAGCCAATACCGCCTCGATGCATTATTACCGGCAGATGCGCACCGCCGCCGCCAGGTCGCGGCGTAAATTCCTTTACGACACCAACGTGGGCGCGGGCCTGCCGGTTATCGAAAATTTGCAGAACCTGCTTAACGCCGGTGATGAACTGGTACGTTTTTCCGGTATTCTTTCCGGGTCGCTGTCGTTTATCTTCGGCAAGCTGGACGAGGGCATGTCGCTGTCGGCGGCGACGCTGGCGGCAAGGGCGCTCGGTTATACCGAACCGGACCCGCGCGATGACTTGTCAGGGATGGACGTCGCGCGTAAGTTATTGATTCTGGCGCGCGAGGCGGGTTATCAGCTTGAATTGGAGTCCATCGACGTCGAGCCGGTGCTGCCCGCGGATTTTGACAGCGCCGGCGATACCGACAGTTTCCTGGCGCGGCTGCCGGGTCTTGACGACGCCTTTGCCTCTAAAGTCGCCATGGCGCGGGAACAGGGCCAGGTGCTGCGTTATGTCGGCAGCATCCGGGATGGCCGCTGCCAGGTTAAGATAGCGGCGGTGGATGGCAACGATCCGTTGTACAAAGTGAAGGATGGCGAAAACGCGCTGGCGTTCTATACCCGTTATTACCAGCCGTTGCCGTTGGTGTTGCGCGGCTACGGCGCCGGCAATGATGTGACGGCCGCGGGCGTATTCGCGGATCTTCTGCGTACGTTGTCATGGAAGCTGGGAGTCTAAAATGGTTAAGGTGTATGCGCCGGCCTCGATCGGCAATGTCAGTGTCGGCTTTGATGTGCTGGGCGCCGCGGTATCGCCCGTGGACGGTACGTTGCTCGGGGACTGCGTGACGG
Organism: Sodalis sp. C49; assembly: GCF_046352915.1. Lineage (NCBI taxonomy): Bacteria > Pseudomonadati > Pseudomonadota > Gammaproteobacteria > Enterobacterales > Bruguierivoracaceae > Sodalis > Sodalis sp. C49. The sequence goes on along the minus strand of NZ_CP163303.1, from coordinate 2,677,812 downwards.
TGGAGGACGCGGCGGCGTTCAGCCTGTGCAACGAAGGGCGTTTCGCCGGCAAGCTGCCGGCCGAAACCGAGCAGAATATTGTTTATCAATGCTGGGAACGTTTTTGCCAGGCGGTGGGTAAAACCGTCCCGGCTGGCCATGCGGCTGGAAAAAAACATGCCCATCGGATCGGGGCTGGGATCCAGCGCCTGTTCGGTGGTGGCGGCGCTGGTGGCGATGAACGCCCATTGCGGTTATCCGCTGGATGAAAACCAGATGCTGACGCTGATGGGCGAAATGGAAGGCCGTATTTCCGGCAGCGTTCATTATGATAACGTGGCGCCCTGTTTCCTGGGCGGCATCCAGCTGATGCTGGAGGAAAACAGTATCATCAGCCAGCAGGTGCCCGGTTTCAGCGAATGGCTGTGGGTCATGGCCTATCCGGGCATCAAGGTCTCCACCGCCGAGGCGCGGGCAATCCTGCCCGCCCAATATCGCCGGCAGGATTGCATCAGCCACGGGCGTTTCCTGGCGGGTTTTATCCACGCCAGCCATACCCAGCAGCCGGCTCTGGCGGCAAAACTGATGAAGGATGTGATTGCCGAGCCTTACCGCACTAAACTGCTGCCGGGATTTACCGAAGCGCGCCAGGCCTGCGCCAGTATCGGCGCCCTGGCTTGCGGCATCTCCGGCTCGGGACCGACGCTGTTTGCGGTCTGCGATCGGGAAGATACCGCGCAGCGCCTGGCCGGCTGGCTGGAGCAGCACTACCTGCAAAATGATGAGGGTTTTGTTCATATATGCCGCCTGGATACCACCGGCGCGCGAGTGATGGGATAACGTATGAAACTGTATAATATTAAAGATCATAACGAGCAGGTCAGCTTCGCGCAGGCGATAAAGCAGGGGCTGGGACGCCAGCAGGGGCTGTTTTTCCCCGTCGATCTCCCGGAGTTCGCCTCGACGGAAATCGACGCCCTGCTGGATCTCGATCTGGTGACCCGCAGCGCGCGCATCCTGTCGGCCTATATCGGCGACGAGCTGCCGTTGGACGTTATCCATAAACGGGTGCAGGCCGCCTTCGAGTTCCCGGCCCCCGTGGTCAAGGTGAGCGAGGATATATCGGTCCTGGAGCTATTCCACGGCCCGACCCTGGCGTTCAAGGATTTCGGCGGCCGCTTTATGGCGCAGATGCTGACCGAAGTCGCCCGGGGCCAGCCGGTCACCATCCTCACCGCCACCTCCGGCGATACCGGCGCCGCGGTGGCGCACGCCTTCTACGGGCTGGAAAATGTCCGGGTGGTGATCCTGTACCCCCACGGCAAGATAAGCCCGCTGCAGGAAAAACTGTTCTGCACCCTGGGCGGCAATATCCATACCGTGGCGATTGACGGCGACTTTGACGCCTGCCAGGCGCTGGTCAAACATGCGTTCGACGACGAGCAACTCAAGCACAAACTGGGGCTGAACTCCGCCAACTCGATTAATATCAGCCGCCTGCTGGCGCAGATTTGCTATTACTTCGAAGCGGCGGCGCAGCTCTCGCAGGAGCAACGCAATCAATTGGTGGTTTCGGTGCCCAGCGGCAATTTTGGCGATTTGACCGCCGGCCTATTGGCAAAATCCCTCGGCCTGCCGATTAAACGCTTTATTGCCGCCACCAACGCCAACGATACCGTGCCGCGCTTTCTCGCCGACGGGAAATGGTTGCCCAACGCCACCGTGGCGACGCTATCCAATGCCATGGATGTCAGCCAGCCGAACAACTGGCCGCGCGTGGAGGAATTGTTCCGGCGTAAGAACTGGCGCCTTGATACCCTGGCCTACGGCTGCGTGAATGACGATGTTACCCGCGACACGATGCGCGAACTGGCGGGACAGGGGTATATATCGGAACCTCATGCGGCTATTGCCTACCGGTTACTGCGCGACCAGCTCCAGCCAGGGGAGTCCGGCCTGTTCCTGGGCACCGCGCATCCGGCGAAGTTTAAGGAAACCGTGGACGCGGTGCTGGGCCAATCGCTGCCGCTGCCCAAGGCGCTGGCGCTGCGGGCGACCCTGCCGCTGCTGTCAAGCCGGCTGCCGGCGGACTTTGGTCAGCTGCGCGCCCTGCTGATGGCCTTGCCGCAGTAATCCGCCACGACCGCCGCCGGTTCAGCCGCCGGCCGGCGCGGTGGTACAGCCGCCATGACCGTACCACCGCGCCGGTTTCACCGCGGGGCATTCGGGCCCGCGCCGCCGTGCGATAGGACGGACGCGTTATCGCGCATCACGCCCGCCGTCCTAGCGTGCCGGTCGTTTAAAGACCATCTCCGACTCGCTGGATTCCTCCGGCGCATAGGCATAACCGCCGTCATTGAACGCGGCCAGCTGTTCCGGCTGCGTCAGCCGCCGGGTGATGATAAACCGGCTCATCATGCCGCGCGCTTTTTTGGCGTGGAAACTGATCACTTTATACTTGCCGTTTTTTTCATCCAGGAACACCGGCTTGATCACCCGCGCGGCCAACTGGTCCTTTATCACCGCCTTAAAATACTCCCCGGACGCCAAGTTAATCAGCACGTTATCGCCTTGCGCCGTCAGCGCCTCGTTGAGCTTTTGAGTCAGGGTTTTTCCCCAGAAATGGTATAAGTCCGGCCCGGCCGGGTTCGCCAGCCTGATACCCATTTCCAGGCGATAGGGCTGCATCAGGTCCAGGGGGCGCAGTATGCCGTACAGGCCGGACAGCATGCGCAAATGGGTTTGGGCGAAGTCGAAATCCGCCTCGCTGAAACTTTCCGCCGCCAGGCCGGCATAGACATCGCCTTTAAACGCCAGGATCGCCTGCCGGGCGTTGTCGGGTGAAAAATCCGCCCGCCAAGACTGAAAGCGCCCCGCGTTAAGCTGGGCCAGCTTATCACTGATGCCCATCAGGCCGGATAACTGCGCCGGGGTCAGTTTGCGGCACACGCGCATCAGTTTTTCGGCGCGGGCCAGCAGCTCGGGCTGGGTATAACGCCGGGTCGCCAGCGGGCTGGTGTAATCCAGCGTTTTGGCCGGGGAGATAACGATTAGCATGTCGTACGGTTCCTGTCTCTTAAGGGCTGGAGGTCAGCGGGATGATAAGCGGCGGTCATGTTGATTTGCGCGCCGCCGGGCGGTCCCAACTGCCGGGCGCCAGCTGCGCCGCGATAGCGGGGAAATTCGCGGCGTAGAACGTCGGCAGTTTGCCGACCGCGCGCTGGCTATTGTAATCGCGCGCCAGCATCAGGGCGATGCGCGACAGCAGCAGCAGCGCAATCAGGTTGGTCAGGGTCATCAGGCCCATCGCCAGGTCCGCCAGCCGCCATAATACCGGTACTTCCGCCAGACAGCCCAACATCACCGTCGCCAATGCCACGACGCGCAATATCTGCACCGGCCGTTTGGAGCGATGGCGGAAAAAACGCAGACTGCTTTCCGCGTAGGCGTAATTAGCGATAATCGAGGTAAAGGAAAAAATAAATACCACCATCACCATAAACGGCGTGCCCCACTGTCCCGTCGCCGCCAGCAATGACCGCTGGATCAGGGCGATGCCGCCGAGATCGGGCGCGGCCTGTTCCAGCGCGCCCGACGTCAGGATAATGGCCGCGGTGGCGCTGCAGATGACGATGGTATCGATAAACACCGCCAGCATCTGGATATATCCCTGCGACGCGGGGTGGGGCGGCCAGGGCGTGGCGGCGCCGGCGATATTGGGCGCCGAGCCCATGCCGGCCTCGTTGGAAAACAGCCCGCGCTGCACGCCCTGGAAAATGGCCTGGGAAAAACCATAGCCCAGGATTCCCGACGCGGCCTGCGGCAGGCCGAACGCGCTGTTGAACACCAGCTCCGCCACCGCCCCCAGGCGTCCGGCATGCTGCGCCATCACCCAGGCCGCCAGCAGCACATAGCACAAGGCCATCAGCGGGACCAGCCATTGGGAAAGCCGGGCGATAAGACGCAGGCCGCCGCACATGGCCAGTCCGCTTAACGCCGCCAGGCCCAGCCCCGTCTGGTAAGGCGCGAATCCGCAGGCGTCATGCAGCGACTGCGTAATGGCGCTGGCCTGCACCGCGCTGAATATACCGCCGTAGCCTATGAGTAGAAAGCAGGTAAAGAGTACGCCCATCCAGCGCAGGCCCAGGCCCTTTTCCATATACCAGGCGGGGCCGCCCCGGTAATGGCCCCGGCTGTCGCGCACCTTATATAATTGCGCCAGGGTGCTTTCGAAGAAGGCGGTTGCCATGCCGATAAACGCGGCCAGCCACATCCAGAATATCGCTCCCGGCCCGCCGATGACCAGGGACAACGCCACGCCGGTCAGGTTGCCGCAGCCGATGCGCGCCGCAAGCGTCGTGCATAATGCCTGAAACGGTGAAATGCCCGCGCCGTCGGCGCGGCCCGATCCCTTCAAGATGGAAAACACGTGGCCGAAGTAATGGAACTGAATAAAACCGGAGCGGAAAGTAAACCAAAGACCGGTGCCAATCAGCAGGTAAATTAACACTGAATTCCATAACAAATCGTCGATAAAGTTGAAGAGTTCAGCCATTTATTCCTCGTCTTCCCTGATAAGCGGCGCTTATGCCGATCCGCGGCCGGCAGCGGCCGATTTTATCCTGCCATGGCCGCATAATGCGCTGCCGCCGGGGCGGTGCCATTACGCTGGCGCCTCGCTTGCACCCATGCTTGCGCGTGGTATTATCAAAAAAGGCAGTGCAACGCCATAAGATATGCACACCCTTCACAATGAGATATTCCACCATGACAGATAAACTTAGTGCCCTACGCAAGATGACCTCCGTTGTCGCTGATACCGGTGATATCACCGCCATTAAACTGTATCAGCCCCAGGATGCAACCACCAACCCTTCATTGATCCTGAACGCGGCGCAGATTCCCGAATACCGCGGCTATATCGACCAGGCGGTTGCCTGGGCGCGTGATCAAAGCCGGGACGCGGCGGAACAGGTCAAATACGCCACCGATAAACTGGCGGTCAACATCGGGCTGGAAATTCTTAAGCTGGTGCCGGGGCGCGTTTCCACGGAAGTCGACGCCCGACTGTCCTATGACACCGAGGCAAGCGTCGCCAAAGCCAAAAGCCTGATTAAACTCTACAACGACGCCGGCATCGGCAACGATCGCATCCTGATTAAGCTGGCCTCGACCTGGCAGGGTATCCGCGCTGCCGAGCAACTGGAAAAGGCCGGCATCAACTGTAACCTGACGCTGCTGTTTTCCTTCGCCCAGGCCCGCGCCTGCGCCGAGGCCGGGGCCTACCTGATTTCGCCTTTCGTCGGCCGCATCCTTGACTGGCACAAAGCCAACGGCGAACGCAAGGAGTTTTCCCCGGAGCAGGATCCGGGCGTGATTTCCGTGACGGAAATCTACCGTTACTACAAAGAACACGGTTATGACACCGTGGTAATGGGCGCCAGCTTCCGCAACGTGGGCGAGATTATTGAACTCGCCGGTTGCGATCGCCTGACCATCGCGCCGCCGCTGCTGAAAGAGCTGGCCGCCACCGAAGGCACCCTTGAGCGTAAACTTTCCTATACGGGCGAGATCAAGCCGCGTCCGGCCAAACTGACCGAGGCTGAATTCCTCTGGCAGCACAACTTGGATCCTATGGCGGTGGACAAACTGGCGGACGGGATCCGCAAGTTCGCCGTCGACCAGGAAAAGCTGGAAGCGATGATCAAAGACCTGCTGTAATCACCATGGCCCTGGCCGGGCAGGCAAGCCGGCGCGGGACCCGTTTATCAGCGCCATGGCGGCCCGTAGGTAACGGGCCGTTTTTATTTGTGCGCACGGCGCTTCGCCGTTAAATTGCTATTATGGAAAAATCATGTCGACCGGAGGACGTTCTATGCAAATTTGCCGTATTGGCCTGGTATCCATATCCGATCGCGCGGCCAACGGCGTCTACCAGGATCAGGGCATCCCCGCGCTGGAATCCTGGTTACGGCAGGCGCTGATTTCACCTTTTACGCTGGAAACACGGCTGGTGCCCGACGAGCAGCCGCTGATTGAGCAAACTCTGCGCGAGCTGGTGGATGAAATGGGTTGCCATCTGGTGCTGACCACCGGCGGCACCGGCCCGGCGCGGCGTGATGTCACGCCGGATGCCACGCGGGCGATAGCGGATCGCGAAATGCCCGGGTTTGGCGAGCAAATGCGCCAGATCAGCCTGCATTTTGTGCCCACGGCTATCCTGTCCCGGCAAATGGGGGTGATCCGCAAACAGGCGCTGATCCTGAATCTGCCGGGCCAGCCCAGGGCTATCCAGGAAACGCTGGCGGGCGTCAGGGACGCGCAGGGGAACGTGGTGGTGCACGGCATCTTTGCCAGCATCCCTTATTGCATTCAACTGCTGGAAGGGCCTTATATCGAGACCGATCCCGCGATCGTGGCGGCGTTTCGTCCCAAAAACGCCCGGCGCCCCGACCCGGAGTAACCGCGGCGCGCGGCGGCGGCGGTAAACGCCGCCCCAGGGTGTGAAATTATATTTCCGCGCAGTAAGATTACCTTTACGTTGTATGCTATATTTTTTTCTTTTTTCTCTCTGGCCCGACGCGAATGACTATGCCTGCCGACCCGCAACGCCGATTGAACCGACAGGATTACAAAACCCTGTCGCTTGCCGCCCTGGGCGGCGCGCTGGAATTTTACGACTTTATTATCTTCGTGTTCTTTGCCGGGGTGATGGGAAAACTGTTCTTCCCGCCGGATTTGCCGGAGTGGCTGCGGCAACTGCAGACCTTCGGTATTTTTGCCGCCGGTTACCTGGCCCGGCCGCTGGGCGGCATTATCATGGCGCATTTCGGCGATAAAGCCGGCCGGAAAAAAATGTTCAGCCTGTCCATTCTGCTGATGGCGCTGCCGACGTTGATGATGGGCCTGCTGCCCACTTATGAAACCCTCGGCATCACCGCGCCGCTGCTGTTACTGGCGCTGCGCATCCTGCAGGGCGCGGCCATCGGCGGCGAAGTGCCGGGCGCCTGGGTCTTCGTCGCCGAACATGTGCCCCACAAGCGCATCGGGTTCGCCTGCGGCACGTTAACCGCCGGCCTGACCATCGGCATTTTATTAGGATCCTTTGTCGCCACCTTATTAAACACCTTCATGACGCCGCAGGGCGTGCTCCAGGGGGGCTGGCGCATTCCTTTTTTCCTCGGCGGCTTCTTCGGACTGGTCGCCATGTACCTGCGGCGCTGGCTGCGTGAGACCCCGGTGTTTATCGAGATGCAGATCCGCAAAGCGCTGGCGCAGGAACTGCCGCTGAAATCCGTGGTGATGAACCATAAAAAAGCGGTGCTGATTTCCATGCTACTGACCTGGCTGCTCTCCGCCGGCATCGTGGTGGTGATCCTGATGGCGCCCCTGTGGCTGCAGCAGCAAATGGGCGCTACCCCGTCCCTGGCGCTCAAGGCCAACTGCGCGGCGATTATCGCGCTGGCCGTGGGCTGCGTGATAACCGGCGCCGTCATCGACCGCGTGGGCGCGGGCAAAACCTTTATCACCGGCTGCGTGATGCTGGGCGTCTTCAGCTGGCTGTTTTACCACACCGGCGCGGATCGGCCGTTGCCGCTGTACATCACCTATACGCTGGCCGGCCTGAGCGTCGGCGTGGTGGGCGGCGTGCCTTATGTTATGGTCCATGCGTTTCCCTCGCCGGTGCGGTTCAGCGGTATTTCGTTTTCCTATAATGTGGCGTACGCCATTTTTGGCGGACTGACCCCGGTGATGGTCACCATGCTGATGCGCATCTCGCCGATGGCGCCTTCCTGGTATGTGCTCGGGCTATCGGTAATGGGGGTGTTGCTCGGCATTTGCCTGCCGTCCGGACTGCGGCATAAGCCGCCGCTGGCCGGTGGATTGAATTCCATCGCCTGATTTTACGTGCGGCGTGAAATAAATAGGTTCCTGCTTTGTCATGGCACTTTTGGGAACGATTTAGTCATTTTTATAAAAATGCCCTGTATATCAAAGGACTGCGCGCCAGCCGCTCAGCGATGCGCGGCGCCCGGGGCCGCCGGGAGCGCGCAGAACGCTTTTTTTTTCCTGCTCCCCCTTGATGCGCGGCGCGGTGACCCCATCTTATTTGCAACCAACGTTGTTTAACCTGCTAACAAAAACGTGTCGCTGGCTTGAAAAAAAGTTAACCGGCCACATATCAGGTTTACGACCACAACGAATATGACTTTTTAGTGGAGATGTTTAGATGGGTAAAATTATTGGTATCGACTTGGGTACGACCAACTCTTGTATCGCAATTATTGAAGGCTCCAAACCTCGGGTGCTTGAAAACAGCGAAGGTGATCGTACTACCCCTTCCATTATTGCTTACACGCAGGACGGTGAAATTCTGGTTGGCCAGCCAGCTAAACGTCAGTCCGTTACGAACCCGCAGAACACGTTGTTCGCCATCAAGCGTTTGATCGGACGTCGTTTTGAGGATGAAGAAGTACAGCGTGATAAAAATATCATGCCGTATAAAATTATCGCTTCCGACAACGGCGACGCCTGGCTGGACGTGAAAGGCCAGAAAATGGCCCCGCCGCAGGTGTCCGCTGAAATCCTGAAAAAGATGAAGAAGACCGCGGAAGATTATCTGGGTGAGCCGGTTACCGAAGCGGTTATTACCGTGCCGGCCTACTTTAACGACGCCCAGCGCCAGGCGACCAAAGACGCCGGCCGTATCGCGGGCCTTGAAGTTAAACGTATTATTAACGAACCTACCGCCGCGGCGCTGGCTTACGGCCTGGATAAAGAAACGGGCAACCGCACCATCGCGGTCTATGACCTGGGCGGCGGTACCTTCGATATTTCCATCATCGAAATCGATGACGTGGACGGTGAAAAAACCTTTGAAGTGCTGGCGACCAACGGCGACACCCATTTGGGTGGCGAAGACTTCGACAGCCGCCTGATCAATTACCTGGTGGATGAGTTCAAGAAAGACCAGGGCATCGATCTGCGCAACGATCCGCTGGCCATGCAGCGTCTGAAGGAATCCGCTGAAAAGGCCAAGATCGAGCTGTCCTCCGCGCAGCAGACCGACGTGAACCTGCCGTACATCACGGCGGACGCCACCGGTCCGAAACATATGAACATCAAGGTGACCCGCGCCAAACTGGAATCGCTGGTTGAAGACCTGGTAAAACGCACCATGGACCCGCTGAAGATGGCGCTGAAAGACGCCGGACTGTCGGTCGGCGATATCAAGGACGTTATCCTGGTGGGCGGCCAGACCCGTATGCCGCTGGTGCAGAAGACCGTTACCGATTTCTTCGGTAAGGAACCGCGTAAAGACGTTAACCCGGATGAAGCCGTGGCTATCGGCGCCGCGGTGCAGGGCGGGGTGCTGGCCGGCGACGTGAAGGACGTGCTGTTGCTGGACGTCAGCCCGCTGTCGCTGGGCATTGAAACCATGGGTGGGGTCATGACGCCGCTGATCGCCAAGAACACCACCGTACCGACCAAGCATAGCCAGGTGTTCTCTACGGCGGAAGACAACCAGTCCGCGGTGACCATCCACGTGCTGCAGGGTGAACGTAAACGCGCCGCGGATAATAAATCCCTGGGCCAGTTCAACCTGGACGGGATTGCCCCCGCCATGCGCGGTACGCCGCAAATCGAAGTCACCTTCGATATCGACGCCGACGGCATCCTGCATGTGTCCGCCAAGGATAAGAACAGCGGCCGTGAACAGAAAATCACCATTAAGGCGTCGTCCGGTTTGACCGAGGATGAAATCCAGAAAATGGTGCGTGAAGCGGAAGCCAACGCGGAATCCGACCGCAAGTTCGAGGAACTGGTGCAGACCCGTAACCAGGCCGACCATCAGCTGCACAGCACCCGCAAGCAGTTGGAAGAAGCCGGCGACAAACTGCCCGCCGATGACAAAACGGCCATCGAATCCGCGCTGAGCGCATTGGAAACCGCGCTGAAAGGCGAGGATAAGGCTGAGATCGAAGCCAAGATGCAGGCGCTGATCCAGGTTTCCGGCAAGCTGCTGGAAGTGGCGCAGCAGCAGGCGGCTCAGGCCGGCGCGGCGGAAGCTGGCGCTGAAGCCAATGCGGGCAAAAAGGATGACGACGTTGTCGACGCCGAATTTGAAGAAGTTAAAGATAAAAAATAATCGCCCTTGAGCGGGCACAGCCACGGTGAGTAATGCCGTGGCTGGCAACAGGCACGGGCGTCGGGGAAACCTTACGCCCGTGCAAGCATGTTGAGGGCAGGAAGAGACAATGGCGAAAAAAGACTATTACGAGATTTTAGGCCTTTCCAAAGATGCGGAAGAGCGTGAAATCAAAAAGGCCTACAAACGCCTGGCAATGAAATTCCACCCGGATCGTAACCCAGGGAATGCTGACGCCGAAGCAAAGTTCAAAGAAGCGAAAGAAGCCTATGAAATCCTGACCGACGCGCAAAAGCGCGCCGCGTATGATCAATACGGCCACGCCGCCTTCGAACAGGGCGGCATGGGCGGTGGTTATGGCGGCGCCGCCGCCGGCGGCGCGGACTTTACCGATATCTTCGGCGACGTCTTCGGCGATATCTTTGGCGGCGGGCGCCGCCAGCGCGCCAGCCGTGGGTCGGATCTTCGCTACAATATGGAGCTTACCCTTGAGGAAGCGGTCCGTGGCGTAACCAAGGAAATCCGCATCCCGACGCTTGAGGAATGCGACGTCTGCCATGGCAGCGGCGCCAAGCCCGGCACTTCCCCCGTTACCTGTCCTACCTGCCATGGCGCAGGCCAGGTGCAGATGCGCCAGGGTTTTTTTGCGGTGCAGCAGGCCTGTCCCACCTGTCAGGGACACGGCAAGATTATCAAGGAACCGTGCCACAAATGCCACGGCCACGGTCGTATTGAAAAGGCCAAGACGCTGTCGGTGAAAATTCCGGCGGGCGTCGATACCGGCGATCGCATCCGTCTGTCGGGCGAAGGCGAAGCGGGCGAGCAGGGCGCGCCGGCGGGGGATCTGTACGTACAGGTTCAGGTGCGTCAGCACCCCATCTTTGAACGTGAAGACAATAACCTGTTTTGCGAAGTGCCGATTAACTTCGCCATGGCGGCGCTGGGCGGCGAGATCGAAGTTCCCACGCTTGACGGCCGGGTGAAGCTGAAGGTGCCTGCGGAAACGCAAACCGGCAAGCTGTTCCGTATGCGCGGCAAAGGGGTGAAATCGGTACGCGGCGGCAACCAGGGCGATTTGCTGTGCCGCGTGGTGGTCGAAACGCCGGTGAAGCTTAACGAAAAACAAAAACAGCTGCTGCGTGAACTGGAAGAGAGTTTTGGCGGCCCGAGCGGCGATCAGAACAGCCCGCGTTCCAAAAGCTTTCTGGACGGCGTGAAGAAGTTTTTTGACGACCTGACGCGCTGAATTTTTGCGCCATCGGCGGTGTCTTTCGATCCCCGGCCCAGCGGCCGGGGATTTTTTTTGGCCTTTGCCTGTCCACCCGAGGCTTTCTCCTGCTTAAGCGCTGTTGCCGGTACGATATCGATAATGGCCGCTATAATTTAGGGGAAATAATTCTCTGGAGATAGACGCCATGGCCCGTGCCGCACTCCGCCCGGCAGTCCCCTTCACGCCGTCCGTAGAGACGTACCGACCCGACGAAGAGCAGACCCATCGGCAAATCGCCGACGTATTTAAGCACATCATCGGCAAGACACACCGTGATTTGGGCCATGCCCAGCGCGGCGTCCATGCCAAAAGCCACGCCCTGCTGCAAGGCCGGCTGGTTGTGCACAGCTCCCTGGCGCCTGAGCTGGCCCAGGGTATTTTTGCCAGGCCGCGTAGCTATGACGTGCTGCTGCGTATTTCGACCATCCCCGGCGACGTGTTGCGCGACGGGGTTTCCCTGCCGCGTGGCCTGGCGATCAAGGTGCTGGATGTGGCAGGGGAACGGTTGCCCGGGTCGGAAAACGACCTGACCCAGGATTTTTTACTGGCCACGGGACCCGCCTTTACCGCAGCGGACAGCCGGGCGTTCCTGAAAAACCTGAAGCTGCTGGCCGCGACCACCGGTCGGGCGGAGTGGGCCAAAGCAGCCTTATCCGCCGTCCTGCGTCCGCTGGTGCGCGCCCTGAAGACGCTGGACGTCAACACCGGATTGCTGCAAGCCCTGGGCGGCTATCCGCTCACCAATCCGCTGGGGGATCGCTACTTTACCCAGGTAGCCAGCCGCTTCGGTGATTATATCGCCAAACTGGACGTGGTGCCGGAATCGGCCAATTTCCTGGCGCTGGCGGGCAAGGCGTTCACGCTGGCCGGACGGCGGGACGCGCTGCGGGAGGAGGTGGCGCGCATTCTGGCGCGGGAGGGCGGCGCCTGGACCCTCAGGGCGCAGCTGTGCCGGGATTTGGCGGAAAATCCCGTTGAAGATGCCTCGGTGGCCTGGCCCGAGCAGGATAATCCCTACCTGCCGTTGGCGTCGATTATTGTCGAGCCGCAGCAAAGCTGGTCGCCCGGGCGCTCCCGTGCCATGGACGACGGTCTTTCCTTCCAGCCCTGGCATGGCGTCACCGCCCATCGGCCGCTGGGCGACATTATGCGGGCGCGCCGGCTGGCGTACCCGGTGTCGGTGGCGCAGCGCAGCGACCTGAATCAATGTCCGGTGCACGAGCCGCGCCAGCCCCCGGCGTGCTAAACATCCGCATTACCGGCGCGCCGCGGCGGCGGGTAAACCGGCGGTCAATCCTCCAGCCCGGCCGCCGGGGTATTTTTGCGAGCCGCGCTAAATAACGCGCCGGCGATGTTGGGTTTTTATTTACCTGGCTCCCGCCATCCCGCACAATAAATCAATTATGCGCACTTCAAGGATATATTGTGTCTTCTCTTATTCACCGCTGGTTAAATCACGAAGCCTCGGGCGGCGTATTGTTGATTTTAGCCGCGTTAATTGCGCTGATCATGGCCAACACGCCGGCGCAGGCGGCCTATGAAGCGCTGATTTATTTTCCCCAGGGCGCCTCCGCCGGCCACGCCTCGCCATTGACGCTGCTTTTTTTGATCAACGACGGCTTGATGGCGATTTTCTTTTTGATGATCGGGCTGGAGGTGAAGCGCGAACTGATGGAAGGCGCGCTCGCCAGCCGCAGCCAGGCGGCGTTCCCCGCCATTGCCGCGCTGGGCGGCATGATAGCCCCGGCGATTATCTATACGCTGATTAACTGGAACACGCCGGCCAATCATGCCGGCTGGGCTATTCCCACCGCCACGGATATCGCGTTTGCGGTAGGCGTGATGGCGCTGTTGGGAAAACGGGTGCCCGCCAGTTTAAAGGCTTTTTTACTGGCGCTGGCCATTATTGACGATTTAGGCGCCATCGTAATTATCGCGGTATTCTACAATCACGATTTGTCGTTAATCGCCCTGGCGGGCGTGGCGGCGACGATTGCGGTGCTGGTGATGATGAACCGCAGCAATGTCCGTCATATCGGACTTTATCTGCTGGCCGGCGCGGTGCTGTGGGGCTGCGTGCTATTATCGGGCATTCATGCCACTCTCGCCGGGGTGATACTCGGCGCCCTGATCCCCCTGCGTTTGCCGTCACGGCCTGGGGCCTCGGCCTCAGCGCCGCACACCCAGGCGTATTCTCCCGCCCTGGTGCTTGAGCACTATATTCAGCCCTGGGTGGTTTATCTTATCCTGCCGCTGTTTGCCTTCGCCAACGCCGGCGTTGGTCTGCATGGGCTAACCCCCGCCAGCCTGTTGTCGGTGCTGCCGGCCGGCATTGCCGTGGGGCTGGTGCTGGGTAAGCCGCTGGGCATCCTGCTGTTTTGTTTTGCATCCATCAGGCTGGGATTGGCCCGGCTGCCCGACGGCGTGGTCTTTAACCAGATTGCCGCCGCCGCGGTGCTGTGCGGTATCGGCTTTACCATGTCTATCTTTATCGCCGGGCTGGCGTTCGGCGCGCCGGGGGTGAGTCCGGACAGTATAACCTATGCCAAGCTTGGCATTCTGTCCGGTTCGGTGGTGGCGGCGATCTTGGGCTATATATCGCTGCGCCTGGCGCTGCCGATGCATAAGCCCGCCCCGGCCCGCTTCTGACCAAACAGGTTAGCGCCGCGCAACGCTACGCCATCAACGCCAAGCGCGGCGCTGAAGAACCGGAGGCAAACGCCAGATGCAAAAAAACCGGCCGAAGCCGGTTTTTTTAACAAAACACCAACGCAAGAACAGATCTTACTGCATTGCGTTGATACGCGCGGTCAGATTAGATTTATGACGCGCTGCTTTGTTTTTGTGGATCAAACCTTTACTGGCCTGACGGTCCACAATGGGTTGCATGGCAGAAAAAGCATTCTGCGCTGCATCTTTATCACCTGCATCGATAGCCGCGTATACTTTTTTGATAAAAGTACGCATCATAGAGCGACGGCTGGCATTGTGCTGACGACGCTTCTCAGACTGTACGGCGCGTTTCTTAGCTGATTTGATATTAGCCAAGGTCCAACTCCCAAACATGTTCTATGAGACAATTCAAAGGCCGAGGAATATGCCCTTTCGGCCTTCTTTTGTCAATGGATTTGTGCAAATAAGCGCCGCTTGACTACGCAACGCCTGTTACAATGTGATGGCGCAGGATTCTACCAGTTTCAGCGCGCGGAATACAGCCTTAGACGATAAAAAAGCGATTATCTGTAATAAACAAACCAATTCGCGGCGCGGCGCCCGTCGGCCGGGCGGGGAAATGTCCTGTCCGGCAGAATAACCTGCGAAAAAACCCTGGTCGGGCAAAATAAGCATGACTTTCACCGTCGTTACTGTCAAAGATTGGATTCGCGGGTTAACCTTAGCGGCTGTACAAGGTATAATCCGCCGATTTCCTCAGTCTTGAGCCTGCTATGAAGCTTATTCGCGGTTTACATAACCTGCAGGCGCGTCCCCAAGGGTGCGTGCTCACTATTGGCAATTTTGATGGTTTCCATCGTGGGCATCAGGCGTTGATTGCACAATTGCAGACCGAAGGCCGCAAACGCGGCTTGCCGGTAATGGTAATGATATTCGAGCCCCAGCCGCAGGAACATTTTGCCGGCCGGGACGCACCGGCGCGGTTGACCCGCCTGCGGGATAAAGTGAAGTACCTGGCCCAGGCCGGGGTAGACGTAGTATTGTGCGTAACCTTCGATACGCGGTTCGCGGCCATCGGCGCCGAGTCGTTTGTCGCGGAGCTGCTGGTGAAAAAGCTCGGCGTCAGGTTTCTTTGCGTCGGCGACGATTTTCGCTTCGGCGCCGGGCGGCGGGGCGATTTCGCCTTTTTGCAGCAGGCGGGTATCGCGGCGGGCTTTGATGTCATGAGCACCGCCACGTATACGGAGGGCGGTAAGCGTATCAGCAGCACGGCGGTACGGGAGGCGCTTTGCAACGACCAGCTGGTTGTCGCCGAGATGCTCCTTGGCCATCCTTACCGTATTTCCGGGCGCGTGGAGCACGGCGACGAGCTGGGCCGCACCCTTGGCTTCCCCACGGCCAACGTCTCCTTAAAGGGCCGTCCAGCGCCCATTAACGGGGTCTATGCGGTGGAGGTCGGCGGACTGGCGGCGCAGCCGTTGCCCGGTGTGGCCAATATCGGCACCCGCCCGACGGTGGCGGGGCTTCGTCCGCGGCTTGAAGTGCATTTAATGGATATGGCGCAGGATCTTTATGGCCGCCATATAGAAGTGGTGATACGCGCAAAACTGCGCAATGAACAACGGTTTGCCTCCCTTGATGAGCTAAAGCGGCAAATCGCGAATGATGTGGTGAACGGCCGGGAATTCTTCGGACTGACGGCACCCCTCTAAACGCTCTAACCGAAAACGGAACCGAGAATCGAATGAGTGATTACAAAAACACCCTGAATTTGCCGGACACAGGGTTCCCGATGCGCGGCGATCTGGCCAAGCGCGAGCCTGGCATGCTGCAACGCTGGTATGAACAGGACCTGTACGGGATTATCCGTAACGCTAAAAAAGGCAAGAAAACCTTTATCCTGCATGACGGCCCTCCGTATGCCAACGGCAGTATCCATATCGGTCACTCGGTTAACAAGATTCTCAAAGACATTATTATCAAGTCCAAAGGCTTGATGGGCTATGACTCCCCCTATGTGCCGGGCTGGGATTGCCACGGCCTGCCGATTGAGCTGAAAGTTGAACAGATGATCGGCAAGCCGGGCGAAAAGGTCAGCGCCGCGGAATTCCGCGCCGCCTGCCGCAAATATGCCGCCGAGCAAGTGGAAGGCCAGAAAAAAGATTTTATCCGCCTGGGCGTGCTGGGCGAATGGGATCATCCTTACCTGACGATGGATTTCGGCACCGAAGCCAATATTATCCGTTCGCTCGGCAAAATCATCGCCAACGGCCATCTGCATAAAGGCGCCAAGCCGGTGCATTGGTGTATCGACTGCCGTTCCGCGCTGGCTGAGGCGGAAGTCGAGTATTACGATCGCACCTCGCCCTCCATCGACGTGGCTTTCCAGGCGGTCGACGCCGACGCCGTGGCGGCAAAATTCGGCGTGAGCGGGGTTGCCGGGCCGGTGTCGCTGGTGATCTGGACCACCACGCCCTGGACCCTGCCGGCCAACCGGGCGATTTCGGTCCATCCGGACTTCGAGTATCAGCTGGTCGCGGTGGACGGGCAAAACTGGATACTGGCCGCCGACCTGGTGGCAAGCGTAATGCAGCGTGCGGGTATCGCCCAATGGACCGTGCTGGGCAGTTGTAAAGGCGGCGCGCTGGAACTGCTGCGCTTTCGCCACCCGTTTATGGGCTTCGACGTGCCGGCGATCCTGGGTCAGCATGTGACGCTGGAAGCCGGTACCGGCGCGGTGCATACCGCGCCCGGCCATGGCCCGGACGATTATGTCATCGGCCAGCAATACGGCCTGGAGGTCGCCAATCCGGTGGGGCCGGACGGGTGCTACCTGCCGGGGACCTATCCGGATCTCGACGGGCTGCAGGTGTTCAAGGCCAACGATGTGGTGGTCGAATTATTGCGCGCGCACGGCGCGCTGGTGCATGTGGAAAAGCTGGTGCACAGCTATCCGCACTGCTGGCGTCATAAGACCCCCATCATTTTCCGCGCCACGCCGCAGTGGTTTATCAGCATGGATCAGAAAGGGCTGCGCAAACGTTCCCTGGAAGAAATCAGGGAAGTGCAGTGGATCCCGGGCTGGGGACAGGCGCGCATCGAAAATATGGTGGCCAATCGTCCCGACTGGTGTATCTCGCGCCAGCGCACCTGGGGCGTGCCGATGTCGCTGTTTGTCCATAAGGATACCGAGGAGCTCCATCCGCGCACGCTGGAGTTGATGGAAGAAGTGGCCAAACGGGTCGAGAAAGACGGCATCCAGGCCTGGTGGGATCTGGATCCCGCCGCTATCCTCGGGGCTGAGGCGGCCGAGTATACCAAAGTGCCGGATACCCTGGACGTGTGGTTCGACTCCGGTTCGACGCACTCGTCCGTGGTAGCGGTCCGCCCGGAATTCGGCGGCCACGAGCCGGATATGTACCTGGAAGGTTCCGACCAGCATCGCGGCTGGTTTATGTCGTCGCTGATGATTTCCACCGCCATCAAAGGCCAGGCGCCCTATCGCCAGGTGCTGACCCACGGTTTTACCGTCGACGGGCAGGGGCGTAAAATGTCCAAATCCATTGGCAACGTGGTCAGTCCGCAGCAGGTGATGGATAAACTTGGCGGGGACATCCTGCGTCTGTGGGTGGCTTCCACCGATTATACCGGTGAAATGGCGGTCTCCGACGAGATCCTTAAACGCTCCGCCGACGCGTACCGACGTATTCGCAATACCGCGCGGTTCCTGCTGGCCAACCTGAATGGGTTCGACCCGGCGCTGCACAGCGTCAAGCCGGAGGAGATGGTGGTGTTGGATCGCTGGGCCGTGGGGCGGGCGCAGGCGGCGCAGGCGGAAATCATCGCCGCCTACGACAGCTATGACTTCCATAACGTCGTGCAGCGCATGATGCAGTTCTGCTCGGTGGAAATGGGGTCGTTTTACCTGGATATCATCAAAGATCGCCAGTACACCACCCAGGCCGACAGTATCGCCCGCCGCAGTTGCCAGACCGCGCTGTATCATATCGCCGAAGCGCTGGTGCGCTGGATGGCGCCGATCCTGTCTTTTACCGCCGATGAGATCTGGGGCTTCATGCCGGGTGAACGCGCCCAGTATGTCTTCACCGAAGAGTGGTATGAAGGGTTGTTCGGACTGGACGCCGGTGAAACCATGAACGACGCTTACTGGGAACAGGTGTTGAAGGTGCGCGGCGAAGTGAACAAAGTGCTTGAGCAGGCCCGCGCCGACAAAATCATCGGCGGGTCGCTGGAGGCCCGGGTCACCCTGTATGCCGAACCGGCCCTGGCGAAAACGCTGGGGGCGCTGGGTGAAGAGTTGTATTTTGCCCTGCTGACGTCGCGCGCCGATGTGGCTGATTACAGCGCGGCGGGAGAGGATGCCCAGCAGTGCGAAGGATTGAAGGGCCTTAAAATCGCCCTGGCTAAGGCCGATGGTGAAAAATGCCCGCGTTGCTGGCATTTTGAAACCGATATCGGCGCTGACGCCGGGCATCCCGAAATTTGCGGGCGTTGCGTCACTAACGTGGCCGGCCCGGGCGAAGAGCGTAAATTTGTCTGATGAGTAAATCCTTAGCATCCACCGGTCTGCGCTGGCTTTGGCTGGCGCTGGTCGTACTGATTATCGACCTGGGCAGCAAGCAGTTGATCATGCAGCATTTTATGCTGCATGAGACGTTGCCGCTGATCCCGTTTTTTAACATTTTTTATGCCCACAACTATGGCGCGGCATTCAGTTTTCTGGCCGATAAAGGGGGATGGCAGCGTTGGATGTTTGCCATTATCGCCCTGGTCATCGCCGTGGCGTTGATGATATTAATGTACCGTTCAGACAGCCGCCAAAGAATGACCAATTGCGCCTACGCCTTGATTATCGGCGGCGCGCTGGGCAATCTCTTTGACCGCCTGGTACATGGCGTGGTCATCGATTTCATTGATTTTTATGTCGGTGACTGGCACTTCCCCACCTTCAACGTGGCGGATTCGGCCATTTGTATCGGCGCACTCCTGATCGTGCTGGAAGGGTTTATGCATCCGGCCGATAAAACGGCTAAGCAGAAAGGTTAAGCGGCATGTCCGAACAGGTGCAGTCCGACAGCGCGGTGCTGGTGCATTTCGACCTTAAACTCGAGGATGGCACCATTGCCGAATCCACCCGGCGCGAAAATAAACCGGCGCTGTTCCGTCTTGGCGATGATAGCCTTTCACCGGCCCTTGAACAGTCGTTGCTCGGGCTGCGCGTGGGGGATAAAAAATCGTTTTCCCTGGCGCCGGAGTCGGCGTTCGGGCCGGTTAATCCGGATTTGATCCAGTTTTTTTCCCGCCGGGATTTTATCGAAACCGGCGTGCCCGACGTGGGCACCATTATGCTGTTTACCGCCATCAGCGGTAATGAAATGCCCGGATTGATTCGTGACGTGGCCGAGGAGTCGATCACCGTGGATTTTAACCATCCGCTGGCGGGCCGCACGGTCTATTTCGATATCGACGTATTGGCAATTGATCCGCAGCAGGAGGATAAACATGCGCATCTTACTGGCTAACCCGCGGGGTTTTTGCGCCGGTGTCGACCGGGCCATCAGTATTGTCGAACGCGCGCTGGAGATTTACGGCGCGCCGATCTACGTGCGTCACGAAGTGGTGCACAATCGCTATGTGGTGGAGTCGCTGCGCGCCAGCGGCGCCATTTTTATCGAGCAAATTGACGAAGTGCCCGACGGCTCTATCCTGATTTTCTCGGCCCACGGCGTATCGCAGGCGGTGCGCGCCGAGGCGAAAAACCGCGATTTGACGGTATTCGACGCGACCTGCCCGCTGGTGACCAAGGTGCATATGGAAGTGGCGCGCGCCAGCCGTAAAGGAACGGAAGCCATTTTGATTGGTCACGCCGGGCATCCGGAGGTCGAGGGCACCATGGGGCAATACAATAACCCCAACGGCGGCATGTACCTGGTGGAGTCGCCCAAGGATGTCTGGAAACTGCGGGTGAAGGACGATGCCAACCTGTGCTTTATGACCCAGACCACGCTGTCGGTGGACGATACCTCGGATGTTATCGACGCGCTGCGCGAACGGTTTCCGTTGATTATCGGGCCGCGTAAAGACGATATCTGTTATGCCACCACCAACCGCCAGGAAGCGGTGCGCGAGCTGGCCGCCGATGCTGACGTGGTGCTGGTGGTCGGCTCGAAAAACTCGTCTAACTCCAACCGGCTGGCCGAGCTGGCCCAGCGGGTGGGCAAACCGGCCTATCTTATCGATACCGCGGCGGATATCCAGGAAAGCTGGCTGCAGGGTATCGATACCATCGGGGTAACCGCCGGCGCTTCCGCGCCGGATATTCTGGTGCGGGAGGTGATTGCGCGTCTGCAGGGGCTCGGTGGCGAGGGGGCGGAGGAACTGATCGGGCGCGAGGAGAATATTGTGTTCGAGGTGCCGAAGGAGCTGCGGGTGAATGTGAGGGTGGTGGAGTAAGACCGGCTTTTGCTTGCGCCGCATGCCCTGTAAATGACATTTCCAGTCGCCCGCGGCGGTTTGATGCGGCGACGCGGTAAACCTGTTCTTATCGTGCCCCGGTACGTGCAAGAGAGGGGCTTCAAATCCCTTTTGGCGATCGATCAATTTGGCGGCAGTCAAATTGATCGTATTCAATGGGATGTGCCGGTTTTTTATCCCTGTTCTACAGTCTGAACCGGTATTCCGGGGCGCCGACGGCGCTGGTATAAACATGCAGCAACGCGCCGTCGAGCGCGCCGGGAGGATCGAGATTTTTGCCGGCGCTGGTGATAAATAATTCATTACGCCCGGGGCCGCCGAAAGCACAGCAGCTCGGTTGGCGTACCGGTAACGGCAGATCCTCGATTAGCGTCAGTTCGCCATCGCCGATGGCGTAGCGGCTCAGGCAGCCATGGCCGAAGCGCGCGTTGATCAGTTCTCCGGCCGCGGTCAGCGCCGAACCGTCGGGGGTCTTGTCTCCGGCATCGAATACCCGCAGGCGGGCGGTATTGATGGCGGCGGCGTCGCTGGCGTAAAACCGCTTTTCGGCGCTGTCGGCAAACCACACCCGGTCGCCATGCCACGCCAGGGTATTGGGGATGGTGACATGGCCCATCATGCTCCGCGGTCGCGCTTCGCCGGCGGCAAAGCGGTACCAGCCGCCGATAGGACGCTCTTCCGCCAGGTCCATGGTGCTGAACCATAATGAGCCGTCGGGGGCGATGGCCGCCTCGTTTGGCCGGGTGCCGGCGGCGTCGGCCGGGTAGGGGCACAGGAGCTCAAGGCGTGGGGTATCCCGGCCGGCGCTGCTCTTTTCATAGTGATAAAGCAGTATGCCCTGCTGCGCCACGATCAGGAACTGCTCTTCCCGCTCGGTCGGCAGCGCCGCGCTGAACAGACAATCCAACCGGCGCTGTTCGACGTATCCCCGGGAGGGCCAATAGCGCAACAGGCGCTGTTGCAAAATATCTACCCACAGCAGCGATTGGCTACGGCTGCACCAGACCGGCGTTTCGCCCAGGGCGGCGCGATAATCCCCAATGGCCTGGATTGTTGAGGTAAAAAAAGGACTCATCCTGTCTCTCCGTGGCGAGTGTTCGGCTGTAGATATCCAGTATAGCCGCTTCGCGCCGGATCATCCGCGCCCGGCACCGGCCCGGAGATGAATAAACATTCATTTCTCCCGCGCTGCGGCCGCACCCGGCCCGGTCCATTGCCGTGACTGATGAAAGCCGGCTTCTGACATATAATGCTAATTCCAGGGGAAATCCGCTGGCGGCAATCCGGGACGGCGGTTACCCTAAACTGATTTTATCATGCCAACCAACAGAGAGTGTCTATGAGCGTAACACCAGTTCGCATCGCCATCGCCGGTGCGGGCGGCCGTATGGGCCGCCAACTGATCCAGGCGGTACTGCAATCGGAACAGGCGTGCCTGGGGGCGGCGCTCGAGCGCGCCGGCTCAAGCCTGATTGGCGCGGACGCGGGGGAGTTGGCCGGGCAAGGCGCGTTGGGGATAAGGGTCAGCGACAGCCTGGAAGCCATTAAAGATGACTTTGATATCTTTATCGATTTTACCCGGCCGGAAGGCACCCTGACGCATATGGAATTCTGTCGGCTGCATGGCAAAGGCATGATTATCGGCACTACCGGTTTTGACGAGGGGCAGAAGGCGCGAATCGGGCATGCCGCCGGGCAGATCGGCATTGTCTTTGCCGCTAATTTCAGCGTGGGGGTCAACGTTATGCTGAAATTACTGGATAAGGCCGCCAGGGTTATGGGCGACTATTGCGACATCGAGATCATCGAGGCGCACCACCGTCACAAGGTGGACGCGCCTTCTGGCACCGCGCTTGCCATGGGGGAAACCATCGCCGGGGCGCTGGGCCGCAACCTCAAGGACTGCGCCGTATACAGTCGCGAGGGCCATACCGGCGAGCGTGTGCCCCATTCCATCGGCTTCGCCGCCATACGCGCCGGGGACATTGTCGGCGAACATACTGCGATGTTTGCCGATAACGGCGAACGTATTGAGATTACCCATAAGGCTTCCAGCCGCATGACCTTTGCCAATGGCGCGGTCAGGGCGGCAATATGGCTGAAAGCGCAGAAAGCGGGCCTTTATACCATGGCGGATGTGCTGGATCTGGCAAGTTTATAACTCTATTTTTTACCGCCACCTGAAGTCTGCCATTTTATCACTCTGATTAAATAGAGATAATTTTATTTTATTGGAATTATCTCTTAAAAAATCGTTTTCAATGGAAATGGAAGGCCAAATGGCTTTAAGTTTGGCTTTCAGCGGTTATTTTTCTTGGTGATTGCCATTCTGGGCTGATTATTGCGCTTTCGCGCCTGCGCCGGTTCCTTTTAACAAATTTCTGGCCACGCAACCGGTTACTCATGCCCTAAATGAGTGCTTTTTAGCGGTTTCAAGGTGTGTAACCGGCTTAATTGCCATTATTTAGTAAAAAACATCAGCCCGGGGTGGACAAATGACCAGCTCATCATTAAAATGCGCCCAATTTGCCGAAAATCTACCTTGAAGGTGTTTTTTGCATTGATTAAGATCGTTAAATCTGAATTAATATGCAAATACAATGACTGAATATTCCTTGGAGGGTGTTTTGATAAAGTCAGCGCTGTTGGTTCTGGAAGACGGAACCCAATTCCACGGTCGGGCCATTGGGGCAGCGGGAACGGCAGTGGGGGAAGTGGTCTTCAATACATCGATGACCGGCTATCAAGAAATCCTCACCGATCCTTCCTATTCCCGCCAAATCGTTACTCTCACTTATCCCCATATCGGCAATGTCGGCACCAACGAAGCAGATGAAGAATCGTCCCGCATCCAGGCCCAAGGGTTGGTCATACGCGATTTGCCGCTTATCGCCAGTAATTTTCGCAGTACCGGTTCCCTGTCGGACTACCTCAAGCAAAATAATATCGTCGGTATCGCCGATATCGATACCCGCAAACTTACCCGCCTATTGCGCGAAAAAGGCGCCCAGAACGGCTGCATTATCGCCGGCGACGCGCCTGACGCGGCGCTGGCCTTGCAAAAAGCGCGCGAATTCCCGGGACTGAAGGGCATGGATCTGGCCAGGGAAGTCAGCACCGCCGAGCAATACAGCTGGACCCAGGGCAGTTGGGCATTGCATGCCGGCCTGCCTGCGCCGGCCGCGCCGGACGCGCTGCCCTACCATGTGGTGGCGTACGATTTCGGCATCAAACGCAATATCATGCGTATGCTGGTGGATCGCGGCTGCCGCCTGACGGTGGTGCCGGCGCAGACGCCGGCCGACGTCGTCCTGGCGATGGATCCCGACGGCATCTTCCTCGCCAACGGCCCGGGCGATCCCGAACCCTGCGATTACGCCATCGCCGCCATCAAAACCTTTCTCGAGACCGAGACGCCGATCTTCGGCATCTGTCTCGGCCACCAACTGCTGGCCCTGGCCAGCGGCGCCAAGACCGTCAAAATGAAGTTCGGCCACCACGGCGGCAACCACCCGGTAAAGGATATTGACGCCAACCGGGTCATGATTACCGCCCAGAACCACGGTTTTGCGGTGGATGAAACCACGCTGCCGGCGAATCTGCGCGTCACGCATACCTCGCTGTTCGACGGTTCGTTACAGGGATTGCACCGCACGGATAAGCCGGCGTTCTGTTTCCAGGGGCATCCGGAAGCCAGCCCCGGCCCGCATGACGCCGCGCCGCTGTTCGACCATTTTATCGAGTTGATCAAGACTTACCGTTCCCAGGCAAAATAATCAGGAGCAAGACCATGCCAAAACGTACAGATATATCCAGTATCCTGATTCTGGGCGCCGGCCCGATTGTCATCGGCCAGGCGTGCGAGTTCGATTACTCCGGCGCGCAGGCGTGCAAGGCCCTGCGTGAGGAAGGCTACCGCGTGGTGCTGGTGAACTCCAACCCGGCCACCATCATGACCGATCCCGATATGGCGGATGCCACTTATATCGAGCCTATCCATTGGGAAGTGGTGCGTAAAATCATCGAAAAAGAACGCCCCGACGCCATCCTGCCGACCATGGGCGGGCAAACCGCGCTGAACTGCGCGCTGGACCTGGAGCGCGAAGGCGTTCTGGCGGAGTTTGGCGTCACCATGATTGGCGCCACCGCCGATGCCATCGACAAAGCGGAAGACCGGCAGCGTTTTGATAAGGCGATGAAAAAAATCGGTCTTGAGACCGCGCGCTCCGGTTTTGCCCACAATATGGAAGAGGCGCTGGCAGTGGCGGCGGACGTAGGTTTCCCCTGCATTATCCGTCCGTCGTTTACCATGGGCGGGTCGGGCGGCGGCATTGCCTACAACCGCGAGGAGTTCGAGGAAATCTGCGAACGCGGCCTCGATCTGTCACCCACCACCGAGCTGCTGATCGATGAGTCGCTGATTGGCTGGAAAGAGTACGAGATGGAGGTGGTGCGCGATAAAAACGATAACTGCATTATCGTGTGCTCGATTGAAAATATTGACGCCATGGGCATCCATACCGGCGATTCCATTACCGTTGCGCCGGCGCAAACCCTGACCGATAAAGAATACCAAATCATGCGTAACGCCTCGATGGCGGTATTGCGTGAAATCGGCGTGGAAACCGGCGGCTCGAACGTGCAGTTTTCGGTAAACCCTAAAAACGGCCGGCTGATTATCATCGAAATGAACCCGCGGGTTTCCCGCTCCTCGGCCCTGGCCTCCAAGGCCACCGGTTTCCCGATTGCCAAGGTGGCCGCCAAGCTGGCGGTGGGGTATACCCTCGATGAACTGATGAACGATATCACCGGCGGACGCACGCCCGCCTCGTTCGAGCCGTCCATTGACTATGTCGTCACGAAAATTCCGCGCTTTAACTTCGAGAAGTTCGCCGGCGCCAATGACCGCCTGACCACGCAGATGAAGTCGGTGGGCGAGGTGATGGCCATCGGCCGCACGCAACAGGAATCGCTGCAAAAAGCCCTGCGCGGTCTGGAGGTGGGCGTCACCGGTTTTGACCCCAAGGTCAGCCTGGACGACCCGGAAGCGCTGACCAAGATCCGCCGCGAACTCAAAGACGCCGGCTGCGATCGCATCTGGTATATCGCCGATGCTTTCCGCGCCGGGCTGTCGGTGGACGGCGTCTTTAACCTGACCAATATCGACCGCTGGTTCCTGGTGCAGATAGAAGAGCTGGTCACGCTTGAAAACGTGGTGGCGGAGAAGGGCGTCGGCGCGCTGGACGCCGAATTCCTGCGCCAGCTGAAGCGCAAGGGCTTTGCCGATGCCCGCCTGGCGACGCTTGCCGGCGTGTCGGAGGGGGAGATTCGCAAACTGCGCGAAGAGTATAACCTGCACCCGGTCTATAAACGGGTCGATACCTGCGCCGCGGAGTTCGCCACCGATACCGCCTACATGTACTCCACCTATGACGAGGAGTGCGAATCCAATCCCAGCCGCGACCGGGAAAAAATCATGGTGCTGGGCGGCGGGCCAAACCGTATCGGCCAGGGCATAGAGTTCGACTACTGCTGCGTCCACGCCTCGCTGGCGCTGCGCGAGGACGGTTACGAGACCATTATGGTCAACTGTAACCCGGAGACGGTCTCCACCGATTACGACACGTCCGATCGCCTTTATTTTGAACCCGTTACGCTTGAAGATGTGCTGGAAATCGTGCGCATCGAGCAGCCGAAAGGGGTGATTGTCCAGTATGGCGGCCAGACCCCGCTTAAACTGGCCCGGGAGCTTGAAGCGGCGGGCGTGCCGATTATCGGCACCAGCCCCGATTCCATTGACCGCGCCGAAGATCGCGAGCGCTTCCAGCAGGCGGTGGAACGCCTGGGACTCAAGCAGCCGGCCAACGCCACGGTGACCACCATCGACCAGGCGGTGGAGAAGGCGGCGACCATCGGTTATCCGCTGGTGGTGCGTCCTTCCTATGTACTGGGCGGCAGGGCGATGGAAATCGTCAACGACGATGTCGATTTGCTGCGCTACTTCCAGACCGCCGTCAGCGTCTCCAATGACGCGCCGGTGCTGCTGGACCGTTTCCTTGACGACGCGGTGGAAGTGGACGTGGACGCCATCTGCGACGGCCAGCAGGTGCTGATTGGCGGCATTATGGAACATATCGAGCAGGCAGGCGTGCACTCCGGCGATTCAGCCTGTTCGCTGCCGGCCTATACCCTTAGCCAGGAAATACAGGACGTGATGCGCCGGCAGGTCGAGCAACTGGCGTTTGAACTGCGGGTGCGCGGGCTGATGAACGTGCAGTTCGCGGTTAAGGCCAATGAAGTTTATCTGATCGAGGTCAATCCGCGCGCCGCGCGTACGGTGCCGTTTGTTTCCAAAGCCACCGGCGTGCCGCTGGCGAAGGTTGCCGCCCGGGTGATGGTGGGGCAATCGCTGGCCGACCAGGGCATTACCAAAGAGGTTATCCCGCCGTATTACTCGGTCAAGGAAGTGGTGCTGCCGTTTAATAAATTCCCCGGCGTCGACCCCATCCTGGGGCCGGAAATGCGCTCCACCGGCGAGGTGATGGGCGTGGGCCGCACCTTTGCCGAAGCCTTCGCCAAAGCCATGCTGGGCAGCCAGTCCCGCATGAAAAAATCCGGCCGGGCGCTGCTGTCGGTGCGCGCCGGCGACAAGGGCCGGGTAGTGGATTTGGCGGCGAAACTGCTCAAGCACGGCTTTGAACTGGATGCCACGCACGGCACCGCGGTGATATTGGGCGAAGCGGGAATCAATCCCCGGCTGGTGAATAAAGTGCATGAAGGGCGGCCGCATATCCAGGACCGCATTAAAAACGGCGAATATACCTATATCGTCAATACCACCGCCGGACGCCAGGCAATCGCGGACTCGAAGCTTATCCGCCGCAGCGCGCTGCAGTATAAAGTGCACTACGACACCACCATGAACGGCGGCTTCGCCACCGCCATGGCGCTAAACTCGGACCCCACCGAACGCGTGATTTCAGTTCAGGAAATGCATGCGATGCTGAAGGGATAGCGGCATATCGCCGTATCCTGGCCAGGCGCGTGGCCGGGATACGGCGGCAAAATACGCTTATCCGTGCGGGACGCTCCAGGAGCGTCCCGATTTTTTTATCCCAGGGCGACCTTGATTCCCAGGGCAATCAGCACCCCGCCCAGCAGCTTGTCCACCAATTTTTGCGTTTTGGCGAGGGCGCGGCGCACGGGACCGCTTTGGATTAATAGCACCAGCAGCGGCCACCAGACCAGCGCCAGCAACAGGATAATACCCGCGTACCAGAGTTTTTCGGCAACGTCCGATTGCACCTGCAGCACTTGGGTAAACACCGCCAGGAAAAACAGTGTGGCCTTCGGATTGAGTAAGTTATTCAAATAGCCCTGGATAAAAGCGGTTTTCAGGCTTACCGGCTGATGCGGGGCATCGTTGAGGCTTATTCTGCCGGCGCCGCGGGATAGCAGCGCCTGGATGCCGATCCAGATCAAATATCCGGCGCCGGCGTATTTCAGCAGGTTAAACAGCCAGGGTGTGGTAGTAATCAGCACTGCCAGTCCGGCGACGCAATACGACATATGGGTGGCGACGCCGCAGATCACACCAAGGGATGTCATCATGGCGGCCCGTTTGCGATAGCGGGCGGCATTCCTGATCACCAGGAAAAAGTCGGGGCCGGGAGAAAGCATGCCAAGGGTGGCGATGGAGGCGACAAACAGTGAGGTTTCTAACATGACGGACTCGGCAATCAACCAGTAAGCGCTACAGGATAACGCTGGCGCAGGGGAAGCGCACCCTCGATTTGGTTCAGCACTTATGTACCGTATCGCGGCAGCGCAGGAACGCGGCGGGACGGGCGCGATCCCGTTGCCGGGAGAACGCCGCGCCGCCGCCGGCGTTTACAGCAGATCCTCCATCCTGAAGCTAAAACCTCCCGTCCGGGACGGTGGTTCCGTCGTTTGCCCGCGTGTTGCCCCATTTTCGCCTTTAAGGATCACATCCGCCCGGCCGCGCCGGGTAACGCACAGGACTTGCCCTTGTTCCAGGGACTCAAGCGCTTGCGCCAGGTTGTTGCGCAGCGCGGTGTAACTGATGGTTTGCATATCAGCATCCAATATAATGATGAATTATCCCTTAGGTTGGCCTTGCTTTGTTCAGTTAAGCTTAACATCGGGCATTTCAAAGCGCGGCGAAATGATGCCGTATAATGTCCAGCCGAGGAACGTGACGATCGCACCCCACATCATCGCCTCTTGCCCGGAGCTGTAGAGCGCATAAAAGCTGTATAGCGCGCCGAGAAAGGCGATGCCGTTGGTGACTCGCGCCCTGGCCGGCGGCAGGCCCGCGGATTTCTGGATCACCACGGTGGCCGCCATCGACAGGATATAAGGAATAATGTTGGTGACCACCGCCAGGTTCACCAGCACGTTGAACTGTTTGTTCAGTGACGGGCTGATGGTCATCAGCGACAGACCGGTCTGGATGGCGACGATGATAAGCATGCCTTTCACCGGCGCGTCCGCCTTATTCGTGTGGGAAAACACCTTGGGAAAATAGCCGGCGTCGGCGGAGGATTTGAAGACCTGGGCGATGGTAAACTGCCAGCCCAGCAGGGAACCGACGCATGACATGATCATCAGCGCCATGATGATTTTGCCGACGAAAGGCGTAAACATATAGGAAAACGCCAGCCCGAACGGCGCGGTGGAATTCGCCAGCGCCAGGTTGGGCACGATACCGGCGATAACATTGGTGGAGACCACATAGATAACCGCTGCCCCGAGCGTGCCGCCCAATACGGCGATCGGCACGTTGCGTTCCGGGTTTTCCACCACGTCCATATTGGCGCAGGCGGATTCCAGCCCCAGGAACGCCCAAAGCGTCATGGCGATGGAGGAGCCTATGGCCTCGAAGGTGGGGATGGCATGGGGATTCCAGGCGGCCATGTAGGCGGCGCCGCTAAACCAAAACCACCCGATCAGGGAAATGCCAACAACTGGAATAATGACGCCCCATATAGTGATACTGCTGATGTTCCCGGTAATGCGCGCGCCGCCAAAATTGGCCATGGTGGCCAGCCACAGCACCACGATGGTGGCCAGGCAGATGCCAAGCGGCGTGAGGGTTTGTCCCACCAGCTCCGTACCGTAGCCAACGGCTGATATGGCAATGGCGACATTGGCGATCAGCAGGGAAACGCCATAGGTGTAATTGGCCATGAAGTTACCGGATTTGCCGAAGGCATATTCCGCATAGCCGCCCATCCCGCCGGGCTTGCGGCTGAACATGCCGCATTTGGCGAACGCGTAGGCCAACGCCATCGACCCCAGGGCGGTAACCAGCCAGGAGACAATGGACAGGGTCCCGACCTCCGCCAGTTTGGTGGGCAGCATGATAATGCCGGAACCCATCATATTCACGGCGGTCAGGACGGTGAGCTGCACCACGCCCATTTTATTTTTCGTTTTATTCATGATCATGGTCCTTTTTGTTTATTGTTTAACGACATAACCATAGGCGTGCTGTATTCCATCCCGATCGCGCTCAAGATAAACCCCCTGCAGCTCCGGCGAGAAGCCGGGCAGCAAATTGATGCCTTCCTCCAGCGCCAGGAAATACCGTTGCACGGCGCCGCCCCACACTTCGCCGGGCACCATGCAAAGCACTCCCGGCGGGTAGGGCAGCGCGCCCTCGGCGGCGATGCGGCCTTCCGCCTTGCTCAGCGGCACCAGTTCAACATGACCGCGCACGAACTCGCCGTTGGCATCCTGCGGATTCATCGCCACCCGCGGGAAGTTCCCCTGGCGGAACATGTCCTTTTGCAGTTGTTTAACGTCGTAACTGACATATAAGTCATGCATTTCCTGGCACAGGCGTCGCAGGGTATAACCCTGGTAGCGTTGTCCATGGCTGGCGACAATGGCGGGCAGGACGTCGGATAAGGGCGCATCTTGCAGTATAAAACGTTCAAAACGGGCGATCTGGGCGACCAGGTGCTGCATTTTAGCCATATCTTCCGCCGGCGTAAGCAGGAACAGAATGGAGTTCAGATCGCATTTCTCGGGCACGATGCCGTTTTCACGCAGAAAGTTGGCCAGGATGGTCGCGGGGATGCCGAAATCGGCATACTCGCCGCTGGCGGTGTCAATACCGGGGGTGGTCAGCAGCAGTTTGCAGGGATCGACAAAATACTGGTTTGGCGCATACCCGTCGAACCCATGCCATTTTTCACCGGGCACGAAATTAAAGAAACGCAGGTCCTGCGCCATTTCGCCGGTGTCAAAATCCTGCCAGGGACGCCCTTCCACGCTTACCGGTACAAAGGGCCTGATCATCGAGCAGGTATTCAGCAGGATCTTTCGGGTCTCGATGCCCAGGGCGACACAATCCGCCCACAAGCGTCGGCCGCTTTCGCCGGCATGCATCCTGGCATTGACATCCAGCGCCGCGAACAACGGATAAAAAGGGCTGGTGGAGGCATGCAGCATAAAGGCATTGTTAAAACGCTTATGATTGCAATATCGCGCCTGCCCCTTGATATGCCGGTCCTTTTTATGAATTTGCGAGGTTTGGGAAAATCCGGCCTGCTGCTTATGCACCGACTGGGTCACGATAATGCCCGGATCGTTTTCGTTTAGCTCCAGCAGCAGCGGGGAACAATCCTTCATCATGGGAATAAACTGTTCATAGCCGACCCAGGCCGAATCAAACAGGATGTAATCGCAGAGATGGCCGATCTTATCCACCACCTGGCGCGCGTTATATATCGTGCCGTCATAAGTCCCCAGTTGGATAACCGCCAGACGGAACGGCCGGGTTTCGCCTGCGCGTGCGGGGGCCACGCGGCGAATTTGCGCGCGCAGATAATCCTCCTCGAAACAGTGGGCATCGATGCCGCCGATAAAACCGAACGGATTACGGGCGGTCTCCAGGTAAACGGGCGTCGCGCCCGCCTGGATCAAGGCGCCGTGATGAACGGATTTATGATTATTGCGATCGAACAGTACCAGGTCGCCCCGCGCCAGCAGGGCATTGGTCACCACTTTATTCGATGCCGAGGTGCCGTTAAGGACAAAATACGTTTTATCGGCGTTAAAGACTTTGGCCGCATGCTGTTGCGCCGCGCAGGGCGCGCCTTCATGAATTAACAAATCGCCCAGCTTAACGTCGGCATTACACATATCCGCACGGAACAGCGTTTCGCCGAAAAAATCAAAAAACTGGCGTCCCACCGGATGCTTACGGAAAAACTGCCCGCCCTGATGACCCGGGCAGGCAAAGGAGGAATTACCCATTTCCACATATTTCTTTAACGTGGAAAAGAAAGGCGGCAATAATTCTTTTTCATATTTTGTCGCCGCGGACTCCACCTGTTTGCCGTAAAAATCGGCATTGCCGTCGCCCAGCTCAAATACGCCGTTAACCCTTGTCAGGTCATGATTCGCCAGCTCTTCGTGGCAGCCGATGGCGACAAAAATAGGGATGTCGAGACCGGTAAGTTTGATGGCGTCAATGGCGCCGCCATGGGTTTCTGATAAGGATAATACTACCGCCGCAATATCTGAAAAATCTGTATTAAGTATATCAACCGTCTCCCTTTCGCTGTTAAAACATGATTTTACCGCGGCATTGGCGACAATTTTCAAGGGTTTCATTCTATTATATTCTCCTGGAACAGGGACAAAGGATTGCCTTCGGTTAAATAGGAATCGACAGTCCCATAGTTATTTTTTAAGCATAATGATGCGTAATAGTACCTGCCGTACTATTAATAAAATGATGGCCAGAATCATGGCGAATCATCATCTCACAGCCGTGGCGGGCTGAAGATCTTCCGGATGCTGTTCAGTACGGTTCATGGACAATAGCAGCCCGTCAGGATGCGTTAAAACATCTGGCTGGCGGTATTATCTATGGAGAGACGGCAATGACAGTCCCGCAGAAGAGGGTGCCATGTCCAAGGGAAATTTATCTGAAAGAGAAAAAAGAGAAAGAGAAATAGTCACGGCATCGGGGCATCATTAAATGCCTCACTCTGCGTATATGCGCCATTTTCCGGTTATTGTTTTCCATTATGGTTACCTGTTAGTGGGTAAGCAACGAACTGACAGGCGCTATACTATCGGCCATGGAGCCGTTTTCTGTGATCAATCTCATGATTATGGCGGTTCTTTATGGCCGCTATTTAGGCTTTAAAAATAAAAATCCAGCGGCGGCAAGATTGTCTTTTTTAAAACGAAATAAATGGACCGCATGATAATTCATTTCATTTTGGCGGGGGAAATTTCTGAAAAACGAGTGCGTAAATTTAAGCAGTTGAATATGATTAAAGACATGTACAGGTAAGGCACCAAAACAGGATTAAATCGCCTCAGCGCCCGTGATATTGGATTATCGACCAGGCTATCGTCCCTTGGACGGTCGCCAATGCTGTTTAACGCGGGATGCCCATAGAAGATCATCTGCATGATAATACGTAATTATTGCATATATCGGAAATATGAATATCCAGGCTTTGGCGCTGCGCAGGCGTGGATCGGCCCACGCCGGGGGGATAACGCCACACGCCCGATAGCACGAAATGCTAAACCCTAAAACGCGCCGGTAGATCAGTGTCATGTACAGCATCGGCGTTGAGGAGAAAGCCGGAGGAGTATTGTTTGCCGGGGTAGTTAATTTTATGTAGATATTAAGTTAATTTTTTAAAAGCCCCGCGGCGAATATCACCCGCCGGTATTTAGAACATTATGGCTTTCGTCATGGCATAATTATGGCTTGCCGCCGTTTTTGTTACATGTTAAGAAAAGAGCGTCCATTAAGCGTAGGGTTATCGGAGTGTGGTTGGGTATGGTGCATGTCGATGGGTAGTGAAATAACGCAAGATCAGCAGCGGGTTATCACCCGGCTGTGTATTGAATGCGCGCTCCTGCTGCTGCAGCATGGCGCGGAAAGCATGATCGTGGAGCAGTTGTCGACACGCCTGGGGCGGGCTTTGGGTGTCCAGCGGGTGGAAAGCTCTATTTCAGCCAATGCCATAGTATTGACCACCATTATCAATGATTTTTGCCTGACATCGACGCGCAAAAATAACGATCGCGGCATTAATATGCATGTGGTCACGCAGGTGCAGCATATCGTCATTATGACCGAGCATCGTTTGCTGGATGTCGCCGACGTGACCAAACGCCTGGCCAATATCAAAGCGATGCGCTACCCCCGCTGGCTGATGGTCATCATCGTCGGTCTCTCCTGCGGGTGTTTCAGCCGCCTGAATGGCGGGGGATGGGATGCCTTTGCCGTGACGCTGTTTGCCAGCGGATTGGCCATGTACGTGCGCCAGCTGTTGACCGCCCGGCAAATGAATCCGCTGATCAATTTTTGTATTACCGCGTTTGTCGCCACCTCCGCCTCGGGGCTGCTGATGCGGCTGCCGGTGTTCCAGGGCACGTCGCTGGTGGCGATGCCGGCCAGCGTCCTGCTGCTGGTGCCGGGTTTCCCGCTGATCAATGCGGTGGCGGATATGTTCAAGGGCCATGTCAATACCGGCCTGGCGCGCTGGACCATGGCCAGCCTGCTGACGTTATCGATTTGCATCGGTATTGTCCTGGCGATGGCGGTGTGGGATTTCCGGGGATGGTCATGAATCTGTTGCTGGCGTTACTGGAGGATATGCTGCTGGCGGCCGTACCGGCCCTGGGTTTCGCCATGGTGTTCAACGTGCCGGTAAAAGCGCTGCGCTATTGCGCGCTGCTCGGGGCCATCGGCCACGGAACGCGCATGTTGCTTATCCATTTCGGCATGAATATTGAATGGGCTTCCCTGCTGGCCGCGATCCTGATAGGCATCATCGGCATTCATTGGTCGCGCTGGCTGCTGGCGCACCCGAAGGTGTTTACCGTGGCGGCCGTGATCCCCATGTTTCCCGGCATCTCCGCCTACAGCGCGATGGTGGCGGCGGTGGAAATTTCCCATTTAGGCTATAGCGACGCGCTGATGTCGATCCTGGTTACGCAATTCCTCAAGGCGGGTTTTATTGTCGGCGCGCTGTCGATCGGGTTGTCGCTGCCGGGATTATGGCTATACCGAAAACGCCCGGGAGTATAGGTGTTAGGCGCTTTCTGAATTTTGTGATGGACGTCTGCCGAGGCGCTCGACGGTCGGCGGCAGTTTCCGTATAGTGGCAGCAATTTGACAGCTTGTAAGAGTTTATATGAAAATTAGCCTGATTGCCGCGCTGGCCGTCGATCGCGTGATTGGCCTTGAGAACGCCATGCCCTGGCATCTGCCTGCCGATATGGCCTGGTTTAAGCGCAATACCCTGCATAAACCGGTGATCATGGGCAGGCGTACCTATGAATCCATCGGCCAGCCCCTGCCGGGGCGGTTGAATATCGTCCTTAGCCGCCATCCGGCGGCGGACGACCGCGTCACCTGGGTGACCACGCCGGAACAGGCCCTGGCCGCCGCCGGTGAGGCACAGGAAGTGATGGTGATTGGCGGCGGCAAGATCTATGCGCATTTCCTGCCGCAGGCCGCGCGTCTTTACCTGACGCATATTGATGCCGAGATTGACGGCGATACCTATTTCCCGGAGTACGAACCGGATCAGTGGCAGTCCACTTTCAGCGAATTCCACGATGCCGATGAGAAGAACAGCCACAGTTTCTGCTGGGAAATACTCGATCGCCGCTAAGCGCAGACGTCGGCGTTAACGCCGAATCAACGGCCATCCGGTCGTTGATTCCCTCCCCTTACATAAGCGACGTCGCCTCGACGCCGCTCTCATCCTGGCGATTGGAGGGCTGGATAAAGTAGCGTTTATCTTCCCAGCGCAGCATGGTCAGGTGGCCGCCCCAGCAGCAGCCGGTGTCCAGCGCATACACATTCGCCGGCGTGCCTTTACCCTCAAGCGACGCCCAGTGACCGAAGGCAATGCTGTAGTTCTCCGCCACCGGTCCCGGGATCATAAACCACGGCCGCAGCGGGGCAGGGGCGCTGCCGGGGGCATCCTTGGCAATCATGTCCAGCTGGCCGTTGGGGAAACAGTAGCGCATCCGGGTCAGGGCATTGGTGCTAAATCGCAGCCGCGCCAGGCCGCTTAGCTCGGGCGACCAATTGCTGGGCATATCCCCGTACATAGCGTCCAGAAACAGCGGGTAGCTGTCGCTGCTGAGTATCGCTTCCACTTCCCGGGCGCAGGTCTTGGCGGTGTCCAGATCCCACTGCGGCGTGATGCCGGCATGGGCCATCACCAGTTTTTTTTCTTCGTCCACCTGCAGCACCGGTTGCCGGCGCAGCCAGTTGATCAGCGTATCGGCGTCGGGGGCTTCCAGCAACGGGGTAATACGATCACGGGGTTTATTACGGCTGATGCCGGCGTAGACCGCCAGCAGGTGCAGATCATGATTGCCCAGCACCATCCGCACGCAGTCGCCGAGTTCGCGCACAAAACGCAACACTTCCAGCGAAGCGGGCCCGCGCGCCACCAGATCGCCGGTGAGCCAGAGGGTATCCGCCGCGGGATTGAAGGTCACTTGGGACAACAGTGACGTCAGCTCGTCGTAGCAGCCATGAATATCCCCGATTAAGTATGTCGACATAATTAGTGTATAAGTGTTGGGATTGCTAAGCGAAAGACGGGAATGGCAATACGAAAAGACTGCCCCTCATGATCCAGCATTTCATAGTGGCCTTCCATCGTGCCCAAAGGCGTTTCGAGAATGGCCCCGCTGGTATATTGAAACTCGCTGCCGGGCAGGATGATCGGCTGCTCGCCGACCACGCCCTCGCCCTGGACCTGTGTTTCCTTGCCGTTGGCGTTGGTTATCAGCCAATAACGCCCGACCAGCTGTACGTTATGCCGCCCGAGATTACGTACGGTAATAGTATAAGCAAAGACATAACGCTCCTGTTCGGGCATAGACTGTGTCTCGACATACATACTTTGAACCTGTACACAAACGCGTGGCGAATTAATCATGACAGCTGCTCCTGTTATTCCTGTTGCGAAGGGTGCTCCGCCAGCCAGTTCGCCAGTTGGCAGTACTGCGCCACGGTAATATTTTCAGCGCGCAGGATCGGGTCGATGCCCAACGCCTTTAATTGCTCCGCGGTAAAAAGGTTACCCAGGCTGTTACGCACGGTTTTGCGGCGCTGGTTAAACGCCTGGCTGGTAATGCGCGCCAGCACCTGCAGGTCGCTGACCGGGTAGGGCAGCTCGGCGTAAGGCACCAGCCGTACCACCGCGGAGTCCACTTTTGGCGCCGGCCGGAATGAGGTCGGCGGCACTTCCAGCACGGGAATGATCTGGCAATAATACTGCGCCATCACGCTCAGGCGGCCATAGGCTTTGCTGTCCGGGCCGGCGACCAGCCGGTTGACCACTTCTTTTTGCAACATAAAATGCATGTCGCGGATTGCCTGAGTATAGCCGAAAAGGTGAAACATCAACGGCGTGGAAATATTGTACGGGAGATTGCCGAATACCCGCAACGGCTGCCCCAGCTGTCGCGACAGTTCGGCAAAATCCACCGTCATGGCATCCTGCTGCACAATGGTCAGCTTGCTGTTCAGGAACGGATGCGTCGCCAGGCGGGCGGCCAGATCGCGATCCAGCTCGATGACCGTCATATGATCGATGCGTTCCGCCACCGGTTCGGTCAGCGCGCCGAGGCCGGGGCCGATTTCCACCATGGCCTGATCGGGCAGGGGATGGATGGCGGAGACGATGGAATCGATGATATTGCCGTCATGAAGAAAATTCTGACCAAAACGTTTGCGGGCCAGATGGCCCTGGTGAACAAGTTTACTCATTACGGTTATTTATCATTTTAATGGCGAGATTTAACGCCGTTTTGATGCTGCCGGCCTCCGCCAGACCAGTGCCGGCCAGTTCCAGCGCGGTGCCGTGATCGACGGAGGTACGTATAAAAGGTAAACCGAGGGTAATATTGACCGCGCGGCCAAAACCCTGGTATTTCAGTACCGGCAGGCCCTGGTCGTGGTACATCGCCAGCACCGCGTCGGCATGTTGCAGGTATTTGGGCTGAAACAGCGTGTCGGCCGGCAACGGCCCGACCAGGTCATAGCCTTCCCCGCGCAGGGCGTCCAGCGTGGGGATGATGATATCGATCTCTTCCCGGCCCATATGCCCGCCTTCGCCCGCATGGGGGTTCAGTCCGCAGACGTAGATACGTGGACGGGGAATGCCGAACTGCGCGCGTAAATCATGATCGAGAATGGCGATCACTTCCCGCAGGGTTTGCGCCGTGATGGCCGCCGGCACCGCCGATAATGGCAGGTGGGTGGTCGCCAGCGCCACGCGCAGCGATTCGGTGGCCAACATCATGACCACCCGTTCGCGCCGGCTGCGCCCGGCGAAAAATTCGGTATGGCCGGTAAAGGCCAGACCGCCGTCGTTAATAATGCCCTTGTGCACCGGGCCGGTAAGCAGGGCGGCAAACTCGCCGTCCAGGCATCCGTCGCAGGCGCGCGCCAGGGTGTCCACAACATAGCCGCTGTTGGCGACATCCAGCGCGCCGGGCGTAACCGGCGCGGGGGCGGTAATGGCCAGTACGCTGACGCTGCCGGCAGGCCTCGGCGCCGCCGGCTGCTGCGGCTGATAAGGGTAAAGCCGCAGCGGCAGCCCGAGGCGGCGCGCGCGGGCGAGCAGGACATCCGGATCGGCGCAGACCACCAGTTCCACCGGCCAGGCCTGCTGCGCCAGCATGGCGACCAGATCGGGACCAATCCCGGCGGGTTCGCCGGGAGTGATCGCCAGCCGCGCTTTATTGCGCATCGCCATCCATGATTTTGACGTAGGCGCCGGCACGCTGTTCCTGCATCCAGGTCTGCGATTCTTCGGCGAATTTGCGGTTGAATAGCAGGCGATAGGCCTGATCTTTTTTGGTGGCGTCGGTACGGTCAACCTGGCGCGTGTCGAGCAACTGGATCAGATGCCAGCCGAAAGAGGAATGCACCGGCTGGCTGATTTCGCCTTTCTTCAGGCGCATAAGCGCGTCCTGGAACGCGGGATCGTAAGCCTGCGGAGCGGCCCAGCCCAGATCGCCGCCCTGGTTGGCGGAGCCGGGGTCCTGTGACAGCAATTTGGCCTGGGCGGCGAAATCGGTCTTGCCGCTTTTAATCAGCGCCAGCACCTCGTTAAGCTTGGCTTCGGCCTGCTGGTCGGTCAAGACCACCGACGGGCGCAGCAGGATATGCCGGGCATGGACTTCCGTGACCGAGACCTTTTCATCGCCGCCGCGGATATCGTTGACCTTCAGGATGTGGAAGCCGACGCCGGAGCGGATAGGACCGATAACCGCCCCTTTGGGCGCTCCCTGCAGGCGTTCAGCGAACAGGCTCGGTAATTCTTCCAGCTTGCCCCAGCCCATTTGGCCGCCTTTCAAAGCCTGCGGATCCGCTGAGTAGCTGATGGCCAGCTTGCCGAAATCGGCGCCGCCCTTGATTTGCTGCACCAGCGAGCCGGCCATGGCTTCCGCTTTATCCACCTGCTCCTGCGTCGGATTTTCCGGCAGCGGGATCAGGATATGGCTTAAATTGTATTGCGCGCCGTTGCCGGTTTGCGCCGCAATCTGCTGGGCCAGGGAATCCACTTCCTGCGGCAGGATGGTCACGCGGCGGCGTACTTCGCCGTTGCGCACTTCGGCAATCAGCATCTCCTTGCGGATTTGCTTACGATAGGTGTCGTAGCTGATGCCGTCATAGGCCAGGCGGCTGCGCAACTGATCCAGCGTCATTTTATTTTGCGCGGCAATGTTGGTAATGGATTGGGTCAGCTGTTCGTCCGTGACGGTAACGTTATTGCGCTGGGCGATGGACAGGATGATATTGTCCATGATCAAACGTTCGATAATCTGACGACGCAGCGTCGCGTCATCGGGCAACTGCTGTTTTGCATCCTGGGCATTGCGTTTCACCGATTGCAGCAGTCCGTCCACATCACTTTCGAGAACGACACTGTTATCGACCACGGCAGCAACTTTGTCCACCACTTGGGGCGCTGCGAACGCGGTTCCGGCGCACATCGCCATGCAGAGAATAAGCGTTCTCCAGTTTTTCATAACTTTTCCATTTATATCAGCCGCATTCGCGGATTCTAGATTAACGTTCGCTGGTCCGAAACGGCCTTAAAACGCCCGTTGGTACGGCAGTATGCCGGAACCCAGCAACTTGTCGGTACCGAGACCGTAATCGCTGCTCAGACCGCGCAGTTGTATATTAAACGTCACGGCATTGTCGTAATTACTGGTGTTACTGTTGTAGTTCCAACTGGTGATCTTGCGATCGTAGCCCACCGTCGCCGCCCAGCAACAGGTGTTGTACTGCACGCCAATCAGCTGTTCGGCGGGCTGGCTTGCCTTGGTATCATAATAATACGCGCCGACAAGCGACCACCGGTCGCGGATTGGCCAGCTGGCGATGGTGCCAATCTGCGCGATCCCCTGCTGATAGCCCGGATGCGAAATATTGGGCAACATGGCCTGGATATATTCGGGACTGGCATAACGGTAGTTCAATTGAACCATCCGGTTATCGTCGCGACGGTATTCCAGGACCGCGTCGCCCAGCGCCACGCTGTTCAGCCGGGTATCATACTGTACGCCGCCGCGCGCGGCCCACTGGTTATTGATCTGCCAGAAGGTGTCGCCGGCCCAGACGACGCTGCCCGTTTCGGCATCCTGATCCAGGCTGCTGTTGGTCGAACCGGTGCGCGGACGGGTAAAGTAATAGATTTGACCCAGCGAAGCGTTAAAACGTTCAACCAGGGCGTCATCATAAAGCCGGGTGGTGACGCCGCCCGATACCTGGTTGGCGGAGGCGATGCGATCGAGGCCGCTGTAGCTGCGGTCGCGGAACAGGCCCGTATAGTCGGTCTGCAGCAGCGTGGAATCGTACACGTTGATATTGCTCTGGTCGCGGTAGGGCACATACAGGTATTGCACCCGCGGTTCCAGGGTCTGGGTATAATCCTGCGCCCAGTCCATATTCCGTTCAAAAATCATTTTGCCGTCGGTCTTGAACTGCGGCATCACCCGGTTGACCGTGCCATCCAGCCGGCTGTCGGGATTATTGGTATTGTAAGTATCGAGATTGTCCTGCTGATAATGGGTGGCCATCAGCTTGGTTTCGGTGTTCAGGCTGCCCCAGCGGTTGGCCAGCGGCAGGCTGATGGTCGGTTCGACATGCAGCCGCGTGGCCTCGGGGTTATTGCTGCTGACGCTGGTAAACTTGGCGGCCTGGCTGACGATGCGGGTATCAAACGGGCCGACATCGTTCTTGTAATAGGTGACGTCAAGCTGCGGCGCCGCGCGGTAGGCGCTGCTGTCGCCGAAATTAGAGAATATCTGGAACTGCTTGCTGGCCAGGGTGACGTCCCAGTTCTCGTCGGAATAACCGACGCTGAATTTCTGCGTGGCGTAGCCGTCGGTAGTGGAACCGTACTGCGAGGTCAGATCGGTAAAATAATAGGGATCGCTGACCCGGGTATAATCGACGTTGAAACGCCAGACGTCATCCATCACGCCGTTGTGCCGCCAGTACAGCATCCAGCGGTCGGTATTGCTGTCGGAGGGATGATCGGTGGCGTATTCCGAATCGCTGGGCAACCAGTCGAACTGCACCAGACCCATCCCCGGCGCGGTCAGGTAGCGGAATTCGTTTTGCAACTGGGTGCCGCGTTTACTCATATAATGCGGCGTAATGGTGGCGTCGTAGTTTGGCGCCAGGTTCAGGTAATAGGGGGCGGAAAATTCAAAACCGCTCTTGGTGCCGTATTTGGCATTGGGGATCAGGAAGCCGGAACGGCGCTTATCGCCCACCGGCAGCTGAAGGTAAGGGCTGTAGAACACCGGCACCTTGCCGATCCTGAAGCGGGCGTTATAGATTTCCGCCACCTGTTCTTCACGGTCGTGGATGACTTCCGAGCCTTGTACGCTCCAGCTGTCGTCCCCGGGCAGGCATGAGGTAAAGGTGCCGTTTTCCAAGACCGTGTAGCGGTTTTGGCCGCGCATTTTCATGGTATCGGCATCGCCGCGTCCCTGGCGTCCCACCATCTGGTAGTCGCCCTGGTAAACGTCGGTGTCCTTGGTATTCAGGTTTGACCAGGCCTTAGGTCCATTGAGTTTGATCTGGTTATCGCTGTAATGGACGTCGCCGGTGGCCGTGGCGGTACGCACCGGGTCTTGCTGGCCGGACTGTGTCTGCTGTAGCTCCACCTGTTTGGCATTGAGCGTGCTGTTGCCCTGTTCCACGTCCACGTTGCCGGTAAACAGCGCGTTATCCGGGTAATTGGCCGTCGTATGGTCCGCCTGGATATGCACCGGCAGTTGATTCGGGTCGCCCGTGACCAGCGGCTTGGTATAGGCAGGCACGCCCAGCATGCATTGATCGGCAAAATCCGCCAACGCATGATGGCTATAAAGCGCCGACCAGATCAGGCTGGCCAGCAATGTAGGGAAACGTTTCTTCATATGCTTTTCGGGTGTTCCGTCATCTTGGGCTTCATGCCGTCAAACGGTCAGAGACTATCTCACTCACCGGAGTTGCGCCAGTGTTAAATCCTGCCGTTTATCCGCGCACCGTTAGGCACAGCGATAAATGACAGGTATGATAAAGCAAATTTGCAGTGACGGCATGATGAATTGAGGAGTATATGCGGTATTGGGGTAAGGTGTTGGGCGTTATTCTGGGTTTTCTATCCGGAGCAGGGTTTTGGGGCGTGGTGTTAGGCTTCCTGATTGGCCATATGATTGATAAGGCGCGCGGTGCACGCGGCGGCGGCGGTTTTTTCGCCGATCAGCAGACCCGGCAGAATGTCTTTTTCCGCACCACCTTTCAGGTCATGGGGCATCTTACCAAATCAAAGGGGCGCGTTACCGAGGCGGATATCCAAAACGCCAGCCTGATGATGGATCGCCTGCGGCTTGACGGCGCCGCGCGCACCGCGGCGCAGCAGGCCTTCCGTGAAGGCAAGGAAAGCCAGTTTCCGCTGCGCGCGTCGCTGCGCGAGTTTCGCCAGGTCTGCTTCGGGCGTTTTGATCTCGTCAGGATGTTCCTGGAAATCCAAATCCAGGCCGCGTTCGCCGATGGATCGCTACATCCCAACGAGCGGCAGGTGCTGTATGTGATTGCCGAGGAACTGGGCATCTCGCGGGTGCAATTCGATCAGTTCC
The DNA here is from genome assembly GCF_046352915.1 of Sodalis sp. C49. Classification (NCBI taxonomy): domain Bacteria; kingdom Pseudomonadati; phylum Pseudomonadota; class Gammaproteobacteria; order Enterobacterales; family Bruguierivoracaceae; genus Sodalis; species Sodalis sp. C49. The sequence goes on along the minus strand of NZ_CP163303.1, from coordinate 2,635,060 downwards.
TCAGCATGATGGAGGGCGGCCAGCAGTTTGGCGGCGGCGATTACGCGCAGGGCGGCTACCGGCCCGGCGGCGAGCGCGGTCCCACGCTTGAGGACGCCTGCAAGGTGCTCGGCGTCAACAGTACCGACGACGCCATCGTCATCAAGCGCGCCTATCGCAAGCTGATGAGCGAACATCATCCGGATAAGCTGGTGGCGAAAGGGCTGCCGCCGGAAATGATGGAAATGGCCAAGCAGAAAACGCAGGCCATTCAGGCGGCCTACGATCTGATTAAGCGCGAGAAAGGGTTTCACTGATCGTCCGCCGCATGCATTACGGCGGGCCGCTCAGAAATCCGCTTCGCAGCGGAAATGAATGGGCGAGTGGAAGGCCGGGTGGGTAATCGCCAGCTCCTGGGCATGCAACAGCAGCCGGCCGGCCATCGCCTTGGCCTGCGGCGTGGCGTAAAAACCATCGCCCAGGATCGGATGACCGATAGCCTGCATATGCACCCGCAGCTGGTGCGAGCGCCCGGTGACCGGCATCAGCAGCACCCGCGCGGTGAGATCGGCGTCATAAGACAATACCCGGTATTGCGTTTGCGCCGCCTTGCCGGTGGCAAAGCACACCTTTTGCAGCGGCCGGTTGGGCCAGTCGCATATTAACGGTAAATCAATCAATCCCTCTTCCTGGGCGGGGTGTCCCCATACCCTGGCAATATAGGACTTGCGCGGCTCGCGTTCGCGGAACTGGCGTTTCAACTCCCGCTCCGCCGCCTTGGACAAGGCCACGACCATTACGCCGCTGGTGGCCATGTCCAGCCGGTGCACGGACTGCGCCAGCGGGAATTGCGCCAGGACCCGGGTCATCACGCTGTCGTTATGCTCAGGCAGGCGGCCGGGAACCGACAGCAGGCCGCTGGGTTTGTTGACCGCCATAATATGCGCGTCCTGGTACAGGATATGCAGCCAGGGTTCGGTGGGCGGATTATAGGGTTCCATGCTGCTCCGGTTTGCCCGGGGCGTCGCCCCGGGTGCGTCATGCTTACTGATGGGTCACCACGATCAGGCGAATGGCATCCAGCCGCCAGTTTGCCTGGTCCAACTGCTCGAGCACCTGCTGGCGGTTGGACGCCAGCGTCTCCAGCTCGTCCTCGCGAATCGCCGGATTGACGGCCTTTAACGCCTCCAGGCGATGCAGTTCGGCGCTCAGGCTTTCGTCCGCCTGCCGCCGGGCGTTGTCTATCAATACCTGGGCCTGTTTCGCCACCAGCGCTTCGCTGCTTTGCAACAGCTTATGCACCTCCGGCTGTACCGCGCTGACCAGTTTACCGGCGGTATGACGCTTCACCGCGTTGAGCTGGCGATTAAACTGCTCGAATTCAACCTGGCCGGCCAAATCATTGCCGTTCTGATCAAGCAGCAACCGGACCGGCGTGGCGGGCAGGAAGCGGCTCAACTGCAGTTTTTTCGGCGCGGGCGCCTCCACCACATACACCAGTTCCACCAGCAGGGTGCCCGCCGGCAGCGCTTTATTGCGCAGCAACGATACCGCGCTGGTGCCGCTGTCACCCGATAATACCAGATCCAAACCGTTGCGGATGATCGGATGCTCCCAACTGATAAACTGGGTATCTTCCCGGGACAGCGCCTGCTCGCGGTTAAAGGTAATGGTGCATCCTTCCTCGGGCAGGCCCGGGAAATCAGGCACCAGCATATGCTCCGAGGGTGTCAGCACGATCAGGCTGTCGCTGCGATCTTCCTGGTTGATGCCCACGATATCAAATAAGTTAAGCGCGAAATTCACCAACTGGGCGTCGCTGTCCTGGCCGGCTATGGCATCGGCCAGCGCCTGCGCCTGTTCACCGCCGTTGGAATGCTGCTCCAGCAGACGGTCGCGTCCCTGTTCCAGTTGCAGCTTCAACAGGTCGTGCTGGCGGCGGCAGGCGTGGATAAAGTCATCCAGGCCGTCGAGTTTGGCGGGTTCGCCCAGGTAGCCGATCAACTGCTGGTAGTATTGATCGTACAACGTCCGGCCGGTGGGACAGGTATGTTCAAACGCGTCCAGGCCTTCATGATACCAGCGGATCAGCACCGCTTGGGCCGTTTGCTCCAGATAAGGCACGAAGATTAGGATATCGTGGTTCTGGCCGATGCGATCCAGGCGGCCGATGCGCTGCTCCAGCAGATCCGGATTGAATGGCAGATCGAACATCACCATCCGGCTGGCGAACTGGAAGTTACGGCCCTCGGAGCCGATTTCCGAACAGAGCAGCACCTGGGCGCCGTCGTCTTGCGCGGCGAAATAGGCGGCGGCGCGGTCGCGGTCGAGCAGCGACAGACCTTCGTGGAACACCGCGGCGCGGATCCCTTCGCGCTCGCGCAATACCTGTTCAAGCTGCAGCGCGGTGGCGGCATGGGCGCAGATCACCAGCACTTTCTCCTGACGGTTTTGCAGCAGGAAATCCATCAGCCATTCGACGCGGGGATCGAAGTTCCACCAGGTGGCGTTCTGGCCTTCAAACTGCTGATAAATCTGTTCGGGATACAGCATGTTGCGCGCCCGATCGTCCAGCGTCAGTTTACCGCCCATGATGCCGGCCACTTTAATGGCGGTCTGGTATTGCGCGGGCAGCGGCAGCCTGATTTGATGCAGCAGCCGGCGCGGGAAGCCTTTCACCCCCTGGCGGGTATTGCGAAACAGCACCCGGCTGGTGCCGTGGCGATCCATCAACATGGCGATCAGTTCATGACGCGCCGCCTGGGCGCGCTCATCCTCGCCATTGGCGACGGAAAGCAGGGGTTCGATGCTTTGCTCGCCTATCATATCGGCCAGCAGGTTCTTGGCGTCCTTGTCCAGCGCCTTGCCGTTCAGCAGCAGGGTCACCGCGTCGGCTACCGGGCGGTAACGCTGTTGCTCCGCCACGAACTCCTGGTAGTCATGGAACCGATCGGGATCCAGCAGCCGCAGCCGGGCGAAATGGCTTTGCAGCCCCAGCTGCTCCGGGGTGGCGGTCAGCAATAAGATCCCGGGAATACTGCGCGCCAGCTGTTCGATGACCTGATATTCGCGGCTGGGGGCCTCCTCGCTCCAGGAAAGATGATGGGCTTCATCCACCACCATCAGGTCAAAATCGGCGTCGGCCAGCTTTTCCAGCCGCTCGTGGTTACGGCGGACAAAATCCAGCGAGCACAGCACCAGTTGTTCGGTTTCAAACGGATTATCGCTGTCCTGCATGGCCTCGGAGTAGCGCTCGTCATCGAACAGCGAGAACAGCAGGTTGAAACGGCGCAGCATTTCCACCAGCCATTGATGCATCAACGACTCGGGAACGATGATCAGCACCCGCTCGGCGCGGCCGGTGAGCAACTGCTGATGGATAATCATGCCGGCCTCGATGGTCTTGCCCAGGCCCACTTCGTCCGCCAGCAAAACCCGGGGAGCGTAGCGCTGTCCCACTTCGGAGGCGATATGCAACTGGTGGGGAATCAGGTTGGCGCGGATGCCGCGCAGTCCGTTCCAGGCCTGGCGGAACTGCTCACTGTGAAACTTGCGCGCCCGATAACGCAGGGCAAAACGGTCCATGCGATCGATCTGGCCGGCGAACAGTCGGTCCTGGGGTTTGCTGAAGGTCAGCTTGCTGTCGAGCAGGACTTCCCGCAGGGCCGTATCGGCCTGGCCGTTATCCAATCGGGTGCCGATGTAGGTCAGCAGGCCGTCTTCTTCACGCACGGATTCCACGCTGAGCTGCCAGCCCTCGTGGCTGGTGATGGTATCGCCGGGATTAAATATCACGCGGGTGATAGGCGCATCCGCGCGGGCATAAAGACGGTTTTCACCGATAGCGGAAAACAGCAGGGTGACCATGCGGGCATCCTGTGCCACCACGGTTCCCAGTCCTAATTCACTTTCCGTATCGCTGATCCAGCGTTGACCTAAGGTAAAAGGCATAAATTCTCGGCTCGGTGTTATGTTAGGCAAAAATACCGGCAATAGCGCGGCTTACCGCGGCCTGGTGCCACGGCGGTGAAAAATGCGGCAAGAGTGATGCTGAGGTCTGAAAAGGCGCTATGTTAATGGATGAGTGTCGCTTCGTCACCTACCAATCCATCACTTTCGCATCAAAACAGTCCCATCTGACCTGATATAAGCGTAGCAAAGTCATCGCGCAGGAAGGGGAGGATGGCATCCGCCACCGGCTGGAGCTGTTTGGCCAGGTAGTGATTATAGTCCGGCACGCTTTGCCGGATTTCCAGGGGCTCGGGACCGTGGGCGGTCATGATATAGCTTATCCACCCGCCGTTTTGGTACTGCTGCTGCCGGCCGTGACGGGCGTTATACTCATCGGCGATAAGCGCCGCGCGGGCCTGGGGCGGCACGTTTTTCTGGTATTCGCTTAACCTGCGCCGCAGGCGTTTGCGATACACCAGCAGGGCGTCCAGCTCGCCGGACAGGGTGCGGCGGACATAATCGCGGACAAAATCCTGATACGGCTGGCGCCGGAAGATGCGCTCATACAATTGTTGCTGGAACTGCTGGGCCAGGGGCGTCCAGTCGCTGCGCACGGTTTCCAGGCCTTTAAATACCATGCGTTCGCCCTTGTCGTCCTGTACCAGGCCGGCATAACGTTTTTTGCTGCCCAGCTCCGCGCCGCGAATCGTAGGCATAAGGAAACGGGTGAAGTGTGTCTCGTACTCAAGTTCCAGCGCGCTTTCCAGCCCCATGGTGTCGCGCAGGTGCGTTTGCCACCATTGATTGATATCGCTGACCAGGCGTTGACCGATGGCATTGGCCGCTTCGCTATCGTGGGCGTGCTTCAGCCAGACAAACGTGGAGTCGGTATCGCCGTAGATTACCGGATAACCCCGGGCTTCGATAAGCTCGCGGGTGCGGTGCATAATGTCATGGCCGCGCAGGGTAATGGAGGAGGCCAGCCGGGCGTCGAAAAAACGGCAGCCGGGCGCGCCCAGCACGCCGTAGAAAGCGTTCATGATAATTTTCAACGCCTGCGATAAGGGCCGGTTATTTTCCCGTTTCGCCCGCTCGCGCCCGAGCCAAAGCTCCCGAACGATGTCCGGCAGGCAGTGATGGGTGCGGGAGAAGCGCGCGCCGATAAAACCCGCGACCGTCCCGTCCGGCGCGTCCCCGGCCATGCCTTCGATCAGCCCCACCGGATCAATGAGAAAGGTGCGGATAATAGAGGGATAAAGGCTTTTATAATCCAGCACCAGCACCGAGTCGTACAGGCCGGGGCGGGAATCCATGACATAACCGCCGGGGCTGGCCTGCATCGGTACATCGCCAAGATTGGGCGCCACAAAACCCGCCCGGTGCATTCTGGGCAGGTAGAGCCAGGTAAACGCGGCCACCGATCCGCCGCTGCGATCGGCGGCCAGCCCGGTGACGGTGGCGCGTTCCAGCAGAAACGCCAGCAGGCGGGTATGGTCAAAAATACGCGTCACCAGCTCACAGTCCTTGAGATTGTAGCGGGCCAGCGCCGGCTTATCTTCCTGGTACAACCGGTCGATTTCGTCCATGCGCTGGTAGGGCGTCGAGATATCCTTTCCCTCGCCCAGCAGCGTCTGCGCCACGTTTTCCAGGCTAAACGAGGAAAACTGCCAGAAGGCGGATTTCAGCGCCTCGATGCCGTCGATAATCAGGCGGCCGGCGGCGCTGGCGAAATAATGTCCCGCCTTGGCGCCATGTTCGCGCCATTCCAGCGCCGCGCCGCCGCGCCCGAGCAGCAAAGGCTGATGGTAGCGTTCCGCCTGTTTTTGCAGGATACGTAAATCAAACTGCACCAGGTTCCAGCCGATAACGGCATCGGGGTCATGGTCGGCGAACCACTGGTTCAGGCGCTGGATCAACGCCGCGCGGGTGGGTACGTATTCAAGGAATCCGGACGACCCGGCGCCGGCGGCCGGGGGCTCGCCCAGCATATAAACCCGCCGCTGCCCGCAGCCTTGCAGACCGATGCAATAGAGTTCGCCAAAACGGTTGGTTTCAATATCCAGCGAAACCAGTTTCAGCGCGGGCCGGTAATCAGGCGACGGCTTAAGCCGCGCGTGGGTGATAACGCCGTTTTCCTGCACATGGCCGTCAAACCAGACCGGGGCGGTGATAAAACGCTCCATCAGATAACGCTCCGGTGGGCGAATGTCGGCTTCATACAGCGGTATGCCGGACTCGTGGCACCGTTTTTCCAGCCGGCCTAAATCGCGATAGTGCCGGCAGTAAACGCCGACCACCGGGCGACGATGAAAGTCACGCAGCGCCAGCGGACGCAGCTCGCAGCCGGGGATGGCGGCCGCCAGGGTTTGCGCGCGCGGCAGGCACTCCGCGGGCATAAACGCCACCGCTTGCTGCGGCGGCAGGCTGATTTTCCGCGCGCCGCCATCGGTCGCCAGCCAGAAATCGATGACGGCGCCTTCGGGAGTATCCCGCCAGTGGCGGGTAAGGACAAAACCCTGGCCGGGCAGGGATTGGTCTGGCATGGCGTCTGGATATCCGGTTAAAGTAAATGAAGCGTCGCCTTATCTCGGGCAACCTGATAATTATGATTATTTATACAGTATTTGTCCAGTTGCGCGGCGTCCGGACAAGCGCAGCCAAATCTTCATACAATTGTTACGTTGACCGGCGGGCCTTCTAGCCCTGACAATCCATCGGCTTATAGAAACCTGAGGGGGTTATGCTGGCTTTTTTCGAACACTGGGTTACGCAGTCATTGGCTTTTTCGCTTTTTGCCGTCTCGTTGGTGGCATTTCTTGAATCCCTGGCTTTTGTCGGGCTGTTATTACCGGGTACGGTGATGATGGCGACGCTGGGCGCGCTTATCGGCAGCGGCGCGATGGGATTTTATCCCGCCTGGGCGGCCGGCATTATCGGATGCTTTCTTGGCGATTGGATTTCCTATGTTATCGGCCATGGCTGTAAAAAATCGCTGAAACGCTGGTCTTTCCTGAAAAAAAACCGCGCCACGTTGAATAAAATCGAACATGCCCTGCACCGGCATAGCGTGTTGACGATCCTGGCCGGCCGGTTTATCGGCCCTACCCGGCCGTTGGTGCCGATGGTGGCCGGGATGCTGGACCTGCCGCCCCTGAAATTCGCCTTGCCCAATGTTATCGGCTGCCTCACCTGGCCACCTGCGTATTTTATGCCCGGCATCCTGGCCGGGGTGGCTATTAATATCCCAGACGGACAGCACTCCGGGCAATTCCGTGGCCTGCTGTTAGGCGTGGCCCTGTTGGGCTGGCTGGCCGGCTGGCTTGGATGGCGCTGGTTGCGAACCGATAAACGCCAGGCCGATCGCCTCACCCGCTGGCTGCCGCTGTCGCGATTGCGCTGGCTGGCCCCCCTTTGCCTCCTGGCGATGGCGGCGGCGCTGGTTGCGCTTATCCAGCATCCGCTGATGCCGATCTACGCGGCTCAATTCTGGAAAGTGGTCAGGGTGTGACCGACGGCTTCAGTATTTGGAGAATAAGGTATATATCGCCTTACCTAAATCCGGCTGCGTTCCTATAATCGAGGAAAAATTCTCCGCCAGCACCGTTCCGGTACTGGTGAGTAATTCACGGAACTGCGGGGCGGTAAGGTTTTTTTTATTGGCGATGGCAATACTTGACAGGCATGCCGCCACACCCGCCACGATGGGATTGGCCGGCGAATTGCCGGAAAAATTATTGATGTACCAGGCATTGGTTTTATTGAGCAGCGTGGCATAACCGTATGAGGTCGTTACCACAAAATCACCCCAGCTCGAACTGTCTATGCGCGAACCAAAATTACTGTAGGCGGCCCTTAGTCCCGTCCTTGGGTCGAGGGCTCCGACAATAATAGCGCCTGAATCCCTTTGATGACGATTGAATTTGCCGTTAAGTATCGGATGGTCTAAATTAATCGCGCCATTCCCCGCCGCCTCAATAACGTGGATACCTTTGGATGTTAACGCGGAGATCATATCAAACCAGGCAGGTTCAAATTCGACCGGAAGATAACATTCCTGATTATAATAAGATCTATTTCCTCCTTGATGCTGCATACCTATTTGGATAACGTCTCCCGCCTTAAGACGGTGATAAAGGTTATAGAGATATTGCAGGCCCCGGGCGGCATAACCCACCTTCGCCCGGCTGGCGATCCCCATAATGCCATACCCCAGCTCCAGCCCCGCCATCACACCCACGGACGCGGTATTGTCGCAGCCGACGGTGACGGCGCCTTCGACAATAGCGCGCTCCGGAGGAAGGTTATTATGACCGGTGAACCAGGCATCAGGCTCGTTGGTAATGATGGTGACATTTTCGCCCCTGCCCCCGGCGTAACTTAGACCGGCGGTGCCGTCGACACCGCCGAGCCTGAAGCTATTGAAACAATGCCGGGCAGGCCAAAGATAATATTGTAAAGGGACGAAGTTATAATTTTCCACGCCGTTAAGCGTTTTTGGCTCATCATCAAGGGTGGGTTGCTCGGTGTGAAGAGCGTTATAACTTCTTGCGCCCCGTAGCGATACGGGTTCGGTAGTGGGATAAACCGTCTCGACTGAGCTGAATAGCGCAATGGCGTGAAGTATTTCATTAATATATTCAACAGCGTTGACATTCTCATTAAAAAATTTGATTTTGAAATAGCGATCCAAGCCAAATGTTTTATTCATTCCTTTGGCCGCATCATCACGAGGACTGCCGGATATGTCAAATAAAGGGGAAACTCCCATGGTTTCAAAGTTAAATTTGAGCTCGTGCTCAATTTTTTGCGCTTCTGAAAAGTAATACGCGCCGGCATTGTTTCGTTTAAGTTGAAACACGATGTTAGTGTATTTGACGCCCTGCTGGGCAAAGAAGTCAATTTTTTTAAGAATTTTGTCACTCATTATAGTTAACCCCCGATAATAAAATCGTATTTGACGGTTGACGAATCATCCCGTCATTTATGATGTTTGGTCTGATAAGAAGTAAAATTTGCACAAAGGCATTGCTGCCGCGGTGATTCAGTTTCTCCTGATGTTTAAATTAATGGTTTGCATAAATTTTTAATGAGAAAAAGATGACAGTCACTATTGTCCCTTCTTGCGCAGGGTGCATGACCTACTGTCGCGTAAAGTTAAATTCAGCTGTGTTAAATAAGATTCTTTAAAACTTAATGCAGATTGTACTCAATATACAATAATCGAAGTGGATGTTTAATAAGTGATTTTTATATATGATTTTTATTTAATATAAACTCTAATTGCAATAAATCAAACAACATTCTCAAATAATAGTGTGAAGCAAGTCAATATTTATTCTAATGTTAAATTATCTTAACTTTAAAATGCTATTTATACGTAATTTCTTATTTTTCATTAAATTCAAAGAAAAAAACATGGATAATAATAAAAAAAAGCTTATGTGTGGCGAAAAAACGGCGACCAGCAAAAGTGCAGGCCGGTTTTTCTTCCGCCGCGGAGGGACGTAACAGCAGTGGTTGTAAAACGTAATGGGGGGTGGTGTGATATGTTTGACAATATAATCATGATGTTGTGCGTGGGGTATTCAGTGGGGTGATACCGGGATGGGGCCGGATGGCGGCTTTTTGGCGTGAAAGGCCAGCATCCCAACTCCCTTATAGGCGGGCTGAAACGCTGGCGATAAAAATCACTACTCGTAAATTGCGGGCATTGCCAGGCGGCATGCGAAAACGCATGACGCTTTTCTGCCGTATCTTGATTATTTTATTTATGAGTTTCCCCAGCATTGACGATAAGCTGTTTACAAATACGTTCATTAGTACAACATAATTAAAATGCTATTACTGCCGATGCCTGTAACCACTGGGGTGCAACAATAAGCCCTTACCAATGGATGCTCTGTGGCATTTCCAGGCGACATTTAATTCCATCTCATAATAGTAACAATTTATTTGGCAAAATGTGAATCGGCTCAAGAATGCTATTTTTGGCTATTTGCCGCGATCTTATTCCAGCACGGGAAGCCATCGCGTCATTATGCGGCGCCGGGCATCGGTGATGTTAATCCTCTCCGGCCAACCGCGGGCGCGGGTCCGGCGCGTGCGGCGCAATACCCAGGACGGCGGCTTCGCCGGCTTCGCCGCTCGCCAGGCGCGCGGTCGGGCCGTCGTAATAAATGCGGCCATCGACAATCAGCAGGGTGCGCGGCGCGATGCGCACGGCGTCATCCAGGTTGTGCGATACCATTAACAGGGTCAGGCCGCGGCTGGCGCACACGTCGTCCACCCGTTGCAGCATATCGACACGCAAGGCGGGGTCGAGCGCGGAAAACGGCTCATCAAGCAGCAGGATGGGGCGGTCGCGCACCAGACAACGCGCCAGGGCCGCCCGCTGCCGTTGCCCGCCGGACAGTTGCCCCGGCAGGCGGTCCAGCAGTTTCTCCAGCCCTACCTGTGCCGCCACCGCATTTAACGCTTCCCGTTGCGCCGGAGTCAACGCCAGCCCCGGATGCAGCCCAAGGCCGATGTTTTCCGCCACCGTCAGGTGAGCGAACAGGTTATGCTCCTGGAACAGCATGGAGACGGGGCGCCGGGCGGGCGGGGTGGCACTGTGATCCTGGCCGTTTAACCACAGGCTGCCGCTGTGCAGGGGCAGAAAACCGGCTATCAGGTTGAGCAGGGTGCTTTTGCCGGCACCGCTGGGGCCCAGAACGGCGACCTTTTCTCCCGCCGCCAGCCGCAGGTCAAAACGCATCGGCAAATGTTGGTAAAGATAGGTCGCTTTATCCAGTTTTATCATGCAGCCCCGTGAGTTTCTCGATTAGCGTAAATAATAAAAAGCACAGCGCCAATAGGAACAGCGCGGTAACGGCCCCGTCCTCGCTGCGATAAGCGCCGATTTGCTGGTAAAGATAGAGCGGCAGGGTCCGGAAATGTTCATTGCCGAACAACGCTACCACGCCAAAATCACCTAGCGACAGGATAGAGGCGAATGCCATGGCGCGGCCAATCGGCTGGCGCAGCGCGCGCCATTCCACCCAATGTAGCCGAGTCAGGCCGCGCATATCCAGGGACAGGCATAAACGATTATACCTTTCCGCCAGGTCCAGCATCGGCGTTTCCAGAATTTTCAGGGCGTAGGGAATGGCCATCAGCGCATTGGTCAGTATGACCAATGCATAGGGGGAACGGGGCAATCCCAGGGTATGGGTGGCGATCAGGAAGAAACCCGTGGCCAGCACAATGCCCGGCATCGCCAGGATCAGCATGCCGCTAAGATCGAGCAGCTGCGCGGACCAGGGACGTTGACGCAGCCTCAGCTCGCGGCTGCTCCATAGCAGCATCAGCGTTAGCACCACGCACAGCAGGCCCGCGCCCAGGGCAATGCGCAGCGACGTCAGCAATGCCGACCACAGCGCCGGCTGCGACAGGACCCGCGCCATGCCCGTATTGACACCGCCGGCCACCACGGCCAGCAGGGGCGGCGCCAGCAGCGCCAGCGTCAGGACAATAACCAGCGCGTCGGTCAAACGGCGCGCCAGATTATCGCCGGGATTGCGCCACTGGGAAAAATGCGTCGCGCCGACGGGAAACGCGCGGGTCAGCCGTTGGCTGGACAAGACCAGCCCCAGGCAACAGATCATTTGCACCAGGGCCAGCAGCGCCGCGCGGCCGGGATCGTAGTCATAGCTTAAGGCCTGGTAAATCGCCAGCTCAATGGTGGTCGCCCGCGGTCCGCCGCCCAGCGACAGCACCGTGGCAAAACTGGCGAAACACAGCATAAATATCAGCGCCGCCGCAGGCAGCAGTTGACGGCGCAGATAAGGCCACTCAAGAATGCGGAAGAAATGCCAGCCCGCCATGTCCAGCTGCGCGGCCAGCTGGCGCTGCTCCACCGGAATGCCTTCCAGCGCCTGCAACAACAGGCGGGTGGCCAACGGCAGGTTAAAAAATACATGGGCCAGCAGGATCCCCCGCAGGCCGTAGGGTGAAAAACCGTAGGGAATATGCAGCCAGAGGCATAGCTGCGCCAGCCAGCCCTGGCGACCATACACGCTCAGGATGCCGAACACGGCCACCAGCACCGGCAGCACCAGCGTCATGGCGCAAAAGCGCAGCAACAGCAGGCGTCCCGGAAACCGCCGGCGGTAAAGCGCCCGCGCCAAAAAAACGGCGGGCAGCACCGATAGCAGCGCCGACAGCAGCGCCTGCCAAAAGGTAAAACGCAGGACATGCCACAGATAGCTGTCCGACAGCACGTCGCGCCATTGGAGCGTCGGCGCGTTCAGCCACAAGGCGCCGACCGCCGTCAGGGCCACGGCCGTCAGCATCAGCGCGGCCAGCAGTCCCGGCCATAACCAGCGCGGTATCATCGGCCAGGCATCATTGGCTGACGGAACGCAACCAATCCTGGGTCCACGCGCCGCGTTTGGCCGCCACGTCATCCGCGCTGAAATTCAGCGTCTTGGCCGGCCATACGTCAAAGCCGGCCGGCAGCGCGGTTTTGATCACCGGATACATCCAGTTGCCTGTGGGAATGGTCTGCTGGAAAGCCGGGGAAACGACAAAACGCATAAACTGCTGCGCCAGCTGCGGATTTTTACTGGCGGCTAATTGTCCGGCCACCTCGACCTGGAGATAGTGGCCTTCGCTGAAGGTCGCCGCCGCATAGTTATCCTTCTTTTCCTCGTTGATATGATAGGCCGGCGACGTGGTATAGCTGAGCACCATGTCCGCTTCTCCTTTCAGGAATAAGCCATAGGCTTCGCTCCAGCCCTTGGGCACGGTAACGGTTTTTTTCGCCAGCCGTTGCCAGGCCTGGGGCGCTTTATCGCCATATACCTGCTGCACCCAGAGCAATAAGCCTAGTCCCGGGGTACTGGTGCGCGGATCTTCGTAAATGATTTTCAGCGCCTGCGGCCCGTCTATCAGCTCATGCAGGCTTTTGGGCGGATTTTTCAGCTTGTTCTTGTCATAGACAAACGCAAAATACCCGTAATCAAAAGGCAGGAAGGTGGGATCATGCCACGCCTGCGGCAAGGTCAGATGAGCGGTATCGACGTTATGCGCCGTAAAGAGATGCGTATCCTGCGCGGGCTTAAGCAGGTTGTTATCCAGGCCCAGCACCACATCCGCGTCGCTGTTCTTGCCTTCGATGCGCAAACGGTTGAGCAGGGCGACGCCATCTTCCTGCACGACATATTTCAGCTCGCAGCCACAGTCTTTTTCAAAGGCGGTTTTTATCGCCGGCCCCGGGCCCCATTCGGAGGCAAAGGAATCATAGGTATAAACCGTCAGGACGGGTTTTGCCAACGCCGGGGCGGCGGCGAGCAATAGCAGGCAGGGTAACCATTTTTTCAACACTTTGCGCTCCTGGAAAAAAAAAGGCGGCAAAGGCGTTTGAGGCGGCAGCGGGACGCACTCTCAAATCCCTTCGCCGGTATTAGCCGGATCAGGTTCGACGGGTATACTCTCAGCTTGCGCGCCGGCTAACGCTATGCCGGACGCTTCGCACCCCGTTGAGAACAAATGCAAGTGTAATGGTTTTATCCCTGGCTTAACAGCCTGTCTTACGTGTCTAACGTATCTAACGTATCTAACGTGTCTAACGTGTCTTATGTGTCTTATGTGTCTTATGTGTCTTATGTGTCTTATGTGTTTTGCGGGTCTTGCGGGTCCGGCGGGGCGAACCAGGCGGATTTGAAATCAAACCATCCCAGCGTATTCATCCTGACCCCGCGCATGCTGCGCTGGCCCTGTAGAATCAGCCAATGATGGAACAGCGGGTGCAGGCGATGGCCGGTGATAAGCGATTGGCACCATTGCGCCATGGACAGGCCCTTGCCGCGCCATTTCTCCAGCGCGTCGCTAAGGTCGGCCGGCAGGCAATGATGCATCAGCGGCATCTCGTAAAAGCTGGCGAACAGGGAATAATCCAGCGGCAGGTAAAAATTAGCGCTGCCGAGCCATAAATCGCTCTCGGCCTCACCGTTATGCCAGGTGGCATAATCCACGGTATTGATCACCAGCGCGATGTCCTGCCGGGCCAGCACCGCACCGAGCGCGCGGCAAAGATCATCGAATTCCGAATGGGCGCGATAAACCGTCAGGGTGATGCTGCGCAGCTCCGCGGGCCTTGGCCGCGGTTGCGCGACCCGGCTATGGCGCCAGCGCGGCAGGATACCGTAGGCCGGCGACCAGTAATGCTGGTAGGCCGATCCCGCCTCGGTCAGCATGGCGATGGGATCGATATTTTCACTCAGCCAGCGGCGGGTATCATCGTTTTGCATCAGCGGCGAACGGGCATCAAACAGCAGGAAATAGCAGCCTTCCTCCAGCCGGGTTTCCAATTGACCCGGGGTGCTGTTATCCGCCTGGAGCTGGACGCCGGAATAGCTCAGCTCGGCGGTGAGTTCCGGCAAGATCCAGATATTCACTTCATCAATCAGTGCGCGATAGCCGAAATAATCATCAAAGGCGCGAATCTTCAATAAGCTTTCCCGGTTGTCGATCACCGCATAGGGTCCGGTGCCGACGGGACGGCGGACGAAGTCCGGCATCGTCTCCCATTCCTGCGGCAAAATCATGGCCGGCACGCTGCCCAATAGCCAGGGCAGCCAGTCGTCCGCGGCGGTCAGGGCGACATCAACGGTATTGGGGATGGCGGACGAGACGGCTTTTATATGGCAAAACAGCGGATTTCCCCGCAGGCGCAGCAGCGAGCTGCACACATCCTGCGGCGTCAGTTCCCGCCCATGATGAAAATGGATCGCCGGACGCAGGTAAAAGCGCCATAACAACGGCGAAATTTGCTGCCAATGATGGGCGAGGTCCGCTTCCAGTTCCCCATTTTCCTCATTTATTTTGGTCAGGCCGCTGAAAATCTGCCGCACGATGTGGTTCTCAGAACGCCGCAAAGGACTGCCGGGCAGCAGGTTCAGCAGCGGGCGATAATACAGTACCCGCAATATGTGCTTGCCCTGGCGGAAGCTGCGGCCCAGATGGGAAAGCAGCATCTGGCGTACCCTGTCCTTATCGCCCACCAGTTGGACCAACTGCTCGATGCGATCCTGCTCCAGCAGATCCTCCGCCCGCTGCTGTTGCAACGCCAGGCCGGTATAGTGAAAGGTCAGCTGCGAGCGCTTGCCGCGCCCGGCTGTCGCCTGCCACTGCAGCCAGCCCATTTCCTGCATGGTTTTCAGCAGAGTACGCACATGCCGGCGCGTACAGCTCAGCGCCTGCGCCAGTTCGTTCAGGGTGGTTTCCTGTGTCTTGCCCTGGCAGCTTTGCCACAGGCGGATAAATTGTTGCTGCAGGCGTGGCGAGGACATAAAAGAGGAACACTCCTTAAAAAGTCATCTGTTTTTCTTCCGGTATCTTAAGCCGATACTGGTCGTGTCGAAAGGGCAGAATAGGGATTGTAACGATGAAAATAGCCAATTTGCGCCGGTTTTATCAGCATTATTTTACCGCCATTTGCGGGCGCGGCGTGATCCGTCCCGACAGGGGCCGCAGCGGACAGCGCATGGCGCTGTTGTTACAGGTAACCCAATGGCATACGGATTCACTGTCCGAGCAGGAATACCGGGAGTGGATGTGATGTCTCGTGGCGGGGGGTGATATAAAAGTCCTGCGGTATTTTCGCTTGCCGTAAGTTTGGTTTTATATGTTGAGCCGGGCGCTGGCAAGCGACAAGGGGATGGCAGTCGCGCCATCCCCTTGACCCCGCGCTCCCGGCAGGTCGCGCGCCGCAAGCGGTGCCTTCCTGCGCCGGATCCACCTTTTCGCACCGGCCCGTACGCGCTCCCGGCGCGAACGGGCCTCTCGCCGCGTCCAGCGGCTCGTGCCGGTGGAACCGGCTCCGTCAGCGCGCTCAATGCCGGCCAAAGGGCCGCTCCCCTTATCACCGGCGTTCACATTCCAGGCATTTAAGTTACCGGCGTATAAATTCCCGGCATTTAAGTTACCGGCATACAAATTCCCGGCGTTCAAATAAAGACTTTTTAATTACAGACGTTGGTTTTGACGTTGTACCGGCATAAAGTGCGCTGGCGGCACAATGCCCGGCTGGATGAGCCGCCGGGAGCGGCGAAAGCTAAGGGTCGCGCCGGGAGCGCGTCCCGTGCGGTCCATAAGAAGGGATATTGTGACGCCAGGGACCGCGCAGCGGCGCACGATCTGCCGGAAGCCCGGGAGACAAGAGGGATGGGCTAGCATCCCTCTTGTCGCTTGCCTGCACCAGGCAACAGGGAACGCCGCTGCTAGCGGCAAGAGAAACCTGCTCCCAGCGTACCCACGCCGTCGCCAGCAATCGACACTTAGTGCAAAAACGCCGGCTGGCTCGCCTCATAATCCGCAATCGCGCCTTCATGCTGCAACGTCAGTCCGATACTGTCCAGCCCGTTGATCATGCAATGCTTGCGAAACGCATCGATCTCGAACGGATAGCTCTTCTCGCCGGCAATGACCCGCTGGTGTTCCAAATCCACCGTGAAGGTGATGCCTTCATTGGCCGCGACCAGGAGGAACAGTTCATCCACCTGCTGCGGCGACAACGTAATGGGCAGCAGTTGGCTGTTAAAGCTGTTGCCGTAAAAAATATCGGCAAAGCTTGGCGCGATGATCGCCTGAAAGCCGTAATCGGCCAACGCCCAAGGCGCATGTTCACGCGACGAGCCGCAGCCGAAGTTTTCCCGCGCCAGTAAAATGCTGGCGCCGCGATAGCGCGGTTTATTCAGTACAAAGTCGGGATTGGGCACCTTGCCGGCGTCGTCGAGAAAACGCCAGTCGTTAAACAGATGTTGGCCGAAACCGGTGCGGGTGACCTTTTGTAAAAACTGTTTCGGAATAATGGCGTCGGTATCCACGTTAGCGGCATCCAACGGCGCCACCAGCCCGGTATGTTGGGTAAATTTTGCCATAAAACTGTCTCCTTAATTCAATTCGCGAATGTCGGCAAAATGACCGGTAACCGCCGCCGCCGCCGCCATGGCCGGACTGACCAGATGAGTTCTGCCGCCGCGACCCTGGCGCCCTTCGAAATTACGATTGCTGGTGGATGCGCAACGCTCGCCTGGGTTAAGACGATCGTTATTCATGGCCAGGCACATGGAGCAGCCGGGTAAACGCCATTCAAAGCCGGCGTCCAAAAAGATTTTGTCCAGGCCTTCGGCTTCCGCCTGGGCCTTGACCGGTCCGGAACCCGGCACCACGATGGCCTGTACGCCGGTGGCGACGCGGCGCCCCTTGGCTACGGCGGCGGCCGCGCGTAAATCCTCGATGCGCGAGTTGGTGCAGGAACCGATAAACACTTTATCGATAGCCACGTCGGTCAGGCGGATGCCGGGCTGCAAATCCATATAAGCCAGCGCCTTGGCGGCGGAGTTGCGTTCCGCCGGATCGCTGAACGAGTCGGGCGACGGGATTATCTGGTTAATGGCAATCACCTGACCCGGATTGGTACCCCAGGTGACCTGCGGAGCGATATCGTCGGCGCGCAGGGTGACCACGCTATCGAAGACCGCGTCGTCGTCGGACTTCAGGGTATTCCAGTAGGCGATCGCCTGCAGCCAGTTATCGCTTTTCGGCGCGAACTGGCGGCCCTGCAGATAGGCGTAAGTCGTGTCGTCCGGCGCCACCAGACCGGCCTTGGCGCCCATTTCTATCGCCATATTGCACAGCGTCATGCGGCCTTCCATGCTCAGGGAGGTGATCGCCTCGCCGCAGAATTCCACCACATGGCCGGTACCGCCGGCGGAGCCGGTTTTACCGATGACCGCCAGCACGATATCCTTGGCGGTAATGCCGGGGGCGGCGCGGCCGGTAACTTCAATCTTCATGGTCTTGGCCCGGCCCTGTTTCAGGGTCTGGGTGGCCAGCACGTGCTCCACTTCCGAGGTGCCGATGCCGAAGGCCAGCGCGCCGAAGGCGCCGTGGGTGGCGGTATGGGAATCGCCGCAGACGATGGTCATGCCCGGCAGCGTCATGCCCTGCTCGGGACCGATCACATGTACGATGCCCTGGTAGGGATGATTCAGGTCATACAGCTGGACGCCGAATTCCGCGCAGTTTTTTATCAGTTCCTGCATCTGGATACGGGCCATCTCGCCGCTGGCGTTAATGTCCCTGGTTTGGGTGGAGACATTATGGTCCATGGTGGCAAAGGTTTTTGACGGCTGGCGCACGGGACGGCCCATGGCGCGCAGGCCGTCGAACGCCTGCGGCGACGTCACCTCATGCACCAGGTGACGATCGATATACAATAAAGGCGTTTCTTCCGGCGCTTCGTAGACGACGTGCGCATCATATAATTTTTGATATAACGACTTGCCCATACTCTTCATGCCCCCTGGGTAATATAACCGGCGATAATACTGCCCATCTCATCGGTGCCGACCGCGGCGCCGCTGCCGGCCAGATCGGCGGTACGGTGTCCGGCTTCCAGCGCCTGGTTGACCGCCCGTTCAACGGCGGCGGCGGCTTCATCCAGGCCCAGGCTGTAGCGCAGCAACAGCGCGGTGGACAGGATTTGCGCCACCGGGTTGGCCAGGTTCTTGCCGGCGATATCCGGCGCCGAACCGCCCGCGGGCTCGTAGAGACCGAAGCCTTGTTCATTGAGGCTGGCGGAGGGCAGCATGCCCATCGAGCCGGTGATCATGGCGCATTCATCGGACAGGATATCGCCAAACAGATTGGAGCACAGCAGCACGTCAAACTGGGACGGGTCCTTGATCAACTGCATGGTGGCGTTATCGATATATAAATGCGCCAACGCCACGTCCGGATAATCCTGGGCGATTTCAGTGACGATTTCACGCCACATAATCGAGCTTTGCAGCACGTTGGCTTTATCGATCGAGGTCACTTTGCCGCGGCGCTTGCGGGCGGATTCAAAGGCGATGCGGGCGATGCGCTCGATTTCAAAGCGGTGATAGACCTCGGTATCGAACGCGCGTTCATGCATGCCGCTGCCTTCCCTGCCTTTCGGCTGGCCGAAATAGATGCCGCCGGTCAGCTCGCGTACGCACAGGATATCAAACCCGCGGGCGGCGATATCGGCGCGCAGCGGACAGAAATCCTCCAGACCCGGATACAGCCGCGCCGGACGCAGGTTGCTGAACAGTTTGAAGTGTTTACGCAGCGGCAACAGCGCGCCGCGCTCGGGCTGCTGGGCCGGCGGCAAGTGTTCCCATTTCGGGCCGCCCACCGAGCCGAACAGAATGGCGTCGGCCTGCTCGCAGCCGTTGACCGTGGCGGCGGGCAGCGGGCTGCCGTGGCGATCGATGGCGGCGCCGCCGACGTCGTATTCGCTGGTGGTGATGCGTACGTCAAAACGCTGGCGCACGGCGGTTAAAATTTTGTAGGCCTGCGCCATGACTTCAGGGCCAATGCCGTCGCCCGGCAATACCGCTATATGATATGTCTTACTCATGTTCACACCGTTTCCTGGTAATCCCGTTTATTGTTTTGCCCTTGCAGACGCTGCAGTTCGATTTCGACCTGCCGCGCGCGCCAGATATTGTTCATCACGTGTATCATTGCCTTGGCCGAGGATTCGATGATATCGGTGGTCAGGCCGACCCCGTGGAAGCGGCGGCCGTGATAATCCACCACGATATCCACCTGGCCCAGCGCGTCGCGGCCGTGGCCTTTTGCGGTCAGCTGATATTTCTGCAGCGTGATGGGATAGTCGGTGATCCGGTTCAGCGCCTGGTAGACCGCGTCCACCGGACCATTGCCGGTTGCCGCTTCGGATTTGGTTTCCTCGCCGCACACCAGCTTAACCGACGCCGTGGCCATATCGTTGGAGCCGGACTGGACGCTGAAATAGTCCAGGCGGAAATGTTCGGGTTCTTCCTGCTGCTTGCTGATAAACGCCAGCGCTTCGAGGTCGTAATCGAATACCTGGCCTTTTTTGTCCGCCAGCTTGACGAAGGCGGCATACAGTTCGTCCAGATTATAATCCTGTTCCTGATAGCCCATTTCCTGCATGCGATGCTTCACCGCCGCCCGGCCGGAACGCGAGGTCAGGTTTAACTGCACTTCCTTCAGACCGATGGTTTCCGGCGTCATGATTTCGTAGTTCTGGCGGTTCTTCAGCACGCCGTCCTGATGGATGCCGGAGGAGTGGGCAAAGGCGTTGGACCCCACCACCGCCTTGTTGGCCGGGATGGGCATATTGCACAGCTGGCTGACAATCTGGCTGGTACGGTAGATTTCCTGATGATTGATATTGGTGTGCACGCCCAGGATATCGGCGCGCACTTTAATCGCCATGATCACTTCTTCCAGCGCGGTGTTGCCGGCGCGCTCGCCGATGCCGTTCAGGGTGCCTTCGACCTGCCGGGCGCCGGCCTGCACCGCGGCGATGGAATTGCCGGTCGCCATGCCCAGATCGTCGTGGCAATGCACCGAGATAATGGCTTTATCAATATTGGGCACGCGTTCATACAGGGAGGTGATGATGCCGCCGAACTGCACCGGGGTGGTGTAGCCGACGGTATCGGGAATATTGATGGTGCGGGCGCCGGCGTTAATCGCCGCTTCGACGATACGGCACAGGTTATCGATCGGGGTCCTGCCGGCGTCTTCGCAAGAGAATTCCACATCGTCGGTGTAGTTGCGCGCGCGTTTGACCGACTGCACCGCCATCTCCATCACCTGTTCGAAGCTGCGCTTGAGCTTGGATTCAATATGCAGCGTGGAGGTCGCCAGGAACACATGGATGCGGAACGCCTCGGCGACGCGCAAGGCTTCGGCGGCCACATCGATATCTTTTTCCACGCAGCGGGCCAGGCCGCAAACCCGGCTGTTCTTGATTTGACGGGCAATGGTCTGGACCGACTCAAAGTCGCCGGGAGAGGACACCGGGAAACCCACTTCCATTACATCGATGCCCATTCTTTCCAGAGCCAGGGCGATTTGCAGTTTCTCTTTCACACTCAGGCTGGCCTGCAATGCTTGTTCACCGTCGCGCAGCGTGGTATCAAAAATTATAACTTGTTGGCTCATGATTAATCCTATCTTCGTTTTTGGACGCGGTTTCTGGGCACGTTGCGCGGGCAAAAAAAAACCCGCGCCATGCGCGGGTTCTTTATCTGGGACGTATGAGTCAGCTCTGAACTCCGTGTACCAGCGTACCGCGCATCGACAGTGCGAGTAGTAGTAGGCCTAGTAGACGGAAAGAAGCGAACATGTTAGAGCGGCGTCCCAGTTCATGAATGAGTCATTGTATTTATAGGTACAGGATTCATTGGCGGGTGTCAACCATTCATACGCAATGCTTATCACCGCGCGCATTTCGCGGTTAATCCATGCAAATGTTAAGATGCTGTAATTATCCCGTCCAGCAGCGCGGTGGGTTTTGTGCCGCGTTAAAAGCAGTGTTTTATAGCGTCAATCTCGAGAACGGTAGCGTAAAAATTATTAGCGCCGCCGCGGTGCTGATTTTTGCTATTTGCCTGCCTTATCATCTGGCGTTATCGTTACCGGTCATAAATTAATAACAAAAATATTTCAGGGGCAGCTTTTCCCATCCCTGTGCCAAGCGACAGCGGCCTGTTGCTGCTGCGAAGAACCTACGTAAGCCTGGAGGCAAACCCATGGAGATGTTGTCAGGAGCCGAGATGGTCGTCCGATCGTTAATCGACCAGGGCGTGAAGCATATATTCGGTTATCCCGGCGGGGCCGTGCTGGACATCTACGATGCGCTGCATACGGTAGGCGGGATCGATCATATCCTGGTGCGTCACGAGCAGGGCGCGGTGCATATGGCCGACGGCTATGCGCGCGCCACCGGCAAGGTGGGCGTGGTGCTGGTGACCTCCGGCCCGGGCGCCACCAATGCCGTGACCGGCATTGCCACCGCCTATATGGATTCCATTCCCCTGGTGGTGATTTCCGGCCAGGTGGCCAGTTCGCTTATCGGTTTCGACGCTTTTCAGGAATGCGATATGGTGGGCATTTCCCGCCCGGTGGTGAAACACAGCTTTTTGGTGAAGAAAACCGAAGATATCCCCGGCATCCTGAAAAAAGCCTTTTACCTTGCCGCCACCGGCCGTCCCGGCCCGGTGGTGATTGACGTGCCCAAGGATATCGTTAATCCGGCCAATAAATTTCCCTATCTTTACCCGGACTCGGTATCGCTGCGTTCCTATAATCCGACGGTACAGGGCCATAAAGGGCAAATACGCCGCGCGCTGCAAACCCTGCTGGCCGCCGAGCGTCCGGTTATCTATACGGGCGGCGGGGCGATAACCGCCGGTTGCCATCAGGAGCTGCGTCTGCTGGCCGAAAAACTCAATATACCGGTGACCAGTTCTTTGATGGGATTGGGCAGTTTCCCGGGTACACATCGCCAGAGCCTGGGCATGCTGGGGATGCACGGCACTTATGAAGCCAATATGGCGATGCATCGCGCCGATGTGATTTTTGCAGTCGGGGTGCGTTTTGACGATCGCACCACGAATAATTTATTAAAATACTGTCCGGATGCCACGGTGCTGCATATCGATATCGATCCGGCCTCGATTTCCAAAACCGTTACGGCGGACGTGCCAATAGTCGGCGACGCCCGCCAGGTGCTGGTGCAAATGCTGGATCAGTTGGAGCTGGGCGAGAATACGCAGCAGTTCGACGCGTTGCGCGACTGGTGGCAGGATATCGAACAGTGGCGCGCCCGCCATTGCCTGGACTACGATCACCGCAGCGGCAAGATCAAGCCGCAGGCGGTGATCGAAACCTTGTTCCGCCTGACCGGCGGCAAGGCGTATGTGACTTCGGATGTCGGCCAGCATCAGATGTTCGCCGCGCTCTATTATCAATTTGACCAGCCGCGCCACTGGATTAACTCCGGCGGCCTGGGCACCATGGGCTTCGGGTTGCCCGCCGCGCTTGGCGTGAAGTTGGCGCTGCCCGACGAAACGGTGATTTGTATTACCGGCGACGGGAGTATCCAGATGAATATTCAGGAGCTGTCCACGGCGCTGCAATATGATCTGCCGGTGGTGGTGGTGAGTCTGAACAATCGTTATCTGGGTATGGTGAAGCAGTGGCAGGATATGATCTATTCCGGCCGTCATTCCCAGTCCTATATGGAATCGCTGCCGGATTTCGTCAAGCTGGCGGAAGCCTACGGCCATGTGGGCATTTCCATCCAGTCGCCGGATGAGCTGGAAAGCAAGCTGGCCCAGGCGCTGGCGCAAAAGAATCGTCTGGTGTTCGTGGATGTGATGGTTGACGGTACGGAACATGTCTATCCCATGCAGATTCGGGGCGGCGGCATGGACGAAATGTGGTTAAGCAAAACGGAGAGGACCTGATCATGCGCCGGATTTTATCAGTATTGCTGGAAAACGAGTCGGGCGCGTTATCGCGGGTGATCGGGTTGTTTGCCCAGCGCGGTTACAATATCGAGAGCCTGACCGTGGCGCCGACCGACGATCCCACGTTGTCGCGCATGACCATCCAGACCATGGGCGACGCCAAGGTGCTGGAGCAAATCGAGAAACAGCTGCATAAGCTGGTGGATGTGCTGCGCGTGAGCGAGCTTGGGCAAGGGCAGGGTACTCATGTCGAGCGGGAAATCATGTTGGTGAAGGTGCAGGCCGAGGGCGGCGCGCGCGAGGAAGTGAAGCGCTGCGCCGATATTTTCCGCGGGCAGATCGTGGATGTGACCTCGTCGCTGTATACCGTTCAGCTGGCGGGGACCAGCGATAAGCTGGATGCTTTTTTGTCCACTATTCGCGACGTGGGCAGTATCGTCGAAGTGGCCCGGTCAGGGATCGTCGGGCTGGCGCGCGGCGATAAGGTGATGCGCTGAGCATCGAGTCGTAGGGGCGCTCTCCCTTTAACACGCTTTATGCGGCATCGGTGATGGCGGGCATAGCCTGCCATGGGGCCCCGGTCGGGCGGGCACACCACGCCCGATTCAACCCCATCGGCATGCTCTCCCTTTAACAGGTTTTATGCGGCATCGGTGATGGCGGGCATAGCCTGCCATGGGGCCTCGGTCGGGCGGGCACACCACGCCCGATTCAACCCCATCGGCATGCTCTCCCTTTAACAGGTTTTATGCGGCATCGGTGATGGCGGTCATAGCCTGCCGTGGGGCCTCGGTCGGGCGGGCACACCACGCCCGATTCAACCCCATCGGCATGCTCTCCCTTTAACAGGTTTTATGCGGCATCGGTGATGGCGGGCATAGCCTGCCATGGGGCCTCGGTCGGGCGGGCACACCACGCCCGATTCAACCCCATCGGCATGCTCTCCCTTTAACAGGTTTTATGCGGCATCGGTGATGGCGGGCATAGCCTGCCATGGGGCCTCGGTCGGGCGGGCACACCACGCCCGATTCAACCCCATCGGCATGCTCTCCCTTTAACAGGTTTTATGCGGCATCGGTGATGGCGGGCATAGCCTGCCATGGGGCCTCGGTCGGGCGGGAAAAGCACGCCCGATTCAACCCCATCGGCATGCTCTCCCTTTAACAGGTTTTATGCGGCATCGGTGATGGCGGGCATAGCCTGCCATGGGGCCTCGGTCGGGCGGGCACACCACGCCCGATTCAACCCCATCGGCATGCTCTCCCTTTAACAGGTTTTATGCGGCATCGGTGATGGCGGGCATAGCCTGCCATGGGGCCTCGGTCGGGCGGGAAAAGCACGCCCGATTCGACCCCATTGGCACGCTTTCCCTTGAACACGTCTGCTTTAAGTTCGGCGTTGGCGGGCCTAGCGCACCATGGGGCGCTCGGTCGGGGGGGAACACCACGCCCGATTCGACCCCCTTGGCACGCATTTCCTTGAACACGTCTGCTTTACGTTTGGTGTTGGCACGCTCTTCCTTGAACAAAACGGTTTCTGCTTTGTGTACCGCCATTTCCCCGCCTTACTCGCGCGTCTATTCGCTTCTTGGCGTTTTATGCTGATAAAAGTTGTAGCATAATGATATACCCCGATGAGAATATGGATATATTGGGTCACTGTTAAATCTTTCAGCGCAAAGGAGTCTCTGTGAAACTGGATGAAATCGCGCGCCTGGCAGGCGTTTCGCGCACAACCGCCAGTTATGTGATCAACGGTAAAGCGAAACAATACCGCGTTAGCGATAAAACCGTGGAAAAGGTGATGGCGGTGGTTCGGGAACATAACTACCATCCCAACGCGGTTGCCGCCGGTCTCAGGGCAGGGAGGACGCGTTCCATCGGCCTGGTGATACCCGATCTGGAGAATACCAGTTATACCCGCATCGCCAACTATCTGGAGCGCCAGGCGCGCCAGCGCGGCTATCAGTTGCTGATCGCCTGTTCCGAGGATCAGCCGGATAATGAAATGCGCTGCATTGAACATCTGCTGCAACGGCAGGTGGACGCCATTATCGTTTCCACGGCCTTGCCGCCGGAACATCCATTTTACCAGCGCTGGGCCACCGATCCTTTTCCTATTATCGCCCTCGATCGCGCGCTTGATCCCGATCATTTTATCAGCGTGGTGGGCGCGGATCAGGATGATGCGGAAATGTTGTCGCGGGAACTGCGCAGTTTTCACGGCGCGTCGGTTTTGTATTTAGGCGCTTTGCCCGAGCTGTCGGTGAGTTTCCTGCGCGAGCAGGGCTTCAGGCGCGGATGGGAAGGCGACGCCAGGCAGCCTGATTTCCTGTATGCCAATAGTTATGAGCGCTCGTCTTCGGCGGCGTTGTTCAGCCAGTATCTGGAGAGCCATGACATGCCGCAGGCGATTTTTACCACGTCGTTTTCCCTGCTGCAGGGCGTGATGGACGTGACATTAAAGCGTAGCGGCAGGCTGCCGCCCGATTTGGCGATCGCCACTTTCGGCGATAATGAACTGCTGGATTTCCTGGAGTGTCCGGTGCTGGCGGTGGCGCAGCGTCATCGTGAGGTGGCGGAGCGGGTGCTGGAATTGGTGCTGGCAAGCCTGGACGAGCCGCACAGGCCGAAACCGGGATTGACCCGTATCAGGCGCAGCCTGTTTCGCCGCGGCTCGCTCAGCCGCGCCTGAGGGCCTTGCCCGCCCTCGCCCGCAAGGTGGTTAAGCCCGGTGAAGCCGGGCTGTCGGGTTCCGGCCCGGCGCCAATGCTGCCGGACCGGGTTTGCGGGGTAAATCAGTTAACGTAGCCTTTCACGTGGAACAGCCGGCGGCAATACTCAAGAAAATAGCCATATGCCACGCCCAGAATCATCGACCCTACCGCATTGGACGTGACCGCCGTCAAAATCTGTTGTGAATCCGCGCCGACCGCCAGCAGGATCAGGACATACACCGGCGATTGAAAACTGACATAGGCCAGCAAATCGGCAATGTTACGCGCCCAGAACCGGTTCGGGCCGTGACGGCGCGCCAATCTCAGCACCGCATCGCGATACTGGCCGAACGGCCAGGCAATGACAATGTTGACCGGAACGGAAAGCAATCTGGAGGATAAGGATTGTTGAAGTGTCATGCCGGACAGCAACACCTCAATAAACATCCCCGCGATAAAGCAATACACCACCAAAGCAAATGTGTCAGCCGCAGCCATGCGCAGACGAGATGAGCGCGAAAACATAACGGGTAGCTCCAAAGGAAAAAGGTCGCCGGGTGATGCGTTTACGCATCGGTGATAGTGTTTTGTGGTGTGTATTCTATGTGGCATAGAGTACATCACTGGATGTAAGTAGTTAACTAGCTAATAGTTTTTATTTCAATCATATGAGCAGCTCCTTATGCTTAATTTCCAGCGTTGATGTTCACGTTAAGCTATTTCATTCGGCCTGGAAACTTTAATGATTTATTTTCAATAAGTTATGTAGCGGTCGTTGGCGGAAGGTTTGGATTTGGCGGCAATTGTTCGCGAAATAAATGACAGTCAGCCAATTTCTACAGGCAAAATTTGCGTTAGGAATATTCTGGATTGGCTAATTAAGCTGGACATTCATAAATAAAATTGCGGATAAAATCGCCAGTTTTATCGGTAAATAAAAGTAAAGACCACATTATTAATGTCGGCGCATCTTTATATTTCAAAGCCTGTTTAGGATGGCTTGCGCGACGGCAATTATAAAAAAATTGCGCTAAAACAAATGCACCGCCGTCCAGGCCGATCTGGCGATTGAGCGAGGCGCCGCGGTAAGCGTATAATCGGCGCCGGCGACCCGACGCTCCCTCAGGCGGCTTGGTCTGGGTTTATATCAAAAAATTGCTAATTTTTAATCGAAACACCGCATTTATGAATATCATGATGTTATTAGTGTACTTTTTTGCCCCTCTGCAACTAATTCCCGTCAGAGTTTCTTAATTGATGCATAAATAATCCCATTCTTGCTCGTTAGTAGCTTGACAATGTTTTAATACCATTCGTACACTCTTTTGCGTGGGAATAAGTGGGGTTTCGTGGTGAAAAGGGTTTTTCGGGGGTAAATCGACATATGTTCCGTGGGGCAACGTTGGTTAATCTCGACAGTAAAGGCAGGCTAGCCGTGCCAACCCGCTACAGGGAAAAGCTGATCGAGGAAACGGAAGGATTGATGGTGTGTACCATCGACCTCCACCAACCATGCCTGTTGCTTTATCCCCTGCCGGAATGGGAAGTGATTGAACAGAAGCTTTCCCGTCTGTCGAGCATGAACCCCGCCGAACGCCGAGTGCAGCGCCTGTTGTTGGGACATGCCAGCGAATGCCAGATGGATGGCGCCGGGCGGCTGCTTATTGCGCAAACATTACGGCTCCACGCCGGACTTACCAAAGAAGTGATGCTGGTTGGACAATTCAATAAATTTGAATTGTGGGATGAACAGACCTGGTATCAACAAGTCAAGGATGATATCGACGCTGAACTGTCGGCGCAGGAACCACTCTCTGTGCGACTACAAGACTTGTCACTATAGCTATGGCAGAAACTTATCAACATACCACCGTCTTGCTGGATGAAGCGGTTAACGGCCTGAACCTGCGCCCCAATGGCATTTACATTGACGGCACGTTCGGTCGCGGTGGTCATTCGCGCCTGATCCTGTCCCAATTGGGGGCGGAGGGACAACTGCTGGCTATTGATCGCGATCCCCAGGCCATTGAAGCCGCCCGCGCCATAGACGACCCCCGGTTCAGCATTATCCACGGCCCGTTTTCCGCCATCGCGGACTATATGTCCGAGCGCGGGCTGACCGGCCGCGTGGACGGCATCCTGCTTGATTTGGGCGTGTCGTCGCCGCAGCTTGACGATCCGCTGCGCGGGTTTTCCTTTATGCGCGACGGTCCGCTGGATATGCGCATGGATACCTCCCGCGGGCTGTCCGCCGCCGAGTGGCTGGCCAAGGCCGGCGCCGACGATATCGCCTGGGTGTTAAAGACCTTCGGCGAAGAGCGCTTTGCCAAACGCATCGCCGAGGCCATCGTGGAAAAAAGTAAGCAGTCGCCGATGACGCGCACCCATGAACTGGCCGAGCTTATCGTTAACGCCAGCCCGTTTCGTGAAAAGCATAAGCATCCGGCGACCCGCAGCTTCCAGGCGATCCGCATTTATATCAATAGCGAGCTGGAAGAACTCGAACGGGCGCTGGATAGCGCCCTTGGCGTATTGGCGCCCGGCGGGCGCCTGTCGGTCATCAGCTTTCACTCGCTGGAAGATCGGCTGGTCAAACGTTTTATCCGCGACCATAGCCGCGGACCCCAGGTGCCTGCGCGCATGCCGTTGACCGAAGCGCAGATCGCCGAGCAGGGCGGCCAGGCGCAGCTTAAGCCGGTGGGCAAAATGCAGCCGTCGGAGCGGGAAGTGGCGGATAACCCGCGCGCGCGCAGCTCGGTGTTACGTTTTGCCGAGAGGCTGCCGTCATGATCGGCGGCGAACGGCACGGCCTGGTCGGCATTATCGGCGGCGATCTGCTGCGCCAGGGGAAAATCCCGTTTATTTTGCTGGTCGCCGTACTGGTGTCCGCGATTCTGGTGGTGACGACCACCCATGAAACGCGGCGCCTGACCGCCCAGCGCGAGCAGCTGGTCCTGGAACGGGACGCGCTGGATATCGAATGGCGCAACCTGATCCTGGAGGAAAACGCCCTGGGCGACCATAGCCGGGTCGAACGTTTCGCCACGGAAAAACTGATGATGCAGCATGTGGATCCTTCACAGGAAAATATTGTGGTTCAACCTTAACGCAACCGGATAACTAAACATTTAATGAAAGCCGCGCGAGCGATAAAATTGAAACGCTATGTAGATCAGGCCAGCTTTGTCAGCTGGCGTTTTGCGTTGTTGTGCGGCTGTATTTTACTTGCGTTGCTGGGTCTGGTTTTTCGCGTGGGCTACCTGCAGGTTATCAATCCGGACATGCTGGTGCGCGAGGGCGATATGCGGTCGCTGCGTGTGCAGGAAGTGCCCACCGCGCGCGGCATGATAAGCGACCGTGCCGGGCGCCCCCTGGCGGTCAGCGTGCCGGTCAACGCCATTTGGGCCGACCCGAAAGAAGTGAACGAACATGGCGGCATCACCGTCGACAGCCGCTGGAAGGCGCTGTCCGACGCGTTATCCATCCCCCTCGATCAGATGTCCTCGCGCATTAACGCCAATCCCAAGGGACGCTTTGTTTACCTGGCGCGTCAGGTCAATCCGGCCATTGGCGACTACATCCACAAGCTGAAGCTGCCCGGTATTTATTTGCGCCAGGAGTCGCGGCGTTACTATCCGGCGGGGCAAGTTACCGCCCACCTGATCGGTTTTACCAATATCGACAGCCAGGGCATCGAAGGGGTGGAAAAAAGCTTCGACCGCTGGCTGACCGGCCAGCCCGGCGAGCGCACGGTGCGCAAAGACCGCTTCGGCAGGGTGATCGAGGATATCTCCACCGTCGATAGCCAGGCGGCGCATAACCTGGTCCTCAGTATCGACGAACGGCTCCAGGCGGTGGTCTACCGGGAATTGAACAACGCGGTGGCCTTTAATAAAGCCGAATCGGGCACCGCGGTGCTGGTGGATGTCAACACCGGCGAGGTTCTGGCGATGGCCAACAGCCCTTCCTATAACCCTAATAACCTGAGCGGGACGACCAAGGACGTGATGCGCAACCGCGCCATCACCGATATTTTCGAACCGGGTTCCACGGTGAAGCCGATGGTGGTAATGACCGCCTTGCAGCGCGGCGTTATCAAGGAAAATAGCGTACTCAATACCGTGCCTTATTACATCAACGGCCATGAGATCAAAGACGTGGCCCGTTATGCCGAGCTGACCCTGACCGGGGTTTTGCAAAAATCGAGTAACGTCGGCGTTTCCAAGCTGGCGTTAGCGATGCCCTCCTCGGCGCTGGTAGATACCTACTCGCGTTTTGGCCTGGGTAAGGCGACCAATTTGGGGTTGGTCGGAGAAAGCAGTGGCTTATTTCCCCATAAACAACGGTGGTCTGACATAGAGAGGGCCACCTTCTCTTTCGGCTACGGGCTAATGGTAACGCCGTTACAGTTAGCGCGTGTCTATGCCACGGTCGGCAGCCTGGGCATTTTGCGCCCGCTGTCGATTACCAAGGTCGATCCGCCGGTGGCGGGCGAGCGTGTATTCCCCGAGACCCTGGTGCGCACCGTGGTGCATATGATGGAAAGCGTCGCGCTGCCCGGCGGCGGCGGCACCAAGGCCGCCATCAAAGGCTATCGCATCGCCATCAAGACCGGCACCGCGAAAAAGGTCGGTCCCGACGGACAATACATCAATAAATACATCGCCTATACCGCGGGCGTGGCGCCGGCCAGCCAGCCCCGCTTCGCGCTGGTGGTGGTCATCAACGATCCGCAGGCCGGCAAATACTACGGCGGCGCCGTATCCGCGCCGGTGTTCGGCGCCATTATGGGCGGCGTGTTGCGAACGATGAACGTGGAACCGGATGCTCTTCAGACCGGAGATAAAAATGACATGGTAACTAATCGAAAAGAGGGATCAGGTGACCGATCGTAATTTGCGCGAATTGCTCGCTCCGTGGGTGCCCCAGGCGCCGGAGCGCGCGCTGAGGGAAATGACGCTGGACAGCCGCACGGCGGCTGCCGGGGATCTGTTTGTGGCCGTAGCCGGCCATAAAGCGGACGGGCGCAGCTATATTTCCCAGGCTATTGCGCAAGGTGTTGCCGCCGTGGTGGCGGAAGCCGACGGCGAGGCCGCGGATGGCGAGCTGCGCGAGCAGCATGGCGTCCCGGTTATCTACCTTGCCGGACTGAACGCGCGGTTATCGGCCCTGGCCGGCCGTTTTTACGGCCAGCCGTCGCAGGCGCTACGGCTGGCCGGCGTCACCGGCACCAACGGTAAAACCACCACCACCCACCTGCTGGCGCAATGGGCGCAGCTGATGGGTGACACGAGCGCCGTCATGGGCACCGTGGGCAACGGTTTATTCGGCCAGGTCGTCCCGGCGGAAAATACCACCGGCTCGGCCGTTGATGTGCAGCAGACGCTGTATCAGCTACATCAGCAGGGCGCGGAGTTCGCCGCCATGGAAGTCTCTTCCCATGGCCTGGTGCAGCACCGGGTGGCCGATGTGCATTTCGCCGCCGCCGCGTTTACCAACCTGAGCCGCGATCACCTGGATTACCATGGCGATATGGCCCATTACGAAGCGGCTAAATGGCAGCTGTTCGCCAGCCCTAATGTGGCGCAGCGCATTATCAACGCCGACGACGAGGTGGGCCGGCGCTGGCTGGCCCGGCTGCCTGAGGCGGTGGCGGTATCCGTCAGCCAGCGCCTGCCGTCGCCCTTGCCCGCCCGTTGGCTGCAGGCCACCCGGGTGCAGTATCACGCCACCGGCGTGGAAATCCAGTTTGATTCCAGCTGGGGCGGCGGGCAAATCCGCAGCCGGCTGATTGGCGAGTTTAATGTCAGCAACCTGCTGTTGGCCTTTGCCACCCTGCTGGCGCTGGGCTATCCGCTGGCTGAACTGGCCCGCAAAGCGGGGCAGTTACAGTCGGTAAACGGTCGTATGGAAGTATTTCATGCCGCCGGCAAACCCACGGTGGTGGTGGACTACGCCCATACGCCGGATGCGCTGGAAAAGGCGCTGGCGGCGGCCAGGCAGCACTGCCACGGTAAGCTGTGGTGCGTGTTCGGCTGCGGCGGCGATCGTGATAAAGGTAAGCGCCCGCTGATGGGCGGCATCGCCGAACAATACGCCGATCGGGTGGTGATCACCGATGACAATCCACGCGGCGAGGCGCCGATGGCCATCATCAACGATATCCTGGCGGGGCTGCTGAATGCGGGCGGCGCCATGGTGATCCCGGGCCGGGCCGAAGCGGTAACCAGCGCCGTGATGCAGGCCGGCGAGCAGGACGTGGTGCTGGTGGCGGGCAAGGGCCATGAGGATTACCAGCTGATCGGCAAGCAACGCCTGGATTACTCCGATCGCACCACCGTGGCGCGTTTATTGGGGGCGCTCGCATGATTAGCGTATCCCTCGCAACGCTGGCCCCGGTGCTGAACGCGGAATTTATCGGCGCGGACAGCGTTATCAGCGCCGTATCCACCGATTCGCGCGCCGTGGCGCCGTCCGGTTTATTCGTGGCGCTCAAGGGCGAGACGTTCGATGCCCATGATTTTGCGCGGCAGGCTATTGCCGGCGGGGCTATCGCCCTGCTGGTGAGTAAGCGCTTACCGGTGGACGTGCCCCAACTGCTGGTGGCCGATACCCGCCGCGCCCTGGGATTGCTGGGCGCCTGGGTGCGCAGCCAGGTGCCCGCGCGGGTCGTGGCCCTGACCGGCTCGTCCGGCAAGACGTCGGTCAAGGAAATGACCGCCGCCATCCTGCGCCAGTGCGGACGGGTGTTATATACCGACGGCAATTTCAACAATGACATCGGCGTGCCGCTGACGCTGCTGCGCCTGACGCCCGCGGATGATTTTGCGGTTATCGAGCTTGGCGCCAACCATATCGGCGAAATCGCCTATACCACCGATCTGGTCAGGCCGGAAACGGCGCTGGTAAACAACCTGTCCGCCGCGCATCTGGCGGGTTTCGGTTCGCTGAGCGGCGTGGCGCAGGCCAAAGGCGAAATTTTCGGCAGTCTGCCGCCCCAGGGCCGGGCCATTATCAATGCCGATAGCCACGATTGGCCGCACTGGCAGGCGCTGCTGCAGCATAAGCAGGTATGGCGCTTCTCGCCGCAGGCGGGCGACGCGGTGGATTTTTACGCCAGCGACGTTTGCGCTACCCAGGGCGGAGTCGATTTTACGCTGCATTGCCCGTTGGGCGAATGCCGGGTGAAACTCCCCTTGCCGGGGCGCCATAACGTGGCGAACGCGCTGGCGGCCAGCGCGCTGGCGCTGTCGGTCGGCGCCACCCTTGAAGCCGTGGTTCTCGGCCTGGCGCAGCTGAGCGCCGTGCCGGGCCGGCTGTTTCCCATTACGTTGGGCCAGGGCCGGTTGTTGCTCGACGACAGCTATAACGCCAACGTCGGCTCGATGACCGCCGCGGCGCAGGTTTTGGCCGACATGCCGGGTTACCGGGTGATGGTGGTGGGCGATATGGCCGAGCTGGGCGACGGGGAAGAAGAATGCCATCGCCAGGTGGGCGACGCCATACGTATGGCGGGCATTGACAAAGTTTTAAGCGTCGGCAGGCTGAGCCAGGCAATAAGCGAAGCCAGCGGCCGTGGCGAACATTTCCAGGATAAAGCGTCGCTGACTTTCCGTCTGACGCAGTTACTGTCTGAACATGCGGTAATTACCCTATTAGTCAAAGGTTCACGTAGTTCCGCAATGGAGCAGGTAGTGCGCGCGTTACAGGAGAAAGCAACATGTTAGTTTGGCTGGCCGAACATTTGGTCCAATTTTATTCGGGCTTTAACGTCTTTTCGTATTTGACGTTCCGCGCCATCGTCAGCCTGCTGACCGCGTTATTTATTTCGCTGTGGATGGGACCGCATCTGATCGCCTGGCTGCAAAAATTGCAAATCGGCCAGGTGGTGCGCAGCGACGGACCGGAGTCGCATTTCAGCAAACGCGGCACTCCCACCATGGGCGGGCTGATGATTTTAACCTCCATCACCATTTCGGTGCTGATGTGGGCTTACCCGTCGAATCCGTATGTATGGTGCGTGCTGTTTGTGCTGCTGGGTTACGGCGTGGTCGGATTTATCGATGACTACCGCAAGGTGGTGCGCAAGGATACCAAGGGACTGATTGCCCGCTGGAAGTATTTCTGGCAGTCGATCATCGCCATTGCGGTGGCGTTTACCATGTACCAGGTGGGCAAAGGGACGCCGGCCACCCAACTGGTGGTGCCGTTTTTCAAGGACATCATGCCCCAGCTCGGGCTGCTGTATGTCCTGCTGGCCTACTTCGTCATCGTCGGCACCAGCAACGCGGTAAACCTGACCGACGGGCTGGACGGCCTGGCGATCATGCCGACGGTGTTTGTCGCCGCCGGGCTGGCGCTGGTGGCCTGGGCCACCGGGAATATGAATTTCGCCAACTATCTGCATATCCCCTATATCCGTTACGCGGGGGAACTGGTGATAGTCTGTACCGCCATCGTCGGCGCCGGGTTGGGTTTTTTATGGTTTAACACCTACCCGGCCCAGGTATTTATGGGCGATGTCGGCTCACTGGCGCTGGGCGGGGCGCTTGGCACCATTGCGGTACTGTTGCGCCAGGAGTTCCTGCTGGTGATCATGGGCGGCGTGTTTGTCATGGAGACCATGTCGGTAATCCTGCAGGTGGGGTCGTTTAAACTGCGCGGCCAGCGGATTTTCCGCATGGCGCCGATTCATCATCATTATGAGCTGAAAGGCTGGCCGGAACCGCGCGTGATCGTGCGCTTTTGGATAATCTCGCTGATGCTGGTCCTGATTGGACTGGCGACGCTGAAGGTGCGGTAACTATGATGACCGACTATCGGGGTAAAAATGTTGTCATTATCGGGTTGGGACTGACCGGTCTCTCCTGCGTTGATTTTTTTATCAGCCGAAACGTCACGCCCCGGGTGATGGACACCCGTTTTACACCGCCAGGGCTGGATAAGCTTGCCGATAAGGTGGAACGGCACCTGGGCGGCCTGAATGAAGACTGGCTGCTGGAGGCGGATCTGATCGTCGCCAGCCCCGGCATCGCCCTGGCGCATCCGGCCCTGGCCGCCGCCGCCGCGGGCGTGGAAATCGTCGGCGATATTGAACTGTTTTGCCGCGAGGCCCGGGCGCCAATCGTGGCGATTACCGGTTCCAACGGCAAAAGCACCGTCACCATGCTGGTGGGCGAGATGGCGAAAAGCGCCGGCTGGCACGTGGGCGTGGGCGGTAATATCGGCTGGCCGGCGCTGATGCTGCTCAACGAGCCTTATCAGCTGTACGTGCTGGAACTGTCGAGCTTCCAATTGGAAACGACCTCCAGCCTGCGTGCCGCCGCCGCCACCATCCTCAATGTTACCGAGGATCATATGAACCGTTATCCGCTGGGTATGCAGCAGTACCGCGCGGCCAAATTAAAGATTTACGAACAGGCGCGGGTCTGCGTGGTGAATGCCGATGACGCCCTGACCATGCCGGTGCGCGGCAATGACCCGCGCTGCGTCAGTTTTGGCGTCGGCGCCGGGGATTACCGGCTCGATTTGCGTCCGGACGGCCAATGGCTGAGCGTCCGGGGCGAGGATGTGCTCAATACCGCCGCGATGAAGCTGACCGGACGCCATAACCATACCAACGCCCTGGCGGCGCTGGCCCTGGCCGATGCCGTATCCGTCCCGCGCGCGGCGAGCCTGAAGGCGCTGGAGACGTTTACCGGCCTGGCCCATCGTTTCCAACTGGCCTATGAACACCGCGGCGTGCGCTGGATCAATGACTCCAAGGCCACCAATGTCGGCAGTACCGAGGCGGCGCTGAATGGCCTGGCGGTCGACGGCACGCTGCATTTATTGCTGGGCGGCGACGGCAAATCGGCGGACTTTAGCCCGCTGCTGCCGCTGCTGCAGGGCGAACGGATAAGACTGTACTGCTTTGGCCGCGACGGCGCGCAGCTGGCCGGCCTGCGTCCGGAAGTCTCGACGCTCACCGAGACCCTGGAACAGGCAATGAAACTGATTGCCGGCCAATGCGGGGCAGGGGACATGGTCCTGCTGTCGCCGGCGTGCGCCAGCCTCGATCAATTCCGTAGTTTTGAACATCGCGGCGATGAATTCGTGCGGCTGGCAAAGGAGTTAGGCTGATGCATATGCCGGGGCTGAGCCGTTTTGGCGGACTGAAAGATTGGATTATGGGCGTGCGCGATGTCGAGGCGCCCACCAACGTGCTCTACGATCGCACTTTGCTTTGGCTGACGCTGGGTCTTGCCTGCCTCGGTTTTATCATGGTCACCTCGGCGTCGATGCCCATCGGCCAGCGGCTGTCCGACGACCCGTTTTATTTTGCCAAGCGCGATGCCTTTTACCTGGCGCTGGCGTTCGGCCTGTCGCTGGTGACGTTGCGCATACCGATGGAAGTCTGGCAGCGCTACAGCTCGGGCATGCTGTTGATCACCATGGTGATGCTGCTGGTGGTGTTGGTGGTGGGCAGTTCGGTCAACGGCGCCTCGCGCTGGATAGCGCTGGGACCGCTGCGTATCCAGCCGGCGGAATTATCCAAACTGTCGCTGTTTTGCTATCTCGCCAGTTACCTGGTGCGCAAAGTGGAAGAAGTCCGTACCAACTTCTGGGGCTTTTGCAAACCGATGGGCGTGATGGTGGTTCTGGCGGTGCTGCTGCTGGCGCAGCCCGACCTGGGCACCGTGGTGGTGCTGTTCGTGACCACGCTGGCGATGCTGTTTTTGGCCGGCGCGAAGCTGTGGCAGTTCCTGTCGATTATCGGCTCGGGCATTTTTGCCGTGGTGCTGTTGGTTATCGCCGAACCCTACCGTATGCGCCGCGTCACCTCGTTCTGGGATCCCTGGCAGGACCCCTTCGGCAGCGGTTACCAGCTGACCCAATCGCTGATGGCGTTCGGCCGCGGCGAATTCTGGGGACAGGGGCTGGGGAACTCGGTACAGAAACTGGAATATCTGCCCGAGGCGCATACCGACTTTATCTTTGCGATTTTAGGTGAGGAACTGGGGTATTTCGGTGTGGTTTTGGCGCTGTTGATGGTATTCTTCGTCGCTTTTCGCGCCATGTCCATCGGGCGCAAGGCGCTGGAGATCGATCAGCGCTTCTCCGGATTCCTGGCCTGCGCCATCGGGATCTGGTTCAGTTTCCAGGCGTTGGTCAACGTGGGGGCGGCCGCGGGCATGCTGCCCACCAAGGGGCTGACGTTGCCGCTTATCAGTTATGGTGGGTCGAGTTTGCTGATTATGTCTACCGCCATCGTATTATTATTGCGTATCGATTATGAAACGCGCCTGACCAAGGCGCAGGCGTTTGCAAGGGGGCCCCGATGACCGGCAAAACCAGGCGTTTAATGGTGATGGCCGGTGGTACCGGCGGCCATGTATTCCCGGGGCTGGCGGTGGCGCATTATCTGATGGCGCAGGGCTGGCAGGTACGCTGGCTGGGCACCGCCGATCGCATGGAAGCCGATCTGGTGCCGAAAAACGGTATCGACATTGATTTTATCCGCATCAGCGGATTACGCGGCAAAGGATGGCGGGCACAGCTGTATGCGCCGGTGCGCATCTGGCGGGCGGTGCGGCAGGCGAAAGCCATTATGCGCGCCTACCGGCCGGATGTGGTGCTGGGCATGGGCGGTTATGTTTCCGGTCCCGGCGGCCTGGCGGCGTGGCTGTGCGGGGTGCCGGTCGTCCTGCATGAGCAAAACGGCATCGCCGGCCTGACCAACCGCTGGCT
Source organism: Sodalis sp. C49 (assembly GCF_046352915.1). Lineage (NCBI taxonomy): Bacteria > Pseudomonadati > Pseudomonadota > Gammaproteobacteria > Enterobacterales > Bruguierivoracaceae > Sodalis > Sodalis sp. C49. The sequence goes on along the minus strand of NZ_CP163303.1, from coordinate 2,597,362 downwards.
GGCGAAGATAGCGACAAAAGTATTGCAGGCGTTTCCCGGCGCGTTTGCCAACGCCGACGTGGTGGGCAACCCGGTGCGCACCGATGTGCTGGCGCTGCCGTTGCCCGCGGAACGCCTGCGGGACCGGCAGGGACCGGTGCGGGTGCTGGTGATTGGCGGCAGCCAGGGCGCGCGCGTTTTGAACCAGACCATGCCCGGCGTGGCCGCCCGGCTGGGCGAGCGCATCACGCTTTGGCACCAGGTGGGCAAAGGCGCGCTGGACGAAGTTAACCAGGCTTATGCCGCGCTGGGACAGACCGGGCATAACGTGACCGAATTCATCGACGACATGGCGGCAGCTTACGGTTGGGCGGATGTGGTGGTTTGCCGCTCCGGCGCCCTGACGGTAAGTGAAATCGCCGCCGCCGGCCTGCCCGCGATTTTTGTGCCGTTTTTGCATAAAGACCGGCAGCAGTACTGGAACGCCCGTCCGCTGGAACAGGCGGGCGCGGCGCGGATTATCGAACAGCCGCAGTTCTCGGTGGACAGCGTGAGCGAGACGCTGGCCGGATGGGATCGATTGACGCTGCTGGCGATGGCGCAGAATGCCCGCAAAGCGGCGATTCCGGACGCGACGGAGCGGGTGGCGCGGGAAGTGGCGGCGGCGGTGAAGGCGGATAACCGCTACGCGCCGGCAATGTGACATTAACCGGACGGGGCCATGGCGCCGTCTGTTGAGAAATCATAATACTTTAAGTGGTTAAAACGTGAATACACAACAACTGGCGAAACTGCGAACTTTTGTACCCGAGATGCGGCGTGTGCGGCAAATCCATTTTGTCGGCATCGGCGGCGCGGGTATGGGCGGTATCGCGGAAGTGCTGGCGAACGAAGGCTATCAAATCAGCGGCTCCGATCTGGCGCCGAATGCCGTGACGCAGCAATTGACGGAACTGGGGGCCACGATCTTTTTTAACCACCGCCCGGAAAATATCAGCGAGGCAAGCGTCGTCGTCGTCTCCAGCGCCATCGCCAGCGACAATCCGGAAATCGTGGCGGCCAAAGAGGCCCGGATCCCGGTTATCCAGCGCGCGGAAATGCTGGCGGAGCTGATGCGTTTTCGCCATGGCATCGCCATCGCCGGCACCCATGGCAAGACCACCACCACCGCCATGGTGGCCAGTATTTACGCCCAGGCCGGGCTGGACCCGACCTTTGTCAACGGCGGGCTGGTAAAGGCGGCCGGCGTGCACGCCCGGTTGGGGTGCAGCCGCTACCTGATTGCCGAAGCGGATGAAAGCGACGCCTCGTTCCTGCACCTGCAGCCGATGGTGGCGATTATCACCAATATCGAAGCCGACCATATGGATACCTACCAGGGCGATTTCGAACTGCTGAAACAGACGTTTATTACGTTTTTACATAATTTGCCGTTTTATGGCCGCGCGGTGATGTGCATGGACGATCCGGTGATTCGCGAGCTGCTGCCGAAAGTGGGCCGTCATATCACTACCTACGGCTTCAGCGATGACGCGGATGTGCGCATCACCGATTACCGCCAGCAGGGGGCCCAGGGCAGCTTTAATCTCCATCGGCAGGATAAGCCGGTGCTGGCGGTAACCCTTAACGCGCCGGGCCGCCACAACGCGCTCAACGCGGCGGCGGCGGTGGCGGTGGCTACCGAGGAAGGCATTGAGGACGACAGTATTTTGCAGGCGTTGTTCCAATTCCAGGGTACGGGGCGCCGTTTTGATTTCCTCGGCAGCTATCCCCTGGATAATGTGAACGGCAAGACGGGCGAGGTGATGCTGGTGGACGACTATGGCCACCATCCGACCGAGGTGGACGCCACCATCAAGGCGGCGCGCGCCGGCTGGCCGGATAAACGCCTGGTCATGGTGTTCCAGCCGCACCGGTATACCCGCACCCGCGATTTATATGAGGATTTCGCCAACGTGCTGTCCGGGGTGGATGTGTTGCTGATGCTGGATGTCTATCCCGCCGGCGAGTCGCCAATTCCGGGCGCCGACAGCCGCTCATTGTGCCGGACCATCCGTGGACGGGGAAAGATCGACCCCATCATGGTGCCGGACATGGAGTCGCTGCCGGAAATGCTGGCGCTGGCGTTGCAGGATAATGATCTGGTGCTGATGCAGGGCGCCGGAACCGTAGGCAAAATCGCGCGCAAAGTGGCCGATAACCATTTGCAGCCCCGACCAATCGCAGAGGGACGACATGCCTGATAACAACCATCCGCCGGGCGGCGTTTTCGTCAACCACCGCGTGCCGTTGCGGCCCGCAGATAGCGTGGCGGGCTGATATATGTCCCAGGCAGCGATAAACATCCGCAGCCGCGAGGCTGAAAGCGCCGCCACAGGGCGCAGCAACGGCGGCCAGCTGGCGGGGCTGATATTCCTGATGATGGTGCTCGCCACCATAGTCTGGGGCGGCTGGATGGTGGTCGGCTGGATGAAAGACGCGCATCGTCTGCCGCTTTCCCGGCTGGTGGTTACCGGACAACGTTATTACACCACCAACGATGATATCCGCCAGGCGATACTGGCGCTGGGCGCGCCGGGCACGTTTATGACCCAGGACGTCAATGTCATCCAGCAGCAGATAGAACGGCTGCCGTGGATCAAGCAGGCCAGCGTGCGCAAGCAGTGGCCCGATGAACTCAAAATCCACCTGGTGGAATATGTACCGGTGGCGCGCTGGAACGATTTGCATATGCTGGACGCCAGCGGCAAGGCCTTCAGCGTTCCCGCCGAGCGTATCGGCAACCAGCCCATGCCGATGCTGTACGGACCGGAAGGCAGCGAACAGGATGTGCTGACGGGCTACCGCACCATGAATGACGTGATGACCGCCCATAAATTTCAGTTAAAAACGGTCAGTATGAGCGCACGGCACTCCTGGCAGCTGACGCTTGCGGATGATATCCGGCTGGAATTGGGCCGCGACGACCGGGCCCGGCGTTTGCAGCGCTTTATCGGGATTTATCCGGTGCTACTCCAGCAGGCCCGGACCGATAACAAACGCATCAGCTATGTGGATTTGCGCTATGACGCGGGAGTCGCGGTAGGCTGGGCGCCGGCGTTTATCGATCAGCAGCAAAATAGTATTTCGCAACAGAATCAGGTACAGGCTAAATAATAATGATCAAGTCGACGGACAGAAAACTGGTAGTTGGACTGGAGATCGGTACGGCAAAGGTCGCCGCATTGGTAGGGGAAGTTCTGCCCGATGGCATGGTCAATATTATCGGGGTGGGCAGCTGCCCTTCCCGGGGTATGGATAAAGGCGGCGTAAACGATCTCGAATCGGTGGTGAAATGCGTCCAGCGCGCCATCGATCAGGCCGAGCTGATGGCGGATTGCCAAATCTCCTCGGTTTACCTGGCATTATCCGGCAAGCATATAAGTTGCCAGAACGAAATAGGGATGGTTCCTATTTCAGAAGAAGAAGTTACGCAGGAAGATGTGGAGAATGTGGTGCATACCGCCAAATCCGTGCGGGTGCGCGACGAACACCGGATTTTGCATGTGATACCCCAGGATTATGCCATCGACTACCAGGAAGGCATCAAAAATCCGGTCGGTTTATCCGGCGTGCGCATGCAGGCTAAGGTTCATCTGATAACCTGCCATAATGATATGGCGAAGAACATTGTTAAAGCCGTCGAGCGCTGCGGCCTGAAAGTGGATCAGCTGATTTTCGCCGGCCTGGCGTCCAGCTACGCGGTACTGACCGAGGACGAGCGCGAACTTGGCGTCTGCGTGGTGGATATCGGCGGCGGCACCATGGATATCGCGGTCTATACCGCGGGCGCCCTGCGGCATACCAAGGTGATACCGTACGCCGGCAACGTGGTGACCAGCGATATCGCCTATGCCTTCGGTACGCCGCCGGCCGACGCTGAGGCCATCAAGGTGCGCCACGGCTGCGCCCTGGGCTCGGCGGTCAGCAAAGACGAAACCGTCGAAGTCCCAAGCGTTGGTGGCCGTCCGCCGCGCAGTCTGCAACGGCAGACCCTGGCGGAAGTGATTGAGCCGCGTTATACGGAATTATTGAACCTGGTGAACGACGAAATCCTGCAACTGCAGGAGCAGCTTCGCCAGCAAGGGGTTAAGCATCATCTGGCCGCCGGTATCGTGTTAACCGGCGGCGCGGCGCAAATCGACGGCCTGGCGGCCTGCGCCCAACGGGTGTTCCATACGCAGGTGCGTATTGGACAACCGCTGAATATTACCGGTCTGACGGATTATGCGCAGGCACCGTACTATTCTACCGCTGTCGGGTTATTGCATTACGGTAAAGAGTCTCATTTGAGCGGTGAGATTGAAGTGGAAAAACGTACCTCGGTAAGCAACTGGGTCAAACGCATCAGCAGCTGGCTGAGGAAAGAGTTTTAATTGTTTACTTGCGGGGTCATGCTGTGCAGGCGGCTGGCTCCGATGCGACAGGCACAAAACGGAGAGAAACTATGTTTGAACCTATGGAATTAACCAACGACGCGGTGATTAAAGTCATCGGCGTCGGCGGCGGCGGCGGCAACGCCGTTGAGCATATGGTGCGCGAACGCATCGAAGGCGTGGAATTTTTTGCGGTCAACACCGATGCCCAGGCATTGCGTAAAACCGCGGTCGGCCAGACCATCCAGATTGGCGGCGGCATCACCAAAGGTCTGGGAGCGGGCGCCAATCCCGAGGTGGGTCGCAATTCCGCCGAGGAAGATCGCGAAGCGCTGCGCGCGGCGCTGGAAGGCGCGGATATGGTGTTTATCGCGGCCGGCATGGGCGGCGGCACCGGCACCGGGGCTGCGCCCGTGGTGGCGGAAGTGGCCAAGGAATTGGGCATTTTGACCGTGGCCGTGGTGACCAAGCCGTTTAATTTCGAAGGCAAGAAGCGCATGGCGTTTGCCGAGCAGGGGATCGCCGAGCTGTCCAAGCACGTGGACTCGCTTATCACCATCCCCAACGACAAATTGCTCAAGGTGCTCGGACGCGGTATTTCGCTGCTGGACGCCTTCGGCGCCGCCAACGACGTACTGAAAGGCGCGGTGCAGGGTATCGCGGAATTGATCACCCGTCCCGGTCTGATGAACGTCGACTTCGCCGACGTGCGCACCGTCATGTCCGAAATGGGCTATGCCATGATGGGCTCGGGCGTTGCCTGCGGCGAAGATCGCGCGGAAGAAGCGGCTGAAATGGCGATATCCAGCCCGCTGCTGGAAGATATCGATTTGTCCGGCGCGCGCGGCGTACTGGTCAATATCACCGCCGGCTTCGACCTGCGTCTGGATGAGTTTGAAACCGTGGGTAACACTATCCGCGCGTTCGCCTCCGACAACGCGACCGTGGTCATCGGCACCTCCCTTGACCCGGATATGAACGACGAACTGCGTGTGACGGTGGTGGCCACCGGTATCGGCATGGACAAGCGTCCTGAAATTACCCTGGTGACCAATAAGCAAAACAGCCAGCCGATAATGGAAAACCGCTATCAGCAGCATAATCACGGCATGTCGCCCATACAGCAAGAGCAGAAAATTGCGGCCAAGGCGGTCAACGAGCAAAACTCGCAGGCCGGCAAGGAACCCGATTACCTGGATATCCCGGCGTTTTTGCGCAAGCAGGCCGACTAAATCAGACGAAATTGGGAATCTCCGCTCTTTGTGCTAAACTGCCCCACCGACGTTAGCCTATAATGTGTCGGTGGTATGGATAACATTGCGAGATAAACTGATGATCAAACAGCGGACACTGAAACGTATTGTGCAGGCCACAGGCGTTGGTTTACATACCGGTAAAAAGGTAAAACTGACCCTGCGCCCTGCATCGGCTAACACCGGGGTCATCTATCGCCGCACGGATTTGAATCCTCCGGTGGACTTCCCGGCGGATGCTAAATCGGTGCGGGATACCATGCTTTGCACGTGTCTGGTCAATGAGCATGATGTTCGTATCTCCACCGTCGAACATCTTAACGCCGCATTGGCAGGTTTGGGCATCGACAACATCATCGTTGAAGTCAATGCGCCTGAAATTCCTATTATGGACGGCAGCGCCAGCCCCTTTGTCTATCTGCTGATGGACGCCGGAATCGAGGAGCTTAACTGCGCCAAGAAATTCCTGCGCATCAAGGACAAGGTTCGCGTTGAAGATGGCGATAAATGGGCTGAACTGACGCCGTTTAATGGTTTCAAGCTCGATTTTACCATTGATTTCAAACATCCTGCGATCGATGCAAGCTCGCAACGTTATTGCCTGAATTTTTCCGCCGAGTCTTTCGTGCGGCAAATCAGCCGCGCGCGCACCTTCGGGTTTATGCGCGACATCGAATACCTCCAGTCCCGGGGCCTGTGCCTGGGCGGTAGTTTCGACTGCGCCATCGTGGTTGATGACTATAAAGTGCTGAACGAAGATGGGCTGCGTTTTGAGGATGAGTTTGTCCGCCACAAAATGCTCGACGGTATCGGCGATCTGTATATGTGCGGCCACAATATCATTGGTTCGTTTACGGCGTTCAAGCCGGGCCATGCATTAAATAACAAATTGCTGCAGACCGTCCTGGCCCGCCAGGAAGCCTGGGAAATGGTGACCTTCGAAGACGAAGCCGAAATGCCGCTGGCATTTGCCGCGCCCTCGTTTGTGATTGCCTGACGCACAGGTATTTAGCGCTCTAACGGACTGTTATTTCCCACGACGGGTGGGGTTGGCACCTTCTCCGGCCAGCCCTGCCAGCCGTTCGAGCAGCTTTTGCAGCTTCTCGGGGCTGCGGGCCGCCAGGTGGCGAATCGCCTCGGCGCTCTGCGGGCTTAGCCTGCGTCTTTTTATGTCCTCCCCCTGATCCTTTATCTGCCGCTCGCTGCTGTTTTGCGTGATCAAATGCCCTTTTGTTGCCAGTGTCGGGTTAATCCTGATGTCGATGGATGACAATGATGGTAGAATCTGCGCTCGTAAAGCGGATAATAACCGTGATTGTTCATAGCGTAACCTCATCATCCAACTGGCATTGGCGGTTTCAAGCACCAATACCCCTTGCCTGAAATTGGCTACGCGACACCAGGGTTTCATCGGCGCGGGAAGCAGCGCGGCCACTGCCTGGTTCAGCTTTAACAGCGCCACGGCGCGTTGCTGGATTTGCTGCAGGGTCTGGCGCTCCGGCGTCGCAAGAACAGTAAACAGGGTATCAATGGATTGTGGACGACTGTCGCGCATAACAACTCCGGCGGAATGCATTAAGTAATGGGTATTTTAAATTGTTGGCGACAATTTGGCAGACGTTATTTCTGGCCGCATCTCCTGTTGGGGATGGTCGCGGCCGGCTTTGGCGTGCCTTATGCCCTCAACAGCGGGCAGGAGCAGGCGCAGCTGGCCAATACCCTGCCAAGCCTGAGCCGGCAAAACGCCTGTCACGCCGGCTTTACCCACCTGGCCCTGCTGAAGGACGCGCAGCGCCGTCCGTCGTTTTCGGTGGATTATTGGCATCAGCATGCCATTCGCACGGTCATCCGCCATTTGTCCATTGCCTGGGTGGCGCAGCACGCCGGCGTTCCTGCATTGACGGCGGACAATGCCGCCCCGTTAAACCTGCAGCGCCAGGTCCTGTTAAGCTCCCTTAGCGCCCTGCTGACCCACGAGCCCAAGCTGCCGGCCGTCATTCGTCATATCGCCCGGGCGGACTACCGGCCCGTTATCGATCATCGTACAGGAATTCGCCTGGCGCAGGTACAGGGAATTCGCGCCGGACCCCTCCGCCTCAGCTAACCGTATATCACGGACTTTTTATACCCCTTACGCATCTATTGGCCGCTGCCTGATAATCAGCGCCGGCCGTGACGAGATTTAAATAATTATGTTATCTAAACTGCTTACAAAAGTTTTTGGTAGTCGCAACGATCGTACCCTGCGCCGCATGAGCAAAACCGTTGAACTGATTAACCGGATGGAGCCGGAGCTGGAAAAGCTGAGCGACGCGCAGCTGGCCGCCAAGACCGTGGAGTTCCGCGCCCGTCTGGAGAAGGGCGAAAGCGTCGACAGCTTACTGCCGGAATCCTTTGCCGTGGTGCGCGAGGCCAGTAAACGCGTCTTCGGCATGCGCCACTTCGATGTCCAGCTACAGGGCGGCATGGTGCTTAACGACCGCTGCATCGCGGAAATGCGCACCGGTGAAGGTAAAACGCTGACCGCCACCCTGCCGGCGTACCTGAACGCCCTGAGCGGCAGGGGCGTCCATGTGGTCACGGTCAATGACTACCTGGCCCAGCGCGATGCCGAAAACAACCGTCCGCTGTTTGAATTCCTCGGGCTGACCGTCGGCATCAACCTGCCGAATATGCCGGCTCCGGCCAAACGCGCCGCCTATGCCGCCGATATTACCTATGGCACCAATAACGAATACGGTTTCGATTACCTGCGCGACAACATGGCGTTCAGTCCGGAAGAGCGCGTACAGCGCAAACTGCACTACGCGCTGGTGGATGAGGTCGACTCCATCCTTATCGATGAAGCCCGTACGCCGCTGATTATCTCAGGCCCGGCGGAAGACAGCTCCGAAATGTATATCCGGGTGGATAAACTCATTCCCCACCTGATCCGCCAGGATAAAGAAGACTCCGACTCGTTCCAGGGCGAGGGGCATTTTTCGGTGGATGAAAAATCACGCCAGGTCAATCTCACCGAGCGCGGCCTGGTGCTGATTGAAGAACTGATGGTCCAGGCCGGTATTATGGAAGAGGGCGAGTCGCTCTATTCCCCGGCCAATATCATGCTGATGCATCACGTCACCGCCGCGCTGCGCGCCCACGTGCTGTTCTCGCGCGATGTGGACTATATCGTCAAGGACGGCGAGGTGATCATCGTCGACGAACATACCGGCCGCACCATGCCGGGACGCCGCTGGTCCGACGGGCTGCACCAGGCGGTGGAGGCCAAGGAGCATGTGGCGATCCAGAACGAAAACCAGACGCTGGCCTCCATCACGTTCCAGAATTACTTCCGTCTGTATGAAAAACTGGCCGGCATGACCGGTACCGCCGATACCGAGGCCTTTGAATTCAGCTCGATCTATAAGCTCGATACTATCGTGGTGCCGACCAACCGGCCGATGATCCGCAAGGATTTACCGGATCTGGTCTATATGACCGAAAAAGAAAAGATCGACGCCATCATCGATGATATCAAGGCCTGCTCCGCCAAAGGGCAGCCGGTGCTGGTGGGGACCATCTCCATCGAAAAATCCGAAGTGGTGTCGCGCGAGCTGGAAAAAGCCGGCATCGAGCATAAGGTGCTGAACGCTAAATTCCATGCCATGGAAGCGGATATCGTGGCCCAGGCCGGTTCGCCCTTTGCCGTGACCATCGCCACCAACATGGCCGGTCGCGGTACGGATATCGTGCTCGGCGGCAGCTGGCAGGCGGAGATTTCCCACCTGGAGAACCCGAGCGAAGAGGACATCGCCGCAATCAAAGCCGCCTGGCAGATTCGCCACGACGCGGTGCTGGCCTCCGGCGGCCTGCATATCATCGGTACCGAACGCCATGAATCGCGCCGTATCGATAACCAGCTGCGCGGCCGTTCCGGCCGTCAGGGCGACGCCGGCTCCTCGCGTTTCTACCTGTCGATGGAAGATGCCCTGATGCGTATCTTCGCGTCCGACCGCGTCACCGGCATGATGCGCAAGCTGGGCATGAAACCGGGCGAGGCCATCGAGCATCCCTGGGTGACCAAGGCTATCGCCAATGCGCAGCGCAAGGTGGAAAGCCGCAACTTCGACATCCGTAAACAGCTGCTGGAATACGATGACGTCGCCAACGACCAGCGCCGGGCTATCTATAGCCAGCGCAACGAACTGCTGGATGTGGCCGATATCAGCGAGACCATTATCAGCATCCGCGAGGACGTGCTGAAAACCGTGCTCGACAATCATATCCCACCGCAGTCCCTGGAAGAAATGTGGGACGTGCCGGGACTGGAAAAACGGCTGAAGGACGATTTCGATCTGGATATGCCGATTGCGGAATGGCTGGATAAAGAGCCCGGCCTGCACGAGGAAACCCTGCGCGAGCGCATCCTGGAACAAACGCTGGAACAGTATAAGCGTAAAGAGGAGGTGGTCGGCACCGAGATGATGCGCAGCTTTGAAAAAGGCGTGATGCTGCAAACGCTTGATTCCTTATGGAAAGAACATCTGGCTGCGATGGACTATCTGCGCCAGGGTATCCATCTGCGTGGTTACGCCCAGAAAGATCCCAAGCAGGAATACAAGCGTGAATCTTTCGCCATGTTTGCCGCCATGCTGGAATCGCTGAAATATGAAGTCATCAGCACCCTGAGCAAGGTCCAGGTGCGCATGCCCGAGGAAGTGGAAGCCCTGGAGCAGCAGCGTCGTGAAGAGGCGGAGCGCCTGGCGCGCCAGCAGCAGCTTAGCCACCAGCCCGAGCCGATGCTTGCCGACGTGGGTGCCTTGGCCAACACGCCGGTGCATGAGGGACGCAAGGTCGGGCGCAACGATCCGTGCCCCTGCGGTTCCGGTAAAAAATATAAGCAATGCCACGGCAAATTACAGCAATAATATAATAGTGATAGGCTAGGGACGCTGTCGCCTTAGGGTGACGGCGTTGAGCCGTGCTGAGATGATTTTATCGGAGTACCTGTGACAATAACTATTCGCACCATTGCCGTAGGCATTATCCGTAATGCGCAACAGCAGATCTTTATCGCCCAGCGGCCGGCGGACTCGCATATGGGCGGTTTCTGGGAATTCCCCGGCGGCAAAATGGAAGAGGGCGAAACCCCCGAGCAGGCGTTAAAACGGGAACTGCTGGAAGAGACCGGCATCAGGGTCGAACGGGCCGAACTGCTGGCCACCAGCCAGCACCAGTTTGCCGATCGGGATATGGCCTTCTATTTTTTCCTGGTCGAGGACTGGCAAGGCACGCCGTACGGCAAAGAGGGACAGCCGGTGCGCTGGTGCCCCCAGGCGGAACTGCGGGCCGATGAATTCCCGCCCGCCAATGCGTCAATCATCCGCCAGCTTATCGCCGCGACCTGACCTGCATCCGGCCCCGCCCCGGGGCCATATCACTTTCAGCGCTGATCTTCGCTCCAGTCTTCGCTATCGGTAAGCTGCGTATCGCTGGGGATAACTTTTTCCTCATCGGCCCATTCGCCGAGATCAATCAGCTGGCAGCGTTTACTGCAAAAAGGCCGGAACTTGCTCTGCGCAGTCCACTCAACGTCCGCGCCGCAGGTGGGGCAGTTTACTACCATGATATCGTCACTCAATGTTAACTCCTGAAACCTTGCAAATCGGGTCGGCTGTCACGCCAACCGGTGCTCGACCCGTTATCTTAACGCAATTGATCAACAGCAGGCCAATTCAAAGGACAAACGGTTCGGCACCACGCCGTTTTCGCTGTCCAGGGATAAGAACCGGATGGCGTAGCGGGTTTTATGGCCGGAAACCTGCGGGTAAAGCTGGGACACCAGCGGGATGCGCATACGCAGCAAATCGGCGTCCTCGGCGTTATCCTGAAAAAAGCCGTTCAGGCTGATCTGGTTTTTAAAGGGTTCCGAATGCCGGACCAAATCCAGCGTAATGGTTAACGCGCTGTGCAGCGGGTCAAATGTTTTCAGCCACAGATTCACCTGCTGATCGCGCACGGTCTGCGGCAGATGAAGCCAGATATGCAGGCCGGGCAAATCAAAGCTGCAGCAGCCGCCGGGAATGGACAGGCGCTGGCGCACCGAGCCGATTAAACGGTCCTCGCGTACCGCCTGTCCCAGGCGCGGCGCGGCCATCAGTACTGCGGCGCACTGTTTGAGTTCGCTGCGGAGCGCCCTGACGCGCTCACTGTCGACGCCGGGCACGCCGTCCCACTGCAGCATTTTCTGCTGCTGGCGGTCCAGTTCCTTGAGCATTTCAGTGCGTACATCGCCACGCTCAAGCACATCCAGCAAATCGGAGACGCTGCGAAAAAACGGCAACGCGCTTGAGATGTCAGTCAACGTCGGATAGTTATACAGTTGCTGCAGTAAAAATTCCAAACGCAGCCAGGTGCGCATTTTTTCATTTAACGGATGCTCAAACAGCACCGTGGTCGAGTAGACGTCACTCATTTTAATTCATCCTGTCGGGTTGCTGATGCCGCAAGCTGAAGGTAACGGCGGTGCAGTTTTGCCACCTCGGCCGTTAGCGCTTCGGGACGCCCGCTATTATCTATAATATCGTCGGCACAGGCCAGACGCTGTTGGCGTGAAACCTGCGCGGCAAGAATGCTTTTGACCTGGTCGGGGCTGATGCCGTCGCGGCTTAGGGTGCGGGCAATCTGGATCTCTGTCGGCACATCGACCACCAGTACCCGGTCCGCCTGGGACTGCAATTGGTTTTCAATTAACAGCGGCACCACCCATAATACGTAATGTCCATCGGCGCGGGCCAGTTGTTGCCGGGTTTCTTGTTGGATAAGCGGATGCAGCAAACGGTTAAGCCAGTCCTTGTCGGCGGGTGAACTGAACACGCGCTGGCGCAGCAATGCGCGGTCAAGTCGTCCGTCGGGCAGCAGGATCCCGGCGCCAAAACGGGCCTGTATGGCACGCAGCGCGTCGCTGCCCGGTTCTACAACCTGGCGGGCGATAACATCGGCGTCGACAATCGTGGCACCCAGTGCGGCGAAGGCATTGGCCACGGTACTTTTGCCACTGCCGATTCCCCCTGTTAATGCAACAATATAACGCATACAGTCTACTGACTCCTTACTGTATTCCTTTCTGCCCGTTTGCAGGTAAATTGCTACGATTGTAGCGTATATCGGGCGGTTTTCGCAGTCTTGCCGTAAGAATAATCCGGCGTATGATACCGTCACTGGAATTGGCATTCTGTACCCGAAACTTATAAGCGACCCGTCGCCATTGACCAGGAAAAACCGTTATGCGTATTGAAGAAGATATCAAGTTAGGTTTTAAAGACGTCTTGATCCGCCCCAAGCGTTCTACCCTCAAGAGCCGCTCCGACGTCGAACTGCAGCGTGACTTTACCTTTAAGCACCCCGGGTGCTCCTGGTCGGGCGTGCCCATCATCGCCGCCAATATGGACACCGTCGGCACCTTTCGCATGGCGGAAGCCCTGGCATCCTTTGATGTCGTGACCGCGGTGCATAAACATTATAGCGTGGAGCAATGGCGCGCTTTTGTTGCGCGGGCCCCTGAATCGGTATTGCGGCATGTCATGGTCTCGACCGGCACCTCGGAAGCGGACTTCGTGAAAATGAAGCATATCCTGGCCCTGTCGCCGTTATTGACCTTTATCTGCATCGACGTGGCGAACGGCTATTCCGAGCATTTCGTTAATTTTGTGCAAAAAGCGCGCGCGGCCTGTCCCAATAATGTCATCTGCGCCGGCAACGTGGTCACCGGTGAAATGGTGGAGGAATTGATCCTGTCTGGCGCCGATATCGTCAAGGTGGGTATAGGACCGGGCTCGGTATGCACCACCCGCGTCAAGACCGGCGTAGGGTACCCGCAATTGTCGGCGGTGATTGAATGCGCGGACGCCGCCCATGGCTTAAGCGGCCAGATTGTCAGCGACGGCGGCTGCTCGGTGCCGGGCGACGTGGCGAAAGCCTTCGGCGGCGGGGCGGACTTTGTCATGCTGGGCGGCATGCTGGCCGGCCATGACGAATGCGAGGGCACGCTGGTGGAGGAAAACGGCGAAAAATTCATGCTGTTTTACGGCATGAGCTCCGAGTCGGCCATGAACCGCCATGTGGGCGGCGTGGCGCAGTACCGGGCGGCGGAAGGTAAAACCGTCAAGCTGCCGCTGCGCGGGCCGGTCGAACACTCCATACGCGATATCCTGGGCGGATTGCGCTCGGCCTGTACCTATGTCGGCGCGTCCCGCTTGAAAGAACTGACCAAACGCACCACCTTTATCCGCGTGGCCGAGCAGGAAAACCAGGTGTTTACCCAGCTGTAGCCTGTTGCGGTCCCATAGATGGCTATCATGCGAATGATAGCCATCCTGCGGCCCCACGCCTGAAGTCTGCATCCGCCTGCCTCAGATCCGGTCCGGCGTGTTCCTGCGTATTACCATCCCATCACCGGGACGGCGTCAGCCGTGGCCAAACAGATCGCCCATTTGCAGCAGCGGCAGATAAAGCGCCATCACCAGCGCGCACACCAGAGCGCCCATGATCAACAGCAGCAGGGGTTCGGCCAGCTGCGCCAGCGCGTCGGCGCGCCGTTGCGCCTGTTCCTCATGCATGCTGGCCAGCCGGCGGAATACCTCGTCCAGCGTGCCGGAAAACTCGCCGGTCTTGATAAGCTGGTGGCAATGGCGCGGGAACAGGCGATGGCGATAAAACGCCTGATGCAGCGCATATCCCCGCTGTATATGCCGCCGTAATTGCAGCGCCGCCTCGCGGTACAAGGGATGGCCGAGGGTGCGCGCGGCAATCTCCAGGCCATTATCCAGCGGCACGCCGGCAGGGTGGGTCATGGCCAATGTCTGGAACAACTGGTAAAGCGCGTGATGACGCAGCAGCGTCCCCACCGCGGGCAAATATAACACCCCCGCCTGGAGGCGCCGCCGCCATCGGTCATGGTAATGGCAGAACCGCCGGTAAACCAGGGACAGCAGCGCTACCCCGGTAAACAATGCCGGCGCATGCTCTTCCACGCCTGCCGCTGCGGCCAGCAGGCAGCGGGTCGGCCAGGGCAGGGGCAGATTGATGGCGGCATAGAGCCGGGAGAATTCCGGCAGAATCCATGCCAGGAGCAACCCCATGACCATCGTTGCCATCAGCAGGATAAACGCCGGATAGCGCAGCGCGCCCGTCACTTTTTTTGTTAACCTGCCGAGCCGTTCCTCATGGTCGGCGAGCGCCAGGCAGCAGCGATCCAGCCGGCCGGTCAGCTCGCCGAGCGCCATCATGGCGCAATAAACCGGTGGGAAGACCTGGGGAAAGTCGGCCAGGGCCTGGGACAGGGTGTGGCCCTGCTCGATCTTTTCGCCCAGCAGGCGCAGCAGGCACCGCCAGCCGGCGCGCGGGTGATCTTCCGCCAGCAGCTCCAGACTCTCGCGCAGCGGCAGCCCCGCGCCGAGCAGCGTCGCCAATTGGGCGGTCAGCGCGGCAAGCTGATGCCTGCGCCAATAGCCGGCCCCCAGATAGCCGGCGGTACGCAGGTGAAACGGTTGCAGATCCCGGCGGATCAACTGCCGGCGCGCCGAGGTTTTATCCCGCCCGAGGATCTGCCCGGCACAGGCTTCCCCGGCGGAGGTAACGCCGCGCCAGGAGTAAAGCCAGAAGCCGGTCATGCCGGTTCACCCAGTACCCGCGCCAGCTCATCAAGGGAGGTCACTCCCCGCGCCGCCAATACCAGGCCCGCGCGCCAAAGTCCCGAGGGACCTGGCCGGCCTTTGCGGTTGAACGCCGCGTCGTTCATGGCGCGCCCTGCCGCCTGTGCGGCATTGCATGGGCCGCTTTGGCGACTTTCCCCGGGGTACGCACCGTCATGGGGGGAGGGCTGCGCCGGCAACAAATGAAAAATGCCGCGCCGGCCGGCATAACCCTGGTGGCACTGTTCGCAACCCACGGCATGCCATTGACGGCGAGGCGCCCAGCCCGGCGGCAGCCGCAGCGCCGTTTGTTCCGGCGCGCCTGCCTCGCGGCGGCATAGCGGGCAGAGCTGCCTGACCAGCCGCTGTGCCATCACCAGCAGCAGGGCGGAGCGCGCCAGCTCGGCGTCCAGCCCGAACTGGCTAAGACGGGCCACGGCATCCGCGGCGGAGCGGGTATGCAGGGTTGCCAGCACCAAATGACCGGTCTGGGCGGCGTTAACCGCCATGGCGGCGGTCGCGCGATCGCGGATTTCACCCACCATGACCACATCGGGATCCTGGCGGAGCAGGGCGCGCAGCAACGCCGGAAAATCCAGCCTGGCCTTGGCGTTGACCTGGCATTGGGTCATGCCCGGCAGCGACATTTCCACCGGATCCTCCACGCTGCAAATATTCAGCCTGTCGCGCGCCAGGGTATTCAGCGCGCTGTAAAGCGTCATGGTTTTACCGCTGCCGGTCGGCCCCGTGAGCAGAATCAATCCCTGGGGACGGTGCAGCAGGCGCAGGAACCGCCGGCGCAGGGCCGCCGGCATGCCCAGTCGCTCCAGGGCGAGATCTTCCGGCGCCCCGCGCAACAGACGCAGCACCAGCTTCTCGCCGCGCAGCGTCGGCAGTGTGGAGAGCCGGCACGAGCAGTGCCTATCAGGCGGTCCGAAGACAAATTGCCCGTCCTGGGGCAGGCGCCGCTCGGCGATATCCAGCCGGGCCATCATCTTTAAGCACACCAGCAGGCGCGCAGCAAGTATTGGCATGCAATGGGCGCTTTCCCGCAGCAGGCCGTCTACGCGCAACCGGATGCGATACTCGGCCGCGCCCGTGGGTTCGATATGGATATCCGACGCCTTGAGCGCTTGTGCCTGGTTGAGCAGCGCGTCGATATAATCCCGCAGCGCCGTGTCATCGTAGGTTGCCGTCACCCGCTACTCCTCCGCGCCATCCATGTGAAACAGCGCCTGGCAAGGCCCGAGCAGATGCCGGGCGTTCTCCATGGCGCGGCAGTCGCTGCCCCAGCGCAGCCCGTCGCCGTGCCGTTTGGGCGTCAAGGCCAGGGTCAGGCCCTTCAGCGCCTGTCTGCCGGTCAGGCTGATGACGCCGTCCTGCACCGTGACCCGGTCGACATAACGCGAGGCCATGCCCTCGGGTATGCCGTCCTGGCCCGCCTGGCACTCCCGGACCTCGCCGCGCTGCAACGCGCACAGCTCCACCGCCGATTTATAGGGGGCCAGCATCTGCAGCATATCCGTCATGGCGGCTTTATCCAGATAGCGCTGGTAGCCGGGCAGGCCGATAGCGCTGAGCATGGCGATAATGGCGATTACCACCATTAATTCCACCAAGGTAAATCCCTGTTGATTAAACATGCGTTTCCCTCGCAGCCGATCCTGCCCCGACCTTACCGGCAACGCCTTCGGCCGGCCAGCGGCGGGTCGCCATACGGGATAATGGTTGGCAAAAAAAACGCGATGAGTGACCTGAGGTTTAGGAATTTTGCGTAGGATGCCGCAAAATTAAGGATAAGGAGGGGGGAAAGGCCTTCGGAGATGACCGAAGGCCTGTGGTATGGGATGCCCGGCTACTGGAACCGCATCGACAAGTCCAGCGCGCGGATATGTTTGGTCAGCGCGCCCACGGAGATATAGTCCACCCCGGTTTGGGCAAATTCACGGAGCGTGTCCAGCGTGACATTGCCCGAGACTTCCAGCAGGGCGCGCTTTTGTGTGGCCGCCACCGCCCGCTGCATATCGGCCGGCGTAAAATTATCCAGCATGATGATATCGGCGCCGGCGTCCAGCGCCTGGCGCAGCTCGTCCAGGGTTTCCACTTCCACCTCCACCGGCACATCGTCGCGCAGGGCCAGTGCGTTGGCCACCGCGTTGGCGATAGAGCCGGCGGCGATGATATGGTTTTCCTTGATCAGGAAGGCGTCCGCCAGCCCCAGGCGGTGATTGCCGCCGCCGCCGCACAGCACGGCGTACTTCAGCGCGGTGCGCAGGCCGGGCAGCGTCTTGCGGGTATCGAGCAGTTGGGTCCCGGTGCCGGCCAGAAGATCAACGTAACGTTTGACCTCGCTGGCCACCCCGGACAGCGTCTGCACAAAATTCAGCGCGGTGCGCTCGCCGGTGAGCAGCAGATGCGCGGGGCCGCTTAAACGGCACAGCGGCTGGTTGACGCGGATCGCATCGCCGTCCTGTACCTGCCACGCGACGGAAACACCGCCGCCGAGCTGGGCAAAGACTTCCTCAAGCCAGCGCTGGCCGCAGAAAATACCGTTTTCCCGGGTGATGATAACCGCGCTGGCCTCGCTCTCCTGCGCAAGCAAACGGGCGGTGATATCGGCTTTGGCGTCGGTGGTGCCGCCCAGGTCTTCGCGCAGGGCCTGGGTGACGGATAAGGGGATATCATGCTGAATACGCTCAAGCAATTCGGCCCGGCGGCGTTCGACGTTATAACGGCGTGTCGGCATAAAAAACTCCGAAATAGCGGATAAAGGGAATCGGAGAAACATGCTACTCTGTTGCTGGGATAAGTACCACCGCCGGTCTGCGCGAGGTGAATAATGCGGTTGGAAAATGGCTGGGTGCGGGGGGTCAGGCACGTGTTGTCGCCGCATTGCGATGAGCGGCCCGCGCACGAGGCGCCATCGCTATTGGTCGTGCATAATATCAGCCTGCCGCCGGGCCGCTTCGGCGGCGGGGATATCGACCGGCTCTTTACCGGCACGCTCGATCCCGCGGCGCATCCCTTTTTCCGCCAGGTTTATCAGTTGCGGGTTTCCGCGCACTGCCTGATTCGCCGCGACGGCGAAATTGTCCAGTACGTGCCGTTTGATAAACGCGCCTGGCATGCGGGCGTATCGACGTTCGACGGCCGGGAACGCTGCAATGATTTTTCCATTGGTATCGAGCTTGAAGGCACCGATAATATCCCTTACACCGACGCGCAGTACCACCGGCTGGCCGCGCTGACCGCCTTGTTGATGCGGCATTATCCGATTACGCCGGCGCGCATTACCGGCCATAGCGCTATCGCCCCGGCGCGTAAAACCGATCCCGGGCCGTCGTTTCGGTGGCAACATTACCTGCGGCTGGTTGCTGCGCGCTGCGGGGACATAAAGAAGGAGAGTCAGGGTTCATGACGCTGTTTACGCTACTATTGGTTTTGGCCTGGGAACGCCTGTTCAAGCAGGGCGAGCACTGGCAGCTGGATCACCATCTGGAACGGGTGTTTGTCCGCATCCGTCATGCCTCCCTGGCCCTGACCGTTTTAATGGCCCTGGGCTGGATGATTATCGTGGCGCTGTGCCTGCGGCTGCTGGCTAACTGGTTTTTTGGCGTGCCGTTGCTGGTGCTGTGGATCATCATTTCCCTGTTATGCATCGGCGCCGGCGGCATCCGTAAGCACTATCGGGCCTATTTGCGGGCCGCGGCCGCCAGCGACGGCCACGCCTGCGACGCCATGAGCGAAGAACTGGCCTTGATCCACGGCCTGCCGGTGGATTGCGATAAAGAGGAGCGTCTGCGCGAACTGCAGAACGCCCTGTTGTGGATAAACTTCCGTTTTTACCTGGCGCCGCTGTTCTGGCTGGTGGTCGGCGGCCCGTACGGTCCGGTGGCGCTGGCCGGCTATGCTTTCCTGCGCGCGTACCAAACCTGGATGGCGCGCCGCTCCACGCCACTCAAGCGCGCGCGTTCCGGCATCGATATGCTGTTGCACTGGCTGGACTGGATTCCGGTGCGTCTGGCGGGGGTGGCCTACGCGCTGCTGGGACACGGTGAAAAAGCGCTGCCCGCATGGTTTGCGTCCCTGGCGGATGTGCATACCGGCCAATATCAGGTATTAACCCGGCTGGCACAGTTCTCGCTGGCGCGGGAACCGCATCTGGACGACGTGCTGACGCCGCGCGCGGCGGTATCGCTGGCGAAAAAAATCACCCAGGTGATTGTGGTGGTGGTGGCGCTGCTGACCATCTACGGCGCGCTGGTTTAACGCCGTCAGCGCCACCGCCCGGCGTGGTTATCCGCCCGGCTAACCCGCGGTGTCCGCCGGTGGTTCGCCAAAGCGGGGCATGCCGTCCTCATCCCAGTCAAAGGCTTTAACCCGGGTATGCCGGTTGGGGTCGTACAACGGATCGCCGGTAATTTCCGTATACGGGCGGGCGTGATAGACCAGCACATCCTCGCCCCGTTCCCCAATGGTAAAGCTGTTATGGCCCGGCCCGAACTGCCGGTGTCGCCTATGGGTGCGGAACACCGGCTGCGGCAGCTTATGCCACTGCGCCGGGTCGGTAATATCGGCGTCAGCGTCGGCCCACAGCAAACCGATACAATAATTCTCGTCGGTGGCGCTGGCCGAATAGGTAATAAACAGCCGTCGCCCGTGGCGGATAAACGCCGGCCCCTCGTTAACCCAAAAACCGATGGTTTCCCACGGCAGTTCAGGACGGCTAATCATCACCGGCGCGGTGTTAAGCGAGGTGGGCGTCGCCAGTTCGGCCAGGTAAAGATTGGAGTTGCCCCGAATAGCCGGATCTTTCTGCGCCCACAGGTAATAATGCTTGTCCCGGTGGACAAAATGCGTCGCATCCAGCGAAAAGGTATCGAGCGGCGTTATGATGCGGCCTTTTTCACGCCATCGCCCGGTTAATGGATTGTCATCGGCGCACTCCAGCGCAAACATACGATGCTGGAACAGCCCGTCGACAATGTCAGGCGTTTTGGCGGCGGCAAAATAAATAATCCATTTCCCGTCGATAACATGCAGTTCAGGCGCCCAGATCAACGCGCTCATTTCGCCGGTGGCCGGCTTGCGCCATATCACCGCCGGCTCGGCCCGCGCCAGGCCGGCAAGCGTGGTCGCGCGGCGGATCTCCAGCCGGTCGTATTCCGGCACCGAGGCGATAAAATAGTAGTACCCGTCGTGATGGCGGTAGATAAAGGGGTCGGCGCGCTGCTCTATCAGTGGGTTCGGCCAATGTCCTTCGGTCATGATAGCGTCTCCTGTTTATTCTGCGGTTTACGGATGTTTGGTTTCCAGCAGGGAGTCCTCGCGCCAGGCGCCCAGTTCATGATAATTCTCCCGGCGTTTTTCCAGATCGTCCTGGATTTGCCGCATCAGTTGCCGATCCACTTTCAGCAGCCTGACCACGCCCGCGGTGATAAGATAACCGACGCCCGGGATCACGGTAAACAGCAGCACGATGCCCTGGACGGCGCCGGGACTTTGCGTGATGGCGTCACCGCGATAGCCATAGGCGGACAGGATAAAACCGACAAAGGCGCCGGCCACCGCCAGTCCGACCTTCAGGAAAAACAAATTGCCGGAAAAGCTGATGCCGGTAATGCGTTTGCCGGTTTTCCACTCGCCGTAG
Source organism: Sodalis sp. C49 (assembly GCF_046352915.1). Taxonomy (NCBI): domain Bacteria; kingdom Pseudomonadati; phylum Pseudomonadota; class Gammaproteobacteria; order Enterobacterales; family Bruguierivoracaceae; genus Sodalis; species Sodalis sp. C49. The sequence goes on along the minus strand of NZ_CP163303.1, from coordinate 2,576,391 downwards.
TCATCGACGTCCGCCATGAGCGACCAGTGCAACGGCGAGGGGATCTGGTGCAGGATATTGAGCAGGAAATACATCACCAGGATAAGCGTGGTCAGATGCGGATCAAGGAAATAGAAACCGCAGGAAAACAGCGCCAGGATAATATTGGTCCAGAAAAATACCTTCAGCTTGCAAAAGCGGTCGGTCAACGGTTTGGCCAGCCAACTGCCGATCATCATGCCCACGACCCCCAGGCTGATAAACATACTGGCGAACCCGGAGGTTTTATCCATGGCATAGGTCACGTAGTACATGGTGGCCGCCATGCGGATAAAACCGGGACAAACGTTAAAGAAGGTCAGCAGCAGAATGCGTACCCATTGGTCGTTTTTCCAGATATCGCGCAGATCGGCCTTCAGCGCGTCATGGGTCGGGATCGCCGGTTTAACGCGTTCGCGCACGGTGGCGAAGCAGAATAAAAACATCAGGCAACCGATAATCGATAACACCGTCATCGCCCATTGAAACCCCTTGGCCCGGTTGCCGCCGCCAAACCAATCCACCATCGGCAGCAGGGTGAGCGAAATAATCAACGTCGCCACGCCGACCAGGATAAAACGCCAGGACTGGCAGGAGACCCGCTCCTGCGGATCGCTGGAAATCACTCCGCCGAGTGAACAGTAGGGAATATTAATGGCGGTGTAAATCAGCGACATCAGGAAATAGGTGGCGAAGGCATACACCACTTTGGCGCCGTAGCTCCAGTCCGGCGTGGTGTACATTAAAATGCTGAACACCGCGAACGGCACCGACAGCCACAGCAGATAAGGCCGGAACCGGCCCCATTTGGAGCGCGTGCGATCGGCGATGGCGCCCATGATCGGGTCGGTGACCGCGTCTATAATGCGCACCGACAGCAGCAATACGCCCACCAGGGCCGGCGCCAGGCCGAAAACGTCGGTGTAAAAATAGGCCAGGAACATGGTAATGGAACCCCATACCATATTGCAGCCGGCATCTCCCATGCCGAAACCAATTTTTTCCGTTAATGACAAAGCCTGTGTTTTCATGGATCTACTCTCCGTTGTAAACAAGACATGAAGTACAACAGGCAGTATTGGCCTATTCGGCGTGAAAGGATCGGCAGGATCGGGTTGATGAAATGGACAAACGGGTCATAACGGGAAATTTGTGAAGGCGCCGGCATTTTGTCGCGCAGGCCGGCGGAAAGAACTTTGCGCGGCCAGCCAGGCCGCGCAGAAGGCGGCTTAACGGCTCAGTTCGCCGGACGCGCGCTGATTTTTCTGTTTAAAATAAAAGCCGATGCCGAGCAGGCAAAGCCACACCGGGATCAGGTAGACCGAAATTTCCATGCCGGGGGTCATCAGCATCACCACCAGGATCGCCGCCATAAACAGCAGGCACAGATAGTTGCCGAACGGGTACCACAGCGCCTGGAATTTCGTCACCCTGGCCTGGCGGGCCATGGCGCGGCGAAACTTCAGGTGCGCCAGGCTTATCATGCCCCAGTTGATGACCAGGGCGGAAACCACCAGCGCCATCAACAGGCCGAAGGCTTTTCCGGGCATCAGATAGTTGATCAGCACGCAAACGGCGGTCGCCAGGGCCGACACGCCGATCGCCATGACCGGTACGCCACGACGATCGACCGCCGCCAGCAGCCTTGGGCCGTTGCCCTGGCGCGCCAGGCCGTACAGCATACGGCTGTTGCTGTAGACGCAGCTGTTGTATACCGATAGCGCAGCGGTCAGCACCACCAGGTTAAGGATGGTCGCCACCCAGTCGCTGTTGAGCGCATGGAAAATCAGCACAAAGGGACTGCCGCCTTCCACCACTTTGCTCCAGGGATACAACGACAGCAGAATAGCCAGCGAGCCGATATAAAACAGCAGGATGCGATAGATGACCTGGTTGGTGGCTTTGGGTATGCTTTGCTCCGGGTTATCGGCTTCGGCGGCGGTAATGCCCACCAGCTCCAGGCCGCCGAACGAAAACATGATGACCGCCATCGCCATAATCAGGCCGCTGACGCCATTGGGGAAGAACCCGCCCTGGGCCCAGAGGTTGGTCACGCTGGCGTCCGGGCCGCCGTGGCCGCTTATCAGCAACCAGGCGCCAAACACAATCATCGCGATAATGGCGACGACTTTGATAATGGCAAACCAAAATTCCATCTCGCCGTACACCTTGACGTTGGCGAGGTTGATGACGTTAATGACGATAAAAAATAGTGCCGCTGAGATCCAGGTCGGCAGGCCCGGCCACCAGTAATTCATATAAATGCCCACGGCGGTCAGTTCCGCCATGGCGACCAGTACGTACAGCACCCAGTAATTCCAGCCGGAAGCAAAGCCGGCAAAATCGCCCCAGTATTTATAGGCAAAATGGCTGAACGAACCGGCTACCGGTTCCTCGACCACCATTTCCCCTAATTGACGCATAATGAGAAAGGCGATAAAGCCGCCGATGGCATAGCCCAGGATCACCGACGGACCGGCCATTTTAATCGTTTGGGCAATCCCCAGGAACAAGCCCGTGCCGATCGCGCCACCTAAGGCAATAAGCTGAATATGGCGGTTTTTTAGCCCGCGTTTCAGCGTCTCTCCGCGCTGTTTACCATCCATCGAAAATCCTCTTTTAGTACGGTCTGCGGACCATCCCAGTGTAAAATTGCGGTCTGTAATCCCTGCATTACGTTTTATGTACGTTATATTTTACGTTAGCCGTCGAGCTATTTTTTGTCGCGGGCTGTCGTTGGCACAAGAATAGTGGTATGCAAAAAAGTTTGCACCTGATTTATGGGGTCGGACGGGAAAATACAAAACCCGCATGATCTGACGCATTTTCCAGGAGAGGCGGTAAAAAAAGGATGTTGTAAAAAAAGATGTAGCAACAATGTTATTGTTACACTTTGCCAGGCAATATTTGCTTATTATTTAATCTAAAATATTGGCTCAAACGGTTCAGCTTGGAGGATTGAACGTTGCAAAATGGTTAAATATGTCATTTCTCAAATTCAGTGGATGGAACTGGATAGTTATCAAATTGCAGCACAAGCTTAGTGCAATTGTTTAAATGTGCGGTGTTTCATGATTTAGGTCAAAGCCGTCATGGACAGGAGGTGAATACTTTGTTACTTTAGCGTCACGTTTATGAAATTGGTATTACCAATTGACTCCGCGCCAATCGCAAAGATGATTATAAATGGCCTATAGTAAAATCCGCCAGGCAAAACTTTCGGATGTCATCGAGCAGCAACTGGAATATTTGATTCTGGAAGGGACGTTGCGTCCCGGTGAAAAGCTGCCGCCGGAGCGCGAACTCGCCAAACAGTTCGACGTTTCCCGTCCCTCCCTAAGGGAAGCCATCCAGCGTCTCGAAGGCAAAGGCCTGCTCCTGCGCCGCCAGGGCGGCGGGACATTTGTTCAAAGCAATCTTTGGCAAAGCTTCAGCGACCCACTGGCTGAACTGCTGGCCGAACACCCGGAATCACAATACGATCTGCTGGAAACGCGCCATGCCCTCGAGGGGATTGCCGCTTATTACGCCGCGCTGCGCGGTACGGAAGAGGACCTCGACCGCATTCGCGATTGCCACCAGATTATCCAGCAGGCCCAGGAAAACGGCGATCTCGACGCCGAAGCCGATGCCGTACTGCAGTATCAAATCGCCGTCACCGAAGCCGCCCATAATGCGGTTTTATTGCATTTGGTGCGCTGTATGGGGCCGATGCTGGAAAAAAACGTACGTCAGAATTTTGAATTGCTCTACTCGCGCCGGGAAATGCTGGCGCAGGTGAGCAGTCACCGCGCCGGGATCTTCGCGGCGATAGTGGCACGCGAGCCGGAAAAAGCGCGCGAAGCTTCTCACCGCCATCTGGCGTTTATTGAGGAAATTTTGCTGGACCTCAGTCGGGAACACAGCAGGCGCGAACGATCGCTGCGCCGGCTCCAGCAACGCAAGGACTAAGCCTCCGGCGACGGGAGCTATGCCCTAAATAATTCGAGTTGCAGGAAGGCGGCGACACAGCGAATCCCCGGGAGCTTACTCAAGTAAGCGACCGGGGTGAGTGAGGAATGCCAACGCACCTGCAACTTGAAGTATGACGGGGATAAAACGGCAACGAAATAATGAGCCTGTCTTCGTGTGTTCTAACGCATCGGCGCCAACGAGCACAGGAAGACAGGCTCCAACTAAATCAATTTAATAGCGATAGATAAGGAACACCACCATGTCAGAACGTTTATACAATGACGTGGATCCGATCGAAACACGCGACTGGCTACAGGCGATCGAATCGGTTATCCGTGAAGAGGGTATTGAGCGCGCACAGTTCCTGATTGATCAGGTACTTGATGGCGCGCGTAAAGGTGGCGTCAGCATCGCTGCCGGTGCCTCGGGCCGTAATTATATCAACAGCATTCCGGTTGAAGACGAGCCTGAGTATCCCGGCAATCTGGAATTGGAGCGCCGCATTCGCTCTGCTATCCGCTGGAACGCCGTTATGGCGGTACTGCACGCATCGAAGAAAGATTTGGATTTGGGCGGCCACATGGCGTCGTTCCAGTCGTCCGCCACCATTTATGAAGTCTGCTTCAACCACTTCTTCCGTGCGCGCAACGATCAGGACGGCGGCGATCTGGTGTACTTCCAGGGCCATATTTCCCCCGGGATCTACGCCCGCGCCTTTATCGAAGGCCGCCTGACCGAAGACCAGATGAATAATTTCCGCCAGGAAGTCCACGGCAAAGGCCTGCCTTCCTATCCGCATCCCAAGCTGCTGCCTGAGTTCTGGCAGTTCCCGACCGTTTCCATGGGCCTGGGGCCGATCAGCGCCATCTATCAGGCTAAATTCCTCAAATACCTCAACCACCGCGGCCTGAAAAACACCACCGCGCAGACGGTATACGCTTTCCTGGGCGACGGTGAAATGGACGAACCGGAATCCAAGGGCGCGATCACCATCGCCACCCGCGAAAAGCTGGACAACCTGGTCTTTATCATCAACTGTAACCTGCAGCGCCTGGACGGCCCGGTTACCGGCAACGGCAAAATCATCAACGAGCTGGAAGGTATCTTCGGCGGCGCCGGCTGGGAAGTCATTAAGGTCATCTGGGGCAGCCGTTGGGATGAACTGTTGCGCAAGGATACCAGCGGCAAGCTTATCCAACTGATGAACGAAACCGTCGACGGCGACTACCAGACCTTTAAATCGAAGAACGGCGCCTATGTGCGCGAGCATTTCTTTGGTAAGTATCCGGAAACCGCCGCGCTGGTCAAGGATATGAGCGACGACGAAGTCTGGGCATTGAACCGCGGCGGCCACGATCCGAAAAAAGTTTTCGCCGCGCTGCAAAAAGCGCAGAAGACCACCGGCAAGCCTATCGTCATCCTGGCCCATACCATTAAAGGCTACGGCATGGGCGAGACCGCGGAAGGCATGAACATTGCCCACCAGGTCAAGAAAATGAACATCGACGGCGTGCGCTATTTCCGCGATCGTTTCAATCTGTCCCCGGTGGTGTCCGATGAGACCATCGAGCAACTGCCCTATATCACCTTCAAGGAAGGTTCGGAAGAGTATGAATACCTGCATGCCCGCCGCAAGGCGCTGCACGGTTACCTGCCGACCCGCCTGAAGAACTTTACCAAGCCGCTGGAGCTGCCGACCCTGGCGGACTTCGGCGCGCTGCTGGAAGAACAGAAAAAAGAAATCTCCACCACCATCGCTTTTGTCCGTGTACTGAACGTGATGCTGAAGAACCCGTCGATCAAGGATCGCCTGGTGCCGATTATCGCCGATGAAGCGCGTACCTTCGGTATGGAAGGGTTGTTCCGCCAGATCGGCATCTACAGCCCGAACGGCCAGCAGTACACCCCGCAGGACCGTGAGCAGGTCGCTTATTACCGTGAAGACGAGAAAGGCCAGATTCTGCAGGAAGGGATTAATGAACTGGGCGCGGCGTCGTCCTGGCTGGCGGCGGCAACGTCCTACAGCACCAACGACTTGCCGATGATCCCGTTTTATATCTACTACTCCATGTTCGGCTTCCAGCGTATCGGCGATTTGTGCTGGGCGGCGGGCGACCAGCAGGCGCGCGGCTTCCTGATCGGCGGCACGTCGGGGCGCACCACCCTGAACGGCGAAGGTCTGCAGCACGAGGACGGCCATAGCCATATCCAGTCGCTGACCATCCCGAACTGTATCTCCTACGATCCGGCGTACGCCTATGAAGTGGCGGTCATCATGCATGACGGCCTGACCCGTATGTACGGCGAGGCGCAGGAAAACGTCTATTACTACCTGACCACGCTGAACGAAAACTACCATATGCCGGCCATGCCCGAAGGCGCGGAAGAGGGGATCCGCAAGGGTATCTATAAACTGGAAACCCTTGACGGCGCCAAAGGCAAGGTTCAGCTGATGGGCTCCGGCGCCATCCTGCGCCACGTGCGCGAAGCCGCCGGGATCCTTTCCCGGGACTACGGCGTCGGCTCCGATGTCTATAGCGTGACCTCCTTTACCGAACTGGCGCGCGACGGGCAGGATTGTGAACGCTGGAACATGCTGCACCCGGCTGAAAAACCGCGTGTGCCTTATGTCGCCCAGATCATGAGCGATGCGCCGGCGGTGGCCTCCACCGACTATATGAAACTGTTTGCCGAACAAATCCGCAACTTTATCCCGGCCAGCGAATTCCGGGTATTGGGTACGGATGGCTTCGGTCGTTCCGACAGCCGCGAAAACCTGCGTCATCATTTTGAAGTGGATGCGTCTTACGTGGTCGTGGCGGCGCTGGGCGAACTGGCCAAGCGTGGCGAAATCGACGCCGATGTGGTCGCCAAGGCGATCGCCAAGTTCGGCATCGACGCGGACAAAGTTAACCCGCGTTTGGCATAAGAGGTAGAGAAATCAATGGCTATTGAAATTAACGTACCGGATATCGGTACCGATGAAGTTGAAGTCACCGAAGTGCTGGTCAGCGTGGGCGACAAGGTTGATGCCGAACAATCGCTTATCACCGTCGAAGGCGACAAGGCCTCTATGGAAGTACCCTCGCCGCAGGCGGGGGTGGTCAAAGAGCTGAAAGTGGCGGTGGGCGATAAAGTCACCACCGGCAAGCTTATCATGGTCTTTGAAGACCAGGGCGGCGCGACGGAAGACAGCGCGCCGGTCAAGGCCGAGGCGTCAAACGATGCCAAGCCCGCCGAGGCGAAACCGCAGTCGGGCGGCGCAGCGGAAAGTAAAAATGTCGAGGTGCCGGATATCGGCGGCGACGAAGTGGAAGTGACCGAAGTGCTGGTCAAGGTCGGCGATACCGTGGCGGCCGAACAGTCGCTGATCACTGTCGAAGGCGACAAAGCCTCGATGGAAGTCCCGGCGCCGTTTGCCGGTAAAGTCACTGAAATCAAGGTCAATACCGGCGATAAAGTCAGCACCGGTTCGTTGATTATGGTGTTTGAAGTGGCGGGCGCGGGTGGCGCATCCGCCGCGCCGGCCCAGGACAGCAAGCCGGCCGCTGCCGCGCCGGCTCAATCCGGCGGCACGAAAGACGTCAATGTGCCGGATATCGGCGGCGACGAAGTGGAAGTGACCGAAGTGATGGTTAAGGTCGGCGACAAGGTCAGCGCCGAGCAGTCGCTGATTACCGTTGAAGGCGATAAAGCCTCGATGGAAGTCCCGGCACCGTTCGCCGGCACGGTTAAAGAGATCAAAATCAGCACCGGCGACAAGGTTAGCACCGGTACCCTGATCATGGTCTTTGAGGTGGAAGGCGCGGCTCCGGCCGCGGAGAAGACCGAGACCGCCGCCGCCGCCGCGCCGGCGCCCGCATCGCAGGCCAATAAAAACGCCGCGGCGGCGGCCCAGCCTAAAACCGAGGGCAAGAGCGAGTTTGCCGAAAACGACGCCTATGTGCACGCCACGCCGGTTATCCGCCGTTTGGCGCGTGAGTTCGGCGTTAATCTCGGCAAGGTGAAGGGGACCGGACGTAAAGGCCGTATCCTGCGCGAAGATATCCAGGCCTACGTCAAGGATGCGGTAAAACGCGCCGAGGCCGCTCCCGCAGCCGGCGCCGGCGGCTCTCTGCCGGGCCTGCTGCCGTGGCCGAAGGTGGATTTCAGCAAATTCGGCGATACGGAAGAAGTCGAACTGGGCCGCATTCAGAAAATTTCCGGCGCCAACCTGCATCGCAACTGGGTCATGATCCCGCACGTCACGCAATTCGACGAGGCGGATATCACTGAAGTTGAAAACTTCCGTAAACAGCAGAACGCCGAAGCGGAAAAGAAAAAGCTGGATGTGAAAATCACCCCGCTGGTGTTTATCATGAAGGCCGTGGCCAAGGCGCTGGAGGAACTGCCGCGCTTTAACAGCTCGCTGTCCGAGGATGCGCAGAAGCTGACGCTGAAGAAATACATCAATATCGGCGTGGCGGTGGATACGCCGAATGGCCTGGTGGTGCCGGTGTTCCGCGACGTGAATAAGAAGGGTATCTTTGAGCTGTCGCGCGAACTGGCGGAGATCTCGAAAAAGGCGCGTGACGGTAAACTGACGTCCTCCGATATGCAGGGCGGATGTTTCACCATCTCAAGCCTTGGCGGCATCGGCGGCACGGCGTTTACGCCTATCGTCAACGCGCCGGAAGTAGCGATCCTCGGCGTGTCCAAATCGGCGATGAAACCGGTATGGAACGGTAAGGAATTTACGCCGCGCCTGATGCTGCCGCTGTCCCTGTCCTATGACCATCGCGTCATCGACGGCGCGGCGGGTGCCCGGTTTATCAGTTTCATCAACAACGTAATGTCCGATATTCGTCGTCTGGTGATGTAAGCCCGAGGCCGGCCCCAGGGCCGGCCTGATTGTTTAATGTGACGCTGCCGGTTGGGCGCATTTTCCCCCGGCAGGGCAAACAGGTCACGCGCCGTCCGAACCCGCTTTGCAGATTATTAACATTTCTGTAAACTGGTTTTGATGGAGGCGTCCCGGTGGTATCGGCGCGTTATGCCTTTAATTCGTCAGAAAATTAACGCCTTACCGCTGGTCAAACAACTAAGAGGTCATGATGAGTACTGAAATCAAAACCCAGGTCGTGGTACTTGGGGCGGGCCCGGGGGGATATTCCGCCGCCTTCCGTTGCGCCGATTTAGGTCTGGAGACCGTGCTGGTCGAACGTTACGCGACACTGGGCGGTGTTTGCCTGAACGTGGGCTGTATTCCTTCCAAGGCGCTGCTGCATGTCGCCAAGGTGATTGAAGAAGCAAAAGCGCTAAGCGAAAACGGCATCACCTTTGGTGAACCGAAAACCGATATCGATAAAGTACGTACCTGGAAAGAACGGGTTGTCAACCAGTTGACCGGCGGACTGACCGGTATCGGCCAAAGCCCGTAAAGTGAATGTTGTGCACGGCGTGGGTAAATTTACCGGCGCCAACACCCTGGTGGTGGAGGGCGAAAAAGGCACCACCACCATCAATTTCGACAATGCGATCATCGCCGCCGGCTCGCGGCCGATCACCTTGCCGTTTATTCCCCATGACGACCCGCGCGTATGGGATTCCACCGACGCGCTGGCGCTGCGCACCGTGCCGGAAAAGCTGCTGGTCATGGGCGGCGGCATTATCGGCCTGGAAATGGCCACGGTGTATTATGCGCTCGGCTCCAAAATCGACGTGGTCGAAATGTTCGATCAGGTGATCCCGGTGGCGGATAAGGATATCGTCAAGGTCTACACCAAACGCATCAGCAAGCAGTTCAACCTGATGCTGGAAACCAAGGTGACCACGGTGGAAGCCAAGGAAGACGGCATTTACGTCACCATGGAAGGCAAGAAGGCGCCCGCCGAGCCGCAGCGCTACGATGCGGTGCTGGTGGCTATCGGCCGCGTGCCGAACGGCAAGCTGCTTGACGCCGGCAAGGCCGGGGTGGAAGTGGACGATCGCGGTTTTATCCGCGTCGATAAACAGCTGCGCACCAATGTGCCGCATATCTATGCTATCGGCGATATCGTCGGCCAGCCGATGCTGGCGCACAAAGGCACTCACGAGGGCCACGTGGCGGCGGAAGTTATCGCCGGCAAGAAACATTACTTCGATCCCAAGGTCATCCCCTCGATTGCCTATACCGAGCCGGAAGTGGCCTGGGTCGGCGTGACCGAGAAAGAAGCGAAGGAAAAAGGCATCAGCTACGAAGTGGCCACCTTCCCCTGGGCGGCGTCCGGCCGCGCCATCGCTTCCGACTGCCAGGACGGCGTCACCAAGCTGATATTCGATAAAGAAAGCCATCGGGTGATCGGCGGCGCGGTGGTCGGTGTCAACGGCGGCGAGCTGCTGGGCGAAATCGGCCTGGCCATCGAGATGGGTTGCGACGCTGAGGATATTGCGCTGACCATCCATGCCCATCCGACGCTGCACGAATCGGTCGGCCTGGCGGCGGAAGTGTATGAAGGCAGCATTACCGACCTGCCGAACGCCAAGGCCAAGAAAAAGAAATAATCAAGTCTGATTAAGATTGGCTGATGGCTCCCTCAGCTCAGGAGCCGCGCCGGAAATCTTGAAAAATTTTTATACTGTGCAAAAATCCGGGAAAGTTTGTGTTCCTGGATTTTTTTACGCCTATTTTGCCTGGTCCTGCTCTTATCCCCCTTGGAAGCTACCCGAAATCCTCTCTTTGATTAAAAGTTTTCAAGATTATTAAAGATCGGGCAGCGGGCCTTGGAACATACATTTCAATAAACCAGGCATCCGTGGCATAACAGCACATCACGCCCGGCAAGCGTGACCTGACCTTGCATGACATAGCCATGCAGGTTTTACCACCACCCGACGCATCTGCAAATACTGTTATTTTTCAGTGGAATCGCAGCGCAGATATATTAAGAGAAGTCGAAATCCATAATCAGGCTGGATGCCGGTTATACTTGGCCTCCGGGTAATAAAGGTCCGAGCGCCACTAATTTAGCTAACGCATTCCGGATAAGCGTCCAATCTGAATACAGAATAGTTTTGTCTCTGATCACGAATTTAAGCATGATCGTCTCGAATTGCATATATTAGCAGAGGATAACATAGAGATACTAAATTTTGAAATTGATTAGAATGCAACCAAATGCCATACTCACTGAATATAAACACTTAATATAGCCATGGAATATAAGCACTGTCATATGCCTTTATCCATCTATTTAATTAGAGATGTTATATGAGGTAAGCATAATGGAAATATTAAATAACTTTGCATTTGATGAATTACCGGCAACAAGTGATCTCACTGGTAATTTTGAAGCCAGAATATGTTATGCGCAAAATATTACGTTGTATCAAAGAGCAACCCCGCATGATATCCGTCCGCGTTTGGTGGCCCAACGAGATACCCTATTACTGGTACAGCCCCGAGTAACGCTTCCGCCATCGATTTCCGTAACTGGAACGCGTGCTGATGGCGTTAGACTCGGTGTTTTGGACCTGGTACCCCCTGCTCAGTTGCCGACGGTTGATTCACCTGCGATCACAAATATAATTTATGCTCGCAATATGTGGTCGGTTATATTACCCGCGACTTGGATAAACCCTGGTCTAAGGCTTTTATTTGAAGCCGGCAATCAATCTGGTAGTCTACATAATATTGTTATTGGTGCTCCCAATGAAGTGATTATCCAAACAATCGATATCGGAATGTTGGTAACCCCCCGCGATCGTTTTGATTTTGCTAATCAGCCCAGTTTACATCGAGATTATTATCAAAAAATTCCCGTTAGCCGTCTTATTGTTGGAGAATACGAACCCATCCATCTTACACGAGTAGTCATGCCAAATGGTGTCATCTATACAAGCCAATCGGCGGACAATGGTAGTTGGCATACAGGGGATATGCGTGAATATATTGGTAAGTTTCTGATATCCCAAGGTATCAATTGCGCAAATTATGGTATTAATAGCTCTGATGGGTCTATTGAAATACCTGATAATTATGTTGCATTTCAAATTACTGCGCATAATTCACGTGGGCGCTATCAGAATGGAATTATAGTACATGGTGGAAGCGGTGGAAATGGAATGCTTACTATCGAAGATTCTTCAGGAGAAGAATGGAGTCATGAAGCAGGCCACGCATATAGCCTCGGTCATTATCCTGGACAATGGCGAGGTTCATCCCATCAACGCCCTAGTGTTAATGGTGTTAACGCCGCATGGGGTTGGGATCGCGATCTTAACCGATTTATCGCCAACTTTTTCTGGGATAAAGGAGGAAACCAAAATTGTTGCGGCGGTAGTATTCCCCCCTTCCAAGGCAACCGTTTTAATACTGATGTGATGGCATCAGGACATGCAAGTTCTCCTTTATCTTATTATGCGTTACATACGCCATATGTCCTTAATGTCATACAAAATTTTATTGAGCGGCACGCTGTTTTCTCAAGCAGTTCACCGACTGGTTTTAAAATTTGGGATCCACAAAGTCTGAGATATATTAATTACGTTAACTATGTCAGGCCACCTAGTGTTATTATTTCCCATCAAGCGCAGTTTAATGCTATAGCCAATGATACCAGTGGCAACTTTATCAGAACACAGCTTATACGTATGGGCATTGTGCAACTAATACCCAGTAACGGTAATTGGATTCGTAATGTTCATCTCCCTACGGCAGACGCACAACTCGAGGGTAGCATCGTTTGGGTAGATAGTGATGCACAATCAGATATGTTTATTATTATTGGTAATCAATCTCATCGAGTCTCATACAGGAATAGTAGTATTTTTATAGTAAGAAATAGGAATTGGATAATACTCGCTGACAATTTACCCTTTAACTCGAATACTCTTGAGATTATTTTACAACAAGAAGAAAAGAGAGCGTGCCCCCATCGTAATAAAAATAATTGTGAAGATAAATGCGATTGTGAGCGTGGCTGCGGTTCAGTGTCAAATAAAAATGAAGGAGATTTTGAAAATGCCAATTGTGGCGTTAAAACTGTAAATGGCTTAATTGATCCAAATGTCATGTTGCCCTTTTATCCACCTATTTACACAGATGATACTATTTATCGCATCGACACTCAACAACAATTGACGCGGCTGGGGAATGATCCTTCTGGTGCTGAACTAAGCACTATTTTACAAAGATTTCAAGAAGTTGAAATTATAGTTCGTGATGGTGCATGGACCAGTAATATTAGCTTTCCTGCTGCAAGAGCGATTAGCCTTGGTCGGATTATTTCTTTCACTAACCGGGCAACATGGGACGTGACGGTGATGGTTAATAATACTCCCATTATCTATAGAACTGGGGATTCGACACGCTATGTGGCTGAAAATAATCTTTGGCACTCGCGTGAAAAAAATGATGCGTTAGGAACGCGGGTACCTCGCCAATTTGGCGTTCCGGTAACAACGGTAGTAGGTTATTATGACCCCGAGAGAATTCTACCTACAACTATTTATCCTGCTTTGCATGGTGGTTATGGTTTTATTTATTCTTCCTCCCAAAATGTCAGTCCGCTTGAATGCTATTTGCGGGTGACTACGTCAACAGATATTATTCATTATCAATTAGCAAGAGGCCGTATTAACCCTGCTGGAATGAATAAATTCCATATCAATATCAGGCAGATAGACCGGACCGTCAGAGCGGATGTTATTATAAGAAATGTTATTGTTACCTCGTTAACGCTCAACCCTCCAACAACCAGATTGGGTTACACAGTCAATGGATTATCCTCTCGTTCAATGAAGTTTATAAATGGTAAGGCTAATATTAATGAATTAAATAATTTCCCGGAGAAATTATTTGGTTACTTAGCGGAAAATTTTACTGTCAATATTCAGCTCACTAAGACCGATCGGTTGGATATGTTGAAATTGCCTCCTTTCGCGTTCAATGGTCAACGTGTGGAGATCGCAGGAAATTCTGGTTCTCCAACAAACGTGATTTTAGACGATAAACAGCAATATATTATTGCGCGTGGTGAAGTCGCAAAATTTATTTTTATAGAGGATGCCTGGCAAAAGGAGATAGATAGCCCAATGAGTTCTCAGGAAAACGCCGCTCTGAATACTGAAAATGATTTATCGTCAGATACCTAAAATCGGCACTCATAGCCGACAACTTCGGGTATATTGGCTGCGATGAGTGTATTTTAATTCAGGTCAAGACTTTTTAAAAACTAACTGAGGTAAATTTTGAATTAACGCACTTATCCATTTTTTGTGGCATCCAAAAATTCGATGCTGCCTATGTCGCTTTCGGGTAGGCGTCCACATCGTATTTTTGGCAACGGTCTGTAGTTGTAACTATAAAATAGTGTTAATTTAACACAGTAAAATCAGCGCCATAGCCTTAACGTTTCAGCTAAAAATTATGTTGCTTAGTTGTAAACAAATTAACAGTACGGTCAAATTCTGTTAGACTGCCGAGAGCAATAAAAGTGAGCAATGACTTATTAAAGCGAGGAGATCGTCGTGCTAGAAGACTACCGTAAGCACGTGGCCGAACGTGCTGCCCAGGGGATTGTGCCAAAACCTCTTGACGCTGCGCAAATGGCGGCGCTGGTGACACTGCTGAAAAATCCGCCGACCGGCGAAGAAAATTTTTTACTGGATCTGTTAACTAACCGTGTTCCCCCAGGCGTAGACGAAGCGGCCTATGTCAAGGCCGGTTTCCTGGCCGCCGTCGCCAAAGGCGACGCGCACTCTCCGCTGCTTACGCCCGCCCGGGCGGTTGAATTGCTCGGCACCATGCAGGGCGGATACAATATCCAGCCGTTGGTTGACGCGCTGGATAGCGAGACCCTGGCGCCGATTGCTGCCGATGCGTTGAAACACATGCTGCTGATGTTTGACAGCTTTTTTGATGTTGAAGCCAAGGCCAGGGCCGGCAATGTCCACGCTCAGCGGGTGATGCGGGCCTGGGCCGACGCCGAATGGTTCCTGTCGCGCCCTGCGCTCGCGGAAAAAATCACCGTGACGGTATTTAAAGTCACCGGTGAAACCAATACCGATGACCTGTCGCCGGCGCCCGATGCCTGGTCCCGGCCGGATATTCCGCTGCACGCCCTGGCGATGCTGAAAAATGCCCGCGACGGTATCGATCCCGATCAGCCCGGCAGCGTCGGACCTATCAAACAAATTGAAGCGCTGAACCAGAAAGGCTTCCCGCTGGCCTATGTGGGCGATGTGGTCGGCACCGGCTCCTCGCGCAAATCCGCCACCAACTCGGTGCTGTGGTATATGGGCGACGACCTGCCTTACGTGCCGAATAAGCGGGGCGGCGGCGTGGTGCTGGGCAGCAAGATTGCGCCGATTTTCTTTAATACCATGGAAGACTCGGGCGCGCTGCCCATCGAGGTTGATGTCTCCGAGCTGAACATGGGCGACGTGATTGATATCTATCCGTTCAAGGGGGAGATTCGCGCCCATGATACCGACCGGCTGCTGGCCACCTTCGCGCTCAATACCGAGGTGCTGGTGGACGAAGTGCGCGCCGGCGGCCGCATTCCGCTTATCATCGGCCGTGGATTGACCGCGCGCGCCCGTGAATCCCTGGGCCTGCCGCCCAGCGAAATATTCCGCCATGCCCGGGCCGTGGTCGCCAGCGACAAGGGATTTACCCTGGCGCAGAAAATGGTCGGCCGCGCCTGCGGCGTGGAGGGCATCCGCCCCGGCCAGTATTGCGAGCCTAAAATGACCTCCGTCGGCTCGCAGGATACCACCGGCCCGATGACCCGCGATGAGCTGAAGGATCTGGCCTGCCTGGGCTTCTCCGCCGATCTGGTTATGCAGTCGTTTTGCCATACCGCCGCCTATCCGAAACCGGTGGATGTGGAGACCCACCATACCCTGCCGGACTTTATCATGAACCGCGGCGGCGTTTCGCTGCGCCCCGGCGACGGTATTATCCACTCCTGGCTGAACCGTATGCTATTGCCCGACACCGTCGGCACCGGCGGCGATTCCCATACCCGCTTCCCCATCGGCATTTCGTTCCCGGCGGGTTCCGGCCTGGTGGCGTTTGCCGCCGCCACCGGCGTCATGCCGCTGGATATGCCGGAATCGGTCCTGGTGCGTTTCAAGGGGAAGATGCAGCCCGGCATCACGCTGCGCGATCTGGTGCACGCCATTCCGTATTATGCCATTCAGCAGGGACTGCTGACGGTGGAAAAGAAGGGCAAGAAGAACATCTTCTCCGGCCGTATTTTGGAAATCGAGGGCCTGCCGGAGCTGAAGGTGGAACAGGCGTTTGAACTGGCGGACGCCTCGGCGGAACGTTCGGCGGCGGGTTGTACCATCAAATTGGATCAGGCGCCGATCGTCGAATACCTCAGTTCCAATATTGTGCTGCTGAAGTGGATGATAACCGAAGGCTACGGCGATCGCCGCACCCTGGAGCGCCGCATCAAGGGCATGGAAAGCTGGCTGGCCGATCCTCATCTGCTGGCGGCGGATGCCGACGCGGAATATGCCGCCGTGATTGAAATCGATCTGGCGGATATCAACCAACCGATCCTGTGCGCGCCGAACGACCCGGACGATGCCCGTCTGCTCTCCGAGGTGGCCGGCAATAAAATCGACGAAGTGTTTATCGGCTCCTGCATGACCAACATCGGCCACTTCCGCGCGGCGGGTAAATTGCTTGACCAGCACAAAGGCCAGCTGCCGACCCGTCTGTGGGTGGCGCCGCCGACCAAAATGGATGCCGCCCAGTTAACGGAAGAAGGCTATTACAGCATCTTCGGTAAAAGCGGGGCGCGCGTCGAGATCCCCGGCTGCTCATTGTGCATGGGCAACCAGGCGCGTGTGGCCGAAGGCGCGACGGTGGTTTCCACCTCTACCCGCAACTTCCCCAACCGATTGGGCAACGGCGCGGATGTCTACCTGGCTTCGGCGGAACTGGCGGCGGTAACCGCGCTGCTGGGACGTTTACCAACGGTGGAGGAATATTTGCAGGCCATTGCTCTGGTGGATAAAACCGCTGCCGATACGTATCGCTACCTGAACTTTGACCGGTTGACGGAGTATACCGACAAAGCCGACGAGGTGATTTTCCAGACGGCGGTGTAACTGGGTAATGCCTGGGATACGCAAACGTAACCCCCGGCGCTTCGATCCCACGGCCAGCCATTGCGGCTGGCCGTTTTTTTAGGGTTGAAAAGCAGAAGCGACTTTAAATTTTCAACGTAAGCTATGTGAAACAACCACCGCAATTCTAAAGTGGGCAAATAGGGTTTATATTTTATGTCACTTTTGATTTACCCGATAAAGTGCAAGGCACGGAGGTCTCTCTATGAATGCAGGCGTTTATCCTTGTTTATTAGCGAACGGCGCAAATTGCGCGCCGGGCGATAATTCCGCACAAAGTTATACCGGCGTTAATCGAATAGGGAATATTTTGAAAAATGTTTCCCATTCTGCAATTTCCTTGCAAAACCTGCCGGTCTCTTTTCCTTTTACTCTGCCGGACGCGCCACCTTGCGCGACGCCCGGAAATGATCACCATGAAGCGACCTCCGCTATGCCGCTGGATCCTGACGCGATGGCGGAAATAGTATTAGCCCGCAAAGATAAAATTATGTATGCCGGGCATTATGCCGCAAGAGGGCGTAAGCAGAAAAGAGAAACCGAGTTGGAAGCAGCCCTGGCGCTCGCCAATAATAATCCGTACGGAGAAGTACCGTTAATTTATGCGGCCAGCGTGGGCATGGGCGAAGTGGTCAAAACGTTTATATCGCAAGGGGTAAGCGTTGAAATAGCCGCAATCAGATGGCCGCATAAAGGGATGTTGCCGATACATGTCGCCACGGTTAATAACCAAAGTGCAGTGGTGGAAATATTACTGGATGCCGGCGCTCAGATCAATGCATGCTGGGTGGGGATGACGGCGTTAATGCTTTCTGAAGAATTCGCCGAGAGTGATATTTCAGTCACCCGGCTGCTTCTGGACAGAGGCATCGATTATGACGCCAGTGATTTTAAGGGCAACACCGCCCTGATGTATGCCGCGCGCTTGAATCTTTATGATCATTTTATGGCGATATTCGCTGCAGGCGCGGACCTTTGGTTGCTGAATAACCGTGGCGAGAGCGTATTTTTGGTGGCTTCACGCGCCTGTGATATGCGCATTGCCGCTTTTTTGCTGACGCAAGGCGCGGATGTCAATGAAACCGACAATACCGGTTCGACGGCCATGGATTCCGCAAGGGCCATGCATCAGCTGGATATGATTACGCTATTGACGCAAGCGTATCAGAGTAATGACGCGGCGCCGGCGACGGCCGCTGTCGAGACCACCCGTCGCAAGCCGCCGACCACCAGCGCGCCTGCGCCGCCGCAGACTATCCTGCGCCCGCGCGGACGCTCCCCCGGCATTGTACCGCAAACCGGGCTGCCCCATACCCCGGCCAGGCCCGGCATAAGCGACGATATTCCAGACCGGCCCGCGGAACCGCTGACCCCTTTTATGATGGCGGCGAAAAAAGACGATTTGAAATTGATCGATGCCCTGCTGGCAAACCGGACGGATATTAACGAAGTTAACGCCATTGGCCGTACGGCGCTGATGCAAAGCGCCGAACGCGGCGCCAAGGTGACGGTCAATGCGCTATTGCTACGCGGCGCGAACGCTACGCTCGTTGATAATAACGGCCGGGACGCATTATTTTACGCCGCGCGGCGCGGTCATACGCCGGTCATGGCGTTGCTGCAACATCATAGTGCCGCGACGTCCGGCGCCGCGGGTCCCTCCGGCATTAACGGCATAAGGTTTGCTAATTTAATCAATAAAATAAAGCGTTTGAGCCAGTTATTTTTCCAGTAGCTGTGGCTTTTTTCAGGGATAGGTTTTTGTTCGCGGCCAAACGGGTTATACCAATGGTTTATACCTGGCGATGTGGCTGAAGGGCGGGCCGGCGCGTCATTCTCCGCCCTTTAACGCTCACGAGCGCGGTAAAACACAACATAGCTAACGATCTTATGCCGGTAAACGGGTAAAATAACCGTTACTGTACGGGCCTGCGCAGAAATTATCTGCCATCTCCCGCAATTGGCTGAGTATGGGCGGACGGCTATGGATTACGCATTTCAACGGGATATCACCGGTCAGGTAAGAGTGACCTTTTCCATGGGGCATGAAGCCGTGGGACATTGGCTTAACGAAGAGGTCAAGGGCAATCTCGTGTTATTGGACGAGGTGGAGGGGCATATCAAGCGGTTGGCCGGCGGCCAGGACAGTTGGCAATGCGTCGGGCATGAGTACACTTTCTGGACCGATGGCGATGAGGTGATAATCCGCGCCAATGAACTTGCCTTTGTGAACGACGAACTGGAGGAAGGCATGAATTATTATGATGAAGAAAGCCTGTCGTTATGCGGGACCGATGATTTTTTGCAGGTTTTACGGCATTATCGCGATTTTAGTCTGTCCCGCTAACCCGCTGGGTATCATCCGATCCGGCTGCGACGTCGTTTGTTTTATTTATAAATAAGAACGTAACGATAAAAGTTATTCCCAGATTATCCGCCATGGCAACGAGTAGTGAAATTCAAAAAATAGTGTGCCTATGACATGATGGCGATGAAAAAATGATCATCAGGTGTCGCTATGAATTCTAACTCAATTAATTCAGGTGAAATTAATCAAGCTCACTTGGAAGGAACATATGATTCTGCTGATGGCGAAATGCCAGAAAAAGCATATTGGACAAAATTAAAGAAGCTTTCCGCCTGTGTTAATTTGTCTGTCAACGTACACACAGTAACAAACCCTCCTGCCGGTAATGATGGCGCACATCCGCTTAACCTTTGCCACGACGGCGGTCTAAAACGTCCCGCCGTCGTGGCGCCGGCGGCGCCCGCCGTTTCTTGCGCCGTGACGGCGCAAACGCCATGCGTGCCTGACCACTCGCCCGCCAAAAAAAACAGGCTTGGCCAACCCACGGCGCCGCCCGGTGTGCAGCACCGCGGCCATCAGGTCAATATTGCCCGCATAACGCCGTTGACCGGCCAACCCTCTCCCATATTCCCGCCTGTGGAGGGGACCTTGCCGGCCTTGGGGGGGGAGCATCGCCAGGAAAAAAGCCTGAGTGTGCTCGTGGCGGCGGCCTATCTGGGCAGGGCGGATATTATCGCGGACATGGATAACCATGGCGTCAACCCCGAGATTTGGCATGGTCTGTTAAGGCGGGCGTTGTGTCATGCCTGCCTCTGCGGCGATGAGGCCTTGGTCCGCTTGTTCCTGAGTCATGCCGGTGCGGAAATCATCAATAGACCTGACTGCGAGGGTATAACGCCGCTGATGTATGCGATTTCTCACAATCAAATACCTGTGGTACGCCTGTTGCTGGCAAACGGGGCCAATCCAGATGCTAAAACCAAACAGGGGTTGACCGCCATGATGTTGGCCACCATGACCGGCAACGATAAGATAGTAGGTTATTTATTGGATTATCACGCCGACATCAACGCCGTTAATTTGATGGGCGCCTCGGCGCTGATGATATCTATTCAATATAATACTGAGCAACTTTTTTATTTATTACTGTCACAGGGTGCCGACCCTTTGCAAAGCGATTACCTGGGCCACGACGCTATGATATATGCCGCCATTTATGGTCGGCCAAGTATAATGATTCATTTGCTTAATAAAAATATCCGCCCTGACATGACGGATAGGAGGGGGTTTACACCTTTAATGCATGCCATTGGACAGCATCAGGAAACAATAGTAAAAATATTGATAAGCAATGGCGCCAATGTGAATGCGCAGGATAATTTAGGCACCACGCCTTTGATGTTGGCGGCTCATGCCTCCTGTGAAGATATCATCAAAAGACTTATCGAACACCAGGCCGATGTTTCCCTGACGGATTGTCTAAATCGCACGGCGCTGATGTATGCCGCCGTCAATGTCAATGACGTCATTTTAGCTACCCTTTCGCGTCAACCCTGCAATATCAATGCCGGCGATATCTATGGTGACACGGCGCTGGCATTTGCTTTGCAGCGCGGCGATGCCGCGATCATTAATGTCTTGTTGGAACGCGGCGCCGACCCCTTTATCAAAAACGCTTTCGGCTATACCAGCCTGATGTATGCGGCGCGCTATGGTGATAGCGACATTGTCAGGTCACTGCTGGACCGGAATCTTAACGTCAATGATATCGGCTGTGATGGCAGGACGGCGCTTAGCATTGCCGCTGCGCGGGGACATGTCGATATTGTCCGGCTGCTGATTGCGCACGGCGCCAACGGCGCAATAGCCGATAGCCATTGCCAGACCGCCATGGATTATGCCCGCTGTTATGGCCATAGGGCGGTGATTAAATTGCTGGCGGCAGGGGCTCCGGAGAGCGCAGGTAGGGAGGAATATTCCGGCTACGAAGCCTGAGCCGGTCCGAACACCTACCGGCGGGTCATACCACCGGCAGGTTGCGTCCGTAATAAATTTCCCGCATTTCTTTATACAGCAGGTCCGTGATCTCCTTGCGTTCGCTGGGGCTCAGATCTTCCGGCCTGGCATTGAACAGATAATGCTTTAAATCAAAATCCTTCAGCATCATCTTGGTATGGAAAATATTTTCCTGATAGATATTGACGTCCATCATGTGATACTGCGCCTTCATATCTTTCGATAGAAAGTTCTGTATTGAATTGATTTCATGATCAATATAATGTTTTATGCCATTGATATCCCGGGTAAAGCCTCTCACCCGATAATCCATGGTAACTATATCCGATTCTAATTGATGTATCAGGTAATTGAGCGCCTTCAACGGCGAAATCACGCCACAGGTTGAAACTTCAATATCGGCGCGGAACGTGCAAAGGCCGCCTTCCGGATGGCTTTCCGGATAGGTATGCACGCAGATATGGCTTTTATCCAGGTGCGCCACCACCAATTCCGGCAACGGCCCCGGGTGCTCCGATTTATCGATGCTGAGCGGATCGATAGGATCTTCGCTGACCAAAATGGTGACGCTTGCGCCTTGGGGTTCATAGTCCTGCCGCGCGATGTGCAGGATGTTGGCGCCGATCATCGCGCAGGTATCGCTCAGGATCTCAGTCAGGCGATTGGCATTATATTGTTCGTCAATGTAAGCGATATATCCATCACGGTCGTCCGCCGTTTTGGCATAACAAATATCGTAAATACAAAAACCCAGGCTCTTGGTTAAATTATTAAAGCCGTGTAGTTTTAACTTCTGCAATTGAGTTCACCCCCTTATGGCTTGCGTCTCAGCGTGCTGACGACAAGGCATTGAGTAAATACTGCGGCAGGGCAAAGCTGCCGTGATGAATAGCTGCATTATAATAGCGACATTCTAATTTCGCAGCGGAGAAGCGCGCCTTCAGCGTGGCGGCGTCCAGCTGGCGCAGCGCCGGGTCCTGACTGGCCCAGGCGAAGGTCATCAAACCGCCGTAGTAGGTCGGTATCGCCGCCTGGTAGAAGCTGACATCGCTGAAGTAATGGCTGAGTTTGCGGTGGCTGTGTACCGCTTCGTCCTGCTGTAAAAAACACACCCCGTTTTGGGCGACAAAAATGCCGCCTTCATTCAGGCACCGCGCGCAGCCCTGATAAAAATCAGACGTAAACAGGCTCGATCCCGGCCCGATAGGATCGGTGCAGTCGGAGATGATCACATCAAAGGTGTCGTCGGTGGCGCCGACAAAATTCACGCCGTCGTCGATAACCAGATGAAAACGCGGATCGTCGAACGAGCCGGCGTTGTGCCCCGGCAGATATTGCCGGCAGAAGGTGACGACGCCGGCGTCGATTTCCACCATGGTCACGCTTTCTACGCCGGGGTGCCGGCAGACTTCACGCAGCATGCCGCCGTCGCCGCCGCCGATAATCAGCACCTTGCGGGCGTTGCCGTGGGCGATAAGCGGTACGTGGGCCATCATTTCGTGATAGATAAATTCATCGCGTTCGGTGGTTTGCACCACGCCGTCCAGCGCCATAACGCGGCCAAACGCGGCGTTGGCGAAAATCACCAGATCCTGATGCGCGGTTTTTTCCCGGTACAAGATAGCGTCCACGTGAAAATACTGCCCGAAATTATCATGCAGCGTTTCGTACCAGATGTCGTGTTGTGGCATGTTGGGATGTGACATGTTGAGCTAACCCTCGGCGAAAACCGCCATGAGAAAACGGCGCAACATAATAGCTAACTCCGCCCCACCTTGCACGGATGATTTTCACACAAACAGGATTTAAAACTCTTTATTTTGCGTAGGCGAGCAAACTAAGGGAATTTGTCGCCAGGCTTTCGCATTTCTTCGGCGTGGGAATGGCGATGCCGCTAAGATCGCGATAGCTGTCTTCTCCCAGGGCGCGCATGTCGAAACTGGCATAGTTGCTGAGGTCCCAACGGTTTTGTTGGGCAAAAATCAGGATGGCACGCCGGATTTGTTCATTGGGCATGTCGGTATAACCACAGTTGTTCTTCAGATAAACAAACACGGCGGTTAAATCGGCCATGTCTTCGGCTTCGGGTTCGGATAAGGCTTGTGACGCGGTTGAAAAACCCAGCAGCCCGAGCAACAGCGTCACCAATAGGGTGTATTTCATGTGAAAACCTGAATCATTCGTTATAGGTTGACGTTATCATATTTAATGATTTTCGCCCTAAGTTTTATTCTGTAGCCGCATTTTTGGCGGTGAAAACCGCTTGATGAAAGTATGGAGCAAACCTGGCGGATTGTCCCGCGCGCGGTGGGTAAAACCGCTAAGATTGCTGATACGCGCGGTGGGCTTGAGCGGGAAGGGCGGGCACGAAGAGCCGTGCAAACCTTGTGTCCGCGCATCGCATGCGCCTGGCGGTTATGCTAAAATTCGCCTCTTTTCAACTTTCTGTAATGTGATCCCGCTATGAAACACACCGTGGACGTCATGATTTCCGCCGGGGAAATCGCTGACCGGGTCGCGCAGCTTGGCCATGATATCAGCCTGCATTACCGCGACAGCGGCAGTGAGATGGTCCTGGTCGGCCTGTTGCGCGGCTCTTTTATGTTTATGGCCGACCTTTGCCGCGCCGTGACGGTGCCGCATGAAGTGGATTTCATGACCGCCTCCAGCTATGGCAGCGGCATGAGCAGCACGCGCGACGTTAAGATTTTGAAGGATCTTGATGAGGATATCCGCGGCAAGGATGTGCTGATCGTGGAAGATATCATTGATTCCGGCAACACGCTAAGTAAAGTGCGCGAGATCCTGCAACTGCGCCAGCCGAAATCCCTGGCTATCTGCACCTTGCTTGATAAGCCGGATCGCCGCGAGGTGCAGGTGCCGGTGGAGTGGGTGGGCTTTGCCATCCCCGACGAGTTCGTGGTGGGATACGGTATCGATTACGCGCAGCGCTACCGGCATTTGCCTTTTGTCGGCAAGGTCGTGCGTCAGGATTGACCGCCAGGCGGCGGTCCTTGGCGGTCTCAGGGATGACGCACGGGTAGCCGGCTATTTGCCGTGCTGTTGCAAAAGCGTGGCGATGCCCTGGCGGTAGCGCTGTTCCAGCGTCTCCCGGCTGGTGGCGGAGACGTCCATATTACGCAGCAGGCCGTCGTGTATGCTGTATACCCAGCCGTGCAGCTGCACCTTCTGGCCGCGTTTCCAGGCCGAGCGCATAATGGTGGAGTGCCCCAGGTTGTAGACCTGCTCGATAACGTTGATTTCACATAAGGTGTTGAGGCGATCCTCGGGATGAAGCTCCCCCAGCATTGAGCTATGCTTGTACCACAAATCGCGGATATGCAGCAGCCAGTTGTCGATCAATCCCAGTTCCGGATTGTCGATGGCGGCCTGTACGCCGCCGCATCCGTAATGGCCGCAGATAATAATATGCTCGACTTCCAGTACGTCCACGGCGTACTGCACCACCGACAGGCAGTTGAGATCGGTATGGATAACCAGGTTGGCCACGTTGCGGTGCACAAACAGCTCCCCCGGCTCCAGGCCGGTCAGCCTCTCCGCCGGCACCCGGCTATCGGAACAGCCTATCCAAAGGAATCGCGGCTTCTGGGCCAGCGCCAGACGCTCGAAGAAACCCGGGTCTTCTTCTTTGAGATGCTTAGACCAGGTTTGGTTGTTGCTGATAAGGTCCGTGATGTCTTTCATTGTGGTTTTTAGCCCGTAACGACGTAGTGCGATGCGTTAATATAGGTCAACCGTGCGTTTTTTTAAATCAGTTCGTCACATCCATTGAGAATAAGGTAAGTCGTTATCTATGACATATGCATTGGAGTTGGAGAAGTTGACCAAGACCTACGCAGGAGGCGTACAGGCGCTAAAAGGGATAGACCTTAATGTGGAAGCGGGGGACTTTTATGCGTTGCTGGGACCCAATGGCGCGGGTAAGTCCACCACCATCGGCATCATCAGCGCGCTGGTCAATAAAACCTCCGGCAAGGCGCGCGTATTCGGCTACGACATCGATAAAGATATTGTGAATGCCAAACGCCAGCTGGGCCTGGTACCGCAGGAATTTAATTTTAATCCGTTTGAAACCGTCTGGCAGATTGTGGTGCACCAGGCCGGTTATTACGGCGTGGAACGCAAAGTGGCGGAGCAGCGCGCCGAGAAATACCTCAATCAGCTGGATTTATGGACCAAGCGCGACGAGCGCGCGCGCATGCTTTCCGGCGGGATGAAACGCCGCCTGATGATCGCCCGCGCCCTGATGCACGAGCCTAAGCTGCTCATCCTCGATGAACCCACCGCCGGCGTGGATATCGAGCTCAGGCGTTCGATGTGGGGTTTCCTGCGCGATTTGAACGGCAGCGGCACCACCATCATCCTGACCACCCATTATCTGGAAGAAGCGGAAATGCTGTGTCGCAATATCGGCATTATCCAAAGCGGCGAACTGGTGGAAAATACGTCTATGCGGCTGCTGCTGTCCAAGCTGAAATCAGAAACCTTTATTCTCGATCTGGCGGCCAAGAGCCCGTTGCCGCAATTACAGGGGTATCGCCATCAGCTGCTGGACACCAGCACCCTGGAAGTGGAGGTGATGCGGGAACAGGGGCTGAACAGTTTGTTCGGCCAGCTCAGCTCCCAGGGGGTGCAGGTGTTGAGTATGCGTAATAAAGCCAACCGGCTGGAAGAGCTGTTTGTCACGCTGGTAAAAGACGACCGGGCCAGCAGGAGGGCCAAATTATGATGCATCTTTATTGGATCGCCTTAAAGAGTATCTGGCGTAAGGAAATAAACCGCTTCGGCCGGATCTGGATCCAGACGCTGGTGCCGCCGGTGATTACCATGGCATTGTATTTTATTATTTTCGGCAATCTTATCGGATCGCGCATCGGCGAAATGCATGGCTTTTCGTATATGCAATTTATCGTGCCGGGCCTGATTATGATGGCGGTGATTACCAATGCCTATACCAATGTGGCCTCCTCGTTCTTCAGCGCCAAGTTCCAGCGCAATATCGAGGAACTGCTGGTGGCGCCGGTGCCCACCCATATCATCATCGCCGGTTACGTGGGCGGCGGGGTGGCGCGCGGTATTTGCGTCGGCATTTTGGTTACCGCGATTTCGTTGTTTTTCGTGCCTTTCCATGTGCATTCATGGTGGGTGGTGGCGGTGACGCTTATTTTGACGGCGGTGCTGTTCTCGCTGGCCGGCCTGCTGAACGCGGTGTTTGCCAAAAGCTTTGACGATATCAGCCTGATCCCGACCTTTGTGCTGACGCCGCTGACCTACCTGGGCGGGGTGTTTTATTCCCTGACGCTGTTGCCGCCCATATGGCAGGCCATATCCAAGCTCAACCCCGTCGTCTATATGATAAGCGGCTTTCGTTTCGGTTTTCTGGGCATCAGCGACGTGCCGCTGGCGTTTACGCTGTCGGTGCTGGTGGTGTTTATCGTGGTGTTTTATGCCTGGTGCTGGTATTTGATCCAGCGCGGCAGCGGGCTGCGGACATAGGTAAAGGACGGCGGCGCATTTTTGCCAGAGGATGCGCCGCCGGGCGGCGTCAGGCCACCTGTACCGGTACCGCCTTGGCGGTGCGTTTCAGCTGGTTCTGGTCGTCGAAATAGGCCACCAGAGGCCGATGGCCGCGCGCCTCTTCATCCGGCATCTGCACGTAGGCGCAAATGATCAGCAAATCGCCGACGCAGGCGCAGCGGGCGGCCGCGCCGTTGACGGAAATAATGCGCGAGCCGCGCTCGGCGGCGATGGCGTAGGTGGAAAACCGCTGGCCGTTGTCGACGTTGTAGATATCGATAGCCTCATACTCCAGGATACCCGCCGCTTCCAGAAAGTCCTGATCGATGGCGCAGGAGCCTTCATAGTGCAAATCCGCCTGGGTCACGTGGACCCGGTGCAGCTTACCTCTTAGCATGGTGCGTTGCATAACGTTAAACCTTTGTACTTTCCCCGCCGGGGAGTGAAAACGCAAAATCGCCTTGGGACATCCACGCCAGTATTGACGATAGCCTCCCGGCTGTCCACAGGCCTGAGTGCTGCCCCATTACAACGTTAAATCCACCTGGGCGTTGTCAATTAAACGCGCCTTGCCCAGCCAGGCGGAAAACAGCACCACCGCGCGCGCGCTGTCCACCGTGAGCGGCTGCAAGGTATCGGCGTCGCGAATATCCAGGGCATCCGGCTGCAGGCCGGCCTGGCGCAGCCGTTCCGCCGCCTGTTGCAGCAGGGTATCGGTTTGGCGTTCGCCGTTTTTCATCTGCCCGATAAGCTGTTCCAGCACGCTGTGCAACCGGGGCGCTATCTGGCGCTCCCCGGCGGTGAGATAGCCGTTGCGCGAGCTTAGCGCCAGGCCGTCGGCGGCGCGCACCGTCGGTACGCCGACTATCTCGATGTCATAGCCCATATCCTTCACCATTTGGCGTATCAGCGCCAGCTGCTGGTAATCCTTCTGGCCGAAACAGGCGATATCCGGCTGCACCAGGTTAAACAGCTTACTGACAATGGTGGCTACGCCGCGGAAATGGCCCGGGCGGATGGCGCCTTCCAGAATAGCGGAAAAACGCGGCACATCCACAAACGTCTGGCTGGCGAGTCCGTCCGGATAAATCACCGCCGCCGCCGGCGCAAACACCGTATCAACGCCGCGCCGGGTCAGCTTTTCGCAATCTTCCTGCAGCGTGCGCGGGTACGCCGTGAGATCTTCGGGGCGATCGAATTGCATCGGATTGACGAAGATACTGACGATAACAATATCGGCACGGGCGCGGGCTTCATCCACCAGGGACATATGCCCATCGTGCAGATTCCCCATGGTCGGCACCAACGCAATACGTTTACCTTCCTGCCGCCACTGCTTAACAGCCTGACGCAGTTTCGGCGGGGTTTCGATAATCAACACGCCTATCTCCTGTCGTTATTGAAAACTGTGTTCCAGGCCGGGGAAAATACCCTGCTCGACCTCTTCGATATATAAACGCACCGCCGGGCGGATATCACCTGCCTGGGCCAGGAAATTCTTGACGAATTTTGGCGTCCCTTGGCCGGTAATGCCCAACGCGTCCTGCATCACCAGGATTTGCCCGTCGGTGACATTGCCCGCGCCGATGCCGATCACCGGTATGGCCAGCGCCTCGGTGACCCGCTGCGCGAGCGCCACGGGCACGCATTCCAGCACCAGCAGCTGCGCGCCGGCCTGCTCAAGCGTCAGCGCGTCCTGTAATAACCGTTCCGCGCTGTCGCTGTCGCGGCCCTGCACTTTATACCCGCCGAAGATATTCACCGATTGCGGCGTCAATCCCAGGTGGCCGCACACCGGCACCGCCCGTTCGGTCAAACCGCGCACGGCGTCAGCCAGCCAGCCGCCGCCCTCCAGCTTGACCATATTGGCGCCGGCACGCATCAGCACGGCGGCGCTGTCAAAGGCCTGCGCCGCCGTCGCATAGGACATGAACGGCAAATCCGCGAGCAGCAGGCACTGGGGCGCGCCGCGGCGCACGCACCGGGTATGGTAGGCAATCTCTTCCACCGTCACCGGCAGCGTGGAAGTCTGGCCCTGCATGGTCATGCCCAGAGAGTCGCCCACCAGCATTACCTGAATGCCTTCTTGCTCAAACAGGCGGGCAAAGCTGGCGTCATAGGCGGTCAGGGTGGCGAACTTGCGTTGCTGCTGTTTCCAGGCGCGCAGATGCGAAATGGTGGTCGGTTTCATCATAACCTCGGTCAGGCCGGTAACGCATAATTGAAATGAAGTGGCGCGTTATTCTAAATGAAGGCGGGGACAGGAGATAGTATTGTCTGAGCAAAACGTGCGGCAATGGGGGGATGCGCGGAGAATGGGAGCTTACCAGCGGCGCGCCCGGTGTTCATTATCCCAGAATTCCAGGCCGTTGCGCCCGGTGCGCGCCAGCAGGTCCGCCAGCGCCTCGCCGTCGGGCAATACCAGGTCGGGGGCGAGCTCCGCCAGGGGATAAAGCACGAATTCACGGTGCTTCATATCATAGTGCGGCACCGTCAGCCGGGCGGTATGAAGCCGCAGGCCGCCGAACAGCAGGATATCCAGATCGAGCGTGCGCGGCCCCCAGCGGTCGGCTTTGCGCACCCGCCCCTGCCGCCGTTCGATGCGCTGGGTGTGATCGAGCAGCTGTTCCGGCGTGAGCGCGGTGTCAAGGGCGACGACGGCGTTGAGGTAATCGGGCTGGTCCTGCGGTCCCAGCGGCCGGCTGCGGTAAAAAGAGGAGCAGGCGTTCAGCCGGGTTTGCGGCAATTGGGCGAGGGCGTCCAGCGCGGCGTTAACCTGGTCAAGCGGATCCGCCAGGTTGCTGCCGATAGCCAGCCAGACTCGCGTCATCGGCACGCCGGACAGCGGCGCTGCGCCAGCCATGGTTAAGCCGGATCGCGATGCGGCGTGCGGCGGCGCGGACGGCGCGGACGCGGACGGGCGGTGGCGTCGTCGTCAAGGGTGGTGAGCAGGGACTTCTGCCGCGGCGGCGCGGCTTCCTGGAACTCGCGCCACCATTGGGTCAGCCGTTGCAATTCGGCGCTGTTTTCGACGTCGGCGCGCAGCGCCAGCAGATCGAAGGCCGCGCGGAATTTTGGATGCTCCATCAGCTTGAAGGCGCGTTTGCCCTGGCGGCGCGACAGGCGCAGCTGCAGCTGCCAGATATCGCGCATCAGCGTGGTCAGGCGTTTGGGAATGGCGAGCGAGCGGCACTGTTCGTCAAGAATATCGTTCAGCGCCAGCGAAAACGCGTCGAAATAGGCCAGGCCTCCTTCCTGCGTCAGCTTCTGCGCCTGTTCGAGCAGGGGATACCACAGCATGGCGGAGAACAGGAATGCGGGATTGACCCGCATGTCGTTCTGGATGCGATGATCGGTGTTTTTCAGTACCTGGGTGACCATCTGCTCCATAAAACTGTCACCCTGTTCGGTGAAGTTGCGGCTGATGAGCGGAAACATGGGCTGGAACAGCTGATATTCGCACAGCAGGCGGTAGGTCGGTTCGCCGTAACCGGCCTGCAGCAGTTTAAGCGATTCCTCGAACAGCCTGGCCGCCGGGATATCGCGCAGCAACGACGCCAGGCGCGGGATCGGCTCGGCGGTGGCCGCATCGACGGTCATGTTCAGCTTGGCGGCAAAACGCACCGCCCGCAGCATGCGCACCGGATCCTCGCGGTAGCGCGTTTCCGGATCGCCAATCAGGCGCACCACGCCTTCCTGCAAATCGCGCAGGCCGCCGGTATAGTCGCGCAGCGTAAAGTCGGCCACGCTGTAATAGAGGCTGTTGATGGTGAAATCGCGGCGCTGGGCGTCTTCCTCGATGGAGCCGAAGATATTGTCGCGCAGCAGCATGCCGTTTTGTCCTTGCAGCGCGGCGGCGGGGGCCTGCACCGCCGACCCGGCATCAACGTCATCGGGCACGTGGGTCAGATGATGGCCGCGAAAGGTCGCCACTTCGATGATTTCCGGTCCGAACATGACATGGGCGAGGCGAAAACGCCGGCCCACCAGACGGCAGTTGCGAAATAACTTGCGCATCTGTTCGGGGGTGGCATCGGTGGTAATGTCGAAATCCTTCGGTTTTCTACCCAACAGCAGGTCGCGCACGCCGCCGCCGACCAGATAGGCCTCGTATCCCGCTTTATTCAAGCGGTAAAGCACTTTCAGTGCATTTTCACTGATCTCTTTACGGGAGATGGTGTGCTGGTCGCGCGGGATAATCGTCAAAGGGCGTCTATCCTCTGGTGCCGCCGCCACGGTTTCCCGGCTCAGCACCTTACGGCAGAAGTTGGCTACTCGGGTAAAAATAGTACACCTCAATAGTAACAAATAAACGGGAGCAACAAAAAACAGCGGCTAATCATAGCTCACCCCGGGTGTTTTGAGAACGTCTGGGGCGCATGTCGTGCCCGATGGCGAAATCGGTATGGATGCCAGGGACCAATGCATAATAGCCCAGTCTAACATACTCTCAAGGGTCAAATCCCGCCACCCTTGCGCTACCGGTTGATTTAAAAAAACTAATGCGTCGGCAAGCGTTGGCCGGGGGTCCCCCTGCGGCAACGGCGGCGCATGATTCTGCTTGGATAATTTGGCGCCCGTGGGCGTCAACGCCAGCGGTAAATGAATATATTCCGGTTCTTTATAACCTAATTGACGGTAGAGTGCCAATTGCCGCACGGTAGGCTCGATTAAATCGGCCCCGCGCACGATTTCGGTCACGCCGAGCGCCGCGTCGTCCACCACGACCGCCAGATTGTAGGCAAACAGACCGTCGCGGCGGCGGATAATAAAATCTTCCCGGGCCAGATCGGGGTCGGCGTAGATATCACCGCGCAAACGGTCATGGAAATGTGACTCGGGGGCTATCTGGCGCAGGCGGATGGCGGCATTTTGCGCCGGCAGGCCGAGCGTGCGGCAATGACCGTCGTAAATGCCGCCCAGTTCCTGAATGCGGGCGCGGGTGCAGCGGCAATGATAGCTTAGCCCGCGCGCGCGCAAATCCGCCAGGACGTCAAGGTAAGCCGCGTGGCGTTGGGATTGGAAGCATACGGGTCCGTCCCAGTGCAGGCCGTAATGGGCCAACTGGCGTAAAATGGTATCGGCGGCGCCGGGGACTTCGCGGGGAGGATCGATATCTTCGATACGCACTCGCCACTGCCCATGCGAGGCGCGGGCCTGGAGAAAACTCCCCAGGGCCGCGACAAGCGAGCCAAAATGCAAGGCGCCTGAAGGCGAGGGGGCAAAACGCCCCATGTAGGTGCTGTGCGCAGCCATAACTCAGGAAAGGCGAATCCGTACAGTTACCGCGATGCCGTGGTCCGTTCCATGGGCGACATCGCGGCAATCTGGATTGATTTTACCCTGCCATCTGCTTTTCGCGGATTTCAGCCAAGGTCTTGCAATCAATGCATAAATCAGCGGTCGGCCGCGCTTCCAGGCGGCGAATGCCGATTTCCACGCCGCATGAGTCGCAGAAGCCGAAATCTTTGTCTTCTACTTTCTTCAGCGTTTTTTCGATCTTCTTGATCAATTTTCGTTCCCGATCGCGGTTACGCAGTTCAAGGCTGAATTCCTCTTCCTGCGCGGCCCGGTCCACGGGATCCGGGAAGTTGGCCGCTTCATCCTGCATATGCGAAACGGTACGACCCACTTCATCTCTGAGCTGGTTGCGCCATGCGTCGAGGATGCGCTTGAAATGCAGCAACTGGGCCGCATTCATATACTCCTCGCCCGGTTTCTGCTGGTACGGTTCCACCCCGGCGATGGCGAGAATGCTCAAGGAGGATGTCTTACGGTCTTGCCCTTCTTGCATGTTGCTTCTCCTTCATAACACGCACTATCGATCCCCAACGTGGGGAAAAAAACAGGCCGCTATAAATAACAGATGACGTTGAGGTTGGCAATTATTCCTGACGCCTACTTGACAAGAGTGTGAAGAAAGGCGTATCTGGCGGGCGGTTAAACTAAGGAAAAACGGGATGATTTATCCTTTTTTTCCAGAAAAGCCGCCTACGAAATAAATAACGGTAAAGCATTTTTCAGCACAATACCGTCCGGGGATAACTGCGCGCCATAGCAAAATACTTCCACGCCATGTTGCTGCGCCTGCAATACTAAATCGGCATAATGGGGGTCGATGTGCCGGGCGGGCGCCACCCGGGTGATTCCGGAGTGCAACACCGCAAAAAACAGTACGGCACGGTGACCCATTTCTGCCATTGCTTGTAGTTCTCGTAAATGTTTTTGTCCGCGTATCGTTACCGCATCGGGAAAATACCCCCACTCCTGTTGCAGTAATGTGACGGATTTCACCTCAATATAGCAGTTTGCGCGATTTTCCGCTGCTAATAACCAATCAATCCGACTATTTTCTACGCCATAACGCACTTCGGCAGTAAGTGTAGTATAGCCCGACAATTCGGGAACGGCGTCGGCGCGCACCGCCTCCGCCAGCAGGGCGTTGGCGCGCAGAGTATTCACTCCTATCCATTGACCACCGGCGGTTTCAGTTAGTTCCCAGCTATGCGGATATTGACGTTTACGGTTGTCTGAAGTCGAATACCACACTGTATCCCCGGGCACGGCGCAGCCGGTCATGGCGCCGGTGTTGGCGCAATGGATAGTCAGCTCCTCGCCCTCCGGGGTGACCACATCCGCCAGGAAACGTTTATAGCGCCGCACCAGGCGGGCGGATTTTAATTCTGGACTGAATCGCATGACATTTCCGTATAAGAGTTTTGCCGTCTCCCCCTCTCGCCAGGTCAGGCGAGCGGCCAGCTATCGAGCAGCATATAGCGGGCGCGCCCGTTGTCAAATAGCGAGGCGTACAGGCCGAAACTCCCGACCGCCATTTCCCATCCCGGCGTGCTGGACGGCAGCGCCACCGCCTGATGGGCCTGGCGCAGCAGCGTGACATGGGGATGGTACGGCAGCGGGCTTTGATAGCAGCCGTTGCGGGCCGCCTGCGCGCGCAGCCACTGCGCCAACTGCAATAACCCGCGCGGCGCGCGCTTCATGCCGAGCCACACCACGCCGGAGCCGGGCCAGTGTCCGCAATCGTCCAGGGTCAGGGTAAAGGGCTTTTGTTGCAATCTCATGGCGGCGGCGCGCAGGGCCTGTTCTTTGCCGGCGCCCACCTCGCCCAGGAACGCCAGGGTGATATGCAGGTTGGCCGCCGCCACCGGCCTGCCGGCCTCATAGGGAAAACGGGCGGCGCGCCAGTCGATAACCGCCTGGCGGACGCTATCGGGCAGGGCAATGGCAAAAAACAGGCGACGGGTGGAGGTCATGGCGGTCCCGGCTGGTATCGTGGATGATTGACCGTTTCCCCTGGCCGGCCTCGGTCGCCGATACCAGGGAAACGCGGCGAAGATTCTGTTCTTCAATCAAGCGATGCTACAATGCCCGGCCCTGAATGTTAATCTTTAACGGAGATGTCGTGACGTCATTACCGGTCGCCGCCGTAGTCGATGAGTTGCTGCAAGCGTTGCAAGGCGCCGCGCAGGTTCTGCTGCACGCGCCCACCGGCGCCGGCAAATCCACCTGGCTGCCGCTGGAAATCCTGCGGCGCGCCGGCCTGCCCGGGCGTATCCTGATGCTGGAGCCACGGCGGCTGGCCGCCAAAAACGTGGCGCTGCGCCTGGCCGAACAACTGGGCGAAACGCCCGGCCAGACCGTCGGCTACCGCATGCGCGCCGAAAGCCGCGTGGGGCCGCACACCCGGCTGGAGGTGGTGACCGAAGGCATTCTGACGCGCATGTTGCAGCAGGATCCGGAGCTGTCCGGCGTCGCCCTGGTTATCCTGGATGAATTCCATGAACGCAGCCTGCAGGCCGATCTGGCGCTGGCGCTGCTGCTGGATGTGCAGCAGGGACTGCGCGCCGATCTGCGGCTGCTTATCATGTCCGCCACCCTGGACGACCGGCGCCTGCTGGCGCTTCTGCCCGCCGCGCCGGTTATCCGTTCCGTCGGCCGCAGTTTTCCGGTGGAGCGGGTTTTTCATCCGCTGCCCTCACAGTCCGTCCCCGTCCAGGCGATTGCCGCGGCGGTCAGCGAGATGCTGTCATCCCATACCGGCTCGCTGCTGTTGTTTTTACCCGGCGTGGGGGAGATCAACCGCGTGCAGGCTTTGCTGTCTCCCCGGATCGGGGCGGAGGTCGATCTTTGCCCGCTGTATGGCGCCCTGACCCTGGACGAACAGCAGCGGGCCATCCGGCCGGCCCCGGCGGGGCGGCGCAAGGTGGTGCTGGCCACCAATATCGCCGAGACCAGCCTGACGATCGAGGGCATTCGCCTGGTGGTGGACAGCGGGCTGGAGCGGGTAAGCGAATTCGATGCCAGGAACGGGCTCAGCCGCCTGGTCACCCAGCGCGTCAGCCAGGCGTCCATGGTGCAGCGCGCCGGCCGTGCCGGCCGCCTGTCCCCCGGCGTGTGCTGGCACCTCTTTAGTCAATCGCAGGCGGAACGCGCGCCGGAACACGGCCGGCCGGAAATTCTGCAAAGCGATCTCAGCGGTTTTTATCTCGAATTACTGCAATGGGGCTGTACCGACCTGCTGACGCTCTGCTGGCTCGACCTGCCGCCAGAACCCAACCTGGCCGCGGCCCGCCGCACCCTGCGCCAGTTGGATGCCGTCGATGGGGCGGAACGCCTGACGTCCCTGGGGCGCAAAATGGCGCAAGCAGGCTGCGAACCGCGCCTGGCGGCCATGCTGTGCCATGCGCGCGACGATGACGATAGCCTGGCGACGGCCGCGCTGCTGGCGGCCATTATCGAGGAACCGCCGCGCGCGGGGTCGCCCGATATGCGCGATGCGCTCGCGCGCCCGCAGTCCCACTGGCTGCGACGCGCCAGGCAACTGGCCAAACGGCTGTCGCCCCGCTGGGGCCGGCCGGACGCGGCGCTGGCGCCCGCGCTGCTGGCCTGGGGATTTCGCGATCGCATCGCCCGCCGGCGCGACGCCACCGGCCGGTATCAACTGGCCAACGGCCTGGGGGCGGCGCTGGCTCCCGACGAGGCGCTGTCGGCGATTGAATGGCTGATCGTGCCGGGGCTGATGCAACTGGGGCAAAATGCCGACGCGGCCATCCGGCTGGCGCTGCCGGTGGATATCGCCGCGCTGGTGGCCGCCCGTCCCGACTGGCTGACGGTCACCACCGCCATGCGCTGGGATGAGGAAAAGGGCAGCCTGCGCGTGCTCAGGCGTGAACAGCTCGGACAATTGATGTTACGCGAGCAGCCGCAGGCCAGGCCTTCCGGCGAGGTGATGCAGCAGGCGCTGCTCAACTGGATTGGCGAGCAGGGCCTGTCGGTGCTCAACTGGGACGGCCCGGCGCAGCAGCTGCGCCAGCGCCTGCTGTGCGCCCGCGACTGGTTGCCGGAGGCGGACTGGCCTGTGGTGGACGACGACGCGCTGCTGGCGGCCCTGCCGCTATGGCTGCAGCCGTCCCTGCAGGGCGTGCATGACGTGCGCGCCCTGCGCCAGGTGAATCTCGGCGAGGCGTTATTGCGCCTGCTGGACTGGCGATTGCGTCAACGACTGGATACTGCGCTGCCCAGCCACTACACTGTGCCCACCGGCAGCCGGCTGCCGGTGCGTTACCAGCACGGCGAGCCGCCGGTGCTGGCCGTAAGGATGCAGGAAATGTTCGGCGAGCAGGCCAGTCCGCTGCTGGCCGAAGGCCGCGTGGCGCTGGTGCTGGAGTTGTTATCGCCCGCCGGGCATCCGTTGCAGATTACCCGCGATCTGGCGGCGTTCTGGCAGGGGGCCTACCGCGAGGTGCAAAAAGAAATGAAGGGGCGTTACCCCAAGCATGTCTGGCCGGATAATCCGGCCATTGCGGTACCCACCCGGCGCACCAAAAAGTATCAGCAGGGTTGATTTCAGAGGTTTCCTCTTCCGGATAAGATGGTGGAGGAACAGAGTAGGCGGGGAATCCGTCGGAAGTATGGAGAATCATAACGATGTCTGGGGATGATCGCGAACCTATTGGACGTCATGGAAGACCGTCCGGCCGTAAAGTGACAAATAAACCGCCAGTGCGACGTCACCGGGACGACGACTACGAAGAAAATGACGATGCTCAGGACGACTATGACGATCAAGAGGAATACGTAATGCCGCCGCGCAAGCCGCCTGCGAAAGGCAAAGCGCGCCCGCCGCGCAAAAGCGGCAAGCGGCGCCTGCTGGGATTGCTTATCAAGATTTTCCTGGTGGTGGTGATTTTACTGGTGATCTACGGCGTCTACCTGGATGCGCAGATCCGCAGCCGCATCGACGGCAAGGTCTGGCAACTGCCGGCGGCGGTCTATGGCCGCATGGTGAACCTGGAGCCGGGCATGCCCTACAGCAAAAGCGAGATGGTCAACCTGCTGGAAGGGATGCAGTACCGCCAGGTGACCCGCATAACCCGCCCGGGCGAATTCAGCGTGCGCGCCAACAGCATCGATATGCTGCGCCGTCCCTTTGATTTCCCCGACAGCAAGGAAGGGCAGATCCATGCGGTGCTGACGTTTGATCGCGATCATCTGCTGCAAATTCAAAACCAGGATACGCAGCGGAACTTCGGCTTTTTCCGCCTCGATCCGCGCCTGATCACCATGCTGCAATCGCCCAACGGCGAGCAGCGGTTGTTTGTGCCCCGCGCCGGATTCCCCGATCTGCTGGTGGATACCCTGATAGCCACCGAAGACCGCCATTTTTACCAGCATGACGGCATCAGCATCAGCTCCATCGGCCGCGCCTTCCTGGCGAATATTACCGCCGGGCGCGCGGTGCAGGGGGGCAGTACGCTGACCCAGCAGTTGGTCAAGAATTTGTTCCTGACCAATGAGCGTTCCCTGTGGCGCAAGATCAACGAAGCCTATATGGCCGTGATCCTCGATTACCGCTACAGCAAGGATCGCATCCTTGAGCTGTATCTGAACGAAGTCTACCTCGGCCAGAGCGGCAGCGAACAGATCCGCGGATTCCCGTTGGCAAGCCTTTATTATTTCGGCCGGCCGGTGGATGAACTCAGCCTGGATCAGCAGGCCATGCTGGTGGGCATGGTCAAGGGCGCATCGCTGTACAATCCCTGGCGTAATCCGCAAATGGCGCTGGAGCGGCGTAACCTGGTGCTGAAGCTATTGCAAAACCAGCAGGTTATCGACGAGGATTTGTATAATATGCTGAGCGCGCGTCCGCTGGGGGTGCAGCCGCGCGGCGGGGTGATTACGCCGCAGCCGGCCTTTATGCAAATGGTGCGTCAGGAGCTGCAGGCGAAGCTGGGCGACAAGATTAACGATTTGTCCGGCGTGAAAATATTCACCACCCTGGATCCGATTTCGCAGGACGCGGCGGAAAGAGCTGTGGAGGCCGGTGTGCCGGCCCTGCGCGCCGGGCGCGGCGTCAGCGACCTTGAGAGCGCTATGGTGGTGGTGGACCGCTTTAGCGGCGAAGTGCGCGCCATGGTCGGCGGTTCCCAGCCGCAATTCGCCGGATTTAACCGCGCCATGCAGGCACGGCGTCCGGTAGGGTCGCTGGCAAAACCGGCCACCTACCTGACCGCGCTGAGCCAGCCGGATAAGTACCGCCTGAACACCTGGATCGCCGATGAGCCCATTTCACTCAAGCAGCCGAACGGGCAGCTGTGGGCGCCGAAAAACTACGATCGTCAGTTTCGCGGCAAGGTGATGCTGGTCGATGCGCTGGCCAATTCGCTTAACGTGCCGACGGTCAACCTGGGGCTGGCGGTGGGCCTGCCGGATATCGTCGCCACCCTGCAAAAACTGGGCATCCCGAAAGAGGTGATTAACCCGGTGCCGGCCATGCTGCTGGGGGCCATCAGCCTCACGCCGATGGAAGTGGCGCAGGAATACCAGACCATTGCCAGCGGCGGCAATCGTGCGCCGCTGTCGGCGGTGCGCTCGGTGATAAGCGAGGACGGCAAGGTGCTTTACCAGAGCTTCCCGCAGGCGGAGCGCGTGGTGCCGGCCCAGGCGGCGTATCTGACGTTATACGGTATGCAGCAGGTGGTGGCGCGCGGCACGTCGCGTTCGCTGGCGGTGAAATTCCCCAATTTCCATCTGGCCGGGAAAACCGGTACCACCAACGATTTGCGCGATAGCTGGTTTGCCGGCGTGGACGGTAAAGAGGTGACCATCAGCTGGGTAGGGCGCGACAACAACGGCCCGGCCAAGCTGACCGGCGCCAACGGCGCGCTGACGATTTACCGCCGTTACCTGGAAAACCAGCCGCCGCTGACGCTTAACGTGATACCGCCCGAGGAGATCAACCAGATGTCCATCGACTATGCCGGCAATTTCGTCTGCAACAGCGACAGCAGCATGCGCGTGATCCCGGTCTGGACCGACAGTCCGCAGGCGCTGTGCCAGGCCAGCCAGGCGGTGGCCCAGCAGCCGGCGCAAACGCCGCCTGACCAGCAGCAGTCGGGCCAGCAGCCGCCGCAACAGGAGCAGCAGGAGGGCAGCGACGGCGTCGCCGGCTGGATCAAGGATATGTTCGGCAAATAGCTCGTCACCCCGGCTTGCCGGGGTGGGTTTGTTGACCAGGCGAAGGAACGCCGGCGATAGGCATTCTGTCGCCGCGCGATGCCTGGCGGCGACCTGCGAGGAAAAATCAGTTGCGATGCTGCTAATTATTGAGGGAAACTGCTATTATTGCTTCTTTGAATAATTATCATTTGCTTTATTGGGCTTATGCAAGATATCGCCACACCTTTAGCCAACACCGCCGCCGCCAGGAACGCTACTTTTGCCCTGGATCAGGTGAGTTTCTCGGTACCCGGACGGGTACTACTCCAGCCGCTGTCCTTCACTTTTCCCCAGGGCAAGGTCTGTGGCCTGATAGGTCATAACGGCTCCGGAAAATCCACCCTGCTGAAGATCCTGGGCCGTCATCATGAGGCCAGCGGCGGCGTGGCGCGCCTGAATGATAAACCGCTGGCGGACTGGGAAAGCAAGGCTTTCGCCCGGCAGGTGGCGTATCTGCCGCAGCAACTGCCGGCGGCGGAAGGCATGACGGTGCGCGAGCTGGTGGCCCTGGGGCGTTATCCCTGGCACGGCGCGCTCGGCCGCTTCGGCAGCGCCGATCGCCGGCATGTGGAGGACGCCATCGAGGTGGTCGGCCTGCCCTCGCTCGCCCACCGTCTGGTGGACAGCCTTTCCGGCGGCGAGCGTCAGCGCGCCTGGCTGGCGATGACCCTGGCGCAGGACAGCCGCTGCCTGCTGCTGGATGAGCCCACCTCGGCCCTGGATATCGCCCATCAGGTGGACGTGCTGGCCTTGATTAAGCGCATGAGCCAGGAGCGCGGCCTGACGGTTATCGCGGTATTGCATGATATCAATATGGCGGCGCGCTACTGCGATTACCTGACGGCGCTGCGCGGCGGCGCAATGATTGCCCAGGGATCGCCGCTGGAGCTGATGCGCGGCGACGTGCTGGAAACCATTTACGGTATTCCTATGGGCATCCTGCCGCATCCGGGCGGCGGCGCGCCGGTGAGTTTCGTGTTTTAATGCGCCGGCGTGATCAGACCCTGGGACGTCTGCGCCCCCAGCGCGCGCCCGGCGCCATTGCGACGGATGAGAGTCCGGGTATTGACGGCGGCCGCCGACGGCTGCTGGCCGCCCTGCTGCTGTCGCCCTTGTGCTGCGGTCTCGCGTCCTGGGGGACCGCGGCCCGGGGTGCGACCGATCGGACGGCAATGGGCGGATCCGTCCCGTCGCTGCCCTATCAGCGCATTATCGCCCTTGAATGGCTGCCGGTGGAGCTGCTGTTCGCCCTCGGCGTTACGCCGCTGGCCGTCGCCGGCACCCGGGATTACCGCTTATGGGTACAGGAGCCGGTGCTTCCGGCCTCGATTGTCGATGTCGGCCAGCGCACCGAACCTAATTTCGAACTGATCACCGCGCTCAAGCCGGACTTGATCCTGTATTCCCAGGGCTACGGGCCGCGCCCGGAACAATTGCGCGCCATTGCCCCCGCCATGGGGTTTAGTTTCACCGACGGGCAGGGGCGGCCGCTGACCACCGCGCGCGCCGGGCTGCTGGCCCTGGCGCAGCGCCTGGACAGGATGCCCGCCGCCCTGGCCCATCTGGCGTCTTTCGACCGCGAACTGGCCGAAGCCTGGCCGCAGCTGGCGTCATATCGCCGCCAGCCCCTGCTGATATTTTCCCTGATGGACGATCGTCACGCCCTGATCATCGGCGGCACCAGTTTATTCGGCCAGGTCATGGACCAACTGGCGCTAGCCAACGTCTGGCAGGGAGAAAATAATTTCTGGGGCACGGCGGTGGTGGGAATTGAACAACTGGCGACGCTGCCCCTGGCGCGGGCCATATGCCTGGATCACGGCGACGCAGCGCTGACGGCGCGCGTGGCCGCCACGCCGCTGTGGCAGGCCATGCCTTTTGTGCGCCGGAATATGTTGCGCACCGTGCCGGCCATCTGGATTTATGGCGCCACTCTTGCGGCCCTGCGTTTTTGCCGCATGCTGCAGCAGATGGAAAAACAATGGTGAGGCCATGAACCGTCGTAGCGCGCTTTTCCCGTTTAGTCTGCTGACGCTGCTGGCCCTGGGCGCGCTGGCGCTCAGCGCCTATAACGCCCAGCAGGTGCTGCCGGGCCAGCTATGGGCCGGGGCGCTGTGGCGGCCCGATATGCTGGATATCCGCCAGGTTATCTTCCACTACAGCACCTTGCCGCGCCTGGCGATAGCGCCGCTGGTGGGCGCCGGCCTGGCGCTGGCCGGCGTGCTGTTCCAGCAGGTGCTGCGCAATCCGCTGGCCGAACCCTCGACCCTGGGCGTCGCCAGCGGCGCGCAATTGGGGGTCACCGTCACCACGCTGTGGCTGCTGCCCGGCGGAGCGCTGACCCAGCAGCTGGCGGCCCTGCTCGGCGCGCTGGTCATCGGCGCGTTGGTTTTCGGCGTGGCTTGGGGAAAACGCATGTCGCCGGTGACCCTGATCCTGGCGGGCCTGGTGCTGAGCCTGTACTGCAGCGCCGTTAACAGCCTGCTGGCCATCTTCCATTACCAGCAGCTGGAAAATCTGTTTTTATGGAGCAGCGGGGCGCTTAACCAGCAGGACTGGGGCCAGGTAAGGTTCCTGCTGCCGCGTCTGGGGCTGGGGCTGCTGCTGGCCCTGCTGCTGATTCGCCCCATGACCTTGCTGGGCGTGGACGACGCCGTGGCGCGCAATCTCGGCCTGGGGCTGTCAACCGCCCGGCTGGCGGCGCTGGTACTGGCTATCGTGCTCAGTGCGGTGTTGGTTAACGCGGTGGGCGTGGTGGGGTTTATCGGCCTGTTCGCGCCGCTGCTGGCGAAGCTGCTCGGCGCCCGGCGCCTGCTGCCGCGCCTGCTGCTGGCGCCGCTTATCGGCGCGCTGCTGCTGTGGTTTACCGATCAGGTCATGGTCTGGCTGGCGCGCGCGTGGCGTGACGTGCCCACCGGCGCGGCCACCGCGCTGATTGGCGCGCCGATCCTGCTCTGGCTGCTGCCCCGGCTGCGCCATGCCGTGGCGCCGGCGCAGCCGGGGCATGACGACGCGCCCCGCCCGGAGCGCGCCAATCCCGCGCTGTGGGCCGCGGGCGGATTGGCGTTGCTGCTGGCGCTGTTGTGCGTGGCGCTGATGCTGGGCCGTAACAGCCTGGGATGGAACTGGGCCGGCGGCGACGAGCTGCTGCGCCTGCTGCCCTGGCGCTGGCCGCGTACGCTGGCGGCATTAAGCGCCGGTGTGATGCTGGCCGCCGCCGGCACCCTGATCCAGAAACTGACCGCCAATCCCATGGGCAGCCCGGAAGTACTGGGTATCAGCGCCGGCGCCGCGTCGGCGGTGGTGTTGATGATGTTTTGGCTGCCCGGCGATGTCTTTATTTGGTTATTGCCTGCGGGTAGCCTGGGCGCCGCGCTGACGTTGGCGGCCATTTTGCTGGTGGCGGGACGGCGGCATTTTTCCACCCAGCGCATGCTGCTGGCGGGCATAGCCCTGGGCACCGCGTTCACCACGCTGGTGACCCTGCTGCTGGCCAGCGGCGATCCCCGCCTCGGCGGCCTGCTGACCTGGATTTCCGGATCGACCTATGGCGTGCAGGCGCCGCAGGCGGTAACCAGCGCAGTGACGGCGCTGGTACTGTTGCTGCTGGCGCCCTGCTGCCGCCGCTGGCTTAACGTGCTGCCGCTGGGCAGCGCAACCGCCCGGGCCCTGGGCCTGCCGCTGGCGCGCGCCAGGCTGGCTATCCTGTTGCTGGCGGCGGTGCTGACCGCCGGCGCCACGCTCACCGTCGGTCCCTTGAGTTTTATCGGTTTGATGGCGCCGCATATGGCGCGGATGCTCGGCTTTCGCCGGGCGATGCCGC
This sequence comes from Sodalis sp. C49, assembly GCF_046352915.1. NCBI lineage: Bacteria > Pseudomonadati > Pseudomonadota > Gammaproteobacteria > Enterobacterales > Bruguierivoracaceae > Sodalis > Sodalis sp. C49. The sequence continues at coordinate 2,533,114 of NZ_CP163303.1, read as the reverse complement.
AGCTGGTTATGGCTGCGCTGCTGGGCGCGATGCTGATGCTGCTGGCCGACTGGGCCGGGCGCATGGCGATGTTTCCCGACCAGATCCCGGCGGGCCTGCTGGCGACCTTTATCGGCGCGCCGTATTTTATCTTTCTGCTGCGCCGCCAGGGTCGCTGATGGGAGGGGGCTTACAGCCGGGCAAAACTGCGGCGGGCGGCGCCGATGGTCTGCGTCAGATCCTCGTCGCTGTGCGCCAGCGACATAAAACCGGCTTCAAACGCCGACGGCGCCAGGTAAACCCCTTCCTCCAGCATCATATGGAAAAAGCGTTTAAACCGTTCCACATCGCAGGCCATGACATCCTGATAGCCGGTCACCGCGGGCGCGTCGGTAAAGAAGATACCGAACATGCCGCCGACGTGGTTTACCACCAGGGGAATGTTTTCCGCCCGCGCCGCCTCCAGCAATCCCCGCGCCAGGCGATCGGTCAGATCGGTCAGCGCCGGATAAATGCCGGGGCGTGAAATCTCGGTCAGGCAGGCATAGCCCGCGGCCATGGCAATCGGATTGCCCGACAGCGTGCCGGCCTGGTAAACCGGGCCGGTGGGCGCCAGCACCTGCATCACCTCGCGCCGGCCGCCAAACGCCCCCACCGGCATGCCGCCGCCGATGATTTTACCCAGGCAGGTCAGGTCCGGCACCACGCCGTAATAGGACTGCGCGCCCGCCAGGGCCACCCGAAAACCGGTCATGACCTCGTCGATAATCAGCAGCGCGCCGAATTCATCGCACAGGGCGCGCAGGCCGGGCAGGAACGCCGGCAGCGGCGGTACGCAGTTCATATTGCCGGCCACCGGCTCGACGATAATGCAGGCGATCTCGCGCGGATAGAGTTCAAATACCTGCCGCACCGAATCCAGATCGTTAAAGGCGCAGGTGAGGGTGTGTTTGGCGAAATCCGCCGGCACGCCGGGAGAACTGGGCTGGCCGAGGGTCAGCGCGCCGGAGCCGGCCTTGACCAGCAGGCCGTCGGCATGGCCGTGATAACAGCCTTCGAATTTGATGATTTTATCGCGGCCGGTATAGCCGCGCGCCAGGCGAATGGCGCTCATGGTGGCCTCGGTGCCGGAGTTCACCATGCGCACCATATCCATGGACGGCACCAGTTCGGTCACCAGGGCGGCCATTTTGACCTCGATTTCGGTGGGCGCGCCGAAGCTCAGGCCGCGCCCGGCCGCCTCGATAACCGCCTCGCGTATCGCCGGATGGTTATGGCCCAATACCATCGGCCCCCAGGAACCGACATAATCGATATAATCCTTTCCGTCCACATCATACAGCCTGGCGCCGTCCGCCCGCGCGATGAACAGCGGCGTGCCGCCGACGCCGTTAAACGCGCGCACCGGTGAATTAACCCCGCCGGGGATTAGTTTTTGCGCCTGGGCGTACAGATTTTCGGAATGGCTCATGAAACGGCTCCTGAAGAAAGAATAAAACGTTAACCCCGATAGTGTAATAAACTGGCAGGCAATAAGACATCTTTGTTGGGTGCAAAAACGCAAAACCGCCAGCGGCCTTGTCAGCACGGATTGACAAGTATTTTTGTAATACAATTATGCCTGACAGACAGTGTGATAGCGTAAAGTCCGTCGAATACTATGCCAAATAAGGTAGATTGCTCCGATGCCAGAACCCTTTCCTGCCGCGACCTCAGTGCCGGCCGGACGCCTTGCCCGCGTCCAGATGTTCAGCCGGCTCCTGTATCAAGATAAAACCCCGGTAACCGTACTCGCCATGGCCGCTCTCGTCGGTACCCTGGTGGGCGGGGTGGGCGTGGCATTTGAAAAAACGGTTGACTGGATGCTCGCCTGCCGTATCGCCGCCCTGGCCGACTTGCCGCAGCGCTGGCTGGTGCTGGTGCCGGCTGCGTTTTTTGCCTCAGGGGCGTTGGCCATGATCGGCTATTACCTGGTGCGTAAATATGCGCCCGAGGCGGGAGGCTCAGGTATTCCGGAAATTGAAGGCGCGCTGGAGGAACTGCGTCCGGTGCGGTGGTGGCGGGTGATCCCGGTTAAGTTTTTCGGCGGCATGGGTACGCTCGGCGCGGGCATGGTGCTGGGGCGCGAGGGACCGACGGTCCAATTGGGGGGAAATATCGGTCGCATGGTGCTGGATATGGTTGGCATGCGCAGCGCCGAGGCCCGGCATTCCCTGCTGGCAGCCGGCGCGGCGGCGGGATTAACGGCGGCGTTTAACGCGCCCCTGGCGGGGATCCTGTTTATCCTGGAAGAGATGCGGCCGCAGTTTCGCTATAACCTGATTTCAGTCAAGGCGGTATTTATCGGCGTTATCATGTCGAGCATCGTATTTCGCCTGTGCAACGGCGATCGTTCGGTCATCGACGTCGGCAGGCTGGCCGGCGCGCCGGTCGGTACTCTCTGGCTTTACCTGGTGCTGGGAATGCTGTTCGGCGTGGTGGGCGTGGTATTCAATACATTGATATTCCGCGCGCAAGATATGTTTTTACGCTTGCATGGCGGCAAATGCGCCAGATTTGTGATCATCGGCGGTATACTCGGCGGCCTGTGCGGTATTTTGGGTCTGATGCATCCCGAGGCCGCCGGCGGTGGTTTTGCCCTGATTCCCCTGGCAGCGGCGGGGCATTTTACCGCCGGCACCTTGTTGTTTATCTTTCTGGCCCGTATGTTGACGACCCTGTTGTGTTTCGGTTCCGGTGCGCCGGGCGGCATTTTTGCGCCCATGCTGGCGCTGGGAACCTTATTGGGCACGGCTTTCGGCATGATCGGCTGCCAATTATTTCCTGAGTATGCCTTGCAGCCCGGCACTTTTGCGATTGCGGGCATGGGAGCCTTATTTGCCGCCTCGGTGCGCGCGCCCTTGACCGGGATCGTGCTGGTGCTGGAAATGACCGACAATTATCAATTAATATTGCCGATGATTATCACCTGTCTGGGCGCAACGCTGCTGGCTCAGTTTTTAGGCGGCAAACCGCTCTATTCAGCAATCCTTGCCCGTACCTTGCAACGACAAACGCCCCCGCTGCCGGCGGATGCGCGATCGCACGCAGCGATAAACAAAATATCCTGAACGCGCAATACTTGAACGTAATTGACAGGTAGCGGATAATGAACATCCACATCGGGTTGTTATGCCTTCAGCCTGATGATTCTGGTTGGCGCGTTGGGAGTAGAGTAATGAGTGAAACTGCGGTACTGCCTTTACAATTTACCGATTCAGCGGCGAAAAAAGTGAAGCATCTGATAGCGGATGAAGAGAACCCGAACCTGAAATTGCGGGTTTATATCACCGGCGGTGGCTGTAGCGGCTTCCAGTATGGTTTTACTTTTGACGATAAAATCAACGAAGACGATTTGACCATTGAAAAACAAGGCGTTGCGCTGGTGGTAGACCCCATGAGCCTGCAATACCTGATCGGCGGTTCGGTGGATTATACCGAAGGGCTGGAAGGATCACGTTTTATCGTGACCAACCCGAACGCCAAGACCACCTGCGGCTGCGGATCGTCGTTCAGTATCTAAACCCCCGTCGGCACGCGTTCGATGATACCGGTACGGCGCGCCGCACCGGTTTTTTTATGTCCGCGTTTCGAGCGCGCGGGTCGGGCCGTTTATTTCCGGTCCTCAAGCGCAAAGGTCGGCAGCTTGAGATGCCAGCGGATCGCCGCCAGCCGGATGCCGAGCGTTATCGCCATGCCCAATACCGACGCGTGCTGGGCGCTGAGGTGGAAAACATGGAAAGCGGTGGTGTGGGCGATGCCGCCGATAATGCAGGCGGTGGCGTAGACCTCGGTACGCAGTATCATCGGGATTTCCCGCGCCAGCACATCCCGGATAATGCCGCCGCCCACGCCGGTGATAACGCCCATGCATACCGCGATCAGCGGGCCGGTGCCGCTGGCGAACGCCTTGTTGACGCCGATGCCGACAAATACCGCCAGGCCGATGGCGTCCAGCACCGGCAGGATCCATGTCGGCAGTTGGCGGGGTTGCCTTATCACCAGTATGGCGACAAAACAGGTAACCATCGCCACCACCAGATCGGTGGGATCCCGCACCCAGAACACCGGGCCATTATTCAGCGCCATATCCCGGATGGTGCCGCCGCCCACCGCGGTGACCACCCCCAGCACCAGCACCCCGAACGGGTCCATGCGCAGTTTGCCGGCCAGCAGCACCCCGGACACGGCGAATACCGCCGTGCCGAGCACATCAAGAAAACCGAGCATCAGCGCGCTCCCGTGGCGGCGGCATCCGCCAGTTGCCGGCACAGCGCCTGCGCCGCAAGCAAAATGCGCGGCCCGCTGCGGTTAAACCAATCCTCGTTCAGCGCTATCACCGGCACGTCCAGCTGCGGCTGCCAAAAGTTCCTGATGGCGGTGACGCGCTCCTCGCCGCCGGCGACGACAATCACCTGCGGTTTACGGCCCAAGACCTGTTCGCGGCCCACCTGCGGCCAGGGAACCGGGCTGTCGGCAAAGATATTGCGCGCGCCGCACAGCGCCAGAATCTGGCTTTGCAGCGTCTGCTTGCCGGCGGTAAACAACGGCTGGGTGCCGAACTGCATGAACACCCGCGCCGGCGGATTGCCGGCGTAGCGGCGTTTCAGGTCCGCCGCCTGCTGGCGCACGGCGCGGGCGGCCTGGTGAGCCTGTTCGGGATGGGGGCTGTAGCGCGCCAGGCCATCAAGCGCGCGCGCCATATCTTCCACGCTCAGCGGATCGAGATAGACAATCGGGATACCGAAGGCGGCCAATTGATCCAGTTCACGCTGCGGATTGCCGCCGCGCCAGGCCAGGATAAGATCCGGCTTTAGCGCCAGCACCCGCTCCACGTTGATGCCCTGCCAGGAGGCGACCTGCTCGAGCTTTTGCGCGGCGGGAGGATAATCGGACCAACTGCTTACCGCCACCAGGACTTCTCCCATGCCGGCGGCATACGCCATTTCGGTGGCGTGGGGCGCCAGGCTGACGACCCGATGCGCCGCCCAGGCCGGCGGGGCGGCCAACAGCGCCAGCAGCAACGCGGCCAGGCCGCGCGCGCGGCTATCGCGCCGGGCCCGCGATCCCAGGGCCGATGCGTGCTTACGGATAGCAAACCAGGCCGGCAGCAGCATGGCCAGCGCATGCCTGCGGATAATAAACCAAGTCGGCGCCGGCATGGCCAGCGCGCGCGTAGGGATAGCCGGGCGCGTCACCCGGATGGGCGACATTACTGCCGCTGTCCGGCCAGGGTCTGCAGCATGGCCGCCACCAGGCGGCTGGACTGTTTGGCCGCCACCGCCAGGAATTCGTCAAAGCTCAGGTGGGACGCCTTGTCCGCCACATCGGAAATGGCGCGCACCACCACGAACGGCACCGCGAACTGGTGGCATACGTGGGCAATGGCCGTGGCTTCCATTTCCACCGCGATAGCCTGGGGAAAGGTGGCGCGGATACGGCTCAGAGGGTCGGCGCCGTTGATAAACGCGTCGCCGCTGACCACCAGGCCGCGCACGGCGTGCTGATCCAGCCGGGCGATGCAGCTCTCCGCCAGCGCGATCAGCGACGCGTCCGCGGCGAAGGCCGCCGGGCACTGCGCCATTTGCCCCGGTGCGTAACCAAAGGCGGTGACATCCACATCGTGGTAACGCACCTCGTCGGACACGACGATGTCCCCGACATTCAGGGATGCGTCCAGACCGCCGGCGGAGCCGGTGTTGATAACATAATCCGGCTGGAAATGATCCAGCAGCAGCGTGGTGCCGAGCGCGGCCGAGACCTTGCCGATACCGGATTTCACCAAGGCCACGTCGACGCCATGGAGCCGGCCGCTGTAAATATCGCATCCCGCCTGCTGCCAGGTGGTGCGGCCTTCTATCTGGTCGCGCAGCAGGGCCACTTCCTGTTCCATCGCGCCGATAATGCCTACTCTCATCTGGTTGTCCTTCTGGTTAAGAAACAGTGGATAATAAATAGTGAATAGTAACGTAGCCGTTTAATCGGCGCCGCCATTCTATCACGGCCGCGGCCGGGAAATAATTGTCGCCGCTGTTGCATTTAGCGGCGGGTATGGGTATCACGGTATAAGAAATCATCCCGGGGAACATGATGTCCGCAATCGACTTTAGCAAGAAACTCAGTTTTCAGCGCCCGTTCAGCCATCCCATCGTCGCCGAGGATGAATATAGCGTCATCCGCCAGTTTGAAAGCGATCGGGGGCGGATTATCAATTCCGCCGCCATTCGCCGCCTGCAGCAGAAAACCCAGGTCTTTCCCCTGGAACGCAACGCGGCGGTGCGCTCCCGGCTGACCCATTCCATGGAGGTGCAACAGGTCGGACGGCATATCGTCAAAGAAATCTTCCACCAGCTCAAACGCGAGCGGCGCATCGCGCCGCTGGGGCTGGAGCAGTTGGAGGCGCCGTTTGAAAGCATCGTGGAAATGGCGTGCCTGATGCATGATATCGGCAATCCCCCGTTCGGTCATTTCGGCGAGGCGGCCATCAACGACTGGTTCAGCCAGCGCCTGGACATCGCCGGCCTGGGCAACGAGGCCCAGGGTAACGATCGTTGCCGGGTCGAGGTATTGCGCCTGCGCGCCGGCGAGGATGACGACAACGCGCTGCGCAGCCGTATCCGGCTCGATTTGTGTCATTTCGAAGGCAATGCCCAGGCCATCCGCATGGTGCACAGCCTGCTGAAGCTGAACCTGACCTATGCCCAGGTGGGCTGTATTTTAAAATATACCCGTCCGGCCTATTGGCGCGGCGCGATACCGGACGAATTCAGCTATCTGATGAAAAAACCGGGCTACTATCTTGCCGAGGAAGAGTATGTCAAAGCGTTGCGCGAACAGCTGGGGCTGGGGGAATTTCATCGCTTCCCGCTGACGTATATCATGGAAGCCGCCGACGATATTTCTTATTGCATCGCCGATCTCGAAGATGCGGTGGAAAAAAAGATCTTTACCGTCGAACAGCTTTATAACTACCTGCAACAAGAATGGGGCGGCGTGGAGAAAGGCGATTTATTTGAAAAGGTGGTCGGCCAGGCATTCGATAAGATAATGCGCAACCAGGGGCTGCGCAGCGGCGATCAGTTTTTTATGTATTTGCGGGTAAATACCGTGGCACGGCTGGTGCCCCATGCGGCAAAACGGTTTCTCGATAATCTGTCGCCGATATTCGACGGATGCTTTAACCAGGCGCTGCTGGAAGATTCCAGTCCGGCTTACCGCTTATTGAAAATATTCAAAGGCGTGGCCTTCAAACATGTGTTCAACCATCCGGAAGTAGAACAGCTGGAATTACAGGGCTACCGGGTTATCAGCGGCCTGCTGGAAATCTACAACCCCCTGCTGGATATGCCGCTGGCGGCGTTTCGCGAGCTGGCGGCGCAGGATGACCACCGGGACTACATGATCCCCACCCGCCTGTTTCATAAATTATCCACCAAACATCGTCTGGCTTATGGTGAAGCGGTAGCCGGGTTAAATCGCTACCCGTCGCGCCAGCAGCCCATGATGGAATTTTATTATCGGGCGCGTTTAATTCAGGACTATATTAGCGGCATGACCGATCTTTATGCCTGGGATGAATACCGCCGCTTAATGGCCGCGGAGTAAGTCAGGGTTAGCGCAGTATTTGTAAATACGCCCAATACTTTTTTACCATTATGGTTTTTTTGCTACTGAACTTCGGGTTATTTGATTAATCTCACAGATACGACCACAGCAATGGGTCCGCATCATTACCTGATACTTACAGTTGAGACAATGTTAAATGAAAAAAACTTCTTTGGTCCTGAGTGCGCTGGCATTGTGTCTGGGTGTGGCGCTGGCGCCTGTTTCATTGTATGCGGCGGAAACCGCCTCGACCAATCAGCAGCTCCCAAGCCTGGCGCCGATGCTGGAAAAAGTCATGCCATCGGTGGTCAGCATCAGCGTCGAAGGCAGCACCGCCGTCAGTTCGGCGCGCGTGCCCGAGCAGTTCCAGCAGTTCTTTGGCCAGGATTCCCCGCTGTGCCAGGAAGGGTCGCCTTTCCAGGCGTCGCCCCTGTGCCAGGGCGGCGATGAGGACGGCGGCGGCGACGGCGAGGGCAATACCCCGCCGGCCAAGGAAAAATTCATGGCGCTGGGCGCGGGTGTGATTATCGATGCCCAGAAAGGCTACGTGGTGACCAACAATCATGTGGTCAACGACGCCACTAAAATCCAGGTGCAGCTGTATGACGGCCGCCGGTTCGACGCCAAGATCATCGGCCGCGATCCCCGTTCCGATCTGGCGCTGGTGCAGCTGATCGACTTTAAAAACCTCACCGCCATCAAGATGGCCGATTCGGACCAACTGCGGGTCGGCGATTATACCGTGGCCATCGGCAACCCTTACGGCCTGGGGGAAACCGCCACCTCGGGTATTGTGTCCGCGCTGGGGCGCAGCGGGCTGAATATTGAAAACTATGAAAACTTTATCCAGACCGATGCCGCCATCAACCGGGGCAACTCGGGCGGGGCGCTGGTTAACCTCAACGGTGAGCTTATCGGCATCAATACCGCCATACTGGCGCCGGACGGCGGCAATATCGGTATCGGCTTCGCCATTCCCAGCAACATGGTGAAAAACCTGACGGCGCAGCTGGTGGCCTATGGCCAGGTCAGGCGCGGCGAAATCGGCATTCTCGGCACCGAGCTCAATCCGGAGCTTGCCAAGGCGATGAAAGTCGACGCCCAGCGCGGCGCGTTTGTCAGCCAGGTGATGCCTAAATCCGCCGCCGAAAAGGCCGGGGTGAAAGCCGGCGATGTCATCGTCACCATGAACGGCCGGCCCATCAACAGCTTTGCCGCGTTCCGGGCGGATGTCAGCTCGCAGCCGGTCGGCACCAAGGTCCAGCTCGGCCTGCTGCGCGACGGCAAGCCGGTAACCGTCGATGTGATCCTGGAGCAGAGCACCCAGCCGCAGCTTGATTCGGGCAATGTCTTTACCGGCATCGAAGGCGCGGAATTGAGCAACATGGATACCGGCGATCAGCAGGGCGTCAAGGTGGACAATGTCAAGGCGGGCAGCACCGCGGCGAAAGTCGGCCTGAAGAAGGGCGATATCATCCTGGGCGTCAACCAGCAGCCGGTGCAGAATATCGGCGAACTGCGTAAAATCCTGGATGCCAAGCCGCCGATACTGGCGTTAAACGTCAAACGCGGCGATACCACGCTTTACCTGCTGGCGCAGTAATCCCCCGCGTCCGGCTCTCGCCACCAAGACGGCGTCATCACGACGCCGTCTTTTTTTGCCCGAAAGAATGTGATATCCCGCACAAAATAAGCGAGCAAGATCACGCTTTGTGCTTCTGCACAATGTATGAGCGCCAACACCCGGGTATAATAGGGCAAAGGGCTTAACAGAACCGAGGCGGGGATGGCAACGTATCATCTTGATGCGAAATTGGCGCAAGAAATTGTGGCAAGAACGATGCAGATTATCGACAGCAATATCAACGTGATGGATGCGCGCGGCCGCATTATCGGCAGCGGCGATGAAGAGCGGGTCGGTGAACTGCACGAAGGCGCGTTATTGGCCCTGTCGCAGGCCCGGGTCGTGGATATCGACGACGGCGTGGCCCGGCATTTGCACGGGGTACGGCCCGGTATCAACCTCCCGCTGAAAATCGACGGCAATATCGTCGGCGTTATCGGCCTGACCGGCAATCCCAGTCAACTGCGGCAGTATGGCGAGCTGGTCTGCATGACGGCGGAAATGATGCTGGAGCAGGCGCGCTTGCTGCATATGCTGGCGCAGGACAGCCGGCTGCGCGAGGAACTGGTGCTGAATTTAATCCGCGCCGAGGAAGTCACGCCGGCGCTGATCGAATGGGCCCAGCGGCTGGGCATCGATATCAACCAGCCCAGGGTGGCGGCGGTGGTGGAGGTGGACAGCGGGCAGTTCGGCGTCGACAGCGCCATGGCGGAGCTGCAGCAGTTGCAAACGCTGCTCACCACGCCGGAGCGCGATAATTTGATCGCCATCGTATCGCTGACGGAAATGGTGGTGCTGAAACCCGCGCTGAACAGCCACGGGCGCTGGGATGCCGAAGAGCATCGCCGGCGGGTGGATACGCTGTTTTCGCGCATGACCGAAAGCAGCCGCCTGCGGGTACGTATCGCCCTGGGCAATTTTTTCCCCGGCGCCGGCGGTATTGCGCGCTCCTGGCGTACCGCGCGCACCACCATGTCGGTGGGCAAGCAGCGGCTGCCCGAGCAGCGCCGTTATTTTTATCCCGACCTGATGCTGCCGGTACTGCTCGACAGCCTGCGCGGCGGCTGGCAGGCCAGCGAGCTGGTGCGCCCGCTGGCCAAACTCAAGGCCATGGATAACAACGGCCTGCTGCGCCGCACGTTGATTGCCTGGTTCCGCCATAACGTTCAGCCCACGCCTACCTCCAAGGCGCTGTTTATCCACCGCAACACCCTGGAGTACCGCCTCAATCGCATTTCGGAAATGACCGGCCTGGATTTGGCCAACTTTGACGATCGGCTGCTGCTCTACGTGGCGCTGCAGCTGGATGACGAAGCCTGATCCCATCGTCCGCGGCCCACCCCATGTCGCCGGCAAACTCAGGGTACGGCTGGCCGTACCCTTGATGTGTTAACGCAGCATCGCCGGCCGTTTCCGGTCAAAGGTCCAGCCGGGAATCAGATACTGCATCGCCTGCGCGTCATTGCGCGCGCCGGACGGCATGCGCTTGTAAAGCTCATGCTGCCGTTCGATTTGCGCCATATCGATTTCCACGCCGAGCCCCGGTTTACCGTTGAGTGTGATCGCGCCGTCGACGATTTGCAGCGGTTCTTTGGTCAGATGCTCGCCTTCCTGCCAAATCCAGTGGGTATCCAGCGCGGTGGGCTTACCGGGCGCGGCCGCGCCGACATGGATAAACATCGCCAGCGAAATATCAAAATGGTTATTGGAATGACAGCCCCAGGTCAGGCCCCATTCATCGCACAGCTGCGCCACGCGTATCGCGCCCTGCAGGGTCCAGAAATGCGGGTCGGCCAGCGGAATATCAATGGCGTTAAGCTGTACCGCGTGGTTTAGCTCGCGCCAGTTGGTGGCAATCATATTGGTCGCCACCGGCAGCCCGGTGGCCCGTTTGAATTCCGCCATCACCTCGCGCCCGGAAAAGCCCTGCTCGGCGCCGCAGGGGTCCTCGGCATAGGCCAGCACGCCGCGCATATCCTGGCACAAATCGATGGCTTCCCTAAGCGACCAGGCGCCGTTGGGGTCGATGGTAATACGCGCGTCCGGAAACCGCCTGGCCAGCGCCGTCACGGTCTCTATTTCGCTGGCGCCGGCCAGCACGCCGCCCTTGAGTTTGAAATCCTTGAAGCCATAACGATCCTGCGCGGCTTCCGCCTGGCGCACCAGGGCGTCGGTGGTCATGGCCGTTTCGCGGCGCAGCCGGTACCAGTCATGGGACGGCCGGCTGGGCCCGGCCTGATAGGGCAGGTCGGTAAGGCTCCTGTCGCCGACATAAAACAAATACCCCAGCACAGGCACGCTGTCGCGCTGCTTACCAGGACCGAGCAGCTCCGCCACCGGCACGCCGAGATGTTGGCCCATCAGATCCAGCAGCGCGGCCTCGAGAGCGGCCACCGCGTTTACCCGCAGTTCAAAGGTCCAGGCGCCCTGGGCGAAAGAATCAAAATCGTTGCTGACATGCCCCTGGTGCACGTCGTGCACGATGCGGTTAAGCGTCGCCAGCGGCTGGCCCACCACCCGTTGCCGGGCGGCCAGCAGCGTGTTTAAAATCACCTCGCCGCCCGGGGCCTCGCCGACGCCGGTATGCCCGGCATTGTCGGTAAGGATGACAATATTGCGGGTAAAATAGGCGCCGTGGGCGCCGCCGATATTCATCAGCATGCTGTCATGGCCCGCGACCGGGATAACCTGCATGGCGGTCACCGTCGGCGCACCGTTAAAATCGCTGTGATCCATTCCCTACTCCTGCGGTTGCAAACTGCTATGTCAAAAAAAACCTTACGCCGTCAGCGGCTTAAGCACCAGGCGTTGAATCTTGCCCACGATAAACAGATAACTCAAAATCACCACCAGGCCGTTGGCGGCGACATAAATCAGGGCGCCGTCAAAGGATCCGGTTTTATTCAGGATATAACCGATGACAATCGGCGTGGTGATGGCGCCGATTTGCGTCACCAGGTTCAGTACGCCGCCGCTCAGGCCGACGATTTCTTTCGGCGCGGTGTCCGCGTTGACCGTCCAGCCCAGCGCGCCGATGCCTTTGCCGAAGAACGCCAGCGACATGGCCGCCACCACCACCACGTCGGAAGTGGTGTAGTTGCAAATCACCATACTGGTGCACATCAGCATGCCGATAATGATCGGCGTCTTGCGCGCCACCGACAGCGAAAATCCTTTGTTAAGCAGATAATCGGAGAAAATACCGCCGAGCACGCCGCCGATACAGCCGCAGATCGCCGGCAGCGCGGCGACAAAACCGGCCTGCAGGATGGACATGCCGCGTCCCTTCACCAGATAGATGGGGAACCAGGACAAGAAGAACCAGGTGATGGCGTTAACGCAATAGTTGGCCAGGTAAATACCCAGCAGCATCCGGCTGGAAAGCAGCTGCTTGATATACCCCATCTGCGGTCCGGCCTCGGTTTTCTGGTGGGCCGCCGCGTTATCCATATCCACCAGGCCGCCGCCGGCGCGGATATACTCCAGCTCCTGCTTGCTGACCTTCGGGTGGTCGAGCGGGCTGTACATGGTCTTGAACCAGACCAGGGATAGCACCACGCCCACCACGCCCATGACGATAAATACGTATTCCCAGCTTACTTCCTGGGTAATCCATCCCAACAGAGGATTGAAGATCACCAGCGCGGCATACTGGGAAATATTAAATATCGCCGAGGCGGTGCCGCGTTCCCTGACCGGGAACCAGGCGGAGACGATGCGGCTGTTGGCCGGCATCACCGGCGCCTCGGCGAACCCGACCATAAAGCGCAGGATAAACAGCATCATCGCCGCGGAGGCGAAGAAGTGCACAAACCCCTGCATAAAGGTAAATATCGACCAGATCAGAATGGCGGCGCCATAGATGATTTTTGAACCAAACCGATCCAGCAGCCAGCCGCCCGGCAGCTGCGCCAGGGTATAAGCCCAGCCGAACGCCGAGAAGATATAGCCCATTTGCAGCGGGTCGAGCCCCAGGTCGGCGGCGACGTGTGGACCGGCAATGGACAGGGTGGAACGGTCGGCGTAATTAACCGTACTGATGATAAACAGGATTGCCAGGATCCAAAACCTGGAGCGGGTTTTGTGGGTGGCGACGGAAATTGAGTTTTCGGCCATGATTCCTCTTCCCGGTAGGGGAATGTGATCGGGATATCGGGTACGTGGGTAGGGCGTCCCGCGTTGCTTTATAGCTATTATCGTCTTATGGTAGCGCTGACATTTTTGTGGCCGATGACTTCCGGCACGGGTAAGCAAGAGCTGAGTATAAGGGGAAGGGGTTGGCTGTACATTGTGCTGATGACTGAATGAAAAGTGGCAAAACAAGGGGTTTTAAGGCGAACGAACAGGGCGATGTGACCTGGGTCGAAGATCCAGGGAAATTTGTGATCGGTATAACATATCAGTGCAAGCGACTGTCGGTCCTTTTTTAAAATGACGTTTCATTTCAAGAAGTTATTATTTTTTCCATTTCAGGATCGGGGTCACATAAAAGAATCCCGATTAGTGAGATGGCTCACGGCAGGTCATTAAAACGGCAATTTCAGTCCAGATTCTTCGTCAAGGCTTATGCATCTGCATAATGTCAGGGGCTTGCCATGACGTTATAGTCATGCCAGCGTTTCCGTTTGCGACGGTTCTCCGTCTCCGTATTGTGCCCTTTGCCAAGGAAAAAATATGACTCCTGTTATCACCACGATGCAAGTCATCCCGGTTGCCGGCCATGACAGCATGTTGCTTAACCTCAGCGGCGCCCATGGCCCGTTTTTCACCCGCAATATCGTTATTCTTACCGACAACGCCGGGCATACCGGCGTGGGAGAAATCCCAGGCGGAGAAAAAATACGCCAGACCCTGGAGGACGCCGCCGCGCTGGTGGTCGGCCAGCCCCTGGGCGAATATAAAAATGTCATGAGCGCCGTGCGCCGGCAATACGCCGATCGGGATGTCGCCGGCCGGGGCCTGCAGACGTTCGATTTGCGCATTACCATTCATGTCGTCACCGGCATCGAGGCGGCGATGCTTGACCTGCTGGGCCAGTTCCTGGAAGTGCCGGTGGCGGCGCTGCTGGGCGAGGGGCAACAGCGCGACGAGGTGGAAATGCTCGGCTACCTGTTTTATATCGGCGATCGCCTGCGTACCGATTTACCTTACCGCAGCCAGGCGGATGAGACCTGCGATTGGTATCGGCTGCGGCATGAACAGGCGCTGACGCCGGCGGCGGTGGTGCGCCTAGCCGAATCCGCCTATGAAAAATACGGTTTTAATGATTTCAAGCTCAAGGGCGGGGTGCTGGCCGGGCAGGAGGAAGCCGCGGCGGTTACCGCCCTTGCGGCGCGTTTTCCCCAGGCGCGCATCACCCTGGACCCCAACGGCGCCTGGTCGCTCGCCGAGGCCATCGCCCTGGGCAAACAACTGCGCGGGGTGCTGGCCTATGCCGAGGATCCCTGCGGCGCCGAGCAGGGCTTTTCCGGCCGCGAGGTGATGGCGGAGTTCAAGCGCGCCACCGGCCTGCCCACCGCCACCAATATGATCGCCACCGACTGGCGGCAAATGGGGCATACCCTGGCGCTGCAATCGGTGGACATTCCCTTAGCCGATCCGCACTTCTGGACAATGCAGGGGTCGGTACGGGTTGCGCAGCTGTGCCACGAATGGGGACTGACCTGGGGCTCGCATTCCAACAATCATTTCGATATTTCGCTGGCGATGTTCACCCACGTGGCGGCCGCCGCGCCGGGAAACATCACCGCCATCGATACCCACTGGATCTGGCAGGAAGGGGACCAGCGCCTGACCAGGGAGCCGCTGCAAATCGTCGGCGGTAAAGTCAAGGTGCCGGAAAAACCGGGGCTCGGTATTGAACTGGATAGGGATCAGCTGATGAAGGGCAATGCGCTCTATCAGCAACATGGCCTTGGCGCGCGTGACGACGGCATCGCCATGCAATACCTGATCCCCAATTGGCGCTTCGATAATAAACGTCCGGCGCTGGTGCGCTAGCGCTGGGCGGCGCCCCGGTCCGCCTTGGGCGTGGGCGCCGTGGCGACAGCCGCAGGCTAATCCTGGGGTAAAAAAAAAGGCCGGGAGCGATTCCCGGCCAACCTATCAAAGTTCATTCACACATAGCAAAGGGTGGTTCAGTGGTGGTAAGGGTAATCAGGTCACCGGCGCCGGGTTGAATACCGACAGGGCGTTATGAATGCCCCATTGATCGGACCAGGTTTTTTTGCGGCCGCTGGCGATATCCAGGATCAGTTCAAACAATTGCCAGCCCACGTCTTCAATGGTTGCCCTGCCGGTGGCGATGGAACCGGCGCTGATATCCATCAAATCAAACCAGCGGTCGGCCAGCGCGTCGCGCGTCGCCATCTTGATCACCGGCACGGCCACCAAACCATAGGGCGTGCCGCGCCCGGTGGTAAATACCTGTATGGTGATGCCGGAGGCAAGCTGCTGGGTACCGCAAATAAAATCACTGGCGGGGGTGGCGGCGAAAATCAGCCCCTTTTTCGTCGGACGCTGGCCGGGGGAGAGCACCTCCACAATGGCGCTGGTGCCTGATTTGGCGATGGAACCGAGCGATTTCTCAACAATATTGGCCAAACCGCCTTTTTTATTGCCCGGGGTGGTATTGGCGCTGCGATCGCTTTTACCATCGTCAAGGTAATTATCATACCAGGCCATTTCCTCCAGCAACCGGCGTCCCACCTGTTCGTCAGCCGCCCGCGGCGTCAGCAGGTGGATGGCGTCGCGCACTTCGGTCACTTCCGAAAACATCACCGTCGCGCCGCAGCGCACCAGCAGATCGGAAGCAAAGCCCACCGCCGGATTGGCGGTTACGCCGGAGAACGCATCGCTGCCGCCGCACTGCGTGCCCACCACCAGATCGGATACCGGGCAGGTTTGACGCTGGCGGGTGTTCAGACGCTGCAGATGATCTTCCGCTACCTGCAGAATATCATCCACCATGGACTTGAAGCCCACGTGTTTTTCGTCCTGGAGACGGGTGATGCTCACCCCCGGGCGTTCCACCGCGATGGGAATTTGATCCTCGGTGCCGGCCAGCAGGCGTTCGGGCGGCAATTTTTCGCAGCCCAGGCCGATCACCATGATTTCGCCGCCGAAATTCGGGTTGAGGGAGATATTATGGATGGTGCGAATCGGCACCACCGCGGCGGGCGCATTAATGGCCACGCCGCAGCCGTACAGATGGCTTAGCCCGACCACGCCGTCGACGTTGGGGTATTTTGGCAACAGATCGCGTTCAATCAGTTTCACCACGTATTCAACCACGCCGGCCACGCATTGTACGCTGGTGGTAATGCCCAGCAGGTTTTTAGTGCCGACGCTGCCGTCGGCATTCCGGTATCCTTCGAAGGTATAGCCCTCCAGCGGCGGCAACGTCGGCGGGACCTTGGTGGCCAGCGGCAGGGTTTCCAGCGCCGGGGCCTTGGGCATCTCGACCAGCGATTCATCAATCCAGCTGCCCTGTTTGATTTCACGCAAGGCATAGCCAATCACTTCGCCATAACGGACGATATCGCCGCCGATAGCGATATCGCGCAGGGCGACTTTATGCCCTTGCGGAACATGCTCGATTAATTTCAAGCCGTCCGCGAATTGAGTGCCGGCCGGCAAACCATTATTGTTCACGATAATCGCGACGTTATCGTCGACGTGAACTTTGATATACAATGCCTTTTCCGCATTGGTCATTATTGTTGATGACATAAACGTCTCCGCAAATACTAATCTGTTGTTATAACCCGAACCAGCGTTCAGCCAGGATAACAATACGGGTGATGAGGATATTATATGCGGAATAGGGGCACTTCTCATTGTGCAAATGCACGATTTTATAGCGGCTATACCCGGGATTTATTTGTCATATGTTCAGTATAATGTGATAAAGGTCACCCTTCATTCGCGGCAGAATCCACGCCAAAAAATAACGTGACGACCGTCGTGCTTTCACGTGCTCATGTCCAAAAAATCGGTTATTTTAGGCTTAATTGTTGTGCTTATGCACAGTGCCATTTTTCACGATGGTTTTTATACTATGCAGGTCAGTTAAATAAGACACCAACCGGCCTACCGGTGAAATAAAAAGACTCTTACGAGAAAATATTAACTCACGATAAAAAAGCGCAACGCAAAAAATAGTGTGGTAATGATTTTTTGTGTTCCCGAAGTTTATCGCCTGATTAGAGCGTATTCAATGAGCACGACACCTCTGGTTTCAAGTAGAACAAAAACACATGTCCGTTATGTGATTTTATTAATTATCTTCCTGGTCACCGCGGTTAACTACGCCGATCGGGCAACCCTGTCCATTGCCGGTTCCGATGTCGCCAAGACGCTGGGGCTGGACGCCGGGCAAATGGGGCAGATATTCGCCGCGTTTGGCTGGGCCTACCTTATTATGCAAATTCCCGGCGGCTGGCTGCTGGACCGTTTCGGGTCCAAACGCGTTTATACCTACAGCCTGTTTTTCTGGTCGCTGTTTACGCTGCTGCAGGGATTCGTCGGCTTTTTCCCGGTGGCTTACGCGGCGATGACGCTGTTTATCCTGCGCTTTATGCTGGGTTTCTCCGAGGCGCCGTCTTTCCCGGCCAATGCGCGCATCGTCGCCGCCTGGTTCCCCACCATTGAACGCGGCACCGCGTCGGCGATTTTTAACTCGGCGCAGTATTTCGCCCTGGCGATATTTTCTCCTATCCTGGGCTGGCTGACCTATGCCTGGGGATGGGAACATGTCTTCACCGTCATGGGCGTGCTGGGTTTCATCATGACGATGGTGTGGATCAAATATATTCAAAACCCGAATAAACACCCCCGCGTTTCGCAGCAGGAGCTGGATTACATCGCCGCCGGCGGCGCCATGGTCGATATGGACACGCCGAGAGACGGTAAAAAAGACGGCCCGCGCTGGGATTATGTCAAACAGATGCTGACCAACCGCATGATGCTCGGCGTATTTTTCGGCCAGTATTTCATCAACAGTATTACTTGGTTCTTCCTGACCTGGTTCCCGATTTACCTAGTGCAGGATAAGGGCATGTCCATCCTGAAAGTGGGCCTGATTGCCTCGATCCCGGCGTTGTTCGGTTTTGCCGGCGGCGTCCTGGGCGGCGTGGTTTCCGATATTCTGATCAAGCGCGGCCACTCGCTGACCGTGGCGCGTAAGATACCGATCGTCGTGGGCATGCTGCTGGCCACCAGCATTATCCTGTGCAACTACACCAACAATACGGTCATCGTGGTGGCGCTGATGGCGCTGGCGTTCTTCGGCAAAGGCTTCGGCGCCCTGGGCTGGCCGGTGATTTCCGATACCGCGCCAAAAGAAGTGATCGGCCTGTGCGGCGGCATATTCAATGTGTTCGGCAACGTGGCTTCCATCGTTACGCCGCTGGCTATCGGTTATATGGTCAAGGAATTGCATTCATTCAACGCCGCGCTGATCTTTGTCGGCTGTTCCGCCCTGGCGGCCATGCTGTGCTACCTGGTGGTGGTCGGCGAAATCAAGCGACTGGTGCTGGTTAAATCCTGATATCGCGGGCCCGGCGTTTTGGGGCCCGCTACTTTCTGTTTCATTGCATAGAGGTAAATTATGAACACTCCACTACTGCCTAACCGTTTTCGCCAGGGGTTACTTCAGGGGGAAACCCAGATTGGGTGCTGGTGCGCGCTGGCAAATCCCATTACCACGGAAGTGTTGGGCCTGGCGGGATTCGACTGGCTGGTACTGGACGGTGAGCACGCGCCTAATGATGTCGGCACTTTTGTTCCGCAGCTGATGGCGCTTAAGGGCAGCCACAGCGCGCCGGTGGTGCGTCCGCCAACCAATGAGCCGGTGATTATCAAACGCCTGCTGGATATTGGTTTTTATAATTTCCTGATCCCGTTTGTCGAAACCGAAGAGCAGGCCCTGCGCGCGGTATCCTCCACCCGGTATCCTCCCGCCGGCATCCGCGGCGTGTCGGTTTCCCATCGTTCCAATATGTTTGGCACCGTGCCGGACTATAACGCCACCATCAATGACAATATCACCGTGCTGGTGCAGATCGAAAGCCAGGAAGGCGTGGACAATATCGACGCCATCGCCGCGGTTGACGGCGTCGACGGTATCTTTGTCGGCCCGGGCGATTTGTCCGCGGCGCTGGGTTACCTGGGACAGCCGGGCCATGAAGCGGTGCAAAGCGTCATCCGCCATATTTTTGCCCGCGCCAAGGCCCATGGCAAGCCGAGCGGCATCCTGGCGCCGGTGGAAGCCGACGCCCGCCGTTATCTGGAGTGGGGCGCCACCTTCGTTGCGGTCGGCAGCGATCTCGGCGTATTCCGCGGCGGCACCCAGGCGCTGGCCGACAAATTTAAAAAATAACCGACATGGCGCGTCTGACGCGCCCTACACTTTTTATAGCAAGCGTTAAGAGGTAATAGTAATGAAAATTGGATTTATTGGCTTGGGCATCATGGGAAAACCAATGAGCAAAAACCTGCTGAAAGCGGGTTACTCATTAGTGGTACTGGATCGCAATACCGAAGCGGTAGCGGAAGTGGTTGCGGCCGGAGCCACCTCAGCCGACACGGCGAAGGCCGTGGCCGAACAAACCGATATCATTATCACCATGCTGCCGAACTCTCCGCATGTTAAAGAAGTGGTGCTGGGTGAAAACGGCGTGGTAGAAGGCGCCAAAGCCGGTACCCTGGTCATTGATATGAGCTCCATCGCGCCGTTGGCCAGCCGCGAAATCGCCGCCGCCCTGGCGGAAAAAGGCATCGACATGCTTGATGCCCCGGTCAGCGGCGGCGAGCCCAAAGCCATCGAAGGCACCCTGTCCGTGATGGTCGGCGGTGATAAGGCTTTATTCGACAAGAGCTTTGAACTGCTGAAGGCCATGGCGGCTTCCGTGGTGCATACCGGTGATATCGGCGCCGGTAACGTCACCAAACTGGCCAACCAGGTGATCGTGGCGCTGAATATCGCCGCCATGTCGGAAGCGCTGGTGCTGGCAACCAAGGCCGGCGTCGACCCGGAAAAAGTATTCCAGGCCATTCGCGGCGGACTGGCGGGCAGCACGGTGCTGGAAGCCAAGGCGCCGATGGTATTGGATCGCAACTTCAAGCCGGGTTTCCGCATTGACTTGCATATCAAGGATCTGGCCAATGCCCTGGATACGTCGCATGGCGTCGGCGCGCAACTGCCGTTAACCGCGGTGGTAATGGAAATGATGCAGGCCCTGAAGCAAGACGATTTGGGCAATGCGGATCACAGCGCCCTGGCTTGTTATTATGAAAAATTGGCCAAGATTGAAGTTAAGCGGCAATAAATTGGTCGGGCGCCGGACCGGCGCCCTGCGAGGCGGCAAAATAGCTATTTTGCCGGCTTCAGCTCAACAGGCGCAGGTAGTCTATGAAGATAGTAATCGCACCGGATTCTTACAAAGAAAGTTTGTCTGCCTTGGAGGTCGCAACGCAGATCGAACAGGGATTTCGTGACGTGTTTCCCGATGCCCATTACGTCAAATTGCCGGTGGCGGATGGCGGTGAGGGCACCGTGGAGGCCATGGTGGCGGCCACCGGGGGTGAAATCGTCAAGGTCAGGGTCACCGGCCCCCTTGGCGACCAGGTGGACGGCTTTTTCGGCCTGTCCGGCGATAAACAAACCGCGTTTATCGAAATGGCCGCTGCCAGCGGGCTGGAATTGGTGCGCGCCTGCGACCGCAATCCGCTGTTAACCACCTCTTTCGGCACCGGCGAGCTGATCCGCTGCGCGCTGGATCACGGCGTTAAACATTGCATTATCGGCATCGGCGGCAGCGCCACCAACGACGGCGGCGCCGGCATGGTGCAGGCGCTGGGCGGCGGGCTGCTCGACGCGCAGGGTCAACAGATCGGTTACGGCGGCGGCGAGCTGGATAAGCTGGCGCGTATCGATATTACCCATCTGGATCCGCGCATCAGGGAATGCCGTTTCGAGGTGGCCTGCGACGTCACCAATCCCCTGACCGGCGATGAGGGCGCCACGGCGATATTCGGCCCGCAGAAAGGCGCGACGCCTGCCATGATCCGGCAACTTGACGCCTCGCTTGGGCATTATGCCGCCATTATCAAACGCGATTTGGATAAAGATGTCGAACATATCCCCGGCGCGGGCGCGGCCGGCGGCATGGGCGCCGGTTTACAGGCGTTTTGCGGCGCGGAGCTGCGCAAAGGTATCGAAATCGTTACCGAGGCGCTGGGACTGGATGCCCTGGTCAGGGACGCTACCCTGGTGATCACCGGGGAAGGGCGCATCGACAGCCAGACCATCCACGGTAAAGTGCCGATTGGGGTGGCGCTGGTCGCCAAACGCTATAACAAGCCGGTGATCGGCATCGCCGGCAGCCTGACCGCCGACGTGGGGGTGGTGCATCAGCACGGCCTGGACGCGGTGTTCAGCGTGTTATATGAAATCTGCACGCTGGAGGACGCGCTGGAAAACGCCGCCGCCAATGTGCGCATGACCGCGCGCAATATCGCGGCTACCATCAAGCTGGCCCGCGAGATGGCCTGATTTACAAGACGCCGGCTAAACGCCGGGGTAAAGGGTGGCGCAGCTTCACGGCGGCCACTCTTTTTTTTTGCGCGGCCTGGCCGGCGGCGCCTAAGCCGTAAGAAAAGGCGCGGACGCCAGGGTGACATTTTCAATTTCATCCAGCATTTCCAGCCACTCCGGCTCCAGCGCCGCCAGCGGCGTGCCCGCGCGCAGTTGGCGTTCGATATCGGCGCAGAGCCGCCTGAGCCTGGGCACGCCGCTGTAGCTGCAACTGCCGTGCAGTTTGTGCACCAGCTCACCGATATGCGGGTCCTCGACGCCGTTTACCACGGCGGTCACCCGTTGTTTTACCTCGATTAAAAAGCTGACCAGCATCCCCAGCAGGTCTTGGGCCAAATCCGGTTTGTCGGCGGCCTGGCGCAGCGCCAACTGCCAATCCAGGGTGGCGTCCTGATTGTCCTGCTCCGCGGTCGCGTCCGCCGTTTGCGCGTGCGGCGAGCGGCGTACCTCTTCGGCGCCATAACGCGCCAGCAGCCGCTGCAATCTGTTTTCGTCGATGGGTTTGGCCAGGTAATCATCCATGCCGGCCTCAAGCAGTTTTTCCCGCTCATTGCCCAGCGTATGGGCGGTAACCGCCACGATGGGCGTTTGCGCGTGGCGCGGCAACTGCCGCATCAGCTCGGCCGCGCGCAGGCCGTCAATTTCCGGCATCTGGATATCCATCAGGATCAGATCCAGCGGATGCCCGTCGGCGTAGGCCAGCGCTTCGCGGGCGTTTTGGCATAAAATGGTGTGTTCCACCTGCTCTTGCAGCAGCGCGCCGATAAGCTTCAGGTTGGCCGGATTGTCATCCACCGCCATGACGGTCAGCGGCAGGCGCGCGGCGCGGGGCGGCGTGACTTGGCTTACCACGGGCCGCGGCCGCGCGCGCAGCAAGGGTAAAAACCGGTTGGCGGAGACCGGCTTCGCCAGGCAGGCACAGGCGCCCATGCGTTTGATCTGCTCAGCCTCCACCATGGCGGGGCTGGGCAAGGCCAGGATCACGCAGCCGGCAATCCCGGCGGCTTCAGTCAGCTCGCGCTTGATATCGATTAACGAGAGGCGCTGCGTCACCGGTTTGCCGATAAGCAAAATATCATAGTGCCCCGCCGGCAGTTGCGTCAGCGTCGGACTGAAACTGACCGTCAGCGGCGTGGCGCGCAGCATATCCAGCGTCGCCTGGGCGGCGGCGGGGTTGGCTTCGACAAACGCCAGGCTTTTATCGCGCAGATGGGCATAATCCGGCGCGCCGTCGGCCCCGCTCAACTGCAGGGGGATATGAAACCAAAAGGACGAGCCGCGGTCGACCTGGCTGTGGAAATTGATATCGCCGCCCATTTCCTTGATCAGTTTCTGGGTAATCACCAGCCCCAGGCCGGTGCCGCCGTGGCGGCGGGTAATGCTGGCGTCCGCCTGGCGAAACGCCTGGAACAGCTGCGACTGCTGACGTTCGGCGATGCCGATCCCGGTATCGTGGATCTGCACCTCCAGCTCCATTTGATGATTCCCGGTGCCGTGTTTTTCAATGCGGATATCGATATTGCCCTGTTCGGTAAACTTGATGGCGTTGCCCAACAGGTTGGTAATGACCTGCTGCAGGCGCAGGGGATCGCCCACCACGCCGTCCGGCACATCCTGCTGCACGTTCAGAGTAATCTCCAGTCCCTTCTCATGGGCGGTCTGCGCCAGCAGGACAATCACCTCATCCAGGGTGGCGCGCAGCGCGAACGGAATGGCCTCCAGCAGCAGCTTGCCGGCTTCCAGTTTGGAAAAATCCAGCACATCGTTAATAATGCTAAGCAGGTTATTGCCCGAACGTTCTATGGTCTGCAGGTAATCCCGCTGCGTCGGCGACAGCGGCGTTTTTAACGTCTGCCGGGTAAAACCGATGACGCCGTTAAGCGGGGTGCGCAGTTCGTGGGACATATTGGCCAGGAATTCCGATTTGATGCGCACCGCCTCCTGGGCGCGTTTTTTAGCCAGATCCAGCTCGACGTTCTGGATCTCCATCTGCTCCAGGGTTTCGCGCAGGTCCGAGGTGGCCTGATCGATATTCTGCTGCATTTCCTCATGATATGCCGTCAGCGACATGGCCATTGAGTTGATGCCGTTTTTCAGCATATCCAGCTCACCGAGCATATACCCCTCCACCCGGCTGTCGAGCTGGCCGCGCCGGATGCGATCGACCGTGCTGACCATATTGCGGATGGGGCCGGTAACATCGCGCATCAGGCGATAGGCGAACAGCATGGCGATACACAGGCACAGCAGCAGCAGCAGCGTCGAGACAAAGGCTTCTTTATATTGCTGCAACCGTACCGAATCCAGGTCCAGCTCAATGGTAATATAGCCCAGCGGCGCGATGCGGGCGTCGGCCTGGTTTGCCGGGTCGGGCAAATCATCCTCCGACCAGATGGGCGCGCGCATGATAAGCGTACCGCCCAGGCGCGCCAGGGTCAGTTCGCCGGGCGGCGGACTGCCCGGCGGCAACTGCTGTTGGTTGATATTCTGGTGGTAGTTGGAGGTGGCGAAAAGTTTATTATTGGCATCGAACACGCTTATCGAGCGTACAATATCGGAGTGATGGCGATGCAGCAGGTTGACGAGATGGCGCACCGAGTCGCGGTCATGAAGGGTCATGCCGTAGACGGTTGATACCGCCAGCGGTTCGATAATGCTCGTGCCGGCAGCCACAAGCTGATTCTGCAATTCGTTATAACGATGAACGACAAAAAATGCGCTTAGCAGCAAACCGATCAATAACGTCGGCGCCAGAATCAGTATCATCATCCGCGCGCGCAAGCTGTATTTGGTCATAGCGTTCCAATATGGGAGAATGATAACCCGGCTATTCAGGAAACCTGTAACAAGCAATTATGGCGCAATTCTACTCTGCAAACCGTCGCGTGGCGACACAGCAAACCCTGACCGTGACCTGTCACGATCTGGATGGTTTCGGCCAGGGTGTGGCGCGCCACCAGGGGAAAACGATTTTTATCCCCGGTCTGTTGCCGGGTGAGCAGGCCGAGGTGCGCATCACCGAGGACAAACGCCAGTTTAGCCGGGGCCGGGTGACCAAAAGGTTAAACGACAGCCCGGAGCGGGTCGCGCCGCGCTGCCCGCATTTCGGCGTTTGCGGCGGATGCCAGCAGCAGCACATCAGCCAGGCGTTGCAACAGCAAAGCAAGGCCGCCACGCTGCGCACGCTGCTGACGCGGGAAATCGGCGCGATTCCGGGCGCTATCATTCGCGTGGGCGCGGACGCCTACGGCTACCGGCGGCGCGCGCGCCTGGGGCTGGAATACCGCCAAAAGTCCCGCTCCCTGGCCATGGGCTATCGCCAGGCGAAGTCCAGCGATGTGGTGGACATTACCCATTGCCCCATCCTGATCCCGGGCCTGGAGCAACTGCTGGCGCCGTTGAAAGCGGCGCTGGCGCAGCTAAAGGCGGCCAAGCGCCTGGGGCATGTGGAACTGGTGATGGCGGACAACGGGCCGCTGGTGGTGCTGCGCCATCTTGATGTGCTTGACGACGGCGACCGGCGGCGGCTGCTGGACTTCGCCGCGCGCCATCAGGTGATGATGTGGCTGGCCGCGGACAGCGAGTCGCTGGAATGCCTGCATGGCGAGCCGCCGGTATACCACATTGACGATTTGCGTCTACAGTTCAGCCCAAGGGATTTCATTCAGGTCAACGCCGAGGTTAACCGCCGCATGGTGGCGCTGGCGCTGGAATGGCTGGCGCCCGGGGCGGATGAGCGGGTGCTGGATTTGTTCTGCGGCATGGGCAACTTTACCCTGCCGCTGGCCAAACGCTGCGCCGAGGTTATCGGCGTGGAAGGGGTTGCGGCGCTAGTGGCGAATGGGCAATATAATGCACAACAGAATTTATTGAATAACGTCACCTTCTTTCATGACAATCTGGAAGAGGACGTGACCACACGGCCCTGGGCCAACCGGGGATTTGATAAAATATTGCTCGACCCGGCACGTGCCGGCGCCCTGGGCGTCATGTCCCATATTGCCGCCTGGGCGCCCCGGCGTATCGTCTATGTGTCTTGTAACCCCACAACACTTGCGCGGGATAGCACTGTGTTGATGGCGTCGGGGTATGTCCCGGCGCGCGTGGCTATGCTGGATATGTTTCCGCATAGCGGACATCTTGAATCGATGACGTTGTTTGTAAAAGATGCCGGCGTCTGTGCAAAGTAGGGAGTGGATATGGTTGCGGTAAGAAGTGCGCATTTGAATACAGCGGGCGAGTTTGTCCCCGAAGACTGGGTTGCCAGTCTGGGTCTTTCCAACCCGCAGTCAAGTGAGCGGCTGGCCGAAACCTGGCGTTATTGCGAGCAGCAATGTAAAGAGCACCCCGAGGCGGCGCTGATCCTCTGGCGCGGCATCGAGATGGTGGAGATCCTGTCCATGCTCAGCATGGACAGCGACAGCCTGTGCGCGGCGCTGCTGTTCCCCCTTGCCGACAGCGAGGTGGTCGAAGAATCGGTGCTCGAGACGCAGTTCGGCAAGAAAATCGTCGATCTGGTGCACGGCGTGCGCGATATGGACGCCATCCGCCAGTTAAAAGCCACCACTAACGACTCCATGGCGCCGGAGCAGGTGGATAACGTCCGGCGCATGCTGCTGGCCATCGTCGAAGATTTCCGCTGCGTGGTCATCAAGCTTGCCGAGCGTATCGCCCATTTGCGCGAACTGAAGGACGCCCCTGAGGACGAGCGGGTGCTGGCGGCGAAAGAAAGTTCCAATATCTACGCGCCGCTGGCAAACCGGCTGGGGATCGGCCAGCTCAAGTGGGAACTGGAGGATTTCTGCTTCCGTTACCTGCATCCGGACGAGTACAAGCGCATTGCGCAGCTGCTGCATGAGCGGCGCATCGATCGTGAGCAGTATATCGATGATTTTGTCGCCTCGCTGCGCGATGCGATGAAAGAGGAAGGGCTGAAAGCGGATATCTACGGGCGGCCCAAGCATATCTACAGCATCTGGCGCAAGATGCAGAAAAAATCGCTGGAGTTCGACGAGCTGTTTGACGTGCGCGCCGTGCGGGTGGTGGTGGAGCGGCTGCAGGATTGTTATGCCGCGCTCGGCATCGTCCATACGCATTTTCGCCATTTGCCCGATGAGTTCGACGATTACGTCGCCAACCCCAAACCCAACGGCTACCAGTCCATTCACACCGTGGTGCTGGGGCCGCGCGGCAAAACGTTGGAAATCCAGATCCGTACCCGACAGATGCATGAAGACGCCGAACTGGGCGTGGCGGCGCACTGGAAGTACAAGGAAGGCGCCACCGCCACCGGCGGCGTGCGCTCCGGTTACGAAGAACGCATCGCCTGGCTGCGCAAGCTGCTGGCCTGGCAGGAAGAAATGGCGGATTCGGGGGAAATCCTCGACGAAGTGCGCAGCCAGGTGTTCGACGATCGGGTCTATGTCTTTACCCCGAAAGGCGATGTGATCGATTTGCCCGCCGGCTCCACGCCGCTGGATTTCGCCTACCATATCCACAGCGATGTCGGACACCGCTGCATCGGCGCCAAGATAAGCGGGCGCATCGTGCCCTTTACCTACCAGCTGCGCATGGGCGACCAGGTGGAGATCATCACCCAGAAGCAGCCGAACCCCAGCCGCGACTGGCTGAATCCCAACCTGGGATATGTCACCACCAGCCGCGGGCGCTCGAAGATCCATAACTGGTTCCGTAAACAGGACCGGGACAAGAATATCCTGGCCGGCCGCCAGCTGCTGGACGATGAACTGGAGCATTTGGGCCTGAGCATCAAGGAAGCCGAAAAGCTGCTGCTGCCGCGCTATAACGTCAATACCCTCGACGAGCTGCTGGCGTCCATCGGCGGCGGCGACGTGCGCATCAACCAGATGATTAACTTCCTGCAGGGCAAGCTGAACAAGCCCAGCCCGGAAGAGCAGGATCGCGCGGCGCTCAAGCAACTGACGCAAAAGCCGTCCGCGGTGCCGCGCTCGAAGGATAACGGCCGGGTGGTGGTGGAAGGGGTCGGCAACCTGATGCACCATATCGCCCGCTGCTGCCAGCCGATCCCCGGCGATGAGATTACCGGTTTCATTACCCGCGGCCGCGGCATCTCCATTCACCGCGCGGACTGCGAGCAATTGGCGGATTTACAGGCCAACGCCCCCGAACGCATTGTCGACGCCGTCTGGGGCGAGAGTTATTCCAGCGGCTACTCGCTGGTGGTGCGGGTGGTGGCCAACGATCGCAGCGGCCTGCTGCGCGATATCACCACTATCCTGGCCAATGAAAAGGTCAACGTGCTGGGCGTGGCCAGCCGCAGCGACATCAAACAGCAACTGGCGACCATCGATATGGATATTGAAATCTATAACCTGCAGGTACTTGGCCGGGTATTGTCCAAACTTAATCAACTGCCGGACGTGATCGACGCGCGCCGGCTGCACGGAGAATAATATGACCGCGAACGCCATCGATGCCTCGGCCGCCGCCCAGGCCAGGCTGCTGGCCATCATGACCCGCCTGCGCGACCCGCGCACGGGCTGTCCGTGGGACAAGCGCCAGACGTTCGACACCATCGTCCCCTACACCCTGGAGGAGACCTACGAGGTGCTGGACGCCATTGCCCGGCGCGATTATGACGATTTGCGCGACGAATTGGGCGATTTGCTGTTCCAGGTGGTGTTTTACGCTGAAATAGCGCGCGAGCAGGGACTGTTCGATTTTGCCGGCGTCTGCGACGCCATCAGCGATAAACTCGAGCGCCGCCATCCGCATATTTTTGCCCGGCAGCCCGGCGAGGACGGCGCGGCGCCTCCCGGCCAGTGGGAACAGCTCAAGGCGCGGGAACGGGCGGAAAAAGAACGCCTGTCGCCGCTCGACGATATTCCCGACGCCCTGCCGGCGTTGATGAAGGCGCAGAAAATCCAGCAGCGCTGCGCCACGGTGGGTTTTGACTGGACCACGCTCGGCCCGGTGGTGGACAAGGTCTACGAAGAAATCAATGAGGTGATGCACGAAGCCCGCCAGGCGGTGGTGGATGAAGATAAGCTTGAGGAAGAACTGGGCGATCTGCTGTTCGCCACCGTCAACCTGACCCGCCATTTGGGCAAGAAAGCGGAAACCGCTTTGCAAAAAGCCAACCGTAAATTCGAGCGCCGGTTTCGCCAGGTGGAAGAGATTATCCAGGCCCAGGGGCAAACCCTGCCCCAGGCCAGTCTCGAGCAGATGGAAGCCGCCTGGCGGCAAATAAAAAAACGGGAAATCGCCGGGTAAACTCATCATTGCCGCTATGTTAACGATAACGCCGTTTTCGTAGCTAATATACTATAAAATAAGGTATTTATGGCAAGCGGTCATCGACTGGGCCAGCTGATGCGGCCGTTATGCCGCCTGCGCGATTTGCAAAACGAACGTTTGTGGCCGATTCGCGCTTCAGGTATACTGTTTTCCCGTCTTGGTTATTCCGTCTTTACACCTAAATTCTCAGGTTCAGCATGACAACAAATTATATTTTTGTAACCGGCGGGGTCGTTTCCTCATTGGGTAAAGGCATTGCCGCGGCCTCCCTGGCGGCTATTCTCGAAGCCCGGGGACTCAACGTTACCATCATGAAGCTGGACCCCTACATCAATGTGGATCCGGGTACCATGAGCCCTATCCAGCACGGCGAAGTGTTTGTCACCGAGGACGGAGCGGAAACCGATCTGGATCTGGGTCACTACGAGCGCTTTATCCGCACCAAAATGTCGCGTCGTAATAATTTCACCACCGGCCGCATATACTCCGACGTGCTGCGCAAAGAGCGCCGCGGCGATTATCTCGGCGCCACCATCCAGGTCATTCCGCATATCACCAACAACATCAAGGAACGCATCCTTGAAGGCGGCGAAGGCCACGACGTGGTGCTGGTGGAAATCGGCGGCACCGTGGGCGATATCGAATCCCTGCCGTTCCTCGAGGCCATCCGCCAGATGGCGGTGGACGTGGGCCGCGAACACACCATCTACATGCACCTCACCCTGGTGCCCTATATGGCCGCGTCGGGCGAGGTGAAAACCAAGCCGACCCAGCATTCGGTCAAGGAACTGCTTTCCATCGGCATCCAGCCGGACGTGCTGATTTGCCGCTCCGATCGCTCGGTACCCAACAACGAGCGGGCTAAAATCGCTTTATTCTGCAATGTGCCGGAAAAAGCGGTAATTTCCCTGAAAGATGTTGATTCCATTTATAAAATCCCGGCCCTCTTGAAATCCCAAGGCCTGGACGATTATATTTGTAAACGATTCAGCCTGAACTGTC
Organism: Sodalis sp. C49; assembly: GCF_046352915.1. Lineage (NCBI taxonomy): Bacteria > Pseudomonadati > Pseudomonadota > Gammaproteobacteria > Enterobacterales > Bruguierivoracaceae > Sodalis > Sodalis sp. C49. The sequence continues at coordinate 2,502,989 of NZ_CP163303.1, read as the reverse complement.
CCGAGGCTAACCTGTCTGAATGGGAACAGGTGGTGTACGAGGAAGCCAATCCGGGCGGCGAAGTCACCATCGGCATGGTCGGTAAATATGTCGAACTGCCGGACGCGTATAAATCGGTTATCGAGGCGCTGAAGCACGCCGGGCTGAAAAACCGCCTGACGGTGAATATCAAGCTTATCGATTCGCAGGATGTGGAAACCCGCGGCGTGGAGATCCTGAAAAACCTCGATGCCATCCTGATTCCCGGCGGTTTCGGTTATCGCGGCGTCGAAGGCAAGATCCTGACCGCGCAGTACGCGCGTGAAAAGAAAATTCCCTACCTGGGCATCTGCCTGGGGTTGCAGGTGGCGTTGATCGAATTTGCCCGGCACGTGGCGGGCATGGAAAACGCAAACTCCACCGAATTTGTGCCAGACTGTAAGTACCCGGTGGTCGCGTTGATTACCGAGTGGCGCGACGAAAACGGCGTCGTGGAAACGCGCACCGAGCAAAGCGATCTGGGCGGCACCATGCGCCTGGGCAGCCAGGCTTGCCAGTTAACCGACGGCAGCCTGGTGCGCAGCATGTACGGCGAGCAGACCATCGTCGAGCGTCACCGCCACCGCTATGAAGTCAACAATATGCTGTTAAAGCCGATCGAAGCCGCCGGCCTGCGCGTTGCGGGGCTGTCGGGGGATAACCGCCTGGTGGAGATTATTGAATACCCGGATCATCCGTGGTTCGTGGCGTGCCAGTTCCATCCCGAGTTTACCTCGACGCCCCGTGACGGCCATCCGTTGTTCACCGGCTTCGTCAAGGCGGCCGGCGAGTACCAGAAGCGTCAGCTGAAATAAATTTGAACAGGCGGGCGGCGCGCGGTCAGGGTATCGCGGGCGGGTCGTCAGGAATTTTGTTTTAACTTGTACTGAGGAAATACTAAATGTCCAAAATTGTTAAAGTCATCGGCCGTGAAATCATCGATTCACGCGGCAATCCGACTGTAGAAGCAGAAGTGCATCTGGAAGGTGGTTTTGTAGGTTTGGCCGCTGCGCCGTCAGGTGCTTCCACCGGTTCGCGCGAAGCGCTTGAACTGCGTGACGGCGACAAATCGCGTTTTCTGGGTAAAGGCGTGACCAAGGCGGTTGCCGCGGTTAACGGTCCCATCGCTGAAGCGGTGCTGGGCAAAGACGCGAAAGACCAGGCCAATATCGACAAGATCATGATCGATCTGGACGGCACGGAAAACAAATCCAAATTTGGCGCCAACGCCATCCTGGCCGTTTCCCTGGCCGCGGCCAAGGCCGCCGCCGCGTCCAAAGGCATGCCTTTGTACGAACACATCGCTGAACTGAACGGCACCGCCGGCAAGTTCTCCATGCCGTTGCCGATGATGAACATCATCAACGGCGGCGAACATGCCGACAACAACGTCGACATCCAGGAATTCATGATCCAGCCGGTTGGCGCTAAAACCGTCAAGGAAGCGATTCGCATGGGTTCTGAAGTGTTCCATAACCTGGCGAAAGTGCTGAAGGCCAAGGGCCTGAATACCGCCGTTGGCGACGAAGGCGGCTACGCGCCGAACCTGGAATCCAACTCCGCCGCCCTGGCCGCCATCAAGGAAGCCGTGGAAAAAGCCGGTTATGTGCTGGGTAAAGATATCACCCTGGCCATGGACTGCGCCGCGTCTGAATTCTACAGCAAGGAAACCGGTAAATACGAACTGAAAGGCGAAGGCAAATCCTTCACCTCCGAAGAGTTCACCCACTACCTGGAAGGCCTGACCAAGACCTACCCGATCGTCTCCATCGAAGATGGCCTGGACGAATCGGATTGGGACGGCTTTGCCTACCAGACCAAAGTGCTGGGCGACAAAATCCAGCTGGTCGGTGATGACCTGTTCGTGACCAATACCAAGATCCTGAAAGAAGGTATCGATAAAGGCATCGCCAACTCCATCCTGATCAAGTTCAACCAGATCGGTTCGTTGACCGAAACCCTGGCGGCGATCAAAATGGCGAAAGATGCCGGTTACACCACCATCATCTCTCACCGTTCCGGCGAAACCGAAGACGCCACCATTGCCGATCTGGCCGTGGGCACCGCCGCGGGTCAAATCAAGACCGGTTCCATGAGCCGTTCCGACCGCGTTGCCAAGTACAACCAGCTGATTCGCATCGAAGAAGCCTTGGGCGCACGCGCACCGTTCAACGGTCTGAAAGAAGTGAAAGGCCAGGCATAATTGCCCATTCCCGACTCAGTGCGTCGTTTGCCGGCATGCTGACAGGAAATGCGGATGATGTTTTTATCACTTTTCGCATCTTCAAAAGCCCCATCGTAAAGATGGGGCTTTTTCTTGTCGTTTAATAGGGATTCAGCCGAAATCCACATCTAGCGCCTGATAGACGGCATAGTATGTGTCAGTAGTTAGCCATAATAAAAGAATGACATGGTAACCGCTTTTATTCCATGGCAGTGGAATAAGCATGTTATCTCTTGGTTTTAATGCCGCCGCGTGCTGCCAGTAGGGGGTTTGCGGGTTCAGCATTTCCCAGAACGGCACCGGTTCAAACTGGTCGCGAGAATAAGGCCATCGTTGCGACCAATCATCCTTGGTGATAAACGCCCGATAGCCCCTGGTGGCGCGCAGGACGTAATATAACCATTCTACATATAATTCCTGACCGCGGTTTACCCTGATCCTGGGCCAGGTAAAGGGAATGCCTAAATAGAAAGTCATATCCTGGTCGTCCAAAGACACCAGGCCCCGCCTATCCTGGTGACCACCGCTAAGGATGTAAAAGTCAGAGGGTGGCGTTGAGCTTTCTACATCATCCTGAAATGGTTGGCGAACAGGCCCCGGGAACCGGTCGGGAAAATTTTTGCCCCCGGTTATGGCTTCGGCAAACCAGACTTCAAGATATCCCTGATTGGCAAGAAACTGGGCACGTGAGGGTGGGACCGTCAAGCGGCCAAGGCGGGCCCCATAATCAACGTTTGATTCGCCGGAACATAGCGGGCACTCGGCGCGCTGGATTTTATCTCGCTGACAATGGGCATAGGGTGGGTTAAAGAGACGATGGCCATTACCGATATGATTCACCCTATAAAAACATTTAATATTTGAATTTTTTTTAGGTGGGTCAACTGTTTTTGCTTTATGGTACATAAGCGTCTCCAGATTTACTCGCAACGGAAAATCTTATTATTAGTGTAAGCGTCAGCGAAATGAATGATCTTTTACATTAAGTTGAAAAACCTGATAGCAAAAATTTCTATAGTTATCTGTATAATTAATTTACTTTTATATGTATGATTAAACCCGGTAATTGTTTTTAAATTGCAGGGCTTATTTCCATGTTAATATACAGTGTTTGAATCAATATCAATATCGAAAGCCTGATAAACGGCATCTTCAAAATCAGCTATAAGCCATAATAAGACGATGACATGATGCCCTCTTTTATTGAAGGGAATGGGAATTGAATGATGCGTTCTTGGTTGTAACTGCGCCGGGAACTGCCAAAAGGGGAACTCTTGGTTGATATTCTCCCAAAACGGACGCAGCTCCAACTGAGCTCGCGTAATACGGGCATTGGGATTCCAGTCGTCGCGGGTAATAAACGCCCGATAGCCTCTGGTGAGCCGTCGCCTATCGTAAAGCCATTCTATGTTTAATATCTGACCGGCGCTCAACCGTATCCTGGGCCATTGACGAATAGCGAACAAGGTGAAGATGGCGATTTGATTATCGGTAAAATTAACTGCACTAATCTCCCCACTTTGGCCGCCACTGAGAATAAAGCCATCCTCGGGCGGAGTTGCACTCCAGACATCATCCTGGAAAGGCCAAAAAACAGCTCCGCCATTGAGATCTGGGAAATTTTTTCCGCCGGTTGCTGTATTGACTTGCAGGGGGCTAAGCCTGCCTAAATCGACCAGGGTTTGCGCACGCGAAGCCGGAGTAACGATAGGCAAGGGTGGCACTGGCGTATCGTCGACGGTCGAGTTTATACAACAGCCTCTGTTGTTATAGCGAATATTATTGGACTGATCCCAATAAGGTGATAAAGAATAACCATCGCGCCAGTTACAACTGTTGCGATAGTCCCTTGAGTAATTGTCGTTAGGATTAACTTTCGATAAATGATCTTTAAGGGTATAATTTTTATTCATGATTTACTCCTGATAAAGCGGAACCGGTATAAATATATGTTGTTTTGATATTTAAGAATTTTGCTGCCAGTTTAAATATCATCGAATAGACAGTGAACAAAATCTTTTAAAAATATGGGATATAATAGGGTCAATGAGCAATAGTTCCGGCCCAGCTATAGGCAGATATGTCCGCAGCTGGACCTTTGTTCCAGTAATGGATAACCTAACCGAAATCGACGTCAAACGCCTGATAGATAGCAATAGGCTGATTGGCTACCAGCCAGAGTAAAATAATGACATGATGACCCCTTTTGTTAAAGGGGAGCACTAAAGGCAACGTTATTCGAGGTTGTAAATCGCCTAGGTGCTCCTGCCAGGGAACTCCCTGATTGAGCGTATTGAAGAACGGAACGGGCTCCAGCTGATTACGCGCAATGCGAACTCTGGAATCCCAATTATCACGTGTGATAAACGCGCGATACCCCCTGGTGACTCTGGGTATGGTGTTCACCCACTGAATGGTCAAGGATTGCGCCGGGTTAACCCGTAATCTGGGCCATTGGTTGAAATTGCCGCCAGTCAGGACACGTAATTCCTCATCTGTGGCATTGACGATATCGCGTGCGTCCCCATTACCGCCGCTGACGATCCGTCCATCAGGCGGGGGATTTGAACTTTCTATATCTGTGTGGAAAGGGAAAAGTACCGGGCCGGCAAATAAGTCAGGGAAATTTTTGCCCCCGGTCATTTCATCAACCAGGAACGGTGGTAAATACCCATTATTGAGCATAATCACCGCGCGCGAAGCCGGTGATACCACACGACCGCTTTGCGGATCGATTGGCTCGTAAAAAGGGTAGGGAGGAGGATAGCCATAATTCTGCCGGTAATCTCCACCCTGACAGTGATCAGGCCGGTAGGGAAGTTGATTATTGTCTATATAACTCATGATGGGTTCCTTGTTATCAGGTAATTGGGGGAAAATGTAATAAGCCGGTTACATTAGCCAAAATCAACATCAAATGCCTGATAAAAGGCAAAGGGTTGATCGGCAACGAGCCAAAGCAATAGGATGACGTGATGGCCTCGTTTGTTAAAAGGTAACGACATATCAAATGTTAAACGTGGCGGTAGACTACCCTGATGAGCGAACCAGGGGCTCGCCTGATTTATTTCATCAAAGAATGGGGCGGGTTCAATCTGCGCTCGCGTTAAGCGTACATTTTGCACCCAGTTATCTCTGGTAATAAAAGCACGGTAACCACGAGTAATTCGAGGGGCATCTATCAGCCATTGGATGCGCAATACCTCAGCGGGATTTACCCGCAGTCTTGGCCATTCCGTAAACTGAGGGCGAAAATTAGCAAATTCCGCATCGGTGAAATTAATTCTACCGCGCTGATCAAGATGACCGCCACTAAGTATAAAATTATCCGGGGGAGGCGTTGCGCTTTCAACATCCTCCTGAAACGGAAAGGGTACTTGCCCACCAAATAAGTTGGGAAAATTTTTGCCACCGGTGGTTTGATTTACCGTAAAGAATTCCAAGCCGTTCACATTCAGAAGAATTTGGGCGCGTGAAGCCGGCGACACTACGCGACCGGTTAGCGGGTCGAGCGGCTGGTAAAAAGGGTAGGGCTCCGGATAAATACCGCCACAGGGCGGTTTGACGGGATAAGGATGAGGCGGCTGTTGCGGACAGTCAGGGCGGTAATTTTCAACCGAATTGTGATCGGCGTTGCGATAGGCATCAGGGCGATTGGGATCTTGATTATAATCTACATGGCTCATAGTTCACTCCTGAAATGAAAAGTAATATATTTAGAAATAGTAGGGCCGTACCATTTTCAAAATTATTACACGGTCATTGTGATTGACGGTTCATGATTAATATGTGATTGCAATCATGAATGTTTTTTGTTGCCAAATGCCTTTTATGCTTGATAACCCTCTCGGCTCAACATTGGAATGAGCGTAAATAACGTTAATCCCGCGCCCGGTTGATATAGACGGCGGCAGGACATAATTTCGTTGCGCATTTAATTTGATTAATATCCACATCAAAGGCCTGATAAAAGCCATTATCAATATCCATACGCGGTCGGTTTGGGATTATAGCCTGTATAATTAATTGCAGAGTTGCTGCGATCCTGGTGCTGATCTGATTGGTAATATTAATATGCCGCCGCAGCGCCATCGGCCAGCGGCGGAGTGTTTATTTGGCTTAACCTATATCCACATCAAAACCCTGATAGAATCCGTTCGGCGAATCGGCAGTTACCCACACCATGACAATAATGTGATGACCTCTTTTGTTAAACGGTATCGGGGCGCTATGAAAAACCCGCGGGATCAACTGGTCACGAAAATTATTGAAGGGAACCAGCGGACTGATATCCTCATAGAAGGGTCTTGATTCGAGCTGCTCGCGGGTAATACGCTGATTGGGGTTCCAGCCGTCACGGGTGATAAACCAGCGATAGCCCCGGGTGACATGCGCCTGTTGATAAAACCATTCCACATTAAATCGCTGGCCCGGCGCTACCCGTAGCCTGGGCCAGCCGGCAAACCGGGGCGCCAGTTGGTTTAGCTCGGCATCGGTAAAATTGACCCTATTACGGTTACCGGTCCTGCCGCCGCTGATGATAAAGCCATCAGGCGGCGGCGCGGCGCCCCAGGCATCGGTTTGAAACGGTGGGGGAGGTGTTCCGCCTGTGGTGGCGGGAAAGTTTTTGCCCCCTTCCATTTCATTGGCTTCCCAGGCCGCCAACAAACCCTCATTGACCAGAAACTGGGCGCGTGATGGCGGGTTTATCACGCGTCCGTGGCGCGCCTCGACTTCCCGGTAATAGTTTTTATCAATGTAGCTGTAACAGTTATCGCGCGGGAAATCCTGCTGGCAAAGCGGAGGCGGATAGTCATGACAGCCGCTTCCTCCCCGGTGAGGGACGTGGCCGCCGTGCCCATAATGATGGGGATCCCGGTAACCGTCCTCATTCCGAGGGTAATTGGCGTAGTCATTCTCATGCTCGCGTTGATCAGGATAATTATCTGGTCTTTCGTTATCATAAGTGCCCATATCTGGCTCCTGTTAGGTCTCAAAAAGAAAAGCGGAATGGCATCCGCGGACTTACCTCTGATACAGGGCAGTATCGTTGAACGCGCGCGAGCGGGGTGTGATGACGCCGGGGAATGGTTTTTATTGCCAGTTGCCTTTTGTGGGGGTAACGCGGCAGTGAGGAAACATTAGGTATTGTGCCGCCGGCAAGAGAAATTTGGTCTGCTTCAGCTAAAATGTAATAATCACCGCCCTTATAGCTAGGCAATTAATCGAGAACATCATGCAGTACCCGCTTAACGAGATTTTCCAGACGCTTCAGGGCGAAGGCTATTTTACCGGCGTGCCGGCGATATTTATCCGCCTGCAGGGTTGCCCTGTGGGCTGCAGCTGGTGCGATACCAAACATACCTGGGAAATGGACCCGCTTCGGGAGGCCCCTCTGGGGGACATTACGTTAAAAACCGCCGACAGCGACCGCTGGGCCACGGTTACGCCGGAGGAACTGCTGGCGATGATTGAACAACAGGGCTATACCGCGCGGCATGTGGTGATTACCGGCGGCGAGCCGTGCATCCACGACCTGTATACGCTGACGCAGGTGCTGGAACAGCAGGGGTTCAGCTGCCAGATTGAAACCAGCGGTACCCACGAGGTGCGTTGCACCAGCCAGACCTGGGTAACGGTGTCGCCTAAAGTGGGCATGCGCGGCGGTATGGCGATTCTGCCCCAGGCGCTGGAACGCGCCGATGAGATTAAACATCCGGTGGCGCGGGAGCGGGATATCGAACAGCTTGATGCGCTGCTGGCCACACTTGAAGACGATAAACCGCGTATTATCGCCCTGCAGCCCGTCAGCCGGCAGGACGCCGCCACGAAATTGTGCATCGCCACCTGCATCGCCCGCAACTGGCGCCTGTCCATGCAAACCCACAAATACCTGAATATCGCCTGATCCGGCGAAACGACAGGCCCGGGCCGGCACCGCCGGGGGCTAAGCCGTTATCCGGCGCGCCGCCGATAGCGCGACTTTGCCAGGCGGATGCCGGAGCCTGTTATTGATCGCCGCGATAGATGCAGCCGGCGGTACAGGTTTCTTTCACCATGATGCCGCTCAGCAGGGGCAGGCGGGGTTTAAGCTGTTGCCAAATCCAGTGGGCCAGTACTTCGCTGGTGGGGTTTTCCAGGCCGGGGATATCATTAAGATAATAATGGTCAAGCTGGTCGAGGATCGGCCGAAACAGCGCCTTGAGCTCGGCGAAGTCGATCACCCAGCCGGTGAACGGATCCACTTCACCGGTGATTTCCACGCGCACCATAAACGAATGGCCGTGCAAACGCCCGCATTTATGACCGTCGGGCACATGCGGCAAACGGTGCGCCGCCTCAAAAGTAAATTCTTTAAATAACGTGGTTACCACTATAGGGCCTCTTGTCAAAACAAACGCTGCATGGTACCGAAATGCGGCTTATGATTCTATGTTATGTGCCGCCAACCCGTAATAAGTTGGCTAAGGGGCCATCAAAACACCATGAACGCGGTCCAATCCTTGCTTTTATTCCTCTCGCCGCGGCGAACCGCCGGGCTGTGGCTGTTATGCGCCCTGACGGCGTGCGCGTGCCGCGTCAGCGCCGCCGGGGGAGAAACGCTCGCCATACCCACGGCCGACGGCGCGATGAGGGTCTATCTCTATCGTCCGATGGCCGATGCGCGCGATATGCCGGTGGTCATGGTGCTGCACGGGGTCAAACGCGACGGCGCCCAGGCGCGGGATCAATGGATCGCCGCGGCCAATCATTACCATTTCCTTATTATAGCGCCCGAATTCCCCGGCACGCGTTATCCCGGCGCGCGGGGCTATATGTTGGGCAATACCGCGGCGGGTCCTGCGGTCCTCCCGGCAGCGCAATGGTCCTATTCCCGTATTGGCGATGTTTTCAACGCGCTGCGGCGCGAGGGCATTACGCGCCGCAGCGACTATCTGTTGTACGGCCATAGCGCCGGCTGCCAGTTTGTCCACCGGATGCTGATGGCGCTGCCGGATATGCCGGCCAGGGCGGTGGTCTGCGCCTCGGCCGGCTGGTGGACGCCGCCGGATCCGCGCCGGTCCTGGCCCTACGGGCTGGCGCGCGCGCCTTTTACCCTGGATGCCGCCCAGGAAGCCCGCTTCTTTGCCCGGCCGACGCTTATCATGGTCGGAGAGCAGGATAGGCGCACCCGGCGCACCGCGATGCGCAGCACCCCGCAGGCCCAGGCGCAGGGAAAGAACCGGCTTGAACGCGCCGGCTGGTATTTCCGGCGTGCGCAATCCCTGGCGGAACAGCAGAAGATGCCGTTTCACTGGCAATTTATCAGCGTATCCGGCGCCGGGCATCAAAGTCCGTTGCTGGTGGATGAGGCGGCCCGCTTTCTTAACCAGTTTAAGTAATAAGTTTTACCGAAATAACTCTTTAGGCTATTTAGTTATTTATTATTGCCATCGCATCCTTTATTGATTGCGTCGCACTGAGTAACCTTACAAACTCTGGTGATCCCTTAATACACGCCCGGCCCTACTGGTACGCACAAGGAAATTCGAACAGCAATGACGACTCAGGCCCCACCAACTTCTTTGCTCCCGCTGAATCCGGAACAACTCGCCCGCCTGCAGGCTGCAACCGGTGATTTTTCGCCGCTGCAGATGGCCTGGGTATCCGGTTATTTTTGGGGGCAGGTCAACCAGACGCCCGTCGCCGGTACCCCTCCGGCGCCCGCGCCGACGCAGGCGCACGCCATTACGCTGCTGTCCGCGTCGCAAACCGGCAACGCCCGGCGGGTGGCGGAACAGCTGCGCGACGATTTGATCGCCGCCAAACTGGATGTCACCCTGGTAAACGCCGGCGATTATAAATTTAAACACATCGCCCAGGAAAAGCTGCTGGTGATCGTCGCCTCCACCCAGGGCGAGGGCGATCCGCCGGAAGAGGCGGTGGCGCTGTATAAATACTTGTTTTCGAAAAAAGCCCCCCGGCTTGCCGATACGCGCTTTGCGGTATTGGGCCTCGGCGATACGTCCTATGAGCACTTTGCCAAGATAGGCAAGGATTTTGACGCGCGTCTGGCCGAGCTCGGCGCCCAGCGCCTGCTGGACAGGGTTGACGCCGATGTTGAATATCAGCCGGTGGCGCAAGCCTGGCGCCGGGATATCGTGGCGCTGCTGAAAGCGCGGGTGCCGCAGGAAAGCGCGGCCCGGCACGAGATAACCCTCAGCGGCGCGGTAGATGAAGTCGATTCCACGCCTTATACCAAAGAACAGCCGCTGGTGGCCGCCATTGCGGCGTCGCAAAAAATTACCAGCCGCAGCTCGCTGAAAGACGTGCGCCATATCGAAATCGATCTCGGCGACTCCGGCCTGCGTTACCAGCCGGGAGACGCCCTGGGCGTCTGGTATGAAAACGACCCGGCGCTGGTGGACGAACTCTTGACGCTGCTATGGCTGGACGGCGGACAAACGGTGGCGGTGGAAGGACAAACCTTATCCCTCGCCGATGCGCTGCGCGCTCATTACGAACTGACCCAGAACACTACCCTTATCGTCGGGGAGTATGCCGCCATGGCCCGCGACGAGGCGCTGCTGGCGCTGACGGCGGACAAGGAACGCCTGCAGCGGTACGCCCAATCGACGCCGATCGTGGATATGGTGCGCCAGGCGCCGGTGGAACTGGGCGCGGATCAGCTGCTGGCGCTGTTGCGTCCGCTAACGCCGCGGCTGTATTCCATCGCCTCGTCGCAGGCGGAGGTCAGCGACGAGGTGCATATCACGGTGGGCGTGGTGCGTTATGAGGTGGATGGCAGGCCGCGCACCGGCGGCGCCACCGGCTATCTGGCCGACCGGCTGGCCGAGGACGATCGGGTACGCATTTTTATCGAGCACAATAACAATTTCCGCCTGCCGGCCGATACCGACGCGCCGGTCATCATGATTGGACCCGGCACCGGCATCGCGCCGTTCCGCGCGTTTATGCAACAGCGGGAAGCGGATGGCGCCGCCGGCAAGAACTGGCTGTTTTTCGGCAATCCGCATTTTACCGACGATTTTCTCTACCAGGTGGAATGGCAGCGCTACAAAAAAGAGGGCCTGCTGACCGCGATTGATTTAGCCTGGTCGCGGGATCAGCCGGAGAAAATCTATGTACAGGACCGGCTGCGGCAAAAAGGCGCTGAAGTCTGGCGCTGGATCGAGCAGGGGGCGCATATTTATGTTTGCGGCGATGCCAACCATATGGCCAAAGACGTAGAGCAGGCATTACTGGACGTGGTAGCCGAGCACGGTGGCATGGACACCGAGCAGGCCGATGAATTTTTAAGCGAGCTGCGCATCGAGCGCCGCTATCAGCGGGACGTCTACTGATGAGTGAAAAACAACCTACTCCCCCCTTATCCGATAATGAACGGCTGAAAGGGGCAAGCAATTTTCTGCGCGGCACCATCGCCGAAGATTTGCACGACGGGCTGACCGGCGGCTTTAACGGCGATAATTTCCAGCTGATCCGTTTTCACGGCATGTATCAGCAAGACGATCGCGATTTGCGCGCCGAACGCACGGAACAAAAGCTGGAGCCGCTGATTAATATGATGCTGCGCTGCCGCCTGCCGGGGGGGATCATAACGCCGCGGCAGTGGCTGGGCATCGAGGCGTTTGCCGCCGAGCATACCCTGTACGGCAGCGTGCGCCTGACCACCCGTCAGACTTTTCAGTTCCACGGCGTGCTCAAACCCGACCTGAAGCAAATGCATCAACTGCTGCACAGCCTGGGGCTGGACTCCATCGCCACGGCGGGGGATGTCAATCGTAACGTGCTGTGCAGCGCCAATCCGGTGGAATCGGTGTTGCATCAGCAGGCCTATGAGTGGGCGAAAAAAATCTCCGAACATTTACTTCCCAAGACCCGCGCCTACGCCGAGATCTGGCTGGACGGCGAGAAAAGCGAAACCACCGACCAGGAGCCGATCCTGGGGCCTACCTATCTGCCGCGTAAGTTCAAGACCACGGTTGTGGTGCCGCCGCTAAACGACGTCGACGTGCATGCCAACGATCTGAACTTCGTCGCCGTCAGCGACAACGGACAACTGGTCGGGTTTAACGTGCTGGTGGGCGGCGGCCTGGCGATGACTCACGGTGATAATACCACCTATCCGCGCAAGGCCAGCGAATTTGGTTATATCGCGCTTGAACATACCCTGACCATCGCCGAGGCGGTGGTGGGCACCCAGCGCGACTGGGGTAATCGTTCCAACCGTAAAAACGCCAAGACCAAATACACCCTGGAGCGGGTCGGGGTCGACACCTTCAAAGCGGAGGTGGAACGGCGCGCCGGCATATCCTTCGCGCCGATCCGGCCTTATCACTTTACCGAGCGAGGCGATCGTTTCGGCTGGGTGAAAGGCGTGGAAAACCTCTGGCATTTAACCCTGTTTATCGAAAACGGCCGTATCCTGGATTATCCGGATCGGCTGCTTAAAACCGGCATGGCGGAGATTGCCCGCATCCATAAAGGGGATTTCCGGCTCACCGCCAACCAGAACCTGATCGTGGCCGGCGTGCCCGCGCGGGACAAGGCCAAAATCGAAGCCCTGGCGCGCAAGTACGGCCTGATTAACGACAGCGTCACCCCGCAGCGTAAAGCGTCCATGGCCTGCGTGGCGTTTCCCACCTGCCCGCTGGCGATGGCCGAGGCCGAGCGCTTCCTGCCGCAGTTTGTCACCAAGGTGGAGGATATCATGTCCGCCCACGGCCTGGGCAACGACGAAATCATCCTGCGGGTGACCGGTTGTCCAAACGGCTGCGGCCGCGCGATGCTGGCGGAAATCGGCCTGGTCGGCAAAGCCATCGGCCGCTACAACCTGTATCTGGGCGGCGATCGCGCCGGTGAGCGTATTCCGCGCATGTACCGGGAAAACATCACCGAAGACGAGATCCTGGCCATTATCGACCAGACTGCCGGACGCTGGGCGGCCGAACGCCATCCGCAGGAAGCCTATGGTGATTTTGTTATCCGCGCCGGTATCGTCAAGCCGGTGGTTAACTCAGCCCAGGATTTTTATGACTAACCCGAGGGGCCACCTATGAGCAGCCTGAACCTGACCGAACTGAACCTGTTGCCGAAAGAAGAACAAACGGCGGCGCTCGCTGATACGAACCGTCAGCTTGAAACCCTGACGGCGCAAGAGCGGGTGGGCTGGGCGCTGGCAAACCTGCCCGGCGAAACGGTATTGTCATCAAGCTTCGGCATCCAGGCCGCGTTATGCCTGCATCTGGTGACCCGCCAGCGGCCGGATATCCCGGTGATCCTGACCGATACCGGCTATCTGTTCCCGGAAACCTATCAGTTTATTGATGAGCTGACCGACAAGCTGGGCCTCAATCTGCGGGTATTCCGCGCGGAACTTTCCCCCGCCTGGCAGGAGGCCCGTTACGGCAAACTGTGGGAGCAAGGGGTGGAGGGGATCGAAAAATACAACCAGATCAATAAAGTCGAACCGATGAACCGCGCTTTAAGCACGCTGAAAGCGCAAAGCTGGCTGGCGGGGCTGCGCCGCGAGCAGTCCGGCAGCCGCGCCCATCTGCCGGTGCTGGCCATCCAGCGCGGGGTATTTAAACTGCTGCCGATCATCGATTGGGACAATAAGCAGGTGTACCAGTATCTCAAAGCCCACGATCTTGGCTACCATCCCTTGTGGGAGCAGGGCTACCTGTCGGTGGGCGACACCCACACCACCCGCAAATGGGAACCGGGCATGAGCGAGGAAGAAACGCGCTTTTTCGGCCTCAAGCGCGAGTGCGGGCTGCACGAAGGTTAACAGCGGCTTCGCCGATAACCAACAACGCCGCCGGAGGCTTAACGTTTCCGGCGGCGTTGGCTATTCGGCATCGACGAGGAGGACGTCAATACCTTTATCGGCGAAAAAATCCAGCAGGGAGGACGGAATGTTATTGTCGGTGATGATTTTATCCACCCGTTCGATACTGATAATCTTATGCAGGCTAATGCGATGGAATTTCGAAGAGTCGGTAACGACGATGATTTTTTTCGAGGCATCGCACATACAGCGGTTCAGCCTGGCTTCGTCTTCATTATGCGTTGTCACTCCCATCAGGGGGTCCAGCCCATCCACGCCTAAAAACAGCATATCGAAATGATAGTTTTGCAACGCGATTTCGGCCTGGCCGCCAAAAAATGATAAGGAGTGCCGCCTGAGCCGCCCGCCGGTCACTAATAAATCCACCCCGGGGGCATCAATCAACGCTTCCGCCACATTCATGCCGTTGGTCATCACGATGACCTCCTCATGATTATGCAGTTGCCGCGCAATTTCATACGTGGTGGTGCCGGAGTCCAGGATAATGGTGCTTCCCGGCGTGATGAGCGACGCGGCCAGTTTGCCGATGCGCTCCTTGATGGTGGCATTTTCCGAACGCTTGGCTTCGATTGACCGCTCCGCTTCCGCCGGGGACGCGGGAGACAGCATCGCCCCGCCATAAGCGCGGGTGGCGACGCCCTGTTTTTCGAGAAAAGACAGATCGTTACGGATGGTCACCGTCGACACATTAAAATCCGCCGCCAACACATTCACCTGCACGCTTCCCTGCGCCTTAAGTTGACTGACAATCCGCTCGCGCCGCGCGCTGGTCGTCATCGTTCTATTGCCAGGGCTCATCACATCGCATCCCTCATCACCACCTCCACTGCCGAAATTTGCCCCGTTGCGCTATAGAACCGCAAAGGAATCCGCCTAATTTCATCACCGCCAAACCTTTCATTCCCTTATGTCTTTCTTATTAACGCTATTGTAGCCACCCCCCAAGATGATGTCGACTGTTTAACCTTTCTTCATCCCCGCGGTGAAACGACGGAATCCAGACCCGACGCCGGCCTTATCCATCCGGCGGCACGTTACCTCCAGGAAAGGGAGGGTAAAGCTATCCATTTCGTTTTCTTATTTTTTGATCTTTATCACAGAGATTGATCTTTCATTTTCTTTCTTTATGGTCATGATGTAATCTTTTTACAACACAACGAAAGATATAAAAGGCAATACTCATGGAAACACAAAGCGCGGCGCTGCAAACGCTGCTGGCCCGGCATAAAGCAGGCCATCCGGTCGGGATCTATGCGGTTTGTTCGGCGCATCCCCTGGTGATTGAAGCCGCCCTGCGGCATGCGCAGGCGGAAAATACGCTGCTGCTGGTGGAAGCGACGTCCAACCAGGTCGACCAATATGGCGGTTATACCGGCATGACGCCGGCCGATTTTTATCACGCCATCATGGACCAGGCCGCGGCGATAGGTTTTGACGCCGGCCGGCTGATTCTGGGCGGCGATCATCTGGGACCCAACCGTTGGCAGGGACTGCCGGCCGCGCAGGCCATGAGCAAAGCGGAAGTGCTGATCGCCGCCTATGTGGCGGCGGGATTTAAAAAGATCCATCTCGATTGCAGCATGGCCTGTCAGGATGACGCCGTACCCCTGAGCGATGAGATTGTCGCAACGCGTTCGGCGCAATTAGCGCAAGTGGCTGAAATCACCTGCCATGACACCTTCGGCTGCCAGGATATTGTCTACATTATCGGCACGGAAGTGCCGATTCCGGGCGGCGCCCAGGAGAATCTGCGGCAGCTGGACGTCACTGCGCCGCAGGCCGCGGCGCGCACAATTACCGCCCATCGCGACGCCTTTGCGCGGCAGGGTCTGGCGGACATCTGGCCCCGGGTCATAGGGCTGGTGGTGCAGCCCGGCGTGGAATTTGATCATACCCAGGTGATCGATTACCAAGCCGGGCCTGCCGCCGCGTTAAGCCGGATGATTGATGACTATCCCTATCTGGTCTATGAAGCCCATTCCACCGATTACCAACGGCCCCAGGCTTACCGGCAACTGGTGCGGGATCATTTCGCCATACTTAAGGTGGGTCCCGCGCTAACCTTCGCTTTGCGCGAAGCGTTGTTTGCCCTGGAGTGCATCGAGGAAGAAATTATCAGCCAGGACCGCTCTGAATTACGCGCCACCCTTGAACAGGTGATGCAAGAGCAGCCCGGGTATTGGCAGCAACATTATCACGGCGATGAAGAGGCTAAGCGATTATCGCGCCGGTATAGTTATTCGGATCGCATCAGGTACTACTGGCCGCATGACAGGGTGCAGCGCAGTTGCCAAAAGCTCATGCAAAACTTGGGGAATCAGGTCATTCCGCTGCCGTTGTTAAATCAGTATTTGCCGGAACAATACGCCAAAGTAAGGGATGGGAAATTAGTTCTCAATCCGAAAGATATTATTATCGATAAAATTATCGATGTGATTAAAGCATATTCATCAGCCTGTCATGAATAATCAAAGGCACGAAAAAATGACTGATTCTGTAAAAGCACCTTATCACCCGGAGCACGCCACGGCGCAGGAAATTATGCAGCAGCCGGCGACCTGGCGCAAAACCCTATTACTGATTGAACAGCAACGGGACCGCATCAATACCTTTTTAACGCCCTTATTGGCCCGTACGGATCTGCGGATTATCCTCACCGGCGCCGGAACTTCGGCTTTTATCGGTAAAATCCTGGTACCGGCGCTGCTGCCAAAATTAAACCTGCGCGTAGAGGCCATCGCCACCACCGACCTGGTCAGTAATCCCCGTGAATACCTGTCCGCTAACTGCCCCACGCTGCTGGTCTCCTTCGGGCGCTCGGGCAACAGCCCGGAAAGCGTGGCGGCAATAGAGCTTGCTAACCAGATGCTGGGGCAATGTTTCCATCTCATCATCACCTGTAATGAACGCGGCCGGTTACACCAGAATTTTGCTCAAAGCGCTAACACCTTGTCATTACTGACGCCGCCCGAAACGCACGATCGCGGCTTTGCCATGACCAGCAGCGTCAGTAACATGATGCTGGCCTGCCTGGCGGTATTTGCGCCCAGGCAGTATAACCTTGCCAGCTTTTTGCCCATTATCGAAAATAGCCAAAATATTATTGAGCAATATCTGCAACGGCCGACCTCATTATTTGGCCAAGATGAATATCATCGCGTGGTATACCTCGGCAGCGGTGGATTGCAAGGTATCGCGCAGGAATCGGCGCTCAAGATTCTTGAGCTTACCGCCGGAAAGATCAGCACCTTTTTTGATAGTCCCACCGGTTTCCGCCATGGACCGAAATCTATCGTGGACGGAAATACCCTGGTCGTGGTGTTTATTTCTAACTCGCCCTACACCAGAAAATACGATCTGGATCTGTTAGCCGAATTAAGGAATGACAACGTGGCGCGCCGGGTGGTTGCCATCGCCGACAGTCCTGTCCCGGGAATAGGCAAGGGCGAATATCTGTATTTGCCAAAGACCACTCATGCCGATGACGCCCATATTGGGTTTTGTTATTTACTCTATGCGCAAATATATGCCTATTTGACATCGCTGCAATCAGGCGCCTCGCCGGATAATCCTTCTCCCAGCGGCGTGGTAAACAGAGTCGTCGAAGGTGTGGTTATTCATAGGCTGGAAATAGAGAAATAAGCTAACCCGCTGCCGCGGTGACCGAATAATACAGCACATGACAGATAATGTCGTTAATCAGGGTATAAATCATGCGTATGGTATCCACAAAATATTTATTGGCACGGGCAAAAACTGAGAATTTTGCCGTGCCCGCGTTTAATATCCATAATGCCGAAACGATACAGGCGGTGCTCGAGGCCTGTCACGAACGTCAATCGCCGGTGATCCTGGCCGGCACGCCCAGTACCTTCAGACATATCTCTTTTAAGGATTTGCACGCCCTTTGCCAATCCTTTGCCGGTACCTTTGATATCCCCATCGCGCTGCATCTGGATCATCATGAGGCCCTTAGCGATATCCGCGATAAAGTTTTTGCCGGCGCCCGCAGCGCAATGATTGACGCCAGTCATTTGAATTTTGCCGACAATGTCGCCTTGGTGCAGGAGGTGACGACGTTTTGCCATAAATATGACTGTAGCGTGGAAGCGGAGCTGGGCAGGCTGGGCGGCATTGAAGATGATAAAAATGTCAGCGCCGGCGCGAGCTTTCTTACCGACCCGGATGAGGCGGTGGACTTTGTTAATCTTACCGGCATCGATAGCCTGGCCATCGCTATCGGCACGGCGCACGGTCTGTATAAAGACACGCCGAAAATAGATTTTGAGCGGCTGGCTATCATCAACGGCAGGATTGACATCCCGCTGGTATTACACGGCGGCAGCGATGTGCCCGATGACTATATTATCCGCGCCGTCAAGCTGGGTATCTGCAAAGTGAATGTCGGGACTGAATTGAAAATTGCCTTTGCCGGCGCGGTAAAAAAATACTTCGCCGCGAATCCGCAGGCGAACGATCCCCGCTTTTACATGCGGGAAGGCATGGATGCCATGAAAGAGGTGGTTTACAGTAAAATCCGCATTTGCGGTTCTGCCGGAAAATTGGCTATCGGGAGTGAATCATGATCTTTCTCGGGGTTGATGGGGGAGGCACCAAAACAGCCTTCGTGCTGATAAACTCGGATGGCGAGATATTGGCGCAGCATGAAGCTTCCACTTGCTACTATTTAAACGTCGGCCGGGAAAACAGCAAAACCATTATCGTCAACGGTATCGCGGAAGTTTGCCGGCGCGCCGAGATCGCGCCGGACATGATTGATTATTCTTTTTTCGGCCTGCCGGCCTACGGCGAAGTCTCGGCGGATGTGCCTTTTCTGGATCAGATTCCCGCCGTGTTGCTTAGCCCGGAAAAATATCGCTGCGATAACGATATGGTTTGCGGCTGGGCGGCAAGCCTTGGCTGCCGGGACGGCATCAATATCGTTTCCGGCACGGGCTCGATCGCCTATGGCGAGCATAATGGAAAAACCTCCCGCTGCGGCGGTTGGGGGGAGCTGTTCAGCGATGAGGGCAGCGCCTATTGGATCGGCTGTAATGCCCTCAATTTGTTTTCAAAAATGTCCGATCATCGGCTGAAAATGGATATTCTCTATGATCTGATTAAAAGCAAATACCACATTGATGTTGATCTTGATATCAATGATCTGGTGTTTAATAAATGGCAAGGAGACCGGACAAAAATCGCGTCGGTTGCCAGGGTCGCCTATGAAGCGGCGGTCGAGGGCGATAAAGAAAGCTATAAACTTTTTTGTACCGCAGCCCGTGAACTCGCCATGATGGTGGATTCGGTGCGCAAAGATCTGGCGTACTCACCCGATGAGACCACCCTGGTTTCGTTTACCGGCGGTGTTTTTAACTGCGGGGATATCATCCTTGATCCTTTTATGCATGAGCTGGCAAATCTCAGCGGTAGCTATTTAGTATGCCAACCAAAATATAATCCCTCTATGGGGGCCGCTATTTATGCCGCAAAGATAAGCGGTAATCCCCTGGCGAACGCTGTTCTCAATAAGCTTAAAATTGGAGAATAAAATGAAAAGCAACTCGTGGATAATCTATACCTTGATGGTGGTATTAACCTGGGGTGTGTGGGGCGGCGTGAGCGCATATCCGACCCAAAAATACAGTTTTCCTGATCAATGGGTTTATATCATATGGTCAATTACCATGCTTATCCCCTGCTACTTTACGCTAAAAGGAAAAAAGATTGATTTTTCCCCGCAGGCGGTACTTTATGGGCTGGCGATCGGGTTTACCGGTGCGGGCGGGCAGTTATTGCTGTTTAAAACCCTCGGCATGGGTGCTCCGGCTTATCTGGTATTCCCCATTATCTCGATTTCGCCCGCAATCACGGTGATAATGTCGCTGGTGCTGTTGAAAGAAAGAATTAATTTTCTCGGTACTATCGGTATTATCCTGGCGCTATTGTCGATACTCGCCTTCAGCATAAGCCAGGGCGACGGTACGACAGTAAGCGGCTCATTGTGGCTGGTGTTTTCAGTGATTATTTGCCTGGCGTGGGGGTTGCAAGCGTTTTTTATGAAAAGGGCGTCCAACAATCACATTGAGGATAGCGCTATCTTCTTTTATATGACGCTAACGGGCCTGATCCTGGCGCCCATCGCCTATGCCATGATTCCTGATAAAAGCGGCAGTTATCCGGCGGCCGCCTATCTTATTACCGCCGCCACCCAGGTATTGAATGCCGTCGGCGCCTTATTCCTGGTGATGGCATTGTCCAGGGGGAAGGCTATCATCGTGGCGCCTTGCACCAATGCGCTGGCCCCGGTCCTTACGGCGGTAATATCATTATTATTGTACCAAACCCTGCCAACCGCTTACGCATTGATAGGCATTATTCTAGCCATTACAGGTTCCACTATTATGGTTTATTCTGAGGAGAAAAGCAGTACCGCGACAATACAGCCCACGCTTTAATAAAAAGCATGGTTTCATTTTATTATTAATTTGCGGACAGTATTGATACCGATTATCTCCGTTGCCACTCAGATCTGATATATGCAAAGGGTAACTGTTTAAAATCAGCCGTTTTACTTTATTATTATGCGCTTTAGGGTAATTGAAACTATTCTTATGGTTGGTTACTGTCATTAATTATAATTTGCTTTCGCTGTAATTCCCGCCATAGAACCGGATTGAATTATGGCGGCCCGGGTATGGGCCTCACCTCGCTGTGATACCGGCATGCGGTTTTCTTACCGCATGCTCCTTATTTCCATCGGGCTAGGATTTAGCCCCCTGCGTCAGTCCTTGCAACAGCGGCCACAACAGTTTCATGCTGTCGCGCGCGCGTTTACCGATTTGTCCGGTCAGGTGAGTATCAAGATACTGGATATTATCGCGCTGGCTCTGGTAACGCGCCATGCCCTGGGGAAAGTTACGACTGGGCTTGCGCTGCAGGCAACTGTCGCCGTTTGTGCCCGAGCCCACATCCAGCACCGCGAATCCCGCCTTGGCAAACGGCAGCGCGTCGCTGGCGCAAGCGGCCGAGGTCCTGATGCCGGGGCTTAAGATCAGTGGGATACCCGCCTGGCGCGCCTGGGCGCCCAGGTTTTTAACCAGTTCCTGCAGGCGGGCGTCGCCGCTGTCCGGGCTGTAATTGACCCGCAGCTTTTCGCCGGCCACCAGGCTGTCGAGGTTGATCACCAGCAGCGTATTGCGTTTTTCCTGCGCGGACATGCGTTGCAGATAATCATCCACGCCCAGGGTTTCCGGCTCCCCGGCGCTGAGCGCCACAAAACGCACGCCCACCGCCAACGTGCCGCGCCCCAACTGCTGCGCCAGACCCAGCATCACGCCGAGGCCGGACGCGTTATCGTCTACCCCCTGTAGCGTCAGGCCGCCCAAATTGTCATTCAGGTCCTTATCGCTGCGCGGCATAAAGGTATCGGCGTGGGCCACTATCAGCACTTCGCCGGGCGCCGCGCCGGCACGGGCGGCGATAACCGAGGTGGCGGTAATTCTGCGCCAGTCGGCTTTGCCGGCGCTGCCGTGGAACAGATAACGGGTATTGAAGGCGCGCAGATCGCTGTGGAAGCCCAGCTCGGTGAACCGACGCTGAAGATAATCCGCCGCCATCAGTTCCGCCGGGCTGCCCGCCATGCGGCCGGGAAAATAGGTAGCGATATAACGAATCTGCTCTTGCGCGTATTGGCTTGGAGTGAAGGCGGCGGCGGGGGCGGAAAACGCCAGCAGGGCGCCGAGGCACAGCGTTAAACGGGCGCGCTTGCTGCGACCGGGGTGAAACATAAAACAGTATCCTTAATAGACGGGAACGGCATCGGTTTTCGCCGCTCAACCCAGCGCTATAGTATGGTACCGCCCCGCGGGCAATACAATTTGTACCCATGGCCGCGACCGGCTGATCGCACGATTCGTTGCCCGCAATCCTCTTGGCGCGCGCGCAGGAAAGGCGCCGTTATTCCATTAAAGCAATTGTAATTCCAATTAACTATTTCATAGAACCTAATCGCAAGACGTATAGTCACATTATTGCTAAGCCAAATCATAAAAGGTAGCTGTGGATTATTTACCTCTTTTTGCCGATCTCAGGCAGCGTCCGGTACTGGTGGTCGGCGGGGGCGAGGTTGCCGCACGCAAGATCCTGCTACTGCAGCGCGCCGGCGCACAGGTCAGGGTGGTTGCGCGCCGGCTTTCCCCCGATCTCGGTCGTCAGGCGCAAGCGGGCTATCTCCAATGGCTCGGGGAGAGTTTTGCCGCCGACATGCTGGACGGCGTGTTCCTGGTGATCGCCGCCACCAACGATCGGGCGCTGAACGCCGAGGTTTATGCCGCCGCCGACCAGCGGCATATCCTGGTCAATGTGGTGGACGATCAGCCCCAGTGTTCGTTTATCTTCCCCTCCATCGTCGATCGTTCGCCCATCATGGTGGCGATTTCCTCCGGGGGAAAGGCGCCGGTGCTGGCGCGCATACTGCGCGAAAAACTGGAATCCCTGCTGCCGGCCTTTCTTGGCCCGATGGCGGAGATGGCCGGCGCTTTTCGCGAGCGGGTAAAACAGCATTTTCCGGTCATGGACGCGCGGCGGCGTTTTTGGGAGCGGGCGTTTAACGGGCGTTTCGCCGGCCTGGCGGCGCAGGGGCGGCATGACGACGCCCAGGCGGCGCTGGAGCGGGAGCTTGACGCGCCGGCCGGACAGGCCGGCGACGTGGCACTGGTGGGCGCCGGCCCGGGCGACGCGGGCCTGTTGACGCTGCGCGCCCTGCAACTGATGCAGCAGGCGGACGTGGTGCTCCACGATTACCTGGTCAGCGCCGAGGTGCTGGAACTGGTGCGGCGGGATGCCGAGCTGATTTGCGTCGGTAAACGCGCCGGCGACTTTTGCATGCCGCAGGAAGAGATTAACCGGCAACTGGTCGAACACGCGCGGCAGGGCAAACGCGTGGTACGCCTGAAAGGCGGGGATCCGTTTATCTTCGGGCGCGGCGGCGAAGAGCTACAGGCGGTGGCCGCCGCCGGCATCCCTTTCCAGGTGGTGCCGGGGGTCACCGCCGCCGCGGGCGCCACCGCCTACGCCGGCATTCCTCTCACCCACCGCGACCATGCGCAAAGCGTGACCTTTATTACCGGCCACGCGCGCCGCGGCGGCGGCGATCTCGATTGGCCGGCGCTGGCGGCGGGCCGCCAGACCCTGGCTATCTATATGGGATTGATGAAAGCAGGGGACATCAGCCGGCAGCTTATCCTGCACGGCCGTTCGCCCTTGACGCCGGTGGCGGTGATAAGCCACGGCACCCTGGCCTCCCAGCAGGTGCTGACCGGTACCCTGGGACAACTCGACACCCTGGCGCAACAGGCGTCCACCCCGGCTTTGCTGGTCATCGGCGAAGTTGTCACCCTTCATGATGAAATTGCCTGGTTTGGCGTCCAACAATCGGCGGCGCAACAGCGCGCGACGTTGGTTAACCTGGCTTAAGGATGTAAAAATGGATCAACAACGACATACTCATTTGCGGCAACTGGAGGCGGAAAGCATCCATATTATCCGCGAGGTGGCGGCCGAATTCGCCAATCCGGTCATGATGTACTCCATCGGCAAGGATTCCTCGGTGATGCTGCATCTGGCCCGCAAGGCGTTTTTCCCGGGCACGCTGCCGTTTCCGCTGCTGCATGTGGATACCGGCTGGAAATTCCGCGAAATGTATGAATTTCGCGATCGCACCGCCAAGGCCTATGGCTTCGAGCTGCTGGTGCACCGTAATCCGGACGGGGTGGCGATGGGCATTAATCCCTTTATCCACGGCAGCGCCAAACATACCGATATCATGAAAACCGAAGGCCTTAAGCAGGCGCTGAATAAATACGGTTTCGACGCCGCGTTCGGCGGCGCCCGGCGCGACGAGGAAAAGTCCCGCGCCAAGGAGCGCATCTACTCCTTTCGCGATCGGTTGCACCGCTGGGACCCGAAAAACCAGCGGCCGGAGCTGTGGCATAACTATAACGGCCAGATCAACAAAGGCGAAAGCATCCGCGTCTTCCCGTTGTCCAACTGGACCGAGCTGGATATCTGGCAATATATCTACCTGGAAAACATAGAAATTGTGCCGCTTTACCTCGCCAAACCGCGCCCGGTGCTGGAGCGCGACGGCATGCTGCTGATGGTGGATGACGACCGTATCGATCTGCAGCCGGGAGAAGTGATCAGCCAGCGCATGGTGCGGTTTCGCACCCTTGGCTGCTGGCCGCTTACCGGCGCGGTGGATTCCACGGCGCAGACCCTGCCCGAGATTATCGAGGAAATGCTGGTGTCCACCACCAGCGAAAGGCAGGGCCGGGTTATCGACCGCGATCAGTCCGGATCGATGGAACTGAAAAAGCGTCAGGGTTATTTTTAAGGAGCGATCGACATGAACACGACCATAGCTAAACAGATCGCCGAACAGGGCGGCGTGGAAGCCTACCTGCATGCGCAACAGTATAAAAGCCTGCTGCGCTTTCTCACCTGCGGCAGCGTGGACGACGGCAAAAGCACCCTGATTGGCCGCCTGCTGCACGATACCCGTCAAATTTATGAAGATCAGCTGACCACCCTGCACTCCGACAGCAAGCGCCTGGGCACCCAGGGCGAGAAGCTGGACCTCGCGCTGCTGGTGGACGGCCTGCAGGCGGAGCGGGAGCAGGGCATCACCATTGACGTGGCTTACCGCTATTTCTCCACGGAAAAGCGTAAATTCATTATTGCCGATACGCCGGGGCATGAACAGTACACGCGCAACATGGCCACCGGCGCGTCCACCTGCGATCTGGCGATCTTGTTAATCGACGCGCGCAAAGGCGTGCTGGACCAGACCCGCCGCCATAGTTTTATCAGTACGCTGCTGGGCATTCGTCATCTGGTGGTGGCGGTCAACAAGATGGATTTGGTGGACTACCGGCAGACTGTCTTTGAACAGTTCAAGCAGGATTACCTGCACTTCGCCGAGGAACTGCCGGTGGATCTGAGCATTACGTTTGTGCCGATTTCCGCCCTTGACGGCGATAACGTCGTCACGCCCAGCGTCGCCATGCCCTGGTATAACGGCCCGACGCTGCTGCAGGTGCTGGAAACGGTCGAAGTCATCAATCTTAATGAACAGCAGCCGATGCGTTTTCCCGTGCAGTACGTTAACCGGCCCAACCTGGATTTCCGTGGTTACGCCGGTACCGTGGCGGCGGGCGTGCTGCGGGTGGGACAGCAGATAAAAGTGCTGCCTTCGGGCGTCACGTCCTCCATCGCCCGTATCGTGACCTTCGACGGCGACGTGGCCGAAGCCTGGGCAGGCGAGGCGGTGACGCTGGTCCTGGCGGATGAAATCGATATCAGCCGGGGCGATCTGGTGGTGGATGGCGCTGAAACGCTGCGCCCGGTGCGCAACGCCCTGGTGGATGTGGTCTGGATGACCGACAACCCGCTGGTGGCCGGCCAAAGCTTCGACATTAAAATCGGCGGTAAAAAGACCCGCGCCCGGATAGAAAATATCCAGTATCAGGTGGAGATCAACAGCCTGACCCAGCGCGTGGTCGACAGCCTGCCGCTCAATGGCATCGGTCTGGTGGAGCTGGCGTTCGACGAGCCGATGGCGGTGGATAAATACCCGCATAACGCCGTGACCGGCGGCATGATTTTTATCGACCGCCTGAGCAACGTGACCGTCGGCGCGGGCATGGTGCGCGAACCCTTGGCGGAGGTCTTTACCGAGCCCCGGCGCCACAGCGAATTCGAGCTGGAATTGAACGCGCTGGTGCGCCGCCACTTCCCGCACTGGGGCGCGCGTGATTTGCTGGGTGGTAAATAACCATGGCCGATCGGCATACCCCATCCCCCGCGGCGCCCGACAGCAATATTGTCTGGCACGAACACCCGATAACCCGGGAGGATCGCGAACAGTTGCACCGGCATCAGGGAACGGTGGTCTGGTTTACCGGCCTTTCCGGCTCGGGCAAATCCACCCTGGCGGGCGCCCTTGAACAGGCTCTGCATCCGCTGGGCATCAGCACCTACCTGCTGGACGGCGATAACGTGCGCCATGGTTTATGCAGCGATTTGGGGTTCAGCGAAACGGATCGCCGGGAAAATATCCGCCGGGTGGGTGAAGTCGCCCGCCTGATGGTGGATGCCGGACTGGTGGTGCTGACCGCCTTTATTTCCCCGCATCGCGCAGAGCGCCGGATGGTGCGCGATCTGCTGCCCGCCGGACGCTTTATCGAAGTGTATGTGGACACGCCGCTGGACATTTGTGAAGCCCGCGATCCCAAAGGCCTGTATAAAAAAGCCCGCGCGGGGCGGTTGCCTAATTTTACCGGCATCGACGCGGTTTACGAGGCTCCCGAGCAGGCGGAAATTCATCTTGACGGCCAACAATTGGTAACACATTTGACCGGGCAATTGTTAGACCTGCTGCGTGGCCGCGTTATCATCAGTTCCTGAGAAGCCGCATCGGTATACCGGCCGTCCGGCCGCGTTACCACCAGCCCAGGAAGTGAGAGGTATGCTGAACGTCACCCAGACCAAGCGCGTCATGCCGGCCAAGGTTATCCCCGCCCCGGTAGCCGAACGCGCCGCCGAAGAGCCCGCTTATGGCTTTTGGGGGGCGATGGCGGGGTTTATCTTCTACTGGCTGGCCTTCGCCATTCCCATTCTTACCTATGGCGCCAATGCGCTATTCTTCCTGCTCTACACCTGGCCTTTTTTCCTGGCGTTAATCCCGGTATCGGTGCTGATCGGCCTGGTGTTCAGCGTTCTGCTGACCGGCCGGCTGATCCTGATGATCGCCTGCACCGGCCTGGCGGTTTTTTGCCTGTTCTGGCTGGTGTTCACCGCGCTCACCGGCTGGTAAAGCGTAAGAATGGGGTTACGACGGGTAACAAACCGTAAAAAAGCATTGGAAATGCGCGTAAAAAAGCAGCTTCAGCGTCTTTTCCCCGTCATTTTGGCGCCCGGTGTGGAGTCCTGGCCCAAGTTATGGGATGATTGGGCTGTCTTTTAGGGGGCGGGGATGGGAAAACTTACGCTGTTATTACTGGTATTGCTTGGCTGGCTGCAATATTCCTTGTGGCTGGGTAAAAATGGCGTGCACGATTTAGTCCGGGTCGAGGACGACGTGTCGGTCCAACAGGCCGGTAATGCAAAGCTTAAAGCGCGCAACGATCAATTATTCGCGGAAATCGATGATCTCAACGATGGACAAGAAGCCATCGAGGAACGATCACGCAATGAACTCGGCATGATTAAGCCGGGAGAGAGTTTCTATCGCCTGGTGCCGGATCAGTCTAAACGTCGGACGGCGGCGCCTGCTTCACAAGACAATCAATAATGACCACGTCGGCCGGGGCATTCCCCGCAACCATTGCTATTCTGCCGGCCGCCGGCATCGGCAGCCGCATGGGCACGGATTGTCCCAAGCAATACCTCGCCATTGGTGGTAAAACCCTGCTGGAGCATGCCATCGACGCGCTGCTGCGCCAGTCCTGCGTGCGCCATGTTATTGTCGCCATCAGTGCGGATGACCCTTATTTCACCTCCCTGCCCATCGGCCGCGACGCGCGCGTCAGTCATGTTATCGGCGGGCGGGAGCGCGCCGATTCAGTGATGGCGGGCCTGCGCGCGGCGCGCGGGCGGGCGGGCGACGAAAAATGGGTACTGGTGCATGACGCCGCGCGTCCCTGCCTGCATCAGGACGACCTGGCCCGCCTGCTGGCGATCACCGCCCATACCGCCATCGGCGGCATCCTGGCGACGCCGGTGCGCGATACCATGAAGCGGGCCGGCGGCGATGCCATCGACCATACGGTGGATCGCAACCATCTCTGGCATGCCATGACCCCCCAACTTTTCCCCCTGGCCCTGCTGGAATCCTGCCTGGCCCGGGCGCTGGCGGACGGCGCGCGCGTTACCGACGAAGCCTCGGCGCTGGAGCACTGCGGCTACCGGCCGCTGCTGGTGGCGGGCCGCGCGGATAATATTAAAGTCACCT
Source organism: Sodalis sp. C49 (assembly GCF_046352915.1). Taxonomy (NCBI): domain Bacteria; kingdom Pseudomonadati; phylum Pseudomonadota; class Gammaproteobacteria; order Enterobacterales; family Bruguierivoracaceae; genus Sodalis; species Sodalis sp. C49. Next base: position 2,474,879 of record NZ_CP163303.1, on the reverse strand, counting down.
GCCCGGAGGATTTAGCCCTGGCAGCATTCTATTTGACCCAATTGCAAAACAGCGCCATTGCATAAGCATAATAATAAGGAGAGCCGGTGAAACGTATCCGTATCGGTCATGGTTTTGATGTCCACAAGTTCGGCGGCGAAGGCCCGTTGATTATCGGCGGCGTGCGTATTCCCTACACCCAGGGACTGCTCGCCCACTCCGACGGCGACGTGGCGCTGCATGCGGTGACCGACGCGCTGCTCGGCGCCGCCGCGCTCGGCGATATCGGCAAGCTGTTTCCGGATACCGATGCGGCTTACAAGGGCGCGGACAGCCGTGCGCTGCTGCGCGAAGCCTGGCGGCGCATACGGGAAAAAGGCTACCTCTTGGGCAATATCGATATCACCATTATCGCGCAGGCGCCGAAGATGGCCCCGCATATTCCGCAAATGCGGATTCATCTGGCGGAAGATCTGGCGTGCCATATGGATGATGTCAACGTCAAGGCCACCACCACCGAACAGTTGGGTTTTACCGGGCGCGGCGAAGGCATCGCCTGCGAGGCGGTGGCGTTGCTGCTAAAAGACGCATGATCGCCGACCTCAACCCCCTGAATTTATTCTGGCTGCACGGCAAGCCCGAAGCCACCGGTATCATCAAGGCGCAGCCCGCGGATTTCCAGGTGCTGGAAGATCTCGGGTTCGAGCCTGACGGCGTGGGCGAGCACGTGCTGGTACGGTTGCGTAAAAGCGGCGCCAATACGGTATTCGTCGCCGAAGAGCTGGCCAAATTCGCCGCCATCCCCGCCCGGTCGGTAAGTTATGCCGGGCTCAAGGATCGCCATGCGGTGACCGAACAGTGGTTCTGCCTCCATCTGCCGGGCAAGGAAACCTCGGATTTCTCCGCCTTCAGTCTTGAGGGGTGTGAGGTGGTGCGCAGTACGCGCCATGGCCGCAAGCTGCGCATCGGCACATTGAAAGGTAATGCTTTTGACTTGGTATTGCGTGAGATAAATGATCGGGACGCCGTGGAAGATCGCCTGAATATCATTGCCCGCGAAGGCGTGCCCAACTATTTCGGCAGCCAGCGTTTCGGCCATCAGGGCAACAATCTCGATCGGGCGCTGCGCTGGGCGCGTGGCGAAATCAAGGTCAAGGAACGCGGCAAACGCAGTTTCTACCTCTCAAGCGCCCGCAGCGCGCTGTTCAATCTGGTGGCCAGCCAGCGTCTCGAGCGTCTTGGCCGCCGGCAGGTGCTGGCCGGCGACGCCCTGCAGCTTACCGGCCGGGGCAGTTGGTTTGTCGCCACCGATGAGGATATGCCGGACGCCCCCGCGCGCGTGGCCAGCGGCGAACTGAGCCTGACCGCGCCGCTGCCCGGGGACGGTTTGCCGGGCAGCGAGCGCGAGGCGCTGGCGTTTGAACAGCAGTGCCTGTCCGGCCAGCCGGAATTACTCGGATTATTGGCCCGGGAACGGCTGGAACCGGCGCGCCGCGCCCTGATGCTCAGGCCCGCCGATATGCGTTGGCACTGGCGCGACGACGCCACGCTTGCGTTGTCGTTCGCCCTGCCGGCGGGCAGCTTCGCCACCAGCGTTATCCGCGAACTGCTCGACGCGCCGGCGGACGTTGTCCTGTAAGCCCCCGTTGCCCGGGGCCATCCCGGCCACGGGTATTTTGCGGACCGGCCGGCACGGCAGGCTTCACCGCCGTAGCGTTTCATGCCATTATTACGGTTATTCCCGGCCTGCATCGCTGCCGTTCGTTTTGATGCGCAGGCCGATTTTGCCCAATGGGTGGGCGGCGCGTTAAAAACAATCAATAATTAATAAAGCTAATAATGATATGCGCATACTATTAAGTAATGATGATGGCATTCATGCGCCCGGCATCCAAGCGCTGGCGGCCGCCCTGCGCCAGTCTGCCGATGTGGACAGCGTGCAAATCGTGGCGCCCGATCGCAACCGCAGCGGAGCGTCGAACTCGCTGACCCTCGACCGGCCGCTGCGGGCGCTGAAAGAGGGCAACGGTGATATCGCGGTGCAATCCGGCACGCCCACCGACTGCGTCTATCTCGGCGTCACCGCCCTGATGCGCCCCGGTCCCGATATCGTGGTGTCCGGCATTAACACCGGTCCCAACCTGGGGGACGACGTTATTTATTCCGGCACGGTGGCCGCGGCCATGGAAGGACGGCACCTCGGCTTCCCGGCGCTGGCTATTTCACTGAACGGCGATACCTTTTATGATACCGCCGCGGTCATTGCATGCAGGCTTATCCGGGCGTTGACCCTTGAGCCGCTGCGTACCGGCAGGATCCTGAACGTCAATGTCCCCGACCTGCCAATGTCTGCCATCAAGGGTATCAAGGTCACCCGTTGCGGCAGCCGGCATCCCGCCGCCCATGCCATCCGGCAGCTGGACCCGCGCGGCCGTGAAATATTCTGGATCGGCCCGCCCGGTGAAACGTTCGACAAAGGGCCCGATACTGATTTTGCCGCCATTGAGCAGGGGTATGTTTCCATTACGCCATTGCAGGTGGATTTAACCGCCTATTCCGCTCAATCGGTACTCACGTCGTGGTTGGCCAATGCGGAGGTCAGTTGGACATGGTAAACCGTCGCACCCAGGCCCTGCTCGAACAGCTTCGCCAGCAGGGAATAAGAGATGAACGGCTGTTGCAAGCCATCGAATCGGTACCGCGCGAGCGATTTATCGACGAAGCTTTCGAACATAAGGCATACGACAATACCGCCTTGCCCATCGGCTCGGGCCAGACCATTTCCCAACCCTATATCGTGGCGCGCATGACGGAGCTGCTCAGGCTCCAGCCGACATCGCGCGTGCTGGAAATCGGCACCGGCTCCGGCTACCAGACGGCGATTCTCGCGCACTTGGTGCAGCATGTCTGTTCGGTCGAGCGCATCAAGAAACTGCAGTGGCAGGCCAAACGCCGCCTGAAGCAGCTGGATTTGCATAATGTGTCCACCCGCCATGGCGACGGTTGGCTGGGCTGGCCGTCGCGCGGTCCTTTCGATGCCATTATCGTCACCGCCGCGCCGCCGGAGATACCCTCGGCACTGATGGCCCAATTGGATGAAGGCGGCATTATGGTATTGCCGGTCGGCGAGGATACGCAGGATTTGACCACCGTCACGCGTCAGGATGGCGAGTTTAGGGTGGAAACCGTCGAAGCGGTGCGTTTTGTACCCCTGATCAGGGGAGAACTGGCATAATCGGCAGCATGTTTTTTACCCCTTCATCACTCCCATACGCCCGCGCGATGCCACCTGATATTTCTCTACAACTGTTTTATGGCGCCTTCCCCCGGATGTTGCTAGCATTAACAGCATAAAATTAACTTTTCGGAAATAGCTGAAAATACTCTCATTCATGAAGTAATGAGAGAAAATAGGATGTATAACGATAATGTCTGGCATGTTTGGAACGATGATTGGCTTTGCTGCCATAGGGGAGAGATGAGCATGGGAAGCCCGAAATGCTATTGGCGCCGCGTTGCGGTATGTTCAATGGCAAGTTTATGGTTGGCGGGTTGCGCCAGTGATGAGACAGCGGCACCAATCAGTAGCGTGGGCGGCGATAATAACAGCGGTATGACGACATCCGCCCCCGTCCAGAGACCACGGCCGCAACAGCAGCAATCGCAACCGCTGCCTACGCGGCAGCTGCAACCGGTACAGCCGGTACAGCCAGCCCAGCCGAACGTGGTTGGAAGCGTAAGTGCCGTTAACCAATCGTCTGAAGGTAATATTGTTTATAACCGCAGCTACACCTCTATTCCAAAAGGTTCCTATGGCGGTACTACCTATCAGGTCAAGCGCGGTGATACATTGTTTTATATCGCCTGGATTACCGGGAATGACTATCGTGATTTGGCAAAAAGGAATAATATTCCGGAACCTTATGGATTGAATGTAGGTCAAACCTTACAAGTGGGTAACGGAACGGCACCCCTAACCGGGAGCGGAACCGTGGCAGGCGGCGAAGTAAGCGGCGGAGGCATGCTGGCAAATCATAGCAGCGCTACCGTGGCTTCAGGCGCCACTGTCGCTCCAAATGCCGCTACGAATACGAAAATGATGAGCTCGGGTATTGATTCTCAAGCAAACAATGAGTATTCTGAAAATTCAGGTAAACAGAATGTAGGGAAAATGTTGCCATCTAACGGCGGCAAAATGTTACCCACATCGGGAGCAGTTGTTGCAACAACCGCCCCTGTTACCGCACCCGCTTCAACGTCCGGCACTATGATGTCGGGCGGCAGTACGGCGATAACCGGTTGGCGTTGGCCGACGGACGGAAAGATTATTGATAACTTCTCCGCTGCGGAAGGCGGCAATAAGGGTATCGATATTTCCGGTTCACGCGGACAATCCATCCTGGCCACCTCCGGCGGACGAGTCGTCTATGCCGGTAACGCTTTGCGAGGGTACGGTAATCTGATAATCATCAAACATAATGATGATTACCTGAGCGCCTATGCCCATAACGACACGATGCTGGTACGGGAACAACAAGAAGTGAGCGCCGGGCAGAAAATCGCTACCATGGGTAGCACGGGTACCAGCTCGGTTAGATTGCATTTTGAAATTCGTTACAAGGGGAAATCCGTAAACCCGCTGCGTTATCTCCCGCAGCGATAAATTGGTCGGAATATCCAGATATTCTGTCCTGGGATCACGGGTAGGAGCCATAGAATGAGCGAAAACACGCTGAAAGTAACCGAGTTACATGAAGAAGCCGAATTCGACGAGAACGGAGCCGAAACATTTGACGAGAAAGCGTTAATCGATGAGCCCGCTGATAATGATTTGGCGGAAGAAGAGTTGCTGTCTCAGGCGGCCAGCCAACGTGTGCTGGATGCCACGCAACTCTATTTGGGTGAGATCGGATACTCCCCATTGCTTACAGCTGAAGAAGAAGTGTATTTTGCCCGGCGTGCGCTTCGGGGTGATGTTGCCTCACGACGCCGTATGATTGAAAGCAACCTGCGGCTGGTGGTTAAAATCGCCCGCCGTTATGGCAACCGCGGACTGGCGCTGCTGGATTTGATCGAGGAAGGTAACCTGGGTCTTATCCGCGCGGTAGAGAAATTTGACCCGGAAAGAGGGTTCCGTTTTTCCACATACGCTACCTGGTGGATCCGCCAGACCATTGAACGGGCGATCATGAATCAAACCCGTACTATACGTCTGCCGATCCATATCGTAAAAGAATTGAATGTCTATTTACGCACCGCCAGGGAGTTGTCCCACAAGCTCGACCATGAGCCAAGCGCGGAGGAAATTGCCGAGCAGCTTGATAAACCGGTCGATGACGTCAGCCGTATGCTGCGCCTTAACGAGCGTATTACTTCAGTGGATACTCCGCTCGGCGGGGATTCTGAAAAAGCCCTGTTGGACATTTTGTCCGATGACAAAGACAGCGGGCCGGAAGATACCACGCAAGACGATGATATGAAGCAAAGTATCGTTAAGTGGTTATTTGAACTGAACGCCAAGCAGCGTGAAGTGCTGGCCCGGCGTTTTGGCTTGTTAGGGTATGAAGCCGCCACGCTTGAGGATGTAGGCCGTGAGATCGGATTGACGCGTGAACGCGTCCGCCAGATCCAGGTTGAAGGTCTGCGCCGCCTGCGTGAAATCCTGCAAGGGCAGGGGCTGAACCTTGAGGCTCTGTTCCGGGAATAACCGCCCGGAAATAAAAAACGGTGAAGGGTAAACCTTCACCGTTTTTTTTTGTTTTATGGTAACCCCTGCGGACCGCGGTGGACCTAAAGCATTCCCTTCAGGCGATAAATCCACTCCAGCGCCGCCCTGGGCGTCAGCGTATCCGGATCAATCCCCTCAAGCGCGGCAACCGCCGGCGGCGTTTCTTCCTCCACCGGCGCCAGCAGCGACAGCTGCGAACCGTCCACCTTGCTGGCCGTGGCGCTGGTGGACAGGTTTTCCAGCTCCTTCAGTTTTTGCCGCGCCCGTTTAATCACCTCGCGCGGCACTCCGGCCAGCGCCGCCACCGACAGTCCATAGCTCTTGCTGGCGGCGCCATCCTGCACGGTATGCATAAAAGCAATGGTCTCGCCTTGTTCAAGCGCGTCCAGGTGGACATTCACCACCCCCTCCATCTTTTCCGGCAGGGTGGTCAGTTCAAAATAGTGGGTGGCGAACAAGGTCATGGCCTTAATCCGCCCGGCCAGGCTCTCAGCGCAGGCCCAGGCCAGCGATAAACCGTCATAGGTGGAGGTGCCGCGGCCGATTTCGTCCATCAGCACCAGGCTTTGCGGCGTGGCGTTGTGCAGGATATTGGCCGTCTCGGTCATCTCCACCATAAAAGTGGATCGTCCGGAGGCCAGATCGTCCGCCGCCCCCACCCGGGTAAAAATACGATCCACCGGTCCTATTACCGCCTGTGCGGCGGGGACAAAGCTGCCGATATAAGCCATCAGCACGATCAGCGCATTTTGCCGCATATAGGTGCTTTTGCCGCCCATGTTCGGGCCGGTAATGATCAGCATGCGCCGCTGGGCGGACAGCGCGAGCGGATTGGCGATAAACGGCTCGCTTAACACCCGCTCCACCACTGGGTGGCGTCCCGCCGAAATCCGGATCCCCGGCTGGTCGGTGAGCGTCGGACACACATAATTCAGCGTTTCGGCCCGTTCGGCCAGGTTGCTGAGCACGTCCAGCTCGGACAGCGCCGCCGCGCATTGCTGCAAGGGGCCGAGATGGGGCAATAGCAGATCAAATAACTGATCATAGAGCGCCTTTTCCAACGCCAGCGCTTTACCTTTGGAGGTCAGCACCTTGTCCTCGTACTCTTTGAGTTCCGGAATAATATAGCGTTCGGCGTTTTTCAGCGTCTGGCGGCGGACATAGTGCATCGGCGCCTGATGGCTTTGTCCCCGGCTGAGCTGGATATAATAGCCGTGCACAGCGTTAAAGCCGACTTTCAGGGTCTCAAGGCCGGTTTTTTCGCGCTCGCGGATTTCCAGGCGGTCGAGATAATCGGTGGCGCCGTCGGCCAGCGCCCGCCATTCATCCAGTTCCTCATGATAACCCGGCGCAATCACGCCGCCGTCGCGCACCAGCACCGGCGGCGCATCGACTACCGCCCGCTCGAGCAAGGTCCTTAATTCGTCAAACAGCCCCACCTGCGCGAGCAGATGGCGAATGTGCTCCGTCGGCTGCGGCGCCAGCAACGCATGGATAGCCGGAAACTGCTGGAAGGCATGGCGCATGCGCGCCAGATCGCGCGGGCGTGCCGAGCGCAGCGCCAGGCGCGCCAGGATACGCTCCAGGTCCCCAACCTGACGCAGCAGCGGCTGCAGCTCGGCGCAGGTCTCCTGCAGGCTGCTGATGGCCTGCTGGCGATGGGTCAGTACGGCGGTATCGCGGGTAGGCATATGCAGCCAGCGTTTCAGCATCCGGCTGCCCATCGCCGTCACGGTATGATCCAGTATTTCCGCCAGGGTATTGTCAAACCCGCCGCTAAGGTTTTGCGTTAACTCCAGATTGCGGCGCGTGGCGGCGTCCATCACGATGCCGTCCTGCTGGCGTTCAAGCGTGATGGCGCGGATATGGGGCAGCGAGGTGCGCTGGGTGTCCTTGACATACTGCAGCAGGCAGCCGGCGGCGCGCAGCGCGGCGCTGGCGCGCTCGATGCCGAAGCCATGCAAATCCCGGGTGCCGAACTGCAGATTAAGCTGCTGGCGGGCGGTATCGAGCTCAAACTCCCAGATCGGCCGGCGGCGCAGTCCACGGCGATGCTCAATCAGCCCCATTTCCTGCAATGTTTCGGGAAACAGCAGTTCAGCGGGGTTGGTGCGCTGCAATTCAGCGGCCATGGCCTCGCGATCGGCCGGTTCGCACACCAGAAAACGCCCGGAGCTAAGATCAAGGGTGGCATAACCGAACCCGGACGCCTCCTGCCACATGGCCGCCAGCAGATTATCCTGGCGTTCGTTTAACAGCGCTTCATCGCTCAGGGTTCCCGGCGTGACGATGCGCACCACCCTCCGCTCCACGGGGCCTTTGGTGGTGGCCGGATCGCCGATTTGCTCGCAAATGGCCACCGACTCGCCCAGCTGTACCAGCTTGGCCAGGTAGGTCTCCACCGCATGGTAAGGCACCCCGGCCATGGGGATCGGTTCGCCGGCGGATTGGCCGCGCCGGGTCAGCGAAATATCCATCAGCTGCGAGGCGCGCCGGGCGTCGTCAAAGAACAGCTCGTAGAAATCGCCCATCCGATAAAACAGCAAGATGTCAGGATGCTGCGCCTTGAGGCGCAGGTACTGCTGCATCATGGGTGTATGGCTGTCTAAAACATCTGGTGTACTCATGGAGTTATGATATCCATTTCTTTGAATTCAATAGGGTGAGTGATGATGGTTGTTCTCATGAATTATTACTCTATCCCAAGGAAAATCGCTACATCTTACATTCAGGTGCAGCGCCCATGATAACGGAGTCTCCATGGCAGGGAAACCAGCGGGAATGCCCTATCGTCAAAACCGGCAACGTCCCGCACGTCACCCGACCGTGGTGTGCATCCAGCCCGGTGAGTTGCGACAGCGTCGCCGGCAGGGGCGCTGTGCCGCCGCCGGGCTGAAACCGAAAAATAGCCCAGGTAAATAGCCCGTGCTTTAAGCTGCGCCGTCCCAGGGAGGCGATGGCACCCCCTACGCCGGATAGCGCGCCGTTCAGGCCGGTTTTTTCGCGCCGTGCCGGCTGACGATATTTTCCCGCAGCCTATTAATTTCCTGATTGAGCCTCTGCAACTGGGCAAGCTCCATATCGGCGTTGCAAAACAGCGCCTCGGACAGGCACGATGACGGCTCTTCCAGCCGTTGTCCTTTGTCGGTGATGGAGATCATGACCTGCCGCTCGTCCTCGGGATTGCGCACGCGTTCGATAAATCCCTCCGTTTCCAGCCGTTTTAGCAGCGGCGTCAGTGTACTGGTTTCCAGCCCCAGCGCGTCGCCGATGCTGCCGATCGATTGTTTGCCCTGTTCCCACAAGACATTCAGCACCAGATACTGCGGATAGGTCACGCCCATGGCGTCAAGCATCGGTTTATAAAGCCGCTTGATGGCGATGGAGGTGGAGTAAATGGCATAGCAAAGCTGCTCCGCCAGACGGGGACGATGTACCACGGCATGCTCCTTAAGCACCAGTCTGAACGGTATCATACCACCGTTAATCGCTTATTAGCTATCGCGATAACAAATAGCTTGACATCAAAGGGTGCGCTGCTATTGTTAATAGCATATTACTTATCGCGATAAATGTTATTGAGATAATTAATATTCACACCAACTATTAACGAGGAAAACTTTATGCTGAAGAAAACGCTGACACGTCTGGCCGCCGTCATGGCATTGTCTTTCGCCACCCTGGGCACCGCGCTGGCAAGTCCCGTTAAAAATATTGTCCTGGTCCATGGCGCTTTTGCCGATGGTTCCGGTTGGCAAGAGGTGACCCGCATCCTGGACAAGGCCGGCTATCATGTTGCGATTGTGCAGGAGCCGCAAACGTCTTTGGCCGACGACGTCGCGGCCACCCGCCGGATTCTCGGCCAGCAACAGGGCAAATCGCTGCTGGTCGGGCACAGCTATGGCGGCTTTATTATCAGCGAAGCCGGCCAGGATCCTTCCGTTGCCGGCCTGGTGTACATTGCCGCTTTACAGCCTGAAAAAGGGGAAACGCTCGCCGGTCTGTCAGGCAAAATCCCTCCGGCCACGAAAGGCATCGCCGAAACCGCCGACCATTTCCTCTACCTGAAACCCGAACTTTATCACGCCGATTTCGCAGCCGATCTGCCGGTGGGCCAGGCCAGCTTTATGGCACGCTCCCAGGTCATGCCCGCCGCCGCTATTTTCACCACGCCTGCGGCGGAACCGGCCTGGAAAACCAAACCCAGCTGGGCGTTGGTCGCGACGCAGGACCGGGCCATTAATCCGGATCTGGAGCGGTTCATGGCCAAACGCGCGCAAAGCCATGTCGTTGAAGTCAAGGCCAGCCATGCGGTCTTCGCCTCACAGCCGCGGCAGGTCGCGGCGCTGATTGAGAAGGCCGCGCAAAGCCTGTCCGAGTAACGCCGGCCGATAACGTCACCGCAAATCCAAGCCATTATCCCGGCGGTAAACGGGAAATGGCTTCAACCCCACTGAGTGAAATGCCAAGGCAACACGGATAACCACCGTCGCCATCCGCCAGGCCATGCTGTTCTCCGGCCCGGTAAACAAGGTAGAATCCCCGCGTGCCGTCATGGTGACGGCTCATCAGCAAGAGTTTGTCTCGTTATTGTTCTTATTAAGGAGTTAAAGTGAATCAATTACCCCATTGCCCCCAATGCGGATCCGCCTTCACCTGGCAGGACGCGGAGCACTACAACTGTCCGGAATGCGGGCATGAATGGTCGGCAACGGCGGATGCGACTGCCGCCGGGGAAGGGTTGATCGTTAAGGATGCCAACGGCAACCTGCTGGCGGACGGCGACACGGTTACGGTTATAAAAGATTTAAAGGTGAAAGGCAGCGCCTCGTCGCTGAAAATCGGCACAAAAGTAAAAGGCATTCGACTGGTTGAAGGCGATCATAATATTGATTGCAAAATCGACGGCTTCGGTGCGATGAAGCTGAAATCGGAATTTGTCAAAAAAAGCTGAACGGCAACCGTCGGTTATCCCTGGTTTGCGCCAGTATCGGGGATGGACGGGACCTTGATGGTAAACGAGACGATACCTGGGCGGCGGCTCGGGTTGTTGCCCGTGACCCAAGATTGCCTGCACGTACCCTGTGCAGTGCATGCTCTATCTTAAGATTAATTATTATTTATTTTAAATTACATTCATACCAACTGAAATATATATCTCTGTTCAGGTACATAAGTTATTTCAAGGCAAAAAAGTTTAATTGCATGACAAAAATTAAATCCCACGCCATGATACGCATCGCCCAGACGGGCATGGCCGATATATAATTTCAGGATCTGCCTTTTGCGGACATGATATGTGGAATAAAATAGTATGTTACCTTGCTATCAGATAAATACAGCAGGTTATGGCGCACTGCCTATAAAAGAAGACACGGATGAGGATAAGGTTGATAGCCGGTTTCAGGACAATTCCCATGCGTCACATGCGCTAGAACAATCCCTAAAGTTACAGCAAGACCTCGCCGGTATAGAGGTTGCCACCGAACCATTGATAAAACATGCAACCAGTATTTGCCGCCAGCTGGATGCATTGGCGGGCGATTTATTAGCGACGCTGAAGGCCGATGAATTACCGGACGCGGAACGTATGCTGGATAGCGTAACGACTCTGCTTGAAAAGGGAGGAGACATTACGTTATCCACCTGCCCGGGCACGGCGGAGCATCAACTGGCGCTGCATCTTCGCCATGAGCTGCGTCAGCATCCCGGGGCGACGTTTTATGACCGCGGGCGTGTAATGATTGATTTTATCGGCGCCGTCATGAGCAATGATTATACCATTGTGACCGGTACCGGTGCGCGCCGCATCGCTAATGTTATTACCGTGGCGACGCGCACCGGCACTATTGTTGCTTTTACTACCCTGCTGCGGCAAATGGTCGGTTTTGCTGTGGAAAAGAATTTCCTCTTGCTGGGCGCGACAGCCTCGTTACCGCCACGCCTGGTCGCGGGCATTGTCTCGATGTTGTTGGGACCCGCGCTTAACCTGGCCGGCGCGGTGCGTGATGAAAGGAACGGCACCGCCACCATCGTCTCGCGCGCCTCCCGTATTGCCATGGGATTATTAAGCTCCGGCGCGCTGATGCTGGTGGCAAGCCACCGGCCAGGTTTTACTCTTGGAACGCTGATGGGATCCGTGGGGGCGCAGACGCTGACCTATACCTTGATGCGGGATCTGCTTCAACTGTTTTTTCCCTTGCACGATAATGGCGGTCTGAATGCCGGCGGCCTTATCTGTTCCAGCCTGTTTTACGGCCTGGCGCAGGGGGTGCTGGGTGTCGCCATGACGGGGCTCGCGCCGCATTCGGGCGCCGGCTATGTCATGGATGAAGCCGAACGGATCACCAAACAGATGATGGATTGGGCTTCCGCCGCCAGTGCGGCCGCGGTGGTTATACAGCCGAATATTGTCCATGACCTCCTGCGCGGCGCGTTGAATGCCCTAACCGAGGTATTTGACGATCTGCAGCGCCCGGCGCTGATGCGCTGGTTCGCCGCTACGCCGGCAACGCCACTGCTTCGTCGTCGCACCGGCCATTCTTGCGCCCCCAATACACCGACGTCGCGCCGGGAAGGGGTACGCATCGGGCTAAGCCGGCCGCGCATCGGCAACGGCCACTGGCCGACCGCCGGGCAGGCCGCAGAACAATTTCTCACCACCAATGCCATGCGTACCTCCTTCTTTACCGCAGTGACCAGCATCGCCCTGACGGCGGCCTCGGTATTGGGTACCACCCGTTTGACCAATACCGATCAGCTTTTGGTGGTCAATACGCTTATCGCCGCCGTGGTGATGGTGGGCTATCCGGCTTTTATCGCGGCCCATGATAAGCCAGAGGCAACACCTGTCGCCGCGAAGGTGTGAGCAATGCTAATGTGTTCTTTTGAAAGACGTCGATGTCTGCCCATCCGCTGGCACAGGCCAATCGGCTTTCTCCCGCTGTTGCGACGCGCTGGCTTTCAGCGACGATAGCGCTAATGGTTAAAAAAAAAGCATAAATCTTAACAGTTATAACGTCTCTGCCGGTACAGGACGGGCTGCTATGGTAAATGAACAGCCCGTTCCCCTTCGACCTGGCGCCGCTTGGCTAAAATACTATAATTTTTCAATAAACTGATATTAAAAGACTTAATGTAAGTTACTTGCATAGCCATTTGATTAAATTTATTCATCATTTTTTTGATGGAAAAGTTTGAATGGTCCGTTTATGGTTATCTGATAACCTCCGGAAAATAATGACCGGCCCTATTTTTTGATATTCACTGTCCGCTGGAGAATGCCATGGGGTAATATTAATACAGATACAGGCATCCAGCTTGATGCGGCGCGCTGATTAGCCACAAAAGCAAGTTGCATTAATTGATACACCAAAATATGTCGCAGCAGCGTAAGAGGCAATCATCCCTGGATTTTTTTGCCGGTCACACCTGCGCCATCGGATAATATCGATCGCGGAAATGTGATGTGGGCTTAAGTTTTTCCGCCCGTGGGAGCCGATATGTCCATGGCGAAAGTAGTGGGCGTGAAAAATTAATGCGCCCTTTGTTATATATTCTCTGATTTGGCAAAATACGCATTTGACAGGCACGCGAAGACTATAATACAACCTATAAATATTGTTGATTTATCATCAGAAAGGGATGATCGGTCATGGCTATTTATTAACTGTTACTGGGGTGGGGCATGGACGGATCATTGATTTTCTGTAAAGATGCTATTTTGAGATTTCGTTCGGATTATGATGATTTGACGGCTATCCCATTGTTGTCTTTACAGTCGTGCCTGGAAGAAAATGATCCCTTTTTCTTGCTAAAATTTTTTCGTCATCCGGTTATCATTGAGCAAGATACCACCTTATCCCATATGTTGCTGGCTATTGAGCCTTGGGCAATAATGTTAGGCATCTATCTTGATATAGACGTTATGGCCTATATTGATGAAGTGAGAAAACCCTCCCAGGCGCAATCGATATTTGACTGGATCGGCCTGCAAAAAGTGACATCGATTCATCGCGCTTATCAGCACCAGGACAGTAAGCCCGGTGACGTTTTTCCAACCTATTCAAACCGCGAACGCATTCCAACCAAGCGGTTTGATATTGAAGTCAACTACAGCGCCAATGGTTATAAAAATAATGATAAAGAGCATTATAGTATCAGCGGCGATATCCATACCATCAAAAACGTACCTGTGGTGGTAAGCGACAGACAAGTCTTGGCCAGCTATGGTTATGAAAATGATAATCTCATGAATCGGGAATATGCAGGAGTGTCGGTTAATAATAAAATAAGATATATCCAGGGAGAAATGAATTTTTGTTTTTATGAGGTGATGGAAGCATTATTCAGTGATGGACTATTCTATTCATCCCCGCAGGCCGCAAATGCTAATCTGGCGATGATAAAAAAAATGGCGGAAATGCTGGACAGCAACGAACCCGATGGCCTGGAAGAACATGCCGATGAGAATTCAGATAATACTGACAACGTCTATACCGATAAAAAAATAGCCATCTCTATTGCGGAAGGCGTGCTGGATCCGCTGATCGACCATATCGAAGCAGAAAAAATGTATTGGCGCTACATAAAATCATTGTGTGATTCCAATAGCGAGCGGCCGGTAAGAATCGGCCGTATTGAGGAAGCCAGATTGCCGGAATATCGCTTTTCCAACTTTATCATGGAGGATGTCGATTGAGGCTATCGCGGCGTTGCGTATTCCAGCTTAAAAATATTGACGCCAGTGACGGCGTCAATACACAACAACTTTATTCGTAACGTCGGAAATAGACTTCCAGCCTGGCCTGTAGTTTGCTGAGCACGGTGCTGAACATGAGGTAAATAAATGCTGCCTCAATATACAGTATCAGGGGTTCATAAGTGACGGACACGATACGCTGCGCCGCCAGGAACATTTCCGGCACGGTGATCACCGCCGCCAATGAAGTATCCTTGATCAGCGAAATAAAGGAGTTGGCCAGCGGCGGCAGCGACACAAATACCGACTGCGGCAAGATTACGCGGCGCATGGCCTGGTTGCTGCTCATGCCGATGGCGTAGGCCGCTTCCCATTGTACCTTGGGGACCGACAGTATGGCGCCGCGGATAATTTCCGAGCTATAGGCGCCGACGCTGAGGATAAACCCTATCAGCGCAGCCGGAAAAGCGTCCAGGGTGATGCCGGCGCTGGGCAAACCATAAAAAATCAGGAATAACTGCACCAACAGCGGCGTACCGCGTATCACCCAGACATAAAAGTCCATTATCCCTTTTAGCGGCTGCGGACCGTACAGGCGGATCAGCGCCACCACGAAACCCACCGCCAGCCCGCCGATAAAGGAAAGTATCGCCAGCGGCAAGGTAAACATGACTCCAGCGGCGAACAATCGCCAGAAGGAGTCCAACATCAGTTGTAGCCACGGCGGCATCTGCTAGAACTCCTGCTGCAAAAACATTATTGAGAAATGTCCTGACCGAAGTAACGAATGGCGATGGTTTTATAGGTGCCGTCCGCTTTGACTTCATCCAGCGCGGTATTCAGCGCTTTCACCAGATCGGGCTGATTTTTGCGGATCAGGATGCCTGAAGGGGCGTTGGCGTCCTGGGTGGCGACGATTTTCAGCGGCGCGTCCGGTTTGTGTTTTTTGAAGTCCAGGAAGGACAGGTTATCGTTAAGCGTTGCGGTCGCGCGGCGGCTCAATACCAAATCCAGCGACTGGTTAAAACCGTCGGTGGGCACCAGCTCGGCACCGTACTTGGTGGCCACCTGGGAATAATTACTGGTCAGGCTTTGGGCGGCTTTCTGGCCTTTGAGGTCGTCGAAACTCTTGATGGTCGTATTGTCGTCACGCACGATCAGCACGACTTTCGAATCGATATAGGGCTTGGAAAAATCATATTTCGCCTGGCGTTCAGGCGTAATGCCCACCTGGTTTATCACGGCGTCATAACGCTTGGCGTCCAGGCCGGCGATCAGGCCGTCCCAGCGTCCTTCGATAAACTTCGCCTTAACGCCGAGTTTCGCGGCGACCGCCCGGCCGAGATCAACGTCAAATCCCACCAGCTTATCGCTGCTATCATGGTAGGTATAAGGCGCATAGGTACCTTCGGTGCCGAAGGTGATGGTGCCGGCGGCTTTAATCGCCGCGAGGCCGTCTTCCGCCTGCGCCTGTACTGCGGTGACAAGCAGCGAACCGGCTAAAAGTGCTAATGTCGTTTTTTTCATCGTTATTCCTGAAGTGACAAGGTAAAGGGCGCGCAACGCGCGCATGCCTGAAGATGTCGGGAATGCTAATCCACTTTGGATCTTCCAATAAATGTTATTAAGTAATTAGAAAGTACATAAAATTATAACAGATAGTTTAATAAGAACTTTAGTGCATCAATACAGTGGTTACAAGCGAAAAATGCGGCCTCCGTAACCCGGCCGGTTCAGGTTATACTCAATGGCAACGATAGCCGCGACAGGGGACCTTTTCCCGTTTGACACCCCTGTTATCAGGATGGGAGTATCATGAACGACAGCGATCTTTTAATGCTCAGCACCCGGATTGGGGCGGCGCTGAAACAGACCGGCAGTGTTATCACCTGCGCCGAGTCCTGCACCGGCGGGTGGGTGGCCAAGGTCCTCACCGACGTCGCCGGCAGTTCAGGCTGGTTCGAGCGCGGGTTTGTCACTTACAGTAACCAGGCCAAATCCGAGATGCTGGGCGTCAAGGCCAGTACCCTCGAACAGCATGGCGCGGTCAGCGATCCGGTGGTATTGGAAATGGCCCGTGGCGCGCTGGCGGCGGCGGGGGCGGATTACGCCGTAGCCATTAGCGGTATCGCGGGGCCGGACGGCGGAACGCTGGAGAAGCCGGTCGGCACCGTGTGGTTTGGTTTTGCCGGCCGGCACCGGACGGTGTTCTCGCAGTTGATGCATTTTGACGGTGAACGGGATGCGGTGCGGCGTCAGGCGGTACATTTCGCGTTAAAAACCGTCATAGACACATTTCTCTGAAAATGTACTTGATACTGTATGATTGTACAGTATAATTAGCATCAGTATCGGCATAGATGTTTGGCGAAAAGAGGGTAGCGATGTCGCTCCCTGCTTGATAGGAGTTGAAATGGCTATTGATGAGAATAAACAAAAGGCGTTAGCAGCAGCGTTAAGCCAGATTGAAAAACAGTTTGGCAAGGGCTCTATCATGCGCCTGGGTGAAGATCGTTCAATGGATGTTGAAACAATCTCCACTGGTTCTCTTTCCCTTGATATTGCACTGGGCGCCGGCGGCTTGCCCATGGGACGCATCGTTGAAATCTATGGGCCGGAATCGTCGGGTAAAACCACCCTGACCCTGCAGGTGATTGCCTCCGCGCAGCGTGAAGGTAAAACCTGCGCGTTTATCGATGCCGAGCACGCCCTTGATCCTATCTACGCAAAAAAACTTGGCGTGGATATCGACAACCTGCTGTGTTCGCAGCCCGACACCGGCGAACAGGCCCTGGAAATCTGCGACGCCCTGACCCGTTCCGGCGCGGTTGACGTTATCATCGTCGACTCCGTGGCGGCGCTGACCCCGAAAGCTGAAATCGAAGGCGAAATCGGCGACTCGCACATGGGGCTTGCGGCACGTATGATGAGCCAGGCCATGCGTAAACTGGCGGGTAACCTGAAAAACGCCAATACGCTGTTGATATTTATCAACCAGATTCGCATGAAGATCGGCGTCATGTTCGGTAACCCGGAAACCACCACCGGCGGTAACGCGCTGAAATTCTACGCTTCGGTACGTCTAGACATACGCCGCATCGGCTCCGTCAAAGAAGGCGAAGTGGTGGTGGGCAGCGAAACACGCGTTAAAGTGGTGAAGAACAAAGTCGCCGCGCCGTTTAAGCAGGCTGAATTCCAAATCCTCTATGGCGAGGGTATCAATATCCGCGGTGAACTGGTGGACTTGGGCGTTAAGCACAAACTCATCGAAAAAGCCGGGGCATGGTATAGCTACAACGGTGAAAAAATCGGTCAGGGCAAGGCCAATGCCTGCGTGTTCCTGAAGGAGCGCCCGGAAATTGCGGCGGAGCTGGATAAAAAACTGCGTGATATGCTGTTAAACAGCCCTGAAACGACCAGTTTTGCCGGCGAAAGCGACGATATTGATGAAAGCGCGGCCCGTGAGAGCAGTGAAGAGGCATAATACCGCCCGGGCAGGGGACCGGGGGCGGTTTGTCCCCTGGGTCGCCGGCCTATGAGCACATTGCTCGATCGCGCCTTACGTTTGCTCACGCTGCGCGATCACAGCGAAGCGGAGCTGCGTCGTAAACTGGCGACGCAGCCGGCCGCCAGGCAGAGATTCAAAGCAAGAGCGGTCGTTAAGGCGGCGGATGCGCTGGAGATCACAGAAGACGATATTCAGGAAGTTATTGACTATTGCCTGCAAAATGACTGGCTGGACGATGCCCGTTTCGCCCTGCGTTATGTGAACAGTCGCAGCAAAAGAGGCTATGGCGAACAAAAGATCCGCATGGAACTGTTGCAAAAGGGAATAGACAGGGAAATCATAGATAACGCCTTTACCGAAGCACAAATCGATCGGTCGGCGCAGGCGCAGGATGTTGCCTGGAAAAAATTCGGCCAACCGCTTCCCCCCGATCGGGAGGCCCGGGCCAAAGTGCAGCGTTACCTTCTTTCCCGCGGTTTTTCCTACGATGAGATTCGATCAATTTATATAAATTTTTAATTTGATGGCCTGTGGGATTTTACTTCCCCTCCAAGAAAATTTATCTTATTCCCACTTTTGAGTTCGTGAACGCTACTGTAGCGCCCCAATACTGCGCTATTCTGTTTCCGATCCGTTCGTTTAGCTTGATTCCAGGACAACTATGAGCAAGAGCACCGCTGAGATCCGTCAAGCGTTTCTCGATTTTTTCCATAGCAAAGGCCACCAGGTAGTTGCAAGTAGCTCCCTGGTGCCAGATAACGATCCGACATTGCTTTTTACCAATGCCGGCATGAACCAATTCAAGGATGTTTTCCTCGGGCTGGATAAACGCCAATACCGGCGTGCCACCACATCCCAGCGCTGCGTGCGCGCGGGCGGTAAACATAACGACCTGGAAAATGTCGGGTATACCGCGCGCCACCATACCTTTTTTGAGATGCTGGGTAATTTCAGCTTCGGCGACTACTTCAAGCAGGACGCCATCAACTTTGCGTGGGAACTCCTTACCGGCGCCGCCTGGTTCAACCTGCCGAAGGAAAAGCTCTGGGTGACCGTCTATGCCACCGACGACGAGGCCTATAACATTTGGGCGCGGGACGTCGGCGTGCCAGAAGAACGCATTATCCGCATTGGCGACAATAAAGGCGGCGCCTATGCGTCGGATAACTTCTGGCAGATGGGCGATACCGGTCCCTGCGGCCCGTGCTCGGAAATTTTCTACGATCATGGCGATCATATCTGGGGCGGTCCTCCGGGAAGCCCGGAGGAAGACGGCGATCGGTACATTGAAATCTGGAATTTAGTGTTTATGCAGTTTAACCGTCAATCAGACGGTACCATGCTGCCGCTGCCCAAGCCCTCGGTGGATACCGGCATGGGACTGGAGCGCATATCCGCGGTGCTGCAACACGTTAACTCGAATTATGACATCGACCTGTTCCGTACGCTTATCGAGGCGGTGGCGCAGGTGACCGGTTGCGCCGACCTGGGCAGCAAATCGTTACGCGTGATCGCCGACCATATCCGCTCCTGCGCCTTCCTGATTGCTGACGGCGTGGTGCCGTCCAACGAAGGCCGCGGCTATGTCCTGCGGCGCATCATCCGCCGCGCCGTACGGCATGGCAACATGCTGGGCGCCGGGGATGCCTTCTTCCATCGGCTGGTTGCGCCGCTGATTGACGTGATGGGTCCGGCCGCCGCGGAGTTGAAACAGCAGCAGGCAAGGGTTGAGCAGGTGCTGCAAACCGAGGAAGAACAATTCGCCCGTACGCTGGAGCGCGGCCTGGCCTTGCTGGACGAGGAACTGGGCAAGCTTAAGGGCGATACCCTGGACGGTGAAACCGCCTTTCGCCTGTATGATACCTATGGTTTCCCGCTGGACCTGACCGCCGATGTCTGTCGTGAGCGGCAACTGAAGGTGGACGAAGAGGGTTTTGAGCGGGCTATGGATGCGCAGCGCCGCCGCGCCCGCGAGTCCAGCGGTTTCGGCGCCGACTACAACAGCATGCTGCGCGTGGATAAAGCCACCCGGTTCTTCGGTTATGACGAAGCGCAGCATACCGGCACCGTGGTCGCGTTGTTTCGCAACGGTGAGCCGGTGCAGTCCATTCGCCAGGGTGACGACGCCGTCGTGGTCCTGGACGAAACGCCGTTTTATGGCGAATCCGGCGGCCAGGTGGGCGACAAGGGCGAGCTGAAGGCCACGCAGGGGCTGTTTACGGTCGACGATACGCAAAAGTACGGCCAGGCGTTCGGGCACGTCGGCCGGCTGGCCATGGGCGAACTCAAGGTCGGGGATGCGGTGAGCGCCAGCGTGGACGAAGCGCGCCGCTCCCGTATTCGCCTTAACCATTCCGCCACCCACTTGTTGCACGCGGCGCTACGGCAGGTGCTGGGCTCCCATGTGGCGCAAAAAGGCTCTCTGGTCAACGATCAATACCTGCGTTTCGATTTCTCCCACTTTGAAGCGATGAAACCCCAGCAGATCCGTGCCGTGGAGGATATCGTCAACCAGCAAATCCGCCGGAACCTGCCCATCGAGACCGAGATCATGGATCTGGAGGCCGCGCGCGGCACCGGGGCCATGGCGCTTTTCGGCGAGAAGTACGACGCCAAGGTACGGGTGCTGCGCATGGGTGATTTCTCCACCGAACTGTGCGGCGGTATCCATGCCAGCCGCACCGGGGATATCGGCCTGTTCCGCATCATCTCCGAATCCGGCACCGCGGCCGGCATCCGCCGCATTGAAGCCGTGACCGGCGAAGGGGCTTTAGCCAGCCTGCATCAGCAAAGCGATTTGATTCATGGCATCGCCCAGTTGGTCAAAGGGGATAACCAAAGTCTGGCGGATAAGGTAAAAGCCCTGATCGAGCGCTCCCGGCAGTTGGAGAAAGAGATCCAGCAGCTCAAAAGCCAGCAGGCGGCGCAGGAAAGTTCGGCGCTGTCCGGCAACGTTAAGCTGGTTAACGGCGTGAAGCTGCTGGTCAGCAAACTGGATAACGTTGAACCCAAGATGCTGCGCACCATGGTGGATGATCTGAAAAACCAGCTGGGGTCGGCGGTGATTGTGCTGGCGACCGTCGCCGATGATAAAGTCAGCCTGATCGCGGGCGTCACCAAAGACTTAACCGACCGCGTTAAGGCCGGCGACCTTATCGGCCAGCTGGCCCAGCAGGTGGGCGGCAAAGGCGGCGGCCGGCCTGATATGGCCCAGGCCGGCGGTACCGACGTCCAGGCGCTGCCCGCGGCATTGGCCGGCGTAGAGGCCTGGCTGGCGACTAAAATCTAGAGCGGATAAGAATACGTTATGATAAACGCCATAGCTTTCTGTTAAGTTATGGCGTTTGGATTCGTATTATCCGCTGAGTCAAAAGTTAGGCGCGAAGCTGGTCATATCGACTAAACTTATACCAGATGTTGAAAGTCGTCAGCCTGCTGGCATTTTATGTCGCTTACATGACTTACGTTTTCACGGTATATGATGGATAATGGCGGGAAACTGAGAGACCCGACTCTTTTAATCTTTCAAGGAGCAAAGAATGCTTATTCTGACTCGTCGAGTTGGTGAAACCCTCATGATTGGCGATGAGGTAACGGTTACGGTTTTAGGAGTCAAGGGCAACCAGGTACGTATCGGTGTCAATGCGCCTAAAGAAGTCTCTGTTCACCGTGAAGAAATATACCAGCGTATCCAGGCTGAAAAATCACAACAGAATCCCTTCTGATCTTTTCAGGCGCCTTGCTTGCGCGGGGCGCTAATCTCTCCTTTCCTGCTGTAAAATCATTTAATTTTTACTGATTATTTCTACATAAAATCTTTACCAACAGCTTGCATTTTCCCGGATAAGGGCGGTGCCGGGCGTTATTGTGCTGTCAATCTGGTCAAGTTGCATGGCTTTTGCGCAAACGCTCGCCAGACGGGAAAAATTGTTTGACTTATCAGGCCGGGAAAGTAATATGTGCGCCACGCAGTGCCGATGAGCTTTAACATCGGCGCGTAGGTGAGGTGGCCGAGAGGCTGAAGGCGCTCCCCTGCTAAGGGAGTATACGGTCAAAAGCTGTATCGAGGGTTCGAATCCCTCCCTCACCGCCATTATTTAAGAATGCATCCATAGCTCAGCTGGATAGAGTACTCGGCTACGAACCGAGCGGTCGGAGGTTCGAATCCTCCTGGATGCACCATTAATTGACCTGTTGCACGGTCAGGAAAAAGCAGTTCTATTACTACAATGCATCCATAGCTCAGCTGGATAGAGTACTCGGCTACGAACCGAGCGGTCGGAGGTTCGAATCCTCCTGGATGCACCATTTTTTATATTTAGACCCTCTGCTTTACGGCTTATCTTATTTGCATCCATAGCTCAGCTGGATAGAGTACTCGGCTACGAACCGAGCGGTCGGAGGTTCGAATCCTCCTGGATGCACCATGTCGGTGCTTCTGTTGTTCCCAGCGCTGCTCGCGCATTGTCTACGGCCTCGACGTTTCCCCCCTCTCTATGTTATTTGCCTGGCTTGCTTTCCCTGCGGCGTACCGGTGATATTCCTAATTTAACGCGTGCCACTCTTTCCCCCTACGGCATTCGCCCCCGGTCCGGCTCGCCGCAATACAGAAAAAGCGACAATTTTATGACTTTGCGTTACAGTAAAGGCTTATTTTTAGCATCAGGAAACGACGATGTACGATCGGTACGCAGGGTTGATCTTCGATATGGACGGCACGTTGCTTGATACTGAGCCGACCCATCATAAAGCCTGGCACCAGGTGCTTGGTAAACACGATATGCATTATGATGGTGCAGCCATGGCCGGCTTAAATGGATCGCCAACCTGGCGTATTGCCAAAACCATTATCGACAACCATGGATCCAGTATGGATCCTTACCTGCTGGCGCTTGAAAAAACCGCGGCGGTGGAATTGATGCTGCTGGACAATGTCCGGCCGTTGCCGTTAATCGAGGTGGTGAAAGCCTACCATGGCAAGCGTCCCATGGCGGTGGGCACGGGCAGCGAGCATCGCATGGCCGTGTCGCTGCTGGAACACCTCGGGCTATTACACTATTTCGACGCCATCGTCGGTGCCGATGATGTGACCCGGCATAAACCCTTTCCTGATACTTTTTTGCGTTGCGCCGAGCTGATGGGCGTGGCGCCAGGAAAATGCGTCGTCTTCGAAGACGCCGATTTTGGCATTCAGGCTGCCCGCGCGGCCGGCATGGCATTTGTCGATGTGCGGATGCCATAAAAAAACCTTGACGCCATGGTGGCCGGCTTGCCATTGTCATCGCCTGGCGTGCGGCGCCGGCATAAACCATGCTGCTGCCTTCTTATCGCCGCCGCCGTGGCGGCCTGGCGTCCGGTTAAGCGCAAAGCCCGTAATGATCTCTTTATAGTTGGGAAAAGCATTACATTAGGACCTATCAATCCGGTTAACATTTCCGGGACTCACCTGATGATGAATGCGTAAATGATAACGATAGATAGCGATAAACGAGCAGATTCAATTATGCTTACCCAATACAAAATTAACTGCGGGAGGTCAATTTGATCCCGGACGTATCTGAAGCACTTTCATGGCTGGAAGCCAATCCTCATGCGTTGGAGGGGATTCGCCGGGGTGTGGAGCGCGAAACCTTGCGCATCACCGCCAATGGCCGTTTGGCGCAAACCCCGCATCCGGAATCACTGGGCGCGGCGTTGACGCATAAATGGATTACGACGGATTTTGCCGAAGCATTGCTCGAATTTATCACGCCGGTGGACGAAGATATCGATCACCTGCTGGCCTTCTTGCGCGACATCCATCGTCATGTGGCGCGCAATCTTGGCGAAGAACGCATGTGGCCGATGAGCATGCCGTGTTTTATCGATCATAGCCAGCCGATCGAACTGGCTCAATATGGCTCGTCCAATATCGGGTGTTTCAAGACCCTGTACCGCGAAGGCCTGAAGAACCGTTATGGCGCGCTGATGCAGATCATCTCCGGGGTACATTATAATTTTTCGCTACCCCTGGCGTTCTGGCAGGCACGGCTGGGCGTCACGGATGAGCTCAGCGGCAAAGCGGCGATTTCCGACGGGTATCTGCGCCTAATCCGCAACTATTATCGCTTCGGCTGGATAATACCCTATCTGTTCGGGGCGTCGCCGGCGGTCTGTTCTTCATTCCTTGACGGCCGCGAAACCGATTTGCCGTTTGAACGCTCGACATCCGGCATGATTTACCTGCCGTTCGCAACGTCGCTGCGACTGAGCGATCTGGGTTATACCAATAAGTCCCAAAGCCAGCTGGGGATTACCTTCAACCGGATTGACGAGTATATCGCCGCCCTGAAGCGGGCCATCAAGACGCCCTCGGCCGATTACCAGCGTATCGGGTTGGAAAAGAACGGCAAGCGGCTGCAAATCAACACCAACGTACTGCAGATCGAAAACGAACTCTATGCGCCGGTACGCCCCAAGCGTGTGACACAAAAAGGCGAATCACCTTCCGACGCGTTAGAGCGCGGAGGCATCGAATATATCGAAGTGCGGTCGCTTGATATCAATCCCTTCTCGCCGATCGGCATTGACGAACAACAGGCGCGCTTTCTGGATCTTTTCCTGATTTGGTGTACGCTGGCTGAGGCCCCGGAAATGAGCGCGGAGGAGGTGCTGTGCACCCGCACCAACTGGAATAAAGTCATTCTGGAAGGACGCAAACCCGGCCTGACCCTGGGGGTAGACTGTGGTTCACAGCAGGAGCCGCTGGCCGAGATCGGCAAGGCGCTGTTCCGTGATTTGCGCCGTGTGGCGGTCATTCTTGATGGCAATAACCATAATTATCACTACCGCCAGGCCTGCGATAACCTGGTGGCCGGCTTTGACGATCCGGCCCTGACCTTCTCGGCGCGCATTCTTGCGGCGATGAAGGAACATGGCATTGGCGGCCTGGGCTTGATTCTGGCGAATAATTATCGTCAGACCCTGTGCGATGAGCCGTTGGAAATACTGAATGAAGAGCTGTTGGCAAAGGAGCAGGCGCGTTCCTGGCAACGGCAGCGCGAGATTGAAGCGGGTGATAGCGTAAGTTTTGAGCAGTTTGTTGCGCAGCATAACGCTGGCTGAAAAAGAAAAGGCCACAGAGGACTGTGGCCAAATAAACATCTCTGAATACAGGGATGATGATAACAAATGCGCGTCTTTCACTAATTCAGACTCGCACCAAGGAAAAAAGTTTCCTTACAATGGTAAAAAAAATTAATTTTTTCTAAGAGGAGGTGACGTATGCCACTACTGGATAGCTTTACCGTAGACCACACCCGCATGGCAGCCCCAGCGGTTCGTGTTGCGAAGACCATGAAAACTCCCCATGGCGATACCATCACCGTCTTTGATTTGCGTTTTTGCCGGCCTAACCTGGAAGTGATGCCTGAGCGCGGCATTCACACCCTGGAACATTTATTCGCCGGTTTTATGCGTAATCACCTGAATGGCGACGGTGTGGAAATCGTCGATATTTCCCCCATGGGCTGCCGTACCGGCTTTTATATGAGCCTTATCGGCGCGCCGGATGAAGTGCGTGTCGCCAACGCGTGGAAAGCCGCCATGGCCGATGTGCTGAAAGTCACCGACCAGAACAAAATCCCCGAGTTGAATGAATATCAATGCGGCACCTATCATATGCATTCCCTACCGGAAGCGCAGGAGATTGCCCAGCATATTCTGGACAACGATATCCGGGTGAACCATAACGAGGAACTGGCGCTGCCGAAAGAAAAGCTGGCAGAGCTGCATATCTAAACCCGAGCAGTGCCCGCGGGTGTGATGGGCAAGACAGCTACGCTTCACCCTCCTTGCCCATGATACCCGCCCCCGGCCTGTGGGCCGGTTTAAGCTAGGCTTCGTCCACGCCCTTTTTAAAGGCCTTCAGCGGCGTAATGCGCACCTGCTTGATCATATTGTCCTGCACCGCCATGATTTCAATCTTGTAGCTATCTATCTGGGTATGCGTGCCCACCGGCGGGATATCCTGCAGCGCTTCGAGCAGCATGCCGTTAACCGTGCGCGCCTCGGCTTCCGGCAGCGTCCAGTTAAAGGCTTTATTCAGTTCGCGGATATTGGCGCCGCCGTCGATCAAGACCGACCCGTCGCTTTGCGGTATCACTTCCTCCGCCAGGGTGGGGGACATGGACGTGGTAAAGTCGCCGACAATCTCCTCCAGTATGTCCTCGACCGTCACCAGTCCCTGGATATCCCCGTATTCATCGACGATAAGACCGACCTTTTCCTTGTTCCGCTGGAATTTCACCAACTGGATATTCAGCGGCGTGCCCTCGGGAATGTAGTAGATCTCATCGGCGGCGCGCAGCAGGTTTTCCTTGGTGAATTCCTGCTTCTCCGTCATCAGGCGGTAGGCTTCGCGCACCCGCAGCATGCCGATGGCATCGTCGAGATTATCGCGGTACAGCACGATGCGTCCGTGGGGCGAGTGGGTCAGCTGGCGGATGATATTGCGCCATTCATCGTTGACGTTGATACCGACAATTTCATTGCGCGGCACCATAATGTCGCCGACGCTCACCTTTTCCAAATCCAGTACCGAGAGCAGCATGTCCTGGTTGCGCCGCGAAATCAGCGAGCGGGACTCATTGAAGATGGATCGCAGTTCATCCTTGCTCAGGGCGTCGTTCAGATTAGACGGGACTTTAATGCCCATGATGCGCATCAGGAGGCGGGTAATGATATTCAGCAGCCAGACCAGCGGCATCATGATTTTTTGCAGCGGCGCCAGCAGCAGGCTGCTGGGCAGGGCAATATGCTCTGGGTACAGCGCCGCCACCGTTTTTGGCAGCACTTCGGCGAACAGCAGGATGACAAAAGTCAGGATGCCGGTGGCGATCGCCACGCCGATATCGCCGTACAGGCGCATGCCGACGATGGTGGCCAGCGCCGAGGCCAGGATATTCACCAGGTTATTGCCAATCAATACCAGGCTCAACAGTCGGTCGGTACGGCGCAGTAACTTCTCGACGCGCCGGGCGGCGCGGTTGCCCTGTTTGGCCAGGTGTCGCAGGCGGTAACGGTTGAGCGTCATCATGCCGGTTTCAGAGGCCGAAAAATAGGCGGACACCAGTACCATAATCACCAGGATAATTATCAGCGTACTGGTTGAAACATGTTCCAACGTGGGCATTCCTTGTAGGGGTGAATAAAGCGGTTAACGACCAGCCGTAACGGGTGGTCGTTGACTTCTCGCTAGCCGGCCAGAATATTCTGCCAAATGCGGCTGCCGAAATAGGCCAGGGTCAGCAACAGCACGCCGACCAAACTCAGCCATACCACGCGGCGCCCGCGCCAGCCTTTACGATAATGGCCCCACAATAAAACAATATAGACCAACCAGGCGACGAAGGAGAGCACTGCTTTATGCAGATTCTCACCGCTGAACATATTTTGCATATACAGCAGGCCGGTGCTCAGGGTCAGCGTAAGCAGCACCACCCCGACCTGGGTAATATGGAACATCTTGCGCTCAATGCCCATCAGCGGCGGCATATCGGCGCTGAATGTCAGCCGTTTTGTCTTGAGCAGATGATCCAGCCAGGCCAGTTGGAAGGCGTATAAAGCGGCGATGATCAGCACCGCATAAGAAAACAGCGCCAGGCCGATATGGATCAGCAGCCCCGGAGTGGCCTCGAGATGGGTGATAAATTCGCCGGGCATCAGGGTGGAGGCGGCCAAATGAATCATGGCGAAAATATACACCACCGGCAGCAGAAACCAGCCGCGGTTACGCGCGGCGACGATGGTCATGACAATGGCTATCAGCAGGCTCACCAGGGAGCCGATATTCAGCAGGCTCAGGTTCTGGCCGGCATGAACGCCGAATATACGCAAATACAACGTGCAGGCGTGGCAAATCAGCGCCACCGCGGCGGACAGCAGCGCCAGACGGCGATAGGCGTCGTTCCTGCGCAAAACGGTGGGCAGGATCAGGCCGAGACTTACGGCGTAGGCAACAAAAGCCAGTAGGGCAATCCAGGACATATCGCAAATAGGCTTTGGCAAGGAATAAAGAGGCGACCAGTATAGCCTCAGCGGCGTCCCGCACCAAACGTTCTCGTCGCGGGGCAGCGATCTGCCGCTGCTTCGTGTTATACTCGCCGGCAATAATGTCGCACAAGCGGCCGGACTCCAGGTTGAGTAAAGAACGATGTTTGAAAATTTATCCGACAGATTATCGCGCTCGTTGCGCAATATCAGCGGCCGGGGCCGCCTGACAGAAGAGAACATTAAAGACACCCTGCGCGAGGTGCGCCTGGCGCTGCTCGAAGCCGACGTGGCGCTGCCCGTGGTGCGTGATTTTATCAATCGGGTAAAAGAGCGCGCGGTCGGGCAGGAAGTCAATAAAAGCCTGACGCCGGGCCAGGAATTCGTCAAAATCGTGCGTACCGAGCTGGTCAGCGCGATGGGCGAGGAAAACAGCGAGCTCAACCTGGCGGCTCAACCGCCGGCGGTGGTGCTGATGGCGGGCCTGCAAGGGGCCGGTAAAACCACAAGCGTCGCCAAGCTTGGCAAATACCTGCGCGAAAAGCATAAGAAAAAAGTGCTGGTGGTGTCCGCCGACGTTTATCGGCCGGCGGCCATCAAACAGCTGGAAACCCTGGCTGAGACGGTGGGCGTGGATTTTTTCCCGTCCGATGCCGGCCAACGGCCCATTGATATCGTCAAGCAGGCGTTGCAGCAGGCAAAGCTGAAATTCTACGACGTGTTGCTGGTGGATACCGCCGGCCGTTTGCACGTCGATGAAGCCATGATGGACGAGATCAAGCAGATCCACGCGGCCGTGGTGCCGGTGGAGACGCTGTTCGTCGTCGACGCCATGACCGGCCAGGACGCCGCCAATACCGCCAAGGCGTTTAACGAGGCGCTGCCCCTCACCGGCGTGATTCTGACCAAGGTCGACGGCGACGCGCGCGGCGGGGCGGCGTTGTCCATTCGCCATATCACCGGCAAACCGATTAAATTCATGGGCGTGGGGGAAAAAACCGACGCCCTGGAGCCATTCTACCCGGAACGCATCGCCGGACGGATCCTGGGCATGGGCGACGTACTGTCGTTAATCGAGGATATCGAAAGCAAGGTCGACCGCGTCCAGGCTGAAAAGCTGGCTAATAAGCTGAAAAAGGGCGATGGTTTCGATTTAACCGATTTTCTCGACCAGCTTAAGCAAATGCGCAGTATGGGCGGCATGGCCAGCATGATGAGCAAGCTGCCCGGCGCCGGCCAACTGCCGGCCAATGTGAAATCGCAAATGGACGACAGCGTCCTGGTGCGCATGGAGGCTATCATCAATTCCATGACGTTCAAGGAGCGCGCGCAGCCTGAGATTATCAAAGGGTCGCGTAAACGCCGTATCGCCACCGGCTGTGGTTTGCAGGTGCAGGACGTAAACCGTATGCTCAAGCAGTTCGACGATATGCAGCGTATGATGAAAAAGATGAAGAAGGGCGGAATGGCGAAAATGCTGCGCGGCATGAAAGGCATGATGCCGCCGGGATTCACCGGACGTTAACTATCGATTGCTTTTTGCCCCAAAACGCGTAGAATTTCGGAGCTTTTTATACTACTGCTTTAAATGGCAACTGGGCCCCGTTCCTCGATGGGGCCCGGTTGTTTTATTAACTAAAGAGGATGTTATGGTAACAATTCGTTTGGCACGTGGCGGCGCAAAAAAACGCCCGTTTTATCAAATCGTCGTGACCGACAGCCGCAATGCGCGTGATGGTCGCTTTATTGAACGTATTGGCTTCTACAACCCGATCGCTTCCGGTCAGGCTGAAGGCCTGCGTTTAGACCTGGATCGCATCGAGCATTGGGTCGGTCAGGGCGCCACCGTTTCAGAACGCGTTTCTGGTCTTATCAAAGACGCGAAGAAAGCGGCTTAAAGGATCTCGGTGGCGGCTATGAGCAAACAAATCCGTACCGCAATTCCCACCAACCCCATTATCGTGGGCAAAATGGGATCGACGTATGGCATTCGCGGTTGGCTCAGAGTGTTTTCTTCCACTGAAGAATCCGAAAGCATTTTTGATTACCAGCCCTGGTTTATCAAACGGGCGGGTGAGTGGCAGTGTATCGAGCTGGAAGGCTGGAAGCGCCACAGTCAGGATTTGATCATCAAGGTCAAAGGCATGGAAGACCGGGAAGCGGCGTCTCTGCTGACGAACTGTGAAATCGTCGTGGATTCAACGCAGCTGCCGGCTCTGGACGCGGGTGATTATTACTGGAAAGACCTTACGGGTTGCCGGGTAGTAACCACTGCGGGCTACGAGCTGGGCGGCGTCATTGATATGATGGAAACCGGCTCTAACGATGTCATGGTGGTAAAAGCCAACCTGAAAGATGCCTTCGGTATCCAGGAGCGGTTGATTCCGTTCCTCGACGGACAGGTTATCAAAAAGGTGGATCTCGGCGCTCATGTGATTGAGGTCGATTGGGATCCAAGTTTTTGAGCCCCGGTGGTAAAACAGTGATAATGGGTGGAACGGCGTTATGTGGATTGGTGTTATCAGCCTGTTTCCCGAAATGTTTCGCGCCATCACTGATTACGGGGTAACTGGCCGGGCAGTGAAAAACGGCCTGCTGAGTATGCAGTGCTGGAGTCCGCGTGATTTCACGCACGACAGGCATCGTACCGTGGACGAACGCCCGTATGGCGGCGGACCGGGCATGCTGATGATGGTGCAGCCCTTGCGGGACGCGATTCACGAGGCAAAAAAACAAGCAGGCGCCGGGGCGAAGGTTATTTATCTTTCCCCGCAGGGACGTAAGCTCGATCAGCAAGGTGTGAGCGAGCTGGCCGCCAACCCGAAGATGATTCTGGTGTGCGGCCGTTATGAAGGTATAGACGAGCGGCTGATAGCCACCGAAATTGATGAAGAATGGTCAATCGGTGATTATGTGCTCAGCGGCGGTGAATTGGCGGCCATGGCGCTGATTGATTCCGTCTCCCGGTTTATTCCGGGGGTATTGGGTCATGAGGCCTCGGCGGCGGAGGACTCGTTCGCCGAGGGCTTGCTGGACTGTCCGCACTATACCCGTCCCGAAGAGTTGGCAGGCATGGAGGTTCCGCCGGTGTTACTGTCGGGCAACCATGCGCAGATACGCCGCTGGCGTTTGAAACAGTCACTGGGCCGTACCTGGCTTAGAAGACCTGAACTTCTGGAAAGCCTAGCTCTGACTGACGAGCAAGCAAAGTTGCTGGCTGAGTTCCAACGGGAATATCAGCCCGAGCGACAAAACTAATAGGGGTATGCCAGCCTTGTTGCTGACAGCCCGAACACTCAGTTTACCTAGGGTAAGAGACCTATTATGAGCAACATTATTAAACAGATTGAAGAAGAACAGATGAAGCAGGACGTACCTGCATTCCGTCCGGGTGATTCCGTGGAAGTGAAGGTATGGGTTGTTGAAGGCAGCAAAAAACGTCTGCAGGCATTCGAGGGCGTGGTTATCGCTATTCGTAACCGCGGTCTGCATTCTGCATTCACTGTTCGCAAAATTTCCAATGGCGAAGGTGTTGAGCGTGTGTTCCAGACTCATTCACCGGTTATCGACAGCATCACGGTTAAACGCCGTGGCGCCGTGCGTCAGGCCAAACTGTATTACCTGCGTGAACGTACTGGTAAGTCTGCGCGTATCAAAGAACGTCTTAACGCCTAGTACGCTTTCGCAACATCCGAAAGCATTTAGTTATCAAAGGCCGGCCGGTAGGCCGGCCTTTTTTCTCTTTTTTACCTTACCCTGCAAAAAATTTCTGTATTGGTTCATTACGTGATCCAGCGACCTGTAATCCTCGTCTGCGCTGTTTTCACTGTCCCGCGCTAAGGCCTCTCAGGCAATCGACAGGGTCGATTTGCGCGCTGCAGGACCCTCACCCCGCCATATCGTTAGCGCACGATAGACATTCCTTCGGCGCTATCGGGAATACTCCTGTTTTGCAGCGGATGGCGAAAGCTGATTAAAGGGAGTGGCCGAAGGTGATCACCGATTCCGATCTGACTTTGCGGCGTGCGCGGCGGCACGTTGTTCAATGGGTTTATCGTAAATATATATTTACATTAAAATGATTTTAGCCTGAAGTTTACGTCCACATAGAGGATGGGTAAAATCACCCTATGCGGTAAATTTGTTATAATATATTGTAAATAAAGGATTTTTGTTTGATGGGGTAGGGCGGTGTTCGCGCGGTATCGCCCCGTTTACGCGGATGCTAAAAAGGAATACGATTGGTACCATAATATTTACACATATGGATTGAAAACTTTACGGAGCATGGTATGGTATAGCCCATACGCAGCGGGAATACGCTTTTGCGACCCGCGGCAATAACCTCTGGTCAGGACTTCTCTCATGCAAAAAGACGCGCTCAATAATGTTCATATCCTTGATGAACAAGTGATGATAACGCCGGAAGAACTAAAACGGCAGTTCCCTTTAACCGATGCCGAGCAGCAGGCTATCGCCGCGGCGCGGCAAACCATTGCCGATATTATCCACGGCCGCGATCCCCGGCTGCTGGTGGTATGCGGCCCCTGTTCCATCCATGACCTGGATTCGGCGCTGGACTATGCCCGGCGGCTGACGGAACTGTCGGCGGAGCTGAGCGATCAGCTGTATATCGTTATGCGCGTCTATTTTGAAAAACCCCGCACCACCGTGGGCTGGAAGGGCCTGATTAACGACCCGTACATGGACAACTCCTTCGACGTGGAGGCCGGCCTGAAAATTGCCCGCGGCCTGCTGCTGGATTTGGTGCGCATGGGCCTGCCGCTGGCCACCGAGGCGCTGGATCCGAACAGCCCGCAGTATCTTGGCGATCTGTTCAGCTGGTCCGCCATCGGCGCGCGCACCACCGAGTCCCAGACCCATCGTGAAATGGCCTCCGGCCTGTCGATGCCGGTCGGTTTTAAAAACGGCACCGACGGCAGCCTGGCGACCGCCATCAATGCCATGCGCGCCGCCGCCATGCCGCACCGCTTTGTGGGCATTAACCAGGCGGGGCAGGTAGCGCTACTGCAAACCCGCGGTAATCCTGACGGGCACGTCATTTTGCGCGGCGGCAAGCAGCCCAATTACCATGCCGCCGACATTGCCGACTGTGAACAGCAGATGGCCAAGGCCGGTCTTAACGCGGCGCTGATGATTGATTGCAGCCATGGCAATTCCAATAAAGATTATCGTCGCCAGGGCGAGGTGGCGCAATCGGCGCTGGCGCAAATCAAGGCGGGAAACCGTTCCATTATCGGCCTGATGCTGGAAAGCCATATACACGAAGGCAACCAGTCCTCCGAGCAGCCCCGAGCCGCTATGCGCTATGGCGTATCGGTAACGGACGCCTGTATCAATTGGCAAAGTACCGATACACTGTTACGACAACTGCACAATGAACTGCGCGGCGTCCTGGCGGGACGGCTGGCGGGAGAATAAGAGCGTATGGTAGCGGAGCTTAACGCGTTACGGGATCAGATTGATGAAGTGGATAAGTCCTTATTAGCTTTGCTGGCCCGGCGGCTGCAGCTGGTGGCCGAGGTGGGCGAGGTGAAAAGCCGTTACGGTCTGCCGATTTATGCCCCCGATCGCGAGGCGGCCATGCTGGCGTCGCGCCGGCAAGAGGCGGCGGCGCAGGGTGTGCCGCCTGATTTGATCGAGGATGTGCTAAGACGCGTGATGCGCGAATCCTATTCCAGCGAAAACGATAAGGGTTTCAAATCGCTTTGTCCGCAGCTGCGACCGGTGGTGATTGTCGGCGGCGGCGGCCAGATGGGCGGGCTGTTTAAAAAAATGCTGCAGCTCTCCGGTTACCAGGTCAGGATCCTGGAACAGGATGACTGGGCGCGGGCATCGGAACTGTTGGCGGACGCGGGCATGGTGATCGTCAGTGTGCCAATCCACCTGACGGTCGAGGTCATTGAGCGCCTGCCGCCGTTGCCGGAGGACTGTATCCTGCTGGATCTGGCGTCGATAAAAAACGCACCGCTACAAGCGATGCTGGCCGCCCATAACGGGCCGGTTTTGGGATTGCATCCGATGTTCGGTCCCGACAGCGGCAGCCTGGCCAAGCAGGTGGTAGTCTATTGCGATGGCCGGCAGCCTGAGGCCTATCAATGGCTGCTGGAACAAATCCAGGTATGGGGCGCCCGGCTGCACCGCACCAGCGCCGTGGAGCACGACCAGAATATGGCGTTTATCCAGGCGCTGCGCCATTTCGCCACCTTTGCTTATGGCATGCACCTGGCGGAAGAGAATGTCGAGCTGGAACAGCTGCTGGCCTTGTCGTCGCCGATATACCGCCTGGAGCTTGCGATGATCGGACGCTTATTTGCCCAGGATCCGCAATTGTATGCGGACATTATTATGTCCTCGGAAAGTAACCTGGCGCTGATTAAGCGTTATTACCAGCGCTTCGGCGAGGCCATTTCCTTGCTGGAGCAAGGGGATAAACAGGCGTTTATCGCCCGCTTTAAAAAGATAGAGCATTGGTTCGGCCGCTACGCCCAAAGCTTTCTGGAGGAAAGTCGCTTGCTGCTGCGCCAGGCCAATGATATCCGCAAATAGCCGGGTTCAACCAACGCAGGGCCATGTGATATGGCCCGTTTCATGTCAGCGCCAGTGAGCGCGCGATTTATTGTGGATCGACCGGCACCACGTTTTCCGACGGGTAGCAACCCAGCACTTTCAGCGACCGGGTGATGGCCTGTAGCCCGATCAACGCCTTTTGCATCGCCGCGCCGCGTAAATTAGCCTGTACGTCGATATAAAACATCTCTTCGCGCGGATTGCCGTGAATGGGCCGCGACTCCAGCCGCGTCATCACAATACCCTGATCGCGCAGCACCAGCAGCGCCTCCACCAGCGCGCCGGACTGCTGGCCGGTGGCCATAATCAGGGTGGTCTTGGCCGGTACCTGCTCGGACACGTCAATGGCCTTGCGCGCCAGCACAATAAAGCGGGTGAAATTTTGCTGTTGATTGGCCAGATTGTGTTCCAGCACCTGCAGGCCGTACAACGCGCCGCCAGGGCCGCTGCCGAGCGCCGCCGCATGCGGGGAGCGCAGCGCCGCCACTTTTTCCATGGCGGCGGCGGTGCTTTCGCAATACTCAATCTTCCACTGCGGATAGCGGCTGATAAACTGGCTGCACTGCTGGAACGGCTGCGGATGGCTATACACCACCTCTATTTGGTCGAGACTGCTCTCGCCGGTGACCAGCATACAGTGATCGATGGGATTGGTCAGTTCCCCCACCAAGGAGAGATGGGTATGTTGCAGCAGGTCGTAGACGTCGTTAATGGATCCTGAGCTGCTGTTTTCAATGGGCAGCACGCCATAATCGGCCTGGCCGGTCTCCACCATCTGGATGATGTCGGGAAACTTCTGGCAACCGCATTCCACCACCTGATCAAAATAGCGTGCGCCGTATTGCCGCGCGGCCAGATGTGAATAAGAGCCTTTCGGCCCCAAAAAAGCGACGCGTGCCGAGCGCTCCAGGGTTTGGTTCAGGTTGGATTGCAACAGTGCCTGCTGGGTCAGCACGGAATCTTCGATAATCAGCTGAAACAGCCGCGTAATATAAAATCCGTCGAGATTGAGTTTTTTGCCTTCCGTGACCAGGTGTTCCAGCAGCATCCGTTCACGTTCCTTATCGCGGATGGGACGGTGGGTGGTTAATTTGCTGCGCGCCACATCGAGCGCCAGCCCGCGTCTTTCCGCCAGCAGTGATAACAGCTTTAAATCCAGCGCGCTGATGCGTTCGCGCAGTGCCAATAATGGGTTGTCGCTCATGTTGTTAGCTACCTTTCAATCGGTCATAAAAAAAGCCTCCTGTTTTCAGGAGGCTTTTTTGTTCGTCTTCGTATTCTTTCTCATAGGACGACGGCCTCCCGTTCAGGGGAAGATAAAAAAGAAGGCGAAGAAAAACGGTGTGGTATGCATGGTATCGACTTTGTGGTTATCCGGAGGCTTACAGTAACCGCTGGCTTTTCATTCTGTCAATATAAAACGCGCCATTAAGGCGCGTTATGATCGTTGTATCGGCTATCCAGCCCTGCTCGCTGCCGGGATGGGATCATCGCCCGGCCGGCATGCGGTTATTCTTCGACAATGTTTGTCGCGGCGGTCTTGACGCATTCCGCGGCGCGGCGGGCTTCGCCCTTATGCTGTACCTTATTGAGCTGGCGTTCCAGCTTGGTAATCAGTTCGTTGATGGCAGCATACATGTCCTGGTTGCTGGCGCTGGCGACTAATTGCCCGTTAGGCGTATTGAGGGTGGCATCGGCCACAAATCCCTGAGGTTGCTTGGAGAGGATTATATGAGGATTTATCAGTTGGGTCTGCCATTTAGCCAGTTTAGCCAGGCGTTCTTCCGCATGTTGACGAATGGCCGGAGTAATATCCATTTGCTTACTGGTAATATTGATAATCATATCACTACCTCTCTACCTATTTCCGTCTACGTAATTTAAGCATACCCCCAGAATGACGGGAAAGTGTGATTTATGTCACTTATTTTTCGGGGTTGAGCGGGCGATCACAGGTTTTGTGACACCCTCGCGCTAAAGCGGGCGCGAGGCTTGAGTGTTGCGGATGAATGGGGCATTATCGAATGGATAAGTCAGGTGGCGTCCTGTCGATTTATCCCGCCCAAGCCCTCCCCAATTTCCTTTTTAATGCCCCGTCCTGACCAAAAAAAACGGTAGCCGAAGCTACCGGGATTTCGTTGTCGGCGTGCGCCGGTAATCAGGCTGGATTGGCGCTGATGACTTTTGCCACTTTGTCGGCCTGTCCCTGAAGCTGCAACTGCCGGTAAGCATTTTGCATCAAAGGCAGCGCGTCGCGTGTGGCCTGGGCGTCGGGGAAATCACGCAGCATCTGCTCGACCCGGTTGACCACCGCGACATAGGCGCCGCGTTTGGTGTAAAACTGTACGACGGCCAGCTCATACTTGGCCAGGCGATCCTTCAGATAAACCAGACGTTTGCCGGCATCCGTGGCATACTGACTGTTCGGATAGCCGCGAACCAGTTGCGTAAAATCACGATAGGCCGCGCGGGCATGCTCCGGGTCGCGGTCGGAACGATCCACGCCGAAGAACCCTTGCAATGCGCTGTCGTCCAGCGCCATATCTGTCAGGCCACGCATGTAGAGGACATAGTCGACGTTTGGATGCGTCGGATTCAGGCGCAGAAAGCGATCGATCGAGGCTTGGGCTAAAGTGAGATCCGCCGATTTATAATAGGCATAAATCAAGTCAAGCTGAACCTGCTGCGCATAGGGACCGAACGGATAGCGGTTATCCAGTGCTTCCAGTTCCCTGATGGCTCCCTTATAGTTGCCGTCCTGCAATTTGAGCTGTGCGGAAGCATAAATCTCGGCGGGCGGATTATCCGGAACGGGATCCTTGGAACTGGAGCAACCGACCAGCATCAGGCTCAATGTGGCTGCTGCCACCAGATATTTCATACGCATCATGACGTTTTGCTTATCCTCGAGTGTTATTCCGGGAGACTGTCCGTTAAGCTCCCGAATGAGACCAGCTACAATAGCATATTATTCTAAACGGCATTGCCGTGAAAACCCTTTGATAACGAAGAAGCTGCATATGGCACAACAACTACTACTCACCGGTGTGGTGAATGAATCACAACTCGGGCAACGATTAGATCAGGCTTTGGCCGAAATGTTCCCTGATTATTCCCGATCGCGCATAAAAGTCTGGATTCTGGATGGACTGGTCCAGGTTAACGGGATCGTGCTCCCAACGCCGAAAGAAAAGGTGCTGGGAGGAGAAAACATTGAAATCAATGCGGTTCTTGAAGAGGACACGCGCTGGGCGGCCCAGGATATCGCCCTGAATATCGTCTATGAAGACGACGATATCATGGTGCTGAATAAACCCCGCGATTTAGTGGTGCATCCCGGCGCCGGCAATGCCGACGGCACTATCCTGAACGCGTTGCTGCATTATTTTCCGCCGATTGCCGAAGTTCCCCGGGCCGGCATCGTCCATCGCCTGGATAAGGATACCACCGGGCTGATGGTGGTCGCCAAGACGGTTCCGGCGCAGACCCGGCTGGTGGAATCCCTGCAGGCGCGGGAAATTACCCGTGAATATGAAGCGGTGGCCATCGGCAATATGACCGCCGGCGGCACGGTGGAGCAGCCGATTTCCCGCCATCCCAGCAAGCGTACCCATATGGCGGTGAGCCCGATGGGCAAACCCGCGGTCACCCATTATCGCATCATGGAGCATTTCCGTGTGCATACCCGTCTGCGGCTGCGGCTGGAAACCGGCCGCACCCATCAGATCCGGGTGCATATGGCGCATATCAACCATCCTCTGGTGGGCGACCCTTTATACGGCGGCCGGCCGCGTCCGCCCAAAGGCGCCTCCGACGCCTTTGTCGCACTGTTGCGCGGCTTCGATCGCCAGGCGCTCCATGCCACCATGTTGCGCCTGTATCATCCCATCACCTCCATTGAAATGGAATGGCATGCGCCGCTGCCGCAGGATATGGTGGATTTGATCGCCGCGATGCAGGCGGACGTCGCGATGGCCAACGAGCAGATGGAATAACCATGAGCCGGCCGATCGTCCCCGACTGGCCCGCGCCCGCCAACGTGCGCGCCTGTTCCACCACCCGCCGTGGCGGGGTAAGCCATCCGCCCTACGACTCGCTTAACCTGGGCGATCATGTCGGCGACGATGCGGACGCGGTGGCGGAAAACCGGCAACGGCTGATTGCGCTGGCGGGACTGCCCGCCGCGCCGCGCTGGCTGCAACAGGTCCATGGCACCGACGTCGCTACGCTGACCGGGGACGCGCCGGCGCTTAACCAGGCCGATGCGGCCTATACCCGCGAGATCGGGCAGGTCTGCGCGATCATGACCGCTGATTGTCTGCCGGTGCTGTTCTGCGATCGCGCCGGCACGGAGGTGGCGGCCGCCCATGCGGGCTGGCGGGGTTTATGCGCCGGCATCCTGGAAAATACGCTGGCGGGATTCCATGCCGACGCCGGTTCGATCATGGCCTGGCTTGGACCGGCCATCGGCCCGACCTCGTTTGAGGTCGGCGCTGAGGTTAAGGCGGCGTTTGTTGACCGGGATCCGCAGGCCGCGGACGCTTTTCTTCCCCATGGCGATAAATATCTCGCCGATATCTATCACCTGGCCCGATTGCGGCTGCGCGCCGCCGGCGTTGGCCAGATCTATGGCGGGGATCGCTGTACTGTGACCCAGGCAGCATCATATTTCTCCTATCGGCGCGATGGTGTCACTGGACGTATGGCAACTTTGGTCTGGCTGATATAATCTCTTTCACCAAGACGGTCCATGGCGGATAAGCGGTATCTCCCACTTATTTGGCGAAATATCCTTGAATTTTAAATAAACGACCTTATTTAATCTCCAGTAGCAATTTTGACCAATATGGGAGGAGTTATGCGCTTGGATCGTCTTACCAATAAATTCCAGCTTGCCCTCGCCGACGCTCAATCACTAGCGCTTGGGCGCGACAATCAATTTATCGAACCGCTTCACGTCATGCAGGCCTTGCTTAACCAGGAGGGCGGCACGGTGCGTCCGTTGCTGCAATCCGCGGGCATCAACCCCGGGCCGTTGCGCACCGAGATTGAAAAAGCCATCGAGCGCCTGCCCCAGGTGGAAGGCACCGGCGGCGACGTGCAGCCTTCCCAGGATCTGGTGCGGGTACTGAACCTGTGCGACAAACTGGCGCAAAAACGCGCCGATAGTTTTATTTCGTCCGAACTGTTCGTGCTGGCGGCGCTCGATTCGCGCGGGACCCTGGCGGATTTGCTCAAATCAGCCGGCGCGAGCACGGAAAAAATCACCCAGGCTATCGAGCAAATGCGGGGCGGGGACAACGTGAACGATCAAGGTGCCGAAGATCAACGGCAGGCATTAAAAAAATATACCATCGATCTGACCGAGCGGGCGGAGCTCGGCAAACTGGACCCGGTTATCGGCCGTGACGAGGAAATCCGGCGCACGATCCAGGTCCTGCAGCGCCGCACCAAGAATAATCCGGTGTTAATCGGCGAGCCGGGGGTGGGTAAAACCGCCATCGTCGAAGGACTGGCGCAGCGTATCATTAACGGCGAAGTGCCCGAAGGCATGAAAAACAGCCGGGTGCTGTCATTGGACATGGGCTCGCTGGTGGCCGGGGCAAAATATCGCGGGGAGTTCGAGGAACGCCTGAAAGGGGTGCTGAGCGATCTGTCGAAACAGGAAGGCCACATTATCCTGTTTATCGATGAGCTGCATACCATGGTCGGCGCCGGTAAAGCCGACGGGGCGATGGATGCCGGCAATATGCTTAAACCCGCGCTGGCGCGCGGCGAGCTGCATTGCGTCGGCGCCACTACGCTCAATGAGTACCGGCAGTATATCGAGAAGGACGCCGCGCTGGAGCGCCGGTTCCAGAAAGTATTTGTCGCCGAACCGAGCGTGGAGGATACCATCGCCATCCTGCGCGGCCTGAAAGAACGCTATGAGCTGCATCACCATGTGCAGATCACCGACCCGGCCATCGTGGCCGCGGCGACGCTGTCCCATCGCTATATTTCCGATCGGCAACTGCCGGATAAGGCTATCGACCTGATAGACGAAGCGGCCTCCAGCATCCGTATTCAAATGGATTCCAAACCGGAGGCGCTGGACCGTCTTGAACGGCGTATTATCCAGCTTAAGCTTGAGCAACAGGCGCTGAAGAAGGAATCCGACGACGCCAGCATCAAACGGCTGGAGATGCTGGAAGCCGAACTGTCGCAGAAGGAACGGGAGTATTCCGAACTGGAAGAAGAGTGGAAAGCCGAAAAAGCCTCGCTTTCCGGTACCCAGT
Source organism: Sodalis sp. C49 (assembly GCF_046352915.1). Taxonomy (NCBI): domain Bacteria; kingdom Pseudomonadati; phylum Pseudomonadota; class Gammaproteobacteria; order Enterobacterales; family Bruguierivoracaceae; genus Sodalis; species Sodalis sp. C49. The sequence goes on along the minus strand of NZ_CP163303.1, from coordinate 2,434,065 downwards.
CCCTGAAAGCGGAGCTGGAGCAGGCGAAGCTTTCCATTGAGCAGGCCAGGCGGGTAGGGGATTTGGCGCGCATGTCCGAATTACAGTACGGTAAGATACCCGAACTGGAAAAACAGTTGGCGGCGGCGGCCCAGGCGGAAGGCAAAACCATGCGCCTGCTGCGCAACCGGGTCACCGATGTTGAGATTGCCGAAGTCCTGGCGCGCTGGACCGGTATTCCTGTCTCGCGCATGCTGGAAAGCGAACGTGACAAACTGGTGCGCATGGAACAGGAACTGCACCATCGGGTCATCGGCCAGAACGAGGCGGTGGAGGCCGTGTCCAACGCCATCAGGCGCAGCCGCGCCGGATTGGCGGACCCCAACCGGCCCATCGGTTCGTTTATGTTCCTCGGTCCGACCGGGGTGGGTAAAACCGAGCTGTGCAAAGCGTTGGCGACCTTCTTGTTTAGCAGCGACGACGCCATGGTACGTATCGACATGTCGGAATTTATGGAGAAGCACTCTGTTTCGCGGCTGGTGGGCGCGCCTCCGGGATATGTCGGTTATGAGGAAGGCGGTTATCTGACGGAAGCCGTTCGCCGCCGCCCTTATTCGGTTATCCTGCTCGATGAAATCGAAAAGGCGCATCCCGATGTGTTCAATATCCTGCTGCAGGTGCTGGACGACGGGCGCTTAACCGACGGTCAGGGGCGTACGGTGGATTTCCGCAATACGGTGGTGATCATGACCTCCAACCTGGGGTCCGATATTATCCAGGAGCGGTTTGGCCAGATGAACTATCAGGAAATGAAAGATATGGTGCTGGGTGTGGTCAGCCATCATTTCCGTCCGGAATTCATTAACCGGGTCGATGAAGTGGTGGTCTTCCATCCCCTGGGTCGCGAGCATATCGCTGAAATCGCGCAAATCCAGCTGCAGCGTCTGTACAAACGGCTGGAAGATCGCGGCTACAGCATGACGCTGAGCGCCGAGGCGCTGGCGCTGCTCAGCGAGGAGGGGTTCGATCCGGTATACGGCGCGCGGCCGCTGAAACGCGCTATCCAGCAGGAAATAGAAAACCCGCTGTCGCAGCAGATGTTGTCAGGTACGCTTATCCCGGGGGTCCCCATCCGGCTGGAAGTGGAAAACGGCCATATCGTGGCCAGGCAATAACCGCATATCGCAATAACCTGGCAAAAAAGCCCCGCCGTATTCACGGCGGGGCTTTTTTACTATGTCCGGCCTGCTGTTTGGTCGCACCGGGCATTCATATCCGTATCGATCGCCACCGTCCCCGTGATGCTTGGCTTGACCCCGGCCGCTTGACCGCGCCTTCTGCGGGCTGGATAAAACGCCGTTTACCCACGTTTTGCGCTAATATTGAGCACTTGAAATTTTTTTTCGAAATAGCCCTTGTCACCTGCGAGAAAGTCCCTATAATGCGCCTCCACTGACCGGGAACAAACGCTAACGCGATGCCGGGTCGGGAAGGGAAAAGCGCCCGGTTCGGGCAAATAAAAGCTTGACTCTTCAGCGGGAAAACGTAATATACGCAACCCGCGCCAGGTGAGATTGATGCACGCTGGCCATGCTCTTTAACAATTTATCAGACAATCTGTGTGGGCACTCACAAGACCGTATCGAAACACAAAAATACCAAGTCTTGAAGAGTGAACAAACAGTTAATTCATAAGATTAACAGTATGACAATCTTTGAGCATCAAGCTTTTAATTGAAGAGTTTGATCATGGCTCAGATTGAACGCTGGCGGCAGGCCTAACACATGCAAGTCGAGCGGCAGCGGGAAGTAGCTTGCTACTTTGCCGGCGAGCGGCGGACGGGTGAGTAATGTCTGGGGATCTGCCTGATGGTGGGGGATAACTACTGGAAACGGTAGCTAATACCGCATAACGTCGCAAGACCAAAGTGGGGGACCTTCGGGCCTCACGCCATCGGATGAACCCAGATGGGATTAGCTAGTAGGTGAGGTAATGGCTCACCTAGGCGACGATCCCTAGCTGGTCTGAGAGGATGACCAGCCACACTGGAACTGAGACACGGTCCAGACTCCTACGGGAGGCAGCAGTGGGGAATATTGCACAATGGGCGCAAGCCTGATGCAGCCATGCCGCGTGTGTGAAGAAGGCCTTCGGGTTGTAAAGCACTTTCAGCGGGGAGGAAGGCGATAAGGTTAATAACCTTGTCGATTGACGTTACCCGCAGAAGAAGCACCGGCTAACTCCGTGCCAGCAGCCGCGGTAATACGGAGGGTGCGAGCGTTAATCGGAATTACTGGGCGTAAAGCGTACGCAGGCGGTCTGTTAAGTCAGATGTGAAATCCCCGGGCTTAACCCGGGAACTGCATTTGAAACTGGCAGGCTAGAGTCTCGTAGAGGGGGGTAGAATTCCAGGTGTAGCGGTGAAATGCGTAGAGATCTGGAGGAATACCGGTGGCGAAGGCGGCCCCCTGGACGAAGACTGACGCTCAGGTACGAAAGCGTGGGGAGCAAACAGGATTAGATACCCTGGTAGTCCACGCTGTAAACGATGTCGATTTGAAGGTTGTGGCCTTGAGCCGTGGCTTTCGGAGCTAACGCGTTAAATCGACCGCCTGGGGAGTACGGCCGCAAGGTTAAAACTCAAATGAATTGACGGGGGCCCGCACAAGCGGTGGAGCATGTGGTTTAATTCGATGCAACGCGAAGAACCTTACCTACTCTTGACATCCAGAGAAGTTTGCAGAGATGCGAACGTGCCTTCGGGAACTCTGAGACAGGTGCTGCATGGCTGTCGTCAGCTCGTGTTGTGAAATGTTGGGTTAAGTCCCGCAACGAGCGCAACCCTTATCCTTTGTTGCCAGCACGTAATGGTGGGAACTCAAAGGAGACTGCCGGTGACAAACCGGAGGAAGGTGGGGATGACGTCAAGTCATCATGGCCCTTACGAGTAGGGCTACACACGTGCTACAATGGCGCATACAAAGAGAAGCGAACTCGCGAGAGTAAGCGGACCTCACAAAGTGCGTCGTAGTCCGGATTGGAGTCTGCAACTCGACTCCATGAAGTCGGAATCGCTAGTAATCGTGGATCAGAATGCCACGGTGAATACGTTCCCGGGCCTTGTACACACCGCCCGTCACACCATGGGAGTGGGTTGCAAAAGAAGTAGGTAGCTTAACCTTCGGGAGGGCGCTTACCACTTTGTGATTCATGACTGGGGTGAAGTCGTAACAAGGTAACCGTAGGGGAACCTGCGGTTGGATCACCTCCTTACCGAAATAGATACTAATTGTGTAGTGTCCACACAGATTGTCTGATAACTGTAATGAGCAAACAGCTCGTATGGTTTTTTGTCATGCCCTCTTCCTGAATGTTAAGGCAGGGTTGATAAAAAACGGTGGCATAAGAATTCGTTGCCTATTGACGACAACTTATCTCACAAACGCACTCCTGTCCCCTTCGTCTAGTGGCCTAGGACACTGCCCTTTCACGGCGGTAACAGGGGTTCGAACCCCCTAGGGGACGCCAAACTCTTTTTCATACGACCTGTTAACCAAACCAGACCCGCCTTTATTGTCTGATGATTTCAGAGCACATTGTTACGCAACCGCGTATCAGTATGCTGCGAAATACATGCTCTTTAACAATCCGGAACAAGCTGAAAATTTGAAAAAAACATGCTGAGCAAAATCAGTATGCGATTCTCTCAAAGCAAGCAAACCTAATGATTGCCGTGTCGATGGCAATCTTTGTAGCCCAGGCGAGGGTTTACTCTCACCAGGGTGAGACTGTGCGAACAGTGTCAGGGCAAGGCGCACGGCGCGCAGCCAGCGGAGTGGACTCAATGTCCATGAGCATGGCGAGCACCGCGCAACGATGCCATGGCAGTGTGCAGCCAGTCGCAACACAGACACTTTAGGGTTGTGAGGTTAAGTGAATAAGCGTACACGGTGGATGCCTAGGCAGTCAGAGGCGATGAAGGACGTGCTAATCCGCGAAATGCGCCGGTGAGCTGATATGAAGCGCTATCAGCCGGCGATGTCCGAATGGGGAAACCCAGTGCAATTCGTTGCACTATCATTACGTGAATCCATAGCGTATTGAGGCGAACCGGGGGAACTGAAACATCTCAGTACCCCGAGGAAAAGAAATCAACCGAGATTCCCCTAGTAGCGGCGAGCGAACGGGGAACAGCCCAGAGTCACCATCAGCATTTGCATCAGGAGAACGGTCTGGAAAGTCCGGCAACACAGGGTGATAGCCCCGTATCCGAAGGTGCAAGTGCTGTGAGCTCGATGAGTAGGGCGGGACACGTGATATCCTGTCTGAAGATGGGGGGACCATCCTCCAAGGCTAAATACTCCTGACTGACCGATAGTGAACCAGTACCGTGAGGGAAAGGCGAAAAGAACCCCGGCGAGGGGAGTGAAACAGAACCTGAAACCGTGTACGTACAAGCAGTGGGAGCCTTGATTTATCAGGGTGACTGCGTACCTTTTGTATAATGGGTCAGCGACTTATATTCTGTAGCAAGGTTAACCGAATAGGGGAGCCGTAGGGAAACCGAGTCTTAACTGGGCGTTAAGTTGCAGGGTATAGACCCGAAACCCGGTGATCTAGCCATGGGCAGGTTGAAGGTTGGGTAACACTAACTGGAGGACCGAACCGACTAATGTTGAAAAATTAGCGGATGACTTGTGGCTGGGGGTGAAAGGCCAATCAAACCGGGAGATAGCTGGTTCTCCCCGAAAGCTATTTAGGTAGCGCCTCGTGAATTCATCTTCGGGGGTAGAGCACTGTTTCGGCTAGGGGTCCACCCCGGATTACCAACCCGATGCAAACTGCGAATACCGAAGAATGTTACCACGGGAGACACACGGCGGGTGCTAACGTCCGTCGTGAAGAGGGAAACAACCCAGACCGCCAGCTAAGGTCCCAAAGTCATGGTTAAGTGGGAAACGATGTGGGAAGGCACAGACAGCCAGGATGTTGGCTTAGAAGCAGCCATCATTTAAAGAAAGCGTAATAGCTCACTGGTCGAGTCGGCCTGCGCGGAAGATGTAACGGGGCTAAACCATGCACCGAAGCTGCGGCAGCGATACCTTCGGGTATTGTTGGGTAGGGGAGCGTTCTGTAAGCCTGCGAAGGTGGCCTGTGAGGGTTGCTGGAGGTATCAGAAGTGCGAATGCTGACATAAGTAACGATAAAGCGGGTGAAAAGCCCGCTCGCCGGAAGACCAAGGGTTCCTGTCCAACGTTAATCGGGGCAGGGTGAGTCGACCCCTAAGGCGAGGCCGAAAGGCGTAGTCGATGGGAAACAGGTTAATATTCCTGTACTGGGTGTGACTGCGAAGGGGGGACGGAGAAAGCTAGGTTCGCCGGGCGACGGTTGTCCCGGTTTAAGCGTGAAGGTGGAAAGAGCAGGTAAATCCGCTTTTTCATTCAACACTGAGGCGTGATAACGAGCCACTACGGTGGTGAAGGAATTGATGCTACGCTTCCAGGAAAAGCCTCTAAGCTCCAGGTCACATCGAATCGTACCCCAAACCGACACAGGTGGTCAGGTAGAGAATACCAAGGCGCTTGAGAGAACTCGGGTGAAGGAACTAGGCAAAATGGTGCCGTAACTTCGGGAGAAGGCACGCTGGCATTAGGTGGAGGGACTTGCTCCCCGAGCTGAAGCCAGTCGCAGATACCAGCTGGCTGCAACTGTTTATTAAAAACACAGCACTGTGCAAACACGAAAGTGGACGTATACGGTGTGACGCCTGCCCGGTGCCGGAAGGTTAATTGATGGGGTTATCCGCAAGGAGAAGCTCTTGATCGAAGCCCCGGTAAACGGCGGCCGTAACTATAACGGTCCTAAGGTAGCGAAATTCCTTGTCGGGTAAGTTCCGACCTGCACGAATGGCGTAATGATGGCCAGGCTGTCTCCACCCGAGACTCAGTGAAATTGAACTCGCTGTGAAGATGCAGTGTACCCGCGGCAAGACGGAAAGACCCCGTGAACCTTTACTATAGCTTGACACTGAACATTGAGCCTTGATGTGTAGGATAGGTGGGAGGCTTTGAAGTGTGGACGCCAGTCTGCATGGAGCCAACCTTGAAATACCACCCTTTAATGTTTGATGTTCTAACTCCGGCCCATAATCTGGGTCGAGGACAGTGTCTGGTGGGTAGTTTGACTGGGGCGGTCTCCTCCTAAAGAGTAACGGAGGAGCACGAAGGTTAGCTAATCACGGTCGGACATCGTGAGGTTAGTGCAAAGGCATAAGCTAGCTTGACTGCGAGAGTGACGGCTCGAGCAGGTGCGAAAGCAGGTCTTAGTGATCCGGTGGTTCTGAATGGAAGGGCCATCGCTCAACGGATAAAAGGTACTCCGGGGATAACAGGCTGATACCGCCCAAGAGTTCATATCGACGGCGGTGTTTGGCACCTCGATGTCGGCTCATCACATCCTGGGGCTGAAGTAGGTCCCAAGGGTATGGCTGTTCGCCATTTAAAGTGGTACGCGAGCTGGGTTTAGAACGTCGTGAGACAGTTCGGTCCCTATCTGCCGTGGGCGTTGGAAGATTGAGAGGGGCTGCTCCTAGTACGAGAGGACCGGAGTGGACGCACCACTGGTGTTCGGGTTGTCATGCCAATGGCATTGCCCGGTAGCTACGTGCGGAAGAGATAACCGCTGAAAGCATCTAAGCGGGAAACTTGCCTCGAGATGAGTCTTCCCTGTGGCTTTAAGTCACCTGAAGGGACGTTAAAGACGATGACGTTGATAGGTCGGGTGTGTAAGCGCAGCGATGCGTTGAGCTAACCGATACTAATGACCCGTGAGGCTTAACCTTACAACACCTAAAGTGTTTGACGCGAAGAGAGCGTTGCCCCAAGGGGCGGCGAGAGAATTTTCAGCGAAGTTCCGGATAAAGGCCGATGGTCATCAGTAGCAGGATGACGGTTGGTAAACGAATTTGCCTGGCGGCACTAGCGCGGTGGTCCCACCTGACCCCATGCCGAACTCAGCAGTGAAACGCCGTAGCGCCGATGGTAGTGTGGGGTCTCCCCATGCGAGAGTAGGGAACTGCCAGGCATCCATTAAGACCAATACCTTGAGCGAAGCGAGAGGCGTTGTGAAGTAACCCTGGCAGTTCGCTACTCGAGTCAGAGAGCAGGACAACAGGCGGAGCCTGTTGAACGCCGCTTGCGGCGGCCCGAAAGGGGCCTGACGCAGTCAGGCATCAACTGCCAGGCATCCATTAAGACCAATACCTTGAGCGAAGCGAAAGGCGTTGGTCAAGCACCGCAAACGGTTTTAACATGCGTTGACCCCGCAAATGTTATGTTTGGGTGTAGTACCGAATCGTGGTGCGGTAGTTCAGTCGGTTAGAATACCGGCCTGTCACGCCGGGGGTCGCGGGTTCGAGTCCCGTCCGCACCGCCACCCTAAATAAGGCCCTGAACATATGTTCAGGGTTTTTTTTATGCCTGATGTTACCCCTGCTATCTCACGACAAATATTTTCCCTTCCTCACGCACCATCTCCGCTGGGCAAACTCCAGGGTAAAATCATTATTTATCATAGATCTTTGACTAATTAATGCGGCCCATTAATAACAGGCAAATCGTTAGGCGGCGGGGCAAACAGGCGCATGGCCCCGGTTAAAACAAATTTTATGGTACAATGAGTGAAACCGATGCCGTATTGTGCTTCGGCGTTGAATTTAAAAATTAAACATTCTATAAAAGATCATGATCATAACAATGTCTGTGGATAAAAAATAGCTGTCCAAATGAATCCATTAATCATGACACAGACGCAAAAGAAACAGTTAAATAGGCGGTAACCGTGGCAAAAAAAACATATTCAGTCAGGTATGTTGCGGGACAGCCGGTTGAGCGTATTTTCCCCCCACTTGCCTTCAGTCGCCTTGGTCAAGCGTTGCCTCCCGGCGAGCCGTTGCCGGGATCCAAGCTATTGCGGGTAATGGTCTGGAACATCTACAAACAGCAGCGTGCTGATTGGCTCTCCGTGCTGCAAGGGTTCGGCAAGGATGCCCAACTGGTATTATTGCAGGAGGCACAAACCACGCCGGAGCTGGTGAGGTTTGCTACATCAAATTATCTGGCGACCGACCAGGTGCCGGCACTGATATTTCCGCAGCATCCGTCGGGTGTCATGACATTGTCCGCGGCACATCCGGTTTATTGTTGCCCGCTGCGCGAGCGGGAACCGCTGCTGCGTTTGGCGAAATCCGCCCTGGTCACCGTTTATCCCCTGTATGACGGGCAACTGATGATGGTGGTCAATATCCATGCGGTTAACTTCAGCCTGGGCGTGGACGTCTACAGCAAGCAGCTGGGGCCGATTGGCGAGCAAATCCTGAATCATCAGGGACCGGTGATCATGGCGGGTGATTTTAATGCCTGGAGCCGGCAGCGGATTACGGCTTTATATCGTTTTGCCGATCGGATGACGTTGCGCGAAGTGAAGTTTATCGACGATCAGCGCCGCCGCGCTTTTGGCCGTCCGCTGGATTTTGTGTTTTACCGGGGGCTGAAAGTCACCGAGGCATCGGTACTGGTCACGCAGGCCTCGGATCATAATCCGCTGCTGGTTGAGTTTGAACCCCATAAGCGCACCGATAAATCGGTGCCGGAAACCAAAATCGTCGGAATACCGAATGCCGGTTAGGTGAGCGGGGCATGATCCAGGCATAAAAAAAACAAGCACCGCGGTGCTTGTTTTTTTATGTGCCGTAACCCGTCAGGAGTCGGTGGCTTTGCCGTTGACAAACAACGTCAGCTTCAGGCCTGGCTGCAAGGTGCCGGCATTATCCAGCGCGCCGTTCCAGCGCTTGACGTCCTGTATATCGACACCGTGCCGTTTGGCAATGCTGGACAAGGAATCACCCTTACGTACCCGGTAGGTGATGCTGCCGCCGTTATTGGCCACCGGCAGCGCCTGTCCGGCTTTGCCGCCGAGGCTATTGTCCGCCACCTGCAATGTTTGCCCGACTTTCAGGCTGCTGCTGGTACGCAGGTTGTTCCATTTCAACAAGTCGCTCGCCTTCACATTCAGACGTTTGGCAATGCCCGACAAGGTATCTCCGGAACGTACCTGGTATTTCGCGCCGCTGACTGCCGTATCCGCCAACTGGGTGGATTGCTGCACCGCTGCGATGTCGCCTACCGCCAGCGAATCCCTCAGCTGTGTGGCGTGGGCTTTGGGCAACATAATGTAATGCGGGCCGTTTGGCGCGGTTACGTTACGCTTGTAGCCGGTATTGAAGCTTTTCAGCTTCGTTAACGACAAACCCGACATTTCCGCCGCCTGGCTCAAACCTATTTGCTGACCCACTTCCACGCGCGCTAAAGCGCGGTCGTCATTGCTTTTCGGCAGGGCGACGCCGTATTGTTTGCTATTCTTAATAATATTACTAAGCGCAAGCATTTTCGGCACATAGATAGTGGTCTCGCGCGGCAATGACAGTGCCCAAAAATCGGTGGGTTTCCCCTTCGCTTTGTTGGATTTCATCGCCTGAATGACCCGTCCTTCACCGCTGTTATAAGCAGCAATCGTCAACAACCAATCGCCGTCGAACATGCGATTGAGACGTTGCATCATATCGAGTGCAGCGGTGGTGGACGCGACGACATCGCGACGACCGTCATACCATTGGTTTTGCTTTAGGCCATAATTCCTGCCAGTTGTGGGCACAATCTGCCAAAGGCCAGCCGCGTTTGAGGCGGATGTTGCCTTAGGGTCAAAAGCGCTCTCCACTATGGGTAGCAGTACCAGTTCCATCGGCATTTTTCGTTGCTTAATCTGCTCGACAATCCAGTACATGTACGGCTCTGCCCGTAATGTTACATCGTGGAGATAGCTCTTATTACTTAAATAACGCTTTTTTTGCTCGCGGATCCGGGCGTTTTCCGGTATCTGCATCTTCAGCTCGTCGCTAATGAAGTTCCACAAATCAGGCTGCGCGAGGCTTGAATCTCCAAGCCATCGCGCCGAGATCGCTCGGCCGTCTGTGTACTTTCCTGCTTCACCTTGACCTGCCGAAGAAACACTCTGTGCATGCTGTTCGGGAGGTGAGTCGGCCGACCTGGACGACTGACAACCCACGAGCAAGACCGAGGCGATTAAGATCGCATGAGTCTTCATTCTGTATGTCAATAGTTGCTTAAAAGACAAGCAATAATACTTTGAACATTCCGACATTACAACCTAAACCTTCAGAAATGATCCTTCTTCTCCCGTAATAAGGCAAAAATACGCCATTCCTCGTGCAGTGCATGATGTGGGTCTAACTTTCTTTGTAAATCAATGTCATGGCAACGTAAGAATAGGTTAATTTTACCCTCTAAATGTAGTTTTGAGGGCAGGCTGGCTTGGTTTTTTGCCCGTAACTGCTTAATTTCACGCTCATAAGCGGCGATCGTTGTATCTTCGGGTAATATCGACCGCGCAAAGGCCAGATTGGCTAAAGTATACTCATGCGCGGCGCAGAGCAATGTCTCGGGTGGTAGTTGTTTAACTTTTTGAAAAGACTCATACATTTGCTTTGGCGTGCCTTCGAATAAACGCCCGCAGCCGGCGGAAAATACCGTGTCGCCACAAAATAAATAGGGCGCGCTATAAAATCCGATATGTCCTAATGTGTGGCCGGGCAAGGCCAGCACGGAAAAGGACATATTAAGCGCTTCCACCCGATCGTTTTCCCCGACAATATGGTCGGCGCCCTTGGCGGCGGTCTCCTGCGGTCCATAGACCGGGACATCGAAATGCCGGCGCAGCTCCGGCACGCCGCCCACATGATCCTGGTGGTGATGGGTTAAAAAGATAGCTTTCAGCGTCAGGCGCCTGGCGGTCAGTTCAGCGATGACCTGCGCCGACTCGCCGGGGTCGACGATAATGCATTCCTGGGCGTCGTTATGCAAAAGCCAAATGTAATTATCCGCAAACGCGGGAATACTGATAAGATTCATTGATCACCTCTGTTCATTTTTTCTTATGGCACTTAGAAGATAGTCAAACATGAAACCAGCGCAAATTACGCAGCCTATCATCGCGCCAACCTCATGGGATGACCTCCCATACGGAGCTAACTACCGTCGGGCGCTGGAGACCAGCCTGTTGCCCTGGTGGCCCAAATTATTCGGTTTTCATCTCATTAAAATAGGCGCGCTCAGCGGGGACATCGATACCAGTGAATGCGCTATTTCACATCAGGTCAATGTCGGCATCAAAGGTGATAACCTGGACGTCATCGCCGATCCCTTTCAATTGCCGTTCGCCAACAAATCCACCGACGCCTGCCTGCTGGCCCACACGCTGTCCTACACCTCGGATCCGCACCGTCTGCTGCGGGAAATCGACCGGGTGTTGATTGATGACGGCTGGCTGATCATTACCACGTTCAACCCGGTGAGTCTGCTGGGCATCGGCAAACTCTGCCCAATCGTGCAGCGCCGGCAGCCCTATCGCAGCCGGATGTATACCCAGATGCGGTTACTGGACTGGCTTAGCGTGCTGAATTTTGAAGTGATGCACCGTTCGCGTTTCCAGGTGCTGCCGTGGCGTCGCCGGGGCGGGCGTCTGTTGAGCGAGCATCTGCCCGCTATTGGATGCCTGAGCATGATTGTCGCGCGCAAACGAACCTTCCCGCTCACGCTCAATCCCCTGAAAAGCAAAACCCTCAAGGCGTCGCTCCGGCGCACGGTAGGCGCCGCCAGCCGGAGCAACTGATGCGCCCGCTATTTTTCCGGCTGGTAACCGATATCGTCGAACGCCGGATTGCACGCCGCGCTGCGGGCAAGCTCGTCGCAGCGTTCGTTTTCCGGATGGCCGGCATGGCCCTTTACCCAATCCCAGCGCAGGACATGGGTTTGGATAGCTAAATCCAGCCGCTGCCACAGATCAACATTTTTGACCGGTTTCTTTTCGGCAGTTTTCCAGCCGCGCTTTTTCCAGTTATGAATCCATTGGGTAATGCCCTGGCGTACATACTGGCTATCGGTGCTGATAACCACTTCGCAGGGGTCTTTAAGCGCCTCCAGCGCGACAATGGCCGCCATGAGTTCCATGCGGTTGTTGGTGGTAAGCCGGTAACCGGCGCTGAATATTTTTTCATGCTGCTTATAGCGCAGTATGGCACCGTATCCGCCCGGGCCGGGATTGCCCAGACAAGATCCATCGGTGAAAATTTCTACCTGTTTCTGCATCTCTGGTAGACTACCTTCATGTTAAAAAAACCAAGTCTGACATAAATGAACGCAACGGGCACTGGAATTACGCGCCAGATTGTTCTGGATACTGAAACCACCGGTATGAACAAACTGGGGGTTCATTACGAAGGTCATAAGATCATCGAGATCGGCGCGGTCGAGGTCATCAACCGTCGGCTTACCGGCAGGCACTTCCATGTTTACCTGAAGCCGGATCGGCTGGTCGACCCGGAAGCCTATAATATCCATGGCATCAGCGATGAATTCCTGGCGGATAAACCCACGTTTGAGCAGGTGGCGGACGAATTTATCGAGTTTATCCGCGGCGGCGAGCTGGTCATCCATAACGCGCCCTTCGATATCGGCTTTATGGATTACGAGTTCGGCAAGCTTAACCGCGGGATCGGCAAAACCGATACCTTCTGTAAAGTCACCGATAGCCTGTTCCTGGCGCGTAAACTCTTCCCGGGCAAACGCAACAGCCTGGATGCGCTTTGCGATCGTTATTTGATCGATAATACCAAGCGCACCCTGCACGGCGCCTTGCTTGACGCCGAAATCCTGGCGGAAGTGTACCTGGCCATGACCGGCGGGCAGACGTCGATGCGTTTTTCCATGGAAGGGGAGAGCGGGCGGCGCAACGCTGACGGCGGCGAGAATATTCAGCGGGTGGTGCGCGCGCAGTCGCAGCTAAAGGTTATTTATGCCAGCGAGGAGGAAATGGCGGCCCATGAATCACGGCTCGACCTGGTGAAGAAAAAGGGCGGCAGCTGTTTGTGGCGACCGGAAAGCGAAGAGCAAACACACTGATATCCGCTATTCCGGCTGAATAAACAACGTTATGTCCAAATAATCGCCAAACAACATATTGCCGGGTGAAAAGCATTGACGGCGACCGGCGCTGACCGTACTATTCGCCTCGCTTTCCCGACAAAGCACATGTGCGGTGTGGTAGTTCAGTCGGTTAGAATACCGGCCTGTCACGCCGGGGGTCGCGGGTTCGAGTCCCGTCCACACCGCCAACTAATTCCCAATGGGCTGCTGCGTTTACGCTGCGGCCCATGTTGTTTTTTAACACCCTTGGCGAGCGCGCGGCGTGTTTCTGGTTAACCTCTTTTGCGATAGCGCGGCGTGTTTCAGGCGCCGCGCGATGTCACGATAATAATCTAGGCGCCCGTCAGCCTGCGTATTGGGCAATGCCGTTGCCAAACGACCAATTCTCTTTCTTTACTTCGATAAGATTAATAAACACATCCTCGGGCGATACGCCCAGCGCCTCGCGCAGTCCACCGGCAATGGTTTTGTAGAGCGATTTTTTCTGCTCGATGCTGCGGCCCTCATTCAGGGTAATCTGGATGATGACCAGCTTATCCGTACGGTTAATGCCGAGGTAACCGGCATCATAAATAAAATGATCGCCGTCGTGCTCGCCGAGAATCTGGAAATTATCATGTTCGGGCACATTGATGGCGCTTTTCATCGCCTGATAAACGACTTTACCCACCCGGCCAATATAGGTCGGGTCGGGATTTTTCTTGATATCGATACGAACCAGCGGCATAACGTTCACTCCACGGCAAAATTGAAGAATATCCGGCCATCCGACTATCCATGGCCGCGAATGCAGCAATAGTAGGGTATGACCCCACGCCATGCAAGAGCACGTTCCCCGGAGGGTATACCGGCAGTGCCGTAGCGGATGGCGGGTGGGCAGGCGGCGGTATTTCTGCGGGTGAGAGAACTATCAGCGCCTTTTTGCAGACTAAACTTAGACACCGGATCTTTAAAAGGAACTGATCATGAGTGAAGCGACCGACAAAAAAAGTTTTTCGTTTAATAAAAACTATCCGCGCGACCTGATCGGTTATGCCGGCAAGCCACCTCACGCCGCCTGGCCGGAACAGGCCCGCATAGCAGTGCAGTTCGTGCTGAATTACGAAGAAGGTTCCGAAAACAGCGTATTGCACGGCGATACGGGATCCGAGCAGTTTCTGTCGGATATTATCGGCGCGGCAAGTTACTCCGAGCGCCATATGTCCATGGAATCTTTATATGAGTACGGATCCCGCGCCGGTTTCTGGCGCATCCAGCAGGAGTTTGAACGGCGCGGGTTGCCGCTGACCGTGTTCGGTGTAGCTATGGCGTTGGCGCGTAACCCCGCGGTGGTCGAGGCCATCAAAGGCGCGGGTTACGATGTGGTCAGCCATGGCTGGCGCTGGCTGCATTATCAGGGGATGGACGCCAAAACCGAGCGCCAGCATATGCAGCAGGCGATAGACACGTTAACCGAACTGTTCGGCAAGACGCCGCTGGGCTGGTATACCGGCCGTGATAGTCCCAATACCCGCAGGCTGGTGGTGGAACATGGCGGCATTCTCTACGACAGCGATTATTATGGCGACGACTTGCCCTTTTGGACTCAGGTGGCCTGTACGGACGGCTCGGTAAAGCCGCATCTGATCATCCCTTATACCCTCGAGGCGAACGATATGCGGTTTAGCACGCCGCAGGGATTTAACAGCGGCGAGCAATTTTTCACTTATCTTAAAGACAGCTTTGACGTGTTGTATGCGGAAGGGGAAACGTCGCCGAAAATGATGTCGGTGGGGATGCATTGCCGGATACTCGGGCGGCCAGGACGTTTCCGCGCCCTGCAGCGTTTCCTGGATTATGTGCAGCAGCATGAGCGGGTCTGGATTTGCCGCCGGCAGGACATCGCCGATCACTGGATAACCCATCATCCTTTCGCGGCCGGGCATGCCGCGCCGGAAGATAAACCGGCCTGAAATCCCTCCCGCGCGCTTTCGGCCGGCCAAGCGCGGGGAGGGCCGTTTCAGCTCATCTGGCTGATATGCGCGGCGACAATGCGCCAGCCGCAGGCCAGTTTGACCCAGGTCTGGGTTTGACGACCGATCTTATCGTTGCCAGAGCGGGTAAATTCGGTGCAGGCCACCGCCAAATCATCGCCAAAGGTGGTGATGGCCGTATTTTGCAACACCCGATCCAGGCCCGCCGGCGACCGCGCCGCCCGGAAAGCCTGGATGGCCTCGATACCGTAAAGGTTTTCACCGGCGCCGTACCTGACGGTGCGGGGATCGTGCCAGAACAGCTCGTCGAGCGTGGCGACATCATTCGTGATCAGCGCTTGTTCATATTGGTAAAAGGCGGCGTTAACTTCCGCCAGGATGGCCGGACGATCGATATATTCACTTTTCATGCTGCGTTTACTCTTGCTATGGTCACGTTGACAATGCCGCGCTGCTCCGGTGCCCAGGGGTAGCGGCTAGAGTAACATTGCCGGGGTCCGCCGGTATCATTATCTTTACTCAATGCTGGATTAAGCAAGAGACGTTCCAATATAACGGCGGGGCACGGCCCGGGCGGGCGCAGACGCACGCCAATGGTGCGCCGGTGTATGAGGTTTTTTGGTGCGCGGGTGAGTGATGTTGCGCTGTAATGGTGCGTTGCCTGCCGGAGAGAATGCCGTTGCGTCGCCACCCCTTTATATTTCGCGCATCGTGCCCGGCGCATTATGCGGGCTATGGCGCGCAAATGCCGGCAATCCACCGTGGCCGCACCATGGCACGGCAGTTGCACAGGGCAGTTGCATAAGGCAGTTGCAGTAGTTATCGCCATCCAGGCAAGCGTTACGGTTCAGGCGCATTCTTTATGCCGCTCATCCGCCCCGGCGCGGTGCGCCGGCCTGCGAAGCGGCGGGCTGTGCCAGACGGCGATCATCTCTTTATTGTTCCGCGTCGATACAGGGTCGTGGCCCAGCGTGGGATTGACAACCGGCAGAGGAGACGGCCTATGACGCTTGATGAATTTAATCAGGCCCCGCAGTCGGCGGTGGCGGAGCTCCTGCTCGCCTGCGCGGCTATCCCCGCCTGGGCCGGGAACATCGTGGCGGCCAGGCCGTTTACCTGCGTGGATCAGCTGCTGGCGTTTGCCGGTGAGCTGGCGCTGGCCTGGCGCGCGGAACAGGTGGACCTTGCCCTGGCGCATCATCCCCGTATCGGTGAACGCCCCGGCGGCGATAGTGCCGGCGCCGGACATTCCCTGCGCGAGCAGGCGGGGGTCGATCCTGCCGACGCGCGTCTGGCCGCCGATTTGCGGGAGGGCAACCGGCGCTACGAACAACGCTTCGGGCAGGTGTTCCTGATCCGCGCCGCCGGGCGCAGCGGTCATGAAATCCTGGCGAACCTGCGCCGCCGCCTGGATAATAGCCCCGAAGAGGAAACGCGCGAAACCGCGCTGCAGTTAAGGGAAATCGCCCTGCTACGTTTACGCAAGGAGCTGGAGGAATGTTGATGACCGGTTGCAAGATTACTACCCATATCCTGGATACCTCACGGGGCGCGCCGGCGGTACAGGTGAAGGTGAAGCTGGAAAGGGAAAAGTATTTCACATGGGAGGCGATCGCGCGGGGATTAACCGACAGCGACGGCCGGCTCACCACGCTAACGCCCGACGGCATACCGCCGGGACATTACCGGCTTAGCGCGGCATTCGGCGCCTGGTTTGCCCAACAGGGCATAAGCGCCTTATACGGCTCGGCAATAATCGATTTTTTTGTGCGCGAAGAGCAGGACCATCTGCATTTACCCCTGCTGATCAATCCCTACGGCTGGTCCACCTACCAGGGCAGTTAAGCCAGGCCGGCGGCACCGGGCGCGGGCGCATCAAGCGTAAAGCTATCGGCGTCGAGCCAGGCGGGAAACGCCGCGCGATACTCGCGCAGGCTGGCGAGGGATAGAGTGGCATCCAGGCGCTCGGCCCGCCCCGGCCCGCCCTGGGCCAGCACGTTACCCGCCGGGTCAATAATCATGCTGTCGCCGCTGTACTGATGACCGTTGCCGTCGGTGCCGACGCGGTTGCAGCCCGCGACATAGGCCTGGTTCTCGATGGCGCGGGCCGCCAGCAGGGTTTGCCAGTGAGACGCGCGCGGTGCCGGCCAGTTGGCGACATACAGCGCCAGATCGTAATCCTGGCGGTTGCGCGACCATGCCGGAAAGCGCAGGTCATAACAAACCTGCGGCAGGATGCGCCAGCCGCGCCAGTCCACCACCACCCGCTTTTGCCCGGCCTGGTAGTGATGATGCTCATCCGCCATGCGAAACAGATGGCGTTTATCATAAAGATGAACCCGACCCTGCGGTTCCACCAGCAAAAAGCGGTTCACCGCGCCCTCCGGCGTGCCGATGGCCGCGCTGCCGCCGATCATGGCGCCGGTGGCGTCGGCCCATTGTTGCAGCCACGCCACCACCCGGCCCTGCGGCAGCGCGCGGCCGGCCGCTTCCATGGCGAAGCCGGTGGTGAACATTTCCGGCAGGATAATCAGATCGCGTCCCTGGGCTTCGGCCAGCAGGCCGTCGAAATGAGCCAGGTTAGCCTCGCCGTCCATCCAGGCCAGAGGCTGTTGCAACAGGCTGATATTCAAAGTTGACATAAACGCTCCGCGGCGGCATCAAGGGTGGCATCCTGTTTGGCAAAACACAGCCGGATCAGTTTGTGGGCAAAGGGTTCGGCGCAGAACACCGACAAGGGAATGGCGGCAACGCCGACGTTCACGGTGAGCCACCGGCAGAACGCCACATCATCCATATCCGAGACCGCGCTATAGTCGGCCAGCAGGAAATAGGTGCCCTCGCAGGGCAACAACTCCAGCCGGCTCGGCGCCAGCGCCTGCACCAGGTGATCGCGCCGGTCGCGGTAAAACGCGGGCAACTGTCGCCAATGTTGCGGCTCGTCGCGCAGCATATCGGCCAGCGCCAGCTGCGCCGGGGTATTGACGGCAAAGGTCAGGTACTGATGAATCTTACGTACTTCGGCGCTGAGCGCCGCCGGAGCCACGCAATAACCCACCTTCCAGCCGGTCATATGGTAGGTTTTACCGAATGACGAGACGGCAATGGCGCGCTGGCGCAGCTCGGGGTGCGTCAGCACGCTGGCATGGCCGCCGGCGGCAAAACAGATATGTTCATACACCTCGTCGCTGAGCACATAGATTTCCCGCCCGGCGATGGCCTGCCAAAGCGCGGCGAAATCGTCGTCCCGCCATACAGTGGCGGAGGGATTATGCGGCGTATTCAGGATCACCAGGCGGGTGCGATCGTTAAGCTGCGCGCCAAACGCCGCCCAGTCGACGCGAAACGACGGCGGCGTAAGCGCAATGTGCCGGGTCACGCCGCCGGCCAGGGTGACCGCCGGGGCGTAGCTGTCATAGCTGGGATCAAAGCAGATCACTTCATCACCGGCGCGCACCAGGGCGCTGATGGCGGCGAACAGGGCTTCCGTGGCCCCGGCGGTGACCGTAACCTCCTGATCCTGGTCTGGCCGCCAGCCGTACAGTTGTTCGGTTTTATCGGCAATCGCCGCACGCAGCGCAGGCACGCCGGTCATCGGCGCATATTGATTAGACCCTTGGGCCACATGGTACGCCAGCCGCGCCTTAAGATGTTCCGGGCCGTCAAAATCCGGGAACCCCTGCGAGAGGTTGATGGCCTTGTGCTGCTGCGCCAGCGCGCTCATCTGGGTGAAAATAGTGGTGCCCAAGGCGGGGAGTTTGCTTTGGGGAACGTAGATGCTGCTCATGGCTAATTACCACTCTTAAAAGCCGGTTTTTATCTCAATATAACACGCTCAGCATAATTAACAATCGGGACGTTTAGATGGTTAAACGGCTAAATCCGCCGTTGGGCGAGTTTTATATCGCAGCACCTAAACGGCGCAAAAGCGATAACATACTCTCACTCTTCTGTTTTTGGCCCAATGACATTTCAGTCGGTCAAAACGACTGAATTAATAGGACAAATTTTTTCGGCAGCATGCGGTGCTTAAAAAGGCCACTATAATTGCTTCTTTGAACCGCAACGGAATGAGAGACAGATGATTAACGCAAAAAGAATCGCAGCACCCCTGGTTATCGGCTTTGGGCTGCTTTCCGGTTTTGCCCAGGCGGCGACCCAGACCTATGCCATGGATCCCGCGCACACCTCAGTGGTGTTCTCCTGGAACCATTTTGGCTTTTCCAATCCGACCGCTGATTTTTCAAACGTTACCGGTAATATTCATCTGGATGATGCCGACATCGCCCGTTCGACGGTGGATGTATCTATTCCGGTTGCCACGGTGGATACCCACGTCAAGGCGCTGACGGACGATTTCAAGGGTAAGGACTATTTCGATCTGGCCGCTTACCCCCTGGCCACGTTCCGCAGCACAAAAATCGTCAGCGAGGGCGGCAATAAATATAAAGTTTACGGTGAACTGAAAATTAAAAATATCACCAAACCGGTGATCCTGGACGCGGTGCTGAACAAAAAAGGCGAGCATCCGATGGCGAAAAAACAAGCGGTCGGGTTTAATGCCACCACCACCATCAAGCGCTCTGATTTTGCCATGGACAAATATGTGCCTATGGTCAGCGACGCCGTGGCTATCAGCATTTCCACCGAGGCCCTGGTGAAGTAGTCATGGCGTGAATGCAACCCCACCGGCCGGCGCCAGGCCCGCCGGTCGGCGTCTCCGCCGCCGTTGCTTTTTGCGGCATCACCATTCCATCCTGGCTCTAAACTGCAAATTCCATGTGGTAACGCAAGGGCACGGGATTAACTTCGCTTCTCGTGGTTTAGCCGATCCGGTAAACTGATGGCTGGGATAACGATTAAATTAGCCAGCCTATACCGAGGGAACCATGTATCAGGACTTGATTCGTAGTGAACTTAACGAAGCGGCGGCAACGCTTGCCAAATTTCTCAGCGACGATCGCCATCTGCAGGCGATAGAAGACGCCGCCATTATGATTGCCGATTCTTTTAAAGCCGGCGGCAAGGTGCTCTCCTGCGGCAACGGCGGTTCCCATTGCGACGCCATGCATTTCGCCGAGGAACTGACCGGCCGTTATCGCGATAACCGCCCGGCGTATCCGGCCATCGCCATTTCCGATCCCAGCCACCTGTCCTGCGTCAGCAATGATTTTGGCTACGACTTTGTCTTTTCACGTTACGTGGAAGCGCTGGGTAATAAAGGCGATGTCCTGCTGGGCATCTCCACGTCCGGCAATTCGGCCAATATCATCCGCGCCGTGGCGGCGGCCCGCGCCAAAGGCATGAAAGTCATCGTGCTCACCGGCAAGGACGGCGGCAAGATGGCCGGCACCGCCGACGTGGAAATCCGTGTGCCGCATTTCGGTTATGCCGATCGTATTCAGGAAATCCATATCAAGGCGATCCATATCCTGATCCAACTGATTGAAAAAGAGATGGCGGCGGGCGCGTAATTACGGCGTTCAGACGCCCTGGCATAGGAGACGGGTCATGTGCGAACTGCTCGGGATGAGTGCCAATGTACCGACGGACATTTGCTTCAGCTTTACCGGGTTAGTACAACGCGGCGGCCGTACGGGGCCGCACAAGGATGGCTGGGGTATCACCTTTTACGAGGGCATGGGCTGCCGGACCTTCAAGGATCCGTTGCCGAGTTTCAATTCGCCTATCGCCCGGCTGGTGCAGGATTATCCGATTAAATCCTGCGCGGTGGTGTCGCATATCCGCCAGGCCAACCGCGGCAAGGTGTCGTTGGAAAATACCCATCCGTTTACCCGCGAGCTGTGGGGACGCAACTGGACCTTCGCCCATAACGGCCAGCTGCGGGGGTTTCGCCAGTTGGATACCGGCTGTTATCGCCCGGTGGGGAAAACCGACAGCGAATATGCCTTTTGCTGGCTGCTGGCCCGGCTGGCGGCGCGCTATCCGCGCACGCCGGCTAACTGGCCGGCGGTATTTCGCTATATTGCGGTGCTTGCGGGCGAGCTGCGGCAAAAGGGCATCTTCAATATGTTGCTGTCGGACGGCCGTTTTGTGATGGGGTATTGTTCCACCAATCTGTATTGGATCACCCGGCGGGCGCCGTTTGGCAAGGCGACATTGCTTGACCAGGATGTGGAGATCGATTTCCAGCAGCAGACCACGCCAAACGACGTGGTCACCGTTATCGCCACGCAGCCGCTGACGGGGAATGAAACCTGGCACAAGATTGCGCCAGGGGAGAGCGTATTATTTCGTTTCGGAGAGCGCGAACTGTGAAATCACCGGGGTGCCGCTGTTTAACTGCAGCGGCGCGTTGATGGTGTATTGACCGTTGACGACCGCCACCGCCGGCGGCTGGTGGTAGCGGGCAAAATAGGCATAACCCGGTTCAAGTGAACGCCAGAAAGGATAATACGTCGAAAAACGGTGGCGCTGCAGGTTTGCCTCGGTCATCCGGAACGGGAAAATATGGATATTGACCTGGGCCTGTCCGTTTTGCAACGCGGCTTCCACATAATGATAAATTTCGGCGATATATCCATCGGTCATGGCATAACAGCCAATAGAGCGGCAGTCGCCATGGATCATTAGCATCGCGCCGGAATAGCCTTGCGATTGATCGTAGGCGTTGGGAAAACCGATATTTATCGCCCGATAATAATGACTGTTCGGATTTAGGTTACGGTTGGTAATTGAATAAAACCCTTCCGGGCTTTTAAAATCCCCTTCCCGGCGTTTCGGACCCAGGCCGCCGGAGAAATTACAAATGCGGTAGCTGCCCAGCATGCGGTATTCATTACCCATTTTGGCATACAGTTCAAGCGTTCGTTCTTCTTTGAAGATCTGAATAAAAACCGGTGAGCCTAATAGTTGTGCCTTTAATTCTTTCGATACCTGCGTCTGCGCCTGCTCACTGGCATAACTGACGGACGTCATGGCCGGTATACAAAACAATATCGCAAACAACAGTGCGATTTTGCCCATTATCATTCCTGCGTAGTCAAAATAATAAAGATGCCGGGCAACGGGGCGTTGTCGGCGGACCCTTTAAAAAACGGCAAGTAAAACAACTTAAACAGCGACAAGATATCACTGCCTGTATATTTATCAAGATACGTTTTGTATAAATTCGTCGCCTTACTGTATACTTGTACAGTTAAGGGGGATAAATGCGTAAAATCATACATGTCGATATGGATTGCTTCTTCGCGGCGGTGGAAATGCGCGACGATCCGACTTTACGCGATATCCCCATCGCCATCGGCGGCCGGGCGGACCGGCGCGGGGTCATCAGCACCGCTAATTATCCGGCCCGGGTATTCGGCGTGCATAGCGCCATGTCGACCGCCATGGCGCTGAAACTCTGCCCGCATTTAAAACTGCTGCCCGGGCGCATGGCGGCCTACAAAGAAGCCTCGGAACATATCCGGCATATATTCAGCCAGTATACGCCGCTGATTGAACCGCTGTCGCTGGACGAAGCTTTCCTGGATGTGACGGACAGCCATCATCACAGCGGATCGGCTACGCTGATGGCCCAGGCCATCCGCCGCCAGATTGCCGACGAGCTGAACCTTACCGCCTCGGCGGGCGTGGCGCCGGTAAAATTCTTAGCCAAGATTGCTTCGGACCTGAATAAGCCCAACGGACAGTATGTGATTACTCCCGGGGACGTGCCGGCTTTTCTGGCGCAGTTGCCGTTAGGCAAAATACCCGGCGTGGGTAAAGTCACCGCCAAAAAACTCGCCGACATGGGCTTAACGACCTGCCTGGATGTACAACGCTGTGACCTGGCGACGCTGCTGCGGCAGTTTGGTAAATTCGGCCGGGTGATCTGGGAGCGTTCACAGGGTATCGACGAACGGGAGGTCTCGTCCGATCGCCTGCGCAAATCCGTCGGCGTCGAGCGCACGCTGGCGGAAGATATCGTCGCCTGGGTGGAGTGCGAGGCCATTATCGAACAGCTTTATCCGGAACTGGAGCGACGCCTTGGCCGGGTCAGGCCGGATCTGCATATCGCCCGGCAGGGAATTAAGCTGAAGTTCGCCGATTTCCAGCAGACCACCCAGGAGCATGTCTGGCCGAAGCTGAACAAAGAGGATTTGCTGCATATTGCGCGGCAGGCCTGGGAGCAGCGGCGCGGCGATCGCGGCGTGCGGCTGGTGGGGCTGCATGTGACGTTATTGGATCCACAAATCGAGCGTCAGCTCATGCTTAATTGGGAAGACGATTTGCGCCACCGGCCTCTTTCCTGAGGCGCGGGGGCGTTACGCTTTAGTGCTTTTCAGGAATGGCTTTCAGCAGCGCGGTAAGCAATATCCAGTATTGGCCGACGCTTTTAATATGCACCTGTTCATCCGGGGAGTGCGGTCCTGTAATGGTCGGTCCGATGGACACCATATCCATGCGCGGATAGGGTTTTTTAAACAGACCGCATTCAAGACCGGCGTGGATCACCTGGATATTGGGGGTTTTGTTAAACAGCTTCTGGTAGGTCTCGCGCACCAGATGCATCACCGGCGAATTGGCGTCCGGTTTCCAGCCCGGGTAGCTGCCCTTGGCGGCGGTTTCGGCGCCGGCCAACTGGCCCAGGGCGGTGAGCGTGCCCACCACCTCTTCCTTGCCGCTGTCGATAAGCGAGCGGATCAGGCAGCGAATCATCGCTTGATCCGTCGCCATCGAGACCACGCCGACGTTCAGCGAGGTTTCCACCACGCCTTTGACGTCGTCGCTCATGCGGATCACGCCGTTGGGCGTGGCGTTAAGCAGGGCGATAAACCGATCGCCGCAGGCTTTGGTCAGCGCCTGCGCGTCCGACGTCGCCGGCTCAATCTCAATCGCCAGTTTCTTTTCCACCGCCGCCAGTTCGGCCTTGATGACCGCCAGGTATTCCTGCGCCAGGGCGTTCAGGCTCTCGGCGTTTTCCTGCGGCAGGGCGAGGGTGGCAAAGGCCTCGCGCGGAATGGCGTTACGCAGCGTGCCGCCGTTAAGATCCAGCAGGCGGATATCAAGCTTTTGCGCGTGCCGGGACAGGAAACGGGCCAGCAGTTTATTGGCGTTGCCCAGTCCCAGGTGGATATCGCCGCCGGAATGGCCGCCTTTCAGTCCTTTAACGGTCAGCTTGAGGATCTGGTAGCCGGCCGGCACCGCCTCGCGCTCAAGGGGCAGGACGGTTTTAAAATCAACCCCGCCGGCGCAGCCCATATAGATTTCGCCTTCTTCCTCGGAATCGGTATTGATCAGGATCTCGGCCTGCAGCCAGCCCGGCTGTAAACCAAAGGCGCCCGCCATGCCGGTTTCCTCGGTCATGGTCAGCAACACTTCCAGCGGGCCGTGCTGCACACTGTCGTCGGCCAGCACCGCCAGCGCGGAGGCCATGCCGATACCGTTATCGGCGCCGAGCGTGGTGCCGCGCGCCTTGACCCAGTCGCCGTCGACATAAGGCTGGATGGGATCGGTGGTAAAATCATGGATGGTATCGCTGTTTTTCTGCGGCACCATATCCAGATGCGCCTGCAGCACCACCGGCTGGCGTTTCTCATACCCCGGCGTGGCGGGCTTGCGCAGCAGGACATTGCCGACCGCGTCGCGCTCCCCATGCAAGCCTTTTTCCTGCGCCCAGCGCAGGATATGGGTAGCCAGCGCTTCTTCATGATAAGAGGGATGGGGAATGGAGCAGATCTTGGCGAATATCTGCCATAACGGCTGAGGTGAAAGTTGAGTCAGTTCAGACACGATAAAAACTCCTGTTACAACGTAAGACCCGGTCTGGTCATTAATAAACAGCCCGCAGACGGTCGGATGGTTACCAAAGAGAAATAAAGAATACCACTTTACTTTGCCCGGGTGGGAAACCGCGGTTAAAAAGGGAGGTAGCGCTGGTATTTCGGCGGTGGCGTCTTTATAATCTCGCGCAACCTTTTTTTCCTGTACTTTTAAGCCGACCCAATCCGGCTGGGACAGCATTTATGAGCGAAAAATACGTCGTAACCTGGGACATGTTGCAAATTCAGGCGCGGAAACTGGCCCAACGGCTACTCCCCGCAGAACAGTGGAAGGGCATTATCGCGGTCAGCCGCGGCGGCCTGGTCCCGGGATCGCTGCTGGCGCGCGAGCTGAATATCCGCCACGTGGACACCGTTTGCATCTCCAGCTATGACCATAACAACCAGCGCGAACTCAAGGTGCTTAAACGCGCCGAGGGCGACGGCGAAGGCTTTATCGTCATTGACGACCTGGTGGATACCGGCGGCACCGCCAAAGCCATCCGCGATATGTACCCCAAAGCCCATTTCGTGACGATTTTCGCTAAGCCCGCCGGCCGGCCGCTGGTGGATGACTATATGGTCGATATTCCTCAGGACACCTGGATCGAACAGCCATGGGATATGGGCGTGGTGTTTATTCCCCCTTTAGTCGGTAAATAAACAGCGGGGAAATAGTCCGTCGCACCCTCCCCCCGGGTTGTCTTCACGGCCGTTAATCCGGGGATGATTACCGACCGCACGCCCGGCACCATGCCGGGCGTTGGTTTATTTGTCGCGCAATGAGCAATCTTGCTAATATAACCCCTCATTCATAGATTTTGGCTGATAGAGGCAATAGCTCAATGAGCGGCACCAATCTGAGCGAAGTACTGTTTAAACCCACGTTCAAGCAACAGGAAACCTCGACACTGGTCACCCGGCCGCGCCATATCGGCAGGCAAGCCGCCATCCTCGCCGCCCTCGAGGGCACCAACCCCGGTAATTGGTATCGCATGATTAACCGCCTGCTGTGGATTTGGCGTGGTATCAATCCCTGGGAGATTGAAGAGGTGCTGGCCCGTATCGCCGCCAGCAAAAGCGAAAGGACAGACGAGCGCCTGCTGGATACCGTGATCGGCTACCGGCCCGGCAACTGGATTTATGAGTGGTCCCATCAGGGTATGGCGTGGCAACAGCGCGGCATGGATGAGCCGGATGCCGCGCTTGCCGGGCGGCATTGGCTGCAGGCGGCCAATTTCTACAGTGTGGCCGCGTATCCCCATTTGTGCGGCGACCTGTTGGCGGAACAGGCGCAAACCCTGGCCAACCGCGCCTGGGAGGAAGCCGCCTCCCGGCTAAGCTATGAGCTGAAAGCGCTGACCTTCCCCGTTGCCGGCGGCGGCAGCGTGACGGGATTTTTGCATTTGCCGGCGCAGGGAAAAGGCCCGTTTCCCACCGTACTGGTGTGCGGTGGCCTGGATATGCTGCAAAATGACACCTACCGCCTGTTCCATGACTATTTTGCCCCGGCGGGCCTGGCAATGCTGACCATTGATATGCCGTCCATCGGTTTTTCGTCGAAATGGACCTTGAACCAGGATTCCAGCTTTCTCCACCAGCAGGTGTTAAAAGGCCTGGCGGATATTCCGTGGGTCGACCCCAGGCGCGTCATGGCTTTCGGGTTTCGTTTCGGCGCCAATATCGCCGTCCGGCTGGCGTATCTGGAGTCCCGGCGCCTGCGCGGCGTCGCCTGCCTCGGACCTGTGGTGCACGCGCTGCTTACCGACCCGGCGCGCCAGGATCAGGCGCCGGATATGTATATGGACGTGCTGGCCAGCCGCATGGGCATGGCCCATGCCTCGGATGCGGCGCTGAAAATCGAGCTGAGCCGTTACTCGCTCAAGACCCAGGGACTGCTGGGCAGGCGCTGCCCAACGCCGATGCTGTCCGGCTTTTGGGATAACGATCCCTTTAGTCCGAAGGAAGAGGCGGCGCTTATCGCGTCTTCATCGTTGTCCGGCACCTTATTCCGCATAAAATCGGCGCCGGTGTATCAGAATTTTCATCGGGCGCTGCTCGAAATCCGCGACTGGCTGGCAAAATGTGACTAAGTAAGTTTGCTTAATCCTATAGATTTGCTACATAAAGAAGTCAGTATTCATTTTGAGGCATTTGAGGTTATCAGCATGGCGTTAGTAAGTGGACATCCGAAAAGCAGGTTGATGAAAGGATTTACCGCGCTCGGCCCCTATATCCGCGAAGGGCAGTGCAGCGACAATCATTTTTTCTTCGATTGCCTGGCGGTATGCATCAATATGCAGCCCTCGCCGGAAAAACGTGAATTCTGGGGATGGTGGATCGATCTGGAAGCTGAAGAGAACCGTTATACCTATGCCTATCATCTGGGCATGTTCGATAAAGCGGGCCGCTGGAATGAGGAAAAAATCAGCGATCCGGCGGTAATCGATAAGCTGGAAAGTTCGCTGCGCGCTTTTCATACCCGCCTGCGCGCTTATATCCTGTCGCTTGAGATGACGCTGGAACCGGCGGATAACTTCAAAGAAGAGCCCTTTGTCCTGAAAGACTAACACCATCACGCACCTGCTTTTTATCTTATTTCGCGTTATGCTGGCGGGCATAACGCTTTTTCTTTTTATAAAGACCAGGCACGCCTTTTTAACTTTATTACGGTAGATATGTTATGGATGGCAGCCAGACATTGGTTGTGAAGTTGGGCACCAGCGTTTTGACCGGCGGATCGCGCCGGCTTAACCGCGCCCATATCGTCGAGCTGGTGCGCCAGTGCGCGCAGTTGCACGCCGCCGGCCACAGGATTGTGATTGTCACTTCCGGCGCCATTGCCGCCGGTCGCGAGCACCTGGGCTATCCGGAATTGCCCGCGACCATTGCGTCAAAACAGCTGTTGGCCGCCGTCGGCCAAAGCAGCCTGATCCAGCTCTGGGAACAGCTGTTTTCCATTTACGGCATCCATATCGGCCAGATGCTGCTCACCCGCGCGGATATGGAAGATCGCGAGCGTTTCCTCAACGCCCGCGACACGCTGCGCGCGCTGCTGGATAACCGCATCGTGCCGGTGATCAATGAAAACGACGCGGTGGCCACCGCTGAAATAAAGGTGGGCGATAACGATAATCTCTCGGCGTTGGTGGCCATTCTGGCCGACGCCGATAAACTGCTGCTGCTGACCGACCAGGCCGGGCTGTATACCGCCGACCCGCGCACCAACCCCGACGCTACGCTTATCACCGAGGTCACGGCCATTAACGACGCCCTGCGCGCCATTGCCGGCGACAGCGTCTCGGGCCTGGGCACCGGCGGCATGGCGACCAAAATCCAGGCGGCGGACGTCGCCAGCCGGGCCGGCGTCGATGTGGTCATCGCCGCCGGCAGCAAGCCGGGCGTGATTGGCGATATGATGGCGGATCGGCCGGTGGGCACCCGTTTCCATGCGCAGCAAATGCCGCTGGAAACGCGCAAGCGCTGGCTGTTCGGGCCGCCGCCGGCAGGGGATATCACCGTCGATAACGGCGCGCTGGCGGCGATTCGCGAGCGGGGCAGCTCATTATTGCCCAAGGGTATCCGCTCGGTGGACGGCGATTTCTCCCGCGGCGTGGTGGTGCGTATCCGCGGTCTTGACGGCCAGGATCTGGCCCATGGCGTCAGCCGTTATAACAGCGACGCGCTGCGCATGATCGCCGGCCGCCATTCGCAGGACATCAGCGCCATCCTCGGCTACGAGTACGGGCCGGTCGCCATCCATCGCGACGATATGATTATTTATTAAGGAGTAGCTATGCTTGAGCAAATGGGCAAAGACGCCAAAGCGGCATCCTGGCAACTGGCCGTGCTGAGCAGCGCCGACAAAGACCGGGCCCTGCTGGCCATCGCCGATCGCCTGGAAGCGCAAAGCGGGGATATCCTGGCGGCCAATGCGCTGGATATGGCCGACGCGCGGCAAAACGGCCTGAGCGATGCCTTGCTGGACCGTCTGCTGCTTACCCCGGCGCGTTTATCCGCCATCGCCGCCGACGTGCGCCAGGTTTGCCGCCTGACGGATCCGGTCGGCCAGGTGATCGACGGCCGCCAACTGGACAACGGCCTGAAGCTGGAACGACGCCGCGTACCTTTGGGCGTGGTGGCTGTGATTTATGAAGCGCGCCCCAACGTCACGGTGGACGTGGCGGCTTTATGCCTGAAAACCGGCAACGCGGTGATCCTGCGCGGCGGCAAAGAGACCCACCGCACCAATGCCGCCACCGTCAAGGCTATTCAGCAGGCGCTGGTGGACTGCCAGTTGCCGCCTGGCGCGGTACAGGCCATCGATAATCCCGATCGCGCCCTGGTGAACGAACTGCTGAGGCTTGATCGCTACGTGGATATGCTGATCCCGCGCGGCGGGGCGGGGCTGCATAAGTTATGTCGCGAAAATTCCACGATCCCGGTGATTACCGGCGGTATCGGTGTCTGTCATATCTATGCCGATGAGACCGTCGATATCGAGCCGGCGCTCAAGGTAATCGAGAACGCCAAAATCCAGCGTCCCAGCGCCTGCAACTCCCTGGAGACCCTGCTGGTGCACGAGGCTGTCGCGCCGGCCTTCCTGAGCCATTTAAGCCGGCATATGCACAGCCTTGGCGTGACGCTGCATGCCGACCACGGCGCGCGGCCGTTCCTGGCCGACGGGCCGGCGGCCTGCGTGCCGGTGGAGGAGGCCAATTATCAGGATGAATGGCTGTCTCTGGATTTGAACGTCAAGGTGGTGAAAGGCTTTGACGAGGCGGTTGATCATATCCGCAGATACGGCACCCAGCATTCGGATGCCATTCTCACCCAGTCGCTGGCTAACGCGGAACGCTTTGTGCGCGAGGTGGATTCGTCGGCGGTATATGTCAATGCGAGCACTCGCTTCACCGACGGCGGCCAGTTCGGCCTGGGCGCGGAAGTGGCGGTAAGCACCCAAAAGCTCCATGCGCGCGGCCCGATGGGTTTGGAAGCGCTAACCACCTATAAATGGATTGGGTATGGGGATAATCTCAGCAGGGCGTGACAGCGCTCAGGTGTGGATGACCTCAGCGCCCGCCGGGACCGGACGGGCGACGGTTACGGCAATCGCTCCTGTGGTGCGGATACCTGTCAGGCCCCTAGTGCGTTAAGACGCTTATCGTGATAGCAGGCGCTTACTTCTATTATTACCGCCAGGCGCCGCGGCTATTACCGGTGGCGCCTGGCGATGCTCAGGCGGCCTAAAACGCATCCGGCCGGGCCTGTTGTTTGGCAACGCCATCGCGGCCGTTCTTTTATTCCAACCCATCATCATACTTGCTGAATATTCCCCGGCCCCGTTCTATAAACTCCAGGGTATTGCCCTCCGGATCATCCAGGAAAAGCGTGCCGATACCGTTATCCAGCGGGCCGGTGCCGTCGGTTATCAAACACACTTCCATGGTGACGGACATCTGGTATGGCTGGAGTCCTTGTGCAAGCAGAAAGCCGGCGCAGCGGTTAAGGTCACCCACCTGGAAGGCGATATGCCGAGACGGATCGCGTGGCGCCAGCGTGCCGTTCGACGGCATCAGGTGCAGGCAAAAGCCCCGGCCGGCGTTAAGCCAGTTACGTTTAATGGGGTGAGGCCGCATGCCGAGCGCGTCGCGATAATATGCCAGCATAAGATCCATATCGCTCACCGCCAGTGCGGCATGATGGATGCCTTGCAGTTGCATTGATTCCTCCGGGCAGCGCTGACAGAGTCCATCAGACTTATGGGAAAATAATAGTTAGTACTTACTATAGAGCATCCTGTCAGCGATGACGCGGCGCGGTATGGCAGGATAAGTGGCGATAATATAGGCGCGGGTTGATCTTAAACGGCTATTTGCTGTTTTTATCGGCATACGCGCGCCCGCCTATTGACTCTTTGACCACTTTTGCATAACGTGTCCCACCGAGATTCATCCCGCATGACACAGCTTCATCATGCCGATATAGCTCAGTTGGTAGAGCAGCGCATTCGTAATGCGAAGGTCGTAGGTTCGACTCCTATTATCGGCACCATCTTTCTCCATAAAATCATTAAGTTACCATTACGATGTTTTGCTTTATTAAACACTATTGTGCAGTTTTGCGCGTTATAGGTGTGGCAAAATTGTGGTGATCTCTTCCCAATAAACAGGACCAGGCTAAACTGGAGTTTTCTGCCACACTTCTCATACTAAAAGGGGGGATCCGGGCATGAAAAAATCAAGTTTACCGAGGAACAGATAGCGTTTGCCTTGAAACAGGCGGAAGGCGGCACCCGCGTGGCGGAAGTGTGTCGCAAGATGGGCATTTCTGAAGCGACCTTTTTCAACTGGAAGAAAAAATTTGGCGGCATGGGCGTGGCTGAACTGCGGCGCTTGCGCCAGCTGGAAGATGAAAATCAGCGGCTAAAACGCTTGGTGGCGGATCTGAGCCTGGACAAAGAGATGCTGCAGGATGTGCTAAAACGAAAGTTTTAAAGCCTGCCCGTAAGCGTGAAATTGTCCATTTTTTGCTTGACGCTTACCGGGTAGGCATTCGTCGCGCCTGCCAGACGATCCCCATGAGCCGCTCGGTTTATCACTACCGTTCTTGCCGTGATGACCGGGTGCTGACCATGCGGATCAGGGAGATTGCTGAAACCCGGATCCGTTATGGCTGCGAGCGAATACATGTACAGCTCAGGCGTGAAGGCTGGCGAGTGAACCACAAAAAAACGCACCGCATATACTGCCAGGAGGGGTTAAATTTGCGGTGCAAACGGCCCCGGCGCCATGTGACGGCGGCCCACCGGCGTGAGAGGCCGCTACTGTCAAATCCGGATCAATGCTGGAGCATGGATTTCGTTGCTGATAATCTGTTTAATGGGCGCCGGTTTCGGGCGTTAACTGTGGTCGATAATTTTAGTCGGGAATGCCTGGCGATCCATGCCGGCCAGTCGCTCAGGGGCGAGGATGTGGTGGCGGTACTGGAGCATCTGAGGTTGATGCACAATCGTGTGCCGTTAAGGATCCAGGCCGACAACGGCAGCGAATTTATCTCAAAAGTGCTGGATAGATGGGCGTACGAAAATAAGGTCACCATGGAGTTCTCACGCCCCGGCACGCCGACGGATAACCCGTTTATCGAATCGTTTAATGGCAGCCTGAGGGATGAATGCCTAAATATCCACTGGTTCCTGTCGATGGAAGATGTGCAGGAAAAGCTTGATCGCTGGCGGGAGGAATATAACCATGACAGGACACATTCTTCATTAAATGATCTGACTCCGGCGGAATTTATCCGAAGTCACCAAAAACGGCAAATCCTATAATTTAGCCATGATCAGGATATGGGGGGAGGTCAATTTTTATGAGTATTAGAGGAGGCAGATGCATTTTAAGTGGCCTATATCAGACAGCCACTTAATCTGAAATCTAAACAACGGTAGGTAATTAAAATCTATACTTCTTAAGAAGATCTTTATGACGTTCGACTTCTTTTGAATACCATTTGAGACTCCATGACCAGCTATCCTCTCTGGGTTTACAATCCGTGCATTTATCACAATTTGATTGTTTGAAGCTATTACCGAAATCATAGCTGCCAGTACTATCATATAATTGACTTAATAAATTTCCGGTTCCTTGTGCATGTCTGTGCTTTAAGCAGATCAAAAGATGCATGCCACCTAGAGAGTGCATTCTCAATGATTGGGCAAATATTCCTCCGGGACGATAATGAACAAATAAATGCTCACAATTTTTCATTATATTTGTGGGGTCATAATTGGCAAATCCAATTTTAAGGAATTCATGATGTTCTCCTTGTGGGTCATCCGGATCCATTCCTAGATTTTTGGCCATGCTTAAGAAGTATTCTTTTTGCTCTTCCGTTGTAAGATCATAAAAATTTTTTTGATTGTCAAGACTGATAACATGATTTTCTATTTCTGACAAAGCTTTATCAAAATCAGGAAATGTTGAAAGAATCATCTCTCTATGAGGTTGGGTCGCTTTAGGATTTTGTTTAAGCAATGTGGCAGTAAGTAAGTATAGTTTTTCAATTTTTTTAATATCTTTTGAAATTATACAATATGTCATTACTAATAATGACATTCTTTCATTCCAATCATCTAGAAAATCAATTGTTTCCTTCGAGCCTCGTGCTTCATGGATTCCTTTGAATATTAAAATCGACGCATAGATATCAACAAAAAAATCTGCAAGTATGTGATACTGCTCGTTTCTTGTCATTCGATTACATAACTCAATGATCTTTTGTAGGGATATGCAGCAATCTCTATACATTATTTGAGTTTGATCATTGAAAATATAACGCTCCAAAGATTTTTCTTCAAAGTGATTGACTGAATGATGGGTCGCATGGAGTTGATCCAGCTGAGCCTTAAATTTTGCTCTCCGTGATTTACCTAAAGCAATTAATCTGTGAGTCCGGCTTCTTTGCTCTCTGGCTAATAGTATTAAATGCTGGCAAATATAAAAATTTTCTCTGTAAACTTCTCTTTTAATATTAGTATAAGGAGAGACTTGGAATGCTTGTAAGTAATATAAAACTGCGATAAATCTATCTTTTGCTGGAACTATTGGTGAATGACTTATTTCGTTAGAGCGTTCAAAAACAGCATCATATTTTCTTTCAGATAAAAGATTATCCAGCTGCTGGTGATACGCTTTATATAATGCTTCACCTATATCTTCAATTTTCTTATCGAGAGTTGAAGGACTAATGATTGGATATCTGACAACAGAATCTTTAAGCCCCTTAATGTTCAAGTAATCCCAACAATCTATGGCAGCGTCTAATATTTTATTTGCTGATGCTATGCCTTTTCTGACCAGTGTATTTTCAATTGGGATATGAACTTGAACTGTATCATTTTGATTAGATTTTGATGCCTTTTCTCTCAACGTCTTATTGTTTGTTATGGGGAGCCAAAATATTTTCTCTGATGTAATTTCTACTACAACTAAAATAACAGGCACTTTGAATTCAAAGTAATATCTCAAACGCTCTGTTTTCAGTGTAAATGATAATAAGCTATTATCATGAATAAAGGTTGAGTTCTCTTCACCCTTAATCTGAACTTTGAAAACACTCTCTTTCCCAAGAGCTTTGCCACTACCATCTTTGAGTTCAATTTCTCCATCAATACCAAAATCATTTTGATCCTCTTGACTTCGGAAAATCCAATGGCTTGGTAAGTTGTATTCAAAAATACGCCCGGCTTCAGTTCCAATCTCTCCTGCGTTCATCAGGCCCCTCAATCTTGTTTTTTTCTTGTGGTTTTATAATACCATGCTCATGCAATAAAACAGTAACTCACCTGCAGCTATTGCTCTTACCTCCACTAAGACAATGCGGATGGTAGCAATATCAATCTTCACTCAAGCAGCGTTAGGCTCATGCTTCTGGTGGGCACGCCACTGCTAGACAGCATCCGCTATTGTGCGGCATGTTCAAAAGGAACTCCCGGTAAGTAATAATCTCACATTACGAACACAAAAAATCTATTGGGGGTATTTTTGGGGGTATGACCAAAGACGCAACAGGTTATTTGTGTTAATAATCAATAATATAATTGATAGATTTTGTTCCTATTATCCCTTCAAACTCTTCCCAAGTCTACCGAAATAAATTAACAGCCCGTATACTACGCAGTGTAGCCCGTTTCTTATCTCCCATTATCTACCAGACTGATCTTCCCCGCAGTAATCAGGACCAGGCTAAACGGGAATTTTCTGTCCCCCTTTTCTTTAAAAAAAACAATCCAGACATGAAAAAGATCCGCTGTACCGAAGAGCACATTGCTTTTGCCCTGAAGCAGGCTGAAACCGGCCCTCGCGCGGGCTATTTCATGCCTGTCATCCAGCCGTCACCTTCCTCACCTATTCTCACCCTGTCATTATTTAATTGCCCCATTTCGTTTTCGCCCGCCATCTGGTGGGCTTTTTTATGCGGGCAATGTCAAATGTCAAAGCCTACGCTCAATGCTATCTATGACGCTGACAGTCCAGGGGCCGTATCTGGCTGGATTGATTAGAATGTCTGTGCCCGTCTACAATCATTACCTCTTCTTCGGGGAGGGTTTAGCCTGCCGGAATTCTGCTTTTAACGGGAGAAAAAATCGGTCTTGGGTCAATCTCGGGATAATGGCAAGTTTAATTAACTATTTTCTGTCTGACGCCGATAGTTAAGGGCTGCTGAATGGTTTACGACATGCAGCCCTTCTATCCGGCACATCTCAGGTGAAAATAAATATGACAATTACACAGCGTCTGTTCCTGGTCTTTTCTCTGCTGTCAGCCTCACTTATTGCCCTGGTGATTGTGGCCGTTCTGGTAGTAACAGGATTTCAGGCACGTTTTCAGTATGTCCAGAGCAATACTGTTCCTTCCATTATCGACTTAAGCAAAATGGTGGATGGCGGCAACCAGCTGATTATCTGGATGTACCGGCATCAGAGCGTAACCGACCCGGCCAGACAAGCCAAAGTTGAGAAAAAACTCAGCGAGCTGGTAAGTAATCTGAAATCTCTCAATCAATTCTATCTGGATCACGATATTTCCAACGACAGCGACCGGCAGATGACGGAGGCAGGCCTGGCCAGCATACAAGATATCCAGAACAAACTGCCCGCCTTCCTGAAAGGCTCCCGTGAACAGAATAACGCGGTCTCCCTCGGTGAGCTCCAGGGCGACGCTGGTGTGGGTGAAGCCACCCGCGGCCTCATCGCCGGCTACATGAAGCAGTTGCAGTTGAACGTAGACGTCGGTGAAGCGCTTAACAATCAGAATATCCATATTTATCAGTTGACGTTACGGGGCATGATTGGCGGGTCGGCGCTGGTGATCCTTATCCTCGGCTTATTCAGTGTGAAGACGATAACCGGTATCCGCAGAAACCTTAACGCCATGCGTTCCACCATGGAGAATGCCAGTTCCCGCTTGGACCTGACCCTGCGGGCGGATGATTCACGTAAAGACGAAATTGGCCTGACGGCAAAAGCATTCAATGCCCTGGTGGAAAATGTTGCCGCCTCGCTGTTGTCCGTGAGCGCGTCCTCCCAATCCGTCACTACGGCCTCGACGCAGATATCGGCAGGCAACGAGAACCTTTCGTCCCGCACCGAAGAGCAGGCTGCCTCCCTGGAGCAGACGGCGGCCAGCATGTCAGAGTTGAGTGAAACGGTACGGCAGACTGCCGAAAATACCGGTATGGCAAGCCAGCTTTCACAGAATGCCCGCCGGCTCTCGGAAGACAGCACAGCTAAGGTCAGCACCATGCTGGGCACAATGTCCGATATCAGGAGCAGTTCTGCAAAAATTACCGATATCATCTCGCTTATTGAAGGTATTGCTTTCCAGACCAATATTCTGGCGCTGAATGCCGCAGTTGAAGCGGCGCGGGCCGGGGAGCAGGGGCGCGGATTTGCAGTCGTTGCCGGTGAAGTCCGTAGTCTGGCACAGCGCTCATCGTCTTCAGCCCGTGAGATCAAAGTGCTGATTGAGTCTTCCATGAGTTTCGTGGAGAAAGGGGCGGGTCAGGCGGAAGAAGTCGGGCAGAATATGGCCGGTATGAAGGACGCAATCAGTCAGGTCGCAGACCTGGTGAATGAAATCGCGGCCGCCGCTAAAGAGCAGATGCTGGGTATTGGCCAGGTCCACCAGGCGGTTAACCAGATGGACGACGTGACGCAGCAGAATGCGGCACTCGTACAGGAAGCCTCGGCCGCCTCGCACTCGCTAATGGAGCAGGCCACCGTCCTCAATCAGCTGGTAGCCACGTTTGTTATCGAATCACCGTCAACGGGAAAATCCCCCTCCGCGCTAAGCCCGGAAGGAGTGGCGAAATCGTCACCTTATGGACTGACAACGAAGAAAAAGACAGCGGAGATGGAAGAAGGCTGGCAAAGTTTCTAACCCGCGTAAAAAAGTCAAGGTGAGGCAGCGGGATTCAGAACCCTGCCTCATGCAACTCCGTGGATAATTACCGATAAAAAAAGCCCAGCATGACGGCTGGGCCTGATGCTCAATATTGCCATGTTACCAAAGTCCGATGATCTTCCACCAGAAAGCGCCCAGTATTGACCATACCAACACATTAAATAAGGTCACGATAAAACCTAACTTCCACCACTCCCTTTGTCCTATATATCCTCCAGCAAAAAATATTGCCGCCGGGCCAGACGAATAATGCGTAATGGCCTGATATAAAGAAGAGCAAAAGGCTAATAATAAGCATACCAGCATCGGCGGTGCGCCCACAGCAATGCCTACGGTTATAAATGCTGGATACATGACGAGAATATGCGGGATCCCCCCCGCAAAGAAATACGCAGAAAAAACATAGATGCTGACCAGTATGATCAATACGGGCAGAACCGGCATACCCGATAAGCTGACCTGTACCCAATCCGCAAATACCTTAAAGAAACCTGATTTTGATAAATTTTCCGCCAAGCCGTACATACCGCCCAACCACACCAGCGTGTCCCAAGCGCCACTTTCATTAATCACGTCCTTCCAGTCGATGACTTCCGCCAGCAACATAAGACAGACGCCGGCCAGGGCAATAACGGTCGCGGAGATTTTAGTCATTCCGCTGGTGCCCCAACCGATAATGGTCAATACCAGGATTACGCAAAGTAAAATTTCTTTAAAAGACATTTTGCCCATGGCCTGAAGCGACGATTTGGCAATCTGTTTGGTTTCCGGAGTCTGGTTCGATTCAGGTGGGTAAATCTTGTGCAGCAAATACGGCATGATCAACAGACAAAACAGCGCCGGCACAAACGCCGCCATTGCCCATATGCTCCAGGAAATTTCTATGCCCGCGATTTTGGAAGCAAACGCCACCATTAACAGATTGCCGGCTTGCCCCGTTAGGGTCAGGCAGGCGGCAACGCTGTCGACTTGTACCACCGTCTGCACGAGGTACGCCCCCAGTTTCCTGGCGGAGCTGCCGGGTTTAGAGCCGCTGACCTCCGCTACGCTTCGGACAATGGGAAACATGATGCCCCCACAGCGCGCGGTCGCCGAGGGAACACAAAAGCTTATCAGGACATCGCTGAAAGCCAGGGTATAGCCAAGCTTCAGGGAACTGCTGCCAAAGCGCTGCAACAAGGCATAAGCAATCCGGTTGCCCAGGCCGGTTTTAATCAAGCCGCGTGAAAAGAGAAACGCAGCGACGATAAGCCACACCACATCGGCACTGTAGCCGACCAGCACCCCTTTGACATCCAAAACGCCAAACATCGCCGCGACGACCAGGGATGCAATGGTAATAACCCCCAACGTCAGGGGCTGCAGCATAAAACCGAAAGCGGTGGAAAAAAATATTGCAAATAAATGCCAATTTTGAGGCGTAAACCCAATTGGGATGGGAATATTCCAAATGATGGCGCCAAACAAAACGCAAATGCCGATCCTGGCCCATTTTTTCTTAAGGGCAGAATGGTCAGGCATTTTTTCAAGCATGACAGCGCTCATAGAGAGTTCCTTGTAAGTATATCTATGTGCAAAAATATCCCTTCATAAAAAATGAATAATATAAAAGCAAATAGACATGAGAAGCTTTAGGCGAAAATAACAGTCACCATGGAGATGAATTATTTTACCGGCGTAATAGCCTGCCCTTCTTCGAAATAGCTTCTGATATTACGCACCGCTAAGTTTGCCATATCAGTACGGGTCTCAACGGTGTTGCTTGCCAGGTGGGGGGTAAGGACAACGTTGTCAAATTGGAACAGCTCACGCGGGATAACGGGCTCGTCTTCAAATACGTCTAGCCCCGCACCCAAGATGTCCTTATTATTTAATGCCTCGATCAATGCCGCAGTGTCGACAACAGTGCCGCGGGCGATATTTACCAAGATCCCGGATTTACCCAAGGCTTGTAATACCTCTTTGTTTATCGCATGGAAAGTTTCAGCACCACCCGGTAGGGTCAATACTAAAAAATCACAGGATTCCGCCAGCGCCACCAGGGTATCGAAACGTTTAAAGTTTTGTTCTTTGGAATAGGGGTCATAAAAATGTATTGGCATGCCAAAACCCTGCGCCCTGGTCGCTACCGCCTGCCCGACATTGCCCAGGCCGGCAATACCGCATATTTTGCCGTGCATCCGCGAGGCGGAAGGGAATTGTCCATTCAACCAGGCTTTAGAACGGGAAAACCGATCGGCCTCGCAAATACGGCGAGAGACGCTTAACATCAGCGCCAAACCGGTATCCGCCACACATTCACTGAGTACCTTCGGTGTATTCGTCACCACCAAGTTACGCGCACGCGCCGCATCCAGATCGACGGCATCCAGGCCAACGCCAAAAATCGACACCATCTCCAGCTGAGGCAAGGCATTGATAATTCTTCTATTTATTCCAAGATGGGATCGGGTCACCACCCCGCGTATCCGCGTGGCGGTTTGGCTTAATAATTCTTCTTTGTCTTCCGTCAACCAATAATTATGTATGGTAAATGTCTCTGCCAGTTCGTCCAGCATAACCGGGGGAAGAGGCGAAATAACCATTACTTCTATTTTTTTAGTGTCCATGACATATCCCGTTTAAAGTTTAAAGCGACATAACGTGACGGCTAATCCGGCGCAGCGAATTATCCTAATCCCATGATGATATAAATTAACATTTGCAGGCAATGTGACTAATAACACCCCAAGCAATTAACATACGGATGGGTAACATCGACATTTTGATACCAGAAACAGCCGTTGTTTATAATCGATCAGCATCCATATTATCTTTTCATTATTTAATTGCAGTCACTATGCAAAGATATGTAAACAACAGCATTGGGCAAAAGCTCAAAGATAAATTATAAAATTGGTACATAAGCCAAGATAATTTGATGCAAATCCCAAATTTGAACAATAAATTTGAATTTACGTTATATTGGAAAAATATGCGTAATATGTCGCATCATTTTTAAAATAAATGATATTTTGAAAATTTATATCAATTATATGATAGTCATCACATATAAATGTTAATTGATTTATGGTTTACTTGTGTCCATGTGTTTACCGTCTCATTTTGTTATAACCGTATCGCGTTACCCTGGTTAACAAGGAATAGTGCCGATGCGCTTGCTCAAGCGCGATGATAAAGGCTGCACGGGGCCAATGAGGGTACCTGCGCGAGGTTTACGGATTTTAACAGTCAACCCGCGGCGGGCTGTTTCGCTCAGAGTGTAATAGAGAGTCGCAATGGGTTTGTTTTCGTGATATCGGTCACTGATAAGCGGTCAATTGCCTAGATTGTCGCGCTGATCAATTTTTAAAAATGTGCATTTGCATAACCGTTGGGCCAGCAATTTGATTTATACTTAATATACTTCAGCATTATCGCAGTAACATTGGCAAAAAAAAGTGCACGGTAAATACCCGGCAGAGGGAATAATCTCCTGCGGAGCTTGTTTCTGACGATCTTCCGTTTTAGGTGCGATTTATATGGGATGCCGCGGCAAAAAACGTCTTAGTGTAAATGTAATGTTGCATTTGTTTTGCGGTGGTTTAACGCCATGGCACAAACGAGGGTTGTGGGTGTAATAACATCTGTTATGTCTTGCGGATTGTTTATGCTTACTGCCGGTTGATGACGACGTCATGATTCATTCTGAAGGGATACGCAATGATATTCAGTAAACTGGCCGACTGGAATAAAGAACAAAGCGCATTTCATCCGGTGTTCAATACAATAATAGATTATATACGCAACAATGATTTAGCCGGTCTTATGGTGGGTAAACACATCATAATTCCTGATAAGCTCTTCTTTTTTATGCAATCGTACGACACCATTGACCTGAGTGAATGTAAACCGGAATCCCATGTGGAATATGTTGACTTTCAGTATTTGTTGTCTGGGGAGGAAAAGATTGGCTTTTCTCGCGTGGATGATGGCGTAAAGATAACAGAAGACAAAACGCCAGGTAGCGATATGATTTATTACGACCTCAACACTCGGCAAGATGTTTTAACCATGGGGCCGGGGGAGTTTGGTATTTTTTTTCCTGATGATATCCATCGGACCCGAGGCCGTAGCGGTAATGATACATCCATACTAAAAGCGGTTTTCAAAATCCACTTGAGCATGTTGGTATAATTCAGGTAATACAATTTACAGGAGATAGGTATGTCCGAGTCAATACAGCAAGTAGAAAACGCCAGGATAGCGCTCGTCACGGGCGCCGGTAGCGGTATAGGCCGAGCCGTTGCTTTGGGATTGCTCCAGGACGGATTTACCGTTGTTCTCACCGGGCGGCGCATTGAGCCCCTGCTTGAAGTCCAGGATGCGGCAAAGGCGGCGGGACAGCAGGCGATTGCCATAACCGCAGATGTTCGCGACCCTGAAAGCGTGGAAGCGTTATTTGCCCAAATCGCGACACGGTATGGCCGCCTTGATGTGTTGTTTAATAACGCGGGCGTCAATGCGCCCGCCGTTCCAATGGATGAATTGCCCTTGGACAAATGGCTCAATGCCATCAATACCAATGTCACCGGTGTATTTCTTTGCGCCCGCGCGGCCTTCGGTTTAATGAGGAAGCAAACGCCCCAGGGCGGACGTATCATCAACAACGGTTCGATCTCCGCACATACTCCCCGGCCCTTCACCGCGCCCTATACTGCCAGTAAACAT
Organism: Sodalis sp. C49; assembly: GCF_046352915.1. Taxonomy (NCBI): domain Bacteria; kingdom Pseudomonadati; phylum Pseudomonadota; class Gammaproteobacteria; order Enterobacterales; family Bruguierivoracaceae; genus Sodalis; species Sodalis sp. C49. Next base: position 2,392,614 of record NZ_CP163303.1, on the reverse strand, counting down.
GCCGTCTCGGGTTTGACGAAAAGCATTGCTCTGGACGGGCGCGCGTTTAATATCGTTTGCGGCCAGATTGATATCGGCAACGCGTTGACCACGTTGTCGGAACGGATGACCAGAGGCGTTTTGCAAGCGGATGGACGCACGGCGGCGGAACCGATGGTCGACGTTAAATATATTGCTGACGCGGTGCGGCACATGGCGGCGTTACCTTTATCAGCAAATATTCTCACTATGACGGTAATGGCCAGCAATATGCCCTTTGTCGGGCGCGGATAAACCGGCGCTCAGTCTTAATCATTATTGCCTGGGACCCCGGCGCTATCAGGGACGATGAGGCTGTACCATAGCGCGCTTATCAACGGGGTTCTCAATCACTGCACCTATTGTCGCAGGCCCGGCATCCTCCTCCGGGCCTGCAAGCGTCAGTCGTTCAGCTTTACCTCACTGATGTCTTGAATAAAAATGGTAAAATATCAGTCAATTACTCCAGATGGCGTCACGCATTACTAGCGTGGGAAAACGCGCAGGACATCTTTTGACGGCGGCGGTTATTTTGCTTTGCTGAACGCCCAGGTTGACCCATGACAAGGCGGCACCCGCGTGCGGCCCTTTATAATCAGGCCCGTTTGTTTTCTTATTGGCGTGCAAGCATGGCTTATCAACTTAATCTCAATTGGCCCGAGTTTTTAGAGAAATATTGGCAAAAACAACCCGTTATATTAAAAAACGCCTTCCCGGATTTTGTCGATCCCATTACGCCGGACGAATTGGCCGGCCTGGCGATGGAGGCAGAGGTTGACAGCCGGCTGGTCAGCCATGCAAATGGCCAGTGGCAGGCCAGCAATGGGCCGTTCGAGCATTTTGATAATCTGGGAGAAACCGGTTGGTCGCTTTTGGCCCAAGCCGTTAACCACTGGCATGCCCCGTCTGCCGAGCTGGTGCGTCCGTTTCGCGTGCTGCCGGACTGGCGTTTAGACGACCTGATGATTTCTTTTTCCGTGCCGGGCGGCGGCGTCGGACCGCATATCGATCAGTACGATGTCTTTATCATCCAGGGGATGGGCCGCCGCCGCTGGCGTGTCGGCGCTAAACTGCCCCTGAAGCAGTTTTGCCCGCATCCGGCGCTGCTGCACGTCGAGCCGTTTATGCCCATCATTGATGAAGACCTTGCGCCCGGCGATATTTTATACATTCCGCCCGGTTTTCCGCACGACGGTTTCACTCACGAAACCGCCCTTAACTATTCCGTAGGCTTTCGCGGACCAAACGGCAGGGATTTAATCAGCAGCTTCGCCGACTATGCGCTGGAAAACGATCTGGGCGGCGAGCACTACAGCGATCCTGATTTAACGTGCCGGGAACATCCGGGCCGTGTCGAAAATGCTGAATTGGACCGTCTGCGCGCGATGATGATCGAGATGATGAATCAGCCGGAAGATTTTGCCCAGTGGTTTGGCCGCTTCGCGACGACCCCGCGCCACGAGCTGGATATCGCGCCCGCACAGCCGCTCTACAAGGAAGATGAGATTGTCGGCGCCCTGATGGCGGGCAAGGTTCTGACGCGCTTGGGCGGCTTGCGGGTCCTGCAGGTCGGCGAGAGCTTTTTCGTCAACAGCGAACGGCTGGAAACGGCCGATCCCGCAGGCGCCGACGCCCTGTGCCGCCACACCCTGATTGGTAAGGACGCGCTGGGCAAGGCGCTGGACAACCCGGCTTTCGTCACGGCGTTAACCGGGCTGGTTAATCAGGGTTATTGGTTCCTTGACGAATAGACTACCGGCGCCGTGAATGGCATTTTCAGGGATGTCCGCGCACCAACGCATCGACGCGACAGGGTGGGGGCTCGGCATCGCCGGCGGAGAAACAGTGGTAATGATTACCAAGGCTGCGCGGAACGGGCCCGGTAACGATCGTCATGGGCAGTGTGGGTGAATACAGGGAAGAAAGGGGCGCTGGACACGCCCCATGATCTTATTTGCTGCGGCCCAGGATAAAGCCGAGCAGCAGTCCGATGGTGCCGATGGCGGCAAGTCCCACCAGCGGGTTTTCACGGACATGTTCCCTAACACCGGCAGCCGCATCGTTTAATGCTTCGGAGACTTTCGCCGTGGCCTGCCTGGCGGCGCCTTTAGCTTCTTGTTCGGGGGAATCTACGGCCTCGCCGAATTTTTTCTGGGCAGCCCCAGCGAATTGTTCTGCTTTGTTCTTTGCCTTGTCGGCAACATCACCGATGGTGTCATTATTGGTTTTTGTGATCTCAGACATAACTTTCCCTCCTTTAATTATCGACAAGAATAAGCGTAGTTAAGTTTTGCTAATAGACATAATCGCAGGCCAGCTTTCGGACTATTGGAATATTGCAAAGCCCATCCCGGGTCGGCGGCATGGCCGCTACGCTGAAAAGGCCTTGTCCAGGCGGGCATACCGGCAGTCAGAACCGCGGCTGGAAACGGGCAAAAGAAATGTGGGCGATAGCCCAGGCTTGTCCCTGGCCGGATGGCAGGTTCTGCTTACGATTCCACGGTGGCGTAACTGGCGTTACTAAGGCAATAACCGGCCACCGCTTTGCGCCTGCGCAGCGTCAGGCGACTGGGATCATCGCCAGGGGGATCTGCGAAAACGCTGATCATGGCGGTATTCAGCGGATAATGCCTTATCCTTAACGGCATCGATAAGCTGCTGTAAAAATTAATATAATCCACCGCGGTGCATCTATAATGCAATGTCGCGAAAAATACCCTGGTACTGTTTAACGCCACTTAAGATAAATAGTTATCTATTCTAAGGTGTTAAACGTATTTAAGCGCAGCGGTAATATTTAATTTTTATCAAAAACAGATAGCTAGATAATAATTGTAAAAAATAATACATGACGGGTTAGCGAAATTTTCGCCATGTTCTATAGTATGGTAAAAGAAAGGTAAGTTTTATTTAAGTCTCTCCCGCCATTTTGCCGCGAGACGCGTTATTCATGGATATGCTTTGTTAGCGACAGGCATTCGGCGTCTGTATTTCTGTTTTAAATAAAAAATATCAATTATTTGAATTTTGTTATCCGGCAAGTCAGCGGGGTCTTCATGCCCCATGCCTGAATATTAGTTAGAACGCATAATTCTTACGGCCGATTAACAAAGAGATAAAGTTTTAATATCTAGAGGCGGCGGCATGACTATTTTCAGCAGTTTTTGGCAGGCGGGATTTGAAGCTGCGGATCATCGCAACCGGTTGGGTGAAATACTTGCATTAAACGAGGCAACCGGGCACATAGAACGCGTTCTGCAGGATTATAACGCGTTAAAAGCATTTAATATTACAACGGTTCGAGAAAGTGTCGGCTGGCGCCTGGTTGAAGGTAAGGAGGGTTATGATTTTTCCTCCCTGGCGGTCCGGATGGCGGCGGCAAATAAATCAGGCATGCAACTATGCTGGACGATATGCCATTACGGTTGGCCGGAAGATATTGATGTGTTTTCGCCAGACTTTGTTTCCCGCTTCGCCCGTTTATGCGGCGCCGTGGCCGCGTTTCTACGGCCCTATTATTCCCATGCCCCCGTCTATTCGCCGATAAATGAAATCTCTTTTACCAGTTGGGGAATTTCGGTGGGGTTATTTTCATGTTCCGCGCCGCCCGGCGTGGAGATAGGAAAATCAAGTAAACGCCAATTGGTTCGGGCATGTCTTGCCGCATGTGATGCTATTTGGGCAGCGGATCCGCGGGCGCGGATTCTACATTGTGACCCGATTATTTTTACCGTGGCTTCGGATAGCCGCCCTGAGGGGATGCGGCAGGCCGCTGATTGGCAAGCCGCCCAGTTTGAATCCTGGGACATGCTGTCAGGCGTTAGCGCGCCTGAACTGGGCGGCGCGCCGCGCTATCTGGATATCATTGGAGCCAATTATTATCATGATAACCAATGGGAAAGCGAAAATAACCAACGGCTCTTCTGGCATTTGGGCGACCCGCGGCGCCGTCCCCTGCACGATATGTTACAAGAGCTCTACCATCGCTACAAACGACCCCTACTCCTGGCGGAAACCAGTCACGTGGGCAGCGGACGCGGAGCCTGGATAGGCCAGATTGCCGCCGATATCGCCCAGGCGCAAATAGCGGGAGTCGAGCTGCTGGGCATTTGTCTTTATCCCATTATCGACCGACCTGACTGGGAAAATAAAAACGTCTGGCACCATAGCGGATTATGGGACCTCGACCGTGAGGGGCCGGACCCGCTGGCTCGGATACTGGATGCTGTTTATGCCTCTGCTCTCCTGCGAGCCCAGCATATGCTGGCGCTTTTCCAAAGACAATTAGGCGTATTAGCAAGCGCCGGAGAAAATACTTATATTATGAAAAATATATACGTTTTTAGCCATCTGCGGTGGGATTTCGTTTTTCAACGCCCTCAGCATCTCATGACGCGCCTGGCGCAACATTATCGAATCTTTTTTATAGAAGAACCTATTTTTTCTCTGCTGGAACCAGGCCTGAATATAACGACCCCGGCGCCGAATATCACTGTTATCCAGCCGCATACGCCTATACAGGCCGCAGGTTTCCATGATAGCCAGATTCCCTATATTCAACAGCTTCTTGCTGAGTTAATGCCAGAAAACGAGATGCCCATCGTCTGGTTTTATACGCCTATGGCGTTGCCGTTACTGGCTGTCTTTACTCCTGCGCTGGTTATTTATGATTGCATGGATGAGCTGTCTGCATTTGAAAAAGCGCCCAGACAACTTATGCAACGCGAATCCGCCTTGCTGGCGCGTGCCGATATCGTTTTTACCGGCGGGCCCAGTTTATATGCCGCCAAGGCGGGGCGACACCCTAATGTGCACTGTTTTGCCAGCAGCGTGGATACCATTCATTTTGAACAAGCCCGGGACAGGACAAATCATCATCCGCTCCAGGATCAACTGCCCCATCCGCGGCTGGGGTATTTCGGCGTGATTGATGAACGCATGGATCTGGCTTTGCTTGCGGCCCTGGCGGATGCGCATCCGCAATGGCAGTTGATAATGGTTGGGCCGGTAGTCAAAATAGATCCTGCTTTCCTTCCCCAGCGGCCTAATATTCATTACTTTGGTATGCAGCCTTATCAGGCATTGCCCCAGTTTCTTGCCGGGTGGGATGTCTGCTTAATGCCTTTTGCCCTGAACGCATCAACGCGTTTTATCAGCCCGACCAAGATGCTTGAATATATGGCGGCGTTATTGCCGGTGGTGAGCAGCGCCATTACCGATGTTGAGGAACCTTACGGTCATGTCGTCGCTATCGGACAGGATCACGCAGGCTTTATTCGCGCTTGTGAAGACGCGCTGGCGATACCGCCGGCATCCCGGGCAATGCAACAGCAGCAAATGAAAGCCATTGTTGATGCGACCTCCTGGGACAAAACAGCGCAGGCGATGCATGAGTTAATAGAAAATGAGCTGACCGTTTCGCCATCTCGTCCTACAGCGGACACGCCTGTCGCGCAGGCGGAGCAAGGATTGCCGGTAACGCCGGCTTTACGGCTGACGCCGCCCCACCCGGCAAGCGCATCGCCGGTCCGCTGTCTTATCCTCGGCGCGGGGCCGACGGGGCTGAGCGCTGCATATCATTATGGTTCGGGGGCCCTGCTGCTTGAACGCAACAAGACGGTAGGCGGATGGTGCCGCTCCGTCGAAGATCGCGGCTTCACCTTTGATTATGCAGGGCATATCATGTTTTCCAATGATCCCTATGTCCTCGCCATGTATGACATGCTGTTGGGCGATAATATCCATTGGCAAGAGCGTGAGGCATGGATTTACACCGACGGTATTTACACCCGTTATCCCTTTCAGGGCGCGTTGCATGGACTGCCGGCCGCTATCATAAAGGAATGTATCCTTGGGGCGATAGCGGCGCGTTATGAACCGCCCGGCGGCGGCGCGCCGATGCTAAAAGAACGCTGCGTTACCCATGGCGTGGAGGAGCATGGCACGCATACGGACTGCTGCGCCGATGGCGCGGTACCGGATTTTGTTCTTGGCCGCGCCGCCGACCGGCATGGACGGAAAGAAGATTTTGAGCAGTTTATCTACCGGACCTGGGGTGCGGGCATCGCCAGGCATTTCGCCATTCCTTACAATAAGAAATTATGGACGGTTCCGCTCGCGGATATGGAAACCTCCTGGCTGGGCGGGCGTGTGCCGCTGCCTGACCTGGCGCAAATCATTGAAGGCGCCCTGGGGTCGACAGCCAAGCCCATGGGACCTAATGCCCGCTTCGGGTATCCGCTGCGTGGCGGCTTTCAGGCGTTGATGTCGGGTTTCCTGCCGCATATCGGCGGTACGGTTGAAACCGGCGCCGAGGTGAAGCAAATCCTGGCGCACCAGCATATCGCCATCCTGGCCGACGGCAGGCAATACAGTTATGAGCAGTTGATCAGCACCATGCCGCTGCCGGAATTGATACGCATCATCGGAGACGAGGTTCCTGTAGACGTCAGGGCGGCGGCGGCCGGGTTACGCCATGTGTCGGTCCGCTGCGTTAACCTGGGTATCGGTCGCGCAAATTTGACCGATAAACATTGGATTTATTTTGCCGGCAATACCGTTTTTCATCGGATTTTCGTCCAGGGCAACGCCAGTCCCTTATGCAACCCTCCCGGCGGGTGCGGATTGACCTGCGAAATAAGCTATTCACCGCTCAAACCGCTCCCCGCAGAAGGAAAACAGCTTATCGACAGGTGCATCGCCGAGTGTATTGCCGTGGGGATGTTTAGCGCGGAGGATACTGTTATCACGGCTAACCAAATTGACATTCCTTATGCCTACGTGATTTACGATCATGCCCGTGAGCAGAATATTGCCACGGTGCGTCAGTGGCTATTGCTTCACGATATCGTGCTGTCAGGGCGCTACAGTGAATGGGAGTATTATAATTCCGACCATGCTTTCATCGCCGGGAAAACAGCGGCTGAAAAGGTGAAAAGCCGTGCCTATCGGCAGGGCGCGGGATCCTAGGAACGGATGATGCTAAGGTTAAACATATCACTGCCGGCCGGCGTTATCGTTTACGGGCGCTACCCTGTATGCTGACGTTCTGGCCGCGGGCTATTGTGGTGTTTAACAGGAGTTTTTTATGCTGGGCATTATCAGAGTTTTAACCCATGACGATCGGGCCTTTGTGGAAGAGCATGGCCGTCTGATCCAACAGCAATATGGGACGATATCCCTGAGTCGTTGCATCCCCGACCAACGCCAAGGTATTTATGACGATGCCAGCCAGTCCTTGGCAATACCGAAAATTATCGCGCTGGGACAGGCGCTGCAGGCGGAAGGCTGTAATGCCTTATTCCTGAGCTGTGCGGCCGATCCGGGACTGGCGGAACTGCGCCGGGCGGTGGCCGTTCCCGTCATCGGCGCCGGCAGCGCGTCCGCAAGCGTGGCCGCCATGCTTAAACGTCCTGTGGCGGTGATGGGGATAGGGGCCGGCGCGCCGGCGCCGTTTAAACAACTGCTTGGCGAAGCGGTGGTTTATGCGCGGCCGGAAGGGGTTTTCAACACGACGGATCTTTTAAGCGCTCAGGGGCGGGAAAGCGCGCTGGCTTGCGCCGATACGCTTTATCGCCAGGGCGCGGAAGTCATTGCTTTTTCCTGTACGGGGTTTTCCACCATCGCCCTGGCCGACAGCATCCGCCGTCATTTAGGCAAGATAGCCATTGATGCGGTCAGCGCGGCGGGGTTGTTTATCAGCCAGCTGGCGCCGCGCTAACATAATGTGTCGCCGGCTCCTGGCGATCGGTTAAGGGGTGCGGCGCTATTTTCATCAGGGCATAGCTCAACAGAGCCGATGTCTATGCCATCGGATGCGCTGTGCGCGGCACCGGGCCGGGGCGTTATTTTTTTTGCCGCTGGCTGCGGTAGGTGTCCAGCACCACGGCCACAATGATAACCGCGCCGGTAATGACCCGTTTCGTCGGTTCGCTTGCGCCTATTTGCGCCAGTCCCGCCGCCAGCACTGAAATAATCAAAGCGCCCAGGAAGGTGCAAATGACGGAACCGCGTCCGCCCATCAGGCTGGTGCCGCCGATGACGACGGCGGCAATCACCTGCAGTTCCATACCCACGCCGCCGTTGGGATCCGCCGCTTCGAGACGGGCGACCTGGAACAGCGATGCCAGGCCGGATAATCCCCCCATCAGGGCAAATACCGCGATTTTATAGGGACCGGGATTGATTCCCGCCAGGCGTACGGCTTCCTCATTGGTGCCGATGCCAATAAGATGGCGGCCGAAAATGGTACGGGTTAATGCCAGGTGCCCTAATAAAATCACCAGGGCGGCGATCACAAACGATGGCGAGATCCCAAGGACAATCGGATCGGCCAGATAATCAAAAATTGAACCGATATAGGCCGTCCGGGAATCGGTTAATTGATAGGCCGCTCCCCGCGCCATTTCCAGCATGCCCAACGACACGATAAACGAAGGGATACGCCAGAAGACCGTGATAAATCCGGTAAGCGAGCCCACGAGCGTCGCCAGCGCCACGCCCGACAGTGCGGCAAGCCAGGGATTCCAGTGCAGATTGAGGTAGGTGACGCTGACAACGGCGGCGGCTAATGCCAGCAGCGAGCCCACGGAAAGATCGATGCCCGCGATGATCAACACAAAGGTCATCCCTACCGACATCACCATTAAATCCGGAATCTGATTGGCAATGGTGCTGAAGGTATTCAGGCTTAAAAAATGATCGCTGAGAAAGGAAAACAGCACGATCATCGCCAGCAGCGCGCCGATCAGTCCCAGATAACTGCTCAGTCCCCGCCAGGAAGAGGGCGATAACCTTTTTTCCGCCGGTAGTGATTCCCTATTCTGCGGCCCGGTGTGATGAGATAATGGTGTTTTACGCATCGAGTGGTTTCCCTGGGCCGGCCTGCGTGGCGGCAACCTTTTCTGTTTGTTGATAGCCGGAAAATGCCGCGGCCAGAATACCGTCCTGCGTCCAGGCGCCGCGTGTAAACAGGCCTGCTAATTTCCCGGCGGAAAGGACGGCGATACGGTCGCAAATCAGCATTAATTCGCGCAGGTCGCTGGACACGACGATCAGGCCTTTGCCGTCCTGGGTTAGTTCATTCATGAGTAAATAGATATCCCGTTTGGCCCCCACGTCTATCCCGCGCGTTGGTTCGTCAAATAAAATGACGTCGCAGTTGCGCTCCAGCCAGCGGCTGATCAGCACCTTCTGCTGGTTGCCTCCGGACAAGCTTTCGACCGGCTGGCCGCTGCCCGTGGCGCGAATGCCCAGGCTGTCGATGTGTTTTTGCGCCAAACGCTGTTCATGGCGCGCGTTGACCACGGAGAAGCGGCTTATTTTATCGCGGTTTCCCAGGGAGATATTGGCGGCGATAGACTGCGGCAATAGCAACCCCTCGCCTTTGCGATCTTCGGTAACCAGCGCAATCCGGTGGCGGATCGCGTCGGCGGGGGAGCGAAGGGTGACCGGCAGCAGCGGATCGCCCACGGATAATTGCCCGTGCTCCACCGGGTCCGCACCAAATATGGCGCGCAATAATTCGGTCCGTCCCGCGCCAACCAATCCACCGATCCCCAGGACTTCGCCACGATGCAGGGTCAATGAAACGTCCTGGATAATATGACCCCGCCTGAAGTGCTCTACTTTTAAAATGGGCGCGCCCTGCCGGCGCGCGCTGATATCCAGGGTACTTTCCAGATCGCGACCCACCATTAACGACACCAGTTGGTCGCTGCTGTAGCGTCTGATATCGTCTGTGCACACGACATGGCCATCCCGTAAGACGGTAACATCGTCGGCAATCATCGCCAGTTCATCCAGACGATGGGAAATATAGATAAGCGAGACGCCGCGCTGCTTAAAGCGCTTAATTTGGCTGAACAATAATTCGACTTCGCGACTGGTCAGCATCGCTGTCGGTTCGTCTAAAATAAGGATGCGGCTTTCACCGATTAAGTTACGGGCAATCTCAATCATTTGCTGATGGCCCAGGCCAAGTTCACCGACCAGCGTATCCGGGTCAATCATTTGCAGGCCCACCAGCGCCATTACCGGCCGGGCCATGTCGCGCAGGCGTTTGCGATTGATCCAGCCCGCGCGGTGAGGTAATTGATCGATAAATAAGTTTTCCGCCACCGAAAGGGTTGGCAGCAGGTTGAGCTCTTGCATCACCATGCGGATACCTCTTTTTTCCGCGTCTTTTCTGCTCGCCGGCGTATAAGGCTGGCCCTGGTACAGCATAGTGCCCGTGGTGGGTATGACCAGGCCGCCGATTATTTTGGATAACGTGCTTTTACCCGCGCCGTTTTCACCCGTCAGCGCCAGGACTTTTCCCGGGTATAATTTCAGGTTCACATCCGTCAGCACCGGCTCGCTATAGGTTTTGCCGATACCCTTTATTGCTAGAATTTCATGCCGGTCTGTCATATTCAGGGTTATCCGGTGATGGCAGCATAACTGCGTTAACGGGCGGGTCAAAATACCGGGAACAGGTGCGCTTTGTTTGGCGCTAACCCTTGGCGTTTAACGCTGCCGCGGCGTGAGCGGCAACGTTAAACCACAGGGATATTCCGGTCCCAGGCATCAGCACCGCTCAGCGGCCCGGGTGTTTATTGCTTGACGATGAGTTTGACCGGCGTTTCTACGCTGCTGGCCAGTTCGCTTTGCTTTTTCCCGTTTTCCAGGGCGGTTAACGCGGCATTGATACCAAAAACCGCCTGCTGAGAGGCAAACTGATCGGCGGTCGCCAATACCCGCCCATCGGCCAGCATCGGTTTGATCGCCGCGATATTGTCATAGCCCACCACCTGGACCTGGCCCTTTTTCCCGGCTGCGCGAACCGCGGAAACCGCGCCCAGCGCCATATTATCGTTATCCGCCAATAACGCCTTGATATTGGGGTATTCGCTTAACATCGCCGCGGCAATGGCATTGGCATTATTAATCTCCCACTGTCCGGACTGTACCGACACGACTTTTATGCCTGCCTGCGCCATGGCATCCTGGTAGCCCTGCGTGCGCTGCTGGGAATTGGTCGAGGTAGGGATGCCTTCAATAATGCCCACCTGATCGCCGGCCTTAAGATGTTTTGCTAAATAATCCCCGATGCTTTTAGCGCCTTTACGGTTATCCGGGCCGACAAAGGGCACATTTAAGCCTTTGTCCTTCAGAACGGCGGCATCAAACTGATTATCGATATTGATAACAATAATGCCGGCATCAATCGCTTTTTTAACCACGGGTACCAGGGCTTTGGAGTCCGACGGGGCAATAATAATGGCGTCCGCCTTTGACACAATCATCTGTTCCACAATTTGAATCTGATTAGCTGTGTCGGTTTCATTTTTAATGCCGTTGGAAATAAGATCGAATTTATCGGCATGTTGTTTCTGGTAATCTTTCGCACCCGTTTCCATCGTCAGGAAAAATTCATTTGCCAGTGATTTCATGACCAGCGCGATCTTGGGTTTGTGATGCTGCGTGTCAGCGGCGGAAACCGGCAACGCAGCGGCGGCGGAAAACGCCAGTACCGCAACGGCACCTATAACTTTAAGAAATGGTACATTTTTCATGAAATTATCCTTTCTAGAGAGACACTATAAAGACAACAGCGTTGCGGTTGCCACAGCCCTGTTGTGCGTATACCCCGTTCCGCCGGCAACGGTACGCAAAACGTGGGTATAAATGAAAAGACCTCCTTTATCGGTGAAACAGCCAATAAGAATCTATTGTTGCATTCGATGATAAACCAGCGAGCTGTTCGGCATATTTGATGCCCCTTTACGCTCGACTTTCAGGGAGGCGAACGCGCAGGCATATCGCACGGCATCGGTTAATTTTTTACCATTGGCTATGCATCCGGCCAATGCGCCGGTAAAAGCATCTCCCGCGCCGCTGGTATCCATTACCGCTGATTTATAGGCGGGAACATAGGTAAAAATATCGCCGTCAAATAATAAACAACCCCGCTCGCCGAGCGTGATGATGACACATTTAGCCCCTTGGTTATGGATGCTTTTCGCCGCGGTTTTTGCTGAATGAATATCGGTGATTGCGATGCCGGACAGCGCTTCCGCCTCGATTTTATTCGGCGTGATAATATCAATTAAATGCAATATTTCCTTCACTTCCGAGACGTAGGGCGCAGGGTTCACTACTATTACGCACTGAAATGATTTAGCTTGCATAATGGCAAAGCGGGTAATGGGAAAATTATTCTCCAGCTGAGTTAAAAATACTTTACAGCTCTGGATGATATTTAAATCGAATAAAATATCTTCTTGTGTAAAGGTTTCGTTGGCGCCAAGGTCGATGCTGATCATGTTATCGCCAGTGGTATTGGAAACCCAGACAATGGCGATCCCCGTGGCAGCTATTTCATTTTCAAAAATAGTGAACGAGGAAATTTCAGTATTGGTAATGTATTTTCTCGCTTTCTCTGAAAATTCATCCATTCCCAATTTTATTGCCAGATGAACGTTATTATTTATTTTCGCTGCCGCCACCGCCTGATTGGTTCCTTTGCCGCCGGCATAAAAGTGAGTGGAAGATGACCGGATGGTTTGACCTATTTGCGGCAACATCATTGTTTCCGATACTATATCGACATTGAACGAGCCGAGAATATAGATGCCGTCGTCGAGAAGCTTTTCTTGTTGATCGGATCCCGTATAAGAATCCATGCTGCTGTCACCCAGGCCTTTGAGAATGGTATTGATGACGGATTTCTCAAAGAGTGATTCATCAGCGACCTCAGCTAACTTAGCGCCGCCGTGAAATAGCATGCAGTTGGCATGTGAACTCAATTCTTTCAGATCATTGCGAATGGTGCGCGTAGTGACGCTTAACTCTTTCGCCAGCTCTGCGACATAGACATTTTTATCCCTCACCAGCTTAACTCGAATCGCTTTTTGTCTTTCGCTTTTGTTCATCAAGTCTTACCCCGGAACCCATAATATGAAATGAGGAACGGTGTTTATCACGCAAAGCTCATAAAAAAGCCTAAAAAAGGGAAAATTTTTTTCCGATTACCGTTTAAACGGCAAGATCAGGAGATGCGTCACATAATAGTATTGGTGCAAGGAGCGACTGGGTTGTGGAATAACCCGGGCGCAATACTGGTGTGTCATTGGGACGAGGGCAAACCGTTTTTATTGTGCCCGGGAAAGGGTGACGCAGGGAGCGCCGATCTGGCCGGTACCGCCATTGATAACGATTTTCATCATTGCCTACCTCGCGCCCCGGCCACGGGGCGCTTTGTCGTGATATGACGAAAGCCGCGAATCGGCCGCCTTAACGCAAACCCGCCTTGTCGAGACCGAATACCTTGTCGGCCGAACCCGGTACGGCCCGGAAAGCCACGCCGGCGCGATTCCAGGCGTTAATCGCCATGACGGCGAAAGTCAGATCGGAAATTTCCTTTTCGGAAAATTGGCCGCGCACGTGTTCATAGAGCTCATCCGGCACATCGCCCGACAGTTTGGTGAGGGATTCGGCCCACGCCAACGCCGCGCGCTCGCGCGGTTGGAATAGGGGGGATTCGCGCCAGATTGCCACGTGATGTAGGCGCAGCGCGGACTCTCCGCGGATGGTCGCCTGTTTGATATGCATATCGAGGCAGAAGCCGCAGCCGTTAAGCTGGGAGGCGCGCACCTCGATCAAATCGATAATTCCCTCCTCGATGACGCCGTTTCGCACGGCGGCCGAGAACGCGATCAATTGCTGATACTGCTCGGGGGACAACTGGGCATAATTGAGACGTTGGGTCATTTGTCATTTCTCCGGGTGATTAAGGATATTTGTTATCCTTATGGATATATAATATCCTTAATTAAGCGCCTGTAAAGCTGCGCCGCAGCGAGACGGCGGCATAGGGGCTATAACCAAAAGTATGGAGCGACCTTATGGACATAGTATCCGCCTTGCGCAGCTTTCTGCGCGTCGCCGAAACCGGCTCGTTTTCCGCCGCCGCCGCCGATCTGGGCGTCACCCAGCCAGCCGTTTCCCGGCAGGTTTCGGCGCTTGAAAGCCATTTAACGATCCGGCTGCTGCACCGGACCACGAGCGGTCTGGCGCTGACGGCCGAGGGGGAACGGGCTATTCCTTTTGCGCTAAGGGTACTGGCGGCCGTCGACGAACTGGGCGACGCGGCCGGCCTGGGCTGCGCCGCCGCCTCGGGCAAGGTGCGCCTGAGCGTGCCGGGGCCGCTGGGGATGTATCTGGGCGGGCTGCTGGCGCCGTTTCTGGCGGCCTATCCCGGTTTGTCCGTTGAACTGGTGCTGCGGGAAAACCCGTCTGACCTGCTGGAAGAGGGGATTGATCTCGAAGTCCGGCTGGGGCCGGTGTTGGCGAATGGGCTGATCTGCCGGCATATCGGGTGGACTACGGCGTTTCTTGTGGCGGCGCCATCCTATCTGTCCCGGAGCGCCGCGCCAAGCGCGCCGGCGGAGTTACAACACCATGAGTGTCTTTACTACAACCGCGGCGGGGAGGGCATGACCTGGTCTTTCTCCGACGGTTCGGCGGAGACGGCCGTGCGGGTGGCGCCAAGGCTGATTTCCAATAATGCGCTTGCGGTGTACCGCGCGGCGCTCTCGGGTGCGGGGCTGGCGATCCTGTCCCATCTCGTTGCCGGCCCCGATATCGCGACGGGCCGGCTTATCGCCGTGATGCCAGGCTTTCCGCCGTCCCGGTTGCCTATGCATGTGGTCTATCTCTCGCGCCGCAATATCCCGCTGCGCGTCAAGGCGGTGCTGGATTTCCTGATGACGGCGGTAGGGGCCGATCCGGCGATGTCCCGGTAGCATGGTGAAAGGACAGCGGCGCGGGATATGGCGTACGCGGTGTCAGCCGGAGTGTTCCAGCAGCCAGTCCATGGTGCGTTTGAGCAGGTCGTCCGGGACATCCTCGGCCAGGGTCAACGCGAGGGAAGCCAGGCTTACGCCCGCGAGGGAATGGCGCCAGGCCGCATCGGCATCCCACATGATGCGCGCTATCGGACAGGGTTTGCTGTCGCAGGTTCCCTTTGCCCGGCAGGGGTTGTTGCCCCGTATTTCATTGCAAATAAACGTCTGGCGTTTACCCTCGACGGCTTCGACGATATCCAGGAAGGTGATCTCAGACGGCGCCCTGGCCAGCCGGTAGCCGCCGCCCGGGCCGAGCGTGGTCGCGACCAGGCCGGCTTGGGAGAGACTTTGCAGCGCTTTCGACAGATATTCCTTCGGCAGGCCGTGAAATTCCGCCAGGGTTTTCGTGGACAAATAGCGTTCCGCCGGCATACCGGCGAGCAGGGCGCAGCAATGGAGGGCCCACTCGACCTGACTCTTGAGGATCATGATTTTATCCGTTACAACACAACGACGGTTACGGATATATAATATCCGTAACTGAGACGTTTTGTAAATATGCCGCCCAAGTAAACCTATTCTGAGCTATTTTTTTGAATAATGGCTTCTAACGATACAATCAGCGTAAGGGAGGATCACAATATGCGTCCGGAATTTATCAGGCATTGGCGTGAGCTGGAGGGTGACGACGTGGCGGCCTATGAAGATAGCGGCGAGCGCATGTCGATTGGCGCGCCGTTGGGCCGAATGCTTGGCCTTAGCCGGATTGGTATTCATCATGAACGGCTGCCGCCGGGGCGCCGGACCACCTATCCCCATGCTGAAAGCGCGGAGGAGGAGTTTATCTATGTGCTGGAAGGGCATCCGCATGTCTGGATAAACGGCGTTATGCATCAGCTCTCGCCGGGTGAAGCGGTGGGATTCCCAGCCGGCACAGGCATCTGCCATACCTTTATCAATAACAGCGAACGAGAAGTCCGGCTATTGGTGGTCGGCGAGGCGTCCAAACCCGATAACAGGATCCATTACCCAAAAAACCAGCAATATGAATTGACGCGCAAAGACCGCTGGGTGTCACCGCCAGAGCAGGAATTTGGCGCACATGAGGGCATGCCGGACCGGCCGGAGGGCCAGTCGTAATCAAGATACGATTTGAGTCAGCCGGGGGCCGGATTCAGATAAGCGATGCCGGGCCATTCCCTCTGGTCAAAAAAGGGGCTCCAGGGCAAGAGCGGTCGCATGGGCATGCGTTTGGGATTGCCTGTATCATTAGGCCCCCGGTTGTGCCGGGTTAAAGCGGCTTAAAGAAAGCTGCCGGTCTTTGCGGGCGCGGCGGGCGATATCCGCGTTGGGATCGCCGTTAAAACCATGGAACCCGCCGGGGTAAACGTTCAACGCTACCGGCACGCCCGCGCGGATTAACCTGCGGGCATACTCCAGATTTTCGTCGAGAAACAAATCCAGCGTGCCCACCCCAATCCAGGCTGGCGGCAAACCGCCCAGGTAATTCGCTCTCGCCGCCGCCGCATACATGCAAATATCCTCGCCGCCCGGCTCGGCGCCCAAATACGACTGCCAGCCGAAACGGTTGCTTTCCCGCGTCCAGATAAATTCGCCGGTTATCGGATTAGGATCGGTCTCCACCACCGTGCGATCATCAAGCATCGGGTACATCAGGTTCTGAAAAGCCAGCGCCGGTGCGCCACGGTCCCTGGCGAGCAGCGCCAGCCCGGCGGCCAGTCCCGCGCCGGCGCTGTCGCCCATCACGCCGATATGCCGGGGATCGACGCCCAGTTCACCAGCGTATTGCGCCATCCAGGCCAGCGCGGTAAAACAATCTTCCAGCGGACCGGGGAAGCGCGTCTCGGGCGACAGCCGGTAATCAACCGAGACAACGACGCAATCCTGCCGGCTTGCGGTGAGGCGGGTAAGCGGCAGCGATTGTTCCGGGCTACCCATCAGAAATCCGCCGCCGTGGATATGCAGGATGCCCATCCGGCCTTTTTTCACCGCGAGCGGAGCGATAACCATCACCCGCACCGGCGGCGCGCCGTCCTGCCCGGGGATTGAATGTTCGGTCATGGACAGCGCCAGCCCATCGTCGCGCGCGGCGTTGTCCAGCGCGGCCGCCTGCCGTTGGGCGCGCATCGCCGGCAGGACCTGGGCATCAAGCGCGGGATGTTCCAGTTGTGATAATAATGGCTGCAGTTCGGGATCGACTAAATGGTAAGTACTCATCCGTGAAGGTCCTTCGGGCGGGTTTACGCTAAAAAATAACACCGCGGCTCGCCGGGAAGCAAGCCGCGGCAGAATTTAACGCTTAACTTATACCTTTACCACCTTCAGCAGATGATCCGCCAAACGCAGGCTTAATGCCGCGCCGGTAAGCGTGGGGTTCATGCAGGAGGTGGAGGGCATCACGCTGGTGCCGGCAATAAACAGATTAGGGTGATCGTGAGATTGGCAATGACTGTTCACGACGGAGTTTTTTGGGTCGTCGCCCATGATGGTGGTGCCCATAATGTGCTGGCGATCCTGATAGCTGGTATCGATTTTGGCAATATCGGCATCGAGCAGACGGGCGATATTTTTAAAATCCTTCAACGCCACTTCCTTACCCGCTTCCCAATAATCGGTCACGCTATAATAAATCTCCGGCAGCGGGATGCCGATGGCGTCGGTTTTGGTCTTGCTCGGCACCACGCGGTTTTCCGCCAGCGGCAGCGTCTCGAAATCAACGGCAAAATTCAGTGACCGCGCCGACTGACGATGCAATTCCTCATCCAGCTTCGAGCCGAGAACACCTTTTTCAATCAGCGATGCGGCATAATCAGCCGTCGGCACGGTGTTGCGTACTTTGGTCTTGTAGCTGGGGAAATCTTTGCGAAATTCACCATCGCGATTATTAAGATATACCAGCAGCTCGGTCGGTCCCTGACCCGGCCAGACATCTTCTTTCATCATGATATTCATACTGATGCCGGTATGTCCCATCAAATTACGCCCCACCTGGTCGGAGCTATTGGCAATGCCGTTCGGGTAGCGCGCCGATGTCGACATCAGCAACAATTTCGGCGATTCAATACCATATGCCGCCAACACGAAATAATTCGCGGTGAGGTGATGCTCGGAGCCGTCGGGTTTTTTATACCAGACTCCGCTGATAGTACCCTTATCGTCCGCCTCGATTTTATAGACCACCGAGTTATCCAGTAACTTCGCCCCCAATCTTTCAGCCTGATCGATATGTATCGAACCATCATACTTGGCGCCAATCGGACAAACCGGGTTGCAGTTATTGTTGCCGGCGCAAATCGGGCGATTGCCGTAAGGACGCGTTGCGCGGCCATTGGGCTCCATTACCGGGTTATAGCCGTCCTTACCCAATAATTCCGACAGCCGGGTAAAGAGATAACTCGGCGTCAATCCTTTCATCGGAAACGGCGTGGAACGCGGCGGCCACGGACGTTTGCCCTGGCCGCTTTCATCCTGCCCGTCGACGCCGGATACCCCTAGTTCGTGTTCGGCCGCGCCATACCAAGGTTCAAGTTCATCATAACCGAACGGCCAGTCCCTGCCGCGACCATACAGCGAGTTAAGTTTGAAGTCGTTGGGGATCATGCGCCACAGCGCCGAGCCGAAGTGCCAGGTTGTTCCGCCCACCACGCGTAAATATTTGGTCGGATATTTTACCGGACCGGTTTGTTGCAGGTAGCTGCCATAGGTGGAAGGCACGTGAGGCAAGTCAGGATAGGGAGAGCCCACGCCCTGAAGTTTCATATTGGTCAATGACATCTTGAACGGGGAATTACGAAAGCGCTCGACGATGTCCTCGCGCTTAATGCGCGGCCCCGCCTCAAGGATAATCACTGATTTTCCCGCTTTCGCCAATTGGGTGGCAATCAAGCCACCCATGACGCCGGAACCGATAATAATCACATCGGCATCAACATTTTTATTGCTCATAGATTTGATCCTTTGCCCGACGTTGGCTCAATAGGTTTGCCGCCCCAGGAATCCGGGCCTCCGCCATAGGTCGGCACCACCAGAATGCCCTTGGTCGGCAAATACATTAACGCCTCGGCGTAGGCAATCAATTCCAGATGCTCGCCATCACCGACGACGCCGGTATACCAGGCGGAAATCACCAGGGTCGCGGTGCGGATCAGCGCGTCGTCGGGGCTTAGGCTTGCCAGGAAATCATCCACATGGCCAAAATGACGGCCGTTGAGGTAATTGCCGAGTGCGGTAAGGCTGGCGGGAAAATCGGGATGGTGTTTAACCAATGCGGTGTAATAGCGCTGGCCCAGAATCGGATTGACCGGGCGGCTAACCAAAAAAGAGGACACAGGAATAAAGCCGCTTGCGCTTACCGCTTGCGCCCGCACCTTTAGCGCGGGGAACAGGGTGGCACATACGGCGCTGAGTGATAAAACGCCCATCCCCTGTAAAACGCGACGTCTCGTCATCGACACCGGCGGATGATTATTTTGCGCCATGTTGCCTCCTTTTTTTAGTTATCAGCACCACCAGCAAAACGACGATAAGTAACAGGATAATCGCGGCGATAAGTAGGGATGCCGGGCTGGTAATCTTGGCCAGCAGCGGTTTATCACCCCCTTCACGAATCACCCTTACCCTGTCGGCGCTAACGCTAAGCTGCGGATTGCCGTAGTTCTTGAGCACGTAATTGCTGACATCGGCAATCTGTTGGTCGCTGAGCCGCTCGCTGAAGTGGGCTTGCGGGCCAAAGGCCGGCATGGCGATCTCTTCGCCGTTTACGTTACGATGCACGCCGTACAAAATCGTGGCGATCAGGTTATCCGGGCGATCCGCGCCGGTGGCGCTGTTATGGAATAGGGACGGGTAAAAGCGATTGCCCTGGCCGTCCGCCTGGTGGCAGTTGGCACAACTGCCGCTGAAAACCTGCCAGCCGGCATCGATATTATCCGTCTGGCCGCGCAGGCTCAGTTCACTGGCGGAGGGTTGCCCATATCCGTCGCGCGGCCTGGTCGCGCCGGTATCCACCGCCGGGATCTGGCGCAGATAGGCGACCATTGCCCGGATATCCGCATCGGACAGGTATTGCAGACTATGCTCGATGGCTTCCGCCATCGGACCCGCCGCCTGCGCTTTGCCGCTGACATGGCCGGTCATGAGGTATTGCGTCAGGTCGGCGTCCGACCAGTCGCCGATGCCCGAATTGCGGTCGGGAGTGATATTCGGCGCATACCAACTGCCCAGGCTGCCGCCGGACAAGGCTTTACCATTATCTTGCCCCATCAAGGCATTGCGCGGCGTGTGGCACGTATCGCAATGCTCCAGCGCATTGACCAGATAATCGCCGCGATTGATGTCATCGGAGACGCCCGGTGTGGGTGTAAAAGGTGTATTGCCGGCAAACAGCCTATTCCACAGTGCCATGGAGGCCCGGATATTGAAGGGAAAGGGCAAATGGGTTTGCGGTGCGGGCGTATCGACCGGCTGTACGCCATGCATGAAATAGGCATACAGCGCATGAATGTCGGCATCGGTAATGCGCGAATAAGAGGTATAAGGCATGGCCGGGTAAAGATGCTGACCTTGCTTATTGATACCGTCTCTTACGGCGCGGGCAAAATCCTGCTCGCTGTAATCACCGATACCGGACACCTTTGACGGGGTAATGTTACTGGCAAATATATCACCTAACGGAGAGTGTATCGCATACCCGCCGGCCATAGGCGCGCCCCGATCGGGGGACGTATGACAGGCGCCGCAGTCTGCGGCGGTAGCGAGGTATTTTCCTTGCGCAATAAGATCTTCTGAGTCCGGTTTATCCGCAGCCAAGGCGTTTAATCCGCTTGCCAAGAGAAGTCCCATCACGAGAGGGAGATAATGACGCCTCACGGTCTTGCTCCTTTAAAATTGGGAATAACACGTATTTTTATAATTTTTTTAAACCAGGCCTGAAAAAGGCCACGCCATAAAAAACATGACACAAGTCACCATACAGGTCAGGGTTATTACAGCAATTTTTTAACATATGATCTACAAATTTTGTATGACAATTATTTTTTTCCTGAAAAAGCGAGACTTTTCAGCAGGGGTTTGATCGGCGTCATGTCATATCTGGTACCGCCATGGCAGCCACTATGTAGCAATAAAGGATTGATTATGATCAAGCTGGAAAAAGAAAGCTTCGGGCAAACGCCCAAACCTAAGGCTTTCGGTATCCGATAACCCTGCCGGCTGGATCGGCTCTGCGCCCGGGCGGGCCGGATATTGCCGGTATTAAACTGCAACCTGACCGAAGCGGAAACCAGCCAGTTGGGAGAAATACGCGCGCTGCGGCAGCTCTCCTGCGCTGCGGTGGTGGCGCGATTACCCAATCTGTCATCTGCCCGCCATGTCGTTGTCATCGATGCTGTTTATGGTCGGAGGAACGCATTTGGAGGTGTTCCTATGTTTAGCATGGAAACGGTGCTTCAGGATCTGAACCCACGGCATAAAACCGCGCCCTGGCAGCTCAGGCTGCTGAAATGGCTATTTCGCGAAAAAGAGTTTCATCAGTTAGCCGATAATTACCGGCATCTGAAGGGACTGGACATGGTGGAGCAGATCCTTGAATTTTTAAATATCCAGTGCGAACTAACCGAGCGCGATCTTGAGCAAATCCCCAGCTACGGTCCGGTCGTGGTGGTGGCCAACCATCCGATCGGCACCATCGACGGGCTGGTGTTGCTGCGCGCGGTCGCGTCGGTGCGCAGCGATGTCAAGGTGGTGGCGAACCGGCTGCTGTCGCGCGTGGAATCGTTAAGCAGCCTGATGATCCCGGTGGATAATATGGGCAACCGCACGCGCCGTACGCAGGTGGCGCTGATGCAGGAACACCTCGATAACCAGGGCGTGCTGATCGTGTTCCCGGCGGGAGAAGTCTCGCGTCTTGGCAGCAAAGGCGTACGTGACGGCCGCTGGCGCACCGGTTTTATCCGTCTGGCCGCCAAAAGCCGTGCGCCCGTCGTGCCGGTGCATATCGGCGGCGGCAACAGCGCGTGGTTTTATCTGTGTTCGCTGCTTTACCGCCCGCTGTCCTCGCTGTTATTGGTGCGGGAGATGTTCCGCCAGCGCGGCAACCGCCTTAAATTACATATCGGCGCGCGCATACCCTACGCCAACTGGCATGATGGCCATACCGACGTCAATGTCCTGGCCGGACGCTTTCGCCGTCATGTTTACCGCATCGGGCTGGGTAAAGACGGTTTGTTCGCCACCGAGTCGGCCATTGCCCGCGCCGAAGATCGCGCCGTCCTGAAGCGCGCGCTGTCCGCCAGCGAAACGCTGGGCCGGACGCCTGATGGCAAAATCATCTATTTATACCGGCGCGCCGGCGAAGAGTACGTGCCGATATTGCGCGAATTGGGCCGTCTGCGGGAAATCGCCTTTCGCGCCGTCGGGGAAGGCAGCGGCCGCCGCCGCGATCTCGATAGCTATGACGACGATTATTATCACCTGGTGCTCTGGGATCCGCAGGAGCTGGAGATCATCGGCGCCTACCGCTTTATTCCCACCGCCGGGCACATTAAGCAAAAAGGCATTGCGGGTCTCTACAGCCAGAGCCTGTTCCATTATGGCCATGAAATGGATCCCATTCTCGATCAGGGTATCGAGCTGGGGCGGAGTTTTATCCAGCCCCGGTATTGGGGCAAGCGCGGCCTGGATTACCTGTGGCTGGGGATTGGCGCGTATCTGGCTACCTATCCGCAATACCGCTATCTGTTCGGCCCGGTGTCGATTTCCGGCGGCCTGCCGCTGGCGGCGCGGGATATGCTGGTCGCGTTTTACCGACTCTATTTTGCCCCGGCGCTGCCGCTGGCGACATCGCGGCGGCCCTATCCGGCGTCGCTGCCCGAGGTGCTGGCGCAATTTACCGGGGATGATTATCAGGCGGATTTGCAAAAGCTGAAGCAGCTGTTAAGTCATTTTGGCTGCAGTATCCCGCCGCTGTACAAACAGTATTCTGAACTGTGCGCCACCGGCGGCGTGCAATTTATCGACTTCGGCAGCGACCCCGCGTTCAACAACTGTATAGACGGACTGGTGCTGGTTGACCTGACCCAACTCAAACCCGCGCGTTATGCCCGCTATATTGGCTTCCATAACGCCGCGCTTAAGCAGCCCGCTTAACCGTCAGTCTTTTCCCACCACCGGGTGAATGCCTGCCCCGGGCGGTCCAGCAACACGGCTTCGCCAATCACCGGCGTCAAGAGTCTGTAGGTTTTATCCCGGCTGGCGGCGGACAGGCGGATATACGGATCGTCCCAGGCATGGTTGGACATGCAAAACCGCCCGGAGTGACCGGCTAACAGCGCGCCGGCGCGCACGTCCGTCGCCGCCAGGGCAACTTGCTCAGGCATCATATGAATGTACTTCCAGCTCTTGTCGTATTGCCCATTCTCCATAATGGCCAGGTCGACCGCGCCAAAGCGGTCGCCTATAGCGGCAAAATGCGGCCCGTAGCCGCTGTCGCCGCTGTAGAAAACCCTGCGGGCCGGTGTTTCCAGCATAAAGCTGGCCCACAACGTTTTGTTGCGGGCCAGGCCACGGCCGGAAAAATGACGGGCCGGCAGGACATGGACGGTAAAATCGGCGGCAAAAACCCATTCCTGGTCCCAATCCGATTCATGGATAATCTCCGGTGAGAACCCCCAATATTCCAAATGCGCGCCGACGCCCAGCGGGCAAAGGATGGTTTTTATTTTTGTCCTCAGGGCGGTCAGGGTGGGATAATCCAGATGATCCCAATGATCGTGGGAAATAATCAGGTAATCGATCTCGGGCATATCCGCGGCGGAATACGGATAGTCGCCCTTAAAAGCCCGGTTAAAAACAGAAAAGGGCGCGGCGTAGGCGCTGAATACCGGGTCTATCAGGATCCTGTGGCCGCCAAGCTGCATAAAATAAGACGAATGCCCCAGCCATAGCACTGTATCCTGGCCGGCATCAAGCGCTTTCAGGTCTGTTTTCACCATCGGCAGGGCACCCGCGGGTTTCACCCGTTGACGGCTACCGAAAATAAATTCCCATAACAGCGCCACATATCCGGCGCCTTCTGTCAGCTGGGGCGTGGGCAGTGGGTTACGAAACTCGCCGTCGGTGAAGTTAACGGAGGCGCTGATACGCTCCAAACGCTTTCCCGCAGGCAATTTACCGAATGCCGGCAGAGAAAAAAAAGAGGAAAAACCGCTGGATCTGTCTGATAACATGGTGATCACGACCGTTGGGCTAACGTTCTATTGGCGGAGTATGCCTTGGCGCTGCGGGCGGGCATGGTAAAATGGCTTGAATATGAGTGATTACATACTCATTATAGGGGGAACGGATTTACCGTCAATATGATCTTGCCCGTTGCGGCAAAAACCGTTGATTGCCGGACGATAAGGCGGCAGGGGTCTATCTTTTGATGACGAAAAAGGAGGGTGCCGCGTGGCTCGCCCGAAAAGTGAAGAGAAAAGGCTTGCCCTGCTCGAGGCCGCGACGGTGACGGTCGCGGAGTTTGGGTTGGGCGCGTCCACCGCGCGCATAGCCGTAAGGGCGGGTGTCGCCGAAGGCACGCTGTTCCGGTATTTCGCTACCAAAGACGACTTGCTGAATGCACTCTACCTGCACCTCAAGCAAAACCTGTGCGGAGCGATGATGCTGGATTATAACCGCGCCGGGCAGATTAAGGAGCGCGCGCGCGCTGTATGGAACAGTTATATCGAGTGGGGCTTGGTTAACCCAGCCGCTAATAAAGCGATGCGCCAGCTGGCCGTTTCTGAAAAGATAAGTCCCGCCACTCTCGCCAGCGTGGCCGAACTGTTTCCGGATTTAAAGGCGCTGTCCGATGCCTGTTTTTTCAATCATGTTTTTATAACAGGGCAGTCGGCTTTTGCCGAGGCGATATTTATGGCGCTGGCGCAAACCACGATGGAATTTGCAGCGCGCGGAACGGATGAAATCGCGGCCTACAAGGCGGCAGGATTCGATGCCATGTGGCGGGCTTGCGCCAACGAGCAATGAACCGCGCCGCGCGCCAGGCAAAGAGATTCATCAGGGCGGATAAACCCCGGCACGGCGTCAGGGCGTGTATTCATCCAACGCTTTGCCAATAGGATATTGATATTATGTTAGCACGCTGGTATAGCTTTATAGGATGCGAACGGCGGCAATAACACGTCGTGCAGCGGCAGTCGTGCGCATGTCCCGGTTTTTAGGGCCGTGGAAAGGCGGAGGTCAAGGCGATGGTATGGGCATGTTTTATTAGCGAGGAAAAATATGACCGAAAATAAATGCGAATTAACTTACTCCCAGGTAACAACGCTGTGCTTTATGGCTTTTTTTATCCTGGCCGCGGGCATCTGCTGGATTCACGTCTGGCCATAAGCTGATCGCGTATCAGCGTCGCCTGTTCGGTTAGCCCGGCGGTGGCCTTGTCTCAGGATGCTGCATCCGCCCGGATGTAGCCAATGCCTTGCGTCCTTAATTTGTCGTCATTCCCCCTCTTTGTTCACCGCGCAAAAATAACGCCGGCCGTCGTTGACATAATAGATGTCGATCAACATATAATCGAAATTAGATGTCAGTCATCATCTAAATAACGTGGCAACGCATTATCCGCTCCGCTAAATCATAACAACAGAGACAGGGGAACAACCATGGGTTTACTGCAAGGTAAGGTGGCATTGGTTACCGGCGGCACGTCGGGCATCGGCAGGGCCAGCGCTATCCTGTTCGCCCGCGAAGGCGCGCGGGTGGTGTTAACCGGGCGGCAGGAAGACGCCGGGCGCGCCGTGGTGGCCGAGATTGTCAAGGCGGGCGGCAGCGCATTATTTATTGCGGCGGACCTGACGCGCACAGAGACTATCGCCGCGGTCATTGAGCAGGCGGCGGCGCATTACGGCAGGCTGGACTGCGCGTTCAATAATGCCGGCGTGTCCGGCGGCGGTCCGATAGACTCTCTCGACGAAGCGCTGTGGGATCGCGTTCTTGACACCAACCTGAAAGCGGCGTTCTTTTGCCTGCAGGCGGAAGTCGCTCAGATGAAGCGTCAGGGAGGCGGCGGCGCGATTGTCTTTAACGGTTCGGTACTGGCGAACATCGCCCAGCCCGGGACGACGGTTTACAGCGCCAGCAAAGGCGGCATAGTCTCGCTCGCCCGCGCGGCGGCCGTGGAGTTTGGGCCGGCCGGTATCCGGGTGAATTCCATTAATCCGTCCATCACCCGCACGCCGATGACGCAGGGCCGTATTACCACCGATGAACAAGGCAACGCCTCGCATCCCTATGCCGTGGGCATCCCGCTGGGACGCATGGCGGAACCGGAAGAAATGGCGCAGGTCGCGTTGTTCCTGCTATCGGATCGCGCCTCCTATGTGACGGGACAGGCGCTGGTGGTGGATGGCGGCCAAAGCGCGATGTAACAAAAGGGAAGAAGGCCGGCGCGATGTCGCAAAACTGACGCCGGCAGATAAA
Source organism: Sodalis sp. C49 (assembly GCF_046352915.1). Taxonomy (NCBI): domain Bacteria; kingdom Pseudomonadati; phylum Pseudomonadota; class Gammaproteobacteria; order Enterobacterales; family Bruguierivoracaceae; genus Sodalis; species Sodalis sp. C49. The sequence continues at coordinate 2,366,275 of NZ_CP163303.1, read as the reverse complement.
GCCGTTCAGGTTTGAAAACCGACCTGCCGGTGATACGGCAAGGCTTACAAATCCATAATGATTTGTTTGACGACGCCGATGATCCGGCAGTTGCCGTTTACTTCGAGCATTTTATAGTTGGGATTGAGCGGTACCAGATATTTAAACGGGCCGTCGGTGGTGAATTTTTTCAGGGTGGCTTCGTTGCTGCCTTCCAGTTGGGCGACCACGATCTTACCGTTGGCTTCATCACTGCCGCCAAAATCGGGATCGACCACGACCACCGAACCGTCGGGGATACTGGGCGCGCCATGGGGATTGGTCATGGAATCCCCCCTGACCTTAAGGGCAAAAGCGAACTCCGACACCGAGGCCGTGGTATAAATCCAATCCCTGGCATCATCGAGGGTGACGGGTTTTTCCGATTCGGTCCAAATACCGGCCTGCACCCAGGATAACAACGGGATTTCCTTAATGCCGAAACGTGCGGTTGGCGGCAGGGGCGGATGCCCGGCGCCGGCTTCCCCTTTACCGTCCACAAGCCAGGCGGGGCGACACTGCAAGGCTGCGGCCAGCGCCTGGAGATTGGCGCCGCCGGGCTGGTAATCTCCCGACTCCCATCCCGTCACCGTGACGCGGCTGACCCCCACCAGGTTGGCCAGGACCTGCTGGGTGATGTTTAACTCTTTGCGCCTGGCACGAATGCGATTGCTCATTTCCATGTCGGTTATCCTACCATTATCTGATGTAAGTTTTATTGACTTTTTTATGTCAGATATCCTACTATTTAAAGGTCAGTATATCTGACATGAAGGTCTTTATGAAGCAAAAAGACAACATATCCTACACATGATGTCGGGGGTGCGGCCTCCGGACATAAAAAAGCACCCCGGCAACCTCGCCCGGCGCGGTGCTGGAGAAGGAGGTACCCACGATGACGGAACTAATAACAGCAATCACCCTGGCCAAGCGGCTGGAGAGCCGCCGGTTATGGCGGCGCGCCGCGCGCCAGTGGCTGGCGGTAATTGATATTACGCCGGATACGCATGAACGCCTGCGCGAAGGATTTATCGCCCGTAGGGAAAAATGCATTACGAACGGCAACTGTTTTTGCGGCGATTACGGCGGCATCAGCGAGGCAAGGATCATTGAGCAATGAACGTCCGCCGGGGATTGTCCCTGAACGGGGGGCAAGCTCTGCGCGACAGGTGGAGAACAGCGTATGCCCGGGAAATTGACTACCGCAGGAGCCTATTCTATGTCCGGTTTTCTTATCGCTATCGGCAACATCGGTACCTGGCTATGCCATCTGGACTGGGACAAAATCGCCATCATCCTGGGGGTGGTGATTGGCATAGCCACTTATTTCACCAATCTGTATTTCCAGCGGCGGCAGACCAAAGCCATTGAGCGGGCCGCGCAGAAAGGCAATACCCTTATTCCGCCGTCGTAACGCCGAGGCGCCGGGCGATGCCGGCACCCAGGCTTGATTAACCGGGGGAGGGCGCGGGACTACCCGCATTGTCCGGGCTGGACCTATGGGATTTCATCGGAGAGGGGACATGATAACGTAGCCCCGGCGGGCGCCGGGGCATGCGGTTGACTTCCTGTTATTCTGCGAGGGTAAGCCATTCCGCCGAGTCATCGAACATTTCCTCAACGATGCGGGCCAGGATGGCTTTATCGCTTTTGCTGGCATCCGTATCCAGGCCGTTGCGCTGCATCGGCTTGATGTTGACCTCGGCGTCAGGGAAAACCTGCTGTACGCGTTTGGTCAACTCGGCCAGGATAAGACCGCCGGCGTCGGGCAAGGCGGTAAAATTTCTTTTGTCGTAAATCAGTTCAACGTGCATGATCTATCCTTTTATTTATACTGGGTAAATATACAGTTTTTTCCGGAGCGAATGCAAGTTGCTTTGACGGTTTTTCGCGGTAAAAACGGCGCCGCGTCGATCGGGGCGGCATTGACCCGCCGTGTTCGGGCGTAATCATGGCGCCGGCCTGCCTGGCGGGGTATACTTTTACGGTGCGCTAAATCCTGTTCGCCGCTGTAATTACCTGATTTTTGATGGTAACCGAATCGCAGGTATGCCTGGGAAAACATATGATTAATCCAATTTACCGATTGCCGGTGTTGATCCTGCTGGCCGGCCTGGCCGTCAATGCGGCCGCGGCTGAAAAAGAATGCCCCGCGGCAAAAAAAAATATCAATGACAGTAATAACCTCATCATGCTGAGCGGCACCGCCAAAGGCGACATCCGGCTGGTGGTGGCGGGGATGGTGGGAAAAGATCTGGATGAGCAGGCCCGTTCAAGCATCAGTTTCGACACCTGCGGCGCCCTTATCGAGGAAGCGTACGATTACCACAAAACGGAGGGCCGCATGACCCTGCGCATGTCCAATCACACGGTAAAATCCGCTGATGGCTGGGAGAGCGAGTACGATATCGCCATCATTATCGATCAAGACGGCAAGCCAACGCTGGTTAACCATAAGCAGGGCAAAAGCCGTTTTTTTACCGGTAAAAACGGCGTGATCACCTCCTCGACCGATGCCTTTACCCTTAACGAGCGGCCCGGATTTACCACCGGGACCTATGACTACGATAATAATTTGCGTCTGGTCAAAAGCACGGCGCGGGGCACCGACGCGTTCAGCAACGATGAATATATTTACGCCTATGATAAAAAAGGTTATTTCATCTCGATGCGTTCGAACCATGGTCAAACCCGTTATCAGTATGATGCCAACGGCAGGGAGGCGGGTTCTTTCTCGGTGTCACGGACGCCGGTAAGCCAGCTCACCAAAGTGGAGCAGTGCCAGCGCAACGACGACGTGGGCAACTGCATCCTGAGTTATGGCAGCGACACGGAAATTTTGCCGCAGTCGATTATCAGACGACACCGCAGCACGGCCACGCAATACCAGTATTGGGACAGCGCGGAATCACATTGATTTTCCCGTGACTTAGGCCTGCATATTTTTTTTGCCGGCATCAAGCCGCCATTATCTTTTGGCGGCGGATGGCGGCTTACTCTTTTCGTTCCTAATCTTGATAGGTTGACCCGGAAATTGATGGCGCCCGCCAGGCGTTCTCATGCCCCGTATGCAATGCCGACGATAGCGTCGGCGGCTCTTATCCCAACTCACCCGAAAAAAGGATCAGACAACATGAGCACTATCACAACCGATGACGGGACGCAGATATTCTATAAGGACTGGGGCACCGGCCAGCCGGTGGTTTTTTCCCACGGCTGGCCGCTGACCGCCGATGCCTGGGACAGCCAGATGATGTTCCTTGCCGACAAGGGCTATCGGGTTATCGCCCATGACCGGCGCAGCCATGGCCGGTCGGCCCAGACGTGGGACGGGAATGATATGGATACCTATGCCGATGATCTCGCGGCCCTTATCGCCAGCCTGGATCTGCAGGACGCCATCCTTATCGGCCATTCCACCGGCGGCGGGGAAGTAGCGCGCTATATCGGTCGCCATGGTACCGGACGCGTGGCCAAAGCGGTGCTGATAAGCGCGGTGCCGCCGCTGATGCTGCAAACGGCGGCGAATCCCGAGGGCGTGCCGATAACGGTTTTCGACGGTATCCGGGCCGGCGTGTCGGCGGATCGATCGCAATTTTATCAAGATCTCGCCGTCTCGTTTTATGGTTATAACCGCGACGGCGCCAAACTCTCTCAGGGGGTGATAGATGCTTTCTGGCTGCAGGGGATGGCGGGCGGCATCGCCGGGCAATATGCCTGCATCAAGCAGTTCTCGCAGACGGATTTCACCGAGGATCTGAAAAAATTCGACGTGCCGACCCTGGTGCTGCAGGGCGATGACGATCAAATCGTGCCGCTAGAGGTTTCGGGCCGTAAATCAGCCAAGATCATTCCCGACGCCACGTTAAAAGTATTGGCCGGCGCGTCCCACGGTATGTGTACCGTGGATGCCGATAAGGTGAACGCCGCGCTGCTTGAATTTCTCCAGGCCTGATTTCATCAGCGTTTTTTTTTCCAAAAAAAAAGCTGCCGCGGCAGCTTTTTTGACGTCATGGAAATTAATACATGGCACCGGGCGGTACGTCTTTCACGGTATTAACGTATGACAGCAGAATTTTTTTCAGGAATTTACGGAATTTCATATGCTTTCCCTCACCAGGTTTGTTCGCCTGTAACGTGTTTGCGTTTGATGAGGTAATAATATGACCTCCGTCACATAAATGCAAATATTTGTGATGCGCATCACATAAAAAAGAGCATTTTTTTACAATCCCGGCGACGTGTTTTAACACATCGCGTCAATCCGGGGCGGGGATTATAACAGCGGGGTCGCTTTGTCATTTTCATCCACCGCGACAAAATTAAACTGCCCCCGCACCACTTCCTCCCGTCCCGCCGCGTACATATCTTCAAGGAAAATGGCGACATCCACGGTGATGCTGGTCCTGCCCACCCGGCTTACCCTGCCCACCAGCTCGATAATGGTGCCGGAAGGAATGGGCCGGCTGAAGGTGATTTTTTCCGTGGATACCGTTACCAGCCGTTTGCGGCAGAAGCGGGTGGCGGTGATAAAGGAAACCTCATCCATCCATGCCAGGGCGGTGCCGCCGAACAGGGTCGAATGATGGTTTATGGTGGTGGGAAACACCACCTTGGCGACGGTGGTGGTGGATTGCAGGATTTTTTGCTTTATTTCTGCGCTTAACTCATCGTGCATAGCAATACCTTCACATCTTTTTAACAAGTTAGTGAAGTGATTATGCCTGATATCGCGCGCGCATCCCAGAGGTGCGGCAGGGCCGGAGTTCAGGTCGCCGCTAGACGATACTGTTGATAACCCCGCCGTCCACCCGCAGCGCCGCGCCGGTGGTGGCCGATGCTTGCCGGGAGCAGGTATATACCACCAGGTTGGCCACTTCCTCGGGGGTCGCCAGCCGTTGGATAATAGAGGTTGACCGGTGGGTGCGCACAAAATCGGTTCCCGCCTGTTCAATACTCACGCCCGCATCCCGGGCGGAATCCTTCAGCATCTCGCGCACGCCTTCGGACAGCGTTGGGCCGGGCAGTACCGAGTTTACCGTGACCCCGGTGCCGGCGGCGAGTTTGGCCAGCCCGCCCGCGACGGCCAGCTGCGCCGTTTTGGTCACCCCGTAATGGATCATTTCCGGCGGGATATTAAGCGCCGACTCCGATGAAATAAACACGATGCGCCCCCAGTCGCGTTCCAGCATGCCTTGCAGGTAAAAACGCGCCAGTCGTATGCCGGACATAACGTTGGTCTGGAAATAACGCTCCCACTCATCGTCATCCACGTCGAAAAAAGGCTTAGGGCCGTAAATGCCGGCGTTATTGACGATAATATCGGCGGCGGGTACGGCGCCGGTAAGCGTAGCCACGCCCGCCGCATCGGACAAATCAGCCGCCACGCCTTCAACCGCCGCCTGCGGCACCGTGTGTCGCAACTGGCCCAGCGCCTTGTCTACCGTGGTCTGGCTGCGGCCGTTAATCACCACTGACGCGCCGGCGCGCGCCAGCCCAGTGGCGATGGCAAAACCGATGCCGCCGGTGGAGGCGGTGACGATGGCGCGTTTTCCCGATAAATCAATATGCATAATAATCTCCAGAAAAAAATGCGAGGACATAGAGCGGGACAACCTGTTCACCAGCTTATCTCCGCCGGCCGTAAGACGCGACAATAAGTTCGCTTCTGATGATGCTGAAGGCGTGCGTCTGAATGAATGATAGGTCATGATGGTTGCGGCGTTAAGCGGGGCAAGGCGAACCCGTGCGTCTTTGTGACGCGGTCCTCACGCGGCGCCGGCGATATCGGGCAGGCAAACTGCCGTTGGCCTGCGGTTATGCCAGGTTTTCAGCCAGGAAGTGCAGTAGCCGTTTGATGCGGGGCGGCTGGAATTTATTCCGGTTATACAAGGCGAAAAGGGGCGCCGGTTCGATAAAATACTGATCCAATACCGTCACCAGCCGGCCCGCGGCCAGGTCTTCACTGATATCCAGGATCGACTTATAAGCGAATCCGTATCCCATGACGGCCCATTTGCGGCTGATGTCGTCGTCATTGGTGGTGTAGGCGGGGGTCATGGTCAGCTGCCGCGGCATTTTTGCTTCATCGCGATAAACCCATTGCTCCTGATTGCCCAAGGTATTAATCAGGGCAATGGACGGCAATGCCTGCAAATGGGGGGGCGCCAGCGGTGGATCCAATTGCGCCAGCAGCGCCGGAGCAACGCATACCACCCGATGACTGTCGGCCAGTTTATAGGCCGTCATGCCGGCGTCGTCGTGCTGTCCATAGCGGATGGCGATGTCAATGTCGTCGCCGATCGGGGCGGTCGTGGCGTCGGCCAGAGAGAGAATAAAGTGAATGGCGGGAAAGTCTTGGCGAAAGCGCTCCAATAAGCCGATCAGACGATTGCGGCCAACGTCGGAGGGGGCGGTAATGCGTATCGCGCCTTTGATGTCATCCTTGCCCGAACGCAACAGCTCGGTGACGTCATTAAGCTGTTCCACGGCGCGCTGGCTATAGCTTAGGAACAGCTTGCCCTCGTCGGTCAGCCTGAGCTGGCGGGTGGTCCGTTCAAACAGGCGCACCTTGAGACCGGTCTCCAGACGCACGATGCAGGCGCTCGCCGCCGCCGGAGAACAACCGAGCTTACGTCCCGCCGCCGAAAAACTGCCCAACATCGCCGCTTCGATAAAAAGTCGCAAATCACTTAAACGTTCCACTCATTATCCTTAATCTCATCTCTTTTACATTAGCATCCTTTATTATGCTGGATGACGGCGGAATTCGCCTCATTCTGCCGTTGCGTTAATTCCCCATGCCAACATAAAGTATTGACAACGGCTAATTTAAGGTATATGGCCAGCGTCTTGACCCGCGCGCGCCGCCGCCAGCCGCGCCCTGAAATCATTCAGCGCGCTAATCTCTCGCCGCAGCGCGTTTGCCCGCGCCGTCTGCCCGCGCCGGACCGGGCTTATGTCGGTACCGGGAATCAGCCTGGCCAACGCCGCCAGCAGCTCAGGCAGGGGCTGGTTTTTGTTCTGCCTGACAAAATGGCTAAGCGCGACATAAGTCAGCGGAATATAAGCTGATTCATTATGCACAATCATCCGTGGATGACGGCGGTAGAAGCCCAACAGCTGGATTTTCGCATCCGCGACAATCTCATTTTCCCGGCAAGTGCCTTCACGGGCCGGCGCCTGCGCCGGCCTGAAACGACGGTCCTTCGCCCGAACTCCCGCGGCCGGCGGCAGGCCGCTTAGCCGCCCGGCGCCGATATCCGCGAAAACGCCCAGGGCGGCACTGACAAAAGAAATATCTGACCATCGCATATCAACTTCCTCTGAAATGAGTCACAGTGGTTGGTTCTGGGTTATCCGCTGATGCAGCAGGTCATCGACGATAAGCAGGTCCTGCCGCCAAAGCGCGCATGCCTGGTCCAGGTCATCATTAATGCCGGTTAACCTTTGTTCGCGCCTTGTTATCGCCCGGCCGACAAAATAATCCAGTGAATCCAGCAGGGCGGCGGCGGCGCGGGCGCGGGCGGCGGCGAGCCCCCCGGGATAGCACGCGATCAAATCATCCAACTGCCGTCGTACTTCCCCGCGCAGCGCGTTGTTTCTGTCGCCGTCCATAAGATGATCCTCCAGGGACAGCGTAATAAGGCGGGGAGGATGGGGCAGCAGCGGCGCCAGGCTGTTTTCCAATGCGCAACGGGTTGTCTCGCGCGGTTTCCCCTCCTCGTCATGCAGTATCATTATCAGCCGTCGCCCGAGATCGGGAAAACGGTGCTGCAAGGCGGCCAGAAAACGGATTTCCGGCTGAGCCAGCCCCGGCTGGCCCGCGCCGTGGACATACAGGATCCAGTCCGCGCCGATAGCGCCGGCCAGCGCGCCGGCGGGGGAGTCGTTGATATCGTCGATAAAGAGACAGCGGCGGGAGGGGTGATCAACGCCGCTTTTTTCTGGCGAATGGCGGTCGCTCAGGGCCGTGCGCGCATTACCGCTGATGGCGGCAGGCAATACCTTCTCCAGGACGCGTTTGCCCGTACCGCGTAAACCGCACAGCGCGATACGGTGTTCGGATAACGGACGAGCATGATTTGTCCGAAATTCCCGATAAAAAATGGCAAATTCAGGATCTTCTTTGCATAAGTAGTGCAAATTATCGCGCTCAGTCCTGTTCATTCTTCATGATTTCCCATGATATACTTAAGTCCCGCTAAGGTTATCGGCAGACCTTGCCTGATGTTTAACCTTCTGTTGCCCGGGGATGGCAGGAATGGTTCGATAATGCCGGGTCGAAAGCCCGCCGACCCTCATGAGCCATGAGGTTTTTGCTTATCAATACGGCGAGATATAAAACTTCAGGCAAGAAATAATTTTACTGAGCGGCTAATAAGGTTGATGTCTTCTCCCATTTGTATTATGGCACTGATATTATTAGTTTCTCTTGGCGTTGACATGTGCTCATTGCGTGCCTGTAGCAATCTTTCATGCAAGTATTGCCCAAGCGCTGTTTCAGCAGGGAGATCCGTAATAAATGTCTCTTCCGACAGGCTATGGGCCAGGGCCAGATATTTACTCATAAAAGGCACGACGAGATATTTTAGCAGATGGTTGCCTGGACTAAATACGTTGGCAAACATTTTGTCTAGACATTCCCGCAGACGTTCGGAGATGCTCTCCAGTTTATCCTGCCGGCGGCCGGTTTTCCCGGTGTTAAAATGCGAACGTTGATCATAGATGTCCGTTGCTAAGATAACACCCATTTCTTTCATGATACTAAAATAAATAGGCGCGGTTATTATGGTTTTTTCAGGGTTGTTCTTAATGTAATCTTGCACCAGGTAATGTAATTCAGCATAACTTTTAATAAAATATAAATAATTTTTATCCCTTCGGTTATGGTATTTGTTTTTAACCTTGTGCGCCGACTTTCCCGCCAGGGCAAAAAAAAGGGCTAGACTGCGCTGCGAATATTCCTGCTCGAAACTGTCTGTTCCCATTCCCTTGGCGGCAAGGAGGGCGCGGACATCGCCTTGCGGCGCGTTTGTTCCGCGGTCACCCGGTGTATCAACGGCGGCGACTGGTGCGGCGCCGCTATCAGCGCGCGATTCATCGCCGGCCATAGTGACGTGGCGGGTAAAAAGGGGAACAGGAGCGGGTCTTGCCAGGACCAACGCGTTCCGATAGTTATTCTGCCGTGGCTGTGTTTCCCTGCCGCACAGGTTGGCGGCATAAGAAAACGTGCAGGCAATACTCGTTTGCGAAATAATGTTACCCATTATGCTCCGATGGCGTTTAAGCGAACCACTATCAATAAAATAATATGATTGTAGTTTAAAAATAACCGTTATTGTATTTTGCCATGCCTGTTGTCAGGTCCTGCATGGGATATTAACAGAGGGAAATAACTTCGTAAACGCCGGTAATGACAAGAATATTGTGCGGACGATCATCCTACGTAATGAATTATAGATGATTATTATATTTTTTATAAAATCAGGATGGTATTTTTTTAATGCCTCCAGCGCCGGCGGTACAACTATAACCTGATCTTTCGTCGTGGTGCTTGCTGAGGCCCCTTATCTCATTTCCCGCCATTCTATTGCCGTTTTAATTCGTTGGTTGCGCCGCCGGGGTGATGAATACTGACAAAAAAACCATCGGGGTAGACGCCATGTCAGAGCCAGGAAGAAAAACCGCGCACTATTTGCATGACGGCCAGCGCGATCGCATCAGGCAACTGGCGTCCACCCGATTGTGGCGCTGGGAACTGCCGACCTGGGGCCTGATCGCGCTTATTTATGCCGGGTGGTTCGGCACGGTGCATTACTGGACGGCGCTGGGGCCGTGGGTCGGCACGCCGCTGCTTATCTGGTTCACTACCTGGTATCTGTCGCTGCAACATGAGCTGATTCACGGTCATCCTACGCGCCTGCCGTGGCTGAACCAACTGTTTGGCCTGCTGCCGCTGGCGGTATGGTATCCCTATGGCCTGTACCGCGATTCACATTTGCGCCATCACCGCGACGATCATTTGACCGATCCGGCGGAGGATCCCGAGGGCTATTATTTCAGCGGCGAGAGCTGGCAAGGATTTTCCGCGCTCCGGCGGCGTCTGGTCCGGGTACGTAACACCTTGGCCGGACGTGTGCTTATCGGGCCGGCGCTGGATATCTACCGCGCGCTGCGCGGCATGGTGGCGGCCGTGGCCGGCGGCAATCGCCGCGCTGTCGGGATGTGGCTTATGCATGGCCTGCTGCTGCTGGCCCTGCTGCACTGGGTGGCGTCATCGGGTTTGCCGGTAGGGTATTTTCTGCTGGCCATAAGCTATCCGGCCCTGGCCATCACCAAAATCCGCTCGTTTATGGAGCATCGCGCCGCCCGCGATCCCCAGGCCCGCTCTGTTATCAACGAGGCGGCGTGGCCCTGGCGGTTGCTATTTCTTAACCTGAACTATCATTTAGTCCATCATGATTTACCCGCCGTGCCCTGGTATGCGCTGCGCCGGGTCTATCTGGCCGATCGGGCCGCCTATCAACGGCGCAACGGCGGCTTTGTCGTGCAGGGTTATGCTGAATGGCTGGGCGAGTACGCCTTCAGGCCGGCCGAGGTCGAAGTACATCCGTCATCGTTGGGCGACACCAGGCTTTCCGGGATGCCGGAACCTGTAAAGGACGTTTTTATTGCCGGAGCGGGATATCCACCGCAATGATGCCGGGATGGTCTGCAGCGCGTTGATTTACCATTGGATAAAGTATGCTGTGGCGAGGAGTAAACCGGGAAAAGGGTTGGGAAAAACAGGAGGATGAAGCGGGTAGGATGCCCCGAACCGAAGTTCGAGGCGTAAAGTCTAGCTCATTGCTACATGAAACCGACGCAAGTATGGACCTAAATACCGGATCCGTAAATACGCATAGCGACAATTTTCGCATCCCGGCGGGTGATTGCTCAGCAACTGTTCAATACAGGCGGTAATGACGGACATGAAGAGCGGGCCTGGCCGCCGGCGGGCGTAAAAAAAGCCCGCACAGAGGGGCGGGCAAAGACTTCACAGCAAATCAAACAGCTTAGTTGATGGATGAGTTCGATGGCGTAAAGCTGGGTATCGCCTTCATTTTAATCATAGCCAGTACAAATAAACATCAGTACAACCACTTTCAAAATTACTAATTGAATCATGTGGCAATAACTTAATTACTTCTACGTCTATACTGATTAACAACGTCGGCGATGGGCCGGTTTTAACGCTATAGGGGTGAAGTAAAGGTGCGACTGCTGACCTGCCTGTTGGTTCTGGTGGTGTTGTTAACGGCATTAGCCCCCCGTATCCGGCCCCTGCTGCCGCCCGGCTATGACCCTTTTTTGCCTTTGTCGGTCAGCGATCCGCCGACGTTTATCACCCGCTACAAACTTAAACGGCTGGCTGCCGATCCTCCGGCCTGCCTGGCGGCGCTTGAAAGGGCAAGCGCCGCCGGACGCCTTTCTTTCAGCAAGGTCGCCGATACCACCGGACCTTGCCCGCTATTGTCGCCCGTGAGGGTGCGCGGGTTCGGCCCGGTCGGGCTTAGCTCCAGTTTTCTCGCCAGCTGTCCGCTGGCGCTGAGCAGCGCCATGTTTGTCGGCCAGGCGGCGGCGCCCCTGGCGGCGGCAGGTCTTGCGTCTCCTTTAGCTCGGATTGATCATCTTGGCAGCTATGCGTGTCGTAACATCTATCACCGCAGCGAGGGGCGGCTTAGCGAACATGCAGGCGCGCAGGCGCTGGATGTGTCGGGCTTTATCCTCGCCGACGGACGGCGCATTACGGTGTCGCAACAGTGGCGGCGCCAGGATCCGGCCGGTGATTATTTACGTGACGTGTTTATGCAAAGCTGCGCTTTTTTCGGCAATTCGCTCGGTCCCGATTACAACGCCGCCCACGCCAATCATTTCCATTTCGGCATGCGCGGTTTTGGCGTCTGCCGCTAGAGGCGGCATTTTGATTAACGGCCGTCCGGCAGCCCGCGCGCAGAGCGGGCGGCGACGGTAATGGCAATAAAGCCGTGGCTGACATTGAAGACAGGGCGCAAAAGGAGCATTCTGGCAAAGCGCGCCGGCATTTTTTAACCCTATTGCCGGAAAGCCTGGGATTGCGTTAATAAGACTTTTTATTACATATGCCCCGTCGCCATAGGCCGGCGGGGACGGTTAAACAGCAGGTTTTGTCCTGTAGGGCATTTAAGGTAATTGTATGGTCCGTAAAACTCCCATAGAGCGATATCGCAACATCGGCATCAGTGCGCATATAGATGCCGGCAAGACCACCACCACCGAGCGTATTTTGTTTTACACGGGCGTCAGCCATAAAATCGGTGAAGTGCATGATGGCGCCGCGACGATGGATTGGATGGAGCAGGAACAGGAGCGCGGCATTACCATTACCTCAGCTGCCACGACAACCTTCTGGAAAGGGATGGCCGGTAATTATCCGGAACATCACATTAATATCATCGATACTCCCGGGCATGTGGATTTTACCATCGAAGTGGAACGTTCGATGCGGGTGCTCGACGGCGCCGTGATGGTCTACGACTCGGTAGGCGGGGTGCAGCCGCAATCGGAAACCGTGTGGCGCCAGGCCAATAAATATAAAGTGCCGCGCATCGCGTTCGTCAACAAAATGGATCGCACCGGAGCGGATTTCTTCCGGGTCCAGACCCAGATTGCCAAACGCCTGAAAGGCGTGGCGGTGCCGATCCAGATTCCCGTGGGCGCGGAAGAAGGTTTCCAGGGCGTGGTCGATCTGGTCAAAATGAAAATCATTGTCTGGGACGATACTACCCAGGGGGTTAAGTTTACCTATCAGGATATTCCTGAAGATTTGCTGGCCCCGGCCCAGGAATGGCGCAACCATATGATGGAAGCGGCGGCGGAAGCCAGCGAGGAACTGCTGAATAAATACCTCAATGGCGAAACGCTTACCGAAGACGAAATCAAGGGCGCCATTCGTAAACGGACCATCGCCAATGAAATTGTGCCGATGCTGTGCGGCAGTGCGTTCAAAAATAAAGGCGTTCAGGCGCTGCTGGATGCGGTGGTTGATTATCTGCCGTCGCCCATTGATGTGCCGGCAATAAGCGGGCATGACGAGGACGATAAGGAGGCGGAACGTCATTCCAGCGATACCGAACCGTTCTCCGCGCTGGCGTTTAAGATCATGACCGACCCCTTTGTCGGCCAGCTGATCTTTTTCCGGGTTTATTCCGGCGTGATTGCCACCGGCGACTCGGTTTACAATCCGGTCAAGGGAAAGAAAGAGCGTTTGGGCCGGCTGCTGCAAATGCATGCCAATGAACGTAAAGACATTAAGGAAGTGCATGCCGGCGATATCGCCGCCACCGTGGGCATGAAGGATGTGACCACCGGCGATACCCTGTGCGATCCGGATCATCCGATTATCCTTGAACGTATGGTTTTCCCCGATCCGGTCATTTCACAGGCCATCGAGCCTAAAACCAAGGTCGATCAGGAAAAAATGGGTATTGCCCTGGGGCGTTTGATGCAGGAAGACCCGTCGTTTCGCGTCAAGACCGACGAGGAGTCCGGCCAGACCATTATCTCCGGCATGGGCGAGCTGCATCTGGAAATCCTGATGGAGCGTATGCGGCGTGAGTTCGGCGTGGCGGTGACGGTGGGTAAACCGCAGGTGGCCTATCGTGAAACCATCAAAAAGACCGTGGAAGAAGTGGAAGGCAAGTACGTTAAGCAGACCGGCGGCCGTGGGCAGTATGGGCATGTGGTGTTGAAAATCGAACCGCAGCCGGCGGGGAAAGGGTATGAATTCGTCGATGCCATCAAGGGTGGGGTGGTGCCGCGCGAGTATATTTCCTCTATCGATAAGGGTATTCAGGATACCTTGACCTCCGGCGTTTTGGGCGGTTATCCGGTGGTGGATGTGAAAGCTACGCTGTTTTTCGGTTCCTATCATGAGGTCGATTCCAACGAAAATGCGTTTCGTATGGCGGCGTCGATGGCGTTTAAGGATGGGATGCGCCAGGCGCAGCCAATTCTGCTGGAGCCAATGATGGCGGTGGAAGTGGAAACGCCGGAAGATTTCATGGGCAACGTGATGGGTGATTTGTCGTCACGGCGCGGTATGGTGCAGGGGATGGAAGATATTCTCGGCAGCAAGCTTATTCGTGCCGAAGTGCCGTTGGCGGAAATGTTCGGTTATTCCACCACGCTGCGGTCTATGTCGCAGGGGCGCGCCACTTATACCATGGAGTTTAAACACTATTCGGAAGCGCCGAAAGCGGTGGCCGAGGCAGTGATCAAAACCCGCGGTAAGTAACGCTATATATGCCCGGTGATGGCGGGCTTATCGTGCCATGGGGCGCCCGGTCGGGCGGGAAAAGCACGCCCGATTCGGCCCCATTGGCACGCTCTCCCTTTGACACGCTCGTTGCAGGATTTGTGTTAGCGGGCCTACCGCGCCATGGGGCCTCGGTCGGGCGGGAACACCACGCCCGATTCAACCCCATTGGCACGCTCTCCCTTTGACACGCTCGTTGCAGGATTTGTGTTAGCGGGCCTACCGCGCCATGGGGCCTCGGTCGGGCGGGAAAACCACGCCCGATTCGGCCCCATTGGCACGGTCTCCCTTTGACACGCCTGCATTGAGATCGGGGTTGGCGGGCTTACCGTGCTTATCTTGAGCCGGGTTTCGTGTCAGAACCGGTATTTCACGCCCACTATGCCGGTGGTGTCGCTGTAGCCTCTATTGCCAACCTGTTGTGCGACATTGCCCCAAAGATTAACATTGCGGTTAATTTGTCCTTCAACCCCGAGCTTAAGTTCTGCGATATTGGCCGCGCCGTCTTGGCTGACCGTTATCCCATCCATGCTGACGCCAAAATCATCCGAATTGTGGATCCAGTTAGCCTCGACATAGGGCTGAAAGGCCCGATCCTTGTCGTTGTCCCGCTCACTGTAAGTGTGCATATAGGCTTTAACGCCCAAACGGGTCTGGATATTGCCGTCACCTTCTCCCGATACCCTGGTGCCGTTGGCTTCGGTATGGTCATCGGCTTTGACGCCCATCCAGATGGCCTGGACCTGGGGCTGGACATAATAGGTGGTGTTTTTAGCGGCGTTTTCGCCGAACTTAACGGCATAACCGCTTTCAAGCGAGGCGCTGGCTCCTTTGGACTTATACTCTTCCTCGTTTAAATCCTGGCCCGACACCCTATTGTTAAACCAGCCATATTGTGTCCAGCCGTCGATATATAAACCCGTTTTGTCCATCGCATTGGCATACCAGGTCGCGTAGATACCCAGGCTATACCCGTCGACAGCACTGTTTGCACTGTAGCCGGATACGCGTGACCCGGTATTACTTTTAGCATTGCCGTAGCCGGCCATAACACCTAATCGAATACTATCGAGGCTGCTGCTGCTCCACTGGCCGATATCGCCGCCCAGTTGCAGTACATAACGATTGCTCTGGGTCCTGAGCTGGCCGCCGTCATCACGGGAACGGTTATGACCGCCTTCATTGATTAGCCACAGACTGGTGGACTTGTCCTCGCCCGTCAGCGCGTCGGTATAGTGAGCCATGCCCTGACGATTATCCAAACGGTTGGCGAATAGGGTATTGGCGGCGGCCAGATTGGCGGTATAGCTCCCTGCCTCCGGACGTTCAACCCGTCCCGGTTCTGGGGTGGGGACGGGTTCTGGCGATGGGCCGGGCCCCGGATTCGGATCCTCGACCGAGCTATGCAAATACCAGTTCGCGGCATCAGTTCCGGCGCCGCGCGTCAGGGTATAATCATAGGCGCCCGCCACAATACGGCCTGATTGCAAGAATTCACCGTCCGAGACGCCGTTGACCGAGATCAGTTCAATACCGTCCACGGTGGCGCCGCCGCCGCCGCCGGCATTATTGACGCTGACCAGGGTCGTGCCGGACGTATTACCGCCGATAATCAGTCTTTCAGTCTTTGTCGCATCATCAGATAACCGGGCATTAAAATTAAGACGACCGTTATTGCCGGCATAATCACCCGTCACGTTAAGTACGGTTCCGCCATCACCGTTAAGATTAATGGTACCCGCATTGTTCATGCTGGCGATAGTTTGGTTAAAACCCTGTAAATTCATCGTCCCGGCCGGGGCGACGGTATAGGCCGACCGGCTGCTGAAGGCATTAGCGCCTCCGGCGACTAACGTTGCGCCGTGAATAACGGTATCGCCGGTGTAGGTGTTTTCGCCGGTGAGAGTCAATATGCCGTTATTAACATTGACTATTAACGGCGCCGCAGAGCCGGTGTTTTTAATATTGCCCGTTAACCGCCACTCCCCATCGCCATTTTTGGTCAGGGTTTGAAAATCGGTGATATCGCCCGACAGCAGATCCGCGGCGGGCGGCGATCCGGCCACGCTATTGAGCACCAGGGCATTGGCGCCTTCGCCGCCGCTGATATTACCTGTAAGCGTCGATCCTCCTTCAAGGGTTAAACGG
Organism: Sodalis sp. C49; assembly: GCF_046352915.1. Lineage (NCBI taxonomy): Bacteria > Pseudomonadati > Pseudomonadota > Gammaproteobacteria > Enterobacterales > Bruguierivoracaceae > Sodalis > Sodalis sp. C49. Next base: position 2,349,771 of record NZ_CP163303.1, on the reverse strand, counting down.
TCATTACCGGGACCGAAGGCGATATTGCCGATAATTACCCCGCCGGTATGGTTGGTCAAGGACACCGCGGTGCCGGAGCTGCCGATAACCGTATTTGCCGGGTCCATGGCTCTGAGGGTACCGTAGTTGTCAATAACATTGCTGCCGATGTCGGGATCGGCGGATGCAAACCAGATTGCCGACCTGCCCGCGCCTTGAATTAAACCGCGGTTTGTAATGCTATTTCCGCTGCCCATGACAGTAATTGCGTCATTTGTGGGTGACGTCCCGAGGCCCAAGACCTGGGCGCCGGTTTCTACGTTTAAGTTGTTATTATTGTTAAACTCAATGGTATTGTGACCCAGCCCCCACGCACCGGCGCCGGATAGGCCATCCGTGTCGTTTTGCACCGTCGCGCGTGCCTGAATGGCAATCGTGGCGCCCGTGTCAAACGTGATGGCGGTGACTGTACCGGTTTCAATCCTGGCGGCAGGCAGCACCAGAAGATTCACATCATTCATCCCCGGGCCGTTGCCGACGGTGTCGGTTTGTACCGACAAGTTGGTACAGGTGGTGGTTTTGCCATTCGTCGGCGGGGGGGTACACGCCGCCCAGGTGTTGCCCGGAGCGGTAAAAAAAAACCATATAGCGGCCATCATTATTATATTAAATTTATTTATTATTTTTAATTCAAATTGTCTTGTTATAGTAATAAATAAAGCTAAAGCATCACGGGTAAATCGCATTGCTACAGTTGTTTTGCGCATCATTACCGGTCCTTTCAGAGATAGGGTAAAGAGGGTTCGTGCGCCAGGCGAAAATATTTGACCCTGTGTTCTGGCTTAATTCACGACCCGTCCGGCTGCCGGTGCGCTCGACCAAATAACATCTAATGCGCGCGTAAATATCCGGCATTATATATTTAAATAAATAAAATCCACTTATGATTGCTATCCCTGCGATAAAGTAAAATTACTGGCACGAGACAGGCCGAAAGAAATAGAATAGCCAAAGAGTATGGTTTCAATAATTAGAATTATTTTTCAGGGGTTAAATATAAATAGATAAAATTAGTGTAGGCGCTGGAGGTTTTTTTTCCAAGAATTTATATGGCGGAATAATTTGCCGTGGCATGAACATAAATAACCGGCGTGAGTGTTGATTACCAGCGCGGTACGATGCCATGTCGGTCTTGATTGCGCGTTGTCAATAAAGAAGCCCACGCTAAGCGTGGGCCCAGACTGCTGACAACGATGCGCATACCCTGAACGCGGGTATGCCGGGCAGGGAACGTAACGCGGCGACCCGGCCACCCTGCTTATCGGCCAGGCTACAGCCGGCCTCTTCCCCGCGGTCGGCGGCGATCAGACAAAATCATCGTCGTCGCTGAAGCCATCGTCCACGCCGAAGCTGTCATCCGTGCCAAAACCGTCATCTGTACCGAAGCCGTTGTCCGCGCCGAAACCGTTATCGGCATTGGTATCGTTGCCATAATCATTATTGGCGAACGTATCATCAGTGCCGCTGGCGCCAGGGAAAGGGTTGCCAGAGACATCATTGAAGGTATCGAGATTGTCGCTGGAGAAATCCTGGTTGGTCAGGGGATCGGTGGCGGCATCCAGGGGCTGATCGATAACATTGACTATCTCCTGCGGCTGGCTGTTATGGAACATGCCGGTAAGCATGTTGCCCAGCACCACACCGCCGGCGACCCCGGCGGCGGTTTGCAGCGCGCCGGCCAGAAAGCCCCCTCCGCGCGGCGCCGCCTGCGGCTGGTTATATCCCTGAGCATAACCGTTGTATCCGGGCGGCGGCGCGGCCTGGCCGCCATAGCCGGGAGCCGGTGGCTGCTGCTGGTTATTCCAGGCGGGGGCGGGCTGCTGCGCACGGGCGTTCCGGGCCGCTCCGCCGCCAAACAGGTTGCTGAGAAATCCTCCCTGGCTTGGCTGCGGCGCGTTTTTCAAGGCGGTAAGCTCGGATTCCAGCTGCTGTACCTGCTGGTGCAGGCGCTTAAGCGCGGCTTCCTGGATCAATATCGACTGCGCCATATAATAAGGGGCTGCGGGCTGCTGGCGGATAAATTCCTGGATTTGCCGATCCGCTTCGGCGTCGCGGGGGCCGGCTTTCTGCTCCGCCTGTTTCAGACGCTGAAAAAGACCCTCGATAATACGTTGCTCTTCTGATTGCATGGTAATGACCCTATAACCTTGTTCACATGCGCAACGGGCTGCGCTTTCTTTAAATCTAGTCTCATATTGGCGAATCATAAAGGCGCCATGCGTAAAGGTTTTTAGAAATGTGTTACCAGTCCACACACCGGGCGGGGGGATGCCGGGAAAGTGTGCCGGGCCGGCCGCGTTTTTTTTGTGGTTGACAGACCGGCGGTTAATAACTATTTGATACTCCTTGTTAAACCCCGCGCCGCCAACCCGCCCGGGATATGTGCTATATTGGCCAGCCAGACTCTTTATCTGACCTTAGAGAAAGCGCCCATGGCCGACTTCATCCGACCGCTACTGAAACTGCCGCAGGGCGCCGACAAACTGCTGCTGCATTCCTGCTGCGCGCCCTGCTCGGGGGAAGTGATGGAAGCGCTTAGCGCTTCCGGTATCGACTACACCCTCTTTTTTTACAATCCCAATATCCATCCCCAGCGTGAATACCTGATCCGCAAGGAAGAAAATATCCGCTTTGCCGACCAGCACCAGGTGCCCTTCATCGATGCCGATTATGATACCGACAACTGGTTCGCCCGGGCGAAGGGTATGGAGCGGGAACCGGAGCGCGGGATCCGCTGCACCATGTGTTTTGATATGCGTTTTGAACGCACCGCGCTGTATGCCTATGAACAGGGTTTTAGCGTCATCTCCAGTTCGCTGGGCATTTCCCGCTGGAAGAATATGCAGCAGATCAATAACTGCGGCCAGCGCGCCGCCAGCCACTACCCCGGCATGCGCTATTGGGATTACAACTGGCGCAAGCAGGGCGGGGCGGCGCGCATGATCGATATCAGCAAGCGCGAGCAGTTTTACCAGCAGGAGTACTGCGGGTGCATTTATTCGCTGCGCGACAGTAACCGGCACCGCAAATCGCAGGGGCGCGATATTATCCGTATTGGCGTCAACTATTATCATTACCAAACGCCGGAGAGCGAATGAGGGGAGGAATAGCCGCCCGCCATACCGCCGGCGCGCGCCGGCGAATAATATTATTATTTTTTTGGGTTGCCGTTCCAGGGTTAAATTTACCATAGAGTAAAATGTGTTAATTAAAGGATCGTTATTGCCCATGGCGTTTAATAATTGCCTATTTTTCGCAACCGATAAACAGCAATATTGCCCTGCTTGCCACCGCCGTAACATGTAATTATGCCGTTCATACCCCAAGGCGTGCATTTCATTCCTTATTAACGGTATCTCATGCCGCATTTAGACCGTCTCGTTAACCGCGCCTTTATAGTAAAGCCAGTTAACCCGTTTTACGGGCATCGATTCTAAAAGAATTGTTAATGCGAGGCAGAATATGAATACGCAATATGCGACCCACCTGCGGTGGCTTACATTGTTCGGGACCATTATGACCCAGTTCGCCCTGGGGTCGGTTTATACCTGGAGCCTGTTCAACGGTCCGTTGGCCGATAAGCTGCATCAGCCTGTCAGCCAGGTGGCGTTTGCGTTCGGACTGCTCAGCCTGGCGCTGGCGCTGGCGTCGTCGGTGGCCGGCAGGTTTCAGGACCGCTTTGGCGTGCGTAACGTTACGCTGGGCGCTGGTGTTTTGCTGGGCGCGGGGTTTTGCCTGACCGCGTATGCCGGCAACCTGACGATGTTGTGGCTTTCCGCCGGTCTGCTGGTGGGGTTTGCCGACGGCATCGGTTATCTGATGACGTTATCCAATTGCGTAAAATGGTTTCCGGAGCGTAAAGGGGTGATTTCCGCCTGCGCCATCGGCGCTTATGGTTTGGGCAGCCTGGGATTTAAATATATCAACAGCCGCCTGCTGGCCCAATACAGCCTGGAAACCACCTTTATGCTTTGGGGACTGATTGCCATGTTGCTGGTCATCGCAGGTGCCTTATTAATGAAGGATGCGCCGCAACAAAGCGTGAACAAGACCCGGGCAACACGCGATTTTTCCCTGGCGCAGTGCGTACGCATCCCGCAATACTGGTTATTGGCCCTGATGTTTTTAACCGCCTGCATGAGCGGGCTGTATGTGATCGGCGTGGCGAAAGATATTGGCGAGAATCTGGTGCATTTAACCCCGGCGGTTGCGGCCAATGCCGTGACGATTATCGCAGCGGCCAACCTGGGCGGACGCCTGGTGCTCGGCGTGCTGTCGGACCGGATGTCGCGTATGCGGGTCGTCTCGCTGGCGCAGGGAATTTCACTGCTCGGCATGGCGCTGTTATTGTTTGTGCATCTCAGCCCGGTCTTGTTTTTTATGGCGATTGCCTGCGTGGCCTTCAGCTTCGGCGGCACCATTACGGTATACCCGTCGCTGGTCAGTGATTTCTTCGGCCTGAACAATCTGACCAAAAACTATGGCGTGATTTACCTGGGCTTCGGCATCGGCAGTATTATCGGCTCAATCGTGGCCTCGCTGTTCGGGGGATTTATCGTCACCTTCCAACTGATCCTGGTGCTGCTGGTTATTTCGCTTATCATCTCCTTAACCTTGCATCAGCCCGGTGAAAAAATACGCTTACGGCTGAATGAAGTAACGGGTAAATAACTATATCCGGAATAATTATCTATTATCTGTAAGCCGACAGTCCGCCTGGCACGGTCTGTCGGCTTTTTTTGAAAGTATTCTTAATCAAATTACGTTTTAATCCTTTTTCATTATTACCGGCGCGTGAACAAATAATAAGAATGATTATCCTCAACCGCCTTGCTGGAAATAAAGGTTACAGGATAATTCCCATTCCCTTTATAGGCAAAGGAAGGATTAACCATGATGAAAGAACCCGCCGCCGGTGGAGGCATCTTGGGCGGCATGGCGCGGCAAAACGGTGGCGGTGATATCGGCGCCCTGGGCCGGGCGCTGAAAAAAATCATTGCCTGGCTGCGCGATCTCTTCAATAGCGACTAGCCGGCGGCGCTGCGCTTACCCGCTTCATCATCTCCCTTCGCCGGACTTCACAGCCGGCGTTTAGCTGCTAGGCTTAATCATAGCACTCCAGACTGTATGGTCTTTAACAAGAAGGAGCCTATCGTGGCCTATCAAGAAGTGATGTCGTTAACCGCATTGCCGGAATTGGCACCCAAAAAAATCAGCCTGGGCGATACCGATATTCTGTTGATAAAAAAAGGAGATCGGGTTTTCGCCCTCGAAGCCACCTGTCCCCATTCCGGCGCTCCGCTGGAAAAAGGCGCGCTTTGCGAAGGCAAGATTATATGCCCCTGGCATAAGTCGGTATTCACCATTGAGGAAGGCGCGCTGTGCGAACCTCCCTCCCTGCGCGATTTAAAGCGTTATCCGGTCAAGATTGAACAGGGCAAGCTCTGGGTCGACCCGCAGGCGGAACCGGGCGCGGGGCCGCTGGATAAGGTGACGACCCAAGATGCGCTGGTGGTCCTGGGCGTCGGCGCCGGCGGTAGCGCCGCCATTAAGGCGCTGCGCGAAAAGGGTTATCACGGTCGCCTGGTGGTTATCGAACGTGAAAAACAGGCGCCTTACGATCGCACCACCTTGTCCAAATTTGTTCCGCAGGGAGATATGGATATCGACGAGGTGCCGTCGCTCCTGGACGATGATTTTTATCAACAGCAAAAAATCGAGCGTATTAACGGCAACGTCGAAAAACTGAGCGCCGCCAAGCATCAGCTGCGGCTGGAAGACGGCACGATGATTCCTTATCGCCAGCTGTTGCTGGCCACCGGCGGCATCCCGCAGCGCCCCGATTTGCCCGGCAAGGCGCTGTTCGGCATCCAGGTCCTGCGCAGCTGGGAGCAGGCCGCCGTGCTGGTAGACACCGTCGAGAAGGAAAAACGCCTGGTGATTATCGGCAACAGCTTTATCGGCATGGAAGTCGCCGCGGCGTTCCGTAAGCAGGATGTGGATGTGACGGTGATAGCCGAGCATCCGCTGCCGTTCGAGAAACAGTTCGGCAAAGAGCTGGCGAGTTTCTTCCGGCGGCGTCACGAGCAGAAAGGCGTGAAATTTGTCGAAGGCCTGCCCGCGGAGTTTACCGGCGAGCGTCAGGTGGAGGCGGTAGTGTTGAAAGACGGTACGCGCATCGAGGCCGATTTGGTGCTACTGGCCACCGGTGTGGCGCCGGCGACCGGGTTTATTGACGATCTGCCGCTGAATAAAGACGGTAGCCTTAATGTGGACGCCTCCATGTCGGCGGGCCAGGATATTTTTGCCATCGGCGATATCGCCACGTTTCCGCTTAACGGCAAACCCACGCGCATTGAACATTGGCGTGTGGCCCAGCAGCATGGCCGCGTGGCCGCAAGCGTGATGGCGGGTCAGGATGAGATCTATGATTCCGTACCGTTTTTCTGGACCCAGCATTATGGCGTGCGCTATGAGTATCTTGGCCATGCCGGGAAATGGGATACCATCGACATGACCGGCTCGCCCGATAACGATGATTTTGTGGCGCTGTATGCCCTCAACGATGAACTGGTGGCGGTGGTCGGCACCGGTCGTATGCGCACCACGGGTACCTTGCTTATCAAGATGAGGGAGAAACTGACGCTGCAGCAGGCGAAACGCATCGTGGCGGAAGTGGTGGAGCCGGAAAGCTAACCGAGGCCGCCGGCCCGGGCGTGCCCGTCTGGGAGGGCCTTCCTGAAAAACTGTCCGTTGCGCGGGCGCGATCGCCGGTCTTTTTTTGCCGGTTCCGGCCGACGTAAGGGACAATCCTGTAATGAATATGGTATGTAATAAGCTGGCATGCGGCGGCTGCGGGGCGTCGCATGCCCGGCCCGCGACTTTTCGCCCAAAGGCCGTTCGCCGGTTAGTGCGCGTGCGAAGTCAATGCTATGATGCGCAGCTGGACTGAAAAAGTCGTTGGATAAAAGGATATGCGGTTAATGACACAGCCCATTTATTTGGTTGGCGCTAGGGGATGCGGTAAAACCACGGTTGGCCTCGCGCTGGCCGGGGTGTTGGGATTTGAGTTTATGGATACCGACCAGCTGTTGCTGAGCACCACCGGCCGCAGCGTGGCGCAGATCGTCAAGAGCGAGGGCTGGGCGGGATTCAGGGCAAGGGAAAGCGCTATCCTGCGCGCGATTGCCGGCGGGCGCAAAGTGATCGCCACCGGCGGCGGCATTGTGCTGGCGGAGGCCAATCGCCGGTTTATGCGGGCGAACGGCACGGTCATTTACCTCCATGCCCGGCCTGAGGTCCTGGCGCGGCGCCTGGAGGCGTTTCCCGAGGAAGACCAGCGGCCAAGCCTGACCGGGCGGCCGATTGCCGAGGAGATCGCTGAAATCCTGCTGGCCCGGGAAGCGTTATACCAGGATGCGGCCCACCATGTGCTGGATGCGTCCTCTTCCCCGGAAGCCGTGGTGTCGGCGATATTGCAGCAGCTCCACCCCTGCGCCGCCGGATAACGCGGCGCCATGCGCAACCCCGGGGATTGACCTATACTTACCCGACCAAATCATAAAATAAGGAAGTGATTATGGCGAGTAAACCCCCTTATCCCCGCGAAGCCCATATCGTTAAAAAAGAGAAGGGGCCGCCGGGTAAAACCAAGACGGTGTTTGAGCTGCGGGCCGATCATCCCAAGCCCGACACGCTTATCAGCGAGCATGATTCCGAACACGAGGCGCTGGACGCGAAAGCGCGCTATCAGGGCGAAGACAAGACCTGAATTCCCTGCCAGCCGGATCGGAACACTGCTTCCCGGTCCGGCTAATTATCTTCACCTAAGACGGTTATTTTCTTTTTTCTCGCCGGTGAATCCGCCGCGCTTATCCGCGGGTATTTTTTTGCACGCCGGCCGGCATTTCCCGGTAATAAGGCGTGACAAATCAACGATCGTGCTTTTACTATGAAGTACTGAAAATATTATCGAAAGGAATGGATCTATGCTGAATGTAAATGAGTATTTTGCCGGGAAGGTAAAGTCCATTGGTTTTGATTCCGCCAGCATCGGCCGCGCCAGCGTGGGGGTGATGGAAACCGGCGAATACACATTCACCACGGCACAGCCCGAGGAAATGACCGTCATTAACGGCGCGTTGCGGGCATTGTTACCGGGCTCCCACGATTGGCAGGTCTTTATGCCCGGCGAAAAATTCTTTGTTCCGGCGCAAAGTGAATTTATTGTCCAGGTGGCGGAAGCCAGCGCGTATTTATGTAAATATATGAGCAAATAATGGGGCAAAATCGCGGGCAGGCTATGGTTTGCCCCGAAATGCCGGCAAAACGGCGCGGAAGTCGCCGGGCAGGGAGAGCGGAAAGCATAACGCGTCATGGAGTCATCCGCCGGTAGCGTGGTGGTCCAAGGCCACAGGCGTTGGACCGCACAATGGCGCGCACGGATGGGCGCCATCGCTGCGCGTCCGGGCGCGGCCCCGCTAAAAACGGCACGGCTTCACGGTGTTGTTACCCGTCTGATCCTGGCCTCGTCACTCCCGCCAGCAACCTTTTTCAGCGCTGGGCTTCGCCGCCCAGGGCAACGGTCAATTCTTCAATAAGCGTCGCCAGTTCGCCGGTCATCAGGATAAAATCCGCGTCAAAACGCTGGGCAAAATCCTCGCGATCGATATCGTCGTTCTGTTCGCGTAAGGTATCGGAAAACTTAAGGCGCTTGATTGTGGCGTCGTCGGCCAGGATAAACTGCACCCGTTCCCGCCAGTCCAGCGCCAGTTTGGTCACCACCTTGCCGGCCTCGATATGGGCGGCAATTTCGTCGCTGGCCAAATCCTGCTTTTTACAGCGAATGATGCCACCGTCCTCCAGCAGCGCCTTGAGTTCGGCCTCGTCCTGCACCAGGAATCCGGCCGGCGGTTCACCGCCGCGCACCCACTGCGTCAGGGTCAGCTCAATGGGGTTTTCCAGTGTCAGGGGCACCACCGGCAGCGAGCCGAGGGATTTACGCAACAGCGCCAGGGCATCCTCGGCTTTCTTGGCGCTGGCGGCGTCGACAATCACCAGGCCTTTGACGGTGTCCAGCCAGATGAACGTCTGGCTGAAGCGGCTGAACGCGCGCGGCATCAGGCTGAATAACACCTCATCCTTCAGCGCGTCTTTTTCCGTTTTGCGCAGCTTACGGCTTTGCTCGGTTTCCAGCTTATCGATCTTGCCGTTCAGCTCTTGCTTGACCACGGAAGACGGCAGGATTTTTTCTTCTTTGCGCACGCAAATCAATATCTGGTCATTAACGGCATGGGTTAACGCGTCGCTTTTGTCGCCCAGCGGAGATACCCAGCCCGACTTGGCCATATCCTGGCTGCCGCAGGGGGTAAATGATGAGGCCGCCAACTGTATTTCCATCTCTTGCGCCGACAGCGTAATATCGCGGTTCAGGCGGTAAATCATGATATTTTTAAACCAAAACATAAAGTGAGATCCCTGATCCGGCACGTCGGTAAGCGTGCGGGTTAATCAAACGCAGCGCGCATGATAGCGCATCCCGGCGCTAAAATCGGCAAAAATCAACCTGGCCGCGGCGTCTACAGAATGTCCGCCAGGGCGGCGGCAAGATACTCCACCCAGGCCCGTACCTTGCCGGGAATAAAGCGCGCGGCGGGATACACCGCATGTACCGCCATCGGCGGAAAATAATAGTCGGGCAATACGCGTACGAGGGTTTTGGCGGTTAACTGCCGGCGGATCAGCGGTAACTGGACGCCGCCTATCCCGAGTCCCGCTTCTATGGCCTGGATAAGCGTAAAGGTATTATTGGCCAAGAACACCGGACGGACGGTCAACATCTCCGCGCCCCTGGGGCCCAGCAGGGTGAGTCCGGCGCCGTCGCCACGGCCGCTGTAGCGAATGTAAGGACGTTCGGCTAATTCCGCCAGGGTTTGCGGCGCGCCCTGCCTGGCAAGATAGCCGGGCGCCGCGGCCAGGACACGCTGCAGGGTGCCGAGCCTGCGCGCCACCGTGCCGGCGGTGCGCAGTTCCCCGAGACGTAGCGCGACATCAATTCCCTCGCTGATCACATCCGCCACCCGATCGTCCAGCAGCAGTTCGATAACGATATCCGGATGGCGCTGCTGAAAATCAAGCGCCAGCCGGGCGATATACTGCTGGCCGAGGCCCGTCGGCGCATGGATGCGCAAATGACCCTCCAGCCTCTGGTTCAGCCCCCGCAGCGTCTCTTCCGTTTCATTTACCGCCGCCAGGATCTGCCTGGCCTGCAGATAATAACGGCTGCCGCTTTCCGTCAGGGTGACGGAGCGGGTAGTGCGATAGAGCAATAATGTGCCCAGCAGTTTTTCCAGGGCGGCCACCTGCTGGCTTACGGCGGGCTGCGTCAGGCCCAGATCGCGCGCTGCCGCGGACAGGCTGCCCAGCTCGGCCACGCGCGCGAAGGTATGCATCGCGGTGAGTTTATCCATGGTGTTCCGTTTATTAGTTTTACTTATAACTGATAGTGGTTATGGTCCTATTATCACTTTTTTGCTTATCAATTATAGTGACGCATCGTCTTTTTTCAGCGGAGAAAACACATGCAAAATAATCGGATTGCCCTGGTGGTGGGCGCCAACGGCGTTATCGGCGGCCGGCTCGTCGCGGAACTGGAATCCCGGCGGTGGCAGGTTATCGGCCTGTCGCGCCGCGGCGGCCGCGACCGGCCCGGCGTCAGCTACCTGGCGGTGGATTTGCTGGACGCGCAGGCGACAGGCCGGGCGCTGCGCCCGCTGACCGGCATTACCCATATTTTCTACGCCGCCTACCAGGATGCGTCCGACTGGGCGGGACTGGTTGTTCCCAATATAATGATGCTGAAAAACGTCGTTGAGGCAATCGAGCCGGTTGCCGGGAAACTGGAGCATGTCAGCCTGATGCAGGGCTATAAAGTCTATGGCGCGCACCTGGGGCCGTTTAAGACACCGGCGCGGGAAACCGATGCGGGACATATGCCGCCGGAATTCAACGTGGCGCAACAAACCTGGCTGGAGCAACGCCAGCGCAATAAACGCTGGACCTGGTCCGCCATCCGGCCGGGGGTGGTGGGCGGTTTTTCCCTGGGCAATCCGATGAACCTGGCCATGAGCATTGCCGTCTATGCCTCCATCTGCAAGGCGCTGGGGTTGCCGCTGCGTTTTCCCGGCAAACCGGGCGCTTACCACGCGCTGATGGAAATGACCGATGCGGGGCTGCTGGCGAGGGCCACGCTCTGGGCCGCCACCGAGCCCCGGGCGGGCAACCAGGCGTTTAACATCAATAACGGCGATCTGTTCCGCTGGAGTGAGCTGTGGCCGAAAATTGCTGGCTATTTTGAATTGGATCTGGCGCCGCCATTGCCCATGCCGCTAAAGGAAGTCATGGCGGATAAAACGGAACTCTGGCGGGAATTAACCCGCCGGCACCGTTTATCCGCACCGGATTATCAGGCGGTGTCGGGCTGGCCGTTCGCCGATTTCGTGTTCTCCTGGGATTACGATATGTTTGCCGACGGCAGTAAGGCGCGCCGCTTCGGTTTTCATGATTTTGTCGACACCGAAGCGATGTTCTACGCCTTGTTCGATGAATTCCGCCGGCGCCGCGTTATTCCGGGCGCACCGCATAACGCGCCTCCAGCCTGCTGATGCCCAGGCCGTTGATCTTTTTCACTTTGATTTGCACCGGGATGCGTTCCTTCATGGCGTCCACATGGCTGATGACGCCTATCATCTTGCCGGTGGCGTTAAGCGAATCGAGCGCGTCCAGGGCAATATCCAGCGTTTGGGCGTCCAGCGTGCCGAAGCCCTCGTCGAGAAACAGCGAATCAATCTGGGTTTTGTGGCTGACCAGGTCCGACAGGGCCAGCGCCAGCGCCAGGCTCACCAGAAAGCTTTCGCCGCCGGAAAGGGTGCGGGTGTCGCGCACCGCATCCGCCTGCCAGGTGTCCACCACTTCAAGCTCCAGCTCCGCCTCGGTTTTGCGCTGCAGCTGATAGCGGCCGTGCAGGCGGGACAACTGCTGGTTCGCCAGATAAATCAGGTGCTCAAGCGTCAGACCCTGGGCGAACTTACGGAACTTGTCGCCCTCTTTGGAGCCAATCAGCTCGTTGAGATAGCTCCAGTCAGCGTAGCGGCCTTCGCCCGCGCTGATTTCCGCCATCAGGCTCTGCTGATCGCGCTGGCGCTGGCGGTGGCTTGCCAGTTGCTGCTGTAGCTGGCCTTGCCGCCGCGCCAGCTCCCATAATAATGCCTTAATATCGGCCAACGTTCGCTCCACGGCGGCAGAGTCGGCAGCCTCGTCCAGGGTGGCGGGACGATCGTCATGGTGTTGCCGCAGCGCCAGCTCCGCCTGCTGCCACATCACCTCCGCGCGCTGCCGCTCTTCCTTGATTTTCTCGCGCAGCTCACGCAGCCGATCCCGCTCCTGCCCGGGCAACAGGGCCGCCTGCAGCTCGGCCAGCCCGGCGTACGGGCTGTTTGCCAGCGCCTGCCGCAGCGCCGTCGCCGCCTGCTGCGCTTGTTGTGTCAGTTCCTCAAGCCGCCGCCGCTGCGAGCGGATTTCACCGGCCAGCAGATGCAGCTTTTCCTGCGCCTGCTGTACACTCAGTTCGGACTGCCGCCGGTCCCGCTCCACTTCCCCGGCCCGTGCGCTCAGTTGGGCGTTGAGCTGCGCCACGCTGTCATCGCCGGCCAGTTTGCGGCGTTCTTCACGCGCCAGGCGCAGCGCGTTGCCGGTTGTCTGCTGCCGCTGCGCGAGGTCGGCCAACTGTTGCGCCAGTTCGGCCAGGGCTTCCCGGTGGCCGCGCAGTTCGCCTTCCAGCGCGATAAGGTCGTTTTTCAGCGTCTGTTCCCGCTCTTGCTGGTACTGCCACTGCCGCCACTCCTCCTGGCGTTCGGCCAGCCAGGCGTCAACCGCGGATTCCGCCGGCAGGGTCAGTCCCAGTTGGGCGAGAGCCTCGCTGCTTTGCGCCGCCAGTTCGTCCATCCGTTGCTGTTGTTCCTGACGGCGCTGCTGCGTTTGCCGCAGACGTTGGGTCACCGCATCCTTCTCCTGGGCATTCAGCGCCAGACGGGCGTCGAGCCGTTGCCATTCGCCATCGGCCTGGGCAAGGGCGTCGCGGGCCGCCTGCAGCCCCTGGTTGTCCTGTTCACGCGCCTCCAACTGCCGGGCCAATGCCTGCTCATGCGCGTCCTGCTCAGCCAGCCAGGCGGCGGCGTGTTCGCCGGGCGCCAGATCCAGCCCGGCGGCGGCCTGTCGCCAGGCGTCGTCCAGCAACGCCAGTTCCTCTTGCAGGCGTACCTGTTGCGCCGTCGCCTGGCGCTGCTCCTGCTGCAGCATCTCGAGACGGGTAAACGCCGCCACCACTTCGGCCTTAAGCCGCTCCACCTCCGGCAGCAGTTCCTGCCGCCGCCGATCGGTGTGTTGCGGCTGCAGGTCCTGGTATAGGGCGATGCCGGGATGCTCGGTGGCGCCGCATAGGGGGCAGGGATCCCCCGGTCGCAACGCTCCGCGCAGTTCTCCGAGCGAGACGATATGCATTTCCAGGCGATGGCGCGCGGTCATCTCGTCCAGCAGGGCGGACTTATCCGCCTCGGCGCGCCGCAGCGCCGCCAGCGCGGCGGTAATAACGTCGCAGTCGCGCCGCAGTTGATCTTCCCGCGTGCGGTTGGCCGCCAGATCGCGGCTTACACGCTCCATTTGCGGCAGCAGGGACGACATCAGGGCGCGCCGGCCGCGCTGCTGCTGGCTGTGCTGCCAGTCGGCGCGCAGCGCGGCCAACGGGAACCGGGATTCCTGCTCATCGTGCAGGCCCTGACGTTCCGCCAGCTGCGCCGTGAAGGTCATTACCCGCTGCCGGCAGGCCTGCGACGCGCTGAGTTCCTTCTGGCGCGCAATATCGAGTTGTTCAAGTTCCCGCATGATTTGCGCGTCTTGCCGGGCCAGTTCGTCGATGTCGCGCTGTTCGCGCCGGCGGCGGGCAAACAGCTCGCGCCAGAGGGGGAGCTGCCCGCCCCATTGCCGGCAGACGGCATGCTCAAGCAGATAGCGGGCGACAAGCTGCGCCTGTTGCCCGGCCTCCTGATGTTGTTGTTGTTTCAGCGCCTGCAGCGCCTGTCGTTTCCGCTGCTGTTCCGTTTGGGCTAACCGCTGTTCCTCCTGTTGCGCGGCCTGTTGTTCCAGCCCGGCGATTTTCTGGTCCAGCGGCACGAGATGGTCGTTTATCAACTGCTGTTGCGCCAACTGATGCCGGGCGTGCTGCTCCCAGCGCGAGCGGGCGGCATCCGCCTGCTCGCGCAGCGGTTGCAGCGCCTGCTGGCTTTGCAGCTCCACCGCGCAGGCGCGGGCGAGCTCCTGCTCAGCCCGTTCCAGGTCCACGGCGCTGCGTTGCCGATCGTCGAGCAGGGGGCGCAGGGATTCCGCCGGTTCGCCGCGCGCCAGTCGCGCCAGCGGCGCCTGTGCTTCCTGCGCCGCCGCCTGCGCGGCCTGGCGCTGGGCCTGTGCCTGCGCCAGGGCGCCGGTCAACTGGCGCTGCCGCTCCAGCCAGGCGTGATGCCGTTGCGACTGCGATTGTTCGGCGTTCAGCCGGGCCTGCTCCAGGCGCAGGCTATCCAGCTCGGCGTCAAGTTCCCGCAGTTGGGGTTCGCTCAATAGTTCGATGGCGGCGGCGCGCGTACGCAGTGCCTCCAGTTCCCCGCGCACCGTTTTATGGCGTTCGAAAATTTCAGCGGAAATGCGGCCGTAGATATCGGTGCCGGTCAGTTCCTCCAGCAGTTCGGCGCGATTTTTCGCATCGGCGTTTAAAAATGCGGCGAAATCCCCCTGCGCCAGCAGCACCGATTTGGTAAAACGCGCGAAATCCAGGCCGGTCAGTTCGGTGGTCAGGCGCAGCTTATCGCTGATTTTATCCGCCAGGATGGCGCCGTCGGCCAAACGCGCCAGTTCAACCCTGGCGTTTTGCAGTTTGCCCTGCGGGCTGTTTTTCGCCCGGCGCTGGCTCCAGAAGGCGCGATAGCCCACGCCCTTGACCGAAAACTCGACTTCCGCCAGCGATTCGGCGGTAAGCCGGGTCATCAATTCCTGGCCGGGCAAGGCGTCCAGGCGGGGCGTGCGGTGATACAGCGCCAGGCAGATGGCGTCAAGAATAGTGGTCTTGCCGGCGCCGGTGGGACCGGTAATGGCAAACAGGCTGGCGCGGTCGAAGGGGTCGGCGGTAAAATCAATTTTCCACTCGCCCCTGAGCGCATTGATGTTTTTCAGCCGCAGCGTCAGGATTTTCACCGGGCGTCTCCTTTGGTTGCGGCATCCGGCGCCGGCGGGTTTTCCGCCGCGGCGCCTTGCTGTATGTCCGCCGTTACCTGGCGATAGAGCAAGCGTATGGCGTCCAGGTTCTCCGGCGCGGGGGAGGGGATCAGCGCCAGGCGCCGCTCAAACACGTCCCCGGCGCTCAGTTCGACCAGCGTTTCCCGTTGCCGGCGCGCCAGTGCCGACAGCCGCTGCTCGCGGTTACGGCGCAACAGCACGATTTCCACCGGCAAATCGGCCGCCAACTGCTGGATACGCTGCTGGATATCATTCAGCCAGGCGTCTGTCACCACCTCGATATCCAGCCAGACGGGCGAGGGCCCCGGGTAATCGCTAAACGAGCGCAACTGCGCCTCGATGTCCGCCAGGTCGCCTTTTATCAGGCGCAGGGCCTGGGTCTCCGGGATCAAAACCGGGGAAATGTCCGCCACGCCCCCGGCGTCGAAACTGACTATATTGATCTGCTTGGGCTGCCCGGTTTCATCAAAACTCAAGGCGATGGGCGAACCGCAATAGCGGATATGCTGCTGTCCGCCCACGCACTGCGGGCGGTGGATATGGCCGAGGGCGATATAATCCGCCGGCGGAAACAGCTGGGCGGGAAACGCGTCCAGGCTGCCGATATAAATATCGCGTACCGAATCGGTGGTGGCGGCGCCCACCGTGGTCAGGTGTCCGGTGGCGATAATCGGCAACCGGCCGGGCAACTTGGCGCGCAGGGCCAGCGCCCGGTCATATAGCGCCTGGTAATGTGCGGCGATGGCGTCCATCAGCGCCCGCTGTTTATCATCCCCCGATTCTCCGGCGCGGCTGGTCAGCACATCCCGCGGGCGTAAAAAGGGGATGGCGCACAGTATCGCCCCCGGCTTTCCACTACGATCGTTAAGTACAAAAACCGGTTGCCCGCCGCTGTCTTCGCGGTCGCCGTCGGCGTTGTCGTCATCGTCCCGGGCGCCGAACCCGCCGCCGGCGATAACCCGGGTATGCATGCAGGCCAGCAGCGCCCGGGATTCGTTCAATGTCGCCACCGCGTCATGATTGCCCGCCAGTATGATCAGCTGGCAACCGGTCGGCTGCAACGCCACCACGAAACGGTTGAACAGTTCGCGGGCATAGCTGGGCGGGGTGCCGGTATCAAAGATATCGCCGGCCACGATCACCGCGTCGATATCCCGCTCTGCCACCTGCGCCACCAGCCATTGCAGGAAGGCGCGATGCTCCCGGGCGCGGTTTTTGGTGAAAAACGACTGACCCAGGTGCCAGTCAGAAGTGTGAATGATCCGCATGACGCTCCAGCCAGAGTGCAAAAGTCAGGGCGAGAGTATAAACCTTACCCCGGGCGATGCCGACGTAAAGCTGTTAATTTGGCAACCCGGGACGAAAAAAAACCGCCATCCGCTATGCTTCTGGCACGATGGGCTGATTTTAATAAATCTGTCATAAAAGTGACGCATAATGCCCGGGCACGTTAACCGCAGAGATTAATGGCAGGAAAAAATGGCAAAACGCATATTAGTCGTGGAAGACGAAGCGCCGATTCGTGAAATGGTGTGCTTCGTACTTGAACAGAATGGCTTCCAGCCCATCGAAGCCGAAGACTACGGCACGGCGGTCAGCCGTATGGCGGAGCCTTATCCGGATCTGGTATTGCTCGACTGGATGTTGCCAGGCGGTTCGGGAATACAATTTATCAAACATATGAAACGCGAAGTATTGACCCGCGATATTCCGGTCATGATGCTGACCGCGCGCGGCGAGGAGGAAGACCGGGTGCGGGGGCTGGAAGTAGGCGCCGATGATTATATCACCAAACCGTTCTCGCCCAAGGAGCTGCTGGCCAGGATCAAGGCGGTGATGCGCCGTATTTCGCCGATGGCGGTGGAAGATAAGATTGAACTGCAGGGCCTAAGCCTGGATCCGTCGTCGCACCGGGTAACCTCCAACGAACTGGCCCTGGAGATGGGACCGACCGAATTTAAACTGCTGCACTTTTTCATGACCCATCCCGAGCGGGTATATAGCCGGGAACAGTTGTTAAATCATGTCTGGGGCACTAATGTGTATGTTGAGGACCGGACGGTTGATGTGCATATTCGCCGCCTGCGCAAAGCGCTGGAAACCGGCGGTCACGATCGGATGGTGCAGACGGTCCGCGGCACCGGCTATCGTTTTTCCGCGCGCTATTAGCGCGGTATAAGGGGAGCTCTGCCGGTGCTGGAACGTTTATCCTGGCGTAAGATTTTGCTGGAACTGGGGCTGTTTTGCCTGCCGGCCCTGCTGTTGTCGCTTTTTGTCGGCCACCTGGCCTGGCTGTTGGTGGCGGCGCTGCTGGCCGCGCTGGTGCGCAACTATTATTACCAATTGCGGCTGTCCCGCTGGTTATGGGTCGATCTCCGGCATACGCCGCCGGAAGGGCGGGGAAGCTGGGAACCGCTGTTCTATGGCCTGCATCAGATGCAGTTGCGCCACCGGCGGCGGCGGCGTGAACTGGCGACATTGTTCAAACGCTTTCGCAGCGGCGCGGAAACCTTGCCTGATGCGCTGGTGATGTTGACCGACGACGGCCATATTTTCTGGTGCAACGGCCTGGCGCAGCAGCTGCTCGGGTTTCGCTGGCCGGAAGACAACGGCCAGCATATCCTTAACCTGCTGCGCTATCCTGAATTCAACAGCTATATCCAGGGCCAGTCGTTCGAGCGCCCCTTGACCCTGCTGCTCAATAAGCAACGTTACGTTGAATTCCGCGTGATGCCCTATACCGACGACCAGCTGTTAATGGTGGCCCGCGACGTGACCCAGATGCGCCAGCTGGAAGGCGCCAGGCGCAACTTTTTCGCCAATGCCAGCCATGAACTGCGTACGCCGCTGACGGTGTTGCAGGGATATCTGGAAATGATGAACGACCAGGATATGGATGAAGCCATGCGCGCCAAGGCCATCCACACCATGCAGGATCAGACGCAGCGCATGGAGCGTCTGGTCAAGCAGTTGCTGGTGTTATCCCGTATCGAGGCCGCGCCGCAGGGCGAGGTCAATGAACGCGTCGATATTCCGGCCATTCTCAAGCGCCTGCAGCAAAGCGCCGGGGCGCTCAGCCAGGAACGGCATGAGATCGTGTTCCGGGTTAATGAACAGTTGCTGGTGCGCGGCAATGAGGATCAGCTGCGCAGCGCGATGTCGAACCTGATATACAATGCGGTCATCCATACGCCGCCGGGCACCCGCATCGAGGTGTGCTGGCAGCGTACCGCTGAGGGCGCGCAGTTTCAGGTCAGCGATAACGGGCCGGGCATCGCCCCGGAGCATTTACCGCGCCTGACCGAGCGTTTTTACCGGGTTGACAAAGCCCGTTCGCGCCAGACCGGCGGCAGCGGCCTTGGGCTTGCCATCGTTAAGCACGCGCTCGGCAATCATGACGCCCATCTTGATGTTATCAGCGAGCCGGGCGCGGGTACCCGCTTCTTTTTTACCTTGCCCAACCGGTTGATTGTCCTCCCCGTCCTGGCCGAAAATAACCCCACTTCTCCTTCACGTGTCAAATCCCGATGATAAAAGCTGTAAAAACCCTGGGCTGGCTGCTCTGCCTGCTGTTGACCCTGCCGGCGGCGGCGCGGCCGCTGTCGGTGCTGTCGGGTAGCCTCACCAGCAGCGGTTCCGATACGCTGGCGAATATGATGGCCCTGTGGGCGGCGGATTTCAGACATGACTATCCGGATGTCGGCGTGCAGATCCAGGCGGGCGGATCGGCGACGGCGGCGACGGCGCTGGCCGCGGGCACGGCGCAAATCGGGCCGATGAGCCGCATGATGAACGCGACTGAAATCGCCGCGTTCCAGCGCCATTACGGCTACCCGCCCCTGGCGGTGCCGGTGGCCTTGGATGCGCTGGTGATTATAGTCAACCAGGATAACCCCCTGCCCAGGTTGCGCCTGCGCCAGTTGGACGCCATTTTTTCCATCACCCGCAGCTGCGGCGACGCCCCTGCCGTCACCCGCTGGGGGGAACTCGGCCTAACCGGGCGGTGGGCCGATATGGCCCTGCTGCGCTATGGCCGCAATTCCGCCTCCGGTACCTATGGTTTTTTCCGCCAGCGCGTGCTGTGCGGCGGTGACCTGCTGGCATCAGTCAATGAACTGCCCGGGTCGGCTTCGGTGGCGCAGGCGGTAAGCGCGTCGCGCAACGCCATTGGTTACGCCGGCATGGGGTTTCATACCGCCGGCGCGCGGATCCTGCCGTTAACCGACGAGGCCGGCCGCCAGGTGACGCCGGACGAGTCGGCCTTGCTTAACGGCGACTATCCGCTGGTGCGCTATCTCTATATTTATCTGAATAAGCCCCCTGATACCCCATTGGCGCCGGTCACCGCCGCCTTTATGGACCGTATTTTGTCGCCCCAGGGCCAAAACCTCGCCCGCCAGGGCGGCTACCAGCCCTTGCCTGAACCCATAAGGCTACAGGCGCGCCGGGATATCGGGCTGCAATGAGGTGTGTCGGCAGGGTGGGCCGTCGCCCGCGGGTGATCATGAATAATGTTCAACACGGGTGAATTTTCTTCGCCATGGCGATGCGCCGCCGCGTGCTAGTATGGATGCGGGCATTATAGACGTCCGGATGTCTATATGTCACCGACGGAAACTATTGCCCACCGGGAAAGTTTACATCCTGAACTATTCATTAAATCTTATTATCTTGCGGGCCTTGTCCAGGCCGGCAAAATAACGCCGGAGCTCAAACATGCAAAGAAATACGCCTCCCTTTCGCGCTGATGTGGTGGGCAGTTTATTACGCCCCGAGGCGATTAAACAGGCCCGCAGGCAGTTGCAGCAAGGGGCCATTACTCCCGCGCAGCTGCGTGCCGTCGAGGATACCGAGATCCGCCGGGTGGTGGAACTGCAGCGCGGTCTGGGGCTGCAGGTGGTCACCGACGGCGAGTTTCGCCGCGCCTGGTGGCATTTCGATTTTTTTGAGGGGCTGGACGGGGTGGAAGGCTACGATGTCGACCAGGGTATCCAGTTTTCCGGGGTGCAGACCAAGGCGCGCAGCATTAAGGTCACCGGCAAGGTGGCGTTCCGCCAGCATCCGATGCTGGCGGATTTCCGCTATCTGCGCAGCGTGGCCGGAGACGCGGTGGCTAAAATGACCATACCCAGCCCGAGCGTGATGCATTTTCGCGGCGGGCGCGGCGCCATCGACGCCGGCGTCTATCCTGATCTGGCGGCGTATTTCGCCGATCTGGCCCAGGCCTGGCATGACGCTATCCGCGCCTTTTACGATGCCGGCTGCCGTTACCTGCAGCTTGACGATACCGTGTGGGCTTATCTGTGTTCGACGGACCAGCAGCGCCAGATCCGCGAGCGCGGCGAGGATCCGCGGCAATTGGCGCGCATCTATGCGGATGTGCTCAATCAAGCGCTGGCGGGCAAACCGGACGATCTGGTGGTTAGCCTGCATGTTTGCCGCGGCAATTTCCGCTCCACCTGGATTTCCGAGGGCGGTTATGAGCCGGTGGCGCCTATCCTGTTCGGCGAGGTCAAGGTCGACGCCTTTTTCCTGGAATATGACACCGAGCGCGCCGGCGGTTTTGAACCGCTGCGGTTTATCAAGCCCGGCCGCCAGCAGGCGGTGCTGGGCCTTATCACCTCCAAAACCGGTGAATTGGAAGATCCTGAGGCGGTGCTGGCGCGCTTGCGCGAGGCCACCCGTTATATCAGCCTGGACCAGCTGTGCCTGAGCCCGCAGTGCGGCTTCGCCTCGACGGAAGAAGGCAATAGCCTGACCGAAGCCCAGCAATGGGACAAACTGCGGCTAGTGCTGGATGTTGCGGGCCGCGCCTGGTAACGCCAGCGCCCGGCTATCCCGCCCGCGGCAAAATACCGCGGGCGGGCATGGTCGCCGCGGGTTAAGGGGCGGCCCGGGGGTGCCACCGGTATCCATGCCGTTCTGTTATAGTTAAAAGCGCGTCCCTTCAACTATCTTGTAGCAGAAATTACCCAGGCTATGAAAGTATTCACTGCTTTTAGGGTATTTTTTTGGCTTATCATTCTGCTTTTATCTTCAACTATTGCCTTACCGCGCTTTAAACGTTTAAATTGCGCCGGTTATTGCATGTTTCACGCCGTTTTGCACCCTTTTAGCGCTCCGGTCCCGGCAAACAGGCCATTACGCCATGGCCCGCGAGATATCCCGTTGCTGTTGGTGATGTCATAACCGGCATGAGTCGTCATAGGTTTTACTTATTTTTCGCATCCAGACAGGCATTACATTATTCCATGAGCCAGCGTTTAAGCATCAGAGATATCCTCGCCCTGGGTTTTATGACCTTCGCCTTGTTTGTCGGCGCGGGCAATATCATTTTTCCGCCGATGGTGGGATTGCAGTCAGGCCCTTATGTCTGGTGGGCGGCGGCGGGGTTTCTGATTAGCGCGGTTGGGCTGCCGGTACTGACGGTGATTGCCCTGGCCCGGGTGGGGGGCGGCATTGACGCCCTCAGTTCCCCCATCGGCAGAAAAGCGGGACTGCTGCTGGCCGTGGTATGTTATCTGGCGGTGGGGCCGCTGTTCGCCACGCCGCGCACCGCGACGGTATCCTTCGCCGTGGGGCTGGCGCCGTTTACCGGCCAGGGGGATCTGCCGCTGTTTCTTTACAGCCTGGTCTATTTTGCGCTGGTCATCGCCATCTCGCTCTATCCCGGCCGCTTATTGGATACGGTCGGGCACATCCTGGCGCCGCTGAAAATGATTGCCCTGGCGGTCCTGGGCATCGCCGCGCTGCTGTGGCCGGCGGGCAATCCCATCCCGGCGACCGACGCTTATGCCCATATGCCGTTCTCCAACGGTTTTGTCAACGGCTACCTGACCATGGATACCCTGGGCGCCATGGTATTCGGCATCGTGATTGTCAATGCGGCCCGCTCGCGCGGCGTGAACGACGCCGCGCTGCTGACCCGCTACACCATACTGGCCGGGCTGATAGCCGGCGTCGGGCTGACGGCGGTCTATATCACGCTGTTTAAACTGGGTTCGGGCAGCAGCGTGCTGCTGCCGTCGGCGCAAAACGGCGCCGAAATCCTGCACGCCTACGTCCAGTATACCTTTGGCAATGCGGGCAGCGGCTTTCTCGCCATCCTGATTTTCGTCGCCTGCATGGTGACGGCGGTGGGGCTGACCTGCGCCTGCGCCGAGTTTTTCAGCGAACATCTGCCGCTCTCCTACCGCACGCTGGTGTTTATACTCGGTCTGTTTTCCATGCTGGTGTCCAACCTCGGGCTGAGCCATCTGATCCAATTCTCCATTCCGGTGCTGACCGCGATTTATCCGCCGTGCATCGTGCTTATCCTGCTCAGCTTCACGCTGCGCTGGTGGCGCAGCAGCACCCGGATTATCGCGCCGGCGATGCTGATAAGCCTGGTCTTCGGCTGCGTCGATGCCGTCAAGCTCTCGTCATTCCAGGTCTGGCTGCCCGCGTGGATACAGCACCTGCCGCTGTCGGCCCAAGGCCTGGCCTGGCTGCCGCCCACGCTTACCATCGGTATCCTGGTCGCGTTCTATGATAAATACGCCGCGCATCATAAGGCCACCATCCGGTTATAACCTTTGCGCGCATTATTCACCGCGGGTCGTCCCGCGGCTATTTTTGACTGAAAAAACAGGGTAAATGGGTCATGCAACAACAACCCTCCGCATTAAAACGGGGTCTTACCACCCGCCATATCCGATTTATGGCCTTAGGTTCCGCCATCGGCACCGGGCTGTTTTACGGCTCCGCCGACGCCATTAAAATGGCCGGCCCCAGCGTGCTGCTGGCGTATATGATTGGCGGCGTGGTGGCGTATATCATCATGCGCGCACTTGGCGAAATGTCGGTACACAGTCCCCATGCCGGGTCCTTCTCCCGTTACGCCCAGGATAACCTTGGCGGGCTTGCCGGCTATATTACCGGCTGGACCTACTGCTTTGAAATCCTCATCGTCGCCATCGCCGACGTCACCGCCTTCGGCATCTATATGGGCGTCTGGTTTCCGTCGGTGCCGCACTGGGTCTGGGTGCTGAGCGTGGTACTGATAATCGGCGCCATCAACCTGCTCAATGTCAAGGCCTTCGGCGAAATGGAATTCTGGTTCTCGTTCTTCAAGGTGGCCACCATCATCCTGATGATCGTGGCCGGGTTCGCCATCATTATCTGGGGGCTGGGCAACGGCGGACAGCCCACCGGTATCCACAATCTCTGGTCCAACGGCGGTTTTTTCAGCCATGGGATAATGGGCATGATCCTGTCGCTGCAAATGGTGATGTTCGCTTATGGCGGCATTGAAATTATCGGCATCACGGCGGGCGAAGCCAATGAACCGGAAAAATCGATCCCTAAGGCAATCAACTCCGTGCCCTGGCGCATCCTGGTCTTTTATGTCGGCACGCTGTTCGTCATCATGTCCATCTATCCCTGGGATCAGGTGGGCACCGAAGGCAGCCCCTTTGTGCTCACTTTCCAGAAGCTGGGGATCCATACCGCCGCCGGCATTCTGAATTTTGTGGTGCTGACCGCCTCGCTGTCGGCCATTAACAGCGACGTATTCGGCGTCGGGCGCATGCTGCACGGCATGGCCGGCCAGGGACACGCGCCCAAGATGTTCGCCCGCGTATCGCGTAACGGCATCCCCTGGGTCACGGTGCTGGTGATGATGTTCGCGCTGCTGCTGGCGGTTTACCTGAATTACATCATGCCGGAAAATATTTTCCTGGTGATCGCGTCGCTGGCCACCTTTGCCACCGTCTGGGTGTGGATCATGATCCTGTGCTCGCAAATCGGCTTTCGGCGCAGACTCGGCGCACAGCAGGCCAAGGCGCTGGCATTCCCCCTGCCGGGCGGCGCGCTGACCTCGGCGGCGGGTGTATTGTTCCTGCTGTTTATCATCGGCTTGATCGGCTATTTCCCGGTGACGCGTATTTCGTTATATGTCGGCGGGATTTGGATTGTGCTGCTTCTTGCCAGCTACGCCCTGATGCAACGCCATAAAAACCGCCGCCTGGCAACCGCCCGCTAGGCCCGCCCACACCGATCTCAACGCAGACGTGTTCAAGGGAGACCGTGCCAATGGGGTCGAATCGGGCGTGGTGTTCCCGCCCGACCGAGCGCCCCATGGCACGGTATGCCCGCCAACACCGCGCTCAAAGCAGACGTGTTAAGGGAGACCGTGCCAATGGGGTCGAATCGGGCGTGGTATTCCCGCCCGACCGAGCGCCCCATGGCACGGTATGCCCGCCAACACTTATCTCAAAGCAGTCGTGTTCAAGGGAGAGCGTGCCAATGGGGTCGAATCGGGCGTGGTGTTCCCGCCCGACCGAGCGCCCCATGGCACGGTATGCCCGCCAACACCGAGCTTAAAGCAGGCGTGTTCAAGGGAGACCGTGCCAATGGGGTCGAATCGGGCGTGGTGTTCCCGCCCGACCGAGCGCCCCATGGCACGGTATGCCCGCCAACACCGAGCTTAAAGCAGTCGTGTTCAAGGGAGAGCGTGCCAATGGGGTCGAATCGGGCGTGGTGTTCCCGCCCGACCGAGCGCCCCATGGCGCGGTATGCCCGCCAACACCGAACCCAAAGCAGAGCGTGCCGATACATCAATTGTATTCAGGCATAAAAAAACCGCCGGTTATCCGACGGTATTTATCGCTCGCGCGCTTTAAGCGCGCAAAATCAACAGACTATTACAAACGGCTGGCGTTTTCCGACAGATACTTCGCCACGCCTTCCGGTGACGCGCCCATCCCTTCCTGGCCTTTTTCCCATTGGGCCGGGCACACTTCACCATGTTCCTCATGGAACTGCAACGCGTCAACCATACGCATCATTTCATCAATGTTACGGCCAAGCGGCAAATCGTTGACCACCTGATGACGCACCACGCCCTCTTTATCGATCAGGAACGAACCGCGCAACGCAACGCCGGCTTCCGGATGTTCGATACCATAGGCCCGGATGATTTCATGCTTAACGTCGGCCACCATCGGATACTGCACTTCGCCGATGCCGCCTTCGTTCACCGGGGTTTTACGCCAGGCGTTATGAACGAACTCGGAGTCAAAGGACACGCCGATGATTTCCACGCCGCGTTTCTGGAATTCAGCATAACGCTTGTCAAAAGCGATCAGCTCGGACGGACACACGAACGTAAAATCCATCGGCCAAAAGAAGATAACGGCGGGTTTGCCTTTGATATGGCTTTTCAGATTGAAATTTTCAACGATTTCACCGCTGCCCAATACAGCTGCGGCGGTAAAGTCTGGGGCTTGACGGGTTACCAGTACCATGAGTACTCCTGTAAAAAGCGGTTAAGTGAGTTGCTAACAAAAGAAACAAAACGAGGGCCAGTATAAGGTCTCGCGCCCGGGTGTAAAAGGCCATGGCGCCAATCGGTGAGATAGCTTTGACCAATTGAAGCGCTTATAATTCAACATTTATAATACAAAATAACCCCTTCCGGTGAAAGGGCAAAATCGCTAACGATGAAGCGCAAACGAAACTTACAAACTCCCGGCTCCCCGGCCCGCCATTTGCATTAAATCCGGATATAAACGCCAGAAGCAGGCTTCCAGCGCCGTGTAATGCAGTTCGATTTCCGGAAAAATGCCGCTTAGCGCCACAAGCCTGGGGCGGCGGCTGGCCATACCGTTAAAGACCGGCGCCAGAAAACCCAGCTCGGCATAACGCTCCAGCCAGCGCTCGCGCCACAAATAGTCATTCAGCGCTTGAAAGGACTCCGGCGTCCCCGGCAGGGCGGGCTTTATTTCGCCTTCAACCCGCTGCACGAAACGCCGCAGCGACACTTCAGGCTCGACCCGCCGCCAATGACGCGCCAGGAAATGATCCCACACCACATCCAGCGCAATCGGCGCCACCCGCCGGTAATCGGGGCTGAACAACGCCTTGGCGGCCTTCACTTCGGGATGGCTATCGGTAATGACATCAATCCTGCGATGCATACGAATGCCAGCCGCCACAGGCTCCGGAAACTGGCCGTCGGGATTGCCGCGGACAAAGTCCGCCATCAGGTTGCCCAGTAATGAGCTTTGCGCCAGGGAGGCGAGATGAAGATGGGCAAGAAAATTCATGCCATGAGTATAGGTTAAAAAAGGTTGGCATCCGCTTATTTCTTGCAGGCGCCGCCGCATAGCCCTAGACTAAGCCGCCTGTTTTTTGCGTAAAGTGAACCGAAATGCGAGTGGCCGATTTCTCATTTGATCTTCCTGAAAACCTGATTGCCCATTATCCCCAGCCGGAGCGCAGCGCCTGCCGCCTGCTCTCCCTCGACGGACCGACGGGCGGGATAAGCCATGGCGTATTTACCGATCTGCTGGATAAGTTGCGCCCCGGCGATTTGCTGGTATTCAACAATACGCGGGTGATTCCGGCGCGGCTGTTCGGCCGCAAGGCCAGCGGCGGCAAGATCGAAGTGCTGGTGGAACGGGTGCTGGACGAACACCGCGTACTGGCCCATGTGCGCGCCTCCAAGGCGCCCAAGCCCGGAAGCGCGCTGCTGCTGGGCGACGATGAGAGCATCAGCGCCACCATGGTGGCCCGCCACGATACCCTGTTCGAGCTGCGTTTCAACGAAGAACGGGACGTCTTGACGCTGTTGAACGATGCCGGGCATATCCCCCTGCCGCCCTACATCGACCGCCCGGACGAAGCCGCCGATCGCGAGCTGTACCAGACGGTCTACAGCGCACGTCCCGGCGCGGTGGCGGCGCCCACCGCCGGCCTGCATTTCGATGCGCCCCTGCTGGACGCGCTGCGCGGCAAAGGCGTCGAAATGGCATTTGTCACGCTCCATATCGGTGCCGGCACCTTCCAGCCGGTGCGCGTCGCCCAGCTTGAAGAACACGTCATGCACACTGAATACGCCGAAGTGCCGCAGCAGGTGGTAGACGCGGTACTGGCCTGCAAGGCGCGCGGCAACCGGGTGGTGGCGGTGGGCACCACCTCGGTGCGATCGCTGGAAAGCGCCGCCAGGGCCGCCGGCGATGGACCCCTGGCGCCATTTTTCGGCGACACCGATATCTTTATTTACCCCGGTTACCGCTTTCGCGTTATCGACGTGCTGGTAACCAATTTTCATTTACCTGAGTCAACCCTGATTATGTTGGTATCCGCTTTCGCCGGTTACCGGCATACTATGGCGGCTTACCAGGCGGCGGTTAACGAACGCTACCGTTTCTTCAGCTATGGCGACGCCATGTTCATCACCGCCAATCCCCGGGCGGCGCAGGAAAGCATCGGGGAAGCATAACCGGCCGGGCGGGGCTATCCGCCGGGCTTTTTTTTGTCGGGACAATAGGGTGCCGGCAATGACCGCATCGGACTGTTTATCCGGTGCCGGAGGACGAGTGAAGTATCAATTAATCAACACTGACGGCCTGGCGCGCCGCGGGCGCCTGACATTCGAGCGCGGCACGGTGGAAACCCCGGCGTTCATGCCCGTGGGCACCTACGGCACGGTAAAAGGCATGACGCCTGAGGAAGTGGCCGAAACCGGCGCGCAGATCCTGCTGGGCAATACCTTTCATCTCTGGCTGCGGCCGGGGCAGGAAATTATGAAACTGCACGGCGACCTGCATGATTTTATGCAGTGGCACGGCCCGATCCTAACCGATTCCGGCGGCTTCCAGGTCTTCAGCCTGGGGGATATCCGCAAGATCACCGAAGAGGGCGTGCATTTTCGCAATCCGATTAACGGCGACGCGATTTTCCTGAGTCCGGAAAAATCGATGGAGATCCAATACGATCTCGGCTCCGATATCGTCATGATCTTCGATGAATGCACGCCTTTCCCGGCCGAGCACGACTACGCGAAAAAATCGATGGAAATGTCGCTGCGCTGGGCGGCCCGCTCGCGCGAGCGTTTTGATCAACTGCAAAACAAAAATGCGCTGTTCGGCATAATCCAGGGCGGTATTTACGAAGATTTACGAGATGTATCGGTAAAAAGACTGGTAGAGATAGGCTTTGATGGTTACGCTGTGGGCGGCCTGGCTGTGGGCGAGCCGAAAGCGGACATGCATCGCATCCTGGAGCACGTCTGCCCGCAGCTCCCGGCGGATAAACCGCGTTACCTGATGGGCGTGGGCAAACCGGAGGATCTGGTGGAAGGGGTGCGGCGCGGTATCGACATGTTCGATTGCGTCATGCCTACCCGCAACGCGCGCAACGGCCACTTATTCGTCACCGGCGGCGTGGTGAAGATCCGCAACGCCAGCCATAAAAGCGATACATCGGTCCTGGATGAGCATTGTGATTGCTACACCTGTCGCAATTATAGCCGCGCGTACTTGCATCATCTCGACCGTTGCAACGAAATACTGGGTGCCCGTCTGAACACCATCCACAACCTGCGGTATTATCAGCGTCTGATGGCAGGTTTACGCCAGGCCATCGATGAGAGTAAATTAGGGCGTTTCGTGGAAGAATTTTATGGTCGGAGGGGGTTACCCGTTCCGCCGTTAGCCGTTGAGTTATATAACAATGAGGGAATTTAAATGAGCTTTTTCAGTTCTGACGCCGCCGGCGCAGCCACCGGCCCGTCCCAGGGAAGTCCTTACTCTCTGGTGATCATGCTGGTGGTGTTTGGTTTGATTTTCTATTTTATGATCCTGCGTCCGCAGCAAAAACGCGCCAAAGATCATAAAAAGCTGATGGATTCCATCGGCAAGGGTGATGAAGTGCTGACCACCGGCGGCCTGGTCGGACGCGTGACCAAAGTCGCGGATACGGGCTATATCGCCATCGCGCTCAACGATACCAACGAAGTGGTCATCAAACGTGATTTCGTGGCCGCCGTTCTGCCGAAAGGTACGATGAAAGCGCTGTAATTAACGATTTTCCCGAAGGGAACTGCCGTGTTAAACCGTTATCCTTTATGGAAGTACATCATGCTGATCCTGGCGCTGGTCGTCGGGCTGCTGTATGCGCTTCCAAACCTATATGGTGAGGATCCGGCCGTACAAATCACTGGCGCGCGCGGTGCCGCCGCCAGTGAGACGACGCTGGTCCAGATCCAGAATGTGTTAAAAGAACAAAATATCACCAGCAAGTCTATTGCGTTGGAAAATGGCGCCATCCTGGCGCGCTTCAGCAATCCGGACGTGCAGTTGCGCGCCCGCGAGGCGTTGTTAAACGCGCTTGGCGAAAATTATATCGTTGCGCTTAACCTGGCCCCGGCCACCCCGCCGTGGTTATCGGTGCTGGGCGCCGAACCGATGAAACTGGGCCTGGATCTGCGTGGCGGCGTCCATTTCCTGATGGAAGTGGATATGGATACTGCCCTGGGCAAACTCCAGGAGCAGACCATGGATACCCTGCGCACCGATTTGCGTGAAAAAGGGATCCCCTACGCCACCGTGCGTAAAACCGACAACAATGGCACCGAAGTGGGCTTTCGCGACGCAGCGGCCCGCGACCAGGCGGTTTCCTACCTGACCCCGCGCCATCGCGATCTGGTGTTCAGCAGCGTCGGCGACACCGGCCTGCGCGCCGTCATGGCGGATACCCGCCTGCGCGAGGCGCGGGAATACGCGGTACAGCAGAACATCACCATCCTGCGTAACCGCGTCAACCAGCTCGGCGTGGCCGAACCGCTGGTGCAGCGCCAGGGCGCCGACCGTATCGTGGTTGAACTGCCGGGCATCCAGGACACCGCGCGCGCCAAGGAAATCCTCGGCGCCACCGCCACCCTGGAGTTCCGCCTGGTCAATAGCACGGTAGACCGCACCGCGGCCGCCAGCGGCCGGGTACCGGGGGATTCCGAAGTGAAATCCACCCGTGACGGCCAGCCGGTAGTCCTCTACAAACGCGTTATCCTCACCGGCGATCATATTACCGACTCCACCTCCAGCGCCGATGAATATAACCGCCCGCAGGTCAATATCTCGCTGGACAGCACCGGCGGCACCAATATGTCCAACTTCACCAAGGACAATATCGGCAAGCCGATGGCGACGCTGTTCGTGGAATATAAGGACAGTGGTAAAAAAGACGCCAACGGCCGCTCGATCCTGGTGAAACAGGAAGAGGTTATCAACGTCGCGACCATCCAGTCGCGCCTGGGCAACAGCTTCCGCATTACCGGCATCGACAATCCGAATGAAGCACGCCAGCTGTCGCTGCTGCTGCGCGCCGGGGCTTTGATTGCGCCGATCCAGATTGTCGAGGAGCGTACCATCGGTCCGACCCTCGGCATGCAGAATATTACCCAGGGGCTGCAAGCCTGCCTGTGGGGACTGGTGGCGTCCATTGTCTTTATGGTGGTGTGGTATCGTAAATTCGGCTTGATTGCCACCACCGCGCTGGTTGCCAACCTGGTGATGATCGTGGGCATTATGTCCCTGCTGCCGGGGGCGACGCTGACCATGCCGGGTATCGCCGGGATCGTGCTGACGCTTGCGGTGGCGGTGGATGCCAACGTGCTGATCAACGAGCGCATCAAGGAAGAGCTGAAAAACGGACGATCGGTCCAGCAGGCAATCCATGAAGGCTATCGCGGCGCATTCTCCAGCATCGTTGACGCCAACGTCACCACGCTGATTACCGCCATTATCCTGTATGCGGTCGGCACCGGCTCTATCAAGGGCTTTGCCATTACCACAGCGATTGGGGTTGCCACCTCGATGTTTACGGCGATTGTCGGCACGCGTGCCATCGTTAACCTGCTTTACGGCGGTAAACGCATCAACAAGCTGTCAATTTAGGAGTGGGCTGTGGCTCAGCAACATAGTGTTGAAGATTTGAATTACGGCCGTAGAGTCTATGACTTTATGCGCTGGGATTATGTGGCGTTCAGTATCTCGATTACGCTGCTGGTCATCTCGATCGCCATCATGTCGGTCAGGGGGTTTAACTGGGGCCTGGATTTCACCGGCGGTACGGTGATTGAACTGAACCTGGAGAAAACCGTCGATCTGGACGCCATGCGCGACGCGCTGGAGAAAGCCGGTTTCAAGGAGCCGCTGATCCAAAACTTCGGCAGCAGCCGCGATGTGATGGTGCGCATGCCGCCGGTGCAGGATGGCGCGGGTCAGGAACTGGGCAATAAAGTGCTCGGCGTGATCAACCAGACCTTCGAGCAGAACGCCGTGGTCAAACGCATCGAATTCGTCGGGCCGAGCGTGGGCAACGATCTGGCGCAGGCCGGCGGCATGGCGCTGCTGGTGGCGCTGATCTCCATCCTGATTTACGTCGGCATCCGCTTCGAATGGCGCCTGGCGCTGGGGGCGGTGCTGGCGCTGGCCCATGACGTGGTGATCACCATGGGGGTGCTGTCGCTGTTCCACGTGGAAATCGACCTGACCA
This sequence comes from Sodalis sp. C49, assembly GCF_046352915.1. Lineage (NCBI taxonomy): Bacteria > Pseudomonadati > Pseudomonadota > Gammaproteobacteria > Enterobacterales > Bruguierivoracaceae > Sodalis > Sodalis sp. C49. The sequence continues at coordinate 2,318,073 of NZ_CP163303.1, read as the reverse complement.
TTATCGCCTCGCTGATGTCGGTCATCGGTTATTCGCTTAACGACAGCATCGTGGTCTCGGATCGTATTCGTGAAAACTTCCGCAAGATCCGCCGCGGCAGTTCTTATGAAATCATCAACGTGTCCCTGACCCAGACCTTAAGCCGGACCATCATGACGTCGGCCACCACGCTGATGGTGGTGCTGATGCTGTTTATCTTTGGCGGTCCGATATTGGAAGGCTTCTCGCTGACCATGCTTATCGGCGTTTCCATCGGTACGGTTTCCTCCATCTATGTGGCTTCCGCCCTGGCGCTGAAGCTGGGAATGAAGCGCGAACACATGATGCAGCAGAAAGTCGAGAAAGAGGGCGCCGATCAGCCTTCGCTGCTGCCATAAAAGGCGCTGCCGGCATGACATTCAGGAACCCCGCAGCAGCGGGGTTTTTTTATGGCCGTTTACCGGCGGGCGGGCGCGGCTACTGCCGCGACAGTGGTTTTACCGCATCGGGGGCGGGCGGTGTCTCGGGGGCGTTGCGGATGATATCGCGCAGGCGGACAAAGCCCACCTGTTCCGGCGTCAGGCCGCTGAGCCGCAGCTCAAGCGTGGCTTCCGGTTTCGGCAGCAGGGAAGCCGGCACCACGATCGGCTGGCTAAGCGTATCGGCGGTCAGCGGCTTGCCGGAGGCGGGATCCACCTGGCCCCAATCGACCACCGCATGGAACGGGGGCAGCGCCGAGCCGTCCGCGGTGCGGATGCTCAGCAGCGCCCGCGACCCGTTGGCCTCGGTTTCCACCGCGCCCAGGCTGACCTGCAGCCTGCCGATAGCGCTGTCCACCTGCGCCGCGGCCTGCGCCGCCGGATAGAGATAAACGCCGCTGGTGGACTGCTCATTGAGCGCGTTTTGCTGCATCAGCGCCGAGGCCTGATCGTTGAGGTATTGCAGGCGCTGGTTAAGCTGGCCGATTTCCTTTTTCAATTCGGGGATTTTAGGGTTCGGTTGTTGCGCGCAACCCGCAAGGGACAGCAGGGCGAGGGTGGCGTAAAGCGAACGATAACTGATTGTCATAGCAACAGTTTCCTTTTTCTGTCAGTTAAATACAGCTTAGCCCGGAACACGCGGAAAGTCATGAAATGTTAGCGGGCGGGGATACCGAATCCCGCGGTTACCGGCGGCGGCCCTCTTTGTTGTCGGCGCGGTTCGCGCTAAACTACCTTATCCGTTTCAGCCGCGCAGGACGCCTTATGCATTGTCCCTTTTGTTCCGCAGTCGATACCAAGGTCATTGATTCCCGCCTGGTGGGTGAAGGCTCCCAGGTCCGGCGCCGGCGCCAGTGCCTGGTCTGCAATGAGCGCTTTACCACCTTTGAGGTGGCGGAGCTGGTCCTGCCCCGGGTTATCAAGAGTAATGAGATCCGCGAGCCCTTTAATGAAGACAAGCTGCGCGGCGGATTCCTGAAAGCGTTGGAAAAGAGGCCGGTAAATTCCGACGACGTCGAAATGGCCATCAACCATATCAAATCCCAGCTGCGCGCGACCGGGGAACGGGAAGTCCCGAGTAAAATGGTCGGCAACCTGGTGATGGACGCCCTGAAAAAACTCGACAAAGTGGCGTATATCCGTTTTGCCTCGGTATACCGCAGTTTTGAGGATGTACGCGAATTTGGCGAAGAAATCGCCCGCCTCCAGGATTAAGGACCACGCTATGCCGCTTGATGAACTCTACATGGCGCGCGCGCTGGAGCTGGCGCGGCGCGGCCGCTTTACCACCGCGCCCAATCCCAACGTCGGCTGCGTCATTGCGCGCGACGGCCATATTGTCGGCGAGGGCTACCATCTGCGCGCCGGCGAGCCCCATGCCGAAGTCCATGCCCTGCGCATGGCGGGCGGCGCGGCGCGCGGCGCCACCGCCTACGTTACCCTTGAGCCCTGCAGCCACCACGGCCGCACTCCGCCTTGCGCCGACGCGCTGGTGGCGGCCGGGGTGGCGCGGGTGGTGGTGGCGATGCAGGATCCCAATCCCCAGGTTGCCGGGCGCGGCATGTATCTCCTGCGCCAGGCCGGCGTATCGGTTGAGCACGGTCTGATGATGAATGATGCCGAGGCGCTGAATCCGGGGTTTCTCAAACGCATGCGCACCGGTTTTCCCTATGTGCAGCTCAAGCTTGCCGCCTCCCTTGACGGCCGTACCGCCATGGCCTCGGGTGAAAGCCAGTGGATAACCTCGCCCCAGGCCCGCCGGGATGTGCAGGTTTTCCGCGCCCAGGCCGGCGCCATTTTATCCAGCGCCGCCACGGTATTGGCCGACGATCCCGCCCTCACGGTGCGTTGGGACTCACTGCCGCCGAGCATTCGCGAGATGTATCCCCAGGCATCGCTGCGCCAGCCGTTACGGGTGGTTATCGATAGCCGGAATCGGGTTACGCCCCGGCATCGTCTGGTGGCCCAGGCCGGACAGACCGTGCTCGCCCGTCTGCGGCCCGATTCGCAGCCATGGCCACAGGACGTCGAACAGCTGACGGTGCCCGCCGCCGCAGGCGCGCCGGGCGGAACGGCGCATATCGATATCGTGGCGCTGCTGATGTTGCTGGCCCGGCGCCAGGTAAACAGCCTGTGGGTCGAGGCCGGCGCTTCGCTTGCCGGCGCCTTGCTTGACGCCGGGGTGGTGGATGAACTGATCGTCTACCTGGCGCCCAGGCTGCTCGGCGCCGGCGCGCGCGGGTTATGCGACCTGCCGGGACTGGAGACATTGGCGCAGGCGCCGGCGTTTGACTTTACCGACCTGTGCCAGGTCGGGCCGGATATCCGCCTGCGGCTTAAACCGCGCCACGAGCAGTAATTGGCCCGAGCAGCGGGCAAAAGAATATGTTAGAATCCGCCCCCTTGTGGGCAATTACCGCCATTTGTCAATTGAAGGAAAGCCATGAACGTTATTGAAGGTGTTGTCGCCACTCCGGATGCCCGCATAGCGATTGCGATTGCGCGCTTTAACCACTTCATCAATGACAGCCTGCTGGAAGGCGCTATTGATGCCCTCAAGCGTATCGGCCAGGTGAAAGACGACAATATCACCGTAGTCTGGGTACCGGGCGCCTACGAGCTGCCGCTGGCAACCCGCGCATTGGCCAATAGTAAAAAATTTGACGCCGTGGTGGCGCTTGGCACGGTAATTCGTGGCGGCACCGCGCATTTTGAATATGTCGCGGGCGAATGCAGCTCCGGTTTATCGGACGTCGCCATCAGCAGTGGGCTGCCCGTGGCCTTCGGCGTGCTGACGACGGAAAGCATTGAACAGGCAATAGAACGGGCCGGCACCAAAGCCGGCAACAAAGGTGCGGAAGCAGCGTTGACCGCACTGGAAATGATTAACGTACTGAAAGCTATCAAAGCGTAAGTAAAGGGGAAATTCGTGAAACCTGCTGCTCGTCGCCGTGCCCGTGAATGTGTCGTTCAGGCGCTTTACTCATGGCAGTTATCTCATAACGATATCGCGGATATTGAAGTCCAGTTCCTCGCGGAGCAGGATGTCAAGGATGTGGATATCGCTTATTTTCGCGAGCTGTATACCGGTACGGCGACGCATGCAGCGGAGCTGGATCAGCTTATGGCACCCTACCTTTCACGTCAGCTTGACGAGTTGGGCCATGTGGAGCGCGCCATTTTGCGCCTGGCGCTGTATGAATTAAGCAAGCGCCTGGACGTGCCGTATAAAGTGGCCATCAATGAGGCGATTGAGCTGGCCAAGACCTTCGGCGCGGAAGAAAGCCATAAGTTTGTCAACGGCGTGCTGGACAAAGCGGCCCCGCATATCCGTCCCAACAGGAAGTAACGTTTTTCCGGCCGGTTCTCCGGCCGCGGCCCTTTTCCGCAATAACATAGACAACACTATTTGGATAGGTTATGGCCTGTGGCGAATTTGACCTTATTGCCCGCTATTTCAATCGCGTAAGAAGCGTTCGGCGCGATGTGGTACTGGGCATCGGCGATGATTGTGCACTGCTGTCGGTTGATGAAAAACGACTGATTGCGGTCAGCACCGATACCCTGGTGGCGGGTATTCACTTTTTGCCGGATATCTCTCCCGCCGACCTAGGTTATAAATCCCTGGCGGTAAATCTCAGCGACCTGGCCGCCATGGGCGCCGATCCCGCCTGGCTGTCGCTCGCCCTCACCTTGCCCGACGTTGATGAATCCTGGCTGGCCGCCTATAGCGACAGCCTGTATGAACAGCTGGATTATTACGGCATGCAGCTGATCGGCGGCGATACCACGCGCGGTCCGCTCAGCCTGACGCTGACCATCCATGGGCTGATCCCCGCGGGGCGCGCCATCACCCGTTCGGGTGCGCGCATCGGCGATTGGATCTACGTCACCGGCACCCTGGGCGACAGCGCCGCCGGCCTGGCTATCCTGCAAAACCGGCTTGATGTCGATTCGCCGCGGGACCGTCAATACCTGCTGGGGCGCCACCTGCGTCCCCAGCCGCGCATCCTGCAAGGGCAGGCGCTGCGCGATCTGGCCAGTTCGGCGATCGATATCTCCGACGGCGTCGTCTCCGACCTGCGGCATATCCTCGACAGGAGCGAATGCGGCGCGCGCATCCATTTGGACGATCTGCCTTATTCCACCGCCCTGCGACGCCACGCCACGCCGGAGCAGGCGTTGCGCTGGGCCCTGGGCGGCGGCGAAGATTACGAACTCTGCTTTACCGTGCCCGAAATAAACCGCGGCGCGCTCGATGTCGCCTTAGGCCATACCGGCGCCGATTTTACCTGCATCGGCCAGATTGGGCCGCGTAGCGAAGGCCTGCAATTATTGCGCGATAATCAGCCGGTCACTTTCGATTGGCAAGGTTTTGACCATTTTAATCAGGAGTAAGCCATGACCATGGAAATGGCCCTTGCCAAAGGGCGGGTAAGGCTGCGCAATCCCTGGCACCTGCTGGCCACCGGATTCGGCAGCGGATTGTTTCCCTGGATGCCCGGCACCGCCGGCTCCCTGGCGGCAATCCCCTTATGGTGCCTGATAATCCAGCTTCCCTGGCAGCTCTACTCCCTGGTGGTCATGTTAAGCATCTGCCTGGGCGTTTATGCCTGTCACCAGACCGCCAGGGATATGCGCGTGCACGATCACGGCTGCCTGGTCTGGGATGAATTCGTCGGCATGTGGATTACGCTGATGGCCTTGCCGGTCAACGACTGGCGTTGGGTAGCGGCGGCCTTTGTGCTGTTTCGCGTGCTGGACATCTGGAAACCCTGGCCGATCCGCTGGTTCGATCGGGAGGTGCATGGCGGCATGGGGATCATGATTGATGACATCGTGGCCGGTATTATCGGCGCCGGCATAATTTTCGCCGTGGGCCATTACTGGCCGCTGTTCCTGACCTGATGTATCGGTACGCCTGGCGCCGGCCTGAACCCGATACGCCGGTGGAGGCTACCGGCATGGGGCGGCGAATCCGCCGGGCGGCATCAGGGCGGTACCCCGCCCATGGCGGGCGGGGTTGGCCGCCGGTTTGCCCACCGGCGGCGGATCATTGAAAACCGACCGGATAATGCGGGGCGTAGGCGGTTTCCAGCTCGGCAATGTCCTGCTCATCCAGGATAACGTCCAGGGCGCCGACCAGGTCGTCAAGCTGTTCGGCGCGTGACGCGCCGACGATCGGCGCGGTAACCGCCGGTTTGCTCAGCACCCACGCCAGCGCCACCTGCGCCCGCGACACGCCCTTGCTGTCGGCGATGGCCGCCACGCGTTCGGCTATGCGGGCGTCGGCGTCGGCGCTGTTATCATAGAGCGCCTTGCTGACCAGGTCCGACGCTTCCCGCGCGGTGGTTTCGCCCCAGGGGCGGGTCAGCCTGCCGCGCGCCAGGGGGCTCCAGGGCAGCACGGCGATCCCCTCGGCCTGGCACAGGGGGTGCATTTCACGCTCCTCCTCGCGCTGGATCAGGTTGTATTGATCCTGCATGCTGACAAAACGGGTCCAGCCATGCAAATCGGCGGTATACAAGGCGCGGGCAAACTGCCAGGCGTACATCGACGACGCGCCGATAAACCGCGCCTTGCCGGATTGCACCACGTCGTGCAGCGCCTCCAGCGTCTCCTCCAGCGGCGTGTCGTAGTCCCAACGGTGGATCTGCAGCAGATCGACATAGTCGGTGCCGAGGCGGGAGAGACTGTCGTCGATGGATTGCAGGATATTGGCGCGCGACAGGCCGCCCGACAGATTGCTCATGGGGAAAAAGACCTTGGTGGCGAGAACGATGTCCTCGCGCCGCGCGAAATCGTTTAACGCCCGCCCGACGATTTCCTCGCTGCTGCCGTCCGAATAGCTGTTGGCGGTATCGAAGAAATTAATACCCAGCTCCAGCGCCTGCTTTATCAACAGCCGTGAGCTTTCCTCGGGCAGGGTCCAGGCATGCTTGCCCCTTGTGGGTTCGCCAAAGGTCATACAACCCAGGCACAGGCGGGATACGCGAAGATCGGTCTTGCCAAGCGTGGTAAACTGCATGTTTTTCTCCTGAGGGTGATGTTAATCATTACATTATAGTCAGATTGTTATGGGCGGCGGGGTGATTGCCATCCAGCCCCCGGGCCGGCAAACCCATTAATGCGGTTTTCCTTGACCCATTGCATGGAATCTTACCTCTTCATTAAGGATGATTGTGCGACTTACTCTCAACCCCTCGTCACTATAAACGCGTAGTACATTGAACACCGGGAAATTATGTCTAAATCTAATAAGTTAACCACCTTTATCCTGGCCTTTATGCTGCTGGGCATCGTCATGGGCGCCCTGGTGCACCAGTTTGCCAGCGCGGAGAATGCGCACGCCTATGCGGACAATATTGCATTATTAACCGACATCTTTCTGCGCCTGATTAAGATGGTCATTGCGCCGCTGGTATTTACCACGCTGACGGTAGGCATCATGAATATGGGCGATACCTCGGCCATCGGCGCCCTGGGCGGCAAAGCCTTTCTCTGGTTTATCTCGTCCTCCGTGGTGTCCATTTTGCTCGGGCTGACGGTGGTCACCCTCATGCAGCCCGGCGCCGGCCTTAACCTGCAAATCCCCGCCCAGGCGGTGGATACCGGCCTTGCCGCCAGCGGCATGTCGTTCAAGACCTTTATTGCCCATACCTTCCCCACCAGCATCGTTGACGCCATGGGGCATAACGAAATCCTGCAAATCGTGGTGTTTTCGTTATTCTTCGGCATCGCCGGGGCGTCGCTGGGGGAGAAATTCAATAAACCGCTGGCGGACGGACTGAACGTGGTCTCCCATATCATGCTGAAGGTGACGGGCTATGTGATGTATATGGCGCCGCTCGCCATCTTTGCCGCCGTGTCGTCGGTTATCGCCAACGAAGGGTTGGGCATCCTGAAAAGCTACGCGTCGTTTATCGGCGGCTATTACCTGGCCATCGCGCTGTGCTGCGTGCTGATGATAGGGTTCTGTTACCTGGTGTTGAAATCCGCCACGTTTCGCCTGCTGAGCATGCTGAAAGAGCCGGTGATCCTGGCGTTCACCACCAGCAGCTCCGAGGCCGCCTATCCCAAGACCCTCGAGCAGCTGCGGCGTTTCGGCTGCCCGAACAATATCGCCTCGTTTGTGCTGCCGCTGGGGTATTCGTTTAATCTGGTGGGGTCGATGATCTACTGCTCGTTTGCCGCCATGTTTATCGCCCAGGCCTATAACATCCGGCTCACCGCCGCGGAAATCACCATGCTGATGCTGACCCTGATGCTGGCGTCCAAAGGCATTGCCGGCGTGCCGCGCTCGGCGCTGGTGGTGCTGGCGGCCACCATTCCAAGTTTTAATATCCCGGTGGCGGGTATCCTGCTGTTGATGGGTATCGACCATGTGCTGGATATGGGGCGGTCAGGTATTAACGTACTGGGCAACGGTATCGCCACCGCCATGCTGTCGCGTCCGGAAACGGAGCCTGAAGCATCGGGCGAATGGCAGGAAAATCACTGAAAAAATAGCCCGCCAGCACCGAATTTAAAGCAGACGTGTTCAAGGGAGAGCGTGCCGATGGGGTTGAATCGGGCGTGATTTTCCCGCCCGACCGAGCGCCCCATGGCGCGGTATGCCCGCCACCACCGCGCTTAAAGCAGACGTGTTCAAGGGAGAGCGCGCCAATGGGGTTGAATCGGGCGTGGTTTTTTCGCCCGACCGAGCGCCCCATGGCACGGTAGGCCCGCCGGCACCGGGCTTACCTAAGGCGCCGCGCCAAACCCTCAGGCCAGCCAGCGCTCAATCCGGGCTTGGATCCCGGCGCTGTCCAGCCCGAGCGCGGCGCGCATTTCCTCCTGGCTGCCCTGCGGGATAAACCGATCGGGCAGGCCGATATTCAAGACCGGCACCAGCAGCCGCTGGTGCATCAGAAATTCATTCACGCCGCTGCCGGCGCCGCCCATGACGGCGTTCTCCTCCAGCGTCACCAGCGCTTCGTGGCTGGCGGCCAGTTCCTCGATAAGACTTTCATCCAGCGGTTTAACAAAACGCATGTCCACCAGGGTGGCGTTTAGCGCGTCGGCGACGACGCGCGCGTCGGCCAGCAGGGTGCCGAAGTTAAGGATGGCGATCTTTTCGCCCTGGCGGCGGATGATCCCCTTGCCGATGGCCAGTGGCGCCAGTGGCGCCAGCGCCGCGCCGGTACCGCTGCCGCGTGGATAACGCACCGCCGACGGTCCGTCCTGATAGTGATAACCGGTATGCAACATCAGCCGACATTCGTTTTCATCGCTCGGCGTCATGATAACCATGTGGGGCACGCAGCGCAGGAAGGATAAATCAAACGCGCCCTGGTGGGTCGGCCCGTCGGCGCCGACGATGCCGCAGCGATCGATGGCGAACAATACCGGCAAACGCTGGATGGCCACGTCATGGATCAGCTGATCGTAGGCGCGCTGTAAAAAGGTGGAGTAAATGGCCACTACCGGTTTATAACCGCCGATGGCCAGGCCCGCGGCGAAGGTCACGGCATGTTGTTCCGCAATGGCCACGTCGAAATACTGGCCGGGGTACTGCCGCGAAAAGCGCACCATGCCCGAGCCTTCGCGCATGGCGGGGGTGATTGCCATCAGTTTATCGTCAGTCGCCGCCGTCTCGCACAGCCAGTTGCCGAAAATCGCCGAATAAGTGGGCAGCCCGCCGGCGCTTTTGGGCAGGGTACCGGTCTCGGGATCAAATTTCGGCACCGCATGCCAACTGATGGGGTCTTTCTCCGCCGGGGCATACCCCTTGCCCTTTTTGGTCATGATATGCAGGAACTGCGGGCCTTTCATGGCGCGCATGTTTTTCAGCGTATGCACCAGTCCCAGTACATCGTGCCCGTCCACCGGGCCGATATAGTTGAATCCCAGTTCCTCGAACAGCGTACCGGGCACCACCATGCCCTTGATATGTTCCTCGGTGCGCTTGACCAGCTCCTTAATGGGCGGAATGCCGGACAGCACCCGCTTGCCTCCCTCGCGCAGGGTAGAGTACAGCTTGCCGGAAAGAATCTGCGCCAGATGGTTGTTCAGCGCGCCGACGTTTTCGGAGATCGACATTTCGTTATCATTGAGGATCACCAGCAGGTCCGACTTGATATCCCCCGCATGGTTCATCGCCTCGAACGCCATGCCGGCGGTAATGGCGCCGTCGCCGATGACGCACACGGTACGGCGCCCTTTGCCTTCATGTCCGGCGGCCACCGCCATGCCGAGCCCGGCGCTGATGGAGGTGGAGGAGTGGCCGACCGACAGCACGTCATAGTCGCTTTCGCCGCGCCAGGGAAAAGGATGCAGGCCGTCTTTCTGGCGAATGGTGCCGATCTGGTCGCGGCGTCCGGTCAGGATTTTGTGCGGATAGGCCTGGTGGCCGACGTCCCACACCACATGATCAAACGGGGTGTTATAGACATAATGCAGCGCAACGGTAAGTTCCACGGTACCCAGACCCGAGGCGAAATGGCCGCTTGAGCGGCTGACGCTGTCCAGCAGGAACCGCCTCAGCTCGTCGCAGAGCCTCACTAAACTCTCTTTCGGCAGCAGCCGCAGCTCGGCGGGTACTTCGGCTAAGGCCAACGTCGGGTACTTCGTCAGATCAATACTCATCGGATACTCATATCTGGGATGGAAAAAGACGCTTTTTTTTACTTATCGCGTTCAATGACAAACCGTGCCAGCGCGTTCAGGGCCGACGTATCATAACCCAGGCTTTCGACATGCGTTAAAGCCGCCAATGACTCCTGGATCAGATCATGTGCCTTGGCGCGCGCGTTATCAAGCCCCAGCAGCGCCGGGTAGGTGCTTTTGCCCAGCTGTTGATCCGCGCCCTGGCGTTTACCAAGCGTCGCGGTATCGCCCACCACGTCGAGAATATCGTCCTGGACCTGGAAGGCCAGGCCGATGGCGGCGGCATAACGATCGAGGAAGGGCAGGGCCGCACGGCCCGGTTCCCCGGCCGCCAGCGCGCCCATGGTTACCGCCGAGCGGATCAGCGCGCCGGTCTTATAACGGTGAATGGTCTCGAGATCCGCCAGGTTGACCGGCGTCACTTCCGCCGCCAAATCCTGCGCCTGGCCGAGGCACATGCCGGCCGCGCCGCTGGCCTGGGCCAGCGCCGAGATCATCGCCAGGCGATCCCGCGTCGCCACCGACGGCATCGGCGCGTCGGCCAGAATGGAAAACGCCAGGGCTTGCAGCGCGTCCCCGGCCAGGATGGCGGTGGTTTCACCAAATTTAATATGGCAGGTCGGTTGACCGCGCCGCAGGTCGTCGTCGTCCATTGCCGGCAGGTCGTCATGGATGAGGGAATACGCGTGGATGCATTCCACCGCCGCCGCCGGCGCGTCCAGGTCCGCCAAAGGCAGGCCGAACAGCTGGCCGGTACGGTAAACCAGGAACGGCCGCAGGCGCTTGCCGCCCAGTAACGCGCCGTGGCGCATGGCCTGGGTCAGCGGTTCCCGGGGATCCAGGGAAGCGAAAAACCGGTCCAGCGCCCCGTCGACCCGCAGATGGCAGGCCTTTAGCTGCAGCGCGAACTCCATGGTTTATTCCGCGTCCGGGGTAAACGGCGTCAGCGGCGCAGTGTTCTCGTCGCTAAGCAATATCTGCACCCGCTGCTCCGCCTGCTGCAAGGTCTGCTGGCCGTGGCGCGCCAGCTGCACGCCCTGTTCAAATGCGTTCAGCGCCTCTTCCAGCGGAAGCTCGCCCGATTCCAGGCGGGTGACAATCTGTTCCAATTCTTTTAGTGCAGTTTCAAAACTGGCGGGCTGTTCGGTTTTTTTCGGCATAACGATTTTTTCACCAACGTAAAGGGCATGGCATATGAAAACAGACAACGTTAGCCCAGAGTGCGATGATAAGCAAATTGGGCTCAATGCCGCGGCGTAAAGTGATATACTGCGCGCCTCGGATGCTAAGGGTAATATCCAGGCGTACTGCGCCGGATTATCCCTATCTTATTATATGACGTGTTCCGCTACGTTACCTTTTTCTTCTGATCACATAACGACTATCGCCATGAAGTTTATCATCAAACTGTTTCCGGAAATTACGATAAAAAGCCAGTCGGTACGGTTGCGCTTTATTAAAATTCTCGCCAGCAATATCCGCAACGTCATGAAACATTATGACGAGTCCCTGACGGTGGTGCGTCATTGGGATCATATCATCGTACGCGCCAGGGACGAGAGCAAGCGCCCGGTTATCTGCGAGGCGCTGACCCGTATTCCCGGCATCCATCATATCCTGGCGGTGGAAGAACACACCTATACGGATATGCACGACATTTATGTGCAGACGCTGGCGCAGTACCACGACCGGCTGGTGGATAAAACATTTTGCGTGCGCGTAAAACGCCGCGGCACCCATGAATTTACTTCGCAGGATGTGGAACGCTACGTCGGCGGCGGCCTGAACCAGAACGTGTCTGGCACCCGCGTGCGGCTCAACCATCCCGAAGAAACCATCCACCTGGAAATCGAAGACGATCGCCTGCTGCTTATCACCGCGCGCTATGAAGGCATTGGCGGATTCCCTATCGGTACCCAGGAAGATGTGCTGTCGCTGATTTCCGGCGGTTTTGATTCCGGCGTTTCCAGCTATATGCTGATGCGCCGCGGCTGCCGGGTGCATTACTGCTTCTTTAACCTGGGCGGCGCGGCGCATGAAATCGGCGTGCGCCAGGTGGCGCATCATCTCTGGAACCGCTACGGCAGTTCCCACCGGGTGCGGTTTATCGCCATTGATTTTGCCGCCGTTGTGGGTGAAATCCTGGAAAAAGTCGATGACGGCCAAATGGGCGTGGTGCTCAAGCGCATGATGATCCGCGCGGCATCGGAAATGGCGGAACGCTTCGGCATCCAGGCGCTGGTGACCGGTGAAGCCCTGGGGCAGGTCTCCAGCCAGACCCTCACCAACCTGCGCCTGATCGATAACGTCTCCGATACGCTGGTGCTGCGGCCGCTGATTTCCCATGATAAAGAGCAGATCATCAATACGGCGCGCGCCATCGGCACTGAGGAATTCGCCAAAACCATGCCGGAATATTGCGGCGTGATTTCTAAAAGTCCCACGGTCAGGGCCGTAAAGCATCGTATCGAGCAGGAAGAAGCGCATTTTGACTTCAGCGTGCTCGAACGGGCGGTGGCGGACGCCAGCAGCATCGATATCCGCGAAATCATCGAGCAGACCCGCCAGGATGTGGTGGAAGTGGAAACCGCGGCCGACGTCGGCGGCAATGATATCGTGCTGGATATCCGCCCGGTGGACGAGCAGGAAAGCCAGCCGCTGCTGATGGACAACATCGTGGTCCAGGCGCTGCCGTTCTATAAGCTCGGCACCCAGTTCGGCACCCTTGACCAGAGCAAGTCCTATCTCCTGTACTGCGAGCGGGGCGTCATGAGCCGGCTGCAGGCGCTGTACCTGCGTGAGCAGGGCTTTCACAACGTCAAGGTATACCGCCCTTAAAGGCCGCGTCCCGGCCGCTTGCCGTACGCTAAATACGGCAAACGGCAAGCGTGTTCGCCATCGCCGGCCGGGATCCCGGAGTGAGTTACCCGGCGAAATCCCGTATGCCCGCAGGCAGCACCAGCTGCGCCGCCACTTCCGCCGCTTTGCTTCCGCCCAGTAGCAGCCCGATAATATGCAAGGCAAACTCCATCGCCGTACCCGGACCCTGGCTGGTCAGCAGGTTCGCCGTTTTATCGTAAACGACCCGCTCGTCCCGCCATTGCGACGCCGGGATCCGGTCTTTCAACGCCGGGAACCCCGTTAACGCGGCATCAGGAAACAGGCGATGATGTACCAGCACCAACGCCGGCGCCGCGCAGATGGCGGCAATCAGTCTGCCGGCGCGACTTGCCAGACGCAGGCAATCAATCAGCGCCGCGCTGTCGCGCAGGGCCTCGGCGCCCTTGACGCCGCCCGGCAGGACGATAACGTCGAACGCCCGGCCGGCCACCGTCGCCAGCGGGGCATCGGCCAGCAGCCGTACTCCGCGCGAGCAGACAATCCCATGGCTCGCGTTGCCCACGCCCACGCCCGTCACCGTCACCTCAATGCCGGCCCTGACCAGCAGATCGATCACGGTCACCGCTTCGGTTTCTTCACTCCCAGTCGCCAGACATACCATCGCCGAGACGCCCATAGTGGTCCTCCTTCTGTTTGATCAGCTCATACAACCGCTGGTTTTCCGGTACGCTCAGGCCATGTACCCGCGCCCGCCGCACCAGGTAACCATTAATATAGTCAATCTCGGTATGACGCTGGGCGCGAATATCCTGCAGCATCGACGACGTATTGCCCGCGGTGCTTTTAATGGTTTGCCCAACGTAAAACAGCAGGCTTTCATAAGAAGTATGGTATCCCTCGCGATCCATGACCATCGCCACTTCGCGGCACAGCGCTTCGATCTGATCGATATACTGTTCTATCTCGCCGTTACGGCACTCATAGGCCGCCGTCAGCGGGTTGATGACACAGTTGGCGGCCAGTTTAAGCCAGCAGGAAGCGGCGATATTGTTATGCCAGGCCACATCCGGCAACGCCTCGTGCAGCTTTTCCGCCAGGTGGCTGATGGACTGCGCGTTTTCCGTCAGCGGGCCGATACGGGTGGTACCGTTATAGACATGGATAATGCTGCCGCTCTCGCTGCGATAAGCCGCGTGGGTGGTGATGCCCTGCAACAACGGCTGGGTAAGCGCAGGCAGCTCTTCGCGGGTGCCCAGGCCGTTATGCAGCAATAAAATGGCGCAGTCCGCCCTGAGCTGCGGCAACAGCGTGCGGATGGCGCCGGAAACCTGCCAGGCTTTCAGCGTCACCAGCAAGAGATCACTCCCGGACAAAAGCGCGGCGTTGTTGGCGGGCAACTGATGCCGCACGTTCTCCCCCAGGGGCGTCACCACATCCACCGTACAAGACGACTGCGGCACGCGCAGCCATCCCTGGACGTTGTGCCCCTGGCTCACCAGTCCGGCCAGCCACAACTGGCCGATGGCGCCACACCCGAGAACGGTAATATTCATGTTTTAACCTTTGCTATGCATTAAGCCAACCAGCGCCTGCCTGCGCGTAGATTGCTCTGATTATAGACATATTCGCTGCCTATCAAGGGCCGTTTTAGGCCTATTCATTTTTTTGCCGACGCCGCGGACAGTATTTTGTATCTGGCAAACCAAGCGGGTATGATGCTAACCAAAGAATGGCAGCCGGAGACACATTATGCCCTCATTTGACATCGTTTCAGAAATAGATATGCAGGAAGTTCGCAACGCGGTGGAGAATGCCAGCCGCGAGCTCACCACCCGCTGGGATTTTCGCAACGTACCGGCAAGTTTTGAGCTCAATGAAAAAAACCAAAGCATCACCGCCACCAGCGAATCCGATTTCCAGGTGCAGCAACTGGTCGAGATCCTGCGGGAAAAATTGGCCAAACGCGGTATTGAGGGCGGGGCGATAGAGCTGCCGGACGAGATGGCGCGCAGCGGCAAAACCTATAGCGTCGAGGCCAAGCTCAAGCAAGGCATCGAATCCACCCTGGCCAAGAAGCTGGTGAAACTGATCAAAGACAGCAAGCTGAAGGTACAGGTGCAAATCCAGGGCGAGCAGGTACGGGTTACCGGCAAATCCCGCGATGATTTGCAGGGCGCCATGGCGCTGGTCAAAGGCGGAGAGCTGGGCCAGCCGTTTCAGTTTACTAATTTTCGCGATTAAGTGCTGGGCTGACGGCAGGGCGACTTGCCCATTTTAATCTATATAACTTAATAAGATAGGCGTCTGTTATTAAATAGAGCGGGCGCGGTTTTTAGTTTTAGCGTATCAAAAAATGCCGCCTGAATACCCTTTTTTGCATAATCAATGCATGCCTATTGAAATGAATCCCTCTGTTTGCTATCACTATGGGGAATAAATATCTTTGTAGAGGAACGAGTAATATTAATTAAAAAGTCACTCTATGTAAAATTTATAACATATCTGTTTATATAACATAAATGTATGCATTGATTTTACAGTGATCTTCTTTAGCGTTTTTAACTTAACAGAAAATTATTTAAACGATTGGTGGCATTAATGTGTGAAGTCTAACGCCAAGGCTTAATGTCGTTTTGGCGTGGGCATCATAATGCTTTCCCCAAGAGTTAGCGAGTCGACAGTATTTATATGCTTTAAGCCTTATTTCTTAATTTCTATAAATTTTTTCACGCGGGAATAAATGATTATACCTTTCTCACATTACGCGAAAAGTACTTATACCGTTTGTTACTCACTGTGAAAAATTTGTCATAATAGCAACAGTAGGTGAGGTGTCATCATGAGTAGACAATTTTCATCCCAGGCATTTAATTATAGCGATGCCAATCAAACCACGGTCAATCCGCGTACCGGCATGTTTAATGTTTATTTGCCCTTAGTGAACTTGGTGGGCAATGCGGGATTAGGGCCCGTTTTCCAGGTCGCGCTCAGCTATAATGGGTTTGGTAGCTTTAATTATGGTTTTGGCTTAGGATTTCATCTTGGCTATTCTTATTATGATACTGCCTATGGGATTTTAGTACTGAGTTCAGGTGAACAATATAGTGTCATCGAAACCCCACAAGGCATTGAGGTGATACAAAAAAAACTGACTAACTTCCATTTTGTTAGAACAGAAAACGGTTATCGGATTATATGGAAAAATGGCATAGTGGAAGAATTAGGCAGCCCGCAAAAGATGGACACGTTCAAAGTTGTCCTGAGGATTTACAACCCCTTTGGTTTAATGTTGATGTTTCAATGGGATATTGTCGACTCCAATACGATGCCTAAGTTGACTTCCATAGTCGACAATGATTTTGGGACCTTAAGAATTGATTATTTCAATCAAAGTGGTCTCCCCGAAGATCGGCTTACTTTAATAACTGCCTGGCCGGGCACCCAAGAATCTATTTCGTTCGCATTACGATTTGATGACCATAATAGTCTTAGCGAAGTGTTGACCTTAAGCGAAAACGAAATATTGGCGAGTTCCGAATTTGAATATACTAATTTTCTTCATTACCGCTTACTTACAAAAATGCATGCCGATCCTGATATTACGTATGAAATAACCTATGAAGATAGCGCAACGGTCTTCCCTACTAGCGCGTATTTACCGGCATTACCGAGAGTATCGAAAAAGGTAACAAGCATCGGCGGTAAAACTCCCCTCATCACCAGCAACTACACCTACTCTTTATCCAATTTTCTTGGCGGTCACTCCCCTGAACAATTTTGGGTACACTATCGTGACTATCTGCTTGAGCATAGTCAGTATCTTTTTGATTATCAATACTATCAACATGAAGAATATACAAACGGTGCTGATACCATTAGTATTCGATATGTATTTGATGTATTGCATAATGATATAGAAGTGATAAAAACGGTAACGCGTGACTCAAAAAGCTATGTCACTAAAAAAGAAACTGTGTTTAATTCTAATTTGACAGAGCCTTTTGATGCCCAGCCCAGTCAATATCAGCTGGCGTCCACTCAAAAAATAACCTACATATCTCCGGATAAAATCACCAGGGTGGAAACTACCGAAACGCGCTACGACGAAGGCGGCAACCTAGTTTGGCAGCAAAATCCCGATGGTATGATTATCGAAAATGAATATTATCAGAATAATAAGGAGCATCCAGAGACATTAGATCCCTGGGGGTTTGTACGCTATTTATATAAACAAACCATCAAACCTTCTAGTCGGGAATTTATTACTGAATATACAGTGACAGTACATGAATATGAAAGTTTTCCCTCAATAGATAATGCACCGGCCGCCTGGTCCATTGTTCCGAAAAAAAGCCACTTTTATGCCCATGAATCGGTGAAATCAGAAGAGGTACTTATCACCAGCGAGGAACTATTCTATATAAGCAGCCCTCTTAACAACAACCCAATGCATGGCAGGCTAGAACGGAGGGTCAAAACGTTTATCGATGGCGATCACAGCTATCCCGCCACCACACAATTTACCTATTTCTTGTCGGGTGTTATTTTAGTCATATCCAGGGATGACACCGGCTATGATGGCCTAGCCTATGCCACCGCCAGCAGAACCTCTTCTTGCACCGGACGCGTGCTGTCAGAAGTCGATGCGCAAAACAGTCAACACAATTATGACTATGATTTGTTGGGCCGTTTAATCCGGCACACGCAAAATCCCGGCACCGCCTATCAACGTATAAGCACACTAGATTACTACATAGAGAGAAACTGTGACGGTAATTTTGGGGTGACAACCACCACCGATGCTTCCGGCAATAAGATACGCAGCTGGTTTGATGGTCTAGGAAGGCCAGTTAAAAAGGCATCCAATAATATTGATCGCGCCGAAAGCGATGAATGGTTTGAGATCGAAAGTAAGGAATATAATGCTATTAGCCAGGTTTTATCTAATACCCTGACTGACCACTTTGTTCCCACACCTGATGAAATAGAAGAAAGCGTAAGTATTACAGCTACCATGGAATATGAACCTTGGGGAAATGTCAGCGTGATAAGACGCAGTGACGGAACCCATGAGGAAATACAGTTTGATCCGATTAAACTTCAGGCAACCTTGAAAAAATACAGTTCCACCGATCCTAATAAAAAACTTGGCGATATCAGGATCGATTTTAATATAGGGATGCAACCGCTAAAAAAATCATGTATTAGTCTTGATGGCAGCGTTTATTCTGAAACTAGCTCAAGATATGATGGCTACGGCTTGCTGCGTGAGTACAAAGACGAAAAAGGCTATGTCACCCATTACGAATATGATGCGTTTCATAGGCAAGTTATGGTAGGTTTGCCTGATAAAAATGCAACTTTACGAAAGTATGCCGTCCATACTGATAAACCCTGCGTAACCGAAGTTAGTGTACAAGATATACAGGAAAACGTGACGATATTAGGCACTCAGGCATTCGATAGTTTGGGACGTTTGAAGGAGTCCGTTTCTGGCGGGCGCAGATATACTTATGAATATATTGGTGCTAATCCTAAACCTAGCGTAGTAACCACCCCGGCGGGACAATCACTTGAATATCAATATATTCCAGAATTGGGCAATGTGGTCAGTTTAGTAGCCGATCGAAGTCTATACAAAGTATATTCCTGGAATACCCTGGCCGGGAAAATACAAGCTTCGACAAGTGAAAATGTTGACTATCCGGTAGGCCGGGGGCGGATTATGCAACGCTGGTTTTATTCACCTTCTGGGCAACTTGGGCAAGAAGATTTTTCTTCTGACATCAACGCTAGTATTAGATTCGATTGGACATTGTTGGGCGCTGAAAAAAAAGGTAGTCTGTCAGGGGATAATCCATCATCCACTTATGAACGTTCTTTTTGGTACTCTAAACAAACAGGTCAACAAATATTAGGTCAAAATATTAATTCTTACACTAAAACGGATTACGATGATTTTGGCCGCGTGGCCGAGTTAAACCATACCGATGGTTATGTTGATTTTTACGTTAATACCAAATTTTCCTATGATGAGTTCAGTCGTGAGTATAAACGTGAAATTGTTATGGGAGCGGATTTTCAAACCAATTTCAAGGAAACGAAACTAACAATAGAATATTTTTATGAACGAAATGGGAATATTCTTGATAAAAAGATCACTTTGGATGAAAAACTTGTAAACCATGAATTATACGAATATGACGAGTGTAACCGGCTTATTCATATGAAAAGTGAAAGCCATGAGTTTGCTACGGATGCTTATGGTCAACAATTTGATGAACAGAATTTTTCCTACGATGCGTTGAATAATATGACCCGCTGTCACACGCATTTTTTTTATGGAGATGATTATGCGGAGTTTCATTATGACAATCCGGATGATCCTACTCAATTGACCTCGGTCTCACACAGTGCTCCAGTCTATCCCCCGTTAATTTCACTCCACTATGATGCTAATGGGAGAATGGATGTGGACGAGGCGGGGCGTACATTGCAGTACGATATTCTCGGGCGGCTAATAAAAGCCCATTCACCTGAGCATTCAGGTAATTATGATTATGATGGCATGGATCGCCTGGCAAAAGAAGAAATTGATCATCAGCCGGTGAGTAACATTATATACGAGCATAATACACCACAGTTGAAACGTGATGCTGATGCCAATGATACTGCCTGGGTTGCTAAATGGTTAAAGATATCAAGAGCCAACGGTTTTTTTGAAGACATGGCAGAAATGGCGAGAGATAGATTGCTAAATGTAGTTTTAACCGGCCGCGTAAGTTTTGACGTTACTGCCACCTTTAATACCGAACTCCATTTGTACACCCCATGGGGTTACCGTCAAACGGAGGATCCAGCCTTGCCGGGATTTAAGGGTGAGCTGCGCGATGCTATTACCGGCGCTTACCCATTGGGCAATGGCTACCGTTCATACAACCCGATTTTAATGCGCTTTAACAGCCCCGACAGCCTCAGCCCATTTGGTGCGGGGGGCATAAACCCCTACGTCTATTGCAACAATGATCCAATAAACGGCATTGATTTGGATGGTCACTTAAGCAGAAGATTAGCATTTACCGTTTTATTTAGTGTGATAGGGTTAGTGTTAGCCATACCTACCTTCGGCTACTCATTGGCGGCAGCCACCGCGGGCGTGATGGCCTTATATGGGGTGGCAGGTTTACTTGAGCTCACCTCCGCCGCGACCGGAATTGCTTCGGCTGCTTTAGAAGGATCGAATCCGCGTACATCAGCTATTCTCGGTTGGGTTTCATTAGGGACAGGCCTCGGTGGATTAGGAGCCTTGGGTGCGGCGGCGGCGGGTGCGAAGTTGTCGGTACTCGCTGCTAATAGGGCTGCATTGGCTGCGGGTGGGGAAATGTTAGGCGAAGATTTTATTATATTCAGAGGCTCGCAATATTCCGATCGATTAATCATTGACGCCCATGGGGCTCAACCATTTTTTAGTGGTGAACGTATTGAGGTTTCTGATGGCACCGCTGTCCGTTTTTTTGGGCGCGAAGGGCGATTTCTTAATGATCCTGGGTTGGTTGGCATTATGGATAGTAGCTATCAATCAAGGAATATTGTTCTTCCTGGGGCTTATGTAATTAATTATAATCTTATGCAATATCCAATTGAAGACAGCTTGGAAATCGAAGAACAAGCATATGAGACGCTATTCCATCTATCTCAACGGTATAATGTGGACGTCGTGTTCCCCGCCAGAGGCGTAATTGATTATAAATTTGCCAACTTAAATAGCCTTTTCAGTGAGCTAGGTAAGGCGGGTCTTCGTTATCAATATATTGATGGCGTCTTTTGCCGATTGAATCCATGGCGTTATTTTTGGGCTGCCGCAGATGATGCTATACACTTTTGAACCCTATACTCATATGCTTTCATTATCGGACAGCGCCTGGGATTTATTCAATCCAAGACCTAAGTAGAGACCCTAATAAATTTGGTTTATACCAAGCTTATCAACCGTTCGAGTTCTAATCGGCTGGTTTGCTTGGTATCAATTTTGATATAGGCGCTCCGTTCTTCCGCCACCACCACCACCTCGGTAACCCCAGGCTGCGCTTTCAGTCTTTCCGCCAGCGCGCCATCCTTAACCGCCAGTTCCGACAAGGTAATGCGCAGGCTGCTGACATAAGGCGGTTCCTTAAGCGAAATGCTGATAACCCACCACATCGCCGCCAGCGCCGCGCCAAAGGTAAATACCAGCCACGCCCCCTGCCATTGATACAATAATCCCCCCAGGCTACCGCCGGCCGCCACGCCGAGAAACTGGCTGGTGGAATAGACGCCCATGGCGGTGCCTTTATACCCGGCCGGTGCTTCTTTACTGATAAGCGAGGGCAGAATGGCTTCCATGACATTGAACGCCAGGAAAAAAATCTGGATGCCGGCAAATATCGTCCACAAATGCTGCCCCGCGGCCAGCAGCACGATTTCCGCCAGCAGCAACAGGGTAATGCAGATCATAAATACCCGCTTCATCCGCCGCTTAACCTCGGCGTAGATGATAAATGGCACTACCGCGGCAAAGGATACCAGCATGGTAATAAGATAGACTTTCCAATGATCGGCGGGCGCCAGGCCGGCCTTGGCCATCATCGGCGGCAGGGCGACGAAACTCGACATCAGCAGCGCATGCAGGCAAAAAATGCCGATATTGAGCTTAACCAGCTGGCCGTTGGCCAGCACCTTGCTAAAGCTTCCTCTGACGATGCCGGACTCGCGGTTAAGCATATGGCTATCCGCCGCCGGTACGATGGCCAGGGTGATGATGATGCCCGCCAGCGCCAGCAGGGCGATACCCCAAAACAGCGCATGCAGGCCCAGGGCATGGGTTATTATCGGCCCCAGCACCATGGCGATGGCAAAGGTGACGCCGAAGCTGACGCCGATAAATGCCATGGCTTTGGTGCGGTTCTGCTCGCGGGTTAAATCGGACAGCAGCGCCATAACGGCGGCGGCGATGGCCCCCGATCCCTGCAGCGCACGCCCTAAAATGACGCCCCAGATCGAATCGGTGAGGGCGGCGATAACGCTGCCCAGGGCAAACACCAGCAGCCCGCCGATAATCAGCGGCTTGCGGCCGACCCGGTCGGAGATCAGGCCGAAAGGTACCTGGAATAGCGCCTGCGCCAGGCCATAGATGCCGATGGCCAGCCCAATCAGGGCTTCGCTGGCGCCTTGTAATGCCATACCGTAAGTGGTCAGTACCGGCAGCACCATAAACATGCCCAGCATGCGTAACGAGAACACCGTACCCAAGCCCCAGGTGGCGCGCAGTTCGCTGCCGGTCATTTTAGTATCGTTCATTACTACCTCAAGAGAGCTACCCACATCATTTTAATGCGCCGTGCGAACCGGGTAAACGGAACGTCTTTTAACAGATGTAACAGATGGCGGCGAAAGGGTGTCGATGGCGGGGCAGGGGGCTGGCAAAACCGGGGCTTTGCCAGCCATAGGTCAATGCGGATTTTACCAGACGTACGATAACAGGCTGTTGCTGGCCGGGACCATAAAGTCCACGGACATCATCACGCTCAATGAGGTGATCGCCACGATGGAGAAAATAAACAGCTTGCGCGCCCAGACCTTGTCGTCGTTGGCCGATTTATAGCCCTGCAACGCCATGCCCAGCCACCAGACGCTGACCGCGGCCGCGACGATAAAATATTTATAGCCGGCGTAACCGCCCAGGGTCAGCATCAGCGTCGCCACCATAAACCCGATAATATACAGGGTAATATGGTTTTTGGTCACCGATATGCCGCGTTTTACCGGCAGCACCGGGATTGACGCCGCCTGGTAGTCCTTGAAACGGTAAATGGCGATGGCGTAAGAATGTGGCATTTGCCAGAGACTGAAAATCAGCAGCAGAATCAACGCGCCCATATCGAACCGGCCGCTGACGGCGCAGTAGCCGATAACCGGCGGCGCCGCGCCGGACAAACTGCCGATAAGGGTGCCATAAACTGACTTGCGCTTCATATACAGGCTATAAACGCCCACATAGACAATAAAGCCCGCCACCGCCAGCCACATGGCCAGCGGGTTGGCCGCCACGTACAGCAGCACAAAACCGGCGATACCCAACACAGTCGCGTAAACCAGGGTCACTTGCGGGGAGATAAGTCCTTTCACCAGGACCCGGTTCTTGGTCCTTTCCATTTTTTTATCAATGTCCCGGTCGATAAAGTTGTTGAAAACACAACCCGAGGCGACCACCAGTGAGACACCGATTAAGGTGGCGAAAAATAAGGCATGGTCAATTTGGCCTTTGGAGGCCAGCAAAAATCCGCCGATGACAGAAATTAAATTACCGAAAATAATTCCTGGTTTTGTTACTTGCAGGTATTGCTTAATCATCAGGATTACGCTCGGTTAATGGCTCATCAGGTTGTAGTTCAGATGCAGCATGACCCACAGGGAACCGACAACCAGAATGGCGATGATGAGTACGGCGAAGACCAGCGCCACCACGTTCCACCGCTGCTCGGAGGAGCGATCCAGATGCAGGAAATACACCAGGTGGACCATGATCTGCACCACAGCGCACAGCGCCAGTACGGCAATCAGTGTGGTCTTGGTCGCCGAGCCGTTCATCACCATGACAAAAGGAATGACGGTCAGGATGATCGACAGGACAAAACCGATGAGATACGACTTCAGGCTGCCGTGGCTGGCGCCGCCGTGCCCGGTTGTTGCATGACTACTCATTACATGGCCCCCATCAAGTACACCACGGTAAAGACGCATATCCAGATTACGTCAAGGAAATGCCAAAACAGGCTCAGGCACATCAACCGGGTCTGGTTGGTGGCGGTGAGGCCGCGTTTCGCCACCTGTACCATCATTACCGCCATCCAGATCAGTCCCGAGGTCACGTGCAGACCGTGCGTCGCCACCAGGGTAAAGAACCCCGAGAGGAAGCCGCTGCGGTCCGGGCCGTTGCCTTCGGCAATCAGGTGATGGAATTCATACAGCTCCATGCCGATAAACGCCAGTCCGAACAGGAACGTCAGGCCCAGCCAGGCGTTAACCCGGCTTTTATTGCCCTGGTTCATGGCAAGTATCGCCATGCCGTAGGTAATGCTGCTGAACAGCAGGCAGAAGGTTTCCACCAGCACAAACGGCAGTTCAAAGATTTCCTTACCCGACGGACCGCCCGCGGTGCTGTTAACCAGTACGGCATAGGTGGCGAACAGCGTGGCGAATAAAATACAGTCGCTCATCAGGTAAATCCAGAAGCCGAAGACCTTAATCGCCCCGGCGTCGTGGTGCCCATGGCCGGCATGGGCGTCTACATGATCGTGATTATGTAAGATCTCAGTTGACATTATTCAGGCCCGCTTCGCTGATTTGTTCAAAATGACGGTTTTCGATGCGTTCCACTTCCGCGACGGGCACGTAGTAGTCCACGTCTTCCTTGAAGCTGTGCACAATCCAGGTAACGATCATGCCGGCGAAGCCGATAATCGCCAGCCACCAGATATGCCAGATCATGGCAAACCCGAAGAACAGGCTGAACGCCGCGATCACCACGCCCGCGCCGGTGTTTTTCGGCATATGGATCGGCTCGTAGGACGCCGGTTTCTGGTAAGCGGTGCCGTCTTCCTTCATCTGCCAGAAGGCGTCGCGGTGATCCTGGACATCCGGCACCACGGCAAAGTTATAGAACGGCGGCGGCGAGGAGGTGGACCATTCCAGGGTGCGTCCGCCCCACGGGTCGCCGGTCAAATCGCGGTTCTGATCGCGCTGGATAACGCTCAGCACAATCTGGATGACCTGGCACAGGATACCGAGCGCGATTAACGCCGCCCCGCCGGCGGCAACCAGCAGCAAGGCATGGAACTGCGGATCAATCTGCTGGCTCAGACGACGGGTCATGCCCATGAAGCCCAGGGCGTACAGCGGCATAAAGGCGACATAGAAACCGACGATCCAAAACCAGAACGCGCGTTTACCCCATTTTTCATTCAGGGTGTAGCCGAAGGCCTTCGGCCACCAGTAGGTCATGCCGGCAAAGCAGCCGAACACCACGCCGCCGATGATGACGTTATGAAAGTGGGCAATCAGGAACAGGCTGTTGTGCAGCACGAAGTCGGCGCCCGGCACCGCCAGCAGCACCCCGGTCATGCCGCCGATGGAGAAGGTGATGATAAAGCCGACGGTCCAGAGCATGGCCGAGTTAAAGACGATACGGCCCTGGTACATGGTAAACAGCCAGTTGAAGATTTTAACCCCGGTCGGAATGGCGATAATCATCGTCATGATGCCGAAGAAAGCGTTGACGTTGGCCCCGGAGCCCATGGTGAAGAAGTGATGCAGCCACACGCAGAACGACAGGATGGTAATGGCGATGGTGGCCCATACCAGGGACGTATACCCGAACAGCCGCTTCTTGGAGAAGGTGGCCACCACTTCCGAGAACACGCCGAACACCGGCAGCACCAGGATATACACTTCCGGATGGCCCCAGGCCCAGAACAGGTTGACATACATCATCATGTTGCCCCCCATGTCGTTGGTAAAGAAGTGGGTGCCGAGGTAGCGGTCCAGGGTCAGCAGCACGATGGTCACGGTCAGGATCGGGAAGGCGGCGATGATCAGCACGTTGGTGCACAACGAGGCCCAGGTAAAGACCGGCATTTTCATCATCGGCATGTTCGGCGCGCGCATGCGCATGATGGTGGCGAAGAAGTTAACGCCGGTGAGGGTGGTGCCGATACCGGCTATCTGGATACTCCAGATCCAGTAGTCGACCCCGACGCCGGGACTGTACTCCTTGCCGGCCAGCGGCGGATAGGCGACCCAGCCGGTCTGAGCGAATTCGCCGATGCCCAGCGAGACGTTAATCAAGATCACGCCCACCACGAAGAACCAGAAGCTCAGCGAGTTCAGGAACGGGAAGGCCACGTCGCGCGCGCCGATTTGCAGCGGCACCGCCAGGTTCATCAGGCCGACCACGAACGGGGTGGCCATGAAGATGATCATGATGACGCCGTGGGCGGTCACCACCTGGTCGTAATGGTGCGGCGGCAGGAAGCCGGCCTCGCCGGCCGAGGCCAGCGCCTGCTGCGAACGCATCATGATGGCGTCGGCGAAGCCGCGCAGCAGCATGACGAACGCTACGATCATATACATGACGCCGATTTTTTTATGATCGACGGTGGTGAACCACTCTTTCCAGAGATATTCCCATTTACCGAAATACGTAATGCCTGCCACCAGCGCCGCGCCGATGACGATAATGGCGGCGACAGTGATCATAATGATCGGTTCGTGGTACGGAACCGAATCCAGCGTTAATTTTCCCAACATCGTAGTTATTCCTCGGTTCCCGCGTGAGAGTGCTCACTCATGCTCATGTCCATGTCCTTGTCCTGGGTCATGTCCATGCTCTTGCCCTTGCCCATGAATTTATCAATCACCGCATGGTACAAGTCAGGCTTAACGCTGGAGAAATACTCAACCGGATTGAATTCGCTGGGCGCGGCCAACTGTTCGTAGGCATCCATGGTGGTGAGCGTTTCCGGCGAGGCTTTAACTTTGGCCACCCAATCATCAAACCCTTGCTGGTCCGGCGTGGCAATGGCCTTGAATTTCATGCCGGAGAACCCCCTGCCGCTGAAGTTCGACGAGATGCCGTCATAGGAGCCGGATTCGTTGGCAATCAGATGCAGCGTGGCGTTCATGCCCGCCATGGCGTAGATCTGGCCGCCCAGGCGCGGGATAAAGAACGAATTCATCACCGAGTTGGAGGTGATTTCGAACCTGACCGGCACGTTGGTGGGGAAGGCTATCTGGTTGACGGTGGCGATGCCCTGCTCAGGATAAATGAACAGCCACTTCCAGTCCATGGCGACCACCTGGATGGTGATGGGCTTGGCGTCGGAGGCAATCGGCTTGCTGGGGTCCAGCGCATGGGTTGATTTCCAGGTAAGGAGCGCCAGGAAAATAATGATCAGGATCGGGACAGTCCACACCACCAGTTCCACTTTGCTGGAGTGGGACCAGTTGGGGCTGTACGTCGCCTGGGTATTGGACGCGCGATATTTGATGGCAAAAACCACTGCCATGACGATTGCAGGTACAACCACTAATAACATCAGCCCAAGGGCGGTGAGTATGAGTGAACGTTGCTCCAGTCCAATCTGTCCTTTGGGATTCATTAACGCCATATCGCAACCGCTTAGCAGGGCGGAGGCGCAAAACAATGACAGAATCCCTAAACTTTTATTGTATTTCCTGAGTCTCATCTAACGACCTCAATAAAAAAAAGGGCTTTAATGTCGTTTCTTGTGTGTGGGCATTTTACGGGAAGGTTGCAGTACTGTAAACACGCTTAAGCTTTTGTCAGAAACATGTTTCCGCTTTTTGCAAATGAAATCTTTGGCAACCGAAATTATAACAAAACATGAATATCCACAAAGGCTTAGAGAGAAATAAACCAAACCGCCGCTTTATCCGCCTTAGAAAGAATAACACCGCAGTTTTAGTATCATTGCATTAACAATGCGGTAGCATTTTTAGACAAATAAACTACAAGCCGGCAAATATGACCGCTTGAAAATAGTAGATTGACTAAATTGTCACATTACTGGCATAAAAAAATATCGTATTCCGATACAAAAAATATGTCCCCGCTATCCGGGCTATTTTTTCGCCAGTTATTGCGTCGGCAACACAACGCTTATTTTTTAATCGACTCAAACGGCGTTTTTGGCGCGCCGCATTGATATAAAATCGCACCAGCACCCGCTTAGTATACCCAAAGCCAGCAACATCGCCCCTGATTCCCACAAAAAACCTGTAATGGACCCGGACGCCAGCCATCCCAGGGCCTGCAGCGCCAGCAGCAGCAGGCTTATGGCCAGCAGCGCCGCGCCCAGCATCAGCAGCCGCAGCGCCCAGCGATAGGGACCGATAAAACCGTCGCGCCGCAGGAAACTGTCGGTTTCCTGGGTAAACCGCAGGGTTTCACGGCATAACAGCAGCAGGAGCAGGCCGGGAAACGCGGCGATGATGGAAAAGACGTAGAACCAGGCCCAGCCATGGAGCTCCACGAACCAGCCGGCGATGGGGCCGACATAGACCCGGCCCACCGCCGACAGCGCGGACAGCAGGGCAAACTGCGTGGCGGAAAAGGACTTGTTGCATAAAGTCATCAACAACGCCACGAAGGCTGCGGTTCCCATGCCGCCGCAAAGATTCTCGACAAAAATGGCCGCGCCCATGGTCAGGATATGCCGATCCGTAACCGCCAGCAGCCAGTAACCGGCGTTGGAGACCGCCTGCAGCAGGCCGAACAGCATCAGGGCGCGAAACAGCGACAGGCGCTGCATCAGCAGGCCGCCCGCCAGGGTGCCCACCACGGTGGCCAGCAGGCCGAGGGTTTTGTTGACCACCCCCACTTCCCCGGCGGCAAAACCGACGCCGCGAATAAGGAACGTGGTGCTAAGGCTGCCGGCAAAGGCGTCGCCAAGCTTATAAAAGACAATCAGCATCAGGATAAGCCACGCGTTATTGCGGCCGAAAAAATCCTTCAGCGGCGCCACCACCGCCTGTTCAAGGGTCGGCGGCGCGGGAACCGCGTCGTCCGGCTCCGGCGCCAGCAGGGCGACGATCACGCCGATCAGCATCAGTCCTGCCATCAGCCAGTAGGTGGCCTGCCAGCCCAGCAGCCGATCCGCCAGCCACAGGGCCAGCCCGCCGGATACCAGCATGCCGACGCGATAGCCCAGCACCGACACCGCCGCGCCGGTGCCGCGATCCTGCGGCGCCAGGAGATCGGTTTTATAGGCATCGAACACGATATCCTGCGAGGCGGAGCAAAACGCCACCCATACCGCCAGCAGGGCCATTAGCATCAGATCGCGCGACGGATCCCGGGTGCCCATGGCGATAAGACCGGCCATCAGCAACAGCTGGGTTATCACCAGCCAGCCGCGTCGCCGGCCCAGCAGCGGCGGCTGGTATCTGTCCATCAGCGGCGACCAGAGAAACTTAAACACGTACGCCTGCCCCACCAGCGAAAAGAATCCGATGGTCTTTAAATCGACATCGGCCACCGTCATCCAGGCCTGGAGCGTGCCTGATGTGAGCGCGAGCGGCAGCCCCGAGGCGAAGCCCAGGCACAATAACATGAGGGATCGCGGCTGGGCGAGGGTGGCGAGGCTGAGCTGGTGATTAGGCATGGGCGGCTTTCTGCTGTCTCATTGGCGTTGCGGGACCGGCGGCTGCCCGCCTGAACGCGGGCAGGATAAGGCAAAGATTACTGGGCGTTTTGTTTAATAAAGTTGGTGATACTGGTGTCCTGCGCCATATCGCTGATGACATCCCCCAGCACGCTGTTCACCGCATTGGTGATTTTTTGATTGCTGGCGACAAACGCGCCCTGGACATTGTAGGTGGACTGGTAATGTTTTATCTGTTTATTGCCGTTTTTCGCCTGGGCAATTATCGAGATATCCGCGCTGGTGGTGATGTTATAGCGCACATTGCCTTGGGATACATCCGCATACAGTTTGTTGACGATAATTTGCAGGTCGACGCCGCCGTTCGGTCCAACCATATAGCCGCGGGCGGTCATCTGTTTTTCCAGCACTTCTTGCAGGAGGAAGCGCAGGTCGCGCGACGGAGTGAGGACGACCAGTTCGCCGTCGCGGTTCACCTTGGCCAGCGCCTGGTCGGTGCGCTGATCGGCGCCGTTGACGCTGACGGTGGCGCCGCGAATCATCGGATCCTGTTGCGGCAACTCGATTTTAGGCGTGATGTCGAGGGTGTTGCTCTTGCCGGCGCAGCCGGCGAGCAACAGCGCGGCCAATAAGGGGAAAAACAATTTTTTAAGCATAATCGCCTTCTCAATCATTAAGATGCATTAGGGGTGAGAGATATTGCTCTCATCATATCATCGCCGCTGGCCGGGGGAAGATCTGAATCACGCTAAATTGCGTCATGTCCGATTTTCCCGCTGTGGGCGGGGGCTCGGCAAAAAATGTCTTTTTAACCGTTTCGTCACTCCATATACTGTTAAACCAGGCTGAAGTTTCGGCTTTTTAAGACAAAAATTTATGATAATAGTGCTATGAGTTAATAAAAAGTCAGCTAAAGTTTAATTGACGGTGCAGGGCACGCGGCCTACGCAGTAAGGAGAATGAAATGTTTCGCGAGCAGATTGAAGCAAAAATAAGGGCGGCGTTTGATCCGATTTTCCTGGAAGTCGTGGATGAGAGCTACCGGCATAATGTGCCGGCGGGTGCGGAAAGCCATTTTAAAGTGATCGTGGTGAGCGAAAACTTTACTGGCGAGCGCATCTTAACCCGCCATCGTTCCCTGTATGCCGTGTTGGCGGAAGAACTGGCCGGCCCGGTTCATGCGCTTGCGCTGCATGCCTATACCCTGAAAGAGTGGACCAGCCTGCAGAACGCGGTTCCCGCGTCGCCGCCGTGCCGGGGCACCCGGCTTATCGCCTGAACTGATTACCTTTTATTTGCGTCCGCCGTTGGCGGGCATCCTCTCCCTCAAACACGCCGTGATTCGCTGCGGTGTCGGCGGGCCTAGCATGCCGTGGGGCACTCGGTCGGGCGGGAACACCACGCCCGATTCGACCCCATCGGCATGCTCTCCCTTGAACACGCCGTGATTCGCTGCGGTGTCGGCGGGCCTGGCATGCCGCGACGCCCGGTTTTTTTGAATTTTGTGCGCCATGGCGCTCTGTATGCGGCAATTTTCGCACTGTTCTCGACTCATAAACTCTATGCCGCTATAATGCCGCGTCTTATATTTCCGGAATGTATTCGGGATGCTTCTGACGACGACGGGGAACAGGTATCTGTTCACTCAGACCTCCCGGTTCTCAGAGGCCATTTTCACGTCAGTGGACCTGGATGACCGCTTCTTTGAAAACGGCTTCTGGCGTTGACCGAGCACTGTGATTTTTTGAGGTAACAAGATGCAAGTTTCTGTTGAGACCACTGAAGGCCTGGGGCGTCGTGTAACAATTACCGTTGCCGCCGACAGCATAGAGCAAGCGGTAAAAAGCGAATTGGTGAATGTCGCCAAGAAAGTTCGCATCGACGGCTTCCGTAAAGGTAAAGTCCCCATGAACATCGTTGCGCAGCGTTACGGCATGTCGGTACGTCAGGACGTACTCGGCGATGTTATGCAGCGCAACTTCGTCGATGCCATTATCCAGGAAAAGATCAATCCGGTTGGCGCGCCCAGCTATATACCCGGCGAGTACAAGGCCGGCGAAGATTTCACCTTCAGCGTAGAGTTTGAAGTCTATCCGGAAGTGGAGCTGAAAGGCCTGGACGCCATTGAAGTCGAAAAGCCGATCGTGGAAGTTAACGACGCCGACGTCGACCAGATGCTGGAAACCCTGCGCAAGCAGCAGGCGGATTGGAAAGAAAGCGATGCCGCCGCAACAGCGGAAGATCGCGTCACCGTTGATTTCTCCGGTACCATCGACGGTGAAGAATTCGACGGCGGCAAGGCCAGCGATTTTGTCCTGGCAATGGGACAGGGCCGCATGATTCCCGGCTTTGAAGAGGGCGTTGTCGGCCATAAAGCCGGCGAGTCTTTTGATATCGACGTCAATTTCCCGGAAGATTACCACGCGGAAAATCTGAAAGGCAAAGCGGCCAAATTCTCGATAGTGTTGAAAAAAGTCGAAGTGCGCGAGCTGCCTGAACTGACCGAAGAGTTTATTAAACGTTTCGGCGTAGCCGACGGTTCCATCGAAGGCCTGCGCGCGGAAGTGCGTAAGAACATGGAACGCGAACTGAAAAACGCCGTGCGCAACCGCGTGAAGAACCAGGTGATCGACGGCCTGATCAACGCTAACGAAATCGATGTGCCGGCCAAGCTTATCGACGGCGAAATCGACGTGCTGCGCCGCCAGGCGGCACAGCGCTTCGGCGGTAATGAAAAGCAGGCGCTGGAGCTGCCGCGCGAATTGTTTGAAGAACAGGCGAAACGCCGCGTGCGCGTAGGCTTGCTGTTGGGCGAGGTTATCCAGACCAATGAGCTGAAGGCGGACGATTCACGGGTGAAAACCCTGATAGAGGAAATGGCCTCCGCTTATGAAGACCCGCGCGAAGTGATTGAGTTTTACGCAAAAAATCAGGAAATGATGAATAATATGCGTAACGTCGCTTTGGAAGAACAGGCGGTTGAAGCCCTGCTGGCCAAGGCCAAAGTGGTTGAAAAACCCACCACGTTCACCGAACTGATGAATCAGCCGACCGCGGCCTGATAAACGACCGGCCCAACGTATTCCCGGCCGGTCGATGTGTTTGTCATTAAAAGCCCGCCATCAACCGATGGCGGGCTTTTTGTTGGTTTGTGCTTCACGATGATAACTTTCAGTAATTAACGCTATATTAAAAGAGGATGCGATGCTAAAACTGGATTGGCGCCGCGCCGCGCCGGCAAGACAATAACGAAAACCGTTAAAGAAAATGCGGCGGGCGCTTGAAAAGGGACGTTTCATACCCCAATTAGCTATATAGATGGGATTATAAAGCCCAGACAATGATACGTCCCTGGCTGATTACATCCGTCCGACACCAAGGCGGCCCGACGGCTTGAGCATGGCGATCGCGCTTCATCTCAAGTAGAATCGGAAAATATAAAGACGCCGAGCGAATTTTATCTAGGAGACGATAATGTCATACAGTGGCGAAACAGAACAACAAGCACCCCATATGGCCCTGGTGCCGATGGTGGTTGAGCAGACTTCACGCGGTGAACGTTCATACGATATCTTTTCCCGCCTGCTGAAAGAACGCATCATTTTCATGACCGGCCAGGTTGAAGATCATATGGCCAATCTGATCGTGGCGCAGATGCTGTTCCTGGAAGCGGAAAACCCGGAAAAAGACATTTATCTGTATATCAATTCACCGGGCGGCGTGATTACCGCCGGCATGTCGATTTACGATACCATGCAGTTTATCAAACCGGACGTCAGCACGTTCTGTATGGGACAGGCCGCGTCCATGGGCGCGTTTTTGCTGACCGCGGGCGCCAAGGGCAAACGTTTCTGCATGCCGAACTCGCGGGTGATGATCCATCAGCCGTTGGGCGGTTTCCAGGGCCAGGCCACGGATATCGAGATTCATGCCCGGGAGATCCTCAAGGTCAAGGCGCGCATGAACGAACTGATGGCCAAACATACCGGCCGCTCTCTTGAGTCGATAGAAAAAGATACGGAACGCGATCGTTTCCTCTCCGCCGAAGAGGCGGTAGACTACGGTTTGGTTGATTCCATATTAAGCAAACGCGATTTGACGGCGTAATTCTGAATACCGATAGACTATAGTTACAGTATTGAGTCATTCGAGTAGACTAACACCACTCAAACGCCGGTTTTACGTTAAGCAGTCGCGTTGCCGCCGTGGTTGGCCTGCGGGACAAAGACTAGAGAAAGAGGTTTACTGATGACAGATAAGCGCAAAGACGGTTCAGGAAAGCTGCTGTATTGCTCTTTCTGCGGTAAAAGCCAGCATGAGGTGCGTAAGCTGATCGCAGGGCCGTCAGTGTATATCTGCGACGAATGTGTCGATTTATGCAATGACATTATTCGCGAAGAGATCAAAGAGGTGGCTCCGCATCGCGAACGCAGCGCTCTGCCGACGCCCCATGAAATTCGCCATCACCTGGACGATTACGTTATCGGCCAGGAAAAAGCCAAAAAAGTGTTGGCGGTGGCGGTGTACAACCACTACAAACGCCTGCGTAACGGTGATACCACTAATGGCATTGAGCTCGGCAAGAGCAATATCCTGCTGATTGGCCCCACCGGCAGCGGTAAAACGCTGCTGGCGGAGACGCTGGCGCGCTTCCTGGATGTGCCCTTTACCATGGCGGATGCCACCACCCTGACCGAAGCGGGTTATGTCGGCGAGGACGTGGAAAACATCATCCAGAAACTGCTGCAAAAATGCGATTACGATGTGCAGAAGGCGCAGCGCGGTATCGTCTATATTGATGAAATCGATAAGATCTCACGCAAATCGGACAATCCGTCGATTACGCGCGATGTGTCCGGCGAGGGCGTGCAACAGGCGCTGCTGAAACTGATCGAAGGCACCATCGCCGCCGTTCCGCCCCAGGGCGGACGCAAGCATCCGCAGCAGGAATTCCTGCAGGTGGACACGTCCAAGATCCTGTTTATCTGCGGCGGCGCGTTCGCCGGCCTGGACAAGGTGATTGAGCAGCGTGTGGATACCGGGCGCGGCATTGGTTTTAGCGCCACGGTTAAAGGCAGCGCCCAGAAGGCGTCCGAAGGCCAGTTGTTGACGAAGGTCGAGCCGGAAGATCTGATTAAATTCGGTTTGATTCCTGAATTTATCGGCCGTCTGCCGGTGCTGGCCACGCTGAATGAACTGAGCGAGGACGCGCTGATTCAAATCCTGAAAGAGCCGAAGAACGCGCTGACCAAGCAATACCAGGCGTTGTTCAATCTGGAAGGCGTGGAGCTGGAATTCCGCGACGAAGCCCTAACGGCTATCGCCAGGAAAGCCATGGCGCGCAAAACCGGCGCCCGCGGCCTGCGTTCCATCGTGGAAGGCGCGCTGCTTGAAACGATGTATGAACTGCCTTCGCAGGACAGCGTCGAGAAAGTGGTGATCGACGAAGCGGTAATTGAAGGCCAGTCGGAACCCTTGCTGATTTATGGTAAACATGAAACCCAGCAGGCGTCCGGTGAATAATCCATCAGTTGCATGATGATATTCGGCAAAAAGTAAAAAAGTGGGGGATTCCGTCCCCCATTTGTTTTTCCGTTATCCCGGCTGTTGAATGTAAAAGATTCGCCCCCATATACTCAATTACCTATTTGTTGAAACTGGCAACGGCCGAGTTTTGCGAATCCCCTAAACCTGGCGGAAGCTAAACTAAGAGAGAGCTCTATGAATGCTGAGCGTTCCGAACGCATAGAAATCCCCGTATTGCCTCTGCGCGATGTGGTGGTCTATCCGCATATGGTCATCCCGTTGTTTGTCGGGCGGGAGAAATCGATTCGGTGCCTTGAAGCAGCCATGGATAGCGACAAAAAAATCATGCTGGTGGCGCAGAAGGAAGCCTCTACGGATGAACCGGGTATCAACGATCTCTTTTCAGTCGGGACCGTCTCTTCGATTCTCCAGATGCTGAAGCTACCCGACGGTACGGTTAAAGTACTGGTCGAGGGGTTGCAGCGCGCCCGCATAACCACTTTGTCCGATAGCGGCGAGCATTTTGCCGCCCAGGCTGAATATTTTGCCACGCCCGAAATCGATGAGCGCGAACAGGAAGTCCTGGTGCGCACCGCGATTAATCAGTTTGAAGGCTATATCAAGCTGAATAAAAAAATTCCGCCCGAGGTGCTGACGTCATTGAACAGCATCGACGACGCCGCGCGCTTGGCCGATACCATCGCCGCCCATATGCCGCTCAAATTAAGCGACAAGCAGTCGGTGCTGGAAATGGCGGACGTTACCGAGCGGCTGGAATACCTGATGGCGATGATGGAATCGGAAATCGATCTCCTGCAGGTCGAAAAACGTATCCGCAATCGCGTCAAGAAACAGATGGAAAAAAGCCAGCGCGAGTACTATCTGAATGAGCAAATGAAAGCCATCCAGAAAGAGCTGGGCGAAATGGACGACGCGCCGGATGAAAACGAAGCGCTGAAACGCAAGATTGAAGCGGCAAAAATGCCGAAAGAGGCGCGGGAAAAAACCGAAGCCGAGCTGCAAAAATTGAAAATGATGTCGCCGATGTCCGCCGAGGCCACGGTGGTGCGCGGTTATATCGACTGGATGCTGTCGGTGCCCTGGCATACCCGCACCAAGGTCAAGAAAGATCTGGTCAAGGCACAAGAAGTGCTGGATAAGGATCATTATGGCCTTGAACGGGTCAAGGACCGCATTCTCGAATATTTGGCGGTGCAAAGCCGGGTCAGCAAGATAAAAGGGCCGATCCTGTGCCTGGTGGGACCGCCGGGGGTGGGTAAGACCTCGCTCGGACAGTCGATTGCCAAGGCCACAGGGCGCGAGTACGTGCGCATGGCATTGGGCGGCGTGCGCGATGAAGCGGAAATTCGCGGTCACCGTCGCACCTATATCGGCTCCATGCCGGGTAAGCTTATCCAGAAAATGTCCAAGGTCGGCGTAAAAAATCCGCTGTTCCTGCTCGACGAAATCGACAAGATGTCGTCGGATATGCGCGGCGATCCGGCTTCCGCCCTGCTGGAGGTGCTGGATCCCGAGCAAAACGTGGCGTTCAACGATCACTATCTGGAAGTGGATTACGATCTCTCCGATGTGATGTTCGTCGCGACGTCCAACTCGATGAATATCCCGGCGCCGCTGCTCGATCGTATGGAAGTGATCCGGCTGTCCGGCTATACCGAGGATGAAAAGCTGAATATCGCCCGCGAACACCTGCTGCAAAAACAGCTCGATCGCAACGCGTTGAAGGCAGGCGAATTAACCATCGACGACAGCGCCCTGGTGGGCATTATCCGTTATTACACCCGTGAAGCGGGCGTGCGTAACCTGGAACGTGAAATCTCCAAGTTATGCCGTAAAGCGGTTAAGACGCTGTTAATGGATAAAAGCGTCAAGCATATCCATATCGACGGCGACAACCTTAAGGATTACCTGGGCGTCCAACGCTTCGACTACGGCCGCGCCGAGGGCGAGAATCGGGTGGGACAGGTTACCGGCCTGGCCTGGACCGAAGTGGGCGGCGAACTGCTGACCATAGAAACCGCGTGCGTGCCGGGAAAGGGGAAATTAACCTATACCGGATCGCTTGGCGAAGTGATGCAGGAGTCCATCCAGGCGGCGCTGACCGTGGTGCGCTCAAGGGCGGATAAGCTGGGCATTAATAACGATTTCTACGAGAAACGCGATATTCATGTCCATGTGCCGGAAGGCGCAACGCCGAAAGACGGCCCCAGCGCCGGTATCGCCATGTGTACCGCCCTGGTGTCCTGCCTGACCGGCAATCCGGTGAAAGCCAATGTGGCCATGACCGGCGAAATCACCCTGCGCGGGCTGGTATTGCCGATCGGCGGATTGAAGGAAAAACTGCTGGCGGCGCATCGCGGCGGCATCAAGACCGTGTTAATCCCTTACGAGAATAAACGCGATCTGGAAGATATGCCGGCAAATGTGATCAACGATATGGATATCCACCCCGTGCAGCGGATTGACGAGGTCTTGACCCTGGCCTTGCAGAATGCGCCTTTTGGCATGGAAATCGCCACCGCGGCGGCAAAATAAGCGCGTAAAGTAACATATACCGCTAAAAAACGGGCTGGCAGGTGAAATCCCACTTGCCAGCCTTTTTTTGTACCGTTAAGTTAGGTAGCTGGCGGCTCTGGTCGGTATCCGGCTTTGGCTTGCCATGCTATAACAGGCTTGATATAACAGCTGCGCTGTCGCGTTTAAGGAAAATTCCGCCGCGACGAGAGAATTCAAGAGGGGATGAAAGAGTGAATAAGTCACAACTGATCGACAAGATTGCCGCAGGTGCTGATATTTCCAAAGCGGCTGCCGGACGTGCATTGGATGCCATTATTGGTTCCGTTACCGAAACGCTGCAACAGGGAGATGACGTTGCGCTGGTGGGTTTCGGCACCTTTACGGTGCGAGCGCGTGCCGCCCGTACCGGCCGTAATCCTCAAACCGGTAAAGAAATAAGTATCCCGGCTGCCAAAGTACCCGGTTTCCGTGCCGGCAAAGGATTGAAAGACGCTGTCAACTGATTGTTGCACCGCTGTTTTTCGCGTCAAACTATTACCTGACGCAGGGGAACGGGTAGGGTAGAATACAAGGCGCATCTTTTTTGATGTGCCTTTTTTGTTTTTATTTTTCCCTGACAGTTGCGCATTTCGGTTGTCAGAGGAATAGCTTTAGCGCGCAGCAGCTCTCGGAGCTACGGCATGAAGGCGGATCTTACTGCCGGCGCAAAGGTTTCATTCATATTACAGCGGAGTGTTGTCACACTATGATGGACAATTTACGCGCGGCCGCCAATCACGTCGTGCTCAAAATTATTCTGGCCATTGTCGCCATTTCATTCGTGCTGACCGGGGTAGGCAACTATCTGATTGGCGGCGGCGGGGATTACGCCGCGAAGGTGAACGGCCAGCAAATCAGCCGTGCCCAGCTGGAACAGGCGGTGCAAAACGAGCGCAACCGCCAGCAGGAGTCGCTGGGGGACAGTTTCTCGGCCCTGGCCGCCAACGAAGGCTACATGCTCCAGATGCGCCGCCAGGTGCTGTCGCAGCTGATTGATGAGACCCTGCTGGACCAATATGCGCAAACCCTGGGGCTTGCCGTTAGCGATCAACAGGTCAAGGAGGCGATTTTCGCCATCCCGGCGTTTCGCACCAACAACAATTTCGACAATGAAAAATACCGCTCAATCATCGCCAGCATGGGATTGACGCCGGATCAGTATGCGCAGCTGATGCGCAAGCAGCTATTGACGCAGCAGCTGATCCAGGGGCTCGGCGGCACCGGTTTCCTGCTGCCGGAAGAGACCAACCGGCTGATGGCGCTGGCCATCCAGGAGCGTCAGGCGCGCCTGGCGACGCTCGATATCAACGCGCTGCTCGCCGGGCAAACCGCTTCCCCGGAAGAGATCCAGAACCACTATAACCTGAATAAAAACACCTATGTCCAGCCCGAGTCGTTCAAAGTGTCCTATATCGCCCTGGATGCCGCCTCGATGCAGGCGAAAACCACGGTGAGCGAACCGGAAATCCAGGCCTACTACGACCAGCATAAAGACCAGTTCTCACAGCCGGCGCGTAAACGTTACGCCATAATCCAGAGCAAAACCGATGCTGACGCCCAGGCTATCCTGGCGCAACTGCAAAAAGGCGCCGATTTCGCCGCCCTGGCCAAACAACGCTCCACCGACATTATTTCCGCGAAAAACGGCGGTGATATCGGCTGGATGGACGCTGACGCCACGGTGGACGAGCTCAAACAGGCCAACCTGACCGATAAGGGCCAATTGTCCGGCGTGATCACCTCCTCGGTGGGCTTCCTGGTGGCGAAACTGACCGATATCCAGCCGGAGCAGGTGAAGCCGCTGGCCGAGGTGCACGACGGCGTGGCGGCGAAAGTGAAACAGGAAAAAGCCATCGACGCGTATTACGCCTTGCAGCAAAAGGTCAGCGACGCGGCCAGCAACGATAACGAATCACTGGCGTCGGCCGAAACGGCCGCGGGCGTCAAGGCGGTGCAGACCGACTGGTTTACCCGCGACAGCGTACCGGAAGCGTTGAACGCCGATGCCGTGAAACAGGTGCTTTTCGGCGGTTCGCTGCTGGGCGTCAACGGCGCTCCCGGCAACAATTCCGATGTGATCACCGTCGACGGCGACCGGGCTTTCGTCCTGCGCCTGGCCGAGCATAAACCGGAAAGCACCAAGCCTCTGGACGCGGTGCGCGCCCAGGTGGAAAACCAGGTGAAACGCCAAAAGGCGCTGCAACAGGCCCGCATCGACGCCGAAAAAATTCTGGCGGCGCTCAAGCAGGGTAAGGGCGCCGAGGCGATGAAAGCCGCCGGCCTGAGCTTCGGCGAGGTGAAAACCTTTGACTCGACGCGGCAGAACGATCGTTTGACCCAGGCTATCTTCACGTTGCCGCATCCGCAGCCGAACGCCTCCTCCTACGGCATGTCGGAGGATGAACAGGGCAATATCGTCCTGGTGGCGCTCGATAAGGTCGCGCCGCGCCAGCTTGATGAGCAGCAGCGCGGCCAGGTGGTCAGCCAGCTTAGCCAGGGCATGACCGGCGTGACGTTCGACGCGCTGCTCAATAACCTGCGTACCGAAGCCAAGATCAAGATGGGCACCGGCGCGCAAATGCAATAACGCTCATAAAAATACTGAACATAGTGTAATGACCAAAGGCCGCTTTCGCGGCCTTTTGCATGGTTCAATTTCCCTGGTTGCCGTGGTAATACCCTTAAGGCAACCTGCCTGCCGTGCCGGTATCTCACGGCATAACGTGTGGTTATCCACGACCCAAGGCAAGCAATCACAAGGACGTCATGTTATGAAAACTCCAATGAAACGTACTCTGAGCCTGGTGTTACTGACCAGCCTGTTCGCCCTTTCGGGCATCGCCTGGTGTTCGGTGGCGGACGGGGATAAATCCGGCGATGTCGTTGTCGTCAGCCATGACGGCGCAGGGGAAAAAGCCGCTAAGGTTCCGGCGGACGGCGGCGGTGCTAGCGACGGCATCATCAAGGTCATCGGCGCCACGGAGCACGGCGACACCAGCGACAGCGGCAGTGAGGGCGACAGCGCGGCCACCACCCTGTCCGCAGCGGCGACCACGCCGCCCGTATCCGGCGAAGCGGCCAAAGAAGACGCCGCCGAACCGGCCGCAGGCCAGGACGCGACGCAAACGGCGTCGGATACCGAAGATAAAAGCACCCAAACGGATGACTTCGGCGATGAAAAAATCAATATCAATACCGCGTCGGCTGAGGACATGGTGAGCGCGCTGAAAGGCATCGGGCCTAAAAAGGCGCAGGCCATTATCGACTACCGCGAGGCTAAGGGACCCTTTACCCATACCGACCAGTTGAAAGAAGTCAAAGGCATCGGCCCATCCACGTTCTCGCAAATCAAAGAGTTAATCATCGTGGAATAAAACAGGGGATCAATACTGACATGCCGGCCGGGTTTCAGCGCCAGGGGAAAATGTTTTCCAGCGCCGACCCCCGGCCACAGGCGATGCGCCAATATTAAATTTTTATGACAGTGTGGACATCGGGCCGTATCTTTCCTAAGTTAGTGACTCTTCTATCAATAGGAAAGCACTATGAGTGAGACAGCTAATTTAACGATTAAATTGCCTCTCGAGCTAAAGGAAAAATTGAAGTCCTTGGCCGCGAGTAAAAGCGTTTCCATGAGTGCGGAAATCAGCGCAAGGCTAGAGCGCAGCCTGGACGGCACGATTGAGGATGACGTTGAAGGCGGGGTCGAGGCAAAGCGCCACGCTAAAAACGCGGTACACAAAGAGCATGTCGCCGCCGATGTCGATAATCAACATACCGAAGAACTTATCGAGCAGCCTTTTACCACCGGTGAAGTAAAAAAGCTGCGCGCGTTACTGAATGCCAACACTAAAAAAAAATCAAAGAAAAAATAGCCAGAGGCCATTTGACCGGGCCGTCGAGTTAACTGCGGTCATAACATAACGTTATTTGTGAATCAGAGGGGAAGATATACCCTCTGATACCAACGCCTGTCTTCAATCCATCAGTCTGCCCACCTCACCTTGTTCCCGCACCATGGCGCCACAGCCGCTAACGACGGCAAAGACTGGGCGCGCGGGTAGCATGATTATGGCAGCGACGTTTTGGCTTTCATCGCCGCCATGACCCTTTCCCGATGCTGCTGATAGTCCGCCAGGCCCTTGGCGCGCAGATGGCACGCCGCGCAGGTGCCGCAACCATCCCCTTTGATGCCGTTATAGCAGGTCAGCGTTTCCTGACGCACCAAATCCAATTGCCGGTAATAATCGGCCAGCGCCCAGGTTTCGGCTTTATTCAGCCACATCAGCGGGGTGGCGAAGCGGATGTCGCGGGCCATGCCCAGGATGACGGCATTGTTCAGCGCCTTGACGAACTCATCGCGGCAGTCGGGATAACCGGAAAAATCCGTTTCACACACGCCGGTAATGACCGTTTGCGCCCCCACCTGATAGGCATAAATGGCCGCCAGGGTGAGGAACAGAATATTACGGCCCGGTACAAAGGTACTGGGCAAAGCGTCGCCGCCGGCGCCAGGGTCAAACGCGGGCACCGGAATATTCTCCCGGGTCAGGCTGCTGACCGCCAGATCATTTAACAAACCGGCGTCGATGACTTTGTGCGCGCGGGCGCCCAGCTTGAGCGCCAGGGCGCGCGCTATGTCGATTTCAGCCCGGTGCCGCTGGCCGTAATCAAACGTAACGCAGTGCACCTCGTCATAGTGCGTTAAGGCCTGGATCAGGCAGGTGGTTGAATCCTGCCCGCCGCTAAAAACCACCACCGCTTGTGTCATTGTATTACTCAATTTAAGGAGCCACGGCCCTTATGGTAACGCCTCCGTGGCCATTTGGCATCTTTCCCGCACTTAGAGGGCCGTCAATGTATCCTGCCAGGGACTCAGGTCGCCGATATGTTCACGTACCCACTCCATCTGATAATAGGTGTCATGGTAGCGTTCCCCGCCGTCGCACAATATCGTAACGATGGCGCCTTGCCTTCCTTCGGCGCGCATCCTGACGGCCAGTTGCAGCGCGCCCCACATATTGGTACCGGTGGACGCCCCCACCCGGCGGCCGAGGATAGGCTCGAGCCAGTAAAGGGTGGCGATGGTGGCGGCGTCGGGTACCTGGATCATTTCATCAATCACATCGGCAATAAACGACGGCTCCACGCGCGGCCGGCCGATGCCTTCGATCCGGCTGGCTATGCTTGCGGTGAGCGCGGCGTCCCGGTGATGAAAATATTCAGCAAAGACGGAATTCTCCGGATCGACCACCACCAGCCTGGT
Organism: Sodalis sp. C49; assembly: GCF_046352915.1. NCBI lineage: Bacteria > Pseudomonadati > Pseudomonadota > Gammaproteobacteria > Enterobacterales > Bruguierivoracaceae > Sodalis > Sodalis sp. C49. The sequence continues at coordinate 2,275,537 of NZ_CP163303.1, read as the reverse complement.
GTTATGACCCTGGTAGCGAATATAGCGCCCGAGGGTGGCCGACGTGCCGCCGGTGCCGGCGCTCATAACAATATAATCGGGTTCCGGGCAGGGCTCCTGCGCCATCTGGCGAAAAATGCTTTCCGCTATATTATTGTTGCCGCGCCAGTCGGTGGCGCGCTCCGCGTAGGTAAACTGATCCATATAATGGCCGTTTAACTCATGGGCCAGGGCTTTGGCTTCGTCATAGATCATGGCGCTATGCCCGACAAAATGGCAGCGGCCGCCGTAAAAAGTAATCTGTTCAATTTTACGTTTAGCCGTGCATTCCGGCATGACGGCAATAAAAGGCAAGCCGAGCAGCCGGGCGAAATAGGCCTCCGAAACCGCCGTGCTGCCTGACGATGCCTCGATAATGGTGGTGCCCTGCTTTATCCAGCCGTTGCACAAGCCGTATAAAAACAGCGAGCGGGCCAGCCGATGTTTTAGGCTGCCCGAGGGATGGGTGCTTTCATCTTTCAGATAGAAAAAAATGCCCGGAAACGCCGGCAGCTGAAACCGTATTAAATGCGTATCGGCGGAGCGCTGGAAATCAGACTGGATTTCGCTGATGGCCTGTTTCACCCAGGGCGCGGTCATAATAATTATCCTTAATGAGGAAGGGGGTTCACAGCATAGCGGGGATGAAGAAAAAATAAGTTGCCTTTTTCACTCGATTAACGTGTGATAAGAGAAATATTTTCTCCAAAAGATACTTATGCTAGATAAAACTGACCGTACATTACTCTCATTGCTGCAGCAAGACTGTACGCTTTCGCTCCAGACGCTGGCGGATGCGGTCAACCTGACCTCCACGCCATGCTGGAAACGTCTTAAACGTCTTGAGGAAACCGGTATCGTGCGCGCTAAGGTGGCGCTGCTGGATAATGAAAAGCTGGGGTTGGCATTGACCGCCTTTGTGCTGATTAAAACACAGCAGCATAATAGCGACTGGTATCGGGCCTTTGTGGCGCAGGTCAAAGGAATGCCGGAAGTGCTGGCCTTTTATCGCATGGCCGGCGAGTATGATTACCTGATGCAGGTGGTGGCGAGCGATATGAAGAGCTACGACAACTTTTATAAGCGGCTGGTGAACGGCGTGCCTGGCCTCATCGATGTGACCTCGAGTTTTGCCATGGAACAAATCAAAAATACCACCGTATTGCCGTTATAATTTATCTTTCGCTGCGGCGGGTCACTTTCAATAGGTCTGGAATAAAACTGCGTGAGATTATTTGCACAATTAGGTTGGTATTTTCGCCGCGAATGGCGACGTTATCTGGGGTCGGTCTTATTGTTGATCATTATCGCCATACTGCAACTGATCCCGCCCAGACTGGTCGGGGTTATCGTGGACGGCGTGACGGGGCATCGGGCCTCCACGCGGATGATCATGATGTGGCTGGGCGTCATGGCGTTTACCGCCGTGCTGGTATACCTGCTGCGCTACGTATGGCGTGTGCTGCTGTTCGGCGCCTCTTATAAGCTGGCGGTGGAGCTGCGCGCCCGTTTTTATCATTTGCTCAGCCATCAACTGCCGGGTTTTTATCTGCGCCACCGCACCGGCGATCTGATGGCGCGCGCCACCAATGACGTGGACCGGGTGGTGTTCGCCGCCGGGGAGGGGGTGCTGACCCTGGTGGACTCGCTGGTGATGGGCCTGTCGGTGCTGGTGGTGATGAGCGTACAGATAAGCTGGCAGCTTACCCTGCTGTCGCTGCTGCCGATGCCGGTCATGGCGCTGCTGATTAAACACAATGGCGATGAGCTGCACCGGCGGTTTAAAACCGCCCAGGCGGCGTTTTCGTCGCTCAATAACCAAACGCAGGAAAGCCTTACCGGTATCCGCATGATCAAGGCCTTCGGCCTGGAGGGATACCAGTCGGAGCGGTTTGTCCAGGTGGCCGCCGACGCCGGCGCAAAAAATATGCGCGTGGCGCGCATTGACGCGCGTTTCGATCCCACCATTTACCTGACCGTCGGCTTTTCTAACCTGCTGGCCATCGGGGGCGGCAGTTGGATGGTGATGAACGATCTGCTGACGCTTGGGCAGTTAACCAGCTTTATTATGTATCTGGGCCTGATGATTTGGCCGATGCTGGCATTAGCCTGGATGTTTAATATTGTCGAGCGGGGCAGCGCCGCCTATAGCCGGATCCGCCAAACGCTGGACGAGGCTCCTCAGGTCAGGGACGGTAAGGAAATGCTTCCCCCCGGACGCGGCGTCCTTGAGGTTGACGTCGACAGCTTCAGCTATCCGCACACGCCGCAGCCGACATTGAATAATATCCATTTGCGGCTGGCGCCGGGACGGGTGCTGGGTATCTGCGGCCCGACCGGCGCCGGTAAAAGCACGCTGTTATCGCTGCTGCAGCGGCATTTTGACGTGACCCGGGGCGAGATCCGTTTCCACGGTATGTCCCTTGCCGATGTCTCCCTTGATCAGTGGCATAGCCGCCTGGCGGTGGTCAGCCAGACGCCGTTTTTATTTTCCGATAGCGTGGCGCGTAATATCGCCCTCGGCCGGCCGGACGCCACCCGGGAGCAAATCGAGCGGGCGGCGACCCTTGCCTGCGTGCATGAGGATATCCTGCGGCTGCCGCAGGGCTATGAAACCGAAGTGGGCGAGCGGGGCGTGATGCTGTCCGGCGGGCAAAAACAGCGTCTGTCCATTGCCCGCGCCCTGCTGCTGGAGGCGGAAATCCTGATATTCGACGACGCGCTCTCCGCCGTGGACGGGCGTACCGAACATACCATCTTGCGCAATCTCAGGCAGTGGGGCGAGGGACGTACCCTGATCATTACCGCCCACCGGCTGTCGGCGCTGAATGCGGCCGATGAAATCGTCGTGCTGCGCCACGGCACCCTTGCCCAGCGGGGCGAACATCAGCATCTGCTGCAGGAAGAGGGCTGGTATCGGGATATGTTCCGCTACCAGCAGTTGGAAGCAGCGCTCAGCGCCGATCCGGACGGGCAGGAGGCGGCCGATGCGTAAATGGCAAACCCTGTGGCCGACGCTGAAACGGCTGCTGGCCTACAGCCGGCCTTACCGCAAACCGCTGACGCTGGCGGTGGTCATGCTGTGGCTGGCGGCCGGCGCGGAAGTCGCCGGCCCGGTGGTGATCAGCTTTTTTATCGACCGGGTCGTACCGCTGAAAACCTTTCCGCCGCTGCTGGTGACCGGGCTGGCGCTGGGTTATATCGCCCTGCAGATGGTGTCCGCGTCCCTGCGCTACTACCAGGCGCTGCTGTTTAACCAAACGGCGCTCGACGTGGTGCAGCAACTGCGCACCGAGGTAATGGATGCCGCGCTGCGCCAGCCGCTGAGCGCCTTTGATACCCAGCCGGTGGGCCAGCTTATCTCGCGGGTGACCAATGATACCGAGGTGGTCAAGGATCTTTACGTCACGGTGATGGCGACGGTGCTGCGCTGTATCGCCCTGGTGGGCGCCATGCTTATTGCGATGTTTATGCTGGACTGGCGCATGGCCGCCATTTCGATGGTGATCTTCCCCGTGGTGGCGCTGGTAATGACGGTGTATCAGCATTTCAGCACCCCGATCGTGCGTCGCCTGCGCGCCTATCTGGCGGATATCAACAATGGCTTTAATGAAGCGATAAGCGGCATGAGCGTCATCCAGCAGTTTCGCCAGCAGGGGCGTTTCGGCCAACGGCTGGCGCAAGCCAGCCACGCCCATTACCTGGCGCGGATGCAGACCCTGAGGCTTGAGGGCTTTTTGCTGCGCCCGCTCCTGAGCCTGCTGTCGGCGTTGGTATTATGCGGGCTGCTGATGCTGTTTAGCTTCAGCCCGGCGGGCACCGTCGGGGTCGGGGTACTGTATGCCTTTATCAATTATCTCGGCCGCTTAAATGAGCCGCTGATTGAACTGACCACCCAGCAATCGATGCTGCAGCAGGCCGTGGTGGCGGGCGAGCGCATCTTTGAACTGATGGACGGCGACCGGCAGCAGTACGGCGACGATGACCGGCCCTTGAGCAGCGGACGTATTGATATTCGCGACCTCAGCTTTTCCTACCGCGATGCCACGCCGGTATTGCGGCATATTTCCCTGTCGGTGCCATCCCGGCGCTTTATCGCGCTGGTGGGGCATACCGGTAGCGGTAAAAGCACCCTGGCTAATTTAATGATGGGCTATTATCCCATCAGCGAGGGCGCGCTGTTGCTCGACGGCCGGCCCATCGCCAGCCTGTCGCACCGGGTGCTCAGACAAGGCGTCGCCATCGTCCAGCAGGACCCGGTGGTCATGGCGGACACTGTATTCACCAATATTACCCTGGGGCGTGATATCAGCGAATCCAGGGCCTGGCATGCCCTGGAACAGGTGCAACTGGCGGAACTGGTCAGATCCATGCCGGGCGGCATCCACGCCGGCCTCGGCGAGCAGGGCAATACCCTGTCGGTCGGGCAAAAACAGCTGCTGGCCATGGCCAGGGTTCTGGTCCTCACTCCGCAAATCCTGATCCTCGACGAGGCCACCGCCAATATCGACTCCGGCACCGAGCAGGCGATCCAGCGGGCGCTGGCGGCTATCCGCCACCAGACCACCCTGGTGGTTATCGCGCACCGCTTATCCACCATCGTCGAGGCTGACGAAATTCTGGTGCTCCACCGTGGCGAAGCGGTGGAGCGGGGCTCCCACGAGGCGTTGTTAACGCAGCAGGGCCGCTATTTCCAGATGTATCAACTGCAGCAGGCCGGCAGGGCGCTCGCCGCCGACGTCAGGGTGGCCGGCGCGGGGCACGGCTGACGATGTGCGACGGATGTGCCGCCCGTGGGTAGCCGCGGATAAGCATGCTGGGCGCTTAAGCGCAGCGCGCACCGGGATTGAGCATCCCGGCGCCGATATTCCCCTTTCTGCACCGTAATCTGGCGTAGCGCACTAATACAGTGCGCCTCGCTGGTATATTTTTGCGCGTCGCCGGAGCCAATGCTGCGCCTGAGGCGGGTTTTGCTGTATCGGCGGGCGTCCAACGGTAAATTTCTATTTCAAAACATTTGTGGCACATGCTTTGCTTTACTCAGGCGTAGCGATCGCGAGTTCAGATCCAAATTCTTGAGGGGGAACATATGAAGCTGGTAACCGTGGTGATTAAACCATTTAAATTAGAAGACGTGCGAGAAGCGCTTTCTGCTGTGGGCATTCAAGGGCTGACGGTCACCGAGGTCAAAGGCTTTGGACGGCAAAAGGGCCATGCAGAGCTGTATCGCGGGGCCGAATACAGCGTTAATTTCCTGCCCAAGGTAAAAATTGATATCGCCATTGCCGACGATCAGCTAGATGAAGTTATCGATGTCATCAGTAAAGCGGCGTATACCGGAAAGATCGGCGACGGCAAGATTTTTGTTGCTGAGCTACAACGGGTCATCCGGATTCGTACCGGAGAGACCGACGAAGCAGCACTTTAACGACACACACGCGCGAATTTTGTGGATAGGGATGAATGAAAATGAAGAAACTTGTCTCATTGACCAGCCTCGGCGCAGTAGCATTGTTGCCGACATGGGCCATGGCCGCAGCGCCTGTTGCTGACAAGGCCGATAACGCTTTTATGATGATAAGCACCGCTTTGGTGCTGTTTATGACTTTACCGGGGATTGCCTTGTTTTACGGCGGCCTGCTGCGCGCCAAAAACGTGCTGTCGATGTTGACCCAGGTTGCGGTCACCTTCGCCATGGTCTGCGTGCTGTGGCTGATTTACGGTTACTCCCTGGCCTTTAGCGAGGGCAATCCGTTTTTCGGCGGGTTCGGTTGGACCATGTTGAAGAATATTGAGCTGACGGCGCTGACCGGTACGTTCTATCAACTGATCCACGTCGCGTTTCAATGTTCGTTTGCCTGTATTACCGTCGGTCTGATTGTCGGCGCCCTGGCGGAACGTATTCGTTTCTCCGCGGTGCTGATTTTTGTGCTGGTATGGCTGACCTTTTCCTACCTGCCGATGGCGCATATGGTTTGGGCAGGCGGTTATCTGGCGGCGCAGGGCGCGCTGGACTTCGCCGGGGGTACTGTCGTTCATATCAATGCGGCGAGTGCCGGTTTGGTGGGTGCCTATATGCTGGGCAAACGCTCAGGTTTCGGCAAGGAAGCGTTTAAGCCGCATAACCTGCCGATGGTCTTTACCGGTACCGCGATCCTGTATGTCGGCTGGTTCGGCTTCAACGCCGGTTCCGCTAGCGCCGCCAACGAAATTGCCGCACTGGCTTTCCTCAATACCGTCATGGCTACCGCCGGCGCCATCCTGTCCTGGGTGTTTGTTGAGTGGATGCTGCGCGGCAAGCCTTCCTTGCTGGGCGCCTGCTCCGGTTGTATCGCCGGTCTGGTCGCCATCACTCCTGCCGCCGGCACCGTCGGCGTCGGTGGCGCACTGGTCATTGGCCTGGTGGGCGGCGTAGCCGGGCTTTGGGGTGTGGTTGCCCTGAAAAAATGGCTGCGGGTGGATGATGTCTGCGACGTATTCGGCGTGCACGGCGTGTGCGGTATCGTAGGCTGCCTGCTGACCGGCGTATTCACTTCCGCCTCGCTCGGCGGCGTGGGTTACGCTCAGGGTGTTACCATGGGGCACCAGCTCTGGGTTCAGCTGTTCAGCGTGATCGTCTGTCTGGTCTGGTCCGGCGTCGTGGCCTTTATTGGCTTCAAGATTGCCGATATGGTGGTGGGTCTGCGTGTGTCCGAAGAACAGGAACGCGAAGGCCTGGACGTCAACAGCCATGGCGAAAATGCCTATAACGAATAATTTTCTATGCAGCGCCGGGGCACGATAACCGGCCATGGAAAATCAGCAGGGGCGATTTATCGCCCCTGTTTTCATTTGCGCAAAGCGCCGGGCGGGCCGGGTGGGTTCACACCCCATGGTGCCGCATCACGCCTTCCTGCGCCGTCGAGGCTACCAGCACCCCGTCGCGGCGGAAAATCTGTCCGCGCACAAATCCCCGCGCGCCGGACGCCGAAGGGCTTTCTATCGCATATAACAGCCAATCGTCAAAACGAAAAGGGCGATGGAACCACATCGAATGATCAATGGTGGCGATTTGCACCCCGGGCTCAAGAAACCCCACGCCATGCGGCTGGAGCGCTGTGGGCAGGAAGTTAAAATCGGACGCGTAGCCCAGCAGGAATTGATGGCATTCACGGTCATCCGGCAGTGTGCCCGCAGCCCGCAGCCAAACATAACGCACGGGTTTTTCCACGGCGCCTTTAAACGGGTTATGGAAAACAACCGGACGCATTTCTATCGGCTTTTCACCGGTCAGTTTTCGCCGCAGCGGCTCGGGCAGGCCGGCGGCCAGCGGCAGCGCGATATCCCGCTCCGAGGGCAACCCCTCGGGGGCGGGCACCTGGGGCATCGGGCTTTGGTGCTCAAAGCCCGTTTCTTCCGCCTGAAACGAGGCCGTCAGGTAAAATATCGGCAGGCCCTGCTGAATGGCGCTGACATGACGGGCGCTGAAACTGTTGCCATCGCGCAGCTCGGCCACCTGATAGACAATGGGCAAGCTGACGTCGCCGGGGCGTAAAAAATAGCTGTGAAAGGAATGGACATGCCGCGCCGGGGGGACCGTCTGCCGCGCGGCGTACAAAGCCTGGGCCACCACCTGCCCGCCGAAGACCCGCGGCAGGCCCAAATCCTCGCTTTGACCGCGAAAAAGGCCTTCCTCCAGCTTTTCCAGGGTGATCAGATTCAATAGATGATCGATTTTACGGGTCATAACTACGCTCCAGTAACCAGGGTCTTCACTGCGGGTAAACGCATGACGGGTGCCGGCATAGCGTCGGGGCGCCGAACCTCCCAGGCCGGCCATGACAGCCGGCTTTAATGAGCATAACCGCAAACGTGTCCGGTGCGAATGCAACCGACAGGAAAATATCAGGATTCTGTGCCATGATTAAATCATTAGGTGGTTCAGCCACCAAGACTTCACCGCCGCTTGGTATCGGTGAAATGATGAGCTAATAATAAGAAGGAGAGATAAATCATGAAACTCTGGCAAGTAGTAGGTGGCGCTGCGCTAGCGGTCACCTTGGCGGGATGCGCTGATAAAGGCCATCAGGTGGCTACCCCGGCGTTCAAAACCCCGGGCACCGCTGAACAAGCCGAAGCGTTAAGGCAACCCAGCGTTTCCGGCACCGTTTGGATCAGGCAACGGATCGCATTGCCTCCCGACGCGGTATTGACCGTAACGCTGTCCGATGCCTCGATAAGCGATACGCCGTCTACCGTCATTGCGCAACGTGTGGTACGCACGGAAGGTAAGCAGGCGCCGTTCAGCTTTGTGTTGCCGTTTAATCCGGCGCAAATACAGCCCAATGCGCGCATCCTGCTAAGCGCGGCGATTACCGTCGATGGCCGGTTAATGTTTATTACCGAGCAGGTGAAGACGGTTATCAACAACGGCGGCACCAAACAGGATCTGACGCTGGTGCCGGTGGAAGCCGTGGCCATGCCGACACGCGCCGCGGCGGCATCTACCGTGCCGCTGACCTCTCCCACCCAGGTGGCGCCGGCCAGCAGTGTTCCCGCGCCTAACCAGTTGTAAGGTCTCTTGGGATGGTGCTAAACGCCGCGGTGTTGGCGGCGTTTATGCCGGCTAAAGCGTCGCGTGCGTGGGCACAACGGCTGGAGACGTTACTGAACAACACTGAACAACGCCTCTGGTGGCGATAGGTTGAGTGTCTCACAGGGAGGTGAGACGCGCTCACGCCCTAGCGCCATGGCGACAAATCATCATCCCCGCCAGGACTAAGGTATTTAACGTGTCGCGGCCTCTCCTCTCCCTGGCCCGCTGTTCCAGCCTGGCCGGCGTTTTACAAGACCCAGCGATAGCGGGACAAGTCGATATTACCGCCGCGCCCGAATTCCACGCCCTCCGCTTCCAGGGCGGTTCTCTGCCGTTCATAATCTTCGCCCGCCAGTGAAATGCCGCCGTGCCGGTTGACCACCCGATGCCATGGCAGGCGGCTACCCGCGGGCAACCGGCTCAGTATGCCCCCGACCTGCCTGGCGGCGCGCGGAGATCCCGCCAGCCGGGCCACATCGCCATAGGTGGCAATGTGGCCGGAAGGAATGGCGGCGACAATCTGGAATACCCGCTGGCGAAACGTATCAATTGGTTCATTCATCGTATGGCACAGAATTCATTAAGCCCAAGGCAGCATATTGGCATAACCCGGCAGGGTCAAAAAGGATTTAAAATAGGGCAGGGCCACGGCGCGGATGGCGATTGCCCAAGAAAACAGCGCTTGGCGCGTATCGGCTTGCAATTGCGCGGGGCATCATTGATAATGCCCCGCGCTCGGGAAAAACGAGCCGTCAATGGAGGCCCCGTTGGTGCTCCCGCAACACTAACTTGTGAACTCGGTCAGGTCCGGAAGGAAGCAGCCGTAGCAGGCGACGTGTGTGCCGGGATGTTGCTGGCGGGGCCTCCACCCAATCAAACGCCCCACCATTATTCTCCCATTTTTCATCAATGCTTCTTTATGGATGCCAGGTCCGCTGTTTTTTCAACCAGCCGCCGTTATTAATTAGTCGATAGCCCGGGCCAATAGGATGTTCTATGGCGCTTGTCGATGAAATAACGTCCGTTGATATATTGCCGGGAAAAATTAAAGGATGGAATACCTTGCATAATAGCGTCTATTAAAATAAAGCACTGGCTATCCGGCATTACGCCGTGATAGCTGCTATGGCATATTTATTCGTGTTTTTATTACCAATCCAGGACATGCCCGGGGCGCGTCAACACGCATAAGAGCGCACGTTTACACTTGGGGAGCGCGATAATCTGCGTCACAACACGGAATAGCCGGTGATAAAAAAGGAGTGATAAATACACCTATATGAACATAAATTTTTATTAATGTTGATATTAAGTATCACTTAATGGCTGTTTAACGAACATACTTCCAGACCGACACCGGAACTTTATCATAGAGTTTGTCCATGGTCAGTTCCGCGAGACGATGGTCGGCCGCAGAGTTGAATATCTCCAGTTCGTCGTCGGACAGTTCATATTTGTTTTTCTCTATCACCCGCTCCAGCGTCTCCAGGGTTCTGCATTTGCGTAACCGCATTAAATAATCGATCTTGTTCATATTGGCCTTTTGGGTTCTCTCATATGTTAAAATATCATTTACTATTTCAGGAAATACAGAGTTCAGTCTCTGAGAAAGTTCCGAATAGCCGTGAACGGCTTTTGCGCCACCGTTGCACATCCAGATTATTGATACCGTAGCTGCTAAATAAGGTAAAAGTATCGTCTAGGAAGGTTTCTACATGATCGACCAAATCGCTTTCATTATGATGTTTAAGCTTAAAAATGACCACATAAGATGCAATATGGTCGATTAATTCATTCATCTGTAAATTAATCGCCGATGCCGGGTCATTAACCCACCCATGGTAGCTATCGCCCAAACTGGCAATGCCCTCATCATACAGATTGCCGCAGAGGTATTTAAGCTGTGCTATATCATGTCGTTTGGGTGAATACTCATCCATATCAGCCCTCCTAACGCTAAACAAATTACCGTCATCTTTAAGATGGGATTGAGGCACGCCCACGTATCATCGGCGTTCCCGCGCCCTATTTAAAGATAGAAGATTTTATGCAGTTTGGCACTATCAGCTTACATTATCTTACCGTCATATCCTATTGCAATTTCATTAACACTAATTGCACAAACGGTGAAAGCCTGTGGGCGACGATGGTTACCAGCAGTCAACGTGGTGGTGATAAAGCAGCTATTTGCACACAGCAAGCAACGGGTAAACACTCATTTCCGCCGCTATGGTATTTATTATATTTATTTTTACCATTTCTTGTCGCAATACTCATCCCTTATTGCCATAAAATTATGACAATACGTTGCTAAACCGTTCAAACCCGGCGGTTCCTTAACAGTTAAACGCCGGAGGGATGTTGGCAAGCCTCCCAGTACGTGATATGTTATATTATAACATTTTATGAAAGGCATGTTTTCATGCGATCCTCTATCAGCAAAACCACCGACCCCACGCCTGACAATCTGATGTGCGCCTCCGGGTTACGGCGCATAGGATTTGGCCTGGCCCTGCTGTGTGTCCTCTGGCTGGGTATCTTTTGGGCATCCTTATTGCCATGATGACATTTGAACAGTTATGTATCGGCTACCACGGGCACGCTATTATCGACGCCCTGGACGGCAAATTCGAGGCCGGCAGCCTGACCGCGGTTATCGGCGCCAACGGCACCGGTAAATCGACCCTGTTGAAAACCATTGCCGGACTTTTGCCGGCTATCGGCGGCAGCCTTTCGTTCTCGGCAGGGCAAAAACCCCGTATCGCCTATTTACCACAGCAGTCAGAGCTGGACCGTCAGTTTCCGTTGCGGGTGTTTGAAGTGGTCGCTATGGGCTGTTGGCCGGCCATCGGATTGCTGCGGCGTATTAACAAGACGGCCATGGCGCGCATCCATGACGCCCTGGATCGCGTCGGTCTGGGATCAATGGCAACGAGCCCGATTGAAATACTATCAGGCGGCCAGTTCCAGCGTATGCTGTTCGCCCGCCTTCTGGTGCAGCAGGCGCCGCTGATATTGCTGGATGAGCCTTTCAGCGGGATTGACAGTCCAACCTGCGCATTATTGATGGATGTCATCGACCAGCTTCATAAGGCCGGCCACACCATTATCGTGGTACTGCACGACGACGCCCTGGTGGTCCGTCGTTTTCCACAAACCCTGCTGCTGTCCGGCCGGCACACGCGCTGGGGGGCGACAGACGCGATCCTCGCGAACGCGTTTTCTCCCCGGGCCGCCTGGTCCGCCGATCGTTGCTTCCATCAGGCCGCATCATGATCCTTCACCTCTTATTCGACCCCTTTCTCTCGCTTGGATTTATGCGGCGTGCGCTGGTGGCCTGTTTTGCCCTTTCGCTCAGTTCCACTCCGCTGGGGGTTTTCCTGTCGCTACGCAGGATGAGCCTGGTGGGGGATGCCTTATCACACGCGATATTGCCCGGCGTCGCCATCGGTTATCTGCTGTCGGGCATGTCGCTGATGGCCATGGGCATCGGCGGATTTATCGCCGGATTACTGGTCGCGGTGCTGTCCGGCTGGGTGACCTCGCTCACCGTCCTGAAGGAAGACGCCAGCTTTGCCGGTTTTTATCTGGGATCGCTGGCCCTGGGCGTGACCTTGGTATCCCTGCGCGGGTCCAGCGTCGATTTGCTTCATCTGTTATTTGGCACCGTACTGGCGGTCGATAGCCAGGCCATTCTGTTTGTCGGCCTGATTGCCACCGTTACGCTGCTTTGCCTGGCGCTGATGTATCGCGCGCTGATTATTGAGGCCTTCGACGCGGCGTTCCTGCGCATAAACGTTCGCGGTTATCCCCGCCTGATCCATGCCTTATTCCTGGCGCTGGTGGTGCTTAACCTGGTGGCGGGTTTTCAAATTCTCGGCACCCTGATGTCGGTGGGACTCATGATGCTGCCGGCGGTGGCCGCCCGCTGTTGGTCCGGGCATCTGCCGGGCACGCTGCTGATAGCGTTGTTGATTGGCCTGCTTAGCGCCTGGGTAGGGCTGCTGTGGTCGTTCTACGCCTCGATTCCGGCGGGCCCGGCCATTGTGCTTACCGCCAGCCTGATCTTTTTTATTTCGGTACTGTTAGGACCGCGCGGCAGTTTCACCATGATTTTGCGCCGGCATTATTTCACTGCCGGCAAGGCAAAAAAATAACCTGCGTGCCGCCATCGCCGGCCGCGCCGGCGGCAAACAAAAGGCCTCCAGCGGAGGCCTTTGACCGGCTGAGTAACCGGCGCCGGTTATTTTTTCTTTTTCCCGCCCTGGACCGCCTTGAAGCGGGGATTGGATTTGCAGATGACGTAAATGCGGCCGCGTCGGCGAACGACTTTACAATCCGGATGACGCGTCTTGGCGGAACGCAACGAGCTTAATACCTGCATGATAACCACGCCTCTTCTAATAATGATTACTTGGTGAAAAAACGGCCGAAGCGTTGGTTAAAGCGCGCGGTGCTGCCTTCTTTATCCACGATCCGCTGCTTGCCGGTGTAATAGGGATGGGATTCGGATGACACCTCCACCGTGATGTAGGGGAATGTTTTCCCGTCCAGCTCCACGGTACGGTCGGTCTTGATGGTCGAACCCACTTTAAAATACGCATCCGCGCTGGTGTCGTGAAACACCACGGTACGGTAGTCGGGATGGATGCCAGGTTTCATATCTCACCTCATTTCGTTATGTTATATCATAACTATTATCCTCTTTTTCGCCATCGGGTCAAGCCCCCTCAAGCCGTCGGCCTAAGCCAGGCATAAAAAAAGCCGCTTGCGCGGCTCGGGACTTGACTGAACCATCAGGCCGCGTCAACGGCCCGATGGTTAAACGGTGCTTAACGGTGCGGATTATCCAACTGAGGATTATTCACCGGGCGATCCTGTTCCCGCTGTTCGTCGCTTTTGTTACCGAAGCGGCGGCGAACCACGACAAAAAACACCGGTACGAAAAATATTGCCAGCAAGGTGGCGGTGATCATACCGCCGATTACCCCGGTGCCGACGGCGTTCTGCGAGCCCGACCCCGCGCCGGTGCTGATGGCCAGCGGCAATACGCCGAGGATAAAGGCCAGCGATGTCATCAGGATAGGACGCAAACGCATGCGCACCGCCTCTAATGTCGCCTCAACCAATCCCTTGCCTTCCTTGTCCATCAAGTCCTTGGCGAACTCGACGATAAGAATGGCGTTTTTCGCCGACAGCCCGATGGTGGTCAGCAGCCCCACCACAAAATAGACGTCGTTATTCATACCGCGGAAAGTGGCGGCCAGCAGCGCCCCGACCACGCCCAACGGCACCACCAGCATCACCGCGAAGGGGATGGACCAGCTTTCATACAACGCCGCCAGGCACAGGAACACCACGATCAGCGAGATGGCGTACAGCGCCGGGGCCTGGTTGCCGGATAGCCGTTCCTGATAGGACATCCCCGTCCAATCGTAGCCTACGCCGGCGGGCAGCTTAGCCACCAGTTCCTCCATCAGCGCCATGGCTTCACCGGTACTCTTGCCCGGCGCCGCCTCACCCTGGATTTCCATCGAGGGCAAGCCGTTATAACGCTCCAGGCGCGGCGAGCCATACTGCCAGTGCGAGGTGGACACCGCCGATAACGGCACCATCTGTCCATTGGTGCCGCGCACAAACCAGTTGCCTATGTCCTGCGGCAGCATACGGTACTGCGCGTCGCCCTGGACATAGACCTTTTTGGTTCGGCCGCGATCGGTAAAGTCATTGATATAGTTACCGCCCAGGGCCGCGCCCAGAGTGGTGTTGATATCATCCAGCGAGACGCCCAACGCCGAAGCCTTCTCCTGATCCACATCCAGCTTGAACTGCGGCGTATCCTCCAGGCCATTTGGCCGCACGCCCACTAAGGTATCGGGATGCTGCGCAATCATACCGAACAGCTGGTTACGCGCCTCGGTAAGCTTGGCATGCCCCAGGTTGTTCTCATCGATTAACTCGAAGTCGAAGCCGGTAGCATTACCCAGCTCAACGATGGCCGGCAGGTTAAACGCCAGGGCGATACCGTCCTTTATCTGAGAGAATTCCCCATTGGCCCGGGCAATGATCGCCGGGACCTTATTTTCCGCCCCTTTGCGCTCATCCCAGCTTTTCAGGCTGACGAACGCGATGCCGGAGTTCTGGCCGCGCCCGGCAAAACCGAAGCCGTTAACGGTAAAGACCGAGTTGACGTTATCCTTTTCTTTCGTCAGGTAATACTGGGTCATCTGGTCCAGTACTTTCTGGGTGCGCTCCTGGGTGGCCCCGGCCGGCAACTGCGCCATATTCAGGAAAACCCCCTGATCCTCCGACGGCAGGAAGGAGGAGGGCAGGCGAATAAACAGCAGCGCCATGCCGACCACAATCAGCAGATAGATGATCAGGTAGCGTCCGGTGCTGTTAAGGATATGGCCGATACTGTCGGTATAATGATTGGTGCTTTGATCGAACTTTTTATTAAACCAGCCGAAGAAGCCTTTGGTGGTGCCGTGATCGCCTTTTTTGACCGGTTTTAATATGGTGGCGCACAGCGCCGGGGTCAGGATCATGGCCACCAGCACCGACAGTACCATCGCCGAGACGATGGTAATGGAGAACTGGCGGTAGATGGCGCCGGTCGACCCGCCGAAGAAGGCCATCGGCACAAATACCGCCGACAAGACCAGCGCGATGCCCACCAGGGCGCCCTGGATCTGGCCCATGGATTTGCGCGTCGCCTCCTTGGGACTAAGGCCTTCCTCGCCCATGACGCGTTCGACGTTTTCCACCACCACGATGGCGTCATCCACCAGGAGCCCTATCGCCAGCACCATGGCGAACATGGTCAGGGTATTAATGGTATAGCCGAACGCGCTCAGTATGGCGAAGGTGCCCAGCAAGACGACCGGCACCGCAATGGTCGGGATAAGCGTGGCGCGGAAGTTCTGCAGGAACAGATACATGACCAGGAACACCAGGATGATCGCTTCCACCAGGGTCTTCACCACTTCCTGGATGGAGATTTTCACAAACGGGGTGGTGTCGTACGGATAAACGACTTTTAATCCCGTCGGGAAATCCGCCTGCAGCCGGGCCAGCTCCGCTTTAACCGCGTCGGCGGTATCAAGGGCGTTGGCGCCGGTGGCCAGTTTAACCCCGAGCCCGGCGGCCGGTTGGCCGTTGAAGCGCGCGATAACGTCGTAGTTTTCCCCGGCCAGTTCAACCTTGGCCACGTCCTTCAGGCGTACCTGCGAGCCGTCGGCGTTGACCTTGAGCAGGATTTTGCCGAACTCCTCGGCGTTGGTCAGGCGGCTTTGCACAATGATCGAGGCGTTCAACTGCTGGCCTTTAATCGCCGGCGCTCCGCCTAGCTGTCCGGCGGCAATCTGGTTGTTCTGAACCGTCAATGCGCTGACCACATCCACCGGGGTAAGCTGGAAGTTGTTCAGTTTATTGGGGTCCATCCAAACGCGCATGGCATATTGGGCGCCGAATAGCTGCACTTCGCCCACGCCCTGCGTACGGCTTATCGGATCCTTGATTTTGGAGCCGACATAATCGCCGATATCCTGCTGGGTGGCATTTTTATCGTCGCTGATAAACCCGGCCACCATCAGGAAGCTGGCGCTGGACTTCTGTACCTGCACCCCCTGGCTCTGCACGGCCTGGGGCAGCAGCGGCATGGCCAACTGCAGTTTGTTCTGCACCTGCACCTGGGCGATATCCGGATTGGCGCTGGAATCGAATGTCAGCGATATGGTGGCGGTACCGGATGAATCGCTGCTGGACGACATATACAGCAGATGATCGATACCGTTCATATTCTGTTCGATAATCTGGGTTACGCTGTCCTGCAGGGTCGTCGCGTCGGCGCCCGGATAGGTAGCGGTGACCCGGATGGTCGGCGGCGCGATGGCCGGATACTGCTCGATGGGCAGCTGCAAGATAGACAGCAGGCCCGCGAGCATAATAATGATGGCAATCACCCATGCAAAAATGGGGCGATCGATAAAAAACTTAGCCATATCGTTTACCCGTTCCTATTAAGACTTTTTGGCGGCGTCAGGCTGCGGTTGTGCCGGTTCATCAGTCGCTTCCTTGGCCGTGACCTGCACACCCGGCTTGACTTTCTGCAGGCCGCTGACAATCACGCGGTCGCCTTCCTGTAAGCCGGCGGTGACCAGCCATTTATCGCCGATCGCCTGTTGGGCGGTGATTTGGCGTACGGCAACCTTATTGTCAGGACCCACCACCATTGCGGTCGCTTCGCCTCGGGGATTGCGGGTTATGCCCTGCTGCGGCACCAGTAACGCATTGTCGTTGGTCCCTTCTTCCAGACGGGCGCGGACAAACATACCGGGCAGCAGGCTATGCTGCGGGTTGGGGAAAATGGCGCGCAGGGTGATGGAGCCGGTGGTTTCATCCACGCTGACATCGGAGAATTCCAGGGTGCCGGGCTGCGGGTATTCGCTGCCGTCTTCCATCAGCAGCCGCACGGCCGCTTTTCCGTCCTTCTGTTTGAGGGCGCCGCTGTCGAGTTCCTGTTTTAAGCGCAGGAAATCGTTGCTGGACTGGGTTACGTCCACATAGAGCGGATCCAACTGCTGAACGGTGGCCATGGCGGTGGTCTGGCCATTGGTGACCAGGGCGCCTTCGGTATAGGCGGATTTACCGATGCGGCCGCTGATAGGCGAGGTGACCTTGGTGTAAGCCAGGTTGATGCGCGCGCTTTCCAGCGACGCTTTGGCGGCAAGCACCGCGGCGTCGTTCTGCTGCATGGTGGCGACCGCCGTATCGTAGTCCTGACGGCTGACAAAGTTGGTGGCGATCAGTTTTTTATAACGGTTGACGGTGACACGGGCGATATTGGCATTGGCCTGCGCCTGGGCTAAGTCGCCGTTGGCGCTGTCATACGCCGCTTTATAGGTTGCCGGATCAATTTGATAGAGGGAGACGCCGGCCTGCACGTCGCTGCCTTCGACAAAATTGCGTTTTAAGATAATGCCATTAACCTGGGGCCGGACTTCGGCAACACGGAAAGCGGCGGTACGACCAGGCAGATCAGTTGTGACATTCAATGATTGTTTTTTTACCGTCACCACACTAACTTCCGGGGCCTGTTGCTGATTTCCTGCCTGTTTAGCGTCTTTATTGTCACATCCAATGAGAATAAAGCTGCCTGAAAGCATCAGAACGGCTGCCAGAGGCAAAATCCCTCTGTTTTTGTTCATAGATAAACCTCAAGAGTCCGATTTGAAAAAATTGATCAATTGATCACAAGCCTACAAACCCATTGCTGCGTAACAATTAGCCTTATGCTATGGTACATACATTCGCGAATGTATGTAAATCTAAAGACAACCAAAAAAAGCGCTATGGCACGAAAAACCAAACAGCAGGCCCAGGAAACGCGCCAGCATATTCTGGATGCCGCGGTCCAGGAATTCTCAATGCGCGGGGTTTCCGCAACGTCGCTCACCGATATCGCAACGGTGGCAGGGGTAACCCGTGGTGCTATTTATTGGCATTTCAAGAATAAAGTCGAGTTATTTAATGAGATCTGGCATGCCGCTGAAGCTAGGATATTGGCATTAGAGCTAGAGTATCAGGCAAAATTTCCCGACGATCCACTACATGTCTTAACCGAGACATTGATTTACATTCTGCAGTCCACCGTATCCAATACCGAATGGCGCGCCTTAATGGAAATTGTTTTTCATAAATGTGAATTTGTCGGAGAAATGGAACTGTTCCAGGAAGTCCGCAAAGGATTATACGCCGAATGTTATGAACGCATTGAAGAGACGCTCAACCGGTGCATAGAATGCGGTCAACTGCCGGCCGGTCTGCACTGCCGCCGCGCCGCCATCCTGCTGCGCGCCTATATGACCGGGTTGATGGAAAACTGGCTGTTCGTGCCCGGCACCTTTGATCTGGCCGGCGGCTCCCGCATCCTGATCGCCGCCTTTATGGATATGCTGCGGCTAAGCCCTAACCTGCGTCACGACCCGGCGGCGCTGCCGCAGTAGCCGCCCGGCTGGGGCAGGGTTATTCTTCCCCGCGGCGCGCCTTGATGACATAATCGTTTTTCACAATTTCCAGGGCCGCCAACACCAGCTCCGGCTCCATATCGTTACTCTCCAGCAGCATAATCAAATCGACCGCCAGTTTAATCTCGGGGGATTCATCTTCCAGCGCCACAGGTCTCTCCTGAATGCGTTGTCGAGTAGACGAAAACTACCAGTATAGATGAAAACATGAAGCAATTTATAATGAGCGAATAAACAAAATGTGACAGCACGTGCTATCAACCCTTTTCCAGTCCATTCTCCCTGCGCTCGATCAGACGCTCAATGCGCGCCAACGCCTGCCGGCAGCGGGCCAGCCGGCCTTCAAGGGCGGCGATTTCCTGTTGCAACTGCTGGGTACGGGCATAATCGCCCGTGCTTTGCCGCAGGCTGTCCCGGTCGCGGATCATGGACAGCAGCCGGCGCTCATAGTCCTGATGTTCATTCAGCCGGGCGTAATAATCCACCGGCGCGGCCTTGGCAGGCTGGCCGCGCCGCAAGTCCTGTGTGGCCAGTTCCCGCGCCAGGGCGGTCATTTGATCGATAAGCCGCTGCGCCAGCCAGGCCACCCGCTCGGTGTAACCCTGCTCGACGGTCAGCGTCAGGCGCTGCAATGTCTGGCGGCTTTCGGCCAGATAGTCGTCAAGGCGGGTTCCCCGGCTCTGGAACAGCTGGTGGTCAAAGCGGGACTGGGACACCGTCTCCTGTCCGGCCGCCTCGATCCGCCCGGCCAGCGTGTTGAACTGGTCGCTTAACGTGACGAGGAGCTTGGATGAATGCACGCCCTTCTCCTGAGTAAAAACCGCGAAAAAAAAGATATTAACCTGTCGCCGCCATGATACCGCGTTCGCGCCTGTCCTGAACAGCGCGCCGGCGGGCAAAGAAAGATGAAAATATTCCGGGGCCGCGGTATGTTAACAGGGATGCAAAACCGGTACGGAATAGGCCGGAAATCACGCCGTGCGCCCACGGTTGACTTTACGCAACAAAAGGCTAAATGAGTCGCCCTCGGTGGTTGCATTTTTCCGCCAGTTTGCATAGATTTGAGCGCTTTCGTGCGCGGTCGGTCCTGTCAGTCCATGTTAAAACGCGATGTACCGTGGATGTTCAGGATAACGCGTCCGCGCGGATTATGATTTCTTTCGTTTCAGGCGCATACATTATGACCGCGATGGCCGAACAGCTAGCATTGATCAAAAACAGTATCAAAACGATTCCCGATTACCCCAAACCGGGTATTTTTTTCCGGGATATCACCAGCCTGCTGGAAAATCCCCAGGCCTATGCCGCCAGTATCGAACTGCTGGTGAATCACTATCGCGGCCACGGCTTGACCAAGGTGGTGGGCACCGAAGCGCGCGGTTTCCTGTTCGGCGCGCCGGTGGCGCTGGCGCTGGGGCTGGGATTCGTGCCGGTGCGCAAGCCTGGCAAGCTGCCGCGCGCGGTGCTGAGCGAAAGCTACGAGCTGGAATACGGCGTCGATAAGCTGGAAATCCATCAGGACGCCATCGCGCCAGGGGATCGGGTACTGGTGGTCGACGACCTGCTTGCCACCGGCGGTACTATCGAGGCTACGATAAAATTAATCCGCCGGCTGGGCGGCGAGGTCAAGGACGCGGCGTTTATTATCAACCTGGCCGATCTCGGCGGCGAAGCGCGCCTGCAGCGCCTGGCCGTCAATAGTTACAGCCTGGTGGGTTTCGCCGGGCACTGATCATATCAGCCTCGCGCTCCGGTGCGAGGCTGTGTTAGCATGACCTCCCTGTCCACCGACATATTTCGCGACCCATGAGCTATCAGGTTCTTGCCCGTAAATGGCGTCCGCAGACGTTTTCAGATGTAGTAGGTCAGGAACATGTTCTGACGGCGCTGACCAATGGCCTTTCACTGGGCAGGGTCCATCACGCCTACTTGTTTTCTGGTACCCGCGGCGTCGGCAAGACCACTATCGCCCGCCTGCTGGCCAAGGGGCTTAATTGCGAAACCGGCATCACCGCCAGCCCTTGCGGTCAATGCGCCAACTGTCGTGAAATCGAGCAGGGCAGGTTTGTCGATCTGATTGAAATCGACGCCGCCTCGCGCACCAAGGTGGAGGACACCCGGGATCTGCTGGACAATGTGCAATATGCGCCGGCGCGCGGCCGCTTCAAGGTCTATTTGATCGATGAAGTGCACATGCTCTCCCGGCATAGCTTCAACGCGTTGCTGAAAACGCTGGAAGAACCGCCGTCCCATGTGAAATTCCTGCTGGCGACCACCGACCCGCAAAAGCTGCCGGTAACCATCCTGTCCCGCTGCCTGCAGTTTCATCTCAAGGCGCTGGATATCGGCCAGATTCGCGCGCAGTTAGAGCATATCCTGCGTGAAGAGAATATCGACAGCGAGCCGCGCGCCCTCCAGCTACTGGCCCGCGCCGCCGACGGCAGCCTGCGCGACGCCCTGAGCCTGACCGATCAGGCAATCGCCATGGGTATGGGGCAGGTCACCACCCAGACCGTGGGCGACATGCTGGGTACCCTTAACACTGAACAACCCCTGGCGCTGATAGAGGCTCTGGCGGCGGCGGACGGCAACGCCATGATGGCGCAGCTGGCCCAGTGCGCCTCCCGCGGCGTGGACTGGGAAACCCTGCTGGTGGATATGCTCCAGCTGCTGCACCATATCGCCATGGGTCAACTGGTTGCGGATGCCCTGGATGACGAGGATGACGCCGCCATCGCGCCCCGGCTGCGTGAGCTGGCGCGGATCGTTCCCCCGGCGGATTTGCAGCTTTATTACCAAACGCTGCTGGTGGGACGCAAAGAGCTGCCGTTTGCCCCCGATCGCCGCATGGGGGTCGAAATGACCCTGCTGCGCGCGCTGGCGTTCCACCCGCGCATCATTGATCTCACCCCGCAGGCGGGGGAGAACACGGAAAAAAAAACGGCTGAATCCGTCGCTCTAGCTCCGGAACGTACAAATAACCGGCAGCCGGCGCCCGATAACGCGGTTCCCGCGCCTGGTCGTGGCCGGCAAATGACGCCGCATAACGACGCGCCGCCGTCGGATCAGGTCAGGCCGACCCCTGAGGTACACACCGCGCCGCCGCCGGATCACGCCAGGCCGACCCCTCAGGTCAACGCCGCGCCGCCGTCGGATCACGCCAGGCCGGCGGTTTCCATCCCCACGCCCCAAATGCGGGACGATGCCGGCGCCGATATGCCGGATGACTGGGCCAGCGCCGCCGAGCAGTACGCGAATATGGCCGGCGACCCGGCATCCGACGATGCCGGTGATGATAGGTACGCTTATCAGGCGGATGACGCGGCCGGGCATGTTCCCGCGCCGGCCTCAGCGGATCGGCCTGCGGCGCCGGCGTCGCTGCCGGACAGTACCGCGCAATTGCTATTGGCGCGCACCGCGTTATTACAACGCCACGGCAACCAAAACGTAAAAAAGAACGATACATCGCCGGCCAGGCCACGGCCCGCGAACAGCGCCCTGGAGCGCCTGGCCACGGTCAGCGAACAGGCCCAGCAGCGGCAGGCCGCCGGCGGCAAGGAGCCAGGGACCGCTAAAGCCGTCAAACCGGAGGCCTATCGCTGGAAGGCCAGTATTCAGACCACGCAGGACAGCGATCCGGTGGCGACGCCCAAGGCCCTGCGCACGGCGCTGGAGCATGAAAAAACGCCTGAGCTGGCGGCCCGCCTGGCCGAGGAATCCATCGTGCGCGATCCTTGGGCGGCGCTGGTGGACAGGCTAAAGATCCCCAAGCTGGTACAGCAACTGGCGTTAAACGCCTTCCGGGAAGATCTGGCGCCGGGCAAGGTCTGCCTGCACCTGCGTTCCGCGCAGCAGCACCTTAATTCCCCCATTTCCCGGGGAACGCTGGCCGAGGCCCTAAGCACAGAACTCGGCGCTCCGGTTGAATTAACCGTGGTGACAGATGATAATCCGGCGATACGTACCCCGCTGGAATGGCGACAGGCCATATATGAAGAAAAATTGATGCAGGCGCGCCAGGCGATTATCGCGGATAATAATATCCAGACGCTTCAGCGTTTTTTTGATGCCGAATTGGATGAAGATAGCATCCGTCCTGTTTAACTGCCGCACGGCGCGTAGAGAGATGCCGCCTGCGGTTCGACGCTACGAGAGAGGGAAATGTATGTTTGGTAAAGGCGGAATGGGCAATCTGATGAAGCAGGCCCAGCAGATGCAGGAAAAAATGCAGCAGATGCAGGAAGAGATCGCCCAACTGGAAGTTACCGGCGAATCTGGGGCAGGCCTGGTCAAGGTTACCATCAACGGCGCGCATAACTGCCGTCGTGTTGAAGTCGATCCCAGCCTGCTGGACGACGACAAGGATATGCTCGAGGATCTGATCGCGGCGGCTTTTAACGACGCGGCGCGCCGTATTGCCGAAACCCAGAAGGAAAAGATGGCTACCGTCTCCAGCGGCATGCAGCTTCCTCCTGGTTTTAAAATGCCGTTCTGATGCAAACCAGTCCATTGCTAGAGGCGTTAACCGAAGCCTTGCGCTGCTTGCCCGGCGTCGGGCCGAAATCGGCCCAGCGCATGGTCTTCCAGCTTCTGCAGCGGGATCGCAGCGGCGGTATGCGTCTGGCGCAGGCGCTCACCCGCGCCATGTCTGAGATCGGCCACTGCGCCGATTGCCGGACGTTTACCGAGCAGGACATCTGCACCATCTGCGCCAATCCCAGGCGCAGGCAAACCCGGCAGATCTGCGTAGTGGAAAGCCCGGCGGATATTCATGCCATCGAGCAGACCGGGCAATTCGCCGGCCGCTACTTTGTGCTGATGGGGCATCTGTCCCCGCTGGACGGCATCGGTCCGGACGATATCGGCCTGGATCGCCTGCAGGAGCGCCTGGAAAGCGAGGATATCGCCGAGGTGATCCTGGCCACTAATCCCACGGTGGAAGGCGACGCCACCGCCAATTACATTGCCGAGATGTGCGCCCATTTTGAGGTCCTGGCTACCCGTATCGCCCACGGCGTGCCGGTGGGCGGTGAGCTGGAAATGGTCGATGGTACCACGCTGTCCCATTCGCTGGCGGGACGCCACCCGATTAAATTTTAAATCGGCGGCGCGTCCGCGCCGTCTTTTCCGCCCCTTTTTTTACCTTTTGTGCTTGAATTCCTGCGCCGCAATCCCCATCTGTTCATCATTGCAGTATCTACACCCGCCTGATTGATAGCTATTTGGATTGAGGTAAGTATAAATATGAAAGGACAAGAAACCCGCGGATTCCAATCTGAAGTTAAACAATTGCTTCAGCTGATGATCCACTCACTTTATTCCAATAAAGAAATTTTTATACGCGAACTGATCTCCAACGCTTCGGATGCGGCGGATAAACTGCGTTTTCGCGCTTTATCCCAGCCGGAGCTCTATGAGGGGGACGGCGAGCTACGGGTACGCCTGTCAAGCAACAAAGAAGCACGCACCCTGACTCTGAGCGACAACGGCATCGGCATGACGCGCGAAGAGGTTATCGACAATCTGGGTACGATCGCCAAATCCGGCACCAAGGCTTTCCTTGAGTCCATGGGTTCGGATCAGGTCAAGGACAGCCAGCTGATCGGCCAGTTCGGCGTCGGGTTCTATTCCGCTTTTATCGTGGCCGATAAAGTCACGGTGCGCACCCGCGCCGCCGGCGCTTCCGCCGATGAAGGGGTTTTCTGGGAATCAGCCGGTGAAGGCGATTACACCATTGCCGATATCACCAAACCCGAACGCGGCACCGAAATCACCCTGCATCTGCGCGAAGGCGAAGACGAATTCCTCGATGACTGGCGTTTACGCAGCATCATCAGCAAATATTCGGATCATATCGCCCTGCCTGTCGAGATCGAAACCCGCGCCCAGGCGGAGGCCGTGGACGATGAAGCCGCCGATGCCGATGCCGCTAAAGAAGAAAAAGAAGCCACCGTCACCTGGGAAAAGATTAATAAAGCCCAGGCGCTGTGGACGCGCAGCAAGGGCGAAATCAGCGACGAGGAATACAAAGAATTCTACAAACACCTCTCCCACGACTTCAGCGATCCCCTGATCTGGAGCCATAATCGCGTCGAAGGCAAGCAGGAATATACCAGCCTGCTGTATATACCGGGCCAGGCGCCGTGGGATATGTGGAACCGCGATCATAAACATGGCCTGAAGCTCTATGTCCAGCGCGTCTTTATCATGGACGACGCCGAGCAGTTTATGCCTAACTACCTGCGCTTCGTCAAAGGCCTGATCGACTCCAACGATCTGCCGCTGAACGTCTCCCGTGAAATCCTTCAGGATAACCGCGTTACCCAGAACCTGAAAAGCGCGCTGACCAAGCGCGTGCTGCAGATGCTGGATAAGCTGTCCAAGGACGATGCCGAAAGCTACCAGAAATTCTGGCAGCAGTTCGGCCTGGTGCTGAAAGAAGGCCCGGGCGAGGATACCGCCAACGCCGAAAGTATCGCCAAGCTGCTGCGCTTTGCGTCCACCCATACCGACAGCTCGGCGCAAACCGTATCGCTGCAGGATTATCTGGGACGTATGGTGGAAGGCCAGGAAAAGATCTATTACATCACCGCCGACAGTTACGCGGCCGCCAAGAGCAGCCCGCATCTGGAACTGCTGCGCAAAAAGGGCATCGAAGTCCTGCTGCTTTCCGACCGCATTGACGAGTGGATGATGAGCTACCTGACCGAGTTTGAAGGTAAACCATTCCAGTCGGTAAGCAAAACCGACGCCACGCTCGACAAGCTGGCCGACGAAGAGACCGCCGAGGAACAAAAAGACGCGGAAAAAGCGCTTGAGCCGTTTGTCACGCGCGTCAAGACTTTCCTGGGCGATCGCGTCAAGGACGTGCGTCTCACGCACCGCCTGACCGATACCCCGGCCATCGTCACCACCGCGGCCGACGATATGACCACCCAAATGGCGAAGCTGTTTGCCGCCGCCGGCCAGGCCGCGCCCGAGATCAAATACATATTTGAACTCAATCCGGATCATGCGCTGGTCAAACGCGCCGCCGACATTAACGAAGAGAGCCACTTCAACGAATGGATTGAGCTGCTGTTCGATCAGGCGCTGCTGGCGGAACGCGGCACCCTGGACGATCCTAACCAGTTTATCCGCCGCATGAACCAACTGCTGAGCGCATAACGCCGCGCGGGTATATTTACCAGCACACTAAGGGCCAGGTTAACCTGGCCCTTATACTATGGAAAAACATGCGCCAAAACGAACTCAACGCAGATCTGTTCAAGGGAGTGCGTGCCGATGGTGTCGAATCGGGCGTGTGTTCCCGCCCGACTGAGTGCCCCATGGCGCGGTATGCCCGCCAACACCGGGCTTAAAGCAGACGTGTTTAAGGGAGAGCGTGCCGATGGGGTCGAATCGGGCGTGGTGTTCCCGCCCGACCGAGGCCCCATGGCGCGGTATGCCCGCCAACACCGGGCTCAAAGCAGACGTGTTCAAGGGAGAGCGCCCCATGGCGCGGTATGCCCGCCAACACCGGGCTTAAAGCAGACGTGTTTAAGGGAGACCGTGCCGATGGGGTCGAATCGGGCGTGGTGTTACCGCCCGACCGAGCGCCCCATGGCGCGGTATGCCCGCCAACACCGGGCTCAAAGCAGACGTGTTCAAGGGAGACCGTGCCAATGGGGTCGAATCGGGCGTGGTGTTACCGCCCGACCGAGCGCCCCATGGCGCGGTATGCCCGCCAACACCGGGCTCAAAGCAGACGTGTTCAAGGGAGACCGTGCCAATGGGGCCGAATCGGGCGTGGTGTTCCCGCCCGACCGAGCGCCCCATGGCATGGTAGGCCCGCCAACACCGGGCTCAAAGCAGACGTGTTCAAGGGAGACCGTACCAATGGGGTCGAATCGGGCGTGGTGTTCCCGCCCGACCGAGCGCCCCATGGCATGGTAGGCCCGCCAACACCGGGCTCAAAGCAGACGTGTTCAAGGGAGAGCGTGCCGATGGGGTCGAATCGGGCGTGGTGTTCCCGCCCGACCGAGCGCCCCATGGCGCGGTATGCCCGCCAACACCGGGCTTAAAGCAGACGGGTTCAAGGGAGAACGTGCCGATGGGGTGGATTCTGAAAGCGCCGTTAAACCGTCTCTCCCTGCGCCCTTTCCTTGAGGAAACATACCCAGTAGTGGTAAGGTTTAGCGTTTTCTTATTTTTTTACATTTGTTAGCAAGGGGATTTACGCAATGCGTATCATTCTGCTGGGCGCTCCGGGCGCTGGTAAGGGCACTCAAGCACAATTCATTATGGAAAAGTACGGCATACCGCAGATTTCCACCGGCGACATGCTGCGCGCCGCGGTAAAAGCGCAATCCGAACTGGGTAAAAAAGCCAAAGCTATCATGGACGCCGGCAAACTGGTCACCGACGAACTGGTGATTGCGCTGGTCAAAGAACGCATCAAGCAGGACGACTGTCGCAACGGCTTCCTGCTCGACGGTTTTCCGCGCACCATTCCGCAGGCGGACGCCATGAAGGACGCCGGCATCAACGTCGACTATGTCCTGGAATTCGCCGTGCCGGATGAACTGATTATCGATCGCATCGTCGGCCGCCGTGTCCATGCGCCGTCGGGGCGCGTCTATCACGTCAAATTCAATCCGCCAAAACACGAAGGCAAGGATGACGTCACCGGCGAGCCGCTCACCACCCGCAAAGACGATCAGGAAGAAACCGTGCGCAAACGCCTGGTGGAATACCATCAGCAAACCGCGCCGCTGATTGGCTATTACCAGAAAGAAGCTGAAGCCGGCCACACCCAGTACCGTAAAATCGACGGTACCCAACCGGTCGCCGCCGTCAGCAAAGAACTGGCCGCGATCCTGGGCTGATTACCGCGCATTATACGCCAGGCGGTATCTACGCCTGGCGCCTCTTGTCCGCCGCGCCTCCGCCAATGCCTCTCTCCCCACGATCATCGCCCTGCCGCCTATCGTAATGATTTGCATCCCCGGCGCCGATAACAATTTCTGGCCGCCACTTTTGCGCTACAATAACTTGGCGATAACCGCCGGTTAATCCCTTTTAAATACAGGGAATTGGCTTATTGACCATATAAGGAAGGGCAGGGAATGAAACAGGAAAAATATGGCGTGCTGATGGTAAACCTGGGCACGCCGGAGGCGCCGACACCCCAGGCCGTAAGGCGTTACCTGGCCGAATTTCTCAGCGACCGGCGCGTGGTGGATACCCCGCGTATCCTGTGGTGGCCGTTGCTGCGCGGCGTCATACTGCCGCTGCGCTCACCCCGGGTAGCCAAATTGTATAAAAGCATCTGGATGGAACAAGGATCGCCGCTGATGGTATTTTGCCGGCGCCAGCAGGCGGCACTGGCCGCCGTATTGCCGGACGCGCAGGTGGAGCTGGCGATGAGTTATGGCAGTCCGTCGCTGCCGGCGGCGCTCGAACGCCTGCTGGGGGCCGGTATCACCAAACTGGTGATCCTGCCGCTCTACCCGCAGTACTCCAGTTCCACCAGTGCGTCCATCTGGGATGCAGTGGCGCGCATCCTTGGCCGCTACCGGTCCCTGCCGTCCATCAGCTTTATCCGCGACTACGCCGAGCATCCGGCCTATATCGCCGCGCTGGCGCAAAGCGTCCGCCGGTCTTTCGCCGAACACGGCGAACCGGATCGCCTGGTGATCTCGTTTCACGGCATCCCGCAACGCTACGCCCGCGAAGGGGACGACTACCCGCTGCGCTGCGAGGACACCCGTCGCGCGCTGGTGGCCGCGCTCGATTTTCCGCCGGAAAAGGTGATGATGACCTTCCAATCGCGCTTTGGCCGCGATCCCTGGCTGACGCCGGCGACCGATTTGACACTCAAAGACCTGCCGGCGCAGGGCATCCGGCATATCCAGGTGATATGCCCGGGATTCTCCTCCGACTGCCTTGAGACGCTGGAAGAAATCAAGGAACAGAATCGTGAAATTTTCACCCACGCCGGCGGCGACGCCTTCCACTATATCCCGGCGCTGAATGACGACCCCGCCCACATCGACATGATGCGCCAACTGGTCAGCGAGCAGTTGCGCTAAGGATCAGTAGGGGATTTTGGCGGCGTCCAACTGGAGCAGGGCAATCATGCTGGATGCGATTTCCCGCTCGCCCATCACCACCCGGGTGGCGCCGCGTTCGGTAATATACGCCACCTCGTCGTCATAATGCGCACGCACGATAATGCGCAGATCAGGGCGTTTTTCCCGCGCCAGGGCGACGATTTCCCCGGCCTCGAACCCATTGGGTATTGTCAGCAACAGCCAGCTGGCGCAGTCCAGGCGCGCGAGGGACAGGATTTCCGGCTTGGCGGCATTGCCCAGCACGACATTGATTCCCTGGCCGCGCAGCGTATCCACACGCGCCCGGTTATGTTCAATCACCACCATCGGCATGCCCGCCTCGGCCAGTTTCGCCCCGATCAGGCTGCCGACCCGGCCGTAACCGACCAGCAGCGCGTGATGACACACTTCCATCGGCTGCTGGATCTCCTCCCCGGCCTGCCCTTCGGCGGTTTTTTCGTCCTCGCTATCATGCCGTGCCAGATAGCGCTCAAGCAGGGCAAACATCAGCGGGTTGATCATAATCGACAAAATCGCCCCGGCCAGCACCAGGTTCTGCCCCTGCGGCGATAACATGCCAAGTGAAATGCCGAGTCCCGCCAGAATAAAAGCGAACTCGCCTATTTGCGCCAGGCTGACTGAAATGGTCATGGCGGTACGACTGGAGTGACCAAAGATTTTTACCAGCGCAAACGCCGCCGCCGATTTCCCGACCAGGATAATGGCCAGGGTGGCCAGCACCGCCAGCGGCTCGTGGATAACGATCAGCGGGTCGAACAGCATACCCACCGAGACAAAAAACAACACGGCAAACGCGTCCCGCAGCGGCAATGTGTCATGGGCGGCGCGATGGCTTAGCTCCGATTCATTCAACACCACGCCGGCGAAAAACGCGCCCAGCGCAAACGAGACGCCAAACAATTCCACCGCGCCGAAGGCGATGCCCAGCGCCATGGCCAGCACCGACAGCGTGAACAGCTCACGGGAGCCGGTACTGGCGCTTTTCGCCAGTACCCACGGCACAATCCGCCGCCCCACCACGATCATCAAAGTAATAAAGGCCGCCACTTTGCCAAGCGTCAGCGCGAGATCCAGCCACACCTGCCGCATCGTTTCGCTTTCGCCGCCGAGCAGCTTGCCATAGGCCGGCAGCAAGACCAGCGTCAGCACCATGACCAGATCTTCGACAATCAGCCAGCCGATGGCGATTTGGCCACGCCGGCTATCGATAAGCTGCCGCTCCTCCAGCGCGCGCAGCAGCACCACGGTGCTGGCGGTGGACAGGCATAGCCCGAACACCAGCCCATTGGCCAGGGTCCAGTCCATGACCAGGGAAAAGGTCATGCCCAGGATCGTCGCCACCGCGATTTGGGCGATGGCGCCGGGAATGGCGATGGATTTCACCGCCATCAGGTCTTTCAGCGAAAAATGCAGCCCCACGCCGAACATCAGCAAAATCACGCCCAGCTCGGCCAGTTCGGGGGCCAGCGACGTATCGGCGACGAAACCGGGGGTATGCGGACCGACCAGCACGCCGGCCGCCAGGTAGCCTACCAGGGGTGAAATGCGAAAGCGGTTAGCCAGGATGCCCAGCAGGAAAGCCAGGACCAGTCCTCCCACGATGGTATTAATGAGCGGTGTGGCATGATGCATCCCAACTCCTTCATTAAGGGGGGTTAGAAACAAAGTTTTACATATTGAGTTTATGGTATTCGATGGGGCTTTGTGTAGGAATTTATAGCAAAGAGGCGAAAAAAAGCTTTTGCGACGAAAAAAGGGTCAAGACGAAAGTTTCATCACTTTTTTACGCTATTACCGTGCGGGGCAAGGCCTGTGGTTTCCCAGCGAAACAGTTTCGTGGGAAACAAAAAACACTTTTAGCTATTATCAGGCAGAAAAGCGGTCAGAATGCCTAATAAAGGCAAATACGAGCAGATTTGGTAGACATATTCAATGCTGGTGCTATCGGCGATATGGCCAAGCACCGCAGCGCCCAGCCCGCCCATGCCGAAGGCGAAGCCGAAAAACAGCCCCGATACCATGCCGATCCTTCCCGGCAGCAGTTCCTGGGCATACACCAGTATGGCGGAAAAGGCCGAGGCGATGATGACGCCGATAAACAGGGTCAGCACGCCGGTTACCGCCAGGGAGGCATAAGGCAGCATCAGGGTAAACGGCGTGACGCCGAGGATCGAACCCCAAATCACGTATTTCCGGCCGATGCGATCGCCCACCGGCCCGCCGATAACGGTGCCGACCGCCACCGCAAACAGAAACGCGAACAGATGCATCTGCGCCGCCTGTACCGACAGGCCGAACTTATGGATCAGGTAGAAAGTGTAATAACTGCTGATGCTGGTGAGATAAAAATATTTGGAGAAGATCAGCACCAGCAGCACGGCAATGGCGCAGGCTATCCGCCGGGACGGCAGCGGCGATGCGCTGGCCGCCTGGGCGCGTTGCGGCGCGGGCGTCCGGATGGCGCCGCGGTACCATTTGCCCACCTGCAGCAAGATGATGGTGCCCAACAGCGACGCCAGCGCAAACCAGGCCAGATGCCCCTTGCCATAAGGCGCTATAAATACCGCCGCCAGCAGCGGACCGAGCGAGGCGCCGAAATTGCCGCCGACCTGGAACAGCGACTGGGCCAGGCCATGGCGCCCACCGGACGCCATGCGCGCCACCCGGGACGATTCCGGATGAAAAACCGACGAGCCGGTGCCGACCAGGGCCGAGGCGACCAGCACCATTGGAAAGCTGGTCGCCGCCGCCATCATCAGGATGCCGCATAAGCTAAAACCCATGCCGATGGGCAGCGAGTAGGGCTGCGGATATTTATCGGTAAAGCCGCCGATAAGCGGCTGCAGCAGCGAGGCGGTAATCTGGTAGGTGAGGGTAATCATACCGACCTGGGTAAAACTGAGCGCAAACGACGCCTGCAGCAGCGGGTAAATCGCCAGGATCAGCGATTGCACCATATCGTTGAGCAGATGGGCGACGCTGATGGCAGCCAGGACCGGGAACAGCGTGCGCCGTCCCCCCGTATGCGCAGACAGCGAATCGGTGGCGCGTAACGTCATGCGAGTGGCGCACCCTTATCCTGGCCGTCGCGTTTAGCGATATCGGCAAATGTCGCCGACAGCAGCTGGCGCAAATCAGCCGGGCTGAGTTCAATATCCAGGCCGCGTTTGCCGCCTGAAACGAATATCGTGGCAAATGCCTGCGCCGGCGCGTCAATGACCGTCGGCAGGCGTTTCTTCTGTCCCAGCGGGCTGATGCCGCCGACCAGATAGCCGGTGGTCTTTTGCGCCAGCAGGGGGTCGGCCATTTCGGCTTTTTTCGCGCCCAGCGCTTTGGCGACTTTTTTCAAATCCAGCTGCAGCGCCACCGGCGTCACCGCCACCGCCAACTGCCTGGCCTCGCCGTTCAGGGCCACCAACAGGGTTTTATAAACCTGGGCCGCGTCAAGTCCCAGCTTGCTGACCGCTTCCGCGCCAAAATGGGTTTCATCGCTATCATGCTGGTAAGGATGGAGCGTGAAAGCAATATGGTTTTTTTCCAGTATATTAACCGCAGGCGTCATAACATCGTCCCGAATACCAATAAGATACTTAATGAATAAATAATAATTCAGGTTAACGTAGTCGCGGCAAGGGGTAAATGCCCCGCCGGACAAAAACTCAACGCCGCAGCAGCGAGGGCAGGCTTTGGGCGCCGTACAAATGCAGGGCGCCCACCGCCACCACATAGCCGCCGGGGGGAAGGTCCTGCAACTGCTGTTTCCAGCGCAGGTTGCGTTCGGTCATCAGATAATGATACAGATCCGCGCTGAAGGTGGCGGGAAAGGCTTTATCCAGGTTGACCGGCCTGCTGTCGAGCCACCAGCCGATCATGGTCTGCAGCAGGCGCGCATTGGTATGCCAATGGCGCAGGGTATCCTCCAGCAGGGCATTCCCCTGATCCGGAAGCTGCAGCAGCAGGTCCAGCTGTTCCTGCGGCCCTTCCAGTTCAATGACCGGCTTGCCCATGTCCCTGGCCGCCTGGATCAGCTGATAATCGATGCCGTAGTCCGCGCGCAGCCCCAGCCGCTCGGCCTGGCGCGCCTGCAGCATCAGGGCGATCTGCCAGGCGGGCAACGCCGACAGCGCCTCCCCGTCCAGCTGATATTCGGCGCACAGGTCGCTGAAAATGCGATAGTGGTCTGCGGACAGACGATCCCTGAGCGGGGTAGCCACCGGCGGCACCGACGTCAACGGCGAGCCGGCGGTGATATCCGCTTCCACCACCAGCGCCGTGGCCTGGCGCAGTAGGGATAGCAGGCGCGCGGGCAGCGGCGCCATATCACGGGTGCCCATATGGATGCTGCCCACCATATGCAGCCGGCGGTGATCGGACAGGCTGACGTCCATGCCGGGCCAGGCGTACTGCTCCGCGGGCAAAAAACCCAGCAGGGTCGCCATGCGCCGTAATAAGCTCCTCATTGCATACCACTCCCGTTGCGTGACAAGTCCTTAACGTTAACATCATCGCCCGTGTAAGGCGTTACGCTTTGGGCTTAAAGCGTATCAAGCGGTTGGCGTTGCTGACCACGGTAATGGACGATAAGGCCATGGCCGCGCCGGCCACCACCGGGCTGAGCAACGTGCCGGTAAAGGGATAGAGGACGCCGGCGGCGATGGGAATACCCAGGGCATTATAGATAAATGCGCCAAGCAGGTTTTGCTTCATATTGCGCAGCGTGGCGTTGGCTATCGCCAGCGCATCGGCTACCCCGTGCAGGCTATGGCGCATCAGGGTAATGGCAGCGGTTTCAATCGCCACGTCGCTGCCGCCGCCCATGGCGATGCCGACTTCCGCCTGAGCCAGCGCCGGGGCGTCATTGATGCCGTCGCCAATCATGGCCACCCGGTGTCCGTGGCGTTGCAGCGTTTTAATCGCCTCCGCCTTGCCGTCCGGCAGGACGCCGGCGATCACCCGGTCGATGCCGGCTTCCCTGGCCACCGCGCCGGCGGTAGCCGGGTTATCGCCGGTCAGCATCACCAGGGAATAACCCAGGCCATGCAGCCGGCGCAGCGCGGCCACGCTGTCGTCGCGCAGCGGATCGCGGATGGCGAACAGCGCCGCCGCCTTGCCGTCCAGCGCCAGCAATACCGGCGTGGCGCCCTGCTCAGACCAAAAGGCGACCCGCGCGGCAAGGCCGGCGATATCGACCTGCTGTTGTTGCAGCAGCGCGCTGTTGCCAAGCAACGCCCGCTTCCCCGCGACGTCGCCGCTGACGCCCAGGCCGCGCAGGGTGCGGAAATCACCAACCCCGGCCAGCGCCCGCGCGCCGGCATAGGCCACCAGGGCGTGCGCCAGGGGATGGCTGGAGCCTTGCTCCAGCGCGGCGGCGATCGCCACAACATCCTCCAGGACAAAACCGGCCGCCGGTTCGGCCGCCACCACCCGCGGCCGCCCCTCCGTCAGCGTGCCGGTTTTATCGAATACCAGGGTATCAAGGGTGGTGGCATGCTGCAGCGCGTCGGCGTCGCGCACCAGCACGCCGAACTCCGCCGCGCGACCGATCCCCGCGATAATAGACATGGGCGTGGCCAGCCCCAGGGCGCAGGGACAGGCGATAATCAGCACCGTGGTGGCGATCACCAGGGTGTAGACCATCTGCGGCTGCGGGCCCACCAGATACCAAATGGCCGCGCTGATCACGGCTATCGCCACCACGGCGGGAACAAAGATGGCCGAAATGCGATCCGCCAATTGGCCGATGGCCGGTTTGCTGCTCTGCGCCTGGCGTACTAAACGGATAATCCGCGCCAGCGTCGTCTGGCTGCCGATGGCGTCGGCCCGGAACAGCACGCTGCCGTCCTGCGCCACGGTACCGGCATGGATCTTTTCGCCGGCGGATTTATGCCGTGCCGCCGGTTCTCCGGTCAGCATGGACTCATCCAGCCAGATCTCGCCCTGGGTAATCTCGCCGTCCACCGGCACCCGGTCGCCGGTGGTCAGGCGCAGGATCATGCCAAGGCGCACCTCGGCCAGCGGCAGGGCGCGTTCGCCGTCGGCCTCGACCACCCGGGCCATGGGCGGCGTCAGATCCAGCAGGCGTTCCAGCGCCTGGGACGAGCGCTGGCGCGCGCGCTGCTCCAGGGCGTGGCCCAGGTTAATCAGCCCGATGATCATCGCGCTGGCCTCGAAATAGAGGTGCCGCGCCATCATCGGAAACACGTCCGGCCACAGCGCGACGCTGATGGAATAAAGCCAGGCGGCGCCGGTGCCCAACGCCACCAGGGTATCCATGGTGGCGCTGCCGGTTCGCAGGCTCTTCCAGGCGCTGCGGTAAAAATGGCCGCCGGCGATCGCCATCACCACAAGCGTAGCAACGCCGATGACCAGCCACAGCGGACGGCTTTCCGGCGTCAGCGTCATACTGCCGCCGAACAGTCCCCACGCCATCAGCGGCACGCCCAGCGCCAGGGCCAGCGCCGATTGCCAGCGGAAACGACGCGTCGCCTGGAGCGCCGTCTGCTGCTGGCGCTCCCGCCGCAGGGCGTCATCCTGGATAATTTCCGCGCCGTAGCCGGCGCGCGCCACGGCGGCAATCAACGCGTCGCCGTCGGGCGCTCCCAGCACCAGGGCGCTACGCTCCGCCAGGTTGACCCGCGCCTGCCCAACGCCAGGCACCTGCTGTAAGGCCCGTTCAACGCGCAGGACGCAGCTGGCGCAGCTCATGCCGCTGATAAGCAGATGCAGGCTGTCATCGGTATCGGTACTTGCCGGAGCCGTTGCCGGAGGTAATGTCGCCGCTGCCAGAATATCCGGCGCTGAAGTGTTGCCTGTCAGCGGCTCAGTTTTTGGGTGGGCGATATTCCCCGCAAGGATAGCCTGATAGCCAGCCTGCTCCACCGCCCGGATAAGCGCCGCCGGATCGGCCGCGCCATAAACGCCGGCGTGATCCAACGTGACCTCGGCGGCGTTGACGCCCGGCACGGCGGCCAGCGCTTTACGGGTAGTAGCTACACAATGGCCGCAGCTCAGGCCGGAAAGCTGGAGTTCGGTATCGGGCCGGCCCGCGGGCGCGGCCTCGTAGCCGGCTTGTTTGACGCTGGCGATAAGCTCCGCCGCCGTCGCGGCGCCGGTGACCGTGGCATAATCCAGCGCCACCTGGGCGCTTTCCACGTCATCGCGTGATTCCAGGGCTTCCCGGACCCGTTTGATACAATGTTCGCAGGAGAGTCCCTGCAGGGCGAGCACAATGGTCTGTGACATTGAAAACTCCTTGGTGGAAAAGGCGGCGGGTCGTTACCGGCGGTAATAAGGGTGCCGAACTGATTGACTGCGCCGTGGAAAAGTCGTTGTAATAGAGCTTAAACCTTGCCGCAAGGGGAAGGTCAAGGGGGAACCATGAATATCAGCGATGTGGCGAAAAAAACCGGTTTAACCCGTAAAGCGATCCGTTTTTATGAGGATAAGGCGCTGGTAACGCCGCCGGTGCGCCGGGATAACGGTTATCGCAGCTATAACGCGCGCCATGTGGAGGAGCTAACGCTGCTGCGCCAGGCGCGGCTGGTGGGATTTAACCTGGATGAGTGCCGCGAGCTGGTGGCGTTGTTTAACGACCCGCTGCGCCACAGCGCCGATGTCAAGGAACGCACCCTGCGTAAGGTCAAAGACATCGAGCACCACATTGAGGAACTGGAGGCCATGCGCCGTCATTTATTGATCCTGGCGGAAAGTTGTCCCGGCGACGATAGCGCCGAATGCCCGATTATCAATAACCTGTCGGGTTGCTGCGCCGCCGGCGCCCGCCGGGAATAACGACCCTGCTACCTGCCGCGGGCCACGGCGGGCGGCCTCATGCGTGTTCATGATAAGGACGCACCCGCAGGGTAATGCCTTCCACCGCGATCACCTCGACCGTGGCGCCCATGGCCAGATCCGTATCGCAGCGCGCGCGCCAGGTGCTGTCGCCAATGCGTACCCGGCCCACCCCGTTCACCAGGGGTTCCGCAAGGGTGGTCTTGACGCCGACCAGCTGTTCTCCGCGCCGGTTCAGCAGCGATGCCGGATACGCTTTGGTGCGCGAGCGCAGCCAGTACCACCATCCCAGCGCCGCGCAGATAGTCAGCAATGCGAAGGCCACGCCCTGCCACTCCCAGCCTAGCGGCACGGCCCATACCACCAGCCCCACCAGTACGGCGGCGACGCCGCTCCACAATAAATATCCGCTGGCGCCCAACATTTCCGCGGCCAGCAGCAGACCGCCGAGCGAAATCCAAAACCAGTGCGGATGGACGACCAGCGCGGCAAGCATGGTTATTTACCCCGGCCGGTTTTGCTCTCGCCAAGCAGTTCGGCGATGCCGCCGATGGCGCCCATCAGATTGCTGGCCTCAAGCGGCATCATGATAACCTTGCTGTTGTTGGCGGAGCCGATATGCTTTAGGGCATCGGTGTATTTCTGCGCCACAAAGTAGTTAATGGCCTGGATATTGCCCGCGGCGATGGC
The DNA here is from genome assembly GCF_046352915.1 of Sodalis sp. C49. NCBI lineage: Bacteria > Pseudomonadati > Pseudomonadota > Gammaproteobacteria > Enterobacterales > Bruguierivoracaceae > Sodalis > Sodalis sp. C49. The sequence continues at coordinate 2,238,320 of NZ_CP163303.1, read as the reverse complement.
CTCGGACACCATTTTAGTGGCCCTGGCTTCCGCCTCGGCGGCGCGTTCGCGGGCTTCCGCCTGCAAAAATGCCGCCTGCCGTTCGCCTTCGGCGTTGAGGATCTGGGACTGTTTTTCACCCTCGGCGCGTAAAATGGCCGCCTGGCGCACGCCTTCCGCTTCCAGGATATTGGCGCGTTTGGTTCGCTCGGCCCTCATCTGGGCGTTCATCGCGGCGATCATCTCGACGGGCGGGCGCACATCGCGGATTTCGATACGGGTGACCTTAATCCCCCAGGGACTGGTGGCTTCATCGACAATATGCAGCAGACGGGTATTGATGCCGTCGCGCTGCGACAGCATTTCGTCCAGCTCCATGGAACCGAGCACCGTACGGATGTTGGTCATGGTCAGGTTAAGGATGGCCTGCTCGAGGTTGCTGACTTCATAGGCCGCGCGCGCCGGATCGACCACCTGGATAAAACACACGGCGTCGATGGTCACGTTGGCGTTATCCTTGGAGATGATTTCCTGCGAGGGGATATCCAGCACCTGTTCCATCATATTAATCTTGCGGCCCACCCGGTCCATAAACGGCACCACCAGGTTCAGCCCGGGTTTTAAGGTAAGGGTATAGCGGCCGAAACGCTCAACCGTCCATTGGTATCCCTGAGGGACAATTTTTATCCCCGCCCAGACGATGATCAGGGCCAGGACAATAATAATTGGGATTACCGTCAGCATGGGTGAAATCTCCATGGTGAAATCTCCATTTCATGAGAGAAAATAATAACGCCATCTAGCGCGGCCGGTGCGACATCTTCTTCACACGTATTTAGCATGACACACTCTTTTCAACACTAATGTAATAGTACGCTTTTGCCGGGGCAAAGACGCGCCAAGCGGGGGGAATCAGTGACACAGGCACGCATTTAATGCGCGCCCGGCGGCATAAGCAGAGTGTAGCCGGGCGCCATTGGCCCGGGGAACCCTTAGTAGAGCAGGGAATAAAGCTGGCGGCGGTATTTGGCGGCTAAGGCATCGCCGGTGCCGAGCGCGGCCAGGATATCCATCAGGGTCTTGCGCGCATCGCCGTTGGCGGCGGCAAGATCTTTACGCAAATGGCCGATGAGCAGTTCCAGCGCTTCTTCATTGCGGCCGACCTGGTGTAATTGCAGCGCCAGTTGCACCGCCAGCCCCGCGTCCGCCGGGGCGTTTTGCACCTGCTGTTGCAGCAACTGTATTTCCGGCGTATCCGCCGCCTGCTTCATCAGTTCGATTTGCGCCATCAGGCCCTGGTAGCGCGTGTCCTTATCCTGCAGCGGAAAAACCGCCAACACGGCTTCGGCATCCTCGGTGCGCTTGAGCTGAATATAGGTTTCCGCCAACAGCAGGCCCGCCTCGCTGGATTTGTCACTCAGCTGCCAGGCTTCCTTGAGCAGGGGCAGCGCTTCGGCATACTGTCCTTGCTGCATCAGGTCGCTGGCCTCGGTCATTTTCAGCTGCGCCGGATCGGGCAGGGCGCGCAGCAGCAGTTCGCGAATCGCCTCTTCGGGCTGCGGTCCCTGAAAACCATCCAGCGGCTGCCCGTCTTTGAACAGATAGAGCGTCGGGATGGCGCGCAAGCCGAACTGGGCGGCGAGCGCCTGCTGGGCGTCGCAATCCACTTTGGCCAGGACGAACTGCCCGGCGAATTCCTGCGCCAGTTTATCGATAACCGGGGTCATCTGCTGGCAATGCGGGCTGCGTTCCGACCAGAAATAGAACAGCACCGGCTGCGACATGGACAGTTCGAGCGTCTGCTGTAGGTTTGCTTCGTTAATATCAATAATGGTGGCTTGAGCTAACATGAAATTCTCTCTCCCGTTTTAGCACTATATTGGGGCATCTTTCCCCGCCTCAATGGCTGGCGCGTAAAATCATATCCAGGCAACGGCCCGGCAGCCAACGGCGCAGCAGGGACAAACCGCTGGCGACCAGGGTCACCGGATAACGCAATCGGGGGCGTGGATGCTCCAAAGCATGACGTAGTTTGGGCAGTATAGCCTCTGGCGGCAATGTAAATCGTGAGGCGATGCCGGGATTGGTCACCGGTTTATCCGCCTGCGACTGGTTTACATTGCGGGTAAAGGCGGTGCTGAGCGGCCCCGGCTCAATCAGGCTCACGCACAGACCGGTGCCGTGCAGTTCCATGCGCAGCGTATCCGACCAGGCTTCCAGGGCAAATTTACTGGCGGCGTAGGCGCCCCGTCCCGGGGTGCTTACCAGCCCCATTACCGAACTGGTCTGGATGATGCGCCCCTCGCCGTGGGGCAGCATGGCCGGCAATAGCCGCTGCGTCAACTGATGGGTGCCGAAAAGATTGCTGGCGAACTGCTGTTCCAACTGGCGGCGGGAAAGGCTTGCCAGCGGTCCGTATACCCCGCATCCGGCATTGTTGAATAAACCGTACAGCCGCTTGCCGCAGAGGTCCAGGATGCGCGCCGACGCGTCGTCGACGCTGCGCTCGTCGTCAAGATCAAGCGCCAGCGTTTCAAACCCGGCGGCGGCCAGGCGGGCGACATCCGCCGGTTTACGGCAGGTCGCCAGCACCCGATAGCCGCGCCGGCGCAGGTCCTGCGCCGCCACCCAGCCGATGCCGCTGGAACAGCCGGTGATAACGACGGTTTTTTGCATAACTTTACCCATTGGCCGCTCCGCCGGAGGCGAAATCATGTTTAAGTAGGGGCAGCAGCCTGGCGGACATCCATTCGGCAATAAAAGGCTGCGCATCCGCGTTGGGATGAATGGCGTCATCCTGCATCCATTGTGGCTTCAGGTACACCTGTTCCATAAAAAAAGGCAATAACGGCACGTTATATTGCTGCGCCAGCGCCGGATAGATGGCGCTGAACGACTCGGTATAGCGCCGGCCGTAATTGGATGGCAGCCGGATTTGCATCAGCAGGGGCTGCGCGCCCGCCGATTTAACCTGTGATATGGCCTTGGCGAGATCGCCGGCGATTGACGGCGGCGGGAAGCCGCGCAGGCCATCGTTACCGCCCAGCTCAATCACGACCCAGCGCGGCTTGTGCAGCGCCAGCAGGCCCGGCAGGCGCGCCAGTCCTTGTGTCGCGGTGTCGCCGCTGATGCTGCCGTTGACGACGCGGATATTGTCCGACTCCTTGCGCCAGCGATCGTTAAGCAGGGACGGCCAGGCCTGCGTCGCCGGCATCCGGTAGCCGGCACTAAGACTATCGCCCAAAATCAATAAGGTGTCTGCGGCGTTTGCACGTACACTCAATAACGCCATCAGGAAAAGGAAGAGAAAATGCCCGCGGAAAACGTTCTTGAAGTTCATCATCTTAATAAACACGTCGGTCAGGGAGAAAACCAGATCTCCATCCTTACCGGAGTTGAGCTGCTTGTCAAACCCGCCCAGACAATTGCCCTGATCGGCGAATCCGGATCCGGCAAGTCGACCTTGCTCGGCATTCTGGCCGGCTTGGACGACGGCAGTGAAGGGGAGGTGCGTTTATTGGGGCAACCACTGGCGTCGCTCGACGAAGAGGCACGCGCCAGGCTACGGGCCAAAAGCATCGGTTTTGTCTTCCAGTCGTTTATGCTGGTGCCCACCCTGACCGCGTTGGAAAATGTGCAACTGCCCGCCCTGCTGCGCGGCGAAAACGAACGTCAAAGCCGGGAGCAAGCGCTGGAACTGTTGGATAAGCTTGGCCTGGCGCGGCGCCTGGGACACCTGCCCGCCCAGCTTTCCGGCGGCGAGCAGCAGCGCGTGGCGCTGGCCCGCGCGTTCAGCGGCCGCCCGCAGGTGCTGTTTGCCGATGAGCCGACGGGCAACCTGGATCGTAAAACCGGCGATCGTATTGCCGATCTGCTGTTCTCGCTTAACCGGGACAACGCCACCACGCTTATCCTGGTCACGCATGATACGCAGCTGGCGGCGCGCTGTGAACGACGCCTGCGCCTGCAGGACGGTCAATTGCTGGAGGTGGCATGATCGGTCGCTGGTTCTGGCGTGAATGGCGTTCACCGTCGCTGCTGATTGTCTGGCTGGCCATGACGTTGTCCGTTGCCTGCGTGCTGGCGCTGGGCAATATCAGCGACCGCATGCAAAAAGGGCTCGGCGAGCAAAGCCGCGAATTCCTGGCCGCCGACCGGGTATTACGCGCGTCGGGTCCGGTGGCCGAGGGCTGGCTGCAGCAGGCCGCGAATGACGGCCTGGCCGTAAGCCGGCAGATCCGCTTTATGACCATGACTTTCGCCGGCGATAATGCGCAACTGGCCGATGTCACGGCCACCGACGCCCTCTATCCGCTGTACGGCACGCTGACGACCCGCCCGGCCGGCCTGCGTTCGCAACCGGGGACCGTCCTGGTGGCGCCGCGGCTGATGGCCCTGCTGGGGCTGAAAATCGGCGATCCGCTCGATGTGGGCGATGCGACGTTGCGCATCGCCGGCGAGCTTATCCAGCAGCCGGACAGCGGTTTTAATCCCTTCCAGACCGCGCCGGCCATCGTCATCAACCTGGCGGATGTGGCCGCCACCGGCGCGGTACAGCCGGGCGGGCGGGTCAGTTGGCGCTATCTGTTTGCCGGCGATCCGCCCGCGCTTGAGCGTTTCGAACGCTACCTGACGCCGAAGCTCGACGCTTCCCAGCGCTGGTACAGCATGGATGATTCCAGCGGCGCGCTGAATTCATCCCTGGAACGATCGCGGTCCTTCCTGGTGCTGTCGGCGCTGCTGACGCTGTTGCTGTCGGTGGCGGCGGTGGCGGTGGCCATGGGGCATTACTGCCGCAGCCGCGGCGATCTGGTGGCGGTGCTGAAAACCCTGGGCGCCGGCAGGCGCGCGCTGATGAAACTGGTGGTCGGCCAATGGCTCTCGCTGCTGGTCTTCGCCGGCGTCAGCGGCAGTGTGATCGGTTTATTATTTGAAGCGGCCCTGATGCGGATGCTGGCGCCGGTCCTGCCTGCCGAACTGCCGCCCGCCGGCGGCTGGCCGTGGTTATGGTCCCTGGGGGCGCTGGTGGTGATTTCTCTGCTGGTGGGGCTGCGTCCTTATCGTCAGTTGCTGGCAACCCGCCCCCTGCGCGTGCTCAGGCGCGACGCTACCCAAACCTTCTGGCCGCTGCGTATCTATCTGCCGGTAATGCTGATTATCGTGCTGGCCCTGCTGCTGCTCACCGTCGGCGCCAACGGCCTGTTATGGTCGCTGGCCGGCGGCATGGGCGTCCTGTCCCTGCTGCTGGCAGCGGTGGGATGGGGCGCGTTATGGCTGTTGCGTCGCCTGGTGGTCCGGCGTTTGGCGCTGCGCCTGGCGCTGAATCGCCTGCTGCGACAGCCCTGGATAACGCTGACCCAACTGGCGGCGTTCTCGCTGTCGTTTATGCTGCTGGCGCTGCTGCTGGTGATGCGCGGAGATTTGCTCGATCGCTGGCGGCAGCAGTTGCCGCCGGAAAGCCCTAATTACTTTTTGCTGAACATGACCGGCGATCAGGTGCCGCAGGTCAGGGACTTTCTGCAGCGCAACGGGGTAGCGCCAGGCACCTTTTACCCGATCATCCGCGCCCGGCTGACGGAAATTAATCACCAAAAAGCCACCGACCTGATCCATGAGAACGATGCGGGCGGACGGACGGTAAACCGCGAGCTGAACCTGACCTGGCTGGAGCAAAAGCCCGATCACAACCTGCTGGTGGCGGGCGTTTGGCCGCCGGGGCCGGGGGAAGTCTCCATGGAACAGCAGGTAGCCGACCAGCTCAAGCTCAAGCTTGGCGATACGCTCACCTTTACCGGCGATACCCAATCCTTCAGCGCCCGGATCACCAGCCTGCGCAAGGTGGACTGGGAAAGCCTGCGGCCGAATTTTTTCTTTATTTTTCCTCCGGGCGCCCTGGACGGCCAGCCGCAAACCTGGCTGACCAGTTTCCGTTATCAGGGCCCCGCGGCTTTTCCGGCACAGCTAAACCGCCAGTTTCCCACGCTCAGCCTGCTGGATATCGGTGCCATTCTGGGACAGATCGGCCAGGTTCTGCAACAGGTCAGCCGGGCGCTGGAAATCATGGTGATACTGGTATTACTGTGCGGCGGGCTGCTGCTGCTGGCGCAGGTACAGGTCGGCATGCGCCAGCGCCAGCAGGAATTGGTGGTCTATCGCACGCTTGGCGCCGGGAAAACGCTGCTGCGGGCCACGCTGTGGTATGAGTTTGCATTATTGGGACTGGTATCCGGCGTGGTGGCGGCGGCGGGCGCGGAGGTGGCCCTGGGGCTGTTGCAGCGTAAAGTGTTCGATTTTCCCTGGGAGCCGGATTATCGCCTGTGGTGGATGGTTCCGCTGTGCGGCGCGCTCTTGCTTTCCGCCTGCGGCACCGTGCTGGGGCAGCGCCTGCTGGGGAAAAAAGGCGCTCACCGGCAATATCAGGGCTAATTTTTACAATATGTGAACATTAATGAAACAATTGATGTTCAACAGAGTGACAACCCGGTTGACAGTTACCGGCCGTCTACTGCACAGTAACGGCCTGGTACACCATCATTCCGCAGACCCACTCTGCCCAACTGAAGCACCTGGAAGTGTTTCCCGGAAATCGTTTTTTTCCGCCTATGCTCCCGGATGGTGCCGACGGTGAACGCAACGGTCCCGCACTCTTCAAGATAGTTGCAATCGCTATGATATAGAGGAGTTAACGTAATAAATGTCCACAACCTCGAAGATCGTCTATACGCTTACTGATGAAGCCCCGGCCCTGGCCACCTATTCCCTGCTGCCGATCATCAGGGCGTTCACCCAATCCCTGGGCATCGCGGTGGAAACGCGCGATATCTCGCTGGCCGGGCGCATCATCGCCAACTTCCCGGAATACCTTAACGAAAATCAAAAAATCGCCGATCACCTGGCCGAGCTTGGCCAACTGGCCGTCACCCCCGAAGCCAATATTATAAAATTACCCAATATCAGCGCTTCGCTGCCGCAGCTGAAAGCGGCCATCAAGGAACTGCAACAGCAGGGCTACAAGGTGCCGGACTATGTGGATGAACCCGCCACGGACGCCGAAAAAGAAGCCAATGCCCGTTACGATAAAATCAAAGGCAGCGCGGTAAACCCAGTGCTGCGCGAAGGTAACTCCGATCGCCGCGCGCCGCTGTCGGTGAAAAATTATGCCCGCAAGCATCCGCACCGGATGGGCGCCTGGTCCGCCGACTCAAAATCCCACGTTGCCCATATGAGCGACGGCGATTTTTACGGCAGCGAAAAATCCGCACTGATTGCCGATAACGGCAGCGTAAAAATCGAGCTGGTGGGCAAAGATGGCGCGGTACAGGTACTGAAAGCCAAAACCGCCGTGAATGCCGGTGAGATTATCGACGCGTCGGTGATGAGTAAAAAGGCGCTGCGCCGCTTTATCGCCGAACAGCTTGAGGATGCCAAAAAACAGGGCGTGCTGCTGTCGGTGCATCTGAAAGCCACCATGATGAAAGTCTCCGACCCCATCATCTTCGGCCAGTTTGTCGCCGAGTATTACCAGGATGTGCTGGAGCGCTACGCGGACGAACTCAAACCGCTGGGCATTGATGTCAATAACGGCATCGGCGATCTGTACGCCAAGATCAAGGCGCTGCCCGCCGACCGCCAGCAGGAAATCGAACAGGCCATCCAGGCGTTGTACCAGGTGCGGCCGCAGTTGGCCATGGTCAATTCCGACAAAGGCATCACCAATCTGCATGTGCCGAGCGATGTCATTGTCGACGCCTCGATGCCGGCGATGATCCGCGACTCCGGTAAGATGTGGGGCGCCGACGGCAAGCTGCATGATACCAAGGCGGTGATCCCGGATCGCTGCTACGCAGGCGTATACCAGGTGGTGATCGACGATTGCAAACGGCACGGCGCCTTCGATCCGACCACCATGGGCAGCGTGCCCAACGTGGGCCTGATGGCGCAAAAGGCCGAGGAATACGGCTCGCATGATAAAACCTTCCAGATCAAACAGGACGGTGTAGTCAAGGTTACCGACGAGCAGGGCAACGTGCTGCTGGAACAATCCGTCGAGGCCGGCGATATCTGGCGCATGTGCCAGGCCAAGGATCTGCCTATCCAGGATTGGGTGAAACTGGCGGTTAACCGCGCCCGTGAATCCAATACTCCGGCCATCTTCTGGCTTGACCCGGCCCGCGCCCATGACGCGCAAATGATCCGCAAGGTGGAGCGTTACCTGAAGGATCACGATGTCAGCGGGCTGGATATTCGCATTATGTCGCCGGAAGAAGCGACCCAGTTCTCCATCGATCGCATCCGCCAGGGCAAGGACACCATCTCGGTGACCGGCAACGTGCTGCGCGACTACCTGACCGATCTGTTCCCGATCATGGAACTGGGCACCAGCGCCAAGATGCTGTCCATTGTGCCGCTGATGAGCGGCGGCGGCCTGTTTGAAACCGGCGCCGGCGGCTCGGCGCCAAAACATGTCCAGCAGTTCCTGCAGGAAAACCACCTGCGCTGGGATTCCCTGGGCGAGTTCCTGGCGCTGGCGGCGTCCCTGGACCATGTGGGCAGCACCCGCGCCAACGCCAAGGCGAAGATTTTGGCGAAAACGCTCGATCAGGCCAACGGTAAATTCCTGGATACCAATAAATCGCCTTCGCGTAAAACCGGCGAGCTGGACAATCGCGGCAGCCATTTCTACCTGGCGCTGTATTGGGCGCAGGCGCTGGCGGGGCAGGATGAGGATGCCGAGCTGCGCGATCAGTTTGCCCCCTTGGCGAAAACCCTTGCCGAACACGAAGGCCAGATTGTCGCCGAGTTAAACCAGGTGCAGGGCAAGGCGGTTGATATCGGCGGGTATTATCATCCGTCGCCGGAATTGGCCAGCCGGGCCATGTGCCCAAGCGCCACGCTTAATGGCGCGCTGAAAGATTTTATGGTCTGATGCGCAAAGCGTGATGTTATTTGGGGGACAATTTTGCCGGCGGTGTGATGCATGCCGCCTGGGCAACTATTTCATGTGCAAGGCTTAGGTGTCTCCCTGTAGTGCCTGCGCCGGGCAATACAGGGGGCGCTCGATGCATGGGGCCTGGCATGAACTTCACCGCCCCCGCCGGGGCCTTTTTAAGTGAGTCTCTCCGCGATCTTTCAGCCCAATTCGGCCAGTTTTTGCCGCGCCCATTCCAGCCCGCTGTAATACTCCACTGGTAGCATTGGAGCGAGATGTTCCAACGCCAGGCTCAGCGCGGCGGGATCGCTATGGTTAAGATTCAGGTGGCCGACCTTACGTCCCGGCCTCACCTCTTTTTCATACCAATGCAGATGGACCAGCGGCTCGGCCAGCCATTCGGTGTTGCAGTCGGTGCCGATAAGATTAACCATCACCGACGGTGCCGTGACGGCGGGTTTAGGCATCGGCAGGCCGAGGATGGCGCGCAGGTGCAGCTCGAACTGGCTGATGGACGCGCCGTTTTGCGTCCAGTGCCCACTGTTGTGCACCCGTGGCGCCAGCTCGTTAATCAACAGATCATCGCCGTCGATAAAACATTCCATCGCCATCACGCCGACATATTTTAGTTCATGCATTATTGCCGAGAGCATGCTCTCGGCCCGGCGCTGCAATCTGTCGTCCGGCCGGGCAAAAACCACGCTGGTGCGCAGGATGCCGTCCTGATGCAGGTTATGCGTCAGCGGATAAAACACCCTGTCGCCGTTATGCCCGCGGGCGCCGATCAGCGAAACTTCGCCGGAAAAGGCGATACCGCGCTCAACGATACAACTGCCGTAGCACTCCTGGGGCAGCGCCGCCTCTTCGCCGGGTACGAGACGCCATTGGCCGCGCCCATCATAGCCACCCACGCGCCGCTTGACGATGGCCAGGTCGCCAAAGGAGGCAAACACCTGCGGCCATTGCGCCGCCGCGGTCAGTTCTTCCCAGGGCGCGGTGGCAAGCCTCAGGCTGTCCAGCAGCTGTTTTTGCGTCAGCCGGTCGGCAAGCCGCGGAAAAATATCGCGGTTAACAAAGGCATTATGCTGGGCCAGCTCGCGGGTAAGGGGGGTCTGCGGCCAGCGCTCGATCTCAGCGGTAATCACGCTTTGCGCCACCGGCACCGAGCCGGGATCGGCGTCAAGCCCCACCGGGAAGACCGCAATGCCCAGTGGTTCGCCGGCCTGGCGCAGCATGCGCCCTAGCTGGCCGTTGCCCAGGATACATACCGGTTTCATGCTTCCTCCCGCGGATCGGGATGCGCCAGCACCTCGTCAGTCTGCGTCACACGCCAGGCCGCCAGCCGGGCGGATAATTCCCGATCGTGCAACGCCAGGATCTGCGCCGCCAGCAGTGCGGCGTTGGCCGCGCCGGCCTTGCCGATCGCCAGGGTACCCACCGGCACGCCGCGCGGCATCTGGACAATGGAATAGAGGCTGTCGACGCCGCTTAATGCCGCGCTCTGCACTGGCACGCCAAGTACCGGCACCAGCGTTTTTGCCGCCAGCATGCCGGGCAGATGGGCGGCACCGCCTGCGCCGGCGATAATCACTTCAAACCCGGCGGCGGATGCCTGTTCAGCAAAGCGGAAGAGCTTGTCGGGGGTGCGATGCGCCGAGACGATCTCCACATGACAGGCAAGCTGCAGCGTGGCGAGAATGTCGGCGGCGAATTGCATCGTGGCCCAGTCGCTTTTGGACCCCATGACGATGGCGATTTTTGCCGGGGCAAGATTGGATTGCATGCGCGTGGTGCTCCTGTAAATGTTGCCGACCGCTCTCCCACAGCCTGCGCCGCAATGCGCCCGGCGCAGGCTATCAGAAAGAAGAGGGCGTAGAGCATATCATGTGCGCCTGGAGAGGAAAACGGTTGCGTAGCCGCCGGCGCTATAAATTGCGCCGCTTAATCGAAGGGGAACTCAATCAGCTCGACGCTAGCCCCGGTAACCCGGATCATCGATCCCTGAAGGTGCCAGGCGCCCAGTACCGCGCGATGGGCGATGCCCGCCGCGGTCTGCACGGCATGGATCGCCGGCCGGTGGGTATGGCCATGGATCATCCAATCGGTCCCATGACGCACAAGCGCGGCGGTAACCGCCTCTTGGCTGACGTCCATAATCGTCTGGGATTTCGTCATATTGGCGCGCTGGCTGCTGGCCCGCATCCGTCCGGCAATGCGCAGGCGCCATCTCAGCGGCAGCGCCAGGAACAGGCGCTGCAGCCAACGTTGATTGATTCGCCGGCGGTAGCGTTGATAAGCCTGATCATCGGTACACAGCGTATCGCCGTGCAGAACCAGCACCGACCGGCCGTACAGGGTAAGCAGTTGTTCTTCCGGCAGCAGCGTCATGCCGCTGGCGGCGGCAAAATCCCGGCCCAGCAGGAAATCCCGGTTGCCGTGGATAAAAAAACAGGGTATTCCCCGGCGCGCCAGCGCATTCAGCGCCGCGGCTATCTCGCCGTGCAGCGGGGAAGGGTCGTCATCGCCAATCCAGGCTTCGAACAAATCGCCCAGGATATAGAGCGCGTCGGCGTGGACGGCCTGCCGTTGCAAAAAATGCAGAAAACCGGCGGTAATCGCCGGTTCCTGGACGCTAAGATGAATATCCGCAACAAACAGGGTTGCCATGGCAACGATTTATTCGTCTACGGTCACGCCGGTTATGATCACATCTTCTTTCGGTACATCCTGATGCGGGCCGCTGTTGCCGGTCGCCACGTTTTTAATCTTATCGACAACATCCATACCGTCGGTTACTTCGGCGAAAACGCAATATCCCCAACCGTCCGGGCGTTCGGAACGGAAGTTCAGGAAGTCGTTATCCACCAGGTTAATAAAGAATTGCGCGGTGGCGGAATGCGGATCGTTGGTGCGGGCCATGGCCAGGGTGCCGCGATTGTTCTTCAGGCCATTGTTGGCTTCGTTTTTCACGGTGGCGCGGGTTTTTTTCTGCGTCATGCCGGGTTCAAAACCGCCGCCCTGGATCATGAAACCATTAATAACGCGATGGAAAATGGTATTATCATAAAAGCCGTCACGGCAATAGGTCAGGAAGTTCTCAACGGTTAACGGCGCTTTGTCGGCGAAGGTCTTAATAACGATATCGCCGTGATTGGTATGAAGAGTGACCATAAATAGTTGTCCTACGAGTCGGTAAAAGAGTTGCTCACACGAAGTGATCAAGCAGACTGGATTTATAACATAAGTCTGCCATGGAGTCAGCATTCACCGCAGCGGATGACCATTTCTGTTATTCTGGCAAGCCAGGCCGTGCTGTTGGCCGGGGATAACCCGCCGTTTGAAAACCAGGGCCCCGTCCTTGCATTACCGACGCCTTCAGGGTTCAATACGCTGTTGGAAAATACCCTGTCTCAACTTGTCGCTATACACACGTACCCGTTAACACCATGGAATGAATGTCGATGCTGAAGATTTATAATACCCTGACACGTCAAAAAGAGGATTTCCAACCCATTCATGCCGGTAAAGTCGGTATGTACGTGTGCGGCATCACCGTTTATGACCTTTGTCATATCGGCCACGGCCGGACGTTTGTCGCCTTCGACGTCGTTACCCGGTACCTGCGTTTTAAAGGTTATGAGGTGAAGTATGTGCGTAACATCACCGATATTGACGACAAGATCATCAAACGGGCCCATGCCAACGATGAAAGCATCGATACGCTTACCGGCCGTATGATCGCTGAAATGCACCGGGACTTCGACAGCCTGAATATTCTGCGTCCGGATGAAGAACCACGCGCGACCTTGCACATGGCCGATATCATCGACATCGTGGCGGTCTTGCTGCAAAAAAACCATGCCTACCAGGCCGCCAACGGCGATGTCATGTTCGCTGTGGACTCCGACCCCACCTATGGCGTGTTATCGCGTCAGGATCTCGAGCAGTTGCAGGCCGGCGCCCGGGTGGATATCGACGATGTCAAACGCAACCCGATGGATTTCGTCTTGTGGAAAATGTCCAAGGAAGGCGAGCCCAGCTGGCCGTCGCCATGGGGACCGGGGCGTCCGGGCTGGCATGTGGAATGCTCGGCCATGAACTGCAAGCATTTGGGCAATCATTTCGATATTCACGGCGGCGGTTCGGACCTGATGTTTCCCCACCACGAAAACGAAATCGCCCAGTCGAGCTGCGCCCACGAAGGGCCTTATGTCAATTATTGGATGCATTCCGGCATGGTGATGGTCGATCGGGAAAAAATGTCCAAATCGCTGGATAACTTTTTTACCGTGCGCGACGTGCTGAAATATTACGATGCGGAAACGGTGCGGTATTTCCTGATGTCCGGCCATTACCGCAGCCAGCTGAATTACAGTGAAGATAATCTCAAACAGGCCAGATCCTCCCTTGAGCGGCTTTACATCGCCCTGCGCGGTACTGATACAGCGGCCGTGCCCGCCGGCGGCGAGTCGTTTGTCGACCAGTTTACCGCCGCCATGGATGATGATTTTAATACGCCGGAAGCGTATTCGGTGTTGTTCGAGATGGCCCGCGAAGTCAATCGCCTGAAAGTGGAAAACCCGCCTGCGTCGCTCGGGCTGGCGGCGGCGCTGCGCCGGTTGGCTAATGTCCTGGGCTTGCTGGAACAAGATCCCGAGCAGTTCCTGCAAAACGGCGCCCGGGTGGATATCAGCGAAACCGAACAGATCGAGGCGCTGATCAAGCAACGTAACGATGCGCGCAACAATAAACAGTGGCAGTTGGCGGACGAGGCTCGCGCAAAACTGACCGCACTGGGCATCGTATTGGAAGACGGCGCCGGCGGCACCATTTGGCGGCGTGGATAATAGCGCCTCGCCGTCGTGTTGCCGGGTCTGAAGGCGGTTTTGCGCCGCGGCATGCGCCGGCTATAAGCGTTGTGTCTTACGGCTGTGGATACGACAAGGGCGCGGTTCTTCCGCGCCCTTGTCGTTTATAGCGCCTCACGCCCCGGCGGCATACGGATATCCTGCGCCGGGCCGATAGCGGTTTATTCGACGACTTTAACCACCTGTCCTAAAAATTCCACCTGCTGCCCGGTGACGATCTTGCATCGCTTGCGGGTTTCCATCGCACCGTTGACCTTGACCTGCTGACCATAAATGGCGGTTTTCGCCGCCGCGCCGCTGTGACACCAACCCTGAATCTTCAGTAAATCGCACAGTTCAATGTACGGATGGCCGTCAAGTGAGAAAGTTTCCATCGTGTTCCGCCGTTAAGATGCTGTATCGTGAAAGTCTTCACATGCCTGCAAAGTGTTTTGAATAAGGGTCGCGACCGTCATAGGACCGACGCCGCCGGGTACCGGCGTAATATAGGATGCGCGCTGCGAAGCCGCCTCGAAGGCCACGTCGCCCGCCACCTTGCCGTTGGCAAGACGGCTGATGCCGACATCCAGCACCACGGCACCGGGTTTAATCCATTCGCCGGGAATAAATCCGGGTTTGCCCACCGCCACCACCAGCAGGTCGGCATATTCGATATGACGCTGGAGGTCCCTGGTAAACCGGTGGGTGACGGTGACGGTGCAGCCGGCCAGCAGCAGTTCCAGGCTCATCGGCCGCCCGACGATGTTGGATGCGCCCACCACCACGGCATTCACCCCGAAGGTCTCGATCTGATAACGTTCCAGCAGGGTGATGATGCCGCGTGGGGTGCAGGGCCGCAGCAATGGCGCCCGCTGGCACAGGCGGCCGACATTATAAGGGTGGAATCCGTCCACATCCTTATCCGGCGCAATGCGCTCCAGCACGTTGATATTATCCATGCCCGGAGGCAGCGGCAGTTGCACCAGGATACCATCAATCGTCTTATCGGCATTAAGCGTATCGATAAGCGCCAGCAGTTCGGCCTCGCTGACCGTGCTCGGCAATTCATAGGAGCGGGAGACAAAACCGACATCCTCGCAGGCTTTGCGCTTATTGGCGACGTAGATCTGCGATGCCGGATTTTCCCCGACCAATACCACCGCCAGTCCCGGCGCGCGTTTCCCGACGCTCAGGCGTTGCCGCACCCGCACGGCCACTTCATCCCTGACCTGCTGAGCAATAGTTTTACCATCAATAAGTTTAGCGACCATCAGAATCGGCAATCCATCAGTGTAATCATGCTGAGATGGGGGGTATTTTGGCAGAAGCGCGGCCCGCTGTCAGGCACTGAATGAAATCCTTTTGTCCAGCGAACCACCCGTTGTCATAAAAGCCATTGACTCGACCGGTCCGCTCCGTATAATCCAATCCGCGTTATCCAGCAACTTCCCGCAGTGCGCCCTTAGCTCAGTCGGATAGAGCAACGGCCTTCTAAGCCGTAGGTCACTGGTTCGAATCCAGTAGGGCGTACCATTTGGATTCAATGGGTTACGTTTTGCTTGTCCCCTCCTGTTTTTCCTCATGGGACAAATTTGGGACACCTTCGTTAAAAATGGCATCAATATGCCTCGCGTGTTCGGTCAAATGAGACGGTGCTAGGTGGGCATACCGGCGCACCATCTCGATTGACTCCCAACCGCCCATTTCCTGCAAAACGGATATCGGCACCCCTGATTGAACTAACCAGCTCGCCAAGGTGTGCCAAAGATCATGGAAGCGGAAATTATCAATTCCGGCCCGCTTCATTGCCAAACGCCAAGCCGTATTATCATCAACGCGCACAACGCGCATTTACCTGACGGCCGGTGTTAACGTGCCATCGGCGCGCTTCTTAGCTTCCATGTGGACAAAAACCCATTTGCTGTGGTGTCCGATCTGGCCGCGCAGTACCCTGCAGGCCGTATCATTGAGTACAACATAAGCGTCAACTCAGTGACGTATTGACGCTTATTCGGCAGGTATGACGAGGTTCCACGGCAGCAGATCTTTGATCTTATTGATCGGATGATCCGCGATAGTCGCCAGCACATGGTGTAGGTAAGCTTCCGGCTCAACGCCGTTCAGTTTGCAACTGCCGATAAGCGTATACATCAACGCCGCCCGGTCGCCGCCGCTGTCCGACCCCATGAAGAGATAATTTTTCCGGCCCAGGCTCACCATCCGCAGCGCGTTTTCCGCGATGTTGTTATCGATCTCCGCCCAGCCATCGCCGGCGTAATAACACAACGCCGGCCAGTGGTTCATCAGATAGTTGAACGCCTTGGCCGTATCGGCCTGTCGCGACAATGTGGTGAACTTTTCCCGGATCCAGCTCTCCAGGCCCATCAGTAACGGCTGGGATCGTGCTTCGCGCACCTGTGGTCGTTCTTCTGCCGGACGCCCCCGGATGTCGGCTTCGATCGCATACAGCTCGCCGATCCGGAACAGGGCTTCGGCGGTGGTCGGCGACGGATGGCGAACATGGATATCATGGATTTTACGCTGGGCGTGGGCCATGCAGCCGACCTCGCGGATAGGGCCTTCTTCGTACAACGGATTGAAGCCCGCGTACGCATCCGCCTGCAACAGTCCGCTGAACCCGGCCAGATGCGTTTGCGGATGAGCCCCCCTGCGGTCCGGGTTGTAGGCGAACCAGACCGCGGGCGGAAGTCGCGAACCGGCGTTGCGGTCGTCACGCACATAGACCCACAGCCGGCCGGTTTTCGGTTTACCTTTGCCGGGTTGCAGCATGTCCACCGGCGTGTCGTCGACGTGCACTTTGCCCGTATTCATCACATAGCCGCATACCGCGTCGGCCACCGGCGCCAGCAGGTTGCCGCACAGCCCCACCCATCCGGCCAGGGTGGCCCGGCTCAGTGTTACGTCCTGGCGGGCGAAGATTTCCGACAGGTGATATAGCGGCAAGTGCTCGGCGTATTTCGCCGTCATCACCCTTGAGAGCAGGCCGGGCCTGGCGATGCCGCGCTCGATGGGACGCGACGGCGCCGGTGCTTGGATGATGACATCGCAGCGGGCGCAGGCCTTCTGTTTAAGCCGGGTTTTTATCACCTTGAACGCGCTTTTGATAAGCTCAAGCTGTTCGCTCACATCCTCGCCCAGCGGCGTAGGGTCACCGCCGCAGGCGGGACAGGACGGCTCCCGAGGCTCCAGGCAACATTCTTCGCTCAGGGTGGCTTCAACTTGGGCGGCCAGGCCCTGGAAGCCCTTTCTCATATCGGTGTGGCCGGCGACCAGCCAGATACGGGTTCCCGCCGGCAAGCCGATCATGATGGGGGGCCGTTCATCAGTTCCCGAACCAGGACAGTCAGCAACTCGGTCGAGAGCAACGTCAGCGTCAAGCGTCCCCGGGTAAAAGTGACATCGCAGGAACAGGGGTGCTCCAGCGGAGGGAGTTGCTGGGCGCTGGGCGTAGCGGTATTTTCGGTGATATGGACAGGTAAAAGCGTGGGGGCGGACTGAGTGTGGTCGGTTTTGAACTGCCGGCGGGTAACCTGACCTTCGTGCTGGAACAGACGTATCCATTTGAATAAAAGATTGTCATTGACGTTGTGGCGGCGGGCGACGTCGGCAACCGATGTGCCGGGCTGCAGTGCAAGCTGCACCAACTTTAGCTTAAATTCTGGAGAGTAAAACTGGCGTGGAGCAGAACGCCAGTTCGTCTTAGCCTGAACAGTTACCATGATAGATGTCCGTCTGTTGAAGAGGTGGACATCTAGGTTATCTACCGATATCAGTTAAAACAGATGTTACTGAGGCGACG
Source organism: Sodalis sp. C49 (assembly GCF_046352915.1). NCBI lineage: Bacteria > Pseudomonadati > Pseudomonadota > Gammaproteobacteria > Enterobacterales > Bruguierivoracaceae > Sodalis > Sodalis sp. C49. The sequence continues at coordinate 2,220,745 of NZ_CP163303.1, read as the reverse complement.
CTTACGTTTTACAAATACCGACAAAATGCCCTACTGGATGCCACCATTGCCTTAATCAATGGCGCATCACTGACGCTGACCAGTATCGAACGTTATTTACCCGGCGATGCTCAGGTCAAAAATAAAATCAAACATGTTGACCGTCTGCGGGGTAATGAATAGCTCCATTGTGATATCCCTATGATTTTAAAAAGTATTATCACTATGTTGACCCAAAAATTATCCCTGTGTGTTATTGCTGTTGACTGGAGTGGTTATCCCTCTCAGGAATATCATGTGCTTCGTGCCAGTCTGATTTGCGACGGACGTTCGCTTCCCCTGCTAAACTGGATAGTCTTCTCAGAAAAACAGCAGAACTCACCGAGACAGAAAGCTTTCCTGGATACTCTCGCCGGTGCCGTTAACCCACAGGCCGGGGTCATAATAGTTACCGATGCGGGCTTCCAGAACGCCTGGTTCGGCATATCAGGTCACTCGGCAGGGATTTAATCGGTCGTGTCAGAGGCAATATTCAGTTGCGCCTGAACAGCAAAAGTGAACACTGGTTCAGGCGTCAGGAATTACAGGCCTGCAGCAAACCAGAATACCTGGAGCCGGGTACGCTTGCGCGAGCCGAATATGCCCGGTGTGATGGTCATGTTTATCTGCATAAGAAAGAACCGAAAGGCAGGAAACATCGGCACTCAAGGTGTCGCATAAAACGAAAATCTCAGGTTCGAGATGGGCGTTCTTCAGCAAAAGAACCCTGGCTTATATTCAGCAGTGCAGATGACTTTAAGCCATGTAAAATCATGAGGTTATACAGTCGCTGTATGCAGATAGAGCAGAACTTTCGTGATGAAAAAAGCGAACGCTTCGGATTTGGCCTGCGGGCCAACTACAGCCGTTCAGCAGTAAGAATGCTGGTACTGAGCCTGCTGGCAACATTGAGCACAATAGTGTTGTGGCTTCTGGGCTCTCATGGTGAAAATAAACGATTACATCTGAGATGCCAGGCCAACAGCATTAAGTCGCGGCGGGTTATCTCGCATCTGACGCTAGCGGAGAATGTCCTGCGATACCCCCCGCTAATTTTAAGACGAACGTTGCTGAGCACTGTTCTTAACCACCTCGCCAAAACCTACAGAAGTATGGTGTTGGTTTATTAGCGCAGATTTATGGGGATCCCTCAGCGCTAACGCGGCCCTTTTTCTTAACCCGCCCGATGCTTTCTGAGCCAGGTGTTAATTGGGTTTTCGTATAGTTTATATAGGACACAAGATAGTGCGATACCAATTATCATGACAGCGAGCATAAATAGCAAAACTGATTTTCCGCTATCGATATTGACTGGGAAGAACTTAAATGCAATATGTATTAATATTTGATGGATCATGTATAGGCTGAATGAGGCATCACCAAAAAGTAATAATGTTTTTTTACTCAAAAAACGCGATACCATCCCATTGCCATAGGAAAAAACAAAAACAATAAATGCCATGGGAGTTATATAATAAATGTCATATCGCCATAGCATTGATACATTGCTGTACCCATATGTCACAAAGCCCAATAACACCAACAAGGACATGAACTCCAAAGAAGTGGCGCTCGCTCCCTTGATTGTTATCTTGCCTGACAAAAATAGTCGGCATAACAGCATCCCGACAATAAAATCTATGATGCGGAATGCGGGGTTGATGTAAAACAGCCATCCTGTAAAAGCTGTTGATTGGCTCGTTTTAACAATATGGGCAATGATAAGCGCCAGAACAGAGGCGCCGATTATCGATAATTGTTTAGTGTTCAATGTCACCAAGAAAACGAAGGCAACATAAAAGAACATTTCAGTTGAGACGCTCCACGCAACACCGTTGAAATTAAAATAATACTGGGAATCTGGATATGCACTTTGAAAAAGGAATATATTAGCAAGTAGCTGACTTGGGTTTATTATATTAAAATATTGGAAAGGTATATAAGCCAATATTGCTATAAGCAAAGTGAGAAAGTGAACTGGATACAATCTTGAGAATCGATTAAAGAGGAAATCCCTAGTTCTATATGTCCCTTTTAGTCTATGTTGCTCATAACTGTAGGCTATGATGAAACCGGACAAGACATAGAAAAAAGTGACCCCAACAAAACCCTCGAACAGTATCTTTTTCAGCAAAATTAAAAACGGACTTTTGGTATCGCCATAAAATTCAAAATGATGCAAAAAAACACCCGCTGCAGCGAAAAAACGCAGCGAGGTAAGTGACGTCAATCTCATTTATTATCACCGGAGTTAATGTGTTTTGCCCCTGCCCATTGCCATTCACTCACAATGCAGATGGCAATCATTAAAAAACATAATGAATACAGGTAAGGAGTATCAAGGGTAACTAGTTTTCTGAATAACGAGAAGATGCTTAAAATGCCAGCAAACCGAATAAAAAACTTTGCAATAGTCATTTACATTACCAGGCAAAAAAATGCGTCATCCTTTCAGAATTTTGACGATTATAGGTTCCAGGTAAAACAATTACCATAAAAATTATTTTAGTTTTCTACAAGCATTGAGGAGGCGACATAGCCTTCTTCTGGATGGGGTGCATATGCTATTGAAAATTTAAGTTAGCACACTATTAAAGAGCGTCCTGATTTAACAAAATGTATATCTGCGCTTAACTCAAATTAAGCATTCCTCCCTCCCACTCCTGTAACCTCAATCAATAAACCTTGAGAAAACATATGGCTAATGAAATTCTAGTTTCCATAGAAGGCGATCGCCTGGGCATCACCGCGCCCGACCATAACGGAGAGTGCAATCTCGTTCTGGATGGTGTGATCCTTGGTGGTACAAGCGAGGCAATCGGCGAGATAGTAGGAACGGTAACAGCTCTTACAGCCACAGCCATCGAAGCGGCTGGAGCAGCAGCAGCCAATGCAGCTAGTACGGGGTCAGAAAAAGCCACTGTCCAATCGCTCGCGGAGTCCGTAACGCTTGCAACTGTTGCGAGCCTTATTCACCATCACGCCAGAGGATCCGGTTGGCACCATAGCCGGCCTGGCTGCGACCACTCACGGGCAATCGTTCTATGTGGCGCAGGGGACAGCAGCAAGCATCGCGATGCGGCTCTACAAAAATGTTGCTGGTGTAGCCACTCCTGCCGCTAACGTAGCGGGGCAAACTGCGGTGGACTCTGTGGCGTCGAGTGTTTCGAATATTAAGCCCTTAAATCCCATTTCTGTTTTTTCTCAAACGGGAGTCGCAGGCAACGAATTTGAAAATGTCACCGATGAGGACATGTTGCTCGATAAAGACAATTATATAGTCAGGTGTATACGTCAGGATAATTATCGATTTTTTATCCTAGTTATAGCCGCTTCCGTCCTGGCGGATACGCTGAAGGTTGGCGGGACGGTTATACTTCCAGGTTCAATTCCCCCCCATTAAGTTGACGATAATTCTTACCGGTCTGGCGAACGCCGGCGCATTTTATCTCGCTTCTGATTTTGACGTGGGCGGACAGTTTGTAGAATATCCGGTTATACAGATATTCTGCTGGATAAGGATTTAAACTTTGTTCGCTACAACAAGAATGGTGTATTTAAGCTATTAATACAGTCGGACTTCAGGACCGTAAACGTTGCTAGTTTGACTATCGGCGGGGTAAGTGTCGATACCCTTTATGGTAAATATGTGCCAGAAGCGAGAGTGGTCTACAGCGCAGTACTTGGCGGAAAATCACAGGTGTTTAACTTCAACGGCATTATCGGTATTACTAATAAAATCACGGATGGCCTACACAATGAGAAAAACCCGTCTATAAAGAAAATATTGGGTGATTCAGTAATAACGTGGGGCTTAGATAGCGATGCCGCAGTTCCTGGCGGAAAGTTCTATTTGAATGACGCTGGGGTTATTCATCCTCTTATTTAAGACAATACCTTCACATTCTGGGATGATTCATTGATCGACCAGAATGTCTTTGCTAACACCATAATTAACGCCACCGGATACCCATCATACAACTTTGGTAAATCAAGTGTGTGCAGCAACGGCGTAGCTGATGGGCAGGGGGAAGCGCCGTTTTATTGTATGCCTGATGGCGGCATCATTCCTTCCTCTGGGGCGGTTCATATCCTGCCAAACACTGCCGGGCCGCTCGCAACGTTTACGATGAGCGCTCTGCGTGGCGTTAAAGCCCCTCCAGCCGGGGTTGATGGCGTGTTTAATTGGGATGGCCCCCAGGCATCATTTACGCGTGATGCATCCGGGGCGGCGGCTAATGTTTCTGCTCAGTTACCGTTATTTATATATCCTTATACAAGCTCAACAGTGACCGGATAAATTGGGTTGGGTGGCTTTATTACACGAATGATGAAGCGATAAATTTAATTTGTTGCGGGCGTAATAATATTGGCTATACCAGCGTCATATTGCAAAACATGAAAGACATGGTGGCGTATCTAAAACCGAAAGGTAAGAGGTTTATCATCATGCCAATATTTCCGGATTTATCAGAAACAACGGGCACGGCCAATACCAATTATGTGGTGGAGATTAATCAGCTTTTGCTGAAAAAACTTTCCCGACAATTATTGCCAAATTGACGTTTGTTGGCGCCGGACTTCAGGCTGTGAAGATGCCAGCCGCATTCATACTTCCGGATGCCATGACTCGTTACATGCATACATATTGGCTGAAAATAGATCCAACCAGTATGGGCGCAAATGGGTCAAGCAATGCTACGCTGGGAATTGGCGTAGCTTACCCGACCCCGGCGAACCAGATATTAAAATTAACACTGACAATAGTCAGTGGCGTGTTGACTGTTGTGCAACTAACCGTGCGTGGTTCCGGTGTAACTTTAACATCACAACTTTCCCCGCTTTATAATGGGTCTGCTCATCAATTAGCGGTTGAATACATATCCTTCGCTGACGATACACAAATGATGTTTAATGTGTATCTGGATGCAAATCTTGTCTACGCGTCGGCATACACGGCAAAAGTTGCATTCCCAGCAGGGACGGTCTCTGTTAACTCCGTGGCATGCCAGGGCACTTATACCCGAACATTTGCCGGGCGGTTTTATCGTGCTCGTATGGAAAATTTAACGCTGACGACTAAAACAGCATTGGCAATTTTGGTCGAGGATATGTCGTCAGTCTCCGGACGGCTCAGCTAAATCTCTCCACCGCTCAACGCCCTACGAATTCCCTCCACCGCCTCGCTTCACAAGTCAAACATCACGTGTCTACGCTTTGTAAAACAACAGTATCCGAGGTGCGCGCATTAGCTATGATGCCGAAATTTACATCACCTGCGGCTGACTATCTGGCGCGGCCAATCAGCCTGGACGAAACCTGCATCAGCCGGCCGGCAGCGACGTACATGTTCCGAGTAAATCGAACGATGATACATGCTGGCATTTTCAAAGACGCAATTCTGGTGGTCGATTCGAGCCGGAAGGCCGTGTCTGGGAGTATCATTGTTGCTGACGTTGGTGTCAGTCAGCTAGTCAGGCGACTGCATCTCGTACCTGAGATAGGGCTGGCGCGCCTTGATACGGGCTATAACGAGCTGGTAGATATCACCGATGTAATGGGCGAGGGGATAAACATTTTCGGCATGGTTACGTTCTGCGTGAACGATATAACGTACGGTGAGTTTGATGATAACCCGGTGATGTGACTGGGTGGTGACATATTGGTGACGTAACTGTACTGACAGCAGTGCGTCAGCGATATGTCAATGTTCGCCTAATGTCACTTGTGAATGCGGATCAGGCCAGTCAAAAAAATTTGTTATTTGTATCTCGACGGCCTTCTAAGCCATAGGTCACTGGTTCGAATCCTGTAGGGAAACACGCTGCGAATCAATGGACAATACGGGTGCGTGCCGCCACCATAAATTTTGCTTTATACCTGGTAGCGGTTGACCCTTATAGGTTTCCGCATCCCCGCGAGCCACCCCCGATACTGCCCCGCGGTTCAATGAAATCACAGTGCCAGAACCCGTACCGCTGTTTTGCGCCATTTATTCCCCCATTAATAACGGCAAGACTAAATCCAGCCAATGCCACACCGTGGCGATGTATAAAAATTACAGGCAGTCAGCCCACATCAAACTTTCAGCTTCTTGTACGATACCGGGATTATCCCGTCCTGCCGCTAAAGTAACGCTTATGCTTGAAGCCTGCATTCCGATGGCTTGATTTTTTTGTAAAAAACATCTAAAAACATCATGTTGTAATATGTTATTAAACACAAAGACATGGATGCATCCATTTATAGGTGAGCTTATGGCTATAAACATTTGATATAAATGTATTTTTCGGTCAGCGGTACTGCGTTTAGGGACGGGTTTTCTTCGGCGCAGAAACTAAAAAATGGGGTATCAATGCGGGTTTGTTAGGAACAGTAAAAACCATATGCCCGTCTCTGGAATAGGGAGGAAAAATTGTCTGGTAAATCCCGGTGGATAAAATTCATATGTTTTATGTGCCTGATGTCTTGCTTGTCACAAGCATTTGCGAACGATTTGGATCTCTATTCATTAGATACCGCCTCCTTTGCGTATCACATTTATGCCCCAAAGGAGGGGGACAACCAGTACTTTAAAAACCAACTGGTTGCCATAGAAAGAAAAGTGCATAAAAATTCAGATTACAGTTTTTTTGCCGGTACTTTTATCAATAGTGAAAGTAATAGATGCGTATTGCTGGGGATGGGGAAAAACTGGGTAAGACGCAACCAGTGGAGCTTTGAAGGGCTATACGCCTACGCGGGGGAGTTTGTATTTACGCCCTTTGAGCGTTGTGGCGATGATGGGTTCTACCAGGATATTAAACGGGCAACGGGTATAGGCTTCGCTCCCTATATATATCATGGCGTTAAGTATGATGTGAATAGCCATGTCAGTGTAAGGTCGGGGATTCTTCTGCCTGGTATTGTTATCATGAGCCTACAGTTAAGATTCTAATCGTGATGTTTATCGCGCAGGTTTGGTCGACATCTCTGTGTCATTCAAAATGATGCAGAGGTGTTCATGCGCGGTCCGTCGTATCCCAAAATGTTCAAAAACCAGGGCTCCCGCCAGAGGTCCGTTTTTTCCTGCGACAACGGCCAGGGCAGGCGGGTTCACCTGCTTTGTCATGTATAGGATGTCCATTCCTGCGACTATTATGATTGACGGCAACAATCTCAATTTCGATAATGTTATGCTGACTATAGTGCCACATTATGTGGACAAAGCTTCTATCTGGCCGGAGGCATTGCAGCAAGCAGGCCGCCGACCTGTTGCATATGGATTCCGGAATGGTATTACAACAATCGTCAGTGCCCCATGCAAATAATGAAACATCGATGAGGTCCCATACACATACTTTCTGGCTTTATGTATTAGCCCCCTGATGATCCATACACTTTGACCCGCCTAAAATAAGAGGTAGGCTTGGAACTATGTTCAAGACTGGTCAAAGCGAAATCATGGGTACTGTTCTTACTGAGCCAGAGCGACGCCGTCGTCGCACTCCGCAGGAGAAGATCGCCATCGTTCAGGAGACCTTCCAGCCAGGAAGCTCCGTTTCTCTTGTCGCTCGTCGTCATAATGTGAATGCTAATCAAGTCTTTAAATGGCGTAAGCAATACCAGGATGGCAGCCTGACGGCAGTCTCTGCCGGCGAAGAAGTTGTGCCGGCTTCTGAGTTAAACAGTGCCATGAAACAGATCCGTGAACTCCAGCGTCTCCTGGGTAAGAAAACCATGGAAAATGAGATCCTTAAGGAGGCGGTAGAATACGGCAAAGCAAAAAAATGGATTGCGCACGGACCCTTATTGCCCGGGGACGACGAGTAAAACCAGTGAGTGAAGCTCTGGGTGTGTCGCGTGCGCAGCTCTCGCTTTATCGTTATCGGCAGGCGGACTGGCAGGACGGTCGCATGCAGCGGCATCAGGATGACGCCGAATTACTGGAACACATCCGTGCCGAAGTTGCCGACCTTCCGAGTTATGGCTATCGACGCATCTGGGCTAATCTGCGCCGCCGTTCGGAGCAGGAAGGTCTGCCGAGGGTGAACGCAAAACGGGTATGGCGCGTGATGCGTGACAACGGCTTGTTGTTAGAGTCGAAACCCCGTCCCACACCGGATACCCGTCGTCACACAGGCCGGGTGGCGGTGGCCGAAAGCAATCGGCGCTGGAGTTCGGATGGCTTCGAGTTCCGCTGCGATAACGGCGAAAAGCTGCGGGTCACCTTCGCCATCGACTGTGGCGACAGGGAAGCCTTGGACTGGGCGGCCAGCACCGGCGGTTATGACAGCGATACGGTACAGGACGTTATGCTACGCTCAGTTGAACGCCGGTTCGGGCAAAACCTGCCGACAGCGCCCCTCGAATGGCTGACGGATAACGGTTCGGCCTATCGTGCCGATGAAACCCGGAGCTTCGCTAAAATGCTGGGCCTGGAGCCCCGAACGACCGCGATCAGAAGTCCACAAAGTAATGGTGTAGCAGAAAGCTTCGTTAAGACGATGAAGCGTGATTATATCGGTATGATGCCAAAACCGGACAGCCAGACGGCAGTGTTAAACCTGTCGTTAGCGTTCGAACATTACAACGAATATCACCCGCACAGCGCTTTAGGATATCGCTCACCAAGAGAATATCGGCGCAGGGGGAAACCATCAACCTAAGCGGGAATAGGTGCATGGATATATGGGGTCAAAACCACTTTATCGCGCGGAGCCGCAAGGCTTGCCCCGGATTTATGAAAAGCTTGCCTGGCACTTAATGCTTAACAATGGCTATCATTAAATATATTCTCCCCTTAATCTCCCGCAGCGGCTCTGTTGTCATTGCACCGCGTGTCCGCCGTTAGAGACCTGATAGGCTTGTGTTCCGTCGCGATAATGGTTAAAGCGATGGATTAACCTTTGCCATGGCTTATAACGACAGAGATACGCCGGACCTGGCGACATCTGCATCGTCGATAAGAAGCCTGTTACTGGCATTTGAGTGCTGGAAGCATATCGCCCGAATAGTGCTTTTGCATCCCATTCGTTAAGAAAATATCGGCGCTGGCCTAAACCAGCAACCTAAGCGGAGACAGGCGCAGTTACATACGCGCTCAAAGCCCCTGGCGCAGATTAATTACTAATGGTTGTATACCTATGGCGTCCAACCAAGAGACATTTTCTTGCACCGGCAGTATATCGATTATGTTCGATGACAATTTTGACGCTGGTATGGTTACAGTAATGGCTGCCGACCCACCCTGCGCCGCAATATACGGGATAGGCACCCGTAAAAAATCAGTCTTTAGAATAGAACCATCATTATTTAATTCCCTGACGCCAAGGTTTACAGGTATAAATGTTTTCAACCCTATCGGACGATTACTTGAATTGGTAACTTGTAATTTGATTTGCCATTCTTTTGTTTTTATATCAAAAGACGGTGATTGAATCAGCTCAATAGCCAACTCGTTGCCTTTGATTTTAATTAAACCTGGCAGATTTCCGAAAGGATTGACACTCCAATGCGAAGAATATAGGTCATATTCACATAGCCCGTCTTCAACATGATTCCTTCTGGCATATGCTAATACTCGTTTAGTATAGGTGTCATAAGGACTTAGTTTGAAATCCCAATCTTTAGGATTAAATGTAGAAAAACCATTAATCGTTCTTAAGGCAAACAATTCAGAGATAAACATTGCATCCACATTATGTGGATACAGATCTAGAATTATATTATCACTTAATACCGGATATTCGCCTGGTCGCTGCCCAGTAACGAAAAAAGCCTTACATGCCTCCGGCGGTGTAGGAACGCTTTCGATAAAGGCTAATTGGGTGGAACGATGCAGGTTCTGGTTAGGAGATATGTTTATCTGCTCCAGAATCAAGATAGATGCCGCAATAAAAATGACAAACTTGGGTAATTTTGCTTCTTGTTTTGCCAAATACAAGGTGGCAATGAGTGAAATCGGGAATATCAAAAATAAAGCATAGCGGGCGGTGACCCGCATACCTTTTGCTCCAGGAACATAGCGCCACACGAACTCCCATAGGGAACGTTCATTTACCTTTACTATTAATAAGATGGAAAAAATAATTGAAATTGCAACACTTGCATAAAATATATTACGGAAAGAACTTTTTTTAACCTTATTAAAATAAAACACGGCGCATATAGTTGAAATAAGAATGAAGGGAGGGAAACCAACTTGAAATTCACCTGTTCTATCTATTTGTGGGAAAAAAGTCCGGAAAATATAATTACTGAGATCACCAAATAAAAAATTACTATTACTAGGATCAAGGATGTTGGCAATAGACGGTGCGTAAATGAGGGCAGAGCTTAAATAATGTCCGCCAGTTTCTTTTATTTTTGGCATGTAAACAAGTATAAAAGGAATAGCGGAAATGATAAATACCCCAAAGGGTATAATTACCCCAATTTTGTAAAATTTTGTGCAAAATTTAATTTTGGCACGATCATTTCTTGTCAGAAATAGTAATAAGGCATAGAAAAAAAAAGTTGTGCATGTGAAAAATATGTAAAACCATGCCATATAAAAGGCTGTTATTAACCACGCCGAAAGTAATAATGCAGCAGCGCTGCCGTAAAAGAAAGCCTGTCTATTGTTATTCAAAAAAAATAAATGCTGGACATATTCGAAAATTAGCAATGTTAATAGTGGGCTAAACGCAATGCTAAGCAACTGTGCATGCGGTGCTTGTATGACGAGGCTATTGGCGAGAGTGAAAAGCAATGCGCCCAATATGGCATACGACGCTTTCAAATTAAAAGCTATTCTTCCTAATAAATAAAAGGAGAAATAACCTATCGCTTTTACCGTCAGATTAACAAACTCTGAGGATAAGAAAATATCAAAACCGAGTACACGGAAGAAACTATAAATGACACCATATATAAAATAGCCGTCGTTATAACCTAATGTATCTGTATAGGGATGAAAATATCCAACATCGTTCCAATGGGAACGTCCTAGGAAAGTGTTATACCAGTGTTGTAAAATGCTTGTTTCAATGATTCCATCAAATCGTTCACCCAATAATAATTCAAATCCTGTCCGGAACTGAGTATAAAATAAGAAAAAAACGGCAATCAAAAAACAGGCGACGCAGGCGAAGGTGCTTACCATTCGCTCTTTTTTGTAGGACAACATTACTTTCTCCACCTTACCGTACGATTGGAATTTTTAAATAAGCTAATCGCTTCATCTCTCTGCGTCCGGTAGTTACGTTTTCCAAAATTAAGCCTGTAATAAAGCTTATTGCAGATAAAATCATTAACCCTGTAGATAAGAGTGCCGTAGGCAGGCGTGGAACTAGGCCAGTTTCAAAAAATTGCTGTGCTAATGGGATAGCCAAAATAATACCTGAAACCGCAAAAAGAAGTGCAAGAAGACTATAGAAAAACAACGGACGTTCTGAAGAGTAGAGCTTAATGATGGTTTTTAGAATTCTGATTCCATCCTTGTAGGTGCTTAATTTGCTTGACGAACCTTCCATCCGGGGACTATAAGGGGTTTCAATTTCACAATAAGGCATCCTCAATTCGAGAGCATGAACAGTTAATTCAGTCTCGGTTTCAAAACCTTTCGCCATGGCTGGAAAGGACTTAGCATATCGGCGAGAAAATACGCGATAACCGGAGAGCATGTCGGAAAATTTACCGCCAAAAATGCTTTTTACACAGCCTGTTAGTACTTTATTGCCAAAAGTATGACCAGCACGATAGGCTTCTTTTTCCGTATGTTCCCTGGTACCCACCACCATATCGAGGCGCTCATTAAGCAATTTATCAATCAGTTTTTGGCAGCTTGAGGCGTCATAGGTTGCATCTCCGTCAACCAGCACATAAACATCAGCCTCGACATCCGCAAACATTCTGCGTACGACATTGCCCTTTCCTCTTTGGAGGACAGAAAAAACTTTAACACCATGAGATTTTGCGAGTGAGACGGTTTGATCTGAAGAGTTATTGTCGAAAACATAAATCGAAGCTGAAGGAAGAATGGCATTAAAGTCAGAAATTACCTTTCCTATCGAAATTTCTTCGTTAAAACAAGGGATTAAAATCGCGACTTCAATAGGTTTCTGCAAGATCATAAAAATACGCCTATACGGTTAAACCGCTTGCCACTGTTCGCAAACCATCTTTCATGATGATGCCCATGAAAACTAGCAAAAAATTTTACAAGAATAGAAAATGAAAGCAACAGTAAAACTAATGGTTTTATATTTCATAATGTTACAAATGTAATTGACATTAGCATTAAAGAAAATATCAGGCATATTGAAAGCTAAATATTTTTATTTTAAATCAGTAAGTTATGATTTTTTTAAATCACATCTCAAGTGTCAAGCGGAAGGCGTAACAGGGACTGGCTGAATCATTGTATCTTTATGATCAGAAGAAACATAACAAAAAATGATTAATGCTTGATAAATATACAACGTTCACCTGGCTATCGAGAAAATAACTACTGGGCTGGCCAAGGCTCATTTTAATCGCAACAGCTTATTACGTATCGGCCCTTTTGGCGGACTTCAAGCTTTACGCGTTTGGACAACGGCTCGTTACCGCTGGCACAATACTGCAGATAAGCACCATGGTAACAGTGTTTAATATTTTTTAAGGCGCCAGAATCGCGCCCGTGTGGCAAATGTCCGGACTAAAAAATTGGGAAATTTGCGTGTCGCCTATAATGATGGCAAGGGCAGTCCGGTTTTAATGGATATCAGCTTTTGTTTTAAAAGGTGATTTTTTCCAGGGCAAATGAAATACGCCTATAATCGCCTTGTGAAGGCGGTGTGGGATTTTTCCAAATAAATGTTATTGAGTTGACGCCCTGGCGAAACGTTCCTGCAGGAACATTAAACTGCTTATCTTCATTATTTATAGCAATAACTCCATCAAAAATAGTTACATCATTTATTTTTATGGCAGCTATAATCTTGCCATATGATGTTCCAGTAATCGTCACTGATTTTAATGTTGAAGTGTTCTGATCGCTATCAATATTAAATATCAGGTGCGATGAGTTCCCATCGCTCCAGCGATAGCTTGCTTCAGGTTTGCTCCACCCAAGTGATGTGTTGAAAATTTCAGAATCAAAATTGATAACACTTCCAGTATGTACTGACATTAACGGAAGTGTAATGACACCAGAGATGTCTTGATCTATTAATTTACAGCCGGAATGATAATTGTAATAAACGAACGGAGGAAATCTAACGGATGAACTCTTGCAGCCAAAATGTTTTCCATCTCTCTGAGACAAAAGCTGTTTTTTTATAAATCCTTGATGTATAAATGCTAAACTTTTATTACTATTAAAAAATGAACCATAATTCTCTTTGCTCAAACTTCTCTCAATAAATATTTCAGGGTCAGGATTATAAAATAATGGATAGCCGCCCATGATAAATTTTGCGACGGGGGAATGTTCTAGGCAGTCACGTGAAAAAACAAAATTATTAGCAGAGAGAAAAGTAAGTGCTGCACTTACTGTAATGAACAGTAGTAATAATAGCCATTTTTTAATCTTTAAAGTAGAGTAGACTTCTGCAAAAGAAAAAATAATGGGTACAGAAAGCCAGTAACTGTACCGTAGGATATTTTGCCCGCCGGGATTCCAATTGATGGTTGAGAGACAAGGAATTGCGGCAATAACACTTAGGAAGATCAAAAAAATGGGAAGTTTATGTATTTTATTTTTATGATAAAAAAAATGCGATACAAAGACAATAATAAGCGTTAACATTTGAAAAGGAATAAAAAGAATCATGCCCTGATTAAGATCAAAGAATATTTCATATAGCCTATGAGGCGATACTAAAGCTCTGTCAACAAATTTATGTTCAACTATAAGGTTTGGCACATTGAAGTAATAATAATAGAATAACGAGGGAAGTAAAATAATGAAAAAAATAATCAAACCGCATAATATAGTGGAAGAAACTTTTCTTTTATTTGTGATGAAAAGCCCTAATTCTTTTCTCGATAATCCAATGTTAGTAACCAATCCATAAAGAAAGAACAAACCTGCAACAATGCCTAAAGGCTGATTTTGCAATGCGGCCAAGGCCATAATTATCGCAGAGGTTTTGTAGCTGTTATTCTTCAGCAATACTAGAGAAATAATGCTTAAGGAAAATGTAAATGACTCCGGATGATTCCACAATAAGTAAGCGTAAGTGGTGCCGGTGAGCATTGGCACGATAATTAATATTTTATAAATGAAACTTTCTTTTAAAATAAAAATGACAAAAAATAAAGCAATGGCAAAGAATAGTGCATTTGTGGCTACAAAAGATAATGTAGGCCAATAATCAAGTTTGGAAAATAAATAATGCATTGGCACATTTACCAATGAATAGGCTGGAAAATGCCACGAATAAAGAGTATTTTTCACAGAGGTAAAATAAACATAATTTACCATTGGATTGTCGAAGCAGTTTGCTTCTTTTTTACAATCCAAATAGGGATCACTAAAATTAGGTTGCACCTTTTTAAAATCTGCGATAACGGAGTGAAGATCTTCACTTCGGAGATCGGGCGAGCCGTGATTTATAAATCCCTGAGTCATAAGGATGTATTCTTTACCATCTCCCGTGATTGGATATGTTTTTCCTTTAAGAAACATAGTTGTAAAAAAAACAGTTGATATTATAACCATCAACAAAATATATGTTTTGTGTATTTTCATTTTATCTGCTTGTATTGATAATGAATATTCCAATTACAACGAGTAGGGCACCAAAGAGCATCTTTAACGTCATTGTCTCGCCAAAAAAATATCCTAATATCATCAATTGAATTACTGCAAAAGAAACCATTATAGGATAAGCCCGCGATACATCCATTTCTCTAAGACCGATACTGTATAGGATGAACCCAATTCCATAAAAGCCTACTGCCGGTATTTTGGCCAAAGTTACATTTGTTATTGAGCTAACGAACCATAACTTGTCATTGTATTTCAAAATTATGCTAGCTATCGCACTGCATAATGCACTGAAAAATAAGGATGCAAAAGCATAACTAAAAAAATTCATATCACAACCATGTCGCCGATATAATAATTAACAATATTAACACACACATTAATTGACTTGCACGATCTTTTATCGCAAAAGCCACGGGATCTTCGTTCATAGCGTTTCGCCATGTTAAGATCCATATCCTTGTTAGCCATATAAATAAAATTGGTGCAATAAGGTATAATAAATTTGAGTTGCTATAGAGCTTTGAGCTGGCAAAACTATCAATGTAAAGCACAAAAATATGTATGGAAATATAGCCAGATGATATTCCTGCTGCTAAAAGTATTGGTAAATCAGAGGGATAATATCCTCTTCCTTTTAATTTTTCTTCTGAGTCGTTTGAATCTTTAAGTTCCACTACTCGTTTGACTACGGCCAAACTAAAAAATAGGAACATTGAAAAAGAAAGCAACCAATTTGAGAGGAAAATACCTGTGGCGGCGGCACCGGCTATGACCCGTAGTGAATAAAGTAAAGCTAGGGTCGTTACATCAATCACGGTTTTTGTTTTAAAATAAAATGAATAGGAAATAGTGATAATATAATAAGAAATAAGTACCCACAAAAAATTCGTAGGTAGCGTCATGCCAATTAAAAAGGAGACTGTAAGAAATAATACTGCTCCAATGCAACCATGAAGTATAGATATATCACCTGATGCCAATGGTCTATATTTTTTCTTTTTGTGAGCCCTATCTGCACTTAAGTCCAACAAGTCATTTAATAAGTAAACACTTGAGGCACATAAACTAAACGCAATAAATGCTATAATACAGTTAATGATAGTCTCAGCATTCCCTAATTGATGTGCAGCCAAAAAAGGAACGAAAATCAAGAAATTTTTAGCCCACTGGTGAACCCTTAATTCCTTGAGCCAAGAACTTAATACTCTGTTTTCACTACGATAATCTAATAAAATTGGAATTTTAACATTCTTAACGAATTTTTTAGGCAAATCAACGAGAATAGCATGATCGGCCTTTTCCCATACGCTAATGTCTTCTTTGGAGTTACCTGCATAATCGAAACCCTTCCCTTGGGTAAACGAAAGTATACTGTTAGCTTTATTTTTCGCAGAAATATTTTTCTTTTTATTACTGGCTATAACTCTATTGAACAGATTCAAATGCCCGGCTATGCAGTTAGCAATCTTCTCATTTGCAGCAGTACATAGCCATATTTCCCTGCCGTTATTTTTTTCAGCATAAATATAATCAATTATTTTCTGATTATAGGGTAAATGCGTTGGATCAAGAAGGACACGTTTTGAAATTTCATATTTAAAGGCGGCTTTGCCTTTGAAAAGCCAAAACAAGCATAGAAATAGATATAGTGGTCTTTTTTTTAATAGCAAAAATAACGACTCATATAGGGTATCTGTTTTGATCAGGGTACCATCTAAATCAATGCATAATGGAGTGACTGGATTATGCGAAATCATAAGAGTAATTTCCTTGATGAAATAAAATTATTATCAAGCAAATTAAATTTTTGCATGATTCATAATTTTTTAATAGTTCTTGTATAGGTGATATTTATTAAATAATATGAAACATATGCAGCAAGCATCTATTAATAATGATGCTACCAGTAGTATGATGCTGGTATGAATGTATATTTTATGTTGATGCACACAGGAATTAACGTAAAATGGCCTTTTATCTCGGACAAACATCTATAGTCCTTATGTTTTTTTCATCGAAAACATTTCAATAATTGATGTTGAGATCATAAAAAATTCCATTCCGGCTTAGCTTATATGTCAGACCTAAATAATACAGCTATTTTATCTGTTCTGTTAGAACTTAACAATGGAATTTTTCTTATGTTTGCATAATGTTAGTGCGCGTAGTTTTTGCAATTTTCTCTTTTAGCAAATGGTTGTAGTGAAATTATAAGTAAATAAACTACTATCGGCAAAATTGATAAATACTTGAATAATATTTCATCATTAGAGTAAGTAATACCAGAAACCGTGATAAAACATGTCGGATCGCATCGTAGGGCGGTTTGATGGCGGAAGATGCGAGCCATTGCCTGTGTAGTAAATGAGTTCGCCAACTTATGAATTCACATCTGGGTTCGCAAAATAGTGCAGTATGGTGTCGGTGGAATCGTATTTCGCCGACAGGTCAACCCTTTGGCATGCATGTTTTCGTTCTAAAGCGACGCATGTAGGTTCTTGGATGAAGTATACAAGCTGTTTTTAACGATTAAAGTGATTCTATCCCGGTAAAAAGAAGCCGCGCCGCTTTCTTGTAAGCGTTACTGCTTTCGTTTAACGGCCCATGTAGGTTAAAGGTGTGCCGGTGAGAATGGTCACCACGCGGTTTTGCTGGTTGTGAAGTTACTTTTGGCAATTCTGACCACAACAAATGATAAATTTTTGCATTAAATCAGTTGCTATCGTGGAAGCGGGCTTTAACGGCAGGACTAGGCCGCCTGCCTTGGGCATTTTTTATATGAAGATGTAGCCCTGATAATGTTTTGCCGTGGCGGTTAAAGCAGCTATCATTAGAATAATGATACTATTGACCCAACCCTTGCTGATCTGGACACTCTATGAACGTATACACATCAATACAAAAAGCCTATGAGGACTATATTCAGTCGAGAACACATTATTGGGACCATCTCCATGGCGCTTTACGCGGTTTTGTCCCGGGATTCCTCGATTATTTAGGTATTGAAACAAACCTTTTTTATCTTCCTGATGGGTCTGAAGGAAGTTATATCGCCATCGGCGAGGGGATAAACAAGGAGTTCTTAGTCAAGGACGCCCAGGAATTAAACAAGTCGAAAGAGTTGTCTATCGCTTTTACCATACGCATCGCATTAGAAGACACCAATGATAAAAGCAACAACTCTTATTATTATTTTGCTTGCAAGTTTTTGAAGCGAAATGATAAGTTTTTTTTCTTTTTCACCGATCAAACCATTGGTGAAGTGAATGTGGATGTGAGGGAGGGTGAGACCGGGGAGTTTAATCCGGTTTATAAAAAAATAGTAGATAACCTTTTGGATAAGCTGCATACAAGCACCCTAGTATAAAGAAGCGCGTGCCGGAGACTGCGTTATCTTTTCACCCACTCGCGCAGCCGTTGGATGTGCCAATAGAGCGCGGGGATGATAATGATGCCGAGGGCGGTGGCCAACAGCATGCCGCTAAAAACCGTTACCCCGATAATGCGCCGGCTCATCGCGCCGGCGCCGGTTGCCAGCACCAGCGGCATGACGCCGAATATAAATGAAATGGCCGTCATCATTACCGCGCGAAAACGTTGGCGGGCGCCGTCCAGGGCCGCGTCGGAAATGCTGGCGCCTTCTTCCCGCCGGGCTTTGGAAAACTCAACGATCAGTATGGCGTTTTTCGCCGCCAGCCCGATCAAAAGCACCAGACCGATCTGGGCGTAGACATCGTTGGCGAAGCCCATGGCAAAAAGCCCCGCCACCGCGCCGGCCATGGCAAACAGCACTGATAACATCACTACCAGCGGAATACTCCAACTTTCATACTGCGCCACCAAGAATAGATAGGCAAAAACCAGTGCGGCGGCGTAGATAAATACCGCCTGCCCGCCGGCATACTGTTCCTGCCAGGACATGCCGCTCCAGGCATAGCCATAACCCGCGGGCAGCGTTTGCCGCACAATCTTTTCCATGACGTTTATCGCCTGGCCCGAGCTTATGCCCTGCGCGGCCGAGCCGTTGACCGTCACCGCCGGAAACTGGTTAAAATTGGCGATAAACGGCGCGCCCAGTACTGGACTCAGACGGACCAGATTTGCCAGCCTCACTAAGGCGCCGCTATCGCTGCGCACGCTGATCTGCCCGATTTGTTCCTGCCGCTGGCGAAAATCCATGTCGTTTTGCAACTGTACGTTAAACATACGGCCGTTATGGGGAAAATCGCCTACGTTCACTCCGCCCATCGCGCTTTGCAGCGTGGTGAAAATGCGGCTCACCGGCACTTGCAGCAGGGCGGCCCGCTCGCGGTCTATACTCAGGCCTACCTCAGGCACCGAGGCGCTGAAGGTGGTAAATACCCGGCTTAGCCGGGGATCCTCGTTGGCGGCCAGGATCACGGCGCCGGCCACCTGTGCCAGCGCCTGCGGTGATTGGCCTTCCAGCGCCTGAATGCGCAAATCGAAGCCGGAGGCGCTGCCCAGGCCGCTGATGGCCGGCGGATTGAACGCCATGATCATCGCCTGGGGTAGGGTGGATAGCTGGGCCTGGATTGTCGGCAACACCTGGTCGACATGCGCGCGTTCGCCCCAGGGTTTCAGCAAGACGAAGGCGAAAGCGGTATTGGGCGCGCCGCCGCCGCTAAGCAGGCTGTAGCCGGTAATTTTAATGACATCCGCGACGGCGGGATTCGCTCGTATCAATTGATATGCCTGGTCCATGACCCGCTGCGTACGGGACAACGAGGCCCCGTCCGGAAGCTGTACGTTAACAAAGAAAAATCCCTGGTCTTCATCAGGCAGGAAAGCGCTGGGCAAGCGGCTATAGCCGAACCAGGTGAGCGCGCCCACCGTCAGTAATATCACCACGCTGATCGCGGCGTGTCGCCCGGTCATCCGGGCGAGGCGGACATAACCGTCGCGAATGGCGTTCAGGCCGCGATTAAAACCGCCAAATATGCCGGTTACCGGCGGTTCGCGCCGTGATAGCAAGACGGCGCACAGTGCCGGGGTGAGGGTGAGGGCGTTGATGCTCGACAAGATGACTGCAGCGGACAGCGTAATGGCGAATTGCCGGTATAGCTCCCCGGTAATGCCGGGCAGGACGGCGATAGGCACAAATACCGCCAGCAGTACCAACGTGGTGGCGATGATGGGACCGGCGATTTGTATCATTGCCTGGCCGGTTGCCGTCGACGGCGTCAGCGTTTCATCCTGCGACATCAGGCGCTCCACGTTTTCCACCACCACAATAGCGTCATCCACCACTACCGTCAGCGCCAGGATAATGGCGAACAAACTGAGGGTGTTGGCGGAGTAACCGAAGATAAACAGCACGGCAAAGGTGCCCAGCAAGGACACCGGTATCGTCAGCGCCACGATAAAGGTCGCACGCAGGCTTTGCAGGAATAAAAAAACCACCGCCAGCACCACCACCAGCGTCAGCCCTAGCGAGATCACGATCTCATCGAGGGTGGCGGTGACCGTGACGGTGGAGTCATATTTAATTTCATAGACCAGGTCCGGCGGGAAGGTGTGCGCCAACCGCGCCATTTCCGTCCTGACCGCATTGGCCACATTCAGCGCGTTGGAGCCCGGCGCGGCGTACACGCCCATAAAGGCCGCGTCCGTTGAGTTCAGCGCTGAGTTAACCTGGTAATTCTGCGCGCCCAGGTCCACCCGCGCCACATCGCTAAGCCGCACCATGCCGCCCTGGGAATTGGTGCGGATAATGACCTGGGCAAACTGCGCCGCGCCCAGCAGTCGTCCCTGGCCGCTGATGGTCAGGGTACGCTGCTGGCCGGAGCTGATGGGCGGCGAGCCGATTTGACCCGCGGCGGCCTGGATATTCTGATCGCGCAAGGCCTGGATGATATCCTGTACGCTGACGTTAAGCGCCTCCATGCGCTGCGGATCCAGCCAGATGCGCATACTGTAATCGCGCGCGCCGAAGATTTGCACGTCGCCGACGCCGTTGATACGGGCGATGGCATCACGGATACGCAGGCTGGTAAAATTACTGACGAACAGATTGTCATGGCTATGCATAGGCGAAAATACGTTCACGCCCAGCAAAATATTCGAGGAGCGCTTACGTACCGTCACGCCATTATTATTCACTTCGGCGGGCAGCTGCGCGCTGACCTGGGCAATGCGGTTTTGCACCTCCACCGCCGCCATATCGGGATCGGTGCCGGTGGCGAAAGTGATATTGAGCTGGTAGCCGCCGCTATTCGCGCTGTTGGATTCCATATAGAGCATATGGCTGACGCCATTGACCTGGGCCTCGATGGGGGAGGCCACGGCTTCGGCCACATCCCGGGCGCTGGCGCCGGGATAAGTGGCGCTGACCGAGACCACCGGCGGCGCGATAGTGGGAAATTGTTCTACCGGTATGACGGTTAAGGCGGTTAGCCCGACAATAGCGGTCACCACCGCGATAACAATAGCGAACTTCGGTCGCCGGATGAAAAAATGCAGCATGGCGCGTCCCTTATCTTGAGGTATCGATTGATGGGGCGGCAAGGGTGGCGTCGACCTCCATGCCAGGCCGTACGCGCTGCAAGCCGTCGACGACAACCCGTTCACCGGCGGTCAATCCTTCTTTAATCTCATATTCCTGCTCAAACTGGCTGCCGGTAACCACCCTGCGCACTTCCACCCGCTGGCGGCCGTCGACCACCAGGACAAAAAAACCCTCCCGGTCCTGCTGTAGCGCGGCGATAGGCGCCATGACCACCGGCTGCGCGGGGCCGGCCACCAGCGCAACGTTGACCACGCCCCCGGGCAGCAGCAGATGACGGGGATTGGCAAAACGCGCCCGCACGGTGATGGTGCCGGTCTGGCTGTCAATCTGGTTATCCACCGATTCAAAAACCCCGGGTTCCGTATACTCCTGTCCATTGGCCAATTGCAGGCGGGGGGTATAACCGCTGGCGGACAGATCGTCGGCGTCGCCGGTATGCCGGTAGGCAACGGTGATATAGTCACGTTCATTGATGGCTACCGCCACCCGAATGGGGTCAAGCTGGACGATATGCGCCAGCGCACCGCTCGCCGGGTTGATAAGGCTGCCGGTATTGAAATGACTGTGGCCGATGCGCCCGCCGATGGGCGCAAGGATGCGGGTAAAGCCGAGCTGCAGCTCCTGCATACGCAGGGTAGCCTGCGCCTGTGACAGCGCCGCGTTGGCGGTGTCCCGCTGCGCCACCGCCGTATCAACATCCGCGCGGCTTACGGATCGCTGTTCCCCCAGGCGCTGTATCCGCGTCAGATTGACCTGGGCGTGCCGCGCGCCGGCATTGGCGCTGTCCACTTGGGCCTGGGCCTGCGCGACCGAGGCCTGGTGCAGGGCGGGATCGATCTCGAATAAGACTTCGCCAGCCGTGACCAATTGTCCGTCGGCGAACTCCCTGCGGGCGATAAACCCTTCGGTGCGGGTCAACACATCCACCGCTTGGATGGCCTCGATGCGCCCCAGGTAATAATGGACGCGCTGCGGCGCCCGTTGCTCAATAATCGCGATGGTAACAGCCGGAGGCGGCGCGGCCGATAACGGCAATATCGTCATGGCGGTGGACAGAAACGCAGCGATATTAAACAACACCACATATTGTTTATTTGACATTATTTCCACACTCATTAATTCATAAGTTATATTTTTGGAAATCGAGATGCTATTCACACTTCACTATTTCATTTCACTGGTTATAAAGAGAACGTTAAACTTACCGATAAATAAACGCTGGCTTGCGGTTATTACCAATAAAAACTGTTCGCCTGCCGCGGGCGCCGATCAGGTAAAAGGGAATAAGCTTCGCGCTAATCGGTTTTATTGCGCGTCCATAACAATTTTGGCGTTAATCCTTTTCAACATATAGGGATAAAAGGGATTGGACGCGAGCCGCATTAAGGAGTCCAAACCTACTACCAGCACCGCCCTTTCGCCGCGGGCGGCAAACGCGCCCAGACTGATGCCATATTGATCCTTTGGCTGCGGAAAGCGCCCGTAGAGCGAATCGTTCATCGGGAAGGGCAGCGCCACGTGCGAGAGGGAAAAAATATCCGCCGGATACTGAATGCCCAACAGCTCGGTCGACTCTTCCGTCTGGCCGGCGAGCGTAGTGCGTGCTAGCGTATCAAGGCTATCGGAGGAGACATTGGTGACAATGGTGGTGGTATAGCGGCGCGGCGGCGGCGGTAACAGGCGCGACAGCGCCAGGTAGGAGGAGGTGCGCAGCAAGGGACCGAAGCTTTCTGCCTGGTTCAAATCGAACAGCACCACTTCACTGCCGTTCGCCGGCAGATGCTCAAACAGCGCGGTAATCACGGCGCGGGTGCTGACGGTAGAATCCATTACCGACTGGAAAGCCAAGATAGGCGGCAAGGCGTCCAGGCGGTTATTCGCGGCGTCCTGGGTGATCTGCTGCTGTAGCGCGCGTGTCAGCTCAAAGGATTGCCGGCCGCCATTGACCGGAAAAGAGTTATATTTAAACGGGTTGAATTCGGGGACGATACCCAGCCAGGCCGCCTTGGCGAACGCGGGGAACAGGGCCGGCCAACCCGCCACGCCGGCGAAGCGGGCAAAACGGGTTACGCCTATCATGGGCGATAGCAAAATGATCCGCGTCGGTTTCGTCAGGTGCGGATTCTCCAGCGCGTCGAGCGCGTATTTCATGGCCAGCGCGCCGCCGTTGGAAAACCCGACGACATGCAACGGCGCATCGCCGCCGAGCACCCTGGCCTGGCGTACCGCCAGGCGGGTAGCCGCCATCCAGTCTTCCCATCGCACATCGGTCAGCGCGCCGGGCACCGTGCCGTGCGCGGGCATACGGATGCCGATGGCCACAAAACCCTGCCGGCGGTAGCTTTCCGCGATATGGCGCAGGCTATAAGGCGTGTCGGTCAGGCCGTGCAGCAATACCACCGCCCCCTTGGGCGTTCCCTCCGGCATCAATATATAAGAACGGTTCCAGTTAGTGGCAAACCGATCGGGGAAAATCGGGCTGCCGGAAAAATAGCGGTTTAAGGGTGTCTGCTGGCTGATATCCAGTTTATCCGTTACATTTTCCCGCACGGACTGGAAGAGTTTATTTTCGGTGGCGATATAATCGGCCCAGGTCGCCTTATCAATCTCATCGGCGTGCATATCCTGCGGCACGAAGGTGTGCCACAGCTGGAGTTCCGGACCGCGTTCGGTCTCATAGATCCTGATGGCAAACGCAGCGAGACCGAGAATAACCGCAACCATGAGCAAACGGACCATCCATCGGCGGAACATGCGCAAAAGCATAATGATAACTCCCTATAAAACGACATCGCCCCGGCAATGGGGCAGTGGCCTGGTTAGCGTGGTGAAACCGTGACCCTGCCGCCGCCCGAGGCAATGGCGACACGCTGTCCGACAAAAAACTGGCTGGGGCCCTGCGCCTGGGCGACAATAATCGTTGAACCGTCGTCGCGGCGGATTTCAAGCTCTACGCCCGCGCTGCGATTGGCGGCGCTTTGTATCCCCGAGCCTGCCGCCGCTCCGCCTACGGCACCCGCGGCGGTGGCCAGGCCGCGGCCCGATCCGCCGCCGATGGTGTTGCCTAAAAAGCCGCCGATAACGCCGCCGCCGATGGTGCCGGCGGCGTTTTCGCCATTACCGCCCTGTATCGTGATGGGGCGTACGGAAATTAATGTGCCGTAGGTGACGGTATGGACCTGCCTGGCCTGCGCGGCGGTGAAGGTATCGCCGGATGAGGTGCGGTTGGCGGCGCATCCGCTCAGGACCGCCAGGGAGACGGCAATGATGAGTGATATTCTGGTCATTATGCACCTCTGTTATTTTTGACTTTATACGGCATAGGCGAAATTATGCGTAGGGTTATATTCATATTAAATAGTTTTAATAAAGCACGCGTCGTATAGGTTATCCATAATAGACGTTGGCTTTAGTCATGATGGCCAGGCGCCTGCGGTGCTATCCCTAATATAAAATGTTCCGGCAACGGCGAAAAAAGCCAGCCCCCCGTCCATGACAAAGGATGATAATATGGCTGTGTATGCATCAGATTAATTAATAAATAGGATTATGTAATTATTGTTGCCGGCGAGTAATACTAGCGCTTGCCACTATATAAGCATTATTTATTACACGGTTGTGAGATATTGATCATAATAGCGGGTGAGATGCCGCACTATTTTGCCTCGGTCGGCGCCGGGGAGCCGGGCGGCGAATATGCCGCTGTCCGTAGCGTTTAAACGCGGGGCCGGGTGTTATCTGTCGCTTGCCGTGGCGGCGGCGATAATTTAGAATCGATCGTTATGAAAACCTTAAAACCCTCTGCAGGCAAGCCGCGCGGCCGGCCGCGCTCTTTTGATCGCGAGGCGGTATTGGATCGGGCGATGCGTCTGTTCTGGCTGCGCGGATATGAGTCCACTTCCATGGCCGAGCTGCTGAAGGTCATGCAGGTTACCACGCCCAGTGTTTATAGTGCTTTCGGCGATAAAGAGCATCTGTTCCTGGAGGCTATCGCACGTTATATCGATGGTCCGGCCCGGTATCAGGCCGAGGCGTTGAAGGAAAAGACCGCGCGGGCGGCGGTTGAACGCATATTGAGCCAGGCGGTTGAGAGTATTGCCGATACCAGTACGCCGCCGGGATGCATGCTGGCCCTCTCGGTTATCAACTGTTCCGCTGCGTCGGAGCCGGTGCGGAAAATCGTTAACGAGGCCCGACAGGAGACGGAGCGCGCGCTGTGCCGGCGCATCGCGCAAGGTATCGCCGAGGGCGACGTCCCGGCGCAGACAGATGCCGGCGCATTGGCCGGCTTTTTTGCCACGGTGCTGTATGGTTTGTCCATTAAGGCCAAGGAGGGTATTTCGGCGCATGAAGCTCGCGCCGTGGTGGATACTGCCATGCGGGCATGGCCGGCAAACCCGCGCTCCCTTTAACAACTTTGCATTGCGTTCGGTGTTGTCGGGCCTAGCGCGCCATGGGACGCTCGGTCGGGCGAAAACCCCACGCCCGATTCGACCCCATCGGCACGCTCTCCCTTGAACACGTCTGAGTTGAGTTCGGTGTTGTCGGGCCTAGCGCGCCATGGGACGCTCGGTCGGGCGAAAACCCCACGCCCGATTCGACCCCATCGGCACGTTCTCCCTTTAACACGTTTGCATTGCGTTCGGCGTTGGCGGGCCTAGCGCGCCATGGGACGCTCGGTCGGGCGAAAACCCCACGCCCGATTCGACCCCATCGGCACGTTCTCCCTTTAACACGTTTGCATTGCGTTCGGCGTTGGCGGGCCTAGCGCGCCATGGGGCGCTCGGTCGGGCGAAAACCCCACGCCCGATTCGACCCCATCGGCACGCTCTCCCTTTAACACGTTTGCATTGCGTTCGGTGTTGGCGGGTGTCAGATTTGCGCCTGGCCGCCGTCGACGAACAGTTCGGCGCCATTGACGAAACTTGCCGCATCCGAGGCGAGGAATACTGCCGCCTTGCCGATTTCATCCGGGTGTCCCACTCTTCCCAGGGGCACCAGCGCCGCGAAGCTGTCCACCAGTGCCTGCTGCTGATCGGACTCCACCAGGCCCAGCAATCCCGGTGTTTTGACCGGACCGGGACTTAAGACGTTAACGCGGATATCCTGTCCTTCCAGATCCTGTATCCAGCTGCGGGCAAAATTACGGATGGCGGCTTTTGTCGCGCTATAGACGCTAAAGTTTTTCCCCCCGATAGCAGAGGTGGTTGAGCCGGTAAGGATCACCGACGCGCCTTTTGCCAGCAGGGGCAACGATTTTTGTACGGTAAATAGCACGCCTTTCACGTTGATATTGAACGTGCGATCGTAGTGTTCTTCGGTAATATCGGCCAGCCCGAGTAGCTCACCGCCGCCGGCGTTAGCGAGCACGATATCCAAGTGTCCCTTGTGTTCCTTGATGCGGGCGAAAAGGTTATCAAGCGCGCCGAGGTCGGCGACGTCGGCCTGGATGCCGAAGGCGTTAGAACCCAGTTCGGCCAAGGCGTCATCCAGCTGCGCCTGGCGGCGCGCGGTGATAAAGACAAACGCGCCTTCATTGATAAACTGCCTGGCAATGCCCAGTCCGATTCCGGTGCTGCCGCCCGTGACCAACGCTATCTTACCTTGGAGTGATTGACTCATGCTGTCACCTTGGTTGTAAGTTAAGGGAAAATCCCGGTTGTGGTTCCGTATAAGGAGATAAATTAATTTCGTAATTAACGTTACGAAATTAAAGGGTGGGAATGTGCACGTCAAGGCTTTTCATATCAAATGTTATGAAATTAGTGAGAATGCTTTGTTAAATAATGAGCAACCCTTCCCGGCCATAACGGCGGTAGGCGCTAACGAGGAAAGGGCGTCAGACGGCGGGAGAATGATGGGGCGCCGCCTGTGTCAGTACGGTGGCGCAATCGATGATAGCCGTTAACTTTTGGTTTCCCGGGTGACCCAGCCGGCAATTTCCTGGTAGGGAACGAACATCGTCTGATTCCGCTTGGGATGCGTCGCGGTGAAAACCCCGACTATCGCGCCATCCTGTGCATAAACCGGACCGCCGCTCATTCCCGGCACGCCGCCGGCGTCGCTCAGGCCGACCAGGCAACTGGTGCCGGGTTTATCCCACCAGCCGAATTCCTTTAACACGCCGCTTGAAGAGGTTGGCATCGCGGTATAGGCGTTGTACCCATACAGTCTGAGTTTATCGCCTTTGCCCGCCGTCTCAAGCTTGGGCAAGGCGCGTCCGGTATTATCGTGGTAGATAATGGCCACATCGCACAGAGGGTTGTAAGCCTTTACCTTGACCATCATCATCTTCGCTACATGTCCGGCGGTCAGGCTGTACTTCGCGGTGAGGGGAAAGCTGGAGCCGATGGCCCCCGCCAGGACGGGAATGCCGATAAAATGAAAGTCCGCTTTATTTCCCGCGGTCTGATCAACTTTGTAATGGCCGACACCGGTACATGCCGATAACAACAAAGGAAATAAAGTAAAAAGAATGTTAATTTTCATCGTTGCCGCTTCATCATTGTTCTGGTGATAAAATTGATCGGCGAATTGATCAAGCCTGGCTAATATGTCTTGCCAGTAGGATTAACGGCTTAAGGTGAGAATTCTTTAGCCTGAAAATCGTAATTATTATTTTTTATATTGGCGTCATAAAAAATGATGGCGACAGCGTATAAAGAATAAATAAAAAAAGCTAACTTAAGCCAAATAATCAAATCATAAAGTCCTGTTGCGCCTTCTTATCGCTGCCATAGGAAATTTAATCTATGCCAAAAAGTGTAATATTATGATTTAAATGACTTTTAAGTGAAGATGCCAATGATGAAAATCATTCTATGCTGGAATAATAAAGACGTTGCCATCGCGGGTTACGGATAGTGCGAAAAAACATGCCGGGGATAACGTTAATAACATTTCACAGGAAAAGGCGGCAAGGTGAAAATTAATATTCCCGTAGTGGATAGGTTAAATCGGCAGTGGCTAATGCTGAATAAAGTCAAATTTTTTCTCTATCTGCGGGAGTTTATTCCCAATTGGTTATCACAATGATAATCGCTTCACCCTTCTTTTTTATCGGGTGGAGACTTCAGTAACAAGGGGATTGGCAACGGGATTAACCGGCCATATCAAATAGTGTTTAGGCGGAGTTAAGGACGGGAAGGCTAAGATTTTTGTTTTAAGGTGAGACCAAGGTGATAAATAAAAAATCTTTCTCGGGCCGGTCCCTGGCGGTGGCGTTGATGCTCTCCGGCTGCGCCGACAGGGCGGGGATAACCGATCGCGGCCGTTATGGAGTCGATACGTCTATCGCGTCGTCAAGCCAGGATGAGAGAGTGCGCTATCTGGTTATGCATTATACCGCCGTTGATGATGGGGCGTCGCTGGCTTTGCTGACCCGGGGCACGGCAAGCGCGCATTATCTGGTTTCGTCCGCCCCCCCGCTGATCAACGGCAAGGCGGTGGCGCAGCAGCTGGTGCCGGAGGACAAGCGCGCCTGGCATGCAGGGATAAGCGAATGGAACGGGCGTAGCAATCTTAACGATACCTCTATCGGTATCGAAATCGTCAATCCGGGTTTCACCGAATCGGCCGCGGGGAAGCGCTGGTATCCCTACGCCCCCGAACAGGTCGAGCTGGTGGCGCGTTTGGCTGAAGATATTATCCGGCGCTACCAGATACGCCCCGATAACGTGGTGGGGCATAGCGATATCGCACCGCTGAGGAAAACCGATCCCGGCCCGCTGTTCCCCTGGGCCCAACTGGCCGAGCGCGGCATCGGCGCCTGGCCAGATAAACACGTAGTGGATAAATATCTGGCGGGCAGGGCGCCGGAAGCTGACGCGCCGGTGGCTAACATCCAGCGCGCCTTGGTTAAATACGGTTACAGCCTGCCGCTCCATGGCAAGGCCGATGAGGAAACCATCCGGGTTATCAGCGCATTCCAAATGCATTTCCGCCCCGCAAATTTTTCCGGTCGGGCGGACGCTGAAACCGAGGCCATTGCCCTGGCCTTACTGGAAAAATACCGTGCATAATTATCCTGCCCCGTCCGTTCGTCCAGCCCGGGCGGGGATACAGCATGCGCAGGCACAGTGCAGGCGACGGGTAAATGCTTTCATCTTGTCCCCTGCAGCGGCGGATCAGCCGCCTTATCGGCATAATTCTGCGCGATACTTACACAATCACTCACACAAACGGTGTGTAATCAGGTAAAATAGAATGTCGTTTCAGGCGAAAAATGAAAATGCGGAGGTATACCTGTCATGAATTCGAGTAATCAGCAACCTATCGAAACCAACACCAAACCCATCACCACAACGTTGTCAGGCGTCATTACCAAGTCCCCGAGCCGTATCAAAGGCAACACCGGCCGCCCAATGGTAAAAGCGACCATCCTGGCGGAAAGCGATAAGCGCAGCTCGTATCCCCTCACCGTGGTCGGCTTCGACATCATGGCGCTGGAACTGATGGCGCATTTACGTGGGGAACGTCTGACCATTACCGGACGCATGGAGTGGAACGGCGGTTATTCCATCGTCGCGGATCAAATTATCGCCGTCTGATGAACTACCCCTTCGGGGGCACTTCTTCAGGTCTGGTAGTCAGTGCTGTTGTCCCTACTGCGTTTGTTTATCCTGCAGCAACCTTCAGGCTTCCAACTAAAAAAAGTGTTCACCGCCACAGCGAAAGAGGCCGTTTGGCCACGAGCCTTCTGTTATCCCGTGGCGTGCGATAAATTATTTTTAGCTTGCTTATTAATGATTTGCACGGCTTCGTTTCGATGTATTTAGCATATATGTTCATTTATGCAACATTTAGTGGTTGAAAAATTAATAATAGAAAAAGTGCTTGCTATCACCATCGCACTATGTGTAAATAGCGTCATCGGTTTGTAGTACAGACCTATTTATGAATGTCATTTTAGTAAAGTTGTTCCGGTAAAGACGATATTTCAATATACCGTATCTCCGAGGAATTTCCTTCTCTAGTGCTCCCATAAGTAAATCCTGACAAGCAGACCACAATCGCCTTATGGCGGCCCTATTAAAAGGAAACAACAATGTCTAATAAAATGACCGGTTCAGTAAAATGGTTTGATGCTGGTAAAGGTTTTGGTTTCATCACCCCTGCTGACGGTAGCAAAGATGTGTTCGTTCACTTCTCTGCAATCCAGAGCAATGATTTCAAAACCCTGGACGAAGGCCAACAGGTCGAGTTCAACATCGAACAAGGCCAGAAAGGCCCGTCTGCAACTAACGTCGTTGCGCTGTAATATACAGCTGAGGCTGTGGTAAGGTTCTTGCGATAGCGATGATGGCCCAGGCCGGAGCAGTCAAGTAACCCTAACCCAACCCAAAGATTCCGAACCCCGACTCTGTCGGGGTTTTTTTATGTCTTCGCGAATTTTAATGCTAAAATTCCGCTTCGACTTAATAAGGATATGGGTATGACGAAAAATTGTGTCTGGGGTCTGCTGGCATTGACCCTGAGCGGGTGCGCCGGTTATACCGACTATCCCTCTGCGGCCAAAACCGCCGCGCCTGCGGACGTGGCCGGCGTGTGGATGACCACCGGGCCGCAAAAGGAGCTGGCCGATCCGGCCGCCATCGCCACTTTTATCGTGACCCGGTCGGGCGACACCCTTGATTGCCGTCAATGGCAACGCACCATCGCGCGGCGGGGCAAGCTGACCTGGCGCGGCGACAATCTGTACAACGTCAATGTCAAGAACGAGTACAGCACGGTGACCGTAAACGACGGCGTCATGAAATTCAGCCGCTTAACGCTGCATCGCGTGCAAAAGCCGACCGTTGAATGCCAGGCCTTTGTGGTTTATCACGATGGCGACTATGCCTTTGCCGATGAGGCCGTCGCCAAGCCGCAGCCGGCTAAGACCCATAAGAAGGCCAGCGGCGTGGAAAGACGGCAAAAATAGTCATCAGCGGCTATGGCTTCCCATAGCGCCGATGCAGGCGTTATGGCGCGCTAATGCTGCAGCCGGCGTGCGGGTTCTTAACCCGCACGCCCTAATGCCACTGCTTCAACACCCCAGCGCGCCGCCGGTTCCGGCCCTTTTTGCATCCCATCTTCCTTAAGGCCATTCAACCAAGGGTGATCACCAGCTTGCCCGTGGCATGTCCTGCGGCGCTGCGTTTATATGCGTCTGCGGCTTCTTCAAGCGGGAACGTCTTATCCAGAGGCATGCGGAACACGCCTTCCGTATACAGCCGCGCCGCTTCGGACAAGACCCGTTCAGGATGGTTCTGTGGCGCGAAAGATCCCTGCGCCCCGTGCAGCGGCGCGGTGGCATCAACAATGGAAAGAACGCGGGAAGGATCGCCGACCAGCGCGAGAAGCGTGGGAAGGATGCCCGGGCCGGCCAGATCGAGTGCGGCATTGACGCCGGCCGGCGCGATGTGGCCGATTCTTTCAACCAGGCCCGGGCCATAGGTTGTCGGGACGGCGCCGAGCCCGCGCAGGTATTCATGCTTCGGGGCGCTCGCGGTGCCAATGACGATGATCCCGCGGTAACGCGCGAATTGGATTACCGCGGAACCAACGCCACCGGCCGCTCCGTTTACCAGCAGCGTTTCGCCGGCCTTCACGCCAATCTGCGCAAGAATGCGCGTCGCGGTTTCGACCACCACCGGGAAACCACCCGCCTGCGCGAACGGCAGGCCGTCGGGCTTGCGGGCCCAATGAGTCAGAACCGCGTATTGCGCCGCCGTGTTAATGCCGTAGCCGAAGACGGCATCGCCAAGGCTAACGTCGGTACTGCCTTCGCCGACTTCATCCACCACGCCCGCGCCCTCGACACCGATGCCCGAAGGCAGCGCAATAGGCCGGCCGCGCCAGCAGCCGGCCCGAAGCTTCATGCCGTCCGAGGGGTTGACGCCGGCGGCCCGGACGGCAATCCGCACCTGGCCGGGACCGGCGTGGGGTTCGTCAATATCCGCCACCTGCAGGACTTCGGGACCGCCGTATGCGCTGAATTGCACTGCTTTCATAAAAAACTCCTCTGGAAAAACGCAAGGCGAGCGGCCTTGGTTATGCGTTGACGGTAAAAAAACTGGCGGCACCAGACGGATTTGCGTACGCAGGTCTGTGGCGCTTTTGGCAATGTGCGGTCGCCTGGCGTGCGCGCGATTCCCTGGCGGACGCGCGGGTTACACCTCTCTGTCGGTATTTTATATACTCAGTATAAATAAATACTGAGTATATATAAAGGCCCGTGCAAAAATCAGCCCGGCCGGGGTTTCTGGCCAGCAACCGTAAACGGTCTCCCATAGTGCAAACCAGGGCCGTGTCGAGGTGGCTAAAATTTAAATTTGAATAAAATTATTTAAAATCAATAAAATATAATAATGGCATTCAAATTGCTTCCACGAAGGAGGGCTTGCCAATAAAAGGACATTACGATGAAAGCGATTATCATTGGTGCGGGGATGGGGGGCGCCAGCGCGGGCATCGCGCTGCGCAATGTCGGCTATCAAACCGAAATCTATGAAGCGGTCACGGATATCAAGCCGGTGGGGGCGGCCATTTCCATTTGGCCTAATGGTGTTAAATGTCTGAATTTTTTGGGTCTTGGCCCACAGATAAAAGCCCTTGGCGGCGATATGGCCACTATGGCATACGCGGATTATCGTACCGGGCGAATCCTGACCCGTTTTCCCCTGCGCCCGCTGGTGGAGCGCGTCGGTGAGTTCCCGTATCCCACCGCCCGTGCCGAGCTGCAAGCCATGTTATTGGATGAATTCGGCCGCGAGCGCGTCTTTCTCAATAAACGCCTGACGCGCATTGAGGATAATGGCTCCCAGGTAACGGCATGGTTTGCCGACGGCAGCGCCGCTATCGGCGATCTGCTTATCGGTGCTGATGGCACCCACTCTCTGGCGCGGGATTATGTGCTGGGCCACCGGGTGGCGCGGCGCTATGCGGGCTACGTCAACTGGAACGGCTTGGTAGCCGTCGACGAGGACATCGCGCCGGCTAACCAATGGACCACGTTTGTCGGCCAGGGCAAGCGGGTATCGCTGATGCCGGTGGCGGGCCGGCGCTTTTATTATTTTTTTGACGTGCCGCTGCCAAAAGGGCTGGAACAGGAGCGCGGCCGGGCGCGGGAAGATTTACGCGAGTATTTTTCCGGCTGGTGCGCGCCGGTGCAGCGGCTAATAACGCAGCTGGATCCCTTGGGCGTCAACCGGGTGGAAATCCATGATATCGAGCCGTTCAGCACCTTTACGCGCGGTCGGGTGGCCCTGCTGGGCGACGCGGCCCATAGCACCACGCCTGACATCGGACAAGGAGGCTGCGCGGCGATGGAAGACGCCGTGGTGCTGGCGCTGGCGCTGCGTACGCATTCTCTGGGCATTGAAGATGCCCTGCTGCGCTACCAGGAAAAGCGGGTGGAACGGGTCAGGTCGCTGGTGCTGAAAGCCCGCAAGCGGTGCGATATTACCCATGGCAAAGATCCCCAGGCCACCCGCCGCTGGTATCAAGATCTGGAAAATGAAACCGGGGAAAATATTCTTACCGGCCTGGCCGATACCATCTTAGGCGGACCGCTGTAGGGGCTGGGGGTTTGCCGTGACGGTCTGAGGCGGAAAACCGTGGCGCCTGAATGTCGGTTTTTCGCCTGTAATCGTTATCAACTATGTCCGGCCAGGCGGGACGGGAAGATAACCTATTGTCATTTTTGGTAAATCCGCCGCCGGCGTATGGTAATATATCTGCAGAATCGCTAGGCTGGGCAGCCTAAGAAAATAAGTGCTTTTTATCATGACTTCCTGTGCGGATGTCCGATAACTGAAAATACCTTTTTTGGTTTGCCCGCGCGCTTGTTGGGATGCTTG
This sequence comes from Sodalis sp. C49, assembly GCF_046352915.1. Taxonomy (NCBI): domain Bacteria; kingdom Pseudomonadati; phylum Pseudomonadota; class Gammaproteobacteria; order Enterobacterales; family Bruguierivoracaceae; genus Sodalis; species Sodalis sp. C49. Next base: position 2,186,640 of record NZ_CP163303.1, on the reverse strand, counting down.
AGGTCGCCGTTAATGCCGCTCGCGCCGCCTTCAGAAATAAACCATGAGGTCTTCGCGCTGACAGCATCCGGCGATAAATGGCTTAACGATCAGGACCAGGATTGATGGAGCGCCTTTAACGGGGTTCCCAACAACTTTATGAAGAATCAATGAAATGGCATACCCGCAAAAATTTTCGCTTTCGCTCCTCCACCCGCGTTACTGGCTGACCTGGTTCGGCCTGGGAGTGCTTTTCCTGTTGGTGCAACTGCCTTATCCGGTGTTGCATACCCTGGGCGGCTGGCTTGGCCGTTTATCGATGCCATTCCTGAAACGCCGGGCCGCGATTACGCGCCGTAACCTGGAACTCTGTTTTCCCAATATGGATAAGCAGAAGCTCGAGCGGACTATCATCAATAATTTCACCTCCGCCGGCATGGGCTTAATGGAAACCGGCATGGCCTGGTTCTGGTCGGATGCCCGCGTTAAACGCTGGTTTGACGTCTTCGGCCTGCACAATCTGCAGCGGGCGAACGAACATAACCAGGGGGTTATGGTCATCGGCATCCATTTTATGTCCCTTGAGCTGGGCGGACGCGCCATGGGGCTGTGCCAGCCGATGATGGCCATGTACCGTCCCCATAATAATAAAGCCATGGAACTGGTACAAACCTGGGGCAGGATGCGGTCCAACAAGGCGATGCTGGATCGCAAGGATTTACGCGGCATGGTCCATTCGCTCAAGCAGGGCGAAACGGTCTGGTTTGCTCCCGATCAGGATTATGGCCCGCGCGGCAGTATTTTTGCCCCTTTCTTCGCGGTTGACCAGGCGGCTACAACCCGCGGCACCTATACGCTGGCCCGGCTGGCACAGCCGAAGCTGGTGCCGGTGGTGCTGATCCGTAAAAAGAACGGCAAGGGGTACCGTCTGCTGATCCAGCCGCAGCTGGAAAATTATCCGCTGGACGATGAAATGGCCGCAACCTGCTATATGAATAAAATCGTCGAACAGGAAATCATGCGCGCGCCTGACCAATACCTCTGGATGCACCGTCGCTTTAAGACGCGTCCGTTGGGCGAATTGTCCCTCTATATATAAGTGCGGCGTGGCCGGGCACGGCGTCAGTTTTGCCTCCCGGCCGGTGACGCAGGCCGATCGTTTGAAATAACGCCAATTCACCTCTTTTATCCTGCCATCGCGCCCTGCGGATGTTCTTATACTAGCGGCTTTAATATCATGAGTTCATGGATCCGCGAAAATGCATATTACGCACTATAGGGCCTGGGCAATGGTTTTCCTATTCAGCGCGCTATTCTGGATGACGATGATAAGCGCAATTTATTTGTTGCTTAAAAGTTAATTTTTGTAGAGCAAAAGCGATAATTGTTGCCGAGAAGACGGTGTTGACGACATTATGCTGCGGCGACAGTGAGATGGCTTCTTTTAGGATTAATCCTAAAATATAGTCCGGATCCATTGTAAGCGCCATGAGTGCGAAATCAGTGCCAAAATACTAAAATTTATTTTATAAGTACGCTGAAAAGACTCGTTTTTTTGTGTTTATCCCGGCTGGGGACCCGTAGGCGGGTGATAAGAAAACCGCGGTGTATTAATTTTTGTTACCAATATTACAAAAAATTACCAGTACACCTGCCGTGTCGATTCGTTACACTATCAGCCTTTCGTTACTCGCTGGTTTAAAAACCTCAAAATCATTTGATAGGTAAATTATGTTACGCAATGGCCGCTCTCGGGCAGTATGGCTTCTGACTATCCTGGGAATGTCCCTGGCTAGTTTTTCGACTTTTGCTGATACGGATATCTTTACCGCGCTGGACGATCCTTCCACTGCGAAAAAAAGTTTCGACGGCAATCTTCAAGCCGGCTACAACGCGCAGTCCGGCAACTCCACCAGCTCTTCACTGGCGGCAAGCAGCACCATGACCTGGTTCCAGCCGACCAATGCCTACAGTATCTGGGCCGAAGCGGCAAATAACTCAACCGATGATGAACGCTCTTCGGAAAAGTATCAGGCCGGTGCGCGTGCGCGTCATAATTTGGATGATGATAATTTCCTGTTTACGCAGGGCAGCTGGTTAAGCGATCGTTTCAACGGTTATCGCTCGCGTTCAACCCTGACCGCGGGTTACGGCCGGCAGGTCTTGAACGGACCGGTCAGCCACCTGCGGTTGGAAGCGGGTCCCGGCGTAAGGCACGATGAATTCCAGGGCGGCGGTCGCCAGACCAAGGCATTGGCCTACGGTGCGGCATCTTATGCTTATCAGCTGACCGACAGCACGCAATTTATCCAGGGCGTTTCCATTCTTGGTAACGAGGATATCACGGCGAATTCCGAAACCGGGCTGAGCGTGGCCATCAATAGCCATTTTGCGTTGAAGATGACCTATGATGTCACTTATAACAGCACCACGCCGGATAGCGCGCCGAAACACACCGATACCAAGACGGCGGTTTCCCTAGTCTATAATATGCAATAGCAGGCTGATGCCTGGTTAAAATCTTATTTTACTATTTCTTGTCACGTTTTAGCGATCTTAAGCTGGACAAAGGGCTTGCCACTTGCTGTACTACTACCCGACACAGAGTTTGTGTCTATCATTTATTGAAAGGTAAGTTTGATGTCTAAGATTAAAGGTAGCGTTAAGTGGTTCAATGAATCTAAAGGATTCGGTTTCATTACTCCTGAAGATGGCAGTAAAGATGTGTTTGTTCATTTCTCCGCCATCCAGAGTAATGGTTTCAAAACGCTGGCCGAAGGCCAACGCGTTGAATTTGAAATCACTAACGGCGCCAAAGGCCCATCGGCTGCTGACGTTACAGCTATTTAAGATAGCCAGTATTCTGAAAAACCCGCTTAATGCGGGTTTTTTTTATGCCTGAAATCCCGTAATCGCCGAACTTAGCGACAAGGTGTTAAAGGGAAAGCGTGCCGATGGGGCCGAATCGGGCGTGGGGTTTTCGCCCGACCGAGCGCCCCATGGCACGGTATGCCCGCCAACACCGAACGCAATGCAGGCGTGTTCAAGGGAGAGCGTGCCAATGGGGTTGAATCGGGCGTGTTTTTTCGCCCGACCGAGCGCCCCATGGCACGGTAGGCCCGCCAACACCGAACGCAATGCAGGCGTGTTCAAGGGAGCGCCCCATGGCACGGTAGGCCCGCCAACACCGAACGCAATGCAGCCGTGTTCAAGGGAGCGCGTGCCAATGGGGTCGAATCGGGCGTGGGGTTTTCGCCCGACCGAGCGCCCCATGGCACGGTATGCCCGCCAACACCGAACGCAATGCAGGCGTGTTCAAGGGAGAGCGTGCCAATGGGGTTGAATCGGGCGTGTTTTTTCGCCCGACCGAGGCCCCATGGCGCGGTAGGCCCGCTAACACAAATCCTGCAACGAGCGTGTCAAAGGGAGAGCGTGCCGATGGGGTCGAATCGGGCGTGGGGTTTTCGCCCGACCGAGCGCCCCATGGCACGGTATGCCCGCTAACACAAATCCTGCAACGAGCGTGTCAAAGGGAGAGTGTGCCACCTTATAACGGCACCGGCGGGCCGAACAGATTCACCAATCCCACCGCCAACAACGTCATGGCAAGCGAACCGACCAGATTCAGCAGAATATTCACCCCCGCCCAAAGCATCTGCCCGGTCATCATCAGGGTAACCACTTCCGCCGAAAAGGTAGAAAAAGTGGTCAGGCCGCCGCAAAAGCCGGTGGTGATAAACAGTTTCCAGAACGGGTCGATATGAGTGAGACGGAGAAACAACGCCATAAACAGGCCGATGATAAAGGCGCCGACCAGGTTAACCGCCAAGGTGCCGACAGGAATGGCAAAACCGCTGCCGCTGAGCTTCAGGCTGAGCCACCAGCGCAATACGCTGCCGATCCCCCCACCAATAAACACGGCTGATAAAAGGGTAAACATAAGAACCTTTTTAATTAATTTAAGGAATGAAAAACTCAGCAGGGCGAACACAATGACTACGTCCCCCAACCCGAGCAGGTAAACGTAGACATCATCAGCCAAAAACGGCGGTTAAAGGAGGAATGTCATCTCCTGGCGCGATTATACATTACTTTCCTTTACTGAACAGTATTGTCGTCGCCATGGCGGCAGGCCAACTGGATGGCATCGGCCACCAGCTCGACCCGATCGGCTTCCAGCAGGGACGTCGATACCCGGATAAAGCGGCTGGGTCCGATACTATGCCGTTTGCCGGGCATCACCGCGATACCGTGAGCCGCCAACGTCACCAGGGCATATTGCTCCGACGGCACCGGGATCTGGATGCTCAGCCCGTCCCGATCCGGCAACACCACCCCACGCTGCGCAAGCGCGCGCAACAGCGCCCGGCGGCGCTGGGCATAACAATGCCGGGCGGCGGCAAGCGTCTGCTGGGTCATGCCATCTGCCATCATCCAGGCCACCGCTTCCTGCAATATCCTGCTGGTCCAGCTGGCGCCGAAGTTACGTACCGACTGAATACGCCGGATGATATCACTGGAAGCGGAGATAACCGCCAGCCGCAAATCCGGGCCATAGGCTTTGGAAAATGAACGTACATGCACGGTACGCTGCGGGTAAATATTGCCCAGGCTGTGGACCGGATGCGCGGACAGCTCGCCGATGCCGTCATCCTCAATTATCAGCGTCGCGCAGGCGCGCAGTAAATGCGCCATATCGTCGGCGCGCTGCCGGCTAACCGTATGGCCGGTTGTGGAATGGGTGCGCGGTTGGTAGATAAAAGCTACCGGACTACGCCTGAGCGCCGCCTCAAGCCCCGCGGGGGTAGGGCCTTGCCCATCGCAGGGGACGGCGATAATGTCCGCGCCCACATTATCCAGCATATCCAGCAACCGCGTGGCGGTGGGATCTTCAATCGCCACCGTGGCGCCGGGCATAATCAGGGTTTGCAATGTTTGGTACATGGCGTCAAAACCGCCGTCCGCCGCGAGGTAGGCCTCGGCGGGATAGGGCCAGCGCGGCGCGATGGCCTGTTGCAATACCTGGCTTATCGGTTCGCGCCGGTAGCTGTTGAGGTTTATCGCCCTCCCGCCGCGCAGCAGCGCCTCGCGCAGATCCGGCAAATAGGCCGGATCGGGCGCGGCCAGGGTCAGGTCGGCCATGATATTGTCGCCGAAATTGCCGATGGCCTCGAACCGCACCGGCCGCGGCGTGACGATATTGCCGCACACCCATACGCCGTTGCGCCCGGCGCCGGCGATGACTTTTTGCCGCCGCAGCTGCCCCCAGGCGGCGGATACGGTTGCCGGACTGACATCCAGCAGGCCGGCAAGTTCGCGCACCGCCGGCAGCTGTACGCCTACGGCAATGGCGCCGCTGCCGATAAGCGCCGCGGTCGCCAGCGCAATACCTTTAATCGTCCGATCCTGGATGCGTTCGGCCAGCCAGCCGGCCTCAAGAGCATTATCCATAAGAATAAACTTTGTACAGTAACAAAGTTAACATTGTACATTGAACAAAGTGGTTTTAGTATCGAAATTAATCAATCGAAACCAAAATGGTCTACAACTGTTAATGTCCGGTAAAAGAAAGCACGCCGGCATGGGGGAACAACGTGGCATACACTATCAGGCTGGCGGTCAGGGATTGGGATTATTTTACTCCCCTGGCATTGGGCGATCTCAGGCCGCAAGGTTTTTCCCTGGAAATCCATCGCGTGGGCACGCTGGTGGACTCCATCGCCACCAGCGCCGACTTTGACGCCGGCGAAGTCTCGTTCAGCCGGTATGCCCAGGCGGTCGCCCGCGGCGATAACTCCCTGCTGGCGCTGCCGCACTTCCTGATGCGCGGGTTCCGGCAACGCTGCATCATCACCACCAAGACCAGCCCGCTGACCACCCTCGGGCAACTGCGCGGCAAACGTATCGGGCTGACCGGCTGGCAGGATTCCGGCAATACCTGGACTCGTACCCTACTGCGCCGGGAAGGGGTGGGTATCGATGACGCCACCTGGTATGTGGGCCGCTTGACAGACGATCATCCGGTGGTCGACCGCCTGGCCGGCTTCGGCCGCGCGGGGCGTATCGAGGCCGCGCCCGGGGAGCGGCCGCTGCTGACCTTATTACGGGCGGGGGAGCTGGACGCGGTATTCACTCCCTTTATGCCGAACGGATTTTTTTCCCCCGCCTCGGATCTGCGCCAGTTGCAGGAGGATTTCCGCCAGGCGGAACTCGATTATTTTAACGCGGTGGGGTATATCCCGGGAATCCATGTGCTGGGCATCAAGCCGGCACTGGCGCAAGCCCATCCGGAGCTGCCCCAGGCGCTGAGCGATATCATTACGCAGTCGGCCCGTCTGTGGCACGACAAGCGGGTCAAGTATGCCGATACCACGCCCTGGCTGATGGACGATCTGGCGCGTACCGCACGCGACCTGCCGGCGGACTGGAATCGAAACGGTTTTGACGCCAACCAGCGGATGGTGGCGGACTTTGCCGCTGAGCTTTTTGAGCAGGGACTGACGTCACGTTGCCTTACGCCGACGGAACTCTTTCCTTACCCATTATCATAATCTGCAGGAGGACGGACAATGAAAGTCGCATTAGGACAATTTGCAGTGAGCCGGGAATGGGAAACCAATTTAGCAACCTGCCTCGACCTGATGGACCGCGCTCTGGCGGGCGGCGCGGATTTGCTGGTGCTGCCCGAGGGCATCCTGGCGCGGGATATCGCCGACCCGGATTTAGTGCTTAAGTCGGCCCAGCCGCTGGACGGGCCGTTTGTCAGCACGTTGTGCGCCGCCAGCCGGGGCACCCAGCTTACCACCATGATGAGCGTGCACACGCCCACCGGCGACGGCCATGCGTTTAATGTACTGATCGCTATTCGCCACGGCGAAATTATCGCCCGCTATCGCAAACTGCATCTTTACGATGCGTTTGCCGTGCAGGAATCGAAAAACGTCACGCCCGGCAACGAGGTGCCGCCGCTGGTGGACGTGGCGGGTATGAAAGTGGGGCTGATGACCTGCTATGACGTGCGTTTCCCCGAGCTGGCGCGCCGGCTGGCGCTGGATGGCGCCCAGGTGCTGGTGCTGCCTGCCGCCTGGGTCAAGGGGCCGCTGAAGGAAATGCACTGGGAGGTGCTGGTCACCGCGCGGGCATTGGAGAACACCTGTTATATGGTGGCGGTGGGAGAATGCGGCGAGCGCAATATCGGCAACAGCATGGTTGTCGATCCGCTGGGCGTTGCCATTGCCCATGCCGCCGAAGCGCCGGCGCTGGTGTTCGCCGAGCTGGACGCCGAGCGGGTCGCCCATGCGCGGCGGGTATTGCCGGTGCTGGAAAACCGCTGTTTTGCCGCGCCGCAGCTGCGCGAGCGCTAAGACGCGAGCTGCAATCATCACTAGGTTATCGACATCAGGGGAAATGCAATGAATGTAATGAAAAAACGGCTGGTTGCCCTGTTCTGCCTGGCGCTGTCGGGCGGCGCGCTGGCGGATGACGCGCTGCCGGTGCAGGCCCTGGATACCGCGCTGCACGCTAAGTTACCCCAGGATATCCAGCAGTCGGGCCGGATTATATCCGTTAATAACGGATCGTTCCCTCCTTATGAGATTGCCACCAGCACCCATTCCCTGGACGGCGCCAGCGCCGATTTAGCCCAGGCGCTGGGGCAGCTGCTGGGCGTTAAGATCGAACACGCGTCGGTCAGCGGTCTGTCCGGCGTGTTGAGCGGCATTAATTCCGGCCGCTACCAGATGGCTATCGGCCCGATCGGCGATTTTCCCGACCGGGAACAGAAAAATGATTTTATCGATTTTGTGCAGGAATTCGTGGTGTTCGCCGTGCCTAAGGGCAATCCGGCCGCCATCAACGGCCTGATTGATACCTGCGGCAAGCGCATCGCGGTCATGGCGGCCGGTTCAGCCGAGCAGGTCATCCGCAAACAGTCCGCCACCTGCGTCGCGGCGGGCAAGGCGCCGGTGACCGTCGCCTCCTTTACCGATCAGCCCACGTCGGTGCTGGCGGTGCGTTCCGGCCGGGTCGACGCCTTTTTCTCCTCCCAGGCGCCCCTGACCTATTTTGTGGCGCAAACCAACGGGCAGTTGGAATTAAGCGGACAGGGTAAAGCCAATGGCTTCGGCGATCTGTTCCAGGGGTCGGTAGTGCCGAAGGATTCGCCGTTCGGCGCGGTGGTGCTGGAAGCCTATCAAAAATTGTTTGCCAACGGCACCTATGCCGCCATCATGAAAAAATGGCATCTGCAGGACAATATGCTCAAGGCGCCGGGCCGTAACCTGGCCAGCAATCCAGGTGCGAAACCATGACCGGACGTGCTACCGATGCCACGCCGACGCCCGCGGACACCGAGCGCGACGTGCGTTATGCGCGTCCGCCGGGGCGGCTGGGCCATATAGTGTTATGGGTAGTGGTGTTGTTGATTGCCGCCGATGTGGTCTGGGTGGTCGCCAACAACAAAAACTTTGAATGGCACGTGGTCAGGGCCTGGTTTACCGAGGCGTCGGTGCTGCGCGGTCTGGGCGTGACCCTGGGCCTGACGGTGATCTCCATGGTGCTTGGGGTGCTGCTCGGGTTGCTGCTGGCGGTGGCCCGTCTGTCCGATCACCGGCTGTTGCGCGGGCTGGCGGGCCTGTATATTTGGTTCTTCCGCGGCACGCCGCTGCTGGTGCAACTGATTTTTTGGTACAACATGTCGACGCTGTTCCCGCATGTGACCCTCGGGTTGCCGTTTGTCGGCCCGGTATACGCCAGCTGGAACACCAACGATCTCATTACTCCCCTTACCGCCGCCATTGCCGGCCTGGCGCTCAACGAGGCCGCCTATATGGCGGAGATTATTCGCGCCGGGCTGCTGTCGGTGGATACCGGCCAGGTGGAAACCACCCAGGCGTTCGGCATGAGCCGCAGCCGGGCGTTGCGGCGCATTATTATCCCCCAGGCCATGCGGTCGATTATTCCCCCCACCGGCAACCAGCTGATCAGCATGATTAAAGCCACGTCGCTGGTGAGTGTCATCGCCATGGGCGATTTGCTCTATTCGGTACAGTCAGTCTATAACCGCACCTTTGAAGTGGTGCCGATGCTGATGGTGGCGGTGATCTGGTATCTGATCATTACCTCGGTGCTGAACGTGGCGCAGTCCGCCATCGAGCGTTATTACGCCCGCGGCACCCGCCGCAGCGAGACGGTGACCCGGCGGCGCCAGGCCGCGCCGGCGGATAGCGTGGCAGGAGAAAAATAATGGTTCAGCAAACTTCCGTTCCGCTGGTACGCGCCCGGGACGTGCACAAGAGTTATGGCGATCATGAGGTGCTTAAGGGTATCAGCCTGGACGTGTTGCCGGGCGAGGTGGTGGTGATCCTGGGACCGTCCGGATCGGGGAAATCCACCTTTTTGCGCTGTATTAACCATCTGGAAGATATGAACCAGGGCTCGATTATCGTCGGCGATCACCAGGTGGGCTACGAGCTGCGCAAAGGCGTGCTGCATAAATTGTCCTCGCGGGCCATTGCACGCCAGCGCCAGGAAATCGGTATGGTTTTCCAGCAGTTTAATCTTTATCCCCACATGACGGTGCTGCAAAATATTATCGAAGCGCCGATCGGCGTACATAAACAGAGCCGCCGCGACGCCGTGCGTTACGCGCGCGAGCTGCTGCAAACGGTGGGACTGAGTGAAAAGGCCGACGCCTATCCTCGCCATCTTTCCGGCGGCCAGCAACAGCGGGTGGCTATCGCCCGGGCGCTGGCCATCCGGCCTAAGCTGATGCTGTTTGATGAGCCGACTTCGGCGCTGGATCCGGAGCTGGTGGGCGAGGTGCTGGCCACCATGCGCAGCCTGGCGGATCAGGGATTGACGATGATCGTGGTCACCCATGAGATTGGCTTTGCCCGCGAGGCGGCGGATCGGGTGGTGTTTATGGATCAGGGCGTGGTGGTGGAGGAGGGGCCGCCACAGGATGTGCTGGTCAATCCGCAGCATCCGCGCACCCGCGCTTTTCTCAGCCGGTTCCTGTAACCGGGCGGGGCGTAGCGGGAATAACGCCCCGGTATGTAAAACTGTTACAGATATCTCTTGTAATGCAGGGGCAATAGCGGTAAAAAGCGATTAACATGTATCAATCGCTGGTTTTATCAGCAAGCGTTAAGCAAGAAGGTGAGTATGGAAGGTTTAAGTATTACCAAATTATTAGTCATCGGCGCCTTGATTGTGCTGCTGTTCGGCACCAATAAGCTACGCAGCCTGGGCGGCGACCTGGGCGCGGCTATCAAAGGTTTCAAGAAAGCGATGGGTAGCGATGATGCGGTCGCGCCGAAAACGCAGGCTGATGATTCCGTGGCACCCCAGGTTACAGAACGTAAAGAGTAAACCTGGCGCGGAAAAGGATGGTTATCGCAACCATCCTTTTTTATTGGCCGCAGTCAGAATGTAACCGGATATGTCGGCGGTTATTTTACCTCAATGCCCTTGGCCTGCAGGTCCGCATGGTAGGACGAGCGCACGAACGGACCGCAGGCCGCATGGGTAAAGCCCATGGCCATGGCTTCCGCTTTCATCTCGTCGAATTCCTGCGGACTGACGTAACGCTTCACCGCCAGGTGATGACGGCTGGGCTGCAGATACTGGCCCAGGGTCAACATGGTCACGCCGTGGCGGCGCAGATCGCGCATGACGTCAACGATTTCCGCGTTGGTTTCGCCCAGCCCCACCATCAGTCCGGATTTGGTCGGCAGGTCGGGGTTGGCTTCCTTGAAACGCTCGAGCAGTTTCAGCGACCAGTTATAGTCGGCGCCCGGGCGCACCTGGCGGTATAGCCGGGGCACATTTTCCAGATTGTGGTTAAACACATCCGGCGGCGCCGCGTTGAGGATTTCCAGCGCCCGATCCATCCGGCCGCGGAAATCCGGCACCAGCGTTTCAATCTTGATGGTGGGGTTTTTCGCCCGGATGGCGGTGATGCAATCGGCAAAATGCTGGGCGCCGCCGTCGCGCAGGTCGTCGCGGTCCACCGAGGTGACGACGACGTAGCGCAGCCCCATATCGGCGATGGTCTGGCCCAGTTTTTCCGGCTCATTGGCGTCGGGCTGGGTTGGACGGCCATGGGCGACGTCGCAGAACGGGCAGCGGCGGGTGCAGATGGCGCCGAGGATCATAAAGGTGGCGGTGCCATGGTTAAAACACTCGGACAGGTTGGGGCACGACGCTTCCTCGCAGACGGAGTGCAGGCCGTTTTTGCGCATGGCGGCTTTAATACCCTGGATACGCGTGGAGTCCGACGGCAGTTTAATCTTCATCCATTCCGGTTTGCGCAGCATCTCCTGACGCTCGACCGCCACGGTTTTAATCGGGATTAAGGCCATTTTATCGGCGTCGCGGTATTTAACGCCGCGTTCCATCTGTATCGGTTTACTCATAATCTCGCAGGTCCCGTCCCGAATGTGCCAGCATGCAGGTTATCACACACGCTGTTACGTGATTGTTCAACTAAATTTGATAAAACATCAAAAATTATAACATGGTTAACCGTTCGCTTTCAGCCCAAAAAAGCGATTATTGCTGGATTGCGTCCGCAAGGGGAGGGTAATCCTCCAGATACCAGGGCAGCATGCGGGCCGGCGGATTGCCGAGCCGTTGCAGGAAGACCCCGGTCAGCACCGGCGCCACGTCGTCCACGCGGGTGCCCGGCGCCAGATCGCTTACCTGGGTCATGCGCAGTCCGGCGTAGCCGCAGGGATTGATTCGCAGGAAGGGCGAGAGATCCATGGCGATGTTCAGCGCCAGTCCGTGAAACGAACAGCCTTTGCGGATGCGTAATCCCAGCGAGCAGATTTTATCATCATTCACATAGACGCCCGGCGCGTCCGCGCGCGCGCGCGCCGCGATGGCAAAACGCCCCAGGGTCTCCACCACCGTTTCTTCCAGCAGGGTCACCAACTGGCGCACGCCCAGCCTGCGGCGTTTAAGGTTAAGCAGGACGTAGAGGATTTGCTGGCCGGGGCCGTGAAACGTGACCTGGCCGCCGCGATCGCTCTGGATAACCGGAATGGTGCCCGGCGCCAGGATATGTTCTGCCTTGCCGGCCTGCCCCTGGGTAAATACCTGCGGATGCTGGACCAGCCAGATTTCATCCGGCGTGGATTCGTCGCGGCGATCGGTGAAGACGTGCATGGCCTGCGACACCACGTCATAGGGCTGCAGGCCAAGCTGGCGGATTATGATGGTTTCCTGTGGCACAGGCGACTCCCGGTTTACAGGACCATGCGGACCTGTTCGATATTGCCCAACTCCTCATAGAGCGCTTCGACCTGCTCGATATGGGTGGCGGTAATGGTAATGGACACCGCATGGTAATTGCCTTTGCTGCTCGGCTTGACCTGGGGGGTATAATCGCCCGGCGCGTGGCGCTGTACCACTTCGACCACGCGATCGACCAGTTCCGGACGCGCGGTGCCCATCACTTTATAGGTAAAGGAGCAGGGGAACTCAAGCAGTTCATTCAGTTTGGTTTTCATTGGGACTCCGGTAGCGTGACTGCCACTGCATCTGGCGGATATTTGCGGCGGGTAGGATGGGTAAGAAGAATAACGCGCAGCGCCGGGAAGGGATTTACGGCGTCTTTACGATCCTGCCCATCGTGCCCGTGGGCACGGCCTGGCCATCAAACTCACTCCCGCCGGGGCGGGAGCGCTCTATTACTATTATATGGGGGCTGATTTGCCGCTGACAAGCCGTGGCGGCATTAAGCGAACCAATGATGGAACATCAGCTTGATATAATCCACGATGCGGCTGAAAATATTGCCTTCCTGCACCTGGTTCAGGACCACCAGCGGATGCTGATCGATGGTCTTGCCGTCCAGCTGGAAGTTGATGGTGCCTACCTGCTGGCCTTTGGCAAGCGGTGCATGCAATTCCTTCTGGCTTAGAGTATAGCTGGCTTTCAGATCTTTCATGCGGCCGCGGGGAATGGTCAGGTAAGCATCGCTATCCACGCCCAGCTTGACGCTGTCGGTATCGCCGAACCACACCGGCTCGGCGGCAAATTCCTTGCCCGCCTTCAGCGGCGCCACGGTTTCAAAGAAACGGAAGCCCCAGGTCAGCAGCTTGCGGGTTTCGCTTTCGCGGCCCTTGGGCGAATGGCCGCCCATCACCGCTGAAATCAGCCGCATCGGACCGTCGGTGGCCGAGGCGACCAGGTTAAAACCGGCGGAGTCGGTGTGGCCGGTTTTGATGCCGTCTACGTTCAACCCGGTATCCCACAGCAGGCCGTTACGGTTCATCTGCCTGATATTATTGAAGGTAAATTCTTTTTCTTTATAAGTGGCGTATTCTTCCGGCACATCGCGGATCAGGGCCTTGCCGATCAGCGCCATATCGCGGGCGGAGCTGTACTGGCCCGGGGCATCAAGGCCGTGTACGGTTTCGAACTGGGTATTTTGCAGGCCCAGCGCTTTCACGTAGTTATTCATCAGGCCGACAAACGCGTCCTGGCTGCCGGCGACGTAATCGGCCATGGCCACGCAGGCATCGTTGCCTGACTGGAGGATAATGCCGCGGTTAAGCTGCGATACCGGCACGCGATCGCCGGGTTTAAGGAACATCAGCGACGAACCCTTGAATACCGGATTGCCGGTCGCCCAGGCGTCCTTATTGACGGTGATGATATCGTTAGGGGTGATTTTTCCCGATTTTATCGCCTGGCCGATGACGTAGCTGGTCATCATTTTTGTCAGGCTGGCCGGATCGCGACGGGTGTCGGCATTTTGCTCCGCCAGTACCTTGCCGGAGTTGTAATCGATCAGGATATAGGTTTCGGCATCAATTTGCGGCACGCCGGGAATCATGGTCTTCAGATTCACATCGTCGGCGTAGCTATTGGAAAGAGGGATCAGCGCAATAAGGGTGCTTAAGGCTAAGCGCCTGAATAAAAGATGGCTCATTACTTTATTCATGTCAGGACAACAGCATCCGTGGGAGTAAGTTAAAATCGTGCCACACTATAGCAGAAGTAAAAAAGGCCGGCATCAGGCAATCCGTAACCTGGCGGGGAGAACCTTTTAAGAATGTTTCAGCCGGCCCGCGCCCCGGCTATTCCGTCGCCGTAGTGATAAAGGATTGCTGCTGCGCTTCGCTGACCAGGCGCTGCTGCAACCCGGCGGCCTGCTGCCGGGAGCTGAACGGCCCCAGTTGCACACGGTACAGCGCGCCGTTGGCGGTGACCTTGCCCGGCACGCCGAATTTCTGGCTCAGGCTTTGCTGCCAGCTGATTGCGCGCTGGCGGTCGCCAATAGCGCCGACCTGGATCACGTAGCGGCCGGAAGACGCGGCCGGCGACGCCACCGGCGCGACGACGGCCGTGGTATGCGTCGTAGCGCCCGCTGAAACGGGCGGCGGCTGCGTGACGTACGGCGGGGCGACGACGGCCGTGCTATGCGTCGAGGCGCCCGCGGAATAGGATGACGGCTGCGACGCCACCGGCGCGGCGGCGGTGGGTTCGGGCTGGCTGGATTCAATCACGCCGGGCGGCAGTGCCGACGGGGCGCCGAGAAAACCGTGACCGCCGCCACCGCCGGCGGCTACCGGGGCGCCGGTGGCGTCATCGTCCGCCGGCGCGTTTGCCGGCACCGGATCGGCAACCGGGCGGACCGCGCCGCTATCGGCTTCGGGCGCGGACGATTGCATGACCGGGGTACCCATCGCGCCGGTGCCCAGATCGGGCCGCGGCGGCAGCGCGTAGTTCTGTTTAGCCACCACGGTGCCGACGGTGCCGGGTCCGGACAGCGTGCCGTCCGGCGCAACCTGGATAAAGTCGACGCGTACCTTGCTGTTATTGGAGATGTTCAGCCGATCGCCCGCCGCGCGCGACAAATCGATAATGCGGCCGGGCGTGTAGGGACCCCGATCGTTGACCCGCACCACCAGCTGGCGGCCGTTGCTGATATTGGTCACCCGCACATAGCTTGGGATGGGCAGGGTCGGATGCGCGGCGGTCAGGGCGCCGGCATCGAACTGTTCGCCGGTGGCGGTGACGTTGCTGCCGCTGGATTCCGCGTCATACCAGGCGGCCAGGCCCGTTTCGCTGTAATTCTGCGGGTTTTTGATAATATGGTAAGTCTTGCCGTTGACGTCATAGTCCTGGTTGGTAGCCGGGTTATACGGCTCATAGCGCGGCTCCACGCCGCTTATCTCCACCACCGGCCCGTTGTAGGCCGCGGCGGGCGCCTGCTGCTGCTGCGTCGTCTCTGTCGAGCTACAGGCCGTGAGCAATAACCCCATCACGCCGATCCAGTGCCATTCCTTCCGCATTGCTCACCTCTATAAGTTTTTAGACAACATTTTCCGATGAGTATGTATCGACATGACGATACCAAACCCCGCCATCAGCACGATTAATGCCGAGCCGCCGTAGCTCACCAGCGGCAGCGGAACGCCGACCACCGGTAAGATACCACTTACCATGCCGATATTCACGAATACATAAACGAACAAAATCAGCATCAAACCCCCGGCCATCACCCGGCCGAAGGTGGTCTGCGCCTTGGCGGCGATCACCAGTCCGCGCATGATTACGCACAGGTATAACGCTAAAAGCACCAGAACGCCAATCAGGCCCAGTTCCTCGCCCAATACGGCGAAAATAAAATCGGTATGGCGCTCCGGCAGGAATTCCAGCTGGGACTGCGTGCCGTGCAGCCAGCCCTTGCCGCTCAGCCCGCCGGAGCCAATGGCGATTTTGGACTGGATAATATGGTAACCGGCGCCCAGCGGGTCGGTTTCCGGATCGAGCAGCATCATGACGCGATCGCGCTGGTAGTCATGCATCAGGAAGAACCACAGGATCGGAATAAAGGCCGCCACCAGCAGCGCCGCCACCCCGATCAGCTTCCAGCTCATGCCGGACAGGAACAGCACGAACAGCCCCGAGGCGGCGATAAGGATGGCGGTGCCGAGGTCGGGCTGCGCCGCCACCAGCAGCGTGGGCAGGAATATCAGCACCAGCG
Source organism: Sodalis sp. C49 (assembly GCF_046352915.1). Taxonomy (NCBI): domain Bacteria; kingdom Pseudomonadati; phylum Pseudomonadota; class Gammaproteobacteria; order Enterobacterales; family Bruguierivoracaceae; genus Sodalis; species Sodalis sp. C49. Next base: position 2,170,658 of record NZ_CP163303.1, on the reverse strand, counting down.
CGATGGCGGTATTTTTCAGCGAAGGCGGACAGCTGTCGCGGTTGATAAAGCGCGCCACCATCAGCGGCACCGCGATCTTGGCGATTTCCGAGGGCTGGAAACGCACAAATCCCAAATCCAGCCAGCGCTGGGCGCCTTTACTGATCTGGCCGAAGGCGTCCACCGCCACCAGCAGGATCACGCTGATAATGTAAAGGTATGGCGCCCAGGCCTCATAGACCCGGGGCGGCACCTGCGCCAATACCAGCATCACGAGCAGGCCCATGAAAATCTGGCCGATTTTGCGCTCCATCATGCCGACATCCTGGCCGCTGGCGCTCCACATGACCATGGCGCTGTACGCCAGCAACAGCGTGATCAGGAATAGAAAAGGCACATCGATATGGAGCTTATTCCAGAACGCCCCGTTTTGCTGGTTATCGGTCATGGCTAATCACCTTCAGTGCCGGGCGGAGCAGGCTGCTCGGCCGGTAAATCCGTCGTATTGTCGCCCAGCATGATATGGTCCAGAATCTGGCGGGTAATGGTGCCCACCGCCGGACCGATACCGCCGTTCTCCAGGATCACCACCACCGCCACTGTCGGCTTGTCATAGGGGGCGAACGCGGTCATCAGCTTATGATCGCGCAGATGCTCGGCGATCTTGTGGGCGTTATACACTTCGTTGGCCTTCAGGCCATACACCTGCGCGGTACCCGATTTGGCGGCTATTTTATACGGCGCGTCGGCAAAGCTTTTGCGCGCGGTGCCGTTGGGCCGGTTGGCGACGCCGTACATGCCGTCCTTGGCCACTTCCCAATAACCGGAATGCGGGTCGCCGATCTGGGTATGTTCCGGCTGCTTATAGGGGACCAGCTGGCCGTTTTCCCGGGTACTGTACAGCAAATGCGGGATGCGCACCGCGCCGTCGTTAATCAGCGACATCAGGGCCTTGGACATTTGCACCGGCGTGGCGGTCCAGTACCCCTGGCCGATGCCGACCGGGATGGTATCGCCCAGGTACCATGGCTTCTTAAAGCGTTTCAGTTTCCATTCACGGGTCGGCATCACGCCGGAGCGCTCTTCGGACAGGTCGATGCCGGTATAGGAGCCGTAGCCGAACTTCGACATCCACTCCGATAGCCGGTCGATGCCCAAATCATAGGCCACCTGGTAGAAAAAGGTATCCGCCGATTCCTCCAGCGCCTTGGTGACATTAAGCCGGCCGTGCCCCCATTTTTTCCAGTCGCGATAGCGTTTATCCGAGCCGGGCAATTGCCACCAGCCCGGATCGAACAGGGAATAGCTGCGGTTAATGGTGCCCAGGGTCAGGGCGGAGACCGCGATATAGGGCTTGACGGTGGAGGCCGGCGGGTAGACCCCCTGGGTGGCGCGGTTGATCAGCGGACGGTTTTCATCCTGCAGCAGGTTGCGGTAATCCTTGCTGGTGATGCCGTCGACAAACAGGTTGGGATCGTAGCTGGGATTGGATACCAGCGCGCGGATGCCGCCGTCGCGCGGGTCGGCCACCACGACCGCCGCGCGGCTGCCCGCCAGCAGTTTTTCAATATAGGTTTGCAGGTGCAGGTCCAGGGTCAGGTAGATATCCTTCCCGGCCTGGGGCGGCTGTTCATGCAATTGGCGGATAACCCGGCCGCGGTTGTTGACTTCCACCTCTTCGTAACCGGTCTTGCCGTGCAGGGTATTCTCGTAAAAGCGCTCGATGCCCAGCTTGCCGATATCGTTGGTGGCGGCATAGTTGGCCAGGATGCCGTCCTTGTCCAGCCGTTCCACATCTTTATCATTGATTTTGGAAACATAGCCGATGACATGGGTCAGCGCCGAGCCGTAAGGATAATAGCGCCGCTGGTAGCCTTTGACTTCCACGCCCGGAAAATTAAACTGGTTTACCGCAAAGCGCGCCTGCTGCACCTCGGTCAGGCCGACTTTCAGCGGCAGGGAGGTAAAGCGGTGGGAACGGCTGCGCTCTTTTTTGAAATTGGCGATATCGTCGTCGGTCAGATCGACAATCGGCCTGAGCGCATCAATGGTCCCCTGCAGGTCATCCATTTTTTCCGGCATCAGCTCCAACTGATAAATGGTACGGTTCAGCGCCAGCGGGATGCCGTTGCGATCGTAAATGATGCCGCGGCTGGGGGCGATAGGCACCAGCTTGATGCGGTTTTCATTGGAGCGGGTGCGGTAGTCTTCAAAACGGGTGATTTGCAGGTGATAGAGATTGGCGATCAATATCCCGCTTAACGCCAGGATACCGAGAAATGCCACCAGCGCCCGGCGGACAAACAGTGCCGACTCAGCTGAATAGTCGCGAAAGGGGTTATGATCTATTTTCATTCCGCGGGGTTATTTCACTCTATACATCTTCACCGGTTTATTCCCGGTGATATGGATGGTTGGTGGTAATGCTCCAGGCACGATACAGGCTCTCCGCGACTAACACCCGAACTAACGGATGAGGCAAGGTTAACGGCGATAACGACCAGCTTTGCTCCGCGGCCGCCTTGCACGCCGGCGCCAGCCCCTCGGGACCGCCGATCAGCAGGCTGACGTCACGGCCGTCCTGTTTCCAGCGTTCCAGTTGTTGCGCCAGCAGCGGCGTTTCCCACGGGACGCCCGGGATATCCAGCGTCACGATGCGGTTTCCTTTGCCCACGGCCGCCAGCATCAGTTCGCCTTCTTTTTCCAGGATGCGGCCGATATCCGCATTCTTGCCCCGCTTGCCGGCCGGAATTTCATTCAGCTCGAACGGCATGTCCTTGGGGAAGCGGCGCATGTAATCGGTAAAGCCGGTTTGTACCCAATCCGGCATTTTGGTGCCTACCGCGATCAGCTGGAGTCTCACCGGTCAGCTCCAGAGCTTTTCCAGTTCATAAAGACTGCGGCTTTCCGCCTGCATGACATGGACAATCACGTCGCCCAGGTCGACCACGATCCAATCGGCGACCTTTTCGCCTTCGACGCCCAGGGGCATCAGGCCGGCGGTGCGGGACTCCTGTACGACATGATCGGCAATGGACATCACGTGACGGCTGGACGTGCCCGTGCAGATCACCATACAGTCGGTAATACTGGATTTACCGCGTACGTCGATGGAAATAATATCCTGGCCTTTCAAATCATCAATTTTATCAATGACGAAATCTTTGAGCGTGTTACCTTGCAAAGGTTCCCCCTTCGGTGTGCTTTGCATGCGTTGTCGCGATGGACACCGCAAATGTAGAGGTTGGCTGCCTGGCGGATATGCCAGAACTGACTGACCGGGATCTTACGGCCGGGACCGGCACGCCATAGGCGGCGGGCGGGAGAAAGCCTAAGCTTCAGCCGAAGAATTAAGCCGCGCAGTATAGCATGGGCCGCTCACTAGCGATATAAGCCCTGTTCATCAATATAACGTTGCACCGATGGCGAGAGCATATCGTTACAGCGCAATCCGGCGTGGCGGCGTTCGCGAATCAATGAGGCGGAAATCGACAGCTCCGGCGTCGGCGCCAGATAGATAAGCCCGGCGGCCTGCCGGTGCAATCGGCTGATATCCTCGGTTAACCGGGACTCGAGCCAGGCTTGCAATGCCGGTGTCGCCATCTTACCGCCATATCCCGGCCGGGCGCAAACCAGCAGATGACAGGTATCGAGCAGTTCGAGGCCCCGGTGCCATTGCGGCAGGGTCAGCAGGGAATCCTGGCCGATGATAAAACCCAGCGGCGCGTCGGCGCCGCGCTCGCGGCGCAGGGTTTCGAAGGTTTCCACCGTCCAGGACGGATTGTCGCGCCGCAGCTCGCGGTCGTCGATATCAAACAGCGAGCCTGCGGTGTCGGCTATCGCCAACTGCACCATGGTCAGGCGCTGCTGCGCGCTGGCCTCAGGCTGCGGGCGGTGGGGCGGCACGTTATTGGGCAGCAGGGTGATGCGCTCAAGACCCACCAGCCTGGCGAGCGCGATGGCCGGTTTGATATGGCCGTAATGAATCGGGTCAAAAGTGCCGCCGAAAATAGCGGTCAGTCGTCCGGCCTGCGCTGCGGCGCGGGGCGTGGTGTCGGCGATATCAGACATTTATCAGGGTCTCGGGCAGTGATTTGCCGCACAGCAGCAGGGAAAGGGCTTCCAGATCGGTCCAGACCGGATAGCCGTAATCCTGCTTCAGGGCGATTTCCATACTGGCCATCAGGCCGACCGCCTGATGCAGCTGGCGGGATGACAGGCGCTGCAGTGCCTGGGTCAGCAGCGCCCGGCGATTTTGCCAGACTTTATGCTGATCAAACAGGGCGCGCAGCGGCATGCGTTGCATATCGCGATGCAATGCCAGCAGCGTTAATACCTCCCGTTGCAGGCTGCGCAATAGGATTACCGGCTCGCTGGCTTCCTGGCGTAACTGCCGCAGGATGTGCGCCGCCCGTTTGCTCTTGCCGCCCAACAGCGCGTCCACCCAATGGAAGGGGGTAAAATGCGCCGCGTCGTTAACCGCCGTTTCCACCCGCGGCAGGGTAAGGCTGCCGTCGGGATAGACCAGCGATAAACGCTCCAGGGCCTGAGACAGCGCCAGCAGGTTGCCTTCATAGCAGTAGCACAGTAGCTGGCTGGCCGCATCGTCCAGCGTCAGGTTCATGGTTTTGGCGCGCGTCGCCACCCAGCGGGGCAACTGCGCCTGCTCGGGCGTGGCGCACGTGATGAATACCGCATCCTTGCTCAGCGCCTTGAACCAGGCGCTGTTTTCCTGCGCGCGCGTCAGGCGGGCGCCGCGCAGCATCAGTAACAAATCCGGGTGGAGCAGGGTGGAAAGCAGTAATAATTTTTCGCCGATAGGAGCGCTGGCGCCGTTTTCCGGCAGGATTAACAGCAGGGTCTGGCGGCTGGCGAACAGGCTCATCGCCTGGCAAAGACTGAAAATGTCATCCCAGTCGGTGGCGGCGTCGAGCGTAATGCTGAAATGCTCACTGAACTGATGCGATTGCGCCTGGCGGCGAATCGCATCCTGACTTTCCTGCAGCAGCAACGGATCGTTCCCGAACAGCAAATAGCAGGGGCGCAGCGTTTCCTTCAGCTGCGCGCCCAGCTGTTCCGGGTAAAGCCTGATCATTGCTCTTCCGTGGCCGAGGTCGGCGTTTGAATGACTTCAATGCCCGCGGCGCCGTCCGCGTGGGTGGCGGTGGTTCCCTTGGCGCCGGTGACGGCATTGGCCCGCGCCGTTTTTTGCAGCGTAGCGTCCACGGCGTCGTTGGCTTCAACCGCGGCATGGACCGCCAGCAGTTTGCGCACTAACTGCTGCGCCGCCTGTTCACGCAGTTCCTGGCGGATAATGTCGTTTTCATTGTCCTTGGCAAGCGCGGTGAGCGGGTTGTCAAAGAACGAACGGAATACCCGGATGCGGATGGGGAAAAGATCCTTGCCCGGCGTCAGCACCTGGGCCTGCACGTCAAGCACCAGCTGATACTCGGCGGTTTTACCGTCCTGGAACACCGACACCGTTGTACGGCCTTCCGACGAGCCGGTAATGCGCAGCGACGACAGGGTTTTGGCCCGCGGATCCTTATCCTTGACGATGGTGACGTCGCTGAGCCGCAGTTGGGCGCGTACGGCCCGGGTCAGCGGTCCGTAGGGATCGTAGCTGCTAAAGGTTAAGGTCTTTAATTCATTTGGCACTTTTGTGGTGCCGCGCAGATGAAAACCGCAGCCCGCGGTAACCAGCACCGCGAGCCCCAGCAACAACGCTATAGTACGATGTCGCACAACGCCTCCTTGTCTTAACCCACAACCAGGTTAAGCAGTTTGCCAGGCACGTAAATCACTTTACGCACCGTGAACCCTTCCAGGTGTTTCGCCACCAGGTGTTCCTGGACGGCGCGCTCACGCACCAGCGCCTCATCGGCGTCGGCGGGAACGGTAATTCTTCCGCGCAGTTTACCATTGACCTGGATAACCACCAGCTTCGCTTCCTCTACCATAGCCGTTTCATCGGCAACCGGCCATGGGGCGCTGTCAATATCGCCTTCGCCGCCAAGCGCCTGCCACAGCGCAAAGCTGGCGTGAGGGGTAAACGGATACAGCATGCGCACCACCGCCAGCAGCGCTTCCTGCAGCAGGGCGCGATCCTGCGCGGTGTCCTGCGGCGCCCGCGCCAGCTTGTTCATCAGTTCCATAATAGCGGCGATGGCGGTATTGAACGTCTGGCGGCGGCCGATATCGTCGTTGACCTTGGCAATGGTTTTATGCAGTTCGCGGCGCAAATATTTCTGCGCCTCGTCAAGGGCGGCCACATCCGGCCGGCCGGCGGCGCCAAGCTGCGTATGATCGTAGACCAGTTTCCACACGCGCTTCAAAAAGCGGTTGGCCCCTTCGACGCCGGACTCTTGCCATTCCAGCGTCATTTCCGCCGGCGAGGCGAACATCATAAACAAACGCACGGTATCGGCGCCGTATTTTTCCACCATGATCTGGGGATCGATGCCGTTGTTTTTCGATTTGGACATCTTGCTCATGCCGGCATAGACCAGCTCGCGGCCATCCTTATCGGTGGCTTTGACGATACGGCCTTTTTCATCGCGTTCCACCTCGACATCCGCCGGCGAGATCCAGATCTGTTCGCCGCCGCTACCCAGGTAATAGAACGCGTCCGCCAGCACCATGCCCTGGCACAGCAGGCGTTTGGCCGGTTCGTCGGAACTCACCAGGCCGGCGTCGCGCAGCAGCTTATGATAAAAGCGGAAATACATCAGATGCATGATGGCATGCTCGATGCCGCCGACATATTGATCCACCGGCAGCCAGTAATTGGCGGCGGCGGGGTCCAGCATGCCGCTGTCGAAGTGCGGGCAGGTATAACGCGCGTAGTACCAGCTCGATTCCATAAAAGTATCGAAGGTATCGGTTTCGCGCAGCGCCGGCCGGCCGTTGACGGTGGTTTTCGCCCATTCGGGGTCGGCTTTTATCGGACTGGATATCCCGTCCATGACCACATCTTCCGGTAGCAGCACCGGCAGCTGATCGTCCGGGGTCGGGATGACGGTGCCGTCTTCCAGGGTGACCATCGGAATAGGCGCGCCCCAGTAGCGCTGGCGCGAAACGCCCCAGTCGCGCAGGCGGTAATTGACTTTACGCTCGCCGACGCCGGCCGCCACCAGCTTATCGGCGACGGCGTTAAAGCCCGCGGTATGGTCGAGACCGTCGAATTCGCCGGAATTGAACAGCACGCCTTTTTCAGTCATGGCCTGCTGGCTTAAATCCGGCTCGGCGCCGCCTGCGTCCAGGATCACCGCTTTAATCGGCAAGTGGTATTTCGTGGCGAATTCCCAGTCGCGCTGATCGTGGCCGGGCACCGCCATGACCGCGCCGGTGCCGTATTCCATCAGGACAAAGTTGGCCACCCATACCGGCACGGATTCGCCGCTTAGCGGATGAATGGCGAACAGGCCGGTCGCCATGCCTTTTTTCTCCATGGTCGCCATGTCGGCTTCGGCCACTTTGGTATTGCGGCATTCGGCGATGAAGTCGGCCAGAGCCGGGTTGGCGGCCGCGGCCGCCAGCGACAGTGGATGCCCGGCGGCGACGGCCAGGTAGGTCACGCCCATAAAGGTATCGGGACGGGTGGTGTAGACCGACAGCGTTTCCTCGCTGTGCGCCACCTGGAAGCGGATTTCCACCCCTTCGGAGCGGCCGATCCAGTTGCGCTGCATGGTTTTCACCTGCTCGGGCCAGCTTTCCAGGTTGTCCAGGCCATACAGCAGCTCATCGGCGTAGGCGGTGATTTTCACGAACCACTGCGGTATTTCCTTACGTTCGACCTTAGTGCCGCAGCGCCAGCAGCCGCCGTCGATCACCTGCTCGTTGGCCAACACCGTCTGGTCATGGGGACACCAGTTGACCGCCGAGGTCTTTTTATAGACCAAGCCCTTTTCGTACAGACGGGCAAAGAACCACTGCTCCCAGCGATAATATTCCGGCCGGCAGGTGGTGACCTCCCGGTCCCAGTCATAACCGAAGCCCAGCAGTTTTAGCTGGGTTTTCATATACGCGATATTGTCGTAGGTCCAGGGCGCCGGCGCCGTATTGTTCTTGACCGCCGCGCCTTCCGCCGGCAGGCCGAAGGCGTCCCAGCCGATGGGCTGCAGCACGTTCTTGCCCTGCATGCGCTGATAACGCGCGATAACATCGCCAATGGTGTAGTTGCGCACATGGCCCATATGCAGGCGGCCGGAGGGATAGGGCAGCATGGAAAGACAGTAATATTTTTCCTTGCCCGTATCCTCGGTAACCTTGAAGGTTTGGTGTTCATGCCAGTGAAGCTGGACGTGGGATTCTATCTCTTCCGGGCGATATTGCTCTTGCATGGCAGCCAGTGGTCCTATAGTGAAAATACAGCTACGCTCGCGTTGTCTACCGAGCGTTGATAACAAAAGATCCGCATAGCATAGCTGATAAGCAACGGCGGCAACAACACCCAGCGCCGCCCGGATGCTTATTTCTGCCACATAAGCCCGGATCCGGCCGAATTATTGCGTTGCGCCATGCTTTATACCGAATGAGTTTACCGTTATAGGCTAAAATTATCAGCATGATACCAATTTAGTCCCGGCCAGAAGGCCATTTCGGGTGATGCTGGCGGAAATCAGGAGAAGACGATGGATAAGGTTGCGCAATATTACCGCGAATTGCTGGCCTCGCTGAGTCAACAGCTTGAGCAGGGCGAAAGGAATATCGATACGCTGGTCGAGGATGCGCGCCTGCGTTTGCAGGCCACCGGCGATTTGACGCCGGCGGAAGTGGAGAACGTTACCCGGGCGGTGCGCCGCGATCTGGAAGAGTTCGCCCGCAGCTATGATGAGAGCGGCGCGCAGGATGACGACAGCGTGTTTACGCGGGTTATCAAGGAGAGCCTGTGGCAGGAACTGGCGGACATCACCGATAAAACCCAGCTGGAGTGGCAGGAAGTGTTTAAAGACGTCAGCCATCACGGCGTCTACAACAGCGGGGAAGTGGTGGGGCTGGGCAACCTGGTGTGCGAACGTTGCCATCATTCGCTGGCGTTTTACACGCCGGAAACGTTGCCGCTTTGCCCGGAATGCGGGTTTGATCAGTTCCACCGCCGTCCGTTCCAATAGCGGCGCGGCCTGCCCGCAGCGTGGCGACAGGCCGCCGCGGGCGGCTAGTGCAGTATTTTCGCCAGGAAGTCGCGGGCGCGATCGGTTTGCGGATGCTGGAAGAACGCTTCTTTGTGCGTATCCTCGACGATTTTACCTTCGTCCATAAAAATCACCCGGTTGGCCACTTTGCGGGCAAAGCCCATTTCATGGGTCACCACCATCATGGTCATGCCTTCCTGCGCCAGCTCCACCATCACGTCCAGCACTTCATTGATCATTTCCGGGTCCAGCGCCGACGTCGGCTCGTCAAACAGCATCGCCACCGGATCCATGCACAGGGCGCGGGCAATGGCCACCCGCTGCTGCTGGCCGCCGGAAAGCTGGCCGGGGAATTTATTGGCCTGCACGGACAATCCCACCCGCTCCAGGAGTTTCAGGCCTTTTTCGCGCGCGGCGTCCTTGTTGCGCTTAAGCACCTTCACCTGCGCCAGGGTAAGATTGTCGATGATCGACAGGTGCGGAAACAGTTCAAAATGCTGGAACACCATGCCCACCTTGGCGCGCAGTTGGGCCAGGTTGGTGCGCTTATCGTTGACGGCGATATCGTTGACCATAATCTGGCCGCGCTGGATTGGCTCCAGCCCGTTGACGGTTTTGATCAGCGTCGATTTACCCGACCCGGACGGACCGCAGACCACGACGACCTCGCCGGTTTGCACTTCGGTTGAGCAATCGTTCAGAACCTGAAAATGACCGTACCATTTAGAAATATTTTTCAGGGAAATCATCAAACCGTCCTTTTCTTCAAATAATTCACCAGCAGGGAAGCGCTGAGGCTGATTACAAAATAAACCGCGCCGGCAAACAGGATCATTTCCACCTGCGTGCCGTCGCGCTCGCCCACCGACGACGCGGTGCGGAAAAAGTCCGCCAGGCTTAGCACATACACCAGCGACGTATCCTGGAACAGGACAATGCCCTGGGTCAGCAGCAGCGGCACCATGGCGCGAAACGCCTGGGGCAGCACCACCAATTGCATGGACTGCCAGGGCGTCATGCCCAGCGCCAGCGCCGCGGAGGCCTGGCCGCGTGAAATACTGATAATGCCGGCGCGGATAATCTCCGAGTAATAGGCGGCTTCAAACAGCGAAAAGGCCACCATGGCTGAAATCAGCCGGATATCGGTTTGCGGCGACAGTCCCAGCACCTTTTGCAAAAAGCTCGGCACAACGAGATAAAACCACAACAGCACCATCAACAGCGGTACCGATCGAAACAGATTAACGTAAAGTTTGGCGAACCAGCTGACCGGCCACAGCGGCGACAGGCGCATGACCGCCAGCACGGTGCCCCAGATAATGCCGAAGAACACGGCGGTAAAGGTGATTTTCAGCGTCAGCGCCATGCCCTGCAGCATATACGGCAGGCTGGGGACAATGGTACTCCAGTCAAATTGGTACATCATTTACCTCCTATATGACCGGGCAGACGTACTTTTTTCTCCACCAGATGCATGGCAAACATGATCACCGCGTTAATAATCAGGTAGCCGAGGGTTATCGCGGTAAAAGACTCGTACGCATGGGCGGAATAATCCAGCAGCTTGCCCGCCTGCGCCGCCATATCCACCAGACCGATGGTGGAGGCCACGGCGGAGTTTTTCACCAGGTTAAGCATTTCCGAGGTCATCGGCGGCACAATCACGCGATAAGCGTTCGGCAGCAGCACGTAACGGTAGGTTTGCGGTAGGGTCAGGCCCATCGCCAGCCCGGCGGCCATCTGTCCGGAGGCCAGCGACTGGATGCCGGCGCGTACCTGTTCGCACACGCGGGCGGCGGTAAACAATCCCAGGCACACCATGGAGGAGACAAAAAACTGGACATTCGGGTCCAGGCCCGACTTAAACCACGTGCCGATATTGACCGGCAACAGCTCGGGAACCACCAGATACCAAATGAAGAACTGCACGATCAAAGGAATGTTACGGAATAACTCGACGTAACAGGTTCCTAAAGCGGAAAGAAAACGATTTGGAACGGTACGCAGGATGCCGAACAGCGAACCGACCAGCAACGCGATAATCCAGGCGCAAAACGAGACGGCGATGGTGACTTTAAATCCCGCCCACAGCCAGCCGAGGTAGGTGGTGTTGCCAAAAGGGGCCGCTTCAAAAAAAATGCCCCAGTTCCAATCTATTGACATAAAAAACTCCGGTAAAAAAGGGTAGCACCGCTACCCTGAAGATTGACGAAGACCTTGATATCCGCAGCGCGGGGAACGACCGCGCTGCGTCTGTCTGTCCTGGCCTCCTGCAATCGAGAGGGCGGGGAGTCACCCGCCCTTATTGTCGTTATTAGTTTACGGCTTTATCGTTAGGGGCCTTGAACAGCGCTTTGACGTCATCGGACATATCGAAATTCATATTCAGGTTTTTCGGCGGAATCGGCTGTTTAAACCAGGTGTCATACCATTTTGCCGCTTGGCCGGAGGTCTGGATGGAAACAATAGTGTCGTCCACCAGCTTTTTAAACTGCGGGTCGTCTTTGCGCATCATGCAGCCATAGGCTTCTTTGGACTGCGGGGTACCGACGATATCCCACTGATCCGGGTTCTTGGACTTGGCGCGTTCGCCCGCCAGCAGGGCGTCATCCAGCATAAAGGCTTCCGCGCGCCCGGTTTCCAGGGTACGGAACGAATCGCCGTGATCCTTGGTGGAAATGATGCGCATCTTCATTTGTTTTTCGTCGTTCAGCTTGTTGAGCAGCATTTCGGACGTGGTGCCCGCGGTGACCACCACGGTCTTGCCGGCGAGGTCGGGGAAGTCTTTAATGGCGCTGCCCTTTTTCACCGCGATACGGGTGCCGATCACAAACAGGGTATTGGAGAAATCCACCTGCTTTTGACGTTCCAGGTTATTGGTGGTTGAACCGCATTCGAAATCGTAGGTTCCGTTTTGCAGCAACGGAATACGGTTTTGCGAGGAAATAGGCAGGTACTTCACCTGCAGGGAAGGCGCGTCAATTTTCTTTTTAATCGCGTCCACGATGGCATCGGAATAAGCCTGGGAGTAACCCACCACTTTTTGCTGGTTGTCGTAATAGGAAAAAGGAACGGACGATTCCCGATGGCCGACCACGATCACGCCGTTATCTTTGATTTTCTTCAGGGTGCCCGTCAGGTCTTCCGCATGGGCCATACTGCCGGCCATGCCCAGTACCAGTAATGATAAAGCCAATTTGCGCATTTGCATTTTCCAACTCCTTTGCTGTCACTACGGCGCTCAAGGGGTAAGCGCGCCGCAATCATGAGTATCACGTTAAGCTTTGGAACCAGCCTAAAGCGTAAAATCAAAACGGATTACCGTTAAAAAATAGCCGAATGTAAATGTTTTGAAATGAAAAAGTTTTCGTTTTGTGAGTTCAGACGCACCAAAGCGTGGCGCATGACGCCTCATTGCACAATCTAAGTGCGGTAAACGCACCATTGCAGCGCACGAATGGCGAAAATCACTCATAAAAAAACAGTTTTTAACGACATTCGCAACGTTATACAGCAAAATCCATGCCAGACAAATTATTTGCCCCCGAACGGAGCAGCGGCGGAATCAGGCCGGCTGCGCGCCGGCGGCCGACAGGGCGACATGGGCTTTAAAGATTTCCAGCGCGCCGGGCAGCAGAGCGGGGTCGACATGTTTCGCGTTATCCCACAGTCCGGCGAAGCTGATTGCCCGACCGCAGTGAATAAAGACCTCTTCCACCCTGATAATAATCACGCTTTTCGCCGGCTGGCCGTTGTGGGCAAAACGCAGGCAAAGCGCCGGGTCGACGGAAATCCGCGCGCGGCCGTTGACCCGGAATCCCTCCAGCCAGCCGGGGATGAGAAACAGCATGCCGACAAAGGGATTGTGCAGGATATTGCTAAGGCCATCGAGGCGATTGTTGCCGGAACGATCCGGCAGCAGCAGCGTTTTATCATCCTCTACCTGGACAAACCCCGGTTCGCCTCCTTTCGGCGAGCAGTCAATGCCGCGTGCGCCCTGCGTGCCGAGGATCATGAACGGTGACAGGGCAATCAGCCGGCGGGCGTAGGCATCAAGATGATCGATTTGTTTTTGCACCACCGCTTTGTTGGGTTGGGCATAATGCTCGCGCAGCTGGGCGGGATCGGTTAGCAGATAACGGGAATCGGGATTCATTCAGAGGCTCTTTGGTCAATATGTCACGAGGATGTTACAAGTGGCACGATAACAGCAATGAGTTTGATTAACAATAATTAGCACGCGCATTAGGGCTGCGGCGCCGGACCCAAGGCGGACGCGCTAAAGAGGGCGCGGGCCACATTTTTGATATAGGGCTGCCGCGAATGTAGCACGCCATAACAGAGAGAGATGAACCTTTGCTCCTGAATTTAAATATGAAGCAGCCGGCCTTGGGGGGGCTTGTGTTGCCGTGGTGAGGGCTTTGCTTGCTTGCGGAGAGGCTTATGTTGCCGTGGTGGGGGCTTTGCTTGCTTGCGGGGAGGCTTATGTTGCCACGGTGCGGGTTTCGCTGGGCTTATGTTGTCGCGGTGAAGGTTTCGCTTGCCATGCGTTCGGTGGTTATATGGCGTGTCCGGTGCCGGCAAGCGACAAAGAGGCCGTACCGCGACGGCCTCCTTGACCTCCGCGCGTCCGGCAGATCGTGCGCCGCTGCGCGGTCCCCGGCATCGCCCATCCCGGCTTATGGACCGCACGGGATGCGCTCCCGGCGCGGCCCTTCGCTTTCGCCGCTCCCGGCGGCTCATCCCGCCGCGATGGGCGCTGCCGGCGCACTCTATGCCGGCACAACGTCAACACCATCGCCTGTGAGCAATGTAGCGTTTTGGGGTTCATCGCGGTATGTGATTACCGGGAAAAATATCAGTATTTATTTTGGGCTGAAGTCTGCAGTATAACGGCTGATGGCTGATGGCTGATGGCTGATGGCTGATGGCTGATGGCTGATGGCTGATGGCTGAAAGCGTAATGCGTACTGTTAAAACTTAAAGCGTAAGGTTTAAGTTGCATGAATGATGAACGCCTTATTGCATGACCGCATGACCAACTTTTCGTCGTGCCAGCTGCATCCCATACCTGTTGCATCCCATCACGGTCGATCCTAAGCCGACGCCAGTCCCATCCTAAGCAACAGCGCCGCTATCGCTTCATAACATGCAGTACGAACAGCGACATGTTGACCGGCGTAAAGCGCGCTGACGGCGCCTGTGCCCCCTGCATGAGCCGCCGGGAGCGGCGAAAGGCCCGTTTGCGCAGGGAGGGCATAACGGGCCGGTGCATAACGGGGGCACAGGCGGCGGAAGGTATCGCGCAGCGACGCGCGACCTGCCGGGCGCGCGGAGGTCAAGGAGGCCGTCGCGGTACGGCCTCATTGTCGCTTGCCGGCACCCGGCAAGACATATGAACACCTAACGCACGGCAAGCGAAACCCGCACCGCGGTAACATAAGCCTCCCCGCAAGCGCCAGCGAAACCCGCACCGCGGCAACATAAGCCTCCCCGCAAGCGCCAGCGAAACCCGCACCGCGGCAACATAAGCCTCCCCCGCAAGCGCCAGCGAAACTCTCACCATGGCAACATACGCTTCCCCGAAAACGCCAGCGAAGCCCTCACCATGGCGACCTAAACCGTGGCTACTAACGCGCCCGGCGGCCAAAGACCACGGCGGCAAACCCCAGCAGCAGCGTCAGCACCCACAACGGCCAGTCGCCAAATCGTGCATAAGGCGTCAGTCCGGTTGTCGGCGTTACGCGCGTGCTTAACACGTCGCGGGTAAACTGCGGCAGCATCGCTTCGATGGCGCCATCGGCGCCGATCACCGCGGTAATACCGTTATTGGTACTGCGCAACAATGGCCGCCCCAGTTCCAGCGCGCGCATGCGCGCCATCTGGAAATGCTGCCAGGGGCCGATGGAATGACCGAACCACGCGTCATTGGAAATGGTCAGCAGGAAATCGGTATCCGGCCGGAAGTTATCCCGCACCTGCGAGCCGAGCACGATTTCATAACAAATGGCCGCAGTCAGCTTCATGCCGGCAACGCTCAGCTGCGGCTGGATATAATTGCCGCGGCTGAATGACGACATCGGCAGATTGAACAGCGGCGCCAGGGGGCGCAGCAGGCTTTCCAGCGGCACAAATTCACCGAACGGCACCAGATGATGCTTGGCATAACGATTCGGGCTGGGGTAGCGGTAAGGCGTTTGCTCCCCCAGTACCAGGATACTGTTAAAATAATTATAGCCCGACGCTGTCCTGCGGGTGTCGATAATGCCGGTGACCAGGCTGGTGCGCTCTTCACGCAACAGCGCATCCAACTCGGTCAGGAACGGCCCCTGGGCGGTTTCGTCATCCGGTATGGCCGATTCCGGCCAAATCACCATCTGCGCCTTGCCCAGGAACGGACGGGTATGGCTTAGGTACACGTCAAGCGTCGGCCGTACCTGGTCGGGTTCCCATTTCAGCGATTGGGCAATGTTACCTTGCACCATGGCCACAGTCACCGTCCTGGCATCCTGCGGGGCATACCAGTGCAGTCCGCGCAGCGGCCAGGGCAGCAACAGCACCGCCAGCGCGCAAATGCCGGCCAGGGGGGCGCGCAGCGCCACGGCGGCCACCGCCAGGCCGCTCGCGGCCATCAGGAAAAAGGTCATGGACTCGACGCCGAACAGCGGCGCCAGCCCCTTCAGGGGGCCGTCGATTTGCGTATAGCCGAACTGCAGCCACGGCAGGCCGGTCATCACCCAGCCGCGCAGGAATTCCGTCACCTGCCACAGCACCGGCGCGCCAACCGCCAGCCGCCACAGCGAGGTGCGCGGCCAGATGCGCGCCAGCACGCCGCTAAACAGCATCGGATATAGCGCCAGGTACGCCGCCAGAAGGGCCACCAGGCCGATATTCACCGGGACGGGCAGCCCGCCGAACTGGTCGATACTGACATAAATCCAGCGCATGCCGGTGCCGAACAGCCCAAAGCCCCAGAAAAAACCGAGCCAGGCGGACTGCCGCACCGTGCGGTTAAGGGTCACCGCCAGCAACCCGGCCAGCGAGACTAACGCCGCCGGCCAAAAGTCATAAGGTGAAAACGCCAGGGTACCGCAGGCGCCGGTCAATAACGCCAGCAACGCACGTACCCACTGGCGCTCAAGTCGCAATGCGCTCGCCATGTAAGGTTTATTCTTCCATTATCGGTTGGGGTGAGTCGTCGGGGATTTTAACATGAACCTGGATGATACGCCGACTGTCGGCCATGGCGACCTTAAAAATATAACCATCTATTTCAATGGTTTCACCACGGGCCGGCAGATGGCCGAAGGCTTGCATCACCAGCCCGCCGATGGTGTCCACTTCTTCGTCGCTGAAGTGGGTGCCGAAGGTTTCGTTAAAATCCTCAATCGGCGTCAGCGCGCGGATGGTGAAGGTATGGCGGTTAAGCTGGCGGATATCCCGGTCTTCCTCGTCATCATATTCATCCTCGATTTCGCCGACGATCAGCTCCAGGATGTCTTCAATGGTGACCAGGCCGGAAACGCCGCCGAACTCGTCAATTACAATGGCCATATGGTAGCGCTGGGACCGGAACTCCTTCAGCATGCGATCGACGCGTTTACTTTCCGGCACCACCACGGCGGGGCGCAACACTTTATCCATACTGAACGGCTGCGAATCGCTGAGCATAAACGGCAGCAGATCCTTGGCCATCAGGATCCCCTCGATGTGATCCTTGTCTTCGCTTATCACCGGGAAACGGGAATGCGCGGATTCAATGATCACATCCAGGCACTCTTCCAGCGACTGGTTGTTTTTCAGGGTCACGATTTGGGAACGCGGGATCATGATATCGCGTACGCGCTGCTCGGCGATGTCCATAACGCCTTCGAGCATATCGCGGGTATCGGGATCAATCAGCTCGTTTTGTTCGGAATCACGGATAAGCTCCAGTAAATCATTGCGATTTTTTGGCTCGCCGTGAAACAGCTGATTAAGGATAAGGGTAAAAAAGCCCTTTTTGGGACTGGGGCTGTCGTTGCTTTGCGAATGGTCGTCGCTCATGGCGTTTAGTTAATTTCACTCGTAGTGGATAAATGGATCGTATAAACCGGCCCCGCTCCGGGGCCGGCGTCGTTTATCAGTCGTCTTTTTCGTTCAGATAGGGATCGGGATAACCTAACGCCTGCATGATGTCGGCCTCCAGCGCCTCCATTTCCTCGGCTTCCTCATCCTGGATATGATCATACCCTAGCAGATGCAGACAGCCGTGGACAACCATATGCGCCCAGTGCGCCTCCAGCGGCACGTCCTGTTCGCCGGCTTCCCGTTCCACCACCTGGCGGCAGATGATCAGGTCGCCGAGCAGGGGAAGCTCCACCTGTGGCGGGGCTTCAAAGGGAAACGACAGTACATTGGTCGGCTTGTCCATGCCGCGGTAGGTCAGGTTCAGCTCGTGGCTTTCCGCGTCGTCCACCAGGCGGATGGTGACCTCGGCCTCGTCCTGGAACTGCGGCAGCACGCCTTCCAGCCAGCGCATAAAGGTTGCTTCATCGGGCAAACCGGCCGGATCGGCGCAGGCTACCTGTAAATCAAGGATGACGCCGCTCATTTGGCCGGCTCCTGGTTATCGCCGGCGGCCGGCGGGATATTCCCGTGGTAAGCGGCCTGCGCTTCACGCCGGCGCTGTTCGCCCAACGCGTCTTTACGCTTTTGATCGGCCGCTTCCCAGGCTTCATACGCCACCACGATGCGCGCCACCACGGGATGGCGCACCACGTCCTCGCTATGGAAGAAGTTGAAGCTGATTTCCTCTACGTCGGCCAGCACTTCGATGGCGTGCCGCAGGCCTGATTTCGCATTGCGCGGCAGGTCGATCTGGGTGATATCGCCGGTAATGACCGCTTTGGAATTAAAACCGATGCGCGTCAGGAACATCTTCATCTGCTCGATGGTGGTGTTCTGGCTTTCATCCAGGATGATAAAGGCGTCATTCAGGGTACGACCGCGCATATAGGCCAGCGGAGCGACTTCAATCACGTTGCGTTCAATCAGTTTCTCAACCCGCTCGAAGCCCAGCATTTCGAACAGCGCGTCATACAGCGGACGCAGGTACGGGTCGACCTTCTGGCTGAGATCGCCGGGCAGGAAACCGAGTTTTTCACCGGCCTCCACCGCCGGGCGGGTCAGCATGATGCGGCGTATTTCCTGGCGCTCCAGCGCATCCACCGCCGCGGCCACCGCCAGGTAGGTTTTACCCGTACCGGCCGGACCGACGCCAAAGGTAATATCATGATCGAGTATATGGGCGATATACTGCGCCTGGTTTGGCGTACGGGGTTTGATAACGCCCCGCTTGGTCTGGATATGCACCGCTTTGCCGAAGTCCGGCACGCTTTCGGCGGTTTGCTCCAGCACCCGGCTCTCTTTGATGGCCAGGTGGATTTTTTCCGGCTCGATATCGGCGACAACACCGCGTACCGGAGCCGTGTCCACGTACAGCGTCAGCAGGATATTGGCGGCGGCTTCCACGCACAGCGGTTTGCCGACCAGTTTGAAAACGTTGTCGCGACGATTGATTTCAATGCCCAACCGGCGCTCAAGTTGTTTGATATTGTCATCGAACGGCCCGCAGAGGCTCATTAAGCGCTTATTGTCCGCAGGCTCCAGCATGATTTCTTTAGTGTCGACGTTCAAACTTTTCCTCTGGGCCTTTCAGGCCATGTTAGGGAGTAGATTATGGCTGACCATGTTCATAAATGAAGGAAACCGTCACCAGCGTCAAGGACGCGGATCATTAAATTAATATTGGGGCACGATAAGTGAAAAGCAACCGGAGGAGAAAAGGCAGAACCGGGCGGCGGGGGAGGCCGCCCGTTAACGGGCAGGGAGGGTATCACGGCTGGAAGGTCCCGACGCCGAGTTCATTCTCTTTGCGGGTGCGCGCAATCACCGAGGCCGGGCTTTCGCTCACGCGCAGGCCCATTTGATCTTCGGTGCGCACGACCACGCCGCGCAGCGAGTTCGGATTGACATCGACGATCTCGACATCGACAAACTTGCCGATCATGTCCGGCGTGCCTTCAAAGTTCACCACGCGGTTATTTTCAGTACGGCCGGCCAACTCCATCACGCTTTTGCGCGAGGTGCCCTCCACCAGGATGCGCTGGACCGTGCCCATCATCTGGCGACTGAACTGCATCGCCTGCTGAATGATGCGTTGCTGCAGTATATGCAGCCGCTGCTTTTTCTCGTCTTCGCCGACATCGTCCACCATATCCGCCGCCGGCGTGCCGGGACGCGCGGAGTAGATAAAACTGTAGCTGGTATCGAAATTAACGTCGGCGATAAGCTTCATGGTCTGCTCGAAGTCGGCCTGGGTTTCCCCGGGGAAACCGATGATAAAATCGGAACTCACCTGGATGCCGGGACGCGCTTTGTGCAGTTTGCGGATGATGGATTTATATTCCAGCGCCGTATGGGCGCGTTTCATCATGGTCAGGATGCGATCGGAACCGCTTTGCACCGGCAAATGCACAAAGCTGACCAGCTCCGGCGTGTCGCGGTAGACGTCGATGATATCGTCGGTGAATTCAATCGGGTGGCTGGTGGTGAAACGCACGCGATCGATGCCGTCGATGGCCGCCACCAGGCGCAGCAGTTCGGCAAAGGTGCAGATATCGCCCTCGAAGCTGGCGCCGCGGTAGGCGTTGACGTTCTGCCCCAGCAGGTTGACCTCGCGCACGCCCTGGGACGCCAGTTGGGCTATCTCGAACAGGATATCGTCGCAGGGACGGCTGACTTCCTCGCCGCGGGTATAGGGCACCACGCAAAACGAGCAGTACTTGTTGCAGCCTTCCATGATGGAGACAAACGCGGTGGGGCCCTCGGCGCGCGGTTCCGGCAGCCGGTCGAATTTTTCGATTTCGGGGAAGCTGATATCCACCACCGGGCTGCGCGTGCCGCGCACGTGGTTGATCATTTCCGGCAAGCGGTGCAGGGTCTGCGGCCCGAAGATAATATCGACATAATGGGCGCGCTCGCGGATATGCGCGCCTTCCTGGGAGGCCACGCAGCCGCCGACGCCAATGATCAAATCCGGATTGGCTTCTTTCAGCGCCCGCCAGCGGCCCAGTTGATGGAATACCTTCTCCTGCGCCTTTTCACGAATGGAACAGGTGTTGAGCAGCAACACGTCCGCTTCTTCGGCGTTATCCGTCAACTGGTAGCCGTGGGTGCTATCCAGCAAGTCGGCCATCTTCGATGAATCGTACTCGTTCATCTGACAGCCCCAGGTTTTGATATGCAGTTTTTTTGTCATCGGCTTGCCATTACTTGATGCATTATTTTAGGGTGCGAAAAAGCCCTTCGGCTCATGCAGGGCGCGTATTGTAATCCTTTGGCGTGGTTGTGACCAGAGGGCTGAGCCTTCGCTCCTCTTTCATAATGAAAAATTGCGGTACACTAAGCAAATGTTTAATCACAGACACAAGCATAGCCGAGATGAACACAAACGAAATAGCCTATGATGCGGTGGTGGCGGGGGGCGGCATGGTCGGCGCCCTGGCGGCGTTAATGCTGGCGCAGGGCGGTATACGGGTGCTGGTGCTGGACCATGCCCGGCTGGCGGAGCCCCGGCCGGATGCCCCGCCTGATTTGCGCGTTTCGGCTATCAGCTGCGCGTCGGCGGCGTTGTTGCGCCGCGTGGGCGCGTGGGACCGTATCGATTCCCATGTCCGCGTACCCTACCGCCGCCTGGAAACCTGGGAATGGGCGCAGTCCCAGGTCACCTTCGACGCCGCGGCGCTGCATTTGCCGGAACTCGGCTTTATGGTGGAAAACATCCGGCTGCAGCGGGCGCTGTGGCAGGCCTGCGCCGACTGCGGCAATCTGACGCTGCGCGCGCCGGCCGCCCTGGCGAAAATGCGTTATGACGGCGGCAACTGGCGCCTGACGCTTGATAACGGCGAAACGGTTGGCGCCCGGCTCCTGATCGGCGCCGACGGCGCCCGGTCCAACGTACGGCAATGGGCTGGCATCGGCACCGTCGGTTGGCAATATCGCCAGTCGTGTATGCTGATAACCGTCGCATGCCCGTACGGCCAGCAGGACGTCACCTGGCAGGAATTTACCCCCGACGGTCCCCGGGCGTTTTTACCGCTCTACGATAACTGGGCGTCGCTGGTGTGGTATGACAGCGCGGCGCGTATCCGCCAGCTGCAGGCCCTGCCGCCGGCGGCCCTGGAGCGCGAGGTGCTGGCCGCCTTTCCCACCCGCCTGGGCGCGGTGAAGGTGCACGCCGCGGGCGCTTTTGCGCTGGTGCGCAGCCATGCCAGGGACTATGTCCGGCCGGGCCTGGCGCTGATCGGCGATGCGGCGCATACCATAAATCCGCTGGCGGGGCAGGGCGTAAACCTGGGCTTTCGCGACGCTGAAGCGCTGGCCGCGGTGGTGATTGGCGCGCGCGATCATGATGAACCCTGGGACGAGCTGCGCATCTTAAAGCGCTATCAGCATCGCCGTTACGGCGACAACCTGCTGATGCAAAGCGGCATGGATCTCTTCTATAGCGCCTTCAGCAACCGGCTGCCGCCGGTCCGGCTGGCGCGCAACCTCGGCCTGTTCCTGGCCCAGCGCGCCGGCCCGCTGAAAGTCCGGGCGCTGAAATATGCCCTGGGTCTCTGACTGGCGGTAGCGTCGGGCGTTGTCAGCAAAAAAATGAGCAATATATTGCTCATTTTTTTTCATTTAAGATTTTTTTGAGCAAAATAATTGCCATTTTAAAAACGTTAGCGCTAAAAGAGCAAAACATTGCTCATTGAAGGTGTCCATGAAATTGACTATTGAAATTTTTGTCGAAGGAAGAGGGCAGGACGCCGCGTCTATCACATTTTCCGAACCTGACCAAGGACGCGCGAGTTTAACGTTACTCGGTTACGCGTTTGATTATGCGCTGGAATTCATGGAACGGGATGATGAGCATGCCTGTAGTAGCAATTTGCCTGCGGTACTCATGGAAAACTACCGATCAATGCCTGCCGTCAACCCAACAAGATAGCGCTCGGTTGCGGTCAGGCGTTATTGCTCCCGTGGGAAATATGCGCATTAAGGAATCCTTAACCGATTTACCCGCGGTTAAA
Organism: Sodalis sp. C49; assembly: GCF_046352915.1. Taxonomy (NCBI): domain Bacteria; kingdom Pseudomonadati; phylum Pseudomonadota; class Gammaproteobacteria; order Enterobacterales; family Bruguierivoracaceae; genus Sodalis; species Sodalis sp. C49. Next base: position 2,148,424 of record NZ_CP163303.1, on the reverse strand, counting down.
CAAATTAATCAAATTCGGTTTACCGTACAGGATGTGGCCGAGCGGAATACTGATTTTTTAGAATACGCACAACAGATGGGCGCGGCGGGCGGTGGCGCCACTGGCGCTGGTGAGGAGGCGCCAAAACTATTATTACGTTGCTCCGCCAACAACGAAATCTGGATCGATACTTTTCAGGATGACGACCAAAATCCAGATCAATATCAGCCGTCGTACTCTATCCGATATCGAACGAGACCAGGGCAGCCAGTCGTTGTCGATATTAAACCGGGTATTTAAGCCACTTGGCCTTAAGATAGGCTTATTGCCGCGCAGTCAGCATTTGATGCGCGCGCTGCTGCCAGATCGGCCAAAGGACGCTTAGGCGATCTTATCCGGCGGGCTTTTCATGCCGGACGGCACAGAAAACACCGCCTGCGCCTGCGCTTAAGCGATAATAGAGGCGTGGACAATCAGCCGGGATGGCGCTTTCCCCTGCATGTCCCGCTAAGCGCAGGTGGGCGTTACATCGCCAGGATTTTCTCTTTTTGCACGCTGAATTCCTGATCGCTTAAAATGCCGCGTTCTTTCAGCGCCGCCAGTTTTTCCAACTGGGTGATCACGTCATATTGCGCACGGGTGCCCGCCGCCTGCCGCATCTGCGGCTGCTGGCTGAGCGTTTCCCGTGCGATATTCACCATATTGGTAAACGGGGTGACCGCGCCTTTCATCACATTCTCGATGGTATAGTTTTGACCTGTGGTGCTCAGGGTAATGCTGCCGGTCATCATCTTGGTGCGCCCGCTTACGGAAACCACGCTCGCCAGATCGACGAAAACCTGCTTCAGACCGTAAACCATGCCTTTATCCAGGAAAATAATCCGGTAGTTGGTCAGGGTAATCAGCCAGGTATTGCCGCCCATCAGGCCCGTTGCCACCGCCAGCGGTTTTTCATCGTCGGCCAGGATCGCCGGAAGATGGTAAAACTCTTTTTTGGTGCCGAAGGGCATATCGCCCACCAGCTTGGCCAGGCGCTTATATTCTATTTTCAACTCTTCAATACTTGCTGTTTTAAAGTTAATCATCATTGAGTCCCAATGAATAATGGTCAATTTATCATTTGATCGTGCTTGAATTTACCTTATGTAGCGCACCACCAAAGACGAGAACAGCTCCCTGAAACCTGCTTAATTAAACGACTAGCTCGGGCAACGATCTTTTTGTGAAAGGCCACATGCCGTTTCCCGCGCGAAATCGTCGGTGATTGTGCCCTTAACAATATGGCCGATACCATGATCTGGGATTACTTGCGCCGCGTTTAGTTGCAAAATAATTAGGATAATCCTGATTTTTTTGCTAACGCGCGGCGACGGGCTGATACCCTTTGCAAGGATGATCTGAAAGGAAGGGCAGAAGACACGCATAAAAAAAGCGGAGCGATGTCTTTCGACAATCGCCCCGCTTTTCGCTGCTTGCGCAGTCTTTGTATGGCTGGGGTACCAGGATTCGAACCTGGGGTGGCGGAATCAGAATCCGCTGCCTTACCGCTTGGCGATACCCCAAAAATGTGGTGGCTACGACGGGAATCGAACCTGTGACCCCAGCATTATGAGTGCTGTGCTCTAACCAGCTGAGCTACGTAGCCGAATTATACTTAAAAATTCGGGACTTACAATACTTTTTAAAAACTTTTTCAACTTTTTTTTGGCTGGGATACCAGGATTCGAACCTGGGGGTGGCGGGATCAAAACCCGCTGCCTTACCGCTTGGCTATATCCCAATCATCCAAACGTTTTTGCAACTTTTCCCGCTTGCAACCTCGCCCGGGCGAGGTTAATGGCTGGGGTACCAGGATTCGAACCTGGGAGTGGCGGGATCAAAACCCGCTGCCTTACCGCTTGGCTATACCCCATCCGCTGCGTAACCGAAATCATGGTGCGGGAGGCGAGACTTGAACTCGCACACCTTGCGGCGCCAGAACCTAAATCTGGTGCGTCTACCAATTTCGCCACTCCCGCAAAGTATGGTGGCTACGACGGGATTCGAACCTGTGACCCCAGCATTATGAGTGCTGTGCTCTAACCAGCTGAGCTACGTAGCCATCTTTCCGCGTGACCTTCATTCGGCGTTGCGGGGCGCATTATGCGTAGTTGCAGAAATCCAGTCAACACCTTTTTTCGGTAATCAGGCTTTGCGCATGCTGTTTGTCTGGCTTATGAGCAACCTGATGATAAAAACCGCATAAGGCCTGATTTTCCTATTCAAACAAATAAAAACCGGGCCGTAAAGGCCCGGTGAGTTTGATGATAACCCTAAGCTCAAAGCAGACATGTTAAAGGGCGCGCGACCCATGGCGCGCCAGGCCCGCCAACGCTGAACTCAACGCAAACGTATTAAGGGAGAGCGTGCCAATGGGGTCGAATCGGGCGTGGTTTTCCCGCCCGACCGAGCGCCCCATGGTGCGCTAGGCCCGCCAACACCGGACCTAACGCAGCCGTGTTCAAGGGAGAGCGTGCCAATGGGGTCCAATCGGGAGTGGTGTTCCCGCCCGACCGAGCGCCCCATGGTGCGCTAGGCCCGCCAACGCTGAACTCAACCCGGACGTGTTCAAGGGAGAGCGTGCCAATGGGGTCGAATCGGGCGTGGTTTTCCCGCCCGACCGAGCGCCCCATGGTGCGCTAGGCCCGCCAACGCTGAACTCAACCCGGACGTGTTCAAGGGAGAGCGTGCCAATGGGGTCGAATCGGGCGTGGTGTTCCCGCCCGACCGAGCGCCCCATGGCATGCCAGGCCCGCCAACGCTGAACTCAACCCAGACGAGTCAAGGGAGAGCGTGCCAATGGGGTCGAATCGGGCGTGGTGTTCCCGCCCGACCGAGCGCCTCATGGCATGCCAGGCCCGCCAACACCGGACCTAACGCAGACAAGTTAAAGGGAGAGCGTGCCGATAGCTTTAGTACGCGGACTGATGCACACCCACCGCCCGTCCCGACGGGTCGTCCATATTTTTAAACGACTCATCCCATTCGATGGCCTTCGCCGAGGAACAGGCCACCGACGGACCTCCCGGCACACACTCCGCCGCGCTTGGCAACGGGAACAGCTCCGCGAAGATTTCCCGGTAAAAATAAGCCTCTTTAGACGTCGGCGTATTGTACGGGAAACGGAAATGCGCGTTAGCCAATTGCTGATCGGTAATCTGCTTGCCGGCCATTTCCTTCAGCGTGTCGATCCAGCTATAGCCCACACCGTCGGAAAACTGCTCTTTCTGCCGCCAGGCAATGCTTTCCGGCAGGTAGGACGCAAAACATTCGCGCAGTACATGCTTTTCAATTTTGCCGTGTCCGCACATTTTATCCTGCGGGTTAATACGCATCGCCACGTCAAGGAAGTTTTTATCCAGGAACGGCACGCGCGCCTCCACGCCCCAGGCGGACATCGCCTTATTGGCGCGCGCGCAGTCATACATATGCAGCGCCTGCAGCTTGCGCACCAGCTCTTCATGAAACTCTTTGGCGTTCGGCGCCTTATGGAAATAGAGATAACCGCCGAAAACCTCGTCGGCTCCCTCGCCAGACAGCACCATCTTGATGCCCATCGCCTTAATTTTCCTCGACATCAGGTACATCGGCGTCGAGGCGCGGATGGTGGTGACATCATAGGTCTCGATATGGTAAATCACGTCGCGGATGGCATCCAGGCCTTCCTGCACGGTGAAATGCACTTCATGATGCACGGTACCCAGATGGGTAGCCACTTCCTTGGCGGCGCGCAGATCGGGCGAGCCTTCCAGGCCGACGGCAAAAGAGTGCAACTGCGGCCACCAGGCCTCGCTGCGCGCGCCGTCTTCCACCCGCCGGGCGGCATACTTCTTGGTGATGGCGGAAATAACCGATGAATCCAGCCCGCCGGATAACAGCACGCCGTAAGGAACATCCGACATCAAATGACTTTTGACCGACTCTTCCAGCGCGTCGCGCAGCGCCGCTTTATCGGTAGTGTTGTCCTTCACGTTGTCATAAGAGAACCAATCGCGGGTGTAATATTCGCGGATTTCTCCGTCCTGGCTCCACAGATAACTTCCCGGGGGAAATTCCTTAATGCTCAGGCATACCGGCACCAGCGCCTTCATTTCCGACGCCACATACAGCGTGCCGTTTTCATCATGCCCCATATATAGCGGGATAATGCCCATATGGTCGCGGCCGATCAGGTAGGCGTCTTTCTCGGTATCATACAAAATGAAGGCGAACATACCGCGCAGATCGTCGAGGAAGGCCGGTCCTTTTTCCTGGTACAGGGCCAGGATCACTTCGCAGTCGGAACCGGTCTGGAACGCATAGCGGTCCCCCAGCTCCTGGCGCAGCGCCTGATGGTTATAAATTTCGCCATTCACCGCCAGCACATGGGTATGCGCGGCGTTATATAAGGGTTGCGCGCCGGTATTGACGTCGACGATGGACAGGCGTTCATGGGCCAGGATGGCCTGGTCGCTGGCAAACACTCCCGACCAGTCGGGACCGCGATGACGCATCAGGCGCGACATTTCCAGCGCGGTTTTACGCAGTTCGCTCGGATCCGATTGCAAATCCAGTACACCAAAAATAGAACACATTCTCTTTTCCTTAGGCCGGTCTCGGGGCTAATGCTTTGCTGTTGACATCGATTTAGCACTAAAATGACACCATTATTCAAGATCAATCAATGAAAAAAGCCATGCTGCTGGTGATAATTCATTTTTAAGCGGCTAATTATCAATAATCATCAATAAAAGAAGGAAAAACACCGGCAAATTTGACCGATCGTAAATGCCATAAAACCCGATGACCCGGCAATCAGCTGTTTTCCAGCAGGCGCTGGAGCAATACGCCGTTAAGCATCGCGCGCTTGACCAGCGCAAAGGCGCCGATGGCGGAGCCGTGATCCAGCGCGGAAATCACCACCGGCAGATTTTGGCGAAAACCGTTCAGTACCTGATTATCGATACAGCGCTGCACCGCCGGCAGCAACACCTTATGGGCTTCGGTAATCTCACCGGCCAGCACCACTTTTTGCGGATTGAACAGGTTAATGGCGATGGCCACCGCTTTGCCCAGGTGATGACCCACCTGCTCGATAACCTCGCAGGCCAGCGTATCGCCGCGATTGGCGGCTTTGCAAATGGCGCCGATCTGGCAATTATCCAGCGTCAGCCTGCTGGGGTAGCCCTGGTCGAGCAGGTGGCGCACCCGCTTTTCAATGGCGCCGTTGGCGGCGATGGTTTCCAGGCAGCCGAAATTGCCGCAATGGCAGCGCTCGCCCAGCGGGTCGACCTGGATATGGCCGATTTCCCCCACGTTACCGTTGCTGCCGAGAAAAATCTGGCCGTTGACCAGGATCCCGGCGCCGGTGCCGCGGTGCAAACGAACCAAAATGGAATCCGCGCAGTCCTGTGTTGCACCAAAATAGTGCTCCGCCAGCGCCAGACTGCGAATATCGTGGCCGACAAAAGCGGTAAGATGAAAGCGTTTTTGCAAATTTTCCACCAGCGGCCAGGCGCTCACGCTGATATGCGGCATATAACGCACCACCCCGGAATACGGATCCACCAGGCCCGGCAGGATCACCGAAATGGCGATGAGCTCCCGGGATTTACGCTGGATCTGCTCCAGGAAACGCGCGATGGCGCTGAACAGCGCCGCTTCCAGCGCCTGCTGCGTGGTTTCCGGCAGCGGGGTGAATTCTTCGTACAGTGATTTGCCGGTCAGATCGTAGAGGGTGATGGTGGTGTCATGGCGACCGAGACGCACGCCAATCGCCTGGAAGGCGCGGGTTTCGGCGACGATGGAGATGGCGCGCCGGCCGCCGGTGGAAGCCTGCTGGTCCACCTCGCGGATCAGTCCCCGCTCCAGCAGCTGACGGGTGATTTTGGTGATGCTGGCCGGCGCCAGCTGGCTTTGTTCGGCAATCTGGATGCGCGAAATCGGCCCCGACATATCGATCAGGCGGTACACCGCAGCGCTGTTGAGCTGTTTGACCAGGTCAACGTTTCCTATCGGGGCGTGTCCGCCTGGGGTCATCGGTTTATTACTCGCTCATCAGAGAACTTCGTTGCCATTAACGATAGTCCTGGTTATCCGGTAATCGCGGGTGAACGCCGTCAGGTTAGCCACCTTGCCTGCCTGCAAGGTACCCAACTGCGCCGCCACGCCCAGGGCCTGGGCCGGGTAAAGGGTCGCCATGCGCAATGCTTCATCCAGCGCGATACCGGCGAATTCCACGCTGTTGCGCACCGCTTCAATCATCGTCAGCGCCGAACCGCTCAGGGTGCCGTTTTCATCCAGACACAGGCCGTCCCGGTAGTATATTGTTTTACCGGCAAAAATGAACCGATCAATCTGGTTATCGGCGCCGGCGGGCGCGGTGGCGTCGGTGACCAGCACCAGTTTATCGCCCTTGATGCGTTTGGTGTTGCGAATATTGGCGTAGTTGACGTGCAGTCCGTCGGCGATGATGCCGCAATAGAGCGACGGCGTGTCGTAAATTGCGCCGATAAGCCCGGGCTCGCGTCCGGTAAGGGGCGGCATGGCGTTGAACAGATGGGTGGCGAAGCCGATGCCGGCGGCAAAACCCGCTTTCGCCTCATCATAGGTGGCGTTGGAATGACCGGCCGACACCATGATGCCCGCCTGGCTCAGCCGGCGGATAATCCCGACGTCGACCTGTTCCGGCGCCAGGGTCAACTGGGCGATGACATCGGCGTTGGCGCACAGGTAATCCACCATTTCCGGCGAGGGCTTGCGCATCAGCGCCGGATCGTGCGTGCCTTTTTTTATCGGATTCAGGTAAGGCCCTTCCAGGTGCAGGCCCAATGCCTGGTGCTTATGCTGCGCCAGGAATGCGCGCATCACCTCGACGGCGCGGCGCATAAACGCATCGGTGCTGGTAATCAGGGTGGGCAAAAAGCTGGTGCAGCCCGATTTGACATTGGCGCGCTGCATGATTTCCAGCGTTTCCACCGTCAGGGCGTCCAGGGAATCATTGAACTGCACGCCGCCGCAGCCGTTAAGCTGCAGGTCGATAAATCCCGGGGCCAGGATGGCGCCGTCGAGATCGCGCCGCTCAATATCCGCCGGCAGCGAATCCAGCGGGCAGACCGCGTCGATTGCCCCGTCATTGATGATTACCGCATGATGTTCAAGGACTTGGAGACCGGTAAAGATCCGGCCGTTGGTAAATGCGTACATCGTTCGCTCCCGGTTATCAATCAGCTGTTTTTCAGGCTCAGGGTACTGGCGGCTTCCAGTTCGCGGAAATATTTTACCGTCTTCACTTTCAGCTCCATGGTGGAGGGTTCGTCGCACACCATCACCGCTTTAGCATGAAGCTGCAGGCAACTTATTGTCCACATATGATTCACGTTGCCTTCCACCGCCGCCTGCAGCGCCAGCGCTTTGTTGTGGCCGATGACCAGGATCATCACTTCTTCGGCGTCCAGCAGTGTGCCGACGCCGACGGTCAGGGCAAAACGCGGCACCTGCTCGATATCATTGTCAAAGAAACGGGAATTGGCCCGGCGGGTTTCCAGCGTCAGGGTCTTGACGCGGGTGCGCGACGCCAGGGAGGAGGCGGGTTCGTTAAAGGCGATATGCCCGTCATTGCCGACGCCGCCCATAAACAGATGGATCTTGCCGTACGACTTGATTTTTTCTTCATAGCGGCGGCATTCCGCGTCGATATCATCGGCGTTGCCGTTGAGCAGATTGATGTTTTCCCGCGGAATATTCACGTGATCGAAGAAATTGCGATGCATAAAGGTGTAATAGCTTTCCGGATGGGCGGCGGGCAGGCCGACGTACTCATCCATGTTAAACGTCACCACGTGCTCGAAGCTGACCTGGCCCGCTTTATGCATCTGAATAAGATATTTGTAGGCTTCCAACGGCGTGCTGCCGGTGGGCAGTCCGAGAATAAAAGGGCGTGCGGCGGTGGGGTTGAAGGCATTGATGCGCTCGACGATATGACGAGCGGCCCATTTGCCGACGTCGGCGGCGGTTTCTAACGGAATAAGTCTCATGACTGACCTCTTTAATAGATAAAAACGGGTGTCCGCAGCGGTGTTAACAGTATAACGTTAGCGCGCAGGCATTACATAGCGGGAGCCAGGGCGCCCTGACCGCACGGCAAAAGTATAAGCTGATTATTCGCGATGCAAAATAAGTTTGACATATTTAGTAGAATAAGTCACAAATCTTACCGGTTCAAGGTGATTCTAATCACATAATACCGGTAATTAATTTGCGTTGAAAATTAAACTTTCTACACTGCGTATGAGCAGCTTCGTCAGGCGCGGTTTTCGCAGGCAAGGGTTAGACAGCCTACATTGTGGGTTGATCGATAAGGTCAAAAGGGGAATCAAGGTGAATATACTCAGTTATCTTCAAAAAATAGGCCGCGCGTTGATGGTGCCGGTGGCAACGTTGCCCGCCGCCGCCATCCTGATGGGCGTCGGTTACTGGATCGACCCGGTGGGCTGGGGCGGCGGCAGCGCCTGGGCGGCCTTCTTTATCAAGGCCGGATCGGCGATTATAGAAAATATGTCGGTGTTGTTCGCCGTCGGCGTGGCCTACGGCATGTCCAAGGACAAAGACGGCGCGGCGGCCTTATCCGGCCTGGTCGGCTTTCTGGTGGTCACCACCCTGTGCGCGCCGGCTTCCGTGTCGATGATCCAGCATATTCCCCTGGCCGATGTGCCCGCGGCCTTCGGTAAAATCAATAACCAGTTTGTCGGCATCCTGGTGGGGATTATCTCCGCCGAGCTGTACAACCGCTTCAGCCATGTCGAGCTGACCAAGGCGCTGTCGTTCTTCAGCGGACGGCGGCTGGTGCCGATCCTGGTGTCCTTCGTCATGATCCTGGTGGCCTTTATCCTGATGTACGTTTGGCCGCTGGTGTTTAACGCCCTGGTATCGTTCGGCGAGCATATCCAGCAGCTCGGTTCGGTGGGTGCCGGTATCTACGCCTTCTTTAACCGGCTGTTAATCCCGGTGGGATTACACCACGCGCTGAACTCGGTGTTCTGGTTCGACGTGGCCGGCATCAACGACATACCCAAATTTTTCGGCGGCCAGCAGTCCATTGACGCGGGCACCGCCATCGTCGGTATTACCGGGCGTTACCAGGCCGGATTCTTCCCGATCATGATGTTCGGCCTGCCGGGCGCCGCCCTGGCCATTTATCAATGCGCCCGTCCGGAAAACAAAAGCAAGGTGGCCGGGATCATGATTGCCGGCGCGTTTGCCGCCTTTTTTACCGGGATCACCGAACCGCTGGAATTTTCCTTTATGTTCGTGGCGCCGGTACTGTATTTCCTGCATGCCCTGTTAACCGGGCTGTCGGTATTCATCGCCGCGCAAATGCATTGGATGGCGGGGTTTGGTTTCAGCGCCGGCCTGGTGGATATGGTGCTTTCCTCGCGCAATCCGCTGGCGGTCCATTGGTATATGCTGATCCCGCAGGGACTGGTGTTCTTTGTTATTTACTACCTGGTGTTCCGTTTTACCATCAAACGCTTCAACCTGCTGACTCCTGGGCGTGAACTGGCGGTCGCCGGCGACGAAAGCGACGGCTATAACGTCGACGTCGAACCGGCCATGGCCACCACCAAGTCCGGTGAAACCCAGGCGCTGGCCCGTCGTTACATCAGCGCGGTGGGCGGCTCGGAAAACCTGACCGGCATTGACGCCTGTATCACTCGTCTGCGGCTGAACGTGAAGGATTCGTCGCTGGTCAACGATTCCCTGGCAAAAAATCTCGGCGCCCAGGGCGTTATCCGTCTTAATAAGGAAAGCGTGCAGGTGATTGTCGGCACCCGAGCCGAAATTATCGCCGGTGCCATGCGTACCGTGCTGGCCGAAGGGCCGGTCGCGGCGTCGCGCTCCGTTTCCCAACCCGCGGCGGTGCAGCCGGCCGCGGTGGTTCATGAGCCGGTGGCGCGCCCGGTGGTGGTTAGCCTGACGTCGCCGATAACCGGTGATATCGTACCCTTGGATCAGGTGCCGGACGAAGCCTTCGCCAGCAAAGCGGTGGGTGACGGCGTCGCCATCCGCCCGACCGGGAAACTGGTGCTGTCGCCGGCTAACGGCACCCTGGTCAAGGTCTTCGGCACCCATCACGCGTTCTGCCTGGAAACCGACGCCGGCGCCGAAGTGATTGTGCATATCGGCATTGATACCGTCGGACTGCAGGGCCAGGGTTTTACGTCCCTGGTGGAAGAGGGCAGCAAGGTCACCCAGGGGCAGCCGATATTGGAGCTGGATCTGGACTATCTCAATGCCAATGCCCGCTCGATGATAAGCCCGGTGGTGATCAGCAATATGGATGAGTTTGGCGCCATTACCGCTATCGCCAGCGGCGCGGTGGTCGCAGGCGTAACACCGCTGCTGGATGTTACCGCCAAATAAGGCCGCCCTCGTTACCCGGCTCCGGCGCGGTTCGCGCGCCGGTGTCCGTTTCTCCCCGACACGGCGTTTTTCCCCCGATTCTGTTCCCGGTTATCCTCCGGCGCAGTTGCGCCTATGCTAATATAGCCTCCCGGTTACCCAGCCTGTCCGTCAGGGCGACAGGACGGCCGCGGCACCGCGCCCGGCGCCATAAGAATTTCTGCAACTAACGGTTGTGTCGGGACGTGGCTTGTTGGAACATAAGCATAATGAATGTCGTGCGTTCGCGTAGAGGAAATGCAATATGAGTGAGGCAGAAGCCCGCCCAACTAATTTTATTCGTCAAATAATTGACGAAGATTTGGCAACCGGTAAGCACCATTCGGTGCATACCCGTTTTCCGCCGGAGCCTAACGGCTATCTGCATATCGGCCATGCCAAGGCCATTTGCCTGAATTTCGGCATCGCCCAGGATTACCAGGGCCAATGCAATCTGCGCTTCGACGATACCAACCCGGTGAAAGAAGATATAGAATTCGTCGATTCAATCAAAGAAGACGTGCAGTGGCTTGGTTTTAAATGGAGCGGCAATATCCATTACTCCTCCGATTATTTCGATCAGCTGCATGCCTATGCCATCGAGCTTATCAATAAAGGGTTGGCTTATGTGGATGAGCTTTCACCCGACGCCATTCGCGAATACCGCGGCAACCTCACCACGCCCGGCCGGAACAGTCCGTTTCGCGATCGCTCGGTCGAGGACAACCTGGCGCTGTTTACCATTATGCGCAACGGCGGTTTCCCCGAGGGCAGCGCCTGCCTGCGGGCTAAAATCGATATGGCCTCGCCGTTTATGGTGATGCGCGATCCGGTGCTGTACCGCATTAAATTTGCCGAACACCACCAGACCGGTTCGAAGTGGTGCATCTATCCGATGTATGACTTCACCCACTGTATTTCCGACGCCCTCGAAGGCATCACCCATTCGCTGTGTACCCTGGAATTCCAGGATAACCGCCGTTTATATGACTGGGTGCTGGACAATATCACTATCGATTGTCATCCCCGTCAGTATGAATTTTCGCGCCTCAATCTTGAATACGCCATTATGTCCAAGCGCAAGCTGACCCAACTGGTGGCGGAGAATATTGTCGAGGGCTGGGACGACCCGCGCATGCCGACCATCTCCGGCCTGCGGCGCCGTGGTTATACCGCCGCGTCCATTCGTGAATTCTGCCGGCGCATCGGCGTCACCAAACAGGAAAACAACGTGGAAATCGCCGCGCTGGAAGCCTGTATCCGTGAAGATCTCAATGAAACCGCGCCGCGCGCCATGGCGGTGATCGATCCGGTAAAACTGGTGATAGAAAACCTGCCGGCCGGGCACGAGGAAACCGTGACCATGCCGACGCATCCCAATAAACCCGAGATGGGCGAGCGCCAGGTGGCTTTTAGCCGCGAGATTTATATCGATCGGGCGGATTTTCGCGAGGAAGCCAACAAACAGTACAAGCGCCTGGTGTTGGGCAAGGAAGTGCGCCTGCGCAACGCCTATGTGATCAAGGCGGAGCGTATCGACAAGGATGAGCAGGGCGAGATCAGCGTCATTTACTGCACCTACGATCCGGAGACCCTGAGCAAGGACCCGGCGGATGGGCGCAAGGTGAAAGGGGTGATTCATTGGGTCTCGGCGACCCACGGCGTCCCCGCCGAGTTTCGTTTGTACGATCGCCTGTTCAGCGACCCTAACCCCGCCTCGGCGGATGATTTCCTCGCGACGCTGAACCCGGAGTCGCTGGTCATCAAACAAGGCTTTGTGGAGGCCAGCGCGCTTGAGGCGCTGCCGGGCAAGCCCTACCAGTTTGAACGCGAAGGGTATTTCTGCGCCGACAGCCGCTATTTCAGCGTGGAAAAACCGGTGTTTAACCGCACCGTAGGCCTGCGCGATACCTGGACCAAAACCGCCGTTTGACGCCGCGCCGGCGCCGCGGTATCGACCGCGGCGCTGCGTGCGACGCGTAGCCTAACCGGCGGCGCACGCAGCCTGCGCGACCCGAAGTCCCAGCCTGGCGGCGCCGATGGCGCCGTTAAACGCCGACGAGGACGCTTTGGCAAAAATGATTTCCTCATAGGGCAACGGCTTGCGAATAAAGTCGCCGGCCCTGGCAATCAGCCGATCGTAGGGGAAATCCACCATATCCATCACGCCGCCCCCCAGCAGGATATGATCGGGATCAAACAGGTTTACGCCGGTGGCAATCGCCTTGGCCGCCGTGTCGATAAAGCCGGTAATATAGCTATCGCCATGGGCGCAGGTGAAAATATCGGACAGCGCGTAGTCATGCGCCGCGCCGTGATACCATCGCGCCAGCGCCACGCCTGAACAGACGGTTTCCAGGCAGCCTGTATTACCGCAGCCGCAGCGCGCGCCGTCATCGCCCAGGGGAATGTGCCCCAGTTCGCCGGCCACGCCATGCGCGCCGACATAAGGCGCGCCGTTGAGCCAAATGGCAAACCCGAACCCGGTGCCAAGATAACATCCCAGCACCAGCTTATCCCCCAGGCGCTGCTCGCTCACGTCATAAAACAGCTGCAGGTTTACGTCACGCTCAAAGGCCACCGGGCATTGCAGGCGCCGCTCCAGTTCTGCCGCCAGATCCACAAATTCGCGGGTGGCGCAGGGCAGGTTGGGCGTGGACATGATGGTTTTCCTGTCCCGGGCTATGGACGCGGGAAAGCCAATCATCACTGCGGCGACCCCGGCGCCGCGCTGGACGAGAAAGCGGCCGATAAAAGCCGACAATCCTTCCGCCAGGCCGCTTTCCACTACCGGCAGAGTGCGCTCTTTCGCCGTGACCAGTACCTGGCCATCGGGCGATAACAAACAGATGCGGATATGGGTGGCGCCCATATCCACGCCGACTATCACCAACCGCCTGTTTTTCATCTTAGCTGGCCTCTTTCCGCGCGTCCTGGATTTGGTCGGTCATCATTTTCCACGCCTGGTGGATATCCGGCGCATTATTAAACAGGCCGGAAGAACCGACGATAAAGACATCCGCGCCCGCCGCGATCAGCGAACGGTAGGTGCGCTGGTTGCATGAACCGTCAATTTCAATTTCATACCGCAAACCGTGGCTCTCGCGGTATGCCTTGAGCTGGCCTATTTTTTCCAGCATTTCGGTGATAAACGGCTGGCCGGCAAAACCGGGATCGACGGTCATGACGGTAATTTTGTCCGCCAGATGGATATAATATTTCATCATCTCCACCGACGATTCAGGATTGAGTATCAATCCCACGCCCAATCCCAGGGACCTGATCTTCTCAATAAGCCGAAAGGCCTGGCCGGACAAGGTTTCCGGATGAAGGGTAATCATGCCGGCGCCCGCCTTCGCCAGGCTGTCGATATAATCTTCCGGATGGGTGACCATTAAATGGCAATCCAGGGGCTTACTGGCGAGGCGCTTGACCTGCTCGACAAAAAACGGCGACAGCGTCAGATTGGGCACAAAATGCCCGTCCATGATATCGATATGGATATAATCCGCATGACGATCGATAAATTCAATTTGCTCTTTAAACTTTAATAAATCCATGCACATTAAAGAAGGGGATATCTTCATATCGGTTACCTATTTACTGATAAGTCGATCTAAAGCCACGGCGGCGATAATCAATCCCCCCATGACAACTAATTGGTAATACGTTTGCACCTGAAGAATATTAAGGCCATTGTTAATCGTGCCAATAATTAAACCACCAATTACCACCGAGAATATTCGTCCCTTGCCGCCAAAAAAACTGGTGCCGCCGATAATGGCGCTGGCGATGGCATAGGTCTCAAAGCCAATGCCGGCCAAAGGCTCGGCCGCGCCCAAGCGCGCGGTGGATACCACGCCGGCGAGCCCGGCGCAGATGCCGGAAATAATAAACACTACCAGCATATGGAATTTAACGTCGATACCGGAAAAAAATGCCGAATTTTTGTTGCCGCCCAGGGCGTAAATATTTCTGCCAAGCCTGGTGCGCGCGGTAATAAACCACAGGATAACCGCAATGATCAAAGCAAAAATCACCGGTACCGGAATACCCAGCACGCTGCCGGCAAAGAAGTTAACAAAGCCGAATGAGAAGCCGTACACCGAGTTGGCATCGGAAATGACCAGGGTGATGCCGCGAAAAATAGCGTTGGTGCCGAGGGTAATAATAAAGGGATGCAGGCCGGTCCAGTTAACCAGGCAACCGTTGATGGCGCCCAATAGCCCGCCGACCACCACCCCGCCAATCAGCGCGGCGGAGACCGGGTCAAGACCCGCCAGCATCAGCTTGGCGGTCACCATGCCCGACAAGGCCAGGATAGCCCCCACCGACAGGTCGATGCCCGCCACCAGGATGGCGAAAAACTCGCCCATGCCGATCAAGACCGTTACCGAACTCTGTACCAGGATCTGGGTAATATTGTTGGTTTTCAGAAAATATTCACTGGATATAGAGCCGAATATGGCAACAATAATCGCCAGGATAAAAAACGTGCCGTACTGATCCCAGAATTTTTGGAAGTTAAAGGTGGCCTTCTCCATTTTTATTTCCCTCAGCTTTGTGGCAGAGCCCACGTCATAATATCTTCTTCCCCGATACTCTCATTATTGTCAAGAATATGGGCTAATGTCCCTTCGCAAAATATTGCGATACGGTCGCATACGGTAATGATTTCCGGCAGTTCGGATGACACCATCAATATGGTTTTTCCCGTGGCGGCCAATGTGCGCATCACCTTATAAATTTCCGCCTTGGCCCCGACATCAATGCCGCGGGTAGGTTCGTCAAAAATAATAACCTCCGGCTCGCAGCAGAGCCATTTTGATATCAATACCTTTTGTTGGTTGCCGCCGGATAACTCAGTGATATTTTGGTCCACCGAACTGCATTTCAGCGATAGCAGCCGCCGCTGCGTTTCCGCCAGCTGCCTTTCCTTATCCGCATTAAATAATCCCAGAGCACCTTTATAGCCGCCATCCTTAAGGCTTTTGCTGATGGCGATATTCTGCGCAATGGAAAAATTATCAAAAAAGCCGTTTTCACGCCGACTTTCGGTGATATATCCCATGCCCTTCTTCAGGGCGTCCAGCGGCGAAGAGGGCGTGATATCGACGTTATGCAGCATCACCTTGCCGCTGCTTTTCGGTTCCACGCCGAAGATGCAGTTCATGAATTCGGTGCGTCCCGACCCCACCAGTCCGGCAAAGCCCATGATTTCGCCCTTTTTTACCTGGAAGGAGACGTGCTTGACCCGGCGTTTATCCCGGCTGGTGATATTCTCCACCGCAAAGATGATATCGGCGTCCCCCGTGTCGCCGCCAACCTTCTCCTTAAGGGAGCGAAAGCGGTTTTGCAGCTCGCGTCCGACCATCAGCCGGACAATATCATCGTTGGTCACCTGTCCCATCTGCCCGGACGCGACGCTGCTGCCGTCCTTTAGCACCGTATAGCGGTTGCAGATGCGGCGTATTTCGTTAAGCTTATGCGATATATAGACAATCGCCGTGCCGTCCTGGCGCAGCTGGTTCATGATCAGGAACAGATAATCCACTTCGTTATAGGTCAGGGAAGAGGTCGGCTCGTCCATGATGATCACCCTGGCGTCCAGCATCAGGGTCTTGGCGATTTCCAGCATTTGCTTTTGGCTGATGGACAGGTTGCCCACCTTTTCGTCAAGCCGTATTTTCAGCCCCACGCGCAGCAGCATAATAGCCGCTTTGGTACGCATGTCGTGCCAGTCCACCACGTTTACGCCGAACACTTTTTTTACCGGCAGACGGCCGATAAATAAATTCTCCAACACGGTTAATTCATCGATAACGCTTAATTCCTGGTAAATTATACCAATGCCCAATCTGGCAGCGACTTTATGATCGAGCTTCGCGTACTCGACATCATTAATTATTATTTTCCCCGCCGTCGGTTCATAAATACCGGAAAGTATTTTCATCAAGGTTGATTTGCCGGCGCCGTTTTCACCTAATAAAGCATGTATCTCATTAGGGTATATTTCCAGGTCAACTGATTGCAACGCCTGGACGGGACCAAAGGATTTGGCGATCCCCTCCATTTTAATATATGGAGTGCTCATATTACTCTCCGGATTAATGACAAGACGGCGGGAATAGGCGGTCTTGCGGCACCTGGACTATTTGGTGACTAATATAGAATCGACGGTTTCAATTTTCGGCTGGGCATCAAGCGCAATCAGCTTGCCCGCTTTCACCGTATTCACCAGGATGGCCAGGCCGTTGGCGCCGATTTCCGCCGGATTCTGGGCCACGGTGGCGGTCATCATGCCCTGGGCGACCATCTTGCGCGCCTCGGGAATACCGTCGGTGCCGACCACCAGGATCTTGCCGGTCTGTCCCGCGTTGGCCACCGCCTGCGCCACGCCCATCGCCATGGTATCGTTGGCGCAGTAGAAGGCCTTCAGCTGGGGATGACGTTGCAGCACATTGGTCGCCACGTCCAGCGCCTTGATGCGATCCCAATCCGCCGGCTGGCTGGCCACCAGCTTGATATGGCTGTTGGCCTTGAACTCCGCGGTCGCGCCGTTGCGCCGCGCCTCGCCAGAGGCGTTGCCGGCCTTGCCTTCGATAATGGCCACTTCGCCGCCCTGGGCGCCCAAGCTGTCGATGATAAATTTGGCGCCTTTCGCGCCGACCGCGACATTATCGGTGGTGATAAAGGCTTCGACGTTGCCCTTGGCCTTGGCCAGGCTGGCTAAATCGATTTTTTCGTCGAGGTTAACCAGGTGAATCCCTTTCTGATAAGCCTTGGCGACGGGAATCACCAGATTCACCGCCGATAAAGGCGCAAAGGCGATGCCTTTATAATTCTTATTGGTTAAATCCTCGAATAATTGTAATTGCGATTGGAAGTCGCCTTCCGACGGTGACGCGAATATATCCACCGTCACGCCGAGATCCTGGGCCTTTTTCTCAATGCCTTGTTTCATCTCTACCCAGAAAGGGTTGGATAATGTTTTAAGAACAACGGCGTAATCGGCTGCCGCGTGGACCACGGTGGACAACATCAGTCCACAGGCGGCGCCACCGGCCAATTTAAGAAATTTATTCATTATTCTATCTCCAAAAGAGAATTATTTATAATCACGCTTCAGGTACTTGGTAATGGAACTCGTTTTTTCCAGGTTTTTATTCGCCAGCTCGATATCCTGCCGCGCTACCGAGACATAAAACGCATCCAGCAGCGTAAGCTGCAAAATACGGGCCGAAGCGTTTCTGCCTAATAACGGCGTTTCCGGCGCCGGTGAACAAATATTAAAATCAGCCAGCTGGGCTATAGGGGAATTGCTGCTATGGGTAATACAAATGATCTTGGCCCCATTATCCTTGGCAATCGACACCACCCGTTTCAGATCGCTGGTGCGGCCCGAATGGGATACCACCAACGCCACATCGCCCGGTTGCAACAGGGAGGCCGACATCATCATCAAATGCGCGTCCAGGTAGGCATTGCAACGCAAGCCGATTTTCAGGAATTTATGCTGCACGTCCGCGCAAATGGAATTAGAGCCGCCGACGCCGTACAGCTCGCGCTGATGGCCGGCAAAAAAGCATTGGGCCGCCTGCTGGATGACGTTGGCGTCGACTATCGCCTGGCCTTCGACAATGGTGCGTACGGTCAGGTTAAACACTTTGTTGACCACATCCTCCGGGCTGTCGGTGGGCGAGAGTTCGGCGGTGATATCATGGTCGGCATGATCGAAGTACTCGACGATGGCGCTGCGCAGCTGGCGAAAGCCGCTGAAACCGAGAATTTTCGACACCTTGACAATCATGGCTTCCGACAGGCCCAGACTCAGGGCCACCTCTTTGATCCCCGAGACGTCGGTGAGGTTGCCGGGAGATAAAAACCACTCCACTATCCGGCTTTCGTTTTCAGTCATGCCTTCTTGTTTAATACGAATATAAGGAGCAATGCCTATGCCGCGCGGCATATCGTTTTGCAGTTCCGCATCATTCATCTGGACTATCTCTGGTGATTAACATTGCCTGTCACTATATCACCATGGCGAAAGTTTAAAATCTGCTGCGAACTTCACGTTTTTTATTAATTTATAAATTAACTTTTTGTGTAAAAATCGAGTCACCGATCCGGGTTAATTTCAGGAAGGTATTTTTGGCTATATTAATTCAATAAAATCATATAATTAAAATGTATCTTTTGTTGTCGCTTACTGCTGGCAGCGAAAAATAGCTTTATCATCATATTCACAGAATAATTTACCCGGTGAAAAAATCGCAATAAAAACGCTGGCGTTTCAATGTATTACGCAGACGAGCCCAAAAAAGCGTCGCAGGGCCTCAATTTATTCTTTATTTATTTTTATTTTCTGTGAAGTTTTCTGGAGTTTGCCGGCGGTGAGCACGGCGGTGATTGGCGGATACGACGCTTGTCGACGCGCTTCGGGAAGGAAACGTTACCAGGGAAGGGGACGGGCGGCGTTTAGCCTCATTGAAAAAAATCGTTGCAGGGTGAGAAAGCGGCGCGATAACAGCCGCTTTGGAGAAACGGACCGCGCCGCGGTTATTCTTTTACGCCGTTGAGCATATCGGCGTGATCGTGCAGCGTTTCGTCTTCGCGGCAGTTGCCGATTTCACAATGCCCATACAGATATAAGCTATGGTTGGTCAGCTTGATATTGTGCCTTTTGGCAATATCACGCTGGCGCGCTTCGATGAACTCGTCGCGAAATTCGATAACCTTGCCGCAGTCCAGACAGATCAGGTGGTCATGATGATACTGTTGCGTCAGTTCAAAAACGGATTTGCCGCCTTCAAAATTGTGGCGGGTTACGATACCGGCGTCGTCAAATTGGTTTAGCACGCGATATACCGTGGCCAGGCCGATTTCCTCACCCATATCGATCAGTTTTTTGTACAGATCTTCCGCACTGACGTGATGGCATTCCGGATCTTGCAACACTTCCAGAATCTTCAGTCTGGGAAGGGTGACTTTCAGGCCGGCCTTCTTCAATGCAATATTATTGTCAGTCATGCGGGTTTAGTCCTGTTACTTTGATAATCTGATTGTAGGCTAGCTTAGCCTATAACATCGGTCGGCCCGAAAAATGTGACGCCGTCTCATTATAAGACTGCCTGTCCAAAATGAAAACCGCGCCTTGTTAACAACTATAGCCCGTTTCAGGGGGCGAATTCTGCAACATTTTGCTAAAAAGGGTGGAACCGCTGCGCTATTGTACCGCGTTGTGGATAAAAGTTAAAAACTTGTATCTATTAATTTGAAAGGATTTAGTTATCAGTGAGGTTGGCGGCGCCGTCCCGACGCCATGACGGCAACCGATTCTCTTGCCGGGCGCCGTCGCGACGGCACCCTCCCGCACGGCTTGACTTTAGCTGAGCTGCAATTCAGCGCTGATTTGCTTCACCCAGCCGTCCACGCGTTCATTGGTCAGCTCGGGCTGGCGGTCTTCGTCAATGGCCAGGCCGATGAAGTGATTGTCGTCCGCCAGTCCTTTCGACGCTTCGAAATGATAGCCGGCGGTGGGCCAGTGACCGACGATGGTCGCGCCGTTGGGCTCGATAATGTCGCGAATGGTGCCCATGGCGTCACAGAAATATTCGGCGTAATCCTCCTGATCGCCACAGCCGAACAGCGCCACTTTTTTGCCGGAGAAATCTATTTCTTCCAGGGTGGGGAAAAAATCATCCCAGTCACATTGCGCTTCGCCGTAATACCAGGTCGGGATGCCGAGCAGCAGGGTGTCGAACCGCGCCAGGTCTTCTTTACTACTTTTGGCAATGTCATGAACTTCGGCAACATCCGCACCCAGTTGCTTCTGAATCATTTTGGCAATATTTTCGGTATTGCCGGTGTCACTGCCAAAAAAAATGCCTACAGTTGCCATGAATTTGAAAACCTCTTAAATATTATGGATATGTTCCGTAACAGAATCAGCGATGCTCTGCGGCAATCATAGCAGACCCTTATGCGGGGAGAAACTCGCCGGCCGGGTTTTGTCGCAAATTTGCCCCGTCCGCGGCCTTGGGCCCTGGACGGGATGGCGCTTTACCGGGCCGGCAAGTTTATTCCGGATGCGGATCCGCGCCTTGTTGCCGTTCAAGCTCGGCCAGTAAAATCAATTCGATCAGCTCGCTGCGCGACAGGTTTTGCCGGTAGGCCAGCTCATTTAACGCATCCACCGCCTCGGCGTTGATTTTCAGCTCCACCCGGCGCAGGCCGCGCTTTTTATCCCGGCGCAGCTGGTTACGCTTGTTGATGCGCAACTGCTCATCGCGGGACAGGGGGTTCGTCTTCGGTCTTCCCGGGCGCCGCTCATCGATAAATAAATCCAGGGTGGTGCGGTCCGTTTGTTCTTTTGCCATAGGTCATGAAGGGATTGTGCATCAAGAAGCAGGCGGGCAAACCCCGGCCGGCGGCGTGGCTGGCTACGCCGCCGGACGCGCATCGCCCGTAACGTTATGTTTTATGTACGCCGGGGCTGCCATAAAACACAGCGGGCCATGTTACCCCAGCCCGGTAGCAAACGACAATATTAAACTCGCCGGCGCTAATCCCGGCGGCGGCCCGGCCTATTCTTCCAGGAAACGGGCCAGGGCGCGCATGACCGCCGCGGGTTTCTCCGCATGAACCCAATGACCGGCGCCGGCGACCACATGCGCCCGCGCCCGGGGGAACTGGCGTTGGATCGCCTGGCGGTAACCGTCATCCAGATAGGGCGATTTTTCACCGCGGATAAACAGCACCGGCCCTAGCCAGGGCGCCGACTCCCGCCAGCCGATAAGCGCCGGATAGTTATCCCACAGCGCCTCGACGTTAAACCGCCACCGGCCCTGGTGAAAGGATTTCAGCAAAAACTGGATGGTTTCCTCATCAAGGGCGTCATGGCGCATGAGCGCCGCCGCCTCCGTGCGCTGTGTGACGCCCGCCGCCTCGACGCGCCTGAGCGCGGCGAAGACGTTGTCATGGTGACGGGTGGGGTAGGCCACCGGCGCCATATCGATAACCGCCAGCCGCGCAACGCGGCCGGGCGCCTGGGCGGCGAGGGTCATGGCGACCTTGCCGCCCATGGAATGGCCGATGAGGTGACCGGCGTCGATATGCAACGCATCAAGCAATTCGATCACGTCCCGGCTCATGGCGGCGTAACCGGCATCGTGGTCATGGGGGGACAAGCCGTGATTGCGCAGATCAATCTGCAGGGTGGCGTGGTGTTCCCCAAGCGGCCTGGCCAGCACGCCCAGGTTATCAAGGCTACCGAACAGCCCGTGCAGCAATATCACCGGCAGTGCTTCACCCGGCTGCCGGGCAGGTTGCAGACGATAGTGTAATTTCATCCTGATCCTCATGGCGATAACAGAGCCTGATAGCCTATCATGAGTTATCCGTCCCGCGGCCGTAAAAAAAGCGGCGGCGCCAGGAAGGCCCTCGGGGGAAATTCCGACTTTTTACCGAAGCCGGATACTAGCGCTATTCGCGGGGCCGGTTTAGCTTGTATAATCCTTTTGATTGATTTATGAGAAGAAAGCCCCGGATAAAGATGAAAACAATTGAAGTCGACGAAGACCTTTACCGCTATATCGCCAGCCATACGCAGCATATCGGCGAAAGCGCCTCGGATATTTTACGCCGGATGCTGAAATTTAATGCTCAGGCCAGCGCCGCAGCGCGCAGTGCGCCGCCGCCGGAAACGCCCCTCAAGACGCAGGCCGTGTCTGCGACCCGCGATCGCGTGCGCGCCATGCGTGAGCTCCTCCTTTCCGACAGCTACGCCGAGCAGCGCAAGGCGGTTGATCGTTTTATGCTGGTGCTGTCCACCCTGTATAGCCTGTCGCCCGCCGAATTTACCGAGGCGGCGGATATCCTGCACGGCCGCACCCGTACTTATTTTGCCGCTGATGAGCAGACATTATTGCAAAATGGCAGCCATACTAAACCCAAGCAGGTAGCGCAAACGCCCTACTGGGTTATCACCAACACCAACACCGATCGTAAACGGAGCATGGTGGAACACATTATGCTGGCAATGCAGTTCCCCGTGGAACTGACCGATAAAGTTTGCGGTACCATTTGATCAACAGCAGGCAAGGGAGAAGCACCGATGGCTAATAGCCCCCGCGCCGGGCAGCCCGCCCGGCAAAGCGATTTAATCAATGTCGCGCAGTTAACCTCGCAGTATTATGTGTTGCGTCCGGAGCCGGGCAACACCGCGCATGCGGTAAAATTCGGTACTTCAGGCCATCGCGGCAGCGCGGGGCGCCACAGTTTCAATGAAGCCCATATCCTGGCCATCAGCCAGGCCATTGCCGAAGAGCGCGCCAGGCAGGGCGTTACCGGCCCGTGTTATGTGGGCAAGGACACCCATGCGCTGTCCGAACCGGCGTTTATTTCGGTATTGGAAGTACTCAGCGCCAACGGCGTGGAAATCATCGTCCAGCAGGACAACGGCTTTACCCCGACGCCGGCGGTGTCCAACGCCATCCTGACGCACAATCGCGCCGGCGGCGCCCAGGCCGACGGCATTGTCATCACCCCGTCCCATAATCCGCCGGAAGATGGCGGCATCAAATACAATCCGCCTAACGGCGGACCGGCGGACACGAATCTGACCAAAGTGATCGAAGAGCGCGCCAATGCCCTGCTGGCGGACGATTTGCGCGGCGTTAAGCGCCAGTCGCTGGACGCGGCCTGGAACAGCGGCCATATCCATGCGCAGGATCTGGTGCAGTCCTATGTGGCGGGGCTGGCCGAGGTCGTGGACATGGCGGCCATCAAAAAAGCGGGACTGAAACTGGGCGTCGATCCGCTGGGCGGGTCCGGCATTGCCTATTGGCAGCGCATCGCCGAGCATTACCAACTCGATTTGACGCTGGTGAACGAGCAAATCGACCAGACCTTCCGCTTTATGTATCTCGACCACGACGGCATTATCCGCATGGACTGTTCGTCCCAATGGGCCATGACCGGCCTGCTGTCGCTGCGTGATAAGTTCGACCTGGCCCTGGCCAACGATCCGGATTACGATCGGCACGGCATCGTTACCCCGGCGGGTCTTATGAACCCCAATCATTTCCTGGCGGTGGCGATCAACTACCTGTTCCAGCACCGTCCGCAGTGGGGCGCCGACGTGGCGGTGGGCAAAACCCTGGTCTCCAGTGAAATGATTGACCGGGTGGTGGCCGATCTGGGCCGCCGTCTGGTGGAAGTGCCCGTCGGGTTTAAATGGTTTGTCGACGGCCTGTTCGACGGCACCCTGGGTTTTGGCGGCGAAGAGAGCGCCGGCGCCTCGTTCCTGCGTTTTGACGGCAAGCCCTGGTCCACGGATAAAGACGGTATCATCATGTGCCTGCTGGCGGCGGAAATTACCGCGGTCACCGGTAAAAATCCCCAACAGCACTATGATGAACTGGCGCAACGTTTCGGCGCGCCCAGCTATAACCGCATCCAGGCGTCGGCCACCCACGCGCAGAAGGCCGTTTTGGCCAAGCTGTCGCCTGAAATGGTCTCTGCCAGCACCCTGGCCGGCGACCCCATCACCGCGCGCTTGACCGAGGCGCCCGGCAACGGCGCGTCCATCGGCGGCCTGAAGGTGATGACCAAAAACGGCTGGTTCGCCGCGCGGCCGTCCGGCACCGAGGAGGCCTACAAAATTTATTGCGAAAGCTTCCTGGGGCCTAAGCACCGGGAACAAATCGAACGCGAGGCGGTGGAAATCGTCGGCGAAGTACTGGCCGGGGCACAATAAGGCCCGCCCGGCGGTCGGCGCATCTCGCGCCGCCGCCATACCCGCCGTTACGGGGGAGCTTTCATTATCCAAGGCGCTGATTTATCAGCGCCTTTTTTTGCGTTTCAGCGCCGCCAGGCAGCCGGTGATACTGGCGCGCAGATAAAAAAATCCTCATTTAGATATATCTTTTATTGCTTTTTTTTTGTTATACGTTAATTTAGATATATCTAAATAACCGGGAGAGAACCATGCTTTATCATCATCATTATGCCTTGCACGACCGTGGCGGTATGCATGGCGGCAGGGGACACCATGAGCGCCACGGGCACCATGACGGCGAACACAGGACGCAGCGTCTGTTCGGCCATGGCGATCTGCGCATGATCCTGCTGGCGCTGGTGGCCCGCAAACCCAGCTACGGCTATGAGCTGATCAAGGAAATCGAGCTGGCTTCTTCCGGGTTGTACATTCCCAGTCCAGGCGTAATTTACCCGACCCTGAGCCTGCTGGTGGATCAGGACTTCCTGATGTCGGTCACCGCCGAAGGCCAGAGCCGTAAGAACTACCAGATTACCCCGGCGGGCGAGGAAGAGCTGGCCGGGCATCAGGCGGCGATTACCGCCCTGTTCGAGCGGCTCGCCCAGGCAGGCAAACGCGGGGAAGGCAGCCTGATCCCGGGCATAACCGACAGCATGCGGCAATTAAAGGGATTGTTACGCGGCAATATGCTGCGCGCCGACCTGACGCCGGCGCAGGTCGAGCGGATAAACACCGCCTTGCTGGAGGCGGTTAATACTATAGCGCAGGTGCTGGCGGCGCCGGCGGAGGAAAATCATGGCGGGATATAAATACAAAATTACCGTGGCGCCCATCGCCGATAAACACGGCCAGCCGCTGGATATGCCCGCGCTGTCGTTCGAGGTTGAAAACCACGATGAAATCCTGGGCATCGCGACGCGCTTACAGGGGCGGGAGGATTTGGCCTTCGGACCTGAGAAAACCGCGTCTTTCGCCATCGGCCTCAAGCTGTTCTCGGAGGTGATGATGGAACATCGCAAACATCCCTTGTTTGCGCCGCTGCGTGAACCGTTTCGCGATTTTATGCAGTTGTTGAAGAAGGGACCGGGCGCGGCGGGTTAACGCCAGGCTGATACAGCCGCCTAGGGCATAAAACGGTAGCCGATGCCGGTCTCGGTCAGCAGGTGGTTGGGCTGGGCCGGATCCCGCTCCAGCTTTTGCCGCAGATGGCCCATGTAAATGCGCAGGTAATGGCTGTGTTCCACCGCGTTGGGCCCCCAGACCTCTCCCAGCAGATAACGTTGGGTGAGGACCTTGCCCTGATGGGCAATCAGGACGGCCAGCAGGCGGAATTCGATGGGCGTTAAATGCAACAGCTCGCCGTCACGTGTCACCTGGCGGTTGGCCAGATCCACGCTCACCGCCGCAAAATTCACCGTCGCGGGCTTTTCATCGCCGCGCAGCGGACGCCGGAGCGCGACGCGTACGCGCGCCAGCAGTTCCCCGATGCCGAAGGGCTTGGTCAGGTAATCCTCCGCGCCGGCGTCCAGAGCATCGATTTTATCCTGTTCGTCACTTCTGGCCGACAGCACCACGACGCTGATTGAACTCCACAAACGTAAATCGCGGATAAAATCCACGCCGTTGCCGTCCGGCAGCCCCAAATCGAGCATGATGAGATCTGGTTTGCGGCTGGCCGCCTCGAGCAAGCCGCGCTCCATGGTGGCCGCCTCAAATACCCGGTAGCCTTCGCGTTCCAGCGCCTGGCGGACAAAACGGCGGATGGCGTCCTCATCTTCGATTATCAGGATATTGGCGGTCAGGGTGCTCACGTTTCCTCCTGTGGCGTCATAGCGGGCGGGCGCGTCCAGCGGCAGGGTAACATAAAAAAAGCGCCTGCTCGCCTGGGTATTATCCGCGTATATCCCCGCGCGGTGAATCTTTATCTCTATACGATCCCGCGTCGGCCGGGGAACATTGCCGCAACCGCGCAAAGCGTGCGGCGCGGCGCGTAAAATTACGCTAAACAAGACGCTTTATGGGCTAAAAAAGCGCACTCTTCGTGCTACGCCGGCATCGGCGGCCCGCGCTTTAACCTGCGGGACTTTTGTCGCAAACCCGCCGCGGGCCGGAGGATAATCGTCTACGCTTTGCTTAACGATCGATCATATGTGGGAGTCATGCATGGGCAATAAAATCCCCGTCGGCATCAGCGCCTGCCTGATGGGAGAAAAAGTCCGTTTTGACGGCGGACACCGCCGCTTCGCGTTTGCCATGGACGAACTGGCTCCCTACGTGCGTTTTGCGCCCATCTGCCCCGAAATGGCCATCGGTTTGCCCACCCCCCGGCCGGCGCTGCGCTTGGTCAGGGACGAGCAAGGCCGCATCGCCATGCGCACCGGCAAAAACCAAAACGACGACGATCTGACGCAGCCGATGCAGTCGTTTTCCGAGCAGCAGGTGCAAACGCTGGGCGATCTCTGCGGGTACATCGTCTGCGCCAAATCGCCCAGTTGCGGAATGGAACGGGTCAGGGTCTACGATCGCGCCGGCGCGCGCAAAAACGGCGTCGGCCTGTATACCGGGGAACTGATGCGGCAATTGCCGTGGCTGCCGGTGGAGGAAGATGGCCGGCTGCACGACGCGCAACTGCGCGAGAATTTCGTCGCCAGGGTTTATACGCTGTACGAGTTTAATCAACTGCTGCAACAGCCCTTGACGCGCGGCGGGCTCATGGCGTTCCACAGCCGTTATAAATTGCTGCTGCTGGCTCATTCCCAGCCGCAGTACCGGCAGATAGGGCCGTTTGTCGCAGCCATGGATCGCTTTGCTACGCTTGAAAGTTTTGCCCTGGAATACCGTAACCGACTGATGGCGCTGCTGTCGAACAACGCCACACGGCCGAACCATACCAATGTCCTGATGCATGCGCAGGGCTACTTCCATCGTTACCTGACGCAAAAACAGCGCCAGGAACTGACGTCGCTCATCGACAGCTACCGGCAGGGCATGCAGCCCCTGCTGGCGCCGATTACGCTGCTTAAGCATTATATGGCCGAATATCCTGACGCCTGGCTGGCGCAGCAACGCTATTTTGAACCCTATCCGGAAGCCCTGCGGCTACGTTACGGGCATTGACCGCCCTTCACCGTTATCAAGGAAGAGCCCATGAAAACACATCTTGTCTGGCTGCGCGCGGATTTACGCATCCACGATAACCCGGCGCTCTATGCCGCCTGCCGCGATCCTGACGCCAGGGTGCTGGCGGTCTATATCGCCACGCCGGAGCAATGGCGCCTGCACGGCATGGCGCCGCGCCAGGCGGCTTTCCTGCTGGACAATCTGGCGGCGCTGCGCCATGGCTTGACGGCGCGCGGCATTGCTTTGCATTACCATCAATGTCCCGATTTTAATGCCTCGGTGGCATGGCTCACGGATTTCTGCCGGCGGCAACAGGCTGACGCGCTGTTCTACAACTACCAGTACGAATTTAACGAGCAGCGGCGCGATCGCGCGCTGGAGCAGGCCCTGGACGGCCAGGTGATATGCCAGGGGTTTGACGACGGTACGCTGCTGCCGCCCGGCAGCGTGCGCACCGGCGACAGCGGCATGTATAAAGTGTTTACCCCGTTTCGCAACGCCTTTCTACGCAAGCTGGCCGAGGCCGATCCGCAATGCCTGCCCGCGCCGTCGCGCCGGATAAACGCGGCGCCTGATACGGCGGACGACCTGGCCCCGTTTGATTATCCCCGGCAGGCGCCGGGGGAGGCGTATCCCGCGGGCGAGGACGTCGCGCTGTCGCGGCTGCGTACCTTTTGCCATCAGCAAATGCAGGACTACCGCAAGATGCGCGATATTCCCTCCCAGGACGCCACCAGCAGGCTGTCCGCCTATCTGGCGCTGGGCGTACTCTCCCCGCGCCAGTGCTATAATCGCCTGCGCAGCGCTTATCCCCAGGTGCTGGAACATGCCGACAGCGGCGCGTTTACCTGGCTCAATGAGCTGATCTGGCGTGATTTTTATCGTCACCTGATCGTGGCATATCCCGCCCTATGCAAGCACCAGCCGTTTATCGGCTGGACCCGCCATGTGGCGTGGCGCCGGGATGACGCCCTGCTTGCCGCCTGGCAGCAGGGCAATACCGGCTACCCTATCGTCGATGCCGCCATGCGCCAGATGAACCAAACCGGATGGATGCATAACCGGCTGCGCATGATTACCGCCAGCTTCCTGGTAAAAGATCTGCTTATCGACTGGCGCGAAGGCGAGCGGTATTTTATCTCCCGGCTGATTGACGGCGACCTTGCCGCCAATAACGGCGGCTGGCAATGGGCCGCCTCCACCGGCACCGACGCCGCGCCGTATTTTCGTATATTCAATCCCACCACCCAGGGACGCCGCTTCGATGAACAGGGCGTGTTTATCCGCCGCTGGCTGCCGGAGCTGGCGGCGGTGCCGGACAGCTATGTGCATGAACCTCACCGTTGGCCCGGGGCCGGCCACGCCGGACTGGATTATCCCCGGCCGATAGTTGATCATGGCAGCGCACGCCAAACCACCCTGGCGGCGTATCAAGCCGCCAAAAACCTGGGGCTGAGCTCCGGGACGGGGTAAACGTCGGGGTTCTTGCGACAGAAGGTATTCTCAGTATGCGTAACAATGAATTGGAACAACTTATCCATCGGCATCTCAACAGCGTTTCCTTCCAGGACTATGCGCCCAACGGCCTGCAGGTAGAGGGGCGCGCCGAGGTGCAACGTATCGTCACCGGCGTTACCGCCTGCCAGGCGCTGCTGGACGCGGCGGTGGAACATCATGCCGATGCGATCCTGGTGCATCACGGTTATTTCTGGAAGAACGAGCCACCGGTCGTTACCGGCATGAAACGCCGGCGCCTGAAAACCCTGCTGGCGCACGATATCAATCTGTTTGCCTGGCATCTGCCCCTGGACGCCCATCCTGAGCTGGGCAACAACGCCCAACTGGCCGCCTTGCTGGATATCAGCGTCAAGGGACAGCTGGAGCCGCTGGTGCCGTGGGGTGAGTTGAATCCCGCCGTCAGCGCGCAGGAGCTCCTTCGCCGGTTGGAAATGCGCCTTGAGCGCGAGGTATTGCACTGCGGCGATAACGCGCCGGCGCTGATCGCGCGCCTGGCCTGGTGTACCGGCGGCGGGCAGGGGTTTATCGAACAGGCGGCGCGCGCGGGGATGGATGCGTTTATAACCGGCGAAGTGTCGGAGCAAACCATCCATACCGCCCGGGAAATGGGCCTGCATTTTTTTGCCGCCGGCCATCACGCCACCGAACGGGGCGGCATCAAGGCGCTGGGCGACTGGCTGGCGCGAACGCATGGTTTTGACGTGACGTTTATCGATATTCCCAATCCGGCTTGACCGGCGGCTATTACATTTTGCCCGGAAACGCTTTACAGTACCTGCAAATAAACCTTTGGTTAACCGGCTTATAATTTTCTTAAAAAGTACATAGCGAAACCGTAGCCGGCGCCGAAACAGGTCTTCAGGAGGTCTGGTTGCAACGGGCTAGATGTTATTTATTAGGTGAGCGCGCCGTGGTGCTTGAGCTGGAACCCCCGGTTACCCTGGCGAGCCAGCGGCGGATCTGGGGGCTGGCCGCACGTCTGGCGCACCACGACGAGGTGCGCGAGGCCATTCCCGGCATGAATAATCTCACCGTGCTGCTGACCCATCCCCAGCAGTCGGCGCTGGATGCCATCGAGCGTTTGCAAATGTGGTGGGAAGAGAGCGATGCCATCACCCCCGAAGCGCGCGAGGTGGAGATTCCGGTGGTTTACGGTGGCGAAAGCGGCCCGGATTTAGCCTGGGTGGCTGAGCAAACCGGCCTGTCGCCGCGGCAGGTGGTGGAGCGCCATGCGGGTGCGGCGTATATCGTCTATTTTCTGGGTTTCCAGCCGGGATTTCCCTATCTGGGCGAATTGCCGGAGATCCTGGCCGTCCCTCGCCGCGCCGAGCCGCGCTTGTCCGTACCGGCGGGGTCGGTCGGCATCGGTGGTAAACAGACCGGGGTTTATCCGCTGGCCACACCCGGCGGCTGGCAAATTATCGGCCGCACGCCGCTTAAGCTGTTTGACCCGCTGAACACATCGCCGACGCTGCTGCTGCCCGGTGATAATGTGCGCTTCGTGCCGCAAAAGGAGGGCGTATGTTGAAGGTTATACACGCCGGCATGATGACCGCCGTCCAGGACGGGGGGCGCACCGGCTACCGTAACCTTGGCATCAGCCAGGGCGGGGTGCTTGATCTGCCGGCCATGCAAATGGCCAATCTGCTGGTGGGCAATGACGCGCAAGCCGCCGTGCTGGAAATTACCCTTGGCCAATTCAGCGCCGATATTACCGCCGCGGGCTGGGTGGCCCTGACCGGCGCGGATTGCCATGCGCAATTGGATGGCCAACCGGTCTGGACCGGCTGGCGCTTCCAGGTCCAACCTGGCCAGACATTGAAGCTGGGAACGCCGAAACACGGCATGCGCAGCTATCTGGCGGTGTCCGGCGGCTTCGACGTGCCGGTGGTGCTTAACTCACGCAGCACCGATTTGAAAGCGGGATTTGGCGGCCACCAGGGCCGGATGATTGGCGACGGCGATGTACTGCGCGCCGGCCAGCCGCGATATCAGCCGACCCGGCAAATGGGTATCAGGCAACTGCTGTTCGGCAACCGGGTGCGCGCGTTGCCCGGCCCTGAATACCGTGAATTCAGCGCTGATTCCCAGGATGCCTTCTGGCGTTCCAGCTGGCAGCTCAGCCCCCAAAGCAATCGCATGGGGTATCGCCTGCAGGGCCCGACGCTTATCCGCAATACCGATCGCGAGCTGTTTTCGCATGGTTTGCTGCCGGGAGTAGTGCAGGTACCGCACGGCGGCCAGCCTATCGTGCTGATGGCTGACGCCCAGACGACCGGCGGCTACCCCCGTATTGCCTGCGTTATTGCCGCCGATCTGTTCCATCTGGCGCAGATCCGCCTGGGCGAGCCGATCCATTTTATCCAGTGTACGCTGGAAGAGGCCCAGGGGGCCTGGCTCGATCAGCAGCGTTACCTGGAGCAGATCGCCTGGCAGCTTGAACTTACCCGGCAGCAGGAGGTACCGTCTACGCCGCCGGCCGGAACACACGCAAAGGTGAACTAATGGATCTCAACGCCGATTTGGGTGAAGGCGGCGCGCACGATGAAGCGTTGCTGCAGTTGATCAGCTCGGCCAATATTGCCTGTGGATTTCATGCCGGCGATGCGGACACCATGCGCCAGTCGGTAACCTGGGCGCTGCGCTATGGCGTCGCCATCGGCGCCCACCCAAGCTTTGCGGATCGCGAAAACTTCGGCCGCAGCGCGATGGCGCTGCCGGCGGAAACCGTTTATGCCCAGGTGGTGTATCAACTGGGTGCGCTTGCGGCTATCACCCGTGCGCAGGGAGGGCGTATGGTCCATGTCAAACCGCATGGCATGCTCTATAACCAGGCCGCGCGCGATCCGGCCCTGGCGCAGGCCATCGCCCGCGCGGTCAAAGACGTCGACCCATCCCTGCGCCTGGTGGGCCTGGCGGGGAGCGAACTGATCAAGGCCGGCGAGCGCCTGGGGCTTACCGTCAGGCACGAGGTCTTCGCCGATCGCCATTACCGCCGGGATGGCAGCCTGGTGCCTCGCGGCGAGCCGGACGCGCTGATTACCGACCCGGACCAGGCCTTGGCGCGTACGCTGGAGATGGTACGCCAGAACCGGGTCCGCACGCCTGCGGGCGAGTGGATCAGGCTGCGGGCGGATACCGTCTGCCTGCATGGCGACGGCCCCCACGCGCTGGCGTTTGCCCGGCGCATACACGCCTGTTTTCTCGACCAGGGCATCCCCATCGCCGCGTCATGACCGCGCGCTTGCCCCGCTGACCAGGCATGGCCGCCGGATCAGCGGCGCCGCGTTATTACCCTCTTGTCTTCTATAGGTATTCCCTATCTCCCGCGCCGCTGATTTATTGGTAATCTGACGCCCATGGGCCCGTTGTGCCACTCATTCTTTTTATTCGTCTTCGAGGATCTCATCATGCAACAGGCGGTAAACCTTTGGCCTTTATTGGGCATCCTGGCGATTATCATAGGATTTTTGCTGCGCGTGAACGCTGTGCTGGTAGTCATTATCGCCGGCGTCATTACCGGCCTTGCGGCGCATATGCCCATCACCCTCATCCTGGAAAAACTCGGTTCGGGATTTTTAGCCACCCGTAACCTGGCGTTTATTTTATTGATCCCCCTGGCGGTAATCGGTTTGCTGGAGCGTCATGGCTTAAAGGAGCATGCGCAGCACTGGATCGCCAAAATCAAGCGCGCCACCGCCGGGCGGCTGCTGATCGTGTATTTACTGGCGCGCGAACTGACGGCGGCCATGGGCCTGACCAGCCTGGGCGGTCATCCGCAAATGGTGCGCCCGCTGCTGGCGCCGATGGCCGAAGGCGCCTGCGAAAACCGCTATGGCGATTTGCCGCAGGACGTACGCTACCGCCTGCGCGCCATGGCGGCCGCCACCGATAACGTCGGGTTATTTTTTGGCGAGGATATTTTTGTCGCCTTCGGCGCCATTATTTTCATGCACAATTTTATGCTGGAATCGGCTGGCATCCAGACCGAACCCTTGCATATCGCCCTGTATGGCGTGCCCACCGCCATCTTCGCCTTCCTGATCCACGCGTTTCGCCTCAGGCGCATGGACCAGCGCCTGGCGGCACAGCTCACGGCGCTCAACCAGGCTGCATTACAGTCGGCGGGGAGCGAAAAATGACGTTTCAACAAAACTATCTCTATTGGCTGGCGGGCGTAGTGCTGCTGATTGTCGCGGTGATGTCGCTGCGCGACAAAGCCAACCCCCGGCGCTGGCTGACGGGCGTTTTCTGGGGGCTTTACGGGCTGGTGTTCCTGGTTGGCGACTGGAGCTATGCGCTGACGGCGCGGTTTCTTGGGCCGGGAGCCGATGCGCAGCGCGCGCTGCATATCGGCGTCGGCGTGCTGGTGATTCTGATGGCGCTCATTGCCGGTTTCGGCGGGGTACGGCTGGGCGGCTATCATCGGCGCAGCGCGCAAGAGCGTGAAGAAAGCGCCCGCCGTCTGGGCAATCGCCTGTTTATTCCGGCGCTGGTTATCCCGGTGGTGACGGTGGCTGGCGTACTGTTGTTCAATAACCTTCCCGCGCTACAGCACGGGCTGTTCGGCACCGGCAATAACGCCACCCTGGTGACGCTGTTTTCCATGACCTGCGGCTGTATCATCGGCCTGCTTCTTGCCCTGAGGTATACCCACGACCGGCCGCTCCAGTCGGTACAGGAGGCCAGGCGTCTGCTTGATTCCATCGGCTGGGCCTTTATCCTGCCGCAGATCCTCGCCACCCTCGGGCTGCTGTTCACCAGCGCCGGCGTCGGCAGCGCGATTGCGCACCTCACCGAAACCTATCTGGCGGTAAATAACCGTTTTATCGCGGTGGCGGTATTTGCGGTGGGCATGGCGGCGCTGACCATGATCATGGGCAATGCCTTCGCGGCGTTTCCCATCGTGGCCGCCGGCATCGGTATCCCGATCCTGGTGCTTGAGCACGGCGGCAACCCGGCGGTGATGGCGGCGGTCGGCATGTTTTCCGGCTACTGCGGGTCGCTGATGACGCCTATGGCGGCCAATTTCAACCTGGTGCCGGCGGCGCTGCTGGAATTACCCGACCGCTATGCGGTGATCAGAGCGCAAATACCCACCGGCTTAACCCTACTGGCGGTCAATATTTTCCTGCTCTATTTTATGATGTAACGGGCTAAGCGCCGGCCCTGAAAAAATGACAAGATAAACAGCGATAAAAAAATACTCTGTTGAAAAATAGCGGTGCTGATAGTCGTCGACAATACGAGGGAGTGGAGTATGAAAACCGTCCTGCTGACCGGTTTTGAGCCTTTTGGGGGCGAACAGATCAATCCCTCATGGGAAGTGGTAAAACAATTCCATCAACGTCGCCTTGGCGACGCCACCGTTATCGCCTGTCAACTGCCCTGTGTCTATGGCCGCTCGGTGCACATGCTTAACGACCTGATTGATCGCCACCGGCCCGCGCTTATCCTGGCGGTGGGGCAGGCGGGCGGCAGGGCGCGCCTGTCGGTGGAGCGTGTGGCGATTAATATCGACGATGCGCGTATTGCCGATAACCTCGGCCAGCAGCCCATCGACGAGCCGATCATCAACGGCGGACCGGCAGCCTATTTCGCCACCGTACCCATCAAAGCCATGGTCCAGGCCATGCGTGATGCGGGCGTCCCGGCCGAGGTATCGCAAAGCGCCGGCACCTATGTTTGCAACCATGTGATGTACGGCCTGCTGCATCGCCTGGCCCAACTGGACTATGGCGCCAGGGGAGGATTTATCCATACGCCCTACCTGCCGCAGCAGGCGGCGGCGCTGGCCGATGCGCCCAGCATGGCGGCGGATATCATAACGGCGGGATTGGACATTGCCATCCGCACCGCGCTGCAAACCGAGCAAGATGCGAAGATTAGCGGCGGCGCGCTCAGCTAAACCATAAAAAAACGCCGCGTAAGCGGCGTCTGACATCCCAGGCTCGTCAACACCGTTATTGCACAAGGCGTGTTAAAGGGATAGCGCGCCAATGGGGTCGAATCGGGCGCGGTGTTCCCGCCCGACCGAGCGCCCCATGGCGCGGTAGGCCCGCCAACACCGGGCTCAAAGCAGACGTGTTCAAGGGAGACCGTGCCAATGGGGTCGAATCGGGCGTGGTATTCCCGCCCGACCGAGCGCCCCATGGCATGGTAGGCCCGCTAACGCTGGACTCAATGCCGACGTGTTAAAGGGAGACCGTGCCAATGGGGTCGAATCGGGCGTGGTGTTCCCGCCAAACCGAGCCCCATGGCGCGGTAGGCCCGCTAACGCTGGACTCAATGCAGACGTGTTCAAGGGAGAGCGTGCCAATGGGGTCGAATCGGGCGTAGTGTTCCCGCCCGATCCAGCGCCCATGGCTCGCCAGACTTATTTGATCTGCGATGTAAATTCGCGTTTATCATACCCGGTATACAGCTGACGCGGACGCGCAATCTTAACGCCGTCGTCATGCATTTCCTTCCAATGGGCAATCCAGCCCACGGTACGCGCCATGGCGAAAATCACGGTAAACATGGTCGACGGAATGCCCATGGCCTTCAGGATAATACCCGAATAGAAGTCCACGTTCGGATACAGCTTCTTCTCGATAAAGTACGGATCATGCAGGGCAATATGCTCCAGCTCCATGGCCACCGCCAGCAAATCGTCAGACAGCTTCAGTTCCTTAAGCACTTCATGACAAGTCTCGCGCATCACGGTGGCGCGCGGGTCATAGTTCTTGTAAACCCGGTGACCGAAGCCCATCAGACGGAAAGAGTCGTTTTTATCCTTGGCGCGTTCAATAAACGCCGGAATATGCTCGACGCTTGAAATCTCTTCCAGCATCCGCAGCGTCGCCTCGTTGGCGCCGCCATGAGCCGGGCCCCATAACGACGCGATACCCGCGGCGATACAGGCGAACGGATTGGCACCCGACGAACCGGCGGTACGCACGGTGGAGGTGGAGGCGTTTTGCTCGTGATCCGCGTGCAGGATCAAAATACGGTCCATCGCGCGTTCCAGGACGGGATTAACCACATACTCCTCGCACGGCGTGGAGAACATCATATGCAGGAAATTACCGGCATAGGAAAGATCATTGCGCGGATACACAAACGGCTGGCCGATGGAATATTTGTAACACATCGCGGCAACCGTGGGCATCTTGGACAATAAACGGAACGCCGCTATTTCGCGGTGGCGCTCGACATTAACGTCCAGCGAATCATGATAAAAAGCCGCCAGCGCGCCGGTCACGCCGCATAATACCGCCATCGGATGCGAGTCGCGGCGAAAACCGTTGAACAGACGGGTAATCTGCTCATGCACCATGGTGTGGCGGGTGACGATATCGCGGAATTCGTCATACTGCTCCCGGGTCGGCGCTTCGCCGTTCAGCAGGATGTAGCAGACTTCAAGAAAATTGGAGTGTAGTGCCAGTTGATCAATAGGATAGCCACGATGCAATAAAACGCCTTCGTCACCGTCAATATAGGTAATTTTAGATTCACAGGATGCGGTGGAGGTAAAGCCGGGATCAAAGGTAAAATAACCTTTGCCGCCCAGGGTGCGGATATCTATTTCTTTGGCACCCAGGGTTCCGGTCAATACGTCCAGTTCGATTGGCGCTTCACCGGGTAGGTTCAGCGTCGCTTTATTGTCTGCCATTACAATCTCCTTAGCGCTTTTATGATAAATCTCCCACCGTGGAATACCGGCATGCCCGCGGGGCCTTGCGCTTTTATTGTCAGTCCGTCGCTCCGACTTAATGCAATGCAGGGCACAGAGCGTGAGGATGATGCAAGTTATTCCCGTTCAGGATGAAAGAACGGCGGTTCCCGGTTGTTGAAGATTTACTGATATTAATTTTAGCTAGTTTAACGGAAGTCTTAACCGCGAAGTTTAAGACTCGCTTCACACTGTTGCATAATCTTTGTCGCGGCGAAAGCGTCTCGGCCATTACTTGCATCGGTTATAGCATATCCGCCGCGCCATTTGTAATTGAATTGTTGCTTTTTTGTCAATGCGGTTATATAGATTTAAGGTAATTGTAAAATTCGTGACCCAGGTCACTAAACAGCCTAAATGTTACCAAACAAATTGTAGGGTAATTGTAATCATTATGTGAAAGCCATATACTTCACAAAGGTCTCCGGAAGTCCCTGTTGTAGGAGCACCCAGCGTTATTTAACGCGTCATTTAAGCACAAGGGATTTGTTTATTGAGCACATGACGTGTCATGGTTAGCCTTAACGCTGTCTGAATCCACCCAGGACCGGAGGAAGGAAAAATAATAATAGCTGTGTGGGCAAAACCGTGAAAAAACAAAGGCCTGTCAACCTGGATCTGCAAACGATCCAGTTTCCTGTTACTGCGATAGCTTCTATTCTCCACCGTGCCAGTGGCGTCATCACGTTTGTGGCCGTCGGCATTCTGCTCTGGATCCTCGGATTGTCGCTTTCCTCCGCCGAAGGTTTCGCCCAGGCCGCCGCCATCATGGATAGCTTCTTCGTCAAATTCATTCTATGGGGCATTTTAACCGCGCTGGCGTATCACGTCATCGGTGGAATTCGCCACATGCTGATGGATTTCGGCTATCTGGACGAAACATTTGCCATGGGTAAATTAACGGCAAATGTTACATTTGTGATCACAATTGTGCTGTCAATACTGGCGGGAGTACTCGTATGGTAAGCAATGCTTCGGCACTGGGACGTAACGGAGTTCATGAGTGGTTATTGGTTCGCGCTTCCGCCATCGTAATTTGCCTGTACATCATCTACCTGCTTGGGTTCGTCGTTTTCGCCGACAGCCTGACCTACGATGTCTGGCGCGGTTTTTTCGCCTTACCCATGACGAAAGTCTTTACCCTGCTGACCCTGTTCTCCGTCCTGGTGCATACCTGGATCGGCATGTGGCAGGTATTAACGGATTACATCAAAGTATTGGCGCTGCGCCTGTTGCTGCAACTGGCGATTGTGATCGTATTGTTGGTGTATTTACTTTATGGAACCGTCGTGGTGTGGGGTGCGTAAATGAGTTTGCCAGTAAGAGAATTTGACGCTGTAGTCGTCGGGGCCGGCGGAGCCGGCATGCGCGCCGCGCTGCAGATTTCCCAAATGGGCCTCTCCTGCGCCCTGGTTTCCAAAGTGTTTCCCACCCGTTCCCATACGGTGTCGGCCCAGGGCGGCATTACCGTCGCCCTCGGCAATACCCATGAGGACGACTGGCAATGGCATATGTATGATACCGTCAAGGGCTCCGACTATATCGGCGATCAGGATGCCATAGAATATATGTGCAAGACCGGCCCGGAAGCGGTGCTGGAGCTGGAGCATATGGGGCTGCCGTTTTCCCGTCTGGACGACGGCCGCATCTACCAGCGCCCCTTCGGCGGCCAGTCGCTCAACTATGGCGGCGGGCAAGCGGCGCGTACCGCCGCCGCCGCCGATCGCACCGGCCATGCGCTGCTGCATACCTTGTACCAGCAGAACCTGAAAAACCACACCACCATTTTTTCCGAATGGTATGCGCTCGATCTGGTGAAAAACCAGGACGGCGCCTTCGTCGGCTGCACCGCGCTGTGCATTGAAACCGGCGAAGTGGTCTACTTCAAGGCCAAGGCCACCATTCTGGCCACCGGCGGCGCCGGGCGCATCTATCAATCCACCACCAACGCCCATATCAATACCGGCGACGGTATCGGCATGGCGCTTCGCGCCGGCGTGCCGGTGCAGGATATGGAAATGTGGCAGTTCCATCCCACCGGCATCGCCGGCGCCGGGGTGCTGGTCACCGAAGGCTGCCGGGGCGAGGGCGGTTACCTGCTCAACAAGGACGGCGAACGCTTTATGGAACGTTATGCGCCGAACGCCAAGGATTTGGCCGGCCGCGACGTGGTCGCCCGTTCCATTATGATCGAGATCCGCGAGGGACGCGGCTGTGACGGCCCGCTGGGGCCGCACGTCAAGCTCAAGCTCGATCATCTGGGCAAGGACGTCCTGGAGTCGCGCCTGCCGGGTATTCTGGAATTATCCCGTACCTTCGCCCACGTCGATCCTATCAAAGAACCGATCCCGGTTATCCCCACCTGCCACTATATGATGGGCGGCATTCCCACCAAAGTCACCGGACAGGCGGTAACGGTGGACGCCCAGGGCAACGACGTGGTGATCCCCGGCCTGTTCGCGGTAGGTGAAATTGCCTGCGTATCGGTACACGGCGCCAATCGCCTGGGCGGCAATTCCCTGCTGGATCTGGTGGTGTTCGGCCGTTCGGCGGGCATGCATCTGCAGGAATCCCTGGCGGAGCAGGGGGCGTTTCGCGATGCCAGCGACGACGATATCGACGCGTCTCTGGCGCGCTACAACCGCTGGAACAACAATCGCACCGGCGAGAACCCGGTGGATATCCGCAAGGCGCTGCAGGCCTGTATGCAGAATAATTTCTCGGTGTTCCGCGAAGGCGATGCCATGGCCAAGGGCCTGGCCGAGCTGAAAACCATCCGCGAGCGGCTTAATGACGCGCGCCTGGACGATACCTCCACCGAATTCAATACCCAACGCGTGGAATGCCTTGAGCTGGATAACCTGATGGAAACCGCGTATTCCACGGCGGTGGCCGCCAATTACCGCACGGAAAGCCGTGGCGCCCACAGCCGCTTCGATTTCCCGGATCGGGATGACGAGCATTGGCTGTGCCACAGCCTGTATTTGCCGGAAAGCGACACCATGACCCGCCGCGAGGTGAATATGCAGCCGACATTACGCCCGGCGTTCCCGCCGAAAGTGCGTACCTACTAAAGGCAGAGGGCTTACGTAATGAAAGTTGAAATTTCGGTTTATCGCTATAATCCTGATGTCGACGACAAGCCGCGCATGCAGGACTACCAGCTGGATGTGGACGAAGGCCACGACATGATGGTGCTGGATGCGCTCATCCAGCTGAAGGAACAGGATCCGACCCTGGCGTTTCGCCGTTCCTGCCGCGAAGGCGTCTGCGGCTCCGACGGCGTGAACATGAACGGCAAGAACGGCCTGGCCTGCATCACCCCGCTGTCCGCCCTACGCAAAGGCGATAAAAAAGTGATCATCCGTCCGCTGCCCGGGTTGCCGGTGGTGCGTGATTTGGTGGTGGACATGGGCCAGTTCTATGCCCAGTATGAGAAGATTAAACCTTACCTGTTGAATAACGGCAGGAATCCACCGGCCCGGGAGCATTTACAAACGCCGCAGGAGCGCGAAAAACTGGACGGATTATACGAATGTATTCTTTGTGCCTGTTGCTCGACCTCTTGTCCCTCCTACTGGTGGAACCCGGATAAATTTATCGGTCCGGCCGGCCTGCTGGCGTCCTACCGTTTCCTGATTGACAGTCGCGACACCGAAAGGGCGGCGCGGCTGGATGAATTGAACGATGCTTTCAGCGTATTCCGCTGCCACAGCATCATGAATTGTGTCAGCGTATGTCCCAAAGGACTGAACCCGACCAAAGCCATCGGGCATATCAAGAGCTTGCTGGTACAGCATAGCGCCTGATAGTAAAGGCAAATACGTTACATGTTAACCACGGCGAAAACTGAAGCTAACAAGCTTAAGGGATCATAATGCAGAACGGCGCAATGAAGGCCTGGCT
This sequence comes from Sodalis sp. C49, assembly GCF_046352915.1. Lineage (NCBI taxonomy): Bacteria > Pseudomonadati > Pseudomonadota > Gammaproteobacteria > Enterobacterales > Bruguierivoracaceae > Sodalis > Sodalis sp. C49. The sequence goes on along the minus strand of NZ_CP163303.1, from coordinate 2,107,946 downwards.
GGATTCCTCCTACCTGGCGGGGGCGAACCAGTCCTACATAGAGCAGCTCTATGAAGATTTTTTAACGGATCCTGACTCCGTGGACGACAGCTGGAGTTCGATTTTTAAACAGCTGCCCACCGCCGGCGTCAGCCCCGATCAGCTTCACTCCAAAACCCGGGATTATTTCCGGCGCCTGGCTAAGGACGCAACCCGTTATGCGTCTTCGGTCAACGACCCGGACAATGACTCCAAACAGGTTAAAGTCCTGCAGCTTATCAATGCGTTCCGTTTCCGCGGCCACCAGCATGCCAACCTTGATCCGCTGGGATTATGGAAGCAGGAAACTGTGCCTGATTTAAATCCGGCTTTCCATAATCTGACGGAAGCCGATTTCCAGGAAACCTTCAACGTCGGTTCCTTTGCCATCGGCAAGGAAACCATGAAGCTGGCCGACCTGTATGACGCGCTGAAACGCACCTATTGCGGTTCCATCGGCGCCGAATATATGCATATTACCAATACCGAGGAGAAACGCTGGATCCAACAGCATATCGAATCGGTGGTGGGGCAGCCGAGTTTCGATCGCGACGAAAAGAAACGGTTCCTGAGCGAGCTGACGGCGGCCGAAGGCATCGAGCGCTATCTGGGCGCCAAATTCCCCGGCGCCAAACGTTTTTCCCTTGAGGGCGGCGACGCGCTGATCCCGATGCTGAAGGAAATGATCCGTTATGCCGGCAAGAACGGCACCCGGGAAGTGGTGCTGGGCATGGCCCATCGCGGCCGGCTGAATGTGCTGATCAACGTACTCGGCAAAAAGCCGCAGGACCTGTTCGACGAATTCGCCGGCAAGCATAAAGAACATTTGGGCACCGGCGACGTTAAGTATCACCAGGGTTTTTCTTCCGACATGGAGACCGAGGGCGGCATCGTCCATCTGGCCCTGGCATTCAACCCATCGCATCTGGAAATCGTCAGCCCGGTGGTGGGCGGTTCGGTGCGCGCGCGTATCGACCGGCTCGGCGAGCAAAGCAGCAAGATGGTGCTGCCGATAACCCTGCACGGGGATGCGGCCATCAGCGGGCAGGGCGTGGTGCAGGAAACCCTGAACATGTCCAAGGCGCGTGGCTATGACGTTGGCGGCACGGTGCGTATCGTGGTCAACAACCAGGTCGGCTTCACGACGTCCAATCCCCATGATGCCCGTTCCACCCAGTATTGCACCGATATCGCCAAGATGGTCCAGGCGCCGATTTTCCACGTCAACGCCGACGATCCCGAAGCGGTGGCGTTTGTGACCCGCGTGGCGCTGGATTTCCGCAATACCTTTCAGCGCGACGTGATGATTGATCTGGTGTGCTATCGCCGCCACGGCCATAACGAGGCGGACGAGCCCAGCGCCACGCAGCCGCTGATGTACCATAAGATCAAGAAACACCCGACGCCGCGCAAGATTTATGCCGATCGCCTGGAACGCGATCATGTCGCCACGCTGGAAGATGCGACCGAGATGGTGAATCTCTATCGCGACGCGCTCGACCGCGGCGAGTGCGTGGTAAAAGAGTGGCGGCCGATGAATATGCACTCCTTTACCTGGCAGCGCTTCCTCAATCACGACTGGGACGAAGCCTATCCCAGCGAAGTCGAGCCCAAACGCCTGCAGGAGCTGGCCCGCCGAATCAGTGAAGTGCCGGAAGGCGTGGAAATGCAGCCGCGGGTGGCCAAAATCTATAGCGATCGCGCCCTGATGGCCGCCGGCAGCAAGCCTTTCGACTGGGGCGGCGCCGAAACCCTGGCTTACGCCACTTTGGTCGATGAGGGCGTGCCGATCCGCCTGTCCGGCGAGGATACCGCGCGCGGCACCTTCTTCCATCGCCACGCGGTGGTGCATAACCAGAAAAACGGCTCCACCTATACGCCTTTGGCGCATGTGCACAATGGCCAGGGCACCTTCCGGGTATGGGACTCCGTGCTGTCGGAGGAAGCGGTGCTGGCGTTTGAGTACGGTTATGCCACCGCCGAGCCGCGCACCCTGGTGATCTGGGAAGCGCAGTTCGGCGATTTCGCCAACGGCGCCCAGGTGGTGATCGATCAATTCATCAGCTCCGGCGAGCAGAAATGGGGACGGATGTGCGGGCTGGTGATGCTGCTGCCCCATGGCTATGAAGGGCAGGGGCCGGAGCACTCCTCGGCCCGCCTGGAGCGCTATCTGCAGCTGTGCGCCGAACAGAATATGCAGGTCTGCGTCCCCTCCACGCCGGCGCAGATTTATCATATGCTACGGCGCCAGGCCCTGCGTAATATGCGTCGGCCGCTGATTGTGATGTCGCCGAAGTCGCTGCTGCGTCATCCTCTGGCCATCTCCTCGCTGGAGGATATGGCGTACGGCAGCTTCCTGCCCGCCATCGGCGAAATCGACGACCTGGATCCCCAGGGCGTCAAGCGCGTCGTGCTCTGTTCTGGTAAAGTTTATTATGATTTATTGGAGCAACGGCGCAAGAACGGGCAGCAGGATGTGGCCATCGTGCGTATCGAGCAGCTATACCCGTTCCCGCACCAGGCGGTGCGGGATGCGCTGCAACCTTTTGCCCATGTCCAGGACTTTATTTGGTGCCAGGAAGAGCCGCTTAATCAGGGCGCCTGGTATTGCAGCCACCATCATTTCCTTGAGGTGATTACTCCGGGTGCATCGCTACGTTACGCGGGACGCCCGGCTTCCGCCTCGCCGGCGGTTGGGTATTTGTCCGTGCACCAGACACAACAAAAAAATCTGGTCAATGACGCGCTGAACGTTAATTAAATATAAGGATAGATAATGAGTAGCGTAGATATTCTGGTTCCCGATCTTCCTGAATCGGTTGCCGATGCAACCGTCGCCACCTGGCATAAAAAGCCCGGCGATAGCGTCCAGCGTGACGAAGTGCTGGTGGAAATCGAAACCGACAAAGTGGTGCTGGAAGTTCCCGCGCCCGAGGCGGGCGTGCTGGATGCCCTGCTCGAGGATGAAGGCGCTACCGTCACCTCCCGCCAGGTGCTCGGACGCCTGCGTCCCGGCGACAGTTCCGGCCAGGAAACTTCGGAAAAAGCGCAGAGCAAGGAATCCACCCCGGCGCAGCGCTACACCGCCGGCCTGGAGGAAGAAAATAACGAAGCGCTGAGTCCGGCCATTCGCCGCCTGATCGCCGAACATGATTTGAAAGCCGATGAGATTAAAGGCAGCGGCGTCGGCGGGCGCATCACCCGCGAGGATGTGGACAAACACCTGGTCGCCAAAAAAGCCGAACCGGCTCCCGCCGCGGCGCCGGTTGCCAAGGCGCCGGCACCGGAGCCTGCTGTTGCCGGATTGGGCAACCGCAGCGAAAAACGCGTGCCGATGACCCGTTTGCGCAAACGGGTCGCCGAGCGGCTGCTGGAAGCCAAAAACAGCACCGCCATGTTGACTACCTTTAATGAGGTCAACATGAAGCCGATTATGGATCTGCGCAAGCAGTACGGCGATGGCTTTGAAAAACGCCACGGCATCCGCCTCGGGTTTATGTCCTTCTATATTAAAGCGGTGGTGGAAGCCCTGAAGCGCTTCCCGGAAGTTAACGCGTCCATCGACGGCGAAGACGTGGTCTACCATAACTACTTTGACGTCAGCATCGCGGTATCCACTCCGCGCGGGCTGGTCACGCCGGTATTGCGCGACGTGGACGCGCTGGGCATGGGCGATATTGAAAAAGCCATAAAGGAACTGGCGGTTAAGGGGCGCGACGGCAAGCTGAAAGTGGAAGAGCTGACCGGCGGCAACTTTACCATTACCAACGGCGGCGTATTCGGTTCGCTGATGTCCACGCCCATTATCAACCCGCCGCAAAGCGCCATCCTCGGGATGCATGCCATCAAGGATCGGCCGATGGCGGTGGGCGGCCAGGTGGTTATCCTGCCGATGATGTACCTGGCGCTGTCCTACGATCACCGTCTGATCGACGGCAAGGAATCGGTAAGTTTCCTGGTCACGGTCAAAGAGATGCTGGAAGACCCGACGCGCTTATTGCTTGATGTATAGCAATCGTCGGCCGCGGGCCGGGAAATCCCCAGGCCGCGGCCGGCAGGTTGCCTGCGGGACGTAGCGCCAAGGCGCCTACGGAAAGCACCACTCGAGGGCGGCTGAAGTGCGCCGCCGCCGACACTCCCAGACGAAGATGGAAACAACATCATGAACTTACATGAATATCAGGCAAAACAGCTGTTTGCTCGGTATGGTCTGCCTGCCCCCACGGGTTTTGCGTGCACCACGCCACGGGAAGCGGAAGAATCCGCCTCCAAGATCGGCGCCGGTCCCTGGGTGGTAAAATGCCAGGTTCACGCCGGCGGCCGCGGCAAGTCCGGCGGCGTCAAGGTCGTTAACAGCAAGGAAGAAATCCGCGCCTTTGCCGAACACTGGCTGGGCAAACGCCTGGTGACCTATCAAACGGACGCCCTGGGCCAGCCCGTCCACCAAATCTTGGTGGAAGCGGCAACCGATATCGATAAGGAACTTTACCTGGGCGCGGTGGTTGATCGCGGTTCCCGGCGCGTGGTCTTTATGGCCTCCACCGAAGGCGGCGTGGAAATTGAAAAAGTCGCGGAAGAGACGCCGCACCTGATTCATAAGGTTTCCCTCGATCCCCTGACCGGCCCCCAGCCGTTCCAGGGCCGCGAGCTGGCGTTTAAGCTGGGCTTGTCGGGCAAGCAGGTCGGGCAGTTCACCAAAATCTTCATGGGCCTGGCCGCGCTGTTCCTGGAGCGGGACCTGGCGCTGGTGGAAATTAATCCGCTGGTTATCACCAAGGAAGGCAATCTGGTCTGCCTGGACGGCAAGCTGAGCGCCGACGGCAATGCCCTATTCCGCCAGCCGGAGCTGCGGGAAATGCGCGATAAGAGCCAGGAAGACGCCCGCGAGGCCCAGGCGGCGCAGTGGGAACTGAACTACGTGGCGCTCGACGGCAATATCGGCTGTATGGTGAACGGGGCCGGCCTGGCCATGGGCACCATGGATATTGTTAAACTGCACGGCGGTTCGCCGGCCAACTTCCTGGATGTGGGCGGCGGCGCCACCAAGGAACGCGTTACCGAGGCTTTTAAGATCATTTTGTCGGATGAAAACGTCAAAGCGGTGCTGGTGAATATTTTCGGCGGCATCGTGCGCTGCGATCTGATTGCCGAAGGCATTATCGGCGCGGTGGCGGATGTGGGCGTCAACGTGCCGGTGGTGGTGCGTCTGGAAGGCAACAACGCCGAGCTGGGGGCTAAAATCCTGGCCGAGAGCGGCCTGAATATCATTGCCGCCACCAGTCTGACCGACGCGGCACAACAAGCGGTTGCCGCGGTGGAGGGAAAATAATGTCCATTTTAATCGATAAAAATACCAAGGTTATCTGCCAGGGATTTACCGGCAGCCAGGGCACGTTTCACTCCGAGCAGGCGCTGGCCTACGGCACCAAGATGGTTGGCGGCGTCACGCCGGGCAAGGGCGGCACGGAGCATTTGGGCCTGCCGGTGTTCAATACCGTGCGTGAGGCCGTGGAAAAAACCGGCGCTACCGCCTCGGTTATCTATGTGCCCGCGCCGTTTTGTAAAGATTCCATTCTCGAGGCGGTGGACGCCGGCATTGAGCTGATTATCTGCATTACCGAGGGTATTCCGACCCTGGATATGCTGGTGGTGAAAGCCAAGCTGGAACAGAGCGGCTCACGGATGATTGGACCGAACTGCCCGGGCGTTATCACCCCCGGCGCATGCAAGATTGGTATTATGCCCGGCCATATCCATAAACCGGGCCGGGTCGGTATTGTGTCGCGTTCCGGCACCCTGACGTATGAAGCGGTGAAACAGACCACCGATACCGGGCTGGGGCAGTCCAGCTGCGTGGGTATCGGCGGCGATCCGATCCCCGGCTCGAGCTTTATCGATATCCTGAAATTGTTCGAACAGGATCCGCAGACCGAGGCGATTGTGATGATCGGGGAAATCGGCGGCAGCGCGGAAGAAGAAGCCGCCGCCTATATCAAGGATCATGTCACTAAACCGGTGGTGGGGTATATTGCGGGCGTTACCGCGCCCAAAGGCAAGCGTATGGGGCATGCCGGGGCGATTATCGCCGGCGGCAAGGGCACGGCGGACGAGAAATTCGCCGCGCTGGAAGCGGCCGGGGTAAAAACCGTGCGCAGCCTGGCGGAGATTGGTACCGCGCTGAAAACCCTGCTGTCATAAGTGCGCCGCGCCCGTTGACACTTTTGTTTGGGATCGGTGTTGGCGGGCCTGGCATGCCATGGGGCGCCCGGTCGGGCGGGAAAAGCACGCCCGATTCGACCCCATTGGCACGTTCTCCCTTTAACACGCCGCGTTGAGATCGATGTTGGCGGGCATACCGTGCCATGGGGTGCTCGGTCGGGCGGAAACACCACGCCCGATTCGACCCCATTGTCACGCTCTCCCTTTAACACGCCGCGTTGAGATCGATGTTGGCGGGCATACCGTGCCATGGGGTGCTCGGTCGGGCGGAAACACCACGCCCGATTCGACCCCATTGGCACGCTCTCCCTTTAACACGCCGCGTTGAGATCGATGTTGGCGGGCATACCGTGCCATGGGGCGCTCGGTCGGGCGGAAACACCACGCCCGATTCGACCCCATTGGCACGCTCTCCCTTTAACACGCCGCGTTGAGATCGATGTTGGCGGGCATACCGTGCCATGGGGCACTCGGTCGGGCGGGAAAAGCACGCCCGATTCGACCCCATTGGCACGCTCTCCCTTTAACACGCCGCGTTGAGATCGATGTTGGCGGGCATACCCTGCCATGGGGCGCTCGGTCGGGCGGAAACACCACGCCCGATTCGACCCCATTGGCACGCTCTCCCTTTAACACGCCGCGTTGAGATCGATGTTGGCGGGCATACCGTGCCATGGGGCGCTCGGTCGGGCGGGAAAAGCACGCCCGATTCGACCCCATTGGCACGCTCTCCCTTTAACACGCCGCGTTGAGATCGATGTTGGCGGGCATACCGTGCCATGGGGCGCCCGGTCGGGCGGGAAAAGCACGCCCGATTCGACCCCATTGGCACGTTCTCCCTTTAACATGCCGCGTTGAGATCGGTGTTGGCGGGCATACCGTGCCATGGGGCGCCCGGTCGGGCGGGAAAAGCACGCTCGATTCGACCCCATTGGCACGCTCTCCCTTGAACACGTCTGCTTTAGGCGCGGCGTTGCCGGGCCTGGCGCGCTATGGAACTAATTGAACTGGTCGGTTCAGTTAGGCATAATGGGTGCCATGGGCAGACAAAAAAAATTCAGTCGTGAGGGTGTGCTGGAGAAGGTGATCCCCGTCTTCTGGCGGCACGGCTTCGCCGGTACCACCCTGGCGCATCTCGAAAAGGCGAGCGGGGTGAATAAATCCGGCCTTTACGCCGAGTTCAGGGATAAGGACGACCTGTTCCTGGCGTGTCTGCGCCACTATATCGATCGGCGCGCCGTGCATGCGGCCTTAAGCGCCCGCCCCCAGGGCTGGGGCAATATCGAGGCGTTTTTGCGATTGTCCTGCGGCTCCCCGGAGCCTCAGGATAGCGTTTGCCCGCAAGGTTGTCTGGCGGTTAACTCCATGCGTGAATTCGCGCTGTTGCCGGCCGGCGCCATCGACATCATTACGCAACTGCGTGAAACGATACGCCCGCTGCTGGTGGAGAATATCAGGGCGGAGGAGACGCGCACCGACGCGGAGATCCTGGCGGAAATGGTGTCGGTATTTTTTTCGGGTCTGTGCATTGAGCAGAACCTGCAACGGGGGTTTGCCGATACCGACCGTAAAATAAGGCGGTTTATGCAGGCGCTGCGTACATTGTAGGCGGCTTTTATCCGCCGTTTCACGCCCGATCGCCGGATCGGGGTGCATAACCCCCTCGCCGTTTCCCGCCGCCCACCGTGCAGCATGATGCATTAGCCGTATCATCGTATTGACGCCCTCGTCCGAAGCGTCTGTCACTTCCTTTTTTTATTCGTCGCCTCATCACATTTATTGCAAATTAAATTCATCATTATCATAGCGCGCTTCTATTGCATGATTAGGCCATCCAATAATGCTAACGTAACAAATAAAAAATATCCCTTGGGTTTTATTTTCTTTTAACTTAATTTCGCGATCTTATTAATTACAGTTTTTTAACATTAACGCTTTTATAGAATAAATAAATAACAATATTTAACATACGTGGTGAAAAATTGCGATAAATCAATGATTTTTGATGGCGTTTTATGTTCAAATCAGGATAACTTGCGCTGGCGCAATTTTACTGCCGATGTCGGGTAAGGCCGGATTTGATCGAGAGGTGATTTCCTAACCTGCATCACGAAAAAAGGTATTTATCCTGAGTAAGTTGAGGGGTACTATATGGTTGGTTTAAATCCGGTTAGTGCGTTTCATTAAAATCCGTCGTCGGTTTACCGCTTAGACGCCTGGGCGTTGTTTTTGGCCGGCCGAACCGATTGTCGGGAACAATTATAAACTCTTTATTATTCACCGCGGGTTGTTGCGTCGCTTTGTTTCGCCAGGGCGCCAGATTACCGCACGTGGGAACCATCCTGCGAGGAGCAAGGAGTCAACATGTTTGATGTCGTCGAACTGTCACGGTTACAGTTTGCCCTAACGGCGATGTACCATTTCCTGTTTGTCCCACTCACCCTGGGGCTGGCGTTTTTATTAGCCATCATGGAAACGGTGTACGTCCTGTCCGGCAAAAAAATCTATAAAGATATGACTAAATTCTGGGGCAAGTTGTTTGGTATCAACTTTGCCTTGGGGGTAGCCACCGGGCTGACCATGGAGTTCCAGTTCGGAACCAACTGGTCGTATTTTTCCCACTACGTCGGCGACATTTTTGGTGCTCCGCTGGCCATCGAAGGATTAATGGCCTTCTTCCTGGAGTCCACCTTTGTCGGCCTGTTCTTCTTCGGCTGGGATCGCCTGAGCAAAACGCAGCATCTGACGGTTACCTGGATGGTGGCGTTAGGTTCCAACCTGTCCGCACTGTGGATACTGGTGGCCAACGGCTGGATGCAAAACCCTATCGCGTCGGATTTCAACTATGAAACCATGCGTATGGAAATGGTCAGCTTCGCCGATCTGGTGCTCAATCCGGTGGCGCAGGTAAAATTCGTGCATACCGTGGCCGCGGGCTACTGTACCGGCGCCATGTTTGTCCTCGGCATCAGTTCCTATTACCTGCTTAAAGGCCGGGATATCGCCTTCGCCAAACGGTCTTACGCCATCGCGGCGGCGTTCGGCATGGCGGCGGTGTTGTCGGTTATCGTGCTGGGTGATGAATCCGGCTATGAAATGGGCGACGTGCAAAAAACCAAACTGGCGGCCATCGAGGCGGAATGGGAAACACAGCCGGCACCGGCCGCGTTTACCCTGTTTGGCATTCCCGATCAGACCATCCAGCGCAATAACTTCTCCATCCAGATCCCTTTTGCCCTGGGCATTATCGCGACCCGTTCGACGGATCGCCAGGTGACCGGCATCAAGGATCTGATGGTGCAGCATCAGATCCGTATCCGCAACGGCATGAAAGCCTATGAGCTGTTGCAGCAGCTGCGCGGCGGCCATGCCGATCCGGCGGCGCGCGCCCAGTTCAACGCGATAAAACAGGATCTGGGCTATGGCCTGCTGCTGAAACGCTATACGGATGACATCCCCAACGCGACCGAAGAGCAGATCCAGAGCGCCACCAACGACTCTATCCCGCGCGTGGCGCCGCTGTACTTCTCCTTCCGCATCATGGTGCTGGGCGGCGTGCTGATGCTTCTTATCATCACCATGTCCTTTTGGAGCGTGGTGCGTAACCGTATCGGTCAACGGCCGTGGCTGCACCGCGCCGCGCTGTACGGCATTCCCATTCCCTGGATCGCCATCGAAGCCGGCTGGTTTGTCGCGGAGTACGGCCGCCAGCCCTGGGCCATCGGCGAAATACTGCCGACCGCGGTGGCCAATTCCAGCCTGACCGCCGGCGATATCCTGTTCTCCATGGGGCTTATCTGCGGACTCTATACCCTGTTCCTGGTGGCCGAAATGTATTTGATGTTCAAATATGCGCGCCTGGGGCCTAGCAGCCTGCATACCGGCCGCTATCATTTCGAGCAGCCGACGCTCGCCACGCAGAAAGTCTATTAACAGGAGCCTACGCCATGTTTGACTATGAAGTATTACGCTTAATCTGGTGGGCGCTCATCGGTGTCCTGCTGATAGGCTTTGCCGTAACCGACGGTTTCGATATGGGCGTCGGCATGCTGATGCCCCTCCTTGGCCGAACGGATAACGAACGCCGGGTGATGATCAATACCATCGCCCCGCACTGGGAAGGCAACCAGGTCTGGCTGGTCACCGCCGGGGGGGCGCTGTTCGCCGCCTGGCCGATGGTGTACGCCGCGGCGTTTTCCGGCTTTTATATCGCCATGATCCTGGTGCTGGCTTCGCTGTTTTTCCGCCCGGTGGGTTTTGATTACCGTTCCAAGATAGAAGATCCGCGCTGGCGCGGCATGTGGGACTGGGGCATCTTTATCGGCAGTTTCGTGCCGCCGGTGGTGATCGGCGTCGCCTTCGGCAACCTGCTGCAGGGCGTACCTTTCCACGTGGATGAATACCTGCGCCTGTTTTATACCGGCAATTTCTTTCAATTGCTGAACCCCTTCGGTTTGCTGGCGGGCATTGTCAGCCTGGCGATGTTTATCGGCATGGGGGCGACCTATCTGCAAATGCGCGTCAGCGGCGATCTGCTGGTGCGGGTGCGTACCGTCGCGCAAATCAGCAGCCTGGTATCCATGGTGGCATTCCTGCTGGGCGGCGTGTGGCTGGTTAACGGCATCGACGGTTTTACCATCACTTCGGTCATCGATACCAACGCCGTGTCCAATCCGCTGAATAAAACCGTCGCGCACCAAGCCGGCGCGTGGCTGGCGAATTATCACAGCTTCCCGCTACTCTGGGCTATTCCCGCGCTGGGCGTATTATTGCCGCTGCTGACCTTGCTGTGTTCCCGGCTCGGCAAAGGCGCATGGGCGTTTATTTTCTCATCGCTGACCGTGGCGTGCATCATCCTGACGGCGGGGGTTACCCTGTTTCCGTTTATCATGCCGTCGAGCACCATGCCGGAAGCCAGCCTGACGGTATGGGACGCCACCTCGAGCCTGCTAACGCTGAAGGTCATGACCATCGTCGCCGTTATCTTTGTGCCGATTGTGCTGCTGTATACTATCTGGTGTTATTACAAGATGTATGGCCGCATTACCAAAGAGCATATCGAACAAAACGCGCATACGCTGTACTGAGGAAGGAGCTGAAAAATGTGGTATTTTGCCTGGATATTAGGAACGCTGCTTGCCTGCGCCTTCGGTATTATTACGGCCCTCGCGCTGGAGCATCATGAAGATAGCCAGCCGGGCGTCGTCGGGTCCGACGGTGAGCGGGTAGAGAACGACCTGAAGTGATCAGGTCCGTTACCGATTTCCTCTACCGCCTGACCGACAGCAGCCCGTTGCGGCTGCTGTCGCTTATCATGGCGCTGGCGCTTGCCGGCTGCGTCTTCTGGATGCCGGCGCGTTTTGCCTCCACCACCAGTTCGCTCACCGCCTGGCATAATTTGCTGATTGTCTGGGCGGTATGCGCAGGCGTTATCCACGGCGTGGGTTTTCGCGCGCGCCGATGGGGATGGCGGCTGGCGTTTTTGCCGCTGGCGGCGATAGTGGTGCTGGCCATCGCGCTGGGTTATTTATTTCTCTAAACAGCCAAGCGAAACAACGCTGTTTTTAGCGTTGTTTCAGCGACCGCATTTCACCGCAAAGCCTTTGCGAATAAAGCCCGTCGCCGCAATAGGTTATTTCACTATTCCCGCATTTCATTAACACAACGGGTATAATGCCGGGTCTTTTTGTCAGCACTTGCGCTATATTCTTTACATTGCCCGTCCCACGCGGCGCCGGTGCCCGCTTTATCCATAATTATTTTCATTCATCCGAGGTAATCCATTCCAAACGGTGTTGCTCTTGCGTATAGTAAGCACCGTTGTTTTGCGTTGCTGGGATGTACAGTGAGTAATACGTTATTCCGATGGCCGGTACGCGTCTATTATGAAGATACGGACGCCGGGGGTGTGGTTTATCACGCACGCTACGTGGTTTTTTACGAAAGGGCCCGTACCGAAATGCTGCGCCAGCATAATTTCCATCAGCATGCCTTCCTCAGCGAGAATATCGCGTTTGTGGTAAGGCGCATCACGGTGGACTATCTCGCCTCAGCGCGTCTGGACGATTTGCTGCAAGTGGAAAGTGAAATCGTCTCAATGCGCGGTGCCTCTCTGACTTTTGCGCAACGCATCCTGAACGCTGAAGGGCAACTTCTCAGCCAGGCGGATGTTTTGATAGCCTGTATTGATCTACACCAAATGAAGCCTGTCGCGCTTCCTAAGTCTATTGTCGCGGAGTTCAAGCAGTGACTGACATGAACATTTTTGATCTGTTCCTGAAAGCAAGCTTTCTGGTTAAACTGATCATGTTGATTTTAATGTGCTTTTCCATTGCATCCTGGGCGATCATCATCCAGCGCACCCGTATTTTAAACACGGCCACCCGCGAGGCGGAAGCCTTTGAGGACAAATTCTGGTCCGGTATTGAATTGTCCCGCTTGTATCAGGAAAGCCAGACCCGCCGCGACGTGCTGACGGGATCCGAGCAGATTTTTTATTCCGGCTTTAAAGAATTCGCCCGTTTGCACCGCGCCAACAGCCATGCGCCTGAAGCGGTGGTGGAAGGCGCCTCGCGCGCCATGCGGATTTCCATGAACCGCGAGCTGGAAGCGCTGGAAACCCATATTCCTTTCCTCGGCACCGTGGGCTCCATCAGCCCGTATATCGGCTTGTTCGGCACCGTCTGGGGCATCATGCATGCCTTTATCGGCCTGGGCGCGGTTAAGCAGGCCACCCTGCAAATGGTCGCCCCCGGTATCGCCGAAGCGCTGATCGCCACGGCCATCGGCCTGTTCGCCGCTATTCCGGCGGTGATGGCCTATAACCGCCTTAGCCAGCGCGTGAACAAGCTGGACCAGAACTACGACAACTTTACCGAAGAGTTCATCGCCATCCTGCATCGCCAGGCCTTCGCCAGCAGCGATAGCGCTAAGTAGAAGGAGGGGAGAACATGGCCCGCAGACGTGGTCGGAATCAAATTAAGTCGGAAATTAACATTGTTCCACTGCTTGACGTGCTGCTGGTGCTGGTGTTGATTTTCATGGCGACGGCGCCCATTATCACCCAGAGCGTCGAGGTGGATTTGCCCGACGCGACGGATTCAAAAGCGGTCAGCAGCGATGATAATCCGCCGGTGATCGTCGAAGTATCGGGCGTTGGCCAGTACAGCCTGGTGGTGGATCACAACCGTATGGAACAGTTGCCGCCGGAGCAGGTGGTGGCCGAGGCGCGCTCGCGCATTACGGCCAATCCCAAAGCGGTATTCCTTATCGGCGGCGCGAAAGACGTGCCTTATGATGAGATTATCAAGGCGCTGAATTTGCTGCATCAGGCCGGCGTGAAGTCGGTGGGCCTGATGACCCAGCCCATTTAACGGCATGCTGATCATGCGCGATTTAACTGGCAAATCTGTTTGTGGGAATCGATTGTGGTAAAGGCAACCGAACAGAACGATAAGCTCAAACGCGCCATTATTATTTCGATTGTTCTGCATATTCTCCTGATCGGGTTACTGGTCTGGAGTTCCTACACGCAGACTCTCGAATCCAGTGGCGGCGGCGGAGGCGGCTCGTCCATCGACGCGGTTATGGTCGATCCCGGTGCCGTGGTGCAGCAGTATAACCGTCAACAGCAGCAGCAGACGGACGCTCAGCGCGCGTCGCAGCTGCGGGAAAAACAGGCGCAACAGCAGGCGGAAGAGCTGCAGCAAAAGCAGGCCGCCGAGCAGCAGCGCCTGAAAGAATTGGAAAAAGATCGGCTGGCGGCGCAGGAAGCGGCGCAGCAGCAGAAAGAACAGCAGGCGGAGCAGCAAAAACAGGCTGCGGAAGCCGCTAAACAGGCGGCGGAACAAAAGCAGCAGGCGGAAGCCGCCACCCAGCAGGCCAAGGAACAGCAGAAACAGGCGGAAGCCGCGGCAGCCCAGGCCAAGGCCGAGGCGGCGCAGCAGGCCAAAGCCGCCGCCGAAGCGAAAAAACAGGCGGAAGCCGAGGCCAGTAAACAGGCCGCGGCGGCTGCTGCGGCGGCGAAAAAGCAGGCTGACGCGGCAGCGCAGGCCAAGGCCGAGCAGGCCGCCAAGGCGAAAGCCGTAGAAGACGCGAAAAAAGAAGCGGCCGCGGAAGCGGCGGCCGCCAAGGCGGAAGCCGCCAAAGCCGCCGCCGCCGAAAAAGCGGCGGCCACCGCCAAGGCCGACGCGGCCAAAGCGGCCGCCGCCAAAGCCGAAGCGGCCAAGGAAAAAGCGGACGCCGCCGCCGCGGCCAAGGCCGAACAGGCCGCCAAGGATAAAGCCGCCGCCGCGGCTGAAGCCAAGGCCGCCGCCGCCGCCGCTAAAAAAGCGGCCGGGGATGCGAAAAAAGCCGCCGCCGCCGCCGCTGCAAAAGAGTCTAATGAAGTCGATGATTTATTGGGTGGTTTGACCGATTCGAAAAACGCGCCCAAAGCCGGCGGCGGGCCAACCGGGGGCAGTAAGCCGAAAGGCACGGGCGCGAGCAAGGAGAGCGGGGCGTCGGGCGCGGAAATAAATAGTTACGCCGGTCAGGTTAAAGCGGCCATCGAAGCGAAGTTTTACAGCGATCCTTCATTCGCCGGCAAGACATGTGTGTTGCGCCTGAAGCTGGCTCCTGATGGCATGGTCATCTCGGTCTCTTCCGAAGGGGGCGACCCGGCCTTATGCCAGGCGGCTGTCTCGGCGGCGAAACTGGCTAAAATACCGAAACCGCCAAGCCAGGCCGTTTATGAAGTATTCAAAAATGCGCCAATTGATTTTAAACCGCAATAATGGGTAAAGAAGTCAAAATATACCGGTGATGGTTTAAGATTTAGACTATGTTGTCTACCTGATGTATATGGTTTTGTTTACGTGGTTTAGTTAAAATTCTGCTAATTTATCGTGGCGTATCGCCTCGGTATGGGAGATGAAATGAAGCAGGCATTTCGAGTAGCGCTAGGTTTAATGATTTTATGGGCATCCGTGCTGCATGCGGAAGTGCGAATTGAGATCACGCAAGGGGTTGACTCGGCGCGGCCGATTGGCGTGATTCCGTTTAAATGGGCGGGACCGGGCGCCGCGCCCGAGGACATCGGCGGCATTGTCGGCGCGGATTTGCGCAACAGCGGTAAATTTAACCCGATCGATGTGGCGCGTATGCCGCAGCAGCCCGGTACGGCCGCCGAAGTCACACCGGCGGCATGGACCGCCCTGGGTATCGACGCGGTTGTCGTGGGGCAGATCCAACCCAGCGCCGACGGTAATTTTGTCATCTCCTACCAACTGGTTGATACCTCCGGCAACCCCGGCGCGGTATTGGAGCAAAACCAGTTTAAAGTGAAAAAATCCGATCTGCGTTACGGTGCCCATGCCGCCAGCGACGGCGTTTTTGAAAAATTGACCGGGATCAAGGGCGCGTTTCGCACCCGTATCGCTTATGTGGTGCAAACCAACGGCGGGCAGTATCCTTATGAGCTGCGCATAGCCGACTATGACGGGTTCAACCAGTTTGTGGTCCACCGGTCTCCCCAGCCGCTGATGTCGCCGGCCTGGTCGCCTGACGGCAGCAAGGTGGCCTATGTGACGTTTGAAAGCGGACGCTCGGCGCTGGTGGTGCAGGATGTCTATAAACAAACGGTAAGGCAGATTGCCAGCTTCCCGCAGCATAACGGCGCGCCGGCCTTTTCGCCGGACGGCTCCAAGCTGGCTTTCGCCCTGTCGAAATCCGGTAGTTTAAATATTTATGTGATGAATTTAGGCTCCGGCCAAATAACGCAAGTGACCGACGGTCGCAGCAACAACACGGAGCCGACCTGGTTCCCGGATAACCAGACCCTGGCGTATACCTCGGACCAGGGCGGCCGTCCGCAAGTGTATAAAGTGGGTATCAACGGCGGTAGCCCGCAGCGCCTGACCTGGGAAGGTTCCCAGAACCAGGACGCCGACGTGAGCGCGGACGGTAAGTTCCTGGTCATGGTCAGCAGCAACGGCGGCGCTCAGCATATCGCTAAACAAGATCTGGCGACGGGAGCCGTGCAAGTTTTAACGGCCACGTTCCTGGATGAAACACCTAGCCTCGCACCCAATGGCACCATGGTTATCTACAGCTCTACACAAGGGATGGGTTCCGTGCTACAGCTGGTTTCGATTGATGGGCGTTTCAAAGCGCGTCTTCCGGCGACTGATGGACAGGTCAAATTTCCTGCCTGGTCTCCGAATCTGTGATGCATGTGTAAATATGTATGGCAAACTATAAAAGGAAAATGAGATGCAACTGAACAAAGTGCTAAAAGGGCTGATGCTGGCCGTGCCTGTACTGGCTATCGCCGCGTGTAGTTCCCACAAAAGCGCTAACAATGGCGCAGATTCTGCCATGGGCGCTGGCACTGGTATGGACAATGCGAGCGGTGCCAATTCTTCTTCCGAAGAACAAGCGCGTCTGCAGATGCAAGAACTGCAACGGAACAATATCGTTTACTTCGATCTTGATAAGTACGATATCCGTTCTGATTTCGCCCAGATGCTGGACGCACATGCTAACTTCCTGCGCAGCAACCCATCCTATAAAGTGACCGTAGAAGGTCATGCGGATGAACGCGGTACGCCGGAATATAACATCGCCCTGGGCGAACGTCGCGCCAATGCCGTGAAGATGTATCTTCAGGGTAAAGGCGTCTCTGTCGACCAGATCTCTATCGTATCTTACGGTAAAGAGAAGCCGGCTGTGCTGGGACATGACGAATCGGCTTATGCCAAAAACCGTCGTGCCGTACTGGTATACTAAGAGAATTGCATGAGCGGTAACTTCAGACATTACCTGTTAAGTCTGTCGTTGCTGGTTGGCGTAGCGGCCCCTTGGGCCGCTACCGCCCAAGCGCCAATCAGTAATGTCGGCTCCGGCTCGGTGGAAGATCGGGTCACTCAACTTGAGCGTATTTCCAACGCTCACGGTCAGCTATTAACTCAACTTCAGCAACAACTCTCCGACACTCAGCGCGATATCGATTCCTTGCGGGGTCAAATCCAGGAAAGCCAGTACCAGCTTTCGCAAGTGGTGGAGCGCCAGAAACAAATCTATCAGCAAATGGACAGCCTGAGCAGCAAAGGCGGCCAGGATGCGGCTGCGGCCACGCCTGACAGCGGTGCGGACAACAGCGGCGCGGCAACCCCGTCCACTGGCGCCAGCGCCGATGCGGCGGCTCCTGCGGCCTCTTCGGCCGGCAGCAGCACCGGTGACGCCAATACCGATTACAACGCGGCGGTGGCTTTGGTACTGGAGAAAAAACAGTACGATCAGGGCATCACGGCATTCCAGAATTTTGTTAAACGTTATCCGGATTCAACCTACCAGCCCAATGCCAACTACTGGTTGGGTCAGTTGAATTACAACAAAGGTAAAAAGGACGATGCGGCGTATTATTTTGCCCTGGTCGTTAAAAATTACCCCAAATCACCCAAAAGCTCCGAAGCCCTGTTTAAAGTTGGGGTAATCATGCAGGAAAAAGGCCAGACCGACAAAGCCAAGGCCGTTTACCAGCAGGTTATCAAACTTTATCCCAACACGGATTCTGCCAAACAAGCGCAAAAACGCCTGTCCAGTCTTTGAACCATTCAGGCCTCTTGCGGGTATTACCCGCCGGATTCAGGCCTGGATGCTCGAAGATCAAGCAGTTGAACGCTATTGTGCAAATTTAGGTTGCGCAGAAAATTTTAGAAAGTAATATATGCCGCCGTTGCCACGGGAAAGCGTGACATCCCGGGCGCCAGCAAAATAACGGATATCAGGGTCGTTAGCTCAGTTGGTAGAGCAGTTGACTTTTAATCAATTGGTCGCAGGTTCGAATCCTGCACGACCCACCAATTTTGCAGATATCAAGCTTTATGAACACCGTCGCTAGTGTGGTATAGCGCAGGAGTTGTGTCAGATTCGAGCCTGCGCAGGTTCGAGCCGAGCGCAGCGAGACAGCGTTGCCGGTACGGCAACGACCCGGAGGGCGAGGCCAAAGGCCGAGTCATCCTGCACGACCCACCACTATCCGGTCGCCACACAGTAAATCCCGCCAAGGGGTCGTTAGCTCAGTTGGTAGAGCAGTTGACTTTTAATCAATTGGTCGCAGGTTCGAATCCTGCACGACCCACCATTATTATAAAGTTCCCCAAGCTTGTCGCCATTATCCGTATTTACATAGCGCATTCGTCGTGCGGATGAGAACCTGCGCAGGTTCGAGCCGAGCGCAGCGAGACAGCGTTGCCGGTACGGCAACGACCCGCAGGGCGAGGCCAACGGCCGAGTCATCCTGCACGACCCACCATTATTATAAAGTTCCCCAAGCTTGTCGCCATTATCCGTATTTACATAGCGCACTCGTCGTGCGGATGAGAACCTGCGCAGGTTCGAGCCGAGCGCAGCGAGACAGCGTTGCCGGTACGGCAACGACCCGCAGGGCGAGGCCAACGGCCGAGTCATCCTGCACGACCCACCATTATTATAAAGTTCCCCAAGCTTGTCGCCATTATCCGTATTTACATAGCGCACTCGTCGTGCGGATGAGAACCTGCGCAGGTTCGAGCCGAGCGCAGCGAGACAGCGTTGCCGGTACGGCAACGCCCCGCAGGGCGAGGCCAAAGGCCGAGTCATCCTGCACGACCCACCATTGTTATAAAATTCCCCAGGTTTGACTCCATTATACGTATTTACATAGCGCACTCGTCGTGCGGATGAGAACCTGCGCAGGTTCGAGCCGAGCGCAGCGAGACAGCGTTGCCGGTACGGCAACGACCCGCAGGGCGAGGCCAACGGCCGAGTCATCCTGCACGACCCACCATTGTTATAAAATTCCCCAGGTTTGCCTCCACTATACGTATTTACATAGCGCACTCGTCGTGCGGATGGGAACCTGCGCAAGTTCGAGCCGAGCGCCGCGAGACAGCGGTATCCACAAGAATTTTGCGACATTGCGCCCTGTATCGCACATATCGACTGGTGCGGCGCCGTAAAATCCATTAATGTTTTGCCTTCAGCGCCTGCCTGCATACCAAAGTCATATTAACTAAACAAAAACACAAAAAAATACAAAATTAACAGGACATTTGGTTAAAAATTGATTATTTTGTTTAGTATATAAAACACACGCGCTGCATAGACTGTGCAAACGCCTTTAACGGCGCCCAGCCCATGCGCGGGAACACAGCAGGATATAAGCAATGAGCGAAGTGTTGGATGTCAATGCGGCCATCTATCCTTTCCCACCCAAACCGCGCGCCCTGAACGCGGATGAAAAAGAATTCTATTACGCCAAGATCGCGCGCTTGCTGAAACAGCGCAACGCCGTTATGGTCGCCCATTATTATACCGACCCGGAAATCCAGGCGCTGGCGGAGGCGACCGGCGGCTGCGTGGCCGATTCGCTTGAAATGGCGCGGTTTGGCAGCACGCATCCCGCCACCACGCTCCTGGTGGCCGGCGTGCGGTTTATGGGGGAAACGGCGAAAATCCTCAGCCCCGAGAAAACGGTGCTGATGCCGACCCTGAAGGCCGAATGTTCGCTGGACCTGGGATGCCCGGTGGAGGAGTTCAGCGCGTTTTGCGCCGCCCATCCGGACCGCACCGTGGTGGTCTACGCCAATACCTCGGCGGCGGTTAAAGCGCGCGCCGACTGGGTTGTTACCTCCAGCATCGCCGTTGATCTTATCGAGCATCTTGATAGCCTGGGGGAAAAAATCATCTGGGCGCCGGACCGGCATCTCGGAAGGTATGTACAAAGCCAGACCGGCGCGGATATTTTATGCTGGCAGAGCGCCTGCATCGTCCATGACGAGTTCAAGACCCAGGCATTGCTCAATATGAAACAGCTTTATCCGGACGCGGCGGTGCTGGTACACCCTGAATCGCCCCAGGCCATCGTCGCCATGGCCGATGCGGTCGGGTCGACCAGCCAGCTGATCCAGGCGGCAAAAACCCTGCCGCAGCAGCAAATGATCGTCGCGACCGATCGCGGCATATTTTATAAAATGCAGCAGGCCTGTCCGGATAAAACCCTGCTTGAGGCACCCACCGCCGGTGATGGCGCCACCTGCCGCAGCTGCGCCCATTGCCCCTGGATGGCCATGAACGGCCTGAAAGCCGTCGCTGACGGCCTTGAACAGGGCGGGGCTGCCCATGAGGTCCATGTGCCGGATGAATTGCGTGTCAAGGCGCTGGTGCCGTTAAACCGCATGCTGGCCTTTGCCGCCGAGCTTAAGGTACGGGTTACCGGCAACGCTTAATGATGATGGTGGGCATGGGCCAGCCCGCCGCCGCCGTTGATACCGCAATCGTCCTCGGGGCAGTTGCGGTATTCCATCTGCACGGTGGCATGGCTGATGTGGTAATGGTCCAGCAGAAAATGCTGGATTTGATGCAGCAGCGCATCATGATCATAGGGCGGAATCACCTGCGCATGCAGGGTCATCACCGGTTTTTCGCCCACTTGCCAGATATGGACATGATGGATGTTGCGCACCTCGGGAATATTCAGCGACAGATCCCGTTTCAGTTTCTCGATATCTATGCGGCTGGGCGTGCCCTCGAGCAGCTCATGGAGGCTTTCGCGCATCAGCCGCCAACCACTGCGCAGCACCAGGCACGAGACCAGGATGGATAAGATCGGATCGATGGGCATCCAGCCGGTCATCAATATCACCACCGCCGCGATAATCGCCCCGACCGATCCCAATAAATCCCCCAGCACATGCAGCGCGGCGGCGCGCAGGTTGATGTTTTTTTCACCTTCTCCCCCATGCAGCAGCACGAAAGACAGCAGGTTGGCCAACAGGCCGGCAACGGCGATAATCATCATGGTCCAGCCGGCCACCGGATGGGGTTGGTAAAAACGCCGTATCGCCTCCCAGACAATCAGCGCGGTAATCAACAGCAGGGCCAGCGCGTTCACGAAGGCCGCCAGGGTGGTCAATCTCAGGTAGCCGAAGGTATGGCTGCTGCTGGGTTTACGTTGGGCGAACCGTACCGCCAGCAAGGCCATCAACAACGCGGCGGCGTCGGTCAGCATATGCCCCGCATCGGCCAGCAGCGCCAGCGATCCCGACAGCAGCCCGCCCGCCACTTCCACGGCCATAAAAACAGCCGTTATGGCAAAGGCCGCCATCAGGCGTTTATTATTGTTGTTCGCCTGCGTCCCATGCTCCTGGGCATGGGATGGCGAAGGGTTATGTGTCGATGCCATGCATTTTCCTGTAAAAGCGCAACCTGTCTACCAAGATAGTAGCCGAGAAACGAAGGGTTGCCGTAGGGATTTCTCAGGTTATTATGGTAACGGCGGCGGTAATAATAAATGCCGCGGGCGGCGGAACGTTGAGCCGGTTTGGCGCCTTGATGCTATTCTTTATAACAAACGCGCTGGATAATGCCGCTCAGCAGCCATAATACATAAAAAAAGAAACCAGGCTGTAACCTGATTTCTCTTGAAAAAGCTGAATAATAAAGCAGGGGGAAGCCTGCCGGTTCAGTTTTTAATTGGTGGTGCCGTCGGTTTTAGTGGCCTCGGTAGTGCCGCTTTGGCCGGTTTCAACTTTGGAATTGGTGTCCGGGCAACGGCCGTCTTTACACATGGTATTTTTGTGTACCTCGGAGGCGTTTAAATCAGAGGTGGCGTCGGTGCTGCCGGTCTTGGAGGTATCGGTGCCGCCGGTATTGATTTTGTCGTTGCTGACGCCATTTGGCGCGGTATTCTCTTTAGAACCGGCACCGCCAGATTGGTTTTGCTGGCCATTATTGGAATTGGTGCTGCCGGCTGCTGTAGAATCTGCAGCCATGGCCGCACCGCTGCCCAGGGTCATTACAGCGGTAATAAACAACATTGCCATTTTCTTCGTGGTAGTGGTTTGCATATTATTTTCCCTCTTTCGTGCCAGGGGTGATTATCAAACCCGCATTTTGACATGTTTAGCGGGCGCAAAACCTCACCGAGGCGCACCCAATGGCCTCGCAAGGAAATGGTAAGCCGAAAGAGCGGGGCTTTTAAGTTCCCGTTATCGTTGGCTTATCACTATTTAAGGATAGCCAAGAATCGGGAGTTATCAAATTTCAAGGCAATTTACTGGCGAAAGGCTTGAAAGCATGTGTACAGTATCAATCCCGCCAGTGAGATTAAACGGCAAAAATTCAAGATGTTATGAATAAGCGCAGCCGCGTGGAGAGAAAACGGACCCCCTATGAATTACCTTAACGACGATCTAAGAATTAAAGATATTAAAGAGTTACTGCCGCCGGTGGCGCTGCTGGAAAAATTCCCCGCCACCGAGCGCGCCGCCAGGACGGTATCAAGCGCCCGCGCCGCAATTCACAAGATCCTCAAGGGCAACGACGACCGCCTGCTGGTGGTTATCGGTCCCTGCTCGATTCATGATACCGCGGCGGCCACAGAATATGCCGCGCGTTTGCTTGCTTTGCGCCAGCAGCTGAGCGGCGATCTGGAAATAGTGATGCGGGTATATTTTGAGAAACCGCGCACCACCGTAGGCTGGAAAGGGCTTATCAATGACCCGCTAATGGATAACAGCTTCCAGATTAACCAGGGCCTGCGCATTGCCCGTAAACTCCTGCTGGACATTAACGATACCGGCCTGCCGGCGGCCGGCGAGTTCCTGGATATGATCACCCCGCAGTACGTCGCGGATCTGATGAGCTGGGGCGCCATCGGCGCGCGCACCACCGAATCACAGGTGCATCGCGAGCTGGCCTCAGGCCTCTCCTGTCCGGTGGGTTTTAAAAACGGCACCGACGGCACCATCAAGGTCGCCATTGACGCTATCAATGCCGCCGGCGCCGCCCATTGTTTTTTGTCGGTGACCAAGTGGGGCCATTCCGCCATCGTCAACACCAGCGGCAATAGCGACTGCCATATCATTCTGCGCGGCGGCAGGGAGCCCAATTACAGCGCTCACCATGTTAACGCGGTAAAAGTGGGGCTGGCCAAGGCCAACCTGCCCGCCCAGGTGATGATAGATTGCAGCCACGCTAACAGCAGCAAGCAGTACAAAAAACAAATGGAGGTCGCGCAGGATGTCTGCACGCAGCTGACGGCGGGCGAAAAGGGCATTATCGGCGTCATGGTGGAAAGCCACCTGGTGGAGGGTAACCAGAGCCTTGAGAGCGGTGAACCCTTGGTTTATGGCAAAAGCATTACCGATGCCTGCATAGGCTGGCCGGATACCGAAGTGATGTTAAACCAATTGGCCCAGGCGGTACGGGCACGGCGTCTGGCGGCGGGCCGGGACGTTAACCCTGCTGCCTGAAAGGATATTGCCGGATGATGCTTATCCGGCAAATAACGCGGATTTGCGGCGTTTATTCTCCCGGCGCGGGCGCCGGGGGGATTTACAGGGTTATTTCGCTTTACCCTGGTTGGCTACCGCGGCGGCCTTGGCGGCGATTTCCGCAGCGTTGCCCAGATAGTAATGCTTCACCGGTTTCATGTTTTCGTCGAATTCATACACCAGCGGTACGCCGGTCGGGATATTCAGCTCAAGAATCTCTTCTTCGCTCATATTATCCAGAAATTTCACCAAGGCGCGGATTGAGTTGCCGTGCGCGGCGATAATAACGCGCTCGCCTTTTTTCATGCGCGGTAAAATTGTATCGTTCCAGTAGGGGGTGACGCGCTCAATGGTCAGCGCCAGGCTTTCAGTGGTCGGCAGCTCTTCCGCGGTCAGTTTTGCGTAGCGGGGATCGTGGCCGGGGAAACGTTCGTCATCGCGGCTCAATTCCGGCGGTGTGACGGCAAAACCACGACGCCATTGCTTTACCTGTTCGTCGCCGTATTTTTCAGCGGTTTCCGATTTATTCAGACCCTGCAACGCGCCGTAATGGCGTTCATTCAGGCGCCAGGATTTTTCCACCGGCAGCCAGGCCTGATCCAGTTCGTCCAGAATGTTCCACAGAGTATGGATGGCGCGCTTTAAGACGGAAGTATAAGCAAAATCGAAGATAAAACCTTCTTCCTTCAGCTGCTTACCCGCTTGTTTCGCTTCAGTACGGCCTTTGTCGGACAGATCGACGTCCGTCCAGCCGGTGAAACGATTTTCATTGTTCCACTGGCTTTCACCGTGTCGTACCAGAACCAGTTTCGTTACAGCCATCGCTTGACTCCTTAAAGTCTAAAGATTTTTATGAATACTATTAGCATTATATTGCCTGGCCGGGTGGGGCGGCAACCGCATAAGGTCAAACATAGCGAAATAAATGGTTCAGCGATAGCAGTCAGAGCGCGACAAACTGATAACGGGTTGATGAATGATAAGTTTCACCGGGTTTTAGCCAACAATCCGGCTGTGGCCATTCCGGATGGTTAGGGCTGTCCGGCAGGAATTCGCTTTCCAGCGCCACGCCGCTGTAGTTCTGATAATCGCCGCCCTGGCGCGCCGGCGTGCCGGCCAGGAAATTGCCGGTATAAAGCTGTAGCGCCGGCGCGGTGGTATACACTTTCAGCAAGACCTGATTATCCGCCGACCACAACTGGGCGGCCGGCGTCTCGCCGTCAGTGCAGGCGGGGTAGAGCAGATAGGCGTGATCATAGCCTTTCATGCGCTGCTGATCGCGATCGCGCAGGAAATCCCTGGCGATGGTCTTGGGCTGGCGAAAATCCATGCCGGTATTTTCCACATCGGTTAACGGCGCGCAGGGAATGCCTTCGCTGTCCACCGGCAGGTATTGCGTGGCGTAAATCTGCAGTTTTTGCTGGCGCACATCGCTATTGGCGCCGTCCAGATGGAAATAAGCATGGTTGGTCAGGTTTACCGGGCACGCTTTATCCACCGTCGCCCGATAGTCAATGGCCACCTGGCCGTCGTCGTTAACGGTATAGCGCACTTCGGCGACCAGATTACCCGGAAACCCCTGATCGCCGTCGGCGGATTGCAGCCGGAACAGCACTGAGGTCTGGGTATGTTCGACGCATAACCAGCGGCGGGCGTGGAATCCCTGCGGACCGCCGTGCAGCTGATGGGCGCCCTGATTGGCGCTGAGCGGCCAGGTGCCGCCGCTACGGGTCAGGGTGGCATTGGCGATACGGTTGGCATAGCGGCCGACGGTGGCACCCAGGTAGGCCGTCTGGCGGGTATATTCCTCCGGCGACGGACAGCCCAGGAGCACCTCGCGCTTATTGCCGGATTTCAGCGGCAGCTGGCACGAAAGCCAGGTGGCGCCCCAATCCATCAGCGTAATCTGCATCCCCTGTTCGGTTCCCAGGGTGACGCATTGGAATGGCTGGCCGTCAGGGGCGATACCTGATTCATACTCTTTTAGCATATGGCTGTTCCTTCACTCGCGTGACATACATAAAACGCCTCTTTCAGGCCGGTTTTTTGCTGATACTGGCTGGCGACCGCCTGGCGCACCGCGTCCACGCGGTCCGTCGGCATCAGCGCCACCACGCATCCGCCAAAACCACCGCCGGTCATACGCACGCCGCCCCGATCGCCGATTTCCCGCTTCACGATGTCCACCAGGGTATCGATGGGCGGCACGGTAATCTCAAAGTCGTCGCGCATTGAGGCATGGGACTGCGCCATCAGGGTGCCCATCAGGGTCAAATCCCCCGCGGCCAGGGCATCCGCCGCCGCCAGCGTGCGCGCGTTTTCCGTCAGGACATGGCGCACGCGCTTAGCGACAACCGGATCCAATTCATGCTCAACGGCGGCGAACTGGCTTAATTCCACATCGCGCAGCTTATCGGCGGTAAAAAAACGCGCGCCGGTTTCGCATTGTTCGCGGCGGGCATTGTATTCACTGTCCACCAGACCGCGTTTGACGTTGGAATTGATAATCACCACCGCCACGTTATCCGGCATCGGCACCGCGCGCGTGCCCAGAGTGCGGCAATCGATCAGCAGCGCGTGGTTATCCTTGCCCAGCGCGGAGATCAGCTGATCCATAATGCCGCAGTTACAGCCGACAAACTGGTTCTCCGCTTCCTGGCCGTTCAGCGCCAGGGCGACGTTATCCAGCGCCAGGTGATAAAGCGTTTGTATCGCCTTGCCCACCGCCACTTCCAGCGAGGCCGACGAGCTTAAGCCCGCGCCCTGCGGGACGTTGCCGCTCAGCACCAGATCGGCGCCGCCGAAGTGCGGGTCGCGTTGCTGTAAATGTTTGATCACGCCGCGCACATAATTGGACCATTGCTGGGTCGGATGAGACAAAATTGGCTCATCCAGGGAAAAAATGTCTTGCTCGCCGTCACAATCCACGGCAATAACCCGGATTTGACGATCATCACGTTTTGCCGCGCTGACAACCGTGGCGTAGTCAATGGCGCACGGCAGTACAAAACCGTCATTATAGTCGGTGTGTTCGCCAATCAGATTAACGCGCCCGGGAGCCTGTACCGTGAGGGTGGCGTCATAGCCGTAGGTCTGGCGGAAAACAGCTTCGGTGGTGTTTTTTAAGGTCATTGTGCTACTCCGGATTCCCGAAAATGAATATCGCTGACCGCGCGCAGGCGATCGCTGGCTTGTTCAGCGGTCAGGTCACGCTGGGTTTCCGCCAGCATTTCATAACCAACCATAAATTTCCGCACCGTTGCCGAACGTAACAGCGGCGGATAAAAGTGTGCGTGCAGCTGCCAGTGGCTATTGTCCTGCTCAAGATAGGGCGCGCCGTGCCAGCCCATCGAATAAGGAAAGGAGCAGTTGAACAAATTATCGTAACGGCTGGTCAGCTTTTTAATGGCCACGGCCAGATCGGCGCTTTGCGCGGGGTCCAGGTCGTCCAGACGCAACACATGGGCCTTGGGCAGCAGCAGGGTTTCAAACGGCCAGGCCGCCCAGTAGGGCACCACCGCCAGCCAGTGTTCGGTTTCCACCACCGTGCGCGCGCCGTCC
Source organism: Sodalis sp. C49 (assembly GCF_046352915.1). NCBI lineage: Bacteria > Pseudomonadati > Pseudomonadota > Gammaproteobacteria > Enterobacterales > Bruguierivoracaceae > Sodalis > Sodalis sp. C49. Next base: position 2,080,851 of record NZ_CP163303.1, on the reverse strand, counting down.
GCCAGTTCCAGCTTCAGGTAATCCATCAGCAGCGGGGAATGCTGCTGCAAGAAGTAGTCGCGCTGCAGCCGGTCTTCGCGCTCGGCCTCGTTGGGCAAAAAGCTGTTGGCCCAGATCTGGCCGTGCGGATGGGGGTTGGAACATCCCATGGCCGCGCCTTTATTTTCAAATACCTGCACCCAGGGATAGCGCTGTCCCAGATCGGCGCTTTGTTCCTGCCAGGTCTTGATCACGGCTTCCAGCGCCGGCAAAGATAACTCCGGCAGGGTTTTGCTGTGATCGGGGGAAAAACAGATAACGCGACTGGTGCCGCGCGCGCTTTCACAGCGCATCAGGGGATTATCGCCGGCCGGGGCGTCCGGGGTATCCGTCATCAGCGCGGCAAAATCATTGGTAAATACGTAGGTGGTGGTGTAGTCGGGGTTTTTATCGCCCGATACGCGGGTATTGCCCGGACAGAGAAAACAGTCGGGGTCGTGCCGGGGCAACGTTTGCACCGACGGCGTTTCCTGCTGGCCCTGCCACGGGCGCTTGGCGCGGTGCGGCGAGACCAGAACCCATTGTCCGCTGAGCGGATTGTACCGCCGATGGGGATGATCGACGGGGTTAAAATGTTGCATACTTTCTCCTGAAACTCAATCCGGATAACCGTTCGGGTGGCGCGACTGCCAGCGCCAGGTATCGGCGGCCATCTCTTCCAGCGAGCGGCTGACCCGCCAGTGCAAATCACGCGCGGCTTTATCCGGCGCGGCCCAATAGGCGGCCAGATCGCCTTCGCGGCGCGGCGCGAAATGATATGGCACCGGTTTGCCGCAGGCGTTGCTAAAGGCTTTCACCACGTCCAGCACGCTGTACCCGACGCCGGCGCCAAGATTATAAATATGGGTGCCGGGTTTATTCCGCAGCGCCTTCAGCGCCGCGACATGGCCGTCCGCCAGATCCATGACATGAATATAGTCGCGTACGCCGGTGCCGTCATGGGTGGGGAAATCATTACCGAAGATGGCCAGTGATGGACGGCGCCCCACCGCAACCTGGGCGATAAACGGCATCAGGTTGTTGGGAATGCCCTGCGGGTCTTCGCCCATATCGCCGGAGGGATGGGCGCCGGCCGGATTGAAATAGCGTAATAATGTCATGCTCCACTCCGGCTGCGCGCGCTGCGCGTCCGCCAGGATCTGCTCGACCATCAGCTTGCTGCGGCCATAGGGGCTGGAAGGCTGGCCGGTGGGAAGGCTTTCGTCATAGGGGACCACGGGCTGATCGCCGTATACGGTGGCCGAAGAGCTGAAGATCAGGTTCCTGACGCCCGCCTCGCGCATGGCGGCCACCAGCGTCAGGGTGCCGCAGACATTGTTATCATAGTAGTCGATGGGTTTTTGCACCGATTCGCCCACCGCTTTCAAACCGGCGAAATGAATCACGGCATCGATGGCATGCTCGGCAAAAATACGTGCCAATAACGCCTTATCTCGGACATCACCGTGGTAAAACGCGGGTGTTATCTTGCCGAGGCGCGCCATTGTTTCAAGCACGCTGCGTTTGCTATTGCTCAGGTTATCCAAAATGACCGGGCTGAAACCGGCAGCGCTCAACTGCAGGCAGGTATGACTACCAATGTAACCGCTACCACCCGTGACTAATATAGACATTTATGACTCCTGTAACCTTTCATCGCGGTAAATTAGCATGGCTAAAACCGAAAAAAGGTGATCGTACCGATAAAAAATGAAATCGATTACACTCAATATTAGCGCATTTTCGCGCGCCATGCCTCAGGCAAAATCAGAGGTTGGCCAGGATAATCACGAAGGAATGAGGAAGGCCGGCCGGAAAAGGGGAGAGCGTTCCCACCGGCCTATCATCCGCATCGCCGCCAGGCAGGGCGGCGATGCGGGGTTAACGTCGCGCCGGAGCGCTAACGGCGCAGGTCATCGATCTGATAGCGATAGGCATCATCCTGGGGGACGAACGTCAGCCGGTGCGTAATACAGTGCGGGGCATCTTCCGCGTGATGGGAAACAAACAGCAGCTGCGTTTCGCCTTCGCCGATCAGCACGTCGATCCAACGGCGCACCAGTTGCCGGTTAAGGGGGTCCAGCCCTTGCAGCGGCTCGTCAAGAATCAGCAGGGCGGGGTGCTTGACCAGGGCGCGGGCGATAAGCGTCAGGCGCTGCTGTCCCCAGGATAAGCCGTGAAACGGCGCATCCGCCGTCGCCTCCAGCCCCAGCAGTCGCAGCCATTGGCCGGTCAGCTGCTGCTGGCGGTCGGACACCGCCTGGTAGACGCCGATGGAATCAAAAAAGCCGGATAAAATCACGCTGCGCGCGCTGGCGCTGACCCGGTAATCCAGATGCAGGCTGCTGCTGACATAGCCGATATGCCGTTTAATATCCCAAATCGTTTCGCCGCTGCCGCGGCGGCGGCCGAACAGCGTCAGGTCATTGCTGTAACCCTGGGGATGATCGCCGGTTACCAGGCTGAGCAGGGTTGATTTGCCGGCGCCGTTCGGCCCGACAATTTGCCAGTGCTGGCCGGGCAATACCTCCCAGTCAAGATGATGCAGGATCGGCCGATCCTGGTAGGAGACCACGCCGTTGCGCAGGGTGATCAGCGGCCGGTCGGCGGGCAGGGCGACGTTTAGCCTGGGCGCTTCGGTTTCCGGCAGGCGCATGCCGGAAAGGGATTCCGCGTGCGCCAGCTGCGCCACCAGCGCCTCGGCCAAAAGCGTGGCGCGATCGCCGGTACAGGTTAAGGCGCAATCCACCAGGATGCCGACGTTATCGATATAGTCGGGGATATCGTCAAACCGGTTAAGCACCAGCACCAGGGTCATGGACCTGTCCGCCAGGACGCGCAGCATATCGCCGAGCTGCGCCCGGGAGGCGACATCCAATCCGTCGAAGGGCTCATCCAGGATCAACAGGTCCGGCCGGGCCATCAGCGCCTGGCACAGCAGGGTTTTACGCGTTTCACCCGTCGACAGGTATTTAAAGCGGCGCGATAGCAAATGCGTTATGCCAAACCGCCCGGCCAGTTCATGGCATAACGCCGCGTCACTGATATCCTGCTGAATGATTTCTGCGGTGGTACGCCCGGTGTCCTCCTCGCCATCGCTCAGCAGATCGGTATTGTTGCGTTGCCATTCCTGCTCGACCAGTTTTTGCAACTGCTCCAGTGAAAGCCGGGAGATGCGTTGATAATCGCTTTGCCTCAGGCCGGACAACACCGCCAAATCACCGGCCAGGGCGCGGGCCAGGGCGGACTTGCCGCTGCCGTTGGCGCCGACAAAGGCCCAGCGCTCTGCGCTGCGCAGCGTCAATTCTCCGATAGTTAACCGGCGTGTATCGCTAAGACGAAACGACCCTTGCGAAATATGCAATGACGACATTGATTGTTCCTTTTTATGCAACTTATGTCGTCAGCATCTTTTTTTTACCGCCTAAAGTCAATGCGCGGGCGCGCTTTCAGCACAGCGTGGCGATGATGACCTGGTCGGCGTTAAAATATGCTGTGATTGGCAGTCCCGCCGACAAATGTTGTTCGGCCGCCGCATTTTTTGGCAAGGTGGCGCAGACGATTTCCCCGCCGGCAAGCTTCAGCAGCGCCTCGTCGTTCTCCTCGCCTTCTTCCAGATGGGCCAGGGTGCCGTGCAGGACATTATCGGCGCCGGGGACGGCGACATGGCCCGCGCGCACCGACACCCAGGGCGCTTTGATAAGCAGCAGCACTTCCTTCCCCGGCGCCAGCTGCAACCGGTCGGCGCTTTGCTGCGTCAGGGCCACCGCCAGCCGTGTGCGCCCATCCGCCAGCAGGATATCGACGTGTTGCTGCACCTGCTGATGGCTGCGCGTGAGCACGGTGCCGAAAAATTGGTTGCGGGCGCTGGTCTGCAGCGAAAAGCGCGAAATGGCCGCCAACAGGCTATCAAGCGGTAACGGGTCGTCCTGCAGCACGTCAAAGGCCTTTTGCTGGATTTGCCCCAACAGGTCGTAAAGCTGCAGCAGCCGCTCCGCATACCGCGTCAGGGTGGCGCCGCCGCCGCCTTTGCCGCCGGTGGCGCGTTCCACCAGGGTCTGCTCCGCCAGTTCGTTCATGGCGCTGATGGCGTCCCAGGCGCTTTTATAGCTGATGCCCGCCAGTTTTGCGCCCTGGCTGATGGAGCCGGTGTGTTTGATCTGCTTGAGCAGGGCGATGCGCCGCGGATCGGCAAAAAGGCGTTGCTGGAGTTTCAGGGTTAAAAGAATTTCGGCCTGCATGCCTGTGCGCCTTGTATGAGATTAAACGTTGCGCTGGGTGACGCGCGTTGATGGCTACGAATTGTCGCCGATCTTACGCCGGCGGGCAAATGACCTGTCGCCGCGCGTGCGCTTTCTGCGGGGTATAACATAAAAAGCCTAAGTTGCCGCGCCATAAACTGGTATAAAGGGGGATAAGCATAGCAACATCGCCGGCGGCAGCGGCATGATACGAGGTGAAGATGTTAGAATTACTGGAAAGTTTGCTAATGGTAGTGCTGATGGTGCCCATCGTGATGGTGATCATTCTTGGATCAATCTATGGCCTGGGCGAGCTGTTTAACATTATCTCGAAAATCGGCCAGCCTAAACAGAAGCGTGATCCCCATGCCGATGATAAGCGCGGTGCCGATGCGCATTAATGGTGACGGGCCTGTGCCGCTTTGGTGGTAATCATTCGCGCGGTGAGCCTGTTTTGCCAATAAAGCCCCGTTTCGGGGCTTTTTCATGCCGGTTTATCAATAAAGTTATTATCGGTAACCCGAAAGCATCTACGTATCTGTTGTTCTTTATGTATTGTGCGGGATTGCCTGGAAGAGAGTTAAGGATATTTTCTTTTAGGTGTATGCCGCCGGTGGCGCCTGTATCAATAAGTAAGTGATGGATGACTTCACCGTTTATATTTAATGTAGTTAATGGCTCACAAATATTACTGAATATGATATTGCTTTTTACAGCATAACACGCAGGCGCAGTTAACATTATTACCATGAGTAAGGATGATCTTAAAGCGGTATTCATCATTTTCTATTCCTAAATGCGTTGCCAGTACTTCAATACTAATGCCCATTTCATTCAGTGTTCGTCGGGACCATGCGCCATTTTTTCTATGCTTTAGTCTAGGCGCTCGGTAGATTTTCTTTTTCGTTAAACATTCATTTAAGATTCAGTGATAGTATCATTTTTGAACGAAGCATGATTTTAGCGTATGCAATAGCGACGTTAACGAAACAGAAATAAAAGATTATTAATCATTAATTGACCAGTTTTGTTAATTGTATGGTGTGAAATTCTTTGATTATCAATATATCTAGGAAACATAATAATGGTTAGCCAGCATTCTTTCGAGGAAATAAAGAACGCGATTTTTTCAATTTCCGGACATATGGGAATCGATCAGACTGAGCTGCTTAATGCCCGGGACGATCAAAATGCCGATGAGATCTTTAATGGACGCCTGACGCGCCTTCTCGCCAGCTATGCCGATGCCAGGCTCGCCGCGCGGCGCAATGATCGCGCGATGCTCAAAACATCGCTATTGCAGGCCAAGCTGCGCACTATGTCGTTAACCACCTTCTTTACCGCCCTGGAAGACGACTGCATCACCCTGTTGTCCTTATGCGATGCCGCCGTCATGACCGCCGGTCAGGATGCCGACGCGGTATAAGGTTACAACCGCCATAAACGCGGCGAAATAAGTTGTTTCCGGCGAGAAATAACACGGTGAGATTCATATTGAACAGACCGGCCATCAGCCATTGACAATGCGGGGTTCCCGCCTAATTCGCGTCGAAAATGGTATCGCGGCACCTGTTTACCCTTCAAGTCCATCCCAGGCTTTACTTGCACACTTTCGGCTAATACTCTGTTGGCGTTGAAGTGATGTTTTAACGATCAAAGAGGATGTGATGGAACAAGCGGAAAAGGGCAAACAACGGCTGGCGGTGCTATTCGGCGGGCAATCCACCGAACACGAAGTCTCGTTACGGTCGTCCATTAACGTGATTAATGCGGTCGACAGGCACAAATTTGATCTGACATTAATCGGTGTCGATAAGCGTGGCCGGTGGACCCTGTGCAATGAAGCCGATTACCTGCTTTATCCCGACGACCCGGCGCGGATAAAACTGGCTCCCTCGGCCCGTTATCTGGCGGTGGTGCCGGGGCAAAACGCCGCGCAGCTGATTGATATCACCAGCGGCGAAGCGCTGCCCGCCATTGATGTGGCTTTTTCCGTGCTGCACGGCGGCGCCGGCGAGGATGGATCCATCCAGGGATTGCTGCGGGTTCTGGGCGTGCCCTTTGTCGGGCCGGATGTTCTGGGTTCCGCGGTCTGCATGGATAAAGACATGACCAAACGCGTGCTGCGCGACGCGGGCCTGCCGGTGACCCCGTCGGTCACGCTCCACCGCACCGATTCCGCCACGGCGGACTTTGATGCTATTGTGGGACAGCTGGGGCTGCCGCTGTTTATCAAGCCGGCCAGCCAGGGATCCTCGGTTGGCGTCAGCAAGGTCGTGGATGCCGCCGGATTCCGGCAAGCGCTGATTATGGCCTTTGCCTTTGATCACAAGGTCCTGGTTGAAACGGCTATCGATGGGCGTGAAATCGAGACGGCGGTATTGGGCAACGACACCCCCGCCGTCAGCGTCTGCGGCGAGATTGTCGCCAATGACGAATTTTATGCCTACGATACTAAATACCTCAAGGGCGGACAGGCGGAACTGGAGATACCGGCGCAGCTGGATAGCGCCGTTAGCGATGAAATACGCCTGATCGCCCAGGCCGCCTTCCGGGTGCTGGGCTGCGCGGTCATGGCGCGGGTGGATTTTTTCCTGACGCGGGAGCAGGAGATCATCATCAATGAAGTGAATACCATCCCCGGTTTTACCTCCATCAGCATGTATCCAAAATTATGGGAAGCCAGCGGGCTGGGTTATCCGCAACTGGTGGATAAACTGATTAACCTGGCGCTGGATCGCGCCCGGGACGCGGCCGCTATCAAAACCGACCGATAGTCACTTCTTCCCGCGGTGTTCCGGGCCAGGGCACCGCGGCGCGTTTTTTTTCGCCTGCCGTAACCTTTCATTAATCCCTACAATAACTAATGACAAAAGTGATCGTGCGTTATATTATTTTTTGCATAACGATCATTCAAGGTGAGCTATGACTACTTTACGTTCTAAATGGATTGCCGGTGCGGCATTTACCGCGGCGCTGAGTGTGCAGTTGCTGGGCTTTCAGGCGCTGGCCGCGCCGGCGGCGGATAAAGTCACGGTATTTGCCGCCGCGTCGCTGACCAATGCCTTGCAGGATATCGCCAAAAATTATCAACGGGATCATAAAGTCGAGATCGTTTCGTCTTTTGCCTCTTCCTCTACGCTGGCGCGCCAGATAGAGCAGGGCGCGCCGGCCAACATGTTTATCTCCGCCGACCAGCAGTGGATGGACTACGCGCAGAATAAACAACAGATTGTCACCGATACTCGCTATACCCTGCTGGGTAACGAACTGGTGCTGGTGGCGCCGACATCAAGCGCCCTCAAGCCGTTCACCATCGATAAAAAGACCGACTGGACATCGTTGCTGAAGGGACAGAAACTGGCGGTTGGCGATCCGGATCATGTGCCGGCGGGCATTTATGCCAAGGAAGCCTTGCAGAACCTGGGCGCCTGGGATCAGCTGTCGCCGGTGATGGCCCGCGCCAGCGACGTACGCGGCGCATTAGCGCTGGTTGAACGTGGGGAAGCGCCGTTGGGTATCGTCTATGGCTCGGATGCGCTTTCCAGTAAAGGGGTTAAAGTCGTGGCCACGTTCCCGAAAGACAGCCATAAACCGGTGGAATATCCCATGGCGCTGATCAAGGATAACGCCACGCCGGCGGCCAAGGCCTTTTATGACTACCTGAAAACCCCGGCGGCATCGGCGGTGTTTAAACAGAACGGCTTTACCCCGAGATAATGCCGCTGACCGAGTACGAGTGGCAGGCGGTTGCCTTAAGTCTGCAAGTATCGCTCCTGGCGGTTGCCTGCAGCTTGCCTTTTGGCATTCTGATGGCGTGGATACTGGTGCGCTGGCGCTTTCCCGGCAAGGCGTTGCTGGACGGTATTATCCATTTGCCGTTGGTGCTGCCGCCGGTGGTGATCGGTTATCTGCTGCTTATCGCGCTCGGGCGCCGGGGTTTTATCGGCGCATGGCTGTATCAGCTTACGGGTTTCAGTTTTAGTTTCAGCTGGCGCGGCGCGGCCCTGGCCTCGGCGGTGGTGGCGTTCCCTTTGATGGTGCGTGCCATCCGCATGTCGCTCGAGGCCATCGATCTGCGGCTGGAGCAGGCGGCCCGTACCTTGGGCGCCGGCCCTTGGCGGGTGTTTTTCACTATTACGCTGCCGCTATCCTTTCCCGGTATCGTTGTAGGGACGGTACTGGCTTTTGCCCGATCGCTCGGCGAGTTTGGTGCCACCATCACCTTTGTTTCCAATATCCCCGGGGAAACCCGCACCATTCCACTGGCCATGTATACGCTCATTGAAACGCCCGGCGCGGAAGCGGCGGCGGGACGTCTGTGCGTATTGGCCATTATTCTCTCGCTGGTGTCGCTGCTTGTCGCCGATTGGCTGGCCAAATGGGGCCGCAGACGGCTGGGGGGCTGATGCTCGAGATCGATATTAGCCAACGGCTCGGCGAGGCTACCCTCGCGGTCAAGGCCGACGTACCCGCCAGCGGCATTACCGCTGTGTTTGGCGTTTCTGGCGCCGGCAAGACCTCGCTGATCAATGCCGTGGCGGGCCTGACGCGCCCGCAGCGCGGGCATATCATCCTTAACGGACGCACCCTGTTTTCCTCCGAACGGCGCATTGCCCTGCCGCCGGAGAAGCGGCGGATCGGCTATGTTTTCCAGGACGGCCGGCTATTTCCACACTATCGGGTGCGCGGCAATTTGTTTTACGGCATGGCGGCTTCGATGCGCCCGGAGTTCGACGCCATTATTTCATTGCTGGGCATCGGTCATCTGCTGGGACGTTTTCCCCTCACGCTTTCCGGCGGCGAAAAACAGCGGGTCGCCATCGGCCGCGCGCTGCTGAGCGCGCCGGAAATACTGTTGATGGATGAGCCGCTGGCGTCGCTGGATTTGCCGCGTAAGCGCGAGCTGTTGCCTTACCTGGAGCGTTTGGCCGTCAAGGTGAAAATCCCGATCCTGTATGTGACCCACAGCATGGAGGAAATTTTGCAATTGGCGGAACGCGTGCTGATCCTGGATAACGGCCAGTTGAAAGCCTTCGGCAGCCTGGAGACTGTATGGGCCAGCAGCGCGCTGCGGCCCTGGCTGCCGCGCGAAGAGCAAAGCAGCGTGCTGGAGGTCAGGGTGGATGAGCAGCATCCGGACTACGCCATGACCGCCCTGTCGCTCGGCCGGGAGCGGCTGTGGGTGGGTAGGGTGGCGTTGCCGCCAGGCAGCGCGCTGCGCATTCGTGTCGCCGCCACCGATATTTCCCTGGTGATGGCGCCGCCCGCGCGCAGCAGTATCCGCAACATCCTGCCCGCCACCGTGCGCGAATGCCTGACGGTGGGAGACCAAATTGAGGTACGCCTGGAAATCGACGGCCATACGCTTTGGGCGCGGATCAGTCCCTGGGCCAGGGACGAACTGGCGCTGGCCCCGGGCATGGCGCTTTATGCGCAGATCAAAAGCGTATCGATCAACGCGTAAATACGGCCGCGCCCGTTTCCTGCCCGGCCCATGGCCCCCGGACGGGAATGACCCGGCGTCGCGTGATTACGCTGTCCGGTTTAACCGTCCGCTGCGTTAACCCAGTACCCGCTGGTAGATGAAATCGGCGATGGCCGTGGATTCATTATCGCCGATAGTGACGTCTGCCCGCGCCTTGATGGCGTCATCGCTGTTGCCCATCGCCACGCCCAGGCCCGCGGCTTCCAACATGCTCAGATCGTTATAATTGTCGCCAAACGCAATGACCTGATCCATGCTCCATCCTTGGGATTCCACCCACTGCTGCAACAGCTTGCCTTTGCTATTGCCCGTTTGGGCGATATCCACCTGATCGTGCCAGGACCATTCGCAGGCCAGCCCCATTTCCTGCTCCACCACCCCGGCGAAGGCGCGAAGCTTTACCGTATCCGGATAGGAGGTGGCGAATTTCCAGATGGCGTTTGCCTCTTCAGCCGCCGCGAACAGGCTGTCCACCTGCAGCAGGTTCGGCCGTTGCGCCTCCGGCAGGGTAGCGGCCCAGGCCTGCGAACGGATCACGTGATCGCTGGGTTGTTCGTAGATCATCGCGTCATCCACGTAAATCAAGCCATGGATATCATATTGCTTCAGCAGTTCCAGCACCCGCCGGGCCTGAGCTTTCTCAAGGGGGTTGGCGGTGATGACTTTTTTTTGCTGGTAATCATAGAGATAGGTGCCGTTACAGCATATGGCGGGAGTGCTAATCTTCAGCGCCTGGTAGAAAGGATGGATTGCCACGTGATGGCGGCCGGTCACCACCACCACCTCCATCCCCGCCGCACGGGCATCATTCAGGGCCTTAAGCGATTGCGGCAGAATTCTTTTTTGTCGATCCAACAAGGTACCGTCAAGATCCAGGGCTATTATGCGATAGGTCATAGTTTTCTCATTATGCGGATAAGTAAAGTCATGCCAGATGGTACACCGTAAGCCAGGTGACGAAAACCGTGAAAAATGTCGGTGGATAACAAACAACAACAGTGAGATGCTAACCGGAGAGCCCATTATTCACCTATTATCAATGCTCAAGGCGCTAATGCAAATAAAGGAGAACCCATGAAGCAGATCGTCTATGTTGCCAGTCCCGAAAGTCAGCAGCTGCATGTCTGGCAAATGGATCAGGAGGGCCAGTTGAGCCTGCTGCAGGTGGTTGACACCCCGGGGCAGGGACAGCCGATGGCGATAAACCCGGCTAAAACCCATCTCTACCTCGGCGTGCGTCCTGATTTTGGTGTCGTCAGTTACCACATCGATGAACAAGGCCTGTTGACCGAGGCCGCTATGGCGCCGCTGCCCGGCAGCCCCACCCATCTGAGCACCGATCGCCAGGGGCGTTTTCTGTTCTGCGCCTCCTACAGCAAAAGCTGCGTCAGCGTCAGCCCCATCGATGAAAACGGCATCGCCGGCGCGCCGCTGCAGGTATTGGACGACCTGGTTAATTGCCATTCCGCCAATGTCGATCCGACCAACCGGATTTTATGGGTGCCTTGCCTGAAGGAAGATCGCATCCGCCTGTTTGATATCGCGGCCTCGGGCCAGCTGCAGCCGCGCCGGCCCGAGGCGGTGAACACGGTCAGCGGCGCCGGACCGCGCCACATGGTGTTCCATCCCCACCGCCCCTATGCCTACTGCCTCAATGAGCTGAACAGCTCGGTCAACGTCTATGCCCTGGATGATGCGGGAAACACGCCGCGTATTATCCAGACGCTGGATCTGATGCCGCCGGGATTCGCCGATACCCGCTGGGCGGCGGATATCCATATCACCCCGGACGGACGTTACCTGTTTGGCTGCGATCGCACCGCCAGCGTCATCACCCGTTTTGCGGTATCGGAAGACGGCAGCACCCTGGATGTGCTGGGCTACCAGCCCACCGAAACCCAGCCGCGCGGCTTTAATATCGATGCCGCAGGCCGCTTCCTGGTCGCCGCTGGGCAGAAATCGGGGCATATCGGAGTCTATCGCATCGAAGGCGATACCGGCGGGTTAACGCCGCTGGCGCGTTACCCGGTGGGGCAGGGACCGATGTGGGTGTCGATCCTCGAACGCTAATCCCAGCGTGTTGAAGACAGCGTGCCCCATGGCGCGGCAGGCCCGTTAACACCGTACCTAAGGCCGACGTGTTCAAGGGAGAGCGCGCCAATGGGGTGGAATCGGGCGTGGTTTTTCGCCCGACCGAGGCCCCATGGCGCGGCAGGCCCGTTAACACCGCACCTAAGGCCGACGTGTTCAAGGGAGAGCGCGCCAATGGGGTTGAATCGGGCGTGGTTTTTCGCCCGACCGAGGCCCCATGGCGCGGCAGGCCCGCCAGCCCTGAACCCAAAGCAGGCCTGTTCAAGGGAGCACGCGCCCGCTAATTATATGTGACGGTCAGCGACGCCTTGCCCAATGAATGGAAATGCACGTTAAACCCCACCACTGCGCCGCTGGCGTGCTCATCCACCTCAATGCTCTCAACGTCCAGCGCGTGTACGCTAAACTGATAACGATGGGTATCGCCCTGCGGCGGCGCCGCGCCGCCATAACCCGCTTTACCGAAATCGGTACGACACTGTACCGCCCCGGCCGGCAGGTTCACCAGCCCGGACCCGGCCCCCTGCGGCAGCGCCCGGGTATCGGCCGGCAGATTGGCCACCAGCCAATGCCACCAGCCGGAGCCGGTAGGCGCATCGGGATCGTAAACGGTAATCACAAAACTCTTGGTTCCCTCGGGCGCGCCGTCCCAGGCCAGATGAGGCGAGATATTCTCGCCGCTATAGCCCATGCCGTTAAACACATGGCGCTCAGGCATCTTTTCGCCATCCCGCAGATCGTTACTGCGTAACGTAAAAGCCATATCCGCTCCTTATCAGCAATTTAGCAATTTTAATACATTCTGCGCAGTGGCCGCCGACGAGCCGGGATTCTGGCCGGTGACCAGATGGCCGTCTATAACCGACAATGACTGCCAATCGTCGACCTTCTGGTAATCGCCGCCCAGCCGTTTAAGCTCATCCTCCACCAGGAACGGCACCACCTTGGTTAACTGCACCGCTTCTTCCTCGCTATTGCTAAAACCGGTTACCCGTTTCCCCGCCACCAGTGGGGTGCCGTCCGGCTTTTTAACATGGCGCAAGACGCCGGGCGCATGGCAGACAGCGCCTACCGGTTTACCGGCGGCAAAGGTATTTTCAATCAGGGCAATCGAATGCCGATCTTCCGCCAGATCCCACAGCGGGCCATGGCCGCCGGGATAAAATACCGCGTCAAAATCCGCCGCGTCCAACGTATCGAGTTTCACCGTATTCGCCAAGGCCTGCTGGGCCGCGCGATCGGTACGGAAACGCTCGGTATCCTGGGTCTGGGCGTCGGCGTCGTCACTTTTGGGATCAAGCGGCGGCTGTCCGCCCTTGGGCGAGGCCAGGGTAATCTCGATACCTGCGTCGTGGAAAATATAATACGGTGCCACCAGCTCTTCGAGCCAGAAACCGGTGGGCTTGCCGGTATCGCCCAATTTATCGTGCGAAGTCAGGACTATTGCAACTTTCATCGATTATCTCCGTCGTTGGGTCATCGTAATAAGAAGGGGCGTTCAAGTAAAAACGCTATGGCCGATCGCTACCCACCCGCACCACCAGCTTGCCGAAGTTCTTGCCCTCCAACAAGCCGATAAAGGCCTGCGGCGCTTGCTCCAGCCCATCGACGATGTCCTCGCGCATCCGCACCTTGCCTTCGCTCACCCAAGGCCCCATCGCCTGGATAAATTCGTCGTAACGGTGGCCGTAGTCCAGGGTAATGATATACCCCTGCATCCGTATGCGTTTGCGCAACAGCAGCGCCTGTAAATAGGGCAGGCGATCCTTGCCGTCGGGCAAGTTTTGCATATTGTAGTTGGCAATCAGCCCGCACAATGGGATACGGGCGGAGGTATTGAGCAGTGGCAGCACCGCATCGAACACCGCGCCGCCGACGTTCTCGAAATAAATATCGATGCCGTCCGGGCAGGCCCGCGCCAGCTGGCCGGCGAAATCCGCGTCGCGGCGATCGAGGCAGACGTCAAATCCCAGCGTCTCCACCGCGTAGCGGCATTTATCCTTGCCGCCGGCGATACCCACCGTGCGGCAGCCCTTCAGCCGCGCCACCTGGCCGACCACCGAGCCTACCGCGCCGCTGGCGGCGGCCACCACCAGTGTTTCGCCGGCTTTAGGCTGGCCGATATCCATCAGGCCCATATAGGCGGTAAAACCGGGCATACCCAGCACGCCCAGCGCCCATGAGGGATGCTCCAGAAGATCGCCCTGAAGCTTTTTTACGTCGCTGCCGTCGGTCAGGGCATAATCCTGCCAGCCGCTGTAGCTCAGCACCCACTCACCGGGCACAAAATCAGGATGGTTGCTGGCCTCGACGCGCGCCACCGTACCGGCGCCCATCACCGCGTCCAGCGCCACCGGCGCCGAGTAGGATTCGGCGTCGTTCATCCGCCCGCGCATATAGGGATCGAGCGACAAATAAACGGTGCGCAGCAGCACCTGACCCGCGCCCGGCTGCGGTACCGCGGCGGTTTCCAGACGGAAATTATCCGGCACCGGCGCGCCCGCCGGACGGGAGGCCAGGACAATGCGCCGGTTGATGTGTTTATTCTGGTTCATCTGATTTCCCTGTTTTCTTGTTTAAAGACATCAGGCCAAGTGTTGATCATAGTGCATGGTCCCTTAGCCTGCTCAGCCGGCCGCCCTTATCATCAGGGGCACTCAGGCGGAAAAATGGGCCGGTTCGTCCAGCGACGCGGCAAGCGCGCTTATCAGCTGGGACAGCTGTCGTTCTGGCATAATATAGGGCGGCATCAGATAAATTAAGCGGCCAAACGGGCGGATCCACACGCCGCGGTCGACAAAAAAGCGCTGCAGCGCCGCCATATTAACCGGCGAACACGTTTCAACCACGCCGATGGCGCCCAGCACCCGCGCATCGATCACCTGCGGATGGTCACGCAACGGCAGCAGCCCCGCCTGCAGTTGCCGTTCAATCGCCGCCACCTGCGCCGGCCAATCGCCTTGTTCCAGCAGCGCCAGGCTGGCGTTGGCGGCGGCGCAGGCCAGCGGATTGGCCATAAAAGTCGGGCCATGCATAAAACAGCCCGCCTCGCCGTTGCTGATGGTATCGGCTACCGCGCGGGTGGCCAGGGTGGCGGACAGGGTCAGGTAACCGCCGGTCAACGCTTTGCCCAGGCACATGATATCCGGCGCGACGCCGGCATGCTCACAGGCGAACAGCTTGCCGGTGCGGCCGAAACCGGTGGCAATCTCATCGGCGATCAGCAGCGTATCGTAGCGATCGCACAGTTCACGCACCCGCCGCAGGTAGGTGGGATGATAAAATCGCATGCCCCCGGCGCCCTGCACTATGGGTTCCAGGATCACCGCCGCCGGCCGTTCCCCGCCGGCCAGCAGGGCGGCAAGCTCATCGGCATCCTCTTCCCGCCACGCTTCGCCAAAACGGCACTGCGGCGCCGCGACAAAAGAATGTTGCGGCAGGTAACCCTGGTATAGCCGGTGCATGGACGTCTGCGGATCGCACACCGACATGGCGCCGAAGGTATCGCCATGATAGCCCCGGCGCAGGGTCACCAGGTGTTTGCGGCGCTCGCCCCGCGCCTGCCAGTATTGCAGCGCCATCTTAATCGCCACCTCCACCGCCACCGAGCCGGAATCCGCCAGGAATACACATTCCAGAGGCGCGGGCGTCATGGCGACCAGGCGACGGCAAAGCGCCACGGCCTGCGGGTGGGTAACGCCGCCGAACATCACGTGGGACATCTCCTGCAGCTGTGCGGCTACCGCCTGGTTGATGGCCGGATGGTTATAGCCATGGATCGCCGCCCACCAGGAGGACATGCCGTCCACCAGCCGGCGGCCGTCGGCAAGCTCCAGCTCGCAGCCCGCGGCGGCGACGACCGGATACACCGGAAGCGGGTGGGTCATGGAGGTATAGGGATGCCAGATATGGCGTTGGTCGAAAATCAGATCGTCGGCAATCATCAATGAGTTGTAAACCGGAATAGAGAATATTTGGTTGACAGTATAACGGCTTGACTTACACTAGCGAAACTATTTTAAGCCGGTAACGCGAGACGATAACCCCATGCAACATAACCCGCGCTGGACATTGCAGCAGGCCCAGGCTTTGTTTGCCAAACCCTTTATGGATCTTATGTTTGAAGCGCAGACCGTTCACCGCCAGCACTTCGATCCCCATCAAATCCAGGTCAGCACGCTGCTGTCGATCAAAACCGGCGCCTGTCCGGAGGATTGCAAATACTGCCCGCAAAGCGCCCGGTATAATACCGGCCTGGCGGCGGAGCAGCTGATGCAGGTGGAACAGGTGCTGACGTCGGCGCAAAAGGCCAAGGCCGCCGGCTCCACCCGGTTTTGCATGGGCGCGGCCTGGAAAAACCCCCGCGATCGCGATATGCCCTATCTGGAGCAAATGGTGCAGGGCGTCAAGGCCATGGGCATGGAAACCTGCATGACCCTGGGCATGCTCAGCGAAACGCAGGCGCAACGGCTGGCGGCCGCCGGCCTGGATTTCTACAATCATAACCTGGATACGTCGCCGGAATTCTACGGTTCGATCATCACCACCCGTACCTACCAGGATCGCTTGGATACCCTGGATAAAGTGCGCGGCGCGGGCATCAAGGTCTGCTCGGGCGGCATCGTCGGCCTGGGTGAAACCATCGCCGATCGCGCCGGCCTGCTGGTGCAGCTGGCCAACCTGCCGGAGCCGCCGGAAAGCGTGCCGATCAATATGCTGGTTAAGGTCAAGGGAACGCCGCTGGCGGAAAATGATGAAGTCGACGCGTTCGATTTTATCCGTACCATCGCGGTGGCGCGGATCATGATGCCCCGCTCCCATGTACGCCTGTCCGCCGGGCGCGAGCAGATGAGCGAGCAGACCCAGGCGCTGTGCTTTATGGCGGGCGCCAATTCCATTTTTTACGGCTGCAAGCTGCTGACCACGCCCAATCCCGGGGAGGATCAGGATCTGGCGCTGTTTCGCAAACTCGGCCTTAATCCGCAGCACCACCACACCGACGCGGGAGATAACCGGCGCCAGCAGCAGCTGGCAGCACAGCTGCTGGCGGCCGATACGCCGCAATTTTACAACGCGGCGCGCTGATGGACTGGGCTGACAAAATCGATCGGGGCCTGCGCGAGCGGCAACAGGCCGATGCCTACCGCAAGCGCCGGGCCGTCGCCGACGGCAATCACCGGCTGCTGGAATACCAGGGGCGCCGCTATCTGAATTTTTCCAGCAACGACTACCTGGGCCTGGCCCGCGATGCGCGCCTGGTCGCCGCCTGGCGCCACGGCGCGGCGCGCCACGGCGTAGGCAGCGGCGGCTCCGGCCATGTCACCGGCCACAGCGCGTGCCACGAGGCGCTGGAGCAACGGCTGGCCGCCTGGCTGGGCTACGAGCGCGCGCTGTTGTTTACCTCCGGCTATGCCGCCAACCAAGGGGCGATCTGCGCGCTGGCGGGCAAGGACGATCAGATCCTGGCGGATAAACTCAGCCATGCCTCCCTGCTGGAAGCCGCGTCGCATGCGCCGGCACAGCTGCGCCGTTTCCAGCATAATGACGCCGGTTCCCTGGCGCGGCTGGCGCAAACCTCGTGCCCGGGCGTGCGGCTGGCCGTCACCGAGGGCGTATTCAGCATGGACGGCGACGGCGCGCCGCTGGCCGCCTTGCACCAGGTTATGGGCGACACCGGCGGCTGGCTGCTGGTTGACGATGCCCATGGCTTCGGCGTCCTCGGCGAGCAGGGCAGGGGCAGCGCCTGGGCGCAGGGGTGCCATCCGGAACTGCTGGTGGTGACCTTCGGTAAAGCCGCCGGCGTGGGCGGCGCGGCGATATTATGCGCGCAGCCGGTGGCGGAATATCTGCTGCAGTTTGCCCGCCATCTTATCTACAGCACCGCCTTGCCCCCGGCCCAGGTGTGCGCTATCGACGCGTCCCTGGACGCCATCATCGCCGGTGATGCGCTTCGCGCCCGCCTGCAACGCAATATCGACCGGTTCCGCCAGGGCGCCGCCGGGCTGGGTTACCCGCTCGGCCGATCGGACACCGCTATCCAGCCGCTGCTGGTGGGGGATAATCAGTTGGCGCTGCGCCTCAGCGCCAGCCTGCGCGAACAAGGCTGCTGGCTTACCGCCATCCGGCCGCCAACGGTGCCGCCGGGCGGCGCCCGGCTGCGCATCACCCTCACCGCCGCGCATCAGGATGCGGATATCGATAAATTACTGGAGGCCCTGGATCATGCACACCGATGCGCATAAAGCGGGCATCGCCCGCGCCTTTAGCCGCGCAGCGGTGGGGTACGAACGCCATGCCGCCCTGCAGCGGGACAGCGGCGAACGTTTGATGGCGCTGCTGGGCGAACAGCCGGGGCGCCGCCTGCTGGATGCCGGCTGCGGCACCGGCTGGTTCAGCCGCCGCTGGCAGGAGGCCGGCAGCCGGGTGGTGGCGCTGGATCTCTCGCCCGCCATGCTCGCCGAGGCGCGGCGTAACCTATCGGCCGCGGCCTACCTGGCCGGCGATATCGAACGTTTGCCGCTGGCCGACGCCTGTGTGGACATCTGCTTTTCCAACCTGGCGGTACAGTGGTGTGACGACCTGCCCCGGGTACTGGCGGAGTTTTATCGGGTCACCCGCCCTGGCGGCCTGATTGCCCTTTCCACGCTGGCCGAGGGATCGCTTGGGGAATTGCAGCAGGCCTGGTCGCAGGTGGACCAGGCGGTCCATATCAACCGCTTCCTGACGGCCGGGGCGATCGAGCGGGCGTTTTCGCCGTACCGCCACCGGCTGAGCGCGGCGCGCCATACCCTGCATTATCCGCATCTGTCGGCGCTGCTGCACGGCCTGAAAGGCGTGGGCGCAGGTTACCTGCGTGACGGACGCACCCCCGGGCTGACCGGGCGGCAGCGTCTTGTACGTCTGGACGCGGCATGGCAACGGCAATCGGCGGGTTTGCCGCTGAGTTATCAGCTGATCTACGGCCTGATCTATCGGGACTGATTATCATGACGAAACGTTTTTTTATTACCGGCACCGATACCGATATCGGTAAAACCCTGGCTACCTGCGCCTTGCTACAGGCGGCGAAACGGGCCGGATGGCGCGCCGCGGGCTATAAGCCGGTAGCCGCCGGCTGCCGGCAGACCGCCGACGGCGCGCGCAACGACGACGCGCTGGCGTTGCTGGCCGACAGCGGCATCAGCCTGCCCTATGCGCAGGTCAATCCGCTGGCCCTGCTGGCGGCGACCTCGCCCCACCTTGCCTGTAGGGATGAGGGCCGCACCCTTGATCCGGCCGTCATGTCGCAGGGATTGGACCGACTGGTGCGCCAGGCGCAGTGGGTGTTTGTCGAGGGCGCGGGGGGATGGTACACCCCGCTTGGCGACACCCTGACCTTTGACCAATGGGTGGCGGCCGAGCGTCTGCCGGTGATCCTGGTGGTCGGGCTGAAGCTCGGATGCATTAACCATGCGCTGTTGACGGCGCTGGCGATACGCCAGTGCGGACTGCCCCTGGCGGGGTGGATCGCCAACGATCTCTCGCCAGCGCCGCACCGGCGGGCCGACTACCTGGCGACGCTGTGCCAGCGGCTTGATGCGCCGCTGTTGGGTGAAATACCCTGGCTGGCGGATCCGGGCACGGCTGCGCTTGCGGACTATATCGATCTTGGGCCATTGCTGGCGCGGCACGGCGCGCAGGGGGACGTTAGCGGTACGGACGGGAATGGGGAAGGCAGGAGATGACAAGCACCGCCGGGACGTTAATGGCGCTGAATGTCCCGGCCGTGGGAAAAAACCGCATGATAGCTTGCTGTGAAATGAGGCATAAACCGGCGTCTTATATTCGTCATTGATCTTTTATACGGCAAGATAGGTCTGGATAAGGCTTTCATCCAGCTGATCCAGCGTACCCTGTGCGACGTTACATCCGCCTTCCAGTAAACAAAACCGATCGCCGATGGCCGGCGTAAAGGGCAACTGCTGTTCCACCACCAGCAGCGTCAGGCCGAAATCGCGCTGCAGCCGCCGGATATTAACGCCTATCTCCTCCACGACCGACGGCTGGAAACCCCCGGTAGGCTCATCCAGGATCAGCAGTTCCGGTTCCAGCACCAGCGCGCGGGCAATGGCCAGCTGCTGTTGCCCGCTTTCCGTTAAATCCCCGGCGCGCTGATGGCGCATATTGTGCAGTCCCGGAAACAATTCGTACACCATCGGGGGAACCTGGCGGGTTTTATTGCGGCCCGCCAAGAGGGCGACGCGCAGGTTCTCATCCACGCTCAGCTGCGAAAAGACCTGGCGGCCCTGGGGCACATAACCGATCCCCAGCGCCGCGCGCCGCTCCACCGGATGCTGAAGTAAGTTCAGTTCCGCCTCTCCGGCCTGTTGCCAGGTTACGGTGCCGCTTGAGACCGGCAGATGACCCATGATACAGTTGATTAAAGTGGTCTTGCCGACGCCGTTGCGTCCCAAGACATAGGTACAGTGGCCGGCGGGCAGTTCCATGCTGATGTCCCGCAAGATCTGCTTTGACCCAAAAAACTGATTCACCGCGTGCAAACGTAACATAAGAATCCTTCCTCCCTCTTTTCACTGTTATTTCACATTCATGATGGACGGTATCCTGTCGCTTGCGACTCACGGCTATCCGCCAGGCTTTAGCTCTTGCCAAATTTAGCAAGCAACTATCAGGCCAATCTTGGCGCAGCCGCGCACGAGAGGGGGAGGGGGGAGCATCGGGGCGGGGCGAGGGTACGCCGGCACAGCGAATCCGGGTAGGGCCCGTTGCAACCACGGCCTTTTGCCCGCTCACGGTGCCGGGAAAGTTTTCCATGGTGCAATTCAATAATCCGCGGCTAAACAAGCACTATACCGGTGCGTTAGCGGCTATTTTTGGCTAAAGACATTGACGCATTTGCTGGCAGGCATTAGTCCTTTTTGGCATAAGAAAAGTCTTATTGCAGATGAAAAATAGCTAAAAAAAGCCTCATTTGTCATTTGCCTGTCATCAATGTCGGCATTGCGGAACTCACGCCGCCAGCGGGGCGGTAAGACTTATCCACTATTCCTGTGGATAACCGTGTGCATTAGGTTTAGAAAAGCCCGGCTAGACGAGAGCGGGCGCGGCCTCGTGGAGATTTGCCTGTATTCTCCACGTTTTTTTTAAATGTTATAAATACAAACGCTTAATTAAAATCAAGCGAATTTATAGGAGGCGCATCACCGATGTGTCAAATTGCATCATTAGGTGCCTCTTTATTAATTTCATAACGATTTGTAATAAAATCACCCCTGGTACGATCCTGTCGGATCGAACCGTACCGGCCGATGGGTCAATACTCTTGCACCCTTGAGCGGATAGCGTATTATAATACTGGTTTTGTATCCAGTGCTATCGCGCTGGTAAAATCGCCGCTCTGTTTCCATACTCAAACATGTTCCTCAGCAGGTAGCCCACGAGATATGAGTAAAGCGTTTAAACTGCAGTCAAGTTTCAAGCCGTCCGGCGATCAGCCGGAGGCGATACGTCGTCTGGAGGAAGGCTTGCTGGACGGCCTGGCCCATCAAACGCTGCTGGGGGTAACCGGTTCAGGCAAAACCTTTACCGTGGCCAATGTGATTGCCGATCTGAACCGGCCCACCATGGTGCTGGCGCCCAACAAGACGCTGGCCGCCCAGCTGTATGGGGAAATGAAGGCGTTTTTCCCGGATAACGCGGTGGAATACTTTGTTTCCTATTACGACTATTACCAGCCGGAAGCCTACGTGCCCAGTTCGGATACCTTTATCGAGAAAGACGCCTCGGTGAACGAGCATATCGAGCAGATGCGCTTATCCGCCACCAAGGCCCTGCTGGAGCGGCGCGATGTGATTGTGGTGGCGTCGGTTTCCGCCATCTACGGCCTCGGCGATCCGGACGCCTATCTCAAGATGATGCTGCATCTGACGCGCGGCATGATTATCG
This sequence comes from Sodalis sp. C49, assembly GCF_046352915.1. Lineage (NCBI taxonomy): Bacteria > Pseudomonadati > Pseudomonadota > Gammaproteobacteria > Enterobacterales > Bruguierivoracaceae > Sodalis > Sodalis sp. C49. Next base: position 2,059,068 of record NZ_CP163303.1, on the reverse strand, counting down.
ATCAGCGCTCTATCCTGCGCCGTTTGTCGGAACTGCAATACACCCGCAACGATCAGGCGTTTCAGCGCGGCACGTTCCGCGTGCGCGGCGAAGTCATCGATATCTTCCCGGCGGAATCCGATGAAGTAGCGCTGCGGGTGGAGCTGTTTGACGACGAAGTCGAGCGCCTGTCGCTGTTTGATCCGCTGACCGGCCAGGTGGATCAGGTGGTTCCGCGCTACACCATCTATCCGAAGACCCACTATGTCACGCCGCGCGAACGCTTGCTGCAGGCGATGGAAGATATCAAGGTCGAACTGGCGGATCGCCGCAAGAACCTGCTGGAAAATAATAAGCTGCTAGAAGAGCAGCGCCTGTCGCAGCGCACGCAGTTTGATTTGGAAATGATGAACGAGCTGGGTTATTGCTCCGGGATTGAAAACTACTCACGCTTTCTTTCCGGACGCGGGCCGGGCGAGCCGCCGCCCACGCTGTTCGATTACCTGCCCGCCGACGGGCTTTTGATCGTTGATGAATCCCATGTCACGATACCGCAAATCGGCGGCATGTACCGCGGCGACCGCGCCCGTAAGGAAACCCTGGTGGAGTATGGCTTTCGGCTGCCCTCCGCCCTGGATAACCGGCCGATGAAATTTGAGGAATTCGCCGCGCTGGCGCCCCAGACCATTTATGTCTCGGCGACGCCGGGCAAATATGAACTGGAAATGTGCGGGGGCGACGTGGTCGATCAGCTGGTGCGGCCGACCGGCCTGCTCGATCCGCTGATCGAAGTGCGCCCTGTCACCACCCAGGTGGACGATCTGCTCTCCGAGATCCGTAAACGGGTCTTGATCAACGAGCGGGTACTGGTCACCACCCTGACGAAACGCATGGCGGAAGATTTAACCGAATATCTTGAGGAGCACGGCGAGCGCGTGCGTTATCTGCATTCGGATATCGAAACCGTGGAGCGCGTCGAGATTATCCGCGACTTACGCCTGGGCGAATTTGACGTGCTGGTGGGCATCAACCTGCTGCGCGAAGGGCTCGATATGCCGGAAGTCTCCCTGGTGGCCATCCTGGACGCCGACAAAGAGGGATTCCTGCGCTCTGAGCGCTCGCTTATCCAGACCATTGGCCGCGCCGCGCGCAACCTTAACGGCAAAGCGATCCTGTACGGCGATAAAATTACCCCGTCCATGGCCCGCGCCATTGATGAAACCGAGCGCAGGCGCGTCAAGCAGCACGCCTATAACCAGGAACACGGCATTATTCCCCAGGCGCTCAATAAATCGGTGGCGGATATTATGGAGTTGGGCCAGTCGCCGGCCCACGCCAAGCAGAAAAAACGCAAGGCAATGGAAGCGGCGGCCCATTACGGCGACATGACGCCCAAGGCGCTGGACAAAAAAATCACCGAGCTGGAAGCAAAAATGCAGGCGCACGCGCAAAATCTGGAGTTCGAGGAAGCGGCCAGCGTGCGCGACGAAATCCACGCGCTGCGCGAGCATTTTATCGCCATATCCTGATCGGCCGCGCCGGCTCAGCCCAGCGTCTGCAGGGCGTGGTCCAGCGCCGCGCGCAGCAGAAGACGGTCGTGATGATGGGGCACGTCCGCGGCGGCCAGGGGCTGGCGGATCAGGAGACGATCGCGGATGCCGCCGGTATCGGCGGACGGGCCCGTGACCAGGGCGGCGATTATTGGTTGCCGGCCGATGGCCTGCTCCATCATGACCAGTTTCTGCTGCAGGCTCATGTTCGCCGCGGCCAGGCTCAGTTCCCGCCCCAGGTTATCGATAAAGACCATGGGCGCCTGGGTCCGGCGCAGCGCCTGGGCTAAATCGGGCAGCAGCAGCAGCGGCATCAGGCTGGTCAGAAAGCTGCCCGGACCTATCAGGATAAGATCCGCCGCCGCAATAGCCTGCAACGCCTCGCGGGTAGCGCTGACCTGCGGGGTAAGCCGCAGGCTGGCGGGGAGTTCGGCCAGCCTGTCCACCGCCATTTCGCCATGGATGGTTTCCCCCGCGCCGGTGATCGCCAGCAGGTCCACCGCCTGCTCCGACATGGGGATTAGCAGGGCGTCCACCTTGAGCATATTGCGGATCAGGTTGATGGCTTCCAGCGGGCGCACGCTCAGGTTATCCAGCGCTTTCAGCATCAGGTTGCCAAGGTTATGGCCGGCCAGTTCACCCTGGCCGTTAAAACGGTATTCAAACATCGCCGCCGCGATGCTGGGTTCTGAAATCAATTGATTGAGGCAATTGCGGGTGTCGCCCCAGGCGATGCCGCCCTCTGACTGGCGTATCCGCCCGGTGGAACCGCCATTGTCGGTGGTGGTGACAATGCCGGTCAGGCGCGACCCCAGCGGGGAAAGGGCGGACATCACCCTGCCGAGGCCATGTCCGCCGCCCAGTGCCACCACCCGATCGAGATCCGCCAGGGTGCGATTACGCATACCTCTCCTTGCAACCACGTGATAAAACCCCGGCGCCCGCAGGCCAGGTACGCCGCACGCCATGGCCGGTGGTAAGCGCGCCGGCGCCGGGCGGGGTTCTTGTTATGCTAACCATAGCCGATGGCGCGGCAAAAGCGAAATGCCGGCGCCAGATACGGGTTGCGGCTCGCACTATCATGATATTGCCAGGGTCATGACGGGGAGAAAGGCGAATGATTTCAACGCTATATATTTGTTTATATAGCGAAATTTCTCCTTGCGGCCATAGCGTCCAGTAACAATTAGGGCTAGAATAATTTTCAACCAGGTTTTACCGCGCTGATGACGGCGTCGGGAAGGCCAACTCCTAGCCTTTACGCCTAAGTGGCTCCTGCGAGCGATATGGCGTTCAGGCCGTGGCGACAGCCACCAGGGTGCAGGATAGAAATGTCCGCATCTCCCGTATTTGGAAAGGTGTTTAACGGTGCCAGAACTTATCGATGCGTTTGCGCGCAAGTTTTACTATTTGCGCCTGTCCGTCACGGACGTCTGCAACTTTCGTTGTACCTATTGTTTGCCCGACGGCTACCGTCCCAACGGCAATACCAATAAAAGTTTCCTGTCGCTGGATGAAATCCGGCGCGTCACCCAGGCCTTCGCCGAACTGGGCACGGAAAAAGTGCGCCTGACCGGCGGCGAGCCGTCGCTGCGGCGAGATTTCCGCGATATCATCGCCGCCGTGCGTTCCCATCCGCAAATCCATACCCTGGCGGTTACCACTAATGGCTATCGGCTCGAGCGCGATATCGCCGGCTGGCGCGACGCCGGACTGACGGCGCTGAACGTTAGCGTCGACAGCCTGGACCCGCGCCAGTTCAGGCTTATCACCGGCCAGGACAAGTTCCGCCAGGTGATGGCCGGCATCGATGCCGCCTTTGCCGCCGGCTTCAGTAAGGTCAAGGTCAATACCGTGCTGATGCGCAACGTCAACGATATCCATCTTGACAGTTTTCTCGCCTGGATAAAAACCCGGCCCATCCAATTACGGTTTATTGAACTGATGGAAACCGGCGACGGCGGCGAGTTGTTCCGCACCCGCCATGTGTCCGGCGACACAATTCGCCGGCGGCTGGAGCCGATGGGCTGGGAACTTCAGCCGCGCGGACGCAGCGACGGCCCGGCGCTGGTGTTCCGCCATCCGGATTACGAGGGCGAGATCGGCCTTATCATGCCTTATGCCAAGGATTTCTGCGCCAGCTGCAACCGCCTGCGGGTATCCGCCGTCGGCGATCTCCATCTTTGCCTGTTCGGCGAGGACGGCATTCCGCTGCGCGACCTGCTGGGGGACGATCGGGGGCTAGACAGGCTCAAAGATCGTATTTCGGGCGGCCTGCGGCTGAAGAAGCAGACCCATTTCCTGCATGAGGGCAATACCGGCGGTACCCGCAATTTGTCATTTATCGGCGGTTAAGGAAGAGTATGTCATCATTTACCCATATTAACGCCAGCGGCGAAGCCCACATGGTGGATGTCTCCGCCAAGGCCGAGACGCTGCGCGAAGCCCGCGCCGAGGCGTTTGTCACCATGTCCGCGGAAACGCTGGCCATGATCGTCGATGGCCAGCATCATAAAGGCGATGTCTTCGCCACCGCGCGTATCGCCGGCATCCAGGCCGCCAAACGCACCTGGGAACTGATTCCGCTTTGCCATCCGCTGGCGCTCAGCAAGGTCGAGGTCCACCTGACGGCGGAAACCGCCCGCCACCGGGTGCGCATCGAAACCCTCTGTCGCCTGACCGGCAAGACCGGCGTGGAGATGGAAGCATTGACCGCCGCCTCGGTGGCGGCGCTGACTATTTACGATATGTGCAAAGCGGCGCAGAAGGATATGGTTATCGGGCCGGTCAGGCTGCTGGCGAAAAGCGGCGGCAAATCCGGCGTTTTCACGGCGGAGGCATTATGATAACCGTGCTGTTTTTCGCCCAGGTGCGGGAGCGGGTGGGGGTCGACAGCCTGCGGCTTGATGATGACTACGGAAGCGTTGAGGCGCTGCGCCTGTCGCTTATGGCGCGCGGCGACCGTTGGGCGCAGGCCCTGGACGCCGACCAATTGCTGACGGCGGTAAACCAGGCGCTGGTCCCGCGTGAGCATCCGCTGGCCAGTGGCGATGAAGTGGCGTTCTTCCCGCCAGTGACCGGGGGCTGAGCCGCTATGGATGAGATGACAGACACCCGTATCAGCGTCGGCCCGCAGTCCTTTGATATGGCGCGGGAGTACGCCTGGCTGGCGGACTGCGCTGACGACGGCGCGGTGGTGACCTTTACCGGCAAGGTACGCAACCGCAACCTGGGCGACGAGGTCAGCACCCTGACCCTCGAACACTACCCCGGTATGACTGAAAAGGCCTTGGCGGAAATCGTGGCGGAGGCCCGGCAACGCTTTGCGCTGCGGCGCGTCACGGTCATCCACCGGGTCGGCGCGCTGGCCACCGGCGAGCAGATCGTGCTGGTCGGCGTCAGCGGCGCCCATCGCGGGGCGGCGTTCGCCGCCGCCGAATTTATCATGGATTACCTGAAAACCCGCGCGCCGTTCTGGAAACGTGAAACCACCGACCAGGGCAGCCGCTGGGTGGATGCGCGCGACAGCGATCGCCAGGCCGCTGACCGGTGGCAGGCCTCCTGAAGAGAACCTCGCACCGGTGATTTTGCGCCGGGCCTTTGATTCGGCCCCCGGTTTTTGTGGTATGCTGTTTTCAGGTGGGTCGCCTTCGCGGCCTGTGTTTTCCGTTTACGTTAAAGGTGACAGTCATGGACCGATTTCCCCGTTCCCAAGGTTCGATAGTTGAACGCGCTGATGCCGGCATCCAGCCTTTTATGGCCCAGGTTTATGGCTGGATGACGTGCGGATTATTATTAACCGCCTTTGTTTCCTGGTACGCCGCCCGCACGCCGGCGGTGCTGAACCTGGTGTTTTCCAGCCAGATCACCTTCTTTGGCCTGATTATCGCCCAGCTGGCGCTGGTGTTCGTGATCTCCGGCATGGTCAACCGCCTCAGCGGCACGGTGGCCACCGGGCTGTTTATGCTCTACTCCGCCCTGACCGGGCTGACGCTGGCGAGTATCTTTATCGTTTATACCGCCTCGTCCATCGCCGGCACCTTTGTGGTGGCGGGGGGCATGTTCGGCGTGATGTCTATCTATGGTTACACCACTAAGCGTGATTTAAGCGGTTTCGGCAGCATGCTGTTTATGGCGCTGATCGGCATCGTGCTGGCGTCGGTGGTCAATATCTGGCTGAAGAGCACCGCGCTGATGTGGGCGGTGACCTATATCGGCGTGCTGGTGTTTGTCGGTTTGACCGCCTACGACACCCAGAAGCTGAAAAACATGGGCGCCCAGCTTTCCATCGAAGACAAGGATCAGTACCGTAAATATTCCATTGTCGGCGCGCTGACCCTGTATCTGGATTTCATCAACCTGTTCCTGATGCTGCTGCGTATTTTTGGCAACCGCCGGTAAGACTGGCCGACCGGGCGCCCCATGGCGCGCCAGGCACGGATCACCGATGCTGCATAAGGCATGTTAAAGGGAGAACATGCCAATGGGGTTGAATCGGGCGTGGTTTTCCCGCCCGACCGAGCGCCCCATGGCACGGCATGCCCGCCAACGCCGCGCTTAAAGCAGACGTGTTAAGGGAGAGCGTGCCAATGGGGTCGAATCGGGCGTGGTTTTCCCGCCCGACCGAGCGCCCCATGGCGCGGTATGCCCGCCAGCACCGCGCTTAAAGCAGACGTGTTAAAGGGAGAGCACCCCATGGCACGGCATGCCCGCCGCCACCGACTTAAAAACGATCCTGTTAAAGGAAGCCGAAAATGGATCTATCCCTGCAGCTTGCCAACTTTCACCGCCTCGATCTCATCGGTCCGCCCACCCCCCTTGAATTCCTCCCGCGCTTATCCGAGCACCTGGGACAGGAAATCTACATCAAGCGCGATGACGTGACGCCCCTGGCCATGGGCGGCAATAAACTGCGCAAGCTGGAATTTCTCGCCGCCGACGCCCTGCGCCAGGGGGCCGATACGCTGTTGACCGCCGGGGCCATTCAATCCAACCACGTACGGCAAACGGCGGCGGTGGCGGCTAAGCTCGGCCTGCACTGCGTCGCGCTGCTGGAGAACCCGATCGGCACCCAGGCGGAAAATTATCTTACCAACGGCAACCGCCTGCTGCTGGATCTGTTCGACGTCGAGGTGATAATGTGCGACGCCCTGGACGAACCGGATCGGCAACTGGCCGATACCGCCGAACGCCTGGAAGCGCAAGGGTTCCGCCCCTATGTGGTGCCGGTGGGCGGCTCCAATGTACTGGGCGCGCTCGGCTATGTCGGCTGCGCGCTGGAAATAGCCCATCAGTGCGCCGGCCAGCTCGCCCCCGGTTATGTCGTCACCGCCTCGGGCAGCGGCGGCACCCATGCCGGACTGGCGCTGGGCCTGCAGGCGCTGATGCCGGAAACCCGGCTTATCGGCGTAACGGTTTCCAGGACCGACGCGCAGCAGCGTCCGAAAGTGGCCGCCTTGCAGCGGCAATTGGCCGACGCGCTGGAATTCACCGCGCCGCTGGCGCCCATCCATCTTTGGGATGACTATTTCGCGCCCGGATACGGGGCGCCGAACGATGAAGGGCTGGCGGCCGTCAAGCTGCTGGCCAGGCTGGAAGGGATGTTGCTCGACCCGGTCTATACCGGCAAAGCCATGGCCGGGCTTATCGACGCCATCGACCAAAAACGCATCGGCCCGGAGCCGGTGATATTTATCCATACCGGCGGCGCGCCGGCGCTGTTTGCCTATCATCCCGGCGTATAAATGCCGTTGCCGCGCCCGCGGCGGCGTTTGCCTGATGCGGCCGGCGCGCGCTCATGATAATCTGCGCCCTGGGTTTTAAACAGTCGCCCCGCGGGGATAGTGACACGCGCTGATACGATCGGGAGTCGTAATGAGTACTATTGAAGTCAAGCAGCTGGTCAAGACCTTTAACGGCCAACGGGTGCTGAACGGCATCGACCTGTCAGTGAATACCGGCGACGTGCTGGCCATTGTCGGCCCCAGCGGCTCCGGCAAGACCACCCTGCTGCGCAGCATCAATTTACTCGAGGAGCCGGACAGCGGCACCATCCAGGTCGGGTCGATCGTCATTGACGGCGCCAGGCCGCTCAGCGCGCAAAAACGCCAAATCCGCGCCTTGCGCCAGCAGGTGGGCTTTGTCTTCCAAAGCTTTAATCTGTTTCCCCACCGTACGGTGCTGGAGAACATTATCGAAGGACCGGTGGTCGTCAAGGGCGAGCCGCGCGCCGAGGCTATCGAACGCGCCCGGGAACTGCTGGCCAAGGTGGGTCTGAGCGGCAAGGAAGACGCTTATCCCAAGCGCCTCTCCGGCGGCCAGCAGCAGCGGGTGGCCATTGCGCGCGCGCTGGCCATGCGCCCCGAGGTGATCCTGTTTGACGAACCCACCTCGGCGCTGGATCCCGAACTGGTGGGCGAAGTGCTGAACACCATCCGCGCGCTGGCGGAAGAAAAACGCACCATGATTATCGTTACCCATGAAATGAGCTTTGCCCGCGATGTGGCCGACCGGGCGATATTCATGGACCACGGCGTTATCACCGAACAGGGGCCGGCCAAGGCGATTTTTACCCATCCCGAGCACGAGCGAACCAAACAATTCCTGGATAAGTTTATTAATGCCCATTAATGTTTAGAGCATTTTTCTCTGGTTTTTCAGCAACAAAAGCCATGCGGGACGCCGGCTGGGCGGGGTAGATTACAGTTATTTACCTGATACCCATCCCATTTTGCCGGTAATTTTGCTACAATCCGTTCAATAGTTTTTGTCCGTTCACCATGGTAAGGCTTTGCCTCCCATCTGATTATCCCCCTGAGCGCAGACTGGACAGGCGACGTCGGGGCGGATCTGGAGTTTTTCATTATTATGTCATTTGAATCACTTGGCCTAAGTGCCGAGATTTTGCGTGCGTTATCCGAGAAGGGCTATGACAAGCCGACTCCGGTACAATCCCAGGCTATCCCGTTTGTGCTGCAAGGCCGCGATATCATGGCCAGCGCACAGACCGGCACCGGTAAAACCGCCGCGTTTACCCTGCCTATTCTGCAACTGCTGACCCAGCAGAGCCCGGCGGTGAAAGGTCGCCGTCCGGTACGGGCGTTGATCCTGACCCCGACTCGCGAGCTGGCCGCGCAGATTGGCGAAAATGTCGTTGAATACAGCGCCCATCTTTCCATCCGTTCGCTGGTGGTCTTCGGCGGCGTGAGCATTAACCCGCAGATGATGAAGCTGCGCGGCGGCGTCGATGTGCTGGTCGCCACCCCCGGCCGTCTGCTGGATCTGGCGCAGCAGCGTGCCGTCGATCTGTCCAGCGTGGAAATTCTGGTGCTGGACGAAGCCGACCGTATGCTGGACATGGGCTTTATCCACGATATTCGCCGCGTCATGAAACTGCTGCCGGCGAAAAAACAGAGCCTGATGTTTTCGGCCACTTTCTCCGATGACATCAAGGTGCTGGCCAATACCCTGCTCAGCAATCCGGCCGCGGTTGCCGTCGCACGCGACAATATCACCGCCGACCAGATTGAACAGCGTGTCCACCTGGTGGACAAAAAGCGCAAACACGAGCTGCTGTCTTATATGATTGGCAAGCACGACTGGCGTCAGGTGCTGGTATTTACCAAGACCAAGCATGGCGCCAATAAACTGGCGGAAGCGCTGAATAAAGACGGCATCACTTCGGCGGCGATCCATGGCAATAAAAGCCAGGGCGCACGTACCCGCGCCCTGGCCGATTTCAAAGCCGGCCAGGTGCGCGTGCTGGTGGCCACCGATATCGCCGCGCGCGGCCTGGATATCGATCTGCTGCCCCATGTCGTCAACTATGAGCTGCCGCTGATTGCCGAAGACTATGTGCACCGCATCGGCCGTACCGGCCGCGCCGCCGCCACCGGCGAGGCGCTGTCGCTGGTCTGCGTTGATGAACTCGGCCTGCTGCGCGATATCGAACGCCTGCTGAAAAAACCGATCCAGCGCATCGCGGTGCCCGGCTATGAGCCGGATCCGACCATTAAGGCCGAGCCGCTGCAAACCGGCCGCGGCAGCCGTTCCGGCGGACCGTCCCGTGGCGGCGCTTCCCGCGGTGGCCCGTCGTCCAGTAACGGCGGCGGCGCCCGCGACAGCGGCAACAGCGCGCGCGAAGGCGGAGCCCGCGAGGGTCGTCCGCCCCAGCGCCGCCGTACAGGCGAAGGCGCCTCGCAGCCGGGACGTGGCGCCGCGCCGCGCCGCCCGGCCGGCGGTTCCTCCGCTTACGCGGGTTCAGGCGCACGCGACAGCCGCGGCAAGAAATAAGCCGCGCCCCCTGGCCTGAAGCCCTGGTTTGACCCAGGGTTGCAGGCGGATGCTGGCGCCGCTTACCCGCGTTGGGCATCCGGTCATGCGACCGGCGGTATCCGCCCCGTATTTACCCCTGACACCCGATCAGCAGACCGCCCGCGCAAGCGCGGCGGTTTTTTTATAGGCGCCATTTGCCGCCGGGCAGGGCGGTAAAAGCGTTGATTTTGCCACCCCTCATCACCTACTATGGCGCTTCTTTCCGGCCGGGTACTTTATGCGCGTATTATTGGCACCGATGGAAGGCGTTCTCGATTCGCTGGTGCGGGAACTGCTTTGCGAGGTTAACGATTACGATCTCTGCATCACCGAATTTTTGCGGGTGGTGGACAGCCTGCTGCCGGTCAAATCCTTTTATCGCCTCTGTCCGGAACTGCATCATGCCAGCCGGACGCCCGACGGTACCCCGGTGCGGGTTCAGCTATTGGGTCAATATCCCGAATGGCTGGCGGAAAACGCCTGGCGCGCGGTGCAGCTCGGCTCGCTGGGCGTGGATCTCAACTGCGGCTGTCCCTCCAAGACCGTAAACGGCAGCGGCGGCGGGGCCTCGCTGCTGAAAGATCCCGAGCTTATCTACCGGGGCGCCAAGGCCATGCGCGCCGCCGTACCGGCCCACCTGCCGGTGACGGTAAAAATCCGCCTGGGGTGGGATACCCCGCACCGCAGCATGGAAATTGCCGACGCGGTCCAGCAGGCGGGCGCCACTGAACTGGTGGTCCACGGCCGGACCAAAGAGGACGGTTACAAAGCGGAATGCATCGACTGGCCGGCGATTGCGGCAATCCGCCGGCGTTTAACCATCCCGGTGATCGCCAACGGTGAAATCCGCGACGGGAAAAGCGCCAGCGACTGCCTGGCGGTAACCGGCTGCGACGCGGTGATGTTGGGTCGCGGCGCGCTAAGCCTGCCGAACCTGAGCCGGGTAATAAAATATCGTGAACCCAGGATGCCGTGGCCGGACGTGGTTGATCTGCTGCAAAAATATGTGCGCCAGGAAAAGCAGGGCGACACCGGCCTGTACCATGTGGCGCGCATCAAGCAATGGCTGGGTTTCCTGCGTCAGGAGTATGACGAGGCCGTCACCCTGTTTGGCGACATCAGGGTTTTAAAAACCTCCGCGGACATCGCCCGGGTGATTGGCCGCCAGACGCAAGCCGGGAGCCGCCGCGCGTAACCATGCCGCCACCGCCGGGCAACCGCCGCCATATGCATTTTTTCCCTTCAACAAGCCAACGTGTTGCTATGGTTATACAGGGTGTTAATCGGGGTTAAACCGGCTTTGCCGCCGGCATGGCGCGCGGGTCCGTTTGGCGGCGCCAGGCCCGCCGCGCTAGGCTATCCCGCGCCGGACCGATTTCTATCCGGACACGGGACGTTAATCAGGCCCGCGCCCGGGACGCTAACGGCATGACGTCGGCCGCACCCTCCTTCGCACGGCCCTATCCGGCGTTAAAGGAACTATATTACCGGCGGTTCCTTGTCTTTTTCACCGGCAGGCTCTATTTTACGCTCATCCCCGCCGTGCCGGGTGCCCGGGGCCCTTGCCGCGGGCCAGCCGGTTATCGCCACGTTTACTAAGGTCCGGCCAGACACATGCGTTTTCTCCATCCCGTTAAGCACTATTTTACCGCGCGGCCCCGGCTGCTGATCGCCATCGCCGCCGGCGTGATCTGCTACTGGTGCCTGCCCGCGCAGTTTTCCACGCTGCTGCGCCTGATGATCAGCTGGAACGCCCTCGCCTGGCTGTATTTAGTATTCCTGTGGTGGGAGATGATGCGCGCCGGGCCGGAGGATATGCACGCCATCGCCTTGCGCCAGGACGAAAGCGCCAGCACGGTGCTGGCGTTGGTGACCTTGACCTGTATGGTCAGCGTACTGGTGATTCTGCTGGAGCTGAGCACGGTGAAACAGCTTTCGGGTTCGGTGAAAGCCTGGCATTTGATCCTGACCGGCGTGACGCTGGTGGTCTCCTGGGCGCTGCTGCCCACGGCGTTTGCCATGCACTATGCCCATCTGTTCTACCGCGATCGGGATGTTGCTGAAGTGCCGTTGCTGTTTCCCAAAGACCCGGCAAAACCGCTGTACTGGGATTTTCTCTATTTCTCGTTCACCATCGCCGTCGCCTCGCAGACCGCGGATATCGCCACCGGCACCACCGAGGCGCGCAAGGCGGCGCTGCTGCAATCGGTCATCTCTTTTATCTTCAACCTCGCCATCCTCGGCCTGTCGATAAACGTCGGCGCCGGCCTGCTGGGATAGTCTTGCGTCCATCGCCTGGCGCCTGCGGCGCCGCCCCGGCATCGTAGCGCGGTAGCTTCCGCGGCCGGGGATCTTGATTCCGTCATCTCATTGTCTTAAAACTGTCAAGCATGGTCCTTAGCATAGGGGCCACTTGCTGAAGCTGTGCAGAAGTCTATTTATGTTAAAACGCCTGTTTCCCTATTTGCTGCTCGCGCCCACCCTGATATTTTTAGCCGGCTTCACCTATTTTCCCCTGTTGCGCTCGCTGGTGGATAGCCTGTATGACTCGCGGCTTGCCACCGATAACCCGCCCTTTGTCGGCCTGGATAATTTTGTCCGCCTGTTCCAGGACCGGGTGTTCTGGCTCTCGGTCGGCAATAATCTGCTCTATATCCTGGTGACGGTGGTGCCCAGCGTGATCCTGGCGCTGTCGCTGGCGGTCTGGCTGGCGCGCAATACCCGGTTCAACCGGCTGCTGCGCGCGGCGTTTTTTTTCCCCACCATTATCCCGCTGGTCAGCGCCGCTACGCTTTGGACCTTTATCTTTATTCCCAACCTGGGCCTGCTGGACTATTACCTGGCTAAGGTTGCCGGCCCCATGGGCATTAATTACCTCGGCATGGGCAATAGCGCGCTGTTTGCCCTGGCGCTGGTCGGCATCTGGAAATTTGCCGGCTATTATATGCTGTTTTTCCTGGCCGCTCTGCAAGGCCTGCCCGCGTCGCCGCGCGAGGCGGCGCTGATGGAAGGGGCGTCGGAACGCCAGATATTCTGGTACATCCAGCTGCCGCTGCTCAGGCCGACGCTTAACTTTGTCATCATTATCGCGCTGGTGTATTCCATTACCCAAATCGATCATGTGGCCATCATGACCCAGGGCGGACCCAATCACGCCAGCTCGGTGCTGTTGTATTACATCCAGGATCTGGCCAACAACAGCCATGATTTCGGCAAAGCCTCGGCCGCTACCTTTTTTACCGTGGTGGCGCTGTTTGTGATTTCCATCCTGAATCTGCGCACCCTGGAAAAAGGGGTGCACTATGAGCGCTAACCCGTCGTTTCCGCTGCGAACCTTATCCCTGCTGCTGGCGTGCGCCGCTTTCCTGTGGCTGTCGCCCCTGCTGTGGATGTTTTCCGCCGCCATCAGCCCGGACAGTTTTTCATCCGCGATGGCCTCGCTGGTGCCGCGCCGGCCGCTGACGCTGGCCACGCTTGCCGGGGCCTGGGACAGCGCCGACTGGCTGCGGCTGTATGCCAATACGCTGATTTTCGCGCTGGGGACCTTCCTGGTACAGCTGGTCACCATCACCACCGCCGGATATGTGTTCGCCTACCATGAATTCCGCGGTAAAACCCTGCTGTTTTACCTGCTGTTGATCCAGCTGATGATCATGCCGGTGATGCTGATGGTGCCCAATATGATGACCCTGCACCAGCTTGGCCTGCTCAACACCCTGACCGGCGCCATGATGCCGTACTTCGCGTCGGCCTTCGGCGTCTTCCTGATGCGCCAGGCCTTTCTGAATATTCCGCGCGAACTGGAGGATGCGGCCCTGATGGAAGGCAGCCGCTGGTGGCAGGTGGTGCTGTATGTGCTGCTGCCCATGACCCGTCCCGCGCTGATGGCGTTTGCCGCCGTGACCATTACCTATCATTGGAACGAATTTCTCTGGCCGCTGATGGTGCTTAACGATCCCGATAAGCAGGTGCTTACCGTGGGGCTGGCGTCTTTTGCCATGGGGGCGGAATCCGGCGGGCAGTGGGGCATGATCAGCGCCGGTTCGCTGATGGTCTGCCTGCCGCTGATGGTGGCGTTTATCTTATGCCAAAAGCACTTTCTCAGTGGTTTTGGTTTTTCCGGTATTAAATAAGGGGATAGCGATGTATCTCGCCCAATTGTCCGACATGCATTTCCGCAGCCGGGGCGCCCGGCTGTATGATTTTATCGATGTTAACGCCATGAACGCGGAAATCATCAACCGGGTCAACGCCCTCGCGGAACGTCCCGACGCGGTCATCATTACCGGCGATATGGTCAACTGCGGCGAACCCGCTGAATATCGCCTGGCGCGCCATATCCTCGGCCAGCTTGACTATCCGCTGTATCTGATCCCCGGCAACCATGACAATAAGGCCTTGTTTCTGGACGCCTTCAGCGAACTGTGCCCGCGGCTGGGCCACGATCCGGACAATATGGCCTATGAAGTCGATGAGTTCCCGGTGCGTCTGCTGTTTATCGATACATCGGTGGCCGGGGCGTCCTGGGGGCACCTGAGCGATTTTACCCTCGACTGGCTGGAAAAGAGGCTTTCCCGCGACGATAAGGAAAGCTATGTGTTTATGCACCACCCGCCGGTGGCGTTCGGCTCGGCGCAGATGGATCCCATCGCCTGCCGCAACGGCGAGGCGCTGCTGGCCCTGATAGAACGGTTTCCGCAGCTGACCCGGGTATTCTGCGGCCATGTCCACCGGATGATCGCCACCCAATTTCGCCAGGCGCTGATTTGTTCCGCGCCCGCCACCGTGCACCAGGTGCCCTATATGCATACCGATCCGCGTCCGCTTTACAGCCTGGAGCCGGGAGCCATGATGATGCATAACCTGGTGCCGGGCGTCGGCCTGGTGACCAGCTACCATTCCCTGGCCAATTACGCCGGTCCCTGGCTCTACGACTCGCGCATCAGTTGTCCGGGCGAGGGTTTCTGATGTCGGCCATTGTCGTCCAAGGCTTAGGAAAAAAATTTGGCGGGACCGATGTTCTGCGGGATATCGATCTGGAGATCAGGGACGGGGAGTTTCTGGTGCTGGTGGGACCGTCCGGCTGCGGCAAAAGCACGCTGCTGCGCCTGCTGGCCGGGCTGGATAGCGCCACCAGCGGGCAGATTCTGCTGGATGGCGTGGATATCAGCGCGCGTCCGCCCCGGGAGCGTAACTTTTCGCTGATCTTCCAGAATTACGCCCTGTTTCCCCATCTGACCGTCCGGGACAATATTCTGTTCGGCATGAAAATGCGCGGCGAGCCGAAGGCGCAGTTCCCGCAGCGGGTCGAGAAGGTCGCCGGGCTGCTGCAACTGCAGGCGTTGCTGGATCGCAAGCCGGCGCAGCTGTCGGGCGGCCAGCGCCAGCGAGTGGCCATGGCCCGGGCCATCGTGCGCGAGCCGGCGCTGTTCCTGATGGACGAGCCGTTGTCCAATCTTGACGCCAAGCTGCGCGGCGAAGTGCGCGACGGCATCATGGCGCTGCACCATACCCTGAAAACCAGCACCGTCTATGTGACCCACGACCAGATCGAGGCCATGACCATGGCCGACCGGATCGCGGTGCTCAACGACGGGCGACTGCAGCAGACGGGCACGCCCGAGGCGCTCTACCGGCAGCCGGCCAATATGTTCGTGGCCGGCTTTATCGGTACGCCGGCGATGAACATCCTGCGCCTTCCTGTGCATGACCAGCAGGTCTGGCTGATGGGGCAATCGATTGCCCGGCTGCCGGACTATGGTGAAGACGCAGTGTTTTTCGGTATCCGGCCGGAGCATTTGACGGAACACCCGCAGGAACCGGGTGCGGCGCTGCGGGGCCGGGTGCTGCGGCGCGAACTGCACGGCGCGGAATACCTTATCACGCTGGATACCCCGGCGGGGCGGGTGCAGTACCGTCGGGAAAACCGCGGCGCGGTTGCCGCCGTAGGCCAGGACCTGACCCTCTCTTTTTCGTCCCGCGACAGCTATCTGTTCGCGGTGTCGAGCCAACGCAATTTATTACAGGAGCAGTAAATGAAAAGATATGGCTGGCTAGTGATGCTGACCGGCATGGCGTTAAGCCATGGAGCGCTGGCGAAAGACACCATTGATTTTATGTTCCCGGCGCCGGTGGACGGCAAGCTGACCACCGAGATGACCCGCGTCATCAGGGAATACAATCAGTCGCAGGATCAGGTGGAGGTACGCGGTATTTTTACCGGCAACTACGACACCACCAAAATGAAGGCCGAATCGGCGGCCAAGGCCGGTTCGCCGCCGGCGCTGGTGATTATGTCGGCCAATTTTACCGTCGATCTGGCGCTGAAAAATGAAATCCTGCCGATGGACGAATTGTTTAAATTTGCGCCGCAAAAGCAGTCGGCCACCGACTTCCTGCAAAAAAACTTCTTCCCGGCGGTACAACAAAACGCCCAGGTGATGGGCCAGACTTACGCCATTCCCTTCCACAACTCCACGCCGATTCTGTATTACAACAAGGACATGTTTGCCAGGGCGGGCATCAGCCATCCGCCGCGCGACTGGGCGGAACTGGTGGCGGATGCCAAAAAGCTGACCGATAAAAATACCGGGCAGTGGGGCATCATGATCCCTTCCACCAACGATGATTACGGCGGCTGGATGCTCTCGGCGCTGACCCACGCCAACGGCGGTAATTTTAATAATGCCGCCTATCCGGGCGAAGTGTATTACAACAGCGCCAGCACGCGCGGGGCGTTGCAGTTCTGGCAGAACCTGGTGTATCGCGATGAGGTGATGCCGGCGGGAGTATTGAATTCCAAACAGATAGGCGCCGCGTTTTTCTCCGGCAAGCTGGGCATGGCGCTGCTCAGCACCGGGGCGCTGGGGTATATGCGGGAAAACAGCCGCGATTTCACCCTGGAGGTCGCGATGCTGCCGGCCAAGGAGCGGCAGGCGGTAATTATCGGCGGTGCCAGCCTGGTCAGTTTCAAAGGTATCAGTGAAGCGCAGAAAGAGGCGGCCTACCGGTTTATGACCTACCTGGTCAGCCCGGAGGTCAACGGCGCCTGGAGCCGTTTTACCGGTTATTTCGCCCCGCGCATGGCGGCCTACGACACGCCGGAAATGAAAGCGTACCTGGCCCAGGACCCGCGCGCGGCGGTGGCGTTGCAGCAGCTGCAATACGCGTATCCCTGGTATGCCACCTATGAGACCGTGGCGGTGCGCCAGGCCATCGAAAACCAGCTGGCATCGCTGGTGACCGACAAATCGCGCAAGGTGGACGACGCGGCGCGCGATGCCCAGCAGGAGGCGGACGGGCTGATGAAACCCTATGTGGATCAAACGGCGCTGAAACTGCCGTAAGCACTTTATATTTCAGCGCGCGCCGCTTACGGCATCCCGTTGCGGCCATGGGCCAGATAGCCCGGACGCTGGCTGAGCCGTTCATAATAAGCGTTGACGGCGGGCAGTTCCGGATGGGTGATGGGGGTGGAGAACCAGCGGTTCACCGACAGGCCGATGGGAATATCCGCCAGCGTAAAGGCGTCTCCCGCCACGTAAGCGCCGGTGGCGGCCAACTGCCGGTCGAGGATGGTCATCGTCCCCGACCAGGCGGCGATCGACCCGGCAATGCGCTGCGCGTCGTTATGCGTGGCGAAGCGTTTTACCAGGGCGGTGAAGGCGTAGCTCCAGGACGGGTTGAGTTCGGCGGCCTGCCAGTCGATCCACTGATCCACCCGCGCCCGGCTTTTCGGCGGCGCCGGATATAACGCCTCGCCCCGGTAGGCCCGGGCCAGATAGCGGATAATGGTATTGGACTCCCACAACACAAAATCCCCGTCCAGGATGACCGGCACCATGGCATTGGGATTTAACGCCAGAAAAGCCGGGTCATGGGGATCTTTAAATCCGCTCCCCCAGTCTTCCCGTTCAAAATCGATACCCAGTTCCACGCAGGTCCATAAGACCTTGCGCACGTTAATGGAAGTTGACTTGCCCAGAATTTTCAGCATAGATGTCCTTCTAGTCGCCACGGTGCCGGTGAGATCGATATGGCATAATGGCATTGTTTTTCGCCAGATTAAATAGCCCGCTCGCGCCATGCCTATCCCGTCGTCCGGCGGGTTGGCGCATTTCCCCGTCGTGCGCGGCGCCTGAACTTGCAGCATAAGAGGGTAATATGACCACGGCATTACTGATTATTGATATGCAAAACCATATTCTCCACGGGCTGGCCGATGCGGCTCGCCAGCCGCTGCTCGATCGGCGGTTAGGCGAGGTGGCGCAGCGGCTGGCGGCATTGCAGCTGCGGGCGCGCGCCGCCGGGGCGCCGGTTATCCTGGTGCAGCACGACGGCGACGGCGATCACCGGCTGGCGCGGGGCGGGGAAGGGTGGCGCATCCGTGCGGACCTGGGGCCTGCGCCCGGGGATATCGTGGTGCATAAGCGCAGCTGCGATTCCTTTTATGCCACCGATCTGGCCGATTGTTTGCAGCGCCTGGGCGTCACGCGCCTGGTGGCGGGGGGATGCATGACGCAGTTTTGCGTCGATACCACCGTACGCCGCGCGGTTTCCCTGGGGTATGACGTGGTCCTGGCCGGCGACGGCCATACCACCGCGGACAGCGGCACCCTCGGCTTTGCACAGATCATCGCCCATCATAATGCCCTGCTGGACGGATTTAACGCCGGGCCGCATAGCGTCAGCGTACGCCCGGCCGGCGAAATTGAGTTTTAAGGCGGTAGTCGTCCCGCGCCAGGCCTATTGATAACAGGTTACCGTCATGAGGAAAGAATGATGCAGCAGTCCTTGATTATCGTCATGCCGCTTTACCCCGGCGTTACCCAGCTGGATTTCACCGGCCCGCACCAGTTCTTTTCCCGTCTGCCGGATACCCGGGTGATTGCCGCCTCGACGGCCGGCCGGCCGGTAAGCGCCGACGGCCTGGTATTTTCCGGCCTGGCCGATCTGGCGGCTATCGCGCGGTGCGATATCCTCTGCGTGCCGGGCGGCGCTGGCAGTACCGAGATGATAGCGGACCCGGTGTTTATGGCCGATATCCGCCGGCTGGCCGGCGGCGCCCGCTATATCACCTCGGTGTGTACCGGGTCGCTGATCCTGGGCGCTGCGGGGCTGCTGGTGGGTAAACGCGCCGCCTGCCACTGGGCCTGGCGTGATCTGTTAACGCTGTTCGGCGCCATACCCGACGCGGGCCGCGTGGTGCAGGACGGTAATATCATCACCGGCGGCGGCGTAACCGCGGGCATGGATTTTGCGCTGGCGGTGATTAACCAGGTCTTCGACCAGGCGACCGCCGAGGCTATCCAGCTGGGACTGGAATACGCGCCGGCGCCGCCGTTTAACGCCGGCCGGCCGGAAACCGCCCCCGGATCGGTGCGGGAACCGGTGGCGGCGCGTATCGCCGCCACTGTGGCGACGCGTCAACCCGTGGTTGCAGCAGCGGCCCGCGCCATGTTCGCCGCCCGGGACGGAAAATAACCGCCCGCAGGCGGCCATGCCGCGCGGCGGACAGGTCCGATCCGCCGTGCCGGCACGCAAGACGGCATCAAGGATGGTGAAAGGGTATGGCGAGCATAAGCCGTGCCCGCAGCCGCCGCGTGCCGCGGATAAACAGATCGGTGTCATTCATGGCTCGCGCCAGCGTTAACGCGCCCTGGATACCGGCGACGGTGTCCTCGGCCAGTTCGCCCGCCGCCGGAACTGCGACGCCGGCCCGTTGCAACGCCTGTTGCAGCGCGCTTATCCAGTGGTGGAAATACACGCCGATAGCATGGCCAAATCGATCGCGCGTGCCGTCCAGGGCAAAGGCCCCCATCAGGCAGATGCGCTGTCCGGACAGGAAATACGCATCCACCGCCCGCCACATGCCGTCAAGCGCGTCCGGCGCGTTATCCCGCGCCAGCGGCTGGAAAATGTGGCGGTGAAACCACGCCTCGACCTGGGTGAGCACCGCCGCCGCCATGGCGTCTTTGCCGCCGGGAAAAAAGTGGTACAGGCTGCCTTTGCCCAGGCCGGTGCGTTCGGTGATACGGCTCAGGGACGCGCCCTCGAAGCCGCATTCACGGAAAACGTCGGCTATTTGCGCTACCAGCGCCGCGCTATCCGCGTTGTGGTCGGTCATCTAGAGGCCAAAGTCGGACAGACCGGGGTGATCATCCGGGCGCCGTCCCAGCGGCCAGTGAAACTTGCGGTCGCCGTCGGCGATGGGCAGATCGTTGATACAGGCAAAACGGCGGGCCATTAACCCCGCGGCATCGAACTCCCAGTTTTCGTTGCCATAGGAGCGAAACCAGTTGCCGCTGTCGTCATGCCATTCATAGGCAAAACGCACCGCAATGCGCGCGCCGGTAAACGCCCACAGTTCCTTAATCAGCCGATAATCCAGTTCTTTAGCCCATTTACGCGTCAGGAACGCCACCACCTCGTCGCGGCCGGTGACGATTTCCGCGCGATTGCGCCATTGCGTATCAAGGGTATACACCTGCGATACGCGCTGCGGGTCGCGGCTGTTCCAGCCGTCCTCCGCCATACGGACTTTAGCGGCGGCGGTGTCAGGGGTAAAGGGAGGGACCAGGTTTGCCATGATGGATGCCTTGTCAGGAGAACGGGAATCCTGACTGTACCAATCGGTACAGCGCCGGGCAAGCTATTTTTGTGGCGCGGGCAGGGAGCGGTCAGCGCTACTACCCCGCCCGGGGACGGCCGGCGGAGACGGTCAGTTTACCTGCCATTCCGGCGGCGTATGGGAAACCACATACGTGGCGATATCTTTCAGGTTATCCCAGGCTTCGCGCCAGGAGACCATTTCAACCGACAGCGTGATACCCAGCAGTCCGGTGACAAACCAGCAGGCCATGCTGATGCCGACGCCGCTGAAAATAAACGCCAGCGCATTGTGGCTGCTTTTACGGCAAAAGACATTTAACGTGCTGGCGAAAAACATCATCACCGCGCTGAGCAATTCCCAGCGCATCATCACGAAGCCTGCGGCAAGAGTACCCATGACAACCCACCCCCCATTTGTAAGATGGTGTAATTTTCTCCTGTTTGGTTGCATTGCGCTACAAAAATATGTGATCCAAGACACATTTTTAGGCCGATTTGTGCTTGCGCCTAAGATTGTGGCGATTTATTAGTCAATTGCACCGGCGCGTTTCCCGACTCCGCCGGACCAAAAACCGGGTAGTCGGGCAGCGTCATATTCTGATACGGCTCCCAGCCGCCGCCGAGCGCTTTATATAACGCCACCAGATCTGTGCCGGTCTGCACCCGCGCGCTGGCCGCCTGCTGCCGGGCCTGCGCCAGCTGCCGCTGGGCGTCCAGCACGTTGATAAAAGTGCTGATGCCCTGGCGATAGCTGGCGCTGGCGAGATCGAAGGCATTCTGCAACGAGGCGGCCGTTTGCTCCAGCCCCTCGACCCGCTGCCGATCGGTGCGGTAGCTGACCAGGGCATTTTCCACATCCTGCAGGGCGGTCAACACTGCCTGGCGATAGGCAAGCGCTTCATTGGCCTGCTGTACGCGCGACAGTTTCACGCTGGCCACCAGCCGGCCGCCCTGGAATATCGGCAGGGAAACCTGGGGACCAAAGCTGTAAAAATGGCTGCTCCAGTGGGTGAGGTAGTCCGCATCGGTATTGCGCATCCCGAACTGCCCGGTCAATGACAGATCGGGAAACAACTGCGCCACCGAAACCCCGATATTGGCGGTGGCCGCATGCAGGTTGGCTTCCGCCTGGCGGATATCCGGCCGCCGGCGCGCCAGCGTCGATGGCACGCCCACCGGCACCGCCGCGGGAACCGCCGGCAGGGGTTTGACGGGCGCCAGCTCGTGATCCAGGGTGCCGGGAGGCTGGCCCAGCAGCACCGCCAGGCCGTTCATGGCCTGGCGCTGCTGCGCTTCATACTGGGGCAGTTGCGCCCGCAGCGAACCAAGCTGGGCGTTGGCGTTTTCCACGTCATACTGCGGGGCCAGGCCGTGCTGCTGCTGGCTGCGCGTCAGTTCCGCCGATTGCTGGGCCACCGCAATTTGTGTTTCCAGGGTAGCGGCCACGCTCTGCGCGCCGCGCAACTGCAGGTAAGTCCGCGCCACCTCCGCCTCCAGCGAGACCAGCGCGTCGTTGCGTCCCTCGACCGCGGCCTGGGTTTGGGCGTTCGCCGCCTCCACCGAGCGACGTACCCGGCCCCACAGATCAATTTCCCAGCTGGCGTCGAAACTGCCCTGGTAAAGATTGACCGGCCTGAACAGGCTATCCAGCCCTGAGGCAATCTCCGGGCTGGTATTTTCATCGCTGAGGTTGACGCCGGAGGATTCAAGTTCACCCTTCAGGCCCAACTGCTGCCGGGTAGCCTTGGCGCTGGCGTTTACCGCGGGCAAACCGGCCGCCCCCGCCTGCACGCTTTGTTCACGCGCGCCGGCGATGCGCAGCACCGCCTGTTGCAGCGAAAGGTTGCCGGCGATGGCGCGCGCGATCAGGCTGTCGAGCTGCGGATCGTTGAAACTGCGCCACCAGGACGGGTCCGGCTGCGACGCCAGCGTGACCGCGGCGCCGGATTTATCGCCGGCCGGCGCAAAGGCGGCGGGGGTGACGGGATGGGGCGGCTGATAGTCCGGTCCTACCGCGCAGGCGGCCAGGACGAACGGCGCCACGCCGAGACTGAAACGCCCTATCAATGAGCGATGCCGCCGCCGGGCGGCCAGGAAACAAACCGGCATATCAATGTGCTCCCGCATTGCCTTCGCTCTTGACGGGCGAAAGCAACAGACAAAAAGGTATAAGGATAAACGCCACCACCGCGCACAGGGAAAAGACGTCGATATACGCCAGGATCCGTGATTGGGATATCATCTGCTGATACATCTGGCCGGTCGCCAGCTGCATCGGATCGCCTATTTGGTGGGAAAAATCGCGGATTGCCGCCGCGGTGCGGTTCAGCGTCTGTTGAAACTGTTCGTTAAGCGGCGACATATTATGCACCATGGCGGCGCTATGGGCCTGGGATCGCTCGGTGATGGCCGCGGTGGACAGCGAAATGCCCACCGACCCCGCCACGTTGCGGAACATGGTAAACAGCGCCGAGGCGTCTGCATTCAGCCGCGGTGCCAGCGTGACGAAGGCGACGGTGGTCAACGGCACAAACAGGAAACCCAGCCCGATGGACTGCGCGCTGCGCATCATCACCAGGGTATTGAAGTCTACGTTGGGCACCAGATGGCGCGAATAGATAAACGACAGCGCCAGCAGCAGGAAGCCAAAGGCCACCAGCCAGCGGGTTTGCACGATCGGCATCAGCTTTAATACCAGCGGGATCGACAGGACAATCAGAATAGCCCCCGGCGACAGCACCAGCCCGGACAGGGTGGCGGTATAACCCAGTTCCTGTTGCGCCAGTTGCGGCATCACCACCGAGCTGCCGTAGAGGATCATGGCCATGCCGGCCATCAGCAGGCAGGCCACGGCGAAATTACGATCCTTCAGGCAGCGCAAATCCACCACCGGCTTTTTGGCATACAACAGCCAATAGACGGCGCCGACGATGCCGATGACGGTAAGCAGCGCGAACAGCCGGATAAAACCGGAGGTGAACCAGTCGTCGTCCTCGCCGCGGTCCAGCATTACCTGCAGGCAGCCCAGGCCCAATGCAATCAGGCCGATGCCGGTAAAGTCGATGCTGAGTTTTTTACCTTTCACCTTACGCTCCCAGGGGGGATCCTCCAGCAACTGGTAAATGGCCAGCAGGGTCAGCACGCCGACCGGGATATTGATCAGGAACACCCAACGCCAGCTGTAGTTATCGGTGATCCAGCCGCCGAGCGTCGGACCGACCACCGGCGCCACGATGATGGCGATAGACGACAGGCCGAACGCCTTGCCGCGATCTTCCGGCTTGAAATAATCCAGCAGTACCGATTGCTGGATCGGCTGCAGCCCGCCGCCGAAAAATCCCTGCAATACGCGAAACAGGATCATTTGCCACAGCTCGGTGGCGATACCGCACAGAAACGAGCACAGGGTAAACATGGCAATGCACAACAGGAAATACTGTTTACGGCCGAACACCCGGCTGAGGAACGCCGAAATAGGCAATACGATGCCGTTGGCCACCAGATAGGAGGTCAGCACCCAGGTGGATTCATCGTAACTGGACGACAGCGTGCCGGCGACGTGGGGCAGGGCCACGTTGACAATGGTGGTGTCGAGGATTTCCATAAACACCGCCAGCGTCACCACCATCGCCACCAGCCAGGGATTGCTGGCCGGCTGCCAGTTGCGTTCACCGCTCATTCCAGCAATACCTTCGGCGCCACCGACAGGCCCAGGGGCAGGGGGGTATTGGCGTCCAGTCCGCTGTCGATAACGATTTTCACCGGCACGCGCTGAACGATCTTGACGAAGTTGCCGGTGGCGTTTTCCGCCGGGAACGCCGAGAAGCGGGAGCCGGTGCCCTGCTGCACGCTGTCCACATGGCCCTGCAGCTTCATATCGGGAAAGGCGTCGACGGTAATCTCCACCTTATTGCCGGGGCGCATGCGTTCGAGCTGCGACTCTTTGAAGTTCGCCATTACCCAAATGTCGGGCGAGACCACTGAAAACAAGGCGCTACCCGCCTGCACCAGCATGCCGGGCTGGACATTACGCCGGGTCACATAGCCGTCGAACGGCGCGCGGACATCGGTATAGGAAAGGTTCAGATCGGCGGTTTCCAACTGGGCCTTCGCCTGTCGTACCTGCTGCTGCCGGGCTTCAACCGTGGCCTCGGCCTGGTTGATCTGCAGGGCGACCTGCGCGGCCACCTCCACCTGGGCGCGGGCGCTGGCGGCATCCGCGCGCGCGGCGCGCACCTGGGCGCTGGCGGTATCGATATTTTGCTGGGTGGTGGCGCGGGGATCCACGCCGCGCTGGCGGCGGAATTCCGCTTCGGCATTTTGCAGATTGGCGTCGGCCCGCGCCTGTTGGGCCTGGGCCTGGGCCAGTTGCGCCGGGTACTGCACCCTGGACAGCGCCAATTGCGCCTCGGCCTGGTGAAGCTGCGCCTCGGCCAGCCCCAACTGGGCCAGGGCCTGATCGTGCTGGGCACGATAATCCCGCGCATCGATTTGCAGCAGCAGGTCGCCTTTATGCACCCGCTGGTTATCCCTGACCGCCAGGTTAACCACGTAACCGCCGACTTTCGGCGCCACGGTCACCGCGTCGCTTTCGGTAAACGCATCATCGGTGGTTTCCTGGTTGCGGGTCGTCAGCCAAAAATAGAGGCCGACCACAATCAGGATCAGCACCACCACCCCAAGGATAATCAACGGTTTTTTACCGGGGCGCTTGCGCTGCGTTTCTTGCGCGCCGTCGCCGTCATCCCCGTGTGCCTCGTTGTCGCCGCCGGCGCTATCCCGTCCTGTGTCGTTATTCCTGCGGGTGTTCTGGTCGGCCCGATCCTGACTTTTTGGCGTCAGGTCGCCGCTGTCTTGTGATTGCCGGCCCGCCTGGCCGGCGTTTCCTTGTTGGTCATCGCCTTGGGCGGCGGCGCGCCTGGGCAATGCGTTATTGGATTCGCTATTGTTATTGCTGTCCATAGGCCTCATCAAAATATCGGCAGCGGAGTGCTGCGCCGGTGTTAAACAAGGGGTTAAGGGGGTAGTGAAACGAATTATAGCAAAGGGAAAAAAAGTCGCGGTTTTCCTGTGCTTGCCTTGGGGGCGTCAACAGGTGATTTATAACCTTATAAAAAACAATTAATTATCCTATTTGGTTTAAAAAGAAAGCCCGCGCGCGGGCAAAAAATGGGAAAAGCGTTAAAATTTATGTCAGGGCGTCAGGGTGCCGCTGGCGAAGAGCTATATGCCGGCCATGACGCGCTGCGATTCTCATGTCGCCGCCGTGGCAAAGGCAGGCGTAAACCGGGGTGTTTTAGGATTTTACTCATCCTGAAAATAAACACGATTAAAAAATATCATTTCTACGACGTTTAGAGTCAATAATGCTTTTCTGGTCTGTTTTATATCATAAATTAATTGCATTCAGAGCCTGAACGGCACATATTAATTTCCGGATTTAAGCCAAATAACCCTGCGTCAGTGCGCCATATAAACGCGGGTTGGCGATGGTTTTATTTTTTTTCTGGCGGCTGTTTTATCCTGAAACGGCGCTGTGCTTTACTTTTATGGCATTAATAAAAGCGCCCAGTCAATCTTTTAAGCTGATTTAAACAGGGTTTGTTACGCTATTTTTTCTGCCATGCTTCCGGGTAACAAGGATTATTTACGTTAACAGGAAGTTCACCGTCCGGGTATTGACGAACTGCTCCGTCTGTCAATTGTTACCGTGGCAAACCGTTAATGACACCCCCTGCGGGATACCGTTAATCATGACCAAGACCGCCATGCCCGCTATTGCCGCCGCCTTCCCCCTGCGTGATGATGACCCCGCGGGCGCGTTGCTGGCCCTGCCCGGGCGCAGCCGGGTGCGCCGGGTGATTATCCTCACCTATCCCGGCTGCTTTCTCGGCGAAATGGTCAAGCTGCTGGAAATGCTGGCGGGCTTAAACGATTTTGCCGTACGGCACGGCGGACAAAAAATACACTTCGTTACGCAGATCTACTCGGCGGTCGGCGGACGTATATCTTCGCCGGCCAGCCGGTTAATCCACGCGGAAACGCTGACGGTGCGCGGGCCGGTTCCGCTCAGTCCCGATCTGCTGATCATCGCCCACGGTACCCGGGCGGCCGCGGCCGCGCCCAATGAATTGTTATCCCGCTGGCTGCAGGCGGCTTGTCCCGGCGCCGGACAGATCGTCGCGCTTGGATCCGGCGTGCTGCGCCTGGCGGCGGCCGGGCTGCTGGACCATCGCCAGGCGACCACCCATTCCGCGCTGGCGCCGTATCTTGCCGAGCATTATCCGCTGGTCAATGTCAATATGCCGGCGGCGCTGCAAATTGACGGCAATATCCTGACCACCAGCGAACATATCAATTTGCGTGAACTGGCGTTGCTGCTGCTGAAAGGGCCGTTGCCGTTGGCTCGTCCCACCCAGGACGGCGAACGAATGCTGCGACTCGGCGATAATACCCCGGTCACGGCGCAGATATTCACCCGTCATGACACGATAGCCCATCGGGTGACGCTCTGGTGGCTGAAGCATATTGACGAGGATTTAAGCATGGAGCGATCGGCGCGGTTCATGACCATGAGCGAGCGCAGTTTTCGCCGCCATTTCACGCTCGAGGTGGGCTATTCGCCGTATCTTTTTTTGCTGCTGCTCCGGTTGGAATTAGCGCGTCAGGCACTGCTCGACAGCGCTTTGCCCATCGACAAGATCGCCCGGCGCGGCGGATTGCACGATGGCCAGCAACTGGCGCGCATGTTCCGCAAGTTTTTTAACGTCAGCCCGCACCAATACCGCACGCAGCCCGGCACGCTTACGCCCACGCTTGATTACCCCTTGTATGCGGCCCTGTTTGACGGCCGCGCCATTCCCTCCTGGCTGCGGGAATTACAGGAAAACGCCGTTGTTGAGTAACCGCATTGGTTAATACCGGCAAAATCAAAATATAAACTGTAATTCATTCTATATAAGCTAGCGTAAAATAATGGTCAATCCAGCCGCTATTATTCCCATTCGGCCATTATCCCGCGCAATGGTTAATATTTTCCGCAGACAAAATGATTATTAATGGTTTTGGCCGTTAAAGCAGGTGTTCCGTCCGGATTTGCGATGGTTAACATTACCGCGCCTTCTTTTTAACGGTTAAAATAACCGCGAGAAATGGCCGGTTTAACGCGCCAAATCCATTCATATCGCATATCGCTTCTTTCAAGGAAATATCATGTCCAGCCAACGTCTTTTTAAAGTCGGTGCTTTGTCTCTGTTGTGCCTCGGCGCCACCGTGGCTTCTTCCGCTTTCGCGGCCGGTACGGCCACCACCAATATCGCGGTTACCGCCGAGGTGCAGTCAGCCTGTACTATCGCCACTACCGCCATGGCATTCCCGGCCTATACCGGTACCGACGCGGTAGATACCACCGCCACCTTATCGCTGACCTGTTCTAACGCGGCGCCGTATACGGTTGCGCTGGGCGCGGGCACCGGCACCGACGCCACCACCGCGGTGCGCGTCATGACCGGTTCAGTGGCCGGCTCGACGCTGAACTACGGCTTATACCAGAATATCGAACATACCACCAACTGGGGTGAAGCCACCGGCGACGATACCGTCGCGGGCGTCGGCACCGGCGGTGAGCAGAATATTACCGTGTACGGTGAAATCGCCGCCAACCAGCTCACCTCGGCGGTCGGTGACTATACCGATACCGTCGCCGTAACCGTTACCTATTAATACAAGATCAGCCACTATGCCCCGTAACAATCATTTTATCCGGGCGCTTATGCTGGCAAGCCTGTGGGCCATCGTGCCCCAGGTTTCTGCGCAGGCATTGGCTATCGTTCCCATCCGTCAGGATCTGTCGTCCGCGCACCGATCCGCCAGTTTTACCCTGACCAATAATGCCGATACCCCAAGCGTTATCCAGATCCGGGGATACAGCTGGGTGCAAAAGGGTAATAACGACAGCTTCGTCAGCACCAACAAACTGTCGGTAAGCCCGCCGTTCGCCACTATTCCCGCCGGAAAATCACAAACCGTCAGGCTGCTGCTGCGCGAGCCGGCAAGCAAAGGCGAGGAATCCTATCGTATTATTTTTGATCAGATCCCCGATCGCGCCAACGCGAAAGTGCAACTGGCGATACGCTTTACCGTGCCGGTATTTTCCCTGAGCGCGGAGCCGGCGGCGGCGGATGTGCAGTGGCGGATTGAGCGCCAGGGCGACGGCATGATGCTGGTGGCGAATAACCTGGGCCTTAAACACAGTATGCTCTATAACGTGAGCGCCACCACCGTCGGCGGCGAACGCTTGAAGCTGACCGGCCCCGGCATGCCCTATATCCTGGCGGGCAATCAACAGCACTGGCTTATCAGCGATCCCAAACATGTCTTGACCACCGGGACCCGGATACATGTGCAAAACCCCGGTCCCCAGGATAAATCGGATCAATGGGTCAATGTCGGCCCGACGCATTGACAGCCGCCGGGCGGCGTCGCCAGCCAGGCCGCATGCTGGCCCTGGCGCTGCTATGGCCGATACTGGCGTGGGGCGCTGAAACGGCGCCCGCGGCAGATGCCGGCCAAAGCCTGTTGCTCAATGTCGTGGTTAACGGACGCATCCACGATAATATCCAGGAAGTCGCCGGCAAGCCGGGCGCCCTGCTGCTGACCCGCGCGCAGATTACCGCCTCCGGGCTGAAACTCACCGGCTCCTATACCGACACCGGCGGCGGCCTGATTGCGCTAAACAGCATCCAGGGCTGGACCTGGCGGCTGGATGAAAACGCCCAGATGCTGTTTTTACAGGTGCCGTCCGGCGACCAGATTGCCCAGCAGTTTTCGTCGGATAGCCTTTCCCCGGACGACAGCGCGCCCCACAGCGATCGGGGCGCGGTGCTGAACTACGACGGGCAGGTGACCGAGTATCATGGCGAAGAGAGCCATAGCCTGCTGGGCGATCTGCGGCTGTTCGGCGATAGCGGCGTGCTGGCCAACAGCGCCATTCAAACCCATAGTCCTTATCTCGACCGCACGGTTCGGCTGGAAAGCACCTACAGCTATTCCGATGTCGCCACCCTGCGTACCTGGAACGCCGGCGATTATATCAGCGGCGGCCTGGACTGGACCCGTCCCGTGCGCATGGGCGGCATGCAGATGACCACCAATTTCGGCCTGCGCCCCGATCTCGTGACGTTCCCCCGTCCGGGCATCAGCGGCGAGGTGGCGGTCCCGTCGTCGGTGGATATCTACGTCAACGGCCTGCATCAGATGACCCGCCAGGTGGATGCCGGGCCGTTTGACATCACCTCGCTGCCGGTAACCACCGGCGGCGGCGACGTCTCCATGGTGGTGAAGGACGCCAACGGCCGGCAGACCACGCAAACCCTGCCTTTTTACGCCAGCAACGCGATGCTGAGACAGGGACTGGAGTCCTTGTCGGTGGAAGCCGGCACGGTGCGGCGTGAGTATGCCAGCCGGTCCGCCGATTATACCGGCGGCGCGGCCTCGGTGAGCTACCGGCGGGGCGTATGGCCGGCGGTGACGCTGGAGACCCATCTGGAAGCCACGCAAAAACTGGTGATGGGCGGCGGCGGCGCCAATTTGCTGATCGGCGATGCGGGGGTATTGTCCGGTTCCCTGGCCGCCAGTCGTTATGGCGAAAAACAGGGGCAGCAGTACGGCATCGGTTTTTCCCATATGATGCACAGCTTCAGCTACGGCTTTAGCGCGCTCAGGGCGAATGCCGGCTTTTATGATATCGCCGCGGCCTATGGCGACAATACCGCCGGCACCACCCTGCGCGCCAGCCTTGGTTTCCCGGTCTATCCCGGCAACGGTTCGTTCGGCCTGGTCTATGCGCGCAAATTAGTTAATTACTACAACAGTTATAATTATGAGTCCCAACGGATAAGAACCTCGACCCTCTCGGCCACGTATTCGGCCCCGCTGCCGGTGTTGGCGGCGTTTGGCTATATCACGCTATTACATGATTTTGATTACGATAAGGGCAATAGCCTGTTTGCCGGCATCTCCATCCCTTTCGGCGCGCGGGCGAATATCAGTACCAGCGTAAGCGTCGGCCAGGGCGACAGCACGCAAACCTTGCAGGCGCAGCAATCAGCGGTACGGCACGGCGATATTGGCTGGAACCTGGCTGAGCAGCACGGCGCGGTGTCGCGGCAAAATGCCGGGCTGGAATATAAAGCCGACTGGGGGCTTATCGGCGCCGACGCCGAGCAGGGCAATGACGGCCACGCGGTCCGGGCTTCCGCCCGCGGCTCCCTGGCGGCCATCGGCGGTCATGTTTTTGCCGCCAATACCATTCAGGACAGCTTCGCGCTGGTGGATACCGACGGCTTACCCGGCATAACCGTCCTGCAGGAAAACCGCCCGGTGGGCAAGACCGACGGCCATGGACTGATGTTTATCGAGGATATCCGCGCCTACGAAAGCAACCGCCTGTCCGTCGACCCCAATGATGTGCCGATGGATGTCGCCCTCACCAATGACGTGCTGATGGTCAGGCCGGGCGATCGCGCCGGCGTGATCGCCCGCTTTCCCATCCGCCGCAGCCGCGGCGCCACCCTGCTGCTGGTGGACACGCAGCGGCATCCCCTGCCGCTCGGCAGCGTGGCGACCCTGGTGGACAGCGGCGCCCAGGCCATGGTCGGCTACGACGGCCAGACGTTTTTCGAGAATCTGGCGGAACACAACCGGCTTAAGGTCGAAACGTCGGGCAGGCCCGATTGTACCCTGAGCTTCGATTATCATCCCCAGGCCAATGTGCTGCCGCAAATCGGCCCCCTGACCTGTAATACGGGAGCCTGAATATGTTTTTAACACGCGTAAGGGGTGCCTGGTTCGTTATGCTTTGCGCCCTGTTTTCCGGTCCGGCGCTGGCCTACGATTGTTCCATCGCCGCCACGCCGCTGAGTTTCGGCGCGCTGGCGGGGGTCGACGGCGCCACGCGGCAGACCACCGCCACCCTGACCGTGGTCTGCCGCACCGGCGCGGCGGCGGCCAACGTCAGTTACCGGATTTTGCTTGACGGGCCGGCGGGGGAGGGGCAACGGCAAATGTCGGCCGGCGGTCATAACGCCGGTTATCAGCTCTATACCTCCGATAATTACCAGCAGGTGTGGGGAAACGGCGGCGGCGGGGCCATTACCGACGGCTACAGCCTGGCGGCCAACGCCACGGTAACCCGTACCTACACCGTTTACGCCAGGATGAGGGCCGGCCGCGACGATCGGCCGGGAAGCTATATCGCCACTACCCTTGTGCAACTGCTATATTAAACGCCAGGGGCGGCACGGTGTCGCCCGCGCCGGGCCGAGGTTGTCCGGCGGGAAAAAGGATATCCACGTTCATGGCTTTCGCACAACGACAGCTTGGTTATGCCCTGGTGCTGGGCTCGCTGGCCGCGCTCGGCCCCTTATGTACCGATTTTTACCTGCCCGCCCTGCCGCAATTGGCAGGCTCGCTTGCCACTAATACCGCCTCCGCGCAGCTGAGCCTCACCGCCGGCCTGCTGGGCCTTGGGGCCGGGCAGCTTATTTTCGGCCCGCTCAGCGATAAGCTGGGGCGCATGAGACCGCTGCTGTTTTCCCTGCTAATACTGCTGCTGGCCTCCATCGCCTGCGCGCTGGCGCAAAATATCGGCCAACTGCTGGCCGCCCGGCTGGTACAGGGGCTGGCCGGCGCGGGCGGCGCGGTACTGTCGCGCGCGGTGGCGCGGGATTTGTACAGCGGCATTGCGCTGACCCGGTTTTTTGCCCTGCTGATGCTGGTTAACGGGCTGGCGCCCATCGGCGCTCCGGTTCTGGGCGGCGCGCTGCTGGCCTGGCTGGACTGGCGCGGATTGTTTATCGTGCTGGCGGTGATGGCGTCGGCGCTGCTGGCGCTCAGCGCCTGGCGGCTGGAAGAAACCCTGCCCGCAGCCAGGCGCAGCCAGGCGCCGCTGCTCAGCGTTTTCGGCGGCCTGGGTCGCCTGCTGCGACAGCGGCAGTTTATGGGGCTGTGCCTGACGCAGGGGTTCAGCATGGCGGGCATGTTCGCCTATATCGGCGCCTCGCCCTTTGTCTTGCAGCAGCTCTATGGCCTGAGCCCGCAGGACTTCAGCTTTTGTTTTGCCGTCAACGGCCTGGGCCTGATTGCCGCCTCGCAGATCGCCGCGCGCACCAGCGCCAGGATCGGCGAATACCGGGTGCTGACCTGGGGGCTGGGCGTGGCGGGGACGGCCTCCACCGCTTTACTCTTGTGCGGCCTGTTCGGTTTGCCGCTGTCCTTTATCCTGGCGGCCCTGTTTTTTTCGGTTATGATCAACGGCCTGATCGGAACGCTGGCCTCCTCACTGGCGATGCAAACCCAGGGCCAGAATGCCGGCAGCGCCTCCGCCATGATTGGCGTGGCGATGTTCGCCCTCGGGGCGGTAAGCGTCCCCATTACCGGCATCGGCGGCACGTCGGCGGTGACCATGGGGATAACCATCTGGGGCTGCCATATCATTGCCGGCGCGCTTTTCCTGCTACTGGTCAATAGAAAAGCCCCGCGTCCGCGGCCCGAATAAACATATTGCCTGTAAAAGGTAATTAACTCCGTTTACCGGAAAAAAGCCGGGCAATTGCCGCTATTCCCCGCCGATCGCCCGCTAAGCAAAATTGGCGGGCGATATCGCTGAATATTGCCTGTTTGTTATTCATTAATAGGTCATTAATTGATTAATTATGGTGAAATAATATCTTCTGCGATGTTGCGCAATGCTGAAAGTTGTCAATCAAGGCGCCGCCTTTTTTGGTGACAAAAAAATACAGGCGTTAAGCGATTTTCGTTTGGGGAGAATCGGATATACTATGTCGTCATCAACTGCGGTCCCGCAGTATCTTTCAGGTAATGGCTAATGTTATCTTTTTTTCGTGTCGCTTGTTTTGGCGTGTCTCTTTTAACGCTTACAAATGTGATGATTAACGATGCACAGGCCGCCGTCGACGCACAGGCGGCGCCCCTGGTTTCGCCGCTGGTAATTGCCTCCGGCAGCGCGATTGTTTTTGATATGACGGATAATCACCTGCTTTATTCTTCCAATGCGGATAAAGTGGTGCCTATTGCCTCGCTGTCGAAGCTGATGACCGCCATTGTGGTATTGGACGCGCAGCAGCCCATGGATGAAATAATTTCCGTGGATATCCATGAAACGCCGGAATTAAGGGGGGTGTTTTCAAGGGTGCGCGTAGGCAGCGAAATTAGCCGGCGCAATATGCTGCTGCTGGCGCTGATGTCTTCGGAAAATCGGGCCGCCGCCAGCCTGGCGCATCATTATCCCGGCGGTTATTCGGCGTTTATCGCCGCGATGAATGCCAAGGCGCGCTCATTGGGCATGATGAATACCCATTATGTCGAGCCTACCGGTTTGTCATTCAATAACGTGTCGACGGCGCGCGATTTGTCAAAATTGCTTATCGCCAGCCAGCAATACCCGATGCTTACCGAACTCAGCACGACGCACGAGACCATGGCGACGTTCAGCAATCCGTCCTATACCCTGCCGTTTCGTAATACCAATCATCTCGTTTATCGTCCGGACTGGACCATACAGTTAACCAAAACCGGCTTTACCAATCCGGCGGGGCATTGCCTGGTGATGCGCACCGTGATCAATCATCGCCCGGTGGGACTGGTGGTATTGGACGCCTTCGGTAAATATACCCATTTTGCCGATGCCAGCCGTATCCGCAATTGGCTGGAAACCGGCCAGGCCACGGCGCTGCCGTCGCAGGTCTATCCGAAAGCTCCGGCGCTGCGCTCCACCCGCTCGGCCTATAAACCCGCGGCCCATCGCGCCCTGGCCAATAATAAACAGCCAGGCGATAAAGCGCTGAAACGCCATGCGACGGGGCAAACGGCGAAAAAGGCCGGCAACGCCAACGCTCTCCAGACGGCTGCCGCCCACAAGGCCAGGCGCGGACAAACGGCCGCCGCCGGTAAAGCCAAACCCGGCCAGACGGCGTATAAAAAAACCAAAGCCGCCAAGCCCGGCCAAACGGCATTTAAGAAGTCCAAAACCCATCCGTCCGGACAAACGGCGAAAAATGGCGCCGGCGATCGGGACAAACAGGTCGATTAAGGTGCCAACCGCGGCCGGCGCTACTCCGCCCGGCCGCGCAGATCCGCAATAATCTCTCCCTGGTTCGCCGACTCTTCCTCATGCGAGGCCTCGCGCCACTTCTCGGCCAGCGCATCCTGATACCATTGCGCCAGCGCGGGCAGCGCCAGCATGGTGCGGCACCATGCCTGCGCGGCGGTCGACAGCGGCAGGTCGTAGGTCTGCACCCGGAATACCACCGGGGCAAAAAACGCATCCGCGGCGCTAAATTCGCGGCCCGCCAAATACGGCCCGCCGAAACGGGAAAGCCCCTGTTGCCACAACGCATCCAGGCGCGTCAGATCGGCGCGCAGGGCGTCGGGAATCGCCCGCAAACGCACCCGCACGCCGCAGTTCATCGGGCATAGGCTGCGCAGCGTGCCGAACCCGGCATGCATTTCCGCCGCCGCGCAGCGCGCCCAGGCCCGGGCCTGGCGTTCTTCCGGCCAGATGCCCGCATGGGTATCCGCCAGGTATTCGGCGATGGCCAGCGAGTCCCATACCGCCATGGCGCCGTCATACAGCACCGGCACCCGCCCGGAGGGCGAAAAATGCGCGAAAAGAGGGTGATTGTCGCCCGACTGGAAAGGATGCAGCGCCTCGTCAAACGGAATATCCAGCGTCTTCATCAAGAGCCAGGGACGCAGCGACCAGGACGAATAATTTTTATTGGCAATATGCAATTGATACACGATGTCACGCTCCGTTGCTGTCGTGGGGTGGTAAGCCGCTGCCCAATACGCGCATCCCGCCGGCCTGCCGGGCCGCTACCTGGCGGCGGCCCGGCAGGGGGTCAGGGTAATGCGAAAACGCGGCGTTGGCTGACCGGGCAGCAGGCCGGTGTCGACCGTGCCCTCCGCGCGCGCGCCCATGCGCTGGTAAAAGCCGGCGGCAAGGGGGTGGCAATCAATGAGCAACCGTGCGGCGCCGGCCCGGTGGGCGGCGTTGATGGACCAGCCGAACAGCATTTTGCCGATGCCGGTATTGGCGTTGTCCGGCGCCACGAACAACCGTTCGAGCAGGGCGATTTCATCCTGGAGCAGCAGCTGGGCGGCGCCAAGCAAGGCATTGCCGGCCTCGGCGACGCAAATCAGCGAGTTTTCCATATCTGCCGGGCGAAAAGTCAGCTTATCGCGGCAGGATTGCCGCAACGCGTCGTCATAGCCCAATAAGGCTGTTGACTGCACGCAGAGCTCGGTGAGTCGGCTCAACTCATCGATACGGGCCGCTCTGAGCCGGAACATCAACGGTTTTCCGTCCGACAGCGGTAAATCCGCAGGATAAGGTCGGTAGCGCGCCGGGCATCTATGCCCGCGGCCAACGGCGTATCGCCCCGCGTAACCGCCCGCTCGAAATCCTCGAGCACCGCTTCGTGGCGGGAGGTGTCGGTCACCGCCGGGTTGCTGGCGCCGTCATCGGGCGCCGGTTCCGCCTGCTCCGCCGGATTGTCGAGGCCGGCGATGTGCCAGGCGCTGATCCGGTCGTTCAGCAGGGTAAAGGTGCCTTTTTCACAGCTGACCTCCAGGCGCGGAGGGTATCCCGGCGGGGCGCAGGTGGAGGCGACGATGGTGCCGATCATGCCGTCGGCATGGCGCAACACCACGGCGCCGTGATCTTCGGCCTCCATCTGGTGCGCGAAGGTGTCAAGCTCTCCCTGCACCCGTTCCGGCATGCCGAAAAACCAGATGTAGTTATCGATATTATGGCTGGCCTGCTGGATAAAGACCCCGCCGCCGTCAACGGCGTAGGTGCCGCGGTAGGCCGCGCTGTCGTAATACGCCTGATCGCGCCAGAAGCGGCAGCTCAGGTCGGCGGAATAGATTCGGCCGAACGCCTGCTGCTCAAGCAGGCGTTTAATGGCCCGGTTGTCCGGATTGGTGCGGCGCTGGTAGCTCACGGCCAACACCACCTGGTGCCGCGCGGCAACCCTTATCATATCGTCCATGGCGGCCTGGGTGATATCCAGCGGTTTTTCCACCAGCACATGCTTGCCCAACTGCGCGGCCTCGATGGCGCTTTGATGATGCAGTGCGTTGGGCGTGGTGACGATAACGGCGTCAAACGGCCGATCGACTTGCGCCAGCGCCGGCCAGCAAGGTAATGCGCCAACGGTAGCGCCCGCCGCTTTGCTGCGGGATATATACCCCACAGCTTCGCTTGCCGGCAATGCGTCCAGCGCCTTGAGATAGGTGCGGCTGATGTTACCTGTACCCACGATGACATATTTCATAACAGAGTCGATGCCTTGTTGAAAAATGAAGAACCGATCGTCCCTGAATATCACGATTGCCGCTGAAGCGCGGCCGGCCTTGCCATCGGGCATCGGACGGCGCCGCATAACGGATTGTCAACGCCTGTATAGACCGATCATGACTTGTAACACTGCCAAGCAGTATTGCAAAGGTCATCGCGCTTGCCAAGCCCCCCGTGAAGGCGGCGCACGCCCGGGGGCGGAAAGCGTCGCCGTCAGGGCTGCTTTTGCTCCGCGCCGGGCTCGCGCCAAAGCTTTAGCCTGGAGGTCTTGCCGATGCCGGGATTAAAGGTATTGGTGGGATCGATCTGCCGGTAGAACGCCGCCAGCTGCGGCTTGGCCTGGTAAAGATGGCCAACGTTGTGTTCGGCCGGATATTCGGCGCCGCGTTGATTAAGCAACGCCAGCATCCGTGCTTTCAACGCATGGCTGTCGACCCCCTTACGCACAATATAATCCTGATGAAAGACGTGGCACATGAAATGACCGTAATAAAGCTTGGCCACCAGTTGCCGGTCAATGTCCGGCGGCAGGGTTTCGAACCACTGGGTTTCATTGCGCGGCAGGGCAATATCCAGGGCCAGGATATCCTCCACCTCATCGCTGTGTACCGCATGATAGCGCACCGCGGCCCCGGCGGCGGCGAAACGGTGCAGGAAAGCCTTGCCGCCCTCGTCGTCGGTGCAGATAAAATAATCCCCCGGCTCCACGGCAAAAAAGTTTTTCAGGTAGGCCTCGGCCTCGTTAATGCCGTCGCCGGACATTTTCAGCAGCAGATGATGCTCATAACGCTCGCGGAACGCCGTCATGCGCGGCGGCAAATGCTGCGGCCACAGGCGGCTTGCCAACTGCAGGAAACGATCGCTGAGCTGCGGCGGCAGCCAGGCCTGGGCGTTCAGCGTGGCGTCGATACGGCCTTTTAGCTGGAACAGCCACGGCATCCGGTCGGTGCCGAGCCGGTTAATCATGATAAAGGTGTCTTTGCCGTAGGTGGCGCTGATATCGTAACAATC
This sequence comes from Sodalis sp. C49, assembly GCF_046352915.1. Classification (NCBI taxonomy): domain Bacteria; kingdom Pseudomonadati; phylum Pseudomonadota; class Gammaproteobacteria; order Enterobacterales; family Bruguierivoracaceae; genus Sodalis; species Sodalis sp. C49. The sequence continues at coordinate 2,021,223 of NZ_CP163303.1, read as the reverse complement.
GCGATGCATATACTCGCCCGCCACCGGCAGGTTGGCGAAGCCGGACAGGACGTCGCGGCGCAGCCGGGCCAGGACCTGCGGGTCGTTGGTGCCGATGTAGAAGACCTGCTGGCGTTCCTCGGCGGGAAACGTATCCAGGCGCACGGCGAACACCGCCACCTTACCGGCGCTGCCCGACGCCTCGAACAGCCGGCGCTGGTCGGCGTTAAATCGCGACGGGGTGGCGGCATCCACCTGGCGCACCCGTTCGGCGTAATCATGATCGGAGCAGGCATGCCCGGCCGGTTGAACGTCCGTCGCCGAATATTGCCGGTTCTCCAGGCGGGTGAGGATCTGCTCCGGCGTGGCGCCCAAATCGATGCCTAAATGGTTGACCAGCCGCAATTGGCCGTCTTCATCTCGTTGCGCAAACAGCGCCATTTCGGTATAGGCCGGGCCGCGCTTGACCAGCGATCCGCCGGAATTATTGCAAATGCCGCCGATGACCGACGCCCCGAGACATGAGGAGCCGATAACCGAATGCGGTTCCCGCTTCAGGGGCTTCAACGCCTTTTCCAGCGTATAAAGCGTACTGCCCGCCAGGGCCACTGCCTGCCGGCCCTCGTCGATCAGTTGTACGCCATCCAGGCGCCGGGTGCTGACCACCACCACCTCGCGATCGTAGTCGGCGCCGTTGGGCGTGGAGCCTTCGGTCAGGCCGGTATTGGCCGCCTGCATGATAATCACTTTGTCGGCGGCCACGCAGGCTTCCAGCACCCGCCACAGCGAGAGCAGCGAGTCGGGAAGCACCACCGCCAGGGCCGGGCCGCTGCCGGAGCGGAATCCCTTGCAATAACGCTGGGTCTGGCGGCTATCGGTCAGGACATGACGCTTACCGACGATGGCGGTAAGCCGTTCTAAAAACGCATGCGATAGATAAGGCGAAGTGTGCGGCATAACGATATCCTTTTCTCTGCGAAGCAAACTGATTTTATACCCACGGATGGGATACGGACTCATGTAAACTGGCGCATATGGATAATGAATATACGCCCGGAGCGGCGTCAATGTGAACATAATGAGAAAGGCGCTTTGCCGGCAGCCGGTCCGGCCGCCGCCGCGTCGCCGGACGCATCCCGGGTGCGCGGCCGATTAACGATATTCTTATCCAGAAACAAACGCTTTCAATAATTTAACCTTACCCACTCGCGTTCGTGATGGTCTACACTGAGCACTGCGATGCCTTATGGCATATTAACCAGAATATCCGTAGCGGGCGCCGGGCCCGGTACGCTTTCGCGAGTATGAGAACAACGATATGAAATGGCTGTGTTCACTGAGCCTGCTTGCAGCATTATCGCTTCACCCCGCCCTGGCGGACGATACCCAGCTTCCTTCTCCCGATTTGCCCCGCGACGCTTATGTTAACGCGCTGCTGCAAAAAATGACCCTGCAGGAAAAAATCGGCCAGCTGCGACTTATCAGCGTCGGGCCGGAAAATCCGAAGGAAGCCATCCGGGAGATGATCAAAAACGGCCAGGTGGGCGCTATTTTTAATACGGTGACCCGCCAGGATATCCGCCAGATGCAGGATCAGGCCATGCAATTGCCCCGGCTGAAAATCCCGCTTTTCTTCGCCTATGATATCGTCCACGGCCAGCGCACTATTTTCCCCATCAGCCTGGGGCTCGCCTCCAGCTGGAACCTTGATGCGGTAGCCACCAGCGGACGCATCGCCGCCTATGAGGGCAGCGAAGACGGACTTAACATGACCTGGGCGCCCATGGTGGACGTCACGCGCGATCCGCGCTGGGGCCGGGTCTCCGAAGGGTTGGGCGAAGATACGTTCCTGACCGCGGAAATCGGCCGCACCCTGGTGCAGTCCATCCAGGGTAAGAATCCGGGCGATCGCCACGCGCTGATGACGTCGGTAAAACATTTTGCCCTGTATGGCGCGGTGGAGGGGGGACGTGATTACAATACGGTCGATATGAGCCCGCAACGCATGTTCCAGGATTATATGCCGCCTTATAAAGCGGCCCTTGACGCGGGCAGCGGCGGGGTGATGGTGGCGCTGAATACCGTAAACGGCGTTCCGGCCACCGCCGATGCCTGGCTGTTAAAGGATATTCTGCGCAAGCAATGGCATTTTACCGGCATCACCATCAGCGATCACGGCGCCATCAAGGAATTGATCAAACACGGCGTGGCCAGTTCGCCCATCGAGGCGGTAAAAATTGCGCTTAACGCCGGCATCAACATGAGCATGAGCGACGAATATTTTATCCGCTATCTGCCGCAGCTGGTGAAAAGCGGCGGGGTCAGCGAGCAGGAAATTGACGAAGCGGTACGCCACGTGCTCAATGTCAAATACGATATGGGCCTGTTCCGCGACGCTTACAGCCATTTGGGCCCCGTGGGCAGCGATCCGCAGGACACCAACGCCGAAAGCCGCCTGCACCGCGACGCGGCGCGCCAGGTGGCGCGCCAGTGCCTGGTATTGCTGAAAAACCGCCTGCATACCCTGCCGCTGAAAAAACAGGGCGTTATCGCCGTGGTGGGGCCGTTGGCGGACAGCCAGCGGGATATCATGGGCAGTTGGTCCGCCGCCGGGCGGCCCGAGCAATCCGTCACCCTGTTGCGCGGAATACGCAACGCCGTGGGGGACAAGGCCACCGTGGTGTATGCCCGGGGCGCCAATATTACCGATCATAAGGATATGCTCGCTTACCTGAATTCCTACGATCAGGCGGTGAAGAACGACCCGCGCGCGCCGCAGGCGATGATCGACGAAGCGGTCAAGGCTGCCCGCAAAGCGGATGTTGTCATCGCGGCGGTAGGGGAATCCCAGGGCATGGCCCACGAGGCGTCCAGCCGTACCAATATCACCATTCCAGACAGCCAGCGCGCGCTTATCGACGCGCTTAAGGCCACCGGCAAGCCGCTGGTGCTGGTGCTGATGAACGGCCGGCCGCTGGCGCTAGTGCGTGAGAACCAGCAGGCGGACGCCATGCTGGAAACCTGGTTCAGCGGCACCGAGGGCGGCAACGCCATCGCCGATGTGCTGTTTGGCGATTACAACCCGTCCGGTAAACTGCCGATGTCCTTCCCACGTTCGGTGGGGCAGATCCCAACCTATTATAATCACCTGCCCACCGGGCGGCCCTATCTGGCGGACAAACCGGATAAATACACCTCGCATTATTATGACGAGGCCAACGGCCCGCTTTATCCGTTCGGTTTCGGCCTGAGCTACACCACCTTCGACGTATCGGCGCCGGCGCTGTCAAGCACTACGCTTGGGCGCGACGGCAGTATCACCGTCAGCGTCACCCTGACCAATACCGGCCATCGCGACGGCGATACCGTGGCCCAGCTCTACGTACACGACATCGCGGCATCGTTAAGCCGTCCGGTGAAGGAATTAAAAGGCTTCCAGAAAGTGTTCCTCAAGGCCGGGGAAGCAAAAACGGTGACGTTCAGGCTGGATGCCGCCGCGCTGAAATTCTATGATCAGCAGATGCGGTTTGCCGCCGAGCCGGGCGAATTCGAGGTGATGGTGGGGCTGGATTCCGCCCGGGTCAAAACCGCGAGGTTTACCCTGCAGTAATCATCCTACCGTGAGCCTCAAGGGCCTGTCGCTGCGGACATGCTTTTTTGCAAAATATGCCGCTGCGTAACGTTTATTCCCCGCCGTTGCGCAGATTTTTACCATCATTGCCGTTAAAATAGGCGTTTGCAGGGGCTTAATGAGACACTATCATGGCGTTTACCGAAGTCGTCCTCGTCAATGAGCGCGATCAGTGCGTGGGCAGGATGGAAAAACTCCAGGCGCATCGCGAGGGGCTGCTGCATCGGGCGATCACGGTATATCTCTTTAATCCACGCGGTGAGCTGCTGCTTCAGCAGCGCGCCGCCGGCAAATACCACTGCGGCGGTTTATGGAGCAATACCTGCTGCGGCCATCCCATACCCCACGAGGATACCCAGACCGCGGCCCAGCGCCGCCTGCATGAGGAAATGGGCCTGCGCTGCGCCCTGACGCCGGTGTTTAAGCTGCAATACCGCCTGCCGCTGGCCAATGGGCTGATAGAACATGAATTCGATCATGTTTTTTTCGGCGTCAGCGCGCAGGCGCCGACGCTTAATCCAGAAGAAGCCATGGCCTGCCGCTACCAGCCATTGCCGGCGGTGCTGGCGGATATCAAGGCGCGTCCGGCGCGGTACACGCCCTGGTTCAGGCTGACGCTGGCCGCCATTCCAGGCCATATAACCGAATTTATGCGCCTAAAGCGCGCCGGTTAAGGTTATTCTGCCCGCGATCTCCCCGCGAGCCTTAATGTTGTCTCCATACTTTCGGTTCTATTCTTATGCTTTCTTTTTTAATGAATAAATTCTAATTTGAACTATTCTTTCAAGAACATAATATCCGTTCAACCGCTGCGGATAATTTACCAATACCTCTGAGGGGAATGAAAATCATGGTCAATTTTTTTCATCACGGACGAGCGCTGTGTCTTGCCGCAGCCATGCTGGGTATGACCGCCGGCGCTCAGGCGGCCGATTCGGCGGTACGGGTGGGATCGAAGATCGATACCGAAGGTTCGCTGCTCGGCAATATCATTGTCCAGGTTCTGGAGTCCCACGGCGTCAAGACCATTAATAAATCCCAACTGGGCACCACCCAGGTATTACGCGGGGCCATCACCGCCGGCGAAATAGATATCTACCCCGAATATACCGGCAACGGCGCGTTTTTCTTCAGCGATGAAAAAGATCCCGCCTGGAAAGACGCCAACGCGGGTTACCAGAAAGTCAAAAAACTCGATTATGACAAGAATCATATTGTCTGGCTGGAACCGGCGCCGGCGAATAATACCTGGACCATCGCCATCCGCGAGGACCTGGCCAAAAGTAAAAATATCAATTCACTGGCCGATTTGGGCGGTTATCTGAAAGCCGGCGGCAAATTCAAGCTGGCCGCCTCGGCGGAATTTATCGAACGCCCCGACGCCTTGCCCGCCTTTGAAAAAACCTATGGCTTTAAACTGCAGCAGGATCAGCTGCTGTCGCTGGCCGGCGGCGATACCGCCGTGACGCTGAAGGCCGCCGCCGAACAGACGTCCGGCGTCAACGCCGCCATGGCCTACGGTACCGACGGGCCGGTGGCCGCGCTCGGGTTGCATACCCTGGCCGATCCGCAGGGCGTACAGCCTATTTACGCGCCGGCGCCCATCATCCGCGAGGCGGTGCTCAAACAGCATCCTGATATCGCGGCCTGGCTGAAACCGGTATTCGCCTCGCTGGATACCCAGACGCTGCAAAAGCTCAATGCCGGCATCGCGGTGGAAGGACAGAATGCCAGCAAAGTGGCGGCGGATTATCTTAAACAAAAAGGGTTTGTCAAATCCTAACCCTCCCGGCGCCGGGGAGAGCCGCCCTGCGTGGTTAAAAACCGCGTCCTGCTGACCCTGTCGCTATTGGCGATTGCGGCGGGCGTTTGGCTGCCTTTTGTCAACTATGCGCCGAACCGCCTGATGTCAGGCCAGGGCATCGGGCTGGCCGCCCTGCTGGGCGGTGGGTGGTTACTGCTGCTGGCGCCGGTTGCCGCGCTGGTGGCGCTGTGTTTTGTCGCGCCCTCGCGCCGCGCGCAGCTGGCGGTTATGCTGCTGGCGGAGGTATTGCTGTGGTGCCTGGTGGCGCTGGCCGGCGACACGGCCACGCAACTGGCCGGGCGGGGCGGGCATTTGGCGCGCACCTCGTTCGGCAGCGGTTTCTGGCTGCTGCTCGCGCTGTGCCTGCTGATCGCCGCCGACGCCATCGGCCGCGCGACCGCCAGTCATACGCTGCGCGTCGTGGCCAATGCGCAAATCTGGCTGCCGCCGGTGGCGCTGATCTGGACCGGGCGGCTGGATCAACTGTCGTTATTTATCGAATATGCCAACCGGCGGGAGATTTTCCAGCAGGCGCTGGGCGAACATCTGACCCTGCTGTTCGGCACCCTGGTGCCGGCTATCGTTATCGGCATTCCGCTGGGGCTGCTTTGTCATCGCTCGGCGCGCTGGCGCCCGGCGCTGTTTTCCACCCTCAACATTATCCAGACGATACCGGCCATCGCCCTGTTCGGCCTGCTGATTGCGCCGCTCAGCGGCCTGGCCGCCGCCTGGCCGTGGCTGCGCGACGCGGGGGTAGGCGGTATCGGCCTGGCGCCGGCGCTGATTGCCCTGGTGCTGTACGCGCTACTGCCGCTGGTGCGCAGCGTGAACGCCGGGCTGACGCAGGTACCCGCCGAGGTGATTGAAACCGCGCTGGGCATGGGCATGACCCGCGGGCAGATATTCCGCCGTATTCAGGTGCCGCTGGCGCTGCCGGTGATCCTCTCGGGCATCCGCATTATCGCCGTGCAGACCGTCGGCATGGGCATGATCGCCGCCCTGATCGGCGCCGGCGGTTTCGGCGCGCTCATGTTCCAGGGCCTGCTCAGCAGCGCGCTGGAGCTGGTCTTGCTTGGGGTGATCCCGGCTATCGCGCTGGCGGTGCTGGTGGACACGTTGTTTAAACTGATCATCTCTTTTCTTGAGACGGTACACCAATGATTCAATTTCAACATGTCAGTAAAATTTTTCACGGCAAACCGGCGGTGGAAGACCTGAACCTGAACATTGCCGAAAGCGAGTTTACCGTGCTGATTGGTACTTCCGGCTCAGGTAAGTCCACCACGCTTAAAATGATTAACCGTTTAATTGAACATGACCAGGGCAAGATTTTGTTCGCCGGCGATGAGATCCACAGTTTTAAACCGCAGGAACTGCGCCGGCGCATGGGTTACGCCATCCAGTCCATCGGCCTGTTCCCGCATTGGACGGTGGAGCAGAATATCGCCACCGTGCCGCAGCTGCTGAAGTGGCCGAAGGCTAAAATACGCGATCGCGTCACCGAATTGTTGGAACTGCTGCATCTGGACGCGGCGCAGTTCCGCGGCCGTTATCCCCACCAGCTTTCAGGCGGGCAGCAGCAGCGGGTGGGCGTGGCGCGCGCCCTGGCCGCCGATCCGGAGGTGCTGCTGATGGATGAGCCTTTCGGCGCGCTCGATCCGGTTACCCGCGCCGCGCTGCAGGCGGAAATTGCCCGTATTCACCAATTGTCCGGCCGCACGGTGGTGCTGGTGACGCATGATATCGACGAGGCATTGGCGCTGGCGGACCGCATTGTCTTGCTTGACCAGGGGCAGGTGATCCAGCAGGGTACGCCGCGTCATTTACTCACCCAGCCGGCCAATGTCTTTGTCAGGGATTTTTTCGGCCGCAGCGATATCGGCATTAAATTACTGGCGCTGGGCGCGGCGGGGAGCCATGCGCGCAAAGGCGAGCGCTTGCCCGGCAAACCGATAGCGGCCGCCATGACTCTGCGCGAGGCCCTGTCGGAGTTTGTCTCCCGCCAGACCGAACTGCTGCCGGTGGTGGATGAGCAGGGCGCATCGCTGGGCGTGCTCCATTTCCGCGATTTGGTCAAACCCGGGAAGGAGGAATAGCATGCTGCGCCGGGTAATTACCGATCCGCTGTTATGGTGCGCGCTGCTGCTGCTGGCGCTGATGTTCGGCATGACCAGGCTGGACTGGCTGTTCTCGCAGTTGTTTCCGGCGCTGGATCGTCCGGTCTATCTGCAGGACAGCTTTGCTTCGCTGGCCTGGGCCCATGTCCAACTGGTATTGCTATCAAGCCTTATCGCCGTGGCGATTGGCGTCGGCGCCGGTATCGGCGTGACGCGGGCGGCCGGCCGGGAGTTTCGCTCGCTGGTGGAAACCATCGTGGCGGTCGGCCAGACCTTTCCGCCGGTGGCGGTGCTGGCCGTCGCCGTGCCGGTGATGGGCTTTAGCGAACAACCGGCGATTATCGCGCTGGTGCTCTACGGCCTGTTGCCCATTGTGCAGGGAACCATCACCGGCATTGAAACGGTGCCGGCATCCATTCTGGAAACCGCCACCGGCGCCGGCATGAGCCGCTGGCAAATATTGCGCCGGGTGGAGCTGCCGCTGGCCGCGCCGGTTATCATCACCGGCATCCGCACCTCGGTGATTATTAATATCGGCACCGCCGCCATTGCCTCCACCGTGGGCGCCAAAACGCTCGGTTCGCCGATAATCATCGGCCTGAGCGGCTTTAATACCGCCTATATTCTACAGGGCGCGATGCTGGTGGCCCTGCTGGCGGTCATCAGCGATATGCTGTTCGAACGCTGGCTGCGCTGTTTTCACCCTACCTGATGGCCGCAGGGACGTCCTCAGCTATGGACGATGACGATATAACCGGCCAGCATGACGCCGCCGATGGCGCCGAGGGCGCACAATGAGATCAGGCCGAACACGCCCGCTTTGATAAGATTCATACCCTTCCTTAAGGTCGCGATTCACTTCATTATAAGTGCTGCGCGCAGCGATACAAGCGCGATGGGGCGGCGCAGGTTACACCCCAGGCGTGGCTTATGCGCCTCAACCCGCCCGCGGCCCCTGGCCGTCTGGGCTGGATCCCGGTTCCAATACCGGTTGATAACTGCAGATATATACAGCATAAGGCTGACGCCGGAGCCGGTCTGTGGGACAATAACCCCATCCCGTATTGAGAAGATAAAGGCTCATGCCGCTGTCCGTCGCTACCAAAGCGCAAATCCATGATTGGTATAAAGCGCTGCAAAAACATATCCCGGATTTTATATCCCGCACGCCGCAGCGCCAGATGATTGCCGAAGTGGCGAAAGCGCTGTCCGGGGATATCGAACGCCATTTAGTGATTGAGGCGCCCACCGGCGTGGGGAAAACGCTGTCTTATCTCATCCCCGGCATCGCCATCAGCCGCGCCGAGGATAAGCCCCTGGTGGTCAGCACCGCCAACGTGGCGCTGCAGGACCAGATTTTCAGTAAAGACCTGCCGCTTTTGAAAAAGCTGATCCCGGATTTGAAATTTACCGCCGCCTTCGGCCGCAGGCGCTATGTCTGTCCGCGCAACCTGGCGGCCATGGCGGCGGACAACGTATTCCAGGGCGACCTGAAGCTGTTTCTCGATGACGGCCTGGTCCCCGCCGACGGTAAAGAGCGCACGTTATGCGGCAAAATGCAGCAGGATTTGGCCCGTTTCGCCTGGGACGGCCTGCGCGATCATTACCCCAAGTCGGTGAGCGACGGGCTGTGGGGTAAACTTAGTACCGATAAAGCGAACTGTCTCGGACGTAATTGCCATTATTTCCGCGACTGTCCGTTTTTTATTGCCCGCAAGGAAATTGAAAGCGCCGATGTCGTGGTGGCTAACCATGCGCTGGTGATGGCGGCGCTCGACAGCGAATCGGTACTGCCCAATCCCAAGCATATGCTGCTGGTGCTCGACGAGGGGCATCATTTGCCCGACGTGGCGCGGGACGCGCTGGAAATGAGCGGCGAAATCACCGCCGGATTTATCGCCCATCAGCTGGAGCTGTTTATGCGCCAGACCGAACAGACCCTGGCGCAGTTCAAGCCGGCCAAGCCGCCCCTGCTCAGCGGCGGTGAACGCCTGAAGAACCACTGCGCTGAAATCCAGGAACTGGTGGCGCTGTTCGAACGGCAGGCGGTCTCCGTGCTGCCCAGGGACAGCGTGGCGGGGGAGTTTCGTTTTGCCATGGGGCAACTGCCCATCGCCATGAGCGAGCTGGCCGCGCGGCTGTTCAAGCTTACCGACGCGCTGCGCATGCTGACCGAGTTCCTGCTGAATGATTTGAGCGAGAAAACGGGCAAGCAGGATATTGTGCGCCTGCACCAGGCGCTGCTTCATACCAGCCGCACCCTGGGTTATTGGGAATCGGCCAGCAGGTTATGGAAGCTGGCGGCGCAGGATAAGGCATCCAATGCGCCGATCTCCAAATGGCTGACCCGTGAAATGTCCGATGGAGGCGCGCATATCTTCCTGCACTGCGTCGGCATCCGCGTCAGCGATCAGCTGGAAAAGCTGCTCTGGTCGAAGATACCCCATGCGGTGGTGACCTCCGCCACCCTGCGATCGCTTAATAGTTTTGCCCGGCTGCAGGAGCTTTCGGGGTTGCAGGAACGGGCGGGGGATCGTTTTGTTACCCTCGGGTCGCCGTTTGATCATCGCCATCAGGGCAAACTGGTGATCCCGCAGATGCACAACGAACCGGTGATGGCGCGGGAGGGCGAACATCTGGCCGAAATGGCGGCCTTTTTCCGCGCTGAGCTTGCCGCCGGCGCGCATCGCGGCATGCTGGTCCTGTTTGCCAGCCATCGCGCGATGCAGCTTTTCCTGACCCATGTCGTCGATCTGCGGCTGCAACTGCTGGTACAGGGCGACCAGCCGCGCTATCGCTTAATTGAAGAACACCGCCGGTGCGTGGATCAGGGCAAGACCAGCGTACTGCTTGGCCTGCAGTCCTTTGCCGAGGGGCTCGACCTGAAGGGCGAACTGCTGACCCAGGTGCATATCCACAAAATCGCCTTCCCGCCCATCGACAGCCCTGTGATCCTGACCGAAGGGGAGTGGCTGAAAACCCAGAAACGGCATCCGTTCGAGGTGCAAAGCCTGCCCAGCGCCTCGTTTAACCTTATCCAGCAGGTGGGGAGGCTTATCCGCAGCCATGAATGCACCGGTGAAATCGTTATCTATGACCGGCGTCTTATCACCAAATCCTACGGCGCGCGGCTGCTGGCGGCGCTGCCGGTCTTTCCCATCGAGCAGCCGCCGATGCCGATGCCGGCCGATGCCAAGCCCGGGACTGTCACGGCCAAGGGCTGAGAAACCGGCGGGCGGCTGGATGAGCCGCCTGTTCAGGCACGGCTTTCATTGTCCAGCTTTTGCGCTATGGCATGTTCCGCGGCCAGGGTAACCCGCGCCACCAGCCCCGGACAGTTAAACAGCCTTTCGTACACCCGGTCGGCAACAGGGCGAATAAGGTCAGGGCAATCCATCTGATGGTTATTCATATACAGCCTTACCACCGCGACGGTGGACGTTGCGGAGCCGTTCTCAATGCGGGTGATATGGGCATATTGGCGCCAAATTCCCGTTTTGGTCATGGCCTGCTGGATAATATCCCGGTTAAACGTCGGGGTAAGATTCAACGGCTTATTTTCCTTAAGCCGGGCGTCCATGACCTGATCGATGGTTTTATTTATCTGCGCCGGAAGATAAAGTGCAAATTCATTTGATTTCCATTCTAGTTTATCTTTTTGTTCTTTCAATAAACCGGATTTCATTTCTTTCACTATGCCTTCCGCGGTTTGGCTAATAAAGGTTTCGCGATCGACCGGTCGGTCGTGTAATAATTCCAGCGGCAGATGCCTTTTCAACTGAAGCTGGTCGTAAGCGGCGTCCCTGTTTTTTTGCGCGGCGCTAAGATCATAACGTTTACTGTTACAACCGACGAAGGCCGGTATAAAAGATTTAACCCCTCGGCCTGGCGAGGAACCGCCGCCGTTCCTTGACTCTGACGCGGCTACGCTATCGTCGTCTTCCGCTAGCGCATTATAGCTTTCCTCGCTATCCATGCTGGATTTAGCTGCAGCCCTTGCCGAATAGCTCCTGATATTAACCAGTTTTTTGATCACGGACGTTAATACATGGGTCCTGAGTGTAACCTGGCCCTCATTCCATGATGTGATTTTCGTAAAGAAGGAGGAATTCATACCCGTTATATGCATAATGTTTTCCTGATAATAAATAACAAAATAGAAAGGTAAAAAAGTCATTTTTTTATATCACGCATCAATGTTGCATTCGATGTTTTTACTACCCATTGAGCGTTATCTACAAGTCCGGTTATAAAAGAGAGCCATTTTGGCCTTTTTAATTAAACTTCAGTAAAGAATATTAAATTTTTAGCGGCAAGGCGTGCCGCGCGAGCGACGGGCCCAGACCGGACATAGGACAGGTTATGCGCGGCATGGTCGCGGCGACGCTGAACCCGGTTATCCCTATCCCGGCGCTGTATTTGCTAGGAATAAGTTGAAGCACTTTATTAGCGCGTTAATGAAAGGTATTGTGGATTGAGACATCCGCGTGATCGCGGCGGATGGCAGAGGTTGAACTTTACATGCGTATTGGAAACGGTCGGTTATGGATTATAGCAAGGTCATAAAAGAAGTCGGACGGGGAAAAAATCATGCCCGCGATCTGGAGAGATCCACCGCTGTTGCACTCTATCGCGCCATCCTGGCCGGAGAGGTGCCGGAGCTGGAGCTCGGCGGGCTATTAATTGCCTTTCGTATCAAAGGCGAGGCCGAAGAAGAGATGCTGGGCTTTTATGAGGCGATGCAGGAGCGGGTGATGGCGCTGCAGGCGCCGGCGGATATGCCGCCGCCGGTGGTTATTCCCAGCTATAACGGCGCGCGCAAACAGGCCAACCTGACGCCATTGCTGGCGATGGCGCTCGCGCGCCTCGGCTTTCCGGTCGTGGTGCACGGCGTTACCGACGATCCGGGCCGGGTGACCAGCGCGGAAATTTTCCGCGCCCTGGGCGTAGCCTGGCACGATAACTCCCTGGCGGCGCAAAGCGCGCTGGTCATGGCGCGTGCGCCGGTATTTATCCCGGTGGGCCATCTGTGCCCGGCGCTGGACGCCCAGTTAACGCTGCGCTGGCGCATGGGGGTACGCAACAGCGCCCATACGCTGGCCAAACTGGCGACGCCGTTCCATCATCATCTGCACTGGCGCCTGTGCAGCGTATCGCATCCGGAATATATCACCCGTATCGCCGCCTTTTTCAACGCCATCAACAGCAGCGCCCTGCTGATGAACGGCACCGAGGGCGAAACCTACGCCAATCCGCAGCGTCTGGCGAAAATCTATGCCCTGCACCAAGGGCGGCAGCAGGTCATACTGGACCCGCTGGCCCATCCGCTGCCGCCGCTGGAAAATCTGCCGCGCGCGCGCGACGCGCTGACCACCGCGCGCTGGACCGAAGCCTGCCTGCGGGGCGAATTCGCCTTGCCGGAGGCTATCCGGCTGCAGTTGGCCGCCATATTGCTTGCCACCGGGCAAGCTCCCGCGCTTGACCAGGCGCTGGCGACTGTCGATCGCGCGATACCCCACGACTGACGGCGTACCCTGAACCAGAGCGGCATGGGCAAGCGCCTTTTGCCCTGACTGAGAAATGAAGCAATACCTGTTATCAGGAGATGTTATGCAACAGGCAGTAGCGTATTTTAACGCGCTGAACCGCGATTACCTGGCGGTTCATCAGACCAAGGAAGACCTTTTCTGGCAGCATTATATGGCCATCGGCGGCGAGGACGTCGCGGATCGTTTCGCCGCGGCGGAACAAGCGTATAAGCGGTTTATCGCGGCGCCGGCGCGCCCGGCGGAAATTCGCCGTCATATCGCCGCGCTGGAACTGCTGCCGCCAGGCCGGGAACGTGACGACACCCTGCACGGACTGCGCGGCTGGTTGCGTTTTTTTGACTGCAACGTAATTGAGGATGCCCGGGCGCAGACCCTGATGGATGACCTTATCGCCGCGGAAAACGACCTCTACGCCCGGCGCAAAACCCTGGCGCTGACCCATATCAACGATAAGGGCGAACGGGTGGCGGCCTCGTTGGGCGAACTGATGACCAATCAGGCCAATAACGCCGATGAATCAGCGCGCCAGAGCTCGCAGCAGGCGCTGCGCGAGCTGGAGCAATGGCTGTTGCATAACGGTTTTCCGGCGCTGGTGCGCCTGCGTAACCGCTTTGCCCGCCAGATGGGCTATCGCAATTACTTTGACTATAAGGTCAATAAAACCGAGCGGATGACGCCGGAACAACTGTTCGCCATTCTGGATCGGTTTGAACGGGAGACGCGGGAGGGTAATTTACGCAGCCTGCGGCAATTGGCGGCGGTAAAAGGCGAGAACGCGCTGCAACCCTGGAATATCCGCTACCGCACAGCCGGCGACGTGACCCGCCAGCTGGATCCCTACCTGCCGTTTGCCGAGTCCCTGGGCCGCTGGGTGGACAGCTTTAAACGGCTGCATATCGGCTTTAACGGCGCGCGGTTGCAGCTCGATCTGCTGGTGCGCAAGGATAAGTACGAAAACGGTTTTATGCATGCCCCCGTGCCGCCGTTCCGGCGCCAGGGCGAGTGGGTCCCGGCGCGCATCAATTTTACCAGCCTGGCCAAACCGGACCAGATCGGCAGCGGCATCAGCGGTATCAATACGCTGTTTCACGAGGGCGGGCACGCGGCGCATTTTGCCAATATCCGCCAGAACGCCCCGTGTTTTTCCCAGGAGTTTCCGCCCACCTCTATGGCCTACGCTGAAACGCAGTCCATGTTTTGCGACAGCCTGCTGGACGACGCCGACTGGCTGAAACGCTATGCCCTTAACGGCAACGGCGAGCCGCCGCCGGACGCGCTGATCCAGGCCGCCATCGCCGCGCGCCAGCCTATGCGCGCCTTTAACGAGCGCCATATCCTGCTGGTGCCTTATTTTGAATGGGCGCTGTATCAATGGGACGATGACCAGCTGACGCCCGACGCCATTACGCGGCTGGCGCGGGAAACAGAACAACGCATCCTGGGGATTGACGGCAGCCCGCGGCCGACGATGGCGATTCCGCATCTGTTATCGCAAGAGTCCGCCTGTTCTTATCAGGGCTATCTGCTGGCGCTGATGGCCGTGGAGCAAACCCGGCAGTTTTTCCTTAAGCGCGACGGGTATCTCACCGATAACCCGGCCATCGGGCCCGATCTTGCCGCCCATTACTGGCATCCGGGCAATAGCGTCGCCCATGACGATACGCTCAGGAGCCTGACCGGGGAGGGATTTAATCCGCTGTATTTGGCGGCGGCCTGCAACCAGACGGTGGATCAGGCTTGGCGTCAGGCGCAGGAGACCATCGCGCGCGGGATGGCGCGGCCGCAGCCGGCCGCCGATTTTGCCCTGGACGCCGTCATCACCGTTATCGACGGCGAGCGGGTGCTGGCATCCAACGCGCAGGGCGATGAGCAGATGTGCCGGGAGTTTGCCGCGGCGATTCGTCAGGCGTATTGATCCGCGGGTAAGCCGCTGCGATCAGTTTTTATGATAAACCGGGCTGTAGCCTTCGATAGCCTGGTTTTTTTCCGGGGAAAAAACCTGGCGCGGGCAATTGCCGGCGGTACTGGCGGTGGTTTTATTGATGCAGGCGCTGTCCGCGCGCGGGTTGCGCGGCATATCCGGCAGCCGATAGGCGGGCAGGGCGTAAGCCGCAGCGCTGAGCATCACAAGCAGACTGGCAAGGATTGTACGTTTCATAATAATCACGCTGTAAATAATATCATATCGGATGCTTATGATACGCTTGTTACATGGATTTTACAGCCGTGATTATTGATAAATTGCATCAGTAAATTTGATGGACAGTGACCGGCGTGTCTTGACGGACAAAGCGGCCGCCGCCCTGGGGTTAACGCGCGGGGCGATCGTCCGGACGCACTTTATCAAAGCGCTGCTCGTCCGAAATGCCGTAATACGCGCTCGGCCCTCCGGCGCGCAGTATGGGATGCGCGGCGGCGGTTTGGTATACGCCCTGCTCATTAAACAGCTTTTTATCAATATGTACCGCTACGACTTCACCCAATATCAGCCAGCTTTCGATTAATCCGCCCTGGGCGTCCTGCAACTGGATGCATTGGGTTAACTGGCACTCAAAATTGACCGGGCTTTCGGCGACCCGGTGCGCGGCCACCCGCGTGCCCTTGATGGGCGTCAGGCCGGCAAAGCTGAATTCGTCCTGTCCTGCGGGCAGCGAGGCGGAGCTGTTATTCATCGCATCGGCCAGTTCGCGGGTCGCCAAATTCCAGACAAACTCCCCGGTGGCGGTGATATTGGCCACGCTGTCCTTCCAGCCGACGCTGCAAAATCCGATGATCGGCGGATGGTAGTTAAAACCGTTGAAAAAACTATACGGCGCCAGGTTGCGCTGCCCTTGCTTATCGACCGAGGCGATCCAGCCGATAGGCCGCGGACCGATAATAGCGTTAAACGGATCGTGCGGCAGGCCGTGCCCGTGACGCGGTTCATAATAATAACGGGAAGATGAACTCATGGTTTCTCCAACACTATGGACATTTACGCCGGCGACGGGCATCGGCTTCTGTGCCGCCGGTAGCGGGCTTCGCACCGTGGTTAACACGTGGGATCGCGTGGGAAAGGGCGGCAATCCCCGACGTGGCGAGGTTGCAATAATAGTGTACTCAGGGAGCGCTCAGCGCAACTGGCTGTCTTTACTTCCCCGGCGGTTATAGCCACTGTGGGCCAGCTGTTTTTTATCTTGTTCGGACTGGCAATGCACGCACAGCTGCACACCGGGCAACGCCGCGCGCCGCGCCTGCGGAATAGGTTCGCCGCACTCCTGGCAATGATGGGCGCTTTCTCCTTGCAGCAGAGCGCTGCGCGCCCGCTGCACCGCGTCGTTGATGGTGGAATCGATTTGATCTTGTACCGCGCCTTCCGGCGCCCAGCCGCTTGCCATGGGATCGCTCCTCCCGTTAAGCCGGTGTGAAAAGTCAAAAAAGCCGGCAAGGTCATTACGCTGCCGGCTTTTGCTGCATTCAACTGATTAGCCGGCGCTAGTGCATCGCACCCACCGGCGAAGCAAGGTATTATTCGATATTAGACTCGATAAACCACAAGAATTTATCCAGATCGCGCGAAGCGGCGGTCAAGATATCAGCCGTATCTTCGTCGTCTTCTGCTTCGGAAATCGCCTTGCGGGTGTCGTTCGCCACCACGCCATAACGATCCGCCAGCGCTTTCAGATGATCCTGAACGCTGTGGATATTGGTCGGATAGCTGGTCAGCGGGGTCTTGTCATTGGTGACCTGTACGGTACCCAAGGCGACGCCGCCTAGCTGGACCACGCGTTCGGCGATGGTGTCCTGATGATCCTGGATAACGGTACGGAAACCATCAAGCATTTCGTGTACCGCGATAAAATTCGCGCCGCGCATGTTCCAATGGGCTTGCTTGGTGATCAGCGCCAGGTCGACATACTCGATCACCAGACGGTTTAACAGCGCGATACTGGAGACCTTGACCGACTCTTCCAGATCGTTACGCGTATAAATAAGTTCGGAAGATTTCGTTTTAACCAGTTTAGCGGTACTCATCATTAATCATCCTCTTAATTGATCATTATTAATTTCGTTCAGGCATAAAGTATAACAGCGTTTCGCAATCCTGCATCCTATCACTCATATCGCCGATACCTCTCAGTGTCGCCACCGCTGAACGCATTAAACAGCTTAGCAGGATAAAAGACATCAACCATGAGAGTACTCCCGGCATCACAACCGCGTTTTGTTGTTTCGGGCCGGTAATACAAATGGTTTTCATTTAAAATAATGTCTCTAATAATTATTATAGCAAAAAGTCTCTGGTTCAGCACAGCGTGCCGCAGAAACAGGCGCTGAAAATCAGGCAGAACGGCTGTGAAAGGAGATGCATTTTGTGTTCCAAAATGCCGTAATAACATAATTAAATAGTAGTGGCGGTTTTTATGAGCAGAAAATATGAGGGCGGCGACATGAGTTGCGAAAAAAAATCACGCGCATTGCACGATAGTGGTCTATTTTTTAGTCATTCAGTTCGGATTAATCTGGATATGTTGTAAGGATACGTAAAGTCTGATTTGTGACATATAGCACAAAACATAAGTAAAATGAATGGGATAGAAAGCTTTGAAAACTTATGTTACACGATACGTTTACTTGGACAACATTTATTAAGCAGAGTTTCGTGCTACTTTTTGTTATATTTTCATGGTTAGGACGTAAATTCACATTTGAGGTGGTTATGAACAAAATTGCATGTCTTTCAGCGTTAGCTTGTGTATTGGCAGTAGCGGCGGGTTCGGCGACTGCGGGCGAAAGCACCGTTTCCGCGGGTTATGCCCAAGGTGATATGCAGGGCGTCATCAACAAGGCATCGGGTTTTAACCTGAAGTACCGTTATGAAATGGATGATAGCGCGCCTTGGAGCATGATCAGCTCCTTCACCTACCTGGAAAAGAACCAGGCTGAACAAGGCACCTACGAAAAAGGCACTTACTACGGCATCACCGCCGGTCCGGCTTACCGCATTAACGATTGGGCCAGCGTATACGGCGTAGTCGGCATGGGCGTGGGCCAATTTACCGACAACGCGCAAGACGGCCGCGATTCACACCGCACCAGCGATGTTGGCGTAGCATACGGCGCAGGCTTGCAGTTCAACCCGATGGAAAATGTCGCGTTTGACGTTTCCTACGAACAAAGCCGCATCCGCAGCGTAGACGTTGGCACCTGGATCGCAGGCGTTGGTTACCGCTTCTAATTTCCCTTCTGCGATCGGGCGGCGCCGGTTTTCCGGTTAACGACCCCGGTGTGGACATGATAAGCATGGCTGAGCATTTCAGCCATGCTTTTTTTTTATCCCGGCCGCGCCCTCCCTGCTTGGGCGGCGACACTTATCCCGTATCGCCCATCCACCCTCCGGCCCGTATCAGGGCGCGCATGCTGTTTATCGAGCAGCTGCGTTTTTATATTCTTCCTGCCGCCAGAGCAGTATTTTAAAGAAGGGCAATGGTGAGCCGGGAATAATGGGCTATGGCATGCCACACCGCTATAGTGTCTCTCTTTTATCCTGCCTGACGGGACGCCCTTATTTATCGGTTATGCATTATTAGCGGTCGCCCTGGCGGGATGCTGGCGAAATGACACTGTATTTATCCTGCTCGGCGGGTAAATAAGGTATACCCTTATGATATGACAACCCTGATATTTATTGATGATGTTAATATGACAAAATATTAAATCAAATAATAATGCCTTATATTGGTTAGCGGGCCGAAAGAGGCGCGTAAGTGGCGGCCATCAGGGGCCGTTTTGCCGGCCGCGAACGCGGGCCGCGGAGCGCTAACCCGGCTCGGGGCCGCGCCGGGCACGCCAATTTTAATGCTTATGGCCATGGGCGCACACAGAGAGAGCAATTTTACAACGGAGTGTGGCATAATGTGGTTAATGTCACGTTTTTAATGAAGAGTACCTCCTTTTGCTAATCTGTAACAACATCACCATGCAATTCGGTAGCAAACCGCTATTCGAAAATATTTCCGTTAAATTTGGCGGCGGCAATCGCTACGGCCTGATTGGCGCCAACGGCTGCGGTAAATCCACCCTGATGAAAATCCTGGGGGACGACCTGGTGCCCAGCGGCGGCCATGTCAGCCTTGACCCGAATGAACGCCTGGGCAAGCTGCGCCAGGATCAGTTTGCCTTTGAACAGTATACCGTGCTTGATACCGTCATCATGGGCCATGCCGAGCTCTGGGCGGTGAAAGAAGAGCGCGACGCCATCTACGCCATGGCCGAGATGAGCGAGCAGCAGGGCTATCGGGTTGCCGATCTCGAAGTCCTGTACGGCGAGATGGATGGTTATACCGCCGAGGCGCGCGCCGGTGAGCTTCTGTTGGGCGTCGGCATTCCTCTTGAGCAGCATTACGGTCCGATGAGCGAAGTGGCGCCGGGCTGGAAACTGCGCGTGCTGCTGGCGCAGGCGCTGTTCGCCAATCCGGATATCCTGCTGCTTGACGAACCTACCAATAACCTGGATATCAATACCATCCGCTGGCTGGAGCAGGTATTGAACGAGCGCAACAGCACCATGGTCATTATTTCCCATGACCGGCACTTCCTGAATATGGTCTGCACCCATATGGCGGATTTGGATTACGGTGAACTGCGCATTTATCCCGGCAATTACGACGATTATATGACCGCGTCCACCCAGGCGCGCGAACAGCTGATGTCCGGCAATGCCAAGAAAAAGGCGCAGATTGCCGAATTGCAGTCCTTTGTCAGCCGCTTTAGCGCCAATGCGTCCAAATCACGCCAGGCAACCTCCCGCGCCCGCCAGATTGAAAAAATCAAGCTGGACGAGGTGAAGGTGTCCAGTCGCCAGAATCCATTTATCCGCTTCGAGCAGGATAAAAAATTGTTCCGCAACGCCCTGGAAGTACAGCAGCTGACCCAGGGTTATGACGGCCAGCCGCCTCTGTTCAGTAAAATAAACCTGATGCTGGAGGTGGGCGAAAAGATGGCGGTGCTCGGTCCCAACGGCATCGGTAAAACCACCCTGCTGAAAAGCCTGGTGGGCGAGCTGCCGCCGGTGGGCGGCACCATCAAGTGGTCCGAGAACGTCAGCATCGGTTATTATGCCCAGGATCATTCCAGCGAGTTCACCGAAAACATTAACGTGTTTGACTGGATGAGCCAATGGAAACAGCCCAGCGACGACGAACAGGCGGTGCGCAGCATCCTTGGCCGGTTGCTGTTCAGCCAGGACGATATCAATAAACCGGTCAGCGTCTTATCCGGCGGCGAAAAGGGCCGCATGATGTTCGGCAAGCTGATGATGGAAAAACCCAATATCCTGCTGATGGACGAACCTACCAACCATTTGGATATGGAATCCATTGAGTCGCTGAACTCGGCGCTGGAACTGTACCAGGGGACGCTGATATTTGTGTCCCATGACCGCGAATTCGTCAGTTCGCTGGCGACGCGCATCCTGGAATTAACGCCGGAAAAAGCGATAGATTTCAGCGGTAACTATGAAGATTACCTGCGCAGCCAGGGTTTAAACTAAGCTGATGACGGTTTAAACGCCGTTTTAAGCGCCGGCCCTGGTTGCGCGGGGCCGTTCCATTTCTCCTATTGCCGCGCAGTGTTCGCCGGAGCAACGCCGCCCGCGCCAAACGCGATTTTCCTCTCAGCCGGGCGACGCCGTCCCACACACGGCGCAATGCGGATCCCGCGGCAGCACCATCTCCCGAAACTGCAGCGTCATGGCGTCATACATGACCAGCCGGCCGGCCGGCGGCTTGCCGAACCCTGTCAGCAGCTTGATAGTCTCCATGGCCTGCAACGAGCCGATAATGCCCACCAACGGCGCCATCACGCCGGATTCCGCGCAGGTGAGGCTGCCTGCGCCGAACAATCGGCTCAGGCAGCGATAGCAGGGTTCGCCGGGCTGGTAGGTAAAGACGCTGATTTGCCCCTCCATACGGATCGCCGCACCGGACACCAGCGGCGTCTGGCGGGTAAAACACAGCCGGTTGAGCTGCTCGCGCGTCGTCACGTTATCGGTGCAATCCACCACGACGTCATGCTGCGCGATAAGCTCGGTCAGCGACTCGTCGTCCAGGGCGGCGTTGCGCGTGGCGATAGTGACATGGGGGTTAACCGACGCCAGGGCAAGGGCGGCGGAATCGACTTTAGCCATGCCGATGCGCCGATCGTCGTGCAGTATCTGGCGTTGCAGATTGGACAGCGCCACAATGTCGAAATCCAGCAGGGTGAGCCGTCCTATGCCCGCGGCAGTGAGATACAGCGCCGCGGCGCAGCCCAGCCCGCCCAGGCCCACCACCAGCGCACCCGCGTTTTTCAGCCGTTCCTGGCCGTCAAAATCAAAGCCGCGCAGCATGATTTGCCGGTTGTAGCGCAGCATTTCCGCATGAGTTAATTCGTCCGCCACGGTCCGGCCCTATGATAACAACAGATGATTAAAGGGTTCGATATCCACCCATTCGCCCACGGCCACGTCATCCTGCTCGGCCGGCAGCACGATAAAACAGTTGGCGGCGCTGAAGGAGCTGAAAACATGGGATCCCTGCGCGCCGGTGCTGGCGACCTCGATATCGCCGCGGGGCGTGGTATGGAACACGCCGCGCTGAAAATCCATCCGGCCGGGCGTTTTTTTAAGCCGCGTCAGCGTTCTGGCGCGCAGCCGGGCGGGTAACCGCCAGTGCGCCCGCCCGGCGAGCCTGGCTATCAGCGGCTGCACCAACTGGTAAAACGTCACCGCCGCCGACACCGGATTGCCCGGCAGGCCGCAGAACCAGGCGTGCTCCAGACGGCCGAAGGCAAAGGGTTTGCCGGGTTTCATCGCCAGTTTCCAGAAGCTGATTTCACCCAGTTCTTCAAGGATGGTTTTGGTATAGTCCGCTTCACCCACCGACACGCCGCCGCTGGTAATCACCAGGTCGGCCCGGTTGTCCGCCTGGCGGAATGCGTCGCGCAGGGCCTGGGCGTCATCGGCGATAATGCCCAGATCGATAACCTCGCAGCCCAGCTGGCGCAGCATCAGGCGTACGGCGAACCTATTGGTGTCGTGGATTTGCCCGGCGGCCAGGGGCGCCCCTATGGGCTGTAATTCGTCGCCGGTGGAAAACAGCGCCACCCGTGGCCGTCGCACCACGCTGATGTCCGCTATGCCCAGCGACGCCAGCAGCGGCAGCTCGCTCACCCCCAATGCGCGACCGGCGGACAGGACCTGGTCACCCAGGCGGATATCGTCGCCGATACGGCGAATATTCTGTCCCGGTTTTACCGGGGCGGTAAAACACACCCCATCGCCGGATAATTCGGCCTGCTCTTGCATTATTACCGCCTCCGTCCCGGGGGGAACGGGCGCGCCGGTCATGATGCGCACCACGCTCCCCGGCGGCCAATCGGCCGCGAAGGGCTTGCCGGCAAACGCTTTACCGGCTACCGGCAGCGGCGCGCCGGCGGCGATATCGGCCAGGCGCACCGCATACCCGTCCATGGCGGAATTATCAAACGGGGGAACGTTTACCGGGGAAATTACCGCGGCGGCGGTGATGCGCCCGGCGGCGTCGGTCAGCGCCAGCGTTTCGCGTCCGGCGAGCGGCCCGACCCGGGAAAGCATTTTTTCCAGCGCCTGTTCAAGCGTAAGCAGGGACGAATTCAAGGATGCCATATCAACTCCTGTAGCGTCGGCCGTTAATCCAGCGGCCGGAAGGGCAAGTATGCCGTGGCTTATTATGCCAGAAAACCTATGCCAAAAAATAAGGCGGGGAAGTAAATGCGCAAGGGATTGGCTTTGCCGCTTTTTCGCTAAGCTTAAGCGGCGATTTTACCTAACGAAAGGCCATTATTGTTGATGCCGTCAATAGTGACATTTCCGCTTTACACTGGCGGGCTGGGTTAATATAGTCAAAAATAATAACTAAATCGTTCTATGTCACATTTATTTAATTAACAACTAAAGATTGTCCGGGGCCTTCGCTGCTTCGCCAGCCGGACGCCCCGTCCCTTGACCACCGATTGCAGGGTACGTTATTTGATGAGCAAAGCAGTCATAGTTATCCATGGCGGCGCCGGCGCCATTGCGCGCCAGGCCATGAGCACCGAGAAAGAACAGCACTATCGCCAGGCGCTGGCCGGTATCGTCGAGCGCGGACAGGCTATCCTGGCGGCGGGCGGCGCCGCCCTCGACGCGGTGACCGAGGCTGTGCGCCTGCTTGAGGAGTGCCCTTTGTTCAACGCCGGCAAGGGCGCGGTGTTTACCCACCAGGGCGGTCATGAGCTCGATGCCAGCATTATGGACGGCCACACGCTTGCCGCCGGCGCCGTATGCGGCGTGACCCATATTCGTAATCCCATCCTCGCCGCCCGCGCGGTGATGGAGCACAGTGCGCATGTGATGTTTACCGGCGATGGCGCGGAAGCCTTTGCGTTTGCCCGCGGCCTGGAGCGGGTGGAACCGGAATTTTATTATACCGCCGAACGCTACGCCCAACTGCAGCGCGCCCTGGCCGATGACGCCGGCGCCATTCTCGATCATGATGCCCCGTCAGGCGGCGATCCCCTGGATCCGGACCGAAAATTCGGCACCGTGGGCGCGGTGGCCTGCGATAGTTTCGGCCATCTGGCGGCGGCCACCTCCACCGGCGGCATGACCAACAAACAGACCGGCCGGGTGGGAGACTCGCCGATTATCGGCGCCGGATGCTATGCCGATAACGCCACCGCCGCCATCTCCTGTACCGGCAGCGGTGAAGTGTTTATGCGCGGCGTGGCCGCTTATGACGTGAGCGCGCGCATGGCGTACGGCGGACTATCGCTCGAGGAAGCCGCCGGGCAGGTGATTTTCGATAAGATCCTGGCTCTTGGCGGCTCCGGCGGGCTGATTGCGGTGGATGCCGCGGGCAACGTGGCGCTGCCATTCAATAGCGAAGGCATGTACCGCGGCGTCGGTTATGTCGGCGCTACGCCCGATATCGGCATCTACCGCTGATGGCCGATCCTATGGCAACAGGACGCCATCCGGTTCCGTCACCGGCGGCAGCGCCCGGTTTACCGGAGGAACAGGTATTGTCGGTGCGTGACCTGAGCGTGCATTTTTCCCATGAAGGCCAGCGCATCGAGGCGGTGCGGCGTATTTCATTTACCATCAACCGCGGCGAGACCCTGGCGATTGTCGGCGAGTCCGGCTCCGGAAAGTCGGTCACCGCCTTATCGATTATGCGGCTGGTGGAGCTGGGCGGCGGCCGGGTGGACAGCGGCGTCATGCTGTTTCGTCGCCGTGGCGGCGAGGTGCTTGATCTGGCCCGGGCCGGACAATCCACGTTGCGGGGCCTGCGCGGCGCCGATATGGCGATGATTTTCCAGGAGCCGATGACGTCGCTGAATCCGGTGTTTCCGGTGGGCGAGCAGATAGCCGAATCCATCCGCCTGCATCAGGGCAAAGACCATCGCAGCGCCCGGCAGGAGGCGCTGCACATGCTGGATTTGGTGCGCATTCCCAACGCCGCAAGCATGCTCGATCGCTATCCCCATCAACTCTCCGGCGGCATGCGCCAGCGGGTGATGATTGCCATGGCGCTGTCGTGCAAGCCGGCGCTGCTGATTGCCGATGAGCCCACCACCGCCCTGGATGTGACTATCCAGGCGCAAATCCTGCAGTTGATCCGCACCCTGCAGCGTGAAATGCAAATGGGGGTGATGTTTATCACCCATGATATGGGCGTGGTGGCCGAAATGGCCGACCGGGTGCTGGTGATGTATCAGGGCAATGATGTGGAGTCGGCCCCGGTCGACACGCTATTTGCCCACCCCCGTCACCGCTATACCCAGGCTTTGCTGGCGGCGGTGCCGAAGCTGGGTTCGATGGCCGATAGCGATTTCCCGGCGAAATTTCCGCTGCTCAACCCACAGGACGCCGCGCCTGCGGATATCGAGGCCGCGGCCAGGGCGCCTGATTCTCCCGCGCTAAGCGCGGCCAGGGGGCAAGATACCGTGCCGCCGCGCGCCGCGCCGATTTTGCAGGTCAAGGATTTGGTCACCGGTTTTGATATCCGCGGCGGTATTTTCAACCGTGTCCGGCGCCGGGTGCACGCGGTGGAAAAAGTCAGTTTCTCCCTGTATCCCGGCGAAACCCTGGCGCTGGTGGGCGAATCCGGCTGCGGAAAATCCACGACAGGCCGCTCGCTGCTGCGCCTGGTGGAGAGCCAGAGCGGCGATATTATTTTCAACGGCCGGTCGATTACCGCGCTCGCGGGACATGAATTGCAGCATTTGCGCCGCGATAT
Organism: Sodalis sp. C49; assembly: GCF_046352915.1. Lineage (NCBI taxonomy): Bacteria > Pseudomonadati > Pseudomonadota > Gammaproteobacteria > Enterobacterales > Bruguierivoracaceae > Sodalis > Sodalis sp. C49. Next base: position 1,995,865 of record NZ_CP163303.1, on the reverse strand, counting down.
CCAATTTATTTTCCAGGATCCGTACGCCTCGCTCGATCCCAGGCTCACCGTCGGTTATTCGATTATGGAACCGCTGCTGGTGCACGGCGTGGCGCAGGGCCAGGAAGCGCAACGGCGGGTGGAAACGTTATTGACGCGGGTAGGGCTGCTGCCCGAACACGCCCAGCGTTATCCCCACGAGTTTTCCGGCGGTCAGCGTCAGCGTATCTGTATCGCCAGGGCGCTGGCGCTTAATCCTAAGGTGGTGGTGGCCGATGAATCGGTCTCGGCGCTGGATGTCTCGATACAGGCGCAGATCATTAACCTGATGCTCGATTTGCAACGTGAATTCGGCATTGCCTTTTTGTTTATTTCCCACGATATGGCCGTGGTGGAGCGGGTCAGCCATCGGGTGGCGGTCATGTATCTGGGGCAAATCGTCGAGATCGGACCCCGTCGCCAGGTTTTCGCCAACCCGCAGCATCCTTATACCCGCAAATTAATGTCGGCGGTGCCTGTTCCCGATCCCACGCGCCGCCGGCCGGAACATGCTTTACTGGTAGATGAGATTCCCAGCCCCGTCAGGGCGCTGGGAGATGAACCAATCGTTGCGCCGTTGGTTAAGGTCGGGGAGGGGCACTATGTGGCCCGTCATCCGATCGGCGGCGCCTACTGACAGGGATATTCTTGGAGAGTGCAACCTTATGATAAAAAACACGGTTAAGCGTAATATGCTTATCGCCTCGGCGGTGATGGGCGCGTTGGCATCGGTACCGGCCTGGGCGGCCAAGGACGCGGTGATTGCAGTGGGTTCCAACTTTACCAGCCTGGACCCGTATGACGCCAATGATACCCTGTCGCAGGCGGTGGCCAAGTCGTTCTACCAGGGGCTGTTTGGCTTCGATAAGGATATGAAGCAGGTTAACGTATTGGCGGAAAGTTATCAGGCCAGCGCCGACGGCCTCACCTATACCATCAAGCTGCATAAAGGCGTGAAGTTCCAGGACGGTACTGATTTTAATGCCGAAGCGGTCAAGGTGAACCTGGATCGCGCCAGCAATCCGGACAACCATCTCAAGCGCTACAATCTGTTCAAAATGATCGACAAGACCGAGGTGGTCGACCCGTTAACGGTAAAAATTACGCTGAAAACGCCGTTCTCGCCGTTTATCAATAATTTGTCCCATCCGGCGGCGGCGATGATTTCCCCCGCGGCACTGCAAAAATACGGCAAGGAAATCGGCTTTCATCCGGTGGGCACCGGCCCATACGAATTTGAGGTGTGGAACCAGACCGATTTTGTCAAAGTGAAGCGTTTTGACGGCTACTGGCAAAAAGACGCCGCCAAGCTCGACAGCATCACCTGGCGACCGGTGGTGGACAACAATACCCGCGCGGCGATGCTGCAAACCGGCGAAGCCAATTTTGCCTTCCCGGTCCCTTACGAACAGGCGGCCTTACTGGCAAAAAGCACGAAGCTGGATGTGGTGTCGGCGCCCTCCATCCTGCAGCGCTATATCAGCCTGAATGTAACGCAAAAGCCGTTTGACGACGTCAGGGTGCGCCAAGCCGTGAACTACGCCATTAATAAAGACGCGCTGATCAAAGTCGCCTATGCCGGTTATGCCGTGCCCGCCGAGGGGCCGCTGCCCGCAGGCATTGATTATGCGGTTAAATACAAACCCTGGCCCTACGATCCGGCCAAGGCGCGCGAACTGCTGAAGGAAGCCGGTTATCCGGACGGGTTCACCACCACCCTATGGTCATCGCACAATACCAGCACCTTCCAGAAGGCGCTGCAGTTTACCCAGCAACAGCTGGCCCAGGTGGGGATTAAAACCACCGTTACCGCCATGGATGCCGGCCAGCGCGCGGCCCAGGTCGAGGCCAAAGGGGTGAACGAAACCGGCGTGCGCATGTTCTATACCGGCTGGTCCGCGTCCACCGGCGAGGCCGACTGGGCCCTGACGCCGCTGTTCGCCAGCACCTCCGCGCCGCCTGCCATCTTCAATACCGCCTTTTACAGTAATCCGCAGGTGGATAAAGATTTGACCGAGGCGCTGAAAACCACCGACCGCGCCGAGAAAACCCGGTTGTATAAAGACGCGCAGGATAAAATCTGGGCTGACGCGCCCTGGGTATTCCTGCTGACGGAAAAAATGCTGTACGCGCGCAGCAAGAATCTGACCGGTTTTTATGTCATGCCGGACAGTTCATTTGATTTCACCCACGCTGATATGAAATAACCCGGCAGAATGCTGAATTATTTTATTAAGCGCTTATTGGGGCTGATCCCGACCCTGCTGATCGTCGCGGTGCTGGTGTTCCTGTTTGTCCACCTGCTGCCGGGCGATCCGGCCAGGCTGGCGGCGGGGCCGAACGCCGATGCCTCGGTGGTGGCGCTGGTGCGCCAGGATTTGGGGCTGGACCGGCCCTTGCCGGAGCAGTTTGTCCATTTTATCGCCAATGCCGTACGCGGCAATTTCGGCACCTCGCTGGTGTCGAAACGGCCGGTCAGCGCCGAGATAAGCTCGCGGTTTATGCCCACATTCTGGCTGACCGTCGCCAGTATGGCGTGGGCGGTGATTCTGGGCATGGCGCTGGGCATCGTTTCGGCGGTATGGCGTAACCGCTGGCCGGACCGCATCGGCATGACGCTTGCGGTCTCGGGGATTTCTTTTCCCGCCTTTGCGCTGGGCATGCTGCTGATGCAGGTGTTTTCCGTCGGCCTGGGCTGGCTGCCCACCGTGGGCGCGGACACGCCGCGGCATTATATCCTGCCCGCCATTACTCTCGGCGCGGCGGTGGCATCCATCATGGCGCGCTTTACCCGCGCCTCTTTTGTCGAGGTGATGCAGGAAGACTATATGCGCACCGCCCGGGCCAAGGGCGTGGGCGAATTCTGGGTGGTGGTGAAACACGGCCTGCGCAACGCCATGATTCCGGTGGTGACCATGATGGGCCTGCAGTTTGGTTTTCTGCTGGGCGGTTCGATCGTGGTGGAGGCGGTATTTAACTGGCCGGGACTGGGACGTTTGCTGGTGGATTCGGTGGAGATGCGCGATTATCCGGTGATACAGGCCGAGGTACTGCTGTTTTCGCTGGAATTTATCATTATTAATTTACTGGTGGACATGTTATATGCGGCAATCAATCCGTCTATCCGGTATCAGTAAGGACCGGCGATGAAATTCTGGCGACGAAACGCCGCCCTGGCGGCGATGCCGGTGCTTAATCCTCATCGCGTGCGCACGCCGTGGAGCGAGTTCTGGCGGCGCTTTAAACAGCAGCCGCTGGCGCTGGCGGCCGGGATATTTGTGCTGCTGCTGATAATCAGCGCGTTATTGGCGCCCTGGCTGGCGCCGTTTGACGCGGAAAACTTTTTTGATTATGACCGGCTTAACGAAGGGCCGTCGGCCATGCACTGGCTGGGGGTGGATTCCCTGGGGCGCGATATTTTCAGCCGTATCCTGATGGGCACGCGCATTTCGCTGGCGGCGGGCTTTTTTTCCGTCTTGCTCGGCATGGTCATCGGCACGGTGATGGGCCTGGTGGCCGGGTTTTATGAAGGCTGGTGGGACCGGCTGATTATGCGGATCTGCGACGTGCTGTTTGCCTTTCCGGGTATTTTGCTGGCTATCGCCGTGGTGGCGATTATGGGCAGCGGCATGGCGAATGTGATTATCGCCGTGGCGATTTTCAGCATTCCGGCGTTTGCCAGGCTGGTGCGCGGCAATACGCTGGTGCTCAAGCACCAGACCTTTATTGAATCGGCGCGCAGTATCGGCGCGTCGGACCGCACCATCCTGCTGCGCCATATTCTGCCGGGGACGATGTCTTCCATCGTGGTGTATTTTACCATGCGTATCGGCACCTCGATTATCACCGCAGCCAGTTTGTCATTCCTGGGGCTGGGCGCGCAGCCGCCGATGCCTGAATGGGGGGCGATGCTGAATGAGGCGCGGGCGGATATGGTGACGGCGCCGCATATTGCCATTTTCCCGAGCCTGGCGATTTTTTTGACGGTGCTGGCGTTTAATTTGCTGGGGGATGGGTTGAGGGATGCGCTGGATCCGAAGTTAAAGAATTAAGGAGAAGGTTGCCCTGGCGGGGGCCGCGTGCGCTTTTTGGGCTTTTACTGGTGGCGCTGATGGGGTGGGTTTGCGAGGCGGAGGCTTCGTTTGCCGGAGTGGGGTTGTCAATGGGTGAGGTGGGGATTTCGCTTGCCGCGGGCGGCGGTGTTTTATGGTGCCCCGTGCGGACAAGCGACGAGGGGCCGGCAGTCGCCCCGGCCCCCTCGACCCCCGGGCTACCGGCAGATCGCACGCCGCTGCGCGGTGCCTTCCGTCCCGGCTCCCGCCCTGCGGCCCGCACGGCACGCGCTCCCGGCGCGGGCCTAAGCTCTCGCCGCATCCCTGCGGCTCGTCCGGTCGTGAACCGTGCCGTCAGCGTGCTTGATGCCGGTCCAACGTCAACGTCAAAATCAACGACCAAGTCAACGTCAAAATCAACGACCAAGTCAAAGTCAATGTCAAAATCAACGACCAAGTCAAAGTCAATGTCAAAATCAACGACCAAGTCAAAATCAAAATCAAAGTAAAAATCAAAGTGAAGGTGAAGGTCAAAAGCAGGTGGCAATAGAAAATGGCACTATCTATAGCAAGAGCCAGTGCCAAAAATAAATGCCATTGGCAGAAGCGGCAGTCAATGATAAAAGCAACTGCCACGGACCATTACCCGCAGTGCCAATCCTTCCCTATTTCCCATCCCAGGCATCGATTCTCTCCTCCCTGATCTTCACCTTGCCCTCATCATTCACCTTAAAGTAATCCTGCGCCATGCCCCCCTCCCAATCGCCATAGCTGGGATTGGGCAGCACAATATATTTGCGCCCGAATTCCTCCTGGTGACGGTTAACAAAATCCCGCCGTTGGGTATTCAGTTTATGATAGGTCTCGCCGCTGAAATCATTCAGGTTATCGCCGACATACACCACGATATCATAGCCTTGTTTTTCCACCGCCGCGAAACGCTCAACCTTATTGGAGCTGCCGCCGGTAGGTTTCAGTAATACTGTTTGCGGGGTGACGTCGGCAAAACCCAACGCCTTGAGATTATCCACCGTGGCGGTGTAGTCAGCCTGCGCGCGGTTGGAGACATAAAAAATACGACCGCCGTGCTCCAGCACATAGTGGGAGAACGCCACCGCGCCCGGCAGCGCCTTGGCCTCGCGCGCCTGGTTCCATTTGCTCCAGGTAGCGTCGGTAAAGGGCTGGTGATGCTTGATCTGCCAGCCGGCATAGGCGCTGTTATCGATCATGGTCTCATCCAGATCCACCACCACCGCCTTCTTCAGGCCGGGGCGGGCTTTGGCTTGGGTAAATGCCGTTTCGGCGGTATTGAAAGCCTGGTAGGACAGGGCGCTGATTTCGCCCGATTGCTGCATCCAGTTAACGGCAAATACCGTTTGTTCCGTGAGCTTTTGCTGTGCCGTCTCAGGCGCGGCGGCTTGCTGATGAGGAGCGCAGCCGCTTAGCAGCAGGCTGAGGGTCAAAGCGGCGAACCCGCATTTTACAGTATGCATTGTTTCTCCTTGTCGTATCCCGAAACTGTCTATAGCTCGACCCATCGAAGCGGGTAATTTCAGTGTTGTCTGGCAGGGGGTATCAATTTTCAAGATAACTTAGTTATTTATAAATTAATAACATGCATTTTATTAATTATGAAACTAAAAACATCGTGCGATTGGACACGGGAACCACGCGAGGGAATAACGGTAATGTCAGTAAGTGTAAATCCGGCGGTGATTTATCGCGCAACCGGCGGGTCATTTCTACGCTTAAGGGGAACGATAAAATGGAGAGAACACCATGCGTTGGATAACACCTCTGCTGCTGTCGGCCGGCCTGGCGTTTTTCAGCGGCCGGCTCATGGCGGCGGAACTTCAGGTCACCCAATTGCTCACGGGTATGGATCACCCCTGGTCCCTGGCATTTTTGCCGCGGGACGGCGGTATGTTGATTACCGAACGACCGGGACGGCTACGCTACTGGCAGCCCGGCCAGCCCCTTTCGGCCCCCATCGCCGGCGTGCCAAAGGTCTACGCCCACGGCCAGGGCGGGCTGTTCGATGTGGTCCTGGCCCCGGATTTTGCACAGTCGCGGCGCATTTATCTTAGCTATGCCGAAGCGGGCAAAGACGACGCGGGGACGGCGGTAGGGTATGGCCGTTTATCGGAAAATAATCTGCAACTGACCGATTTTAAAGTGATTTTCCGCCAGCAGCCCAAACTGTCCAGCGGCGAGCATTTTGGCGGACGGCTGGTATTTGACCGGCAAGGATTTCTGTTTATCAGCCTGGGCGAAAATAATCGCCGCCCCACGGCGCAGGATATGACCAAACACCAGGGCAAAATCGTCCGTTTAACCGCCGATGGCGAAATACCGCCGGATAATCCTTTTGTCCACGACGATAATGCCCGTCCGGAAATCTGGTCCCTGGGGCATCGCAATCCGCAGGGAATGGCATTAAATCCCTGGACCGGCGTCATCTGGGAGAATGAACACGGCCCTCAGGGGGGCGATGAAGTGAATATCATCACCAAAGGCGCTAACTTTGGCTGGCCGATCGCCACTTACGGCATTAACTACTCGGGTTTGAAAATCCCCGAAGCGCAGGGCGGTGTGGTCGCGGGCACGGTGCAACCCGCCTGGTATTGGCAAAAATCGCCGGCGATAAGCGGTATGGCGTTCTATAACGCCGATCGATTTCCGCAGTGGAAGAACTCGCTGTTTATCGGCGCATTAAAACAACAGGCGTTAATCAGACTGACGCTAAAGGGAGACGTTGTGAAGTCTGAACAACGCTTGCTGGAAGACCGCCATGAGCGCATCCGCGATGTGCGCGTGGGACCCGACGGCTTCGTCTACGCGCTCACCGACGAGCGGGACGGTAAATTGCTCAGGCTTGGGCTGGAATAACCACCGGCCTGATAGCCGATGGCTGCGGTATTTGAACAGCGTAACGCACGCATGACGGGCAACGGCCGCCACGGGGATCGGGCGCTTCCGCCCGGGCCCGCATCTCGTCATCATGCCGGTCGGCAGGCCCGGGTTAGCTCAGCGGCAGCATGACCCGCGTCTTGAAGGCATGACGGGAAGAAATGGCGTCATACCAGGTTTGCAGATGGGTACGTGGTTTGCGCTCGATATCAAGCGTAAACCAGTTATACGCCAGGCATCCGATGGGAATGTCGCCGATGCCGAATTTTTCCCCGGAAAAATAGGGGTGTTTTTCCAGAGCGGTTTCAGCGATATCCAATAATTCCTCGCATCGTTTAATGCCGTTTTCTATCAATTGTTTATCACGCTTGGCCGGTGGCGTGCGGATAAGATTGATATACACCGGCTGTAACGCCGGCGACAGGCTGGATAACGTCCAGTCCATCCATTTTTCAGAGGCGGCGCGTACCGCCGCATCCGCTAATAGCCACTGGTCCTGGCCGAATTTTGCCGCCATATAGCGTACGATGGTATTGGATTCCCAGAGCACCAAATCGTTATCATCATCCTGCAGGCAGGGCACCAGGCCGTTGGGATTTAACGCCAGGAACAGCGGATCCTTGTTTTTACCGTATTCGCCGCCAGCCGGTATTACGTTGAACGCCAGTTCAAGTTCCGCGGCGCACCACAGTACTTTTTTCACGTTCACTGAATTCTCACGACCCCAGATTGTCAACATTGCGCCTTCTCCGTTATATTTTTCTAAATAGTTGGGCAATCTTCAGCGTGGCCTAACAGGGGGTTATGCCGTAAAAAAACCGGTTTACCTGCTCCGCCTTTTATCGCCGTATTAAGCCTGATTTTAGCGCATAAAAAGAAAATGAGCTTTTCCCGGACATATCTTCATGGTTTAACCGGTCTTCATAAATTATAACCTGTAAACTATTGCGCTAATTGATAATTATCTAAACATGCATCTTTAAACGATATTTTGTTTCAAAAAAAAATAGCGCGGCAAGAATCCGCGATGTCCGCCTGGGAATTATGCTTTAATCATGGGTTTTACGGCCATTGGCCGGGTCCATTCATTTAGGGAAAGGTATCGTTATGACAGTGATAAAAATCGTGCGCGCGGTTTTATCCGTAGGGCTGTTTGCCCTGGGGTTGCAATTGGCCCAGGCGAACAGCGATCCAAAAACCATTGTCTTCGGCGTCGCGCCGGGTCCTTATGGGGATATGGTGAAGCAGGCCATCAAGCCTGAGCTGGTAAATAAAGGCTATACGGTGGAGGTGCGGGAGTTCAGCGACTATGTGCAGCCGAATATGGCATTGGCCAACGGCAGTATTGACGCCAATCTTTTCCAGCATACGCTGTATCTGGAAAAGTTTGCCGCCGACAAAAACCTGAAGGTGAGTAAACTTATCACCGTGCCCACCGCCAGCATGGGTTTCTATTCGCATAAAATCACCGCTATCCGCGAGCTCAAGAAGGGCGATATCATCACGCTATCAAATGATCCCACCAACCTGGCGCGCGGCCTGCGTTTTCTGGAAAAACTGGGTCTGATTAAAATCAAGGCGGATATCGACCCCACTAAAGCCTCCGAACGCGATATCGCCCTGAATCCGCGCGGCCTGGTATTCAAGCCGCTGGAGGCCGCCCAGTTGCCGCGCACCCTTGACAGCGCCAGCGGCGCGCTGGTCAACGGCAACTTTGCCATTGCCGCGGGCCTGAAGATGTCATCGGCCCTGGCGCTGGAAACGCTGGATGAAAATCTGAAAAATGTCATTGCGGTACGCACCGACGATTTGGATAAACCTTTTGTCAAAGACATCAAGGCCGCGGTGGAATCGCCGGCGTATGCTGCGGTGATTAACCAACCCGGCTCGATGTTCAGCCAATTCCAGAAACCCGAATGGATGCAGGCCGCCCCCCAGGTTAAACCCTGACCAAGCCCCTGCCGGCACTCTTGTCCGGCAGGCGGTTTTCCGCTTTGGATGTGATTTTGGAGTATGCGGATAATGATTCAGTTAGACCATATCAGCGTGGATTTCCCACAGGGAAAGCAACCGGGCGCCCGTGCGGTGGACGACGTCAGCCTGCGGATTAAACGCGGTGAAATCTACGGTATCGTCGGCGCCAGCGGGGCGGGCAAAAGCACGCTGCTGCGCACCATCAACCTGCTCCAGCGGCCAAGCGCCGGCGAGGTTATCGTTAACGACGTCCGGGTCAGCGCGCTTTCCGGCGGCGCGTTGCGCCGGCAACGGCAAAAAATCGGCATGATTTTCCAGCATTTTAACCTGATGCATACGCGCACGGTGGCGGCGAACGTCGCCTTCAGCCTGCGGGCGGCCGGCAAATCCTCCGGTGATATCGCCCGGCGGGTACCGGAAATCCTGGCGCTGGTGGGCCTGGCCGATAAGGCGGCGGCCTTCCCGGCACAGCTTAGCGGCGGGCAAAAACAGCGGGTCGGCATCGCGCGCGCCATCGCTAACCAGCCTGAGGTGTTGCTGTGTGACGAGCCGACCTCGGCGCTGGATCTGGAAACATCGGCATCAATACTGACGCTGCTTAAGGAAATCAATGTCCGCCTCGGCATTACCATTGTATTGATTTCCCATGAAATGACGGTCATCAAGACCATCTGCGACCGCGTGGCGGTGATGACCGGGGGGAAAGTGGTGGAGGAAGGGGCGGTTTTTGACATTTTCGCCACGCCCCGGCACGAATTTACCCGGCAACTGGTTTCGCATACCTTTAATCTTGAGCTGCCGCCCCGCTTAATGCAGGATTTACGCGGTACCCTGTTGAAAATATTGTTTGTCGGCGCCTCCGCCGAGCAGCCGGTGCTGTCGGATGTCGCCACGCGTTTCGGCGTGTCGGTGAATATCCTGCACGGAAAAATTGAGTATATCGGCTACCGCGCGTTGGGCGTGCTGGTGGCGCTGTTAACCCATCCCACCAGGTCGGAACAGGTTGCCCTGGCGGTCGCCTATATCCAGGAAAATACCGCGCGCGTGGAGGTGCTGCATGGCTGATTTATGGCTCGATCTTTTTGCCGCGTTTGGCGAAACCTTCCAGATGGTAGGGATCGCCACGCTGTTTGCCATTATCGGCGGCCTGCCGCTGGGCTTTCTCATCTATGTCACCGACCGCCATCTGTTCTGGCAAAACCGCGCCCTCTATCTTAGCGGCACGGTGCTGGTAAATATCATCCGTTCGATACCCTTTGTCATCCTGCTGGTGCTGCTGCTGCCGTTAACGCAATTGTTGCTGGGCAACACCATCGGGCCCATCGCCGCGGCCGTGCCGTTATCCGTGGCGGCCATCGCGTTTTATGCCCGTCTGGTGGATGGCGCGCTGCGCGAAGTGGATCCCGGCATTGTCGAGGCTGCCGAAGCCTTTGGCGCCAGCCCGATGCGCATCATCTGCACGGTGTTATTACCGGAGGCGCTGGCGGGTCTATTACGAGGGTTGACCATCACCCTGGTCAGCCTTATCGGCTATTCCGCCATGGCGGGGATTGTCGGCGGCGGCGGGGTGGGCGATCTGGCCATCCGTTTTGGTTATTACCGCTACGAAACCAACGTCATGATAATTACCGTGGTGGCGCTGGTTATTTTAGTCCAGATAGTCCAGGTGTTGGGCGACGCCCTGGCACAACGCGCCGACCGGCGCAGTAAACGCTAAACCGCCGCCCGCCGTCAGGCGGCGGTAAGATAAAAAAATGTAAAAAGAGCTGAAAATTGATCGCCGTTGCGGCAAAGTTGAACTGTTTCGCATAGACTTGATGTGTTTGCACGGCTGACAAACCAGCACACAAATTTAAAACGGGTATGATGATCAGGAACATCGCTGTGTTTATGGTTTTGCCCATCATCCCAAGGTATGGCTTTGTCATCAAACTCTGTTGGGATCTCTACCGTGAGTAACGCGGTTACCATTGTTGAAGGGATACTCTGGCCACGCCATGAAGAATGACATTTTTCCACAAAAAAAAACCACCCTGACCCTGGGCGCACTGCTGGTGCTGGCCCTCATCCCCGCAGCCCGGGCCGATACGCCGCCCGCCGCGCCGGAAGTAAACGCCAAGGCGTTTATCCTGATGGATTATCAAAGCGGCAAAGTGCTGGCGGAGTCAAATGCCGATCTGCGTCTCGACCCCGCCAGCCTGACAAAAATCATGTCCAGCTATGTGATTGGGCAGTCCCTGAAGGCCAAAAAAATCACGGAGCAGGATAAAGTCACCATCGGCAAGGATGCCTGGGCCACGGGTAACCCCGTACTGCGCGGATCGTCGCTGATGTTCCTGAAGCCCGGAGAGCAGGTCTCCGTGGCGGATCTGAACAACGGGGTGGTGATCCAGTCGGGCAACGATGCCAGTATCGCCCTCGCGGATTATGTCGCCGGCAGTCAGGATGCGTTTGTCAGCCTGATGAACAAATATGTCGACGTCATGGGATTGAAAAATACCCATTTCCTCACCGTGCATGGCCTGGATGCCGAAGGGCAATACAGCACCGCGCGGGATATGGCGATCATCAGCCAGGCGCTGATTCGGGATGTCCCGGACGAATATGCCCTGCATAAACAAAAAGAATTCACCTATAACAAGATTAAACAACTCAACCGCAACCGGCTGTTATGGAACAGCAATCTCACCGTGGACGGCATCAAGACCGGTTATACCGATGGCGCGGGCCATAACCTGGTGGCGTCGGCTATCACCCCTGGCGGCATGCGGCTGATTTCGGTGGTGCTGGGCGCGCCCACCGACGGGGTGCGTTTTCGCGAGAGCGAAAAAATCCTCACCTGGGGCTTCAATTTTTATGAAACGCTGACGCTGATTCCCGCCGGCAAACCCTTTACCCGCCAGCGGGTCTGGTTCGGCGATCGCAGTGAGGTGGACTTGGGCGTGGCGCAGGATGCGTCTGTTACCTTGCCTAAAGGCCAGATGAAAAACCTGAAGGCGTCATTTACCCTGGCGTCTCCTCATCTTGAGGCGCCGCTGGCTCGCCACCAGGTGGTAGGAACCATTGATTTTCAACTGGACGGCAAGGTTGTCGAACAACGCCCGCTTGTGGTGCTCGATGAAGTGCAGAAAGGCGGCTTTTTCCGCAACATCTGGGATTGGATCCTACAGACCATACACGGCTGGTTTGGCAAATAGGCCGTCTCGTCTTCCGTTATTATGATGCCTCCCAGCGGGAGGCATTATCCCACCTTATTCCAGCAGCTTATACAGAATCGCCGACAGCGCGATAAAGCCTATGGCCCAAACAAAATAATTGCTGGCCGCGCCGCGATAGCGGGCCATGGCCGGCACCTTGGCTATGGCATACATGGGCAGCAGAAAAAGCAGCATGGCGATAATCGGGCCGCCCAGCATTTCAATAATACCCAGGATGCTGGGGTTGATGGTCGCCACCAGCCAGGTCGACGCCAGCATAAACAGCCCCGTCAGCCGGTGCAGTGTAACCTCATGGACGGTTCTGCCCGGCTTGCGCAGCGCCTTATCCAGCAGGCTGATAAAGCCCTCGCTGGCGCCGAGGTAATGGCCGAGGAAGGATTTGGTTATCGCGACAAACGCCACGACCGGCGCCAAAAAACCGATAAAGGGATTGTTGAAGTGATTGGCCAGGAAGGACAGGATGGAGATATTTTGCGTTTTGGCGTGCGCCAGGTCCTGGGGCGAGAGGCTAAGGACGCAGCTGAAAACGAAAAACATCACCGTCAGCACCATCAGGATGTTGCTGTATAATAAAATGCGCGAGCATTTTTGCTCGGCGTTATCGCCGTATTCCTTTTTTTTCGACATGGCGAAGGCGGAAATGATGGGTGAATGGTTAAACGAGAATACCAGCACCGGCACCGCCAGCCACAGGGTATGCCATAACCCGCCGTTTCCTGTGCCGCGAAGCGGCAGGGCGGTATGGAAAATGTCGGTGCTCCAGTGGGGCATCAGGAACGCGCCCAGGAACAATAGCACCGCGACAAAGGGAAATACCAGCATACTCATGACCTTGACGATAATCTCCTTACCCAGGCGGATGACGGTCATCAGGCCCATGATCAAGATCAACGACAGCAGCGCGCGCGGCGGCGCGGTAAGGTGCAATTGATGGGTAATAAAACTGTCGACGGTATTGGTGATGGCGACGCCGTAGACCAGCAGAATGGGGTAAATGGCAAAAAAATAAAGCAGGGTAATCACCTGGCCCGCCCGGGCGCCGAAGTGTTGCTCAATCACGTCGGTAATATCCCGGCACGCGCCGTCGCCCGACAACACCAGGCGGCATAAAGCGCGATGGGCGAAAAAGGTCATGGGGAACGCAATCAGCGCCATGATGATCAGCGGCACCAGGCCCCCGATACCCGCATTGATGGGCAAAAACAGCACCCCGGCGCCGATAGCCGTGCCATAAAGCCCCATCATCCAGACAGCATCCGTTTTGCTCCAGGATGCCGACGCGGTCCGATGGGCCAGTGTTTCCGTGGTGGCTTGAGTTGTATCCATTATATCTCCAAAAAACAAAGCGGAACGAATAATATATAAACTGCAAAGGCTTATTACATAGCCGCTTTTATTGCAATAGCAGTTACGAAAAACAGTAAGAGCGAGTCATCAGGTAAATAATATTGGGCGGTGAGATCAGATGGACATAATATAGAATTTGTTCGGGATATTCATGCGCTATGTTGATTTTTTTGATCTAAGTCGATTATTTAATGGTGCAGTACGGGTTAGGTTAATGCGTAATAATAATAACTCCTGCTATAATATTTGTAATGGTTCATTAACGTTAAAGTTAACTAACGCTTTAATATAATGATATTTTTTGACATCGGCGGCATTTTTTTCGACCTGCCGCCGTCATGAGATTAATGCCTGCCCAATAGCCTGCACCCCTATAACGCTATTGTGCGGCCAAGCACCTAATGTCGGCATTTATTATTGCTGTTATTATGAATTATCTTTTAATTAATTTACTGTAATTGAATTAGTCATTTTTCGTGGAATAATAGGGGATAATACGGCCCCGGCCCAACGACCAGACTAAAAAATCGCTGTCCGGCCTGCAGGTGGCGGCGTCAGCGCAGGGGCGCAGAGGTGCAGATTGTAGCGGGGAAACCGCCGCTCGATGCGCCAGGCAACCGTTATGACCGGGGGAATGGCGGACAATAAAAAACCCGAAAGTCTTGAACCTAATAGGCGGGACGATCGGGCTCCTCAATTTGGGGACATCAAAGAAAAGCAGTGGCACATATTCAGACTGCGGCCATAAGCGAAAGTTCTGCGTTAGATCAAAAAAATCTCATTTCCGACCGGCGCCATGAGCGCCGGGCTTATGCGTCGGCGCCCGCGCCGTACGGCAGCAGCCGGCAACGCGTACGGCCGGCGCGGCGCGCGCGGCCGGTGGCTGCTGTTTATGTAAAAAAATTAATGTAAGAGGGCGACGTGTCATCATAAGAAAAAACTGAAATTTTCATTTTATTGCGACGCCGCCATGGATAGAAAGGGTCTGATGGTGGCAAAAAGCGTTTCAGCGCCGCGCCCTGGGCAAAAAAAGAAATTATTTTATTTACCGTAAAAAAGTCAGTCTAATGACAAGGTTGGAAGCGTATCATCGGTATTATATGTCCATCGGGGTGTGATTGTTCTCTCACAATGAATAACAAAATTTCATTCTTGCGTAACAAATCGGCCACCTTAATAAGCATGGACCATAACTTTATTGTTACTAGCAACTATTTGATAATTATGATATTATCAAGTATATTTATTAGAATAAAATCTGAGAATACACCATTATTGCCGCCAGGGAAGCGTACCGGGATTTGACGGTTACCGGACGTTTGCCTTTGGCGTTGTTTTTCCCTTGTCGCCGGGAAAATATACGCCATTTTATCGCGGTAAACATTTTTCTGCCGATGACCGGCGGCCGGGATGAATTGGGCGGCATTCATCATCGGGAAACCGCGTTTTTTTTCTATGGCGTTTTGATCACAGCGTGAATTATGGGAGGCAAAAATGGCGCTCTACCGGCATTGGGCTGGAACCATAAGCAGTGCTGTACTGTTCGGCGTAATCTTTGCCAGCCAGGTCAGCGGCTTCGAAGTGATGAAGACCGGGGATCACGGCGCGGCATTTGGCCTGCTGCTGTTTTTACTGCCCGGCATCGTCGGCAGCCTGCTGTTGCATGAGAATAAAATCATCAATCCGATCGTGGGCGCCCTGATCGCTTCGCCTTTTTGCCTGCTGCTGTTTTACCTCGGCCATGGTTTATCCATCAGCCTGTGGTATCAGCTTGCCTACATGTTAAGCGCGGTATTCTGGTGCGCCTGCGGCGCGCTGGGGTGTTACTTTGCCGGCGTGATATACAAAGGGGCTGCGCATTGACGGCGGCGTAAAAGATTAAAGCCAGCCCGGGCTGGCTTCCATCGCAGTGATGCAGTAATAAAGCAGTGCGGATTATTGCTGGTAAAGGCTGAGGTTTTCTTTCGCGTAAGCTTCAAAATCAGTGCAGCCGCCGATATGAACCTGATCGACGAAGATTTGCGGCACGGTTTCCACGGGTTTGCCGACGGTTTTCGACAGGTCGGCCTTGGATATGCCTTCCGCATGGATATCGACATAACGGAAAGAGAAGTCATCCCGTTCAGCGGTCAGTTTTTCAGCCAGCTCTTTAGCGCGCACACAATAAGGACAGCCCGGACGTCCAAAAATGACAGCAAACATATACACTCCTTAACGCATAAAAGAAAAAACGAAACGAATCTTTGCACTCGGTTATGCTTTTCGCTGTCAGCTACTATGCCTGTGACCTGCGTCAAAAAAAAGCAGAAAATACCTTTTAGTCCAATGCATCCCGCCTATCTGTTTCATACGCGTGCAAACCGTCTTTGGACGCTAAACTTTTCTCGACCCGCGCCCGCGGGCGGATTATTATGAGCCGGTCCACTATGATCAATCTGGGTAAACCGTGAAAATAGCCATTTTATCCCGGGACGGCACCCTGTTTTCCTGCAGGCGACTGCGGGAAGCGGCCGAATTCCGACGTCATAGCGTGGATATCATCGATCCGCTCTCCTGCTATATGAACATCAATTGCGACGCGCCTGCCATTCATTACCGCGGCAATCGCCTGGCGCATTACGATGCGGTTATCCCGCGTATCGGCACCGCCATCACCTTTTACGGCACCGCGGTCTTGCGCCAGTTTGAAATGCTGGGCAGCTATGCGCTGAACGGTTCTTCGGCCATTACCCGCGCCAGGGATAAACTGCATTCCCTTCAACTGCTGGCAAAAGAGGGCATCGATCTGCCGGTGACGGGCTTTGCCGATTCCCCGGACGATACCGGCGATCTGATTGCCATGGTGGGCGGGGCGCCCCTGGTGGTGAAGCTGGTGGAAGGCACTCAGGGCATCGGCGTGGTGCTGGCTGAAACATCCCAGGCCGCCAAGAGTGTTATCGACGCCTTTCGCGGCTTGAAGGCGCAGTTTCTGGTGCAGGAATATATTCAGGAGGCGAAAGGCTGCGATATCCGGTGCCTGGTGGTGGGCAACCGGGTGGTGGCGGCTATCGAACGCCAGGCCGAAGCGGGAGATTTCCGCTCCAATCTTCATCGGGGCGGTTCGGCCCGCAAAATTGTCATTACCCCCCGGGAGAGGGCGGTGGCCATCAAGGCGGTTAGCACTTTGGGGCTTGATGTGGCCGGCGTCGATATCCTGCGGGCGCGGCGCGGGCCCTTGGTGATGGAGGTCAATGCCTCGCCGGGCCTGGAAGGGGTGGAAACCGCCACCGGCACCGATATTGCCGGAATGATGATTGAATACATCGAACAGCACGGCCAGAAAATGTTAAAACCGGGCAATACCTTGTAAATCCACCGTACCCGCGGCAAAAAGGGCATTTTCAGATTTTGTCCCGGGGGGCGGACATTGGTCTGACCTATGGTGATTAATGAGAAAGCTATCTATTAAAAATCAATATGATGTTGTTTGCCGCGCAATAGCGCGCCGCGCGCCGCTACGCCCGGATAACCGGCCGGGCCGACTGTTAAAATAATTTCCTGCGTTTGTCCATGGCACCTTTGACGATTATTCCGTAAGCTATGCCCCGTTTCGCATTTTTCATTTAGAGGTTGGCCTTCATGGATTCACTTGTTGTCCCGGATCTGGACATCCTTAGACGCTGGCTGGAAAAGCTCAGCCTGACGTTTTTCGAGTGTGACTCCTGCCAGGCGTTGCATCTGCCGCATATGCAAAATTTTGACGGCATCTTCGATGCCAAAGTTGATTTGGTCGATAACGTCATTTTATTTTCCGCCCTGGCGGAGGTGCGTCCCACCGCGCTGATAGCGCTGGTGGGGGATTTAAGTCAGATAAATGCCAGTTCGCTGACGGTGAAGGCCTTTATCGATATTCAGGACGATAACTTGCCCAAGCTGGTGGCGTGCCAGGCGTTAAGCATTGAGGTGGGCGTGACCTTTGGTCAGTTTAAACATTTTATGCAGCAGTCCGAAGAACAGATTTCCATGCTGATTCTGGAAGCGCGTGCCAATGATTTGCTGTTTATTGACGGCGAAGAACAGCCCGCCGACGCCAAAAATACCCTTCCGGTTATCCATTGATCTGCCGCCTGCCGCAGGCGGCGTGCCCTCCCGGTACCTTCCCATCATTTATGCTGTCGTTGCGCCCGCGCGAGCGCAGATCCTTTGTCATTTATGCGTCCAATACCAGATTTGTTCACTAATTAGTGAATAATTAATCGATTAAAGCCATTTTTTTTGCGGATCGCTGGCGTCGCAGTGGCGCTGCGGTTATGCTTGCGATGCTGCGCGTGATCCGTCGGACAACCGTTTTCATAACGTTATCTCCCCGCGCGCGTCCGCGGGGGATCGGCTATTCACGGTGCCGCCAACAGCCGCTGCGCTTATTTAAGCACTGTATACCGGCGACGTTATACAGAAATATCTTTTATTGACCGGGATTTGGAGGAAGCAACGGATGTTCACCCAACGTAAAAAATGGTTGTCGGGTATAGTTGCCGGCCTGCTGATGGCTGCGTCCGTCACCGCATCAGGTGCGGAACAAAAAACGCTGCATGTCTATAATTGGTCGGATTATATTGCGCCGAACACCGTGCCGGATTTTGAAAAACAAACCGGCATAAAAGTCATCTATGATGTTTTCGACTCCAATGAAGTATTGGAGGGTAAACTGATGGCCGGCAGTACCGGCTTTGACGTGGTGGTGCCTTCCGCCAGTTTCCTGGAGCGACAGTTAACCGCCGGGGTATTCCAGCCTTTGGATAAAAGTAAACTGCCGAATTATAAAAATCTGGATCCGGAATTATTGAAACTTATCAGCCAGCATGATCCTGATAACAAATATGCCATTCCCTATATGTGGGCTACCACCGGCATTGCCTATAACGTCGATAAGGTCAAAGCCATTCTGGGCGCGGACGCGCCGGTAAACAGCTGGGATCTGGTGTTAAAACCGGAAAACCTGGCGAAGCTGAAAAGCTGCGGCGTTTCATTCCTTGATGCGCCCTCGGAGATATTCGCCACCGTCCTCAATTACCTGGGCAAGGATCCGAACAGCGCCAACGCCGCGGATTATACCGGGCCGGCCACCGATCTGCTGTTAAAGCTGCGCCCCAGCATCCGTTATTTCCATTCCTCGCAATATATCAACGATTTGGCAAATGGGGACATTTGCGTTGCCATCGGCTGGGCCGGCGACGTGATGCAGGCGGCAAATCGCGCGAAGGAAGCGAAGAACGGCGTTCATATCGCCTATAGTATTCCTAAGGAAGGCGCGCTGGCGTTTTTTGACGTGCTGGCGATTCCGGCCGACGCCAAAAATACCGACGAGGCCTATCAGTTCCTTAATTTTCTGATGGACCCCCAGGTTATTGCCCAGGTCAGCAATCAGATATTCTATGCCAACGGCAATAAAGCGGCCACGCCGCTGGTCAATGAAGAGGTGCGCAATAATCCCGGCATTTATCCGCCGCCCGAGGTGCGCGCTAAATTATTTAGCCTTAAAGTTCAGCCGCCGCAAATAGACCGGGTTATCACCCGTGCCTGGACCAAGGTAAAAAGCGGCAAGTAATCTGCCCGCCGCAGGGTTGACATTATGCTAACCAACAGGCGGTTTCATACCGCCTGTTATGCTATTTCAGAGACGGTAGACGATTAACGATTATCCGTTTCTTCTGTTCCGGAGAGTCATGTCAGTGAACGATGCTATACCCCGCCCACAGCCCAAAACCCAGAAAATGGTAACGCCATTGCTGGAGATTCGCAATTTGACCAAAACCTTCGACGGCCAGTCGGCGGTCGATGATGTCAGTTTAACGATCTATAAAGGGGAAATGTTTGCTTTATTGGGCGCGTCAGGCTGTGGTAAATCCACGCTGCTGCGGATGCTGGCGGGCTTTGAACAACCCACCCATGGCCAGATTGTGCTCGACGGCCAGGACCTGTCCCATATGCCGCCGTATCAACGGCCCATTAATATGATGTTCCAGTCCTATGCGCTGTTTCCGCATATGACGGTGGAACAGAATATTGCCTTCGGCTTGAAGCAGGATAAACTGCCGCGCGCCGAGATTAAGCAACGCGTGGCGGAGATGCTGGCGATGGTGCATATGCAGGAATTCGCCGCCCGCAAGCCCCATCAGCTTTCCGGCGGCCAGCGCCAGCGCGTGGCGCTGGCGCGCAGCCTGGCTAAACGGCCAAAGCTATTGCTGCTTGACGAACCGATGGGCGCGCTGGATAAAAAATTACGCGACCGCATGCAGCTGGAAGTGGTGGATATCCTGGAACGCGTCGGGGTGACCTGCGTGATGGTCACGCACGATCAGGAAGAGGCCATGACCATGGCCGGACGCATCGCCATTATGAACCGGGGCAAGTTTGTGCAAATCGGCGAGCCGGAAGAGATTTATGAGCACCCCAACAGCCGCTTCAGCGCCGAATTTATCGGTTCGGTCAATATGTTCGACGGCCTGCTGGTTGAGCGTCACGACGATGCGCTCATTATCCAAAGTCCCGGCCTGGTGCATCCGCTGCAGGTGAATTCCGATGTGTCGGTGGTTGACGGCGTGCCGGTGCATGTGGCGCTGCGGCCGGAAAAAATCATGCTGTGCGAGGAGGTGCCCGCGGACGGCTTTAACTTTGCCGTCGGCGAAGTGGTCAATATCGCCTATCTCGGCGATCTCTCCATTTACCATGTGCTGCTGCAAAGCGGCCAGACCATCAGCGCGCAGCTGCAAAATGCGCACCGTTACCGAAAAGGCACGCCGACCTGGGGGGATGAAGTGCGTCTCTGTTGGGATGCGGACAGCTGTGTTGTGCTGACGGTATAGGACAGGGGAACATCATGTCTGCATCTGACGAAAAATTACTGCCCCCGCCGGCCGTCGAGCGGGTCAACACCCCCCGCATCTTGACAAGGCTGCAGATGCGCCATGGGCGCAAGGCGGTGATTTTTCTGCCGTACCTGTGGCTGTTGCTGCTGTTTATGCTGCCGTTCCTGATTGTTTTCAAAATCAGCATGGCGGAGATGGCCCGGGCGATCCCGCCCTACACCGACCTGGTCAGCTGGCTCGACGGTAAGCTGGATATCTCGCTGAACCTGGCCAATTACCTGCAACTGCTGGACGATCCGCTGTATATCGAGGCGTATCTGCAATCACTGCAGGTCGCGGCCGTTTCCACCTTTTTCTGCCTGCTGATAGGCTACCCGATGGCCTGGGCGGTGGCCCACAGTAAACCCTCGACGCGCAATATCCTGCTGTTGCTGGTTATCCTGCCGTCGTGGACGTCATTTTTAATCCGGGTCTACGCCTGGATGGGGATCCTGAAAAACAACGGTATTCTCAATAACGTCCTGCTGTGGCTCGGCGTTATCGATCAGCCGCTGGTGATCCTGCATACCAATCTGGCGGTATATATCGGAGTGGTCTATGCCTATCTACCGTTTATGATCCTGCCCATTTATACCGCGCTGACACGGCTGGATTATTCCCTGGTGGAGGCATCGCTCGATCTCGGCGCCCGGCCGATGAAAACCTTTTTCCAGGTGATTGTTCCCCTGACCAAAGGCGGCATTATCGCCGGCTCGATGCTGGTGTTTATTCCGGCGGTGGGCGAATACGTAATTCCAGAGCTGCTCGGAGGCCCCGACAGCATCATGATCGGGCGCATTTTATGGCAGGAATTTTTCAATAACCGCGATTGGCCGGTGGCGTCCGCGGTAGCGGTTATCATGCTGCTGCTGCTGATTGTGCCGATTATGTGGTTCCATAAACATCAGAATAAAACCCTGGGGGATCGGGCATGAATACGCTACCTGTCGTGCGTTCGCCCTGGCGCATCGTGATTTTAATCACCGGGTTTACCTTTTTGTACGCCCCGATGCTGATGCTGGTCATCTACTCGTTCAATAGCTCGAAACTGGTCACGGTATGGGCCGGATGGTCGACGCAGTGGTATGGCGTCCTGGTCAATGACCAGGCGATGCTAAGCGCCGTGTCGCTCAGCCTGACGCTGGCGGCCGCCACCGCCACCATGGCGGTGATCCTGGGTACCCTGGCGGCGGTGGTGATCGTGCGTTTCGGCCGCTTTCGCGGTGCCAACGGGTTCGCCTTTATGCTGACCGCGCCGCTGGTGATGCCGGATGTGATAACCGGCCTGTCGCTGCTGCTGCTGTTCGTGGCGCTGGGGCACGCCATCGGCTGGCCGGCGGAGCGCGGCATGTTCACCATCTGGCTGGCGCACGTGACGTTTTGTACCGCCTACGTGGCGGTGGTGGTCAATTCCAGGCTGCGCGAGCTGGATGCCTCCATCGAGGAAGCCGCGCTGGATCTGGGCGCCACGCCCATCAAGGTGTTTTTTATTATAACGCTGCCGATGATTGCCCCGGCCATAGTATCCGGCTGGCTGCTGGCCTTTACCCTGTCGCTCGATGATCTGGTGATCGCCAGTTTTGTCGCCGGTCCGGGGGCCACCACGTTGCCGATGCTGGTGTTCTCAAGCGTCAGGATGGGGGTAAATCCGGAAATCAATGCCCTGGCCACCATCATCCTGGGCGTGGTCGGCATTATCGGCCTGATCGCCTGGTGGCTGATGTCCCGCGCTGAAAAGCAACGCCTGCGGGATCGCCAGCGGGCGGCCCGTGGCTGATTGCGCAGATTACTGCTAGTCTTTATCCGTGTGCCGCTGTTTAATACGGCGTAATAACAAGGAGAAAGGCCATGTCGGACATCCTGAGGGATGGCAATACGGACCCGCTGCATTGGCGTATGCTAAAGCGCGCCGCGGCGGAACGGACGCGCTGGCGCGGTAATGTGCCGGTGGCGGTATTGGTCGCCGGCAGCGCCATCGTCGCCACCCGCTGCCTGGGCATGCTGATGTTGACCAGCAACCTGGGCGTGGAGGGGGTGCGCAGTTTTATCGAGACCAGCAGCCGCTCGTGGGATTTGACGCTGCTGTTTCTGGCAAGCCTCACGGTGCTGTTCGTCGAGTTGCGCTGCGGATTTGCGGTGATGCGCGGTCATTCCTGGGCGCGCTGGTATTTTGCCGGGTGCCAGGGCCTGAGCGCCGGCTATTTGTTCCTGGCCACCTGGAATGGTTTTTATCCTGAAATGTTCGCGCTGCCGGGCGCCAGCGCCGCGGAGATCTCCGGCGAACTGCTGATGCATAAACTGCCGGATATGGTGATCGTGCTGCTGTTATTCGCGCCGATCTCCAGCCGGCGGTTTTTTAAACGCGGCCGGTGATTTTTACCTAAAACCGGTGGTACAATGCGCGCCCGTTTAACCGGCCAGAAAACCTATGCATTGCGAACTTTTCAGCGCGGATCGTTGCCATTCCTGCCAGTGGCTGGATAAACCCTATGCGCAGCAGTTGGCGGATAAACAGGCCGCCCTGGCCGGGTTATTGTCGGCCATGCCCGTTGCGCAGTGGCTGGCGCCGGTGGCTTCGCCGCCCGCGGCGTTTCGCAATAAAGCGAAAATGGTGGTAAGCGGCAGCGTAGAACGCCCGGTGCTGGGCATCATGGCGCGGGACGGAGAGCCGCTGGACCTCTGCGCCTGCCCGCTTTACCCCCCCACCTTCGCGCCGGTATTCGGCGTGCTTAAACACTTTATCGCCCGCGCCGGCCTGACGCCTTATCACGTGGCGCGCCGGCGCGGCGAGTTAAAATTCCTGCTGTTGACCGAAAGCCGGCATGACGGCGGCATGATGCTGCGTTTCGTGCTGCGCTCGCAGGCCAAGCTGGACGCACTGCGCGCCCAATTGCCCTGGCTGCGGGAGCGTGTGCCCCAGCTTCAGGTGATATCGGTGAATCTCCAGCCGGTGCATATGGCCATTCTTGAAGGTGAAACTGAAATCATCCTGACCGAGGATACCGCGCTGGCGGAACGGCTCAATGATGTGCCGCTGTTTATCCGCCCGCGCGGTTTTTTCCAGACCAACCCGTCGGTCGCCGCGCGCCTGTACGCCGCCGCCCGGCAGTGGGTTGGCGAGCTGGAAATCAGCAGCCTGTGGGATTTGTTTTGTGGGGTGGGGGGGTTTGGTTTGCACTGCGCGCGCCCGGATATGCGCCTGACCGGCATTGAAATCAGCGCCGAGGCGATAGCCAGCGCGCGCCAGTCGGCGCAGCTGATGGGGCTGACCCAGGTGATGTTCCAGGCGCTGGATTCCACCCAGTTCGCGCGCTCAAGGGCGGAGGTGCCGGATCTGGTGCTGGTCAACCCACCCCGGCGCGGCATTGGCGCGGATTTATGCCGCTATCTGGAGAGCATGGCGCCCCCGTATATTCTTTACTCCAGCTGCCAGGCGGAAAGCCTGGCCCGGGATCTGCAGGCCCTGCCGGCATACCGTATCGTCAAGGCGCAGTTATTTGATATGTTTGCGCATACCGCCCATTACGAGACGCTGGTTCTGCTGCAACGCATTCCCTCAGTTACGTCGTTCAAACCGTAACGCCCGATGCTCGATCAAACGCATCAGCAGGGTCAGCACGCCGTTAACGCACAGATAGATAATGCCTGCGGCGCCGAACACCATGACGTCGTAGGTGCGACCATACATTAACTGCCCATGGCCCATGATATCCATCAGGGTAATGGTGTAGGCCAGCGAGGTACTTTTAAACACCAGCACCACTTCATTGGAGTAGGACGACAGCGCCCGCTTGATGGCGAACGGCATCAATAAGCGCAGGGATTGCAGGCGCGACATGCCCAGCGCCGCGCATGACTGCCATTGTCCGGCGGGAATGGCGCGCATAGCGCCGGTAAAGAGCTGGGTGCTGTAGGCGGCGCTGTTAAGCGCCAGCGCCACCATGGCGCACAGCCATGGCTGCGAGACCAGCGCCCATAACCAGGGAATGGCGCGCAGGGCGGCGAATTGCCCGGGACCGTAATAAATCAAAAATATCTGCACCAGCAGCGGCGTGCCGGTGAACAGGGTAATGTAGATTTTGATTAACGGCGTCAGCACCGGCGTCTTCAGGCTGATAACCAGGGTAAACAGCAGCGCCAGCAGCAAGGCTATGATGATGGCGCACAGCGTCAGCGTCAGGCTGGTGGGCAGCCCCTTCAGCAGTTCGGGCAGGTAGGCCAGCATCAGGAATCCCTCGTCTCGAAACGGGTGGAACGGCGCTCGAACGCCCGCAGGATGATCTGGCTGAACAGGGTGATGACCAGATACACCGCCGCCGCGACCAGGTACCAGGTAAAGGGCTGCTGGGTGAAACTGACGATACTTTTGGTTTGCAGCATCAGGTCATTAACGCTTATCAACGACACCAGCGCGGTATCTTTCAACAGCACCAGCCATTGATTGCCCAGACCGGGCAGCGCATGGCGCCACATCTGCGGCATCACCAGGCGGAAAAAAACCGTGCTTTTTTTCATGCCCAGCGCCTGGCCCGACTCCCACTGTCCCTGCGGGATGGCTTTCAGCGCGCCGCGCAGCGTTTGCGAGGCATAGGCGGCATACAGCAACGCCAGGGCAATCACGCCGCAGACAAAGGGACTGACGTTAAAGTTATCAATCGGCAGGCGCACCGGTATACGCGCCGCAATCAGGTTGAGGCTAAAGCCGTCGGCAAGTATCACCAGCAGTTGCGAGGCGCCGAAATAAATAAACAGTACCACCAGAATTTCCGGCAGGCCGCGCAACAGCGTCACCACGGCGGTGCCGATAAGTCCCAGCCATCTCCAGCGGACGGATTCCCAGGCGGCAAAACACATCGCCAGAAACAGCCCGGCCACCAGCGCGCACAGCGCCAGGCCGACGGTGGTCCCGGCGGCGCTGGCTATGGGTTGAAGTTCATTCATGAAAGGCGATTACTGCTTAAACCATTTCTGGTAGATAGTCTGGTAGGTACCGTCTTGCTTGACTTTATCCAGCGCCGTATTGAACTGGTCGCGCAGCTCATTATTGTTCAGGCGCATGGCAATGCCCAGGCCGGTGCCGAAATAGGCTTTATCGGTGATTTTATCGCCGACGGTGGCCAGGTCGGCGTCTTTCTTCAGCCATTCATTGACCACGGCGGTATCGCCGAAGACGGCGTCCAAACGGCCGTTTTTCAAGTCCAGGATGGCGTTCTGATAGCTGTCGTAAGGCACGGCGGTGATTTCAGGATGTTTATCCAGCAGGAATTTCTGATGGGTGGAGCCGTTCTGCATGCCGACACGCTTATCTTTCAACGCGGCCAGATCGGCGAATTTGCCTTTTTGCGCCACGAAAATGGCGGAGTTTTCATAATAAGGCTGGCTGAACGTCACCTGCTGCAAACGGTCCGGCGTGATATCCATGCCTGAGATCACCGCGTCGAAACGACGGAATTTAAGGCTTGGGATCAGGCTGTCGAAAGCCTGGTTGGTAAAGGTGCATTCGGCTTGAAGCTGTTTGCAGAGCGCATTGGCCAAATCGATATCAAACCCCTGGATTTTGTTATTGGCATCAACAAATTCAAACGGAGGATAAGAGGCTTCCGTGGCGAAACGAATGGTCTGCGCCGCGGCGGCGGAAAACGTCATTCCGGCCAGCACTGCGGCAATAATCAATTTTTTCATTTTTTTATTCCAACAATTAATGCGACAAATAGTGAGCAAACGCCTCGGTGTGGGGGGTGGCGAAATGCGTGGCATCGCCTTGTTCCACAATGTGGCCGTTTTCCATATACACGATGCGACTGGCAGTCTTACGCGCTACCTCTACTTCATGCGTCACAATCACCTGCGTGATGCCGGTTTGGGCCAGTTCACGAATGATGCTGACGATTTGTGCGGTAATTTCCGGGTCCAGCGCCGCGGTCGGCTCATCAAACAGCAGCACCTGCGGTTCCATCATCAGCGCCCTGGCTATCGCGACCCGTTGCTGCTGGCCGCCGGATAAATGCAGGGGAAAACGATCGGCGAAATCGGTTAAACGCAGGCGATCGAGCAGCTTGTCCGCCCGTTCGTTGGCCACGGCGCGCGACAGGGCGAGCACCCGGCAGGGCGCCTCGATCAAATTCTGCCGCACGGTTAAATGCGGCCAGAGGTTGTATTGCTGGAATACCATGCCGACGTTTTGACGCAGTTCGCGAATGGCTTTCTCGCCGGGCGCCTGGATAAAATTGAAATGGTTGCCGGCGATCGACAACTGACCGGCGCGGGGCATCTCCAACAGGTTGAGTACCCGCAGTAAAGAACTTTTACCCGCCCCGCTGGGGCCGAGCAGCACCAGCGTTTCTCCCGCCGGGCAGTCAAGGGTGATATCAAACAGCGCCTGGGTGGCGCCGTAAAAACAGTCAATGCGGTTTAGTTGAATACTCATGCGAAGAAACTGAATAGCCATTAAGGCGGCAGATGTTAACGTCGACGGCCTGTCGATGCAATCCGCCGCGATTAAAATTTACATTTAGGGGCGTAATAATATCACGAACAGCACAAAACGTCATTCCTCACCGCCGCATTGCCGCGATGTGCTGCATTTTATCCCAGCGGGCAGTGGACGCAGCGCCCGCTGGCGCCCGCGGCAGCAAGAACCGCTGGCTACATGCGATTAACGTTCTTCCAGCGTTTGGCGCAGGGTGCCGGCGGGATGGGGAGATAGCGTGCCAAGGTAGCGTACGTCGTCCAGCACCCAGCAGTTGCCTTCGCGGATCATCAGCACTTCATCCTGCCAGCGCACCGATTGGCCGTTGCTGCCCTGGCTGCGGGACAGGTCTACGCGCAGGGGGATATTTTTCGCATCGGTATTGAGGATACGCGAGGCGCTGTGAACCTCGGCCGTGGCGGGTCCGTCGGCCTGGCTGCTGAAGATATCCCCGGGCGGCAAGGCGGTAAGCTTGGCCTGCGCTTTACGATCCGTGGTCAGTACGTGGAACAACCGTTCGCTGAGGTAGGGGCGGTACTGCCCCAGCTGCGAGGCGCTGGGTTTGCCCTGCGGCTGCGCGATGCGCAGATTGTAGAACGCCTGCGCCACCGTATCCGGCCCGCCGTCGACGCAGGGCGCGCTGCGCGTGCCGATATCCTTAAACGCCGGATCGACCTGGGTGCATGCGGCAAGAATCAATGCCAGCGGCAAGAGGGCATAAAGCTTATTGTTCATTATTAACCTTCACGATAGAGGATGGCGATAGATCAGTACCATCGAGTATAATTAAAAATCAGATGGTTGTGTGAGGATCGGCACGTTTGGCTAAAGACGGGGACGCGCCAGGCCCGGTTAAGATGGCGCCTGGCGTTATTCTGGCGGGCAATGGGGTGGGATAGCGGTCTTAAAATCGTTTTATCCCAAGGTATTGTGCGGGTGAATATCTTTATCATCCTTGGAAAATGCGCTTGCATTAAACTTCAAGTGGATGTTATTGCTCAATTTTTCCTGATGTTTTTTAATCTGCATTAATTCAGGGCAATCGGCGGGTATTTCATCATTTTTGCCGTCTTGCGGTGGCGCCTGTAAATCATCAATTTCTTTATGGTTTAACGCGCCTGTAGCGGTTTTTAATCCTTGGTATTGTCAAGACCGGAAAATCCCGAGCGCTGCTTTCGCGCCGAGGGGAAAGGATATTTATCAGCCGCGGCATGCGTTGCTGGCGACAGCGTTGAAAATAATTAAATCGTAAACAGGATAGCCGGCCCGATACCTGGCGTATATCATTTACAGCGCGTCACCGTCGGGTGATATGACTCAACAGGATTAGGTGCTTGATGGATATTGGCATGATGAGCAGCGGCGCGCCGGGCTGTCAGGCCGGCGGGCCGAAACCAACGATGCCATGGTGGGCCATGACCCTGTTAATCCTGTGCATCGCCGGCTGCCAGCAGGCAATAACACCGCCGGCCCATGAGGCGGCTTACCGGGTGGACGATTCACGGCGCGCGCATGGCGCGGATGAGCGGGTGCAGTTTTTAGTCATCCATTATACCGCCGAGGATTTTGCCGCGTCGCTGAGCACCCTGACCGCCGAGCAGGTCAGCGCCCACTATCTTATCCCGGCGGTGCCCGGCGGGGCGCCGGGCGTACCCACCGCGCTACGGCTGGTGGATGAGTCCCGTCGCGCCTGGCACGCGGGCGAAAGCTATTGGCGCGGACGCACGCATCTTAACGATACGTCGATTGGCATTGAAATCGAAAACCACGGGTACCGGCGTACCCTGACGGGCGCGCGCGCGACCCCCTATCCCCCGGCGCAAATCGCACTGGTCATTGCCCTGAGCCGCGATATCATCCACCGGTATCATATCCTGCCAGGCAATGTCGTGGGGCACAGCGATATCGCCTGGCGGCGCAAACAGGATCCCGGCCCGTTATTCCCCTGGCGGCAATTGGCGGCGGCGGGCGTTGGCGTCTGGCCGGATACGCGGCGGGTAGAGCATTACCTGGCGGGGCGCGACCCCAACTCGCCGGTGGCGATGGCGGGCATAATGACCCGGATGGCGCAATACGGTTACGATGTAGCGCCGCAACTGCCGGCGGCGCTGCAGCAAAAAGCGCTGGCGGCGTTCCAGATGCATTTTCGCCCGCGGGATTTCCGCGGCCTGGCGGACGCGGAAACCGAGGCGATCCTGGATGCGTTACTGGAAATACACGCCGGTGAGCGGGGCGCCGGATAGCTGTGCCTGATGGCGCAGGAATTCCTCCCAGCAGCCCACCACCTTTTCCAGATCGGCGCGGCTGATATTTAAATGGGTGACCAGGCGGGTAACCGTGCCGGCGGCCACCACAATATCATGCTGTTTCATCCAGGGGCCGAGTTTGGCGGCCAATTCCGCCGGCTGGCGGATAAACAGCATATTGGTTTGCGCGCCCGGGGCCACGATCTCAACGCCCAGTGCCGATAGCCGCTGTTCCAGCCAGCGGGCGTTATCATGATCCTCGCGCAGCCGCTGCACATTATGCTCAAGGGCGTAACGGCCCGCCGCCGCCAGGATCCCCGACTGACGCATCCCTCCGCCCACCATCTTGCGCCAGCGCCGGGCCTGGTGGATATAATCCGCGCCGCCGCACAGCAGCGAGCCCACCGGCGCACCCAGTCCTTTTGATAAGCAGATAGTCAGCGTATCGCAATATTGCGTGATTTCGCTGAGCGGGATTTGCAGCGCCGCCACGGCATTGAAAATGCGCGCCCCATCAATATGCAGCGCCAGACGGTGGTCGCGGGTAAACTGCCAGGCCTGCCGCAGGTATTCCTGCGGCAGCACTTTACCGTTATGGGTATTTTCCAGGCTTAACAGGCGCGTGCGGGCGAAATGAAAATCATCGGGTTTGATGGCCGCCGCCACCTTATCCAGCGGCAGGGTGCCGTCGGCGTCGGCGTCCAGCGGCTGTGGCTGGATACTGCCCAACACCGCCGCGCCGCCGGCTTCGAAGCGGTAATTATGCGCCTGCTGGCCGACGATGTACTCTTCCCCGCGCTGGCAATGCGTCAGCAAGGCCACCAGGTTGGCCTGGGTGCCGCTGGGGAAAAACAGCGCCGCGTCTTTGGCGCTGAGCCGGGCCCCGTCGGCTTCGAGCGACGCCACGGTGGGATCGTCGCCATAAACATCATCGCCAACCTCGGCTTCCGCCATCAGCCGGCGCATGGCGGCGCTTGGCAAGGTGACGGTATCACTGCGTAGATCAATCATGCTCACTCCGTTACGTTCTTGATACGGGCGTTAACACCTGTGCCCTAATGATGCCGCCGCCCGGCAAAGGGACCCTGATGCCGGGCGTATCATACCGGGCCCTAGCGCAGCCAGTTGGTTTTGGCCAATTCTACCACTTCATCGCCGCGGCCGTTAATGATGGCCCGCAGCATATACAGGCTGAAACCTTTTGCCTGTTCGAATTTAATCTGCGGCGGCATGGCCAGTTCTTCCTTGGCGGTAATCACATCCACCACCACGGGTCCGTCGGTGGCAAACGCCTCTTCCAGTGCGGCGTCAAGATCAGCGGATTTTTCCACCCGGATGCCCTTGATCCCGGCGGCGCGGGCGATGGCGGCAAAATCAGGGTTCTGCAGGTCGGTGCCGTCGGTCAGATAGCCGCCCGCCTTCATTTCCATGGCGACAAAGCCCAGCACGCTGTTGTTGAAAATCACGATCTTAACCGGCAGCTTCATCTGCGCCATGGATAAAAAATCGCCCATCAGCATGGTGAAGCCGCCGTCGCCGCACAGGGCGACCACCTGGCGCTTGGGATAGGCCGCCTGAGCGCCCAGGGCCTGCGGCATGGCATTAGCCATGGAGCCATGGTTAAAAGAGCCGATAAGCCGGCGCTGCCCGTTCATTTCCAGATAGCGTGCCGCCCATACGGTCGGCGTACCCACATCGCAGGTGAAGATGGCATCGCGGGCGGCCAGGCGGCTGACCTGCTGCGCCACGTACTGCGGATGAATAGGTTTATTGCCGTTGGGTTTGGCCAGGGCATCGAGATCCCCCCTGGTGGCGTGATAATGCTCCAGCGCCTGATCAAGATGATGGCGCCCGGTTTTCTCCGTCAAGCGCGGCAACAGTACCGCCAGCGTGGATTTGACATCGCCGACCAGCGCCATGTTCACCGCGCAATGGGCGCCCAGGCTGCCCGGATCGATATCAATCTGGATGATATTGGCGTTGGTGGGATAAAAGGCGCGATAGGGGAAACGGGTCCCCAGCAGGACCAGCGTGTCGGCGTTCATCATGGCATGATAACCGGATGAGAAGCCAATCAGGCCGGTCATGCCGACATCATAGGGATTATCCCACTCCAAATGCTCCTTGCCGCGCAGCGCATGGACGATCGGCGCCTTGAGCAGTCCGGCCAGCCTGACCACTTCATCATGGGCGCCGGCGCAGCCGCAGCCGCACATCAGCGTGATATTTTCCGCCTGGTTCAGCACCGCGGCCAGTTTTTCCAATTCGCCCACCGGCGGGACACTCAGGGACGGCTGCGGGGTATACCATGACGGCTGATAGTCTTCCGGCGCCGGTTTCAGCGCCACGTCCCCCGGCAGCACGATCACCGAGACGCCGCGGTTGAGAATGGCCTTGCGCATGGCGATGCCCAGCACCTGGGGCAGTTGTTCCGGATTGGAAATCAATTCGCAGTAATGGCTGCATTCGCGGAACAGTTCTTCCGGGTGGGTCTCCTGGAAGTAGCCGCTGCCGATTTCGCTGGAGGGAATATGGGCGGCAATCGCCAGCACCGGCACCTGGTTGCGGTGGCAGTCATACAACCCGTTGATCAAATGCAGGTTGCCCGGCCCGCAAGAGCCGGCGCACACCGCCAACTGACCGGTGACATGGGCTTCCGCCCCGGCGGCGAAGGCCGCCACCTCTTCATGACGGGTGCCCATCCATTGAATGGTGCCCATGCGATTAAGACTGTCGCTCAGGCCGTTAAGCGAATCGCCGGTGACGCCCCAGATACGCTTGACGCCGGCTTGCTCGAGGGTTTTGGCAATGGCTGCCGCAACGGTTTGTTTCATGGCTTTCCCCTTTAAAATGAGTCGGGACTAAGACAAAAAAAATCCCATGCCGGTAAAGCTTAGTCCTTTTAAACGGGGAAGTGCAGTGCCTGGCCGGTCAGGCGGAGAATAGCGCGATAAGAACCGGCGCCAGCAGGCTCAATAAAAAGCCGTGCACAATGGCCGCCGGCACCACTTCCAGGCCGCCGCTGCGTTGCAGCACCGGCAACGTGAAATCCATCGACGTGGCGCCGCACAGGCCCAGGGCGACGCTGCGGCTGCGGCGCATCAGCCCGGGAATCAGCATGATGGCCAGCAGCTCGCGTATCAGATCGTTAAAAAATGCGGCGCTGCCCACCACCGGGCCAAAGGCATCGGTCATTAAAATGCCGGAAAGGGAATACCAGCCGAAAGCAGAGGCCATGGCCAGTCCGGTAAGCAGGGGCAACCCAAGGATCATTGCCGCGCCGGCGCCGCCGAGCATCGCGCTAGCAGCCACCACCAGGGCGATATTGGCGCCGCGCCGGTTCAGCAGTATCTGCCGTAGCGTCATGCCGCTGTTGCGCAACTGCATCCCCACCAGCAGCAGCAGCAGGATCAGGGCGAATTCGCTGGCGCGCGAGGCGACGCTGAGCCAGCGCCATTGGGTCAGGCCGATGGCAAATCCCGCCGCCACCACCAGGCAGAGCTTGAGCGAATCCATGGCCATGCGCAGCCGGGAGGGAGGCGTGTCCTGATGGGTGGGCGCCGGCCAGGGCGCGCGCTTCTCCAGCCACCACAGCGCGGCGCCGTTAACCGTCAGGATGCACAGGGCGCTGATGCCGGCATACCAGGCAATCAGCAACAGGTTGCTGGCCAGGTTATCTAAAAATGCCAGGCTGATGCCCATGAAGAACAGAATGATATAGACCATCGCGCTCAACAGGCGGTTGACGGCCCGCAGCACCCCTTGGCGCAGGCGTGGCAACAGGTAGCCGAGGAGTAAAGGAATGAGAATAATCAACAGGCCGGAATACATAGTGGGGTCACATCCTTTTGTGCGGCGGGGAAAGCTGCCTTAAACTAACCAAAACCGGGATAACTGTAAAGGCGGCGTGGGGCGATGGTGTCTCGCGCGGATGAACGTGATAAGTACGCACGGCGCTGCCGCCTGGGACCAGGCGGCAGCCGGCTAGTCCCTGGCGAAATGCGCGTTGATTTGTCGGGCAAGCTGGTCCAGCAGCTCATATCGGCGTCGGTATTCGGCGCGTTTTTTGCTGGGCACTGTTTCCAGAGGCTTGCGCGGGATGCTTAATGGCAGATGGAAATAACCCTGTTCGTCGCGTTGACCATTGAGGGATAGCCAGAAATTGTCGTAGTCAGCGTGCAGGAACCGCCTTTTTTTAGAAGAGTAACGCCGCGCCCGGTACATATGGCTATTATTGCCCACGGCGAGAATGCGCTGGATATCCAGGTTGGCCGCCAGCAGCATTACCGTCTCGAGCGCCAGCCGCTTGGGAAACAGGCCGTGGCAGGATTTTGTGGCGGCATGTATCGCCTCGTGGGCCACCTGCCGCCCCGCCCCCTGCAGGCCGCCGATAAAGAGCGTGGCGCCCTGGCCGGGGGTAATGGCAAAGGTTATCTCGGCCAGCATGACATGGTGTTCATCGGTAAGCAGCACGGTGGCCTCGCCTTCGCGGTTTAAATGGTCCAGCGAGTCGAGGCGCAGGTAAAAACGCCGCCCGTCCCTGGCCGCAAGCTCCGCCAGGATGATGCCTGCGCCCGTCAGGTGTCCGTTGAGCAGGGCCGGGGGGAGATGCGCCTGGGTATAGGTGTAGTGAAACAGCAGGGCGTCCAGCCGTTGTTTACGGCGCATGTTCGCGGCGAGATAGGGGCGGTGCAGCTTACAGGGCAGCCCCGGCTGTGAGGCGAGCATCTGCGGCAACAGCGGGGATTGCGCCAGGTATGCCAGCCAGGGCGCGGAATACGCGAACGTGCAGAGATAGCGGAGCATGAACTTGCAGCGATAAACCGGGCGGGCCCAAGCCGCGCCCGGCATCAGCTTGCCGAAAAACAGGGCCAGCGCCAATTGCCAACCGGTTAATGAATCCGGTTTTTCCAGACTGGATACAAGCTGTGACATATCTGTATGACCTGGTTTAAAACAAAAGCCTATTTCAACAAGGCCTTGTTAAACGGTTGGTCAATATGGCGGGGGGATGAAGAAGAGATAATAACTTGTTTACCATATGTTTATGGTGCAGGGCTTGGACCGCAGGATATCGCGTCAGCCGGGGGTGAGATGGCGGGAGGAGGGAATCGGCGCGCGCGGGGAAAACTTAAGGCGATTTAGTGATTGCTACTGATATAATTATGCTTGCGTCTTAAAAGAAAAATGTTATACCTTGAGTATGCAGGGACCAGCTTGCGAAAAAAATGCCAGCGATTCACTGGCATTTCACTAGCATCCTTAGGCATTAATCGCGAGGCGCGTCATCAGGCAACAGTCTCGGTTTCAACAGGCACAATCAGACTCGCATGGTTCCCCTTGGGACCCTGATGAACGTCGAATCTGACCACTTGCCCGGCTTTGAGCGTGCGATAACCGTCCATTTGGATTGTTGAGTAATGCGCAAATATATCCTCGCCGCCGCTTTCAGGACAGATAAACCCAAAACCTTTGGCGTTATTGAACCATTTTACTTTACCCGTCTCCATGCTTCTACATCCCTCGCAACCGAATCTTATATGTGATGAGGATTGTTGACGTCGTAAGCCTGATTGGTCAAAACAGCAGCGGCTTACGCAAGTACACTCTAGAGGATAGGAAGCACAGGTCAAGAGGATGCTGGAGGAGTTGGCTGATGACATTACTAAACTTTGAAGCAGGTAACGATATTGACGCTTTTTTGACAAAATCTCAAGGCGCCGGTCGCGATCAAAATCCTATTATTGTTATAGGTTTTAGCAGGCGGCGGTTTTGAACATCTAATGGTAGACTGTTAACCATGATGGGGCTGCGCTCCGGGGTAGCCGGCGGTTGCAGCGGTATATCAAGAAAGAGCAACGTATTGACGGAAAGGCGATGGGTAACACAAGCGAAAGGCCAGGCGAACAGAATTTTGCCGAAGACCTATTGAAAGATGCGGTAAAACCCCCATCAATGTATAAAGTGATACTTATCAATGACGATTACACTCCGATGGAATTTGTCATTGACGTACTGCAAAAGTTCTTTTCTTATGATGTTGAACGTGCAACGCAACTGATGCTTACGGTTCATTATCACGGCAAGGCTATCTGCGGAGTCTACACCGCCGAAGTCGCCGAAACCAAAGCCGCTCATGTTAATCGTTATGCCCGGGAAAATGAGCATCCGTTGCTTTGTACGCTGGAAAAGGCCTGAACAGGCAATCAATTTGGGGAGGTGCCAATGCTCAATCAAGAACTGGAACTCAGTTTAAATATGGCTTTCGCCAGAGCGCGCGAGCACCGGCATGAGTTTATGACCGTGGAACATCTGCTGCTGGCATTGCTCAGCAACCCTTCTGCGCGGGAAGCGCTCGAGGCGTGCACGGTTGACCTGGTGGCGTTACGCCAGGAGCTCGAAGCATTCATCGAACAGACCACACCGACCTTACCGACCAGTGACGAAGAGCGCGATACGCAGCCTACGCTCAGCTTCCAGCGCGTATTGCAGCGCGCGGTGTTCCATGTCCAGTCATCAGGACGCAGTGAAGTCTCCGGCGCCAATGTCCTGGTTGCTATTTTTAGCGAACAGGAGTCCCAGGCGGCCTATCTGCTGCGTAAGCATGATGTCAGCCGGCTCGACATAGTGAATTTCATCTCCCACGGCACCCGTAAAGATGAAACGCAGGCACCCGGCCCTGAAAATCCGGTTAACGAAGAGCAGGCAGGCGGGGAGGAGCGTATGGAAAATTTCACTACCAATCTTAACCAACTCGCCCGGGTGGGCGGGATCGATCCCCTGATTGGCCGTGAGCGGGAGCTGGAACGTACCGTACAGGTATTATGCCGTCGCCGTAAAAACAACCCGCTGCTTGTGGGCGAATCCGGCGTCGGTAAAACGGCGATTGCGGAAGGCCTGGCCTGGCGCATCGTCCAGGGCGACGTGCCCGAGGTTATCGCCGACTGCACGATTTATTCACTCGATATCGGCTCGTTGCTGGCCGGCACGAAATACCGCGGCGACTTCGAGAAGCGCTTCAAGGCCCTGCTCAAGCAGCTTGAATCGGATAAAAACAGCATCCTGTTTATCGATGAGATCCACACCATCATCGGCGCCGGCGCCGCTTCGGGCGGTCAGGTCGATGCGGCTAACCTGATCAAACCGCTGCTTTCCAGCGGCAAGATCCGGGTCATGGGGTCCACCACCTACCAGGAATTCAGTAATATTTTCGAAAAGGATCGGGCGCTGGCGCGTCGCTTCCAGAAAATTGATATCACCGAACCGTCGGTGGAAGAGACCGTGCAGATCCTGACCGGGCTTAAGCCAAAATATGAGGCCCATCATGACGTGCGTTATACCGCCAAGGCGGTGCGCGCGGCGGTTGAGCTGGCGGTGAAATACATCAACGATCGCCATCTGCCCGACAAGGCCATCGATGTTATCGATGAGGCGGGCGCCCGCAGCCGGCTGATGCCGGTGAGCAAACGTAAAAAGACCGTTAACGTGGCGGATATCGAATCGGTGGTGGCGCGTATCGCGCGGATTCCGGAAAAAACCGTCTCCTCCAGCGATCGCGATGTGCTCAAGCACCTGAACGAACGCCTGAAGATGCTGGTGTTCGGACAGGATAAGGCCATTGAGGCGCTGACCGAAGCGATCAAGATGAGCCGCGCCGGGCTGGGCCAGGATCATAAGCCGGTAGGTTCCTTCCTGTTCGCGGGTCCGACCGGCGTGGGTAAAACCGAAGTCACGGTGCAACTGGCGAAAGCGCTGGATATCGAGCTGCTGCGCTTTGATATGTCCGAATATATGGAGCGTCATACGGTCAGCCGGCTGATCGGCGCGCCTCCGGGATATGTGGGCTACGACCAGGGCGGCCTGTTGACCGATGCGGTCCTCAAGCATCCGCACGCCGTGCTGCTGCTTGATGAAATCGAGAAAGCGCATCCGGACGTGTTCAATCTGCTGCTGCAGGTGATGGACAACGGTACGCTGACCGATAACAATGGCCGTAAGGCGGACTTCCGCAACGTTATAGTGGTGATGACCACCAATGCCGGGGTGCAGGAAACCACGCGCCAGTCTATCGGTATGATCCAGCAGGATAACAGTACGGATGCCATGGGCGAGATCAAGAAGATCTTTACCCCCGAATTCCGTAACCGCCTGGATAACGTGATTTGGTTTAATCACTTGTCGCCGGAAATCATCCAATTGGTGGTGGACAAGTTTATCGTGGAACTGCAGGCGCAGCTGGATGCCAAGGGCGTGTCGCTGGAAGTTAGCGATGAAGCCCGCGACTGGCTGTCCACCAAAGGCTATGACAAGTCCATGGGCGCGCGGCCGATGGCCAGGGTGATGCAGGAGAACCTGAAGAAGCCTTTGGCCAACGAACTGCTGTTCGGGTCGCTGGTCGATGGCGGTTCAGTCACCGTAGAGCTGAACAAGGACAAGAAAGAGCTGACCTACCATTTCCTCAGCGCGCAAAAACGCAAAGCGGAAGGCGTGGTCCACTAAACCCCGATCAGCGGGTAACTGGCAAGATAAAAAGGCGATGCGCTGCATCGCCTTTTTTTATTCCCCCAGCGGAGCGGCGGCGGACGAGGTCCGGCTGCGCGACAGGGAGCCGGGCCGTGTTCCGGCACCGGCAGGTATCATTATGGAGTATCAGGTCGGCGCGGATAAGCGCCCGCACGGCGCATATCGGCGGTAAGGAAGCCTATCAGCGGCTACGGAAGACAATGCGGCCTTTGCTCAGGTCGTACGGGGTCAGCTCAACAGTGACTTTGTCGCCCGTCAGGATGCGGATATAGTTTTTGCGCATTTTACCGGAGATATGAGCGGTTACCACATGCCCGTTTTCCAATTCCACACGGAACATGGTGTTAGGCAATGTATCCAGTACCGTGCCTTGCATTTCAATATTGTCTTCTTTGGCCATCGAATCCTCTAGGTTTAAATACCATAGTTTTTAACCGGCAAGATAATGCCGAAAAACCCTCATTATGTAAAGAAGTGATGAAGAACGCCGCATTATTCACAACGATCGGGGTCGCTGTCTACGCTGCCGGCAGAGAGGGTTTGTGGTTGCCAGCAATGGGGTGCCAGCGTTAAAGGGTGTAACTGACTCAGCAGGGTCAGATAGTCGCGTCGTGGTATTTCCCGTGCGCCTAACGAGGCCGTGTGTGAGTTCAATACCTGACAGTCTATCAGTTTTCCCCCTTGTTGCCTAAAGAAACGGCAAAAAGTCAGCAACGCCGTCTTGGACGCGTTGTCCCGGCGGCTGAACATGGATTCGCCGCAGAACAGGGCGCCCTGCGCCACGCCGTACATACCGCCCACCAGTTCATCGCCCTGCCAGACTTCCACCGAGTGAGCCTGTCCAAGGGCATGCAGGCGGCGATAGGCCAAAACCACCTCGGGGCCAATCCAGGTGCCTTCTATGCCCCGTTCGGCGCAGGCGGCGATCACCTCGGCAAACGCCTGGTTGAGCGTAACGCGAAACGGGCTGTGCCTGAGAAAACGTTTCAGGCTGCGGCTGATATGGAATTCCTCCGGGAACAGCACCGCGCGGGGATCCGGCGACCACCACAAGATGGCATCCCCCGGCGAGTACCAGGGAAAAATGCCCAGTTGATAGGCGGCCAGCAGGCGCTCGGGGGAAAGATCCCCGCCGAAGGCCAACAGCCCGTTGGGTTCATGCAGCGCGGATGTCGGCGCGGGAAATCGTATTGAATCCGGAGAAAGCCGGTACAGTCGCATAGCGCTTATTTTTTATTCTCCTCAACCGTCCGCTTTAGCGATAATTATACGCCACCCGGAGAGTGATAACGAAAATACCGCCCCTTTTCCGCCATCAGCGTCGCATGGGAGCCTTGTTCAGCGATCCCGCCCCGATCCATGACATAAATTCTATCCATCATATCCAGGCCCTGCAGCCGATGGGTGATAATCACCAGGGTCTTGGCACGGCCCAACTGATGCAACGCGTCCAATACACGCCGTTCGGTGGCGGCGTCCAGCCCTTCGGTCGGTTCGTCGAGCAGCAGCAGCGGCGCGTCGTGGAGCAGGGCGCGGGCGATGCCGAGCCGCCGCTGTTCACCACCGGATAACTGCCGTCCGCCTTCGCCCAGCCAGGCGTCGAGGCCTTGGTTTTCCAGGAGCTTGTCCAGCCCCAGAAGCGAAAGGATATGGGCCAGCCGCGCGTCGTCCGCCTGGGCCGCGCCCAACAGCAGATTGTCGCGCAGCGTGGCGTTGAAAATATGCACCCGCTGGGGCACCACGCTCATCATGGCGCGCAGCGCCGGTTCACTCCAGCGCGCCAGGGATTGACCGTTTAACAGAATTTGCCCGCGGTCCACGTCCCAGGCGCGGGTCAGCAATTGCAGCAGGGTGGATTTGCCGCTGCCGGTGTGGCCCAGGATGGCGATATGTTCTCCCGCGTTTATCCGCAACGACACCCCGGCAACCGCCGGCAGCGGCTGATCGGGATAACGGAAACCGACGGCGTCGAGAACCAGCGCGGCATCGCCGCCGGCCGCCGGTCCGCCGGCCGGGAAAACCACCGCCGGGTCGCGGCCGATGACGTCGGCGATACGTCCAGCCGAGGCGATAACCTGGCCGAGATGCTGAAAGGCGCCGGCTACCGGGCCAAGCGCTTCGAACGCCGCCAGCGTGGTAAACACGAACAACGCAATCAGCGCGCCGGGATGACTGTCGCCGCCGATGCCGGCGGCGGCAAGCCACAAAATCAAGGTGACCGCCATGCCGGTTATCAGCGTCAGCATCCCCTGCGCCAGGGCGGCCAGGTTGGCCTGCTGCCGCTGACGTTGCTGCCAGCGCCGTTCAGTCTCGTCCAATTGCCCGCGGTAGCGCGCGGCGGCGCCGTAAACCGTTAGTTCGGCATTGCCCTGCAGCCAGGTGGCCAGGTGCTGCCGGTAATCGGCGCGCAGCCGGGTTAGCGCTTCCCCCACCGGCTTCCCGGCCCGATAGAACAGCGGAGGGACGATCAGCAGCACCGCCAGCATGATTGCGCCCAATGTCAGGGCCAGGGAGGCGTCGAGCCAGCTTAGCCCCACGGTGACCACCAGAATCACCACAAAAGCGCTCAGCAGGGGCGAGAGGACGCGTAAATAGAGGTGATCCAGGGTATCGACATCCGCCACAAGGCGGTTAAGCAGCTCCGCCTGGCGAAAACCGGCCAGCGCGCCGGGGGAAAGCGGCAGGATTTTTTGAAAGGTGTAGATGCGCAAATGCTGCAAGACGCGGAAAGTGGCGTCATGGCTGACCACCCGTTCCGCCCAGCGGCCGGCGGTGCGGGTTATGGCTGCGCCGCGCACCCCGGCGGCCGGCAGCATATAGTTAAAGCTGTATAAGCCAGCCATGCCCGCCAGCGCCGAGCCGGCCAGGAACCAGCCGGACAGGCTGAGCAGGCCGATGCTGGCCAGCAGCGTGACGATGGCCAGGAGCATGCCCAGGGCAATCTGGCCGGCATGGCGGCGATACAGGGCCAGGAAGGGGAATAATACGCGCATAGTCAGAGTCCTCCGCGACGATAGGCCAGCAGGTCGGCAAAGGGGCCGGGTAAAGAGGCCAACTGCGCATAGCGTCCCTGCTGCACGATTTGGCCGTTGCCCATGACCCAGATATCATCGAAATCGCGGATATCCGCCAGTTGATGGGTGACCAGTATCGTGGTGTGCCGCCGGGATGCCCGGTTCAGCGCCGCCGTGACCAGCTTTTCGCTGTGGGCGTCCAGGCTGGCGGTCGGTTCGTCGAGCAGCATCAGCGCCGGGGATTGCAGCAGGGCGCGTCCCAGGGCGACACGCTGCGCCTGACCGACGGACAGGCGCGCGGCATTGTCGCCAAGCACGGTATCCAGTCCCTGCGGCAGCAGCGGTAAAAATTCGCTGATATAGGCCTGCTCCACCGCCTGTTTTAGAACGGCGGCATCCGCGTCGGGCCGCCCGAGCAGGATATTATCCTTCAGCGTCGGCGCGGGCAGGAACGGGTCTTGGCTGATCCAGCTCAGTTGGCTGCGCCAATGCGACGGCGACAGGTCGCGCAGCTCATGGCCGTTAACGCGCAATGAACCCTGGTAGGGCAGGAATCCCAACAGCACATGTAACAGCGAACTTTTGCCGGCCCCGCTTTGCCCGACGATGGCCAATCGCCGGCCGGGTTCCAGCGTGAAATTCAGCGGGCCGGCCAGCGCCGTGCCGTCCGGCGCCATGATGACCAGCTGTTCGGCGCGCAGGCCGATGGGGCCCAGGACGGGCGCGGCGAGACCCGCGCCCTGCGACTGCACGTCGGTCTCGAGAAAGGCAACCAGCGATTCCGCCGCGCCCACCGCCTGGGCCTTGGCGTGGTAAAAAGCGCCTAAATCCCGCAGCGGCTGAAAAAACTCCGGCGCCAGTATCAAGACCAGGAAACCGGCGAACAAGGTGACGCCGGTGCCGTAGCTGCCGAAGTGAAGCTCGCCGAGATACGAAAAGCCAAAATACACCGCCACCACCGCAATGGAAATCGAGGCAAAAAATTCCAGCACGCCGGAGGAAAGAAACGCCAGCCGCAGGACTTCCATGGTACGTAAACGGAAATCGTTGGTGGCGCGGCTGATATGCTCGGTTTCCGCCTGCGCGCGATCAAACAGTCTTAGCGTGTCCAGGCCGCGCAGGCGATCGAGGAAATAGCCCGACAGCCGGGCCAGCGCCAGGAAGTTGCGGCGGTTGGC
Source organism: Sodalis sp. C49 (assembly GCF_046352915.1). Classification (NCBI taxonomy): domain Bacteria; kingdom Pseudomonadati; phylum Pseudomonadota; class Gammaproteobacteria; order Enterobacterales; family Bruguierivoracaceae; genus Sodalis; species Sodalis sp. C49. The sequence continues at coordinate 1,954,029 of NZ_CP163303.1, read as the reverse complement.
GTCGGCGGCGCCCATCCCCACCAGCGCCATAAACAAGGGGATCAGCGGCGCGGTGCAAAATAATATCAGCCCGGCCATCCAGTTCACCGGGAACACCGCCAGTAAAATCAGCAGCGGCACCAGGCCCGCCAGATACATCTGCGGCAGATAGCGCGCATAATAATCCTGCATGTCCTCAATCTGCTCAAGCAGAAGGCTGCTCCAACTGCCGGCGGGTTTGCCCTGGATCCAGGCGGGGCCCAGCAGTTCCAGCCGATCCAGCACCTGGCGGCGTATTTCCCGTCTCAGCACCTGTCCGGCGATAAAACCGACCCGCTCGCGCAGCCAGCCTGCCAACGCCCGCAGCGCAAACAGCGCCGCCATGGCGATAAACCAGCCCGTAAGCGCCTCGCGCGGCTGCTGCCCGACAATCAGCGCCTGCAGCAGATAAGCCAATACCCAGGCCTGGGCGATGATAACCAGGCCGCTCAGCAGGCCCAGCAGTAAAGAGAAACGAAGCCAGCGCTTTACCAGCGCGCTTTGCGACTTGAGCCAGCGGACAAGCACTTGCTGTCGGTTTTTATTCATTGAAGACAATTTCAGCCGGTGTGATGTGTATGTAAGTCGAAAATCCCATGTGGGGAAGCGAAAAGCCGGAAAAGGGCAGGCGTTCTCCAGCGTGCCGACATATTACCCTGTTGCGGCGGAGGTGAAAATAATAATGACATTTATCAGGGGACCTTTGCCTGCGGGCGCAACGGCATTTCAGCCGACTGGACGGCGCCGTGGGGATATGAAATTCTGCCGCTTTTTCGCATGCCATAAGTTGGGCGTTTTCATGGTATGCCGGGCGCCGGCATGCGACAAGGGGATGGCAGTAGCGCCATCCCCTCCCGGTATCAAATATCACATAAAACAAAAAGAAAGCGTTAACGTTGCAAACAGTGGTTTTGACGTTGTAACGGCATAGCGTGCGCTGGCGGCACAAAGCCCGGCTGGATGAGCCGCCGGGAGCGGCTCAAGCTCAGGGTCGCGCCGGGAGCGCGTCCCGGGCGGTCCAAAAAACGGGCTGGTTGTGGCGACAGGAACCGCGCATCAACGCCGCGCCTCGAAACGCCCTTACCGATCGTTTACCGGCACCAACCCGTCCAGATAACGTTCAGCGTCCAGCGCCGCCATGCAGCCGGTGCCGGCCGAGGTAATCGCCTGGCGGTAGATATGGTCCATCACGTCGCCCGCGGCAAATACGCCCGGAATGCTGGTCTGGGTGGCGTTGCCCGCAATACCGGACTGTACGCGGATATAGCCGTTCTCCAGCTCCAGCTGGTTGCCGAAAATCGCCGTATTGGGATGATGACCGATGGCGATAAATACGCCGGCGACCGCCAGCGTGTCGACCACGCCGCTGACGACGTTCTTCAGCCGCACGCCGGTCACGCCCATTTCATCTCCCACCACTTCTTCCAGGGTGCGGCCGGTATGCAGCACGATACTGCCGCTGGCGACCTTATCCATCAGGCGATCGATGAGGATTTTTTCCGCGCGGAAGATATCGCGCCGGTGGATCAGATGCACCTCGGTGGCGATATTGGACAGATACAGCGCTTCTTCCACGGCCGTATTGCCGCCGCCGACCACCGCGACTTTTTGCTGGCGGTAGAAGAAACCGTCGCAGGTGGCGCAGGCGGATACGCCTTTGCCCTTATAGGCTTCCTCCGACGGCAGGCCGATATAGCGCGCGGATGCGCCGGTGGCGATAATCAGGGCGTCACAGGTAAATTCACCGGTATCGCCGGTCAGCCGGAAAGGGCGGTTTTGTAAATCGACCTGGTTAATATGATCGAAAATGATTTCGGTGTTGAATTTTACGGCGTGGGCGTACATGCGCTCCATCAGCGAAGGCCCGGTCAGCCCTTCCGGATCGCCCGGCCAGTTCTCGACCTCGGTGGTGGTGGTCAGCTGGCCGCCTTGTTCCATACCGGTTATCAGCACCGGATGCAGGTTGGCGCGGGCGGCATAAACCGCGGCGGTATATCCCGCCGGTCCCGACCCCAGGATAATTAATTTACTGTGTTTCGCCGTAGACATATTTTCCTCGTTTAACTCACCGCTTAGATCCCAACTCGTCGATGATAAGAAAGTTACCAGACAATGAAAAGGATGCAAAAAGTTGTTGGCGATTTTTATCATCGTTATGGACTATCGATAGGCGGATTTTACCATCAATTAGGACATTATCGGGCTAAAAAGAGCCCTTAAGCCCCGGACAATGTGTTTCCGCAGGATTTAATCGGCATGTTGTTCTGATTTTTATCGTTTTACTTTGACAATACGCTGCGCTTTTGCGAAAACATCAGGGTAAGGAAAATGATGCGTTGGTTTCGGACAGGCAGTTAGCAAGGCAGTTGAAACAGTTGGCCCTAAAATAAAACAGACAACGGGTCTTAAAGCAAACCCTGATACATTGAAGTCGGCAGGGGTGTGGCAAGCACAGGGAAGGTACTAAGAGAGACAATAATAATGGTAGACAATAAAAAGCGCCCGGGAAAGGATCTCGATCGTATTGACCGTAACATCCTCAATGAGTTGCAAAAGGATGGCCGGATATCAAACGTCGAACTTTCTAAACGGGTTGGATTATCCCCAACACCTTGCCTGGAACGCGTGCGCCGTCTTGAGCGCCAGGGTTTCATCCAAGGGTATACCGCTTTACTTAATCCACATTATCTTGATGCGTCTTTACTGGTGTTTGTGGAGATTACCCTTAACCGGGGTGCGCCCGATGTGTTTGAGCAATTCAATACCGCCGTACAAAAGCTGGAAGAAATTCAGGAATGCCATTTGGTTTCGGGTGATTTCGACTATCTGCTGAAAACGCGGGTGCCTGATATGTCGGCCTATCGTAAACTGCTGGGCGAGACGCTGTTGCGCCTGCCGGGGGTCAACGATACGCGTACCTACGTGGTGATGGAAGAAGTGAAGCAGAGCAACCGGCTGGTCATTAAGACACGCTAAGTCATAACACAGGTGCAAATTTCACGTTTTATGGTTACACTCCTGTGCATTCATACAGTTTCAGCGCCGGCGGCATGACGGCCGGCGCTGTTATTAAGCTATTATATCGGTTATATCGGCATAGATAACCCTGGAGAGCCTTTCTTGAGCCAGGAATATACAGAAGATAAAGAAGTTGAATTGAAAACGCTCAGCAGCAGTCGCCGGTTACTCGAGGCTGTTCTGATTGTCATGGCGATTTTTGCCCTCTATTTGATGATTTCCCTGGTCAGTTTCAACCCTTCCGACCCCAGTTGGTCGCAAACTGCCTGGCATGGTCCTATCCATAACCTGGGGGGCGGCATCGGCGCCTGGTTTGCCGATACGCTGTTCTTCACCTTCGGCGTGCTGGCCTATGCCCTTCCGCCGCTGATGCTGATTTTCTGCTGGACGTCGTTTCGCCAGCGGGAAGAGCAGGACTATGTGGACTATTTTGCCCTGTCGCTGCGGCTGATTGGGACGCTGGCGCTGATCCTGACCTCATGCGGCCTGGCCGCGCTCAATGTCGACGATCTCTATTACTTTGCCTCGGGCGGCGTGATCGGCAGCCTGCTCAGCAACGCCATGCTGCCGTGGTTTAACGGCATCGGCGCCACCCTGACCCTGCTCTGCGTATGGGCGTCCGGCCTGACCCTGTTTACCGGCTGGTCCTGGCTCACCATTGCCGAAAAAATCGGCGGCGTGGTCATGGGTTGCCTGACATTTATGTCGAACCGCTCCCGCCGCGACGAGCGGGACTACGACGACGAGTACGATGACGAAGACCTGGAGGCCGCAGGGGACGACGCGGTCCGCGCCGAAGCGTTGGACGCGCTTGACCCGCTGCTGGCGACCTCCGGCCCTGATGCCGCCGGGACCAAGCCTGATGCCGCTCCCGCGGCTATCGGCACGGTGGCGGGGCCTTCCGCCACGTCCAGCCATCCGGAGCTCGCCGAGCAGACCGGCGACCCGCTGGCCGTCACGCCGCCGGGCGCGGTGTCGCCGCCGGTGGCGGCCCCTGCGGCCGGCCCCGCGCCTGCCGCCGTCTACTCCCAGCAGCCCGCCGCGCCGGCCCCCCAGTCGGCGTCCGCGCAGGCTATCCCGCAATATCGTTTTGAGTTGCCGGACGCACCGTCCGTTCCTCCTTCCCAGGGCGGCTTTCCCGATGAAGACGATGATGGTCCGCAGATGGGCGACTGGCAGCACGACGGTGACGAATCGCACACGCCATACGATTTCAACGTGGCGCAGCGCAGCAGCGGGCAGGTCACTGCTTCCACGCCGCCTTATGACGCCGCCGCGCTGACCTTTATGCCGGCGTTCAGCGCCACCAGCGACGAAAATCCGCAGGTCAAGCAGGGCATCGGTCCTGAATTGCCGCGTCCTAACCGGGTACGCATCCCCACGCGCCGGGAGCTTGCCTCGTTTGGCATCAAGCTGCCGTCGCAGCGCAACGCGACGGCGACGGCGCAGCAACACCCGCAGGAAGAAGACGCGCTGTCGCAGGCGCCGCAGTCCGAGGAAGAACAAGCCGCCGCCCAGCAGTCGGCGCTGCACCAGGAATTTCTGCAGCAGCAGGAACAACGCTATGGCGCGGCCGGGACCGAGGGCGACGACGAGGAAGAAGACGCCTGGCAGCAACAGCAGCTGGCCGCCGAATTTCAACGCCGGCAGGAGATGCGTGACGTGGCGGACGCCGACGAACGGGCCATGCCGACATCGCCGGTTTCGCCGCCGGCCGGCATTGATGCGCCTGCGGCGTTCGCTCCGCCGCCGCGGGCCGATCGGGTGGATGATACTCTCGCAGCCCGGTTTACGCCCTCCACGCAGCCTGGTCACGAGTTCGGTTCCGGCGCGTCGACCGCGGCCGGGCATGTTCCCGGCGGTTATGACGAGCAGGCTCATTCCCGCGCAGAGGATTATCCGGCCGACGGTGAGGACGCGCTGTCGGACGGGCATGTCCAGCCTTCGGCACGGCTAGGGGCAGGCGCCGCGCCGGCGCCATTGCCGTCGCCGGTGGGGGGGCGCGCGGTGGTTCAGCCGGCGGCGCCCGCCATGGACAGCCTGATCCATCCCTTCCTGATGCGTAATGAACAACCGTTGCACAAGCCCACCACGCCGCTGCCGACGCTGGACCTGTTAACGTCGCCGCCGGTGGAGGACGAACCGGTGGATATGTTCGCGCTGGAGCAAACCGCGCGGCTGGTTGAAGCGCGGCTGGCGGACTACCGCGTGAAGGCCGAGGTGGTCGGTATTTCTCCCGGTCCGGTTATTACTCGCTTCGAGCTGGACCTGGCGCCGGGCGTGAAAGCGGCGCGCATCTCCAATTTGTCGCGGGATTTGGCGCGCTCCCTGTCGGCAGTGGCGGTGCGGGTGGTGGAAGTGATCCCCGGCAAACCTTACGTCGGCTTGGAATTGCCGAACAAGCGCCGCCAGACGGTGTATCTGCGCGAAGTGCTGGATTGCGATAAATTCCGCGAGACCGTCTCGCCGCTGGCTATCGTGCTGGGCAAGGACATTGCCGGCCAGCCGGTGATTGCCGATCTGGCCAAAATGCCCCATCTGCTGGTGGCCGGTACCACCGGGTCAGGTAAATCGGTGGGGGTCAACGCCATGATCCTCAGTATGCTGTATAAAGCGACGCCGGAAGAGGTGCGCTTTATCATGATTGACCCGAAAATGCTGGAACTGTCGGTGTACGAAGGCATTCCCCACCTGCTGACCGAAGTGGTCACCGACATGAAAGACGCCGCCAATGCCCTGCGCTGGTGCGTGGGCGAGATGGAGCGCCGCTATAAACTGATGTCGGCCCTGGGGGTGCGTAACCTGGCCGGCTATAACGAACGTATTGAACAGGCTATCGCCATGGGCCGGCCGGTGCCGGATCCTTTCTGGAAACCGGGCGACGGCATGGCCGATTCGCCGCCGATGCTGGAAAAACTGCCATATATCGTGGTGTTGGTGGACGAGTTCGCCGACCTGATGATGGCGGTGGGCAAAAAGGTGGAAGAGCTGATTGCGCGTTTGGCCCAGAAAGCCCGCGCCGCCGGCATCCATCTGGTGCTGGCGACCCAGCGGCCATCGGTTGACGTGATAACCGGCCTGATCAAGGCCAATATCCCGACCCGTATCGCCTTTACCGTGTCCAGTAAAATCGACTCCCGTACCATTCTCGATCAGTCGGGGGCGGAATCATTGCTCGGCATGGGCGATATGCTGTACCTGGCGCCCAACTCTTCCATACCGGTGCGTGTGCACGGCGCCTTTGTGCGCGACCAGGAGGTGCACGCGGTCGTCAGCGACTGGAAGGCCCGCGGCCGGCCGCAGTATATTGACAGCATCACCAGCGCGGGCGAAGAGGGTGAGGCCGGTCCCGGCGGCATGGACAGCGACGAGGAACTGGATCCGTTATTCGATCAGGCGGTGCAGTTCGTGGTCGACAAGCGCCGCGCCTCGATTTCCGGGGTGCAGCGCCAGTTCCGCATCGGCTATAACCGCGCCGCCCGCATCATCGAGCAAATGGAGATCCAGGGCATCGTCAGTTCGCAGGGCCATAACGGCAACCGTGAAGTACTGGCCCCGCCATCGCCGGATTAACGCGCTGGTGCCCATGACAGGCCTGCTTTGACCGCCAGGGGGGTAACCCCCTGTGCAAAGATGCGTAAAGCGGCAGGTTTTCAGAGGATTGGCCTATGCCTTCCCGTCATTGTTCCGATAAAGTTAAGCCTATCAGGGTGCCGCCTTCCGGCCGGTCTATTTCTTGCCGGCCCGGACGTTGCGCCTTTCATTTTTCAAGGAATGCTTATAATGAATAAAAGGTTATTAGTCGCTTGCCTGCTTAGCGCCGTGGTTGCCGCGCCGGCGCTGGCCGATGATGCCGGCGCGCTGCAAAGCCGCCTGAATCGGGTCAACAGTTTCCATGCCGCATTCACCCAGAAAGTGACCAGCGCGGACGGCGGCGCGGTGCAGGAAGGCGAAGGCGAACTGTGGGTAAAACGGCCGAATCTGTTTAACTGGCATATGACCGCGCCGGATGAGAGCCTGCTGATTTCCGACGGTAAAACGCTGTGGTTTTATAATCCCTTTGTCGAACAGGCCACCGCCACCTGGCTGAAAAACGCCACCGGCAATACGCCGTTTATGCTGATTACCCGCAACAGCCCGGACGACTGGCGGCAATACAACGTCAAGCAAACCAACGATCGGTTTGAGCTGACGCCCAAGACCGCCAGCGGCAACCTGAAGCAATTTACCATCGACGTCAGCGCCAGCGGCACCATCAACAGCTTTACCGCCGTCGAGCAGGACGGGCAGCGCAGCGCCTACCAGCTGAAAAGCCAGAATAACGGCCAGGTGGATGACGCCAAATTCCGTTTTACCCCTCCCAAGGGCGTGACGCTGGACGATCAGCGTCAGTGAGGTAAAAATGAGCAATCTGTCGCTTGATTTTTCCCATAACGAATTCCAGCCGCTGGCCGCGCGCATGCGCCCCAGAACGCTGGAAGAATATGTCGGGCAGCAGCATCTGCTGGCGCCGGGCAAGCCGCTGCCGCGCGCCATCCATAACGGGCAACTGCACTCCATGATCCTGTGGGGGCCGCCCGGTACCGGAAAAACCACGCTGGCGGAGCTGATTGCGCGTTACGGCAACGCCGATGTGGAGCGTATTTCGGCGGTGACCTCGGGCATCAAGGAAATCCGCGAGGCGATCGAGCGCGCGCGCCACAATCGTGATGCCGGTCGCCGCACCATCTTGTTCGTCGACGAAGTGCATCGCTTTAATAAAAGCCAGCAGGACGCCTTCCTGCCGCATGTGGAAGAGGGCACCATTACCCTGATTGGCGCCACTACGGAAAACCCTTCGTTCGAGCTTAACTCCGCGCTGCTCTCCCGCGCCAAAGTTTACCTGCTGAAGGCGCTTACCGCCGGGGATATCGAACAGGTGCTGGCCCAGGCCATGACCGATACGGAGCGGGGCTATGGCGGCCAGAATATCGTGCTGCCGGACGAGACGCGCCGGGTGCTGGCGGAGTGGGTGAACGGCGATGCACGCCGCGCGCTCAACAGCCTGGAAATGATGGCGGATATGGCGCAAACCGATGCCCAGGGCAACCGGGTGCTTACGCCGCTGCTGCTGAAGGAAATTTCCGGCGAGCGCAACGCCCGTTTTGATAATAAGGGCGATCGTTATTATGATTTGATTTCGGCGCTGCATAAATCGGTGCGCGGTTCCGCGCCGGATGCGGCGCTATATTGGTATGCGCGCATCATCACCGCCGGCGGCGATCCGCTTTACGTGGCGCGCCGCCTGCTGGCCATCGCCTCGGAGGATGTGGGCAATGCCGATCCGCGCGGCATGCAGGTTGCCCTGGCGGCCTGGGATTGTTTTACCCGCGTCGGTCCGGCGGAAGGGGAACGGGCGATTGCCCAGGCGATTGTCTATCTGGCCTGCGCGCCAAAAAGCAACGCGGTTTACACCGCTTTTAAAGCCGCGATGCATGATGCCCGCGAAAACGCCGATTATGATGTGCCAGAGCATCTGCGCAACGCCCCCACCAAGCTGATGAAGGAAATGGGGCTGGGCGCCGAATACCGCTATGCCCATGATGAACCGAACGCCTATGCCGCCGGCGAAGACTATTTTCCCGAGCAGATGGCGCACACCCGCTACTACTATCCAAGCCCGCGTGGACTGGAAGGAAAAATTGGCGAAAAGCTTGCCTGGCTTAGCGCGCAGGATCAAAATAGCCCAACAAAACGCTACCGATAACCAGGCCGTTGCGGTAAGGTTAGCGATAGAAAATCCGTTGCCGCGATAGTCTCTGACGGCGTCGCGAAGTCATATACATCAATCTGATAACAATAAGCACAGGACTAGCATGCTCGATCCCAATCTGCTGCGCAATGAGCTAGACGCAGTTGCCGAGAAACTGGCTCGCAGAAATTTTACCCTGGATGTCGATACGCTGCGTAAACACGAAGAGCGGCGCAAGGTACTGCAGGTCGAAACCGAAACATTGCAGGCCGAGCGTAATTCCCGCTCCAAACTGATCGGCGCGGCGAAAGCCCGTGGCGAGGATATCGAGCCATTGCGCCAGGAAGTCAACGGATTGAGCGATCGCCTCGAGGCGGCCAAATCCGAACTGGATATTTTGCAAGCCGCCATCCGCGACGTGGCGCTGTCGCTACCTAATATTCCGGACGACCGCGTTCCCTCTGGTAAGGATGAAACCGAAAACGAAGAAATCAGCCGCTGGGGCGAACCGCGCCGCTATGATTTCGACGTGCGCGACCATGTTTCCCTGGGGGAAATGGCCGGCGGGCTGGATTTCGCCGCGGCCGTCAAGTTGACCGGTGCGCGTTTTGTGGTGATGAAAGGGCAGATTGCCCGCCTGCATCGCGCGCTGACGCAATTTATGCTCGATTTGCATACCGAGCAGCACGGCTACCAGGAAAATTATGTTCCTTATCTGGTAAACCACGCATCGCTGTTCGGTACCGGCCAATTGCCGAAATTCGCCGGGGATTTATTCCATACCCAGCCCCTGAGCGAAGAAGCCGACACCAGCGCCTATGCCCTGATCCCCACGGCGGAAGTCCCGCTGACCAACCTGGTGCGCGACGAAATCCTGGAAGAAGACCAACTGCCGCTGAAGATGACGGCCCATACCCCGTGCTTTCGTTCCGAGGCCGGCTCCTACGGCCGCGATACGCGCGGGTTGATCCGTATGCACCAGTTTGACAAAGTCGAGCTGGTCCAGGTGGTGAAACCGGAAGATTCCATGCGCGCGCTGGAGGAACTGACCGGCCATGCGGAGAAGGTGCTGCAACTGCTGAACCTGCCTTACCGCAAGATCCTGCTGTGCACCGGCGACATGGGCTTTGGCTCGAGCAAGACCTACGATCTGGAAGTCTGGCTGCCGGCGCAGAATACCTACCGGGAAATTTCCTCCTGCTCGAATATGGGCGATTTCCAGGCGCGGCGCATGCAGGCGCGCTACCGCGCCAAAGAAGATAAAAAACCACGCCTGGTGCATACCCTGAATGGCTCCGGCCTGGCGGTGGGGCGCACCCTGGTGGCGGTAATGGAAAACTACCAGTTGGCCGACGGGCGCATTGAAATCCCGGCGGCGCTGGCGCCGTATATGAACGGCCTGACCCATATCGGCTAATCACCACTGGCGTTCTCCCTTTAACACGTCAAGTGCAGGTGCGGCGTCAGCGGGCTTACCGCGCCATGGGGCCTCGGTCGGGCGAAAATACCACGCCCGATTCAACCCCATTGGCACGCTCTCCCTTTAACACATCAAGCGCAGGTGCGGCGTCAGCGGGCTTACCGCGCCATGGGGCCTCGGTCGGGCGAAAATACCATGCCCGATTCAACCCCATTGGCACGCTCTCCCTTTAACAGGGCAACCCTACGTTCGGTACCCTGATTTTTATCCCGGATGAAGTATGCGATGTTGGCGTCAGCTGCGTCATGTGGCCGCTAATTGCCTGAACACTATCAAAAAATGCTGGCGCTTATTTCGCCTGATTGACTTTTTTTACCGTAGTGGCATGATGCGCCCAATTCCTGCGCGTTGAGTCCGGTTTATTCATCATGTCCGTCTATTCCCGCCCGGTGGTAATGCTACTCACCGGGTTGCTGTCGTTGACCATTTCCATCGCGGTATTAAATACCCTGGTGCCGCTGTGGCTGTCCCACGAAGCCATGCCCACCTGGCAAATCGGGCTGGTCGGCTCTTCCTATTTTAGCGGTAACCTCGTGGGGACCCTGCTGGCGGGAGCATTGATTAAAGCGGTGGGTTTCAACCGCAGTTATCAGTATTCATGCCTGCTGTTTGCCGTCGCGACACTGGGGCTGGGCCTTTCCATCGGTTTTGGCACCTGGGTGCTGTTCCGGTTCGTGGCCGGCATCGCCTGCGCGCTGATCTGGGTGGTGGTGGAAAGCGCCCTGATGCGCAGCGGTACTCCCCATACCCGCGGGCAACTGCTGGCGGCGTATATGATGGTGTATTATATGGGCACGGTGATCGGCCAACTGCTGCTCAGCGGCGTCTCCACCGCATTGATATCGGTATTGCCCTGGGCGACCACGTTGATGATTGCGGCGGTGTTGCCGTTATTGTTCAACCGCATCGAGGGGCAGGGCATGGATGCCCCCCGGATCGCCATCTGGCCGATGCTGCGGCGTCGCAACGCCCGCTTGGGGATCAATGGCTGCATCATCTCGGGCGTGGTGCTGGGGTCGCTGTATGGCCTGCTGCCGCTTTATCTTTCCCATCAAGGGCTCAGCGACGGCAGCGTGGGATACTGGATGGCGCTGCTGGTCAGCGCGGGTATTCTCGGCCAGTGGCCTATCGGCCGGCTGGCGGATCGCTACGGCCGCCTGATGATTTTGCGGGTACAGGTGTTTATGGTCATTATCGGCAGCCTGTCGATGCTCAGCCACGCGGCCATGGCGCCGGCGCTGTTCCTGCTGGGCTGTTCGGGTTTTACCCTTTATCCGGTGGCGATGTCCTGGGCCTGTGAAAAGGTCAGCCCGGATGAGCTGGTGGCGATGAACCAGGCGCTGCTGCTGAGCTATACGGTCGGCAGCCTGCTGGGGCCGAGCGCCACGGCATTACTGATGCAACGCTACTCCGACCGCGTGCTGTTCGTTATGATTGCGCTGGTGGCGCTGGTTTATCTGGCAATGCTGTTGCGCAAACCGGATCATCATCAAACCCCGGTGGCGACGGCCTGAATAAAACAGGGCCCCGGTTGGGGTCTTGCGGTTGCGGTCAACCGGTGCGTTTTGGTCGTGGTAGGCGGTTTGCCGCGGCGGCGGCTGGCGGGGAGGCGTATGTTGCCGCGGAGTGGGTTTCGCTTGCCGTGCGTTAGGTGGTTATATGTAGCGCCGGGCGCCGGCAAGCGACAAAGAGGCCGTACCGCGACGGCCTCCTTGACCTCCGCGCGCCCGGCAGGTCGCGCGTCGCTGCGCGATGCCTTCCGCCGCCCATGCCCCCGTAATGCACCGGCCCGGTATGCGCTCCCGGCGCAACCGGGCCTTTCGCCGCTCCCGGCGGCTCATGCCGGGGGCACAGGCGACGTCAGCGCGCTTTATGCCGGTCCACATGTCGCTGTTGGCCATGCGTTTTATGAAGTGGCTGCGGCGCTGTTGCTTGGGACAGGACCGGCGTCGGGATAGGATTGACCATTATGGGATGCAATGGGTGTGGCATGCCGCTGGCGCTGCGAAAAGCAGGTCGTACAGAGGTACACTTATCGGTCAGGCAGGCATATATTAAGGCAGCAACGTGTTTATCATTCAATATTAAGCTCTAAGTTTTAACAGTAAGCATTACTCTTTCAGCCACCAGCCACCAGCCACCAGCCACCAGCCACCAACCACCAGCCACCAGCCACCAACCACCAACCACCAGCCACCAGCCACCAGCCACCAGCCACCAGCCACCAGCCACCAGCCACCAACCACCAAGCACCAACCTTCACCTACAAGCCGGTAGTCTCCGACCTAAAATAAATGTGATGTTTTTCCCGGTAAGCGCATACGGCTAAGTACCCTAACACGTTGTTTTGCTTACAGGCGATGGTGTTGACGTTGTGCCGGCATAGAGTGCGCCGGCGGCGAGCATCACGGCGGGATGAGCCGCCGGGAGCGGCGAAAGCTAAGGGCCGCGCCGGGAGCGCGTCCCGTGCGGTCCCAAAGCCGGGATGGGCGCTGCCGGGAACCGCGCAGCGGCGCACGATCTGCCGGACGCCAGGGAGTCCAGAGGGACCGTGCGTACGGTCCCTCTGGTCGCTTGCCGGCGCCAGGCAATACATAACCCCCCCAAACTAAAGCAAGCGAAAACCTCACCCGGTGACAAACACCACCCCGCCGCCGCGACATCCCCTCACCAGCCCAGCGTTAAACAACCCAACATACCCAATCCCCGAGCGTAGCGCCCCATCAAGGCGGCCGGCGTGCCAACCGACGCAAGGCCCCGGTTTGGGCCCGGTCAATTAGCTGCTCCGCGGCAGCGGACTCAGGTTAAGCACCGCGCTGTCCATATCCTCGCCGCGCTCGAACCGCCAGCACCGGGTATGATAACGGGCAACGCTGTTACGGTGGGCGACGCTTATCAGGGTGATCCCCGGAAGCCGCTCCGTCAGCAGGCGGTACATCAACTGTTCGTTTTCATCATCCAGCGCGCTGGTCGCCTCATCCAGAAACAGGATATCCGGTTTGATCAGCAGCGCGCGGGCAAACGCCAGCCGCTGCTGCTCGCCCGGCGATAGCCAGTGGCTCCAGTTGGCCTGCTGGTGCAGCATGGGTTGCAAATGACCCAGACGACACAGGTCCAGCATCGCGCGCATATGATCTTCTGTAAAGTGATCCGGCGCTTCCGGATAACACAGCGCTTCGAGCAGGTTACCGATAGGGATATAGCTGCGCTGCGGTAAAAACAGCACTTTTTTGCCCGCCTGCAGGCTGATATTCCCGGCGCCATACGGCCAGATGCCGGCAATGGCCCGCAGCAGGGTGGACTTGCCGCAGCCGGAGGGGCCGGCGATCAGCACCCGTTCGGCCGGGGCGATGGCTTGTGTGGCGTCGTGGAACAGGATACGACCGGAGGGGATGGTTAAACTCAGGCCGGTCAGCGCCAGGGCGGTATCCGTCGCGTCGTCGCGCGTAATGGCCGTCTTCTGGCTGCTGTGACGCTCCACCGCGGCGTTAAACCCCGCCAACCGGTTAATACAGGCTTTCCAGTTGGCCAACTGATTAAACGCGTCGATAAACCATGACAGCGCGCCCTGTATTTCACCAAACGCCGATGAAATCTGCATCAGCGTGCCAAGCTGGATGGCACCGGAAAAATAACGCGGCGCCGCCACCAGGATCGGGAAAATAATGGCAAACTGACCATAGAAATTGCTGGCCACATTCAGCCGCCGGCTAACGCGCATAATGGACCACCAGTTGGCGCGGATGGCTTCGAACTTGTTGTCCAGCAGGTTCGCTTCCCGGGGTTCGCCCTGGTAAAGGGCAATGGCATCATTATTTTCGCGAATACGAATCAGGCCAAACCGGAAATTAGCCTCAAATTTTTCTTGTTGGAAACCCAAACGCACCAGCGGTCTGCCCACATACCAAATCAGCAGCGATCCCAGCCCGGCATATAATATGGCGAACCACACCATATACCCCGGCACGGTAAACAGATGCCCGCTCAGGGTAAACGACAGCGGTCCGCTCACCGACCATAAAATGGAAATAAAAGAAACAAAAGTCACCACGCTTGAGAGCAAACCCAGGGCCAGCGACAGGGTGCCGCTGGTCAGCGCGTTCAGGTCTTCGGCGATACGCTGATCCGGGTTATCGACCGTCTGCTGTTGCTCGGTATGGTAATAGGCATGATGATGCAGCCATTTCGCCATATATTGCCGCGTCATCCAGCGCCGCCAATACATTTGCAGGCCCTGGGTGAGGTAAATTTTATAGATGGAGATCAGGATAAATAACAATGCCAGCCAGGTGAACCTGATCAGCTGGCTTTTGAACACCGCAAAATTTTTATTTTGCAACGCGTCATAAAATACCCGGTTCCATTCATTGAACAGTACGCTGATATACACCGTGGACAATGAGAGGATAATAATCACCGCCAGCATACCCCAGGCGCGCCATTTTTCCTCGGAACGCCAAAACGGCTTAATCAACTGCCAGATTTCCCGCCAGCCCGCAGCTTTAATGGGTGAAGCTTTCATAGTTAACGTATCGTTTTCAATTGTTCAAAAAGGCAATAATACGGCATAGGCTCCCAGTTCTCTAAAAATAATGAGCCTGTTTAGCACCTAAAGGTGTAACAACTCCTGTCGTGAAAAAAGAAGACCTTACACAGCCCGGTTATACCAGGCGTCTTATGCGGGATATCACCGGCGCCGCGAAACGGCGTGGCCCGGAGCGATACCGGAGCAAGAGGGGCGGGGGCGGGATTTGGGATGAATGACCGGGTATCATCCCGGCCGGCCGTGAATGCGTGGTCGATCATATCCCCCGGGGGCAATGGGGGACATCATGATCAGTACATCACTTTATGGCCATAGCCGGCCAGGATATTCTTCACGCGTTCCATGATTTCCGTAGAGGGCGGCTTAACGCCGTCGAGCTTGTACTCTTCACCCATGGCAATCCATTTATGCTTACCCAGCTCATGGTAGGGCAGCAGCTCGATTTTTTCGATATTGGCCATGTCCTTGGTGAACTCGCCCAGCATATGCACGGATTTATCGTCGTCCGACCATCCCGGCACCACCACATAACGGAGCCAGGTACGCTTGTTGATTTTTTGCAGGTAGCGCGCAAAATCCAGCGTGCGGTGGTTGGACACGCCCACCAGGTTTTGATGGATATCGTCGTTCATTTCCTTGATATCCAGCATGACCAGGTCGGTGACGTCCAGCAGTTCGTCAATGACCGGATCGTAGCGCCGGACATAGCCATTGGTATCCAGGCAGGTGGTAATGCCCTCGGCATGACAGGCGCGAAACCAGTCGCGCACAAATTCCGCCTGCAGTATGGCTTCCCCGCCGGATGCGGTAACGCCGCCGCCGGACGCGTTCATGAAATGACGGTAGGTCACCGTTTCCTTCATGATTTCTTCGACCGTGATTTCCTTGCCGGCATGGGTATCCCAGGTGTCGCGGTTATGACAGTAGAGACAGCGCATCAGGCAGCCCTGGAAAAAAATGATGAAACGGATGCCGGGGCCGTCGACGGTACCACAGGATTCAAACGAATGGATGCGACCAAGTACTGACATTGCGGGGTTTTCTCCATTTGATTAAAAAAGGCCCCACTTTCGTGGAGCCTTTATTTTACGCCTTTTCAGACGGTGAGGGAAATTACATTGACGCGGTGAAGGTACGGGTGATGACGTCCTTCTGCTGTTCTTTGGTCAATGAATTGAAGCGTACCGCATAGCCGGACACACGGATGGTCAGGTTAGGGTAATCTTCCGGATGTTCCATGGCTTGCACCAGCATTTCACGGTTCATCACGTTCACGTTCAGATGCTGACCGCCTTCGACGCCGGCTTCATGATGGAAATAACCGTCCATCAGGCCCGCCAGGTTGGCCCTGCGCACATCTTCATCTTTACCCAATGCTTTGGGCACGATGGAGAAGGTGTAGGAAATACCGTCTTTCGCATAGGCAAACGGCAGTTTGGCAACCGAGGTCAACGAGGCGACGGCGCCTTTCTGGTCACGGCCGTGCATCGGGTTGGCGCCCGGTCCGAACGGCGCGCCTGAACGACGTCCATCAGGGGTATTACCGGTCTTCTTACCATAAACCACGTTCGAGGTGATGGTCAGGATGGACTGGGTCGGTACCGCGTTACGGTAGGTCGGCAGTTTCTGAATTTTCTTCATGAAACGTTCCACCAGGTCGCAGGCGATATCATCGACGCGTGAGTCATTGTTACCGAACTGCGGATATTCGCCTTCGATATCAAAGTCAACGGCCATGCCTTCGGCATCACGGATAGGCTTAACCTTGGCGTACTTGATGGCGGACAGTGAGTCGGCGGCAACGGACAAGCCGGCGATACCACAGGCCATGGTACGGTATACGTCGCGGTCATGCAGCGCCATCAGCGCGGCTTCGTAGCTGTACTTGTCATGCATATAGTGAATGACGTTCAGCGCGGTGACGTACTGTTTAGCCAGCCAGTCCATGAAGTGGTCCATGCTGCTCAGCACGGTATCATAGTCCAGTACGGCATCCATGATTGGCGCGGTTTTAGGGCCGACCTGGATTTTGGCTTTTTCGTCCATGCCGCCGTTGATTGCGTACAGCACCATTTTGGCCAGGTTGGCGCGGGCGCCGAAGAACTGCATTTGTTTACCGACAACCATCGGGCTGACGCAACAGGCGATAGCGTAATCGTCGTTGTTGAAATCGGGACGCATCAGGTCATCGTTTTCATACTGTACGGAAGACGTATCGATAGACACCTTGGCGGTGAATTTCTTCCAGCTGATCGGCAGTTTTTCCGACCACAGGATGGTCATGTTCGGTTCAGGAGCCGGTCCCATGGTGTACAGGGTATTCAGGAAACGGAAGCTGGTCTTGGAAACCAGGGTACGGCCGTCAACGCCCATGCCGCCCAGGGATTCGGTGGCCCAAATCGGGTCGCCGGAGAACAGTTCGTCATATTCCGGGGTACGCAGGAAACGGACCATACGCAGTTTCATGACCAGGTGGTCAATCAGTTCCTGTGCTTGTTCTTCAGTGATTTTGCCGGCTTTCAGGTCGCGTTCGATAAAGATATCAAGGAACGTCGAGGTACGGCCGAAGGACATGGCGGCACCGTTCTGGGATTTCACCGCGGCCAGATAGCCGAAGTAGGTCCACTGCACGGCTTCCTGCGCGGTGGTTGCCGGAACGGAGATGTCGCAACCGTATTTGGCGGCCATTTCCTTGATTTGCGCCAGGGCGCGATGTTGTTCGGCGATTTCTTCACGCAGACGGATAGTCGCTTCCAGATCTTCGCCGTTTTCCATTTTGCTTTGCAAAGAGGTGAACTGGGCGAATTTATCTTTCATCAGGTAGTCGATGCCGTACAGGGCGATACGACGGTAGTCGCCGATGATGCGGCCACGGCCGTAGGCATCGGGCAGACCTGTCAGGGCCCCGGTTTTACGGCATTTCAGGATGTCCGGAGTATAGACATCGAACACACCCTGGTTATGGGTCTTGCGGTATTCGGTAAAGATTTTCTTGATTTCCGGATCCAGCTCGCGGTCATACGCTTTGCAGGAGCTTTCAACCATCTTGATGCCGCCGAACGGAATCAGGCCGCGTTTCAACGGCGCGTCGGTTTGCAGGCCGACGATTTTTTCCAGGCCCTTGGCGATATAGCCGGCGTCATGGGAGGTAATGGTAGAGGCAACATCCGTATCAAAATCAACCGGCGCATGGGTGCGGTTTTCGGTTTTGATGCCTTCCATAACCTTGCCCCACAGTTCCGTGGTGGCGGGAGTAGCACCTGCCAGGAAGGCTTCGTTGCCTTCATAGGGGGTATAGTTTTTCTGGATAAAGTCACGAACATTGACTTCATTCTGCCAGTCGCCTTTGCTAAAACCTTCCCAAGCAGTGGCTAGTTTTGTGTTCAGATCGGTCATTGTATACCTACCTTCTAATGTGGATTTCTTGAAACCCGGCTTTACGATGCGAGACAAACAGGTTAATGCTTGTTCCCACCGCGCAGATAAATCATCCAGTACGTCAACCCTACCAGTAACCCCCCGCCGATAATGTTGCCGATGGTAACCGGTATCAGATTATCGATGATAAAGTTGCTAATGGTCAGGTGTGAAAACTGTTCTGGTGCCATCCCAACGGCCTGCCAGAATTCCGGCGCTGCGAAATTCTTGATAACGATGCCCAGCGGGATCATAAACATATTGGCGATGCTATGCTCAAAACCGCTGGCAACGAACATCGCGACCGGGAAAATCATGGCGAACATTTTATCCGTCAGGCTGCGGCCGGAATAACTCATCCACACCGCCAGGCAGACCATCAGATTAGCCAGGATCCCCAGACATACCGCTTCGATAAAAGTATGGTGCATTTTATGATCGGCGGTTTGCAAAACGTTAAGGCCCCACGCGCCGTTTGCCACCATATGCTCACCGGAGAACCAAATCAGGGCGACGAAAAACAACGCGCCGAACAGGTTGCCGATGTAGACGTTGATCCAGTTGCGAACCAGCTGTCCCCAGGTGATGCGTCCGCTGGCTTTCGCCACCATGATGAGCACCGTGGAGGTGAACAGGTCGGCGCCGCAAACCACCACCAACATTAATCCCAACGAAAAGCATATACCGCCGATAAGCTTGGAGATGCCGTAAGGCATGGTGCCGGCACCGGTGGTAGCTGTAATATAGAACGCGAAGGCTATGGAAATAAAAACGCCGGCGGTAATGGCCAGAAAAAACGTTTTTGACGGTTGCTTGGTTGCTTTATAGACGCCCGCCTCTTCAGCAACTTTCGCCATGGCATCGGGTAATTTCAGGTCAAAAGGGTTGTCAGACTTCACACAAACTCTCTCGTTGGATTAATTAACGACCTAATTCTAACAAACGAGTATAGAGCAAAAATTGATATAGATCATAATGGCCCAAACTTAATCCCCCTTGACAGGCAAGATAAGGCGTCTCATTTATTTCAAATATTTGATAAATAAAGAAAAAATAAATTTTAATTATTACATAAAGATTTGAAGACCACATTTTTTGTACATTTTGACGCGTTATGGAATAGCCATTAATGTGGGTAATTTGTTTCATCCGGACCTATTATTTTGCCGGATTTTACTTTCCTGAAACAATGACGCTAAAAAGGAAACGTCAATAACCGCGCTGTTATCTTCATCGCGGCTTCATATTTATGGCTCTACTATACGCGCAAGGCACAAAAAATGCAGGGTTATCTTGTGGCCCACGGGCACGGCGGGCCGTCGTCATGGCCGCCGGGCGCGGTGCCCGACGGTCGTGCATGTGATGCCGGGATGTTCACCGTCCCGGCGCGGCGGATCGGCGGTTTGCAGCGGCGCGCCGGCGTAACCTTATGCCGGGCGCCAATAGCGGCGTTTGGCCGCCTGCAGCTTTTCATAGGCGGCAAGCAGGGCGCGGTGGGTGGGCAGGGCGTGCAGGTCGCTGTCGATATCGAATAAGCCGTAAAAACAGTTTTCGCCCTTAAGCGCCGCCTGCGCGCGCTCAAGCGTGGCCTGGCCGTACATGCGCGCAAAGGCGGCAACATACTGCCCCAGCTCGCGGTCCGGTTCCTGGGTCAGCAACAGCAGGCTATGCAGGCAGCGGTAAAAATTTTCGCGTTCCGGCGTAAAAACCGATGCATTGAAGTCCCTTGTCCATTCGGTCCACATCAGCGCCTGCTCCAGGTCGCCGCCCGCCAGCGCCAGCATCACCTTCAGCTCGCCCACGCGCAGGGTAAACCAGCCGTTATCCCTGCCGGTCGCCAGCCCCAGCAGTTCCCGGACGCGGGTGAAGTCGTCCAGCCCTTCGTCGTCCAGCTGCTCTATCAGCGCCAGGTAGCGCTGCTTCGGCCAGCGGCTGCCGGGCAGGCTGGTCAGGGTGGCGCGCAGATGGGCGGCCATGGTGTTATTGGCCAACAGCAAGTCTTCAACCGGATAGATATCCGACATCCCGGGCACCAGGATGCGGCAGGCATACACATCCAGATGCTCGTAATCGGCGATATAGACTTCGGCGTGCAGGCGCTGGAAAATGGCCATCAGAGTGGTGAATTCGTCGCCGGTGCTGCCGCTGAAGTCCCAGTCGGCAAAGTCGTAATCAGCATCCTGCTTAAACAGATCCCAGGAAATCAGGCCGCTGGAGTCGATAAAATGGGTTTCCAGATTGGTCTGCTCCGCCACTTCCTCGTCGTCAAAGGTCGGCGGCGTGAACACATCCAGGTCTTTCAGGCTGCGGCCCTGCAACAATTCGGTTACCGTGCGCTCCAGCGCCACGCCGAGGTCCGGATGCGCGCCAAACGAGGCGAAGCAGGTGCCGTTGGCGGGATTAAACAATACCACGCACATCACCGGATACAGCCCGCCCAGCGACGCGTCATAGGCGAAAATCGGGAAGCCCTCCTCTTCCAGGCGGGCGATGGCCTCGATCACGCCGGGATAACGGGCCATTACCGCCGGCGGGATAGCCGGCAGGCTTATGGACTCGGCGATAATCCGGTTCTTTATATGGCGCTCGAACACTTCCGACAATGCCTGCACCCGGGCTTCATTGGCGGTATTGCCCGCCGACATGCCGTTGGAGACATACAGGTTGCCGATGATGTTCACCGGGATATACACCGTCTGCCGGTCGGACTGACGCTCAAACGGCAGGGCGCAGATGCCGCGCGCGGCATTGCCTGATTGCAGGTCGACCAGCGCGGGGGCGGTCAGCTCCTGCTGCGGATCGTAAAATGCCCGCAGGCCATCGTCGAGGATGCCCGACGGCAAACGGCCATCGGCGGGCAGCGCGAACCATTTCTCGTTGGGATAATGCACGAACCCGTCATTGGCGATACTGGCGCCAAGATAAAAATCGGCAAAAAAATAGTTGGTGGACAACCGCTCGAAATACTCGCCCAGCGCCGACGCCAGGGCGGCTTTTTTACTGGCGCCCTTACCGTTGGTAAAACACAGCGGACAGTCGCGATCGCGGATATGCACCGACCACACGTGCGGCACGGGATTCAGCCAGGAAGCCTCTTCGATATTAAATCCCAGCGCGCCGAGCTGCTGGTAAAAGCGGGCGATGGAGTCTTCTAGGGCGGCGTCTTTACCGGGAATAAATGTTTGTGACATGCAGGTTCTCTTTTTATTGTCTTGAAAGGCGCATAATACGGTGTTTTCTGCCGTGCCTCCATGTATTCCCCCGATCGTGAGCGCGGCAGCGGCCGGTTTTATCCGCCCTGGCGCCGTTAAGACCGGGTGCGGGTGGCGGCGCTGAAATTACGCCCGATAAGCAATAACCGTTGCGACGCCCCGATGCGAGTGATAAAAACGATAGAATGAGTATTAACGAATTTTTTGGCCAACGTGGTGGATGGAAATGAATCAGGTGTTTAATTTTAGCGCCGGTCCGGCAATGATACCGGTGGAAGTCTTGCGGCGCGCGGAGCAGGAACTGTGCAACTGGCACGGTCTGGGTACGTCGGTGATGGAGATCAGCCATCGCAGTAAGGAATTTATCGAGGTGGCCCGGGAGTCCGAACAGGATCTGCGCGAGCTGCTGAGTATTCCGGACCATTATAAGGTGCTGTTCTGCCACGGCGGCGCGCGGGCGCAGTTTGCCGCGGTGCCGCTCAATCTGTTGGGCGACAGCGCCAGCGCCGACTATATCGACGGCGGCTACTGGGCGCATAGCGCCATAAGCGAAGCGCAGAAATATTGTGACCCGAAGGTTATCGACGTCAAAACACGGATTGACGGCCTGCGCGCGATTAAGCCCATGCGCGAATGGAACTTATCCGCCGACGGCGCCTACGTGCATTACTGTCCGAACGAAACCATCGACGGCCTGGCGATTGATGAATTGCCTGATTTCGGCGATAAAGTGGTCGTCGCCGATTATTCCTCCACTATTTTGTCCCGTCCCCTGGATGTCAGCCGTTTTGGCGTGATCTATGCCGGCGCGCAGAAGAATATCGGCCCGGCGGGCCTGACGCTGGTGATTGTGCGTGACGACCTGCTGGGCAAGGCGCGGCGCGAGCTGCCGTCGGTGCTGGATTATAAGGTGCTGGCGGAGAATGACTCCATGTTCAATACGCCGCCCACCTTTGCCTGGTACCTGTCCGGCCTGGTATTTAAATGGCTGAAGGCGCAGGGCGGACTGGTGGAAATGGACAAACGCAACCAGGCCAAGGCGGATACATTGTATCATTACATCGACCAAAGCGATTTCTACCGCAACGATGTCGCCCCGGCCAACCGTTCGCGCATGAACGTGCCCTTTTTACTGGCGGATGCGGCGCTGGATAAACTGTTCCTGGATGAATCCGTCGCGGCGGGGCTGCACGCGCTGAAAGGCCATCGCGTCGTGGGCGGGATGCGCGCTTCCCTGTATAATGCCATGCCCCTGGCGGGCGTCGAGGCGCTGGTGTCCTTTATGGATGGATTCGCCCGGCGCCATGGCTAACTCCGTACTGACGGGCAGGATGGGCCGGGTCGTTAAGCCGCGGTAAATACCGCCTTGGAAACTCCGGCGCGCCGTTGCGGCTCTCATCCGTGAGAGCCGCCCTGCGGGTCAACGCCTGTGCGTTATTTTAAGGCGTTCCCGGCGCGCCGCGCTTTGCCCTCCTTGCCTATTACCCCCGCTTCACGCTGTTGTGCGGGTTTACAATCGCCTGAGTTTTTGTTTTTGCTGGAGAACGCGCTTCACATGCTGGAATCCCTGACCCTACAACCGGTGGCACTTGTCGATGGCACCATTAATCTTCCCGGCTCGAAAAGCGTTTCGAACCGGGCGCTGTTGCTGGCGGCGCTGGCCGACGGCACCACCCGCCTGACCAATCTGCTCGACAGCGACGATGTGCGCCATATGCTCGATGCCCTGGCCGCGCTCGGGGTCGTCTGCCGGTTAAGCGACGATCGCAGGACATGCGAGATCGATGGCCGGGGGCAGGCCCTGACCGCGCCGGCGCCGCTGTCGCTGTTTCTCGGCAACGCCGGCACCGCCATGCGGCCCCTGGCAGCAGTGCTGTGCCTGGGCCGGCATGACATTACCCTGACCGGCGAGCCGCGCATGAAAGAGCGTCCCATCGGTCATCTGGTGGATGCCCTGCGCCAGGGCGGCGCGGAGGTGGATTACCTGGAGCAGGAAAATTACCCGCCGTTGCGTTTGCGCGGCGGTTTTCGCGGCGGCGATATTACCGTCGACGGCAGCGTGTCCAGCCAGTTTCTCACCGCCCTGCTGATGACGGCGCCGCTGGCCGCCGGGGATACCACCATCCGCATCAAAGGCGAGCTGGTTTCCAAGCCGTATATTGATATCACCCTGGCGTTGATGAAAACCTTTGGCATACAGGCGCGCCATGACGACTACCGGGTGTTTTACCTGCAAGGCGGCCAGAGGTATAGCTCGCCGGGCGAGTATCTGGTGGAGGGCGATGCCTCGTCCGCGTCGTATTTCCTGGCGGCGGCGGCCATCCGCGGCGGCACGGTGCGGGTTACCGGTATCGGCAAAAACAGCGTGCAGGGCGATATCCGCTTCGCCGATGTGCTGGAGCGCATGGGCGCCACCATCCGCTGGGGCGATGATTTTATCGAATGCCGCCGGGGCGGGCTGCACGCCATCGATATGGACATGAACCATATTCCCGACGCCGCCATGACCATCGCCACCACCGCCCTGTTCGCCGACGGCGGCACCACCACCCTGCGCAATATCTACAACTGGCGCGTCAAGGAAACCGACCGGCTGGCGGCCATGGCCACCGAGCTGCGCAAAGTGGGCGCCGGCGTGGTGGAGGGCGAGGACTATATCGCCATCACGCCGCCGGCCAGGCTGATATCCGCCACGATCGACACCTATAACGATCACCGTATGGCGATGTGCTTCTCCTTGGTGGCGTTGTCCGATACCCCGGTGACTATCCGCGATCCGAAGTGCACCAATAAAACCTTCCCCGATTATTTCCGCCAGCTGGCCGCCATCAGCACCCTGGCGTAACCCGCTTTTCCCGTTTATTCACCGGCCGTGCGGCGCGCCGGTGAATGAAAACGCGCGCGCGGTGTCTTAATTTCACGATCCTGACGCCGAAGGGTAACCGTTATTCCTTATGATGCGTATAATGCATCATAGTAAATTCATTATTTATGGAACCAGAATCAAACCGCTGAGAGGAGAAAACAATGACAGCAGTAGTCCCGGTGATCACCATCGACGGACCGAGCGGTGCAGGGAAAGGCACTCTGTGTAAAGCATTGGCGGAAGCATTAGGGTGGCATCTGCTGGATTCGGGGGCCATTTACCGCGTCCTGGCCCTGGCGGCGTTGCACCACCAGGTCGATATCAACGCGGAGGAAGCGCTGGTGCCGCTGGCGGCGCATCTCGACGTACGCTTCAAGGTACAGGCGGGCGAGCTGGAAATCATCCTCGAGGGCGAGGATGTCAGCGGTGAAATCCGTAACGAGGAGGTGGGCAATACCGCCTCCAAGATTGCCGCGTTTCCCCGGGTGCGCGAGGCCCTGCTGCGTCGGCAGCGGGCATTCCGCGAGGCGCCGGGCCTGATTGCCGACGGCCGGGATATGGGCACCGTGGTGTTTGCCGAGGCGCCGGTGAAGATTTTTCTCGACGCGTCCTCGGAAGAAAGAGCGCACCGCCGCATGCGGCAGTTGCAGGAAAAGGGCTTTAGTGTTAACTTTGAACGCCTTTTATCCGAGATAAAGGAAAGGGACGAACGCGACAGGAACCGCCCGGTGGCGCCGCTGGTTCCGGCATCAGATGCTCTGGTACTGGATTCCACCCGCATGACTATCGATGAAGTGATAGCTCAGGCATTGGCGCATTCACGGCGTATACTGGCGTTGTCGTAGCCTTGGAAACAACTACCCCGTTGCAGGGACTGGCAATAGGGCGTGTAAAACAACCCCATCGAGCAGGATGCCGGATGGACGTTAATCAAAAACACCTGAAGATTATCAAATATGACAGAATCTTTTGCTCAACTCTTTGAAGAATCCCTGAAAGAAATCGAAACCCGTCCTGGTTCCATCGTGCGCGGTACCGTTGTTTCCATCGATAAAGATGTCGTACTGGTTGACGCCGGTCTGAAATCCGAATCCGCTATTCCTATCGAGCAGTTTAAAAATGCTCAGGGCGAGCTGGAAATCAAGGTTGGCGATCAGGTCGACGTCGCGCTTGACGCGGTGGAAGACGGTTTCGGTGAGACCCTGCTGTCTCGCGAAAAAGCCAAGCGCCATGAAGCCTGGCTGATGCTGGAAAAAGCCTACGAAGAAGCCGCGACCGTTACCGGCATCATCAACGGCAAAGTGAAGGGCGGTTTCACCGTCGAACTGAACGGCATCCGTGCGTTCCTGCCGGGTTCGTTGGTTGACGTGCGTCCGGTACGCGATACCCTGCATCTGGAAGGCAAAGAGCTTGAGTTTAAAGTTATCAAGCTGGACCAGAAACGTAACAACGTGGTGGTTTCCCGTCGCGCGGTGATCGAGTCCGAAAACAGTGCGGAACGCGATCAGCTGCTGGAAAACCTGCAGGAAGGCATGGAAGTTAAGGGTATCGTCAAGAACCTTACCGACTATGGCGCGTTTGTCGATCTGGGCGGCGTCGATGGCTTGCTGCATATTACCGATATGGCCTGGAAGCGTGTTAAGCATCCGAGCGAAATCGTCAATGTCGGCGATGAAATCACCGTTAAGGTCCTGAAATTCGACCGTGAACGTACCCGTGTTTCCCTGGGCCTGAAACAGCTCGGCGAAGATCCGTGGGTGGCTATCGCCAAACGTTACCCGGAAGGCACTCGCCTCACCGGCCGCGTGACCAACCTGACCGATTACGGCTGCTTCGTTGAAATCGAAGAAGGCGTCGAAGGCCTGGTTCACGTTTCCGAAATGGATTGGACCAACAAAAACATCCATCCGTCCAAGGTTGTTAACGTGGGCGACGTGGTTGAAGTCATGGTTCTGGATATCGACGAAGAACGTCGCCGTATCTCCCTGGGCCTCAAGCAGTGCAAAGCCAACCCATGGCAGCAGTTCGCCGAAACCCATAATAAGGGTGACCGCGTCGAAGGCAAGATCAAGTCAATCACTGACTTTGGTATCTTCATCGGCCTGGACGGCGGCATCGACGGCCTGGTTCATCTGTCCGACATCTCCTGGAATGTTGCCGGCGAAGAAGCCGTGCGCGAATACAAGAAAGGCGACGAAATCGCGGCCGTGGTCCTGCAGGTTGACGCAGAACGCGAACGTATTTCACTGGGCGTGAAGCAACTGGCTGAAGATCCGTTTAATAACTACCTGTCTTTGAACAAGAAAGGTACCATTGTTACCGGTAAAGTCACTGCAGTTGACGCTAAAGGTGCTACAGTTGAATTAGCTGGCGGCGTTGAAGGTTACCTGCGTGCTTCCGAAGCATCGCGTGACCGCATTGAAGACGCTACCCTGGTCCTGAACGTGGGCGACGACGTTGAAGCTAAATTCACCGGCGTTGATCGTAAAAACCGCGTTGTCAGCCTGTCCGTTCGTGCTAAGGATGAAGCTGATGAGAAAGATGCTATCGCCACTGTGAACAGCACCAACAAGCAGGAAGATACCAGCAATTTCTCCAGTGCAATGGCTGAAGCGTTCAAGGCAGCTAAAGGCGAATAATAATGGGGGAGCGGCGAGACGGCCGCTCCTGGACGGTAGCTAAGTTGGGTCGTGTTCCTGCTTTATCCGCTGGAATGCGCACTTGGAGGAACTATGACCAAGTCTGAACTTATTGAAAGACTTGCTGGACAGCACGCTCATATCCCGGCAAAAATCGTCGAGGATGCTGTGAAAGAGATGCTCGAACATATGGCGACCACCCTCGCCGGCGGTGAGCGCATTGAAATCCGTGGTTTCGGCAGTTTTTCACTTCACTACCGTGCACCGCGTGTCGGACGCAACCCTAAAACCGGGGATAAGGTTGAACTGGAAGGCAAATATGTCCCCCATTTCAAGCCCGGCAAAGAGCTGCGCGACCGCGCCAATATTTATGGCTCATAATGCCTCCGGGCGTTGACCCACCGGCGTTGTAAGCCAGCCGCAAACAAGACACCTTCGGGTGTCTTTTTTTATGCCTGGACGTCAGCGGCGGTGAAAAAAGCGCCGCCGGTTGCGCCAGGGCAAATGCGCGCTTGCGCGCAGCCTGGCGCGCCCGGCTGTTAAGGCTATCTTATTGTCCTGAAGCGGCATCGCCTTATCGCATACCCCTGATGGCGGCGACCGATGGCATGGACAATACTCGGCGTCACTGTCATGTCGCCAGGATGGCACGCCGATGATTGCCGGACCCTATTACTGATGCCGTTATCCGTTAACCATATGGCGTTTTGCGCCATAGCCGGCATAGTGCCCTTGGGCTTTTTACCCGTATTGCCGGCCCCCACCGCGCTGCATGGCGTTGCGCTGGCCGCCTGGGCCTTGCTCTTATTTCCCGCTCCAGGGTGCCGTTTAGCGGCGGTATTTCTGGCCGCGTTCGCCTGGAGCGGTTTTTGCGCCATACAATTACTGGAGCAGACGGCGCTATTATCCCAACCCAGGGCTATCGTGCGCGCCCATATCGTCAGTATCCATCATGGGCATAACCCGCGCGCGGGCGCGGTGATTAAAATAACCCAGGCCGGGGGCAAACGGGTGTTTCCTCCGGTCCATGCCGCCATCAGCTGGGCGTCGCTGCCGGAGCGCTGGTGCGCCGGGCAGCAGTGGAAAATGATGCTGAAGCTGCGCCCCCAGCATAGCCGGCTCAATCAGGGCGGTTTTGACAGCCAGCGCTGGGCCGTCGCCAATCATCAACCGCTGGTGGGCCGGGTCGTCAAAGCCAAAGTGGAAGACGCCCGCTGCGGCTTGCGGCAAAGGCTTATCGACAACGCCGCCGCCCGGTTCGCCGATCTGCGCTGGCCGTCCATTTTACTGGCGCTGGGGTTTGGCGAAAGCCGGGGCATGCCGGAGGATCTACGCCTGCTGTTACAGCAAACCGGCACCGCACATCTGATGGCCATATCCGGCCTGCATATTTCACTGGCGGCCCTGTTTGGCTGGCTGCTGGCGCGCGGCGGCCAGTTTGTCCTGCCCGGGCGCTGGGTCGGCCCGGTGATGCCGCTGGCGATCGGCTGGCTGGCCGCGGCGGGGTATGTATGGATTTCCGGCGTGAATTTTCCGGCCATCCGCGCGCTGCTGGCGCTGACGCTATGGCTCCTGCTGCGTATGCGCGGCGTGTGCTGCGGGGCCTGGCAGGTTTGGCTGTGGTGCGTGGCGCTGATAGTGGTTACCGACCCGCTTAGCGTGCTGTCAAGCAGCCTGTGGCTGTCATGCCTGGCGGTGGCGGCGCTGATTTTCTGGTTTCAGTGGGCGCCGCTGCCGGCGCGTTTCCAGTCCGGGCTGCGCTGGGCCTGGCTGCGCTGGATACATTTGCAGGCCGGCATGACCCTGTTGCTGCTGCCGCTGCAATGGGGATTATTCCACGGCGTTAATCCGCTGTCGCTGCCTGCCAACCTGTGGGCGGTGCCGCTGGTGTCGTTTATCACCACGCCCCTGATCCTGGCGGCAATCTGCCTGGGCATGCTGCCGCCGCTGAGCCGTCTGCTGTGGTATCTGGCCGACCAATCGCTGACGCTGGTCTTTATGCCGCTGGCGCCGCTACAGCGTGGGTGGCGGGATTTGCCGGAAACCGGCATCCTGTGGAGCATCGGCGGCTGGCTGGCGGTGATTATCTGGCGTTTCGGCTGGTGGCGCACCTATCGACTCAATATGCTGGTGCTCGGCGCGCTGCTGCTGGCGCCGCGCGACAGGGCGGATCGGCCTCGCTGGCGGTTGGATATGCTGGACGTCGGCCACGGGCTGGCGGTGGTGGTGGAGCGCCATGGTAAAGCGCTGATATATGATACCGGCGCCGGCTGGCGCGGCGGCGATATCGGCAAAGCGGAAATCCTGCCTTATCTGGCCTGGCGCGGCCTGTCGCCGGAAGGTATTTACCTCAGCCACAGCCATCAGGATCATATCGGCGGGCTCGGCACCCTCAAACGGGCGTTCCCGGGGGTGCCGGTCGCCAGCTCTTACCGCGGCAATGGCCATCTTCCCTGCGTCGTGGGACAGCGCTGGCAATGGCAGGGACTGACGTTCAGCGTCCTGTGGCCGCCGGCGCAGGTTAAAAAAGCCGGCAATGATGATTCCTGCGTGATCAAAATAGAGGACGGCGCGTTCAGCGTGCTGTTAACCGGCGATATCGAGTCGCCGGCCGAGCGAGCCTTGCTCAGGACCGCCCGCGGCCGGCTGCGCGCCGATATTCTCCAGATTCCCCACCACGGCAGCAAAACCTCGTCCACCCGGGCCTTTTTACGCGCGGTGCGTCCAGCGGCGGCGCTGGCGTCGGCGGCGCGCTTTAATCCCTGGCACCTGCCCGCGCCGCTCATCAGGGAGCGTTACCGGCAGGAAGGCATCGCCTGGCATGATACCGCCCGCTCAGGTCAGGTCAGTATTCATTTTTATGACAATAATTGGGTGATAAAAGGATATCGGGAGCAAATTATGCCACGTTGGTATCACCAGTGGTTTGGCGTCCACGCCGATAATGAGTAGAATGGTCGGCTATTTAGACTCAGCGCTGGTTAAATGCATGCTTAATGATAAAGATCTCTCCACCTGGCAGACGTTCCGTCGCCTATGGCCGATGATCTCCCCTTTTAAGGCGGGCCTGATAGTCTCTGCCATCGCCCTGATACTGAATGCCGCCAGCGATACCCTGATGCTGTCATTACTCAAGCCGTTGCTGGACGACGGGTTCGGCAAAAGCGACAACAGCATCCTGGTGTGGATGCCGCTGGCCGTTATCGGCCTGATGGTGGTGCGCGGTTCAACCGGTTTTGTTTCCAGTTATTGTGTATCCTGGGTATCCGGCAAAGTCGTGATGCAAATGCGCCGCCGGCTGTTCAGCCATATGATGGGCATGCCCGTGTCCTTTTTCGATCAGCAATCCACCGGTACCCTGCTGTCGCGCATTACCTATGATTCGGAACAGGTGGCCTCCTCGTCATCCAGCGCGCTGATTACCGTTATCCGCGAAACCGCCTCGATTATCGGCCTGTTTATCATGATGTTCTATTACAGCTGGCAACTGTCGCTGATCCTGGTGGTTATCGCCCCCATTGTTTCCATTGCCATCCGCCAGGTGTCGAAACGCTTTCGCAATATCAGCAAAAATATGCAGAACACCATGGGGCAGGTCACCACCAGCGCCGAGCAGATGCTGAAAGGCCATAAGGAAGTATTGATTTTCGGCGGCCAAAAGGTCGAGAACGAACGTTTCAACCATGTCAGCAACCGCATGCGCCAGCAGGGCATGAAAATGGTTTCCGCCTCGTCGGTCTCCGACCCGGTGATCCAGTTTATCGCCTCACTGGCACTGGCGTTTGTCCTGTATGCCGCCAGTTTCCCGAGCGTGATGCAAAACCTGACCGCCGGCACCATTACCGTGGTGTTCTCATCCATGATTGCGCTGATGCGCCCGCTGAAATCGCTCACTAACGTTAATTCCCAGTTCCAACGGGGCATGGCCGCTTGCCAGACCCTGTTTGCCATCCTGGATATGGAGCAGGAGAAGGATGAGGGTACGCTGGAGATCGAGCGCGCCGAAGGCCATGTTGAATTCCGCGACGTCACTTTTTATTACCCCGGCAAGGAAACACCCTCCCTTGAACATATCAGCCTGACCATCCCCGCGGGCAAAACGGTGGCGCTGGTCGGGCGTTCCGGATCCGGCAAATCCACCATCGCCAACCTCCTGACGCGGTTTTACGATGTCCAGGAGGGCGCGGTGTTGCTGGACGGACATGACCTGCGGGAATACAAGCTGTCATCGCTGCGCGATCAGGTGGCGCTGGTCTCGCAAAATGTGCATTTATTTAACGATACCATCGCCAATAATATTGCCTATGCCCGCAAGGACCGGTTTTCGCGCGAGGAAATCGAGAATGCGGCCCGCATGGCGTACGCCATGGATTTTATCGCCAAAATGGATAAGGGCCTGGATACGGTCATCGGTGAAAACGGCGTGCTGCTGTCCGGCGGACAGCGGCAGCGCATCGCCATTGCCCGCGCGTTGCTGCGTGATTGCCCGATCCTGATCCTTGACGAGGCCACCTCGGCGCTGGACACCGAATCGGAGCGCGCCATCCAGAAGGCGCTGGACGCGCTGCAAAAAAACCGCACCTCGCTGGTGATTGCCCATCGGCTGTCGACCATCGAAAAAGCCGATGAGATCCTGGTGGTGGAAAACGGCCGTATCGTGGAGCGCGGTTCGCATCAGGACCTGCTGGCGCAGAAGGGCGCGTATGCCCAACTGCACCGGATGCAGTTCGGCAATGATTGATCGCATCTGGTTCGGCGGGTCGAAACTGTATTGGCTGCTGCTGCCGTTATCCTGGCTATACGGCCTGGTCAGCGCGCTGATAAAGCTGGGCTATCGCCTGGGATGGCGTAAAACCTACCGCTTCCCGGTGCCGGTGGTGGTGGTGGGCAACCTGACCGCCGGCGGCAACGGCAAAACACCCGTGGTGTTGTGGCTGGTGGAGCATTTGCAGCGGCGCGGCTGGCGGGTCGGCGTGGTATCCCGCGGCTACGGCGGGCGGGCCGACGGCTACCCGCTGCTGCTGGACGACAATACCACCAGCCGACAGGCGGGGGATGAGCCGGTGTTGATTTTCCAGCGCACCGCCGCCGCGGTGGCGGTGGCGCCTAAGCGCGCGGACGCGGTGGCGGCCTTGTTGGCCGGACGGCCGCTGGATGTGATTATCACCGATGACGGCCTGCAACATTATGCGCTGGCGCGGGACATCGAATGGGTCGTGGTGGATGGCGTCAGGCGTTTTGGCAACGGCTGGTGGCTGCCGGCGGGCCCCATGCGCGAGCGGGCCGGCCGGTTGAAACGCGTCGACGCCGTGATTGTCAACGGGGGCGAGGCATTACCGGGTGAGATTCCCATGCGCCTGGTGCCGGGCGACGCGGTCAATTTGGCCAGCGGTGAAACCCGGCCTGCCGGGCAACTGCGCTCGGTCGTGGCGATGGCGGGCATCGGGCATCCGCCGCGGTTTTTCGCCACCCTGCGCGCCCTTGGCGTGGTCACCGAAGGTGAAATTGCCTTCGGCGATCATCAGGCTTATCGCCTGGAGCAATTGGCGCCGCTGGCCTTGCCGCACCAGACGCTGTTGATGACGGAAAAAGACGCGGTGAAATGCCGCGCTTTCGCCCAGGCCAACTGGTGGTATCTGCCGGTAAGCGCCCAGTTGCCGGAGCGGGACGCGCAGGCGCTGCTGGCGCCTATCGAGCGGGCGATTATCGCCTCGCGGCAAAAGCGCTAGCGTCAATCACGCCGGAACCGGGCGGGCTGATAAGGGGGCGTTTTTTTGGCGGCGAAAAAACAATCGGCCCGGTCATCAGGGATGATCGGGCCGAGAGAGCGATGTTATTTTTTGCTTAGCGGCTAAAATTAGCAAACAAAGCAATTATTTTATTTAATTTTTTCATGGCAGGTTTGTCTCTTAAATGTCTAAAGTGTGATGTAGCTCACAAAAAATATTACGCCGTTCCTGTGCCTGGATCAACCCTATTTTGCAAAAATGTTAATAGCCTGCGTCAATCGTTGTGACGTCAATTACAGCTAATCGCCGTAACCATTCCCGCCCGCCGCCGCATTATGCTATTCTCTGGGCCATCGACGCATCGCAGGGTGTGTATGCTGGAGGAAACATGGATCACCGTTTATTGGAAATCGTGGCGTGCCCGGTATGTAACGGCAAGCTGTATTTTAATAAAGAAAAACAGGAACTCATCTGTAAATCGGATGCCCTGGCCTATCCGGTCCGGGACGGTATACCGGTATTATTGGAGAGCGAGGCCCGCGCCCTGACATTGGACGAGACAAATCAATGAGTTTCGTGGCTATCATTCCCGCGCGGTTCGCCTCCAGCCGCCTGCCGGGCAAACCCCTGGCGGATATTAACGGCAAGCCGATGGTGGTGCATGTCATGGAGCGCGCGCAGGAATCCGGCGCGGACCGGGTTATCGTGGCGACCGATCACGCCGGCGTGGTGGATGCCGTCCGCCAGGCCGGCGGCGAGGTTTGCATGACCCGCCCCGATCATCACTCCGGTACCGAACGCCTGGCGGAAGTGATCGACCGCTATCAATTTCCCGATGACCAGATCGTCGTCAATGTGCAAGGCGACGAGCCGCTCATCCCGCCGGTCATTATCCGCCAGGTGGCTGATAATCTGGCCCATTGCCAGGCGGGCATGGCCACGCTTGCGGTGCCCATCACCACCGCCGAGGAAGCCTTTAATCCGAACGCGGTCAAAGTGGTGATGGATGCCCAGGGTTTCGCGCTGTATTTTTCCCGCGCCGCCATCCCCTGGGAACGTGAACGTTTCACCGTTTCCCGGGCGACCATCGGCGACACCTTTTTGCGCCATATCGGCATCTATGGCTATCGCGCCGGTTTTATCCGCCGTTATGTGGGCTGGCAACCAAGCCAGCTGGAGCAGATTGAGATGCTCGAGCAATTGCGGGTACTGTGGTATGGCGAAAAGATTCATGTCGCGGTGGCGAAAGAGGTGCCGGGCATCGGCGTCGATACGCCGGAAGAGCTGCTGCGCGTGCGCGAACTGATGCGCCATAACCGCTGATATTCCGCTAAATCTTGATCTGAAACGAAGAAGTTTGCCGGTGAAGCCAGCATGATGGCCCGTGTTTGTTATTCACACGTTTGTCCATTATATAAAGGTTGAGTCTGTCATGGAACAGTTGAAAGCTGAGCTAAGCGCAGTATTGGGGGAATCCCTGAGCCGTCTGGAGCGGATCAGCGAACAGCCTTATGCGCATCTTTATGCTATGTATGATAAGGAAGGACATCCGCTTTCATTGCTGGCAAAAAGCTATATCTGCCAAGGCATCGCACAGCAGGAGGCGTACAAGCTTTCCATGCTGGCCCGCGAGGGCGAAGTGCGGTTGCCCACGGTCTACGGGCTGGTGGTAACCCAGCAGGCGCCGTATAAGGAACTGCTGCTGATGGAACGCCTGCGCGGGGTCTCGGCGGAAGCCCCAACCCGTACGCCGCAGCGCTGGGAGCTGCTGAAAGATCAGATTGTCGAAAGCATGCTGGCCTGGCACCGTATCGACAGCCATGGCTACGTCGGCACGGTGGACAGCACGCAGGAAAATACCTGGCCCAACTGGTATGCGCAACGTATCGAAGTGATTTGGTCGACGCTGCTGAAAGTCTCCGCGCCTCTGCTGACCTATGAAGACCGCAACCTGTTGTTCCGCACCCGCCAGAGCCGTGAAAAACTGTTTGCCGATTATCAGGAAAACAGCGTGCTGGTGCACGGCAACCTCACGCTGCGCAGCATGCTCAAGGACCAGCGCACCGATCAACTGCTCGCCATGCTCAATCCCGGCACCATGCTGTGGGCGCCGCGCGAGTACGATTTGTTCCGCCTGTGCGAGGACGGCATGGCGAACGAGCTGCTCTACCATTACCTGAGCAAGGCGCCGGTGTCGGAGGCGTTCCTCTACCGGCGCTGGCTATACGGTATCTGGGAAGCGGCGGCGCGCTATATCCACACCGGGTTGCTCGACCGCGCGGTATTCGACCTGGCCGGTCGCGAACTCGTCCCCTGGCTTGATTAAACGGACGTGCGCCGGCGATAGCGCCCGCCTTGCGCGGCGCTATCGCCCCGGTACGGCGGCATCAATCAGGATGCCGGCGCGTCGCTGTCGCCGGTTATTTTTTGCCAGGCGCGTCCCAGGGTTTCATACCAGGCGCGGTCGGCATGCCCCAGCCATAGGGGCGACGGCAGCACCTTTTCCCACGGGTTTAACGGACTGTCGATCGCCAGCTGGTTGGCCGGGGCAGGGATGGGGGTCAGCCCCCGGGCCCGGAAAAACCCCATGGCGCGCGGCATATGGTTGGCAGACGTGACCAGCAAAAACGGCGCCTTGCCCACCAGGGCGGCTACGCTTGCCGCTTCCTGGCGGGTGTCGCGCGGCGCCTCCAGCACGATAATATCTCCCGCCGGCACCCCAAGGCTTTGCGCCACCCTTGCCGCCGTTTCGGCGCTGCTGACGGGATTGCCCGGCGCCGCCGCGCCGGTAAATACCATTTTGGCGCCGGGATGGTCATGATAAAGACGAATTCCTTCGGCCACCCGCGGCAGGCTGTTGTTAATCAGGTTGGAACTGGGCGCCCATAAGGGATTAAAGGTGTATCCGCCCCCCAGCACCACCACGTAGGCGATACCCGGCTGGCGCCCGTGATAGGTGGGGTATGTCGCCTCCAGCGGCGCCAGCAGGCTGTCGGCCACCGGTTGCAGGCTCAGCAGCAATAAAACCGACCAGCCCAGGGTCACCAGACCCTTACCGGTCCGCTGCCAGCGCGTGAACCACAGCAGTAATAGCCCGGCGCCCATGAGCAAAATCAGCAGCGGCAGCGGCAACAATAACCCGCCGACGATTTTTTTAAGGTCAAAAAGCATCGGAAAACGCTCCAATTGGATGAAATGTAGTCAACCAGGCGCAATCCGGCGCCATAAAGATTCATTCTAAGTCAGCCTGTGACAAAATAGTCAATTCACGGCGGGTTTATGGTAAAAACGCCTTTCCCGTCCGTCGTGCCCGGAGCATTGATTATGCAGGACCGCAATTTTGACGATATTGCTGAAAAATTTGCGCGCAATATTTACGGCACCACCAAAGGGCATATCCGCCAGGCGGTGGTCTGGCAGGATTTAGAAGGATTGCTGACGCGGCTGCCCGCCCGCCCGCTGTATATCCTCGACGCCGGCGGCGGCGAGGGCCGTATGGCCTGCCAGCTGGCGGCCCTGGGGCACCGGGTGCTGCTGTGCGATCTGTCGTCCGGCATGATTGAGCGGGCGCGGCAAGCGGCGCAGGAGCGGTCTGTGATGGATCACATGCAATTTGTGCAAAGCGCCGCGCAGGATATCGCACCCCATTTGGAAAGGCCGGCCGATCTGATATTGTTGCATGCGGTATTGGAATGGGTAAGCGAGCCGCGCGCGTTATTGCAAGGGCTGTATGATTGCCTGGCGCCGGGTGGCGCTCTGTCATTAATGTTTTACAATAAGCACGGTCTGGTCATGCGTAATATGATCCTGGGCAATATTGAATTTGTCGCCGCCGGGATGCCGAAACGAAAAAAACGCTCCCTGATGCCGGACCATCCCTGCGATCCTGAACAGGTGTTCGGCTGGCTGACCGCCATGGGCATGACGCTCAGCGGCAAAAGCGGTGTGCGGGTGTTTCATGACTATCTGCAAAACAAGCAGCAGCAACAGGATGATTTTCCGGCCTTATTGGCGATGGAACAACGGTATTGCCGGCAGGAACCCTTTATCAGCATGGGGCGCTACATCCACGTCATGGCGCATAAACCCTCCCTGAAGGATGAATTATGAGTGAATTTTCCCAGACTGTACCGGAACTGGTCGCCTGGGCCCGGAAAAATGACTTCTCGCTCTCGCTGCCCATCGAGCGGCTGGCGTTTGTGCTGGCCATCGCTACGCTTAACAGCGAACGCATGGACGGTGAAATGAGCGAAGTCGATCTGGTGGACGCCTTTCGTCACGTCAGCCAGGGGTTTGCGCAGACCAACGAAACGGTGGCGGTGCGCGCCAACAACGCCATCAACGATCTGGTGCGCCAACGCCTGCTCAACCGCTTTGTCAGCGAGCTGGCGGACGGCAACGCCATCTATCGCCTCACGCCGCTGGGTATCGGCATCAGCGACTACTATATTCGCCAGCGTGAATTTTCCACGCTGCGGTTATCGGTGCAGCTCTCCATTGTCGCCCAGGAATTGCAGCGTGCGGCCGAGGCGGCGGAAGAGGACGGCGATGAGTTCCACTGGCACCGCAACGTATTTGCCCCGCTGAAGTATTCGGTGGCGGAAATTTTCGACAGCATCGACATGACCCAGCGCATCATGGACGAACAGCAGCAGTCGGTGAAGGACGACATCGCGGCGCTGCTCAACCAGGACTGGCGCGCCGCCATCGCCAGCTGCGAGCAGCTGCTGTCGGAAACCTCCGGTACCCTGCGGGAACTCCAGGATACCCTTGAGGCGGCGGGGGATAAGCTGCAGGCCAACCTGCTGCGCATCCAGGACACGATCCTCGGCCATCAGCATCTGGCCTTTCTCGACAAGCTGGTCTTTGATCTGCAAAACAAGCTGGACCGGATTACCAGTTGGGGACAGCAGGCGATAGATCTGTGGATCGGCTACGATCGCCACGTGCACCGTTTTATCCGCACCGCCATCGATATGGATAAAAACCGGGTCTTCGCCCAGCGGCTGCGCCAGTCGGTACAGAACTATTTCGACCATCCCTGGGCGCTGACCTACGCCAACGCCGACCGTCTGCTGGACATGCGCGACGAGGAACTGGCGCTGCGCAGCGAAGAGGTGACCGGCGAACTGCCGCCGGACATGGAATATGAAGAATTCAACGAGATCCGCGAGCAGCTGACCGCCATGATCGACCAGGCGCTGGCGCAGTACCCGCAGCAGCATCTGCCGCTGGATCTCGGCCAGGTTATGCGTGATTACCTGGCCCGTTTCCCGCGCGCGCGCCATTTCGACGTCGCGCGTATTTTAGTTGATCAGGCAGTACGTCTGGGTGTCGCCGGATCAGACTTTTCCGGATTACCGCCGCAGTGGCAGGCAATCAACGATTACGGTGCTAAGGTACAGGCCCATGTCATCGATAAGTATTGAAGAAACCATGCCGGTCAAGCTGGCAAAAGCCCTGTCGAATCCCCTGTTTCCGGCTCTCGACAGTCTGTTGCGCTCCGGCCGCCATATCGGCGTCGAGGAGTTGGACAACCACGCGTTCCTGATGGATTTCCAGGAGGAGCTCGAGAGCTTTTACCGCCGCTACAATGTGGAACTGGTGCGCGCGCCGGAAGGCTTTTTTTACCTGCGCCCGCGTTCCACCACGCTGATTCCGCGCTCGGTTCTGTCCGAGCTGGATATGATGGTGGGTAAAATCCTGTGTTATCTCTATCTCAGCCCCGAGCGCCTGGCCCATGAAGGGATTTTTACCCAGCAGGAGCTTTACGACGAACTGCTTGGCCTGGCGGACGAAAACAAACTGCTTAAGCTTGTCAACCAGCGTTCCACCGGCTCCGATCTCGACCGGCAGAAGCTGCAGGAAAAGGTGCGCACGTCGCTTAACCGCCTGCGCCGGCTGGGCATGGTGTGGTTTATGGGCAACGACGCCTCGAAATTTCGCATTACCGAGTCGGTATTTCGCTTCGGCGCCGATGTACGCAGCGGCGATGACGCGCGCGAGGCGCAGTTGCGCATGATCCGCGACGGGGAGGCGATGCCCATTGAACAGGCCTTATCGCTAAATGACGAGCAGGACGACGACAATGGCAATCTTAATGACGGATCGTCGGAAAGCGCCGAGGATGAACTGGCATGATTGAACGTGGTAAATTTCGCTCACTGACATTGGTTAACTGGAACGGTTTTTTCGCCCGTACCTTTGATTTGGACGGGTTGGTGACCACCCTGTCCGGCGGCAACGGCGCGGGCAAGTCCACCACCATGGCGGCTTTTATCACCGCCCTGATCCCGGACCTGACGCTGCTCCATTTCCGTAATACCACCGAAGCCGGCGCCACCAGCGGTTCCCGCGACAAGGGGCTGCACGGCAAGCTGCGCGCCGGCGTCTGCTACGCCGCGCTGGATGTGATTAACTCCCGCCATCAGCGGGTGCTGGTGGGCGTACGGTTGCAGCAAATCGCCGGGCGCGATCGCAAAGTCGATATCAAACCCTTTATGATCCAGGGGCTGCCGGTCGCGGTTATGCCTACGGAAATCCTGACCCAGGCGGTAGGGGATCGCCAGGCGCGGGTCTTGAGCCTGCAGGAACTCAAGGAGCGGGTGGAGGAAACCGAAGGCGTACAGTTCAAGGTGTTCAATTCCATTACCGACTATCACGCCCAAATGTTTGATTTAGGCGTTATTCCGCGCCGTCTGCGCTCGGCCGCCGATCGCAGCAAATATTACCGCCTGATTGAAGCCTCGCTGTACGGCGGTATCTCCAGCGCCATCACCCGCTCGCTGCGCGACTATCTGTTGCCGGAGAACGGCGGGGTGCGCAAAGCGTTCCAGGATATGGAAGCGGCGCTGCGCGAAAACCGCATGACGCTTGAAGCGATACGCGTTACCCAGTCCGATCGCGACCTGTTCAAGCACCTGATTTCGCAAGCCACATCCTACGTGGCGGCCGACTACATGCGTCATGCCAACGAGCGGCGCATCCATCTTGACCAGGCGCTGAGCCTGCGGCGCGATCTGCTCGGCAGCCGCAAATCGCTGGCGGTGGAACAATACCGCCATGTGGACATGGCGCGCGAACTGGAAGAAACCACCGGCAGCGAATCGGATCTGGAAACCGACTACCAGGCGGCCAGCGACCATTTAAACCTGGTGCAGACCGCCATGCGCCAGCAGGATAAAATCAGCCGCTATCGTGATGATATCGACGAGCTGACCTTCCGGCTGGAAGAGCAAAACGAGGTGGTGGCCGAGGCCCAGGACCTGCATCAGGACCATGAGGCGCGCGCTGAGGCCGCCGAACTGGAAGTCGATGAGCTGAAAAGCCAGCTGGCGGATTACCAGCAGGCGCTGGACGTGCAGCAAACGCGCGCCATCCAGTATCAACAGGCGTTGCAGGCGCTGGACCGCGCCCGCGAACTTTGCGGCCTGCCCGGACTTGGCGCCGTGGACGCCGAGCGGGAGCTTGACGTCTTCCAGGCGCGGGAGCGGGAAGCCACCGACGTTCTGCTCGGGCTGGAACAAAAACTGAGCGTGGCCCAGGCGGCGCACGGCCAGTTCGAACATGCCTTTAAACTGGTGACGCAAATCGCCGGGCAGGTGGCGAGGAGCGAAGCCTGGCAAACCGCCCGCGAGCTGCTGCGCGATGCGGCGTCGCTCACGCATCAGGCCGAGCGGCTGCAGCCGTTGCGCAGCCAGCTTGATGAACTGGAGCAGCGTCTGCGCGAGCAGCAGGAAGCCCAGCGCCTGCTGACGGAATTCGGTAAACGTATCGGCGCCGATTACCAGCCGGACGAGCTGGACGCGGCGCAGCAGGAGCTGGAAGCGCGGGTGGAAACCCTGTCGCTCAGCGTATCCGAGGCGGGGGAGCGGCGTATGGCATTACGCCAGGAGCTCGATCAGATCCTGCAGCGGCTGCAGTTGCTGACGCAACGCGCGCCGGCATGGCTGGCGGCGCAGGATGCGTTGACCGCGCTTGAGGAACAGAGCGGCGAGCAGCTTGAGAACGGCTCGCACGTCACCGAATATATGCAGCAACTGCTGGAACGCGAGCGCGAAACCACCGTGGAGCGCGACGAGGTGGCGGGGCGCAAACGCGCGCTTGAAGACCAGATCGAGCGGCTAAGCCATCCGGGGGGCGGCGAGGATCCGCGTCTGGCCACCCTGGCGGAACGTTTTGGCGGCGTGCTGTTATCGGAAATCTATGATGATGTCACCTTTGACGACGCGCCTTATTTCTCCGCGCTGTATGGACCCTCGCGCCACGCTATCGTGGTTCCCGACCTGTCGCGCATCCGCGATCAGCTTGACGGCCTGGACGAATGTCCCGACGATCTCTACCTGATCGAGGGTGACCCGCAGTCGTTCGACGACAGCGTATTCGGTATCGAGGAGCTGGAAAGGGCGGTCCTGGTGAAGGTGGCCGATCGCCAGTGGCGGTATTCCCGTTTTCCGGCGGTGCCGCTGTTCGGCCGGGCGGCGCGCGAGAAACGCCTGGAAATCCTTAACGAAGAGCGCGACGCGCTGGCGGAACGGTACGCCACCCTGTCGTTTGACGTGCAGAAAATCCAGCGTTTGCACCAGGCGTTCGGTCGTTTTGTCGGCACCCATCTGGCGGTGGCGTTTGAAGACGATCCCGAGGCCGAGATCCGCCGCCTGGGCGGCCGGCGCGGCGAGCTGGAGCGCCTGCTCAGCGATCATGAGGGCCAGAACCAGCAGCAGCGCCAGCAATATGAACAGGCGCGCGAGGGTCTTGGCCTGTTGAACCGACTGATCCCGCGCATCAGCCTGCTGGGCGACGAGACGCTGGCCGATCGTCTCGACACCGTGCGCGAAGAGTGGGAAGACGCCCAGGACGCGGTGCGTTATTTGCAGCGCCACCGCGATGCGCTGGATCAATTGGAGCCGCTGCTTGCGGTATTGCAAAGCGACCCCGAGCAGCACGAGCAGCTGCAGGCGGATTACCAGCAGGCGCAGCAGGCGCAGCGCCAGGCTAAGCAGCAGGCGTTCGCCCTGACCGAAGTGGTGCAGCGCCGCGCCCATTTCAGCTATTCCGATTCCGCCGGCATGCTGACGGAAAACTCGGATCTGAACGACAAGCTGCGCCAGCGCCTGGAGCAGGCGGAGGCCGAGCGCAGCCGGGCGCGCGACGCCTTGCGCCAGCATCAGGCGCAGTTGACCCAGCTAAACCAGGTGCTGGCCTCGCTGAAAAGCGCCTACGACGCCAAACGGGATATGTTTGCCGAGCTGACGCAGGAACTGCAGGATATCGGCGTACAGGCCGATGCCAGCGCCGAAGCCCGCGCCAAGGAGCGCCGCGATCAATTGCACGCCGCCCTGAGCCAGAACCGCAGCCGGCGCAACCAGCTGGAGAAACAGCTGACCTTCTGTGAAACGGAGATGGACGCCCTGCGCAAAAAACTGACCAAGCTGGAGCGCGATTATCATCAGATGCGCGAGCAGGTGGTGACCGCCAAGGCCGGTTGGTGCGCGGTTATGCGCCTGGTGCGGGATAATGGCGTTGAACGCCGGCTGCACCGGCGCGAACTGGCCTACCTGGAGGCGGAAGAACTGCGCTCCATGTCCGACAAGGCGTTGGGCGCCCTGCGCCTGGCGGTGGCGGATAACGAGCATCTGCGCGATGTGCTGCGGCTGTCGGAAGATCCCAAACGGCCGGAGCGGAAAATCCAGTTCTTTATCGCGGTTTACCAGCATCTGCGCGAACGTATCCGCCAGGATATCATCCGTACCGACGATCCGGTCGACGCCATTGAACAAATGGAAATTGAACTGAGCCGGTTGACCGAGGAATTGACGGCCCGCGAACAGAAACTGGCCATCAGTTCCAAGAGCGTATCGAACATTATTCGCAAAACCATCCAGCGCGAGCAGAACCGCATCCGCATGCTCAACCAGGGATTGCAGGCGGTCAGCTTCGGCCAGGTGAAGAGCGTGCGGCTGAATGTGAACGTGCGCGAAGCCCACGCCACGCTGCTTGATGTGCTGAGCGAGCAGCAGGAGCAGCATCAGGATTTGTTCAGCAGCAACCGGCTGACTTTTTCCGAGGCGCTGGCGAAGTTGTATCAGCGTTTGAATCCGCATATCGATATGGGACAGCGCACGCCGCAGACCATCGGCGAGGAATTGCTGGACTACCGCAACTATCTGGAAATGGAAGTGGAGGTCAACCGCGGCGCCGACGGCTGGCTGCGCGCGGAGAGCGGGGCGCTGTCCACCGGCGAGGCCATTGGTACCGGTATGTCGATCCTGGTGATGGTGGTGCAGAGTTGGGAAGAAGAGTCCAGCCGCCTGCGCGGTAAGGATATTTCCCCCTGCCGCCTGTTATTCCTTGATGAGGCGGCGCGTCTTGACGCCAAATCCATCGCCACGCTGTTTGAGCTGTGCGACCGGTTGCAGATGCAGCTGATTATCGCCGCGCCGGAAAATATCAGCCCGGAAAAAGGCACCACGTATAAACTGGTACGTAAGGTATTCAATAATCAGGAACATGTGCATGTGGTGGGCTTGCGTGGCTTTGGCGGGGATATTCCGCCGGTGCCGGCGGTCGTTGCGGCGCAGGAAACCTCCTGAGGTGCTGGCCAGCTCTCCCTGTAACACGCCTGCTTTAAGTTCAGCGTTAGCGGGCCTACCGTGCCATGGGGCGCTCGGTCGGGCGGGAAAAGCACGCCCGATTCGACCCCATTGGCACGCTCTCCCTGTAACACGCCTGCTTTAAGTTCAGCGTTAGCGGGCCTACCGTGCCATGGGGCGCTCGGTCGGGCGGGAAAAGCACGCCCGATTCGACCCCATTGGCACGCTCTCCCTGTAACCCGCCTGCTTTAAGTTCAGCGTTAGCGGGCCTGGCCTGCCATGGGCCGCCCGGTCGGGCGGGAAAAGCACGCCCGATTCGACCCCAACGGCATGCCCTCCCGTGACCATGCCGGGTTTAGCGCGGTTTTTTTATGCCGCGCCGGGGTAAACAGGCGCACCGGAGAAACGATTACACATTAAGCCGCATACAGACAGCGCAGAGTTGGCTTTCTGCTTATATACTAAGGTAAAGTTGAGTGTAAATAATAAGACGATAATAATTAACAATTCTGCATACAGGGGACATGGGATGTTACTCACCAATTATGTGTTATGGCGACGTGGGCTTCTCGCTTGCCTGCTGGCATCAAGCCTGATCCCGCTGGCCGTCCGCGCTCAGGTGGCCACCGCCCCCATCATGCCGGATACCAAGACGTTGGGCCACAGTCCGTCCGCATTGGCGGCGGTGCTGCCCGCCGGCGTCAGGCCCTATTATTCCGCTGAGCTTAACGCGCTTTATGCCGCCCGGCATAACCAGCCCATGTGGCAGGATCGCGATGCCATCCAGCAATTCCAGCAGCAACTGGCCGAACTGGCGCTATCTGGCGTCCAGCCGCAATTTATCTCCTGGGCGCAATGGCTGACCAATCCCGATATCAGTCCTATGGCGCGCGACGTCATCTTGTCCGACGCCATGCTCGGTTACCTGCAATTTGTCACCGGGGTGGAGCAAAACGGCGAGGTCTGGCTTTACAACAACAAGCCGTATCGCCTGGCGCCGCCGCCGGTACTGGCGGTCGAGCACTGGCAGCACGCGATTAAAGACGGCGGCATCACGCGTTTTATAGCCGGCCTGGCGCCGCAGCACCCGCAATATCCCAAGATGCACCTGGCGTTGAAAACCATGCTGACGGATAATCATCCCTGGCCCCAGCTCAATGGCAATGAAAGCCTGCGCCCCGGGCAGCTAAGCGATGATATCCCGGCGCTGCGCGAAATCCTGCACCGTAGCGGCATGATATTGCCGGCGTCGGCCACGCCGCTGCCCA
Source organism: Sodalis sp. C49 (assembly GCF_046352915.1). Classification (NCBI taxonomy): domain Bacteria; kingdom Pseudomonadati; phylum Pseudomonadota; class Gammaproteobacteria; order Enterobacterales; family Bruguierivoracaceae; genus Sodalis; species Sodalis sp. C49. The sequence goes on along the minus strand of NZ_CP163303.1, from coordinate 1,909,513 downwards.
CCGCCGATAATATGCCGGCGGATGTGCGCACCACCCCTCCGGTGACGGATGGGCAGCAGTCGGTGGTGGTCAGCCCGGCGGCCGATTCCCTGGCGCCGTCCGCTTCGACGTCCGATCCGGCCGTGGTGGCGACGGTCGACCCGCAGGATAAGGCCTATACTCCCGATCTGGTGGAGGCGGTAAAACGCTTCCAGAGCTGGCAAGGGCTGACGGCCGACGGCGTTATCGGCCGCCAGACACGGGATTGGCTGAACGTGTCGCCGCAAACGCGGGTGACGCTGCTGGCATTGAACATACAGCGCCTGCGGCTGTTGAATAACCGTATCAATACCGGTATCCAGGTTAATATCCCCAATTTTTCGCTGGTGTATTATCAGCAGGGCGCCCAGGTGCTTTCATCGCGGGTGATTGTCGGCCGGCCAAGCCGCAAAACCCCGCTGATGCGCAGCGCGCTCAGCAGCGTGGTGCTGAACCCGCCCTGGAATGTCCCCACCTCGCTGGTGCGGCAGGATATCGTCCCCAAGGCGATGCGCGATCCCGGTTACCTGCAGCGCAACGGTTTTACCGTTCTGTCGGGCTGGAGCAGCGACGCCGAGGCCATCGATCCCGGCACCCTGGACTGGGGCATGATTTCCCCTGCCCATTTCCCGTTCCGGCTGCGCCAGAATCCGGGCGCCAACAACGCGCTGGGGCGGTATAAGTTTAATATGCCCAGTTCGGACGCCATCTATCTGCACGATACGCCCAACCATAATCTGTTCCTTAGCGATATGCGCGCGCTCAGCTCGGGCTGCGTGCGGGTCAACAAGGCGTCCGACCTGGCCAATATGCTGCTGCAGGACGCCGGCTGGGGCGATACGCGGGTCAGCGCCACGCTCAAGGAAGGCAATACCACCTATGTGCCGATACGCCACCAAATTCCGGTGAATCTGTTTTATCTTACCGCCTGGGTGGCTGATGACGGCAAACCACAATTTCGTACAGATATTTACAATTATGATTCCGCGATAAAAGTAGGGGCCAAAAGCCTGGCCAATGCGCAGCGGCTGCTGCAATAACCTGCTGAACGAATGAGAATTATTTACGGCCGGAGCGATAACGCGCCGGCCGCCTATTCTGTGAACCTTTGCAAACCTTGACAAAGCGTTGGTTGACTGCACCAATAACTGCGGTTATGGTTCCCGACGGTGCGCTTATGTGCAATACGTTCGTTTCCTTATGCCGATTGGTTATTTCGCTCATGGATCATATAAATCATCACCGCCGCAAACTCTTGACGTTAAGCTGTGCCGCAATGGGTGTCGCCTTGCTGCCCAGTACCTCCTTTGCCATGCTTTCTACGCCCAGGCCCCGTATTCTCTCGCTGAATAACCTGAACACCGGAGAAACATTAAAAACCGAATTCTTTAACGGTAAAGGGTATAATGCCTCGGAATTGTCGCGCCTTAATCATTTTTTCCGTGATTACCGCGCCAATAAAGTGACGAGTATCGATCCGCGCTTGTTTGATCATATCTACCGCCTGCAAATGATGCTCGATACCAACAAACCGGTACAATTGATTTCAGGTTACCGTTCGGTGGACACCAACAACGAACTGCGCGCGCACAGTTCCGGAGTGGCCAAGCACAGCTACCATACGCTGGGTAAAGCGATGGATTTCCATATCCAGGGCGTGCAGCTGAGCAACATCCGCAAGGCGGCAATGAAAATGCGCATGGGCGGGGTAGGCTATTATCCCAGCAGTAACTTCGTCCATATCGATACCGGTCCGGTTAGAGCCTGGTGAGCCTGTTATCGCCGGGCCCCGGGTAGCGGCGGCAGGCGAAAACAGAGAGTAATGAAGTATGATGAAATACCATATTGTCCCGGTTACCGCCTTCAGCCAGAATTGTTCGCTGATATGGTGTGACAAAACCGGCGAAGCGGCGCTGGTCGATCCCGGCGGCGACGCGGCCAGGCTTATCGCGGCGGTGGCGGAAAAACCGGTTGCGATAAAACAAATTCTGCTGACCCATGGCCATCTGGACCATGTCGGCGCCGCCGCCGAGCTTGCGGCCCATTATGGCGTGCCCATTGTCGGCCCGCAGCGCGAAGATCTTTTTTTACTGGCGGGGCTGCCGGAGCAAAGCCGCATGTTCGGCCTGGATGACTGCCGGCCCCTGACGCCGGATCGCTGGCTGGAAGAGGGCGACGAGGTCCTGGTCGGCGACGAGCGTTTCGCCATCCTGCACTGCCCGGGCCACACTCCCGGACATATCGTATTTTATAACGCCGCCGCGCATTTTATCCTGATGGGCGATGTGCTGTTTTACGGCGGGGTTGGCCGCAGCGATTTCCCGCGCGGCAATCATCAGGATTTAATCAATTCTATTCGCACCAAACTCCTGCCCCTGGGCGACGATATCGATTTTCTGCCCGGCCATGGACCTATGTCCACCCTTGGCCATGAACGCCTGACCAATCCTTTCCTGCGATAAAAAAAACCGCCGGTTAAGGCGGTTCTGACTGTTGACGGACCCGCCTCCTGCTTATTCTTAATCAATGAGCAGGAGGCCGGTGCTTTCGCTGCCACCGGGACAATCCGGCGTCCAGGCGACGCGACATCCGCCACCCCCGCCGCCAAAACCGCGCCCGGTCAACAGACATCACCCCGCCGGCAAACCTTGCCGATGCCCGTAAACGCGCACGTTATGCGGTTACACGCCGTTAAAGCACCGCCACGATGGCTTCGCACAATTGCGCCATATTCCCGGTGGTCATGCCCGCCACATTCACCCGGCCAGAGTTCACCGCATACACGCCGAACTCGCTGCGCAGCCGCAATACCTGATCTTTGGTCAGGCCGCTGAACGAGAACATGCCGTTTTGCGCATTGATAAACTCGAAATCCTGCTGCGCGCCTTTCTCCCGCAGGGTATTGACGAACAGCTGGCGCATGCGCCGTATACGCTGGCGCATTTCGGTCAGTTCCTGCTCCCACAGCGCCTTCAGCGCCTCGTTGCCTAAAATGGTGGCGACAATCGCGGCGCCGTGGGCCGGCGGATTGGAATAATTGGCGCGAATACAGGATTTTAGCTGGCTGAAGATCTTATCGGCGGTGTCGGCATCGGCGCCGACCAGGGTGCAGGCGCCAACGCGCTCATTATACAGACCGAAATTTTTGGAATACGAACTGGCGATAATCATTTCCGCATGGTTCTCGGCAAAGATACGCAGGCCCTGCGCATCTTCTTCCAGCCCATGGGCAAACCCCTGGTAGGCGAAATCAAATAACGGCAGCCAGCCTTTGCTCCGCGACAGCTCGGCCAGGGTACGCCATTGCGCCTCTGTCGGGTCGATACCGGTGGGGTTATGGCAGCAGCCGTGGAATAACACGACGTCGCCGGCCTGGGCCTGCTCAAGGCTTGCCAGCATGCCGGCGAAGTTAAGCTGGTGGCTGACGGCGTCGTAATAATCGTAGTCGGCGGTTTCAATACCGGCGGCGGCGAAGATATTTTTATGGTTCGGCCAGGTGGGGGTGCTGATCCAGACGCGCCGGGTCGTGGTGTTGCTGGCCAGGAAATCCGCGGCGACGCGAAGCCCGCCGGTGCCGCCGGGCGTTTGCGCCGTGCGGGCGCGGTTGGCGCTGATAATCGTGCTGCCGGTGCCGAACAGCAGCGTTTGGGTACAGCGGGCGAACGCCGGCAAGCCGTCGATACCGAGATAATTTTTGGTGACTTCGTTTTCCAGCAGCAATTGTTCGGCTTTTTTGACGCTGGTGAGCACCGGTGTCTGGCCGGTTTCATCTTTATACACGCCGATGCCCAGGTTGATTTTATTGGGCCGATCGTCGGCACGGAAAACGTCCAGCAAACCAAGGATAGGATCGGCGGCGGCCAGGGGGATAGTTTCAAACATTATGAAGGGTTCCAGAAGGTAACTAAAGGTGAGCGTAGAGTGTTATCAGGTTACCGCCAGAAACGTGCTTTGCCAACAGGCTGGGGAAAAAAACGCTGTGACGGCGCAAGGGAATTTACCGGAAAAGGGCAAATGGACGGCATTGGCGGAAAAAAACAAAAAAAAAGCGGGGCAGCCACCCCGCTTCTTTATCTTGACCTGCAGTTATGATGCGCTGCAAGGACGTCCGTGTCGGCTTAGAACTGGTAAACCAGGCCCAGTGCCACGGTGTCGTCGGTACCCATGCCCAGCTTGTTGTTGTCATCAACTTTATTGATGATGTAGTCAACATAGGTGGACATGTTTTTGTTGAAGTAGTAGGTAGCGCCAACTTCGTAGTATTTCAGGATATCAGTGTCGCCGATGCCTTCAACATCTTTCGCTTTGGACTGGCCGTAAGCGATGGACGGACGCAGACCGAAGTCAAACTGATACTGGGCAACCAGCAGGATGTCCTGGGTTTTATTGGCAAAGCCATCAACACCGGTAGTCACGCCGCCAGTGGTAACCGGCGCGGTGATACGGGTTGCGTTACGGGTTTCGCCGTAGGTGGCAGCCAGGTAAATATTGTTAGCGTCATATTTAACCGACGTTGCCCATTGTTCGGCACGGTCGCCCTGGCCAATCGGCGAGGCGTTCTGCGTTTCGGTACGATCGGAGGAAGCATAAGCACCTACGATGCCTAAGCCGATAGGAGAAACGTATGATACGGAACCGCCGTAGCCGTCGCCGTTAGCGCGGCCGAAATCAGCGCCGGTACGTTCGTTTTTGCCCTGGTATTGCAAGGCAAAATCCAGGCCGTCGGCCAGGCCGAAGAAATTGGTGTTGCGGTAGGTGGCAACGCCGGTGGTACGGCCGACCATAAAGTTATCGGTGTACGCGGTATCACCGCCGAACTCCGGCAGCATATCGGTCCAGCCCAGGGCGTCATACACTACGCCGTAGTTACGGCCGTAATCGAATGAACCGTAGTCACCGAATTTCAAACCGGCAAAGCCCAGACGGGTTTTGTTGCCGTCTTGCGCGTCGGTGCCGCCTTCAGTGTGGTTGGCGTTAAACTGGTATTCCCACTGGCCGTAACCGGTCAGTTGGTCGTTAATCTGGGTTTCGCCTTTAAAGCCGAGACGCGCATAGGTCTGATCGCCGTCGCCCGCAAAGCTGTTGTCGTTGTCGTTAGAGAAGTAATGCAGGCCGACAGCTTTACCGTACAGATCCAGTTTGTTACCGTCTTTATTATAAACTTCGGCCGCATTAGCCGCGCCAGCAGCCAACAAGGCTGGAATTACCACTGCAAGAAGATTGCGCTTCATCATTATTACTACCCTCATTGGTGTTATTCGGACACCTGCCACTGCCGCTAACATTTCTAGATGAAACATTATTGAGAGTTTGGTGTCTTCCTGTGTCTGCACGCAGTGTTCCATTCGTGGACCTGTTAATCCACATGGAAAATGCTACAAAGGTCGCAATGATGTTTCAGCGGGAAACCGTGTGTTACAAAATGTAAATTTCACGGAACTTTGTGAGAGAACTCAAACTTTGAAAAGATAAAGGCCAGCATCGCTGGCCTCCAGAAGTTATATATATGTTTTTCTTATATTTTAAGAAGAAAATTAGAAGTTCGCATTGCGCGGGCTGCGTGGGAAGGGGATTACGTCACGAATATTTTGCATTCCTGTGACATAAACGATCAAACGTTCAAACCCGAGTCCGAAACCCGAATGCGGCACGGTGCCGTAACGACGCAGATCGCGGTACCACCAATAATCTTCTTTATTCAGCCCCATTTCCGCCAAACGATCGTCAAGCCGGTCCAGACGTTCTTCACGCTGTGAACCGCCGATGATTTCGCCAATTCCCGGCGCCAGCACATCCATGGCGGCCACCGTTTTGCCGTCGTCGTTCTGACGCATATAAAACGCCTTGATGTCTTTGGGGTAATTTTTTACCACCACCGGCGCTTTAAAATGTTTCTCCGCCAGGTAGCGTTCATGCTCGGAGGACAAATCGACGCCCCATGAGACCGGGTTTTCGAAGGGCTGGCCGGAGGCGATTAAAATCTCCACCGCCTCGGTATAATCAACCTGGGCAAAATCGGATGCCACAAAATGTTCCAGGCGGGTAATGGCGTCCTTATCCACGCGTTCGGCAAAAAATTTCATATCGTCGGCGCGCTCGGTGAGCACCGCCTGGAAGACATATTTCAACAGCGCTTCCGCCAGGCCGGCGATATCATCCAGATTGGCGAAAGCGACTTCCGGCTCCATCATCCAGAACTCGGCCAGATGGCGGGTGGTATTGGAGTTCTCGGCGCGGAACGTCGGGCCGAAGGTATAGACCTTGGATAGCGCGCAGGCATAGGTTTCGGCATTCAGCTGGCCGGAGACGGTCAGGAACGCTTCCTTGCCGAAAAAGTCTTCATCAAAGTTAACCTTGCCCTGGGCGGTGCGCGGCAGGTTTTCAAAATCCAGCGTGGAGACGCGGAACATCTCACCGGCGCCCTCGGCGTCGGATGCGGTGATAAGCGGCGTGGAGACCCAGAAGAAGCCGCGCTCATCCATAAAGCGGTGGATGGCCTGCGCCAGGGTATGGCGCACCCGGGCGACGGCGCCGATCATATTCGTGCGCGGGCGCAGGTGCGCCACCTCGCGCAGATATTCAACGCTGTGGCGTTTCGCCGCCATCGGATACGTGTCGGGATCGTCCACCCAGCCCAGCACGTCCACTTTGTCCGCCTGGATCTCGAAGCGCTGGCCGCCGCCCAGCGATTCGGTCACCCGGCCGGTGATCGCCACCGAACAGCCGGTGGTCAGGCGCAGGATGTCCGACTTGTAATTCGGCAGAGTATTATTTATGACGGCCTGTAAAGGATCAAAGCAGGAACCGTCATAGACGGCGAGAAAGGAGATACCGGCTTTAGAATCTCTCCGGGTACGCACCCAACCATATACAGTGACTTCACTGTCAGCCGGTATGCGCCCTTGCAGTACATCGACTACAGGCACTACGCTCATAAATGACTCTCTTAACTCATTGTGATGGGGGATTAAACATTATCGCCGCGGCGAAAGCTGTAATATGTTACTTGGCGGGCAGAAGGACACAAGCGAAAATCATCATTTAATGACAGATTTTGCCTGCGGGCGCAAACAATCGCCGGGTAAGGGGAACAATGGGGCGCGATGCGCGCGCCGGAAGAGGAGCCGGCGCGGGATAGGGCAAGCATCAGCTGGCTTTTTTCACCAGCGGTAAATCAAAGGCCTTGCGCAGCGCACGGACGAACTCTTTGTCCTGGCACATGCTTTTACCGGGGCTGTCGGACAGTTTCGCCACCGGTTTGCCGTTGCACTCCACAAGCTTGATCACGATATTCAGCGGCTTAACCCCCGGGATATCGCACGTTAGCCGGGTGCCGATACCGAACACCAGGTTAATCCGCTGCCAGAAGTGGCGATACAGCGCCAGCGCCTTGTCGAAGTCAAGGCTGTCGGAAAAGACCAGGGTCTTGGTCAGCGGGTCGATACCCAGCTTCTGGTAATGGGCAATCGCCTTCTCGCCCCATTCCACCGGGTCGCCGGAATCATGGCGCAGTCCCTGGTAGCGCGTGGCAAAACCGGCGCCGAAATCACGCAGGAACGCATCCATGGTAATGCAATCGGTCAGGGCGATGCCCAACTGATCGGGATATTCGTCCAACCAGGCCTGAAGCGCGGCGCGCTGGCTATTGGCCAGTACCGGACTTATCTGCTGGTGGGCCTGAAACCATTCATGGGCCTGGGTGCCCACCGGCGTTAACGACAGCCGCCGGGCCAGATCGTAGTTGCTGGTGCCGATGAGATAAGGGAAGTCCCGCTGCAGTTCGCGGACCACATCGTACTGGACCTGGCGCGAAAACCGCCTGCGGGTGCCGAAATCCATCAGTTTGAAACGGGAGATATCGATATCGCGGCTGCGGTCGCGGAAATGCTGCAGTTTTTGCCGCAGCTGCGTCAGCGCCATGTCGCGCACATCGAAAGGCGTGCGCCGGCGATGGACCACTTCGCTGATGACCGCCAGCAATGGCACTTCCCACAGGATCACCTCACGCCACGGGCCGGTAATGCGGATATCGAGCTTGCCGTTATGATCGCGCACCCGCACCTGGCGCGGGTCGAACCGGAACGCGCGCAGCCACGCCAGATAATCCTGGTGGAAAAAAGGCAGCGCCGAGAGAAAGGCGAATTCCTCGTCGCTCAGCGCCAGGTTACGCATCAGCTCGATTTGCGCGCCGATTTCGGCGGCGTATTCGCCCAGCATATCGTCGCCGCGGCAGCGGAACTCGGCGGTACCCGTAACATCATGGTAACGATGATAAACCGCCTGCTGCATATGCAACTTGTAGGCATCAGTGTCAAGTATCGACGTTAAAATCGGCTCAATGGCTAAAGTCATGGCGCGCTACAGCATCCTCTTGCGACACATAAATACAGTCGGATAAATGGCAAATCGACTGAAGTGTACCCGGCTTGTTCTGTAAGTGTAGTCACATCAAATCATAAATGGCGCTGCAACGTCGAGGCTTAAACGTGCCGTCCGGGCTGAAACGACATGATAAAACCCGTGGTGCAGCGTCACGATCTTTTTCAACCCCCTGCGCGGGCATTTTAACGGGCCATGCCGCTTAACAATGGCAACATGGTCTTAACAGGAATAGACTTATCACAGAGAAATCAATGACGATGCCAAAAGGTTAATTATGACTCAACAGCCGCTAGCAAAATACCGCCATGATTATCGTGCGCCGGATTATACCATCACCGATATCAGCCTGGAGTTTGATCTTAACGCCGAAACCACTACGGTAACGGCGGTCAGTAACGTTGTCAGGAAAGGACCGGCGGGAGCGCCGCTGGTATTAAACGGCGAGGACCTGCAGCTGCTTAACGTCAGCATCGATGGGCAGCCTTGGGCGCACTACCGTCAGGAAGGGCCGCTGCTGGTGATTGAACAGCTGCCCGGGGCGTTTACCCTTACCATCGTGAATGTGATTCATCCGGCGCAGAACTCGGCGCTGGAAGGGTTGTACCTGTCCGGCGACGCCCTGTGCACGCAATGCGAGGCGGAGGGTTTCCGCCATATTACTTATTATCTGGACCGCCCGGACGTGCTGGCGCGCTTTACCACCCGCATTATCGCCGACAAAACACGCTATCCCTTCCTGCTGTCCAACGGCAACCGCATTGACGGCGGCGAAATGGCCGACGGCCGCCATTGGGTGGTCTGGCAGGACCCGTTCCCTAAACCCTGCTATCTCTTTGCCCTGGTGGCCGGTGATTTCGACGTGCTGCGCGACAGTTTCACCACCCGTTCCGGACGCGAGGTGGCGCTGGAGCTGTTTGTCGATCGCGGCAACCTGGATCGCGCCGATTGGGCGATGACCTCGCTTAAGCAGGCGATGCGCTGGGATGAAGCCCGCTTCGGCCTGGAATACGATCTCGACATCTTTATGATTGTCGCCGTGGATTTCTTTAATATGGGCGCCATGGAAAACAAGGGATTGAATGTGTTCAATTCCAAATATGTGCTGGCGCGCGCTGAGACCGCCACCGATAGTGATTATCTGAATATCGAGCGGGTTATCGGCCATGAATATTTCCATAACTGGACCGGCAACCGTATCACCTGCCGGGACTGGTTCCAACTGAGCCTGAAGGAAGGGTTGACGGTCTTTCGCGATCAGGAATTCAGCGCCGATCTCGGCTCGCGCCCGGTGAACCGCATCGGCAACGTGCGCGTGATGCGCGGCTCGCAGTTTGCCGAGGACGCCAGCCCGATGGCCCACCCGATTCGTCCCGAGAAGGTTATCGAGATGAATAACTTCTATACCGTGACGGTCTATGAAAAGGGCGCGGAAGTGATCCGCATGCTGCATACGCTTTTGGGCGAAGAAAAGTTCCAGGCCGGGATGCGGCTGTATGTTGAGCGCCACGACGGATCCGCCGCCACCTGCGATGATTTTGTCAACGCCATGGAACAGGCTTCCGGTATCGACCTGACCCAGTTCCGCCGGTGGTATAGCCAGTCCGGTACGCCGGTATTGTCGGTGCGCGATGACTATAACCCCGAGTTGCGGCAATATCAGCTGCACGTCAGCCAGATGACCCCGCCGACCGCCGATCAGGCAGAGAAACTGCCGTTGCATATTCCGCTGGATATCGAGCTTTATGATATCCAGGGCCAGGTGATTCCTTTGCGGCGCGACGGCCGGCCGGTGAACAATGTGCTGAATATCACCGACGCGGTGCAGACGTTTATTTTTGACGATGTGCCGTCGTTGCCGGTGCCGTCGCTGCTGCGCGGATTCTCCGCGCCGGTGAAGCTCGATTACCCCTATAGCGATCAGCAGCTTACCTTGCTGATGCGTTTTGCCACCGACGAGTTTTCCCGTTGGGACGCCGCGCAGAGCCTGCTGTCGATTTATATTCGCCTGAGCGTGGCGCGCGTGAGCCAGGGCCTGCCGCTGAGCCTGCCGCTGCATGTGGCCGATGCCTTCCGGGGCGTGTTGCTCGACCCCTCCCTCGACCCGGCGCTGGCGGCGCAGATCCTGACGCTGCCCAGCGAAAACGAGATGGCGGAATTATTCAGCGTTATCGATCCGGCGGCCATCCATGAAGTGCATGAGGCGCTGATCCGCTGTCTGGCGACGGAGCTGGCCGATGAGCTGCTGGCGGTTTACCAGGCCAACAAGACGCCGGTATACCGGGTCGTGCACGCGGATATCGGCAAGCGCGCTTTGCGCAATATTTGCCTGTATTACCTGGCGTTCGGCGAACACGATCGGGCGGTCAGGCTCACCACCGCGCAGTATCACGCGGCGGACAATATGACCGATGCGCTGGCGGCGATGTCCGCCGCCGTGGCGGCGCAGCTGCCGTGCCAGGCGACGCTGCTGGCCGAGTTCGACGAGCGCTGGCATCATGACGGCCTGGTGATGGATAAATGGTTTACCCTGCAGGCCACCAGCCCGGCCGACGATGTGCTCGCCCAGGTTAAATCCCTGCTGACCCATCGCTCCTTCAGCCTGAACAACCCTAACCGTATCCGGTCGCTCATCGGCGCGTTCAGCGCGGGCAATCCGTCGGCGTTCCATGCCGCCGACGGCAGCGGCTACCGCTTCCTGGCCGAAATCCTGGTCGAGCTGAATACGCGTAATCCGCAGGTGGCCTCAAGGCTTATCGAGCCGCTGATCCGGCTGCGGCGTTACGATGAGTCGCGCCAGGCATTGATGCGCGAGGCGCTGGCGACGTTGCAGGCGCTGCCGAACCTGTCCGGGGATTTGTATGAAAAAATTACCAAGGCGTTAGGTTAGCCAGGCGGCGGCGGGGTTATGGCGCCCCGCCGACGCGCCATAACCCCGCCGCAAGGGGGCTTTTTTGATCTGGCGCGAGCGATTGCGCTTTTTTTACGCCGTTTGATTTCTTTTCCGCGCCCGATACTTGATAATACCGCCCCGGTTGCCACCGGGATATCAGGAGACGATATGTTTTATCCCCTCATCAGACAGGCTTTATTCCAGCTCGATCCAGAACGTGCCCATGAATTAACCTTCCAGCAGTTGCGCCGAATTAGCGGCACGCCATTCGAGTTTCTGGTGCGCCAGTCGGTGCCGACCAAGACGGTCAATTGCATGGGGATAGCGTTTAAGAATCCGCTGGGACTCGCCGCCGGCCTGGATAAAGATGGTGATTGCATCGACGCGCTCGGCGCCATGGGTTTTGGCTTTATCGAGGTCGGCACGGTAACGCCGCGTCCGCAGCCCGGTAATGATAAACCACGCCTGTTCCGGCTTGTCGAGGCGGAAGGGCTGATCAACCGGATGGGATTTAACAATAAAGGCGTGGATTATCTGGTTGAAAACGTTAAAAAATCCCATTTTGGCGGCGTGTTGGGAATCAATATCGGCAAAAACAAGGCGACGCCGGTGGAGCAGGGCAAGGAGGATTATCTGCTGTGCATGGATAAGATATATCCTTACGCCGGCTATATAGCGATAAACATTTCCTCCCCCAATACCCCGGGACTGCGCACGCTGCAATTCGGCGAAGCGCTGGACGATTTATTGTTGGCGATTAAGAATAAGCAGTCCGAACTGCAAAAGTATCACCACAAATATGTTCCGGTTGCGGTCAAAATAGCCCCCGACCTGACGGACGAAGAGCTGGTCCAGGTTGCCGACAGCCTGGTCCGTCATAATATCGACGGCGTCATCGCCACCAACACCACCACCGATCGGCACCTGGTGCAGGGCCTGAACCATTGCAACCAGACCGGCGGGTTAAGCGGCCGTCCCTTACAAGCGCGCAGTACGGAAGTGATTCGCCGACTGTTCCGTGAATTAAACGGCAAATTGCCCATCATCGGGGTAGGGGGAATTGATTCCTTGATCGCCGCGAGGGAAAAAATGGACGCCGGCGCCGCGCTTATTCAAATATATTCCGGCTTTATTTTTCACGGTCCCCGTCTGATTAAAGACATTGTTACCCATATTTGATCATTTTTTTCTCATTAAACGGCTTGGGGGGTTTATTTATTCCCCAGGCTCGTTTATCTTTTATCCGTTTGCTGTTAATTTATCCGTAGAATTATTTTCTAAACGCTAAAATTCTTTGCAGGATATTTCATAATCGATTGCGACGTGATGAAAGGATTTAAAGATGAAATTCACTCCCGGCGATAATTGGCGTTGGTTTTATGATGCCGAGCATGATCGGATGATGCTGGATCTCGCTGACGGTATGATATTCCGTTCACGCTTTTGCGCTAAGACACTGACGCCCGATGCGTTTAGCGAAACGGTATTCTGCGTAGACGACGCCGCGCTCTATTTTACCTTAGCCGAAAAGTGTCGGGCGCTGCCGTTAAAGGAAGAACAGCAGGCGGAGCTTATCCTCAATGCCCTGGTGGCATTGCGCTTCCTCAAACCACTGATGCCGAAGAGCTGGCATTTCCGGCCGCAGCTCACGCCGTTGAACTGGCATCCCGTGATGGGCGACGACGTGCTGGTGCGCCTCAATGACAATGGCGAATATGCGCGGCTGCTGGTGGCGGAAGCGGGCGATAACGCCAGCCTGTGCGTGCTGGCGCAGGCGCAGCTTACCCTGGCCGCGCGTAAAATCGTGCTGGGCGACGCCATCAAAATTATGCACGACCGGTTATTACCTTACCCGCGCCAGGACGATATCCAGTACGCCGCCGCGGTGTAGCCGCCTTTCGGCGTATGCGGGGCGCGTATGCCGCCCGGAAGTTAGCCAAGACGCAAATCGCTTTTGGGTATGCAACTGCAGGACAGCACCTGGCCGGGTTCTTCGACCGCGCTGGCTTTCAGCGGCGCGACCTCGCCTTCAAGCAACCTTACCTTGCAGGTGCCGCAGATGCCTGCCCGGCATGAATAAGGAATGCGAATCCCCTGTTGCTCAAGCTGCTCCAGCAATACCTGCTGGTTATTGCCGCGAAAGCGCCGTCCCTGGTAATCAATCATCACCTGCCGCTCGCCGTCCACCGGCGCCGCCAGGGTTGCGCTTACCGCGCCGCCTCCGTAACGCCTGGGCTCCTGTTCCGCCAGTATTTCAATCATGTCGCCGGCGCGGATGATGCCGCTGGAGCGCGCGATCAGATTTTGGCCGAAATCCACATCGCCGTTATCGGCGGTGCGGTAGCCCTGCAAGGTGCGCAAAGGCTCCGTCGCCGGGTGTTTACGGCCCAGTTCCACGCTCACGGTGGTGAGCACGCAGCGGCTGCAGGGCTTGACCGCCTCGAACTCGACGTCGCCGATGCGAATGCGCCGCCAGCCGTCCTCGGCAAAAGGCGCCGCACCCGCCGCCACCAAATTCGGCCGGAACTGGGTAATATTGATGCCGGCGGGACAGCGCCCCTGCAAATCCCTGAACGAAGCCTCGCCGATCAGCAAAAAGGGGTAACCGTCGGCAAACGACAGCGGTATGCCGGGATAGCGTTTGACCCGCCGGTGGCTTTGCTCCCCGGTCCAGCGTAGCTGCACCGCGCGACCTAAATAGCCGCTTAACCAGTTATTGATGGCCTCGGGTGCCACATACGCGGTAAAATGGTTGCCCCAGACTTCGGTGGGGCGGCCGTCAGGCGTGAAATCGGCAAAGCGCGCCAATATGCTTTGTCCGTCCGGCGCGCCAAGGTGCAGGCCGTTTTGTACCATCACCGGCGTAAACAGCACCATTTGCGGATATTGGCGGGCGGTAATAAAAGTACCGTCCGGGTCGGTAACCATAAATATCCGGTCAAAGGCCAGACCTTCGGCGCCCGCCAGCGCATGGGATACCTGCAAACCGCGCATTGATTTCACCGGATGAATATATAACCGCGATAAACTGACCACTTTGCCTCCCTGCCGGAACACTCTGTTGGGCCAACTTTATGACAATGGGTCGGGATTAGCTATAATGCCCAACGATTTTTCTTTTTGATGATAAGTGACATGATGAACGCACTCTTTGCCAGTACGGCACAAGGTTTAGAAGAACTGTTAAAAAGCGAGCTGGAAGCACTGGGTGCGCTCGACTGTAAAATAGCCCTGGGCGGGGTGCACTTTCACGGCGACGATCGGCTGCTGTACCAAAGCCTGCTCTGGAGCCGCCTGGCTTCGCGCATCCTGCTGCCGCTGACCGATTTTGACGTTTTCAGCGATGATGACCTCTATCAAGGGGTGCGGGGTATCGACTGGCCGGCGATTTTTTCGGTGGATAAGTCCTTTGTCGTGCATTTCAGCGGCACCAATGAGGCTATCCGCAACAGCCAGTACGGCACGCTGCGGGTAAAAGACGCCATCGTCGACAGTTTCGCCGATGCCCTGGACCAGCGTCCGGATGTGGCCAAACAGCAGCCGGATATCCGCGTGCAGGTGTTTTTGCACCGCGACCATGCCATGGTATCGCTGGACCTGAGCGGCGGCGGGCTGCACCAGCGCGGCTACCGCGACGGCGCGGGCCAGGCGCCGCTCAAGGAAAACCTGGCGGCCGCCATCGTGCTGCGCTCCGGCTGGCAGGCGGGCACGCCGCTGCTGGACCCAATGTGCGGCTCCGGCACCCTGCTGATCGAAGCGGCGCTGATGGCGGCGGATCGTGCGCCCGGCCTGCTGCGTCAGCAATGGGGCTTTTACGGCTGGCGCGGCCATAACGAATCCCTGTGGCAGGATGTGCTGGCCGCGGCGCGCGCGCGCGCCGCGGCGGGGGCCGGCGCCGCTTCACGCTTTTTTGGCTCCGACAACGATGCGCGCGTGCTGGAAAAAGCGCGCGCCAATGCCCGTCACGCAGACATCGCCGATCTGATCACCTTCTCGGTTAATGATGTGGCTAATCTGGCCAACCCGCAGCCTGACGGCCCGACCGGCACGGTGATCAGCAATCCGCCCTATGGCGAGCGGCTGGAAAGCGAGCCGGCGCTGATCGCGTTGTATAATCTGCTCGGGCGCATCATGAAAAGCCGGTTCGGCGGCTGGCGGCTGTCGCTGTTCAGCGCGTCGCCGGTATTGTTAAGCGCGCTGCAATTACGCGCGGAGCGTTCGTTTAAAGCAAAAAACGGCCCGCTGGACTGCGAGCAGAAAAACTACCTGCTGGCCGAGACGCCGAACGTGGCGGTAGCCCGCGACATCGCGCCCGATTTCGCCAACCGGCTGCGTAAAAATATCCGCGGCCTGGAAAAATGGGCCGCCAAGCAGCATCTGGATTGTTATCGTCTTTATGACGCCGATTTGCCCGAATATAACGTCGCCATCGATCGCTACAGTTCATGGGTGGTGATCCAGGAGTATGTGGCGCCAAAAACCATTGAGCCGGAAAAAGCGCGCCAGCGACTCTACGACGCCATCTCGGCGACCCTGTCGGTGCTGGATATCCCCGCCAGCCAACTGGTGGTGAAGGCCCGCGAGCGGCAAAAAGGCAAAAGCCAGTACGAGAAGCTGGCGCAGAAGGGCGAATTTCTGCTGGTGGACGAATATGACGCCAAACTCTGGGTCAACCTGACCGATTATCTGGATACCGGTCTGTTCCTCGATCATCGCATCGCGCGTAAAATGCTGGGCGAGATGAGCCGCGGCAAGGATTTCCTCAACTTGTTCGCTTATACCGGCAGCGCCAGCGTGCATGCGGGCATCGGCGGCGCGCGCAGCACCACCTCGGTGGATATGTCGCGCACTTATCTGGAATGGGCGGAAAAAAACCTGCGCAGCAATGGGCTGGTCGGCAAGCAGCATCGCCTGATCCAGGCTGATTGCCTGTCCTGGCTTGAACTGTCGCAGGAAACCTTCGATCTGATTTTTATCGATCCCCCCACGTTCTCCAATTCAAAACGCATGTCTGAAAGCTTCGACGTGCAACGGGATCACCTGGTGCTGATGAAAGATCTGAAAAGATTGTTACGCCCGGGCGGCACCATGATGTTCTCCAATAATAAACGCGGTTTCCAATTGGATGCCGAAGGATTACAGGCCCTCGGCCTGAAGGCGCGGTCCATCACCGAGCAAACACGCTCCCAGGACTTCGCCCGTAATCGCCATATTCACAACAGCTGGCTGATAAGCCATGCCGATCAGGATCAATAAACGCCATGTCATTAATCAGCCTTTCCGGCGCCTGGCTATCGTTCAGCGATGCGCCGTTGCTGGATAATACCGAGCTTCATATAGAACGTAACGAACGCGTCTGCCTGGTCGGGCGCAACGGGGCGGGCAAATCTACCCTGATGAAAATCCTCAGCAAAGAAGTGCCGCTGGACGACGGGCAACTGATTTTCGAGCAGGATACCATCGTTGCCCGCCTGCAGCAGGATCCCCCGCGCAACGTGAGCGGCAGCGTCTATGATTTCGTCGCCGAGGGCGTGCAGGAACAGGCGCAAACGCTGAAGGCCTACCATGCCGTTTCCCATCTGGTGGAACAGGATCCCAGCGATAAAAACCTGATGGAAATGGGCCGTCTGCAGGAGATCCTTGACCACCAGAATTTATGGCATCTGGAAAAACGCATCAACGAAGTGCTGGAACAGCTGGGCCTGACCGCCGATACCGAGCTGTCGGCCCTCTCGGGCGGCTGGCTGCGTAAAGCGGCGCTCGGCCGCGCCCTGGTCTGCGAGCCCCAGGTCTTGCTGCTGGATGAACCGACCAACCATCTGGATATTGAAACCATCGACTGGCTGGAAACCTTCCTGAAAAGTTTCCCCGGCAGCATTATTTTCATTTCCCATGACCGTTCGTTTATCCGCAATATGGCGACGCGCATTGTCGATCTGGATCGCGGCAAGCTGGTGTCCTGGCCAGGCAATTACGACAAATACCTTGAAGGCAAGGAAGAAGAGCTGCGGGTACAGGAACTGCAAAACGCCGAGTTTGACAAGAAACTGGCGCAGGAAGAAGTGTGGATCCGCCAGGGCATCAAGGCCAGGCGCACCCGTAACGAGGGCCGCGTGCGCGCGTTAAAGGCGCTGCGCAATGAAAGAAGCGAACGGCGCGAGGTTATCGGCAGCGCCAAGATGCAGGTGGAGGAAGCCACCCGCTCGGGTAAAATCGTCTTTGAAATGGAAGATGTCAGCTATCGCCTGGCGGATAAAGTCTTGGTCAGCGGCTTCAGCGCCCAGGTACAGCGTGGCGATAAAATCGCCCTGATCGGCCCTAACGGCTGCGGCAAGACCACGCTGTTAAAACTGATGCTCGGCCAACTGCAGCCGGACAGCGGACGCATCCACTGCGGCACCAAGCTGGAAGTGGCTTATTTTGACCAGCATCGCGCCGAACTGGATCCCGAACGCACGGTCATGGACAACCTGGCCGAAGGTAAACAGGAAGTGATGGTCAACGGCCGTTCGCGCCATGTGCTGGGTTACCTGCAGGATTTCCTGTTTCACCCCAAGCGCGCCATGACGCCGGTAAAAGCCTTGTCCGGCGGCGAGCGCAACCGGCTGCTGCTGGCCAAATTGTTCCTCAATCCCAGTAACCTGCTGATTCTGGATGAACCGACCAATGACCTGGACGTCGAGACGCTGGAACTGCTGGAAGAGATGATCGACGGCTACCAGGGCACGGTGCTGCTGGTCAGCCATGACCGTCAGTTCGTGGACAACTCGGTGACCGAATGCTGGATTTTTGAAGGGGAAGGTCAAATCAGCAGCTTTGTCGGCGGCTATTTCGACGCCCAGAACCAGCGCCGAAATATGCGCTCGCTGCGCGCCGCGCCCGCCCATGCCGAAAAAAATCGCGTCGCCGAGGCGCCAAAGCCGCTTAATGCGAAGCGCGCCCCCGCCAAATTGAGTTATAACCTACAGCGTGAGCTGGACATGTTGCCGCAGGAGATTGAACGCCTGGAGCAGGAAATCAATGCCCTCCAGGCCGAAATGGCGGACGCGGATTTTTTCAGCCAGCCGCACGAAAAAACCCAGGCGGTGATTGCGCGCATGGCCGGCGCCGAACAGGCGCTGGAAACGGCCTTTGCCCGCTGGGAAGAGCTTGAAGCGTTAAAGAACGGACCAAAAGAGTGACATGAACCCGATCGGGAACGGTGGGAATCCCGATCGGGCCGCCAAACGGCATCAGTGCTATGAGGAGAAATGCATGTGTTCTGCCGTCCATCACCCTAAGTACGTGCTTTGTCCGCATTGCGATCTCCTGGTGGCCCTGCCGGAATTGACCGACGGCCAGAAAGGCGTCTGTCCCCGCTGCGGCAATACCCTGATAAGCCGCTGGTCCAACCCGCGCCTCCAGCCGGTGATGTTTGCCATCAGCGCGCTGATAATGCTGGTGCTGGCCAATTTATTTCCTTTCGTCAATATGAAGGTGTCGGGCATCGGACGCCAGATTACCCTGCCGCAAATCCCCGGGATCATGGTGGCGGATCATTTCGCCAGCCTGGCCAGCCTGTTCCTGTTGTTTGTCCAGCTCATCCCCGCGGTATGCATGGTCGCCATCATCCTCCTGTGCCTTGGGTTTCCCCTGTCGTTTCGTCTGAAGGCTTTCCTGGCCAAGTCGCTGTTCGCCCTGCGCGCCTGGGGCATGGCGGAAATTTTTCTGGCGGGCGTGCTGGTCAGTTTTGTCAAGCTGATGGCCTACGGCGATATCGGCGTAGGCATCAGCTTTCTGCCGTTTTGCCTGTTCTGCCTGCTGCAGCAGCGGGCATTCCAATGCATCGATCAGCGTTGGCTATGGGATAACATCATGCCGGCGGTGTCGCCGGTGACCAGGGTGCGCCCGGGGGTCGGCGGCCTGGCGCAGGGGATCCGCGCGTGCAGCTGCTGCACCCTGATCCTGCCCGCCGGACAGCGTACCTGCCCGCGCTGCCGTACCCGTGAGCACGCCAGGCGGCATAACAGCCTGCAGTGGACCATGGCGCTGCTGGTGACCTCCATCATGCTGTATATCCCGGCTAATATCCTGCCGATCATGATAACCGAAGGCTTGGGCAGCAAACTTAACTCGACGATTATCGCCGGGGTGATCATCTTGTGGGATGACGGTTCCTATCCGGTGGCGATGGTGATTTTTATCGCCAGTATCATGGTGCCGACCCTGAAAATGATCGCCCTGGCCTGGCTGTGCTGGGATGCGCGCGCGGACAGAGGCCGGCGCGACAGCGAGCGGATGCATTTTCTCTATGAAATCGTCGAATTTGTCGGCCGCTGGTCGATGATTGATGTCTTTGTGATCGCGGTGCTGTCCGGGCTGGTGAGGATGGGGCAGTTAATGAGTATTACACCGGGCATCGGCGCGGTGTTATTTGCCATGGTGGTGATGATAACCATGTTTGCCGCGCAGATGTTCGACCCGCGTCTTATCTGGGATCGGACCGAAAGTAAAAACCAAAAGGAGTCTTCCGTTGACGGACAATAAGTACGACGTCGCCCAGGTGGAGAAAATCAAGCGCTGGTCGCCGGTATGGATCATTCCGATCGTGACGGTGTTGATAGGCGCGTGGATCCTCTATTACCACTTCAGTCACCAGGGTAAGGTCATTACCCTGACCACCACCAGCGCGGAAGGTATCGAGGCCGGCAAAACCGCCATCAAAAGCCGCAGCGTCGACGTCGGCATGGTGGAAAGCGTGGTGCTAAGCGATAACCTGCAGCAGGTGGAAATCAAAGCCCGCATCAATAACGGCATGGAAAAGCTGTTGCGCCGCGATTCCGCGTTCTGGGTCGTCAAGCCACAGATTGGCCGCGAGGGAATCTCCGGCCTGGGAACCCTGTTGTCCGGGGCCTATATCCAGCTGCAGCCCGGCGCCAACGCCGAGGACGCCGACACCTTTAATCTGCTTGACTCGCCGCCGCTGGCCTCGCCGGATGCCAAGGGTATTCGCGTCGAGCTCGACAGCGACCAGTCCGGGCAGCTCAATGCCGGCGATCCGGTGCTGTTCCGCGGCTTCAGGGTCGGCACGGTACAAACCAGCTACTTCGATCCGCAACAGCGCAAAATGCGCTACCAGCTGTTTATCAGCGCGCCCTACGACAGCCTGGTAACCACCAATGTGCGTTTTTGGAAAGACAGCGGCGTGGCTTTTGATATGTCCGCCCAGGGAATGCGGGTGGAGATGGGGTCGCTGACCACCCTGTTCAGCGGCGGCGTGAGTTTTGACGTACCCACCGGCTGGGATCTGGGCGATCGCGCGACTGAACACCAGTCCTTCCAGCTGTTTGATAATAAGAACAGCATCTCTGATTCGCTGTATACGGTGCATAAGGATTATCTGCTGTTCTTCAATGATTCCGTCCGCGGCCTGCAGCCTGGCGCGCCGGTCGAGTTTCGCGGCATCCGCCTGGGCACCGTCGCCCAGGTGCCGTTCCTTGAGACGGCGATCAAGCAGGCTATCGATGATAATTACCAGATACCGGTGCTGATCCGCATTGAACCAGACCGCCTGGCCGGCAAACTGGGCGACAAATTTGATATTAATTCCCGCATCAAGGAAGCCGGCGAGCACGGGCTGCGCGCCTCGTTAAAAAGCGCCAGCCTGCTGACCGGCTCGCTGTTCGTCGATCTTGATTTTTATCCGCAGGCCAAGCCCTGGGACGGCGAGAAAGTCGTTAACGGTTATCCGGTGCTGCCGACCACCAGCGGCGGCCTGGCGCAAATCCAGCAGAAGCTGATGCTGACTCTTGATAAGATCAATAGCCTGCCGCTCAACCCGATGATTAGTGAAGCCACCAGTACCCTGGCGCAAAGCCAGAGTACCCTGCGCGAGCTGCAAAAGACGCTGAAATCGGTGAACCAGATTACCGGTAGCCAGTCGATGCAGCAATTGCCGCAGGATATGCAGCGTACCTTGCGCGAACTGAACAGCAGCATGAGAGGGTTCCAGCCCGGTTCCCCGGCCTACAATAAAATGGTGGATAATATGCAACGACTCGATCAGGTTCTGCGGGAACTGCAGCCGGTATTGCGCACGCTGAACAACAAGAGCAACGCGCTGGTGTTCGAGGCCGATAGCGGCAAAGATCCGAAGCCGAAGAGGGCGAAATGATGAGAAAAGGGATTCTGCTGGCGCTGGCGTTATTGCTGGCCGCCTGCGGCGGCAACAGCGACAAGCATTATTACCAACTGCCGGTCGCGGCCCAGGACAACGCCGGGCAGGGACTGCCGTCCGCCGGCGTCACGCGGCATATATGGCTCTCCCGGGTTAACGTGTCGGATTATCTGGCCGGCAGCGGCGTAGTCTACCAGCAAAGCGACGTGCGTTACGTCACCGCCAGCAATAACCTGTGGGCCAGTCCGCTGGAGCAGCAATTGCAGCAAACCATGATCGCCCATTTAAGCAATCGGCTTCCCGGCGTGCTGGTGTCCGCAAGCCAGGGGCAGGGAGATCAGGATACGCTGGAATTCAACGTCACCGGTTTTCACGGCCGTTACGACGGGCGGGCGGTTATTCAGGGCGAGTGGGTATTGACGCATAATAGCCAGGTGACCCGCCACCCGTTCATCCTGACGCTGAAACAGGACCAGGACGGCTATGACGCCCTGGTCAGGACCTTGGCGCAGGGCTGGCAGCAAATCGGCCAGGAAGCGGCCGCACAAATTTCCCGGCTGCCTTAATAACAAAACGTTCTAAAACCAAAACGCGCCTCGGCAGGTTAAGATTCCTTAACTCTCCAGGCGCGCAGTTCAGCCGGTTTTCAGTAGCTTAAGCTGCCTGTAACCGCCAACCTTTTAGGCAAAATGTGCCCATTATGCATTTTTGGTATGACGCTTTTGTGAAATGCTGCGTTGATTTCTTACTCTTTTATCGCTAAAGATAAAGGGTAATTGCAGAAATGTGATTACCGTTTTCTTTCCACCAAACAAGATGAGGGAAACACGGCATGAAGAGACAAAAACGAGATCGCCTTGAACGCGCACATTCACGTGGTTATCAAGCGGGATTATCCGGACGCTCAAGTGAGATATGTCCTTTTCAGTCCCTGGATGCACGGTCTCACTGGTTGGGAGGTTGGCGAAAAGCCATGGAGGACAGGTCGGTGACGTTGTAAGCCACTTGTCAGCAAAGGAATTGACCTCCGCTTTCGCGGAGGTTTCATATCCAGGCGCTTAGAATGCGCCGGTATCTTTAAACAGACCGACTTTCAAATCGCTTGCGGTGTATATAACCTGACCATCGCACAGCAGCTCGCCATCCGCAAGACCCATCACCAGGCGACGGTTCACTACCCGACGGAAATGAATACGATAAGTGACCCGCTTAGCGCTGGGCAGCACCTGGCCGGTAAATTTCACTTCGCCCACGCCTAAGGCGCGGCCTTTGCCTTCACCGCCCAGCCAGCCGAGGTAAAATCCCACCAACTGCCACATGGCGTCGAGCCCCAGGCAGCCGGGCATCACCGGGTCGCCGATAAAATGGCAACCGAAGAACCACATATCGGGATGGATATCCAATTCTGCTTCGACGTAACCTTTATTATGGCTGCCGCCGTCTTCGGTCATTTTAACCACGCGGTCCATCATCAGCATGTTTCCCGCGGGAAGCGGCGGGCCTTCTTTACCGAATAATTCCCCGCGGCTACAGGCAAGCAGGTCTTCTTTTGTATATGAGTCGCGTTTATCTACCATGTTATCCAAACCTTTATTAATGAATCACGCACATTAACCAACATCCTTACCCGGGACAAGTCCATCAGCTCTGATTGAACCAGTTAAGCCAGCGGAATCCCCAGGGTAAACGCAGGCGTTCGTGCTGATTAATATAAGCGATGCGCTCGCGTATTGAAGCAATCAGATTGGGCTTCTGCTCGTGATCGTAGGGGATCCCGGTCAGCAACTCCAACGCCTCATCAATGGTCTCCACCGGCCAGATATGGAATTGCTCATTCCGCACCGCTTCGACCAATTCTTCATGCAGACACAGATGGCGCACATTGGCGGCGGGAATAATCACGCCGTGCGAACCATCAAGCCCGCGGCTCTCGCACAGGGCAAAGAAACCTTCGATTTTTTCATTCACGCCGCCGATGGGCTGGACGCGGCCAAACTGATCCACGGATCCGGTAACGGCAATCTGCTGCACTATCGGTTTGCCGGACAGGGCGCTTATCAGGGCGCTCAATTCCGCCAGCGACGCGCTGTCGCCGTCCACTTCACCGTAGGATTGCTCAAACACCAGCGACGCGGAGAAGGGCAGCTGCTGGTCCAGTTCCAGGGACGCCATCAGGAAGGCCTGCATGATCATCATGCCTTTGGCATGAAGATTGCCGCCGAGCTCGGCCTTACGTTCAACATCGTTAATTTCGCCGTCGCCGAGATGGACTACGCAGCTGATGCGCGAGGGCTCGCCAAACGGCAGGGGATGGCCCGGGAAATCCAGCACCGACAGCGCATTGACCTGGCCGACCATGGCGCCCTCGGTTTCAACCATGATCTGTCCTTCCGATATCTCATCCTGCATGCGCTCGGTAAGATAACTTTCACGCCAGATCCGGGTCCGGTTGCTGTTATACAGGGCCTCGGCGGTGATGGCTCCCTGCTCGCTATACAGCACCGCTTCCCTGAAACGCCGGGTCAGCCAATGCGGGCAAAGCGGCAGTTGGTACTGATCGCCGCTGTAGCGCACCGCCTGCCTGACCATTTCCGGCCAGGCGTCAGGGGTCAGCTGCGGCAGCGTCAGGGTGCGCAGCAGGCTGTTGACGTAGGCGCACCAGTTCTGCATATCCTCGGCCGCCAGGATCTTTACGTCGGACTCAAATTCGGCATACAACGCCAGTTTGGTCAGATCGGGTTCCAGATCGTTCAGGTCGGCCAGCGACTCGCGATCGCCAATGATCACCAGGCGCAGATCGAGCGGCATCGACGGTATGGACACCGGCAGCGGACGGGTTTCGTCCAATGCCAGCCAGTCGAAACGCTGCTGCAATATCATCTGCTTGAGACGCAGCCACATTAACGGCTGGCTGGCCAGGGCCTTGGCGCCCAGCACCAGCACCCCGCCATTGGCTTCATGCATCTTGCCCGGCTGCAGATCAAGTACGTCGCGGTAGCACCTGACGCAGCCGAATAACTGCTCATGTTCAATCCAGGGCTGGTACAGCCCCCTGGCGCGCCCGGCAAAATTATCGTCGCGCCGGGTGGCGGGCTGCACTGTCACGCCATTACCCGTAATGACATACCGGCTGCCGATAACGCTTTCGCCCTGGGGCAGCAGCTGTTTAACCGTCTCGGTGATTAACTGGAAATATTCCTCATCTTCCTGCGCGGTAAGCAGCAGAAAACGGCTCGGCGAGCGGGAGTGGCAAAATTGCGTCAGGCCGTCCATCAAACGAGGCTGCAGCACATCCATGGGTGCTGGCAGTGGCTGGGAGGGTTGGGCAAACACCGCTTCGAAAGGCGAAAGCTCGGGAATTAAATATTTCCATTCTAATTGTTT
This sequence comes from Sodalis sp. C49, assembly GCF_046352915.1. NCBI lineage: Bacteria > Pseudomonadati > Pseudomonadota > Gammaproteobacteria > Enterobacterales > Bruguierivoracaceae > Sodalis > Sodalis sp. C49. The sequence continues at coordinate 1,884,683 of NZ_CP163303.1, read as the reverse complement.
AATGGTCAAGGTAATCGGTAACGTCGCTAAACAGGGAAACGGGGATTATACAAGAATTCCCCTCTCCGAGTCTCACGCATCTTGCATTCATCGGCGATTCAGGGAAACTTGTCGCCGTGTATGATTAAAAAATAGGCGGAATGAAACGAATGTTAGAAATTTTACGCGCGGAACTGCTATTATCGGTCTAACGTTACACGGTCACGGGTGGGCGATATATGAAATACCAGCAGCTTGAAAATCTGGAAACCGGATGGAAATGGACCTATCTGGTAAAAAAACATCGTGAAGGTGAACGAATCACCCGGCATGAAGAAAATAGCGCGGCGGAGGAAGCGGTCGCCACCTTGATGCTTTATGAGCATCAACCGGACAACATCGTTCTCTGGATCCGGGAGAATATGAATCCTGCGCTCGACAACCGGATGAAGCAGACGATACGGGCAAGACGCAAACGTCATTTCAACGCCGAGCATCAGCACACGCGCAAAAAATCCATCGACCTGGAATACCTGGTATGGCAACGGTTGGCGGCCCTGGCGCAGCGGCGGGGTAAAACCCTCTCGGAAACCATTGTTAACCTGCTGGAAGATGCCGAGCGTAAAGAGAAATACGCCACGCAGATGTCTTCCCTGAAAGAAGATTTGAAAGCCATCCTGGGTGAAGAGGGCTAGCGGGGAAATAAGGTGGGACGGACAATAAAAAACCCCGCCAGGCGGGGTTTTTTTATGAAGCTGACAACACTTAAGCCTGCGGCTGTGTTACCACTTCTTTGATACCTTTCACTTCGATTTCTACGCGACGATCCGGTGCCAGGCAGTTGATCAACGCTGCACGCGGTTTCACGTTATCGCAAGTATTGCCGGTGACGGGGTTAGATTCGCCCATGCCACGTGCGGAAATCTTGTCGGAAGGGATACCCTTGGATACCAGGTAGGTCACTACGCTTTGCGCACGAGCCTGAGACAGTTTCTGGTTGTATTGTTCAGAACCGATACGGTCGGTATAGCCCAGAACGACAACAGAACCGTCTTTAGGATCCATCGAGCTCAGCTGGGAATACAGCTGATCCAGAGCCTGCTGGCCTTCAGGTTTCAACTGAGATTTGTTGAAGCCGAACAGCACGTCGGAACGCAGGGTAAAGTGTTTGGTCTGGACAACAGGAGCCGGTGCAGCGGCAGGAGCCGGTGCAGGAGCGGCAACTTCATCTTGACCGAAACGGTAGGAAACACCTACGCTCACGAGAGCATTGTCAGGACGGGCGCCAACGGTACCGGCATCACCGATATTGTTGGTCCACTGGTATTCCAGACGGGTTGCCCAGTTTTTGGTTACTGCGTATTCAAGACCTGCAGCCGCCAACGGAGAAACGCCAGTGTCGTTGTCGCTCAGACGACCACCGGCTCCATTAGCATAGTTAGCTTTGGAGTCAGCACGCCATACCATACCACCCAGACGGGTATAGATATCCAGGTCATCGTTAAGCGGGTAGCTCAGTTTAGTGGTCAACTGAATGCCCTGGGCTTTAAATGCACCGTTATCAACGCTGCCTTTATAGGCCATACGACCCAGCCAGTCATAACCCAGTTCAAACCCTAAGTAAGGGTTAGCCTGGTAACCAACAAAAGCACCTGCGCCGATTTGATCGTTGCGGGTTGGGCCATTGCCGATGCGGCTGTCATAACCGTTACCGTAGAACCCGGTATCGTGATACTGGGACCAGCCCAGTTTACCACCGGTGTACCAGGTGTTGTCTTTCGGAGCGGCTTGCGCTACGGTCGCGAAACCCGCCAGTGCCACTGCAAGTGCGATAGCTGTCTTTTTCATTTTTTGCGCCTCGTTATCATCCAAATAGGCAATGAGCTCTTAAAGCTAATTTAAATATTCCATTGCCAGTGTCCATGCTCTGGGTTTGTACATCGCCCTTAAAAGGCGTTATAGAGCAGCCCTGGCGAATTAAAGTCTACAACGAAGTAGGAAACTTACAAGTAAGATGTAGTAAGCCGCTAATAAAAAACAGCGTTTCATATAGGCTTTATTGATGATAGGGACGAAAAAAGTGATATCGCTTTAGGCGCCGTTGCGGGCGGGGAACCGCGTATATACTGGATTGTTCTGAGTTACAGGGGCGGAAATCACAAGATGCGACGCCCCTAATGAGATTAATCTTAAATTTACTTAATGATACAAAGTAGAATGAATCTTTAAGCCTGAAAACTGTCCAGATTTCCGGCAAACCTCATTTTGCGGGTACATGATGAACCCATAAGTGCCGCCATGCTGCGCTGCGTCACGCAGGCGAATTTTCTCATCCGCCGTCAATTCCGTCGGAAACCAGCCCAAAATGACGCTGTAATTCCCCGTCCAGAGTGCTTTCTCCATGGCGGCGACGGTATCGAACGCGGTGCGATGGCGCAACTGCACCATTTTTTCCAGGGGCAGGCCCGACTGTTCAAGCCAGGGGCGGCTCAATCGGCGAGACGACGTAAGCCAGAGCAGCCAGCGCGACTGCGTGCCCAGCAGACGCAGCAACGGCAACAGAATATTCCCCACAACCGGCTGATCCTCGAAATAAACCACTTCGCTGATAAAACCCTGCTCCGGACGGGCCGTCGTGCTGTCGATCGGCTGTTCACCCTGGCTTGGCTGCGTCCGAGAAGAATTGGCATGGTATTGAGTCTGCATTTTGTGTCCGCCCCTGTGTCACTGTATAAAAACACAGTATAGTGGTTTGGCGCGAAAATCAATCAAAAATTTAATGACCTTCGCAGAATTGCCACTTAATGATCGTCGCGCCGAGATTAAGTTGAAAACCGCTGGGAAAATACCGTATTTTTATGGGCTGTTGCGAATTTTGAGTAAGGAATCTCGCGGTCCACAACAAGGAGAAGTTCATGGAAGTACTACATAAATGCCGCATTGCACAGGCTAAAAACTGCTTTTCTCCCTTGGGGGATATTTCCACCCGTTCACAGTTCGGCGGGTACAGCATCGCCGCCGATAAAATCATGTTCGGCCTGATTCTGGACGGCGAACTGTACCTGCGCGGCACCCGGCAAAGCGAGCATATCTACCTCGGGCAGGGAATGAGCCGGCTGATTTATACCAAACGGGGCCTGCCGGTGGCGCTTAACTATTATCACGTCGATGAACGCCTGTGGGAAGACGTACACACGCTGCTGGACCTGGCGCGCCGCGCCATCGACGAGGCCAGGCAGGAAACGCGCATCAAGGCGGCCAGCTTGCGGTTAAAGGATTTGCCCAATATCGGGCAGGGTATCGAGCGCCTGTTATGGAAGGCCGGTATCAGGGATATCGATGCCTTGCGCTATTACGGCGCCAAAAGCAGCTATTTGAAACTGCGTAAAATCAAGCGGAACCTGGGCGTCACCGTGCTGCTCGCGCTGGAAGGGGCATTGTCCGGGCGCCACTATGCCGCGTTGCCCCAGGTCCAGCGCAGCGAGCTTCTGGACTGGTTTTCACGGCTCCCCTGCCGCTAGCAGCCGGTTAATGCATGCCGCCCGGCGGCGGCATGCGGCGCTATCACTGTTTTTCTATGTGCTGTTTACGCTCAATCAGTTCCGGCAGCAAATCAAGCAACAGGCTGATTTGCTGCAAAACCAGCTGTTCCCTGGCTTCCGGGTCCGGCAACAGCCGCTGGATGCGCGCGATAAGCCGTTCCCGTTCCTGTTCCACCCGCTGCGCGAAATGCTCCTGGCATTGCAGCGCATCGTCCACATAACAGACGGCATCGTCCAGCACCGCCATCAGCGCCGGGTCAACAATGCGCTCCCGGTGCGCGCCAAGCGTCGAGATGTAGCTCAGCAGGGTGTGATTCAGGCACAACAGGCGAAACGCCGACTCCAGCAGCTCGCTGCGGGTTCTCGGCTCCGCCGCCATATTGGATACCACCGAGGCCAGCTCCGCGTCGCGGTTATGGGCATCCCGCCGCGCTACGCGGTATTCCAGGCGGTTATCCCTGCCCTGATGATACTGCACCAGAATGGCGTCAAGGTAGCGGCAGTTGGCCGCGAGGCTGTTGTTCACCACCACCGGCAGGCGGCGAAAACGCCAGTCCGGCCAGATAAAGCTGACCGCGGCCCAGGCGATGGCGCAGCCGACAAAGGTGTCGAACACCCGCGGCACCGCCACATCGAATCCCTCGCCCAGCAGGTTAAAACACAGCATCACCAGCAGGGTGATAAACATGGTCGCCTGGGCATATTGCACGTTGCGAAAGGCAAAAAACAGCGTACCGCTGACCACGATCAGGATCAGTTGACCTTCGATGGACGGGACAAAATAGAGGATCGGCAGGCCGATAAGGATACCCGCCAGCGTGCCGATTATCCTTAACGCCAGCCGGCGACGCGTCGCCTGGTAGTTGGGTTGGCAGACGAACAGGCTGGTCAGCAGGATCCAATAGCCGTAACGCATCCCGCTGAGCTGGATAAAGGCATAACCGACGCACAGCACCAGCGACATGCGCACGGCATGGCGAAACAGCGCCGAGTCCGGGCTCAGGTTGCGGCTGATGCGCATGCGGATATCGCTCCAGCCGGTCAGCTTATCGTCGGCCAGATTGTTCTCTTCCGGGCTGTTGCGGGCAACCGCCTGTTCCGACTCAATGGTGGACAACTGCGCGTCGATAGCGCGCAGGTTGTTCAGCAGATGTTTCAGCGCTTTTATCTGGCTGGGCGCCACGACACGGCCGATGGCGGCATCCAGATGACTGAAGGCGCGTTCGAAACGGCTGTCGTGCTGGTAAGTCTGGTGCAGCAGGATCGATTGTGATAGGGCTTCGCAGGCGCGCGCCTGCATCGCCAGCAGCCGCTGGAAGCGGAATAGCACGTCGCTGTAACGCAGCTGTTCGCGCAATTGCCGGTATTGCACATGGGACGAACTGGCCCGTTCATGAATATCCTGGGCCACAAAATAATAATGCAGCGTACGGCGGGTGCCGCGCTGGCCGCGATCGCCGCGCAGCCGGGTCAGCAGCGACGCTTTGGTTTGATTCAGCGCCTGCACCAGATTGCCGTTCGCCATCGCCACCTCGATAAGCGCGTCGTCGTCGTCTTCGGTATCCGGGTCGAACAGGTTGGCCTTGGCATCAAGATAGTGCGCCAGGTGGCTATAACAACGGGCCAGGTTATCCTGCAATGGCCGGATGGGAAACAGCAGATGGCCGAACAAGGTCAGCAGGTTGTACCAGATGGCGCCCGTCAGCAGTAACGCCGGCTGCAGATACCAGGTCTGGTACATGGCGGCCCCCAGCATGGTATACACGGCGATCAAGAGCGCGCCGAACGCGATGGTGGCGTAACGCTGTCCGAGTGCGCCCAAAAGAATAAAACCGCAGGTGGAGCCGGCCAGGCCGATACCGAATAGCCAGGGATAAGGAAACAACAGTTCAATCGATACCGCGGCGATGAAAAAACTCACCAGGGTGATAAGCAGATTGCGCAGCCGGCCGCTTAGGCGATCGTCGAGATCCGCCAGCGCCGCGGCAACCACGCCAAGGGTAAGGGGAATGGTGAGCGTGGCCATATCCAGCCACCACGGCAGCGCCGCCGCGCCGCTCAACGCAATAAAAATCCGCAGGTTGTAGCGCCAGCGGCTGCTGAAGGCAAAACGCCGCAAGCCCGGTGCAAATGTCAGCACACTGTATCCCACACTCTATCCTTATGATGGCTTCAACGGTAGAAACGGCGGTCCGGATGCGCACGCAACTGCTCAGCAAGCTCGACGGGAACCACACGGCGTCCCACCGGCCATAGGGCGATAACGGCCAGCTTAAAATTGGCGATGCCCGGGGGAATGCCGATAATCGTCAGGCATTGCGCAATGCCGGTAAGAATATGCGACAGGCACAACCACCAGCCGAACAGGACAAACCACACCACGTTAAGCAGCGTGCCGCCCGATGACAGTACCGCGCTGCGGTTTTCCGGGTAAAGTTCATCCACATGCACGGCGGTATTGCCGAAAGGCAGCAGGGAGAGTTTGGTTATCTCCCAGCAGGAGCGGGTAAAAGGCAAGCTGAAGATCAGCACCACGCTGAGCACGGTGGCCAGAAGCCACGCCAGCGTGGTAAAAAAACCACCTAAAACAAAGTTCAGAATATTAAGTAAAGTACGCATAGTCCCCAAAGTGTCAATTCACAATTCTGTTATTAAAACCGTTTATCCCGACAGGATAACGGTTATTCTACCCTGATTTCCAGGCTGGAGCAGAACAAGTTAAAATGGGTACACTACGTCCCGACGCATAAACGATACGGAACCCGGGCATACCTTTATGGAACTGAAATCCACCTCGTTCGGCAAGCACCTCGCCCAGCATCCCTACAACCGGGTGCGGCTGCTCCATGCCGGCGTCGAGGTCAGCGGCGATAAGCATCAATACCTGATTCCTTTCAACCAAATCGTCTCCATCCATTGCAAGCGGGGTATCGTCTGGGGAGAACTGGAGTTTGTGCTGCCGCAGGACAAGGTGGTGCGCCTGCATGGCACCGAATGGCAGGAGACGCAGCGCTTTCACCATTATCTGCAGAAGGCCTGGCAGGAATGGAGCCGCGAGATGAGCGGCATCTGCGCCACCGTCCTGCATCAGCAGATCACCGCCATCGAGCAGGCGACCTCCCGGGACAGCTGGTTTGCGCTGCATCAACTGGCGGCTTTGCAGGAAAGTATTCGTGAAGCCTTCGCCGCGTTGCCGCTGCCGGTAACGCGCCTGGATGAGTTTGAACCCTGCCGCGCGTCTTATCACCGCTGTCTGGCGTGGCTGGAGCAGGGGCCGGCAATGGTGGCGCAGCGCAACCAGCAGTGGAGCGAAAAAATGCTGATAGCGCATCAGGATTTTTTCAATACCGTGGAAAGCTCGCCGCTGAACCTTGCCCAAAGCCGCGCCGTCATCAATGGCGAAAACGCGTTATTGGTATTGGCAGGGGCGGGCAGCGGCAAAACCTCGGTGCTGGTGGCGCGCGCCGGTTGGCTGTTGCGGCGTCAAGAAGCGTTGCCGGAACAGATCCTGATGCTGGCATTCGGCCGGCAGGCGGCGCGGGAAATGGACGAGCGTATCCGGTCGCGATTGCAGGTTGACGGGGTCAAGGCCTGGACTTTCCATGCCCTGGCGTTGTTTATCATCCGCCAGGGCAGTAAAAAGGCCCCGGTGGTAAGCGCATTGGAAACCGATACCCTGGCGCGGCGCAAATTACTGGTCGCCCATTGGCGTGAACAGTGCGCGCAGAAAAAGGCGCAGGCGAAAGGATGGCGGCAATGGATCGCCGATGAACTCGGTTGGGAAATTCCCGCTGACGATTTTTGGCACGATGAGCGCCTGGCCCAGCGCCTGGCGGTGCGCATAGAGCGCTGGATAGGCTTGTTGCGCATGCACGGCGGCAGCCAGGCGCAAATGATTGAACAGGCGCCGGAAGAGATCCGCGATCTGTTTACCAAACGTGTCCGGCTGCTGGCGCCGCTGTTAAAGGCCTGGAAGCAGGCGCTCAAGGACGAGGGCGCGGTTGATTTTTCCGGCCTGATACACCAGGCGGTGGATATTTTGCAAAAAGGCCGCTTTATCAGTCCCTGGAAACATATCCTGGTGGATGAGTACCAGGATATCTCGCCCCAGCGCGCGCGACTGCTGGACGCGCTGTATCAGCAAAACCGCAGGACGTCCCTGTTTGCCGTCGGCGACGACTGGCAGTCCATCTATCGGTTCAGCGGCGCCGAGCTTGCCCTGACCACGTCCTTTGGCGAGCGCTTTGGCGCAGGCGCGCTGTGCGCGCTGGATACGACCTACCGTTTTAACCAACGTATCGGCGAAGTGGCCAATGCGTTTGTGCTGCAAAATCCCCATCAGTTGAAAAAACCGCTTAACAGCCTTGCCAAGGGGACCAAAAAATCGGTGATGATTCTGCCGGGCGACGCCCTGGATGCGCTGCTGGACAAGCTCAGCGGCTACGCGCGCCCCGATGAGCGGATCCTGGTGCTGGCCCGTTACCACTATCTGCGCCCGGCGCAGCTGGATAAAGCCGCCACCCGCTGGCCGACGCTGAATCTTGATTTCATGACCATCCACGGCAGCAAAGGGCAGCAGGCGCAGTATGTGATTATCCTGGGATTGGCGCAAGGTAAGGACGGCTTCCCCGCGCCGGCGCGGGAATCTGTGATTGAACAGGCGCTGTTGCCGCTGCCGGAAGATTTTCCCGACGCCGAGGAACGCCGCCTGTTATATGTCGCCCTGACCCGGGCAAAAGAGCAAGTATGGCTGCTGGCGGATAATGAACATCCGTCGCCCTTTATCGATGAGCTGGCGCGCCTGGGCGTGCCGAAGGCCAAAAAACCCTAACCGTGGGACCAGGGGCGCCCGGCTGGGGGATGGCCCTGGCCCGTGCCTTATTGTAAACGTTCCGTCAGGTAACGCTGGTAATCCGGGATCTCAATAGTGATTTCCCCGCTGAAGAGTGCCGAGCTGATAAGCAGGTCGGCGGTGGAGCGGTTGGTGGCGACCGGGATATTCCACACCGTGGCCAGGCGCAGCAGCGCTTTAACGTCCGGGTCGTGGGGCACGGCGTTCAGCGGGTCCCAGAAAAAGATCAGCACATCGATTTTCCCTTCCGAAATCAGCGCGCCCACTTGCTGGTCGCCCCCCATTGGGCCGCTGAGCATACTGTGCACCGGCAGGCCGGTGTTGCGCTGCACCAGGTTGCCGGTGGTCCCCGTAGCGTAAAGAATATGCTGCGCCAGCAGATCCTTATTGATTTCCACCCAGTTCAGCAGCGACTGTTTACAGTGATCGTGCGCCACCAACGCAATATGCTTACGTACGGCGATGGTGCGGTTAATTGACTCCATTTCCTGTCCCTTCAATAGAATAGTCTGTCTATAGACTACTGAAACTCCGTTTCACTGCAAAGCGGTAAACCGGCATTACGATAAAATAAACCCCGGCCCGGATATATCGTGCCGGACCGGCCTTGGGCGCGCCCGGGGCCAGGGGAAGACAACCTTATCCGCGGTTAGCGCCAATGGCGCTACGGGGACGCGTCCGGCTGCGGCTCCCGGTTAAGATTGTAACCACGCAGGGCGTCCAGCAATGCCTCCCTCTCGGCGATAAGCCGGCTGAACGTGGCATCGATGGCGTCACCGTTCTGATCAATCAGCCGGATTAGCGGCTGGCGGCTGAAACGGTCGCGTTGCTCGGGTGTGGCGCAGGGGCGGCAGTTGGAAAGTTAATTGCCGGGCATTGCGGGTGTGGAACTGGACAACAATATAAGGTGAGGTATAGGCATGCCGGCTTGCCGTGGCCGCAGACCCCCGGTCGCTGACGGTGAGCACCAGTTGATGGCGGCCCCGCGCCAGCTCCAGGCTGTCGGCGCCCCGCAGCAGCGTGCTGCCAATGGGCGCGCCGTCGACAATCAATAACTCAATCTCCGCGGGCAAACGCAGCGTCGTCGCCAGGACCGGGAAAACGGCAAACAGGCCGATCCCGAGAACGAGGGCGATCAGGAAACGCATTCTCTCTCCTTACTACAGCGCTGGCTTCATGAAGCGGAACTGATTAGCGGATAATAATGTTTTTGTATCATTTAGTCACAAATAATTTTATTTTGAAATCATTATACCGGTTCGTTTTATCAAAATTTTTGTGCCTTGGTATACACTTAACTCAATAAATGCAACCGGAGAAGCCTCATGACCGATAGTGATATTGCCGATATTCTGACTTCTGTAAAGACTATTGCCTTGGTGGGCGCCAGTGATAATCCCGCCCGGGCCAGCCACGGCGTCATGGCGTATTTACTCCAGCAGGGATATCAGGTGTTCCCGGTTAACCCGGCGCTTGCCGGCGGGGAAATCCTGGGTCAAAAGGTCTTCGGCAGCCTGGCGGAGATTCCGGTCAAGGTGGATATGGTGGATGTGTTCCGGCGGTCGGAAGCGGTCTATGATCTGACCCAGGAAGCCATCGCCATTGACGCCAAGGTACTCTGGATGCAATTGGGCGTGATTAACGAGCAGGCGGCGGTGCTGGCGAAGAATGTCGGCATGAAGGTGGTGATGGATCGCTGCCCGAAAATTGAAATCCCGCGCCTGGGATTGGCAAAATAGACACCGGTTTTTTCAGCGCCATGGAATGTGCGGCTGCTTGCAGCGCAGCACTGCCTGTAAGGGGCTGACTGCGGCAACGGCGGGCGGGGCCCGCCGCAAGCCGCTGGGTCAGTTTCTCAGCCGGGGCGCCTGGAGCTGTTGGCGGATAGATTCCGCCAGATCGTCCAGGGTGGGCTGTTCGGGATGTACCGGCGTCGCCTCGTACCCCAACTGGATTTCAGCCAGGTAGGTATGGACCGGCTTTCCTTCCTCGTCCTCCATAACCACATGGTACCAGGGCGCGGAACGCAGCTTATCGTCAGCCGCAATTTCATCCAGAGAAGGTTTTTCCAATGAGTATTCAGGATCGACATCGATGACAACGCCTAAATATCCCAATAACTTATGACGAACCTGTTGTCCGATTCCAAATTTGCTGGCTATCATATCAATCCCCCGCGATGTAGTACCTGCGCGGCATAGTGTAGCGTTCTCAACAATGCCGCGAAATGCGCCCGGTATGGCGTCATGGTAAGTGCCTAAATACCGCCTTATCTTAAATATGGGGGATAAGTGGGCGATTTCAAGGGGGGACGCGCTAACGCCATCAAATGACGCGACAGGCAAATCCTTTCAAATAGAGTCCTTCAGGGTAGGGCGCCATGACCGGATGGTCGGCCGCCTGGCGAAACTGCTCGATAAACTGCATATCCCGGTGGGCATCCAGCGCGGCGTCGGCGATGATTTTCTGGAACAGATCGGTGGTCATCAGGCCGGAACAGGAAAAGGTTAATAAAATGCCTTCCGGCGCCAGTAATTGCATAGCCAGCATATTAATATCTTTATAACCGCGACAGGCGCTGGCCAGCTGGTTTTTATTTTCAACGAATTTGGGCGGGTCCATGATGATCATATCGAATTGCCGTCCCTCCTCGCGATATTTACGCAGCAACTGAAACACATCTTCACGGACAAATTCGGCTTTATCCACGTCAAGATGGTTGAGTTCAATATTGCTTTTAGCGATATCCAGCACGTGTTGGGACGTATCGACGCTGGTGACCTGCAGGCAGTCCCCCAGCAGTACCGACACCGAAAAGGCCCCGGTATAGGAAAAACAATTCAATACCCGCCGGCCGGCGGCATATTTACGTGCGGCCAGACGGCTATCACGCTGATCAAGATAAAAACCGGTTTTATGTCCCTGCGTGATATCCACCAGGATCGCCATATCATGCTCGCTAATGGCCAACAGTTCCGGCGGTGTCTCGCCGACAATCACCCCGCTGGCTAATTCGAGGCCCTCTTTTTTCCGTACCGAGACATCGGAACGATCGTAAATAGCGCAATCGGGGTAACAACGTTGCAGCGCCAGCGTCAGCGTCGGCCGGTGATACTCCGCGCCGGCCGACAGCAGCTGCAAGACAAAAAAACGGCCGTAGCGATCGATAGTAATGCCCGGCAGGCCGTCGGATTCGCCGGCTATCAGCCGATAAGCATCCAGCCCATCCCTGGCGGCCAGCCTGGTGCGAAAATCCTGGGCAACATTCAGGCGGCGGACAAAAAACTCGACATCGATTTCTTCGTCCGCGACAAACGTCCAGACGCGGGCGCGGATTTGCGAGGATGGCGAGTACGCCGCCCGGGCCAGCCAGTTGCCCTTTTCATCACAGATATCGATGGTTTCGCCAGACTGGGGTTTGCCTTCCAGGCGGTGGACGGCGCCGGAGAAAATCCAGGGGTGGCGGCGGAGCAGTGATTTTTCACGGCCTTTGGCCAGGAAAAGACGTTTTGTCATCATAAGGTATACTAAACCTGAGAAATGGAGCGCCATTTTGCGAATAAGCGCAGTCAATTGCAAACATTAGCCGACGCGAGGGGGAAATGATGGACAAGGTATGTACCGCCGTTTACGTCTATGGCGTAGTGCAGGGCGTAGGGTTTCGTTACTCAACCCAGCATCAGGCAAGACAACTGGGTCTCTCGGGTTATGCCCGCAATCAGGACGACGGCGGCGTCGAAGTCATGGTCTGCGGTGAACCGGCGCAGGTGGAAAAACTGCTGGCGTGGTTAAAACAGGGAGGGCCGCGCGGCGCGCAGATCGAGCGTATCCTGACCGAGCCGAAAAACGCCGTCGATTTTAATGGATTCCAAATCCGTCATTGATTCAGATGCAGTTGACCGGTTTAGGCAATCCGGCGATTTTGGTTGCCTGCTTGGCCGGCCCCTGCGGAAATAACCGGTACAGGTAGCGGCTATTGCCTTTCTCTTCACCGTATTTCTGCCCCATGGCTTTGACCAGCATCCGGATGGCGGGGGAGGTATTATATTGCAAGTAGAAGTCGCGCACAAAATGAATCACCTGCCAATGGGCTTCCGTCATCTCGATGTGTTCCCGCAAGGCAATCTCCCTCGCCAGCGCCTCATGCCAATCCGCGCTGTTTTTCAAATAACCCTGCGTATCGGTCGCTATTTCCACGCCATTAAACTGCATCACATCTTCCCGTTATCAATAAACGATTGCGCATCCATAATAACAAATTTTGTTCTGTTGAAAAACAAAACCCCGCCGAAGCGGGGTATCGGGAAGGGGCCGTGCCAGCGGTCAATTATTGCGCATAACGCCAAGAATGCTCAGCAGGCTGACGAAAATATTGTACAGCGAGACATACAGGCCCACCGTCGCACGGATATAGTTGGTTTCGCCGCCGTGGATGATATTGCTGGTTTCCCATAAAATGGCACCCGACGAAAACAGGATAAACAGCACGCTTATCGCCAGGGACAACGCCGGAATTTGCAGGAACAGATTGGCGATTACCGCCACCAATAGCACCACGAATCCCGCCATCATCATGCCCGACAGGAACGACATATCCTTGCGGGTGGTCAGGACATAAGCGGAACAGGCAAAAAAGACCAGCGCGGTGCCGCCCAGCGCCACCATGATCACGTCGCCGGCGCCCGAGCTAAGAAGCATGCTCAGCAAGGGACCCAGCGCATAACCCAGGAAACCGGTAAACGCAAAAGCCGCCACGATTCCCGCCGGGCTGTTAGCCAAGCGGTAGGTCAGGAACATCAGGCCATAAAACCCGACCATCATCAGGATAAGACCCGGCGCGGGTAATTGCAGCAATGTGCTGGCGGTGGCCGTCAATGCCGAAAAGCCCAACGTCAACGACAGCAGGAAATAAGTATTACGCAGCACTTTGTGTGTGCTTAATAGCGAATGCTCACGCGAGTTTGTCGCGACCAAACGATCCATGGGATAGCCTCTTAGGGTGTATTGACAGGTATTCGATTGTCAGATTAATAGGTTGCCGGCGCCCGGCAAAATCGTTTTACCCTTCTTTACGCTGCGGACGCGGGCGGCGGCGGCTTACCGCCCGGCGATGAGTCAACAGACTATAAAATACTCTCCCGCATCATTATGGATGAAATTTCAAGCGATTGGATCAAAACGCGCTTTACAACAGAAACGACTCTGTTTATAGTTCGCCTCGTTGCGGAGGAGTGGCCGAGTGGTTGAAGGCACCGGTCTTGAAAACCGGCGACGCGCAAGCGTTCTAGAGTTCGAATCTCTACTCCTCCGCCATCTTTCCCTGTATTTCCCGCCCCATCCCAAACACTATCCCAATACAATACCAGTCAGTCCGGCCTCCTGCGGCGCAATACTTATTTTCCGGACTTACCATGCGGCCTTGTCCGGCGCTAGGCGTTGTTATGGTAATCAAGGGGGATGCCATGCGTCTTTATGGTGCACAGGCACGATGCAAACGGGCTTCAACCCTGCCGTCCCGTCCGGAGAAGCGCGCTAAAAGAAGACAGTGTTCGCCATAACTTATTCTTATTTAACTGTAAACTTTGCTTAATGGTTAAATTTAAGTAAAACGATATTTTTTGGTCTGCTTCTTGCATTAATTCTCTTCGTTAGTTATGGCAAAGCTGCGACGGAGGCAGAAATGAATTTAAGACGACTAAAATACTTTGTGAAAATCGTCGATATCGGTAGCCTGACACAGGCGGCGGAAGTCCTGCATATTGCACAACCCGCGCTAAGTCAACAAGTTGCCACGCTGGAAAGTGAACTCGACCAGAAATTGCTGGTGAGGACCAAACGGGGGGTAACGCCCACCGAAGCCGGCAAAATTCTTTATTCGCATGCCCGGGCTATTTTACAACAATGCGAGCTTGCGCAAAAAGCCGTCTGCAACGTTGACCAAACCTTGAATGGGCAAGTTTCCATCGGCCTGGCGCCGGGTACGTCATCTTGTCCGCTTATCATGCCTTTGTTGCAATCCGTCAGAGACCAATATCCGCAGTTAACGGTCTATCTGCATGAAAATAGCTCTACGGTGCTGAATGAAAAGGTGAGTAGCGGGCATCTGGATTTAGCTGTTCATTATGACCCGGCCATTTATTCAGGCATTAATAGCCTGCCGTTGCTAAAGGAAGATCTGTATTTGGTGGGCACCCAGGACAATCCTGGCAAAAGTATCGAACTGCACGATGTCGCCAGCCGGCAATTGTTCCTGCCATGTGATTTTTCGGCTATCCGCAAACGCGTGGATGAGGCTTTCTCCTTAAGGCGCCTGAGTGCGAAAATCATCGGTGAAATAGATTCCATCGCCACATTGACCGCCGCGGTGGCCAGCGGCATGGGCGCGGCGGTACTGCCAGAATCCACCGCCTCGGCCGTAGTGCGTTCGGCGAACGCCTGGATGTCGCGGATCGTCAGCCCTGGTTTGCCTTTACCCCTCACCTTGAACATGTCGTCGCGCTTGCCCCTTTCCCCTTCGGCTACTGTGGTCAAGAATCTGCTGACGTCCCTGGCGACTTCCGCAAAACCCGCCCAGGAAAAACAGGCATTGCTGCTGGCCAGCTAGCCTGAGTGGACCTAGGCAGCCACGATGAAACGGTCACCCGGGTATCAACGGGTGCCGTTTTTTTTTACCTGTTATCCACATCACGCGTGTCCTGGACGCTATGCTGTCCACTATCAATATTTGCTTGATATAAATTAATCTAATCAATTAATATGCTAAAAAATGCGAGCCGCTTTAAACGTTATTAAAGCGCGCTCGCACCCGATTTCATTAAAGGAACCCTAATGAACAGCTTATTGTCCCAATTGCTGATCACGCTTGCCCAAAAAGAAGCGGCGGAAAAAGAACTGCACGCCACGGTTGAATCGCTGGAAATATTAGTCGCCGCGCTGATTTCAGCCCTGGCGCCGGCTCAAAAAAAGGATGTTATCACCACGGTGGAAACAGCCCTTGACGAGATGCGGCAACGAACGGATATTGCCTACAAATCCGATCTTGATCTGCTCGGCAGCAATATCGAGCGCATCACGGCCGTGGCAAAACGTCGTTGACAGCGCACGGTTTTCAGAACCAACCGGCATTCACTTTGTGTCTGGCGTTATATTTTTTTATATATAGCGCTATGGGGGCCCTCGCCCATCAGCCCGCTTGTGTTGCCGCCAGAAGCCGATAAAACGAGGGTTTTCTTCAGGGAAGAAATATTTTTCACTATTTAAAGTACTATTTTTAGAGAGATATTATAAATTGTTTTTTTGAGCGAGCATTCCTGGCCCTGACGAATATACTATTTTTAAGATTGAGATAATTATTGGGTCTTGCGAATAGGCCGCTCAGCTGTAGTTTTTCATTAGTAGGTTGATAATTATGAAGACACTAGGGTTAATCCTCGAAAATGCACTGGAAGAAATCTGCGCGGGTAAAAAATTGTTTCTCCCCGAAGCCGGTACTCAGGAAGCAATGGACGCCTTTCAGTCGATAGCCAAAGCTATCAGTTATGCGGACAGTGAAGGATTGGTGGAACATTGCCAGTTTGGCATTGCCGATTTTACGGAGCGATTAACCTTTTCCAAGGTGCTGGTGGCAGGCGGTATAACAGAGCTGGGCTATGAGTTTTTGCGCAAGCGTTACGACAGCGACCGCCAGCAGAAAGTGAGTTAATGCCGTTGCTGGTTAGGTTACCCGTTTGCAAAACCACCAGGGCCAGCTGGTGCTTGGCAGCAAAGCCAGTTGCGTAAATTGTCATGTCTGATCGTGGGCAGCTCAGCGAGAGGTGACTCTCAGGGCGCCACTGATATCGGGATGGCGGCGTTGTTGGCACCGCTACAATGAACCCTATAGCACCTGACGTATTAAAACGGCACTGTTAAGCGGGTGTTCTGACGCTTATCTCACGTATTGCCATACGGTGGGGGGGACCTTGTCATACAGTTTTCCCATCGTCAGCTCCGCAAGGCGGTGATCCGCCGCACCGTAGAATTCGACCAGTTCCGCTTCCGGCAGTCTATCCTTCATATGTTCGACGACTTTTTCCAGCGTTTCAACCGTATTGCAGCGCCTCAGCCTCATTAAAAAATCAACTTTACCCATAAAATTGCATTTATCCGTTAAAAAGAGATGATAATCTCAGAAAATGAATTGGTTATGATTGCCGGGATATTATCAGCATCAAAATACCCGCGCGGCGAATCGGAATAAAATACGCAGCCCGTTTACCTTCTTCCGGGCGTTAATCATCAGCGTCTGGTAAACATGCATCTTGGATCTATGTAATATAGAAACTAACCATTCATTACCGGCATAGCCGTCCCAAAGAGGGCTAGCATAACAGCTTCTTGGCAGCTTGGATAATGATCGCTATAAAAATATCCATTTTGCGAGGAATATTAAGTTTTTAAGCGGGCATCTATTATAAGTTACATTAGATGATGCAACGGAAAAACGATATAAACCCTATAGTTAGCATGGGGATAGGGTTGAAATGTTATAAAAACCTTTCGCGGTTAATTTATTTTAATAACAGCGAGCCCACGGCTCGAGGTAAAAATAAAATAAGGTTTTAATATTTAATGTCACTTTTTTTGATTTTCTTTCAATGGCCTTTTACTAAATTAATTACTCTGTTTACCGGCGACTAACACCGGGCCAGCGTTTTCGTTATGAAGGCTAATGATGCCAAGGCCATCTGCACTCTATCGCGCCGGCATGGCAGTGCCCGGTGTGGCATCGTCTGTTTGCTCCTGTCACCGGGCAGATGTTTGCGAGGGTTATAGACCTCTAAACGTTTTTACGTTCAACCCTTTCCTCACCCCAAAAAAGCGTGTCTTTCGAGGTTTTGGCGAAAGCGATTTCCAGCGCTTCATCACTGCCATCTTCCCAGATTTTCTGCGCCAGGGCCTCATCGTTATCAGCGACCTGGAAGATAGCTTCGGCAATTTCAAGGGACGTTTCCCGAATCTCAGCCCATGCTTGTATGTTATCCGCCATGGTTTCTCCTTAATGCGTTTTATAAGGTGGGTGGGTGCGAGGCATATACCTATTAATGATACAACCTGAACTATAGTGCAATTACGGGCAGACCGCCTTCCAGCCCGCATGGCCTGACAAGCGGCGCCGTGTTGGGGAACGGCGCTCGCGGCTGGCGCAACAAGGCGGGTCAGGGATCAGCTTTTCATTTTTAACGTAATACCGGCGACATATTCGCCCTGGTAACGGGCAATATCCAATTCCGGGGCCGAAGGCTGGCGCGATCCGTCTCCTCCCGCAAGCGTCGACGCGCCATAGGGCGTCCCTCCCCGCACCTGCGAGATATCAAACAGCTGTTTAGCGCCGTAGCCGATAGGCACCAGAATAAAGCCGTGATGGGCAAGCGTCGTCCAGGTAGAGGTAATGGTATGTTCTTGTCCGCCGCCGGTGCCGGTGGAGGTAAATACGCTGCCTATCTTGCCGTAAAGCGCTCCGGCGGCCCATAAAGCGCCGGTTTGGTCGAGAAAAGTACGCATTTGTCCGCTCATATTGCCAAAGCGGGTAGGAGTGCCAAAAATGATGGCGTCATAATCGGCCAGCTCCTGCGGCCTGGCTTCAGGGACATCTGGGCTGGATTTTCCTCCCGCCTGCGCAAACAGGTCCGGCGGCATGGTTTCAGGCACCCGTTTTACGGTGACCTCGGCGCCGCTTACCTTGCGCGCACCTTCGGCAACCGCCTGGGCCATGGTGGCGATGTGACCGTACATAGAATAATAAAGTACCAGAATCTTAGCCATATAAGTGCTTCCTTATCGGTGAGAAGATAGGGCATCAGCCTGCTGATGCCTTGATCGCTGGGATGATAGGGTATCGCCTGATCCTGCCTGGTGAATCCGCCTGATTGTCTTTAACCATAATAGTTTAGCCACACTATGCAAATGAATTATAATGGATTGGTTTTGCGGTGGCTGGCCTTACGATGAACAGGGTATTCATAAAGCCGATAAATGATAATAAATATTTCTGATTCCCAGGGGCAATAGTAATACCTTTCGACAAAATTTATTTAGGTTCAATGCATTACATTAGCCCGTTGAAATAATAAAGTTTTTTCATCGGTGTTTTGTTTCATATTATTAATATTTTGCCTGTCGGCTGCAGGATTAGCTATACTGTTTATCAAGGCGTTGGTAATACGCTGTTTGATTTTGTGAACCAGCGTCTTAATGAAGATAATGCTTCAAGATGATTATCTTCATTATGCCCTATGATTCTCTTAACTTAACTCGGAGGTTAACAATGACCGAACATCGTGGCGGTTCAGGTAACTTTGCGGAAGATCGTGAAAGAGCATCAGAAGCAGGCAGGAAAGGAGGTCAGCACAGCGGGGGAAATTTCAAAAATGACCCGCAGCGTGCGTCCAGAGCCGGTGAAAAAGGCGGCCGCAGCAGTAATAGCGGACGCCAGTCTTAAACCGCAATGGACATGACCACCGGCCGCCGGGGAAACCCGGCGGTTTTTTTATGCGTCAAAATTTTTTTGCGAGCAGCGGGTGCTGGTTATTATTGGGAAGCAGGCCAATTCAGGTTCGACCCCACGGTTTTTCACAGGCGAACCGGTCGCGCGTATTATGCCGGCAGATAACTGACGGAATGCTCCGGGCTTTCGCTTTTCGCATCAATCACTACACTCCATAACCCGCTGTATGGCACGCCCAGATAGGCTGTCGCCCGGTTGCTGACCCCGGGGATATCGCTGAATCCCAGGGCGGATGGCTCGGTAGGCTGCTGATTTTCACAGAGCAAATGAATATTGCATTTCTGGGAACAATGGACAACAACCGTGTCGCCACCAAATAGTTTCAGCCGCGTGCGAATAATGGACATGGAAAAACTCCCGATCTCAATGATGAATTTTAGATAATGCAGCATTTGCGTGAAGCGCATCACTGACATAACCAACAAACCACTGACCTTATAAAATCATTGAGTGGGCATAAATTTAATGACTTTAATCAAATTTTGTTGAGTTTAAAAAAAATAGTTGAATAAAAGCGCCCGCACTTGCGACAAGAGCGCGTCGTGACGTACAAAACCTGTCAATGGAGTCGCATATGGCCTGGCACGATCCTGTCCTTTGCCCATCATAAGGCCTTATGTACCCTGAAAGGTAACTGTCATCATGTCCTGAATTTTTCTCTGGTGCCAACGCCCGGCACCGGGCCGGCCCTTTCCGCCAACCCGGGATGTTGACCGGCGCTTATTGCCTGGCGCCGGCGTTGTGTGCAGGAACATCTATGCCTGCATCTTATGCCGGCGGGCAGATCCCGTCGTTTATGTTTACCTGCGCTTTGCACATTACCCTCTTTGTCGTAAGCAAAAAACGGTGGGGCGTCAGGCCAGCTAACCGGTGTGTGCCAGCGTAATGGCCAGTCATCGCGTAACAGGTCAGAACTCACCGACCAATAACGGCTTTATTATGCTTAGGTTGAACTCTGGTCAGGTAGATATAGACGTCAAAAATAGCACGCTGCGAGATAGTGAGGACTTAAAAATTTAATGGACGTTATGCATTTTATTCTTTTCAAAAAAAACGGTTCGTTACGTGTTGAAGGGGAATGCCATATTATTAAAAAAAATTATATTGTCGTGGCGGACCAGAGAATTATCACCGGTAAACAAGATAATGACGATGCAGTCTTTATCCGCTGTTACCCGGCAGACTTATTACACTTACGTCAGGACATTATTTTCGAGGAAAATTCTCTAACAGATTCTAGGTATGCAAATAAAATCTTGTATCGGTCATTCCCTATTGATAGTTTGATTATCGAAAGTACAGAAAAACTCATGCGTATGGCAAACAGTTTACCGAGCTGCTTTTTGTACCTCTATTGCCTTGGCATTGACAAATGTTATTTTTCGCACCTGTTGCGTCAATTTGTCGGCGTCAATATGAATAATACGTTACTGGACTTTTTTGAACAAAATTACCTGAAACAGTGGGCCGTGGCCAGATATGCCAGGGAGCTGGGCATTTCCCCCCCCAAATTGAACGTTGTCTTTTATCAACAATACGGGATGCCGATCAAACAGTGGTTAATGGAAAAACGGCTCAAGAAAAGCGGTGAGCTGCTTCTCACCACCACGCTGCGCGTGGCGGATATTGCTCTGGAGTGTGGTTTTAGCAGCCATGCACATTTTTCCGCCTTATTCCGCAGGCGTTTCCAGATTTGTCCGTCGCTATTTCGTACCATGGCAAAAAAAACCGCAAAATGATCTGTCATCAACATGGCTAATATGTAATCGCCTTTGTTAACAAGTGGTTAAGTGTGGCCATAATTCCACCAAATATAAGCTGCCAAACGCGTGTTTGCGCATTTTTGTTATAAAACACCACGAAGCGTTTGACAGGAGGGCTCAACTAGAGAATAATGCACGGCGTTGGGTCGTTAGCTCAGTTGGTAGAGCAGTTGACTCTTAATCAATTGGTCGCAGGTTCGAACCCTGCACGACCCACCAACAACCCCCTCCCTGTTGTGATCTGTATTACAATTTTAGACTCACCAAAACCCCAATATCGCCTCACGGCAATCCTGTATCCGCGAATAAAAATACCGCGCATTATTAGTTCGGCTTATTATTTAAGCAGGCATAACATAATGTATGCGAATATCCTAAAAGTGTCGATATCGCTATCACGCCAACTTTTTTAAATCCATTATGGGTTTCTGGGAGAAGTTTTTTGTCGATTTCCCAGGTTGTCGTCGTGTGAATGAATGCATGCTGATTAAAAACTAATCAAAAAGTCAATGTTTACCTGATGACTGCTTCAGCTGATGGCGAGTTTCAGCATGCGGTGTGAATAAGTGAGTATGGCCATATCACAAAGGCGTTGAATCCGGCGCTATACATGATCTGAAGGTAAAGTTTTCGTGGGTGCCAGGCTGTTAAAGGCGTGGGAGTTGCAAAATTTAATGCCCTTTCGCAGAGCGAAAGGGCATCAGTGATTGCTCTATTTTAATTTTACAGGCATGGATAAGTCCTTAAACATTTATTAAAATAGAGAATAAATCCGGGTTATAAGAATCTTGGGCAGGAGATTGCCATAACCCGCGGTGGGCAGAGATGAGCGGCCATTATTTATGGCTGCTGGAACCGCCTTTTTTACCAGCTTCAGATGCCTTTTCAGGATTGTTTTTGAAGCCACCGCCGCCGCTGCCGCTCTTCTGGCCGCCTTTTTTACCCGCTTCCGACGCTTTTTGTTTATCATCAGAGAAGTTACCGTTACTACCACGATGTTCTGCCATAATACTCACCTAAATTTATTAAAAACGATTAATAAGATTCATCTGAAGAATGGCAATAAAAATAGCGCCAAACCGAGATGATGAGTTGGTGGTATAAGTAATCCTTATCACCAGTAAATAAAGGTTAGAAGAGCTGGCGGAAAAGCGCAAATTTACATTTTGTTTGCGAATAATCTTACCATTTTTATATGGTATTGATTCCTTGTAGAAAATTTAAGTTTTGATCAATACCGCTAATAACGTTACTCCGTTGAATTTACATAGCAATATGAATTATTTTTATTGGCAAGTATTTGGCATTATGTTTTAATTCAATAATATCAATGCGTTAACTTTAATATAATTTTAAGTAATTATCTAAATGGAAAATTGTTATTTATAATAAGTACTAGGTTTAATGACATTTTCACTTAGGAAAAATACTGTCAAGCGCACGCAGGGCTGGCGCAGCGCCGGGTCAGGAATGTGCTGGATAGCATCAGAAAACTGGCAACGAGGAAAAATATCAAATTGCGGCCAATGGGCCACTAGCTGGACATAAAACCGGATGGCGGAAATAAGCGGCATCCGGTATAACGTTTAACACATACCTACAAAAAATGAATTATTTATGTTTATTTTCGTGGGATTTTTTGTTTTGTTCTCTGTCATGACCCTGCTTGGTTTGTGCGGGTTGCGCGTTGCCTGCTTCGTTGCCGGCAGACCGGTTTTCGTTCTTGCCGTTCTTTAGCTCAGCAGTGGACGCATTGTTTTTTTTGCTTGAATTTTCAACAGGTTTCTTGGACATGCTTATTCCTTAACCATAGATAACGACATTTGCCACTCTAAATGGGTTGGCCTACGAATACTGCGCCCTTCAGCGGCCGTTATTATGGATGTAGATCAATTTTTTTGTTATTGACGGGATTTCTTAGCAATGCCGACGATGTGTTTTATGCTGTGACTCTCTGGTTCTCGTGGCGGTGGGAAGCAAACCCCAGGCAATTACAGGCTTATGTTATGAATAGTGATGCGATACCGGTCGTTACTGTCAGGCGTTCACGCTGGCCCATCCTAAAAAAGATCTCTTGCAAAATAAAAAGCTAAAGATTATAGTGTATAATAATTATACTTGTTATTATTTTATGGTTGATTTCGCATCATGTCATGCCTGTTTATGATATTAGACATATAGTATGGTTGCGTCGTAGTTTGTTTTCCGGCGCAGGGTCTTTTACTCGACATAAGCATTCAGATGACTAACCACAGCAGTCGTATTATCCTCGATAAATCCCTTGCGACAGAAGGCATTACATCTAAAGTCGATCGTTGGCGCTCGGGTGTTAACGCCGCCTTGCTTGAATCCAATTTTTCGCATAGCCAGGCTGAACAGCTTACCTGGAGTGTCGAGGCTCATCATTTTGATGTGTTTATTTGCGGGCGACTGCGGTCTACTGGCCAAAGTCTCATTAATTTACCGCACAAATATGATAATTTAAATGACCATTTTATTTTGATGGTCGTGGTAGAGGGGGGTATTGAAGGCAAAGCGGGGTATGTTGATATTGAGCTTTCCCCTGGGGATATTATTTTACTCGACGTATTGCAGCCGATTAAAATGCAGATGAAAGAAGGGCGCAAGTCGAATTATGTCGATGTCCTTTACGTGGCTATCCCGCGCGCGCTGCTCTCGGAAATTGATGATTGCTGTCAACTACACGGAAAAATAATTCCCCAAAAAGATTTCCTGAGCCGCCTTATCGCCACTAATATTGCCGCCTTGATGAGCCACAGTGCTAATTTCAGCGACAGTGAGGTAAACCAGGTTGCAAGGCCTGTGATCGACTTTGTTATTTCAGCCATACGCTCTACTCACGCAATCATTCAGCCCATCATGATGGACACGAAAATACATATCATCACGCGGATTTGCGACTTTATTCAAGAGCATCTCCGTTTGCCGGCGCTCGGCGCGGAATTGATCTGTCAAAAATTCGGTTTGTCGCGCTCCTCGCTTTACCGGTTGTTTGAACCTTTTGGCGGCATTGTCGCCCATATCCGCAAAAAGAGAATCGTCGCCGCAACGCGAATGTTACTTAAACCGCAATATCGACAGTGGAAGGTGGCCGAAATCGCCTATTACTGGCAGTTTGAACCGGCCGCGTTTAACCGTCTGTTTTTCTCCGCTTATGGCCTGACGCCCAACCAGGCGCGCAAAGAGCATCACGAATTGTGGGCGCTGGAAAATATGAACGAATCGCAAGTAGTCTGGCTACGCTCACTTTGAAGGCCAAGGTTCGGCTCACTATCATCCAAGCCCTGGCGTTCGCGTTATCGCAGATTCATATCAGGGTTTGGTACTCGAACCGCAAGAACAGGTTACCAGGCTGCTGCAAGTACAATTTCCGACATTTTGCGGGCTGCCTTGTGGCACCGGATCGGAAGAGGCCCGGGGTTCAACGCAGCCAGTAAGAATCGATCCCGCCAGCGCAATCATCGCTAAAAACAATGCCTTTTTCATCGTTTACTCCTGCCATTTTTTTTGATTATAGCCTGCTTTTAATTAAATCCAGTATGGATTTCGCCATGAAATCAATACGAAAATAAGATTGATAGCGGTAAGGCGGTCAACCCGCGGCATAATAGCGTTGCCAAACGATGATCACCAGCAAGGCGGCGGCCGTCCAGCATAAGACCGCACCAAATAAGGCATAGGGCAGCCGCCAGGAACCGATAAGAAAATACAGGGAGATAAGATAGATCAGGTAGGGGATCACCGCCCAAATGCCGAACAGGATGGTGGTGCGCAGCGCATCGATGCCGCGCTCGCCGCCGACAATATAATGCGCGATAAGCGCAAAGGTGGGAAAGAGGGGAAGCAGTCCGGCAAGATAATAGTTGCGCGTTTTTGACAGCACCCCGATTAATACGACAATTGCGGCGCCCAACAAGGCTTTCAGTAATAAATTCATGGAATCACTAACGTACTTGAAGTCAGGATTGGCATTTTAGCATGGTTTACTTCAGGTCCGCTGTGGCCTATGGCGCTTACCCTGGCATCGGTTAAGAGGCACCCTGCCAGGGTATGCGCCTGAACGACTACTGCTTATAGGCGTACTTGATCTGTTTTATCGTATTGCTGAAGACATCCGCCTGCGCCGGGTCTTCCAGCTCGGTGATATATTTTTCCATCTTGATAATGACTTTGCCCGCGTCGGCTTGTCCCATGGCTTTGAGTATCAATGTCACCATGGCCTTCATGCAATTGAGCTCCTGCGCCAGAACGGCGTTATCATTGTCGGTGGAAAATTCAACATTGCCCATTGGGTCTCCTGGAATTTAATGTGGTCTCGGTCGATCCGGTTGCAGTGGCAAGGCCGTATCAACACCATTTCAGTGCCAATTATAACAGATTTGTTTTGGATATTTAACGAAACACCGGAGTATCTTCAGTGAAGAGGTTAAAAAATTTGCTCCCGCCAGGGATATAATTTACCGCGGGCAAAGCGGCATGGGCCGGCGAGGCATTCATCCGCAAGCGGCAATATGCGCTCGATAGCGTAAAATGTAAGTTCGAAAGTAATAACTAATTAATATTTTAATGAATATCTTTTCAAAAAGTATGATTTATTGATATGTAATTTTATAATTATTTTTTTTAATTCATTGTTTTTAATGTCTTTTCACTATTTTGTGCGACGGTCAACTTTTAAGCGATATAAACTGTGGACTGAATACCAATACGGAGGGCGAGGGTAGCGCCATCAAAGGATTGTGAAACAGTCAAGCGAATGTTGTTAAATTCTCTTGCCGTAGCTTAACCGATCTGTCTAAAATGAGTATCAACAGGTGGCACTGCTGAATTTTTATAGTATAAGCGGATATCTATATTCATTATTTACTTAAAAAGCAGTAATATTAAGTCATAAATATTTGATTCGCTTTACATCACTCCCTTTTTTTGGAGATTTTATCTTTGATAAGCGTTTTTCTTGTTGATGACCACGAATTGGTGCGTGCAGGGATACGCCGTATTCTTGATGATATCAAAGGTTTTAAAGTGGTTGGCGAGGCGCAGTGCGGTGAAGATGCGGTAAAATGGTGTCGCAGCAACTGTGTAAATGTCGTGCTGATGGATATGAACATGCCGGGTATTGGCGGTCTGGAGGCTACCCGTAAGATCATACGCTTCTCACCTGATATTAAAGTTATCATGCTCACCATTCACACTGAGAATCCATTACCTGCTAAAGTAATGCAGGCGGGAGCCGCAGGTTATCTAAGCAAAGCGGCGGCGCCTCAGGAAGTGATTTGTGCCATCCGCTCCGTCAATGCAGGCAAACGCTATATCGCTTCTGATATCGCACAGCAAATGGCCTTGAGCCAGCTCGAGCCACAGACTGAGACCCCGTTTGAATGTTTGTCCCAACGCGAGCTGCAGATCATGCTGATGATCACGAAGGGGCAAAAAGTGAATGAAATTTCAGAACAACTCAACCTGAGTCCTAAAACGGTTAATAGCTATCGTTATAGAATGTTTAGTAAACTTAACATCGGTGGAGACGTTGAGTTAACACATCTGGCCATTCGGCACGGGTTGTTTAATGCGGAGAGTTTATTAAGCAGTGACTGACAGCTTCAATCCTAAAGAATTTCTTAAAACCGTCACCAGTCAGCCCGGCGTCTACAGAATGTACGACGCTACGGACACTGTCATTTATGTCGGCAAGGCAAAGGACCTGAAAAAACGTCTGGCGAGTTACTTCCGTCTGCAGGTTTCCAGTCGCAAAACCGAAGCCTTGGTCAAGCTCATCGCCCAAATCGACGTCACCATCACCCATACCGAGACCGAGGCGCTGTTACTGGAACATAATTATATCAAGTTGTTCCAACCGCGTTATAACGTCTTGCTCAGGGATGATAAATCCTACCCGTTGATTTTCCTTAGCAGCGATACGCATCCGCGCCTGAGCTTTCACCGCGGCGCCAAGCATGCCAAGGGCGAGTATTTCGGTCCTTTTCCCAACGGCTACGCCGTGCGGGAAACGCTTGCGCTGTTGCAAAAACTGTTTCCCATCCGGCAATGCGAGGACAGCGTTTACCGCAACCGTTCCCGCCCCTGCCTGCAATACCAGATCGGGCGCTGTCTGGGGCCGTGCGTTAAAGGACTGGTGAGCGATGAGGAGTACCAACATCAGGTTGATTATGTCCGCTTGTTTTTATCCGGCAAGGATCAGCAGGTCCTGAATCAGCTGGTCGAGCGCATGGAGCTGGCGAGCCGGGCGTTGAATTTTGAAGAGGCCGCCCGGGCGCGCGATCAGATACAGGCGGTAAGACGGGTCACCGAAAAACAGTTTGTTACGGGGGATCATGAGGACCTCGACGTTATCGGCGTGGCGTTCGATGCCGGAATGGCGTGCGTGCACGTGTTATTCATCCGGCAGGGCAAGGTCTTGGGCAGCCGCAGTTATTTTCCTAAAGTGCCGATAGGAACCGACCTTTCCGAAGTGGTGCAGACGTTTGTCGGTCAGTTCTACCTGCAAGGCAGCCAGATGCGGACATTGCCCGGGGAAATTCTGCTTGATTTTTCCCTGCCGGAAAAAGATTTGTTATCGGAATCGTTAAGCGAACTGGCCGGTCGTAAAGTCCACATCCAGTCCCACCCCCGCGGCGATCGCGCGCGTTATCTGAAATTAGCGCGTACCAATGCCGCAACGGCGCTGGTGACAAAGTTAGCGCAGCAGTCCACGATTCATCAGCGTCTGGCGGCGTTGGCGGAATTGCTGGGCCTGGATGCCATCAAGCGGATGGAATGTTTTGACATCAGTCATACCATGGGGGAACAAACCATTGCTTCCTGCGTCGTGTTCGACGCCAATGGACCCGTGCGGGCCGAGTACCGCCGCTTCAATATAGAGGGCATTACCCCTGGGGACGATTACGCGGCCATGACCCAGGTATTGCGCCGCCGCTATGGCAAGGCGCTGGAGGAAAGCAAGATTCCCGATGTGGTGATTATCGACGGCGGCAAGGGACAATTGGGGATGGCGATTGATGTGTTTGCCCAGCTGGATGTGCCCTGGGATAAATCACGTGTTATTTTGTTGGGGGTGGCCAAAGGCACCGACCGTAAGGCCGGGTTGGAAACGCTGTTTTTCAAAGCCCACGGCGAAGGCATATCGCTGCCGCCTGATTCGCCAGCCCTGCACGTCATCCAGCATATCAGGGATGATTCGCATAACCATGCGATTACCGGGCACCGCAACAAACGCGCAAAGGTCAAAAATACCAGCGCGTTGGAATTAATTGAGGGTGTGGGCCCTAAACGTCGACAAACCCTGTTAAAATACATGGGCGGTTTGCAGCCTTTACGGAACGCAAGTCTTGAGGAAATTGCTCAG
This sequence comes from Sodalis sp. C49, assembly GCF_046352915.1. Classification (NCBI taxonomy): domain Bacteria; kingdom Pseudomonadati; phylum Pseudomonadota; class Gammaproteobacteria; order Enterobacterales; family Bruguierivoracaceae; genus Sodalis; species Sodalis sp. C49. Next base: position 1,856,614 of record NZ_CP163303.1, on the reverse strand, counting down.
GTGCCCGGTATTTCGAACGCATTGGCAGAAAAAATTTTTAATGCATTGAAACACTAACGGCGATGTAGCAACATACTCGTTATCTCCGTCCAGCCAGATAGTTAACGTGGCATTATGCAATTGAATATACCGACTTGGCTTACATTGTTGCGTGTCGTAATGATACCTTTTTTCGTCCTGGCTTTTTACCTGCCTTTCTACTGGGCGCCCCTGGCCTGCGCGTTGATCTTTATCCTGGCGGCGGTCACTGACTGGTTTGATGGCTTCCTGGCACGTCGCTGGAAGCAAACGACGCGTTTCGGCGCGTTCCTGGATCCGGTGGCGGATAAAGTCATGGTGGCCATCGCCTTGGTCTTGGTGGCGGAACATTTTCATTCCTGGTGGATAACGCTGCCCGCGGCGACGATGATCGCTCGTGAGATCATTATTTCGGCGCTGCGCGAGTGGATGGCTGAGATTGGCAAACGCAGCAGCGTCGCCGTTTCCTGGATCGGCAAGGTGAAAACCACCGCCCAGATGCTGGCGCTGGTTGCATTGCTCTGGCGCCCCGAGCAGATCGTCACCGGTATCGGCATCGCCGCGCTTTATGTTGCCGCGGTACTGACATTCTGGTCGATGTTTCAGTATTTGAACGCCGCCCGTCATGATTTGTTCGAACACTGATCGAAGCGCCGTAAAAATCAACAAACAGGCGCCTGGGCGCGATAATTCTATTGACTCGCTACGTCAGGTCAGTAGAATGCAACGCATCGAAAGCAACGACCGATTGCCAGACGATAACAGTAAAAATTAGTAAGTTAAAACAAGTAGCTTTCATCGATGCGGGAATAGCTCAGTGGTAGAGCACAACCTTGCCAAGGTTGGGGTCGCGAGTTCGAGCCTCGTTTCCCGCTCCAGATGTACAACGAAGCCTTTTTAAGAGGCAGCAAAGGCGCGTTGGCAGAGTGGCCATGCAGCGGATTGCAAATCCGCCCACCTCGGTTCGACTCCGGGACGCGCCTCCAATATGTTATTCCCCGACGCCCGGGTGGTGGAATCGGTAGACACAAGGGATTTAAAATCCCTCGGCTTTATGGCTGTACGGGTTCAAGTCCCGTCCCGGGTACCACACCAGAATTCGTAATAAAAACAAAGTAGTATGATCAAGTTGATACCGCCGATAGGCGGTTTTTTTATGCCTGATTTCCTGTATTCCTAACATCACTTCCTAACATGATTTTTGTGAGTCGCATAACTATTCATTTTTTTTGACCGCCGACGACGGGTACCACTTCGGTTTTGCGATCGTAGCGCGCCGTCTGCGAGGCGTTTTTATGCCCGGAAATCACCTGTTTTTCTGCCAATGTACCCTCCAGATCCGATATGCCTTTAGCCTTCAAATCATGAAACGTAAAGTCAAAGTCTAGATCGGGAAACGTGGCCGCCGCGGTGAGTTTGGTATTACGCCAGCGGCTGTTAAACCCATCGCGGCTGTAACCGTGGCCGGACGGTTGATGAAGGATATACAGGCTGGTCACGCCAGGGGACTGCGGCAATCCTTCGGCTATAGCGATGGCATGGCGTAGGCGATCGCTCCATGCCTTAATCTGTTTCTTGCCGGTTTTGCCCTGAGTGATAAAAATCCCCTCGGCTAATAACTGGCTGCGCTTTAGCGACAATATGTCGGCCTGCCGGGCGCAACACAGGTAAGCCAGCTCCATAGCGGCGCGTACAACGTCCGGCGCGATGGAGTATAAAGCCTGGTATTCCGCATCGGTAATATAGCGATCGCGGGAGACCTCCTTAAATTGTCTAACCCCTTTGCAGGGGTTCATTTTCACTTTGCCGCGTTCATAGGCCCAGCGGTAAACGCGCGACATAAAGGCTTTCTCCCGGTTTGCCTGCGTTGGGCTTTTGACCCCACGTTTATCCATATACTTTCTGATATGCTCAGGTTTGATATTATTCGGCTCCATTTCACCAAACACTTTCAGCAACCTTGTGGCGTATTTACGGTAATCCTTCTGCGTTTCGATGGCCAGTTCGCTAAAATCCGCTGAGTGGAAAAACTCTTCGCTTAATCCGGTAAAATCACTGATAACCCGCTTTTTGCTATTCACACGCTCGAAATGGCTCCACACCTCGGATAGTGGGGCGTCAAGAGAACATAAAGATATTGAACCACCCAGTGCCGGGTGGAATTCATATTTGGTTTTTCCCCGATAGACGCGGGATGGTAGCGCGCGGTCGGCCGGATTCTTACGTTTCCCTGCCATCAATCCATCGCCTCGAAGTTAGGTTCCTGACTTTCTATCTTTTCGACGAAGCGTCGCGCGCCGCCGGGGTTCATAAAGTGGCCCCACGTGGTGCAGGGATGCCCATCGGCTTTTTTTATAAAGAAAATACCGGCATTTTTAAGCACCTCGCATTGCTTGGACTTATATCGGAATCCGGTTATCTCAATCATTTCTTCTAAAGTGATGGTGTCGTGATCGTCTTTCATGGTCTTGCCTCGTTATTCCTCTCAATCGTTCTATCGCCTGGTCTGCCGCTTCGCAGGCGGCGGCGATATCCTGCTGGATCATTTGCTGCTTACGGGCGGTAAAAAATAATCGTCCGATTTTCATATCTAATGCTGAAAGTAGGCAAATGCCCGGTCGCCATGGTTGCATGATGGTCTCCTTGTGGGGTTCCACCATGCTAGCCATGCGGTAGTATTATTTCTGATTCTCGTTAATCAGCTTTTTAGACGATCGGGGCAGTCGGCTAATCTTCACCGATTGCGGAAAGGCTATTGCCAATTGGCTCCGCGCCTGGGCTTCGATGGTGCCGGTATCGCCGTTCTCAAACGTCACTTTGATCACATCGCCGCGCGCCAAATAGGTTTGCAACATGTTATTTCCCGCCTGTTATGTCTTGTGGAATTGATAATCCGTTGCGCTTAGTGGGCGCCATACATATTTAAAAGTATCTTTCACCGAACGCGCAGCGAGCGGGGGCTTGTTTCGATATGCGCGCCGGGCACTATGACGCCAGTATCAATGGCGTCCTTGATGGCTTTTTTATCCGGTGCCGTTATCACGCTGGTATCGACAAACTCATCGGGCAATTGGCTTGCATTGTCGATAATCACCCTGGCCGATCCTTTAGCGGCGGTAAAGGTATTGTAGGTAGTTTTCAAACTGTCCTGATTCGCGGCAAGTAAGCAGTTTAAAATATAGTTCTTAAGATTTTTCGCCTGGGTTTCGAAGCTTTTTTTGCGGGCAGAAAGCCGTGCCGCCTCTTCCTCACAGGTTTTAGCCAGTCCATCAAGATTACGAATCAGGGAATAGGTCGAGTCAAACTTGTCGGCTAATGCGCCCTCGATGCCTTCGAGCGTATCGGCGATCATTTCCGGGGTAATATCGTCGCCGGTTTCCAGCAGACCCTGTAATTTTTTATAATCTGCGGCTAAAGCTATGGCGGTATTGCTCATGCCGTTGCCTCCGCGGTCAATTCAGCAATGCGGGATTCTTTGATTTCAGTCAGGCGGCGTAGGCGGCCTGATAAATATTTGGCGCGGTCGTTATCCGCTTTCGCCAATGCATCTTGTTTATGGATTTCAAGTTCGCGGGCGATGGTTTTATATACTTTATCGGCTTCGTTGACGGTTACGGCATGGCTAATGCTATCGGCATTCTTAGCCAGACGCTCATCAAATTCAGTCCGGGCAGCGGCAATATCCTCGGCCTTATCACTGGCATTTTTAAGCGAGAATTCTTGCTTCACTTCTTGGCGATAGGTGGGGTCGTCGTATAAACCTAGGAATACATCAGCCGAGAAACCCAGCAGGGAGAGGGCTTTTTTAATCGCATCGGTCAGGGATTTTTTAGGCGCTTCACCATCGGCATCTGGGCCATATTTGGTCGCCACGATATAAGGCGTACAGCCGAATGATTCGATATGGCCCCGTTCGCCGTTAAGCTGATACCAAAAATCGATTTTTATCGTGTGATTGATGGCGAATATCAGTCTGCCATCCGCATCGCGCAGCACTTTATTGCCGATGATGGTGCCTTTATCGCCATACAATTTTTCAACCAGCGGCGCGCCGTTATCAAAACGTTCCTCAACGACGGAATAACCCCAGCCGATACCGATCGGGCCGAATAACTCGGTCGCGCGCATCATCATATAGATGCCGTTAATACTGGTGCCGCCGCCGTTTTGACTAAAGGCCTTGGTAAATTTCTCATCAGTCTTTTGCACTTGGCGCCATATGCCGAGATTGTTTTGCGCGGTTGCCGGCAGGTGAGATATCTTTTCATCCATCTCGCCGGCGCGTAACGTTATATCTGCTGGTGAGGCAAAAGCGAGGTCGTTCGGTGCCTCGTTCTCATCGTTATTGGATAAGACGGTGAGCTCATCATTGGCAGGCGCCTCCATTGCGGCAACCGCTAATGTTGGCTGGTCTGACGGATTTTCCCCTGAAGGGGGTTCATCATTAGACTTGGCCGCTGATGCTCCGTCAAAATCCACGGCAAACACACCGTATCCCAATGAGGTTAATGTGGTTTTGGCATCGTTCGCCGTTTGGTCAGAAATGGGCTGGTCGTCAATCTCTGATATCACAGCTACTGACTTGACCGCCTGGCGGAGATATTGGCGCAGGGCGGGTAAATCATTCATTAGGTCAGGTAACTTTTTACCGTGATTGATAATACCGAATACCGCTTCTCGGGGGATAGCGAGCGCGGATTTTCCCAACAGCCTAAATTCAATGGACCAAATTTCATAAGCTTTATCATGGGCGGCAATCAACTCTTTGCCTGTGGCGATTTGGGCGCCGCGTATGCCCCAGCAGTCGATATCATCGTGGCTTAGCGCTATCGCGATTTCCATATCTAACCCATCAAAGCTTTGCGGTGAAGTGCGGGGCTTGAACGGCCCCTTAATTATCGGGGCGATATTAGAATCAGAAGGTAAAGTTGCCGGCGCGATAATAGCCGGCGAATTCGACTTACCGGTCAGCGCCGGGCGTTCCCGCGGCGCGGCAATCCATTTTTCAGCAAAGGTTTTGATTTCCGCCATGGCGGGAAGTTTTGGATATTGCGCGATAATATCGGCTATCAGTGATTTCAGCGAATCCGGATACATTTGCGCCAGGGCCGGAATGGCAGCAAGCGCCTGAATGATGGCTATCAGCCCGGGGTTCGATTCTTCGTCATGAATGAAATCGTTTACCATGGACAGATCCTGCTGGGAAATGGCCGGGTTATCGAATAGCAGCATTGTGGCCACTTTGGCCTCGATGGGCAGTTTGCCGAAGTCGATCATCGCTTCGCCATCCTCCTCGACAGCAGGCGGTGCCTCAACGACCGGCGTTTTCTTTTGCCATAACCCGTCAATTAACTGGTTTTCTTGGGCAAACTTATCGTCAAAACGGCCCAGAGCAGGGCGGTTACCGCCAACCCGATCCTCTACCAGTTTTGGATTGAAAAAATTATCGCTGCCGCCTGGCATATCTTCTTCCAGTTTCATCACGGCGGCCATCGATGCCAATTTCTGCGTTTTGGCTTCGAGTGCGATTACCAGCGGGATAGCGCCATTTTTCTGCGCTGATTTTTTTGGCTCAAATAAACAGATAAATACGCTCATGGTCTTGCCTCTTGTCATAAAAGAATTTAAAACGGCAGTCCGTCGAACTCATCGTCCGAGGTAGAAGCATCGGTCTTATGCTCCTGACACCGCAGGCTTTGAATCTGGTTCTCGATAAATTCAACCTGCAGCTCGGCTTTATCGACAATCTCTTGCTGGGTCATACGCAAGGAAGTGACTTCGGCGGTTAACAGATCGGCAGAGGAAAGGTCGATAACCAGCTCATGGGTGCGTAGCGGGATATAGGTGCTATCAATTTTGCTACGGTCAAAATCAGAAATGCGGATTTCGGTTTCGCCGGTTATGCCGCGGTTGGCGCAAATATACAGCTTTACAGCGATCTGCTTGGGGAGGGTTAGTGCTTTCATAGCAACCTCTGATACAATATTGATAAGGTCAACGTTCGCGTTGGTCTTGCCTCTGCTACAGGGTTGGTCCCCTGTAGCAATTCCCGGTTAACTTTGGTCGGTGACCCGGGGTGAGAAGGCCCGCTCCGGCGGGCTTTTTTGCGTCTAATGCAGTGAAACCGGCGAACAGCATTTAGCAATATCCGCCATTATCTGGCGCACGATATCGTTGCGTTCGGTTTTCCTGGCCCAGGATGACTGCAACATCGGCGATAATTGCCGGCTGAGATAGTCGGCGTGATGGATCTCATTCAACACCTCAACTTTTGCGTTAAGCTCGGCAATCGTGCCCAGTGCGCACTGGATGCCGTCAAACTGGCCCAACTGATAACCGCCGGTCAATTTCACCACCCAGGGGTATGCTTTGTCTTGCTGACGGCATAGAAACGCGGCCGTTGCTTTATTGATGCTAATCTCCGCGGCATCATGCGTTATGCCGGTTACTGTTATTACATTCACTTTCATTGGTCTTGCCTCTTGGTCAAAATGCAAAAAAAGAACCCCGTAACGTGGGGAATACGGCCAGCTCGCAAAGTTTCACCGCGGTGGTCACCGGCTTATCCAGATTGCTGGCACCCGCAACGCCGTTTTAGAAACTGAGGTGGAAAGATTAAGACCTCTAATGTGCTGGCTGCACCTGTTCGGCACCGGGTGCTGGCCTTGCCGGTTACGCTTTCGGCGTCGCTTAAACGACCGCTATAAAAAATCACTACACGCTATGGTCATAACGAGTTTGTCCGGGATACCGGAGTGATGGTGTGTTGTTGGTCTTGCCTCGCCACGTTTTCCCGCTGTGGCCACGTCTTAAAACAATGCTCGTCTTTCCGAGCCGCCAGAACGAACTGCAACCTAAAATCACTGCTGTGCCGGTTAATAATGTGCGAATCATCCCGATCTTCTACGCCTCGGGCGGCTACGTTCGTGGGTTATCCATGCCTGCTTCGCTGGAATAAATAATGCTACTTAAAGTAGTCTTAGTCAACTATAAAAAGTAGCTATGAAATGATTTTTAATGCAACTTTAAGCAGTGAAAGGATTTTTTAGACAAAAAACCGACTTAATGTCGGTTCATAAGCGAGGGGTTTATTGCGACTGTTTCAGGCAAAATCATGGAACTGTAATGGTAATTGCTTGATTAATTTACCAAAAAAATTGAGTTCATGCATTTCGTTTTCTTCAATAGAGAAGGGAGGGTATTTCTCATTGTCAGAAAGAACTGATAATTTACGGCCCTTAACCCGTTGCAAGCGTTTAACGAATGTAGATTCTTCAAACGAAAAAACATATATGCCATCGCCGGTAAAATGATCTACCGATGTATCAATAAACAGCAGATCCCGAGGATTCAATGTAGGCATCATACTGTCGCCATCAACATTCATGATGTAAACACCATTCAATGATTTGCGGCCAAATAATTCGTAAATCCGTTCTTTCGGTATCTCTATAGAACGGATTATCTCAGGAAAATCGCGATTGATATAACCGTTTCCCGCAGAAGCATAGGCTTCGATTTGTTCAATCCTTTCAGAGTCTTTTGCTGTGTTTGATAAAGTAGGTTCGCCATAGCCATAGTCAAGATAAGCTGGCGAAACCTCAAAGTGATCCGCAATTTTTATCATTTTCTCGTCTCTGGGTTTTGCTGTGCCCAGGGTGTAACGACGCGCCATCTCATAAGAGACGCCGCTAATAGTTTTCAAGGTGCTTATGTCAACCTTGGATTGCTGCATAAGCAGGTTAAGCCGCTCAGCAAAGTCCCGGTATTTATCTAGTTTTTCTACCATAAGTAGAAGATTAGCCCCGCGGTGTGCGTTAGTCATCTCTATTTTTAGTTGTTGATATTTACTACTTAAAGTAGCATTATTGCTGTGTTAACTATTTTGGAGGTAAGAATGTCTACTCAATGCAAAAATATTACTGATAGGGCTGTCAGAGCCGTTGGTTCGATTTCATCTGTCTCGCGCGCCTTTAACTTCAAATCAGTTCAATCGGTTGCTAACTGGATAATCAATGACCAAGTGCCAGCAGAGCGGGTAATCCAACTTTGCACCATGGGACAATGGGTCATTACCCCACATCAACTTAGGCCCGATCTTTACCCAAACCCAAGTGATGGACTGCCAAACGAAGCAGCAGCTTAATTCAACGGCAGGAAAAAAACTGATTTTGAAAAATCAATTGCGACAGGAGACGCAACATGGATATTTCACACCAGGCAATTCGGGCAGAAATCGAAGCCTGGGCAGCCGAACGGGGCCAGGAGTATGTGGCCATTGAGGTCTGTAAATGCTTTTTCAGCCTAGGGCTTGACCGGGGCAGCGTCCGCCTTTGCCCCGTCGCTGACGAAGCGGGAAACGCCGACTGGAAAGCTATTCATAATAACCGGCAGCAAATTTTTCGTTGGATAAGAGGGGATTCCAATATCGCCAGAAAGAAAATGGCCATCCTATTACCCGCTATACGCGAAGCCCTGCCCGCGGAACGGCGCGCCAGGCTGGAAGGGAACCGATCCATGCATTACCTGGTATCCGTCGCCAACAAGGAAGTCGCCGAGGCCATCAGCGCCGTATTGCTCCAGGCTAACAACAACGAGCGGTACCGAGAAATAACCGAAGCGATTATGGCGCTGAAAGAATTATTACCTGCAGTACCCCAACGGCTGACCACCGTCTAAAGCAGAGGCAAGACCAATGAACATTAATGACCGTATTACCTACCTGAACGGGTACCGCCTGAATGGCCGCCCCGTCCGCCGTGAAGAGATTCAAGGCATATTTGACCAACGCAAGGCCATAGTGTTGGCAACCTGGCGGGCATCCCGCCAGCGCAATAGCGCCGTGCAAACGCTGATAATTCCGAGTGCGCCACAGCCGGTGGCCGGTAGATGTGTCGCCAGATGTTCGGGGATATAGCCATGGGCGAACTCCTGCAAATACTCGATCGACCGATAGCTTACCAGCGCAGCTTTGTCCGGCTTGGCATCGGCGTGGCCGGCGCGGTGTTTTTATCGCAAATGGTGTATTGGATCAACCGGGCGGAGGAAGGCTGGTTCTATAAAACCCAAGAGGAATGGACGGAAGAAACCGGCCTGTCCCGCTATGAGCAAGAGGGCGCGCGCAAGAAATTACGCGACCTCGGTATCCTGCATGAGAAAAAACAGGGACTGCCCGCCAAGCTCTTTTACTCCATTGATGAAGACAAGTTATATCAATCAGTTATCCGCGCAAACAAGGATGCGGAAAACTCGCATACTGGCCTGGGGAAAACTCGCAAACAGTTATGCGGAAAACTCGCAAACATTCCTACAGAGATTACTACAGAGAATACTACAGATATTAAAACACCCCTTACCCCTGAAGGGGATGAGACCGAGCGCATTCTTGGCGATGCCAAACAGGCGTTGGAATATTACAACGCGTTAACCGGGCTGCATTGCCGTGACATAACGCCGTTCTTGGAACTGCTGACGGCGCACAAGTCACGGGCGGCGTACACCCTGGGCGACCTGCAGGTGGTGATGGAATGGGTGATTAAATCCTGGCGGCCGCGCAACGGTAAATTCGCCAAGCCCGCCAATATCTGCCGGGTCACGCGCTTCGACGGCTACCTGGCCGACGCCTTGGACTGGCTGAAAAATCAGGTTGAAATCAACACTGCCGCCGTGGTCGATGAGTACAACCGCATTCTGGGCGACCGGTTGCCGCAGGTCGAGCTAGATCCCGAACGCGATCGGGATATTCGCCAATTGGCGCAGCATCTGGCAGTGAAAACCGTCGAGGGCTTTTCGGCCTACTTTGACGCCTTCCGGCAATCGGCGCCGATATTTTATTACGGCGGTGCTGACGGCGCCGGCTGGCGCGCCAGTTTTGATTACCTGATAAACCCCAAGATCCTCAAGAAAACCCGCGAGGGGACGCTATGACGCCGCAAGAACTGGAAGGCGCGGTCATCGGCGGGCTGCTGAAAAGCGGCGCATCACCCGACGCCCTGGACGTTCTGGCCACGTTGCCGGATGAGGCATTTAGCATCGGGTTTTACCGCACGGCGTATCGAGAAATCAAAAAGCAGGCCCTGAGTTTGGGCGTTATCGACGGACTGCTGATAAGCGAGGCCCTGGGCGGCGACAGCCTTTCCAAGTTCACTGAGGCCATGCGCCAGCCGACGGTGGAATCCAACCTAAAAGGCTATGCCAAGCTGACCGGCAAAAGCTGGTTTACCCGCAAGGCGATTGTCCTATTTCAGGGAACGGCCGATGCTATCCGTGAGGCGCGTAACCAGCAACAGCGCGACCAGGCGATAGAAGGCGCGCTGGCCAACCTGGTCGAGCTAACCACCGATAGCGGCGATATCATCCCGGTGCATATCCAAGATCTTCTCCCGTCCTACATGGATTTGATTGATAAGCGCATGACCGGTGATGCCAGCATCACCAACCTTATGACCGGTATTCCCGAGCTTGACGCCATGCTGGGCGGCATCAACCGCCAGGATTTGGTGGTACTGGCCGGACGGCCGGGTATGGGCAAAACTGAGTTTTTGCTTTCCATGGTGGAAGGCGCAACGCGAAACGGCGGTGGGGCACTGATATTCAGCATGGAAATGGCCGCCATGCAGCTAGTGGAGCGCTCGATTGCCGGCGCGGGCAATCTGCCGGTGGCCAAACTACGTGACCCTGGCACCCTGTTCGATGAGGACTGGGCGCGGATAAGTGCTGCCCTGGGTATGCTGAGCGATAGAAATATCTGGATCGTCGATGCGACGGAATTAACCATCGACCAGATCCGCGCCATTTCGGAAACTCACAAACGCCGTTATCCCAATCTCAAAATGGTTGCGGTGGATTATCTGGGGCTTATCACTAAACCAAAAGCGGAACGACATGACTTAGCGGTCGGCATGATTTCCGGCGGCCTTAAGCGCCTGGCCGGACGTATACAAACGCCGGTGATCGCCCTTAGCCAGATGTCGCGCAAGGTGGACGAACGCCCGGCCAATAGCCGCCGGCCCATTTTGTCCGACCTGCGTGATTCCGGATCGGTGGAGCAAGATGCCGACCGCATCATCATGCTGTATCGCGATGGCGTTTATAACCCGGACAGTCCGGCCAAGGGGCTGGCCGAGGTGATTATCGCCAAGAACCGCTTTGGCCAGTTGGGCACGGTGTATCAGGAATTTAAAAACGGGCACTTTTTGCCTGTCGATCAGTTAGCGGCGGAGCAAACGACCAAGGTGTTTCAGAACGCAAAACAACGCGAAAGACGATATTCAACCAGGGCGTTTTAACTCAAGAGGCAAGACCATGGAAATCGTAAACGTAAATGACTTTATCGTAGACCGCCGCGACATCATCGACGACGGGTGTGATTACGGCGCAGTAATTATGAACAGCCTGAACGAAGCCGCCCGGGCGCGCTGCCGCGCCGACTATATCCGCCCACCCAAACCCATTAAGGTGGCGGAGCCGGCGGTAGGCTCGGGGCCGGTGGTGAAAATCGGCGAGCGGGCTAGCTATGGTCGCAAGGTGATGACCGGCGTTTATCAACTGCACCGGCTGGGGCATTCAGCGGATGAGATAGCGCGGATGCTAAAGATGCCGCTTGATAGGGTAAAGCATGTTTTGAAGCATGATACCGCGATCCGGAGAAAGCTTTTCGGTGAGGTAATGAGCGGGGCAAGGCCGGTGGAGGGAGACGTGATGAGGGGATTGGCCGCGGAGTCGAGGGTGTAATCATCTCTTGTGATTTGTTAAAAAAGTGCTGCTGTTCAGATGAACAATAGGGGGCAGTTTACAAAAATAAGTAGACGCGAACTAAGCTTTGCATTGATTTTTTACAAAATTATTTTATAAATAATTGGTTGTGTGGACATGTTAGCCGCTATTTGAATGGATGCAGGTATCCTGAAGGATGGAAGCCAAAAAGAAAATTATCTTAGATGATCAAAATGAAAAACATAAAATTGATTTGTACAGTATTTATTCAAAACAAAATCAAAATTATGGCATTCAATACATTGAAAGTCATCTCACCATAAGGCATGCTATCTTTAGTGAAGTGCATATCCTTTAGGTGGAATGATGGTTATCAAAAATCAGGTAAGAAACATCAATATATGCGATTTGACTTTTGATCCAGAAAATCCAAGATTTTCAATGGTTTATAATGATACCACGCAACCAGTCGATGAAATTATTGAGCGGATGGTTCGGCTAGAAAACGTTCAAGAGCTCATGGGGTCAATAAGCGAACAAGGCTATTTTGATGGAGAGCCGCTCCTTGTCTGTGGTAGCGATGCAGGAAAATTTATTGTTGTAGAGGGAAATCGGCGGCTAGCTGCTTTGAAATTGTTAAATGGTGAGTTAACTCCATCTACAAAGTTACCTTCAATAAAAAATATTATCGATGAGGCTAAACATAAGCCATTATTTGTTCCATGTATTGTATTTCTAAATAGAAAAGAAATTCTTAGATACTTAGGTTATCGACATATTACTGGGCCGAAGAAATGGGATTCATTATCAAAAGCTATATATATAAAACAGCTGAGAGATATTTTTTTCTCGAATTTAGATCTCGACGAACAATTGCGTTCCTTAGCTAAAGAGATAGGAAGTAGAAAAGACTATGTAGCCAAGATGTTGACTAGCCTTAATGTGCTAAATTATGTGGAAGAAAAGGATTTTTTTGGTATCTATAATATCAAAAAAGAAAATGTTGATTTTAGTATACTAACAACTGCGCTCTCATATACCAATATCGCCAATTACATAGGACTAGAAAATGCAAGTGTTGTTGACTTCGGCAAGTTGGATGAGAATAAAAGCAAAGATATTTTTGCATGGCTTTTTTCGCAAAATCAAAATGGTGAAACAGTCCTTGGCGAATCACGTCAACTTAGTAAGTTAGCCGCCGTAGTTTCTAATGAGTTAGCAGTTGAACGACTAAAAAAAGAGCAAAATCTTTCTGAAGCTTATATCTTTACTGAGGGTCCAGAAAATGCTTTTATTAAATCATTGGAAATTTCTTTGAAAAATTTAAGAAATGCTTATGAGATGGTTCCAACTTTGGAAAAAGTAAATGATGGAGTCATTGAATTACTCTCAAAAATAGATGGTCTAAATTACGATTTAACAAACTCAGTTAATAGAATTATCAGAAATAATAAGAGAGATATTAATGAATGATATGACTGAGAAATTTCCATTGTTAGATTTTGCTAAAATAAGTAGTATGCCAAAAAGATCATTTGTATTTCTTTGGGCAGATTATGTCGAATTACAATGTGTTATAAGTGAAGATAAGAGCTATTCAAGAGGTTATCTTCAAGATGTACTTTCTGACCAAGACGATTTAGGCGCTGATTATCATGAAGGCGATGATGAAGTTGAACCAAAAATAACGGAAGATAATGACGATGAACACAAAATTGATTCTAAATGGTCAGATATTAAGACAAGATTAAACATACGCAAACAATGTCTAGACGATGCATGGCCTTTTATATTTGATGGAGATGTCTTACAACTAAACTTTGATCCAAAATCAAAAAAGCAACGTCTATATTTGCTATTATTACTTTGTTCCTGCCTGCGTTATTGTAATAAGAAGCGTTATGATGAACTAACCGGGGCATTAGAAGATTTAGGGTATTGCATATTTGAGAAATTGATGCCAAATGGATGGATCGTTAAACAATTTGGCGCGAAAAACTATCCTGGTAAGCTCTATATTAAAATGCAGGCACTTATGAATCAGCTTAACGGTGTTTTGCTAATCAAAAAAGATGATTATGAAGAGGGCAACGTTGGAGACGGTAAAATAGATCTTGTCGCATGGCATCCGTTAACGGATGAGCGAGGATTTATGCCCATTGCATTCGCACAATGTGGTTGCTCACCAACTGATTGGGAACACAAACAACTAGAAGCCAGTATGGCGAATTTATCTAATGTTTTTTCATTACAACATCCCGCACAAAATTATTATTTTATGCCACATGATTTGAGAAAATCTTCTACCCAATTTGATAGACGTGGGAATATAGGACAAGTCATATTAATTGATCGCATTCGTATGCTTAAACTTTGCGAATTGTATTCTGCAAATGATGATTCGATTTATGATAAACAGGAGTTTCCACATACAGAGATAATCGATGAATTACTGGCATTCAATAAAGAATATATAGATTAGCCCCAAATGTCAGGGAGCGCTTTAGCCACGGCATGAAATAAGGCTGGAGGTACAGCATTCCCCACTACTGTATATTTATTGTTCATAGAGCTTGCATCAGTTTCTGGGAAAATGAGATTTTCGAAACCTTGCAAACGAGCTGCTTCCTTGTAGGAAAAACGACGAGCAGGTGCGTCGGAAACAAATTTCCAAATATTATGTTCTACCTTGTAAAGCAAAGGGCTGACTGGATGCAAAGGCATATGTCTTGGATTGCTCACAATTGTTTTACTTATTTCATTCCAATCTTGGCGTCTATCTCTCGATAAGTAATACCAATGAAAATCTAGATCATAATATTCACCTACAGGCCATAATGGTAAATCAAATATCGCCTCTTTAATTGTTCTATATGCATTTGTACAATTTGGCCCATGAGTTGGAGCAGGAAAGATATAATCTATACCTAAGTCCTGTCGAATACCCACAATGAAAATTCTCTTCCTCTGTTGTGGTACCCCATAGTCTGCTGCATTTAATACAGAAAACTTCACATTATATCCAATAGCTGAAAATGTATTTATTTGGTCATCAAGTAAGTGCTTGAAATTTTTTCTGACCATACCAGATACATTCTCGACTATAAATGCTTTAGGTTTAATGTCCTTCAATGCACGCGCAAAATCGAGATATAAGTAATTGATTTTTCGAGATGCATCACGAACTCCGCCTTGGCTAAAACCTTGGCATGGATAACAGCCAATCAGTAATTCTGCGGCCGGGAATGATGCAATATTTTTTATATTACCAAGGATATAATCGGTTTGTGGGTGATTATTGATGTAAACATCTCTCGCATATGGAAGAATGTCATTGGCCATCAAGACATTGAATCCCGCTTTAATTACGCCGGCATCAGAACCTCCACAACCCGAGAATAAAGAAACAACTGATGGCATTTTTTTTAACCTGTTATATTTTTCATTAGTCTGATTTTAACATATTTATAGTTTTTTGTGAAGAGAAATCTACTCGTGAATCAATCTCAGATCATATAAATATAAACTACCAATTGTGCGAAAATTTTAAATTATATGAATATCTCACATTGGGAATAAATATAGATGCTCTCTGATTTTATGTTAGACTTAAATCCTCAGATTGAACAACTGATAACCTTAAAATTATTGTGCCTCCTTCTGGAGATTAGAATGGCGCAATGTTTTTTTATGAAGTCACAGGGTAATATCTTGGTGCCAGCTACACCGGCAACGGAAAATTTTATCCATTTGTGCATAAGGTCGGGAGAAATTCTTTCCGGCGATTTCAAAAAAGCCCGCAACCCCATCTTTCACCGCAAATATTTCTCCCTCCTAAACCTTGGCTTTGACTATTGGGAACCCACTGGCGGCACCATCTCGCCCGTTGAGCGCCGGCTGGTGCACGGCTACATTCAATATCTTGCCCATTACGCCGGCGGGGAAGACGCGCTTACTGCCGCAGCCGATGAATACCTGGCCTCGGTAAGCAACAAGCGTTCGGCCAATATCTCCGGCGTGAAATCCTTTGAGGCTTTCCGGCACTGGGTCACCGTTGAGTCTGGCTATTACGACGCCTATAAAATGCCTGATGGCTCAGTGATGAAATCCCCGCGATCGGTCTCATTTGCCAAGATGGACGAAACCGATTTTCAAGCCTTATACAAAGCTACCCTCGATACGCTTTGGACTTTTATCCTTCACAAAACTTTTGGCAATCAACAGGCCGCAGAAAATGCCGCGTCTCAGTTGATGAGCTATGCCAACTAAGGGACGGATATGACCAAAGCAGATCGGGTTTATCTTTCACGCGTGGTGGCGCAGGGCTGCATTGTGTGTCGCAATGTCGGCTACGGTAATTCGCCGGCGGAGATCCATCACCTACGGACTGGGCAGGGCGCCGGCCAACGCGCATCCCATCAAACGGTTATTCCACTATGCCCGCAGCATCACCGCCTGGGCGGCTACGGTGTGGCGATTCATGCTGGGCAGCGTCAATGGGAAAGCCGCTACGGTACCGAACTTCAATTACTTGCCCAGGTTAGGGTGGGGCTGGAACAAGAGGAATATCACTGATGATTTACCCAACGACATGCGGTAAGGCTGACGGCAAGGATTTACACCTCGCCACCCTGGATGCCATCTGGATTAAAGGTAAGCTGAAAATGTGGGGCCGCTGGTCGCGCATCGGCAGGAACGGCGCTGCTCAAAGCGTATTTAGCCGCTTGCTGTGCGATAAAACCCTGACTAAAACCGCCATTAAAAAGGCTATCAGGGAGATGGAGAAAGCCGGCATCTCCAAAGATGAGCTATTTTCTTATTTTGGCGACCCGGCCAATCCCACGGCGTGTAGCAGCCTGACGTTTTGCACCGATGACGAAGGGTTGTTAATCGATGCCGTTATCGGGGCGGTACTTTCGGGTACTGCCGGTCTGATTGATATCATTCAGGAGCATTATATCTCAGGCACCAAAAAAACGCCGATGGCGCAGGCGATGCACAACGCGCATCCGGAGATATCGCAGCGTACCTGCGAACGCCGGATTGATGTTTGGTTGAAGACGGCGGAGATCATGCTTTTCCAGCCGCTGCGGGATGCTTGTTATGACAATAATAAAGAATATGCAGAAAAGACTTTGACTTCGTGACGTAAAAAGTTAGCATTTACGTATAAGCTCGCGCATTCGGATTTGCAAGCGACGAAATTTATTGAAACCCACCATTGTGTGGGTTTTTTTATGGCTGAAATTTGTCGATTTTTAATCTTGTTTGTGGAATGGGCGGCGGCCCCGGCGCGCTAACGCCGAAACCGCCACTCGCCCGTAAAGAGGGATCACAGGCGAACCATGGCCCATTGCTGATGTGCACACAGCGGTGATGAGCCTATCAAAAATGGAACCCTTGGTCTATGAATAATACTGTTAATTTAAACAGTCCTGCGCTCATCAATGCTGATTCACTCACTTTTATCAAAACTCTTCCCGACAACTGCATCGACCTGATTGCCACCGATCCGCCTTACTATCGAGTGAAGGCATGCAAGTGGGATCGGCAATGGGATAACGAGGCAGATTATCTGGCCTGGCTGGATGATTTGCTGGCCGAGTTTTGGCGCGTGTTGAAACCGGCGGGTAGTCTCTACCTCTTTTGCGGTTCTCGCCTGGCCACCGATACTGAGTTACTGGTGCGCCAGCGTTTCGACGTGCTGAACCATATCATCTGGGCAAAACCCAATGGCAAGTGGAAGGGCTGCCGGAAAGAAGATCTGCGGTCATTTTTTCCGGCCACCGAGCGGATCATTTTCGCCGGACATTATGGCGCCGAAGGATTTGCCAAGGGGCAGGTGGGCTATGCGGCAAAATGCCAGCAGTTAAAAGCCCAGGTGTTTAAGCCGCTGATTGATTATTTCCGTAATGCCCGCACCGCGCTCGATATCTCCGCCGCTGAGATTAACTCCGCTACCGGAACGCAGATGTGCTCGCATTGGTTTTCCGAAAGCCAGTGGCAATTGCCCAAGCCTGAGCAATATGCTGCGCTGCAGCGGTTGTTCAGCCACCGGGCGCGGCAACGTAATGCTGGCAATCAGCTGGATGAACCGCATACCCGCTTGTCGGAACAATTTCAGATGTTGCAACAAACCTACGCCGGCCTTGCCATTGAATATGCATCGTTACGCCGGGAGTACCAGCAGATGCGCCGGCCGTTCGCTGTCAACAAGGATGTGCCTTATACCGACGTTTGGACATTTCCGCCCGTTCAGTCATACCCAGGCAAGCATCCCTGCGAAAAGCCGGCCGACATGATGCGGCATATCATTCAGGTCAGCAGTCGGCCCGGCGATGTGGTAGCGGATTTTTTTATGGGTTCCGGCGCCACGATAAAAGCGGCGCAGGTGCTCGGGCGCCGCTCTATCGGTGTGGAGTTGGAAGAAGAACGGTTTCTGCAGACTGTCAAAGAAGTCGGGCAAATAGCCCCTACCGGGGCCACGTTTTAAAGCGTTAGCTGTTCCGGTCGGCAGCCATACAGCGCCGCCAACTTTTCACGGGTTTTTTTCTGTGGTTTTGAGTCCACGGATTCCCACTGCGACACGGCGGACTGGGTGGTGCCGAGTTTTTCGGCAACATCGTATTGTGACAATCCTGAATGGATACGCCACGCGGCCGGCAGACTGACGTCTTGATCAACCATGATGGCAACCACTTCACCAGGAACGGTTTCATCGTCGTGTTTGTCGGCGTGGTAAGGAACATCTTCCCAGCCGTCATTGATCAGGCTTTCGTATTCCGCTATCGGTAACACCACGAACTGCGGCCGACCTGAAACGTCATTGATGTACTGTATTTTAGACATATTCGGGTTTCTCTGTTTTCGCGTTATGTCGTGTGAGGAATGGCGGGTTTCCCCGCCTAATAGGTTGTTGATGTTCTACGCTTCACTGCCTGAATAGTGCAAATTACCGGTTCACCGTCGTCAATCTCGAAAATAATTCTGTAATCGCCCACCCGCAATCGGTACTGGTTATCAACGGCTTTCATCTTCTTGATATCAAGCTGAACGCTGGGGAACGATGCCAAACTATTTACTTTTTCTACGATGGTTTTCCGGTACCTGCTGTCGATTGCGCCCATTTGCTTAAGCGCTTTCCTCGACCATCGGACGTTAACCATATTCCCTCGTTTTTAAGAACATATCCGCTTGGGATGATTAGATAATAAGATAAATGTCTAATCAAGGCAAGTAAAATCTAATTATTTTTCTAATGACTCTGCGGCTGCTTGCGGGTGGCCTTCTTATGCCCTCAATGAGGACAAACAACGAGGGAATAATCATGTCCGAGCCGGTCTCTGCAACTGCCGTCGTGACAACGGGGGCCGGTGTCGCCACCCTGGGTTGGTTTAGCGGTTTGGACCCGGCAGTGGTTATCGGTTCATTCGCCGGCGCAGTTTTTTTCGTCACCTCTGCTGCCGATCTTACAGTCCCTAAGCGGTTGGGATTTTTTATCGTCAGCCTGGTATTCGGCGTATTGGCTTGCCGTCCAGCTTCGGAAATTATCACCACCGTTTTGTTGTTACATACCCGATTGCCTGACTCTATCGGCGCGCTGGTGGCGGGGGCAATGGCCATCAAAATTCTAATGGCGATCAGTATCGGCGGCGGGACGGCAAAATTGCTGGGCAGCCTCGGGGCGTTTTTATCCTCTTCAGGGAAGGGAGGTAAGGATGGCTGACAAGATGGTGCTGATTATCCCAAACGGTGGTGAAACGCTGCTAATCCTGAATGCGATCATCTGCGGCATGATTGCGCTGCGCCTGATGTTGTTTAAACGCAACGGGGCCACCCATCGGCCATGGGGACGCTGGCTGGCCTATATCCTGATTGTGTTTTACGGCTCTTATCCGATCCGCACGCTATTGGGTGAATACGTGCCGGTGGACTGGATGCAGGTATTTATTAACGCCGTGATCTGCGGGGCCGTTGTCAAAACCGGCGGCAATATCGTCCAAATTTTCAAAGTATCGAGATAACCATGAATCTTAACCAATTTCAGAGCGCTGCTAACCTCAGCGCGGGGCTTGCTGCACGTTGGTTTCAGCCTTTGACGGATACCATGGCTGAGTTTGGAATCAATACCCCTAAACGCCAAGCCGCCTTTATTGCGCAAATAGGCTGTGAATCCGCAGGCTTCTCAACGTTGGCCGAATCGTTTAATTATTCTATCCAGGGCCTGAAAGACACCTTCGCTGGCCGGCTAAGCGCGTATCAATGCGAAATGCTTGGGCGAAGCGGTAACAGGCCGGCACAACAGACCGCCATTGCCAATTTGGTCTACCAGGGCCGCTACGGTAATAAAGCCCCAGGCGATGGCTGGAAATTTCGGGGGCGAGGGTTAAAGCAGGTGACCTTTCTGGATAACTACCGGCAATGCGGAAACACTCTCGGCATTGATCTGGTGGCAAATCCTGACCTGCTGCTGGTGGACAAATACGCTGCCCGGTCAGCCGGTTGGTTCTGGCAATTGCATAACCTCAATCAATATGCCGATAACGGTGACTTTAACCAAATGACCAAGGTTATTAACGGCGGCACTAATGGCCTGAGCGACCGACGCAGCAGGTTGAAAATTGCCGAGGGCGCGCTGTTATGAATCTGTTCATCGTAATAAAAGAGTTTTGGCGATTGATTACCAGCTTGATTGCCTACTTAAAAACCAGCCGGATCGCGCCCCGTTCTAACCCTGAAACCAGCCTAACCCAAAAGGAAGAGCCGAAGCTGGTTCAACCGCTCGTTGTTCCCACTCATACCATCATTGCCAAGGATATCACCATGTCATACTCTTTAAGCTCCATTGCTACCGCCATTTCATCCAGTTTGTCCGTTGTTGCCGGCGCTGAAAAACTGTATGCGCTGGCAAGCGATCTGATTGAAAAAGTCGAAGCGGCTTATGCCACTTCCGCCGGGACCGGCCAGACAAAAAAGAATACCGTGCTGGCTGTATTGTCCGTTGCCGCTGAAGGCGTCAATACGGATTGGGAAACGGTGAAAAATGACCTATCCCTTTTTATCGACTCGGTTGTCGCTGCATACAATAGCGTGAAGGCATTAATACCTGCTGTTGATAACGGCATTGTTAATCAATCCTTATCTACCGCACCGGAAATACAGGCAACCGTCGCCGACACCACTGCCCTTGTATAACCGAACATAACAATATCGTCGCAAATCAATCACTATTAACCGGCCGCCCCGAGCAGGTTCTCCATTTTTTAAGAGAGGGGCGGTTTTAATCGCATTGCCATTGCCATTCACCGAGTGGCTATCGCAATGCGCAGGCAAAGCCACCATCAACGCCCACCCGCTCACCCAGAGCATGGTTGCTGATGGCTTTTTTATTGAGGAGCGCTTATGGCTGATTTCCGCGATTTATCCAAGCAGCTACAGGTGTTGAAAAAACAAATCCCATTCGCCACCGCCCAGGCGCTGACCAGCGTGGCCAGGAAGATTCAGGATGCCGAAAAGGCCCAGATGCGTAAGGTGTTGGAGAACCCCACGCCTTTTACCGTTAACGCCGTCGGCTCTATCGGCGCCCGCAAAGATAATCTGGTGGCGAAGGTCTTTGTTCGTAATATCGCGGCAAATTATTTGGAACCTTTTGAGTTCGGCGGAATGCATAAGCTCAACGGCTCGGCGCTGCTTAACCCGAAAGACATCAAGCTGAACAAGTACGGCAACCTGTCGCGCAATAAGCTTTCCCAGCTAAAGGCCAAACCCACCACGTTTATCGGCGCTATCGATGGCGTCAACGGCGTATGGCAGCGGGTTAAGGCGAAGAAAGGGCGCAAAGGCAAAAAGCGGCTGCCGCGTTCGGTGAATGGGACTCGCAGGGATAGAGAGAAGAAGCCCGCCCCGCGGTTATTAATTCGATTCGGTAATGCCTTGCCGGTGCATGAGCATCTGGACTACATCAACACGGCACAGGCCATGGCGGCGCAACTGATGCCTAGCGAACTAAGCAAAGCGCTTGATGGTGCAATGAAAACAGCAAAATAGCAGGTGATCTCAATGAGTGAAGCACAAGACAAAATGAACCAGGCCATTTTAGCCCGTGTGGCAGGCAATGAGCGCTTTCCTGTCGCTTGGGTCATTCGACTGGGAAAAGACGAAGTACAATTTGCACGAGTGATTAAAGGGGGAATAGACGAAGACTACGCCCCCGTGAAGCGCTCAACTGCGAATGTATACGCCAGCGCTATTTTGAATGGTCTTGAACCACCAAGATGTCTTTATCCGTGCGATAAACCGTTTGATTAAATTCTATTTGAACGATATCGGGACCCTGATGTTTAACCCGATAAAAATCCAAGCCGCCAAACGATACGCGAGTATCCCTGGGCAATGCTGATAACTGGTCAAGCAATGTACCAACATCAATGGTGTGGCTGTGAATACTGTCCTTTGATGGCATAGCGAACATCCTCGTATTTAAAAATCTGCAAAAGATAATATTCCACAGGAAGAACCATGGACAGCGATAGAAAAGCGGATGCGGCGGGTGCCATAATTTTTTTGGGTCCTTCCCAGAGGTATCTATTGCACGGGCATTGCGCGCCCCGTTCTGCGGCTAGGTATGAAATTTTGAAATTAGGGTAACAGGTAACAGCCAGGGTAACAGATGAACCAGTCCGATTTTGCCAAGCTCCACCACGTCAGTCGCAAGACGGTAACCGCCTGGAAGGCCCGCGGCTGGCTGGTTCTGCGCGGTGACGACATCGATGTGGATGCGTCAAATGCCAATATCGAACGGTACCGGAAAACTGTTACCCGGCCGGAAAAAAAAGCGCCAGGTAACAAACAGGGTAACAAGTCGGGTAACACGCCCGTAGGTAACAGATCGGGTAACAGGCCTGTCGGCGAACGCGACGAATCGCCGGCTAAAATTGCCGCGCGCCTGGTGGCGGAAAGCGGCGCGACCATGACGCTTGATGAGGCGCGCACCCTGAAAGAAAATTTCTTCGCGCTGCTGGCCAAGCTGGAATACGAGGAAAAATCCGGGCAGCTTTTGCCCTACAAAAATATGATCGCGGCGGTGGGACAGCAGTATGCCCGTTTACGCACCCGGTTGATCGCCCTCGCGCCGGAGCATGGGCCTCGCTTAAGGATGCTGGCGACCACCACGCAGGATGCTGAGTTTGTCGCGGCGCTGCAGGAAGTGGTATACGAGGCGATGGAGGAATTGACCCTTGATGCAGACAATTCCCGAAGGGACAACGCCAAATCAGATTGCCTGGAATAATTTCTATCAAGCGCTATGCCGGTGTCGCGCGCAACTAAAGCCGCCCGATCCGTTATCCCTCAGCCAGTGGGCCAATACCCACGCCGTCTTGTCCAAGGAAACCAGCGCGCAGACCGGGCGCTTTCGCTCATTCGCCTATCAGGACGGGATAATGGATGCGATCACCGATCCGCTGGTGACCCAGGTGTCGGTGATGAAGTCGGCGCGTGTGGGCTATACCAAAATACTGGATCACGTGGTGGGCTATTTCCTTTCCCATGACCCGTCGCCGATTTTGGTGGTGCAGCCGCGTGTCGAGGATGCCGAGGACTACAGCAAAACCGAAATTGTTCCGATGCTGCGCGATACGCCGGCGCTGGCCGGGATTACCGGCGACCCGAAAGCCAAAGACAGTAATCAAACCATTCTGAAAAAACAGTTTCTCAATGGCGCCAACCTAACGCTGGTGGGCGCGAATAGCCCAGGCGGTTTCCGGCGTATTACCTGCCGCATTATCTTGTTCGATGAGGTGGACGGTTACCCGTCGGGCGGCGCCGGGATGGAAGGCGACCAGATAGCTCTGGGTATCAAGCGATCGGAAACCTTCTGGAATCGCAAAATTGTGCTGGGTTCCACGCCCACAGTTAAAGGCGTGAGCCGGATCGAGAAAGCCTATAACGATAGCGACCGGCGCAAATTCTACGTGCCATGTCCGCATTGCGGCGAATATCAGGTATTGGAGTGGGGTGGTCCCGATACGCCTTACGGCATCAAATGGGACAAAGATGCCGACGGCAACGGCCTGCCGGATACCGCCTACTATGTGTGCCGGCATACCGGCTGCGTGATCCGCCACAACGAACTGGCGGGCATGGTCAAGCATGGCGAATGGCGCGCTACCGCGCCGTTTACCGGACACGCCGGTTTTCATATTTGGTCCGGTTATAGCCTGTTTCCCAATGCCGCCTGGAAATATCTGGTGGCGGAATGGCTGCGGGTGAAGGACGACCCGCTGATGCGCCAGACGTTTATCAATACCACGCTCGGGGAGACCTACGAAGACCGCGGCGAAAAGGCGCTGAGCGAACAAAAATTATCGGAACGCTGTGAGGTTTACTCTGCCGAGGTGCCCGAGGGCGTGGCGGTGCTGACCGTCGGCATCGATACCCAGGATGACCGTTTTGAACTGGAAGTGGTGGGCTGGGGCCGGAACGAGGAAACCTGGTCGATTGCATATGATGTTATCGAGGGGGATCTGGAAACGGACGAACCCTGGTACCGGCTGGATGCTTATCTCAAACAAATCTGGCGCCGCGCCGACGGCCGGGGTTTCACGGTGATGGCGGCATGTATGGATTCCGGCGGCCACCATACGCAAAAGGTGTATGAGTTCGCCAAAGAACGTCTCGGCCGCCGTATTTGGGCTATCAAAGGGGAATCGGCCCGCGGCGGCAAGCGTTCGCCGGTCTGGCCGACCAAAAAGCCAACCTCGCGCGGTAAATCACAGTTCAGGCCAATCATTTTAGGGGTTAACGCCGCCAAGGACGCTGTTCGTTCCCGCTTGCATATCGAGCCGCCCGAACCGGGCGAGCCGGCGGCGGGGTATATGCATTATCCCGTTGATCGCGATCTGAACTATTTTGGCCAACTGCTTGCCGAGCGATCGGTATTAAAAACCGCCGGCGGCCAGCGTTACCGGGTATGGGAGCAATTGCCCGGACGCGCCAACGAGGCGCTCGACTGCCGGGTGTATGCCTATGGCGCCCTGTGCGGCTTGTTTTACCTGGGTCTTAAATTAAACGCCATGGCCGACACTATCGCGGCTAACCCTGAAAAACTGATGCCGCCCCCGGTACAGCCCGAGGGAAAAGTCAATCTGCGCTTACCCGGCGTCGTTATCACAACACCGGTCGCACGACCGCGTAAACGCATGTCGCAACTTCTGCCATAAAGGATCTCCATGTTTAATCGCAATTCGAGCCTGCTGGCGGGGATGACCACCGCGCAGTTGCAAACCGCTTTGTCTAACGCCCAACAGGCCTATCTGGAACTGGCTTCCGGAGCTAAGGGCGTTTCGTTTTCCTATTCCCAGGGTGACGGCAATCGCTCGGTCACCTATGCCCAAACGGATGTGGCCAAGCTGGGCGCCTTGATCCAGTTACTCCAGGCCCAGTTAGGCATCGTGCCGCACCCGCGCCGGGCGATAAGGTTCCGGTTCTGATGAATGATGTCAAAATTCTGGGCCTCGACGGCCGGCCGCTTGCGCCGGCGCGGCCAAAGCCGGCGGCATTAAACGGCAGCGGCCGGGTTCCCTACGATGCGGCGGATTCCTTTAGCGATCAGTTGGCTAACTGGCAACCGGCGTTATGGTCGCCGGATAACGAAATCAATATCTACCGCGACCGGGTGGTTTCCCGGGTGCGTGACCTGGCGCGCAACGACGGCTGGGCCGCCGGCAGCATTACCCGCATTCTGGATAATGCCATCGGCGCCAATTTTCGCCCGGTCGTAAAACCGGATTATCGTGCCCTGGCCATGCAAACCGGCAATAAAGCCTTTGATGCGGCCTGGGCCGATGAGTATGGCCGCGCGGTGGAAGCCGCCTGGCGTACCTGGGCCAATGATACCGGTCGCTATTGCGATGTGGAGCGCAAGCTGACGGTCTCGCAAATGATCCGCCTTGGATTTCGCCATAAGCTTATCGATGGCGATGCCCTGGCCGTGCTGCAATATCGGCGCGATCGCCTGGGACGCGGGCGGGCGACCTATGCCACCGCCGTGCAAATCATTGATCCGGATCGCTTAAGCAATCCGCAACAGCAGTTCGATTTACGCTCCACGCGCGGCGGGGTGGAAATCGACGACGACGGCGCGCCGGTGGCCTATTGGATTCGCCAGGCCCATATGGGCGACTGGTGGAGCGCCGAGAAAACCGTTACCTGGGACCGGGTCGCCAGAGAAACACCCTGGGGCCGGCCTATCGTCATCCACGATTTTGATCAGGAGCGCGGCTCACAGCATCGCGGCAACGGCATTCTTACGCCGGTGGTGCAAAAAATGAAAATGCTGATTAAGTATGATCAGAGCGAACTGGAAGCCTCGATCCTCAATGCCATATTCGGCGCTTATATCGAGTCGCCTTACGATCCGCAAATGGTCGAGGGCGCTTTGGGGGCCGGCAGCGCCAACGAACTGGGCGAGTATCAGAGCGGCCGGATTGAGTTTCATAACGACCGCCGCATGTCGCTGCAAAACGGATCGCGGATGCCGATCATGTATCCAGGGGAAAAGATCACCACCGTCAATGCTTCCCGGCCCACCAGTAATTTCAAGGATTTTGAAAATGCCGTACTGCGCAACGTCGCTGCGGCCACCGGCCAATCATCCCAGCAAATATCCCAGGATTGGTCGGACGTGAACTACTCGTCGGCCCGCGCCGCCATGCTGGAAGCCTGGAAAACCTTAACGCGCCGCCGGGCGGATTTTTCAATAGGTTTTTGTCAGCCCATTCTCACGGCATTTATCGAGGAGGTCTTTGATATCGGCGGCCTGCCGCTGCCCGCCGGCGCGCCGGATTTTCTCGATGCGAGAACGGCGTACTGCCGGGCCAACTGGATGGGGCCGGGACGCGGCTGGGTTGACCCGGTTGCCGAGAAAAAAGGCGCCATCCTCGGCATGGATGCCGGCATGTCCACGCTTGAACGCGAGGTGGCAGAAAACGAGGGCGAAGACTGGGAGGAAACGCTCGATCAGCGCGCCCGTGAGGTCGCCGCCTTTAAAGAGCGCGGCCTTACGCCGCCGAGCTGGGCGCAATTGGATATCCCGGCGCAGCAAACCATTAAGGACCCGGAAACAAAATGATGAATTTACCGCACCTGGCTCAGCGGCTGTTTAACGTGCCGCTGATTATTCATCCGCTTAAAGCGGAAGTGGTGATGGCCGCGCTGTCCGAGCGATTCGGCATTAGCCATATAAAATCGGCGGCCACGTGGGGCGATGATGAGGTGGATTCCTTTAGCCGCAAAGGCAGTGAAACGGGATATGACGTGATTGAGGGTATCGCCGTAATCCCTATTCAGGGAACGCTGGTGCAAAAACTTGGGACGCTGCGGCCGTTCAGTGGAATGACTGGTTATGACGGCATCCGGCAAAGTTTTCTGACGGCGCTTTATGATCCGGAGGTAAAAGGCATTTGCCTGGATATTGATTCTCCCGGCGGCGAGGTGGCCGGGTGTTTTGATTTGGTCGATACCATCTACCATGCGCGCGGGACAAAACCTGTCCACGCCATCCTTACGGAAAATGCCTATTCGGCGGCTTATGCGCTGACCAGCGCCGCCGATTGCATTTGCGTGCCCCGCACCGGCGGCGTGGGGTCGGTAGGCGTGATCGTCATGCATGTCGATTGGGAACAGAAAATCAAGGACGACGGGCTGCGGGTAACCATTATTACTTACGGCGAACGCAAATATGAAGGTAACCCTTACGTCAAACTTTCGGAACAGGCGCAGCAGGCCATTCAAAAGGACGTTGATACCATCGGCCAGCTGTTTGTCGCTACGGTGGCCCGTAACCGCGGGATAGCTAAAAAAATCGTTCAGGACACCCAGGCCGCCTGTTTTATGGCGGCGGACGGGGTGCGGCTCGGACTGGCTGATAACGTTATCACGCCTGATGCTGCGTTCAGAAAACTATTACAACTCACTGAGGAGTAACAACCATGGCTATGTTTAATTTTGCCCATCTGCTGGGGCGCGCACCGTCGGCCTCGGCGCAAGACGATGACGATAAGGAAAAAAGCAAAAAGTCTAAAGCCCGTAAAGCCGAGGATGACAGTGACGACGAGGAGGCTGAAGAAGACGACGACGGCATCGATGCCGAGGACGACGACGATGAAGCCGAAGACGATAAGGAACAGTCGCGCAAAGGTAAAAAAGCGCGAGCCGAGGAGGACGATGACGACGACGAAAAAGACGATGAGAATCGTGATGTGAAAAAGGGCCGTAAGGCCGAGCGTCATCGCTGCGCGGCCATCTTTGCCAGCGACCATGCCGCCGGGCGTCCGGCCCTTGCCGCCAGCCTGGCGTTTAACACCACCATGTCCGCCAAATCGGCGATCGCGGTTCTCGCCGGCTCCGGTCTGGAAACGTCGGCGGGGCGCGTGTCGCTGGATGCGCGTATGCAACATATTCCAAATGTAAAAATCGGTGCCGACGCTGAGCAAAGCGGTAAATCGGCCTCGGCGTTGGTCAACAAAGCGGCCAGCCTCTATAACCAGGCAGCAGGTAAAAAATAATGACGATTAACCAATACGGCGAAAATGCCTGGCAGCCCAGCGCGCGCCAGGACACCTTTATTCCCGATCAACTGGTGGCCGGCCAACTGCAACTGGTCACGGATACGGTAACCCTCCTGGCCGGTGAAGCCGCCATCTATAAGCGCGGCACGGTTTTAGGCGTTGTCACCGCGTCGGGCAAATATACGCTGAGCGTGAACACCGCCGCCGACGGCAGCCAGAACCCCGCGGCCATTCTGGTCGATGATGTGGATGCGTCCGCCACGGATGTGACCGCCGGGGTGTATTTGATGGGTGAGTTTAACCAAAACCGCATTACTTTTGATCCTAGTTGGAGCTTGGCCAGTGTGAAATCCGCGTTGCGTCCTTACGGGATTTTCCTGCGCGATTCCCTACAGGCGCCCGCCTCGCTGTAATCCGCTTAATTATTTCCCTGTTGCCGTTCCGGCGCCTGGCGCTGGCGGCTTCCGTGCGTCTTTTTTGCGAGAACCTTATGAATATTTTTGATACCGACACCCTGGTCCAACTGGTACCCAATTTGAAAACCTCCCAGAATTGGCTGCTGGATCGGTTTTTTCCCAACACCGTGACCAGCGATACGGAATTCGTCTCTATTGACGTGGATGTGGGCCTGCGGCGTATGGCACCGTTCTGCTCGCCGCTGGTGGAAGGCAAGCTGGTGGAAAGCCGGCGCTACCAGACCAATACCTTTAAACCCGCCTATATCAAGGACAAGCGCGCCCCGGATTTGCGTAAGCCGGTACGCCGGCAGATCGGCGAGCGTATCGGCGGGGAGTACACCGCGGCCGAGCGCGAGATGATCAATATCCAGTTTGAAATGGCCGACCAGGTCGATATCCTCAATCGCCGTCTGGAATGGATGGCCGGCCAGGCGTTGCAGTCCGCTACCGTGACAATCTCTGGCGAAGGCTACGAGACTACGGTGGTGGATTTTGGCCGAGATAGCGCATTAAGCATTGCGCTAAGCGGCACCGATCAATGGCCGACCAGCATCGCGGCCGGCACGACCAATACCCAACCCTCCGATGATATTGAAATCTGGCAAACGCTGTTTTTGCAAAAGTCAGGGGCCAATGCCACCGATCTGGTTTTTACCCCTAAAGCCTGGCGCGCATTCCGCCTCGATACCACCATCAAAGACAATGCCATCACCTTTCCTGCGCTTAGCCCGTTCGGCAATCAGATCGATGCCGGGCCGCGTATTGAAAAGGGCGCCGTCTATAAGGGCCGCTGGGGCAACTTCGATTTATGGCTGTATAACGATTGGTTTCTGGATGCAACCGGCGTAGAGCAGCCGATGCTGGCGGATGGCGCCGTTATCATGTCCGGTGCCGCGCTGATGGGAACCCGCGCGTTCGGCGCAATTCTGGACCCGGAGTTCAATTACGGCCCGCTGGCGTTTGCGCCCAAAACCTGGGTGCTGCCCGACCCGGCACAGCGCTATTTGATGATGCAATCTTCTCCTATCGTTATTCCCAGCCGGGTCAATGCGGCGCTGTGCGCGAAGGTGGTGTGATATGGCAGATAAAAAAGTAGTTCAGGTGGTGGTGCTCAAACGCAAAACCGTTCGCCACGATGGGGAAACCTACCCGGAAAATACCTTAATGGACCTGTCCGAGGCTGATGCCGCGGCGTTAATTAAGGCGGGTTTTGTAGCGACCCCGGCATCGCTGTTAGCGTCGGTGTCCTCTGCCGCTACCGGCGCCACCGTGACCACCCGGGACGGCACCGCCGTAGTCCAGGGACCGGTTGAAACCCAGGGCTAAACCATGAGCATCGATTGGGATACCCACCTGCTGGCGCCGCTGCAGGGCGTGTTCGGCGATAGCGTTAATTATCGTCCCACGGGCGGGGCGGCATACGATATATCCGGCATTTTTGATCGGGCTTATACCCAGGCGGTGGAGTCGCTGGACGGCACCGCGGCTATTAATACCACCGCGCCGGTGCTGGGGGTAAGAGATGCGGAATTCTTGATTCCGCCTAAAAAAGGCGAGCGGATCTTTATCGCGACCGTCGGCGGCCGGGCGGTGAACCAACTGTTCGTGATCGGTGATATTCAGCCGGATAGCCACGGCGGGTCCCTCTTGCTACTCAATCGGGTGCAGCAATGAATAGCGCTATCGTGCGAGATCTGGTGGTAACGGCATTGATCGGGAAAACGGACGCGGAGGCTCGCGTTTATTCGCCCAGGGACTGGCCCACCGCCGAGGAGATGTACCCGTTAATCCTGGTACAAACCCCGTTTGAGGAGAAAAACTCCTTGGGCCTGGCGGCGCCGCAGTTTAATACGGTGACCACGGTACGGATTACCGGCCGCCTGCAGGCGCTGGATGGCACCGTTGAGAACGACGGCGCGCAAAAAGCCGAAACCGCGCTGGAGCGGCTGCGCGAGCAGGTTGAACGCGCGGTGATCAATAGCACGGACCTGACGCGCCAGATCCAGCAGTTCGTTCGGGTGCGCTCCACCATCGACGTTAATTCAGGGGGGGAAGGACATACCGCGCAATTGCTGATGGAGCTGGATATCGAATACTACCAGGGACCGGAAGATTTTTATCCCATTACCGCCACGCCGCTGGCGGGTATCGACATCACGACCGTCATGCCTGATGGCACAACCGAACCCCTCGCGACTATCGATTTGCCTCAATAAAATTGGAGTAACCCATGTTGGTAAAACTGAATGCCGGCCGCGCGGTGCGCGATCCGGTAAAGGGCGGCCTGTTGCCCGAAACCGCTACTGAGGTACCGGATAACGCCTTCTGGCGCCGGCGTCTTCGTGATGCGGATGTGGCGGCGGTCACGGTCGCTGCCGTAAACGACGTCAAGACGACAGACGCAGAAACCCCCCTCGCTAAGGCAGGTAAGTAATGGCCATTTCCTTTGGCAATATCCCAAGCAATTTGCGGACACCGCTGTTTTTCGCTGAGTTCGATAATTCAAGGGCCAACAGCGCCACTGCCGTTCAGCGCACGCTGATTTTGGGGCAAATGACGGCAGACCAGCCGGCGATGGTCAACGTACCGGTTATCGCTTCTTCGGCCTCGACGGTCGCCGGCGTATTCGGCTCAGGCTCTATGCTGCATAACCTGATGGCCGCCTATCTGGCCAACGATCGGGCGGGGGAAATCTATCTGCTGCCGTTAGCTGACGGCGAGGCGATGGTCGCGGCCACCGGCACCATTACGGTGACCAACGGCGCCAGCGAAACCGGCGTGATTTCGCTGTATATCGGCGGATCGCGCGTTCAGGTTTCGGTTGCCGCCACGGATACGCCCGCGGCGATTGCCAGCGCGCTGGAAACCGCTATTAATGCGGCAACGGCGCTACCGGTGACCGCATCGGCGGCTTTGGCGGTCGTGACGTTAACCGCCAAGAACAAAGGTTTTCATGGCAACGGCATTGATGTACGCCTGAACTATCAGGGCAGCGCCGGCGGCGAAACCACGCCCGCCGGGCTGGTCTTGACCCTGACCGCGCTTAGCAAAGGCGCCGGTTCGCCCGATCTCTCCGTCGCGCTGGCCAACCTCGGGGATTTGACCTTCGACTTTATCGTCAACCCTTATACGGACACCACCTCTCTGGATGCGCTCAAGGGTTTACTGGCTGATAGCTGCGGGCGCTGGAGTTATGCCGAACAATTGTACGGCCACACGCTGGGGGCGCTGGCGGGAACCTATGGCCAGCTGACCGCCGCCGGCGAGGCGCGCAATAATCAGCATGAAACGCTGCTGGGCATTTACGATTCTCCTACGCCGGCTTATATCTGGTCCGCCGCCGTCTACGGGGCCATCGCCGGCAGCTTGCGTAACGATCCCGGTCGGCCGCTGCAAACTCTGGCGGTAAACGGCGTCCTGGCGCCGCCGCTGACCTCGCGCTTTACGCTGACCGAGCGCAATAACTTGCTCTACAGCGGCATTTCCACGGTGACAGTGGCCGACGACGGCACGGTGCAGATCGAGAACATCATCACCACTTACCAAACCAATAAATACGGCGATGCCGACGACAGCTATTTGCAGGTGGAAACGCTGTTTTTACTGATGTATGTCACGCGCTATATCCGCACCCAAATCACGTCAAAATTCGCCCGCATGAAACTGGCGGCCGATGGTACGCGTTTTGCAGCCGGCGCGGCGGTCGTCACGCCGAACACCATTCGTGCCGAGCTGATCGCCCAATACACCACGCTTGAACGCAACGGTTATGTGCAGGATTCCGCCGCGTTTGCCGACGGCTTGCTGGTGGAGCTTAACGCCGCCAATCCAAACCGCATCGATGTGTTGTGGGACGGCACCCTAATCAACCAGCTGCGCGTGTTCGCGCTGCTTAACCAGTTCCGCCTGCAGGGCGCTTAAGGAAAACAGTATGGGTGATACATCCAATCGCCTGGCCGGTACCGCGTATGTCACCGTTGACGGACTGACCATCATGGTGGCGGGCCAGTTTAAATACAGCCCGTCTAAGATGAAGCGTGACACGCTGACCGGCATGGACGGAGTGCATGGCTATAAAGAGACGCCCAATGCGCCCTTTATTTCCTGCCAGGTGCGCGATAGCGGCGGTACCACGGTCAATGATTTTAATAATCAGACCAATGTATCGATCGTTGTTGAGTTGGCCAACGGAAAAACCATTATCGGCGCCGGCATGTGGACGGTAAACACGCAGGAAGTGGATTCCACGGAAGCTACCTTTGATGTCCGCTGGGAAGGCGGATCGGTCTCGGAGAATTAATATGTCGGCCTTGGAACGAAGCAAAATTATCAGCCTGGTAAAGCCGATTGCGGATAACGCCGGCAAACAGACCTGGGAGCAGTTGGAGTTAAATGAACCGACGCTGCTACAGGTACAGCAGTTTTACGATGAGCAGAACAAAAAGGGCGCGTTAAGCGCCATGGGGCTATTAATCACGCTACTGACCGGGGTGCCGCGCGAGGTGGTCAATAAACTGGCCTTTACGGATTACCGGGATTGCGAGGCCTTTTTGCTGGGTTTTTTGAACTACTCCCCGACAACGGGGGATGGCGGGATGTAATGGCCGATGTGACCTATTACTACGGCTGGGGGCCGCATGACGTGGGTTCCCTGACGTGGAGTACGTTGCGCTGGTGGCAGCAGCAGGCGCTGCGAATTAACCGGGTGAGGGCGGCAAATAATGGCTAATTCATTTGATTTCGAGTTAAAGGCCGACGATCAGGTTTCCCAGTCGATACACAATATCGACGAAGCGGTAAAAAAATTGCTGCCTTCACTGGATAAAACCCGCGATGGATTGCGGCTGGGCGGCCAGGAATCGGTGGACGGATTGGGTAAACTCAATACCGGCTTTCAATCGATGTCGCAAAACGCCAGGGATGGCGTCCAGTTTATCGGCGATATGGTCCCGCCGTTAAAAATGGTGGCGGGCCTAACGGTAGGGCTTGGCGGCGCCGCTAAAGTTATTAATATCGTGAAGAACGGTATCGAGGAGTTCGTCAACGGCGGATATCGAGTCGAAACCACCGCCAAAAATATCGGTATGGCCACGCAGGCATTCCAACGGCTCACCGGCGCCATGGTGGAGAACGGCAGCCAGCGTGAAGCCGCGGAGAGTTCGATCTCTTCACTGTATAAACGGGCCAACGACGCGGTGCAGGGCCGCGATAACAGTTTTTTATCCCTGCTGGCGTCAAATGGTATCGGTATATCGAAAACCCAGGAAGGGGTGGCCGATGTAAACAAGCTTTTGGATGATATGCAGGGACGGTTGCAGACCCTTTCGCCGGCGCTGCAGGCGGTGTTCGGTGATGCGGCCGGCTTGTCGCCCGATATGTTGAATTATCTGCGGCAATCCACCGATGAAATACAGCGGCTAAAAGATCAGGCGGAGCGCGATGGGCTGATTTTCAGCGATAAAAGTCTGCAAAATGTCGATGAGCTGCGTAAGGAGTTAAATCGAACGGCTGGGGCTTGGGATGGACTGAAAATGCGCATGCAGGCGGGCCTGGGTGAGATGGCGTTAAAAGATCCCACCCGGCGTAAACTTGAAACCGCGCGTAATAAGGCCGGCCAGGATCAATCGATTATCGATAACATCGATGGCGATGAAAAGTTTAAAGCGCAATTGAGCAAGATCGATAAAATTGCGCTCAGTTTTGGTGTGCTTACCGACAACACCCGGCAAAAGTACCAGGCGGCGTATGGCCCCCGGGATCAGGCGCTGCAACTACAGCGCAATATCAGCGCTTTATATCCGCCGCAAATAAAAACCAGTCCGGCAGTTGACTCAACCAACGCAGCCTTGGGACTGCGAAACAATAATCCGGGTAATTTACGTGCCGCGCCAAATGGCGTTGGTCGGGAGAAAAATTTCGTAAAATTCGCCACGCCGACCGATGGATTAGCCGCCCTCAGTAGGCAACTCATGCTGTATGGCGACCGCGGAAATAATACGCTTGACGGCATTATTCACACTTATGCGCCCCGCACGGAAAATAATACCCAGGCGTATATCAAGGACGTGGCACAACAAACCGGGTTTGATTCACATCAGCGGCTTAATATGCATTCCCCGGCGGTGTTAAGCCAGATCATGACCGCCATTATCCAGCATGAAAACGGTTCACAGCCGTTTAACACCCAGGATATTATTAACAGCATCAATCGCTCCATTAACGATGCGCGGTGGAGCGGATCGCGTAATCAGGATATGTTGTCGGCACAGCGCGCAGAGACGATGTTTGATACGAACAAGCCCCCCATTGTCGCATCGCCGCAAGTAGCCCAGCCGGTAATAGCCGCCACCCCAGCGCCCGCCACGCTGCAAGTTACTGGCGCAATGAGTGACCACGGCGTCATGGCTCCCGAGCCGAAGGTATTAACACATCCGCCGGCGCCGGGCCGAAAAGAGAGTCCGCTATCACCTAACGTGGATTTGATAACACCACCGCCCAGTGCGTTGGCCCAACAGAGCGAAAACACCCCGGCCAGTCCCCATAAAAATATCGTGTCTCCCCGGCCAAATGCTCAGCCGGTCTTGTCTTCCGCCCCAGTCATTGTTGCACCCCAGGCCGTGGCACAACCGCAAAAAACAGGTACGGAAAACACGACCACCTCCGAATCGTCTATCGTGGCCGGTATGCCTAATAACGCCACCGGATCGCCCCAGACGCTGGCCGACGTTCTCGCCTCGGCGCTAAAGGACAATAAAACAATGATTGAAATCACGCTGGTAAACAGTCAAACCGGCGAAAAAAAAATGCTGCGGGCGCAAAGCGGCGGAAAAGTGACGACATCCATGCAGTACTGATTTCCCGCCAAATAACGCCACCGCACAGCCGCGGTGGCTCTAACTTATGGGGTTGGCCATGTCGATAGTCAGCAGTGCAATATCCTCATTATTAGGCAGTTCGGGCGATAGTTGGCAGTGGCGAGAAAACTTATTCCCAGCGTCGTTTCGCGGCGTCCCGTTTGCCGTGGTGGCCGGGCAAGGCACCTTTGGCCGACGCCAGGCGGTGCATGAATATCCCTATCGCGATACGCCCTGGGTGGAAGATATGGGGCGTTCCACCCGGCGTTTGACGCTACACGGTTTTATCGTGCAAAGCAGCTTGTTGTATAGCGCCGCCGACGTCATGAAACAACGCGACTCGTTGATCGCCGCCTGTGAAACCGGCGGCTCCGGCACCCTGATCCATCCCACCTTGGGTGAATTGACCGTGAGCATCCCGGAAGGCGGATTAAAAATCAGCGAAGGGATAGGCGGGCGAGTATTTGAGTTTTCGCTAACGGTGATTGAATCGGGTCTAAAGGTCTTCGCCTTGACTGATGCCGCCAGCGCGGCTTCCACGGTCTCGACTTCCTGGCTCGCGTTGGCCACCACAACGGCCGCCCGGTTCATTGCTGAGGTGAAAGGGGATTTACGTTCGGTAACGCAGGCGATGAAGACGTTAAAAAGCATCGGGGCATTTTGGGTCAACATGATCAAGGACACCGCCGATGAAGCCACCAATCTTAATAACACCTTGAAATCGACGTTTGGCAGTACCCGCTATGGCCGCTATAACCACGGCGCGATCGGGGGGAGTGTGTCCGGCACCAATGGGGAGATTATCACTGCACCGGACACCGAAAACTATAGCGAGTTGGTGGCAACAAACATCGCTACCTCCGTACAGAACCGGGCCGCAATCGACGCCGCCACGGCAGCGCTATTGGCTTCAACCACCGTCGAAAGTTTCTCTATCAATGTCTATCAGGTGGTTGTCGCCATCAATAAAGGGGTACCAAGCCTGGGTGATTTAATTCGCGTCTGGGAAACGCTGGCGGGCTTTCGCGATCCCCTGTACAGACCGGCAATCACTAACAGTAAAATCGCCGCCGCCGCCCAGTACTATTTTTTGTCCTTGGCTGGCGGGGCCATGGTTAATGCGGCGGCACAATATGCGCCGGCCAGTTACGACGAGGCGATGGGTATCCTTGCGCGCGTGATTGCGGTGATTGATAACGCCACGCTGATTATCGGCGATGCAGGTTATGACGATGTCTATCGAGACCTGCAGGCATTACGGAAATCTCTCGTCTCAACGTTGCAAAACAATGGGGCGGATTTGGCCAAGATCAAGCCGATTAGGCTCAACCGGCCGATGCCGGCGCTATATGCCGCATACCGTTTTTATCAAAACGCCGCCGGTGCCGAATCCCTGGTGAAAATTGCCGATCCCATCCACCCGGCATTTATGCCCACCACGTTTAAGGTGCTGGCCTCATGAGCGATGATTTAACCCTGACCGTCGGAGGGAAAATTCTCTCCGGCTGGGATGCAGTACGTGTTACCCGCAGTATCGAGCGTTTGCCCAGTGATTTTGACCTGTCGTTAATGGATTTTTACCCGGGTAGCAATCAACAGCAATGGGTAAAACCGGGCGATGCCTGCGTGATTAAAATCGGTTCGGACACCGTATTGACCGGCTATGTGGATCGCTGGTCGCCCATGATTTCCCGCGCACGGCACGAGGTCAGGGCGACCGGGCGCAATAAATGCCAGGATCTTGTGGACTGTTCGGCTGAATGGAAAAACAACGTGATAAGCCAAGCGACGGCATTACAAATTGCCAAAAAGCTGGCGTCGCTCTATGGAATAAGCGTCGCGTCGGATGTCGCTGACATGGCTATCGTGCCCCAGTTCACCCTCAACTGGGGGGAAAGTTCGCAGGAAATTATCGATCGCGTCTGCCGCTGGGCCGCGCTGCTGTATTACGACCAGCCGGACGGCAGCCTATATCTGACGCGCGTGGGAACGCGCCGCGCCGCCAGCGGCGTTGCGCAGGGCGTTAATATTCAGGATGCGGCCTATGAGTCGTCCATCGACGAACGATTTTCCCATTACACCGGCGTGTCGATGTCGATGAACGCGGCCACCGAGTTATCACCCGATAGCGGCTACAGTTCGATAACACTGGCCACCGCCCAAGATCCCGAAGCGGCGACCATGCGCTATCGCAATCGCATCGTTATTGTCGAAAGCACCATGATCACCCATCAAGAAGCCCAGAGCTGCATCAACTGGGAGATGAATCGGCGTTACGGGCGGTCAAAAGCGCTTTATGTCACGGTGGACAGTTGGCGCGATAGTGCCGGCGCGTTGTGGACCCCTAATACCCTTATCCCTATCACCCTGCCGGCGTTTGGTCTGCAAGATAGCCTCTGGCTGTTAGCGGAGGTGACATACCAAAAAAACGATAATGGCACCGTGGCCAGAATGGTGTTGATGCCGCCTGAAGCCTTTACGGTGCAGCCCTATCAGTTCTATCAAGAGCATATGGAGCTTACCAATGGACGTTAACGGACGGCTTTCTCTGCTTTATCGCCAAATCAAAATGCTGCTGGGCATCGGCCGGGTAACGTCGATGAACGACAGCGGCGTAGTGCAGCAGGTGCAGTATCAAACCCCAATGGAAGTCCGGGGCAAAACTCCCCGCTTGGCTGAATTCGGTTTTTCATCCGGTCTGCCGTCGGGAACGGATGTGATCCTGGGCTTTTTGGGCGGCGACCGGTCGAACGCGGTGATTATCGCGTCCAACCATCAAACATACCGCCATTCCGGCCTGAACGCCGGGGAGACGGTGATTTATAACCAGTGGGGCTTATTTATCAAGCTGACCGAAACCGGGATCATCGTGGAGGCCCGCGGTCAGCCGGTCACGGTTAATCACGCGACGACGGTCACCGTTAACGCCTCGGATAGCGTGTATCTCAACACGCCCGTATTGAAGGTTTCCGGCGATATTATCGATAATGCCGGCACCAATAACACCACGCTTAAAAATCTCCGCGACACCTATAATGGACACGATCACGCGATGGCCGGGGTTGAACAGGGCAGCGCAACGGTGACCAGTAAAGTCCCTGGGGAACAGGTGAAATGACAGATATCACCACCCTATGGAACGGTGAACGCGCGGTCGGCGACTGGCAGGCCGGCCAGGGAGATTTGCTTAGCGGCAACGATTTGGAAACCGCCATTCTTATCAGTCTGTTTAGCGATCGGCTGGCGCGCGCCGATGATGATTACGACGGCGATGATCGCCGCGGCTGGTGGGGCGATAGCGGTGCTGATTATCCCATCGGTTCGCGTTTGTGGTTATTGCGCCGCCGTAAACTTACCCTGGCCACGGCCGCCAGCGCGGAAACCTATGCTACCGAGGCGCTGCAGTGGTTAATTGATGATGGCGTAGTCAGTAGCATCACCATCACCACGCGGATTGTTTATCCCAGCAAATTAACGATGCAAATCATTTTCCTCAAACCGGATGGCACCTTGTCACCCTTTAACTATTCCTGGGCCTGGGAGTAATACATGCCTTATAACCGACCGACGCTGACCGAACTGCGCCAGCGCAATCTGGCATTTGTGCAATCGGAATTAAAATCAATCGGCACGTTATTACGCTTTTCAAACCTGCGGGTTATGGCGGATGCCGATGCCGGGCTGGCATATCTGCATTACGGGTATTTGGATTGGATTGCCCGCCAGGCGACACCTTACACCGCGACGGATGAATTTCTGGCGGCATGGGCAGCCTTGAAAAATATTGCCCGCAAGCCGACCACCGCGGCCACCTGCCCCGCGGTTTTCCTAACCGGCACCGTTGGCGCGATAGTGCCTGCCGCAACCGTGTTAAATCGCCTCGACGGGTATCAATATCAAACTCAACAGGGAATGCGTATTGGCGCGGACGGTACGCTAACCGTCGCCGTGACGGCGGTTTTGCCGGACCCGAATGACGATGCCACTGGCGGCGGAGACGCGGGCAACGCTGATGCGGGAACCCTATTGACCCTGGATGTTTCCATCGACGGAGTGGACAGCCAGGCCACGGCGGCCCAGGCCATCGCCGGCGGTGCGGATATCGAATCCGAGGCCGCTTTTCGGTCAAGGATGCTGTTGGCTTATCAAAATACGCCGCAGGGGGGTAACGACGACGATTACCAATCCTGGGCGCTGGATGTGACCGGCGTAACGCGGGTATGGGTTAAACGACGGCTTATGGGGGCGGGAACGGTCGGCGTCTATATCATGTGTGACGGTGCCGATACCACCAATAATGGTTTCCCTATAGGCACCGACGGCATTTCCCAGCTTGATGACTGGGGAGCGGTTAAGGCCGACGGCGACCAAGGGCGAGTGGCCGATCATATTTTTCCGTTACAGCCGACCACGGCGCTGGTGTATGTGTGTTCGCCGATCAAAACGCCGGTGGATTTCACCATCGGCGGACTGTCGGGCGCATCAAGCGATACCACGACCGCGATAAGCACGGCAATCAATAATGTGTTTTTCGAGTATGGCGCGCCGGGGGGCACGATCTATTTATCGGACATTCTGGCGGCGATCGGCGACGTGACCGGCACTAAGGGGTTTATCCTCACCGCGCCGATCGACAATATCACTATGGTCACCGGCGGCTTGCCGGTATTGGGCAAGGTCGCTTACCTATGAGCCAGTTTTCAGCCGATGACTATACGACGGCGCTGCAGGGACTGCTGCCGCCAGGGCAAGCGTGGCCGCGCGAAAACGGCACGGTACAGAACGCGGTGCTTCGCGCGCTGGGGAATGGCTATCAACGCAGCGACGATGCCGCCATGGCGCTGCTGGCTGGCGCCTTCCCGCGCACCGCCACGATATTGCTCAAGGAATGGGAAAATACATTGGGGCTGCCGGATGATTGCGCCATAGGTGAAACCGACAGCATGGTGTTGCGCCAAAAAGCAGTAGTCGCGAAACTGTTTAGTTCCGGCGGCCAGTCGAACGCTTATTTTATCAGCGTTGCTGCAGCGCTGGGCTATACCATTACCATCACGCAATATCGCCAGGCGCGGGCCGGCATGTCGCGCTGCGGTGATGCGTTAAACGGCGAAAACTGGCCTTTCGTCTGGCTGGTTACCGCGCCGCAAACCACCGTCATTTATGCCCAGGCGGGGTTAAGCTATTGCGGCGACCCGCTTCGGTCGTGGGGAAACAAACGGCTTGAATGTCGGTTATCAGCCCTGGCTCCATCCCATACCATCGTTAAATTCGGTTACGCCAACTAACCCTCATAATTATCCTTTTTAAAGCGCTTTATCTAGCGAGAGATCTGTTATGCAAAAAATAGGCAATATTACTAACACCGCTGATATTAACGGAGAATGGACCAATGGCAATGTCGCCGGTGGCGTCTCGCCGACCATACTGGATGCGGCCTGGCTTAATACTATACAGCGTGAGCTGGCAAATGTTGTACAGGGGGGAGGGTTGGCTCTCGATCCTACCAACGACGCTCAATTACTGGCGGCACTGCGATCGATTGTTAATGGGCGCCTGCAAAAGTTTACCAGCAGCGGAACGTTTACGGTACCACAGGGGGTTTATACCATTTACCTTTCTGGATGTGCGGCTGGCGGCGGCGGTGGCGGCGGCGCCGGCCGTGCTTCTGCTTCCTATGCAGCATCAGGTGGTGGGGGCGGTGGTGCAGGCCAATGTGTCGTGAAAACCGCTATTCCGGTGCTGCCCGGCGATGTTATCAACATTACGATCGGATCGGCGGGTTCTGCTGGTGCTGCCGGCTCTGGTGGCGCGGCTTCTGCCGGAGGGAATGGGGGCAATTCTTCGTTCGGAGCATTACTTACCTTGGCCGGAGGTAAGGGGGGCGGTGCAGGGCAGTATTCAGCAAGTATTGCTACCGGAGGAATTGGCGGAGACGGTTATCCACAAGGTGGCAATTCGGTTTCATGTTCTGCAACAACATATGGAATCGCTGGTCAAGGGGGGAGTACCCAATATGGCGGTGGGGGTGCTGGCGGTGCCAGCGCGGGATCGAGTACCAGTGCGGGTAAAAGTGGTTATGGATATGGTTGTGGCGGCGGTGGCGGGGGTGCGAACAATATAGATGTCCCTACTTCAACCGGTAAGTCAGGTGGTGAAGGCATGCCTGGTATAATGATTGTGGAGTGGTAAACGATGTCAGTAGAAAATTATGCACAGATTAAAATTGGCAGCAACTTGATTATCAATATCATCGTGGCGGAAACATCATTCACTTTGTCGGATTTTTCTTTAGTGAAAATTAATGAGGGTGTTTTCTGTCAACCTGCGATGTATTATAAAGAATCTGATGGCGGGTTTTATGATGATGATAAGTTCACGACAATTAATGGTAAGCTGGTTAATGCGTAAATAATTAGCCCCCAGGCGGGGGCTTTGTTTACGGTTTTATTTTATCTCTTATTTCATCTCTTATTTTGTCTCTTATTTTCGAGATCGGTCTGTCTATCAGTAATATTGATATGTAACCAAATAGCAAAGAAAATGAATATCCAATAAAAAATATATACCAGCCTACTGTATCCACGGGTTTGCCAAGGATACTCCAAGCAATAAGGCCGAAGATAAAGTGACATAGGAAAATAGGGTATGATATGTCGCCTAATAGTCTGCCAGTTTTCTTTAAACGCTCAGGAAGCTTAGTTGCATGTAAAGAAATAACCCCAAATAAGGCAATTATATTGTTAAAATAATAATAAAACGATGCTACGGTTTTCCCTTCAAACCAGCCAATAAGCCAGTTTATAAGAAAAGTGGCAACAAATATCGAGAAAAAAATGATCTGATACCCGAAGGTTTTACC
Source organism: Sodalis sp. C49 (assembly GCF_046352915.1). Taxonomy (NCBI): domain Bacteria; kingdom Pseudomonadati; phylum Pseudomonadota; class Gammaproteobacteria; order Enterobacterales; family Bruguierivoracaceae; genus Sodalis; species Sodalis sp. C49. The sequence goes on along the minus strand of NZ_CP163303.1, from coordinate 1,814,142 downwards.
TGCGTTCGGATTTTTCTTTTCAATAATGTCTGAAATAAAATAACCTAGGGAACCAATACTAAACGGCAGCATAGCAGCAAGGAAAGACGAATACGTAGTATTGAGGTTATCGCTATGGCCCAGCGAGTACCAGTGGTAAGCGGAACTTATTATGATAACCAAAATCGTTCTTTTGGGTCCTTTTGCCACAAATAGCCAAAGGAAAAGATAACAAATTATTTCAACGGCAACAGACCAGGAGGAAGTGACTGCTCTGAACATATAACCGTTAAAGTTTAAAATCTCAGGCGCTGTGAACGTTTGAAATGGAGATGTCATTTTGTTATCTGAAAAGAAAGCCCAAGGTATCAATAGAATATTGCTAATGATTTCCTGAAAGGAGAAATGAAGTCCATATGAAGAATGAAATGCAGTAGGGTTATTTACGAAATATATACATATAATACTAGTGATGCAAGCAAACCAATATGTAGGAAACAAACGAAGAAATCTATTTATTGCAAAAGGGGTAAATTTAAATTTATAGGTTCGATTAAGGATTAACGTGATTAAATAACCGCTAATGACATAAAAACAGTTAACTGCATACAAACCCAGACCCGGTGTTTTTGCACTTAAGTGAAATAAGATAACGCAGCTTGCGAGAAAAAATCTAATTATCCCTAACATTATGTCAGGACTCCATTGATGAGCATGTTAATTATTATGCAATACTACCATTAGCAGCTCATTGCAGTCATATGTTATTTAGGGTTTCTCTTGATAGGTTACATTTTATGAACTTTATAATAACAGATCGATAACTGCCTTAACTCGCAGCCTGTAATAAGTTGTTCATTAATTGATCGAATTAAATTTCATTTCACCAAAATAGGTTATTTATGCGCCTAAGATAATGCGCATGGTGTGGTTAACCCTTTGATTTGAATTGAACGTTAAACCCGGCATGTTAGGAAGAAATGCATTAACTCCTTGTTTAATCAATGAAAAATGCAGAATTTAAAATCCCTCGGCTTTATGGCTGTACGGGTTCAAGTCCCGTCCCGGGTACCACACCAGAATTCGTAATAAAAACAAAGTAGTATGAACAAGTTGATACCGCCGATAGGCGGTTTTTTTATGGCTGTGGTTTGACTGTCGTAATAGCATTTCAAAATAAAAATACTAAAGCTCCTCTCATTTCCCAATGATCTGCGACCTGCAATAATAGCTGTCGAGTTGATAAATAAGCGCGGTTTAACCGGGCTACTCAAGCATCTTTACCCCAAGCTATGGGCGAGTAGCGCAGTCATCAGGCTGCAACCAACCGGTGTAGCTGTGAGGTATCAACTTCTTTCTGGGCTACCCAAAGGCTGTAATTGTCTTGGAGATTGAGCCAGAATTTCGCCGAACTGCCAAGTACCGCTGAAAGTTTCAGGGCCATTTCTGGAGAAACCGCAGAATGACCGCTCACCAGCCGTTGTGCGGTGGAAGGGGCGACATGCAGTGCGCGGGATAACTCACGAATGCCGATATTAAGATCGTCCAGGGTTTCTGCAATGATTTCACCTGGGTGCGGCGGATTAAACATAGTCATCAGTGATAATCCTCATAATTAATGACATAGGCGTTGCCATCCATAAATTCAAATGTAATGCGCCAGTTGCCCGTAACGGTTATAGACCATTGGCCTTTCCTGTCCCCAGTAAGCGCGTGAAGGCAATATCCCGGCCGGTCAATATCTTTGATATCTTCCGCCGCATCGATAACCGCTAGACGTAGGCGGAGTTTGCCAGACTGCTGCGCGTTGATACCTGCGGTTGACCCTTTCTCAAAAAACAGGCGCAATCCTTTGTGCTTAAAGCTTTTAATCATGAAGTGGCTCTGGGTGTTGCGTACTAAGGAACAATATAACACTGTTCCTCAGCACGCAACACTTTTTTGATTGTATGCTAGCGGGGGAGTGGCGGGAATGAGTATCTTCATTCAAATAGTGACTACACAATCCGCATCAGCCCAAATTAACCCGCCATCATGATTTGCAACCGGCTGATTATACGTAACTCTATGATTTCAATATCATACTGAGAGTTTTTAAATCCCTCGGCTTTATGGCTGTACGGGTTCAAATCCCGTCCCGGGTACCACGCCATAATTCGTAATAAAAACAAAGTAGTATGAACAAATTGATACCGCCGATAGGCGGTTTTTTTATACCTGGGATTTGCCGCCAAAACCAGAATATGACTACATCCTGACAATGCTGATTTATTGTGACGATGATATCGCCTGAAATATTAGATGAATACACTGATTTTGCAAAGATTGAACGCCACGGAGGCCATGCGGTGACGCCATGATCCGCTGGTATTCAAGCCACGTTTACTTTTTTAGGCCGACCGCCAAGCTTGCCATTCGCCTTTGAGGCAGCGCGTTTCTTCTCGGAGGTCGCGGAACCTCCTTTGCGGCCAAGTTCGCGTGCCATCCATTTGCTGGTTCCTGTATAGCCATCCATTATCGCCGGGATAAACACATCGGCGTCAATAGCCGGGAAGTAAAGTCCGTTCCCCAGAGGCGTAATCTCTATGTCTGTCAGTTCCGCAGCGCTAGCAGTGCTTAATCCCTGAACAATCGCCGGCGGTATGGCCAATTCGATACCAGATACTAATGTTACGATGACGCGTTGCGATTTGGCATCATAGCGGGCCGCAATGGCACGTAACGGGCTATTCATCGTTTCCTGGCCGCGCTGCACGGCTGCATCGATTTGTGTTTTAGTTGCCATGGATTTGCTCCCATGCTGACTGTAGTTGTGGCAGTTGTTTAAGAAGCTCCTTCTCGATCTCCGCGAGTTCCTTAGGTTTTACGCCAATCATTTCTCTCAGCTCAATGTTGTCTTTTAGCAAAACAAAAACAACCTGGCCATTGGTTCCTATAACATGTACATGCGGAGGTAAATGATCCATGGTGTAAATCATCACCCGCCATCCTTTAAACCTGAAAATTGTTGGCATGGGCAACCTAAACCTAAACGTTTGGGTTATTTTAGATGGCATTTTGTAAGAATGCAATATGCGGGATGCGCTGGTGAGAATGGCAGTTTAGCGCTGAATAATGACTACCGCCGCCGCAATCACCCAGATAAACCCATATGATGGTTTATAAGGTGCTGTATTTATTCAACGCCTTGATTTATATAAAGCTATGAAGGTTTTTAAAATCCATCGGCTTTATGGCTGTACGGGTTCAAGTCCCGTCCCGGGTACTACCCGGAATTCGTAATAAAAACAAAGTAGAAAAGCAGGTTGATACCGCCGATAGGCGGTTTTTTATGCCTGGGGTTTGGCTTTCATAATATCATTTCAAAATAAAAATACTAAGGCTACTCACTTTGTCCCAATGATCTGCGACCTGCAAAAATAGCTGTCGAGTTGATAAATAAGCGCGGTTTAACCGGGCTACTCATGCATCTTTACTCGCAAGACACACAAGTGCAGGGAAGCTATGGGAGAGTACCGCAGTCATCAGGCTGCAACCAACCGGTGTAGCTGTGAGATATCAACTTCTTTCTGGGCTACCCAAAGGCTGTAATTGACTTAGCGATTGAGCCAGAATTTCGCCGAACTGCCAAATACCTTTGAAAGTTTCAGCGCCATTTCCGGAGAAACCGCAGAATGACCGCTGACCAGCTATTGTGCGGTGGAAGGGGCGACATGCAGTGCGCGGGAGAATTCACGAATGCCGATATTAAGATCGTCCAGAGTCTCTGCGATAATTTCTCCGGGCTGCGGCGGATTAAACATACTCATCAGTGATAATCCTCATAATTAATGACATAGGCATTGCCATCCATAAATTCAAACGTAATGCGCCAGTTTCCCGTGACGGTTATAGACCATTGGCCTTTTCTATCCCCGGTAAGCGCGTGAAGGCAATATCCCGGCCGGTCAATATCTTTGATATCTTCCGCCGCATCGATAACTGCTAGACGTAGGCGGAGTTTACCAGACTGCTGCGCGTCGATGCCCGCAGTCGACCCTTTCTCCAAAAACAGGCGCAATCCTTTGTGATCTGCGCCCCAGATTTTGGACATTCTATGTTGCTTCCCCAAGACGGAATGGCGTTCAGCGCCCCGCCAGTTCTACTCTCCAGAACTAAAGTTAAAGCTGGTTCAGCTTGCTCTACAACCAGGTACATCCGTTGCCGAGGTCGCTCGCCGCCACAACGTGAATGACAATGTCCTGTTCAAATGGATACGCTTGTTCGAGTGTGAAGGACGGGTTACCCGCCGTCAGCCCAAAGCCGGTCACGCCCCGCCCGCCCCCACGCTTTTACCTGTCCATATCACCGAAAATCCCGTGATGCCTGCGGCCCCGCAGAAATCTCCGCTGGAGCACCCCTGTTCCTGTGAAATCACATTTCCCCGGGGACGGATGATGGTGACGGCGCCTTCGGCCGCGTTGCTGACCGTCCTGGTTCGTGAGCTCATGCAAGGCCCGCAATTATGCTCGGCTTACCGGCGGGCACCTGTATCTGGCTGGTCGCCGGCCAGACTGACATGCGAAAGGGCTTCCAGGGCCTGGCCGGCCAAGTCGTATCCGCCCTCCAGCAAGACCCGCTGTCCGGCCATGTCTTCGTCTTCCGGGAAAAACGCGGCAACCTGACAAAGGTGTTTTAGTCGACCGGTGACGGCCTGTGCCTGCCGGCAAAACGCCTTGAGCGCGGCCGCTTGGTCTGGCCGCAATCCCGGGAGGGAAAAGTCTTCCTGACGCCAGCCCGGTTATCGATGCTGTTTAAAGAAATAAATTGGAAACAACCGGAACGCACTTCGTTTAACCTGGCGATATTGTAATAACCCGATAGCTTCCCTTAACATCCTGGCATGAAAAGAAAAAATCATGCCCTGCCCACTGATGTGCCCGCGCTGCAAGCGCTGGTACTGCAACAACAAACGCTGGTCGCGCAACAACAGGCGACCATCGCATCCCTGCACAATGACCTTAACGCACGCAAAGCAGAAATCGACCGCCTGCTGGCGCAACTGGCGAAACTGCGGCGCCTGTACTTCGGCCGCAGCTCGGAAAAGGCCGGGCGGCAGAGCGTCCGGCTGGAGCATCGCCTGGAAGCGCTGCTGACGGAAGATAAGGCACAGTCTGCGCGGGTCGATGACCCGGCGATGCCGCCGGCCTTACGCTCCTCGCCGGTACGTCGATCTTTGCCGGCACACCTGCCGCGTGAAGAGCGCTGCCTGGAGCCGCACGAACCGGCCTGTCCCGCCTGCGGCGGCGACCTTAAGCCGCTGGGCGAGGATGTCAGCGAACAGCTTGAGCTGATTAAAAGCGCGTTCAAGGTGATAAAAACCCGGCGTAAAAAGAAAGCCTGCGCCCGCTGCGATGTCATCGTCCAGGTGCCGGCGCCCTCGCACCCCATCGAACGTGGCATCGCCGGTCCGGGCCTGCTGGCGCGCGTGATGACGGCGAAATACGCCGAGCACTCGCCGCTATATCAACAATCGGAAATCTTTGCCCGTCAGGGCGTCACACTGAGCCGGGCCACCATGGCCGGCTGGGTGGGGTTGTGCAGTAATCTGCTGGCGCCGCTGGCCGACGCGGTATGCGACTATGTGATGTCGACGGGTAAAGTCCATGTCGACGACACGCCGGTGGATGTGCTGCAACCCGGCAAAGTTAAACCGAAAACCGGCCGGCTGTGGGTCTATGTGCGTGACGACCGCAATGCCGGTTCGCGACTTCCGCCCGCGGTGTGGTTCACCTACAGCCCGGACCGCAAGGGGATTCATCCGCCAACGCATCTGGCCGGGTTCAGCGGACTGTTGCAGGCGGATGCGTACGCGGGCTTCAACCTGCCATACGAAGAAGGCCCTATCCGCGAGGTCGGCTGCATGGCCCACGCCCGGCGTAAAATCCATGATATCCATGTTCGCCATCCGTCGCCAACCACCACCGAAGCCCTGCACCGGATCGGTGAACTGTATGCTATCGAAGCCGACATCCGGGGGCGTCCGGCCGAAGAACGACAAAAGGTGCGCGAAGCGCGATCCCAGCCGTTACTGATGGGCCTGGAGAGCTGGATCAGGGAAAAACTCACCATATTGTCGCGACAGGCCGATACGGCCAAGGCGTTCAACTACCTGATGAACCACTGGCCGGCGTTGTGTTACTACGCCGGCGATGGCTGGGTGGAGATCGATAACAATATCGCGGAAAATGCGCTGCGGGTGGTGAGCCTGGGCCGCAAGAACTATCTGTTCTTCGGTTCGGACAGCGACGGTGAACGGGCGGCATCGGCAGTTGCAAGCTAAACGGCGTTGAATCAAAAGCGCATCTGGGTCATGTGCTGGCGGTTATTGCGGAGCATCCTATCAACAAGATCAAAGATCTCCTGCCATGGAACCTCGAAATCCCTGCTGAGTAACTGTCAATACGGCGCTGGGGGCCGCATATTGCAAAACGGAGGTAACACATAGATATAAAGGCTCTTGACCGCAATGTGATATTGCCGGCAATACTGTGGTTTGGATAATCCGCTGCATTGCCAGGCTTAAATATGCCGCAGTTGCTCGGTGCGGGAATGCCTTTTTGCCATGATAGATTTCACAACAATTGAAAAGGGTGAAATAAGAATGCGTTAACAAAAATCATCAACAAGGCGAGATGCCGGGTCGCTTACGTTATCTCCGTCCATGCATTTAATTGAAGATTAAATACCCTGTCTGCAGACTTAATCATCTCTGGCCGGTGAGCAACAAAAATCCGTGTTATTGATAGGTGGCCAATCGAGCTAATTATTTTTTTTTCATTTTCAATGTCGAGGTCACTAGTTGCTTCATCAAGCAGCAAGATATCCGGTTGTCGATATAGGGCTCTGGCAATGGAAACTCGCTGAAGTTGCCCGCCTGATAGAGTCCCGCTGATATCACCAATCATTGAATCATATCCCATTGGCATTGCGCAGATCTCTTCGTCAATCGCCGCATGGCTTGCACATTCCGCCATTCGCTTTACATCTGGGGAATCTGAGAAACTAGTGATATTATTTTGTAAAGTTCCGGCGAGCAACTTATCATCTTGCATGACAAAAGCGATATGCTCCCTAATAGCTTTTTTCCCGAGATTGAACATATTCATCCCATTAATAAAAATGCTACCATCGGTGGGTTCATATAAACCAGCCAATACATGAAGAAATGTTGACTTTCCACAACCCGATGGCCCAATAATGGCTATACTTTCTCCAGGTTGAACGTCTATATTTATCCCTTCAAATAGATAAGGTTCGGATGGGGAATGACGATACGACAGATTGCGGACTGTGATATACCCATTTACTTGCAATTGTGGTTTATCTTCATCATTTGGTTCTACAGGAGATATGGCAATATCCGTCAGGCGTTGACTGTGCATAGATACCAGACAAAAGGCAGAAACTGCATTTACTAGTTTTACCGTACGAGTTATCATCATATCTGAGTAAAGCATCACAGCTAATAAGGTACCAGTAGTCATCCCATTATCATATCCTATAGCACCTACGATAAGCACACAGATACCGGCAAAACCGATTAGAAGCACAGCTATAGTGTTAGTCAAAAGATCAAGTTTAAAAAGTTGATTTCCTGCATTTGTACTATTAATAACGTGATTTAACCACTCTCGTCGACGAATAGGGGTTAAGTTGAGCATTTTAATGGTTTTAATAGCCCTAACGGTCTCAAGAAAATGTGATGATTGAACCGCTTCGAAAGAGATATGTTCAATTTTTCGAGTCCGGTATAAAGAAAATAAGCCCGCCTTAAGCACTACATATGCGGTTGCGGCTGTGAGTGGGCCAATAGCCAAGAGAGGGGAATAAATCAGAATTATGATTATTGAAATGACAATAACAATTGCGTCGAGTATTGAGGCTACCATTTCAGCGGTAAATGCTTCTTGTATAGCAGTCAGAGACTGGAAGCGTGATGTGATGTCGCCTATATGGCGCTTTTCGAAAAAAGGTAGGGTCAATCGGATGAGTCGATTGAAAAACATCTCAGCCCACTTTACACCAAGCGTACAACGAAGATTCATTAGTACCAAAGCTCGAATTACCGAAAATACGGACTTTATCAGTAGCGCAGAGATGACTATTAACCCTACAAAAATTATTCCTTCAAGATCAGATGAACGAATTAGCGTGTCGATGGTGAATTTTGTTGCAGCTGGCACTGCAATAGAAAGCAGTTCAACTAAAACAGAGAGCGCCAGAACTCCGGAAACGATGCGTATTAAACCTCTTATTCCGGAGAAAAGATCTGACACTTTGACATTCATTTCAAGTGGTTTTTTGTCAAATGCCTCAGCGGGCCATGCTTCAATCATGATACCTGTGAATTTATCTGATAATTCGCGCAAAGAAATTTTTCGTCGACCCATACTGGGATCATGAATAATGACACCTCGATGTGTCATTTTAGCGATTACTACAAAATGATTAAATGACCAGTGAATAATAACTGGGCGGCTTAGCGAACGCAGTTCGCCAAGTTCTATTCGCAAAGCACGGGCCGTCATTCCTACTTGTTCAAATGCCCTTATGAGTTCACTTAATGTCATGCCGTGACTGGCTACGTCATGTAAAAAGCGTGCAGATGCAAGGTCAAGGCGTTTGCCGAAATAGCCAGCTATCATAGCCAAACATGCTAATCCACATTCATTCGTTTCTGATTGTAAAATAAGAGGTGTTTTCTGCCAGGAAAATAACATTTGTTAATTCTCAGTCATAATACGCTTGATAATTTTATTTATAGGTAAAAATATCCATGCCCAAATGCGTCGACGCGTAGTTAATATGTCAGCATGAACTTCTACACCAGCGGGTAGTACTTGTATCTTGGTATCGGGCACAATGAGTAAGCGAAAACGCCGGTTGCTTCCTGTCAGCGCTTCTGGGCTAGCGCTGATATCTGCAACGCTGCCGGGCACTTTACCAAACCTTTCCCACGGTAATGATTCAACTCGCATCATTACCTGCTGGCCGGTTTTTACTTCTGGTAACGCAGAAGGAGGAAGCCACATTTCAACGTACGGTTTAGCATTTTCCGGAACTAGAACGGCTGCAATTGTGCCAGTATTAATTCTCTGACCTTCCAATATATTTAATGAGGCTACGATGCCATCGATAGGTGCCACAATGTAGGACTCAATACCAACCGAAGCATTGATAACTTGTTGCTGTAGTGTCACCAGCTGTTGACGCATATCGGTAATGGCTTGTTTCTCCCGTGCTACCGAATGGGCCAATTCGTCGAGTAATTGAATACGCTCCCCTTGCACACGAGTTATGTTAATGCGATACCTGTGTAGTTGAGCAATTGAATTATGGTATTCGTTTTCACGCTCATTTTTTTCTTGTACGGTAGTGATACCTTTTTGGAGAAGCTGCAGATAACTTGACATACGCTCATTTAATCGGATACTACGCCCTGACTCAAAGTCAATCGCTGCTTTAATAGCTGTTATCTCCTTTTCTTTAATACTGATTTTTTCACATAAGCGTTGACGCTCTCCTTTTATCTCTCTATGCCGGTCAACCTCTCTTTTTTGAAGTTCAACAATTTGGCGTTGCGCAGCATCCAGTAATGATTGATTAATCCCGCCTCCAACGTAGGCAACATCCCGCGAAAGCGTAGCGATTATATCTCCTTTTTTTACCATATCTCCCCGCAGTACCTCGATACGGCTTATAACACCATCTTGATTAAAAATAACCTCAGCAGCAGAAGGAGTATAAATTACTCTACCACTTACTGGTACTCTTTGTGTATAGGTAGTAAATAATAGAAGTATACATATCAATAATACACCAAGGGCAAACCATAGGGAGGTCTTTAGCACTGACGGCGTAGAAATACTAAAATCACCTAGCCACGCGTTATTTTTGTAGTGCAAAGCTTCAGGGCGGAAAATGGAATTATCATTATTCATAATACTAACGACTGATGTAGAGCATACGCCCTGACATATCAACAATCACCTGATGACCACGCATGAATCCCATGCCTAGTAATCCATCAAAATCAAGTTCTTTAGACGTTACACTCGTGGTTACAATTGCTAAATCATCACGTTCTTTTCCCTTTTTATCGCGAAGGGTTATTTTTGCAACTCTACAGTCTGCATTGGCTGCTTTGGGCTCAATAGCATTACAACCAAAGAAACGGGTTTCACTAGGTAAATTATCGGAAAACAGGAATGAGTGGCTGGCGCCAGTATCAACAATCAAATATAAAGGTTTTTCCCCCACGTATGCTCTAATGCGTAACCCCGACTCCGTTCTCTCGATCGGATAGGATGACCATTTACTAAGATCAGAAGGTAATTTTTCCAACATTTGTAATCGATGGTTTTTAAAGTCCATAAGAAATGAACATTCTTGAAAAATACCGAGCCCCATTACTTCATTAACAGGACTCTTGTCTCCCATGGAAAATCCCCATGGTTTGAAACTGACGGCCAATACATTATTGAAAATAATATTGGAAATGCGCAATTTTTTTATTTTCCAAGCGTTAACCTGATTTTCTGAACCCGTTATATCTTTGATTCGGAGTGGAGCTTGATGAATGACTTCTAAGCTTGGATTAGCGATTAATTTTTCCAAATCATATTGATTTATATGTATACCTTCTCCGCTTCCAGTATCCAGAGTTAAAGTGTGATACCTATCGGCTATCTGGACGTCAACCATTGGCAGGCCACGTTTATCGTACCGTAACCGCATGACATCATTATGAATATCAGCCACACAAATGTTAGAAAAAAACACCATCAATAAGGGATAAATCTTCATCATAATTAACTATCCAGGTTTTTCATAATTGTATTTTCGGATACTCCGCAATCGAGTAAATGCGATGCTGCCCGACTCATTATTTTCCTGATAGAAGGGCAAAAAACAGTTTCACGGTTAAAATCGTCAGCTTTTGAATAACGTTGAATATGGCGACCCCCTCCACATATTTTTTGCCAGATACAGTCAGTACAAACGAGGGGTAAATTATCATTGACGGCCATATATTTCTGCATCTGCCATGAGGAAATAGCTTCCGATAAAGACAGATCACGAATATTACCAATTGATGTAAATATAGGATCGTTGGTAGCTCTGAGTGTATCGTCAACATAAAGTTCACCCTCTGATCCGACAGTGAAGGCAAGGGTATCACTTTCTGGGTTTCTCAATCCTAATACTGGGCTTAAATCTAAATTTAACATGGATTGTATATGGGTATAGAAAAAACGCACATATACATTACTGTCTGCATCAGAAAAAAATTCATCGATTGCTGAGCAATAAAAATCCGACAAACCCTCTGGATCCTTACAGGTATCATGCGTTTCATCTGGAATAAGGAAATCTATTTTTTTACAATGCAACACATCGACAAAATGGCGGTAAATTTCTGCTCCATTTACCAAGGAATTAGCAACACACAAAATACCGGGTTCATCTATCAGTCTTCCGGCTTGCCACGCATCCTGCAACATCACCAGGCCTTTCACCGTACCTTCGTAGGTGCTGCGGCCCTTCCTGTCCAGGCGGTGTTTATCATTGATGTGTTTAGGCCCATCGATAGAGACACCAACGCTGATATTATTATTAGAGAAAATATCGATCCACTCTTCGTCAATAAGAATGGCATTTGTTTGGCAAGCAAGATGTAGCCTTGATTTTTTGTAGTTTCCTGATAGAAAAACGCGGCAAGCGCTATCAAACTTCTCCTTTCCCATCATCAGTGGCTCGCCTCCGTGAAAATCAATTTGAATTGTTTCTATGTCGTACTCATGAGAGGCTCGCTCAAGGAATCCCGTTAAGTCTTTAATGATGTCAGCAGAAATAATAGGCCTTGAGTTTATTGCTATGTCGTTTCCCAAATTGAAAACGTAGCAATAGGTACAATTAATGTTACACCTTTCACTTACCTTTAGGATTATTTCAAGATGTTTTATTTTAATCATTGATATCGCCCCCCTAAGGGAAAAATAGATGCAGGATGGTTTTCCACGCTGCATCTACATCAATTAAAATTTCTTGTCCCAGCGAGCGAAGGCATTAACCCAACCACCAGAAATGCTATCTAACATAGCTTGAGTTAGTGCTTTCTTAGCATTTTTGTTATCTGCAACAATAGTTACTGCGGCTTTGTTAAAAGTAATTTCTTTCATTAGTTTAGACATAATTTAACTCCATTATTTTATTCGCATCAAGTTTGATACGCAACACTACTATTTATCAAAGACTGTTGGAGATAAAGTCTTTTTGTGAAACATTGGCGTTTATTGATTGATTGTTCATATTCAATTATACGTATTGAGTCGGAATGTGGTCTGGCCCGAATTGCACTGTGATAAAAAAATAACTAATATATGCAATCCTATGATATAAATTTGAAATAATATTTTTGATCTAAAAATATCACTTTTCTTATAGATATATTCCCTTGCCGGTTCTGAACGGTCTCAGCAAGGAAGCTGAATCCCAGAAAATCAAATAGGGTCCGCTCCGCATTGCCCGCTCGCTAGCCATCACTACAAGACACTAGCCGTGTCTTTCTCGGAACAAGTTGCAACCGACAAGCGGTTAGGCATCTTAAATATCGGAAAGCGTAAGCCCAGTTCCATCTGTTAATTGCCTGTCAAGTTGTTGTAGATGATGTCCAACAATCGGGGCGCAGATCAATACAGATGGGCACCAAGGTTAACTAACGGCTTCGGTTAAAAACAGACGGCGCTGGGCTTGATCTCTTCTGACTACATAAAACCCTAAACCACCTCTCTTTGGCACAATCATTTGCAACCAGCAATAATAACTTTACCGTTGATAAAGAAGCGCGGTTTAACCTGGCTACTCATGCATGTTTACCCACGAGACATACTCGTCAGGACGCTTTGGGTGAATAGCGCAGCCGTTAGGCTGCAACCAATCGGTGCAGCTGTGAGGTATCGACTTCTTTTTGTGCTACCCAAAGGCTGTAATTATCTTGAGGATTGAGCCAAAACTTCGCCGAGCTGCCAAGCACCGCCGAAAGTTTCAGGGTCATTTCCGGCGATACCGCGGAATGTCCGCTGTCCAACCGTTGCGCGGTGGCGGGGCGGCATGCAGCGCCCGCGAGAACTGATATCAAGAGCAATGGACGCTGGTGATGATGCCTTCCTTGTTGGACATAAAGTTCAGCCGTTTCGGATCAAAGTCCATAGTGACGGCTTGGCCGGGCTTGATAAGGCGCATGGGCATTGAAAAACGCATACCGTCCAGGACGCTTTCGGGTTTGCCGATCAGGTTCCTGAAATTGTTAGCCATGCAGGTGTCATCAGCGGTAAGCGGTTTGACCGCGCTTTGCGTGGCGGCTGATTTTTCCGCACCGCTGCAGGCGGCAAGCGAAAAGGCGGTAAGCAACGCGGCAAAAATTGTGGTGTGCATGCAAAGTCCGGTACGCCGTTTCATGTTTAATCACTCCTTATTGGTTTTTTTCATCGTGGCGCAAGTTTGCAAGCTCGCGTGCGGCACGATGATGCTATTTTCGGTTAATCAGTGCCATGATTAGCACCAGGGCGGGCATCAATACTGCGTCAGGTTTTCTATGCTAACTCAATAATTAAACAAATAAAGAAGCGTACTATGTATAAGGCTTTATTTATTTTATTCAGCATGGTGCTCGCAACCATGCTGGGGGTAGTTCAAGTAGCTACGCACGCAGCACTAACGACGGGCATATGATGGTAACCGAGTGTAAACCCGACATTGATAATGATACGGGCATGATCCGTTATACCGATGCCCATGGTAATGAACAGCAGAGCAATAAAAATGATGTTAAGCAGATGCTGAAGATTAATTGACCCTCCAGCCCCGGGGGAGTAGCGGACATGGACGCCGTCCCGTGGGCGCGGATGTTGTCAGAGGATAAGTGGCCGTCGTCTCCAGTATTGCCCGCACACCGCCGGACATCGTGTCCTTCTGACGGCGGTGGATACATTCTCCCGCCGCCGGCTCGATGTGCAGGCTACGGCAGCCGCCGTCATCTCAGCCTACCGCCAGGGCGATAAGAACACATAGCGTGAATAAGCCGAGCAAAAACATATGCCAATCGAATTTGACTTGCATAGTCGTTACCTCCCTTCGCGTCAGTCGCTTTATCATGGCTGATTAACGCGCTACGTGCTGTGACTTATTTACCAGAATCAAGGCGGCGTCATGGCAGGCTATAACCAGGGGTGCGCCGTCGGCATGCCGTCAGCGGGTCGGGAGAGGCGACCTGGAGGCTAAAGCAGGACAGAGTGCTGTTTTAACTCGGGCCAGCGGATGGCGCTTCGGGCGATGCGATTGCCGGCCGACGGTGAAAATGGGTGTTATTTGCCGCCGCTATTTCAGCCTGATGGTCATATCCCATGACATGTCGGCTACCTTTATCCTTTTCCAGCTGTATAACAATGTCGTCCAGAAGGTGATGCGGCGATGCCGTACTGAGGTTTTAAGGCAAAACGTATGGCTGATAAAATACCCATGCTTGCTTAAGATCCGGCTCAGGCTTTTAACCCGCCTTTCGTTAAGCAAATGCGTACAAAAACTGACCTGCGCGTAATTGTTGGTATGCAAATAATCTAATGTCCTGATAAATGATCTTATCAGCCTTATGGCGTGCTTCGGATCAGTCGGGATAGACGACGGCTTCATATGCAGAGTGACATGATTGGTCCGTTTGTCGATAAACTCATAGGATTCAAAGTGACCAGTCATGGATTTTATTCTGTAAATCAAAAAGATGATGACTGTTAGACCGATTCCTGACCCAATAAGCACAAACGCCGCATATGCCATCTTGATGACCTTGAGTGAATGAATTCTCTGTTATATCGGCACCGTATTGTGAAGATTGAAAACATACATAAAAAAATAGCAAGAAACCGGATCATATCGCCAATGCATGGCAATGGCTCGGTGGATCCATCACGCCCGAACGGATGCTACCCCGCGCGAGCCTTCCCCTGCAGCTGCCGCTTCCCTCGGAATACAGCGCAAACAGGATCATGCCTTACATAATAATGACGGGCAGGCTTGATCATGGTTAATGCTAAGGATTACATTGATTGGTAAAGACGTTGTGGCCATGAGGACAAACGTCGGTATCCGCAGGAATGATTCTGAACAAGGAGCCCGCAGCCCCACTACAGCCCGTTAACAGTAGCAGGCTTAATGCAATGGGGAGGATGAGTAATTTCATCGTAAATCCTGGCAAGTGGCAATGATCAAATCATAGCACTTATACCGAACAGATTGCGGGTCGTTTGTCAGTGTCACCTTATCCGGTGCGGAAAGGCCGGGCAAGGCGGGTATTGCTTTCAACGCTACGGCCGCACGATTTGTCCTGAGAGGATGCAATCGTGACGATATATCAACAAAACACCCCAGAGGCTGAAAAGGGACGGCATAATAGATCACTAAAAATTCTTTTTATTAACAAACTACCAAAACATTTTAAACAAGATGCCGCCAAAGATAATACCGCCAAGTACAAACAGCCAGCAGATGCGTAATAATACGTCATCGGTTTTTTGGGTTATGTCCATCATTTTTCCTTAGCTCAATTGTGATATCTGTCACTATTTTATGAGTAACTTTTGCTAAAAATAGTGACGTGCATCACATATACTTAATTTGTCATACAATTCTTGAGGAGAGTTATCCCGTTTGAAGCTGCTGAATCCTGTGCTTGGGTTTCGGGGCGGACAGGAGGACCCAGCAACAGCCGGTGACAGGATAAAAAAACGGGCATAAATGCCCGTACGCCAAAGGAATCAGTAGGAAACCAAAATAAAACAAAGGAATGCGGTAAGACAATCGCATAAAATGATTAAATATTTATTAAACATAATTAAATTGGCTATATTTTAATGATTATTGAATAAAAGTAGCGCCGGGATGGCAACCAGACCGGCAATAGAAACATGAGAAGAATATTAACGATATATATGCTATTGCAATTAGCGTATTAATGATGAGTAATTGTAATTAGGGGCCGCTTACGCGCTGATGAATGAGCGTATTCTTTTACCGCGCGAATAACGAAAAATGCTAACAGCCCGGCGCTGGCTGGGCTGTAGCGACAGGTTAGGCGAAAAACTCTACCTTTCCGCCGTTCAGGTGATACATGGAACCAATGATTTTTATAGTGCCCTCGGACTCAAGTTTATGAAGAATATCGCTTTTCCTGATTTCCTCAATAGTGAGTTTTACGTTGGTCGCCGCTACCGCATCGACAAATTCATCATTACTGCTCACCCTCTCCTTGGTATATTCTGTTTTATCAATGGCTGGTTTGATTTTATCCAGCAGACCCGTCAGGTTACCCAACTCAACATTATCGATAGCGCCTTTCACCGCGCCGCAGGCAGTATGCCCCATGACCACAATAACTTTGGCCCCGGCCGCAGCACAGGCGAACTCTAGGCTGCCGAGAATATCGGCATTGGAAATATTGCCCGCGATCCTGCTGTTAAACGCTTCTCCAATGCCCGTATCCAGGATGATTTCCGCTGGCGCGCGGGAGTCGATACAGCTGAGAATCACCGCCGACGGATACTGTCCAGCCGCGCTGGCGCGTTTTTGCGCCAGGTAGTCATGTTGATGCGCTTTCCCCGTTTGAAAGCGGATATTGCCTTGCTTGAGACCCTCGATGATTTGATCCGGGGTCATCTTATCGCGCTCTGCTTTACTCAATGCGGCTGCATAGGATAGTGAGGGCAAGCCCATGCCTACAACGCCCGCTATCCCTAAAACGGAAAGACCCGCGGCGCGTTTTAATACGGTGCGCCGAGCTGGTTCGGCTGAATGCGGTATATCGGTTTGCATTATAAACTCCTGTAGCCAGGATAATCCCAACGGCTGAGTGAAGTGAAATGAAAGTGGTTTTACCCGGGCAGGGTGACACTGCGTTTTGAATACGGACGCAAATGAACCTTACCGAATAAGTTATTATCATAACGTCATAACCGCATTTATTTCATGAAGATTTCATTTTTAAACAACGCATTGTGTTGTTTTTTTATTAATTGGAATGTATGTCACGAATATTGTCTATATAAGGTAATTTATTTAAATGCTACATTTATATTATTGTTGGATTTTATTTTCTAATGTTTAATTTTTTTTATTCTGAATTTCAATGAATGAAATCAATATATTTATACCCTAAGTTATAATAACGTTCACCTTTAGCCATTGGTAAAGGATGCTATCGGCGAGCCGCCGTGCCGATACAGGCATGAAGGGGCAATTCACCGCGGGGTTGTGCGCCGGCGTGGCTATGGGCCGCGCGCCTGGCTTGCGGTTAGTCTCTCTCCCACTAATCCATAAATTAAATTTACCGGCAATGTTCACCCGCAGTGATGACATCGCGATTATCCAGCGCAGGTTTTATTAACATCGGCAAAGCGACGTGGTTAACGAGGGGTTTTCGGGGGGCAAGCAAAAGCGCGCAACCCGGCGTCCATGCCAGGGTTGCCGCGGGGCGGTTTAGTTAATCGTACCGGTCTGCTGGGTTTGGCCTGCTGGCGCGGTCGTGGCCGCAGAGGCTGAGTCGGGCGCGACGGCCTGGGTGTTGGTGTCAGGCGCGGTGATGGGCGCCGGCGCCGCCTCCGGGGCTGGCGTCGTGGCGCCGGACGCCGATGCGCCGGAGCCTTGGGCGGAATCCGGTGCCGCCGCCGGGGTATTTTCCGCCGGTGCGGCAACTGGCATCACCACCGGCGGGGTGGCTGTGGCGGCAGATACGTTTACCGGGATGCCGGCGCGATTTTGCAGGGCGGCATTAACCAAATCCTGATTGACGACCTGGTCGACCAGCACTTTGCTCACGCTTACCGGCAGGGTAATGGGCACCGGCTCGTTAGAATTGAACTGCTCTTCTGTGGAAGACAGGGGATTATGCACTTCGAGATAACGGGTGCCGTCAGGTTCAACGGTCGCTTTAACCGGTTCGTCGATAAATTGCACCCGGGTGCCGACCGGGACATGATCGAAGAGATATTTGATATCGTCGGCACGCAAACGTACGCAGCCGTGGCTCACGCGCAGGCCGATGCCGAAATTGGCATTGGTGCCGTGGATGGCATACAGGCGGCCGACATAAAGCGCATACAAACCCATCGGATTATCCGGGCCGGCCGGGAAGACTTCGGGCAACGTTTCGCCGCGCGCCGCGTATTCCGCATGCATCGCCTTGGTCGGCGTCCAGGTTGGGCCATTTTTCTTGCGCTGTACGCTGGTCACCCAGTTAACCGGCGTATCTTTGCCCAGTTCGCCGATGCCGATGGGCAATACAACTACCGTATTGGTGCCTTTGGGGTAGTAATAAAGACGCATTTCCGCGCTGTTTACCACGATGCCCTCATGCGGCGTATCGGGCAAAATCAATTGATGGGGAATAATCAGCTTGCTGCCCGGCAACGGCAGGAAGGGGTCGACTCCCGGATTGGCCTCGATCATATTGCTCAGGCCCATCTGGAACTGCGCGGCAAAATGCTCCAGCGGTAACTTGCTGTCCTGGGGGATGGCTATTTCCAGATTTTCCCCTACCAGGCGGCTGGTGCCGGCCGGAAGAGGGTATACCACGGCAAAGGCTGAGTGACTGAAGGCAGCCATTGCCAGAATTACCGTAAAGATTGCACGCATATTCATTTTCATAGTTAGTCAGATGTTATCGCCACACTGGCAGTAATTGGAAAGTTTATTCCGGCTCGCGGATGACCGGATGGGCATTATATGTTCACAACGGCCAAAGAGGGAAATAATATGTGTAACCTTGGGTACAGCAGTCTGCTGGCGGCAAGCGGCGCGGCGCTGGGACATGGCCCCGCGCGCCTTGGATATTGTTATTTTCTTACAGCGGGTTACAGAGAAAATAAGAGCATTATCCATGAGCCAACATGTGGTGATCATGCTGCACGGCATGGGAAGTCAAGGCGACGGTATGGCGCCGTTGGGCGGCATCTGGCGGCCAAATCTGCCGGAAACGGCGTTTGCGGCGCCGGACGCGCCTTTTTCTTTTGAACAGGGACCGGGCCGCCAATGGTTCAGCATTACCGGCGTCACGGAACAAAATCGCCCGGAACGGGTAGCGGCGGCCAGGCCCGCATTCGATGCCACCCTGAGCCGGCTGATGACGGAACATGGCCTGGCGGGACGGGCGGACTGGGCGTGGACGTCACCTCCCATATTCCGCCCGGGCTGGGCCATAGCCTGAACGCGGACAGCGTGGCGATGGCGGGACGTTTTATCGCCCGGATACTGGCGGTTGGGCAATGACATCCGGTTATTGCGCGCCGGCGCTCCTTCAGTTTAATGCTTGAAGCGCGGCGCCGGATGTGGCTTATTACTATTAACCCCCCGATTAAACAGGATGTGGGTCGACGGCACAGGGCCTCCCGGCAGCGGGCGGGCCTGGAGCGGGAAATCATCGGGAGAGGCATCAGCACGGGATATAATAAGCTTCTAATAGCTGGCAGGAGGAAATATGGCACTGCACGAATGGGAACGCCGGTTTAAAGAGTATTTGGAGAAACACTTTCCGCAAGACGATAAAGCGCACGATCTCGCTCATTTCAGCCGCGTATGGCATACCGCCCAGAAGATAATGCATCTCTCGGCCGCCGATGAATTAACCGTTCTAACGGCGTGTTATTTTCATGATGTGGTCAACCTGCCGAAAAACCATCCGGATCGTCATCTGGCGTCCAGGCGAGCCGCCCGGGAAACAATAAGGATCCTGGCTCAGCATTTTCCGGATTTTCCGGCCGGCGCTTATCCGGGCGTAGCCCATGCCATCGAGGCCCATAGCTTCAGCGCGGGCATCACGCCCGAGACCCTGGAGGCGAAAATCGTCCAGGACGCCGACCGGCTTGAATCGTTGGGCGCCATCGGCCTGGCGCGCGTATTTCATGTGGCGGGGCAATTGGGCCGCGGCCTGTTCCATGCGGAGGACCCGCTGGCCCTGCATCGCCCGCTTGACGATGCCAGTTATACCTTTGATCATTTCCAAACCAAATTGCTGACCCTGGCCGATAGCATGCAAACGGAGATGGGGCGCACAATGGCGGCCTACAACATTGATTATCTGGTCACGTTTATGAGTAAGCTGTGCGCGGAGCTGAAAGGGGAGTACTACCAGTTGGATGAAGAGACCCTGGCGCGTTTTCGTGTGCGGTCATAGTCCCCGGGGCCGCCGGTTCTCCGGCGCGGTTCGCCATGAGCCGGACGCCGGGGGAAACGCTATTTCAGCAGTAACGGAGGACGACTGACGATCTTGGGCAGGTGCGGCATTAGCAGGCTGGAATCGATCCATTTATCGCCATCCCAGCGATCGGTGCTATTTAACGGCGCCAGCAGCGTCATTGACGGCGGCAGCGCGGTCAGGAAATCAATGCGGATCGTCACTCCGTCGCTAATGCGATAAGCGGTCTGGCCGCGTAAATCGGCCACCGCCTCCCAACGCTTACCGTCCAGCGATCTGACCAGCGCCATATTGGCTGCGGGCAATACCGGTTTGTCCTGATAGCTAAAGGCGGGCAGTCGCGCTCCGGCGCAGAGATGTTCCACGGTGGCGCAAAGATATTCCCGCGTCACCGGATGGGCGCAGTACGCGACAATCCAGCCGGAATGCAGCGCCATGCCCTGTTTATCAAGCTTGGCATTGGCAAAATCGGTTGAGTATTTATTTTTCTGGATCATGGCGTCGTCAGAGTCAGTTATCGCTGCGTTATGCGGTAGGCTACTGGCCCGCCGCATCACCGGATAATAGTGAATAGGCGTTAAGTATCGGGCTAATTTATCAACTTGTCATCAAAAATTCACGGCAAAAAAAATTCATTTTAAAAAGTACTATAGCGTGCCATTCCCAATATAAGGCATGTGTAAGGCGCAACAGCGGTTTTAACCCATATGGGCAAGGCGTTCGCGTTGAGCTTGTGTCTCTTCAATTTCTTTTACCCTTTGGGCCTTTGACGTATGCCATCATGGCTTGTACGCTGGAAGGACAGGCAGCCGGCCTGGCCCATCCCCGGCCCGGCCGATAACCGCCCACGGGCGAGGAGGAGTGATATGGCTTTTGAAACCGGCGATGTGGTCCAGCCGATTAAAGGCGGACCGGCAATGAGCGTGGTTAAGGTAGAAAACGGCATCGTATTCTGCGGCATGATGGATTCCGGCGTGGAGAACGCGAAACAGTTCAAACCGGAAGAGCTATCGTTGTATAAGGAAGACGGCGACTTCGGGGTTTGCTGACATCAGCCTGTCCGCGGCGCCGCAACCCGGCGCGGCCCCGCGGATAATTCACGCGGCGCTGCGGACGTTGTCCCTTGCATCGCATCAATGATTCGCTTATTTTATAAGCAGTTTGCCGCCAGGTTACCCCGGCAGGTCTTCTTGTTAATATTCTGTAGAATAAAAAACCCGTGTGAAAAAGAGCCGTTTTGTTCAGCGCGACAGGGCGTATCGGGAAACGCTGGGTGACGCTCAGTTCGCGATTGCGGTACTGGCCATAGCAGCGGGTACGCTTATCAGCTTTGTCATGGTAGTGACGCTGTGGATTATCTGAGTCCGCAGCGGCAAATGGAGGGAACAGACATGGAAAACAGCAGTCTGGATGATACCAAACTGATCGCCATTATCGGGTTGTTAATATCGGTCTTAATCGTGGTGTCGGTATTATTC
Source organism: Sodalis sp. C49 (assembly GCF_046352915.1). NCBI lineage: Bacteria > Pseudomonadati > Pseudomonadota > Gammaproteobacteria > Enterobacterales > Bruguierivoracaceae > Sodalis > Sodalis sp. C49. The sequence goes on along the minus strand of NZ_CP163303.1, from coordinate 1,792,401 downwards.
GGCATCGCCTATTTTTATGACGTAAGGCATAACCCCCCCGCGGTGGATGCCGGCGCCTGTTATAACGCTAACGCACGGGCGGAATCTTCGCTTTAATCCGCCCCTTGCCGGCGGGAAGGGGCGGCCGGCAAGGGCGCCCAGCCGGTTATCCGACCACGCGCCGTGCCGGCATGCGTGTTCGCCCCTGCATCAGGCCGGCATGGCCCGCTCATCAGGCAGGCTATCTTCAAGCAGGCCTTTCAGGCGTATCTGCTGGCTGCGAATTTCCAGCGCCAGGGGTTCATAGAGCGAACGGCAGCCGTTGACATCCTGCATGCCCAGCAACCCGAACGGCTGATGCTTCTCGCCGCTCCAGCTACGGTAGTCCGCCACCGGATAAATACAAATCCCTTCCACCGCCACGTCGTTTTTCATGGCCAGGACGGTTTGCTCGAAGATATAGCGCATCCAGGGTACGCGCATATCGCTTTGCGCGCCTGTTTCGGCGATAAGCAGCGGCCGCTGATAGCGCTGGGAGATTTCCCGCAGGATGGTGGCGAAAGGCCGGTAGTGGCTGTCTTCGAAATCGATGGCCCCGCCCTGGTGGAACCATTGGTTACCGGGGCGGTAATTAACGCCCAGAATATCCAGGTAGCCAGGGCCGCCGCCAAGCTCCGGCCGCAGTTTGCCGCTGAGCATATCCCAGACGTCAAACTGGGCCAGCCGCAGCGTTTCCGCATCCAATTCCTGCTCGGGCATGCCCTCGGGCGCGTTGATATGCACCACAGGCTCAGGCTGGAGGAAGCGCGCCGATGGGTCCACCGCGCGAATGGCGTCAATGGCGGCCAGGGTTGCCTTGACCAACTGTATTTTCAACGCCTTGCCTTTATTAGCGGCCATGGGCTGAATATGCGCCATGTCGCCGCCGGCCCAGGCGAGGAAAGAAATGGCGTTTATCGGCGTATAACAGGGCGCCGCGATGCCTTCGTCGCGCACCCGCGCGGCCACCGCGCCGGCAAAACGCGCAAAGCGCTCGATAAAGTCGGGTTGCCATACATCGACATGGTCCGGCCAGCCGAAATGGCACAGATCCCAAATCACCTGGACATGGTTCACCTGCGCGGCATGCAGCATCGGCAAAAAGCTCGACCAGTCGTATTGGCCGGGAACCGCTTCGATCAAATGCCAGCGCAGGCCGTCGCGCACGGTGGTGAGGTTCTGTTCCGCCAGCTGCGCGTAGTCCTTCGCGGCCAGCATCTCATGGCCACTGGAGAGAATCAGGTCCAGGCGGCGCCCGTCACCGCGCACCTCGGTCGAGCAGTCAAAGCCCCCCTGCAGGAAGCTTTGGAACAGCGACGGTTTATACATGGGTGGTATTTCATGCGTGATTTGATCTTGCATCGGACTTCCCCCCTTTCCATGACAGCCTTTACCTACCGAGGCCGTACGACATATCATTTAAAGTAGACAGGTTACGATCAATAAGGTTCTGGCTATCGCCTACTTTGCGATCCTCATTACAAACTTAGCGGGCGCACAACCGCCATCATTATCATCCGGGCAGGCAATTGTCCGGGGCGCGGCTATGATGAAATGTCTTCCTTTATACTGACATGGAGTATTATGGCCTCTTCTTTTTCTTCGGGCTTTTTTTATGCAGCGACTTAACGCGCGTATCGGCCAAGCCATTTCGCGTCTGACGCACGTCCACCCCGAACAATCCGGCATCTATCCGCTGTCGGACGGCCTGGATGCTTTTGCCGCGCGCATGAAGCTTGCCGATTTGGCCGAGCAGACCCTGGATCTGCAATATTATATCTGGAACAAGGACATGTCTGGCATGCTGATGTATAGCGTGGTGCAGCGCGCGGCGGATCGCGGCGTCAAGGTACGGTTGCTGCTTGACGATAACAATACCCGCGGCCTGGACCAGATTTTGCTGGCCCTCGACCAGCATCCGAATATCGAGGTCCGTCTGTTCAACGCCTTCCAGACCCGCACGGTGCGGGCGTTTTCCTACCTGACCGATTTTTCGCGCCTGAACCGGCGCATGCATAATAAAAGTTTTACCGTTGATAACCAGGCCACGATCATCGGCGGCCGCAACGTGGGCGATGCCTATTTCAGCGCCGGCGGCGAACAATTGTTTACCGATCTCGACGTGCTGGCGATAGGGCCGGTGGTGGAGCAGGTGGGACGCGATTTCCAGCGCTATTGGGATTGCCCTTCGGTTTGCCCTGTGGCGCGCGCGGTACGCTCTTCCCGCCTGGGCGGCAAGAACAGCATCAGCAGTATGATGGGACAGATCAGTTTAAATCCCCACGCCGAACGTTATGTCAAACGACTGGAGAGGGCGGATTTTTTTGTCCAGCTGCAGGCCGGCAGTCTGCCTTTTATCTGGGCCAGGACGCGGCTGCTCAGCGACGACCCGGCCAAAGCCCTGGGGCAGGTTGCCGATCATGGCCTGCTCACCAGCCGGATAAAAAGCGTTATTGATGAACCGGAACAACGCCTGGATATTATTTCACCCTATTTTGTGCCCACCAGGGCCGGGGTGGAGCAGTTGGCCGCACTCGCCGCCAAAGGGGTGAAAATTGCGGTTCTGACCAATTCCCTTAACGCCAATGACGTGGCGATTGTGCATGCCGGTTATGCCAAATGGCGCAGGGTGTTGCTGACCCATGGCATCGAGCTGTATGAACTGAAACGCAACAGTTCGGAACAGCACCAGCCGCGGGACCGCGGCCTGACCGGTAAATCCGGCTCCAGCCTGCATGCCAAGACGTTTAGCGTCGACAGCCGGGAGGTTTTTGTCGGTTCATTTAATTTTGATCCCCGCTCCGCCATGCTCAATACCGAAATGGGCTTTGTTATCGGCAGCGAAGAGCTGGCCGAAACCATACACCGCTTGTTTATCGGCACCCTGCGCCAGAATGCGTACCAGGTTTGCCTGGATGAACAGGGAAAAATGTATTGGCGCGAATATCAAGGGGAGCGCGAGGTGATTCACCGGCGGGAACCGGCCACCAATATAGTGGAGCGCTGGCTTATTCGCGCGCTTTATCATTTGCCGGTCGATTGGCTATTATAATCGGCAGCCGGAAAGCGGCCAATATGGCTAATACAATGTAATAAGATTTTTCCTATAAAACCGGTGAAATAAAATAATTTGCCGCCAGGGCGCGGTCGGTGGGAAAGGCCGCCCGCGCCTTTTCCCCGGTTAAGGGGCATTCAGCGGCTTTAAGGTCCTCTTTTTTTAATAACTTTGCGTTTATGTCAAAAATGATTAACCCCCCGCTGGTGGGTCAGGTAAAATCAGCGGGCGGTACCGATTGTTGGAATGTGCTGTTTTAGACTATCTTTTACCGGTAGATGAGCTTGCTTTATAGCCTATTGATCAAACGCTGACCCGGTAAGGGAAAGGTGAGGAACGATCGCTGTACCGTGCTGTCCGAGAAGTGATTTATCAATTAAAATTGCTTTGAATGATTAAGAGCACACGCATAGGGGGGGATGTGCCAAATAATAAATTTTTCGTCAAGTTACCCAAAGCGAGTCTCCGTTTGCTGGGAGCAACGGTGTTGTTGTCGTTATACGCTTTGCCTTCATGGGCATTTACTATTGACGATGTGGCTAAACAAGCGCAGGAACTGGCTGGTAAAGGTTATGAGGCGCCTAAAAGCAATTTGCCTTCTCAATTCCGTGAAATGAAATTTGCTGATTACCAGCAGATTCAATTCAACCATGAAAAGTCATACTGGCACGATCAGCAGACCCCGTTCAAACTGGAGTTTTACCATCAGGGGATGTATTTCGACACGCCGGTAAAAATCAACGAAGTGACGTCCTCCGCAGTCACCGAGATTAAATATACTCCGGACCTGTTTACCTTTGGTTCGGTGAATCATGATCCCGAACTGGTGAAGAACCTGGGTTTCGCCGGGTTTAAGATCCTCTACCCGGTCAATAAGGCCGACAAGAGCGATGAAATCGCCAGCATGCTGGGCGCCAGCTATTTCCGCGTTATCGGCAAAGGGCAGGTCTATGGGTTATCCGCCCGCGGCCTGGCCATTGATACCGCGTTGCCTTCGGGCGAGGAGTTCCCGCGTTTCCGTGAGTTCTGGATTGAACGGCCGCAGGCGAACGATAAACACCTGGTGCTTTACGCCCTGCTGGATTCACCGCGCGCCACCGGCGCTTACCGGTTTGTCATCTATCCGGGACGCGATACCAGCGTCGATGTGCAGGCCAGGGTTTTCCTGCGTGATAAAGTGGGCAAGCTGGGCCTGGCGCCGCTGACCAGCATGTTTTTATTTGGACCTAACCAGCCTTCGCCGACCATGAACTATCGCCCGGCGCTGCACGATTCCAACGGGTTGTCCATCCATGCCGGTAACGGCGAGTGGATCTGGCGCCCGCTGAATAATCCCAAGCATTTGTCCGTTAGCACTTTCCAGGTGGAAAACCCACGTGGTTTCGGTTTATTGCAGCGCGGCCGTTCCTTCTCCGAATATGAGGATCTGGACGATCGGTATGATCTGCGTCCCAGCGGCTGGATTGAACCGCACGGTGACTGGGGCAAAGGGCACGTTGAACTGGTGGAGATTCCCACCGCCGATGAAACCAACGACAATATCGTGGCATTCTGGACCCCGGAAAAATTGCCGGAAGTCGGCAAACCCTTTGATATCGCCTACCGGATGCACTTTTCCCGCGATGAGGATAAAATCCACACTCCCGAGTTCGCCTATGTGAAACAAACCCTGCGTTCCGCCGGGGATGTCAAGCAGTCCAACCTGATTCGCCAGCCGGACGGCACCACCGCGTTCCAGGTGGATTTTGTCGGGCAGCCATTGCGGGATCTGCCAGACAATACCCCGGTGGCCTCGCAAATCAGCGTGGGCGATAATGCCGAAGTGGTCGAAAACAATGTCCGCTATAATTCAGTGACGCACGGCTGGCGTCTGACACTGCGCCTGCGCGTGAAAGATGAAAAACAACCCACCGAGATGCGCGCCGCATTGGTGAACGGCGATAAGACATTGACCGAAACCTGGAGCTACTTGCTACCTGCCAATGAATAATTTAACTGAACCCGGCCTCGATTATATCGAGGCTTTGCCCCTTTCTGCCGAGCAAAAAGGCACTTTGCGCGCACAGGTGCCGCCGGATGGCAGTCATTCCCTCGCATCCCTGCATGTTGATCTCGGGGGTTCCGCCCCCGGTATCGACCTTCCCGCAGATGAAGACAACGCGGCGCTGTACTCGGTAAAGTCCAGGCTGAAAATGGCCTGGCCGGACGCCGCCAGCCGCGACGATGTCGTGGTGGAGGATAGCCAGGGGCGCACCGCCATCAAGGCCATGCCCACCATTACCCGCACGCCGATGTTTCCCGAACCCTGGCTGACCAACCCCATCGTGCGCTATTGGGACGCGATGCGCGGCCACACCCGTGCGCCGCGCCACAAGCAGGAAGCGGCCCGCGAAGAAGGCAACTGGCGCCGGGTAGGGACGATACGCCGTTATATCCTGCTGGCGCTGACGCTGTTCCAGACCGCCATCGCCACATGGTATATGAAGACTATTCTTCCTTATCAGGGCTGGGCGCTGATCGATCCGATGGATATGCTGAACCAGGACTGGCTGCGATCGCTGTTGCAACTGCTGCCGTATATCCTGCAAAGCGGCATCCTGATCTTGTTCGCGATATTATTCTGCTGGGTTTCGGCCGGTTTCTGGACCGCCCTTATGGGGTTTCTGCAGTTGCTGATCGGCCATGACAAATACAGTATTTCCGCCAGCACCACCGGCGACGAACCGCTCAATCCCAAGCACCGCACCGCGCTTATCATGCCCATCTGTAACGAGGACGTGGAGCGTGTGTTCGCCGGTCTGCGCGCCACCTACGAATCCGTGGAAGCGACCGGACAGATTGAGCATTTCGACGTTTATATCCTGAGCGATAGCTATAACGCCGACATTTGCATCGCCGAGCAAAAAGCATGGATGGAACTCTGCCAGGAAACCGGCGGATTCGGCCGCATATTCTACCGCCGCCGCCGCCGGCGGGTAAAACGTAAAAGCGGCAACATTGACGACTTCTGCCGCCGCTGGGGCAAGCAATACAGCTATATGGTGATCCTGGATGCCGATAGCGTTATGAGCGGCGGTTGCCTGACCAACCTGGTGCGGCTGATGGAAGCCAATCCGAACGCCGGCATTATCCAAAGCGCGCCGAAGGCGTCCGGCATGGACACGCTGTACGCGCGCTGCCAGCAGTTCGCCACCCGGGTCTACGGTCCGCTGTTTACCGCCGGGCTGCATTACTGGCAACTGGGCGAGTCCCATTATTGGGGGCATAACGCCATTATCCGCGTCGAGCCTTTTATCAAGCATTGCGCCCTGGCGCCGCTGCCGGGTGAAGGCTCCTTTGCCGGCTCGATACTGTCGCACGACTTTGTCGAGGCGGCGCTGATGCGGCGTGCCGGCTGGGGGGTCTGGATAGCTTATGATCTGCCCGGCAGCTACGAGGAACTGCCGCCCAATCTGCTGGATGAACTTAAGCGGGATCGGCGCTGGTGCCAGGGGAACCTGATGAATTTCCGGTTGTTCCTGGTGAAGGGCATGCATCCGGTTCACCGGGCGGTATTCCTGACCGGCGTCATGTCCTATTTATCGGCGCCGCTGTGGTTTATGTTCCTGGCGCTGTCCACCGCGCTGCAGGTGGTGCATACCCTGATGGAGCCGCAGTATTTTCTCCAGCCGCGCCAGCTGTTCCCGGTGTGGCCGCAATGGCGGCCTGAACTGGCGGTGGCGTTGTTCTCCACCACCATGGTGCTGTTGTTTTTGCCCAAGCTGCTCAGCGTTATTTTGATCATCGCCAAGGGCGCCAAGGAGTATGGCGGGGCGGCTATCCTGTTTTGCTCGATGCTGCTGGAAATGCTGTTCTCCGTGCTGCTGGCCCCGGTGCGCATGCTGTTCCATACCGTATTCGTGGTCAGCGCCTTCCTGGGCTGGTCGGTACAGTGGAACTCCCCGCAGCGTGACGATGACGCCACGCCCTGGAGCGAATCCTTTGTACGCCACGGTCCTCAGATGTTGTTAGGGCTGGTATGGGCCAGCGGCATGGCCTGGCTGGATTTGCGTTTTCTCTGGTGGCTGTCGCCCATCGTGTTTTCGCTGATCCTGTCGCCTTGGGTGTCGGTATTCTCCAGCCGGGCCAATCTCGGCCTGGCCTCACAGCGCGTCAGCCTGTTCCTGATCCCCGAGGAATACTCGCCGCCGAAGGAACTGGTCGATACCGAAACCTATTTGCGGCGCAACCAGGCGCGGGCGCTGGCCGACGGTTTCCGCCATGCGGTGGTCGATCCGGCTTACAATGCCCTGGCGGTGGGAATGGCCACTGCGCGGCACGGTATCAGCCAGGCTATCGAGCGCGTGCGTGACGAGCATGTGCAACTGGCCCTGCAAAGCGGTCCCGACGCCATGAGTGGTCCGCAGCGCCTGGCCGTGATAAGCGATCCGGTGGTCCTGTCGCGTCTGCATTTGCGCGTATGGTCGCGGCCGGAAACCTGGCTGGCCTGGAAGAAAAGTTAACGTCTTCCCGTCCTATACTTAAGCCGCCCTGATGGGCGGTTTTTTTTTGTCCTGATAACGGCGATGACGCCTGTTACGGTAACCGGCGGTTTCATCGGGCAAAAATAAGACGGCGTTAGCATTATTTGCTACTCGGAAGGCGCCGCTCGCCGCTAAAATTTTGGCCTTTGCGGAATAACGGGGCGCCTGATGCAATACGACATGTTGTTTATACTCAAAAAAATGGGCTCCTTTGTCTTATATGCGGCGGTGGTAGCGGCGTTTACGTCATTTTTGTTTATCGATCTCCACTTCCTGCATGATATCGTCAAGGAGTCCTCCCTGACCGAAGTCGCCCAGGAATTGGTGCTGGCGGCCATCGTCGCCCTGCACCTGTGGCTGATGCGCAATCCGGCGTTACGCGCCAGCAGCCTGCTGGTGGCGGGGTTCTTTGCCTGTATGCTGGTGCGTGAAATGGATTTCGCCTTTGATGCCATCCGCCACGGTTCGTGGTTTTGGGTGGCCACGGCGATTGCGCTGGTTTGCCTGGCCTTTGCCGCCGCGGATGCTAAACGCGCGCTGCGCGGACTGGCGGGATATTTCGGACATCCCAGTTATGGCCTGGTTTGCGCCGGCCTGCTGAATGTGCTGGTATTCTCGCGCCTGATGGGCATCGGCGAGCTTTGGCGCTCGTTGCTGGATGAGAATTACCTGCGTGCGATAAAAAATGCCGTGGAGGAGGGTAGCGAACTGTTCGGCTACTGCCTGTGCCTGCTGGCGACCCTATCCTATACGGTGGATAAACAGCGATCCGGCCGTGCCGAGCCTCACCGGCCGGTATAACACCCGCCGCCCGCTAACGGCTCTACAGGGATGACACTTCGCTATGGGTAGGATTTTGCTGTTAACGCTAGTCCTGTTCCTGCTGACCGGTTGCGGCAGCATCATCAGCCGCACGTTTCCGGGGCAAGGCCACGGCCATCAATATTACCCCGGCGTGCAGTGGGATTTGCGCGATACGCCCTGGAAATATATCACCATCATCGATTTGCCGCTGTCGATGGTGGTGGACACGATATTGCTGCCGGTGGATATGCGGCACGGCCCCTATCGCTAGACGCCGCGCCGCCGATGGATTTTCCCCGCGGGCTTGGCCGTGGGTTTAACGTTCCTCCCACTCGTCCGCGGCGGTTTGTCCCTCCTCGGTGTCCAATGACGGCTCATACTGATACTCACCTTCGTCCCATTCGTGCAGCGTGTTTTCTTCCTGCCATTCGGCGCGCAGCTCCGCTTCGTCGAAATCACCGTCGAAAATCGCCTGGGCGGCTTCACCGATGCGAAACGGCAGGGCCTCGGCGGCCTCGTTTTCATCGGCCATAAATTCAGCTTCCCACATAATCTCGCCGTCCCGCATGATATATTTTTGCAGGCTGAACTGATGTACCGCAGGGTCTTCATCGTCATTGCTGTTTTCACGGGAAGACTCGATAAACTCTTCCCGCGCCATATCGATGGCTTCTTCCAGAGTTGCGTACATGCTCATTATGGCTCTCCTGTGATCGTCGGTGTGGTCTGACTGTCGCCTCGCCCTGTTCGGGCCTAACAGTAATTGTTGTCGCAGTCTGGAAACTTTCAAGTCGGAATGGATATCAATCTTTGCTAGCGGGTCAAAGACGGGGAAAACGCTACGGCGACACGCAACGGTTCGCGTAATGGAGGCGTTACGGGGTGTAAGACACTGCATGAAATGTGAAGGTTAGGTAAAGGTTTGGCAAAAACGGGCGGGAAAGGCTTTGCGGCGAACCGGCACGCGCTACAGTAAAGGCTGGATCATCCAAAGGAGTAAAAAGCATGTCTGCTAGCCGTAAATCATTGTTAAGCGCCGCGCTGCCCACTCTGGCCTGCACTGTCGCCGCGCTGAGTTTTTCCGTCCTGGCCGCGCCCGCGGCGCCGGACCAGGGGTCTGCCGCCGCCATGCACCAGGAAGGACCGGGCGCGGGTTATCCGGTGCCGATGCTATTCCAGCCCCCGGGCCGGCTGCCGCCGCATGAGCCGGGCTTCTGCCGCGGCGGGGAACTGTTCTGCGCGGCGGTGCAAACCGATAACCCGGCCGACACCCTGCAAAAGCTTAACGGCATTTTACCGGCGGCCAACGGCGGCCATTATCGGGTGCGGGTTTCGGTGGAGCGCGTACCCGAACATCCGATGGACAAGGGGCCTCATCCGGCCGCGGATACGCCGCCGGCGTCAGCCGGCTAAGCGCCGGCGTTATTCACCGGGTATGCGTATGCGGGACGGGCCGTATTGCAAACTCCACCATGAATAGGCCACGTTAAACAACACCACCAGCGCGGTTACGCAAAATACCGCGCGGTAGCCGTAGCTGGCGGAGACGACGGCGCCGATCAGCGGGCCGCTGACGTTGCCCACATCGCGGAAAGATTGGTTATAGCTGAATATCCGGCCGGCGACCTGATTGGTGCAGTTATAGATAAGCAGGGTCTGTACCGCGGGCAGCAGGGCGCCGTCGGTGGCGCCGAGCAAAAAACGCAGTATTCCCAATTGCAGGGGAGACTGCACGAATGCCATCGGGATCAGCAGTACGATGGAAAGCCCCAGCATGGCGATCAATATCCGCTCCGGACCGATTTTATCACCCAAGCGTCCCAGTCTCGGCGCGCTGATAAGGGCCGCCACGCCAGGTACCGCCGCAATCAGTCCGCTGATAAACGCCAGGTTCTGGATATTGCCCGCCAGTTCGCGGACATACAGCGTCAGGATGGGCGCGATGGAGCCGGTGGCCACCTGGATAATCATGGTAGTGACAAACAGGCTCAGCACCAGGCGGGGTTTTTTCAGCGAAGCAAACACCTGCCGGGCGGTAAGCATGTCCTTTTTCAGCACCGGCGTGAAGCGCTCCTGCACATAGATAAGCGTGGTGATAAAGCAGATAAACAAGACCAGCGCAGTGATAAAGAATATCAGCCGCAGGCCGTAATGGTCCGCCAGCAGGCCGCCTATCAGCGGGCCAATCAGCGCGCCGCTGACGGCGCCGGTGGAGAGCGTGCCCAAGGCCCACCCGCTTTTATTGCGCGGCACCTGGGTGGCGATAAGGGCGTTGGCGTTGGGCACAAATCCCCCCAACAGGCCCAGCAGCGCCCGCAGGATCAAAAATTGCCACACATTCTGCGCCATGCCCATCAGCACCATCACGATCGACATGCCCAGCGCCGAACGCAGCAACATCAGCTTACGTCCCCTCCGGTCCGCCAGCGCGCCCCAGAACGGGGACGCGATGGCCGAAAACAGAAAAGTAATGCTGAATACCGCCCCCGACCAGATATTGAGTTCCCGGGCATCGGTTACGCCGAGCATTTCAACATAGAGCGGTAAAAAAGGCATGATCAGGCTAAAGGCGGCGCCGGTGAGAAAACAGCCGAGCCAGGCAATATACAGATTACGTTTCCAGTTGATGGGTTCCGGTACCGGCGTCATAACATCCTAATAACAAAGATAACGGCGGTCAGTTACGTTGACAGGGCACGAAGGCGTTCTCGCCGGGAATTGAGCAGTAGCGTGAAAGTATGCGCTCAAACGGGGCATGGGGCAATTTGCGGGGCATGTTTTGCACCATCCGGCGGGGGCAAAACGCCGCGCCCGGCGTCCTTGGCAGCCGCAACGCCCGCGGGTAAAACGGGTGTCCGGACAGCGCCGCCGCTTCGCCGTCAGTATAGCGACGGCTGGCCCGGCGGCCGGGTCTTGAAGCGGCGGTGGAGCCACATATACTGCTCGGGCGCCAGCAGGATGGCCTGCTCCAGCACCTTATTCATGTGGGTCGCCGTGGCCACGTCGCTGTCAACGGGCAGGGCGTCCTCATCAGGCAGGATAAGCAGCTCATAGCCCCGGCCGTTCGGTAAACGCCGCGGCACAAAAGGGATAACCGCCGGTTTGGCGAGTTTGACCAGCACATGGGTGCCCGACGTGGTCGCCGCTTGCTCAATGGCAAACAGCGGCGCGAAGACGCTGCTTTTCGGGCCGTAGTCATGATCCGGCGCGTACCAGATAATTTCGCCGTTTTTCAGGGCGCGGATCATGCCCTTGACATCCGAGCGGTCCAGCATTGATTTATTGGAGCGCATGCGCCCCCAGGTTTGCAGCCAATCAATCAGCTTGTTGTTGTTGGGGCGATAGACGCCGATGCCGGGATTGTAAATGCCGAAGATGCGCGCGCCCAGCTCCAGGGACAAAAAATGCAGGCCGATTAGCAGTACCCCTTTGTTATGCTGGCGGGCCAGATCGATATTTTCCAACCCGGACACGTGAAATAAGCGCTTGACGCGCCAGTCGGGCCAAAACCACCCCATACCGGTTTCAATCAGGCCCATCCCGACGGATTCAAAATTTTTGATGAGCAGCGCTTCTCTTTCCGTACCTGAAAGATGGGGGAAGCAGAGCTCGAGGTTGCGTCTGGCGATATGGACGCGGCGCTTGAGAAAATGCATCGACAGGCGCCCCAGGCTGGTGCCGAGACGATAAAGCAGCGGATAGGGCAACAATACCACCAGGTATAACAGGCCGATGCCAACCCAGGTTATCCAATAACGGGGATGCAGCAAAGAACGGTTAAAAGTTGGAATATGTGTCATGGGATCTCGGCATCTTAGGTGTAAAAAGCGGAATTACCGGCCAAAGACGATATTTCCGCCATACTACATTTTATTCTGGCATCTTTTTCAAAAAGGGGAAATAAACAGCCCGGCAAACAAAGTTAAATTTTCTCAAGTGAGCACATGTTGCGCCGGGCATACGGCGCTGTGCCGCCGGGTTATTCCTTGAGAAATAAATCCTTCACATAATGCGGCTCGCTGCGCCAGTACTGTTTGGGGCCGTGGACCTTGGCGCCGAGTTTCGCCGCCGCATGCCAGGGCCAGCGGGGATCGTAAAGTACGGCGCGCGCCAGGGCAATCATATCCGCCTCGCCGGTGGCGACAATGGCTTCCGCCTGCTCGGGTTCGGTGATAAGCCCGACCGCGATAGTATTCATGCCGGTGGCTTCTTTAATCTGCCGGGCAAAGGGAATCTGGTAGCCGGGACCGACCGGGATTTTCTGCTGCGGCGACAATCCGCCGCTTGAGACGTGGATGTAGTCGCAGCCCAGGTCTTGCAGCGCCCTGGCCAACGCAATGGATTGCTGGATATCCCATCCGCCGTCCACCCAGTCGGAGCCGGAAATACGCACGCCCACCGGGATATCGGCGGCTACCGCCGCGCGTACCGCCTGGAAGACTTCCAGCGTCAGGCGCAGCCGGTTCTCCAGGCTGCCGCCGTATTGATCGGTACGCCGGTTGGCGAGCGGCGAGAGAAATTGATGCAACAGGTAGCCATGGGCCGCATGTAGCTCAATCAGGTCAAAGCCGATGCGCTGCGCGCGCAGGGCCGCCGCGACAAAATCGGCTTTCAGCGCCTCGATGTCATCGCCGGTCATGGCCCGCGGTGGAAAGTCGGACGCGGCGAACGAAAGGGCGGATGGCGCCAAGGTTTGCCAGCCACCCGCGTCGGGATGGATATTGTCCCCGCCTTCCCAGGGGACCCGGGTCGACGCCTTACGCCCGGCATGAGCCAGTTGTATCCCCAGCGCGATGGACGAATGCTGCCTGACGGTTTTTACCACGTCCGCCAGCGCCTGTTCGGTACCGTCGTCCCAGAGGCCGAGATCCTGCGGTGATATGCGCCCCGCGGGCGCGACTGCGGTGGCTTCCACGATCAGCAGGGATGCGCCGGACAGCGCCAGGTGCCCCAGGTGAATCTGATGCCAGGAGGTTGCCTTGCCTTCATCGGCGGAATATTGACACATCGGCGCAATAACGATGCGGTTGGCCAGGGTAAGCCGGCCGATGTCATAGCGGGAGAAAAGCTGGCTCATTACATTGCCTCTATATAGTAACCCTAATAAACATTTGATTAACAATGTTCGCTATAATGGCGATTTGTTATGTCATAACCATGGTATTATGTAACGTTAGCAAGTTAATGTGCTTTTAAACCAACGATAAATGCTTTTTTTCCCCAGCGACAGGAAAGTACACCATGCCAGTGTTACATAACCGCGTATCGAACGACGAGCTCAGGGCGCTGATGCTGGCCGAAACCGAGCCGCGCGTTACTCTCTCTTTTTACAAATATTTTCGTATTGCCGACCCGCGGGCCTTCCGTGATGATTTGTATCAAGTCATGACGGGGTTGCGCGTGTTTGGCCGCGTCTATATCGCCGCTGAAGGGATAAATGCCCAGGTCAGCGTGCCGCAAAATCGCTTTTCCGCCTTTAAAACCGCCCTGTATGCCGCCGATGCGTCGCTGGACGGGCTGCGGCTGAATATTGCCCTGGATGATGACGGCAAATCCTTCTGGGTGCTGCGCATGAAGGTTCGGGAACGCATCGTTGCCGACGGCATCAGCGATCCGACCTTTGACCCATCCAATGTCGGCCATTACCTGAATGCCGAGCAGGTCAACGCCATGGCCGGCGATCCCGAAACGGTATTTGTCGATATGCGCAACCACTATGAATATGAGGTCGGCCATTTCCAGGACGCCATCGAGATCCCCTCGGATACTTTCCGTGAGCAGTTGCCGAGGGCGGTAGAGATGCTTGCAAAGGACAAAGACAAAAATATCGTCATGTATTGCACCGGCGGCATTCGTTGCGAAAAAGCCAGCGCCTATATGCGGCATCATGGTTTTGCCAATGTCTATCATGTGGAGGGCGGCATCATCGAGTACGCCCGGCGGGCCAGGGAGCAGGGCTTGCCGCTGAAATTCACCGGCAAGAATTTTGTCTTCGACGAGCGCCTTGGCGAGCGTATTACGCCTGATGTCATCGCCCATTGCCACCAGTGCGGGGCGCCCTGCGATACCCATGTTAACTGCAGGAACCAGGGGTGCCATCTGTTGTTTATCCAATGCCCGGACTGCGCGCAACGTTATCAAGGCTGCTGCAGCCCCATCTGCCGCGACGAACTGGCGCTGCCGCCGGAAGAACAGCGGGCGCGGCGTGCGGGCCGCGAGAACGGGATGAAAATCTTTAATAAATCGCGGCAGCGTTTATCGTTGACCCGGCCCGAGGATCGGCCTGAGGAAAACGGCGGCCGTTAAAGCCGCACGCGGCGCAAGGCACGGGCTGCCCGCCAGCGGCGGGTAAGCCTTATCCGAAGCGCCGCAGCCGGAAGGGTGAAAGGTCAAAGCCGCTCTCGCGTCCGGCGGCAAACCCGGCGGCGATTTCGCCCAGCACGCTGGCGAATTTAAAGCCGTGGCCGCTCAGGCCGCTGATGATCAGCAGGTCGTCGTTGCCGGGCAGGGTATCGATAATAAAATCCTCATCCGGCGAGAGATCGTAGGTACAGGCTTCGCCGCTCAGGCAAACGCCGACCCCCGGCAAGAAATAGCGTAGAAAACCAAAGGTTTCATTGCCGTCCGCCGCATGGCTGCCGAAAGGCGTGCGCTGTCCCGGCTCGTCGATCATCTGCCCGCCGTCGTGTTTACCCACCTTGAGTTCGTTTTTGATGGCCGGGAAGCCATAATATTGACTGCCGTCCGGCGTCAGGGCGGTAAACGCCGGGAAATGATTGTCCTCGCTGAAGCGCCCGTCGGCCTGATGCCAGGAAAACACCTTACGCACCGGTTGCACCGGCAGCGACGGCAGCAGGGTTTTCACCCACGTGCCGGCCGAGACCAGCAGCTTATGCGCCTGGTAGTGGCTGCCTTCCACCGTGGTGATGTCGAAGGTCATGGCGCCATGGCTGATATCGGTAACGCCGCAGTTAAACAGCTGGGCGCAGCCAGCCTGCTCGGCCAGGCGGATATAAGTGGCCACAGCCAGCTCCGACTTGAGATAACCCGCCTGGGGTTCAAAGACCCCAAGATAATCATCCGGCAGGCTGAACGCCGGCCAGCGGGCGACTACCTGGCCGGCATTGAGTATTTCGCACGGCAGTTTATAGGCGTGGGCGCTGTCGATGGCCCGTTTGATAAACTCCGCCTGGCGCGGTCCCAGATTAAGTACGCCGCTGCGGTGAAACACCGGCGTGCCGCCCCGCGCCGAGAGCTCTTCCCAGAGCGTTTGCGCCCGCAGCGCCAGGGGAACGTATTTTTTCCCTTCGCCATAGGCATGGCGGATAATGCGTGTATCGCCATGATGGCTGCCGCCGCGGTGGGGGGGGAATGCGGCGTCAATCATCAACACATTGAGGCCGGCTTCGGTAGCGTAAAACCCTGCCGCGGAACCCACGGAACCGCTGCCGATAATAATCAGATCGTATACCATGCTCATTTTTCCTGCTGGGCCCCGCTCAAACCCTCAGGTCGAGGATACGGGGAAAAATCTGGAATTAGGAGGGCATTGTCATCTGGCGGAAACATGGCCCCAGCATAATAAAAAAACACCCGGTGCAAAGCAGCGGGTGCCTGAGGGGTAGTGGTCGAGATTAATGTTTTCGGTGATCAATATCGTGATATTCCGTTGCTTCAATTTTGGCGATGCCCGCTTCAAGGATCGAAATCAATTGCTTCGCGACATCTGTGGTCAGCCATAGGGTTCTGTCCACTTCCGCATCTTCGGTGGCCTGGCTGGGGGAATTGATGTAATGCAGGCGGATCATCATGGCATTGTAGGCGTCTACGGTGCTGATGTCCCAGCCGACCAATGGATGGGTATGGATTATCTCGTTTTTTCTGTCCATAAATACCCCTTTTTCTGACTCGTTTAATAAAACAAAGAGTGTCTTTGAGGCTCAGTGCGGCTCCATTTTAGCGAGCAATTTAAGTATACCCTTGTTTGTCACTTTTTTTGCTAATTGAACGATTTTTTTTAACTTTTGTACTATTTCGTTAAACGCGTCATCAGAAATAGCGCGAGGCCACGACGTATTGGCTACCGTGGGCGGGGTGGGCGTGTGGATGGAATTAGACGGCGGCGGGCGGAATTACCGGGCCGATGCGTTTGGCCAGCTCTTCGGCCAGCTGGGCGAAATATTTTTGCATGATCGCATCGCGGTTTTGGTTTTGGGATTCCAGCATCAGGTTGTGGATGAGTAACTGATTGGCTTTTTCATCCAGGCTGAATGACAGGTAAGAAAACGCGATCTCCAGTACATTAAGCCTGCGCTGCTGCTCGCCAATTAATGCCAGCAGTTCGCCGAACGTCATTGCTTCTTCAGGTTTATTGGCAATCATATAGGCATTCTCCCCGGGACGGTTTGTGCACAATGCGCTGCTTGGGGTGATTACAGCCCAGAAAAACGCATTTGCCAATAGGGGAAGCGCAAAAATTCGCTAAAAGCCTCGTTTAACAGAATTTTTGGCATAAAAAAGCCGGGAATGAATCCCGGCGAAGCGACAGTACAAACTTCTTATTATTGAGAGTCAAACCAATCGTCGGCGCTTTCCCACGTTTCTTGCAGGATATCGGTGATCAGCGCCTTGTCTTCTTTACTGCCTCCCATAACGCTGATGCCGTTGGCGCCCGCATAGCGCACCTGGACATGGGAATCAGTAAACTGTTTATCAATCCGGGCCGTAAATTCCTTGGTCAATGCCTCAAGCGCGCCTGCGGGAAGCGGTGTCGCTTTAGCAAGAGTAATTTCGATACGCATATTTTTTCTCATAGTATCAACGCCTGTTTATTTATACAGTGTCGCCGTCGCCAGTGCAAGCGCCAACAGGCTTTTATTTTACGGCGGATACTGATAAAGCCCATCGGCATCGACTTGCGTCCATCAGGCTTCCACCCACCAGTGCAGCGCCTGTCCGGCCAGAAACGGCACCAGGACGTCGTCGCCCAGCGGAATACTGTCCGGCTGCAGATGGGTATGCCGACGCAGGGTAATGAAATCATCGTTCGGCGGCAGCCCATAAAAGCGTGGGCCGTTCAGCGAACAGAACGCTTCAAAGTGCGCCAAGGCGCCGATTTCCTCAAATACCGTGGCATAAGCGGCGAGAACGTTAGGCGCATTAAACACGCCGGCGCAGCCGCAGTCGCACTCTTTGCGGTCGCGGCTGTGCGGAGCCGAATCGGTGCCCAGGAACAGTCGATCGCAGCCCCCGGCAACGGCGGCGCGCAGCGCTTCCTGATGCGTATTGCGTTTCAGGATCGGCAGGCAGTAGAGATGCGGCCGTACTCCGCCCACCAACATATGATTGCGGTTGAACATCAGGTGCTGCGGGGTGATGGTGGCGGCCAGATGGCTGTCCGCGGCCAGTACATACTGCGCCGCTTCGCGGGTAGTGATATGTTCCAGGACAATTTTCAGCGCCGGAAAGCGCCGGCGTACCGGTTCCAGGATCCGATCGATAAAACACGCCTCGCGATCGAAGATATCAATCTCAGGCGCCGTGACCTCGCCGTGGATCAGCAACGGCATGCCGATTTCTTCCATGGCGCCGAGCAGGGGGTAAATGCCGGGGACACTGGTCACGCCGTGGCTGGAATTGGTGGTGGCGTTGGCCGGATATAATTTCGCGGCGCTGAAAACGCCTTGCTGGAATCCCGTCACTAACTGCGTTTTATCCAGCGTATCGGTAAGGTAGCAGGTCATCAGAGGCTGGAAACGGTGGCCGGCGGGCAATGCCGCCAGTATCCGCCCGTGATACGCAACGGCCTGCTCTATGGACGTAATCGGCGGCGTCAGGTTCGGCATCACGATAGCCCGGCCAAAGACGCGGCTGGTATAAGGCAATACGGTACGCAGCATATCGTCGTCGCGTAAATGCAGATGCCAGTCGTCGGGACGGCGGATATGGAGTTCTGTCGGCTGTGCGGTCATGAATAAGGCTCCGGCTATTGAGTACGGACAAACGGGTCAATATCAGATTAACGGCGGGGTATTAGAATAAGCATATCGGGCGGAAGTTGCATTATAAAAAAACCCGCCGCAGCGGGTTTGGATGGCAATATCAGTCGTCGTCCTTCGGCGTTGGCCGGGTCGCCGGGGCGGCGGCCTGATTTGCGGCCGCGTGGCCGCCCGCCGAACCGCGTCCCTCGAACCGGTACTCCGGACGCTGCCACTGCTTCACAGGCTCGGGGGCCGGGCTGTAAACGGGCGCAGGGGCCTTGGTCATGGGGGCGCTGACATGCTGTTTAAGAATGGGCTGCGCCTTGTCGTCTTCTGGCTGGCCATCCTGCTGTCCGTTCGGGATAGCGGGGGCCGGTTGCGGTTGCCCGTCGGCAACGGGCGTCGGCGCTGCGTGGGCCGATTGTGCCCCGGCGGCGTCTGCCTCCGGGGATGCCAGGGCCGGTTGCGTATCGGCGACGGTAGCGTGCGGTGCCACCGGGGCGCTGACCAGCGGCGCGGCTTCCGCTACTTGGCGTGGCGGCGACAGACGCGATACCTGCAAGGCGGCAATGATATCATCGGAAAGCAGGACAACGGCCGGTTGGCTCGCGACAGCCGACGGCGTTACGCTTGCCGGCTGTTCCTGTTCCGTCAGATCCGGGGCCAGCGTGGCAAACGACGCGGCGTCGGTATCCGCCACGGACGCGGCCGGTTGGGCTGCGGCCAGGGTGTCCTGCGCCACGCCGCGATCTTGCGCCTGGATCACATCGGGTACCTCATCGGCCGCCGCCAGTTGGGCCGGGGTCGGCTCAAGCGGAACCAGGGTCGCCGCGGGCAATTCCTGCGGCGCCAGGGCGTCGGTGGTGGCGACGCCTGCCGGCCCGGCGACGGTGCTGCTGTCGACAATGCTGTCGAGGGCGCTGGCCACGTCGCGGTCACGGGTGTGCTCGTTGCCGCCGCCCTGGCTGCCGGTAGCATCGGCGACCTGTGGCGGCGCGGTGTTTTCCGCCCCCGCCGTGGTCGGTTCAGGCAGCGGCATGACGTTTACCGCGGTCGTCACGACAGGTTCCGGCAGTTCCGTCACCGTCGACGGGTTTTGTTCAAAACGTTCGACAGGCGTGATGGGATAGCTGATCCAGACCTTGCCGGACGCCATCTCGGGAGAGGCCACCGCGCCGCTGAGCGGCATCGGCGATTGCCCAAGATAACGCTCGTCACGATAACGGCGGCGACGCTGGCCGCTGACCCGCAAATGGCGCGGGGAGCGGCGCGAACGGCGGGGCAGGCCCGCTTCGTTGCCGTTGCGGCCTTCCTGCGCGCTGTTGTCCAGCCCTTCGGGCGCCGGAGCGTCCTCGGTTTGGAACATGATGTCAGGGGTCGGCGCGCTGCCGGCCTGGAACTTGATATCCGGCTGCGAGCCGGTGTCTTCGCGGACGCTTTCGCCTGCGGCGGCGACCTGCGTAACGTCGGCCGCGTCATCGGTGACCCGCACTTTCTGGGACAGATTGCGACGCTGGCGGCGCGGAACGATAGGCGTCGGTTTATCGTCATCGTTCACCGGTTCGGCCAGGGCTACGGCTTCGGGCTCGATCATCTCGGGCTCAGCCTCAACCTCAACCGGCAGGGGTTTGGCTTCCTGCGGCTGGCGCTTATCTTCCTGGCGACGGCGCGGACGATCGGCGCGCGGTTCGCGGCGTTGCGTCTGCTCCTCCTCGGTCTGCGGCTTCTCGGCTATCACGGCGTCAAGCATCTCGGTCTCGACCGGCGCGTTCTGGCGTTTGCCTTTACTACGCGCATCGTCACGGGGTTCGCGGCGTTCGCGCGGTTCACGGGGCTCACGCGCTTCACGCGGCTGGCGTCCTTCCTGCGGCGCGCGCTGCTCACGCTCGCCGCCACGCTCGCCGTTGCGATCGCGGCGGACATTCTGGCGGCGCTGGCCGCGGCGATCCTGCTGCTGGCGACGCGGCGCCTCGGCGGGTTCGGCTACGGCAGGGGTCTCTTCCTTCGGCAGGACCGGTTCGGCGGTTTTTACCGAGGTATCTTCCTCAGGATCGCTAAACCAGCTTTTTAGGCGGTTTACCGCGCGGCTGAATAACCCGGCGGAAGCCGGCTCAGCGGATTTTTCGGGCTTGGCGACGGCCTTGACGCCGGTTTCCCGGGCTACCGGCGCGGGTTCCTCAATCACCGGCTCAGGCGACATCGGCGGCGAATCCGGCATAACGAAAGCAGCCAGCGCGGGTTGTTCAGGCAGCTTACGCTCGGCCGCCGGTTCTTCGGACGGCTGGGCCATTTCCGCTTCGTGCAGTTGCGGCAACAGATAGCTCAGGGTTGGCGCTTCTTCGCCCTTGCGCACGCGCAGCACCGCGTAATGCGGAGTTTGCATTTGATCGTGCGGCACGATAATCGCCCGCACGCCGCCCTGGCGGCGCTCGATGGCGTTGACCGAATCACGCTTTTCATTGAGCAGGTACGAGGCAATCTGCACCGGCACGATGGCATGCACCTCGTGGGTATTCTCTTTCAGCGCCTCTTCTTCGATAAGGCGCAGGATGGACAGCGACAGCGACTCGTTATCACGAATGGTGCCGGTACCGCCGCAACGCGGGCAGACATGGTGGCTGGATTCACCCAACGACGGGCTCAGGCGCTGGCGCGAGAGTTCCAGCAAACCAAAACGCGAGATGCGGCCGATCTGGATGCGCGCGCGATCCTGGCGCACTGATTCACGCAGGCAATTTTCCACCTCGCGCTGGTGACGCACGGGGGTCATATCGATAAAGTCGATAACGATAAGGCCGCCCAGGTCGCGCAGGCGTAATTGACGGGCTATTTCGTCGGCGGCTTCCAGGTTGGTGTTAAAGGCGGTTTCCTCGATATCGCCCCCGCGGGTGGAGCGGGCGGAGTTGATATCGATGGCGGTCAGCGCTTCGGTGGTGTCGATAACGATGGAACCGCCGGACGGCAGGCGCACTTCGCGCTGGAAGGCGGATTCGATTTGCGATTCAATCTGGTAATGGCTGAACAGCGGAATTTCGCCGCTGTACAATTTAATTTTGCTGCTGAAGTCGGGGCGGCCGAGGGAGGCGATATGTTCTTTCGCTTTTTCGAGCACCTTGGGATTGTCGATCAGGATTTCGCCGATATCCGGACGCAGATAGTCGCGGAAGGCGCGCACGATGACGTTGCTTTCCTGATGAATCAGGAAGGGAGCGGGACGTCCTTCGGCGGCTTTTTTAATCGCTTCCCAATGCTTGATGCGAAACGCCAGATCCCACTGCAGCGCATCGGCGGATTTACCCACGCCGGCGGTACGGACGATAAGGCCCATGCCGTCGGGGAGTTCCAGCGACGACAGCGCTTCCTTCAGCTCAGTGCGATCGTCACCCTCGATACGACGGGAGATGCCGCCGGCGCGGGGATTGTTCGGCATCAGCACCAGATAACTGCCGGCCAGGCTGATAAAGGTGGTGAGCGCGGCGCCTTTATTGCCGCGTTCTTCCTTATCAACCTGGACAATGACTTCCTGCCCTTCACGCAGCACGTCCTTGATATTGGGGCGGCCGTGGGAGGCGTATTGCGCGGGAAAATACTCGCGGGCAATTTCTTTCAGGGGAAGAAATCCGTGTCGCTCGGCGCCGTAATCGACAAACGCCGCTTCAAGACTTGGCTCAATTCGGGTGATTTTACCCTTGTAAATATTAGCTTTTTTCTGTTCATGACCCGGGCTTTCAATATCCAGATCATACAGCTTTTGGCCATCTACCAGAGCAACGCGCAACTCCTCTTGCTGAGTCGCGTTAATTAACATTCTCTTCATCTTAACTTACTCTTTTTTATGCATTGGCATCAGAGCTGCGGGCAAAAAAACGCATGACCGGGCGATAACCGACGGCCCCGTGACTTGTCGCGAGCCGTCAACCTCACGGTTGTCGCTCGCAGAGGGGCGCATTGTTTCGGTAGCCTGTTTTCAGAGAGAAAGACAGCGCATTTACAGCGGGAATAGCGTCTGATAACGGTCGCCAGAACGAATTCCTTTTGCCGGCCAAGCTGCAATCCGCAGCCCGCTAACTGCCTGATTAATCACTACGTCTTACGCCATTGCTGCGTGTATGGTTGATCAGGCAAATTTAAAAATTCCACGATTTCTCGCCTTTAACGGGCGCAGAGTGGAAAGTTTATGCATTATTCCACCGCTGACACCTATATAGCAAGGCGACTTTACCTCTTGGCAACAAGATTCCGACTTATGGTTACATTTCTGCCTGGCCTGCCTGCTGCGCAGCCGAAATCCACCCGAAAAACTTTTTTACCAATTAAAGCACAGTTAAGCACAGAAAAAGGAGTGGCGCTATGCTGGTGGTATATTTAGAATCGCGTCCCATGAATGAAAATAATGCAGGCGTACAGTTTATAACCGTTTCCGCGGATGAAGCAGGCCAGCGGATCGACAACTTTTTGCGTACCCGATTAAAAGGCGTACCGAAGAGCATGATTTATCGTATCGTGCGAAAAGGGGAAGTGCGGGTCAATAAAAAACGGGTCAAGCCCGAATACAAGCTGCTGGACGGCGATGAGCTCAGGATTCCGCCGGTGCGTCAGTCCGCGCCGGATGAAAACACCGTTTCGCCGCTGCTGGACAAAGTGGCGGCGCTGGCGGAAGCGGTTCTGTATGAAGACGATCACCTGCTGATTTTAAACAAGCCTTCCGGTACGGCGGTGCACGGCGGCAGCGGCTTAAGTTTCGGCGTCATTGAAGGGCTGCGCGCGCTGCGCCCCGATGCCCGGTTCCTGGAACTGGTTCACCGCCTGGATCGGGATACGTCGGGTGTGCTGCTGGTGGCCAAAAAACGATCGGCCCTGCGTTTACTGCACGAGCAGCTGCGCATGAAAGGCATGCAGAAGGACTATCTGGCGCTGGTCGCCGGAGAGTGGCCGTCGCAGACCAAGACGGTCAGCGCGCCGTTGTTGAAAAATATCCTCGCCAGCGGCGAGCGCATCGTGCGGGTGGGCAGCGACGGCAAACCCTCGGAAACGCGCTTCAAGGTAGAAGAACGTTTTGTGCACGCCACCCTGGTAAAAGCCAGCCCGGTGACCGGCCGCACGCACCAGATACGCGTCCATGCCCAATATGCCGGCCACCCGATTGCCTTTGACGATCGTTACGGCGACGCGCAATTTGATCAACAGCTCAAGGGATCGGGCCTGCACCGGCTGTTTTTACATGCCGCGGCCCTGCGCTTCGATCATCCCGCCACCGGCGAGACCATGCGCATAGAGGCGCCGCTGGATAAAGGCTTGCGCCATTGCCTGGTTTACCTGCGCGCCAACGATAAATAAGGCGGCGCGCAGGAAATGGGGCGACGGTATCGCCATCCCGCCGGCGGTTGCTGCGGCCCTGCTAGCGCAAGCGCGCCTGCGCGTCCGTGAGCAGGGGATTGATGCCCTCGTTGCGCAGCATCCCGCCCAGCGCAATCAGCGGCAGGCCGATCAACGCATTGGGATCGCGCCCTTCCAGCGCGTCGAACAGGCTGATGCCCAGCCCCTCGCTTTTGAAGCTGCCCGCGCTGTGCAGCGGCTGGTCCAGCGCCACATAACCCGCGATTTCCGCCTCGCTCAGGGTGCGAAAAGTGACATGAAAGGGTTCTACCGTACGCTGGATCCTGCCCGTCAGGCTGTTAAGCAGCGCCAGGCCGGTATAAAACGTCACGCGCCGGCCGCTGGCTTGCCGTAGCTGGCCGACGGCGTTTTCGTGCGTATGGGGTTTGCCGGTAATGCGGCCCTCAAGCACGCAGCACTGATCGGAGCCGATAATCAGATGAGCGGGGTATCGGCCGGCCAGCGCGCGGGCTTTGCCCTCGGCCAGGCGCAGCACCATGTGGTCTGCGGATTCGTCCGCAAGCCTGGTTTCGTCGATGTCCGGCGCGATGGCGATAAACGGCAGGGTTAATTTTTCCATTAGCGCCCGGCGAAACGGCGACGATGAAGCCAAGACAATTTTGCACATATTTTTTCATCCAACGATGGCGTATTTCCGTGCGTCATTTTAAACTGTTCGCCGCTTCGGAAGCGAATATTGATAAAGGCAGGTAAATATGGCCTTTTTCTTTGACTCTATGCCGTTACAAAGTTAATATGCGCGCCCTATGCAAAAAGTAAAATTACCCCTGACTATCGATGCGGCCCGTACTGCACAGAAACGCCTGGACTATGCTGGTGTCTATGCGCCTGAGCAGGTAAAGCGTATTGCCGAATCCGTGGTAAGTGTGGATAGTGATGTTCAGGCGTCGTTGTCATTTAATATTGATAATCAGCGCCTGGCGGTGATCGATGGCAGTGCGGACGTAGCGGTGACGCTGCTGTGCCAGCGCTGCAACCAGCCGTTCGCGCATCAGGTGCACACGACATTTTGTTTCAGCCCGGTTGTCACCGACGAACAGGCTGAGGCATTGCCGGAAGCGTATGAGGCGGTTTATGTCGATGGTTTTGGCGAGATAGACCTGCTGGCAATGATTGAAGATGAAGTTATTCTTTCGCTGCCGATCGCACCGGTTCATGATACTGAACACTGTGAAGTGTCCGACGCGGAGCAGGTGTTCGGCAAGCTGCCGTCCGAGGTTGAAAAACCTAACCCGTTTTCCGTATTAGCCAGTTTAAAGCGAAAGTAATTTAAGGAGTAAGGTCCATGGCCGTACAACAGAATAAACCCACCCGTTCTACCCGTGGCATGCGCCGTTCACACGACGCGCTGACCACCTCTACCGTATCAGTGGACAAAGTCTCCGGTGAAACCCACCTGCGTCACCACATCACCGCCGACGGTTTCTACCGCGGTCGCAAAGTTATCGCCAAGTAATTCCAAGGCGATACATTGATACGTCTAACCCTGGCGTTAGATGCTATGGGCGGCGACTTCGGTCCCGCCGTGACAGTGCCTGCTGCATTGCAGGCACTGGCTTCTCATCCGCAATTAGCATTGCTGCTTGTCGGCAGTCCCGCTGCGATAAATCCTTTACTGGCAAAAACTGATTCCGTTCTACTTGAGCGATTGACGGTTGTTCCCGCCGAATCTGTTATTGCCGGTGACGCCAAACCATCCCAGGCCATCAGGGCCAGCCGCGGCACCTCAATGCGCATCATGCTTGAGCTGATCAAGGATGGAAAGGCCCAGGCCTGTGTCAGCGCCGGCAACACCGGGGCGTTGATGGGGTTGGCGATAATGTTGCTTAAACCGCTGGACGGCATCGAGCGTCCGGCGTTGATGACCGTGCTGCCGCACCAGCAGCGGGGCAATACGGTCGTGCTGGACCTCGGCGCCAATGTGGCATGCGGTGGCGAGATGCTGGCCCAGTTCGCCATTATGGGCGCGGTGATGGCGGAGGATATCGTGGGCGTGGCTAACCCGCGGGTGGCGCTGCTTAATATCGGCGAGGAGGAGACCAAGGGTCTCGATAATATCCACCAGGCCGCGGCGATACTGAGAAGTATTCCGTCAATCAACTATATAGGTTATCTTGAAGCCAACGAGTTGCTGACAGGGAAGACCGATGTGCTGGTCTGTGATGGGTTTGTCGGCAACGTCACATTAAAGACCATGGAAGGGGTGATAAGACTTTTTCTGTCTTTGCTTAAATCCTCAGGGGACGGCGGCAGGCAGGGTTGGCTGATGAAACTTGTCAAACGCTGGGTGAAAAAACGCCTCGCGCGCCAATTCGGCCATCTTAATCCTGACCAATATAATGGCGCTTGCCTGTTAGGTTTGCGTGGCACGGTGATCAAAAGCCACGGGGCGGCGAATCAGCGCGCGTTCGCTGTCGCTATCGATCAGGCAATGCAAGCGGTGGAGCGGCGGATTCCCGAGCGGATTGCCGCTCGCCTAGATGCGGTATTACCCAAGAGTGATTAAGCGTACATGTATACAAAGATTCTCGGTACCGGCAGTTATCTGCCGGCACAAATAAGGTCGAATGCGGACCTGGAAAAAATGGTCGATACCTCCGACGAATGGATCGTAACGCGTACCGGTATTCGTGAACGCCGTATCGCCGGGGTGGATGAAACCGTTTCCACCATGGGTTTCATCGCCGCGCAGCGCGCGCTGGAAATGGCGGACGTCGAGGTGGGCAAGATCGGTTTGATCATCGTCGCCACCACCTCGTCGAGCAATGCCTTCCCCAGCTCGGCGTGCGAAATCCAGCATCATCTAGGCCTTCGGGACGCCATCTCTTTCGATATGGCCGCGGCCTGCGCCGGTTTTGCCTACGCCCTGAGCGTGGCGGATCAATATGTTAAACACGGCGCGGTGGATTATGCGCTGGTGATCGGCTCCGATACCCTGAGCCGCACCCTCGATCCCAGCGATCGCGGTACGCTGATCCTGTTTGGCGACGGCGCGGGCGCGGTGCTGCTCGGCCGCTCCGAACAGCCTGGCATTTTATCGACCCATTTACACGCGGATGGGCGCTATGGCGATCTATTGACCCTGCCGTACCACAGCCGCATCGATCCGACGGCCCCTGCGTTCCTGACCATGTCGGGCAATGAAGTGTTCAAGGTGGCGGTGACCGAACTGGCCCATATCGTCGATGAAACTCTGAACGCCAATCAACTGGACCACTCGGCGCTGGACTGGCTGGTGCCGCACCAGGCCAACCTGCGTATCATCACCGCCACGGCAAAACGCCTGAGCATGAGCATGGATAAGGTGGTGGTGACCCTGGATCGGCACGGCAATACCTCCGCCGCCTCCGTACCGCTGGCGTTGGACGAGGCGGTGCGCGACGGCCGTATTAAGCGCGGGCAGCTGGTGATGCTGGAGGCGTTCGGCGGCGGCTTTACCTGGGGCTCGGCATTGATTCGGTTTTGAATTAACAGGAATTAAAAAAAAATGACAATATTGGCAATGGTATTCCCGGGCCAGGGATCCCAGACCGTCGGTATGCTGGCGGAATTGGCGGCACAATTTCCGCTGGTTGAGGCCACCTTCGCAGAAGCGTCCGCCGCTTTAGGTTATGATCTCTGGCAGATGACCCAGCAAGGCCCGGCGGAAGAGCTGAATAAAACCTGGCAGACACAGCCGGCGCTACTGGCGGCCTCGGTGGCCATCTGGCGCGTCTGGCAGCAGCAGGGCGGACAACAGCCGTCATGGCTGGCCGGCCATAGCCTGGGCGAATACTCGGCGCTGGTCTGCGCGGAGGTGCTTGATTTCGCCCAGGCGGTGCGGCTGGTGGAACTGCGCGGCAAACTGATGCAGGAAGCCGTGCCCGCGGGTATCGGCGCCATGTCGGCCATTATCGGCCTCGACAATGCCGCCATTGAGCAGGCCTGCCGCGAGTCGGCGCAGGGACAGGTGGTGTCACCGGTGAATTTCAATTCTCCCGGACAGGTGGTTATCGCCGGCCATAAAGAGGCGGTCGAGCGCGCGAACGCGGCCTGCAAGGCGGCCGGCGCGAAGCGTGCGCTGCCGCTGCCGGTCAGCGTGCCTTCGCATTGCGCGTTAATGAAACCCGCGGCGGATAAGCTGGCGCTGGCATTGGCGGACATCGCCTTTTCCGCGCCTAGGGTGCCGGTGGTGAATAATGTCGACGTGGTGGCGCAGACGGATCCGGACGCGATACGCCTGGCCCTGGTGCGCCAGCTGTATAATCCGGTACGCTGGACTGAAACGGTGCAATACCTTGCCGCGCAAGGGGTCGACCAGGTGCTGGAAGCGGGGCCGGGCAAAGTGCTCACCGGCTTGACCAAACGCATCGCCGACACCCTTTCCGGCGCGGCGGTAAACGATCCGGCGTCGCTGGCAGCGGCGCTTGGGCAATAATCATGGGGAATGCAATGAGCTTTGAAGGTAAAATCGCCCTGGTCACCGGCGCCAGCCGCGGAATCGGTCGCGCTATCGCTGAATTGCTGGCCGAACGCGGCGCAACAGTCATAGGCACGGCCACCAGCGAGCAGGGCGCCGACGCCATCAGCGCCTATCTGGGCAACCGGGGCAAAGGGCTGCAACTTAATGTCTCTGACATCGCATCCATTGATTCTCTTTTAGAGAAAATGCGCGCAGAATTTGGCGAAGCTGATATTTTAGTGAATAATGCCGGAATCACGCGTGATAATCTTCTGATGCGCATGAAAGAAGACGAATGGCAGTCTATCCTTGATACAAACCTGACATCCGTTTTCCGCATGTCCAAGGCGGTAATGCGCGCGATGATGAAAAAGCGTTACGGCAGAATCATTACTATCGGTTCTGTTGTAGGCTCTATGGGTAACGCCGGGCAAGCGAATTATGCCGCCGCCAAAGCCGGATTGATCGGCTTTAGCAAATCGTTGGCCCGTGAAGTCGCCTCGCGCGGCATTACGGTAAACGTGGTGGCGCCCGGTTTTATTGCGACTGATATGACAGATGCGTTGACAGATGACCACCGTGCGGACATTTTGTCCCGGATTCCGGCAAATCGTCTTGGCGATCCGAAAGAAATTGCCAGTGCTGTTGCTTTTTTCGCCTCTGACGAGGCGGCATACATTACCGGTGAAACGATACATGTCAACGGCGGCATGTATATGCTGTAAAAAGCACGAAAATCATTTGCGTTATTTGTGGTAAACACCGCAAAATAGCATAAAATCGTGGTTTGACCAGCCGGGATTTAGTTGCATCTTTTTCAACATTTTATACACTACGAAAACCATCGCGAAAGCGAGTTTTGATAGGAAATTTAAGAGTATGAGCACTATCGAAGAAAGCGTTAAGGCAATCATCGCTGAGCAACTGGGTGTTAAGAAAGAAGAAGTCGTAAACAATGCTTCTTTTGTCGATGACCTCGGCGCTGATTCTCTCGACACCGTTGAGCTGGTAATGGCGCTGGAAGAAGAATTTGATACAGAAATTCCGGACGAAGAAGCTGAAAAAATCACTACTGTCCAGGCAGCTATTGATTTTATTCAGGCAAGCCAGCAGTAAGCGAACATCCCTAGGCGGTCATTCGACCGCCTAAGTTTTTTGTCCCACACAGTGTCTTTTTTCCCTCCTTGGAGGACAAGCGTGTCTAAGCGTCGAGTAGTTGTGACCGGACTTGGCATGTTGTCTCCTGTCGGCAATACCGTAGAATCTACGTGGAGCGCGCTCCTAGCCGGACAGAGTGGCATCGGCCCGATCGACCATTTTGATACTACTGCCTATGCAACACGTTTTGCTGGCTTAGTGAAAAATTTTAATTGTGAAGATTATCTGTCGCGCAAAGATGCGCGCAAGATGGATATTTTCATACAGTACGGCATTGCGGCCGGCATCCAGGCCATGCAGGATTCCGGCTTGGTGGTCACCGAGGAAAACGCGCCGCGTATCGGTGCGGCAATCGGCTCGGGCATCGGCGGGTTGGGATTGATTGAAGAAAATCATACCGCCCTGGTGAATGGCGGACCGCGCAAAATCAGTCCTTTTTTTGTGCCTTCCACCATCGTCAACATGATAGCCGGGCACCTGACCATCATGTGCGGACTGCGCGGACCAAGTATCTGCGTGGCGACGGCCTGTACCACGGGTGTGCACAATATCGGCCATGCCGCCAGGATAATCGCCTATAACGATGCGGATGTCATGTTGGCCGGTGGCGCTGAAAAAGGCAGCACGCCCTTGGGCGTCGGCGGTTTCGGCGCCGCGCGCGCGCTGTCTACCCGTAATGATAACCCGCAGGCGGCCAGCCGCCCCTGGGATCGTGACCGTGACGGCTTTGTGCTGGGCGACGGCGCCGGCGTCATGGTGCTGGAAGAGTACGAGCATGCTAAAAAGCGCGGTGCGAAAATTTACGCCGAAGTGGTGGGTTTTGGTATGAGCAGCGATGCCTATCATATGACCTCGCCGCCGGAAGACGGCGCGGGGGCGGCGCTGGCCATGGTCAACGCCCTGCGTGACGCGGGCATCACCCCGTCGCAGGTCGGCTATATCAACGCGCACGGCACGTCCACGCCGGTGGGTGATAAAGCGGAAACCTACGCGGTGAAATCCGTGTTCGCCCAGGATGCGTACAAGGTCATGATCAGCTCCACGAAATCGATGACCGGGCATTTGCTGGGCGCCGCCGGGGCGATAGAGTCTATTTTCAGCATACTGGCGCTGCGCGATCGGGCTATTCCGCCCACCATTAATCTGGACAACCCTGACGCCGAGTGCGATTTGGATTTTGTGCCCCATGAAGCTCGTCAGGTGCCTGGAATGGAATATGCATTATGCAACTCATTCGGTTTCGGCGGCACCAACGGGTCACTGGTATTCCGCCGGATATAATCGTAGAGTGATGCCTAATGGCCCGTTTATCGGGCCATTTTTTTATCATTGCCGCATCGGCGACCGCTTACCAGGTGAACTATGTATTGGATCAACGGAAAACCCCGGCGCCAATTGCCCGTAAACGATCGCGCCACCCAATTCGGCGACGGTTTTTTTACCACCGCGCGCATACGCGCGGGTGCGATCGATTTACTGCCCTACCATCTGGACCGGCTGGCCGAGGCCGGCGAGCGGTTGTTGTTTGCGCCGCTGGACCGCGGGTTATTAACCAGCGAAATGCGCCGGGTGGCGGAACTCCGACAGCAAGGCGTGCTCAAAGTACTCATCAGCCGCGGCAGCGGCGGCCGGGGGTATAGCGCGGCCGGTTGCGATGCGCCGTTACGTATTATGTCCCATACGGCCGCGCCGGCGCATTATGTCGCCTGGCGCGAAAGCGGCGTCAGCCTTGCCCTGAGTCCAGTCAGATTGGCCCGCGGTCCGCTATTGGCCGGCATAAAGCACCTTAACCGCCTGGAGCAGGTATTAATCCGCGCTCACCTGGAACGGGATGCCGTCGCCGAGGAGGCGCTGGTGCTTGATACGCAGGGTTTTATCGTTGAATGCTGCGCGGCGAATATTTTCTGGCGCACCGGGGATCGGGTTTATACACCGGCGCTGACCCATGCCGGCGTGGCGGGGGTTATGCGGCGTCATATCATGCACCTGCTTGCGGCCTCGCCGTTCAGCCTGCAACAGGTCGAGGCGCCGGCCGCCGCGCTCGATGACGCCGAGGAAGTGATCATTTGCAATGCGCTGATGCCGGTATTGCCGGTCAACCGTATCGCGCAGCGCCGCTATCCCGCCAGGGCCCTGTTCGACTTCGTCAGCCCGCACTGTTAACTGAGTTATTGCATGAAAAAAACGTTTTTTATCGCCATTATCCTCCTGCTGGCCGCTGGCATCGCGTTTTGCCTGTACCAGGTCAAGCATTTCGCCGCGTCGCCGCTGGTCATTAAACAAGAGACTATTTTTACCTTGCCCGCCGGCACCGGGCGCGAGGGGCTGAAAACCGCGCTGCGCCAGCAGCATATCGTCAAGCGTACCCGCTGGCTGCCGGCGCTGTGGCAACTGGAGCCGGAGCTGGCCAGCTTCAAGGCGGGCACCTACCGGTTTATACCCGGCATGACGGTGCGCCAGATGCTGGCGTTATTAGCCAGCGGCCGGGAAGCCCAGTTTTCCATCCGTTTTGTCGAGGGGTCCACGTTTAAGGAGTGGCTGGCCATCATCGCCAAGGCGCCTTACCTGAAACATACCCTGGACGGGGTGGCGGCGGATCAGGTAGCCGGCCTGCTGGGCCGGGAGCCATCGTCCACGCTGGAAGGGCGCTTTTATCCCGATACCTATCTGTATACCGCGCAAACCCCCGATATCGCTTTGTTAAAGCGCGCGGGACAGCGGATGGATAAAACGCTGGATGAAGTCTGGCGGGACAGGGCGCCGGGACTGCCGTATAAGACGCCGCTGGATTTGCTGACCATGGCCTCGATTGTGGAAAAAGAGACCGGTGTGGCGGACGAACGCCCCAAGGTGGCCTCGGTATTCATCAACCGCCTGCGCCTGAGCATGCGCCTGCAAACCGATCCCACGGTGATCTACGGCATGGGCGAGAACTATAAAGGTATCATCAGCAAGCAAGACCTGGCGACGCCAACGCCGTATAATACCTATCTGATTACCGGACTGCCCCCCGCGCCGATCGCCATGCCGGGGCAGGCGTCGCTTGAGGCCGCCGCGCATCCTGCCAAGACGTCGTATCTTTATTTTGTCGCCGACGGCAAGGGCGGCCATATTTTCAGCACCAACCTGGCAAGCCATAATCAAGCCGTACAGCAATATCGTGAAAGCGTAAAGGAAAACCATGGACAGTAAATTCATCGTGATCGAAGGGCTTGAGGGCGCCGGGAAAACCAGCGCCATCGCCGTGCTGGTGGAGACGCTCAGGGCCCGCGGCATCACTGATGTGGTTTTTACCCGCGAGCCGGGCGGAACCCCGCTGGCGGAAGCGTTGCGCCGCTTAATCAAGGACGGTATCGACAACGAGCCGGTAACCGATAAAGCGGAACTGCTGATGCTGTACGCCGCGCGCGTCCAGTTGGTGGAGAATGTGATCAAACCCGCGCTGGCGCGTGGCGCGTGGGTAATCGGCGATCGCCACGATCTCTCATCCCAGGCTTACCAGGGCGGCGGCCGCGGCGTGGATCCGCAACTGCTGACGGCGCTGCGCGACCTGGTGCTGGGGGATTTCCGCCCCGATTTAACCCTGTACCTGGATCTCCCCCCGGCCATTGGCCTTCAGCGCGCGCGGGCGCGCGGCGAGCTTGATCGCATCGAGCAGGAGTCGCTGGCCTTTTTTGACCGCATCCGGGCGCGTTACCAGGCCCTGGCCGCGGCGGATGCGCGCATCGTTACCATTGACGCCAGCCGTTCGCTGGCGCAGGTTAGCGACGCGCTGCGCGCCAGCCTGAACCGCTGGCTGGACGCGCCGGAGTCCCGGCCGTGAAATGGTATCCGTGGCTGAATACGCCCTACCGGCAGATTCTCGCCCGCTATCAGGAGGGCAAGGGCCATCACGCTTTGCTTATCCATGCGCTCAAGGGCAGCGGCGTGTCATCGCTGTTCTATGCCCTGAGCCGCTGGCTCATTTGCCAGCGGCCGGACGGCATCAAAAGCTGCGGCCATTGCCACAGTTGCCGCCTGATGCTGGCCGGCACCCACCCCGATTTTTATCAGCCCGAACCGGAGAAAGGGCGGTTGAGCCTGGGGGTGGATAATATCCGCCAGATTATCGACCCGCTCTACCATCATGCGCAGCAGGGCGGGGCCAAGGTGGTCTGGTTGCCCCACAGTGAAATACTGACCGAGCCGGCGGCCAACGCATTGCTCAAGACCCTGGAAGAACCGCCTGACCGCACCTTTTTCCTGCTCGGCTGCCGCGAACCGTCGCACCTGTTGCCCACCCTGCGCAGCCGCTGTCTGTACTGGCACCTGCCGTCGCCGGAAGAGCCGGCCGGCCTGCGGTGGCTCCAGCAGCAGGGCATCACGGCGCAAGAGCAGGCGCGCACGGCGCTGCGGCTTACCAGCGGTGCGCCGGTCGGCGCCCTGGAGCTTCTGCAGCCGGGCCGCTGGGCGGAACGTGCGGCGCTGTGCGACGGGCTGGGCCGCGCGCTTGCCGACGGCGATTTTCTGAGGCTATTGCCGCTGTTAAACAAGGACAAGGATGACGAACCGGTATACTGGCTGCTCAGCCTGCTCACGGACGCCCTGAAATGGCAACAGGGCGCCGCCGGGTTTATGCTCAACCAGGATCAGCTGGCGCTGGTGGGCGAGCTGGCCGCGCGATTCCAGCCCGGCGCCCTGCATCATCAATTGCAGCAGTGGCTCCAGTGCCGGCGGCAGTGGCGGGAGATTGCCGGTGTTAACCGCGAATTGTTGCTGACCAATCAATTGCTTAACTGGGAAAACGGCGCGCCGGACGGGCGCACCCATCCCTGGACTCTATAAAAAGGTAATGTCATGTTTTTAGTCGATTCCCACTGCCATCTTGACGGGTTGAATTACGAGACCCTGCATCGCGATGTTGCCGACGTGGTGGCCAAGGCCAAGGCGCGCGATGTTCATCTGATGCTGGCTGTGGCCACCACCCTGGCGGGTTTTAGCAAGATGAGCGAACTGATCGGCCAGCGCGACGAGGTGCTGATGTCGTGCGGCGTCCATCCGCTGAATCTGGATGAGCCCTATGATTTTGCCGAACTCAGGCGCCTGGCCGCGGGCGACAACGTGGTGGCCCTGGGCGAGACCGGGCTGGATTATTTTTACCAGCAGGATAATAAGGCCGAACAGCAGGCGGCGCTGCGCGAGCATATCCGCATCGGCCGGGCCGTGAACAAGCCGGTAATCGTGCATACCCGTTCGGCGCGGGAAGACACGCTGGCTATCCTGCATGAAGAACGGGCGGGGGAGTGCGGCGGCGTGCTGCATTGCTTTACCGAAGATATCGCCACCGCCAAGACCCTGCTGGACATGGGTTTTTATATTTCGTTTTCCGGCATCGTCACCTTTCGCAACGCCGAGGCGCTGCGCGAGGCGGCGCGCTATGTTCCGCTCGACCGGCTGCTGGTGGAGACCGATTCGCCTTATCTGGCGCCGGTGCCGTATCGCGGCAAGGAAAACCAGCCGGCCTATGTGCGGGACGTGGCCGATTTTATGGCCGGCCTGAAAGGCGTGACGGTGGAACAACTGGCGCAGGCCACCACCGCGAATTTCGGCCGGTTGTTTCATGTTGATCCCGCGCGCCTCGCCGCGCATAGTTGAGTCCGGCGGTATTTCCAGCGCGTAATGGGGTGAAATAAACGCGCGCCGGGGCGGGTTGCGGATGTTTTAATCACCTCGCGCGTCATGGCCATGGGCGCCGGTGTCATGGCGCGTTTGGCCGGCGTCGGTGAAACGTGATTATCATCAAACACCCGGCCGGCGATTTATTTTACACTGCGTAATAAATACAACCCCAGCGGTTCATAAGACAAAAAGCCAGCGCAATTTGAGCTCGCGCCCTGGCGCGGGCGGATCCGGCATTATTACTAGGAGCATTCATCATTATGTTTAAGAACGCATTCGCCAACCTGCAAAAAGTAGGTAAATCGCTAATGCTACCGGTATCCGTATTACCGATTGCCGGCATCCTGCTCGGCGTCGGTTCCGCTGAATTCAGCTGGATACCCGCCGTTGTTTCCCATGTCATGGCGGAGGCCGGCGGTTCGGTTTTTGCCAATATGCCGTTGATTTTCGCCATCGGCGTGGCGCTGGGGTTCACCAATAATGACGGCGTTTCCGCCCTGGCGGCGGTAGTGGCCTACGGCATCATGGTGAAAACCATGGCGGTAGTGGCGCCACTGGTTCTCGGCCTGCCGGCGCAGGAAATCGCCGCTAAGCATCTGGCCGACACCGGCGTATTGGGCGGCATTATTTCGGGTGCCATCGCCGCTTATATGTTCAATCGGTTTTACCGCATCAAGCTGCCGGAATACCTGGGCTTTTTTGCCGGTAAACGTTTCGTGCCGATTATTTCCGGCCTGATCGCCATCCTGCTCGGCGTCGTTTTATCCTTTATCTGGCCCCCGATCGGGTCGGCCATCCAGGACTTCTCCCAATGGGCGGCATACCAGAACCCGGTGGTGGCCTTCGGCATCTACGGCCTGGTGGAACGCGCGCTGGTGCCTTTCGGCCTGCATCATATCTGGAACGTGCCGTTCCAGATGCAGGTGGGCGAGTTCACCAACGCCGCGGGCCAGGTGTTCCATGGCGATATACCGCGTTATATGGCGGGCGACCCCACCGCAGGCAAGCTGTCCGGCGGCTTCCTGTTCAAGATGTACGGACTGCCGGCCGCCGCGATTGCCATCTGGCATTCGGCTAAACCGGAAAACCGCGCCAAAGTGGGCGGCATCATGATTTCCGGCGCGCTGACCGCATTCCTGACCGGCATTACCGAACCGATTGAATTCGCTTTTATCTTTGTGGCCCCCATTCTTTACGTGATCCACGCCATCCTGGCGGGCCTGGCGTTTCCTATATGTATCCTGCTCGGCATGCGTGACGGCACCAGCTTTTCCCACGGCCTGATCGACTTTGTGGTGCTGAGCGGCAACAGCAGCCGCATTTGGCTGTTCCCGGTGGTGGGTATCCTCTACGGCCTGGTTTACTACACCCTTTTCCGGGTATTGATTGTCAAACTGGATCTGAAAACGCCCGGCCGTGAAGCGACAGGCAGCCAGCAGATCGCCCAGGGCGGCACGGAAATGGCGGGAGCGCTGGTCAAGGCGTTCGGCGGCCGGGACAATATCACCAACCTGGATGCCTGCATTACCCGTTTACGCATCAGCGTGGCGGATATTTCCAAGGTGGACCAGCCAGGGCTGAAATTGCTCGGCGCGGCCGGCGTGGTCGTGGCCGGCTCCGGGGTACAGGCGATATTCGGCACCAAGTCGGATAACCTGAAAACCGATATGGATGAATATATGCGCCATAGCGTGTCATGATGGCGCTATAACGCGTGCGGCAGTACCACAGGGGGGCGAAGGCCTCCCTTATAGTCTGCCGAGAACATGTGCACGCCATTGATGCTTTTGCCCACCGTACCCGCGCGTACCGTCCCTCGCTGTAATAAAACCATCCCAAGGTTGAAATAATGGGGGTAAGTCGCTCATACTCCATGCACTAACCTGTTTTGATACAAGGAAAGATGTCATGGCTGAAGAAACTATTTTCAGTAAAATTATTCGCCGGGAAATACCCTCGGAAATCGTTTACCAAGACGAACTGGTTACTGCCTTTCGTGATATTACCCCCAAGGCGCCAAGCCATATCCTGATCGTACCCAATATCCTGATCCCAACCGTAAACGACGTTACCGCCGAACACGAGGCGGCGCTGGGCCGCATGTTTACCGCCGCCGCCAAAATTGCCCGGCAGGAAGGCATCGCCGAGGACGGCTTTCGCCTGATAGTCAATTGCAACCGCCACGGCGGCCAGGAAGTCTATCATCTGCATATGCATCTTCTCGGCGGCAGGGCGCTCGGTCCGCTGGTGAATTTTTGAGCGGCCGCAGGGCGATGGGACACACAAGCAATCGGGGAGGCCTATGCGTTTTACGCCGCCGTTTTTAGCCATGCTGCTGCTTATCACGGGTTGTACCGCCAGTCATAACAAGACGCTGATGATTAACGATCGGCAGACGCTGATTATGGATCCGTCGGTAATGACGGCCGGGATTACCGCCGAAGCGCCCACCATCGGCGACGACCAGGGCCGCCGCCGTGCGCACGCCACGATCGGCAACGGACAGGATCATGCCGTTACCGTCAATTACCGGTTTTATTGGTACGACCCGCAGGGTCTGGACGTACTGCCTTTCCCCGCTACCCGTACACTGGTGATCCCGCCGGGCGCCGATGTCACCGTTGAATCCATCACCGGTAATCTCGAGGCCAGGCGCGTTCGCCTCTATCTGTTTTTGTAACCTATGTTTGAGTGATGGATGATGAAAAAGTATCTCTTTGTCGCATTAGCCGCGCTGGTGCTGACCGGATGTCCGACGCGCGCGCCGGAACCGGAGCAGCCGCCCGCCACTATTGAACCGGCCCAGCCGGTGCCGGCGCCTGAGCCGGTTCCGTCGCAGCCGCAGCCGCAGCCGGTACCGCAGCCGCCTAAGCTCAGGACCCTGGATTGGCCGGCAAGCGTCGCGCCGCTGGTCAAGCAAATGCTTGGCGCCCAGGGGATCGCGCCTGGCAGCGTACTGTTGATCAATAGCATGAAAAACAATACCAATGGCAGCATACAGACCGGCAAAGCTACCGCCGCAATCTACAGCGCCCTGGCGGCGGATAAGACCTTTACCATCATCAGCCAGGACCAGATGGCGTCGGCCAAGCAGACCCTGGGACTGTCGGTGGACGATAGTCTGGAGTCGCGCAGCAAGGCGGTAGGGTTGGCGCGCTATCTCAATGCGCAATATGTGCTTTACAGCGACGCCAATGGCGATGCAAAACTGCCCGACATCGAGATGCAGTTAATGCTGGTGCAATCCGGCGAGATTGTCTGGTCGGGTAAAGGGCTTGCGCAAGAGTAGCGTCTCCCTTGATGTTCTGTTGACGCAGGTGCCGGCGATGAATGTCGCCGGCCGGAGGGTGGCGCCGGTGCATGGCCTGACCGGCGCCAGCTGGCGGGTCAGCGCCGCGAGCGGGGATCTCATCGCGCGGGAAGCGACGCCGTCTGAACGGCTGCTGGGCGTGGACCGGCGGCGGGAATATCGCCTGCTGCGGCGCTTGCCCGCCGGCACCCCGGCGCCAAAGCCGCTGGCCGGCACGGCGCAATGGCTGCTGTTGGAGTGGCTGGCCGGGGAATGCCTGACGCCGGCCGGGTGGCAGGCGGCGGTTGCCGGAGGCCAGCTTGCCGCCGTGCTGGCGCAATTGCATCGCGGGCCGCGCCACGGCTATCCTATTGCCCTGCGGGCCCGGTACGCCGCCTACTGGCAGGCCAGCGATCCGGCGCGCCGCTGTCCGGCCTGGCTGCGGCTGCAGCAGCGGTTTATGCGCGCCAAAATGCCCGCGCCGCTGTGCTGCGCGCCGTTGCATATGGATATCCACCCCGGCAATGTGCTGCGCGCGCCTGACGGCGGGCTGCGGCTGATTGACTGGGAATACGCCGGCGACGGCGATATCGCCCTGGAACTGGCGGCGCTGTTTCGCGGCAACGGGCTGGACGAAGGTCTGCAGGCGGATTTCCTGCGCGCCTACCAGGCCGGCTCAAGCTCCCCTGGCTATGCCACGGCCGTTCTCCGGCGGCGCATTGCCGCCTGGGCGCCGTGGGTCGATTACCTGATGTTGATGTGGTACGAAGTCCGCTGGCGGCAAACGCGCCAACGGCATTTTTTGCGGCATGCGGCGCCGCTGCGCCGCCATTTGGGTTTACCGTTTTGAACGAGGTTGTCGTGGGTCCATTGATGTTAGATGTCGCCAGCTATGAGTTGGATAACGAAGAGCGTGAAATATTGCAGCACCCGATGGTGGGCGGCGTGATTATTTTTACCCGCAACTATCACGATCCCGATCAGCTGGCGGCGCTGGTAGCGCAAATCCGCCGCGCGTCGCGCCAGCGGCTGGTGGTGGCGGTGGACCAGGAAGGGGGCCGGGTACAGCGTTTTCGTGAAGGATTTACCCTCCTGCCCGCCGCCCAGGCGTATGCGGCGCTGCGCCCCATGGCGCAGGCGACGGCCCTGGCCCGCGACGCCGGCTGGCTGATGGCGGCGGAAATGACCGCCATGGATATCGATATCAGTTTTGCGCCGGTACTGGATATCGGGCATGGCAGCCTGGCTATCGGCGAACGCGCCTTTCACCATCAGGCGGAGCCGGCCATCGAGCTGGCGGAAAATTTTATCGCCGGCATGCATCAGGCCGGCATGAAGGCCACGGGCAAGCATTTCCCCGGCCACGGGGCGGTGACCGCCGACTCGCATAAGGAAACGCCCGTCGACGGCCGTCCCCTGGACGAGATTCGCGCCCATGATATGCACGTCTTTACCACGCTTGTCGCGCGCGGCGCGCTGGACGCCATTATGCCCGCCCATGTGGTTTATACCGAGGCGGACCCCCTGCCGGCCA
This sequence comes from Sodalis sp. C49, assembly GCF_046352915.1. Taxonomy (NCBI): domain Bacteria; kingdom Pseudomonadati; phylum Pseudomonadota; class Gammaproteobacteria; order Enterobacterales; family Bruguierivoracaceae; genus Sodalis; species Sodalis sp. C49. The sequence continues at coordinate 1,752,544 of NZ_CP163303.1, read as the reverse complement.
GCGCTTCCGCTTTTTGGCTGAAGACGGTTCTGCGCCGCGAGCTGGGCTTTGCCGGTATTATTTTTTCCGATGATCTCTCCATGGAAGGCGCGGCGGTGATGGGGGGCTATGCCGAGCGGGCGCAGGCTTCGCTGGATGCCGGCTGCGATATGATTTTGGTGTGCAATAACCGCGCCGGGGCCATCAAGGTGCTGGATAATCTGTCACCGATCAAAGTCGACGTTCTCGAGACGTTATACCATCGGGGAGTGATTTCCCGTAAGGAACTGCTCGGCTCCACGCGCTGGCGGCAGGTGCATCAACAGCTTACGCTGCTGGGAGCGCAGTGGGCCGAGGAAAAACAGCGGCGGATAGAATTCCCGGACCACTGACGTTCAGCGTCCGGACTTATTGAGCGACGAGGATAGTGATGATTATCTATTTGCATGGTTTTGATTCCAACAGTCCCGGTAATCATGAAAAAGTGCTGCAGCTTCAGTTTATCGACCCCGATGTGCGGCTGATAAGCTACAGCACCCGTCATCCACGCCACGATATGCAGCATCTGTTAAAAGAAGTGGACAAGATGCAGCAACTGACCGATGACGAGCGTCCGCTGATTTGCGGCGTCGGACTGGGCGGGTTCTGGGCGGAGCGCATCGGGTTCCTGTGCGACATGCGCCAGGTGATCGTTAATCCGAATTTATTTCCGGATGAGAATATGCCGGGCAAAATCGATCGTCCGGAAGAGTACGTGGATATCGCCACCAAATGCGTGGAGAACTTCCGCGAGAAAAACCGCGACCGCTGCCTGGTGTTGCTTTCGCGCAATGATGAAGCCCTGGACAGTCGCCGCAGCGCGGCGCTGCTGGCGCCGTTTTACGAGATTATCTGGGATGAGGAGCAGAGCCATAAATTCAAAAATATCGCCCCCCATGTGCTGAGGATCCAGAGTTTCAAGGCGCTGGGTTAAGCGCCCCGGCCAACCGGCATCAGGGCGCCTGTGCGCGGGTGCCCGGTTGCGTTTTTATTCTCTGCCTTATTAGGCCAAAATTGATTTATATCAATTTTGGTATGACCAAATGACCCTTCATGGTAATCTTGCAGCAACAACAGTTTATTTGAAGGTAACCACGTGTTTTATAAGGGTATTTATTTTTACTCTTAGTTAACGATTGGTTTACATTTGGAGGTTATTTTGTCATTACCCCTGAAGCAGATTGTTATCGTTGGCGGCGGCGCCGGCGGCCTGGAACTCGCCACCCGTTTGGGATCCGCCTTGGGCCGCAGTAAAAAGGCGGACATCACCCTGGTGGATCGCAATCACAGCCATTTATGGAAACCTTTGCTGCACGAGGTGGCCACCGGTTCGTTGGATGAAGGCGTAGATGCCATCAGCTACCTGGCCCATGCCCGCAATCATCACTTTTTTTTCCAGATGGGCAGCCTGAGCAATATTAACCGCGACGATAAAACGCTGCAGCTGGATGAAATCCGCGATGCCCACGGCGATCTGCTGGTGCCGGTGCGCCAGCTGCCTTATGACATCCTGGTGATGGCGCTCGGCAGCGTATCCAACGACTTCGGCACCGCCGGGGTGAAGGAAAATTGTATTTTCCTCGACAATCCCGCGCAGGCCCAGCGGTTCCATAATGAAATGCTCAATCTGTTCCTGAAGTTTTCCACCCAGCCGCACGGCCCGGATGAGCGCGTGAATATCGCCATCGTCGGCGGCGGCGCCACCGGCGTGGAACTGTCGGCCGAACTGCATAACGCGGTTCAGGAATTGCACAGCTACGGGTTTAAAGGCCTCGATAACCAGGCGCTGAACGTGACGCTGGTCGAGGCGGGCGAGCGTATCCTGCCGGCGTTGCCCGCGCGTATTTCCGCCTCGGCTCACCATGAGCTGGGAAAAATGGGCGTCCGGGTCCTGACCAAGACGCTGGTGACCAGTGCCGGGCCCGGCGGGCTGACCACCAAGGACGGCGAGTTTATTCCGGCGGAACTGATGGTGTGGGCGGCCGGCATCAAAGCGCCGGATTTCCTGAAGGATATCGCCGGGTTGGAAACCAATCGCACCAATCAGCTGGTGGTGACGCCCACCCTGCAAACCACCCGCGATCCCGCGATTTTCGCCATCGGCGACTGCGCGTCCTGTCCGCAACCCGCCGGCGGGTTTGTGCCGCCGCGCGCCCAGGCCGCGCACCAAATGGCGAGCCGGGCGTACGCTAATATCCTGGCGCTGTTAAAAGACCGGGAACTGAAACCCTATGTCTATAAGGATCACGGCTCCCTGGTATCGCTATCCCGGTTCAGCACCGTGGGCAGCCTGATGGGCAACCTGATGCGAGGCTCCATGATGATAGAGGGCCGTATCGCCCGCGCGGTGTATATTTCTCTGTACCGCATGCATCAAGTGGCCCTGCACGGCCTGTTCAAAACCGGGCTTATCGTGCTGGTGGGGCGGATTAACCGTGTGATCCGGCCGCATTTAAAACTGCATTAATTGCAGGCAGGCATTCCCTCTGATACGGCTGCGCCGGATTCGGCGCCAGGGGGCCGGCCTGCCGCCGGGCGCTCCGCCGGGCGGGAAAACCCGTCCGGCTAATGCCTCTGCGCCCCCTTTCCCTGCAATATGCCAAGCTGACGCGGCAATCACGGTCCGCGGCGCTAACATATTGTATTAGCAATGCTTACCCTTAGCATAAAACGCCGATAATGGCGCTTAAACCCCTAGGAATTATCCCAAACTGGCTTTGGCGCATGCATAAATGCCCTATTTTGGCTATTAGTCTTATTGCCGCTGCCGCCTGCTTTGTGCAGACTTCGGTTTATCCGGTGGGCGAATCACGCACGCCGTGCCGGAGGAGTCCATGAGTTCCGTTTTGCGCTAGCGTCCGGAGAGGGCCGGCAGTCATTAACCCAGGCGTAGTTAGCGTAATCGACTGCCTCTGGGATCCGGTTGCTGCCAGTGAATGCGTGGGTTATTACTTCAGGAGGATTTCCCATGAATAAATCAATGTTGGCCGGTGTCGGTATCGGGATTGCCGCGGCGTCAGGGATTGCGGCGGTTGCCGGACTGGATGTGTTCTCCTCTGGTCCGCGATATGCGCAGGTAGTCACGGCAACGCCAATCAATGAAACCATTAAAACCCCCCGCCAGGAATGCCGGAATGTCGCCGTTACCCATCGCCGTCCGGTGCAGGACGAAAATAAAATCGCCGGTTCTTTGCTCGGCGCGGTGGCGGGCGGCGTCTTAGGGCATCAGTTCGGCGGCGGGCGCGGCAAGGACGTGGCGACGGTGGCGGGGGCGCTGGCGGGCGGATACACCGGCAACCAGGTACAGGGCAATCTGCAAAATCGCGACACCTATACCACCACCCAGCAGCGCTGCCAGACGGTTTATGATAAATCGCAGAAGCTATTGGGTTACGATGTTACCTACAAGATCGGCGATGAACAGGGGAAAATCCGCATGGATCATGATCCAGGCACGCAGATTCCCCTGGATGGCAAAGGCCGTCTGGATTTGAACAAACAGGTCTAGTACCGCAATCGCCACAGCGCCGGTAGCCGTCATCCGCATCGAGCCGCTGCGTGACTGCCCGGGACTAGCCGGTCCGGGCAGTCACGGACTCAGGCGGGAACCTGATGTTGAGCCAGTCCCGCCAGCAATTGATCCACATACTGCAGTCGTTCCAGCCGTTCCGGCAGTGGCTTGATGAATTTCAGCCGCGTCGGGCCGTCGAGACGGAAGGTCTTGGGATCGCGCTGCAGCAGGCCGATAAGATAGACCGGATCCACGGTGTTTTTCTCGCTAAATTCAATAAACCCGCCTTTTTCATTGCCTTCGATGCGTTTGATACCCAGTTTGCGCGCCCGTTGCCGCAGGCCGGCGATATCCAGCAGATGACGCGCCGGATCGGGCAACAGCCCAAAGCGGTCGATCAATTCCACCTTCAGCTCTTCAATTTCCCGGGTATCGGGCGCGCTGGCGATGCGTTTATAGAAAGATAAACGGGTATTGACGTCGGGAATATAGTCTTCCGGCAACAGGGCGGGCATGCGCAGCTCCACATCCGTGAGCTGGCTGGTTAAATCCTCCAGCGAGGGTTCGCGCCCGGCCTTGAGCGCCTCCACCGCGCTCTCCAGCAGTTCCATATATAATGAAAACCCAATGGTTTGCAACTGGCCGCTCTGGTCTTCTCCCAGCAGTTCGCCGGCGCCGCGAATTTCCAGATCGTGGGTGGCCAGGGCGAAACCCGCGCCCAGATCCTCCAGCGACGCAATGGCCTCCAGGCGTTTTAACGCATCCTGGCTCAGGGCCTTGGGCGGCGGGGTCAGCAGGTAGGCGTAGGCCTGGTGATGGGAGCGCCCCACACGGCCGCGCAGCTGGTGCAATTGCGCCAGCCCGAAATGGTCGGCGCGCTCGATGATAATGGTATTGGCATTGGCGATATCAATACCGGTCTCAATAATGGTGGTGCAGACCAGGACATTGAAACGCTGGTGATGGAAATCGTTCATCACCCGCTCCAGATCCCGTTCCCGCATCTGGCCGTGGCCGATGGCGATACGTGCTTCCGGCACCAGTTCCTGCAGGCGATGGGTGGCTTTTTCAATATTTTCCACATCGTTGTACAGATAATAAACCTGCCCGCCGCGCAGCACTTCGCGCAGGATAGCCTCGCGCACCACCAGGCTGTCGTATTCGCGCACAAAGGTTTTTACCGCCAGCCGGCGGGCGGGCGGCGTGGCGATGATGGACAGATCGCGCATACCGCTCATGGCCATATTCAGGGTACGCGGGATGGGCGTGGCGGTCAGGGTCAGGATATCCACATCGGCGCGCATCGCCTTGATGCGTTCTTTATGGCGCACCCCGAAGCGATGTTCCTCGTCGACAATCAGCAGGCCCAGATCGCGCCATTTAATCTCGTTTTGCAGCAGCTTGTGGGTCCCTATCAGGATATCCACCTTGCCGTCGGCGGTCTGCTCCAGGACCTGGGCCTGATCCCTGGCGCTGCGAAACCGGGAAATCATCTCAATGCGCACCGGCCAGTTGGCGAAACGATCGCGGAAATTATCGAAATGCTGCTGGGCGAGCAGGGTGGTCGGCACCAGCACGGCCACCTGCTTATGATTCTCAATGGCCAGGAACGCGGCGCGCATCGCCACTTCGGTTTTGCCGAACCCCACATCGCCGCACACCAGGCGGTCCATGGCCAGAGGCTGGCACATATCGCTTAACACCGCGTTAATCGCCTGTGCCTGGTCGGGCGTGGGCTCAAAGGGGAAACCCTCGCAAAACAGCTGGTAATTCTCGCGGTTTTGCCGGAAAGCAAAGCCCACCTTCGCCGCCCGTTGCGCATAGATATCCAGCAGTTCGGCCGCCACGTCGCGCACCCGTTCCGCCGCTTTCTGCCGCGCGCGCGACCAGACGTCGCCGCCGAGCTTATGCAGGGGCGCGTTCTCCTGGGCGCCGCCGGAATAGCGGCTGATCAGATGCAGCGAGGAAACCGGCACATACAGCTTATCGTGGCCGGCATAGGTCAGGATCAGGTACTCGGCCTTGATGCCGCCGGCTTCCAGGGTGGTCATGCCGCCGTAGCGGCCGACGCCGTGCTCCAGATGCACCACCGGCTGGCCCGGATGCAGTTCCGCCAGGTTGCGGATCAGGGTATCGGCATTAATGGCGCGGCGGTTATCCTGACGCCGCCTGCTTACCCTTTCCCCCAGCAGGTCCCCTTCGCATATCAGGGCGCGCCCGCGGAACTGATCGATGAAACCGCGTTCGCTGGCGCCGATAATCAGGTAGTTGCCGGGGCCTTGGGCATCATCGAGCCGGGCGATTAATTTGGGGTTGATCTTGATGCGCGCCAGCAGTTCCTGCAGCGTTTCGCGCCGTCCCTCGCTTTCCACCGAAAAAATCACGCAGCCGTCGAACTGCTCGCAGAACCGGCGTAATTTATCCATCGGCGCTTTGTTTTGCGCCTCCACCGCCAGGTCCGGCAGCGGCTGATATTCCATATTGATATTGGCGGCTTTCGCGTCCAGCCGCTCGCCGATCAACTGTACCCGCGGCCAGTTTTTCAGCTCGCTGAACAGCCCGTCGACCCGTAGCCACAGCGTTTCGGGCGCCACCAACGGCCGCATCGGGTCCACCCGGCGGTTTTCATAACGCGCCACGGCATCCGCCCAGAACCGCCCGGCCCCGGCTTCCAGATCGCCGGTATTGACCAGCAGGGTATTGGCGGGCAGGTAGCTGAACAATGCCGGCAGCGGTTCGCTGAAAAACAGGGGTTGCCAATATTCGATGCCCGGAGGCAAGGTGCCCTTGCTCACCTGCTGGTAGATATGCTCGGCGTCGCGCCGGACCTCGAACTGTTCGCGCCATTGGCTGCGGAACAGCTCAATGGCCGTTTTGTCGGTGGGAAACTCATGGGCCGGCAACAGGTTTATCTGATCCACTTCGTGCAGGGTGCGCTGGCTGTCGACATCAAAAATGCGCAGGCTGTCGATTTCATCATCGAAAAAATCGATCCGGTACGGTTCTTCGCTGCCCATGGGATAAAGATCGAGCAGGGCGCCGCGCGTGGCGTACTCTCCGTGCTCCATGACCTGATCCACGCTGCGGTAGCCGGCCTGCTCCAGCTGCGCGCGCAGCTTGTCCCTGGAGAGGCGCTGGCCTTTTTTCATCACCAGCGCGTGGCCGTGCAGGAATGAATGGGGGCATATCCGTTGCATAAGGGTATTGATCGGCAGGATAATGACCCCGCGATCCATGGCCGGCAGTTGATATAATGTCGACAATCGATCGGATATGATTTCCTGGTGCGGGGAAAAATTGTCGTAAGGCAGGGTTTCCCAGTCGGGCAGGGTGATCACCGGATGGCGCGTAAACTGCCGGATTTCGTCGTGCAGGCGCAGGGCGTTTTGCATATCCGGCGCCACCAGCATCACGGGACCGGGGTAGCGATCGACAATAGCGGCGCATTCGACGGCGCAGGCGGCGCCGGTGAGTTGACCCAATAAACGTTGTTCACCGGGTTTAGTGGGTAAGGTATAACGATATTGTTCGGACATAAACAGTGGTCAGATCTCTTCTCTTGCGCCGGGGCCAATACGATATGGACTATGGCGAAACGTGCGTGCATTGAGCATGATGGCTTATGTTAGGCAGCCTAACAAGAATAAAAGCCGGCGGTAGCGGCGGTTAGTAGTTCCATAATAGGGTACGACCCTTTATTATCCTTGATCACTTTGCTTTGGCAACCGGCATCCAAACGGAATTCAATGTATCAACCTGTCGCATTATATATTGGCCTGCGCTACATGCGCGGGCGGGCATCAGACCGCTTCGGGCGCTTTGTCTCCTGGCTATCCACCATCGGCATTACACTTGGCGTCATGGCGCTGGTCACCGTATTATCGGTGATGAACGGCTTCGAGCGCGAGCTGGAAGGTAACATTCTCGGCGTCATGCCCCAGGCATTGATTACCACCCCCGGCGGCTCGCTTGATCCTAAACGCATTCCGCCCTCGGCGCTAGGTGCGCTTAAGGGCGTCAGCCGTATCGTGCCGCTGACCACCGGCGACGTGGTGCTGCAAAGCGCGCGCAGCGTAGCCGTCGGGGTCATGCTGGGCGTCAATCCGCAGGATCCCGAACCGCTGGCCCGCTACCTGGTCAACATCCATATGGATGCGCTCCAGCCCGGGAGTTACCAGGTTATCCTCGGCGAACAGCTGGCGGGACAACTCGGCGTGAAACGCGGCGATCAGCTGCGGTTAATGGTGCCAGGCTCAAGCCAGTTTACGCCGATGGGCCGCATTCCCAGCCAACGCCTGTTTACCGTGGCCGGCACCTTTGCCGCCAACAGCGAGGTGGACCAATACCAGCTGTTGACCAACCAGCAGGACGCCTCGCGCCTGATGCGCTACCCGGCCGGCAATATCACCGGCTGGCGCCTGTGGCTGCAAAAGCCCCTGGACGTCGAGGCGGTCAGCCGCCAGCGGCTTCCCGAAGGCACCCAATGGAAGGACTGGCGCGAGCGCAAAGGCGAGCTGTTCCAGGCGGTGCGCATGGAAAAGAACATGATGGGCCTGCTGCTGAGCCTGATAGTGGCGGTGGCGGCGTTCAACATTATCACCTCGCTCGGCCTGCTGGTGATGGAAAAACAGGGTGAGGTGGCCATTCTGCAGACCCTCGGCCTGACCCGGCGCCAGGTGATGCTGGTGTTTATGGTGCAGGGCGCCGGCGCCGGCATTATCGGCGCCCTTCTGGGCACCGGCCTGGGCGTGCTGCTGGCCAGCCAACTGAATAATTTAATGCCGGTGATCGGCGCTTTCCTCGATGGCGCGGAGCTGCCGGTCGATATCGACTCACTGCAGGTTGCCACCATCGCCGTGCTGGCGATGGTCGTGGCGCTACTGTCCACGCTTTATCCTTCCTGGCGCGCGGCCGCCGTTCATCCCGCTGAGGCTTTACGTTATGAATAATGCTCCTTTGTTGCAGTGTAACAATTTGAGTAAGCGTTACCAGGAAGGCAAGTTGTTTACCGATGTACTGCGCGACGTGTCCTTTTCGATGCTGCCGGGCGAGATGATGGCCATCGTCGGCAGTTCGGGCTCGGGTAAAAGTACCCTGCTGCATTTGCTCGGCGGCCTGGACGAGCCGACCTCCGGCGAGGTGATTTTTGAAGGCCAGCAGCTGACGGCCTTATCCTCCCAGGCGCGCGCGGAGATCCGTAACCGCCGGCTGGGGTTTATCTATCAGTTCCATCATTTGCTGCCGGATTTCACCGCGCTGGAAAATGTCGCCATGCCGCTGCTTATCGGCGGCACCACGCCGCAGCAGGCAAAGGCTACCGCGCGGGAAATGCTGGCGTCGGTCGGGCTGGATAAACGCGGCCATCACCGTCCTGCCGAGTTATCCGGCGGCGAGCGGCAGCGGGTGGCGATAGCGCGCGCCCTGGTCAACCATCCGGCGCTGGTGCTGGCCGACGAGCCTACCGGCAACCTGGATCAGCGCACCGCCGACAGTATTTTTGAACTGCTGGGCGAACTGAATATGCGCCAGGGCACCGCGTTTTTAGTCGTCACCCACGATCTTCACCTGGCGCGGCGCCTGAACCGTCAGTTGGAAATGCGCGACGGCCAGCTGCGGCGGGACGGCGACCTGCTGGGGGCGCAGGAATGAGGGGATTTCCGCTTTCGTTGCAAATTGCGCTGCGTTTTAGCCGCGGCCGGCGTCGCGGCGGCATGGTGTCGCTGATTTCGATTATCTCCACCGTCGGCATCGCGCTCGGCGTGGCGGTACTGATTATCGGCCTGAGCGCCATGAACGGCTTTGAGCGCGAATTGAATAACCGTATTTTAGCGGTAGTGCCGCATGGCGAAATCGAGCCGGTTAACCCGCCTTTTACCGACTGGCCGGCGATATTAACCCGGATTGAAAAAGTGCCGGGCATCGCCGCGGCGGCGCCCTACATCACTTTCACCGGCCTGGTGGAGCGGGGTGTTAAGCTCAAGGCCATCCAGATCAAAGGCGTCGACCCGCGGCAAGAGTCCAACCTGAGCGCGCTGCCGCGCTATGTCCAGGATAATGCCTGGCAGGCGTTCAGCGCCGGTAAGCAGCAGATCATTATCGGCCAGGGGGTGGCGCAAGCCCTGGATGTCAAGCAGGGCGACTGGCTGACCGTGATGATCCCCAACAGCGATCCGCAGATGAAATTGCTGGAGCCAAAGCGTATCCGCCTGCAGGTGAGCGGTATCCTGGCGCTCAGCGGCCAGCTGGATCACAGCTTTGCCATGGTGCCGCTGGCGGATGCCCAGCAGTACCTGGATAAAGGCCAGGACGTCAGCGGCATCGCCATTAAGGTGAATAATCCCTTCATCGCCAATAAGCTGGTGCGGGACGCGGGCGAGGTGACGAAAACGTATGTGTATATCCGCAGCTGGATGGGCACCTACGGTTATATGTACCGGGATATCCAGATGATCCGCGCCATCATGTACCTGGCCATGGTGCTGGTGATTGGCGTGGCGTGCTTTAACATTGTTTCCACGCTGGTGATGGCGGTTAAGGATAAAAGCACCGATATTGCGATATTGCGTACCCTGGGCGCCAAAGACCGCTTAACCCGTGCTATTTTTATTTGGTATGGCCTGCTTGCCGGCCTTACGGGCAGCCTGAGCGGCGTGGTGGCCGGCGTGCTGGTGGCGCTTAACCTCACGGATGTGATTAAAGGGATCGAACGTTTGCTGGGGCATAATTTATTATCCGGTGATATTTATTATATCGATTTCCTGCCAACCGAACTGCATTGGCTTGACGTGGCGATCGTGCTGGGCACGGCGCTGCTGCTTAGCCTGCTGGCCAGTTGGTATCCGGCGCGGCGGGCCAGCCGTATCGACCCGGCAAGAGTGCTCAGCGGTTTATAAACGCCTTGCGGCCTATCCGTGCCATGCATTAAGGAATCAGCAGCATGCGTATTCATCGCCGGTTAATCCGGTTTCGTAAAAGTAAACGGCTCAGGCAGCAGCGATTGCGCTCACGTATTTTTCACCGTGACACCATGGCGGTAACCAAGATGAAAAAACCTTTTGTAGTGGTGCTTACCGGCGCCGGGATCTCGGCTGAATCGGGTATTCGTACTTTTCGCGCCGCCGATGGCCTGTGGGAAGAGCATCGGGTCGAGGATGTCGCCACTCCTGAGGGCTTCCAGCGTAACCCGCAGCTGGTGCAGGCGTTTTATAACGCCCGCCGCCGCCAGCTGCAGCAGCCGGAAATCAAGCCCAACGCCGCCCACGTGGCGCTGGCGGAGCTGGAGCAGATGCTGGGCGATAATTTTCTTTTGGTCACGCAGAATATCGATAACCTGCACGAACGGGCCGGCAGCCGGCGCGTGATCCATATGCATGGCGAATTGCTCAAGGTGCGCTGCGTCAGCAGCGGCCAGATTATCGAGTGGACCGACGATATTACGGAAACCGACCGTTGTCATTGCTGCCAGTTCCCGGCGGTGCTGCGTCCGCACGTGGTCTGGTTTGGCGAAATGCCGCTGGGCATGGATGCCATATACGACGCCCTTGGCAAAGCGGATTATTTCCTGGCGATCGGCACCTCCGGCCATGTTTATCCGGCCGCGGGGTTTGTCCATGAGGCGCGAATAAGCGGGGCCAGGACGGTGGAGCTCAACCTCGAGCCCAGCCAGGTGGAGAGCCAGTTCGAGGAGCGGATTTACGGTCCGGCGAGCGAATGTGTGCCGGCATATGTGGCGCGGTTTATTGAGGGCTTTGTGGAGCAGCGGGGATAAATCGGGACGCTGTAGCGCGTTGAGGAGAATTGCCGCTGCCAGGGATTGGGACGCGCGGCGAGGGTAAGGTTTGCTTTGGGCTTGGTCGGGATCTGGTCGTTCGGCGAGGGTTTCGCTTGCCATGACTGCGCCAAGGGCAAAACCTGTCCCGCGTCACAATGCTTATTGAAGCGCCCGGTCTGAGGTTTTATTCGTGTCGGTCTTCTCGATGGCGCCAGGATTAAACGCCATTTCATTACAAAAAAGCGATATATTACGACGGCAATATTACTGTCGCCTACGGCGAAAAATTATAAAAAGCCTATTAATTAAAATATAATGCTTAATTAAAATGGTCCCAGAAGACTTTCCCTACATCAATAACTGCGAGCCGCACCATTGCCTGTCCTGCGCATTATCTCATCCAGCCTGCGCAATCAATTATTGACATTCCTCACATTTTCTTTACAAACCCAGAATGTTTTATTGCTTAGATATCAATAGGTAAAGCATTATTTTTTAAATTGTGAAGATAAATTGTTGGATATTAATTAATTTCATGTTACAAAAATTTATGATTCGTTTGGCTCGTTTGTTTTTTTTACTATAGGAATATCTGGAGATAAAAATGAAAAAGGCTGCTTTTGGCTTGATGGTGGTACTCGCGCTTACAGCTTGCTCGGGTGGAATGATGGGAGGGGAAGATAAGTTCAGCACATCTTACGTTGAGTCTCATATTATCAAGGGTAAAACCACGCAACAGCAAGTTCAAAGTTTGTATGGCGTACCGGATTCAAATGAGAAATCATCCAATGGCGTCACCTGGGTTTATCATAAAAACGGCGCGCTAAGCGATGCATCCAGTTTAACCGGTTTTATTCCTGGTACCGGCGCGATTTCCAGTGCCCTAGGATTGGCTGGTACAGCCAGCTCAGCCTCTTCTCAAGCTAACAAGGTATCTGGGAAAATGAGCGGCAATACTGAAATCCACGGCAATCGTTTCTATGTCACCTTTGATAATAATAATATTGTGGACTACTGGAGTCTAAATTAACTGTTATATCAGTGGGGAAATACGTGCAGGCGGTGCGAAAGTCTGGTCCTGCAAGACAGTATTTCCACAGACTTGCCTAAGGTCATCAATCTGATTTTATTTTTGATGTTGATGTTAATGTTGACCTTGACCTTGACCTTGACCTTGACCTTGACCTTGACCTTGACCTTGACCTTGACCCGGCATCAAGCGCGCTGACGGCAGGGCGGACGACCGGACGAGCCGCAGGGAGGCGGCGAGAGCACGGTTCGCGCCGGGAGCGCGTACCGTGCGGTCCCAGGGGCGGCAGCCGGGACGGAAGGCACCGCGCAGCGGCGCGCGATCTGCCGGAAGCCCGGGATTCGAAAGGGCCGGGGCGACTGCCGGCCCTTCGTCGATTGCCCGCACGGGCCGACATACTCCGCCCCGCTGACGGCAAGCGAAACCTCCCCCAGCCAACACACGCCGCCCCGCTGACGGCAAGCGCAACCTCCCCCAGCCAACATACGCCGCCCCGCTGACGGCAAGCGCAACATCCCCCAGCCAACACACGCCACCCCGCTGACGGCAAGCGCAACATCCCCCAGCCAACATACGCCGCCCCGCTGACGGCAAGCGCAACATCCCCCAGCCAACATACGCCACCCCGCTGACGGCAAGCAAAACCTCCCCCAGCCAACACACGTCCCCCCAATGACGGCAAGCGCAACCGCCGATCCCAGCCTACACACTATATGCCCCCCGCAGGCTGCCAATGGCATTCTCCGGCAACACCCCTTTCCCGCCGCGATATAAAATCATGCTTCAGGTCAAACCCCGCCGGTTTAGGTTCTGCCGGCAAACGGAATACGCTATGCTTAGGCAATTATGCTTTTTTGCAGGTCAAAACCATGAAAACTGACCTGACACAATATTTGCAAAATCATCGCTACCCATAATAGGTGCCAGTGATGCGACAGGCGGAAAAAATGGACAAATTACTCGATCGTTTTCTACATTACGTTTCCATCGATACCCAATCAAAACCGGGGGTTAAACAAGTCCCCAGCACCGAAGGGCAATGGAAACTGGCTCATGTGCTGCAGGAAGAGCTGTCCGCCCTGGGATTTGAACAGGTGACATTAAGCGATCATGGCTGCCTGATGGCGACGTTGCCTGCCAATGTCGCCTGGCCGGTGCCGGTTATCGGCTTTATTTCCCATATGGACACCGCCCCGGATTTTACCGGCAAACATGTCAATCCGCAGATCGTCGAGAATTATCGCGGCGGTGATATCGCCTTGGGCAACGGTGATGAAATACTCTCGCCGGTAATGTTTCCTGTTTTGCATCAGCTGATGGGCCATACCCTGATCACTACCGACGGCAAAACGTTGCTTGGGGCCGACGATAAGGCCGGCATAGCGGAAATCATTACCGCTATGGTGCGCATCAAGGAGAAACAGCTGCCCCATGGCGATATCCGTATCGGCTTTACCCCCGATGAGGAAGTCGGCAAAGGCGCGCAGTTTTTTGATGTCGAGCGTTTTGGCGCCCAGTGGGCCTACACCATGGACGGCGGCGGCATCGGTGAGCTGGAATATGAAAACTTCAACGCCGCGTCGGTGCTGGTAAAAATTGTCGGTAACAACGTGCATCCCGGCACCGCCAAAGGGGTAATGGTGAATGCCTTGACGCTGGCCACGCGCTTTCACCAGCGCATGCCCGCCGACGAAACGCCCGAGGCTACTGAAGGCTACGCAGGTTTTTATCACCTGAACAGTATGAAAGGCAGCGTCGATCGGGCGGAAATGCATTATATCGTGCGTGATTTCGACCGTCAGCGTTTTGAAGACCGCAAGCAGTTTATGATCACCACCGCCGAAGAACTGGGGAAGGGGCTACACCCGGATTGCTATATCGAACTGACTATTGAAGACAGTTATTACAATATGCATGAGCAGGTGGCGCAGCATCCGCATATCATCGAGCTGGCGCAGCAGGCCCTGCGCGATTGCGGTCTGGAACCGATAATGAAACCGATCCGCGGCGGCACCGACGGCGCTCAGCTGTCGTTTCGCGGGCTGCCGTGTCCGAATTTATTTACCGGCGGGTATAACTACCATGGCAAACATGAATTTGCCTCGCAGGACGGCATGGAAAAAGCGGTGCGGGTGATTATGCGCATCGCCGAGCTGACCGCGTTGCGCGCGAAAGGCCTGCCGCATAAGGCATAACGAAAAAGCCCGGTGGAAACCGGGCCTGGTGTATGTCGGCTTGCAGCGGGTTTGACAGCAGCAACCTCCGCTACGGCGCTTCAATCCCTCGTTTTAGTTCTTGAAATACCAATAGCCGCTATTGATCAGCGCCGTCAGCAATGCCAGGAACGAAGGATCGTCCAGCGCCGCGCCAAACTGCGCGCCGCTAATGACATAAGCGCCGGCCAATACGGCCAGCGCCTGTTTATGCTGGGTGACAATCTGTTCGCCGTTGACATAACACTCTTCGCCAACTTTTAATACGCGCAGGCCGCCGAGACGGTGCAATTGGTCGCCCTGTTGCAGCAGATCGTATATTTCGCCGGCCTGGTAAGGCGGTTCCGGCGGGGCGATATCCAGCTCATGGCGCGACTGGGAAATAAACTCGCCAAACCAATGATTAAATCTGTCCGGCTGCTGAACCAGATCCATCATCATGGCGCGCAGCGCATCGATCTCCTCCGGCAGAACGGCGGACGGGTCGGCGCGCGGTGTCAGGGTGGGATCGCTATAGCGTTGGCTGCCCAGTTCCTGCGCCAGGACATAATCGGCAAAACCGCTGACCAGCTCACGGCCGCTGGGGGCGCGAAAGCCTACCGAATAGTTAAGCGCATTTTCCAGCGAATACCCTTCGTGCGGATAACCGGGCGGAATATACAGCATGTCTCCCGGCTCCATTTCTTCATCAATAATGGCGTCGAAAGGTTCTACCTGCAGCAGATCCGGATGTGGGCTGTGCTGTTTCAGCGCCTTTTTATCGCCAACCCGCCAGTGACGACGGCCCTGTCCCTGGATAATAAACACGTCGTACTGATCAAAATGAGGGCCGACGCCGCCACCGGGCACGGCGAAAGAGATCATCAGATCATCGATCCGCCAATCGGGCAATTGGCGGAAAGGGCGCATCAGCGCGGCGGAAGGTTCATGCCAATGGTCGACGGCCTGGACCAGCAGGGACCAGTTGGTCTCGCTCAGTTTATCAAAACTCTCAAAAGGCCCATGGCTGACCTGCCAGCGCCCGTCCTCATGGCTGACCAGGCGGCTGTCGACCTCGGTTTCCATTGCCAGGCCCGCCAGTTCATCCGGCGTTAAGGGATCGATAAAATTCTTGAAAGCGCGTTTAATGATGACCGGCCGCTTTTGCCAGTAGCGCTGTAAAAAGTCATTCCAGTCAAGATCGAGTTGATAATCCATAGCCTATTCCACCGTGAGGGACCCTGTCTGGATTATAACGGAAGCCGGTAGGCTACGGGGGTTAAATTATCCGACATGCCGCAAAATACCGCTATAAAATAGGCCAAGGACGCGCTTCTTTATCAAAATATAGGCCGCTTGCGTAGATCAGTCGTCGTCCTGGTAACCCTGCTGGCGCTTGAAGATCACTTCCACCAGGGCGCCCCCCAGCGCGCTTTCGCCGACGATGATATCGCCCTCATATTGCTCCAGGATTTCCGCCGCAACCGAGAGACCCAGGCCCTGTCCCGGGCGCAGGGTATCGGCGCGCTGACCGCGCTTGAAGATCAGGGTGCGTTTAGAGGCGGGAATGCCAGGTCCGTCGTCTTCGATAAGCAGGTGCAGCTCTTTTTCGTTAGCGCGCGCGCTGATCTCGACAAATTCCAAACAATATTTACAGGCATTGTCGAGGATATTGCCCATCACCTCCATGAAGTCGTTCTTTTCGCCGATAAAGGTCAGTTCAGGGGAGATGTCCAGTGAAATGGAGACCCCCTTGCGCTGATACACTTTGTTGAGCGCCGAGCACAGGCTGTCCAACAGCGCCGGTACGGAATGCAGTTCGCGGCTGAGCACGTTATGATCGGAATGCACGCTGGCACGGTGCAGGTAATAGCCGATTTGCTGCGAGATACGACTGATTTGCTCCAGCATGATCGGTTCCACCAGCTCGATATTGGTTTCCCTCCCGGTGCGCAGGGAGCGCAGCGTCGTCTGCAGCACCGCCAGCGGCGTTTTCAGACTATGGGTGAGATCCGACAGGGTGGAGCGGTATTTTTGGTAACGCTGGCGCTCATTGTTCAGCAGAATATTCAGGTTGCGCACCAGAATGCCCAGTTCGCGCGGCGGATTTTCATCCAGCCGGTCCCGTTCGCCGCCCTCCAGTTCGCGGACCTGCTGCACCAGGTCCTTGATCGGGCGCAGGCTCCAATGCGCTGCCAGCCACAGCAGCGGCACCACCAGCAGCAGGTTGGCCAGCAACACATAGCTGAACCACTCCCAGACCAGGTCGGTGCGCTGCAGTTCATGGGGAATGGTATCCACCACCACGATGGTCAGCGGGGGTAGCCGCCCGGTCGCCGGGTAACGATTCACCGCCACCGAGTGCGTCAGCGCGTTGCTGTCGCTGCTGTCGAAATCTTTCAGTTTGTCCTGCGCGGTGGGATTGTCGCCCAGCACCGCGCTGCTGGTGCGGGTATCGGTATCCAGCTCGAAATAGCCGGTTTTCGCCAGCCACTCGGGTTTCAGCCGTGTTTCCAGGGCCGGCACATAGCGCTGGCGCCAAAGGATTTGGCCTTTATCGTCATAGATGAGCACCAGGGCGGCAAAGTTAATGTCGATGTTGGGGGGAACGGCGATAGTCAGCTGGTTGTCTTTCCACTGCGCCAGGCTGAAGAACAGATTGCTTTCACCGCGCAGAAGGCGAAACGAGGTTTTGTCAAAGCTGACGCTGTAGCCGATGACCGCCACCATGCCGTAGCATAAGGAAAGCGCCAGAACCACGCAGGCGGTAGCCAGCAGGAATCTGACGCGAAGCGAGAAGGGCTTCTTATGTTGATAAGGGAAGTGGGCCATAGATCTTAATTAACATCAAAACGATAACCCTGCCCACGAACCGTTGTGATCACTTCATACGGATAATCGGCCTGCATTTTTTTTCGCAATCGCCCCATCAGGACATCGATAGTGTGACTTTCGCGCAATTCCGCGTCGGGATAAAGCTGCAGCATCAGGGAGTCCTTGCTGACTACTTTGCCGGCGTTGCGGATAAGCGTCTCGATGATGGTGTATTCAAACGCGGTCAATTTGATATGTTCGTTATTGATCATCAGTTCGCGGCGCGACAGATCAATCTGGAACGGCGGCAGGGTAATGACCTGCGAAGCCAGTCCGCTGTTGCGGCGCATCAAGGCCTGCATGCGCGCCACCACTTCTTCCAGATGGAAAGGCTTGGTCACATAATCGTCCGCGCCCGCTTCCAGCACGGTGACTTTATCTTGCCAGCCCTCGCGCGCGGTGAGTACCAGAATGGGGATTTTTACCTGATGGGTGCGCCAGCGGCGTATCAGGCTCAAGCCGTCTTCATCGGGCAGGCCGAGGTCGACAATGGCGATATCAGGTGGGTGTTCATGCAAAAAATAATCCGCCTCTCTGGCATCGGCGGCGGCATCGACCTGATGACCCATTTCACGCATTTGTACTGTCAGGTGATGTCGAAGAAGAGAATTATCTTCTATAACCAGAACTCGCATCGCAACTCCTAAGTTAAAGCACCAGTAACGAGCCTGAATCACCCGTCTCTGCCAATCTGTAAAAACAATCCCCTGGGCTGATGGACGTCTTTTGGGAGAGTATCCCAGAGGATGGCTAAACTTATGTTCAACGGAGCTTTAACCGGAGCGTTCGCTAGGGCATTTCACACGCCGGGCATTATTTCAGCTCATCGACCATGGCAACGGCGCGTCCGATATAGTTGGCCGGCGTCAGCGTCTTCAGCCGGGTCTTTTCCTCTTCCGGCAGCGGCAGGCCGTCGATAAAGGCCTGGATGCCGGCGGCGTCAACGCGTTTGCCCCGCGTTAACTCCTTAAGTTTTTCGTAGGGTTTTTCAATGCCATAGCGGCGCATCACCGTTTGGATCGGCTCCGCCAGCACTTCCCAGTTCTGATCCAGCTCCGCCAGCAAACGATCGCCGTTGACTTCAAGTTTGCCGACGCCCTTGAGCGTGGACTGGTAGGCGATTAAGGCATAACCGATGCCGACGCCCAGGTTACGCAGCACCGTGGAGTCGGTCAGGTCGCGCTGCCAGCGTGAAATCGGCAGTTTGCCCGCCAGATGGCCCATGATGGCGTTAGCCATCCCCAGATTACCTTCGGAGTTCTCAAAATCGATCGGATTCACCTTGTGCGGCATGGTGGAAGAGCCGATTTCACCGGCCACGGTGCGCTGTTTAAAGTGGTTCAGGGCAATATAACCCCAGATATCGCGGTCGAAATCAATCAGGATGGTATTAAACCGCGCCATGCAGTCGAACAGTTCGGCTATATAGTCATGAGGCTCGATCTGGGTGGTATAGGGATTCCAGTGAATACCCAGCGAGGTGACGAATTCCTCGCTGAACCGGTGCCAGTCCACCTGCGGATACGCCACGATATGGGCATTGTAGTTGCCCACGGCGCCGTTGATTTTACCGAGGATTTCCACCTGCGACAACTGCCGGTACTGACGCTCCATACGATAAGCCACGTTCGCCATTTCCTTGCCGACCGTGGACGGGGTGGCGGGCTGTCCGTGAGTACGCGACAACAACGGAATATCCCGGTACAAATGCGCCAGCGCCTTGATGCCGTCGATGATTTTACGCCAATAGGGCAGGATCACGTCCCGGCGGGCGGTTTGCAGCATCAGCGCATGCGACAGGTTGTTGATGTCTTCCGACGTGCAGGCGAAATGGATAAATTCGCTGACCGCGTGCAACGCCGGTACCGACGCCACCCGTTCCTTGAGGAAATACTCCACCGCCTTCACATCGTGATTCGTGGTGCGTTCGATGGTTTTGATGCGCGCGGCATCCTGTTCGCTGAAGTTGGCGGCCAAATCATCAAGGTAAGCGATTGCGTGGTCGTCAAATGCCGGGACTTCGCTGATATCGGCGCATGCCGCCAGTTTTTGCAGCCAGCGCACTTCCACCTGGACGCGGAATTTCAGCAAGCCATATTCACTGAAAATAGCGCGCAAGGCGTCGACTTTGTCGCCGTAGCGGCCGTCAACGGGGGAAACGGCGGTCAGTGAGGATAATTCCATCGATTGCGACTCCTGGGATAAGATTTCAACATTGTGCAAGGATTTGCCGGGCCTGTTCAAACAGGCGATTGCGGGCGAACATCAGTTGCAAACGGCCGCCGCCCACCTGTTGCCACAGCACGGCGGAACGAATGCCGGCCAGTAACGCTGCGCGCACCTTGGCCTGTACCTGCAGGTTCTGCAGCATGGCCGGGGCGCCGGTCACCTGGATACGTGGACCCAGCGGGCTGATGACGTCGACATAAATTGACGCCATGGCGCTTATCAGGGTCTCTGACATTAATTCGAAATGAGACAGCTGGCGGTCAAGCTGGCCGATGCGCTTCGCCAGTTCGTCCAGGGCGCCTTTATTGGCATGCAGTTTACGCTCCAGCACCATCAGGCTCAGGGTATAACGCGTTATCTCCGCTCCCACGCCTTCGCGCGAGGCGTTAAGCATGCCCGCCATGGCTTCCAGCCCGGGCTTGAGATTCGCCGGCCGGTCGCCGTATACCCTAAGCGTCGTGGGCGGGTTAAGATCAAGCAGGCTGCGCAGCGAGACTTCGAGCGCGTCGTCGTCGCACACGCCCTTATTGGCCAATTGCCGGACTAATAACGCGCTTTGGCAGATCCCGGCCAATGCCAGCGTAATATCATAATAATTCTTAGCCAAGGTTACTCCTGTACACTTCCCTGATGATGCGGCGGCGTTTAATCACGCATGGGGGCATTCAGCCGCCGGCCGGACTTATCCCGGCGATAAAATGGTTGTCGTGTCTTTGCCGCCGATCATGCCACAAATCGCGTGGTAAACCCAGATCAGGATCACTCCTGCAGCGGCAACCGGGCCTCGATAACGCCGCCGCCCAGGCACAGTTCACCCAGATAGAACACCGCCGACTGTCCGGGCGTGACCGCGGCCACCGGCGCGTCGAACAGCACGTTGATCCGCCCGTCCGCCAGCGGCTCGACCAGGCAGGGCACATCCTGCTGGCGGTAGCGGGTTTTCACCACGCAGCGCAGGGGACCGGCCAGGGGCCGCCTGTCCACCCAGTTCAGTTGCCCGGCGACCAGGCCCACCGACATCAGCCGCGGATGCTCATGGCCTTGGGCCACCACCAGGATGTTATCATCCATCAGCTTGTCCACCACATACCAGGGCTCGTCATTGCCGTCACGGGTGCCGCCGATGCCCAGCCCCTTACGCTGGCCCAGGGTGTGGTACATCAGCCCCTGGTGCTCGCCGACCCGCTGTCCGTCCACGGTCAGGATCGGGCCGGGCTGGGCCGGCAGGTAGCGGCCGAGAAATTCGCGGAACCGGCGCTCGCCGATAAAGCAGATGCCGGTGGAATCTTTCTTGGCCGCGGTGATAAGTCCCAGCTCCGCGGCGATGCGCCTGACCTCCGGCTTGGCCAGTTCGCCCACCGGGAACAGGCACTGCGCCAGCTGGCTGTGGCCGAGGGTATATAAAAAATAACTCTGGTCTTTATTGTCGTCGAGACCGCGCAGCAGCTGGCTTTTACCCGCCTCATCCCGGCGGCGCACATAGTGGCCGGTGGCGATGAAATCAGCGCCCAGGTCCTCGGCGGCGAACTCCAGGAAGGCTTTGAACTTAATTTCTTTATTGCACAGCACATCGGGATTGGGCGTGCGCCCGGCCTTATATTCGGCCAGGAACAGTTCAAACACGTTATCCCAGTATTCGGCGGCGAAGTTCACCGTATGCAGGGGAATGGACAATTTATCGCAGACCGCCTGCGCATCGGCCAGATCGCTTGCCGCGGTACAGTATTCCTCATTGTCGTCCTCCTCCCAGTTTTTCATAAACAGTCCCTCCACCTGATAACCCTGCTGCTGCAACAGGTAGGCGGAAACGGAGGAATCAACACCGCCGGACATACCGACGATCACTTTAAGCTGACTGTTTTCTGACATGGGATTCTCACAAACGGGCGCGCGCGCCTTGATGTCACATTGCGCGCTGATGATACGAGGGGGCGGATTTTACCACGCCAGGCACCCCGCGCGCCACCGCGCCGGGGTGACGGAAAGAGCGTTAGAGCGCGAAGGGCCATTGAAACGCGGCGAGCATCTCCAGCGGATAGCGTTTATCCTGTTGATAGCACAGGATGCTTTGCGCCACCAGCGGCGAGCGCAGCAAATCCGAGGCCAGGATTTCATCCGCCGGCAGCCACAGGCAACGATCGATATCGTCGTCTTGGGGAATGGCGGTCATGCGCTCTGGTAAATCAATGGCGAATAAAAAACGCAGAAACGGTGTCTTATCGGGCGCGATCCATTGATGGATGCGCAGCAGGGCCTGGGGCTGGGCGTGGATGCCCGCTTCCTCGTACAATTCGCGCCGCGCGGCCTGGATGATGGTTTCGTCCGCCTCCAGATGGCCCGCCGGCTGGTTCCAGCGGGGATTGCCATGAATGGTTTCCTCGACGATAAGGAAATGATTTTCCGCCTGGACTACACAGGCAACGGTGACATGCGGCTTGAACATGCGCGCTCCTTAACGCTTGCGGATTGCGGGATGCCCTGGTCGGGCATCCGTGATGGTATTTTTGCTTACAACTGCACTTCACGCCACTCGCCCGGCGCCAGGTCCGCCAGGGTCTGATCCGCCATTTGATAGCGGATAAGCCGCAGGGTAGGGTGGCCGATATGGGCGGTCATGCGCCGGACCTGACGGTTACGGCCTTCATATAAAGTGATTTTAAGCCAGCAGGTAGGGATGGCCTTGCGCTCGCGGATAGGCGGCGTGCGCGCCCAGAGCCAGGCCGGCTCCTTCACGCGCTGCGCGCCGGCGGGCAGCGTGGGGCCATCGCTTAAGGTGACGCCGGTACGCAAAAGTTTTAACGCGGCGTCTTCCGGCTCGCCCTCCACCTGCACGTAATAAATCTTAGCCGTTTTTTCCGCCGGCTGCGTCAGCCGGGTCTTTAATTTGGCGTCGTTGGTCAGGATCATCAGTCCTTCGCTGTCGCGATCCAGGCGCCCGGCGGCGTAGATATCCGGTACCGGGATATAGTGTTTCAGCGTCAGGCGTCCGGCGTCGTCGGTAAACTGCGGCAGGACGTCGTAAGGTTTGTTGAATAAAATGACGCGCCTTGGCCCCCGCATCGGGGCGGGAGGACGGCGCGGACTGAATCGGGAAAGGCTATTATTTTTGATAAAAAGCTCGCCATAAGTGTGCGGTGGAGGGGATTGGCGGCATTATACTGCAAAACGGCCAGAATGCGGTTAGCTTTGGCGGGGCTAGCGAATGTCAATCTTATGCATCCCCTCAACGCCCAGCAACTGGCGATAGACTTCCACCGGTTTATAGCGGGTGCGCATCATGACTTCCAGCGTCATTTTGCAGTCTTTGGCGTCGTTCTCGTTACGTACTACCGACGACCGCACCACACGGATATGCAGTTTTCTCAAGGCCTGCATGGCGAGTTCAATGCTGGCGGGGGACAGCGACAGCATGATCATATAGCGCCGCCCGATAAGTCGGTTGCTTAATTGGCGAATGCCCTCGAGCACCAACAGCGTCATCAGGGTGCCGAAAATGCCGATGGCGTACATGCCGCTGCCGACAATCAGTCCGATGGCGGCGGTGACCCATAGCCCGGCCGCCGTGGTCAGGCCGCGGACGAACTGCTTATTGAGCATAATGGTGCCGGCGCCGAGAAATCCGATGCCGCTCACCACCTGGGCGGAGATCCGGCTAGGGTCGAGGGTGATATTATGGCTGTCCGCCAGAAGGTCGGCAAAACCGTATTTGGAGACAATCATAAACATCGCGCTGCCGATACATACCAAGATATGGGTACGCAACCCCGCCTCCTTGGCCCGAAGCTGGCGTTCCACCCCGATCAATGCGCCTAACCCGCCGGCCAGGGCGATACGCAGCAATAATTCGGTATCCATGTTATCTCCTTAAACATTGATATTGCACACCCGTCAATTTTATGCGGATACAGGCTAAGTATCGGATTTACCGGCGGGTTCATCAATAAAGGAATATGTTGAAATTTGTTACCAAACCGCTTGCGGCGGTCAGGGGCGTTCTCGGCGGGAAATGGGACACGGCCTTGTCATTAATATAATGCCGATTATAAATACCATTGTAATATTCAAACCATCTGTGAGCCAATGTATCTTATTAAGGTAAATATTTGTCAACGCTGTATAACGCTGACATGAACCCTTCTCGGTGAGAATGGGCATAGATTTAAAATATGATGATTTTCAATAGTAAAAAAAGGAGAGGCCCGCTTGGCTGTAAATTCAAGGGGAAAAGGAGACGTATAAACTTTGTTAATATATGGCCACCGTTAAATTAAGTTACATTCACCCGATATCAGTGGACGCCGTCCTCGCCTACTCTTATTTTTACCGCTATACCGTTCTGGTGTAACGCTGTTATTACCAAGCCTCGATGATCGCACCGCGCCGGCACCAGAAAACGGCGCGGGGGCCGATGATCCCGTCTCACTGAGGACCTGATTATGAAACTATTACCCTATCTATTTACCGCCATCGTCGCCGGTATCTCTTTTTCCAGTCAGGCTGCGCAGGAAATCAACCAGCAGCAGGCGGCCGGGCATCAAAGCATCGGCACGGTGTCAGTGTCCGGGCTGGCCGGTTCCACCGACGACGCGGTGCACGCGCTGCGGCAAAAGGCCAGGGAGGAAAATGCCCCTTACTACCGTATTATCGGCGTGGATAACCCGGGTGATTCCAGCACGTGGTCGGGCGATGCCGAATTGTATCGCTGAATATTTCGTGACGACGCGCCCCGCGCCTGCGCGGGGATACGCGCCGGTGATCCCGGCCGGTAGACCCGCGGCAGCGTGGCTGTCCCCGGCCGGCATTATCAACACGCTTCCTGTCTTTTATATCCCGGCGTGATTTACTGCGGCGCCGCCGTCTTTTCCTGCAATCCTGGCTCCAGTACCTTTATCTGCGGGAATTCCCTTTCGGTAAATAAAATATTTTGCGTGGGTATCGCCAGCTTGATATCCATTTTTGCCAGTTCCTCCATCAGGCGAATATTGATTTCCTGCTGGATATCCATGTATTTATTATAATCGGCGCTGGCGACGATATGCACCACTTCATAGGTCAGGCGGAAATTATCGAATGACAGGAAATGCGCGCGGTCAAAACGGGTTTCCTCAATCTCTTCGATAATGCGTTTAATCATCGGCCCCACCAGGCGCAGCTTATCCGGGGGCGTGGAATAGGCCAGGCCGAAGGTGAACACGATGCGGCGTGTCTGCATGCGCTTATAGTTATGGATGGTCTGCTGCAGCAGTATGGCGTTGGCGCAGACAATCTGTTCGCCGCTCAGGCTGCGGATACGGGTGGTTTTCAGCCCGATATGCTCGATGGTGCCGGCGATATCATTGAACACCACGAAGTCGCCGATAACAAAGGGCTTGTCAAAACCGATGGCCAGCGAGGCGAACACATCGCTCAGCACGGTCTGGATCGCCAGCGCAATGGCGATGCCGCCGACGCCGAGGCTTGCCACCAGCGCGGTGATATTGACGCCCACATTGCCGAGGATGGACAGCAGCATCAGCGCCCATATCAACAAACGAATCATTACCCCCAGGATCACCATGGTCACGGTATTGCGCACCGCGCCGGGCTGATTGACCACCTTTTGCGACCAGACATGGGCGGCGCTGTCCAGCCACAGGGCAATCTGGATGGCGAATACCAGGAACCAGCCGTGCGCCAGGGCGCTGTGCCATGTGCCGGGCAGCTCGATAAAACGCATGCTGATCAAAAACGCGGTGCACAGAATCAGCAACCGCTTGGTGTTGTCCAGCATCTCAACCGCAATTTGGTACAAGGCGCTGTGCCGCCCGGTGCTCCACTGCTTCACCCGGCGACCCACCAGTTGGATCGTGCGCGAGATAATCCAGTGGATGATCAGGGTGGCGGCGATAATAATGGCGATGTTCAGCCAAAAATCGCCGGAGGTGATAAGGCGGAAAAAATTCAGGTTCCTCAACATCTCCATTCGGTGTCTCCCAAGTTGACCATCAAAAATACAAACCCATTATAAAAATTATAGTGATGACAAAGTGGCACATCATCAGCGAGGCGGCAAATGGGGGCTGTGCACGCGGTCAGCCGTACAACCGCTGATGATGTTTTTTGCGTTGCTGGTAATCCTCATCCGCGCGCAGCAGATCCCAATAGTGTTTAAATACCGCGGCGGCATCGGCTTTTTGCCTGTCAACGATGTAAGGCAGCACGGTACCGTCGGCGGCGTATTTTTTGCCGCCCTGATGATTGGCGTAACGCCGGGCGCGGGTATAGCCCATCTGGATAAATTTGCGCGCCATATCCATGCCGACAAAATCATCCTGGCGGCGGTATTGCTCGAAAAGAGCATGGATTTTTTCCGCCGATGTTCTGGCGATAGCGGCGTTTTTAAAACGCCAGTGCGGCAGAATCTCGCTTTTATAAGGCTCGACCAGCAGTACGCCCTGCTCGCCGCGGCCTACCTGATACCGTTCGGGATGGCGGCGGAAATCCGTATTGGCAAAATCCTGTTGGTAATTAAAGGGGCACATAACGTAGTACGATTTCTGAGGTTTTTCTAAGGATAGCCAAAGGGTAAAAAAATGTCTCTCCAGCCGCCGCCCAGACGTCCCGCCGCGTTCCGGAAGATTCCGGCTGAAAGGCTATACTTTTGAAACCGACAATTGTCCTGAAACGATAAAGATATTCGCGTCGGTTTATCAGAGGAGAGCACCATGACTCAGTCTGCAAGCAACGTCGCCGTGGTCACGGCATCGGACTCGGGGATCGGCAAAGCCTGTGCCATCGCCTTGGCAAAACAGGGTTTTGATATCGGCATTACCTGGCATTCAGACCAGCGTGGGGCTGAGGATACCGCCGGTGAAGTGTTAAAACTTGGCCGCAAGGCCCAGGTATTGCAGCTGGATCTGACCCAGTTGCCCGCCGCGGCGGAGGTTATTGACCAGTTCAGCCGGTCTTTCGGCCGTCTTGATATGCTGGTAAATAATGCCGGGGCCAGCGCCGGTGCGCCGTTTCTGGATTTGTCCTACGAAGATTGGCGCTCGACGTTCTCCATTGTGCTGGACGGCGCTTTTCTTTGCGCGCAGCGCGCCGCAAGACACATGGTCAAACAAGGGCAGGGCGGGCGGATAGTCAATATCACGTCGGTTCATGAACATACCCCATTGCCCGCGGCCGTCGCCTATACGGCGGCAAAGCACGGGCTTGGCGGCCTGGCCAAATCCATGGCGCTGGAATTATCTCCCTACGGCATACTGGTCAACTCGGTGGCGCCCGGCATGATAGCCACGCCAATCAATGATATGCGCGAAGAGGATGCCTGGACCGCCAAAGAGCCCGGCATCCCTTTGGGACGCCCGGGCCATGTCGATGAAATAGCCTCGATGGTTGCCTGGCTGGGGTCCGAGGGCGCCGCCTATACCACCGGACAATCGTTTATTATCGATGGCGGCTTTATGCTGGTGAATCCCCAGTTCAAGGCGCAAAAAGCGCAGGCAGGGAAATAAGCGCCGGTACACCCTAAAGGTGCGTTCAGGAAACGGCATCGGCCTGAAGAAGTCAGGCGCTATTTAAGAGCATGGCTACTTTTATGCGTCATCTATCTCATGTATGGTTATAAATATGCTTCGTTTTCTCCTGTGACCTATGCCTATTTCGTTATTGCTGCATGTCGATATCCCCGCCGCGTTCCGTCCCGCCTTCGAGCGGGCCGGTTTCCGCCTGTGTCCCGCGTTGCGCGAGAACGAGCATAGTCCGATCCTGCCGGCTGAGGGCAGCATAGACCCCGCCAGGGTGGAGGCCGTGCTGACTATCGGCTCCATCGGCCTGAGTGCGGCGCATATCGCCGCGTTGCCTAACCTGCGGCTGATTTGCTGTCAGGGGGTGGGATTTGAAAAGATCGATCTGGACGCCGCGCGGGCGCGCGGCATTATGGTCACCAACGGCGCCGGCACCAACGACACCGCCGTCGCCGACCACGCGGTGGCGCTGCTGGCGGCGATAGTGCGCAATATCCCCGACCTTGATCGCGCGGTCCATCGCGGGGAATGGCAGCAGGCGCGGCGAACCCGGCCGCAGTTGACCGGGCGGCGCGTGGGGATCTTGGGTCTGGGCAATATCGGCCTTAAAATCGCCCAACGCTGCGCCATGGGGTTTGATATGGACGTGGCCTACCATAGCCGCACACCGCGCGCCGACAGCGATTACCGCTATTGCGACAGTCTGGACGCGCTGGCGCGCTGGGCGGATTTCCTGGTGGTATGCACGCCGGGAGGCGCGGCGACCCGGCATTTGATCAATGCCCAGGCGCTTACGGCGCTGGGTGCGGACGGTTTTTTGGTCAATGTGTCCCGCGGCAGCGTGGTGGATACCGGGGCGCTGATCGCGTGCCTGCGCCGCCGCGCCATCGCCGGCGCCGCGCTGGATGTGCTGGAGGGTGAGCCGGAGGTGCCCGCCGCGCTGCTGGCATTGGACAATATTATCCTGACGCCCCATGTGGCCGCGCGCTCGCCGGAGGCGCTGGACGCCATGTTTGAACGGGCGTTGGAGAATTTAACCCGCTTTTTCGCCGGCCGGCCGGTGTTGACGCCGGTGCCGGGCATGGCGATATAATCTTTCAGGCTCAAGACGCTCAACGTCTTTTTGTCATAATAAGGAACCGGCATGCTGGATTACCGTGAACTTATCAGTCCTCCCTCGCTCATGCTCGCGTTACAACAGGAAAGCGACGCGCAGGCCCTTTTTGACCTGGTGCATGCCGAGCGTCAACGGCTGGGCCGCCATTTGTCCTGGCCGCCGCTGATTAATAACGTCGGCGATACCCTGGCCAATATCCGCCATAACCGCGCCGATTTCGCCGCCGGCCGTTCGGCTGTGTATGTGGTGCGCTGGGACGGGGATATCGCCGGCATCCTCTCCTTTAACACTATTAATGATAAACAGGCGGAAATCGGGTATTGGCTGGCCGCGCGCTTTGAAGGCAGGGGCGTGATGTCGCGGGCCGTTAAGGCATTGATGTCCTGGTATGGCGAAACGGGCAAGCTGGACACTTTTATCATCCGCTGCGGGGTGGCAAACCGCCCCAGCAACCGGCTGGCCCAGCGGCTGGGGTTTGAATTCGATTATTGCCAGGTGCGGGCGGAAAAAATCGGCGATCGCTATGTCGATCATAATGTCTATTGCCTGCAGTATCGACCAGGCCAGGACTAGCGGTCCGCTTTAGCGGATGGCCCCGCCGCGCAGGCGGATATCCTCCATGAGCCGGGTTAGCACCGACGCCGACTGGCGCAGGCCGTCGTGCTGGTATTCATTGGTCACCCAGGCCTGCAGGTTGCCGACCCTGGCGGCGGTATCCAGCGATAGCCCGGCATCGACAAACATATCGTCGTGATAGATAGCCGCGGCCACCGGCACCTCGTTGGCCGCCAGCCGCAGCGGGTCGTAAAGGGGCGGATAGCCGCCGCGTTCGGCCAGTATCCCGGCCACCTCGCGGAAGGGGCGCAGCGATCGGATCTCTTCGAACATCCAGGGATACATCATTTCACCGGTGAACAGCAGCGGGCGGCGCTGCGGGGAAAATTCGGGAAACGACGCCCGGATGCGCTCCGCGCTCCAGCGGCTGGCCTGTTCGCCTTGGCCGTAGATAATTTCCTGCAGCACGGCGTAGAGCGGGTTACCGTCATAGGAGGTCAGCGCCATGACCGCGGCGAGGAAATGGTCGGATAAGCGCGTTTCCTCCACGTCGCTGAAGGCCTCCTCCACCAGCCAATGAATATTTTCAAACCCCGGCGCCAGGCCGAAATCGTTGCCCAGGGTTTGCAGGCGGCGCACGCTCAGGCGATCGCCGTCCGGCAGGTGGATATCCTGCGCCGCGATAGCGTCCGCCAGCCGGGCGATGCGCGCACCATCATCCGGGTAGCGCCGGTAGTACTTCTCATTTTTTGCGGCGACCCGGGGATAGGTGCGGCGATAGACTTCATCCGCATCGGCGTCCAGCCCGGCCAGGCCGCCGGTAATATAGCAGGCCGCCAGGCCTTGCGGCGCCATGGAGAGGTAGCTTAAGGCGATAAAACCGCCATAGCTTTGTCCGAGGATTTCCCAGCGGCCGCCGCCGAATACGTGGTCGCGCAGGTATTCGTAGTCGCGCACGATACTGTCGGCGCGAAACAGCCAGAGATAATCCGCGGCGGCGCCGGCATGCGCAAACGCGGCCAGGGTGGCGGTTTCCACCCGCGTGCTGCGGCCGGTGCCGCGCTGGTCGACCAGGATCACGCGGTGGGTTTTCAGCGCCTGCGCAAGCCATACCGGCCCGCCGGCGGACGGGCGCGGCCCTTTGCCGCCGGGGCCGCCCTGGATATAGGCCAGCCTGGGTAAATCAGCGTCGCGCTGCATCGGATCAACCACTTCACGGGCGAACACCTTGATGGTGCGGCCGTCGTCGGGATGCGCCCAGTCCAGCGGCACCGTGACCAGGCGATCGCGGATCAGCATGCCGGGAATAATGAATTCGGACAAAATCAATGTCGTCTCCTTGTGGAATAAATGACCGGATAACGGCCGGGCGGGTGCCTGCCGGTGTCTACCGGGGGGATCCGGGCGTCGCCGACGGCAAGGGCCGGGGGAGCTCGCGGCGAAAACCCAGGCCGATAATGCGCCCGGCGATCGCCGGCACCCAGGGCTGACGCCGCATCCAGCCGCCGATGGCGGATGGTTTGCGCGCGGGATCCCGCGGCCGGCTGTTTTTGCCGGTGAGCATAATCTGCAGCGATTGTAACGCCCAGGTGGGAAAACGCCTGCGCCGCTGCACCTTATTTAACTGACGCAGGGTGACCCGGCCCCGCGACAGCGGAAAGCTGAGAAGGTTGGCCGTCGCCACGGCATCCTGGATGGCCAGATTGACGCCGACGCCGCCGATGGGCGACATGGCATGGGCGGCATCGCCGATGCACAAGACCCCCGGCGCGGCCCAGCGCTGCAGACGATCGATGCGTATCACCAGCAGTTTAAGCTGCGACCAGTCGGCGACGGCGCCGGCCAGGCGGTCATAACCGAACGGCGCGACCTCCGCCACCCGCCGCAGCAGGGCCGCCAGTCCTTCCCCGCGCAGGGTGTCAAAACTGCCTTTGGCGATGCTATAGCCGCACTGCCAGTAGTCGCCGCGATCGAGCATGATAAAATTATTTTTCGGGCCGCCGTGGCCGCTGGCCTGTTGCGTGTCGTCGGCCTGCTTGGGCAGTCGCAGCCATATCACGTCGCGCGGCGCGCCGAATTCACGTACCGGCAGGCCGGCGGCGGCGCGCACCATGGATTGCCGTCCGTCGCCGCCCACCACCAGGGCGGCATGGATACGCAGCGTGATACCGTCCGGCCCGGTCGCCAGCACGCCGCGCACTTGCCCGCCGGCATTAAGCAGTTCCCGCGCCGTGGTGGCGCGCAGCAGCGTAAAGCACGGCAGAGTCTCGGCGCGCTGCGCCAGGAAATTAAGAAATTCCCACTGCGGCATAAACGCCATAAATTTACACGGGGTCGGCAGGCGGGAAAAGTCCGCCAGGGTCACGGTCTCGCCGTGGAATTCGCCGCGCAGTTTCTCCACCCGCTGGTGCGGCAGCGCCAGGAAGTCCGTCAGCAGACCGAGATGATGCAATATCTCAAGCGTCGAAGGATGAATGGTGTCGCCGCGGAAATCGCGCAGGAAATCAACATGTTTTTCCAGCACCGTGACGGCGACGCCGGCCCTGGCCAGCAGGTAGCCCAGCATCAGGCCGGCCGGCCCGCCGCCGACGATACAGCAGCCGGTATGGATATCCGGCCGGGGCGTGTCGCCGGTGGACAGGTCGGGACGGGAAGGATTCACAGCCATAATAGGTGCCGCGGCAATAAAATGATGATAATTGATAATACGTATCAATTATCATCTTGCAAGTGAATCAGCGCCAGAACGGGCCGGCGCCAGGATGCGGCTTACCGTTTTGCGGATAGGGGGAAGCCGATATCGGCCAGGGTAATAGCGCCCTCGTCGGCCGACATCGGGCCGATAAACCGCAGCAGCTTCTGATATTTGGTGCCCTGATCAAGGGTGCCATCGAGGAGGATGTGAATTTTTTTCTGCGCGTCAATCAGATGGAGGGTATCGCCGGCTTTGACAATATTGACGGCGTGCCCGTCCACCGAGCTGAACAGCTTGTACCAGGACGGTCTCCTCAAGGCCACTACCGCATTAATATCGCCGCAATTCTTGAGTTTATCGGCTAACTGCGCGACCGAGTCGTATCGCGTCATGGCGACGTCCTGGCAGGTTTCAAACGTATTGAGGCTACCGCCGCGCATATCGGGTATGGCACCGTGTAATGTGCCCGTTTTAAACGTGTCGGCCACCGCGGTGGCGCATGACACGCAATTGGTTTGACCCACGCCATGAAACCCCAGCCAGGAGGCGACGGTGGCCAGCGGCCTTAACCAAAACGGCGGTCTGCCGCGATGGTTAACCTCCGTGAGCAGCGTATCTTGGATATAGGTTTCGAGACGGATGTTATAAATGGCATTTTTCCCCGAAGATTGTCGAAACTCTGGCGGTTGAAGGCCACCCGGCAGCTCGGTATTGCGGCAGAGTGCTTTAACGGGAGACGTGTCGCCCGCGCCTGGCGCCGGAACGTCAAAAATGCAAAATTCATCCTCTTCGTTGCTCGTGTCAGGGCCGGGGAGGGGCGCCGCTTCATTCAGCCCTTGCTGCACGATGGCCTTTGACCAAACCGCGGCGTGCTTCGACCCCGGATTATCCACAGAATGTGATGTGCTATCGAGAATTTCTTTATTAAGTGAAGTGGTGCCGCCGTTATTGATAGCGGTGATTTTGTTGGTTAAGGAAGTCCCATTATTACCATTGATGGAAGAAAGGGCATTATCCGTTGGCAGGTAATTTGTAGCGTTCTCGTTTTCAATAAGCATGGTAACTATTTCTGCAAAGTAATAAACCATGCCTTTAATACGCTAAAAATAACGCGGAGTAAAATAAATCGGGTTTTATGGAAATTGAATTTACTGTAGCTATATTGTTAGGGTAAATAAATTAAATACAAAATGAACGATATTTGACGTGGATTATTAACGGTGGCAGGCGGTGCGGCTGATAACCCACGCTGATAATACAGCGCCGGTTATCAGAAAATATCATACTATTATTTGCCGGTCTTATCCTGCAGCTGCGGCAGGCCGCTGTTGTCGCTGGCGGACAGCAGGCCGGTGCTCATATAGTTGATCAGCTTTTCGCGGGTATCGGCGATATCCAGGTTGCGCATGGTCAACTGGCCGATACGGTCTTCCGGCGAGAAGACGGAATCGCCTTTTTCCATGGTCAGGCGCTCCGGCATATAAGTCAGGTTATCCGATACGGTATTAAGAATGGAATAATCGTTGCCGCGGCGCAGTTCCAGCGTGACTTCGCCGGTGATCTCGCTGGCGATCCAGCGCTGCGACGAGTCGCGCAGCATCAGCGCCTGGGAATCGAACCAGCGGCCCTGGTAAAGCAGGCGGCCGAGCTGGCGTCCGTTGGCGTGATATTGCGCGATGGTATCCTCATTATGGATGCCGGTCACCAGGCGTTCGTAGGCGATATGCAGCAGCGCCATGCCGGGGGCCTCATAGATGCCGCGGCTCTTGGCTTCGATAATGCGGTTTTCAATTTGGTCGCTCATGCCCAGACCGTGGCGGCCGCCCACCCGATTGGCCTCCAGCATCAGCTCAACCTGATCGCTGAAGACGACGCCGTTAATCGCCACCGGCAGGCCGCGCTCAAAGCGCAGCGTCACTTCTTCCGCCGTGACCCGCACGCTTTCGTCCCAGAATTTGACGCCCATGATCGGATTGACGATTTTTACGCTGGAATTAAGAAACTCCAGTTCCTTGGCTTCATGGGTGGCGCCAAGGATGTTGGAATCGGTGGAGTAGGCTTTTTCCGCCGACATTTTATAATCGAACCCGGCCTGGGCCATAAATTCCGACATTTCATGGCGCCCGCCCAGCTCATCGATAAAGTCGGTGTCCAGCCAGGGTTTATAGATTTTCAGCTCGGCATTGGTCAGTAAACCATAACGATAGAAGCGCTCGATATCGTTGCCTTTGTAGGTGCTGCCGTCGCCCCAGATATTGACCCCGTCTTCCTTCATGGCGGCCACCAGCATGGTGCCGGTGACGGCGCGGCCCAGCGGCGTGGTGTTAAAGTAGGTGACGCCGGCGGTGCTGTTATGAAAGGCGCCGCACTGCAGCGCGGCGATGCCCTCCGCCACCAGTTGCCGGCGGCAATCGATAAGGCGGGCCTTTTCCGCGCCGTAGGCCAGCGCCTTGCGCGGGATGGCGTCGTAATCGTCCTCGTCCGGCTGGCCCAGATTGGCGGTGTAGGCATAAGGGACCGCCCCTTTCTGGCGCATCCACAGCAGCGCGGCGCTGGTATCCAGGCCCCCGGAGAAGGCGATACCTACGCGTTGGTTGACCGGAAGGTGCCTGAGAATCGTTTCCATTAATTAAGCCCTATAAGAAAAGTACAGCAAAATGTGCCATCGCCCGTCATCGCGTCACCCCTGGGATCCTCAATGCGAGCCAATCCTTTTTGCCATCAGATGATACCTTCATCTTAAGGAAACTGAAGCGTAAACGCTACCCTGCAATGCATTGCCCGCGCGCCGGCGGCGATGCGCCGGTTTTTATCCCGACGGCCCGCTGCCGGTAGGGGGCGCTTGGCAATAGAACCTTGGGGGAGGAAGCCATGAAAGAATAAGGGGTGGGAAATAATAAAGAAAATATTCCACCCCGTGTCGCCACCGGGTGGAATAGCTTTTGCCTTTGTAAGGATAATCCTATTCTTAATGAAATAGGCGCAACCGTTTTCTGGCTTTGATTTCGGTATATCTGTTGGGTAATCTTGTTTTGCTTTTATTTTTTTGATGCATTAATAATGAAAATACCATTAAAACCATTAACAAGATTAAACCTATTACAGGTAAAATGATTTGCATTTTATCACCTAGTGCAATATTAACGTAATCTAACTATGCTGTGTATCTAATGATATAACCTGCAGTAAACGCAGCATGCCCACAACCTGCCGCGCAATGTGCGGCAACCAGCATCCTACTGATGCAAAGTGTACGTAATCAAGGGTGGGGGCGCATACCCTGTTTACGGTATTCTCCTGATTATAATAAAGACGCTAGCCCAAAAACGGCAGATATAACGCCACTTCGGTACCCCCCGCTCCACCCTGTACCGTCAGGCGCACGCCAAGCTTACTGGCGCGCGCATGCATGCCCGCCAGTCCGCGCGAACCCGGCCGGATAAGATCGGGCAGCATGCCGTGGCCGTCGTCGGCGACCCGCACCATGACCTCATCGCCTATCGGTTTGACCTCGATGCGGATCCGGGAAGGCTGCGCATGTTGCAGCGCGTTATTAATAGCTTCCTGCACAATTCGCAGTATGGATAGCGCCGACGCCGGCGTCAGGTAGTTTAGGGCGGGAATGGGCGCCACATCCCATTCCAGGGCAATGCCCAGCGCCCTCAGGCGCGGCTGCAGCCGAAAGCGCAGGTTGCCCAACAGCGGCAGCAGATCATGCTCGGCCAGGTCCAGCGAGTCGATAATCAAACGCAGGTCCTGTAACGACTCCTCGATATGGCGGGCCAGTTCCTCCGGGTCGGTGTCGCGGCGGCGCGCCAGGCGCAGCGCGGTTATCAGCTGCGCTCCCATACCGTCGTGCATGTCCTGCAGGATGCGCGCGCGTTCGGCGATAATTGCCGCGCGCTTTTCGATCTGGCTGCCTTCACGATCGATGATAAACCGCTCGGCAAAAAAATAGATCATGACAAAACAAAACGGCAGCGCGCCGACAAAACTCCAGCGAAAACTGTCCCAAGGCAACCATTCCATAATAATCAAATAAGACTGGGCGACGCTGAGCGTCCATATCAGCGCGGTCAGCGACAGGGCGATAAGCTTTACCGAACGGGTTGACCAGCCCCGCGCCAGCAGCAGGGCGATGGGCACCAGGCGCAGCAGTACGTGGGGCCAGGTTATCAGCCAGGCGCGATCCGTCGCCTTGCCCAGCAGCATCAGCGCCATGACGCTGATAACCGTCAGCAGGGTGAGGCCATGCAGCAATGGGGGGAACCAGCGCAGCCGCGCGCCGCAGAGGCGATAACCCGCCACGCACAGCGCCCAATACATAATGGTGGTGATTATCACCCGCAACCCTTCCTGGGCCCCGAGGGGAATAGCCAGGTCGGCGAGATAGGCGAGCAGCGTGGCCAGCGAGGCCAGCAGGGCGAATTGGATGATGAACACGCGCTTTTGCCGCCAGGTGTAGGCCACCAGGAAACACAGGGAACCGGCAATCAGCACCAGAAGTACATAGGGGACGATGACCTGCAAAAGATACCGCTCAAACCACAGGTCACGCAGCGCCTGCGCGGGCCCCAGGCGGATGGCGGAAAGCCCGCTGCGCAGCGCGCTGTCCCCTTCCAGCCTGACGGCCAGCTGATTGTCGCCGCTGCGGAACAACCCGGCCGGCAGCACGATATATAATGGCGATTCCTTCATGGGTTCAACGTGGCGGCCAGCGGCATCGTTGAAACGCACGCCCGGGTTAAGCAGCGAACCGTTAAGCCAGACTTCCCCGGCCACGGAGAGATGCGGCAGGTATAAGGCCAGCGGCTGCGCCGGCGGCGCGTCAAGATGGAAATCCAGCCGATACCAGACAATGCCGCTAAACGCCGGGATGCGCTGACGCCAGTTATCCGGTAATGCTACCGTCTCGCCATGCCGTGCGGGCGGCGTGGCATCGCGGCTGTAGATAAACTCCGCGCGATCCAACAGCCGCGTTGCCAGCGCCGCGTCGGCGCCGCCGGCCGGGGAAGAAGACGCACCCGCAGGCGGGGTCAGGCTTAGCAGCAGCGCCAGCCCGGCCCACAGCCCGCGCCGCCGAAGAAACGGGCGCATTAGATCAGGCCCTGGTTCCGCGCCTGGATAATGGCCTCCACGCGATTATGAACGGCCAGTTTGCTATAGATATTCTTGATATGGGTGGCGACCGTATGCGTCGAGATATTCAGCATGCGTGCGGATTCCGCCACGGTAAAACCCTGGGAAATATGCCGCAGGATATCGATTTCCCGCGTCGTCAGGCCATCCGGGCGCACCGCGGCGCTGGATTTTTCCGCCGGTTCGAACCGTTTAAGCAAATGGCGGGCGATCTGCGGCGATAGCGGGGCGCCGCCGGCGTGCACCAGCTCCACCGCCCGGGCGAATTCATCAATGGCGGTATCTTTGAGCAGATATCCGCGCGCGCCGGCCTCGATGGCGCGGATAACATGGGCCTCGTCGCCGAAGATGGTGGCGACCAGTACCGCGGTGCGCGCCGCCTGCTGCTGCAGCGACTTGATCAATTCAATACCGTCGCCGTCATGCAGGCCCAGATCGATGATGGCGACATCGGGAACGGTATGCCGTAGCAACGCCCACGCCTCGCCCAGGGTGGCGACGCTTCCCGCCAGGGTCAGGCGGGGATGGCTTAACACCATGGACTCGAACTCCATGCGCATGGGTTCGTCGTCTTCAACCAGTAAAACCTTAATGCTGGAAGTATTCATGATTACGCCAAGGGGTAGCAATTAAATTAATAAGCCCAAAGAGGATGGGGAATGGTCTGCTCCTGGAGTGACCCTCCTGACACCAGGCCGGTTTATTTATTTTTTGTGATGAAATCGGCGGATTCAGTTTTACATGGAATGGCGGTATTGTGAAGAACCCGGTAACGGCGGGTTAACATTCTTATCGCTATCTTTACTTCATCAGGACGGCGGCAACGCGTAGTTGAGGCGCATGGCGAGGGGCATCCGGTTGGCGATGATTTTTGTGCGAAATAATCTGCTGATGCTGATGTTGAACTAAAGAGAATATAGGGTTTTATCACCGGCGCAGGAGCAACATAAAAGCCGTCGCTTTCAGATTAACCTCAAGTGAAAATGTCCGGATGGCGCCGGTATCGGTTTTGGCGCTTAACGCGCGCTGTCTTGTTCCTTCTTCAGCCCGTTCCGCCGGTCCCAACGGGGCCGTGATCCCCGCAATGTCATTGTCAGTATTTCATTAAGATTACAAAAACGATCAATAATATTTCATTTCAAAAGAAATAACTTTCAAAACGTGACGTATATCTAACAAACCATAACCTAAGTCGCCTATCTTAAGCAGCGCAGTACATCGACGCCCGTATTGCCAAAGGTGCTTTTCCTTGTTCGTACCCCGAAATGGAGAAAATTATGATTGACGTGATCGCCCACGGCGCCGAGTGGTTTATCGGCCTGTTTCAAAAAGGCGGTTCGGTGTTTGTCGGCATGGTTACCGGCATCCTCCCGCTGCTTATCAGTTTATTGGTCATTATGAATGCCCTGATCGTTTTTGTGGGCCAGAGCAGGATTGAACGACTGGCCCAGCGCTGCGCGGGTAATCCGCTGTCGCGGTATCTGCTGCTGCCGGTTATCGGCACCTTTGTCTTTTGCAATCCCATGACCTTAAGCCTCGGCCGCTTTATGCCGGAAAAATACAAACCCAGCTATTACGCCGCCGCCTCTTACAGCTGCCACTCCATGAACGGCCTGTTTCCCCATATCAACCCCGGCGAATTGTTTGTCTATCTCGGCATCGCCAATGGGCTGACCACGCTGAACCTGCCGCTGGGGCCGCTGGCGGTCAGCTACCTGCTGGTCGGCATGTTCACCAACTTTTTCCGCGGGTGGATAACCGATCTGACCACGTCGATTTTTGAACGCAAAATGCATATCCAACTTGATCAGCATGTCCGCTTGTAATCCCAGGAGAAGGCGATGAATACATTTATCCGTATTGAAAAAGGCGAAAGCGGCTGGGGCGGGCCCTTGCTGATTGAGGTCGTGCCGGGCAAAAAAGTGGTGTACATCACGGCGGGCACGCGTCCGGCGATTGTCGATCGCCTGAGCCGGCTCACCGGCTGGCCGGCGGTGGACGGATTCAAGGAAGGGGAACCGCCGGCGGATGAGATAGGCGTGGTGGTGATTGACTGCGGCGGCACCCTGCGCTGCGGCATTTACCCCAAGCGGCGCATTCCCACGGTCAATATCCATGCCACCGGCCGCTCCGGTCCGCTGGCGCAATTTATCCTGGAGGACATTTATGTCTCCGGCGTGCGTGAGCAGAATATCCAACCGCTGGCGGATGATGATACCCAGGCGGCCAACGCGTCGCCGCAGCCGCAGGCCGCCAACGAGCGCGTCAGGGATACCGGCACGGCGGCCAAGGGCGCCGGCCGTGATTACGACACCAGCAAAAAAATTACCGAGCAAAGCGACGGGCTGCTGGCGAAAGTCGGTATGGGCATGGGATCGGTGGTGGCGGTATTTTTCCAGGCCGGGCGCGAAACCATTGATACCGTGCTGAAAACCATACTGCCCTTTATGGCCTTTGTCTCCGCGCTTATCGGCATCATTATCGCCTCGGGACTGGGTGATTTTATCGCCCACGGCCTGACGCCGCTGGCCAATAGCCCCATCGGCCTGGTGACGCTGGCGTTGATTTGCTCCTTTCCCCTGCTATCGCCGTTTCTCGGCCCGGGGGCGGTGATAGCGCAGGTTATCGGCGTCCTGGTCGGCGTACAGATAGGCCAGGGCCATATTCCCCCCCATCTGGCGCTGCCGGCATTGTTTGCCATCAACGCCCAGGCGGCCTGCGATTTTATCCCGGTCGGCCTGTCGCTGGCCGAAGCCAAGCAGGATACGGTCCGGGTGGGGGTGCCGTCGGTACTGGTCGGTCGTTTCCTGACCGGCGCGCCGACCGTTCTGCTGGCCTGGGCGGTATCCGGTTTTATTTACCAATGAAGTCTTTTGATGAGGGCGTTTGTATGCAGACGATTTACCAGACCACCTTTACCCGCGTCGGCGAAAACGCGCGCGAGTCGCTGGCCGACAATATGCTGATTACCTTCCGCGAGGGCGCGCCGGAAGATATCGAGGCCTACTGTTTTATCCACCGCCACGGCGATATGCAGGGCGAGCTGCGGGCCGGCGAGACGCTGACCCTGGCGAACGAGGCGTTCCCCATCACCGCGGTGGGCGACGTGGCGACCAGTAACCTGCGCGAACTGGGCCATATCACCATCCGTTTTGACGGCGCCGGGCAGGCGGAATATCCCGGCACCGTCCATGTCGCGGGACCGACCCCGGCCGATATCCCCGTCGGCAGCGTATTAGCCATTTTGTCTTGATTTATTATTCTGTAGGAGCACGTGTATGAAGCAGGTTGCGGTAGTCATTGGTGGTGGTCAAACCCTCGGCGCCTTTTTATGCGCAGGGTTGGCGCAGGCCGGTTACCGGGTGGCGGTGGCCGATTTAAATGCGCAGCATGCCTGGCAGGTGGCGGCGGATATCAACGCTCGCCTGGGGGAGGGAACGGCATTTGGTTTTGGCGCGGACGCGACGAATGAAGAGAGCGTGACGCGTCTGGCGCAGCAGGTCGACCAGCAGTTCGGCCAGGTCAACCTGCTGGTGTACAGCGCGGGCCTGGCCAAGGCGGCGCCCATCACCCAGTTTGCACTGGTGGATTTTGATCTGTCGCTGCAGGTGAACCTGGTGGGCTATTTCCTGTGCGCGCGCGAATTTACCAAACTCATGATCCGTGACGGCATCGCCGGGCGGATTATCCAGATAAACTCCAAGTCGGGTAAAGTGGGCAGTAAGCATAATTCGGGCTACAGCGCCGCCAAGTTCGGCGGCGTGGGACTGACTCAATCGTTGGCGCTGGATCTGGCGGAGTACGGCATCACCGTTCACTCGCTGATGCTGGGCAACTTGCTTAAATCGCCGATGTTCCAGTCGCTGTTGCCGCAATATGCGAAAAAGCTTGGCCTGCGCGCGGATCAGGTCGAACAGTATTATATCGACAAGGTGCCGTTGAAACGCGGCTGCGAGTATCAGGATGTGCTGAATATGCTGCTGTTTTATGCCAGTGACAAAGCCTCTTACTGCACCGGGCAATCCATTAATATTACCGGCGGGCAGGTGATGTTCTGACCCGCACCCACCCCGCCGGAAGCCTCCGGCGGGGCAATTATTCCTGGAGGAGATGCCCGGATGAGTGCAACGGCGCTGCTGGTGTCAATCGCGATCGTGGCCTGGATAGGCCAGATTATCCTGGGCGGATGGCAAATCCGCAGTTTCAACCGCGCTTTCGACGCCTTGTGCCTGCGGGGACACGTGGGCGTGGGCCGTTCCGCCGGCCGCTTTAAGGCCAGGGTGGTACTGGCGCTGGCTTTTGACGGCGAGCAGCGGGTATGCGATGGTTTTATCCTGCGCGGCATCACGGTATTTGCCCGGCCACGGCGGCTGACGGCGTTAATCGGCCTGTCAAAAGCACAGCTCATTCCGTATGTCATATTTCCGCGCGATCCGGCATTGCAAACCGCGCTGTCTTTAGCGATTGAACCGAAATGAGGATATTTTCATTTTAAAAGCTGGTATCTTTCATTTGGAATGGTATTCAAGGTATAATCTCCGTCAGTGGCTATTTCGCCAATCGATTCGGAAATTGTTATGAAACCAAAGCAACGCCATGCGGCAATTCTGGAATACCTGCAAACGCACGGTAAAACGGCCGTGGAGGATCTTGCCAGTCGTTTTGCCACCACGGGTACCACTATACGCAAGGATTTAACCCTGCTGGAAGAAGAGGGGGCGGTTATCCGCACCTATGGCGGGGTAGTATTAAGCCGGGAGGAGGGCGATCAGCCCATCGACCGCAAGACCCATATCAATACCGCCAAGAAAAAGCAAATCGCCCGCCGGGCCGCCGGCCTGATTAACGACGGCGATTCCCTGATCTTCGATGCCGGCAGTACCGTGCTGCAAATGGTGCCCTATCTGGCGCAGTTTAATAATATCACCGTGATGACCAATAGCCTGACGATTGTCAATGAACTGGTAGAATTGGATAACGATCAGACCATCCTGATGCCGGGGGGGACTTATCGTAAAAACTCGGCATCGTTTCACGGCAGCCTGGCCGAAGCGGCGTTTTCCCATTTCAGTTTCGATAAATTGTTTATCGGCGCGGACGGGGTGGACCTGAACGCGGGCGTGACCACCTTCAACGAAGTCCACACGGTTAGCCAGGCCATGTGCCGCGCGGCGCAGCAGCTCATCCTGCTGGTGGATTCCTCTAAATTCGGTCGTAAAAGCCCCAACGTGGTCTGCGAACTGGACGCCGTCCATCTGCTGATCACCGATCGCGATATTAACCCGGTGTACCTGGCCGCGCTGCGGGAGAGGGGCATTGAAGTGATGCTGGTGGGAGAAGACGATGAGTGACCGGTTGCTGGCGTACGCGCGGGAAACCCTCGATATCGAGATCGCCGAAGCGCGGCGCCTGCGCGACCGCCTGGACGACAGCGTAACGCGCGCCTGCCGGCTGTTGCTCGGCTGCCGGGGAAAGGTGGTGATTTCCGGCATGGGCAAA
This sequence comes from Sodalis sp. C49, assembly GCF_046352915.1. Lineage (NCBI taxonomy): Bacteria > Pseudomonadati > Pseudomonadota > Gammaproteobacteria > Enterobacterales > Bruguierivoracaceae > Sodalis > Sodalis sp. C49. The sequence continues at coordinate 1,710,406 of NZ_CP163303.1, read as the reverse complement.
TCGGGGCATATCGGTAAAAAGATCGCCGCGTCGCTGGCCAGTACCGGCACGCCGGCGTTTTTTGTCCACCCCGCCGAGGCGCTGCACGGCGATTTGGGCATGATAGGCAGCCAGGACGTGGTGGTGTTTATCTCCTATTCCGGCCGCGCCCAGGAACTGAGGCTGATTTTGCCGCTGCTGGCCGAAAGCGGTATCCCGGTGGTGGCGCATTACCGGCAACCTTGATTCACCGCTGGCGCAGGCCGCCGCCTGCGTGCTGGATATCAGCGTTGAGCGGGAGGCCTGCCCGATGGGGCTGGCGCCCACGTCAAGCGCGGTGAACACGCTGATGATCGGCGACGCGCTGGCGATGGCGCTGATGCGTTACCGCGGATTCGATGCCGAGCAATTCGCCCGATCGCATCCCGGCGGCAGCCTGGGGGCCAGTCTGTTGAACCGGGTGCATCATGTCATGCGCCGCGACGACCGTTTGCCCAGGATCAAGCAGCAGGACAGCGTGCTGGACGCCATGCTGGAACTGAGCCGAACCGGTCTTGGCCTGGTGGCGGTATGCGATAGCGAAAATCGGGTAGCGGGCGTATTTACCGACGGCGATCTGCGCCGCTGGCTGGTGAAAGGACATGGACTGGACGAGTGCGTCGGGCATGCCATGACCCAGCCGGGCTATCGGTTGCCGCAGGAATGGCGGGCCGGGGCGGCGCTGGCGGCGTTGCACCAGCACCATATCACCGCCGCGCCGGTCGTGGATACCGAGGGACGCCTGGTCGGCGCGCTTAATCTGCACGATTTGCATCAGGCGGGGATCGGCTGACCGGGCGCGGCTATAATCCATCGCGGTATTATTACCCACGGCAGGTTGAACTATTTTCCTCATGCTTTTATTTATCAACCGCGACAATATTGCTGTCGGCGTCATCAGATTAAATAACATGATACTTTTTTGACTATCTCTATCAGTTTATTTGATTAGATGCCGGAGAGGATATCGGTTAACGTAGCCCTACATTGTGACGAATATTATTGAAGATAACCCTTATGCTTACTGCTATTAATAACGGATTTGCACGTTTCGTGGATGGCCCCAACGCGGGTAAGCTTCTGTTACGCCTGACCTTCGGCATATTACTGTTATTTCATGGTTACGCCAAAACCCAGCATGGCGTCGGCTGGATCGCCGATTTATTGCAAAGCCACGGGTTGCCCGGTTTTATCGCCTATGGCGCCTTTATCGGCGAAATTATTGCCCCCATCATGATTATTGTCGGGTTTATGACCCGGCCGGCGGCGTTTATTATCGCTTTTAATCTGCTGGTGGCTACCCTGCTGGTTGGCATGGGGCATTTTTATAAACTCACGAATGTCGGCGCCTGGGCATTGGAAACGGAAGCGCTCTACTTTTTCGGCGGCCTGGTGATTATGCTGATAGGGCCGGGTAAATATGCTGTAATGAAAAACTGATCTTCCGGCGCGGCCGGCGAATAGCCGCTGGCCGCGCCTGGCATTAAAAGGGTAACGACAGGCGCAGGGCCAATGCCGCCAGCGTCACCAGCAGTACCGGCAGCGTCATTACCACTCCCACGCGAAAATAATAACCCCAGGAAATGCTCAGATTCTTTTTTGCCAGCACATGCAGCCACAGCAAGGTGGCCAGGCTGCCGATGGGGGTGATTTTAGGCCCGAGATCGCAGCCGATGACATTGGCGTAAATCATCGCCTGTTTAACCACGCCGGTGGCGGTGCTGCCTTCCACCGACAGCGCGCCGACCAGTACGCTGGGCAGGTTATTCATCACGGAAGATAAGAACGCGGTCAGGAATCCCGTGCCGAGCGTCGCCACCCACAGGCCCTGGCTGGCGAACCGGCTTAACAGGGCGGACAGCGCATGGGTCAGACCGGCGTTGCGCAGGCCATACACCACCAGGTACATCCCCAGGGAAAAAATAACGATTTGCCAGGGCGCGCCGCGCAGCACCCGGCCGGTATTGATGGCGCGGCCCTTTTTCGCCACCACAAACAGGATCAGCGCGCCGGCGGCGGAGATCAGGCTGACCGGAACGCCCAGCGGTTCCAGGCCGAAAAAGCCCCCCAACAGCAGGATCAGCACCACCCATCCGGTACGGAAGGTGGCCGGGTCGCGAATGGCATCCTTCGGCGCAGGCAGGCGCGCGACGTCATAGTTTGCCGGTATTTCACGCCGGAAAAACAGGTGCAGCGTAATAAGGGTGGCGGCCACGGCGGCAATATTGACCGGCACCATGACCGAGGCATAGGCATTAAAACCCAGTTTGAAATAATCGGCCGAGACGATATTCACCAGGTTCGATACCACCAGCGGCAGGCTGGCGGTATCGGCGATAAAACCCGCCGCCATGACAAACGCCAGGGTGGTGCTGCGCTTGAACCCCAGCGCCAGCAGCATGGACATCACGATTGGCGTGAGGATAAGCGCTGCGCCGTCATTGGCGAACAAGGCGGATACGGCGGCGCCCAGCAGAATGGTATAGCTGAACAGCAGCCGGCCACGGCCGTTTCCCCAGCGGCCGACATGGAGCGCCGCCCAGGAAAAAAAACCGCACTCATCGAGCAACAGACTGATAATGATAATAGCGATAAAGGTGGCGGTGGCATTCCATACTATCCGCCACACCACGGCGATATCAGCCACCTCTACCACGCCGCTCGCGAGCGCCAGCCCGGCGCCGAGCATGGCGCTCCAGCCGATGCCTAGTCCCTTGGGCTGCCAGATAACCAATACGATCGTGAAGATAAAAATTGTTACAGCCGCAGCCATGGCGCCCCGCTTAATCCGCTAAATAAACAGCGGCGGACAGAACATGGGTTGCCGTAAGGCCGCTGAACTATCGGTAGAATATAACCGCTGGAGGGCGAAAATCCTTTTTTTTTTAATCCATCATCCGCAAAATTTTATTTGCTGATGACCCTTAACGGCAGTAGCAGCGGCAGCACGCCGATAAGCAACAGCGCCACGATATTCAGCGCGGGAACGATACCAATACGATCGCCGAGCGCGCCGTAGACGATAGGCATCAGGGCGCCGCAGCCAAGGGAGATGGTATAAAAAATGGAAAAAGCGCGGGTTTGCTGGCCGGGTTTGGCGAGTTCCGCCACGGTGCCGTACAGGATGGAAGACGTGCCGTTTAGCGCGATGCCTAACGGAATCAGCAACAGATAACTGGCGGTTAACGGGGTAAATAACAGAGCAATAATAAGCGCGGCGGTGAATATTTCACTGACGGCCACGGTGCGTAATACCCCAAGCCTGGGCGCCAGTGCGCCGCAGACTAATTTGCCGCAGGCGCCGCCGATAAAAATGGTGGTCAGCGCAAAGCCGACGCCGGCGGGCGTCGCGCCCTTGGCGGCCAGTAAAAAAGGCAGGAACGTCAGGGTGCCGGCGCGCGTGGCATTATCCAGACTGCCGATAACGCATAAGGAGATAAAGGCTAACCGGCGTCTGGCCTCGGGGACGCGGGGCAGCGGCTGATAGGCGGCGCCTTCCCGTCCCGGCGACGGCGCAACGCCGGCTTGTCCGGCAACGCGTTGGGGCAACAAAAAGCGCAGGCCGACGGCCACCAGGATGCCCGCAACCGCGATGACCCGTACCGACCAGCCCCAGGCGATGAGTAACAATAAACCAGAAATGGCGCTGGGAATCAGGCACTTGCCGACATCGCCGAAAAAGTTATAGGTGCTTAGCGCCAGCCGGGTCTGCCGGACGGTAAAATACTGTGAAATATAGCTTGATGCCAACGGGTGCTGCACGCTGGCGCCCATGCCGCCCACGATAATCAACGCCATCAGCGGCAGGATGCCGCCGGAGAAACCATATAAAAATAACGCCGCGGACAACAGCAGCGTGCCGGCGATTAACAGCCTGCGCTCGCCAAACGCTTTGCCCAGTTCACCCGCTGGAATCTGCCAGACGGCCAGCGAGCCGGAAAACAGCGTCTTGAGCAGCCCGATTTGCATCATCGACAGGCCGAACTGCTGCTGCCACACGGCAAACAGCAGGTAGTGCATGTCGGTCGCGCCATCATGATATAAATGCGCCAGGCTGGCCGCGCCCAGCACTTTGCGGCCGGCGCGGGCGACCGGTAAAGCCTGTTCAGGGTGGTTATCTTTCACAATGGCCATGACAATCCAGATTGGTTAGAAAACATGCCCGCCCGCCCCGGCGTTGCGGCGCGCGCCGATCAGCCGGCAAGATGGCAGGCAACATGATGCCTGTCGCCGACGCGGCGATCAATCGGCAACTGTGTAAAGCAGCGTGGCATCGCGTGCGGGCATTTGCCGCTGAAGACGCAGCCCCGGCCCGTATGCGGCCCCGTATCGGCGCGGAGGGCGGGCGTGGCGGCGACGGTTTTCAAACGCGGATGCGACGGCGGTATCGAGGCCAGCAGATAGCGGGTATAGGGATGCCGGGGGTCGGCAAACAGCGCATCCGCCGGCGCTTCCTCCACCAGGCGTCCCCGGTACATGACGCCGATGCGATCGGCGATATGGTGCACAACGCTGAGATCGTGGGCGATAAATAAGTAGGCAAGACCATTTTCCCGCTGCAGTTCCAGCAGCAGGTTCAGGATCTGCGATTGAATCGAAACATCCAGCGCCGAGACCGGCTCGTCGCAGACGATAAGCCGGGGATTGAGGATCAGCGCCTTGGCGATGCCCACGCGCTGGCGCTGTCCGCCGGAAAATTCGTGCGGATAGCGTTTGGCGTCCGCCGGGCTGAAACCCACCCTGGCGAGCAGTTGCCCGACGCGGGCCTCGCGTTCGGCGCTATTACCGATACCGTGGATAATTAACGGCTCCGCCACGCTGTAACCGATGGTACGCTTGGGATCCAGGGAGGACAGCGGATCCTGGAATATCATCTGTATATCTTTGCGCAGGGCGCGCAGGGGCGCCGCCGACAGGCTGAAAATATCGCGGCCGGCAAAATCGGCGCGCCCCGCGCTGGCGTCGGTGAGCCGCAGCAGCGTCCTGCCGGTCGTGCTTTTGCCGCTGCCGGATTCACCCACCAAGGCGTAGGTTTCCCGCTCATCAACATGAAAACTAACGTCATCCACCGCGGTGATCCAGCGAGTGCGCAGGCCCTGGCGGACTTTGAATTTTTTCGTCAGATGACTAACGCGCAACAGCGGCGGCGGGTAAACGGCAGTTGGGTTCATAATACTGTTTCCCGGTCGAGTTCTTCGGCTTTCCAGCAGCGCACGGCATGACGCGAAGCCTCCGGGCCGGCGGTCGCGCCGCCATCCCTTATCGCCGCCAGCGGCGGATGACGCCGGCATATGGCGCCGGCAAACGGGCAGCGGGGGGCGAAGCCGCAGCCGGCCGGGCTGTCGGTAAGCGGGGGCACGCTGCCCTTGATTTCCGTCAGCCGGGATTGACGCGCGCCGCGCAGCGACGGGATTGCCGCCATCAAACCCCGGGTATAGGGGTGCCGGGGCCGGTCGAATAAGGTCATGACGTCGGCTTCCTCCACCACTTCACCCAGATACATGACGATTACCCGCTGGCACATTTGCGCGACGACCGACAAATCATGGGTAATCAAAATGATGCCCATGCCGTTGGCGGCCTTAAGCGACTCCAGCAACTGCAGGATTTGCGCCTGAATCGTCACATCCAGGGCGGTGGTCGGCTCATCGGCGATAAGCAGCGCCGGATGGCAGGCCACGGCCATGGCAATCATCACCCGCTGGCGCATGCCGCCGGAAATTTCATGGGGATAAGCGGCGCAACAACGCGCCGGATCCGGGATGCCCACCTGTTCCAGCAGCGCCATCACCCGCGCGGCCCGCTGCCGGCGGGACAGGTCGGCGTGCAGTTGGAGGCTCTCGCCGATCTGGCGGCCGACGGTAAAGAGCGGGTTTAAACTCGACAGCGGATCCTGGAAAACCATCGACAGGGTATTGCCCTGGATGGCGCGCCGCTCGCGCTGCGATAGCGCCAGCAAATCGCGGCCGTTAAAGCGTACGCTGCCCTGCGCCTCGGTGATGCGGGGGTCCAGCAGCCCCATAACGGCTTCGGCGGTGACGCTTTTACCACAGCCGGATTCGCCGATAATGCCCAGGGTTTCATGCGCCTTCACGGCGAAAGAAATACCGCGCACCGGCCTGACGACGCCCTGTTCAGTGGCTATTTTGACCACCAGGTCATTCACCGCCAGCAGCGGGGCGCCGGGTATCATACTGTCTGCCATAACGCTAAGGCCTGTCTCTTAACATGCCCAGCACGCGTCGCGGCAAGGGGCGGATGGTGGGATCCAGCAGGTCGCGCAGGCCGTCGCCGAGGATATTAAGGGCTAAGATCAGGATAACGATCGAGATGCCGGGAAAAAAGGTCATCCACCAGGAGGTAAAGATCACTTTTTTACCCTCCAGCAGCAGATTGCCCAGGCTGGGCATCGGCGCCGGCACACCGGAGCCGAGAAAACTTAACGCCGCCTCGGTAAGAATGGCCACGGAAAAAATAAAGGTGATCTGCACGATAAAGGGCGACATCACATTCGGCAGGATATGGCGCCAGATCATGCGCCCGTCGGTGGCGCCCTGGGCCCTCAGGCCCTCGATATAATTCTTTTCCTTAATCACCAGCGCCGCCGAGCGCACCACCCGCGCGATGGAGGGGATATATACCAGCGACAGCGCCAATACCACATTCAGGGTGTTCGGCCCCAGGATGCCGACGATGGCAATGGCCAGCAACAGGGAAGGGAAGGCAAACAGGCCGTCGCAAACGCGCATGGCGATCAGATCCACCGGCCGGTACCAGGCGGACAGCAGGCCGGTTATCAAGCCGAATACCCCGGCGGCCGCGGCGACCGACATGCCCACCAGCAGGGAGATGCGAATGGCGTAGGCCACGCGCGTCAACACATCGCGGCCAAAGTTATCGGTGCCGAACCAATGCTGCGCGGTCGGGCTTTTTAACCGGCTGAGCGGATCGAGGGCATAAAGATCGTAGGGGCTGAAATACCCCGCGGCCAGCGACAGCACGACCAGCAGCAGCAGTATCACGCCGCCGGCCAGCATCATTTTATGACGCGACAATACCGTCATGGCGCGGCCCTCCTGGTTGCCATGGCGCGGGCGCCATGCGGTGCGAAAAAGCGGGATGGCGGCGCATCATGCCTTCACCTTAAGGCGCGGATCGATCCACCCAAACGACAGATCGACCAGCAGGTTAATCACTACGTAGCTGGTGGTAATCAGCAGCACCGACCCCTGGATCACGGTAAAATCCCGCCGCTCGATGGAATCGATAATCAATGACCCGACGCCGGGAATGCCGAACACGCTTTCAATCACGATGGCGCCGGTGATAAGCGATCCAAAGGATTCGCCGCAGATATTCAGTACCGGGATCCAGGCGTTTTTAAACGCATGGCGCAGCAATACCCCCCGTTCGGGAACGCCTTTGGCCCGCGCGGTCTTGATGTAGTTCTCATGAAGCACGTCCAGCATGACCGCGCGGGTCATGCGCGCCAGCAGGGCGGCGATGCGGATGGCCAGCGCCAGCGCCGGCAGGAACAGGTAATGCAGGTTTTGCCACAGGCTGAGTTGGCCGGATTTATAGCCGATCACCGGAAACCAGCGCAGATGGACGGCAAAAAAGAAAATCAGGAACAGGCCGAGTAAAAAGCCCGGAATCGACAGCCCGAAGGTCGCCAGCGCCATAATCAGGCGATCGGTAAAGCGCCCGCGCCGGTAAGCCGCCGCGATGCCGCCCAGGATACCAAGCAGCATGGCCATGCCCTGCGCCAGCAACGCCAGCGATAGCGTGGGTTTAAGATGCTGCATGAACAGCGTGATCACGCTTTCCCGCATAAACAGGGAGTACCCCAGATCGCCTTGCAGGATGCGGGAAAACCATAGCCAGAACTGTTCAACCAGCGGCCGGTTAAGGCCGAGCCTGGCGCGCATCGCCAGCACGTCTTCCGGCCGGGCGTCATTGCCGAGGACCACCAGCACCGGATCGCCCGGCGCAAGATGCACCAGGCAGAACACCACCACCGCCACCACCAGCAATACCGGGATCAGCGCCAACAGCCGGTGTAACGCATACCATACCATTTGTTTATCCTTGCCCGCCGTAACCGGGCCGGCAGCGGGCCGCTAAAAAACCGACCGGGCAAAGGTTATTTATCCGGGACCTGCACATTCCATAAAATCGGGCCGATCAGGTCCGCGTAGCCCTTGACGCCGTCCTTGACGGCAATGGGTTCAGGCTGGGTATGGCCCAGCACAATCACCGGCAGGTATTGCCAGGTCAGGACGTGCAGTTGGTCCACCAGCGGTTTGGCATCCTGTAGCGAGGGCGCCTGCTTAATGCGATCCAGAACGCTGTCGATGTCCGGGCTGTTGGACCAGCCGGGGAAATTGGCCCGCGAGTCGAGGAAGGGATATTGATGCAGTACCTGGCGCATGGAGAATTCCAGGGCGCAGAGATCGAAATTTTTCGGGTCCTGGCGGCGCTGCAATACCGTCGGCCAGTCATAGACATCCAGCCGGGATTTAACGCCGATTTGTTTCAGCACCTGTTGGGCCACGATCGCCAGGTTGTAGAGTTCGGCATATTCCTTGGTGGCGATAATCACCACCTCCTGCCCCTGGTAGCCGGATTCCTTGACCAGCCTGCGGGCCTCGTCGAGCTTATTGACGTTATAGTAAGGTTTGCCGGCCCCGCTATACCAATCCACCTGCTGCGGAAATCCCAGGGAGGAATCGGCGCTGAAAAAACGCGGGTCGCTATAGCCGGCCAGCAGGACGCTGTTGACATCCAATGCGGTATTAAACGCCTGGCGCAGCTTGACGTCGGCGAAGGGTCCGGTTTTCTTATTGAACAAATAGGTGATAAGCGAACCGCCGGATTCCGGGGCAAATAACTGAATGCCCGGCGCCTGTTTAAGCTGGTCGATATTGTCCTTGGGCAGGTTAAACACCAGATCGTACTCGCCGGTCAGCGCGCCGGCCAGCCGGGTGGATTCATCGGTAACATACCGGAAAAAAATATCTTTCACATAGGCGTTTTTTTTGCCCGCCAGGCCGCTGGCCGGTTCAATGCGGGAAACATAACCGTCAAAGCGGGCGAGATGCAGAAATTCGCCCTGTTTGAACTCCGCCAGCTGGTAGGGACCGGTGCCAATCAGCTCGGTCACCGGGCTTTTCGTCTCGTTGGCCTTATCTATGATGCTTTTTGGCATGATGGCGGCAATATTCTTCACATCGGCCAGAATATTCAGTGTGATAAGCGACGGCGTTTTCAGGGTCAATTGCACCGTCAACGGGTCGATTTTCGTAAAGGCGGCGCCGGGCAGGTTGGCTTTACCCTGGGTGGACAACGCCAGCCAGCGGTTCATGGAGGCGACAACGTCGTCCGCGGTCAGCGGCTGGCCGTTCTGGAACACGATATGGTCGCGCAGGGTAAAGGTATACACCAGCCGATCGTCGCTGAGCTGGTAATGATCGACCAGTTCCGGCACCGGCTCGAACTTATCGTTAATCACGAACAGCTCTTCGAAAATATGGCGGTCGACATCCGAGGTGGCGTTATTGGTGGTCAGATAAGGATCCAGGGTGCCGGGCCGGTTGCCGTAGGCGATATTCAGGGCGCCGCCGCCGGTGGCCGGGGCGGTGTACCCGGGCAGGGCCGCGCACAGTAAAAACAGGGCGGCATGGAACCGCATGGTATTGATTAAGCTCATGCTTGCTCCTGCTTGATACGTTCGAGCAGATGCGCGTCGGTCAGCAGCCGGTAGCCGGTTTTAGCCAGCACCCGGGCGCCGGTCACCAGCGCCTGGTAGCCGCGTGGGGAATTGGCGGCTTCGCGAAACGCCACCGTATGGCCTATCAGGTCATCGGGACCTATCTTGATATAGGGATGCGCGGTAGGCACGGCATGGCTGATATCGCCGGCGTCGGTGGACCCCAGACCTTCTTTGGGCGTGAGATCCACCTGTTCGCCATGGGCGGACAGGACATCCAGCAGCAGGGTATTCAAGGTGTGGTTAATGCGAAAATCGCGCGGACCCACCTGGTGTTCTATCTCCACGCGCGTGCCGGTGGCCAGCGCCGCCCCCTCGGCAATGGCGCGGATGCGCGGCTCCAGGGCTATCACTTCCTCGCGGGTATTGGCGCGGATGTAATAATGCGCCGCGGCGAATTCCGGGATCACATTCGGGGCCTGGCCGCCATCGGTAATAATGCCGTGTACCCGAACGCTCGCCGGCAGCTGCTGGCGCAGTACGCTGATGCCGTTATAGAGCAGCACCACCGCGTCCAGGGCGTTGATGCCCAGATGCGGGGAACTGCCCGCATGGGAAGGCTTGCCGTAAAAATTAAAATAAAGATGATTATTGGCAAGCGACGGGCCCGACAGGCGCGTGCGGCCGGCGGGATGGATCATCAGCGCCGCGTCCACTCCCCGCAGGAAGCCATGTTCGACAAAACGGGCTTTGACATTGCCGTTTCGCCCGCCCGGTCCCTTTAGCCCGCCTTCCTCCGCCGGGGTGCCCAATACCACGATTTTGCCGCCGGTTTCCGGCAAGGTTTCCGCGAGCGCAATGGCGGCGGCGATGCTGGTCACGCCGATAATATTGTGTCCGCAGGCATGGCCGATGCCGATCAGGGCGTCGTATTCCGCCAGATAGGCCACCGTCGGCCCGGGTTTGCCGCTATCCCTGACGGCGTGAAATGCGGTTTCATGCCCGGCCACGTTGGATGTCACCGTAAATCCCGCCGCGGTCAGCAGGCCGGTAAGGATCTTATTGGCGTAATATTCATTATTGCCGGTTTCCGGATGCGCATGTATATCCTGGCTGACGGCAATATACGTTTCCCGCTGCCGATCTATGGCATCGTCAATCCGTTTGATCAGGGTATCGGTGGTCATGGGTAACCTCATAATGAGATAAATAGTATTAGGACATGCGCAAAACCATACACTATTTCGCAATTGAGCTTAAAATGAAAATAGCGCATAACCTTAGTGAATTTCTGGACGAAGGTTGCCGTGCGGTTATTTTTTAGAAATAAGCGGAATATTACCAAAGCGCCCAATTCGTGGGGTCCTATTATTTGGTTATAATCAAGTCAAAAATATAAAAAGTATAAATTTCAGTCTATTGAAAAGAGATTGATGAAATAATATTCTCTTTTTCTACAGCGTTGACGGAAGAGAAGAAGAATTATTTTTCACGACTGCCTAATTTATGGCCATATCGACGGCGTTGAGCGTATTGGCCGGCATATAGTCAGTTATTCACTTTGAATATTCATATCTTAGCTAAATAAGGCAGAGCCTTTGCCTTTATACTGTGCCCCGTGCTACTGGCCTAACAATAAAATGATTCGCTTTCATTTCACAGGATATTTTATGCATAAAATAATAACGGCGGCGTTTGGCGCGGCCAGCTGGTTAATGTCATTATCCCCGGCCTTTGCCGCTGCGGCGGTGCCGCAGGAAGTGCGGATTGCCTACAGCGGCGGTTCGCAAGTGCTGATGTTGGCGAAGGCGGACGGCAGTCTGGAAAAAGCGCTGGGCACCAAGGTGAAGTGGGTGCAGTTCGCCTCGGGCGCCGATGCGCTGAATTATTTCGCCAGCGATGCCATCGATATCGCCAATTTTGGTTCCAGCCCGGCCACCGCCGGCATCGTGCGCAAGCTGCCGGTGGAAATCGTCGGCATTTCCGGCGTCATTGCCACCTATGAGCGCCTGATCGGCAAACGGGGCATCAATAGCCTGCAGGATATCGAGGGCAAACGTGTGGGCTACCCGCCCAACTCCACGTCCCAGTACGCGCTGGAAGCGGCGATAGCAGTGCACAAACTCGATCGCGGCAAGATCACCCTGATCCCGCTGCGCCCGGCGGAACTGGTGGCGGCCTGGAAACGCGGCGATATCGACGCCGGTTATGTCTGGGCGCCTTTTGCCCAGGAGCTGGAAGCGTCCGGCGGCCATCAGGTGTTCGCCACCAGGGATCTGCAAAAGGACGGTTATCTGATTTATAACAACTATGTGGTACGCAAAGCCTTTGCCCGGCAATATCCTCAGATCGTGGCCAACTTCCTGAAGGTACATCAGCAAAAGGTGGATGAATTCCGCCGCGACCCCGATGCCGCCGCCGCCATTGTCGCCCGGGAAGTAGGCGCGCCCGTCACCACCGCCACCAATACCCTGTCCGGCCTGGAATATCCCTCCATCGCCGAGCAGGGCACCGCCGCCTGGCTGGGCGACGGCACCAATACCGACGCCAGCGGCATCGGGCAGGCGGTGAATAAGACCGCCCATTTCCTGGAGAGCACCGGCGAGGTACGTCAACGGGATATCCCGGCCACCTGGAACGGGGCGATTAATTCCAGCTATATTCGCCAGGCCGCGGGTAAATAAATACCGTTATGAAAGTTGTTCATCATCTTGCCATCAGCGTCGTCTCGGTGGCGCTGTTTTTCCTGCTCTGGCAAATCGCCGGGGAACGGCGATGGGTCGACCCGCTATTGCTGCCGCCTTTGTCGGATCTGGCTGAAACCACGGTTGAGCTGTTGCGCGACGGCTACCGCCAGGTGCCGCTTTGGGAGCATATCGCGGTGAGCCTGGCGCGGGCGCTGAGCGCTTTTGCCGTCGCCATCGTGTGCGGCATCCCGCTGGGGCTGTTGATGGGGTTGTCGGCGCCCATCGCCGCCGCGCTCAACCCGTTTGTGCAGTTTTTGCGGCCCTTGCCGAAAATCGCCCTTATTCCGCTGGCGGTGGTCTGGCTGGGTATTGGCGAGTCGTCGAAATTTTTCCTTATTTTTATCGCCACTTTTCTGAGCGTGGTGGTGGGCGCCGCCGCCGCGGTGGAGCGCATCGGCGATGCCCGCATCCGCGTAGCGCAGACGCTGGGCGCCTCGCGCCGGCAGATTTTCTGGCGGGTGGTCTTGCCGGATACCTTGCCCGAGCTGTTTACCAGCGTGCGGCTGTCCATCGGCGTCGGCTGGACGTCGCTGATTGCCGCCGAACTGGTGGCGGCTACGTCGGGATTGGGATGGATGGTGATCAACGCCAGCGCCTATCTGCGCACCGATATCGTGATGATAGGCATCCTGCTGCTCGGCGCCATCGGTTATATGCTGGATCTGGCGATCGTGGGAGTACAGAAATGGCTGGTGCCCTGGGCGGGGAAGGACGCATGACGGCACATATCGCTGTTGAGCATATTACGCAGGTTTTTACCGGCAGGCAGGCGCCTCTGACGGTGCTGGACGATGTCTCGCTGTCACTGGCCGCCGGGGAGTTCGTGGTATTGCTCGGCCCCTCCGGCTGCGGCAAATCCACCATCCTGAATATGATTGCCGGCTTTACGCCGGTACGGCAAGGGCGGATCTTGTGCGCGGGTCGGCCGGTCAAGGGGCCGCATCCCAGCCGGGGCATGGTGTTCCAGCAGCCCAATTTATTTCCCTGGCTGTCGGTGCTGGCTAACGTCACCTTCGGCGCGCGCATGGCGGGCCGGAAAAAGGCGGCGGCCGATGCCGACGCCAATGCCTGGCTTCAGCGGGTGGGACTGGCGGGCTTTGAGCAGCATGCGCCCTGGCAGCTGTCCGGCGGCATGAAGCAGCGGGTGGCGCTGGCGCGGGCCTGGCTGCCCGACCCCGAAATATTACTGATGGATGAACCCTTCGGCGCGCTGGACGCGCAAACCCGGATGATGATGCAGGAACTGCTGCGCGCCGCCTGGAAGCAAACCGGCACGACGATTTTATTTGTCACCCACGATGTGGAAGAGGCGCTGTTTCTCGCCGACCGTATCCTGGTAATGTCGGCGCGGCCGGGGAAAATCGTTGAGGAAGTGCGGGTGCCGTTCGGCCCGCAGCGGGATATCGAGACCCTGGCGCAGGCCCCCGGCTACAGCGACATTAAACAACGGGTGCTTCACCGGGTGCGGACCGAGGCCCGGCGCCATATGCTGTAATGGTGCCCGGCGCGGGAGCGAATCCGGCGATTGCGCCCGCGCCGGGTAAGGCTGGCGCAGCATCCGCCCACGCGCCGGGCGGGGCGCTACCGGGACAGCGGCTTCGGCGCGCCCAGTCGGGTGGCCAGCAGGGACAGGCCATAACACAGCAGGTAATAAATGACGCCGATAAAGACAAAAATCTCGGTGGGATAGATCTGTTCGCGGTTATTGACCTGGCCCGCCACGGTGGTCAGCTCCGGCACGTTAACGATAAACGCCAGCGAGGTGTCCTTGATCAGGGAGACCATCAGCCCGATATAAGACGGCAGCAGATTGGGCATGGCCTGCGGCAATAAAACCCGGCGCAGGATTTGCCACTCGCCCAGTCCCGAGGCAAGGCCCGCTTCCACCTGTCCCGCAGGCAGGGCGTTCAGGCCGGCGAGCGTGGTATGCATCACCGCCGCCGAGGTAAACCAGGCCAGGGCCAGAATCACCGTCAGCGGACCGGGTATCGAGCCGCCGAACAGGATGGGCAGCAGGAAAAACAGCCAGAAGATAACAAAAATCAGCGGTATGCCGCGAATGATTTCAGCCCAGATAAACAGCGCCCGGCGCGTCCAGCCCGGATAGCGCCAGGCCAGGCACGCCAGCGTGACGCCGAGCGCCAGCGCCAGCGCGCCGGCGCACAGCGCCATCATCAGCGTCAGCAGCACGCCGCCCGGCTGGCCGTCGGCCAGGCGTCCCCATAGCAGGTAGGTCAGGTTAGCGAGGATCACGTCGATATTAAAGGTCATGGCGAGCTCCGCTTATCGGATTGCCGGCCGGCGGCGCATCGAGGCCGGCCGCGGGCAACAGCGGTTGCCTGCCGTCGCGGCGCTTTGGGCCCATATATATCAGCAGGGATCCCATCGCCACGCCCAAGAGCAGATAAAGCCCGGTGCCCACCGCAAACGCCTCAAGCGCGTGGGCGTTAAAACTCTCCACCCGGCCTATCTGATAGGTCAATTCGGCGAAGCTGATGCCGCTGGCCAGCGACGAAAGCTTCATCAGGTTCAGGTATTGTCCGACCAGGGGCTGCCAGGCATTGAGCAGTCCCTGCGGCAACAGCACATGGCGCAGGATTTGCCACTGGCTGAACCCTTGCGATAGCGCGGCCTCCGTTTGTCCCGGCGGCACGGAGTTCAACCCCGCCTGGATTTCCTCCAGCAAAAACGCCGCGCAGAACAGCGACAATCCCCAGGCGGCGCAAAGGAATTCCGGCGCCAGCCACAGGACGTTGCCCGGCAGAATCGACCAGGGGTGCATATCGCCGATGTACAGGCGCACGCCTTGCGGCAGCGCGCCCCAGGCGGCAAAATACCAGAACAATAATTGCACCAGCAGCGGCGTGTTGCGAAACACCGAGACAAACGCCGCCGCCAGGGCGCGGCCAATCGGCCCCGGCGCCAGGCGCAGCGCCAGCATCAATAGGGTTATCAGCGTCGCCGCCAGGCAACCGAACAAGGTGACGTACAAGGTGGCGGCAAAGCCGGACAGGATCCATTGCCAGGGCTGGCCGGTCAGCACGCCGGCCCAATCCAGGTGCCAGGCCATCAGCTCTCCTCCAGGCGCGCATGCAGCGGATTAAGCACCTTCTGCAAAAAACGCTGCGCGCGCGGATGCACCGGCGCGCTGAAAAAGGTCTCCGGGTCGGCCTGCTCCAGGATGACGCCGCCGTCCATAAACACCACCCGATCGGCTATTTTGCGGGCGAAGCTCATTTCATGGGTGACCACCACCATGGTGATGCCGCTATGGGCCAGTTCCTGCATTACCTGCAGCACTTCGCCGATCATTTCCGGGTCCAGCGCCGAGGTCGGCTCATCAAAAAGAATCAGCGTCGGGTCTGTGACCAGGGCGCGGGCAATCGCTACCCGCTGCTGCTGGCCGCCGGACAGCTGGGACGGCAGAAAAGACGCCTTATCGCCCAATCCCACCCGCTCCAGCAGACTCTGCGCTTTGTCATGCGCTTTCGCCCGCGTCCAGCCGTGCACGGTGATCAGCGCCAGGCTGACATTATCCAGGGCGTTAAGATGGCCGTAGAGATTAAACTGCTGGAACACAAAACCGATATGGGTGCGAAGTTCACGCAGCGCGCGGCCTTTCAACGCCGAGGTGGGATGACCGTCGATCAGGATTTCACCTCCGCTTACGGTTTCCAGCTGATTGATCAGGCGTATCAGGGTGGATTTCCCCGACCCCGAGGGGCCGCAAATCGCCACCACCTCGCCGCGTCCGACGCTGAAATCCACCTGGCGGATCACGTAGTGGGGGCCGAAAAATTTATCAACCTGGCGGAACTCGACGGCGGGGATGGCATGTGGGGCAGGGGTATCCGCCACCGGGGCGGCGGATGGTTGCAGATTGTCGTACTGGGATTGCATTGATTCAGCCTGATTATTTCGCTGTTATGGTAAACAGACGCGGTTGAGGCGATTTGGTCTGGGGTCCGAACCAATTATTATAGATGGAGGTAGCCTGGCCGTTTTTTTCCAGTTTCAGCAGCTCGTTATTAACGAAGGTGAGCAACGCGGTCTCGTCTTTTTTCACCCCGACGCCTATCTCTTCTTTACTCAGCAGCTCCGGCAGCACTTTATATTTGGCTTTATCCGGCGCGCCGTCGAGCAGGCCGGCGAGGATGGTGCTGTCCTGGGTGATGGCCTGCACGTTGCCGTTGCGCAGCGCCGTCAGCGCCAGCGGAATATCATCATAGGACAAGACGCGCGCATTCGGGAAACGATGATGCAATTCCTGCTCGCCGGTGGTGCCCTTTACCGCGCCGATACGCGCGTTGGCGTAACCGTCCAGTTTATCCGGCGAGTTTACCGGCACCAGGAACTGCTGCCCGGTGACAAAATAGGGAATGGAAAAATCAATGACCTTGGCCCGCTCCGGCGTGATGGTAATGTCGGCCACGATAATATCGGCTTTATCCGACTGCAGCAGAGGAATGCGGTTGGCCGGATTGGTGGGCACCAGCTCCAGCTTCACGCCCAGCGCGTCTGCCAGCGCCTTGGCAAAGTCCACGTCGTAACCGACGATATTATGGGTTTTGGCATCGACGGAACCAAACGGCGGGTTGGAATCGAAGGTGGCGACACGAATAACGCCGGCCTGCTTGATATTGGCCAACTGGTCGGCATGGGCGGCAACGGAGACGATACTGCCTAACGCTAACACAGTCAGCAGCGATAACGCTGAAGGCCGGCTATTAATGAATAAGGCCATTTGCTTTTCCTTGATATAATTTTAATATAATTTAACCACTTCATGGGGTTATTCCATGGCGCTGGTTTTCTGCTGAGGAATATTACATAGGCAACGATAATTAACCACGTATAAAAAAGCATATGTTTATCACCACTAAGCATAAGAATAACTTATGACCTATCGGGCCAGTGGCCGGCGGGCATTTATGCCAGTGAACACGGGGCGTGGGCGCGGCACCGCGCGCGATTTAAATAAGAATAATAATTATTACTCAAGACAATAAGAAATGAATTGAAGCCGGTGGCGCGGGATATTTTATCAAACCGCAGCATGAGGATGTTTAATAAATAACCATCGCTGCGGCATTTTATCGCCGGGACAGGGGCGGCAGGCTAAACCGGCGGGCGCTATCACCGGCGCTGCAACCCCCGTCCGGTGCCAGGGGGTTAATTTGTCGCGGGAGCGGATAAGTTCAGTCTGCCGACGGTCTGCTCAAACTGCGCCTCATCGCCCTGCGGCAGTTTTTTGAACGACACCTTGCCGCGATACACGTCGGAGTCGATTTTAACGATGTTCGGCTGGGTGCTCAGGTTGCCGACGGCGACACAATAATTGGTTACCTGGCTCAGCGATGGATCCCAAATATCGGCCATTTTATTACAGTCATCAATCCATAAAAATTTATCCCGGGCATTCAATTTCGCCAATTGCTGTTTTAACGGTGCGGATAAATACACGTCGAACATCGGCTCAATATTATTTTTATCAATTTTTAAAATCAACGGTATTTTAAATTGAACGCCGGAAAAGCCGATGGTTTTGGCATTTACATCAATTTTATATTTTTTTATCTTGGTCGGGAAATCCCACTGCCGGATAACATCCGGTATCCATGCGGTTATCTTATCATCGAGATTTAAAAAATAGGTTGATAACGATGTGGAGGATAAACTGCTCCGGCCCAGGCCGATATAGTTATCGCCCCCCAGCACATCCAATACAGTCGCGCCGTTATCCAGCGTGCTGCGCTTAACATTACTGACCTGGGGCTGCTCCTTGTCGCCGCGCAGGATAAAGAACAGATCCTTTCTGTCGTGCTGATTTAAAATATCATAGGCGGTATTGTTCATGGCCAGGTGATCGGAAGACACCACGATCACCGTGTTTTTGAAATAGCCCGATGCGCGGATTTTTTTGATAAGCCCCGCGATATGCTCCTGGCTGCAGGCCACGGCGCTTAGGGAGCTGTTTTCCATATTGTCATACGCATAGGAGCGATTGATGCAGGATCGCGAAATATATCCGTCCGGATGATGGGTGTCGACGGTCAGCGCAAATAAGGCAAACCGCTGTTTTTGTTGCGACAGCGCAATAAATTTATCATAGACCAGATCCAGCAGGGTATCGTCATACCAGCCCCACTCGTTGCGGTAGTCGGGATCCTTGACCAGTCCCTTAAGCTCCTGGAAACCATAGATATGCTCAAAACCATGGGACTTCAGGAACAGGCCTTTACCGGCAAACGCCATATCGGCCCCCTGGTAAAAATAGGTATCGTAACCGGAAGCCTGCAGTATATCGCCCAGGCAAATATCATGGGGGTAAAAGGTCGATAACGAACTTGAGGCATTGCCGTCAAAGGGGGCGAATAACGGAATGCCGCACTGCGACGCCACCATTCCGGCAATGGTGTAGCCGGTGCCGGGCAATTGGGTGGTATTGCTGAAATCTATAGCATCGTTTTTCTGACTGTTAAGCTCGGTGGTTAAACCGGCAAAGGCGTCCTGATCAAAATAGGTTCTTTCCAGGCTTTCGGCATAGATATAAATAAGGTTGGGGCTGTCTTTCGCCAGTGTTTTGGACGGGGTTCTGTAATAGGTATTAAAGTCCGTATCGCCGCTTGCCAACTGGGATTTAACCAGGCCGGCAATTTCACCGCTGGCCGGCGTGGCAATCACGGCGACCACGGCCAAAACGAGAGCCAGCAGGCCGTAAGCCGTGCGGCCGCCGCCGGCTTTTCTGAATAGCAACAGCCATGACATCAGGCTGAACACCAGCAGGGAAGCCAGGATGAAACCGGCAAAGGGCAGGATGTACTTGCCTAATCCGGCGCCGGTTAAACTGCTGGTCAGGGTATACAGCACCGAATCATTGATGCCGGCGCCGGTAAAGTAATTACTGGCGACCCTGACTAAATTAAGCAGAATATAAATACCTAAAACAAACAGCACTAATGAAAACAAATATTTATTTTTTTTGGCTTTCGTTGAATAAATAATAACCGCCGCTATAAATAATACTATCGACAGGGTTTCCGCTGACATTGTTCTCCCTCCATCGGGCAGTAAGGGAAATACCTCCGGCTATAGCAGCAGCGTTTCAAGGCGGTCTTCCGGTAAGGGATGGGTGATAGTTATCTGTATAGCAATTAATCCGCTACGGCGCGAGATTTCATTACCGTTTTGTGACAAGCCGCGCCGGCGGATGGTGCGGGTAAAAAGAATTGAACGGCGAAATACAAGAAATTATTTTTTTAATCAATTGATTTAAAACAGTAAAACTTCACCGCTCGGCTAAAAAGCAGGAGATGAATTCTTTTTGCGTTGACAAAAAGTTACATTTTTTTTACAGCGGAAAGCCCGGTGGGCGCGGGGAAAACGACGCAGCGGCCCTCATATCCGAGAGCCGCGCTGGCAGGGGTTTATTTAGGCAATGAATAGGCCTGGCGCGCCAGGAGCTTCCAGGCGCCCGCCGCATTTTTCTGCCATACCTGCATGACGCCGATTTTCACTTCGCCCGGCTTGCCGCCGTCCGCGGTTTTCGCCTGCAGGATATGCCTGACGATGGCCACGTCGCCGTCGACCTGCACGGTTTGGTCTTTGAGATCCAGCGTCAGGAATTTGGATTGACCGGTGACGATGGCATCGACAAATTCGGCGTTGTTCTGGATTTTACCGCTGGAGTGGCCATAGCTCAGCGTCGGCGCGCCCACTTTCTCCAGATCGGCTTTCTTGGCGCTGACCATGGCCTGGCGCATGGTTTCCACCGCCTTGGTTACCGCCGTGGCATCGGCGCTTTGGGCGAAACAGCTGCTGCTCAACAGCAATGAAAAAAGGGCCGCGCCTGCAATTTTATACATGGTTATTCCTTACCAGTGACATCGTTAAAGAGGGGCAATGCTAACCAATTTCATGAGGTTACCGTTGTGACTGATCTCATGTATTTCAAAAAAAATAGTTTTTATTTATTTTTAATAAAACATTGTTTTGAAATTATCTCAAGCAATTGTCCGCGGAACATTGTGCGCGGGATGGCGGCAAGCGTTTCAATGTGATTAAGCTCACAATTTTTGGCATTAATAAATTATTACTACCACGGCAATCTGTGCCACCGGGTGTAAACCCCTGATTGACATTGCGTGACGGTCATAGCAATCAGAAAAGATCAAAAAACTCGGAAATTATTAAAAGCACGGGATTTTTGCGGGCAGGGGAAATTTACTGAGTGGAATGATGGCGTTACACATAGCACAAAATCAGGCCGGTAATTACCGGCCCTAACCCTGATGTGTGTTCTATTCTTATAAAGTGTTTAGTTATTCTAAACAACTCTGATGTTAAGTGATGCTAAACAGATTATCAAGCTAACTTTACTCATATTTGAAGATGATTCCAAAACGCCTGAAAGAAGCCCGGCACAGGGCCCAGCTGACACAGGAAAAGCTGGCGGTCATGGCTGGCATCGATGAGTCCACCGCCCGTTCCAGAATTAGTCAGTATGAAAATGGGATATATCGTCCCAATTTTGAAACCTGCTGTGCGTTTGCCCGCATCCTGAACGTACCCGAATGCTATTTCTACACGCTGGACGATGAGTTTGCCGCCGCGCTGCTGGCGCTTTATGTCTCGCACGCGGCATCGGCCAATATGCGTCTGGCGTCGAATGAAGGAGAAGAAGAAAAAGAAGAAAAAGACGCTGCCGACTGGCAAAAACGGGGTTAAGCCTACCGCCGCCAGGCCATCTTAGACTAACCCTTTCCATTGCCGTATCGAGGCGTAGTAACGTCTCGCAGCCGCCATCCCGCCCCGCGTAAGCCTTGCCGTTCCGGCCAATTCCTTAAATGTGTTAAATTATTTCTTGAATCAATAAATAAGAAAGATAATAATTCTCATTTAGTTTCAATTTCATTCACCTGTCAATGGAAAGATATAATGAGAAGGGTCTTGCGCTTAACACGTTCCACTCTGCTGTGTTCACTCGCTTTCGCGGCGCCGTTATTCACCTATGCCGAGGATACCCTGGTGGTTACCGCGGCCCAGACGGCCGACAGCGCCGATGCGCCGACCCGGGGCTACACCGCCAACACCAGCCGCGGGGCGACCAAAACCGATCAGCCGCTGATTACCACCGGCCAGTCGGTGTCGGTGGTGACGCGCCGGCAAATGGACGATCAGGCCGCCCTGACGGTGAACAGCGCGTTGAATTATACGCCGGGGGTATTTACCAACTTCGCCGGCGGCGCGACCCGCTACGAGACCGTTTCCCTGCGCGGATTCCACGGCGGCGATACCAATAATACCTTCCTGGACGGCCTGCGGTTGATGAGCGACGGCGGCAGCTATAACAACCTGCAAATCGATCCCTGGTTCCTGGAGCGCGTCGATGTGATTCGCGGTCCGTCGTCGGCGCTTTACGGCCAGACCATTCCCGGCGGCCTGGTGATGATGACGTCCAGACGCCCCCGTTTTGCCAGCGAAGGGCATATCAAGCTGATGGCCGGCAATAACGCCACCACCGGCGCGGCGTTCGACTATACCGGCGCCGTCAGCGATCAATGGGCGTTCCGCCTGACGGGCATCACGCGCCATAGCGATACCCAGTACGATCACCAGCGCGAGGAACGCTATGCCATCGCGCCGTCGCTGTTATGGCAGCCGGACGGCAATACGTCGCTGCTGTTAAAAGCCTATCTGCAAAAAGACCCGTCGGGCGGTTATCACAGCGCGGTGCCGGCGGACGGCAGCCTGTACGCCAGCAGCGGCGCCAAGCTGGACCGCGGGTTCTTTGACGGCGAAAGCAGCCTGAATACCTTTAAGCGCCGCCAGCAAATCTACGGCTATGAATTCGACCATAGCATCGACGACGTCTGGTCAATCCGCTCCAACGGCAGTTATACCCATGCCAACGTCGACCAGCAGCAGGTTTACCAGATTGGCTGGAACAGCGATCGAACATTGCTTAACCGCTATTATTCCGGCGAATCGTCCTCGCTTGCCGCTTACGCCATGGATAACCAGCTGGTGGCCGATTTCAGCACCGGCGACCTACAGCATAAAGTGGTGCTGGGCGGTGAATACCATGAATATACCAATGACCTGTGGGACGACAGCGCCTACGCCACCCCGCTCAATGCGCTCACCGGCGTCAGCGGCGGCCCGGGGCTGTTCACCGACTACGGCCTGACCGTGCCGGGCGTCACGCGCGTCGATGCCAAACGCCGCTACTCACAAAGCGGGGTCTATCTGCAAGATGAGATGACGCTGGATAAATGGCACCTGGATCTGTCCGGGCGATACGATCGCATCGTGGCCAAAAATACCACGTTCAATACCGACACCACCTACTGGCGCCAGGACGATCATATCAGCGGCCGCGGGTCGCTGCTGTATGCCTTTGACAGCGGCATTTCGCCTTATGTCAGCTTTAGCCAGGCCGTCACGCCGCAGGCCTTGTCCGGCGCCGACGGCAACCTGTTGAAACCGACCACCAGCGAGCAGTACGAAGCCGGGATAAAATACCAGACCCCCGGTGCTTCGTCGCTGTATACCCTGGCGGTTTACGACCTGACGCAAAAAGATGTGGCCAACCGTATCGTGCAGGGCAGCTATTATGTCCCGGCGGGCAAGGTACATTCCCAGGGGATTGAACTGGAGGCCCGCACGCAGCTCACCGAGCGTCTGGCCGGCATAGCCGGCTATACCTATAACCGGGTACGCTTCAGGGACGCCGTGGACGGCAACGACGGCAACACGCCTTATGTCACGCCGGATCAGATGGCGTCGCTCTGGGCGCAGTACCAGGCGGATTACGGCATCAACCTGGGCGGCGGGGTGCGTTATATCGGCCGGCAGTGGGCAGATAATGAAAACACGCGGCGCGTGCCGTCGGTGACCCTGCTGGATGTTTCGCTACGCGCCGATCTTGCCGCCTGGAACCCGCAGTGGAAGGGGGCCTATGTGCAGCTTAACGCCAATAACCTCACCGATCGGAAATACGTGGCGGCCTGTTATGGCACCGGCTATTGCTATTGGGGCGCGGAGCGCTCGCTGGTGGCCACCGTGGGCTACGATTTCTGATCAACAGGCAAAAGGCACGGGCCGGGGAAAGGATGTCCAGGCGCGTCAAGGGGGAGGGGAGAGGGAAAATAGGCGGATGAGGGGGGGCGGGTTTCCCGCCCGCCCCTATACAGGATTACGCCGGAACGTTTTTCAGCACCAGCCGCTGGATTTTACCCACCACCAGCAAATAGCACAGCATCGACATAATGGCCGAGCAGCCGACAAAAATCAGCGCGCTGTTAAACGAGTGCAGATTCTTGACCAGAAAACCAATCAGCAACGGGGTGACGATGGAGGCGACATTGCCGAACACGTTGAAGATGGCGCCGCACAGGCCGATCACCTCTTTCGGCGCGGTATCCGCAATCACCGGCCAGCCCAGCGCGCCGAAGCCTTTACCGAAGAATGCCAGCGCCATCAGCGCCACCACCAGCACCGTATTATCGGTGTAGTTGCAAAGGATCATGCTGGATGCGAGCAGCATGCCGAACACGATCGGCGCCTTGCGGGCAAAGGTAAGCGAACAGCCGCGCTTAAGCAGGAAATCCGACACCACGCCGCCCGAAATACCGCCGACAAAACCGCATAACGCCGGAATGGAGGCGATGATGCCTACCTTAAGGATGCTCATCCCTTTTTCCTGCACCAGATAGATGGGGAACCAGGTCAGGAAGAACCAGGTAATGGTGTTGAGGAAATACTGGCCGAAAAAGATGCCCAGCATCATACGGCTGGTGAGCAGTTGCTTAACGTAGTTCCATTTCGGTCCGTTATCCTTCGCCTTTTTGCTGTCCATATTGACCACGCCGCCGCCCTGCTCGATATAATCCAGCTCGGCGCGCGACGCGTAGGGGGATTCAAACGGGTTATGGACAAATTTTATCCACAGAAACGTCAGGATAAAACCGATGACGCCCATGACGGTAAAGACGTGTTTCCAGCTCCACGCATAGACCAGCCAGCCCAGGAAAGGCGAAAAAATCGCCAGGGAAAAATACTGCGCGGCGTTGAAAATCGACGACGCCGTGGCGCGCTCCTTGGCCGGGAACCACGCGGCGACAATACGGGCATTGGCCGGGAAAGCCGGGGCTTCGGCGAAGCCCAGCAGGAACTGCAGCATAAACAGCGAAAAGACCGCCATCGGCACCGACAGTACCCCGACGAATCCTTGCAGCAGGGTGAACAATGACCAGAAAAACAAACTGTAGCTATAGACTTTAATCGACCCGAACCGGTCAAGCAGCCAGCCGCCGGGGATTTGCATCAACAGATAGGCGATGCCGAACGATGAAAAAATCATGCCCAGGTTGACCACATCCAGCCCCAAATCGTGGGACACCGCTGTGCCGGCTATCGACAGGGTAACCCGGTCGGCATAGTTAACCGCCGTAATAATAAATATAAATAACAGCACCACATAACGTACGTGGGTCCTGCCTTTTTGGTCCAAAGTGGACTCGATTGCCATACGATGTCTCCGCGTTAACGCTGCGCGCCTAAGGCATTTATTCCCGGCGAATTGTCGCCGCCGCCATAGGCCTCATAATTAAAATACTGTCTGTCGGTAGGGGACTGGGTATACGTTGAATGGGTATCGGCGCGATACGTAAAAAAGAAGAGGTATCAATCGCCATCCGTAATTTGAGCAGGCAGTATAAAAATGGCGCCAGGGTAAGTCATTATGCAAATGACCAATATTAGAGCCGGGATTAGGACTATTTTTGTGGGAACATGGAGTCTGTGCGGTGGATCATAAATATGGGTTTTAGATAATTTTTAATTTTAATATTGCGATGGTGATCACAATTTATAGGTATTTCGCCGCATAATAAATTAAAAAATTATGGAGAGAGATGTTTTTGCCCAACTGCGGCATCCCTTTTTCGGCCGGGTTAGTATTCCACGATTAGTTGATAAATTAAACTAAATTTGTAATGGCGTGGATATTCTCCGTGCGGCAAAGCACGGCATTATTCATATTCATAATAATGAAATGCCGTTTTAATTTAAAAACACCGGTAATTATCACGCTGATATCGGCAATAAGCGCAGGCGCGGTCAACGGTCGGCGCACGGTGAATCCGCGGGGGGAATGAACCGGGCAGCCTGTTTCCCCCGGCGCGTTAGCCGCAGGAAACAGGCGTGATTTACGGGCCATGCCGGCCCCGGGTAGGATCAATAAGGCGCGTCGGGCGTGGTGATGCGGATCAGCTTTTCATTGACGAATTCATGAATCCCCGCCGGGGATTGTTCGCGGCCATAGCCGGAGTTTTTGGTGCCGCCAAACGGCAGCTCCGGGGCAATACCTGTGGTATGGTTGATATAGACCATACCGGAATCGATTTGCCGCGCCACCGCCACGGCCCTGGCGGTATCGGTGCCGAAGACGGTGCCCCCCAGGCCGAAGATGGAGTCGTTGGCCAGCGCAATCGCCTGCGCCTCGTCCTTGACGGCATACACGCACAGCACCGGTCCGAAGATTTCCTCGGCGTAGGCCGCCATGCCGGGTTTGATGCCGGTGAGGATGGTCGGTTCCATATACGCGCCCGGCCGGTCCACGCGGTGGCCGCCGTAGATCAGTTTGGCGCCTTCCCTCACTGCGGTTGCCACCTGCTCAACGATCTCCCCGGCCGCTTTTTCACTGCTGAGCGGGGCGAGCTGCGTGGACGGATCCAGCGGGTCGCCGATCCTGATCTTTTCATAAATGGCCCGCGCCTTGGCGATAAATGCCTCGGCGACGTCTTCCAGCACGATAATACGCTTGGGCGACACACAGACCTGGCCGGCGTTCCATAAACGTCCCATGGCGGCGGTTTTTACCGCCAGATCAAGATCGGCATCCGCCAGCACCACAAAGGCGTCGCTGCCGCCCAGCTCCAGGGTCGATTTCTTAACATGTTTGCCGGCCTCGGCGGCAAAGCTTGATCCCGCCGCCTCGCTGCCGGTCAGAGACACGCCCTTGATGCGCTTATCGCCTATTAATTGCGATACCTTGGCGCCGGGCACGAACAGATTAGTGTAAACGCCCACGGGCGCGCCGGCATCGATAAAGATACGCTCCATCATGGCCGCGCACTGCGGTACGTTGGAGGCGTGTTTCAACACCATGGTATTCCCGGCCATGATATTCGGCGCCGCCGAACGGGTGATCTGGTAGAAAGGGAAATTCCAGGGCTGCACGCTCAGCAGCACGCCGAGGGGGTCATAGCTGAGAAACGCGCTGCCAATCCCGGTTTCCAGGGGCTTGTCGGCCAGGAACCGTTCGCCGTGATCGGCATAATAATCAAATATATCGGCGCACAGTTGCACTTCGCCCACGCCTTCGGCGTGCAGTTTGCCCATTTCAATGGTACACAGCTTGCCCAGCTCATCCTGGCGATCGCGCAAAATGGCGGCCACGTTATGCAGCAGTTTGGCCCGCTCGGCGAACGGGGTTTTTTTCCATTGCTGGAAGGCGGCGTCGGCGGCGGCCAGGATCTGTTCGATCTGCTGGTCGGACATAACGTCGAATTGCTTTTCGATTTTATTGGTGGCGGGATTAACCGTTTTGATCGACGACGGTGCGGCTGTCTGTACGCTCATGATAATGCTGTCCTTATGAAACGACCGGTGATGTGAAGGATCTAACGCGATATCCTGTGCATGCAGTATAGTCCCCCACGGAATTATTTCTCAAGGTATTACCCTATCGAAGCCATCGGCCGATTGACGCCCGGACGCGTGTTTTCATCTCCGATCGTTGTCCGGATCGGGCGGGGGCAACGAGCGCTTATGTTGCGCGCCGCGCGCGAATGGCTTGATCTTTTTTTCTTTATCTATACTATACCCCCCTATACTATATTTTCATACGGGTCGGGAAATGCCTCGTTCAGCTGAAGATAAAAAACGCGTCCTGCTGCGGGTCCGGCGCATCAAAGGGCAGGTGGAGGCGCTGGAGCGCGGCCTGGAAACGGGCGTCGACTGCGGCGCGCTGCTGCAGCAGATCGCCGCCATCCGCGGCGCTTCCCACGGCCTGATGTCTGAAATTATGGAAATTCATATCCGCGACGAACTGGGCGAGGAAGACCTGACGCCGGCGCAGAAGGCGGCCCGGCTTAACGATGTCGCCAGCCTGGTGCGTTCCTATTTGAAGTAATGACGCCGTCGACGGTAAGATGTTGACCGGTGCTGTTTATGATTGGAGAAACCTTATGAAATCTCGTGCAGCCGTTGCCTTCGGGCCGGGCCAGCCTCTCAAAATCGTTGAGATTGACGTTGCGCCGCCGCAAAAGGGCGAGGTGCTGGTGAGGATTACCCACACCGGCGTCTGCCACACCGACGCTTTCACCCTGTCGGGAGACGACCCCGAAGGGCTGTTTCCCGCCGTGCTGGGCCATGAGGGCGGCGGCATTGTAATGGAAGTGGGCGAAGGCGTAACCAGCGTAAAGCGCGGCGATCATGTCATTCCCCTGTATACCGCCGAATGCGGCGTCTGCAAATTCTGCACCTCCGGCAAAACCAACCTGTGCCAGGCGGTACGCGTTACGCAGGGTAAGGGCCTGATGCCGGACGGCACCACCCGTTTTTCCTATAACGGTCAGCCCCTTTATCACTATATGGGCACCAGTACCTTCAGCGAATATACCGTGGTGGCCGAGATTTCCCTGGCGGTGATCAATCCCAAGGCGCCGCTGGAAAAAGTCTGCCTGCTCGGCTGCGGCGTCACCACCGGCATCGGCGCGGTGCATAACACTGCCAAGGTCAAGGCCGGCGACACCGTCGCCATTTTCGGCCTGGGCGGCATAGGCCTTGCAGCGATCCAGGGCGCGGTGCAGGCCAAGGCCGGGCGGATTATCGCCGTCGACACCAATCCGGGTAAATTTGATCTGGCCCGCTCGATGGGCGCCACCGATTGCATCAATCCCAAGGATCATGCGCGGCCGATCCAGGAGGTGATTGTCGAACTCACCGACGGCGGCGTGGATTTCAGTTTTGAATGCATCGGCAACGTCGATGTTATGCGCGCGGCGCTCGAGTGTTGTCACAAGGGCTGGGGCGAAAGCATCATTATCGGCGTAGCCGGCGCCGGTAAGGAGATCCGCACCCGTCCGTTCCAACTGGTTACCGGCCGGGTATGGCGCGGGTCCGCCTTCGGCGGCGTCAAGGGGCGCACGCAGTTGCCGGGCATGGTGGAGCAGGCCATGGCCGGTGAAATCAATCTCGATCCCTTTATCACCCATACCCTGCCGCTGGAGCGGATTAACGACGCGTTCGATTTAATGCATGAAGGTAAATCCATTCGCACCGTAATCCACTTCTGACGCCGTCCCACGCGCCGTCGCTGGATGTAACGCCGGCGGCTCGGGGGAGGCTTATAGCCCCCGCGGCGAGGGTTCGTTTGCCGTGCGTTAGCGGGAGGCAAGGCTTATGCCGCCTCGGCGAAGGTTCGTTTGCCGTGCGTTAGCGGGAGGCAAGGCTTATGCCGCCTCGGCGAGGGTCCGTTTGCCGTGCGTTAGCGGGAGGCAAGGCTTATGCCGCCTCGGCGAGGGTTCGTTTGCCGTGCGTTAGCGGGAGGCAAGGCTTATGCCGCCTCGGCGAGGGTTCGTTTGCCGTGCGTTAGCGGAAGGCAAGGCTTATGCCGCCTCGGCGAGGGTTCGTTTGCCGTGCGTTAGCGGGAGGCAAGGCTTATGCCGCCTCGGCGAAGGTTCGTTTACCGTGCGTTAGCGGGAGGCAAGGCTTATGCCGCCTCGGCGAGGGTTCGTTTGCCGTGCGTTAGCGGGAGGCAAGGCTTATGCTGCCTCGGCGAAGGTTTCGCTTGCCGTGCGTTCGGTGGTTATATGGCGTGTCCGGTGCCGGCAAGCGACAAAGAGGCCGTACCGCGACGGCCTCCTTGACCTCCGCGCGTCCGGCAGGTCGTGCGCCGCTGCGCGGTTCCCGGCATCACCCATCCCGGCTTTGGGACCGTCCGGGATGCGCTCCCGGCGCAGCCCGGACTTTCGCCGCTCCCGGCGGCTCATCCCGCCATGATGGGCGCTGCCGGCGCACTCTATGCCGGCACCACGTCAACACCATCGTCTGTGAGTAAAACAGCGTTTTTAGGTTTCTTGCGGCATGCACTTACCGGGAAAAATATCAGCACCCATTTGGGATATGAGCTAAGAGATAAAAGCTAAAAGCTAAAAGCTAAAAGCTAAAAGCTAAAAGCTGACGCTTACTGCTAAAACTCAAAACTCAATATGCAAAACAGAATAATGAATGTCTTACTGCCTGACTGCATTTTGCTGTGCCGACGGCATTCCATCGCCATTGCATCCCTAATGGTCAATCCTATGCCGACGCCAGTCCCTATCCTAAGCAGCAGCGCCGCAGTCACTTCATAAAACGCTTGGCCAACAGCGACATGTGGACCGGCATAAAGCGCGCTGACGGCGCCAGTGCCCCCGGCATGAGCCGCCGGGAGCGGCGAAAGGCCCGGTTGCGCCGGGAGCGCTAACCGGGCCGGTGCATAACGGGGGAACTGGCGGCGGAAGGCATCGCGCAGCGACGCGCGACCTGCCGGGCGCGCGGAGGTCAAGGAGGCCGTCGCGGTACGGCCTCTTTGTCGCTTGCCGGCGCCCGGCACTGCATATAACCACCGAAAGCACGGCAAGCGAAACCCCGGCCGTGGCAACATAAACCTCCCAGCTACGGCGATAAAAATCCCCCGGCCGTGGCAACATAAACCTCCCGGCTACGGCGCCATAAGCCCCCCGCCACGGCAACATAAACCTCCCGGCTACGGCGCCATCAGCCTCCCCGCCGTGGCAACATAAGCCCCCCGGCCACGGCGACATTCACCCCAGCGGGCATCCCCTATTGCCAGACCGCACCAGCCCCATGGCGCGCTTGCAATCAAAAAATAAGCCCCGCAACCCCCGCCCGCAACGCAGACGCGTTAAAGAGTGAGCGAACCCGCCAAATCCCGCTATTTCCCATACGGCAAATAATGATTGCTCAGCATGCATTTTTTGAGGCTGTAAAACTCGCCCGGCGGTGCTATTTATAATCCCAGGTATTTCATCGAAAGTTATGCGGGCCATTATGACGAATTAACGCAGGGCGTTTTAATCGCATTGGTTTTAAACCACGAAGATAGCAACGCCTTATTGTATTTAACCTCACAAGGCTGGATGGGGATTATCCGCCAAGGCGGACTATTGCCCGGCACTGGCAGACCGATGAAATAAACATAATTCTATTCCATCCGGAGAAATATAATGTCGCAAACAGAGGCATGGGAAAAACTTGCCAATAAAGAATTGGGACGGCTGGGCAAAAGCGTCGACGATTTAACTACCCTCACCGCGGAAGAAATCAGCATCAAGCCGCTTTACACCGCCGACGACCTGTCCGACCTGGAGGTCACCGGTTCGCTGCCGGGCATGGCGCCCTTTGTGCGCGGTCCCCGCGCAACGATGTACGCCGCCCAGCCCTGGACCATTCGCCAGTATGCCGGGTTTTCCACCGCCACTGAATCCAACGCCTTTTACCGCCGCAACCTGGCGGCCGGCCAAAAGGGGCTCTCCGTCGCCTTCGATTTGCCTACCCATCGCGGTTACGACTCGGATAATGAACGCGTGGCCGGCGACGTCGGCAAAGCCGGCGTGGCTATCGACAGCGTCGAAGACATGAAAATACTGTTCGACCAAATCCCGCTGGATAAAATGTCGGTGTCCATGACCATGAACGGCGCGGTGATCCCCATCATGGCGTTTTATATCGTGGCCGCCGAAGAGCAGGGCGTGCCGCCGGCAGCGCTGACCGGTACCATCCAAAATGATATTTTAAAAGAATACCTTTGCCGCAATACCTATATTTATCCGCCCAAACCCTCGATGCGCATTATTTCCGATATTATTGCCTACTGTTCCGGCAATATGCCCAAATTCAACACCATCAGCATCAGCGGCTACCATATGGGCGAAGCCGGGGCCAACTGCGTACAGCAGGTGGCGTTTACCATCGCCGACGGCATTGAATATATCCAGGCGGCGCTGGCCGCCGGCCTGGATATAGATGACTTCGCGCCGCGCCTGTCGTTTTTCTTCGGCATCGGCATGGACCTGTTTATGAATGTCGCCATGCTGCGCGCCGCCCGTTATTTATGGAGCGAGGCGGTAAGCGGTTTTGGTTCCACCAACCCCAAATCCCAGGCGCTGCGCACCCATTGCCAAACCTCGGGCTGGAGCCTGACGGAACAAGACCCCTACAATAATGTCATCCGCACCACCGTCGAAGCGCTGGCGGCGGTACTGGGCGGCACGCAGTCGCTGCATACCAACGCCTTTGACGAGGCGCTGGGGCTGCCCACCGATTTCTCCGCCCGCATCGCCCGCAACACCCAAATTATCCTGCAGGAAGAATCGGCGGTGTGCCGTACCGTCGATCCCCTTGCCGGTTCGTATTATGTGGAAAATCTCACCGACCAGGTCGTCAAGGCGGCGCGGGAAATTATCCGCCAGATAGGCGAGGTGGGCGGCATGGCCAAAGCCATTGAGGCCGGCCTGCCCAAGCGCATGATTGAAGAAGCCTCCGCCCGCCAGCAGTCGCTTATCGACCAGGGCAAACGGGTGATTGTCGGGGTGAACAAATACAAGCTGGCGCAGGAAGACGCCACCTCGGTGCTGGAAATCGATAACGTCAAGGTGCGCCAGGAACAGGTCGAACGCCTGCGGCAAATCCGCGCCGCCCGCGACGGCGGCGCCGTTGCCGACGCGCTCGGCATGATCAGCCGGGCGGCGCGCGACGGGGGCAACCTGTTGGAAGCGGCGATCCACGCCGCGCGGAGCCGCGCCACGCTCGGCGAAATTTCAACCGCCATCGAGGACGCCTTCGGCCGCTACCTGGTGCAGACCAACTGCGTGACCGGCGTTATCGCCAACAGTTACCACCAGAGCGCGGAAGGCGCGGCGGAATTTGATCAGATCAAGGCCGCCACCGACCGCTTCCTGGCCGAACAGGGGCGCCGCCCGCGCATTCTGGTGGCTAAAATGGGCCAGGACGGCCACGACCGCGGGGCCAAGGTGATTGCCAGCGCCTACTCCGACCTCGGGTTTGACGTCGATCTCAGTCCGATGTTTTCCACGCCGGAGGAAATCGCCAAGCTGGCGGTGGAAAATGACGTGCACGTGATCGGCGCCTCTTCGCTTGCCGCCGGCCATAAGACGCTAATTCCGGCGCTGGTGGCTGCGCTGGCCGGCTACGGCCGTCAGGATATCAAGGTGGTGGCGGGCGGGGTGATACCGCCGCAGGATTATGATTTCCTCTACCGCCGGGGCGTGGCCGCCATCTACGGGCCGGGCACGCCGATGCTGGCCAGCGTGCGCGATGTGCTGGATAAAATCGGGCTTTGCCATGCTTAGCGCCGGCCAGTTGGATCAGACTGTCGGGCAATTGCTGGCGGGCGATCGGGTGGCCCTGGCGCAGGGGATGACGCTTATCGAAAGCGTCCACCCCGCGCATCAGGCGCTGGCCACGCAACTGCTCGACCGCATCATGCCCCATACCGGCCGGGCGAAACGGCTGGGTATTACCGGCGTGCCGGGCGCCGGCAAAAGCACGTTTCTCGAGGCCCTGGGCGGTTACGTGCTGACGCTGGGCCTGAAAGTGGCGGTTATCGCCATCGACCCCAGCAGCCCGCTCAGCGGCGGCAGCATCCTCGGCGATAAAACCCGCATGTCGCTGCTTTCACGCGCGCAGCGGGCGTTTATCCGCCCGGTGCCCACCGGCGGCTACCTGGGGGGGACCAGCCGCCGTACCCGCGAACTGATGCTGCTGTGCGAGGCGGCGGGCTATGACCTGGTGATCGTGGAAACCGTGGGGGTCGGGCAAAGCGAAGTGGATATCGCCCAACTGGTGGACTGTTTTCTCTCGCTGCAGCTGGCCGGCGCCGGCGATGAACTGCAGGGCATCAAAAAAGGCATTATGGAAATGGCCGATATTATCGTTATCAACAAAGATGACGGCGATAACCGCGCCCGGGTGGCGCTCACGGCGCACATGTACCGGGCCTCGCTCGCCATCATGCGGCGCAAATATCCGGCCTGGACGCCGCCGGTGCTGACCTGCAGCGCCCTGGAAGCGCGGGGCATCGCCGAGCTCTGGCGCGCCGTCGGCGATTTTTATGATCGGATGGCGGTGGATAACGGACTGATGGCGCTGCGCAAACGCCAGCAGCTGGATGCCATGCGCAGGCAGATCGAGGAAAACACCCTGGCGGCCCTGTTCGCCCGCGGCGATATCCAGGACCGGTACCGGCAGGCGCTGGAGCAGGTGGAAAACCACCGTATATCGCCGCGCGCCGGCGTGGACAACGTCACCCACTTTATTGTCGAAAAATTAAACCATTAAGGGAAATGAATTATGGCGTACGAATTTGTCAAAGTGCTGATCGAAAACCGGGTGGGTATTATTGAGTTTAACTATGCCAAAAAGCTTAATGCGCTGAGCGCGGTGTTTATCCGCGATATCCTGCAGGCGCTGGAAGATCTGAATAATATCGATATCCGCTGCGTTATCCTGCGTGCGCCGAAAGGCTCCAAGGTTTTCTCCGCCGGCCATGATATCTATGAGTTGCCGAAAACCCGGCGCGACCCGCTGGCCTACGACGACCCGCTGCGCCAGATCACCCGCGCCATCCAGAAATTTCCCAAGCCGATTATCTCCATGGTGGAAGGCAGCGTCTGGGGCGGGGCGTTTGAACTGATCATGAGTTCCGATATCATTATTTCCAGCAACCTGTCCACCTTCTCCATGACCCCGGTCAACCTGGGGGTGCCCTACAACCTGGTGGGCATCCATAACCTGATCCGCGACGCCGGTTTTCATATCGTCAAGGAGCTTATCTTTACCGCCGCGCCGATCTCCGCCGAACGGGCGCTGAACGTCGGCATTCTTAACCATATCGTCGATCCATCCGAGCTGGAGTCCTTCACGATGCGCATGGCCTGCGTGATTGCTGAAAAGGCGCCGCTGGCGGTGGCGGTGATCAAGGAAGAACTCCGGGTGCTCGGCGAAGCCCATACCCTCAATTCCGATGAGTTCGAACGTATTCAGGGGCTGCGCAGGGTGGTGTACGACAGCCAGGATTACCAGGAAGGGATGGCGGCCTTTATGGAAAAACGCAAGGCGAATTTTATCGGCCACTAAGCCGCGCGGTGAACCGGCGCAAGGAGTGATCAGGATGAACCAGGATTTTACGGTAATGACGGCGGATGAAGCCGCGCAATTAATCTCCCATGGCGATATGGTGGCCTTTAGCGGCTTTACCCCGGCCGGCGCCCCCAAAGCCCTGCCCGCGGCCATGGCCCGGCGGGCGATAGCGCTGCACCTGCGGGAACAGCCTTATCGCATCAAACTGCTCACCGGGGCGTCCATCGGCGCGCTGGCGGACAACCAGCTCGCGGAAGCCGACGCCGTGGAGTGGCGCGCGCCGTACCAGACCGCGCCTGCGCTGCGCGATAAGATAAACCAGGGCGCGGTGAATTTTGTCGACCTGCATCTTAGCGAAGTGGCGCAAATGGTCAATTACGGCTTTTTCGGCCCGATTGATATCGCGGTTATCGAAGCCTCGGCGGTGACCAGGGAAGGTCGGGTGTACCTGACCAGCGGCATCGGTAACGCGCCGGTCTACCTGCAGCAGGCGCGGCGGGTCATTATTGAGCTTAACGACTATCATTCCCCGCGCATCCGCGAGATGAGCGATATCGTTTCCCTCGGCGCGCCGCCGTTGCGCACCATGGTGCCGATTTTCCATACCCTGGATCGGGTTGGGGAAAATTATGTGCAAATCGATCCGCAAAAAATCATCGCCGTGGTGCCCACCCATCTGGCGGACCAGATTACCGAGTTCGGCAACGAGAATCCGCTGTGCCTGCAAATCGCCCGCAACGTCGAGCAGTTTCTGCTGAAGGAACTGCACGCCAAACGCATTCCCGACGGGTTCCTGCCGTTGCAGAGCGGCGTCGGCAATATCAACAACGCGGTGCTGAAGGTGTTGGGCCGGAACCCGGATATTCCGCCGTTTATGATGTATTCAGAGGTGCTGCAGACCTCGGTCATCGAACTGCTCGAGCAGGAGCGGATTATCGGCGCCAGCGCCTCGAGCCTCACCGTGCCGCCCTCGGTGCTGGAGCGGATTTATCAGAATATGGACTTTTTCAGCGAGCGCATCGTGCTGCGGCCGCAGGAAATTTCCAATAATCCGGAAATCATCCGCCGTCTGGGGGTCATTGCCCTGAATGTCGGCCTGGAGTTCGACATCTACGGCCATGCCAATTCCACCCATGTGGCCGGCGTCAATTTAATGAACGGCATCGGCGGCAGCGGCGATTTCGAGCGCAATGCCTATCTATCCATCTTTATGGCGCCGTCCATTGCCAAGGGCGGCAAGATCTCTACCATCGTGCCGATGTGCTCCCATGTGGATCACAGCGAACACAGCGTGAAAGTGATTATCACCGAACACGGCGTGGCCGACCTGCGCGGGCTGTCGCCCATCCAGCGCGCCGAGGCCATTATCGGCAACTGCGCCCATCCGATGTACCGGGACTATCTGTATACCTACCTGGCGCGGGGTAAAAGCGGCCATATCCATCACGATCTGGCCCATGCCTTCGATTTGTACCAGAACCTGGAACAGTACGGCAGCATGCTAGTGTGAGGACGGCGGCTCATCGGCGGTGGTGCCGTTGCGGTCATGCTTGATGGCATCCACCAGCCGGCCGAGGGTTTTACAGTTGCGCAGCGAATAAAGATATTCCGGCATGTACATCGGCTTATTGGGCGCGTCAAAGTATTTCAGGCTGGCGGGATTGACAAACCGGTAGGCGAAATGGGGCACCACCGTCAGGAATTGCCCGCGGCTGACGGCGCTGATCTTGGCCAGGAAGCTGTAGGGACGATAGATAATGGTGGGGGTAATGCCGGCATAACGGAAGTGCGAGTCGATAAGCGACTCGAAATTGGCCCGGTGCTGGAACCGCATCTGCAGCCAGGGCAGGGTATGCAGCAGCACGCTGGCCTGCACATTGTCATGGATGCGCGATACCAGGAATCCCAGCCGCAGTGGTTCAAGCGGCGTTATCAGCATGCTGGACATTTCGGCGATGCGCGTCGAGGCCTGCTGCGGCGAGATAATCATGTCCACGTCATGGTCCAGCAGGCCGGAAACCAGATCGTTTTCATTAAAATCGAAGGGTTTGGTGGTGAAGCCGTCAAACTTGTCGCCCAGGCTGATAAGCTGATCGAAGATCATCGTCGGGTAAGCGGTGTCGATGCCGATAACGCAGTGTTTCTGATGGTGGCTGGCGGCCAGCATGATATCCGCGTCGATGCTTGCCAGACGCTGGTAGATGGGATAAAGCATCTGGTACAGCTCCTGCCCGGCCTTGTTCAGGCTGATGCTGTTATCGGTGCGCGAGAACAGCTCATAACCGACCATCTCCTCCAGCGCGGCGATGCTTTTACCGAAGGGCGAGGCGGTCATATGCAGTTTTTCGGCGGCTTTGGCGATATTGTTGGTCTGGGCCAACACGATAAAATTCACCAGCTTCTTGGAAACAAAAATACTCATAAGTGCTTTTCACGCCCTGCCGCCGATACGTCTGTCCCGCCGCCGCGCCGCCATGGCCGGAAAAAGCCCACGACAAAACGGCCGCCACGCCATGCCTGGTTTAGAAGTAACAAAATCCCGGCGTGCGAAACGAGAAAGCCATCACACATTGCCGTCCTTGACGATTTTTTGCTATCGGCCATGCCCGCGCCGCCGGCGAACCGAACGGTCAGGCCCGGCGCAGCTCCGCGGCGTAGCGGCGGAAGATAAACAGGCACCATGCCAGGGACACGATAGCCAGCAGGGCGCCGAGATAGCCGATATACGCCAGATCCGCGCGCAGGATAAACTGGTTGCCCAACAGCGCGCCGGCGCCGATGCCCAGATTGAAGATGCCCGAGAACAACGACATGGCCACATCGGTGGCGTCCGGGGCCAGCGCCAGTACCTTCACCTGCATGCTCAGGCCGATGGCCATAAACGCCATGCCCCAAATCACGCTCAGGCCGGCAAAACTGATTTTATACCCGGCGGCGGGCTGCAGAACCAGCAGGCAGACGACCACCAGCACGATAGACGTGACCAGCAGGGCGGTGGGATATTTATTGCTGCATACGCCGAACACCACGCTGCCGATAATGCCCGAACCGCCGAAAATCAACAGCAGTAAGGTGGTGTAATCATCGCCCAGCGCCGCCGCATGGCGGATAAACGGCTCGATATAGCTGTAGACGGTGTAATGCGAGGTGACGATCAGCACCGCCAGCAGGTAAAGCGACATCAGCGCCGGGCGTTTTAGCAGCATGGGCACGCTTTTCAGCGAACCGGAGTGCTCGCTGGGCAGCTTGGGCAGCAGTTTGATAATAAAGACCAGGGTCGCCAGGGCGAAAATGCCAATCACCAGGAAGGTGATGCGCCAGCCCAGCAACTGGCCGACAATGCGGCCCAGCGGCAGTCCCAGCACCATGGCAAGGGCGGTGCCGGTGGACAGCATGCTCAGCGCCTGGGTTTTTTTACCCATCGGCGCGACGCGGATCGCAAGCGATGCCGTAATAGACCAGAATACCGCATGCGCCAGGGCGATGCCGATTCTGGATAGCACCAGTACCGTGAAGTTCCAGGCCACGAACGAGAGGATATGGCTGGCGATAAACAGGGCAAAGATCATCACCAGCAGGCCGCGCCGCTCAATATGGCTGGTCAGCAGCATAAAGGGCAGCGACATCAGCGCCACCACCCAGGCGTAGATGGTCAGCATCAGCCCGACCTGGGCGGTCTCCATCTGAAAACTCTGGGCGATATCGGTCAGCAGGCCGACCGGCACGAACTCGGACGTGTTGAAAATAAAGGCGGCAAACGCGAGGGTAATGACTCTTAGCCAGGCGGTCGAACGGGAAACATCTGGAGTATTCATTGAAATCAGCAGGCTATTTTTTACGATCGATTGGTTAACGTTCAATCAAGGTTAGACGAGGTCCGGCGGTTCTATCTGCAAGACGACGTGCTGGCGCGGTAATGATAATAAAATGAACGGCTGCCAAATGCCTAACGTTAGTTGCCGCCAGGCCGAAAAAGTCTTTTTTACGCTTTCAATTCATTAACCATTCAATTACAGAAAGTTAATCTATCCTCTTCGGCCGCGCCGCGCGCCATTTGTCCTGACGGGAGTGGATATGATCTTGCGAAAATACATCATGACCTTTTGCGCCGCCGCGCTCTGCGTCGCCGGCACGCTGATCCCGCCGGCCATCGGCGCGGATTTGCTGGCGCGCGTTAAAGCGGAAAAAGTCCTGACCGTAGCCACCGAGGCCCGCTACGCGCCTTTTGAAATGGTGCGTGACGGCAACATTATCGGCTTCGACGTGGATCTGATGCATCATATCCTGCAAAAACATTTGCCGGGCGTGCGCGTCAGACAGCTGGATTTGCCCTTTCAGGGCATCCTGCCCGGGCTGGATGCCAAAAAATTCGATTTCATGATCACGGCGATGATGGTGGACCGGCCGCGGATGGCGCGTTTCGCGTTTACCGTGCCGGTGGGCGAATCCACGGTGGCGCTGCTAAAGCGCGAAAACGACGCCGCGCTGACGACGCTTGCGGATCTGAACGGTAAGGTGGTGGGCACCGTGGCCGGCTCGAGCCACCTGCGGGTGCTGCAGGCGGTCGACCAGCGGCTGCGGGAACAGGGCATGACGGGCGTTAAAGAGATCAGGCAATACATCGCCTTTGACGAGGCCTATGCCGACCTGGCCAATCAACGTCTCGACGGCGTGGCGCAATCCCTTGCCAATCTCGGGCCGCTTATCAAGAGCCGCCCCGGCGTGTTCGCCGTCATGCGGCCGATGCTGGGGCCCACCACCTATTTCGCCTGGGCGGGACGCAAGGATGCCGACAGCGCCAGCCTGGTGAAACTGTTTAGCGACGGCATCGCCGAGGCCAACCGCGACGGTACCCTCAAGCACCTGCAGCTGAAATGGTTCGGCGTGGAAACGCCGCTGCCGCACGATAAAATGCCGGTACCCGATGTGTGACAAGGCGCGCGGCATGGACGACTTAACCGAGTTTTGCCACCTGCTCGCCTCCTGGCTGCCGATGCTTGCCGGCGGGGCGGCAACCACTGCCTCCCTCAGCGCTGCCGCCATGCTATGCGGCTTTTTCGCCGGCACCGGCATTTATTGTTTGCAGAGCGCGCGTCGGCCTGCTTGCCGCGGCCTGGCCCGCGCTTATGTCAGCGTGTTTCGCAGTACGCCGGTGCTGGTCCTGGTGCTGCTGTGCTATTACCTGCCCGGCGAACTGGGCGTTGAGGCCGGCGCCTGGGCCGCCGCCGCCGTGGCGCTCACCCTTAACAGCGCGGCCTATCAAGCGCAAATCCTGCGCGGCGGTTTTGCGGCCGTTCCCGCCGGGCAACAGGACGCCGCCCTGGCCTGCGGCCTGGGACCCTGGCAGGCGTTCTGGCATATTCGCCTGCCGCAGGCGCTGCGGCCGACGCTGCCGGCGTTTATTTCGGAGATGATTGATGTGATCAAAGCGTCGGCGGTGGTCTCGGTCATCGCCATCACCGATGTTATGCGGGTCGGGCAGCAACTGGCGTCCGCAAGCTACCGGATGCTGCCGGCCTATCTCGCCGTCGCCCTGGTCTACCTGGTGATGACCAGCCTGCTGGCCCTGGCGGGCCGCCATCTGGAACAGCGCTGGCGCAAGGAGCCTTCGTGAGCGATATCCTGCTGTACCTGCCTGATTTTGCGCAGGCCATGGCCATGACCCTGGCCCTCAGCCTGAGCGCGGCGACGGCCGGCGCCCTGGGCGGTTTTACGCTGCAGGCGCTGTGCAGCCGCTGCCGGCTGCTGTACCCGCCGTGGCGCGTTTATGTGTGGCTGATACGCGGCACGCCCTTTGTGGCCCAGCTATCGGTGATCTATTTTGGCCTGCCGGCGCTGGGGGTGATGCTCGGCGCGCTGCCCGCCGCCATTCTTTCGCTGACGCTCTACAGCGCCGCCTATTTCGGCGAAATTTTCCGTGGCGCCTGGTTAAGCATCGGCCGCGGGCAACTGGACGCCGCCCGGGCCCACGCCATCTCCCCATGGCAAAGTTTCTGGCATATCGAGACCCCGCAGGCGCTGCGTTTCAGCCTGCCGCTGCTGGGCAACCAGGTGATTTTAACCGTGAAGGAAAGCGCGGTGGCATCGATTATCACCCTGCCCGAGCTGACCATGGCCGCCGGACGCATTGCCGCCAGCACCTATAGCTATTTTTTGCCCTATGCCCTGCTTATCGCCGGTTACTGGCTGCTGGCGCAGGGGATAAGCCTGGCCGTCGGCTGGCTTGGCCGCCACTTATTTTCCGGAGGATACCCCTATGACCGGGCAACCCATCCTTGAACTGCGCGGCGTCGGCAAGTCTTTCGGCGCCCGGAGGATACTGAACGATATCACGCTGCAGGTGCACGCCGGTGAGGTGACAACCCTGATCGGGCCGTCGGGATCGGGCAAGACCACCGCGCTGCGCTGCATGAACTTCCTGGAGGCCTATGACCGGGGGGAAATTTTGATCAAAGGCCGCCTGCTGGGCTATCGCGGCCCGGGCCGGGCGGCAGGGGATCGGGACGGCGCCGCGGGTATCGCGCGGGTGCGGCGTCCGTTGGCCATGGTGTTCCAGCAATTCAACCTGTGGCCGCATATGACGGCGCTGGAGAATGTCGCCGCGCCGCTGATCCTGGGAAAAAGGCGGCCGCGCGCCGAGGCGCGCCGCGCCGCCGCCGCCGCGCTGGCACAGGTAGGCATGGCGGAGCATGCCGGCGCCTGGCCGGCCCGGCTGTCGGGCGGCCAGCAGCAGCGTGTCGGCATTGCCCGCGCGCTGGCGCTGGAACCCGAGCTGCTGCTGCTGGATGAGCCCACCTCCGCCCTGGACCCGGAACGGGTGGAGGAGGTGCTGGAGGTTATCGGCGGGCTGGCGCGCCAGGGCATCACCATGATCATGGCGACCCATGAAATGTCCTTTGCCGCCCAGGTATCCACCCGGGTGGTGTTTATGGCCGAAGGCGCCATCGTGGAAAGCGGCGAGCCGGGGCGGTTGTTCCGCCACCCGGCGACCGGGCGCCTGACATCGTTCCTGGCGCCCTGGCTGCGGCGCCCGCTGCAATTTGGCGGCCCCGACGACGCAGAACCTAGGGCGCCGCGCGGGTGACGCGGTTTTTTTTACCGCGGCCCGCTTTAGGGCGGATCAAATCACGGTAACATAGTGGCGCGGCCTGACGGCGACGCCGGATAAAAGGAGGTTTATGCGCCGCAGGAAGGTATATTGTCACGGTATGCGTGAATGATAGCGACGAGGGCTTATGGATTATCCGCTGACCAGCAACACCCAGCAACTGAAGCTGATTAACGTTGCCCATGTCATTGAAACGATGAAAGCGCTTCGGCGCGGCACCAAAGCGACCGTGGCCCAGGCGACGGGCCTGAGCTTGGCGACCTGCGGGACGATATTGAACAGCTTATGCGCCAGCGGTGAAATATTGCACGAGGCGCTTGAGGCGTCCAGCGGCGGACGACCTGCGCAGCGTTTTATCTATAATGAGCATTTTTTTTATGTGTTCAGCCTCGCGGTGGCGGGGGAGCATGGTCATTACGTCTACGGCTATACGCTGACCACGGCTATCGGCACCCTCGTCGCCGGCGGCCGTGAAACGCTGCCCAGCGCCGATACCGCCAGCGTTATCGCCTTTATCCACGGCAAAACGGCGCAATACAACGTGCGCGCCATAGGTATCGGCCTGCCCGGCGTGATAGTGGACGGGCGGGTGCTGACCTGCGATATCTCCGCCTTCGAGGACGTGGCGCTGCGCGATATCCTGGCGGCCAGGTTCGCCGCCTTTATCCGCATCGGCAACGATATGAATTTTACCGCCTACGGTTTTTATAAAAACCAGCGCCTGAGCAAAGACCAGCCCCTCGCGTACCTGATGTTTCCGGAAAAACACTGCCCCGGCTGCGGCATTATCGTCGGCGGCAAGGCGCTCGAAGGCGCCACGCAGTTTGCCGGCGAAATTGCCCATTTGCCCTGCCTCAACCGCCCCGGCGCCGGGCGGGCACTGGCGCGCACCGTGGCCGATACGGTTATTTCACTGATTTCCATTATTAACCCCGGCACCATCGCCGTGACCGGCGCGGGACTCGGGCCGCAGATGACGGCCGATATTTTTCGCCTGTGCCGGGAAACCATCCCCAGGCAGCATGTGCCGGACATCATCTACCGCGAAAGCATGGATGACGACTATCTCCGGGGCATCGCCGAAATGACCCTGGAAAGCGCCAATTACCAGCGACTGTTCGGCGCAAGCCGGCGATAGGTCATCCACCAACGCTCGATAAGGGGATAATACGGATCGTGCCGGGCGTCAGGCTGATCCGGGGCGTATTGCCAGGGTTTGTCCAAGATAAAATGCAGGTTTTTGACCTGCGGCATCCGCCACATGGCCGCGTGGTGAACCGATAGCGTTTTCAGGGCGTTATAGCCGTACGGCAGCGCCAGCCAGCGGCCCTGGAAATACGCGTTGAGCAAATCCTGCTCGGGAAAGGGATACGCGGCGAGATCGGTAATGGCGGCCACCTGGCCGGCCAGTTCGTCATAGGTTTTTTCCCCAGGCGTCAATACGATAATACCCGAATTAAAATACGGCGTAAAATCAGCGGGCAGCGCGGCGGGGTTGGCGCTGTAGGTATAATAACAGTTTGCGGGCACCCAGCTTTTGGGATAGGTGGCAATATGGTTGGGATTGCAGCGGCAGGCGTGGCAGGCGGCGATCCCGCCCGCCGGCAGGGGGATATCGAACAGCTCGTCCATGTTTTTCAGCGCCAGCATATCGGCGTCGAGCAGCACCAGCCGGCTGAACCCGGTCAGGCGCCAGGCGCACAGCTTGCTCCATACCTCGGCGAAACGGGCGTAGGCGTAGCCGCCGGCCACCCCGTCCCGCGGGCAGAGCGGGGTAACGGCGCGCACATCGCAGCCCTCGGCCGCCAGGTCGTCACGGATCTGTTGGCCAATCCCGGCGGTCACCATGACCACCAGCGGATAACGCGTATGCGTGTCCTGTAATGATTGATGCAGCGTCCTGACCCCGGCCAGGTAAGCGGGATCGGTCAATAAGGTTATCCAGGCTTTCATCGTCGTTCCTCGGGCCATATCACGCGGTCATGACGTGAAGAGATCCGCGATAAGCGCGTTAGTGAATTTTCCGTGCGGATCGAGGGCGGCTTTCACCTGGCGGAACTGTTCCCAGCGCGGATAGCGCTCGCGCCACTGATAAAGGGCGGGATGGTAATATTTTCCCCAATGCGGCCGTCCCCCTTCGTTTGCCAGCAATTTCTCCACTTCATTGAGAAAATGCACGCCGTCCCGCGACAGGGTGCCGTCCTCGGCGTAATACACCACAAAACCAAAAAAGCAGGTGGCTTCGCCATGTGCGGGACTGAGCCATGCGCTCGAGGGACCGGTACAGCGCAGGATCACCGGGTAATGCATATGGGGGTGCGTTTGCCGGTACCAGCGTTTTATCTTCTGGATCACCTCGCCCGCGCGGCGAAACGGGATGCCGATTTCAATATTGATTTGCGGTGTAGCGATACCGCGACAAAACAGCTGGTAGACAT
Source organism: Sodalis sp. C49 (assembly GCF_046352915.1). Classification (NCBI taxonomy): domain Bacteria; kingdom Pseudomonadati; phylum Pseudomonadota; class Gammaproteobacteria; order Enterobacterales; family Bruguierivoracaceae; genus Sodalis; species Sodalis sp. C49. Next base: position 1,666,153 of record NZ_CP163303.1, on the reverse strand, counting down.
CGCCGGTAATGTCGGAAAAATCCTTGAAACGCGCCACGGTTTTAAACGGCGTGCCGTCCCGGCCGCGGATTTTGGTATCGGTACGCATATGGCCCAGCGTGCGCTCCACCGTGGCGTTCATCGATTGATCGCCGGCGGAGAGCGACAGGGTGCGGCAGCCGTTTTCCCGGTAGCGTTTTCCCTCGGCGTCATTGGCCTCGCGGGCGGACCAGACGTGGACTTTGTCCTCCTCGGGAAACCACCACGCCTTGCTGAGCGGATAGCCTTCATTCCAATCGTACAGCAGGGATTCAAGCTCGCCGGCGCCGCAGGCGCTTTTGAAACAGGTGAACAGCGTCGCCGGTATCGTGCGCAGCGTGACTTCGGTGACCACGCCCAGGGCGCCAAGCGCCAGTTGCGCGGCGCCGAAATAAGGGTGATCGCGATCAAAGCCGGCGATGCTGCCGTCGGCCAGCACCATGCGGATATGCAGCGCCTCATCGGCGATGGAGCTTTGCCCCAGTCCTTGCCCATGGGTGCCGGTGGCCATGGCGCCGGCCAGGGTTTGCAGGGCAATAACGCCGGGGGAGGAGGGCAGCATGCGGCCCATCGCCGTCAGGGTTTGATAAACCTGCTGCAGCGTGGTGGCCGCGGCGAAAGTGACCGTATCCGCGGTCGAGTGGATAAGCCCCTGCATTTGGCCGGCATCCAGCAGCATATCCTGCGGCCCGTCGGCGCGCAGCAGGCTGCCGGTGGACAGCCGGCTGCCCATGATCCTGATTTTACCGCGCGCATCGGCGACCAGCGTCTGCAGTTCCGCTTCGCTCCCCGGCCGGCGTACGTTCGCGCGCGGGCCTAGCGTGGCGTTTTGCGCCCAGTTCCAGACCTGCCGATCGCTCGCTACCGGTTGAGTGTGTCTTGGGGGAAATTGTTCTTCGGCGTAGTCCAACATTGCACTCCTTTTGCAATAAAAATCTATTTCATTATTCAGTGTAGCCCAGACCCTCTGGCCCGGCTTGCGCCGGCGTTATTCCAGGCGGATCAGCGGCGCGCCGAACTGGATGCTGCGCTCGGTGGGCAGTCCGTCGAATTTAATGGAATAGGCGCTTTCATACCCGTCCACCGCGATAACAGTGCCGCAGCCAAAGACGCCATGGGACACCCGATCACCCGCCCGAAAGCGGGACGCGCCGGCGGCGGGCAACGCCGCGTCCGCGGTCATCACATTGTGTCCGCCGCTCATCAGCGCCTGATCCAGCGGAACATCAAACGCCACGTTCTCGCTGCCGGCATCAAAGATAAACCGCGACGGATATTTGAAAATACCGTCATTGGCCACCCCTTCCGAGTCGCTCAGATACAGCCCGTCCATGGCGCGGGTCATGGCGACATAGGCCAGGCGGCGCTCCTCCTCCATCTCTTGCGCGGAGCTTATCTTGCGCCCGGGAAATACCCCTTCGTTCAGGCCGCAGACAAACACATACGGGAATTCCATACCCTTGGCGCCGTGAATGGTCATCAGCTTTACCGTGTCGGTCTTGCTTTCATTATCCAGACTGGTAAATAGCGCAATCCGCGCCAGGAAGTCCTCGAGCGTCGCCTCTTCGTCTTCGCCTGCGGCCTGCACCGCGCGTTTAAGCTCCGCCACGTTATCCAGCCGCTCCTGATCGCCCTGCAGGCGCAGGAAAGCCTCATAGCCGCTCAGATCCAGCAGCGTCTGCAGGGTATTGCCCAGCGACCACCCCGCGCGCTGCGCCCGTACCTGTTCGATGGCGGCCACATATTGCCTGACCCCGGTGCCCGTCAACAGCGCCGCGTCCAGGTTTTCCTTCAGCGCCTGGTACAGGGACAGGCTGCGGGCCTCGGCATAGGCGGCCAGCGTTTCCAGTCGTTTTTTACCGAATTTGCGCGCCGGCACGTTTACGGTGCGCAGAAAGGCCACGTCGTCGCCGGCGGTCACCATGCGCAGATAACAGATCACATCCTTGATTTCACGCCGGCCATAAAACTCGATACCGCTGAATATTTTGTAGGGCAGGCCGCGGTCGATAAACCGTTCCTCCAGGGCGCGCGTCAGGTAATGGGCGCGGTACAGGACGGCGATATGATTTGGCGGTACGCCGGTATTGCGCAGCCGGGTAATTTCGCCGGCTATCCATTCCGCTTCGAGCTTATCGCTTTTGGCGTGAAAATACCGCGGCCGCCAGCCGCCGGGTTTCACCGCGTGCAGCGTCTTGGGAAACCTGACCTCATTCTTTTCAATCAGGCAGTTGGAGGCGGCGAGTATTTCCGGGGTGGAGCGATAATTGGTGCCGAGCGCGATGGTTTCCGCCCCCGGGTAGGCCTTGTCGAAATCCAGGAACAGGCGCAGATGGGAACCGCGCCAGGAATAGATGGTCTGGTCGGGATCGCCGACGATAAACAGGTTGCCGTGCCTGCCCGCCAGCAGCCTGGCCAGCTTGTACTGCCGTTTGCTGACGTCCTGGAACTCGTCCACCATGACGTACTGCATCCGGTTTTGCCATTTTTGCCGCACGGCGGGAAATGTCTCCAGGATCCAGGTGGCGAAATTAATCAGATCGTTAAAATCGCAGCCAAAGCATTTCTTCTGCTCATACAGGTAGCGCAGGAAGATTTCCTCGTCGCGATCCCGGGCATCGGCAAAGCGCGCCTTCAGCTGTTCGTTGTTGAGCTGATAGATATCGTCGATATAGGTGGTGGCGTACAGTTTTTTGGCTTCCAGCACCTCGTCCAGGGTGCGTTTCACGGTGGTGTCGCGCAGCGTCAGTCCCATATCGGCGAAAATCTTCAGCAGGATCTGCTTCAGGTCTTCCATGTCGAGGATAATAAAGTTGCGCGGATAGTTGAGCAGATGGATATCTTCTTTCAGCAGCTGTACGCAGAAGGCGTGGAAGGTGCAGATAGTGCCGAGATCCCGATCGCCCAGCACGGCGCGCACCCGCCGCTTCATCTCATTGGCCGCCCGGTTGGTGAAGGTCACGCACATGATATTCCTGGGCGCGATGCCAAGCGTCGAGACCAGGTAGCAGTAACGTTCCGTCAGGGTGCGGGTTTTGCCGGTGCCGGCGCCGGCGATGACCCGCAACGCGCCTTCGGTGGTGACCACCGCCTGGCGCTGTTCTGGATTCAGGGTAGCGAGGGCGCCGGCGTCAGAGTTTGGAGACAAAATCACGGCGTTCCTCACCGGTATAGACCTGGCGTGGCCGGCAGGTTTTCAGCGGTTGGCTGTGCATTTCATTCCAATGGGCAATCCAGCCGGTGGTGCGTCCTACGGCGGTAATCACCGTAAACATGGACGACGGCAGCCCCATGGCCTTGAGGATCAGGGCGGTGTAGAAATCCGCGCTGGGGTAAAGTTTGTTTTCCAGGAAAAAGGCATCGGTCAGCGCGATGTGCTCCAGCTCCATGGCTACCTGCAGCAGGTTGTCCTCCATGCCCAGCGCGTTGAGCACTTCATGGCAGGTTTTGCGCAGGATGGCGGCCCGGGGATCGAAATGGTGATAGATGGAATTGCCGAAGCCCATCAGGCGAAAGGAGTCGTGGCGATCTTTCGCCCGGTTGACAAACGCCGGGATGCGGTCGACGGTGCTTATCTCCTCGAGCATGCGCATACAGGCTTCGTTCGCGCCGCCGTGCAGCGGTCCCCACATGGACGCCAGGGCCGCGGCGATGCAGGCGAAAGGATTGGCGCCGGAGGATCCCGCCGTCCTGACCGTGGTGGTGGACGGGCACTGGCCATGGTCGGCATGCAAAATCAGGATGCGGTTCATGGCCCGCTCAAGCACGGGATTCACCTCGTACTTTTCCGCCGGGATGGCGAACAGCATATGCAGGAAGTTACCGGTGTACGACAGCGCGTTGCGCGGATAGACCGACGGCTGCTCGATGGAATATTTATAACACATGGCCGCCACGGTGGGCATTTTCGACAGCAGCCGCAGCGCCGCCAGTTCCCGGTCCTCGGGCTTGCCCACATCCAGCGCATCGTGATAGAACGCCGCCAGCGCGCCCACCACCGCGCACATCAGCGCCATGGGATGCGAATCGCGGCGAAAGCCGCTCAGCATACGGGTCATCTGCTGATGAATCATGGTATGGCGCGTGATGGACTCGGTAAAGCGGTCATATTCGTCCCTGGACGGCGCCTGGCCGTGCAGCAGGATATAACAGACCTCGGGAAACGTGCAGTGCTCAGCCAACTGGTCGACCGGAAAACCCCGGTGCAGCAGGATGCTGTTGCGCGCATCGATATAGGTGATGGCCGACTCGCAGCCGGCGGTATTCACGAAACCCGGGTCGTAGGTGTAGAGATCTTCCTGGCGAAACGGGCTGATATCCAGGGCCGCGGGGCCATACGAACCGGCATTGAAATCCAGTTCGATGGAACGTTGCGCGTCAAGCGCGAGGGTGGCTTTGTTCTCGGTCATGTTTAAATCTCCAGCCTGGATCTAATGGAAAAAAATAAATGCGATGCGCGCCCGTATACCAGCAGGGTCTAATGATTTCACATTACTCGCGTGGCGCGGACTTGACCAGAGCGGAGATAAGCGTAGCTGAATTAACGCATGGCGTCGCGTGAATGAGAAGGACGGCGCAAACCGGCGCCGACATGTTTTTATGCCGGCATAAGCCGGCATCGTGTTCAGGCGGATCCCCGTCGCTGACATGGCGGAAGATTGCCGGCCGTCAGTTGAGCCAAATCTTCTGGTCGTCTTATTGCTCCGGCACTTGCGCCTCCAGCTCCTCAATCCAAATTCGGGCGTTGCCGTCCGATGGCGCGCGCCAGTCGCCGCGCGGCGACAGGCTGCCCCCGGCGGTGACTTTCGGTCCGTTGGACGAGGCCGAGCGCTTAAACTGGCTCAGGGTGAAAAAGCGCACCAGGAATACTTTCAGCCAGCGCCGTATTTCCGCCAGCGGATAGGCGCGGCGTTTCTCCTGCGGGAAACCCGGCGGCCAATCGCCGGCGGCGGCATCCCCCCAGGCGTGCAGCGCCAGAAAGGCGATTTTTGACGGCCGGAAGCCGTAGCGCAGGGTATAAAACAGGCTGAAATCCTGCAGATCGTAAGGGCCGATAAGGGATTCAGTGCTTTGCAACCCGCCGGCGTCGTCGGCGGGCACCAGCTCCGGCGAGATTTCCGTCGCCAGAATGGCCTCAAGCGTGGCCATGACCGGCGCCTCGAACTGGCCGGACGCGATCACCCAGCGAATCAGATGCTGGATCAAAGTTTTCGGCACGCCAGCGTTGACATGGTAATGGGACATCTGGTCGCCGACGCCGTAGGTGCACCAGCCGAGCGCCATTTCGGACAGGTCGCCGGTGCCCACCACCATGCCGTTTTCGTGATTGGCCAGGCGGAACAGGTAATCGGTGCGCAAACCCGCCTGTACGTTCTCAAATGTCACATCATAGACCTTTTCGCCCCGGGCAAAGGGATGGCCCAGATCCTCAAGCATGCGCTGCGCGGCGGGGCGGATATCGATTTCACGGTGGGTGACGCCGAGCGCGTTGATAAGGCTTGCGGCGTTGTTATGCGTGCCGGCGCTGGTACCGAAGCCGGGCAGGGCGCAGGCGATGATATTTTCGCGCGGCAGCCCCAGCCGGTCCGCCGCCCTGGCGATCACAATCAGCGCCTGGGTGGAATCCAGGCCGCCGGAGACGCCGATCACCAGCCGTTTAATGCCGGTGGCGGTGATGCGCTGCGCCAGGGCGGCGACCTGGATGTTATAGGCCTCGTAACAGTCCTGGGCCAGCCGTTCCCGATCGGCGGGCACGAAGGGAAAACGCTCCACCCGCCGCTCGAAGCCGATATCGCGGGCGACGGGCGCCAGGTCGAATGAAATCCGCCGGAACGCGCCGACCCGCGCTTCGTGGGTACGGCGGTTATCGTCAAAGGTGCCCATGCGCATCCGTTCCTGGCGCAGCAAATCCAGATCGATATCCGCCACCGCGCTCTGCCCTGCCACGGCGAAGCGTTCGGTTTCCGCCAGCAGGCTGCCGTTTTCATAGATCACGCACTGGCCGTCCCACGCCACTTCGGTGGTGGATTCGCCGGTGCCCGCCGCGGCATACAAATAGGCGGCGAGACAGCGCATGGATTGTGAACGGCACAGCTGGCGGCGGGTATCCGCGCGCCCGATGGTGATCGGGCTGCCGGACAGATTGGCCAGCACGGTGGCGCCGGCCAGCGCCGCTTCGGCGCTCGGCGGGATCGGCACCCAGAAATCCTCGCAAATCTCCACGTGCAGCACGAAGCCGGGCACATCCCGCGCGCTGAATAGCAAATCGGGACCGAAAGGCACCTCCTGGCCGGCCAATGACAGGGTGCCGCGCGCCATATCCCCCGGCGCGCACTGCCGCCGTTCATAAAATTCCCGGTAGGTGGGCAGGTAGGATTTAGGCACCACCCCCAGCAGGCGGCCGCGGTGCAGCACCAGCGCGGTGTTATAGACGCGCCCGGCGTGGCGCAGCGGCGCGCCCACCACCAGCACCGGCGTCAGGCCGGCGGTAGCCGCGAGCAGTTCCGCCACCGCACGCTCCACCGCGTCCAGCAACACATCCTGCAACAGCAGGTCTTCAATGGAATAACCGCACAGTGATAATTCGGGGAAAATGGCCAGCGCCACGCCCCGGGCGTCAAGCCCATTGGCGGTCTCGGCTATGGCGCGGGCGTTGACCGACGGCTCGGTAAGGGCGCAGGGCAGGGTGCAGGCCGCCACGCGGGCAAAACCATGCTGGTAGAGGGAATGGAAGTTGTTTGACATAAGCGGCTCTTCTCACGTTGGACTGACGGTCATCGCAGAATAAACCCACTATAGCAGAAGGAGACGCCGGTTCGGCAACACCCGGCTGATTGCCCCGGCGCGCCAATTATTGTCGTCATGCGGTATCAAGGCGTCCGTCCCGTAAAGAACAGACACCCCGCGCGCGGCGCTAAAGCAACACGCGGGACGGGAGGCGTTTTAGCCGGCGGGGAATAAAAACGGATTAATGCCGCTGCGGCTAAAGCCTTTTTCTTCCAGTTTGGCATCCAGGATAACCGAGGCCAGATCGTCGGCCAGGCTTTCGGCGCAGGCCTCCTTATCCTGGCGGATCACTTTCAGGTAGCTGCGGCAATGACCGCAGCTTTCCGCGGTTACCGCCGCCTGGGTAGCGTCCAGCGACCAGTAGGCCAGGTCGTCGGTCTGCTCGCAGCTGCTGCACACCGCCCGCACCAGATGCCATTCGCTTTCGCACAATGCGCAGTGCAGGTAGCGCAGGCCGGGTACGCCGCCTTTGCCATGGATGACGCTTGCCGCCGGTGCGGTGCCGCAGAGCGGGCAATATTGCCGCCGGCCGCCGTCGGCCACGGCCTGGCCGCCGATCCGCCCGGCCAGCTGCGCCCAGTACAGCGACAGGGCCGCCCATACGAATGGCGCGCGGGCGCTGTCCGCCCGGGCAAAATCCCCGCTCAGCAGTGCCTGCGCCTCGGCCTCCAGCATACTGTCGGGCAGCGACGACAGAGTGTCCAGCGCCTGGCGCACGGCGGGCGCGGCGTCGGGCAGCAGCAGCGCGATGAGCGCCCGCAGCATGTCGCGCCACTGCGGCGTGCGCGCAAACGTCGCCGCATCCAGCGCAAGCGCGCCTTCAGCCGCAGCGGGCGGATTAACCCCGTCCGCCAGCGGCCGGGTCTCGAGCACCCGAAGCTGCGCCCGCGCCACGCCGGCGGCAAAACGCAGGTAATCACCGAACGGGTGATCCGCCGCCAACTGCAGCAGCCGATCGGCGCGCTGTTGATACAGACGCGGCAGGTCGGCCGCCAGCAGCGGCCTGATCGCCGATGTGGCGGCTATCTGGCGGGCGGATAAGCGGTGTTCGGGCACGATATGGATTGCCATCAGCGCCCCTCCTTGCGGCTGGCCGCCGCCAGGGCGTTTTTTTCCTGCAGCTCGCGATACCAGCGCGGATGGTGTTTTTTCGCCCAGGCCGCCGGCACCCAGCCCTCCACCATAGCGGTAATGGTGCCCTTGACCCACAGGGCGGCATAGATATGCACCATAATCACCATAATCAATCCCACCGCCGCCAGCGAATGCACCAGCAGGGCGGCGCGGATAAGCGGGATGGGGAAATACCCGGCAAACCAGGGCCGCCAGATCATCACGCCGCTTACCAGCAACAGCGCCAGGCTGATAATCGCCGCCCAAAACACGCATTTCTGGCCGAAATTATACCGCCCGGTGTCGCCGACTTCCTGGTTAAGGGCGATTTTATGAATGTTCTTTGCCCAGTAGATATCATCGCGATTGATCAGGTTATGCCGCCAGTAACGCAGGAACATCAGCATAAAGGCGCAAAACATCACCACCCCGGCAAACGGATGCAGGATCCTGGCCAACTGCGGCGTGCCGAAGATATTCATCAGCCAATGGAACGAGGGGAAAAAAAAGCCCAGGCCGCTGAGCGAGACCAGGACAAAGCAGAACGCCACGATCCAGTGATTGATCCGCTCCGGCGCGCTGTAGCGCACAATCCGCTGTTGCTGTTTCATTTTCGTGGCTCCTGTTCGTGATCAGGTTCGTCATGCTGATGGTTATCGTCATCTTCGGCGCGGTTCGGCCCCACCCCGACATAATGGAATACCGTGGCGGCGAAAATGGCGGCGAAGCCGACGGCGGCCAGCGGTTTCCATACCCCTTTCCAGAAGGTGACCGCGGGACTGATGGCCGGGTTGTCCGGCAGGCCGTGGTAAAGCTGCGGCCGGTCCGCGTGATGCAGCACATACATGACGTGGGTGCCGCCGACCCCGGCCGGATCATACAGGCCGGCATGATGAAAACCGCGGGTATTCAGCTCGGCCACCCGTTCCGCCGCCAGGGTGGTCATATCCTCTTTGCTGCCGAAATGGATGGCGCCGGTGGGGCAGGTCTTGACGCAGGCCGGCTCCTGGCCCACCGCCACGCGGTCAACGCACAGCGTGCATTTGTAGGCGCGGTTGTCCTGCTGATTGATACGCGGCACGTTGAACGGACAGCCGGCGATACAGTAGCCGCAGCCGATGCAGTGCTCGGACTGGAAATCCACGATGCCGTTGGCGTACTGGATGATAGCCCCTTCCGCCGGGCAGGCCTTCAGGCAGCCCGGGTCGGCGCAGTGCATGCAGCCGTCCTTGCGGATCAGCCATTCCAGCCGGCCGTCCTGTTCCACCTCGGAAAAGCGCATCACCGTCCAGGATTTTGCGCTCAGGTCGAGGGGATTGTCGTAGACGCCGACGTTGATGCCCACCTCGTCGCGCAGATCGTTCCATTCCGAACAGGCCACCTGGCAGGCTTTGCAGCCGATGCAGGTGGTGACGTCGATAAGCTTGGCCACCGGATCCTGGAAATCCCGCGCGCGCGGCGCGGGGGTTAAGCCGTTGGTGGCGGATTTACGGATAATATCCTGTGATTGCATTGCCATGTCCTATCCCCTATACCTTTTCCACATTGACCAGAAAGGCCTTATATTCCGGCGTCTGCGAATTGGCTTCGCCGACGTGGGGCGTTAGGGTATTGGCAAGGAATCCCTTTTTGGTGGTGCCCTCATAGCCCCAGTGACAGGGGATGCCGATGGTATCGATTTCCCGGCCGTCCACCAGCAGGGTGCGGATCCGTTTGGTCACCACCGCTTTGGCCTTGATAAAGCCGCGCTTGGAGGTAATCTTGACGCTGTCGCCGGCCTTGATGCCCTTGCTGGCCGCCAGCTTCTCGCCGATTTCGATAAATTGCTCCGGCTGGACGATGGCGTTGAGGCGCGCATGCTTGGTCCAGTGGCGGAACAGCTCGGTAATGGAATAGGTGGTGGCGACATACGGAAAATCGGCGGCCACGCCCAGGCGCAGGCGATCGGCGGCGAACAGGCGCGCCGCCGGGTTCATTATCACCGCGGCGTGCAGCGGATTGGTGCCGATGGGCGATTCCGCCGGTTCATAGTGTTCCGGGAAGGGGCCGTCCACCAGCTTATCGATGGCGTACAAACGGCCCATGCCCTCGGCCTGCATGATAAAAGGACCCACGCCGCTGCCCGGCGCGGCGTTGCCGTAGTCGGGAATATCAATCCCGGTCCAGCGGGCGCCGTCCCAGTGGATCAGTTCCCGTTTCGGATCCCACGGCTTGCCCTGGGCATCGGCCGAGGCGCGGTTATACAAAATGCGGCGATTTTGCGGCCATGCCCAGGCCCAGCCGGGCGTGCAGCCCAGCCCCGACGGATCGCTGTTATCGCGCCGCGCCATCTGGTTGCCCTGCTCGGTCCAGCTGCCGGCGAAAATCCAGCAGAAACTGGCGGTGGATCCGTCATCGCGCAGCTGCGAGAAATCGGCCAGCTGCTGGCCTTTTTTCAGGATAACCGTACCCTGGTCGTCCTTCAGATCCGCCAGCGCGCGGCCGTTGCTTTCGCGGGCCAGTTCCTCCGGCGTCGGGTCAGCGGGATCGTGATAATCCCAGGCCATATTCATCAGCGGCGCCGGATTGGCTCCGCCCTCGCGGGCGTACATCGCGCGCAGGCGCAGGAAAATCCCCGCCAGGATCACCCCGTCGTTACGGGCTTCTCCCGGCGGCTCGGCGCCTTTGAAATGCCATTGCAGCCAGCGCCCGGAGTTGACGATGGTGCCGTTCTCCTCGGCAAAACAGCTGGAGGGAAGCCGGAACACCTCGGTCTGGATGGCGGCCGGATCGACGTCGTTAAATTCGCCGTGGTGCTGCCAGAAACTGGAGGTTTCCGTCGCCAGGGGATCGATGATGACCAGGTATTTCAGTTTCGACAGCGCGCCGGAGGCTTTATTTTTATCGGCAAACGCCGCCACCGGATTAAAGCCCTGGGCGATATAACCGTTGACCTTGCCCTCGCTCATCATCTGCGTAAAGTTAAGGGCGTCGTAGCTTTGATCCCATTTCGGCAGCCAGTCGAAACCCCAGTCGTTGTCTTTGGTGGCGTTGGCGCCGTAAAAGCTTTTCATCAGGCTGACAAAAAACTTCGGCGTGTTTTTCCAGTAATTCACCTGATCCGGCAGCAGGGCCTTGGGCGTCGCCTGCGCCAGGTAGTCGGCGAGGGTGGTCTGTTTTTCCGAGGGCAGGTCCATATAACCGGGCAGGCGCAGGGACAGCAGGCCGAGATCGGTATACCCCTGGATATTGGAATGGCCGCGCAGCGCGTTGACGCCGCCGCCGGCCATGCCGATATTGCCCAGCAGCAGTTGAATCATGCCGGCGGTGCGGATAATCTGCGCGCCGGTGGTGTGTTGGGTCCAGCCCAGCGCGTACAGGATGGTGGCGGTTTTGTCCGGCGCGCTGGTTTCACCCAGGATGTGGCAAATCTTCAGGAAATCCGCCTGCGGAGTGCCGCAGATGCGCGCTACCATTGCGGGGGTGTAGCGGCTGACGTGCTCTTTAAGCATATTCCAGACGCAACGCGGATCGGTTAAGGTGGCGTCGCGCCGGGCAAAGCCGTTGTCATCCAGCTGGTACTGCCAGGAGGATTTATCATAGCGGTGCTTGTCGGCGTCGTAGCCGCTGAACAGGCCGTCGTCAAAACGGTACGCTTCGCCCACCAGCAGGCTGGCGTTGGTATAGGCTTTCACATACTCCATCTGCACTTTATTATTGCTCAGCAGATAGTTGATTACCCCCAGCAGGAAGGCGATATCGGCGCCGGCGCGGATGGGCGCGTAAAAATCGGCCACCGAGGCGGTGCGGTTAAAGCGCGGATCGACCACAACCACCTGGGCATGGTTCTTGGTTTTGGCTTCCATCACCCATTTAAAGCCGACCGGATGGGCCTCGGCCGGGTTGCCGCCCATCACCAGCACCACGTCGGCGTTTTTAATATCCACCCAGTTATTGGTCATGGCCCCCCGGCCGAAGGTCGGCGACAGGGCGGAGACGGTAGGGGCATGGCACAGCCGGGCCTGGGTATCAATGGCCAGCATGCCGAGCGCGCGGGTGATGCGCTGGTCAAGCATGCCGGTTTCATTGCTGGCGGCGGACGAGCACAGCATGCCGGTGGTCACCCAGCGGTTCACCGTCACCCCGGCGGCGTTTTTCTCGACGAAGTTGGCGTCCCGATCGGCCTTCATCAGGCGGGCGATGCGCTCGTAGGCGTCCTCCCAGCTGATGCGCTGCCAGGTATTCGAACCGGGCGCGCGGTATTCGGGATATTTCAGCCGCTGGTCGCTGTGGATAAAATCCACCAGGCCGGCGCCCTTGGGGCACAGCGATCCCCGGCTCACGGGATGGTCCGGGTCGCCCTCGATATGGAAAATCGCGGCTTTGGCGTTTTTGGCGCCGTCGCCCAGGCTATACATTAATATACCGCAGCCCACGGAACAGTAGGTGCAGTTATTCCGGGTCTCGTGCGCGCGCAATAACTTATATTGACGGGTCTCCGCCAGCGCGATATCCGGCGCAAAACCCAATGCGGCGGCGGCGGTGCCCGCCATTCCGCCCGCGCAGATTTTAAAGAATTGCCGTCTGCTGAATTGCATGAACGCTCCTGAATACGACATGTATCACATTATAATTCCGTGAAACAAAACCCGGATTTACAGTGACGGGCCGGGTTATGCGCTGCGCTTAGAGAGAGTGCTTTACGCCTTATTTTTTGTGTGGGTATTATCATTCAAATTAACGGGGTTGCAAATGCTTTTCACGGTTGTTAAAGGAAATATTAAATTGTTATTGGCGGGAAAATAACCACCGCGCCGGTCCTCCCGCCGGACGTCCCGCCATGACCGTCGCGGCGCCGCCGTTTTTGCCGATAAGCGCTAACCTTGGTAAAGTTATGCTAAATCGCAGACAAAAGGATCGTTAACATGAACACGCTTCCCGTCGTTGCCGTGCTCGGCCTGGGCGCCATGGGCCATGCTTTTGCGGCCAATCTGGTTAAGAAAAACTTTACCGTCCGCGGCTGGAACCGCACCCCCGGGCGCGGCGAGGATCTGGCGGCAGCGGGCATGACGCTGTGCGATTCCGCGCGGGAGGCGGCCGGGAACGCCGACGTGGTTATCGTGATGCTCACGGACGCGGCGGCCACCGAAGCGGTGATCACCGGCGGGGACGGGATACTCGCCACTCTGAAAGCGGGCGCGGTACTGGCGCAGATGGGCACCATCGGCGTCGAGTCCACCGACCAGCTTTACCGGGCCGTCACCGCGGCGCGTCCGGACGTGGTGTTTATCGACGCGCCGGTATCCGGCACCAAGGCCCCGGCCGAAAACGCGCAGATCACCGTGCTGGCCGGCGGCGATCGCGCGCGCGCCGCCGCCGTCGAGCCGGTATTCGCCGCCATCGCCAGGGGCACGCAATGGCTGGGGGCCGCCGGCGCCGGCGCGCGCATGAAACTGGTGGTCAACGCCTGGCTGATTGCCATGATGCAGGGCGTGGCGGAGAGCGTCGATCTGGCGCAGGCGCTGGGATTTTCACCGGATAATTTCTGGGATGCGCTGGAAGGCGGCCCGCTGGCGGCCCCCTATGTTAAAAACAAACTCGCGATGATCAAGGCCGACGACTATACGCCGCAAATGCAGCTGTCGCTGGCGCTCAAGGACGCCAATCTGGCCCTTGACGCCGCGGGGAACCGCGCCATGCCAGGCCTGCGCACTATCGCCGGCGTATGGCGCCAGGCGGTGGACGCGGGTCTTGGCGCCCAGGATATCGCGGTGGTGTACCGTTATCTGGGCACGAAAAAATAGCCCTTGCCGTCCTGCCGCCGGCAGGCGCCGGGACAAGGGCGCGCCGGTGGACGCGGGCGCAATCAGCTGTTTGCGGGGCACGACGGCCGCGGCATGATCCGGCTGCGCCGCCGGATGGCCAGCGCCAGCGCCATCGCCGCCAGCGATAAGGCGATGATGACCGTCCCGTAAATATTGGCCGTCGCCAGCAGGCCGGCGCGGCGCACCAGGAAGCCGGCGGCAATGGCCGGCAGGCTGTTGGCGAGATAGCATTCCACATAAAACGCGGCCATCAGTCCGGCCCGCTCGGCGGGGGCGGCCTGCGCCATCACCGTGCGCAGCGCGCCGAGAAAACCCGCGCCGAACCCCACGCCGGCGATAACCGATCCGGCCAGCAGCACCGATGCCATGCCATGGTTGGCCCCCAGCAGGATCGCCAGCACGCCCGCCACCAGCATCACGGCGCCCGCCAGCAACGAGGCGAAAGGGGTACGGCCACGGGTCGCCATAATCGCCGCGGCGCCGCTGAGCGTCAGCGCCGCCACCGCCAGTCCGCCCAACCAGACCGACGTAGAGTGGGTAACCTTGGCGATCAGAGACGGCATCAGCGACAGATAAAAACCGCCCAGCATCCAGATGGCGACATTGACCGGCGTTACCGCCAGCAGGGCGCCGCGCGCCTGCGCGGGAATAACCACGCTGGGCCACAGCGAGGCCCAGGCCCCATGACGGCGCACGGCGGTTTCAGGCGTGCCCCAGGTCAGCGCCGCTTCGGCCGCGAAGACCAGCAGCAGCAGGGCATAGACCAGATGCAGCGGCGCGGGCGCGAACTGCAGCAGCGCGCAGGCGCCCAGCGCCCCCAGGGCCATGCCGGTCATCGGCGCAATGCTATTGGTCAACGCGCCGCGCTCATGATGCAGGTCCAGCAGCGCCGCGCCCAGGGCCGCCGACGCCAGTCCGGTGGCCAATCCCTGCAACGCCCGCGCGACGATAAGCCAGACGGGGCCGGCGGCGCCGAGGAACACCCCCATGGCCGACAGCTCCAGCAGCAGCGCCAGGCTGATGACCGGACGCCGGCCGATATAGTCGGACAGGGCGCCGGCGCTCAGCAGCGACGCCAGCAGGGCCAGGGCATAGGCGCTGTAGATAGTGGTCAGCAGCATCGGCGAGAATGCCCACGAGGCCTGGTAAAGCCGGTAGAGCGGGGTAGGGGCGCTGGACGCGGCGTAAAAGGTTATCAGCGTGGCGGTATGTACCGCCGCGGCTAAATCAGGCTGGAAACGGCCCGGGACGGTGTGGTTTGACGCGGTAACGGTTGATTTGGGCATGGCGGTGCTCGTATAATAAACGCAAATTATTAGCTTTTATACATCCTAGAGGATACCCGGCACTAACGCAAATATTTTGCGTTAGTGCCGGGCGGCAGTACCCTGCGGCGCGCCTGGGACGCCGGCGGTCATCCTCTGGCAGGAACAGGAGTCATCAGCCATGGCTGACAAAAGCGGTGTCCGTCCCGGCGGCCGCAGCGCCCGCATACAGGCGGCGGTGCACCGGGCGGTACGGGAATTACAGCAACAGGAAGGGCCAGGCGAACTGACGGTGCCGGCCATCGCCGCCCGCGCCGGCGTGACGCCGTCCACCCTCTACCGGCGTTGGGGCGATCTGGCGCAATTATTATCCGATGTCGCGCTGGCGCGGGTGCGTCCCGATGGCGAGCCGCGTGATACGGGGTCGTATCGGGGAGATCTGCGCGCGTGGCTGGAACAATACATCGATGAATTGGCCTCCGAGACCGGCCGGGCCATGATGCGCGATATCCTCGGCTGCGCCGCGCCGGGCAACGCCGGGAAATGCGCGGAATTTATCCGCCAGCAGCTCGATGTTATCCGCGACCGCGCCCTGGCGCGCGGCGAGGCGATTGTGGATAGCGATACCTTGATTGACCTGGTGGTGGCGCCGGTGGTTTATCGCCTGCTGTTTTCGCTATCAGCGCCTTCCGTTGAACATGCCCTGGCGCTGCTGGACCATACGCTGGGCGCCGCCCCCAGGCGCGTCGGGTGACTTTTCGCCGGCTCCGGGCGACCGCGCCGGGGGCTAAGCCCGACCGTTCGCCGGGCTATTTAACCGTTCGCCCGCGTATATGACCGCTTAATAATAATTTGCCTCTTTTTTCATCCATTCTGGCCTAGAGTACGCGCACATGTACCCTATAACAGAAGACCGCATCAAGATGAAAAATAATATCCTCAAGCATATCCCCTGGCTTATCATCGGCATTATCGGGGCCTGCTGCCTGGCCGTCGTGGCGTTGCGCCGGGGCGAGCATGTCAGCGCCCTGTGGATCGTGGTGTCGTCCGTGGCCGTTTATCTGGTGGCTTACCGCTACTACAGCCTGTATATCGCCACCCGGGTGATGGGGCTGGATCCCACCCGTTCGACGCCGGCGGTGGTCAATAACGACGGCCTGAACTACGTGCCGACCAACAGGAACGTCCTGTTCGGCCATCATTTCGCCGCCATTGCCGGCGCCGGTCCGCTGGTCGGACCGGTACTGGCCGCCCAGGTGGGCTACCTGCCGGGCACCATGTGGCTGCTGGCCGGGGTGGTTATCGCCGGCGCCGTGCAGGACTTTATGGTGCTGTTTATGTCCTCGCGCCGCAACGGCGTGTCGCTGGGCGAGATGATCAAGGAGGAAATGGGCCCGGTCCCCGGCACCATCGCCCTGTTCGGCTGTTTCCTGATTATGATTATTATCCTGGCGGTGCTGGCCCTGATCGTGGTGAAAGCGCTGGCCGAAAGCCCGTGGGGCGTGTTTACCGTCTGCTCGACGGTGCCCATCGCCCTGTTCATGGGCATTTATATGCGCTTCCTGCGCCCCGGACGGGTGGGCGAAGTGTCGGTTATCGGCGTGGTGGGGCTGCTGCTGGCCATTTGGTTTGGCGGCGTGATTGCCCACGACCCGTACTGGGGACCGGCGCTGACCTTTAAAGACACCACCATTACCTACACTCTGATTGGCTATGCCTTTGTTTCCGCCCTGCTGCCGGTATGGCTTATCCTGGCGCCGCGCGACTACCTGGCCACCTTCCTGAAAATCGGCGTGATTATCGGCCTGGCGGTGGGGATTGTCATCATCAATCCCGACCTGAAGATGCCGGCGATGACCCAGTTTATCGACGGCACCGGCCCGGTATGGAAAGGCGCGCTGTTCCCCTTCCTGTTTATTACCATCGCCTGCGGCGCCGTATCCGGTTTCCATGCCCTGATCGCCTCCGGTACCACGCCCAAGCTGCTGGCCAGCGAAAGCGATACCCGTTTTATCGGCTATGGCGCGATGTTGATGGAATCATTTGTCGCCATCATGGCGCTGGTGGCCGCGTCGATTATCGAACCCGGCCTGTACTTCGCCATGAACACCCCGCCGGCGGCGCTGGGCATCACCATGCCCGACCTGCATCGCCTCGGCACCTCGGACGCGCCGCTGATCCTGTCCTCGCTGCGCGATGTAACCACCCATGCGGCCGCCACCGTCAGCTCCTGGGGTTTTGTTATCTCCCCAGAGCAAATCATGCAAACCGCGCAGGATATCGGCGAGCCTTCGGTGCTTAACCGCGCAGGCGGCGCCCCGACGCTGGCGGTGGGCATTGCCCATGTCTTTAATAAGATCATCCCGGGCGCCGATATGGGCTTCTGGTATCATTTCGGCATTCTGTTCGAGGCCCTGTTTATCCTGACGGCGCTGGATGCCGGCACGCGTTCCGGCCGCTTTATGCTGCAGGACCTGCTGGGCAATTTTGTCCCGTTCCTGAAAAAAACCGACTCGCTGCTGGCCGGCATGGTGGGCACCGCGGGCTGCGTGGGCCTGTGGGGCTATCTGCTGTACCAGGGCGTGGTCGATCCGCTGGGCGGGGTAAAAAGCCTGTGGCCGCTGTTCGGCATCTCCAACCAGATGCTGGCCGCCGTCGCGCTGGTATTGGGCACCGTGGTGCTTATCAAGATGAAACGCACCCGCTATATCTGGGTAACGGTGGTGCCGGCGGTTTGGTTGCTGATCTGCACCACCTGGGCGCTGGGGCTTAAGCTGTTCAGCCAGAATCCGCAGCTCGAAGGGTTCCTGTACCAGGCCAGCCTGTACAAGCGCCGCATCGCCGAGCAGGGCGCCGGGCTAACGGAACAACAGATTAGCAACATGCATCACATAGTCGTCAATAACTACACCAATGCCGGCTTAAGCGTCCTGTTCCTGATTGTTGTCTACAGCATAATCTTCTATGGTATTAAAACGGCGCTGAAAGCCCGCGGCAACGCCGCGCGCACGGATAAGGAAACGGCGTATGTCGCCGTGCCGGAAGGGGGTATCATCACCTCAAGCAGCCACTGATACGGCATCATAAGCCCTGTCCCGCATAACCGGTGGTTATGCGGGCGTTTTTACACTGGAGATACCGCATGTTTGGAAATTTGGGTCAGGCAGGTAAGTATTTGGGACAGGCTGCCCGGATGTTGGTCGGTATTCCGGATTATGATTATTATGTCCAGCATATGAAGACCAATCATCCCGATCAGCCGGTCATGGACTACGAAGCGTTTTTCCGCGATCGTCAGGAAGCGCGCTACGGCGGTAACGGCAAGGGCGGTTTTCGCTGCTGTTGACACACGAGGATTCGAGCATGGACCAGCCGCTGCCGGCAACCATACTGACCGGCTTTTTCGGCGCGGGGAAAACCACCCTGCTGCGCCATATACTGCATGCCGACCATGGCGAAAAGATCGCCGTGATAGAAAATGAATTCGGCGAAGTCCCCATCGACAATACCCTCCTGGGCGATCGCGCCACCCGCATTACCACCTTAAGCAACGGCTGTATTTGCTGCTCCAGCGCCAACGAGCTGGCGGATGCCCTGCTGGATTTACTGGCGGGCATCGATCGCGGCGAGGTCGATTTTACCCGCCTGGTGATTGAATGTACCGGCATGGCCGACCCAGGACCGGTGATCCAGACCTTTTTTTCCCATCCGGTTATCAGCGAGCGTTTCCTGCTTGACGGCGTGATCGCCCTGGTGGACGCGGTGCATGCCGACGGACAGCTGAACGAGTTCGCCCTGGCCCAGGCCCAGGTGGGATTTGCCGATCGCATCCTGCTCACCAAAACCGATATCGCCGGCGAGAGCGGCAATTTGATTGCGCGCCTGCAGCATATCAACGCCCGCGCGCCCGTGTACCGGGTGGTCAACGGCGAGATAGGGCTGGACCGGCTGTTTAACGTCGAGGGTTTTATCCTGAATGATAACCTGACCGTGGCCCGGCCGCGTTACCGGCCGCTTATCGAGCCGCAAAACGCCATCCGCTCCATCGTGGTGAACCTGGCGCGGCCGCTGGCGCTGCAGACGGTATCGGACATTATGGAAGGCCTGCTGGCGACTTATGCCGATAATCTATTACGCTATAAAGGCATTTTAGCCATCGAAGGCGACTCCCGGCGCCTGCTGTTCCAGGGGGTGCAACGCCTGTATAACGCCGATTGGGACCGGGAATGGCGCGATGACGAGCAGCCGGCCAGCGTGCTGGTGTTTATCGGCGTCGGACTGCCGGAGTCCGAGATCCGGGACGCTTTCGCCGCGTTCAGGTAAGCCGGCGTTTAACGTGCAGGGTAAGAGTATTGCCGCCTGGCCATCGCCTCAGGCCCGCCCGTGAACCGGGCGGGCCTGATTGTTATAAGGGCCAGGCCAGAACAGCCGGAGCGCCCCACGGCAGGGGGATAAAAGGCGCTGTTCAGGCTGATGCGAAGATTCACACATTGTTGTGAAAAGCGGATAAATGATTAAATATACTATTATCAAATAGTTAATTCCAATTAAGCGCTAAAATCCCGTTACGTTTTTGTGATGTCCATCATCTCAATGTGAAGCCAATACGTACAAAATTTCACACATGTTCACAACAACCCGGATGACAGGAAATGACGTTATCGTTAGGCGTTATTGCTGATGATTTTACCGGCGCCACCGACATCGCGAGTTTTATCGCGCTAGCCGGCTGGCGCGTGGTCCAGCTTAACGGTATCCCGCAGCAGCCGCTGCCGCTGGAAGACGTTGACGCGGTGGTGATTTCCCTGAAGACCCGCTCCTGCCCGGCGCCGGAAGCCATAAGCCAGTCGCTGGCGGCGTGCCGGTGGTTGCGGGTACAGGATTGCCGGAAGATCTACTTTAAATATTGCTCCACCTTTGATTCCACGCCGCACGGCAATATCGGTCCGGTTACCGATTCCCTGCTGGCCGAGACCGGGGCTGCGCTTGCCATCCTGTGCCCGGCGCTGCCGGTCAACGGCCGCACCGTGATCCACGGCTATCTGTTCGTCAACGGCCGGCTGCTGAACGAATCCGGCATGCAAAACCATCCCCTCACGCCGATGACCGACGCCAATCTGTTAAGGGTGATGGACGCCCAGGCCGCGGGTAAAACCGGGCTGCTCCCGCTCGCGACGCTGCGCCGGGGGACCCGGGCCGTGCGGGAGCGCCTGGAGGAACTGCGGCGCGAGGGGCGGCGCTATCTCGTTGCCGATGTGCTCGACGACGCTGATTTAACGCTTCTGGCGCAAAGCCTGCCGGACGACCTGCTGCTGACCGGTGGTTCGGGCCTGGCCGGCGCATTGGCCGCGCTTTCGCCCCGCGACCGCGACAGCGCGGCGGCGCAGGCCGTGCCGCCGGCCACGGGACGCGCCGTGGTGCTGTCGGGCAGTTGCTCGCGCATGACCAATGCGCAGGTTGAGCACTATCGCCGTCAGGCGCCCGCCCGGGCGATCGACGTCACACGCTGCCTGGAGAACGGCGCGCTGTATGCGCGGGAGCTGGCGCAATGGGTGATGGATCAACCCCCCCGGCCGGCGCCCATGCTGTTCGCCACCCAGGCCGCCGACGTGGTCAGGGCGGTACAGGCCCGCTACGGCGTCGCCGCCACCGGCGCCGCCATCGAACGATTATTTGCCGATATCGCGCTGTCCCTGTTTCAGCAGGGTTTTAGTAAATTTATTATTGCCGGCGGCGAGACCTCCAGCCTTATCACGCAACGGCTCGGCGTGAGCGGCTTTGCCATTGGCCGGACTATCGCCCCCGGCGTGCCCTGGGTCAGGGATATCGAGCGGCCTTTATGGCTGGCGCTGAAGTCCGGCAATTTTGGCGAGACAGATTTTTTTAACCAGGCACAGGAGCTTTATCAATGACGGAAGCCGAATTACGCGCACAAATGGCGACGCTGGCCCATTCCATGTTTATGCGCGGCTACAGTAGCGGCGGGGCGGGAAATCTCAGCTGCCGCCTGCCCGACGGCGGTTTCCTGGTGACGCCCACCAACTCCAGCTTCGGCGCCCTGGACCCGGCGACGCTCAGCAAACTCAACGCCGCGGGAGAACATATCGCGGGCGCCAGGCCGTCCAAGGAATCGGTAATGCACCTGAATTTCTACCGGCGACGCCCCGATATCGGCGGCGTGGTGCATCTGCATTCGCCCGCGCTGACCGCGCTGTCCTGTATGCCCGGCCTGAACGCCGAGAACTGCCTGCCGCCGATAACGCCCTATTACGTCATGCGCGTCGGCAAGCTGCCGCTGGTGCCGTATTTCCGCCCCGGGCATCCCGGCCTTGCCGAGGCGATTGGCGATCTCGCCCCGACGCATAACGCCATGCTGCTGGCTAACCACGGGCCGGTAATCGGCGGCGCCGGCCTGCTGGAAGCGGTGTTCAACGCGGAAGAACTTGAGGACACGGCGCGTCTGTATATTACACTGCTACCTTATGGCATGGTGACATTAACAGGTGAACAAGTTGCAGAGCTGGAACGGACCTTTAAAAAAGCCTAACGCGGGGCGTCGCGATGTTGCCCGATGAACGCCGTAATTTTATCTACAGCCACCTGCATCAATATGCCAGGGTGACCATCGGCGATCTGGCCAAATTGCTGGATGTGTCCCATATGACCATTCGCCGCGACGTGCAGTTTATGGAGAACGAGGGCAAGGTTACGGTGATAAGCGGCGGAGTTAAACTCAACGAGGCGCTGAAACAGGAACTGCCCTATGTGGAAAAAGCGTTATTGCATCACCGCAGCAAACGCCATATTGGCGCGGTGGCGGAAATACTGGTTGAGTCGGGGCAGGTTATATATCTGGACGCGGGTACCACCACCTTTGAAATTGCCCGCTGTATCGCGGCGAAATTAAAAAAGATAACCATTATTACTAATGATTTCACAATTAGTGATTTTTTAATGAAAATGCCGCACGTCAATTTATTTCATACCGGCGGCCAGGTGGATATGCGCAATCGATCCTGCGTCGGCAATAGCGCCGCGCAGTTTATTCGCGGCCTGAATATCGATATTGCGTTTATCAGCACCAGTTCCTGGGATATTGAACACGGCCTGTCCACGCCCGACGAAGGCAAAGCCCAGGTCAAGCAGGCGGTGCTGGCCTCCGCCAGGCGCAATATCCTGGTGACCGACAGCAGTAAATACGGCAAATATGGCATGTTCCATATATGCCCACTGGCGCAGCTGACCGATATTATTTATGACGATCAGCTGCCCGATGACATTGAAAACCGATTACGGCAGCTGCCGATCCGGTTACATAAAGCCATTAGTTAGGAGCATGCCGGAAAGCCTATGGGAAAACTAATACCTCGTTAAGCCAATAATTTATAACATACCGCGCCAATCATTCTTGGGCGATTAAAAAATAATAATGATCTGTACTCTATCTGTCCGGAGGGGATATGCAATTCGATATTTCGCAATTTTTTGCTTTAATCAGCGCCATTGCCTTGTTAATTGTCCTTATTACCTATTTTAAATTTCATCCTTTTTTAGCCCTGATAATCACCGCCGGATTTTTAGGACTGGCGGCGGGCCTTAGCCCGACGGCCACGATCAAAAGCTTCGAAAAAGGCTTCGGCGGCGTATTGGGATCCACCGGGCTGGTGGTCGGGCTCGGCACCATGCTGGGCGGATTATTGCTGGAATCGGGCGGGGCGGACAAAATCGCCAATACCTTTATCCGCCTGGGGCCGGTGCGCGCCATACCGGCCACTATCTGCGTCGCGGCGTTAATCATCGGCCTGCCTCATCTGTTCGACGTCAGTTTCGTGATGCTGGTGCCGCTGGTGTACGCCATTGCCCGTCGCACCCATAGCCAGCTGCTGCGCATCGGCATTCCCATGGCCGCCGGTTTGTACGTGGCGCACGGTCTGTTGTTGCCGCACCCGGCGCCGACGCTGGCCATGACCACCTATCATGCCGATGCGGGCATGGCGATGTTTTTCGGCCTGATTATCGCGGTGCCCATGGCGGCCTTGTCCGGCCCGGTATTCACCCATTTCGCCATGAAATACTTTCCGGAGCTGGGGCGCCAGAGCTTCGGCGCCGGGGACGCGCAGGAAGAGGTGCAGGCCGACAAAACCACCCGCAGCCCGTCGTTCTGGCTGGCGATGCTGACCATTCTGTTGCCGCCGCTGTTAATGATGACGCGCTCGCTGTGCCTTGGGTTTATCAGCAAGGAGAATCCGCTGTATGAAGCGGTTAACGCTATCGGCGACCCGATTGTTTCGCTGTTGATCGCGGTGCTGTTCGCCCTCTACGCCCTGGGGATACGCAGCGGTTTCACCATGGCGCAGTTGCAGAAGATGCTCGGCAAGTGCCTCGGCCCCTGCGCGGTGATTATCCTTATCCTGGGCGCCGGCGGCGGCCTGAAAGAGATGCTGCTGGCCACCCATGTCAGCACCCTGATCGCCGATTGGGCGGTACACTGGAATATTTCGCCGCTGATCCTGGCCTGGCTGGTGGCGGCGCTCATCCGCATCGCCATCGGCTCCGCGACGGTTGCGGTGGTCACCACCGCCGGGATTATCGCGCCGCTGGCCGCCAACAGCGGCGTCAACCTGGAACTGCTGGTCTTGGCCACCAGCACCGGCGGCCTGATGCTGTCGCACGTTAACGACTCCGGTTTCTGGCTGTTCAAAGAATATTTTCATCTCACCGTGGGCGAGACGCTAAAAAGCTGGACGTTGCTGGTTTCCTTCCAATCGGCGCTGGGACTGGCGTTTGTCCTGCTGCTTAACCTGATTGTCGGCTAACGCCGCCCTACATTTAATCCGAGGTAAGCGTAATGAACTACGAACTGTTATTTGACGAACTGAAAGGGCGCCGTATCCGGCTGGCCATTACCGGCGCCTGCGGCGGTTTCGGCCGCTCGCTGCTGGTCCAGTGCCGCAATATTCCGGCCATCGATATCGTGGCGCTGTGCGATATCAATACCCAGGGCACGCGGGATCTGCTCGGCGATCTGCGCTACCGCCATGATAAAAACCGGCTGTGCGGCACGCCGGCGGAAGTCGCGGCGGCCCAGGCCGCCGGGGAAACCGCCATTATCAGCGACTTCGCGCTGCTGGACGCCCTGGATCTGGATATGGTGGTCGAATCCACCGGTAAACCGGATATCAGCGTCAGCATCGCCGTCAGCGCGTTAAAACGCGGCGTCCACGTGGGTATGGTCAGCAAGGAAACCGATTCGGTCGCCGGCCCCTGGCTTAATCAACTGGCGCTTAAACACCACGCGGTCTATACCACGGTGGACGGCGATCAGCCCAGCAACCTGATTGGCCTGGTCACCTGGGCCAGGGTGCTGGGGCTTGAGATTATCGCCGCCGGCAAGTCCAGCGAATATGACTATATCTACCATCCGGCCACCGGCAGGCTGGATTATACCAGCACCCAGGTGGACGCCGCCGCGCTGGCCGATCTGTGGCAGCTGGATGAACAGGATATCAAAGGCACGCTGCGCCGGCGGGCCGAGGCCTTGGCGATGCTGCCGCAAAGCGCCACCCCCGACTATTGCGAAATGAACGTGGTGGCCAATTCCATCGGGTTCGTGCCCGCTACGCCGGCGCTGAATTATCCCCTTTGCCATATCGGCGAGCTGGCCGATATCTTTATCCCCGAGGAAGACGGCGGTATTTTGACCCGGACCGGCGTGGTGGATGTATTCAACTGTCTGCGGCGTGATGACGAGGTCAGCTTTGGCGGCGGGGTGTTTATCATCGTGCGCTGCCAGGACCCGGAGACCTGGCGCATGCTGGCGGATAAAGGTCATGTGGTCAGCAAGAATCTGAAATACGCCTGTATTTACCTGCCGTACCATATTATGGGACTGGAGTCGCCGCACAGCCTGTTTTCGGCCGTTCTGCACCGCCGGGCGTCCGGCGGCGTTAACCAGCAGGTCCATGCGGTGATGGCGGGTTTCGCCGAGCGGCCGCTGAAAAAAGGCGAAACCCTGAGCATGGGCGGCCACCATCACTCCATTGAGCATGTCAGCGCCCGCCTGCTGGCCAGGGCGGATGCCAAAGGCGTCGCGCCGTTCTACCTGCTGGCCAATAAAACCCTGACGGCGGATGTGGCCCAGGGGGAGCTTATCCCGCTGTCCGCGCTGCCGGCGGATGATTCGCTGCTATACCAGGCCTGGCAGCAAACCGGCCTGTGATTCAGCGGCCGGCAGACAAGCATGCACGCCCGGGAAACCGGGCTTTTTTGGTTATGGCGTACACCCGCCCCGGCGGCCGTCAGGGGTATAACATATCCGGACGGAACAGCCCGCGCCGGCTGATAACCTTGCCGGCCACCATAAACACGCCGTCGCCGGTATAGTGCAAGGTTTGCGGGTGCTTTGGCGTCGCCGCGGCGTGCGCCTTGACTATCTCGAAAATAAAAAAATGATACCGGTCCACCATGGCGTCGTCATGCAGGCGGCATTCAAAATGCGCGTGGCATTCGCGGATAAGCGGCGCCTTCACCCGGCGCGCGGGCGCCGCCGTCAGGCCGAAATGGCTGAATTTATCCATATCCGCCCCGCTGGTATTGCCGATGCCCACGACGGTATCGGTCAGGGCGGTGGTGGGCAGGTTGATCACGCACTCGCCGCTTTGGCGGATCAGGTCAAAGCTATGATTGCCGCCGGAAATCATGCAGCCGACCAGCGAGGGGGAGAATTCCAGCACCACGTGCCAGCCCAGGGTCATGATATTGGTTTTGCCCTGCCAGGCGGAGGTAATCAGGACAATGGGCCCTGGTTCCAGATAATATCGCGCCCGGCTGACCGGGAAATCGCTTTTACGGGGAAATGCGGTCATGTCAGCTCCTGTAGCAGTTTTGTTTGCGCCTGCTCTAAGGGTAACAGCTGATGGGCGGGAGGAAGAGATACTGTACCGCCGCTCACGGGACAGGGCATAAAAGGAGGCGATCCGGCGTGCCGATGTGATACCCTTTTATCCATTACATCGCAGGTACCGTTATGAAACTCACGCGTTATACCGATTATGCCGTCAGGGTGATTATTTATCTTGGCGCCCATCAGGGCCAATTGTCGTCCATTGCCGAAATTTCGCGCCAATACGCGATTTCGCATAATAACCTGATGAAAGTGGTGCAGGATCTGGCCCGGCTGGGTTATATCGACACCCTGCGCGGGCGCAACGGCGGCATCCGGCTGGGCCGCGCGCCGCAGGATATCAATATCGGCGCGCTGATCCGCCACACGGAGAAAGGCGACGCCCTTATCGACTGCGCCAACTGCGTTGTCGCGCCGGCTTGCGGCCTGCCGGGGGTGCTGGCCCGGGCCACCAATGCCTTTTACGCCGTGCTGGACGGCTATACCCTGGCGGACTTATTAAGCCGGCGGGGGCAAATCGAAGAACTGTTCACCCTGATCGATATCGAAGGCTAAACACGCTGCCATAATCTTATTTACCGTTAAAACAAGCGGTTGCTTCATCCCTGCGCCGTATCGTCTTTTTCCCGCGCCGCCAAATATTGCGTTATATCAAACAAGTGGTGGATAGCGGCAAAAGCCCTGTCATTCCCGTCCCTCCGCGTTTAACCTTAAACATGCATTTAAAATGAATAATATAAGGAAGCGATCATGTTTTGTGTGCAATGTGAACAAACCATCCGTACCCCGGCCGGCAACGGCTGCTCCTATAGCCAGGGTATGTGCGGCAAAACGGCGGAAACCTCGGATCTGCAGGATCTGCTGGTGGCCGCGCTGCAGGGCCTGTCCGCCTGGGCGGTCGCCGCGCGCGGGCTGGGGATTATCGACCATCGCATAGACAGTTTTGCGCCGCGCGCCTTTTTTTCCACGCTGACCAATGTCAATTTCGACTCGCCGCGCATCGTGGCCTATATCCAGCAAACCCTGGCGCTGCGTGATGAGCTGAAAGCCCGCTGCCTGCGGGTTGAACCGACGGTTAACCCCGGGCATCCGCTGGCGGAACTGCAATGCCCCTCGCTGACGCTTGCCGATTTGCAGGCGCAGGCGCAGCGTTTCGCCCTGAATACGGATAAGGACGCGGTAGGCGAGGATATTCACGGCCTGCGTTTGCTGTGCCTCTACGGGCTGAAAGGCGCGGCGGCCTATATGGAACATGCCCATGTGCTGGGCCAGTACGATGAGGATATTTACCGCCAGTATC
Organism: Sodalis sp. C49; assembly: GCF_046352915.1. NCBI lineage: Bacteria > Pseudomonadati > Pseudomonadota > Gammaproteobacteria > Enterobacterales > Bruguierivoracaceae > Sodalis > Sodalis sp. C49. Next base: position 1,638,964 of record NZ_CP163303.1, on the reverse strand, counting down.
ATGACATCATGGCGTGGCTGGGTACCCGGCCGGCCGATATGGGCGAGCTGCTGGCGCAATCGATGCAGATCGGCAAAATGAACTTTGCCGTAATGGCCATTCTCGATCGCGGCGAGACGCAGGCCTACGGCAACCCCGTACCCACCCGCGTTAACGTGCGGCCTGTGGCGGGTAAAGCCATCCTGATTTCAGGCCATGATCTGAAGGATTTGCGCCTGCTGCTGGAGCAAACCGCGGGGCAGGGCATCAATATTTACACCCACGGGGAAATGCTGCCCGCCCACGGCTACCCGGAACTGAAAAAGTTCGCCCACCTGGCCGGCAATTACGGCAGCGGGTGGCAAAACCAGCAAACGGAATTCGCCCGTTTCCCGGGGCCGGTGGTGATGACGTCCAATTGTATTATCGATCCGAGCGTCGGCCACTATAACGACCGCATCTGGACGCGCAGCATTGTCGGCTGGCCGGGCGTTAAACATCTGGACGGCGAGGATTTCGCCCCGGTGATCGCCCAGGCCCAACAGATGGCCGGCTTTCCCTATGATGAAATCGAACACCTGATTACCGTCGGCTTTGGCCGCCAGACGCTGCTGGATGCGGCCGATACCGTTATCGACCTGGTGGCACGCAAAAAACTGCGTCATGTGTTCCTGGTCGGCGGATGCGACGGTAGCCGCGATGAGCGCAGCTACTATACCGATTTTGCGCGCGACGTTCCCGATGACTGCCTGATCATGACGCTGGCCTGCGGCAAGTATCGCTTCAATAAACTGGATTTCGGCACCCTTGAGGGCCTGCCGCGTCTGCTGGACGTCGGCCAGTGCAACGACGCCTACGCCGCCATTATGCTGGCGGTAAAACTGGCGGAAAAACTGGGCTGCGGAGTGAACGATCTGCCGCTGAGCCTGGTGCTGTCCTGGTTCGAGCAAAAGGCGATCGTTATCCTGCTGACCCTGCTTTCGCTGGGCGTCAAGAATATCTATACCGGACCGACGGCGCCCGGTTTCCTGACGGAAAACCTGATGGCGGTGCTTAACGAGCAGTTCGGCATGCGCTCGATTACCACCGCGACCCAGGATCTGCACACTATCCTGGCCGCCTGAACCGGACATAAGGAGAGGCTTTCATGACGACGCCGTCATCGCTGTGCCCGTACCGCATGCAGGTACATCATATCATCCAGGAAACGCCCGATGTCTGGACGCTGGCGCTGATAAACCATGATTTTTATCCCTACCAGCCGGGGCAGTACGCCCTGGTCGCCATCAACGATAGCGAGGACGTGCGCGCCTATACGCTGTCCTCCGCGCCCGGCGCCAGCCGGTTTATCACCCTGACCGTGCGCCGGCTGGCGGACGGCGCGGGTTCAGGCTGGCTGACGCAGGACGTCAAGCCCGGCGATAACCTGTGGCTGTCGGCGGCGCAGGGCGATTTCAGCTGCCTGCGGCATGTCGATAACCGCTACCTGTTCCTGGCGGCGGGCTGTGGCGTCACCCCAATCCTATCCATGTGCCGCTGGCTGGCGGCCAATCGCCCGCAAGCGGATGTGCGGGTTATCTACTGCGTCCGTTCGCCGCGGGATATCATCGCCGCGTCCACCTGGACGGCGTTAGGGAAATGGCTGCGGCTGACGGTGTTCGCCGAGCAGGGCGCCGCCGGAGATATCCTGCCCGGCCGGCTGGCGCGCGACGCGCTGCGCGAACTGGCGCCGGATATCGCCGCACGCACGGTAATGGCCTGCGGCCCCGCGCCCTGGATGGCGCAGCAGGAGGCGGACGCGCTGGCGCTGGGCGCAGGCCGCTTCCTGCAGGAGCGTTTTCATACGTCGCCTGCCGACGCAGGCGCGGGCGGTGGAGCCCGGCTGAAGATCACCCATCCCCGCCCCCTGCAAACGGTGGACGCGCCGGTGGGCGTGTCGCTGCTGGCGGCGCTGGAGTCCAACGGCATTAGGGTAAACGCCGCCTGCCGCGCCGGGGTGTGCGGCTGCTGCAAAACCCATATCGCGCAGGGAGACTACCGTACCACCAGCACCATGACGCTCAGCGAACAGGACATCGCCGCAGGCTATGTCCTGGCGTGCAGCTGTTATCCGCAGGGCGATATCGTCATTGCCTGAGTAACCGTCTTGCCGGGCCACGGTTTTGTCCGGTCATGGCCCCATTATTTTTGTTTTAGGGCTGCGGCGCGGGCAGCATGCCATGGAACAAATGGCCAGGCATTGACTCCCGCATTTACATGTAAAGCGGCTGACTTGGCGGGGGGCGCCGGCGGCTTGCGTGGGGCTTATATTGTCGTGGGGATGGTTTCGCTCGCGGCTTGCGGGGAGGCTTATGTTGCCTCGGGGAAGGTTTCGCTTGCCATGCGTGAGGTGTTCATAGGTATTGCCGGGCGCCGGCAAGCGACAATGAGGCCGTACCGCGACGGCCTCCTTGACCTCCGCGCGTCCGGCAGATCGTGCGCCGCTGCGCGGTTCCCGGCATCACCCATCCCGGCTTTTGGACCGCACGGGACGCGCTCCCGGCGCGGCCCTTAGCTTTCGCCGCTCCCGGCGGCTCATCCAGCCAAGATGCGCGCCGCCGGCGCACTCTATGCCGGCATCACGTCAACACCATCGCCTGTGAGCAAAACAGCGGTGTAAGGTACTTAGCGGTATGCACTCACCGGGAAAAACAGCGCTATTAATTTGGCCAATTTGGGATAAGTCCCGCAGCCTGCCAGCTATTGCTCACTGCCGCACGTTTATGCCTCACGCCTCTCTACAGGGTGGTATGACTATAATTGCCGGCAGCATGAATTGCCGGCAGCATGAAATACCGACTTCCTGACTTCCTGACTGCTGGCTGTGCGAATGCCGTCTGCATTGCATTACCATATGAATGCTGACGGCATGTAAAATGGTATGTATGACTTGCCTGTTGCTGTGCCTTTTGCATCCCGCGAAGATTAGCCGCTTCTTTGTCTACTATACCTTCGTCACTTTCGTCCTCCACTTAGCCCACAGCGGCGCCGATGCCCTATACATCACATCGCTGACCGCGACCTATGTCCCGGCATAAAGCGCGCTGACGGCGCCTGTGCCCCCGGCATGAGCCGCCGGGAGCGGCGAAAGGCCCGGTTGCGCCGGGAGCGCTAACCGGGCCGGTGCATTACGGGGGCATTGGCGGCGGAAGGCATCGCGCAGCGACGCGCGACCTGCCGGGCGCGCGGAGGTCAAGGAGGCCGTCGCGGTACGGCCTCTTTGTCGCTTGCCGGCACCCGGCAATACATATGAACACCTCACGCACGGCAAGCGAAACCTTCACCGTGACAACATAAACCCTATCCCAAGCCAAAGCACGGCAAGCGAAACCTTCACCGTGGCAACATAAACCCTATCCCAAGCCAAAGCACGGCAAGCGAAACCTTCACCGTGGCAACATAAACCCTATCCCAAGCCAAAGCACGGCAAGCGAAACCTTCACCGTGGCAACATAAACCCTATCCCAAGCCAAAGCACGGCAAGCGAAACCTTCACCGTGGTAACATAAACCCTACCCCAAGCCAAAGCACGGCAAGCGAAACCTTCACCGTGGCAGCATAAACCCTACCACAAGCCAAAGCCCTCAAGCGAAACCTTCACCGTGGCAACATAAACCCTAACACAAGCCAAAGCCCTGCAAGCGAAACCTTCACCGTGGCAACATAAACCCTACCACAAGCCAAAGCCCTCAAGCGAAACCTTCCCCGAGGCAACATAAGCCACCCCGCAAACCGCAAACGACACCCCCGCCGCGGCAATGTCGCCCGCCCCCGGAACCACCATTCCCCTTTACGGCATGGCATCGCGCCATGATGGTTAAAATTACCGGCCCGGATGGGCAGGGGCGCGCCGGCGATCGTAAACGGTTTTGTTGCCATCATGTTGCGGAAAGTTATCAGTTTGCGAGGCACATCGCCTAACCGACCGGCTTCAGCGGCTATGCTTAGGTGAAAATTCGCTATGGATTGACAACCGCAACGGAACAGAACATGAAAATAATCGCCCTGGGAGAATTGCTGTGGGATTGTTTTCCCGGCGGCCGCGAAATCGGCGGCGCCGCGGGAAACTTTGTCTATCACGCCACACAGGCAGGCGCCGACGCCCGGCTGATTTCCGCCGTGGGGCGGGACAAGGCGGGCGATGCGCTGGTGAGCGAACTGGCGGCGCGCGGCGTTCCCGGCCATATACAGCGCAGCGCCCGTTATCCCACCGGCACGGTGGAGGTGACGCTGGACAGGCGCGGCGTGCCGCACTACGACATTATCGGCCCGGTGGCCTGGGACGATATCCAATCGGACGTCACGCTCTTCAACCATCTGCGCACCGCGGATGTATTGTATTTCGGCAGCCTGGTGCAGCGCTACGGCCCCAACCAGCGGCTGCTGCGCCAGTTGCTGGGGCTGCTGTCGCCACAGGCGAAAATCCTGGTGGACATCAACCTGCGCGCCGGCCATTACCAGCCGCCCACCCTCGGTTTTTGCCTGCGTCACGCCCACCTGCTAAAACTTAATGACGAGGAACTGCCGGTCATTGCCGCCTTGTTCGGCCTGCCGCGCGACCCCGAGGGGTTCTATCAGCATTTGCGGCGCCATGAACAGCTCGAGATGCTGATATATACCCGCGGCGATAAGGGCAGCCTGCTGCTGCGCGGCGATGACAGCCACCGTCATCCCGGCCTGAAAGTCACGCCGGTGGACACGGTCGGCGCCGGCGATGCCTTTACCGCCGTTGCCGCCGTCATGGCGCTGCGCGGCGCGCCGCTGGCGGACATTAACCAGGCGGCCAACACAGTGGCGGCATATGTCTGCACCAGACCGGGCGCCATGCCGACGATGCCCGCCCATTCCGGCGGGTAGGGCGCGCGCCTGCCGCAGTGTTATGGCGGTTATGCGCATGAAAAGCCGGGATCCCGTCGGAATGAGTTAAAATAGCAGCGTAGTTAAGGACGTGCAGGCTATTGGCTTGGGCGAAATAAGCCGCCGGCGCTATTGTAAGGATTCCAAACCATGATAAATAAAATTCACCTGTTGCAAGGCGATATCACCACAATCCCCGCGGACGCCATTGTTAACGCCGCCAATTCTTCCCTGCTCGGCGGTGGCGGCGTGGATGGCGCCATACACCGCGCCGGCGGGCCCGCGATCCTGGACGAATGTCGTGACATCAGAAACCGGCAGGGCGGTTGTAAGACCGGCTGCGCCGTGATTACCGGCGCGGGTAATCTGCCGGCAACCTATGTGATCCACGCGGTTGGCCCACACTGGAGCGATGGTAAACACCAGGAAGCGGAATTATTGAAACATACCTACCTGAGCTGTTTTGCACTTATCGAACAATACCCGATCAAAACCGTTTCATTCCCCAATATCAGCACCGGCGTCTATCACTTCCCCAAGCGGTTAGCCGCTGAGATTTCGTTAGAGGCTATCGCCGCCTGGTTAGATACTTATCCGGTGATCGAAGCTATTCATCTCGTGTGTTTTGACCCGGAAAATTTCACCCTCTACAGTGATTTACTAAAAAATAAATATACTGATAATTAATCATTTTATAAGCGGCTGGTTGTCCTTGGCGCTGCTCATGTCCAGCCTCTCGTCGACCGCGGACGGTAGCGCAACGCCGGATTTTTTAACGGCGTAATATGACCCGCAATCATGGCGGTTACCGTTGCGCCAGTTGCTGCACCTCAGCCCATACGCTGTCATCCGCGGGGATGCCGTTGGCGGTGAAATACGCCCGGTTTTTCATCGACGTTTCCCCTGGAAAGAACACCTCACGCTGATTTTCCGCCGGTTCCGACGTCTTGACATACTGGGCGACGCTTGCAGCCATATTTTCGCTGAATTCTTTGCCGCCGAAATGGGTGGGATCAAATACCATAAAGACCTGGCTCGCGCCGGTGCAACTCCCTTGCTGAATGTTATCGATCTCATTGGTTGGCGCGCCCGCCGTCAGGAAAGCCGCCATCGTGTCCAGCAGCACCGCCATGCCGGAGCCTTTCCAGTAACCGGTGGGCAGAATACGCATCGACTCTTCCACCGGCCCCGGTTCATCGGTGAGATTGCCGTCTTTATCAAATCCCCCCGGAAAAGGCAGTTTTTCCCCTTTCAGGCGCGTCACCTGCAGCTTGCCATAGGAATACTGCGACATCGCCATATCAAGGACCAGGGCGCCTTCTTTCATCGGCACCGCCATGACGAAGGGATTATTGCCGAGACGTGGTTTTTTCGCCCCCCACGCGGGCATGCAGGATTCGGTATTGGTCCAGCACATTGCCGCATACCCATTCTCAGCGGCTTTCCAGCCATAGGTGCCGCCGCGCATCCAGTGCGTCGTGTTGCGTAGGCCCACAATGCCGGCGCCATGCTCGGCGGCCAGCGCCATCGCTCGTTCAACCGCAAACAGGGCGTTGGTGATGCCGATACCGCGCTGTCCGTCGTAAATTTCGATACTGCCGAGGGATTTGACTTTTTCAGGCGCGGCGTGGATATCAACCCACCCCTTGTTGACATAATCGATAAAACGCGCGACGCGGTTAAGGCCATGCGAAAAAATACCGTCACAGCTGGCTTGCGTATGAACCTGAGCGCAGGTATCCGCCTGTACTTCATTTAAACCGGCATTCAGGAACGCCTGTTTAACGGTGTGTTTCATTTCGTCAAATGTCACCAGTGGCATAGCATCTCCTGTTAACAATGAATCGGTTTCCAAGGCATGGCCTGACAGTTGCCTGTAAAGCTTAAATTACGTGCGCCAGCACTACCATACAAGTATGCGAAAGTGAAAATCAGCATGGCATCACAAAATTAATCGTCTCTTGCATGGATTGCAGACGTGACCGGCTACCGGGGATTAATAGCCTTATTCCTCATAACGTCTGCAGCGGAAACAACAGGACGGCCCACCAGGCAGCAAGCGCCGGCGATGTCGATAGGCGACAAACACGGCGGCCTGCTTTATCATTTCAGCTCAGCGTCAGGGCCAGCAAGGGCTACGGGGACTGGAATCTGCCGGGCCGGAACGGCGCCAGCATAGGGTGCAATTCACCGGTGGCGATTTCCCGGCCGAGCAGTTCGCCGATAATCAATGCCAGCGTGGCGCCTGAATGGGTAAAGGCGACATAGCACCCCGGGGCTTGCTCAAGCTCGCCGAGTACCGGGAAACCATCGGCGGGAACAGGTTTCCAGCCGGCTTTATAACCGGCAAGCTTAAGCGGTGAATCGGTATTCAGCACGTGATCACCCTCGGCTAACAGCTGTTGCAGGACATCGTCCGGCACGGTGCAAACCCCATGCTCATCTTCTTTGATATCATCGGTACACCAGCCGTGTTCCACCGCCAGCGTATTGCCGGGATTGGGCCGCATGGCCACCCTGGGGGTATTCAGCACCACGGCGGGGCGACTGTCCGCAGGCTGGGTAATGGCAAGCATCGATAACACCGACCCATCCGGCAGAGAGATGCCCATACCGGCCAACACCTGGACGGTGGCGGGGCCGCAGGCCAGCAAGACTTTGTCGCACGCATAGTCGCCTTTGCGCGCTGAGGTGACGCCGTTTGCCACCCCCCGCGCATCGATCAGCGGCACGGTTTTGCCCGCATCTTCGATAATGGCGCCACCACGTTCGCTAAATTCCGCCGCCATATGGGCAATCAGATCGGGCAGGCTGACCCAGCCTTCCCCGGCATTATAAATGCCATGGGTTTTGACCGCGCCGGGGACGATGGCGGCATCGAGCCGGTTAAGATCATCAGCCTGAATAAGCACGGAATCATAGCCGCGCCGTTGCTCAATCGCATGCCATGCCAGCACTTCATCTTCATCAGACCAGAATATCCCGCCATCGAATTTTAGCCAGTCTACCGCGGGATTGCTGCGGTACAGGGTGCGGTAGCGATCGATGCCCGCCATCCTGAGCCGGTAATAATGGTCAGGCCAGGGGCCCGCGGCGTTTAACCAGGAAAGTGAACGGCCCGAAGCGCCGGAAGCCAGCTTTTTTTCCGTCAATAAGCTGACCTGCATCCCGGCGCGCGCCAGGTGCAGCGCGCATGACATCCCGATCACTCCGCCACCGATAACGGCTATTTTCATTCTTACCTCCCTCCGGATGAGCCACTATGCATTCCCCTTAACCATAGCCGTAAAAAACCGCGCGCCGGTAATAACCTAAACTTATCCCGGAGGCAACGCTGGGAAAAATGACGGGTTAAATTCACGGAATAGTTTATTTTGAAAAGAATGATAACGGTGTCGCCAAGGGATGTTTTTAAAATGGCTGATTTATATGAATATAATAATTATATTGCTTATTTGACTGTTCTCACAAAATAAAAATATCACATAAATTACAATTTTTGTAAAGTTTTCCGGCTGTGCCTTCCTCCAGCGCAGCGCGGCCGCGAACATCGTTTTAACCCAGAGGCGAAAAATGAAAATAGCGATTGGCTGTGATCACGTCGGGCTGATTCTCAAGCCGGATATCATTGAATTCCTGCAATCGGCATCGATTGAAGTGATTGATAAAGGAACGCATTCCTCCGATCGCACCGATTACCCCTTATATGCCGAACGGGTCGCCGGCGCCGTGCTGTCAAACGAGGCGGACCTGGGCATCCTGATCTGCGGCACGGGCATCGGCATTTCCATCGCGGCGAATAAAATCGACGGCATCCGCGCGGTGGCATGCAGCGAACCGTATTCCGCCAAACTGTCGCGTGAACATAACAATACCAATATCCTGGCTTTCGGCTCGCGTGTCGTTGGCAGCGAGCTGGCGAAGATGATCGTCGGGCAATGGCTGGCGGCGGAATTTGAGGGCGGGCGCCATCAACGGCGGATTGATTTGATTAAGAGCCTGGAGCGGGGCGCATCGCTGGATAAAAATGACCGCCACGACGGTTAGGAAAAACAGCGGCGCTTAATCACTCACGGCAGGGTCGTCTATCCTTAACAGTTCAGCGGCACATTCTGAACGCGAGGATTATGATGACCCAGTTAACCAGCGATTTTTTTGTCGAACGCCTGCAGGCATGGGGCGTGACGCGTATTTATGGCTACCCTGGCGACGGTATCAACGGTGTGCTCGGCGCATTGCAGCGCGCCGGGAAAAACGGCCGGGGCATCGAATTTATCCAGGTGCGCCATGAGGAGATGGCCGCCTTTATGGCCTGCGCCCATGCCAAGTTTACCGGAGAGCTTGGCGTCTGCCTGTCCACCGGCGGCCCCGGCGCCACCCATCTGCTTACCGGGCTGTACGACGCCAAAATGGATCATATGCCGGTGCTGGCCATTTCCGGCCAGGCGGAAGCCACCGCCCGGGGTGCAAATTATCAGCAGGAGCTGAACCTCGATCGTGTTTTTGCCGATGTGGGCAATTTTGTGCAGGAAGCCGCGACTCCCGCGCAGCTGCGCCACCTGGTCGATCGCGGCGTACGCATCGCCGTGGCCCAGAGTGGTGTTACGGTGCTGATTTTACCGAAAGACGTGCAGGACGAACCCTGGCAGGAGCCGCGGCAGGCGCACGGTTTTACCCGTTCCGGCCCCGGCTACCAGCGCCCGCGCGTCGTGCCTTATCCGGCTGATTTACAGCGCGCGGCCGACGTGCTGAACGCGGGCAAAAAAGTGGCGATCCTGATTGGCGCCGGCGCGCGCGCCGCCGCCGTGGAGGTGGTACAGGCCGCTAATCTTCTGGGCGCCGGGGTGGCGAAAGCCCTGCTCGGCAAGGACGTGCTGCCGGACGATGCGCCCTTCGTCACCGGCGCGATTGGGCTGCTTGGCACCAAACCGTCATGGGATATGATGCAGCAGTGCGATACGCTGCTGATGATAGGCACCGGTTTCCCCTGGGCGGAGTTCCTGCCCGGTGACGGCCAGGCGCGCGCGGTGCAAATTGATATCGACCCGTCCATGCTTGGGCTGCGTTATCCCGTGGAGGTAAACCTGCACGGCGATGCGGTGGAAACGTTGCACGCCCTGCTGCCGCTATTGACGCACAAAGCGGATCGCGGCTGGCAGGAAGATATTGCCCGTAATATCAAACAATGGTGGCAGACCCTGGAAGAACGCGCCATGGCCAAGGCTAACCCCGTCAATCCCCAGCGCGTGGTGTGGGAAATGTCGCCTTTATTACCCGATAACGCCATCGTCACCTCCGACTCGGGCTCCTGCGCCAACTGGTATGCCCGCGATTATCGGGTCAAGCAGGGACAGCGCTCCTCGCTGTCCGGGGGCCTTGCCTGCATGGGCGCCGCGGTGCCTTATGCCATCGCGGCGAAATTCGCCCATCCGGCGCGACCGGTGGTGGCCCTGATCGGGGATGGCGCGATGCAGATGAACAATATGGCCGAGCTGATTACCATCCAGAAATATTGGCAGGGCTGGCAGGATCCCCGGCTGGTGATTTGCGTCTTCAATAATGAGGATTTAAACCAGGTGACCTGGGAACAACGGGTGATGGAGGGCAATCCACGCTATCCGGCCACGCAGTCGGTGCCCAACGTCGGTTATGCGCAGTTCGCCGAGTCGCTGGGACTGAAAGGCCTGTATGTCGACGATCCCGACGCCCTGGCGCCGGCCTGGGCGGCGGCACTGGCCGCCGACCGGCCGGTGGTGCTGGAAGTGAAAACCGACCCCGAGGTGGCGCCGCTGCCGCCGCATATCACCTGGCAGCAGGCCAAGGCCTTTATGTCCTCGCTGGCAAAGGGCGATCGCGGCGCGGGGCAGGTGATTGCCGATACGGCGCATCAAATCTTCGACGGCATCCTGCCGGGTAAAAAAGCCTAGCGCCGGTGGCGTGGCGCTGCGGCAACGCCGCCGTCAAGGGTCCGGCAGGCAGCGTTGCCGCTAGGTGCCGGCGCCCGGCGCGGCCGCTCCGCTTTTACGCAGCCGGGCGGCCAGTCCTTTTAGGAAATAGCGCAGGAACTGGTCGCCGCACAAACGGAAATTTTTATGATCCGGCGCGCGCAGCATGGCGGTCAGCTCCGGCTGGGAGACCTTGAAATCCTGTGACTGCAGGATATCCCGGATATCGTCGGTCTTCAGCGCAAAGGCGACGCGCAGCTTTTTCAGGATAATATTATTATTGATTTTACGTTCAATTTTCGGCGCCGGCCGGCTGTCGTCCTTGCCGCGTTTATGGATAATCAGGCCATGGAGAAAATACCCCATCACCACATCCGGACAGGGCAGGTAGCCCGGTTCGTCTTCTTTTTTCACAAACGCCGCGATTTCCTGCGGCGTAATCACTGTGTCCGCCAGGGCCAGAATGGCCAATAAGTGGTCATTATGCAGGTTCAGCATATAGCGCACGCTGCGCAGCACATCGTTGTTCATCATTACCGGATTTTTCCCGCGCTCCAAGGTGTATGGCCGGCAGTATAAAGGTATCCGCCGGCGAACGCGAAATTGTTGCGTCCGGCATGCCGGACGCCGGAAAAGCGCCCACCGCGGCGTGTGTGACAATGTCACTTAAGCGGCGGGCGAGGTGGGGCGCTCGGCGGGGTGATTGTTACACCGTCACTACTAGCGAAACGGCGGTTCGTTAAAGGTGCGCAGCTTGCGTGAGTGCAGGCGATCGCCCTCGGCGCGCAGCTGTTCGATGGCGCAAATGCCGATTTGCAGATGCTCGGATATGGCGCCCTCATAGAAGCGGTTCGCCTGCCCCGGCAGCTTGATTTCGCCGTGCAGGGGTTTGTCGGACACGCACAGTAAGGTGCCGTAGGGCACCCGGAAGCGATAGCCCTGGGCGGCGATGGTGGCGCTTTCCATATCCACCGCGACCGCCCGGCTGAGATTAAAGCGCAGCGCCGAGGCGGAATAGCGCAGTTCCCAGTTGCGGTCATCGGTAGTCACCACCGTGCCGGTGCGCAAACGCTGCTTCACTTCTTCGCCCGGCATGCCGCTGACCATCTTGGTGGCGTCGTAGAGCGCGCGCTGCACTTCGGCGATGCTGGGGATGGGAATATCGGGGGGCAGCACCGCGTCCAGCACATGATCGTCGCGCAGGTACGCGTGGGCCAAGACGTAATCGCCGATGGTCTGGCTTTCGCGCAGGCCGCCGCAGTGGCCGATCATCAGCCAGGCATGCGGGCGTAGCACCGCCAGGTGATCGCAGATGGTTTTGGCGTTGGACGGGCCGACGCCGATATTGACAAGCGTAATCCCCCGGCCCTGGCGCGAGATCAGATGATACGCCGGCATTTGATGGTTTTTCCAGGCCAGGTCCGATACCGCCTGCTCGGGGTTGGCCGTATCGGCGGTGACAAAGGTGCCGCCGGCGCAGGACAGCGCCTCGTAGGGGCTGTCCGGATCGGCAATCTGGCTGCAGCCCCAGCGCACGAACTCATCGACATAACGCGTGTAATTGGTAAACAGCACAAAGGGCTGGAAATGCTCCACCGGCGTGCCGGTATAGTGCCGCAGGCGCGCCAGGGAAAAATCGGTGCGCAGCGCGTCGAAGTGGGACAGCGGATAGACATTGCCGGAGGTGAACAGCCCATCGGCGGTTTCATCGCCGATTTGCGCCAGCTCGGTGGTGGGGAAATGCTGCGCTATTCCGGCGCTCATCGAGCGGTCCAGGGCCAGGTCCGATCCGTCGATAACATACGGAAAGGGAATTTCCAGCCGCGACGGCACCACATCGATGGTGGCGGCATATTCCCCCGCCAGCAGCGCCAGTTGCTCCGCCAGATAGCGACGAAACAGCGCGGGACGGGTAATGGTGGTGCTGTAGCAGCCGGGATGGGTAAAGCGGCCGAAGGCCCGGGCCTTAGGATTGCCGGGCGTCACGCCGTCCCAGGTGACGCGCAGTTCGGGATAGCTGAACGCCCCCCCGGCGCGCGCCTGGGCGTCGGGTAATCGGCCCTGGGCGATATAGGCCTTGATGGCCTCGCGCAGCGCCGTCACCGCGCCGTCATACAGTTCATCGAGTTTATCAAGCGCCTGGGAGGCAGTGAGGTTTTTTCCTGCATCGTTATTGTTCACCATGACTCCTTTAGTTTCCAAATGCCCGCTCGGGAGCAATATTGTCCATCATAGCATCGCATGGCATTATTGCAGACCGTCGCGGCAGGAAGAAAAACGTAACGGAAAACGCATTTGCCCCTTTCATACGCCCGGGATTATTTTTCTGTTTGTTCGCGCCAGGCAATGGCTTACCATAGACACCAACTTAATTAGCGTGGTTTATGGATCTCCGATGCGTTACCTGGCGACACTGCTTCCCCTGCTCGCTTTACTTTCCGCCTGTAGCAGCAAGCCGAAGCCGGCGGAAAATCTTCCTATCGGCAGCCCCGCCCAAGGCGGATTCCTGCTGCGGCCGGAGCATACCGGCCCGCTCCTGGCCGGGGATTTTGCGTCTAACCCGGCCACCGAGGCTTTTATCGATAAAATGGTGCGCGAGCACGGCTTCGCTCGCCAGCAGTTGCATGATGTCCTGGCTCAGACCCAGCGCCTTGACTGGGTGCTGCGGCTGATGGATCGCCAGGCGCCGGTCGGCCTGCCGCCGTCGGGCCCGAACGGCGCCTGGCTGCGCTACCGCAGTAAGTTCATTACCCCCGACAATGTGCAAAACGGCGTGGCGTTCTGGAACCAGTATAGCGATGCCCTGGAGCGTGCCCGCCAGGTCTACGGCGTGCCGCCGGAAATTATCGTCGGCATCATCGGCGTGGAGACCCGCTGGGGCCGGGTCATGGGCAAGACGCGCATTATCGACGCCCTGGCCACCCTGGCCTTTGCCTATCCGCGCCGCGCCGATTATTTTGCCTCCGAGCTGGAAACGTTTCTGCTGATGTCCCGCAGCGAAGGGGACGACCCGCTGGCGCTGCGCGGGTCCTATGCGGGCGCCATGGGCTACGGGCAGTTTATGCCCTCGTCGTTTAAAAGCTATGCGGTTGATTTTGACGGCGACGGCCATATCAACCTGTGGGATCCCGTGGACGCCATCGGCAGCGTCGCCAACTATTTCAAGGCCCACGGCTGGGTCGAGGGCGGCGCGGTGGCGGTGCCCGCCAGCGGCCAGGCGCCGTTCCTCGACCAGGGTTTCCAGACCCGTTATCCGGTAGCCACCCTGGCGGCCACCGGCCTGAGCCCGCAGGGATCCCTCGGCGGTTATCAGGAAGCCAGCCTGCTGCGCCTGGATTTCGGTACCCAATATCAATACTGGTATGGACTGCCCAATTTTTACACCATTACCCGCTACAACCACAGCACCCATTACGCCATGGCGGTATGGCAACTGGGCGAGGCGGTCGGGCGGGCGCGCCAGGGCGGCGCGGGCCCTCTGGTCACCCTGTCGTCCAGATAACCACCGCGTTGGCCAGGGGATGCGCTAGCCGTCCGTCGACCGCGTCACGTTTTCCCAGTCGTCGATCTGCGCCGCATAATCCTTAAGCTTGGCGCGCACCAGGGCCAGCGCGTCGCTGCCCAGCAGCAGATGCGCCGGCGGCCTGGCGCTGGCGATCAGCGCCAGGATGGCATCGGCCGCTTTCAGCGGGTCCCCCAACTGGCGCCCGCTTTTCTCTTCCCGCGCCTTGCGCATGGGATCGAACAGCCCATCGTAATCGGCAATGCTCCTGGGCGAACGCACCATGGAGCGGCCGGCCCAATCGGTACGGAACGAACCGGGCGCCACGGCGGTGACCGCGATGGAAAACGGCGCCAGTTCTTTGCCGAGCGTCTCTGAAATCCCTTCCAGCGCAAACTTGCTGCCGCAATAGTAGGCAATGCCCGGCATGGTGATAAAACCGCCCATGGAGGTGATATTGATAAGGTGCCCGGCGCGCCGTTTACGCATATACGGCAGCACCGCCTTGATCATGGCGACGGCGCCGAACACGTTTACGTCGAACTGGCGGCGCATTTCCTCCAGCGGCGATTCCTCCAAGATGCCTTCATGGCCGTAACCCGCGTTGTTGACCAGCACGTCGATGGGGCCGACGGCGGATTCAATGTCATCCACCACGCGGTTAACCGCGGCAACATCCGTGACATCCAGGATGCGGCCCACGGCATGCGCCGGATCCCGCGCGATAAATTCCCGCCTGGCCGCGTCACCGCGCACGGTCCCGACGACGCGATGACCCGCCGCCATGGCCCGCCCGGCCAAGGCATGACCGAAGCCGCTGCTGACGCCGGTAATAAAAATTGTTTTTACATCACTCATAGCCTGCTCCCCTGATTGGATATTCAATCCGGCCGGCGCGGCAAGGATCATCGTCCCGAACCGGGAGAGGTCTTAACCGGCGCCGCCGGTGATTTGCATAGTAATAGGATTGGCAGCGAATGGAGATGCCCTTTAGTCGGCATATGTTGCCTGAAACTATAAATATGCTATTTTCTCAGGCTAGGGTATTCAATCAGCGCAGAGCGGACGGCGCCCATGACAATTGACCATTTTGCCGCGAATGACCGCCAGGATCGCATCGTGGCGTTACTGGCTAAACTTGCGCCCGCGGAGGGCTATACGCAGTCGCCGTTGCCGGATGTGCGCTTCCTGCGTTCCGACCGGCCGCTTAGCCGGGTGCCGGTGCTGTACGATCCGGGTATTGTTATCGTCTGCCAGGGCAGAAAGCGGGGATACCTTGGCGACAGGATCTACTGCTATGACGCCCGGCACTACCTGGCGGTGGCGGTGCCGGTGCCGTTTACCATGGAAACGGACGCCAGCGCGCAGGAGCCGCTGCTGGCCATCTATATGCACCTGAATTTTACCGTCGCCGCCGACCTGATGCTGCAGATTGACCAGCTGAAGACGGACGCCGGACCCCCGGCCAAACCGGAAAGCCTGATGTCGACGCCGATGGACGGCAAACTGCGCGACGCCGTGCTGCGCCTGCTGGAAGCCATGGATGATCGGATGGAGGCGGAAATCCTCGGTCCGGCGCTGATGCGGGAAATCTATTTCCGGGTGTTGAGCGGGCCGCAGGGCGGGGCGCTGCGATCGGCGCTGGCGATGCGCGGACAGTTCGGCAAGATTGCCCGGGCGATCCGCCGCATTCACGCCACCTTTAACCGGCAGTTAACGGTTGAGCAGTTGGCGAATGAAGCGGGCATGAGCGTGCCGGGGTTTTTTTCCCACTTCAGGGCGGTGACCCATACCTCGCCGAAGCAATACCAGAAATCCTTGCGCCTCCATCAGGCCCGCCTGCTGATGGTGCGCAACAATATGACCGCGGCGGCGGCATGTGTCGAGGTAGGCTACGAAAGCGCATCGCAGTTCAGCCGGGAATTCAAACGGCTGTTCGGCCTGAGTCCGGTGGACGAGGTCCGGCGCATGAAAACGCATTTTGCCGTGCCGCCGGCGCAGCCCGCCGGACTCTATATCTCGTCCCATTAATAGTAAGGGCTGACATCCTGCCGGCGGCGCAGGATTTTTCCCCACGGCGTTACTTGATCAACCCCAGATAATGGTGGGGTTGGCGCATCGCCACCAGGTCCTTGCGGCGCGTGACGTTGGTGGGATAAGCGCCGCCGGCGGCCGACGCGGTATCGATGGTTTGCGTCGCCGTTCCCTGTTCCCGCCACATCACGCGCTCCTGCCTGGGAAAGACGAAGGTTTCGGGTTGGAATACGCCGCTGAAGCCTCCCGCGTCGCCAGCTTCGTTAATGCTGTTGGCAAACGCGAGATAGACATTATTTTCACCGGCGCGGGTGCGCAGCAGATGCCAGTGGAGCGGATCTGCGCCGGTGGGGATCGGGTAATTTTGCCGTACCCGGCTGCCGGGATGCGCGCCGGTAAAGCCGTCTTTCAGCGCGGCCGAGCAGGCGAGGATATCACAGCCCATCAGCGCCAGGATCCTGCCCGGCTCCGGCAGCAGCGCATCATTGCCCAACATCAGGCCGATACGGCCCAGGGGGGTGTCGAACGCCCGCCAGTCATCGCCGGCGTTGGCCCATGCGCGGTCCTCGGCGGACAGATGCATCTGGCGATAGCTGCCCACCATGCCCGCGGGACCGAGCAGAAGCTGGGTGTTGTAGCAGCCGTTATCGTCCCGCTCCGCCATGCCGATCACCAGATGTACCCGCAGGGTCATCGCCAGGCGGATCAGCGCGCCGACCGCCGCATCGTCAAGCGGCAGCGCGCCGGCGCCGCCCGCGAGCGGCCCGGTCAGCGCACGCTGCGGGAAGACCACCAGTTCGCTGCCATGCCGCTCCGCCGCCTCCCGCGCCATGGCGCTGATGCAAGCCAGGTTGTCGGCCACCCGGGCGCCCGGTGAGAACTGGGCCACGCTGATGCGGCTGGTCTTACCGGCAGGCAGGGGACGGTGGCCGTACAGGCCGAAAAAATCCTGCGGATTCCACAGGAAGCTGTCGCTGAGCAATTGATGATAACAATCGGGGCGGCGCTGGCTGAACACCGGCTCGCCCAGCACCCGGCGCTCACGGCTGCGCGCCAGGTCTATTTCCCCCAGCGCGATGCCGTCGCCGTAATCCACCACCGCCGCAATGCGCCCGTCCGGTTCGATAAGGCAGCTGCCGCCGCTGAACTGCACGCCGCGCTCCAGTCCCCAGCGGTTGCTCTCCAGCAGATAGCAGCTGTTTTCCATGGCGCGGCTGATCCAGTAAGGGGCCGGTGCGCGCTCCGCCAGCCAGTTGCTGATATGGCAGATAATATCGGCGCCGTCCAGGGCCAGCAGGCGCGCGGTTTCGGGAAAATGAATATCCATGCACACCAGCATGCCGATGCGGCCAATAGGCGTATCGAAGACCTGATGCCCGCGATCGCCCGCCGCCGCCCACTTGGGTTCGGAAATATAGGGATGGCTTTTACGGTGGGTGCCGACGATCCCGTCCGGGCCGATAAGCACCGCGCTGTTGTAATAAAGCGTGGTTTCCTCATCCTCCTCCGGCATGCCCAGCACGATATAACACCGGTAACGCGCCGCCAGCGCGGCGAACCGCGCCGTCGTGGCGCCTGGTACGGATTCCACCAGCGGCGCTATCTCCCGCCGGTCATACCAGCAGTAGCCGGTCGTGGCCATTTCCGGCGTGGTAATCAGCCGGGCGCCCCGTTGCGCGGCCTCTTCCACCAGTGCGAGCAGGCGTTGGATATTGTCTTCTTTGCACGCAAGCGTCGGCTCAAACTGAACGGCGGCGGCAAGATAAGGGTGTGCAGGCATGGTTATCCTCTTCATCAGTCAGTGTGTCGCCGTCATGACGGCGTGTTATTTCCGGCCGCCGGGCGTGCCGGGCGTCGTCCAGGAAAAGATATCGTTGGCCTGGATCAGGGCGCGGGCCATCTCTTCCACGGTGATGCGTTTATCCATGGCCTGGTGGCGCAGGATCTCATACGCCTGCTCCTCGCCGATGCCGTGCATGCGCATCAAAATGGCCTTGGCCTCGCCGACCTGGCGCAGGCCCAGCACTTTTTTCTCCAGGCGCTCGATACGGTCGGACATCTGCCGCCGCCGGTGGGCGTGATGCAGCGCGAACACCATGGCCGAGAGCAGGCCGGTGGCGCGCACCGGCGTGGTGAGCGTGGTGCCGGCGCCCAGCCGCAGCGCGGTATCGATAAACGTGGGGTTTTCGTACTCGATCACTGAAATCAGCGCGTGTTTGCCCAGGTCCAGCCACGGCACTTCCGGCTCCGGCAGATCGGATCGCAGCGCCAGGAAAATCAGATCGGTATCCGCGGGCAGGTGTTCCGGCACCGGCCAGAAGGCGCGCACCTTGAAACCCATGCGGCGCAGGTGATTGGTCAGGGTTTCGCCGTCCTCGTTATCCGGATGCAGCACCGTACAGCGGATGCCGCGGCTTAATAACAAGGCGTCCGCGCTGGTGCGCGACGTATTAAGGCGCATTGGGCGGCTCCATTTTCGTCTGTTTGGTGATCCAGTCGCCCTGGATCTGATGCGTCATATACGGGTCGGGCGCCACCCGGCGACGCGACTCCTGGAGAATGGTGAACTGGCCGGCCGCGTTCGCCTGGCCGATACGCGGGTAAAGGCTGGTGTGCTGGTTGAGCGGATCGATGCGCACGCGTCCCTGGGGCGCGTCGTATTCGCAGCCACGCAGCGCCGGCATCAGGCGCGACAGCCGATCGCTGCGGCATTCCCTGGCCGCGCGCGCGAAAAGATGGACCTGGCTGTAGGACGCTTCCCAGTTCATATCGGTGGGAATATCCTCTCCGAACTTGGCGTGGAAACGGCGCAGCGCCGCGGTATTCGCCGCGCTCTCCACGCTTTGGAAATAGGTGGCCGAGGTAAAATGGCCGACGCCGAGCGCCGCGCCCATGATGGCGATTTCAGTTTCAGAGGTGTTCAGGCTGCCGATGGGCATGCGTTCGGGGTCGATGCCCGCGGCATGATAAGCCTGGTAAAGAAAAGGCACCGTCTGGCCGACCACGGTACTGAAGATAAAATCCGGCCGCTTGTGTTTTATCTCCGCCATGATGGGCGGAAAGGCGTCGTAACTGGCGTCCATCGGCAGATAGCGCTCGCCCACCACCGCGCCGTCCGGCCGCTGCAATATCAGCTCCTGCATATTGCGGTTGCATTCGTAGGGGTAGACATAACGCGAGCCAATCATATAAACCCGCGCGCCAAAACGGCTGGCCAGGTAGTCCGCCAGCTGCACGCAGTTCTGGTTGGGGGCGGCCCCGCCGTAAATGATATTCTCGGAAAATTCGAACCCCTCATAGAACTGCGGATAGAACAGCAGACGCTGGTATTTCTCCACGACCGGCGACATGGCTTTACGGCTGCTGGATGTGTAGCCGCCGAAAATCACGTTGACGTTGTGTTCGACAATCAGCTGCTCGGCCAACTGGCGGAACCGGCTGTCCTGCGAGTGGGGATCGAGATGGATGGCATTCAGCATCCGGCCGTGGATCCCCCCCTGCTGGTTGACTTCTTCGATGGCAAGCGTGGCGCCGCGCATTTGCGACTGCTCCTGCGCCGCCGTCACCCCGAGGGTGGAGTAGAGTAAGCCAATATTAATCGGTGTTGCTGAACCCATGTGCACCTGCTTGTTGGCCGGGACGGAACCCGGTGGAAAGGGTCGGAAGCCGTATCCCGGCACGCGCCCGCGCCGGGACGTAAAGAAACTACGCCAGCAGATGTTTATCGAGCATGGCGCCCACGGTGTATTTCGGATCCACCATATTGCCGAGGCGGACTTTGCCGCACTGGCTGAGCAGCATATAGGCGTCCCACTGCTCGAAGCCGAAATCTTCCACCAGCCAATAGATAAGGTCGCGATAGGCGATGCGGGTGGCGTCTTCCAGCGGGCGGGCGCTGCCGATGCTCATGATCGAGGTGGCATTTTCCATGCGCGGCCACGCCAGCCGCCAGCCTTTGATAAGATCGACCCGGATGGTGGTTACCGAGGCGTATTCCACCGCGGTGCCGCAGATTTCGCCGTCGCCCTGACAGGCGTGGGCATCGCCGATAAACAGGCGTCCGCCCGGCGAGCGTACCGGCAGATAGGTAATGCTGCCCGGACCGATATCCGGCACATCCATATTGCCGCCATGATTATCCGGCGTCAGCGAGTTGATGGAGTCGATTTCAGGCGAAACGCTCAGCGTGCCGATATGCGGTTTATAGGGCAGGGTGTGGCGTTGGCTCCAGTAGACTTTTTCCCCGTCGAGCTTAATCATGCGCACTTTTTCCGGCAGGGGATCGTTGAGCATGGCGGTAAGATCGGTGCCGGTCAGCCCGCCGAAATGCGGGATCATGGCGCAGATGCCATACGGGTTGGCGCCGCGCGGCAGCATGGATTCGATATGCACCGCCAGCACATCGCCTTTCTCCGCCCCGCTGACCATGATCGGGCCGTTTTGCGGATTCAGAAACGGCATCTTCAGCAGCTGGCTGGGGATATCCTGCTCCGAGCTGATGGCGCCCTCAAAGGCATCGCGCGTATCGACAATCACACGATCGCCCGGTTCTATGGTCAGCACCGGCGTGGAATAAGGTCCGATAGTGTAGTGAAATTCTTTCTGCATCTCTTCCGTCAGATGATGCGTGACGGGCGTGCGGCCGGAACCGACGCCGCGTTGGTACATAATTGAATCGTCAAGCCATTTCATCAGGTCGTCCTCTTCTCAATCATAATGGGCCCGGCGCGGGCCGTCGGGGTTAAAGCGCCAGGTGGCGCCGCATGATCTGGTCATCGCAGAGCTGGGCTTTATCCAGCGTGTCGACCACCCGGCCTTTATCCATCACGCAACAGCGCCGGGCCGCCCGCTGGATCATGGCGATATCCTGTTCCACCAGGATCACCGCCACCCGCAGCTCCTGCGCGATGCGCAGCAGCGTGTCGGCGATGATATGGACAATCGAGGGCTGTACGCCCTCGGAAGGCTCGTCGAGCAGCAGCACTTTCGGCGCGCCGACCAGGGCGCGCGCAATCGCCAACTGCTGCTGCTCGCCGCCGCTCATGGTGCCCGCTTTCTGCCGCAGCCGCTGGCGCAGGATCGGAAAGTAATCCAGCACCTGCTCCAGCAGGCCATCGGCCAGCTCGCGGTGCTCGCGCACGAACTGCATGCCGACGCGCAAATTTTCCGCCACCGTCAGGCCGGCGAAAACCTCGCGCCCCTGCGGCACATAGCCGATGCCCAGCCTGGCCCGACGCTGGGGGGCGGCGGCGGTGATATCCGTTTCCCCCAGGAATATGCTGCCCTGGCTGAGCGGCATCAGCCCTATCAGCGCGCGCATCAGCGTCGTTTTACCCACGCCATTGCGCCCGATAATGCCCAGCACCTCCGCCGGGTAAAGCGATAAACTCGCACCGTTCAACACCAGGCTGCCGCCGTAGCCGCCGCTGACCTGGTTGACTTGCAAAAGGACGTCATTCATCCGGCTTTCCCCAAATAGATATCCGCGACATCGTCGCGCGCCAGCACCGCCGCGGCGTCGCCGTCGGCGAACACCCTGCCGCCGTGCAGCACGGTCACCCGCGAGGCAATCTGGCGCACAAAGGTCATATCATGTTCCACCACCATCAGCGTCAGCCCGTCCCGCTGCATCTGCTTGATCAGTTCGCCGGTAAGATAGGTCTCCTCGATCGAGAGACCGGCCACCGGTTCATCCAGCATCAGCAGGCGCGGTTGCAGCGACACCGCCATGGCGATTTCCAGCCACTGCTTTTTGCCGTGGGAAAGATTACCCGCCGTCTGGCGGACTTCGGCGGTCAGCTTGAACCGCTCCAGCAGTTCGTCAACGCCGGCGGCATTCGGGCGCGCCTCCGGGCGCAGATGGCTTAGCGACAATTGCAGATGCTGCGCCACGGTAAGGTCGGCGAAGATGCCGGGAATCTGGAACTTAATACTCATTCCCATGCGTATGCGCTGGAAGGGGGCCAGCTTATCCAGGCGCCGCCGGAGAAAATGAATCTCGCCGTCGCTTGGGGCGTGCTCGCCGGTCAGCAGTTTAAAAAAGGTGCTTTTACCGGCGCCGTTCGGCCCGATAACACAGCGCACCTCGCCCTGGCGGATTTGCATATCCACGCCGTCGATGACCCGGATGCCGCCGAAGCGTTTGCTTAATCCCCGGCTTTCCAGGATGGGTTCCCGATCCGTTTGGTCCGCCCTATCAAGACTCATCATGCGTCTCCTTATCTCTGCCGGCGGCGCGCGTGATTTTCCCGCCCAGCCAGGGCAGCAGGCCGTTTGGCGCCGCCAGGACCACAAACAGCAGAATGGCGCCCAGCAAAATCATCGCGTATTCGCTGCCGTAGATGGCCAGCCATTGGGACAGCCATACCAACAGGGCGGTTATCACCACGGTGCCGAAAATATTCCTGCGCCCGGCGGTCGCCACCCAGATAACCGGCATGGCGGCCGCGGTCAGACCCATCGAAGAGGGGGTGATATACGACCCCCACAAGGTATAAAGCGCGCCGGACAGCCCCGACAACACGCCGCCCAGCACAAACACCAGCAGCTGATAGCGGCGGATGTCTATCCCCAGCATTTCCGCCCGCCGCGGATTCTCGCGGATCGACGCCAGCGTCAGGCCGAAGTTTGAGCGCAGCAGCCCGCGCACCGCGGCATACACCGCGGCCAGCAACAGGACCACCAGATAATAAAAGGCATTGTCCTCCAGCGGGAACGACGCGCCGTCAAACCACGGCAGCGCCAGCGGCGGCATGCCGGACATGCCGTTGAAGCCGTTGAGCCGCGCGGTGCCGATAGCCCATTGCGGCCCCGCGGTCTGCGACATAAAGGTTTCCATGACCAGCGTAAACGACAGGGTGACGATGCCGATAAAAATGCCGGTCACGCCGCCGTAAAACATCAGGTAGCCCAGCGCCGCCGCGACGGCGGCGGCCACCGCCAGCGCCACCGCCAGCCCCGCCCAGGTGGAGAGGGCGCCGTCGCCGAAATTTAGCGTCATGACGCCGTAGGTATAGCCGGCCAGTCCGAAGAACGCCGTCTGGCCGAAGGAGAGGATGCCCGCGTGGCCCCACATGGCGGCAAGGCCAATGGCGCAGAATGTCCACAGCAGGAAATAGGAAAAGTCACCGACGGTGGCGCCGTCGACCACCAGCGGCAGCGCTAATGCCGCCGCCAGCACCAGCAGGGCAATCGTTGCGCGCCGGCCGCAAGCCGGTCTTGTCGCGGCGTCGGCCGCGGGGGAGCGGGATAATAAGGTCAAGGTCAGCTCCTATCGGTTGCGGGTAAACAGGCTGCCGACGCCGTTGGGCAGCAGGCGGATAACCAGTACGGCGGTAACCAGCAGGCCGATTTGCCCGGCGAGCTGCCCGTACCATGAATTCAGGCCGGTTTGAATGGCCCCCAGCGCCACCGCTGCAGGAATGGTGCCAACCAGCACATTGGCCCCGCCCACCACCACCGACACGAACGCCTGCACGATAAAACTGCTGCCCATGGTCGGGACGGCGGTCAGCGTCGGCGCGTAAATCGCCCCGGCCAGACCGGCCAGCCCCGCGCCCAGGGCAAAGGTCAGCGTATAGATGCGGTCGGTTTCCAGTCCCAGGCAGGAGGCCATGCGGGCATTCTGGATCGTGGCCCGGGCGCAGACGCCGTAATTGGTATGGAAGAACAGGGCATAAAGCAACAGCAGCACCGCGATGGCGATCAGCGGCAAAATGGCGCGGTAGGTGGCAAAGGAATAGTCGCCGAGCGTAAAGGAGCCGAGCGGGGTGGACAGCCCCTCGAGGGACGGGCCGGCGATCAGCAGCATGGCCTGCTGCACGATCAGGCTGATGGCCCAGGTCGCCACCACCGAATCATGCAGCCGGCCGTAAAGATGGCGCACCACCAGGCGCTCTATTACGCCGCCGGCAAACGCGGCCGCCAGCGTGCCGAGCAGCATCGATACCGGCAGGGGCAGACCGGCCTTGGTCATCAAGATGGTGACATAGGCCCCGCACATGATGAACTCGCCATGCGCGAGGTTAATCACCCCCATCATGCCGAAAATCACCGCCAGCCCCAGCGCCGCCAGCACCAGATAAGCAAAGTTATCGCCGAACTGATAAATCATTGAATAGATAAACGAGAGCGTGAACATCCGCTGGCCATCCTCATCAATAGGAATAACGTCGGGGAAGGCCGCGTCCCGCGGCGATTTCCCCGTTACAGTCCCGCGTTACGCCTTGGGCGGATTGGACGGGGTGTACTGGCTGGCGTCGGGTTTCACCGGCAGGTTGCAGCCCGCGTCCCCCAGCCAGTAAGGCTTGATATCGTTCCATACCTTCGGGATTTCGATGGAGTGATCGGCCTTCACATGCGCCAGGTAGATGGTATGGCTCAGATGGTGGCTCTTTGGATCGATGCAGACTTTGCCGGAAGGACCGTCGGTACAAATATCGCCGCTTTCCAGCGCCTTGCGCACCGCCGTCATATCGGTGCCGCCGGCTTTTTCCACCGCGGCCTTGTAGAGGTAAACGGCATCGTAGGCGTTGGCGGCCTCCTGATTGATATAAGGCTCGTTCGGGTATTTGGCGTGGAAGCGTTTTTTGAAATCGTTACTGGCGGGGCTGTCGACTTCCTCGATATAGTTGGCGGTGACATACATATCCTTCAGCGCCGGCGCTTTAAACCTCTTGTGTTCGTAAGCCTGGCCGACGTTCACCGAGCTGCCCATCGGCAGGTTGAGTTTGGCCGCCGCCGCCTGCTCGTAATAGGAGGATTGGTTGGCGCCGACCAGCAGCGTCATCACAAAGTCCGGCTTGGCTTTCTGGATGTTCTGGATGGTCTGGCCGAACTGCGATACGCTCAGCGGAATAAACTCTTCGCCCACCATGGTGCCGCCGTTTTCCTTAACGATCTTGCGCACCCATTCGGCGGAGATCTGCCCGAAATTATAGTCCGCCGCGATGGTGTACACTTTTTTGCCGTACTTCTCCATCATCCAGGGGATCAGGGTCGAGAACTGCTGTTCAGGCACCGCGCCGGTGACGAAGACGTTGCTGTCGCATACGCCGCCCTCGTACTGGTTGTTGTACCAGTAGAGCTGCTTTTCGCGGTCCATGATCGGCCTGATGGCTTCACGCGAGGCGCTGGAGAACGCGCCGAAAATCACATCCACCTTGTCATTTTTAATCAGGCGGCGCGCCATTTGCTGAAAGCGCGTATTGTCCGATTGGGTGTCATATTTCACCAGTTCAACCGGGCGTCCCATGATACCGCCCTTGGCGTTGATTTCTTCCACCGCCAGCTCCGTAGCGTGGATCTTAGGAATAACGGGCAGGGCGAAGTTGCCCGACGCGTCTTCCAGCAAGCCGATTTTAATCGCTTTTTCCGCGGCGCCCGCCACACCCGGGCAGGTTATGGCCAATGCGGCCGCCAAGGCGAGTGAAAGCGTAGCGTAGTGACATTTCATTCTGGACATAGTTACCCCGGGCGTTGAAGGTCTGAAAAAAAAGCAAAAAAAAACCCAGCAACGTCACATGACATTGCAGGGCTCTATTGCCATAACCACAAGCCGACATCGTTGGCGTTCTTGCGGATAAGTCAGGCTCACTATAAGAAGGAAAATATGGCGTTGTCAACGCCGTTTTTTCAATAAAAAACAAGGGGTAAAATTATTTCTCACTGCACCGCGACAGGGATGGCGCTGCACGAAAACCGCGCATTTTTCTCCCTATGTCCCGGCGCGCCTAACCTACTGGCGCCACAGGTAAAACCCGCCGCCGCCGCCAGGACGGCGCGCCGCGATCGCCGCGGGCGCGGGCGGGGATGTTAATACCTTGCACCGTTATGGCGATTTTTGCTCCCGGACGCCGGCCCGCCGCCGGCTTAAGCCGGCCACAGGCGGCAAGCATTAACATTTCCTCAACATCTTTACATGGCTTGACAGTAAGGCAAAATGGTAAAGTCGCTCTATACTTTTGACCTATAAACTTTTCTTACCGAATCACGCCATTGAACACGAAAACATCCGCGCTGCTCCTGACACCATTGTTTCTGTTACCGCCGGCGGCGGTATGTTTTGCGCAAGCCGCCGGCACCGGGACACCGGCTGGCGCCCCGAACGGCGGCGCGACCGCCGATTCGCCGTCCTCGACGCTGATGGTGGTGAAACCGCACAGCGGCCTGTCCGAGCTGTATACCCCGGCGGCGGTCAGCGTCGTCGACGGCCAGGATTTGCGCAACGGCAGCCCGCAGGTGAACCTGTCGGAAGGACTGGGCAGCGTGCCCGGCCTGCAAATCCAGAACCGGCAAAACTATGCGCAGGATCTGCAGCTGTCGGTGCGCGGCTTCGGCAGCCGTTCGATGTACGGCGTGCGCGGGGTGCGGATTTATGTGGACGGCATTCCGGCCACCATGCCGGACGGGCAGGGACAGACCTCGAATATCGATCTTAACTCGGTGGATAAGGTGGAGGTGCTGCGCGGCCCGTATTCGGCGCTGTATGGCAACGCATCCGGCGGCGTGGTGAATATCGATACCCAGACCGGCGCCCAGCCGGCGACGCTTGAGGCCGGCACCTACTACGGCAGCTACGGCACCTGGCGCAACAGCGTCAAGGCCACCGGCGCCACCGGCGACGGCACCCAGGCCGGGGACGTGAACTACGCGGTATCCGCCTCGCGCTTTACCACCCACGGCTTTCGCGATCACAGCGCCACGCAGAAAAACCTGGGCAACGCCAAGGTGGGCGTGCGCCTGGATGACGTCAGCACGCTGACGCTGATGTTTAACAGCGTGTCCGTGGACGCCGGCGATCCGGGCGGCCTGACGGCGGACGAATGGCATGACAACCCGCGCCAGTCGCCGCGCGCGGACCAGTACAACACCCGCAAGACCCTGGACCAGACCCAGGCGGGGCTGCGCTATCAGCGCGAGATGGGCGCCAATGACGAATTGACCCTGCTGGCGTACCATGGCGAGCGCCATACCACCCAGTACCAGTCCATTCCCCTGTCGGCGCAGCTCAACCCCAACCATGCCGGCGGCGTTATCGTGCTGGAGCGTAAATACCAGGGCATAGATACGCGCTGGCGCCACCAGGATAACCTGGGGCCGGTACCGGTCACGCTTACCGGCGGGCTGGATTATGAAACCATGACCGAGCGGCGCCAGGGGTTCGAAAACTATCTTGCCCGGGACGACGGCATCACCTACGGGGAAAAGGGCGCCCTGCGGCGCAACGAGAAAAACCGTATGTGGAATCTCGATCCCTACCTGCAAACCACCTGGAACCTGACCCCGCGCTGGACGCTGGATGCCGGGCTGCGCTACAGCACGGTCAGCTTTGATTCCCGCGATTACTACATCACCGGCGCCAACGGCGACGACAGCGGCAGCGCCCGCTATCATCGCCTGCTGCCGATGGGCTCGCTGAATTATGCCGTCAACCCCGCCTGGAACCTGTATTTCTCTGCCGGGCGCGGTTTTGAAACGCCCACCATTAATGAACTCTCCTACCGCCCCGACGGCCAGCCGGGCCTGAACACCGCGCTAAAGCCCGCCACCAGCGATACGTTTGAACTGGGCAGTAAGACGCGTATCGGCTACGGCTTGCTGACCGCCGCCGTGTTCCAGACCAATACCGACCACGAACTGGTGGTCGCCGAGAGCACCGGCGGGCGCACCAGCTACGCCAATGCCGGCAAAACCCGCCGCCGCGGCCTGGAGCTGGCGCTGGATCAGCAGTTTGCGCTGGACTGGCGGCTGAAAATGGCATGGACGCTGCTGGACGCCACCTACCGCAACGCCACCTGCGCGTCCGACGGCTGCACGCCGGATGAACGGGTGCCGGCGGGCAATCGCCTGCCGGGCATCGCCCGCAATATGAGTTATGCCGCGCTGGAATGGCGGCCCGAGGCGGGGTGGCATGCGGGGGCCGAGGTGCGTTATATGAGCGCTATCCAGGCCGATGACCAGAACAGCGCCCAGGCGCCGTCCTATACGGTCGCCAGCCTGAATACCGGCTACCGGGTGAACTGGCGTAAATGGTCGCTGGATGTGTTTGGCCGGGTGGATAACCTGTTCGATCGCCGCTACGTCGGCTCGGTGATCGTCAATGAAGGCAACGGGCGCTATTTCGAGCCGGCCGAGGGCCGCAACTGGGGCGGCGGCGCGACCCTAAGCTACGTTTTTGAATAATCATGGCATAACAAGAGCTATTTGACCTATCTAGCTTAATCTTTACATCATCGACATGACATTTTGGTAAGGTGCATCCTATGCAAAAACAGACAGTGTTATCACGGACACTCGTCATACTGACGGCATTATTCGCCGCGCTGAGCGGCCTCTACCTGCTGATCGGCGGCGTTTGGCTGGCCACGCTTCACGGCTCGCCGTATTACATCATCGCCGGCCTGGCGATGCTGCTTACCGCCTGGCTGCTGTACCGGCGCCGCCCCGCGGCGCTGTTGCTGTACGCCATTTTCCTGCTCGGCACCACGGTTTGGGCGCTCTGGGAGGTCGGCACCGATTTCTGGGCGCTGACGCCGCGCCTGGACGTGACGTTCTTTTTCGGCCTGTGGATCGCGCTGCCCTTTATCTACCGCCGCCTGGCGGCCAGGGACGCGCTGGCGCGCGGCTCCCTGCTGGCCTCGCTGCTGATTACCGTGCTGGTGCTGGTCTACGCGGTCTTTAACGACCCGCAGGAAATCAACGGTACCCTGAGCGCCGACCAGACGGCGTCCTCCGCCCAAAGCGCCAACGGTATCGCCAACGGCGACTGGCCCGCCTATGGCCGCACCCAGGAAGGGACGCGCTATTCGCCGCTCAACCAGATCAATGATAAAAACGTCGGCCAGCTGAAGGAGGCCTGGACGTTTCGCACCGGGGATATGAAAACCGCCGCCGATCCGGCGGAGCTGACCGATGAAGTGACGCCGATTAAAATCGGCGATCTGCTTTACCTGTGTACGCCGCACCAGAAGCTGTTTGCCCTGGACGCCGCCACCGGCAAAGAGAGATGGCGCTTCGACCCGCAACTGAAAACCGATCCGTCGTTCCAGCATGTCACCTGCCGCGGCGTGTCCTACCATGAAACGCCGGATGCGGCGCAGGCCAACGCCGCGGGCCAGCAGCCGGCGCTTTGCGCCCGCCGCATCTTGCTGCCGGTCAACGACGGCCATCTGTATGCGCTGGATGCCCAGAGCGGCAAACTCTGTCCGGATTTCGCCGACAACGGCAAGCTGAACCTGCAAAACAATATGCCGTTTCCCAAAGCCGGCGGCTACGAGCCTACCTCGCCGCCGATCGTCACCGGTAATGTGATCGTGATTGCCGGCGCGGTGACCGATAACTATTCCACCCGCGAGCCGTCAGGGGTGATCCGCGGTTTTGACGTTAACAGCGGCAAGCTGCTGTGGGCGTTCGATCCCGGCAGCAAGGACCCCAACATCATTCCGGAAGGCGCGCAGCTCTATACCCCGAACTCGCCCAATTCCTGGGCCCCGGCCGCCTATGACGCCAAGCTGGATTTAGTCTATCTGCCGATTGGCGTCGCCACGCCCGATATCTGGGGCGGCAACCGTACGCCGGAAATGGAGCGGTTTGCCAGCGGCCTGCTGGCGCTGAACGCCACCACCGGCAAACTGGCCTGGTTCTACCAGACCGTGCATCACGATCTGTGGGATATGGACGTGCCGGCGCAGCCGACCCTGGCGGATATCACCGATGAAGGCGGCAATAAGATACCGGTAATTTATGTGCCGGCGAAAACCGGCAATATTTTTGTGCTGGATCGCCGTACCGGCAAAACGGTGGTGCCGGCGCCGGAAACCCCGGTGCCGCAGGGCCCGGCCAAAGGCGATCGCCTGTCGCCCACCCAGCCGTTCTCGGAATTGACCTACCGTCCCAAGCAAAACCTGAGCGGCAAGGATATGTGGGGCGCCACTATCTACGATCAGCTGATCTGCCGCGTGATGTTTCACCAGCTGCGCTATGAGGGGCCGTTTACGCCGCCTTCCGAGCAAGGCACCCTGGTGTTCCCCGGCAACCTCGGCATGTTTGAATGGGGCGGTATTTCGGTTGATACCGACCGTCAGATTGCCGTCGCCAACCCGATGGCGCTGCCCTTCGTCTCGAAGCTTATCCCGCGCGGTCCGGGCAATCCGATGGAGCCGGATGAGGCCAAGGGGGGGACGGGTTCCGAGGTCGGCATCCAGCCGCAATACGGCGTTCCTTACGGCGTGACGCTGAACCCCTTCCTCTCGCCGCTGGGTTTCCCCTGCAAACAGCCGGCGTGGGGATATATCTCCGCCCTGGACCTGAAGACCAATGAGGTTGTCTGGAAAAAACGCATCGGCACCGTACGCGACAGCTCGCCGCTGCCGCTGCCGTTCAAAATGGGCATGCCGATGCTGGGCGGCCCTATTTCCACCGCCGGCAATGTCGCCTTTATCGCCGCCACGGCGGATAACTACCTGCGCGCGTTTAACGTGGCCAATGGCCAGGCGCTATGGGAAGCGCGCCTGCCGGCGGGCGGCCAGGCCACGCCGATGACCTATGAGGTCAACGGCAGGCAGTACGTGGTGATAGCCGCCGGCGGCCACGGTTCATTCGGCACCAAGCTTGGCGATTATCTTATCGCCTATGCCTTGCCGGACGCGAAATAATATCCTTCGGGGCCGGCTATTATATTAATAGCCGGCCCCCGCGCCGCAATGGCCCGTCATCGCTAAATAATGGTGGACCCCTGAGTATATTCTTAATAAACCCCGCCGCCGCTTTCATTATTTCCCGCCAGCGCAAGGCTATTATTTATTGCCGCAATGTTATTGATTTGTAATAATAAATATTAAAACCATTATTTAATGCCGCGTTAAGGATAAATAAGCCCATCGGCTGAAATAATAATAAAGTTTTTGCACCTCGGGCCGATTGAGCTGAAGCCCCCGCGTCTATTTATCCGCCTATTAATGAGGTGCAGATGAGAATTAACAATCCCGTTACTCTCAGTGAGTATAAGATTGACAGTGAAACAACATTACAATCCGCAACCGATCTCCAGGGTACTATTTTTTATGCCAATGCGGCGTTTGTCAGCGCGTCTGGATACCATTATCAGGATTTAGTTAATCAGCCTCATAATATTGTCCGCCACCCCGATATGCCGCCTGCGGCGTTTGCCGATATGTGGCATACGCTGCGGGCGGGGCATTCCTGGTCGGCGCTGGTCAAAAACCGCCGTAAGAACGGCGACTTTTATTGGGTACGCGCCAATGCGACGCCGACGGGCCATAACGGCCAGACCACGGGGTATCTCTCGGTGCGCATCGCCCCGACCGCCGAGGAGGTCAGACAGGCGTCGGCCTTATATCAGGATATGAATTCCGGCAGGGCCGGTCGCCGCCGCCTGGCGCTGTACCGGGGACTGCTGGTGCGCACCGGTTGGCTCGCGCCGCTGTCGCTGCTGCAAAAAATGCCCTTGCGCTGGCGTTTGCGCCTTGCGCTGTTGATGGCCGCCGCGCTGCCCGCGGTGGGCGCCGGCGTGTTCGCGCTCGGACCGGCGGCGCTTGGCGCCGTCACCCTGGGCGGATTGGCGGTGACCTCCGGCTGGCTG
This sequence comes from Sodalis sp. C49, assembly GCF_046352915.1. NCBI lineage: Bacteria > Pseudomonadati > Pseudomonadota > Gammaproteobacteria > Enterobacterales > Bruguierivoracaceae > Sodalis > Sodalis sp. C49. The sequence goes on along the minus strand of NZ_CP163303.1, from coordinate 1,607,007 downwards.
CACCGGCAGGTGGGAAAACCCATTGCCGTCATCCTGGCGCAGGCGCAAAGACTGTCGTCCTGCCAGAGAGGGGAATATGTCTATTTCAACCGGGTCGATGAAATCGGCTACCTGCTGCGCAGCGTTAACCAGATGGGCCTGAACCTGCGCTCCCTGACGGACGATGTCAGCGGCCAGATCAAGGATATCAGCAACGCCAGCGGTGAAATCGCCGCGGGGAACCGGCAGCTGAAAGTGCGTACGGAGCAGGCGGGCGATAACCTGCAGCAGATTATCAGCGCCACCGAGCAGCTGATGGCGAGCGTCGGCAACAGCGCCGACAGCGTTAATGAAACCCGGTCGCTGGCGGCAATGAGCAGCAGCGCCGCCGAAGAGGGCCGGGAAAGGATGACCGAGGTCATCAGTACCATGGGCGCCATCAGCGATTCCAGCCGCCGCATCGTGGATATTATCGCCGTTATCGAAGGGATTGCGTTCCAGACCAATATCCTGGCGCTTAACGCCGCGGTGGAAGCGGCCCGCGCCGGCGAGCAGGGCCGCGGGTTTGCGGTGGTGGCCGGCGAGGTCCGCCTGCTGGCGCAGCGATCGTCCATGGCGGCCAGGGAAATCAAGGATCTGATTGAAACCAGCGTGGAGCGGATAACGGACGGGAGCAAACTGGTGCAAAACGCCGGCGACACCATGGATAATATCGTCCAGCAGGCGGGCCAGGTGGCGAGCCTTATCGGCGAGATCAGCACCTCCTCGCAAGAACAGACCATGGCCCTGACCCTGATAAGCCAGTCCATCGGCCAATTGGACCAGACCACGCAGCAAAACGCGGCCATGGTGGAGCAATATGCCCAATCCGCTGAAGAATTGTCCCATAGCACGGTACGCCTGGCGGCGGCGGTAAACGTCTATCGTCCCCATCAGGAACCGCGCGCGGCGTCGCCTTCCCTTGCGCGCGGCGGGTCCTGACGCCGCCGTTTTCCGCGCCGGCGCGGCGGCGGCCGGGCCACCGGCGCTGTTGCTAACCGCTTGATTAATTCGCCGCCGCCAGCGATATTGTTAGCGGTGGCGGCGGGTCTTCCCGCCGCCGCCACGTTTGGCGTTGCCGCTTTCGGTAGCGTCGCTATTGCGCCGGGCAAATTTATAACGCTGTTTTAGCAAACAATCGCTTATTAAACTCCCCGCATTAACCGGCCCGGCCGGGGGCATGTCCTTCGGCCGGATCAGTCTGTTCATTACCGGATAACAGGATTGGCCATGCATTCTTCCGCTTCCGCCAGCTCGGACTCGCTGCTGCGGCATCCGTCTTTTGTCGCATTCTGGCTGGCCCGCACCGGCTCCGCCTTCGGTTTCCAGATGCTGTCCATCGTGGTGAGCTGGCAAATCTATACCATGACCGGACGCGCGTTTGACCTCGGCCTGATTGGCCTGGCGCAGTTCCTGCCGTCGGTGCTGCTGGCGCTGCCCGCCGGCCATGCTGCCGACCAGTTCGATCGCCGGCGCATCGTATTATTCGGCCAGATAACCGAATGGCTGGCCATTGCCGCGCTGGCGGCGCTGACCCTGATGCATTATGCCAATGAGCTGGCTATCCTGGGCCTGGTGTTTTTTATCGCCGTGGCCAAAACCATGGAGGCGCCGGCGTTGCAGTCGATGCTGCCGGCGCTGGTGCCGCCGTCGATGCTGGCGCGCGCCATGGCCGCCAATGCCGCCTCCGGCGAAGCCGCGATGATGGTGGGTCCGGCGCTGGGCGGTTTCCTTTATGTCGCCGGGGCCGGCACGGTGTATATCGCCATCGGCGCGCTGTACCTGGTGTCGATCTGGATGGTCGCCCGCCTGCGCTACGAGCAGGCGCCGCCCAAACGCGTACCGGCCAGTTTCGCCACCCTTTTCGCCGGGGTGCGCTTTATCCGCGCCCGCCCCGATGTGCTGGGGGTGATCTCGCTGGACCTGTTCGCCGTGCTGCTGGGCGGCGCCACCGCGCTGCTGCCGATTTTCGCCAAGGATATCCTGCATACCGGCCCCTGGGGCCTGGGGCTGCTGCGCGGCGCGCCGGCGCTGGGCGCGCTGCTGGTCGGTTTCTGGCTGAGCCGCCGGGCGCTTGAGCGGAACGTGGGCATGATCATGTTCCTGTCGGTGGCTGGGTTCGGTATCGCGACCCTGGTGTTTGCGCTGTCCACCGCGCTCTGGCTGTCGCTGCTGGCCTTGTTCGCCCTCGGCGGCTTCGATATGGTGAGCATGGTGATTCGCGGCGCGCTGGTCCAGCTGGATACCCCCGACGCCATGCGCGGCCGGGTCAGCGCGGTCAATTCGATATTTATCAATACCTCCAACCAACTGGGCGAATTCGAGTCCGGCCTGTTGGCGGCATGGCTGGGCGCGGTGCCGGCCGCGGCCCTGGGCGGTATCGGCACCCTGGTGGTGGTGGGACTGTGGATGGCCTGGTTCCCCAATCTGCGCCGGCGCCAGCGGCTGCATAACGAGGAAAGGATGCAGGAAGGGGCCGCCGATACCCTGTAGCGGGCGGGCGGAAAAATAAGTGCGGTGGTCGCCCGGGTTTCTTCCATACTGTCTTTATCCTGTTAATGATGGAGTCCCGGATGCACAACCCGACGCTGATGCAGTTTTTTCATTGGTATTATCCCGCCGGCGGTACCCTGTGGCATGAAGCCGCCGAACGGGCGGGCTGGCTGGCGGACATCGGCATCAGCCTGGTATGGCTGCCCCCGGCCTATAAAGCGGATACCGGCGCGCAGTCCGTCGGTTACGATACCTATGATTTGTTTGATCTGGGCGAATTCGATCAAAAGGGCGGGCGGGCCACCAAATATGGCGACAAAGCGGCGCTGCTGGCGGCCATCGCGGCGCTGAAATCCCATCATATCGGCGTACTGCTTGACGTGGTGCTGAACCATAAAATGGGCGCCGACGAGCAGGAACGCATTCAGGTCAATCGCGTTGAAATCGAGGACCGGGAAGAAATAGAAGACCAGGCGATAGATGCCACCGCCTGGACCCGTTTCACCTTTCCCGCCCGGCAGGGCCAATATTCTCAGTTCGTTTGGGATCATAAGTGCTTTAGCGGCATCGACCTGATAGAGGATCCCGCGGAAAAAGGCATTTTCAAAATCGTCAATGACTATACCCGCGACGGCTGGAACGAAGAGGTGGACGACGAACTGGGTAATTACGATTATCTGATGGGCGCCAATATCGAATTCCGCAATCCGGCCGTCACGGCCGAACTGGCCCACTGGGGCCGGTGGGTGATGAATGAAACCCATTGCGACGGTTTTCGCCTGGATGCGGTCAAACATATCCCCGCCTGGTTTTACCGCGACTGGATCGACCAAATCCAGGCCGATGCCGCGCAGCCAATGCTGGTTATCGCCGAGTACTGGTCGCATAAAACGGCGATCTTGCTGCAGTATCTGGAGCAGGTGGCGGGGAAAACCATGCTGTTCGACGCGCCGCTGCAAATGAACTTCCATCATGCCTCGACGCAGGGCGCGGAATTTGATTTGCGGCAGGTGTTCAGCGATACCCTGGTGGCCGCCGACCCGGCCCATGCCGTCACCCTGGTGGACAATCACGATACCCAGCCGCTGCAAGCGCTGGAGGCGCCGGTGGCGCCCTGGTTCAAACCGCTGGCCTATGCGCTGATACTGCTGCGCGAGCAGGGCGTGCCGACGGTGTTTTATCCCGATCTGTTCGGCGCGTCCTATGAGGATAAAGACCAGGAGGGCAATGTCCGCGCCATCGAGCTGCCGGCGATCCCGGGGCTGGAGGCGTTAATCCGCGCGCGGCAGTTGTACGCGCACGGCCGGCAGACCGACTATTTCGACGATGCGCACTGCGTGGCCTTTCACCGCCACGGCACCGGCGAGCGGCCGGGCTGCGTGGTGATCATGTCCAACAGCGGCGAGGGCGAAAAACGCCTGCGGCTTGGCGCTGATTTTGCCCATGGGCGCCTGCGGGATTACCTCGGGCAGCATGAGGCGACGGTGACGCTGGATGAGACCGGCGCCGGTATCTTCAGATGCCGCGCCGCCGGCGTCAGCGTTTGGGTTGATGCGGGCTAAGCGGCTATCGGGTCCGCGGAACGCCGCGGGGTTAAAACGCGCAGCAGATAACGCGCGGCGTTCATCGGGCACATGACGCCGCAGCGTTATCCCATCATCAGCGCCTCCAGCGCGCCGAGATCCCTGGCGTTCCCCAGGTTTTTCAGCCCGTCGAACAGGGCGGCCGCGTGATCCAGGTCCGTGCAGCAGTCGATAAATTTTTGCCTGCGCTCGCCTTCGCTAAAAGGTTCCGCGTTGCTGCCTTTCGCCAGGCGGCGCTCGGCTTCCAGGCGGCGTCCGTCGCGCAGGGTGAGGGTAACGCGGTGCGGCAGCTTGTCGCCGGCCGGGACAGCGGCCTCTTGCTGCGCGCTGTAGGCGCGCATGCTGACGCGGGCCAGGCGCGCCGGATCGCTTTGCCGCGCTACCCGTGCGGGGGTAAAATCCTGTACGCTCAGCGCGCCGTGGCGCAGCCAGGTATCGACGCAATAGTGCATTGAGAAACGCGCCTGCATCTCATTTTCCGGTACGGTATAGGCCAGGTTGCGCCGGTTGGCGATGCCGACCAGCGTTTCTACCGAGACCACGTCGGCGTCGGTAAAATCATGGGCCTCCCGCAGGTCGGACAGCGTATCGACAATCATATGCGTCGAGCCGCAGCAGGGATGGCGCTTGGGCATTACCCCCACGCCGTCAATACTGTGCAGCCGGGTGCCGAGGATGGCCGGGATGTCCCAGCCGGCGGGCGCGGCGCCGCCGAACATTTCACCAAATCCCTGCGGCGCCTCGAGGATATCGATTCTGCCGCGCATGCCCTGTTGCGCCAATACGGCCGCGTCCACCGCGTTGCGGGCCGCCCAGCCCGCATGCAGCGGTTTGATGGGCGTGCCGAACTGGCCTTTGATGCCCGACGCAAAACTGACGGCGTTGCTTAAGGCGCGGGCAATGCCGTCCTGGTCCAGGCCCATCAGCCAGGCGACGCCCGCCGCCGTGCCGATGCAGCCGACCGTCGACGTGCCGTGCCAGCCGGCGGTGTAGTGCGCAGGCCCCACTCCCGCGCCGATAAACGCCTGCGCCTGCAGGCCGATCAGATAGGCGTCGATCAGTTGCCCGCCGCCGGCGTCGAGTTCATCCGCCACCGCCAGCAGCGCCGGCACCAGTACCGCCGAGGCGTGACTCATGCCCGGCCCGAAGTTGTCGTCATAGTCGATGGCGTGTGCCGACGTGCCGTTGATAAACGCGGCAATCGCCGCCGGGGCGCGGCCGCCGCCGATCACGCGCGCCCGGCCGCCGTGGCGCAGGTACATCTCGCCCGCCGCCCGCACGGCGAGCGCGGAAAAATCGCGCCGCCCGGCATAAAGACAGGCCAGCGTGTCGACAATCGCCAGGCGCGCCCGCTCCCGCGCCGTGTCGCTGAACCCGGTCTGGGCGCGGCTCCAGGCGGCAATGGCTTCAATCACGTTCATGTTTGTTCTCCCGAAAGTGCGGCCAGGAACGCCAGCACCGCATTGATTAACTGGCCGAATTGGAAACGGTTGACCTCGCGCCCCGCGATGTCGGTATTCACACGGTGGACCACCACGGCGTCCAGGGCGGGCAGTATCAGGCAGTAATGTCCCCCCGCGCCGTAGGCGAAATAGCTGCCGCTTGGGAGTAGGCATCCGGGCAATGCCACGCCGTCACGGGCCAGCCACCACATATAGCCGTAGGCACCGCGATCGCCGGCGTGGGAATAGGGCAGCAGGCTCTGGCGCACCCATTGCGCCGGGATAATCTGTTTGCCCCGCCAGTGGCCCTGTTGCAGAAACAATTGGCCGAAACGGGCCAGATCGCGGGTCGACAGGCGAAACGGATAGGCCGCGTGTCGCGAATGCGCTCCCGGTTCCATCCAGCCGTCCTGCGGCCTGAAGTCGGCCATACCGATCGGTTGGGCTATCTGCTCGAAAAACGCCCGGTGGATATCCATGCCGGCCAGCTGTCGGTAAGCGCTGCCCAGGGCGTTGAAATCCCAATTGTTATAACTCCACCGGCAGCCCGGCGGCTGGCTGTGGCGCGGGGGTTTGATCCGCGTCATCCACTGTGTTTCATAGTTGGCCGGGTGGTAGATACCCGATCGCGCCGTCAGCAGGTCATAAAGCGTGGCGCTGCGCTCAACGTCGCTCAGGGCATTGATATCGTCGATATCGAGGGCGGCCAGCGTCAGCGATACGTCGAAGCCGCCGCGCGCTACCTGGATGCCGATAAGCGCGCTGAGAAAGCTTTTGCGCATGGAATGGCAAAGAAAGCGCCGCCGCATGTCGCCATATTCCAGCAGGCTAACGCCGCCGCGCAGGATCAGCAGCGCGTCGCTGTCCAGGCTGTCGCAGCGCAGCAGCAGGGCGTCCCTGGCCTGATTTGCGTGAGTCGTCGTCATAATAACCGGCTCCTGGGCGCTAAAGGCTGCTGGCGGCGAGAAACTGCCGGGTGTAGGGCTCGGTCGCCTTGGCGCCCCGGATATCGTCGGCGGTCATCTCCTCGATCAGTTTGCCCTGGTGCATGATGGCCACCCGATCGCATAAATGGGCCACCACCGCCAGATTATGCGTGACCATCAAATAGGTCAGGTTGCGCTCGCGGCGCAGGGTTTTCAGCAGGTTGAGGATTTCCGCCTGCACCGACACATCCAGCGCCGATGTCGGCTCGTCCAGCAATAACACCTGCGGCTCGATAATCAGCGCCCGGGCCAGCGCTACGCGCTGCCGCTGGCCGCCTGAGAGCTGGTGCGGATAGCGATAGCGAAAGGCGTCGCCGAGGCCCAGGGCATGGAGCACGTCGGAGATACGCGCCTCGCGCCGATCCATGCCGTGAATCACCAGCGGCTCCAGCAGGGTGTGATACACCATCTTGCGTGGGTGCAAAGACGCGTAGGGATCCTGGAATACCATCTGGATCCGGCGGTAAAACGCCTTGTCGCGCACCGGATGCTGCTCGCGGTTCTGGTAGAGGATGGCGCCGGTATAATGGGCGTTCTGGCCGGTCAGTGCGCGCAACAGGGTGGATTTGCCGCAGCCGGATTCACCGATCAGGCCGTAGCTTTCGCCGCGCGCGATGCTGAAGGAAACGCCGTCCACCACCTGCTTGCGCAGGCGCCCCTTGCCGAAGGCGATGCCTAAATCGACGGTTTCGATCATCCGCCCGGCGGCAGGCGGCGGGGTATAGTCCTGCGCCTGGGCCGGCGCCGGGCGGGAAGGGTCGTTTATCGCGCAGGTCATCAGCATTGTTCTCCATAGCGATACACCGGGCCGGTCAGCCATGCCGGATCGCGCGCCGGGATCGCCAGCATATCCACCGGATGGCGCAGATCGGGCTGGCTGGCAAGCAGCGCCCGGGTATAGGGGTGCCGGGCGTTATGCAATTGATCGGCGGCGATTTCCTCCAGAATGCGCCCGCCGTACATGACCAGCGCCCGGTCACAGAACTTTTCCACCAGGCCCAGGTCGTGGGTAATAAACAACAGGCCGGTTTTACGCCGCTCCAGCAGGGCGTCAAGCACCCCCAGCACCTGCTGGCGCACGGTGACGTCCAGCGCCGATGTCGGCTCGTCGGCGATGATCAGATCCGGTTCGGGTATCAGCATCATGGCAATCATGATGCGCTGGCCCATGCCGCCGGAAATCTCATGCGGATAAAGCCTGAAAACCCGCTGCGGATCGCGGATGTTCACCGCGTCCAGCATCAGCAGCGTCTTGGCCCGCGCCTCGTGTTCGCCGACGTTAAAGTGGGTACGGTAGGCCTCGTTGATCTGCTGCCCGACGCGCATCAGCGGATTAAGTGAAAATTTAGGATCCTGCATTATCATCGAAATGCGTTTACCGCGGATTTTGCGCATCCCACGCTCGCCGGTAAGCAGGAGGTCGGTATCGCCCAGCCGCATTTTTTCGGCGCTGACGCGGGCGCCCCGCGGCGTGAGTTTCAGCAGTGCGCGCCCGGTCAGCGATTTACCGGAGCCGGATTCACCGACCAGGGCCACTTTTTCGCGGCCGATGGCGAACGAAATATCGCGTACGGCGTGGTGTTCCCGATGAGGGTCTTTAAACACCACGTTGAGGTGGCGCACTTCCAGCAGGGTATCAGTCATGGCGCAGATCCAGAACGTCGCGCAGGCCGTCGCCGAAGAGGTTAAAGGCCAGGCTGGTGAGAAGAATCGACAGGCCGGGAATGGCGGCAATCGTCCAGTTGGTCATCATGAACTGTCGCCCCGAAGACAGCATCGCCCCCCACTCGGGACTGGGCGCCTGCGCGCCTAGCCCCAGAAAACCAAGGCTGGCGGCAGTGAGGATAATCCCCGCCATGTTCAGCGTCAGGCGTACCACTACCGACGGCAGGCACATGGGGATGATATGGCGCAGGATAATGCGCATCTGCGATGCGCCCTGCAGGCGCACGGCGGCGACGTAATCCATTTTGCGGATCGACAGCGCTTCCGCGCGCGCCAGCCGGGCGATGGGCGGCCAGGCGGAGAGCGAAATGGCGATGATGGCGTTTTCGATGCCGGGTCCGAGCGCGGCGACAAACCCCAGCGCCAGGATAAGGCTCGGGAAGGCCAGGAAGATATCCACGATGCGCATCAAGAGGGTATCGGCCCAGCCGCCGAGGGTGCCGGCGATGGTGCCGACCAGCAGGCCTATCGGTCCGACGATCAGCGCCGACAGGAAGGTGATGTACAGCGTAATGCGCGCGCCGTAGATCAGGCGGCTGTAGATATCGCGCCCGAGTTCGTCAGTGCCGAGCCAGTAGCCGGCGCCGGGCGCGGCAAGGCGCAGCTGCAGGTTTTGCGCGTAGATATTATGGGTCGCCAGCCAGGGGGCGAACAGCGCGGCGACGGTAATGATCATCATCACCGCCAGGCCGAACAGCGCCGGGGTATTGCGGCAAAAACGGCGCCATTGATTGAGGCTCTGCTGCATACGCGCCTGCCAGGGCGTCGCGGGGACGGGGGCGTCCAGCCAGGCGCGCAGCGCGCGGCGCGACTGCCGGGTCAGCCGGGGTTTAGCCGAATCGGTCATGATTGCTCCTGACGGGTGCGCGGGTCGAAAATGCGGTAAAGCAGATCGCAAAGCAGGTTAATCCCCACGAAGATACTGCCGATCAACAGTGAACAGCCGACCACCGCGTTCATATCGCCGGCCAGCATGGCGTTGGTCAGATACCGGCCGAAACCGGGCCAGGCGAAGACGGTTTCGGTCAGCACCGCGCCTTCGAGCAAAAAGGCGTAGGAGAGCGCCACCACCGTCACCACCTGCACCGCCACGTTGCGAAACGCATGGACCCATACGCTGCGCGCCCATGACAGCCCCTTGACGCGGGCGGTGATGACATATTCCTGCGACAGTTGTTCAATCATAAAGCTGCGGGTCATGCGGCTGATGTAGGACAGGCCGCTGAGGCCGAGGATCGACGCCGGCAGGATCAGATGACTGAATACGTTGCCCAGCGCCGCCCAGTTGCCGGCAAGCAGGGTGTCCACCAGATAGAACCCGGTCACGCTCTTCACGTCGAATTCATAGATAAAGTCGATGCGCCCCGGCCCGCCGATCCAGCCGAGCGTGGCGTAGAACAGCACCAGTCCCATCAGCCCCAGCCAGAAATTCGGCGCGGAATGGCCGAGCAGGCCGATAAAACGGATGCAGTGATCAAACCAGGTATTGCGGTACATGGCGCTGAACACGCCGGCCGGAATACCCAGGCAGGTGCCGATGATCGCCCCCAGGCTCGCTAGCTCCAGGGTGGCGGGAAATACCCGGCCGATATCCTCGATGACCGGGCGTCCGGTGGTCAGGGCGTTGCCGAAATCCAGCCTGGCGACGTGTTGCAGATACAGTAAAAATTGCTGCCACAGCGGTTTATCCAGCCCCAGCAGGCGATACATTTTTTGGTAGGCTTCCTGACTGGCGTTATCGCCCAGCACCGCCACCACCGGATCAATGGGCAGCAGACGGCCGATAAAGAAAGTCAGCGCCGCCAGTCCCAACAGCGTGCAAAGCACGGAAACCAGCAGCTTGCCCAGCCGCGCGCCGTGCCCGCCCAGCCTGAGCCAGAGCGGGTCGGCCGGGTGTTCGGCCGTGGCGGCCGGATCGATTAGCGACATCGGTGACTCCTTGCGTGAAAACGACCCTATCGTCGTAGTTATTTAGCCGCCATGGCGTAATACACGCGAAAACCGTTCCAGGTCCAGTCCTTCACCTGTTTGGTCAGCCCGGCGGTGTTGTACATCTGGAACATGATCGCCATCGGGCCCTGCTGCATCTGCTCTTCCTGCAACTGGTGATAGCGCGCGATACGTTTTTGATCGTCCGGCTCCAGCAGGGCGTCGGTGACCTGCTGGTTCATCGCCGGGTCAAAATAGGCCGCGCGCCAGCTGGGATATTGCGTATTTTTGGCCTCCTTGCCGTTGTCCGGATTGAAAACCAGGCGCGAGGCGTTGCCATAGGCGTCCGGTACCGAGGTCTGCCACGCCATCATGGCGCTCTGGAACTCACGTCCGCGCACGCGGCTGAACAATTGGGCGTTGGCCATGCTTTCAATCGTGAGTTTCACGCCGATTTTCGAGGCGTTTTCCTGGGTGCTTTGCGCGATGGGGGCGGAGTGCGGCAGGGTGCCGATAATCAGTTTGGCGGTAAAGCCGTTGGGATAACCGGCTGCGGTTAACAGCTGCCTGGCTTTATCGAGATCGAGCCTGAACGGCTGTCCGGCGTCTTTATCCAGCGCGCCGTAGGCGCCGAGCTGGGCGAAGCTGGCGCGGGGCACGCCGAGGTACGGCATCACGGTGGACGCCAGCCCCTGGTAATCAATCAGGTAACGCATCGCCAGGCGCACCTGGGGATTTTTGAAAATGGGATCCTCATTGTTAAAGGTCCAGAAAAACAGCTGCGGCTTGAGCACCTTATCGATGTTCACCTGGCCGCCCTGGTCCAAATCACGCAGATCGTCCGGCGCAAGATCGCGCGCGATATCCACGTCGCCCTGGGTCAGCAGCAAACGCTGGGTGCCGGTTTCCGCCACATGACGGATCAGGATGCGCTGCAGTTTGGGGGCGGCGCCCCAATAGGGCTTATTCGCCTGCAGCATGACGCCTTCACCGGCGTTCCAGCGCATCAACTGGTAGGGACCGACGCAGGCGGTATGGGTGGTCAGGTATTTATTGCCCATATCGCCGTTAACGGCGTTTTGCTCGACCAGCGCGCGATCAAGGGTGGTGGAGACGTTATTGGCCGCAATCGCCTGCAGCACCAGGTTGGCCGGATACGACCGGTCGAAGGTCATCACCAGCGTATTGTCGTCCGGTGCCGTGATACGCTGGGTAACGTTGTCTTTGTTAAAGCCGAATTCGGTCAGGGTGGCTGAATTGCCGAAGCCCAGCAGCACCACCCGCTGCAGCGACCAGGCGACATCCCGCGCCGTCGCTTTATTGCCTGACGGAAACGCCAGCCCGCTGTTGAGATGGAAGGTGATTTGCCTGTGGTCCGCCGCAATGTCCCAGCTTTTCGCCAGGCGGGGTATCACGTTGGCTTCATCTTTGGGGTCGAAATCGACCAGCGTATCGCAGGTGTTCTTAATGATTTCATTGGTGACCACCTCCCCGATCTGCGCCGGGTCAAAGGTACTGATGGCATCGATATTCCATGCCATCACCAGTGAATCCGGCGGCGTTTGCGCGTGCGCCGCCGGGGGCGGCAGGGCGTATCCCAGCGTCAGCGCGATCAGGGTGTTCAGGGTACGTCTGCGGGTAGTGCGCATAAATTCCGCTCCTGTGAAGAGAAATGGCGAATTGCCGAAAATGCGCCGCGGCATGACGGCGACGGGACAGACAAAAACCGTCATTCGGCCGGGCGCGGTTGCAGCGGCGGTTGCACGTCGGCGGGAATAGGGCAGACATAAGGCGTTTGCGCGGTGAGTTCGTAGTGCGCGGTTTTCGCCTGCGCCAGCAGGATCTTATCGGTCAGGGTATCGATGGCGGTGGCGGCCATCACCTTGGCGGCGTAGGCCAGCCCCTTATGCGCGGCGGGCATCATGCCCTGCGCGGTCAGTTGCCAAGAATGGCCCGGCGTGCCGATGGCATAGGTGGGGACGTGGGCCTGTACGGTCGGCAGCACCCAACTGATGTCGCCAACGTCGGTGGAGCCGAGCATCAGTTCGCCGGCCGCGTCCAGGGGCACGATGAATTCGCACAGCGCGGCGGCCTGGGGCGGTGTTTTCATGCCGATGCGGCGATAGGCGCTCTGTATATCCTCCGGGGACAGGGTGGCCTGGATGTCGGCGGCAAAGGCTTTGTCGGCATCGTCGAAGGCGGGCGGACCCAGCAGGTCGAAATTGTGCTGCATGGCTTCTTCCAGCGGTTCGTTGCCCAGCAGGTTGGCGACGGCGCTCATGATGCTGATATCCACCGTGGTCTCGGTCATCATCGCCGCGCCCGCCGCCACTTTTTTCACCCGTTCATTAAGGGCGAACATGGCATGGACGTCACGGGAGCGGATAGCGTAACGTACCGCCGCGCGCGCCTGCACCACGTTCGGCGCGATGCCGCCGGCGTCGAGCATGGCGTAGTGAATGCGCGAATCAGAGGGCACATGTTCACGCAGGTAGTTGACGCCGACGTTCATCAGTTCGACGGCGTCCAGCGCGCTGCGGCCCAGATGCGGCGACGCGGCGGCATGGGAGGCGCGGCCGTGGAAAACAAAGTCCATACGGGTATTGGCCAGGGATTCGGCGCGCGCCACTTCGCTGAAGGCTGACGGATGCCAGGTAATGGCGATATCCACGTCGTCAAACGCGCCGGCGCGGGCCATAAAGGATTTTGCCGCGCCGCCTTCCTCCGCCGGGCAGCCATAGTAACGTACACGGCCCGGCGCGCCGGTTTGCGCCAGCCAGTCCTTAATCGCCGTAGCGGCGAGCATGGCGGCGGAGCCGAGCAGGTTGTGACCGCAGCCATGGCCGTGGCCGTTGCCGGGAATCGGTTCCGGACGCGCGATGCCGGCGACCTGGCTCAGTCCCGGCAGCGCGTCGTATTCACCCAGTATGGCGATGATCGGACCGTCCTGGCCGGCTTCCCCCATGACGGCGGTGGGAATGCCGGCGACATTTTCCGTGACGCGAAAACCCTGGGTCTTGAGCATGTCGGTATGTTCGGCCACCGAACGGTATTCGGTATAGGCGATTTCAGGCATGCCCCAGATACGATCGCTCAGGGCGGTGAACAGGTTTTTCTTTACATCGACCAGGTTCCAGACCAATGCTTTCTGCTGCGCTGTTGCGTTATTCACCTGAATATCCTCGTGCCGGTGGATGGGGTTGTTGTTGATGTGTCGGGCCGGAAAAATAATGGGAACCCGTTCAGGATGTGGATATCGGCGGCAAAGATCCAATGAGACTTTCAACTGGCCTATTCCAAAATTGCATAGCGTGCCGCGGCATGGTTTTGTGGCGTCAGGGGAAATTATTTATTTGATATATAGTGTTTTTATCACGGAAATAATTGCCCGCCCCGGCCGTTGAAAGGCAGGGAAACAGTGGATCGCCAGGCTGATTAAACCGCCCGGCGCGTGGGCGCGGCTCAGGCTGCCGCGTGGGTCCGGTGCAGCAGGGCGGCCCGGTTCCACAGGCGCTCGGCCTGGATGTTGCGGAATTTTTCCAGCCGGTAAAGGCGAATGCCGGCCTGGATATCCCAACTGCGGTCGCCCGCGCGGATCAGGGTACCGGCGGCGAGTTCTTCATCGATCAAACTTGACGGCAACCAGGCGGTGCCGCAGCCGGAAATCGTCATGGCCTTCAGGCCGCTGGAGATTGAATTTTCATAAATGGTCTTCAGCGGCAGCGGGCGCGTGGCGAACAGCGCGCTCAGCGCATGGGCGAAAAATGAGCGTTTGCCATAGCTAAGATAGGGGATAGGCGCCGGGACGCCGTCGGCGGCCCGGCTCTCATCAATGGGATAAAGCGGCTTGCCGCCGCTGTCCGGCGCGCAGACGGCGATGGCCCGTTCCTCGCCCAGTTCGAGATAAGGAAAACGTTGCAACTGTTTCATCAACGGCACGGAGTCGTGCGCGTAGGTCAGCAAAAAATCGGTTTCACCGTCGAGCAGGAGGGAGATATTGCCGCTGAAGGAAGGTTGCTGATCGCATAAACGGATATAGCCGTATTGGTGGGAGGGTTCGACGGCGTTAATCCAGGACGGAAAAAACGTCAGCGACAACGTATTCAGCGTGGCGAAATGCACGATGGCGTGCTTATGCATATGACGCTCGCGGATATCGTTGCGTAGCCGGGTCATGGAAAACACCATTTCCGCCGCGGTTTGCAGAAAATCCTGCCCCTCGGCCGTCAGGCGGATCGGGTAGGCCTTGCGATCAAACAGCGGCACGCCGAGCCACTCTTCGAGCTGCTTGATCCGGCGGCTTAGCGCGGACTGGGTAATGTTTCTCTCATTAGCCGCCCGCGTAAAGCTATAGCACTGAGAAACGCTGAGAAAATCTTCCAACCATTTCAGTTCCATCGGATAACCCCTGGCTAGTTATGATCACCCTATCTATGGGAGAAAGCGCATTGCGCCCGGGTCGTTGCTTGAGAAGCCATATGGCGACTTAACCTGCAGCAAGATCCACGCCAACGGCAAAAAAGAATGAGTGTCTTTGTTTTTCAGGGGATTACGCGAACAGGCCGGCGTAATGCTTGTCATGGCCCGGCTTGGCGGCGGACGGGTTGTCGCGCGCTGCACCGTCAAGGGGCAGCGCGCGCGCGGTTATTGCTGAAAGCGTATCGCGTCGATAAACAGGGCAAAGGAGGTGGTATGCTGTTTACGGCTGGGATAATACAGGTAATATCCCGGGAACGCGGGGCACCAGTCTTCCAGCACCCGGATCAGCTGTCCGCTCGCCAGCGGTTCCCGCACCGTATCATCCGGTACGAATGCCAGACCGAATCCCGCGATGGCGGCATCAATCCGCTGGCGCAGGCAGTTAAAGGTTAACTGGCCGTCGACCCGGACCTTTAGCTCATGGCCCGCTTTTTCAAATTCCCAGGCATATTTGCCCCCGAGTGTGGGCAGGCGCATATTAATGCAGCGGTGATGCTGTAATTCCTGCGGCGTCGCCGGTATGCCATACCGGTCCAAATACGCGCCCGCGCCGACCACCGCCATTCGCATCATCGGCCCGATACGCACGGCGACCATATCCTTGGCGACCTGTTCACCCAAGCGTATGCCGGCGTCATAACGCCCGCTGACGATATCCGTCAGGCTGTTATCCACGGTAATTTCCACATTGATATCCGGATACCCCGCCAGGAAGCGTTTCAGGACCGGCCACAGGACATAATCCATCGCATGTTCCCCGGCGCTTATCCTGATATTGCCCGCCGGCTGGTCACGCATTTCACCCAGGGCATCCAGCTCGCTCTCGATGTCGGCGAAGCGCGGACCCAGCGAATGGAGCAAGCGTTCGCCCGCTTCGGTCGGCGCCACGCTGCGCGTGGTGCGCGTTAACAGCCTGAGCCCCAGGCGCTCTTCCAGGCTGCGCATGGCGTGGCTTAGCGCCGACTGGGAAACCCCCAGTTTCGCCGCCGCTTTTGTGAAGCTGCGTTCCTTTGCCACCACCAGGAAAGAAATGAGGTCATTGAAGTTTTCTCGTAACATTACGCCGCCTGCGTTGTGCGCATCATTTGCATTGCCCTTATTCTATACATATATGCCTGGCTGCGTTCAGACCTCAGTCCGGGAGATTGCAACAACATTTATGAATCCATTTCATAAGCTCATTTCCTTCGCGCCGCTAACCCCGCCACCGTCCTTCTGCTAACGTTAACGGGCGATTGAAGATCACCCGGCGCAAAGCCGCCCCGCCTTAAGGTATTGAAAATAACCTATACCAGGGCTTTTCATGAACAGCACGCCATCCCCACGGTCTCGTTCGCCAGCGTCGTGGCGTTTGCCATCCGCCAGACGGGGATCTTAACGAAATCCTGTTCCGTCCGACCAGCCAGGAACTTTAAGGAGTAAAAAATGCAAAAGAGAAAACTCGGCAACAGCAATCTGGAAGTCTCGGCGCTGGGCCTGGGCTGCATGGGCCTGAGCCATGGCTATGGCCCGGCGAAAGACCGGCCTGAGGCCATCGCGCTTATCCGCGCCGCGGTTGAGCGCGGCGTGACCTTTTTCGATACCGCGGAAGTGTACGGTCCCTTTACCAATGAAGACGTGGTGGGGGAAGCGCTGGCGCCGTTTCGCCATCGGGTGGTGATTGCCACCAAATTCGGTTTCGACCTGCCGAGTCCGGACGGCAAACAGCACCTCAACAGCCGGCCGGAGCATATCCGGCAGGTGGTCGAGGCGTCGCTAAAGCGCCTGCGGACCGAGGTGATTGACCTGCTTTACCAACATCGCGTCGATCCGGACGTCCCCATCGAGGATGTCGCCGGCACGGTGAAACAGTTGATCCAGGAAGGCAAGGTGAAGCATTTCGGCCTGTCCGAGGCGGGCGCGCAGACCATCCGCCGGGCGCACGCGGTCCAGCCGGTTACCGCCCTGCAAAGCGAGTACTCCTTATGGTGGCGGGAGCCGGAGCAGGAGATTTTACCGACGCTTGAGGAGCTCGGCATCGGTTTTGTGCCCTTCAGCCCGCTCGGCAAGGGGTTTCTCACCGGCGCCATAAGCAAGGATACCGCCTTCGACGGCAACGACTTCCGTAATATCGTGCCACGCTTTACACCCGAGGCGCGTGCTGCCAACCAGGCGCTGGTGGACGTGCTCGGCGAGCTGGCGGCGGGCAAGCAGGCCACGCGCGCGCAGATAGCCATCGCCTGGCTGCTGGCGCGCAAACCCTGGATTGTGCCCATCCCGGGCACCACAAAACTGCACCGCCTGGAGGAAAACCTGGGCGCCGTGGAGGTGATCCTCACCCCCGAAGATCTGCGCGCCATCGAAAGCGCCGTGGCGAATATCAGCGTACAGGGCGAGCGTTATCCGGCCGACATGCAAAAGAACGTCGGCCGCTGAATGCGCGGCCGGCGCCGCAACGGCTGCGCAATGTCGACATCCCCGCCGGAGGGGCGGGCTGTGGGTTAATATACCAGCGCCTGCCCGTCCTTGCGGCTTTCAGTGGCGGCGATATACACGCCCTGCGCGTCGCGCATAATGGCCTGGGCGCCGCCGAAGCTGTGGATCTGCATCGGGTCCTCGACGCTTATCTGGTGTCCCATGGCGCGCAGGGCGGCGAGAACATTGCGGTCAAGCGCCGGTTCCACCATCACCTCGCGTCCTTGCACCACCCGCCAGCGCGGCGCGTCAATGGCCGCCTGCGGGTTTTGCCGGTGCTGCATGATGCGCAGCGCCATCTGGACATGGCCCTGCGCCTGCATGGATCCCCCCATGACGCCGAACGACATCAGCGGCTGTCCGGCGCCGTCCAGGGCAAACGCCGGGATAATGGTGTGGAAGGTGCGCTTGTTGCCGGCGAGGCAGTTGGGATGTCCCGGCTCCAGCACAAAACTGGCGCCGCGGTTTTGCAGGCTGATGCCGGTGTCCGGCACCACCACGCCGGACCCGAACCCCATATAATTAGACTGGATAAAGGATACCATCATGCCGCCGGCATCGGCGGCGGACAGATAGACCGTGCCGTTTTGCCGCGGCGCGCCGAAGACAAAATCCCCCGCCCGCTCGGGATCGATTAACGCGGCGCGCTGTTGCAGGTATGCATCGCTTAATAAATGCCTGGCCTCGAATTCCATATGATCGCTATCGGCCACATAACGTTCCAGGTCGGCCAGCGCCAGCTTCATCGCCTCGATGGACAGATGCAGCGCCGCCGCCGAGTCGGGATGATAACGGCCGATCCCGCAGTGCTCCAGGATGCCCAGGGCTATCAGGGTGGCGATGCCCTGGCCGTTGGGCGGGAGTTCATGCACCGATCCGCCGGCAAAAGGACGGGACAGCGGTTCGACCCATTCCGGCCGGTGATTGTTCAGGTCCTCAAGCGTTAGGCCGGCGTTATGCTGCCGGGCGAAAGCGGCAATTTTCGCCGCCAATTCGCCGCGATAAAACGCCTCGCCCTCGGTTTGCGCGATCAGTTCCAATGTCCTGGCCTGGGCCGGGTTGCGGAACAGCTCGCCGATGGCCGGCGCGCGTCCGCCGGGCGCAAAGCACGCCATAAATCCCGGCTGATCGCCAAGGCGCTCGACGCCGCGCTGCCATAATGCGCCGATCAGGGGCGATACCGGAAAACCGTCGCGGGCATATTCGACGGCCGGCTGCGCCAGCGTCGTCAGCGGCAGGGAGCCGAAGCGGCGGGCGAGTTCCACCCAGCCGGACACCGCACCGGGTAGGGTGACCGCGTCCCAGCCCAGTTCCGGCACGGCCGGCAGATGGGCGTAATCTTCATATTTCCAGGCGGCGGGAGAGCGGCCGGAGGCGTTTAAGCCATGCAGCCGTTTGCCGTCCCAGACGAGGGCGAACGCATCGCTGCCGATACCGCAGCCGGTGGGTTCCACCACCGTCAGGGCCATGGCGGCGGCGACGGCGGCGTCCACGGCGTTGCCGCCTTGCAGCAGCATGCGCAACCCCGCCTGGGCCGCCAGCGGCTGGGAGGCGCAGACCGCGTTGCGGCCCATCATCGGCGGCCGCAGGGAGGGGTAGGCTACCTGGAAATCCAGTGGTGATGTCATCGTGTAATCCTGTGTTAGTTAATTGTCGCGCGGATCCAGCGCATCGCGCAGCCCGTCACCCAGCAGGTTGAAACCCTGGACGGTAATAAAAATCGCCAGTCCGGGAAAAATCGACATCCATGGCGCTTGTTCAAGGTAATTTTTCGCGGTATTGAGCATGGCGCCCCAGGAGGGAGAGGGCGGCTGTTGCCCCAGTCCCAAAAACGACAGGCTGGCTTCGGTAATGATGGCCGAGGCGATGGCCAGCGTCGCCTGCACCATAATCGGCGACAACACGTTGGGCAGCACATAACGCAGTACGATCCAGCGGTCGGGCAAGCCGATGGCCCGGGCGCCCTCGATATACTCCTCGTTGCGGATGCTCATCACTTGTCCGCGCGTCAGGCGGGCGAAAATCGGCATCACCGACAGGCCGATGGCGATCATCGCATTGATAAGGCTCGGGCCGAGAAACGCCCCCAGCGCGATGGCCAGGATCAAAAACGGACAGGACAGCAACGCCTCGATAACACGGGAGATAACGCCATCCCATATTCCCTGCCAATAGCCGGCGACCAGCCCCAGCGGCACGCCGATAAATATGGCGATAATCACGGAAATACAGCCGGCCATCAGCGAGGTGCGGGCGCCCCAGATAAGGCGGGACAGAATATCGCGGCCCAGTTCGTCGGTGCCGAGCCAGTAGAGCGCCGACGGCGGTTTGCGTACCGTCAGAAAGTTGGCCTTGATGGGATCGAAGGGCGCCAGCCACGGCGCCAGCAGGGCGATGATGACAAAGATCAGCACGATGGCCGCCCCGATCACGGCGCTTTTATTGGCGATGAATTTTTTAATCGCCCGGCTGCCCGCCCTGGGCGTAGCCGGCGCGGCCGCGCCGGTGAGCACCTGCGACATATTATTCTCCTCTCATGCGCGGATTGATCAGCACGTACAGCACGTCGGCCACCAGGTTAAGCAGCAGGAAAGCCATCGCCACCACCAGCACCACCCCCTGCACCACCGCGTAATCGCGGTTGAACACCGAATCGACAATCATCTTGCCGAATCCCGGTATGGTGAAGACCTGCTCGGTAAGCACCGCGCCGCCAAGCAGCTCGCCAAACAGCAGCGTAGTGAGGGTGACGATGGGCACCAGCGCATTGCGCAGCGCGTGTTTGAGTATCACCCGCCCGGGCAGCAGGCCCTTGGCCTTGGCGGTGCGGATATAGTCCGCTTTCAGCACGGCGATCATCGCCGCCCGGGTATGGCGCATCAGCGTCGCCGCCAGCCCGGTGCCGAGCACCAACGCCGGCAGCAGCAGGGTGCGCAGGTTTTGCGCCAGGTCTTCGGTCAGCGGCACGAACCCCGAGGCCGGCAGCCACTGCAGCTTGACGGAAAACAGCAGGATCAGCAGCACCCCCAGCCAGAAGTTGGGGATGGAGATGCCGGACAAGGCGATAAAGTTGGCGCTGTAATCCACCCAGGTTCCCCGGCGCACCGCCGCGATAATACCGGAGGTGATGCCGAGCGCCATGGCGATGATCATCGACAGCAGCGTCAGTTCGACGGTCACGGGCAGCTTGCTGGCGATAAGCGTGGTCACCGGTTCCTGGGTGCGCAGCGAAATGCCCAGGTTGCCCTGCAGCGCGTCGCGCAGCCAGTAAAAATACTGCGCCGGTATGGGGTCGTCCAGGCGGTATTTAGCGCGCAGCATGGCGATTACCGCCGGGTCGCGCTCTTCGCCGGCCATGGCCACCACCGGGTCGCCCGGCAGCAGTTTTTGCAGCGAAAACACCATAATGCTGACTAAAAACAGGGTGGGTATCGCCAGCAATACGCGCTTGCCAATCAGTTCTAACATCATCGCTCCCGGATTCTCGACGCGCTACGGCGCCAGTTGCATACCCGCCAGGCGGATCAACCCGTCGGGATAGGGTTTGAATCCCGTTATTTTTTTCGTCATGCCGAAAATGCGCGGCTCGAAATACAGATAGGCCAGCGGCATATCCTGCTGCAACTGCGCCACCACCTGGCTATAAAGGACTTTGCGTTTGGCCTGGTCGGAGGTGGCGCGGGCTTGTTGCAGCCAATCGTCCACCTGCGGGTTGCTGTAGCGCCCGTCGTTCAGGTTGCCTTTGCTGTGGATAAACGAATAGATGCTGCCGTCCGGATCCGGACGGCCGGACCAGCCCGACATGCTGACCTGGAAATCTCCCCGCTGCTGGCGATCCAGCAGCGTGGCGAATTCAGAGGTTTGCAAATGGACATTAAACCCGGCTTCGCCGGCCATGGCCTGGATGACCTGGCCCACCTGCTGGGCATCCGGTCTGTTGGCCACCAGGAGGGTGGTTTCCACCGGCGTGGCGACCCCGGCGGCGGCCAGCAGGGATTTGGCTTTCTCCACATCCCGCGCCGGCACCGGCAAATCCACATGGTAAGGGCTGACGGTGGAGAACGGCTGGTTAGCCGGGGTGTATTGCCCCTCGAAGGCCACCTGGTTAATGGCGTCGCGATCCAGAGACAGGGAGAACGCTTCGCGTACCCGCGCATCCTTGGCAAACGGATCGCTGGGATTGGCCTTGCCGTTGGCGATATTAAAGGTCAGCCCCATATACCCAAGCCCAGTCACCTTGGCCAGGGCGAGCGTGGGATTGGCCTCGACGGTTTTCACATCGCTGGCGGCAATGCCTTCGGTCAGATCCAGATCGCCGGCGCGCAGGTTGGCCAGGCGCACCGAGGAGTCGGGAATGGGCATAAAAATCACTTTATCGAAGTGGTAGGCCTGTTTATTCCAGTAATTACCATAGCGCGTCAGCACAATGCGGTCCTGCTGCACCCGGCTGTCAAACTGGTAGGGACCGGAGCATACCGGGTGCGCGGCGAAGTTCTCCTTTGCGGCGGCCTGGGGCGCCAGCATGGTGCCCGCCCGGTCGGTGAGCTGGGAGAGCAGCGCGGCGTCGGCGTTCTTCAGGTGAAACGTCACGCTATAGGGGCCGGTGGCCTCGACGGACGCCACCGAGGACAGTTCGCTTTTGCGCAGCGATCCCGGCAGGGTCAGCGCACGATCGATATTAAATTTCACCGCCTGCGCGTTAAAGGCTTCGCCATCCTGAAACGTCACGCCCTGGCGCAGGTTCATGGTCAGGGTTTTGCCGTCATCGCTGTACTGCCAGTCGGTGGCGAGGCCGGGCACCACCTGCAGCTTTTCATCCACATCCACCAGCCGGTCGCACATGGCGGCGAAGACAAATCGGCCATAATAGGTCCGGGCCAGGTGGGGATCGAGCATGTCGGGGTCGCTGCCCAGACCGATACGCAAAATGCTTTCGGCATACGGCTGGCCGCTGACGCCAAGCAACACCAAACCACTCAGCGCGGTATAAAGCTTGTGACGGGAGTTCATGAGCATAGATTCCTTGTGGCAGTTAGGGTTTACGGGCCGCGGCGTCGACAAACAGCGCGCGCCGCCGCAGGAAAGCCGCCGACGGCGGCGCCATGACGATAACGCTGCGATCGCTGTTCAGTTCCCGCCAGCGGTGACACGCCACCTGGCGCCGATCGCCGGCGGGTTCCAGCGGCGGTTCATGCTGCCGGCAGACGTCCCTGACATGGGGACAACGGGTATGGAAACGGCATCCCGACGGCGGCTGCGACGGGTTGGGCAAATCCCCCGTCAGCAGCGGTCCGGATTGCCGGCCGCCTGGGGTTAACTGGGGCGCTGAAGCAATCAGCGCCCGGGTATAGGGGTGCAGCGGCTGATCGAAAATATCATCGGCGGCGGCGATTTCGACGATTTGCCCCAGGTACATCACCGCGACGCGATCGCTCATATGGCGGATCACCGCCAGTCCGTGCGCCACCACGATCAGGGTCAGGCCGAACTGTTCTTTCAGGCTCTCAAGCAGGTTGACCACCTGCGCCTGTACCGACACGTCCAGCGCGGAAACCGGCTCATCCCCCAGCAGCAGCGTGGGTTTGGACGCTAGGGCGCGGGCGATGCCGATGCGCTGGCGCTGCCCGCCGGAAAATTCATGGGGAAAGCGCCGGGCGTACAGGGCCGGCAGCCCGACGGTGCGCAGCAGTTCGGCCACCCGTTCGCGCCGCTGCGCCCGGGAAATCCGCTCATGCAGCCAGATGGGCTCGCCGACAATCTCCTCCACCGTCATGCGCGGATTGAGGGAGGCGAACGGATCCTGGAAAATGATTTGCAGCTCGCGCCGCAGCTGGTTCAACTGCCCGGCGGGCAGCATGCCGATATCATTGCCCTGGTAGAAAACCCGCCCTTCGGTGGCCGTCAGCAGGCGCAGCAGCAGCCGGCCGAGGGTGGATTTGCCGGAGCCGGATTCGCCGACGATGGCCAGGGTTTCGCCCGGCCAGACCTTCAGTGATACCCGATCCACCGCGTGCACCTGGCGCTGGCGGGTAAACAGGCCTTTGGGGCCCTGAAAGATTTTCGTCAATGCCACGCTTTCAAGGATCGGCTGGCTCATGCTCTGGCTCCCGGCGCGAAATGGTGTTCAAGCGGCGCGTAAAAACACGCGGCCTCATGGCCTGCGGCGACCGGACGCAGATCGGGCCGGGAACGGTGGCAGCGTTCGTCGGCGAACGGACAGCGGGTAGCGAAGCGGCAGCCGGCGGGCATGGCGTCCGCGGTGGGCACCGACCCCGGAATGGTGGCCAACTTGCCGATGCGGGCCGACAGGCTGGGCATCGAGGCCATCAGTCCGATGGTGTAGGGATGCTGCGGGTCGCTGAAAATGTCGTCCACGCTGCCGGTTTCGACAATCTGGCCGGCGTACATGACCGCCACCTGCTGCGCCACTTCCGCCACCACGCCGAGATCGTGGGTAATCAGTAAAATGGCGGTGCCGGTGTCCTGCTTGATTTGGTTAAGCAGGCTGAGGATACCGGCCTGGATAGTGACATCCAGGGCGGTGGTGGGTTCGTCGGCAATCAACAATTGCGGCCGGTTGATCAGCGCCATGGCGATCATCACCCGCTGGCGCATGCCGCCTGAAAGCTGGTGCGGATACGACTTCAGGCGCAGCTCCGGCGCCGGAATCTGCACCAAAGCCAGCATCTCCCCGGCGCGCGCCATGGCCTGGCGATAGCTGCCGCCCTGATGCCGCATCACCGCCTCCGCCAATTGGTCGCCCAGGGTAAACGCCGGATTAAGGGACGTCATCGGCTCCTGGAAAATCATGGCCAGCTGATTGCCGCGCAGGTTGGCGTATTGCCGCGGCGACAGAGCGCGCAGGTCGTGTTGGTTAAAATACAGTTCCCCCTGGTCGATACGGGCGCTGTCGGGCAATAAGCCCATTAACGCCAGCGAGGTGACGCTTTTGCCGCAGCCGGATTCGCCCACCAGCGCCAGGGTCTCCCCCGGCTGGATATGTAGCGAGATATCGTCGAGCACGCTGGCCGGCGAGCCGTGGAAGCGCACCCGCAGATGGGCGATATTCAGCACCGGCGGCGCGGGGGATGTGGGGATCGTCATCAGGCTTGAGGCTCCTTGTCGATGGACAGGACAGTGATCAGCGCCTGTTGCAGCGCCAGCAGATGTTCGGTCATGACGGCGGCGGCCTCCTCGGGCCGGCGGGCCTGGAGATAGCGGATCAGGCGCTGGTGCTGCCGGTTATAGTTGTCCAGCCGCGCCGGGTTGCGCGCCTTCTCGCGCTGATGGCGCCAGCTGTCGTCGCGGCGTATGGCGTCCAGCGCGTCAAACAGGCCGAGCAGCAGCCGGTTGCCGGCCGCTTCGGCCAGCGTCCGGTGGAAGGCGCTGTCCCACAGTTCGTGCTGATCGCTGTCATCGGTTGCCAGCACCTGCATCCGCTCCTGGAGGCGCGCCATCAGCGCCAGCTGTTCCGGCGTGGCGCGCAGGGCGGCCAGGCGCGCCAGCCCCGGCTCCAGCTGCAGACGGGCTTCCATCACCTCCAGCAGCGTCGATTGGCGCGGCAAGCCTTGCAGCACCAGCGGTTGCGATGGGGCATCGGGACCCAGGAAGGTGCCCTTGCCCTGTTTGCGCCACACCCTGCCTTCCATCTCCAGTACGTCCAGCGCGCGGCGGATCTCCCGGCGCCCGACCTGATAGCGTTGCGCCAGCTCCCGCTCGGTGGGCAGCGGCAGCTCAGGCGCGGGGTGTTGCAGGATCAGCGCGCGCAGCTGTTCCAGCGCGGAGAAGGACGACGGCTGTTTTGTCATGACTCACACCCTGATTTGCCATAATCGTGTCGATAACGCCCTGATGGCGCGCTGTTCCGCCGGAACGCACGCCATCACTCATTACCTTTCATCACCATCAAGCACAAATCGAACCAATTTTTTATTGGTTCGCTCTTTTTTTAATCGAACGTTGCAGATGACTGGAATTTCAGGGGATTTGTTGCGGGCGTGCGAAGTGCCCGGCCGTCAATGCCGGGGATATCATTAAGGCAACCGCCATGGAGGGAGAGGATGCACCACGGGTGGGCACACCACGCACCGCGCTGCATCAGGAATTGCCGCTCTCAGGCTAACCGCCGCCCTGATGCCGGGACGACGGTTAGCGCCGGCGTCAGTATCTTTCCAGCCAGTGGGCGTAGGGGGCGGGCAGCGTCCAGGAGGGACGTTCAATCTTCAGTTCACGGGCGGCGTAATAACTCCAGTGGGGATTGGCCAGATGGGCCTTGCCCACCATGACCAGATCCAATTGCTGGTCCTGAACGGCTTTTTCGGCCAGGTCCGGCGTACCGAATCCCCAGGCGGAGGCGACCGGGATATCCGCGTCCCCGCGCACCCGCTTGGCGATCGGGCCCATAAAAGCCGGTCCCCAGGGAATAGTGGCGTCGGGGGTGGAGAACCCGATGCTGACGCTGAGCATATCCAGGCCGGCCTGTTTGAAGCGCGTGATCAGGTCAATGGATTCAGTCAGGGTCTGCTCGTCGCGCCCGTCGAACTCCAGCACGCCGAACCGGGCGGTCAGCGGCAAATGTTCCGGCCAGACTTCGCGTACCGCCGCCAGGGTTTCCAGCAGGAAACGGCCGCGGTTAACGGCGCTGCCGCCGTACTGGTCGTCGCGCTGGTTGGAATGGGCCGAGAAGAAGCTCTGGGCCAGGTAGCCGTGGGCGAAATGCAGCTCCAGCCATTCGAATCCGGCGTCGCGCGCCCGGCGGGCGGCGGCCACGAAATCATCACGCACCCGGGCGATATCGTCAAGCGTCATGGCCTTGGGCACTTTCGGCAAATTGGCGCCAAAAGCGATGGCGGACGGCGCAATGGTCTGCCAGCCGCGCGGGTCGCTCTCGGCGATATGGTCATCGCCCTCCCAGGGCCGGTTAGCGCTGGCCTTGCGGCCGGCATGGCCGATCTGGATGCCGGGCACCGCGCCCGCCGCTTTGATGGCCCGCACCACCGGCACAAAGGCCTGGGCCAGGGTATCGTTCCAGATGCCGGCGCAGCCTGGGGTGATACGCCCCTCGGGGGAGACCGCGGTGGCCTCGACGATCACCAGCCCGGCGCCGCCGCGGGCGAGGGCGGCCAGATGGACCTGGTGCCAGTCGTTGATCAGGCCTTCATCGGCGGAATACATGCACATGGGCGGCACCGCGATGCGGTTGCGCAGCGTAACATCCTTGAGTTTAAAGGGTTGAAAGAGTGCTGACATGGTTCGGGTTCCTGTATTTGTTGGCGCGATGATTTACTGTAGCCTTATTCTGTAATTCGATAATATTCGAATTATGGCTTTTTGACAAGCCGTTTGCTATAGTCGCCCCATGCGCCCCTTTAAACATCCGTCGATAAATGAATTCGCTCTCGAACGCGTGCTTTACGCCTTGAGCGACCCGTTGCGCCTGGACATCGTGCGCCGCCTGGCTCAGTTGGGCGAGGCCAGCTGCGGCGAACTGGACGGCGGCCGCCCCAAATCCAGCGTTTCCCATCATTTCCGCGTGCTGCGCGATGCCGGGCTGGTCTATACCCATAATGTCGGCACCACGCACATCAATACGCTGCGCAGCGATGATATGCAGGACCGCTTCCCCGGCCTGCTGACGACGATCCTGGCGCAGCATTAACCGCCCCCGCTTCGCCAATATCGCCTAATACGCCGCACCACGGCCTGAATTTCCCCTTTTCCGTTTTCGCGGCAAATCTGTGATCGCCATCTTATTGACCAAAAAGCAACTGTGAATAACATCACATTAATCTTTCATTAACATATCTACCATTGGTATTACCACTGGTTAAGGCTGATGAATGACAGATGACGATTAAACGCGGGAACGGGAAACAGGACACCGGCAACGGCTACGATCGGGTCGTCGGATTTCTGCGCGAGCAACTGCTGTCGGGGGAGCTCAAGGCGGGGGACTGCCTGCTGCCGGAGCGTGAGCTTTCCGCCCGGCTCGGCGTAAGCCGGCCGGTGCTGCGCGAGGCCTTGCGCGCCCTGGCGATGATTGGCGCGGTGGAGATCCGCCATGGTATCGGCACGGTGGTGAAAAAACCCAGCGTGTCGATTCTGGGTGAATTTTTCACCTTTGTACTGGCCCATCAGGCGGATGTGATTGACGACGTGATGCAGGCGCGTATTGCCATTGAACGGCAGGCGGTGCGCCTGGCATGCCGCCGGGCCACGCAAGGGGATTACGATCGGCTGGCCGAATGCCTGCGCGCCATCATCGACACTATCCATACCCCGGAAGTCGGCGGCCTGGCGGATTTCCACTTTCATGAAGCTATCGTGCTGGCGTCCGGCTCGGCGACGCTTATCAGTATTTACCAGTCCATCAGCGCGCTGATGATGCGTTCGCACCTGGACCGGCGTGAACAGATTATCCAGGTGGACGGCATCGAGGAGTTCCTGATCGATCACCACCGGCTTATTTTTGCCGCCATCGTCGGGCGCGACGAAGCGCGCGCCGACGAACTGCTGGCCCGCCATTTCGAGATCGGCGCGGACTTTCGCCGCCGTGCCACCATCCGCATGGCAGGCGCGGCGCCTTTTACCGACTAAACCACGACCGCAGAAGGAAACCCGAATGAATATCGTTATTGGCAGCGATCACGCCGGCTTCCGGCTGAAGCTGGAACTGGCCGACTGGCTGCGTGCCGCCGGCCATGAGGTGGACGACATCGGCAGCCACACGCCCGACCCGGTCGACTTTCCCGATATCGCCCATGCCTTGTGCGCTAAGGTGCGCCAGGACGCCGGGCGCCGAGGCCTCCTGGTGTGCGGCACCGGCGTGGGCGCGGTGATCGCCGCCAACAAAATCAACGGCATCCGCGCCGCCGTGTGCCACGACATCCATTCAGCGCACCAGGGGGTGGAGCACGATGATGTCAATGTGATGTGCATGGGCGCGCAAATCGTCGGATCGTGGCTGGCGCGCGATTTGGTCGACGCGTTTTTGCAGGCCCGGTTTGTCCGTGATGAGGACTTTGTCCGCCGGGTCGACAAACTTAACCGTCTTGAACAGCAGGACTGATCCTGGGGGAGGCAATCACATGAATGAGTTAACACCAAAAGGCAACGTCGGTTTCCTCGGCTTGGGCGTCATGGGACGCGAGATGGCGCGTAACCTCGCCCAGGCCGGCTTTAGCGTGCGCGCCTATGATGTGCTGCCGGCGGCCGTTGCGGCGCTGGCGGCGTATGGGATACAGCCGGCGCGGGATATGGCGCACGCCACCGCCGACGCCGATATCGTGATCTCCATGCTGCCCGACACGCCGCAGGTGGAAGACGTGGTGCGCGGCGACGGGGGACTGTTGGCGTGCCCTCCGCGCGGCGGCCTCTACGTGGATATGAGTACTATCGCGCCGGAGGCGACGCGCGCCATGAGCCGGGCGCTGGCGGCGCAGGGCGTGATCATGCTGGACGCGCCGGTATCCGGCGGGCCGGCGGGGGCGAAAAACGCCGCCCTGAGCATTATGGTCGGTGGCGACGCCGCGGGATTCGCCCGCGCCGAACCCTTCCTGCGGGCAATGGGCACCACCATTAACCATGTCGGGCAATCCGGCGCCGGTCAAACGGTGAAACTGTGCAACCAGCTGATTTGCGCCATCAATATCCAGGCCATTTGCGAGGCGCTGGCGCTGGGGCGCGCCTATGGCATCGATCTTGGCCAGATGCGCGAGGTGCTGCTGGGGGGATCGGCGGCGTCCTGGATGCTCGACAAACTGGGCACGGCCATGATCGGGGGCGATACCTCCGCCGGCTTTCGCATCGATTTGATGATGAAGGATTTGCGTCTGGTGCTGGACGCGGCGCGAGAGCGTCCGGTGCCGCTGCCGGCCACCGCGCTGGTGGCGACGCAATACCAGGACGCGCAGGCCCACGGCGAGGGATCTAACGGCAACCAGGCGCTGTTCAGGGTTTACGACCGGATCACCGGGCGGGAAACGGCGGCGGCGACAAAATAGGTAGCGGGTTATGAAGCTTGATTTCACGGCGATATTCACGCAATGGCAGATGCTGAGGGACGGCGCGCTGCTCACCGCCGAGCTGGCGGTCATCACCACCGTTTTCGGTTTTCTGATAGGCACCTTATGCGCGGTGGCGCGCCGTTCCGAGTGTGCCTGGTGTTCCCGTATCGCGGGGGTGTACATCGAAGCCATTCGCAATACGCCGTTTCTGGTGCAGATCTTCCTGGTGTATTTCGGGTTGTCCAGCCTGGGTTTTTCGTTTACGGCGTTCACCGTCTCGGTGATCGCGCTGACGATAAACGTCGGCGCCTATACGGCGGAGATCATGCGCGCCGGCTTTGAGTCCATCCATCCGGGGCAATGGGAAGCGGCGGAAACGCTGGGGTTATCGACCTGGCAGCAATATTGGCATGTGGCGCTGCGTCCGGCGATAGAACGCGTTTATCCGTCGCTGACCAGCCAGTTTATTCTGTTGATGCTGGCCTCGTCGGTGACGTCGCAGATTTCGACGGAGGAACTGACCGCCACGGCCAATTTTATCCAGTCGGAGACCTACCGGCCGTTTGAAACCTTTTTTGTCGTCGCCGGTATTTACCTGGCCCTGTCGTTCCTGATGCGATTTGCGTTCTGGCTGGTGGGGCTGGCGGCTTTTCCCCGCCGCCGCCGCCTTGGCACCCCGCTTTGAGGAGCGAGACATGAATTCTTCCCTTAATCCCGCGCATATCCAGTTCCTGCTGGAGGGCGCCTTCTGGACCCTGATCCTGTCGCTGATGGCCTTCGGCGGCGGCGGCCTGGTCGGTTTCCTGGTGGCCCTGGGGCGTATCGCGCCGCTGCGCGGCGTGCGTTTTCTGGTGAGCGCCTATGTCCAGCTTATCCAGGGCACGCCGCTGCTTATCATTATGTTTATGATTTATTTCGGCCTGCCGTCGCTGGGGTTCAGTATTTCCCCGTTGTTTGCCGCCGGGGTGTCGCTGACCCTGTACGCCAGCGCTTACCTGGGGGAAATCTGGCGCGGCTGCCTGCAGGCGGTGCCGCGCGCGCAGTGGGAAGCGGCGGAATGCCTGGCGCTGTCCCGCGCCCAGCGCCTGTTCAAGGTGATACTGCCGCAGGCCGTGCGGCTGGCGACGCCGCCCACCGTGGGATTTTCGGTGCAGATCATCAAAAATACGTCCCTGGCGTCGGTGGTGGGTTTTGTCGAGCTGGCGCGGGCCGGTCAGCTTATCAATAACTCGATCTTCGAGCCGTTTATTACCTATCTGATTGTCTCTTTGCTCTATTTTTGCCTGTGTTTTCCGGTGTCGGTATTAAGCCGCAGGCTTGAACGCCGCGCCATGGTTAAAAAAACGGCGCGGCAAAACGCGGCGCTGACCAGAATGGCCTAAGCGTTAAAGGAAATCATTATGTCGATTATCGTGCTTGATAAGGTGCAAAAAAGCTTTGGCGCGGTGCCGGTGCTTAACGATGTGTCTTTTTCCGTGGATCGGGGGCAGGTGGTGGCGTTGATTGGCGCCAGCGGGTCGGGGAAAAGCACCGCGCTGCGCTGTATCGATCGGCTGGAGAAGATTAACGGCGGCAGCATCGAGGTGTGCGGCCATCGCGTCGAGGATCCCCATCTTGACCTGCGTAAGCTGCGTCAGGATGTCGGCATTGTGTTCCAGAGTTATAACCTGTTTCCCCATCTCACCATTGAGCAAAATATCACGCTGGGGCCGATGTCGGTTAAAAAACAATCGAAAGCCGACGCGCGGCGCCTGGCGCATTCGGTGCTGGAGCAGGTGGGTCTGGCTGATAAGGCGGATAGCTATCCGGAGCAGCTTTCCGGCGGACAGCAGCAGCGCGCGGCCATCGCCCGGTCGCTGGCCATGAAGCCGAAGGTGATGCTGTTCGACGAGGTGACCTCCGCGCTCGATCCCAAGCTGACCGGCGAAGTGCTGCGTGTTATCGAACGGTTGGCGGGCAGCGGGATGACCATGATCATGGTGACGCACGAAATGAATTTTGCCCGGCGCATCGCCGACAAAGTGGTGTTTATGCACCAGGGCGCCGTGCATGAAAGCGGCGGCGCCGCCATTTTAAAACAGCCCGCCACCCCGGCGCTGCAGGATTTTATCGCCAACGAGCTGTAGCCGGCGGCGTTGGCCCGTCAGGTAACCCTGGAGAAAACTATGCGATATATGAAACGATTGGCTTTGTTGGGCACCCTGTTTTTGTGGCTGGCGTTTAATCCCGCCGCGGCGGCGACCAACGCCTGGCAGGAGATCAAGGAGCGGGGCACGCTGCGGGTGGCGACCGATTTGTCCATTCCCCCTTCCGGGATGCTGGACGCCAGCCTGAAGCCGATAGGGTCGGATGTGGAAACCGCGCAGTTGCTGGCGCAGGATTGGGGGTTGAAACTGCAGTTTATCGAGACCACCGGTCCGACGCGGATCCCCAATCTGCAAACGGGTAAGGCGGATATCGTCATATCAACCCTGTCGGTAACGCCGCAGCGGGCGCAGGTAATCGATTTTACACGCGCTTATGCCGGATTGCGGTCGGTTATCGGCGCGCCCGCGGCGACGAAAATCGGCGGCTGGGACGACCTGAAAGGTAAAGCGATTACCGTGACGCGCGGTACCACCCAGGATACGCAGCTGAGTACGGAAGCGGCAAAACGGGGTTTTACCGTGCAGCGTTATGACGACGACGCGACGCTTGTGACTGCCGCGGTGAGCGGGCAGGCTTTTGCGGTGGCGACGTCGGCCACCTTGGTTAACCAGATAAAAAAACAGAACCCGAAGCTGGCGTTTGAGCCGAAAATGACTCTGCAGGTGTTCGATTTGGCGATCGGGGTGCCGAAAGGGCAGCCGGAGCTGAAAGCCAAACTGGACGAGTGGATTGCCGCCAATCTGAAAAACGGCAAACTGAACGCTATTTATCAAAAATACCATGGCGAGCCGATCCCGCCGGAAATCATTAACCGATAGAATGCCGGACCAGCGACTCGCGCGTGAT
The DNA here is from genome assembly GCF_046352915.1 of Sodalis sp. C49. Taxonomy (NCBI): domain Bacteria; kingdom Pseudomonadati; phylum Pseudomonadota; class Gammaproteobacteria; order Enterobacterales; family Bruguierivoracaceae; genus Sodalis; species Sodalis sp. C49. The sequence continues at coordinate 1,574,899 of NZ_CP163303.1, read as the reverse complement.
CTCGGCGATGGCGCGGGCGCCGGTGAGGGTCATGGCCACGCGCATTTCCTTGTCGATAAGCGTGAGCAGGTTGGCCACCCCCCGTTCCCCTGCCGTCGCCAGGGCATAGATATACGCGCGCCCCAGCAGCACGGTGTCGGCGCCCAGCGCAATCATGCGCACCACGTCGAGGCCGTTGCGAATACCGCTGTCGGCGAGGATAGCGATATCGCCTTTGACCGCGTCGGCGATGGCGGGCAACGCGCGGGTGGAGGAGAGCACGCCGTCGAGCTGGCGTCCGCCGTGGTTGGACACCACGATGCCGTCCGCGCCGAAGCGTACCGCGTCCCGGGCATCCTCCGGGTCAAGTATGCCTTTGATGATCATGGGGCCCTGCCAGAATTCCCGGATCCATTCCAGGTCGCTCCAGGAGATGGACGGATCGAAGTTTTTCGCCAGCCAGCCGATATAGTCTTCCAGGCCGGTGGGTTTGCCCACATACGCGGAGATATTGCCGAGCACGTGGGGACGTCCGCGCACCCCGACATCCCAGGCCCAGGCGGGATGGGTTATCGCCTGCAGATAGCGGCGCAGCGCCGCGTTCGGCCCGCTCATGCCCGAGTGGGCATCGCGGTAGCGGGCGCCGGGAACCGGCATGTCCACCGTGAACACCAGCGTCGAGCAACCCGCGGCCTTGGCGCGCTCCAGCGCGTTGCGCATAAAGCCGCGGTCCTTGAGCACATAGAGCTGGAACCACATCGGCTGTGTTATGGCGGAGGAGACCTCCTCGATGGTGCCGACCGAGACGGTGGACAGCGTAAAGGGGATGCCCTTGCTTGCGGCGGCCCTGGCGGCCTGGACCTCGCCGCGCCGGGCATACATGCCGCAAAGTCCGACCGGGGCGAGGGCGACCGGCATGGCGAGCCGCTGGCCGAACAGCGTCGTCTCCAGGCTCAGCTGCGACATATTCCTGAGCACCCGTTGCCTGAGCGCCACCTGCGCCAGGTCCTCGACATTGCGCCTTAAGGTGTATTCGGCGTAGGCGCCGCCGTCCAGGTAGTGAAACAAAAAGGGCGGCAGCTTACGTTGGGCCGCCGCGCGATAATCGGTTGCAGCTGAAATGATCATGTATCCTGTTCTCGCATCATGTCGGTGTCGGTATCCTGATAAGCCAGGCGGGTAACGCGCGCCTGCCGGGCTTCGTCTTCGTGCAGGGCTTTCAGCGTGGTATGGACGCACTCCAGATGTGTTATCGCCGCGCTGCGCGCGCGTTCGGGGTCGCCGGCCAGTATGGCCTGCAGCAATTCATGGTGTTGTTCGGTTAATTTGGCGAAAATCACCGGCACCGTATACATGCGCCGCCGGCTTTGCATTACCGAGGATTGCAGCAGCTCGAACAAACCGCGCATGGTTTGCAAAAGCACCAGGTTGTGCGAGGCCTCGGCAATGGCCAGGTGAAAACGCACGTCGGCCTGCGCGGCCAGATCGGGATCGTCGCTCTCGCTGACCCGCAGCGTGGCGTCAAAACACACCCGCAGCCGCTCCCTGTCGGTGTCGGTGGCGCGCCGCGCAGCGTGCCATGCGGTGCTGGCCTCGATAGCCAGCCGCGCTTCCAGTACGTCATAACGATAATCAGGATCCTCGGCCATCAGCATTTTCAGCGGCAGGACGATGCGCTGCCCGGACCATTGATGAAAATCATCCTGAACGTAGGTGCCGCCGCCGCGACGGCTGACCACCCACCCCTGGCTGCTGAGTTGCTGGATGGCCTCGCGTACCGATGAGCGCGATACGCCAAGCTGGGATGCCAGCTGGCGCTCGGCCGGCAGGCGCATGCCCGCGGCCAGCCCGCGCTCCGCTATCAACTGCTTGAGACGCAGGGCGATATGGTCGGCCACGCGGATATCATCAGGTAAGGTCATGGGATCATCCAAGGCAAAATATACGCCTGCAGGGTAGTGATAGCCCCGACGATACTGCAAAAAATCAGGCTGTGCTTCACCGTAAAGCGAAATAAATCCGGCTCATGGCCCACCAGCCCCGCCGCCGCGCAGGCGATGGCGATGGACTGCGGCGAAATCATTTTGCCGGTGACGCCGCCGGTGGTATTGGCCGCCACCAGCAGCACGTCGGATACGCCGATCTGCTGCGCGGTGGTGGCCTGTAGCGCGGCGAACAAGGCGTTCGAGGCGGTGTCGGACCCGGTAAGGAATACGCCCAGCCAGCCGAGGAACGGCGAGAAAAAGGTAAACGCCCGGCCGGTATGCGCCAGGGCCAGGGCCAGCGTCGCGGACAGGCCGGAATAATTGGAAATAAAGGCAAAGGCCAGCACCATGCCGATGGAGTAGATAGGCAGCGCCAGATCCCGCAGGGTCTCTTTAAATGTCGCCAGCGCCGCGCGCGGCTTCATGCGCAGATAGGCGATCGAGATAAAGGCCGCCACCATAATGGCGGTGCCGGTGGCCGAGAGCCAGTCGAACTTATACACCGCCGGGTACGGCAGGAACGTCGCCACCACCGGCGGCGTTTTTGCCACCAGCTTATCCAGGAAGGGCACGGAAATGCTTACCACCCAGCTTTGCAGCGGGCCGCCGGCGGCAAACAGCGCTTTAAACGGCGGCACGCTCCAGAGGGTTACCGTGGCGGTCAGGAAAATAAACGGCATCCAGGCGCGGACGATTTGCCCGGCCGTATAGGTCACGGCCGGCGCCGGCTGGGCCGGCTGGCCGCCGTCGCTGAACCGGAAGATGTGCGCCGGATGCCAGACGCGCAGGAACAGGGTCAGGCATACCAGCGATACCAGCGAGGCGATAATATCCGGCAGCTCGGGCCCGATGAAATTCGAGCTCAGATACTGGGCCAGGGCGAAGGAGATCCCCGCCACCAGGACCGCGGGCCAGGTTTCCCGGATCCCGCGCCAGCCGTCCATGATCGCCATGATCCAAAACAGCACGATAATGGTCAGGAACGGCAACTGTCTGCCGACCATTTGCCCGATAGTAAAGGGGTCGATATTGGCCACTTGCCCGGCGACGATAATCGGCACGCCCATGGCGCCGAAGGCCACCGGCGCGGTATTGGCGATCAGGCATAAGCCGGCGGCGTACAGCGGCTTAAAACCCAGCCCCACCAGCAGCGCGGCGGTAATGGCCACCGGCGCGCCAAATCCGGCGGCCCCCTCCAGGAACGCGCCGAAACAAAAACCGACAATCATCATTTGCAGGCGCTGATCGGGGGTAACCGACAAAATAGAGGAGCGGATGATATCGAACTGGCCGGTCTTGACGGAAATCTTATAGACAAAAACGGCGGCGATGATAATCCATGCAATCGGCCATAAGCCGTAGAAAAAGCCGTAAACCACCGAGGCCAGCGCCCGATCGAGCGGCATGCGGAACAACAGCAGCGCCACCAGCAGGGCCAGGATGGTGGTAATAGTGCCCGCCAGGTAGCCTTTCAGGCGTAATTTAATCAGCGCGAAAAAGAAAAACGCGATGGGAATCACGGCGACCAGGCTCGATAGCCAGATATTGCCGAGCGGGTCGTAATTTTGTGGCCAGATTGGCATGTCATGCTCTCCTGTGACTCGATGTCCGTCGGTGGGTATGCGCCGGGCCGCCCGGGCGCGTCCTGCCCGGCGAATAGGGTTGGCGCAGACAGCAAACTTGGCCTTGGTCATGAAAAAAATGTGAATGAAATGGTCGCCAACGGGCTGGCTGTTACACAAAATTGGTCCTACCAAAACATTTAAGCAATTCTCTTGATACATAAAATTAATGAATCGATAACAAATAGCAACGCTTCATGGGCTTTTTTATTGATTTGCCTGCAATAGTCACAATTTTTTTGTTATTGGTCGGACCAAAAGGCGTGGCGTAGTATTTCGCAGCGGTACATTTGGGCGAGGATAGGCGGGAGACCGTCTTGACGCGGGCCGGTTGCCGCGCGGCGTGCGGGAGAGGCTGCGCGCATGATGCCGGCCGACCTGTTGCGAAGCTGCGCGTAATATCGCCCTATATCCGCGCTTTTCCACGTAGAATATAAGGCGGTGCGCGCTAGAAATTAATGATAAGGCGCCAGTAGTAAATTAATCGTTGGGCGCGCGCACAGGTCGTGCAAATTAATATCGGGATATAATTGTTTCAGCTCAAGATGGAAGGAGACCAATTGGATGGAGGACAGGCCGCGATGGAAAAAATTATCATTCAGCGACATACCGTCAATATTTATATAATGACCCAATATATCTATTAATGGATGATTTAAGGCGTCTTTTCCCGGCGCGTTTTTTTGCCCCATCACAATGTGCTCCATTTCTTTGATCTTGGTTTTGGTCATGGTGATCAAGGCTTTTTTATCCAGCTTGCCGCTGATGGAATAAGGCAAATCGTCTATAGGATAAAAATAGCGCGGAATCATATAATGACCCAGCTCATTTTCAAGTTCCAGGCGGATGGCTCCCGTATCAATCCCTTGCCCTGGTTTGTCCATTTTCAGCCAGCCGACGATCACCGATTCATCATCCCCATCGCCTTCCAGGACAACGACAGCCGCCGCCGCGACGCCGGCACATTTCTCCAGGGCGTCCACCACTTCGGCGCAGTCGATACGGTACCCGCTGACCTTATAAAAATCGCCATCCCGGTACAGGTAATTCAGCACGCCTTCCGCATCGATTAAACCGATATCGCCGGTATCATAAAAACGCCCCTCTGTCTGCTCGCCGGGAAGAGCAATGAATTTTTCGGCGGTCAGGGCAGGGTTGTTAAGGTATTCCAACGCCACCCCGGCTCCGCCGATGAAAATATTACCCGGTTCCCCCGCCTTCATCTCGCGCCGCGCGTCATCCAGAATTTTTATCTGCGTATGGTCGATTGGACGACCGATGCGGTTATCGCCGGCGCGGGTGATGACATGCGCCGTTGACCAGACGGTGGTTTCCGTCGGCCCGTAGAGGTTGCATAACCAGCGCGCGCGCGCCGACAGCCGGGCGGATAACTGCCGTCCCAAGGGTTCTCCTCCCACCAGGAGCCGGTTGAATCGCCAATCATCCTGCAGATAGGGTAAAAGACATTTGAGCATGGACGGCGTCGACTGGAAAATATCGGGCTGACAGCGCATTAACTGCCACGCAATCTCCTGGACTGAATGCGTTTGCGCATCGTCGAGCAGAAACAATGTCCCGCCGTTGGCCAGCGGCACGGCATACTCCAGGTAGAACATATCAAACGACACCGAGGTTGCCGACAGCCAGCGGGTCTCGCCGCCGGCCTCGAGCAACCGGCTGAAACTGTTGATCAGGTTACTGCACCCCCTATGCGCCACGCTGACCCCTTTCGGCTCGCCCGTGGAGCCGGAGGTATAAATACGATAAGCCGCCGGCGCCGGATTTTCCGCGGGAACGGGTTTTATCTGCGCAACGGCGCTAAAGGTCGCCACATCAGCCCCGTCCGCGCCGCCGATATGACCCGCGCGGCTGTCGTAGGTCAACAGGCAGGACGAGGCCGCCAAAATTTTCATCACGCGGCCTGGCGCGGTGCAAATATCCAGCGGGATGTAGGGTACCCCGAGGTAATGGCAGGCCAGCAAGGATGCCATCAGTTCCACACCTCGCGGCAGGCACAGGAGAATGCCGTCCGTTTTGGCGTCCATTTTATGCGCCAGCTGTTGCGCATAATGGCCGGCCATGTGCTGCAACCGGGCGTAGCTGATGGATTGGTCATTCACCACCAGGGCAATAGCCTGCGGAGTGCGCTTCGCCGCGGCCTCGAAGGCATGAATAAAATGCATGTTTCCAGCGCAAGGGGAATTACTCACCATTCTCGAATCTCCATTTCATAATAACGCAGTTAATATCAACGTGATTAACGTTGTCACACCGATAACGCCGGTTACAACGCTAATCAGCGCTATAATCAGCAATTATAATGTGCAGATTAATAATTATGCTTAATGAAAAATATCGCTGCCTCCTTAAATGCCCGCCTGCCGGATAAGGGCTATGACACCCTGGCTGCGGCAGGCGTTAATCAGTTATTCACTGAAAACTTAAATGTAAAATGCTATTTTCACAACCCGGCAGTGGCGGATCGGCCATAATAAATACAAGCTGCTAAAAAAACGTATTCCTGAAAATTTAACGCTAAAAAAATAAGTTAAATGGCGGAATAAACCAGCATATGGCAATATTTGTGCTTTTTAAAAAAACATATTAATTAATTAGTATTGGTTTTTATCCACTGCCGGGCTGGTAGTGGGCAAGGCAGGCTGATGGGCAACCGGCGGGCTTCCCGCCACGGGGCGCCGGATGCGCGGATCGATGATTATTCGTCGCGGCCAGGGCGCCGTTAAGCGGCGCCACCAGCGCCGGCGCTTATTGGCAGTCGGCTTTATATTCGTATTTATCGGCTTTTTGACGATCGTTTTCAGTAATGGTCACCAGATCGGTCAGCGTCTGTTTCGGCACCGGCTTGCCGGCCAGCAGCGCCAGCGCGGTGGTAATGACCGCTTCGCCTTCCTGTTTGGGGTTCTGCGCAATCAACACGTTGATGGTGCCGTTTTTCAGCGCGCTCACTTCGGCGGTGGCGGCGTCATAGGCCACCACCTTGACTTTTTTCGCCGCGCCCGCCTGGCGCAGGCCGGTTACGGCCCCGATGGCGCCCTGATCGTTGGTGGAAAATACGCCCGCCAGCCGAGGATGGGCGGAGAGGGTGGAGGTGATGATTTCCGCCGCCTTCTGCGGGTCGTCGCTTTGATACTGCGGGCCGAGGTAGGTGATACCGGGATAGGTTTTGATCTGTTCGGCAAAACCTTTTTCACGCGCGTCCTGGGCGCTTGAGCCCGGCGGCTGGGTAATAACCAGCACTTCGCCTTTGCCGCCGAGCAGCGTATTCATCGCCTCGGCGGCCATTTTACCGCCGCGCTCGTTGTCGGAGATGATTTCCGTCGCCAGGAAACCATTGTCATTGAGCGTCTGGTCGACGGTCAGCACTTTTGCCCCGCGCGCCGCCAGCTGTTTCATCGGCGCCACCAGGGCCTGCGCATCGGTCGGCACAATCGCGGCCACCGCCGGCGCGGTCGCCGTAACGGCGTTCACCACCGGGATCTGGCTGTCGGCGGCAAACTGATCGGGGGCGGAAACCTGCAGGGTAACGCCCATCTGCCGTGCTTTTTCCTGCGCGCCGCACTGTAATGCCTGATAAAAAGGACTCCCCTTCACCCCCAGGACCAGCGCGACGGTATGATCTTGTCCGGCGGCCAGGGCGGGAGGCGCCAGCGCCAGGGTTAAGGTCGATAAAACAGCGAATGCCATGGTGTTACGCATCATGATTTCCCCTTAGGAAGTGATTGAAACCTGAGTTGACTGATAATAAAACCGTGCCTGCGGGCGGAATGGCGAACCGCGTGGTGGCCATGCGCGCACGGCGCATGGCCATGGCGTGCGAAACCCCGGCCCTTCCTATTCGCGACGCAGGTCAGGCAAACGTGCCTGTAGCGTGACCTGCGGTTAACGTCGATCCCGGGCCCGGCGTTTGAGCTGATCAATCCAGACCGCCAGGATCAGTACCATGCCCATCGCCACGGTTTGCCAAAACGGCGGGATGCCGAGGATGACAAAACCGTTTAGCAGGATAATGGGGATAAACACCCCGATAATGGTTCCGGCGACGCTGCCGATGCCGCCGAACAGGCTGGTTCCGCCCAGCACCACGGCGGAGATGGTCGCCAGGTTATCCATGGCGTGGCCGCCGATGGTGGTGGTGGAAAAACGCGCGTTTGACATGATGGCGGCCACGCCCGCCAGCGCGCCGGAAATCATGTAAATGGCGACCAGGCGCGCTTTAACATTGATGCCCGCGCGCCGCAGCGCTTCCAGGTTGGAGCCGACGGCAAAGACATGCAGGCCGAAGCGGGTGAGGTGCAGTACAAAAGCGGCGACGGCCAGCACCGCCACCGCGATCAACACCAGCACCGGAATACCGGCGACGGCGCCGCCGCCGACCACATCCACCAGCTTTTCCGGCATGGCGCGCACATCGATGCCGCCGGAAAATACCTGCGCCAGCCCAAGCGCCATGCCGAAGGTGCCGAGGGTGACAATCAGCGCCGGGATTCTGGCCACGGCCACCAGGAAACCGTTGAGCGCGCCCCACAGCAGCCCGGCCGCCACCGCCACCAGGCTGCCGGCGGCAATCACGCCCCAGCCGGCGTCGGTGGTGCCGAAGGTATTGCCCGCCTGGCCTGAGAGAGACAGCATCGCCTGGGCGGAAACCACCGAGGAAAACACCAGAACCGCGCCCACGGATAAATCAATGCCGGCGGCGATGATGACGTAGGTTTGCCCCACCGACAGCACCAGCAAAATGGCGGCGTTAATGGCGATTTGCGCCAGGTTGTAGGCCGAGCCGAACTGTTCGGGGCGCAGCAGGCCGAACAGCGCGATAAGCGCTATCAGCAGAATAAATATCCAGCCGCCGCCGATCATCCGCGCCAGCGTATCACGCGCTCCGGCGGGGTGTTCAGCGCCAGGCGCCGGTTTATTTACTAAGGTTTTGTTCATGGCGCCGCCTCCGCGCTGCCGTAGGTGCCGCTGGTCATGGCCGACACCAGATCTTCCACCCGCAGGCCCTTGGTCGGCATCTGCGCCACGCTTTTGCCCAGGCGCAGCACCTCGACCCGGTCGGCGATTTCCAGGACCTGCGGCATATTGTGGCTGATCAAAACCACCGCCAGGCCGGCGTCGCGCACCTGGCGCACCAGTTGCAGTACCCGCTCGGTCTGGACGACGCCGAGCGCGGCGGTCGGTTCGTCCATAAAAATCACCCGTCCGGCCCACATGGCGGCGCGGGCAATGGCCACCGACTGGCGCTGGCCGCCGGACAGCGAGGAAACCGGCACCGACAGCGAGCGCAGATTGACGCCCAGGCGGGCGAACTGTTCCACCGCTTTGCGGCGCATGACGGCGCGGTTGAGCATGCCCAGCCTGCCCAGCGGGCCGCCGCGCAGTTCCTCGCGGCCTAAAAACAGGTTTTCCACCGGCGTCAGCTCCGGGGCCAGGGCCAGATCCTGATAGACCGTGGAGATGCCGCTGTCCTGGGCCGCCCCCGGCGAGGCGAACACCACCTCGCGGCCGTCGATTTTAATCACGCCCTCATCGGGCCGATCGGCGCCGGAGAGAATTTTCGTCAGCGTTGATTTCCCCGCGCCGTTATCGCCGATCAGGGCGCAGATTTCACCGGGATAGACGCGGAAATCCACGTGCTCCAGCGCCCTGACGCCGCCGAAGTGTCGGCTGATGGCCACGGCTTCAAGTACCGGGATGGTCATTTTCGTGTTTCTCCACCGCAAGACCAATGTTATTGGCAAACGCGAACCACTGGTTGTAGGCCGCGCCCGTCAGGCCGGACCAATACTGGAAGGCGGCTTCCGCGTCGGGAAAATTCCACACTTCGACGGTCTCGAAATCATGCTGGCCGCGAATATGGTAGCGGCCCATAAACCGCGCGCCGTCGGTCGCCGCCCGATCGGCAAGCGCTTGCCACCGGTCCCGCTTTTCCTGTTGTTCGGCATCGGTCAGTAAATACCAGCGCGGGCGCGGGCGGGCATAATGGATCCAAATACTCTCTGACATAGGGGGCTCCTTAAGCGCCGGCGGGCAACAGCAGGTCGGCCAGCGGGCGAACCTTGCCGGTGACGTGGCGTGAGGTGGTGAATTTAAAATCCGCGGCGTCCTGATGGCCGGTAATGGCCCGGGAGACAGTGTCCAGGCTGTCGGTTTCCCAGATGCCGAGGTGATGCCAGCTATGCGCCCAGTCCAGGCGATGACGGCCGGCGATATTGATATTCAGCGCCAGATCGCCTTTAAACGCGACGTCGCATTCAGCGTCATATTCCGTGCGTTCGGCGGGCGTCGCCTCGCACCAGGCGTCGTTCCATTCCCACAGCGCCATAAACCCCCAGGGGCGCCGGATATCCGCACCGCCGCCGTTCACGGTGGCGAATTCACGCGGACCTAACAGCCACTGGGTGGCGAACAGCCGCGACCAGCCCGCCTGTTCAAGACGTACGGTTCCCGCCAGCGCGGCGTCAAGGGACGGCGCCTCAAAGGCGCCGGCCATATCCCATTCGTGCAGGGCGCCGCTGTCGAGCGCCGTCGCCGGGAGGGTCTGGTCGGCCGGCGTAAACATGGCGCGGAAAGACAACAGCCAGCCTTCGCCGCGCAGCTGATCCAGCAGCGTCATCAGCGCCTGATAATGTTGCCGCTGATACACCGCGTCGCCCGCGTCCGTCTGGCGTTTGGCCAAAAATGCCACCACGCAGCGCGCCGAGGTCGACGGCTGGGAAGAGAATACGTCGGTTTCACCGGTCAGCAGCGTCATTTGCCCTCCCGCACCAGCATCACCGCCTGCATTAACTGCGCCACGCGGCGGGCATCCACCGGTTTCCACCAGGCGCCGTCGTGTTTTAGCCATTGGCCGATAATGGCGCCGTCGGCCGCGCTGAACAGCGCGGGCACCTGGGCCGGCGACAGGCCGGAACCGACGATAACCGGTAAATTGGTGCCGTTGCGCACGTCGTTCACCTCGGTCGGTTCGGTGGGCGATCCGGTGCGGGTGCCGGTGGCGATCAGCACATCGGCGTCGAACCATTCCGCGTCGGTGGCCTGCTCGGCGATGCTGCGGTCGGCGGTAATGGCATGGGCGCCAAACTTGACGTGCACGTCGGCGAAAATGGCGACATCGCGGGCGTCGATCATCGACCGGTAGCGCATCGCTTCCGGCGCGGGACCGTTGATAAAGCCTTCATTGGCCACATAGGCGTTAACCCATTGATTGACCCGTACCCAGCGCGCGCCGACCGCCTTGGCGATGGCCAGCGCGGGAATGGCGCCGTTGGCCACGCAGGTGATGCCGATGGGCGTCGCCACCGCGGCGCGCACTTCCATGCAGGCGGCGGTCAGCGCGGCCACCGTCTCCGGGCCGATATTTTCCGGCCGGCAAAAGGGCAGATCGCTGGCATTTTCAATAATAATGCCGTCGATGCCGCCCTGCGCCAGGGTTTTGGCGTCGGCGACGGCGGCGGCGAAAATGTCTTTCATTGCCTGCCCGTTATAACGCGGCGCGCCGGGGAGGGCCTGCAAATGTATGACGCCTATTACCGGTTTTTTTACCGGGAACAGCGCGGCAAGCATGTCGGGTTTTTGGGGAAGTACCTGTGGTCCGGCCATCTTATCTCTCGTCTGTCGGGGCGCGGGCATCGCCATCGGGCATGCCGGCGCGTTGATAATGCATAAGCTGTGCGTGGCTGGGGTAGGAGGGCTGCGCGCCCATGCCCCCGCAGCTGTAGGTGGCGGCAAAGACCGCCCGCGTAAGCGACTGGTGTAGGGATTCGCCCGCCAGGCGCCCGGCGATAAACCATCCGGCCAGGCAATCGCCCGCGCCGGTGGTGTCCACGATGACCGGGTCGAAGGGTACGCGGGCGCTCACGTCATGAACCGCGGAGACGTAGCGCGCGCCCTGCGGGCCAAGGGTGCACACCACGGCCGTTACGCCCAGCGCCAGCAGCCGCGCCACGGCGTTATCGCCCAGCTGGCGCAGCGCGCGCTGGTTGCAAAACACCACCTCGGCGCCGGACAGCAGGGGATAGAGGGGTTCCAGACCGCCGGCGAAGGTGGCGGGCTCCAGGTCAATCGACCACTTGCAGCCGGCCCGGCGGCACTGTTCAATCAGGGGCCACGCCCCCTCGCCGTACACGGCGGTATGCACCCAGTCGATACCGCGTAAATCGAGGGCCTGCACCCATGCCAGGCTGGGATACAGCGAGACGCCCGGCTCCAGCAGCAGCCGTTTTTCGCCGTGCGGCTCAAGGAGGATGACGGCGCGGCAGGTCCGTCCGGGCATTTTGCGGCTGATAATCCGCAGGCCGGATTGTTGCAGGCCCCGCAGCAGGGGATCCGCCACCAGGTCGTCGCCGGTTTCAACGGCGAGCGTGACGTCCGCGCCCGCCAGGCGGCAGGCCAGGGCGGCGTTGCTCACCACCCCGCCGGCGGACTCGCTGTTGATGCGCGCCAGGACTTTTTCGTCGGGCTGCGGGATATGATCCATGCCGAAGGTGGTATCCAGGCTGATATCGCCGACAAACAATCCTTTGCCGGCCATCATGATTTACGCACCAAATCGATGGTAAAGCTGTAGCGATCGGCGCGGTAATGCACCGTCACATATTCCACCGGGCGCTGGTCCGCGTCGTAGCTCAGGCGCCGGGCGACCAGGCAGGCGGATCCCCTGGCCACTTGGAGGGCGCGGGACAGTTCGCCGTTGAGCAGGGCGGCGCTGATGGTTTCCTGGCCGCCGACGATGCGGCAGCCGCACCGTTGTTCCAGCCAGACATACAGCGACTGGCGGTCAAGGTCGCCGGCCCCGGGCGTCGGGTGATGGACAAAAAGGGCGGGCGACAGCCAGCTGTGGGAATACGCCATCGGCATGTCATCGGCTTTTAACAGCCGGGTGGACATAAAGGCTTTTTCGTTGGGCTGCAGGCGCAGGGCGGCGGCAATATCGGCGGGAGGAACCGCCATGCGGGCGCCGAGGGTCTGGTAGCCGGCGCTGAAACCGCGCCGCTGCATATCTTCCGCGAAACTCGACATCTGGCTCAGCGGCTGGACCACCTGCGGCGGCAGCACGATGGAGCCTTTACCTGCGCGGCGGCTGATTAAGCCCTCCTGCTCAAGTTTATCCAGCGCGGTGCGCGCGGTGGTGCGGCTGACCCCGAACACCTGGTTAAGCAGGGTTTCCGAAGGCAGGGCCTCGCCGGGCTTAAATCCGCCGAATTCGATTTCACGGCGTAATCTGTCTGCGATTTGCCACCATAATGGCTGCGGGCCGGAAACAAGCCCATGCTGATCCCAATGCATGTTTATTCTTTCTGGTTGCCGATAGGTTGTCATGATAATTGAATGACATGACAATCCCTGTCAACCGGCTAATTCACATAAAAATCATTAAAATCAATAGGGTTGGTGCAACTGAAGGGTAGGTGCATTTGCTTTTTTATCGTCAGGAAACAGTGAATTAATACCAGACATTTGACCGTCGCCGGCGCGGATTTTACGGCGGCAATGCCGTCATAGGAAATTAGTATGATTGTGATCTCCGTGTTAAATCGGGCAATGCGCGCGGTCAACACGCGCCCATCCGCTATGCTTTGCGCGCATAGCGACAATAGCAACCGGCATTAGCCGCCGGCGCACCCCGGGGCTACAATCGCCGCGACATCCGAACCAGTATCCCCGGGGTAGATAATAATGAAAATTCTCGACGTGGTTGAAATCACCAAACCCATTGCCTCGCCTATCCGTAATGCCTATATCGATTTCAGCAAGATGACCACCAGCCTGGTGGCGGTGGTCACCGATGTGATTAAGGACGGCCGGCGCGTGGTGGGCTACGGCTTTAACTCCAATGGGCGCTATGGCCAGGGCGGCCTTATCCGTGAACGTTTCCGCGACCGTATCCTGCGGGCGGATGCCGACGCCGTGCTTAACCCTAACCGCGATAATCTCGATCCCCACCGGATTTGGGACCTGATGATGGCCAATGAAAAGCCGGGCGGCCACGGCGAGCGTTCCGTGGCCGTGGGCACGCTGGATATGGCGCTCTGGGACGCCACGGCGAAAATCGCCGGCCAGCCGCTGTTCCGGCTGCTGGCGGACACCCACGGCGTAGACGCCAATCCCCGCGTATTTGTCTACGCCGCCGGCGGTTATTATTATCCCGGCAAGGATCTTGTCGCGCTGCGCCGGGAGATGCGCGGCTATCTGGACCGCGGTTATACGGTGGTGAAGATGAAAATCGGCGGCGCGCCAATCGACGAGGATCGCCGCCGTATCGCCGCCGTACTGGATGAGATCGGCGACGACGCCCGTTTGGCGGTGGACGCCAACGGGCGCTTTGATCTGGAAACCGGCATCGCTTACGCCAAAATGCTGCGCGAGTATCCGCTGTTCTGGTTCGAGGAGGCCGGCGATCCGCTGGACTATGCCCTGCAGGCCGCCCTGGCCGGCTTTTACCCGGGCGCCATGGCGACGGGTGAAAATCTGTTTTCCCACCAGGATGCGCGTAACCTGCTGCGCTACGGCGCCATGCGCCCGGACCGGGATTATCTCCAGTTCGACTGCGCCTTGTCGTATGGCCTGGTGGAGTATCTGCGCACCCTGGCGGTGCTAAAGGAGTTCGGTTGGTCGGCGTCGCGCTGTATCCCGCACGGCGGTCATCAGATGTCGCTGAATATCGCGGCGGGGCTGGGGCTTGGCGGAAACGAAAGCTATCCGGATTTGTTCCAGCCCTACGGCGGTTTTCCGGATGCGGTGACCGTCGACAACGGCTATATCACGATGCCCGAGCTGCCGGGCATCGGGTTCGAGGGGAAATCCGAGCTGATAAGCGTGATGCGCGCGCTGGCCGAATAATCGCCCGCGCGCCTGGTAACGCATGATACCGCGCCGGCATGGCTGTCCGCGCATCCCGCGTCAGCGCGGGCCCTGGCCGGCGATGGCCTGCCATAACCGCTCCGCCGCCCGGGTCATCGACGATGCCGGGCGGAACACCCTAATCTGCACCGGTACCTCGAGGCGCCGGTCCCGTACCGCCGCCGCGACCAACGCGCCGCTGAGCAGATCCGCCTGCGCCAGCGTCCTGGGCAGCCAGGCCACGCCGTCTCCGGCCCGGGCCATGGCGAGCAGGGTGGCGGCGAGATCGGAGGTAAAAACCCTGTCCATTTTTGCCAGCTGCGCGGTCATGTGCCGTTGGGTGGCGATTATCCGGCCCAGCCCTGAATCAGTGCTGTAGGACAGGTACGGTATCGGCCGGGCCATGTCGTCCAGGGACCATTTCGGCCGTTTGCCGGTGGCGTCGGGCGCGCAAAGCGGCAGCAAGATATCCTCGCCGACCTGGACGCTGGTAAAGTGCGCGTTCTCCAGCCCGCGGCCGGCATCCGGATGGGAATGGCACAGCAAGAATTGCGCATCGCCGCGCAGGAACAGGCGTTCGCAGGCCAGCAAGGTGTCCGACACCAGCTTTACCTGGCCATCCAGAGGGGTGATGCCGCTTTCACGCAGCCAGCGGGGGAAAAACAAAGAGGACAGCGAATGGGTTGCGCAAAAAGTGATCATCTGCGCGCCTTTGCCCGCCGCTTCCAGCGTTTTCGCCCGCAGATCCTGAATCGCGCGCAGAAGGGCCACCGCCTGCGGGTGGAACACCTCACCGGCGGCCGTTAGCCTGACGCCGCCCCGGCTGCGTTCAAACAACGGCGTGCCGGCCCACTCCTCCAGCGCCTGGATGCGTCGGCTGAACGCCGGCTGCGTCACATGCCTCAGCTCCGCGGCCCGTGAAAAATTCAGGCTCTCGGCCAGGGCCGCGCAGTCTTCAAGCCACGCCAGCTCAATGTGGGGATGATTCATCATACCTCGGCTCCATGGCGTCCGACGCCTCTTGTCAGCATGCGCTGCCGCCATTATCGCACAGCCGGCGCGCACTTTCCTGATGACAAGTCGGCGCACTCTGTGCAGGATGAGATTTATTTATCCAGGGCAACAAATCTGATGAGTGTGAAAACCGCCTCCCTTGAGAACCGCATCCGTCAATGCTGGGAGCAGCTTTCCAGCCATGAGCAGCGGCTGGCTGACGTGATTCTGGCCGCGCCGGGCCAGCTGGCGATGAATACCGCCACCGAGCTGGCGCGCAGCGCCGGCGTCTCAAAAGCCACCACCACGCGTTTTTTCCGCCATCTGGGCTATGACAATTACGACGCGGCCCGGCGGCAGGCGCGCGATATGCAAAACAGCGGCTCGCCCCTTTACCTGCAGCAATTTCAATCCGGCTCGCCGCTGGATGCGGTGATCCAAAACCATCTGGAGCGCGAGGTGGCCAACCTGGTCAATACCTACCGCTCGCTGGACGCGCAGCAACTGGGCGACATCACGCAAGCGGTCGCAGGCGCCCGCCGGGTGGTGGTGATGGGCTGGCGATTCAGCCAGACCATTGCCGCCATGCTCTATCGCGATCTGATCCATGTTCACCACGACGTGAGGCTGCTGCCGCGCGCCGGCGATTCGCTGGCGGAGCACCTTGCCGTGCTGGGGCCGCTGGACGTGGCGATTTGCGTCGGCCTGCGCCGCCGGATGCCCGCCCTGGAGGCGGCGATGAACGCCATGGCGGAGCTGCGGGTGCCGATGCTGTACCTCTCCGACGTCCTTTCCGGCAAACCCTCGAAACAGGCGACCTGGATTATTCGCTGCCATACCGAGGGCAGTCTGATCTTTGACAGCACCGCGTCGCTCTCGGGGGTATGCAACCTGCTGTGTTCGCTGGTGGCGCGCGAGCGGGGCAAAGCCCGCAACGATCAGCTGGCGCTGATCGAATCCGTGCACCAGTGGCTTGATGAGCTGGAATAACCGATCGTCATGGTGCATTAGCGCAAGATTTTGCCCGGGGATGGTGCGCCGGCGGCGCGGCAACCGCCGGTCCGGCGCGGCTGTAAACGACCCTTAAGAAACAAAAGAAATAAAATATAATGATAAAGAAACAATAGTTTCACTCTGATTTTATACAGAAAAAAGGGTTTCTCTCCCGGCGCGGATAACGATGGCGGTAAAAAGTGGCATGAAAGCTGCCTAATTGTTAGACACCGCCACCACACCAGGATATGACCCTTATGAATAAAATCGCCTTTTTCGCCGCCGCGCTGCTGGCCTTAGGAGCTTACTGCGCCACGGCCCAGGCGGATACGCTGGCCGATATCAAATCCAGCGGCAAAATGACCGTCGGTATCGATCCCACCTTTCCCCCCTACGAATACACCAACGACCAAGGCGAGGTGGTCGGCTACAGCGCCGCCATTATGCAGTCGGTAGCCAAAGAACTGGGGGTGAAACTGGAGTTTCAGAAAACCGCCTTCAGCGGCATTATTCCCGGGCTGATCTCCGGCGCCTTCAACACCGAAGGTTCCTCCCTTAACGTCACCGTCGAGCGGGCGAAGAAGGTGCTGTTTACCGTGCCCTTCAGTAAAACCGTCAACGGTATCCTGGTACGCCAAGCCGACGCGGGCCATTTCAGCGCTAAGCCATTGAAAGTGGAAGACCTAGCGGGGCTGCGCGGCGCGGCAAAAAGCGCCAGCGTGCCGGAACAACTGCTGAAAACCTTTAATGACCAACTGGCAGGCAAAGGCCTTAAACCTATCATCATCATCAGCGTCGATACGCTGGACCAGACCGTCAGCACCCTGATGACCAAACGCGCCGACTTTGTGATTGACGATATCGCCGTGCTGGCGCCTGTCGCGAAAAAATATCCCGGCAAGGTGGCGCAGGTGGGCGAGATAGGCCCATCGCAGTGGATGGCGTGGGCCACCCGCAAAGAGGACGCCACGCTGAACAAGGTTATCAGCGACCGTATCCTGGCGATGCAGAAAACCGGCGAACTGGCACGGCTGCAAACCCAATACCTGGGCACCACCTTTACGGTGCCGGCCGATAATTTCATTCCGCAGGAGTAAGGCATGTGTCAGCAACAGGTTCATGTCCCCGCCGGGCACGGCCGGGCATTCACCGTCCGTAAAGGGCAATATCTCACCATTATCGACAGCGAGGGGCAGCAGGCGGCGGATTTTGTGGCGGTAAACGCGGCGAATCCCGCCGAGAAGCTGTCGCCGGTGCATACGCGCCAACACCTGCGCTCGCTGTTCTTTAAGCCGGGCGACGCGCTTTGGTCAAGCGATAACCGCGCCATGTTGCGTATTATCGACGACAGCATCGGCATTCACGACGCCAACGTGCCGGCCTGCGACCGTACTCGGTTCAGCGTGGACTTCGGCGTCGAGGGGCATCGCAACTGCGTCGATAACCTGCTGGAAGGCATGCGCGGCTTTGGCGTTACCTACTACAGCCTGCCGGAACCGTTCAACCTGTTCCAGAATGGCCCGGTCACCGCCGACGGCCGAATGGAGGTGACCGATCCGCATAGCCGGGCGGGGGACCGCATTACCTTCCTGGCATTGTGCGATCTGGTCTGCGCCGTGTCGTCCTGTCCGCAAGACATTATTCCCGGCAACGGGCTACAGGTGACCCCCATCGATATCCTTATCTCCGATCAACCCAACGCCGGCGAGGCCTGATATGTTACTGATGAAAGAGGATGTTGCCGCCCCAAAAACCACGCGTTCGCTGGCGGAGCCGGTCATGGTGATGCCGGGCGCGGCGGGTGCTATCCGCGTGGTGCGCGGACAGTTGCTGCGCATCACCGCGCTGGGCGACGGCGCGGTCGCCTCGCTATTTGGTTTCAGCGTCGACGATCCGGGGATCTGGCTGTCGGTGCATCACACGCGCGTCTTTAGCAACAGCTATCTGCTCGGCTCGGGCATGCGTTTGGTCAATAACCGCCGCCGGCCGGTTATGGTGCTCGGCAAGGATAGCGTGCGCCGCCACGATCTGCTGCTGCCGGGCTCCACCACGGCGTGGCTGGCCGGACGCGGTTACGCCGGGCAGCAGGGCTGTATGGACGCGGTGGCCGCCGAACTGGCGCGCCTGAAGATGCCAGTGCCGAAACTGCCCGACCCCGTCAATTTATTTATGCATGTGGACCTGGAACGCAATGGCGCTATCGCGCCGCGGCCTAATGAGACACGGGCCGGCGACAGCATCACCTGCCGGGTGGTGATGGATACGCTGTTTATCGTCAGCGCCTGCTGCACAGGGATCGAGGGTAATGACCGTCCGGCGCCGCTGCGGCTATCGGCGGCGGAAGCGTTGACCGATTTTCCGGCTCAGTGAGGTAGCCATGGGGCTGGATGCTGAGGTCAGCGCCGGATTGCCGGAGCTGGCGCGGGGCCTGTGGGTCACCCTGCAACTGACGATGCTGGCGGCGCTGCTGAGCCTGGCGCTGGGCCAGTTGGGCTGCTACCTGCAGTTGCGGCGGGGCGGGGTACCGCGTTTTGCCGGCCGGCTGTATGTCAGCCTGATGCGCGGCACGCCCGCCATCGTCCAGCTGTTCGTGGTGTTTTTTACCTTGCCCAGGCTCGGGCTGGGCGGGCAACCGCTGCTGGCGGCGACGATCGCCATCGGCATGAACAGCGGCGCCTATGTGGCGGAAATCCTGCGGGTCAACCGGCGCCTGGTCACGCCAGGACAGCTGGAGGCGGCGCGCACGCTCGGGCTTGGACGCTGGCTCACCTGGTGGTATGTGGTCAATCCGCAGGTGATGCGCGCCAGCCTGCCCATGCTGGTCAACGAATTTACCCTTTTGCTGAAAACCACGCCGCTGGCGTCGGTGGTGGCGCTGACCGAGCTGACCTACGCCGGGCAGATCGTCATCGCCCGCAGCTACGAGCCGGCCCAAGTGCTGCTGCTGGTGGCGCTCGGCTATCTGCTGATTGCCCTGCCGCTGCTGCGCGCGGCGCGTTATCTCGAAGGCAAAGGGAGACCGGTATAATGGACTGGCATGCCATTGCCTCGTCGGCTCCCGCGCTGTGGGCGGGGATGCAAATCACGCTGTTGCTGAGTCTTATCGCCGCATGGTGCGCGGGGCTTGCCGGCGCGCTGCTGGCGTGGTGTCTGCTGCGCGCGCCACCTTTCTGGCAGCCGCTGCTGCGCGCCTATCGCGCGCTGACCCTCGGCCTGCCGCTGCTGGTGGTGATTTATCTGCTGTATTTTGTGCTGCCTGAATATGGCATCACGTTCTCGTCGCCCACCGTGGGCGTGCTGGCGCTGACGCTCTATTACGCTCCCTATGTCGCGCAGGTGATCCTGGCCGCGATGGCGGCCCTGCCGCGCGGGCAGTGGGAAGCCACGCGGGTGCTGGGTTTAAGCCGGACCCGCGCCCTGGTGGACGTGGTGCTGCCGCAAACCCTGCCGCAGATGCTGTCGCCGCTGACGGGCCTGCTAATTGGCCTGATCAAGGACTCGGCGCTGCTGTCGATTGTCTCGGTGCGGGAATTTATGTACGCCGCCAAGCAGGCCATCTCGGCCACCTACGCCCCGCTGGAAATCTATCTGGCGGTGGCGCTGTGTTATTGGCTGCTTAACAATGTTATCGACATTCTGGCCCGGCGGGTGGAGCGGCGCATGACGCGCTATAGCCGCCGTACGGCGAATTAACCTGGAGAAGACCAATGGAAGCACAATTTACCTGCCGCGATGAGCGGCTGATCCCCGCCCGCCACGGCAAGGCGATCCGCCTGGCCGCGGGTGAAGCGGTGCAGTTGATTAACCTGCACGGCACCCAGGTGGCGGACTGCTGGGCTTATAACGCCCGCGACGTGGGCGAGTACATGTGCATGGAGGCGACGCGGGTCTGGAACCAGCGCCTGAATCCGGTGGTGGGCGACAGTTTTATCACCAATCAGCGCCATCCGATCCTGACCCTGGTGGCGGATACCTCCCCGGGCGTGCACGACACCTTTATGGCGGCCTGCGACGCCCGCCGCTATGAGCTGCTGGGCTGCACGGAGCCGCATCGCAACTGCCACGATAACCTGCATCAAGGACTGGCGGAACTGGGCGTTGCCCTGCCGCACGGCAATCTCGCCTCGTTTAATGTGTTTATGAACATCCGCGTGCAGCCGGACGGCATCACGCTCAGCACGCTGCCGACGGTGACGCGTCCGGGGGATTACATTATCCTGCGCGCCGAAATGGACTGCTACGTGGCGTTTTCCGCCTGTCCACAGGACATCGTCAGCATCCAGGGGCAGGGCGATAACACGCCGCGCGACATGCTGTTGCGTATTCTCACCGGCGATTTTCCCGGCGGGGAGGTGAAAGGGCCATGGATACCGGAGACGGCGGCGCCGAGCACCCGGTAATACGCGTGGCGTGGCTTGGCCCCGGCCGCGTCGCTGGCGGCACGGCACGCTAGGCGGGCGTTAGCTGGCCGCCTTCAACGGGAACCCGCCGCGGGTATCCTGGTGCATTAAATTGAGCAATAAACGCATAAAACGCTGGCCGCTGGGGGGCAGGGGATGCCCCCGCAGCGACAGCAGCGAAAACGTCACTTCATAGGCGAACGTTTGCGCATCCGCGACTTCAACAAAACAATAGAACTGGGACAGCGTCTGCACGTAATGGGTCGGCAACAGTCCCACATAACCGCCGGCGGCAATCAGGGTGGCGACCGCCTCCAGTCCCGAGGCAACGGCCTTGCGTTTCATATTAAGCCGCTGGCTTAACCGGGAACTGTAGGGATCGCGATCGCGGGTGACCAGGACATAATTCTGGTCAATCAAATCCGCCATCCCGGGCGACGGCTGGCCGAAGGGGATGGCCACGTAGAGGCGGAACGCCTCCTTGAACAACGGCACGCTTTGCAACTGCCGGTTGGTCTCCGGCATGCCGCTGATGCCAATATGCAATTGCCGATCAAGCATGTGCGTGAGCAGCGAATCATGCTGATGGATGGACAGATGCACGGTGACGTCCGGCGCGATGGAGCGGAATGCCGCCAGCGCCTCGGACACCTTGGAGCCGGAATTGGACAGGCAGTTATCGGCGATGCCGATAGTCAAATCGCCCGCCAGGATATTACGCGCGTCGTTCAGATCGTCACGTATTTTTTTCAGCGTATCGTCCGCCAGGCTGGATGCCCTTAAGACACTTTCACCGAATAGCGTCAGTTGAAAACCGGCCGGCCCGCGAAAGCAGAGTTTTTCACCCAGCCTGGCCTCCAGGTTCTGGAGATGGCGACTGATGGTGGACCGCTCGATGTTCAGCGCCTCCTCGGCCGCGGTCAGTCCCCCAGCCTCGGCGACCATGCGGAAGATGCGCAGCAGTTTAAGATCGGCCTCCGTCAGAGGCGGCACGGGTTTAAGATTTTTGGCGGATTGATTCATGTTTCGCTGCCTAACGTCGGGGCTACATCGGAAGGCGCGCTTAACGTGCGCCCTGAGAGCGGTCAGAGTGGGTCTAACAACGGACCCTGCAACAAAAACGTGCGCAAAAAACGACGCGCAAAATACAACATGCAAAAGACAACATGCAAGATAAATGCCATGCCGGGAGACGGCGGTGATGCGTCACCGCCGGCCACGGCTGCTCTTTATCTGAGCAGGCATGCCCCATCCTGGGGCTCGGGAGCGGGCCGATGCATGTTGCCGGCGAAAAGGGTGTACGCCATACACGCATAGGTTCACCGGCGGTTACCAAGCGCGGCCGGCAACCGATCTATACTCCCAAGCGTTACCCATCCTTCAGGAGCAGCACATGTCGCAACCCCTTACCGTTCCGCCCTCCCACGGCCCCCAGGGCTTCCTGCGATCGCCGGTGTCCACCGATCTCGACCATCTGGACGCGCATATCGCCATTATCGGCCTGCCCTACGGCAATGCCTACGCCCCTCATGCCATCAGCAACGATCAGATCCATGCCCCCGACGCAGTGCGCGCCGTAAGCGACACCGTCAGCAAGGGCAAGGATCAGTATGATTTCGACGTCGGCGGCCCGATCCTGGATAACCGGCCGATCAAGCTGGTGGACGTGGGCAATGTGCTGGCGGATCCCGCCGATCTCAGCAGCCATACCCCGCGCGCCGAGCAGGCGATCCGTAAAATCCTCGCGGCCGGCGCCATGCCCATTACTCTGGGCGGCGACCACGGCATCCCCATTCCCATCCTGGCGGCGTTCGAGGGCCGGGGGCCGATTACCCTGATTCAGATCGATGCGCATATCGACTGGCGCAATGAGGTGAACGGCGTACGCAACGGTCTTTCCAGCCCCATCCGCCGCGCGTCAGAAATGGCCCATATCGGCGAAATCTTCCAGATCGGCATTCGCGCCCAGGGCAGCGCCCGCACCGAGGAAGTGGACGCGGCGCTGGCCTATGGCGCGCATATCATTCCCGCCTTCGAGGTCCACGACGCGGGCATCGACGCCGTTATCGACCGCATCCCCGACGGCGGTCAATTCTATATCACCATCGATGCGGACGGCCTGGATCCTACGGTGATGCCCGCGGTGGAAACCCCGGCGCCGGGCGGCCTCACCTTTCATCAGGTGCGCCGCCTGATCCATGCCCTGGTACGCAAGGGCAGAGTGGTGGGCATGGATATCGTCGAAATTACCCCCGCCAAAGATGTGAATCATATCAGCTGTATTACCGCCGCGCGCCTGATGGTGAATGTGATCGGCGCGGCGGTGCGGGCGGATTATTTTGTCACGGCGCAGTCTTGACGCCACCTTACCGGTCCTCAATGGGAGTTAATCATGCGTAAAACCCGTCACCTGTTTATTGTCCGGCTGGTACTGCTGTGCGCCGGCCTTGGGCTGCTTGCCGGCCAGGCCTCGGCTGAAACCGCGCTGGAAAAAATCAAACGCACCGGCACCGTTACCGTCGGCACCGAGGCGGCGTTTCCCCCCTTCGAGTTTGTGCAGGATGGCAAAATCGTCGGCTATGGGTCGGATATCCTGGTGGAAGTGGCCAAGACGCTGGGGGTGAAGGTAAAACAGCTGGATCTGCCCTGGCAGGGCATTTTGCCGGGGCTGCTGGCCGGTAAGTTTGATTTCGTCGCCACCACGGTGGGAATTAACGAAGAGCGCGCCAAGCGTTATGCCTACACCCTGCCCATTGCCAACGGCGCGCCGTATCTGCTCAAGCGCAAGGGTGACGCATTGGCCAAGCTGGCCGATCTTAACGGCAAGGTGGTGGCAACCCAGCTGGCGTCGTCCACCGAACCCGTGGCGCGCGCCCTGGACGCCAAACTGAAGGCCGACGGCGGCGCGGGGTATAAGCAGCTCAAGCTGTTTACCGATTTCCAGGGAGCGTATATGGCGCTGGCCAACGGCGAGGTGGACGCGGTGGTGCAATCGTTGCCGAGCCTGGCGGTATTGGTAAAACAGCGGCCGGATACCTTTGCGCTGATGACGGCGATTCCCAACCAGGGCGGCTATGACTACCTGGCCTGGGTCACCCGTCCGGAAGATAAGGATTTGCGCGATGCTATCTCCGGCGTTATCCGCAGCATGCGTGATGACGGGCGCCTGGCGACACTTCAGCAAAAATGGTTCGGTTTTACCATGGACATCCCGGATAGCGGCTATCTTCCCCCCGGCGCGCAATAATTTTCATTAAACCGAACGCGGAGACCCGGCGATGAAATTCAGTTGGCAAACATTATTTTCCAGTTTCCCGCCTTTACTGGAGGCGGCATGGGTCAACCTTAGCCTGGCCGTGATTATTTTTTTGCTGGTGCTGGCTTTCTCAACCGGGTTTACCCTGTTGCGGGCGAAAAAAATCGTCTGGCTGGGGAGGGCGTCCGCGGTGCTGATAAGCTTTGTGCGCGGCACGCCGCTGCTGATCCAGATTTTTATTTGTTATTACGTATTGCCGGCTCTGGGGTTGGACCTCAGCCCCGAGGCGGCGGGCATAATCGCCATTACCCTCAACAGTACCGTATTCCTGGCCGAAGCCATGCGCGGCGGCCTTGCCACCCTCGATCCGGGGCATATCGAAGCCGCCGCGGCGCTCGGCCTGCCCCCACGCGCCATATGGCAATGCGTGGTCTTACCGCAGCTGTTCCGGCGGATGATTCCGGTCATTGTCAACGAAGCCACGATTATCGTCAAAGGCACCGCCTTGCTATCGGTCATTACCGTGGTGGACGTGCTGCGCACCGCGCAGCAAATTGCCGGCGGTAATTACCGGCCGTTTGAAACGCTGCTTGGCGCGGCGCTGATTTTTCTGGCGATCAATCTGGCGTTCAGCGCCATCGGCAGCTACCTGGAGGCCAGGGCAGCGGACGCCCGGGTATGACGTATGCATATTGATTTCACCGTGCTTTACCCCTACTGGCCGCTATTATTGCAGGGCGCCGGCCTGACACTGAAAATCACGCTGATAGCCTTTGCCATCGGCTACCTGCTGGGCATGGCGGTGGCGCTACTCGGCCTGGTGCCGCTGCGGGTGGTGGCCGCGCCGATCGGTCTCTATATCGCCTGCCTGCGCAGCGCGCCGTTTATTATTTTTCTGTTCGTGGTGTATTACGGGTTGCCCTATACCGGCCTGCGTCTGCCGGCCGAGGTGGTGGGTACCCTGGCGCTGGCGCTCTATGCCAGCGCCTACTACGGCGAGATCCTGCGCGCCGGCATCCAGGCGCTGCCGCGCGGCCAGTTTGAGTCCGCCCGGGCGATAGGCATGTCGCCTGCGCAGGCCATGCGCCATATTATCGCGCCGCAGGTCCTGCGCGCGGTGGTGCCGCCCACCACCAATATGACGCTGACCATGATGAAGGAGTCGGCGGTGCTCAGTTCCATCACCGTGCCGGAACTCACCTATCAAGGCCTGGTGGTGCAGGGCGCCACCTTCGCGCCGTTCGAGGTGTTTATCGCCATTACCGCCCTGTACTGGCTTATCGCCGCGCTTGTCGCCGAGATTGCCCGCCGCGTGGAGCTGGGCGGCGGCCAACCCAGCCGCCATGCTATACAGCGCAGTGCTATTGCCCGGCGTTACCTCTCCCTTGACTGGCGGAACATGCCATGAATAATCCGCCCGCTCTGCGCGTCACCGCTGTCAGCAAACGCTTTCGCCAGGTCTGCGCCGTTAATCAGGTGTATCTGGATATTGCCCCGGGTGAAATTGTGGCGCTGATTGGCCCCAGCGGCTGTGGCAAAAGCACGCTGCTGCGCTGCGTGACCTGGCTGGAAACGCCGGATGAAGGTTTTATCGAGATCAACGGCGCCCCTTTCGGCCGGCGGCGGGAAGGGGAAATCATCCGCCACCAGTCCCGGCGCCAGATCGATATGTTGCGCCCCCGGCTGGGGATGGTATTCCAGCAGTTCAATTTGTGGCCGCACCTCACCGTACGCGAAAACATCGTCACGCCGCAACGGGTGGTATTGGGCCGCGGCGGTGAACAAGCCCACGCGCGCGCGGAACGGCAAATGGCGCAGTTTGCGCTGTCCCAGGTAGCCGACCGCTATCCCTGGCAGCTCTCCGGCGGGCAGAAGCAGCGCGCCGCGATTGCCCGGGCGCTGGTGA
The DNA here is from genome assembly GCF_046352915.1 of Sodalis sp. C49. Classification (NCBI taxonomy): domain Bacteria; kingdom Pseudomonadati; phylum Pseudomonadota; class Gammaproteobacteria; order Enterobacterales; family Bruguierivoracaceae; genus Sodalis; species Sodalis sp. C49. The sequence goes on along the minus strand of NZ_CP163303.1, from coordinate 1,548,905 downwards.
TGGACCCGGCGGTGATGCTGTTCGACGAGCCCACCTCGGCGCTTGACCCGGAGCTGGTGGGCGAGGTGCAGACGCTGCTGCGCTCGCTGGCGCAGGGCGGCATGGCCATGCTGATTGTCACCCACGATATCCGTTTTGCGGTGAACGTTGCCGGACGCCTCGCGTTTATGTGCGAGGGCGGCATTGTCGAGGAAGGGCCGGTGTCACAGCTGGTCGGTTCCCCGCGCGATCCCCGCCTGCGGCAGTTTCTGACCCTGACCTATGCGTCGGGGCGCGATAATCCCTCTACCCAGGAGTAACATCATGTCCCGAGTCAACCGGCCGTTTGTCGGCATTCCTTCGTTTTTACGCGCCAGGATTGCGCCTGATATCACCCAACTGGACGCGGCCATCGCCATATTGGGCATTCCCTTCGACGAGGGCTCGCCCTTTATGCCCGGCACCCGTATGGCGCCGCGCTCCCTACGCGAGCACTCGCTGCGTTTTTGCAGCGAGCATCGCGGTTATTATTCCCCGGAGGAAAAGCGGGAATTCCTCGGCGAGGAGGTCCGCGGCGGGCTGATCGTGGACGCCGGCGATGTGGATATCCATCCCACCAATGTTGAAAAAACCTTTGAGCTTATCACCGACGCGGTTAAGCACATCCTGGACGGCGGCGCGCTGCCGGTGATCCTGGGCGGTGACCATTCGATTACCTACCCGGTGTTCCGTGCGTTTGACGGCGATATCCACGTACTGCATTTTGATGCCCATACGGATTACGGCACGCTGGAGCAGGATATGCAATACACCAACGGCCACGCTTTCCGCCATGTGGTGGAGCGCGCCAAGGCCAGCAGCCTGACGCAGATTGGCATCCGCAGCCTGCGCCACAGCGCGGAAATCGTTGAGCAGGTGATTGAGGGGGGAAACCGGGTGATTCCGATGGGCGAGTTCCGGCGCATCGGGCCGCAGGGTATCGGCGCGCTGCTGCCGGAAAACGCCAGGGTGTATGTCAGCATCGACGTGGATGTGCTGGATATGTCGCTGGTGCCGGGCTGCGTCTCGGCGGAGCCGGACGGCATGACCTACGCCGAATTGCGCGACAGCCTGAAGACGATAGCCGAACGCTATCAGGTGGTGGGTTTTGATTTTGTCGAGGTCAACCCGCTGCTGGATGTCGGCTCCGGCGTGACGTCTTACCTGGGCGCGCACGTGGTAATCGAGTTCCTTGGCAATATCTGCGACCAGCCGCGCTGGCGCGAGTCACGGCGCGCGCGGGAAGGCGCGGCGGAATAATATATTGCCGGCGGGATATCAGCGCGCCGGCCTCCCTTTTTCAGCCGAACGTTGTTAATCTGGGGCAATCCCGTGACGACGGTCACGGCCGTTCATCTTTTACAAGGCGAAGACATGTCACTGTCAGACGATGGCGCGCTGCCGCCCGGCCCCGATGATGCGCCGCTGATGCGGTCCGGCGTGCGCGATCTGCGTTTTTCCGCCATCCGCGAGGTGGCCAACGCCGCTATTGGCCGCGAGGATATCCTGCCGTTCTGGTTTGGCGAACCGGATCGCAGCACGCCGGAGTTTATCTGCGCCGCCGCGCAGGCGTCGCTGGCGGCGGGGGAGACGTTTTATACCCCCAACCTGGGCGAGCCGGCGCTGCGCGAGGCGCTGGCGCGTTATCTGTCGTCCTGGCACCGGCCGGTGGACGAAAACCGCATTGCCGTGACCAATTCCGGCGTGTCGGCGCTGATGCTGACGGCGCAGGCGCTTTACCATCCCGGCGACCGGGTGGTGGTGGTGACGCCGGTGTGGCCGAACCTGGTGGAAATTCCGAAAATTCTCGGCGCGCGGGTGGCGGAAGTGCCGCTGCGGCTGCTGCGTGAACCGCAAAACGTCTCCCGCTGGCACTTGGATATGGAGACGTTGCTTGCCGCCCTGACGCCGGGCACGCGGGCGCTGGTGATTAACTCGCCGAATAATCCCAGCGGCTGGGTAATGTCGGCGGCGCAGCAGGCGATGGTGCTGGCGCATTGCCGCCGGCATGGTATCTGGATTGTCTCCGACGAGGTCTACGGCCGCATAGTGTTTGACATGCCCGCAAACCGCTGTGCGCCGTCGTTTCTTGATATTGCCGATGCGCGGGATCGACTGATCGTGATTAACAGCTTTTCCAAAAGTTGGATGATGACCGGCTGGCGGTTGGGATGGATGGTGGTGCCCGATACGCTGATAGAGGATATGGGTAAATTAATCGAATATAACAGCAGCTGCGCGCCGGCATTCGTGCAAAAGGCGGGCTTGGCGGCGGTCAGCCAGGGGGAGGCGGCGCTGCGCGACACCCTGTCCCGATTCCAGGCCTCGCGGGATTTTCTCTACCGCGAACTGAGCGCCTTTGCGCAGATAGAAACGCCCTTGCCCCAGGGCGCCATGTATCTTTTTTTCCGTGTGGCGGGGCTGCGGGACAGCCTGGCGCTGTGCAAGGCGCTGGTGGCCGACGCCGGGCTGGGGTTGGCGCCGGGCAGTGCGTTCGGCCCGGCGGGCGAGGGCTGTATCCGCTGGTGTTTCGCCAGTTCGCAGGACAGGCTCGCACAGGGGGTGGCAAGGCTGCGCGCGTTCCTGGCCACGGGCTTGGCAAAGCAACCACGCTGAGTGGCGCGGCATCCTGCCTCCCGGCGGAGCCAGGGTTTGACCCTCATGTCGCCAACCGCGAGGGGTAAAGCGGCCGATGCCGGCCCCGGCAATGTCCTCGTCCTGCCGACGGCGTCAGGCGTCTAAGATAATTAGCGCTGGGCGGCGGGTTACCCCGTTCATCCGCCGAGATCGGACATTCAGCCCAAATGCGTATGCCGCTCCGGCGCCGGCCCGGTGTCCATTGCCGCAATGCCTTGCACAATGCCGCAGCCATCCACCCGCTGTTCCCGCTGGCAGCGCCGGCGCAGGTCGGTAAGCTGCCCCTTAAGCTGGGTAAGCTCTGCGATGCGCGCCTCCACGTGGGCGATATGCTCCTCAAGCAGATGGTTGACCGCGCCGCATCCGGCATCGGGCTTTTCAACCAGATCCAGCAACTGGCGAATTTCCCCGTGGGTCATATCCAGCACGCGGCAGTGGCGGATAAACCGCAGGCGCTCCACGTGCTGCGGCGTATAGCTGCGGTAATTGGCCGCGGTGCGCAGGGGGGCGGGCAGCAAACCCTGTTTTTCATAAAAACGCACGGTTTCCACCGTGCAATGCGCCGTTAACGCGACTTCACCGATTTTCATCACGGGCTCCTTTATTATATGGCTTGACTCTATAGTAGCTTCAGGGTGTGCAATACGCCATAACGGATGCTAACAGGAGCACAACATGGCTTTTCAGCGCATGACCCCCATCACCACTCCCCGCGACTGCTGTCGCGCCCGTGTTTCAGGGCCATTAGGCCAGGATAACCCGCCTCAGCCCTGCTGCCGGACGGATGCGGCGCACTCCGCCACCGCCAGTGCGGCCAGTCCGGGCGCGGCCGGCTTTCCCGCCGGCAGCCTGATCAGCCGCCTGTATATCGCCCAGATGGATTGCCCGACGGAAGAGGGCATGATCCGCAAGGCGCTGGGCGGTATGCCCGGCGTGCAGGGCATGGAGTTCAACCTGATGCGGCAGGTGCTGACCGTCGCTCATAGCGAAGGCGCCCTGCCCGCCGTCGAGGCGGCGATCCGCGCGCTGGGCATGGACAGCAGCCCGGTGGTGGACGCTCGGCCGCCGGAGACGCCGGCGGCTAAACCCTGGTGGCCGCTGGCGCTGGCGGGCGCGGCGGCGCTGGGCGCGGAAGCGTGCCACTGGGCGGGATGGCCCCAATGGGCGGGGGCGGTATTGGCGCTGGCGGCCATTGCCGTCTGCGGCCTGGAAACTTACCGGAAAGGCTGGATTGCGCTGCGCCACGGCAATCTGAATATCAATACGCTGATGAGCATCGCCGTCACGGGGGCGATGTTGATTGGCCAATGGCCGGAAGCGGCCATGGTGATGGTGCTGTTTACCCTGGCCGAGCTTATCGAGGCCAAATCCCTGGACCGGGCGCGCAACGCCATCCGCGGACTGGTGCAGCTCAGCCCTGAACTGGCGACGGTGCGGCTGCCGGACGGCGGCTGGGCCGACGTGGCCGCCGGGGATATTGCGCCGGGCCGGATCGTGCGGGTAAAACCCGGCGAGCGCATCGCTCTCGACGGCGTGATCACGGACGGCGCCTCAAGCGTGGATCAGGCGCCCATCACCGGTGAGAGCCTGCCGGTGGAAAAAACCGCCGGCGATACGGTGTTCGCCGGCACGATTAACGGATCGGGCGCGTTTGAGTTCCGGGTGACGGCCGCCGCCACCCAATCCACCCTGGCGCGCATTATCCATGCGGTCGAGGAAGCGCAGGGCGCGCGCGCGCCCACTGCGCGCTTTATCGACCGGTTCGCGCGGATCTATACGCCGGCGGTGTTTGTCCTCGCCCTGGCCATCGCCCTGGGGGCGCCGCTGTTGTTCGGCGGCGGGTGGTACGAATGGGCCTACCGGGCGCTGGTGATGCTGGTTATCGCCTGCCCGTGCGCCCTGGTGATCTCGACGCCGGTGACCATCGTCAGCGGCCTGGGCGCGGCCGCCCGCCACGGTATTCTGATCAAGGGCGGCGTCTATCTTGAGGAAGGCCACAAGCTCGCCTGGCTGGCGCTGGACAAGACGGGCACCATTACCCATGGCAAACCGGCGCTGACCGATACCGTGCCGCTGGCGCAAGGGGAGGGGCGGGACCCGGTGCTTGTCGCCGTCGCCATCGCCTCCCGCTCCGATCACCCGGTCTCCCGCGCCGTGGCGACGGCGGACCGGGGCAATGACGCGCCGCCGCCGGACGTCGCCGATTTCGGCGCGCTGCCGGGACGCGGCGTGCGCGGCACGGTGGACGGCGTACAGTACCAGCTTGGCAACCATCGGTTGATTCATGAACTGGGGGTGTGTACGCCCGAGCTGGAGGCGCGGCTTGGCGCGCTTGAGGCGCAGGGCAAGACCGTTATCATGCTCAGCGACGGCGAACGGGTACTGGTGTTGTTCGCGGTGGCGGATACCGTAAAGGAAAGCAGCCGCGCCGCCATCAAGGCGCTGCAGGCTCTGGGCATCAAAACCGTGATGCTGACCGGCGATAACGCCCATACCGCCCGCGCCATCGCCAGCCAGGTCGGCATCGACGAGGCTCTGGGCGATCAACTGCCGGAGGACAAGCTGCGCGCGGTGGAGGAGTACGCGCGCCAGGGCAAGGTCGGCATGGTGGGCGACGGCATCAACGATGCCCCCGCCCTGGCCAGGGCCGATATCGGTTTTGCCATGGGGGCGGCGGGCACGGATACCGCCATTGAAACCGCCGATGTGGCGCTGATGGATGACGACCTGAATAAAATAGTGCGCTTCGTGCGCCTGTCGCGCACCACGAGCCGGGTGCTGGTGCAGAATATTACGCTGGCCCTGGGCATCAAGGCCGCCTTCCTGATCCTGGCCATGCTGGGCATGGCCACCATGTGGATGGCGGTGTTCGCCGATATGGGGGCCAGCCTGCTGGTGGTGGCGAACGGACTGCGCCTGACGCGCCAGTAGCGCCGGCGGCCGTTTTCCGCCGTTCGGGCGCAGCGCGGTCACTCCTGCCGCGCCTGGACCTCCGGCGCGGCGCGATCGAACAGTCCGTTTTTCAGGATGTCCTCGGCATAGAGAAAACCGATGCCCATCACCTGCTGTTGCCGGCTCAATCCGCCCACCAGAATCTGTGTCGCGTTGTCTATGGCGGTCTCGGCGTGATCGAAGGGATTATAGCGGGTTTGCTCATGGATGATCGCCAGCCAGTCGGCGCCGAATTGACAACTGCGGCCGTAGAGATAAATACGGTTGATATTCAGGATATTGAGGAAATTATACAGGCTCAGCCCGATCGCCCGCGCCGCGTTCTGCACCAGCAAGCGCACCGACGGGTTGCCGGCGTGGAATTCACTCAGCAGCCAGGCGGTGGTGATCTGCTGGTTTTCCAGGTCGTTGTCCGGGGTCATTTTTAACTGCATCCTGACCTTTTTCTTCAGGGAAGAGAGCGAGGCGATGGTCTCCAGGCAACCGTAGCGCCCGCACGAGCAGGCCGCCCCGTCGGGATCGATAATGGTATGGCCGATCTGGCCGCTGCCGAACAGCGTACCGCGATAGATGTCACGATCGATAACGAAGGATGAGCCGATGCCGTAATCGACGTTGATAACGCAAAAATCACCGGCGTTAGCCCGGTTCTGCCATTTCTCCGCCAGCGCCAGCATCACGCAATCATTGTCCATCAACAACCGGGTAGCCAGTTTCTCTTCCAGCAGATAACGCAGTTCAACGGGCTCGTGCCACAACGCCTGGGGCATTCTTTCCGACACGCCGGTGCGCGGATTGACCTGGCCGTGGATGGACAGCGCAATGCGCAGCGGCGTCTGTGGATCATGCTGGCGATATCCATGGTACTGCCGCTCGATTTCCTGCGCCAATTGCCCGGGCGTGGCAATCCGCGCCGGCTGCTGCCGCAGGGGCTGCAGCGGCCGGACCAGACCATCCACCAGGACGCTTTCAATCAAAAAAGGCGAGATATTCAGGCACAGGATATTGCCCCGGGTGGCGATCTGGAAGCTGCCGCTGTTGTTGCCGCGCTTGTGCAAATTGCGTGCTGAACGGCACAAATAACCCTCCGCAAGCAATTCATCCAGAATATTGCTCACCGCCTGGATGCTCAATTGACTTAATCGTGCCAGCGTAGACTTGCTGGCGATTTTTTCGCGGTATAAGTGGCTGATTATTACTGCTTTATTATGACCGCGCATCATATGGCTGTTCATGCCGCAGAGGTTCATTCACTCAACTCACTTAACTGTATTGCGTGACCGCTTGACGAATATTGACCACAAACTGTCCTTTATACTGCCTCCTCTGATTTGTTTAATCAAAACTTTAATTGAGGCGGCTATGACAGGTACAGTGAAGATGTGGCGGGAAAGCGTGTCGATTCCCACTTACCTGACCGGTGGGCAGGATACGCATCCGATGTTTCTGGAACATCGGGTGTACCAGGGATCGTCCGGCGCGGTCTATCCCTACGGCGTAACGGATACCCTGACCGGGGAAAAAGCGCCGCGGGAATATCAGGCGCTGTGGCTGGAAAACGATTATCTGCGGGTCATGCTGTTGCCGGAACTGGGGGGGCGTATCCAGCGCGCCTACGACAAGATCAAACAGCGCGATTTTGTTTATCACAACGAGGTGATTAAGCCCGCCCTGGTGGGCCTGCTCGGGCCGTGGATATCCGGCGGCATCGAATTCAACTGGCCGCAGCATCACCGGCCGACCACCTATATGCCGGTGGATTACCGGCTGCAACAGCACGAGGACGGCGCATGCACGGTCTGGCTGGGCGAGCTGGAGCCTATGCGCGGCCTGCAGGTCATGACCGGGTTTACCCTGTATCCGGATCGGGCGTTAATCGAAATTTCGGCCAGGATCTTCAACGGCAACGATACGCCCCGTCATTTTTTATGGTGGGCGAATCCGGCGGTAAAAGGCGGCGACGATCACCAAAGCATCTTTCCGCCCGATGTCACCGCGGTATTTGATCACGGCAAACGCGATGTATCCACGTTTCCCATCGCCACCGGCACCTACTATAAAGTCGATTATTCCGCCGGGGTGGATATTTCCCGTTATAAGAATATCCCGGTGCCCACCTCGTATATGGCCTATAAGTCGGACTACGATTTTGTCGGCGCTTACAGCCATGATGAGCAGGGCGGCTTACTGCATATTGCCGATCATCATGTGTCGCCCGGGAAAAAACAGTGGACCTGGGGCAACGGCGAGTTCGGCCGCGCCTGGGACGCTAACTTGACCGACGCCAATGGCCCCTATATTGAATTGATGACCGGGGTATTTACCGATAACCAGCCGGATTTCAGCTGGCTGGATGCCGGGGAAGAAAAGCGCTTTGTGCAGAATTTCCTCCCTTACAATACCCTGGGCACGCTGCAAAACGCCAATACCACCGCCGCCCTGAAACTCGAAAGAACCGCGGCGGGATTGATATGGGGGCTCTACGCGGTGGCGATACTGCATGGGTATCGTTTGGTTATCCGCGACCAGCGCCTGCCTGCGCCGCTACTGGATATCACGGTGGACCTGACCCCCACCCAGGCGTTACAGGAAGAATTAGCGGGCGATTTTTCCGGCCGGTTGTCCATCGAACTCAGGGATACGCAGAATAACGTGGTCCTCAGCTACCTTGAGCACCAGCCCACGGACGCGCCTTTGCCGGCCCCGGCCCAGCCTCCGCGCCCGCCCGCCGATATCGACAGCGCCGACGAAGCCTGGTTTATCGGCCAGCACCTGGAACAATATAACCATGCCGGACAGGGCGCGGACGAGTATTACCGGCGAGGGCTGGCCCTGGACGCCGGCGACTACCGTTGCAACCTGGCGCTGGCGATAAAAGAGTATAACCGTGCCGGCTATGAGCAGGCGATCGCCTATGCCGATGCCGCTTTAGCCCGTAGCCATCGCCTGAATAAAAATCCGCAGGACGGCGGCGCCAGCCTGATACGCGCCTGTGCCTGGGAACGCCTGCGGCAATGGGATCGCGCCTATGAAGATTTTTATCGCGCGACCTGGAGCGGCAACGGCAAGGAAGGGGGCTTTTTCGGTTTGGCGCGCATCGCCGCCCGCCGCCGGCAGTGGCGGGACGCGTTAGCCTTTGCCGACCAGAGCCTGCTGAACAACGGCGCCAATTATCCGCTGCTGGCGCTGAGGGCCGTCCTGCTGCAACGCACCGGCCGGCCGGCTGAAAGCCTGGCGTATATTGAACGGCAACTGCAGGTCTATCCCCTGCATTATGTGCTGTTTGCCCTGCGTTATCTGTTTGATAACCAGGAAGCATCGCTTGCCGAGCTGCGCCGGGTCACCGGCGATCGGGGCGTTAACGCCCTGGGCATCGCCACTACCCTGCTATCGTTCGGCCTGCGTGACGAGGCCCTCGCCATCCTGACGCTGCTCGACAGCCGGGAAACCCTGCCGCTGTATTTACGCGCCGTCCTGGCAAAAGGGACGCTTTCGCCAGGGCAATACCTGGCGTTACTGCAGCAGGCGCGGGATAACTTCGGCCGCTTGGTGCGGTTCCCCAACCAACTGGCGGAAGTGGCGATGCTGGAACAACTGCCTGAGTGCTATTTCGCCCAGTATCTGCTGGGGTGCTTCCATTACAGCAAACGCAACTACCCGCGGGCGGTGGACTGCTGGCGGCGCAGTCTTGCGCTGCAGCCCGCTTTTGCCGGCGTCTGGCGCGACCTGGGGGTTTTCTATTTCAATAAGCAACAGGATCGCCGGCTGGCCGCCCGCCATCTGGAACAGGCGTTCACCCTGGCCCCCACCGACGCGCGCCTGCTGTTTGAAGGGGATTGCCTGCGCAGGTTATGCGGGGTCAAACCGGCGGAACGCCTGGCCAAACTGACGGCGCATATGCCTGTGGTCCTCCGGCGCGACGACCTGATTGCCGAGCTGCTGAGTTTATATAATCAGCTCGGGCAACCGGAAAAAGCGCTGTCGGTGCTGTTGTCCCATGTCTTCCACCCCTGGGAAGGCGGCGAGGGCAAAGTGACCGCCCAATACCTGATCGCGCAGCTTCGCCAGGCCCATGGCGCGCTTGCGGCGGGTAAGCCGCATACCGCGTCGTTAAGCCTGCAGGCGGCGCTGCGCTATCCGCCGAACCTGGGGGAAGGGCGGCTGGTGGGGCAAACCGACAACGATATTTACTTCTGGCTGGGCATTTGCGCGCAGCGCCTGGGGGACGACGTACAGGCGCGGGCGCATTTTCAACGGGCGGCACGGGGCAACGGCGAGGTCAATGAAAGCCGTTATTACAACGATCAGCCGGTGGATTATGTGTTCTACCAGGGCGCGGCGCTGGCGCGCCTGGGCCGCGTCCGGGAGGCGCACGACCTCTTTACCGCCCTGCGGCACTGGTCCGACGCCGCCCTCGACCGGCCGGTGGCGACGGACTTCTTTGCGGTATCCCTGCCCGATTTAGTGGTGCTGGACAATGACCCGGCACAAAACCACCGTCAGCACTGCCTGTTTGTCGGCGCCCTGGCAGCCCTCGGGCTCGGCGATACCCTGCGCTGGCAACAGCAGCTCGACGCCTTGCTCGCCTGTAATCCCAACCATGATAAGGCGCAGTTATTCGCGGTGTTGGCCCCTACGCTGACCGGCGAATTGCAGGACTGCTCACAACAAAACCAATAGGGGTGGTCTCATGAAAAGCACAAGTCCGTTGAATTTACCCTACGTCTGGGCTATCTGCCTGGTGGCCGCCTGCGGCGGTCTGCTGTTCGGTTATGATTGGGTGGTGATAGGCGGCGCCAAGCCGTTCTATGAAGCCTATTTTGGTATTACCAATCCGGCCCAGTCCGGCTGGGCGATGAGTTCCGCCCTGGCGGGCTGCGTGGCGGGCGCCATCGCCTCCGGCACCTTGTCCGAGCGCTTTGGCCGCAAGCTGCCCCTGCTGCTGGCGGCAGTGATGTTTACCCTGTCGGCCTGGGGCGCGGCGATGGCGCATAATTTCTCTTTATTCGTGGCGTTTCGCATTATCGGCGGGCTCGGCATCGGCCTGGCGTCGGCATTATCGCCGATGTATATCGCCGAAGTCAGCCCGGCGGAAAAACGCGGTATTTTTGTCGCGGTGAATCAGTTGACCATCGTTATCGGGGTGCTGGCCGCCCAATTGGTGAATCTGATGATCGCCGAGCCGGTGGCGGCGCATGCCGGCATGGCCGACATCGCCCAGTCCTGGAACGGCCAGATGGGCTGGCGCTGGATGTTCGGCTCCGGCGCGGTGCCGGCGGTGGCGTTTTTGCTGCTGCTGTTTATGGTGCCGGAGTCGCCGCGCTGGCTGGTGAAAGTGGGCCGTTTCGACCAGGCGGAAAAAGTGCTGGCCAAAATCGGCAACGCCCAATACGCCCGCACCATGCTGGCGGAGATCCGCCAGTCCATGGCCGGGGACGATACCCGCCGGGTACGGTTGCCGCAGTTGTTCTCCCGCCGGGTAAGGCCGGTGATGATCATCGGCATCGTGTTGGCGGTATTCCAGCAATGGTGCGGCATTAATGTGATCTTCAATTATGCGCAGGAAATTTTCGCCTCCGCCGGATTCGATATCAACGATACGCTCAAATCCATTGTCGCCACCGGCCTTATCAACCTGATTTTCACCCTTATCGCCCTGCCGCTGGTGGATAAGCTGGGCCGCCGCAAGCTGATGCTGTTGGGGTCGCTGGGGCTGACCATTATCTACGGTTTAATCGCCGCCGCCTACGCCATGGGCATCCTGGGCCTGCCGGTACTGTTGCTGGTATTGGTGGCCATCGCCATTTACGCGTTGACCCTGGCGCCGGTCACCTGGGTGCTGCTGTCGGAAATCTTCCCCAACCGGGTACGGGGCATGGCGATGGCGGTCGGCACCTTTTCCCTGTGGGTGGCCTGTTTCCTGTTGACCTACACCTTCCCGCTGTTAAACGCCGCGCTGGGCGCGTCGGGCAGTTTCCTGCTCTACGGCGTTATCTGCCTGGCGGGTTTTACCTTTATCTGGCGCAAGGTGCCGGAAACCAAAGGCGTCACGCTGGAGGCGCTGGAACAACGCTTCGGCGACCAGGCGGAGCTGGATTATGAACAGCATCACGCTAAGTAACGAGGCGCTCGTCTTGCGGTGCCGGGCGCAGGGCGGCGCGGTATTAAGCCTGGCCACCCGCAGCGGGATCGCGATCCTGCGCCCGGCACGGGATCCCCTGGCGCCGCCGGGGGAGTGCGCCTTATTCCCGATGCTGCCGCTGGCGAACCGGGTGGAGGGCAATGCGTTCAACTGGCGGGGGCGGACGATCACCTTTCCCCGCTCGCCCTGGGACGAACGGTTTTTTTTACATGGCGACGGCTGGCTGTCGGCCTGGACGGTGGCGGACTCTGCGCCCGACGCGGTGGCGTTTTCCCTCTCCCGCACGCTGACGGACATCTGCCGTTACCGTGCGCAGCTGAGCTATCAACTGCGGGACCATGCCCTGCTGGCCACCCTGAGCATCACCAATACCGATGCCCAGCCGTTTCCTTTCGGGCTGGGGTTTCATCCGTTTTTTTGCAAAACCCCGGCCATGACGCTGTGGTTTCAGGCGCGGGGCTACTGGCCGGAGCGCGCCCATCACCTGCCGGCGGACTGGCGGGAAGAGGTGCCCAGCGGCTGGGATTTCGCCACGCCCCGCTTGCCGGGGGCGGGCTGGATGAATAATGCCTTTTCCGGCTGGACCGGCAGGGCGGTATTGCATGATGCCGGCAGCGGCGCCACCGTTACCCTGGACAGCGCGACGGATATCCTGATGGTCTATCAGCCGCAAAACAGCGATTTTATCTGCCTGGAACCTCAAACCCATCCGGTGAACGCCCATAACCAGCCCGGCATGCCGGGACTGGCGGTGCTGGCGCCGGGCGGGACCCTGCGGCTTGCCATGCGCATCGGCTGGGCCGGGACGACGGCGCGGCGGCGGTCCTCCCCGGGCTAACCGGCGTCACGAAGGCAATCCGGGCAGCGGCGATACACTATCTTGCTAAAGGGAGTTGTTTCCCGCAGTAAAAAGCCATTAACATGCAAGCTTATGTTTGTTATGGCAGGGTTAACAATGAGTGACGCGTACGTTTCAAATGCCGAGATGGCGGCCCCATTAACCATTTATGAAGAAGATTTATCGGTTCGCATCGACGCCTTGCCGGCAACCGCCGGCCTGTGGCGGTTTATCATACTGCTGGCCCTGGGCGGTTTTTTTGAGCTGTATGATTTGTTCCAGACCGGCTATATCAGCGGCGGACTGGTGGCGGAAGGCATTTTCCATACCGGCGCGCAGGGGGTGTTCGGCGTCTCCGATCAGGCGGCGTTCGCCTCGGCCACCTTCCTCGGCTTGTTTATCGGCGCCAGCCTGCTCAGTCCGTATGCCGACAGGTATGGCCGCCGGCTGACCTTTATGTTCGCCCTGGCCTGGTACGGCCTGTTTTCGTTATGCCTGGCTTTTCAGCATCAGGCGGAGTGGATTATTTTCCTGCGTTTTATGGTGGGCGTGGGGTTGGGCATCGAACTGGTGACCATCGACACCTACCTGGCGGAATGGACCCCGGCGGGTCTGCGCACCAAGGCGTTCGCCTTCTCGTTTTTCATCCAGTTCCTGTCGGTGCCCGCGGTGGCGCTGATGTCCTGGTGGCTGGTGCCGCAGACTATTTTCGGCTTGACCGGCTGGCGTTATGTGGTCATCGCCGGGGCCGTGGCGTCGCTGGTCATCTGGCTGGTGCGCAAGAAATTGCCGGAATCGCCGCGCTGGCTGGTGCAGCAGCGGCGCTACCGCGAGGCGCGCGAGGTGATGCTGGAGATGGAAAGACGCTGCGGCATTACCGCCGCCGTTGATTTTCCCCGGCGCGACCAGGCGCCGGCGACGGCGAAAGCCGGCACCTTCCGGGACATCTGGTCCGCGCCCTATCGCGGCCGGACCCTGATGCTGTCGGTGATGAATTTTTTCCAGGCCATCGGCTTTTTCGGTTTCGGCAATTGGCTGCCGGCGCTGCTGGCGGGCCGGGGCGCCACCATTACCCACAGTCTGCTGTACGCCTTTTTTATCACCCTGGCGTATCCGCTGGGTTCCCTGTTATGCAGCCTTTACGCTGATAAAATGGAAAATAAATGGCAAATCGTTTTATCCTGCCTGGTGACCGTTATTTTCGGCGCGCTGTTCGCGGTGCAGAATAATCCGCTGCTGCTTATCCTGTGCGGTTTTTTTGTCACCTGGTCCAACGCCTGGCTGACCTACAGCTACCATTCCTATCAGTCGGAGGTGTTTCCCACCTTTATCCGCGCCCGCGCCGTGGGGTTTTGTTATTCCTTCAGCCGGCTGTCGACGGTGTTCAGCAGCATCATTATCGGCCTGTTGCTGCAGCATACGGGCGTGCAGGGCGTCATCGCGTTTATCGTGGTCAGCATGCTGATTGTGATGGGCGTGATTGCGGTGTTCGGCCCGAAAACGCGTGGTCTTGATCTGGAAGATATCTGATCTGATGCCGCCTCGTCACGGGCTATACGATCAATCCGCGGGTGTCGCTGCGGATCTTCGCCCAGCGGACGCTTTTTCAGAAATGATATGTGCCTTGGGCGCCGGCGTGGCCGCGTCCCAGATAGCCGATAATCTGGTGGGCGATGTCATATACTGGGCATCTTCTCGAACTTTTTGCGATAATCGCGTGGACTGACGGCCAGATGATGGCGAAATATGCGGGAAAAATAGAGCGGGTCGTCATAACCCACCGCCAGCGAAATCTGCGCAATGGACAGATGGGACTTCTGCAATAAATCGCAGGCGCGGGAAACGCGCTGCTTTTCCCGCCAGGCAAAGATGGTTTGTCCCATTTCGCGCTTGAACAGATGCGCCAGGCGCGACGGCGATAAAAATGTCATGCGCGCCAGATGATCGATGCGGATTTCTTCGTCAATATGTTCATTGACGTACTGGCAGAGCGACTTCACCCGGGGGTCGAGATTATGACGATTGCTTATGGGCTGCCGCTCGAAGCACATCAGGATAATGCGTTCCAGGGCATTCATCGCCAACGCGTCCGCCAGCGATTCGTTGGCCGCGTTGTGGTGGATGACCTCCTTAAACAGCAAGGTCATGTCCTCGACATTGTCATCCAGCCGCAATCTGCCGATGCCGTCCCCGGTTGCATCCCAATGCAGCCAGTCGATCCAGTAGGGGCGGGGGATAAAGTAAATCCACAGATGGTCCCAGGCGTTGCTGCCCTCGGCCCGGCCGTAGTGATGAGGAATGCCGGGGGGGAACAACAGCATATCATCCTGGCGACAGATAAAAGGCTCGGAAGGGGTATGGATCAATCCTTCGCCCTTCTGCGTCAGATGAAGCATATATCCTTTCATGCCGTTGGGCCGGTTTATGAAAAAGTCCAGCTTGCTGCCGGGTGAAATTGGCGTAAACCCCGATACCATATAGGCATTGAAGGTAAAACTTTTCATCAGCGGCGAAAAATTTACCATATCGGCATCATTCATCTTCACCATGGGTAATCCCCGATATCCTGTCTGTCCATTGCATTATGATAATAGCTACAATATCTGTTTATCTGTTTTTGCGCCCGGTATCAATCAGGGCGATAGCGCCCTGCCGATAAATCCACCGCCAGATGGTCATAGATAGCATCCAATTTATAAAAATACAAAATCAGTAAATTAATTGCCGCCAGGATAAGCGGGAAGAAAATAAACATAAACTCGATGGTATACACCACGCTTTGCGGTTGGACGGCGGCGCCCCCGCTGACGAAACCGACGGCGCCGAGTACCCAGCCGACGCTGGCGGTGCCAAGCCCCATGCCGAGGGTCTGGCCTAGGGTGCCGGCGCTGAACAGGATCCCTTCCAGGCGCAGTTTGGTGGTCCATTCACCATAATCAATCGTATCCGCCAGAAAGGCGAACATGGTGGCGCCGATACCGCAAAAGCCCACGCTGCGCACCGCGGTGGAGATGATAATAAACAGCGAATCCTGCTTATTTAATAACGGGATCAGATAGGCGACGCAGCATATCACCAGTCCCAGCATGGCCAGTTTGCGCTTGCCCAGGTGCTTCATCAGCATGGGGATTACCAGCAAGGTAAGCAATCCTGGGATGTATTGCGCCATGCTGATATAGGATATAAGCGTAACATCCTGCAGAATATATTTGGAATAATAAACGCTCACGGTCGTCAGCGCCGTCAGGCTGGTAAAGGTAACCAGCAGGTAACAGAAAATCATGATCCAGTAACGGTTGGCGCGCATCGAGCGCACTACCTGTCCCGCGGTAATATGGCGGGTATTGTCCTGGCGCACCGGCCGTATCCTTTCCCGGGTGCCCATACCGGTTATCAGCAAAAACAGCGCGGTAAAAAAACCGTAAATGCCGAATACGATGATCCATGACGTGGCCGAATTGCCAAAGAAAGCCACTAACGGCAGGGTACAGACGCCGACGGTCAGTGAACCGCAGGTGGAAAGCCCTTTGCGGAATACGCTGAGGATGCCGCGTTCATAAGCGTCGCGGGTGATCAGCGCCAGCATGGATCCATAGGCGATGTTATTGGCGGTAAAAAAGATGTTGGCCAATAGGTAGGTAACGCAAACGTAAGCCACCTTGGCGCCGTAGCTAATATCCGGCACGGTCGACATCAGGAACGCCGACAGGCCGAAGGGCACCGCGGTCCATAACAACCAGGGGCGGGCTTTGCCGTAGCGGGTGTTGGTTTTATCAATACGAATACCGATAAATATACATATTACGCCGTCAAGAGCACGGGCGAAAAACATCAGCGAACCCACCACTACCGCGGAAACGCCGACAACATCAGTATAAAAATACGCCAGAAAGGTCACCATCATGGTATACGTCAGATTGGTGCCATAATCGCCGATTCCGAAAGCCAGCCGTTCGGAAAACCTGATTTTCCCAAGGTCCTCGTTTTGAATTCTTTCGCGCATTACTCCTCCTCCACCAAAATAATGGCAACGTCCCAGTCATTGAGATTTATAATGTCGCCTTTTTTTACCGCATTATTATTCAACAACGTTGTTCCCCGGCGGCACGGCACGGAAAATTGCTGCGGTTGATGTGAATAGTTCAGATAGAACAGCACCGTTTCACCCCGGCGCGTCTCGGCGCGTTTGCGGATCACCGGGAAGCGATGTCCGGACAGTTCCGCCGCCAGCGGAAGATCGCCCAGCACATAAGCGTACAGTTGTTCCAACGCGGCCGGCGAAAGCGGACAGCCGATATACACGGCGGAACCTTTGCCGTATCGGTTGCGGGTAATTGCCGCATATTTACCCCAGTACTGATGCTGGTAGCGTGCGATCACTTCAACGCTTGGGGTGTCGGCTTCCAACAGCTCCATCCAGTCCTCTATCCTGGCGTCTGCGGCGTTTAATTGCAGCACATCGGAGCTGAGAGACACGCTTTCCGGCGCGGCAAACAGCTGATAGGTCACGCCGCAGGCCTCAGAAATAATGCCGGGTTGGGGTAGGGTCCTGACCTTCAGATGCTCGTTGGCAAAGCCGGATTTAAAGGAGTAAATCATGTGGCCGCCCGCGGCGACATATTGGTTCAGGCGGGTCAGCACCGCGTCCGATGCCGCGTAGAGTAGCGGGGCCACCAGTAAATCGTAGCGGTCGATGCGCGCATCGTCGGCGCTGAGAATATCCACTTCGATATTAAGACGGTATAAAGCGTCATAATATGCGCGGAACACATCATTATACTGATGCTCCGTGGGTCGGCCAAACTGATGACCCCGGTAAGGATGCCAGTCAATAGCCGTCAGGCTATCATTACTGACCAGCAACGCCACGCGATTGGTTTTTTTCAGGCCCACAAGCGCCGGCGACAATTGCGCCAGCTCTCGCCCGATACGTTGCGCTTCATGATAAACCGGGTTGGGCCGCAGATCGTGGCTAAGCAACCCTTTCCAATAGGTTTCATAGGAATTGTGAATGGAGTGCCAGTGCCAGTAGCCCACCAGCCTGGCCCCGGAGGCGATATGGCTAAAGGCTTGCAACCGCAACTGGCCCGGATAAGGCGTCCATTCCTTGAAGGCCTGCGCCTGCGTTTCCAGCACCAGGTAATTATCGTCCTTTGTGGTACGGGCAATATCGCCGGCAAAGGCGATTTCCGCCCCGGTCAGGCGATCCTGGCTGGGATGATAAACATCAATGCCGGTAATAGTCAGCGTAGCGGCCGCCGCAAAATGGTCCACTTCACTTCGGATGCCAAAAGAATATGTGCGCCAGTCAAAATCGAAATTATGGGTAATAAACTGCGCGTCTGATTTATATTCTCCGACAATACCTGCCTGCCAGTGAAGAAAATCCGTAACCAGCCCGCGCTGGAACTTTTGAAATTCCGCTCCCAGGCTGGCATTGATGGTGCCCTCCACGGAAGGAAAATCCTCCCAGGCATCGACGCGGTTGCTCCAGTAATCAAGACCGAACGCTTTGTTTAACCGATCAAGATCGTTATTAAAAATTGATTTTAGATATTTAACGAAATCTTGCTGCACATGGCTGCCGGATGTTTCGTAATATTTTGTTTCATTATCAATTTGAAAGCCAATCACGGCGGGATGATGTGCTGTCGCCGCCATCAGCTTGCGAATAATTCTTTCCGCATATCGCAAATAAATAGGGCTGGTAATATCCATTTTTTGTCGAGGCCCGTATTTATTGATGCCATGAGGCGTCGTGGCCATTACGGAAGGATGTTTTTTTACCAGCCATGCCGGGATGGCGTAAGTGGGTGTTCCTATTATAACGGCAATGCCGTTTTTATGCATTTTATCCATTACTGTCAGTACAGATGAAAAATCAAATATGCCATCCTGTTTTTCGTAAGTACTCCAGGTGCTTTCCGCTATACGTACATAATTTATTCCAGCGTCTTTCATCATCTTGATATCATCATCAAGTCTTTCTTCTGGCATATATTCACGATAATAAGCGACGCCATATAAAAATTTATCCATTAATATCCCTTAGGGGCGGTGATTGCTAGGGCTAACATATCCCAATTGCTGCTGATAAAAATTAAATTAGCTGCCGCAGACATAGAGAAAACTGCTGCCGGGAATTTGTTATGATCCGCGTCACAAAACGCCAATGCCGGCCACGCGGCCGCCGCGCGCGCCTGGTCATGCCCAGTCCGTGCCGGGTCGGCTGGCTTTTCACTCTTGACTACAAAAATAGCGGGGGGTTTGGCTTAAGATTTTTGTAGAAGGTTATCAACGATATCACTGTAAAAAGACATGGCGCCGGCGGCAAGGTGCTAAGCTTTTATTTGTTGCCTGCCAAGTCCCGCCTCTACTTGCCCGCCCCGGGGGCGGGAAGGCGGTGGTGGTTGGCTTTACGGAGCTTAAAAGGAACGTCTTGCCATGTCTTTAACTCTTTATCCCCGCCATGGTTTCATTACTGCGCCGTCAGGCGCTGGCACGCGATGCTGACGTCAGGAGAGACAGCGCCCGATCCCCTAAGCCGGTTCCAGCCCGCCACCCGGGACTGGTTCGCGGCCACCTTCGACGCGGCCACGCCCGCGCAGCAGGCGGCCTGGACGGCGATTGGCGCCGGCGACAGCACGCTGGTCATCGCGCCCACCGGTTCGGGCAAGACGCTGGCGGCCTTTCTGCACGCCATCGATGGATTGTTCCGGGAGCGCGAACGCGACCCCGCGCGCGCGCGCCAGACCGCCACCCGGGTGGTTTACATTTCGCCCATTAAGGCGCTGGGCGCCGATGTGCGGCGCAACCTGAGCGTGCCTTTGGATGGCGTCAGCGCCAGGCGCCGGCGGCGCGGCGATCCCGAGGTGACGCTGACGGTGGGTATGCGCACCGGCGACACGCCCGCCGCTGAACGCGCCGGCCTGCAAAGACGGCCGCCGGATATCCTGATCACCACGCCCGAGTCGCTGTATCTGATGCTTACCTCCAGGGCGCGCGAGACCTTGCGCGGCGTGACCACGGTGATTATCGACGAGATCCACGCGGTGGCCGGCGGCAAACGCGGTTCGCATCTGGCGCTGAGCCTGGAGCGCCTGGATGCTTTGCTGCCCGCGCCGGCGCAGCGTATCGGCCTGTCGGCGACGGTGCGCCCGGTGGAACGCGTGGCCCGTTTCCTGGGCGGCGCGCTGCCGGTGACGGTGGTTAACCCGCAGTCCAGGCGGCCCCTTGCGATGCGCATCGTGGTGCCGGTGGAGGATATGACCGCGATACCGGCGCGCGACGACGCCGCGCCGGAGATGCGGGCTACCGGGCGCGCGGGGTCGATCTGGCCGCATGTGGAAGCCAGCATCCTCGAGCAAATCCTCGCCTGCCGTTCCACCATTGTCTTTACCAATTCCCGCGGCCTGGCCGAGAAACTGACGGCCAGGCTCAATGAACGCTATGCCGAGCGCGCCGCCGTCTCGCCATTGCAGCAGGAGACGGCCGCGCATTACCTCTCAAATTCGGGCGGCACCGGCAAGCGCGCCGCCGGCGAACCGCCGACCGTCGCCCGGTCCCATCATGGCTCGGTGTCGAAAGAGCAGCGGGCGGAAATTGAAATGGCGCTTAAATCCGGCGAGCTGCGCTGCGTGGTCGCCACCTCCAGCCTGGAACTCGGTATCGACATGGGACTGGTGGATCAGGTTATCCAGGTCGGCGTGCCGCCAACGGTCGCCAGCGCGCTGCAGCGGGTGGGGCGCGCCGGCCATCAGGTGGGCGGCATTTCTTCCGGGGTGGTTTATCCGCGTACCCGCCGTGATGTGATCGATGCCGCCGTGACGGTGGAGCGCATGCTGGCCGGACGGCTGGAATCCGTGGCCCCGCCGCGTAACCCGCTCGATGTGCTGGCGCAGCAGACCGTGGCCGCGGTGGCCAT
The DNA here is from genome assembly GCF_046352915.1 of Sodalis sp. C49. Lineage (NCBI taxonomy): Bacteria > Pseudomonadati > Pseudomonadota > Gammaproteobacteria > Enterobacterales > Bruguierivoracaceae > Sodalis > Sodalis sp. C49. Next base: position 1,528,394 of record NZ_CP163303.1, on the reverse strand, counting down.
GGAACCGCTGAATATCGAGGAGTGGTTCCTGCGGGTGCGGCGCGCGGATCCGTTTCGCGCCCTGCCGCGCAGCGCCTTCGACGCTACTCTGGATATGCTGGCCGGCCGCTATCCGTCGGAGGCGTTCGGCGAGTTTCGCCCGCGGCTGGTCTGGGATCGGGCGAGCGGTTTGCTTACCGCCCGCCCGGGGGCGCAGCAATTGGCGGTGATCAGCGGCGGCACCATTCCCGATCGCGGCATGTTCAGCGTCGTCTTGCCGCAAGGCGAGGAAAAAAGCGGCGCGCGTCGGGTCGGCGAGCTTGACGAGGAGATGGTCTACGAGTCGCGGGTCAACGATGTGATAACCCTGGGCGCCACCTCCTGGCGCATCCAGCAGATTACCCACGATCAGGTGGTGGTGGTCCCGGCGCCGGGCCGCTCCGCCCGCCTGCCGTTTTGGCACGGCGACAATGCCGGCCGGCCGGCCGAACTGGGGGAGGCCATCGGCGTCTTCCTGCGCGAGGCGGAGGCGGCGACGGCGGGCATCCGCGGCCCGTTGGCGCAGGACCACCCGCTGGCGGCGCGGCTTAAGGCCGCGGGTCTGGATGATAACGCCATCACTAATCTGGTCGAACTGGTGGCGGAGCAACGCGACGCCACCGAGGTGCTGCCCACCGATCAAACGCTGGTGATTGAGCGCTGCCGCGACGAGAGCGGCGACTGGCGGGTCATGCTGCACTCGCCTTATGGCCAGCGCGTGCACGGCCCCTGGGCGCTGGCCATCGCCGCGCGCGTCCATCAGCGCTTAAAAGTCGACCCCGCCGTCGTCGCCAGCGACGACGGTATTATTGTCCGCATACCGGACAGCGTCGGCCGACTTCCCGGCGCGGAACTGTTCGTGTTCGATCCCCATACGCTGCCGCAAATCGTCACCGATGCGGTGGGGCAGTCGGCGCTGTTTATCGCCCGCTTTCGCGAATGCGCGGCGCGCGCCTTGCTGCTGCCGCGTCGGCGCCCCGGCAAACGCTCGCCGTTGTGGCAGCAGCGCTTGCGCGCCGGTCAGCTGCTGGAAATTGCCCGGGAGCATGACGATTTTCCGCTGATCATCGAGACCGCCAGGGAATGTTTGCAGGACGTATATGATCTGGGGGCATTGCAGGCGCTGATGCAGCGCATCAATGACGGCGCGGTGCGCATGCGGGAGGTTACCACCGAGATCCCCTCGCCGTTTGCGGCTAATCTGCTGTTCGGGTATGTGATTGAGTTTATGTACCAGGGCGATGCGCCGCTGGCGGAACGACGGGCGTCCGTACTGTCGCTGGACAGCGGCCTGCTCGGCGAACTGCTGGGTCAGGTGGAGCTTGGCGAGCTGCTCGACCCCCGGGTGGTGGAACGGGTCGGGGAGGAATTGCAGCGCACCGCCGCCGCTCGGCGCGCAAAGGGCGCTGAAGGGGTGGCCGACCTGTTGCGCGAGCTCGGTCCCCTGTCGCGCGCGGAAATCGCCGCGCGCCTGGCCGATGGGGGCGGTGCCGGCGATTATCTGGCGCAGCTGGCGGCGGCGGCGCGGATTATTCCCGTGCGCATCGCGGGCGAGGCGCGCTGGGCCGGCATAGAAGATGCCGCCCGCCTGCGCGATGCGTTGGGGGTAACTTTACCGCCGGGCATTCCGGCCGCGTTTTTGCAGGCGGCCGGCGATCCCCTGCGCGAGCTGCTCAGCCGCTATGCGCGCACGCACGCGCCTTTTACCCCGGCGCAGGCGGCGGCGCACTTTGGGCTAGGCGTGGCCATTGTGAATGAGCAACTGGAGCGCCTGCGCGATCAGGGCAGGGTGTTACCCTGCAACGTCGCGGGCGGGCCCGGACCGGACACCGACTCCGGCGCGCCCGCCGACGGCGGCCAGCAGCGTCGGTGGGTGTGGGATGAGGTATTCCGCCGTTTGCGGGCGCGCTCTTTGCAGGCGGCGCGCGAGGCGACCCGGCCGGTGCCGCGCGAGGCCGTGGTGCGGCTGGTGCTGGAGCGCCAGGGCGTACTGACCGACGCCGCCGCGCCGGCGTCGGATCCCGACCCGTCCGCCGCGCTCGGCGCATTTGAAGGCGTCGAGGGCGTCGCCCGGGTCATCGAGCAACTGGCGGGGGTCGCGTTGCCGGCTTCGCTGTGGGAACGCCAGATTTTGCCCGCCAGGGTCCATGACTATCATCCGTCGATGCTGGATGAGCTGATTGCCGCCGGCGAGGTGGTTTGGGCCGGCCATGGCGCGCTTGGCGACGACGATGGACTGGTCTCCCTGCATCTGCGCGAAAACGCCGGCGCAACGCTGCCGCGGGTGAATGATGAGGCCGGCGCGTCAACCGCCTCCGCGCTGCAACAGTCCATTCTCGCCGTGCTGGCCGATGGCGGCGCCTATTTTGTCCGTCAACTGGCGCCGCTCGTCCAGGCGCGCCTGGCGGCTGGGCCCGGCCAGGAGGCCGGGGCGGAAATAGCGCCCGCTGAAATGGCGGAAACCGTTTGGGATCTCGTCTGGCAAGGCCGTCTCACCAGCGACACCTGGTCGCCGCTGCGCGCGCTGACGGGGATACGCCCGCCCACCCGTTCACGCCCGGCCCGCGCCCCACGGCACCGGCGCCAGGTGGCGGGCTGGGTACCGGTGTGGGCGCCGGCCAAACCGGTATCGGCGCGGAACGCCCGGTTCGGCGATGCGGTCCTGGCCGGCCGCTGGTCATTGCTGGCCGGCGAGGCGGCCAGCCCGACCCTCAGGATGCTGACCCAGGTCGAGAATCTGTTCGACCGCTATGGCGTGGTAAGCCGCGGGGTGGCGATGGCCGAGCAGGTGCCGGGAGGCTTTCCCGCGCTGATGCCGGTGCTGCGGCGGATGGAAGAGGCGGGCCGCGTGCTGCGTGGGCGTTTTATCACCGGCCTGGGCGCCGCGCAGTTTGCCGATAAGGACTGTATTGAACGCCTGCGTGAATTGGCGCAAACCGATGCGGCGTCCGGCGAACCGGTGGCGGTGGCGCTGTCGGCCAGCGATCCGGCCAATCCCTTCGGCTGGCTGTTGCCCTGGCCGTCCAACCCGGCAGACCTGCGTCCGGCCCGGCGCGTCGGCGCCATGGTGGTGATCTGCAACGGCAGGCTGGCATACTATCTGGCGCAAAGCGGCCGCCAGCTGTTAACCTTTATCGATAACGACGACATCGGATGGCGGGCCGGCGGTTTGCGCGCGCTGGCCGCCGCGCTGCAGCGCGAGAAACGCCGCGTGTTTACGCTTGAGGATGTCGACGGCCGGCCGGCGCATGGCAGCCCGGTCGCGGACGCTTTGTCCGCGGCCGGATTCTCGCGCGTGCCCAAGGGATATGCCTGGTATGGGTGAACCGGGCACCCGGGGAGGGCCACGGCGCGGTATAGCGCCTGTGGCACCCCAGCCCAGGTTCCGCAGGAAGGGTTGGCAAGGCTTACCGCACCCGACCTGGCCTTGCCATGCCGCCGCCCTGATTTACCGCCGCGCCAGTATCAGCCCGCCGGTATCCGCCGCTGCCCGGTATTCGCCATAATCCGCCAGGGCAAGGTGGCGAACCCGCATCGGATGGCGGTGCGTCGCCGTGATGACCACCACCCTGGCCCCCGCCGCTTCAGCCGCGGCAATCCCGGCCGGCGCGTCTTCGAACACCAGGCACCGGCCGGCGTCGACCCCCAGCCGATCGGCGGCCATCAGGTAGCAGTCAGGCGCGGGTTTGCCGCGGACCACGTCTTCGGCGCTTATCAGCAGCGCAGGCACCCTCAGTCCGGCGGCCCGCAGGCGGCGCAAGGCCAGTTCCCGCGGGGCGGATGTAACGATAGCCCAGCGGTCCGGTGGCAGCGCGGCCAGGAAATCCGGGGCATGGGCAATCGGGACGATGCCGTCGGTATCCTCGATCTCCGCCTGGGTGATTGCCCGGGCCTCGGCCTCGGGGTCGACGCCCGGCAGGTTCAGGCGGCGAATGGTTTCGACACTGCGCACCCCGTGGATGGTGGGCAGAAACGTCGCCACGTCCAGCCCGTGCCGCGCGGCCCAGCGCGACCAGACGCGTTCGGCCGAGGCAATGGAGTTGAGCAGGGTGCCGTCCATATCGAACAGGAAAGCGGCAAAGCGCTGGTCTGTGTACATAGTCTCTCCGGGATAGGTTTGCGGCGCCCCGCCTATGGCGCCGTTGCGGGCGGGACAATCCGGGCGTATGCCAGTATCAACGACAGTCTCGGCAAGATCAACGGCCGCAATAGCCGACATGCCAGCGCCGCAATATCAGTCGGCCGTCTTTTACCTCATTCCCCCCCGGCCCGTTAAATGGCGCGCGCAGGCGGTCAATCGGTGAAGTCGGTCGCTTGCGCCGTTCCCTGCCAGGCATGGATGTCTGCACGCACATCCTGCATCTTCTGCAATGCCAGTTCATTGGCGATGCCTTACGACGCACCCGTAATGAACCCTATTTTCTCAGTTGTTTTCATGATATGTCCCTTGATTAAGGTCATGGCCACCGCGCCGACGGGATAGCCTGCTTTGTCCATGCTGGACGTTTTGCGTGATATTCCGGATATCCCGCGCACCCCTTGCAACTGCGAAGGGTTGATAAATCAGTAGGGACTGGCCGTGGGTCGAACGACTATTTCGCTAACGTCGACATCGTCGGGCTGCGCGATCGCATAGGCTATGGCGCGCGCGACGGCATCCGGCGTTAATGCGATGCGGCGGAATTCGCGCATGGCGTTGCGGGCCGTTTCGTCGGAAATCTGGTCGGCCAGTTCCGATTCGACCACGCCCGGGCAGATAACCGTTACGCGGATCGCGTCGGACTCTTGGCGCAGGCCGTCGGAGATGGCGCGTACCGCGTATTTGGTTGCGCAGTACACCGCCGCCGTGGGCGATACCGACAGCCCGCCGATGGAAGACACGTTGATCACCTGGCCATGGCCCTGTTGCGTCATGACGGGCAGCACCGCCGCGATGCCGTGCAGGACGCCGCGGATATTCACGTCGATCATCCGATCCCACTCGTCCACCTTGCGCGCGGCCAGAGGCGAAAGCGGCATGACGCCCGCATTGTTGACGATGACGTCGATGCGGCCAAAGGTCTCTTGGGCAAACCTGGCAAAGTCATCGACGTCCTTTGCCGATGTGACATCGAGCGCCCGAAAGCAGACCGAGCCGCCGCCGGCCTGGATCTCCCCGGCCAGTGCGGCCAGCCGCTCCGTGCGGCGGGCGCCGATGACGAGCTGGTGTTTCTGGCTGGCGAGAAGCCGCGCGGTGGCCTCGCCGATGCCGCTGCTGGCGCCGGTAATAAGGATGACTTTGGATTCTGTAGCTACGGTCATAATGGTTAACTCCTTTTCAGTGGGTTATCTCGCGGCGCAGCACCATGCCGGCGTGGTATAAAACGCCGTCACGGAAGTCGCCGTCGGCGGAAAAGCCGGTATCGTCGCAATACAGGATATGATCGCCTTCAATGCGGTAGCTGCCCCGATAGGCGCTTTTGCGCGTGCCCCGGGCCTCGTCGTAGCGGCCGTTGGCAAGCAGCTCATGGCGAATGTAGCCATCGGCTGTCACCCAAACGCCGACGTACCTGTTGTGATTCATGACGGGTGCCTCCTGTGTCCTGGCAACAATAACGGGCCGAAGGCCTATAGTAGGAGCGGGGCGCCGTTGCGGGAATAGCCATGGCTATTGCATCATTGCCTATTCCTATTGCGCTGGTGATTTATTTCCCTTAAGGTTGGCGAAACGATGGCTGATTCCTCTGAACGGCCGCAACGGGAGACGATGGCATATGGCGGCAATCGAGGACACCACCACCCAGCGGATGTCGGCGCTGCTGATGCAATTGGCGCCCAATGAGGGCTACACGCTGTCCGCGCTGGATGCCGTTCGCTTTATGCGCTCGGACCGGCCTTTGGGACGAACGCCCGTTTTATACGAACCGAGCATCGTGATTGTTTGTCAGGGACGTAAGCGCGGCTTTCTGGGCAGCGATGTCTATGTTTATGACGCCCAGCATTACCTGGTATTGTCGGTGCCCTTGCCCTTTTCCACCCAAACCGAGGCGAGCGCATCCGAGCCGATGCTGGCCGTCGCCATAAGCTTAGATCTGACGCAAGTGGCCGATTTGATGTTGCAAATAAATCATTCTGGCCCGCAGGCCGTGCCCGGCATGCCCTTGGGTATCGCCTCGACCCCGCTGAGCGGCGCATTGGCCGATGCCACGCTGCGATTGCTTGAAATCATGACCTGTCCGCGCGACGCGCACATATTGGGCCCCGCGGTGGTGAGGGAGATTTATTACCGCGTACTGGTCGGGGAACAAGGGGGCGCCATGCGGGCGGCTTTGGCGCATCAGGGCCAGTTCGGCCGCGTTGCCAAGGCATTGCGCCGGATCCATGCCGATTATGCGCAGTCATTGGATGTCGCGCATTTAGCCGGCGAAGCCGGCATGAGCGTGCCTGCCTTTCATGCCCATTTCAAGACGGTGACCCAAACATCGCCCATCCAGTACATCAAGTCGACGCGATTGCACCAGGCCCGGCTACTGATGATCCGTGATGGCCTGACCGCGGCATCCGCTTCGTCCCGGGTCGGCTATGACAGCCCCTCGCAGTTCAGTCGCGAATTCAAGCGATTCTTTGGCCGCAGCCCCATGGAAGAGGTTCGCGATATGAAGGCGTCGTTTTCGTTGTCCCCCGCAAAGCCCCTTTCCGAGTTTACCCTGGCGCACTGAGCGCCGTCCCTGACGTCCAGCAATACCCTGACGCATCCACACGACTGGCGGCGATTCGGTTAGCCGGTTTCCGGTTAACCTTTACCGGATTTGTACTTTTGCATCCGTCCATGCCTTGGTTAGAGTTATACCTCTGTTTAGTTATTGGATAGTCAGGTAAAAGTTAATGGATGCCTTAATTCCGGTAGTGGATCACGCGGTGATTAACGTCGCGGGCAAGCTTGATGAAACGCAGCGATTATTTACGCTTTTAGGGTTCCAGTTGACGCCGCGCGGTCACCATTCCCTGGGCTCCAGCAACCATCTGGCCATTTTTGGCGAAAACTATTTTGAGCTGCTGGGGTTTGAGGCGGGCAACGCCGATAAACGCCAGGACCTGTGGAACGCGCCCCTCGGGCTCACCGGCCTGGTGTGGAAAACCACTGACGCCGATGCGGTCTACCGCCATCTGCAATCCGTCGGTCTGGCCGGCGATCCCCCCGCCTCATTTTTCCGTCCCGTGACGCTGCCCGACGGCAGCCGGCCTGAAGCCCGTTTTCGTACCGTCAGGCTGGCCGCCGGGCGGATAAAAAACGGCCGCAGTTTTTTTTGCCAGCATGAAACGCCGGAACTGGTCTGGCGCGCCCCATGGCGCCGGCATCCCAACGGCGTCGTCGATATCAGCGCCTTTGTGATTGCCGCGGCCGACCCCGCGGCGGTGGCCGGCCTTTACGGCACGCTGTTTGGTCATAAGGCTATTCATGACGACGGCCAGGGCGGCTATTGGCTGCAGGCGGGCAAAACCCGGGTGCGATTTATCACCCCGCAGCGGGCCGCCGGGCTGTATGGGCCGGTCCCGGCAGGCGAAAACGGCGCCGAGCGCATGGTGGCGCTGGAATTTGCGGTCTCGTCGCTGAGCGCCACCACCGACTATTTTCAGCGCAGCGGCATCCAGGCCTTATCCCCGGCGCCGGATACCTTGCTGGTTAGCGCCGACCACGCTTTCAATGTCGCCCTGCTGTTCGCAGCCTCTTGATTTTCTTTATTTTAAGGTTCGTTAAGCATGAAAGCCATCGTATTACGTGAACATGGCGGTAATGAGAAGCTGCGGCTGGAAAACGCTTTTCCCGATCCCATCGCCGGCAGGGGGGATGTGGTGCTGCGCGTGCGCGCCTCCTCACTCAATTACCATGATGTGTTTACCCGGCGCGGCATGCCGGGCATTACGCTGCCCCTGCCGCTGATTATCGGCCTGGATGTGGCCGGCGAGATCGTCGCCCTGGGCGAAGGGGTGACCGGTTGGCATATCGGCGACCGCGTGGTGGTGGACCCGATAAACCGGGTTGACGGCGGACTGGTGGGCGAGACCACCCACGGCGGCCTGGCCGAACTATGCCGGGTGCCGGCCCATCAGCTGATCGCTTTGCCCGATGAAATCAGCTTCGCGGAAGCGGCGGCGCTGCCGGTGGCCTACGGCACCGCCCGGCGCATGATGGTGACTATCGGCCAGATACAGGCCGGGGAAAAGGTCTTGATCCTCGGCGCCAGCGGCGGCGTCGGGGTCTGTTGCGTGCAACTGGCGAAGCTGGCCGGCGCGCAGGTGATTGCCTGCGCCGGCAGCGAGGAGAAAGCCGAACGCCTGCGCGCCGTCGGCGCCGACCATATCATCCGCTACACCGAACAGGACTTTGCCAAAGAAGTGTTCCAGCGCTTCGGCAAGCCCGCGCGGTCGCGCCACGCCGCCGTGCCGGGCGGCGTGGATGTGGTGGTCAATTTTACCGGCGGCGATACCTGGGTTAAATCCCTGCGCTGCCTGCGCGTGGGGGGGCGGCTGCTGACCTGCGGCGCCACCGCCGGTTTTAATCCCGTCGAGGATTTGCGCTACATCTGGACCTATGAATTGCAGATCCGCGGCGCCAATGGCTGGGAGCGCGATGACCTGCATCAGTTGCTGGATCAGGTGCGCGACAAACGGCTTAACGTCCTGATCGATCGCCAATGGCCGCTGGAGCAGGGCGCGCAGGCGCTGGCCTCGCTGGAGCAACGCCAGGTGATCGGCAAGGTGGTGGTGGTATGAGCGCGCGGCTGAGCAAAACGCAAATCGAGGAAAAGTTCCGATTATCGCCGTTTATCGCCTGGCTGCAGCTGCGCGTGGAGGCGGTGGATTACGATCAGCAGACCCTGACGGTAACGGTGCCGATGCGGGCGGAGTTCGAGCGCAGCGCCGGCAGCGGCCAGTGGCATGGCGGACCGCTGGCCTCGATTATCGATACCGTCGGCGACTTCGCGCTGGCGATGATGGTCGGAACCGGTTTGCCCACCATCAATTTTCGTGTCGATTACCTGCGCCCGGCGGTGAATACCTCCCTGCGGGTGGTGGCCCGCGTCAGGCGCTCAGGCCGTACCGTCGGCGTCGCCGACGTGGACGTATTTAACGGACAACAACAATTACTGGCTATCGGCCGCGCAAGCTACGCCACCGGCGTTGCACAACCGGGAGTTTCATCATGAACGGACATTTTTCACGGCGTAAATTCCTCGGCATCCTGGGGGTGGGGGGATCGCTTGCGGCGTTGTCCAGCGGCATCCCCGGCCTGGGGCTGGCGACCAACGCCAGCGCCGCCGAGGTGGCGGGCGGCGCGGCGCGCCGCGGCGGTACCCTGGTCATCTCCTGGGGGGGACTTGAGCCTCAGGCGCTGTTTGTGCCGGGCGGCGGCGGTTCGTCGCCTTTCCAGACGTCAACCAAAATACTGGAGCGTTTGCTGAAGCTCGACAATACGCTGCATTTTCAGCCGGCGCTGGCCGAATCGGTGGTGCCTGCCGCCGACTATAAAAGTTATGACATCACCCTGCGCCAGGGAGTGAAATGGCATGACGGCGCCGATTTTACCGCGGACGACGTCGTCTACAACGTTGTCGAGCATTGGAAGGCCATTTCAGCCGGTATCGCCCTGAAAGCCCTGAACGCCGCCACCGCCCTGGATGCCCATCACGTACGGCTGAGTTTTGATCATCCGGTACCTGAATTTTTCCTCAAATCCATACTGGCGGGCCAATACCAACTGCTGCTGCCGAAACATTTATACGCGGGCAGGGACATTCTGACCCATCCGCTGAATAACCAGCCGGTCGGCACCGGCCCATGGATTTTCGATAAATGGACGCGCGGCAGCTATGTGCAATACCGCCGCAACGATAGCTATTGGTCGCCCGGCCAGCCCTATCTCGACAAACTGCTGGTCAGGTGGTGGAGCGACGCGGCGTCGCGTACCGCCGCCCTGGAAACCGGGGAACTGGGACTCGGCTATTCGAACCCCGTGCCCGCCAGGGAAATCGACCGCTTGCTGAAAACCGGCCAGGTGGTGCTTGATACCAGCGGGTATGAAAACAGCGCCTGGACGGTAACGGTGGAGTTTAACCAGCGGCGCGAGGTGGTTAAGCGCCGTGAAGTGCGCCAGGCGATCCTGCATGGCATCGACCGTGATTTCATCGTCAACACGATCTATTTTGGTCGGGGGAAACCGGCGGTGGCGCCGATTTTCAGCAGCAACAGCCTGTTTTTCACCGACGACGTGCCCCGCTATGAATTTGACGTTAAAAAAGCGGCCGCCCTGCTGGATGCCGCCGGCCTGCCGGTGAAAAACGGCAGCCGGTTTACCGTCAACCTGCTGGCGGCGGCCTGGTTCGAGGAGAACGCCAAGCTGGGCCAATACCTGAAACAGGCCCTGGAAGATCTCAATATCACCGTGCGGCTCGATTCGGTGGATCGCGCCACGGCGCTGAAACGCATTTACAGCGATTACGATTATGATATCGCTATTTCCAACTTTACCGCCCCGCTGGAGCCGGTACCGACGGTAACCCAGTTTTTTACCAGCGACGGCATCGTTAAAGGCGCCGCTTTCCGCAACGCCACCGGCTATAGCAATCCGGCGATGGACGACTTGGTAAGCGCTATCACAGTGGAGGTGGACGAGGCCAAACGCCGCGCATTGATCCAGCAATTTTCCCGGCTGGCCAGCACCGACGTGCCCATCGTGCCTCTGGTGGAAATGCAGTCCTACACCCTGGCGCGCGCCAACGTCCGCAACTTCACCACTGATGCCAATGTCCAGGGCACGTCCCTGAACGACGTCTGGCTGGCGGGGTAGCGGCATGATGCGCATTATTCTGCGCCGCCTGTTGCAAGCGGTGCCGCTGCTGCTCGGGGTGGTCATCATCAATTTCGTATTGATGAAATGCGTGCCCGGCAGCCTGCTGGACGTGATGACCGCAGAACAGCAGGTTACCGACCCGGCGATGATCGAGCGGCTGCGCGCGTTATACGGGCTGGATCAGCCGGCCTGGCTGCAGTTGCTGAAGTATATCGGCGCGGTGGCCCGGCTGGATCTGGGTTTTTCCTACCGGCACAACCTGCCGGTGCTGGACGTCATCTTATCGCACCTGCCCGCCACGTTGCTGCTGATGCTGGCAAGCATCGCGGTGGCCCTGCTGGTGGGCGTCGGCGCCGGCGTGCTGGCCGCCATAAAAGTCAACAGCGCCTGGGACACACTGATATCGGCGCTGGCGGTGCTGTGTTTCGCCGCGCCGGGTTTCTGGCTCGGCATCATGATGATTATTCTGTTCTCGGTAAAACTCGGCTGGTTTCCGGTGGGCGGGATGGAAACCATCGGCGCCGATGAGCGGCCCTGGGGACGGGTGGCGGATATCGTCCATCATCTGGTGCTGCCGGCGCTGACCCTGGGCCTGTTTTATGCCGCGACCTACGCGCGGGTGATGCGCGCCTCGATGCTGGAAATCGCCCAGCTGGATTTTGTGCGCGCCGCCAGGGCCAGGGGCCTGAGCCGGCTGCGGGTAATAACCGGGCATATGATGCGCAATGCCCTGTTGCCGGTGGTAACCCTGTTCGGCCTGCAACTGGGCACCGTGCTGGGCGGCAGCGTCGTGGTGGAATCCGTGTTCAGCTGGCCCGGCATCGGCCAGGTCCTGTTCGACAGCGTGATGAGCCGCAATTTTCCCGTGGTGATGGGGGTGCTGGTGCTTAGCTCGCTGGTGGTGATCGTGGTGAATATCCTGGTGGACGTGGCGTATTCCCGCCTGGACCCGCGGATTGGGAGCTGAAATATGTCTGTAGTCGTCCCCCTGTTGCCCGCCGCCGCGCCGCGCCTGGCGCTGCTGCGCCGGTTTTGCCGCCATCGCGGCGCGGTATGCGGCGCGCTGATTGTGTTGGTCATCGCCGCCGCCGCGCTGCTGGCGGGCTGGCTTTATCCCGTCGACCCGCTGCGCATTGTGGCCATGCCGGAGATTTGGCCCTTTACCGATTGGCGCTATCCGCTGGGCACCGACTCCCTGGGTCGCGACATCACGGCGCTTATCGTCCACGGCGCGCGCGCCACCCTGCTTATCGGGCTGGTGGCCAGCCTGGTGGCCACCACGCTCGGCGTGGCCGTGGGAGCCGCCGCCGCCTGGTTTGGCGGCTGGATCGACGAAGTGCTGATGCGCATCGCCGAGCTGTTCCAGATCATTCCCAACGTGGTGTTTGTGCTGACCGTGGTGGCGGTGCTGGGCCCGCGGATAGAAAACATTATTATCGCCGTCGGCCTGGTTTCCTGGCAGCCCATCGCCCGGCTGACCCGGGCCGAATTCCTGTCTTTCAAGGATCGCGAGTTCGTGCTTGCGTGCCGGGCCTGCGGCATGGGCAATCTGCGCATCGCCCTGGGCGAAATCCTGCCCAATGTCATGCCGCCGGTGATCGTGCTGTCGTCGCTGGTGGTTGCCGGGGCGATCTTGTACGAATCCGTTATCTCCTTCCTCGGCCTTGGCGATCCCAATCTGGCCAGTTGGGGCCGGCTGGTGGGGGAAGGGCGCACGCTTATCCGCTCCTCTTGGTATATCTGCGCGGTGCCGGGCGTGGCGATTATGCTGGCGGTGCTGGCGCTGAACCTGATTGGCGACGGGCTGAACGATGCCCTGAACCCGAAGCTCAGGGATCGCCTATGAGCAGCGTGCTGGAGGTCAGCGACCTGCGCGTCGAACTGCGCGGGCGCCAGGGCAGCGTGACCGCGCTGGACGGTATCTCCCTGGCCCTCGCGGCTGGCGAAACCCTGGCGGTGGTGGGCGAGTCGGGCTGCGGAAAATCCCTTACCGCGCTGGCGCTGATGGGGCTGCTGCCCACCCCCCCGGCGCATTTGAGCGGCGGAGAAATACGGTTTGAAGGACAAAATCTGGTGGCGCTGGGCGAAAGGCGGATGCGGCAACTGCGCGGCAATCGGCTGGCGATGATTTTTCAGGACCCGATGAGCTCGCTTAATCCGGTGAAAACCGTCGGCGATCAGCTGGGCGAGGTCTTGCGGGTGCATTTAGGCCTGTCGCGGCGCGAAGCCTGGCGCCGCGGCGTCGCCCTGTTGGAGCAGGTACATATTCCCGACCCGGCCAGGCGCATGGATGAATATCCGCATCGATTATCGGGCGGCATGGCGCAGCGGGTCATGATCGCCATGGCCATCGCCTGCAAGCCGGCGGTATTGATCGCCGACGAACCCACAACCGCCCTGGATGTGACCATACAGGCGCAAATACTGGCGCTGCTGCGGGAGCTGCAGGCGGATACCGGCATGGCGCTAATGCTTATCACCCACGATTTGGGCGTGGTCGCGGCCATGGCCCAGCGTGTGGCGGTGATGTATGCCGGCAAAATCGTCGAGGAAGCGCCGGTGCTGGAACTGTTCGACTATCCGCTGCATCCCTATACGCAGGGACTCTTGCGCGCCACGCCGACCCCGGGACGGCCGGATGAGCGGCTGGTGGATATCCCGGGACGGGTGCCGGCCCTGGCGGAATTACCCGCGGGCTGCGCTTTTGCGGCGCGCTGCCGGCAGGCAACGCCCGCGTGCGCCCTGCAGCGGCCGGAGCTGACGCCTCTGCGTCCGGCGCACCGGGCCGCCTGCCTGGTGGCGCAGGCGCAGGCGCAGCCCGCGCCGCTACGCTGGGTCAACGGAGGCCGGCACTGATGAAACCATTGCTTAGCGTAAACAATCTGCAGGTTGGTTATCCCACCCGCGACGGGCGGGTATTCGCCCTGTCTGGGGTGGATCTGACCCTCAGCCGCGGTGAAACCGTCGGGCTGGTGGGGGAGTCGGGCTGCGGCAAATCCACCCTGGGCAAGGCGGTGATGCGGTTAATTCCCAGTACCGGCGGCAGCATACATATCGGCGATGCCGACATTACCCATTTAGGCCGCAAAGCCTTGCTACCCTATCGGGCGGATATGCAGATGATGTTCCAGGACCCGCAGGGGTCGCTTAATCCGCGCCAAAGCGTGGGAAAAAGCATCGGCCGGCCGCTTGAGGCGGCGGGCTGGCAGGGGGCGGCAATCCGGCGGCGGGTCGGCGAGCTGCTGGAACTGGTGGGATTGCCCGCGGCGGCGTCCTCACGGTTTCCCCATGAGTTTTCCGGCGGCCAGCGTCAGCGCATCGGCATTGCCCGGGCGTTAATCCTGGAGCCTAAGGTTATCATCTGCGATGAGCCGGTCTCCGCCCTGGACGTATCGGTGCGGGCGCAGGTGATTAACCTGATGCGCGATATCCAGCAGCGCACCGGCGTGGCCTACCTGTTTATTTCCCACGATCTTTCCGTAGTGGAATATATCGCCGACCGGCTGCTGGTCATGTACCTGGGACGCATCGTTGAGAGCGGTCCCACGCGCCAGGTGTGGGCCAAACCCGCCCATCCTTATACTTCCGCGCTGCTGGCGGCGGCGCCGGTGGCGGATCCCCGCGCAGCGCGCGGCCGCAACCTGCTGACGGGCGAATTGCCCAGCCCAATTTCCCCGCCGCCCGGCTGCCCGTTTCACACCCGCTGCCCGCGCGCCAAAGAACGTTGCCGGGTGGAGCGTCCGCCGCTGCGCGCCGGCGGCGACCAACGACAGGTCGCCTGCCATTTTCCCTTATTTGACGTTGACGCCGCGCAATTACCGCCACCGGCGTTATAAAGGAGTCGCTATGCCGTTTCATCACCACAACCTGGGCGATCTGATCGTCCGCCGCGGGGATTTACAGCGTGATGCGCTGATTGACCTGGGCGATCCCGCCCGCCCGCGCCATTGGAGCCATCGGCAGATTGATGAGCTGGCCGGCGGCGTCGCCCGCTACCTGAGCGATCTTGGCCTGCCCCGGGGCAGTACCGTCGCCATCGCCTCGCTTAACAGCGCGCAATACATTGCCGCGTATTTCGGCATTATGCGGGCGGGGCTGGTCGCGGTGCCGCTCAATATCAAAGTACCGATCGAGACGCTGGAATACCTGGTGGCCGACGCGCAAATTCGCCTGGCGTTTGTGGACGAGGCGCGTTACGCGCTTTTAAAAGGCAAACTGCCGCTGGTGAACTTTGACGGCGACGGCGAGGACGCTTTCCGGCGGCGTATCAAGCCGCAGGCTTTCGACACCGTGCAACCCCTGCCGGGGGAGGTGGCGATGATTCTTTACACCTCCGGCTCCACCGGGCGGCCGAAAGGCGTGCCGCTGACCCACCAGGGGCAGCTGTGGGCGCTGGAGGCCACCCGCAGCGGCGGCGTGGAGCCGGACGCGCCGCAGGCGCGTTACCTGTTGGCGCAGCCCTTGTTTCATATGAACGGCTTATTTCTCACCAAACGGGTCTTTGCGGTTAACGGCTTGCTGGTGGTGCTGCCGGCATTCGACGCCCAGCGCTATGCCGCCGCCCTTGCCGATTACCGTATCAATATCGTCACCGCCGTGCCGACCATGTTCGCCCGGCTGTTGCGCGATCCGCGCCTGCTGGCCGGGCGGGATTACTCCGCCCTCAACCGCCTGATGCTCGGGTCCGCCCCCATGTCGCTCTCGTTGCTCAACCGTATCCAGCAGGCGTTTCCCACGGCGACCATCACCCACGGTTATGGCACCACCGAGGCGGGGCCGGCGGTGTTCGGTCCTCATCCCGACGGGTTGCCCACTCCGCCGCTGGCGCTGGGATACCCGCTTGCGGCGGGAGAAGTGAAGCTGGTGGACGGGGAAACGGAAAACGACGGCGTGCTCTGCATGCGCAACCCGGCGGTGACCCCGGGTTATCTCGGCCTGCCGGAAAAAAGCAGCCAGGTGTTTCGCGGGGGCTGGTATTACAGCGGTGATGTCATGCGACGCGATGAACAGGGATTTTATTATTTTACCGGCCGCGCGGATGATATGTTTGTCTGCTCCGGCGAGAATATTTTTCCGGTGGAGGTGGAGAAAACGCTTGAGTCCCATCCCCATGTGCGTCAGGTCTGCGTGGTACCGCTGCCCGATGAGGAGCGCAGTCAGGTGCCGGTGGCGTTTGTGGTGCTACAGCCCGACAGCGCCCTGAGCCCGGATGCCTTAAAGCAGTATGCCCTCGCGCACGGCCCGGCCTACCAGCATCCGCGGCGTATCGCCTTCCTGGCCGAATTGCCCTGGGCGGGCACCAATAAAGTGGACCGCCATGCGCTGACGCAACTGGCGCGCCTGCTGGAGGCGCGCCAGGGGTGGGATAACCCCCTGGCAGCGACGGAGCCGGACCATGCCTAAAATAGCCCTGGTCACCGGCGCCAGCCGCGGTATCGGCCGGTCCATTGCGCTGGCGCTGGCCCGACAGGGCGTGGCGGTGGCCGTGCATTATCGCCGTGCGCGGGAGGACGCGGCGCGCGTGGCCGATGACATTGAACGGGCGGGCGGCCGCGCCTTTATCCTGCAGGCGTCGCTGGAAGAGAGCACGGGCGCGCAGCTGCTGATGGACCGCCTGCAGGCTGAGTTGACCCGGCTTTTCGGCGCGCCGCGGTTTGATATCCTGGTCAATAACGCCGGGCAGGGCGGACGGGCGGCTATCGCGGAAGTCACGCCGCAGCGGCTGGCTGATACGCTGCAGGTCAATTTTATTTCGCCGTTTTTCATTATCCAGCGCGCCATCCCGCTGCTGCGGGACGGCGGGCGAATAATCAATATTTCCTCCATGAGTACCCGGGCCGCTTTCCCGGAAATGGCGGCCTATGCGCCCGCAAAGGCGGCGCTGGAAAGCCTCGGCGTGTTGCTGGCGGCTGAGCTGGGAAGCCGGGCCATCACGGTGAATGCCGTATTGCCGGGCGCGACCGCCACGGCGATGAACCCGCGCGCCGCCGATCCGCGGTCCGCGGTGGTGATCGGCCAAAGCGTGGCGCTGGGCCGGGTGGGCCAGCCGGAAGATATCGCGGAGGTGGTGGCGTTTCTGGCCGGCGAGGGCGGCCGCTGGATAACCGGGCAGCGCATCGACGCCAGCGGAGGCCAGCGATTGTAGCCGGCCCCCGGCGCCGCGCCTGAGCGCCGGCCGCGCGCCATCGGCTCCCCGCTCAGCGCCGCAGCTTATGCAGCGTCTCATGCGCCAGGCGCGTGAAATAGCGCGCCGCCGGGGCGATGAGCGCTTCCGCGGGATCGAAACGCGGATGATGCAGGCCGAAGGCGCTGGCCGAACCGATATTGACGAACGCGCCGGGCAAGCGGTGCAGATAAAAGGCAAAGTCTTCGCCGCCCATCAGCGGTGGCAGATCGTGGACCCGATAACCCTCCCGGGCCGCCACGTCCTTGGTGAAATCCGCCCATTCAGCGCTGTTTACCAGTACCGGCGGCCCGGCGTGCCAGCGCAGTTCGGCATGGGCGCCGAAGCCGGCGGCGATATGTTCAATCAGGCGGGTGATTTTTTCCGGCATCCTGGCCCGGACCGCCGTATTATGGGTGCGCACCGTGCCCTCAAGTTCCACCTGCTGCGGCAGCACATTCCAGGTATTGCCGCCGTTGATGCGCGTGACGCTTAACACCACCGATTCCAGGGCGCTAAAGGCGCGGCTGGGCAAGGTTTGCAACGCGGTGATGATATGCGCCGCCAGCACGATGCTGTCGACGCCTTCCTCGGGACGGGCGGCATGGGCGCCTTTACCGTTAACCAGGATTTCAAAGCGGTCGACGTTGGCATGCAGCGGTCCGGAACGGGTGCCGAATTCGCCCACCGGTAAATCGGGGGCGTTATGGCCGCCGAAGATCACGCTCACGCCCTCCAGCGCGCCGGCGTCGATAAGCTGCCGGGCGCCGTCGAAGGTTTCCTCGGCCGGCTGGAACAGGATCCGGACTTTACCGGCCAGATCGGCCTCCCGCTCTTTCAGCAGCAGCGCGGCGCCCAGCATAATCGAGGTGTGGATATCATGGCCGCAGGCATGCATGACGCCGGGGTTACGTGAACTGAACGGCCGGTCCGATTGCTCATCAATGGGCAGGGCGTCGATATCGGCGCGCAAGGCGACGATCGGCCCGTCGCGACGGCCGATTTCCGCGACCACGCCGGTGTTCAGCGCGAGCGGCAGGAGAGGGATGTCCGCTTCGCTTAACCATTGCCTGATTTTTTGCGTCGTCTGGAATTCGTGATTGGATAATTCCGGATATTGATGCAGCTCCCTGCGCCAACCCACCAGCTTCTCCCCTAAAATATCCGTTAAAACCTCAGATGTCATGGTCTGTCATCCCGCAAAGGCTGTTTCTTTTGTCAGACAAAAAAGCTAACAACCCCGCCAGCGCGGGTCAAAGATTAAATATGGCTGAGCTTAGGCATGAAATGGAAAAGCAAGGACGGGCGTCACCCGGTAACAGGGCGAATATTTGGCCGCGCATCCTACCCTGGCCCTATCACGCAACCTGCGCCCGGCAGTACACATTTAACTCACATTTTAATTACATCTGTCTGACTTATGCCGTCGTTTAATGGCGATTATGCGAAAACTTCATAACGAAAGCCTTGGCGGAGTAAAGCCTTTGATGAGTCTCACGGTTTAGCCGGTGGCTCTCCAGTAGGATAAGGATATGTATTATTCAGTGGCTAGAGAACTATCATGGAAACACAACTTTTACATGAATTCGTTTTATTATCGAAAACACTGAATTTTAGTAAAGCCGCGCAGAAAATGAATATCACCCAGCCGGTATTAAGCCGGCATATGAAATACTTGGAAGAATATTTTGGCGTCAGTTTTTTTAAACGCGATACCCACAAGGTCGAGCTGACTACCGCGGGAAAATTATTCACCGAAGAAGCGGGGAAAATATTATTCCAGTATGAAACTTCCATAACGGCGATTCATTCATTTACCGGGAAAAGCCGGCGCCGGCTTGCCGTGACCTTCCTGGGGGAAGCTATCCAGAAATTCTTGATTACTTTCCTGACGCAGTTCCGCGCCACCCATAACGATATCCTTATAGAATGCCGCGACAGCGAGCTGGATGAGGCCCTCGCGTTACTGGATAATCACGCCAGCGACATGGGATTTCTTATCAGGCCTAATTTTATGGCCAATGAATCGAGATTTTGCACGCTGCCTTTTCAAACCGATCCGCTGTGCGCGGTGGTCAATAAATGCCATCCCCTGGCCGGACGCGGCAGCGTTTCCCTGCGTGAGGTCAGCGAATGGCCGATAATGCGCATTGATCCCCGGGAATTTTCCTTGTCCGATGAATACAGCACCCGTTTCTTGACCATTCGTAACATTGATTTCACCCTGGATAAAGAATACCCCAATCTTAAGACCTGCTGCTTTAACCTGGAATTTAGCGACCGCGCGGTGCTCCTGATGCCCAGGCACCGCGGATACCTGACCGGCCAGAACTGCGTTATGCTGGACATTGCCGAACAGGACTGCTGGTTTAACCTGGAACTGGTGTGGGACAGCAAAAATACCAATCCCTCGGTGGCCATATTTTTGAAAGAGTTTAAATCTTTCTTGAAACAGTAAATTAAGATGCCATCCCGCTTACCCTCCCCCATGCGCTATATCAAACCTTCATTGCATTTTATCATATAGCTATATATCTCTTTATGGTCCTCTTGCGCGTAATATTTAGCCTCCTCTTTCCGCCTGTGAAAGAATTTAATTTCCTATTGATAAATATGCTGAATATAGTCCAGTTCCCTTAATGGCAATCGGCATGCGCAATACGCTATTTTCTTGTTTTTTATGATGCGGGTCACCTATGTTCTTCAGGCAAAATCTGCGCCTGCGGTAACATCGCCACAATGGTTATGTCGAAAATGCATAGCCGGAAAAATAAAAAGAATTTCCACCATTTGTACAGCGATGGTACGTTTTTATTGCCCGAAAGCACCGGACCTAAAATGTATATCACATCATTTAAACCTGTGTTGCTTCCAAGAGATTCTAATAAAGCTATAAAGGAGTAAACCATGGCGATTAAAGCCAATTACGAGTCTGATCACGGAAAACGAAAAGAAATGTCCCATAAGGAATTGGGAACGATTTCCCATATGCGTTTCGAAGAGTATGCGGAGAAACTGAAACACTGCTTCACCATGAAACGGGAAAACGGCATTCTCGAAGCCCGGCTGCATACCAACGGCGACAGCCTGCAATGGGGGGCGCCCGCGCACCAGGCTCTTCACTACTTTTTCGACTGGGCCGGCAGGGATCCCGATAACGAGGTCATCATCCTGGGCGGGACGGGAAAGGACTTTATGAAGGGCATCGGCCGGCTTGACGATAAGGGCAACTGGGGCCCGGCAACCGAGTTCAACTCCGCGCCGGAAGAAGCCTGGAAGATGTACGAGTATCAATACTATGACGGTACCAACGATATCGAAGGCCAGGTATTCGATGTGGAAGTGCCCACCATCGGCGTATGGAACGGCGCCGCTTTCCATACCGATCTGGTGCTTTTCAGCGATCTTACCCTTTGCACCGAAGATGCGTGGACCACGGATATGCACTTTCGCGTCAACATGGTGCCCGGTGACGGCATCGGCATCGCCTGGCGGGAACTGATGGGCCGCAAGAGATATGCCTATGCGGAACTGACCGGCGAGATCATCACGGCCCGCAAGGCCCTGGCCCTGGGGATGGTTAACGAGATCTGTCCGGATACGGAATCCTGCTACGCGCGGGCGCAGGAAATCGCCGAACTTATTATGCGTACCGGCAGCCGCGTCACCCGCCGCATTACCACTCAGCAGCTCAGAAAAGCATGGAAAGAAGATATCGCCAATGAGCTGCGCAACGCCTTCTCCACCGAAATGTTCGTCACCGCCACCGAACACAGCCCCCACGAAGTCAATTACTGGCACTGGGCGCACGAAGAGGCTGAGCTGGTCAAGGCGGCCGAGAAGAAAGGCAAGGTCATACGTCCGCGCGTCAACGGCGGCCAGGAAGAAGACGAAATCAAGTAACGGGGCATCCGGTGAGGGATGAACCGCCATTGCCAGTCGCCGGGTCGCCATACCGGAAAACGACACGGCGCATTTGATTATTGTCGCCGCGGCACCGTTGCCGGCGGCGCGCGTACCGGCACGTCACGTTGCCTGCCGGTGCGTCCGGGCATCCTTTTGCCGGCAAAAATTCCTACCAATCGCAAGCGGGGCAGGTCCATGAATACAGGGAACGACGTCATCATATCCGCCGCATTGACCGGCGCGGTGACACCAAAAGACATCAATGAAAATATTCCGCTGACGCCCGAAGAAATTGCCGCGGACGCGTACCGCTGCTGGCAGCGGGGCGCCGCCATCGTTCATCTCCATATGCGCGACGATCGGGGGCTGGGTACGATGGACAGCGGAAAATTTGCCGAAACCATCCGTCTGCTGCGCGCCCGCCATGACTGCGATGTGATTATCAACTGCACCACCTCCGGCGACCATCGGGCCAGCGATAAGCAGCGGCAGGAGCATGTGGCCAACCTGAACGGGATAGAAATGGCGTCCTGGGACGCGGGTTCCTTTAACTGGATGCCCGGCGGCGTGTTTATCAATTCCCCGCAGTTTTTAGGCGCTCTCGGCGAGGTGCTGACCGCCCGGGGCATCAAACCCGAAGTGGAGATTTTCGATGCCGGCATGCTGGGCATCGCCGGGTATTTTGTCGAACAGGGCAAGCTGGCCGGGCCGCTGCATTATCAATTCTGCCTCGGCGTGCCGGGGGGAATGCCCGCCACGGTAGAGAACCTGCTTTATCTCCGTGAGCACATCCCTCCCGAGGCCACCTGGTCGGCATTTGGCGTCGGCAAGGCGCATATGTCCATGCTGTACGCCGCCATAGCGTTGGGCGGGCATGTCCGCGTGGGGCTGGAAGACAACGTCTATTTCCGCAAGGGCGTAAAAGCGTCCAATGCGCAGTTGGTGGAGCGCGCCGCACAGGCAATCCGCTTGTTCGGCAAAGAGGTGGCGCACACCCGAACAGGCAAGAAAACTGCTGGGGCTCCGGCCGTTATAAACCAGGCCTTACCCGGGCCCGCCCAGCGGGTCCTGCAGGCATGCAAAAGAAGGTTGTTATGAGAGACGCAGTCATAGTATCGGCGGTTCGTACCCCGGTGGGTAAATGCCGCGGCGTGTTGGCGGCGGTACCGGCGCATATCCTGGGCGCACTTACCGTCAGGGAAGCGGTGGCCCGCGCGAACATCGAGCCGGAAAGCATTGATGATGTGATATTCGCCAACCTGATGAATAACGAAATCAATAACATGGGCCGCATGGTGGCGTTGGAGGCCGGGCTGCCGGTTTCCGTACCGGGGATAACCCTGGACCGTCAGTGCGCCGCGTCGCTAAACGCGCTGGCCTACGGCGCTATCCAGATCGCGGCCGGTTTCGCCGACGTTATTGTCGCCGGCGGGGTGGAAAGCGATTCCCGTCGCACCTGGCAGCTGGAAAAAACCGACAGCGCCTATGCGGTACAGCCGCCGCGCTTTGTCGATATCCATACGTCGCCGGATAGTCTGGGCAACCCGCCCATGGGCATCACCGCCGAAAATGTGGCCGCCAGGTACGGTTTGTCCCGCCGCCAGCTTGACGAGTTCGCGTTGCGCAGCCACCGGCTGGCCGGCGCCGCCTGGCAGGCGGGCCGGTTTGAGGAGCAGATTGTGCCGGTGCCCGTAACCGACAAAAAAGGCCGGCAAACCCAGGTGTCGCGCGATGAGCCGCTGCGCACCGATTGTTCCCTGGACGCCCTGGCTTCCCTGCGGCCCAGTTTCAAACAAGACGGCGTGGTGACCGCCGGCAACAGCTCGCCCATGAGCGACGGCGCCGGTGCCATGGTGCTGATGGAACGTTCGCTGGCGGAAAAAAACGGCCACGCGATCCTGGGCGTCTTTCGCGGCTACGCGGCGGCGGGAGTGGATCCCAACCTGATGGGACTGGGACCGGTTCCCGCCACCGCCAAACTGCTAAAGCAGGCGGGACTGGCGGTAGGCGATATCGATTTATGGGAGCTGAACGAGGCGTTCGCCGCTCAATCGCTGGCCTGCATCCGGGAAATCGGTATGGATCCCGCACGGGTCAATCCCAATGGCGGCGCCATCGCCCTGGGACATCCCCTGGCGGGCACCGGGGCAATCCTCACCGCGAAAACCCTGTATGAAATGAAGCGCCGCAACCTGGACAAGGCCGTTATCGCCTTCTGTGTCGGTGGCGGCCAGGGCGTGGCGGTTTTGCTGACGAGGAATTAATCATGCCGGGAAAATATGCCTTAGCCGATGACATCACCCGTCTTTTTCAAGACGGCCAGACGCTGATTTGCGGCGGGTTCGCCAATTGCGGCGTACCCAATCACCTGATCCAATGCGTGATAGACAGCGGCGCCAGGCACTTCACGCTGATTGCCAACGATTCGGGCGACGCCGACCTCACCATCGGCCGCCTGATTCATCACGGTCTGGTGGATAAGCTTATCGCCTCCCATATCGGCCGCAATACCGAAACCGTGGCGCTGGTGGCGGCGGGAAAACTCCAACTGGAACTGGTGCCCCAGGGCAGCCTGGCGGAGCGGATCCGCTGCGGCGGTTCGGGATTGGGGGGCGTTCTGACCAAAACCGGCCTGGGTACCGTAGTCGAGGAAGGGAAACACCGGGTGGTGGTAAACGGAGAACTGTATTTGCTGGAAACCGCGTTGCGGGCGGATATCGCCCTGGTGCGCGCCCGTACCGCCGACCCGCTGGGCAACCTGACCTATCGCGGCACCATGCGCAACTTCAATCCACTGGTGGCCAAGGCGGCGAGGGTAACCCTGGTGGACGCGGACATGCTGGTGGACCTGGAGGAATACGGCATGGATCGCATCGTGACCCCGGGCGTCTATGTGGACAAGATCCTGACAACGCGAGGAGAAAGACAATGAATGCCCGTGAAAGGATAGCAAAGCGTGCCGCAGGGTATTTTTCCGCCGGCGATGTGGTCAACCTGGGCATCGGCATTCCCAGCCTGTGCGGCGACTACGCGCAGCCCGGCGTAATGTTCCATACCGAAAACGGCCTGGTGGGCATGGGCCCGCTCACTTCGGGCATGCTGGCGACGGAAGGATTCTGCAATGCCACCGGCATGCGTTTTGCGCCGGTGCCCGGCGCCAGTTCATTCGACAGCGCGGAATCCTTCGGCCTGGTCCGTTCCGGCAAACTGGCGGCGTCGGTGCTGGGCGCCCTGCAAGTGGCGCAAAACGGCGATCTGGCCAATTGGGCCCAGCCCGGCCGGGTGTTCGGCATGGGCGGGGCGATGGACCTGGTGAACGGCGCCCGCAAGGTCATTATCACCATGGAGCTTTGCGCTAAAGATGGCGCACGCAAAATCGTCAACGCCTGTAGTTATCCCCTGACGGGCAAACGCTGTGTCAATCATATCGTTACCGAACAGTGCGTGATTGACGTTACCCCGGACGGGCTGGTGCTGGTGGAACTCCTGGCGGGATTGACCCAACAGGACATCCAGCGTCAGGTCGAGCCGCGGCTGATTGTGGCCGATGTCTTGAAAACCATGGAAATATAGCGTCCGGAGGACACCGTGATAAAAAGCGCTCCAGGTAGATTTGCGCCAGATCACGACACGGGCGATGACGTCGAAACCGGGGCGGAAAACCGGCAACCGTGCGCAACATCCCGATAAACCCACTACGCATCCCCGGGCGCGGCCCGACTGCGTACAACGAGCTGACCATTATGACTGGGCAAGAAAAACACCTGGCGCTGCCACAGAAGACTGTCGATCTTACTACCCGGGGGGACGATCATCTTTCCGCCACCAAAAGCAGTTTCGGCCCCCATGGATGGACCATTATCTGTTTCCAGGCCCTGATGTTCTGGCTGGCCGCGGGCGCCGTAACGCATGGCTTGAATGTGATCCTGCCCGCCTTATCCAACACCTTTAACCTGGAGTACAACGCGCTGCTGGCGCTGGCGACCCCGGCCTCCTGGGCTTCAATCCTGGCGGGGCCCCTGTGCGCCAAGCTGTGTGAAAAGAAGGGACCGAAATTTAATATCGTTTTCTGCCTTATCGCCTGCGGCTTGTGTTTCGGCCTGCTGGGCTACTGGGGGACGCTAACCGGTTTTACCGTACTGTTTGCCGGGGTCTGTTTTTTCGGCACCGGTTTCGCCTATCTGGGCGGAACCGCTCTTATCGCCAACTGGTTTATCCGTAAACAGGGTCTGGCGCTGGGCTGGTGCACCATGGGGCAAACCTTTTCCAGCGCCTTTTTCGTGCCGGTGTTGGCCGGGTGTTTCTCATGGTTTGGCGTGCATAACGGCTTTTGGGGCGTCTCGCTGCTGATGTTCGCCACCGCGCTGCTGGTGGCGCTATTTGCCGCCAACAAACCGGAAGACATCGGCCGCGCGCCGGACAATGCGCCCATTACCGCCGAGGAACTGGCCGAACGGATTCGCGCGCATTCAGACTACATTTGCCCGGTCACCACCGGTCAATTGCTTCGCATGAAGGACGTCTGGTTCATGGGCATCGCCACCGGCGGTATCTATATCATGCTGGTGGGGGTGGTGAGCCAGATTGTGCCCCGCCTGATGGGAATGGGATTTGAACTGGGCACCGCCATCTTCTATATGACCCTGGCGGCGCTGTTCGGCACCTTCGGCGCCTATGGCTGGGGTTGGCTAAACCAAAAGGTGGGCATTAAAGCGGCCATCTCCATTTACACCTTGTGGTGGATGGTATCGGTGGTTATCAACATCGTCCAATTTAATGCGCTGACCCTGTGGATTTCTCTGTTGATGATCGGTTTTAGCCTGGCGGGCGCCACCAATTTAAGTACCGCGCTGATTGCCACTAAATTTCCGCGCAAAGCCTATATCCGGGCCATCGGCATTATCGCGCCCATCCAGTCCATTGTACGCTGCTTCGCATTTTCCATTCTGGCGCTGGGATTGACCTATCTGGGCGGATATACCGGCGCTTATCTCCTCTTGGTAGGGGTCGGCGCCGTGACATTGATTTTGATTTGGCAAACCGATGTGACGCCGATAGGAACATTGACGCCAACATCCGGCGAACACCCCGGCCTTCGTTAATGGCGAAAAGAGAATCAAATAGGTTTTTACCCGAACCTGAATAGGATGAATTTATCAAAAACAACCGCCGGCAATGTGCCGGAAATAATAATTGCCGCGATTATTCATCGGGATAAAGCGGACGCTGATTAAATCGTAACAGGCATTCTAATAAGACAGGGTTTCCTGGAGAAATATAATGAGATTCAGCAGGAGGTCAATATGACGGGAATTGTTATTGCCAGTGCCGTGCGTACCGCAATCGGCAGCTTTGGCGGCAGTCTGGCGTCGCTGGCCGCCCCCCGGTTGGGCGCGCTGGTGGCGCTGGAAAGCCTCAGGCGCGCCGGTATCCCGCCCGATATTATCGACGAGGTTTTCTTGGGTAATGTCCTGCAGGCGGGATTGGGCCAAAACCCGGCCCGTCAGGCGATGCTGCATGCCGGCATTAATGAAAAGACCCCGGCGACCACCGTCAATGTCGTCTGCGGGTCCGGCTTGAAAAGCGTCATCCTGGCGTCCCAGGCTATCGCCGCGGGCGATGCGCAGATTGTCCTGGCCGGCGGGATGGAAAATATGTCGGCGGCGCCTTATCTGCTGGATAAAGCCCGCTGGGGCTACCGGATGGGGGAAGGCGCCATTATCGACAGCATGGTGCATGACGGACTGTTTTGCAGTGTTAATCAATACCATATGGGCATCACCGCGGAAAATGTCGCCGTCCGGTATAACATCAGCCGGCTGGAGCAGGATCAGATTGCCCTGCGCTCGCAGCAGCGGGCGGTGGCGGCCATTGGCAACGGCGCGTTCCGTAATGAGATTCTGCCCGTGATCTTGCCCGGCAAAAAAGGCGACATTATTTTCGATACGGATGAACATCCGCGCGGGGATGTCAGCGCCGAGGGCCTGGCCAGGCTGCGTCCGGCCTTTGCGCCTGAGGGCAGCGTCACGGCGGGGAATGCCTCCGGCATCAATGACGGCGCGGCCGCGCTGGTGGTAATGAACGAAGCCCGGGCCCGCGCACTCGATATCAGGCCGTTGGCGCGGATCCGCGGTTATGCCACCTGCGGCGTCGACCCGGCGTTTATGGGCATCGGGCCGGTGCCGGCGGTGCGCGCGGCACTGAAGAGGGCCGGTCTGGGTATCGGTGATATTGACCTGTTCGAGGCCAATGAAGCCTTTGCCGCGCAGTTCGCCGCGGTGGGCCATGAGCTGGGGCTGGATGAAGACAAAACCAACGTCAATGGCGGCGCCATCGCCCTGGGCCATCCCATCGGCGCCTCCGGCGCCAGGATATTGGTAACGCTGCTCTATGCCCTGGCGGCCCGGGACAAAACCTTCGGCGTGGCAACCCTGTGTGTCGGCGGGGGATTAGGGGTGGCGGTCGTGGTGGAACGCCTGTGACATATGTCTTACCGTCAGGGGGAAAATAGGGGCTTAAAAAATAAAAACGGGAATAATTTAAGGCCGAGTACAGGTCTTAATTCATAAATGCATTAAAAATACAAAAATGGATGATTACTGTTTTTACGGGCTGGTTTTATATCCCGGCTTTGACGATATTTTTTATAGCCAGGATTGAAAACCGACATAATAAGTGCGGCGAAGTTGGCAATGACGCGTAATAAAGCCAATTGCAATCATTTTAGGTCATGTGCCCGATAAATTCGGACGTGGATTAATATTGGCACTAACTTTGCTCAATATCGCGGGTAGATAAAACTTATATAAGCGGAACGATATTCTATGAAAAACGATTACGTGAAAAAAAGCTTATCAGCACTGGTTGCGCTCATTCTGGGCTGCTCTGCGGGTCTGTCGGCCAACGCGGCCGTTACCGCCGGCGATTATACGGCTGCGGCCAAAGGCAAGGAGAGTGATGTCAGGGTCACGGTTTCCATTGATCAAGCGGGAACGATTAAAAATATCGTCGCCGACGCATCCGGAGAAACCCCTGAACTGGGCGGCGTGGCGGGACCTCTGGTCGCCAAGTCCATCCTTGATAGGCAAAGCCTGGACGTGGACGGCATGACCGGCGCCACCGAAACCAGCGATGCCGTTAAGCAAGCCGCCAAGGCGGCCTTGCTGAAGGCCGGCGCGGATATCGGCAAATACACCAGCGTATCGGCTAAAACCGCAGACCCAGTCGCCGATGAGGAGAAAACGGTGGATGTGGTGGTCATGGGGGGCGGCACTTCCGGCACCGCCGCCGCGCTGGCCGCGGCGGAAAAAGGCGCTAAGGTGCTGGTGATTGAGAAATCCGCGGTGGTGGGCGGCAGCGGCAATATGGCCAGCGGCTTTTTTGCCGTGGGATCGGCGCTGCAAAAATCCTTAGGGATGAAATATACCCCGCAGGACCTGACGCACCGGCTGCTGGATTACAACCACTTTTTATCCAATGGCCCGCTGACTAAAGCCATTGTGTATAAGTCCGGTTCAACGGCTGACTGGATGGAAAAACATGGCGTGAAGCTGGAGATTAAGACCGCCGCCAAAGACACCAACCAATTACAGCAGGCGCACATGGATGATCCTATCAAGTCTGATATTTACCACCATTATCTCAACACCAATGCCGCCTATAAAAGTCTCTATGCCGACTTCCAGCAATATGGCGGAGAATTGCTCAAAAGTACCGCTGTGACATCATTGATTCAGGAACAAGACGGCAAAGTCACCGGCGTCATTGCGCAAAAGGCGGACGGTGGCAAATTACTCGTCCACGCCAAGGCGGTTATCATCGCCAGCGGCGGGTTCGGCGGTAATGAAAAATTAATACGGGACGTGATGGATACACCGAATATTCATATCCTGGCCTGGCCGAATCAGGGCGAAGGCCTCAAAATGGCCTGGGCCGCCGGCGGGGCGGAGTGGAACTTTCATTCCGCATTGATTCACGCCTGTAAACTGGTGGGAATTACTTCGTCAGCTTCCGCCGATAAAGGCAATGCCGAAAATGATAGTCCCCTTATTTGGTTATTGAAATCACCATTATTATGGGTGGACGCCAACGGTGAGCGATTTGGCGATGAAGGCCTGGTGTATGATTCGGCGTACTGGGCAAATGTGTCTTATTCGGTGGGCGGTAAATATTACATTATTCTCGATAATCAGACGCTGAATGCTTTTACCAAAAAATCATTCCCCTTTCCTTTATCCGGCGCCGGTCCGGCCAATCCTCCCAAGGGCGGCGATTTCACGGCGCTGGCGGATACCGCTGTCGATGGGGGTAAAAGTAAAAATATTTTCAAAGGACAGACACTGGAAGAACTGGCAAAAAATATGGGTGTGGAAGCCGGCCAATTGGAGAAAACCGTTTCCCGTTATAACGATCTGATCAAAGCCAAAGTTGACGCGGACTTTGGCAAAAAACCGGATTATCTGATTTATCCGGTGAAAACCGGACCCTTCTATGCGTTTGAAACCCAGGTGGTGAGTTTAAGCAGCATCGGTGGGGTAAGGGTTAACGCCAAATTACAGGTCACCGATATTAACGCCAAACCTGTCCCGGGATTATATGCGGTGGGCAATGTCGCCGGAGGTTTTTACAGTGGACCCTCTTATCCGCCTTATGAAGGCTTAGCTAATGGCTTTGCGCTGAATTCAGGCCGCATTGCCGGGGAAAACGCGGCGGAAACCATCGCGGCCGCTCATTAATATCAGCAGGGCGAGAGGGCTAAACAGTGTCTTCAAACTGTACCCTATACAGTCAAATGGGCTGGTGAAATACAGGAGCATAATACCTTGCTTCAGGATACCGGCAAGGGATGAAGCATTGCTCGCGCATTATATTTAAATAAGGGGTCGTTATGGGCGTGTCGCGTCGCGGGTTTATTATGGGAATAGGCGGAGCCGTGCTGGCGGCCAATTCAATTAACCGTATTCTGGCGGAGGTCATTAATCCGCAAACTCTCATTGTGGGTAATATCCGCTACGGCATGATCCATGACGAAACCCGCTGCATTGGCTGTCGTGCCTGTGTCCGGGCCTGTCACAAAGTCAATAATGTTCCGGAGGAAGTCACACGGCTGGATATTCTGGATAACGGCACGTACCGGGAGATGGATAAAACCTCGCGACAGTTCAAGCGTAAATCCTGCCAGCATTGCGATAACCCGCCGTGCGTTGCGGTTTGCCCTACCGGCGCTTCTTATAAAGACGCTACAACGGGCATTGTTGATGTCCACCACGATCGGTGCGTTGGCTGCCGGTACTGTATCGCCGCCTGTCCCTATCACGTGCGCTTTATCCATCCGCTGACGAAGACGGCGGATAAGTGCAATTTTTGCCGTGATACCAATCTGGCCGCCGGCAAGCCCCCCGCCTGCGTGGCGATCTGCCCGGTGAAGGCGCTGACCTTCGGTAATCTGGACGATCCCGACAGCGATATCGCCAAACTCATCGCCAGCAAAACGGTATACCGTGAAAAAGTATATTTAGGCACTCACCCCAAGCTCTATCATATCGCCGGCAAATTTGGAGAGATACGAGGATGAACACTGCGTTTCATTTCGCTACCCTGGTCTGGGATTGGCCCATTGCCATTTACTTATTATTAATAGGTATTTCATCAGGCATGGTTATCATAGCCGTTTTGCTTAAAAGGCAACTCCTCGTGGCAAATGCCGGCAGCGACGGCATTATCAAGGCGACGGTAGTTATTGCGCCTTTAACGGTTGTTCTTGGGCTGGTGATCCTTATTTTTCATTTGGCGCGTTCGTGGACTTTTTGGTATTTGATGGTGTTTTATAATCCCCATTCGGTTATGTCGCTGGGGGTAATGTTATTCCAGGTTTATATGGCGGTGCTCATACTCTGGATTATCGCCATCTATCAGCAATACCTCCTTGATATGATTAAATCAAGATGGCTGAAACGGATTATTT
The DNA here is from genome assembly GCF_046352915.1 of Sodalis sp. C49. Taxonomy (NCBI): domain Bacteria; kingdom Pseudomonadati; phylum Pseudomonadota; class Gammaproteobacteria; order Enterobacterales; family Bruguierivoracaceae; genus Sodalis; species Sodalis sp. C49. Next base: position 1,497,512 of record NZ_CP163303.1, on the reverse strand, counting down.
TTTTCATCGCGGGATGGGAACGCCGGCTTGATATGGCGGTATTTTTGTTGGCCATTCTGCTCGGGGTCTATACCGGCTTCCTCTTGCTGGCCCTGAAATCCTATCCGTTATTGAATAACCCGGTATTGCCTCTGCTGTTCCTGGTCTCCGGCCTGACATCCGGGGTGGCCATGGCGATATTTTGCGGACTGACGTTCTGTAAACAATCGGTTTATTCGCCGTCCCTGGCTTTTATTCACCGACTGGAACCGCCGCTTATCTTGACCGAGCTTGGCCTGCTGGCGGTTTTCTTTATCGGCCTGATTTTTGGCGGCGGACAAAAGGAGGCCGCGGCATTAAATGCCCTGAGCGGTTTTTGGGGGGCCGTGTTTTGGCTTGGCGTGGTGGGACTGGGTATGGTATTGCCTATGGCTTTAAGGTTGCTGTGCGCAGGCCGTATCACCTCCCATAAAGTTTATTGGCTATCGATGTCGGGCGTCGCATTGTGCAGCGTGTTTATGCTGCGCATGTTTATATTGTATGCGGGACAGATGGTAATGGCATAAATGAACAACTTAACCTGGCTTGTGAGCGTTGCATCATTAACTTTTTTTATGCAATCTTTGGATACCACCATGTTATATCTGGCTATCCCCTCCATGGCGCAGGCATTACATCAGTCCTCCCTTAGCATGGGGATGGTGGTGGTGTCTTATATGCTGACAGTGATGGTTTTTACGCCGGTATGCGGCTGGCTGGCGGATACATACGGCTATCGGCGAATCTATCTCTTAGCGTTGGGCTTATTTAGCCTTGGCTCGTTTTTGTGCGCCGCTGCGGATACGTTAACCGCCATTATCCTGGCGCGTTTTTTACAGGGCATTGGGGGAGCGCTAATGCTGCCGGTGACGCGCGTGGTCATTTTAAAAACGACCCTCCCGGCGGAAAAATTATCCGCCTTAAATAAGATCACGTTATTGGGGTTGGGCGGAACGCTGCTGGGACCGCCGCTAAGCGGACTGCTGATAACCACATGCTCCTGGCGCATGATTTTTCTGGTAAATATTCCTCTATGCCTGATCTGTGTCGTCCTGGCAAAAAAATATATGCCCGAACAGCTAACATCAAGAATGCGGGGAAAATTCGATACCATAGGATTTATGCTGGTGGTACCGGCGTTGTTATTAATCTTGCTTGGCTTGTTGGGCATCGGCAAACACTATTTTACCGGAATGTGGGTAATTATATTCTTCCTAATAGCAATGCTGTTGTTATATCGCTATAAAAATCACCAAGATAATACCAATGATCCGCTATTCACTCTTTCGCTGTTTCGTCACAGAACCTTTGCCGTAGGCATAGCCAGTAATATTTGCGTGCGGATTTTTATAGCGTCGGTACCTTTAGTCCTGTCGCTGATGCTGCAACGGGAATTTAACTATTCACCGAGGGGTGTCAGTATCATTATGCTGTCGCTGGCGTCGGGTTCGATAAGCGCCCGGTTCCTGCTGCGCCCGGCATTGATATGGTGCGGCTACCGGTGTTTGTTGCTTATCGCGACGACGGTAAGTGCTGCGTTAATCTATTCTTTGACTCTTCCTGGGTTGAACGGCTCGCTGGATAGCGTCGTTATATTGATATTTATTCTGGGGGTGTTTACTTCTGTCCTGTATGCCACCATGAATACTCTGACGTTCAGCGAGTTAACCAATGAGACCTATCACGCCGGCAACAGCTTGCTGATACTGAGCCAGCTGCTTTCAATCATAATAAGCGTTACGTTAACATTTACGGTGCTTCATTATGTTAACTACGCCGCTAACGCCAGGGGGCTGGAAAATTACCATGTGTCATTTTTATTGATGAGTTTTGGTTTGTTTTTATGTTGCTTTATTTTTTTACGCCTGGATAAAAACGATGGCGATGTTTTTGTGCAGGAAACGCAGAAGTAATAACGCGGTTATTTAAAGAATAATCCTGACTGCCAGTAATATTAGGTAGTTATGACATCTGATGTTTTAACAAAATGTAATTATCGATGATAACCAGAGCCGGAAAAACAACGCGCTGATAGCGCGCCCGGAATAGGGCATGCTATCGCGGTTGGGCCGTCATTGAATATATTCGTGGCCGGCCGTTTCCGTCCTATTACCTCAATGGGATAGAACAATGAAAATAACGCCTCATAATATATGGAATAGAATGCTATGTTCCGGCGCGATCGCCTGCGGCATAGCGCTGACGAGCAGCGCGGCGTTTGCCGCCAGCGACGCGGAATCTTCAGGACGGCCGCTGTCCGATGCCGGGGGATGGCTGTCGGAGCACGGCGTTACCCCACATATCATGGCCTCTCAGCTTTGGCTGGGCAACCCCAGCGCGGGGACTTCCACCGACGAGCAGCAGGCCTACACGATGTTTTTTGCCGGCGCGGATTTCGATCTCGATCGTATGGGATTCATACCCGGCGGCACGGTCCACTTTATGCAACTATGGGTGCCCTTCGCCCATAATACTCTCTATGGCAATAACGCCGGCGGCATGTTGGCCGGCGATCCGCCGCCCTATATCCCCAAGGTCTCGCATTTGCTGCGTTTCGGTTATGAACAGCAACTGTTTAACGATCGGCTCTCCATTGAACTGGGCAAGAGCAATCCCGGCCAGTTTGTCGGTTTCAGCAACTGTAACGTGCCGTCGTCCTGTATAAATACCGTACTGAATAAAACCGCGGGGTTCGCCCCCGCGCCTTACGCCGGCTGGGGCGCACGCGCCAGCTATCACTTTACGCCGGCGCTGGAGTCCAATATCGGTGTCTGGCGTACCTACCAGGCGTTTCCGTTCACCAACGGCTGGGAACGGTGGGACGACGACTTAGATACCGGCAGTACCCTGCTGGTCGCTAATTTAGCGCGGCGCGCCAGCTGGCGGCAGGAGCCCTATCCCTTCAACTGGGAGGTCCTGGCGTTCCACAATAATTTGCAATACAACGATGCCTACGCCACGGTGAACGGCACCTCGAAGGTATACGACGGCAGCTCGGCGGTGATTACCCATAAAGGGGTTTCCGGCTTTTATCTTACGGCAAAAAAAGCCTTATGGCGGCGTGATGGCGGGGCCGATCCCCACAATCCCGCGCCCAGCGCCGTAAGTCTGCACGGCAGCTGGTCGCAAACCCTGCAATCGGATGCCTACACGGGAATAGCCACGTTGGCTGATGTCGGGCTTATCTGGTCGGGCCCCTGGCAGAGCCGTCCCGATGACAGCTACGGCCTGACTTTCCGCTGGGGCAGGCTGACGGATGGCGAACACCGTTATTTGCAGGATATGTACGATTCCCTGGGCGGAACGGGGTGGCAGGTGCCGCGTAACGAACAGCAGTTAAGTATCGACGCTTCCTTTATGCTCACGCCGGAGGTCAATTTAACGATGACCGGGTCTCGGGTCTGGAACAACACCAATTACCAGTATGCCTATACCAACGTCAAACCAGAGGATGGCTACACATTCTGGATCCAGGTCAACGTCATGCTGGAAAAACTGCTTGGTCTGTGAGGGCTGCGAACAGGGAAAACTGCCGGCCCGTCCTGGCGCCGGCAAAATGTGTTTACGGTTATCATTGCTGATGGCAAATCATATTCGTATCCGTACCGAACCTCCTGCGTCCCAGCCCCAGGGATTGCATTTTCCTGACGATGGTGGGCTGGGATACGCCCAGGGCGGCGGCAATATGATAGGTGGTTTTATATTTATCCTGGGCCAGCGCCAATACAGTCCTTTCAATTCGCGACAGAATATCCGGCAGGGTATGGTTAAGGCGCAGTTGCCTGGCGCAAAAATTCAATGCTTCGTCATCCAGATGGTCAGGTTGCGGATGCTGTTCATTCTTGCATAGCAGCGGAGAGATGATTTCTTCGGTAATGAAATTTTCCTCGGAACAAATATACAAATATTCAATGATGTTTTCCAGTTCGCGGATATTGCCCGGCCAGGCGTAATTGACTAACAGTGTCAACGTCGGGGCGGGGAATCTGATTATTCTGTTATAAAGAGCATCAAATTTATGCAGGAAATATTCAGTCAGTAACGGAATGTCGCTTTTTCTTTCCCGTAAAGGGACGAGATGAATCGGAATAAGGTTAATGCGGTAAAAAAGATCTTCACGGAATTTTCTCTCGGCGACTTTTTTATCCAGATCGGCATTGGTGGCGGCAATGACGCGGACATTCAGTTTGACAGGCTTAGTGCTGCCTAAGCGGACGATTTCTTTTTGCTGCAAGACGCGTAACAATTTCGCCTGGGCCTCGAAGGGTAAATCGCCGATTTCATCCAGGAATATTGTTCCGCCGTTGGCCTGCTCAAAAAAACCGGCTCGTCCTGAACCGGCGCCGGTGAATGCGCCTTTTTCATAACCGAAAAGCTCACTTTCTATAAGGCTGACCGGTATTGCCGCACAATTAAGCTTGATAAAAGGCCGGTCTGCCCGCGCGCTTAGTTTTTGGATATTCTCAGCCACCACTTCTTTACCTGTGCCGGATTCTCCGCGTATTAAAACGGATGCATCCGTTTTTGCGACCCGCAGCATGATCCGCTTCAGTTCTTCCATCGGTCTGCTGACACCGATAAAATTAGCGAAAGGTGGGGAAGCCGGCCCTGTTATTTTTTCCAATGGTTCATGATAGGATTCGAATGAATAAATCGGATAGTTGAATTTGGCATGCAGTTTCTGGAAAAAAGATTGCGCATACAAGATAGACACCACATGTTCAATCTCGTTTTCTTCATCAAGCACCGGCATACCTGACACAAAAGCCATTTTTTCCGGTAACAGATGATGAACAAAAAACGCCATGGCCTCTTTCTTTTGTTTGAGAACTTCGGTGGTAATCGCACTTTTGAAATATTTTCCTTCTTTAATAATATCGTCAATGCTCCGGCCAAGGATGGCATCAGCCTCTATGATGGGGTTTTCACGCAGGTAAGCCAGGTTGATATATTCCGTTACGCCGCTGGAGTTGGTTATGTAGATAGGGCATTCCAGGGTATCGACGATTTTCTTGAAATCTATCCCAGCCTCGTTAGCCGTTTGGAGAAAATTTGCGCTGGACATGATGGGCCTCTTGAAAACCGGTGATGGTAAAACAGACTATACCGGCTCAAGGAACCAGCGAATGTTAGATCAAGTTATAAATAAATTTGATGGCTGGATATGTGAAAGAAATCACATATCGTTCCGGTATTAAACAGCATTTTTATTTATGTTAAGAAGTCATAAATCAGAGGTAAAGATATTGAAATAAGATCCAGCATATTAGGCAAAAGCATCTCTTTGTCTCTTATATTGGCGATCGATCGGGCTTCCCATCGCCTCCATGGGCGATAGGTGCGCACATCGCCGCGCCTCATCAGGGCGCCCGCCATCAACCGGCAGGCGGATGCGCCACCAGACGCAGGAGCGTGACTTCAGACGGTGCGGCCAGTCGTATCGGCGGTCCCCAATAGCCCGTGCCGCGGCTGGTGTATACCCAAAGATCGTTGAGCTTGTCCAGCCCGTGTACGAACGGCTGCTGCAAACGGACAAAGAACTGCCACGGCAGGAACTGGCCTCCGTGCGTGTGGCCGGACAATTGCAGCGTGAAGCCCGCTTCCGAGGCGGCCGTCGCAGAGCGTGGCTGGTGGGCAAGCAAAAGCCGGAACAGGATATCGCCAGGGGCGCCGCGCATGGCTTTCTGCGGATCGCTTGCGTGCGCCGGGTCGAAGTTGCCGCCGCTGTAATCCGTCACGCCCGCCACGATGGCGCGCGCGCCGCCGTGGTTAACCACCACATGTTCGTTCATCAACACCTGGAAGCCAAGCCGGCGAAACTCAGCGATCCAGGTATCCGCGCCGGCATAATATTCATGATTGCCGGTGACGAAGAAGGTCCCGTGCCGCGCCGATAACGCGCCAAGGGGGCGGGTATCCGCCTCGAGCTGCGGCACGGATCCATCGACGACATCGCCCGTCACCGCAATCAGGTCCGCTTCAAGCGCATTCACGGTTGCGACGATTTTCTCGACATAACCGCGTTTAATGGTCGGGCCGATGTGGATGTCGCTGATCTGCACGATGCGAAAGCCGTCCAGCCCCGCCGCCAGTCCCGCGATAGGGATGTCGATATTTTTCACCGGTGCGTTCCGGCGCGCGTTGTAAACGCCCAACAGCGTGAGGAGTATGGCAACGAGCGGTACGCACAGCGCGCTGACGGCGGTGAACTCCGCCGTCGCCGCGGTGACGCCCGGCAAACTGTCCACGGCATGCAGCAAAAGCAATACTATATCGCGCAGCGCTGTCAGCACCAGCAGCGACGAGAAGAAACCCATCGTGAGTAATCCCGCCCACGCCAGCCGGTCCGACAGCGGCTGTTTTTTTATATTGCGCGCGGCCATGCCGACCGGGATCAGCACAGCAGACATCGCCAGCAGCAGCGCCGCGAGCCATTTGAATGGCGTGCCGACAGGCAAGGCGGCAATGAGCCGCACGCCGATATACACATGCAACAGCGTGACTATGCTGATGAGGCGAATGAAAAATGCGGAACGGAGCATAGATAATCTTTCCTTGTTACATGATATCACCTCTCTCAGGATAGCCGAATTCACTCTCCCGCGTCAGCGTCTGACGTTATCCCCCAGCGGGCGGCGGGGCACTGCTGACGCCGTTTAAGGACGTGCAGATGCCTGACGGTATAGCCGGTTATGACGGCACAGAGACGGCCGGCGGGCATAGGCCGGGCCGCCGCAGGAGGGCAATGGTATTGTGAAGGAGATCAAATAATAGTTAAAACACGGTTTCATTTTTTTATAGTTCGGTGGAGAGTGCTCAGTGTTTAACGGGAAAAATAGTGTCTAGTGTCTAACTATTCCTTCCGGGCATCGTTTCTCTTACGGATTGTCACCATGACCATGTCAGCAAAAGATAAACTGTACCAGTCCATATTGACCCATTATTCGGGCAATCACAGCGGTTTTACCGCGCTGGATTGCGCGAATTTAGTGCCGATCGGCCGCAGTGTAATCAGTCATTATCTCAATCGGTTATGCGATGATGGGAAATTAATCAAAGAAAACACCCGGCCCGTACGTTTTTTTGTCAATACGGCACAAACACGATCCGTGCTGGCGCGGGTGGAAAAAAAAGCACTGGATGCCTTCAGCCGTCTGATTGGCGTTGAGGGAAGTCTGGCGCAAGCGGTATTAATGTGCCGCTCGGCGGTAGATTATCCCACCGGCGGCCTGCCGGTGCTGCTGGCCGGTGAAAGCGGGGTGGGTAAAAGCCATCTCGCCAGCGTGATATATGACTACGCGCTGGAACGGGGCGTTATCGCGGCTGATAAACCGCTTATCGAGCTGAATTGCGCCGATTATGCCAATAATCCTGAGCTATTGTCCGGCACATTATTTGGTTATATCAAGGGGGCGTTCACCGGCGCCGACCGGGAGAAGCGCGGCGCCTTCGATGAGGCGGACGGCGGTTTTTTATTTCTTGATGAAGTTCACCGGCTCTCCGCCGAAAACCAGGAAAAGCTGTTCCTGTTTATGGATAAAGGCTATTTCTACCGCCTCGGTGATAATCGTACCCGTCGTCCGGCCAGCATTCGGTTTATTTTCGCCACCACAGAAAATATTGATACCGTGTTGCTCAATACTTTCCGCCGCCGCATCCCGGTGCGCGTCACGCTGCCGAATTTCATCTCACGTCCGCTCACTGAACGGGTGGCGCAGGTCGAGTATTTTCTGCATTGCGAGGCACGCAGCCTGGCAAGGGATATTCATCTGGATGCCGCCCTTATGCATCAACTGGTCATGTCGCCGATCAGGGGCAATATCGGCGAATTGAAAAACCAAATTAAGGTGATGTGCGCCAGCGCATGGAGCGACGGGGATAACGCGAAATTTATCACCCTGAGTTCGCCGCACCTCCATTCCGGCGGCGGTGAAATGCTGCTGATTTCCCATCGTGACCGGGCCGGTGACGTTGATGTGTCGATGTTGCTGCCTAAAGCGATGCGCGATGACGTCATTTTTAAAGAGTTCTGCCACAGCGGCAATACGCTGTTGCTCAATCGCAAGCTGGAACAATTGCTGACGACGATCGGCGGCGTTCTGAATCCGGCCTCGCCTTACAGCGGTTATGTCTGGCAAAACACCATGCATGCCATCAATGAGCTGGAGAACTTAACCGGCCTGACGTTCAGTCAGGATCACCGCAAAGCTGTCTGGCTGTGCCTGAATTACGCGTTACATCATGCCGGCGGCGCAGCACAGGCCGATGAGCTGCGGGCGATAACCGATTATGTTTCCAGCAAGGCGCGGTTGCTGGCCGGTGAGTGCGTAGACCTGTTGCGACAGCACGTCGTTAACGAGGCTTTTTTACTGTTGCCGCCGCTGCTCGGCAGCGCATTTAACACCCTTGCCGGTGACGATGACCTCATCCAGGGGGTGATTGTTTCCCACGGACGCTCCACGGCGTCCAGTCTGGCGGGTATTGCCAATCAGCTGACCGGCGGTTATATATTTAAAGCTTTCGATATGCCCAACGCGACCTCGACACGCGAGATCATTGATATGCTGATCAAGCACCTGGACGCCATCAAGCAGAGCGCCGGATTGATAATCCTGGTGGATATGGGGTCGCTGAAGGCGATTTATGAGGAAATAAAACTCCATTTGCATGGCGAACTGCTGGTGATCAATAACGTCAGCACCGCCATGGCGCTGGATATTGCCTCAAAGATCCAGTCACGCCTGGCGATGAAGGACATTATCGACAGCGTCAAAGGCGCCTATGAAGTGGAAACCCGCTACTACGCCGGCGTGCTGCCGGGAAATAAAATTATCATTACCTGTATTTCCGGCGAAGGCATCTCGCACAAACTCAAAGATATCGTGCAGCGTTATCTGGCCTGCGATCAGATTGATATCGTCACTATGGAATATGACGATGTGAAATGGAAAATCGCCCGCTCTGACCCGGCGCTGAACGGCACGCGGCTTATTATCACTACCACCGATCTGGATGCGGGCTATATTCCGCTGTTAAGCGTGGAACAACTGATTAAAGAGAAAACCGCCGTATTGCGCCGCGACTATTTTACCGATCTGCTGACCTCGGACGGACTGGAAACAATGATTGACGAGGTGGTTAAATTATTTACTGTGGAAGGCGTTGCCGGCAGGCTTAACTTTCTCAATCCGGTGGTGATCATTGATGAGGTGGACGCGGTCATTAAGCAGTACGAATCCTTTTATAAAATACATTTCGAAAGTTATCTGCGCATTAATTTATTTATGCATCTTGCCCTAATGATTGAACGCGTCATGGTCAATGCCGGGATGCATAACCGTGATGACGCGCAGCTAACCGCTGACCAACACGCCTTTGTCGCAGGGCATGACACCTTTTTCCTGGCGCTGAACCGCAAATATCACATCGCGCTGCCCGTCACCGAGGTTCTGATGATTTATGAAATCATGGAGCCCTGGATCGCCCCACAGCCGGCGTGACCCTGTCCTTTGGCCTTGCGGCATACTTTACCGTCGGGCACATGTTTCCACACTCGGTTTTCCAGTGCTTTAAACAGAAATATTAGTGTGGAAAACAATAATTAATCCTTTGTTTTTAAACAAAATTTATTTAATGGCATAGCTCTTGCATTGCCAGGGCGGGTTATCAGTAATCATTTAAGGAAAGCGGAATGCGAGAGGTCTTTATCGCCAGTCATGGCCAGTATGCTAAAGGCATTATTTCCGGGCTTGATTTACTTATCGGCAACGATCATGGCGTCACTCCCATATGCGCTTACTGTGGCGACATTGGCTCCACGGCTGATTTGACACGGCGCTTCAACGCTATCGCGTTGGAAGCGGCGCGGCGCGGCAATGAGCTGGTGCTGTTTACCGATATGAAAGGCGGTAGCGTTAATAATACGGCGATTCAAGTGATGATGAATTTTCCCCATATGCATGTGATTAGCGGCGCTAACCTGATCATGCTGATGGAGTTCTGCATGTCGGAACTCGCGGAAACGGCGGCGCGCATCGCGGAAGCTATCCATATGGCCACCCAGGCCATGCAGTATATGAATACGCTGCCGGAAATTGTCAGCGCGCGCCAGAATCTGGGCGGCGCTAACCGCGATGACGATGATTTCTTCGCCGCGGAGGAAAAGCAATGAGCGTCGTGCTTGAATCCCTGGACCCGCGTTACGCTGCGGGGCAATCCTATTTGACGCCGGCATGGCTGCAGGCCGCGATTGGCGACGTGCTGAAAAGCATCGATGCCATGTTGCCGCGTTTTACCGCCACGTTCCCAGCGGCCAGCGCGCGGGACGGGCGTTACCCGGCGGTAGAGAAAGTGGACTGGACCGAGGGCTTTTGGACCGGCCTTCTATGGCTGGCCTGGGAGGTCACCGGTGACGACAAATACCGCCGCTGCGCGCAAGGGCTGCTGGTAAGCTTCGAGGAGCGTCTCGACCGGCTGATCAAAGTGGATACTCACGACCTGGGTTTTCTGTATCTGCTTTCCTGCGTCAATGCCTGGACGCTGACCGGCAATGAACGTGCACGCGACCTGGCGTTACGCGCCGCGGAATTGCTGTACCGCCGCTTTAACCCCACCGCAGGCGTTATCCAGGCGTGGGGGGATTTAAGCGATCCGGCGCGCCAGGGGCGCATGATTATCGACTGTAATCTGAATGTGCCGTTGCTGTTCTGGGCGGCGAACGAAACCGGCATCCGGCAGTGGCGGGAGGCGGCCCGATGCCATTTGGCGCAGGCTTCACGTTATCTGGTGCGCGACGACGCCTCCACCTTTCATACCTTCTACCTGGATATCCACAACGGGCAACCGTTGCGCGGCGATACCCATCAGGGGGTCAGCAATGATTCCTGCTGGTCGCGCGGGCAGGCTTGGGGGATGTACGGCTTTGCGCTCGGCTTTAATCACACCGGCGATGCCGCCTATACCGAGCTGTCGCGCAAGCTGAGCCACTACTTTCTTAACCGTTTGCCTGATGACTATGTCTGTTATTGGGATTTGATATTCAAGCCGCAGGACCACGCATTCCGTGATACCTCCGCCGCCGCGATCGCGGTGTGCGGGCTGGCCGAATTACTGAAACAACTGCCGCTCAGCGATCCGCTGCGCCCCGCTTATATCAACGCTATCGGCCTGATGATGCGCAATCTGCACCAGCATTATTTCGCGCATCATGAAGACGGCCTGCTGCGCGAGGGGGTATACAACCATGGCCGCAATATGGGCATTAATGTGCCTAATCTCTGGGGCGATTATTTTTATTTCGAAGCGCTGGTGCGCCTATCCCGTATCTGGACACCCTACTGGTAAAGACGAATAACAGGAGAAAAAAACATGATTTCATTGGTTCGTATTGACGATCGATTAATCCACGGCCAGGTGGCGGTGGTATGGACTAAGCACCTGGGCGTGAACCGCATTCTCGTGGCGAACGACCAGATCGTGGCCAACGACGTGCAGAAAATGTCGCTGCGCATGGCGGCGCCGGATACGGCGAAATGCGCCATCATGTCGGTTAAGGACGCCGGGGATACCCTTAACGATCCGCGCTCCGCGGACATGAAAATCCTGGTGATCGTCAACAATGTGGCCGATGCCCGCCGCCTGATTGAGCAAGTACCCGCCATCAAGCACCTGAACGTCGCCAATTACGGACGTATCACCGATAACCTGGCGGCTAAAACCAAAATCAGCGACACCGTTTATGTGACGCCGCAAGACGTGGCGGATTTCCTCGCCATTGCCGGGTGCGGCGTAAAAGTGGACTACCAGGTGTTGCCTTCCCACCCGGTGAAAAATCTCATTGAGATGCTTAATAACGCCTGAAAAGCGAGGACAGTATGTTAACTCCGGCATTACTTGTTGCTCTGGTGATGTATATCGCCAAATTCTTCGACCACACCCTCGGCCAGCCGTTAATCGAACGTCCGCTGGTCTGCGGCGCCATGGTGGGATTGGTGTTGGGCGATTTTCAGCAGGGCATCATTATCGGCGCCAGCCTGGAACTGATTTTCCTCGGCACCATCACTATCGGCGGCTCGGTGCCCGCCGATCTGGCGGTGGGTTCGGTGCTGGCCACCGCCTTTACCATCCTGACCCATGCCGAACCGGCGGTGGCCGTGGCGCTGGCATTGCCGATAAGCCTGCTGGCGGTGTTTGTCTACCAGGTGCTGAAGCTGGTGTACACCGCGCTGGTGGAAAAATATGACGCCCTGCTTGAACAGGGCCATGATCGCGCGGCGCTGGGCCTGACCTTTGGCATGACGATGTTTTATGGCGTGCCGTTTGCGATCATCGCCTTTTTCGGCGTGCTGTTCGGCACCGACGTTATCCGCAGCCTGGTGGAGAACATCCCCGATACCGTGATGCGCGGCATGACCGCGGTGGGCGGCATCCTGCCGGCGCTGGGGTTCGCCATCCTGCTTAGAGCGCTTTGGCATCGCAATATCGCCGCCTTCTTTTTTATTGGTTTTGCGCTGGCGGCGTATTTGAAACTGCCGATCATGGGTATCGCCATTATCGCCGCCTCCATAGCGGTTTACCTGTGCTTTAACGAATTCAATCAACTCAAATTAAACAAACAAAACGCCGGCAATGCGCATGCGGTTTCCGTCGACGATAAGGATGGGTTCTTTAATGACTGATATCCAGATAAGAGACACTGTCGCCTATAGCAGCGATAAAGACGAAAAGAAAATGTTCCGCCAGTTATTTATCCGCCAATTCCAATTGCTGGGGGCGATGAATTTTACCCGCATGGAGGGCTTGAACTATGGCTGGGCGCTGGCGCCGATGCTGCGCAAAATCTATCCAGAGCCTCATCGCTATCTGGATGCGCTTAAGCGCAATAGCCAATTTTTCAATACTAACCAGCATCTGGCGCCGTTTATTATGGGTTTGACGTTATCGATGGAAAAGGAGAATGCCGGTAATCCGGTATTTGATACCTCGAGTATTAACGGCATTAAAGTGGCGCTGATGGGTCCATTTGCCGGTGTAGGCGACTCATTTTTTTACGGCGTGCTGCGTATTATCGCCACCGGCATAGCCATTGGCTTGTCTTCGCAGGGTAACCCTCTCGGGCCGCTGTTGTTCCTGCTGATATACAACATTCCCAGCTATTTGATTCGATATTACGGCGGGGTCATGGGCTACCGGCTCGGGTCGAAATATATCGCCGAGGCCACCCAATCTGGGCTGCTGGGGTGTATCACTAAGGCGTCCTCCATCATGGGGTTGATGATGGTAGGGGCGATGAGCGCCTCGATGGTAAAGTTCACCACCACGTATAAAACCACCATTGCCGGGCAGCCATTCGTGTTGCAGGAGATCCTCGATAAAATTTGCGTTGGGTTGATTCCGCTCCTGCTGGTGCTGGTTTGCCTGCGTCTGCTGAATAAAAAGGTCAGCCCGAACAAAGTGCTTATTGTGCTGATTGTGCTTGGCTTCGCCGCCGCCGGCATCGGCATTGTCTAACCCCCATCCCCTTTTCATGCGAAGAGGGGATGACTTATGGACTCAGGATATGCTTTGTCACGCCGCCTGTTTTTCCAACCAGCCTGAAAAATTTTTGCAAGTTTTCTCCCGTGGCCGTTGGCAACGGCTTTCCGCGCTATGCCGGCTTTACCCGCGTATCGTGACGCAGGATATGCTGGCGCAGGAATTACCAAAGCTGGCGCAGGTTGAGGTGATCTTCTCAAGTTGGGGAATGTTTCCACTGAGCGAACGGCAGCTCGATCAATTACCAAAACTGAAAGCGGTGTTTTACGCCGCCGGGACGACGCAAACGTTCTCAGCGCCATTGCTGTCGCGGGGGATAACCGTGGTCAGCGCCTGGCGGGCCAACGCCGTGTCGGTGGCGGAATTTTGTCTGGCGCAGATCCTGCTGGCTTGCAAAGGCTATTTCCGTAATCATCGCGACTATGGCGCTCCCGCGGTATTTGATGACCTGAGTAACCGGCATCCTGCGCCCGGCGCTTATGGGGAACAGGTGGCATTGCTCGGCGCCGGAGCGATAGCACAAACGTTAACCGGCTTACTGGCGCCATTCGAGCTTGACGTCGTCAGCGTGCCGTCGCGCGCTGCGCGCCGGACGGTATCGCTGGAGCAGGTGTTTGAAACGGCGTTCGTTATCAGCAACCATCTGCCGAATCGTCCCGATAATGTCGGCGTGCTGGATGGGAGTTTGTTTCGCCGCATGCGCCCTGGGGCGGTGTTTATCAATACCGGGCGCGGCTTACAGGTGAATGAGCCGGAGCTGATTGAGGTATTCAGCCGGCGCCCGGACCTTACCGCGTTGCTGGATGTCACCAAACCGGAACCACCCGTGGCCGATTCGCCACTCTACCAACTGCCGAATATCCAATTAAGCAGCCACATCGCCGGCGCGTTGAATCATGAAACCCAGCGCCTGGCTGACTGTGTACTGGCGGAATTCAGTCGTTGGCTACAAGGAGAAGCCCTTTGCCATCAGATAATGACATGACCGCTGCTGCGAGAGGTAGCTGCTATCGCCTGGTCGTTTTTGATCTGGATGGTACGGCGTTGACCCCGCAAAAAAAACTCACCCCGCGGTTCAAAGACGCGGTACAGCGCGCAGCCAAGCTTGGCGTCACGATCGCCCTGGCCTCGGGACGTTCATTGGACAGCGTGCGCAATGTGCTGCGGCAATTACCGTTGGGCGATATGCCTGGTTACGTCATCGCCTGTAACGGCGCTATTATCTGGAGCCAGCAACAAAGACAGTGTATTGCCGAGGAATGTCTCGACCACCGCGATGTCCTGATATTGAGTCAGCTCGGCCGGCGGTTGGGGTATGCCTGCTATATGCTCGAAAATAATCAGCTACTGACTGATTTTCCGCTCACCTCAGACGCGGGCGGGCATCTGTTTAGTCAACTGCCGGTGATGACATTGCCAGATGGTTGGCAGAATACGCCGCGCCGCCCGCCAAAAATGATGTTTATCGAGCAAAAGGAAAAAATCGACGCGTTACCGATATTGATCCCTGCGGATATCGCCGGATGCTATCATTTTGTTCGCAGTGAGCCTAACTATTATGAAGTGATGAAAAAGGGCGTACATAAAGGTTCCGCCTGCCGAACTTTGGCCGCACGTCTGGATATTCCAGCGAGGCATATTATCGCAGTGGGCGATGAACAAAATGATAAAGAAATGCTTTTCTTTGCCGGCGTAGGGGTGGCAATGGGCAATGCTGCGCCAGAAATAAAATCACTGGCCGATTGGGTGACGGATAATAACGAACATGATGGGGCGGCAAAGGTTCTTGAGCATTTTGTTATTAACAGTAAATTATTTGAGTGTGATTAGGTTCAAATTTAGTGTTGATGATTGCCCTGAGTTTTTTAAACACAATGTTATAGCGGGCGTATTATTTTTGGAGTGTAGAAAAAATAACGATATATGCAAACAACCCATTGTAAATAAAGCAATTAATAATCTGGCATAACAATTGCTTTATTGTCATGTCGGCGAAAAGTTTTAACTTTAGTTCTTTTAGCCGATAAGGATAAGGTAATGAATTTTTTGATGAGATAAACAATATCGTTGTCATTTAATAAGCTGATACACGGAATGGCTGTTTCCGTGGGTCCGTTTTTATCACAAATGATCAAACAAAAATAAGAGCAGGATAGAATATGAAAAAAATGACTTTTCTGGCCATAGGTCTGCCTGTGGCCTGCTGTACCCTGAACGCCATGGCATCCGCTACCTGGATCGATAACCGCTATGCACATACCACCGCATCAGAGAAAAACCAGTATAAAATTGGCGCCGGTCATATTTTTGATAATGGGGCTGGTGTGCTGGTCTCGTCAATGTATGATTTGGGCCAGGATTTCGGTCAGTTGAGAAGTTCTTTTCAGGAATATGAGGGATGGTATCCGGTACCTTTAGCCGATAAATGGAGTATTACCCCAGGCGGCTTAACGGATATTGATAGTGGCGGCACCAAACTGGCGCCCTATGTCAGCCTGGATTATAAATTCAGTAAAGTTTTTAATGTATCAACGCGTTATCGTTATAATCACATGACCCACCAGGAAAGGGACTATAATAATGAAATGGATTATAATGATAGTCATCAAATTGATCTGTTCCTGAACTATCAGGCCACGGATAAATTATGGCTACAGCTTAATCCTGAGTTTTTCATTAATACAGGCGATTATTATGCTTCCAATGGTAAAAAAACCCATTGGGAACCGAGCATTGTCGCCCGTTACCGTGTTAATCAGCATTGGATGCCCTATGCGGAAGTGGCATGGCTGGACCAGGATCAAAATAATGATAATCAGGTGCGGTTCCGTTTAGGAATTCGCTATTATTTATTCTGATAAAGGGGGTGGGTGAGCGGCCCACCCAAACGCTATGAGAGTAAAACAGGTGGCGCTATTATTGGCGCCGGGATTTGAAGAGGCCGAGGCGATTATTATCCTTGATGTGCTAAAGCGGCTTGATATAGCGGTAACCATGCTGGCCTGCTGCGCCACTCGCACGCTGGTCAGCTACCACGGCCTGCATGTAACGGCTGATGCGTTAATCAGCGAAAGTCCAACGGCGCTGTACGACGCGGTCGTGATCCCGGGCGGCCCCCTCGGGGCGCAAAACCTCGCTGAGAACCAGGCCGCGATCGATTTTATTCGTCGCCATGATAATGCGGGAAAATGGCTTTGCCCGCTATGCTCAGCGGCCGCACGCGTCCTTGCCCCGCATAAGCTGTTAAAAGGACGCCGTTATGTCTGTTCCGGCACTTTGTCGGCTACCGTTACTGACGGCGTGTATGTCGACGCCCCGGTAGTGGAAGACGGTAATTTATTAAGTGGACGGGGGCTGGGGACGGCGTTCGATTTTGCCTTTTCCATTGCAATGCGTCTAACCGGCGATGAGGCGCGGATACGCCGGCAGGCCGAACATATTTACCATCGCTTATCCCTTGGGCTGTAGCGTCTGTGGGGCGGATTTACCGCCCCCGGCGTTATTTTTTCTTAACTGTAAAATAGTCAAAGTGGATATTTCCGTTGGAATGGTGATTCGTTGAAGCCGCATAGATACCCATTTTAGCGCCGACCCATTTTCCCGCGCCGGCGGAAAACCGTGGCGATACCGTTGCCCAGGCCTGCCCAGCGGCGTGATAGCGGAAATGGCAAATCCCGTCATCGCCGACATCGCAGGCCAGCGCCAAAAGCCGATAATCGGTGACATCAGCGACCGGCGCCCTGTGCTCCGTCAAGATACCGCGCTCGCTTATCCAGCCATGGCGCAAGCCAAGCCATAGGCGCTTTTGTTCTAGATACAGCGTCAGCGCGGCGTAGCGTTCTCCATAAACCATCAGCCCGCCTTCATCCCCGGGTTGCAGAAAGTGCGGGGTAACGCCGCAGCACACGGAAAAACGGACGGCTGGAAATTTCTGCAGCAGGAGCTGTGGCGTCGTATATAACGCCGGTACGCCATTCCAGGCAGCTAAGGGCGCGCAGCGCAGCCGTAGCCCCGGCCGGCCGGGGCTTATCCAGTCGTCAGCGGGATTGGCCTGCCATTGCCACTGCTTACCGGGGCGGCCGTCGGCAAAATCATCGCTGGACTGGATTTCGCCGGGGCAGTAAGGCAAATCGGGTATCGGATGTATGAGCACCGGTTGCCCTTTGCCGGGTTCGTCGCTGGTCTCGCCGATCAGCGGCCAGCCGTCGTCGAGCCAACGCAGCGGCTGCAAATGAACTATCCGGCCATACAGGCCTTTATCCTGAAAATGGAGAAACCAATCCTCGCCATTCTCCAGCGCCACCCAGCCCCCCTGATGTGGACCGTTAACGGAGGTGTCGCCCTGGTGCAGTACATCGCGACTTTCCCACGGCCCCTGAAGGCGGGCGGCGCGCAGCACGGTTTGCCAGCCGCGTTTTACTCCGCCGGCCGGAGCGAATATCCAGTATTCGCCTGCGCGTTTGTACAGCTTTGGCCCCTCAAGCGTCGGATGGGAGGGCGTGCCGTCAAAAATAATCTGCCCGTCATCCAGCAAACGCGAGGCATCTGGCGTCATCTCGATTAACTGAAGCTTATTTTTGATGCCGCTGCGGCTATAGGCGAAGGCATGGACCAGCCATGCGCGGCCGTCGTCATCCCAGAACGGGCAGGGATCGATCCAGCCGGACACTTTTTGCAGGCAATGCGGCGCGCTCCATTCCCCCAGCGGATCGGTGCTGTGACAGACAAAAATACCCTCGTCCGGGGTACTGAAAAAAACCCAATAGCGCCCGGCATGATAACGAATACTGGGGGCCC
The DNA here is from genome assembly GCF_046352915.1 of Sodalis sp. C49. Taxonomy (NCBI): domain Bacteria; kingdom Pseudomonadati; phylum Pseudomonadota; class Gammaproteobacteria; order Enterobacterales; family Bruguierivoracaceae; genus Sodalis; species Sodalis sp. C49. The sequence goes on along the minus strand of NZ_CP163303.1, from coordinate 1,479,164 downwards.
AGATGCCCTTGCCGGGTTGCACTGCGTTATAGCTGGCAAACGGCAGCCGCGGCACCACATGGTTGACCAGCGTCCAGTGGATCAAGTCGCGCGAGTGCAGCAGGGGCAGGCCGGGAACGTGATTAAAACTGGACGACACCAGCCAAAAATCGCCGCCGGTCCTGATGATATCCGGGTCGGCATAGTCGGCGTGGATAATGGGATTTTTATAAAATAAAGACATTGGCCTGTTCGCTGTTGTGTAGAACCTGACAGGATGAGAAGCAATTTTTACGCCAAGAATTAAAATTCATATATATCAATATATTGAGATTTATCGTGACCAGTAATCGCCCTGGGCGGCCTTGTGTTGAATGCCTGCGCCTTACAACTTACTCGCGAAAACTCAGCGTGACCTTAAATGCCGCGGCCGGGGAAACAACAACCCTGTTATGGGTTGCGCTGAACCGGATATCTCCTTTCTCAAGGACGGCTCTTACCTGTGCCAGGGACGATACCCGAAACTCCAGTGCGCTCATTCTCGTTTCCCCGGCGTAATCCTCCGGCAGGGCGATAAACGCCTGTCTGGCTTGCTCGGGAGTGATAAACCGCAGCCGGGTTTTCCCAGCCTGCAGGAAATATTCCCCGCCCATTTTGCTGAACTCATGTTCCGGCCCGAACAGCTGCGCATAGATCTGCATGGCGTTTTCCGTATCGTCCGCCACCATCACAAACCCGCAGAGATCCTGCACGCCATTCGGATGTTGCTGCCACGCTGGCTGCCATACCGCGTCGGGCGTCAGATGCTGGCAGAAAAAACTGAAACCGTTGGGGATCCGGCGGGCATCGATACGGGTGATGCAAAACCGGGCTTCAACAATGCGGCTATCGGGCAGGGTAACCCGGCGGGAAAAAGCGGTCGGCGGCTCGGCTGCCAACCGGCAGGCTTGTAACTGCCGAAAGGCCGCACCGGCATCGCCCGTTTTCCAGACCAGACCGGCTAAGCCCAACGGCGGTTGCCACAAACCTTTAGCGGCGCCGGTGTTATCTTGTTCATAGCCCAGCAATTCCAGGTAGTTTTCGCCAAAAATCGCCAGATGATTACTCGAACCCATCGAGTGATGCCCGCGTGCGGTCAACTGAAATCCCAGGCGGAGAAATAACGCCCGCGCGTCGTCAAGATGATCGTCAACATTGATCACCGCGTGATCGATCACCGGGGTTAACTGAGACATAGCCTATTCTCCCAATCTGTTTGTATTGGCGTCGTTGAACATGGGGTGGAGGATAAAAGCATGGTTTACGCGGTGCGCCCTCCGAAGTAGAGTTCGCTCATGCGCGCATCGCTAAGTAAATCACGGGCATTGCCGGTCAGCGCGACGTTGCCGAGCGCAAGAATATAGGCGCGGTCGGAGATATGCAGGGCTTCCATCGCATTTTGCTCGACCATCAGAATAGTGACTTTTTCCAGCTGGCGGATGGCCTGAATCGCGCTGAATACTTCGTCGAGCATTTTCGGTGACAGCCCGGCTGAAGGCTCATCCAGCAGCAAAATGGCCGGTTCGGGCATCAGCGCGCGGGTGAGGGCCAGAATCTGCCGTTCGCCGCCGGACAGCGCCGAGGCCGGCGCCTGCCATTTTTTCCGCAACAAAGGATACATTTCGCAGAGTTGTTCCATGCGCCGTTTACGTTTGGCCGGCGGCAAAAACTGGCCGCCGGTTTGCAGATTTTCCGCCACGCTCAGGCTGTTGAACACATTATCGAGCTGCGGAACAAAACCCAGCGAGCATTCGCGGACTTTGCGGTGGATCGGGATGCTGCCGGTTTCCTCGCCGTTAAGACGAACCTCGCCATGGCGCGGCGTCAGAAACCCGGCGATGCATTTGAGCAGGGTGGATTTCCCACAGCCGTTTGGCCCGAGCAGGGTGACGATTTCCGCCTGGGAAACGTCCAGCGAAATGCCCTGCAGAATATCCACGCCCGGGGTGTAACCGGCGACGACATCATGAATTCTGATCATACGGCCTCCTTCAGGGCTCGGCTTGCGCCGCCGAGATAGGCATCCAGCACTTCCTGGTTTTTAGATAAATCATCGGGATGGCAACTGGCGACGATATGCCCGCGATCCAGCACAATGCAACGCTCGCAAAGCGATGTTATAAAGTGCATATCATGCTCGATGATAACCAGGGAAATACCGTTGCCGCTAAGGGTTTGCAGCGTCGCCACCAACTCCTGACGCAGTGTCGGGTGTACGCCGGCCATCGGTTCGTCAAGCATCAGGATGTCCGGATCGCCCATCAGCGCACAGGCAATGCCCAGCAGTTTTTTCTGGCCGCCGGAAAGCGCCGCAGCGGGCATATCCCGTACTTTGGTCAATAGCAGTGTGTCGAGCAATCCGGTGGCTTTCATATGATCTTTCCTCTCAGCCCGCCGCCCGGAAGGCAGTGAAAACAGCCCGTTCCAGATACCGTGATGACGGGTGCCGGCGGCCATCACCACCTCCATGACCGTCATTTTCGCCGGCATGGCCGGGAGCTGGAAGGTGCGCGCAATGCCTGCCCTGATGATGCGGTGTGGGGGCATTTTGTCGATGCGCTCTGCGCCGGCGGTAATCGTGCCGCTGTCGATGGCGGTAAACCCGGAGATCGCGTTGAGCAGGGTGCTTTTTCCGGAACCGTTCGGCCCCAGCAGCCCCAGGATCTCGCCTTTTTGCAGGCTAAACGTGACCGATTTCAGCACCTGATTGCCCCCGAAGGCTTTGCTGATGTTGTCCACGAACAGAGATATCGTCATGGCATGATCCTCAGCTTTTCCGGCAGAATACCGCCCGGACGCAGTAACAATCCGATCAGCATCACCAGCCCCACCAGCCCGAGGCGCAGCGCGCCGGTCAGATCAGAACTCATCTGCAGCCAGTCTTTGGCGAAGGGAATAAAGTTGTATAACCCTTCGACCACCACCACCCCAGCCAACACCCCGCGCACATTGCCGATGCCGCCGATCATCACCATGCTCCAGATAAGGAAGGTTTCGGAAGAAAGCAGGTAATCCGGGCTGACGTAGTTGGTGTACCAGGCAAGCAACATCCCTGCGATAGCGCACATTACCGCGCTGCACATCAGTGCCCGGCATTTGAGCCACAGCAGTGAATATCCCAGGCACATCGCCAGTTGCGGCTGTTCGCGCATCAGCCGTAAAGCACGCCCGAACCGGCTGTTGCCCACGCGTACAGAGATAACAGTACAAAGCGCGATACACAGCAGGACCAGCACGGTGAAGATCAGTACATCCTGTTGTTGCAGACCCGTAGACCACGGCGCAGAAATGTTGCCGATCCCCTGGCCGCCGCCGGTCAGTCCTTCTTCGTTGATCACCGCAATACGGATGATTTCCGCCAGCGCCAGCGTGGCGATCCCCCAGTAATCGGCGGAAAGCTGACGCCCGAGCAGCGCCATGACGGCGCAGACCATCATGGCCAGCACGATCCCGGCCGGGATCACCAGCCATAAAGGCAAGGAAAACTGGCTGCCGATCCCGATGGCGTAAGCCCCGATACCGACAAACGCGATATGACCGAAGTTGAGCAAACCGGCATAACCGGCCTGCAGGTTAAGCGCCAGCGCAATCATCGCGTAAATGCCGGCGATGCAGAAAATATGCAACAGAAATTCAGACACGGCGCACCTCCCGGTTGAATAAGCCATAAGGGCGTAGCAGCAGGGCCAGCAGCAGCATCACGAACGACGCCGCGTTAATCCAGGTGGTTGGCATAAACACCATTTCCTCGCCATACAGCCATCCCCAGTTAATGTTGGTGACCAGTGTTTCCGTCACGGCAATCAGCAGCGCGCCGAAAATGGCGCCCATCGGGTTGCCCAGCCCGCCGAGAATGGCGGCGGCCAGTACCGGTAGCATCAGGTCATTTCCCTGGTTGATATACGCGCTGCCGTTCATGGCGATCAACGCGCCGCCGACGGCGGCGATCATGCCGGCGATCATATTGACGGTGTGGATGATGGCTTTGGCATTCAGACCGGATGCCGCCGCCAGCTCGCGGTTACTGGCCAGCGCGCGAATGGAACGCCCCTGCGGGGTGAAAAACAGTAAAAAGTTGAAGATAAGAATGATGGCGACCGTGGCGACGAGGCTCCAGCATTCGTCAGCGGAAATGCGGATTTCGCCCCACTGCCAGGTATTGCCGATCGGCAGGTGATAGCTGACGGGCGCCGATCCCTCGACGCCTAATATCAGTGCAATCATGACCATCGAGACGGCGAGGGAGCCTATCATGGCATTCGCCGCCCCGGCGTTAAGCAGGCGCTGAAACACCCAGTGATGCAGCAGCACGGCTAAAATGCCGCACGACAGCGCTGAAAACAACACCGCCAGCGAAAAAGGCATGCCCATTTTCATGCCGCCGGCGGTCAGGAAGGCCCCGACCATGGCGTACTGTACATGGGCGATATTGGCAAACCGTACCAAACCGTAGACCAGGCTCAGCCCGAGCGCGACCAGGGACAAATCGGCGGTGCGGATTAGCGTATCAACAATAAACTGCAACATGATGCTTTCCTGAACAAAATGACACAAGGAAACGATCGCGGCCGGTGACCTTAGCGCGCTACGGGTTCGCCGTTAAAGGCTTTCACCTTCAGGTAAGGTTGGGTCTGGCGCTGATTATCAGCGTCCAGATTCAGCGTGCCGGTTATGCCGGTAAATGTCGGCGCGACCGTTTTCATGGCGGCGATCAGCGCCGCCGGGCTGGCGTCGTGGGCTTTATCGATGGCCGCCGCAGCCAGCATGATGCTGTCATAGGCGTAGCTGCCGTAGACGGAACGGGGTTTTTCGTGGAAACGCTGCTGATAGTTGTCGCCGTAACTCTGGCCGTCGGTTTTTTGCGCCATGCCGGACACTTCCATGCCGATCTGCCCGTTGGTGTATTGCGCCGGTGAATCGGCAATCGCCATGGTCAGATACATGCCATACCACGGCGTTTTGCCCATGCCCAGTTCCCAGGCTTCACGGTTCAGGACGATGGCGTCCTGGCCGTAGCTGGTGTAGACATAGGCGTCAGGTTTGGCGCGGGATAGTTGCTCCAGTTCGCGGCGGTAGGAAGGCTGGCCGCTGGCGTACAGCACTTTCGCCGTCACTTTACCGCCCAGCTTTTCAAACGCCTGCCTGAACTGCTGCGCCATGCCCTGGCCGTAAGCGCCATCCGGCGCGATAAAAGCGACATTGTGATAACCCTGTTTCCACACGTCATCGGCGGAAAAACGGGCGGAAAGATCATCCAGGCCGATCACGCTGTAAGAGGATTGGCCAATTTTTCGTACATCCGCGCTGGTGCCGGAAATGTTGATGTGGACCAGATTGTTCTTCACCAGATACTGGCCGATGGGAATGGTGACGCTTGAGGAAAAATCGCCCACGACCAAGGGCACTTTATCCACCTGGGTGAGTTTCCTGACCGCATTCAGCCCTGTTACCGGGCTTCCCGCCGAGTCTTCCACCACCACATCCAGCTTTTGTCCCGCGACGCCGCCTTTGGCATTGAGCTTCTCAACGGCCAGTTCAATACCACGACGCTGATCTTCACCAATGCTGGCGCTGGTACCGGTTAAGGGCAGGATGGCGCCCAGTTTGATATCGGCTAAAGCGGGAGGAACGGCGCTCAGCAACGGCAGGCTGGTCAACGCAGACAGAATAACGATACGGCGAAAGCGGGTTTTCATTAGTGTTCTCCGGAGCTTTTAGTACTACGATAAAGTGAATAAACAAGTGAATACACTTATGTTCAAAGGCAAGTTTTATGCCATGTGTACACTTATTAAAAAAACAACGCGTGAAGGGTGGGGCAAAAAGATCAAATAATGAAGGAAAACAACGGAAAAAGGTGTAATAAAAAAGGTTAAACCGGGCAGGGCGCTATGATTCATTTATCCAGATTTAAAATATCTCTTTCCGCGACAGGACTATTTTTTCACTTTTTTAGAGCAACAGTCGCACTGCAATAGTGCAACTTGATAATTAATGGATAAATAATAGGCTTAAATAACATATTGTTATTAATTACCTGATATATAAGTATTAATTAAAGTGAACGCAAAAGTGTATGCAATCATGTGTTGAGTGAAGTTTATTCCTGTGATATCACTTTAAACATTACCTATTATTGAATATCTGCTGCAATGTTAAATATTGAGTATTAGCACGGTGTCAGCAAAAAAATTAAGCGCAACAGGAGACTCAGTGATTGTTCCAAAGAAAAAGCCCCGCAGTGCCGACAGCGTTGAGAAGGTTTACGAGAAGGTCAAACTACTGGCTATCGACTACCACTTCCGACCGGGCGAACGTGTTAATGAGGTCGAGCTGTCCGGCCAGCTCGGTGTGTCAAGAACACCCGTACGGGAAGCGCTGAACCGCCTGTCGAAAGAGGGTTTTATGCGTTTTGTCCCCAATCGCGGATTTTATGCCCGTGACATTACGCCGGAAGGCGTGCGCGAATTATATGAAGTACGCATGGTGATTGAGCAGGCGACATTCCGCTTTGCCTGCCAGCGCGCGACGGATGAAGAAATCGCCGTGACCGCCGCTATCTGGGAAGCGATCAGCGACAAACAGCCGGACGCCGGTGAGATCACTGACTGGACGGAAATAGCCAAAGCCGATGAGAAGTTCCATATGGAAATTGCCCGCATCTCGCATAACTCGCGTCTGTACGAGATGCTAGACAGCCTCAACTCACTCATCCGTTTCTTCCGCCGTATCGATCTGGAAACGCCAAGTCGCCGGATTAACGCCTACGATGAACATGTCGACATTATCTCCGCGCTGCGTCACCGCGATGCTGTCAAAGGCGCGCAGTTAATTGAACGGCACGTCTCGCTCAGCGCGGAACATGCGGTTGAAGTGACGAAAGAAGGGCTGGCACGTATTTACTTCGGTAAAAAACAGACGCTGTGACGTTGTCGCCGGATTTGTGAAAAAACCGATATATCAATGCAGATCACCACAGAGGATCTATGGTCGTCATTTCCCAACACATTATCGACCAGGCAAAACAGTTGCGCCGTGAATTCCACGCCCGGCCTGAGCTGGGTCTGAAAGAACACGGTACCGCCAGGAAAATCAGCGAGCGTCTGTTGTCCTTCGGCCTGGAAGTACACAGCGGCATTGCCGAAACCGGTATTGTGGCGACGCTGCGCAACGGCGCAGGGCCATCGATTGGCTTACGCGCGGATATCGATGCGCTGCCGATTCAGGAACTGAATGATTTTGCTCATATCTCGCAAAACCCTGCCCTGATGCACGCCTGCGGTCACGACGGACATACCGCCATTTTGCTTGGCGCGGCGCGTCATCTGAGTGAAAACCGTCATTTCCGCGGCACGGTGCATTTCATTTTCCAGCCTGCTGAAGAAAATGCCGGCGGCGGGAAGATGATGGTGGATGAAGGGCTGTTTGAACGCTTTCCGATGAGCAGTGTTTACGCGCTGCACAACTGGCCGGGTTTGCCGGTCGGCGACGTCGCCGTTAGCCAGGGGCCGATGATGGCCTCCCAGGATAATTTCTATATCACGCTGACCGGAAAAGGCTGCCATGCCGCCATGCCGGAGCTCGGCGCCGATCCGGTGGTTGCCGGCGCGCAACTTATTTTGTCGCTGCAAAGCCTGATTTCACGCCGCTTATCGCCGCTGGAACAAACGGTGATCAGCCTGACGCAGCTTCAGGCGGGGGAGGCTATCAACGTGATTCCCGAAACGCTGCATATGTCCGGCACATTGCGCTGCCTGAGCAACGAAACGCGCGTCACCTGCTGGCGGCTGATTGAAGAGTACGTCAACGCCGTGCCGTTGCCCTATGGCGTGCGAGGCGAGGTCCGCTGGGAATGGGGTTATCCGGTGACAAAAAATCATCCGGAGCAGGCGGAAGCGGTGCGCGCGGCGGCGCTGCATTCCCCCGGCGTGACGCGGGTGCATTTCAATAATGCACCGTCGATGGCGGCAGAGGATTTCGGCTATCTGCTTGAGCGATGTCCCGGCGCGTATTTCTGGCTGGGCGCCGATGGCGCAACCCCTTCTGCTTCCCTGCATAACGCGCGTTATGACTTTAACGACGATCTTATCCCGCTGGGCATCGGTATATGGGCAACGCTGGTGAACAGATTGCTGAAAGACTAATTCTCACACTGTTTTCATTTTTACGGAGTCAATTATGAGTCAGATTCATTTTGTCGGCGCCGGTCAGATGGCGGAAGCGATTATTCGCGCAGCCCTGAGCCGCCAGGCCGTTTCGGCCAGCCAGATTACGCTTATGGATATTGATGCCGGGCGCATTGCCGCGCTGCGCGAGCGTTATCAGCTTGCTTCGCCGCTGAATGACGGCGAAGCGCTGGCGGCGGCGGAATACATCGTGCTTGGCGTCCGTCCGCAGGACGATATTGCCGGCGTGGCGAAGCATATCTGCCAGCTCGCCTCGCCGCAGGCGACCATCATTTCGATCATTGCGGGCGTTACCCTTGAACGCCTGGGCACATTGTTCGGGGCTACCCGCCCGATTGTGCGCACCATTCCCAACACCCTGACTGACACGGGTTTTGGCTACAGTGGCGTGGTGTTCAACCCGCACGTGCAACCCGAGCCGCTGATGCCGTTTCTGGAAAGTTTCGGCAAAGTGATGCTGCTCGAGGAACGGCTCATTGACGCCTTTACCGGTTTTGCCGTCGCCGGGGTGAATTATGTGTATTACTTTATTGAATCGCTGACGGATGCCGGTGTGTTGAGCGGATTGTCGCGGCCGCAGGCCAGTAAAGTGGTTTGGGAGAATCTGATCGGCGGCGTGGAAATGCTGAAAGCCAGCGGGAGGCATCCGCGTCAACTGATGGACATCAACAATTCGCCTGCCGGTGTGGGAATCAACGGATTGTACGAACTCAACAACAGCGATTTTGCCGCGGGGTTGCAGCGCAGCGTGATGACCGCAGTCAGAAGAACGACGGAGCTTTCTAAAGGTTAGACCGACTATAAATAAAGCTACCGGGCCCTGTTAAGCCAGGGCCCGGTGGTTCTGCATCAGAATTGATAAGACGCGCTGACCGAGAAATTACGCGGCTCGCCGTAAACGTAGTTGTTCATATAGGTGTAGTAGGTACGGTCAAACAGATTATTAACGTTTGCCTGTATAGCTACCTGTTTGGTGACCTGGTAGCGTGCAAACAGGTTCGCCAACGGGTAGCTGCTCTGATAAACGCGCCGGGTGCTGCCATCCGGCCCGGTCACATCTTCAAACACGCGGTTCTGCCAGTTGATGCCGCCGCCAATGGCCAGGTCCGGCAACCTGGGCATTTGATAACGCGTAAACAATTTGAAATCGGTTTGCGGCTGGTCCGGATTATAACGGCCCTCTTTATCGCGCGCGACATAACGCGTCGCGCCAAACGTCAACTGCAGATTATCGGTGAGCGCGCCGTTCAGCTCAAATTCCGCCCCTTTGCTCCGTGCTCCCTTGGTTGCCTTGTAGGCCTGCTCACTGCTGTTATTGACATAAACACCATTCTGTTCAGTACCGACGCTGTTCTGCTCGATACGGAACACCGCGACCGAGGCGGTCAGGCGCCCATCCAACCAGGCGGATTTCAGGCCGGTTTCATAGCTTTTACCGGTAACCGGCGACAGATAGCGGCCGGCGCTGTCGCGATAGGTTTGCGGCTGGAAGATCGAGGTATAGCTGGCGTAGGCCGACCAGGTATCGTTAATGTCATACACCAGGCCCGCGTACGGCGTGATGTTGTTTTTTTCCATATCGCCGCTGCTGCCATTGGTGCTCCATTGGGTATAACGCGCACCCACAATCAGCGCCAGCGGGTCCGCCAGAGAGAAGCGCGCGGCGGTATACGCTGATTTCTGGCGGATCACATCATCCGCGTTCAGATACCAGCCCTGCCATTCCGGCTCGGCGATATTGCCATTCCAGCCATTGTTAAACGCGCCCATATCGCTGGCGGCGATGTTGTAATTGTCGGGATCGGTAATGCCGTCCTGGCTGTAGGTGGCGTTATGCTGGCGGCTGTAGCTGATTCCGGCCATCAACTGATGCCGGCGACCAAACGCCTTGAACGGACCGCTGGCGTAGCCATCCACGGAGGTCAGTTCACGCTTGCCTCGGTCCATGCTGCCGTAACCGGTCACACCTTCGCCGGTGCTCTGGTCCGGATAATCCATGACATAGAGCAGAGTATCGTTAAAGGTGTTCTGGGCGTGGGTGCCATTAACGTGGACGTTCCAGCCGTTATCAAAGTTATGTACCAGGTCGGCATACGCTTTGCGCGCGTTGGTGTGATAAGACGTCCAGTCGGCGGAGGAGTTCAGGCTGCGGTTGTAGTGCGTCAGTGAACCATTGCTGTAAAACATCGGCAGGCCGCCCCAGGTGGGGTTTGCGGTGTCGGCGTCCTCATAGTCGTAGCCAAGCGATAGGGTGGTGTGATCAGTGATATCCGCATCCACCACGCCATAGAGAAATTTTTTGTTTTTCTGATATCGGTCCAGCCAGCTGTCCTGATCCTGGTAGCCTGTCACCACACGACCTCGCACCGATCCATCATCATTCAGCGGGCCGGCAACATCGGCAACATAGCGTTGTTTGTTCCAACTGCCATAGCTGGCGCTTACCGTGCCGGTGGGCTCTTTACTGTCCGCATGCTTACGTACCATGTTAACGGACGCCGATGGGCTGCCTGCGCCGGTTATCAGGCCGGTGGCGCCGCGTACCACTTCAATACGGTCATAAATCGCCGTATCTGAAGCGGCGTCGCCGTAGTTCCACGCATCGCCAACCGAAGTGGGAATGCCGTCAAAGGTGAAGTTGGTGATTTTGAAGCCGCGGGAAAAATACTCGGAGCGTTCGCTGTCAACCAGGTTGCTGGTGATACCTGTGGTGTTATTCAGCACATCGGTAACGGTTTGCAACTGCTGATCCTGCATACGCTGCTGAGTTATCACGCTGACGGACTGCGGCACATCGCGTGGCGTCAGCAGCAGTTTGGTCCCAGCGCGCGTGGTGGGTACCTGGTAGTCCTGTTTCTCTTCTGCAACCTTGTTGTCGGGGCTTGCGTACACCACCAGCTTCTGCTGGTCATCGCCGGTGGTTGTCGTGTTGTCTGTTTCGGTTGCCTGCGCCGGCATTGGGTTGAGCAGGGCATGTACCACCATTGCCAGCAACGACATCGTGAATGTTTTACGGATGTCGGACGCGCGTGATTCGGCGCGAGTTTCCTTGCGATTCAAAGACATAACCTTACCCGTCAGAAATAAGCGTGACCCGCTGTCATAATGCTTTTGTTGTTTTAGGTGGTGACCCCGAAATAGCGGGAGAGGATTGCCATTGCGAAGCCCGGAAAGTAAAAACACGCACCAGTTGAGAATACCAATGATAATCATTTGCTTTAATAATTATTAATAAGTTTCATTTCTAAATGTAAATGGACGCGGCGTTGCGCGTCATCGCTCGAATGGATTTGCTTAGTTTTCGCGAATGTGTATTATTCTCATTCATTCTTTGACCTGTCCGTGCGGCGATAGCCCGCCGGAAACCGTTGATCCATTGATGGAGTACAGAATGAAATCGTTTTTCAGTCCGGGCAAAGCCGCGGTTGCTGCTGCGGTCGTTGCCTCTTTAAGTCTGACTGCTTGCCAGATGCCGGCCAAAAAAGCGGAAAGTCCGGTGGCTGCTGCTGCGGCAAAACCGGTTGATCAGGCAGTTAAACAGCGTGTATTGGGTGATGGGCTGTATGAACTGGCGTATTCCGCAGCCGCCAACGCATTGTATGTTGCCAGTGCGCAGAGTTTTAAGGACGTGAACGGCGGCATACTGTATCGCCTCGACCCGGCTACCCTGGCGACCAAAGGCGAGACCCATACCGATCTGAAAAACTTCGGCATGGCCATCGATGACGAAGGTAGCCTGTTCTATACCACCAATTCACTGGATGGTAGCCTGTCCAAAGTGGATGCGCAGAGCGGCAAAGTGCTGCAACGCTTGATGCTGGGTGGCGGTAAAGATAAAGACGGCGATGCGGTCGGCGCACGTGAGATATTCCTGCACGGCGACGAGTTGTATGTCGGTCGTGTGGCTGATCCGGGTTTCATTACCGTGATCGACACCCACGCTTTCAAAGTAAAAACCACCATCAAAAACGCGGGGAAATGGGTGACCGGCATTATCTATTCGCCGCTCACCGATCGCATTTATGCCGCCAATGGCGCGGGTGAGATTGTGGTTATCAATCCGCGCAGCCACAAAATTGAGCAGCGCTGGAGGCCGGATGATGGCCAAGAGTATCTGTTTCTCAATATGGCGGAAGACCCGGCCACCGGTCGCCTGTTCGTCACCGATGACTCGAAAGCCAAAACCACGCTGGTGCTTGATGAGCGCACCGGCAAAGTGATCAAACGTATTGAAGGTGATGCGTTGGGGATTAAATTCAACGCCAAACGCAATGAGATCTACATCAGTCAGCGTGGGTCGAAGAAAGTGTTGCAACTGGATGCCACCAGTTATGCGCTGAAAAAGAGCTGGTCGTTCGACACCCATCCGAACAGCCTGTTGGTATCAGCAGACGGTGAAACACTGTATGTTTCTTTAAAACAGGCGTTTAACAAAGATAATTCTACCCAAGGGCCGGATAGTGTCGCGCGTATTGCGCTGAATTAAATCCGCCAGAGGAGGCCTGAGGGCCTCCTTGGTGTTGCGCATCGACCTCTACAGTGGCGCGGTGAATAAATCTAACCCGGCCGGGCATTATTCCCCGGGCAGGGGTTTAAATACCGCCCGTTCCCGGGCGTGTAATCTATCCCATAAGCCCTGCTCCCAGGCCAGGTATTGCCTGGCGGCGTCTTTATTGCCCGCGTGGCGGTCATGGGTGAAAAACAGATAATCAATGCGTTCGGCGTCAGCGGGCGCGTCGGGGGTGACGGCCACCGGCAGGCCGCCGTCCCGCCAGGCCGCAAATCCCCCGGCCAGCAAATACACCCGGGCCTGCAATGGCGCGGGGATATCGGCGGCGGCCCAGGCGGCCAGGGCCGCATCCTCCGCCAGCAGGACGATTTTTGCCGGCCCGGCGGCGGGCAAGCGATCCAGCAGCGGGCGGATCGACCAGCGGCTGCCGGGGATATGGCCATCGCGGTAGTGCTGGCTGGCGCGCAGATCCAGTATTTCCACCGGCTGCCCCCGGTCCAGCTCGCCGGCGAGTTCGCGCGCGCTCACCGTTGGCCAGGCGGGGACCCCGGCGGGTTGCGGCCGGGGCAGGGACACCCCGTCGGCCAGCCCTTGCGCCAGCCCGCCTTTCAGCACAAAGGCCTGATGCCCCAATTGGCGCAGCCAGCTCGCGGTGACCGGCGCCCGGACGCCGTCATTATCGAATAACACCACTTTGGCGTTTCGGACCCCCAGGTATTGATCGGTGGCCTGTTGCAACTGTCCGCCCGGCGCATGGCGGGCGCCGGGCAAACTTCCGCTGGCAAATTCCTCGGCGGTGCGCACATCCAGCAAAAAGACGGTATGGTTTTTTTGCCGCCATTGCCGGATGTCGCGCGCGCCGATCCACGCCGCGCCGGCCCGGGCCGCCAGGCGTTCCGCGGCCCTGACCCGGGCGTTATCCGCGTGCAGCGCGTCGGGATAACGCCGCTGCTGCCCATGTTCCAGCGGCCGGTCCGCCAGCATCCAGCCTTGGGTGCCGTTTTCCAGCGCCAACACCCGATTGGCGATCCCCAGATCGATCAGGGTCTGCGCCCCGATGATGCTGCGGGTGCGCCCGGCGCAATTAATCACAATGGTGGTGGCCCGATCCGCCACCAGGGCGTCGACCCTGACGCCCAGTTCGCCGTTCGGACAGCAAATGCTGCCCGGAATGCTCATTTGCCGGTATTCTTCAAACGGGCGGCCGTCGAGCACGATCAACGGGTCGCCGGCGGCCTGCCGGCGCGCCAATTCGTCGGCGCTCAGGTGGGGGGTGGCGCGCCGTGTTTCCACCCATTCGCCAAAGGTTTTGGACGGCAGGTTAACCCCCTGGAACAATGTGTAGCCCGCCGCGGCCCAGGCCTGGGCGCCGCCGGCCAGCACATGCACCGCGCTGTAGCCCAGTTGCCGCAAACGGCGGGCGGCCCGCTGCGCCACGCCTTCGCCCGCATCGTACACCACCACTCTTACCGACGGGTTGGGCGCCAGCTTCGCCGCCTCGGGTTCCAGCCGGCTGTAAGGCAATGATGCGGCGAAAAACAGATGCCCTTCGCCGAATTGTCCATGTTCGCGCACATCAAACAGCGCCAGTTCGCCGCTGTCGTCCAGCCATTGTTCAAGGGTGCTGGCAGTTATAGTGGTAATCATAGGGTCTCTGAATTGTCTGGAAACGGGTTATCCCACCATAACGGCATCAATAGCCATAACCGATGGGGGGCGCCCGGTGGTTCAGCCGATAATCGCCGATCGCCCGGTATTTATAGGCCACGGGATCGTGGGTGGTATGGGTGCGGGCATTGCGCCAGTGCCGGTCGAAATCATGCTTACGCAGCGTGGTGGACGCGCCGCCCACGTCGAATAAGGTCTGGCCGGCGAACAGGGCGGCCTCGGTGGCGATAACTTTCGCCTCGGCGGTGGCGATGGAGGCTTCCACGGCCAGCCGCTCTATCTCTTGCGCGCCGGCGCCGGCGAAACGCGCCCGGGCGGCCAGCTCGATTTGCGCCGCCGCCGCCAGCACCAATGCGTGCGCTCCGTGGGTTTGAGCGGCGATTTGCCCGACATAATGCAGCAGATAAGGATCGTCCCGGCCGCGGCTGACGCCGCTTTCCTTCACCGGCCGCACGCCGCCGCGCGCCCAGGCGGCCGCATCATCCAGCGCCGCCATGGCGATGCCCACTTCGATGGCGCAATGGAGGATTTGCGAAGCGGCGCCGGTGTGATGCCGTTCGGTTTGCCAACGCTGCGCCCGCATGACTTCCGCTTCATCCACCAGCACGTCATTTAGTTCGGTGCGGCCGCTCAGGGTGCCGCGCTGGCCCATGCCCTGCCAGTCATCGTGGCGGATAATGCCGGGGCGATCCGCCGGCACCACTGCCAGCACCGTCTCGCCCTGTTCATCCACCGCCAGCACTTTCAGCAGGTCGCCCATCAGCGCGCCGGTGCTGTAATGTTTCAGGCCATTGAGGCGATACGCATCACCGTGCCGGCTTAGCAGCGTGCGCACCTCGCCGCGGAACGCGCCGCCCAATTCCGCCGATGCGCCGCCCACCAGTTTCCCCTGCGCCACCTGGTCAAGATAAGCAGTGATTTGCGCCGGCGTAGCCATCAACAGCGTGCGCTCGACAAACACAAAATGCGGCAGCAGGGATTGCGCCACCGACGGGTCGCCTTTGGCCAGCGCAATCATCAGCGCCACCACATCGCCGATCTCGCCGTTGGCCCCGCCATAGCGGCGGGGAACGCGCATCGCGCCAAGGCGCAGCCGGCGGATATGCTCGAACGCGGGCATATTGGCCTTGGCCAGGCGGTCATGCTCCGCCGCCTGGCAGGCCAGCTCGTGGCCCAGTTCGCGGGCCCGGGCCATTAATAATGGGGGTGTCAGGGACGTCGTCGGCATGTTATTTCTCCAGCCAGGCGTCGGCCAGGCTTGAATAGAACAGCATGGGCCCTTTGCGCAGGCCCTGGAGTTTTTTGGAATAAAACCCGAAGAACTTCAGCTCCAGCAAATTGATCGACGCGGCATCGGTTTGCACCAATTCCTGCATCTGATCGATATACTGTTTGCGTTTGGTCACATCCCCTTCCTCCTGGATGCCTTCAATGATGCGATCCATTTCCGGATTGGAGTAACCGGAGCTGTTGCTCGACGGGGTGCCGGGTTTGATATTCTTGGTCCAGAAACGGCGGGTGACCCCGATTTGCGGGTCTGGATAGGCGGAATACCATTGGGAAAACGTATCGAAATCATATTCCCCGAAGACCCGGCGGATCATGGCCGCCAGCTCCAGATTGACCAACTCCATTTCGACGCCGATATGTTTGAGCTGCTGCTGCATATATTCCGCGGCGCGCAGGTAGACCTGCCCGTAAGAGACTTCGGTAATATGGTTAATCCGCAGCCGCACCCCGTCGGCGCCGCGTTTCAGCCCGGCCGCATCCAGCAATTGCTCGGCTTTTTTCGGATCGAATTCATACTGCGGCAAGCCGGGCTTGAAGAATTGTTTCTGGAAGCTCGGCACGCAGCTTTCCGCGACGTTGGCCAGGCCATACCAGACAATCTCCGCCAGCCCCTGCCTGTTGATGGCGTGGGCGAAGGCCTGCCGGACGCGGATATCCTGGAAGGTTTTGCGCCTGAAATTAAAATCGAAAAAGAAAATCGGCGCGGGGACTTCCCAGCCGCGGGTATCCAATTGCAGCGCCGGGTTTTGGCTCAGGCGCGCCACGTCGCTTTCGGCCACTGGATTATTGGGCGCGTATTGGATCTCATTGCTCTCCAAGGCTACGCCCCTGGCGCCGGCGTCCGGCAACATTTTAAAGATAATGCGATCCAGATAGGGTTTGCCGGTATCCCAGTAATCCGGGTTGCGCTCCAAAACGATATGACTGCCGCGCACCCATTCCTTGAATTTGAAGGCGCCGGTACCGATGGGCTTGGCGTTCCAGGGGTTGGTCAGCGGATTGGTGCCTTCATATAAATGTTTGGGCACAATCTGGGTTTCTGTGCCGAACAGCACCGACCAGAGCACCGGCGCGGGGCCGCTGAGCCGGAAAATTACCGTATAATCGTCGGGCGTTTCCACGGCGGTGACTTTGGCGAAGTTGGAGGCGCCGCGGGGATGGGTTTTCTTCACCACGTTCAGAATGGAATAGTGCACATCGGCGGACGTAAAGGGATGGCCGTCGTGCCATTTGACGCCCTGGCGCAGCTTGAAGGTGATGGTTTTGCCATCGGCCGATTGTTCCCAGGATTCGGCCAACTGCGGCTGGGGCCGGTAGTTATTGTCATAGCTTACCAGCCCGTCGAAAATGCTGGACGAGACCACGACCGCCGGGCTGGAAATATTAATGCCCGCCACCAGGCCGGCGGGCTCGGGGTTTACGTTGGCAAACAGCGTTCCCCCTTTGATGATGCCCTCCCCGGAGGCGGCGGCGGACACCTGGGCCGCCAGCGCCGACGGCAGGAATCCCGAGGCCGCCATGGTGCCTGCGCCAATCGCCATCAGCTCCAAAACCTGACGGCGGCTAAACTTGCGTGGATCGGTTGTCATAGGTTTTCATCCCGGATGATTAATAAGAAAAAGTCAGCGGCGGCAAGGTGCCGTTAACGTAGAAATCTCCCAGCGCGCGGTATTTGTAGGCAATGGGATCGTGCGTGGTATGGGTGCGGGCGTTACGCCAATGGCGATCGAAATTGTGCGTGCGCAAGGTCGTGGAGGCGCCGCCGATGTCAAACAGCATTTGCGCCACTTCCAGCGACACGGTGGTCGACCATATCTTGGCCTCGGCCACCGCCAGCGAGGCTTGGCCGGCGGCCGCTTCGCAGGCGGCCAAAGAGGATTCGCCCGCGGCGCCGAAGCGGAGCGCGGCGGCGGTTTCCAGCAGATCGGCGGCGCTGAGCACTATCGCTTCGGCGGCGCGGGCGCGGGCCGACATGCGTCCCAGCGCATGCAGGATATACGGGTCGTCGGCGGCCTGCTGCACGCCGCTCTCTTTCACCGGCCTGACCCCCCGGCGCGCCCAGGCAACCGCATCGTCCAGCGCCGCCAGCGCGATGCCGGCGTCGATGGCGCAATGAATGATCTGGGCGCTGGCCCCGCCGTGATGGCGCTGGGTTTTCCAGGCCTCCATCGGTAGGATTTCCCCGGCGAAGACCGCCACATCCCGCAGCTCGGTCGTGCCGCTGGCGGTGCAGCGCTGCCCCATGCCGTCCCAGTCGTCCAAACGCACGATGCCCGGGCGATCCGCCGGCACCAGCGCCGAGATCATGGCGCCGTCCCCGTCAATACAGCGGATTTTCAGCAGGTCGGCATACCATGCGCCGGTACAATACTGCTTGGTGCCGTTGAGCCGGTACTGCTCGCCGTCCCGGGTCAGGCGCGTGGCCAATTCGCCGCGGTACTGCCCGCCGCGTTCCGCTGTCGCCGCGCCGAACAGTAAGCCCGCCGCGGCCCGCGGCAGATATGCCTGCCGCTGCGCTTCGCTGCCCATCAGTCGTATGCGTTCCACCGCCACGAAATGGGAAAGAAAGGCCTGGGCGATATTGGCGTCGCCGGCGGCCAGACGGAGAAACAGGCGCGCCACGTCATGCCAGGTGCCGCCGGCGCCGCCGTAGGCGACGGGAACGCGCAATGCCCCCAGGCGCAGCCGGCGGATTTGCGCGAAAACCGCCACCGGCAGTTCGCGGTTGGCGTCGCGTCCGGCTGATGTTTCGGCCAGTTGCGCGGCCAGGCGATCCGCTGCGGCCAGCAGGGCGTCGACGGTGGGCGGACCATCCTGGCCGGCGGGGGTCGCAGGCGATCCCGGCACGCTGTCCGGGGCATGATGAAGGGGGTTCACGATAGGCTACTCCTGATAATGATATGGGCGGGCTCCGGGGGGATAATCGCCGGATTGTGCAAATGGCAGGCCACCGACTGCGTCTTATCAAGGGGAAGCAGCTGCGGGGCGAGCGCACGGCAAACCGGCTGCACCAGCGGGCAACGTTGCTGGAAACGGCAGCCCGGCGGCAGGGCGTACGGGCTGGGCGGCTCCCGATCTTCCGGCGGGATGGCCTGCAGCCGTCGCGTATCCGGGCTGGCGCCGGGGATGGAATTGAGCAGCAGGCGGGTGTACGGATGCGCCGCCCGGGTCCACAGGCGATCTTTGGGCAGGATCTCGACGATCTGGCCAAGATACATCACCGCGATCCGCCCGGCGATATGCGCCACCACCGACAGGTCATGGCTGATAAATAAAAACGACACGCCGGTGCGCTGTTGCAGAGAACCGAGCAGCGCGACGATTTGCGCCTGCAGGCTGACATCCAGTGCCGAAACCGGCTCATCGCAGACAATCAGCTCCGGCGCGGGGGCCAGCGCGCGGGCGATATTTAACCGCTGGCGCTGGCCCCCGGATAACTGATGGGGAAATCGCTGTAATAATGCGGTCTCCAGCCCCACTTGATCGAATAATTCGCGAATGCGGGCCTGCCGGCCGGCGCGGTCGAGCCTGGTGTGCAGCCGCAGGGGCAAATCGACGGCTTTATACGCGCGCTGGCGCGGATCGAGCGCCGACAGCGGATCTTGGAACACCATCTGGATCGCCTGGCGCCAGGGACGTAATTTGCGCCGCGACAGCGGGGCCAGATTAACCTCGTGGAACAGGATTTTCCCGCTGTCGGCCTTCTGCAGGCCCACCAGGGTTTTGCCCAGCGACGTTTTACCGCAGCCGGATTCGCCGATCAGCGCCAGCGTTTCGCCGTAGCCGATATGAAAACTGGCGGCATCGACGGCGATCAGGGTGCCGCTGGCGGTATGATGGCGCACATTGAGATCCCGGACATCGAGCAAAACAGGATTCATGGCCGGCCTCCCACCGGCGGCCGGGCCGCCAGCAATTGCCGGGTATAGGGGTGACGTGGCGCGCGGTACAGCGCGGACGCGCTCTGGAGCTCCAGGCATTCGCCGTAGCGCAGCACCGCCACCCGGTCGGCCATTTCCGCCACCACCCCCAGGTCATGGGTAATGAGCAAAATAGCCATCCCCAGTTCCCGTTGCAGCGTCAGCAGCAAACTGACGATTTGCGCCTGGATGGTGACGTCCAGCGCCGTGGTGGGTTCGTCGGCGATAAGCAACGAGGGATTGCCGGCCAGCGCCATGGCGATCACCACGCGCTGGCGCATGCCGCCGGACAGGCGGTGCGGATAATCGTCCAGCCGGCTTTCCGCCTGGGGAATACGCACTTTTTGCAGCAGCGCCAGCGCCTGCTGGCGGGCGGCGCGCCGGTTGACGCGCTGGTGTATCCGCACCGCTTCGGAAATTTGATCGCCCACGCTCATCAGCGGGTTAAGGGCGGAAAGCGCATCCTGAAAAATCATGCCGATCCGTCCGCCGCGGATCTGCTGCAACCGGCGTTCGTCCGCCCGCAGCAGATCGGTGCCTTCAAAACCCAGGCGCCGGGCTTCGACGGCCGCCGCCGCGGGCAACAGGCCAAGCAGGGCATAGCCGGTGGTGGTTTTGCCGCTGCCGGATTCGCCGACCAGCGCCAGCGTTTCGCCCGCGGCCAGTTCAAAGCTCAGATCCTTGACCGCGGGGGCGGCGGGTTCGCTGCCAGGGGCGCGATAAGTCACCCGCAGGCCTTCCACCTGCAGCAGGGGTGTGGTTAACGTCATTATGGCAATCTCCCGCGCTGCGGATTAATCCAGTCATTAATGGCGCCGCCCAGCAGGCTCAGCGATGCCACGGTAAAGAAAATCGCCACGCCGGGGATGGCGCTCATATACCAGGCGCTTCGCAGGACATCCCGCCCCTGGCCGATCATGCTGCCCCAGGACACGACGTTCGGATCGCCAAGTCCCAGGAACGATAACGCGGCTTCGGTTAGGATTGCGTGGCCCACCAGCATCGCCAGCATGGCCACCACCGGCATCAGGGCGTTGGGCAGGATATGGACAATCAAGATGCGATAATCGCTCATCCCCATCACGTGGGCGGCTTGAATAAAGTCGCTGTTGCGCAGGCGACGGGCTTCCCCCCGGGCCAGGCGCGCCACGTTCGGCCAGGACGTGGCGGCGATGCCCAGCGTCAGGGTATTGACGGTCGGGCCCAGGATAATCACCAGCACCAGAGTAAAAATCAGCGACGGCATAATTTGAAACAGTTCAGTGAGCCGCATAAGCTGATTGTCAACCCAGCCGCCGAAATAGCCGGCGACCGCGCCGATCAACAACCCGACCAGCGCGGTGAGCAAGCCGGTGGTTAAACCGATCCGCAGCGATAGCCGTGCGCCGTAGGCGATGCCGGCCCAGATATCCCGCCCCAGGGTATCGGTGCCCAAAACATGGGCGATATCCTGACCGGGGAACAGATAAGGGCGCGCCACCATGGCCTGCGGATCGTCCCCGGCCAGCAGCGGGGCGAACACCGCGATAGCGACCACCAGCAACAGGCTCAATCCCCCCAGCCAGGCGCGGGGCCGTTTGCGTAATGCGCCGGGCAGGGCGCTCAACAATTCAGTCATCGGCTACCCGCCAATCCGGTGCGGGGGTCCAGCGCGGCGTGCACCACCTCGGTGAGCACATTCACCATCACCACAAACAGGGAGGTGACGAACAAAATGCCCAGCAGCAAATTGACATCCCGAGTCGTGACGGCGGACAGCGCCAGCTGACCAAGGCCAGGCCAGGCAAACACGGTTTCAATGGTCACCGAGCCGCTGAGCATGGCGCCGAATTGCAGGCCGGTCAGCGTGACGATGGGCAGCAGGGCATTGGGCACGATATGCCGCCAAATCAAGCGCCGGCGGCTACAGCCTTTCGCCTTGGCTGTGCGGATGAAATCCTGCAGCGCCACGGTAAGTACGGATTCCTGCATCAGCCGGATATAAAGCGCCAGATAGCTGAAGGTCAGGCAGCCGGCAGGCATCGCCAAATGTTTTACGGTATCGGTAATGCGGGCGAAGCCGCGGTGATCGGCCCCCATTTCGCTCATGCCGCTGGACGGCAGCCAGCCCAGGTGCACGGTGAACAGTACGACAATCATCAGGCCCAGCCAGAATACCGGCATGGAAAACCCTAGGGTCTCCAACAGCGCGATCAGTCGTTCAACATACGGGCGTTTGGTGACCGCCGATATCACCCCCAGTATCATGCCCAGGATCACCGCCAGCACCAGCGATACTCCCATTAGCAGCAGCGTGGCGGGCAGCCGTTCCAGGATCAACTGGCTGACCGACGCGCTATAGCGGAACGACCAGCCTAAATCAAACTGCGCGATGTGTTTTAAATATGAAACGAACTGCACGGCCAGGGGCTGATCGCTGCCGAACTGCGCGCGCAACTGGGCCATAAACTCGGGCGTCGCCGCGCCGGCCTCGCCGGCGATAACATCCGCCAGATCGCCCGGTACGCTTTTTAGCAGGAAAAAATTGAGCACCACCACCATCAGGGCGATGGGAACGGCCTGCAGTATCCGCCGAGCTATGAAATATAATACTGTCATCATGGTTACCCAGCCGGTTCAGCGCCGTAAACCCGCGTCTTTAAGCAGGGGGAGTACCGCCTCGCCGAAATACGCCAGGTCAGGTTCGAAATCATAAAACGTCAGCTGCGCGCCATCGCACCCGGCGGCTTTCAGGCGCTGGAGATAACGGGCGATTTGCGCGGGGTCGCCCACCAGTTGGATATTGCCGCCGACGGCTTTTTGATCGCGCTGGTGGCCGAGGAAGGCCTGGCTGTCGCGCTTTTTCAATGAGGCGAAAAAGTTGTCCACCGCCACGTGGTCCTGTGCGGCGACAATGGCGTCGTGGTACTCCCAGGCTTCCCGCTCCGTCGGCCGGCAAATCACCATAGGGTTGATTAACGTGCGCAGGGTGCGGTTGCGGGCGGCGGCGGCGGCCCGGATTTTGGCGGTATGGGCGGGCAGCGCGGCCAGGGAGGCTTCGATCTCCGCTCCCGCCGGGCTGGTGATAAACACCAGATCGGAATGGCGCGCCGCATATTCTATGCCCGCCGCCGAGCCGGTGGCGTTAACCAGCAGCGGCCGTCCGTATTTGGGCTGCGGTGAAATATACGCCTGTTCGGTGGACCAGAATTCCCCGGTAAGGGTGATATTGTCCTCGCTGCTCCAGTAAGCTTTGAGGAAGCCGATAAATTCTTCCGCCATGCGGTAGCGGGTATCATGTTCAATCTGCGGACTGCCGAACATTCTGGCATAGCTGTCCTGGTTGCCGGTCACCATATTCAGTCCCCAGCGGCCGCCGGTAATACTGTCAAGGGTGGCGCCAAAGCGCGCCAGATGCAGGGGATGCCATGGCCCATAAAGGATATGCAGGGTGGATATCAGCAGGATGCGGCTGGTTACCGCCCCCAGGGCCGCGGTGGTGATAAACGGGTCCAGGCTGTTGGCCCGGTAGCCGATCTCGCCGCCATAGCCGCCTTTTTGATTCCACTCCGCCAGGCCGAACACCAGATCCAGCCCTAGCGCTTCGGCTTTCAGGGTCAGGGCTTTGTTGTATTCAAAGTGCCAGTCGGTGGTGCGGGGCAGCGTCGACGGGCTCCAGCCGCCGCTTTGGATGGGTAGAAATAACCCCAGCAGGAAAGGCTGTTTAAGCACTTCATAAAGCGGACTGCCCGGGATCTCCGCGGGTGTCCTGGCGCGGGTTGCACGTTCTGCGCCGGATAAGTGTCTGTTCATACCGCTCCACACGGCCAACATGGGCCTTTTTTAAGGTGAAGCAATACTAGAGGCGGCCGGGAAAAGCGGAAAATGCGAATAACGGATATATTTATGCGTTTTTACCGCTTAAAGGGCCAGCAATGCAGAGAGGACTTAATAACATTCTGTTTTTAATAAATAAAAATAAAATCGTTTTGAGCGATCATGACGGATATACATCCGGAATGCTAATAGATAAATTTATTTCCCTTAACCATTCCTTTAACGGTTGGCATGCAGCCGTTTTTGCCCCGACAGGCTGTTGGCCAGCACGTCGAATGCTTGCCGCACCAGGGTATTACCGCTGCCCGGCCGGCACCACAGATAAAACTGCGTGTCCGGCAAGCGCGGCAAACCATCCCCTTCGCCGAGTACGCGCATATCGCCGTCCAGCATCTCGATGCTGCGCGCGGTGATGCCCAGCCGCGCTTTGATTGCCGCCTTGATGCCCAGCAAATTGGAGGTGGTGTAAGCCTGGTGCCAGCGCACCTGGGCCGCATCCAGCGCCTCCACCGCCACCCGGCGAAAAATGCTGGGATAATCCGCCAGCACCAGCGGCAGCGGCTCCTGCGGCACATGCACATACTGGGCGGCGCACACCCAGACGGTGGGGGAGGTGCGCAGCAAAATCCCGTCCAGCGCCGGGTCCAGCCGGGTGGAAATGGTCATGTCGATTTCGCCCCGGTGCAGCGCTTCCATTAAAAACGGACTGCGCCCGACGTCCAGTTGCAAACTCAGCTTCGGCGCCCAGCGGGCAATATGGCTTAACAGCGGGGGCAGCAGCGTTTCCGATACATCGTGCGGGGAGCCGATGCGCAGCACGCCGGAAAAACGGCTGTCTTTCAGCGATCGGAAGGCGTCATCGTTGAGGATCAACAGATCCCGGGCGTAGCTTAATAATTGCCGGCCCTGCTGGGTGAGCTGCTTATTGCGCCCTTCTTTTTGAAACAAGGTGGTGCCCACCAGCGTTTCCAGCCGCTGCATTTGCTGGGTGACGGCCCCCTGGGTACGGCCGACCTGGGTACCCGCCCGGGAAAAGGTTTGTAAATCGGCCACCGCGACAAAGGTTCGTAACAATTCAATATCCAGATTTTCAGTATTCGTCATGTTCAGGATCGGCCATTGTTTTTCGCGGGTTGCAATCCGCCCGGGGAGATTGTCGTCGGGTAAGGTAAAAGATGTCAAAGAACATAATTAACTAACTAATGTTGCACTACTGACTCTGTTTTCGTGTTCTGCTATCTGATTACAACGCCGCAGGGCAGTCACACTCACGATATCCAGATTAATCATGTCCAGCGTCTCATTGAGTGGTTGATCCCGAAAGCTGCCCTGTAAACCTTGGCCAGCATTATTAATAAGAGTATCAACCACAATATTTCGTTGCTTTAATCGACTGTGCAGATCGCTGATAGCAAACATATCGGATAGATCTACCTGTTCAACGATCACTTTAATTTTGTCACTTTCGCGTAATTCCTGTGCCATAGATTCAAGCTTAGTCAGTCGCCGTGCCACCAGAATGAGCGATTTTCCCTGAGCGGCAAACTGACGCGCACACTCTTCACCAAATCCGCCAGAGGCTCCGGTAATAAGTACCCATTCCTTATTGATGGTTGTCATATTAATCACTCAAGTTGTGTCGTGTAAGGTGTGCCGGAAGCTGTTGCGTTCACCGCGTACGGTTACGTCATTGGCCGGTGTTATTTTCTTTGATAAAGGCTGTACTTTGTCATTGCCGTGAAACCCTACCTATCCCTCACTGGTCATCTACGGCTGGATACCGGCCAAAAAATCAAATTCCGCATCGTTAGTCATTACGCAGGCCTGGCCCAGCAGGGAACAAAAACGCTGTGTTTTTTCACTGGCGTTTGTCAGGAACACTATCGGTTTATCGATTTCTTCGCCATAAGCCAGCCTTATCCTGACGCAGTCAGAGTGCCGGAACAAAGCGCGCAGGGTCTGACAGGAAACATCCGGTACCAGAGAAATTAATGTCTGTGTACTGCGCATTTTCAGCCGGTTTGCCATATCCGCTAAGGCGTGGGGGGCAACGCTGAGAATGATGATTTCAACTTCATCAGTTACCGCCTGATGATCGTCCAATGTCCAGCATGGGAATGCCCGTGCCAGCCTTTGAGCCCGCTCACCGTTTCCGGGCGAGAGAAATACCTGCAGGTCGGGCACGGCCAGAAATAATGCTGTTATTATTTTTTCGGATAACGCATCTACACCAAGAATCCCTATCCTGCTCATGACGCCCCCGGCTATCAGTATCTTTCCGCTGTGTTATCAGCGGTAAAAGTGGGCCACATCTGCGGCGGTAAATGCACTCGGGTCCCTGAAAATAGGCTGCATCTCATGGCGTCTCAGTTTGGGTTGCTGGCGGCTGCCAGCCTCCTCCGAGCGCCCTGAACGCGGCGACAGCGGCGCGGGCAGACTCAGTCTGAGCCTGCGCACGGGTGTCGGAAGCCTGCAGCAGAGTTTCATCATCATGGAGAACATCAATCAGACTCGCCGTCCCTTGCTGGTAGGCGATAAAAGACGACTGGCGAGCGCTTGCCAGGGCGTTTTCACCGCTCATCAGCAAGGCGGTCTGCGTTTCATGGTTGACCAGAGCGGAGAAGGCATTTTCAACATCTTCAGTGGCGCGTAACACCGAAAGACGGTAGGCGGCGAGCGCCTCCGCTTCCTGGCCTTTCGCCTGGTCTATCTGGGCGTTGATACGGCCAAAGTCGAAGAGCCGCCAGCGTAGTCCCAGTATTCCTGCCGACTGGCTGGCGCCGCTGGAGAACAGATTGTCGCCGGAAACCGCCGTCGCGCTGCCGAGTAATGCGCTGAGAGAAAACGTCGGGTAATACTCGCTGACGGCGGCGCCTATACGTGCATTGGAGGCCGCCAGATGGCGCTCCGCCACGATAATATCGGGTCTGCGGCGCAGCAGGTCGGCAGGTGTGCCCGTTGCGGTGATCTGCGGGGCCTGCGGGATGGCCTCCTGCGTAGCCAACTGGGTGCGATGGGTGCCGGGCGGGGTGCCAAGCATAACGTCTAATGCATTCATCGCGGCATCGATGCCTGTCCGCAGAACCGGCACGGTGGCCTGCACCTGTGCCAGTGCCCCTTCGGTCTGGCGAACCTGATACTCGGGAGCCAGTCCTTTATTGTGGAGCAGTTGTACTTTCTCCAGCAGCGCCTGCTGCGTACTGATCCGCTTATTCGCGATGGCCAGCCGGGCCTGTAACCCGCGCAGGGTGATATAGATATCAGCAGTCTGGGCCGCAACGGCAAGGCGGGCCGCGGTAACGCCCGCCTCGGAGGCCTGATAATCAGCCAGTGCCGCCTGGCGTTCGCGCCGCAGTCCCCCGAAAATGTCAATCTCCCAGCTGGCATTCAAATCGGTTTCATAGCTGTTGCCGTAGCGATTATAATCCGGCGTTGAGCTGAGGACCTGGCCCAGCGGCGTTTCGACCGACTGATACGCCCGCGCGGCCTGTCCGCTGATGTTACCGGACGGCAGGAGGGCAGCGGTTGCCGCGCCAAGCCCGGCGCGGGCCTGTGCCATTCTGGCCGTTGCCTGAGCGAGATCGAGATTCTGGGCGAGCGCGTCAGACACGAACGTACTTAACCGGGGGTCGTTAAAACCTTCCCACCAGACAGCAAAACTGGCGGGGCGGGATACCTCTCTCTGCGTCACGGCGGGCTGAGAAAGATATTGCTTTGAAAGCGGTGCATCGGGACGATGATAATCCGGCCCGACGGCACAACCTGCCAGTAAGCCGGTACTTACCGCCAGGGCAAGAGTACGCAGGAGGAACATTGGTAAGCCTTGAGTCAATTTTGTATTGTGACTACATTACCAAATGGTCACGTGTTGTCAATCGGGGGCTATTGAGCTAAGCTGGAAAAATGACAAAACACACAACGGTACATCCCCCACGGGGACCTTCGGACCACAGCGTTCGGGATCAGGTCGTGGAAGCCGCCACGGAGCACTTCGGGCATTTCGGCTATGAGAAAACCACCGTGTCAGACCTGGCTAAAGCAATTGGTTTTTCAAAGGCTTATATTTATAAGTTTTTTGATTCCAAGCAGGCAATCGGCGAGGTGATCTGCTCTAACCGGCTGGACATGATCATGGCGATTGTCAATTCAGCGATCGCCGGGGCGCCGACGGCATCCGAAAAGTTAAGGCGCCTGTTCAGGGCGCTCACTGAAGCTGGCAGCGATTTATTTTTTCACGATCGCAAGCTTTATGACATCGCGGCTGTGGCAGCGCAGGATAAATGGCCTTCCGCTCAAATACATGAAGAACGTTTGCGGCAACTCATTCAACAGATCATTCAGGAAGGGCGGCTTACGGGCGAATTTGAGCGGAAAACGCCGCTCGATGAGGCTACCCATGCCATATATCTGGTCATGCGACCTTATATCAGTCCGGTACAACTGCAATACAACCTGGAGACGGCCCCGGCGGCCGCTGCACTTTTGTCCTCACTCATACTGAGAAGCCTATCGCCCTAGATTGTGACTATTGACATTATTAGTCACTAGTCTGAGAATGAGGTTACTGTCCAGTTGACTTCATTAAGGGAACCCATGCTCAGGCTTAAACCCGCCACCTTAGCTGTTTGCCTGCTGCCGCTTGCCCTGGCGGCATGCGGCGACACTACCGGCACCGACGATCCACGTACTCAGCCTCCTCTGGTCAGGGCTGCGACCGTGGTGAGCGCTGTCGACGTCTCCCGCGCATTCACCGGCGTTGTTGTCGCCCGTATTCAAAGCGATCTCGGCTTCAGGGTACAGGGAAAAATTCTCGAACGTCTGGTGGATACCGGTCAGGCCGTTAAACGCGGTCAGCCGCTGATGCGTCTGGATCCCGTGGACCTGGGCCTGCAGGCCCAGGCGCAGCAACAGGCTGTCGCGGCGGCGCGCGCGCGCGCCAGACAAACTGCTGATGACGCAGCCCGTTACCGTGGTCTGGTCGCTGCCGGTGCCGTTTCCGCATCGGCCTACGATCAGATAAAGGCCGCGGCAGATACGGCTAAAGCTGAACTCAGCGCTGCTCAGGCTCAGGCTAATGTGGCGCAAAACGCGACGGGCTATGCCGTGCTGCTGGCCGACGCCGATGGAGTGGTCATGGATACGCTGGCTGAACCGGGTCAGGTGGTCAGCGCCGGGCAGCCTGTCATCCGGCTGGCCAGGGCGGGCCAGCGCGAGGCCATCGTACAGTTACCTGAGACGCTAAGACCTGCGCCGGGCAGCGAGGCTCAGGCAACGCTCTACGGCACCGGTAATCAGCAGGTTGCGGCAAAACTTCGCCTTCTTTCCGATGCGGCTGACCCGGTGACGCGCACCTTTGAGGCGAGATATGTGCTGGAGGGCGCGCTGGCTAATGCCCCGCTGGGGTCTACCGTGACGCTTCACATTGCCGAAGACAAAACAACGCTGCAGGTCATGCAGGTGCCCTTAGCGGCACTCTATGATCCTGGTAAAGGGCCGGGCGTCTGGGGCATTTCCGGTCAGCCCGCAAGGGTGTCCTGGCGACCGGTTCAGGTGCTCGGCCTTGGGGATGACGCTGCAAGGGTGACCGGGAGTCTTAAGCCGGGTGAACAGGTGGTCGCTCTGGGGGCGCACTTGCTGCATGACGGTGAAACCGTACGCACGGCGCAGCAAGGCGATGACAGCGTTGCGGGGAGTAAGCCATGAGTAGCGGGCGCTTTAATCTCTCGGCGCTGGCCGTTCGCGAGCGATCCATTACCTTATTCCTGATTATCCTCATTACGATCGCCGGTATTCTGTCGTTCTTTGCACTGGGGCGGGCGGAAGATCCCCCGTTTACCGTAAAACAGATGACGATTATTTCCGCCTGGCCGGGTGCCACAGCGCAGGAAATGCAGGATCAGGTAGCCGAACCGCTTGAAAAACGTATGCAGGAGCTCAAGTGGTATGACCGTAGTGAGACTTACACGCGTCCGGGCCTGGCGTTTACCATGCTGTCGCTGCAGGACAGCACGCCGCCTTCACAGGTTCAGGAAGAATTTTATCAGGCGCGTAAGAAGCTCGGTGATGAAACAAAGAACCTGCCGGCAGGCGTCATCGGGCCGATGGTCAATGATGAATTTTCCGACGTGACCTTCGCACTCTTTGCGCTGAAGGCGAAAGGGGAGCCGCAGCGGCTGCTGGTCCGCGATGCGGAATCGTTGCGCCAGCGGCTTCTGCATGTGCCGGGGGTTAAGAAGGTCAATATTATTGGCGAGCAGGCCGAGCGCATCTTTGTCTCCTTCTCGCATGACCGCCTGGCTACGCTGGGCATTTCTCCTCAGGATATTTTCGCCGCCCTTAACAGCCAGAACGTACTGACGCCAGCCGGTTCCATTGACACCAGCGGACCGCAGGTCTTTATCCGTCTGGATGGCGCCTTTGACAAACTGGAGAAAATCCGCAAAACGCCCATCGTCGTTCAGGGCAGGACGCTGCAGCTTTCGGACGTGGCAACCGTTGAACGGGGCTACGAAGATCCGGCGACCTTTATGGTCAGAAACCAGGGCGAGCCGGCCCTACTGCTGGGTATCGTTATGCGTGAGGGGTGGAACGGGCTGGATCTGGGCAAGGCGCTGGATGCGGAAACGGCTAAAATCAATGAGGGCATGCCGCTGGGCATGACGCTGACGAAAGTTACCGATCAGTCAGTCAACATCAGCTCCGCCGTTGACGAGTTCATGATCAAATTCTTTGTCGCGCTGCTCGTGGTGATGGTGGTCTGTTTCGTCAGCATGGGCTGGCGGGTGGGGGTGGTGGTCGCCGCTGCGGTGCCGCTGACGCTGGCTGCGGTTTTTGTGGTGATGGAGGCTTCCGGCAAAAACTTTGACCGTATTACGCTGGGTTCCCTGATCCTGGCGCTGGGATTACTGGTGGATGATGCCATCATCGCCATCGAAATGATGGTGGTGAAGATGGAGGAGGGCTACGACCGCATCAAAGCTTCGGCCTATGCCTGGAGCCATACGGCCGCCCCCATGCTTGCCGGCACGCTGGTCACGGCCGTCGGGTTTATGCCCAATGGGTTTGCGCAGTCCACCGCGGGGGAATACACCAGCAATATGTTCTGGATAGTGGGTATCGCCCTGATTGCTTCCTGGGTGGTGGCGGTAGTCTTTACGCCTTATCTGGGCGTGAAAATGCTGCCAGAAATCAAAACGGTCGAGGGCGGACACGCGGCCATCTACGACACGCGCCATTACAACCGCTTTCGCCGCGTGCTGACCCGCGTCATCGCGCGAAAATGGCTCGTGGCTGGTACCGTTATCGCCGTCTTTACTGTCGCTATCCTCGGTATGGGGCTGGTAAAAAAACAATTCTTTCCCACCTCTGATCGACCGGAGGTGCTGGTAGAAGTGCAGATGCCTTATGGCACCTCTATTGAGCAGACCAGTGCCGCAACGGCGAAAATCGAAAGCTGGCTGAAAAAACAGAAAGAGGCAAAAATCGTTACGTCCTACATAGGGCAGGGTTCGCCGCGTTTTTATCTGGCCATGGCGCCCGAGCTCCCTGACCCCTCATTTGCGAAAATTGTCGTGCTGACGGACAGTCAGGAAGCACGTGAGACGCTCAAGTTTCGACTCCGTGACGCGGCCGCCGGCGGGTTGGCTCCTGCGGCGCGCGTGCGCGTGACTCAGCTGGTGTTCGGTCCGTATTCACCTTATCCGGTAGCTTACCGTGTCATGGGGCCTGATCCCGCCACACTGCGCGAAATCGCAGACCAGGTGGAAAGGGTGATGCAGGCCAGCCCGATGATGAGGACCGTCAACACCGACTGGGGGCCGCGGGTGCCGACGCTGCATTTTACGCTCAATCAGGACCGTCTTCAGGCGGTAGGGCTGACATCAAATGCCGTTGCTCAGCAGCTTCAGTTCCTGCTCTCCGGCGTACCCATCACGTCGGTGCGTGAAGATATCCGTTCGGTGCAGGTTATGGGACGTGCGGCAGGAGATATAAGGCTCGATCCGGCAAAAATAGCCGGTTTTACCCTGGTGGGGTCATCAGGTCAGCGTATCCCATTGTCTCAGATTGGGCATGTGGACGTGCAAATGGAAGATCCCATTCTGCGTCGTCGTGATCGTACCCCGACCATTACCGTACGGGGGGATATTGCTGAAAACCTGCAGCCGCCGGATGTCTCCACGGTAATCATGAAGGCATTGCAGCCTGTCATCGCTACGCTTCCGGCAGGATACCGGATAGAGCAGGCCGGCCCGATAGAAGAATCAGGCAAAGCCACCAAAGCGATGGCGCCGTTGTTCCCTATCATGATGGCCATGACGCTGTTGATTATTATCCTGCAGGTGCGGTCAATGTCGGCAATGGTGATGGTATTTCTCACCGCGCCCCTGGGGCTGATTGGGGTGGTGCCAACGTTGCTGCTCTTCAACCAGCCTTTTGGCATCAATGCGCTCGTGGGGTTGATCGCGCTGTCGGGCATCCTGATGCGTAACACCCTGATCCTGATAGGGCAGATCCATCACAACGAGCAGGAAGGACTGGCGCCATTCCATGCGGTAGTCGAGGCGACGGTGCAGCGAGCCCGACCGGTATTGCTGACGGCGATGGCGGCCATTCTGGCGTTTATACCCCTGACGCACTCGGTGTTCTGGGGAACGCTGGCGTATACCCTGATTGGCGGGACGCTTGGCGGCACCATTATCACGCTGGTCTTCCTGCCCGCAATGTATACCATCTGGTTCAGAATACGTCCCGATCAACAGGCGTCCGCTGAAAACAAATCTACGACGTAATACCGACTGCATGGGGCCGCTGGCACGACGGGCAATAGATAAAATTATGAGGATCTAAGCGGTTTATTTTCCTCAAAGAACGCAAGAAAACCAGCGGCTTGATGTGCCGCCGCAGGCGGACAGGCCGGCTCGTGCGGCCCCAGGCAGCGCTCTTCGCGCGGCAGGTGGGCCGGACGGGGCGACGGGCCGGAGAGTGGCGTTAAGGCCGCCCTGTAACGACGCGATGGAGGCCTGGGTAGCAGGGCTTAGCTTTTAAGCGCGGCGCAGGCGGCGGCTATACGGCGCCCCGCCTCGGCAACGGTGGCATCATCGGTGGCGATGGAAAGGCGGAAATAAGGTGACAAACCATAAGCGCTGCCGCCAATGCCTGATACGCCGCGCTCCAGCAGGTAATCAAGCACATCCGCCTCGTTTTCCAGCCGGCGGCCGTCCGGTCGCCGTTGTCCCAACAACCCCGCGCAACGGCAAAATACAAAAAAACTGCCTTGGGGCGGCAGCAGTTCCAGTCCATCCACGGCGCTAAGATATTCCACCAGCGTATCCCGGCGCCGCTGATAGCTGGCCACCTGCGGCGGCAGGAAATCCAGGCCGCCTTCAAACGCCGCCAGGGCCGCCGCCTGGCTCACCGAGCTGGCGCCCGAGGAGATCTGCGACTGGGTGACCACCATGGCCTGCGTCAACGTGGCCGGACCGGCGCCGTAGCCGATGCGCCAGCCGGTCATGGCATAGGTTTTCGACACGCCGCCCACCAGCAGCGCGCGGTCGCGCAAATCCGGCGCGACGTTCAGCAGCCCGATATGCCGGCGGCCGTCGAACAGGATATGTTCGTACAGTTCATCCAGCATCACCAGTACCTGGGGATGGCGGCGCAGCACCGCCGCCAGCGCCTCCAGCTCCTGGTGGGTATAGACCGCGCCGCTGGGATTGCCCGGGGTATTCAGCACCAGCCAGCGGGTACGCGGCCCGATGGCCTGTTCCAGCTGCGCCGGCAGCAGCTTGTAGCCCTGCTCCAAAGGGCAGGGCAGGAAACGCGGCTCGCCACCGTTAAAACGCACGCTGTCGGGGAAGGTGGGCCAGTATGGGGTAGGTACCAGCACGTCATCCCCATCATCCAGGGTGGCGGCGAATGCGTTGAAAATGATTTGCTTGGCGCCGTTGGCGATAACCACTTCCGCCAGGGGATAGATCAGCCGGTTTTCCCGCGCCAGCTTGCGCACAACGGCTTCCCGCAGTGCGCGCACCCCGGGGGTGGCGGTGTATTTGGTTTCACCTTTGGCGATGGCCCGGTAAGCCGCCTGCTTGATGGCGTCGGGAGTATCGAAATCCGGTTCGCCGGTTGTCAGGTCAAGGATATCCACCCCGGCGCTTTTTAATTCATTGGTACGTTGCTTGGCGGCGGCGTTGGCGGAGAGGGTCACCCGCTGGACACGGCGCGAAAGTTGGATACTCATTGTGGTTCCTCTGAAAAACGTTCTTTACGGGCGGGGCTCTTGGGCCGCGCTCAGGTCGCCGCCGGTAGCCCCAGGTTCTCGCGCAGAGTGGCGAAAGGGTAGGCGGTACGGAACAATCCGCGGCGCTGAAGTTCCGGGATCACCAGTTCAATAAACAGATCCAGCTGTTCCGGCATGATCGCGGGCATCACGTTAAAGCCGTCCGCCGCGTCCGCCTCCAGCCACTGCTGGAAGTCGTCGGCGATATCCCCGGCGCAGCCCACCACCACCCGGTGTCCACGGGAACCGGCGGCCACCGCCGCCAGCTCGCGCAGGGTCAAGCCATCGCGCGCCGCCAAATCGGTCAACAGCTTGATGCGACTTTGATTTCCCTCGCCGTCCGGCACCGGCGGTACCGGCCCGTCCAGCGGGTAGGCGCGCAGATCCAGACCAAAGCGGGCGGAGAGCTGGTCAAGCCCGTTGTCGATATCCACCAGCGCGTTAAGCTGACGCCAGGTTTCCCGGGCCTCCTCACGGCTGCGGCCGACGATCGGCATCACCCCCGGCAAGATCAGCACTGCTTTGGGATCGCGTCCGGCGGCCGCCACCGCCTGTTTCTGGCTGCGATAAAACGCCCGTCCTTCCTCCAGGGAGGCGCTGGCGGTGAACACCACCTCGGCGGTCTGCGCCGCCAGCGTCTGGCCATCGGCCGAGGACCCGGCTTCAATAATCACCGGCCGCCCCTGGGGGGAGCGGGAAATGTTCAGCGGTCCCTGCACCGAAAAATGTTCGCCGTGATGGTTGATCGGCTGGATCTTGTCGTCGTCGAAATAGCGGCCGCTGGCCCGATCGGCCACCACCGCCCCATCCCGCCAGCCGTTCCACAGCTTAAAGGCTACCTCGAGGAATTCACGCGCACGGGCGTAGCGCGTCGCGTGGTCGGGCATATCTTCCCGGCTGAAGTTGCGCGCCACATCAGTGGAATACGAGGTCACCACGTTCCAGGCGATCCGGCCCCGGCTGATATGATCCAGTGATGAAAATGCGCGGGCCAGCGTAAAGGGATCGCTGAAAGTGGTGGAGGCGGTAGCCGCCAGACCGATATGACGGGTGGAGACCGCCAGGGCGGCCAGCAGCGTCAGCGGCTCCAGCCGCGCCATGGTGGACGGCAGGCGGTGTACGCTGGTGGCCAGCGCGTCACCGACAAAAAACAGGTCAAATTTGGCGTCTTCGGCCTTACGCGCGATGCGCGTCAACCAGGCGATATCCGTGGGCGAACCAAGGTCGCCGGTGGCGCGCCAGCCGCCGACATGATGGCCAAGCGGCTGGACAAACAGTCCCAGCCTCAGTTGACGCGGCGGGGAAAGTTGAGATGACATACACACTCCTGTAAGGTCAGGTTCGGCCGGCGTATCCGCCGGCCGCCCTCGTCAGAACGTCTGGTCGGCGGCGGTGATAACAGCCCGTTCGATGGCCGCGGGCGCAAGCGAAAAGGGCAACAACGCCGCGCTGGCGGACGGAAACTTAAAACTGGCGGCAATATAGCGCGCCGCTTCGGTAAGACGATCGCCCAGGGGGATAAGATGCAGCGGCGCGTCATAGCGGCGCAGTTGTGTCAGCAGTTCGGCATCCGGCCCGTCGTTGCCCCGCGCCAGCAAGGATTGCACCAGCAGGCCGAACCCGACTTTTTCGCCGTGCAACCATCCGTGCAGTTCCGGCAGATGGGTCATCCGGTTGTGAATGGCATGAGCAACTCCCGGCGACGGGCTGTCGTCGCGCATGCTGTTGGCCAGGCCTGCCCCGGCGATATTGGCGTCGATCACTTTTTGCAGCGCGGGCGTTACCTGTTGGCGGGCGTTGGCCGCCAACGCCTGCTCGCCCCAGGTGTTAAAGATATCGCGCGCAAAGGCCGCCGCGTGGATTTTAAAATTGAGCGCCAGGCTGTCACCGTTTTTCGCCTGGTAGGGCTGGAATTCATACCATTTGGCCAACGCGTCGACAATGCCGGCTTTGAGGTAACGCACATCGCTGCGCGCGATGATTTCGCTGTCCACCAGCACCAGCGCCGGCATGCGTTTAAGTGCCAGGGTTCCTTCATGGCCGCCGCGTTCGTTATACATAATACTGATCGGGGACCAGGCCGCGCAGGTCGCGGCGATGGTGGGCATGGTGGCGACATTGCCGCCCTCCAGGCCGTCCGCCACCGCTTTCGCGCAGTCCAGCACGCGTCCGCCGCCGATGCCAATCACAAACGGCGCCGGCTGCCCGGCCAGCCGCGCCTGATGTTCAGCCACAGCAGCCCGGGTACATTCGCCTTGCAGATAACTCACGTCATAACCGATGCCGCTGGCCTCAAGACTGGCGGCGACCTGCGACGCCACCGCCTGCCAGGCGCGCGGGCTGGTAATGATGGCGACCCG
Organism: Sodalis sp. C49; assembly: GCF_046352915.1. Taxonomy (NCBI): domain Bacteria; kingdom Pseudomonadati; phylum Pseudomonadota; class Gammaproteobacteria; order Enterobacterales; family Bruguierivoracaceae; genus Sodalis; species Sodalis sp. C49. The sequence goes on along the minus strand of NZ_CP163303.1, from coordinate 1,443,117 downwards.
GTCGGCAAAGGGCGCGATAAGGCCGCCCACACCGGCGCACAGTCCCGGTCGGGAGTAATAGGTTTGGGGCGATTTAATTGCGAGCACGGTATTACCTTAGTCGATTTCTTAGGAGTGCTTACCATAAGTCAGCAAGAAATAATAAAATCTCCTCACTCATTTGTAACCTTATTAGAAGATATAACTTATAGCGGGTGAATATAAAAGCGCCCGGCGCGACATGGTATATTCCCGGCCATTCTTCATACAGGACAATGAAAATGGCTTTTAATACGCGATGGGCCGCGCTGGCGCTGGTTATGGGCGTGGTTACTATGCTGATAGGCTGCGATAATTCGGGTTCGGCGGGGCAGGATAAGGTGATCCGCATCGGCGCCACGGGACAAAGTTTCCCCAGTTCCTATAAAGAAAACGATAAACTGGTGGGCTACGATGTGGAAGTGGCGGAAACCATCGCGCACGACCTGGGCTATAAAGTCGTCTGGACCACGGCCGATTTCAGCGGCCTGCTGGGACAATTGGAAGCAGGCAAGCTGGATAGCATCGCCAATAATTTCGTGGTAACGGCCAAACGCCAGGAAAAATATAATTTTTCCACTTCCTACCTGACCTACTCGTCGCAGATCGTCACCAGCACGCAGAATAAAGATATCAACTCGCTGGACGACCTGAAGGGCAAGACGGTGGCCGGGGTGCTGGGGTCGAATCATATTACCAACCTGCGCGCGGCGTTCCCGGACAATAGCATTGTAATACGTACTTATGAAACCCGCGACGGCGCCATGAGCGATACGCTGAATAACCGGGTGCAGGGCTATGTTAACTCCAAGCCGGTGCTGCTGGCAGAAATCAACAAGCATCAGCTGCCGCTGAAGCTAGTGGGCCCGGCGCTGACGGACGAAGGCGTCAGCTTCCCGTTTGCCAAAACGCCGCAAGGCGATCGGCTGCTGGGCCTGTATAACCAAGAACTGGATAAAATGCGCCAGGACGGCCGGTTGAAGGCGCTGTCGGAAAAGTATTTCGGCGACGATTTGAGCCAGGTGAAATAACGCCACATTCCTTAGGATTATATCCCAGGCTAATGCGCCACCGGCTCCCCGGCCGGTGTTGCTATATCCCGTTGGGATTAGGATATATATTTCTGTTATAAGGCGCATTATTCTTCCGTGCTATAGTCCCACACTTAAAAAATTATTTAATCCGAGAAGTGTATGGCGTCCCATTTGATTGACTTTGTCCTGATTGGTAATAACTTTGGCACCCCGGAAATGCGCGAGGTGTGGTCGGAAAACAGCCGCCTGGCCCGGCAAATCGAGGTAGAAGTCGCCCTCGCCCTGGCGGAAGGCGAGCTGGGTGTGATCCCCGAGGCCGCGGCCCAAGCCATCGCCCGGCGCGCCGATGCCAGCCAGCTCAATCTTGACGACATTGCCCAATCCGCCGCCGAGATGAAACATTCCCTGATGCCGACCCTCGCCGCCCTGCAAAAACAGTGCGGCGACGCCGGTGAATATATTCATTATGGCGCCACCACCCAGGATATCGTCGATACCGCCACCGTGCTGCAACTGCGCCAGGCGTTTGGCATCATCGAACGCGATGCGACGTTGCTGGCGGTGGAACTCAGGCGCCTGGCAAAAAAATACCAGCACACCCCCATGACCGGCCGTACCCACGGCATGCAGGCGTTGCCAACAACGTTTGGCTTTAAGGTCGCGGTATGGCTGGATGAGTTTGTCCGCCACCTGACGCGCCTGCAGGAAATCAAAGCGCGCGCGCTGACCGGTAATATCAGCGGCGCGATCTGTACCTACGCCTCTTTCGGCCCGCAGGGTCCGGCGATTGAGCGGCTCACGCTCGACAAGCTGGGGCTGAACACCCCCAATATCGGCTGGCAGGCGGCGCGCGACCGTTTTTCCGAGTTTGCCTCGGTGGCGGTGCTGATCAGCGGAACGCTGGGTAAGATAGGCAATGAGTTCTATAACCTGATGCGTTCCGAGATCAATGAAATCGAAGAGGCGTTCTCCGCCGGTAAAATCGGTTCCACCACCATGCCGCATAAACGCAACCCGGCGGCGCTGGAAGGTCTCGCCAGCCTGACGGCGCCGGTGCTGAAAAGCGCCGCCCTGATCTATGAATCGATGCATGTGGAACATGAGCGTGACGCCATGAGCTGGCGCGCGGAATGGATCGCCCTGCCGGAAATCTGCATTTACCTGTCCGCCCAGTTGCAGAACGCGCTGGGCATCCTACGCGGCATTACCGTCAATGAAGCGCAAATGCTGGCTAACCTGCATCTGCAGGGCGGGCTGCTGCTGTCGGAAAAGGTGATGTTTGAACTCGGCAAGACGCTCGGCAAACAAACCGCCCATCACCTGGTTTATGAATGCTCGATGCAGGCCTATGAACAAAAACGCCCGTTTAAAGAGGTGCTGCTGGCGCACCCGACGCTGCGCGCCACGGTGACGGAAAACCAACTGGACCATTGGCTCGACCCGACTAATTATCTCGGCAGCGCGCCGGAGAAGGTCGACGAGGTGATCCTGGCCGCCAACGCGTCCGGCCTGCTGCCGGCTGCGGACCTGGAGGCCAGATGAGCGCGGGGTATCGCCAACTCACGGTGGCGGACGCGGAGCCATTTCTGGCGCTGATGCACGCCGCCTATGCGCCTATCCGCGAGTTGGGCATCCACTTCGACGCCGCCACGGCGGATCTGGCGCGGGTCAGCCGTCATCTGGATGAGCATGGCGTCTACGGCATGTTTCTCGACGGTAAGCTGGTGGCCTCGGCGACGCTGCGCTATCCGTGGGGACCTTTGCCCGGTCCGTTCGGCCTGCCGCATATCGGCTGGTTCGGCGCCGATCCGGATTATCGCGGCCAGCGCCTGGGCAGCCAGATGCTGCAATGGCTGGAGCAGGCTATACTGTTGGGCCAGCTCAGGGCGCCGGCGGTCTCGCTGGGCACGGCCGAGAGTCACCCCTGGCTGGCCGAGATGTATCAGGCGCGCGGTTTCAAACCGATGCACAAGACGGATTTAGGCAAAGGTCATATCACCCTTTATATGAAAAAAATACTTGATGAAACACGCCATGCGATATGGCTGCAACGCACAGCGGCACAAGAGGCGGTAAAATGAAAACAGGTTCTATGGTATTAACCGCGCTGCTGGCCGCCACCCTGCTGTCAGGCTGTGACAAGCCGGGCGATGGCGGGAGTTCCGACGCCAAAGCCATCCGCGTCGGCGCCACCGGGCTGAGTTTCCCCACCGCCTATAAAAAAGACGGTAAGCTGGTGGGCTTTGATGTGGAGTTAACCGAACAAATCGCCAAAGACCTCCATTATCGCGTCGAATGGGTCAACGCTGATTTCAGCGGTCTGATGGGGCAACTGGAAGGCGGCAAGCTTGATACGGTGGCTAACGCCGTCGCCATCACGCCGGCGCGCCGGGAGAAATATGATTTCTCCGGTCCGTACAGTTATTACGGCAGCCAACTGGTCACCAGCAGTACCAACACCAATATCAATACCCTCGACGATCTGAAAGGCAAAACCGTGGCCGGGGTGTTGGGTTCCAACCACGTGGCCAACCTCAAGAAGGCGTTCGGGGACAATACCATCACCATCCGCACGTATGAAAATCGCGACGGGGCCATGACCGACACCATGAATAAGCGCGTCGACGCCTATGTCAATGCGCGGCCGATACTGCTGGCGGAGATCAAGGCAAAGAGCCTGCCGCTGAAACTGGTCGGCGCGCCGCTGGTGGTCGAGCCGGTGGGGTATCCGTTCCATAAGGATGATAGCGGCCGGGCGCTTAAATCGGCGTTTGATCGGCAAATTGACGCCATGCGCGCGGATGGTCGTCTCAAGACGCTGTCAATTAAGTATTTTGGCGAGGATATCACCACTCCTCCAGCCGGCGCGGCTCACTAGGCCGGTTCTCGTTTTCACGCCCGCCAAGGTATCAGACGGCGGGCGTTATCTGAGTGCTTCTGCATGAATATCGATATCAGCTATTTGCTTAAAGTCTTCCCGCTCATCATCAGCTATTTGCCGATGACGATGTTTCTGGCGGTGGTATCCATGATCATCGCCATGGTTGTCGGCCTGATGCTGTCGCTGTTGCGCACCAGTAAAATCTGGCTGCTCAGTAAAGCGGTCGAGCTGTATATTTCCCTGTTTCGCGGCATGCCGGCGCTGGTGCAGCTGTTTATAATCTACTTTGGCTTACCGCAGCTTATTCCCTCGCTGACCGGTCTGACGGCCACTGCGGCGGCCATCATCGGCTTTAGCCTCAAGACGTCGGCGTATATGGCGGAAATCTATCGCGCGGGGCTGGCCTCTGTAGATCCGACCCAAACCGAGGCCGGGCTGTCGATTGGCATGCGCAAGGGGCAAATTTATCGTCGCATCGTGCTGCCGCAGGCGATGCTCAATGCGCTGCCGGCCACCGGCAACACTTTTATCTCGCTGATCAAAGAAACGTCGGTGGCGTTTGCCCTGGGCGTGTCCGAACTGTTTGCGGAAGGCAAAATGATCGCGGCCGAGTCCCTGCGCTATTTTGAAACCTTCCTGGTGGTGGGTCTGGTGTACTGGCTGGTAATCATCTGCTACGCTCGTCTGCAGGCCCTGCTTGAGAAAAAACTTAGCCACTCGCTGCAACGCTAGGATGACATTATGATCACAGCCAAAAATCTCTATAAACGTTTTGGTGACCAGGTAGTGTTGGACAATATCAGCATCGACATCGCCGCCGGCGAAGTGGTTGCCATTATCGGACCTTCGGGCTCGGGGAAATCAACGCTGCTGCGCTGCCTGAACCTGCTGGAAAAACCCGAATCCGGCATCATCCAGATTGACGACGTCACTCTTGATACCGAGCATTATACCACCCGGGAAGAGTACGCCCTGCGCAGCCAGACGGCGATGGTGTTCCAGAACTACAGCCTGTTTAAAAACAAAACCGCGCTGGAAAATATCACCGAAGGCCTGTTGGTGGTGAAAAAGCTGCCCCGCAGGCAGGCGGTGGAAATGGGCATGTCGCTGCTGGAGCAGGTCGGCCTGGCGGATCAGGCGCATCAGTATCCGGTGACCCTGTCCGGCGGCCAGCAACAGCGGGTCAGCATCGCGCGGGCGCTGGCGGTCAACCCGAAAGCGATTTTGTTTGACGAACCCACCTCGGCGCTGGATCCTGAACGGGTGCATGAGGTCTTGCAGGTGATTCAGACGCTCGCCAAGCGCAAGACCACCATGGTGATTGTCACCCATGAAATGCAGTTTGCCAAAGAGGTGGCCGACCGGGTGATCTTTATGGCGGACGGACACATTATTGAACAGGGGCCGGCGGAACAGATCATCAATTTTTCCGACAATCCGCAGACCCGGCGCTTCCTGAGGCAGTTGATCAATATCGAAACCCCCAGCGAGTTTTCTATTTAGGTGATTTACCGGCGCAGCGCCCGCATCCCCCCGGCGGTATGCTGGCAGGCCGTGTCCGGCCAGCGCCCGCCAGGCTGTGGGCCAATACGCTTTTTGACTGATGGAGTAACCCAATGACCATCCCTCCCGAGTATCAGGACCTGGCGCAACAGATCCAGGACTTTCGCCACCACCTGCACCGGCATCCCGAACTGTCCAACCAGGAATTTGAAACCACCGCGAAAATCCGCGCCGCGCTCGAGCGTGAGGGCATCCGCATTCTCGACTTGCCGTTAAAAACCGGCCTGGTGGCGGAAATCGGCGGTCTGCAGCCCGGCCCGCTGGTAGTACTGCGCGCCGATATCGACGCGTTGCCAATCAACGAGGAATCCGGCGTCGAGTACACCTCCGAAAACCCCGGCGTGATGCATGCCTGCGGCCATGATTTTCATAGTTCGGCCGCACTCGGCGCCGCCATCCTGCTCAAGCGCCGGGAGGAGGGATTACAGGGCAGGGTGCGCGTGCTGTTCCAGGCGGCGGAAGAAACCGGCCTGGGTGCGCCGGATCTGATTGCCACCGGCGCGCTGGACGACGCCGCGGTCATTTTCGGCATCCATAACGATCCCACCCTGCCGGTGGGCGTGGTGGGCGGCAAGGACGGCGCGCTGACGGCGGGCGTGGACAGGTTCGAGATCAAGATCGCCGCCAAAGGCTCCCATGCCGCCAAGCCGCACGAGGGCAACGATCCCATTATTATCCTCGGCCAGCTGATTGGCGCGGTGCAAACCCTGATCAGCCGCAACGTGCCGTCCAACAACAATGCCGTGGTATCCATCACCCAGGTCCACAGCGGCAGCACATGGAATGTGATCCCGGATACCGCCTATATCGAGGGCACGGTGCGGACCTTCAGCCAGGACGTGCGCGATCTTATCGAGCAGCGCTTCCGCCAGCTGGTGCAAGGCATCGCCGAGGCCTATGGGGCGCAGCTGGAATTTTTATGGCACGCCGGGCCGCCGTCGGTCGTGAATACGCCGGAATGGGTGGCTTTTGCCCTGGAACAGGCCACCGAGACCGGCTTTGAGGCAAGGCGCGTCGACGCCAGCCCCATCGGCGAGGATTTCGCCTTTTACCAGCAGAAACTGCCCGGCACCTTCATGATGGTCGGATCCGGCGGCCCCCATGCGCTGCACCACCCGAAATTTCGCGTGGACGATCGCGCTTTATTCCCCACCGCCCGTTATCTTGCGCGCCTGGCCGGCGAAGCGCTGAAGTCGCTGGCGTAGCATGAGCGAAACGCTCACCCGGCGGCTGGCGACGCTTATCGTCGACACCCGGCCAGACGAAACGGCGCGGGGAAAATCCCGGGCCGGAGTGCTGGACTATCTGGCGGTGACCCTCCCGGTGCTGCTTGGACGCGTGGCTGACAGCGGCCTGGTTTGCCTGCGCCGGGTCTATGACGGCCGGGATGCGCGCACGCGGGCGCTGCTGCTGGGTTATGCCGGCCATGCGCTGGACTATGATGATTTTCACCCCGACTTTCGTGGCCATCCCAGCACCGTGATCCTGCCGGCGCTGTTCGCCCTGGCCGCAGAGCATCCGACGGTCGGCGCCGCGAGGTTTCTCGACGCCTATGCCGTCGGGGTGGAAGCGGCGGGGCGGCTGGGATTGGCCGCCGGCCGCCGGCATTACGCCATGGGTTTTCACAGCACCGGCACCCTGGGCACGCTGGCGGCAACGGCGGCGGCGGCGCGGCTGGTGAAGGCCGACGCCGGTGCGACGGCGGTGATGCTGGGCATTGCCGCCACTCAAGCCAGCGGGCTGCGCGCGCAGACCGGTTCCGCAGCGAAACCCTTGCATGCCGGACTGGCGGCGCAGGCCGCGGTGGCCGCTTGCCAGCTCGCGTTGGCGGGGTTTTCCGGACAGCCTGACGGGATTATCGAGGATTTTCTGGCGGCCAGCTGTGGCGGCCGACAGGATCCGGACCTGTTGACCGACCGTTGGGGCGAACCTTGGCGCATTGTCACTCCCGGGCTGGAATTCAAGCCGTATGCCGCCTGCAGCGGTACCCACAGCGCCGCCGATGCGGCGCGCCGGTTACGCCGGCAGTGGCTGGACAGCGGCCATACCCTCGACGCGCTGCTGGATAGGCTTGATCATATCGAGGTGGCGTTTCCGCCGGGCGGCGATCTCGCGCCCTCGGTGCGCCGGCCCCGTAACGGTATGGAAGCGCGCTTTAGCCTGGAATACGTTATCGCCGCCGGCCTGTTGCTTGATGATCTTACCCTTGCGGAATTTGCCGAAGGGCCGGTGAATCCGGCGATTTCGGCGCTGGCGCAGCGGGTCAGCCGCTGTCCCGACCCACTGGCGCCTCCCGATGAGCTGGACCCCTCCGCCCGTTTCCATCAGGTGACGCTATTTTTCCATCACGATGCGCCGCTGCGTTGTAAGGTGACGCGCCGGGAGAGCCTGTCCCATCCAGTGGACCTGTCGCATAAGCTGCGGCGCTGCCTGGCGGGTGAAACGGACGCGACGATCGACGCCATCGAAAGCCTGAGCCGCCTGGATTCACCCTCGGCGCTGTCCCGGCTGGGGACGTTACTCCTGTCGGCGCTTCATCAGCCCCGCCGATAGACGCTCTTTACGCTTGACTCATCCCGCCGGCCTCCGCGTTTCACTTGCGCGCCGCAGCCGTTCCCTGCCCGCCGCGCCCCGGCACGCTTAATGATGTCCGTGCCGCAATCGATGCTTACCCACCGCTGCTTTCCGGCCGACGTGACACCGCGACCGGCGGCTCAAAGACCCTGACTTCCGGCGCCTCGCCCGCAAAACGGCCGACGCGCACCACGGTAATCTGACCGGCGCAGCCCTGGCTGAGCGAAGAGGTGCCGATGTCCAGCGTCAGCACATTGGGATTGCCATGGCGGCAGACGGGTCTCTCCGCCAACGGATCCACCGGATCGTACCAGGCGCCGGTCGGCAACTGTACCACCCCCGGCATAATACGCGCGCTCACCTCGGCGCTAGCCAGCACCGTGCCGCGGCCGTTGACCAGCTCAACCACGTCGCCGGTGGTTATGCCGAGGCGCCGCGCGTCGTCGGGATTCAGGCAACATATCTCGCGCCCGCCGCGTTTGCGGCTGACGCTGTACTGTCCGAAATCAAGCTGGCTGTGCAGACGCGATTCGGGCTGGTTGGCAATCAGATAAAAAGGATGCTGTTCGTCGGGCCGTTGTTGCGGCTCAAGCCACACCGGATGTCCCGGACAGTCCGCATAACCAAAGCCGGCGATGGTCTGGGAGAAAATCTCGATTTTGCCGCTCGGGGTCGGCAGCGGATTGCGCTCCGGATCCTGGCGAAATGCCCGCAGCAGCCGGCCTCCATCCCGATCCTGCGGCAGTTCCAGGATGCCCTGCTGCCAGAAGGTGGCAAAATCAGGCACGCAGATGTCACGTTCACGCAGACGTTCACGCATCTGCTGATAGAGATGCGCCAGCCATTCTCGGGCGCTGCGTCCCTCGGTAAACGCCGCTTCCCGGCCGAGCCGCCGAGCCAGTTCGGTAAAAATGGCGTAATCATCCTTCGCTTCGCCGTAAGGCGTGGCCGCCTGCTGCATGGCAACCAGATACCGGTCCGTCGGTGCGCCGCCGATGTCTTCCCGTTCCAGCGTCATGGTGGCGGGCAGCACGATGTCGGCATGACGCGCCGTTGCCGTCCAGGCGGTCTCATGCACGATCAGCGTATCAAGCCGGCAAAACGCCCGGCGCAGGCGCGCCAAGTCCTGATGGTGATGGAACGGATTGCCGCCCGCCCAGTAGGCCAGCCGGATGGACGGATAGGTAAGATGGCGCCCGTTGTAAACGAACTTCTCACCGGGATGCAGCAGCATATCGGCCACGCGCGCCACCGGGATAAACCGGTCGATACCGTTTTTACCCTGCGGCAGCGCCGGGAATGCCACCTGGTTGTGGTGCTTGCCGTAATGGCCCAGCGCGCCCAGCGCATAAGCGTAGCCCCCGCCCGGCAGTCCCGGCTGCCCCAACGCCGCCGCCAGCACGAGCCCGAGCCATACCGGCTGCTCGCCGTGCTCCGCCCGCTGCAGCGAGTGCGCCACGGTCACCATCACCCTGCGTCCATGTAACTGGGCCGCCAGCGCGTCGATACGCGCTGCGGGGATGCCGCAGATGGGCGCCGCCCAGGCGGCATCGCGGACCTGTCCGTCCACGTCGCCGCGGATATAGGCCACCAGCTTTTCCCAACCGACGCAGTAACGTGCCAGGAACGCCGCATCAATCCACTGGCGGTTTGCCAATATGTGCAGCAGCGCGAGGATCAGCGCCGCGTCGGTGCCGGGACGTATCGGCAGCCACTCACCCCGGGCCTCGGCGGGCAGATCGCTTTCCAGCGGGCTGACCGAGATAAAAGTTGCGCCGCGCCGCGCCGCCTGGTCTATAAAACCGCGCTCAGTGTGTTCGCTCATCCCGCCGCTGGCCACCTGGGAGTTTTTTAACGCCAGGCCGCCGAAGGAGATCATGACCTCGGTGTGCTGCGCGATTTCCTGCCAACTGACGCCGCGGCGGGCGATTTCGTTGATATCGCCGATGATATGCGGCAGCAGGACAGACGACGCGCCGGAGCTATAGCTGTTGACCGAGCGGACGTAACCGCCGAGCGTGGTATTAAGGAAACGATGCACCTGGCTTTGGGCGTGATGAAAGCGTCCGGCGCTGGACCAGCCGTAGGAACCGCCAAATATCGCCTCCGGTCCGGATACACCCGCTACCCGTTGCAACTCGGCGGCCACCCGCTCATAGGCCTCCGGCCAGCTCAGGGCGACATACTCGTCCGCGCCCCGGCGGTTATCGGGGCCCGGGCCCTGTTCCAGCCAACCGCGCCGCACCATTGGACCCGCGATACGCGCCTGATGGCTGAGGGCGTTGGCCATGTTCTGCAGCAGCGGGCTGGGATCGGGATCGCCGCTGAACGGGGTAATGACCAGCCGGTCATCCTGCCAGCGGGCGGTGAAAGCCCCCCAATGGGAGCTGTGGGTTTTGTGATGGGTCGAGGTCATCATGGGTATCCAGGTGAAATAGCAAGCCCGTGATTTACAGCACGGTTGCCAGAAAGTGCCGCACGCGATGATTTTGCGGATCGTCCAGCACACGGTTCGCCGGACCGGCGGCGATAATTTTACCTTCTTCCATAAAAACGACGTTATCCGCCACTTCACGCGCGAAACCAATTTCGTGGGTAACAATTACCATGGTGATGCCTGAGTGCGCCAGCGCTTTAATCACCTGCAGCACTTCTCCCACCAGCTCCGGATCCAGCGCCGATGTCGGCTCATCAAACAGCAGAACCGCCGGATCCATTGCCAGCGCACGGGCAATGGCGACGCGTTGCTGCTGCCCACCGGAAAGCTGCTGCGGCCAGTCGTTTTCCCGTTCGGCCAGCCCGACCTGCCGCAATAGCAGCCGCGCCTTGTTGGTAGCCTGCTGGCGGCTCAGTTTTTTCACCAGCATGGGCGCATCGATGATGTTCTGCAGCACCGTGCGGTGCGAAAAGAGGTTAAATTGCTGGAACACCATGCCGATCCGGCTGCGCTGAAGCGCAATCTCGCGGCTGCCTAATTCATGGAGCGCCTGTCCTTTCTGCCGGTAGCCCACCAGTTCTCCGCCGATAAGAATGGTACCGCCATCAAGCTTTTCCAGATGGTTGATGCACCGCAGCAGGGTAGATTTGCCGGATCCGGACGGCCCGAGGATCACCGTCACCGAGCCGGCGGGAATCTCGAGGGTAACATTATCGAGGATCGTGTTGCCGGAAAAGCGTTTGGTGACTTTGCGCAGGGTGATAGTCTCAGCCATTGTTTAGCCTCCCGATCTTCAGGCTATAAAACAACAGATTGCGTTTCGCCCGATCCTGGCTTGGCTGGCGGATAACGCTGCGGCTAAAATAACGCTCAACGTAATATTGGCCCACCGACAGGACCGAGGTCATCAGCAGATACCACAGCGTCGCCACCAGCAACAGCGGGATTACCTGGTAGGTGCGCTGGTAGATAATTTGCGCCGAGAACAGCACATCCTGCAGCGCGATCACCGAGACCACCGCGGTGGTCTTCAACTGGCCGATAATTTCGTTGCCGGCCGGCGGCAAAATGGCTCGCATCGCCTGCGGCAAGATGGTGTGGCGAAAGATCTGCGCCGGGCGATAGCCCAGCGCCCGCGCCGCTTCCAGTTGGCCATGCCCGACGCTTTGGATCCCTGCGCGCACGATTTCCGCGGCATAGGCGGACTGGTGCATCACCAGCGCGATCACCGCCGCGCTGAACGGGCTTATCAGGGTGTTGGCGTCGGCGCTCCACAGCGCGCCGACGCCGGGCAGGGCCAGGGAAATCTTGGGATAGAGCGCGGCGATATTGTACCAGAGGAACAGCTGTACCAGCATCGGCACGCCGCGAAAGAACCAGGTATAAGCCCAGCTTACCGCCACCAGCAGCGGATTGGACGAAAGGCGCATCAGCGCCAGCACGGTGCCGAAGGCAAAACCGAACAAGACTGAAATGACGGTCAGTTGCAGCGTCATCAGCACGCCGCGCAGGATGGATTCCTCGGTAAAGCTCCCGATAATAGTCTGCCACTCGAAGCGGGGATTGGACATCATAGAATGGATGGCGGCGCACAGCAGGAGCAGCACGAAAAACGCGCTGACCCAGCGGCCGTAATAGCGTTTGCCGACGATCCTCAGCTCATCGGCTTCGGTTTCCTGCGGTGTACTGTTCATTGGAATATCTCTTCGTTTCGTTTTGCTTCTTTCACGGCGCCATAGCCGATCCCCCAACGATCGAGGATTTTTTGATAGCTGCCGTCCTGGATAAGGGAATTGAGCGCGGCCTGCACCGGTTCTTCCAACGGCGACTGTTTGGGGAAAGCGATGGAAACCGGCGCGTCATCCACGCTGATCTCGCCGCTCATGGCCAGCGCTTTCACCAGGTTCACCTGCCAGGTGAGTCCTTCGTAAGGGCCGAAAAACAGCGGCACGCGCCCGCTGACCACGGCCTGCACCCCGGCGGGGCGGTCTGGGAACACCGCGATGTTAATCGGCGGTTTGCCCTGCTCCACGCACTGTTTGCTGGCGGCTTCGAGACGGGTCAGCTGGGTAGTGCCGGCCCCGCCGCCGACCTGTTTGCCGCACACCGCCAATAACGAGGTAAAAGGGGCGACATTGGCGTCTTTACGGGAAATAACCCCGAGCCGGGAAGCGTTGTAATAGCCGATAAAATCAATTTGCTGCAAGCGCGTCTTGGTGGCGTTGATATTGGACAGCGCCACGTCATACCGGCCCGACTTCAGCCCGGGAATAATGTTGTCGAACCCGCCGGTATCCTGCCAGTGCACCGTCACGCCCAGCCGTTCGGCAACGGCGTTCATGATATCGATTTCACGTCCCGCCAGCGTGCGGTTGTCTTCCTGGAAAAAAGTAGTGGGCGGCGTATTGGGGTTGGTGCCGGCAATAATATAGCCCCGGGTCACAATATCGGCGGGCAGTTTATTTTTCAGCCTTTCATCGCTCTTGACGTGAAACGAACTGGCCGTGGGAACATTCTGCTCGGCCGCCCAGGCGTTATGCGCGCCCGCCATCATGAAAAGCGATATAAAACCATGGGATAACTTCATTAAAGGCTTCTCTCCAGATGAAATATGACAAAGGGGCCTGCGTGCAGACCTTAGATAGATAAACATTCAAATTAGATAAAGGCGGAAGCGGTCAGGGCGCTTAGGCAAACGTCGGTCTGGCAACGGTTTCGGCATATTGTCCACTCATTAATAGATTGTCATGGAATACCGACGACCTTCACAAGTGACAAAATTCGCTAAGCTTATAAGAAATTTTGGAATGACCCGCGCCGGGAACGGTGATTGCGCCCCTGAGGCCGGGCCGTGTGACCCTACCCCAATAATGAGCGGAGCAAAGTCGGGGGGCAGGTCAATTCTTTCTCGCCACATGCGTTGGAATGCCTGGAATATGTCGATGTGATCACTCCGAATAAAACCGAGGCCTCACAGCTTTCCGGCGCTGAGTGCTGACACCACCGGCGCCGGTGACGCTTTTAACGGCGCGTTTGCGGCAGCACTGGCCCGCAGCGAGTAGGTGGTGCAAGGAGAATGAGATGACTAAAATTGGAGGTATTGTGCCGGTTATGTTGACTCCCTTTACCCCCGATAACCACATTGACTATGACGGCCTGGCGCGCCTGATTGACTGGTATCTGGAGAAAGGCGTCGATGCATTATTCGCGGTGTGTCAGTCGAGCGAAATGCACTTCCTCAGTCTGGATGAGCGGGCGGAACTGGCACGATCCGTGGGGTGACGGTGGTTAAACTCGGCGAGATTACATGGCCGGTGCCGCCCATCGAGGTCTCTGCGCAGCCGGCGAAGCCCCTGCCGGCAGCCATCGTTAAACCCTTGGCTATAAGCCGATTGCGCCCTGGGAAAAATACGTGCTGCTGGTGGTAGGAATAGTGCTGTTTGGTCGGCTGGCCAACGTGGCGCCGCAGGCGTTCCTGTCGCATTTTACCGTATTCGCGCTGGCGTGCGTGGTGGGCGATTATGTTGTTTGGAACGTCAGCCATGCGCTGCATACGCCCTTGATGTCGGTGACCAACGCTATTTCCGGGATCATCGTGGTGGGGGCGTTGCTGCAGATGGGTCACCGCAGCCGCGGTTGGCGCGCCGTTCCCGCAGCGCCGGTCCGTCCTAGGTGTCCTTGGCGTGGATGCCGCGTCTCATCTTGGCCAGAATTTGCACCAGGGCCTCGCGTTCTTCGGGGGACAACGTCTGCAATAAGCTGTCCGAGACCTGTTCAGCCACGGGCCGGGCAAGATTCAGCATAGTGCGGCCCTGCTTGGTGAGCCGGATAAGACGCCGGCGGCTATCGGCGGCATCCGGGTGCCGGACAATCAGCTGCCTGGTTTCCATGCGTCCAAGCATTTCCGCCAGGGTTGCCTTGGTGGTGGCGCTAGCCTGCCCGAGCGCGGCCTGATCGAGTCCTTCGGGCGAGGTGGCGAGCGCTTCCAAAACCGCATATTGCGGTTTGGTTAGTTCGGGCATCAGCAAGGTCCAGCGGGCGGTATGCTCCTGCAGGACAACGCGCATGAGGTGGAATAAGGTCTTGTCAAACATCCGCTCTATATCCTGTCCGGTAGTTCCCCGTTCACGCCCGTTTGGCGGGGCGGGTATTATCTCCGCTACGTTTGGCGTGCACAAGCAAATCCCGCCATTGATGCATGCCGGGCTTGACGTTCGTATACGAACTAAATAGAATTTTCCGTGAAGCCTGGGGCGGAGTTTGTTCGTCCGAACATATAGTTCGTATACGAACTATATGTTGTTACCTTGCTTCGTTTATGCGACTTATCCTCGTTATATCGCGGGCCGCTGACGTTGGGGAAGGGCTGACCGGCGCCGGGTAAAACGGCAGGGTAGATGAGTCGACCCGCCTTTTCACATTGGATACGGGATTTAACATGATATTCGACGATTTGCGCCAGTTTCTGCAGGCGCTGGATGAACATGGCCAGCTGCTGCATGTGAAAGACTCCGTCCAGGCCGAGCCGGACCTGGCGGCGGCGGCCAATGCGGCCGGTCGGATCGGGGATAAAGCGCCGGCGCTTTATTTCGATAATATCGCGGGTTTTACCGACGCCAAGGTTGCGCTTAATACCCTGGGTTCGTGGCCTAACCACGCTATCGCCTTGGGCATGGCTCCCGGTACCTCCACCAAGGATCAGGTTGCGGAATTCATCCGGCGCTGGGACGAGTTCCCCGTATCGGTGGAGCGCCGCGCAAATCCGCCCTGGCGGGAAAACAGCGTCGAAGGCGACGATATCAATCTTTTTGAAATACTGCCACTGTTTCGCCTCAACGATGGCGACGGGGGTTTTTATCTGGACAAAGCCGCGGTGGTCTCGCGCGACCCGCAGGACCCCGATAATTTCGGCAAGCAGAATGTCGGCATTTATCGTATGCAGGTCAAGGGCAAACGCCGTCTCGCCATCCAGCCCGTGCCGGTGCACGATATCGCCATCCACCTCAAGGCGGCGGAGGAGCGGGGCGAGGACCTGCCTATCGCTATCACCCTTGGCAACGATCCGATCATCACGCTTATGGCGTCGACGCCCCTGGGCTATGACCAGTCGGAATACGAAATGGCGGGCGCGCTGCGGCAGGCGCCTTATCCGATCGCCACGGCCCCGCTGACCGGATTTGACGTCCCATGGGGGTCGGAGGTGGTTATCGAAGGCGTGATCGAAAGCCGCAAGCGCGAACTGGAAGGCCCGTTCGGCGAGTTCACGGGCAATTATTCCGGCGGGCACCGGATGCCGGTGATAAGGATCGACCGGGTTTCTTATAGAACGCAGCCGATCTTCGAGTCCCTTTATCTTGGCATGCCCTGGACGGAGGTGGACTATCTCATCGGTCCGGCAACCTGTGTCCCGCTTTACAAGCAGCTCAAGGCCGATTTTCCCGAGGTGCAGGCCGTTAATGCCATGTATACCCATGGCCTGCTGGCGATTATTTCCACCAAGAAACGTTATGGCGGATTCGCGAAAGCGGTAGGACTGCGCGCCATGACTACGCCCCATGGATTGGGTTACGTAAAAATGGCGATTGTCGTGGATGAGGACGTCGATCCCTTCAATTTACCCCAGGTTATGTGGGCTTTGTCCACCAAGGTGAATCCCGCGGGCGATCTGGTACAACTGCCCAATATGTCGGTGGTCGCGCTGGACCCCGGATCGACGCCCGCAGGCGTGACCGACAAGCTGGTCATTGATGCGACGACCCCCGTCGTTCCGGACACGCGCGGCAATTACGGTCTACCGGTGCGCGATCTTCCCGAAACGGGCCGCTGGATCGAGCGGCTGAACACGCTGATCGCCAACAACCGTTGATCCGATAATAAATGAAAAGGAACATATGATGATTTGTCCTCGTTGCCAGCATCCGGAGACGGACGTTTTGTTTGAAAGCCCGGTCTCGGGCGTATTTACCGTATTTCAATGCGGGCAATGCCTTTACACCTGGCGTTCGACCGAGCCGCCGCGCCGTTCCGATCCCCGGTTTTATCCGCAAGCGTTCCGCCTGGACCCCGGGAGTCTGGAACACGCCGAGGAAATACCACCGGTTCCGGTCCTGCAGAAAGTCACCGGAGAGTAATACACCTCGTATCCGGTGCGCCTGGGTAAGGGTTAAATCATTCCCGCCACACCGCGTCGCGGACTTCAATGGCCCGGGGGCAGACCCAGCGCGCAGATGCGGCCGGCAATTGCCTGCTGCTCGCCGCGAATAATGGTCAGGTCCATGCGCTGGGTCTGATGGCTGCGACGCGTCAGCGCATGACTAAGGGCATCCGTCGCCATGCCGAGCTCGCCAGAAAGCAGGGCGGCCGCCCCGGCCCGGTGGTGCTGGCCTTGCCGGAGGACACGCGATGGCAATGTTCAGACGTTGGCATAGTTGCCTCAAGCCCACGCCTGGAATCCCATCCGGGCATGACGCAAATGGCGATGCTGCATCGGCTGCAACAGGCGGAACGGCCGTTTCTCCTGGTGGGGAGCAGCGGCTCCGTTAATGCCCAGCATTGGCTACAGTAATTCGCCCACCGATCGCCGCAATAATGACCATGGCGGTATTTTGGGCTTATCAGTGGGAACCCGTATAAAGATCTGAGTTTCAGTGAAACGCGCTTTCTTCATAATGAGGCTCCCGTTGGTTGCATTTTAATCAGAGAACTTCATCAAGCGGTAAGACTAAATTTCGGGGGGACTACACACAACCTGATTTGTTATATGCGAACCAGCCCCATGTTGAAAACCTGAGGTTGGTTTTTCCCAGAGATAGATTGATGAAATCTTAGAATTTGATTTGTATCTTTGACGATATCGTTTTATCGGCGGCGGCAATCAACGCGCTCTCGATGGCTTCCGGCTGATATTCGCCGCTCAGCAGCGGCAGCGGATTGATGCGACCGTCCTGCAGCCATTTCACCGCGGTGTCGAACTCATCTATAAAACGGAAAGATCCGACCCAGCGTATTTCTTTCACCAGCATCGGCATCACCGGGTATTCTACGCTGCTGGCGCCCATGCCCACCTGCACCACGGTGCCGGCCGGGCGGGTGAGGGCGACGGTGGAGCTGATGGCCGCCGGGCTGCCGGAAGCTTCAAACACCACGTCAAAATAGCCCCGGTCCCGCTGATAGAAAGCGGCGCTGTCTTTATTCATCGGGTTAAATGTCGCGGTGGCGCCCATCTGAGCGGCCAGCGTCAGGCAGCGGTCGCTGACATCGCACGCCACGGCTTCGGCCGCCCCGGCGCTTAACGCCGCGGCCAGGATCAGGCAGCCAATCGGCCCGGCGCCGATCACCAGCACTTTTTTGCCGACCAGCGTGCCCGCCGCGTTAACGGCGTGGATCGCCACCGCCAGCGGTTCGGCAAAGGCGATGACTTTCGGTTCGGCGTGCTCATCATAAGGAATACACTGTTTTACAGCAGCCACCACATATTCGGAGAATCCCCCGTTAACATGCGGATCGAACTGCGCGCTGCCCATAAAACGCATGGCGGAGCACAGGTTTTGCTTGCCCTCCAGGCAGAACACGCAATGGTTGCAAGGTTGCGAAGGATTGACCGCCACGCGCTGGCCGACCCGCAGGTTAGAGTCCACCGGCGCCTTGCTTACAACGCCAACGAACTCATGGCCGACCACCATGGGATGTTTGAGTACCGACATCCCGGCGCGTCCATGTTGGTAATAATGGATGTCGGACCCGCAAATGCCGCCGCGGTCCACCTTCACCAGCACATCCTCATCCTGGTATTCCAGCTCACGTTGTTCTACGCGAATATCTTTCTCACTGTAGGCGAAGCAGGCTTTGCAGCTGATTGTATGGGTGCTCATTATTTGACCTCGATTTTAAGTGCGTCTGGGCCGGGTTGCGGCCGGACAGGTTCAGTTGATTTCGGCGGGACGATCACGTCGATTTTCCCGACCAGGAAGGTGTAGGCCAGCAGGCCGGCCAGTGCGACCGCGGCGATATACCACATCGCGTACTGGAAATTATTGGTGCGCTGCAGGATCACGCCGATGACAATCGGACTGATGATGCCGGACAGGTTGCCGCAGATATTCAGGCAGCCGCCCATGGTGCCGAGAAAGTTGCGCGGGATAACGTCGCTCCATACCACCCAACCCAGATTGGAGAAGGCGTTGGCGAAAAAGGCGATGGACAGGATGGCAATGGCCATGAGGGGCTGGTCTTCAAAATAGTTGACCAGGCAAATCACCATGGTCAGGCACAGCCCGGACATCACGGGCAGTTTGCGGGCCAGCGTACGCGATGCGCCTTTTTTCAGCAGCATGTCGCTCAGGGTGCCGCCGCACAGCACGCCGGCCATGGCCATCAGGTATGGAAAGGAAGCTCCCAGGCCCGCTTTGGCGATCGACAGGTGCAGCCCCTTTTCCAGATAGACGATAAACCAGGTCAGGAAGAAATATAGCGTGGAGGAACAGGCGAACTGGGCAATAAACAGACCCCAGATGGTGCGTTTTTTCAGGAAGAAGCGAATATCGGCCCAGCGTACTTTTTCGCTGACGTTAGCCTGGTTTAGTGAACCGTAGCCGCCGCCGTCGCGGATATAATCCAGTTCTTGCCGGTTGGTCTTGACGCTATGCTGCGGATCGCGGTATTTCATCAGCCAGAAGATGCCGAACAGGACGCCGGCGGCGCCGGAAAGGTAAAATGACATTTGCCAGCCGAATTCCGCCACGATAAACGACAGTGCCGGAGTGAGCAGCGCCAGCCCGATGTATTGCGCGCTGGAATAAATGGCGGTGGCGCGCGCCCGTTCATGATCGGGAAACCAGGTGGCGATTATCTTGGTATTGGACGGGAAAGAGGGCGCTTCGGCTATGCCGATCAAGGCCCGGCAGCCCAGTAACATCAGGAATGACGCGGTAGCGGTGGCAAACAGGTGATGCGAGGCAAACCCCATCAGGAAGGTAAACACGCTCCACAGGATGATGGCGCTGCCGTACAGGACGCGTGAGCCGATGCGGTCCAGCACATAACCTACCGGGATCTGGCTGGCGGCGTAGAACCAGGTGAACATGGAGAACAGCAGCCCAAGCTGGGTGGGACTTAAATCGAAATCGGCCTGGATTTTACTGCCGGCGACGGACAGGTTGGCCCGGTCCATATAATTAATTGCCGTTACGATAAATAACAGCGACAAAATAAAGAATCGCGACTTGGTTGCTTTCATTTTATTTTCCTGGTCAAAAGGTACCATTTTTTTATAAGCAGACGGATACAGGGATATAGCCCACAGCGGCGATGCTGTGGGCATAGGTATATTCAGATCAGGCTGGGCGGGTTACAGCACGGCCAGCCAGCCGCCGTCGACGTAGATAATCTGGCCGTTGATGTAGTCGGACGCGGTGGAGGAAAGGAACACCGCGGTGCCGATCAGTTCTTCCGGCTTGCCCCAGCGCTTTGACGGGTTGCTGGCTTTGACCCAGGCGTCGAACTGTTTATTGTCGATAAGCGCGGTGTTCATATCGGTAAGGATATAACCGGGGCCGATGGCGTTGGTCTGAATGTTGAATTCCGCCCATTCGGCGGCCATTGAGCAGGTCAGCATCTTGATACCGCCTTTGGCCGCGGTATAGGGCGCCACGGTGGGGCGGGCGGCCTGGCTGGTCAGCGATCCGATATTGATGATCTTGCCGCCGTTGCCGCGGGCAATCATCCGTTTCGCGGCCGCGCGCGAAACGATAAAAGCGCTGGTCAGGTTAGTGTCGATGACGCGTTGCCACTGTTCCAGCTCCAGCTCCACCATGGGTTTGCGGTACTGGATGCCGGCATTGTTAATCAGGATATCCACCGGCAGCCCCTGTTGTTCCAGGGCGGCAAACGCGCTTTCCACCGCATCCTCATTGGTGACGTCGAAGGCGACGCCCTGCGCCTGATAACCTTTAGCACGGAGTTTTTGTACCGATTCATCCAGCAGCTCCGCGCGGATATCGTTCAGGACTACGCTGGCGCCAGCGGCGGCCAGCCCTTCGGCGTAACAATATCCCAAACCTCGTGCCGAACCGGTCACCAGTGCCGTTTTCCCGGTTAAATCAAACAGTGCAGACATAGCAATTCCTCATTATGGGGTCATGGCGATAGATATCGCTCGTTAACTTGTATGACATCATTCATATTTAAAGTGAAGTAATGAATTTTTTAAAGCAATGCACATACATATTTTTTGCGGTGAAGATCACAGAATAATTTATTTTTATGTTATTTATTTCGTTAAATACGTTTTAAAACAATTAGATAATATATTATTGTTAATTTTATGACCGGGTGCACATTCTTGGATTCGCAGGCTTTGCATCGTGCATTTTCACTGGTATAACGAAAAATACTTGTAGGACAACATATGAGATGCTAGATCTGATAACACTAGCCGGTTGGGTGTCCGGGCGGTTAAGGCGAGGGAACACGCCGCCGTGAAATGAACACGGATGTTAACGGGCAAACATTACATTTAAGGAGTGACTGTGAGTAATTTGAAAATCACCGCGGTGAAAACCATTCTGACCGCCCCGGGCGGCATCGATCTGGCGGTGGTGAAGGTAGAAACCAATCAGCCGGGATTATATGGCCTGGGCTGCGCCACCTTTACCCAGCGTATCCAGGCGGTGAAAAGCGCCATCGACGGCTACATGGCGCCGTTCCTGATTGGCAAGGACCCGGCGCGCATCGAGGATATCTGGCAATCGGCCTGCGTAAGCGGTTACTGGCGCAGCGGCCCCATCATGAATAACGCGCTGTCCGGCGTGGACATGGCGTTATGGGATATCAAAGGCAAGCTGGCCGGCATGCCGGTGTATGAGCTGCTGGGCGGCAAATGCCGCGATGGCATTCCGCTGTACGTGCATACCGACGGCAGCGACGAATTTGAAGTGGAGGACAATGTCCGCGCACGCATGGAAGAGGGCTATCAGTACGTCCGCTGCCAGATGGGCATGTATGGCGGCGCGGGTACCGACGACCTGAAGCTTATCGCCACCCGGCTGGCCCGGGCAAAGAACATTCAGCCGAAACGCTCGCCGCGCGCCAGCACGCCGGGGATTTATTTCGATCCGGATGCCTACGTGAAAAGCGTGCCGCGCCTGTTCGACCATCTGCGCAATACACTCGGCTTCGGCATCGAATTTATCCATGATGTGCACGAGCGCGTGACGCCGATGGCCGCCATCCAGCTGGCCAAGAATCTGGAACAGTACCAGATGTTTTATCTTGAGGACCCCGTGGCGCCGGAAAATATCGATTGGCTGAAGATGCTGCGCCAACAATCGTCCACGCCGATTTCGATGGGCGAATTGTTTACCAGCGTCAATGACTGGAGACCGCTGATTACTCACAACCTGATCGATTATATCCGTTGCCATGTCAGCACCATCGGTGGCATCACCCCGGCGAAAAAGCTGGCGACGCTGAGCGAAATCCACGGCGTGCGCACCGCCTGGCATGGCCCGGGTGACATTTCGCCAGTGGGCGTTTGCGCCAACCTGCACCTGGATATGAGCGTGACCAACTTCGGCATCCAGGAATACACGCCGGTCAACGACGCGCTGCGAGAGGTGTTCCCCGGCTGCCCGGAAATCGAGCTGGGTTATGCGTACCTGAGCGACCGCCCGGGGCTGGGCATTGATATCAATGAGGAAAAAGCGGCGCAATACCCCTGTATCGGTGGTATCCCGTCCTGGACCCTGGCGCGTACTCCTGATGGGACTGCGTCGCGGCCATAGGGAACGCGCGGCATAGGAGGATGGCATCCTCTTATAGCGGCCGGGCGCTTATGCGTCCGGCGCCGACTGTTTCAGTTTCTCAATCGCCGCCACGTTTTCCGACATCGCTTCATTGAGCACCGCCACCGCGGTGGAGGAGTCTCGGTTCTTGATCGCCATGAACACCTTGATATGGGCCTCGACGCTTTCCAGCGAGATGCCGAGTGCGCGGTTCAGCTCTTCCAGATAGTAGTAGTAGATGTCTTTGATGGAATTCATGACGTTGTAAAACACTTTGTTCTGCGATGCCTTGGCGATCGCCAGATGGAAATCAAAGTCGGCCTGTGAATACTTTTTGTAGTCGTCCTTGTTCACCAGCATGCGGTTCAACGCCTGTTCCAGGGCGGTGATGTCGTCGGGCGTGGCGTTGCATACCGCCAGCTCCATGCATTTGAACTCCACCGTTTGGCGGAACACCATCATATCGTGAAACTCTTCGCGGCTCAGGTGCATGATGGGTTGGTGTTCGTTTAACAGACTTTGCTGGTTAAGGTCCTTGGTGACAAAGCTGCCTTTGCCCTGGTGAGTGATGACAATACCCAGATCGCGCAGGCGCTGTACCGCGCTGCGGATGCTGACGCGGCTGACGTTGAACGAGGCGGTCAGTTCGGCCTCGGAAGGTAGCTTGCTGCCCGGGGGCCAACTTCCGTCCAGCAGCTTTTCCTTGATCTGATCATAAACCGCGTTAACCACGTTGTGTTTCTGTATTGATTGAATGCTCATGGTGTCCGTCGCATACGTTGTCCTACAACATGCCTGTGTATAGCACGCCCAGCGGGGGCTGTGAAGCCAAAAAGCGCATTTTCATGCTGTCAGGCCGAAACCAGCCGCTGAAAATAAAATATGTGATCGTCACTTCATTTTGGCGGATTGGTCATTGATCGGCGATGGAGAATGCCGCATTTTTAAACATGAATGATGTCATACAAGATGTTGTGTGACAGGTAGTGTTTGGCAATGAAGAAAGATAAACACTCCGGCTTCAGGTACTGACCGGTAATAATTAACCCCCTTGGAATATCGACATGAGTCAACTTTTGCCACAGAACCTAGCGCCGATACGCTGGCGTAAACTGATCCCGCTGGCTTTTATAACCTACAGCCTGGCCTATCTCGATCGCGCCAACTACGGTTTTGGCGCCGCCTCAGGACTGGCGCACGATCTGAATATCACTCCAGGCATATCGTCGTTGCTGGGCGCGTTGTTTTTCCTGGGTTATTTTTTCTTCCAGGTGCCGGGCGGCATCTATTCGGAACGGCGCAGCGCCAAAAAACTGATTTTCTGGAGCCTGATATTGTGGGGGATCCTGGCGACTGCAACCGGCATAGTGCATAGCGTGGCGGCGCTGGCCGTGATCCGTTTCCTGCTGGGCGTGGCCGAAAGCGTGGTGATGCCGGCGATGCTGGTGTTCCTCAGCCACTGGTTTACCAAGCGCGAGCGTTCCAAAGCCAATACGTTCCTATTCCTAGGCAACCCGATCACGGTGTTGTGGATGTCGATTGTGTCAGGTTATCTGGTGAATTCCTTCGGCTGGCGCGGCATGTTTATCATCGAAGGCGTGCCGGCGATCGTCTGGGCGGTTATCTGGTGGGTTATCTTTGTTGACCGGCCGAAAGACGCCAAATGGCTGACAGACCAAGAGAAGCAGGATCTTGAGGCTGCGCTGGCGGCCGAGCAGGTGGAAATGAAACCCGTGAAAAATTACGCCGAGGCGTTCCGCTCGAAGAAGGTGCTGGCGTTGTCGTTTATCCATTTCTTCTGGAATATCGGCATGTACGGTTTCATTATGTGGCTGCCTTCGATCCTGAAGACCGCCTCGGGTTTGGGCATCGTGGCCACCGGTTGGCTATCCGCCGCGCCTTACCTGCTGGCGGTGCCGCTGATGCTGACCGCCTCCTATTTCTCCGATAAATTTCAGCAGCGTAAGCTGGTGGTGCTGTTGTTCCTGGGACTGGGGGCGGTATGTTTTTGCGGATCCTTTACCCTGGGCGCCGACCATTTTTGGTTGTCCTACGTGCTGCTGGTGATCGCCGGCGGAGCGATGTACACCCCTTATGGGCCTTTTTTTGCCGCGGTGCCGGAGTTGTTGCCGCGCAATGTCATGGCGGGGGCGATGGCGTTTATCGTCAGCTTCGGCGCGCTGGGCTCGTTTGTCGGGGCGTGGATTGTCGGCTACCTGAATGGCGTTTTCCAGGGGCCGCAGGCGTCTTATGTTTTTATGGGCGGTTCACTGGTGATCGCCGTCATCTTGACCGCTTTGACCGGTTTCAGTAATAAATCCTCTGCGCAGGCGGCGTCGAAGGCGGTGGCGCTACCCTAATCCCTATACAGGCCGGTTACTTTAACGGCCTGTATTTTGCGTCCATTACCTTCGATTATGTGTAAGTGTTCTACAACCGTACCCGCCGGCACGGCCATCTGGGCGGGGTCAGTCCTGCCAGACGGTCCCGATTTACAGGGCCGCCTTATGAATAGACTTGAAACACCTGTCGTGCAGTCTTAAACCCATTCAGCCAGGGATGCCGGAGTAAATCCGCTCAATGCTGTGTAATTGCCATCTTCCACTTTCGTTACCCAATCCGGATCGCTTAGCAGGGCACGGCCCACGGCGATGAGATCACACTCTTCACGCTCCATGCGCTCAATAAGGCGCTCAAGGCTCGCAGGAGCCGATCCCTTTCCGGCGAAAGCATTAGTCACATCGTTATCCAGACCAACCGAACCTACGCTAATCGTCGCGGCGCCGGTCACTTTTTCGCCTAACCCGCACAGTTCAGGCCGTTTCCGCCATCAATTTCAGGGAATTCCGGCTCCCAGAATCGACGTTGCGAACAGTGTAGGATATCGACGCCAGCCTCAACCAGCGGTAATAACCATTCTTCCATCACCGCCGGGGTTTCGGCAATTCGTACCCCGAAGTCCTGCTGCTTCCATTGGCTGACACGCATGATAATCGGAAAATCAGGACCGACTGCGTGACGAACGGCAGAGATAATCTCACTGGCAAAGCGCGAACGTTCTTTGATTGTTGGGCCACCGTAGCGGTCCGTACGCAGATCAGTACCGGCCCAGAAGAACGGGTCGATTAAAAATCCATGAGCGCCATGGATTTCGGCCGTGTCGAAGCCCAGACGTTTGGCATCCGCCGCTGCCTTTACGAACGCCGAAACGGTATCCGCAATATCTTCTTCACTCATTGCAACGCCGCGTGGGTCTCCGGGCGCATCAAAACCTGACGGGCTTTCAACAGGGGCTGCCGGCTCCCAGCCGTTGATATAACGCACTGCACCGGTATGCCAGATCTGCGGCGCCATGCGGCCGCCTGCACTGTGCACAGCATCAATAACGTTTTTCCAGCCAAAGTGCCGCTTCACCATGGAAAAAGGGAAAAAGGGAAAAAGGGATGCCGCTTCGTGGACTACGCCAATGGACGCTTAATAAGGTGCCTGAAGTCGAAGCAGCCAGGCGGCAATTTAATCAGGTTGCTGGAATGAAATGAGAAAAGGTGGACAACCCAATGTGTTGTTTAAGCAAAACGTTGCCTGCTGACGCGCTACCCCTTTCTGATCTTAAACTCCGCTAAGCGCGAGTCCTGATATTATTAATGATACACATTCAGGTTATCCATCAGAATCCGGAGGGTAATCTCGTTTTTTTGGCCAGGCCGACATTGAAATATCAATGAGCTGTGAAAGTGTCTGTCGGCTTGCGCCTGCTGAAGGCAGATTTACCACCGACTGCAGAATGCCAAAGTAATACCAGGCCAGCAGTTCCAGATTGATATCCTGCGCGATTTCTCCCGTTTGTTGCCCCTTCGCCAGAATGTTTAACAATATCTGTCGCTGTTGGCGAATCCCCACGTTCATCGTCATTTTCCCTGCGGCGGTAAGATCGGCTTGCTCACTGAGGCTGCGAGACAGCAGGCAACCTCTGAGGTTATCCAGTCCAGCGTTATCCGGAAGGAATTCACGCAGCAATGCTTCAACCCTTGCTCTTGGGGACGCAAGTTGAATTGAATTCATGCGAGACAGGACGCGGTCCGTATACAGCCTGAGGCACTCATTGAAGAGCCCGTCCTTATCCTTAAATCGCTGATAAAGGCTGGAGCGGGACAGACCTGTTGCTTCAGTAAGGTCGCTGATGGAGGCGTTTGCATAACCATGACTCCAGAAAACGCCGATCGCCGCATTCAGCACGGCACTTTCATCGTATTGCGGTTTACCGCCCATAAATCCTCCGTTGACAATTTGGAATGATCGTACCAAGATTGCTGGACTGATCGTTCCATCATATAATAAGGGTTCACCATGCTTAATCAATCGAATACTCAAGCGCCTGAACTTCGCATCGCTGTCGCGGGTGCCACGGGTCGGGTCGGCTCACACTTAATCAATATGCTCGCATCAGATCCCGTAGCGGTCATTGCACTCACGCGTCAGAAGAGACCTGAAAATATTTCCGACAGGGTATCATCTGTTGTTGTGAATTTTGATAAACCCTCAACGCTCGAAAGGGGGCTAGCAGGTGCCGATAAGCTTTTCATTGCTCATGGGACATCATCTCAACAGGTGGCTAATGAGATAGCACTCATTGATGCTGCTGTAAAAACAGGCGTGCGACATATTGTTAAGCTTTCGGTGATGGGGCCAGCAACGCCCATAAATCCTTTTGCATGGCATGCAGTGATAGAGGCTCATCTGGCCCGACAACCTGTGGCCTCAACCGTATTGAGACCCACTACTTTCATGGATATACTCAAGCGTGCTGGAAGCCAGGTCGCTGCGGGAACCTGGGCGGGCGCTGCAGGTAACGGGCGCGTCAATCTGATTGACACCCGCGATGTAGCCGGGGCGGCACGTGTAGCGCTGCTTGAAAAAGTAGCAGATAACTCCCAACGTGCTTATCACCTAACGGGTCCGCGTAACTGGACAATGCCTGAGATTGCTGAGAAATTATCCGATCTTTTAGGTCGTACGGTCACCTATATTGACCGCTCACCCAATGAACAGCGCGCTGCATTACTTGCTGACGGTCTTTCACCGTTTGTCACTGAACTGCTTATTGGACTTGACCGGATTTTCAACCATTCAGTGCTGATTGAGCGCACTCTGACTGTTGAAGAATTAACTGGATTGCCCCCGCGCTCATTGTCAGATTGGCTGCAGGAAAATATTGCTTTTTTCAATCGGTAGATACGGCGTGTCATCAGACACTACGTTAAAGAGATCTCCTCATCCAATATTGATGAAAATGAACGTTAATCAAATTATTCATAACATTCGCAATGAATAAGATAATTTATCTGATGCTTATTACCTATAAAACGTATGGCCCTAATGAAAGTACTAACGTAACCGCGATGGAGACAGGCCAAAGCGCTGTGTAAATCTTTCAGCGAAGCGTGAAACCGATTTGTAGCCGCAGGCATCTGCCACCTGCGTCATGTTCCAGTTGGTGGTTTGTATCAGCAATAAGCCGTGGTGCATGCGTATATCCACGAGAAGCTTCTCAAAGCGGATACCCTCTTCGCGCAACCGCCTTCGCAGGGTTGATTCGCTCATAGCCAATGCTTCACCGGCGGAGCGGGCAGTCCAGCAGATTTCTGGTGAGGCGCGTAGCAGGCGGCTTAAACGTGGAAAGACGCCCTGTCGTTGTGGAAGGGTAAAATGAATATTTTGCTCGGCAAGGACTAACAGTAAGTCAAAAATTCTTAACCGGATCCTTGCATCGCTAAGACTCGGCTGATCCAGGTTTTTCAGTAACGTTCGCAATGATTCGTGTAGAGCGCTATTAAGATCAACCGTGGTGAACTGAGGTTTCTTTTTAGCACTGGAAATGTCGCCCTGAAAAAACTGATAAAAATATTCCAACACATCTGCACTGAAAGTGAGAAATATTGACCGGAACGGAGAGTCATTACTCGGGGGATATTTGGTATAATCGGCAATCACGCCCTGATCTATAAAACCTACGGCGGCCTTATCAGCTAATGTATGGTTTTCCCCCGAAGCCAGGAACTCAATTCTTCCCGCTAATACGATCAGCACCGTCGGTTCAAAGAAGAAAAAAGAGGGGGTACTCTGCTCCACCCTGAGTTGCGGATAAGCCACCGAAACCAGATTATTACGGCTGGTGTTGCTGCCATAAAAACCAGACCAGGAAAATTGTTCACTGCTCAAGGCGTATTTCTCATCTGATGCGAATAACCTATTTTCTCTGGTCATGGTTTACCTGCTGCTTAGACGCTGAGCGTTACACTTTCACGTCCGGGTTAAGACTGTAGACTCCAGTCAGCGTAGCTTTGGCCAAAACGTCGCTGTTTTCCAGCGTGCGACGGATGTTAGCACCAGTAAGCTCTCCTGCTACGTTCAATGTCGGGGTCGGGAGCGCATATAATGTGAATACATAATGATGGATTATTTCATCATTCCACGGCGGACAAGGACCATCATAGCCATAGTAGGTGCCCGCCATCGACTCATCATTGGCAAACCACCCGGTATAATCATTTATGCCATGGGTCAGTCCATCTGGCGCAGAGGGACCCTGTTTGCCTCCAGCGGAAATGCCATGGGATTGTGACCCCTCAACGATTTCGCTCTGACCCGCCGGGATATTTAACAGTAACCAGTGAAAAAAATCGGCGCGGGGCAACGATGCCGGGACCCTCTTACCTGGCTGATTTACATTTTCAGCACTGGTAGGAACATCGGGATCGTGGCAAAGGAGCACCAGCGACTGCGTACCCGCGGGAACATCTTCCCAGCGGAGGTGTGGGTTAAGGTTATCAGATAAACGGATATTATTTTCAGGATCGTAAACGGCAAAACTATTCTTGCCGGGGATGGCACCGCCATCTTTAAAATTATGGCTATATAATTTCATGCTGTTGCCTTGTCTATGAATGGAAAAATCGATTATACGACTTTCACAAACCTTACCAGTGCCTCATCCAGTCAAATTTCTTCCTGAAGCTATCATTTTGGCTGGACATGCTTAGTTTAAAACAAAAAACGTATCACGTGAATGATGGCTGCTTTTGTTTTGTGAAGCCGAAGAATGGCCGAAAAGAAGAATAAAATGACCGAATTTAGCAATGTGCTTTGTAATTTATTTAATTATATTACCTTCTCTTGAATAATAATGAGTATCATTATCATATAAAGGCGTGTAAAATGTATCTCAATAAAGCGCGAGTAACAGCCCCATTTCGATTGAAATTAAGTGTTTTTTATTTTCTTACTTGTTTTTCCCAGGCACATGCAACACCGATTGATGAAGGTAGTGAAAATAAACTTAATAACAATAATAAAGACGAAACGATGGTTGTAAGCGCAAGCGCCAATGGAATGGATAAATCTACAAGCCAGGCACCTGCGTCTGTCACTTCGATATCAAGTGAAGAAATCCAAAAAAAACCTTATCGTGATATCGCAGATTTGCTCCAAGGGGTTCCGGGTATCACTACCACGATTGGCGGGGATCACAAGGAGATAAATATTCGTGGCATGGGATCTGATTATACCTTATATATGGTCGATGGTATGAGAATTGACTCCAGGGATACGAGCCGTTTATTTGATGGCTATGGTCAGATGAATGCCTGGATGCCTCCTGCTTCTGCAATAGATCATATTGAGGTTATACGAGGGCCGATGTCCGCTTTATATGGATCAGATGCAATGGGTGGTGTAATTAATATAATAACACGTAAAAATTCAAATAAATGGCAAGGAAGTATTGGCGCCGATTTTACAATGCAGGAGCATAGTGATTCGGGTAATATATTTCAGAATAATTTCTTTTTAACCGGTCCATTGATTGACAATATCCTTTCAATGCAGGCTTATGGAAATTATTCTAAGCGTGACGAAGACGATATCTATAATGGTTATCGAGGTAGCAAAAGAGATAACATAACAGGCAAGATAACACTAACCCCTTCGGATAAACAAGAAATTACTTTTACAGCTAATCATACACAACAGGATATAACTCAGACCGTAGGGAAGTCTATTAGCCCAGCATATAATTATGTCACTGGCGTGCCGACAGATTACAGGAAAAAGACTGAGGTTAACCGTTTTTCTGTAAATCATATTGGCTATTTGCCCATTGGAAAAACAGAATCGTATATCCAAAGCGAAGATTATACGATAGGTTCTGAGGATGTTTGGCTAAAGAATTTAAACATGCGATCCTCACTTTCTTCAAATATAGGCAGCCATATCCTGACCTTTGGTGGAGAACTTAGTATTAAAAAGTTACATGATGGAACATCAAATCAGCTATCCAGTGAGACAGATCTAAAACGTACCGAAAAGTCCTTGTTCCTGGAAGACGCATGGCTGGCTACTGAAGATTTCACTTTAACTTCAGGTGTACGTTTTGATGATGATGATCAGTTTGGGAGTCACTGGAGCCCGAGAATTTATGGTGTCTGGAATGTTGCCACAAACTGGACGATTAAAGGGGGCGTCAGTAGTGGTTTCAAAGCACCGGCTATTACAGAAACTTCAACATCGTTTGGTACCGTATCTTATGTTGGCAACGTTTACGGAAATCCTGATCTGAAACCGGAAAAGTCAATAACCCAAGAAATGGGACTCCTTTATGACAACGATGAAGGATTAACAGGAGGTATTACATTATTTAATAACCAGTTCAAGGACAAGATAGATACAGTATCTTGCCCAGAAAACCAATGTCTGTCAGTACCTAATGTTTATGGTGCTTACCCACTTATCTATACAAATATTGGTAAAGCAGTAACTCGGGGTGTTGAAGCCTCACTTGCTTTTCCTGTTACTGAAAAAGTAAGCATTGCGAATAACTATACATATACCTATTCAAAACAGCAGTCTGGTGAAAATAAAGGGAAGCCACTTAATAAACTGCCTAAACATCAATTCAATAGTACTGTTAATTATCAATATAGTGATAGGTTGAAAACCTGGCTGGCAATAAATATTCGCGGAAAGGATAGTGATAATGTAGGTGGCGCACAAGCGACTATATTACCTATCCAGGCACCTTCATTTGCCATATTAGATATCGGAGCGGATTATGCAGTCGCCAAAAATGTAGATATTAAGGCTGGTGTTTCAAATATTCTCGACAAAAAAATTCGTTATGATGATTATGGTTATGTTGAAGATGGCAGACGATACTGGCTTGCTGTGAATTATTCTTTTTAGGTAATAAAAACGGGGGAGGATGGCACCCCCTTTCTATTTTTTAATTTCATGCAAATCGATAAGTTTTGAAGATGAATTTTTTAAATCATTAAAATAACTCAGCGGTGGTTTACCTAATATTTTTTTGAACATGCTAACAAAACTGCTTGCATTTTCATAACCCAGGTCAAGTGCAATAGCGGTAATACTATCCCCCTCGGAAATTCGCTGAAGTGCTATAACTATATGAAGTTGCTGCTTCCATCTGCCAAAGCTCATGCCCAGCTCATGTTGCACTAACCTGGTGAAGCTTCTTTCACTCATATTGACTCTTAGCGCCCATTCATGAAGTTTAAGTGAATTATTCGGACTTTTAATAAGCTCATTGGTTACTGAATATAAGCGCGATTCTGAAGGCATTGGAAGACTAACTTCGAGTTTAGTCGTAGCTTTTAACTGATCGACTAATACATCTATTATTTTTTTTTCGGATTCTGATAATGTAGATTTGCCGTTAAAATTTGAGGCAAAAAAAATCAATTCACGCAAAAGAGGATGTACAGAAAGAGTTGCACATTCTTCAGGAAGCCCCTTTATTTTAGTAGTGTCAATGAATAAGCAGTAACAGCTAGTATTGCCGGCTCCTCTTGTAGAGTGAACTGTATTAGTTGGTATCCATATAGCACATTGCGGTGGTATTAGGTAGATTGATTTTTTTACTTCACATATTATAATTCCTTTTGGCGAAAATATTAGTTGAGCTTCAGGATGCTGATGTGGCTTGAGTTCCCAGTAATCTGTAAAATTATCTGATTTAATGGATAAAACTGGTAAAAAGGGATTTCTCACTTCAGAAATTTCGTAATGGTTTACTGTATCAAATGAGCGATCAGTTGTCATAGAATTCAAACCTCTTGGTCGAATAACTAAGATTATAACATTAACCATATGAAGTGGAAAGTTTTAAGCTAGGCGAGCGTAAAAATCTCCAATTATAATAACTAAATTGTTGTGATTTTTTTGAGGTTTTTGCTAAAATATGCTTTATTTAAATTATTATCATCTTCACCATTGTGCTCTACTAATTAACAGTTTTATTCATTAAAATCTGATGGTTCAAAAGCATCTAATCGAGTTGATAAATCTTAAAAGTGGATTCATTTATGTCTACCATTTAATATTCAACTTCATTTTATTCAGATGGTCAATTAGACAATTAATTGATTTTATCCCCAGGCGGTCATTGAGGCTTACACACGGATGGCGGAATTATCGGTATAGTGGAGAATTAATATATTAATGGGTGTGTTGATACAATAAAAGAATACAATTAAGTACTGCTTTTATAAAGGTGATTATATGAGAGGTGTTCTTGCTTTTTTAGGTATGATTTATTTCGTTTATGTTAATCATGTTTTATTTTTATTAATGTCATTCTTTACGTGTTGTTAAATGTTGTTTTTCGAAAGCACTGCATTGTGCAATTGCCTGAATGATGGGGTCCATCAAAGAGTGTTATTGTGTCGGTTTTAAAAATCAGCGGTTAAGCTGAATCTAATTGACTTGGCGTAGTCAATAGTTGATGATTTGCACTGTTATGTAATTTTTGTGAACTATATGATGATTTATGTCGGTATGAGATTCGTCCACTTCTCTCATTCAGTTGTCTCTCCAATAGACCGGCTTCATACAATTCTCGGGATGCGCGATAAACCACGCTTAGACTAATCTTTTTTTCATCGTACATATTAATATAGATATCCCTTACCTCCTGAAAAGCATCCTGATGCTTTTGCATAACGTCTAATACATATGCTCTGGGGATGGTGTATCGTAATATTTTCTTCATTAAATTATTTCTCATACTGAGCATGCTTTTTCAAATTAACAATGGCTTTTAATTTTTATCTTCAATGCGTTTAAGTAATTCGTGAGCCTTTTCAATTGCTGCGTCTTTATTGCTGGCTATAATTAAAGGAAAGCCCCAAAATTTAGAAAATGTTTTTGAAAAAGCGCTGAGTAATATCGTTTGCTTCTCCTTTGGGATGACCTGGACCTGAGCTATTATATAATTTCTAACATCAGGTTTGTTGTTTTTCATCCATTTAACAATAATCATTTTTTCTTCTTTAGAATGCGCGTGATTTTCCTCATTTCCATAATCATCTCCATTGATCAATATAAAAGGGGTTTTCCTTGCAAAAAGTGCTTTTAGCTGAGAAAAAGTGTTTTCAACATCAAAACTGTTATTGTTTAATTCCTTTTCATCATTGACCTGTTTCAACCACACTAAAGGGAATCTTGAATCATCTATTACAAGCATTGCCATGTCCTTTATGGAATATGAGAATGATAAATATTACCATTGGTGTTTTGATTTTAGTTTGGAAATCCGGCCGTTTTATATTCATTTTCAGCCTATTTGTCGTTTTTCTACCCCGGTCTTCGTTAGTACGCTTCTTGTGTCATTCCTTGTCAGGACATAGCTTGAAATGCGTGATCGCAGATACCGGTCTTGGTGTAGTCGCCCATCATTCGTAGCCATTTGTTGACTACGTTTTCACACATTTATTGTTGCGGACACGAATCCTGAGAAACAATGGACTGCCCTCATCCATAAGACGATCCTGCCCCATAGTTTGGCTATAAGAGGAATGTATTTATCCTTTTCACACCCAGGCCGGGCCTGATGCGGCCCATAGAGCACAAGGAGGAGGGTGTCTGTTTCTTTCAGAAAGCGCGCACAGAAAAGTAAAAGGATTTCATTTCAATAATAAGGAAGCTGTTCAAGCGCATGGGTATAACGTTATGCCTGACCGATCAGCATCGATTCAGACCTCTGAAAATGGCAAAGTTTAAAAAAATATTCTGGGTATTATTCGTAGTAAGTCACTATCCGTTGTCCACACAGTTCATGGACATTAATATTCATATCATAAAGTTGACCGAGACGCTCAGCGGTAATGACATGATTAGGAGAACCTTCATAGTGTACTCTGCCCGCAGACATCGCAATAATGTGATCTGAATAGTACGAAGCAAAGTTGATATCATGAAGCACCAATACGACGGTTTTACCAAGTTCGTCTGCTGCTCTTCGAAGAATCTTCATTGTAGCGGTCGCATGCTTGAGGTCTAGACTATTTAGGGGCTCATCCAGTAGCAGATAGTCGGTGTCCTGACATAGGACCATTGCGATAAAGGCGCGCTGGCGTTGTCCACCGGAAAGCTCGTCAAGGAAACGGTCGCGCAACGATGTGATGCCCAGATACTCCAGTGCACGCTCAATATGCCCTCGATCATCGTGGGTGAAACGTCCTTTCGAGTGCGGGTAGCGGCCAAAAGCGACCAAGTCACTGACGGACAGGCGCACGCTGATATGGTTATCCTGTCGCAGGATCGCCAGACGTTGCGCAAGTAGGGCCGTGGGAGTGTTAACGACATTCATCTCGTCAACCTTCACGGTCCCACTCGTTGCCGGCAGTAGCCTGCTAATAAGCATCATGAGCGTGGATTTACCGGCACCATTGGGGCCGATGATGGATGTCAGTCCGCCTTTGGGGATCCTCACCGAGACGTTGTCCACGACGGTAGTTGTGCCATAGCGTTTAGTGAGTGCGTGTGTTTCGATCATCGCGCCCTCTGCATGATTAATATAATGAAAGCAATACCGCCAAAGAACTCAATGACAATGCTCAGGCTGGTATTAAAACCAAACAGCCTCTCCAGAACAAGCTGCCCGCCAACCAGACATATCATCGCGATCAGCGCGGAGGCAGGGAGCATCAGAGCATGCCGCGCATTCCCGACAAAACGGTAAGCCAGGTTGGCAACCAGTAGGCCGAAGAAAGTGACCGGCCCTACCAACGCTGTAGAGACCGATACGAGAATAGCAATTATCATCAGGATGGTTCTAACAGTCCGGGTGTAATCGATGCCGAGATTGATTGCCGAGTCTCGCCCAAGCACCAGCACATCAAAGCTACGCCGCATTCTCCAGCCTATCACCGAGACGCTGAAGACAAGTATTGCTGCGATGGACAGCAGGCTTGAGTCGATAAGATTGAAGCTTGCAAAGAGGCGATCCTGCAGGACGGCGAATTCACCCGGATCGATGACACGCTGTAGAAAATTCGACAGGCTACGCAGTAGCCCGCCGAACACGAGACCGGCCAGCGCCAGGAACATCAGGTCTCTGCGACCTCCGGCGAAGAGCCAGCGATAGAGCAGGGCCGCTGAACTGACCATGACGAATGTCTCCACGGCAAAGCGCAGATATGGGTTGATGGCGGCGCCGTGGACGTAGCCGATGGTGAATGCCACCAGGGTCTGGATAAGAACGTACAGCGCATCAAAGCCCATGATCGATGGCGTCAGGATATGATTCTGGGTAATGGTCTGGAACAGTACGGTCGACACTGCCATTGCGTAGCCAATCAACAACAGCCCTGCGAGCTTTTGCGCACGAAGCGGTAGCACAAAAGACCAATGTCCTCCGGCACCAACGGTCATGAATGCAACTGATGCGATTATCGTCAGTATAACGAGCAGAATGATGACCATACCGGCCCTCATTTCTTGAAATTCAGCCAAATCGTGCAACTCCTCGTTTGAGGATGAAAAGGAAAATCACGCTGCCAGCAATCCCGATAATGGGGCCCACGGGGATCTCGAAGGGTTGGGTTACGGAGCGGCCTATAATGTCGCAACTCAGTACGAAACCGGCGCCGAGAGTGGCGGTCCACGGTACTGCTCTGCGCAGGTTGTCGCCGATCACCATGCTGATGATATTCGGCACGACCAGACCGACAAAGGGGATCGCGCCTACTGTCGCGACCACAGCAGCTGTTGCGATCGAAACGATAACAAGCCCGGTCATGAGTGTTACCCGATAGTTCAGGCCCAGGTTATTTGTGAAATCCTGCCCAAGTCCTGCCACCGTGAATCTGTCGGCTGCAACATAAGCGACGACAGCGGCGACAAACGAGGTCCAGAGCAGTTCATAGCGGCCGCGCAGCACCGATGAAAAGTCCCCAGTAGACCATGTGACCAGCGACTGAATAAGATCGAACCGGTAGGCAAGAAATGTCGCCGCTGCGTTAATTATGCCGCCGAGCATCAGACCGACGAGCGGGACCATCAATGGCGAGCGCATGGGTGACAGCCGCAGTATGACAAGGAACAGTAGCGTTCCCAGCAGGGCGGTAAAACACGCCACAAGCATGCGCGCGGGCACAGGCAGTCCGGGAGCCAGCAGAGCAGCCAGCAATAACCCAAGTGTGGCGGACTCAATCGTCCCTGCTGTGCCTGGCTCCACGAAGCGATTGCGCGAAAGCATTTGCATGATCAGGCCAGCCACCGCCATGGAACTTCCAGCGAGGAGCAATGCAACGGTCCGCGGAATGCGGCTCGCCAGTAAAATGTTTGTGGTAGACGTGGTATAGCCTGCTAAAAGCGATGCAGGCGAAATTGTCGTCGCACCGATAAATAGGCTAATCAGGGAAAGCAACCCGACCACGATCAGTGCGATTACAAGTCCCTTCATTGACGTTTTGCGTGCTGAAAGCGTCATTTTGTCCTGGTTATTGCCAAGGAAACTTCATCAGCCATCGACTGAAGCGCGGTCAGTCCGTCGCCAACAATATACCACGCGACAGGATCGAGGTAGACGATGTGGCCAGCCTTCCAGGCCTTGGTTTGTCGAACCAGTTCATTATCCAGCAGCTGTCTGGCGGATGCTCCCTTTTCCCCAATGGCTGCATCACGATCGATGACATAAAGCCAGTCAGGATTAGTTTCGAGAATGAACTCGGAGGAGATCACCTGACCGTGCGGACCCTCATCAAGCTTGCGCGTCACGGGTTGCACGCCGAAGTCGTTATACAGTGTCCCAAACCAAGATTTCGGGCCGAGCGCTCCGATGCGACCACCGCTGGTCATCACCAGCAGTCCTGTCCCCATCTTTGCCGTGCGTGCCCGAAGCGCGTCGACCGATGCCCGCAACGTGCTGGCACGACGGGCGACCTCAGCTTGTTTACCGAAAATGTTTCCAAGGGTCTGCGCATGCGCTATCGCGCTGTCAACGCGGTGTTGAAAGTCAGGAGTCAGATCAATGGTAGGGGCAAGCTTCGCCACCTGAGCGTACTTCGGCGATGAACGCCCGCCCACGATGATCAGATCAGGTGAAAGCGCGTTAAGTGCTTCGTAATCGGGCTCGAAAAGAGAGCCAACCTTCCGGTACCGGCTTTCTCCAAATTTAGCGAGATAAGATGGATAGTTGAGCGTGGGAACGCCTGCGACATCGACCCCGATGGAGGCAAGGGTATCTAGCGCGGCGATATCAAGAATAGCCACGACCCTGGGATTGACCGGGACGCGGGTCACCCCTTGAGTATGATGAACGGTGATCTCTTCGGCTTGCAGCATGCGCGAAAAGAGAACGAAGCATGTCAGGGAGATTATAGCCAACGTATACATCATGCACGTTGCGACTTTCGCAGGGCGCGGATAATAGCGGTGTGATACGAATAGAAGGGCGATGTGCCTGTTGAACATGCTGAATTTCCGTATTTGTAGGCGTCAACGCGTTACACATAATGTTTGTCGCATTGATCATCTTATTAGTATTGCCGGTGCCGTCCCCCGTTGGCATTGCGAGGCACGGCAGTTCGCGCATAGGGTCAAAATGGAAATGGCCTGCTAAAATGATATGGATAGAATGCTAATGTGTCATTGCACAATATGGCCTATCTGTTATCCAATTCAGCCAAAATGAATTGGATAATCATTCTCATCGGATAAAGCGCAATCCGCGTGACGACCGCAATGCCGTCTCGGTACTGCCGCCCGCGGTGTGGTTCGCCTACAGCCCGGACCGCAAGGGGGTGCATCCGCAAACCTATCCGGCGCGGTTCAGCGGAATGTTGCTGGCGGATGCGGGCTTCAACCCGCTGTATGAAGAAGGCCCTATCCGCGAGGTCGGCTGCATGGCCCACGCCCGGTGTCAGATCCATGATATCCATGTGCGGCATCCGTCGCCGACCACCGCCGAGGCACTGCACCGGATCGGCGAGCTGTATGCGATCGAAGCCGACATCCGGGGGCGTCCGGCAGAAGAACGACAACAGGTGCGCGAAGCGCGCTCCCGGCCGTTACTGATGGGCCTGGAGAGCGGGATCCGGGAAAAGCTCGCCACATTGCCGCGACAGGCCGATACGGCCAAGGCGTTCAACTACCTGATGAACCACTGGCAGGCGTTGTGTTATTACAGCACCGATGGTTGGGGGGAGATCGACAATAACATCACGGAAAACGCGTTAAGAGCGGTGAGCCTGGGGCGAAAAAAATATCTGTTCTTCGGTTCTGATAACGGCGGCGAACGTGCCGCGCTGATGTATACGCTGATCGGCAGTTGCAAACTGAACGGCGTGGAGCCGGAAGCCTATCTGCGCCATGTACTGGCGACAATCGCGGATCATCCCATCAATAAGATCAAAGATCTCCTGCCGTGGAACCTTATAATACCTGCCGAATAAGCGTCAATACGTCACTGAGTTGACGCTTACCCTAAGCCAAGCCGGGATTCTTTAAGGTTATTTCTCAGGCGACTGTTAGGTTAAGGGACACAGCCTAAGATTGACTAAATTTTACAAATGATTCAGATATGTTCGTTATCTCAGGCTCATTTCATTGAGTTGTACACTTTGAAGGCGGGATTTTTTTCAAAAATTTCAGCAACAAAATCCATGAACACAATCGCCCGTTTTGGTAAAAGTCGATTAGCAACATAAACGGCCTGAATGGGAACGGGGGATGCAGTGTAATCAGTCAGTAATAATTGTAGGTTGCCATTTTCCAGTCCCTCCCCGAACAGCCATTCTGGGCCTTGTGCGATCCCAATCCCTGCATTGACAAATTTCTGTACTGCTTCTGGTGAATTGACCCTGAGCCGACCAGAAATAGGAACATTGATATCCTGAAATCTCCAGGTAGCTCCTGTTGTTAGCAAGGTATAGATCAAACAATCATGTTTTTTTAAATCC
This sequence comes from Sodalis sp. C49, assembly GCF_046352915.1. Lineage (NCBI taxonomy): Bacteria > Pseudomonadati > Pseudomonadota > Gammaproteobacteria > Enterobacterales > Bruguierivoracaceae > Sodalis > Sodalis sp. C49. Next base: position 1,403,572 of record NZ_CP163303.1, on the reverse strand, counting down.
TCTGGGGTATTAGGGGTTCCGTGTTTAGCTAAGTACTTGTTACTGGCAACACAGACTCGCTCAAACATGCCAAGTCTGCGGGCACGCATAGCACTGTCCTCCAGGTGTCCAATGCGGATTGCCAGCTCAGCCCCTTCATCAACGAGATTGATATAGCGGTCATTAATCTGTAGATCGAGTGTTAGCTCAGGGTAGCGTTCTAAAAAATCTGGGATGTGCGGGACTAAGAATGTGTGAGCCAATGCTGTGGGGCAGGCGACGCGTAATAGCCCTGTGGGTGTAACATTTTCTCTGAAAGAAGACTCTGACTCTTCGACGGCTTCCAGAATACGCCTTGCTTCCAAATAATAACGTTCTCCTTCAGGAGTTAGGGAAAGCTTGCGGGTTGATCTGTGAAGTAATCTGGTCTGCAAATGCTCTTCGAGGGTTGCAACATGACGACTCACGTTCGGTTGCCCTAAGCCTAAATCCCTACCGGCTGCGGAAAAGCTGCCTGTTTCAGCGGTACGGACAAAGCATGTCATCAAAAGTAATCTATCCATCCTAAAACCCATTTATGCTTTTAATGCATGAAACATATTTAAAAACACAATCTTATCACAATATGAGCATGAGCATATAGTGGCTATCAAATCGGTCATTCGCCGATCAGTTGTAAAACTAACAGGAGATATTTACATGTCTAGATTACAAGGTAAGCGCGCACTGATTACGGGTGGAACAAGTGGTATTGGTCTTGAAACAGCGAAGCTGTTTGTTGCAGAAGGTGCACGCGTAATTGTTACTGGTGTTAACCCTGATTCTATCGCAAAGGCGAAAGTAGAACTTGGTAATGATGTGTTAGTCGTGAGCGCTGATTCCGCTGATGTGAACGCACAGAAAGCTCTGGCTCAAACGGTTAAGGAACACTTTGGACAACTGGATATCGGTTTCCTGAATGCGGGTATATCAATGTATATGCCAATTGAGGTATGGACAGAAGAGATGTTCGACCGCATTTATGATATCAACGTTAAAGGTCCTTACTTCCTAATGCAGGCGCTGCTGCCAGTGTTCGCAAGCTCTGCATCAGTGGTCTTTAATACATCTGTAAATGCTCACACGGGACCAGTGAACTCTTCAGTTTATGGCTCAACCAAAGCAGCATTACTGAACATGTCGAAAACACTTTCTAACGAGTTACTTTCTCGTGGGATCCGTATCAACGCAGTGAGCCCAGGCCCTGTTGATACACCGCTTTACGATAAGGCGGGGATCCCAGTGGAATATCATGATCAAGTGATGAAAGATATCGTTGCAACCATCCCTGCAGGTCGTTTTGGTAAGCCTCAGGAAGTAGCGCAAGCGGTACTTTACTTCGCATCTGATGAGTCAGCCTGGACCGTGGGTTCAGAAATCATCATCGACGGCGGCGTTTCAATCTAAGCCACCAAAATCACGCTGGAACAGGCGTATCCACCTGAACAAAACATTGTCATTCACGTTGTGACGGCAAGCGACCTCGGCAACGGATGTACCTGGTTGTAGAGCAAGCTGGACCGGCTTTAACTTCAGTTCTGGAGAGTGGAACTGGCGAGGCGCTGAACGCCAGTCCATCTTGGCCTGAGGCGTTTCCTGGACTGCCCCCCAAAACCGTGGCCAGTTTTGCTTGACCACTACAAAGTTAACGCCCCTCTCACGAAATTAGGAGGGGGCGAAGCTACTAAAATTTCCCTGTGCACTAGATTGTTAAGTAAGCACTCTTTTAATGTAACCCAGATATAAAAATGCGTTCTTTTTACAGATATTCTGAACTGGCTGAAATAGTCATCCCAGCATAGAAAAAGCGACTAATAATATCTTCTTCACAGTTTGCGGATCTTCTCCATGAGCTAGCAGTGACGAAGCATTAATCAACTGTGCGTCGATATAAGTAGCTGCAAACTCTGGAGACATATTGGCAGAAAACTCTCCTTTGGCTTTTGAGCGCTTCACCCATTCTTTGAAAGTGGATAAGCCTTGCTCCTCAAGGAAATCGACTTGTGCGCGAGTTGCTTCGCCTAATTGCATCCGTGCCTCACGCATTTTTACAAAAAGGCACCCCATTGGAGACTCATGGTTACAACTCACTGACGTGGCAAATGACACGAGATTGTCAAGTACCTCTCGAAACGGAGAGTCACTATTTAACATCTCTTGCACAGGACTTAGCACTTGTTCCTGGTACCTGATAAGAACAGCTTTCATCAAGCCATCTTCATTCGAAAATTCACGATAAAGGCCAGGCTTCGATACACCAGATCTCCTGCAAATTTCATTGAGGGATAAACTGCCTATATCCTCTTTCCAATAAGAATCCATTGCTACATCTAAAACATGGTCACGATCAAGGGTCTTAGGTCGCCCTCTTGAAGGTTTGATTGGATTTAAATTCATTTTATACTGCCCGGTATTTTAATTTGACAGATCGTATACTAACTTTTATTATACCAGCCGGTATTTAATTTTCAATCCAGTAGGAAAGTAAAGATGAGTGAAGCAAAGAAAAACATCGTGGTCACAGGAAGCAGCAGTGGATTTGGTCAAAAGTCAGTAAAAGATTTTGCAGATAAAGGCTACCAAGTGTTTGCCACGATGCGTGGCCCAGAAGGCAAGAACGCTGCAGTTAAGGCTGAATTGGAAGCGTATAGCGATTCCATCCAAGTAGTCGATATGGATGTTACCAATGACGAATCGGTCAAAACAGCCATTGCAAGCGTACTAGATAAAGCGGGCAAAATTGATGTTTTGCTAAACAATGCTGGTGTAATGTACCTTGGCATTACAGAAGCATTTAGCATTGCCCAAGCTCGCGAGCAGATGGAAACCAACTACTATGGCGCTATGCGTACTATTCAGGCAGTTTTGCCTGCGATGCGTGAAGCCAAGTCAGGCCTGATCATCAACACCTCATCCATGGTTGGCCAAATTTCAGCGCCATATTTTTCTACCTACGCCGCAACTAAACACGCTTTGGAAGGCTACCTCCAAGGGTTACGCTACGAAGTGGCACCATTCGGCATCGATATCGCCATCGTACAACCTGGCCCATTCCCTACAGGTCTAAGTGCAGCAGGACAACAACCGTCACGCACAGACATACTGGACAGCTACGGTGAATTAGCAGATATTCCTGCTGCTATGTTCGAAGAATTCGGTAAATTTATGCAGAGCGATCAAGCACCTGATCCACAAATGGTCGTAGATGCCTATTTAGCGCTAGCCGATATGCCTAAAGGCAAACGCCCAACACGCACAGCGGTTGGCTTAGTTTGGGGGGTTGATGAAATTAACGCGGCTAAACAACCCATTCAAGACCGTGTGTTGAAAGAAATGCAACTAGACAACGTTTTAGGTGGTGCTGACGCGTAATTTTCGGTCACAGGGGCAGACTATCTTTTGCCCCTGTGACCTGCTCCCCGTTGATTAACATCACGCGGTGTTAGTAATATCTTACGAACTTCCGTTTGTGGTGGTGCACGCATCGGGATTGCGCGCATTATGATTACCTTACCTTGAACTCATCAGCGATTTTGGTGTTGGCTATGACGGTATTGATGTTGCCGCGGCAAGAGAGCGTCAGATCGCTGTGACCCATACCCCGGCGTATTGACGGATGACGTTGCAGATCTGTCCATGGGGTTGATACTGGCAACGTCACGCCAGTTCCCCGGAGCACAACGTTTTATCGAACAGGGTGCATGGCAGAAGGGCGGTTATACGTGGACCCGCAAAGTCTCAGGGGCGCGGTTAGGCATTATTGGCATGGGGCGTATTGGGCGTGCTATCGCCAAACGCGCGGTTGCATTTAACATGTCGATCGCTATACGGATCGCGCCGCACTTGCCGACATGGACTACACCTTCCATGCAACATTGCTATCGCTGGCCGGGGCGCGTGATTTTCTGGTGGGCTGTACCAACGGTGGTGCAGAAACCCGCAGCCTCGTTAACCGAGATGTATTTAATGCCTTGGGCGCAGAAGGCATTTTGATCAATATTTCCCGTGGATCGATAGTAGATGAGCGCGGGCGCTAGTTGAAGTCATCGGAGAGGGGGCTCTCGGGGAGCCGGTCTGGATGTTTTCACCGACGAACCGTAAGTCCCGCAAGCATTGTTACAGTGGGCAAATGTGGTTGTCACGCCGCATATGGCCAGCGCTATCTGGGCGACGCGCAAAGAGATGTTGCGTCTGGTGCTGGAAAATGTCAGCACCTATTTTGCTGGCGAGCCGTTGTTGACACCTATTCCGTAGTAACCGAGTGAAAACGGATTCTGCATTTAAATCAGAGCGTGGCGTTAAGTCGCGCTTATTTATTGTCAGCGTTAAGCCACCTCCCCGGGAGGTGGTGATTGTCCCGGTGAGGTCATTTACAGGGTTTTCCGGATGGTTTTAAGTTGCGGATTTTTGCGTCGTTAAGAGATATTTGGGGGGAACTCTGTCATCGAACCCACCTGACCCCAAATCAGACCACCAATTTTGCCCGATGCGGAGGGGAAATGAAAATGCATCGGGAAGACTTTTCACACTAACTTGTTGAATATAAATCGTATAAAGATTCGTGAAGATGCATGAAAACATAAATTTGGCTCCTCTGACTGAACCTGAATCCATGCACTAACCAATTGTTGAATAAATAATTTTATATATTAGCCAAATGAGACAGGACTCAATTCTGGACTTATTCAAATAGAGCGGCAAGAGATTTTCATTTTCATGATTATCCCTCACTTTCAGCCATCGACATTGGTCGCGGTGCGCAGGTTCCGGTCAGTGTCCCGGACGCGATGTATAAATTAAAGAAATCTAGCTGCGGATAGCCGAAAGAGGGGGGACTCTTGGTAACCCTGTAAATAATATCGTCTGTTTATTTAAGGATTATGTGTATGTCTATTTTTTTTCATCTCGTTTTATAATTCTGCTCCACTCAGAACTGAAATGCCGGTATTTGACTCTATCCCAAAGTCCTGTTTCATTCAAAAATAGAATTTTGGCACCTAACTCAATGGTAGGCTATAACCTCAGGTTATAGCCTACCGCCAAACAAGCATTACCCCCGCTGCCCATTTAATGAAATATTTCTCTTAATTCTTCATTTGCAACCTGCACGCTAACACGAGAACTATCATGGCGATCCCACAACCTTATCTGTTATTTCTTGGCGATGTAACCGATCCGCTGGCGGCGAAAACGGCACGCGGCATTCACGTTTGGCGTCCCGAACAGTGCGTCGGCCAAAACCGCCTGCCCAGCTGTACTGTTTCCCTCGGGCTGGAAGACCTGGATATTGACACCGCTGTGACCCGTGGTGCAAAAACTCTGGTACTGGGCACAGCTAACGCGGGCGGATTTCTGCCGGGGCATTGGCTGGATCGGGTGCGCAGCGCGATCAAGGCCGGAATGAATGTGGCTAGTGGCCTGCACCAGCGTCTGACGGACATTCCTGAACTGGCTGCCCTGGCCGCTGAGTTCCAGGTTGAACTGTTTGATATTCGGCATATGCGTCCGGCGCTGCCGGTGGGTAACGGCAAGTGGCGCAGTGGCAAGCGGGTTCTGACGGTGGGAACCGATTGCTCCGTGGGGAAAATGTATACTTCCCTGGCGCTCGAGGCCGCCATGCGTAAACTGGGCATGAAGACGGATTTCCGAGCCACCGGCCAGACCGGGATTCTGGTCGCCGGCGAGGGTATCGCGATAGATGCCGTGATCGCCGATTTTATCGCGGGCGCGGCTGAAGCGCTTTCACCTGCCAACGAGCATGACCATTGGGATATTATCGAAGGACAGGGATCGCTCTATCATCCATCCTATGCTGGCGTTAGCCTGGGATTGTTGCATGGCGCGCAGCCACACTGGCTGGTGATGTGCCATGAACTGGGCCGCCAACATACCCGCCATTTACCGCACCATCCGCTGGTAAGTCTGGAAGATTGTGTCCAGGCCAATCTACAGGCTTCCCGTGTTACAAGTGCGGATGTGCAACTGGCTGGCTTTGCCATTAACACCAGTAACGTCAGCGAAGAGGAGGCACGGGAATACTGCCGGCAGGTTGCCAAACAATTCGGCGTGCCGGCAACCGATCCAGTGCGCTTCGGTATTGACGCCATAGCGATCTTGCTAAACGAGCGCGGCTAATGCGCCCCCCCGAGTCAATGGTGAGGGCCGAAACCCTCAGTCTTGAAGATCTGATCAACATCAAACTGGATAAATGCGGCGGCCTGACGGCGGCGCTATCCATGGTGACAGAAGCTAAACGTCAGGGCATGCGTCTGATGGTGGGCTGCATGCCGGGCTCATCACTGGCAATGGAAGCCGCAATGCCGGTGGCGCTATCCGCCGAACATGTGGTTCTGGATGGCCCAATCTGGCTGGTGACCGACAGCTCCCCTTATCTGGACTATAACCGTGGCCGCATCTGGCTGTAATCGGGCAACGCGGAGTGACGATGACGGAAAACACACTCACTGACTCGCTGGTGGTGACTAAAATTGAAACGCGTCCGGTATTGACCGTGAAGGATCTAAGCGTGAGTTTTAGCGGGCGCTCGGGCCGCCAGTCGGCGCTCAACGGCGTGTCCTTTACGGTGAACAAAGGCGAGGTGGTGGCGGTCGTCGGTGAGAGCGGCTCGGGTAAATCGGTCACCTCGCTGGCGGTGATGGGATTGTTGTCTGCGTCGGCGCGCATTGAACGCGGCGATATTGTGTTTACCGATCGCGCCGGGCGGCAACATGCCCTGGCAGGCATGAAGGCCGAGGCCAGACGTAAGCTGCGTGGCCGCGAAATGGCGATGATTTTCCAGGAGCCGATGTCGTCGCTCAATCCGGTGCTGAAAGTGGCGGATCAACTGACCGAGGCGCTGCTGGACCACGGACTGTGCGATGCTGCGGCGGCCAGGCTGAAGGCGCGGGAACTGCTGCAAAAGGTGCGTATTGCCGATGTGGAGCGGGTGATGGAAAGCTACCCGAGCTCGCTGTCCGGCGGCATGCGCCAGCGGGTGATGATTGCCCAGGCGCTGGCCTGCGATCCGCAGTTGCTGATTGCCGATGAGCCGACCACGGCGCTGGACGTCACTGTGCAGGCGCGGATTTTACAGATCCTGCGCGATTTGCAGCGGCAAAGCGATATGGCGGTGCTGTTTATCACCCACGATATGGGTGTGGTGGCGGAAATCGCCGACCGGGTCGTGGTGATGTACCGGGGCGAAGTGGTGGAGCAAGGCCCGGTAGGCGATATTTTTTCGGCGCCGCAACATCCTTATACCCGCGCCCTGCTGGCGGCGGTGCCGAAACTGGGGGACATGCGCGAGCACGCTTGGCCCAGGCCCTTTCCCCTGGTCAATCAGCCGGTCGACGGAGGTGACCATAAAACCGCGCGCTATGGCGGCCCGCCGCTACTGGATGTGCGCGGCTTGCGCGTCTACTTCCCGGTGCGCAGCGGCATTTTTTCCACGCTCACCCACCAGGTCCATGCGCTGGAACAGATCGATTTCAGCCTGTGGCCGGGCGAAACCCTGGCCATTGTGGGGGAGAGCGGTTGCGGCAAATCCACCACCGGCCGTGCCCTGCTGCGCCTGACCGACAGCGAGTCGGAGAGCATCCATTTCCAGGGCGAGGAAATCACCCTGTTATCGAGGAGTGCCTTCCAACAGTTGCGCCGCGAGATGCAGATGGTTTTCCAGGATCCCTACGCCTCGTTAAATCCCCGACTTACGGTGGGGTTCACCATCGCCGAGCCGATGCTGCTGCACGGACTGGCCGGGTCGCTGCGGGAGGCTACGCCACGGGTGCGGGAACTGTTGTTAAGCGTGGGGCTGCTGCCCGAACACGCCGCGCGTTACCCCCATGAGTTTTCCGGCGGTCAACGACAACGTATCGCCATTGCCCGCGCCATGGCGCTGAAGCCCAGAGTGATTATCGCCGACGAGGCGGTGTCCGCGCTGGATGTTTCGATCCAGGCGCAGGTGATCAACCTGATGATGGAGTTGCAGCGCAAAACCGGCGTGGCGTGGATTTTTATCTCGCATGATATGGCGGTGGTAGAGCGTATAGCCAATCGGGTCGCCGTGATGTACCTCGGGCGGATCGTTGAGATTGGGCCACGCCAGGCGATATTTAATTCACCCCAGCACCCTTATACCCGCCGTTTGTTGTCTTCGGTGCCGATAGCCGATCCCGCCCTGCGCGGTGAGCGTCGGCTGGATGACAGTGAAATGCCGTCGTCATTGAAAAAAAACGGCGTGAAGGTGCCGAAAACGCGCTATCGCCAGGCCGGCCCGCATCATTGGGTGGCCGAGGATGTGGATCAGCCGCGATAAGCCCGGCGGTATAAATAACGATGCAACGGTTTTTCGTGCCTGTTTTTTTATTAATCAACCTTTTCTGGAGAGATGTCATGAAGCCTTTATTTTGTCGATCGATCCTCGCCCTCGGGCTGTCAATGGGTTTGGCCCTGGGCGCGGGGGCGCAGGAACTGCATATTTCCATGTACGCCGATATTACCGGACTGGATCCGCACGATACTACCGATACGCTGAGCTATTCGATCCAGAGCGGTATTTTTGAGCGCCTGTTCCAGTTCGACAGTCAGATGAAAATCGTGCCGCAACTGGCGATCTCCTATACCAGCAACGCGACCGCCACCGAGTTCGAGGTGACGTTGCGCCAGGGCGTGGCCTTCCAGGATGGCACGCCGTTTGACGCGCAGGCGGTAAAGGCCAACCTCGAGCGGCTGGCGGACCAAACCCAGGGGTTAAAGCGCAACAGCCTGTTCAAAGTGATCAAAACCGTTACTGTGCTGGCACCCGATCGGGTTAAGTTTGAGCTTAACGAGCCGTTCGGCGCCTTTATCAATACGCTGGCCCATCCTTCGGCGGTGATGCACAGCCCGCAATCCCTTAAGGCGTATCCGCAAGAGGCCCAGTTGCGGCTGCATCCGGTGGGCACCGGGCCGTTCATCTTCGCCGAATGGCAGCAGGGCAAAGATGTCAAGCTAGTGAAATATGACCATTATTGGCGACCAGGTTGGCCAAAAGTAGACGGCATTACTTTCTATCCCACGCCGGAAGACTCCACCCAGGTGGCTAAGCTGAAGGCCGGAGAGGTGGACGCGGTCTACCCGCTGCCGTCCGATCTGGTGGAAACGGTAAAGAACGATGCCAAGCTGGATATCCAGCGCGACGCCGGTATTTATCTTTATTACCTGGCGCTCAATACCCAGCACAAGTCGTTGCAGGATATCCGCGTGCGCCAGGCGATCAATTACGCCATCAACCGCGATATCTGGCTGAAAGTGGGTTTTGCCGGCATGGGCACCCCGGCAGACTCCGCTATGTCGCCGAATGTGCAGTTCCACCAGAAGCAGACCGTGCCGGATTATGCCTATAATCCCGAAAAAGCCCGGGCATTGCTGAAAGAGGCCGGTTATGACCAGAGCCAGACGCTGCAGCTGTGGGTCTCCAATAAGACCAGTGCGGTGCGTAGCGCGCAGTTCCTGAAACAACAGCTCGGCGCGGTGGGGATCCTGGTGAAGGTGGTGCCGATGGACTCGGGCACTCGTAATGATAAGTTATGGGGCGTCACCGATCCGAAAAAAGCCGAATTTGATCTCTATTACGGCGGCTGGTCGCCTTCCACCGGCGATGCTGACTGGGCGTTGCGTCCGCTGTTTGCCACCGAGTCCTGGGTGCCGACCGCCTATAACGTTTCTTATTACAGCAACCCCGCCGTGGATGCCGCCATCATGGCCGGCCTGAAAACCGCCGATCCGGCCCAGCGCGCCACCGCTTACGCCGACGCGCAGAAGCTGATCTGGCAGGATGCGCCGATCGCGTTTCTCGGTTCGCCGGACAATCTTGTGGGCAAAAAGAAAAACCTGTCCGGTGTCTATATGCTGGCCGATGGTTCGCTGGTCTTTGACCAGGCGGAATTCAAGTAAGCCGGTGGAGGCGCCATGCTGACCTATTTTGCCCGACGTATGCTGGAAATGATTCCGGTGCTATTGGCGATCTCCTTGTTGGTTTTTGGTTTTATCAAGCTGCTGCCGGGCGATCCGGCGCGCATCTATGCCGGCGATGACGCGTCCCAGGAGGCGGTGGCGGCGGCCCGAGTTCATCTGGGCCTCAACGATCCGCTGCCCCAGCAATACCTGCATTGGCTGGCGGGCGCGTTCAAGGGGGATCTGGGCACGACGTATCGCACCCAGCAGCCGGTAAGCCGGGTGATTTCCGCCGCTTTTATGCCCACGCTATGGCTGGCGCTGGCCGGTTTTGTCTGGTCGGTGGCGCTGGGATTGCTGATAGGCGTGGTTTCAGCGCTTAAGCGGGGGAAATGGCAAGATTGGGCGCTGATGAGCATGGCGGTCGGGGGTATTTCCATGCCCACGTTCTGGCTGGGTTTGCTGCTGATCCAGTTTGTCGCCATGCCGTTCGGGATTTTTTCCGTCAGCGGGTTTAACAAACCCGCCGACATCATCCTGCCGGCGCTGACCCTGGGCGCCTCGGTGGCGGCGGTGATGGCGCGCTTTACCCGCTCCGCGTTCCTGGAGGTCGCCCAGGAGGATTATGTGCGCACCGCCCGGTCAAAGGGACTGCGCAACCGGCTGGTAACCTGGAAACACGTGATGCGCAACGCCCTGATCCCGGTGATTACCATGCTTGGGCTACAGTTTGGCTTTTTGCTCGGCGGGTCGATTATCGTCGAAAGCGTTTTCAGCTGGCCGGGGCTCGGCTGGCTGCTGATTGAGTCGATCAAGACCCAGGACCAGCCGGTGATCCAGGCGCTGGTTATGCTGTTTGTAGTTGAATTTATCCTGATTAACCTGCTGGTGGACCTGCTGTACGCCGTGGTCAATCCGGCGATTCGCTTACGCTAGGAGCTAGCATGAACCTCTCTTCCGACCCGGCAGCCGCCTCAAGCGCGGCCAACGGCGCCATCCGATCGCCCTGGCATGATTTTATCCAGACGTTCCTGGCCAATCCGGTCGCGCTGGTGTCCGGCGGCATTATCCTGCTGCTGGTCATGGTGGCGGTTTTTGCGCCCTGGCTGGCGCCCTGGGATCCGATGACGCCGGACTGGATGGCGCTGTCCGCGCCGCCTTCCGCCGCCCACTGGATGGGTACCGACGATCTTGGCCGCGATGTCATGAGCCGGATTATCTACGGCGCGCGCATCTCGTTGTATATCGGCGTATTGTCGGTAACCCTGGGCATGATGGCGGGTGTGGCGCTGGGGCTGCTGGCGGGCTATTACGGCCGCTGGGTGGATATGCTCATCATGCGGGGATCCGACGTATTGTTCGCCTTTCCCGGCATGCTGCTGGCCATTGCGGTGGTGGCAATCCTGGGCCCGGGGCTGAATAACGTCATTATCGCCGTTGCGGTGTTCAGTGTGCCGGTGTTCGCCCGCATCGTCCGTGCCTCCACGCTGGCGTTAAAACAGACCGCCTATGTGGAGGCGGTGCGCTGTGCCGGCGCGCCGGACCGCATTGTGCTGCTGCGCCATATCCTGCCGGGAACGCTGTCGAACGTGATTGTCTATTTCACCATGCGTATAGGCACCAGTATATTGACCGCCGCCGGCCTGAGCTTTATCGGCCTGGGGCCAGAGCCGGACGTGCCCGAGTGGGGGAATATCCTGGCGATGAGCCGTAATATGATGATGGCCGGCTTATGGCACGTCAGCGTATTCCCGGGACTGGCGATTTTTGTCACGGTGCTGGCGTTTAACCTGCTGGGCGACGCGCTGCGCGATACCCTGGACCCGAAACTGAAAACCTGAGGAACGACCATGGACTCCTGGCAACTGGCCCAGATGCATCTGCTGCTGCGCCGCTGGCGGACCGAACGGCGGCTGGCGACGCCGCGCTTCGCCTGCGGCCCGGGCAATAGCCTCAGCGATGTGCCCGGGGTGAGCGTGGGCCACAGCACGTTGGCACGGGGCGCCATCCAAACCGGCGTGACGGCGATTATCCCTCCGGGCGACAATTTATTTGCCCGGCCGCTGCCCTGCGGCGCGGCGGTGCTCAACGGTTTCGCCAAGCCGGCCGGATTGGTGCAGATAGCAGAACTGGGCGAGCTGCAAACTCCCATTCTGCTCGGCAATACGCTGGCGGTCGGGACGCTGTTTACCGCGCTGGCGCGCGACGCCATCGGCCGTAATCCGGAGCTGGGCCGCGCCTTGCCCACCGTCAATCCACTGGTGCTGGAGTGTAACGACGGCTGGCTGAATGATATTCAGGCGCTGGCGGTGACAGAGGAGATGGCGCGCGAGGCGCTGGCGGGCGCCGGTCCGGCGTTTGCCCGCGGCAGCGTCGGCGCGGGGCGCGGGATGAGCTGTTTTGGCCTGAAAGGGGGCATCGGCACCGCATCACGCCCCATTCCGGCGCTGAACGCCACTCTGGGGGTGCTGGTGCTGGCGAATTTTGGCGCGCTTGCCGCCCTGACGCTGGACGGGGTGCGCGTCGGCGAGGCCGTTGAACCCCTGCTGCCGGACCTGGCGCCGCAGGACGACGCAGGCTCCATCATTATTATCATGGCCACCGATGCGGCGCTGGATGCCCGGCAACTGGGGCGCATCGCCAAACGGGCCGGGGCCGGCCTGGGGCGCCTGGGCAGCTATTGGGGGCATGGCTCAGGGGATATCGCCGTGGCCTTTTCCACCCAGCGCCGGCCTGAACCTCCGCCGGACGCGGCGCTCGAGCCGCTGCTGGCCGCGGCGGCGGACGCGACCGAGCACGCGGTGCTGGATGCGTTGCTAAGCGCCGACGCGGTAAGCGGTTTTCGCGGGCATTTTCGCCCGTCACTTTGCCAGGTGCTGGATCGGCTGGCACAGGCTTTACCCGATTGAGGACGTGATAATGAAGGTATTTATTTCAGCGGATATCGAAGGCATCGCCGGGGTCATGCGTCCGGAACAGTGTAGCCCGGGCACGGCGGAATATCAGCTGGCGCGGGGCCTGATGGAGCAGGAAGTAAACGCGGCCATCGACGGGGCGTTCGCCGGCGGAGCCACCGAGGTGGTCGTGGCGGACAGCCACGCGGCGATGACCAACCTGCGGGCCGGCAATATCGACGGCCGGGCGCGGCTGGTGCAGGGAAAACCGCGCGGGCTGTCGATGGTCGAAGGGCTGGAGCGGCAGAGCTTCGACGGCATGATGTTTATCGGTTATCACAGCGCCGCCGGCGAGTTCGGCGTGCTGGCACACACCATCAACGGCCGGGCCTTTTATCGGGTAAAAATCAATGGCGAAGTCATGGGCGAGTGCGATATCTACGCCGCCGCCGGCGCCGAATACCACGCTCCGCTGTGGCTGGTCAGCGGCGACGATAGGTTGCAGGGCTGGGTAGAGCGTTATTATCCCGACGCGGACTATGTGTGCGTGAAACGGGCTATTTCCCAAAATGCGGCGGAATCCTTAAGTCCCGCGGCCGCTTGCAGCGCCATCCGTGAACAGGCGGCGCAGACGGTCGGTCGCGCGGGAAACCACTGCACGTCGCGTATCCAACCGCCATATCGGCTGGAACTGATGACGGCGCGGCCGGTGCTGGCCGATCTGTTCTGCCTGATCCCGGGCGTTGAGCGCCAGGATGCGGTGACAGTCGGTTACTCTAGCCAGACCGTGGCCGATATCATCAGTTTACTGAGCGCGTTTTCCTATCTGGCGACCACGCAGAGCTGAGGATAGACGGCCCGGGCGGGGCTGTGTGCCGGCGTCTCGTCGTGTTATTAGCCCGTTGCGTTGATTATCCGGAACCTGGTGTGGCGCGCGACTACCACGCCCGCGCATCGTTTGGTCGCCGCCGTCGATTGACCATGGAAAGTGTTGGCGCGCCAGTACGGTACTGGCATTTTATTCCGCCATCCGCAACAAGCTGGCTTGAAAATTGCACATGTTAACGGAGATTCCGCCACATGGAGCATAAGCCTGATGCGTTTACGTCATATCGAAGTTTTTCAGGCGATTGTGCAGGCCGGCACAATCAGCGGCGCCGCCCGGCTGCTTAATGTGTCGCAGCCCAATATCAGCCGGGTGCTCGGCCATGCCGAACAGCAACTGGGTTTTTCCCTGTTCGAGCGGCGCGCCCAGGGCATGGTGACCACTGCCGAGGGATGTCGCTTGCTGCCCGAGGTGCAGGCGCTGTACAGTCAACTGCAATCAATTAGCGCCCTGACCGAGCAGATGCGCAAAGGGGAAGGGCAGTTGGTGCGCCTTGGCGCGGCGCATGCGTTTGGCCAGATGGTGGTGGCGCCGGCCATGGTAGTGTTTCACCAACAGTCGGCGCAGGTCAACGTCGAGCTGGTCACGGAGCATTTCAGCACGCTATGCCGGGATATCCTGGAAAACAGGCTGGATTTTGCCCTGGTCTTCGCCCAGCAGGTGCCCGGTGAACTGCTGGCCGAGCCGCTGTTCCAATCATCCATGGTGGCGCTGCTGCCCAGGGACAGCCGGGTAGAAGGCCCGGTCTCCCTCACCTGGCTGTATGAAAACAACCTGCTGATGATGCAAAGCCAGGATCCCCTGGGGCAGGTACTGCACCGGGCCCTGCGACAGCAGGCTCTCAAGCCCGTGGGATCGCTGTATATTAAGACCTATTCGGTGATTGCGGATATGGTGCTGGCGGGCGGCGGCGTGGGGGTGGTCGATTTGTTTACCGCCCGCCGCTACGCCGATCAACTGAAGATTTTGCCCATCGCCGAACCACTGCCTTTTGAAGTCATGCTGATAAGTCGCCGCGACCATGCCCAGTCAAGGGCGGGGGCGCGGCTCAAGCAGGTGATCAGGAATAAGCTGGGGCAGATCGCCCGCGAGAGTGAAGCGCGGTTTATGATCCCGGCGATGGCGGATGCAGGCTGTGTAGCTGATTACTCTGCCGGCGACGCTTGAGCGCCAGCTCCACCAGGGGGGTAAAGAGCTGCTCGTAACTCAGGCCCTATTGTCGTTGAAACGTTAATATCCTGCTGCGATTATCCTGTACTTGCAGGAAATTATCGTTAAACACTAGAACAAATTTCCTGCACCCTGCGCCGTCCCCGGCGCTGGCCAGCAGTCGTCCGCCGCCCAGCGGTGTCAACGCGGCCTGGAGTGCCGCCGGACCGATGCCCATCTCCAGCCTATCGCCCATAATCACCAGCTCGCTGCGATAGTGTTTATGACGCCAGGCCCCCTGCGCCTGTTGCAGGCAGTCGTCCGGCGCAACCGGGTACAATACACGCGGGACGAGCCCAATCTCGCCGCGGATCGCCGCGCCGTCCTGGAACAGGCGCATCGGCAGGTGGGCAGTCAGCGAACGGGCCACGCCCGGTTCCCCGCTGGGGTACAGCGTTTGGTCCGCGTTCATCCATATGACACTGTCATTTTTTACTTCCAGCCAATCGCCGCCGGTCAAAGCCGCGTACAGGCCGGGGCGCAGATCGTGGCCCGGCGCGGGCAGGGGCTGGCCATAGAGCGCCGACATCACCGCCAGCGCGGTGGGGTAACTGGCCGCGTCGTCGCGGTTGGCCAGCATCGCCATGCCGGTTTTGTCCGCGCGATCGAGCAAAAAATAGCTTTTGTAGCCGAGATGGGAGCCGCCGTGGCCCACCCAATCACGGTCGCCGACCCGGCTGTGGGCGATGCCGAGGCCATAGTCGGTCTGCCTGCCGTCCGCCAGGAAACGCGGGGCGCAGAGCCGGTCCAGCACGCCACGGCCCGGGCCGCTATCGGCCAGCAGCGACTGTAGCCAGACGGTGAGGTGGCGTGCGCTGCCCATGACGCTGCCGGCGGCGGAGAGATGTAATCCGGCGCCGGCCAGTTGCCAGCCCTGTGCGCCGCGCCAATAGCCGGGCGCCAGCCCGGGCACGATATCAAACCAGGTTTCCGGCGCCCGCAGGGCAATATCCAGCGGTTGGCTAATATGGCGTTGCAATAGATCGTTAAAGCCGATGCCCTGGGTTCTCAGCGCTTCCTCCACCAGGCGGTAGCCGGTATTGGTGTAGGATATTTCGCTGCCGGCCGGGTAGTTGAGTGTGGCGAGCCCGGCGAGAAAATCCAGCGCCTGCGCCGCGCTGAACGGCTGGAAGGCCGAGATGCCCAGCAGCGACAGCGTCTCGCGCACATCGGGCAAACCGGAGGTCATGTCCAGCGCCTGGCCGACCGTCACCCGTCGCTGCGCACCAGTCAGTTGAGGCAGATGGCGCGCCAGCGCATCGTCCAGGGACGGCAGCGTTCCCGAATTGCCGGTGACCAGCGCGGCGAACAAATGTTTGCTCACCGAGGCGAAGTGCGTCACGCTGTCGAGGCTGAACGGCTCCCCGCGCGCCAGATCCGCCAGGCCGCCGCAGGCCACCGATTGGATGCGTTCGCTGTCGAACAGTACGATGGTGCCGCCCGGTTCGCCCGGCCGCGCCCATTGCGCCGCGATGGCCGCCGCCGCCTCGCCGGCGCGTTGCCAATCCGGCCGCGCTGTTTGCCCGCTCATAGCGGCTCCTCCAGGTTCATGCTTAACGTAAAGAGTTCGGCGGTATGCGGATGACGGATACGACCGGCGCGCAAATCATCGGCGCTGAGCTGTTCCACCATCTCGCCGTTTTGCATTACGCCGATCTGCTGGCACAGGTGGGTGACCACCGCCAGGTTATGGCTGACCATGATAAAGGTCAGATGGCGGCGCGCGCGCAGATCGGTCAGCAGGTTAAGGATTTCCGCCTGTACCGACACATCCAGCGCAGAGGTCGGTTCATCAAGCAACAGCACGTCCGGCTCGGCAATTAGCGCGCGGGCGATTGCCACCCGCTGGCGTTGGCCGCCGGACAGCTGATGGGGAAAACGAAAGCGTACCGCCGGCGGCAGGCCGACCTCCGCCAGCGCCTGGGCGATGCGTTGTTCGGCCCGGTCGAAGGCATGCACCAGCAGTGGTTCGTGCAGGATGCGATCGACGGTCTGGCGCGGATGCAGCGACCCGTACGGATCCTGGAACACCATCTGCACCTGGCGGAAGAATCGGCGATCCCGCCTGGGCGTCAGCGCCTCGCCGCCGAAAGACATGCCGCCGGACCAGTGCGGGTTCAGCCCGGCCAGCGCGCGCAGTATGGTGGATTTGCCCGATCCGCTTTCACCGACAATGCCAAAGCTGGCGCCGTCGGCCACGGTAAAGGAGACCCCCTTCACCACGTCGGTATCCCCGAAGGCAATGCGTAACTTATCCAAAACAATCATTATTGGTTCCAGGCGGCGTCGCGCGTCATCACCGGCAGGCGCGCGCGGGGATGGCGCAGGGACGGCAGGCATTCCAGCAGGCCGCGCGTATAGGGATGGACCGCCCGCGTCAAATCGCCGGCCGCCAGGGTTTCGACGATACGTCCGGCGTACATGACCGCCACCCGATGGCAAAAATGCGACACCAGCGGCAAATCATGGCTGATCAGGATCAGCCCCATGCCGCGATCCGAGACCAGCATATCAATCAGCCGCAGAATTTCGGCCTGCACCGTGGCGTCCAGCGCGCTGGTCGGCTCGTCGGCAATCAGCAGCTCCGGGTCGGGCGCCAGCATCATGGCAATCATCGCCCGCTGGCCCATGCCGCCCGATACCTCGTGCGGATAACGTTTCGCCACCCGCTCCGGGTCGCGGATCTGCACTTGCTCAAGCAGCCGGATGGCCGCCGTCATGGCCTGCCGCCTGCCGCCACCCTTATGGGCGCGCCAGGATTCGGCCACCTGCTGGCCGATGGTCATCACCGGATTGAGTGAATATTTGGGATCCTGCAGAATAAAGCCGACCCGCTTGCCGCGCACTTTGCGCATGGTTTTTTCGTCGGCGCCGCGCAGGTCGATGCCGTCGAACATCAGCTTATCGGCCTGGCAGCGCGCGTTGCCGGGCAATAGCTGCATCAGGCTGCGCGCGGTGAGCGATTTGCCGGACCCGCTTTCACCGACGATGGCGAACTTTTCCTTGTCCATGGCAAAGGAGACGCCGCGCACCGCCTCGACCGCGCCGCCACGCTGCGCAAAAGCGATGCGCAAATTTTCTATTTCAACCAGCATTCAGCGCTCCTTGGGGTCGAGGACGTCACGCAGACCGTCGCCGAGAAAATTAAACGCCAGCGAGGTGATAAAAATGGCCACGCATGGCATCAGCGGTACCCACCATTCACTGAACAGAAAACGCCGAGCGGTGGCGATCATGGTGCCCCATTCCGGCGACGGCGGCTGCGCGCCCATGCCCAAAAATCCCAGGCTGGCGGCGGTAATGATAATCGCGCTCATATCCAGCGTGATGCGCACGATAAGACTGGGAATACACAACGGCATTACATGGTGCAGAATAATGCGCAGCGGCGTCGCGCCGGTCAAGCGACAGGCGGCGATAAAATCGCTGTGACGGAACTGCATCGTTTCCGCCCGCGCCAGCCGCGCATAGGGCGGCCAGGCGGTCAGCGCGATCGCCAGCACCGCGCTTTCGATGCCGGGTTTCAGCGCGGCGACAAACGCCAGCGCCAGGATCAGGCGCGGGAACGCCAGGAAAATATCGGTCACCCGCATCAGTACCTTATCCAGCCAGCCGCCGACGTAGCCGGCAATACAGCCGATAAACAGGCCGAGCGGGGCGATCAACGCCACCACCGCGCAGACCATGCCGAGCGTGGTGCGCCCGCCGAACAGGATACGGGTATAGATATCACGTCCCAGCTCGTCGGTGCCCAGCCAGTGGTCGGCCGAGGGGCGCGCCAGGCGGTTGGCCAAATCCTGGAAACCGGCGTTATAGGGCGTTAGCCACGGGGCGGCCAGGGAGAGCGTCATGACCGCCATAATGATCAGCAGCCCGGTCAGCGCCATCGGATTGGCGCGCAGTCCCAGCCACATGCGGTAACGACGGCTCCAAACCGCCTGGCGGCGGGTGGCGGGGGTTTCGTCGAGCAGCCAGGCTCGTGCGGCGGACAGTGTCATTTTACGCGGGGATCCCAAAGTCGGTAAAGAATATCAGCCAGCAGGTTGAGCACCACATAGACGCAACCGACGATAAGCGTGGCGCCGATCACCGGGTTCATATCAGCGTTCATCAACGAGGTGGTGAGATACTGCCCCAGGCCGGGCCAGGCGAAGACGTTTTCGGTAATCACCGCGCCTTCCAGCAGACCGGCATAGGTTAGCGCCAGCACGGTAATCAACTGCACCACCACGGTGGGAAAGGCGTGGCGCCAGATAACCCTGGCCGACGACAAGCCCTTGGCGCGCGCGGTAATCACAAATTCACCGCCGAGTGCGTTAAGCATAAAGGTACGGGTCATACGGGTAATGTAGGCCATGCTGAAGTAGGCCATAATCAACACCGGCTGCACCATATGCGCCAGCGCGTCGCGGAAGGCGTCGTAATCGCCAGCCAGCAGCGAATCGACGGTCAGCAGCCCGGTCACCTGCGGCACCATATCCTGGAAAATAATATCCTGCCGCCCCGGACCGGGCGCGATACCCAGCACAGCGTAAAAGATAAGCAGGCTCAGCAGCGCCAGCACGAACACCGGCAGCGAATGACCGGCCAGGCAGATCACGCGGATCACCTGATCGATCCATTTTCCCTGCCGCACCGCCGCCCAAACGCCGAGCGGGATGCCGAGCAGCGCCGCGACCATCACCGCCGCGGTAGCCAACTCCAGCGTCGCCGGGAAAAAGCGCGCGATGTCGGTCAGCACCGGATTGGACGTCAGCACCGAACGGCCAAAATCCCCATGCAGCAACTGGTTAAGATAATGGCCGAACTGATACCAGATCGGCTGGTCCAGCCCCATTTCCTGCCGCACCCTTTCCACCACCGCCTGCGGGGCGTTATCGCCCACCGCCGCCAGCACCGGGTCGGTGGGCATTACGCGACCGATAAAAAAGGTCAGCAGCGCCAGCCCGAATAGCGTGAGCAACAGGCTGCCGAGGGTGTTCACCATACGTTTTAACGCCAGCATCAGGTTTTTTGTACCTTCTCGTACGGGCTGTCGAGCAGCACGCTTATCTGCACCCCGCTGATATTTTTACGGCAGGCGGCGGTGATCGACTCCTGCAGCAGTTCGGTAAACGGGCTGTTTTCGCGGTGTTCGCGCTGCAACTGCTCATAAAGCGCAATACGCTTCTGGCCGTCGGTTTCGTGCAGCGCCTGCACGGTCAGTTCGTTAAAGCGCGGATTGGACCACGAGCAGCGCCAGGCCAGGGTGCGGTTGCGCGCGCCGTCGCCGTTGTCGGTATTGACGCAGAAGGCTTCGGTATTGGAATTGGGATCGAAATAATCCGCGCCCCAGATCGTCAGGGCCAACTGCTGCTGGCGGGCGCGCATCTTGGTCAGCACCTGGCGATTTTCCGCCGCAATCAGCTCCACCCTGATGCCGATGGCGCCGAGCTGGGTCTGTATCGCCTGGGCAATATCCGGGCCCGGCTGCGGCGAGTAATGATCGAGGGTAATGTCAAAACCCCCGGCCAGGCCGGCGTCGGCCATTAACGCCTTGGCCTTGGCGACATCCTGGTGGAACGGAGTGTCGTTCAGCGCCGCCGGGAAACCCTTGGGCAGGAAGCTTTGGTGCACCTCATGGGTCAGGGGCACGATGTTTTTCTGGATGCCGTCATAATCCAGCGCCCATTTGATCGCCTGCCAGACCTGGGGTTTGGACAGGTGTTCGTGGGCGGTATTACAGGATAAATGCATGATGCGCGATACCGGCTCGCGCACCAGGTGGAAATTACCATCCTGCGACAGCGGCCGCAGCTGCTCGGTGGTCAGGTTGCGCGCAATGTCCACATCGCCCTTTTGCAGCATCAGCAACTGGGAGGAGGGATCGATGATATGCCGCAGGATGATGCGTTTGATCTTGCCGGCTAGCGGGGAATTGGGGTTGCTCTCGAGTATCACGCTTTCGCTGGCTTTCCAGGCGCGCAGGGTAAAGGGGCCGGAGCCGGCGCTGTGCTGTTTTATCCAGCCGTTGCCCAAATCGTTGCCCTGCTGGTTGGCCAGGGCCAGGGATTTTTGCACGATGCTGCCGACCCGCGCCGACAGGCAGTACAGCAGGAAGGTTTCCGCCGCCGGCTGGTCGGTATTGATCACCAGGGTCTGGGCATCAACGGCCTTGATATGTTCGGCGACGTTGTCCTTGGTAAAACCGAACTGGTTGATAATAAACGCCGGGCTTTTATCCAGCATCACCACCCGCTGCAGGGAAAATGCGGCATCCTCGGCGGTGACCGGGCTGCCGTCGGCAAATTTGGCCGCCGGATCCAGGTGGAAGGTAAAGGTTTTGCCGTCGTTGCCGACGTCCCAGCGGGTTGCCAGCTCGCCGATGATTTCATCGGCCTTGGCCGGGTTGGGGGCAACCAGGCGCTGATATAAATTACCGCAGATTTCGTTGCCGGTTCCCTCGAAGCTTTCATGGGGATCCAGGCTGGTCATATTGTCGAGCTGCATCGCCATCACCAGGATCGAGGTCGGGGTGGCGGCAAACGCCGACTCCAGGCTGAGATAAGACAGGAAAGGGAGTGCGCCGGCGCCGGCGATAAAATGTCTTCTGGTAAGCATACTAACTCCTAATATATTGATAAATAAGATTATTATACGTTTTTTTTACCACTTTCCGCTTGACATTCCCTTATGCGGGGGGCTCTACTGTGGATATCGCCTAACCTCAAACGCACGGATTGCCCCGGCCCAGCGCACCCGTCTGGTGCGCGCCCGCGTCAAAATGGGGTGGGAGCCGGCCGAACCGCCTAAAATTGCACCGGAATAATAATTTATGCCTGTAACAGCGCAGCAAATGCCCGACATCATGCCCATCTTTGACGGCCACAACGACGTGCTGTGCCGTTTATGGCGCGCACAGCCCGAAAATGCGGTTGAAAGCTTCCTGAGCGGCCCCGCGGCCGGTCAGATGGATTTACTGCGCATCCGCCGGGGGGGCCTGGCGGGCGGTTTATTTGCCACCTGGGTGCCCTCGGTATCTAATGCAGCAAAAAGCGCGCCAGATCTGCTTGATTTCACTAATATTCCCGTAGCGCCCAGCATGGAGTCGGCGCGGGAAATGACCTTTGCCATGCTATCCCTGCTGCTGCGCATCGAAGCGGCCTCGGACGGACGGGTGAAAATCTGCCGCAGCGCGGCGGACATCCGCGACGCCATGGCGCGGGACGTGCTGGCGGTGGTCATGCATATCGAAGGGGCGGAAGCGCTTGATCCCGATCTGCATCTGCTGGATGTGCTCTACCAGGCGGGTTTGCGGACCCTGGGGCCGCTCTGGAGCCGGCCGAATATCTTTGGCCACGGCGTGCCGTTTCGTTTTCCTTCCTCACCCGATACCGGACCGGGGCTCACCGATGCGGGGCTGCGGCTGGTGCGCGCCTGCAATGCCAAACGCATCATGGTGGATGTCTCGCATATGGATGAAAAGGGGTTCTGGCAAACGGCCGGCATTTCCGACGCGCCGCTGGTCGCCAGCCATTCCAATGCCCATGCGCTGTGCGCGCAGTCGCGCAACCTGACCGACGCACAGCTGGCGGTCATCCACGAGCGCAATGGTTTTGTCGGTGTTAACTTCGGCACCATGTTCCTGCGCCAGGACGGGAAAAAGGCGCCGGACGCCACGGTGGATGAAATCGTGCGGCACGTGGATTACCTGGTGAACGCGCTGGGGGAAGACGGCGTGGGGTTTGGCTCGGATTTTGACGGCACCACCATCCCCAGCGATCTTAAGGATGTGGCCGGCCTGCCGGTGCTGGTGGCGGCCTTACGCCGTCACGGCTATGACCAGCCGCTATTGCAAAAAATCTGCCATGGCAATTGGCTTAGGGTATTGGAAGCGACATGGGGCGAGTAATTATGGATTTTAGTAGCTTAGCGTTTAGCGAACCTTCCTTGCTCTCTACTGCATCCTTTTTACGATAAAAGAGAATATTGACGTAGCCGGCTGTTCGCTACCGGTGTGGTCGGTACGCGTTCACTCTATGGCGCGGTGCAATAAGTATTAATTCAGCTTATATAAGCGGCGGTTCCAGCGTCCAGATTATTGCAATTTTTTTCCTGGATATACAATAAAATTTGTATATTGGTTTTGAGCCCCTATATCCATGCACCTATTCCCGCTTAGGTTGATGGTTTCCCCCGGCGCCGATATTCTCTTGGCGAGCGATATCCTAAAGCGCTGTGCGGGTGATATTCGTTGTAATGTTCGAACGCCAATGACAGATTTAATACCGCCGTCTGGCTGTCCGGCGTAGGCATCATGCCGATATAATCACGCTTCGTCGTCTTGACGAAGCTTTCAGCCACACCGTTATGATCTGCGCCCAGATTTTGGACATTGTATGTTGCTTCCCCAAGACGGAAATGAACCGGACTTAGGCCATTACGCTTCTCTTTTACTCTATCATAATTATAGTAATGAATAAATTTGATGAGATTTCGTTTTGATATACTTAGCATTTGATATTTTTTAAGATAGAAACATTCCGATTTTAATATGCTGAAGAAACTCTCCATGGCCGCATTATCTAGACAGTTGCCTTTTCTGGACATACTCTGAATAATTCCATGTTCTTTTGGCCAGCGTTGCCATCGAGGCATTTGGTCATGCCACCCTTGGTCACTATGTAATATTGGATGTTCATGATCCTTTAATCGTATTACGGCCTTTGAAAGCATTTCTTTCACCAGGGATTGTCGTGAAGAAGGGGGAAGACCATCTCATCACTTACTTTTAGGATAAAGCATCTATTTTCATTTTTTCTTATATATAATTTAAATTTAATTTTTTTTAATCTTTACACATCAATGGTATATCTCTATTGGAATGCCTTAATTATTTTAGGGTGTTAAAACCTACTCTAAATTATAGGTAAAACTTACCTATATATGAATAAATCATTGGAGTCGATTTATGCCTAACTTTCATCAGCCGTGGATGCGGCTGAAAGGAAAAAAATCTTAATATTAATCACAGGAATGAGTTCATTTCCCTGATTTTATCAGCAACCACAAAAACCACGGTGCACCGATTAGTGCACAGAGCAAACCGGCCGAAACGGGCCACGGCCAGGCGATGTTGCGGCCGAGCCAGTCGGCGAGAACCATCAGCAGTGCGCCATACAGTGCCGCTACCAGACATTGCCGCACAAAGCGGTATGCTCCGCTATAGCGTGCAAGCTGTGGGGCAATCAACCCGACAAAACTGAGTGGGCCGATAAGCAACGTGCCGCCCGCTGTTAACGCGGCGGCAAGCAGCAGGATTAGCATGTTACTGCGCCGAAGTCCTGCCCCCAGTGCCCGCGTTGTTTGATGTCCGAGGCTCAATAATGTGACCCAACGTTGTAACAGCAAGGCGAGGGGGATCAGCAGCAGTGCCTGAGCCGCACCCCACATCGCCCGTTCAGGCGTGATGCCTGCCGTGGAGCCTGTACTCCAATTGAGCAACATCATCGCCCGAGGGTCGCCGCTCATCAGCAACAGCATACTCAGCGCCATACTCAGGCTGGTTAGACACAGCCCGACCATCACCATTGACTGCGGCTGAAAACGCGAACGCAGTCCGAACATAAACAGAGTGAATATAGCCAGCAGACTTCCCGCCAGCGCAGCGGGAAAAAGCTGCGAAAGTGGCTGATTGAACAGAACAACCAGCAACACCACCATCAGCGATGCGCCGCTGCTGATGCCGAGTAATTCTGGGCTGGCCAGCGGATTGCCGCTTTGGCGCTGGATAAGCACGCCTGCAACAGCCAACATCGCGCCCGCGCTAAGTGCGCCGAGCATTCGTGGCCAGCGCCATTCTAGCAGTTGCCATACCGCAGTGGTGTCGAGGGGGCGGTTTAAGAATAATGAAACAGCGATGCCACCCAGTAATAACAGCATCAGAGCTATCAACTGGCTGCACGTTATGGGGCGAATGACCGATGTACTCAATGGCGCAGCGGCGATATTAGTATTGCGCTGACGAAACAGTAACATGAGCATCAGCGGCGCACTGAGCAACCCCGCGAGTGCCCCAGTCGGTAAGTCTCCCCCGGCAGGAGAGAGAAATTGCGCCAACTGATCGACCAGTGTCAGCAGCCCTGCGCCTGCCAGCGGGGTACAGACCAGCTGATGTGTGAAGCGGCGCACCCCCGACAGTCGCACAAGGGCAGGGGCTGCCAGACCAATAAAACCAATAATCCCGACTTGGCTGGTGACCAGCGCGCTGAGCGCCACGGCTACGGCGAGAGTTGCTACCCGGATTTTCACCACCGATAGACCCAGTGCACCGGCACTCTGGTCTGACAGCCCAATTAGCATGAGCGGCCTTGCCAGTAAAATACACACTGTCATGAGCACTAGCACCGGTAACAGTAAGAACTGTGTGACCGACCAGCCGTTCTGGTTCAGGGAGCCCGCCTGCCAGCTAAAGAGATCGCTGAGATAATCATGATTAAACAACACCATCAACGTATTGATACCGTTGCCGTAAAGGCTGAACACCATACCGGTAAGGATAATTTTTAGCGGATCGAGTCTCTGACGGACAATCAGCAGATACAGCACCAGCGATGTTAGCGTCGCCCCGGCGAGAGCCAAATTTGTCAGACCGAAAACCAGCAAGGCGGGAAATACAATAATGCTTGCCGACATCGCCAGATTGGCACCGGCCGCAATACCAAGCGTGGTCGGTTCTGCCAACGGATTACGCAGCACCTGTTGAAAGAGCAGGCCAGCCGTCGCCAGCGCCATTCCGCAGAGAATACCTGTCGCCAGTCGGGGCAGAAAACTGTAATGCAGCAGTAAACTGGCGGTGGAAGGAAGGTTACTGGCATGGATCCGGCACAGGTTACTCACCAGCAGCTGGGCGCAGGTAAGCACCAGCGAAATGACAATTAGCCACGGCAATACCGGTAATTTACGCATTCTTTTCAGTTTCCGAGAGCACTTGTGTGATGTGTTGTGCCAGACTCACCGCCGTTCCAATTCCTCCAAAAGGGAAGAAATGGGTCAGTTCCTTTGCGCGCTCGCTCGACACCTGCGGCAGGTGTTGCCACAGTCCGTCCGGCTGACGCAGGCGGGTAAACCGCGTCAGCGTTGTCGGTAATTCGGTGTAAAACAGCCAATCGGCGGACAACGACGCCAGCTTTTCGATACTGACGTTGGTCGTTCCCATCGCACCCACCGCTCTATCCCAGGCATTTTGCAGCCCAAGTCGCGTTAGCATCGCGTCCGGCAGGCTGTTCTTGCCATACACCGTAGCGTATTTGCCGTCCTGGCTGCGAACCACGACCAGAATACGCTGGCCTGCGGCGTGCCCGAGTCTTTGCTGGCAGTTGCTTAGTGCAGTGGTTGCGTGGTCAATAAGCCGTGCTGCCTGCGCGGAAGCGGATAATTTTGTGCCCAGAGCGCCCGTAAAGGTCAGTAATGCCTGCCACAAATCGTTTGTGGCAGGGTACACCGACACGACCTGCACCGGCGCGATGCGCTGCAGACTGTCGAGAAGGGCGGGAGCGAGCATATCGCTGAGAATAAGCGTCGGTTTCAGCGCGGCGACTCGTTCAATGTTCGGCTCCCAGTAAGGGCCGATATCCTGAACGTTGGCCGGTAAAACGGGGTCTGCAATTCTGCTGCGAAAGTACCCCACGTCAGAAACGGCAAGCGGCGTAATGCCTAGCGATAGCAGCGTTTCGGCCGCCAGCCAGTTAATAGCGACAATGCGTTGCGTGGGCGTTGCTGACATCGCCGGGGCATTGAGCCAGGGCAATACCAGCAACGCCCTCAGGCAGTCACGACGACTCAGTAGCAAACGTGGCATCAGAAGCTGTACTTCAGTGAGCCGATAAAAGTACGATCCTGTCCCGGATAGCAGCTGGTGTCATCATCACAAGTCCCAACATAATGATGATTCAGCAGATTCTGTATATTAAAACCGACGGAAACGTGTCGATTGACCTGATATTTTGCCCCTGCATCGACCAGCGCAAAGTTTTTCACCGGTATGGTATTCGCATTATCGCCGTACATGCTGCCGACGTAACGCACACCGGCACTCAGCAGCAGGCCGTCCAGCGCGCCCTGATGGAACCCATAGTTCAGCCAGCTTGATGCCATATGTTTAGGCACATTTGCCTGCTGATTACCGCGGTCACCATTGTTACTGGCGGTGATTTCCGTTGCGGTATAGGTGTATGACGCCAGTAAATCCAGACTTTCGGTCAATTTCACCGTAGTTTCCGCTTCAACACCGCGCGAACGCACTTCGCCGGACGCGACCTGATAACCGGTGATCAGATTATTCACAATTTCATTGGTCAGTACGTTAGTTTTGGTGATATCAAAGGCGGCGAGCGTCATCAACATGTTGGCATCAGGCTGGTATTTCACACCGATTTCGTACTGATGTGCCTTGCTCGGGTCAAATGTTCGGTTCTTACTGTCGGTGCCACTGTTGGGGACAAAGGATTCGGCATAGCTGATATAAGGCGCTAGCCCGTTTTCTGCCAGATAGGTCAGGCCAGCGCGTCCGGTCCAGGCGCCTTTATCCACCCAGCTGGTGTTGTCGGTCAGATTGTTTTGGGTGCTTAAACTGATGTCATCGTGGCGGCCGCCTAAGGTCAGCAGCCATTTTGGCGTCAGCGAAATCTGGTCCTGCATGTAAAGGCCCAGCTGTGAGGTAGTCTGGTCGTTGTTATTGAGCGCATAGGTAGGGTCGGCAATGTTCAAGCTGTATACTGGATTATAGATATTCAGCGTCGGCCCAACGGCACCAAAGCGTTTAGCATTACCGTCAAGGCGGCTGTAATCAAGACCGCTCAACAGACGGTGTGTGACTGACAGGGTTGAGAAGTCGGCCTGCAGCTGGTTATCGATGTTGAACGCGTTCATGTGCTCATCAAAACGAATGGCATTGCGCGACAGCGTGCCGGTGTTGAAATTCACGGAGCCCGGCAGCAAGTTATTCAAAACGGTGTCGGTTTGCCCGTAGCGCACATTTTGGCGCACCTGGAAAACGTCGTTGAACTGATGACTCAGCTCATACCCCACGGTGAACTGCTCCTGACGAAAACGGTTATAGTTATAGTCCCCCAACAGGGTATCGGTCACCTTGTGGTCCGGCTCGGTAAGCACGGCAAGGGTGCCGCCGGAGGTATCGCGCAGGTAGTCCGCGCGTACTGTCAGGCTGGTATCGCTGTTGGGTAGCCAGGTGAAAGAGGGCGCGAGATAGACGCGGTTATCTTCAACATCCGGGCCATCGCGGTACTGGAACTGAGTATCGCTGTCACGCACGAGGCCAATGACGCGATAAAGATAGTGACTGTCATCGTCAATTTTGTCGCTCATATCAAACTGCGCCTGGCGGCGGTTGAAATTGCCCAGTTCGATTTGCACATCGTGCACGCCCTGCGCGGAAGGCAGTTTGCTGATGCGGTTTACAATACCGCCCGCATCGCCGAGGCCAAACAGGGTTGACGACGGTCCGCGCACGATATCAATACGCTCCAGCGCGTAAGGTTCAGTGCGGAAATAGCTGTAACTGTTATTCAACTGGCGCAGGCCGTCACGGTAATCGTTGGTCGTCAGGGCATTGAATCCACGAATATAAATCCAGTCATAGCCTTTCGGATCGACACCGTAGGTTTCCGTTTTTACGCCTGGGACATAACGCAGCGCTTCCGTGACGCTCTGCACGTTTTGCCTGTCCATTCGCTCGCGAGTCACTACCGATACTGACTGAGGTACTTCCAGCAGCGGTGTGTCGGTTTTGGTGGCGGAGCTACTCTGCTGTGGAACGGTGACGCTGGCGCCGTATTGGCCGGTCACGGTCAGGGTATCTCCAGCGGACGTTTGTGGTGCAACCACCACAGTGCCGTTGTCGAGGCTATAGCCCAGACCGCTGCCGCTTAACAGTCGCCCGAGGGCGGCTTCCAGCGTCATATTACCCTGCACGGCTGGGGCATTTTTACGTGCAACGGAGTCCGGTGCGGCAATCAGTTGAACTCCGGCCTGCTGTGCTAGCGCATTCAGTGAGTTGATCAGCGGCTGAGCTGGCAGTGAAACGGCCATCGCGGCGGCGGCGTGAGATACGGCAATCGGCGCACAGACGGCCAGCGCGATGGCGGTGAGGCTGGATTTAACGCGGTTACCCCGATAAACAGTAAAAATAGACATGCAATTTTCCCCAGAAATAAATTAAATAAGAATCATTATCTTTTCTGAAGACGAGACTGACGCCAAAACCCTGACGTCATGTCCTGAATATTTTTAATCTTTTTTTCGGGGCAGTCGTTTTGGTGCAGGTCGTCCTTAAAGGCGAGGAGCTTAGCGTTTAAGAATCTGCGTCTCTCCTGCCTGAATATTGATTTTTACCGGTAATACCTTCGGCAACGCACGGGCAAAACTGTCCGGACGATGAGTGTTAAAACTGCCGCTAATGCGCAGTGCCGCAACGTCGGCGGAGGCCGGTTTATAGGGCACATCGCCGTAGCGCGAGAACTCAGCCAAGGCCAGGCTTAGCGGGGTGTTATTGAAATTAATTCGTGACTGCCGCCAGTCGGCGATGGCGTCCGGTTCTAATGGCAACTGACGCGTCAGGCTACCGTTAGCATCGCTGGTTGCCCGCTGGGTGGCGCGCAGCACCATCAGGTGTGGTTCATCTGCGCCCAGATGCAGGGTTGCCATTGCTCGCCAGCGCATATTGTCAAGCCACGCTCGCGGACCGACACGTACCACGCCGCTGCTAACGGCAACGTCCACGCCATCACCGCTCATCGACTGCGGGATATAGCGGATGCCGAAACTGGTACCCAGCACCGTGACGCGCGACGGCCCGCTCAGCACCACAAAGGGTTTATCTTGCTGATGGTTGACCTGAAAAAAGACCTGACCCTTGACGAGCGTGACTTCGCGGCGCTGCGGATAATAGGCTACCTGCACCTGTGTTTCAGCATCCAGACTGAGCACGGTGCCATCCGGCAGGGTGAGCTGTTTTGTTTCACCGCGACCGGTATGGAATGCTGTCGTCATAACGGGAGGGGCCAGCCATTGCCACAGCGGCCACACCAGCACCAGACAAAGCACGGCAGCGACCAGTCCAGGACGCCAAAAAGTACCACGTGAAGTCTCACGGATATTCCACGGCAGTGAATCACGCAGGCGGGCTACATTTTCCTGGGGCAAATCACCGATGCGTTGCCACAAAGACTGCATGGCCTGATAGCGTGCGGCGTTTTCATCCAGCAATAGCCAGTCGGCAAACTGGCGTTGTTCACTGGCAGACATACCGGACTGTTTTTTACTCAGCCAGCGTGCAGCCTGCTCATCGGCTGACAAGTGTTTTCCAATGGCGCTATTCATCACGGCCATCCTTATTCCTGTTGCTGGTACTCGCGGCGAAGTGTTCCTGCTGCCAGTGTTCGTTACTGCTGCGAAGGGCGGTCATGGCGCGGATAATATGTTTCTCTACCATGTTGATGGATATTCCCATATGGCGCGCGACGTCTTTTTGTGACAGGCCATCGAAACGGTGAAGGATAAAGGCTTCACGGCAGCGCGGCGGCAAGGCTTCGATAGTGCGCGTCATTAAATCATCATATTGATTCTTTTCAAGACATTCATAAGGTTGAAGATGTGACGGTGCCGCGAAATGCGCACTTTCGGTGTCTTCAGCTACATCATCCATTAGACGTTCGGGGCGTCGATAGTGGTCGATCAGCAAATTACGCGCGATGCGATACAGTAGACTCCGATGTGATCGGACTGGTTGCGTGACGGTCAGTGCGCGGATAAACGTTTCCTGCGCCATGTCTTCTGCATGTTCGCGGTCACGAAGCTTCCGGTTAATAAACCTATACAATTCAGTATAATATTTTTCGAAAGCAGGCACTTGGTTCTCTAATGATGAAATACAGGGATCTTCTGCGTTGCCTATATTACGCATAAATCTTCTAATCTTTCATTATTAAATGATAATCATTCGCGAGAGACAACAGCAAGAGAGGGGGAGATTGCTCCGCAACCACCTTGCTTTGACGCAAACTGGAACAGCTGCAAAAATTACAGGTATAATCCCCCCATTATTCAACTGGTTTAGAAACGAAGATGACAAAACTCTGACTGGGATCGCCTTTGCCAGTAACTAGCTAATAAACAAGCTAAACCTGAAATCACTCCCTTGACCTGTCCCCAAGATTAGATTCAACGCGCAGTTAGTCATGTCACTTTGGCAAGAGAGATGAGAGGGTAGGCACCTAGAGCTAAGCGAGATTCTTTTTTATTGATGCGATATTTGAGATACCAAAGGCGTGAACCACCTGGATTGACTAAAAGGTACAGGCCATGAGAATCGGAAACTTTGAAAGGTTTAGCGGATGGTTTTAAGCTGCGGATTTTTGCGTCGTTAAGAGATATTTGGGGGGAACTCTGTCATCGAACCCCCCTGACCCCAAATCAGACCACCAATCTTGCCCGATGCGGAGGGGAAATGAAAATGCATCGGGAAGACTTTTCACACTAACTTGTTGAATCTAAATCGTATAAAGATTCGTGAAGATGCATGAAAACATAAATTTGGCTCCTCTGACTGGACTCGAACCAGTGACATACGGATTAACAGTCCGCCGTTCTACCGACTGAACTACAGAGGAATTGCGAGAACGGGGCGAATCATATCCGGCCCCTCCAGGCGTGTCAACGTAAAAACAAATGTTACGGCGCGATTGCGCAACCCTTGGTCAAATCACGCGCCGGCATGCCGCTGAGCGTCCAGGCGCGCCAGGGGATCCTGACGGTAAAACTGCGTAAAGCAGCGATAGAGTTCGGGGAAGCGTTCGTTTAACAGCTCGGTGGAGCTGAAAAAATACTCGGACAAGACCGCAAAGCATTCGGCCGGATCGCTGGCGGCGTAGGCATCCATGCTGGCGGCGTCTTCGCCGACCAGGTCAACCTCATCCTGCAAATCCTCCATGGCCGCGTGCAGCAGCGTTTCCCAGCGCGCCACGTCCCTGATGGAAATCAGCGGCACGCCGTTAACCACCCCGGCGTTACGCGCGTCCAGCTTATGGGCGGTCTCGTGGATAATCAGGTTAAAACCGCTGAGATCGAACGAGTCCTGGATCTCCAGCCAATTAAGGACGATAGGGCCCTGATCCCAACTTTGCCCGGAGTGCACCGCTTCGCCGCGATGCACCAGGCCATACTCATCCTGCCATTCGTCATTCACCACGAACGGCGCGGGATAGATAACCACTTCATGAAAACCGTCCAGCCACTCAATGCCCAGCCCCAAGACCGGCAGGGCAAACATCAGGGCGATACGTGCCTCCATCGCGTCATCCAGGGTCAGGCCCTGCAAGGGGACTAATTTCTTCTGCTGGAGAAACTTACCGGCCAGCATTACCAGAGCGTGCCGCTCCGCGGCGCAGAGGGGTGAAAATAACGGGATCGCCAGCGCCTCTTGCCATAAGGCAAGGGTTGCAGCGGATGGCGTAGAACTTTTCCATGGCCATTTTATCATCGTGTTGCTCGATAAGTCGTCACTTGAATCGCCAGGCGAGGTTTAGGACTATTAAAATGCCGTAAAACAGGGCATGATAGCAACCGCTAAAAAGGAGAGATGCCGGAGCGGCTGAACGGGACGGTCTCGAAAACCGTTGAAGGAGCGATCCTTCCCAGGGTTCAAATCCCTGTCTCTCCGCCACTATTCAAACAGTTATCCCCCTGCCGGTCTGTGACTGGCGCCACGCTGGCCACCACACCCCAAAAAAAAACGCACCGATAACCCTGATGGCATCCCATAGGCAGCGGCAGGGGTTGATGATAACCTAGCCCGGTCCGGTCTTATCCGTATTCCCGCTTACATCGCAATATCAAACGGTTAGCTATATGAAGAAAAAGAATAGCCGTGGGAGAGAGTGTCATGTTGTTTAATCTTCCCGGTAAGACGCTGACGCGCATGGCGTCGCTGATGTCGCTTAGCCTGGCTCTGGTGATGGTGGTCGTAAAAATCTGGGCGTGGACGCTGACGGGGTCCATGGCGCTGTTGACGTCGGCCGCGGACGGTTTGGTCGACGTTCTGGCCTCGGTGGTTACGCTGATTGGCGTCTTTTACGCCCAACGTCCCGCTGACAAAGGCCATCGCTACGGGCACGGCAAGTCCGAGGCCGTGGCGGCGTTTGTGCAGGCGCTGCTGCTGGGCGGCGCCGGGCTGGTGCTGGGCATGGAATCCATGCAGCGCCTGTTCCACCCGCAGCCGCTGATGCAGCACGGGCTGGGCATTTGGGTTATCATCGGCAGCACCCTGTGCACCGCCGTGCTGGTTTCAATGCAAACCTTTGTCGTCAGGCAAACGGCCTCCACGGCCATCGCCGCCGATCGCGCGCATTACGTTACCGATATCGCGGTAAACCTGGCGGTGCTGTGCGCCCTGGTGCTTGACAGCGCCTTCGGCTGGACCCGATCGGACGCTATCGGCGCCCTGGCCATTTCCTGCTATATGATCTGGAACGCGCGCGGCATGGTCGTTACCGCCCTGCGGCAACTGCTGGACCAGGAGCTTGGCGCTGAGGATCGCCGGCGTATCCGCGACGCCGCCCTGGGCTGCGAGGGGGTGCGCGGGGTGCATGATATCCGCACCCGCAACGGCGGCGATCGGGTTTTCGTCGAACTGCATGTCGAGGTGGACGGCCAACTGTCGGTAGATGTGGGCCATGAAATCGGCGACGCGGCGGAAGCGGCGGTCAGGAAACTGTTTCCCGCGGCGGAGGTACTGGCGCATCTTGAACCGGCCGGGATCGTCGACGAGCGTCTTGACGATCTGGTAAAATAACGCGCGCGCCAAGGGCGGATAAAAAAAACACCCACCGAAAAAAACTGTGGGTGCCCAACATCACATATGCCGGCTCTGGAGCGAGCGGACGGTTAAAAAATAACATTGCCGGTCGTCGGCTTCCAATGAGAACGGCTAATCGCAGCGTTATCAATATTCATATAAATTATATGTTTACAACTCCTTGCATCCTTAACCCTTTATTTGCATTGCAGGCGTTGCATAATGGGCGTCCAGAGCAGGCACCCTGCAGTTGCGATCAATTATTAATGGATGGTAAGGATTCTGTTATAGCCGGCTAAAGATGCGTAAATGCACTTGCGAATTCATCCGTTTAGGTCTGTTATGAGAGCATCGGCGACTTTTTTTAAGCATGTGTTTTTAAGCGGGAAGGTTAAAGGTACCTTATGAAAAAATTATTGAGCCTTGTGTTATCGCTTAGCCTCCTGGCGCCGGTGGCGGGTTTTGCCGCTCCCGGCTGGCACGACGGGGGTCACGGCGGCCATGGATGGGGCGGACGGGGACCCGGTTGGGGTGGTCCGCATCGCGGCGCAAGATTTGATTTCCTGCCCGGCGTGGCGGCAACGGTGCTGGTCGCTGGCCTGACGTATTATGTGCTTGACGGTATCTACTACCAGCGGCAGGAAAATCAATATGTGGTGGTCGACGCGCCGCCGCAGCCGCAGGTTTACGCCTCCGGCGGCATGAGCGGCAATATGACGGTGCTTGACCTCAATGGTGAACGCTTTTACGTTAACCAGGGGCATTATTATCGTCGTAGTATCAACGGCCAGTATTTGGAAGTGCCGCGTCCGGCCGGCTTATAAGCCTGGACCGCGCGCCGGTTCGCAAACCGGCGGTTGCACCTGTCGCCACAATGCCCGCTCCGGCGGGCATTGTGCTGTCTGGGGCCCGGTACGTTATCGCCGGTGCGCGTAGGCGGACCGGCAGAAGCGGGCTTCTCCGGCGTATTCCGGCTGGAGACCTGCGCCCGGAGCGTTTATATTATCTCCCAGCCGGTATCAATACGGTGCGCCCGCACCGGGCGATAAACCGCGTTTGGGCGGCGTTTTTTTGCAGACTGCATTTTTGCCAGGGGATCGTTATGCCACAAGATATCGCCGGACAGTTGATTCAACGTTTTTACCGCTACCTGGCGGTGACCAGCCAAAGCCATGCCGCGGCGACCACGTTGCCCAGCACGCCGGGACAGCAACAGCTGGCGGATATGCTGGCGCAGGAGCTGCGCGTTTTAGGCCTGGAGGATATCCAGGTCGATGACCGCGCCACCGTCACTGCGTTGAAACGCGGCAACACGCCGGCTGCGCCGCGCATCGGATTTATCGCCCATCTGGATACGGTGGATGTCGGCCTGTCGCCGGAGATTCATCCGCAGCTGCTGCGTTTCACCGGCGAAGATATCTGCCTGAACGCCGGGCGGGATATTTGGTTGCGCGTGGCCGAACATCCCGAGATCATGCCCTATCGCGGCCAGGATATTATTTTCAGCGATGGTACCAGCGTGCTCGGCGCCGATAATAAAGCCGCCGTCACCGCCATCATGACCATGCTGGAAAACCTGGACGCGGATACGCCCCACGGCGATATTGTCGTTGCCTTCGTCCCGGACGAAGAAATCGGCTTGCGCGGCGCCAAAGCGCTGGGTCCGGCCCGTTTCGCCGTGGATTTCGCCTACACCATCGATTGCTGTGAGCTGGGTGAAGTGGTCTATGAAAATTTTAATGCCGCCAGCGCGGCGGTGACCCTGACCGGGGTGACCGCGCACCCGATGTCGGCGAAAAATGTGCTGGTGAATCCGATTTTAATGGCGCAGGAGTTCATCAGTCATTTTGACCGGCGGGAAACACCGGAAAATACCGAGGGCCGGGAAGGCTATTTCTGGTTTAACGATATGGCGGCGAATGCGCGCCAGGCGCGGCTGAATATTTCGATCCGCGATTTTGACCGGGATCGTTTTTTAGCACGCAAGCAGCGTATCGGCGAGGTGGCGGAAGAAATTGCCCGGCGTTATCCAACGGGAAAGGTCGAGTTCAAGATAACCGATATCTACAGTAATATCAGCAACGCCATCGGCGACGATCGTCGCGCCATCGATTTGCTGTTCGCCGGTCTGAAGGAACTGGGCATCGCGCCGAAAGTGACGCCGATGCGGGGCGGCACCGACGGCGCAGCCCTATCCGCCCGGGGGCTGTTAACGCCCAACTATTTTACCGGCGCGCACAATTTTCACTCGCAATTTGAATTTCTGCCGGTCAGCGCCTTTGTCGCCAGTTATGAACTGACACGCAAGCTGTGCCTGTTGGCCGTGCGAGCCTAGTGGCAGCGCTTTGTGGCGGCGCGCGCAAAACGCGCGCCACGCTGCTGGGTCTGCTGGCAATCGTGCTGTGGAGCACCCTGGCCGGCTTAATCCGCAGCCTGAGCGAGCAGTTCGGCCCCACCGGCGGTGCGGCCATGATCTACACCGTCAGCGCCGTATTCCTGCTGGCGCTGGCGGCGCGTCCGCGTGTTGCCGGCTTTAGGCTTAAGTATATGCTCACCGCCGGACTGCTGTTTGCCAGCTATGAGATCTGCTCCTCCCTGTCGCTCGGCTACGCCGCCAGCCGGGAACAATCGATTGAGGTGGGCATGATTAACTATCTCTGGCCCAGCCTGACCGTACTGCTGGCGATGATGATGAACGGCGCAAAGGGCGGTGCCGGTGTTTATACCGGCCTGCTGCTGGCGCTGACGGGTATTGTCTGGCTGATGTGCGGCGACGGCGGATGGACGCCCCGGCATATGCTGGATAATGTATTATCCAATCCGCTAAGCTATGGCCTGGCGCTGGGCGGCGCACTGATCTGGGCGGTCTACTGCAATGTTACCCGTCGGTTTGCCGGCGGACAACATGGCGTTACGCTGTTTTTTATCCTGACCGCGCTGCTGCTATGGGTGAAATACTTGTTCAGCAACGAACCGGGACTGGTGTTCAGCGGCGCGAGCGTCGTCGCCCTGCTGGTGACCGGCGCGGTGATGGGTATCGCCTATGCGTCCTGGAATATCGGCATCATCAACGGCAATATGACCCTGCTGGCCGCCTGTTCCTATTTTACCCCGGTGCTGTCCTCGCTGTTTGCCGCCACGCTGCTCCATATCCACCTGACCGGTAGGTTCTGGCAGGGCGTGGCGCTGGTGTGCTGCGGCTCGCTGCTCTGCTGGCTGACAACCCGCGAACGCCCTGTCGCGGCACCGGCCCCACGCGCCGAGAGTGGTGATCATCTCTAATGTGATGTACGTCACATGATCCTTTCATGCTGTCAGCGCCAAATGGTGATTTGCATCACAAATATTATGTGACGAAGATCACATTTAGCCTGAAGGAATACGTCGTATCATTCAAAAATGAAATATTGGTTCATTTTTTAAGGCATGGCGTTTCTTACAGGTGCGGTTTGAAAATCAAACAAAGCTTAGATAAAATTCCCGGCGGGTTAATGTTGGTTCCCCTGTTCATCGGGGCGATTATCAATACCTTCTACCCGCACGCGGGCGCGTATTTCGGATCATTTACGAACGGCATCCTGAAAGGCACGGTGCCCATTCTGGGGGTCTGGTTCTTTTGCATGGGCGCCACCATTCAATTACGCGCATCCGGCGTCGTGTTGAAAAAATCCGGTACCCTGGTGGCGGTTAAAACCCTCACTGCCTGGGTGGTGGCGCTGGTTGCCTCACGCTTCCTGCCGCTGGACGGCGTGCAAAGCGGCTTTTTTACCGGCATTTCCGCCCTGGTGCTGGCCGCGTCGATGAACATGACCAACGGCGGGCTCTATGCCTCGCTGATGCAGCAATACGGCAGTAAAGAAGATTCAGCCGCCTTTGTGCTGATGTCCATCGAATCCGGTCCGCTGTTGACGATGATTATCCTCGGGTCCGCCGGCGTGGCATCGTTTGAACCCAGGCTATTCCTGGGCGCGGTGCTGCCGTTCATTCTCGGGTTCATCCTGGGCAATCTGGATGATGAGCTGCGCGCGTTTTTTGGCCGCGCGGTGCCGGCGCTGATTCCCTTTTTTGCCTTCTCGCTGGGCAGCGCCATTGATTTATCGGTGATCCGCGATACCGGACTGCTGGGGATCCTGCTGGGCGTGGGCGTTATTATCGTCACCGGCATTCCCTTGATCCTGGCTGATAAATTTATTGGCGGCGGCGACGGCACCGCCGGGATTGCCGCTTCCAGCTCGGCCGGCGCGGCGGCGGCCACGCCGTTTTTAATCGCCGAGATGAATCCGGTATTTAAAAGCCAGGTGGCGTCGGCCACGGCGCTGGTGGCCACGGCGGTTATCGTCACCTCCGTGTTGGTGCCCATCCTCACCGCGCTGTGGGCCAAATGGGCCAGACGGGGACAAGATGGCGCCCATGCGCCCACCGTCTCTGCCGATTAGCGCCGCTCATGCGATCGTCAGCGCAACGCCGCCGGGCGTTGCACGCTCCCGCCATCTTTTGTTGACTATACTGGCTGTTGGCAATAACAATAAAAAGCCGATACATCATCCGCCGGCCAATGCGGCCGCGGGTGTCGGGCGCCTGCCCGAATGACACTGGGAGAGAAAATATGGCCAACGATCCGCTTTATGACGCGCTGCTCAAACGCATCGAGGCGCTGGAAGCCCGTGAAGAGTTGCTTACCGTCACGTCCCATGCCTATCAAGTGGTGATTACCACGATATTGGGCAATATCGATGCCGAAACCCGCGATCGTATCATCACCATGGTCGACGAGGCGCATGAGATTGCCTATTCCCAGGCAGTGAACCGCAGCGATAAACATCTCTCCGAAATTATCAAAGGTGCCGACGAAATCGTCCAGCGGATGTTTAACTACGCGCAGGGCGGCACGCAGCCGGACCATTGATCCCGCGTTTTTTGCCGGCCCGTCCCGTTTCCACCCAGCACGATCCCGGTTCCCCGCCGGGATCGTGCTTTCTTTCTTATACCCGCCGATGACGGTCTGATTTTTGCAAAGCCAGTCAGACGTATTAAGATAGCGCTGGCGGCGCTGGCCGGTTTATTTCAGGGTGGAACAGGGAAATTCATGAAGCGATATGCAGCAATACTGTTGATCATCGGGGCTCCGGTGGTTCTGACGCTGGCCGGGTGCGACCGACCCGCGCCGCCGGACGCCGCGCAGGCGTGGGTCGCCGAAGGGCGGACAATGGGAACCTTTTACCGCGTCACCCTGGCCGCGCCTCCGCCGGCGGCCCTAGAGGGATTAAAGGACAGCATCGCCCGGCAACTGGAGCAGGACAACCATGAATTGTCGACTTATCAACAGGACACGGTTTTGTCGCGTTTCAACCAGTACCGCGGCACCGATCCGCAGCCCATTACCGCCAATATGGCCGATATTGTCACCACCGCGCTGCGTATCGGGGTGAAAACCGGCGGCGCCATGGATATCACCGTCGGGCCGCTGGTGAATCTCTGGGGATTCGGTCCGGATAAACAGCCGCGGGCGTTGCCCGAACAGCAGGACATCGACAGTGCCCGCGCCCGGGTCGGGCTGCGCCACCTGAGGCTTATCGAAGATAGCCAGGGGCAATGGCTGCAAAAAGATCTGCCGGACCTGTATGTGGATTTGTCCACGCTGGGCGAGGGCGCCGCCACCGATCATCTCGCCGCGCTGCTGGAACGGCGCGGCATTACCCGCTATCTGGTCTCGGTGGGGGGCGCCGTGATCTCGCGCGGTCTTTCGCCGCAGGGAATACCGTGGCGCGTGGCGATCCAGCGGCCGACCGATCGGGAAATCGGCGCCCAGGCTATAGTCGATTTGCAGGGACACGGCATCAGTACGTCGGGCAGTTATCGCAATTACTATGAATTGCAGGGAAAACGGCTCTCGCATATCATCGACCCGGCGACCGGCAGGCCAATTGAACATAAGCTGGTGTCGGCCACGGTTATCGCGCCCACCGCCCTGGAAGCGGACGGCTGGGATACCGGACTGATGGTGCTGGGCACCGAAAAAGCCCAGGCGCTGGCCGAGCAGCAGGGTCTGGCGGTTTATCTTATCACCCGTTCCGCCGATGGTTTTACCGCCTGGATGTCGCCGCAGTTCAAGTCTTATATCATCGGTCAGGATGACGCCGCGACCGAGACCGGGCATAAATAATAACAGGAGGGAATATGAGCAAATACGTGATGCTGTCGCTGTTGATGTTAACCTTGCCGTGCGCGTCGTCTTCCGTTTGGGCTGACGACGCCATGCCCGGCATGAACATGGATCATGGGTCGGCGGCCGGGCTCAGTAAGTCCAGCCAGGACTATATGGCCGCCATGCAGGACATGCATAAGGATATGGCGGAAGGGGTGAAAGCCCAAGACCCCGACGTCGCTTTTGCCCGCGGTATGATTCCACACCACCGGGGCGCTATCGCCATGGCGGAGACCGAATTAAAATACGGTAAGGACCCCCGGATGCGGCAGATGGCGGAGAGGGTGATTAAAGCGCAAAAAGCCGAGATCGATACCATGAACAACTGGCTGAAGGATCATCCCGATAAAGCGCGGTAATCGTTCCTTCTTGCATTTAGCGTCCAGGTTTGATAACTCTAGGTGGCCCGGGTGTTATCGGGAAGTCTTTTGGTCAACCCCCTAAATCTGACAAGTAAGCGAGGTGTTTATGAGTAGAGGTAAGGACAAGTCAGCCAAGAAGAGACCGGAGAAGACACTGAAGGAA
Source organism: Sodalis sp. C49 (assembly GCF_046352915.1). Classification (NCBI taxonomy): domain Bacteria; kingdom Pseudomonadati; phylum Pseudomonadota; class Gammaproteobacteria; order Enterobacterales; family Bruguierivoracaceae; genus Sodalis; species Sodalis sp. C49. The sequence continues at coordinate 1,363,052 of NZ_CP163303.1, read as the reverse complement.
AAGCGCGCGGACAAGAAGAGCAAGAAAGGGCTCGAAATCTGACCCTGCATTTTTTTCGCGACGTAACCCGGCAATGGCCGGGTTTTTTTATCCAGGGCTCGCAGGGTTAACGTTTTTATACGCAATTGGTTATACTGTCCTCGGTGCTCACTAACGGGATATTTGAACCATGAACGATGATATTTTTGAATTTGATATTGATGCCGAATTGGCCAAGGCGCAGGAACATGCCGAACAAAAAGCCAAGGAAGTGCCGGAAGCCTTTTCGGCAGAGGACGATTGTGAAGGCTGTAAAATTTAAGCATTTTTGTCCACAGCGCCTGACATTATGCCAGGCGCCTTCCCCGGTATGCTGGAAAGATCGCCCGCGGCATAATAAATTGGATAACGACGGGCATTTTGCCTACGCCGGGCAGTGTCGTGGTGATGTGTGATTAGTGTTGCTGATATTTAAAGTCGCCTGTAGAGACAAATGATGATTTCAAAAAATAAAATCTTAGCAACTTCCAAGAAAAGAGGCAGAAAAAAGGAATGGTATATCAATGCGTTATGGGGCGTGGTAAAAAAGCCCGCCGAAAAAAGCGGGCAACATTACTTCTTAAGTTACACCAGGGAAATTAATCTTACTTATACATAGTACGCTAAACTTGGGGAATTACTATTTATTTCAGTCATGTTTTAGCGTGTAAGCGGAAATTAAAATTGAATAACGATATGCTTATTTGAATATCACATAATGAAGTGAATATTTAAAAGAGCAAAGACGTTGATTTAATTAGCATCATGCAGTCTCGCTAATGCCGTGATCCGCGTGTGGCGTGAATTAAATTAATTCATTTGTAATAACACTTTTATCCAGAAATAGACAGGCCCTCGTCCGGGCGATCCTTGACCTTCCTGCTTAATAACGCAGCGGCGGCGTTAATGGCAATATTAGCGAGCAATCGTTACGGCACGCCTGCGGCGTGATGCCAAAATATTTTTTGAACAACGTCGTGAACTGTGATTGGGAGTTAAAGCCATAATCGAGGGCGATGTCCATGATTCTGTTGTCGCTATTGCGCAGGCGATAGACGGCTTCCGTCAATTTGCGCTCGCGGATATAACGACCGACGGCAATGCCGGTGGTCGCGCGGAACACGCCCTGCATATGCCATACCGAATACCCTGACCGGGCGGCGAGCTCAGGCAAGGCGATATCCCGGTCCAGATGATCCTCGATCCACTGCGCAAGGGCGGCGACCAGAGGTTCATTCGGTTTCAGTTCGCGCATAATCATTCTTTTCCGCCCGGACGATGACCGGTTTAGCACAAAGACAATAACGGGTTTATGGCACAGCCAGCCACATGATGAGCAGGGTATCACCGCGCATGACTCATCACCCTGCGGCATAACGAAAGCCGGTGGCGGGCAAACCGGGGGCCGCATGCCAGCGGCCCCGCTGTTTGCCGCCAGCCGCGACTATACGTCGCCGTTATTATCTTCCTCCACCGCATCATAGATGCGCTGCATAATATCGGGGAAAGCGGATTGCACCCGGCTCCAGCTCGGGATAAAGGGTTTATCGTTCGGGCGTTCGATAAAGGCTTGTCCGGCGTCAAGGATGCATTGCATAAACAATTCCACCGCCGCCTCCTCGCTGTGCTGGTCGAATTTCAGTCCGTTCATGATGGCGTCATGATGATAAAACTCCAGGATGTCCAGCGCATTGCGGTAATAGGTAGCCTTGAGCACCCGGAAGGAGTCGCTGGTTAAATTGACGCCCATCGTGGCCAGCTTACGGTACAGGGACTGGATAATATCGTTGCTCATGCGCTTAAGGCCGCCGGAGCCATCCTCTTCCGCCAGGGGCTGGTGCTTGTGGTCATAATTATCGGCGATTTCCACCTGGCAAATATGATTTGGCGAGTAGTTGCGGTAAATCTCGGACAATAACCCAATCTCCAGCCCCCAATCCCCCGGGATTTTCATATCATGCATGACGCGGGTGCGCATGGCGAATTCGCCGGACAGGGGATAGCGGAAGCTGTTGAGATAATCCAGGTACGGGGATTGGCCGTAGACGTTTTCCAGCGAACGCAGCAGCGGCCCCACCAGTAAGCGCACGACGCGTCCGTTCATCTTGCCGTTGGCCACCCGGGCATAGAAGCCTTTACAGAATTCATAACTGAATTTGGGATGGACCACGGGATACAGCAGCCGGGCCAGCATGCCGCGATCGTAGGTGACGATATCGCAATCGTGCAGCGCCACCGCCAGCGTACGATCCGACGCCAGCGTATAGCCGGTGCAGAACCAGACGTTGCGTCCTTTTCCCGGTTCGGTGGGAGAAAGTCCTTCTTTTTCCAGCTCGGCGTCAATAGCCTTTAACCGCGGTCCGTCATTCCAAAGAATGCGGTGATGCTGAGGCAGCCGGGAAAAAAAATCCCGGGCAAAAAGGAATTGATCGCGGTCGGCGCGATCCAACCCGATAACGATTTCCTCCAGATAGGGCACTTTGGCCAATTCATCAACGATATGGGCCAGCGCCGGTCCTTCAAGCTCAGAAAACAGCGACGGCAGGATCAGACCCATTTTGCGCTTTTTGGCAAACCCCAGCAGCTCTGTTTCTAACTCCTCGACCTTGCGATCGGAGAGGTTGTGAAAATTGGCGATAATTCCATTTTGATGAAAATCACTCATGCGTTTTCTCCCCAAGCTTTTTTTTTCTTAAAATTGTTATCCGACTCTGATTAAGCCGAGGTAATAAAATAATCCATCCCTTCGCACCAGCCTTCCGGTCCATAGGCGTTGGTGCGATAAACATACCGCTGCTGCGGGCTGACGGTAACCGGCGTTTTCGTGTAACCCCGAATGATGACCGCATAGTCCACCGCGTCCAGCAGCGAAATATCGTTTGGCCCGTCGCCCAGGCCTATGGATTGCCACGGGCGGCCGTCCTGCTGACGATAGTGCTGCAAAAGCCGGCGCACCGCGGCGCCTTTGCTGCTGCCTTGCGACATCACGTGATAAAACCGTCCTCCTTGGGTCACCGCCAGGCCCTCCTTGGCCAGGAGGTCGGTAAAGTCGCGCAGCCGCTCGTCGCTTTCACGCCAGATAAAGGCCTCCGAGGCCTGCCGACGCTGCGCCAGCAGCGCGTCCTGGGCGGATAACCCGGTCCATTCGCCGACCAGCTTCTCATCAACGTCGCCGAAGCCGAAGAATTTGAAACCGTATTCCTGCCGCAGCCGTTCCATCGCCGCGCGTACCGCGGCATAGTCCTGTCCCATGATCCTGCCGGACAGTTCGCCGTCAAGCTGTAACAACGCGCCGTTTTCGGCAATAAATGGCGTTCCCGACAGCCCCATGCTCTCTTGCAGCGGCACAATCTCGGCGGTGGTCTTGCTTGAGCAAAACACCACGGGGATATGATGGGCCTTAAGCCTATCAAGCCAGGGCGCGGCAGGTTGCCAACTGTAGGTATGATGGTCGAGCAACGACCCGTCCAAATCGGTTATGACCACTAACGGGTCGGTGAGACTTGGCATGTTTTTCCCGCCTTTTTGACAGTTGTGACAATGGGCTGACGTCATCTTATAAAACTGAGTATATACGAAGGATTGCCGCGGAAGCGGCAAATGTTCGCCGGATTCGGGTCAAGCTAACCGTGCCGATGTGCTGTAAAGCAGCATTTTTCCTAAAGTATCATTAAGAATAATCCTAAAAAATAGCGCGTAATACCGGCTGGGCCAGCGTGGAAAAATTGGGCGAAAAATCTAATTATTTTTAATAATCATATGAAAATAAACAATTATTATCGGGGAGGCCAGGTGTTTTTCATCGTGACGACCCTTTTTGGCGCGGTTGTGGTGCGTAATGCGATAGAGTAGCAACCATTATGTTACTTGCCAAATTAAGTGATGCCGCTACTATGGGCGGGTAATTTGATTTCCTAGTGTAACGAACTTTAAAATTCCTTATGCACCCCGCAAAGGAATATGCTTTTTTTCGCCCGGCCTGATCGGCCGGGGTCTTTTTCTGTGTTTATCGCTGCCGCCAGGCCGCCATGGTCACCGATTGACTTCCGCCACGGTATAATCGCGTATATCCAGGTCATAGGCTTCCGCCAGGGCGCCGTAGGTGTTAAATTCGCGCCCGTCGGCCGTGACCATATGGGCGTGTTCATTGCTCTGGTGTTCATGTATTTCCCCTTGCGCCGCCTCCCTGACCGCCTGTAGCAACGCATCCACGTCTATACTTATTTCTCGCTGCAGCTGTTCATTGAATTCTTTGGCAAAGGCCATGATGTTTCCCCTCTGTGAAGACCAGCAAAAACGTGCCTGTTAAGTATAGCTTTTGCCGCGGGTTTGGATCGCCTTGCGTACGTTGGCCGGGGTGGAATAAATGTCCCGGCCGATCGGGTACGGGCTGACTGGACGGGGTGTTTTATACTAAACTAGCTATCGGGCATATTTAGAGGTAAGTCATGAAATTACACGATCGGGTGACGGTGAAAACCGATGGCGGGCCACGGCGTAAAGGCAAAATCCAGGCCATAGAAGAATTCAGCGAAGGTGTGATGTATCTGGTGGCGTTGGATGATTATCCTACCGCCATTTGGTTTTTTAACGAGACCAGCCATCCTGACGGCATTTTTGTTGAACCCTTGCTGGAGGAGCGCTAGTACGACGTAAAAAAACGGTATCAGGCGGCGCCCTGATACCGAAAAGCCCCCGCGCGCCCAGGCATTAAAGCGACGGGGCCTATGGTCAGCGTACGTTAACGTAAATGCCGTTGGTTACGGTGTCCGTCAGCCGCACGACGTGATAAATCACCTGCTTGTTATGAGTCTTGATTTTCCGCTTGATATTGCCTTTATGCGAAGAGACCGTCTTGGCCTTGATCTGCATGCGGTCCGATATCTGGATGGTGTCGTGACCGGACATCCACATGCGCAGCATATTGGATTCGGTCTGGCTTAACCGCACCGGGTTCAAATCCACCGGCGACTTGTGGGCGCCGTCATCCAGGCATTTATGTTTATTGCAGCCCGTAAGCAGCGAATTGAGCGTCTCGGGCTTAATCGATTTCGAGGTGATAATCAGGTTTTTACGCACAAACAGATAATCTTCAAAATGGATGTTGGTCATTGCCATAAAAATGAAAAACAGCGTATCGGGATGCTGGGTAATGATCTTTTTGATTCTATCCGTCGCATCCGGTTCATGGATAAAACACTCTTCATTCACAAAAACCACATCAGGCTTCACGCGCGTGCATTTTGTCTGCAACTGGCCGATATCAGCTACGATATTGATATTGCGCTTTTTTACACCGGTATCCGTCAAAAATCCGGTAAGACCAAGGCGGGTATAGCTGCATGAATCCATGATGATCGTTGGCATAGCGCACCCTCATTTAATTTGATTATCTGTTTTTAGCAACGATAAAATGCTTCTTATTGGCCTGTAGATTTCATAAAGCTTCACAGTTACCTAATGTTTTAACAACAATTCACAATTAAGTTCAACGATATTTTTTTGAGACCGCTCTCCCAAAAGTGAATCGATAAATTTGACTTAAGTCTAACGATGCACCGTTCAAGGCAGGTAACGCTTTTGCTGGCCGCCACGCGAAGGAACTGCGCACGTTTTGCCAAGCGGCAGGCGCTTCCGTTTAAAGGCAAGCGGTTTGTTCGGAAAATGATATTACAAATTAGTCAAAATAAACATAAGAAAAATTCATGGACTTTTTTGTATGATTTTTTATGTTCATGGCGGTTGACAATATGACGCTGATCTATGGCTATTTCAGATTTTTTCTATTAATAATTAATTACTTAAGTGATATGTGCGTATAAATGAAACTGATTATCGTTTATATTTGTCTGATTTTTGAGCAAAATGCCTTTTTTTTAGCCTTATACGTCAAGGCGTATTTAACTTTATATACAATTTTTGACTTTTCCGGGCCGCTTTTACCGCATTTAGGCCAGCAGAGACGCTATCATGAAATGGAACCTATCTATAACGTTGAAGTATTGCCTGCCATTGCTTGGCCGGGCGGGGCGTTTGCCGCCATTTATGACAGATCAAAAATTATTGTCTATACTAACTAAAGTGTTCACTGCCGCCCGAAGGACAGGTGGGACAGAAAGCATGCCTTACCGGCCATGCAAAAGCGTTTTCTTTGCGCCTTATGTTCCGCGATAACGCCAGCGCAGTTTCAAGGAGAACGACGATTTTAAAATTCACCTCAATGCTTCTCACTCCTTTGTTACCGCTTACCACTTGTCATCCGGGCTGTGCTAATGCGCTGTAGCGCAACCACTTATCCAGCGATGCGCCCGGAATGCTGCTCGCTCGCGGTAACAGGAGGATAACAGGTATGACAGACAGTGATTCGCTACCCCCGATACCCTTGGACACCTTCGCCTGTTTTTTTGATGTGGACGGCACCCTGGCTCCCATTGAAAAACGGCCCGAATTAGTGTCCATCCCCGATAATATCAAACAGACTTTATATGCCATCTCCAGCGTCGGCGGGGGCGCCGTGGCGCTGGTATCGGGCCGCTCCTTAACGGAACTCGACGCCCTCAGCGCGCCACTGCATGGCCCTGCGGCCGGCGTGCACGGCGCTGAACGCCGGGACGCGCGCGGAGAAATCCACCGCACCGACTTATCGCCGGAGCTGGCGATGAAGCTTGAACGGGAACTGACGCAGGCCATCGCCGCATTTCCCGGCTGCCATGTTGAAGCAAAAGGCATGGCCTATGCCTTGCATTATCGCCAGGCGCCGCAATATCAAGACGCGATCATGGCGGTGGCTGAAACCTTTGCCCGCCGTTATGCGGAACTGGCCCTGCAGCCGGGCAAATGCGTCGTGGAGCTCAAGCCGAAGGGCGTCGACAAAGGTGCCGCCATCCAGGCCTTTATGCAGGAAAGCCCTTTTGCCGGAAGAACGCCGCTGTTTATCGGCGACGACTTGACGGACGAAGCCGGATTTATCCAGGTCAACGCCCTGAACGGCATCTCAATAAAGGTCGGACCGGGCGCTACCGCGGCGCGTTATCATTTGGACGATGTGGGGCACGTTCATCTTTGGCTATTGTCATTGCTTAAACAACAAGATAATTATTCTATTAAAACCAAAAGCTCGGTTGGGGAGGATTTATGAGTCGCTTAATAGTAGTATCGAACCGTATTGCGGCTATGGAAGGTAAAAAAGAAAGCGCGGGCGGCCTGGCCGTCGGCATTATGGATTCGCTGAAGGACGCTGGCGGCTTATGGTTCGGCTGGAACGGCAAAATCAGCGAAGAAGAGCTTCCTTTGGAGAAACACCAGCAGGACAACATTACGTTTGCTGCGTTCACATTGAACCAAAGCGAATATGATCAATATTATCTCAATTTTTCCAATACCGTTATCTGGCCGGCGTTTCATTACCGCCTGGACCTGGTGCAATACCAGCGTGAGGATTATGACGGTTATTGCCATGTTAACGAGAAGCTGGCGGGACGTTTGCAGCCTCTCGTGGAAGACGACGATATCCTGTGGATCCATGATTATCATCTGTTACCCTTCGCCGCCGCCTGCCGCAAGCTGGGCATGACCAATCGCATTGGTTTTTTCCTGCATATCCCGTTCCCGACCTCGGAAATATTCAATGCCTTGCCGCCGCGAAAAGAATTGTTGGAAATGCTGTGCGAATATGATCTCATCGGTTTCCAGGCGGAAACCGACCGTTTGGCCTTTATTGAAAACCTGTCGCTGGTGACCGACGTGGAGCAACTGGATGAAGACCGCTTTGCCGCCTATGGCAAATCGGTCACGGTGCGCGTGTATCCCATAGGCGTGGAACCGGACAGTATCCGTGAACTGGCGGAAGGGGCGCTGCCGCCTAAGCTTGCGCATCTGCGGGATAAAATGAACGGCAAGCTGATTATCAGCGTGGATCGCCTGGATTATTCCAAAGGTTTGCCGGAGCGATTCCAGGCCTTCGAGACCCTGCTTGAGAACTATCCACAGCACCGCGGCAATATACGTTTTTTCCAGATAGCGCCCACTTCGCGCGGCGACGTCCAGGCCTACCAGGATATTCGTCACGAACTGGAGACGGAAGCCGGCAGGATTAACGGCCATTTCTCAACGCTGGAATGGACCCCGTTATTCTATCTTAACCAGCATTATGAACGCAGCCTGCTGATGAAGATTTTCCGCCATTGCGAAGTCGGCCTGGTCACCCCGCTGCGCGACGGGATGAACCTGGTGGCGAAAGAGTATGTCGCCTCACAGGATCCCGCCAATCCGGGCGTACTGATTCTTTCCCGTTTTGCCGGGGCCGCCAACGAGCTTACCTCGGCGTTGCTGGTGAATCCTTATGACCGCGACGGTGTCGCCGCCGCCCTGGATAAAGCGCTCTGTATGCCGCTGGAAGAGCGCATTTCTCGCCATGCGGAAATGATGAAGGTGATTAATAAAAATGACATCGTACACTGGCGTCAATCGTTCCTGAATGACTTAAAAGCCGTTCCGGCCACCACGGCGGCGCATTAAAGCCTATCGTCCCGTACCCGCCGCCGCGCCCTTACGCTGGCCGGGGGCGGAGGGAACGGCATAGGTCCCGGCCAGCGGGACGCTTGCCCCGGGGTCCGTGACATAGCCCTGCTCAACGTATAGCCGCCGTAAACCCGGACCGGAATTACGGCGGCATTTTTGTAGCTGTATGATAACGTTATGCGTTATCACCCTTATTTTCCCTAACGGACGTGGACATAAATACCCGTCGCGGCGTTGCAAATCCCCTGGTATAAAAAACGATCTAAAATAAAGAGTTACTGCATATTTTGCGAATATTTTGATCAGTTTTATCTCAAGTTTTGAATAAGTATGCCGATGATAATCATACATGGCTATTTTGGGTTGTGGGCACGCCCTCATCCTTTTAACAGCCACATAAATGTTTACGTATCATTTCCCTCCCCAATCTCATTCCTTCCATTGTTAACATTCCACTGTAAAATCGTTCATTTTTAATACAAAAGAATCTGACCCTGACGGGCAAAAGCCGTTGGTATGTTTCAATAATGTTATTGATGTATCCATGACGTTTATCCTGAAAAAACAGCATTAATACTGATGAATTTAATTTTAAAAGATATTTTAGGGTGCGAATTTGTTTTTTCGAATGATATTCTGTCAAAATCAATATGATCAGATGAATCCGCTGATTGTGCGGGGATTTTTGCTAAAAATTTGTTGCAATCTTTTTTTGTGTTCATTTTTTGATCAGCAATCACATCAGACCAGTAGCAATTCTGATCAAGTAAGCTAAATTTCTGTGATCTAGATCACACTTTATCTAAAATTTGCCCAGGGGTAGATTGTATGAACGACAGAATCGGCGTTAGAGTTGCGGCGCAATTAGGAATAATCTCACTAAATTGTAAAAATGTTTCACGGAAGAAACCTTAATGAATCATGTTAATTTTGGGCATATTTTACACCAAGAATATTTAACGGTACGGCTTTTATAATTAGCCGCTTCGATTACCGGACAATTTAAGTATGTACGGTATCGTTGATTTCATTAGCCACCCAGGGGAAAAATCCCCGGATACCGGGCGATATTTTATCACCCAAGTTATGTTTTTAAACATAGTCTAGAGGGATGGGAAAATGAATACGAGTGAAATACGTAAACATGTTTACGATATAAATTTATCATATTTATTATTGGCGCAGCGTTTGATCAACCAGGAAAAAGCGTCGGCAATGTTTCGGCTGGGGATTAACGATACCATGGCCGATGTTTTACTGAAACTGACCTTGCCGCAAATGGTTAAACTGGCCGAAACGAATCAGCTATTGTGCCTGTTTCGTTTTGACGATCACCAAACCATTACGCAATTAACGCAGGATTCCCGCGTGGACGAATTACAGCAAATCCACACCGGCATATTGCTATCCAGTCAACTACAGGAACGGCTGGCGGCAAAAGACAACCATCTGCCGAAGAAAAGGGCATAGCGATGGCCGGCAAAAGTATTGTCCAGGAAGCGAAGGATATTCAGCTGGCTATGGAGCTGATTACGTTGGGCGCCCGGTTGCAAATGTTGGAAAGCGAAACGCAGCTTAGTCGCGGTCGACTGATCAAATTGTACAAGGAGCTGCGCGGCAGTCCTCCGCCCAAGGGTATGCTGCCGTTCTCAACCGATTGGTTCATGACCTGGGAACAGAACATTCATTCGTCGATGTTTTACAATATTTTCCAGGTGTTGCTGCAAAACGGGCAATGCACCGGTGTTGAAGCGGTGATCAGGGCCTACCGGTTATACCTTGAGCAGTGTCCCCAGCAGGACGGTGAACAGCCGATACTGGCGCTGACCCGCGCCTGGACCCTGGTGCGGTTTGTCGAAAGCGGCATGCTGCAGCTAACCCCGTGCAGCCACTGCCATGGCCACTTTATCACTTATGCTCATCAGCCCATTTACGGGTTTGTCTGCAGTTTGTGCCAGCCGCCGTCCCGGGCGGTAAAAAGACGTAAACTTTTGCCGGTAGCGGCCGATATCAATACCAAGCTGCTGGATGAGCAGGCGCAGCATGCGGTGTGATGGGCAATCCTAACGGATGACGACATCCACGACGATATCCTGGCATAAGCTTGCCAAGACTGTCGTCGTTCGGTTTCCCGGATGTGCTGCGTGCAGGCCGACATCTTTTTACCGGGAGAACGGATGTGTTAGTGATAGTGGGATACCTTGTGGTAATGGGCGCCGTATTTGGCGGTTATGCCTTAGTCGGCGGCCATCTGGGCGCGCTGTATCAACCTGCCGAGTTTCTTATGATTGGCGGCGCTGGCCTTGGCGCCTTTATTGTCGGCAATAACGGCAAAGCGATCAGATTGACAATAAAGGCCTTCCCGCAGTTATTTCGTGGCTCTAAATATAACAAATCCCTCTATATGGACCTCATGGCATTATTATTCCGTTTAATGGCCAAGGCGCGCCAGCACGGAATGCTGGTACTGGAATTTGATATCGATTCCCCCAATGAGAGCGACATCTTTAAACTCTATCCGCGTATTCTTGCCGACAAACATCTGATGGACTTTATTACGGATTATTTACGCCTGATGATCGGCGGCAATATGAACGCGTTTGAAATTGAAACGCTGATGGATGAGGAAATCGAAACTTATGAGCATGAATGCGATATACCGGCCAGCAGTCTGGGGCAGGTAGGCGATTCGCTGCCGGCCTTCGGTATTGTCGCCGCGGTTATGGGGGTGGTGCACGCCCTTTCCGCAGCGGACCGCTCGGCCGTTGAGCTGGGTGCGATGATAGCTGAGGCCATGGTAGGTACCTTTTTAGGCATACTGCTGGCTTATGGTTTTGTCTCGCCGTTGGCGTCGCTGCTGCGGCAAAAGAAAGATGAAAGCACCAAAATGATGCAATGCATCAAAATTACTCTGCTCTCCAGTATCCATGGCTATGCGCCGCAAATCGCCGTGGAGTTTGGGCGAAAAACGCTGTTCTCCGCCGAGCGCCCGTCGTTCAGCGAACTGGAGGCGCATGTCAGGTTGGCCAGGGAACCGATTAAACAGCAGCCGGTGGAAGAGGATGCATGAAAAACCAGCCGATCATCGTGGTACGCAAACGGCGTGGGTCCAAACGCCATGCCGAGCACGGCGGCTCCTGGAAAATCGCCTATGCCGACTTCATGACCGCCATGATGGCGTTCTTCCTGGTGATGTGGCTGCTGGCCATCGCCACGCCAAAGGAGCGGGTTTCCATCGCCGAGTATTTCCGCACCCCGCTGAGCGTGGCGCTGACCGGCGGCAATCGCAGCAGTTCGGATACCAGTCCCATCCCCGGCGGCGGCGCGGATCCGACGCGTCAGCAGGGCGATGTGCATAAGAACATTAACGATCTGTTGGACAAGCTGGAAAAGAAACGGCTGAACAAGCTGCGCGAGCGCCTGGACCAGCTTATTGAATCCGATCCGCGCCTGCGGGTGCTGCGTCCCCAGTTGCTTATCAATCTGGTGGACGAGGGGCTGCGTATCCAGATCCTCGATAGCCAGAACCGGCCGATGTTTGAAACCGGCAGCGCGCGGGTGGAACCCTATATGCGGGATGTGCTGCGCGGCATCGCGCCGATCCTCAATGATATTCCCAATAAAATCAGCATATCGGGGCATACCGACGCCGCCCCCTACGCCAATGGCGAACGCGGCTACAGTAACTGGGAATTATCGGCTGAACGCGCCAACGCGTCCAGGCGGGAACTTATCACCGGCGGGCTGTCGGAAGGCAAAATCCTGCGGGTGGTGGGCATGGCCGCCACCATGAGCCTTGCGCCGCAGCAGCCCGACGCGGCGATTAACCGCCGCATCAGCCTGCTGGTGCTGAATAAGCAAACGGAACTGAGCATTGCACATGAAAACGTGCAAAGCCAGGGGATGGAAATCAATAACTCGAAAGGATTAACGCAGCAGCCGTCATTTAAGGACGCTACCGATACGCCGCCGGTTCCGGACCCGGCGGCGCCGGGAACACCGGAATCGACGCCAGTGAAACCCGCGGCGCCGCCAGCGGCAGGGGAGTCGGCGGTAACCCCGCCAGGAACCGCGGAACCTGTGCCGTCCACCGCCCGGCAGACCAATGCCGGCGTCAACGCGGCGCCGGCGAGTTCATCATCCGGGGGACCGGCCGCAGCCCCGGCTACTTTGCCATCCGGGGCCTCCGTTCCGGCTGCCTCGCCGTTTAACGAACGTGATTCACAGCAGAGGTGATTTCGTGAGCATGGAATTAAGCGCTTTTTACCAAACTTTTTTTGATGAAGCCGCCGAACTGCTGGCGGATATGGAACAGCACCTGCTGGTACTGGATCCGCAAAATCCGGATAGCGAACAGCTGAATGCGATTTTTCGCGCCGCCCATTCGATTAAAGGCGGGGCGGGAACCTTCGGTTTTACGGTATTGCAGGAAACCACGCATTTGCTGGAGAACCTTCTGGACGAGGCGCGGCGGGGGGAGATGTCCCTCAGCACGGAGATTGTTAACCTGTTTTTGGAAACCAAAGATATCATGCAGGATCAATTAGATGCCTACAAAACGGCTCAGGAGCCTGATGCGGCAAGCTTTGCTTATATCTGCGAAGCGCTGCGCCAGCTGGCTTTGGAAGCTAAAGGCGCCGTGGCGCCGGCCGACGGCGCCGTCGCACAGGCGGCGGACAATGTCCAGCAGAACGCGGCGCCGCGTCCCGGTCAAACGGACGCGGCGGATGCTGCGCTGCGCATACGGCTTAGCGGCCTTAAAGCCAGTGAAATTCCGCTGATGCTTGAGGAACTGGGCAATCTCGGCACGGTGCTGGCTCACGAGGAAACGCCCGACGGACTGAGCGCCAGCCTGCAAACCACGGTGAGCGAGGATGACATCTGCGCAGTGCTGTGTTTTGTGCTGGATGCCGATCAGATTCATTTTGACGCCGAGCCCGACGCCGCGACCGTAGCCGAAGCCCCCGAAGCCCCCGATGCCAACCCGTTGCCGGCCGCCGCCGGCCAGGCCCAGGTCGGCGAAATCGCGCACGCCGGCCACGCCGATAATGTCACGCCCATCAACGCCGCGGGCGCGCCGGCCAGACAGGCCGATACCGGCGCGGCACGAGTCAAACCCGCTGATACCAGTATCCGGGTGGCGGTAGAGAAAGTGGACCAGTTGATCAATCTGGTCGGCGAACTGGTGATTACGCAGTCCATGATTGCCCAGCGCGCCGGCGCGCTGGATCCGGTGGAACATAGCGATTTAATGATCAGCATGGGGCAATTGGAACGCAATGCCCGCGATCTGCAGGAATCGGTGATGTCGATCCGCATGATGCCGATGGAGTATGTCTTTAACCGTTTCCCGCGCCTGGTGCGGGATCTCGCCGCCAAGCTGGATAAGCAGGTGGAGCTGACGCTTGAGGGTAGTTCAACCGAGCTGGATAAGAGCCTGATCGAACGTATTATCGATCCGTTGACCCATTTGGTGCGCAATAGTCTCGATCACGGGATTGAGTCGCCGGATATCCGTACGGCGCTCGGCAAGCCGGCCGTCGGCAACCTGCAGCTGCGCGCCGAGCATCAGGGGGGCAACATTTGTATCGAGGTGATCGACGATGGCGCCGGCCTTAACCGCGAAAGAATTCTGGCCAAAGCGTTGTCCCAGGGACTGCCGGTGAGCGACAGCATGACCGACGAAGAAGTGGGCATGTTGATTTTCGCGCCGGGATTTTCCACCGCCGAACAGGTGACCGATGTTTCCGGACGCGGGGTGGGCATGGATGTGGTGAAACGCAACATTCAGGCGATGGGCGGCCATGTGGATATTTTGTCCCAGGCCGGCAAAGGCACCACCATCCGCATCCTGCTGCCCCTGACGCTGGCGATCCTGGACGGTATGTCGGTACGGGTAAACCAGGATGTGTTTATCCTGCCGCTGAATACCGTGATGGAGTCGTTGCAGCCGCAGGCGGACGATTTGCACCCGCTTGCCGGCGGCGAGCAGGTCTTGCAGGTGCGCGGCGAATACCTGCCGCTGGTGGAAATGCACCATTTGTTTGATATCAACGGCGCCAAGACCGATCCGACCCAGGGCATCGTGGTGATCCTGCAAAGCGCGGGGCGACGTTATGCCCTGCTGGTGGATCAGCTTATCGGCCAGCATCAGGTGGTGGTGAAAAACCTGGAAAGCAATTATCGCAAGGTACCGGGAATTTCCGCCGCCACCATTCTTGGCGATGGCAGCGTGGCGCTGATTATCGATGTGTCCGCACTACAGGCCCTGAACCGTAGTAAACGGTTGGCCGGTGCTGCTTAATTTATCTTATTTAGCCGACTGATTAAAAGGTGAAAACCATGGCAGGACTTGCAAGCGTCACCGCGCTGAACGGAGAAACCGTGGGTCAGGAGTTTCTGATCTTTACGCTGGGCGATGAAGAATATGGTATTGATATCCTGAAGGTACAGGAGATCCGTGGTTATGATCAGGTGACGCGGATCGCTAATACGCCGGCCTTTATCAAAGGCGTTACCAATCTGCGCGGCGTGATTGTGCCGATATTGGATCTGCGCATTAAGTTCGCGCAGTCGGATGTTATGTACAATGACAATACGGTCGTGATTGTGCTGAACCTGTACCAGCGGGTGGTGGGCATTGTTGTCGACGGCGTTTCCGACGTGCTGTCGTTGACCGCCGAGCAGATCCGCCCGGCGCCGGAATTTGCCGTGACCCTGGCGACCGAGTATCTGACGGGCCTGGGGTCGCTTGGCGAACGGATGCTTATCCTGGTGGATATCGAGCGGTTGTTGAATAGCGAGGAAATGGCGCTGGTGGATAGCGTCGCCATGGCGTAAATAAGCCCCATTGGCACGCTCTCCCTTGAACACGTCTGCTTTAAGCGCGGTGTTGGCGGGCATACCGTGCCATGGGGCGCTCGGTCGGGCGGGAAAATCACGCCCGATTCGACCCCATTGGCACGCTCTCCCTTTAACACGATTGCTTTAGGCCCGGTGCTGGCGGGCATACCGTGCCATGGGGCCTTGGTTGGGCAGAAACACCATGCCCAATTCGACCCCATCGGCACGCTCTCCCTTTAACACGTTTGTTTTAGGCTTGGTGCTGGCGGGCATACCGTGCCATGGGGCGCTCGGTCGGGCGGGAAAATCACGCCCGATTCGACCCCATAGGCACGCTCTCCCTTGAACACGTCTGCTTTAAGCGCGGTGGTGGCGGGCATACCGTGCCATGGGGCGCTCGGTTGGGCGGGAAAATCACGCCCGATTCGACCCCATTGGCACGCTCTCCCTTGAACACGTCTGCTTTAAGCGCGGTGTTGGCGGGCATACCGTGCCATGGGGCGCTCGGTCGGGCGGGAAAATCACGCCCGATTCGACCCCATTGGCACGCTCTCCCTTTAACACGATTGCTTTAGGTTTGGTGCTGGCGGGCATACCGTGCCATGGGGCCTCGGTTGGGCAGGAACACCATGCCCAATTCGACCCCATCGGCACGCTCTCCCTTTAACACGTTTGTTTTAGGCCCGGTGCTGGCGGGCATACCGTGCCATGGGGCGCTCGGTTGGGCAGGCCAATTCGACCCCATTGGCACGCTATTCCTTGAACAGGCTCGGTTTGGTACTGGGTGCTCGCGGGCCTGGCGCTAATTTATGACGATAGCGGTAAAGTTTGGCGGTTGCCTGCCGATACAATTAGCACCAGTTGTAGTGGGAAAACAGGCATGTTTAACCGAATAAGAGTAGTGACCGGCTTAGTTCTTGTGTTGATAATTTTTTGTTTATTACAACTCTCCTCCGGAGGCGTGTTTTATCATTCGCTGAAACAAGATCAGCACTATTTTGGCGTGTATCAGAATCTGCGTAAGCAGCAAACCGCGCTGAGCGCCAGTTGGGTTGCCCTGGTCCAGACCCGTAATACCCTTAACCGGGCGGCGGTGCGTTACCTGATGGACGAGAATAAAATGGGCAGCGGCGCAACGGTGACCGAATTATTATCCGAAGCGGTGGGGACCCTGCGGCGTTCGGAGCAGACCTTCGGTAATTTCATGGCGATGCCGCGCGAGGAAGGGCAGGACGAGGCCAATATTCAGGCCATGAAACAGCGCTATGATGCCCTGCACTCCGCGTTGGCTGAGCTCAATACCCAATTGAGCAACGGCAATATCGTTGATTTTTACGCGCAGCCTACCCAGGCGGTGCAAAATAATTTCGAGGATACCTATAGCCGTTACCTGGCCGGGAATATCCGCCTCTATAACGACGCGGTGGACATGAACCAGCAGTCCTATAACCAGTCCCTCGGCGTGCTGGGCGGTGTTCTGGTCATTTTTATTCTGATTTCCCTGTTGGTGTGGGTCGGCATCCGCCGCATCCTGCTGCATCCGCTGCGCTATCTGATAAGCCATATCCGCGGTATCGCCGCGGGCGATCTTACCCAGGCGCTGACATTAAACAGCCGTAATGAAATGGGCATGCTGGCGGAGAGCCTGCGGGATATGCAGCATGCGCTGACCGCCACCGTGCATACCGTGCGCCAAAGCGCCGACGCCATTTACAGCGGCGCCGGCGAAATCGCCGCCGGCAATAACGATTTGTCCGCGCGCACCGAGCAGCAGGCGTCGGCGCTGGAGGAAACGGCCGCCAGCATGGAGCAGTTGACCGCCACGGTGAAACAGAACGCCGAGAATGCCCGTCAGGCGCGGCAACTGGCTCTGAGCGCGTCGGAAACCGCGCAAAAGGGCGGCAAGGTGGTGGATAACGTGGTCACTACCATGCATGAAATTGCCGGAAGTTCGCAGAAGATAGCCGATATTACTGGTGTTATCGACGGCATTGCTTTCCAGACCAATATCCTGGCCCTGAACGCGGCGGTAGAGGCGGCGCGCGCCGGGGAGCAGGGGCGCGGATTCGCAGTGGTGGCGGGCGAGGTGCGCAGTCTGGCGCAGCGTAGCGCCCAGGCGGCGAAGGAAATCAAGGGACTGATTGACGATTCGGTTAATCGTGTCGACGTGGGTTCGGCGCTGGTGGAAAGCGCCGGCGAAACCATGTCGGAGATTGTCGACGCGGTGACACGCGTGACCGATATCATGGGCGAAATTTCTTCCGCGTCCGATGAGCAAAGCCACGGTATCGACCAGGTGGGCGAGGCGGTGGCGGAAATGGATCGCACCACGCAGCAGAATGCCGCCCTGGTGCAGCAGTCGGCCCAGGCCGCTGCCCAACTGGAAGCGCAGGCCGGCCTGTTGACCCAGGCCGTGTCGGTATTCCGGCTGGAGACGGCGGCGGTGCCCGCGACGGAAAAGGCGGTGGTCCCTCTGCCGCAAACGCCGTCGTCCGCGACGGCAAAAAAAACCACGGAAAGCACGTCGCAGGAAAATTGGGAAACCTTCTAACTACGCATTATATAAGCCACACACCGGCATGAGGTTAATGATGTTAACGCGTATACGGATTTCCACCAGCCTGATCATGATTGTTTTGATCTTTGGCCTGATGCAGCTGGTCAGCAGCGGACTCTCGTTTGAAAATTTCAGGCGCAGCAGCGAGAACTTTCATCAGGTAGAGGCGGACAACCTGAAACGTAACTCGCTAAGCATGAGCTGGTCGGAGATGCTGCAAACCCGTAATTCCCTGAACCGGGCGGCAACGCGTTTTGCGTCTTATACGCCGCTTGAGCAGATCCTGCCCCTGATGGCGGACGCCAAAAAAAGGCTGAGCCATGGGGAAGCGGTGTTTAAGGAATTCAACGCCTATCCGGCGGACAACGAAGCGGAGCAGGCGCTGCGCGTCAAGACCGTGAAGAGTTTCAAGGAATTCGACCAGGCGATGCATGAGGCGATAGAGATGCTGGACAACGGTAATGTCCAGGCCTTTATGGGCCAGCCCACGCAGAAGTTCCAGGATGCGTTCGAACTGCAGTACAACGCCTATATGACCCAGCTTTCCGGGGTGATTGGCGAAGCCAGCGAGGCAAATCGCATCGCCTATGGCCGTTCGGGCTGGATGCTGGGGCTGATGACCGGCATGACCGCGCTGCTGACGCTGGTGGCCCTGCTGTGGCTGAAACGTATGCTGCTGCGGCCGCTGGCCGTAATGAGCGGCCATTTCAACGCCATTGCCGGCGGCGACTTGGGTAACCGTATCGAGGTCAGCGGACGCAACGAAATCAGCCAGCTGTTTCATCAGTTGGAGACGATGCGCGATGAACTGGCGCAAACGGTGATGACCGTACGCCAGGGCACCGATGCCATGCTTAGCGGCATCCAGGAAATCGCCAGCGGCAATAACGACCTGTCGTCACGTACCGAACAACAGGCTGCGGCGCTTGAGGAAACGGCCAGCAGCATGGAGCAACTGACCTCGACGGTGAAGCAGAACGCCGAAAATGCCCGCCAGGCCAGCAAACTGGCCAGCGATGCATCCAGCACCGCGCAAAAAGGCGGCACGCTGACCGGCAACGTGGTTAAACGCATGGCCGATATCGCCGTAAGCTCGCGCAAAATCAGCGATATCACAAGCGTGATAGACGGCATCGCCTTCCAGACCAATATACTGGCGCTGAACGCGGCGGTGGAAGCCGCACGCGCGGGCGAGCAGGGCCGCGGGTTCGCGGTGGTGGCGGGCGAGGTGCGCAGCCTGGCGCAGCGCAGCGCCCAGGCGGCCAAAGAGATCAAGGGGTTGATTGACGAGTCGGCGACCCGGGTACAGCAGGGATCGGAGCTGGTGGCCTCCGCCGGTGAAACCATGGATGAAATCGTGCGTTCGGTGGCCCGTGTCACCGATATCATGGGTGAAATCGCCTCGGCGTCGGATGAGCAAAGCCGGGGCATTGAACAGGTCGCCACCGCCGTCAATCAAATGGACGCGGCAACCCAGCAGAATGCGTCTCTGGTGGAACAATCAGCCGCCGCCGGCCATGCGCTGGAATCACAGGCGGAAGCATTAATGCAGGCGGTACGGGTATTCAGGCTAACGCAGCATGAGCTGCAGGAAAACCAGGATGAACCATTGGCTTCAGACCTCAGCACCCGGCAACTCGGGTCCATAACCTAACGCCAAACGCAAGCGCGGCGCAGCGAGAAACCCTATGTCAAACCAAGCTGAAATTGCCGCAAAATGGTCTAACTGGGCACAACAGGTGCCCTTATCCGATGTGCATTTCCAGCGCATCTGCCAATTGATCTACCAGCGGGCCGGCCTTGTGCTGGCCAGCCATAAGCGGGAGATGGTGTATAACCGCCTGGTCAGGCGGCTGCGTACGCTGAATATAGCGGACTTCGGCACCTATCTGGCGCTGCTGGATGCCGATGTCAAGGGGCCGGAGTGGGAGATATTCGTCAATGCGCTGACCACCAATCTGACGGCCTTTTTCCGTGAACAGCACCATTTCCCGGTGTTGGCGCGGCACGCCAAGGAGCGGCCGGGACCCTACAGCGTCTGGAGCACCGCGGCTTCCACCGGCGAGGAGCCTTATTCCATCGCCATGACGCTGATGGAAACCCTGACGGGTTCGCTGGCGCAGGTGTCGGTTATCGGCAGCGATATCAATACCCAGGTGTTGGACAAAGCCCGCGCCGGCGTGTACCGCCATGAAGAACTGCGCGGGCTGAGCACCGTGCAGCGGCAGCGGTTCTTTCTGCGCGGCACCGGTCCCCATGACGGGCTGGCGCGGGTCAGGCCCGAACTGAACGCCATGGTGCGGTTTCAGTACCTGAACCTGCTGGCGGCAGAGTGGGCGTTGCCCGGGCCTTTCGACGCGATATTTTGCCGTAATGTAATGATTTATTTTGATAAGGAGACGCAGGAGCGCATTTTGCGCCGCTTCGCGCCGTTGCTGAAGCCCGGCGGGTTGCTGTTTGCCGGCCATTCGGAAAATTTTAGTCAGATAAGCCAGGATTTCAAGCTGCGCGGACAAACGGTCTATCAGCTTACTAAGGAAAGAATATGAGAAAAATCAGAGTGCTTTGCGTAGATGATTCCGCGCTGATGCGCCAATTAATGACTGAAATCATTAATGGTTTTCCCGATATGGAAGTGGTGGCCACCGCGCCCGATCCGCTGGTGGCCCGCGATCTGATTAAAAAATTAAACCCGGAAGTGCTGACGCTGGATGTGGAAATGCCGCGCATGGACGGGCTGGATTTCCTGGAAAAACTGATGCGCCTGCGGCCGATGCCGGTGGTGATGGTGTCGTCACTGACCGGGCGCGGCTCGGAAATCACCCTGCGGGCTTTGGAGCTGGGGGCGATTGATTTTGTGACCAAACCCCAGACCGGCCTGCGCGACGGCATGCTGGCCTATAGCGAAGCCATTGCCGAGAAGATCCGCACCGCCTCCCGCGCCAGGCTGCCGCAGCGGCGCTCGACCGATGCCGCGCCGATCATCCATGTCCCGCTGCTGAGCAGCGAGAAGCTGATTGCCATCGGCGCGTCCACCGGCGGAACGGAGGCGATCCGCCACGTTCTGGAGCCGTTGCCGGCCAATAGCCCGGCGCTGCTGATTACCCAGCATATGCCGCCGGGATTTACCCGCTCCTTTGCCGAACGGTTGAACAAGCTCTGCCAGATAACGGTAAAGGAAGCCGAGGACGGCGAGCGGATATTGCCGGGGCACGCCTATATCGCACCCGGGGCCCGGCATATGGAGCTGGCCCGCAGCGGCGCCAACTACCAGATCCGGCTGCATGACGGCGAGCCGGTCAATCGGCACCGCCCATCGGTGGACGTACTGTTTCATTCGGTGGCGCAATTCGCCGGGCGCAACGCCGTCGGGGTGATCCTGACCGGCATGGGCAATGACGGCGCCGCCGGCATGCTGGCGATGCGCAACGCCGGCGCCTATACCCTGGCGCAGGACGAGTCCAGCTGCGTGGTGTTCGGCATGCCGCGCGAGGCGATTGCCATGGGCGCCAGCAACGAAACCGTGCCGCTGCATCAGATGAGCCAGAGAATGATGGCGCAAATCAGCAGCGGTCAGGCATTACGTATTTAGCGGCCCGCGAGCGGGTTACATGTTAATAACAGGAGTAGGTATGGCGGACAAAGAACTCAGGTTTCTGGTGGTGGACGATTTCGCGACAATGCGTCGCATCGTCCGTAACCTGCTAAAGGAACTTGGCTTTAACAATGTGGACGAAGCCGAGGATGGCGTCGACGCTCTCACCAAGCTGCGCGCCAACAAGATTGATTTTGTCATTTCCGATTGGAATATGCCGAATATGGATGGACTGGCCCTGCTGCAGAATATCCGCGCCGATGGCGCGATGGCCGCGCTGCCGGTGCTGATGGTGACCGCGGAAGCCAAGAAGGAAAATATCATTGCCGCCGCGCAGGCGGGCGCCAGCGGCTATGTGGTTAAGCCGTTTACCGCGGCGACACTGGAAGAAAAGCTTAATAAGATCTTCGAAAAGCTGGGGATGTAATCAGGAGGGGATATGAATAATACACCGACCATGCCGAATGTTAACGCCACCGCCACGGATATCATCTCCCGTATCGGACAATTGACGCGTATGCTGCGCGACAGCCTGAAGGAACTGGGCCTCGACCAGGCCATCGCCCAGGCCGCCGAAGCCATCCCCGACGCCCGCGACCGGCTGGATTATGTGGTGCAGATGACCGCCCAGGCGGCTGAGCGCGCGCTGAACTGCGTCGAGGCGGCGCAACCACGGCAGACCGCCATGGAACGTGGCGCCAAGGGGCTGACCACCCGCTGGGACCAGTGGTTCGACAGCCCCATTGAGCTGGCCGATGCGCGCGAGCTGGTGACCGATACCCGGCACTACCTGGCCGAGGTGCCCGGCCATACCGCCTTTACCCATGCCCAATTGCTGGAGATCATGATGGCGCAGGACTTCCAGGATCTGACCGGTCAGGTGATCAAGCGCATGATGGATGTGATCCAGGAAATAGAAAAGCAGCTGCTGATGGTGTTGCTGGAAAATATGCCGGAGCCGGCGCAGGGCAAACGCGCCAGCGACGGCCTGCTCAACGGCCCGCAGCTTGATCACAGCGTCGACGGCGTGGTGGCCAACCAGGGCCAGGTGGACGACCTGCTCGACAGCCTCGGTTTTTAAATCCTTTCTCCCGGCCCGGACCGTCGTCCGGGCTACGCCTATGCGCCAAATAACCGTCGCTTTAACGCGCTGTTCCCGCCATCGGTCCGGGCGTAATTTGTCATGCTGGTAAGATAATGCCCATGGCAAAACGCATTCGGGAACAGTGATGGCGGAAGACAGCGATCAGGAAAAAAACGAGGCCCCCACCGCCCACCGGTTGGAGAAGGCTCGTGAAGAGGGACAGATCCCCCGATCGCGTGAATTAACCTCGGTATTGATGTTGGTGACCGGGCTGGCCGTGTTATGGATGGGCGGCGAGCCGCTGGCGCGTCAGCTGGCGGCGATGCTGGCCCAGGGATTGCGCTTTGACCACGGTATTATCAGCGACGACCGGCAAATCCTGTTCCAGGTGGAATCGCTTATCGGCCAAACCGTCTGGGCGCTGCTGCCGGTGTTTGCCGGACTGGTGGTGATGGCGTTGGTAGCGCCGTCGCTGCTGGGCGGGGTGATGTTTAATCCCGGCTCGATAAAATTTGATTTAAAAAAACTTAATCCGCTGCCGGGCCTGAAACGGGTGGTATCCGCCCAGTCGCTGTCGGAGCTGTTCAAGGCCATTCTGAAAGCGTTGCTGGCGGGGTGGGTCACCGGCTGGTTCCTGTGGCATAACTGGCCGCGCATGCTGCATCTGGTGCTGGAATCGCCGATCGCGGCGCTGGGGGATGCCCTGGGCCTGATCGCCACCTGCGCGCTGATGGTTATCCTGTCATTTATTCCCATCGTGGCGTTCGACGCCTTTTGGCAACTGTGGAGCCATGTCAAGAAGCTGCGCATGACCCGCCAGGAAATCCGCGACGAGTTCAAGGACCAGGAAGGGGACCCGCACGTCAAAAACCATATTCGCCAGCAGCAGCGCGCCATGTCGCGCCGGCGCATGATGCGCGACGTGCCGGCGGCGGACGTTATCATCACCAACCCGACCCATTACGCCGTCGCGCTGCGTTATGAAGACAGTAAAATGAGCGCGCCGAAGGTGGTGGCCAAAGGCGCCGGCGACATCGCCATGCGCATCCGCGCGCTGGGGGAAACCCATCATGTGCCGATGCTGGAGGCGCCGTCGCTGGCCCGCGCGTTGTACCGGCACAGCGACATCGGCGAGGCCATTCCGGCCCAGTTGTACGCGGCGGTGGCCGAGGTGCTGGCCTGGGTTTACCAGCTCAAGCGCTGGCGCAGCCAGGGCGGCCTGATTCCGAAAAAACCTGAACATTTACCGGTGCCGGCGGCACTGGATTTTGCCCACGAGAAAGAGTGATATGGCCAATCTGGTAGCATTATTACGTTTGCCTTCGAATTTCAAGACTATCCAATGGCAGATCCTGGCCGGGCCGGTATTGATTCTCATGATCCTGTCGATGATGGTGCTGCCGTTGCCGGCCCTGGTGCTGGATCTGCTGTTTACCTTTAATATCGCCCTGTCGATCATGGTGCTGCTGGTGGCGATGTTTACCCGCAAAACCCTCGAGTTCGCGGCCTTTCCCACCATCCTGCTGTTTTCCACGCTGCTCAGGCTGTCCCTGAACATCGCCTCGACGCGCATCATCCTGCTGCACGGCCATTCCGGCACCGCGGCGGCGGGCCGGGTCATCGAGGCGTTTGGCCATTTCCTGGTGGGGGGCAATTTCGCCATCGGTATCGTGGTGTTTATTATCCTGGTGGTGATCAACTTTATGGTGATCACCAAGGGGGCGGGACGTATCGCCGAGGTCGGGGCGCGTTTCGTGCTCGACGGCATGCCCGGCAAACAAATGGCCATCGACGCCGACCTCAACGCCGGCCTGATCGGCGAGGAGGAGGCCAAGTCCCGGCGCAGCGAAGTGACCCAGGAAGCGGATTTCTACGGCTCCATGGACGGGGCCAGTAAATTTGTGCGCGGCGACGCCATCGCCGGCCTGATGATCATGGTGATCAATGTGATCGGCGGGCTGCTGGTGGGCATGATCCAGCACGGCATGAGCCTGGGCAACGCGGCGGAAAGTTATACCCTGCTGACCATCGGCGACGGCCTGGTGGCGCAGATCCCGGCGCTGGTGATCTCCACCGCCGCGGGCGTTATCGTCACCCGCGTGGGCAGCAACGAGGACGTCGGCCAGCAAATGGTCGGCCAGCTGTTCAATAATCCGCGGGTGATGCTGCTGAGCGCCTGCGTGCTGGGGCTGCTCGGGCTGGTTCCCGGTATGCCCAACCTGGTGTTTTTATTCTTTACCGCCATGCTGCTGGGACTGGCCTGGTGGCTGCGTGGCAAGACCATGGACGGTCCCGCGGCCGAGGCGCCGCCCGCGGTGGCGCAGCAGGAAAACGCCTTCGCCAAGGAAGCCAGCTGGAGCGATGTGCAGCTGGAGGATCCGTTGGGCATGGAGGTGGGGTACCGTCTGATCCCCATGGTGGATTTCCAGCAGAACGGCGAGCTGTTGGGCCGTATCCGCAGCATCCGCAAAAAATTCGCCCAGGAAACCGGTTATCTCCCGCCGGTGGTGCATATCCGCGATAACCTGGAGCTGCAGCCCGCCAGTTACCGCATCCTGCTGAAAGGCGTTGAAATGGGGCGCGGCGAGGCCTACCCCGGCCGCTGGATGGCGATTAATCCCGGCGGCGCGGCGGGGGAACTGGCCGGCGACGTGACCCGCGATCCGGCGTTCGGCCTGCCGGCGGTCTGGATTGACAGCGCCCTGAAAGAGCAGGCGCAGATACAAGGCTACACCGTGGTCGAAGCCAGTACGGTGGTGGCCACCCATCTCAACCATCTGATCGGCATCCATGCCAGCGAATTGCTGGGCCGCCAGGAGACGCAGCAGTTGCTGGAACGCGTTACCCAGGAAATGCCGAAACTGACCGAAGACTTTATTCCCGGCACCCTGTCGCTGACGATTTTCCATAAGGTATTGCAAAACCTGCTGGCGGAAAGCGTGCCGATCCGCGATATGCGCACTATTATCGAAACCCTGGTCGAACATGCCCCGGTACAAAAAGATCCGGCGGAGCTGACGGTCGTGGTGCGGGTGGCTCTGGGACGGGCCATTACCCAGCGCTGGTTTCCGGGCGACAGCGAAATCCAGGTCATCGGCCTGGATCTGGCGCTGGAGCGCGTCCTGCTGCAGGCGTTGCAAAGCGGCGGCGGGCTGGAGCCGGGCATGGCGGATCGCGTACTGGCCCAGGCCAGGGACGTACTGGCGCAGCAGGAAAACCTGAACGCGCCGCCGGTATTGCTGGTCAACCATAGCCTGCGCCCGCTGCTGGCGCGCTTTTTGCGCCGCACCTTGCCGCAGATGGCGGTGCTCTCTAACCTGGAGGTCAGCGACCAGCGGCAAATCCGCATGACCTCCATGCTGGGCGCCACCCAGTGACCGGGCGGCGGCAGCGAATCAGGCGTCGTCCGCTGGCGGGGTATCTGATTGCGGGCGCGCTAACCGGCCTGGCGCCGCTGGCCGCCGCCATGCCCGCACTGGGCAATGGCGTGCCGGCCGCCGGGGCGGCGCTTGGCGTCAGCGCGCGAGTGGTGGCGCCGGGGGGCGGTACGGGCCCTGTCCGTATGCCGCCTGCGGATCTTGCCGCGCGGCGCGCGGCGCCGGACGCCCCCGCGGGTTTTGGCCATCAGATCAAGGGCGGCGCGCAGGGAGGATGGCAGGGGACAGGGCAAATGCTGGTGCTTTCCCAGCGCGGCAGCGCCAAAAGCAGCCCGCCGATGCGCCCCTTCGCGCCTTTACCGGCCGGGGTGCGCGTCACGTCGATCAACTGGCGGATAGAAACCGGGCGGCCATTGCCGTCACAGGTTGTTCTGGCGCTCTGCATGCCGGGGAAATGTGTTTATCTGGACGGCCTGGCCGGGCGCAGCGACGCCATGGCTGGCCAGCCTGCGGACAATCCGGTGACGCTATTGATACAAGTCGCTGGGCGCGGGGTGATAAATCAACCGCTGATAGTAAACCGCTACCAGGTGCTGGTGAATTACCAAGGAGACATTAAACGCTGAATTTGCGCCCGAGCGCGCTGCCGCCCAGGGCCTGGCCGTCGGGGCCGTACATGCGGCGCTGGGTTTGATATTCATCCAATACCGATAATACCTGATCGTTATGCTTAAGGTGCTGCGCCAGCAATAAACCGTTACGGTAGTTATTGCGGCTGAGATCTTCCGTCAGGCGCGTGATGGCCAGCCAAATCCGGTGCAGGCCGGGATGCGGCTCATAAGGAGGATTGCCGGCGTCGCTGGCTTGCGCCTGCTGCTGGCGGTGGTGATCCACATACTGCAGGGTGGTTAACTGCTCGTTTTTGTTTTCCGTCACCCGGAGCAGCAACGCCGTATTCACCTGGCCGGCGCTCAGTAAACGCTGTTCTTCCACCAGGGTCAGTTCCAATTGCTGCAAAATACCCAGCATCCGGGCGCAGATCTGTTCCAGTTCGTTCATGGCGGTCGCTTATTCATCCAGCATCGATTGCGTTTGCGCGATCAGCGCATCGGCAATTTTGCCGGTATCTATTTTTAATTCGCCGTTGCGGATCGCCTGCTTCAGGCTTTCCACCTTGGCGACGTTGATGTCATTGCTGCCGGGCTGGCGCAGTTGCGCCTGGGCATCGCTCAGCTTAACCCGCGTCTCTTCGCCGGGCGTGACGGCGGGAGCGGCGGCCTTGGCTTTCGGCGACTGGACAGTACCCTGGTCGTTACCCGGCAGGGTGGACAGGGGTCGTATCGGGCGCGTACTTTCAATACTCATACAATCTCGCTTAGGTAGGGGATAAATGGTGCTAAAGGCTTATCCTGAATTATCGGTCAAATTACCCAAAGCTTTAATTTTTAATCAGCGCGGCCGTTAAGGCTCAATGCGGATGCCGCCATCAGGGGTGACCTGGCCGACGACCATCTGGCCGGACTCCATCCGCACCCGCAGGCGATCGTTGACCGCCGCGTTGCCCATCGCCTTGCCGGTGCCTTGCACCGAAAATCCATCGCCCTGCGCCGTGACCTGCACGGGCTGGCCGGTTTTGACCAGCCAGGGACGACGCAGCATGGCGGCGGTCAATACCTGACCGCTGCCCAGGGCGCGTTCGCTGAGACTCCCGTAAACCCAGGCCATGTCGGTGAGCGGCGTCACGGACATGTTGTCCACGCGCCCGGTCTGCCAGACAACATCCCCCTGCGCCAGCGTCTGGTTAGCGGAAATGGCGCGGGCGGTGACCAGATAGCGATCCGTGACCTGCACCTCGGCCTGCACATAGCGTTTTTGATTGCCGCAGATCACCTGGACACTGATATTCCCCCGGGCGCGATTATTGGCGGGCAATGAAAACTGCGGCTGTTCGCAGTCCGGCCGGCGGGCGGCCGGCGTTTTTACCACCACCTTCAGCTCGACCGGCGGCGAGGCATATTGCCGCAGCAAAAAATCGGTCAGTCCCTCGGTAAGGCGATCGGCCGCCCGGGCGCCGGTGGACAACAGCAGGGCGCCCGCCATGCCATACAAAAATCCGTTGGCTATGCGCCGCGCCGCCATACGCCATGCGCCGCCCGCCGGCGCCCGCGTGGGTTCGCCCTCCGGCTGTTGTCTGTTTTGTCCGCTCACGCCATGACCTTGTCGGTGGAGGAATTGCTGTTACCCGCCTCTTTGCGCGATAACCCCGGAAAACAAGTGTACCGGTCCCCGTTTGCCGCCAATGGGTAAATTAGCACTGCAATTCATGCTTATTCCAACGATAGGGAAGGGAATGTTGCGTCTAAGCTGGCAAGCATAAATCAGTATAGCCTTCTTAGGATAATGATGATTGATAAGCTTGATGCCGCCCTGCAATTCCAGCAGGAAGCCCTCAACCTGCGCGCGCAGCGTCAGGAAATTCTTGCCGCCAATATCGCTAATGCCGATACCCCGGGCTATCAGGCGCGCGATATCGATTTTGCCAGCGAATTAAACAAAGCGATCACCCAGGGACGCGCCAGCGGCAACTCACTGTCGTTGACCACCACGTCGACGCGCCATATCGAGGCGTCCACCTCCACCCCCGCCGCCAGGGAACTATTATACCGCGTGCCGGACCAGCCGGCCCTGGACGGCAATACCGTGGACATGGATCGCGAAAGAACGCAGTTTGCCGAAAACAGCCTGCAATATCAAACCGACCTGACGGTACTGGGCGGACAGATTAAAAACATGATGTCGGTGCTACAGGAGTAAATAGCCCATGGGTATGACTTCGATTTTTGCTATTTCCGGATCGGCGCTTACCGCGCAATCCCAGCGGATGAACGTGGCCGCCAGCAACCTGGCCAACGCGGACAGCGTCACCGGGCCGGACGGCCAGCCCTACCATGCCAAGGAAGTGGTGTTCCAGGTCGCGGCGCCCGCCGGGCAAGAAATAGGGGGCGTGCAGGTCAGCGGGGTGGTGGAATCGTCGGAAGCGGAGAAACTGGTCTTCCAGCCGGGCAACCCCATGGCGGATGAAAAAGGCTATGTGCGGATGCCGAATGTCAACGTGGTCGATGAGATGGTGAACAGCATGTCTGCCTCGCGCAGCTACCAGGCCAATATTGAAGTGCTGAACACCGCCAAAACCCTGATGCAAAAAACCCTGACGCTGGGTCAATAATCGGAGCAACCCATGAGCACCACCGTTAACACCAATAACACCACCGCCACGTCCGCCGCCACCAGTACCAGTAGCAGCAGCGCAGACCTGCAGAATCAGTTTCTGAAGCTGCTGGTGGCGCAGTTGCAAAACCAGGACCCGACCAATCCCATGGACAACGCGCAACTGACCACGCAACTGGCGCAGATCAGCACCCTCAGCGGCATTGAAAACCTCAATACCACCCTGGGGTCGATTTCCGGTCAGCTGACCACCAGCCAGTCGCTGCAGGCGTCCACCCTGGTCGGCCACGGCGTGATGATCGACGGCAGCGGCATTCTGGTGGGCGCCGATAGCTCCACCACGCCGTTCGGCGTGTCGCTGGATAATGCGTCCGCCACCACCACCGTCACCGTTAAGGATTCCGCCGGCACTGTGGTGCGCACCGTCGATCTCGGCGCGCAGACCGCCGGCGTGCATAGCTTTTCCTGGGACGGGACCAACGATGCCGGCGCCGCCGTACCGGAAGGGGCCTACACCTTCACGGTGGCCGCGACAACGGCGGCCGGCGCCAGCGTGGTGAGCACGCCGCTGCAATACGCCGCGGTCTATGGCGTGAACAACAATGCCACCGGCGGCACGGAGCTGAACCTTGGCCTGGCCGGCAACATCACGCTGGATAAGGTTCGTCAAATCATCTAATGGGCACGGGCGCCGTCGAGCGCGGCAGGCCGGGTGTTTTTACCACAGGAGAGTCAAATGGGTTTTTCACAAGCGGTCAGCGGGTTGAATGCCGCCTCAAATAATTTAAACGTTATCGGTAACAATATCGCCAACTCCGAAACCAGCGGCTTTAAATCAGCTTCCGTGTCCTTTGCCGATGTCTACGCCAGCTCCCAGGTGGGGCTGGGGGTCAAGGTGGCCTCGGTGTCGCAGAATTTCAAGGACGGCACGGTGAACACCACCGATAATAATCTGAACGTGGCGATTTCCAACAGCGGCTTTTTCCGCCTGACGGACGCCAGCGGTTCGGTGTATTACTCCCGAAACGGCGATTGGCATCTGGATCCTGAGCGCAACCTGGTTACCACCAGCGGCCTGAACGTGACCGGCTATGCCGCCACCGGCACGCCGCCGACCATACAGCAGGGCGCCAATCCGGTTAATCTCACCATCCCGACCACCGGCATGACGGCGAAAGCCACCACCACCGGCTCTATGACGCTGAAACTCAACTCCGGCTCGGCGATACTCGACGACACCAAGTTCAGCGCCGCCGATACCACCTCCTATAGTTTCGCGCAGCCGCTGACCACCTACGACAGTCTCGGCAATCCGCATAATATGAGCTTTTATTTTGTCAAGACCGCGGATAACACCTGGAAAGTGCATAGCATCGACGGCAGCGACAGCACCGGCACGGTCGACGATCTTGGCACCATGTCCTTCGACACCAACGGCCAACTGACCGGCACCGATAATTTTAATGTCGCTATGAGCGGCGTTAACGGCTCCCTCGCCGGCGCATTCAATATCAGCTTTAAGGGTTCCCAGCAGCAGTACACCACGACCAGCAGCGTCAGCGGCCAGGATCAGAACGGTTATTACGCCGGCGACCTGACCAAGTATGCCATCAATGACGACGGCACCATCACCGGCACCTACTCCAACGGCCAGAACCAGTTGCTGGGACAAATCGTGCTGGCCAACTTCGCCAATCCGCAGGGGCTGAAATCCGACGGCAATAACGTCTGGACCGCCACGTCCGCGTCAGGGCAGGCCGTGGTCGGCACCGCCGGCAGCGGTAATTTCGGTTCGCTGACCCCGGAAGCGCTGGAAAGCTCCAACGTCGATCTGAGCAAGGAGCTGGTCAATCTGATTGTCGCCCAGCGCGATTATCAATCGAACGCGCAGACCATCAAGGCGCAGGACACGATTATGCAAACGCTGGTCAACTTAAGCTGACCACTCTGACGGAATAAGCCAATGGATCACGCAATTTATACCGCTATGGGCGCCGCCGGCCAGACCCTTGACCAGCAGGCGATCATTACCAATAACCTGGCCAACGCCTCGACGCCGGGGTTTCGCGCGCAGCTGTTCGCCATGCGGGCGGTGCCCATCGAGGGCCAGACCCTGCCGACGCGCACGCTGGTGGTCGCCTCGACCCCCGGCGCGCTGATGACCCAGGGGCCATTGGATAACACCGATCGCCCCCTGGATGTGGCGGTTCAGGATCAGGGCTGGCTGGCGGTGCAACTGCCCGACGGCACCGAGGCCTATACCCGTAACGGTAATATGCAGGTGGACGCTACCGGCCAATTGCTGATCCAGGGATATCCCGTCATGGGGCAAGGCGGTCCGCTGACGGTGCCGACCCAATCGGCCATTACGGTTGCGGCCGACGGTACCGTTTCGGCGCTGGGCGACGGCGACGCGCCCAACACCATCGGGCCGGTAGGGCAGCTTAAGCGGGTTAAACCCGCCGACGACAGCCAGTTGGAGCGCGGCGACGACGGCTTATTTCATCTTACCGCCGCCGCCAGCGCCGCGACGGGAGGAACCTTGCCCAACGACGAGACCATTAAGGTCATGCCCGGCGTGCTTGAAGGCAGTAACGTCAACACCGCGGAAACCCTGGTGGATATGATTGGCAGCGCCCGGCGTTTCGAAATGCAGATGAAGGTTATCGCCGATGTCGATCAAAACGCGGAGCATGCCAACCAGCTGCTTTCACTTAGCTAATTTTCGGGAGTATTAACGGATGATCCGTTCATTATGGATTGCCAAAACGGGTCTGGATGCACAGCAGACCAATATGGATGTGATTTCCAATAACCTGGCGAACGTCAGCACCAACGGCTTTAAACGCCAGCGGGCGGTATTCGAGGATTTGCTGTACCAAACGGTACGCCAGCCTGGCGCGCAGTCGTCGGAACAAACCACCCTGCCTTCCGGATTACAGCTGGGCACCGGGGTACGGCCTGTCTCTACCGAACGCCTGCACAGCCAGGGCAATCTTCAGCAGACGGAAAACACCAAAGACGTCGCCATTAACGGCAAAGGCTTTTTTCAGGTGCAAATGCCCGACGGCACCACCGCCTATACCCGCGACGGTTCGTTCCAGGTCAATCAAAACGGCCAGTTGGTGACCTCCAGCGGCTATCTTATCCAGCCGGCGATTACCGTGCCGGAAAATGCCCTGACCGTCGCAGTGGCCCGTGACGGGGTGGTGAGCGTCACCACCCAGGGGCAGGCCGCCGCCAGCCAGGTCGGCCAGCTCACGTTGAGTAATTTTATCAACGAGGCCGGTTTGCAGAGCCTGGGCGAAAATCTCTATCAGGAAACCGACAGCTCCGGCGCGCCGAATGAATCCACGCCGGGCCAGAATGGCGTCGGATTGTTGTACCAGGGGTACGTGGAAACCTCCAACGTCAATGTGGCGGAGGAATTGGTGGACATGATCCAGGTGCAGCGCGCTTATGAAATCAACAGCAAAGCCGTTACCGCCTCTGATGCCATGCTGCAAAAGCTGACGCAGCTCTAAACCGGGTAAAGGCATAGGTTACGTTGTAACATTAAATCAGCATTTCGTTACAACGTAACATATAGCCGACTATGGTGGATTTTTTTAAGTGACGGTGTCACTATTAACCGCGCTTCGCGGCGGCTGATTTGCCGGCCAGGATAGACAGGTCATATGAAACTGAAAAAGAGTACCTTTGCATCGCCAGCAGCCAGGCCGGCGTTTCCGGGCCGGCCTCTGGCGCGCGTACTGGCGGCGCTCGGCCTGTTGACGCTGCAGGGCTGTGCGTATATGCCCCATAAAAACCTGGTGGAAGGCGAAACCAGCGCCCAGCCGGCGCCGGCTTCAATGCCCATTGCCAATGGATCGATTTTCCAGGCGGTGCAGCCGATGAACTACGGTTACCAGCCCTTGTTCGAGGACCGGCGGCCGCGCAACGTCGGCGATATCCTGACCATCACCTTGCAGGAAAACGTCAGCGCCAGCAAAAGCTCCTCCGCCAATACGGCGCGCAAGTCGTCCAATACGCTCAACCTGGCCACCACGCCCGCCATGCTGACCGGCGCCATCGGCAACGGCAAGGTGGATCTGGACGCCGCCGGCACCAATGATTTTGACGGCAAGGGTGGCGCCACCGCCAAAAATACCTTTACCGGCACTATTACCGTGACCGTGCAGCAGGTACTGGCCAACGGCAACCTGAAAGTCGTGGGCGAAAAGCAGATCGCCATTAACCAGGGCGCCGAATATATTCGTTTTTCCGGCATCGTCAACCCGCGCACCATTAACGGCAACAATGCGGTGGTATCCACCCAGGTGGCGGACGCGCGCATCGAATACGTCGGCAAAGGCTATATCAACGAAGCGCAGGAAATGGGCTGGCTGCAGCGCTTCTTCCTTAATATTTCACCCTTTTAACAGGCGGCCGGCACCATGCGGATTTCAACTTTACCCTTACGGTTAACCGCCGCCATCGCCGGGCGGTATCTCGCCTGCGCGCTGGCGCTGGCAATGTGCCTACAACCGGCCGGCGCGGAGCGCCTGCGCGATCTGGTGGATATTCAGGGTGTTCGCGATAACCCCTTGATCGGCTACGGGCTGGTGGTGGGGCTGGACGGCACCGGCGACCAGACCACGCAAACGCCGTTTACCACCCAAAGTCTGACCAATATGCTTTCGCAGATGGGCATTACGGTCCCCAGCGGCACCAATATGCAGCTGAAAAATGTGGCCGCGGTAATGGTGACCGCCAATTTCCCGGCGTTTGCGCGCGCCGGCCAGAATATCGACATCGTGGTTTCGTCCATGGGATCGGCTAAAAGCCTGCGCGGCGGCACGTTGCTGATGACGCCGCTAAAGGGATCGGATAACCAGGTCTATGCCCTGGCGCAGGGCAATTTGCTGGTGGGCGGCTCGGGCGCCTCGTCCGGCGGCAGCAAAGTGCAAATCAACCAGCTGGCCGGCGGGCGCATTAACAACGGCGCGGTGATTGAGCGCGAGCTGCCCAGTACCTTCGGCGCCAGCCGCGTCCTGACGCTGCAGCTCAAGCAGGAAAATTTCAGCCTGGCGCAGCGCATCAGCGACGCCATTAACGGCCAGAACGGCATGGGGATCGCCCGCGCCCTGGATGCGCGCACCATCGAGCTGCAGATGCCGGCCAATAACAGCAGCCAGGTCCGTTTCCTGGCGCAAATCCAGGATATCAATATTGCCATGGGTGAGATGGATGCCAAGGTGATTATCAATTCACGCACCGGTTCGGTGGTGATGAACCGTAACGTGATGCTGGACACCTGCGCCGTGGCCCAGGGCAACCTGTCGGTGGTGGTGAATAACCAGCAAAACGTCAGCCAGCCGGATACCCCGTTTGGCGGCGGCCAAACGGTGGTGACCAATCAAACGCAGATTTCGGTTAACCAAAGCGGCGGCTCGCTGCAGCAGGTCACTTCCAGCGCCAGCCTGAACAACGTTATCCGTACCCTTAACTCCCTGGGCGCCACGCCCAATGACCTGATGTCGATTTTGCAGGCTATGCACAGCGCCGGGTGCCTCCAGGCGACGCTGGAGATCATCTGATGGAGCTTAACGCCACCACCGATTTTTCATCCGCCGCCTATGACGTCAAGTCGCTGCAAAAGCTGCATAACCAGGCGGCGCAGTCCTCGCCGCAGGCGCTGAATGCGGTGGCGAAACAGGTGGAGGGTCTGTTTGTACAGATGATGCTGAAAAGCATGCGCGCCGCGCTGCCCAAGGGCGGGGTATTCTCAAGCGACCAAACGGAACTGTTCACCAGCCTGTACGACCAGCAGATGTCCCAACAGCTCACCGCCAAGGGGCTAGGCCTGGCGGATATGATGGTTAAACAGCTTGGCGGTCAGAACGCCGCGGCGGAGGCGGCGAAAAATCCCGTTCCCGCAGCCCTTTCCCAGGCCGATACGCCGGTCAGCGCCAACGTCATCAACGCGCAATTTATGTCGCCCGCGCTGCTGGGAGAATACTGGCGACGCGATCGTCAGCAATCCGCGCCGGCGCCGGTGGCGGCAACGCCCGGCGGGGCAAGTTTTACCGAACGCCTGTCGATCCCGGCGATGATTGCCAGCCGGCAAAGCGGCATTCCCCATCACCTGATTATGGCGCAGGCGGCGCTGGAATCAGACTGGGGCAAGCGGGAAATTCCCGCCGGCGACGGCAAGACCAGCTTCAACCTGTTCGGCATCAAAGCGTCCGACGACTGGCAGGGCAAGACCACCACCATCACCACGACGGAATACCAGAACGGCCAGGCGGTGAAGGTGCAGCAGAAATTCCGGGTCTATGACTCCTACCTGGACGCCCTGGGCGACTATATTCATGTCCTGACGGACAACCCGCGTTATCGCGAGGTGGTGAACGCCGTCCAGCCGGAGGCCGGGGCCTATGCGCTGCAGCGCGCCGGCTATGCCACCGATCCGGCCTACGCCGCCAAGCTTATCCGGATTATCACCCAATTGAAGCACGGCGCCCAGGAGGCGGCCAAATCTTATGGTAGCGATCTGGGCGGGCTGTTCTAGGCGAGCGGGGGCGCGTGGTTTTTTTGCCACGGCGCTCAAGTTTGTCCCGGTGCGGACGATATAGATATATAGATATAAAGGGTGGAGCGCGCCGTCGCAGGTGAACCGGGCGTCATCGTCTCCCCGGCATAAGGAAAAACGATGTCCAATACGTTAGTGAATATTGCCTCCAGCGGCATCCAGGCCGCGCAGGCCGCGCAGAACGCGGTGGCGAACAACATCAGCAATGTGTACGTCCCGGGTTATAATCGCCAGACTGCGCAGCTGTCGGAAAAACTGACCAGCGGCATTTCCGGCAACGGCGTCTCGGTGACCGGCGTCAGCCGCGCTTATGATTCCCTGGTGGTGAACCAGCTGCGCTCCGCGTCGTCCACTTATGCCGCCTCCAGCAGTTATTACGACCAGATTTCGCAAATCAACACCCTGCTGTCGAACACCGACAGCGATCTGTCCACCATGGTCAGCACGTTTTTCAGCAGTATCCAGTCGCTGAGCAGCAACGCGCAGGACAACGCGGCGCGCCAGACGGTGATCAGCAGCTCGCAAAGCCTGGTCAACCAGTTTAAAAGCGCCAACACCTATCTGCAGAATATGGACGACGGCATCAATCAGCAGCTTTCCTCCAGCGCCGATCAGATCAACGTTTACGCCAAGCAAATCGCCAATCTTAACGATCAAATCGTGCGCCAGGGCGGGGGCGACACGTCCAATGCCCTGCTGGATCAGCGCGATCAACTGGTCAGCGAGCTTAACGGCATCGTCGGGGTAACGGCCAGCGTCCAGGATAATAATTCGGTTAACCTGACCTTCGGCAACGGCCTGACGCTGGTGCAGGGCAGCAGCGCCTACCAGGTCAAGGCGGTGACGTCAAGCGCCGACCCGTCGCGCAGCACCCTTGCCTACGACCGTGGCACCGGCACCCCCAGCGAAATTGATGAAAAAAGTCTGACCACCGGCAGCGTCGGCGGTTTGCTCAGCTTCCGCTCCGGCGCCCTGGACGATGCCCGCAACCGGCTCGGCCAGATTGCCCTGGGACTGGCCGGCAGCTTTAATGAGACGCATAAACTCGGTGTTGATCTTAACGGCGATGCCGGTGAGGATTTTTTCAGCTTCAGCGACCCTACCGTCAGCGCCAACAGCAAAAATACCGGCACCGCGGTGATGACCGTCACCTACAGCGATACCAGCGCGGTCAAGGCCAGCGATTATAATGTCAAATATTCCGGCGGCGCCTGGCAGGTAACGCGCGCCAGCGACGGTGCTGCCGTCGCCCTCACGCCCGCGCCCGTCACCGACGCCGCGGGCAATACCACCATGAGTTTCGACGGGCTTAGCGTCGCCATCAGCAGCGGGGCGGCGAGCAACGATAAATACACTATCAATACCGTCAGCAATGTCATCAACAGCCTGAACGTGGCGATTACCGACCCGGCCAAGATTGCCGCCGGTCTCGACGACAGCGCCGGCGGTGAAAGCGACAACCGCAACGCGAAGGCGCTGCTGGCGCTGCAAACCACCAAAGTGATCGGCGGAACGGCGACGATCAGCACGGCCTACGCGACGCTTGTGAGCAATATCGGTACTAGTACCAGCAACGCCGACGTGACCAGCACCGCGCAATCCAATATCGTCGATCAACTGACCGAGCGGCAACAATCCATCTCGGGCGTTAACCTGGATGAGGAGTATATCGACCTCACGCGTTATCAGCAGTATTACCAGGCCAATGCCAAAGTGCTCAATACCGCCAGCGATGTGTTTAATTCGCTGTTGTCGGCGCTCAGTTAAACGGCCCGCGGGCCACTCATTTACGTCTAAGCGGAAAGGATAAACACCATGCGTTTAAGTACCAGCATGATTTATCAGCAGAATCTGAACAGCATTACCAACGCCTACGGCAAATGGCAGGCCACCGGCACCCAGTTGGCCACCGGCAACCGGGTGAATTCCCCGGCCGACGATCCCATCGCCGCATCGCAGGCGGTGGCCGTCAACCAGATGCAGGCGCAGGGTGCGCAATATTCCGCGGCGCGCAGCACATCCGAGGCCAGCCTGTCGCTGGAGAGCACCGTGCTCGATCAGGTGACCACCGCGATCCAGGGTATCCAGACGCTGCTGGTGCAGGCCGGGGACGGTACCCAGGGCGATTCGGACCGGCAGTCGCTGGCGACCAAGCTGCAATCCTATAAGGATCAGCTGCTGACGCTGGCCAATACCCAAGATTCCAACGGCAACTATATGTTCGCCGGCTACAAGACCGAGACCGCGCCATTTGTGCAAGATGCCGACGGCAACGTCACCTACGTCGGCGGCACCGAGCCGGTCAGCCAGGACGTGGATTCGAGCCGCACCATGACTATCGGCGATACCGGCAAGACGGTTTTTGACAGTCTGGCCGCCGGTTATACCGTCGAACCGGACAGTACTGCCAGTGAAACCAACGTATTCAATTCCATCAACCTGGCGCTGAACGCGTTGAACACGCCCCAGGACGACGCGGATGACGCCACCCGCGCCCAGTACACCGCCGATATGGCCAAGGCCCAGCGCGGCATGGCCAACTCGCTGGATAACGTCTTGTCGGTGCAGTCGTCGACAGGCAGCAAACTCAATGAACTGGACACGCTCGATACCATCGGCACCGATCGGACCACTATCTATACCACCCGGCTTAACGATTTGATTGGCGCGGACCCCTACCAGGTGATTTCCGATTACAGCAAACAGCAGGTGGCGCTGCAGGCGTCCTACGCCACGTTTAACGCCATGCAGAAGCTGTCGCTGTTCCAGACCAATCAATAACCAGGCACCAAACCCGTCCGGTGGCTCTGGCGGGTAATTTTGGGCGGGTAATCATGTGTGCCGGCCCTGTTGGTATGCCATTCGGGTAACGACGGATGGCATACCTTTTTTTATCCCTTGGGCATTTCCGCCAGGATATCCGCCAGCAAATCGAAGGTTTCCCCCATCAGTTTTTCACTGTAGGGCGCCAGCAGCGGCAGCAGCAGGCCGAAGGTGAGGATGCCGATGGTCAGGGTGAGCGGAAAACCCACCACAAACACGGTCAGCTGCGGCGAAACGCGGTTCAGCAGGCCGAGCGCGATATTCAGCGTCAGCAGCAGCGTAATCATCGGCAGGGCCAGCATCAGGCCGTTGATAAAAATCATGCCGGCGGCGCGGCATAACGCCATAAACGCGTTGGCGTTCAGCGGCAGGCCGGATACCGGCAGGGAATGGAAGCTGTCCGCCAGCAGTGAAAGCATCCACAGATGGCCGTTCAGGCTGGTGAACACCAGCAGGGAGAGCAGATTAAGCAATTGCGCCAGCACCGGCATATTCAGGCCGCTGGCCGGGTTGAAAAAGGTGGCGAAGGACAGCCCCATCTGCAGACCTATCACTTCGCCGGCCATGCGGATGGCGGCAAAAGCAAACTGCATGGTCAGCCCCAGCGCGGTGCCAATCAGGATTTGCTCCGTCGCCAGCCAAAACCCGGCGATGGAAAACAACGGCGTGTTGATGGGCGGCAGGCCGGGCGACAGCACCAGGGTCACCATCAGGCCCAGGCCAAGCTTGACGCGCGCAGGAATGATTTTTTCGCTAAACAGCGGCGCGGTGCCGATAAGCGCCAGGATACGCACCAGCGGCCAGAAATACTGGCCGATCCAGAACGCGAGCTGCGTGGTATCCAGTTGCAGCATCGTCAGCCGGCGAGCGCGGGCAGGCTGGTGAACAGCGTGCGCATATAGTCCAGGATCAGGTTGAGCATCCAGGGACCGGCAATCACGATGGTGGCCACCACCGCCAGTATTTTGGGGATAAACGATAACGTCATTTCATTGATCTGGGTGGCGGCCTGCAGCAGGCTGATGATAAGGCCGCTGAACAGGGCGGCCATCAGCAGCGGGGCGGCCAGCGCCAGCGCCACTAAAATTGCCTCGTGGCCCAGAGCCATTACCGATTCCGGCGTCATAATCTTGCCTGTCTTGTTAAGGGTTAAGTATAGAAACTCTGCGCCAGAGAACTCAGCAGCAGCTGCCAGCCGTCCACCAGCACAAATAACATGAGTTTAAAGGGCAGGGAGATGGTGGCGGGCGGCACCATCATCATGCCCAGCGCCATCAGTACGCTGGCGACCACCAAATCGATAATCAGGAAGGGAATAAAAATGGTAAACCCGATCTGAAAGGCGGTTTTCAACTCGCTGGTGACATAAGCCGGCAGCAGGATGCGCATGGGCACCGCTTCCGGGCCATCGAGCGGCGGCGCCTTGGCCAGCCGGGCAAACAGGGCCAGATCCGCTTCGCGCGTCTGGCGCAGCATAAAGGCGCGCAGCGGCTGCGCCCCTTTTTCCAGCGCGGCCTGCATGCTGATTTTGTTTTCGCTTAACGGCAAGTAGGCTTCGTCGTAAATGGTATTGAATACCGGCGCCATAATAAAAAAAGTCAGGAACAGCCCCAGCCCCAGCAAAACCTGGTTGGGGGGCGCGGAAGGCGTGCCGATGGCGCTGCGCAGCAAGCCCAGCACGATAATGATGCGCGTAAAGCAGGTCATCATCAGCAGCGCGGCCGGGATAAAGGTCAGCGAGGTAAGGAATACCAGCGTCTGCACCGGCAGCGACCAGTTTTGCCCGCCGCCCGCCAGCGGCTGGCTGATAATGCCGGGCAGTTGCGCCCAACCGCACGGGGCGACGGCCAGCAGCGCCAGCCCAAGAACGATAAGCCGGCCGTTTCCGGGCCGGCAGAGACACAACCTGTTCATCGGGCGTTCCCAGTCCTTTGCATCACCTGGCGCAGCCGCTGGCGAAAGTCCGGCGGCGCAACGCCGTTGTCCGTGGCGTCGGGCGGCGCGGGCAGGGTATGCAGCGGTGTAATCTGCTGCGCGGTAACCCCCAGCACCAGCCAGGTGCCCTCGACCTCCACCATCACCACGCGCTCACGCTGGCCCAGGGAGCAGCTGGCCAGTATTTTCAGCCGTTGCGATTGCCTTGCCGCGGGCGCCAGGCCCAGCTTACGCACCACCCAGGCGCCGAGGAGGATAACCAGCAGGATGGCGCCCAAGGCGCCCGCTACCTGGGTAAGGGCGCCCGCGCCGTTAAATTCATGGGCGGCGGGAGGCGAGGCGTGGGCCGTGACGAGGGGCTGGGCGGCGGTCATTTAGCGGCTCAACCGGCGCATGCGTTCGGAGGGCGTAATGATATCGGTAATGCGCACGCCGTATTTATCCGCCACCACCACGACCTCGCCCTGGGCAATCAGATAGCCGTTGATCAAAATATCCAGCGGCTCGCCGGCCAGGCCGTCCAGCGCCACCACCGAGCCCTGCGACAGCCGCAGCAGTTCCTTGATGGTCATTTTGGTCCGTCCCAGCTCAACGGTAAGCTTGACCGGGATATCCATAATCATATCGATATCCTGCAAGGGGCCGGCATTATCCTCGGCGGTCAACTGGTGGAAAATACCGTCGGTGGATGCCGGTGATTCCTTGCCGGCGGACTGCTGCTCGTCGAATGCCTCCGCCCACAGATCGTCGGCGGACGGCGTATCTGCGCCGGACGGATTCTTAGGGTCACTCATCGGGCTGTTCCTCATTAAGGGAGTTCAATACGGGGTTAATAAGTTGTTTTACGCTGAGCGCGTACTGACCGTTCAGGGTGCCGTAGGTACTGGTCAGCACCGGCACGCCGTCCACATGGGAAATCAGGTAATCGGGTTTGTCGATTGGCAGCACGTCGCCGGGCGCCAGTTTGAGGATTTCCGACAACCGCAGCGAGACCTCGGCAAAATTCGCCACCAGCTCCAACTGCGTATGCTGGACCTGCTTCACCAGGTTTTCCCGCCATCCCTGGTCTTCCACCCGGGAATATTCGAGCGGCGGATTGGTCAGCAGTTCCCGTAACGGTTCAATCATGGAAAACGGAATGCAGATATAGAATTCGCCCACCATCGAGCCGATTTCCACATGAAACGGCGTGGTGACCACGATATCGTTAGGCGAGGTGGTGATATTGGTGAATTTCACCTGCATTTCGGCGCGCACGTATTCCACATGCAGCTTATAGATGGCGTTCCAGGCGTCTTCATAGCCGTCCAGCGCCAGTTTCAGCATGCGGCGGATCACCCGCTGCTCGGTATGGGTGAATTCCCGGCCCTCGACCTTGATGGGAAAACGGCCGTCGCCGCCGAACAGGTTATCGACCGCGATAAACACCAGGCTGGGCGAAAACACCAGCAGGGCGGTGCCGCGCAGCGGTTTGAGGTGGATAAGGTTCAGATTGGTGGGCACCGGCAGGTTACGGGCGAAATCATGATAAGGCTGGATCTTGATGGCGCCGACGGTAATATCCGGGCTGCGCCGCAACAAGTTAAATAATCCCATGCGAAACGAACGCGCAAAACGTTCGTTGATGATTTCCAGCGCCTGCAGCCGTTCGCGCACCACCCGCCGCTGGGTATTGGGATTATAGGGTTTGACATCGTTTTCAATACCCGCGCTGACCGGCTGCTGTTCACCGTCGTCGCCATTGAGCAGCGCATCGATTTCGGCCTGGGATAATATGCTATCGCCCATGATGTTCAGCGCAGGATAAAGGCAGTGAAAAGGACATCATTCACAACGGGCCGAGGCTGGCCCGCCACCAAGGGTTCACTCAAAGTCAATTTAATCTGCTCGACCAACTGCTGTTTACCCTTATCATTTGCCAGCGCCTCCGCGTCCTGGCGGGACAGCAGCAGCAGCATGCGGCTGCGTACCGTCGGCATAAAATCAATCATCGCCTTGCGTGTGGGTTCGTCGGGCAGGCGCAGCGTCAGGCCGATGTAGAGCACGCGATCGGGATCGTTGGCCGGATTGACCAGGTTAACGGTGAACGTGTCCAGCGATAAAAATATCGGTATCGGCGCCACGGGCGCCGGGGCCTCCAAAGCTGTCTGACCGGGCAGGCGATGCTGCCACCAAAGGTAACCCGCCGCGCTGCCAGCAGCCAGGGCAATGACCACCAGGGCCATCAGCCATTTTGATTTTTTCCGAGCCGAAGGAAGCACATTTTGTGACATAACGATTAGGTATTCCTGTAAGCGTGACGGCATTTTTCCATGGCGACTGCCGTAAAATGCCGGTTATTGACGGTAATTATCCCGTCTCCCGCGTAATTCAATAGCGCGAATAGGCGCGGTAATTTGCCTTAACTTGCCCGTTTGCAGCATCAGGCGAAGGTATCTATGCCGGCGGCGCGACGGCCGGTGGTCTCGGGCGCAACAACGCCGCTGGCGTTCCCGGCGACGGCGTCAATGGTGAATCCCGATGCCGCGCGGGCATTGCCTGCGGCCTCTTGCCCGGCGCCGCCCCAATTGGGCGTGGCATCGCTGCCGACGCTGCTCTGGCCCAGATGGATACCGCTTTCAGCCAGGGAGGCGCGCAGCTGCGGCAGGGCGTCTTCCAGGGCGGAACGCACCTGGCTATGTCCCGAGGCCAGATGGATTTGCGCCTGGTTGTTGCCGTCCATGCGCAGGCTGATCTGCAGGGCGCCCAGATTGTCCGGGTGTAAACGCAGCTCGGCGTTCTGCTGGCCGTTGCGCAACTGCATTAATACCTGCTGGCCGATGGCCTGGCGCCATTCGTCGCTGCCAAGCTGGGCGCTGATAAGCGCGGGGGCAGGTGCTGCGGGGGTGGTGACGGCCGCATCGGCGGCGCTCAGCGTAGGTGTGACCGGCGCCGTGGCGCCAGGCATGGAAACGTCGGACAGGACGCCGGTGGTTTTTTTCAGGAGCAGGGCAGTGACGGCCGCCGGGTCGGTCCCTTCGTTAGCGCTATCGGTGCCGGCGGCGATCGCCGGATTGACCGGCGAGCCGGTCGCGGCGGTGGCGGCCGGCGGCGGTAATCCCGCATCGGCGACGGGCGATGGCTTGCCCTTGGTCGCCGTGGCGGCGGGGACGGTTTTCAACTCAGGCGCCGTGGCGTCGACGGTCTTGGCGGAAACGAAACCCGCCACCAGGGCTGCCGGCGACGTCAACGGCGGCGTCGCGGCGGCGTCGTCCGGGGTGATAACGGTATTCTGCGCGTTGTCCG
Source organism: Sodalis sp. C49 (assembly GCF_046352915.1). NCBI lineage: Bacteria > Pseudomonadati > Pseudomonadota > Gammaproteobacteria > Enterobacterales > Bruguierivoracaceae > Sodalis > Sodalis sp. C49. The sequence goes on along the minus strand of NZ_CP163303.1, from coordinate 1,319,213 downwards.
CCGTGGCGGCGGCGTTATTCGTCCCGACGCTCGGGGCGGCGGCGTTTTCGGCCTGGGCCAGTGGCACCGTCGCCACGGCCATGTCGCTGTTCTGGGCGGCAGCGGCGCTCAAGGCGGCAGCGGCGCTATCGGTATTAGCGGTGACGCCGGCGGCGGCCACGGACGTGTCAGCAACCGTCGGGCGGGTCAATGCCAGCAACGCCATCAGGGCGGCGGCGTCGCTGTTCAGGACCGGGTCCGCTTCCTGTGCCGTCGCCGCCGGCATGGCGGCTGGCGCGGTGGCGGTATCGCCGGCGGATGGCGGCAACGTCTCGTTCACGGCGCCGGCCGGGACATCGCCGGTCAGCTTGGCCGCCAGCTTTTCCGCCAGCAGGTCGGGACGTGCCGGTTCGGCCGTGGTCGCGACGGGAGCGTCCTCTGCGGCGTCGGCCTGGGCGCTGCCGGCGTCGGCTGCCGGCGCCGGCCGCTGGCGGTCGTTAACCTTGCCGCTCAGCATGGCGCTGAAATCCGGGGCGGCGTTGCCGGTGTTTTTAGCGCCGTTGCCGCCGGCCGTATCCTGCATGGAAGCAATGTCACTGACTGCGACTATCATGAGTGTTTCCTCGCGCACGCCCGTTGGGCGAACTCATCCATTCGTTTTTGATCCTGGCGGTTATCATGCGCCAGCTGAAGCTGTTGATGACGCGTATGCAACGTCACCAATGCGTTAAGGCGCTGATGTTTGTTCTGCCAGACCTGAACCGCCTGCTGCAGCCGCAGGCTCCATTGTTCCAGCAGGGTGCGGTGCTGTTCGATGGCGGTTTCCAGCGTGATGATAAACTGCTGATAGTTGTACCAGCTGGCCGAAGCCATGCCTTCGGTCATGCCGCGCTGTAGTTTCTGCCGGTATTCCCGTTCATATTCCTGTAGCTGCTCCAGCTGTTTACGGGCCAGTTGATGGGATTGGCGGATTTGCCCCAGGCGGATCGCCGCCTTGTCCAGTTCTTCTTTTGCCCGTTCGCGCAAAACGTCCAGCGGTGCATTACTTTTCATTGATCCTCGTTAACCGGCTTAACTGAATAATCCCTGCAATTGCTCGCAGGCCGACAGATATTCGCAACGCTGATGCATGTCCTGCTGTAAAAAAGCCTCGATGGCCGGATAAAGCGCGATGGCGCGATCGAGCTGCACGTCGCTGCCGGCGGCGTAGGCGCCGACGCTGATTAAATCCCGGTTGCGCTGGTAACGCGACAGCAGTTGCTTAAACTGCCTGACCAGCGTTTCCTGCGCCGCGGGCACGATGGCGGTCATGGCGCGGCTAATGGAGGCCTCGATGTCGATGGCCGGATAATGGCCGGCCTCGGCCAGCTGGCGCGATAGCACGATATGGCCGTCAAGTATGGCGCGCGCGGCGTCGGCGATGGGATCCTGCTGGTCGTCGCCCTCGGTCAGCACGGTATAGAAGGCGGTAATGGAGCCGCCGCCGCTGATACCGTTGCCGGCGCGCTCCACCAGCGCGGGCAGGCGCGCGAACACCGACGGGGGATACCCTTTGGTGGCCGGCGGCTCGCCGACCGCGAGGGCGATTTCACGCTGCGCCATGGCGTAGCGGGTCAGGGAATCCATGATCAGCAGGACATGGCTGCCGCGATCGCGGAAATCCTCGGCGATGCGGGTGGCGTAGGAGGCGCCCTGCATGCGCAGCAGGGGCGACACGTCCGCCGGGGCGGCGATAACCACCGAGCGCGCCAGGCCCTCCCGGCCCAGGATATTGTCGATAAAATCCTTCACTTCGCGTCCGCGCTCGCCGATAAGCCCCACCACGATCACATCGGCCTGGGTATAACGCGCCATCATGCCCAGCAGTACGCTTTTACCTACGCCGGAGCCGGCAAAAAGCCCCATACGCTGACCGCGCCCGACGGTAAGCAGGGCATTGATGGTGCGCACGCCGACGTCGAGCACATCGTAAATCGGCGTGCGCTGCAGCGGATTGACCGGCGCAGTGTTCAATGACGCGCGGTAGCCGGTATCCGGCAGCGGCAATCCGTCCAGCGGCTTGCCGCTGCCGTCCAGCACGCGGCCAAGCAGGGCGGTGCCGAGCGGCAGCTGCTTGCCGTTCTGGCCGTCTGCGCGCCGGCGCGCATAGACGCGCGCGCCCGGCACAATGCCTTCCACTTCCTCAAGCGGCATCAGGAACAGCTTATCGCCGTTGAAGCCAACGACCTCGCAGTCGATTTCCTCGACCATGCCGGCGTCGCCCTGGCGCTCAATCAGGCAGGGCGCGCCCAGAGGCAACTGCAGGCCGGTGGCTTCCATAATCAGGCCGGTAGCGCGGGTCAGCCTGCCGTAATGCCTGATCTGCGGCGTGGCGGACAAACGTTGCTCCAGCGTATCCATGGCGTCCAACCAGCGGCCCAGACGGGTGGCCATTAGACGTCTCCCGGCGCGGCCAGGCGGCATAGTTCATGCCAGCGGGTGGCGAGACTGGCGTCGATATCGCCCTCCGGCGAGGTGACTTTACAGCCGCCGGGATGCAGTTCGTCGTCGGGGATCAGCCGCCAGCCGTGCAGTTTCAGTGTCGCGCCCAGATGCTGTTCCACCAGCGCCACCTGTGCCGGATGCACGCGCAGCTGCGGTTTGCCGCTCAGGAGCGGCTCCTGCTGCAGTAAACGCTGGATAAGGCGCAGCATGGCGTCGCCGCCGCCGGCCGGCTCCTGGCCCAACACCTGGCGGGCGGCGGTCAGCGCCAGCTGTGCGAGCCGTTCGGCCACCACGGTGTCAAGGGAGTCAAGGGAATGCTGGAACTCGTTGACCAGCATTTGCATTTGCGCGACGGCGGGCTGCTGGTCGCGCTGTATCTGCAGCAGGCCCTCCTCTTGCCCGGCGCGCAGCCCGGCCTGGTAACCTTCCTGCTGCCCCTGTTTAACGCCTTCCGCGTAACCGCTGCGGTGCGCTTCCTGTTTGGCCTGGTTGCGCAGGGCGTTGATTGCCGCCTGCTGGATCTGCGTATCGTCCGCCTGGGCGTCCAGTGCGATCGGCAGCATGTCCGCCGGCACCGGACTTGCCAGGTCGTTTAATGCCCAAGGGCGCCAGGGTAAGTGGTTAAATGCATCAGACATACGTATCCTCTCCGCCACCGATCGCCATTTCGCCGCTTTCCGCCAGGCGGCGGACAATCAGCAAAATCGCCTTTTGTTCGTTCTCTACCTGCGACATACGTACCGGGCCGCGGGTGGCCAGATCGTCGCGCAGGATCTCGGCCGAGCGCTGCGGCATATTGCGCAGGAACTTCTCGCGCAACGGCGGCTGGGCATTTTTCAGGGCAATCAGCAGGGACTCCGATTCCACTTCTTGCAACAACCGCTGGATGCTGCGGTCGTCCACGTCCACCAGATTTTCGAACAGGAACATTTCGTCGATGATTTTTTGCGCCAGTTCGTGGTCGTAGCCGCGTACCGCTTCTATGACGGATTCTTCCTGCTGCGTTTTCATCAGGTTGATAATCTCGGCCGCGGTGCGCACGCCGCCCATTTTGCTGCGTTTCAGGTTCTGGCCGTCCAGCAGGCCGTTCAGTACCTCGGTCAACTCCGCCAGCGCGGCCGGCTGCACGCCGCCGAAGGTGGCGATACGCAGCATGACGTCGTTGCGCAGTTTTTCGTCAAACAACGCCAGGATATCGGCGGCCTGCGAGCGCCGCAGGTGGACCAGAATGGTGGCGATAATCTGTGGATGCTCTTCATGGATTAAATCCGCCGCATTCTGCGGCTCCATAAAGTTGAGGGTTTCCATGCCGGTGGTGGTTTCGCGGGTTTCGAGGATATCCTCCAGCAGGCTGGAGGCGCGTTCCTCGCCGAGCGCCTTGATAAGCACAGTGCGCAAGAAATCGCCGGCATTCACGCTGAGCGCGGCATACTGCTCGGACTCGGCTTCGAACTCTTTCAGCACCTCCAGCAGTTCCTGATGTGAGGTCTGGTGCATATTGGCCATGGCGCTGCTCAACTGCTGCACTTCCCGGGCCGACAGATGTTTGAAAACCTCCGCCGCCCGGTCTTCGCCCAGGGTCATCAATAACACGGCGCTTTTTTCGGTTCCGGTCATGCTCATTGTTCGCTGCTCATCCATTGGCGGATAACTAACGCCACGATACGGGGATCCTGATCCGTCATATCGCGGATTCGTTGGGTACGCGCCTCGGTGTTTTCCCGCTGCTGCGCCCGTTTCTGATCTTCTTGCTGATCGCGGCTGAGCCTGACCACCACATCCTCGGCGGCGGGGGCTGCCGACGCCGTCGCGCCTGCGCCCGCCGCCTTCACCGGCGCCTCGGGTTTAACCCGAAGCAGCGGTTTAACCAGCTTACGCCATAGGATCCATGCCACCAGCAGCACCAGCAGCCAGCGTCCCGCGGTCAACAGGCTGTCGAAGAAGGACGCCTGCTGCCAGAACGGCAGCACGCCGCCATTGTCTTCGGTGGTGACAAACGGCGTATTCACCACGTTAAGACTATCGCCGCGATCGGCGGAGAACCCCATCGCCTCGCGGGTTAAATCCTCAATCTGCTTGATCTGGTCCGGCGTAAGCGGCGTGCCGGGCTTACCGGCCTCGCCGGGCAGGTAGTTGACCACCACCGCCACTGATAGACGCTGCAAGTTACCCTCGCTGCGTTTTACATGCACTACCTTATGATCCAGCTCATAATTGATGGTTTCATCATGCCGGGTATTGGACGGTGTGGCGGTGGCCTTGGACTGGGCGGCGTTTTGCCCGCTGACGCCGGCGCGGGCGCCAGGCGCGGTAGTCTGGCCGTTAGTATTGGCCACCGGCGGCTTATCAATGGGGGCCACGGCGGTGGGGGCCGGTTGGTTGGATAACGCGCCGGGCACGCCGCCCAACGGCGAACCGCCCAATTGCTCGCTTTGCGCCACCTGTTTGGAGCGAATGGCCGAGTTATCGTCGCGCCCGTTCGGCTGATACTGTTCCTCGGTCTGTTCGTGGCTGTCGAAATCGATTTGCGCCGTCACCTGGGCATGCACGTTGGCGCTGCCCACCACCGGCGCCAGAATGGTTTCGATGCGGCGCTGGTAGCGGTTTTCCAGCTCATTGTTGAATTTCAGCTGGGTCGCGTTCAGCGCGCGGCCGTTGGCGTCGGCTTGGGTCAACAGATGCCCCTGCTGATCCAATACCGTGACGCTTGCCGGCGGCAAACCGGCCACGCTGCTGGAGATCATATAGACGATGGCGTTAACCTGGCCGTCATCCAGCGCGCGGCCCGGCTGCAGGTTCAGGGTCACCGACGCGGAGGGGTTTTTCTGTTCACGCACAAACAGCGACGGCTTAGGCAGCGCCAAATGCACCCGCGCCGACTGTACCGGTCCCAGGGTTTCGATGGTGCGCGCCAGCTCGCCTTCCAGCGCCCGCTGGTAATTGATCTGCTCGCTGAACTGGCTGATGCCGAATTTTTCCTGATCAAGCAGCTCGAAGCCCACCGAGCCGCCCTTCGGCAGGCCGAGGCTGGCCAGTTTCAGGCGGGTTTCATGCACCGACTCGCTCGGCACCAGCACGGCGGTGCCCTGTTCGGTAAAACGGTAGGGGATATTCATCTGCGTCAGCTGCGCGACGATATCGCCGCCGTCGCGATCGCCGAGATTACTGTACAGCACCCGATAATCGGGGCTTTTTGCCCATAGTGCCAGTACCACCACAACCGCTATCATCGCGGCGGCGGCAATTGCCGCGGATATTTTAGGATGGCTGCGCAGCCGCTCCAGCATCGGCATGAACGGATTCTTGCCCTGTCCGGTAGAACCGTTTTTAACCGTACTCATCGCATCATTCCGCCATGAGTTGAACGGTATTGCTTAATCGCTGATAACAAATCACTCTCCCTGCGGTGCTTAACGGGCATAGCCGGCGGTCATCATATAAATGTGGATGCCATTATTTGCCTTTAGCAACACAATCGATGGCTGAAATAACCGGGTGTTTTAGCGTTATTTAGCGCCTTAGGCCGCCAAGGGTTCTGCTAAGGTAGCAGCCAACGTTAAAATTGAGGAAACGTCATGGCTATTCAGGGGATTGAATCAGCGGTTCAACAACTGCAGCAGGCCGCCAGGGCTGCGGGCGGCGTTAGCGAAGCCCCCGAGTCCGGCGGCGGTTTTGCCGGCATGCTCAGCGCTGCGCTGGATAAAACCAGCGATACGCAAAACCAGGTTCGCGTCCAGTCGGAAGCCTTCGCCACCGGCAATTCGGCTTTAGGACTCAATGATGTGATGGTGGATATGCAAAAATCTTCCATTTCGTTGCAAACCGCCGTCCAGGTGAGAAATAAAATGGTGGCGGCCTATCAGGACATCATGAACATGTCCGTGTAGGGGCACTGACGTACTGATAGTAATGTCCATTCCCTCACGCTGTTTCTCCATGGGGCATGGGTGGGGCAAAGAACGATAATGTCAGATGACGTGTTGTCCCGCGCGTGTATGGCGGTCAATGGGGGTGAATACAACAGGCAATGCGGGTTCAACGAACTAAAGAACCCGGATAAATTCATCCCTCAAAAGAGGGCCTGGCGGTTTCCTGCTCTCAGGTCATGGCGTTAGGGTTGCCCCGAATATAACGGTTAGCCACGCAGCCGGTTATTTTGGAATACGCAAAACCTGACCGGGGTAGATTTTATCGGGGTGGGAGAGCATAGGTTTATTGGCTGCGAAAATTTTGTTGTACTCGTTGGGAGTCCCGTAAACCTGCTTTGAGATGGCGCTTAATGTGTCGCCTTTCTTGACGGTATAGAGTTCCGATTGGGGGACGTTATCGACCGCGGTAACGTTGTCTTCCACTTTCGTGATCCCGGCAACATTGCCAGCAGCGATAAGAATTTTTTCTTTAAGCTCTTGTGAAATCCCGGCACCGGTAGCTGTAACCGTATCACCGTTGACTTTGACCTCAACTTTATCACTGCCTGGCAATCCCAGCTTGCTGATGTGTTCTTGCAGTTTCTTGTTCGCATCATCACTATTACTGACGGCATCCCATAATTTTTCGCCTGCTTCTTTGACAAAACTGAAAAGGCTCATGATTAACTCCTTTGCTTGTGTTGAAAACTGATATTGCCCCTTGGAATATTAATATTAGTTTAAATATCCGATTTTGCATCCTAAAGCCCAGCGCCCGGACATTGGACAATCATCTATCGCCGCGCCGTCAGGCGTTCCTCAGTTAAAAGGGCGCCGAGGTGTGAGCGTGCTGATTGATAGTGGCAGCACGGTCGAGGATTCAGACAAACTGAGTGCTAATGTGCCTATACCCTATGACCGCAGTGTCATAGCCGGGGTAACTGTTGCGGTAAATGATGCTTATTTTATTATCCGTTGCAACGCCCTAGAGGGCCAATGCGGCATGATTGCATCTGCCCAGCCGCTCTGCCCGTTCCATGCCGATGAGGAAATTAATAACATTGATCCACTCCTTACAATATTACATTGAAACGTCGCCCCAGGGCGGCTGAATCAGGTATCACAACTTGATGACAATTTTCCCACTCATTTTATTTATCTTCACGCGCTTAGCTCTGAAAATAAATGTGATGTAGGGAATCACAACTTTCCGCCATAGCGGTGTCTTTCTGTAGGATATTGAAAGTATTGAAATATGTTCTTGAGTGACGATTTTTTGAATGATATCTGTTCCACGCTGATCAAGGAGATGCGACTCAAAAGAAACAGTCTCATAACCGTCGGCCTTGAGCTTTTTTAAAATACTACGCAAAGAGCTATAAATCGCTGCTGATTTAGCGCGATTCCTTGGCGTCTTGCAAGGAATTAAATGCAAACCAACATCTTTTTTGCGCTTATTCGTGTATCTGAAACGGCCGTAACTCCCGATGGTCAACCAAGACCAAACATAACAACACCCAAGTAAACCCAGCAAAGTAATAAATACGTAATTCATATATTTCCCCTTATTCGTTTAATAGCTTATCGGCAACCAGAATAAAAAGGTTACGAGAATAACTGGCTAAACCAGATTGGGAGGCCATTACGTCGGTTTACCGGGGGATTGTTGTCTTTAAGATAAATAGGCTCTGTTCATGGCGTCAATGCAGGCACTCTGCGTTCTACGCGCGCATGCGCATGTCAATGACGGCCCAGGCGGTCGCTCCGTGGGTTAACGTTGTATTGGTGGTAATGATTCCTGCATGGAAGAGAAGGGGCAATATGCCTTTCGTAGCACGTTGAAGGGAGCTGCTACGAAAACGATTAAAGCGATCGGCATAGATTTTGTTAAGAAATTTTGCTGAAAAAACGTACTTATACGCAGACAGGCCAAAAAACGGATTTTATCCATCATGACTCTATTCGCCTGGCGCCGTTGTGTGCCGTCATATCCCCTGCGCCGTTATTCATTCTCTGTTCATTTTTCTGCAACATTACGCCGGCAAAATGATAAAGAGAAAATAGGAGACGGCGATGACAATACCCGCAGAGGCGTTGCGGCACACCCATGATACGGTAAGTCTGTTGATAGGCCAGGCCAGCCTGGCGCTCCACCGGCGCGGCGCCAAGATTCATCCGGCCGCCATCATGGCGTACCTGGCCGCCGAGCAGGAGCGGGAAAGCGACGAAACCCGGCGTTTTTTTATCGGCGTGGCGATAGGGTTGCTCGCGGTATAGCGCGGGCGAATTTCTCAATAGGGCAAAGCCTATTTGTCTTTCGGCAGAAAATAGTGACCGCATTTGGGACAAACTAACGTGATGTTTTTGCGTACTTTTTGGGCGGGTTGCTGGGTTGCGTTGCCGCATTCCGGGCACGTGACTTTAACTGAAGTACTGCCGAACGCCTTAAGCGCATCAAGGATAGACATAATAATCGCCGCGGCTATAAAGAGACGATGATGATAACACTTCGCCACCCGTATAGCTCTTGCTGCTTTTACAACCGCGGGCTTACCGCGACACCGGGCAACCGCATGTGGGACACGCCGTCGCCCGGCGCCAACCGGGCAGAATCAATGACGGCGATGGCCTAAAATTTTAGCCAGCAGGAAACCCACGCCGCTGGCAATCAGCAGCGCCGGAATCGGATCATTGACGGTTTTTTCTTTAATCTGATCAATACAGTCGTTCACGCTGTAAGACGCCTGCGCGGCGCGTTTACGCAGTTTCCCTTCCAGATGGAGCGCGTTGTCCCCGGTAGCACGGCCGAATTCTTCCTGGCCCTTGCCCGCAATTTCTTCCGCTTTATCTTTGGCTCTATCAAACATTGTTATCATCCTTATTGAGTGTTCACCCTGTAAATATAGGCGAAAATGACAATTTTGCCTCCCACGTGGGCCTGGACGCATTTTTTAGGATGATTCCCGCCTGATATCGTCGCAGGCGGTTATTTTTTTATCTCACCCGGCAGCATCGACGCCCGATCGGAAAACTTATGGTAGGCCGAGTTAATGGATTGCTGACGGTTTGACTGGCCGATGAGCTCTTTCAACTGATCAAGGCGTGATTGAAGCAATTGATTTACTTCATGTTCATTTTTCAGCAACTGCTGTAATACCAAGGCAATATTATCCTGGATAACGGTGGAAAGTGGATTTTCCAACAAAGAATTCAGTTCGGCGATCTTGGCCACCGCCTGAACATATTTTTCTTCAATATAGACCAAGGCATCCCATTCTGACTGACGGGCCATCGACAACATATTTTCGCTTAGCGCAAGAATTTGCTGATAATGGGCTAAAAGAGAAGGGCAAGCATCCATTATGGCTATCCTAGTAGGTATCGGACATATAAATTGGGTTAATTCTGCTCATTTCCTAGCTATTTTTATCACACACCCTGACGTGTCGGGATAACCATTATTAGAAACGAAACATGAATCTGATAATCAGAATATTCCTCATTAAGGTTGCGGGCCGCCCGGGGAAATATGCTTCCAGGCATCGGCGATCCCGGTGAGCATCAGACGGATTTCCTGCAGCAGGTCGCGATCGTTATGCAGATTGACCTGGATAAGCTGTCGGCAGAAGTAATCATACAGACCGGCCAGGTTATGGCTCAGTTCGCCGCCGTTTTCCATATCCAGACCCATTTTCAGTCCGTTATCAATAATCTCAATCGCTTTGGACAGTGCATTGCCTTTGGCGGCGATATTGCCCTGCGCCATGAAGATGTCCGCTTTCGCCAGGGCGCTGAGCGCCCCGTCAAATAACAAGGTGATAAGCTTATGCGGGCTGGCGCTCATGACGCTGCTCTGCAAGCCCACGACGGCATACGCATGTGAACCGTACATTGTTACTATCCTTCTCCCAGAAATTTACGCCCGCGGCAATCAGTTGCTGCTGGATGATATGTTAGAAATGGCATCAAACTGCTGGGTTAAATACGTCGCGGTATTGTTCAGCGACGAAACCAGCACGTCCAGTTGGGTAAACTGTTTTTTATAGCGGGCAATATTATTGGTGATGCTGGTCTGAACCTGGGTGTACTGCTTGTTCAGTCCGGTCAGCACGTCGGCCAGGCTGTCCTTGGTATCACTGATGGTGCCGCTGTCCTCGGTGAACGAGGTGACAATGGACGACATTTGGGTCGCCATTCCGGTGGTTTTGCCGTCGCCGGCGAAAAAGCCCGCCACCTGCGATGGATTGTCCGCCAGGTTTTTGACCAGTTTGGCCTCATCGGTGGCCAGGGTGCCGTCTTTATTCAGCGTGATGCCGACCTGGCTTAACGCCTTGATGCCGTCGTTGCTCTGGCCCGCGCCCAGCACGCTGCGCAGCTGATTTTTTACCGACGTCAAAACACTGTCGCTTAACAGAACCCCATTGCTGGCGTCCGGCGCAGTGCCGGCCGTTACGGGGGTATATTTTGTTAGCGTGGTAAAGGTGGTTTGCAGGGTGTTATACGCCGAGACCCAATCCTCGACGGCTTTGGTTGAATCGGTGGCGCTCTGGCGCACTATCAGGTTCTGTGCGGTGGTATTTTCCGCCGTCAGGGTCAGGGTAACGCCCTGGGGCACGTCGGTAATGGTGTTGCTGCTGCGTTCGACGGCGATACCGTTCAGCGTTAGCTTGGCGTTCTGAGCCGTCACGGCGGCATTCATGCCGGCGGCGGTTTTATCGGCGTCGGTGCCGTTGCTGTCGTAGCCCAGGATGCCGTTCAGGGTAGCGTCGCCGGTGACGCTCATGGTGACATTGGATGAGGTACCGGTGGTGTTGGACGTGACGACCAGCTGGTAACCGCTGTCCCCGGACTGGACGATACTGGCGGTGACGCCGGCGTTGGCCTTATTAATGGCGTCGCGCACTCCGCCGAGTGTGGTTTGCGCGTCGGTCAGGGGAATGGCCACGGCCTTGCCGCTGCCCACCTGAATGCTGAGGCTACGGGTGGTGCTGCTGGCGCCGATAAGCGAGGTGGTATCGGTAAACACTTGTTTGGTGGCCAGCGACTGCGCCGTCGCCAGTTGGGTAACCTTAATGCTATAGCTGCCGCTGGCCGCCGTGTCGCCCGCCGTCGAGGTAAACCCATCGGTGGTGCTGGTCACTTTTTTAGTATAAAGCGTGTTATCGGACAGGGCCTTGGTGGCGGTATTAAAGGTTTCCAGCGCGGTTTGCAGCGTACTGTAGGCCGCCACTTTGGCATTGATATTGGTCTGCTTGTTGGTTATCGGTGTTAACCGCTTGTTTTCGTCGGTGGTTAACGTATCCAGCAGGGTGCTTAGGTCCAGGTTGGACCCGACGCCGAGTGAACTGATGTTGGTCATGTTGCTCTCCTGATAATTACGCGGTAGGCGAAGCGGTTATCGGCACCGGCGGCAAGAAGTTTACCGCGATTTTTGCAGCGTCATGGGGGGTAGAGGAGAAAAGAAGGGGGTTAATTCCGGCTATTAAGGTCTTGCGGGGAATGGTAGGGCGAAATTTGCATTTTTCATTAAAGGTTACCGACGGCTCGCCGATACCTTGTGGGACGGCCATTAACACTTACTCGTATTGATGCCCGAATTAATTACTCAGTCCTGATGCATGATTTCAAAGGAATATACCATGGCTCAAGTTATCAATACTAACAGCATTTCCCTGCTGGCTCAGAACAACCTGAACAAGTCTCAGTCCAAACTGAGTACCGCTATCGAACGTCTGTCATCAGGCCTGCGCATCAACAGCGCTAAAGATGATGCCGCCGGTCAGGCGATCTCCAACCGTTTCACTTCCAATATCAACGGCCTGACCCAGGCGTCGCGTAATGCCAATGACGGTATCTCCCTGGCGCAGACCACTGAAGGCGCGCTGGACGAAATCAATACCAACCTGCAGGCCATTCGTACCCTGACCGTGCAGTCGCAAACCGGCACCAACTCCGCCAGCGACCTGCAGTCCATCCAGGACGAAGTCACGCAGCGCCTCTCTGAAGTCGACCGTATATCCCAGCAAACCGACTTCAACGGCGTGAAAGTGTTGAGCCAGAATAAAACCCTGTCAATCCAGGTGGGTTCCAACGATGGTGAAGTGATCAATATCGATCTGCAAAAAATTGATTCCACCACGCTGACACTGAATACCTTTAATGTTAACGGCCCGAACGGCACCACGTCCGCCGCCGCCTTGTCAACCGGTACCGCTGTTGCTGCCACGGGCACCGTCGCACTTACTGCGACCGCCGCTGATGCGACCGGTGCTGATGCACCTGTCAAGGCAGCCATCGGCGCCAGCACCAAGGTAATTTCCGACGGTACCGATTATTATATCGAAGGTGATGACGGCAAGGCTTATAAAGCCACCACCACAATTGATAAAACCGGTAAATTAACGGCTACCGTAGGCGCCGGTGTGACTAACACCGACTTGACCGGTAAAACCGTCAATACCGTAACCGCCGGCAGCACCGCTGCCTACACCTCACTGGCTGCCACCGTGGATGCCGCCGGTAACGCCGACGCGACCAATATCGGTGCCGGTACCCTGGTTGCAGACGCCAAGGGCAATTACTCCGTCGTGACTTCCGCAGGTAAAAGTTATGCCGCCACCGTTTCTGTCGACGGCTCTGGCGTATTAACCGCGAAGGTTGAAGCTGCGACTACCGCTGCAGTTTCCGTTGCCACCGATACCAATAAAGACTCGAAAATTGATTCGGCCAATGTCAGTATTGTTCAAGATAAAAATAACCATTACTTTATCAAAGATACGACAGACGGCACCACGGCTGATAAAGTTAAGTATTACGCCGCTGACGTCACTACTGATGATGACGGCAAGATTACCAGCGCCGCTTACGATTCAAGCAAATCGCTGGCCGTCGCCACCACCGATCCGTTGAAAGCCCTGGACAGCGCGCTGTCCACCGTTGATACCCTGCGCTCCAAGCTGGGTGCGGTGGAAAACCGTTTTGACTCCACTATCAACAACCTGGCCAGCACCAACAGCAACCTGAGCGAAGCGCAATCCCGTATCCAGGATGCCGACTACGCGACGGAAGTGTCCAACATGAGCAAGGCGCAGATCCTGCAACAGGCCGGTACCTCGGTTCTGGCCCAGGCTAACCAGGTTCCGCAGACCGTGCTGAAACTGCTGCAATAATTTGTTCATCGCATTGTAATGCGTAAAAACCCCGCCCAGGCGGGGTTTTTTTTCGCTATATCATGGCCAATGTGAAATAAATACCGCCGCGGACGAAGATAAGCCACTGTTTATATAAAGTAAATTGCGTTCGATCCGGCAGGATATAAATAGAGGGGTATTTAAGCGACTATTCAGCCGATTGATCGTGCCGGCTAACCGGATAATAACATCGATAAGAGGATCAATGTAGGATAGTCATGGTGAGCGATCTGTATACTGCCACGGGCGTAATAGATAAACAGTCCCTATGGCAACGCTATATTCCGTTGGTCCGTCACGAGGCCTTGCGTCTGCAGGTGCGGCTGCCGGCAAGCGTGGAACTCGACGATCTGCTGCAGGCGGGGGGGATAGGCCTGTTGAGCGCGGTGGAACGGTACGACTGCCTGCAGGGCACGACCTTTACCACCTACGCGGTGCAGCGCATTCGCGGCGCCATGCTTGATGAGCTGCGCAGCAGGGACTGGGTGCCCAGGAGCGTGCGGCGCCATGCGCGGGAGGTGGCGCAGGCCATTCATCAGGCCGAACAGCAGCTGGGCCGGGTTGCCACTGAACAGGAAGTCGCCCAGACGCTCAATATTACGCTTGGGGAATACCGGCAGATATTGCTCGACACCAACAACAGTCAGCTCTTTTCTTATGACGAATGGTGTGAAGATCACGGCGACAGTGCCGATAATCTAATGCCGGGACACGAAGACGCTAATCCGCTCCAGATATTAATGGAGAACAATTTGCGTGAAAGGGTCATTGAGGCCATCGACGGTTTGCCGGAAAGGGAAAAAATGGTCCTGGTGCTGTATTACCAGGAGGAATTGAACCTGAAGGAAATTGGCGCGGTGCTGGAGGTGGGTGAATCACGGGTAAGTCAATTGCATAGCCAGGCGATTAAACGTTTGCGCGCGCGCCTGAATAACGATCATTAGCGGCCGGGTAGGGGAATAATAAATTCCCCGTTGTTAAGCACGCTGATAGAGATATTAAAACATATTAATTAGCTTTCCATAGCGCAAGTCCAATGCGCTATTGAAAGCCCTATTCTTAGCACTAGGGAAAACGACATGTTAGCCAAAGTGGGTAAAAAACGGCCCTTGAGCCGTTACCTGAAAGATTTCAAGCACTGTCAAACCCATTGCTGCCAGTGCGGCAAGCCGTTGGATCGTATGACATTGGTGTTTCGCGGGCAGATTATCAATAAAGAAGCCATCGCCGGTATGGACCAGCTTATCGACGATCTCGTCTGGCAAAGCCTGAATAAAGAGCTGACGGCGCTGTGCCGGTTTTGCAGCGTAATTTCTTGCAATAGTGAAGCCAACTATTTCGATATCAAAGCGTTCAAGCAGTATTTATTTGAACAGACGGCGATGAGTCACAGTACTATTCGTGAATATGTGGTACGCCTGCGGCGCCTTGATGAAATATTGGCGGCCAGGAATTATCCCCATGATAAATTCGAGCGCCCCAGTGGCCCGCAAATGCTTATTGAGGACGTTCCGGACGCAGGGCAAAGCAATTACCGCATCGCCCTGCGTAAATACGATCAGTACCTCAATTGGCAGCGTAATTTTTAAAAGCCAGGCCGGTTGCCCGTCCACGCCATGTCTATACCATGGCGGCGGACGGGGGATAAAGGTTTAGCCGATGGTCATCAGGCTGGCGTTGCCGCCCGCGGCGGCGGTATTAATGCTGACCGTCCGTTCCACTAATAAGCGCTCCAGTAAAATCGCCGTCTCGCCGCGCGCGTAGCCATGCACCTGGATAATGGGGCCGGGCCGCCGCGCGAGCGTGCCGCAGAGCGCCAGCAGCCGGTCCGAGTCGCCATGGAACAGCACGGCGTCAAACGGATCCGCCGCCTTGAGCCAATCATCGTGCAGGACAATGCGCGCCTGCGCCGCCTCCGGCAGACCGTCATACAGCACGCGGGTCTCCGGCCCGTCCTGCCACAGTGCCTGGGACCCGACGCTTAACACCGCCGCCAGTTGCGTTAGCCGGTCATTATTGTCTTCGGCCAGGCACAATACGCGTGCGCGCGGCAATAAGCGGTAGCTGTTCTGCTCGCCGGTCGGGCCTGTGAGCATCCTGACCGTGCCGGCCAATGACAGCTCGCCAAAGCGCCTGAGCGCGCGCACCTTCTCCGCCGGCATATTCTCCCCGGCCCATATCATCAGGGCGTCATAAGCCGGCCGCGGCGCGCACGGGCTGCCGGTCGCGTCCCCGGCGCGCAGCGCGTCGGGCCGTGCCTCGGGCAGCCGTTGGGATAACAGGCGATAAAGATACAGCGGGCCGCCGGCTTTGGGCCCGGTGCCGGAGAGTCCTTCTCCGCCGAAGGGCTGCACGCCGACCACGGCGCCGACCATATTGCGGTTGACATAACAGTTACCTACCCGCGCCTGTTCCATTATCCGGTTTATGGTTTCATCAATGCGGGTATGCAGGCCCAGGGTCAGGCCATACCCGCCGGCGTTAATCTGCTCAAGCAAGGTGTTCAGGTCGCGGCTGCGGTAGCGGACCACGTGCAGGACCGGACCGAACACTTCCTTATCCAGCTGCGCCACGCTGTCCAGCTCAATCAGCGTGGGCATGACAAAGGTACCGGCGCCCAGGGATTGCCGTCCGGCGCCGTCGTTATGGGCGCCCTGCCATACCGGGTGGCCGGCTTCGCGCATGGCGGCGATATGTTCCTCTATAGCCTGCCGGGCCTGGGCGTCAATCACCGGACCGATGTCGGTGGCAAGCCATTGCGGATCGCCGACGCTGCACTGCGCCATGGCGCCGCGCAGCATGCGCAGAGTGCGTTCGGCCACCTCTTCCTGAATACATAATAAACGCAGCGCCGAACACCGTTGCCCGGCGCTGTCGAACGCGGAGGCGATGACATCGTTCACCACCTGTTCCGTTAAAGCGGAAGAGTCAACGATCATGGCGTTAATCCCGCCGGTTTCCGCCACCAGCGGCACCGGACGTCCCAGCGGGTCCAGCCGTTGGGCGAGCGTCGCCTGTATCAGTCGGGCGACGGCGGTGGACCCGGTAAACATCACGCCGCGCACCCGATGGTCGCCCACCAGCCGCGCGCCGACGGTCTCGCCGTCGCCCGGCAGGAAATGCAGTACGCCGGGCGGCACGCCCGCTTCCAGCAGGATGCCGACGGCCTGCGCGGCCACCAGCGGCGTTTGTTCGGCGGGCTTTGCCAGCACGCTGTTGCCTGCGGCCAGCGCCGCCGCCACCTGGCCGGTAAAGATGGCCAAGGGGAAGTTCCAGGGGCTGATACAGGCCACCGGCCCCAGCGGACGGCAGCCGTCGCGATCGAATTCCCGGATCTGGCCGGCATAGTAGCGCAGGAAATCGACGGCCTCGCGCACTTCGGCGATGGCGTTGGCAAAGCTTTTACCGGCCTCGCGTATCAGCAGGCCGATAAGGGTGGGCATACGCTGTTCCAACAGATCCGCGGCATGGTTTAAAACCGCGGTTCGTTCGGCGCAGGGCGTGGCCGACCATATCGCGCCGTGGTGATCCGCGCAGGCAATGGCCCGCTCGACGTCGTCTTCGGTGGCGTCGCGGCATTCCCCGACATTATCGCGCGCGTCGGCCGGGTTAAGCACCGCATGCCATAACTCGCCGTCGCGTGACGTGCTATCGCCGGCGTGGGCGCGCCAGTGCAGGTTGGCGCTGTTGAGCAAGGCGCTGGAGAGCGAGGCGAGACGATGTTCATTGGCCAGATCGATCCCGGCCGAATTAAGCCGTAACGGACCGTACAGCCGACGGGGCAGGGGAATCAGCGGGTGCGGCAGGCCAACGCCGCCTTCCCGTTCGCCGATGGCCAGCGCCTCGTCCACCGGATCGGCAATCAGGTGATCCAGGGATAGGGCGCTGTCGGCAATACGGTTAACAAATGAGGTATTGGCGCCGTTTTCCAGCAACCGGCGCACCAGATAAGCCAGCAGGGTTTCATGGGTACCCACCGGGGCATAGATGCGGCAAGGGCGGTTCAGCCTGCCGTCGGCCACCGGTCCCACCACCTGGTCATACAGCGGCTCGCCCATACCGTGCAGACATTGAAATTCGTATTGGCCAGGATAATAGTTCTGCCCGGCGAAATGATAGATGGCCGCCAGCGTCTGGGCGTTATGGGTGGCGAACTGCGGGTAAATATGATGCGGCACCGCCAGCAGCTTGCGCGCGCAGGCAAGGTAGGCGACGTCGGTATATACCTTACGGGTATAGACCGGATACCCTTCCAGTCCCTCCACCTGGGCGCGTTTGATTTCGCTGTCCCAATACGCCCCTTTCACCAAACGGATCATCAGGCGCCGTTGGCTGCGCTGCGCCAGGTCTATCAGCTCGTCGATAACAAACGGGCAGCGTTTTTGGTAAGCCTGGATGACAAAACCAATGCCGTTCCAGCCGGCGAGCACCGGTTCAAAACACAGTCGGGTCAATAAATCCAGGGATAGCTCCAGGCGGTCCGACTCTTCGGCATCGATATTAATGCCGATATCATATTGGCGCGCCAGCAGGGTTAACGCCAGCAGCCGGGGATAGAGTTCGTCCATCACCCGCGCGTATTGAGAACGGGCATAGCGCGGATGCAGGGCGGAAAGCTTAATGGAAATGCCCGGTCCTTCATAGATGCCGCGGCCGTTGGAGGCCTTGCCGATGGCATGGATGGCCTGCTGATAAGAAAGCAGGTAGGCCTGGGCATCATCCTCGGTCAGGGCGGCTTCGCCCAGCATATCGTAGGAATAGCGGTAACCGCGCTGTTCCAGCCGGCGGGCATTGGCCAGCGCCTGGCCGATATTCTCGCCGGTGACGAATTGTTCGCCCATCAGGCGCATGGCCATATCCACGCCTTTGCGGATCAACGGCTCGCCGCTTTTACCGATAATACGGTTCAGGGAGCGCGACAGGCTGCCCTCGTTATGGGTGGCCACCAGACGGCCGGTAAACAGCAGTCCCCAGGTGGCGGCATTGACAAATACCGACCGGCTGCGGCCAATATGGGGCTGCCAATTGCCGCGGCTGATTTTATCGCGGATCAGCGCATCGCGGGTGGCCTTATCCGGCACGCGCAGCAGCGCCTCCGCCAGGCACATTAACGCCACCCCTTCTTGCGACGACAGGGAAAATTCCTGCAGAAATCCTTGCACCATGCCGGCGCGGCCGCCGGCGCTGTGCTGCTGGCGCAGCGTTTCGGTCAGGCGGCGGGCTAATTGGCTTATCTGCGCCGCGGCGGCGGGATGGCGCGCCTGTTCAATCAGCAACGGCACGGCTTCGGTTTCCGGACGTCGCCCTGCGGCGGTGACGGCGGCGCGCAATACCGATTGCGGCAATACCTGTTCGGCGAACTCCAGAAATGGCTGGCGCGTTTCTATTGCCGGCGGCTCCGCCGGGTCGTTGTCCCCGGGCATGGACGCGGCGTCTTGCCCAGGGGCATGACCCTTATCCAGCTCATCCAGGTAATGGAAGATAGCTTGCTTAATCAACCAATGCGGAGTGCGATCAATCAGCCGCGCCGCGTTCTTAATCCTTTCCCTGGCGGCATCGTCAAGCTTTACCCCCATCGTAGTGGTTACCATCGCTGTATCCCCGGCGAGCATGTGAGATATCACTATCGCCAATGTTGCAACTAAGTGCAACCGGGTTAATAAACAATTAACTTATAGTTAATAAGGTTGCAATCGTGGCGCGGGCGACGCCTGGACGCCGTAAACCGCACCGGCATGATGGCGCAAGAACGGCGTGACGGGGGTTATTTGATTAAATTTGTAATAATTGATGTTTTACGTAAGCCGCGGGTTTTTACCAGCGCAGCGGGAAAAAGCGTTCTGTGGGGCGATATATCAGCGGGCGATAAAGTCGGGGGGCGCTATTGGGTTAAGGTCATCCAGTTCAAGCGTAACGGCTATTGCTTATTATTTGGTCGAATGCTAAAAAAAATATTGCAATCCCAGCGCAAAGTGATGCAATGTCATTATACTCAAGACATCAAGCTAGTTTAGAAAGTTGTTCAGATGCGAAATTCATAACCTCACTGCGGGGATCGCTAATGACAGTGTCCTTTTATGGGCTGATGGCAATACCAGGTTCTGCACCAATCGCCTCCGGAACAGTCGGCGGTTGTAATTTCAACGCTTCGTTTCCAACTTCGTTTTTGCCGACCGGCAATGTAATTGTTCCCTTGTGTTCTCAACTCCGTTGCTTTTTTCCAACTGATGCGCACTCCGGTACGTCCGTATTGTCCATGCGGATGCAACGGGCCGTGTCATCTTATCTCATGGCTATTATTGGCTTTAAAGGAAGCCACAACCTCATCTGAATGTGAAGCGTAATCACCAGGCCTATGCCTGTGTGAATGGTGAAACAAACTGTAAGGTGCCACTTATGGGAAGACAAAAAGTAGTGATCAAAGCTCGTCGCGAAGCTAAACGCGTTATCCGGCGTGAATCACGCAATCACAAAATGCGTGAAGAGGACTCGGTCACTTCTCTTGTTCATATGAGCGGGATTGAATCGATAGGCATGGCGCGCGACAGTCGCGACACCAGGTTAATAGAGGCACGTAATGAAGTTCAGGAAGCTTATTTAACAGCCATTGAGACCAAACAGTTAATTTTCGCAACCGGCGAGGCAGGGTGTGGTAAAACCTTCCTTAGCGCCGCTAAGGCCGCCGATGCATTAATCCACAAAGAGGTTGACCGTATTATCGTTACCAGGCCTGTATTACAGGCCGACGAAGACCTGGGTTTCCTGCCGGGGGATATTGCTGAAAAATTCGCCCCTTATTTCCGACCGGTTTATGATATTTTGCTGCGCCGGCTGGGGTCGTCCTTTATGCAATATTGCCTGCGCCCTGAAATCGGCAAGGTGGAAATCGCTCCTTTTGCGTATATGCGCGGACGTACCTTTGAAAATGCGGTGGTTATTCTGGATGAAGCGCAGAATGTTACCGTCAACCAAATGAAGATGTTTTTAACCCGTCTGGGAGAAAATGTCACGGTTATTGTCAACGGTGATATTACGCAATGTGATTTGCCCAGAGGGGTAAAATCCGGACTGGCTGATGCTCTGGAGCGGTTTAACGAGGAGGACGAAATGATCGGTGTGGTGCGTTTCGGCAAACAGGATTGCGTTCGCTCCGCGCTGTGCCAGCGTACGCTGAATGCCTATCGCTGACGGTCGCTACGCATGCGTCGTCAGTATGGCGCCTTATCATTGAGTTAAAAAAAGCCCGGATAATCATCCGGGCTTTTTATTACCGCCAGGCCAGGCTGTTAACAACAGCTTGACCCTAATAATTTTGGCGGTGAGGGAGGGGTTCGAACCCTCGATACGATTTCTCGTATACACACTTTCCAGGCGTGCTCCTTCAGCCACTCGGACACCTCACCACGCTGTTAACCAAGGGTCAACGGGGCGGTACTATAGGGATTCGTCCCATTCCGGTCAAGTATAATTTATCAGGGATGCGTTGTTTGCTCAGGGTTTGAGCGTATCGCTTGTCTGGCGGCGGTGGCGATGCCATCGGGCCTGCCGTCAGGGGTGAATAATGTGCGGCGCGGGGGAGGGCAGGGGGGTATTTCGCGCGGCAAGCCTCAGTATTATGCCGCCGGCAACGCCCAGCCGAAAAAGCTGGGAATAGCCCGCCCGTTCATGTGTGCAGACGGTGCTATTCCCGGTTCGCCTCTCAGCGATATCGGTGCAGTAAAATACCATTTAATGACATCTTATATTTATTATCATTTCTACCACGGGCCCCGGCGTTACTCGGTAAAAAAACTGCCCCATTGGTGCTGCACCCCTTCCGGATACATTTTGCACAGGCCACCGCCCGGCGTAAAGGTCAGCTCACCAAAATAGACATTGCCGTCGGCTTCATAAAAATCCACCCTGACATAATTAAAATCCGCCGCCAGACGTTTTGCCAGCGTCACCATTTCCGGTAAATTCTTAGGCGCGGGCATAG
The DNA here is from genome assembly GCF_046352915.1 of Sodalis sp. C49. Taxonomy (NCBI): domain Bacteria; kingdom Pseudomonadati; phylum Pseudomonadota; class Gammaproteobacteria; order Enterobacterales; family Bruguierivoracaceae; genus Sodalis; species Sodalis sp. C49. The sequence goes on along the minus strand of NZ_CP163303.1, from coordinate 1,297,674 downwards.
GGACAGGGTTGTTCGGCAAGCCCATCCTGATATCGGTCTTGTGCCATTCAGTATCAAATACGTCGCGGCGATGCAGGCCATAACGGTCGTAGTCAACCTGGATAAAAATATGCATCTCACCCTGCTGGTTAAAGCAGTGGAACTTGATATCGTTGGGTATATGGCCCTCGTCCTGCAGCAGGTGCTCCACCAGGATGCGGGGCTGGATTTTTTTATAATGTTTTTCTCGATTGGTTTTGTAATAATTGGTTTTAGTCCAATAACGGGTTAACGCACTGAGTTGGGCGAAGGTGGTATCCGCTTTATCGTGCACGACTAAGTTAAAACCACATCCATGGTTGGCCTTGATAACGAAGGTTTGCGGAAGAGCCGCATAAATTTCTTCCGTGAGTACATCGAACACTGCGTGCAGCGGGATGAGATATTTTTCGCCTATGGTGTTAGCAATATAATCTCGAACTTTGTATTTATCTGCTAAGTTTGTGTAAATCTGCTTAGGCCGAAAATTACGTATAGTGATTTTCTCGCTAAAGGTCGTTGGCTGGGCCATGTTCGGCCATTTTTTGAATACACGCGCATATTTTAATTGATGATACAAGAAATCTGGCAACATTTTAAACGCTTGCCTGACGAGTGGATTTAACATAGTTTTGCACCTCAATTATAAATTTTGGAATACTTTTATAGGCACTGAGCAACTGATAAGTGACTAACCCTTTTTTGAACAACGCATTGAGCACGAACAGAGATATGGCCTCGGATAATAAGGTTGATAGCGCCGCGCCCTTTATGCCGAATAGCGGAATAAAGTGATAATTGAGGGCTATGTTCAGTAAGGCGATAACCGGCATCTTTAATGCGACAAAATGATAGCCGGAATGCATCAATATTATCCGGTACGAAATGGTGCCCAATACGCTGCAAAGGGATGTCAATGCACATATCAACAGGATGGACGCCGAGTCTTTATAGGCGGCACCATAAATTAACTGTATGATATCGTGACTAAAAAATCCTATGATGATTATCACCGGCGCGCACACTACCAGGGTGACCATATACAGCATGCGCACACGGTCCGCGGCCCTTTTGGCATCGCGCTCGCTGGCGATGGTGCTCATAAACGAGGTAATCAGCGCCATGGGAACCAGCATCCAGCCACCGCTTATCGCCAGTGCCGCGCTATAAATACCCACCGCATGATAACCAATGAATTTCGCCAGCATTATCTGATCAATACGGGTATAGATCACTATCGCCAGGCTGGATATAGCCAGTGGCAACCCCACCTTCAGTAAATAGATATTATAAAAGCGGCTGTATTTGGCCTTCAGCTTTCTTTTATAATGAATCCCTTTAGCCTGTTGATGGCGATAAAATAGAACCCTGCGCACAATATAAGGAACAAAGCTTCTGCCCGCCAGGGAAACCGCAAACCATATCAAGCTTAGCTGCAACCAGGCAAACAGCAGGTTGGCTAGCACAAATATAACCAATACCGTGTTGTTGATAATCAGGTTAACCTTGGACGCCAGAGTCGCGTCGTAATACAGTTTGTAAATATCCCTTAAGGTAAAAAACGTTCCCAGTAATAAAATCATTAAAATATAAAAGTGTTGCCGTGGGACAGCATAATATGCCCAGAGGAGCAGTCCCGCGCTGAAAATGATAAACAGCAGGAACTTTATCCGCAACGAGGCTGCCATCAGGTTCATGCCACTGTGCGGGTTTTTTGCTATGCGATTGAATAAGACATTGTCGCTGCCCAATTGTATAAAAGGCAATATCAATGCGATAATCGAAACTAAATAACTCAGCGTACCGAAATTTTCAGGTCCAAGATAACGGGCTATATACATTGCTGAAATGATGCCTGCGCCTGCAAAGCATAACTTCTCAAGTATGATCCACAATGAATTATAAATGATAGCTCTCATGTTCCTCTTCGGGTAAAAATGTCTCAAATTCCGATGTCAATAGAGCTGTTAAAGATTGCTTAACAAGGTAGCTACAGGCACGTATCCGAAATATAACTTTCTCGAATAATTGAAAAATATAGCTTTATGCTTACTTAGGCAAATAAAAAAAAGTAAAATAATTTTTAGAAAAATAATTTTAGTTTCATGGAATATAAGAATTGACTGAAAAAAGGATGATTTCACCTGAATTTCATTTCACTTAACGGCAGGAGAAATTTCATTAGCCGATAAAAAAGCCCGAATATCTATTCGGGCTTTTTTATGAAAATAACGAGGGCGTCAGGGAGTGAAACGCTACTTTTCACCTAACACCTGGCAATCGAAAGCAACGCCGTCGAATTTGACCGTTAGGCTTTTGCAGGAAAATGCGTCACTGGAAGAACTATTATAACCTAACGGGCACGTCAGGGTCACCGCGTTGACTTTATTGAACCGCGCCAGTTCCAACGCATAAGAAGCGAAAGGGATTTTAATTGTTGAAAAGGAATACATTATCAAAGGAGATAAAATAAAAAAAGCCATTGATCCCAATATGATTTTACTTTTTGTTTGCTGAATCCTGGCCGCAAAAGCGGAAGAAACATCTTTTAACGGATTCGATCTATTTACTGTCGGTCTGGTAATGGTTTTTGTAATTCTCGAAGGCGGCGGCAATGCCCAGGTGGGCTGGTCAAAAGACGCGTCTTCCATGGTGGCCGTTTCCTGGATATCTGGCTCGCAAGTCATGCGGGCCGCCGTAGCCGCCGTAGCTGCTGTGGCCTGCGCGGGTTCCGGTCTTAAGGGCTCAGGTACGTATTCATCGACGGATTGGGGGTTAAAGAAAATATTAACCATTTGTTTTTCTTCAATGATATAGCCTATGCGCGGTATGGTTTTAATTATGTCATGGTTCTCATCCCCCAGCTTTTGGCGAATGGATTTTATCGTTTGGTTGATGGTCGAGTCCGAACAATAGGTTCCTTTCCAAATCTGATTAACCAGCTCGGCACGCGTCACCGCCGCTGGTGAATTCTGGATTAATAAATTTAGTATCTGGTACTCTTTCCAGCGCAGACGACTATGGATATTGGGCGCAATTGTTACATCAAGATGATTGATCGTGATGGGTTGTGTAAGTTTCATCTCAAAATACCTCAATAGTATTTTTTTTCTTATCATATCGCTGATCCGCAAGCTACACGCGATCATAAAATTTTCAAGAGTTATAAGGGGTAACTGTCTGATATTTTATTTTTTTCATCACTCATTTACCTGCTCATAGTTTTCTCCAATACCTGATAGTTCGGTTGTACGATTTGAGTCCTTATAAACAATAGTCGAGACCGGGGAAGTCGCGACGGTAATAAATCTGAATTTAAAAACATCAAATCGTACCTTTTTGCGCAAGTGAAATTACAAAACCTAATAGTTTATGGGGTTAATCACGCTTTTTTATAAAATTTCATTGTTTTATTTCCTTCTTCAGAGGAATAGATAAACGTTAATTTTAAACTTTTAGTTGTAAATGCCCGACTGGATAAGGGAGCCTACATTCAGGGCATGCAGGCCCTGATATCAGATTTTTGCGGTGGCGGGCTAAACACGCATGCAGCCGCCAGTCGTCCTACTATTGTCGTAAGATCATAATGTTGATTCGTATCATGACGCTATACCCTAAACGGTTCGGAATAATTATTCATGTCCAAGTCCATACAAAAAATGCGAAAAATAATATCGGCCAGTGAGTAATTTTTTTTTCGCTTATTCTTTTTCACAAGCAAATACCGCCCGATGTTTATTCCGCATTCAACCCAGCGCATGCATAAGATAATTCTTAATGATTTCACTTTTTGTCACTTAAATTTAGCTTTTTTATGTTATGGCGCCTGCATCAGCCGTCACAGGGCCAGGCAATAAGGCACAAAATGTTAACTGCTGGTAAAAAATGACTATATGCGCCAGCCTGAGTATTAGCGATTGCGATTTTTAGCATGGGCAACCGCTGTGGTTACCTGTCATACCGTTTGGCAAGATTGTGCTTTACCCAGGCTAACGGTATGTTAAATGGTGAAAAAAAGCTGGGATGGAAGGCGTTTTATTATGAGGATCATTTTTTATCACCCGACGGACAACGCGGCGGTGTGGATCGACGGCTTGCGGCAACGATTTCCTGACGCTGATATCAGATTGTGGCGAGAGGACGTAGACCTGCCGGCCGATTATGCCGTGGTCTGGCATCCTCCCCGTGCGATGCTGGCCGGCCGGCCCGGCCTTAAAGGCGTGTTTGCCCTCGGCGCGGGAGTGGACGCCTTAATGGATCAGGTGCGCCTGCACCCGGATATGCTGCCGGCGAATGTACCGCTGATGCGGCTTGAAGATACCGGCATGGCGCAGCAGATGATTGAGTATACTGTCGCCGCGGTGCTGCGCTATTACCGGCGCCTGGATGAATATGCCCTGCAGCAAAGCCTGAGAGAATGGCGCGAGCTGGCGCTGCCCGCCAGGGAAACCTTTCTTGTCGGCATCGCCGGCGCGGGGGTGCTGGGCGGTAAAACGGCAATGGCGGTGCGTGCCATGGGTTTTCCGGTGCGCTGCTGGACCCGCCGCGCGAAGGTTATCCCGGGAGTGGCCAGCTTTGCCGGCCGGGAAGGCCTGGACGCGTTTCTCAACGGCGTACAGGTACTCGTGAATCTGCTGCCGAACACGCCGCAGACGACAGGCATCCTGAACGCCGCGCTGTTTGCGCGCCTCAATCGCGGCGCGTATATCATCAATATTGCCCGTGGTGCGCATATGGTGGAAGACGACCTGCTTGCCGCTCTGGCGCAGGGGCAGATTGCCGCGGCAACGCTGGATGTCTGCCGGCAGGAGCCGCCGCCGCGCGATCATCCTTTCTGGACGGCGCCGCGCATTACGCTTACCCCGCATATTGCCGCCACGACACTGCCGTCGCAGGCCATGGACAGCATTGCCGATAACATACGTCGTATCGAGACCGGACAGACGCCGCTTGGCTTGGTTGATCGCCTGCGTGGGTATTAACACCATTGCGTCAGGGGACGTTTTATGACAAGGTCGGCGCCGGTTTTACTTTGCTTACTAAAACGGATAACACGATGAATGATTTTTCCATGGTCTGCCGGGTGCTGGGAACGTTATTTTACCGCCAGCCGCAGGATGCCATGCTGGCGCCGCTGATGACGCTTATCAGCGAGGGTAAGCTGACGGCCCATTGGCCCCTGGAGCAAGACGCTCTGCTGGCCCGCCTGCAGCAAAGCTGCGAACCGCAGGCCCTGGCCGCGCAATACGCTTTGCTATTTACCGGCGACGAAGCAAAAGTCCCGCCACTGCGCTCGGCGTGGCTGGCGGCGGATGAGGGCGAGGTCGGGGCCTTCCTGCAACAGCTCGGCATGCCGGCCGGAGACGGCCCGGCAGATCATTTCGGCGCGCTGCTTCTTGCCGGCTCGTGGCTGGAAGATCATGCGCGATTGGATGAAACCCAGGCCCAATGCCAGCTGTTCGATCTGTATTTGCTGCCCTGGAGCGATCGCTTTTTGGGTAAAGTGGAGGCTTGCGCCACCGGGGACTTTTATCGGGTACTGGCGATAATCTGCCGTGAAGCCCTTGAGGCGCTGCGCGAAGAACTGGACGAAACCCCTGCTGAATAATAGGGCGATCACCCATGCCGCATAAAGCCTGTTGAAGGGAGAGCATGCCGATGGGGTCGAATCGGGCGTGGTTTTTCCGCCCGGCCGAGGCCCCATGGCATGCCAGGCCCGCCAACGCCGGACTCAAGGCAGACGTGTTCAAGGGAGCGCGTGCCGATGGGGCTCACCCAAACGGGATAACCAGTTTGCCCGGTTTAACCTCCAATCCCTGCGCCAGCTTTTTCACCAACGCCTCATCTTTATTGCGATTGGCGTCCAGCACATACGCCGGCGTATTATCGAAATAGGATTTCAGCGCATGGTCGAGATAAGGCGACAAAGCGCGAAAGGTGGTGTCGACATCAGCCGGTTGAACCTGATAATCCACCAGGCGCATATCTTTCAGAAACACCGCGCCCTGCGACTTATCATAATACGGCTGCGCCTGCAGGGTCAGCGTCGCCTCGGCCTGCTGCGACCCGAACAGGGTATCGACATTGACCGTGGCGTTACCGGATAACCGCACCTTATCGGGCTCGGCGCGGCCGATCTCGCTGGCCAGATGGGTGACGACGATATGGGCGTTGGCCAGTCCGGGAACGCCGATATTTTTACTGAAATCGTTATGCTTTTGCAGATAAGCGTTTATTTCCTGCTCACTGATGCTGTACTGCGTCAAATTATTGCAGCCGCTTAATAAACTGCCGGCCAGCACGCAGCTGAAAAGCAGCTTAATCCATGCAACGAAACGATTTTTCATGCTGTCCTCTACCCTCAATACCGTGGCGTCTGCTCATTACAGGATAACCGTCTCGCCCCGGCGGATGGCGCGCCGGATCATGCCGCACGCACCGGAAAAAACTCACTATGCCTCAGGAACGCCCCGCGCCCGGCGTACCGCGGCCAGGCGCGGGCAAGCAGGTTATTGCGCTACGCTGGTAAGCAGATTAACCTGAGTCTGCTTGGCCATATTATCGCGATATTCAGCCACCCGCGTCGGCCATTCCAGCCCCGCAACGATGGTCAGGGAACGCAGACGGGCAAACAAATGGAAATCATCGTCGGACAGCTCGCCGTTACAAGCGTTGGACTGCTGGATCAACGGTTCAAGCTCGCGCAAGTGCTGGCTGACTTTTTTTACCAGCCCCGGGGTATGGGCCAGAAGTTCCTCAAAGCTGCCGCTGGCCGCTTCTTTTTTCCTGATAAAGTAATGGCGCGCCTCAGGAGTGGCAAACTCTGCAAACTTGCCGTTAACGTTACGCGGCAACACCAGCGGATAGGCGGCCGGATGGTTTGCTTCCAGCCATTTGCCGATAGCGGGATTGACGGGCCCCGTCACCAAAGGGCTACCATAATGGGTGTCGATATAATGGACGATATCCATGCTCTCCGGCATATAGCCACCGTCCTCCTTCTGCAGGATCGGCGCCACTTTTTTCCCCACCATGCCGATAGGTGTCGCCTCGTCGTCGTTCATCAATACCTGGAGACTGATAGGAATATTTTTCAGGCCGAATATCATCCGCGCTTTGACGCAAAACGGGCAGTGCTCATAAATGTAGAGTTTCATAATGAAGCATGTTCTCCTGGTTAAATGCGTGCGGCGCGCCATACCGCCGCGCGCCGGACAGGGTAATAATCATTATGGGACAACATGGGCCGGGCCACCAATCCTCAGCGACCGCTCAGCATGGCCGGTTCAATCCGGCGCTGATGGAATTGACGGTACAGCCCGAACAGGGTTGCGCACCCGATAAGGCCCAGCATTATCCAGGGCAGATCGGGAACGTCCAGCCGGTGCCCGACGTCATATAACCAACCGCCGCCGCTATAGCCGATGGCGCCGCCCAGGGCCAGGCCAAGCCGGCTGAAACCCAGGTAGCTGCCCCTGGCCCGGCTGTCCGCCAGCGACGCGCTCAGGGTTTCCCTGGCCGGTTCGGCAATAATGGAACCCAGGTAAAACATGCCGATCAGGCAGAACAACGTCTGCAGGCTGTCGGTCATGCCGATGGGGAACAGGCTCAGCGTCATGATCATCAAACCCGCCATCAGCCGCAATTCGAGGCTAAAGCGCTTTTCGCTCCAGCGGGCGATGGGGTAAAGCAGCGTCAGGGATAATACCGCCTCGATGGCGTACATCCATTTTACCGCGGCGGGCTGGCCGGCCACTTCGTTAACGCGGATCGGCAGCATCAGCATGACCTGCACCGCCAGCATATAATAGCCGGTCAGCGTCAGCACGTAGGTGACGAAACGCCGATCCCTGAATACCCGCCGCATGCCGTCGCGCATGGGCGCGCGCACCGATGAGATGCGATATGCCGGCAGCCACCAGGCGTTGAACATCGCCGCCAGGATAAACATCAGCGCTCCCGCCCAGCACACCAGATGGAAATCGTACTTTAATAACCAACTGCCGATCAGCGCCCCGACCACCGAACAGGCGCTGTCCTGCATCATCAACAGCGAAAAGAAGCGGCCGCGCTCGTGGGGCCGGGTCAGCTTGACCACCAGCGCGGTGCGCGGCGGATCAAACAGCGTACCGCCAAGGCCCGACAGCAGGCAGGAAAGCCAAAGTATCCAGGGTTGATCGGCGACGGCCATCAGCGCAAAGCCCAGTGCGCGCAGCAGCATGCCGGTAATAATCATCGGCTTGGCGCCCAGGCGATCGGCGATGGCGCCGCCAAAAATACCCAGGCCCTGCTGGATGAGCTGACGCAGCCCAAGCGCAATACCGACCAGAAGCGCCGCCCAGCCCAACTGATCGACAAACCTGATGGAAATCAGCGGAAACACGACAAAAAAGCCCAGGACCACCAACATATTATCCATAAGCAGAAAATATTTACCCAAGCTCCGAGCTTGCGACACCGAGGACATGCTTCACCACAAACCAAAAAGAAATTTTACGAGAACACTTATTCTGAACGTAATGCGTCCATAACGATAGCCCGGCAAAGAGGATAATTTTTTATCGAAAATTATTAATAGAAACGCTAATTTATGAGAGGGATCATCTTCTCGCGCGTTAACAGGATAACATCGGCGCCGGGAGATTGTATGATGGTGACATACGCCGGGTTGTATCATCGCCGCGCATCACGCCGGTACCCAGACCCTAAGGTAAACATGATTCAATAATCGCCCGGACTGCGGAGGGAAGATGTTTGGCTATCGACAGGCGTCGCCAAAAGTGCGACTGGTTACCGCCAGACTGGTGGTGCGTTTGGTCCACGAACGCGATGCTTACCGCCTGGCGGAGTATTATGCCGGCAACCAGGCGTACCTGAAACCCTGGGAACCGGTGCGCGATGAAAGCCACTGTTTTCCGTCGGGCTGGCAGGCCCGGCTGGGGATGATCACCGAAATGCACCGGCAGGGCACCGCCTACTATTTTATCCTGCTCGATCCCGGGGAAAACGAAGTCTACGGCGTGGCCAATTTCAGCAATGTGCTGCGCGGCTCCTTCCATGCCTGTTTTCTCGGGTACTCGCTGGGCGAAAAATGGCAAGGGCAGGGGCTTATGTTCGAAGCGCTGCAGGCCGCCATCCGCTATATGCAGCGCCATCAGCAAATGCACCGTATCATGGCTAACTATATGCCGCACAACCAGCGCAGCGGTAATCTACTGGCCCGCCTGGGGTTCGAGCGGGAAGGATATGCCAAGGATTACCTGCTGATCGACGGGCAATGGCGCGACCATATATTGACGGCACTGACCTATGCCGCCTGGAAGCCCGGGCGGTAAGCGTTTTTTAGGGGCATTGACATTATGACATTACGTATCGGGATTGTCGGACTCGGCGGCATCGCGCAAAAGGTTTACCTGCCGCTGTTGTGCCAGGCGGGGGACTGGGAGGTGGCCGGGGCGTTTTCCCCCAACCAGGCCAAGGCGCGCACGCTGTGCGCGGCTTACCGCATCGAAAGCTTTCCCAGCCTGGACGCCCTGGCGCAGCGCTGCGACGCGGCGTTCGTGCATACCAGCACCGCCAGCCATTTTGCCGTGGTTAGCCATTTACTGGAACGGGGCCTGCACGTCTATGTGGATAAGCCGCTGGCCGCAACGCTTGAGCAGGCGGAACGGCTGGTCGCCCTGGCGGCCAGGAAACAACGGGCGCTGATGGTAGGATTTAACCGCCGTTTCGCGCCGCTCTACCTCAGGCTGAAACAACAGATGCAGCAGCCCGCCTCCCTCCGCATGGATAAACACCGTCTGGACAACGTCGGTCCCGAAGCGATGGGCTTCACGCTGCTGGACGATTATCTGCACGTGGTGGATACCGCGCTCTGGCTTGCCGACGGCGCGCGGGATCACGCCGCTGCGGCCAATGACGCCGCCGGCGGGCCCCGACTGACCGGCGGCATTCTGCGGGATAACGCCGCCGGACAGATGTTGTACGCCGAGCATCATTTTATGCACCGGGGCTGCGCCGTCACCACCAGTATGCATCGCCAGGCCGGCAGCCAGAGCGAAACGGTGATCGCGGTGACCGCCGGCGCGGTGTACCGCGTCGAGGAGATGCGCGCGTGGCGCAGCGAAAGCCAGGGCGTCATCAGCGAACTGCCGGTGCCCGCCTGGCAATCGATCCTGACCCAGCGTGGTTTTACCGGGGCGGTGGCGCATTTTATCGCGGCGGTGTCCCATCAAACCCAGCCTGAAACCAGCGGCGAACAGGCGCTGATGGCTCAGGCCTGGATAGAGCGCCTGCCGGCCGGTTAAACCCTCGTTCCCGCCGGTCCGTCCGAACCCCTTCCGGGACGGGACATAGCGTCATAGCCTGTTTGCAACGATTGTCATGACGGCCCAGGCATAATTGCATCAGGTTATTGGCGCAAATGACCTTTATGGTCCATAGTCAGAGAACCCGATATCGGCGCGCTGCAATGCGGCGGGCCGGGGGGCGTTAAGCGCCTCCCAATAAGTTCCTACATACCTATTTAGCCTTAAGGGCGTCTCATTCCAGGCGCGACGCATAGCGCCTCTTTCCAGGGTTTGTATCGCCGCCATGGCAAGGTGGATTTCGCCGTGTCATGGATAACGGCAACGAGTTGGCGCGCTGGCGATATAACGCCGTATTTGGCACCGATAACATTTTCGTAATGCCTGTGGCATGAAGCCGCAGGTTAAGGCTGCTATGAAAAATTTGCTTGCTGGGATCTACCGTTTTCGTGAAGCCTCGTCACCGTGGAACGATCCTGCCCCGGTCAGGAAAGAATTATTTGGTGTTGAACGCCTTGAGCAGCACGCGGAAAGCCTGGCGGCCGCCCAGGCGATCGCCGACCGCCCGCCGACCGTCTCGCCGCTGCGCCAGCGCCTTAATGATAATGCCGCGGTGTTGCTGGCGGCCTACCGCGCCAGCGCGCTGGAACTGGAAAAAGGCCATACCGTGGTGCCGGCCGCCGAGTGGCTGCTGGATAACTATCATCTGGTCGAGGCTCAGATCCGTGAAATCCGCGAAGATCTGCCGCCGAGTTTCTACCGGCTGCTGCCAAAGCTGGCGCAGGGGCCGTTTGCCGGTTACCCGCGGGTCTTCGGCGTGGCATGGGCGTTTATCGCCCATACCGACAGTCATTTCGATCCGGAAAACCTCAAGCGTTTTATCGCCGCCTACCAGCGGGTACAGCCGCTCACCATCGGTGAACTCTGGGCGGTGGCCATCACCCTGCGCATCGTGCTTATCGAGAACCTGCGGCGGCTGGCGGATCAGATGAGCGAGGGGCGCCAGGCCCGGCAGGAGGCCGAGGACCTGGCCAATAAGCTGCTGGCCAAAGGCAATGCCCAGGCGGCGATGGAGGCGGCGCATTTATCCGCCTATACCTTGCCGCTTAATGAGCATTTTGCCGCGCAGCTGGCGAAACGCCTGCGCAACCAGGATCCCCGCACCACCCCGTCCCTGGCCTGGCTGGAAGAAAAGCTTCACCAGCAGGACAGCTCCATCGAATCGATTGTGCAAAACGCCCAGCAGCGCCTGGGCGCCTCCAACGTCACGGTGCGCAATATCATCACCAGCATGCGCCTGATCTCGGATATCGACTGGGCGACGCTGTTTGAAAGCATCAGCCTGGTGGATGAACGTTTACGCCGGCACAGCGCCTTTGACGAGATGAATTTTACCACCCGCAATCTTTACCGCAGCGCCATCGAGCAGTTGTCGCGCGGATCGTCCTACAGTGAGCTGGATATCGCGGATAAGGTCCTGGCGGCCGCTCATGAAGCCGCGGCCAGCCAGAACGATCCTCTCGAGGCCGCCCGCGTCGGCGATCCCGGTTATCACCTGATTGCCGGCGGACGCAGACGCTTTGAGCAGTCTATCGATTTTAAACCGCCATGGCGCTTACGCATCAGCCGTATGGCCATTGAACCTGGCATCGCCGGCTACGGCGGGGCGATTATCCTGTTAAGCCTGCTGCTGGCCGCATGGGCGGGGAGCAAGCTCTTGGCTGCCGGCCTCGGCGCTGGCGCCCTGGCGGTCTTTATTATCCTGGCGCTGCCGGCCCTGAGCGATGCCGCCAGCGCGCTGGTCAACCGGCTGGTCAACTGGCGCCTCGGCGCGTCGCCCCTGGCCGGCCTGGCGTTAACCGACGGGGTGCCGACGGCGTTGCGCACCATGATCGTCGTGCCGGTGCTGCTGACCGACCAGGAGGACATCACCGAGCAAATCGAGCGGCTGGAAGTCCACTACCTGGCCAGCGGCGAAGGCGATCTCACTTTTGCGCTGCTCTCCGATAGCCTGGATGCCCCGCTGGAAACGCTGCCCGGGGACGCGGAGCTTATCGCCTGCGCCCGGGAAGGCATCGAGCGGCTGAACCAACGTCATGGCCCTGGTCCCGCCGGCGCGCGTTTCTTGCTGTTGCACCGTCGCCGCCTGTATAACGAACGCGAATCCTGCTGGATGGGATGGGAACGTAAACGCGGCAAACTGCACGAACTGAACCGTCTGCTGCGCGGCGCGCGTGATACCAGCTTCCTGCCGGGCAGCCAGGTGCCGGAAGGGGTGCGCTATGTGATCACCCTGGACGCCGATACCCGGCTGCCGCGTGAAACCGCGCTGCTGCTGGTGGGGAAAATGGCTCACCCGCTGAACCGACCGAAATTCGATGCCGGCAAAAAGCGCATCGTCAGCGGCTATGGCATCCTGCAGCCGCGCATTACGCCGTCCCTGCCGCTAGGCAACGACGGCTCTATCTACCAGCGCGTCTTCTCGGGGCCGGGCGGCATGGATCCCTATGCCTCGGCGGTCTCGGATGTCTATCAGGATTTGTTCGGCGAGGGATCTTATACCGGCAAGGGCATTTACGACGTCGATGCGTTCGACGCCGCGCTTGACGCGCGCATTCCGGAAAATACCCTGCTTAGCCACGATCTGTTTGAGGGTATCTATGCCCGCGCCGGCCTGGCCTCGGATGTGGAACTGGTGGAAGACTCGCCGGCGCGCTACGACGTGGTGGCGAAAAGACAGCACCGCTGGACGCGTGGCGACTGGCAGTTATTGCCCTGGATCATGAACGGGCGCAACGGCATCAGCCCGGTGCCCGCCGTCGGCCGCTGGAAGATGATCGACAACCTGCGCCGTTCGCTGCTGGCGCCGTTCAGCCTGCTGGCCCTGGGTTGGTGCTGGCTGCTGCCGCCGGCCGCGGCCGCGCTGGGCGTACTGACGCTGATTGCTGCCTTCGCCGTGCCATCGCTATTGCCGATTTTCTGCGATCTGCTGCCGCGCCGGCGACGTATCCCGCTGCACAAGCATTTACATAACGTCGCCATCGATTTGCGCTATGCGCTGCTGCGCATCCTGATGCAGATCGTGTTTTTAGCCGACAACGCCTGGCATATGCTGGACGCCATTGTGCGTTCATTATCACGGGTATTTTTCAGCCATCGCAAGCTGCTGGAATGGACCACGTCGGCCCAGACCGGCGGCAGCCCGCGCCTGGGGTTGGGCGGGTTTTGCCGGCAAATGTCCGCCGGCATCCTGCTGGGACTGCTGATGGCGGCCCTGGCGCTGGCGCTGGCGCCGTGGAACTGGCCGCTTGTCGCCGTGTTCGCCCTTTTATGGCTGTTGTCGCCCGTCATGGCGTTATGGGCCAGCCGGGAGCCGGTGATTGCGCCGCAAGTGGCGTTGAACGATAAGGAAATTCAGACGCTGCGCCTGATTGGCCGCCGGACCTGGCGCTTTTTTGAAACCTTCGTTACCCCGGTGGATAATATGCTGCCGCCGGATAATTTCCAGGAAGAACCCAGGCCGGTGGTGGCCCATCGTACCTCGCCCACCAATATCGGGCTGTATTTGCTGTCCACGGTGTCGGCCCGCGATTTCGGCTGGGCGTCCACCGGGGCGACGCTTGATCGGCTGGAAGAAACCTTCGCGTCGCTGGATAAGCTGCAGCGTTATCGCGGCCACTTTTTTAACTGGTATGAGACCCGCAATCTCGAGGCGCTGGCCCCGGCATACGTATCGTCGGTGGATAGCGGCAACCTGGCCGGTCACCTGATCGCCCTGGCCAACGCCTGCGAAGAATGGCGCTGCGCGCCGGTGGCGCCGGGCTGGCGCGCCGGCGCCATGGATCATCTGTTGTTAATCCGCAGGGCGTTAAAAAAAGCGCCTGAAATCGACGGCTTGCCGCTCGACGCCCTGCTGGATGAAATCGCCGCCCAGCTGGCGCGGCAGCAGCCCGATAATACCTTGCTGCCCACGCTCGCCACGCTTAGCGAGGAGGCCTGCGGTTTAATGAGCGATCTGGCCGTATCCCCCGAGGCGGAACCGACTGATGACGCCTCGCACGACGACGCGCCGGAACCGGGGCTGATGTTCTGGCTGGAGGCGATGAGAACCAGCATCGCCGGACTTAACGCCGATCGCCTGTTGGCGGCGGACAGCTATAACGAACGCCTGCAGCAGTTGGCGGATCGCGCCAGGGCGCTGGCGCTGGGCATGGATTTCCGCTTTTTGGTGGATGACGAGCGCAAACTGCTCTCCATCGGTTACTCCTTCACCGATAACCAGCTCGACAGCAGCTGTTATGATTTACTGGCGTCCGAAGCCCGCCTGGCCAGCCTGTTCGCCATCGCCAAGGGCGACATTCCCACGCGCCACTGGTTCCGCCTCAGCCGCGCCGCCATTCAGTCCGGTAAAGGCGCGGCGCTGATCTCCTGGTCCGGGTCGATGTTTGAATATTTGATGCCGTCCCTGGTGATGCGCGCCGCCGCCGGCACGTTGCTGGAGCAGACCAACCGGGTGGTGGTGGCCCATCAGCAGGCCTATGGCCGCATGCTGAAAATTCCCTGGGGCGTCTCGGAATCCGCCTACAACGCGCGCGATTTGGATTTAACCTATCAATATTCCAACTTTGGCGTGCCGGGGCTGGGGCTGCAGCGCGGCCTGGCGCAAAACCAGGTTATCGCCCCCTATGCCACCGGCCTGGCGTCGATGGTGGATGCGCGCGGCGCACTGCTTAATTACCGGCGGCTGGCGAAGATCGGGGCGCGCGGCGATTATGGCTTTTACGAAGCGCTGGACTTTACCGCCGCCAGGCTGCCTGATAACCAGAAAGTGGCTATCGTGCGCAGCTATATGGCCCATCATCAGGGCATGACTATCGTGGCGCTGGATAACGCCCTGCTTGACGGCGCCATGCGCGCGCGTTTCCATCGCGAGCCGATGATCCAGGCCAGCGAGCTGCTGTTGCAAGAACGCATGCCAAGGGAAGTGGCCCTGACCAAACCGCATGCCGAAGAAGTGAAAAAAGCGGTGGTCAAATCCGGCCACGAGTATCTTACGCAGCGCCGGTATTCCGCGTTGCCCGCCGGCGCGCCGGTGACCCATCTGGTCTCCAACGGTCATTACGCCGTTATGCTGACCGTCTCCGGCGGCGGCTACAGCCGCTGGGGCAATATCGCCATTACCCGCTGGCGCGAGGATGTCACCCGCGACGACAGCCGTTCATTTATTCGTTTCCGCGATCTGCGCAGCGGCAAGATCTGGTCGGCCGGTCTGCAAATCCAGGGAACGGATTCGCTGAGCGAACGCCGCGTGCGGGCGTTGAAAGGGAAGTCTTTCAACCAGGTGATCTTCAGCGAGGACGACGCCACCTTTATCCACCATGACCGCACGTTGACCACCACGCTTAACGTGCTGGTGTCCGGCGAGGATGACGGCGAGGTGCGTCGTGTCATGCTGACCAACAGCGGCCGCCGTACCCGCGAAGTTGAATTGACCTCGTATGCGGAGATTGTGCTGGCGCCGGCGAATGTCGATACCGCCCATCCGGCGTTTGCCAAAATGTTTGTGCAGACGCGCTATCTGCCGGAATTTACCGCCCTGGTCGCCACGCGCAGGACCCGAACCCCGCAGGAACCCCACGTCTGGGCGGCGCATCTGGCTATTGTGGAGGGCGAAAGCCTGTCCGACGCACAGTATGAAACCGACCGGGCTCGGTTTATCGGCAAGGGTTCGTCGCCCACCTATGCCGACGCGGTGCTGGGACGGCAGCCGTTGTCCAATACGGTCGGCACGGTGCTGGATCCGATTTTCTCCCTGCGGCGACAGGTCCGTATTCCGGCGGGCACCTCGGTGAGGGTAACCTACTGGACGCTGGTGGCCTCTTCTGAAGAAGAGCTGATGAAGCTCATTGATAAGCACCACGACCGCAGCGCTTACAAACGGGCGAAAACGCTGGCCTGGACCCAGGCGCAGGTACAGCTGCGCCATCTGGATATCAACGCCGAGGAAGCGGCGGACTTCCAGCGCCTGGCCGCGCCGTTGCTGTATGCCGATTCGCGTTTCCGCGCGCCTTCCGCCTCGATTATCCGCGGTTCCGGCGTCCAGTCGGGCCTGTGGCCCTTGTCCATTTCCGGCGATCTCCCCATCGTCTTGCTACGCATCGACGATATCCAGGATATCGCCCAGGTTAAGCAACTGCTGCGCGCCCATGAATATTGGCATATGAAGTTGCTCAGCGTCGACGTGGTGATTATTAATGAACACGCCTCGTCCTATTTGCAGGATCTGCAAATCGCCATTGAGACGGCGGTGCGCAGCAGCCAGTCCCACCCGCGTTATACCGGCGATGCCTCGCGCGGCGGCGTCTATACCCTGCGCGCGGATCTGATAAGCCAGGAAGCGCGTATGCTGCTGCAGTCCGTCGCCCGGGTGGCGCTGCTGGCGCGGCGCGGCAGCATCGGCTCGCAGCTGGCTTCGCTGGAGCTGCCGCAGGTCTCCCTGCTGCCGCAGCGCAAGATGCGCCTGCCGACGCCCGGCGCGTTGCCCGTGCCCGCGGACCTGGCGTTCTTCAACGGCACCGGCGGGTTCGCCAGGCAGGGGCGTGAATATGTCACTGTGATTGACGCGCAAACCTGCCCGCCGGCGCCCTGGATCAATGTGATTGCCAATCCGGACTTCGGATTCCAGGTGTCGGCCCGGGGCAGCGGTTATACCTGGGCGCAAAACAGCCGCGAAAACCAGCTTACGCCCTGGCTGAACGATGCGGTGGCGGACAGCGGCGGCGAGGCCATCTATATCCGCAACGAGGTCACCGGCGCCTTATGGAGTCCCACGGCGCATCCCATCAATGATGGCGGTCGCTATCTCGCCCACCACGGTTTCGGCTACTCCCGCTTCGAACACAATACCCTCGAGGCGGCGGTAACGCTGCTTCAGTATGTGCCGCTGGAGGATTCCATCAAGATCTCCCGGCTGACCATTCGCAACCTGAGCGATCAAACGCTGCACCTGTCCGTCTCCGCCTATGTGGAATGGGTACTGGGCACTTCGCGCAGCGCGTCCGGGCCGTTTATCATCAGCGAGCATGACGAAAGCACCGGCGCGGTGCTGGTGCGTAATTCATGGAGCACCGCCTTCCAGAACCGGGTGGCGTTTGCCGACCTCGACGGCCGTCAGGACGCGTTCAGCGCGGACCGTACCGAGTTTCTCGGCCGCAACGGCGCCATGGCGGCGCCCGCCGCGCTGGTCAACGGTGGTCGCCTGAGCGGCGCCTGCGGCGCGGGCTTTGATCCCTGCACGGTATTGCAAACCCATATCGAGGTTGGGGTAGATCAAAGCATAGAGGTGGTCTGGTTTATCGGCCAGAGCGACTCGGCCGAAAGCGCCCGCCGCTTAATCGAACGCTATCGCGCCGCCGATCTGGACGCGGTGCTGGCGGAAGTGACCGGCCACTGGCAACAGCGGCTGGGATCGATACAGGTGACCACGCCCGATCCGGCCATGGATATCATGCTTAACGGCTGGCTGCTGTACCAAACCCAGGCCTGCCGTATCCAGGCCCGCTCCGGCTTTTATCAGGCCAGCGGGGCCTATGGTTTCCGCGATCAGCTGCAGGACGGCATGGCGCTGACCTTCGCGCAGCCGCAACAAACGCGCGGACATTTACTGCGCGCCGCCGGCCGGCAATTTATGGAAGGCGATGTACAGCACTGGTGGCTGCCTCACTCCGGCCAGGGCGTGCGTACCCGCATTTCCGATGACCGGGTATGGCTGTCGTTCGCCGTCGCCACTTATATCAACTGCAGCCGCGACGAAGCGGTGCTGGACGAAGTGCTGCCCTATCTTGAGGGGCCACTCCTGGCGGAGGGCGAACACGACGCCTTCTTCCAGCCGATGGTGGCCGCCGAGAGCGCGACGCTCTACCGGCATTGCGTACAGGCCATGGAGCAGTGCCTGGAACTTACCGGCGCGCACGGTCTGCCCCTGATGGGCACCGGCGACTGGAACGACGGCATGAACCGGGTCGGCGAAGGGGGCAAAGGGGAAAGCGTCTGGCTGGGCTGGCTGCTGATCCGCACCCTGACTTTGTTCATGCCATGGGTTGCGGCCCGCGAGCCTGAACGCGCGGCGCGCTGGCAGGCGCACAAGGAATCCGTGCGCCAGTCGATCGAGCGCGACGCCTGGGACGGCGAGTGGTATCGGCGGGCAACCTTTGACGACGGCACCTGGCTCGGCAGCAAGGATAACGATGAATGCCGCATTGACTCCATCGCCCAGACCTGGTCCGTGCTTTCAGGGGAAGCGGACCCCACGCGCGCGGCGACGGCCATGGCCGCGCTGGATCGTTTGTTGATCCGTCGCGAGGATAAGCTGGCGCTGCTGTTTACGCCGCCGTTCGATAAGACCACCCACGACCCGGGTTATATCAAGGGCTACCCGCCGGGATTGCGTGAAAATGGCGGCCAATATACCCATGCCGCCATGTGGGCCATCCTGGCGTTCGCCGGGTTGGAGCAGGGCGATAAGGCGCATGAGCTGTTTGCCTTGCTCAATCCCATCAATCATGCCCGCACGCCGCAACAGGTGGCGCGTTACAAAGTCGAGCCTTATGTTATCGCCGCCGATGTCTACTCCGTGGCGCCCCATGTCGGCCGCGGCGGCTGGACCTGGTATACCGGCTCGGCCGGCTGGATGTACCGTGCCGGCGTGGAAGGCATTCTCGGTATTCGCCGGGAAGGCGACGTATTGATTATCAATCCGTGCCTGCCTTCCGGCTGGCCGGGCTTCGACGCCGAGGTGCTGGTGCTGGACACCCGTTTCACCATCGAAGTCACCAATAGCGGCCTGCATCCGCGCGGGGTGAGCGAGGCGATACTTAACGACGCGCCTCTGGCGCTTAGCGATCGTCAGGCGCGCGCGCCGCTCGATGGGGGCGTCCATCACCTGGTGCTGAAGTTATAACGCGGTCTTGCCCCGGGAACGGGGAATATCTGCCGTCCGCGCCGGTCCGGGGTTCCGGGTTGCCGCGGGCGGACTTACGCCGCGTAACAACTCGCAGTAGCGATTTCCTGAAGTCAGGGTAGACTAGGCGCACTTATAAAAGGATCAGGGCGCCGGCGGGGGCGATGTTGTTCCCTTCACTCCGGCATCCGGACGCTGTAGAAAAATAACCCCATGAATTTATTGAAATCACTGGCTGCTGTCAGTTCCATGACCATGTTCTCGCGGGTGCTGGGTTTTGCCCGCGATGCGATCGTCGCCCGCATTTTCGGCGCCGGTATGGCGACGGATGCGTTTTTTGTCGCCTTTAAGCTGCCCAACCTGCTGCGGCGTATTTTCGCCGAGGGGGCCTTTTCCCAGGCGTTCGTGCCGATACTGGCGGAATATAAAACCCAGCAGGGCGAGGAAGCCACCCGTACTTTTATTGCTTATATCGCCGGCCTGCTGACCCTGGCGCTGGCCTTGGTGACGCTGGCCGGCATGCTGGCCGCACCCTGGGTTATCATGGTCACCGCGCCGGGATTCACCGATTCGCCGGATAAATTTATCCTGACCTCGTCCCTGCTGCGCATTACCTTCCCTTATATCCTGCTGATTTCGCTGGCGTCGCTGGTGGGCGCCATCCTCAATACCTGGAACCGTTTCTCGGTGCCGGCGTTTGCCCCGACGCTGCTTAACGTCAGCATGATCGGTTTTGCGCTCTTCGCCGCTCCGCACTTCCATCCGCCGGTGCTGGCCCTGGCCTGGGCGGTGGTGGTGGGCGGCGTGCTGCAGCTCGGCTATCAGCTGCCGCACCTGAAAAAAATCGGCATGCTGGTGATGCCGCGCATCCAGTTTAAGGATGCGGGGGTCTGGCGGGTGCTGCGCCTGATGGGGCCGGCGATCCTCGGGGTATCCGTTAGCCAGATTTCATTGATTATCAATACTATTTTCGCTTCCTTCCTGGTCTCCGGCTCGGTCTCCTGGATGTATTACGCCGATCGGCTGATGGAATTCCCATCCGGCGTGCTGGGCGTGGCGCTGGGAACCATTTTGCTGCCTTCGCTGGCGCGCAGTTTTTCCAGCGGTAACCATGACGAATATTCCCGCCTGATGGACTGGGGGCTGCGGCTGTGTTTTGTGCTGGCGCTGCCCAGCGCCGTGGCGCTCGGGATCCTGGCGAAAGCGCTTACCGTATCGTTGTTCCAGTACGGACGCTTCTCGGCTTTCGACGCCGCCATGACGCAACGGGCGCTGATGGCGTACGCGGTGGGGCTTATCGGCCTTATCATGGTGAAGGTACTGGCGCCGGGGTTTTATTCGCGCCAGGATATCAAGACGCCGGTCAAGGTGGCGATCGTGACGTTAATCATGACACAGCTGATGAACCTGGTGTTTATCGGCCCGCTCAAGCATGCCGGGCTGTCGCTGTCCATCGGCCTGGCCGCCTGCCTGAACGCCGGTTTGCTGTACTGGCAATTGCGCAAGAAAGACATGTTCCAGCCCCAGCCGGGCTGGTTGCCGTTTCTGGTGCGCCTGATCATCGCGGTGGTGGTGATGGCGGCAGCGCTGCTGGGCATGCTGTGGGTGATGCCCGACTGGGCGCAGGGTACGATGCTGGCCAGGCTGCTGCGTCTGGCGTTGGTGGTGGCGGTGGGCGTGGTGGCGTATTTCGCCACCCTGGCGGCGCTGGGGTTTCGTATCAGGGATTTTGCCCGCTCGGTCAGCTGACTCCAGCTTGCGCTGAGATCCTGGGTGTTTAACGCTGTTCACAGGGGCGTGGCTCACATCCCTGTGAGCCACGCCAAGTACGCCGGCGGCGGCGTCGCGATTGCCGATGATGCCCGCCGCGCGGCGTGGGTTCGCCCGCGGCTACATCCGCTCGACGGTCTGGATGCCCAGCATCTCCAAGCCCTGCTTCAGGGTGCGTGACGTCAGCAGCGCCAGCTTCAGGCGACTTTGCATAACGCCGCCATTATCGGCGTTCAGGATTGGGCAATGCTCGTAGAAACTGGAGAACAATCCGGCCAGATCGTAAAGATAGGTGCACATGACATGAGGCGTGCCGTCGCGGGCCAAGACGGTGATGGCTTCCTCGAACTGCAGCAGGCGCGCCGCCAGCAGCGTTTCCTCTTCTTGCTCCAGCCGGACCGGCGACGTCAGCTGGCTTTCATCCAGTCCGCTGCGTTTGAATACCGACGCCACCCGCGTATAGGCATATTGCATATAGGGCGCGGTGTTGCCCTCGAAGGCCAGCATATTGTCCCAGTCGAAGATATAGTCGGTCGTGCGGCTCTTGGACAAATCGGCGTATTTTACCGCGCCAATGCCCACCACCCGCGCCAGGGTTTCCAGCTCGTCCGGCGACATGGCCGGATTTTTCTCGGCAATCAGCCGGCGGGCGCGTTCCAGCGCTTCATCCAGTAAATCGGCAAGCTTAATGGTGCCGCCGGCGCGGGTCTTAAACGGTTTGCCGTCCTTGCCGAGCATCATGCCGAACATATGGTGTTCCAACGGAACCGACGGGGGCACATAACCGGCTTTGCGCACGATGGCCCAGGCCTGCATCAAATGCTGGTGCTGGCGGGAATCGATATAATACAGCACCCGCTCGGCCTTCAGCGTTTCGTAACGGTATTTGGCGCAGGCGATATCGGTGGTGGTATAGAGGTAGGCGCCGTCCTTCTTCTGGATGATGACCCCCATCGGCTCGCCTTCCTTGGTCCTGAACTCTTCCAGATAGACCACGGTGGCGCCGTCGCTTTCCACCGCCAGCCCCTTGGCTTTCAGGTCGGCGACAATGCCCGGCAGCATGTCGTTATACAGGCTCTCGCCCATGACGTCCTTGCGGGTAAGGGTCACGTTCAGGCGATCGTAGACCTGCTGGTTTTGCGCCATGGTGATATCCACCAGCTTGCGCCACATTTGCCGGCAGTATTCATCGCCGCCCTGCAGTTTGACCACGTAACCGCGGGCGCGCTCGGCGAAATCGGCGTCTTCGTCATAGGTTTTTTTCGCCGCGCGGTAAAATTCTTCCAGGCTGGATAACTGCATCTCCGGCTCGCCGCGCGACTGTATCCTTTCCAGATAGGCTATCAACATGCCGAACTGAGTACCCCAGTCGCCCACGTGATTGGCGCGGATCACCCTATGGCCGAGAAACTCCAGCGTGCGCACCGCCGCATCGCCGATAATGGTGGAACGCAGATGGCCGACATGCATTTCCTTGGCCACGTTCGGCGCGGAATAATCCACCACGATGGTTTGGGGTTGCACGGGGGTAATATTAAGCCGCGGGGAATCCAGCGCGGCCTCGACCTGGCGCGCGAGCCATTCCCGGTCCAGGAAAATATTGATAAAGCCGGGGCCCGCGATGTCGATCTTCGCCGCAATGCCGCCAAGATCCAGCAGCGAAACCACCTTTTCCGCCAGCTGGCGCGGCGGCATGCCGAGGGCTTTGGCGACCGACATCACGCCGTTGGCCTGATAATCGCCGAACTGCGCCTTGGCGGACTGGCGCACCTGCGCTTCGCTTGCCGCGGGCGCGCCGGCCGCCGTCAACGCCTGACTGACTTTGTCTGAAAGAAGAGCCTGAATATTCACCGTATTACCTTTCTTACTAACGCTGGACGCGGGGGGAACGCCTCCCCGTGTTTCCGGCTACCTGATAAGCCGACCGCGCGCCGCGGCGGGGGGCTAACCGCCGGGCGCGTGTCGAAAAGTAAAAGAAACACCGCTTATACCATAAACGGCGCGTCGCGTCAGTATGACCGGCCTGGTCAGTGTCAAGTTAACGTGGGGCGGGGGCTGGATAGAAGGTCAGCAACAAGGCGATTCACCCCGCGGTGGGGCAAGCGGGGGCTAACGATTGCGTGATTTTCTGGATGCGCCTAACTGATTGCGATTCCGGGTGCGTAAATGTTGAAGTATTGAAAATACCGCAATAACAACAAGTATTATGCACAATGTTAATAACATCATAATTATATACTCAGAATAATACCGATCTCGAAAATAACGTAATTACCTGGCGTATACAATCCATCAAAAGCGCTTTAAGATAATACTGAGCATTTAAAGTTCATTGCTAATAAATGACATCAGCGGCGCTTACGCATGCCGTCAAGCGGGTAAGTTAATATAAAAAAGTGTTTTTGGTAAACATCATTAAAGAAACATTAAGTTATGTATCAAAATAAGATATTTCTTAGCCTGCGTTATTTTGGTGCGTTAATTTTAGTCCTACTTTAATTAAGGGAATGAGGATGCATTGGACCGCCGTGCCGCAATTAGCGGATCTTGTCACTGATTTGACCTATTTTGAACAGCGGCTGTCGGCGCTGGCCGCGCGCCTTCATCTGGAATTGGCCGACCATTATGTCGATCATATCGCGCTGCGTTGCCATGAGGACGCCACGGCGCAGCGCTGGTTCGACGGCTGGCGGCAGTGCGGCCAGTGCCTGAAAAAAAACGACGTCAATGGTCGCGCCATCGCGCTGCTGGCGCTGCCGTCGCCCCTCGCCGTCGGGCCGCTGCGCATCGGCTGCGTGGAACTGCCCTGGCCGGGGCCGCGCCGTTATCCCCATGAAGGCTGGGAGCATATCGAAATTGTCCTGCCCGGACCGCCGGAAACGCTGGCGCGGCGGGCGCTGGCGCTGCTGGCCGATTCCGCCCTGGGGGCGCCCGACATCAGCCTGAAACACAGCGCGCCGGCGGGGGCGGGAGAACGGTTGCCCAATCCGACGCTGGCGGTCACCGATGGGCAGGTCACGATTAAGTTCCACCCCTACAGCCTGCGCGCCATCGTGAGCGATGAGGCGGACGGGCGCCGTTAGCCAAGCGCCTGCACCGCCCGTGCCATGCGTTCCACTGCCTGCACCAGCAGAGCGCGGGGGCAGCCGAAATTCAGCCGGACAAACCGGGGATCGCCAAAATCCGCGCCGGGGGAAAGACCGACGCCCGCCTGCTCGAAAAACCGCTGGGGATTGTCCACCCCAAGCCGGCCGGCATCGATCCAGGCCAGATAGGTGGCTTCCGGCGCCGCCATGCTTAACCCCGGCAGGGTATTGATGCGCGCGGCCAGCCAATCGCGGTTACCGCGCAGGTAGTCGAGCTGTTCCTCCAGCCAGGGTTGGCCGTCGCGCCAGGCGGCGGTGGCGGCGACATATGCCAGCACATCCACATTCGGCACAATGCCGCTGCGCTGGGCGATAAATTTCATACGCAGCCGCGCATTGGGGATAATGGCCAGCGAGGCGCCGAGGCCGGCGATATTAAACGACTTGGATGGCGACATCAGGGTGATGGAGCGCTGTTCGGCATCCTCGCCGAGCGATCCGAACGGGATATGCGCCACGCCCGGTTCCAACAGCAGATCGCAGTGAATCTCGTCGGAACACACCAGGAGATCGTGGCGCTGCGCAAACGCCAGGTGCTGCGCCAGCTCCTCGCGCCGGTAGACGGTGCCGCCCGGATTATGCGGATTGCATAACATCAGCAATTGCTCCGATCCATCCATCTCCGGTTCGATCGCCGCCAGATCCACCCGCCAGCGTTCCTCCGCCAGGACCATCGGCGCCAGGCGCTGTCCCCGTTCCGCGCCGCGCGCCGCCGCGCGGAACGGCGGATATATCGGCGCGGGAATCACCACGCTGCTATCCGCCTGCGTCAGCGCGCGTACCGCCAGGTTAAGGCCGCTTACCAATCCCGGCAAAAAAACCAACCATTCGGGTTTGACGCGCCATTGATAACGCGTGAGCATGCGCTCGACAAACAGCGCGGCAAGCTCCGCGGGAGGTGCGCCGTAACCAAATACGCCGTGCTCGACGCGCGCGTGCAATGCTTCGATAATACAAGGTGGCGAACGAAAGTCGGTGTCCGCTACCCACAGGGGGATCACGTCCCGATCGCGATACTTTTGCCATTTATAACTGTCGCTGTGACGTCGGTCGATACTTTCGTCAAAGTTGAATGCCATAGTTATTTCCTTGGGTGATAAATAAGAAATTATCGCGACTGCCATAGGCCCGTGTTTTAAATGCCTGTTATCCTGGGGCGTCTATAAGGAGTATACAATGCCTAAACTGGAAGTCTGCTGCTATAGCCTTGAGTGCGCAATAACGGCGGAGCAAGCGGGAGCGGACAGAATCGAGCTGTGCTCGGCCCCGAAAGAAGGGGGGCTGACGCCGTCGCACGGCACGCTCCGGCTGGCGAGGGAGCGGCTGGCGCTGCCCGTTCATCCCATGGTGAGGCCGCGGGGCGGGGATTTTTGCTACAGCGAAATTGAGTTTGACAGCATGCTTAACGATTTAGCGGCCATACGCGCCATGGGATTTCCCGGCGTGGTGGTCGGCGTGCTGGACGAGGAGGGGCATATTGATTTGCCGCGCATGCGGCGCATCATGGCGCAATGTACCGGCGTGGCGGTGACCTTTCACCGCGCTTTCGATATGTGTATCAACCCCTACCAGGCCCTGCAGCAGTTAACCGATCTCGGGGTGGCGCGCATCCTGACCTCCGGCCAGCAGCAGAGCGCCGAAACAGGTTTAGCATTATTAAGGGAACTGAACGCCCAAAGCCGTGGTCCAATCATTATGGCAGGCGCTGGCGTGCGATTGACCAATTTGCATAAGTTCCAGCAAATCGGCATCCGTGAACTGCACAGTTCCGCAAGACAGGTGGTTGCTTCCGGGATGCGTTACCGCAAAGCGGGTGTAAGCATGAGCGTCGACAATGAAACGGATGAATTTACCCGCTATTGCGTCGACGGCGATATGGTGGCGGCGATGAAGCATGCGCTGTCAACACCTTCATCCGCGCACCGGCCGGCCTGACCGCTGATTTTGCCGCGCACACGAACTAACCCACGTGATGCTTGCAAGTACCAAGCCCCGGACTCTTTCTTGGGGCTTTTTTTTATCCGCGGCGCGGCAACGTCAGGGCTTGCGGGCAATCACCACGGCGCGCAGCGGGGCGGGGTAGCCTTCGACCGTCAGCCTGGGGTCGTCGGGATGCAGGAAATCGGCCAGCGATTCGCTGGTCATCCAGGCGGTGCGCCGCTGTTCGTTGGTGGTGGTCAGCGACATATCCGCCAGCCGTACCTGTTCAAAGCCGCATTTTTCCAGCCATAACATCAGCGCGCCGGGGGAAGGAATAAAAAAGACGTTGCGCATCTGGGCGTAACGTTCCCCCGGCACCAGTACCTGCCTGTCGTCGCCTTCGACCACCAGGGTTTCCAATACCAGCTCGCCGCCGCTGACCAATTGGTTCTTAAGCTGCAGCAGATGATCCAGCGGCGAGCGCCGGTGGTACAGCACCCCCATGGAAAATACCGTGTCGAAGGCCGCCAGATCGGGTAATTGCTCGATCCCCAGCGGCAGCAGATGGGCGCGCTGATCCCCGCCCAGCAGTTTACGCACCGCCTCGAACTGGCAGAGGAACAGCTGCATCGGGTCAATGCCCACCGCCAGCTGCGCCCCCGCGCCGACCGCGCGCCACAGGTGATAACCGCTGCCGCAGCCCACATCCAGGATAACGCGTCCGGCCAGCGGGCTGATATGCGGCGCGACCCGTTCCCATTTCCAGTCCGAACGCCATTCGGTATCGATCTCGATATCGTAAAGGGAAAAGGGACCTTTACGCCAGGGCATCAACTGGCGCAATAAGGACTCGACGCCCTCTTTTTGCCCCGGGGGCAGCGGCGCTTCGCCCTGCGCCGTCACGCCGCGCAGCAGGTCCAGGCGCCGGGGCGTCAGCAGGGGCAGGCGCTCGACGGCGTTAAACCACTGGCGGAACTTGCCGTGCAGCGCGTCATGCTGCCAGGCGCTCAGCTGCGCGGGCAGGGTATTCAGCCAATGGCTCAGCGGGCCTTTGGCAATCAGCTGATAAAAATCACCAAAATCCGTCACGCCGCGTTCTCCGGTTTCACGGCGATCAAAGAACCGAAATTAAAGCACTGGAACCAGACCTCGGCATGGCCGAAACCGGCCTGGCGCAGCCTTTCCTTATGGGTTTCCACCGTGTCGGTGAGCATGACGTTTTCCAGCATGCTGCGCTTTTGACTGATTTCCAGTTCGCTGTAGCCGTTGGCCCGCTTAAAGTCATGATGCATGTTGAACAGCAGTTCGCCGATGCCCGCGTCGGTAAAACTTAACTTTTCGGACAGCACCACGGCGCCGCCGGGGTTAAGCCCGGCAAACACGTGGTCGAGCACCCGTTGGCGATCCGCCGGCTCAAGGAATTGCAGCGTGAAGTTCAGCACCACCAGCGACGCGTTGGTAATCGGCACGTCGCGGATATCGGCTTCGATAACCGTGACCGCCGTCGCGGCGCGAAACGACTCGATATGCCGGCGGCAGCGCTCCACCATGGCGGCGGAATTATCCACGGCGATAATACGGCAATCGTCGGCGGTGATGTTGCGGCGCATGGACAGGGTGGCGGCGCCCAGCGCGCAGCCGAGGTCATACACCTGCGACCCGGGGGTGGCGAATCGTCCGGCCAGCATGCCGATCATGGCAATAATGTTGGAGTAGCCGGGGACCGAGCGCTGGATCATATCCGGGAAAACCTCGGCTACCCGCTCGTCAAAGGTCCAGTCGCCCAATTTGGCAATGGGCGCGCAGAAAAGATTATCGTGGTTTGTCATCGGAATATCGGGGTTGTTCAGGGTAAGCCGTTATTCTAACAGATTAGCGGCACAAAGCATGCGTCTGCGCGCCCTATGCCGCCGGCGGTTTAACGCCAACTGAAAACCAGCTCCCAGGGCAGATACCAGAGGTTGAGCAACACCATCATGATAAGCGACGCATAAGTGGCGCTCATGCCGGTGCGGCGCCAGCTGAATTCCCGCTGGCGCAGGCCCAGAGAGTGCATGATTCTGCCTGCCATCAGCATCAGCCCGCACAGATGCAGGGTCCAGTTCGGCGTACCGTTCATTTCCATGATCACCAGCAGCACCAGACCGATGGGGATATATTCCACCGCATTGCCGTGCACGCGGATCGCCGTCTGCAGTTCATAAAATCCACCGTCGCCGTAGGCCACGCGATATAACGTTCGCAGTTTAACGACATCCAATGATAATTTAATCAATAACATGGCGCCGAAAACCACGTAAAGCGCACTCACCATCTCTAACTCCATTTCCCAGAAAACGAGCAGCGGGCAAATAATATCCCGCCCGTGCAGCGCTGTCGTTAAAATCCTGCTTAAAATAACGGTTTTGCCAAGGTTAAAACAACGCGTCCTGCTGCGGCCAGGGAGGGATCGGCCCGAGTCCGCCGATCCTGGCCGCCAGGGACGGCCACACTTGTTGGGCCAGGCGCGGCGCGTGGCCGATGTCCGGCGTATGGATAAACAGAAAAGGGGTGCGGCTTTGCGACCATAACGCCAGTTTATCCAGCCAGGGTTGAAACAGCCGCGCGCTGTCGTCGATATCGTCGTTGCCGATAAACCGCACCAGCGGCCGATCGCCGGTCAGCACGGCATGTACCGGCACCTTGGGCTTTTGCCGCCGCGCCGCCAGCATTGCGGGCGAGGTGCCGGCGCCCTGATGCACCGGGCGGCTGTCGAGGATCACCCGGCTGACGCCGCGCTGTTGCAATCCCCGGTTAAGGCGCCGCTCGTCGTCGCCCTTGGCGAAAAACAGCGGGTGGCGCACTTCCACGCCATAGCTGAACGCGCCGGATAAGGCATCGAGAAATGCCCACAGGTCGCCGAGTTGCGCCGGGCCGAAGGCGGCAGGCAACTGCAGCCAATACTGGCCGATGCGCCCGGCCAAGGGATCCAGTACCTGGTAAAATTGCGCCAGCGGCGCGCGGAAATCGCGCAAGCCGCCCTGGTGGCTGATAGCCGCGGGAAACTTGAAGCAAAAGCGAAAACCGTCGGTGGTCATGGCGTGCCAGTCATAAACCCGCGCCGGATCGGGCAGGGCATACAGCGTGGTATTACCCTCGACGCAGTTAAAATAACGGGCATACTCCGCCAGGCCGGTAATGCCGATGGCGTTCCACGCGCTATGTTGCCATTGCGGCAAGCCGATAAACATGAGAGTTAATCATCCTTAGCGTAAGCGGTTGATAAAATATCTTAGCATACTAATAATAACAGATGAATGCTATAGCTGCACGGTGCCCCGTATTTATGCTGCCCGCGCGCCGGGGACGGGCTAATACCGTGCGCAGCGAGGCTGCTATTTTTACCATGGCCGTTAATACAACACTACTGCATAATAAAAATAAACACGACATAATGGATTGTCCGATGAAAATTAAATCTCTTTTTTAAGAAATTTTAAATGCTTTGAATTATTGGAATTGCAACTTGAGGAGCGCCTCAATGTTATTATTGGCGATAACGCCACGGGTAAAACCCGTATTCCCTTCGCCATCGCGTTTGCCATGAACACTTTTTTATCGGCATCAGAAAAGTCACCGGCGCCAGCGCCCTGGCAATACGTACGCTGCGACAGCAGGAAAACAGGAACGTCCGGACAGGGAACCCGTTGCATGAGCAACTGCCGTTTAACGTGGCGCCCAGCCATACCCGGCAAGAACATGTTGTCGCTGGGTTTACGGATTATAGAGAAAAATCGAATTTATGGATAATCCTGTCCCGGCCTATTTATTAACCACGGAGAGAAAAAAAGATGATAATGCGACCGCTTAATACCGCGTGTTCACCGCTGGGAAAAGGGAATATATCCCCTATGGCCAAGCCATCGGCAATTACTGTAGCTATTGCGAGCGCCGCAGCTACGCCTGCGGTATTGATGTGCCACATCTCCGGCACAAAAAAAGCCAATATATAAAAAGGCTACATTTAGAGTCCATTTTTTGCTGGCCTGTAAAAATCGCAACGCGGTAACAGGCGTCAATGTCGTAAGCGGCCAGTTTTCCCCCCCGTCAGCAATACGTTCCCTATTTTCGCCTATCAGGGGGATGGCCCGGCCATCCCCCTGATAGCCTGAAAGATAAACGCTGGAGCGGGCACCGGGCCGTCCTGGCGCCAGCCTGCGCCGGTGTACCGGCGCGGTATCCCCGCACAGGCTAGAAGGCGGCCAGAACGTCGTCGGTGGAGCGCACCCGGCTAATGCGCGGGAAAATGTTTTGCATGCTGCCGTCGTGCTGCTCCTGGTTATGGGCGCTGCAGGCATCCTCCACCAGCACCAGCTCGTAGCCCATTTCCCAGGCATTGCGCGCGGTGGATTCCACGCCGATATTAGTGGCGATGCCCCCCAGCACCACGGTGCCGATGCCGCGCCGGCGCAGCTGCAAATCCAAATCCGTGCCGTAGAATGCGCCCCACTGGCGTTTTTGGATGCGGATATCGCTGTCCTGCACGCCCAACTGTTCGGGGAATTCCCACCAGTCTTCCGGCAGGCTTCTTGCCCCCGTGGGCGCATCCACCGTTTGTTTCGGCGCATCGCCAAAATCCGGCGACCAGCCGACACGCACCAGGAACACCGGCGCGCCGGCGGCGCGAAAGCGCGCGGCCAGGGAGGCGGCTTTCGCCACCACCTGTTCACCGCTGTATGGACCGCCGGCAAACGGCAGGATCCCTTGCTGCAGATCAATCAGTACCAGCGCGGTGCGCGCGGGGTCGAGTTTAAGCATAAAATATCTCCGGTTGATAACAATACCCTCGATCCAGGCCGCAGCCTGTTCATATCGCCACCGCAAGAGGGTATGTTATCCGGGTGGGGGGATGACAGCGCCCAAGGGTGAATTTTTGTTAATAAATATGTTAATGAATAATTATTTAGCCAGCCGGGGCGCGCAGGGTGCTGACGGGCTTATCCTGCGGGTGAATTTCCTTTATAATGGCCGCCTTTCGAACGCCGGCAAAATACCGATGCATCGCCGCCACTTTCGTCATTAATGAATAACAGCCCTGGCCCGCTTTACCGAGCGGGACGGCACGGGCTGAAAATCAAGGATATCGTTATGCGTACTGTATATTGCGGACAGATCAATTTGTCCCATGTAGGCCAGGAAGTGACATTGTGCGGCTGGGTTAACCGCCGCCGGGACCTCGGCGGTCTGATTTTTATCGACATGCGGGATCGCGAGGGGCTGGCGCAGGTTTTTTTCGACCCCGATCGCCAGGAGGCGTTCAGCCGCGCGGCCGAATTGCGCAACGAATTTTGCATCCAGCTGACCGGCATCGTACGGGCGCGTCCCGACAGCCAGATTAATAAAGAGATGGCCACCGGCGCGGTGGAAGTGCTGGCGACGCAGCTTACCATCATCAACCGCTCCGAACCCCTGCCTCTCGATTCAAATCAAACCAATACCGAAGAGCAGCGGCTGAAATATCGCTACCTGGACCTGCGCCGTCCGGAAATGGCGCAGCGCCTGAAGGCGCGCGCGCGTATCACCAGCGTCGTGCGGCGTTTTATGGACGGCGAGGGCTTCCTGGATATCGAAACCCCGATGCTGACCAAGGCCACGCCGGAAGGCGCGCGCGACTACCTGGTGCCCAGCCGGGTGCACAAAGGCAAGTTTTATGCGCTGCCGCAGTCGCCGCAGCTGTTCAAGCAGTTATTGATGATGTCCGGTTTTGATCGCTATTACCAAATCGTGAAATGCTTTCGCGATGAAGATTTGCGCGCCGACCGCCAGCCCGAATTTACCCAGATCGATGTGGAAACCTCCTTCATGAGCGCCGGACAGGTGCGCGAGGTCATGGAGCGTCTGGTGTGCACCCTGTGGCAGGAAATCAAAGGCGTCGATCTGGGCGCGTTCCCGGTGATGACCTATGCCGAGGCGATGCGCCGCTTTGGGTCCGATAAACCCGATCTGCGCAACCCCATGGAAATCGTCGACGTCGCCGACCTGGTGAAAGACCTTGAGTTCAAGGTATTCTCCGGCCCCGCCAACGACAGCAAAGGCCGGGTGGCGGCGCTGCGCGTTCCCGGCGGCGGCCAGCTGAGCCGCAAGCAGATCGACGAATACGGCAAGTTTATTGAAATCTACGGCGCCCGCGGCCTGGCCTACATCAAGGTCAATAAGCGCGACCAGGGTCTCGACGGAATACAGAGCCCGGTGGCCAAATTCCTCGACGCCGCCGTGCTTGAATCCCTCCTCGCCCGCACCGGCGCGCAGGACGGCGATATCCTGTTCTTCGGCGCGGATCGTTATAAAATCACCACCGACGCGCTGGGCGCGCTGCGCCTGAAGCTGGGCCGCGACCTGCAACTGACCGACGAGACGCGCTGGGCGCCGCTGTGGGTGATCGATTTCCCAATGTTCGAAGAAGACGACGAGGGCGGCCTGGCGGCCATGCACCATCCCTTTACCGCGCCGCTGGCCATGGATCCCGACGCGCTTGCGGCCGCGCCGCTGGACGCCGTCGCCAACGCCTACGACATGGTGTTGAACGGCTATGAGGTCGGCGGCGGCTCGGTGCGTATCCATCGCAGCGAAATGCAGCAGACGGTGTTCGGCATTCTCGGCATCACCGAGCATGAACAGCGGGAAAAATTCGGTTTCCTGCTCGATGCGCTGAAATACGGCACGCCGCCCCATGCCGGCCTGGCCTTCGGCCTTGATCGCCTGGTGATGCTGCTGACCGGCACCGACAATATCCGTGACGTTATCGCTTTTCCCAAGACCACCGCGGCCGCCGATCCGATGACCGACGCGCCGAGCTTCGGCAACCCCGCCGCCCTGGCGGAATTGTCTATTGCCGTCATTGGCAAGGGCAAGGAAGCGGCGGAACGCGGGCAGCAATAATGGTCTGGAAACGCCCGGTATCGGTGCTGATCGTTATTTACGCCGGCGACAGCGGCCGGGTATTGATGTTGCAGCGGCGGGATGACCCGCAGTTCTGGCAGTCGGTGACCGGCAGCCTTGAGGACGGTGAATCGCCGGCCGCCGCCGCCAGGCGCGAGGTCAGGGAAGAGACCGGCATCGATATCGACGCCGAGCATCTTGAACTGCGGGACTGCGAGCGTTGTATCGAATTTGAAATTTTCAGTCATTTGCGCCACCGATATGCGCCGGGAGTGACGCGCAATACAGAATATTGGTTCAGTTTAACGTTACCCTCTGAACGGGTACCCGCAATCAGCGAACATCTGGCTTACCGCTGGCTGCCGGCCGCCGAGGCGGCCTTACTGACCAAATCCTGGAGCAATCGGCAGGCGATTGAAGAATTTGTTATTTATCCGGCCTGAGAAGGCTTATTTCGGAGAGAGTTATGGCAGGTCATAGTAAGTGGGCCAACACCAAGCATCGTAAAGCGGCTCAGGACAGTAAACGTGGCAAGATTTTTACCAAAATCATTCGCGAGCTGGTGACCGCCGCGCGCCTGGGCGGCGGCGACGTGGGATCCAACCCGCGCCTGCGCGCCGCGGTGGATAAGGCGCTGGCGAATAATATGACGCGCGACACGCTTAACCGCGCCATCGCGCGCGGCGTCGGCGGCGACGACGATACGCAAATGGAAACCATTGTGTACGAAGGTTACGGTCCCGGCGGTACGGCGGTCATGGTGGAGTGCCTGAGCGACAACCGTAATCGCACCGTGGCCGAGGTCCGCCACGCGTTTACCAAGACCGGCGGCAATCTGGGCACCGACGGGTCGGTCTCCTACCTGTTCACCAAAAAAGGCGTGATTTCCTATGCCCCGGGCCTGACGGAAGATCAGGTGATGGACGCGGCGCTGGAAGCCGGCGCGGAAGATGTGGTGACCTACGACGACGGCGCTATCGATGTCTACACCACGCCGGAAGATTTCGGCCGGGTCAAGGACGCCCTGGAGGCCGCCGGATTACACGCCGATTCTTCCGAGGTGGGGTTAATCCCTTCCACCAAGGCCGATTTGGACGAGGAAACCGCGCCCAAGCTGCTCAGGCTGATTGACCTGCTGGAAGACTCCGACGACGTCCAGGAAGTCTACCATAACGGCGAAATCTCCGACGAGGTGGCGGCAACGCTGTGACGGACTTCCGGTGTGACGGCAGCCTGGGCGGTGCCCGGATATGACGATTATCCTCGGTATCGACCCGGGTTCCCGCATCACCGGTTACGGCATTTTACGCCAGCAGGGACGGGTGCTCACCTATCTTGGCAGCGGGTGTATCCGCACCAAGGTGGATGACCTGCCCACCCGGCTAAAGCTCATTTATGCCGGCGTCAGCGAAATCATCACCCAGTTCCAGCCGGATTTTTTCGCCATCGAACAGGTGTTTATGGCGAAAAACGCCGACTCGGCGCTCAAGCTCGGCCAGGCGCGCGGCGTCGCCATCGTGGCGGCGATGAACCATGAGCTGCCGGTGTTTGAATACGCCGCGCGCCAGGTGAAACAAACGGTGGTCGGCACCGGCTCGGCGGACAAAAGCCAGGTACAGCATATGGTGCGCGTATTGCTCAAATTATCCGCCAGCCCCCAGGCGGATGCCGCCGACGCCCTGGCGATTGCCATTACTCACTGCCATGTCAACCAGAACGCGCTGCGCTTAGGCAACAGCCGCCTTAATCTTTCCCGGGGCCGCCTGGGGTAAAGCCGCCCCCGGCCCGAACCGGCTGGATATTCATCCAGCCTTTATTATGTTATAAACATGCCATCGCCATATGACAAATAAGCCCTGAAAGGAAGGTTACTGTGATCGGACGTCTTAGAGGCATCATCCTGGAAAAACAACCACCGCTGGTGCTGCTTGAGATCCACGGCGTGGGTTATGAAATCCATATGCCCATGACCTGTTTTTATGCGCTGCCCGAAACCGGCGTGGAAGCGATCATTTATACGCATTTTATCGTGCGGGAAGATGCCCAACTGCTGTTTGGCTTCACCAACAAACAGGAACGCGCGTTGTTTCGCGAGCTGATCAAAGTGAACGGCGTCGGCCCCAAGCTGGCGCTGGCCATCCTTTCCGGCATGTCGGCCCAGCAGTTCGTCAACACCGTTGAACGGCAGGAAATCAACGCGCTGGTCAAATTACCCGGCGTCGGCACCAAAACCGCCGAACGGCTGGTGGTGGAAATGAAAGATCGCTTTAAGGGCATGAACGGCGAACTGTTTGCCCTGGGCGGCGGCAGCGATATGCCGCTTACCGCGCCGGCCAGCGGCAAGCCGGATACCGATCCGGAAGCGGAAGCGGTTGCGGCATTGGTTTCCCTGGGTTATAAGCCTCAGGAGGCCAGCCGCATGGTCAGTAAAGTGGCCCGGCCGGATGCCGATTGCGAATCGATGATCCGCGACGCCCTGCGCGCCGCGCTGTGAGGTAGAGGATGATTGAAGCAGACCGTTTGATTTCCGCCGGCGTGGTGATAGAAGAAGAGATTATCGACCGGGCCATCCGGCCGAAAACCCTGGAAGATTATATCGGGCAGCCCCACGTGCGCGAGCAGATGGAAATCTTTATCCAGGCGGCCAAAATGCGCGGCGACGCGCTTGATCATCTACTGATTTTTGGTCCGCCGGGATTGGGGAAGACCACCCTGGCGCATATCGTCGCCAACGAGATGGGCGTTAACCTGCGCACTACCTCCGGCCCGGTACTGGAAAAACCGGGCGACCTGGCGGCCATGCTCACCAATCTTGAGCCGCATGATGTCCTGTTTATCGATGAGATTCATCGCCTGTCGCCGGTGGTGGAAGAGGTACTCTACCCGGCGATGGAAGATTACCAGCTGGATATCATGATAGGCGACGGGCCTGCCGCCCGATCGATTAAAATCGAGCTGCCGCCCTTTACCCTGGTGGGCGCCACCACCCGCGCCGGTTCCCTCACATCCCCGCTGCGCGATCGCTTCGGCATTGTCCAGCGTCTGGAATTTTACCAGGTGGCGGATTTGCAGCATATCGTCAAACGCAGCGCCCAATGCCTGGAGCTTAGCATCACGGAGGCCGGGTCCCATGAAATTGCCAAACGCGCCCGCGGCACGCCCCGTATCGCCAATCGCCTGCTGCGGCGGGTAAGGGATTTTGCCGAGGTTCGCGCCGAGGGCAATATTACCGATGATGTGGCGGTCAACGCCCTGAATTTGCTCAATGTC
Organism: Sodalis sp. C49; assembly: GCF_046352915.1. NCBI lineage: Bacteria > Pseudomonadati > Pseudomonadota > Gammaproteobacteria > Enterobacterales > Bruguierivoracaceae > Sodalis > Sodalis sp. C49. Next base: position 1,261,366 of record NZ_CP163303.1, on the reverse strand, counting down.
GATACCGAAGGTTTCGATTTTATGGACCGTAAGCTGCTGCTGGCGATTATTGATAAGTTTATCGGCGGCCCGGTGGGGCTGGATAACCTGGCGGCGGCTATCGGCGAGGAGCGGGAAACCATCGAGGATGTGATCGAGCCGTTTTTGATCCAGCAGGGGTTTATCCAGCGCACGCCGCGGGGGAGAATTGCGACGGCGTTTGCGTATAAGCATTTTGGCATAGTGCGCGGGGAGCTTTAGAGAGGCATTAATCGTCGACGGTACAGGCGGCGTTGCTTTGCTTGTTGTGTGGGTCGGCGCCTTTTGAACGCTGAGTAAGTTTCGCTTCCGGTGTGGGGCACATGTTTTTAATGACGGCTGGGTGAGTTTCTCTTGCCGTGTGGGGCACATGCTTTTTCGACAGTGAGGAAAGTTTCGCTTGCCACACGTCGCGGTGTTATATATTGCCCCGTGCGGGCAATCGACGATGGGCCGGCAGTCGCCCCGGCCCCCTCGACCCCCGGGCTTCCGGCAGGTCGCGCGCCGCTGCGCGGTGCCTTCCGTCCCGGTTCACGCCCTTTGGACCACAAGGCACGCGCTCCCGGCGCGGGCCTTAGCTCTCGCCGCATCCCTGCGGCTCGTCCGGTCGTGCACCGTGCCGTCAGCGCGCTTGATGCCGGTCTAAGGTCAAAAGCACGTTCAAGGTCAGAAGCAAAATCAATATCAACGACTAAGCAACGGCTTAATAAGCAATTTTATGCTGCGTGCTGACTTCTGCTCTCAGTCCTATAACCGGCTGCTTTATAAGGAGAATGACGCATATCGCATGGAATCGGCTATGGGCGTGAGCACGCAAAATGAAAGCAGACGCACCCAATTCACGGACTCAAACGGAAATATGATGGCTAACCAGGGTACCGTTTACCCAGCGATGGATCATGAGCGCGGGCGGGTCGTTAGCCGGTGGGACGGTTTTCGCGCCAAACCACATAGGATTTGCGGGACAAATGGGTCCGCAGATATAGGCGGGTATTCCCGCCAGTGTACCCGCGACAGGTCGATGAACATGACCTGTCGCTATCGCGACGGGGCGTCGCGGTTGTCTTCGCAAAAACTCACCCAATGCCACCGACCCGTGGCACATGATTTGATCCATAGGCGGGATGCCGCTCGCAAATACATGATGGTGCAAAAACAACATTGACGTTGCCGGCCCCTCAGATAATAGCGTTTTTTCCAACCAGGGAAGATGTTCATCCACGCTTCCCGCTGACGTTCCCTTAGCCGTTGAGTCAAGGCCGATAAGGCGAACACCCTCGATATCCGCCACAAAATGCAGTGCGCCAGCGGCATCGTCGGCCCAGCAAGCACAGCCGAAAATGGCCCGCATCGAGGTGCGGTTATCGGAATTACCCGGCAGGATAAATGCAGGATAGGCCCGATTACCCAGACGGGCGGCAATCGCGGTGTAGCCGTCGATCCAGTCATCATCAACCAGGTCGCCAGTGAGGACCAAACCGTCGGGTTTGATCAAGTCCAGCCATGCAAGGGCGCGGTCAAGCCGGGACAGGTTATCATTGTCCTGGGCCGCATGAATGTCTGTTACCTGGGCGATAATCACGTGTATCTCCTATCGTTAAGCAACATCCATGGACAACGCTCAGTTTACCGTATGGGTTGTTTGATTGCCGCCGCCGCTGGCACCTATTTGCTATTAATCAGCCGTTGGTTGGCGCTACACCCTCTGCCGACTAAACAAGCTCAACCCAAACAATACCGACGCGCACAACACCACCGATGGCCCCGCCGGCGTGTCATACCACGCCGATAGCGTCAATCCGCCGGTCACCGCAATCATGCCGGCCACTACCGCCAGTAACGCCATCTGTTCCGGCGTGCGGGAAAAACGGCGCGCGGCGGCGGCCGGGATAATCAACAGCGAGGTGATGATCAGCGCGCCGACAAACTTCATCGCCAGGCCGATAGTCAGGGCGGTGACCAGCATCAGTAAGAGTTTTACCCGCGGCAGGGAAATCCCATCCACATGGGCCAGTTCCGGACTGATGGTTACCGACAGCAGCGCCCGCCACTGCCAGGCCAGGAGTATCAGCACCACCGCCACGCCGGCGGCAATCAGTAAAATATCGGACAGGGTGACCGACAGCAGATCGCCGAACAGATAGGCCATCAGGTCCACTCGTACATTCGACATCAGGCTTACCACCACCAGCCCCAGTGACAGGGCGCTGTGGGCCATGATGCCCAGCACAGTGTCGATGGCCAGCTGCGGATAACGCTCAAGCCATACCAGTATCAGCGCCAGCACCAGCGTCACGGCGATGACGGCGTAGAAAGGATTGATATTCAGCAGCAGGCCGAAGGCGACACCAAGCAGCGACGCATGGGCCAGCGTGTCGCCAAAATAGGACATCTTGCGCCAGACGACAAACGACCCCAGGGGACCGGCCGCCATGGCCAGCAATACGCCAGCCAGCCAGCCGGGCAGCAGCAGTTCAATCATAACGGGCCGTCCTCACGCCGGCGCACCACCTGGCCCTGCAGATCGTGGGCATGATTATGGTGATGCCGGTAAACGGCCAGCTGTTCGACGCCGTGATAACCGAACATGGCGATAAATTCCGGATGGGCGGAGACCGTTTCCGGCGAGCCGGAGCAGCAAATATGCTGGTTCAGGCATAAGACCTCGTCGGTCTTCGCCATGACCAGATGTAAATCATGGGAGACCATCAGCACTCCGCAGCCAAACCTGTGGCGAATTTGGTCGATCAAATCGTATAACGCCACCTGGCCGCTCACGTCCACGCCCTGGGTCGGTTCATCCAACACCAGCAACTGCGGTTTATTGAGCAGCGCGCGCGCCAGCAGCACCCGCTGCATTTCCCCGCCGGATAATTTCTGCATCGGCTGTTCCAGCAAATGAGCGGCCTGGACCTGCGCCAGCGCGGGTAGCACATCGTCTTTGCCGACCCCGGGCCGCAGGCGCATAAAGCGGCCGACCGTCAGCGGCAGCGTGACGTCAAGATGGATTTTTTGCGGCACATAACCGATGCGCAGGCGGGCCGTACGCGACAAGATGCCCGCCGTGGGCGCGATCAGACCGAGCACTACCCGCACCAGCGTGGATTTTCCGGCGCCGTTCGGACCCATTAAGGTCAGGATCCGGCCGGCGCGCAGCGTTAAAGAGATGTGACTCAAGACGTGTTTTTGCCCGAAGGAGACGGAAATACCGTCAAGCGTTACCAGATTGGTCATGTGAATTACAGTTGCGAAACAGCCAAAATGTTATAATATCACACCCCTAACCGTTGCCGAAGAGAATTATCGCTATGAATTCCCGCAGTAAAAAATTCCCACGCCTGCTGCTGGCCGGCGTATTGACGCTTGCCGCGACCAGTGTCCCGGCCTGGGCTAATATCGTCGCCTCCATCAGGCCGCTGGGATTTATAGCCTCCGCCATCGGCGACGGCGTGATGCCGACCGATGTCCTGTTGCCTGATGGCGCGTCGCCTCATGACTATGCGCTGCGGCCCTCCGACATCAAACGTATCCAGAACGCCTCCCTGCTGGTCTGGGTCGGTCCGGAACTGGAAGCCTTTATGAGCAAGCCGGCGGCGGCCTTGCCGGCGGACAAAAACCTGATGCTGTCCACGCTGCCGTCTGTCCGCCCGCTGCTGATAAAAGGTGCGGAGCACGACGACCCGGCGGATTCGGCCCACGCGGACGACCACCATCACGGCGAATATAATATGCATCTGTGGATGTCGCCGGAGATTGCCAAACAGGCCGCTTTCGCCATCCACGACCAATTATTGCGGCTGATGCCCGAAAAAAAATCACAATTGGACGCGAATCTGCTGTTTTTCACCGCGGCATTGACAAAAAATGACAAAAATATCGCTACAATGCTAGCGCCGGTAAGCGGAAAAGGGTATTTCGTATTTCACGATGCCTATGGCTATTTCGAACAACACTATGGCCTGACCCCTTTGGGGTATTTCACCGTTAATCCCGAAATCCAACCGGGCGCCCAGGCATTACACCATATTCGAACACAGTTGGTTGAGCAAAAAGCCGTGTGCATATTTGCTGAGCCACAATTCAGGCCAGCCGTTATCAACGCTGTGGCCCAGGGAACGAGCGTGCGTATCGGCACCCTCGACCCGCTGGGGACTGGTATCGCATTGGGCAAGGCAAGCTACATTGACTTCCTGCTGCAATTGACGAACCAGTACGTGAGCTGCCTGGAGAAGAACTCATGAGGATAGTAATAAGTGCAGCAGATACTTCGCTCTATCACGCTGGCGTATAATAATCTGCCCCGACCCCACCGCGTCATGCTGGGGTCGCTCACCGTGGTTACCCTGGCCGTGGCGGTATGGCGGCCATACGTCTATTCCCCTGTTATGGAACCCACCGTCAGCCGGCCCGCGCCGGCGGTCGACGCGCCGGCCCGCGCTCTGGCCCCCGAGGCCAGCGAGCCTATCGATCAATCCGCCGCCGATAACGACGACGACGTGCCGCCGGAAGATGAACTGGACGAGAAGGTGACGGATGAAACGGGCGTCCATGAATATGTGGTGTCCACCGGCGATACCCTGGGCAGTATTTTGACGCAGTATGGCATCGATATGTCCGATATCGGCCAACTGGCCCAGCAGTTTCCCGATCTGCGTAATCTGAAGATCGGCCAGCAAATTTCCTGGACCCTGAACGACGCCGGCGAACTGCAGCGCCTGACCTGGGAAATGTCGCGCCGGGAAACCCGCACCTATGACCGTATTGACGGCGGTTTTAAACAAAGCGTGGCCAATCTGGCAGGCGAGTGGAAAAATATAGCGCTGACAGGCCAGCTCAACGGCAGCTTTGTCAACAGCGCCCGCGCCTCTGGATTGTCAAACGCCGAAGTCAGCGCGGTCATTAAGGCTATGCAGTGGCAGCTCGATTTTCGCAAGCTGCAAAAAGGCGATAAGTTCGCCGTGCTGACCTCCCGGGAAATGCTCGACGGGCGCAGCGAGCAAAGCGAACTGGTGGCCGTGCGCATCAACACCGGCGGCAAGGATTATTATTCCTTCCGCGCCGAGGACGGTAAATTTTACAACAACGACGGCGCCGGACTGGCGCGCGGTTTTATGCGTTTTCCCACCATGAAGCAGTTCCGCGTATCCTCTAACTTCAATCCCCGGCGCCTGAATCCCGTCACCGGGCATATCGCTCCGCACCGCGGCGTGGATTTCGCCATGCCGGTGGGCACGCCGGTGCTGGCGGTGGGCGACGGCGAGGTGGTGGTCAGCAAAAACGGCGACGGCGCCGGCAATTACGTGGCCATACGGCACGGGCGTCAATATACCACCCGCTATATGCATTTAAAGAAATTGTTGGTGAAGCCGGGCCAGAAGGTGAAACGTGGCGATCGCATTGCGCTCTCCGGCAATACCGGGCGTTCCACCGGGCCGCATCTGCATTATGAAATCTGGGTCAACCAGCAGGCGGTCAATCCGCTGACCGCCAAGCTGCCGGTTACCGAAGGCCTGAGCGGCAAAGAGCGCCTGGACTATCTGGCGCAGGTCAGGCAAGCCATGCCGCAGCTTCAATTCGACTGATATGTTATCTTAACGGCAGCCGATAGATGATCGGCTGCCGTTTTATGTTTATGATTACCGCTACATTATGCCAAGAAGGGACATAGAGCCCGCCTCATCAATCGACAGCACGGGTTTTCGACCGTCAGGGCGATTGAAAGCAAAGAGAGTTGCATGGAAAACGATAACAAGATCACCGCCGTTGAATTCATTCCGCAATTTAAAACCGAGTTCTATCACCCGCGCTACTGGGGCGTCTGGTGCGGTATCGGCTTAATCGCCGGCGCGACCTTTATCCCGCCGCGTTTACGCGATCCGGTATTGGGCGGCATCGGCCGGATGGTGGGTAAACTCGCCAAAGGCGCGCGCCATCGCGCCCGGGCCAATTTACTGTACTGCCTGCCCGAGCTGAGCGAACCGGCGCGGGAAAAAATCATTGACGATATGTTCGCCACGGTACCGCAATCCACGGTGCTGATGGCCGAGCTGGCTTGCCGCAATCCCGACAGGTTGTCAAGCCGGGTTCATTGGCACCACGAGGAGATCATTGCGCAGGCTACGGCGCAGCAGCGCAATATTATTTTCCTGGTGCCGCACGGCTGGGCGGTGGATGTGCCGGCCATGCTGATGTCGGCGCGCGGGCAGAAGGTCGCCGGTATGTTCCATAACCAGCGCAACGAACTGGTGGACTATATGTGGAATCGGGTGCGGCGCCGTTTCGGCGGGCGGCTGCATGCGCGCAACGACGGGGTTAAGCCTTTTGTCAGCTCGGTGCGGCAGGGGTGGTGGGGGTATTACCTGCCGGACCAGGATCATGGGCCTGAGCATAGCGAGTTCGTGGATTTTTTCGCCACTTATAAAGCGACGCTGCCGGCAATCGGCCGTTTGATGAAAATCTGTCGGGCGGCGGTAATCCCGCTATTTCCGGTGTACAACAGTAAGACCAGCCAGCTGGATATTTATGTTCGTCCGCCAATGGACGATATTGCCGGCCAGGACGATCGCTATATTGCCCGGCGGATGAACGAGGAAGTGGAAAACCTGGTGGGGCCGAATCCGGAGCAATATACCTGGATCCTTAAACTACTGAAAACGCGCAAGCCCGGCGATAAAGATCCCTATAAGCGTTAATTGCCCAGAACAGGCAAGAAAAAAGACCCCATAGGCACGTTCTCCCTTAAACACGACTGCTGTAAGCGCGGTGTTGGCGGGCCTACCGCACCATGGGGCGCTCGGTCGGGCGGGAATACCACGCCCGATTCGACCCCATTGGCACGCTCTCCCTTAACCCGTCTGCGTCGAGCTCGGGGTTGGCGGGCACAGCATGCCATGGGCGGCTGGTATTACTCCACCAGCAGGATGCGGCTGGTATTGGTGGTGCCCACCATGCTCATCACATCACCCTGGGTGATGATGACCAGATCGCCCGACATCAGGAAGCCTTTATCCCGCAGCAGGTTGGCGGCATGGGTGGCCGCGGCCACGCCGTCGCCGTCGCTGTCAAAATATACCGGCGTGACGCCGCGATAGAGCGCGGTAAGATTGAGCGTATGCTCGTGCCGGGACAGGGCAAAAATAGGCAGGCCTGAGCTGATGCGCGACATCATCAGGGGCGTGCGGCCGGATTCGGTCATGGTGATAATGGCGCTGACCCCCTTGAGATGATTGGCCGCGTACATGCTGGACATGGCAATCGCTTCTTCAATATTATCAAACTGCACGTCCAGGCGATGTTTGGACACATTGATACTGGGGATTTTTTCGGCGCCCAGGCACACCCGCGCCATGGCCGCCACCGTTTCCGCCGGATACTGCCCGGCCGCGGTTTCGGCGGAGAGCATTACCGCATCGGTGCCGTCCAGCACCGCGTTGGCCACGTCCATCACTTCGGCGCGGGTCGGCATCGGGTTGGTGATCATCGATTCCATCATCTGGGTGGCGGTAATCACCGCGCGATTGAGCTTGCGGGCGCGCCGGATCAATTTTTTCTGGATGCCGACCAGTTCCGGATCGCCGATTTCCACCCCCAGATCACCGCGTGCCACCATCACCACGTCGGAGGCGAGGATAATATCATCCATGGCCTCGTCGCTTGCCACCGCCTCGGCGCGCTCTACCTTGGAGACGATCTTGGCATTGCAGCCGGCGTCGCGGGCCAGGCGGCGCGCATAGTTCAAATCCTCGCCGGTGCGCGGGAAGGAGACCGCCAGGTAATCCACGCCGATTTTAGCGGCGGTGATGATGTCGGCCTTGTCTTTTTCGGTCAGTGCCGGCGCCGAGAGGCCGCCGCCCATTTTATTGATGCCCTTGTTATTGGACAACGGACCGCCGACGGTCACCTCGGTAAAGACCTTCATGCCCTGGACTTCACGCACCTTTAGCTGTACGCGGCCATCGTCGAGCAGCAGGACATCGCCGGGCACCACGTCACCGGGCAGGCCTTTATAATCGATGCCTACGCTTTCCCGATCGCCTTCGCCGATGCCCAAGTTGGCATCAAGGAGAAACTTATCGCCCACGCTCAGGAACACCTTGCCTTCCCTGAACGTCGATACGCGAATCTTAGGCCCCTGCAAATCGCCGAGTATGGCCACGTGTCGTCCCAGCTTGGCGGCGATTTCACGTACTTTGTTGGCCCGATTGAAATGATCTTCCGCCGTACCGTGGGAAAAATTAAGGCGAACCACATTGGCGCCGGCGGCAATAATTTTTTCCAGATTATTGTCGCGGTCAGTGGCTGGCCCCAGGGTGGTTACAATCTTGGTTCTTCTGAGCCGTCTGGACATGGATAACTCCGTTGACTTGGGCATTATTGGTGTAGCGAAAACATCGAAACCGGCGGTACTATCAGGCAGCGGTTGGATATCGCCGCCCGTTGCCGCCAGTCCGGCTGTGTTGAGACGTTCCCCATCTTTGAACCGGCCCGGTGTAGCCTGGGCTGCCATGAGGGGTTATTGTTCATATCTTACGATATTAATCAAATTTATACGCTGCTGAATCGGCTTTATCAAAGCGCGATTCCCGTAAAGCTTCCTTGACCCGCTTCAAGTTATCCCTGAATTTCGCACCCCGGCGCAAGGTAAACCCGGTGGCCAGGACATCTATCAGGGTTAATTGGGCAATACGCGATATCATGGGCATAAAGACATCGGTATCCTCCGGCACATCAAGGGCCAGGGTTAGCGTGGCTTCATGGGCCAGGGGCGAGTATTCGGAGGTGATGGCGATAACGGTAGCGTCATTCTCCCGCGCCAGCCGCGCCAGGTCCACCAGCATTTTTGTCCGGCCGGTATGGGATATCAGCACCACGACATCGCCTTCGCTGGAATTCATGCAGCTCATGCGCTGCATGACGATATCCTCGGAATACACGATGGGAATATTAAAGCGGAAAAATTTATTCATGGCGTCATGGGCGACCGCCGCGGACGCGCCCAGGCCAAAGAAGGAAATCTTTTTCGCCTGGGTCAGCAAATCCACCGCCCGGTTGACGGCGCTGATGTCCAGACGGGTTTTGACCTGTTCCAGGCTGGCCATGGTGGATTCAAAAATTTTTACAGTATAGGAATCGACCCCGTCGTTCTCATCGACATTACGGTTTACATAAGGTGTACCATTAGCCAGACTCTGGGCGAGATGTAATTTAAAATCAGGATAGCCTTTGGTATCCAGGCGGCGGCAAAAACGATTGACGGTAGGCTCGCTGACGTCGGCCATCCTGGCCAGTATGGCAATGCTGGAATGGATGGCGGTCTGGGGCGAGGCCAGGATCACGTCCGCCACTTTACGCTCGGATTTACTCAGCAATTCCATATGGCTGTTAATTTTTTCCAGCATGTTCATAAGTTAATAGCTCATGGGTTTAACCGATTTCACACAAAGGAGAAATCATTACCGATTTGATGAAATATACTACGACGCGCGGTGCAAAGGCAGTTAATCTGACCGGCACGGCAGGTTTTTTGCCAGACTATGAGCTGTGTCTAACTTTCAGAAGTGTAATGTATTGACAAAACTGTTAATAAATTACATTTTCATGGCGGACATGGTGTGATTAATGGTGAAAAAAAGCGTTTACACGCGGTTTTTTTGGCATTCTTTTGGCCGGCATCAAAATAAAACCATTTAAAATGTAATAAAATTACAAACATCCTGTACGAGGAGAGGAACATGGCGGTAACATCCATAGCCCAGGCATGCGATCTGGTGATTTTCGGCACCAAAGGCGATCTGGCACGGCGCAAACTGCTGCCCTCGCTATATCAGCTGGAGAAAGCCGGCTCCATTCATCCGGAGACGCGCATTATCGGCGTTGGCCGTGCTGACTGGGACGTGAAAGCCTATACCAAGGTGGTACGCGAAGCGTTGGAAACCTTCATGAAGGAAACCATCGACGAGAAGCTCTGGAAAACGCTCAGCGGCCGCCTGGATTTCTGTAACCTTGACGTTAACGAGACCAAGCACTTCAACCGGCTGGGTGAAAAACTCGACCAGCAGGCCCGGGTGACCATTAACTATTTTGCCATGCCGCCCAATACCTTTGGCGCCATCTGCCAGGGCCTGGGCCAGGCCGGCCTGAATAAAGAGCCGAGCCGGGTGGTGATGGAAAAACCGCTGGGTACCGATCTGGCCTCTTCGCGCGTGATTAACGATCAGGTGGCGGAATATTTCAAAGAGTGCCAGGTTTACCGCATCGACCATTATCTCGGTAAAGAAACGGTGCTCAACCTGCTGGCGCTGCGGTTTGCCAATTCCCTGTTCGCCAGCAATTGGGACAACCGGACTATCGACCATGTCCAGATCACCGTGGCGGAAGAAGTGGGCATCGAGGGTCGCTGGGGCTATTTCGATAAAGCCGGCCAGATGCGCGACATGATCCAAAGCCATCTGCTGCAGATCCTGACCATGATCGCCATGTCGCCGCCATCCGATCTGACCACCGATCGCATCCGCGACGAAAAAGTGAAGGTATTGCGTTCCCTGCGGCCTATCGATCACACCAATGTGCGCGATACCACGGTGCGCGGCCAGTATACCGCAGGGTTTGTACAGGGCAAGAAAGTGCCGGGCTACCTGGAGGAGGAGGGCGCCAACAAGGCCAGCCATACCGAGACCTTTGTGTCTATCCGGGTGGATATCGACAACTGGCGCTGGGCGGGCGTGCCGTTCTATTTGCGCACCGGCAAGCGTTTGCCGACCAAATGTTCCGAAGTGGTGGTGTATTTCAAGAACCCGGCGCTGAATCTGTTCCGCGACTCCTACCAGGAATTGCCGCAGAACAAGCTGACCATCCGCCTGCAACCGGACGAGGGCATGGATATCCAAATCCTCAATAAGGTGCCGGGGCTGGATCATAAGCATCGCCTGCAAACCACCAAGCTGGATTTGAGTTTCAGTGAAACCTTTAACCAGGAACATCTGGCGGATGCCTACGAACGGCTGCTGCTGGAAACCATGCGCGGCATCCAGGCGCTGTTTGTGCGCCGCGACGAAGTGGAAGAGGCCTGGACCTGGGTGGATTCCATTATGGAAGCCTGGGCGTCCGACAATGACGCGCCCAAGCCTTACCAGGCGGGCACCTGGGGGCCGGTGGCCTCGGTAGCCATGATTACCCGGGACGGCCGTTCCTGGAACGAGTTTGAATAACACCGCATTCCCCACCGGTGCCGGGTTGATCCCGCGCCGGTAATTTTTAGCCCGGTGTTTTGGCGTGCCACGCCTTAAACACGCGGTGATGATGTTCATACGGAGACAGCAAGTCATGAAGCATTGGAAAACAAGCGCGGAAACTATCCTGACCTCAGGCCCGGTAGTACCCGTTATCGTTATCAATAAGCTGGAACACGCGGTTCCTTTAGCCAAAGCGCTGGTCGCCGGCGGTGTGCGCGTACTGGAAGTCACGTTGCGCACCCCCTGCGCGATGGACGCCATCCGCGCCATCGCCAAAGAAGTGCCCGAGGCCATCGTCGGCGCGGGCACCGTGACCAATGTCGAGCAGTTGGCGGAAGTGACCGCTGCCGGCGCGCAGTTCGCCATCAGCCCTGGCCTGACCGAACCCTTGCTGAAAGCGGCCGTCGCGGGCACCATTCCGCTGATCCCGGGTATCGCCACTGTTTCCGAACTGATGCTCGGTATGGATTACGGCCTGCGCGAGTTCAAATTTTTCCCGGCCGAGGCCAACGGCGGCGTCAAGGCGCTGCAAGCGATTGCCGGTCCGTTCTCGCAGGTGCGTTTCTGCCCCACCGGCGGCATTTCACCGAAGAACTACCGTGATTACCTGGCGCTGAAAAGCGTGCTGTGTATCGGCGGTTCCTGGCTGGTGCCTAACGATGCGCTGGAAGCGGGCGATTATGCGCGCATCACCGAACTGGCTAAAGAAGCGGTGGCCGGCGCCAAGCTTTAAGCCGGCGCGCATCCGCTCCCGCCATTCAGGCAGGTAATAAGGGCTCCTTCGCAAGAGGAGCTTTTTTTTGGTTCAGGCCTGGCGCATCAGCCGCTGACCTTGACCGCCGCGGCACAGGCTTTGGCATCCTTTACCGCCTCTTCCACCGTCTGCGCCATGGCCAGGGCCACGCCAAGACGGCGCTTGCCGCCGATTTCCGGCTTGCCGAACAGCCTGATCTGCGTTTGCGCTTTCAGCGCCTGCTCCAGGCCGCTGAAACGCACATCGCTGCTGGTCAGCTCCGGCAGGATAACCGCCGACGCCGCCGGGCCGTACTGGCGGATCGCGCCGACGGGCAGGCCGAGGAAGGCGCGCACATGCAGGGCGAATTCGGACAGATCCTGGGAGATAAGGGTCACCATGCCGGTATCATGCGGACGCGGCGACACTTCGCTGAATATCACCTCGTCGCCGCGCACAAACAGCTCAACGCCGAACAATCCGCGGCCGCCCAGGGCGGTCACGACCTGTTGTGCGATATCCCGCGCCCGTTGCAACGCCACCGCGCTCATGTGCTGCGGCTGCCAGGATTCCCGGTAATCGCCGTCCTCCTGGCGATGACCGATGGGATCGCAGAAATGGATACCATCGACGGCGCTGACGGTAAGCAGGGTAATTTCAAAATCAAAGGGGACCAGGCCCTCGACAATCACCTTGCCGCCGCCGGCGCGGCCGCCCTGCTGCGCATAGTTCCAGGCCGCGTCCAGGCCGGCGGCCGCGCGTACCAGGCTCTGGCCTTTACCCGACGAACTCATCACCGGTTTGATAATCAAAGGATATCCGATTGCCGATACCGCCTGGTCCAGCCCGGCGCGGTCGGCGGCAAAACGGTAGGCGGAAGTGGGCAGGCCCAGCGTTTCCGCCGCCAGGCGGCGGATGCCCTCGCGGTTCATGGTCAGGCGCGTGGCCTGCGCGCAGGGCACCACATGATGGCCCTCATGTTCAAGGGCTACCAGCATGTCGGTGGCGATGGCTTCGATTTCCGGCACGATAAAATCGGGCCGTTCCAGTTCAATCACCGCCCTGAGCGCATCGCCGTCCAGCATATTGATGACGTGCGCGCGATGGGCGACATGCATCGCCGGGGCGTTCGCATAACGATCGACGGCAATCACCTCGACGCCAAGCCGTTGACACTCAATCGCCACCTCTTTGCCCAGTTCACCGCTGCCCAGCAGCATGACCCGCGTGGCGCCGGGACGTAACGCCGTGCCTATGATTAACATCCGCTTTCCCCTGACCTGATAAAAATTGCGCGCAGTATAAACGAAAACGATTGCGCGTGCAGCAGCGTTGGTACGATGAGGGGAGAGCAGGACGTGGGAATCGGCCTGGACGCCGCCAAAAACGCCCGGCTTTTGTTATAGTTCGTATAATTCCCGTTCTCAACGTAATTTTAACCGGCTATTATCATTCAATACCTTGAGAACGGATAATCAGAACAAGTGGAGGTTTTATGCATAAAACGGGAATCGGCCTGTTAGGCGTCATCGTCATCGGCATGTTGCTGCCGTCACTCGCGGCCGCGGAAGATCAAACACCGCAGGCGGCTGGGCAGGCCGCCGCCTCGCAAACGTCCACGGAAGGCGCGTCCACCACTCAGCAGCCCGCCGGACAGACGCAGAATACCCAACCGGGCACCGCCGCCCCGGCGCCGGCGAATAACGCCGCTCCGGCACAGACACCGCCGGCTAATGACGCCGCGCCGGCCCCGGCAACGCCGCCGGCCGCCGCCCCGGTTAAAAAACAGCCGGAGGAGCCCCCGGCCGCCGATAAACCGGCGCCGGCTAAAAAGGCCCCGGCGGAGAAGGCCAAGGCGGAAGCCGCGCCGGCCGCCGCCGATAATAAAACGCCGGCGGCGAAGGAACCGGCCAAAAAAAGCCAGCCCGGGAAAACCTATAAGGTTGCGGCCTGTCCCGATCTCAACGCCCCCCAGGTGGCGGAACTGATTAAACAGGACTACACCCAGAATCGCTTTCCCCACACCGACGACGATAAAAAGGCCCTGGGCGGCGACACCATTGTCGCGCAGGTCAACCCCGAGGATATCACCGGCAACGGCGACAACTGGCAGGCGCCGCTGAAAATTCGCGGGCAAACCGCCGATCGCGCCTATGCTGTGAACCTTGATTGTGAAAAAGGTGAAATAAGTTATTCCCTCCAGCAATAACACTCCCTGCCGGACGCGCGGCGTGAAATGCGCGTCCGGACATCGGCGGCCCCGCTATCTTTGCAAACCCTTTTAACAACTTGACACAAAATCCGCTAGGTTAGGACATGTGGCGCCGGGCACCGTCCGGCATACACCACCTAAAGGGGAACGGCAATGAATCAGTGGCTGCAGAAAATCCAGACCCTGGTCCAGCAAAAGGGCGGGCCGGGGGATCAGGGCGGCAACCTGGCGGGCCTGCTGGCGCCCGGAGCGCTTGGCGGGCTGGCCGGCCTGCTGGTGGCCAATAAATCGTCACGCAAGATGATGGGCGCGGTGGGCAAGAACGCCCTGTTTATCGGCGGCGGCGCCGCGATAGGCGCGGTGCTGTGGGACCAATATAAAAAACGCGTGCGCGAAACCCATCAGCACGATGCGCAGTTTACCCAGCCTCCTACTCCCATCGACCGTCGCACGCAGCGGCTGGTGACGGCCCTGGTCTTTGCCGCCAAGGCCGACGGCCACATCGACGACCATGAGCAACGGGCCATTCGGGACAACCTGCAGCAGTTGGGACTGGGCGAGGATGTGGAGCATCTGGTCCAGGACGCCATCGCCCAGCCGCTGGACCCGGCGCGCCTGGCGCAGGATATTCACGGCGAGGACGAGGCCCTGGAGATCTATTACCTCAGCTGCGCGGTGGTCGACGTCGATCATTTTATGGAAAGAAGCTATATGGATGCGCTGGCGCTGGCGCTGAAAATTCCTGATGACGTAAAAACCGGCCTCGAACAACAGCTTAAAGCCCAGATAACCGCCGTCCCGCCACGCTGACCCCCCGTTGCCGGCGCAGGCGATAAAATCGGCTGCGCTTGGCAACCCGGCATATTCGTGCCACTCTGTTTCTTATGAGAAATAAGGAAGGGTGCGTATGAGATTTCCCCCAATAGCTGAAAAAAGACCGCATAACCTGACCGTGCATGGTGAGACACGCGTCGATGATTATTACTGGCTGCGCGACGACAAACGTGAAGACCCCGCCGTGCTGGACTACCTGGCCCAAGAGAATACCTATGGCGAAGCCATGATGGAGGGCCATGAGGAGCTGCGCCACAGCTTATTTACCGAAATGGTGGAGCGCATACCGCCGCAGGATCGCTCGGTACCCTACGTCCGGCGCGGTTATCGTTACCAAAGCCGCTATGAGCAAGGCAATGAGTACGCCATCTATACCCGCCAGCGCGCCGATCTGCCCGAAACGGCCGAATGGGAGATCCTGCTTGACGGCAACAAGCGCGCGGCGCAAAGCGAGTTCTATACCATGGGGGCGCTTGAGATCAGTCCGGATAACGCCATCATGGCGGCGGCGGAGGATTTTCTGTCACGGCGCCTGTACGGCATTCGTTTCAAGAACCTGGCCCGCGATTCGTGGTATCCGGAAGTGCTCGAGGATGCCTCGTCGGGTTTTGAATGGACCAGCGATTCACAAATCCTCTACTACGTGCGCAAGCATAAAAAAACGCTGCTGCCCTACCAGGTCTACCGTCACCGGGTCGGCACCTCGCCGGCGCAGGATGAGCTGGTGTATGAGGAAAAAGACGACACATTTTATGTCAGCGTGCATAAAACCACGTCGGAACGTTATATTATTATTGCGCTGGGCAGCACCACGTCGGGCGAGATCCTGCTGCTGGACGCCGACGATCCCCAGGCCAGCCCGCAGGTATTCCTGACCCGCCGCCATGACCATGAGTATTCGCTGGATCACTTCCAGGGCCATTTTTACGTCCGCTCCAACCGCGAAGGCAAGAATTTTGCCCTTTACCGCTGCGAAACGGGCGATGAGAAATTGTGGCAAACGGTGATCCCGGCCAGGGACGATGTGGTATTGGAAAACTTTACCTTATTCAGCGATTGGCTGGTGGTGGAGGAACGTCACCAGGGCCTGACCAGCCTGCGGCAGATCCATTGGCAGACCGGGGAGGAGAAGGGCATCGCCTTTGACGACCCCACCTATGTTACCTGGCTGGCCTACAATCCCGATCCGCACAGCGCGTGGCTGCGCTATGGTTATTCCTCCATGACCACGCCGACCACGCTGTTTGAGCTGAATATGGATACCGGGGAGCGCAGGCTGCTGAAACAGTCGCAGGTGAAAAATTTTGACGCCGAGCACTACCGCAGCGAGCGGCTATGGGTTCCCGCCCGCGACGGCGTCGAGGTGCCGGTGTCGCTGGTCTATCGCAAGGATCTGTTCCAGCGCGGGCAAAATCCGCTGCTGGTCTACGGCTATGGTTCCTACGGCAGCAGCATGGATCCCGATTTCAGCGCCAGCCGGCTGAGCCTGCTTGACCGCGGATTCGTCTTCGCCCTGGCGCATATCCGCGGCGGCGGTGAATTAGGCCAGCAGTGGTATGAAGACGGCAAGCTCTTCAACAAGCTCAATACCTTTAACGACTTTATCGACGTCAGCCGGCATCTGCTGGCTAACGGCTATGGGGACGAAAAACAAGCCTTTGCCATGGGCGGCAGCGCCGGTGGCCTGCTGATGGGCGCGGTGATCAATATGGCGCCGGATTTGTTTAAAGGCGTGGTGGCCCAGGTGCCCTTCGTGGATGTCGTGACCACCATGCTTGATGACAGCATACCGCTGACCACCGGAGAATATGACGAGTGGGGCAATCCGCAGGAAAAAGACTACTACGACTATATCAAGCGCTACAGTCCCTATGATCGGGTCAGCGCCCAGCCTTACCCGCATCTGCTGGTCACCACCGGTTTACATGACTCCCAGGTGCAGTATTGGGAGCCGGCGAAATGGGTGGCGAAGCTCCGGGCGATGAAGACTAACGATAATCTGCTGCTGCTGTGTACCGACATGGACTCCGGACACGGCGGCAAATCCGGGCGTTTCAAGGGCTACGAAGGTATTGCCATGGAGTATACCTTTATCCTGTCCCTGACGGACAAGGCGCCGCCGGCGGCATAATACGGCGGCGAAAGCCTCTCAGGCGGCGCATTTCATTTATTGATGCGCTGCGTCTGAGGACTGCTTCAGGTAATGGTTAATGCTGTAACGCATATCCGCCGACAGGTCCTTGAGGTTGTTGAGCATCCATTTCAAATAGCCGGGGTCCTCGCGCGCGATCCGTTCCATCGGCTGGCCCCGGTATTTGCCGAATTTTAACGTCGTAAGCAGGGTGGTTTCATTGCTTAAGGCCGCCATTTGCTCGGCGCTCCAGCCGGAATCCCCGATGATTTTCACCAGCAGGGCCGCGGTGACGTAACAATCATACAGGGCGCGATGGGGATAGAGACCCTCCGGCACGGCGACCTCGAGACCCAGCGCATAGCGCAGGTACTGGTTGCTGTATTTCAAACCCGGGTAGAGCTTGCGCGCAAGCTTGACCGTGCAGATCCATTGACCATGCATTTCCGGCAACATGCGCCGGTCGAATGCGGCGTTATGCGCCACGTAATACGGGCTGCCGTGATAGCGGCCAATCACCTTGGCGATACGCGGCTTATCCTCGACCATGGCCTCGGTGATATGGTGGATGGCCATGGCCTCGTAGCCGATGGGCCGGTCGGGGTTGACCAGATCGCTCATGGCATTGCATAACCGGCCGTCAACGACGTCCACCGAGGCGACTTCCACGACGCCGCCGTCCAGTCCGCAGGTTTCGGTATCGATAACACGAAAAGACATGACGTTACCTGTCCAAGGCTAAATAAAAAAGCCATTATGCCCTGAATAGCGCCGACAAAAAACCCGCATCAGATGCGGGTTTAATATGGGTTAGCCTTACACGATATCAGGCTGGGTCTTTCTGTTACGCTTGTCGGCGCGTTTTTCTTCCGGCGATTTCAGCGGTTTCTTTTTGGTGTCTTTCTTACGATCCATTCCCTTACTCATATTTACCTCTCTGTAAAAGAACCGGAAATGTAGAAATGATTAACTGCCTGTTGGCACTGATAATCAAGTCATTTTGTGCTATTTTGCCGCACGGCGGACAGCGCCGCGCGGGCCGGCAAGCCATGCACCGCGGGCGCGGCGCCTGCTTGCCTTCCGGCCGTTGGTTCAGGCACGTGCCGGGGCATTGCCAGTCCAGTATAGGCCATTGGCGGATTATTTTCGTGGCTCATATGGCAAACGGGAAAAATTCAGCGACGCCTGGCGATAAAAGGCCACCCGCTCGCGAAAATAAGCGCGCAAAGGCTCCGGCTGTTCCCGTTCCACATGCTCGGCGACCACCGGCATATTGTACCGCTCCTTGAACGCCACGCCGGACGCGGCCAGATCGACATTGATCTTGTCCATCGCCTCGCTGCCCAGTGTGGCCAGATTATATTGCATACCGCCTCCTGCCGCTTGTAAGGTCAATGCTGCTAAAAATAGGGTACTGCGCGGCAAAACGCAAGGGTCGGCGGGACAGCGATACAAATAATAATCGTTTGTATTAACAGCCGACGCAATAATATGGCTATCATTGTCCGAAATAATGGCCTGGGTTATTCATAATACAAATAAGAATACCTATCACTACCATTAATAAATAATAATTTTATAGAAAAAATCTCATTATGAAAATAAATAACCATATGAATTTAATACATAAAAAATATTAAATTACTCATTGGTTAAATTATAGTGTAATTTTTGTTAGCATTTGGGCATAATGTTTATATTCGTATTGGCGTAATCATCATAAGGAAGCCTGCCCATGCTAAAACAAGAAATGGCAATAAAGCTTAACGAGCAACTCAATCTGGAATTTTTTTCCGCCAATCTTTACCTGCAAATGAGCGCCTGGTGCAGTGATAAGGGCTACGAAGGCGCATCGGCCTTTCTCAAGACCCAATCTCTGGAAGAGATGGACCATATGCGCCGCCTGTTCGACTATCTCAACGATACCGGCACCATGCCGGTGCTGGGCGCAATCGAGGCGCCGCCAACCGGTTTTACCTCATTGGCCGAGCTTTTTAAGCGCACCTATGAACATGAGCAGATGATCACGGTGAAAATCAACGAACTGGTCCATGCGGCGATGATCTCCCAGGACTATTCGACGTTTAATTTCCTGCAGTGGTACGTCTCCGAACAGCACGAAGAAGAAAAATTGTTTAAATCCATCCTCGACAAGCTGGCGCTGGTGGATACCAATAACAGCGGACTGTTCTTTATCGATCAGGATTTGAAAAAAATGAACGGTGGCGACAATACGGCCGCGCCGATGTAAATCCCCGCGCGGACAGTGGTTTGCTCGACTTCAGCCCCGGCTGCCGTTATCATCAGTTTGCGTCCAGGCAAACCGGTAGCAGCGCCGGGTTTTTTGTTTCCCAAGAATAAACGAATAACCGGCAATGCTCCCGCGGTGGACCGCCAAGCGTCGGTTTAACCGACAGGATACCCGTTCAGTCTTAGGAAACGACATCGATGTCAAGCCAACCTTTTACCGCGCCCCTGTTGACGCTGTTAGTCACTGCCCTGACTTTGTTGGGATCGCAACAGGCCCAGGCGCATGCGCACCTGAAAACGCAATATCCGGCGGCCAACGCCACCATGACCGCCGCGCCGCAGGCATTAACGCTCACCTTCAGCGAGGGCATCGAGCCTGGCTTCAGCGGCCTGACCCTAACCGGCCCCGGCAACGCCGTCATCCCCACCGGCGCCATCAAGGTCGACCCCGCCAACCCTAAGCAGGTCATCGTGCCCATTGAAAAGCCCCTGGCCGCCGGCGAGTATCAAGTGCAATGGCATGTGGTATCGGTGGACAGTCATAAAACCCAAGGCAATTATCACTTCAGCGTTAAATAGATGCTAAGCCTGGCGGAGTGCTATTCCGCCTGCCGCTATCTCCATATCGCGGCGGTGATGCAGGCGTTCGGTACCGCCCTGTTTTGCGAGTACCTGGCGCCGCCCGCGCTGCGCGCCGGCCTGCGCGCATCCCTGGGCGCGCCCTTGCGCGTTCTGGCCTGGGTCGCCCTGGCGTCGGCGGTCGTCCTGCTGGGGCTGCAAGCCGGGCAAATGGGGGACGGCTGGACGCAAACCCTTTCCCCCGCCATCTGGGCGGCGGTGCTCGGCACCGCCTTCGGCACTGTCTGGCTGTGGCATATGGCTATCGCGCTGGCGGCGGTGTTGGCCGCGGGCCATGGGCCGATGACCGCCATCAGGCAGCGGGCATTGCTCGCCGCCATGGCCGGCCTGCTGGCAAGCCTGGCGCTGGTAGGCCACACGGCGATGAGCGAGGGACTGCGCGGCGTCATGCAGCGGCTCAATCAAATGGTGCATCTGTTTTCCGCCGCCTGGTGGCTGGGCGGGCTGCTGCCGCTGCTGTTTTGTCTGCCGCTGCTACGCGAGACGGCGCGTCCGGACGCGCTGCGCGCGCTGATTCGTTTTTCGCGCAGCGGACATGCTGCGGTGGCGCTGGTCATTTTCACCGGTATCGTCAATACCGCGCTGGTTCTGGGCCATTGGCCGCTCGATGGGTCGGCGCCGTACCAGCGGCTGCTGCTGATAAAAATAGCCGTGGTGGCGGTGATGGTGATCCTGGCGGTAATCAATCGTTATGCCGTGGTTCCCGCCATGGCGCGCCACCATCCCGCGGCTATTCGTATCTTGACCTTGCTGACGCTTGCGGAGATGATTCTTGGTAATCTGGTACTGATTTTGGTGAGTATTTTCGCCACGCTTGAACCCTGATCACATCCTGGCGCCGCCCAGGCGTCAGGTCCAATAGTAGGATAAAACATGAAAACCCGGAGTATCGCGTTATTGCTGTTAGCCTTTACCGCCCAGGCGGTCAGCGCGGCGCAAATTATCACCGTCAGCAAGTTTCAGTTCGGCAAGCAATGGGCCTTTACCAAAGAAGAGGTGCAATTGCTCTGCCGCCCGGACGGCTCGCTGTTTGCTCTGAATATGAGCACCCTGATGCAGTATCCCCTCAATGAACCGGCCACCCGTGCCATGGCCAGCGGCCAGGTCAACGCGACGCCCATTGATGCCATCCTGCTGGACGACCCTGCTAATCCGGGGCACAAGATGAGCATCGCGCCGTTTGTCGAGCGTGCCGGCCAATTGTGCAACGCACCGGGCTGAGATGCCGGGATAGGACCCTCTTGCCGGCTGCGGGGCAGGGATATGTATAGTGAGCTTATAGTTTAATATGTTAATAATTATAAGTGTGCTTGATATCACAAAGTTATCATTTGGTGAAACAATAGCGCCGGTAATGCGAGGCCGGCGATGGAAAAATCCCTGTGCGTCTCTATACTCATCAAGTGTAAGGCTAAACAGCTTACATTAATGCCAACTTTTAGCGCACGGCTCTCTCCCAAGAGCCATTTCCCTAGACCGAATATAGGAATCGTATTCGGTCTTTTTTTATAAGGGTAGGGTAATCATCCACTTACCTAATAAATCAGTCACTTAATCCCATCCTGTTCTACCGTATTCTACCCACTATGACGCCCTGTAGACACTTTGTAGTCATTCAAACCAGCTAATGGGTTGAGATGGATCGCGTCTTCCAGATGGTCGGGGGTCGTGGCCATTCCGTTTTAAGCGTGGCAACACGCCTCGATATCACCACACACAGTCTTTATGCGTGGATAAAGAAGTACGGCCCAGATTCTTCGGTAAATCAAGACCAGTCTGATGCTCAGGTTGAGATCCGACGGCTCCAGAAAGAACTGAAACGGGTTACTGATGAACGAGATATATTAAAAAAAGCCGCGGCGTACTTCGCAAAGCTGTCCGACTGAGGTACGTCTTTATTCGTGACAACAGTCGTGACTTTCCGGTCCGTTTGCTCTGCCGCGTTCTGGATGTTCATCCGAGTGGTTTTTATGCTTGGCTTCAGCAACCACATTCACGGCGATACCACACAGACCAGAAGCTGACCGGGCTGATTAAGCAGTTTTGGCTTGAATCTGGATGTGTATATGGCTATCGCAAGATCCACCTAGATCTGCGCGATACGGGTGAGCGGTGTGGTGCAAACCGGGTCTGGCGTTTGATGCACGCGCTGGAATAAAAGCTCAGGTCGGTTATCGCAGTCCAAGATCGTACAAGGGCGAAGCAAGCATTGTGACGCCTAACAGACTCCAGCGGCAATTTAATCCGATGGCACCGGATGAGCGCTGGGTGACAGATATTACGTATATCAGGACGCATGAAGGCTGGTTGTATCTTGCAGTGATCGTCGATCTGTTCTCCCGCAAAATCATTGGCTGGTCGATGCAATCCCGAATGACGAAAGATATCGTTCTGAATGCTTTGCTGATGGCACTGTGGCGCCGTAGTCCACGAAAACAGGTACTGGTACATTCTGACCAAGGCAGTCAGTATACAAGCCATGAGTGGCAGTCATTCCTGAAGTCACATGGTCTGGAAGGCAGCATGGGCCGACGCGGCAACTGCCACGACAATGCAGTTGCAGAAAGTTTTTTCCAGCTTTTAAAGCGTGAGCGGATAAAGAAAAAGATCTATGGAACGCGGGAAGAAGCCCGCAGCGATATTTTTGATTACATCGAAATGTTTTATAACAGTGGCGTCGGCATGGTTCAAGCGATCAAATGTCGCCGAATGAATATGAACAGCAGTATCATCAACGGCTCGGAAGTGTCTAGATTACCCGTAGCGATTCAGAAATCCAGCATATCGCGGCCTCAGCCAAGCCAAGCGCAGCCTGTGTCTTACGCCGATAAAGAGATAAGTCCGAACGTTAAAGACTTGAAAGAACCGCTGGCAACAAAACGCAGAAAATTCACCAAATCACCGAACGCGCCGACTCGCAAGCATTCGCAATCATTAATCGACGAAGATATTGCGCAAATTGCTTTCAACTATACAAACTCAAAAGGTGAATATAGTTTTCGTGAAGTGGATGTTAAAAAATTTGATGGCTATTACTTGGAAGGTTATTGTCACAAAGCTCGACGTTTTCGAACCTTCATCATCGATTCGATTGAAGATGAAGTGATCATTAGAAGTACTGGTGAAGCGATGAGTACTGATGAATGGGCGGAAAGGATGACGTTGGCCGTCGCGTGAATCTTATGGAATGGCTACCAGCTATTTTCAGATATAAAAATCCCTGAGAGATTGTGTAGCCATTTTGTAGGCACTTAATTATTTAGTTATGTCAAGTCATGATTTTTAAGTACTTTATTGGATAATAATAGTATTCGGTAATTTGTTAGCGGAGAAGACTTACCTTTGCAGCGTTTCTTTAATCTGCACTATATTATTAGCCATAACACCAGTGAAACTACTCAGCATAGTTATCAATATTCTCTTCCAATAATTCGTTCATATAATTAGACAGCAAACGTAAAGCAAAGGTAGTTTCCTCTATATTGGCTTGATCCATAGCGGCGAAAAGAGTCAGCTTCACCAGATAAAGTGATTCATTTAATTCAATGCCATTCATCAACAGAAATACGGATGTCGCCTGGAACGCAGTTCTTTTATTAGCATCATTAAAGGCATGCGCTTTAGCAATGCTGATCAGATACATTGCTGCCAATTTAAATACGTCATCGCAATTTTCATAATAATGTAAAGTCTCGACGCGGTTTAACGCCCCGGCAAGTTTATTGATATCCGGTTGGCCTGATTGCGGCAGCGTCAAAAATTGGATTTCAATCACTTGTTCTTGCGTCAGAAAATCAAAATCCATTATTTATCACCCAGAATCTTTATGGTATTAGCATGCCGGGTTCTTGTGGTCTCAAGCGCATCCTTAAACGATAATTTTTTATTGTCTCTAACTCTGCCTGAATTAGACGAAAGAGCAATGTCTTTGCTTCGGCCAGAGTTTGCGTCATTAGCAGAAGGTTTAACAGCTTTTTGCGCTGCCTGCTTGACCGATAATTCTCCGCCATCGCGTAAATAGGCCAGCCAGTAGGGAAGGTTTTGCTGAAATTCTTCATAGGATATTGATTTCATGGGCACCTCCTTTATCGTATAGCGCAATGATAGCATATAGCCTATCAAGTGAAAATGCGGCTATGGGGTAGGGTACTGGAACATAATTCCACATCACCATTAATCATATTTTTATCAATAAGATAAGGTGAGCATGCGTTGCCATAGCCTTACTTGGGGAGGATGACCGCTGTGTATCCAAAGCCCAGCCTTAGCTGCGTTAACCAACCGAGCCAAGGATATTGACGGTGCCATCAAGTGAGCCTATCTATCTCACTGCTGTTAACCGCGACATTTGACCGCCTAGTTGCTGATTTGCCGTTGAGTGTAGGCAAGGCGGCCACCGTCATAGTTTACCGTAGCCATTTTGTAGAGACTTTTTGATATAATCTATTTAACTTATCGTATTTATTGTATTTTTATCAACCTGAACAGTATTCGGTCTTTTTTTATGTAATTGATTTATATGAATAAGATTTGAACATCCGAAGTTGCCCGACATTTGTCCGAAAACTGATATCCGGTCTAAACTGACCCTACCCAGATTTGACGGACACGCTGTTAAGTGGGGTAAACTCATTGACGGAGGTGATCCATGACGAAATCGACAGCTGTTAAAAATAAGCCACGTAATTAATACACGCCCGAATTTCGCAAGCAAGCGTTGCCACTGGCCGATACCGTCGGCACAGTGCCAATGGTTGGCTAAGCCCGGAACAATAGGAACGAAAGAATCTCGCTTAGGGCTGTGTCCGTTATTGCTGGGTAGGATAACTGTTGCCCTACGCTGAAAACAGCTTCACGTAATCCGGGTGGGTAACCTGCGGCATCCTGCCGGCCCGTCACTCGCTGATGGAAGAACACCGCAAACGGAACCTGCCTGGGTGTCAAAAAATAGCCGGACCCGACGGCCCGGCCGACAAGATTAGCCTGCAAAAACAACCCGCTAATAATGCAAAAAGAGAAACATGTGTGAGGCTGTATAATGACAGAGCGTGCCTCAATGGTTCCATAACGGTTCCCTATATTGCCAAATCAGTATGATGGGCACGGCAGTCAGTATCGTCAGGTCAATGTCGAACGGCAAGGCGAGTTCGTCATCCGCTTACCTATGAATCATCATGTAAAGAGCATGTTACGGGAGGGGAGTTACTAGGTTCGGCAAGTTAGTTTGGGAGAAGCGTGTCATAGATAATAATTCGTACCGTCCGCCTGAACAACCTTGGCATCCTCAATAATGTTGAGTATAGGCAAGGCGGCCATCGTCATGATTTACGGTAGCCATTTTGTAGACACCTTTTCAAATGATCTATTTAACTTACTGTATTTATAGTTTTTTTAACAGCGTGAAGAGTGTTCGATCTTTTTTTATAGAAAGAAGCGACGTGGTTTATCAGTTTCAGTCGTCTTCAGCAATCAAACGGAACCGGAGGCTGGATATTGATGACAAACTGGGATCGGTAAAGGGGGGCGAGACGGCTTGGCAAACGGGTATGGATTGCTGTAAACGGCAGTGAATGAAAGGGTGCATGAGGCCGATGCAGGAGATATGCACCCATAATGTAAATAGCCTGGTGTTTTAAGCCTGATAGACGCGGAATCTTCTGCAACCAATCCTGAAAATTCACATGGCGTCAATATCAACGGCATTTGATGGCTTAATATCTATAACAATGGCCGGGAGCGAAATGACCGGCCTGTTTGATTTTATGAAGAGAAGGAAAAGGCCATTTAAAATAGCCTTTATGCTTCTCATTAAGAATGATTGAATGTGACGATTTGGCACGCATTTAGTACTGTACCATCGGCAAGGCCGAAATGCTTTGCCGTTTTCTTACCGCACGCGACGGTGGTTGACAAAAGCTGCAGACAAATCCATGAATTGGATGATGGGCATAGGTAATAAATTTGCCATGGCAATGATTACACGACGTTAATTGCAGCATGCCGCTATTCATAAATCGCACCAAAATCCAGGCTCGGGTTATGCTCAGAAGCGGTGGTTCATTATCCAACAGCGGGCATTGTTCAAGATATAAACCGTAAGCCTGGATAATTGTCACGAGATCGCCGGCGTCACCGTTTTTCTTTAATACCTGAAATATATTATAAAATGTGGATGAGTGCATATTCTGCTCCCATGTCATATACCAGTCGGTAGAAAATGGCAGCATCCCTTTGGGCGGCGAGTTACCGCGCAACTCTTTATATAAGTTGACTAATCTTGCGCGGCTTATCTGCGTTTCACATTCGAGCATTTGTAGCCTGGCGCCCAGGGTAATAAGTGCTATGGCTATCTGGATATCTTTTGCTTCCTGGACAATGCTTTTGCTCATTATGGATGTACTTTTTTATGGGGCAACGGTATTATTTTTGCGCTTGTATGTTTTATTAACGACCCAGACAGTAAAATACCTGTATGAAGTTGTTGCAGGTCGTCCACCCGAGAATCCCATGTTAACAATCTGATGGTTTGAGGCTCATCGAAACGAAACAAGCATAACAGCTGGCTGGCTTCCGATAATTTGGTCATCTGGGAGGGCAGCAAATTTTTCAGCGTATCAGCCATGGCGTCATCAATACCCAGGCGGAACATTGCCAGGGCCTTGTCCTGATTTATCAGGAGTTGCGCCAGGTATAAATAAGAGAAGTTAAAATCATGAATATGTTTACAAATTTCTTTGCTATCCATTCTGTTGTCTCCTTAAAATCACAATGATCCTATTTATCAGCAACAACTGTTTGTATAATACACGCCAGCGCTTGGCGTAGCACAGGGCCATGGCGTTATTGAGGGTTGTTTCATTCTTCGTAAAACAACGCTTACCGCATAACTCAGCTCTCACGCAGGTGTCCGTGGCGCGAGCTGACAGGTGACCGTTTTAGTAGTATGACGATTTAGCGCAATGATGGTGTTTTAGCGTTCAAGATTCCTTTTCGTCATCCCATATGAAGTTCATATGTAAAGTGAGTAATGATTATGTTTCTTAATGTTTTAAGTATAGCCCTATTGCGAGGGGAAATTTGCATTAAAATTAATTTCCCCTATAAAATCGTGTAATTATAATTTTTTTTTCGTATAATTATCATACAAATCAGATGCTAACCCTTCCGATTTATATTTCTATTTTTTATTAAAAATTAAAGTCACACATAGCCCTTGTAAATTAAAATTTTTTGTCGGATTTTTATTTTGAGTGCATAGTAATTCATTAAATAATTTTATTAGTGGCAAATATGCGACTTAAGGGAAATATTTATACTTTATGTATAAAAAATAGTCAGGTCTTACGGGATGTTGTTTTGCGGCAGGCAGCCTGCGACCAAAATATTAATACACCGAATCAACCCGCGGCATAGTAAAACAGTGTTGCCCATGTTGGCATAGTGGGGCCGCTCGAATTTATTTTGTTTGCGGGATAAACCGTGCGGCTCGCCAAACTGCCTTGAGGGTTCTGGCATTCAACCCTCTCTAGGCAGCGACGGCGTTGACTTTTTTTCACCACAGCCGCGCTTGATCATGGGCAGCGCAGGGAGTCAGGCACGGTTGGGTCAAAGGACCTGGCGCTGCCAGTATTGCTCGTAGCCGCGTTGTCGTCTTCCGCGCGATGATAGTGAATAAGACGCAATAAACAACGTCGCTATGAAATCTGTAACCATGTTTTTAAATGATCCGTAATTCATGTGAATATTAACGGAATTATTGATGAAGGACATTAACCGGGAAAATATAAAAATTCGGTTTATTCATCAATGCTTCTGAAACGGGTTTGTAGAAAAATACATTTAGGGATGTATCTGCCACGGCCATTAAGTACATTGGAACTAAATCCGATAATTGCAGCAGTCAAATGGAGGTGATGATGCGTATATCAGGGTCCGTTGGTCATGGGGGGGTGAATAATCCGGCAGAAGTGGCGGCAGTGCAAACTCTGCTGCAAGCCAACGGGTTTTCAATCAGGAATGATGGCGCTTGCAATCATGAAACCATCCGGGCGATGAAGCGTTTTCAGACCACGTCTCCCCCTCATCCTGACGGGATGATCACTTCAACCGGCAAAACGCTAAAAGAATTATCCGCGGGTCGTTCACCTGACTCGCCAACAGCGACAGGCCAGGAAAGCGGACATGCTGATTCTGGGCGCCTGACGGTCAGCGCCGGGCAGGTGACATTTGACGCCGAAGGCAATGATGATCCCTCCAGTCTTTATTTTAGCCGGCAGCTGCATTGGCCCCAGGGTGTTTCCGGTGTGACCCTGGGCCGCGGCTACGATATGGGCGGCCGCAACAAGAAAACGATTTTTGCAGAGTTAATCCGTGCGGGCATTCCCGCCGACCGGGCAGAAATAATCTCGCGTGCTAACTTGCTTCAGGGGGTGTCCGCGCAGCAATTTGTACTCAAACATAAAAAAGAATGCGGCGTTATTAGCCGCGAGGCGCAGGCTCGCTTGTTCGAGATAGTATACCCGGCATATGTTTTGCGGGCCAAAGCGATTTATGAATATAAAACGGCGCGCTTCCCCGCAAGAACCGCCTGGGAGGCGCTGAAACCGGCTATCAGAGACATCGCCGTCGATTTTGTCTATCAGGGCCTGGGCTTCGAAAGAACAATGAAAGCCTGTATGGGTAATGATATTAAAGCTTTAATTCATTTCATTGAAACTAACGATCAGCTAAAGGTTTATGAAAAGGGTCGCCAGCGCGCGAATTACCTCAGGAAATATCAGTAATATCGAGGTTGAAATGGAACGAAAATGTGTAATGGGAACGATCGTTTGTTTCACATGCTTAAGCGGGGCAGCGCATGCGGCGGCTGATTGTTCGAAGAAAAACAGCGATTCTGAGGTATATATCTGTGCGTTGGATAATCGTGTGGCCGCCGAGAAAGCGCTTAACCGAGAATATGCCGCAGCGAAAAAACGCATCCGCGGCGTTTTCGCCAACGAAGCGCAGGTAAAAAAAGAATACCAGGCCGTATTTTTAGCGGCGCAGCGGAATTGGCTAAATTACCGGGAGAATCACTGCAAGCTGGTGGCCCATGTTGCCGAGAAAAACAGTAATCCGTATAAGGTTTTTACTAATGAATGCGTCACTAAACTTAACGAGGAGAGAGTGAAGGAATTAAAGCAAATCCCCTATGATTGAACCAGAGGGAATGGCGCTGGCCGATGTTTGCGGCCAGTCTGCATAAGTAGGCCCCTTTTTGATGCGCATTTCCGCCTGACGTGATCCGCATCATCTGTCAGCCTGGGGGGCGGCGGTTACATTCCCTGCGGCTGTATCGGCCCCAATCGGCTGAGCTGCTGATAAGCATAATCCCAAAACGCACGGACTTTTGGCGGCATGCGCTGCACATTATTCGCCACCAACTGGACCGGCAGCGGCAAAGGTTCATATCCAGCCAGCAACCGGACCAGGGTACCGGCAGCCAGGTCGTCCGCCACCTGGTAAGACAGCAGCCGGGTAATGCCCTTACCGGCGCGCGCCGCCAGCAGCTGTGTTTCTATATCATTGAGCAGCAGGCGCGGCGCTAACCTTACCCGGTCGCTATTTTCATGCGGGCCGAAGCGCCATTCACGCAAAACGGGGCGTAGGGTGCCGACGATAGTGTCGTGATCGGCCAACTGCCCAGGTTCCCGTGGCTCCCCGCACCGGGCCAGATACGCCGGGCTGGCTACAATCACCCGTGTGACTTCGCCCAGCCTGCGCGCGACTTTGGATGAATCCTGCAAATGGCCGATGCGTATCGCCACATCAAGCCCTTCATCGATCATATCGAGATTACGGTCGTTCAGCAGCATCTCAATCTGGATATGCGGATAACGTTCAAGAAAGGACAGTACCACCGGCGCCACATGCCGGCGGCCGAACTGTACCGGAGAGGTGATGCGCAGCAAACCGGTGAGCTGAATTTCCGCGGTATCCATTACTGCGTCCTGGTAATCGTTCAACAGCGCGCGGGCGCGCTCTGCCAGCCGCAGGCCGGCCTCGGTCGGCGCCAGCCGCCGCGTGGTGCGCTCCACCAATCTGGCGCCGAACCGTTGCTCCAGCGCGGCAATGGCACGGGTTATCGCCGGAGCGGAGCGGTGCAGCTTACGGGCCGCGCCGGCCAGACTGCCGTGCTGGATTACCGCCACAAAAATAGTCAGTTCATCTAACCGGTCCATAAATTATTCCGATAAATGAAATTATCAATTGCCATATTCCCGCATTCTTTCTACATAACGCAAGAGTATTCTGGAGAGACCACATCAGGAGGTATTTATGCCAACGTTGCAACTTTACGCTACCCCGCATTCCGGGCACTGCCATCGCGTGGCCTTGCTGCTAGGTATGCTTAACCTTACTTATGATGTTATCGACGCCCCGGCCGCCCTACGGCGCACCGCCGATTTCCAGCGCCTGAATCCGGTTGGCCAGATTCCGGTATTGATTGATGGGGATAAGATCCTGACAGACAGCAATGCCATTATGGTGTACCTGGTAAAACGCTACGCGCCGGGCAGCCACTGGTTGCCCGAGGAGGCCCTGGCGGCGGCGCAGGTGCAGGTATGGTTGTCCAGGGCCGCCGGGGAAGTACGCTACGGTCCCGGCTCCAGCCGGATGGTGGTGCAATTTGCCGCGCCTGAGGATTATCCGGCGGCGCTGGCTATCAGCGGGCGTTTTCTGCCGCAGATGGAACGACATCTGGCTAAACGGGCGTTTTTGGCCACCGACCAGCCCACTATCGGCGATTTGGCCTGCTACAGCTACGTGGCCGCGGCGCCGGAAGGCGGCATTTCGCTGGCGCCCTATCCGGCAATCCGACGTTGGATCACCCGCATCGCCGCGTTGCCAGGTTTCTTCGCCATGCCGTCGCTGCCGCTGCCGCAAACCGCCCAGGAGGAGTGAGCATGTTTCATCCCGACGAATTGCGCGCCCAGGCGCTGGCCGGCTTTGCCGCCGTCAGCGGCGGCATTTATTCCACCATGCCCGAGCAACACCGCGAATTTTTTGCCGCGCTGCCATACCTGTTTGTCGCGACGCTTGATGATCATGACTGGCCGGTTGCCACGGTATTTAGCGGTCCGAAAGGGTTCGTGCGCGCGCCGGACGCTACGCATTTGCGTATCAGTTCACAGCGCCGGTTGGACGATCCCGCCCAGGCCGCGCTGCAAACCGGCCGCCCAGTCGGCGCGCTTGGGCTGGATTTCAGCAACCGCCGCCGCAATCGAGTTAACGGTTTCGTCGGGCGCACGGATAAAAACCGCATTGAGATTATTGCGCGCCAGAGCTTCGGCAATTGCCCGCAATATATCCAGCGACGCGAGCTGTACCCTGCGCCCGCGCGCCTTTTACCCCTCGAGCGCCTCGGCGCTCTGGACCAGGATGCCAGAACCCTTATCGCGCAGGCCGATACCTGCTTTGTCGCCAGCGCCGCACACGTTGAGCTGGCGGAGGGCGGGGTGGACATCTCACATCGCGGCGGCAAGCCGGGATTTATTTATCTGGACGACGAAACGCTGTGGATCCCGGATTTTCGCGGCAACCGTTATATGAACACGCTGGGTAATTTACTGGCGCAACCGCGCGCGGCGCTGGTATTTATCGATTTTGCCCAGGGGGATATTTTGCATCTGCAGGGAGAAACCCGGATCGTCTGGCAGTTGGCAAGCGGCGAGAATGTACAGGGCGCGGAGCGCTACTGGTGTTTTAAGCTGGTCAGCGCCTGGCGTATGCGACAGGCATTGCCCTGGCGCGGGCGCAATGTGGAGTTTTCTGCGGCGACATTACGCACCGGCATATGGCATGATGATGACCGTCCGTAAGGATTGACCCGCTTCATTACCCGGTTTTAAACGGGCGCGCCGCATCCCTTAACGACCGTTCCCGGCGCTGCCGTTGAGCCGTTGGGTGAATGTAAGACGGGAACCTGTGCGGTATTACCAAACAGCGGTGCTATAATGGGCAAGACAAAATAACGCGACTTAGGATAAAACAGTGGAATTTACCACCGAGAAAACCAGTAACGGTGAGTTATTAACCATAACTCTGATAAGCAAAATCGGCGCCGAAAATTACCGCGCACAGGAGAGCATACCGGTCATGTATGCCGACGCCGATGAAATCCGGCGTGCCAAAACGCGATTGCTCTCGCACTTTAACCAGCGTAACGAAGCTGCTGACTAAAACACCGCGCTATGCCAGGCGAAACACCTCCTGCGCGGACTTAAGCGGCCTGCCACAATCTACCGCTAGCCGCCCGCGATCGGTACTTAATTCCTATTGCGCCGTGATGCCCGGCGCGCGGTTAATTTGCCACGTCATCCCTATTAAGCCTGCTAAGGCGGACAGGCGGCGTGCTTGTGGTTGATCGCAATTTCCCCGGCTCAGGCACGCCTGGACAACGGAATAAAGTGAAGGGTTAATTCCCAGGGTGCTGATGCAATTTGTTTGATGAGTATATAATTATTAAAATAAACTGAGTGATTATAAAAATAGACAAAATGGCTTTATGTCTCGGTGAATAACTATTGTAATACTGGCTTGTGTGATATTTCTAATGAGCGCCAATAGTTATGTGATAATGGCCATTCTTCTATTTTTCCTCATTATTCAGGATTAATATGTATATATCTAATAACGCCGAAACAATTACATCGTTAAATGAATTGCTAAAAAATGAAACCACCAATGAAGGTATTGTAGAAACTAAGAAATTATTCAGCGCCATCAAATCTTTGAATAATACCGACCCAGTACCGGCCCACCAGTTCATCCGACCCAGCAAATCCAAATCCACGCTGGGGCATAACCTGCTGCGTTATTTGTACTTGTCTCACTCTATGCTGCCTGATACCCCTAGGGTTGATGGTAACGTCTCTAACACATCTCGGTTTATCGCCGTGCCGGGAGTCTATCATGACGCCTTATCGCGTCCGGACAGGATGAACAGCACTGCTCATTATCCTGCGGATGCCAATGCAATGTCTGTTACAACCTTAGCCGTCCCCGCCCGCACAGACACCGGCGCGGTATCTTTTCCTGGCGGCAAATGCCAGCCGGCGGGCCGTAAAGCCGCACACAGGCCGTCGCTGGCGAAACAAAATGAAAATGTCGCCAATTATTTGCAGGTCGTCTCCCGGCAGGGAAAGGACGATGGCGCGCAAATAGAATCACTGATAAACCGGGTGATCGATTGCCTGCCACTGCCCGGAGAATGCTTAGCGGGATTAACCCGGGTATTATTGCGTAATACCGGTGAGTTTGGCGCCCAACCGGGGGAAAATCTCAGCGTTGACTATCAATTGAGGCAGGTAAAAAGCTGGGTTGCCGGCAATGTGCTCAACGGTACGGTGGATAATTTTATCGCGCAGATTATTCTTAATTCCGGGGCGGGGAAATATGGCGAAAAACCCCGTCTTGCGATTGATATTGCTGGATTAAACCGTAAGATTGATCAGCATTTTGCGATGTTTAAAACCCTGACGGTGGCCTCGGTCAAGTATATTTTCAGCCACATCATCGTGCCTGTTATGCCCACGCTTGACTTGCCGGCGGATAATGCCGCCGGAAAGATGAATGATATCGGGGATATTGATTGGGTCTACCTGCACGCAGGCACGCAATTTGCTCAGGAAATGCATCTTGACGTGGGGCAATGGTCTAGACAGGCGCTGTCATCCTTAGGCTTAGCCCTGGAGGCCATGCTGCTTTCCGATACGGTTTCGCCCGGCCTGATCCGCTTTTTCATCCGTCCCGCCTGCATTTATTTCCTGGTAAATAAAACTGTTGACGGCAAACCGGTAAACGATAGGTATGTTATGGACGACCCCGCCGTCAGGCGGCTGGCGGTGGAGCAGTTCTTCGACGATAGCCGGTTGCTAAAGGAACGTAATAATCCATTCAACCAATTCAGCGAGGCCATGCGGGGTTATCGCACCCGTACCCAATTAGCCGAAGATATTTTACATCAGCGCTGCGCGCCTGAGGCTACCGGTCATTACGCCGTTGATGTGGAGAGCTATAAAAATAATCACGATGAGTATAGCTGTTTAAAAAATAGCGCGGGTGCTAATCCTCTCATTGAGTTATTGCCTGATATTAATGAGCTGTTTCGTAAACAAAATCAACATATCGTCGACTGTTTCCGCGCGGTGGACGTGCTGACGCTGGCGGAAGCCTTTGCCACGCTGTCCCCAACGGATTTGCAACTGCTTAAAAATAACACCGTTAAGGTGGCTAGCGCGCATTTTTCCGCTTATGACCAATATCGAGGCGTGTTGGGAGCGCATACCATTCCACGTAGTACTTATATCATTCCCTTATCGGCAAGCGCGGTATTGTTCTCCACTACTGGCGCTGATGAACACATTTTTGCGCTTGACCGACGCGATACTTCCTACGGCTTAAAACGCATCGACCGCGACCCGCGTCATTATTATGCGTTACTGGATGACATCACGCCGCGTAAAGACCAGGATTATGTCCTGAAAATCATCGCGGGCGCCAGCGAGGCCGCGACATTAAAAAAAACAGGGCAACAACTGGATGATTTAATTCTGAGTTTGTCCAGGCTGGCGCAGGATGATCTGCGACTGCAACTGGATAAAGGCGGTTACGACGCCACCACTCAGGAAAAGGTGCTGCAGGGGATAACGTCTTTAGTACCGTTGCATGATTGTATTTCCGGAATTATCGCCCAGTCGAGGGAAGCGGTAGTTCCCTGCCTGTTTGATGTTTTCAGCCTGATGCCATTACTGGGTAAGGCGGGCTCGTTGGTTTCCCGTATGGCCCTGAAGGGCGGCATAGGGACCGCCGGAGCGGTGCGTATCAGCCTGGCCAGTTATGCGGCCAGGATGTCCCTGACCGAAGCGTTAACCGCCGGTGCCCGACATTTTGTCCGCCACGCCATGGTGCCCGCCGCCGGCGAACTGAGCCAAAAGGCGCTTATCAGCCTGGCGGTGGACTTAGTCCGCTTTGCCGATCCCGCCATGGTGGAGGTCATGTTCCATGCCGGGGCGGCAGTGAACCGGCGGCTTGTTGCCGCGTTAAAAACCGTCGCCGGGTTTATGCCAGACATTGCGCCCATCCTGCCAAAACTAGACGTGCTCGCACATGCCGGCGGTAACGCGGTAAAGCCCGTTGTTTATAAAACCGCACGGTTGAAAGGAACCCAGCGCTATTTCCCCATCATCCCGTTAAACGGCGATACTTACCGGCGCAAAACCATTTATCTCCTGGTTGATTCCCGGTCGGGGGAGGCGAGCGGCATAAAATATACGCTGACGCGCAAGAATGAACTGGTTAGGGTACCGAAAAAAGCGGCGGTGAACCTTAAAAATATATTGCAGGAAGGGCTAGGCGGTAAAGGGAGCGGCAGGGCGGCAAGAGTGTGGAATACGCAGCTCAGCTATGATGATTTAATCGTGATGCCATTGCCGCAGTATCCTAATCCGCAATATCTTCAAATTGAAAGCTATGGCTCCCGCGAGGCTGAGACCATCCTGTTTCCCGAGCATGGCATCCCATTGCAGCAAACGCCGTTGGAACGCAAGGCCTATATCGAGATGTTTAACGCCCTGCCTAACAACCAAAAACTGGCCATGCGGGTATGGAGCATGATAGAAGGCGATAAAACCCGTTATCACGATGGACAAAAAAATCTGGCGCAAATAGGGCTGTCCCCGATCAACGCCGAAATCAATGTTCATCTGCATCAAAACCATCCGGTATCACGCTGGGATCATGCGGAGAAAATGGTATTTATGGGCTTGCTGGACGCGATTGCCAGCCCGCTGCCTCGCCAGGCCGGTGAATATTTGCGCGTGGCTGAGTACCAAGCCAATCAGGTTAATCCCTGGGGCGACAGTCTGGGGCCGGGCGAAGTTGTGACTAATTTTCCGGCATTGATGAGTGTCTCCTCGCAGGATACCTATGCACGCTTGTTTACCGAACAGACCGCCGAAGAAGCGGCGGAAAATCAGGTACAGACATTGATTTATTATAAAATCAAAGACGGTGCCACGTGCCTTCCGCTGCCTTATCCCATAGCCAGTACCGTCGTCACCGAGCAGGAATATCTCTATGCGCCGCGGTCGTTTTTCCGCGTAGAAAGTGTTAGCAGCGTAACATTGGTCGGTGGTGAGATGTATCCGGCCAAACGTGTGGCGGTAGTGTTGCGAGAAATTAGCCAGCCAGTGGCCGCCGCCAAAAATCTTTTTACCGGCCAAGCCATTCATTTTGACCTGCCTGGCGCGCCTTAACCCCGAGCCGAACAGGCTTAACGCTATTTTACGTTTATTGTAACCAATGTTTAAAGGGGTCGGCTTAATGTCAGGTATTTCCCATAACCCAGCGCTAGCGATACGGCGACTTATCGCACCGGCGAGCACGTAATGCACAATATTACATTCTAGATAAATCACTTGTTAATAACTTCATAAGGCATGCTGTTTATTTAATAAGGAAATCGAATGGGATTATTCACAGTTCATCGACAAGCAAATCAGCCGGCTATTAATCAATTATTATTGTCCAATGACATCACCTCCCGCCAGCGGCAAAGTGCCGAAATGCTTTTCGGCGTATTAGATTTCGCGCGTAATGATTCCAGCTTATGGGTCGCGCCGCCCGCAGCGTACGCAAATAACTCTGTGAAAAACATCGGCGCGAGACTGCTTTATGCCTATGGTTTTCTGGCGCGCCCGCATCAATCATCCGGCGCGCCGCCGGGGGATGCCGCGGGGAAAAACGCGCTGGCGGGGTATAAAATGCCCCAGGCAACCGATGTGTCGCCGGAATATACCGAAACCAGGGTGCGGCGTGATTTACCTCTGACCGGAGAAGGGCCGGATCCTCATACTGCGGAGGATATCCGTGCGGCACGGTATATTGAACAGCGTAATAAGGGCTGGTCGAATAATAAACCTATCATCGACTTGAGGCGGCAAAATGAAAATATAGCCAGGTTACTGGATAAGCTTTCAGGGCATGCCATGGCTACCGGCAACCCTCAACTCCCTCCGGCAATGAATCTCGTGGCCCAAACGGCGCGTTTTCTTATCGCCACACCCGATGGAAGGGCCAGGATCGCCTATGTTTTGTTGCTGGATTCCGGTCTCTACGGCGCTTCTCCGGGTGAAAGGCTGACCAGAAACGCCATGAGCAAGGTGGTGAGTGACTGGATGGCGGAAAATATATTCGGGGCGGATATCGAAAGCTTCATGGCCCGGAAGATGCTGGGTCTCCTGGCGTCCGGGGCACGGGATCCGGCCTTTGGTTCAGCAGGTTTAAATATGGAGGCCGGTCGCGGCGTCATTAAGAGCATGCTTGCCTTATTCAATGGCGACGGGGCGGCTTCGGCCGGTTCGGCGGCAACCGGTGAATCACCCTGTTATCGTTACCTTATCGATCATATTGTCGCGCCGGTCCTGCCGACATTATTTTTTTTCCGGGAGGATATCCCCCCGCAGGCGCTTGTATTCGGCACGCTGGACTGGTGTTATCTGCATATCGGACTTACTTTTGCCGCTAAAAGCACGGTGGACATCGGCGATATGGCGGCGGCCGAAGTCATCGAAATCGGCTGCACATTATCGGCGCTGATGATGATGGGATCGCTGTCCGCCGGTCTGATTGATCTTTTTACGTTCCCCGCGCTGATGCACTATCTGAGCGCCAGGCTGGATGAAGACAGGGATGCCGCCCGTAGGATTGATGTGCGCGCGGCTGCTACCCAACAAGATGCGCTGATGCTTTTTTTTTCATCCGGCAAAGCCAGGGAAAAAGCGGTTAATCCGTTTAAACAGTTCGGCGACGCTATAAGTGGATATAAGTCGCGCACGGAGCTGGCCGGGGATCTCTTAACAAAACATTGTGGCGGCCTGCCGAAGGATGAATCTGCGCGCAGGGTGGCCGTTTACAAAAGCTATCCCGGCGGCTACGCCTGTCCGCCCGGGGCCGCCAGCCGCCAGAGCGCTAAGTCTTCGGAGAATCTTCCTGACCTTAATAAGATTTTCGCGGCGCAAAACCAGGATATTGCCGATAAATTCGCCATTATCGACCGTTTGCTGATCCTGGATGCCGTCACGTCGCTGCCGGCGCCGGAGCTGCAATTTTTCACCATGTCGACAATCCGCCGGGCGGGAGCGGATTTTTCCGAGCTTAATCCCCAGACCGGCCTGCCGGTAGAATATTTTATCGTCGGGGCGAAACCTGCTGTGCCGCTTTTGCCGGGCATCGAACTTTTGCTGGCCGTCAGCAACGGCGAGGAACGGATTTTTGCGTTGGGGCGCGATGAATCGGGCTATTGGATCAGACGCATCGATCGTGATAAGCAGAATTATTATTCTTTGATGAAAAAAAATCTGGCCGGGGCGGATAAAAATTATCGGCTTAATATCTACGCCGGTGAAAATGCGCAAGGCCTCTATAAAACCCCTGAAGAAACGTTGGCCGCGGTTAGCGAAAGACTGGTGAAGCAGCATAGAAAAAAACTGGCCGCACAGCTCTATACCCGGGGATATGAGGAAACCACGCATGAAGCATTCAGACGTTTCCTGCTGTCGTTTATTCCATTTTATCATTGTGTCGAATGGAACCCGCACCGGCAGGAGGAGGCCCTAATCTCCTGCGTTGTGGACGGCCTGAATTTCATCCCACTGGCGGGGCAATCCGCAGCGTTGTCATCACGGATACTGACAAAAGCGGGGATGGGCGGCCTGGCCTCAATGCGTGTGGGGATGGCCGGCTTCGCAGGTGGAAATAGCCTGAAAATCGCCATGGGCGCGGGGTTGCGATCCTTTGCCAACGTGGCCATGGCCACCTTGGCCGAAGAGCTTGACCGCAAGGCATTGACCAGCATGCTGCTGGCTTTGGCCCGGTCTTTAGACCCCGGTATTGAAATGGCGGGCATGCTGGGTAAAGCGTCAGTGCTGCAGGTACGTCTTGCCGCCAAATTACTGCGCGGCCATAGCCCGACCATGGAAAAGCTGATGCTGAAATTGGACGGCAGCGCGCTGAGCGACGCGCTGCCCGCCGGTATCGAACATTTTGAAACCGGGCGCCTGGCGGGATTCGAGCGTGATATCCCGATCGTCAGACTGGGTGGTGATCGTTATCTTGGCCAGCCGGTCTATGTCAGGATCAATCCGCAAACCGGCGACCGCTTCGGGATAAAATATATTCTGGCGCAAGGTAACAGGTTGGAGGCTGTGCCCGTAGCGGCGGCAGCGCGCTTAAAAAATATTCTGCATACCGGTCTGAGCGGCCGTGGCGCGGGCCGGGCGGCAAGACTCTGGAACCAACAGGCCAGCGTCGATACCCTGGTGACTCATTCTCTTTATGGCGTGGAGTGTACGGCGCATATCTCGCGTTATGGCGATCCGGGAAGCGAAGCGCTATTGTTCCCTGAAATGGGTATTCCCCTTACCCAGGCTCCCCTGGATTACGCGCAATATCAGGCTGTCTATCAAACCCTGTCGGTAAGCCAGACCATCGCATTGCATTTGTGGTCGTTGGAGGCCAATGGCATAAAAATATATAAATACAATAACCTGCTGTTGGATCTGACGGGTTTTTCGCGCGCCAAAAGCAGCATCAATGAAAATCTGTGGCATCAGGTACCGCTGGAGAGGTGGGCGCAGACGGACCGGTTACTTTACGAGGATTTAACCGGTGCCCTGCAACACCCTTTTCCCAGGCAAGAGGGAAGCTATCTGGCGGTGGGACAGTATCCGGCAACCGAGAGCATTCCCTGGGCGGATATCATCGCCCCAGGGGATATAGTCACCAATTATCCTACCTTTCTGACCGTCGCGCCCGGGGATAATTTTGCCAGGTTAATAACCGCCAGCGCCGATCGGCAAGGATTGGCGGGCGACCAACGCAGGCAGGCCATTGTGTATTATAAAATTGAAAACGCCCGGCAGGCGATACCCTTGGTAATCAGAGGCGATAATAATCAGATGGTGGGTCTCGAGCATATCTACCAGCCCGATCGTTTTTTCCGGGTTAAAAGTATCTCAACCGCCTATTTGATAGAGGGACAAATCCACCCTTCGCGTCGCATAGGTGTGGTTCTCGATGAATTGATTGGACCGGTAAACGAGGCGAAGAGCATGTTTACCGGTGAAAATGTGCCCGTCGCCAGCATGGAGTGGGCAAATATCGTAAAACGTTACCATAAGCCATTACTGTCTATCTGAGCCCGGTCCGGCGACACGGGTATTGACCCGTGTGATAAAATCCGCCTTTTCCACGGGCTGCGTCTCCAGCACCTGTTTCAATACCTCATAGCAATCCTCAATATGGGCGTTGCCGAGGACTTTCATGGCGCTGAAACTCAATCCCGCGGCGGCGGCCTGGCCGATAATCGGCACATAACGGGCCACCGACTTGGTGGCCACCCGCACACCCACTCGTTTAAGCACCATTTTTACCAGCTCACGGGTGACGGTGCTGCCGATAAGCCGGCTGCCAATACCGGTGATCGCCACCAGGGTGTATTTTTTGCGGTTGGGATGCAATTGCTCAATCTGCGTGGGCGACAGGCCGAATTTCTCGTTAATGGCCGGCAGCAGCGCCATCAGCAGCGACACATCGGTGCCGATATCGAGACCTGGGATGGGGATAACCGCGGCTCCGGCGGATAAACCGGCGCGGCGGGTGACCATTTTTTTACATTCCCTGCGCACCTGTTCCAATTCAGCCAAACTGTTGATCATAACGTATTCCTGTAGCGCTGATAAAACATACCCATAAGCAGCCGTTCGTGGCGCCCGCGGCTATCGTAGCGATAGGTTGCCGCGTTGGCCGGGATCGGTAGAATAGCACTCAACCCTCAGTAACATATTCCCTGACTGTCTTTAGTCGTCAGCCTTCGGGCTGACTTTTTTTTTGCCGCTTAAAAATCGGCATATTCACTGGCCGGCAGCCAGATGCCGTCAATAAACCGTTCGATGGGATAACACCCGCCGTAACGCAACCGCTGTTCCCGCATGATCGACAAACATTGCGTCTCGCTGCGATAGGCGCCAATGAAGACTTCCTCACAATCCTGTCCCAGGTAACAGATAAAAATCATTAATGCATACATGACGGGTAGCCCTTTACACAATGCCATCCGGCCTGTTGCCGGTTTATCTCTGGTAAGCGTGAAGTATAGCCCAGCTGCGGCAGATAATGGGGCGCGCATCTACGCCCTGGGTGTGCAGCGGGGGCACAACAATAGCGAAGGAGGGATAGTGGTCGGCAAAGGGGTATAACCCTGGCGACGGTGTATCCCGGCGGGAATAGCCCGCCCGTGCAGCGGGGTTGAATCTATTATTCCAGGCGCATAATCCAGGCATCATTATCATGATCGTAATGTTGCCGGAACAGCACCTGTTCTTTTCCGTCGAGGATCGCGGGGATGCTGGTATGTTCATCCCAACCGTCAAGCTGTTTGCAGAGATCGGGGTCGGATTTACAGGGAATACGCAGGAGATTTTGGACATTGCGATCCGCTCCGGCGGAGAGTTCGGCGTCGTCGACTTCGAAACTTCCTATTTTGACAGTAGTCTTGGTCATATTTTTAGCCCTTCTACGCTGTCTCGCCAGGGTCATTCCTGAGGCAAGCTACGTATTAAGCATAGCCAAGATCGCACAAAACGCTAAAAGCGCGCGCCCGATGGGAAGAGGGCAAACCAGCAAGCGCGGGTATCACGGGAAAATCGTAAAGGCGCCTTTAGCCTTATTACCCATCACACCCGTTCCGGTCTCTTGCGCACGCTTACCGTTATTCCAAGCGCAACCGGCGCTGTTTAACCCTGCGGAGGAATGGCGGTGCCCCATTCATGCCATTCTTTAGGCTCTTCCTCGCTGAGGACGAAATGCTTACCGGTGGCGGCTTTTGGCGCCAGCGGCGTCGTCGGCGGGGTGGCGAAGGCAATGCCGCCGCGAATAAACTGCTGGAAGGTGCCG
Organism: Sodalis sp. C49; assembly: GCF_046352915.1. NCBI lineage: Bacteria > Pseudomonadati > Pseudomonadota > Gammaproteobacteria > Enterobacterales > Bruguierivoracaceae > Sodalis > Sodalis sp. C49. The sequence continues at coordinate 1,219,322 of NZ_CP163303.1, read as the reverse complement.
CTTTTTACCGAGCCGCCGGTGAGACCGAATTTAAGATCATATCCGGATGCCAGCCAAAATACCGAATTATTGCGCACCAGATGCTGGTATTGCTTACTGATCCGCAGGGCGACATAAACCCGATCCGCCAGCGAACCCAGCGACAGATTGGTTACGGTGCCCACCTCGATGCCGCGGTATAATACCGGGGTGCCGATTTGCAATGAGCCGGCCTCGGGGGTGTCGACCACGACATTTAAGCCGTCCAGGTAACGTGAGTCGGTAATCGTGGCCTGCTGCAGCTCGAAATTACGCGTCGCCTGGCCGCGGCCGGGCTCGACGTTGATATAGGGCTGCAGCAGCGTTTCCAGATGATTGACGCCGGCGGCGGAAATCTCCGGGGTGACCACGGAAAAATGCGTTCCCACCCGGGCGAAGGTTTGCACATATTCCGGATAAAGCACGGCCTGGGCCATAACCTCGCTGTTTTCGGTGGACAGTTTTAACGTTTCCAACTGGCCGATATCGATCCCCAGATAACGGATGGGCATGCCCGGGGACAGCTTACTGGCATCATAGGTGCGCAGGACGATCTGGCTGCCTACCGCGCGGGCGGCGTTCTCCGAACCATACAGTTTACGCGGCGCGCCTTTCGCCAGCACCGCTCCGTCCAGGTTATCGAAGCTGATGGCGCCTTTCAGCGCACGGTCGAGCGGCGAAGCCTGCACGGTAATGCCGCTGCCGTTAATCTGCATGCGCGCGCCGCCCTCGGCCCAAAAAATACTATTGGGCGTCAGTAATTTGCGATACTGGGGATGGATATAGACATCGACATCGAAGCTTTTCGCCGTCGGGCGTACGTCGATGATTTCACCCACCTGGAACTTGCGGTACATCACAATGGAGCCGGTCTGGATATCGGGCAGGCTATCGGCGGTGAGTGTCAGCGTCGGGGCGGGCTTGTCGCCCTGAATACCCTGTTCCGCCATTTCCCGGTTGCCATAAAGGGGATACTGGTCCAGCGGCGCCCCCTGGTTGCCCGGAATAACCACGATGCCGCCGTCCAGCCATTCCTGGGCGCTGGTGCCAAGCACCCGCACGCCGTCCAGTCCGAACTTCACATCGACCCGGCTGTTAACGATAAATTTGGTGTTTTTATGCAATAGATCCGCATAGTCGGGTTTGATCGCCGCCTCGAACACGACCTGATTGTCGACCAGCTTGCGGCTCACCACTTTACCGACCGGGATGCCGTGCAGTGTCAGCGGCTGGCCGCTGTCGATGCCGTAACTTTGCGGCGCGGTCAGGCTAAAGGTGCGCACGCCGGGTTCCTGCAATAGCATATGATTGCTGTCGAGCAGGGTAAAATGCTGCTGCGGCTCGCCGCCGCCCGGCACCAGTTCCAGCGTTACGCCGCTAAGCAGGCTGCTGAGATTGGTGTTGTTCAACGACAGCTGCGGCGTATGCATTTCGATACGAGTGCCGCTGCGCATTAAATCGACAATGGACGGATTGATGGTCAGTTCGCCGGTGACTTTTTTATCTTTCCCCAGCGTCAGTTTGGTCAGGGTCCCCACCTCCAGCCCTTGGTATAGCAGCGGGGTATGGCCCTCGCTGAGATTCTGTCCATCAGGCAGGTCGAGGGTGATTATCACGCCGCGCTGGCTGTGGGACAGGTCGGGATAGAGGATATAATTGTCGTCGGACCGGGCCTGTTCGCCCTGGGCGGGGGAGTCAAAGGCGATGGCGCCGTTCACCAGCGCCGCCACGCTTTCCATCTCCAGTTTGGCGCCATGGAAATCCACATCGGCCTTCAGGCCGGAAACGTTCCAGAAGCGGCTCTCCTTTTTCACCAGATCGGTAAAGCGCCTGTCAATCAATACATCGATATTGACGCCGCCTTGGTCGCGGGAAACATCGTAGTCATAGACTTTTCCCACCGGCAGCTTGCGGTAATACACCAGCGAGCCGGTATTAAGCGAACCCAGGTTATCCGCATGCAGATGCACCAGCAGTTCCCCGGTATTCACCCGGTACTTGGGCTGGGTATCGAGGGCGATAAAATGATTTTCCTCTTCGCCTTTGCCCGGCATCATGCCGATATAATTACCGCCGACCAGCGCATCCAGTCCCGAAATCCCTGCCAGCGACGCCTTTGGGGTCACCAGCCAAAACTGGGTGCCTTTGCGCAACGCGTCGCGCATATCGCGCTTGATGCTGACCTCGACCCGGATGCTTTTCAAATCGTCGCTCAGCTTGATATTTTGCACGGTGCCGACTTCCACGCCCTGATAGCGTACCGGGGTGCGGCCGGCGACAATACCGTCGGCGGACACAAAATCAATGGTCACGGTGGAGCCGCGTTCCTGGATGGTGCTGTAGACCAGCCAGCCGGCAATCAGCAGGGCGATGAAAGGCAGCAGCCAGAACGGCGATATGCGGCGTTTATTCCTGACGGCCGCGCTAGTCGGTGTAGTCGGCGTTTGTTGCATGTGCATCCCATATCAAACGGCTGTCTAACCACTCGACAGCAAGAATTGTCAAAATAACGGCGGCGCCAAAATAAAACGCCGCCGGTCCCATGGTAAAGGCCAATAACTGATCGCGATCCACCAGCGACATGGTGATGGAGATAACGAATAAATCCAGCATTGACCAGCGCCCGATCCAGGTCACGAAACGTAATAACCGAATACGTGTTTTCAAGCCGTGCCGGACATTGAAATGAATCGTGATTAATAAGGTCAGCAGCACCACGACTTTAATGAACGGCACCAGGATACTGGCGATAAACACCACGGCCGCCACCGGGATATTGTCCGCCGCCAGCGAAATGATACCGGCCATGATGGTGCTTTCATTGCGGCTGCCGTTAATATAGATAATCGAAATCGGCAGCAGGTTGGCGGGAATAAGCAGCACCATCGCCGCAATCAGCGCCGACCAGGATTTTTGCAGGCTGTGGCGCCGCCTCGCGCGCAAGGGCACGTGACAGCGCGGACAGCGCCCGCGCACATCGGCTAAGCCGGTAAAATTACAGGCCAGGCAAACCCTGAGGGCCGCGGTATTGGTACGAAACGCCAGCCGCGCCGGCTGCGGATAAAACCGTTCCCATAACTGGCCGATATTCAAATGCGTCAGCGTCATGATACTTAACAGCGTCAGCGCGATAAACGCCGGCAGCGCCAGGCCGGTGGTCACGGCGGCATAATCCTTGACCTTAATGGCCGCCACCCCCATGCCTATCAGGTAAATATCCAGCATCACCCATTCTTTAAGCCGGTTGAGCATCAGCAGCACCGGGCGCAGGTTCATGCCCAGCCGTTGGCCGAAATACAGATACAGCAGGGAAAACACCAGCGTGCAAGGCGCGCCGATGGTGCAGAAGGCCACCATGCTGGCGGTGATGGGATCCCCCTGCATCGCCATCTGCCAGATGCCGTGCAGCAGGTTGGCGCTGATGGCGGTTCCCAGCAGGCGCACACGAATCAGTGCATCGGCGTAGGCAAACGGCATCAGCAGCAGCATGGTCGCCGCCATGGCCGCCAGCCGGTTAATGGCCCACTCGTTGCCCACCGCCACCTTTGCCCGGCAGCGCGGGCAGAACGCATCCTGATATTGGCTTAATTCCGGCAGGATGAATAACGCGTCGCATTGGGCGCAGCGCTGATCGCGGCCCTGGGGGAGAGCGCAATGGATGTGCTGTATTTTCATATTCCGGGACGCTTCGCGGGGTTACGCGCCATCATGCCTGCCTTTCTTATTCCATCAAACGGCAATCGCCACCGGCATGATAGTGCCGGATAGGTTTGCGCAAACATACCTGCGGATACTGGCTTTGTGAAGTCATAACGGGTTAATCTTGTGGCCGTGGGCATTTATTGCTTAAGGTATTGCGACCGGTCCTGACGGCCGGCATTTGAAAGATTAGCTCATTTATTGGTTTTAATATGAAAAAACAACAATGCTATGCTGAATTACTACAAAATATGTCGTCGCTGATCGAGGGCGAGACGCATTTTATCGCGGCGATGGCCAACTGCAGCGCATTGCTCTTCGAACATCTTGATGGCGTTAATTGGGCGGGTTTTTATCTGCTTGACGGTGATACACTGGTGCTGGGCCCTTTTCAGGGTAAAGTGGCCTGTGTGCGCATACCGGTGGGCAAGGGCGTCTGCGGCACCGCGGCGGCGCAAAACAGGATCCAGCGGGTAGATGACGTACACGCCTTCCCCGGACATATCGCCTGCGACGCCGCCAGTAATGCCGAAATCGTGTTGCCGATTACCCTCGACGGCCGCGTGGTTGGGGTACTGGACATCGATAGCACGATTTACCATCGCTTCGACCAGGACGACGAGGATGGGCTGAAAGCCTTGGTGGAACGGCTTTGTCAGCAGTTGGAGCACACCGATCTGCGACGTTTTATCAATAATACTTTATATTGATAGACAGATAACGTGGCATTTGCCGATGGCGTCATTATAATGACGCCTGTTCATGCCTGCGCTGGTTGGCAAACCCGTTGTAATCAGGAAAATTCATGGAAAATCAACCCAAGTTGAACAGTAATAAAGAAGTCATCGCCTTTCTGGCCGAGCGGTTTCCGCTTTGTTTCACCGCCGAGGGCGAGGCACGGCCATTGAAGATTGGTATTTTTGCCGATCTGGTCGCGCGCATCCAGGGGGAGGACAGCCTGAGCAAGACGCAGTTGCGTTCCGCTTTACGGCTTTATACATCAAGCTGGCGTTACCTGTACGGCATCAAACTCGGTGCCCAGCGTGTCGATCTTGACGGTAATCCCTGTGGCGAATTGGAAGCGCAGCATGTAGAACATGCCCGCAAACAGCTTGAGGAAGCCAAGGCACGGGTCCAGCAGCAACGTGCCGCCCAGCAGGCGAAAAAACGCGAAAATGGCGAAGCGCCGGCACCGCGCCGCGCCGCGCCGGCCAACGAGGCCGCCGTAGCCAAAAAAGGCCAGGACGCCGCCGCGCCACGCAGGCCGCGCCCAGCCAATCGTCCCAAGAGCGATGCCAAGACCGACGCTAAGAACGTCCGGGCATCACAACCGGTTAAACAGGCCGCTCCGGCGCGCCAGGTACCGGTTACCGATATATCAAAATTGCATATCGGCCAGGCAATCAAAGTCAAGGTGGGCAAAGATCCCATGGAAGCAACGGTTATGGAAATTGCCAAAGAAGGGGTACGTGTGCAGCTTTCTTCCGGGATGGCTTTGATTGTGCGCGCAGAACACCTGCAGTTCTGATACGGAGGCCGACCAGGGCATGAACAAATTTGTCAGAGTAACTGCAATTGCAGGGTTGTTACTGGCGGGATCGGCATCGGCGAATGATAATAAAATCACCCGCGCCGACCAGATTCCCCAGCTTCACGAAGAAGCGCAACAAGAGACCGTCAGCGAACGCGTCACCGCACGTTTCACCCGATCCCATTATCGCCAGTTTGATCTGGATGATGCGTTTTCGGCCAAAATTTTCGACCGCTACCTCAACATGCTGGATTACAGCCATAATGTCTTGCTGGCCTCCGACATCGCGCAGTTCGCGGATAAGAAAAACCAGCTGGATGATGAACTGAAAAGCGGTAAGCTGGACGTGCCGTACGCACTCTACAACCTGGCGCAGAAGCGGCGTTTTGAACGCTATGAATATGCCCTGGCCCAGCTGGCCAAACCGATGGATTTCACCGGCAACGATACCATAGAGCTCGATCGCAGCAAGGCGCCCTGGCCGCAAAACGAAGCGGAGCTAAATAAGCTCTGGGACGCCAAGGTTAAATACGATCAGCTGAGCCTTAAGCTCACCGGCAAGGATGATAACGAAATCCGCGATGTGCTGACCAAACGTTATCAATTCGCCATCCGCCGCCTGGCGCAGAGCAACAGTGAAGACGTGTTCCAACTGGTCATGAACGCCTTCGCCCATGAAATCGATCCTCATACCAATTATCTTTCGCCGCGCAATACCGAACAGTTCAACACCGAGATGAGCCTGTCCCTGGAGGGCATTGGCGCGGTGCTGCAAATGGACGACGATTACACGGTGATTAATTCGCTGGTGCCGGGCGGGCCGGCGGCGAAGAGTAAAACCATCACCGTCGGCGATCGCGTGGTGGGCGTCGGCCAGACCGGCAAGCCGATGGTGGATGTCATAGGCTGGCGGCTCGACGACGTGGTGTCCCTGATCAAAGGTCCGAAGGGCAGCAAGGTCCGTCTGGAAATACTGCCGGCGGGCAAGGGCACCAAGACCCGCATCGTCACCGTCACCCGCGAGCGTATCCGTCTTGAGGACCGCGCGGTGAAACTCACCATCAAAGAGGTGGGCGGTCAAAAAGTCGGCGTACTGGATATACCCGGTTTTTATGTCGGCCTGACCGACGACGTCAAGGTACAGCTGCAGAAACTGCAAAAACAGAACGTCAGCAGCGTCATCATCGATTTGCGTACCAACGGCGGCGGCGCCCTGACCGAGGCCGTCTCCCTGTCCGGGCTGTTTATTCCCAGCGGCCCGGTGGTGCAGGTGCGCGACAATAACGGCAAAATCCGCGAGGACAGCGACAACGACGGCATTGTTTATTACAAAGGCCCCCTGGTGGTGCTGGTCGATCGTTTCAGCGCGTCGGCATCGGAAATCTTTGCCGCCGCCATGCAGGATTACGGCCGGGCGCTGATCGTCGGCGAGCCGACGTTCGGCAAGGGCACGGTACAGCAATACCGCTCCCTTAACCGGATCTACGATCAGATGCTGCGCCCGGACTGGCCGGCGCTGGGCTCCATCCAGTACACCATCCAGAAGTTCTACCGGGTTAACGGCGGTAGCACCCAGCGTAAAGGGGTGGTGCCGGACATCATCATGCCCACCGGCGACGAGACCATTGAAACCGGTGAAAAATTTGAAGATAACGCGTTGCCCTGGGACAGCATCAAGGCGGCCACGTTCACCAAGACCGGTGACCTGAAACCTTTCTCCTCCGAGCTGTTGAAAGCGCATCAGGAAAGGATTGCCGCCGATCCTGAATTCCAGTATATCGCTCAGGACATCGCCCGTTTCCACGCCTTGAAGGATAAGCGCAATATCGTCTCCCTTAATCTGGTACAGCGTGAGAAAGAAAATCACGAGGACGATGCCATACGGTTGCAGCGCACCAACGAACGCCTGGTGCGGCAGGGTAAAAAACCGGTGAAGACGCTGGACGCTATCCCTAAGGATTACCACGAACCCGATCCCTACCTGGACGAGTCCGTGCATATCGCATTGGATCTGGCTAAGGCCGAAAGCGCACAACCGGCAACGCAGCCGGCTGCCGTCAAGTAACGTAACATAGAGTCGATTATCAAGGCGCCTTAACGGCGCCTTTTTTATGACCGGCATACGGGCGGGAAAAAGCTTAACAAAATGTAAAGTTATGTCTTTTTAGGCACTTAATGCCACGCAATGCTTGAAAACGCCAGGGAAGCCCATACCATCAAGGCTAACGCAATGGGCGTTATTTTCAAGGAATCACCTTCTTATGATGCGTATCGCTCTCTTTCTACTCACCAACCTGGCTGTGATGCTGGTATTCGGTCTGGTACTGAGCCTGACGGGGATACAATCTTCCAGCGTGACCGGGTTAATGATCATGGCGGGTTTATTCGGTTTTGGCGGCGCGCTGGTTTCGCTGCTGATGTCGAAATGGATGGCGCTGCGGTCAGTCGGCGGGGAGGTTATTGAACAGCCCCGCAACGAGACCGAACGCTGGCTGCTGGAGATGGTCCGGCGGCAGTCGCAACAGGCCGGCATCGCCATGCCGCAGGTGGCTATCTACCCGGCGCCGGACATCAACGCCTTTGCTACCGGCGCCCGGCGTGATGCCTCGCTGGTGGCGGTCAGTACCGGCCTGCTGCAAAATATGAGCCGCGACGAGGCAGAGGCGGTCATCGCCCATGAAATCAGCCACGTGGCCAACGGCGACATGGTGACCATGACGCTTATCCAGGGCGTGGTGAATACCTTCGTGATCTTTGTCTCGCGCATCCTGGCCCAATTGGCGGCGGGCTTCCTGTCGTCCAATCGTGATGAAGGCGAAAGCAGCAACGGCAACCCGATGATTTATTTTGCCGTCTCCATGGTGCTGGAACTGGTGTTCGGCGTACTGGCGAGCATTATCACCCTGTGGTTCTCCCGCCATCGCGAGTTCCATGCCGACGCCGGTTCGGCAAGACTGGTCGGGCGCGAGAAAATGATTGCCGCGCTGCAGCGCTTAAAAACCAGCTATGAGCCCCAGGAGGAAAGCAGCATGCTGGCGTTTTGCATCAATGGCAAAACCAAATCGTTCAGCGAGCTGTTTATGTCCCACCCGCCGCTGGATAAGCGTATCGAGGCGCTGCGGGCCGGTACCTATCTCAAATAACGGCGGGGCGGACTAGTCGGCGCCGGAGAAGCTGTCGTCTTCCTGGCGCTGAGGGTTGCCCTGCTTAATGCGCAGCGCGCTCACCAGCGCCGCCGCCGTCGCAAAGCACCCGGCCAGCACCAGCGCCGCGTGAGTGCCGGTGGCGCCGAACAGATTAAACATCAGCGCCACCAGCGCCGCGCCGGAGGTTTGGCCGAACAGCCGGGCGGTGCCGAGCATGCCGCTGGCCCCGCCGCTGCGATTGCGCGGCGCCGAGGTGATGATGGTATGGTTATTGGGCGACTGGAATAAACCAAAACCGGCGCCGCACAGCATCATCCGCCAGATGATTTCCCCATCCCCGGGCATGGCGGGCAACCAGGCCAGCGAAAACAGGCCCAGGGCAAAGGCGCCCAGGCCGATGGCCCCCAGCAGACCCGAATGTACGCGGCCTATCAGCCTTCCGGCCACCAGGGCCAGCAGCATGGTGGCCAGCGGCCAGGGCGTCAGCAGCAGCCCGGTCGCCACTTCGCTGCGGTTCAACACGCTTTGCAGATAAAAGGGCAGGGACACCATAGCCAGCATTTGGGCGCAAAAAGAACAAATAGAGGTTCCCATCGACAGCGCGAACAACGGGATCCGAAACAGGTCCACCGGCAGCAGCGGCCAAGGCTGCCGCAGCTGGTGCCGGACAAAAAACACGCCGATGACGGCCGCCAGGGCCAGCTCGAGCAGTATCCATTGGCCGCCGACGCGTTGTGAAAATCCCCCGAGCGCCGAGAGCAGCAGTCCGAAGGTCAGGGCGTTCAACAGGGCGCTGAACCAGTTAAACCGCTGTCCGCGGTTTTTCAGCGCGTTGACCGGCAGGAACCGCCGGCCCAGGTAAAACGCCAGCAGGCCGATAGGCACGTTAATGGCGAACAGCCATTGCCAGGAGGCGATGGATAACACCCCGGCGGCCACGGTCGGACCGGCGGCGGTGGATACCGCCACCACCAGCGTATTAATGGCCATGCCGCGCCCCAACAGGCGCGAGGGATAAATTATGCGTATCAAGGCGGTATTGATGCTCATCAGCGCCGCGGCGCCCAGTCCTTGCAGCACGCGGGCGCCAATCAGCATCCAGAGATTGTCCGACAGGGCGCAGACCATCGACATCAGGGTAAATACCGCCAGCCCGCATTGATAGACCCGCCGGTAGCCGTAAATATCCCCCAGGGTAGCGAAGGACAGCAGCGTCATGATGATGGACAACTGGTAGGCGTTAATCACCCAAATCGACGCGGCGGGGCTGGCGTGCAGTTCACGGGCAATGGTCGGCAGGGCCACGTTGGCGATGGCGCCGTCCAGGACGGCAAGGCTGATGCTGATGATGATGGTTAATATTGCGCCGTAACGTTGTGGGACAGGCAGGCCGTCGGCAGAGTTCTGGGTCATGAAGGATTAACATCCCGTTAAAAGCATTATCCTAGCATTAAACAGGGGATCGGCGACCGCCGCGCACTCGGATAAATGTAATAAAACGTTCATGCCCGGTTAAAAACATCCTGCAAAGACAATGGTGATTGCGTTAATTGCAGCCTTGCCTTTATAATAAAAATCATGTTCTATTTTTTTTAAAACAAAACAATTATCAGGACTTTTATCACCATGGCGATAGCAGATTTAGACAGACAGCCCGACTCCGTATCGTCTGTATTAAAGGTATTTGGCATTTTACAAGCCTTGGGCGAGGAACGGGAAATCGGTATTACCGAGCTTTCACAGCGCGTCATGATGTCCAAAAGCACGGTCTATCGTTTTTTGCAGACGATGAAGTCCCTCGGCTACGTGTCGCAGGAAGGCGAGTCGGAAAAATATTCTCTGACCCTTAAGCTGTTTGAGCTGGGCGCCAAGGCCTTGCAGAATGTGGATTTGATTCGCATTGCCGATATCCAGATGCGCGTGCTGTCCAACTTAACCCGCGAAACCATTCACCTGGGTTCGCTGGATGAGGACAGCATTGTCTATATCCACAAAATCGACTCCATGTATAACCTGCGCATGTACTCCCGGGTCGGTCGCCGCAATCCGCTTTACAGTACCGCTATCGGCAAAGTGCTGCTGGCCTGGCGCGACCGGGACGAGGCGCGGGAAATTCTTTCCGGCGTGGTGTTTAATCGCAGCACCCAGCGTACCGCCGCCAATGCCGCGGCTTTGCTGCCGGAATTGGATCTGGTGCGCGAACAGGGCTTCGGCGAGGATAATGAAGAGCAGGAAGAGGGGCTGCGCTGTATTGCGGTGCCTATCTTTGATCGCTTCGGCGTGGTGATTGCCGGCTTGAGTATATCCTTCCCGACCATCCGCTTCTCGGAAGAGAGTAAAAGCGATTATGTGAAGATGCTGCACGATGCGGCGCGGAATATCTCCCAGCAAATCGGCTATCAACACTATCCGTTTTAACCGGCGGTCCAGCGCAGAGAGGCGTAATCATGTCCCAACCCTTTTCGGAAAACCAGGAACTGGTCTCCGATTTAGTTGCCTGCCAGTTGGTTATCAAGCAGATACTGGATGTTATCGATGTCATCGCACCCGTTGAGATCCGGGAAAAGATGTCGGGCCAATTGAAAAATATTGATTTTGCCACCCACCCGGGCGCGCAGGATCCGGTGACCCGCCGGGCTATCGAAAAGGCGATCGCGCTTATCGATCTGAAGTTTGACCGGACGGCGCGTCCGTAATCTGATGCGGGTCTGCCGGGGTACATCCTTGGCACCCTATTTTCTTCCACCCATATCATCCGCTTTATAAATCATTATTCTGATAATGAAATCCCTGTGGTTATCATTCGTTTAAGTTTTGCTGGCTAGAATATTTGTATTGCGACGGTACAGGACGTGGGTTTTGAAAAAAAACACTTCAATATCAATACTGGTCATTTTACTGCTTTGCCTGCTGCTGTGGTTATCGGCCCTCAACAGTTTTTGCGATCAGGGCGGTGATTTTTTCAGCGGCATATGCCTGGTGACCAAGTGGATGCCCTGGTAAGCGGGGCAAAGAGGGCGGCAATTTTGACTTGCGGGGTACAATGAAGGCCGCGGAGTGATAAGATAGCTTCTGGTTTTTTCAGTGGCAAGGTCACTTTATGAATGTATTTGGATTTGATAGCATTAATATCGCCTCGATGGCGATTGCATTGGTTTTTTTTATTATTTGCCTGGTGGTCTGGTTTTACCTTAATCGCGCAAGCGTCAGGGCCAACGAACAGATCGCGCTGCTCAATGAATTGCTTGAACAGCAGAAAAAACAGACCGAACTGCTGCTGCGCCTGGGTCAGGCGGGTAATTCCGACAACGGCGCCAAGGCGCTGCCGGCAGGCGAACCCATTCTATTTAAAGATTTTATCGCCGAACGCTAATTTTTGCCTATTCTATGCCATCCTGCCCGGCGCAGCGGTGGCGGCCATCACATAATCCGGTAATCTGCGCATTTTTGCCGTTGGCTTGCATCCAATGGGAGAATCGAGAACACGATGACGAAGAAAAATCCCTGGTATGACGCCGCAAAACCCCACCACACCCCGGAAGGTTTCCGTAATATCGAACCGGGGACCAGAACCCCCGGCGCCTACAGGAAGTGGCAGGACGAGAGAAAAAAACAAGGCCTGCCCAAACCCCCCAGGGACGGCTATCCGGGGTTTATCGCGCGCTGGTGGCAACCTGCCGATTTCAGCGGCAAAGAGGACGCCGTATGGTGGCTGGGACATGCCTGCCTGATGGTGCGCGCGGCGGGCCGCTATTTGCTTATCGATCCGGCCCTGGGCAATCGCGCCTCGCCGCTGCCCTTTATCGGACCCCGCCGGAGAACACCGGCGCCGGTGGACATTGCCGGCTTACCGCCCATTGAGATGATCCTCTATTCTCATAACCATTATGATCATCTCGATAAAGGCACCCTAAAAAAGCTGCTCAAGCGTTTTCCGGCGATACAGGTCATGGCGCCGCTGGGCATGGGCGACTGGTTGCGTAAACGCGGCGTGCGCACGGTGAAACAGTGCGACTGGTGGGACAGCGTCGATAGCCATGGCATCCGCTTGCACAGCGTTCCCGCGCGGCACTGGAGCCAGCGTACCCTGAAAGATCACAATCGCAGCCTGTGGTGCGGCTGGGTAGTGGAAACCAAAGACTGGCGTTTTTATTTTTCCGGCGACAGCGGCTACAGTCCGGGCCTGGCTGAAATCGGCGCGCGGCTCGGACCCTTTAGCGTCGCCGCCTTGCCGATCGGCGCCTATGCACCAGAATGGTTCATGGGCGAGAGCCATATGAGTCCCGCCGGCGCGGTAGACGTCTATCAGCAATTGCACTGTCCGCGGGTGATCCCCATCCACTGGGGAGTATTTGAACTGGCGGACGAAGCGCTGGATGAACCGCCGCTGGAGCTGGAGCAGGCTTTATTAAACGCGGGCATTAAAGACCCGCATTTCCGTCCGCTGAAAATCGGTGGGAAAATAGCGCTGTAACAATGCCCTAGCCGCCGGGATATAATCCCGGCGCTAAACGCCCGGGGAAAATAGCCGCGACCGCCGGGCGGCGGTGGATATCACCGGACGTCCGCGCCCGGGTTAACACCCGTCCCGGATCCACATTATCCTGTTATTTATTTCATTATAATGACGCTAGTCATATAAAATATATTAAAAAAAGTATGGTTAAACCCTTTTCCTATATTAATAAGTTTCTATTTGCGGCCGAGTTAACCGATTTACCTGTTTGCCGTCATGGCGATAAATTAACCCTGGCGCGCTCGCGGCAATGGCGGGTTAAACGCCGGCGTGATTGCGCCCCGGCGGCGCTGCACAATATTGGGGATCACTGATGGCGCATCGTTTCCGCCATGGTCGCCGCGCCGCAGCCCGGCGGGCATGTTGCGGATCCCGTTTCGGTAAAACCCGCAGTGTAAATTTTATTCCATGGATAGCAGATTAGGGTATAAGCAAATCTGAAAAAATGTGAGCCATGCCTCTTGTTTTCTTTTCTAAGTAAATGAATAGTTATTCTTGAATATTGCATTGGACGTTGACAAGTGTTTGCGCTAAGGTTATCGATAAATGGTACAGAAATCATCGCGGTGGTTAACCTCGTAATCGAATGGGCGAAATTTTCAACTATTGGATGCGCTGATAACCTTCCCAATGCTACTGAACGATTTAATTATGTGCGACATATCCGGCCCTGCTCAAAAATGGCTTGCCATTGATAACAGAGTATGTGATAACGCATTTGGGTAAAACGAGGTACAGTTCTGTATATGAATGGCATTTTCAGTAAAGAAGTTTTGCGTAAAGACGATATCGTTGCATACCGCTTCTCTGCCGATCCTAATCTTAGTGCCTCAAGCAGTAACGACTCCAGTTTGTCTCTGTCTCGCCTCAGGGCGATTTAAACACTCCAAAGGAAATATGCAAGATGGCAAAGATCAAAGGTCAAGTGAAGTGGTTCAACGAGTCTAAAGGTTTTGGTTTTATCACTCCGGCCGATGGTAGCAAAGATGTGTTTGTTCACTTCTCCGCTATTCAGGGTAACGGCTTCAAAACTCTGGCCGAAGGCCAGAACGTAGAATTCGAAATCCAGGATGGTCAGAAAGGCCCTTCAGCAGTTAATGTAACTGCTCTGTAATCCACGCCGCTTCGGCAGCAATTGGCCATTTGGCCGATGGATAACATGTAATTCCCCCTGCCAGTGCCCCACTGGCAGGGTGTTTCATTCTTGCCCGACATCTTCCCCGCACTTCCCTCTGTTCCTGTTTTCCGTACCTGTGCCGCCCCGCGACGCTGGCTGTCGGGTGCCGAAGAATGAATCACGTCTTCAACCGGGCAAAATCACCAATCCCGAATGCTGATTGCGGCCGCTGATGGTCGGATAGGCGGGGTCGATGGCGCGCTTTACGCTGTTGCGACGAAAACTGGTATACGCGAAGCGCGTGCCTGCCTGCGTCATTCCGTCCCCGTTCGCGCACGTGGCGCAAATCGTGCAATGCCCGATATCGTCCACCGCCTGGAATCCCGCCGCCATAAGCTTATACCGGGCGATAGCGGCCAAATCCAGACGCCGGTACGCCGGCGTCACGATAGCGCCGGGTATCGGCAGGCGCGCTAAAAAATCCGCCACCAGGCTCTCGCCGACCTCGTAGCAGCACGGGCGGGCCGACGGACCGATGGCCGCCACCCACTCCGCCGGATTATCGTCCCTGGCCAGCAGCATGGCGGCGAATTGTTCAATGATGCCCGCCACCAGCCCGCGCCAGCCGGCGTGCAGCGCGCCGATCTTTTTGCCGTCGCGGCGGACGAACAGCAGCGGCAGGCAATCGGCGGTCAGTACACTCAGCAGTACGCCGGGAGTGGAGGTCACCACGCCGTCCGCCTCGCCGCACTGCTCGCCCGGTCCCGTAACCTCGCGGATTTGAATACCATGCACCTGTTTTTTTACCGCCAGGGTATCCTGCCAGGGCAGCAACCTTTCCGGCATCAGATGGGCTTTATCGCCAAAACCATGTTTTACGCCGGCGATGCCGTCAATGAGGGGAGAATAAGCTGTCATAATGTCCTGCGATAATGTCCCGCGCTGAAAACATAGAGTAGCGTAATTTTATCCGTTCCTGGCGCCGGTGTTTGTAACAAAGCAACAATCGGTGGCTGGCGAGAGGGAAATTTGCGCTTTGTTGCAAATTAGCAAGCCTTGTAGCATTGTTTTTGCGCGCATGCTCCGGCGAATAGGTTTTAATGCGTCTGATAATAAAAATAGCCGTATAAGAGAGCAGTGTGAAAACGAAGCCGGGTCAGGGTAAGCAGAATTTTATTCAATGGCGGTTTGGTCTGATGTGTATCGGTATTTCGGCCATACTGGCCGTGTTGCTGATGCGCATCGGCTGGCTGCAGGTGATCAAACCGGACAATCTGGTGGCGCAGCAGAACATGCGCTCGCTGCGCGTGGAGCAGACGCCGATACCCAGGGGGATGATAACCGATCGCAACGGCCAGCCGCTGGCGGTCAGCGTACCCGTTGACGCCATCTGGGCCGACCCGAACGAAGTGGCGCAAAAGGGCGGGGTGACGGCGTCCTCCCGCTGGCAGGCGCTGGCGCAGACGGTTAACCTGCCTTTCAACGAGATGTCCGCCCGGATCAATCACGATCCCCATATGCGCTTTATCTACCTGGCGCGTCAGATCGAACCCAACGTCGCCGATTATATCAAGCAACTAAAGCTGCCCGGCATCTATTGCAAAGAAGAGTCCAGACGCTTTTATCCGGCGGGAGAGACGGCGGCCAATCTGGTGGGTTTTACCAATATCGACGATCAGGGGATCGAGGGTATCGAAAAAAGTTTCAACCGCCTGCTGACCGGCGTGGCCGGACAGCGGGTGGTGCGCAAGGACCGGTTTGGCCGCGTGGTGGAAACCCTTTCCTCCACCGACAGCTCGCCCGCGCATAACGTGGCGCTGAGCATCGACCTGCGGCTGCAGCGTGAAACCGAGGAGGCGTTAAGCAACGCGGTGGCTTTCAATAAGGCGGATTCCGGCGCCTCGGTGCTGGTGGATGTCAATACCGGCGAAATCCTGGCCATGGCCAGCTATCCCACCTTTAATCCCAATAACCGCGCCGGGGCCGGCGAAGACGATTTTCGCAATCGCGCCATCAGCGATATTTTCGAACCGGGATCGACGGTAAAGCCGATGGTGGTGATGACGGCGCTCAAGCAGGGCATCGTCAAGCCAGACACGCTGCTCGATACCCATCCCTATACGCTTGACGGCCATCTGATCCGGGATGTGGCGTTTTATCCGCAGTTAACCCTGACCGGCATCCTGCAAAAATCCAGCGATGTCGGCGTTTCGCGCATGGCGCTGGCAATGCCGGTTACCGCCTTGCTCAATACCTATCGCGCTTTCGGCCTGGGCCAGCCCACCGAGCTCGGCCTGACCGGTGAAAGCGCCGGCCTGATGCCGCATCGTATGCGTTGGGGCGAACTGGATCGGGCGACGTTCTCGTTTGGCTATGGCCTGATGGTCACCCCGGTGCAACTGGCGCGGGTCTACGCCACCATCGCCAGCGACGGCGTTTACCGGCCCTTGTCCATTACCCGTATCGACCCGCCGGTGGTCGGCCAGCGCGTCATGGACCCGGCGTTGGTGCATGAGGTGAAACATATGATGGAAAGCGTTGCCCTGCCGGGCGGCGGCGGCGTTAAAGCCGCCGTCAGGGGATACCGGGTGGCGGTGAAGACCGGCACCGCTAAAAAAATCGGCCCCGACGGCCGTTATATTGATAAGTATATCGCCTATACCGCCGGGATCGCGCCGGCCAGCCGCCCGCGTTTCGCGCTGGTGGTGGTGATCAATAATCCCCAGGCGGGTAAGTATTATGGCGGCGCGGTGTCGGCGCCCGTCTTCAGCACCATTATGGCTGAGGTGCTGCGCATCATGAATGTGGAGCCCGACGCCTTGCCGGAAGACAACAATCGCCTGGTGACCGCATCGAGGCCGGGCTCCGGCGCCTCCTGAGGCGCCGGCATGACATTCCCGCTGCCGGCGCGCCGGATTTACGGTAAGATGCGCACCTGATTGCGTTTACGTCCGGAACCGGTTATGCCCTGCTATCAATGCCCCCTTTGCCACCTGCCGCTCACGCGCGCCGATAATTACTGGTCCTGCGCGCAGCGGCACCGCTATGACTGCGCCCGCGAAGGCTATGTCAATCTGCTGCCGGTGCAGTTCAAGCGCAGCAAGGCGCCGGGTGATAACCAGGAGATGATGCAGTCGCGCCGCGCGTTTCTTGATGCCGGTTATTACCAGCCGATGCGCGATCGGGTTATGGCGCTGGTCGACGAACTGCCGTGGGCGCCGGGCGGCGACTGGCTGGATATCGGCTGTGGCGAAGGCTATTATACGCAGGCGCTTGCGGCGACGCTGGCGCAACGTCCGGGAGGCGGGCGGGTGTATGGGCTGGATATCGCTAAAACGGCGGTGCGCCTGGCGGCGAAGCGTTACCCGCAGGCGCGGTTTTGCGTTGCGTCCACCCAGCGCCTGCCGTTTATCGACGGTTCGCTCGGCGGCATATTGCGTATTTACGCGCCCTGCAATCCCGCTGAAATGTATCGCGTCATAAAGCCCGGCGGGCTGGTGGTCACCGTCGCGCCCGGACCCCGGCATCTTTATCAGCTTAAAGCCTGCATCTATCCCCAGGTCATGCTGCATCCGTTAAAGGATGAGCATTTCGCCGGCTTCACCGCGCTTGCGACGCACCGCCTGAGCTATGATATGGAGATGACCGGCGAGGCCGCAGCCAGTTTGCTGCAAATGACCCCGTTTGCCTGGCGCGCCACGCCCGAGGTCATGACGCGCTTAGCCGGACTGGGGCGGTTTGCCTGCGAAACCGATTTTATCATCCGCGCCTGGCGGCGGGAGGATTGAGACCTGCCCCTACAGGCCGGGCAGGGCGGCCTGGGCGTAATGGGCATACAGGATATTGCAGCCGATGCCGATCAGGATGGCGCCGCCGATAATTTCCGCTTTTTTGCCGAGCCATGGGCCGATAAAGCGGCCAAGCAGCATGCCCAGGGTGGCCATGATCATGGTGGCCAGGCCGATAATCATCGCGGTATGCAGGATATTGACTTCCAGGAAGGCCAGCCCCACGCCCACCGCCATGGCGTCCAGGCTGGTGGCGAAAGCGGTGGTCGCCAGCACCCTCAGGCTATGCTGGCCCAGGCGCGGCGCGGTCTCTGTTTGACGGCGCCAACCGCCGGCCACCATGCGCATGCCCAGGCAGCCCAGCAGGATAAACGCCACCCAATGATCCCACGCCAGAATATAGCGGCTGGCCATCAGCCCCAGCGACCAGCCGATCAGCGGCGTAACGGTTTCGATAGCGCCGAAAATCAGTCCGGTGCGCAACGCTTCACGCAGGGGGGGATTATGCAGGGCGGCCCCTTTGCCGATGGAGGCGGCAAAGGCATCCATGGACATGCCGAATGCAAGGATCAGGGTCGCGGACAGGTTCATCATAATCAGGCCTCGGCTGGGAGCCAATATACACGCTTCCCCATCATCCCAACCCCACGATGGTTCGTCGTGTCTATAGTCTCGCCGACCGTCCTGGTCGCCCGCACCACGTTTACGCCGGATGAGCGGCGTATAACGAGTATGTTGATACGGGCATTTCCGCCTGCTATGGTGGAAACCGGCTACTCCCTAATGACCGCAAAACCATAACATCGTATTTACCGTATAACAACCACAAAAATAAAATAGCATTTTTGCATACGCTTATTTATCGCATACCTATAAAAACATCAACCTTGGGGTTATTTAATAGCATACATTGTAAGGTTAAAAATTTCGCCATGGCCCATCGCAGTAAGGCCATCGGCGGTGATAACCTTATATTATAGGTTGTTATTACGTTAATTATTTTCCATGAATTGATTATAAATCCTTTCAAGATCATCAAGATGCTGAACCTGGATCAATAACCTTCTTTTCTCCAAATCTATAGCCAGAAAACCATCTTCGGATAAGTTCATATTTTTAATCCGGTCATAGCGGATAAAAACATTGGCATAATAAAAACCCGCGGTTTTGAAAATGAGTTTTGGCCGGCGGATATAGGCAAGATAGGTCGCCATAAATGCCAGGATTAATAATAAAGTGGTGGTAAAAACCGTACCTTTATTAGTGATGTTCTGGTACACCAGAATCAGCACCAGGCCGATAAATATCAGTCCATCGATACGGCTTTGGCGCTTAAGCCCGATTTTCAGCCGGGTTTTGCCCTTAAGCATGCCGGCTACGACAAACTCGTCGTAAAGGGCGAACGCCAATGCCAGCGTGATGATAACCAGCAGGACAATATCGGTAACAGACATCCTGACTCCTTGCGAAAAATAAAAAAACCGGGGGATGGCCCCCGGTTGCGCATTACCACGTGTGCATCACTACGATTACAGTCCCAGCAGGCCTATCCAGTAGCCGAAGATACCGATGGCGAAGAAGCCGACGATAATCCACAGCGCATTGACCTTGCGGCGCAGCAGCCACATACACCCGAAGGTCAGCAGCAGCGGCACCAGGCCCGGCATCAGCTGATTGAGGATGCTTTGCACGGTGGTCACCGTGGTCTGGCCGTCCGGACCGGTGATACGCGACACCACCATGGGAATATTCACATGGGTCCACTTATTCACCAGCGCCCCCATGACAAACAGCCCCAGTATCGAGGCGCCCTCCGTCAGCTTCTGCAGGAAACCGCCGCCCATATCGTTAACGATATCCACGCCTTTTTTGTAGCCGTAGGCCACGCCGTAATAACGGGTTGCCAGACGCACGGCGTTAAACAGGATAAAGAACAGGAGGGGGCCAAGCAGACTGCCGCTCATGGCGATGCCGGCACCCAGCGCGGCGAACACCGGACGTACGGTACCCCAGAAGATGGGGTCGCCCACGCCCGCCAGCGGTCCCATCAGGCCCACTTTCAGGCCGTTGATGGCCGCATCGTCGATGGGAGCGCCGTTGGCGCGCTGTTCTTCCATTGCCATGGTTACGCCTAATACCGGCGCCGCCACGTACGGATGGGTGTTAAAGAATTCCAGGTGACGTTTAATCGCCTGTTTGCGATCGTCATTGTTCTCAGGATACAGGCGACGGATTACCGGCACCATCGAGAAGCAAAAACCCAGCGCCTGCATACGTTCAAAGTTCCATGATCCCTGGAAAAGGTTCGAGCGAATAAAGACAGCACGCACATCGCCGGGAGTCAGTTTCTTTGGAGCAGTTGTTATATCGACCATTTCGCTCACCTATTAATCAAGTTCATTATCAAGATCGTTAACGCCCCTGGCGCCGCCGCCGTTTCCGCCGTTGGTCTGGTTATATTTCGGACTCAACTGGATATACAGGACAGCCATGACCACGCCAATCACACCCAGGGAAACCAGGTTGAAGTTGGTGAAAGCCGCGGTGACGAAACCAAGATAGAAGAAAGGCATCAGGTAGCCGGCACGCATCATGTTGATGACCATCGCGTAACCTACTACCACGATCATGCCGCCGGCGATGTTCAGGCCGTTGGTCACGACTTCCGGGATGGAACTGAGCATGGCGTGGACGGCGTCGGTACCGACGGAAACACCGACGATCACGGCCGGAATGGCGATACGCATGGCCTGCAACAGCAACGCGCCGACGTGGATCCAGCTCAGGGCGCTGAGGTTGCCGTTTTCCGCGGCTTTGTCAGCGGCATGCTGGAAGGCCACGGTAATGGTACGTACGATAATGGTCAGTACCTGGCCGGCGGCAGCCAGCGGGATAGCCAGCGCGATGCCGGCACCCACGCTTTGATTGCCGGCAATGACCAGGATGGTGGAAATAATGGAGGCCAGCGCGGCATCGGGCGCCACGGCGGCACCGATGTTCATCCAACCCAGGGCAATCATCTCCAGCGTACCGCCGATGATGATACCGGTCTTCATATCACCCAGCACGAGGCCGATTAACGTACATGCCACCAGCGGACGGTGGAACTGAAACTCATCGAGTATTGAACCCATGCCTGCGATACAGGCCACTATAAAAATCAGCACAATCTGAAGCGTGGTGATCTCCATTGTACTTCTCCTCTGACAAACGTAAGAGAGCGGTAAATCTTTTTTTCAGGAAAGTGATACGCTCGTAGGTGTTAGTTTTTCCGGCGAATTTATTTACCGAGTTTATTTATCAAATCCATCATCTTCAGCGGCGAATCCGATGAGACCTTACGCACTTCAAGCTCAATTCCCCGATCGTTTAACTTACGAAACGCGGCGATATCTTTCTCATCAACCGATACGGCATTGTTAACCTGGGTTTTACCCTGGCGAAACGCCATGCCGCCGATATTTACCGTGGTGATTTTGACGCCGCCTTCCACGACGCGCTCAACGTCGGTGGGGTTGGTAAACAACAACATCACGCGATCCTTGGCATAAGCCGGGTTGTTGTAAACGCGGATGGCCTTGTCCACGTCCACCACATGCGCGGTGACGCCTGGAGGAGCGACCTGGGTCAATAACGTTTTGCGCACGGTATCGGCGGCAACTTCATCGCTGACCACGATAATGCGTTTAACGTTAGTTTCCTTGGTCCAGCGGGTGGCGACCTGGCCATGGATCAGACGATCATCGATGCGCGCCAGACCGATGGTCATATGACCGCCGGCATTGGGATGCGGTTTGGCGGCAGGGGTTGGCGCGGCAACCGGCGCGGGGGTGGCCGCCGTCTGCGGTTCGGGCGCTTTGAGGGCCTTGACGCCGGCGCGTCCGGTTTCGACGGCGATGTTCACCAGCGCGGCAAAACCCGGCTTGTCATCACGCGCCATAAAGGTTTCCGCCAACATGGGAATATTAACGCCGGTGACGACTTCGTAATTCTCCTTATCGACCACAATGCGGCTGGCGGCGTTGAACGGGCTGCCACCCCAGGTATCAACCAGAAATAACACACCTTCCTGGGTATCAAGTTGCGCAAGGCGCGCGGTATATTTTTCAATCAGTGTTTCAGCATTCTCCCCGGGAACAAAATCTATCCAGGCGACGTTTTCTTGCGCGCCCAATATCATTTCAGCCGTTTTAAGCAACTGCTCGGCTGCTGACCCGTGAGTGCCAATTATGATAGCAATACTCACTGATACCTCCTCTGTTAACTAATTGGGTTAAGCAGTCAGACCGCCTGGCGTGTTTGCTACCAGTGAGCACGGGCGGTTTTAACTTCTTAGCCAGGGTATTTTTATTCGCCACCCTGTTTGATGTCCGCTGTGTGTGTTGAAACGATTCATGTGAAGATGTGAATCAATAGCGGTTAAACGCGATTTATTTTAGTGTGTAAAAAAATAAAAATTGTGACGGCGCTCAGTTATTTGTGCATGAGGAAAACAATGAGCTCACAAATCAGTGTAGAAGACATGCATGACAACTTGCAGACAAAAATAGTTTTATGCGTCCGCAAAGTTACCTGATAGAGTTGAATGTCTTACTTATCGATAAGGAGCGATGGGCCACAGCCCCCCCTATGGACTGTCACCGAAAAAACGTCACCCCTGATGTATGGTTTTCTCCTTTACCCGTCCAGGCTCCGCCGGCATGTTGCGCCAGCCGCGGGTCGCACCTTCCCGCACCGCCGGGAATCCAACCCGTCATCTCTGTGTCCTCTCTGTGGGAAAACGCCGCGCGTTCTACGGTCTTTGCGGACGTGACGCCGCTTGCCCACGCGTGCTGCCGCGGTGTTTTATTGCGCCGTTTTAATGGACTGTCGATCTGGAGCGCCCAATGGAATTCTTAATGGACCCGACGCTGTGGGTGGGTCTGCTGACGTTGATACTGCTGGAAATTGTGCTGGGTATCGATAACCTGGTATTTATCGCTATCCTGGCCGAGAAGGTCGCGCCGAAAAAGCGGGACAAAGCCCGGGTTATCGGCCTGGCGCTGGCGTTGCTGATGCGTTTGGGGCTGCTGTCGTTGATCTCGTGGATGGTTACGCTGACCAGACCGTTGCTGAACGTGGGCATGTTCAGCTTTTCAGGCCGGGATTTGATTTTGCTGCTGGGCGGATTGTTTTTACTGTTCAAAGCCACCACTGAGCTGCATGAACGGCTGGAGAACCAGGATGTGCAGCATGACGCCAACCGCGGTTACGCCAGTTTCTGGGCGGTGGTGGTGCAAATTGTTATCCTGGACGCGGTATTTTCCCTGGATGCGGTGATCACCGCGGTCGGTATGGTCAAC
Organism: Sodalis sp. C49; assembly: GCF_046352915.1. Taxonomy (NCBI): domain Bacteria; kingdom Pseudomonadati; phylum Pseudomonadota; class Gammaproteobacteria; order Enterobacterales; family Bruguierivoracaceae; genus Sodalis; species Sodalis sp. C49. The sequence continues at coordinate 1,196,165 of NZ_CP163303.1, read as the reverse complement.
AACCTGCCGGTGATGATGACCGCCGTGGTTATCGCCATGGGCATTATGCTGCTGGCGTCCAAGGCCTTGACCCGTTTTGTAAATGCCCATCCTACCGTCGTGGTGCTGTGCCTGAGTTTTTTGCTGATGATAGGCCTGAGCCTGATAGCCGAGGGCTTTGGCTTCCACATCCCCAAAGGTTATTTGTACGCGGCCATCGGTTTCTCGGTGCTTATTGAGCTGTTTAATCAGATAGCCCGGCGCAATTTTGTTAAAAACCAGGCGCGCGGGCCGATTCGCCAGCGCACCGCCGAAGCCATTTTACGTTTGATGGGCGGGCCCAGGCTGCGCGAGGAGGGGGCGCAGGAGATGCCAAACGAACCTAAGGCGGAGTTTGCCGACGAGGAGCGTTATATGATTACCGGCGTGCTGTCCCTGGCGTCGCGTTCGTTGCGCAGCGTGATGACGCCGCGCAACGAAATCTCCTGGGTGGATTGCCGGCGTCCGGTGGAGGAGCTGCGCGCTACGCTTTTGGCCACGCCGCACAGTATGTTTCCCGTGTGCGACGGCGAGCTGGACCAGTTGATCGGCGTGGTCCGCGCCAAGGACCTGATGGTGGCGTTGGATAAAGGCGAAGATGTGCAGGAGTATGCCGCGCAGAATCCGGCCATCGTGGTGCCGGAAACTCTGGATGTGCTGAACCTGCTGGGGGTATTGCGCCGGGCGCGGGGTAGCCTGGTGGTGGTGTCGAATGAATTTGGCGTGATCCAGGGGCTGGTAACGCCGCTGGATGTGCTGGAAGCCATTGCCGGCGAGTTTCCGGATGAGGACGAAACGCCGGATATTGTGGCGCAGGAGGACGCCTGGCTGGTAAAGGGTGGTACTGATTTGCACGCTTTGGGTCAGGCGTTGGACGATAATGAACTCACCCGCGGTCACGAGAATGTCGCTTCACTGGCGGGATTGCTGCTGGCCGAGCGGGATCAGCTGCCGGTGGTGGGTGAGGTTATCGAGCTGGGCCAGTGGCGGTTTACGATTTTGCAGATGCTGGAATACCGTATCGAGCTGGTGCGTATCGAACGGATAGCGCCGCCGGTGGAGGATGAGGAACAGTAAACACGTGACCCGCTCTCCCTTGAACACGGCTGTCTTGAGTTCGGTGTTGGCGGGCCTAGCATGCCATGGGGCCTCGGTCGGGCGGGAAAACCACGCCCGATTCGACCCCATTGGCACGCTCTCCCTTGAACACGTCTGCCTTGAGTCCGGCGTTGGCGGGCCTGGCATGCCATGGGGCCTCGGTCGGGCGGAAATCGACGCCCGATTCGACCCCATTGGCACGCTCTCCCTTGAACACGTCTGCCTTGAGTCCGGCGTTGGCGGGCCTGGCATGCCATGGGGCCTCGGTCGGGCGGGAAAACCACGCCCGATTCGACCCCATTGGCACGCTCTCCCTTGAACACGTCTGCCTTGAGTCCGGCGTTGGCGGGCCTGGCATGCCATGGGGCCTCGGTCGGGCGGGAAAACCACGCCCGATTCAACCCCATCGGCATGCTCTCCCTTTAACACGTCTGCCTTGAGTCCGGCGTTGGCGGGCCTGGCATGCCATGGGGCCTCGGTCGGGCGGGAAAACCACGCCCGATTCGACCCCATTGGCACGCTCTCCCTTGAACACGTCTGCCTTGAGTCCGGCGTTAGCGGGCCTGGCATGCCATGGGGCCTCGGCCGGGCGGAAAAACCACGCCCGATTCGACCCCATCGGCATGCTCTCCCTTTAACACGTCTGCCTTGAGTCCGGCGTTGGCGGGCCTACATGCTATGGGGTGCTCGGTCGGGCGAAAAGACCATGCCCGATTCGACCTCATTGGCACGTTTTTCCTTGAACACGTCTGCTTTACGTTCCGCGTTAGCGGGCCAGCAGGGTGTGGGTGATGCGATCAATCGCACTGGACCTTGATGGCCAGGCCGCCGCGCGAGGTTTCGCGGTATTTGGCGTTCATGTCCTTGCCGGTTTCGTACATGGTTTCAATCACCTTATCCAGCGACACCCGCGGCGCGCTGGTGCGCCGCAGCGCCATGCGCGAGGCGTTGATGGCCTTGACCGAAGCGATGGCGTTGCGTTCGATGCAGGGGACCTGTACCTGGCCGGCCACCGGATCGCAGGTCAGCCCCAGATTATGTTCCATGCCGATTTCCGCCGCCACGCAGACCTGCTCGGGACTGCCGCCCATCAATTCCGTCAGTCCCGCCGCCGCCATGGAGCAGGCGACGCCCACTTCACCCTGGCAGCCGACCTCGGCGCCGGAAATGGAGGCGTTCAGCTTATAAAGAATGCCGATGGCGCCGCAGGACAGGAAATAACGCAGGTAGACCTCGGGCGTGACCGGATCGATAAAATGATCGTAATAAGCCAGCACCGCCGGCACGATGCCGCAGGCGCCGTTGGTCGGCGCGGTGACCACCCTTCCGCCGGCGGCGTTTTCCTCATTGACCGCCAGCGCAAACATATTCACCCAGTCAATCGCCACCATCGGATCGCTGGAGAGTTTATCCGTGGAGACCAGCATGCGCCTGAGCGCCGATGCGCGCCTGGGCACCCGCAGCGGGCCGGGCAATACGCCTTCGGTATTCAGCCCGCGATCGATGCAGGCGCGCATGGTCTGCCAAATATCGGCGAAGTAACTGTCGATATCGGCGCGGCTATGCAGCGCCAGTTCATTAAGCATCACCAGCCCCGACAGCGACAGACCGGTCTGTTTGCACTGGTCGAGCAGTTGCTGGGCGCTGGCGAAAGGGTGGGGCACGGCGATCTGGTCGATAACCGGCTGGCCGAAATGCGCCTCATCAACGATAAAACCGCCGCCGACGGAATAATACGTCTGGCTGTAGATGACCTGTTCGCCGGCGAAGGCGTGAATGCGCATGGCGTTTTCATGCAGTGACAGGTAGGACGCGTGGAACACCATGCCGCCTTCGCGGGGAAAATCCACTTCGTGCGGCCCGCCGGCCAGCATCAGGCGCTGGCGTTGCTCAACGTCGCGGATAAAGGCCGGCGCGGCGTCGATATCCACCGTATCGGGACGGTTGCCCGCCAAGCCCAGGATAATGGCGATGTCGGTATGGTGTCCCTTGCCCGTCAGCGATAACGAACCGTAAACATCCACGGCGATGCGCGTGACATCATTGAGCAGCCGTTTATCGACGAGATCGTCCACGAACTGTTTACCGGCTTTCATTGGACCCACGGTATGGGAACTGGACGGGCCGATGCCGATTTTAAACATATCGAAAACGCTTATCACGTTGACTCTCCTCAGAACTGATAAAATACGCATACCCGTGGGTAATGCAGTTAATTGTAATGACTCATGCCGGGTTAGGCTTGCGCTTTCGCATGATAAAAACTAATCCAAAAAAGCGCTTCCTTTGCGTTTGACGACCGATACGAAGCGGTCCTCTACCCCGGGGCGGCCTGGCGTCATGCTGGTTATGGCTAATCTGAAAGCAAGCCGTTGCCCGTGGATCATCTCCTTTCACGTGCGTGCCGGAGACGGTTTTTTGTCGTCAGAAATAATGAGATATACAACCTATATAAATGACTATGTTTAATTATTAATATGGAGTTATATTTCGCAAATATGGCAAAGATAGGAGATTGTAACGGTTTTCATCGCGTTGGGAAGTCTTTTATTGCCGGGACGCGATGACCATCACGGCGCGGGTTGGTAGGGATAGCGGCGGCCCAACCGGCGGCCGGGAACGAAGGGACGTGCGTTAAAGATGGATGTGTTGGCCCAGCCGATACAAAATCTGCGCGGTCATGCCCCAGACCATATGGCTTTGATACCAGGAAAAATAAACCTGCAGGTTTTTGGCGCGGCGCTGTATTTGCAGGGGAGTATAGCTGGCCAGGGATAACGCCTGGTGCAGGGGCATTTCAAACATGTCCGCCACCTCGTCGCGGCTGGCCCGGAAACGGGTGCCGGCCGCCAGCAGGCCGACGATGGGCGTGACCTGGAAACCGCTGCTGCTGTCCACCGGCGGCAGTTGCCCCAGGACCCTGACCGACGAGGCCGGGATGGCCACTTCTTCGTGGGCCTCGCGCAGCGCGGTGGCGATTAAGGACGTGTCTTCCTTATCCGCCGCCCCGCCGGGGAAGGCCACCTGGCCGGCATGCTTGCGCAGTGTCGCCGATCGGCGCGTCAACAGCACCGTCGGCTGGTGATGGCAGATGATGGGTATCAATACCGCCGCCCGGCGCTGGTTGCGCGCCGGCTCGCTGGGTTGCGGCAACTGCAGTTGGAAACGGGTGATGAAATCCGTAAGCGTCAGGGTGTTGTCAGTGCTGTTCATGGGCGATTTAGCTCCAGCAGCAGCGGCAGTATCTTGGCGACCTTGTCCAGGGTTTCCTGGTATTCCGCTTCCTCGCAACTGTCGGCGACGATGCCGCCGCCCGCCCAGCAATAGATGCGCCCTTGTTCCGTGAGCAGCGTGCGGATGGCGATATTGGTGTCCAGGGTGGCGCAGCGGCTCAGGTAGCCGATGCTGCCGCACCAGGCATTACGGCGCTGCGGTTCGAGCTGGTCGATTAACGTCATGGCCTTGATTTTGGGGGCGCCGGTGATGGACCCGCCGGGAAAACAGGCGCGCACCAGATCGCACGGCGTACGATGGGGGGGCAGCCGCGCGGTAATGGTGCTGACCATATGATGGACTGCCGGAAAGGCCTCGATTTTAAACAGTTCCGGCACCCGGACGCTGCCGGGGACGGCGACCCGTCCGATATCGTTGCGCAGCAAATCCACGATCATCAGGTTTTCCGCCCGGTCTTTTGGCGATGCCGCCAGTTTTTGCCCTTGCAGCCGATCTTGCTCCGCATCCGCCAGGCGCGGCAGCGTGCCCTTGATGGGCCGCGTTTGGATCTGTCCCGCGTTTACCCGCAGGAACCGCTCCGGCGACAGGCTCAGCACCGCCTGGCCGGGCAGGCGCAAAAAAGCGGAAAACGGCGCGGCGTTATGCTCCAGCAGATGACGGAACGCCTGCCATTCATCGCCCGCGAACGCCGCGCTGAAGCGTTGTGCCAGACAGACCTGGTAACAATCACCCGCCAAAAGATGTTCCTGGATGCGGCGGAATTTTTCGCCATACTCGCCCCGGGTCATATTGGCCTGCCAGCCGCTGTTTAAACGAAAGGGCCGGTCGGGTTCGGGTGCCGGCGGCGCCAGCAAATCCCGCTTCAGCGCCTCCGGATCGCGGTAGCTCACCAGGGTCAGGCGGCCAAGGCGATGGTCGGCAATCACCGCCCAGTCATACAGGCCGACGGCCATATCCGGCAGCGTTAAATCCTGTTGGGCATGGACAGGCAGAGTTTCAATGCGCCGGCCGAGATCGTAGCCGAACAGGCCCAGCGCGCCGCCCAGGAAAGGGAGATCGTCCCGGGCTTCCGGACGCATCCCCATACTGTCCACCTGCTGTTGCACCAGCATAAACGGGTCGTCGCCGCTCATATGCGATTGGCCGTCGCGGGAAATCACCGTAACGGCGCCGCGGGTGGTCAGCGTCGCCACCGGGTCGGCGACCATGATATCGAAGCGGCTGTCCGGATGGTCGGCATGGCCCGAGTGCAGCAGCATCGACCAGGGCCGGGCGGCGCGGGGGGCGAACAGGGCGGTAATGGCGTCGCGGTGATAGGGTAAGGCAGTCAACTGTGGCAACATATCGACACTATGATCCAGGTAATCCAGTCCAGTCTGCCGGCAATAAGCGCCTGGCAGGTGCGAACAGCATGATATCGGCTTCATGGCTGAACATAAAGCGCATTGATTGGCATCGCGGGCGGCGGCGTGAGATAATAACGCATCGACCCGCCCCTCTGGAGAACACGCATGCTGACCGATATGCCAGCGTTAAATCACGAACAGCAGCAGCAGGCCGTTGAGCGCATCCAGGCCCTGATGGCCGACGGCATGAGCAGCGGCGAGGCCATCCGGCTGGTATCCAATGAAATCCGCGCCACCCATACAGGTGAACGGGTATCAATTCGCTGGGATGACGACGAAGACGACGATCGTTCCTATGCCGAGCGCAACGCCGATGAACGCGACGCCCGCAACGCCGCCCTGGAACAGGACGACGACGACGAGGACGGGGCGCTGTAAACGTCCCCGCCGGCCGCACGGGTACCGGCGCGCCGGTCAGATCGCCGCGATGACCTTGATTTCCACTTTGTAGCGCGGGTTCATCAGCCGCGCCTCGACGGTACAGCGCACCGGCGCGCTCCCCGGCACCACCCAGGCGTTCCAGGCGGCGTTCATGGCGGCGAAATCATCGCCGTCGGCCAGGAACACGGTCACATCCAGCAGCCGCGTTTTATTGGAACCCACCCGCTTTAGCAGCCGGTCGATAATCGCCAGCGCCTCGGCGGTTTGCGCGGTGGCGTCGCCATCCAGGTTTTCCGGCACGCTGGTGTAATATACCGTCTGGTTGTGGACAACCGCTTCGGACATGCGCGCGCCGGGATCGATTCGTTCAATGGTCATACTGTTCGCCTTAAAGCCATCATGTAAACCGCCAGCATAACATAGTGTCGTTTTAAGCAAAGAAGGTGGTGGACAACCGCCGGCCTTGGCATAATCCGACAGCAACCGAATGACAGAGAGACAGCGTGACAGATGATTTTGCGCCGCAGGGCGCGTTGGCCAAGGCCATCACCGGATTTAAACCGCGCGAGTCGCAACGCCTGATGGCCGAGGCGATAGCGCAGGCCATCGACACAAAACAGCCGCTGGTGGTGGAGGCCGGCACCGGGACCGGCAAGACGTATGCGTATTTGGTGCCGGCGCTGCGTTCAAAACGCAAGGTTATCATCTCCACCGGCTCCAAGGCGCTGCAGGATCAGCTGTATGCCCGCGACCTGCCCAAAGTGGCGGCGGCGCTGGCGTACCAGGGTCAGGTCGCCCTGCTGAAGGGACGCTCCAACTATTTGTGCCTTGAGCGCATGGAGCAGCAGCTCGCCGGCGGGGTCGGCATGGCGCCGGAAACCCTGGCGGAGCTGGCGGGCGTACGCAACTGGTCGTCGCAGACGGTGGATGGCGACGTGGCCAACTGCGGCGGCATCGCCGAAGACAGCCCGGTATGGCCGCTGGTCACCAGCACCAACGACAACTGCCTGGGCGGCGATTGCCCGCTCTACAAAGAGTGTTTTGTGGTCAAGGCGCGCCGTAAAGCCATGGAGGCCGACGTGATCGTGGTAAACCATCACCTGTTCCTGGCGGATATGGTGGTTAAGGAAGGCGGTTTCGGCGAGCTTATCCCCACCGGCGAGGTGATGATTTTCGACGAAGCGCACCAGATGCCGGATATCGCCAGCCAGTATTTCGGCCAGCAGCTCACCAGCCGTCAACTCATGGATCTGGCGCGCGACATGACGCTTGCCTACCGCACCGACGTGCGCGATATGGCCCAATTGCAAAAGAGCGCCGATCAGCTTACCTTCCGCACCCAGGATTTCCGGCTGGCGCTGGGCGAACCGGGTTTTCGCGGCAACCTGCGCGACGTGCTGACCCAGCCTTCGCTGCAGCGCGCGCTGCTGTTGCTCGATGACGCACTGGAATTATGCCACGACGTGGCGAAGCTGGCGCTGGGACGGTCGGCGCTGCTTGATGCCGCTTTTGAACGCGCCAGCCTGTACCGCGCGCGGCTCAAGCGTCTGAAGAATACCCAGGAACCGGGTTTCAGCTATTGGTATGAATGCAATGCCCGGCACTTTGTGCTGGCGTTGACGCCGTTATCGGTTTCGACCCGCTTTCGTGAGGTGATGAGCGAAAAAGAGGGCACCTGGATCTTTACCTCCGCCACCCTGTCGGTCAACGATCGCCTGGAGCATTTTACCCGGCGGATCGGCCTGGAAGACGCAAAAACCTTGCTGCTGCCCAGCCCGTTTGATTACGCGACCCAGGCGCTGCTGTGCGTGCCGCGCTTCCTGCCGGAGCCGAACCAGCGCGGGGCGGCGGTGCAGCTGGCGCGGATGCTGGCGCCGGTGATTATCGCCAATCGGGGGCGTTGCTTTTTCCTGTGCACCTCTCACCAGATGATGCGGGATCTGGCGGCGGAGTTTCGCGCCACGCTGACCCTGCCGGTGCTATTGCAGGGCGAGACCGGCAAACGCCAGCTGCTGCAGCAGTTTGTTACCGCCGGCAACGCGCTGCTGGTGGCGACCAACAGTTTTTGGGAAGGGGTGGACGTGCGCGGCGATACGCTGTCTTGCGTGATTATCGACAAGTTGCCCTTTACCGCCCCGGATGACCCGTTGCTCAAGGCGCGCACCGAGGATTGCCAGCTGCGCGGCGGCGATCCCTTTGCCGAGGTGCAGATCCCCGAGGCGGTCATCGCCCTAAAGCAGGGGGTGGGCAGGCTTATCCGCGACAGCGACGACCGGGGCGTGCTGATCATCTGCGATCAGCGGCTGGTGACCCGGCCCTATGGCCAGATTTTCCTCAACAGCCTGCCGCCGGCGCCGCGCACCCGCTCGCTGCAGCGCGCCATCGACTTTTTGCAACACCGCTGACCGGTGGCGTATATTGCCCCTCGCCCCCGCAGGCATCCCGTATCCCTTTGCCCCAGCGGGTATGCTACAATACCCGCCCGGTCCGGCACCACTCTTTTACACCCGCCTGAGGTTTGGCATGTCTACGCGAATTTTAGCTCTCGATACCGCAACTGAAGCCTGTTCCGCGGCGCTTTGGATCAACGGTGAAATCAGCGAACGTTTTGAAATTTCCCCCCGCGAGCACACCCGGCGCATTCTGCCGATGGTCGACAGCCTGCTGGCCGAGGCCGGCATCGAGCTGGCGCAGCTTGATGCCCTGGCTTATGGGCGCGGCCCCGGCAGCTTTACCGGCGTGCGCATCGGCATCGGCATCGCCCAGGGCCTGGCGCTTGGCGCCGGGCTGCCGATGATCGGCGTGTCGACCCTGGCGGCGCTGGCGCAGGGCGCCTGGCGCCGGTGCGGCATCAGCCGCGTGCTGTGCGCCATCGATGCCCGCATGGGCGAGGTCTACTGGGCGCAGTACCAGCGCGGCGACAGCGGCGCATGGTTGGGCGAAGCGGGCGAAAAAGTGGTTAAACCCGATCAGCTGGCGCCGCAAGCCGCCGAACTGGCCGGCCAGTGGGCAACGGCCGGCACCGGCTGGCAAACCTATCCCGGACTTATCGCGCCGCCGGCCGTGCAGCTCGTGGACGGCCAGACCCTGCTGCCGTCGGCCGTGGATATGTTGCCGCTGGCGGTGCTACGCTTAAGCCAGGGCGAGGCCTTGGCGGTGGAATTGCAGGCGCCGACCTATCTGCGCAATGAAGTGACGTGGAAAAAGCTGCCGGGACGCGAATAAAGAGCAACTTATGCCGCCGCCACGGGTCAAAGTAATAACCCATGTATACCGTTAAAGGTATGAGGAATCTAGCGCAAGATGTTTAAGCAAACTACTGTCCGCAGCGCGCAGCGCCGTCGTTTTACCTGGCCGGCCCTGGCCGTGGTCATGATGCTGTCCGGCTGCGCCACGGTGCCGGACGCCGTGCGCGGCACCTCGCCCACCCCCCAGCAGGATCTGGTGCGCGTGCTTAACGCGCCGTCCCTGTATGTCGGTCAGGAAGCCCGTTTCGGCGGCAAAGTGGTTAAAGTCACCAATCTCAACGGACGCACCCGGCTGGAAATAGCCTCTGTGCCGCTGGATGATTCGGCGCGGCCCAGGCTGCACCAAGTCTCTACCGGCAGGGTGGTGGCCTATATCAACGGCTTCTTGGAACCGATGGACTTTAATCACCAGTGGGTCACCGTGGTCGGCCCAATCACCGGCACGGAAAAGGGCGCCGTCGACAAGGCGGAGTATACCTTTGTAGTGGTGCGCGCGGACGGATATAAACGCTGGCAGCTGACGCAACAGGTGGTGGCGCCGATGGGGCCGCCGATGTCCCCCTGGGGCTGGGGCGGCCGCTACGGCCGCGGCTGGGGGCCGGAGTGGGGCGTCGGCTACGGCTACGGTTACGGCAATGCCCAGGTTGAAACCGTACTGACCGAATAGTGACGAAACGCTCAATCCTGATATCGATTTCCACCCGATTGCCCAGTTCCATTACCATTACAGATAAGAATCCAGGCAATATGGGGCGGCGATGAGCACATCGGCTATTGATAATACAGGGCAGGGCATGGCGCGGATATGGACCGGGCGTTACCCTGCCGATGTCCCGACGGATATCGATCCCGATCATTACCGATCTATCGCCGTTCTGTTCGCCAACGCGGCGCGCCGTTTTGCCGATTTGCCGGCATTTATCAACCTGGGGGAGACCCTGACATTTCGCCAGCTCGACGCGCTCAGCCTGGCGTTTGCCGCTTACCTGCAGCGGGTCATTGGCCTGCAGCCAGGGGATCGCGTAGCCCTGATGATGCCCAACCTCCTGCAATACCCGGTGGCGCTGTTCGGCGTCCTGCGCGCCGGCATGGTGGTGGTGAACGTCAATCCGCTTTACACCCCGGACGAACTGCGTCACCAGCTTAACGATAGCGGCGCGGCGGCCATCGTTATCGTGGACAATTTCGCCCATACCCTGGAGAAGGTGCTGGCGGAGGTTGCCATTCGCCATGTGATACTCACGCGCCTGGGCGATCATTTCCCGCTGTTGAAGCGCACGCTGGTCAACGCGGCGGTAAAACACCTTAAGCGCAAAGTGCCGCCATACCGCCTGCCGCAGGCGGTTTCCTATCGCCGCGCCCTGGCGCAGGGGCATCGGCTGGAGTTCAGCCCGCCCATTATCAACGGCGACTCGCTGGCCTTCCTGCAATACACCGGCGGCACCACCGGCGCGTCGAAAGGCGCCATGCTCACCCACCGCAATATACTCGCCAACCTCGAGCAGGCGAAAGCCGCCTACGGGCCTATTTTGACCCTGGGGCGCGAAATGATGGTCACCGCCCTGCCGCTGTACCATATCTTCGCCCTGATGATAAATTGCCTGCTGTTTGTGGAAATGGGCGGCTGTAACCTGCTGATTACCGACCCGCGCGATATCGCCTCCCTGGTCGACGCCATGCGGCGTCACCATTTTACGGCGATTTCCGGGGTGAATACGTTGTTCAACGCCCTGTTGCATAACGCGGCGTTCCGTCGCCTGGATTTTGCCTCGCTGCATTTGTCGGTGGGCGGGGGGATGGCGCTGCAGCAACCGGTGGCGGATGACTGGCATGCGCTGACCGGTAAGCACCTGCTGGAGGGGTATGGCTTGACCGAATGCTCGCCGCTGGTGACCGGCAATCCCTATGATTTGAACCGTTTCAGCGGCAGCATCGGCCTGCCGGTGCCCTCCACCGATATCCGCCTGGTGGATGGGGCCGGCAATAACGTGCCGCCCGGCGCGCCCGGGGAGCTGCTGATCAAGGGACCGCAGGTCATGGCGGGCTATTGGCGCCAGCCGCAAGCCACCGCCGAGACGCTGAAAGACGGCTGGCTTTCTACCGGCGATATCGTTACAGTGGATCAACAAGGCTTCGTGCGCATCGTGGATCGCAAGAAGGATATGATCCTGGTGTCCGGCTTCAATGTCTACCCCAATGAAATAGAGGATGTGGTGGTCCGGCATCCGAAAGTGCTTGAGGCGGCGGCGATAGGCGTGCCCAGCGATGACACCGGCGAAGCGGTAAAAATTTTCGTGGTGAAAAAAGAGCCTTCCCTGACCCGCGAGGAACTCATTGCCCACTGCCGTTTGTACCTGACCGGCTATAAGGTGCCAAAACTGGTGGAATTCCGCGCTGAGTTACCCAAATCCAATGTAGGCAAAATTCTGCGCAAGCAATTACGCGTCGAGCACGGATAAACGCTTTTTGCCGCCATGACTGACAGTAAGAGAACTCTGTGTCCAATTACCAATTAATTACCCGCGATGAAGATTTACAAAGGATATGCGCGCTTGCCCGCCAGCACGATCGGGTGGCGCTGGATACCGAATTTGTCCGCACCCGCACCTACTATCCGCAGTTGGGTTTAATCCAGCTATTTGATGGTGACACGTTATCGCTCATCGACCCCCTGGCTATTTCGCAATGGCAACCGTTCCGGGAACTGCTGGCCGACCGGGGGGTGGTGAAAATTCTGCATGCCTGCAGCGAGGACCTGGAAGTTTTCCTGCATTCCTTTGATCAGATGCCGGTGCCCATGCTTGATACCCAGGTGCTGGCCGCGTTCAACGGCCGCCCGCTGTCCTGCGGCTTTGCCGCGCTGGTGGCGGATTACCAGCAGGTGGTGCTGGATAAAAGCGAATCCCGCACCGACTGGCTGGCGCGGCCGCTAAGCGCCAGGCAATGCGATTACGCCGCGGCCGATGTGTTCTGGCTATTGCCGATGGCCGATCAGCTGATCCGGGAAACCGAAGCGGCGGGCTGGACCGACGCGGCCAGGCAGGAGTGCGACGCCTTATGCCAGCGGCGCCAGGAAATCGTCGATCCGGAACTGGCTTATCGCGATATCGGCAATGCCTGGCAGTTGCGCACCCGGCAACTGGCGTGCCTGCAAAAATTGGCCTCCTGGCGCCTGCGCAAAGCGCGCGAGCGGGATATGGCGGTGAACTTCGTCGTACGGGAAGAAAATTTATGGCAGGTGGCGCGTTATATGCCGGGATCGCTGGGCGAACTGGACAAACTGGGGTTAAGCGGGCCGGAAATCCGTTATCACGGCAAAATGCTCCTCGCCCTGGTGGAGGAGGCGGCGGCCATGACGGAAGATCAGCTGCCGGAGCCGGTGGTTAATCTCATCGATAAACCCGGCTATCGCGCGCTGTTTAAAACCATTAAGGAACATATCGCCATTGCCAGCGCGGAATCCGGATTAAGCGTGGAACTGCTGGCGTCGCGCAGGCAAATCAATCAATTACTCACCTGGCATTGGCGGCTGACCCCGGGGCAGCGCACGCCGGAATTGCTCAGCGGCTGGCGGGAAACGCTGTTTGGCGCGCGGTTACGCGCAATACTCGACGGTGAGGCGGCAACCACCGACCTGCCCGCGGCATTATAAATCCCAAGGCGCTCTTTTCCCCCTGCACCGGCAGGGGGATTATTGGCTGGTGATCATTTCGGCGTTTCTTCCGCTTCCGGCAGCGTTACGTTCAGCTCGAGGATGGAAATATCGCCTTCCCGCTGCTCAAGCTGCACGGAGACCATTTCCGGATCGATCTGCACATATCGGCAAATGACCTCGAGAATATCGCGTTTCAACTGCGGCAAATAATGAGGCTCGCTATCGCCCCGCCGGCGTTCCGCAACGATAATCTGCAGCCGTTCCTTGGCTATATTGGCTGTCGTTTTTTTACGGGAGAGAAAAAAATCGAGTAATGCCATGGTTTATCCCCCAAACAGGCGTTTTAAGAAACCCTTCTTCTCTTCTTCAATGAAGCGGAAGGGACGTTCTTCTCCTAACAGGCGGTCAACCGTGTCTGAATAGGCTTGGCCGGCATCAGATTCAGCATCGAGTATTACCGGCTCACCCTGATTGGAGGCCCGTAATACGGACTGATCCTCGGGGATGACGCCCAGCAGGGGAATGCGCAGTATTTCAATCACATCTTCCATGCTCAGCATATCGCCACGGTTTACGCGACCGGGGTTATAGCGGGTCAGCAGCAGATGTTCCTTAATCGGGTCCTGGCCATTCTCAGCGCGCCGGGACTTTGACGACAGTATCCCCAGGATACGGTCCGAGTCGCGCACCGACGACACTTCCGGGTTGGTGGTGATAATGGCCTCATCGGCGAAATACAGCGCCATTAACGCGCCGGTTTCGATGCCGGCCGGCGAATCGCAGACCACAAAATCAAAATTCATTTCGCCGAGGTCGTTGAGGATCTTTTCCACGCCCTCGCGCGTCAGCGCATCTTTATCCCGGGTTTGCGACGCCGGCAGGATATACAGGTTATCGGTGCGCTTATCTTTGATCAGCGCCTGGTTCAGCGTGGCGTCGCCCTGGATGACATTAACAAAATCATACACCACGCGCCGCTCGCAGCCCATGATAAGGTCCAGGTTGCGTAAACCGATATCAAAATCGATCACCACGGTTTTTTTACCTTTCCGGGCCAATCCGGTAGCAATGGCCGCGCTTGATGTGGTTTTGCCAACGCCCCCTTTGCCCGAAGTAACAACTATAATGCGTGCCATAATGGATTCCTTGTCAAGGGCTTAATTTAAAGGTTGAATGGTAAGCGTATTATCTTGCAGGCTGAGACGGGCGGCTTTACCCGCGTATTCAGCCGGGATCTGATCGCTTAACCAATACTGACCGGCAATGGAAACAAGTTCCGGGGAGAGGTGGGTGCAGAAAATCTGGCACTGCGCATCTCCCGACGCACCCGCTAACGCCCTGCCTCGCATCATGCCATAAATATGGATATTGCCGTCGGCAATAAGTTCGGCGCCGGCGCTGACGCTGCTGGTGACGATCAAATCGCAATCGCGCGCATAAATCTGTTGACCGGAACGCACCGGGCTATCGATGCGCCGGGTCTTCAAGGCCGTCGCCGGTAGGGCAGGCGCCGCCTTTTCGGCGCGTTTGGGCGCCTTGCCCTCGTTCAACAGCGGCAAGCCGCTACGCACAATGGCTTTTTTCAGCCGGTCATCCTTGCATCCGCTGACGCCGACCACATGCAGGCCGGTGGACAGGATGGTCTGGCGCAACGCTTCCCAGTCGGTGTCCCGCGTCAGGGTGGAAACATTGATTACCACCGGCGCATCCTTCAAAAAAGCAGGTGCCTGTTCGATTTTTTCCTGTAATGCCTGACGAATATCCTCAGGTTGGGCGTCATGAACATGAATTACCGATAAGGTAAAACTACTGCCTTTTAACTCAATGGGCGTCTGTGACATCTATCCTGACTCAGTCTTGACTCATGTATTTTCCCGGTAAGCTACCGGTAAGCGATATTCCGAAGCACTGCATGCATGTTATAGTTACTGCTATATACAGGCAAGACACTAAACCATGTTAACCAGGTAAAAAATATGTTTTGTGTGATCTACAGAAGTACCAAACAAGATCAAACTTATCTTTATATCGAAAAAAAAGATGACTTTTCCCGGGTGCCGCCCGACCTCATGGCCCGATTCGGTAAACCGGTGCTATCAATGTTATTCCCGCTAAATGGTAGCAAAAAACTGGTCGCGGCGGATATAAATAAAGTCAAACAAAGCCTGGTCGATCAGGGTTTTTATCTGCAATTACCCCCGCCTGTTGAAAATTTACTGGCGCAGCATCATAACGCCCGCGCAAAATAACTGTTCATTGATCCACTATTTAATGGCGAATGCGCCATGATGGCATTATAACGTTCCTGTAATATCTCGGCTGCGCGGGCGGCCCCGCGTAAAAATATCGCGCTAAGGAAATAGCCTTATGAAATTATCCGCCATCCCTCTCCTGGTTAGCAGCCTTATGCTGGCCGGTTGCAGTCATCATCCCCATGCCGCCAACGCCGGGCAGGCGGCCGTGGCGCCACAGTCGGCGGCAAAGCCCGCGGCCGACGCCCAGGGCGGCAAAACCCTGCTCTCGCAACAGAGCCGCGATCCGGCCGAGTTTCCCGCCTATCTGGAGCAGTTAAAAACCGAGGCGCTGGCCCAGGGCATTAATGCCGGCGTCGTGAACCAGGCCTTTGCGCAAACGCACTTTGTCGATCGGGTCATCAGCTCCGATCGGAACCAACTGGAAAATAAAGTCACTCTGGATGAGTACCTGCAGCGCGTGCTGCCGGCCTGGAAGATAGAACAGGCGCGGACCCAATACCGGGACTACCAGCCGCAGCTGGCGACCATCAGCGCCCGTTACGGCGTGCCGGCGCGCTTTATCGTGGCGTTGTGGGGCATGGAAAGCGGCTTCGGCAAGATCCAGGGACGTGAGGATGTCGTCTCCGCCCTGTCTACCCTGGCGTTTGAAGGCCGGCGTGAAAAGTTCTTTAAAAGTGAATTGTTCGCCGCACTGCGTATCCTGGAGCAAAACGACATCGGCGTCGGTGAGCTGAAAGGCTCGTGGGCCGGCGCCATGGGGCAGAGCCAGTTTATGCCCAGTTCCTACCTGCGCTATGGCGCCGACGGCGACGGCGACGGCAAAATAGATATATAGATATCTGGAATAATGTGATGGACGTGTTTGCCTCCACCGCCAATTATCTGGCCACGGAAGGATGGAAGCCGGGGCAGGGATGGGGGCAAGAGGTCCGCCTGCCGGCGGGGTTCCCGGCGCAGGCTGCCGGCCTGAAGGACACGCAGGCGCAAACGGTGGACGCCTGGAGCGGGCAGGGCATACGCCTGGCCGACGGCAGTTCCCTGCCGGCTTCGGCGCAGCGCGCCTGGGTGATTATCCCGGACGACACTCAAAGCCGGGCGTTCCTGGTCTATGATAATTTCCGCACCCTGATGCGCTGGAACCGCTCTTATTATTTTGCCCTCAGTATCGGCACGCTGGCGGATGCCCTGGGTCAATAACGACCGCCGTGAAGGTTTGCGGCGACTGGGGTATGATAATAGCGGAAACTACTATGTAATCGACTCATCATTTACCGGCAGGAGACTGTGGACATGTATCAACATCGCGATTGGCAAGGCGCGTTACTGGATTTTCCGGTGAGTAAGGTGGTCTGCGTCGGCAGCAACTATTCCGACCATATCAAGGAGATGGGCAGCGCCACGCCCACCGAGCCGGTGCTGTTTATCAAACCCGAGACCGCCTTGTGCGATATCCACCAACCCATCGCCATTCCCGCCGATTGGGGGGAAGTGCACCATGAGGTGGAACTCGCGGTCCTGATCGGCATGCCGCTCAAGCACGCCGATGAGGCCCATGTGGCCCGCGCCATCGCCGGCTATGGTGTGGCGCTCGACCTGACGCTCAGGGAGCTGCAGGCCAAATTCAAGAAAGCCGGGCAACCCTGGGAAAAAGCCAAAGGTTTTGACGGTTCCTGCCCGATTTCCGGCTTTATCCCGGTGGCGGAGTTTGGCGATGCGCAGCAGGCTACGCTGACGCTTAAGGTGAATGACGACGTGCGCCAGCAGGGCAACACGCGGGATATGATCACGCCCATACTGCCGCTTATCGCCTATATGAGCCGTTTTTTTACCCTGCGCCCCGGCGATATTATCCTGACCGGCACGCCGCAGGGCGTGGCAAAGCTGCAGTCCGGCGACCGGCTTACCGTGACGCTTAACGAGCTGGCCCTGGAAACCCGGGTTATCTGAATCTGATTTCATCGCCGCCTTGCGTCACGGCAAGCCGGCATCTAAAATAGCTGCCCGTCGTTTAACCGGATACCATTATGACAAGCCGCCCCTTTTGGCAAGAAAAAACCCTGGCCGAGATGACCGACGATGAATGGGAATCGTTATGCGACGGTTGCGGCCGGTGCTGCCTGCATAAGCTGATTGACGATGACACCGAGGAAGTCTATTTCACCAACGTGGCCTGCAACCAGCTGAATATCAAGACCTGCCAGTGCCGTCATTACGACACGCGCTTTGAATATGAACCGGATTGCATCAAGCTGACGCGCGAAAATCTCCTCACCTTTGACTGGCTGCCGCCCACCTGCGCCTATCGGCTGCAGGAGGAAGGCAAGCCCCTGCCGCAGTGGCATCCGCTGATCACCGGCTCCAAGGCCGCCATGCACGGCGAACGCATTTCGGTGCGTTATATCGCGGTGCGGGAAAGCGAGGTTACCGACTGGCAGGACCATATCCTGAACAAACCGGCCTGGGCGCGTTAAGCGGCCGCCCGGCGCGGGCTTAGCCCAGGGCCTTTTCCGCGCGCATCAGCGACGGGTATTGGAACAGTACGCGTCCGACGCCGCGGTTAAGCGCCCACCAGATGCCGATCGCGCCCGCGGTGCATAACGCGGTTGCCGCCAGCGGATACGCCGCCAGCCAAAACAGCGAGAACAGGCGATGGTCAAACGCGTGGTAACGCGCCAGCGCGCCCAGCATGGGTACGGCCAGCAGCTCGGTCAGCAGTTTATGCAGCACATAGATCTGCAGCGTATTTTTGCCTATCCAGTTAAGCATCCGCAACGCTTCGTTATGCCATGACCAGTTACGGTTCACCCACTGGCAGCACAGTATGGCGATACACACCGCCAGCGCGCTGGTAAACAGGCTCTTATCCATGGCAAGCACCGCGTGAATCAGCGCCAAGACGGCAAGGGATGCCAACAGTATCCGCCGCGAGCGGCTCTCGGCCAGCAGGGCGACGATGCGTGCGCCCAGGAAACAGCCGGTAAAAAAGAAAATCCCGTTTTGCGCCACGCTTGCCGGCCCCCACCACGGCACCATCCCCAGGACGCAGGCGTAATTCAGCAGCGCGCCCAGGATAAGCAGCGCCAGCCAGTGACGTCGCCACAGTTTGCAGACGACAAAATACATGGCCAGGGCGTACAGATACCAGGGGCTGGACATCGCGGTCGCCACATACAGCAGAAATTGGCCGGTGGAGGCCGCGTAGGCGGCGTTATGCGCCATCAGCCGCCAGTCGTCAAACGCCAGCTCGCGGTTGATGAAACTCACGCATAACCACTGTACGGCGCACCATAGCAGGTAAAGATAAAAGAGATTGACCGCTTTCTTGGTCGCCACCTCATGCCAGGAGCGGTTGATCACGCTGTCAGCGGCCAGCAGGCCGGAAATAAAGAAAAACGCCGGCATGCGCAGCGGCACCAGATAATGGTTAACCGCCACCCAGGCGCGGGTGAGAAATAGGTGCGCGTCAATCAGCGCGAGCGAGGGAATATAGCTGGTGGTAATGACATGATTTAATACCACCAGCAGGATGCAGATCCCCTTAAGGGAATTAATCCACTGAATTTTTTTGGCTGTATCGGGCATGAGCGACTCCCCGCGGGGCGATATGGGCGAACCTGGAGGGAGAGTAGCGGGCGAGGGGGTCGGACACGAGTGAAATCGCTGTGTTTTTGTACGATTTCACTTTTACTTATTTCGTTCCCCCTCTCAGGTTTACGTAACAACAGCCATCGCCGGCATGGCGCAGCTCATAAAACACCGCCGCACGTCCCTGCGCGCCATCGGGCGATGCTCAGGGCGTCTTTGTCATGGCGCCCTCTACGTGATTATTGAGGCCTCTTCACCGTTTTGCCTGAAGAGCTGAAGGCGCGGCGGTCGATTTCCGGTTAACGGTTAAACAGGTCGCGTTTTTTGGGGCGAAACGGCTGGGCGATCAGGACCAGCACGCCGACCAGGAGATAAGCGCCAAAAATCACGATCATCCACTGCGGCATCTCCAGGGACATAAAATGCCATTGTCTGACCGCGCAATCACCGGTGGCGCTGAATACGGACGGCAGCCATTTATCCAAGGGCAGCCAGGAGGGGAAGCTGACAAAAAAATCACAGGTGACAAACGGCGAGGGATTAAGCTGAATATCCGTATGCTTCATCGCCAGCATTAGGCCTTCCCAGGCGCTGTAGAGCCAAATAATTAGCGCACCGTAGCGCAGGGGCGTCGACGGCGCGACGGCGCCGACGATGCCGGCACCCATAATGCCGAACAGCGCGCAGCGCTGGTAAATGCACAGTACACAGGGTTTTAATAACATGACATGCTGAAAATAAAGCGCCACCAGCTCCAGGGCGAAGGCGGTAAGCGCCAGCAATACCCAGGCACCACGCCCTCTTGAGCAGCGGTTAAAGAATTGCAACATACATTATTATCCAGGCCGGTTGGTTGCTTTTAAACAGGCAGTTTAAATCAATTAAAGCCAGAAGCCAGCCTCTTTTTTAGGAATATGCCACTTGATATCATACTTGTTTCCCTTTTATTCAATCTGATGGTGTTCTGCTTTTTCCGCTGCTATTTTGTCGTGCCGCCTGCGCGGGAATCGCCGCAGCGGAATCATGCCGAATAAGGCCGTTATGCGCAGTGGGAGGAAAACCCCGCCGGTAATGCGGCGGACATGACATTTTATTGCCGGATATGGCAGGGTTTTGCTGTTACTATCCCTTAACGCTGTATATCGGGTTCACGCGTTCTGATATCATTAGGCCGTTTTTAGCTCACATACGCATGCTGCTACGGAACATAACATTATGGTCATTAAGGCGCAGAGTCCTGCCGGTTTTGCGGAGGAGTATCTGATTGAGAGTATTTGGAACAATCATTTCCCGCCAGGTTCAATCCTGCCCGCGGAGCGCGAACTGTCCGATGTGATAGGCGTTACGCGCACCACCCTGCGGGAAGTGCTGCAGCGGCTGGCGCGTGACGGCTGGCTGACAATCCAGCACGGCAAGCCCACCCGGGTGAATAATGTCTGGGAAACCTCCGGGTTGAATATCCTGGAAACCCTGGCCCGCCTGGACCATGACAGCGTGCCGCAGCTGATTGATAATTTATTGTCGGTGCGCACCAATATCGCTTCGATCTTTATCCGCATGGCGATACGCTTTTATCCGGATAAGGCGCAGAACGTGCTGGCCCAGGCGAAAGACCTGGAGGATCAGGCGGATGCCTTCACCGAAATGGATTACCGTATTTTCCACGAGCTGGCCTATGCGTCGGGCAATCCTATATATGGCCTGATCCTGAACGGCCTGAAAGGCATGTACCTGCGGGTGGGACGTTATTATTTCTCCAATCCCCAGGCCCGCGAGCTGGCGCGTAACTTTTACACGCATCTGGCGGCGCTGTGCCGCGACGGCCTGTACGATCAGGTTATCGATCTGGTCCGCCATTACGGTAATGAAAGCGGCATCATCTGGAGCAGCATGCAGTCCGCCATTCCGCGCGATATCGCCGAATTCAGGCGTTAACCTCAACGCCTGACAGGCCCGCAGAACCGTTTCCGGCCGGCGCGCACGCGTCGGTATGCGTTTGGAATGTTATGGGAAAAGAATACAGACGATAAAGCGTAGCCGCGCTATTGGAAACGCGGCGCCTCTACAAGACGGCGCCCATGCCATCACAGCGGTATAGACCGCGGCGGACAGCGTTCAATCAACTCAATATTGCCATCGTCATTGACCTGTTCCATATAGACATCAAAACTCCACAGCCGATGAATATGCTTCATCACTTCGCGCCGGCTTTTAGCCAGCGGCGCGCGGTTTTGCGGCGTATAGCGCAGTGTCAACGAGCGGTCGCCGCGCAGATCGACATTCCAAATCTGGATATCCGGCTCCAGGTTACTCAGGTTATATTGCGATGAAAGCTCCTGGCGTATGGCCCGGTAGCCCTCCTCGTTATGAATGGCGGCAATTTCCAGATAATTATTGTGGTCGTCATCCAATACCGTAAACAAACGGAAATCGCGCATGATTTTCGGCGACAGGAACTGGCTGATAAAACTCTCATCCTTGAAATTATGCATGGCGAAATGCAAGGTCTCCAGCCAGTCGCTGCCGGCGATATCCGGG
The DNA here is from genome assembly GCF_046352915.1 of Sodalis sp. C49. Lineage (NCBI taxonomy): Bacteria > Pseudomonadati > Pseudomonadota > Gammaproteobacteria > Enterobacterales > Bruguierivoracaceae > Sodalis > Sodalis sp. C49. The sequence goes on along the minus strand of NZ_CP163303.1, from coordinate 1,174,747 downwards.
AACCAGTGCTTATCTTCGTCCGTCGGCGACTGGCAGATGCGTTTGATATCCTGGAACATGGCGAACCCTAACGCATAAGGGTTGATGCCGCTGTAATACGGACTGTTATAGGGCGGCTGGTAGACGACGTTGGTGTGGCTGTGCAGGAACTCCAGCATAAAACGATCGGTGACTTTTTTCTCATCATAGAGATGGTTAAGAATGGTGTAGTGCCAGAAGGTGGCCCAGCCTTCGTTCATTACCTGGGTTTGTTTCTGCGGATAAAAATATTGGCTGACCTTGCGCACGATGCGCAGGATCTCACGCTGCCAGGGCTCGAGCAGCGGGGCGTTTTTCTCCATAAAGTACAGCAGGTTTTCCTGCGGCTCATGGGGATAGCGGCTGGCCTGGGCCGGCAACTCTTCTTTTTCGCGCCGGGGCAGGGTGCGCCACAGTTCGTTAACCTGGCTTTGCAAATATTCCTCGCGGCTCTTTTGCCGCGATTTTTCTTCCTGCAGCGAGATTTTCTGCGGACGTTTATAACGATCGACGCCGTGGTTCATCAGCGCATGGCAGGAATCGAGCAGTTGCTCCACCTGCTCGACGCCGTAGCGTTCCTCGCATTTGGTAATATAGCCGCGGGCGAAGATGAGATAATCGACGATGGAGCTGGCATCGGTCCAACTGCGGAATAAATAGTTATTTTTGAAAAAAGAATTATGGCCGTAACACGCATGCGCCATGACCAGCGCCTGCATGGTCATGGTGTTTTCTTCCATCAAATAGGCAATACAAGGGTTGGAGTTAATGACAATTTCATACGCCAGCCCTTGCTGGCCCTGCTTGTAACGTTGTTCAGTCTCGATAAATTTTTTGCCGAACGACCAATGGGTATAATTAATCGGCATGCCGACGCTGGAATAGGCGTCCATCATTTGCTCGGAGGTGATCACTTCTATCTGGTGGGGGTAGGTGTCCAGCCGATAAAGCTTCGCCACCCGGTCGATCTCGTCCAGATAATCCTGCAGCAGCTCAAATGTCCAGTCGGGTCCATCGCTAAGACAAGTGGTATCCTTAAAACTTTCGTCAAGAGAAATCGTCATCAGCGCACCTCATCGTTACAGACAGCACTTCATCATGCTGGCTTATAATTAATCCTAGTGCAAGATGAAAATGACGCAGGCGCCGCGCCAAATTTAATCCCGGCGCGATTATCCCCGGTTAATGGCGTATTGCCCTTGAAATAACCCCACGGCTGAGTATTTTAGGATGGGCTAACAGCAATGTCGCGGCTTGCGCCGGCCAAGGAAACGCTGGCCGGTTAACCGTTTTTTCTCCCCTACTACATTATTATTGTGCTGCGCAATGGGCGCCATAGGATTGGATAATCATGCGGGTCATCATTCTGGGTAGTGGCGTTATCGGCGTGGCAAGCGCGTGGTATCTTGCCCGGGCGGGGCATGAAGTGCGGGTGCTTGACCGGCAGCCCGGACCGGCGCAGGAAACCAGCGCCGGCAACGCCGGACAGATTTCCCCCGGTTATGCCGCGCCATGGGCCGCGCCGGGCGTACCGTTAAAGGCTATAAAATGGATGTTTCAGCGCCATGCGCCGCTGGCTATCCGGCTGAAAGCCAGCGATCACCAGTTGCGCTGGATGTGGCAAATGCTGCGTAACTGCGACAGCCACCATTATTATATTAATAAAAGCCGCATGGTGCGCCTGGCGGAATACAGCCGTGATTGCCTCAAGGCGCTGCGCGACGAAACCGGTATTGCCTATGAAGGCCGCCAGGGCGGCACGCTGCAGCTGTTTCGCACCGACCAGCAGTATGCCGCCGCCGCCAGGGATATCGCCGTGCTGCGCGATGAAGGCGTCCCTTTCGCCCTGCTGGAAGCCCATCAGCTGGCCGGCGTCGAACCGGCGCTGGCGGGCGTGGCCCATAAGCTTAGCGGCGGGCTGCGGTTGCCTAACGATGAAACCGGCGATTGCCAGCTGTTTACCCAGCGTCTGGCCGCCATGGCCGCCGCGCAGGGCGTTGAATTTCAGTATAATTGCACTATTACCGGCCTGATGCGCACCGGCAACCTGGTGGCCGGGGTCGTCTGCGACGGCGAGCTGCTGCAGGCCGATGCGTATGTGATGGCGCTGGGTTCGTATTCCACCGCCATGCTGCGCGATCTGATCGACATACCCGTCTATCCGCTGAAGGGCTATTCGCTGACCATCCCCCTGGCCGATGAACAGGGCGCGCCGGTATCCACGGTCCTGGATGAAACCTATAAAATAGCCGTCACCCGCTTTGATCGGCGTATCCGGGTGGGCGGCATGGCGGAAATCGTCGGTTTCAACACCGGCCTGGAAAAAGCCCGGCGCGATACGCTGGAAATGGTGGTGCGCGATCTTTTTCCGTTCGGCGGCCATATCGAGCAGGCCACATTCTGGACCGGACTGCGCCCGATGACGCCGGACGGCACGCCCATCGTCGGGGCCACGCCGGTGAAAAACCTGTATCTCAACACCGGACACGGCACGCTCGGCTGGACCATGGCCTGCGGGTCGGGGCGGCTGCTGGCGGATATCATCAGCGGCGCGCGGCCGGAGATTCCCTATGACGATTTATCGGTCGCCCGCTATGACGGCAATTTCAGGGCGGGCGTGGAGCCGAAAATGGCCTGACGAGCGCGCGGCGGGGCCGCCGCCGCCGGTGCTATTGCGGCAATGACGTCAGCCTCCCCGACAAGCGCCGGGTATGCAGGCGGGCGATGCCGGCAAATACCGCGCCCAATAACATCACCAACGACAGCGACAGGCGCGGCGGCAGCGGCAGGGCGATAAACGCCAGGCTGATGGCGGCCGCGCCCGCCATCTGGACAAAGCCGTTCAGCGCGGCCGCCACGCCCGCCTGGTCGGGATACGGCTCCAGCGCGTAGCTGGCGGCGGGGCCCAACAGAAAGGCCAGTCCGGAACAGGCTATCGCCACCGGCAGCATATAGCTCAGCCAGTGGGTTTGCCATATCAGCGGCGTCCAGGCGACGCTGGTCAGTAACGTCAGGCTGCCCAGACCCATCAGCAGGGTACCGATGGTCAGGCAGGCGGGGCGGCCCGCTTTGCGGATCACCCGGTTGGCGATGACGCTGACCAGCATAATCCAGCCCCCATTGGCGCCGAAGGCCAGCGAAAACTGCAGCGGCGTCAAGTGGGCCACCCCCATCAGCACCTGGGATGAAAGCGACACATAGGTCAGCGCCATCGCCATGGCGCCGGTATTGACCAGGGAAAACACCCGAAACCGCCGCTGACCGAGGATCGCCAGATAGGCGTTCACCGGCAGGCCCAGGCGGCGCAGGGTATTGCCCGGGCGCGTTTCCGGCAATCCCCGGGCAATCAGCGCCAGCACCACCAGGGCATAAGCAGTCAGCGCCCAGAAGGGCGCGCGCCAGCCGAACCACTCGGCCAGCAGCCCGCCGGCCAGCGGGGCCAGCGCCGGCACGATATTCAGCGTGCCGTTCAGGAAGCTGAAGGCGCGGGCCGCGTCGTCGCCGTTGAGCCGGTCGCGCACGCAGCTGAACAAGGCGACGGTGGTACAGCATACCGCCAGGCCCTGCAACACCCGCGAGCACAGGAACACCGCGGGCAGTTGGGCCAGGGCCGCCATGGCGGCCCCCAGGCCGTACAGCGCCACGCCCGCCAGCGCCATGGGCCGGCGGCCGAAATAATCCACCAGGGGGCCGGTAAGCAGCTGACCGACGCCCATGACCAGGATAAACAGCGGGATAGTGGACTGGATCAGGGACTCCGGAGTACCCAGTCCTTTGGCGATGCCCGGGATCACGGGCAAATAGAGATCGATACCCAGCGGACCCAGCAATACTAATGACAGCAACAGCAGCAGAAATTTTCGCATCTATAACCACATATTAAGAACGAGCTTAAGAATAGGGGCAGCCGGCGGGCAAGGAAAGAGGAAAAATGGTCATCCAGGCTAATATATGATAATTTTTGTCACATTGTTTCTGATGTTGTTACCCGCCTTTATGAAAACGGAATATAAAAGTTTTTCCAAATTGTTGCATTTGACTTCCAGGGCATTGCGCATGGCGATTGACCGGCGTTTGAAATATCTCGGGCTCAGCCAGGCCAGCTGGGTGGCGGTGGCGGCGATAGCCGGCGCGCAGTCGCCGCTGTCGCAAAGCGAACTGGCGCTGATCCTCGGCGTCGAAGGCGCCACTATCGTCTCCATGATAGACCGCCTGGTGAAGCTGGATTTGGTTCAGCGCATTCCCACCGCCCAGGACCGGCGCAAGAAATTGCTGGTGGTCACCGCCGAAGGCAAGGCATTGTACGAAAAAGTGCGCATGGAAGCCGATGCCATCGGTAAGGAGATCCTGGAAAACGTGACCGAACAGGATATCCAGGTTGCCATGCAGGTGCTGACCAAAATCTACGCCGCCACCGAATCCCTGGATTGACGCCCCCCGTCCGCCGTGCCGACGGCGCTGGCACCGGCCCATCCGGGCAGATGGCGACGTTTTTGCGTTGCCGCGGCGCCGTTAAACCTGCTCTTCGGCGATTTTAATACCGATTTTACTCACTTTCTGATCGTCTTTTTCGGCGATGGTCCACACCAATCCTTCCGAGACGACGTTATCGCCCACCACCGGTTCGCCGCCGCCCAATAATTGCATCACAAAGGCGCCCAGCGTCAGCTCATGTTCCACTTTCTCATGCAGATCGAGGCCATAGATGGCCGCCACGTCTTCCAGCCTGGCATTGGCCTCGAGAATAAAATCGCCGAAAAAACGCTGATCCAACGCCACCGGCGGCGACTGGCTGAACAGCCTGCCCAGCGCCGGCAAATCCCGTTCCCGGCCGATAACGCACAGTACATCGCCCTCTTTCAACCGGGTGTTGCCGGTGGGGTGCAACATCACGTTATCGCGAAACAACGCGGCGATACGGGTGTGCTTGGGCATTTTCATATCGCGCAGCGCGGCGCCGACACACCAGTTATCCTCATTAAGCTGGTAAATAAACTGTTCCCAGGGATTTTCGGGATGGATATCCATGCCCACCCGGTTGATAGGCTTGGCGGTGGGCGGCACCACCACCTTAGCCAGCCTGGCGGCAAAACCCAGCGACGTTCCCTGCAGCAAAAGTGAAATCAATACGATAAAAAACGCGACGTTAAAATACAGGCGCGCGTGGTCCAGGCCGGCCATCATCGGGAATACCGCCAGGATGATCGGTACGGCGCCGCGCAGGCCCACCCAGGAGAGAAATACCCGCTCCCGGGCGGTAAAGTTGCGAAAGGGCAGCAACCCGACCCAAATGGATAACGGACGGGCGACCAGCATCAGCCAGAGCGACAAGATCAGCGCCGGCACCGCAATCATCCACAAATCGCTGGGCGTCACCAACAACCCCAGCACCAAAAACATGCCGATCTGGCTTAACCAGGCCATGCCGTCGAAGGTTTGCAAAATACCGTGTCGGTTGCGGATCGGCCGGTTGCCTAATAAAAAGCCGCAGAGATAGACCGCCAGGATGCCGCTGCCTTCCAGCGCCGTGGTCAGGGAGAAAATCATGATGCCGCCGCTTACCGCCAGCAGCGGATACAGTCCCGGGGCCAGGGAAATTCGGTTAATGGTTTGCAGCAGCAGCCAGCCGCCGCCCAGGCCGAACAACATCCCCAGGCCGAACTGCTGGATCAAATGCACCAGGAACATCCAGCTTAAATGGGATTCATGTCCCTGGATCATCGAGATAAGCGTAATGGTCAAAAACACCGCCATGGGATCATTGCTGCCGGACTCAATTTCAAGCGTGGCGTTGACGCGCTCGTTCAGGCCTTTGTCGCCCAGCAGCGAGAATACCGCGGCGGCGTCGGTGGAACCGACGATGGCGCCGAGCAACAACCCTTCTATCAGGTTGAGGTGAAATAGCCAGGCCGCCACCATGCCGGTCAGTCCGGCGGTAATCAGTACGCCCACAGTCGCCAGCGACAGCGCGGGCCACAGCGCCACGCGAAACGAGGTGGCGCGGGTGCGCATGCCGCCGTCGAGTAATATCACCGCCAGCGCCAGGTTGCTGATGAGGTAGGCGACCGGATAATTATCGAAACCGATGCCGCCGATACCGTCCACCCCGGCCAACATGCCGATGGCCAGGAAAATAACCAGGATTGGAATACCCAAACGGGAAGAGAGGGAACTCAGCAGGATGCTGCCGCCCACTAAAATAGAGCCAATAATAAATAAACTGATGATGGTGCTGCTGTCCAACCTAACTCTCCTTTATTGTTTTCGCCGGCTCCCGCTCATCCTGAACGGAAATAAGAGGCTACTGTTCCAGACAATATTGCCGGGCGGTGATGGGTGCCGCTGTTTATGCATGGAGGGGGCTTTCAAACTACCTCCTTTCACGCCAACCACAAAGCCGTTTTTTGCCAAAAGGCTGTTTTTAGGCATTTCACGTCCAATACGCGGGATAATGGCTAAAAATCGACGCAAAGGGTTTTATGCCATGGCCGTGCCGGGATAATCATCGACATCGGCCGGCGGCTGGACAATGGGGTCTGAATGGAGCGCCCATGCTATGGCGCATGCCTGGGTTTTTCATTCATGTTACTATAAATTACCGCTGATAATGAATTACTGAATAAAAATTCCGATGAAATTTGACGGGCAATATTACGACATGCTGATCGTGAAGGAATGGCAGGATTTGATTGCCATCACCAGCGAGGCCGCACATAAGCTATTAATTTCATTGAAAAATGAAGATATTGATTTATTGGTGGACGATTTTTACGATTATATGCTGGGGGATGATAGCGCCCGGCTATTTCTTTCCAGCCAGCAGGTCAAGGATCGTCTGCATGCCACGCTGGTTCAATGGCTAAAGGCGGTATTGAGCAGTTCCGCCGCCGATCTGCCGGCATTGATCAGCGTCCAGCGTAAGGTCGGCGACGTGCATGCCCGCATCGGCATCCCCATTGATCTGGTGGCGCGCGGCGCCCGCCGTGCCAAAAGATCCCTTTATATCCTTCTGCGGCGCGATATTACCGATTTGGCCTTATGTTACGACGCCATGCGCTTTTCATCCCTGGCTATGGATATGGCTATCGAAGTCATGACCACGGCGTATTCCCGGTCCCATGAAAATACCACCAAGGACAAGGAGAATTTCCGCTTATTCTCCATTCTCGACAACGTCCATGTCGAACGGGAGCGCCAGCTTGCGGCGTTGCTGAACTGGGAAAACCAGTTTATCTACAACATCGCCACCGGTCTTCCCCTGGCGGAGATCGTGCCGCTGGCAGACGCGGAATTCGGGCTGTGGTTTCAGCACAAAGGACGGCACGTGTTTGAATCCGTTGACGAAGTCGCCGCCATCGAGGGATTGTTGGCCGGCGCCGACGCGTTTATTGCCTCCTACAGCGCCGATCGGGTGGCGGTAGCGGAACTGCGCCACCAGCTGCTGCGCACCGTGCGTAACCAGGTAAAGCAGATCAGCACGCTGCTGGCGACGCTGTTCGACGAGCTGGCGAAATTTGAAAATGGCAAAGATCCCCTGACCAATCTGCTGAACCGGCGCTTTATTCCCACCATACTGCGCCGGGAAATCGCCCTGGCGATGCGCTCCGGCACGCCGTTTGTCATCGCCATACTGGATGTCGACTATTTCAAAAGCATTAACGACAGCTTTGGTCATGATGCCGGGGATGCGGCGCTGAAAAAAATTGCCGTGACCCTCTATGAGAGCGTACGCAGCAGCGATTATGTTTTTCGTTACGGCGGGGAGGAATTTATGCTGCTGTTTGTGGAAACGTCCGAAAGCCAGGCGGTTTCCATACTGAACACCATTCGCAACCGCATCGCGGAGCGGCCGGTCCAGCCGGCGGACGGTGGCAATATCACCCTGACGGTGAGCGTCGGCCTGTGCATATTCGACGGCCATCCCGATTATGAGCGCTTAATTAAAAAAGCCGACAACGCGTTATATCTGGCGAAACAAAACGGCCGGGATCGCATCGAAATCTACCGCGAAGGGCATCACTGAGGCGGGAGCTACACCTGGCAACGGGCGTTGTGGCAACGGGGCGGGGCAAAACCTAAATCAGCCAGAATAAAACCGCAGTCTGGCTGATTTACCTACAGTTGCGTTTATCTTTCGTTAACCTGTTTATGGAACAATTCCCTGAATACCGGATAGATATCTTCCTGATCGCGGATATGCTGCATGGCAAAATTGTCATATTTGGCCTGCAGATCTTCATATTCCCGCCACAGGGTTTGATGCGCCCGGCGGGTGATCTCGATATAGCTATAATACCGCACCATCGGCAATAGCTTGCCGGCCAGCAGTTCGTGGCACAGCGGCGAATCGTCCGCCCAGTTATCGCCGTCGGAGGCCTGCGCGGCGTAGATATTCCACTGCGCGGGGTCATAACGTTCCTTCACCACCTCTTCCATCAGCTTCAGCGCGCTGGAGACAATGGTGCCGCCGGTTTCCTGGGAGTAGAAAAACTCATGCTCATCCACTTCCTTGGCCTGGGTGTGATGACGGATGTAGACCACGTCGACGTTTTTATAGGTCCGGCTGAGAAACAGATACAGCAGGATATAAAACCGCTTCGCCATATCCTTGGTGGCCTGATCCATCGAACCCGACACATCCATCAGACAGAACATGACCGCCTGGCTTGACGGTTCGGCGCGCCTTTCGAAATTTTTATAACGCAAATCAAAAGTATCGATAAACGGTACCCGGGCGATTTTCTGCCGCAGCTCCGCTATCTCCTTATGGATCCGCTCCTCCTCCAGCAATTGGGCCGGCTCGCTGTTGGCGAGCATGGCCAGCTCCTCCTCGAGCTCCCGGATGCTGCGGCGTTTGCCGGCGGTCATGGCGGTGCGCCGCACTAAGGAGTTTTGCAGCGAACGCACCACGCTGATATTGGCCGGCACGCCGGTGGACGTATAGCCGGAACGGTGCGTCTTGTACTCATTCAGCTGCTTATGCTGGTTTTTTTGCAGATTGGGCAGCGCCAGGTCCTCAAACAGCAGGTCGAGGTATTCGTCTTTCGAGATTTGAAAGACGAATTCATCCTCGCCTTCGCCGTCCTGGCTGGCATTGCCCTGGCCGCTGCCGCCGCCCCCGCCCGCGGGCGGACGCTCAATGCGGTCGTTCTGGATAAAGTGATCGTTGCCGGGATGCACCCGATGGCGCATGCCCCCACGTCCCTGATGGAAAATAGGCTCATTGATATCAGTATTGGGAATCGACACCGATTCCCCGCTTTCTATATCGGTAACCGAACGCTTGTTGATGGCCCCGGCAATCGACTGTTTGATTTGCGACTTATAGCGGCGTAAAAAGCGCTGGCGGTTCACCATGCTTTTGTTCTTGCCGTTAAGTCGTCGGTCAATAAAGTAGGCCATATATTTCCTCCGGGCGACATTGTCCACCAGCTTTACTTATGCCGAAATCCTCGACAATAAGCCACTACGGCCAGCCACGCCGCAGCACAAATGCGGCGGCGTGACGACAATGTCGGCTACTGCGATCAAGACGATTTCCTCACCCGCAGATACCATTCACATAACAGGCGCACCTGTTTGCGGGTATAACCCTTTTCCATCATGCGATCCACAAAGTCGTCATGTTTTTTCTGCTCATCGGTAGATGTTTTCGCATTAAATGAAATAACAGGCAACAACTCTTCGGTGTTGGAGAACATTTTTTTCTCAATAACGGTGCGCAATTTTTCATAACTGGTCCAGTTAGGATTACGTCCGTTATTGTTGGCGCGGGCCCGCAGCACGAAGTTGACGATTTCGTTACGGAAATCTTTCGGGTTGCTGATGCCCGCCGGTTTTTCAATTTTTTCCAATTCCGCATTCAGTGCTTCCCGATCGAATAACTGGCCGGTATCTGGATCGCGGTATTCCTGGTCCTGGATCCAGAAATCGGCATAGGACACGTACCGGTCAAATATATTTTGACCATATTCGGAATAGGATTCGAGATAAGCGGTTTGAATCTCCTTACCGATAAACTCGGCATATTTAGGAATCAAATAACCCTTGAGATGTTCGAGATATTTTTCGGCAATATCCTGCGGAAACTGCTCGCGTTCAATTTGCTGTTCCAGGATATAAAATAAGTGTACCGGGTTAGCCGCTACCTCGCCGTGATCAAAGTTGAATACCCGCGACAAGATTTTAAAGGCGAAGCGGGTGGATAAGCCGTTCATGCCTTCGTCGACCCCCGCGTAATCACGGTATTCCTGATAGGATTTTGCCTTCGGGTCGGTATCTTTCAGGCTCTCGCCGTCATAGATGCGCATTTTGGAGTAGATACTGGAGTTTTCCGGTTCTTTCAGCCGTGAAAGGATGGAGAAACGGGCCAGCGTTTCCAGCGTGCCCGGCGCGCAGGGCGACTCCGACAGCTCACTATTGACCAACAGTTTTTCGTAGATCTTGATTTCCTGCGAAACCCGCAGGCAATAAGGCACTTTGACGATGTAGACACGGTCAAGGAACGCCTCGTTGTTTTTATTGTTGCGGAACTGCACCCATTCCGATTCGTTGGAGTGGGCGAGAATGATGCCGTTGAACGGCAGCGCGGCGATACCTTCGGTACCGTTATAGTTCCCTTCCTGGGTGGCGGTCAGCAGGGGATGCAGCACCTTGATCGGCGCCTTGAACATTTCGACGAATTCCATGATGCCCTGGTTGGAGCGGCAAAGGGCGCCGGAATAGCCATAGGCGTCGGGATCGTTCTGGGCGTGGTCCTCCAGTTTGCGGATATCGACTTTACCGACCAGGGCGGAGATGTCCTGATTGTTCTCATCGCCCGGCTCGGTCTTGGCGATGGCTATCTGCTCTAGAATGGACGGCCAGACCTTGACCACTTTAAAACGGGTGATATCACCGCCGAACTCGTGCAGGCGTTTGGCCGCCCACGGCGACATGATGGTGCCGAGATAGCGGCGCGGCACGCTATACTCTTTTTCGAGGATGTTGGCGTCTTCCTGCGGGTTGAACAGGCATAACGGATGATCGTTGACCGGGCTGCGCTCGCCGTTGGCGCTCAGGATGTAGATGGGCACCCGCTGCATCAGCGCCTTGAGACGCTCGGCCAGGGAAGATTTACCGCCGCCAACCGGTCCGAGCAGGTACAGGATCTGTTTCTTTTCTTCCAGTCCCTGGGCCGCGTGCCTGAGATATGACACGATTTGCTCAATAGCCTCTTCCATGCCGTAAAATTCTTCAAAGGCGGGGTAGCGTGCTATAACGCGGTTGGAAAACAGTCGGGAAAGCGGTGGCTCCTGGGCGGTGTCGACCATGACCGGCTCACCGATGGCCATTAACAGTCTTTCCGCCGCGTTGGCGAATGCGCTGCGATCCTGGCGGCAGATGGTAAGGAATTCCTGCAGTGTGAACTCTTCGTCCTTGGCAGCTTCGTAGCGCTGACGATACTGGTCAAATATGTTCATAGCGATGCCCGTCCTTCGTTATTAGCACAGGTTAAAAAGGAGCTAGGATAAGTATTTAGTGCTCCTGAAAAAATCGATCTCTCCTAAGTACAGCAACCACTATGCCAACTTTGTTTGCACTTTATTGTTACCGCTCTCAGGAAAAACCTTTCTCTATAATAAAGTTTAGTTGGCATCTGGCAAATGTCATTTATGTGTTACCGCTTTTTTTAAGATATATCAATGACTCAGTTAACGTTTTTTTACCAAAGCCCTGTGTGGCGCGGCCTGTAGGGCTGTGGACCGATTTTGGCATAGTGTATATAAAATTAGGATATAATTTAGACGTTAATTGTTCTTTTCTGTAAATAATCGGCAAACGGCGTTGGTTTACTTTACACTTCACGTTTATATTGCGGTTTGTTCGTTTTTTTAACACTACGGGAAGCATCCATTGTGAAAACTCACCCATTATCCTTACTGAGTCTCGCGGTAGCCCTGGGCCTCTGCGCCCCGGTGGCAATGGCCGGCACCTGGTCCGTGGGCGCATCCGCGCTGCACGCCACCAGCCCTTATAAAGGCGCCGACGACAGAACAATCCCGTTTCCCATCATTAACTATGACGGGGACAGCGTCTACCTGCAAGGCCTGAGCGCCGGCTATTATCTGTGGAAGGATGCGCAGAACCAGCTGTCGCTGACGGCCGAATATTCGCCGTTCGGCTTCAAGCCCAGCGACAATGATTACGGCTATATGAAGCAGTTGGATAAGCGGCGCGGAACCGCCATGGCGGGGCTGCGCTATAAGTATACGGCGCAATGGGGCATAGTTCGCGCATCCTATCTGGGCGATATCCTGGATAACAGCGATGGATTTACCGCCGATCTCGCTTATCTTTATCCTTTTACATTCGACCGGTTGACCCTGTTGCCCGGCATCGGCGCCAACTGGGCCAGCGATAACCAGAACGATTACTATTATGGCGTCAGCCGGCATGAATCCAGGCGCAGCGGCTTGGCGGAATACCAGGCCGACGACGGATGGTCGCCGTACCTGGAGCTGACGGCGGTTTACGCGTTGAACGAAAACTGGAATGCCTCGCTGATGGCGCGCTATACCCGGTTGAGCGATGAAGTGAAAGATAGTCCGATGGTGAATGCCAGCGCGACGACGCTTATCGGGGTAGGGATGACCTACCGCTTTTAAATGGTGCGCACCATGCTTCATTGGGGTGCATTTATGCGCGGGCGCACCAATCAGGTGCGCCCGCGGTGTTTTATACAACAGGAGGAACTATGGCCAGTAAACAGGTGATTTTTCCCGATGGGCATACCCTGCCCGCGATAGGTCAGGGCACCTGGTATATGGGCGAACGGTCCAGCGATATCCAGGCTGAGACGCGCGCGTTGCAGTATGGACTCGACCTGGGGCTGAGCCTGATTGATACCGCCGAAATGTACGCCGACGGCGGCGCGGAGCGCGTGGTGGGCCGGGCGATACATGGCCGGCGCGAAGAGGTGTTCCTGGTGTCGAAGGTCTATCCGCAGAATGCCGGTGGCGCCAAGGCGCAGGCGGCATGCGAAAACAGCCTGCGCCGTCTGCAAACCGATTATCTTGATCTGTATTTATTGCACTGGCGCGGCGGCATTCCGTTGTCCGATACCATCGCCGCCATGGAGACGCTGCGCCAGGCGGGAAAGATCAAACGTTGGGGCGTGTCGAACCTGGACGTGGCGGATATGGAGGAACTGTGGTCGCTGCCGGGCGGCGATGCCTGTATGACGGATCAGGTGTTGTACCATCTGGCCTCGCGCGGTATTGAGTACGATCTGCTGCCGTGGTGCCAGGAACGGGGAATGCCGGTGATGGCATACTGTCCGCTGGCGCAGGCCGGCAAGCTGCGTAACGGGTTGATGGACAATCAGGCGGTACAGCGTATCGCCGGCGAACTGGCGCTTACGCCGGCCCAGGTGTTACTGGCATGGGTGATACGGCGTCCGGGGGTGATTGCTATTCCCAAGGCGGGAAGCCGGGCGCATGTGAAGGAGAATGCCAGGGCGCTGGAGGTGGTATTGAGCGCGGCGCACCTTGATGAATTGGATCGCGCGTTTCCCGCGCCCCAGCGCAAAACCCATCTGGATATCGTCTGATCTTAGCGACGACCCGAGAGGACCGGCCCGGCCCCACCGGCACGCTTTCCCGGTAACAGGTTCGCTGCAGTTTAGCGTGGGCGGCCCTGGCCGCCATGGGGCCGTAAGCCGCGGTCAGGCTTTACGTAGGCTGATAACCGTCGCCAGGCGCGCGGGGGCGGCCGGCGTGGCTACCAGCGGTTTATTGACGCGAGCGGTTTCCACGCAAACATAGGTTTTATAGCCCTCGTCCGTGATATCGCTGATTTTTTTCGCCAATTCCGCGCCGGGATTCCAGGCTACCACGTCGCTGTAGTGGTGATGATGGATTTCGATGACGCGTTTATTGCCCCGGTCGTTAATCAGGCTGATGTCCTGCGGGTGGGTATATACCCGATCCACTTCGCCGCTGAACGTGACGTCGCCCTGCTGTTGCGCGGTAACGCCGCCGTTCACCTTGTCGATATAGCTGTTGCCCAGTCCGCTTACGCTGACGTCGTTAATATCCTTGATATTAAAATAGCTGTGCAGGGCGGCGGTGTTCTGGAAATCGCCTTTGGCTTCCAGTTCGATGCTGCAGGTGCGGCCCAGGACAAATGTCGCGGTCAGGGTAAAGGGTTTCGGCCAGTATTGCTCGGTAACGGCGCTGTCGTGCAGGCTGAGGGACAGAGTGACCTGCTGATCGTTTTCCTGATGGACGTCGAGATGCCAGGGCAGGATACGCGCAAAACCATGGTTGGGACTGGCTACCTTGCCGAACCAGGGCCAGCAGACGGGCACGCCACCGCGAATGGCCACGCCATCCTTGAATTCGCTGCTGTCGCTTAACCACAGCACCGGTTCTTCGCCTGCGGGCTGCCAGGCCACCAAATGGGCGCCCTGCAGGGTAACCGCCGCCTTGACGCGCGGATGATCGATGACGATAACCGGCAGTTCATCCATCTGACGCAAGCTGATGGAGGATGAGAGCTGCTCTTTGACGGGTAACGCAAAAACAGAGTTATGCATACATGAGCCTTGTGAAGTTAAGCATTGGAATCAAATAAAAAGGGCGACATTGCTGTCGCCCCATAAGCCGTTCTTTATCGACAATGATTACTTGGCGATATGGGAAATCAGATCCAGTACTTTATTGGAATAACCCGTTTCGTTATCGTACCAGGCTACCAATTTTACAAAATTCTTGTTCAGCGCGATGCCGGCTTTGGCGTCAAATACCGACGTCAGTTTTTCGCCGTTGAAATCGGTGGAAACCACGTCTTCATCGGTGTAGCCCATTACGCCTTTCAGTTCGCCTTCGGACGCTGCTTTCATCGCTGCGCAGATTTCTTCATACGTTGCGCTTTTTTCAATGCGCGCGGTTAAATCGACAACGGAAACGTTCGGGGTCGGAACACGGAAGGACATGCCGGTCAGTTTACCGTTCAGCTCGGGGATAACTTTACCCACGGCCTTGGCGGCGCCGGTTGAGGACGGAATGATGTTCTGGGACGCGCCGCGGCCGCCGCGCCAGTCTTTATGGGACGGGCCGTCGACGGTTTTCTGCGTTGCGGTGGTGGCGTGTACGGTGGTCATCAGCGCTTCAACGATACCGAATTTATCGTTAAGGACTTTGGCCAGCGGCGCCAGGCAGTTGGTGGTACAGGAAGCGTTGGACACGATATCCTGGCCATCATAGGATTTATGGTTCACGCCCATGACGAACATCGGGGTATTGTCCTTGGAAGGGCCCGTCAGGACCACTTTCTTAGCGCCGGCGGTGATGTGCTTGCGGGCGGTTTCGTCGGTCAGGAAGATGCCGGTGGCTTCTGCAACCACGTCAACGCCAACGTCACCCCATTTCAGGTTAGCCGGATCTCTCTCAGCGGTAACACGGATGGTTTTGCCGTTTACAACCAGATGGCCGTCTTTCACTTCCACGGTACCGTCGAAACGACCGTGAGTTGAATCATACTTCAGCATGTAAGCCATATAGTCGGCGTCTAACAGGTCATTGATGGCGACGATTTCGACATCGTCACGTTCCTGCGCAGCACGGAAAACAATACGGCCGATACGGCCAAAACCGTTGATACCTACTTTGATAGTCATATATTCCACCAGCTAATTATTAGTGAATAAAAGGTTACTTGTAAACTTACAAAAACCTCGCGCAGCGTCAAGCGGAATCGTGTCAATTATTGCTGCAAATCAAACGTAATCACACCATTTGAACGTAAATTGTCCGTTCCGCCGCCCGCACAGCTACGAATAAGATGGGGGCCGTAGCCCGCCATTTAAACTGCACCTGGCAGCTAAATGTGACATGCATCACACTTACCGCTCACGTCGTTTCTCGCCCTCTAGTTTAAGCTAAAAATCATCCCGGTGTTGTTAATTATTTGTTATAATAAGCCGGTTCAAAACCCTTATCATTCATTCACCGCCTGAGAATCGCACGTATGGCTAAAAATGATCCCGATCGCATCGTCCCCGACCATCTGACCGATATGCAGCGCCACGTCACGCAGGAGCGGGGCACCGAGCCGCCTTATAGCGGTAAGTTGCTGGAAAATAAGCGCACCGGCCAGTACCACTGCCTGTGCTGCAACGCGCCGCTGTTTTTTTCTGCAACCAAATATGACTCCGGCTGCGGCTGGCCGAGTTTTTACGAGCCGGTTAACGAGTCCGCCATCCGTTATCTGGACGACAACTCCCATGGTATGCATCGCGTGGAGATCCGCTGCGGCAATTGCGATGCCCATCTTGGGCACGTATTCCCGGACGGGCCGCAGCCCGGCGGCGCCCGTTTTTGCGTTAACTCCGCTTCGCTGCGTTTTAAGGACCAGGAAAATGGCGAAGAAATCGACGGCTGATTCGCACGTAACACACCCGCGCGTATCGCTGCCGGCGGAGGCAAGCTTTATCGATTCAGCTAATTATTCTTATGATAAGGAATAAATCGTGGACGTTGATGCGCTACTGGCTAACCTGACGCCTGACATCTACCAGCGCCTGAAAACGGCGGTGGAACTGGGCAAATGGCCCGACGGCGTTCCCCTGACCGCCGAACAAAAGGATAACTGCCTGCAAATGGTGATGCTGTGGCAGGCCCGTCATAATCATCAGCCGGAGCATATGAGCATCGGCACCGACGGGCAAATCGTGATGAAAAGCAAGCGCGAGCTGCTTGAGGAACTGACCGGGCGACCGGTGGCGCGTATCAAGCCCGAATAGCGCGGCCACCCCGGCAGGCGCTGCCGCGTCACCATGCCGGGAAACGCCTATCCTTCGCCGGCGCCGCTTCGCGCTCAGACGCCGCGCATCATCTCATCCAGGGTCACCAGCCTGGCGCCGTGGCGGCGCATTTCCTCCAGCGCCCTTTGGCTGTCGCCGGCGTCCAGGTTGACGCCGCGGCATCCTTCGGTGAGCACGTCGGTGCGATAGCCCAGCGACAGCGCGTCAAGCACGGTGAACTTTACGCAATAGTCGGTCGCCAGCCCCATCACCGTCAGATGGGTGATATCCAGCGCGCGCAGCCAGTCATCCAGCTCGGTCTGCTGGCGATGGCCGTTATCAAAAAACGCGCTGTAGCTGTCTATCTCGGGCTGGCGGCCCTTGAGGATCTTCTTATCAATCCATTGCTGATGCAACTGCGGGTGCAACTGCGCCCCGGGGGTATCCTGTACGCAGTGCACCGGCCACCATACCTGGCTGAGACCGTCCAGCATGCCGGTATCGCCCACCCGGGCGCCGGCGTTGACCGCAAAACTGCCGTGCTGGCGTGGATGCCAGTCCAGCGAGGCCGCCACCGGGAAACCCGACCGGCGGCAAAAGGCCATCGCCTGGTTGGCGACGCTTATCACCGCGTCTCCCTCGGCGACCGCCAGCGCGCCGCCCGGGCAAAAATCATTTTGTAAATCGATCAACAGTAAGGCGCTGTTCATAGATCTCTCCCGTTCACTCTTTAACGGTTAACTCCCCGCGCAGGTTTTGCTGCATCAGACGGCAAATATCGGCGGCCGGCAGCGACTGGCTCAATAAAAAGTGCAGTTTGGTCAGGGTGGCCTCGACGGTCATATCAAATCCGCTGATAACGCCGGCCCGCGCCAGGGCGTTGCCGGTAGCGTAGCCGCCCATATCGACCCGGCCGGAAAAACATTGGGTCAGGTTGACCACGATGCTTCCGCGCGCCACCGCCTGGCGCAATTCATCCAGCAGCGCCGGGTGCTGCGGGGCGTTGCCCACGCCGTAGGAGCGCAGGATCAGCGCTTTCACCGGCTGGCGTAAAAAATTGCCCACCACATCGGCGGAAATGCCGGGATAAAGCGTGACCACCCCGACCGGCTGCGGCGTGATCGGATGACTGATAAGCACGCCGTCGCCCCCGGGCGGCAGCGGGGAGGCCATGCGGCGTATATGGATGCCCGCTTCCAGCAGCGGCGGCAAATTGGGTGAGGCAAACGCGTCGAAACCGTCGGCGTGGGCTTTGGTGGCGCGGTTGCCGCGAAACATCTTATTGTTAAAAAACAGGCTGACTTCATTCACGGGATAGTTGGCCGCCAGGTACAGCGCGTTGAGCAGATTGGTCTGGCCGTCGGATCGCAGTTCCTCCAGCGGGATCTGCGATCCGGTGACGATCACCGGCTTATTCAGGTTTTCCAGCATAAACGACAGCGCGGAGGCGGTGAACGCCATGGTGTCCGTGCCGTGTAAAATAACAAACCCATCATAGCGATGATAATTTTCCGCGACATCCTGGGCGATATGTTGCCAATCGTCGGGCGTCATATCGGAGGAGTCGATCAGCGGCGTGTATTCATGCACGGTGAAATCGGGCATTTCCGGGCGATAGAATTCCGGCATCAGGGCCAGCTGACGCTGCAGATGCCCCGAGACCGGGATATAACCGTTTTCGGAACGTTGCATACCAATGGTGCCGCCGGTATACGCAACATAAATGGATTTTTTTGACATGAAGGGACAGGCGTTGACGGGATAATACGCTAATTATACGTCCTGCAGGCAATAACACCAGCCCCGGACGGGGCTGGTATCGGTTGGGGCGGCCAGGTTATTGGACGTCACCGCAGGTAAGGCAATAGGCGTAACGGTTCTGGGGGTCGTTCAATTTCGGAAACGCGTTGGCCTGGGTGGAAAACAGGGCGGAAACCTGCGCGGCCGGCGCCGGCAGGAACGCCTGGATCATGACGGGCAGATGCGCATAAACCGCGGCGCTGGTTTGCGACATGACCATATCAAGCAGGCTCGGCTCATCCAGATACCAGTTCAGGTAGTATTGCTGTAATTTCGCCAGTTCGGCCGCTTTCGCCACCGCGTCGTCAAAATCCCCCAACTGATCGACCAGGCCGTTGGTCTTGGCATCGCTGCCGACCCAGACATGACCCTGGGCAATCTTATCGACCTCCTCGGGAGATTTGTTCCGCGCCTTGCCCACAAGCGTAATAAAGTTCTTGTAGCCGTTCTCGATGTTGAGCTGCATCATCTGCGAAAATTCCGGCGGCAGCGCCTTGGTCATCGACAGATCGGCCAATGGCGAGGTGGCGACGCCATCGGTATGGACGCCTATGCTGCCCAGGGAATCCTCGAAGGTGTTGATAACGCCGAAAATACCGATCGAGCCGGTGAGGGTGCTGGGACTGGCGATGATGTAGTTGGCCGGGGTGGAAATCCAGTAACCGCCGGATGCGGCCATGCCGCCCATGGAAACCACCACCGGTTTACCCGCGCCGCGCGCCGCCTCGAGCTCGGAACGGATCATCTCGGAGGCGCTGACGCTACCGCCGGGACTGTTAACCCGCAAGACGATGGCCTTGACATCGGGATCCAGCCTGGCGTCGCGGATCTGGCCGGCGGTCGTGTCGCCGCCGACCGACCCCGGGGTTTCCGGGCCGTCGATAATGGCGCCGTTGGCGAAAATCACCGCAATCTGGCCGCCTTTTTGCGGTTGCCGCGGCGTCTGGTAATCATAAATACTGACGGCGTTAAACGCGTTTTTTTGCTTGTTCCAGCCAAAGGCCTTGGTCATTTCCGCTTCGATGCCGCCACACGGGAGGCCACGGTATCGACCCACTTATTCGCCAGCGCGAACTGCGCCGTATCGCCGTCGACGGACCGCAGGCCGGCCACCATCGCCTGGGCGCCGGGGAACAGCTGATCAGACGTGATCTGGCGGTTTGCGGCCACGGTATCTACATAGTGCTGCCATAACTGGCCGAGCCAGCGGCTGTCGGCGTCACGGGCGGCGGGGGACATATCATCGCGCAGGAACGGCTCCACGGCGGATTTATAGGTGCCGACCCGGAAAATATGGGTATTGACCTTCAATTTATCCAGCAGTGATTTGTAATACAGATTATTGGTGGCCAGACCATGAAGATCCACCGCGCCCTGGGGCGTAAGGTAGATTTTATTGGCGAAGCTGGCCAGGTAGTACTGCGCCTGGTTGTAGCTGTCGCCGGCGGCATAGATCGGCTTGCCGGAGTCGCGGAATTCGCGCAGCGCCTTACCGATATACTGCAGCGAGGCCTGGTCCGCGCCGGCGAAATCCTTCAGCGAAAGCACCAGGCCGGTAATGTTGCCATCGGATTTTGCCTGGCGCAGCATATCCACCACGTCAAACAATGAGTTTTCCTGCAAACGGTTACTGGATGCGCCCAGTAATTCACGGCCGATTTGCCGTAATTTATTATTGACCGACGGCTTTTCGACCACCACCCCGGTAAGATCCACCAGTAGGGCGCCTTTGCCCGGCTCCGGCGCCGACCGGTGCAATTGCAGGTAAATACCTACGCAGACGACAATAATGAAAATAAGAAACAGGTTCAGGATAAATTCGCGGATGAAATTTAACAAACGCCAGCACCATCTGAAGGGGCCGGATATTATTCGCCACAATGTGCGCATGTGTGCTCCATAAAAACTACGTGTGCAGGAATCATAATCTAAAATCAACTCAGCAACGTTTAACCATCAACGTTACGATGGCTGAATAGTCGTCACAATGCCGATGAGAGTGTGTTGTCAGGTATCCTAAAGATCCCCCCGCTAAAAGTCAGCATTAAAGATAAGAAAAAATCCGCTTAAAAAGCGTCATACTGTTTCCAACCAAGGGCATATGTTACCGTAGCGGTCGTGCCCACCATCAGGAGTAAGGTAATGGATGCATTAGAACTTTTGTTAAACCGGCGTTCGGCGTCACGACTTGCCGAGCCGGCGCCCGCCGGCGACGTCCTGGATAATATTATCCGCGCCGGCATGCGCGCCCCGGATCATGGCGCGCTGCAGCCGTGGCGCTTTGTCATCATCGACGGGGAAGGGCGTACGCGTTTTAGCGAACTGCTGCACCAGTCGGCACTTGAGGCCGGGCTGGACGAAAAGGGCGTGGAAAAAGCCCGGCAGGCGCCGTTCAGGGCGCCGATGATTATCGCCGTACTGGCCTGGTGCGATACCCAGACCAAAGTTCCACGATGGGAGCAGGTCATTTCGGCGGGATGCGCAGTGCAGGCGATGCAGATGGCCGCCCTGGCGCAAGGCTTCAACGGCATCTGGCGCACCGGCCTGTGGGCGACGGCGCCGGCCGTGAAACAGGCGTTCGGCTGCCGTGAACAGGATGAGATCGTCGGCTTTTTGTATTTGGGTACCCCGCAGTTGAAAGCCTCCACCACTATCCTGGCGCCGGATACGGAGCCGTTCGTGCGTCACTTCTAGCCGTTCCCGGCGGGCCGGCGTTGCGCGATGTGCCCGCGCCGCGCGCCGGCGGCGCGTGGCGCGGCCTGGCCAACAGTGGTATCCTGATGCCCGTAGATCCGGCCCTGGCGGCCTGTGTAAGAGTAAAATAGAGGGTGCGCGATGCAGCTTTTTATTGCTGAAAAACCCAGCCTGGCCCGGGCGATTGCCGATGTCCTGCCGCAGCCCCACCGCCGGGGAGACGGCTATATAGCCTGCGGACCGGACCATGTGGTGACCTGGTGTATCGGTCATCTGCTTGAGCAGGCGCAGCCCGACGCGTATGACAGCCGCTATGCCCGCTGGTCGCTGGCCGATTTACCTATCGTGCCGCAAAAATGGCGGCTGCAGCCGCGGCCATCGGTGCAAAAACAGCTAAATGTGGTGAAAAAGCTGCTGGCCGACGCCGCGGAAGTGATCCACGCCGGCGATCCGGACCGCGAGGGCCAACTGCTGGTGGATGAGGTGCTGGATTATCTGGCGCTGAGCGGGGATAAACGTCGCAATGCCAAACGCTGTCTGGTCAACGATCTCAATCCGCAGGCGGTCAGCAAGGCTATTTCCCGTCTGCGCGAAAACCGCGAATTTATTCCGCTGTGCGTTTCCGCGCTGGCGCGCGCCCGCGCCGATTGGCTTTACGGCATCAATATGACCCGCGCTTATACCCTCCTGGGCCGCAACGCCGGCTATCAAGGCGTATTATCCGTGGGTCGCGTGCAGACGCCGGTGCTGGGGCTGGTGGTCAAGCGCGATGAGGAAATCGAGAACTTTGTGCCG
The DNA here is from genome assembly GCF_046352915.1 of Sodalis sp. C49. Lineage (NCBI taxonomy): Bacteria > Pseudomonadati > Pseudomonadota > Gammaproteobacteria > Enterobacterales > Bruguierivoracaceae > Sodalis > Sodalis sp. C49. Next base: position 1,152,654 of record NZ_CP163303.1, on the reverse strand, counting down.
AAAACCTTTTTTGAGGTTAAGGCGCATATTGTGACACCGTCACAAGAACGCTTTGTCGCCCTGTGGGTGCCCAGCGAGGCCTGCGAATCCTATCAGGACGAGGAAGGACGCCTGCTGCATCGCGCCCTGGCCGATCATGTGGTTACCCGTATCGCCGGCCAGCCGGCGCGCGTAACCCTGTATCAGGATAAGCGGGAAGCCGAGGCGCCGCCGCTGCCGTTCTCGTTGTCAACCCTGCAAATCGAGGCGGCCAGGCGCTATGGACTTAGCGCCCAGCAGGTGTTGGATGTCTGCCAGCGCCTGTACGAGACCCATAAGCTGATTACCTATCCCCGTTCGGACTGCCGTTACCTGCCGGAAGAACATTTTGCCGGGCGCCAGGCGGTGCTTAACGCCATCCAGGCCCACCAGCCGGACCTCATGACGCAGGCAACACTGGATAAAGACCAGAAAAACCGCGCCTGGGATGATAAAAAGGTGGACGCGCATCATGCCATCATTCCCACCGCCCGCGGTGGCAAAACGACGCTCACCGAGAACGAGCATAAGGTGTATGCGCTGGTGGCCCGGCAATATTTGATGCAGTTTTGCGCCGATGCGATGTTTCGCCGCTGCGTGATCAATCTGGATATTGCCGGCGGCAAGTTTGTCGCCAAAGCGCGCTTTCTGGCGGAAGCAGGATGGCGCACGCTGCTGGGCGGCAAGGAGCGCGACGAGGAAAATGACGGCACGCCGCTGCCGGTGGTGGCGAAAGGGGATGAACTGCTGTGCGAGTCGGGGGAAGTGGTGTCCCGCGAGACCCAGCCGCCGAGGCCGTTCAACGATGCGACGCTGTTGTCCGCCATGACCGGTATCGCGCGGTTTGTGCAGGATAAGGAATTGAAAAAAATCCTGCGGGCCACCGACGGGCTGGGCACCGAGGCCACCCGCGCCGGCATTATCGAGCTGCTGTTTACCCGCGGGTTTTTAGTGAAAAAAGGGCGAAATATCCTCTCGACCCCCACGGGACGCGGCCTGATCCATGCCCTGCCGCCCAGCGCCGCCAGCCCGGATATGACCGCGCATTGGGAGGCGACCCTGACCAAAATCAGCGAAAAACAGTGCCGCTATGAGGATTTTATGCAGCCCCTGACCGCTACCCTGCAAAGTCTTATCCAGCAGGCGCGACAGCAGCCGGCGCCGCCGTCACTGCGCGGCCTGCCGCCTGCCGCTGCTAAGGGAAATACGGGCACGACCGGCAAAAAAACCTTCCGGCGCGCGCCCCGCGGTACGCCAAAACCCCAGGCGGGCGCCGCCTGAGGTATTTTGTGACGCCGTCACATTTTTTCTGCCGGCATGGCCATAAAAAATACCTGTGCCCGGCGTTGGCCGCGCGCCTTATTGCCTGCGTATACGTATAAAAGCCTGTAACAGCGGCCCATCCGCGGGCGCCAGCGCATAGGTGGCGGCAACCGCCGGTGGAAGCCAGGCAATTTCACTGTGACAGTGTAACGATATCCTGCCGCTAAAAGCCGTCACGTGCCAGGCGTGCAGCTGGATATGGCGGTCGGGCAGCGTAAGGCGTTCGCTGCCGATATACGCGCCGATTAGGGCGTCGATAGACAACTCCTCTTGTAACTCGCGCCGCAGCGCCTGCTGCTGGCTTTCCCCCGCCTCCTGTTTGCCGCCGGGAAATTCCCACAGGCCCGGCTGATCGCGTCGGGCATCCCGCCGCGCCACCAAAATGCGGCCGTCGCGCTCGATAATGGCCGCCACCACCTCAATGACCGGGGACGGCGCAATCACAGCGTGAAATCCGCCCAGACCGGCGCATGATCGGACGGTTTTTCCATGGCGCGGATAGCATAGTCGATGCCGGTGGCCGTGCAGGTCTGCGCCAGCAACGGCGACGCCAGCAGCAGGTCGATGCGCAGTCCGCGATTTTCATCAAAGCCGCGCGAGCGGTAATCGAACCAGGAGAACCGGTCGGCGCTGTCGGGAAATTGCTGGCGGAAGGTATCAACCAGGCCCCAGGTCTGCAGACGTCCCAGCCATTCCCGCTCTTCGGGCAAAAATGAGCATTTGCCGGTGCGCAGCCAGCGTTTACGGCTTTCCTCGCCGATGCCGATATCCAGGTCGGTGGGACTGATATTCAGATCGCCCATGATCAGCAACAGGGATTGCGCATTGTGGTGTTGTTCAACGTAGTGTTGCAGATCCTGGTAGAAACGCTGCTTGGCGGGAAACTTAACCGGATGATCGCGGCTTTCCCCTTGGGGGAAGTAGCCGTTGACCAGCGTCAGGATGCCTTTCGGGGTAGCGAAATCGGCCATGATAATGCGGCGCTGGGCGTCGGCCTCGTCCGTCGCGAACCCGCGGCGCAGCGCCAGCGGCTGTTCGCGGCACAGCAGCGCCACGCCGTAGTGGCCTTTTTGGCCATGGTAATAGACGTGGTAGCCGTGGCGGGAGACCTCTTCCAGCGGGAACATATCGTCATGCACTTTGGTTTCCTGCAAGCCGATAACGTCGGGCTGATGCTGCTCGATAATGGCCTCGAGCTGATGGGGCCTGGCCCGTAGCCCGTTGATGTTAAAGGAGACAAACTTCATTTTGTGCGCCATCAAGGAAGTGATACGTGATGGTAGCAGAAAAAAAAACGGTTATAAACGATGGCGAACCTGGCGAAGGTTTCATCCTCCCCCCAACGGGAAGTCGGTAATCCTGGGTGCTGTGGGAATGTATGCGGCGTATGCAGATGGTGGTGGGGGAAGGAATATTCGTCGCTGCGCTCCTCACCCTGCGGGCCGATGCTGGCGCATCGTTGTCTCGCTGCGCTCGGCTCGAACCTTGGTCGAAGGTTCTCATCCTCCCCCCAACGGGAAGTCTGTAATCCTGGGTGCTGTGGGAATGTATGCGGTGTATGCAGATGGTGGTGGGGGAAGGATGATTCGTTGCTGCGCTCCTCACCCTGCGGGCCGATGCTGGCGCATCGTTGTCTCGCTGCGCTCGGCTCGAACCTTGGTCGAAGGTTCTCATCCTCCCCCCAACGGGAAGTCTGTAATCCTGGGTGCTTTGGGAAATAATGAGGCGTATACAAGATGGTGGTGGGGGAAGGATTCGAACCTTCGAAGTCAGTGACGGCAGATTTACAGTCTGCTCCCTTTGGCCGCTCGGGAACCCCACCTGGCTCAGAAATGAATATCTGGTCAAGCGGGGCGCATCATATCAAATAAGACGGCACTGTAAAGAACAAACTTGCGTTAAATGATTCACTTGCCGTTTTTTTCGGCACAAGGCGGCAAAACCGCCCTGGAACCCCTCACAAGATAATGGTGCGGTTACCGTAAACAAAGACCCGCTGCGCCAACACCCGGTACAATGCCCGGCTCAGGACGTTTTTCTCGACGTCGCGGCCGGCGCGCATCATATCCTCCGCGGTATAGGTATGATCGACGTTAATCACGTCCTGGCTGATAATAGGCCCCTCGTCCAGATTATCGTTCACGTAATGGGCGGTGGCGCCAATGATCTTTACGCCGCGCTCGTAAGCCTGGTGATAGGGCCGCGCGCCGATAAAGGCGGGCAGGAACGAATGGTGAATATTGATAAGCTGGTTGGGATAGCGGCGCACAAACGTAGGCGTCAGCACGCGCATATACTTGGCCAGGACCACATAATCAGGGTGGTAGCCATCGATCTGCTCCGCCATGCGCGCATCGTGCTCTTCGCGGGTAAACCCTTCGTGGCTGACCAGATGAAAGGGGATTTCAAACCGCTCCACCAGCGTGCGCAGCGTCTCGTGATTACCGATCACCGCGGCGATGTCCACATCCAGCCCGCCGTAGGTGCTTTTCATCAGCAAATCGCCCAGGCAGTGCGCCTCCTTGGTCACCAGGACCACGATGCGGCGGCGCCCGGCCTGGTTCAGCTCGCGCACCGTGCCGGCCGGTAAAACCCGATCTAGGTCGGCCAGCAGCCGCGCGTCGTCAAATACGCCTTCCAGCTCGGTGCGCATAAAAAAACGCCCGCTGCGATGATCAACATATTCGTTATTTTGCACGATGTTTAAATGATGGCTGAAACAAATACTGGTGATTTGCGCGATCAGGCCTTTTTCATCCGGGCAAATGGTGCGTAAAATTTTTCTTTGTATAGTTTGCGACTGCATTAACTTGCTGATCCTGTCGAAGCCGATGATATGTCATGAAAAGCATACCGGAACGAACCGGCCGGGTCAGCGTCCACAACACTTCTTGTATTTGTTACCCGAGCCGCAGGGGCAGGGCTCGTTTCTGGCGGGCTGCTTATGCAGGCCGTCGACATAATACCAGCGATCGTCCATGCGGACAAAGCGTGAACGTTCATGGATAAAGCCCGGCCGCTGCCGCTGCTCATCAAAAAAGCGGGCGATGAATTCAACATAGCCTTCCTGCGCGTCCCGGCCGGCGGATTCCGCCTTGACCAGAAGCCCGCGCCATTGCGTTACCGCGCATTGGGCGGTTAATTCAGCGCGCCAGCGCGCCGCTTCGCAGTCCGGATGCCAGGTGGCAATCAGGTAATCGACGTTACGTTGCGTGAACGCGGTATAACGCGATCGCATTAACTGGCCCGGCGTCCGGGGCGGGCGGGCGCCGCTGATAAACGCAGCGCAACACTGGTCCGGAGGCAGGCCGCTATCGCATGGGCAAAGAATATCCACAACACCTCTTGTCACGACGGCAAAGCCGCCTTGTATTACCATTGCTACCGGTCAGATCCGGCGCCGGGTACGGCGCGCGGACTGTAAAGACGCTATTTTATGCCATACCTCAAGCCAAGGCAAAAAATCAATGATTTTGAACAAAAAAGCATATGGTTTTACAACGAAAAGGCTATTTATCCTTGTCAAAATATGCCGAAACCGCCATCATTTTGCCCGGAAAGGGTGCATTTTTACCTAATGACTACTACGCTCCTTACTTAAGCAACATCATTTTAACGCCGTCGAGAAGGTTATCCGGCTTGTTGAATGGGGTATCAGGGGATAGGTCGGTAACCAATGTAGCCGATTGCTGTTCAAACGCAGGAACGCATAAATTATAAGCAACACACTAATCAGCCCCTGAGATTTCTTAAAAGTAAAAGTGGTCTGCTTGAGCCGCTGTTAAGCTGATTGGAAAAAGAGGTTTTTGATGGCGAAGCCGTTAGTAAACAAACAAATTTTAGTTGTTGAGGACGAGGCTGTTTTTCGCTCCGTACTGACGCAATTTCTTCAATCGCTGGGGGCCGTTGTTCATGAAGCATCCCATGGCGGCGAAGCGCTGAGCATGCTGCCTATCACTAAACCGGACCTGGTAATCTGCGATCTTGAAATGGCCGAAATGAACGGCCTGACGTTTGTGGAGCGTTTCCGCTCGGTGGATGCCGCCACGCCGGTATTGGTGGTTTCCGGTACCGATCAGATGACCGATATCGCCAAGGTCCTGCGGCTTGGGGTGCAGGATGTGCTGCTCAAGCCCCTTGATGATTTTGTCCGTCTGCGGGAAACCGTGCTTGGCTGCCTTTACCCCGATATGTTTACCTCGCAGGTGGACGAAGAAGAGCAACTGTTCCAGGACTGGGACGCCTTAAGCCAGCACCCCGGCGCCGCCGCTAAGCTGCTCAAGCAATTGCAGCCGCCGGTGCAGCAGAATATTGCCCGCTGCCGGGTGACCTACCGGCAGCTTACCATGGCCGAGCAGCCTGGACTGGTGCTGGATATCGCCGCCTTATCCGAGCACGATTTGGCCTTCTATTGCCTGGATGTGACACGGGCGGAGGAAAAAGGCGTTTTGGCCGCCTTGCTGCTGCGCGCCTTGTTTAACGGGCTGCTGCAGGCGCATCTGGCCAATCGCGCCCATCGCCTGCCGGAGCTTACCACCCTGTTGAAACAGGTGAACCAACTGCTGCGCAAGGCCAACCTGGACGGACAGTTTCCCCTGCTGGTGGGGTACTACCACCGCGGCCTGAATAACCTGATTCTGGTATCGGCGGGGTTGAACGCCACCCTCAGCGCCAATGAGCAGCAAATCCAGCTCAATAGCGGGGTGCCGCTGGGCACGATGAGCGGCGCCTATTTAAACCAGGTGAGCCAGCATTGCGACGCCTGGCAGTGCCAGGTCTGGGGCGCGGGCGGCAGATTACGGTTAATGCTGTCCACGGAATAATCGCATCCTGCGGCATGCGTTGCAGGTTGCCGTTTATTTGACCAGCCAAGTTATTAATTTATAACCCGTTCTAAAATGGGTAATTGTCCTAATTTCTTCACAAACCCCTCCTTTCATCAGGCACCTTCTTCGTAAACTGATATACTTGATAGGTTTAAAATTAGATAAAAAATTTATTATCTTGATGATAAGAGAGAGGTGGTTGATGTCTGCAATTAATACCAAAGTAAGAAAAGCGGTGATTCCTGTGGCCGGTTTGGGAACGCGTATGTTGCCGGCGACCAAGGCTATACCGAAAGAAATGCTACCTTTAGTCGATAAGCCCCTGATTCAATATGTTGTCAACGAATGTATCGCTGCCGGCATTAACGAAATTATCCTGGTCACCCATTCTTCTAAAAATTCCATCGAAAACCATTTTGATACCAGCTTTGAGCTGGAAGCCATGCTGGAAAAACGCGTTAAGCGCCAGCTGCTGGCTGAAATCCAGGCCATCTGCCCGCCCCACGTCACCATCATGCAAGTGCGCCAGGGCCTGGCGAAAGGGCTGGGACATGCGGTTATGTGCGCCCATCCGCTGGTGGGCGACGAACCGGTGGCGGTTATCCTGCCGGACGTCATTATCGACGAATACGAATCCAACCTGAAAACCGAAAATCTCAGCGAAATGCTGGCGCGCTTCGCCGAAACGGGCCGCAGCCAGATCATGGTTGAACCGGTGGAAGACGTAACCAACTACGGCGTGGTGGATATCCAGGGCAAAGAATTGAAACCCGGCGAAAGCGCGCCGATGGTCAACGTGGTGGAAAAACCCGCCGCCGAGGACGCGCCGTCCAACCTGTCGGTGGTGGGCCGTTATGTGTTGTCCGCCGATATCTGGCCGCTGCTGGCTAAAACGCCTCCGGGAGCCGGCAATGAAATCCAGCTCACCGACGCCATCGCCATGCTGATGGAAAAAGAAACGGTGGAAGCCTATCACCTGAAGGGGCTGAGCCACGACTGCGGCAATAAACTGGGTTACATGGAAGCCTTCGTCGAATATGGCATTCGTCATGAAAGCCTGGGCAAAGAATTTACCCAATGGCTAAAAGAAACCATCGTGGATTGATTTTTTTTTGAGCGCATTTTTTTACCAGGAATTTCAACATGAAAGTGACTGTGTTTGGTATCGGTTATGTTGGTTTGGTGCAAGCGGCGGTACTGGCTGAAGTGGGTCACGACGTGCTTTGCGTCGATGTCGACGCGCGTAGAGTCGAGAATCTGAAAAACGGCAACATCCCCATCTATGAACCAGGGCTGACCCCGCTGGTGCAGCAGAACTACGAATCAGGCCGGCTGCAGTTCACCACCGACGCCAAGGCCGGCGTTAGCCACGGCATCATGCAGTTTATCGCGGTGGGCACCCCTCCCGACGAGGACGGCTCGGCGGATCTGCAATACGTCACCGCGGTGGCCCGGACCATTGCCCAGTATATGGACGATCATAAAGTGGTGCTGGACAAGTCCACCGTACCTGTCGGCACGGCGGATAAAGTTCGCGCCGTTATGCAGGAAACCCTACAGGCGCGCGGCAGCAAGCTGACTTTCGACGTGGTCTCCAATCCCGAGTTCCTTAAGGAAGGCGCCGCGGTGGCCGACTGTATGCGTCCCGAGCGTATCGTGGTCGGTACCGATAACGATGACGTGGTTGAACTGCTGCGTGAACTTTACGAACCGTTCAACCGCAATCATGACCGTATGATCCTGATGGATATCCGCAGTGCGGAATTAACCAAATATGCGGCTAACTGCATGCTGGCCACCAAGATCAGCTTTATGAACGAGATCTCCAACCTGGCGGAGCTGCTGGGCGCGGATATCGAGAAAGTGCGCCAGGGCATTGGCTCGGATCCGCGTATCGGCTATCACTTTATCTACCCTGGGTGCGGCTACGGCGGTTCGTGCTTCCCTAAAGACGTGCAGGCGCTGATCCGCACCGCCGAGCATATCGGCTACCAGCCCAAACTGCTGCAGGCGGTGGAAGACGTTAACTACCAGCAAAAGGATAAGCTGCCGCAGTTTATCAAGCGTCATTTCGGCGACAATCTCGAGGGCAAAACGTTTGCCTTGTGGGGCCTCTCCTTCAAGCCCAACACCGACGATATGCGCGAAGCCTCCAGCCGGGTATTAATGGAAGCGCTATGGCAGGCCGGGGCGCAGGTACAGGCTTTTGACCCGGAAGCGATGGACGAAACCCAGCGCATCTACGGCCACCGTGCCGACCTGAAGCTAATGGGCACCAAGGAAGCCGCGCTGCAGGGAGCTGATGCCCTGGTTATCTGTACCGAATGGCAAAATTTCCGCGCGCCTGACTTTGATATGCTGAAATCGGCGTTAAAGCAGCCGGTCATTTTCGATGGACGCAACCTGTACGATCCGGAACGCCTGGCCAGCCGTGGTTTCACGTATTACGCCATAGGTCGTGGGGCTTCGCTCGCGTCTTATAAGTAAGAGGGGCCTCATGAAATTTTTGGTCACCGGCGCCGCGGGTTTTATTGGTTATCACGTCAGCAGGCGCCTGCTTGCTGACGGCCATCAGGTCATCGGCATTGATAACCTGAACGACTATTACGACGTCCGCCTTAAGCAATCGCGGCTGCTGCAATTGCAGGGCGACACCGCCTTTACCTTTCATCGGCTGGATTTAGCCGACCGCCAGGGAATGGCGTCCCTATTCGCCGGGGAAGGGTTCGAACGCGTGATCCATTTGGGCGCGCAGGCGGGAGTGCGTTATTCGCTGGAAAACCCCCTGGCGTACGCGGACTCCAACCTTATCGGCCATCTGAATATACTGGAAGGGTGCCGTCACAATGGCGTCGGGCATTTGCTTTATGCCTCATCCAGCTCGGTATATGGCCTGAATCGTAAAATGCCGTTTTCCACTGACGATACGGTGGATCATCCGGTGTCATTGTACGCGGCGACGAAAAAAGCCAATGAGTTAATGTCTCATACTTATTCACATCTTTATCAACTGCCAACCACGGGTCTGCGTTTTTTTACCGTATACGGCCCCTGGGGCCGGCCGGATATGGCATTGTTTAAATTTACCGAAGCCATGCTTGCCGGCAGACCTATCGATGTGTATAACCGCGGCGAGATGCGGCGTGATTTCACTTATATAGACGATATCGCGGAAGCCATTATCCGTTTGCAGGATGTCATTCCCACGGCGGACAGCCAATGGACGGTGGAAACCGGGTCTCCCGCCACCAGTTCCGCGCCGTATCGCGTATATAATATCGGCAATAGTCAACCGGTCCAATTGATGGAATACATCAAGGCGCTGGAAAATGCGCTGGGCATTAAGGCCGAGATGAATTTATTGCCGATGCAGCCCGGCGATGTGCTTGAAACCAGCGCGGATACCGCGGCGTTGTACGCAGCCATTGGTTTTAAACCGCAGACGGAGGTAGCGGAAGGAATACAACATTTTGTCAATTGGTATCGTGATTATTATCACCAATGACTTTAGGGGGATGTTGCGATTAATGTCAAAAAGGCGACCTTCAGGTCGCCTTTTTGTGAGCGCTGCCCGCTAACGGTTAATCACTCCACCGGCGGCGGCAGTAAAGGACAAATTGCCTGGCACCCGGATCGAACGCCAAATGTTTCTTATGCTAATAATGCTGCTCATAATTTATGCACATTATGAGCTGAGGTTTGCTTACCGGTAAAAAAAACACCCGCTGAGTATTCAAACGGGTATTTATAATAGCGGTAATTTGGATTAAAGCAGGAAATCGTCCAGCGTCTTGCCTTCATCTTCAATAGACTTCTTGATGACGGCAGGCGTACGGCCTTGGCCGGTCCAGGTTTTGATTTCACCGTTTTCATCGGTGTACTGATATTTAGCCGGACGTGCCGCACGCTTGGTTTTACCCGTTGCTTTAGAAGCGCTCATGGTTTGCAGCAATTCATTCGGATCGATACCGTCGGCAATCAGCATTTCACGATATTGCTGTAATTTGCGGGTGCGTTCTTCGATTTCAGCCTGTGCTTGGCTGTCTTCCTCACGGCGTTCGTTGACAACGACCTCAAGTTTCTCCAGCATTTCTTCCAGAGTCTCCAGGGTACATTCTCTCGCTTGCGCACGCAGAGTTCGGATGTTGTTAAGAATTTTAAGTGCTTCGCTCATTGTCCTAATCTCGAATAATATAAATGGGGCGTCGGGGTAATAATAGAGCGGTAGTTTCTTTTCTGCAATAGCTAGTTTGTAAGTAAAGTAAAAAATAATCTTTTTTTTAAACCACCGCAGCCAAACGACAGTAAATATAAGGCTTGGGGCGAGTAACGACAAATTGATTCGCCATGTTGCGTTTTTCCCCTACTGCACTTTATGGAGCGCATATTGCACAAGACGTTTCATTATGAGCCATGTTTATATCAGGGGGAAATAGCAGGGTTATAAGCCCCCCATTAACCTCCGCCGGTTAATGAAGGTCCGACCTGGCGCCGGGGTAAGCGCGCCTGGCAAATGACCGGAGGGTGAATGGTAAAGTAGCCTGTAAATGATTCAATAAAATTACACTATTTTTATTCATTGCGGCGGGGGTGCCTTATTAGACCCAGCCCGGCTAACCGCCGCGCAGGGCGGGGGGAGTGAATCCGACGCGGGGCGGGGTGGGCCTTTGTGTTAAAGAATATGATACACTTATGGTCATATTAATTATGTCATGATTTTTCACCGGGGTATGGGGCTGATGGCTCAACTATATTTTTATTATTCTGCGATGAATGCGGGTAAATCGACGGCGCTGCTGCAATCTTCCTATAATTATCAGGAACGGGGCATGCGTACGCTGGTATTTACCGCGGAAATAGATAATCGCTTCGCGCGCGGGCAGGTCCGTTCCCGTATCGGCCTTTCCTCGCCGGCCGAGCTATACCGCCCCGATACCGATTTACTGGCCGTCATCACGCAGGCGCATCAGCTTGAGCCGTTGCACTGCGTGTTAGTCGACGAAAGCCAGTTTTTAACCCGGGAACAGGTTAACGGGTTGTCCGATGTCGTGGACCAGCTCGATATTCCGGTGCTCTGCTACGGCTTAAGAACGGATTTTCGCGCGGAATTGTTTCCCGGCAGTCAATATCTTCTTGCCTGGGCGGATAAATTGATTGAACTGAAAACTATCTGCTATTGCGGTCGCAAGGCGAACCGGGTATTGCGGCTAAATGACGAGGGTAAGCCCGTGCATGATGGGCAACAAGTGGTTATCGGCGGGGATGAGCGTTATGTCTCCGTTTGCCGCAAACATTACAAACAGGCGCTGGAACAGGATGTGTCCGTGCCAGGTTACACGCGCCTGACGCCGTCGGCTTAGGTTCACGCCGGTCCCGACCGGCGGCGAACCCGCCAGGCAGGCAGCCCGCGCGCTTAAACCGCCCAGGCGGCGCGCAGCGGCTGCCAATGGCCGGGCCTGGGCGTCGGCCGCGCCCAGGCCCGGGAATCCCGTGTCGGGGCCTTTAGGGGCCTTCAGCGGTCTTTGTCTACGAGTGGCGGCGTTGCCGGCGAAAGCCGGGAACGGTATTGAGGACTGGGCGGTGGGACGCGCCGGGGACGGCAAAAGGCAGGCAAGGGCACCCGGAGTTATGAATACCCCGTACGGCGCTGGCGTTGCGATAGCGCGTTAAACGGCCCAGGCGGGCCGTAGCGCGCATCCCCAGGCGGGGGCGCAGTGATAGCGCTGCGGACACAAAAAAGCCCCTTACGGGGCTTTTTGGCGTTTCCCCCGCCGGAACGGGGGACTAACAGGCATCAGCAGTATCAGCTGGTGACTTTCTTGCCTTTCTTCTCGGATTTCACGACGTCATTTATCGTCGCTTTGATATTACCGACAGGGGCGGGCGCATTGGCCGCCGCGACGGCGTTTTCAAAGGGTTCGACGAATTTACGGCCATAGTAGGTATCCATCAGGATTTGCTTGAGTTCGGCAATCAGCGGATAACGCGGGTTGGCGCCGGTACATTGGTCATCGAACGCATCTTCCGACAGCTTGTCGACTTTTGCCAGGAAGTCTGCTTCCAGCACGCCGGCTTCGCGAATAGAGGTCGGGATGCCCAGGTCTGCCTTGATTTCGTCAAGCCAGGCGAGCAGATTCTCGATCTTCTGCGCGGTACGGTCGCCCGGTTTGCTCAGGCCCAGATGGTCCGCCACTTCGGCGTAGCGACGGCGTGCCTGCGGACGGTCGTACTGACTGAACGCGGCCTGCTTGGTCGGGTTGTCGTTGGCGTTGTAGCGGATCACGTTGGAGATCAGCATAGCATTGGCCAGGCCATGGGGAATGTGGAATTCCGACCCCAGTTTATGGGCCATGGAGTGACATACGCCGAGGAAGGCGTTGGCAAACGCGATACCGGCGATGGTGGCGGCGTTATGCACGCGTTCACGGGCCACCGGGTTCTTGGCGCCTTCATGATAGCTGGCCGGCAGGTATTCTTTAAGCAGCTTAATGGCCTGCAGCGCCTGGCCATCGGAAAACTCGGTGGCCATAATGGACACATAGGCTTCCAGCGCATGGGTTACCGCATCCAGGCCGCCGAAGGCGCACAGGGATTTAGGCATGTTCATCACCAGGTTGGCGTCGACAATCGCCATATCCGGCACCAGGGCATAATCCGCCAGCGGGTATTTCTGGCCGGTGGCGTCATCGGTGACCACGGCGAACGGTGTAACTTCCGAACCGGTGCCCGAGGTGGTGGTAACCGCAATCATCCTGGCTTTTACGCCCATTTTCGGGAACTTGTAGATACGTTTACGGATATCCATAAAGCGCAGCGCCAGCTCTTCGAACGGGGTGCCCGGATGTTCGTACATCACCCACATGATCTTGGCGGCATCCATCGGCGAGCCGCCGCCGAGGGCAATGATGACATCGGGTTTAAACGACATCATCTGCTCGGCGCCCTTGCGCACGATGCTCAGGGTCGGATCGGCCTCAACCTCGAAGAACACTTCGGTTTCAATGCCGTGGTTTTTCAGCACCGAGGTAATCTGGTCGGCATAGCCGTTGTTGAACAGATAGCGGTCGGTGACGATAAAGGCGCGTTTTGCGCCGTCGCTGGCCACTTCGTCCAGGGCGATCGGCAATGAACCACGACGGAAATAGATGGATTTAGGAAGCTTATGCCACATCATATTTTCAGCTCGCTTGGCCACGGTTTTCTTGTTGATGAGATGCTTGACCCCGACATTCTCGGAGATCGAGTTCCCGCCCCAGGAACCACAACCCAGCGTCAGGGATGGCGCCAGCTTGAAGTTATAGAGGTCGCCGATACCCCCTTGGGAGGCCGGGGTGTTGATCAGGATGCGCGCGGTCTTCATCTTGTCGCCGAAAAAATTCACGCGTTCAGGCTGGTTATCCTGGTCGGTGTACAGACAAGAGGTATGGCCGATGCCGCCCATCTCCACCAATTTTTCCGCTTTGATCACGGCGTCTTCGAAATTCTTGGCGCGGTACATGGCCAGCATCGGCGACAGTTTTTCATGGGCGAAGGGTTCTGAGTCGTCCACGACGGTCACTTCACCGATCAGCACCTTGGTGTTGCCCGGCACTTTGATGCCGGCCATATCGGCAATCTTCGATGCCGCCTGGCCGACAATGGCCGCGTTAAGCGCGCCGTTTTTCAGGATGATGCCCTGAACGGCCTTCAGTTCCTCGCCGCGCAGCATATAGCCGCCATGGCTGGCGAAACGTTCGCGTACGGCGTCATAGATTTCGTCGACCACGATAACCGACTGTTCGGAGGCGCAGATGACGCCGTTATCGAAGGTCTTCGACATCAGGATGGACGCTACCACGCGTTTGATGTCCGCGGTTTCATCCACCACGACCGGGGTGTTGCCGGCGCCGACGCCGATGGCAGGCTTGCCGGAGCTGTAGGCGGCCTTGACCATGCCCGGACCACCGGTGGCGAGGATCAGGTTGACCAGCGGATGATGCATAAGCTGGTTGGATAATTCCACGGTCGGCTCGTCTATCCAGCCGATGATGTCTTTCGGCGCACCGGCGGCGACAGCGGCCTTAAGCACGATTTCCGCCGCGCGGTTGGTGGCGTTCTTGGCGCGCGGATGCGGCGAGAAAATGATGCCGTTGCGGGTCTTCAGACAGATTAACGCCTTGAAGATAGCCGTCGATGTCGGGTTGGTGGTAGGCACGATACCGCAGATGATACCGATGGGTTCGGCGATGGTGATAGTGCCGAACGTATCGTCCTGGGCCAGGATGCCGCAGGTTTTTTCATCTTTATAGGCGTTGTAAATATATTCGGAGGCAAAATGGTTTTTAATCACTTTATCTTCGACGATGCCCATACCGGATTCGGCTACGGCCATCTTGGCGAGGGGGATGCGCGCATCGGCGGCGGCCAGGGCGGCGGCGCGGAAAATTTTATCCACCTGCTCCTGGGTAAAATTGGCATATTCGCGCTGGGCTTTTTTGACGCGTTCTACCAGCGTATTAAGTTCAGCGACATTAGTAACAGCCATAATGCTCTCCTAATAAATGTTAAAATTTTGGGTTAGATTGTTAAACTCTTTAAGTAAAAAGCCTGCCCGCCTCGCCCACAAAGATATATATGACTAATATTATATCAGTTAGTCTATCTGCCCAATCAGGGATATGCATTGGCACAATGAGCTTTTTACTTAATGAGTTTCTTCAATCACCTACTTTAACAAAAAATTCAGTTAAATTGCCGCTTTTTTATGCTTACCCGGCTTTGCGTTAAAGGGATCTTAAAGAGTATTACCGCAGTTATATGTGATACATATCACAAATTATGCATGCTGACTCCATTCAGCAGGGAGGGGTAGCCGCAAAAGTTACACAGGTGCCTTAATTACGTTAACCGATGAAATGTCGGGATAAATACGATTACAATTAATTAACAAACTGGCTGCAAAATTCGCCCCAAATAGCGATTTACCGCCGGGGGAGAAAGCAAAACGGCAGGCCGCCAGAAAAATCCACCTTAACATTGCCTGCCTAACCCCGCGCAGCGATGCTCATAACGGTCAGCATCAAAATAGGACAAAACATGCACGGAATTGGCCAAAATGCACCATAAAGCATCAGCGTATATTAACTGCGCAATGGGATTTTGTCGGCATAATGGGAAATTAATCGTGCTTTATTTCAAAACGATAGCGGGTTTTATCGGAATTTTCCGGATTTTTTTTCAGCCTAAGCGGCAAAGGGTCTTGTCACAATGCTACTCAGATGTTATTAGTGTTTATTCACGCATCATTAGGCGTTTATTCTCTTTACAGGCCATAAATTGACCTTATGTGTTTTTATGTAACAAATGATTAAATAATAATTATTTTTCCATGTAAGGCTGATATTTTTTGATGCCATGATAACTGTAAATAACTTCTTGCCAGGCCTGTGTCCCACCCGATTGCTGTTTTTGCC
Source organism: Sodalis sp. C49 (assembly GCF_046352915.1). Taxonomy (NCBI): domain Bacteria; kingdom Pseudomonadati; phylum Pseudomonadota; class Gammaproteobacteria; order Enterobacterales; family Bruguierivoracaceae; genus Sodalis; species Sodalis sp. C49. The sequence continues at coordinate 1,137,035 of NZ_CP163303.1, read as the reverse complement.
GGCGCCGCGCCGGCTTGTTTCCTTTATAGCCTTCACCAATAAGGAATACCGCTTCTTTGCCTTGTGGTTTCGTTCACCATAATTGGCGTGGGAGTTGTCATACCCGTTTAACGGGAACCTGCGTGCCGCAAAGCCGGGGCCACGCAATAATAAAAACTGGAGTGCACTGATAATGACCAACATCACGAAAAAGACACTGCTGGCGGCGGGCATCATTGCCGCACTGGGCGTCGTGTCGGTAGGATCCTCTTTCGCCGCGGACGTTCCCGCCGGCGTGCAGCTTAGCGACAAACAGGAATTGGTGCGCGGCAACGGCGCCGAAATACAGTCCCTCGATCCCCATAAGATAGAAGGGGTGCCGGAATCCAATATCAACCGCGATGTGCTGGAAGGGCTGACCATTAACGACCTGTACGGCCATACGCAGCCGGGCGCCGCCGAAAGCTGGGAGACCAAGGACTCGAAAGTCTGGATCTTCCATCTGCGCAAAGACGCCAAATGGTCCAACGGCGATCCGGTGACGGCGCAGGATTTTGTCTATAGCTGGCGTCGCCTGGCCGACCCGCAGACCGCGTCGCCGTATGAAAGCTATCCGCAGTACGCCCATATCGTGAATATCGATGAAATCATTGCCGGCAAAATGAAACCCGATACCCTGGGCGTTAAGGCCGTGGACGATAAGACGCTGGAAGTGACCCTGAGCCAGCCGGTGCCTTATTTTCCTAAATTACTGAGCAACCCCGCCATGTCGCCGGTGCCGCAAAAGGTGGTGGAGCAGTTTGGTGAAAAATGGACCCAGCCCGCCAATTGGGTCGGCAACGGCGCGTATAAAGTAAAGGATTGGGTCGTCAACGAGCGTCTGGTGCTGGAGCGTAGCCCGTCCTATTGGAATAATGCCAAGACGGTGATCAACCAGGTGACCTACCTGCCGATTTCCTCGGAAGTAACCGACGTGAACCGCTATCGCGCCGGCGAATCCGATATGACCTATAACAATCTGCCGATCGAATTATTCCAGAAGCTGAAACGCGAAATCCCGAAAGAAGTGCATGTCGATCCGTATCTGTGTACCTATTATTATGAAATCAATAACCAAAAGGCGCCCTTTACCGATGTGCGCGTGCGCACCGCGCTGAAACTGGCGCTGGATCGCGATATTATCGTTAACAAGGTCAAAGCCCAGGGCGACTTGCCCGCCTTTGGTTTTACGCCTCCGTATACCGACGGCGCCAAGCTGACCCCGCCGGAGTGGTTTGGCTGGAGCCAGGACAAACGTAATGCCGAAGCGCGTAAGCTGCTGGAGCAGGCCGGCTACACCAAGGATAAGCCGCTGACCTTCGATTTATTGTACAATACCTCCGATCTGCATAAGAAACTGGCGATTGCCGTTGCGTCGATATGGAAAAAGAACCTGGGCGTGGAAGTCAAGTTGGTAAACCAGGAATGGAAAACCTTCCTCGATACCCGTCACCAGGGGACCTTTGATGTATCCCGCGCCGGCTGGTGTGCCGATTACAACGAACCCACCACCTTCCTGAACATTATGCTGACCAATGGTTCGAGCAATACCGCCCATTACTCCAGCCCGGCCTTTGATAAGCTGATTGCCGACGCCGTCGACGCCAAGAGCGATGATGCGCGCACAACCTTGTATCAGCAGGCTGAACAGCAACTGGATAAGGATTCCGCCATCGTTCCGGTGTATTACTATGTGAACGCCCGGCTGGTGAAACCTTATGTTGGTGGATATACCGGTAAAGATCCGCTGGATAATGTGTATGTAAAAGACCTTTACATCATCAAACATTAACCAGGCGTAATGGATGACAACAGGGCAGGGTCTTCACGGGCCGTGCCCTGTTTTTCCTGTTCAAGTGAACGATTTGAATAAATGCACGTTATAGGTATTGGGCATGTTAAAGTTTATTATCCGCCGGTTGCTTGAAGCGATTCCGACGCTATTCATATTGATCACCATTTCATTTTTCATGATGCGGCTGGCGCCCGGGAGTCCGTTTACCGGCGAGCGCGGCCTGCCGCCGGAAGTGATGGCCAACATCGAAGCCAGGTACCATCTCAACGATCCGATGATAAAGCAGTACGGCGCGTATCTGGTCCAACTGGCGCACGGTGATTTCGGCCCGTCGTTCAAATATAAAGACTATTCGGTTAACGATTTGGTGGCCAATTCTTTTCCCGTCTCGGCCAAGCTAGGCCTGGCGGCGTTTATACTGGCGATGGTGGTGGGGGTATTCGCCGGCGTCATGGCGGCGCTGCGGCAAAATACCAAATGGGATTACCTGGCCATGGGTTTTGCCATGACCGGCGTCGTCATACCCAGCTTTGTGGTGGCGCCGCTGCTGGTGCTTATCTTCGCCATTACGCTTAAATGGCTGCCGGGCGGCGGCTGGAACGGCGGCGCGCCCAGGTTTGTGCTGCTGCCGATGATTGCCCTGTCGCTGGCCTATATCGCCAGCATCGCCCGTATCACCCGTGGCTCGATGATTGAGGTGCTGCACTCCAACTTTATCCGCACCGCCCGGGCCAAGGGACTGCCCATGCGGCGCATTATTTTCAGCCACGCCCTCAAACCCGCGCTGCTGCCGGTCATTTCTTATATGGGACCGGCGTTTGTCGGCATCATTACCGGCTCCATGGTAATAGAAACCATCTTCGGACTGCCGGGGATCGGCCAGCTGTTTGTCAACGGCGCGCTGAACCGTGATTATTCGCTGGTGTTAAGCCTGACCATCCTGGTCGGGGCGCTGACGATTTTATTTAATGCGATTGTCGATGTGCTGTACGCGGTTATCGACCCGAAAATACGTTATTAAGCTGGAGCACGCACATGATGATTGGTAACAAAAATAGCGAGGCTCTGGAGAAACTCAGCGAAACGCTGCAAGTGGAAGGCCGTAGCCTTTGGCAGGACGCCCGCCGGCGTTTTATCCATAACAAGGCCGCGCTAACCAGCCTTATCGTTCTGGCGCTGATCGTGGTGTTTGTCGCCCTGGCGCCTTCCCTGGCGCAATTCAGTTACGACGATACCGACTTTGCCATGATGTCGGCCGCGCCGAGTATGGAATCCGCGCATTATTTCGGCACCGATTCCTCCGGCCGCGATCTGCTGGTGCGCGTGGCCATCGGCGGACGGATTTCCTTGATGGTCGGCGTCGCCGCCGCGCTGGTGGCGGTGATCCTGGGCACGCTTTACGGTGCGCTGTCCGGCTATCTCGGCGGTAAAACCGACTCTGTGATGATGCGCCTGCTGGAAATCCTCAACTCTTTTCCGTTTATGTTTTTCGTTATCCTGCTGGTGACTTTTTTCGGCCGCAATATCTTTTTGATCTTTATCGCCATCGGCATGGTGTCCTGGCTGGATATGGCGCGTATCGTGCGCGGCCAGACCCTGGGGCTGAAACGCAAGGAGTTCATCGAGGCCGCGGTGGTCAGCGGAGTGCGTACCCGCAATATTATCCTGCGCCATATCGTCCCCAACGTGCTGGGCGTGGTGGTGGTTTATGCGTCCCTGCTGGTGCCGAGCATGATCCTGTTCGAGTCGTTCCTCAGTTTCCTGGGGCTGGGCACGCAGGAGCCGCTGAGCAGCTGGGGCGCCTTGTTAAGCGACGGCGCCAATTCCATGGAAGTGTCGCCCTGGCTGCTGATGTTTCCCGCCTTTTTCCTGGTGGTGACGCTGTTTTGTTTTAATTTTATCGGCGATGGCCTGCGTGATGCCCTCGACCCGAAAGATCGTTAAGGAGTGCCGTGATGAGCATAATCGACCCAAAAACGCCGACGCCCTCCCTGGCGTCGGCAGCGTCCGCGCCGGCATTGCTGACCGTTAAGGATTTGCGCGTGACCTTCGCCACCGCCGACGGCGATGTGACCGCGGTTAACGACCTGAACTTTACCCTGCGGGCCGGGGAAACGCTGGGTATTGTCGGCGAGTCCGGCTCGGGTAAGTCTCAGACCGCGTTTGCCCTGATGGGACTGCTGGCCGCCAACGGGCGTATTGAGGGCTCCGCCGCCTTTAATGGCCGTGAAATTCTCAACCTGCCGGAGAAGCAGCTGAACAAACTACGCGCCTCGGAAATCTCGATGATTTTCCAGGATCCGATGACGTCGCTTAATCCTTATATGCGGGTGGGCGAACAGCTGATTGAAGTACTGTTGATGCATAAAAAAATCAGCAAGCATGAGGCGTTTGAAGAGTCGGTGCGTATGCTCGACGCGGTAAAAATGCCCGAGGCGCGCAAGCGGATGCGGATGTATCCCCATGAGTTTTCCGGCGGCATGCGTCAGCGGGTGATGATCGCCATGGCGCTGCTGTGCCGGCCGAAACTGCTGATAGCCGATGAGCCCACCACCGCGCTGGATGTCACCGTCCAGGCGCAGATCATGACCTTGCTAAACGATCTGAAACGCGAGTTTAACACCGCCATCATTATGATTACCCACGATTTGGGTGTGGTGGCCGGCATCTGCGATCGCGTGCTGGTGATGTACGCGGGCCGTACCATGGAATACGGTACGGCGCGCGATATTTTTTACCAGCCCAGCCATCCTTATTCCATCGGCCTGCTGTCGGCGGTGCCACGGCTGGATGCCGACGGTTCCACCATGATGGTGACCATTCCCGGCAATCCGCCCAATCTGCTGCGTTTGCCGGAGGGCTGTCCGTTCCAGCCGCGCTGTCCTTACGCCATGGATATCTGCGTCAACATGCCGCCCCTTGAGCGGTTCGCCACGGAGCGTCTGCGCGCCTGCTATAAGCCCCTGGAGGAATTGGTATGAATGCCATGGACGAACATAAAAAGGTGCTGCTGGATGTCGAAAACCTGAAAGTGTATTTCGAGGTGAAAGGCGATAAACAGTGGTTCTGGCAACCGGCCAAGAGCCTAAAGGCGGTCGACGGCGTGTCCCTGCGGCTGTACGAGGGAGAAACGCTGGGGGTGGTGGGCGAGTCGGGCTGTGGCAAATCGACCTTTGCCCGGGCGCTGATTGGCCTGGTGAAATCCACCAGCGGGCGTATCGCCTGGCTGGGCAAGGAATTGCAGGGGATGAGCAGCGATGAGTGGCGCGAGACGCGTAACGATATCCAGATGATTTTCCAGGACCCGCTGGCCTCGCTTAATCCGCGCATGACCATCGGCGATATCATCGCCGAGCCGTTGCATACCTATCATCCGAAGATGCCGCGCCAGTTGGTGAAAGACAAGGTGCGCAACATGATGCTGAAGGTGGGGCTGTTGCCGAATCTTATCAATCGGTATCCGCATGAGTTTTCCGGCGGGCAGTGTCAGCGTATCGGCATCGCCCGCGCGCTGATACTTGAACCCAAGCTGGTGATTTGCGACGAGCCGGTGTCGGCGCTGGACGTGTCGATCCAGGCGCAGGTGGTGAATTTATTGCAGCAGCTGCAGCGTGAGATGGGGCTGTCGCTGATCTTTATCGCCCACGATCTGGCGGTGGTGAAGCATATTTCCGATCGGGTGCTGGTGATGTACCTGGGCCACGCGGTGGAGTTGGGTACGTATGATCAGGTGTATCATAATCCTCAGCATCCCTACACCAAGGCGTTGATGTCGGCGGTGCCGATACCGGATCCGGATAAGGAACGTAATAAGGCCATTCAACTGCTGGAAGGGGATTTGCCGTCGCCGATCAATCCGCCGTCGGGGTGTGTGTTCCGTACCCGGTGCCCGATTGCCGGCGAGGCGTGCGCGGTGACGCGGCCGATACTGCAGGGCAGTTTTCGGCATGCGTGCTCCTGCATTAAGGTGGATGTGAGCCAACTGGCGCAATAATCGGGAATAAAACCCACTTTTCGCCAGCAGGGTGCCAGCGGGCGTACCAATGATATGGTCTGGTGATTTTGGAGCGCCGGATGGATGTCGCCACGTTTATGTCGCCGCGGAGAGGATTTCGCCGGCGGTTTGCGTCGCCTTGGCGGAGGTTTTGCTGGCGTTTGTGGGAGAGACTTATGCCGCTGCGGCGAGGGTTTCGCTGGTGGTTGGGGGGAGACTTATGCCGCTGCGGCGAGGGTTTCGCTGGTGGTTGGGGGAGACTTATGCCGCTGCGGCGAGGGTTTCGCTGGTGGTTGGGGGAGACTTATGCCGCTGCGGCGAGGGTTTCGCTGGTGGTTGGGGGAGACTTATACCGCTGCGGCGAGGGTTTCGCTTGCCGTGCGTTAGGTTGTTTTATGTCTTGCCCGGTGCCGGCAAGCGACAAGAAGGGTGGTTCGCGCCACCCTTCTTGACTTCCGCGCGTCCGGCAGACCGTGCGCCGCTGCGCGGTTCCCGGCATCACCCATCCCGTCTTTTGGACCGCACGGGACGCGCTCCCGGCGCGCCCTTTGCTTTCGCCGCTCCCGGCGGCTCATCCAGCCGCGATGCGCGCCGCCGGCGCACTCTATGCCGGCACCACGTCAACACCATCGTCTGTGAGTAAATTAATGTTTTAGGGTTCTCAGCGGTATGCGTTTACCGGGAAAAATATCAGCATCCAATTTGGGCTAAAGTCTACAATCTAATGGCTAATGGCTAATGGCTAATGGCTAATGGCTAATGGCTAATGGCTAATGGCTTATGCTTACTATTAAAACTTAAAACTGAATGATGAATGCCTTACTGCCTTATTACATGACGGCTCTCACGCCTTACTGCATGACTCCATGTCTGTATGACCTGCTTTTCGCTGTGCCAGCTGCTTTTTTCCATACGCGTTGCATCCCATAACCGTCAATCCTATCCCGACGCCAAACTCTATCCAAGCAAAAGCGCCGCTATCGCTTCAGAAAATACATTGCCAACAGCGACATATGTCCCGGCATAAAGCGCGCTGACGGCGCCAGTGCCCCCGGCATGAGCCGCCGGGAGCGGCGAAAGGCCCGGTGGCGCCGGGAGCGCTAACCGGGCCGGTGCATCACGGGGGCATGGGCGGCGGAAGGCATCGCGCAGCGACGCGCGACCTGCCGGGCGCGCGGAGGTCAAGGAGGCCGTCGCGGTACGGCCTCTTTGTCGCTTGCCGGCACCCGGCACTGCATATAACCACCGAACGCACGGCAAGCGAAACCTCCGCCACGGCAACATAAACCTTATCGCAGCGGCATAACCTCCGCCACGGCAACATAAACCCTATCGCAGCGGCATAACCTCCGCCACGGCAACATAAACCCTATCGCAGCGGCATAACCTCCGCCACGGCAACATAAACCCTATCGCGGCGGCATAACCTCCGCCACGGCAACATAAACCCTATCGCAGCGGCATAACCCCCGCCACGGCAACAGAAATCCCCCAGCCTAGAACGGACCTGGCATGTCATGCGGCACTTGTGAAGTTATTCTTTCCAGAGGATATGGCAGATTTTTTCCGCTTTATCGCGGCAGATCAGCATGCGCGCAAAAACGTCGTTGACCTCCTGTCCGTCTTCATCCGCCAGGCCGATAACCACTTCAGCGAAAAAATCCGGATTGAGGTCAAAATCCACCTGCTCGTGCCATTCTTCCGACGGGTCAAACAGCTCAGCCGCGCCGCGTTGTTCAAACTGCAGATTAAAAAGAATCAGATCGGCCTGATCAAGGTTATCCGGCGCCAGTTCAAGAAAAATATCATAAGCCTGCTCCAGCGTTTCATCATCTGTCAGGCGATTGTCCAAATCCATAACCGGGGTCCTGTGTGGGTATCACGGAGGCATCAAGGGCGTTGCATGGCGCTATTACATCATGGCCTTCGCTAAATTTACAGCAATGGACTGAAAAAGTAGAACAGGCGCTCGACAATGCGTTGCCAGTAGGGGCGTTTGGCCCAGACCTGCGGGTCGATAAGCCGGGAGCGGGCGATATAATCCTCCTGGACCCGCGCCAGGTCGCTGCCGAAGTCATCATCGTCAATCACCAGGGTAATTTCAAAATTGAGCCACAGGCTGCGCATGTCGAGATTGACGGTGCCGACCAGGCTGAGCTGGCCGTCCACCAGTACGCTTTTGGTATGCAGCAGGCCACCCTCGAACTGATGGATATTGACGCCCGCTTCCAGCAGTTCGGCGAAAAAGGCCCGGCTGGCCCAGCCGACCAGCAGGGAGTCGTTATCGCGCGGCACCACGATATGCACGTCCACGCCGCGCTGGGCCGCGGTGCAAATGGCGTGCAGCAGATCGTCGCTCGGCACCAGATAGGGCGTGGTCATGATTAACTGCTGCCGCGAGGAATAAATTGAGGTCAGCAGGGCCTGGTGGATCATGCCTTCCGGGAAACCGGGGCCGGAGGCAATGACCTGGATAGTATGTCCCGTCGCCTGTTCAAACGGCATGATATTGACATCGGGCGGCGGTGGGAGCACCCGCTCACCGGTCTCGATTTCCCAGTCGCAGGAATAGATAATGCCCATGGCGGTCGTCACCGGGCCTTCCATCCTGGCCATCAGGTCGATCCATTGCCCGACGCCGGCATCCTGCTTGAAATAGCGCGGATCGACCATGTTCATGCTGCCGGTGTACGAAATATAATTATCAATCAGCACCATCTTGCGGTGCTGACGCAAATCCATGCGCCGCAGAAAGACACGCAGCAGGCTGACGTGCAGCGTTTCCACCACCTCGACGCCGGCGTTACGCATCATGGCCGGGTAGGGGGTGCGGAAAAACGCGACGCTGCCGGCGGAATCGAGCATCACACGGCAGCGCACGCCGCGCCTGGCGGCCGCCATCAGCGCCTCCGCCACCTGGTCCACCTGGCCGCCGGCCTGCCAGATATAAAACACCATCTCGATATTAGTCTGCGCCAGTCCGATATCCCTGATCAAGGCTTTAAGGGTGGCGTCGGTACCGGTAAGCAGCTGCAGCTGGTTGCCTTTCAGTCCGCCCATACCCTGGCGTAACTCGCACAGCTTGAACAGGGAGCGGGCGACTTCGCTGTTTTCGGTGGCGAAAATCCGCGTGCACTGCTTGAGGTCATGCATCCACTTGGCCGTGGACGGCCACATGGCCTTGGCCCGTTCCGCGCGGCGCTTGCCCAGGTTGAGTTCACCGAACAGCAGGTAGGTGATGATGCCCACCAGGGGAAGGATATAGATAACCAATAACCAGGCCATTGCGGAGGGGACCGCGCGCCGCTTCATTAACACCCGCAGGGTGACACCTGCGATCAGCAACCAATAGCCGAATACTATTAGCCAGTTGATTACAGTATAAAAAGTTGTCATAGAGGCGAAAAATCCTGTTCGCAAGGCGTTAAGCATGAGTGTACGCATACGGGGCGAAAAGAGGAAATTTTTTCGCCCCGCGCGCGCCCTTTACCAGTCCGCCGCGCCGGCGTTACAGCCTTGGCAGTCCGGGAAAATGGTTTATAATGGCGCCCTTATTATCCGGTAAGAGTCCGTTCGTGCCATGAAAAGAAGCAGAAATGAAGTCAGCCGCTGGCGCATGTTAAGGCAGGCGCAGCGCCGGCGTAGCCAGTGGGTGGAAGCACAGTCCCGCACCTATCGGCATCTGACGCGTTTGCGGCATCTTCAGTTGAAACAGCAGCGCCGTTCGTTGCTCTTTTCCGTAACGTCTTATGGTCTGTGATCCGCGCTAAATAACAGCGATAAAAAAACCGGCTTTTGGCCGGTTTACCGTATTTGAGTTCCTTATTACGGTTTTAATCAGGATTATCCCTTTCCTTATGATGTCTCTGTCACTGTGTGGCGGTGGTCGTTGATGTCGACGTCGACGTAGACGTCCCAGTGCCTTCCGGGTCGCTGGCGGATGCCATGGCGGCCACCGAGCCGGAAACCAATCCCGGATCGGTGACCGTCGCGGCACCGGAAGCGCTTTGCGTAGCCGCTTCCGTGGTTCCCGCGGCGCCGGCTGCAAAAGCAGTACCGGTGCCGGCGGCGGACATAACAAGTAGTGCCATAAAGATTTTCTTCAACATACTTACCTCCGGTTGTTAACTTCTTAACGGGGAGTACAGCAATTCCAAAGTATTAGAAATTGCCGGCGCCTACAAACCGGATATTGGCGCCCTGGCGCGTATTAACTGAATATTTATGCTGTCTTGGCCGGTAAGAGTCTGATTAAATGTTGGTTATTTTTTATACTAAGATAATTCCTAAATGATAATGATATGCCGGGACGATCACGGTAATTTCTATCAATTTTAAGGGGTTAATAGCCGTTACGTTGATTAATTGCCGTTAAGTATTAGTCGGCGTTAAGTAACAAGCAAAATAATAATGAGGCGACCAAAATAGGCGGCAGAAAAAAAATAGCATTAAGGGAAAAGCAAATTCACCGAAGGCAGGGGTTGGCACGCATTATATATAGCCCCGGCGATATCCAGGTCTGGCCAACAAAGAAAATAATGGCGTTGTTTGCCGGTAAATCCGTTGGCGCAGCCTCCTTAATAGAGAGGATAAATGATAAGCTTAGATAATGATTGATGGGTTTTACCGGCGGGTACATTAACCTAGCGGGCAATCAGCCGTTATTTCACGCCCGGGCCGCGTGGCGGCGCCGGGATGCAATAGGGTAATAATCAGAAGGTTTTACGGTAGGGTTTAACCTGCACCTGCTTATAAACACCCGCGGCGACATACGGGTCGGCATCCGCCCATGCCTGCGCCGCTTCCAGGGAATCAAATTCAGCAATAATGGTGGAGCCACTGAATCCCGCCGCCCCGGGTTCGTTACTGTCTATCGCCGGCAGCGCGCCCGCCGTCAGTAAACGACCCTCATCGCGTAGCAGTTGCAGCCGGGCGACATGAGTGGCGCGTACGGATTGGCGTTTTTCCAGGGATCCGGGCACGTCTTCAGCATAGATAACATAGAGCAAGGGCATTACTCCCAAAGGAATGGATTCATTTCAAGTAATTTACGTTAAGACATTGAACCCCGCGGCGCAATGAAAAAATTTTCCTGGCCGCTGACGGTTGTTCAGACAGGGATAATTGCCGGTTTATCCTGTTAACCTGGCAAGAGTTTGTTTTGAGTTATTGAATATGATTGCTATTTGCATTTAAACTTCACCTTTACTGAAACTTTTGTTGATATGGCGTTGATAATTTTGAAACCGACCCGTCGATTTTCGTGGCCGTTTGTCTTGTCCGCAGGGCTGCATACCTCGCTGGTGGCGGGATTGCTGTATGCGTCGGTAAACCAGATAACCGCGCCGACCGCGGTGGAGCAGCCGATGAGCGTTACGCTGGTGGCGCCGGAGCCTGAGCCGGTGGCCGCGCCGCCGCAGCCGCCGGTGGCACCGCCCGAGGTTGAGCCGACGGCTGCGCCCGAACCCGCCCCGGAGCCTGTGCGCGAACCGGATCCCGTTCCCGCGCCTGAGCCTCCCGCGCCGGTACAGCAGCCGAAACCCCTGCCCAAGCCCAAGCCGGTGCATAAAGAAGCGGCTAAACCCAGGCCCAAGGTGACCGAGCCGCGTGCCGAACCGACACCGCTCGCCGCTCCGCCCCGTGAGGCGCCCGTACGTGCCGCTCCGGCGCCCGCGCCGGCGCCGTCCGCACCGGTGGCCGATACCGGCCCGAAAGCCATCAGCCGCCCGGAACCGGGCTACCCTGAGCGCGCCAGGGCATTGGGCATCGAGGGAACGGTGAAGATCCAGTTTGATGTCGATGATAGCGGCCAGGTGGAAAACCTGCGTATCATTTCCGCCACGCCGCGCAATATGTTCGAGCGCGAAATTCGCCAGGTGGCCCGGCGCTGGCGCTACCAGAGCGGCAAACCGGGCAAAAACCTCACCACGACCATCGAGTTTAAGCTGTCGGGCGTCAGCAGCAGCTAGGCCGGGCCGCGGTGTGCGGCGCAAGGCCCAGCATGGGCCGCCGCCTGGGGAAAACGGGCGGCTAAGCGCCGCCGGGTGCGAAGTGGCGCTTGCCGTCGGGCAGGGGACGCGCCTTGCCCGCGTCGTCCACCGCGACGTAGGTGAAGGCCGCTTCGGTGGCGCGGTAGCGCTGGCCGATGGGGGCGGAAGAGACTTTTTTGATCCAGACTTCCACGTTAATGCTCAGCGAACTGTTGCCCGTGCCGGTACAGCGGGCGTAACAACAGACCACGTCCCCCACCGCCACCGGTTTCAAAAACGTCATGCCGTCGACGCGCACCGTGACCACTCGGCCCTCGGCTATTTCCTTGGCGAGGATAGCGCCGCCCATATCCATTTGCGACATCAGCCAGCCGCCAAAAATATCACCGTTGGCATTGGTGTCGGCGGGCATGGCCAGCGTGCGCAGCACCAGCTCGCCGGAAGGTAAAAAAGGATTGTCGCTCATCAGGAGTTCCGCTTGGTTTGACATCGGTCCGCCCCGCGGCGGACCGGGGGGATCAACGGGAGTTTTTCTGGTCTTCCGTCATATGACGATAGACATACACTCCGCTTAACAGGGTGAATACCAGCGTCAGGCCGGTCAGGCCGAACACCTTGAAATTCACCCAAACGTTTTGCGGCAGCCAGAAGGCGATATAGATATTCGCCGCGCCGCAGCCCAGGAAAAACAGCGCCCAGGCAATATTAAGATTGTTCCAGACGCGCTCGGGCAGGGTCAGTTCCTTGCCAAGCATGCGCTGAATCAGCGGCTTGCCGAGCATAAACTGGCTGACCAGCAGCGCAATGGCGAACAGGCCGTAAATGACCGTGACCTTCCATTTGATGAATTCGGCGTTATGGTAATACATCGTCAGTGAGCCGAAGATGGCAACCATGATAAACGTCAGCAAGGTGACTTTTTCCACTTTCCGGTAGCGGATCCAGGTATAAATCAGCACCAGCGCCGACGCGGCAATCAGCGCGCCGGAGGCAATATAAATGTCGTACAGCTTATAAAAGACAAAGAACACCACTAACGGCAGAAAATCCAGAAACTGCTTCATAAAAAAATCCGTGGTTGGTTAAGTGACGCCGGCTTGGTTTCAGGCCTGGCGCAGCAACATATACAGGCGATACAGGTAAATCAGCAACAGTGCGGAAATAATATTACTTAAGCCGTTAAGCAGCACCGCGGCCACCAGCGACGACACCTGGGTAAACTGTGCCGCCAGCAATAATACCGCCGCCTTGGCCAGCAGCCATACCAGCACCGCCGGGGCAACCAGCCGTACATTGGCGAAAGCCAGTTTACTACTCAGGCGCATCGACTTGAATACGCCCAGATTGTCGCTGGCGGCAATCACCGGCGCCATGCTGAACGCTATGGCAATCAGGATCCCCGGTATCACAATCAATAATAGCCCGAGTTGCACCAGCAGCGTGGTAATAAATACCAATAACAGCAGGCGGGGCAGGATGGGCGCGGACAGCCCTATGGCGCGCAGCACGCTGACCGGCTGCCGGTCGGATACCAGGCGAATCATGGTCAACAGCGCCCCGGCCAGGATGACGTTGCCCACCAGACCGGCGAAAGTGCCCGCCGCAGAGGCTTTCAGCAGCACTTTTTGCTGTTCAGGCGTCATTTGCTGCACCAGTTCCTGCAGGCTGAGGCTGGATGAGTCGGCCATGTCGGGACCGTCGGCGCTCAGGATGACCAGCTGATCGCTACTGGGCGATAAGGCATGGCCGAGCACCACGCTAATCAGCGCCGCCAGCAGGGCCAGCAGGATGATGCTGGTAAACTGGTTACGGGTAAAATTCAACATGTCGCGATACAGGGTACTTGCCATAATTGGCATGTAGAGCTCCTTGGCAGAACGTTCTAAATTATCAGCCCGGTATTCTACCCTGTTAATGCCCCGGAGGGCACCCCGCGACATGATGATGCTGATTTTCCACCCTAATAAGCGTCTGCGCGGGCGCTGCGAGCGGCGGCAGGCCGTAATGCGCCCTGGCGCGATCGCAGGCGTCGTTGGGCCGCCCGCCGTCGCCGGCCATGGCAAACTCCCGGCAGGGCGAGGGACGACCGGCATAAATGGTGCAACGGACCGCTTTACCCACCTCGCCCGCCAGGGCATGGCAACGCGGCGTCCGCTCGTTGGTGCCGCGCATGCAACGTAAGAAAGGGGTAAGGGGTTCAGTTAAGGCATGGGGCACCGGGCCGCCGCCGTCATCGCCCTCGGCCCAATAAAAGGATACGCGGAACCACGCGCAACACGCGCCGCAGCTCATGCAGGGATTACTGTTATCGCTCATCGTGTCACCCGCCGACTCCACGGCGCCGAATCAGATTTGCCTGTCTGTTAACTTACGCCCGGTGCGCGGGAAAGCAACTGCCCGGGCCAAAGTATTTTTTTTGTCCTGTTTCGGTCCTGGTTGATTTGGATCAATCTCAATCAAGTCAATCCCTTGGTATAAAACATGATAAACAAGGTTCAGCTCAAATTTACCCTACGATGTGCCAAAGTAACATTTGTGAACTGAATCAACTTTGCGTGGCAAAGGCATTATCTCAACAAGGAGCGGGACATGAACAAGTGTGTTATGGGCTTGGCGGCGGCGGCCGCGCTGCTGTCGGCAACGGCGCAGGCGCATCAGGCGGGTGATATTATTGTTCGCGCGGGCAGCGCCACGGTACGGCCGAGTGAAAGTTCGGATAACGTGCTGGGGATGGGCGAGTTTAACGTGGATAACAACACCCAGCTCGGCCTGACGTTCAGTTATCTGGTTACCGACAATATCGGCGTGGAACTGCTGGCGGCAACGCCCTTCAAGCACCATGTCGGGCTGAAAAGCACCGGCGACATCGCCTCGGTTAAACAACTGCCGCCAAGCCTGATGGCGCAGTATTATTTTGGCGACGCCCCGGATAAACTGCGGCCATACCTCGGGGTGGGCATCAACTATACCACCTTCTACGACGCGCACTTTAACCAAACCGGGCAGGACGCCGGACTGAGCGATTTAAGCGTCAAGCACTCCTGGGGCATCGCCGGCCAGGCTGGGCTGGATTATAACGTCAATGACAACTGGCTGGTGAATATGTCGGTATGGTATATGGATATCGACACCGACGTGCGTTTCAAGGCCGGCGGCCAGCAGCAATCAGTGCATACGCAAATCGATCCCTGGGTATTTATGTTCGGCGTCGGCTATCGCT
Source organism: Sodalis sp. C49 (assembly GCF_046352915.1). Lineage (NCBI taxonomy): Bacteria > Pseudomonadati > Pseudomonadota > Gammaproteobacteria > Enterobacterales > Bruguierivoracaceae > Sodalis > Sodalis sp. C49. The sequence continues at coordinate 1,122,018 of NZ_CP163303.1, read as the reverse complement.
TCTAAAACGAGGGTGCGGATCTGAAACCGTGCCGGCGACGCGTGCGCGCCGCCGGCAACGGGATTATTTGATACTGATGTCGTTTTCCACCGAACGCACGCCCTTGACGCCGCGGGTAATGGTCACGGCGCGGTTGGCGTCGGCCATCGAGCTGGCGAAACCGCTTAACTGCACCCGGCCCTTAAAGGTTTCGACGTTGATTTCGGTGCCCTTTAAATGGTCATCGGCAAGCAACTGCGTTTTCACTTTGGTCGTGATCACGGTGTCGTCAATATACCCGCCGGTGCCTTCGGTCTTGGCGGTCGGCGCGCAGCCGGCCAGCACGGCCGCGACGATTGCGGTTGCTGCAAGTGTCGTAAGGGATTTCCAGTTTTTCATTTTTTCTCCTTGGATTTGAATTATTTATTATAATATATCACCCGCATCTTACAGGATGGCGGCGTAATTGATACGCCGCCATTAGAGTGTTGTGGATAAAATGATTTTTTTCAAATCAACCGCGCGTGGCGGCCTTCATTTTACTGACGAAGGTGCTTAACTGCGTCAGCATGGCCGCCGGGTCTTCCAGGTTGCGCTCGATAATCTTGACGATGGCCGAGCCGGAAATGGCCCCGGCCGCGCCCGCCGCCAGCGCGTCGCGCACCTGCGACGGCTCGGAAATACCGAAACCCTGCAGCGCGGGCGCGGCATGGAACTCGGTAAGCGTCGTCACCAGATGGGCCAGCGGCACATGGCCCTGGTTTTCACTGCCGGTTACGCCTGCGCGGGATAATAAATAGGTGTAAGCCCGGCCGTGGGAGGCGATTTCACGCAGCAGGTCTTTATCGGCGTTAGGCGGGCAGATAAAGATAGGCGCCACGCCGTGGCGCATGGCGGCGGTACGGAACGGCAGGCTCTCTTCCAGCGGCACGTCGGCCACCAGCACCGAATCCACGCCAACCTCGGCGCAGCGGGCATAAAACGCATCGATACCTTTGTTAAACACCAGGTTGGCGTACATCAGCAGGCCGATGGGCATGGCTGGGTATTTCTGCCGGACAGTGGCCAGCAGTTCGAAACACTGATCAGGCGTCACCCCGGCGGCAAATGCCCGCAGGGTGGCGTTCTGGATGGTCGGGCCGTCCGCCAGCGGGTCGGAAAACGGGATGCCCAGTTCCAGGGCGTCGGCCCCGGCCTCGATTAAGGTATCGATAATTTTCAGCGACAGGCCGGGATTAGGATCGCCCAGCGTGACGAAGGGCACGAAGGCGCCTTCTTTACGGCTGTGCAGCGTGGTAAACAGTTGCTGATAGCGTTCCATTACATTTCTCCTCGCGCTTTTAATATATCGTACACGGTAAAAATATCCTTATCGCCGCGGCCCGAGAGATTGACCACCAGGATCTGCTCCTTGTCCGGCTCCGCCTTGATCATTTTCAGCGCGTGCGCCAGCGCGTGTGAGGATTCCAGCGCCGGGATGATGCCTTCATGGCGCGACAGGGCCTTGAACGCATCCAGGGCCTCCTCATCGGTCGCCGAGACGTATTCCGCGCGGCCGATACTGTCCAGATAGGCATGCTGCGGACCCACGGAAGGGAAATCCAGGCCGGCGGAAATGGAATAGGATTCCTCTATCTGCCCGTCGGAGGATTGCATCATCGGCGACTTCATGCCGAAATAGATGCCGATGCGGCCGTGTTTGAGCGACGCGCCGTGCTGGCCGGTCTCGATGCCCAGGCCGCCCGGCTCGACGCCGATCAGACGTACCGACGGCTCATCGATAAAATCGGCGAACATGCCGATGGCGTTGGACCCGCCGCCGACGCAGGCCAGCACCGCGTCAGGCAGGCAATGTTCCCGTTCCTGCATCTGCGCCTTGGTTTCCTCGCCAATCATGCGCTGGAATTCGCGCACGATGGTGGGGAACGGATGCGGACCGGCGGCGGTGCCCAGCATATAGTGGGCGCGCTCATAGCTGCCGGACCAGTCGCGCAGCGCTTCGTTGCAGGCATCCTTTAGCGTTGAGGAACCGCTGTGCACCGGGATCACTTCCGCACCCATCAGACGCATGCGGAACACGTTGGGCTCCTGGCGCTGAATATCCTTGGCGCCCATATAAATGCGGCATTTCAGCCCCAGCAACGCGGAGGCCAGCGCCGAAGCCACGCCATGCTGGCCGGCGCCGGTTTCGGCGATGATTTCGGTTTTTCCCATGCGCTTGGCGAGCAGGGCCTGGCCGAGCACCTGGTTGGTTTTGTGCGCGCCGCCGTGCAGCAGATCCTCGCGCTTAAGATACAGTTTGGTCTTGGTGCCGGCGGTCAGGTTACGGCACAGGGTCAACGGCGTGGGGCGGCCGGCATAATTAGTTAACAAATCGCTGAATTCCGCCTGGAATGCCGGGTCGCTTTGCGCGCTGACAAAGGCGTCCTCCAGTTGCAGCAGCGCCGGTACCAGGATCTGCGGCACATACATGCCGCCGAATTCGCCGAAATAGGGATTTAATAGTGTCATGCGTTCCTGTCTCTTGTTGATCTGGGCAATCGATTAATAGGCGCGCAGCGTCTGAAATACCGTAGCCAGTTTATGGTGATCTTTAATACCCGGGGCGCTTTCAACGCCGGAGTTGAAGTCCAGCCCAACGCAGCCTAATTGCGCGGCGGCCACGCAGTTATCCGCCGCCAGCCCGCCGGCGAGCATGACGTTATCCAGACGCAGTCCGTCCAGCAGCGACCAGTCAAAGGGTTTACCGCTGCCGCCGCCATTATCGAACAGATAACGATCCACCGCGCTAAAATCCCGCGCCGGCGCATGGGTCCGCATATCCAGGGCTTTCCAGATACGGCAGGCGGAAGGCAGCGCCAGACGCAGGGCGCTTATATAGGCCTGGTCCTCGTCGCCGTGCAGCTGTACGGCATGCAGCGCCAGCGCGGCGGCGCTGCCTGCCACCTCCTCGATGGGGGCGTCGCGGAATACGCCGACGTAGCGCAGCGGCGCGCCGGCCATCACCGCGCGGGCGCGGGGGATATCCACACGCCTTGGCGACGAGGCGGCAAAAATCAGGCCGCCATAGAGCGCGCCGGCGTCATATGCCGCCCTGGCATCCTCGGGACGCGTCAGTCCGCAGACCTTATTCTCGCCGAGCAATACCCGGCGCACCGCGCCGTCCAGATCCGGTTCCGCCATCAACGCGCTGCCGATCAGGAAGCCGTTGGCGAAATGGCTCAGTTCCCTGACGTGGCGATAGGCGGTAATGCCGGATTCGCTTATCACCGTCACTCCCGGCAGCAGGGGCGCCAGGCGGCGGGTACGGTTTAAATCGATGGATAAATCGCGCAGATCGCGATTGTTAATGCCCACCACCCGGGCGCCGAGCGCCTGGGCGCGCCGGCACTCCTCTTCGGTTATCGCCTCGGTGAGCACGCCCATTTCCAGGCTGTGCGCCAGGGCGGCCAACTGACGGTAGGTGTCGTCGTCCAGCACCGACAGCATCAGCAGAATAGCGTCCGCCTGATGATGACGCGCCAGGTAAACCTGGTAGGGATCGATGATGAAATCCTTGCACAGCACCGGCTGGGGTACTACTTGGCTAATCTGGCGCAGGAAATCAAAGCTGCCCTGGAAGTATTTTTCGTCGGTCAGGCAGGAGATGGCGGCGGCATAGTGTTTATACACGCCGGCGATGGCGGCCGGGTCAAAATCCTCGCGGATCAGGCCTTTGGACGGCGATGCTTTTTTGCACTCGAGGATAAACACGGTGCGCGAACCCTGGAGGGCATGATAGAAGCTGCGCGTGCTGGGGCGCACGTCGTCGATGAACCCGTCCAGCGGCTGGCGTTGCTTACGCTCGGCCAGCCATACTTTTTTATCAGCGACAATGTTTGTCAGTACCGTATCCTGCATGTCTTATCCTCTGGCCGCCAACGCGACAACACGTTCATAGGCGCCGCCGCCGCGGATGGCCGCCAGCGCCTGTTGGGTATTTTCGCGCAGATTCTCCTGGCCGAATAGTTTTAATAACAAGGCGACATTGGCGGCAACGGCGAATTCATGGGCATGTTCGCCTTTACCTTGTAACAACCGCGCCAAAATGTCACGATTTTCTTCCGGCGAGCCGCCCAGCAGGGCGTCCATTGACTGTTCCCGCAGGCCGAAATCCTCCGGCGTCAATTGATAGCTGGCGATCTCGCCCTCATTGAGTTCGGCCACCTGCGTCGGCGCGTGCAGCGCCACTTCATCCATGCCGCCGCCATGGACTACCGCTGCGCGCTGATAGCCCAGCACCCGCAGCGTTTGGGCGATGGGCAGCACCAGCTCCGGGCTGTAGACCCCGATCAGCGCCAGCGGGGGACGGGCGGGGTTAATCAGCGGCCCGAGCACGTTAAACAGCGTGCGGGTTTTCAACTGCTGGCGCACCGGCATGGCATGGCGAAAACCGGTGTGGTACTGGGGCGCGTACAAAAAGCATACTCCCAGCTCGTCAAGCGCCTGGCGCGACGCTTGCGCCGGCATATCCAGCCGGATGCCGAAGGCCGCCAGCAGGTCCGAGGAACCCGAACGGCTGGACACGCTGCGGTTGCCGTGCTTGGCCACCCGGGCGCCGCAAGCGGCGGCGACAAAGGCGCTGGCGGTGGAAATATTGATGCTGTTGCTGCCGTCGCCGCCGGTGCCGACGATATCGGCAAAAGGATAATCAGGGCGCGGGAACGGCAGGGCGTCCGCCAGCAGGGCGGTGGCCGCGCCGGCAATTTCATCCGGATGCTCGCCGCGGATTTTCATGCTGATCAGCGCCGCCGCCAGCTGCGACGGTTCCAGCCCGCCCTGGATAATCTGGCTAAAAAGCTGTTCACTTTCCTGGCGACTGATGCGCTCGGCGCGGTAAAGTTTTTCCAATATCTGTTGCATGATCAGGTTCCTATCGTTCAGGCCAGCGCCCAGTCCAGGGTTTGGTTAAGCAACCGCGCGCCCTGGGTGGTCAGGATGGATTCGGGATGAAATTGAAAACCGCAGACGCGATCGGCGTCATGACGCACCGCCATCACCATCTCGTTAAAGTGCGCATTGACCGTCAGTCCCGCCGGGATTTCGCTGCCCACCAGCGAGTGGTAGCGCGCCACCGGCAGCGGGTTCGGCATGCCGGCGAACATGCCGGCGCCATCATGGGTGATAAGGGACGCCTTGCCGTGCAGGATTTCCCCGGCCTGGCCGACGTAGCCGCCGTAGGCTTCCACAATCGCCTGGTGGCCGAGGCAGATGCCGATAATCGGCATCTGTCCGCGCAGCCGCGTAAGCAACTGCGGCATGCAGCCGGCGGCGGCGGGGGTGCCGGGACCGGGGGAAAGCATCAGTATGGGATTATCCATGGCCATCAGATGCCCAATGATGGTCTGCGCCGGCAGTTGGTTGCGGTACACCATCACCCTGTGGCCGGTGGCGCGCAGCTGATCCACCAGGTTGTAGGTAAAGGAGTCGATATTATCGAGTAACAGGATATCAGCCATCAGAACACCTCCCTGGCATGATGTGCGGTGGCGATGGCGCGCAGCACCGCGCGCGCTTTATTGCGGCTTTCGTCGGCTTCCGCCTGCGGCACCGAGTCCAGCACCACGCCGGCGCCGGCCTGTACGGTGGCGATGCCGTCCTCGACATAGGCCGAACGGATAACGATACAGGTATCCAGCAGGCCGCTGCCGGTAAAATAGCCGATGGCGCCGCCGTAGCTGCCGCGCCGCGTGCCTTCGGCCTTGGCAATCAACTGCATGGCGCGCACTTTGGGCGCGCCGCTCAGCGTGCCCATGTTCATACAGGCGCGGTAGGCGTGCAGCGCGTCAAGATCGGCGCGCAGGGTGCCGACCACCCGCGAAACCAGGTGCATGATAAAGGAGTAGCGATCGACCTTGGTCAAATCGGCGACATAGCGGCTGCCGGGTTCGCAGATGCGCGCCAGATCATTGCGCGCCAGGTCGACCAGCATCAGGTGTTCGGCCAGTTCTTTATGATCGGTGCGCATTTCAAGCTCGATACGGCTGTCCAGATCGCGATCCAGCGTGCCGTCCGGCCTGCGCCCGCGCGGACGGGAACCTGCAATGGGATAAATTTCTATCTGCCGGTTGGCGGCATCGTATTTCAGCGAACTTTCCGGCGAGGCGCCGAACAGGGTAAAATCGTTATCCTGCATAAAGAACATATAGGGACTGGGATTGCTCTCTTTCAGAGTATGGTAGGCGGCCAGCGGCGACGGGCAGGGCAGCGAAAAACGCCGTGAAGGCACCACCTGGAAGATTTCCCCCGCGCGGATCGCCTGCTGCATGCTGGTCACGATGCGGCCGAACTCCTCGTCGCTGCGATCGGTTTCCAGGGTCATGCTGTCGATCACCTGGTGGGGGATCGGCCCCGGCGCCTGCTGCAACTGATGCTGCAACTGCTCGATGCGCGCCTGTAGACGGCGTTTTTCGCCGGCCAGAGGAGTGAACAGGCTGCCCTGCAGCCGGCAGGTGCGCTGCTGATGATCAAGTACCAGCAGGGTTTCCGCCAGGTAGAAGCAAAAATCCGGACAGCGCTGCCCCTGGCTGACCGCGGGCAGCGTTTCAAAACCCGCCACCAGGTCATAGGCGAACAGGCCGCCGAGGAACAGGGCATCCGGCTGATCCGCCGGCGCCGGCACCAGGGTCAGCAGCAGGCGCAGGCAATCGAATACCGACAGGCCGCGCAGCCGCGCATCCTCATCCATGTCGTTGCCGACGGATGGAAACACCAGCTCGCGGCCGCTGGGATGGGCGTTCACCTCAACCCCGGCCGGCAGCGCGGCGTCCAGCAGCGGCAGCAGCGCCGCGCCGTTGGCGGTCAGCGCCTGCAGCGTAACCCGCTGGCCGAGGGCGGTAATGCGCATGGCGCTGTCAAGCACCATCAGGCTTTGCAGGTTTTGCTTATTATCGATTTCGGCCGATTCCAGCAGCAAGGTGGCCGGTCGGGCGCCGCAAAGCTGGTTGAACATCGCGGTAGGATCGTCGCGATAAGTGGCGGTGGCCTGCAGCAGTTCTAATTGAGGTTGTGTGGCTTGCATAGTGTGTTCCCTGATTATCGCCCATAAAAAAACCCGCTTGAAAGGCGGGTTAGTAGGGATCTTGCTCTGTCCGACGACAGCGACGCATGATAACACCACCCGCTAAAGGGAAGTGCGCCACCAGCGAAGCGTTACCACGGTTAAGGTTATCATCGTCAGATTCTCATTGGTTGTCTTAATGTGTACTAGTAAACTAGTTCAGCAATGAAATGTCAACAGTCACCGCTTAAAAACAGTTAAATATTTAACAGGTTCGATTCACGGGCATTTGACGTTATGATAGGAACATTCATTTTGGAAGGTAGCCTATCGTTGACTGAGATCTACGTTAAATCATCGTTGCTGACCCTATACGATCTGCACAGCCATACCACCGCCTCCGACGGCCAGCTTTCGCCGGCGGATCTGGTGGCGCGCGCCGTGGCCATGGGCGTCGACGTGCTGGCCGTGACCGATCACGATACCGTGGCCGGCCTCGCCGGGGCGCGGCAGGCGATCGACGACGGCGCGCTGCCCCTCACGCTGGTGGCCGGAGTGGAAGTCTCCACCCAGTGGCAAAACCATGAGATCCATATTGTCGGCCTCGGTATCGATGACGCGCATCCGGCCATGGACGGGCTTCTGCGCGCCCAGCGGGAAAGGCGCCTGGCCCGGGCCCATGCCATCGCCGAGCGGCTGGAACGCGCCGGTATTCACGACGCCTGGCTGGGTGCCAGCCGTTTGGCCCAGGATGAACTGGTCACGCGCGGCCATTTCGCCCGTTACCTGGTCAGCATCGGCGCCGCCGATAACGTGACCAAGGTATTCAAAAAATACCTGTCCAAGGGTAAAACCGGCTATGTGCCGCCGCAGTGGTGTACAATCGAGGAAGCGGTCGGCGCCATCCACCAGGCGGGCGGACAGGCGGTGCTGGCCCATCCCGGCCGCTACCAGCTGTCGACCAAATGGCTTAAACGCCTGCTGGACCATGTTACCGACGCGGGCGGCGACGGTATCGAAGTGGCCATGTGCCAGCAGTCGCCGCAGGAAAAAACCGCGCTGGCGGGGTATGCGCGCGAGCGCGGGCTGCTGGCCTCCCAGGGATCCGATTTTCACCAGCCCTGCGCCTGGATCGAGCTTGGCCGTAAACTTTGGCTGCCGGGCGGCGTGGAGCCGATATGGCGCGATTGGCCGGTCGGCCGGTCGGCGGTAGCAGAAGGCTTGTCAGAAGGATAATCGCGGTATGCCGGGGGTGTTCTCCCGCCAGACTATATAAGGAGTCACAATGAGTCAGTTTTTTACCATTCATCCGGAAAACCCGCAGCCGCGGTTAATTAACCAAACCGTCGATCTGCTGCGCAAGGGCGCGGTTATTGTCTACCCCACCGATTCCGGCTACGCCCTCGGCTGCCGTCTGGAGGATAAAACCGCCATGGAGCGCATCTGCCGCATCCGGCAGCTGGACGGCAACCATAATTTTACCCTGGTCTGCCGCGACCTGTCCGAACTGTCCACCTATGCCCATGTGGATAACCAGGCGTTCCGTCTGATGAAAAACAATACGCCGGGCAAATATACCTTTATTCTCAAAGCCACCAAGGAAGTCCCCCGGCGGCTGATGAACGACAAGCGCAAGACCATCGGTCTGCGCGTGCCGAGCAACCCCATTGCCCTGGCGTTGCTCGAAACCATGGACGAGCCGATGATGTCCACCACACTGATGCTGCCCGGCAACGATTTTGCGGAATCGGACCCGGAAATGATCAAGGATCATCTGGGCAAACAGGTGGATCTGGTGATTCACGGCGGTTTTCTCGGCCAGCAGCCGACGACGGTAATCGATTTGACCGACGACACGCCGGTGGTGGTGCGTGAAGGCGTCGGGGATGTTTCCCCCTTCCTTTAACGGCCGGCCGGCGGCGTTTTTACACCGCCGCCCCCGTCACCGTAAACTATGGATTGTGATCCGCGGGACCATAGTGTAAAATAGCCCCCTATCTTTCAGTTAAGTTACTGATAAGCTTACTAAATTATGGCGAAAGCCACCATTCGACGCCTGTGAAGGCGACAGCCGAGGTTGCTCAATGAGCGAAAAGCTGCAAAAAGTCCTGGCCCGCGCCGGGCATGGTTCCCGCCGTGAAGTTGAATCCCTGATTGAACAAGGCCGCGTCAGCGTTGACGGCAAAATCGCCACGCTGGGCGATCGGGTCGACGCCGTGAGTTCCATGAAAATCCGCGTCGATGGCCGGGTGGTTTCCATCACCGCGTCAGAAGAGGCGGTGTGCCGGATTCTGGCCTATTACAAACCCGAAGGCGAACTTTGCACCCGGCGGGATCCCGACGGCCGGCCGACGGTATTCGACCGTTTGCCTAAACTCAACGGCTCGCGCTGGATAGCGGTTGGGCGTCTGGATATCAATACTTCCGGCCTGCTGTTATTCACCACCGACGGGGAGCTGGCCAATCGCCTGATGCACCCGAGCCGGGAAGTGGAGCGCGAATACGCGGTACGGGTCTTCGGCCAGGTGGACGACGAAAAACTGCGGCTGCTGACCAAAGGCGTCACCCTGGAAGACGGCACGGGCGCGTTCCGTACCCTGAGCTTCCAGGGCGGGGAAGGGCTGAACCAGTGGTACAACGTGACCCTGACCGAAGGGCGCAACCGCGAAGTGCGGCGTTTATGGGAAGCGGTGGGCGTGCAGGTCAGCCGGCTGATTCGCACCCGCTACGGCGCCATTCCCCTGCCCAAAGGCTTGCCGCGCGGCGGCTGGACTGAACTGCCGCTGGGTGAAATCAACTATCTGCGCGAACTGGTGGAACTGGCGCCGGAAACCGTCACCAAAGTGCCGGTGGAGAAAGAGCGCCGCCGTATGAAGGCCAACCAAATCCGCCGGGCGGTGAAACGCCACAGCACGGTCACGCCTACCCGGCGCGGCGGCCAAAGCAGCAAGCGCAACTCCGGCACCAAATAAGCCCGTCCAGGCGCCCGCGCCAAACGCCGGCTTGGCCGGCCGCGGCGCGCAATGCATCTTCCCGGTCGCCATCCCGCCGCGGCCTGGCCCCGTCTGATTGACCGGGCCAGCCCGCAGCCGCCTCACCAGTCCACGCCCTGTTGCGCCTTGATGCCCGCGTCGAACGCATGTTTCACCGGGCGCAGCTCGCTGACCGTATCCGCCAGCTCCAGCAGTTCGCGGTGGCAGGCGCGGCCGGTGATGATCACCGTCTGCCGCGGCGGGCGATGGTTCAGTGCCGCTATCACTTCGGGTAAATCCACATAATCGTACGTGATCATATAGGTCAGCTCGTCGAGCAGCACCAGATCCAGGCTGTCGTCCGCCAGCATGCGCAGGCCGTGGCGCCAGACCTCTTGGGCCGCGGCCCGATCGGTGACCCGGTTCTGGGTATTCCAGGTAAAACCGGTGGCCATTACCTGGAATTCAACCCCATGCTGCTCAAGCAGGTTTCTTTCGCCGTTCGGCCACTGCCCCTTGATAAACTGGATCACGCCGGCGCGCATGCCGTGGCCTATCGCCCGGGTCACGGTGCCGAAGCCGGCGGTGGTCTTGCCTTTGCCGTTGCCGGTAAACACAATGACGATGCCGCGCTGCTCCGTGGCCGCGGCAATACGGGCATCCACCTGTTCTTTTAAACGCTGCTGGCGCTGCTGGTGCCTGTCTTCACTCATTTGCTGGTCCTGTATGATTACGCCGGGCCCGGTGTACGGTCCGGCTGGGCATCGAAACTGATCCCGGTTTTGCGGCGGCTGTCATCCCCCATTAAATAAAGGTAGATGGGCATAATCTCGGCGGGGGTCTTGAGGCGATCGGCATTTTCATCCGGAAAGGCGCTGGCGCGCATACCGGTACGGGTGCCGCCGGGGTTGATGCAGTTAACCCGCAGGGTAGCCGCGGGATATTCGTCCGCCAGCACCTGCATCATGCCTTCGGTGGCGAATTTGGAGACAGCGTACACTCCCCAGTTGGCCCGTCCCTGGCGCCCGACGCTGGAACTGCTGAATATCAGGGATGGCCGGGACGCCTGCAATAACAGCGGCAGCATCGCCTGGGTCAGCATAAAGGCGGCGTTCACGTTGACCGCCATCACCTGCTGCCAGCTGGCGGGGGACTGCTGCGCCATCGGCACGATTTCGCCTAACAGGCCGGCATTGTTCAGCAGGCCGTCCAGGCGCGGAAAGTCGGCCGCGAGCCGCTGGCCCAGCAAGGCGTAATCCTCCGCTCCGGCCACCGCCAGGTCAAAGGGGATAACCCGCGCCGGCTGGCCGCCTTCACCGGCAATCAATCCCGCCACCGCCGCCAGCTTGGCTTCGGTGCGCCCCAGCAGCAATAGCCTGGCGCCGTGGCGGGCGTAAGTCAGCGCCGCCTCGCGGCCGATGCCGTCGCCGGCCCCGGTCACCATAATGATGCGGCCGGCCAATAAGTCATGTTTGGGCTGGTAGTACAAGGGACGCTCCTTTGCTAACCCGTCACCCTGGAGGTGATATTAGCGCTCTTTTTACCCGACGGTCTCTCATTTTATGCCTGAAACCTGACCTCATTTCAATCGTTAACGGTTTACCGACTTAATATACGTAAACCTACGTAATATTCTGATTTTCCCGGCGACGTATACCCGCGCCTTAGCTAGAATAGACCGCAACGGAAAACACATTCAGCAAGGCGACAGCGTGGAATTTATTACTCTTTATGGACTCTTCCTGGCAAAAACCCTCACCGTGGTGCTGGCCTTCGGCGCGATTTTGCTGCTGGTCATGGGATTGCGTCAGCGGCAGCGCCGGCGCAAGGGCGAAATCCAGATAACGGATCTGGGTAAACAGTATCGTGAGATGCAGCGCGAAATGCAGCTGGCGCGCATGGGCGAGGCCGAACAGCGTATCTGGCACAAGCGGCATAAGAAGCAGGAAAAAGGCGAGGCGAAACTGGCGCGCGCGCGCGCAAAGCATGGCGAAAAAACGCCGCAGAAATCCTGTTTGTACGTACTGGATTTCAAAGGCAGCATGGATGCCGGCGAGGTCGCTTCGCTGCGCGAGGAAGTGTCCGCGGTGCTGGCGGTGGCGAAACCGGAAGATGAGGTGCTGCTGCGCCTCGAAAGCCCCGGCGGGGTGGTGCATGGCTACGGCCTGGCCGCCTCGCAGCTGCAGCGCCTGCGCGATCGCGGCATCCGCCTGACGGTAGCGGTGGATAAGGTGGCCGCCAGCGGCGGTTATATGATGGCCTGCGTCGCCGATCGCATTATCGCCGCGCCTTTCGCCATTGTCGGTTCCATAGGCGTCGTGGCCCAGATTCCTAACTTCAACCGGCTGCTCAAGCGCAATGATATCGACATGGAACTGCACACCGCCGGGGCCTATAAGCGGACCCTGACCCTGTTTGGTGAAAACTCGCCGGAAGGACGGGAAAAGTTCCAGCAGGATCTGAACGAAACGCATCAGCTCTTCAAGCAGTTTGTCCATGACATGCGCCCCACGCTTGATATTGAAGCGGTGGCGACCGGCGAGCACTGGTACGGCACCCAGGCGCGGGAAAATGGTCTGGTTGACGGCATCGGCACCAGCGATGATCTGCTGATTGCCGAAATGGCCAACCATGAGGTCATTAGCGTGCGTTTCACGCGGCGTAAACGTTTGCTTGCGCGTTTTACCGACAGTGCGGCGTTAAGTATCGAGCAGCGCCTGTTGCATTTATGGCAACGGGGCCAAAAACCCCTGCTGTGACGGCTCCCCGCCCCGAGGGCGGGTATGTCCGGCGGTTTGCGCCCGCCCGGGAACGGGAAACCGGCCCGGGCGTGGGTCATTTATTCCTCCAGGTGATACTTTTCTGACAACACCACGGCGAGATGTTTAAACATATTGAACACTGCCGTGGTTTTACGGGTGGGTAATCCATCCTGATCGAAAAAGAATTCACCGCGGAAAATCAGCACGCCGCCTTTCTGTTCTACCTCGGTGGCCTCCATGCCGTGCATATATTCATCATGCGCGCGAATAATCCGGTTAGCCTCAATAAGCAGGCTGTTGCGATCAATGGGGGTGGTGTTAGCGTACATACCTATTACTCCTTAGATGTCTTCCGGCCTATTGTAATCCCCGGTTGTGTTTGGCTGCAAACAGACTAAGGTTTATTCGTCGAACGGGCTTTTTAAACGCTTTTGCCGCCCGGGAAATTTTTTGCGCCGCTAATAAGTTGCACCAACTTTTTTATCATGTAGAGTGTGGGCCTTCATCAACTGGCGGGGATAACCGCATCCCAATCAATAGTTGATTTATCAATATTCAATGAAAGTATTGATAAATTAATTTTATTTTTCAATAGGTTAATCTCATGGCAAAGGCGAAAAAGCAGACTGGCTGAACAGAGGTTGATTTTTGACGGCGCTGCCGCAATATAAAATTAGTAAATGCCCAGCCAGGGTCTGGCGCACAAAATGCTTCTTAATTACAGAAGAAATCATTCAGGTAAAGGTAAACATGGGTAAAGCTCTCGTTATCGTTGAATCACCGGCTAAAGCCAAAACGATTAATAAATATTTAGGCAATGACTACGTCGTTAAATCGAGCGTCGGTCACATCCGTGATTTGCCCACCAGCGGTTCCGCCACTAAAAAAAGCGCCGACGCCACCAAAACGAAAAAAGTGAAAAGCGACGCGCAAACCGCACTGGTCAATCGCATGGGCATTGATCCTTACCACGGCTGGAAAGCGCATTACGAGATCCTCCCCGGCAAAGAAAAAGTGGTCAACGAGCTCAAAGCGCTGGCGCAAAACGCCGACCATATCTATCTCGCAACCGACCTTGACCGCGAAGGGGAAGCCATCGCCTGGCACCTGCGGGAAGTGATCGGCGGCGATGACAAGCGTTTTAGCCGGGTGGTATTTAATGAAATCACCCGCAATGCCATTACGGCGGCGTTTAAAAAACCCGGCGAGCTGAATATTGATCGGGTCAACGCCCAGCAGGCCAGGCGTTTTATGGACCGCGTGGTGGGCTACATGGTCTCGCCGCTGCTGTGGAAAAAACTGGCCCGCGGCCTGTCCGCCGGACGCGTGCAGTCGGTCGCGGTACGCCTGGTGGTCGAACGCGAACGCGAGATAAAAGCCTTCGTGCCGGAAGAGTATTGGGAACTGCACGCCGACCTCAAGGTGTCGGACAAGGCGCAACTGCAGATGCAGGTCACCCATCATGGCGACAAGCCCTTTAAGCCGGTCAACCAGGCGCAGACCCAAGCCGCCGTCAAGCAGTTGGAAAACGCGCAGTATGTTATCGCCGACCGTGAGGACAAGCCCACCAGCAGCAAGGCCGGCGCGCCCTTTACCACCTCGACATTGCAACAAGCCGCCAGCACCCGCCTGGGTTACGGCGTCAAAAAAACCATGATGCTGGCCCAGCGCCTGTACGAAGCGGGGCATATTACCTATATGCGTACCGACTCCACCAACCTGAGCCAGGACGCGCTGGCCATGGCGCGCGATTACATCGGCGCACAGTTCGGCGCCAAATATCTGCCTAAGCAGGCCAATGAATACGCCAGCAAGGAAAATTCCCAGGAAGCGCATGAAGCGATCCGTCCTTCCGATGTCAATAATCTGGCCGAGCAGCTAAAAGATATGGAAGTGGACGCGCAAAAGCTGTATCAGCTGATCTGGCGCCAATTTGTCGCCTGCCAGATGATGCCGGCGCAGTACGATTCCACCACCCTGACGGTCAAAGCGGCGGACTACCAACTGCGCGCCAAGGGCCGCATTCTGCGCTTCGACGGCTGGACCAAGGTCATGCCCGCGCTGCGCAAAGGGGATGAAGATCGCACCCTGCCGCCGGTTAGCGTGGGCCAGACGCTCGGGCTGGAAAAATTACTGCCCAGCCAGCACTTCACCAAGCCGCCCGCGCGCTACAGCGAAGCGTCCCTGGTCAAGGAACTGGAAAAACGCGGCATCGGCCGGCCGTCGACCTATGTGTCCATCATCTCCACCATCCAGGATCGCGGGTATGTACAGGTAGAAAACCGCCGTTTCTACGCCGAAAAAATGGGCGAAATCGTCACCGACCGCCTGGAAGAAAATTTCCGGGAACTGATGAACTACGACTTTACCGCCCGCATGGAAGACAAGCTCGACCAGGTGGCCAATAACGAAGCCGAGTGGAAAGCCGTGCTGGACTCATTCTTCAGGGAGTTCAGCGAACAGCTCGAAAAGGCGGAAAAAGATCCGGAAGAGGGCGGCATGCGTCTCAACCAAATGGTGATGACCAGCATCGATTGTCCCACCTGCGGGCGCAAAATGGGCATCCGCACCGCCAGTACCGGCGTGTTCTTGGGATGTTCGGGGTATTCACTGCCGCCGAAAGAACGCTGCAAGACTACCATTAATCTGATCCCGGAATCGGAAACCCTCAATCTGCTGGAAGGCGAGGATGCCGAAACCAACGCTCTGCGCGCCCGTCGCCGCTGCCCTAAATGCGGCATGGCCATGGACAGCTACCTGATTGACAACGGCCGCAAGCTGCACGTCTGCGGCAACAATCCGCTTTGCGACGGCTATGAAATCGAGCAAGGCGAATTCAGGATCAAGGGCTACGACGGCCCGGTGGTCGAGTGTGAAAAATGCGGCTCCGATATGCATTTAAAACTGGGACGCTTCGGCAAATACATGGCCTGTACCAACGAGGAATGCAAAAACACCCGCAAAATCCTGCGCAACGGCGATGTTGCGCCGCCAAAAGAAGATCCGGTGCCGCTGCCTGAGCTGCAGTGTGAAAAATCGGACGCTTATTTTGTCCTGCGTGACGGCGCGGCTGGCGTATTCCTTGCGGCCAACACGTTCCCGAAATCACGTGAAACCCGGGCACCGCTGGTGGAGGAACTGGCGCGCTTCAAAGATCGCCTGCCGGAAAAACTGCGCTACCTGGCCGACGCGCCGGCAAAAGACCCCGAGGGCAACAAAGCCATGGTGCGCTTTAGCCGCAAGACCAAACAACAGTACGTTTCTTCCGAAAAAGACGGCAAGGCCACCGGCTGGACGGCGTTCTACATCGACGGCAAATGGCAGGTCACCAAAAAGTAGCCATGCGCCAGGCCCGCCAACACCGGGCTCAAAGCAGACGTGTTCAAGGGAGAGCGTGCCAATGGGGTCGAATCGGGCGTGGTTTTCCCGCCCGACCGAGCGCCCCATGGCGCGGTAGGCCCGCCAACACCGGACTCAATGCAGACGTGTTAAAGGGAGAGCGTGCCAATGGGGTCGAGTCGGGCGTGGTGTTCCCGCCAAACCGAGCCCCATGGCGCTGGCGCGGTATGCCCGCCAACACCGGGCTCAAAGCAGACGTGTTAAAGGGAGACCGTGCCAATGGGGCCGAATCGGGCGTGGTGTTCCCGCCAAACCGAGCCCCATGGCATGGTAGGCCCGCCAACACCGGGCTCAAAGCAGACGTGTTCAAGGGAGACCGTGCCAATGGGGTCGAATCGGGCGTGGTGTCCCCGCCAAACCGAGCCCCATGGCGCGGTAGGCCCGCCAACACTGCGCTTAAAGCAGACGTGTTCAAGGGAGACCGTGCCAATGGGGCCGAATCGGGCGTGGTGTTCCCGCCCGACCGAGCGCCCCATGGCGCGGTAGGCCCGCCAACACTGCGCTTAATGCAGGCGTGTTCAAGGGAGAGCGTGCCAGTGGGGCCGAATCGGGCCGGCAATCATCAACCAACCTACGGGTTGGTTTTTTTATGTCTTATAAATAAGTTATATATAGCGATTTTTTATGATTAAATAGTATTAATTGCAAGATTAGCTTTCCCGCTGACGCCGGGGAAAAAAACCGCCCCCAGGCCGCGCCGCTGACAAGTAACTCTTGCGCCAAATTTATGCCAGGATGACAAAAATGAAATTGCAGCAACTTCGCTATATTGTTGAAGTCGTGAACCACAACCTTAATGTCTCCTCCACCGCCGAGGGGCTGTACACCTCCCAGCCCGGCATCAGCAAACAGGTACGGATGCTGGAAGACGAACTCGGGGTACAGATCTTCGCCCGCAGCGGCAAACACCTCACCCAGGTTACGCCGGCCGGACAGGAAATCATCCGCATTGCCCGCGAAGTCCTCTCCAAGGTCGACGCCATCAAGGCGGTGGCGGGCGAACATACGTATCCGGATAAAGGCTCGCTCTATGTCGCCACCACCCACACGCAGGCGCGCTACGCGCTTCCGGATGTGATCAAAGGGTTCATCGAACGCTACCCCCGCGTTTCCCTGCACATGCATCAAGGCTCGCCGACGCAAATCGCCGAAGCGGTCTCCAAAGGCATCGCGGATTTCGCCATCGCCACCGAAGCGCTCCACCTCTACGACGACCTGGTCATGCTGCCCTGCTACCATTGGAACCGCGCCATCGTGGTACTGCCCACCCATCCGCTGGCGGGCAAAGACCAGATCACCATTGAAGAACTGGCCGCGTTCCCCCTGGTCACCTACACCTTTGGGTTTACCGGCCGCTCGGAACTGGATACCGCCTTCAACCGCGCCGGGCTCACGCCGCGCATCGTCTTTACCGCCACCGATGCCGACGTGATTAAAACCTACGTCCGCATGGGCCTGGGCGTCGGCGTCATCGCCAACATGGCGGTCAGCAGCGAGGCCGACCCCGATCTGGTAAAAATCAACGCCGACGCCATGTTTGCCCTCAGCACCACCAAAATCGGCTTTCGCCGCAGCACCTTCCTGCGCAGCTACATGTATGATTTTATCCAGCGCTTCGCGCCGCATCTCACCCGAGACGTCGTGGATACGGCGGTGGCCCTGCGCTCCAATGAAGAAATCGAAGCGATGTTCAAGGATATTAAATTACCGGTAAAGTGACGCGCCGGTGCCGGCACCGGCATGACCGCATCGGTGAACACACTTTATGTTATGAAAAAGTTGCGTAATTCTTGTAAATTGTTTACTGCAATGCCTCAACCTGGATAGGGTTATGACTATAATGAAGTAAAAGTCTGGAGGAGAGCTATGTCGACAACGATTCGAGAAGCCAGTAAGGATCAACTGGTCATACGTGATAAAACCTACCGCTATTACAGCCTGCCGCGCGCCGCCCAACAGCTGGGCAACCTCGACCGGCTGCCCAAATCCATGAAGGTCCTGCTGGAAAACCTGCTGCGCAACCAGGATGACGACATCGTCACCGAAGCGGATCTGCGCGCCCTGGCGGGCTGGCTTGAGCACGCGCACGCGGACGGTGAAATCGCCTACCGCCCGGCGCGGGTGCTGATGCAGGATTTTACCGGCGTTCCGGCGGTGGTAGACCTCGCGGCTATGCGCGAAGCGGTAAAGCGCCTTGGCGGCGACGTCGATAAGGTCAATCCGCTCTCGCCGGTGGATCTGGTTATCGACCACTCGGTCACCGTCGACAGCTATGGCGACGATCGCGCCTTTGCCGAAAATAACCAATTGGAAATGGAACGCAACCTCGAGCGCTATAAATTCCTGCGCTGGGGACAACAGGCGTTCAGCCGTTTTCGCGTGGTGCCGCCTGAAAACGGCATCTGCCACCAGGTCAACCTGGAATATTTGGCGCTCACCGTCTGGCATGAAGAGCAGGATGGCGAGGCGGTGGCGTTTCCCGACACCCTGGTCGGCACCGACTCGCACACCACCATGGTCAACGGCCTGGGCGTGCTGGGCTGGGGCGTAGGCGGCATTGAGGCGGAGGCGGCCATGCTGGGCCAGCCGGTCTCGATGCTGATCCCCGATGTGGTCGGGTTTAAACTTATCGGCAAACTCAATGAAGGCATTACCGCCACCGACCTGGTGCTTACCGTCACCCAAATGCTGCGCAAACACGGCGTGGTGGGCAAATTCGTTGAATTCTACGGCGACGGGCTGGACGTACTGCCGCTGGCGGACCGGGCCACCATCGCCAACATGGCGCCGGAATACGGCGCCACCTGCGGTTTCTTCCCTGTGGATGCCATTACCCTGGATTACCTGCGCCTGACCGGCCGCTCCGAGGAGCAAATCGCCCTGGTGGAAGCCTACAGCAAGCAGCAGGGATTATGGCGCCACCACGGCGACGAACCCCGCTTTACCAGCACCCTGACGCTTGATATGGGAAGCGTAGTGGCAAGCCTTGCCGGACCGAAGCGTCCGCAGGACCGGGTGGCGCTGCCGGGCGTGCCCGCCGCGTTTCGCGCCAGCGACGAGCTGGATTTTACCCGGCGCACCCACCATCCTGATTTCCAGACCTTTGAACTGGATGGACAACAGCATGAACTGCACCAGGGCGCGGTGGTGATTGCCGCCATTACCTCCTGCACCAATACGTCCAACGCCAATATCCTGATGGCCGCCGGCCTGCTGGCCCGCAACGCGGTCAACAAGGGATTGCGGACCAAGCCCTGGGTCAAGACGTCCCTGGCCCCCGGTTCCAAAGTGGTGACCGATTACCTCGCCGCCGCCGGCCTGACGCCTTATCTGGATCGCCTGGGCTTCAACCTGGTGGGCTACGGGTGCACCACCTGTATCGGCAATTCCGGCCCGTTAAAGGAATCCATCGAGGCGGCGATTAAATCCGGCGACCTGACGGTGGGAGCGGTGCTTTCCGGCAACCGCAACTTCGAGGGGCGCATCCATCCGCTGGTGAAAACCAACTGGCTGGCTTCACCGCCGCTGGTGGTGGCCTATGCCCTGGCCGGCAACATGCAGGTGAACCTGAGCGAAGATCCGCTCGGCACCGACCCGCAGGGACAACCGGTATATCTCAAGGATATCTGGCCCAGCTCGGCGGAAATCGCCGATGCGGTGGCGCTGGTCAACAGCGCCATGTTCCACAAGGAATACAGCGCGGTCTTTAACGGCAACGCGCAATGGCAAAATATTGAGGTCAACCGCACGCCGACCTACGACTGGCAGCCGGATTCCACCTATATCCGCCTGACGCCGTTTTTTGACGATATGCAGCATCAGCCGAAGCCCGTGGAAAATATCACCCATGCCAGAATCTTGGCCATGCTGGGCGATTCCGTGACCACCGATCATATATCGCCCGCGGGCAATATCAAGGTGGACAGCCCGGCCGGCCTGTACCTGCGCGAGAACGGCGTCGAAGCCGGTAACTTTAATTCCTACGGCTCCCGGCGTGGTAATTACGAAGTGATGGCGCGCGGCACCTTCGCCAATATCCGCATCCGCAATGAGATGGTGCCGGGCGTAGAAGGGGGGATTACCCGCCATATCCCGTCAGGCGAGGAGCTGGCGATTTACGATGCCGCCATGCGTTACCAGCAGGAACAGGTGCCGCTGGCGATTATCGCCGGGAAAGAGTACGGCTCCGGCTCCAGCCGCGACTGGGCCGCCAAGGGGCCCCGGCTGTTGGGTATACGGGTGGTGCTTGCCGAGTCGTTCGAGCGTATCCACCGCTCCAACCTGATCGGCATGGGCATTTTACCGCTTGAATTCCCGGCGGGGGTCACCCGGAAAACGCTGGGCCTGACCGGCGACGAAAGCATCAGCATCAGCGGACTGGACGAACTCGCGCCGGGCCAAACGGTACCGGTGCGCATTACCTATGCCGACGGGCGTATTGAAGTGGTGCCGGCACGTTGCCGCATCGATACCGGCAATGAGCTGACCTACTTCCGCCATGACGGCATTTTAAACTACGTGATCCGCAAAATGTTGTAATCTTCCGGCGCTTCCCGCCACTCGCCAGGGCGGCGGGAAGCGCGCTGGACAGGACGCGATGCGAATAAACGACAGAATCTGCGTGACATTGGCGATGCCGGGTATATTATTTCCCCAGCATATTTATTTTTCTCGCCAGACTTAATTATTTTATTCATTGGCCTGACAAGGTTATTCTGTTATTATGTTGGCATATAAAGTATCAAATTAGCACCCTTACAGCGCACCGGTGATAAAGTATTAATATTGACATTTTAATTTAAATACCGTTTTTTATCCTCTCAATTAATACCTGCAATTTTGTGATCCCTACAGGGTTATTATTAATTCCATTTGATATAGAATGCCGCCACTGAAAGATAGCGCCTGCGGATGAAAATAAAAATCTATTTTCATGAGTGGTTATTTTTAACCTTAGCGCAATATCTTTAACATATTCGCGGCATTTTTATTTCATCGTTCCCTGAGGAGAACACTATAATGAATAGCATCACGGAAAGCGCATCGGTGCTGGAGGCGTCCTCCGCCTCCAGCTGGCGCAGAAGCGACACCATGTGGATGTTGGGCCTGTACGGCACGGCCATCGGCGCGGGCGTGCTGTTTTTACCTATTAATGCGGGCATCGGCGGGCTGTTGCCGCTCATTATTATGGCGATTCTCGCCTTTCCCATGACCTTTTATGCCCATCGCGGATTATGCCGCTTTGTATTATCAGGTAAAAATGGCGGCGAGGATATAACTGAAGTTGTTGAAGAACATTTTGGCGTGGGTGCGGGTAAATTAATCACCTTGCTGTATTTTTTTGCAATATATCCTATTTGTCTGGTGTATGGCGTCGCCATCACCAATACCGTTAACAGCTTTATTACCCACCAGCTCCATTTGGTGGCGCCGCCGCGGGCGATATTATCGCTGATATTAATTGTCGGGCTGATGACCATTGTGCGCTTCGGCAAAGACATGATCGTCAAAGCGATGAGTATCCTGGTTTTCCCTTTTGTCGCGGCATTGATGTTGCTGGCGCTTTATCTTATTCCCAACTGGAGCGCCGCCATATTCGATAACGCGTTCGTTGCCGGCGCCGCCACCGGCCATGGTCTGATGACCACGTTATGGCTGGCGATCCCAGTCATGGTCTTCTCGTTTAACCATTCGCCGATTATCTCCTCGTTTGCGGTAGCCAAGCGTCAGGAATATGGCGTGGGCGCGGAGAAAAAATGTTCCCGCATCCTGGCCTGCAGCCATGTGATGATGGTAGTAACGGTGATGTTTTTTGTGTTTAGCTGCGCGCTCAGCCTGTCCACCGCCGATCTGATGGAAGCCAAAGCGCAGAATATTTCCATCCTGTCCTACCTGGCCAATCATTTTAACAACCCGCTGATTGCATGGATGGCGCCGATTATCGCCACGGTCGCTATCAGCAAATCCTTTCTTGGCCACTACCTCGGCGCCCGCGAAGGCTTCAACGGCATGATGATCAAAGCATTACGCAGCCGTGGCAAAACCGCCTCCGAAGAAAAGCTTAACCGCATCACCGGCATCTTTATGCTGCTGACCACCTGGCTGGTGGCGACGCTTAACCCCAGCATCCTCGGCATGATTGAAACCCTTGGCGGTCCGGTTATCGCCATGCTGTTGTTCTTGATGCCGATGTACGCCATCCAGAAAGTACCGGCGATGAAAAAATACAGCGGCCACTTCAGCAACGTATTTGTGGTGTTTATGGGCCTGATCGCCATGTCGGCGATTATCTACAGCCTGATGGGCTGATGGCCAAGCCGGGTCCTTCGGGCCCGGTCCGCTTTTCGCGCCGAGGATGTCGATGGAAAACCTTCGGCGCCGCATAATAAGGACAGGGTTATGGTTAGCATTTTTGATATTTTCAAGATAGGCATCGGTCCTTCCAGTTCGCACACCGTCGGCCCGATGAAAGCCGGGAAAATGTTTACCGATGATTTGCAGGCGCAGGGGCTGCTTTCCTCGATCGACCGCCTCGGCGCGGACGTCTATGGTTCCCTGTCATTAACCGGCCGGGGACATCATACTGATATCGCCATCATCATGGGCCTGGCCGGCAAGGCGCCCGATACGGTTGACGTGGATGCCATCCCGCAGTTTATCCAGCAAGTGCGGCAGCGTGGGCGGCTGCCCCTGGCGGACGGCCACGAAGTGGATTTTGCCGTGGCCTCGGCCATTGTGTTTCGCGATGAGAACCTGCCGTTGCATGAAAACGGCATGATGTTCAATGCCTACCGGCAAAATGCGCTGGTTTACAGCAAAACCTATTATTCCATCGGCGGCGGGTTTGTGGTCGATCGGGAAAACTTCGGCAAAAAGATCCCATCCGAGCAGGCGGTGCCGTTTCCTTTCTTTTCGGCGCAGAACCTGTTGCGCCACTGTCGCGATAATTGCCTGTCGCTCTCGGCGGTGGTGATGAAGAACGAACTGGCCCTGCATACCCGGGAGGAGATCGAACACTATTTCGGCGCGGTATGGCTCACCATGCAAAACGCCATGCAGCGCGGCATGAATACCGAGGGCGTGCTGCCGGGGCCGATCCGGGTGCCGCGCCGCGCCTCCAGCCTGCACCGGCTGCTGTTTACCAATGATCGTTTCTCCAGCGATCCGATGAACGCCATGGACTGGGTCAATATGTTCGCCATGGCGGTGGCCGAGGAAAACGCCGCCGGCGGGCGGGTGGTTACCGCGCCGACCAATGGCGCCTGCGGCATTATCCCGGCGGTGCTGGCCTATTATGATCATTTTATCCAGCCGGTGACCCCGGAGGCGTACCTGCGCTATTTCCTGGCCTCCGGCGTGGTCGGCGCGCTGTATAAAATGAACGCGTCCATTTCCGGCGCCGAAGTAGGGTGCCAGGGTGAAATCGGGGTGGCCTGCTCGATGGCGGCGGCGGGGCTGGCGGAGCTGCTGGGCGGCAGTCCGGAACAGGTGTGCATCGCGGCGGAAATCGGCATGGAGCATAACCTCGGCCTGACGTGCGATCCGGTGGCGGGCCAGGTGCAGGTACCCTGTATCGAGCGTAACGCCATTGTGGCGATGAAGGCGATTAACGCCGCGCGCATGGCGGTGCGGCGCACCACGGAACCGCGCGTGTCGCTGGATAAGGTTATCGAGACCATGTATGAAACCGGCAAGGACATGAACGCCAAATACCGCGAAACATCGCGCGGCGGACTGGCGATCAAGGTTGTGTTATGTGAATAGCGCGGGGCATGAAATCAGCTGAACCCGGCGGCAAGGATGGCCGCGTCCGGGTCCGCCACGGGCATTGCGGCCTCAGGGCCGGGGAAGGCGGCGATGACCGCCGCGATAGGTGCTCCCGCCGCCGGGAGGGCCGGGGTTCACCACAGGATATTGTTTTCGGCGGCGGAGATATACCAGTCGACGGCAGAGGCATCCGCGCTTTTTTCCACCAGGGGTTTGTCCGCTTCATCCACGGTTGCGGCTTTTTTGCGGATCCGCAGCGGCGTGTTCGCTTTTTCGCCGCTGACCTGGGCGTTAAAGGCGCGCACTTCGGTGTCGAACAGCACCCCTTCCAGCTGATGCAGGCGATTGAGGCCGCGCAGAATGCAGATAAGCGTGCTGAGCGTGACCGAACCGCCCATTTCGGCGCGTTTGATGGTGGCGATGCCCAACCCGGAACGCTCCGCCAGATCAATTTGCGACAGGCGCTGCTCAATGCGCGCATCCTTAATCCGGCAGCAGAGATCGGCAATGATTTCGCTGTCGTTCATGGTACTGAACTTCATGGTTTATAACCCTGTATTTAAAGAGAGTAATATACCTTAATCATGGGCCCGGATTCGGGTGGCCGATCTCATAATCAGGCTCCAGGGGCGCGCCGGATGGCGCGGCCCCATCATCCGCGGGGCGTTATTTAATATCCAGCAAATGGCCCATTTTGGTCGCTTTGGTGTTCAGGTAGCGTTCATTTTCCGGGTTGCGCCCGACGATAAGCGGCACGCGCTCGGTAATGTTAATGCCCGCCTCCGTAAGGATTTCCACCTTTTGCGGATTGTTGGTCAGCAAACGTACCGATTCCACGCCCAGCAGTTTGAACATATCGGCGCACAGGGTGAAATCCCGCTCGTCGGCGGCAAAGCCCAACTGGTGATTGGCCTCAACGGTATCGGCGCCTTTATCCTGGAGCGCATAGGCGCGTATTTTATTCAGTAAGCCGATGTTACGGCCTTCCTGGCGGTGATAGAGCAAAATGCCGCGGCCTTCCTCGGCAATGTGGGTTAACGCGGCCTCGAGCTGAAAGCCGCAGTCGCAGCGCAGGCTAAACAAGGCGTCGCCGGTGAGGCACTCGGAGTGCACCCGCGCCAGCACCGGTTCCACGCCGGTAATATCACCGAAAACCAATGCCAGGTGATCGTGTCCGGTCGCTAATTCCTCGAATCCCACCATCAGGAAATCGCCCCAGGGTGTCGGCAGTTTGGCTTCTGCCACACGTTTAAGCTGCATGTTGCTCTCCAAAACTTCTTTATCGTCGCTCATCTCACTCTCGATGATGCCGTCTGACCAAGCATGGTGCGGTCGAGTGCGCGAAGATTCATTAATAGTGCATTTTGCCATAAATTTACCGAAAACTGACGGTTGAAAATCCTGTTTGCTGGCAAAATAGTCATTAGATTGTCACAATTGCTTACCGACCGATCGTTCTTATTAGGAAAATTGCCGCCGCCCTGACGTTAAACTGTTCAGCGGTAAGACATTTAACGGAAAATTATCTTTATGTTTGAAATAGCGAAACGCACCGGCCTGGGCGCGGTAATACTTATGATAATACCACTTTTGGTCTGGGTCAGTGGCTGGCAGTGGCATCCCGGCAATGAGGCCGGCTGGTGGCGGGGTATGTTCTGGATAACCCAAACCGTCAGCGCGCCGTGGGGCATGGTTACCAGCGCGCTGCTGCTGGGCTGGTTTCTCTGGTGCCTGCGCTTTCGCTTAAAGCCCGCCCTCGCACTGGCCTGTATCCTGGGCGTGACGATTTTAGCGGGCCAGGGCCTGAAAACGGTTATCAAGGAGCGGGTGCAGGAGCCGCGGCCCTATGTGCTGTGGCTGGAGAACGCCTTCGCCATCGACGATCGGGCGTTTTATTCGCTCCCGCCTAAAGCGCGCGCGCAATGGGTGAAAAAGGAGCTGCAGAACGAGGAGCAGATCCCGCCGTGGCTGCGTAAGCACTGGCAGCATGATACCGGTTTTGCCTTCCCTTCCGGGCATACGATTTTCGCCGCCAGCTGGGCGCTGCTGGCGCTGGGGCTGCTGTGGCCGCGCCGGCATTTCGCCTCGGTGGCGATTATCATGATCTGGGCGGTGGCGGTCATGTGCAGCCGGCTGATCCTGGGGATGCATTGGCCGCGGGATTTGGTCATGGGAACCGTGCTGAGCTGGCTGATGATAACGCTAGCCTGCTGGCTGGTGCAGCGCTGGATTGGCCCGCTGACGCCGAAAATCGACGAGGCGCGGGATATTAAATCCCGCGCCTAGCCGGCTGCCGCCCCAGCGGCGCGTTCTCGCAAACGCACCCTTGCCGGGAAAAACATAAGCCTCATCGCATGCCGTCCCGTGCCGGCCAGCCTGGCGCGCCACGAGGTCGCGGGCGGGCGGGGGAACCACGCCCGATTCGACCCCAGCGGCATGTTTTCATTTCCCCGCATCCGATGTAATCATCTTGTTGCTTTTTGTGACAGCACTCGCTATTCCCAACAATCGTAATGGACATTATCGCGGGGACTTGCCACACTCCAGTTGAATATAAAATCAAAAGTGAATATATATTCACGTGTATTCATCCAGGAGAACAACAATGAACACCTTCCTACTGAAACCCTGCGTTGCCGCCGTCCTCTTGTCATTATCCATGGCGTCCTTCGCCGCGGATAAAGGCCTGATTGCCATCATTACCCCGTCCCATGATAACCCGTTCTTCAAGGCGGAAGCCGATGCCGCCTCGGCCAAGGCCACCGAGCTGGGATATACCACGCTGGTGGCGTCCCATGACGATGACGTCAGCAAGCAGAACCAGCTGATTGAAACCGCCATCGCCCGTAAGGCCAAGGCAATCGTGCTGGATAACGCCGGGTCAGACGCCACTATCGGGCCGTTGAAAAAGGCCAAGGCGGCCGGTATTCCCGCCTTCCTGATCGATCGTGAAATCAATGCCACCGGCGTGGCGGTGGCGCAGATCGTGTCCAATAACTACCAGGGCGCGCAGCTGGGCGCGGAGAAGTTCGTCAAGCTGATGAACGGCAAAGGCAAGTATGTGGAACTGCTGGGCAAGGAATCCGATACCAATGCCCACGTGCGTTCGCAGGGCTACCACGATGTGATTGACGAATATACCGGGCTGAAGATGGTGGCGCAGCAAACCGCCAACTGGAGCCAGACCGAGGCTTTCAGCCGGATGGAATCCATTTTGCAGGCCAATCCGGATATTACCGGCGTGATCTCCGGCAACGATACCATGGCATTGGGCGCCGAAGCCGCGCTGAAGGCCGCCGGGCGCAAGGACGTGATCCTGGTGGGTTTTGACGGCAGCGATTATGTACGCGACTCGATAATCGCCAAGGGCAATATCAAGGCCACGGTGCTGCAGCCGGCCGCGGCGCAGGCCGAAATGGCGGTGGAACAGGCGGATGTGTACCTGAAGACCGGCAAAGCCGGTAAAGAAGAGAAGCAACTGATGGATTGCGTGCTGATCGACGAGACCAACGCCAAAAACCTGAAGACCTTTAGCCTGAAAAACTAATCACCTGTGGCAAGGGGCCGGACGGCCCCTTGATTGGGAGACGACATGCAGCTCAACGCATTACGCAAGACGGGAATAGGATGTGTGATCCTGCTGCTGCTGACGGCCTGTGACGTGGTCGGTCTGGACAGTAACGGCAAACCTGTTATCCCCGCCGATCCGTCGGCCGGGCCGGATTATTCCAACCAGACGCCGGCGCAAATCGCGCAGGCCTTCTGGGCGCCGAAGGTGCTGCCGGCCGCGCACGCCCAGGCGCTTGACTGGACGGCGCTCAAGCAGGCCCAGGGGCAGGTGAAGGGCGTCGACGGCAAGAGCGTCTATACCCGGTTTAGCGGCAAGGTGACCGCGGTGGATGCCGACGGCCTGGAACGCAAGCTGACGCTTAGCGTTAACAACGAGCCGGTTACCCTGCAGTTGGGACCGATTATCAGGGGCAACGCCGTACGCGATGCCGCCGGTTTTCTTCGTTTTGAGGATTTTAAAAACCAGGTGCAGTTTGCCCAGGTGGCCAAGGCGCTCAATAAGCAGGCGTTAAGCGGCCTGCCGGCGGTGGATGGCGGCTGGGTCGGGCAGCAGGTGGACGTGCTGGCGGCGGTGACACTGCGCGCGGACAGTATTGATGACGCCGTGGCGCTGGAGCTTAAACGGGGGACGGCACAATGAGCGAGACACCGGACATTATCCTGCGCGCCAAGGGCATCTCCATGCTTTATCCCGGCACGCTGGCGCTGGATAACGTGGACTACAACGTCTATCGCGGCAAGGTGAATGTGATTATCGGCGAAAACGGCGCCGGTAAATCAACCCTGATGAACGTACTGGCCGGCGTGCAGCAGCCTACCTCCGGCCAGATGCTGCTTAACGGCGAGCCGGTAAGCTTCGGTAATACCCGGGACGCGGCGGCCAAGGGGATCGGCATGGTGCATCAGGAGCTGAACCTCTCGGAAAACCTGAACGTGGCGGAGAATATTTTTCTCGGACGCGAGCATCAGAAGGGATTATGGCCGATCGATCAGGCCGGGCAGGAGCGCATTGCCGCCGAGCTGATGAATCGGCTGGATCAACCGATCTCGCCGCGCGAACTGGTGGCCAACCTGAAGGTCGGCCAGCAGCAAATGGTGGAGATTGCCAAGGCGCTGGCGGAACAGGCGGATATTCTGATCCTTGACGAACCCACTTCGGCGTTAAGCAAAACCGAAGTCAACGTGCTGTTCCGGGTGATCCGCGAGCTGACGCGCCAGGGAGTGACGATTATCTATATCTCCCACCGCCTGGAAGAGCTGATGACCATCGGCGATTACATCACCATTCTGCGCGACGGGCGTTTCCAGGCCGAGGCGCGGGTCAGCGAAATCGACGTGCCCTGGATCGTGCGGGAAATGCTGGGAGGTGACCCTGTCACAACATTTCTCAAGCCGGGCCGCACTTTTGGCCTGCCGGTGTTGCAGGTCGATCATATTACCAGCGTTAACGATGCCGGGCATCCCGTGGTCAACGACGTGTCCTTTAGCGTGCGCGCCGGCGAAATCGTCGGCATTTACGGTCTGATGGGCGCCGGCCGCACCGAGCTGTTTGAATGCCTGCTCGGCACGGAAAAAAACTATCTGGGCAAAATCTGGCTGGGGGATTTGCCGGTGTCGACGCGTATGCCCACCGCCAACCGTATCAAGCTCGGCATGAGCCTGGTGCCGGAAGATCGCAAAAAAACCGGCATTTTCCCGGCCTCGAGCGTCGCGGTCAACCTGACCATTGCCAGCCTGTGGCGCCGCTTGCAGCACGGTTTCAGCATCATGCGCCAGCAGGAGCAGCAGGCGGTGGCCACCACCATCGGCAATCTGTCGATCAAGGTCTCGTCGCCGGATGTGGAGATCCAGGCGCTGAGCGGCGGCAATCAGCAAAAGGTGGTGATCGGACGCTCGCTTTTGACCAACCCGAAACTGCTGCTGCTGGACGAACCCACCCGCGGCATCGACGTGGGCGCCAAGGCGGATGTGTTCGAGATGATGGTGGCGTTGTCGGAGAAGGGCATCGGCATTTTGTTCTCCACCTCGGATTTGAAAGAAATCATGGCGGTCTCCGACCGTATTCTGGTGATGTCGAACGGTAAATTGACGGCCAATGTCGAGCGTCAATCGGCCCAGGAATCGGCATTGGTCTCGGCGAGTGCAAAAGGGTTTTGATATGAAAGCAACCAACACCGCGACATTAGCGCCCCTGACGGGCACCCGGCGTTTTCGCTCGCGCGAAAATATGCTGCTGCTGCTGCTTAAATTGCGCACTTTTATCGCGTTATTCCTGATCCTGGGGTTTTTTACCACCACGGTGCCCGGATTTCTCGAGACCGGCAGCATCATCATCATGATGAAACACATCTCGATTAACGCCTTTTTGGCGCTCGGCATCACGTTTGTCATCATCACCGCCGGCATTGATCTGTCCATCGGCGCCACCCTCGGCCTGTGCGGCATGTTCGCCGGCTGGATGCTGACCCAGGGCATCGTATTGCCGATGTTCGGCATCGCCATATTTCCCAGCGTCTGGGTGATCGTCCCGGCGGTACTGCTCCTGGGGGGCCTTATCGGCGCCATTAACGGCTGGATTATCACCCGCTATAACGTCGCGCCCTTTATCTGCACCCTGGGCACCATGTACATCGTGCGCGGCGCGGCGATGCTGCTCTCCAACGGCGAAACCTTTCCGGGACTTGACGGCAACCCGCGCCTGGGCAACACCGGATTTGATCTTATCGGCGCGGGAACGCTGTTCGGCGTGCCCTACAGCATCTGGATGATGTTTGTGCTGGCGCTGGCGATTGCCTATATCGCCCGCCGCCTGCCGTTCGGCCGCCATGTGTACGCCATCGGCGATAACGAGCGCGCCGCCGAGCTGTCCGGCATCAAGGTCAAGCAGGTCAAGGTCTGGGTGTACACCATCTCGGGGCTGTGCGCCGCCGTGGCGGGGATCGTGGTGTCCTCGCAGCTGGTGGCCAGCCATCCCGCCACCGGCACCGCGTTTGAAATGAACGCCATCGCGGCGGTGGTCCTGGGCGGCACATCCCTGGCCGGCGGGCGCGGCACCATCGTGGGCACCCTGATCGGCGCCTTTGTCATCGGCATCCTGGCGGACGGCCTGGTGATGATGGGCGTCAGTGAATTCTGGCAAATGGTCATCAAGGGCATGGTCATTATCGTGGCGGTGATTATCGATCAGATGCAAAACCGCATGCAGCGCAAGGCGGCCATTGTCTCGCAAAAAATCATTAAAGAGGGCGCGCCTGAATAACGCTACGCCCGCATCGCGGCGGGTAGCGTTTTTTTTGGCTTATTCGAATAAATATTCTTTTATGCGTAAAAATTCGCTTCAAGCGAAAGAGAGGTAACGTGATGAACCCCTATTCATTATCAGTCGATGAACTGGTCAAGAAGGCGCGTCAGATTCGCCGCCGCATCGTAGCGTTGAACGCCGGAAGCCCGGCCGGCGGCCATACCGGCGCCGACCTCTCCGAGGTGGAAATCCTGACGGCGCTTTATTTCCGCGTGCTGAACTGCGCGCCCGACAGGCTGGACGATCCCGCGCGGGATATCTATATCCAGTCAAAGGGCCACGGCGTCGGCGGTTATTACTGCACGTTGGCCGAAGCCGGCTATTTCCCCATCGATTGGCTGCCGACCTATCAGCATGCCAATTCCCATTTGCCCGGCCACCCGGTGCGCCATAAGACGCCCGGCATCGAACTCAATACCGGCGCGCTCGGCCACGGCCTGCCGGTGGCCGTGGGCATCGCCCTGGCGGCCAAACGCGACCATAGCGCCAGGAAAGTGTTCGCGCTGACCGGCGACGGCGAACTGGCCGAGGGCAGCAACTGGGAAGCGGCGCTGGTGGCCGCCCATTACGGCCTGGATAACCTGGTCATTATCAACGATAAAAACAAACTGCAGCTGGCGGGTCTGACGTGCTCGATCATGAATACCGATCCCCTGGCCGACAAGTGGCTGGCCTTCGGCCTGAACGTGACCGAATGCGCCGGCAACGATATGCAATCAGTCGTGGATACGCTGGAAAACCTGCCGGCCAACGGCAAGCCTAACGTGGTGATCGCCAATACCGAAAAGGGCGCGGGTATCTCTTTTACGCAGGGACGGGCCGAATGGCATCACCGCGTATTCAAAGGGGATGAAATCACTCAGGCGTTGGAGGAATTAAAAGATGAGTAATGCAGAACATTTGGCAAGCGTGATGGTGGAGCAGCTAATCAAGGCGGTAGACAATGGCATGGACGTGGTGCCGGTGCTGGCGGATTCCACCTCCACGGCCAAGATCGGCCCGTTTATCGCGCGGTTCCCGGATCGCATCGTCAACGTCGGCATCGCCGAGCAAACCATGGTGGGCACCGCGGTGGGGCTGTCCATCGGCGGCAAGATTGCCGTGACCTGCAACGCCGCGCCGTTCCTGATTTCCCGCGCCAACGAGCAGGTCAAAATCGATGTCTGCTATAACAACTGCAACGTCAAGCTGTTCGGGCTTAACGCCGGCGCCAGCTATGGGCCGCTGGCCAGCACCCATCATAGTATCGATGATATCGCGGTGCTGCGCGGTTTCGGCAATATCCAGATCTTTGCGCCGTCGTCCCCTGAGGAATGCCGCCAGATTATCGATTATGCCCTGTCTTACGTCGGGCCGGTCTATATCCGTCTTGACGGCAAAGCGCTGCCCGCGCTGCACGATGCCGGTTACCGTTTTAAACCGGGACAAATCGACATGCTGCAACACGGCGGCGACGTGGCGCTGGTGGCCATGGGCTCGACGGTGCACGAGGCGGTGGAGGCCGCCGGTCTGCTGGCGGAGCAGGGCATTTCTGCCGCGGTCGTCAACGTATCCTCTATTCGCCCGTGCGATACTCGCCAACTCCTGGCGCTGTTAAAAGAGAGTCAACGGGTGATTACGCTTGAAGAGCACAATATCAACGGCGGCCTCGGCAGCCTGGTGGCAGAGGTGCTGGCCGAGGCGGGCTGCGCCATTCCGCTGGTGCGCCTGGGCATTGGCGACGGCGAGTACGCCATCGCGGCGGACCGGGCGGCGATGCGCGCCCATCACGGTTTTGACGCCGCGGGCGTGGTGCGCACCGCCCTGCGCGTGTGCCGGGGGGCCTGACGATGACGACGCCCATCATCCTCGCCATTGACGAGGGCACCACCAACGCCAAGGCGATTGCCGTCGATCGCGCGGGGGCGATCCTCGCTAAGGCGGCGGTTCCCCTGGTTCTTTACCATCCCCGGCCGGGCTGGGCCGAACAGGATCCCATGGCCATCTGGCAGGCGGTCTGCCAGGCGGTGGCCGCTTGCCTGGCGCAGGTCCCCGACGCGCTGGTAAGCGCGGTGGCCGTCAGCAATCAGCGCGAGTCGGTGATGATTTGGGAGCGGGCCTCCGGCGAGCCCCTGACGCCGGTCGTCAGCTGGCAGTGCCGGCGCTCGCAGGATTTTTGCCGCGAGCTGGCCGCAAGCGAACACGCATCGCTGATTTACCAGCTCACCGGGTTGCCCATCGACCCGCTGTTCCCCGCCGCGAAAATCCGCGGCATGCTGGCCGCGCTGCCGCAAGGCGTGGAACGCGCCGCCCGCGGAGAACTGTGCGTCGGCACGGTGGATGCCTGGCTGAACTGGCAACTGACCGGCGGCCTGGCGTTCAGCACTGATTACGCCAACGCTTCCCGCACCCAATTATTCAATATCCACGAGCGCCGCTGGGATGAAAGGCTGCTGGCGATTTTTTCGATACCCGCCGCCTGCCTGCCGGCGGTTAAACCTTCGGCGGCGGTGCACGGCCATACCCGCGCCGGACAGGTACCCGGACTGGCGCAAGGCATTCCCGTCGCCGCCCTGATCGGCGATTCCCACGCCGCGCTCTATGGCCAGGGCGGCAACCAGGCCGGCGACGTCAAGGCCACCTATGGCACCGGCTCATCCCTGATGCTGGCGGTGGACGCCGTCGGCGCCGGTGGGGAAGGGTTAAGCGCCACCGTGGCCTGGCATGACGGCGAAATCCGGTATGCGCTCGAAGGCAATATTACCCACACCGGCGCCGGGCTTTCCTGGGTGGCGCAACTGCTCGGCGTGACGTCGCTGACGCGGCTGTCCGAGATGGCCTTAAGCCCGGCGGGCAACCAGGGCGTGTTTTTTGTCCCGGCGCTGTCCGGCCTGGGCGCGCCCTACTGGGACAGCCGGGCGCGCGGCCTGATCTGCGGGCTGACCGATGCCGCCACGCCGGACGTCCTGGCGCGGGCCGGGCTGGAATCCATCGCCTATCAGGTCGCCGATGTGTTTTTTGCCATGGAACGGGCCGCCGGAAGACGGCTGCCGGCCTTGCGGGTGGACGGCGGCGCCACGCAAAACCGCTGGCTGATGCAGTTCCAGGCCGATTTATTGCAGCGCCGGCTGATCCGCAATCTGAACGCCGAGGTATCGGCGCTGGGCGCCGCCTACCTGGCGGGCAGGACGCTGGGCTGGTGGCCTGATAACCAACATATCGCGGCGTTGCCCCGAGAAGTGGAATACATCGAACCGCGCGCCGAGACCGCGGAGATGCGCGAGAACTATATCCTCTGGCAAACGGCCGTCGCGCGCGCCCGTTATCAGCCGGACTAACCCTATCTGGAGTAAAGCAATGTCGACAAAAATAATTGAAAATCTGACCCTGGCCGTGATCGTCGGCAATCGGGGATTTTTTCCCAGCTATCTGGTGACGGAGGCGCGTCGCGACGCGGCGGCGGTATTCGAGCGCTTGGGCATCAATATCGTCTGGCTGGACGAAACCCAAAGCAAACTGGGCGGAGTGGAAACCTGGCAGGACGCCAAGGCCTGCGCGCAGCTGTTTCGCCAGCGACGCGACGACATTCACGGCGTGGTGGTGCTGCTGCCCAACTTCGGCGACGAAAAAGCGGTGGCGGACGCGATTCGCCTGTCGGGGCTGACCGTGCCGGTGCTGATCCAGGCCGAGCAGGACAGTCTGGATAAAATGGGGCTGGCAACCCGGCGCGACAGTTTCTGCGGCAAGATTTCGCTGTGCAACAATCTGCGCCAGTGCGGCATTCCGTTTACCCTGACCCAACGCCATGTCTGTACCGTGGCGGGCGACGCGTTTGCCCAGGACCTGCGTCAGTTTACCCAGCTTTGCCGGCTGGTACACGCCATGAAAGGCGTGCGTATCGGCGCCATCGGCGCGCGTCCCGCCGCCTTCAACACCGTGCGCTACAGTGAAAAATTGCTGGAGCGCATGAACGTCTCGGTGGAAACGCTGGATTTATCCGAAATTTTTACCCGCGTCGGCAACCTGGCCGATAACGACCTGCGGGTGGGAGAAAAGCTGGCGCTGTTAAAAGACAACGCGGATACCGGCGCCATTCCCCCGGAAAAACTGCATACCATGGCGAAGCTGTTCGTGGTGATAAGCGAATGGGTGCAGGCGAATGATATCGACACCACCGCCATCCAGTGCTGGACGTCGTTGCAGGAAAATCTCGGCATCAACGTGTGCTCCATCATGAGCGTCATGTCGGGGCAGTTGATGCCCAGCGCCTGCGAAGTGGACGTGATGGGGGCGCTGTCGATGTACGCGCTGGCCAGCTGTTCGCTGTCGCCCGCCTCCATCGCCGACTGGAATAATAACTTCGGCGATGAGCAGGACAAATGCGTGCTGTTCCACTGCGGCAACTTCCCCAGTGAAAGCCTGGAAAACCCGGCCATGGGCACGGCGGACATTATCGGCACAACCGTCGGCTGCGAAAATACCTGCGGCGCGGTGCATGGGCGCATGAAGGCCGGCCCCTTGACCTATTTCCGTCTGTCGTCGGATGATTTTACCGGTAAGGTCCGGGCTTACGTCGGTGAAGGCTCGGTGGTGAACGATCCGCTTGATACCGTCGGCTGTCGCGCGGTGGTACAAATCCCGGCCATGGAACCGTTGCTGCGCCATATTTGCGAGCAGGGCTTCGAGCACCATGTGGCCATGAACCATTCGGCCACCGCGGCGGTGCTGCATGAAGCCTTTACCAAGTATTTGGGCATAGAGTGTTACTGGCATGCCAGACCCTAACTCACCACCGGCTGGGCAGGGAGGCCCGGCGATGGCCGGACGTTAGGAAAGGGTAATAAAATAATCATAATTCACGACCTCGATCGTGTTCCGGGGCGCCCTGATACCGAACTTCATAATATAACTGCGGCACAATTCATCACCGCAGGGTCATTAATGATGTTCATCAGAGGGTTTCTTTTATTGTCTGCTTTGCTGTTGTGTATACAGGTGCAAGCAGCCCCGGGCTTTCGTCAGCTACCGTTGTCGGACCAGAAGGGGGACGCGCTGAATGTGGCGGTGTGGTATCCGGTTTCTTCCGCGGGAATAACGGAATCGGCCGGGGATAATCCCGCTTTCATCGGCGTTGCCGTCATCCGCAATGCGCCGCCCGCGCCAGGCGCACACCCTCTCCTGGTTATTTCACACGGTTACAATGGCAACTGGCGGAATTTGTCCTGGATTGCCGCGGCCATGGCGGCGCAGGGATATATTGTCGCCGCCCCGGATCATCCGGGGACCACCACCTTTAATCAGAATCCTGCAGACGCTAAACAGCTGTGGCGGCGTCCGCGCGATCTCACTGCGGTTATCGACGCTGTCATTCACTCTCCCGGACTGTTCGGGGCAACGGACAAAGACCGGATTGCCGCGTTGGGGCATTCCCTGGGAGGATGGACCGTCATGTCGCTGGCGGGGGCACGCTTTGACCCTGCCCGGTTTTTGCACGACTGCCGGCAACACCCACAACGGGGCGACTGCCGGTTAACGGACAAGCTGGGCATCGATGAAGCGTTGTCGCAGGAAAAATTATCTGCAGATCACCGGGATGCAAGAATCAGAGCCGTCGTGTCTCTCGATCTCGGACTGGCCCCCGGGTTTACCCCCCGCAGTCTGCATGATATTAGCCTGCCTGTCCTGATCCTCGCGGCCCAGATGGACCAGCTGGCGGCGTTGCCAGCCGAAGAGGAATCAGGGTACCTTGCCGCCGCAATGCGTCCGCAATGGAGACAATTCGACATCATTGATGGGGCTACCCATTTCAGTTTTATGTCGTTGTGCAAGCCCGGCGCTGAAACGCTTATCAATGAAGAATCCCCTGGCGATGGCATCGTCTGCCGGGACGGTAGCGGAGCAAGCAGGTCTGGTATTCATCAGGCGCTGGTGGGTAAGATCAGTGCATTTCTCAATGCGTCGCTTGATTATCATGCGCCCGCTGGCGAAACACCGTAGGAGACACGCCGGAAACCCGCTGAAATTCGCGGTTAAAATTAGATTTAGTCATAAATCCTGACTCCAGCATGATATCCGTAACGGGCATCGGGGTGCTTAGCAGCAGTTCCTTTGCCCGTTCAACCCTGAAACCGTTGATCCACTGCGATACGTTGCACTGACTTATCGCATTTACCGCACCTGAAAGCTGCCGCGCGGGCACACCTGTTTTCCTGGCCAGAAGACTGAGTGTGAGATCGGGATTGAGGTAGATTTGCGATTCACGCACCTGTTTCTCCAGCAGGCGATATAGTCCCGCCAGTTCTCCCGCGGGTAGCACGGCGCGTGCGGGTGGCGTTGCTTCCCGGGCAGCCGATCCGGATAGCGCCGCCGTACTTCTCGCACTGACAATGGCAGCCCCGATAAGCGGCAGCAGCATGACCTGAAAAATAACAACCATAACAGGAGCCTGTTTGCCGCCGGTGATGCTGAAGTCAAATGACACCGCAAGATCTGTCAGCGCGGATAGGCACAGGAAGCAGCCGGCGAAAAAAGCCATCCTTGTGGTATGCGATGACTCGCCCAGTCGGCTCAGCGTGAAGTTATGCTCTCCCTGCCATGCCATACGCAACAAGCTGCATCCGTAGCCGGCAAATAGCATAAACAAGATAAAATCTGTCGCTGCCGGCCAGAATATCCTGATAAAAAAGGCGAGGGTAGCAGGGACGAACAGCAGTAGCCAATGACGTTGCCTGTTGATTTCAGTCATTGAGATGAAGCTGTGCCAGGCGACAGGCGGCAAAAGCAGCGCCAGCCCCGACTGGATATTCCTCAGCATGGCGGAATGATATTCCCAGCGCAGCGTACTTACAGACAGGAGGACTATGCAGGCAACCAGGAAACGTAGCGTACCGCCGTGGCGTTGTTTTTTAGGAAACAGCGCCAGTGCCAGTAAGAAAAGCAGCGCGGATACAGTAATGACGGGAAAGGGAATAGAAAGCATGGCGGCGGCACCACAACAGAAAGTTACCGGGAATATTTACACACATCGGGCCACGGGGCAATGACGCGCCCGCGGGCTATACCAGCTGTTCCGCCACCAGGCGATCCGTTATCAGCACATCGATATACCGTCCTTCCAGCGCGCCCTTAATCGCGGCGACCTTTTCCTGTCCGCCGGCCAGCGCCACCACCCGCGAGCATTGCCGCACCTGCGGCAGCGGCATGCCGATGACAGGATCCTCGTCGTCCTCGAGCACCGCCTCGCCCCGGGCGTTGAAATAATGCAGGCAGATATCGCCCACCGCGCCGCGCTCCGCCAGCAGGCGCAGCATCTTTTCGTGATAATAGTTGCCGGAATTCATCAACAGCTGCGACGGCTCCAGGGCGCCGATGCCGACCAGCGCCACGTCCACCTCGCCGAACTTGGCCACTACATCCGCCACCTCGCTACTGTTGACCAGCCGCATACGGTCCTCCACCGAGCGCTCGATACTTTGCGCCGGCAAAAGATAGGCCTTGCAGTTGAGCTGATCGGCCAACAGCTGGGTGAGCAGGGTGGCCTGAACGTTGCCGTTGGGGCCGACACCGCCCAGCAGTTGGATAACGCCGCTCGCCTTGACCGCCAGAGGATGAAGGTTGTCCACCATTTCCCGCAGCGTGCTGCTCCACGACGAAATGCCCACCAGGTCGTCCGGCCGGATGCTGGTCTGCATATAATGCGCCGCGGCGGAACCGATGGCCTGCTTGATTTGCTGCGCCCCGGCGTTATCGGGCACATCCACCACGATGGCCTGGTCGATGCCGTAGCGCTGCTGAATGGCCGACTCCAGGCCCATAAACATATTCGGCGGTTGCACCACGCTGATTTTCACCACGCCGTCCTTGATGCAGCGGGTGATGGCGCGGGAAACGAAGGATTGCGACAAATGCAGGGCGGCGGCGATATCCGCCTGTTTTTTATTTTCCGTGTAATATAACGTCGCAATTTTAACCAATAAACGCTGTTCGTCTTGTCTGGACATGCGGCGTTCTCCAACGGGTCCCTTTCATGCTTACATTTTTATGCATAACTGAATAAATAACAAGCTGTGCATGATCTTGCGGTTGGGTTTTCTGCCGGCGGCACCTATAGTTTTAAGACCGGCTTCATGAATCGGGCAGGCGCAGACGGTTTCCAGGAAGGTCGGCAACAGATAATGCCGTTATGTTGTCTACAGCATTTCCTTCGTAACGCGGGAAATGCTAATTTATACCATCTTGGCGCCGGTTTATGGACGCGGCCCATCCGAATAACGTGGTTTGCGGGAAAAAATGTGAAATATGCTCTGATATTTTTGCTGGTTCTGGTGATTTTTATTATTTCTTTCACCTTTGGAGCCCATAACGATCAGGTCGTTACCTTTAATTATTTACTGGCCCAGGGGCAATACCGGGTATCTACGTTGCTGACGGTCCTGTTTGCGATGGGATTTATCCTCGGCTGGGTGATCTGCGGCCTGTTTTACCTGCGCGTGCGTCTGGCCTTGTTGCGCGCCGATCGCAAAATCAAGCGTCTGGAGCAGCGGCCGGCGGCCGGCGCCGACATCGCCACGACCGTACCCACAGCCGCGAAGGAATAACCGGTTATGCTAGAGCTGCTGTTTCTGTTGTTGCCCGTGGCGGCCGCATACGGCTGGTACATGGGGCGCAGGAGCGCGCAGCAGGATAAACAACAGGATGCCAACCGCCTGTCGCGCGAATATGTCGCCGGGGTCAATTTCCTGCTGTCCAACCAGCAGGATAAGGCGGTGGACCTGTTCCTGGATATGCTCAAGGAAGACAGTAACGCCGTGGAGGCCCATCTGACGCTGGGCAATCTCTTCCGCTCGCGCGGCGAAGTGGATCGCGCCATCCGTATTCACCAGGCGTTGATGGAAAGCACCGCCCTGAGTTTTGAACAGCGCCTGCTGGCCATCCAGCAACTGGGCCGGGATTACATGGCGGCGGGTTTTTACGATCGCGCCGAGGAAATGTTCAACCAGCTTATCGAGGAAGAAGATTTCCGCACCGGCGCCTTGCAGCAACTACTGCAAATTTACCAGGCCACCAGCGAATGGACCAAAGCCATAGAAACGGCCGAAAAGCTGGTCAAGCTGGGTAAGGATCACCGGCGCATCGAAGTTGCCCATTTTTATTGCGAACTGGCCCTGCAGGCCATGGGCAGCGACGATCTGGATAAAGCCATGGCGTTGCTGAAAAAAGGCGCGGCGGCCGATAAAAACTGCGCGCGGGTGTCCATCATGATGGCGCGTATTTTTATGGCGCGGGAGGATTACCCGGCGGCGGTGGCCGTATTGCAACGGGTGCTGGATCAGGATAAAGAGATGGTCAGCGAAACCCTGCCGATCCTCCAGACCTGCTACCAGCATCTGGATCAGCCGCAGGCCTGGGCCGATTACCTGCGGCGCTGCGTCGAGCTCAATACCGGCGCGGCGGCTGAGCTGCTGCTGGCCGACGTCATTGAGCAAAACGATGGCACCGAGGTCACCCAGATCTATATCAACCAACAGCTGCGCCAGCATCCCACCATGCGCATGTTCCACCGCTTGATGGATTTCCATCTTAACGAGGCGGAAGACGGCCGGGCCAAGGAGAGCCTGCAGGTGCTGCGCGATATGGTCGGCGAGCAAATCCGCACCAAACCCCGCTATCGCTGCATAAAATGCGGTTTTACCTCCCACAGCCTTTACTGGCATTGCCCTTCCTGTAAATCCTGGGCCTCCATCAAGCCGATTCGCGGCCTCGACGAGCAATAAGCCGGCCTTGACGGCTAGGCATTTGCCCCGGCGGCAGGTAACATATCGCCATAAATCAAGGCTGCCCCGCTAAGGCATTACATTATTAAAGGTTCTCGTCATGACAAGCGATCTTATATCAACCCCCTCGCCGGTGATCGTCGCCCTGGATTATGCCGACCGCGGGCAGGCGCTCTCCTTTGCCGACCAGGTTTCCCCCCGCGAGTGCCGCCTGAAAATCGGCAAGGAAATGTTTACCCGGTTTGGCCCCGAGCTGGTGCGCGAACTGCGGCGCCGGGGATTTGATGTTTTTCTCGACCTGAAATTCCATGACATCCCCAATACCGTGGCCAAGGCAGTGGCGGCGGCGGCGGAGCTCGGCGTGTGGATGGTAAATGTCCATGCCTGCGGCGGCGAGCGTATGATGAGCGCGGCCAAAGAGGCGCTTGCGCCCTATGGCGACCAGGCGCCGCTGCTTATCGCCGTCACCGTGCTGACCAGCATGGCCGATGCGGATCTGGCCGGCCTGGGCATTCCTTATACCGCCGCCGACTATGCCGGGCGCCTGGCCGAGCTGACGCAACGCTGCCATCTGGACGGCGTGGTCTGTTCGGCCATGGAGGCGGCGGCGTTTAAAGCCCGTTTCGGCCGCGATTTTCGCCTGGTGACGCCGGGCATACGCCCGCAGGGCAGCGACGCCTCCGATCAGCGGCGCATCATGACGCCACTGCAGGCCCGGCGCGCCGGGGTGGATTATATGGTCATCGGCCGCCCCATAACCCAAGCCGCCGATCCGGCCGCCGCGCTGCAGGCCATTTTACGCCAATTGCAAACGGGAGAAGCCTGATGGACGACAACAGCCGGTTGGTTTATTCCACCGACCGCGGGCGCATCGACGACCCGCCACAGACCGCTCCGCGCCCCGCCGGGGACGGTATCGTACGTATCCAGCGCCAGACCAGCGGCAGGAAAGGCAAGGGGGTATGCCTGATCACCGGGCTTGCGGGGGACGATAACGCCCTGGCCCTGCTTGCCGCCGAGCTGAAGAAAAAATGCGGCTGCGGCGGCGCGGTTAAACAAGGGGTTATCGAAATCCAGGGCGATAAACGGGAGTTATTAAAACAATTGCTGGAAGCGAAGGGACTGAAGGTAAAACTGGCCGGAGGCTAGCATCGGCGGATGACGGTGATGCGCGGCGGCAGGCTATGCCGGCGGCTGGCGAGGATTACGCCAAAAACGCGCGCCTGACTACGGCGGTCATACCGGCGCCGACGGCGCCGGGAACGCGTCCCTCAATGGGGGATGAAGCTTTACCCGTCCGTGAGGGTATTAATGAACCTGATGGCCGATAATACCGCCGACCGCGGCGCCGCCTACCGTGCCCAGTCCGCTGCCATTGGTGAGCACCGCGCCGCCCAGGGCGCCGGCGCCCGCGCCGATGGCGGTGTTACGGTCACGTTTTGACCAGTTTGAGCAGGAACTTAGCGACAAGGCGAGGGTGACCGCTAATACTGCGGCGGCAATACGTTTTGTTGAATTATTCGTCATCGTCAACTTCTCCATAGGTGTCAATAATAAGTATTTATTATAGTACCGACTCGGTTGTTTAGCTTGTATTGCTATAAATAAAGTCATTCGCTATGACGGGGCCGAAAGCGGACCGGTCAGGGCACGCTAAAACGGGGCAATAGCAGAAGACAACCGGATCTTCAGCCGTTTTGACCATACCGGTGGCGTCCGGCTGCCGGGACAATGTCCTCATGGCGTTTCTGAGGACAACACAATGCTTAACGAATTAAAAGAACAGGTTCTGGCGGCCAATCTGGCTTTGCCGCGCCATCATCTGGTGACCTTCACCTGGGGCAATGTCAGCGCGGTCGATCGCGGGCAGGGGCTAATGGTGATCAAACCCTCCGGCGTCGGTTATGAAGCCATGACCCGCGACGATATGGTGGTGGTGGAGCTGGAGACCGGGCGCGTGGTCGAAGGCGGCAAAAAGCCGTCATCGGACACCGATACCCACCGGGTGCTTTATCTTGAGTTCGCCGGCATCGGCGGCATTGTCCATACCCACTCCCGCCATGCCACCATCTGGGCCCAGTCCGGCCTGGATATCCCCGCCTGGGGCACCACCCATGCGGATTATTTTTATGGCGCCATCCCCTGCACCCGTTTGATGACGGAGGCGGAAATCCAGGGACGTTATGAATGGGAAACCGGCCGCGTGATTGTCGAAACGTTTAAAACGCGCGCCATCGAACCCACCGCCATCCCGGCCGTGCTGGTCAACTCCCACGGTCCGTTCGCCTGGGGCAAAGATGCTGATACGGCGGTGCATAACGCCGTGGTGTTGGAGGAGGTGGCCTATATGGGTATTTTCTCGCGTCAGTTGACGCCGCAACTGCCGGCCATGCAGCCGGAATTACTGGATAAGCATTATCTGCGTAAACATGGCAAGAATGCCTATTACGGTCAATAGCCCTGCTTTACGACACCCGCTTGGTCCCTGGTGATTAATTAACCATT
The DNA here is from genome assembly GCF_046352915.1 of Sodalis sp. C49. Classification (NCBI taxonomy): domain Bacteria; kingdom Pseudomonadati; phylum Pseudomonadota; class Gammaproteobacteria; order Enterobacterales; family Bruguierivoracaceae; genus Sodalis; species Sodalis sp. C49. The sequence goes on along the minus strand of NZ_CP163303.1, from coordinate 1,078,972 downwards.
GGCGGAGTGGGTGTTATCATTATTGTATTTAAATTAATTAATATAATAATTATTGTTTTATATACGTATATAATCCGCATTATTTTTCACTTCGGCTAAATACTCTCCTCAGGCTTTTTGTCAAGCGCCATGCTTTCCCCTCCCTGGTGTTATTGATGCGCAGCGCCGCGCCGCGCCGTTGTCTACACTTAGCCCGGAAAACCCGCGCCAGCCGGCGCGACGCCTTGCCGCGCCGGCTGGCAGATAGTTATCTTTACCAGAACGATGGCGGAAACGTGATCTTCATCTCATTTTGAAACCTTATATCCATTCAATTAAAATGATCTTCTTTTAAAAAAGAAACATTGTTTCATTTTATGCTCCAGATCACTGTATTACAGGATGTAACCGGTTACTTTAACGCTCAACTGACCCCGTCAATGAATGGGGCATGGCCACGGAACGGCGCCCTACGACTCATGGGAATACTTCGAACTTAGGTGGAATCACGATGCAAATCAAACGTGCAATTGACAAAATCCCTGGTGGTATGATGCTCGTGCCGTTATTTATCGGCGCGTTATGTCATACTTTTGCCCCGGACGCGGGTAAATATTTCGGATCATTTACCAACGGCCTGATCTCCGGCACCGTGCCTATTCTGGCGGTGTGGTTTTTCTGCATGGGAGCGTCAATTAAACTCAGCGCCACCGGCACCGTTTTGCGTAAATCCGGTACGCTGGTGGTAACCAAAATCGCCGTTGCCTGGGTGGTCGCCGCGGTAGCGTCACGTTTACTGCCGGCCAACGGCGTGGAAATCGGCTTCTTTGCCGGCTTATCCACCCTGGCGCTGGTCGCCTCCATGGATATGACCAATGGCGGGCTGTACGCCTCCATAATGCAGCAATACGGCACTAAGGAAGAGTCGGGGGCATTTGTCCTGATGTCGCTGGAATCCGGCCCGTTGATGACCATGATTATTTTGGGCACCGCCGGTATCGCTTCTTTCGAGCCGCATGTGTTCGTCGGCGCGGTGCTGCCGTTCCTGATTGGGTTTGCCCTGGGCAACCTGGACCCGGAGCTGCGGGATTTCTTCAGCAAAGCGGTGCAGACGCTGATCCCGTTCTTCGCCTTCGCACTCGGCAATACCATTAACCTGAACGTCATCGCGCAAACCGGCCTGCTGGGCGTGCTGCTGGGCGTTTCGGTGATTATCATCACCGGTATTCCGCTGATCCTGGCCGATAAGTTTATCGGCGGCGGCGACGGTACCGCGGGTATTGCCGCCTCCAGTTCCGCCGGGGCCGCGGTGGCCACGCCGGTGCTGATTGCCGAAATGGTGCCGGCCTTTAAGCCGATGGCGCCGGCGGCAACCGCGCTGGTGGCCACCTCGGTGATTGTTACCTCAATACTCGTGCCGATTATCACCGCGCTGTATTCCAAACGCGTGAGAAAAGGCCATGTCAGCCTGATGGATGAAGAACTGGCCGCGCAGGCCGCGCTGAAATCCAATGCCGCCGAAAGATAACGCTGACGATGAGCAGTAGCAAATAAAAATCCCCGCTGGTGAAGTGAACCCCGAAAGTTGGACACCCAACGAGTAGGGGTTTTTGCTTATGGGGCAAAATAAAATGCCGGAGATACGACAACGTTTTTTCCGGTGTTAGCCGTATACAGGCGCAGGCGAGTCGCCCACATTCCGTTTAGCCGGGTGGTGCGAGTGTCGGTTTGAGAATAAAACCCAGGTACTTAAATCCACCTTGTTTATATTATATTGAAATATTCGTGATGGATTTTGTTATTATCTGCCGGATTTTAAATCTACTGCGCAAGTATAGTAAGAGTAACATTATTTATTACCTGCATTCTTTTATCATAAACAGAAAGCCGATTTTTAATGGACTTTTTTCTTTTTATTTTTTTATGGATAAAAAAGTTGATTACCTTATCATATATCTCCAATGAATTATTTCCATTACGGCATGAAAGCACTGATTTTGGCGAGAAGGGCGATTATTATCAGGCACTGAACCTGTGGAAAAGTGAAGCCCGGAACGGCTTTGGGGAACGTCGCGATATAGCGGCTGACATAATAAAAAACTGCATCGAGACGGGCAGCGTGACGTTGAATTTAAGCGGTCTTAACTTAACCAGTCTGCCGGTTTTACCACCGCATATCGAAGAGCTCAATGTTGGTAATAATGTACTGAAAACATTGCCTTCTTTTCCAGATACATTGAAGATACTCAAAGCCAGCCAAAACAGGCTTATGACGTTTCCCGCAATTGCGTCGGGATCATCATTGGAAGAGTTATATTTAGCGGATAACTTCATTAAAATAAAACCACAATCCGCAGGTTCGCTGCAACATCTTGACCTTAGCAACAATCCACTCTGTTTTGTTATCCCAAAAATTATCCATCATATTTGGTTGGGTGACGCACCTTTTCCTTATGAAGCGATGATAAATCTTGTACGAAATGTAGACTTAAATCCTGATTATGTCATTAAGCTATGGGTTGATAATCCTAAGCGCACGCACTCGGAACTGATGACCGTCGGATTAACATCAGCGATCTTTGCTCGTGTTGAGATTTTGAGGTACTCGGCACCCTATGAACTTGAAGCTATAATTTTAAGAGAATGCGCGGATACCCCCTATAAGAATTACGCAGCGGCGTCTGATGTTTTGCGCTTGTCCGTACTCAGGGATTTTGGCGGTATCTATATGGATGTTGACATTGCTTTGAGCGAATCTTTGGGCGACATATTAATTGATAATCAGTTTGGGCAACCTGCGGTAGATTCACTCTTCAAATATGATAGTGTGACTACGTCTGATGACGATTTTAAGGTGGGTGTAATCAACGGTGTTATTGCTGCCCTTAAAGACGCCAAGGATATCGATTTTCTCTTGGAAGCAATAAAAGCTGTTTACACAGGCAAAGAGTTTACATTGGGACCTAATAAAACAAAATTAATGGATTTTTTTAAGCATTTTTGGAGTGGTTATTCTGGCGACAACAGTCTAACCGCACAAATAAAAGTTAGGGAAATTTTACGTACGCAAGAAAAATTGAATGGATCAGCCAAGTTAGAAGCATTAAATCTGTTAGATGAAACAGAGAAAAATAAACGACTGGAAGCATTGAGTAATTATAATAGAAATTTATTCAGCGATGATGCCGATTTTGCGAATATCACATGGGGCCTTAAGCGGGAACGAGCGCTGGTGAGATATACAGGTACTTTAATTTTTACGGGACCCCTATTACTTTTCCTATATCTGAACAATGAAAAACCGGGTGATCTTATACCTGCTAATTTACAGCAAGACCCCAAAAATGGTTTTCACAGTGTTAGGAAATTCATTAAGACTGATATTTTTGGGAAAATAGAGGACCCGTTTGGTAAATGGATTGCAGATGAAAATGGTAAGGGTGGCCGCGTGGAACATCCTATGGGTAGATGGACGCAAAAAAATAACGACACGGGTGACTGGATCGCTCCCGCCATGCATGGCTGGATCACTGACATCTAACGGCAAATACTGCCCGTCCCATCTGTTTATCAAACCAACCGGGGAGGCGTAAGCCTCCCTGAATTATTACGCCATCAAACCGGGCGGGCTATCACCGAACGGGTTTCCTGGCGCACTTCCGCCACGGTCACCTCAATGGTGTCTCCCTGGCGGTAGCGCTCCTCGCCCTTCACCTGCACGGTGCCGGTTTCCTGGCTGCACACCAGTTCATCGCGCACGCTGTGGATAAAGGGCGCCGGGATAAACGCCACCGCGCCGTTCTCAATAAGCCGCACGCGCATGCCGCCGCGCGAGACATCGATGATTTCAGCGCTATAGCGGGTATCGCTGCCGGCTTTACCCGCCAGGTAACGGGCATAGAGCCAGTCGCCCACATCACGTTCCGCCATGCGGTTTAGGCGGCGGCGTTCGGACATCTGCACGGTAATCTCTTCCGACGGCCGCACGGCGCTGCCCTGGCTTATCAACGCCTTTAGCAGGCGGTGGTTGATCATATCGCCGTATTTACGGATAGGCGACGTCCAGGTGGCATAGGCGTCCAGCCCCAGGCCGAAATGCGGGCCGGGTTCGGTGCTGATTTCCGCGTAGGTCTGGAAACGGCGCACGCGGCTGTCAAGGTAGGAAGTCGGCATGGCGTCCAGCCGGCGGCGCAGGGCGCAAAAGCCCGGCAGCGTCAGCAGGGTGGCGGCGTCGGCCTCGACATCATTGGCGGCGAGGATCGCCACCGCCTGATCCACCAGGGTCTCGTCAAAGCCGTTATGCACGTTGTACACGCCATAACCCAGGCCATCGCGCAGCACGCGCGCGGCGCAGACGTTGGCCGCGATCATCGCTTCCTCGACCATGCGGTTGGCGATGCGCCGCGGTTCAATCTGTATGGACAATACGTCGCCTTTATCATCGAGGACAAAACGATAGTCGGGACGATCCTTGAAGACCAGCGCATGGGCCTGGCGCCAGGCGGCGCGGGCCAGACAGGCGCGCTGCAGCAACCGGATCTGTCCGGCGATGGCCGGATTGCCGGGCTGCCATGCGCTGTTGCCTTCCGCCTCCAGCCAGTCGGAGACATCGTCATAGGCCAGCTTGGCTTTCGATTCTATCCAGGCGGCAAAAAAGCGCGGTTCGTCGCCAAGGGAGCCATCGCCGTTAATGACGACGCGGCAGGCCAGCGCGGGACGGCGTTCGTTGGGACGCAGCGAACACACATTATCGGACAGATCGCGCGGCAGCATCGGGATATTGAATCCCGGCAGATAATTGGTGAACGCGCGTTCCCGGGCAATCAGGTCAAGCTTGCTATCGGCCTTGACATAGGCCGTCGGATCGGCGATGGCGATAGTCATCACCAGCGCGTCGCCTTCGCCCGCCTCGACATACAGCGCGTCATCCATATCTTCGGTGCTGGCGCTGTCGATGGTGATAAAATCCAGCGCGGTTAAATCTTCGCGCGGCAGGTTGTCGTCGTCCAGCACCAGCCCTGCGGGCATCGGGGGCGCCTCGCGCTCCAGGTTATGCCGGGCGAGGGTGACCCACCAGGGGGCGAAATGGTCGTCGCCGACGGTCACCAGTTGGGTGATCTCGGCATAAAATTGCCGGTCGCCCTTAAGCGGGTGGCGGCGCATTTCCGCCACCGCCCAATCGCCGGTCTGGAACGCATGCTCCACGCCGCGCACCGGGCGGCAGGGGATGACTTCACGGATCAGCGGATGGTTCGGCACGATGGACAGGCGGTCGTCCTTGAGCTGTACGCGGCCGACAAAGCGCGACAGGAACGGCTCCACCAGTTCTTCCGGCTCGACAATTTCCCGGTCTTTTTCAGAGCGCACAGTGGCGGTGATCCGATCGCCGTGCATGACTTTTTTCATGAACGGCGGCGGAATGAAATAGCTTTTTTGAGCATCGACTTCAAGGAAGCCAAACCCTTTCTCAGTGCCTTTGACCACGCCTTCGACACGCGGCGTCTGAGAGTGAAGTTGCTGTTTTAGCTGTGCGAGCAGCGGGTTATCTTGAAACATAATGTCCAGAAATAAGAAGGTAAAAAGGCTTCAATAACGGCAGACAGTTTTACGCGAATCGGCCGGCGGCGGCAAGTATAACCACCCGCTTGCCGATGAAAAAAGCCGCCCGCGCGGACGGCGGGCGGGTTGAGCGGCGAAAACAGGATTAAATAATGCGCGCGTCGGCGGCCACCGGGCTGCGTACCAAACGCACCGGCACCGATTTGGAGGTCGGGGTATGGGTGCCGTCGCCAAAACTCGACAGCGGCACCAGCGGATTGGTTTCGGGATAATAGGCGGCGAGGTTGCCGCGCGGGATATCGTAGCTTATCGCCTTGAATCCGCAGACTTTACGGTCGACGCCGTCGTGCCATAGCGTTTCGATATCCACCCGGTCGCCGTCGACCAGTCCCAGCGTCGCCAGATCCTCCGGATTGACAAACACCACGTCCCGCTGGCCGTAAACGCCGCGATAACGATCGTCCATACCGTAAATGGTGGTGTTGTACTGGTCGTGCGAACGCAGGGTCTGTAAGGTAAAAGGCGCCGTCCGTGCGCCGATTTGCGGGAACAGCGTGTCCGGCAGTGCGGCGGCGCTGAAATGCGCCTTGCCGTCGGGAGTGTTGAAACGCAGTTCGGCGGCGGCGTTGCCCAGGTAAAAGCCCCCCGGTTGTTCGCAGCGGCGGTTAAAATCGGCAAACCCGGGCAGGGTGGCCTCGATATGATCGCGGATCAGATTATAATCGCCCGCCAGCCGCGGCCAGTCGAGTTTTTCGCCGCCGAGTACCGCGTGGGCGATGCCGGCGACAATGGCGGTTTCCGAGCGCTGCAGCCCGGAGATCGGCGGGTTTACCCCTTCCGAGGCATGCACCATGCTAAAGGAATCTTCCACCGTGACGTACTGGCTGCCGGTGGCCTGCATATCCCGTTCGGTACGGCCCAGGGTTGGCAGGATCAGCGCGTCGGCGCCGGTAATCAGATGGCTGCGGTTGAGTTTGGTGGCGATATGCACCGTCAGGGCGCAGCGCCGGATCGCCTGCTCGGTGCGCGCGCTATCGGGCGCCGCCGCCGCCAGGTTGCCGCCGAGCGCAATCAGCACCCTAATTTCGCCGCGCAGCATGGCTTCCAGCGCCTCGACGGTGCTGTGGCCGGGCGCGCGCGGCGGCGTGAAGTCAAAATGCGCCGCCAGGCTGTCGAGCATGGCGGCGGAGGGCTTTTCATCAATGCCCATGGTGCGGTTGCCCTGCACATTGCTGTGGCCGCGTACCGGGCACAGGCCGGCACCCGGCTTGCCCAACTGGCCGAACAACAGCTGCAGGTTGACGATTTCCCGTACCGTGGCCACCGAATGTTTATGCTGGGTCACGCCCATCGCCCAGGTGCAGATCACCCGTTCGGCCCGGCGGTAGATGTCCGCCGCTTCCCGCAACTGCTGTTCACTCAGGCCGGACTGGCGGGTAATGTGCTCCCACGTGGTGGCGTCCACCGCCGCCAGGTAGGCTTCTACACCCTGGGTATGCGCCTGGATAAAGTCAGCGGCAAACAGCCCCGGCTGGTTGTCCGCCAGGCGCCGGCGATGGGTTTCCAGCAATGCCTTGACCATGCCGCGCACCGCCGCCATATCACCGCCCAGGTTGGGCTGGAAATAGCGCGAGCTGATGCGTCCTGATTTGGGCGTCAGCAGTTCCAACGGGTTTTGCGGGTCGGCAAAGCGTTCCAGGCCGCGTTCGCGCAGGGTATTGAACGTGACGATACTGGCGCCGCGGTCGGCGGCGTGGCGCAGGCTGTGCAGCATGCGCGGATGGTTGGTGCCCGGATTCTGGCCAAAGACAAAAATGGCGTCCGCCTGCTCGAAGTCATTGAGGTGGATGGTGCCCTTGCCGACGCCGATACTGTGTTTCAGGCCGGTGCCGCTGGCCTCGTGGCACATATTGGAGCAGTCGGGAAAATTGTTGGTGCCGAACATGCGGCCGAACAGCTGGTAAAGATAGGAGGCTTCATTACTGGCGCGCCCGGAGGTGTAAAGCTCCAGCTGATTGGGATGGTCCAGTGCGCGCAGATGCTGCGCTATCAGGGCAAACGCGTCTTCCCAGCTTACCGGCGCGTAACGATCGGTCTGGGCATCGTAACGCAGCGGCTGGGTCAGCCGGCCCTGGTATTCGAGGAAATAATCGCTTTGCCGATACAGGGCGCTGACACTGTGTTGGGCAAAAAAAGCCGCGTCCAGCCCTTTGCGCGTGGCTTCCCAACTGACCGCCTTGGCGCCGTTTTCACAAAAACTGAAGGTACTGGTATTGTCGTCGCCCCAGGCGCAGCCGGGACAGTCGAACCCTTTGGATTTATTGACCCGCAACAGGTTACGGATATTTTTAAAGGCTTGTTTACTGTCGAAGACATAACGGGTGGTGGCTTCCAGGGAGCCCCAGCCGCCCGCGGCGCCGGTATAGGGTTTTATCGCAGGTTTAAATTTCATTATGGGTATTCGCAGGTGAATGATACGGGCTGAATGTTAAATAATCTTTAACGCCTTGCTCTTATGAAGTTAAGTTTAAGCGGTTCGGTATGTTGCGTCTAATCGAATGCGGTTATCGCAGCATAGAGCGGAACTATGGCGATCGCGGGGGCGGTCAGGGGGTGGTTATTTGTGATCCCGCTCTAAATTCCGCTCATCGGGCCGCGTTGCGGGCTGACGGCGGCGCAGGTTGACGCATAATTAACCTCTTGATGACACAACGAGATTACCCCGTATGAAAGACCTAGCCAGCCAAATCCACGGATTTGGCAAAGCGTTAATGATGCCGATTTCGGTTATCGCCGCCGCCGGTATTTTCCTCGGGCTGGCGGCGGCAATGCAGAATCCGGCGGTTACCGGCGAGGCGTTCGCCAATCTGCATTATCCGCAACTGGTTATCGGGTTTATCCGCCAGGTGGCGGGCGCCGTGTTCGCCAATCTGCCGCTGTTTTTCGCCGTGGCCAGCGCCATTGGCCTTGCCAAGGCGGAAAAACCCACCGCGGCTTTCGCCGCCGTGATCGGGTTTATCGCCATGCATGTCGGCGTCAGCGCCAGCCTGGCGGCGCAGGGCCTGACCGCCGCCACCACAACGGTGCCGGCCTTGACCGCGCACGGCATGGCCCAGAATGCGGCGTTGGTCTATTCCGCCGAATTTATTCCGATGCTGGGTATTTTTACCTATAACATGAGCGTGTTGGGCGGGGTGATCGCCGGGCTTATCACCGTGGCGCTGCATAATCGTTTTTATACCCAGGTATTGCCGACGGCGATCGGTTTTTTCGGCGGCCGACGGTTTGTACCTATCGTGACAGTGGTGGTGTTGCCGCTGGTGGGGCTCGGCCTGTCGTTTATCTGGCCCACCGTGGGCGCGGGCATTGCCTGGGTCGGCCAGCTGATTGGCAAAAGCGGCCAGTACGGTATGTTTTTATATGGCTTCGGCGAACGCCTGCTGATCCCGACCGGCCTGCATCATATTCTTAACGAGACCGTGCGTTTTACCCCCATCGGCGGCATGACGACGGTGGATAACCAGACCATCGTCGGCGCGCTGAATATCTTTAATACCGCGCTGACCCATCCCGGGCTGCTGAGCGATCAGGTGGTGCGCGACGCCACCCGTTTCCTGGCGCAGGGCAAGATCCCGGTAATGATGTTCGGCCTGCCCGGCGCGGCCCTGGCGATGTATCACTGCGCACGTCCCGAACATAAAAAACGCGTCAAGGCGCTGATGATGGCGGGCATGCTGGCGTCGTTCACCACCGGCATTACCGAACCGCTGGAGTTTTGCTTTATCTTCGTGTCGCCGGTGCTGTACTTGCTGCACGCCGCGCTGAGCGGCCTGTCGTTTATGCTGATGGATATACTGCAGGTGATGATCGGCAACGTGCAGGGCGGCGCCATCGATCTGGTGGTTTTCGGCATTCTGGGCGGGGCGAAAACCCACTGGTGGTATCCGGTGATGCTGGGGGTAATCTACTTTCCTCTTTATTATTATATTTTCCGGCTGGTCATCATCCGCATGCGGGTGGAAACGCCGGGACGCGAGGCCGAGGAAGTGGAGGAACCGGCGCGTAAGGCGGTGAGCGCCGATGAGCGCGCCGGGAATATTATCACCGGTTTGGGCGGCCAGCCGAATATCGCTGACGTCGATTGTTGTTTTACCCGTCTGCGGGTGCGGGTGAAGGATATGCGCCTGGTGATCGACCGCACGCTGATGCTGACCGGCGCCAGCGGCGTGAAGCGCGTCAGCGCTAACGATGTCCAGGTTATTTATGGGCCGCAGGTGGAAAAAATCGCCCAGGACGTCAAGACCTCGCTGGGCGTGAATACCTGAGGGCCGTCCGGTGCTATTGCCGGAGGCGGGCCGCCGGCGCGGCCTGTTCCGGCATGGCATCGGGCGCGATGATGTTATACTGTTTTCCTGCGCCCCCGCCAGTCAGAATCTATGGATATTAAACAGCTTATCTATTTATGTAACCTTGAGCGTGAACGCCATTTCGGCCGCGCCGCCGAGGCCAGTTTTGTCAGCCAGCCCACGCTGTCCGCCCGTCTGAAAAATCTGGAGCGTGAATTGGGCGTGGCCCTGATCCACCGCGGCAACAGTTTTCAGGGCTTTACCGCCGAGGGGGAGCGGGTGCTGACATGGGCGCGGGAAATCGTGTCGGTGTACCAGGGGCTGAAGCTGGACGTGGAGTCTCTTAAGCAGGGGCTGGAGGGGACGTTGCGTATCGGTATCGTGCCGCAGTGCGGTATTCCGCTGGCGCAGCTGCTGTATGATGCGCGTCTGAAGTATCCCGCGCTGGAGTTCCAGGTGACGGTGCTGAGCGCCGATCCGTTGCTGGAGGCGCTGACCAATCATAGCGTGGATATTGGGATCGGTTTTTTTGAACTGGGGCTGCTGGCCGAGCTGCATTATCAGGTGGCCGCCATTGCCGATCGCGGCGTTGAGCTGGTATTCCATCCACGGCATTTTCCGCAGTTGGCCGAGGGGCGTACCCTGACGCTTGCGGAGGTGGCGGCGTTGCCATTGTGTTTGGCCGAGCCGAGTCGTTATTTCCGGCGTTATCTTGACGAGCATTTTCGCGCCGGCGGGCTGCGGCCGCATATCCGGCTGGAGAGCGCGTCGATTTTCCAGTTGTTGCAGGGGGTGTTCGCCGGCTTGGGCTGCGGGATGATGCCGCGCGGGCATTTGTTGCCGGGGATGACGCCTGAGTTGCGTTCGGCCCTGATAAGCCTGCCGGCGATGAAGCGCCAGAGCGCGATTGTGATTACGGAGGCCGGGCGGGCGACGCCGCTGGCGAGGACGTTGTTTGAATTTGCGCGGGAATGGCTGGCGCAACGCAATTAGGGCACGGTGGTGGGGGTGTCGCTGGCGGCTTACGGCCGGGCTTTATGGTAGTCAGGGGAGGATTTCGCTTGCCATGCGTTCGGTTGATCTATATATCGCCGGGTGCCGGCAAGCGACAAAAAGGGTGGTGCGCGCCACCCTTTTTGATTTCCCCGCGTCCGGCAGATCGTGCGCCGCTGCGCGGTCCCCGGCAGCGCCGTATCCCGGCTATTGGACCGCCCGGTAGCGCTCCCGGCGCAACCGGGCTTTCGCCGCTCCCGGCGGCTTATCCAGCCGAGATGTGCGCTGTCGGCGCACTCTATGCCGGCACAACGTCAACACCATCGCCTGTTGGCAAAATAGCGCTTTGAGGTTATATGGGTTATGCACCTACCGGGAAAAAACAGTTCTGATTTTACCCAATCGCCATGGGCAGGATATTAATTCCCAACGGCTAAATGCCAATATCCAACAGCTAAGAACTAAGAACTAAGAGGTGGGTGCTGAGTGCTATGAGGTGAATATTTATGTCTCACTTGTGGGCCTGATATTTCGCTATGCCAATGGCCTTTCATAATAGTTAACCGTATCTTGACGCCCGATCCGATCCTAAGCAACAGCGCTGCTATCGCTTCTTAATGTGCATTGCCAACAGCGACGCAGGTCCCGGCATAAAGCGCGCTGACGTTGCCTATGACCCCGGCATGAGCCGCCGGGAGCGGCGAAAGGCCCGGTTGCGCTGGGAGCGCAAACCGGGCCGGTGCATAACGGGGGCATGGGTGACGGAAGGCATCGCGCAGCGACGCGCGACCTACCGGGCGCGCGGAGGTCAAGGAGGCCGTCGCGAAACGGCCGCCTTGTCGCTTGCCGGCACCCGGCGTTACATATACAGCTCAACGCATGGCAAGCGAAACCCTCGCCGGGGCGACATAAACCTTACAAGCACGCCGTCCGCGAAACCCTCGCCGGGGCGACATAAACCTTACAAGCACGCCGTCCGCGAAACCCTCGCCGGGGCGACATAAACCTTACAAGCACGCCGTCCGCGAAACCCTCGCCGGGGCGACATAAACCTTACAAGCACGCCGTCCGCGAAACCCTCGCCGGGGCGACATAAACCTTACAAGCACGCCGCCCGCGAAACCCTCGCCGGGGCGACATAAACCTTACAAGCACGCCGCCCGCGACCCCTCGCACGAGGCGACACAAACCTTACGGCATGCCATGCCATAGAATGGGCCTGGTTTTATTCGGCGTCGAGTTCGCCCATGGCGGCGATGCTGAAACCGCCGTCCACGTGGATCACTTCACCGGTGATGCCTGAGGAGAGATCGGAGCACAGGAACGCGGCGGTATTGCCCACGTCCTCAATGGTGACCACGCGGCGGATCGGCGTGACCGATTCGCAGTGGGCCAGCATTTTCTTGAAGTTTTTAATGCCGGATGCCGCGAGGGTGCGGATGGGGCCGGCGGATATGGCGTTGACGCGGATGCCCTGCGGGCCCATGGCATTGGCCATATAACGGGTGTTGGCTTCCAGGGATGCCTTGGCCAGTCCCATGACGTTATAGTTAGGAATGGCGCGTTCGGCACCCAGGTAGGTGAGGGTCACCAGCGCGGAATTCGGGTTCAGCATAGGGCGGCAGGCTTTCGCCATGGCGACAAAGCTGTAGGAACTGATATCGTGGGCAATGGCGAAGCCTTCGCGGGTGACGGCGTTGACATAGTCGCCGTCCAGCTGGTCGCCGGGGGCAAAGGCGATGGCGTGCACAAAACCGTCAAAATTTGGCCATACGTTGGCCAGCTCGGCAAACAGCGCCTCGATGCTGGCGTCTTCGGCCACGTCGCAGGGCAGTACGATGCTGGAGCCGAGTTCGGCGGCAAAACCTTCCACCCGCGACTTCAGCTTGTCGTTCTGGTAAGTGAACGCCAGTTCGGCGCCTTCACGGTGCATCGCCTGAGCGATACCGAATGCGATAGAACGGGTGCTGGCCACGCCAGTGACCAGAATGCGCTTACCGGTAAGAAAACCCATAGCATTAATCCTTGTGATCATTATTACATGCGCGCGCCGCGTCTGTATGGCATGACGCCGGCGACGCTGCGTTTCGACGTTGATAAACCGGCGAAGTGTAACATATATCGCCGGGGGAGGTGTAGACCCCGCCGGTGCCAGCGTGACGTGACGCGCCCCGGCGTGCGCAGGCCAGGTGCGCGATCAGGCGATAACCCCGTCGCGCCGCCAGGCGTCGGCGGTCAGCGCTTCGCCGAAATGGCTGGTTATCAGGCGTTTGGTCAGGTCATGGAGCGGCGCGGCCAAAACATCGGCGGTATTGCCGCGTTCCACCACCTCGCCGTTTTGCATCACCATAATCTGGTCGCTGATATGCTTCATCATACCCAGATGCTGGGTAACATAAATATAGGCGATGCCGTGTTTGGCCTGCAGTTCCAGCATCAGGTTGATGATTTGCGAGCGCATCGACATATCAAGCGAAGCCAGGGCCTCGTCCGCCACGATAACCTTAGGCTGCAGGATCAGCGCCCGCGCCAGGCCAACGCGCTGTTTTTGCCCCGGCGCCAGCATATGCGGGTAATAAAACGCGTGATCGGGACGCAGACCAACCTGGCGCAGGGTTTTGTCTATGGCGCGCTCGCGCTCGGACGCGGGCAGATCGGTATTCAGCCGCAGCGGCACGTCAAGCAGTTGCCCGATGCGCTGCCGGGGGTTGAGGGCGTTGCTGGCGTCCTGGAAAATCATACGGATGCGTTGGCTGCGGTAGCGGTAATCGCCGAAGGTCAGGGGGTGATCGTCGATAAACAGCTCGCCGGCGGTGGGCGCCAGCGTGCCGGCCAGCATTTTGGCAAGCGTCGATTTTCCGGAGCCGTTTTCGCCGATAATCGCCAGCGTCTGGCCCTCGCGCAGGATAAAGCTGATGGGTTTAACCGCCTCGACCTGATGGCGGGTAAAGAGTCCGGTGCGATAGCGGAAGGTTTTAGTCAGGTTGCGCGCTTCCAGCAGGGTTTCCATGCTTATTGCCCCTCCATGTTGAGCGGAAAATGGCAGGCGAACCAATGGTTTTTCACCGGCACCAGGGGTGGCATCTGGATACAGGTTTTCTGGGCGTAGGGACAGCGCGGCCCCAGGCGGCAGCCGATGGGCAGGTTTTCCAGGGACGGTATGCCGCCGGGCAGGGTGTTCAGCCGGCTTTTAGGCGGCATGGAGCGGCCGAAATCGGGGATGGCGCGCATCAGCGCCTGGGTATAGGGATGATGCGGCGCGGCGATCAGCTCCTCGCAGGTGGCGCTTTCCACCGTCTGGCCGCAGTACAGCACGTTGATCCGGTTGGCCCATTTGCTCATCATCTGAATATCATGGCTTATCAGCAGGATGGTGGTGTTGTTATTCTGGTTCAGCCCCGCCAGCAGGCGGAATATCTGCGCCTGGGTGGTGGGCTCCATGGCGTTGGTCGGTTCGTCGGCAATCAGCAGCCTGGGCTGGTTGGCCAGGGCGATGGCAATCATGACCTTCTGGCATTCCCCCTCCGTCAGCTCGTAGGGGTAGCTGCCCATGATATCCTTGTGATCCTTGATGCCGACCCGGTGCAGCAGCTCGATGGCGCGGCGTTTGCGCCAGCCGGGCCGTCGCCACCAGGTGCCTTTATAGGTCCAGCCCGGCACGGCCTGGCTCAGCTGGCGGCCGATGGTTTCCGAGGGGTCGAGACAGGACTGCGGCTCCTGGAAAATCATCGAGACGTTATGTCCGACCAGCCGCCGGCGCTGGCGCGGCGTCAACTGCAGCAGGTCGATATCGTCAAAACGGAACCGGTCCGCCGTGACGCGCCAGTTATCCTTGGTGACGCCGCAGATGGCTTTGGCAATCAGGCTCTTGCCGGAGCCGGACTCGCCCACCAGGCCGCGCACCTCGCCCTCCGTCAGGGTAAAACTCACCCGGTCGACGGCTTTGACCGGCCCTTCGGCGGTCATGAATTCAATGGTTAAATTACGGATATCCAGTAACGGCATTATTCCACCCCCGAGATCATGGCGCGGCGCAGACCGTCGCCCACGATATTGACGATCAGCACGCTGGCCATGATGGCGCCGCCCGGCAGCATCACCGTCCAGGGGGCGACATAGACCAGTTCCAGGGTATCGCCCATCATCGCGCCCCATTCCGGGGAGGGCAGTTGGGCGCCGAGGTCGAGAAATCCCAGCGCGGCGATATCGAGTATCGCCATCGACAGGCAGCGGGTAAATTCAGATACCAGGACGCTGGCGATATTCGGCAGCACCGCGTAGCGCAGGATATGCATCATCGACGCGCCGTCGATGCGCACCGCCAGCACGTACTCCTTGTCCAGTTCGTCATGCACCGCGTCATAGACCGTGCGCACGACGCGCGGCAACAGGGCCAGCCATACCGCCAGCATCGCATGCTCCAGCCTGGGGCCGAGAAACGCCACCACCACGATGGCCAGCAGCAGCGAAGGAATCGACAGCAGGGTGTCCAGCACATGATTGAGCACCGCCGAGCGCAGGCCGCGGGTGATGCCCGCCAGCACGCCGAGCGTGACGCCAAATACCGAGGCGGCGATGGTCACCACCAGCGCCGAGCCGAAGGTGGGCGCGGTGCCGGTCAGCAGACGGCTTAGCACGTCGCGCCCCAGGTCATCGGTGCCGAGGAAAAACGACACATCGCCATAACGCGACCAGGACGGCGGCAGCAGTTGGTAGCCGAGAAACTGCTGATCGAGCGCGTAGGGCGCCGCCACCGTACCAAACAGGCATAATAACAGCAGGGCGAGAAACCCATAGAAGCCGATCATCGACAGGGCGTCATGATAAAATATGCGCCAGATATGGCGCAGCGGGCTGGGCATGCGTTTTTCGCGGTAAATATTATCTGAGAGCATACCATTCCTTATGGCGCAGCGGGTTCGCCAGCGCGCCTACCACGTCGGCCAGCACATTGACGCAGATAACCAGCGTCCCCACCACCATCACCCCGGCCGAGATGGCGGCGTAATCCTGCTGGCGGATGGCGTTGACCAGCCAGCGCCCAAGACCCGGCCAGCTGAATACCACCTCGGTTATCATCGCCAGGGTCAGCATGGTGGAAAACTGCAGGCCCAGCTTGGGAATAATCGGCGGCAGCGCGTTATGCAGGACGTGGCGGCGAATAATGGTGAACAGGGTCAGCCCGCGGGTCGCCGCCGCTTTGACATAATTGCTGCCGAACACGTCGGCGGTGCTGACCCGCATCAGCCGGATGACCTCGGTGGTGGGCGCCACCGCCAGGGCGGTGATAGGCAAGACCATGTGCCGCAGGGCGCTGGTCAGCATTTCATGGCGGTAGGGGGAATCGGACAGCCACGCGTCGAGCAGGGCGAAACCGGTGACCGGCCTGACCTGGTAAAGCAGGTCGTAACGCCCGGAAACCGGCAGCCAGCCAAGGTGCAGGGCAAAAAACAGCGTCAGCAGCAGGGCCAGCCAGAACACCGGCATCGACAGACCCAGGAGCGCGAAAACGCTGATGCCCGCATCCTGCCATTTATTACGCGTTACGCCGGCGATAATGCCGAGCGGAATACCCACCATCAGCGCCAGGATAAACGCCAGGATGCACAGCTCAAGCGTCGCCGGGAACACGTCGCGCAGCTGTTCGCCGATGGGCTGGCCGTTAATGCTCGACACGCCGAAATTCCCGTGCAGCAGGCTGTTGAAATAATAGAGGTAGGCGTCGGTCAGCGCCGCGCCGCCGAGCGGCGCGTGCGGGGTAAAATAGCTCAGGCTGAAGGCGACCAGCGTCAGCAGGATCAGGGTGATCAGCAGCAGCACCAGCCGGCGCAGGGTAAAGATAATCATGGTTTCTTTTCCTCGTTATCTTCCCGGTATACGCCGGCAAAGGAAGCGTTGCCGAAGGGGCTGAGCACCAGTCCCTTGATATCATAGCGATAAGCCTGCAGGCGTAGTGAAGACGCCAGCGGCAGCACCGGCAGCTCCTGCTCCAGCATTTTCTGCACGTTGCGATAGGTGTCCATCCGTCCCGACAGTTGCTGCGACAGCAGCGCCGCGCGCAGCAAATTATCAAACTGCGGCTGGCACCAGTGCGCGTAGTTGGTTTGGGAGCGAATGGCGGCGCAACTGAGCAGCGGTCGGAAGAAACTGTCCGGATCGTTACTGTCGGTAGACCAGCCGGCCAGGGTCAGGTCATGATTGTTGGCCATCAGCCGCGCTTCCTGGAACCGGCCCTCCACCGGCACGATGGTAAGCGTAATGCCTACCTGCGCCAAATCGGCCTGGATCAGCTCGGCGGTTTTCAGCGGACTGGGGTTATAGGACTGCGAGGCGGTCGGCACCCATAAACTCATCTCCAGGCGCTCTTTGCCCAGGGAGCGCAGGATCGCGCGCGCCTTATCCGGGTCATATTCAGTCACCTTGGCATCGTTGTCGTAAGCCCAGGAGGCGCGGGGCAAAATCGAGGCCGCGGTCTCCGCGGTGCCGTAATAAATCGATTGCATCAGGCGCTGGTTGTTGATGGACAGCGCGATGGCATGGCGCACCCGCGCATCGTCCAGCGGCGGTTTGGCGGTGTTGAACGCCAGGTAGGCGATATTCATCCCCGGGCGCAGCGTCAGGCGCAGGCGCGGATCGTCGCGCAGGATGGTCAGCTGGCTGGCGGCCGGATACGCCAGCACGTCGCATTCGCCGGTTAACAGTTTAGACAACCGGCCGATGCCGCCGGCCCCCAGGTCGATGACCACCTGCGCCATGCGCGGCAGCCCTTTCCAATAATGGTCGTTGCGTACCAGGCGGATATACTGGCCCGCCCGGTATTCGTTCAGCATAAAAGGACCGGTGCCCACCGGCTGGCGGTCGATTTGCTCCTGGCGGCCGGCTTTGCTCAGCTGTTCGGCGTACTCCTGTGACAGCACCGGGGCGTAGTGGGTGGCGATATGCCACAGAAACGAGGCGTCCGGCGCGTTCAGGCGGAACTCCACCGTATCGTTATCCAGCTTCACCACGCTGTGCACCGAGTCGGGGAACTGCAGGCTGTCGAAGTAGGGATAAGCGCCGCCGTTGATGTCATGATAAGGATGGCGCTGGTCGAACATGCGCGCAAAGCTGAATACCACGTCGTCGGCGTTCAGCACGCGGGTCGGGGTAAACCAGGCGGTATGCTGGAAGGGCACGTTTTTGCGCAGGTGGAAGCGATAGGTGGCGCCGTTATCCAGCACTTCCCAGCTTTGCGCCAGCTCCGGTATCAGCCGGTAGGTGTAGGGGTCCACGGCCAGCAGGCGATCGTAGAGCTGGGCGGAAAGGGTATCCACCGTTAATCCGCTGCTGGCCATCTGGGGATTAAAGGTGTTCAGCAGTCCGTTGACGCAATAAACAAAACCGCTCTGACGTATATCCGGCGGCGCCGCCGCGGCGAACTGGCCGCCCAGCGTCAATAAGAGCGCCCACGGCAGTAACCGCAGGGACACCCTATGCCGGCGCCACGCGCGCCGCCATGCCGGCACAAAACACGCCTGCCAGGAAAACCATTTAATTCGCATATACGACTTACATCTCATGGGGCAATGATCCCAGTTTACCTTACTCTGCCTTGACACCCAATTCATGGCGCGAATATAGCTGACGCAACGGGTTAAAAAGCGCCAAGGCGGCGAAAAGAACCCCAATAATAGTATGGTAATGAGAATAATTATCAACAAAATGCTTTACAGACGATAGTGATAACTATTATCATCGTTTTGCTGTCAACCGACAGGCCTCGTTTGCCGGTTGTCAGCACGACATTGCTCACATTGCTTCCAGTATTATTTTAGCCAGCTTGGGTGCTGGCTTTTTTTTTGCCTGATCGTTACTCCCCGCCGCCCACCCTGATACCGTGTTTTTTCATCATGCCGCGCAGCTGGTGATAGGTCAGCGCCAGCAGGTCCGCTGCCTGGCGCTGGTTATAACGGGCTTGCGCCAGGGCGCGCTCCACCCATAGTCGCTCCTGCTGATCCAGGGTGCGCTTCAAATCCAGCGGCAGGGACGCCGGTTCGTCCGCCGCCGGGACGGCCGTCTCCGCCGGCGGCGTTACCGACGCAAACGGATCCAGCAGGATGGCGTCCAGCGGCCGTTCGGTGGTGTCATGGCGGTAAATAGATCGCTCGACGACGTTTTTCAGTTCGCGCACATTGCCCGGCCAGCCATAATCCAGCAGGGTGCGGCGCGCACGGGCGGTAAAGCCGGGGAACAGGGGCAGCCCTATTTCCCGGCACATCTGGATGGCGAAATGCTCGGCCATCACCATGATATCCTGCGGCCGTTCGCGCAGCGGGGGCAGCGCCACCACGTCGAACGCCAGCCTGTCCAGCAGATCGGCGCGAAAGCCGCCCGTTTTCGCCAGGCGGGGCAGGTCGGCGTTGGTGGCGCAGACCAGCCGCACATCCACCTGCAGCGGCCGGCTGCCGCCGACGCGTTCCAGCTCGCCGTATTCAATCACCCGCAGCAATTTTTCCTGCACCATCATGGGCGCGGTGGCCAGTTCATCAAGAAACAGGGTACCGCCGTCGGCGCGTTCAAAACGCCCCTGGTGACGTTTTTGCGCGCCGGTAAACGCCCCGGCTTCATGGCCGAATAATTCCGAATCCAGCAGGTTTTCATTGAGCGCGGCGCAGTTCAGGGAGATAAACGGGCCTTGCCAGCGCGGCGACAGGTAGTGCAGCCGCCGGGCAATCAGCTCTTTGCCGGTGCCCCGTTCGCCTATCACCAGCACCGGCTTGGTCAGGCGCGCCAAGCGGGACACCTGCTCCAGCACCTCGAGGAAATTATTGGATTGCCCCAGCAGATTATCATGGGTCTCGGTCATGGTTAATTTCGCCAATAATTGGTAATAATATTCACTATAACTGACGCATCGGCGCCGTCAATTTTAAAAGTTATTTTAAATCAATAAATTAAATTATCAGCGCTCTTGGCACGGTAATTGTAATGATAGGGTGGTGAAGGATGACGACATCTTTCGGCCATGACTGTTTATAGAGGATCAAGCTATGGGTATTTTTTCTCGTTTTACCGATATTGTGAATGCCAACATCAACGCACTGTTGGATAAAGCGGAAGATCCGGAAAAACTGGTGCGCCTGATGATCCAGGAAATGGAAGACACCCTGGTCGAGGTACGCACCACTTCCGCTCAGGCGCTGGCGGAAAAGAAACAATTGCTGCGGCGCATCGACCAGGCTGAAACCCAGCAGGCCGACTGGCAGGGCAAAGCCGAGCTTGCGCTGGCCAAAGACAAAGAAGATCTGGCGCGCGCCGCGCTGATGGAAAAACAGCGCCTGACGACCATTATCGACACCCTGCGCCAGGATGTTGCGGTTATCGAGGAAACCCTCGATCGCATGAAACGCGAAATCGGCGAGCTGGAAAATAAGCTCGCGGAAACCCGCGCCCGCCAGAAAACCCTGACCCTGCGCCACCAGGCCGCGGCCTCGTCGCGCGATATCCGCCGCCAGCTGGACAGCGGCAAGATTGATGAGGCCATGGCCCGCTTCGAGCAGTTTGAGCGGCGCATCGATCATATGGAAGCGGAAGCGGAAAGCGTCGGTTTCGGCAAGCAGAAATCGCTGGACCAACAGTTCGCCGAATTGCGGGCGGATGATGAAATCAGCGCCCAGCTGGCGGCGCTGAAGGCCAAAATGAACCAAAGCGAATAATAAAAGCCACTTAAAGGAGCCATCATGGAAGCCGTGTCGATTGTGCTTGCCATTCCGCTGACCATTTTCATCCTGTTCGTGGCGCCGATATGGCTGTGGCTGCATTACAACAGCCGCCGCAGGCAGGGTTCGGCATTGCAGGCGCAGGACAGCCGCCGCCTGGCCGAACTCAACGCACAGGCGGCGCGCATGCAGGCGCGCATCCGGGCGCTGGAAGATATACTGGATGCCGAACACCCCAACTGGAGGCAATGATATGGCTCAACCTTTTAAACAGCCGCTTTACCTCAGGCCGGAAGAAGGCATGTTCAAAGGCGTCTGCGCCGGGGTGGCGCATTATCTGGACGTACCGGTGAAACTGGTGCGTATTATCGTGGTGCTGTCGATGTTCTTCGGCCTGTTTTTGCTGACCCTCGCCGCCTATGCCATCCTGGCCTACTGGCTCGAGCCGGCGCCGGCTGACGAAGCGCCGGCCGGCCGCTCGCGCATGCCGCCGGCCCAGCAGATCGAACTGCTGGAATTGCAGTTGCAGGACAGCGAGCAGCAACTGCGCGAGGTAGAGCGTTACGTCACCTCCGACACCTTCGGCGTGCGCAATCGCTTTCGCCAGCTGTAACGCCTTGCCGGCACTGTATGTCATGCCAAGGCGCGTAAGGGATGGCGTGCCGGGGGATACCGCGATCCTGTTACTCTTTATACTAGGATAAAGCCACTACTTTTATCGCCCGGACTTTAGGAGAATACTTGCTGCACGACCACACAGGAGGTATTTCATGCGCGTATTTCTCACTGGCGCGACCGGCTTTATCGGCGCGCGCATTGTACCCGAACTGCTGGCGGCCGGACATCATGTCCTCGGCTTGACAAGATCCGACGCCGGCGCCCAAGCCCTGGAGGCGGCCGGCGCGCAAGCCCATCGCGGCGCCCTGGAAGATCTCGACAGCCTGCGCGCCGGGGCAGCCGCGGCCGACGCCGTTATCCATACCGCATTCGATCATGATTTCGCCCACTTCGCGGCGAACTGCGAAAAGGACCGGCGTGCCATCGCCGCCTTGGGCTCCGCGCTTAAAGGCACCGATCGCCCCCTTATCATTACCTCCGGTACCGGCATGGGCGATGCCGGCCACGGCCAGCCCGCGACGGAGGATGTCTTTAACGCCAACCATCCCAATCCGCGCGTGGCGTCCGAGCTGGCGGGCCATGCGCTGCTCGAGGATGGGATAGACGTGCGCGTGGTGCGGCTTCCTCAGGTCCACGACACCGTTAAACAGGGGCTGATTACGCCCTTTATCGCCATCTCGCGTGAAAAGGGCGTGGCGGCCTATGTCGGCGACGGCGCCAACTGCTGGCCGGCGGCCCATGTGCTTGATGTGGCGAAGCTCTATGTGCTCGTCCTGGACAAGGGCAGCAGGGGCGCGCGTTATCATGCCGTGGCCGAGGAAGGGATACCGGCGCGCGACATCGCGCAATGCGTCGGCGCGGGGCTTGGCGTGCCGGTGGTTTCGCTGTCGGGCGGGGACGCGGCACCGCATTTCGGCTGGTTCGCCATGTTCGCCGGCATGGATCTGCGGGCTTCAGGCGTTTGGACGCGCCGGCAGCTCGGGTGGGAGCCGACCGGCCCGTCGCTTATGGCGGATTTGCAGCACATGGACTACTCGGTTGGCGCGGCGCCGGCCCGGGGGTGAGCTCGCCCGTCCGGCATCGGCGGCGGAAATTTGTTTGTTAGGCCATTGGGCGACATAATAGACTTCTTTCAACCAGGAGGAATATATGTTCGCTCAGGCCACGGTGCGGTTTTTTTGCTTTTTTTATGCCCCTTACCCATTGAAAGCGTTATGAGCCGGCTGCAAAACGATCTCGGCGCGTTGCTGAACCGCGGCATGGACCGCCATTTGCGCCTGGCGGTTACCGGACTGAGCCGCAGCGGCAAAACCGCGTTTATCACCTCCTTTGTCAATCAATTGCTGATGGTCAATAACGGCGCGCGCCTGCCGATGTTTTCGGCCGTGCGCGACGGCCGTTTGCTCGGGGCCAAGCGGGTGCCCCAGCGCCATTTGGGCATTTCGCGCTTTGCCTATGACGAGGGCATCGCCGCGTTGTACGGCACGCCGCCCGCCTGGCCGGTGCCGACGCGCGGCGTAAGCGAAATGCGCCTGGCGCTGCGCTATCGTTCACGCGATTCCCTCTGGCGCCATATCAAGGATACCGGCACGCTGTATCTGGAAATTGTCGATTACCCCGGCGAATGGCTGCTGGATTTGCCGATGCTGGAGCAGGACTTCCTGTCCTGGTCGCGGCAGATGCACGGCCTGCTGCAGGGCGATAGGGCGCAATGGGCGGCGCCGTGGCTGGCGAAGTGCGCCGCGCTTGACCCACTGGCGCCGGCCGATGAGCGCGCGCTGGCGGATATCGCCGGCGCCTATACCGATTACCTGCTGCACTGCAAGCGCCAGGGCCTGCACTTTATCCAGCCCGGGCGTTTTGTCCTGCCGGGCGATATGGCCGGCGCGCCGGCGCTGCAGTTTTTTCCCTGGCCCGATGTGACGGACGACGGCGAGGCACGGCTGGCACAGGCGGCAAAAACGTCCAATCTCGGCATGCTGCGCGCGCGATATCACTATTACTGCCAGGAAGTGGTCAAGGGCTTTTATAAGCAGCACTTTACCGGGTTCGATCGGCAAATCGTGCTGGTCGACTGCCTGCAGCCGCTAAACAGCGGCCCCCATGCCTTTAACGATATGCGCCTGGCCCTGACCCAATTGATGAGAAGCTTTCATTACGGCAAGCGCAGCCTGTACCGCCGTCTGTTTTCGCCTTGTATCGACAGGCTGATGTTTGCCGCCAGCAAGGCCGATCACGTCACCACCGATCAGCAGGCCAACCTGGTGTCGCTATTGCAGCAACTGGTACAGGACGCCTGGCAAAATGCCGCGTTCGAAGGCATCACCATGGACTGTGTGGGACTGGCCTCGGTGCAGGCCACGCAAAACGGCCTGGTCGATCATCAGGGCGGCGCCATTCCCGCCCTGAACGGACATCGTCTGGAGGACAACCAGCCGCTGACCTTTTATCCGGGCGACGTGCCGGCCCGTTTGCCGGGCGCCGCCTTCTGGCGCGAACAGGGATTCGCCTTCGAAAATTTCCGTCCGCGCGCCATGGACCCCGACCGGCCGCTGCCGCACATCCGCCTGGATGCGGTGATGGAGTTTTTATTGGGAGATAAACTACGATGAACGATCCCGTAAAGCCCCGTATCGATTTTCCACCACAGCCGGACAAGCCGCTGGCGCCGCCGGCGGAGCCCGCGCTGCGCACCAAGCTCACCTTTGAGCAATTACAGGATGCGCAGTTTCATCCGCTGACGCCGCCGGAGCAGGAGCAGGATGAGGAAGGGCGGGCGGAGCAACTGCTGGTCAACGCCCTGCGGCCGAAACGCAGTATCTGGCGCCGCATGGTCATTGCCGGCACCGGGCTGCTGGTCGTCAGCGCGGGGGCGCAGGGGGCGCTGTGGGCCGCGCGCGCCTGGCAGCAGCACGACTGGCTGGCGCTGGGCGGGCTGGGCGCCGGCGCCCTGTTTGTCCTGGCGGGCGCCGGGTCGCTGGCCACCGAATGGCGGCGGTTATATCGCCTGCGCCAACGGGCCGGGGAACGCGACCGGGCCGGGGAGCTGCTGCGCAGCCACGCGCTGGGCCAGGGTCGCGCGTTCTGCCTGCGCCTGGCCAGCCAGGCCGGAATTGACGATGCCCATCCTGCATTGCGGCGCTGGCAGGCGATGCTGCACGATACCCACAGCGATCGTGAAGTGGTTATGCTGTACGCCAAAATAGTGCAGCCGGTCATCGATGGCCGGGTGCGGGCGGAAATCAGCCGTTCCGCGGCCGAGTCCGCGCTGATGATCGCGGTCAGTCCGCTGGCCATCGTAGACATGGGGTTTATCGCCTGGCGCAATCTGCGGCTTATCAACCGGGTGGCGGCGCTGTATGGCATTGAAGTGGGGTATTTCAGCCGCATCCGGTTATTCCGGCTGGTATTGCTGAACATCGCCTTTGCCGGCGTCAGCGAATGGGTGCGCGAAGTGGGACTGGACTGGATGTCGCAGGACCTGACCGCGCGCCTCTCCGCCCGTGTTGCCCAGGGCATGGGCGCGGGCCTGCTGACCGCGCGCCTGGGCATCAAGGCCATGGAACTGTGTCGTCCGCTGCCCTGGATAGAGGGCGACAAACCGCGCCTGGGGGACTATAGGCGGGAAATTATCGGCCAGTTGAAAAGCCTGATGGAGCGTAAACCCGCCCCCTGATGCTCCCGTCCGCTGCGCCGTGGCCCGCGCCGGGCGGAAAATTTTCCATCCTGGCAACTTTTTGTGACAGATGACTTCATCCCGGACGCGTCGCCACGTATTATGTAGCCAATATTGTCATCACGGGTAAGAGGCGTACATGCGTTTGGAAGTTATTTGTCAGGACCGCCTCGGTCTGGCCAGGGAATTGCTGGATTTACTGGTAGCGCGCGGTATCGATTTGCGCGGTATTGAAATCGACCCCAGCGGGCGGATCCATCTTAATCTGACTACGCTTGAAATCGACACCTTTCGGGCGCTGATGGCGGAAATCCGCCGCATCCCCGGCGTCTGCGACGTGCATACCGTCGCGTTTATGCCCTCCGAGCGCGAGCACCGCGCGCTGGAAGCCATCCTGGCCGCCATGCCGGAGCCGGTGTTGTCCATCGACCTCAAAGGCCGGGTGGAACTGGCTAACCCGGCCACGCTGGCCCTGTTCGGCCAACGCGCCGATCAACTGCACCAACAGCCGGTAAACCAGCTGATCGGCGGTTTTAACGTCGTGCGCTGGCTTGAGAGCGGCCGGCAGGCCGCCGAAAGCCTGCGGGTGGTGATCCAGGGCCAGGACTATCTGCTGGAAATCACCCCCGTTCAGCTGACCGGCGAAGACGGACAGCCCGCCACGGTGGGCGGGGTGATATTGCTGAAATCCGCCGTGCGCATGGGACGCCAACTGCAGGAACACGCGCCGAACGATGATAGCGAATTCAGCCATATCATCGCCGTCAGCCAGGCCATGCGCCAAACCCTCGATCGCGCCAGACGGCTGGCGATGCTGGATGCGCCGCTGTTGATTACCGGCGAGACCGGCACCGGCAAGGATTTGCTGGCCCATGCCTGCCACCTGCGCAGCCGGCGCGGCAAACACCCGTTCCTGGCGCTGAACTGCGCCGCGTTGCCGGATGATGTGGCGGAGAGCGAATTATTCGGCCACGCCGCCGGCGCCTATCCCAACGCCCTTGAGGGCAAAAAAGGCTTTTTTGAACAGGCCGGCGGCGGCTCGGTCTTGCTCGACGAAATTGGCGAGATGTCGCCGAGCATGCAAAACAAACTGCTGCGCTTTCTTAATGACGGCACGTTCCGCCGCGTGGGCGAGGATCGTGAAATGCACGTGGATGTGCGCGTCTACTGCGCCACCCAGAAAAACCTGCTGGAACTGGTCCATAAAGGACAGTTTCGCGAAGATCTTTATTATCGCCTGAACGTGCTGACGCTCAGCCTGCCGCCGCTGCGCGACCGGCCGGACGATATCATGCCGCTGGCCGCGCTGTTTATCGCCCAGTTCTGCGATGAGCAGGGCATCCCCCGCCCGCGGGTCGCGCCCGACCTGGCCGCTATGCTTAACCGCTACGCCTGGCCGGGCAATGTACGCCAGCTGAAAAATGTTTTAACCCGCGCCATGGCCCAGCTGGACGGGGACGAACTGCGCGTCGCCGATATTGATCTGCCGGATTTCGACCTGACGCAGCCCATGGCGGAGGAAATCCTCGACGGGTCCCTGGATGAGATCAGCAAACGCTTCGAACGTTCCGTGCTGACCCGCCTTTACCGAACCTATCCCAGCACGCGCAAACTGGCCAAACGCCTGGGCGTTTCCCATACCGCCATTGCCAATAAGCTGCGCGAATACGGCCTTAGCGCCAAAAAATCCGGCGAAGAGGGCGAAGGCTGACGCCCGCGCCGCGCCGCGTAAATATCTTCATGACCTTGTGTTTGCCGGCAGGGTTGTTTAGTTTTGATTTATTATTGCTTATCTAAGGGGTCACAATGAGAGTAATGCGTTTCTATCCGGAGGCATGGCCGCTGCATACGCCGTTTGTTATTGCGCGCGGCAGCCGTACCGAAGCCCGGGTAGTGGTGGTGGAGATAGAACAGGACGGCGTCCGGGGCATTGGCGAATGCACGCCTTATCCCCGCTATGGCGAAACTGAGCAGTCGGTCATGGAACAGCTCGCCGCCGTGGTTCATCCGGTGGAACAGGATATCACCCGCGACGTATTACAGCAGCTGTTACCGGCCGGCGCGGCGCGCAACGCCGTCGATTGCGCGCTCTGGGACCTGGAACGCCAGCTGGCCGGCCAAACCCTGGCGCAAAGGGCGGGCGTGGCGCTGCCGGCAACCATCGCCATGGCGCAAACGCTGAGCATCAACGATCCGGAGCGCATGGCCGAGGCGGCGCTGGGTTACTGGCAGGCGGGGGCGCGGCTGCTGAAAATCAAACTTGACGACCGGCTTATCACCGAGCGCATGGTGGCCATCCGCGCCGCAGTGCCGGACGCCACGCTGATTGTTGACGCCAACGAAGCCTGGCAACCGGAAGGGCTGGCGTCCCGCTGCCAGCTGCTGGCGGATTTGGGCGTGGCCATGCTTGAACAGCCGCTGCCCGCAGAGCAGGATGCCGCGCTGCAGCATTTTATCCATCCGCTGCCCATCTGCGCCGACGAAAGCTGCCACACCCGCCAGCAGTTGCCCGCATTACGGGATAATTACGAGATGATCAATATCAAGCTGGATAAAACCGGCGGCCTTACTGAAGCCCTGCTGCTGGCGCAACAGGCACGGGAACAGGGTTTCGGCATTATGCTCGGCTGCATGCTGTGCACCTCGCGCGCTATCGCCGCCGCGCTGCCGCTGACGCCCGGGGCGCGGTTTATCGATCTCGACGGTCCGACCTGGCTGGCGCTGGATGCCGAACCGCACCTCAATTTCGGCTGCGGCTCCATCACCCTGGACTAAAATGGCTTCGTCTGCCGTCCGCCGCTTTTTTCGCCATAATTTGTAAGTGACCTCGCCAATCGTGGCGGGGGCGCTGGCGGCTGGCGGGGAGGCTTATTTTGTCGCGGCGGGGGCGCATTTGCGGATGGCAAAATGGCTTATGTGGCCGCGGCGGGGGTTTCATTTGCGGATGGCAAAATGGCCTATGTTGCCGCGGTGGGGGTTTCATATGCGGATGGCAAAACGGCTTATGTGGCCGCGGCAGGGGTTTCATTTGCGGATGGCAAAATGGCTTATGTGGCCGCGGTGGGGGGGGCATTTGCGGATGGCGAAATGGCTTATGTTGCCCCAGTGGGGGTTTCGCTTGCCGTGCGTGAGGTGTTCATATGTAGTGCCGGGCGCCGGCAAGCGACAAAGAGGCCGTACCGCGACGGCCTCCTTGACCTCCGCGCGTCCGGCAGATCGTGCGCCGCTGCGCGGTGCCCGGCATCACCCATCCCGGCTTGTGGACCGCCCGGTATGCGCTCCCGGCGCAAACCGGACTTTCGTCGCTCCCGGCGGCTCATCCAGCCGTGATGCGCGCTGCCGGCGCACTCTATGCCGGCACCACGTCAACACCATCGCCTGTGAGAATAACAGCGTTTTGGGGTTCCTAGCGGTATGCGATTACCGGAAAAATATCAGTATTGATTTTGCGCTAAAGTGTACAGCCTGATGGCTAATGGTTGAAAGCGTAATGCTTACTGTTAAAACTTAAGCTTAAAGTTGAATGATGACTGCAAGACTGCAAGACTGCAAGACTGCAAGACTGCAAGACTGCAAGACTGCAAGACTGCAAGACTGCAAGACTGCAAGACTGCAAGACTGCAAGACTGCAAGACTGCAAGACTGCAAGACTGCAAGACTGCATGACTGCATGACTGCATGACTGCATGACTGCATGACTGCATGTCCAACATTTCGTTGTGTCAGCTGCATTCCACAGCAATTGCATCCCATGATGGTCAATCCTATCCCGACGCCAATCCCTATCCTAAGCAACAGCGCCGCAGTCACTTCATAAAACGCATGGCCAACAGCGACATGTGGACCGGCATAAAGCGCGCTGACGGCGCCTGTGACCCCGGCATGAGCCGCCGGGAGCGCGGAGGTCAAGGAGGCCGTCGCGGTACGGCCTCTTTGTCGCTTGCCGGCGCCCGGCAATACATATGAACACCTCACGCACAGCAAGCGAAACCTTCGCCAAAGTGACATATACCCTGGCGCACCCTCACGCACGGCAAGCGAAACCTTCGCCAAAGCGACATATGCCCTAGCGCACCCTCACGCACGGCAAGCGAAACCCCCGCCGCAGCGACATCACCATGGCGACATTCATCTTCACGTAAGCCCAATATTACCAGGACGGCGATCGCCAAACCTACACAAGACGTGTTAAAGGGACACCGTGCCGATGGGGTCGAATCGGGCGTGGTTTTCCCATCCGCCCGAACGCCCATGGCAGGGTATGGCCGCCGATACCACCGGACTTAAAACCGGCTGGTTAAAGGATGAGCGTCTCTCACCCGGCATTCCCATCGTAGATCAGCAGCTCAACCAGCGCCGCCAGGTAACGATCGGTGGCGGCGTCGGCCGACACGGCGGGAAGCTCGGCGGTAATACAGGACAGACCACGATCTGAGCACCAACTCCCGAACGAACCCGGCGTCTCGTAGCCCACGCTTGTCACCAAGGGCAGCGCCAGCCGCGCCGCCAGCCAGGCGCCCAAAGGCGATGGCACGGCCTCTTCCACGCAGGCCAGCGGCTCATGAAAAGACGCCACCCAGGCGGGGGCGAGTCGCGCCACCAATCGGCATAACGCCGCCGTTTCCGGCTCCGAGCCCGGTCCGGCGCCGGTGGACAGCAAGACATCCCGCTCCGCCGCGCTGCTGGTCCAACGGTACACCGTCTCCTCCGGCCGCCAGTTGGCGGCGGGAAAATTGCGGTTCAGGTCCACGCCGTTAGCATTAGCCCGCAATCCCAATTGGCAGCCGTCCGGATTTACCGCCAGGATCACATGATGACGCGCAGGATGGCCAAGCGTGCGCAGCGCGCACGACAGCGCCACCACGCTTGCGGTTTCGTCGCCATGGGTACCGGCGATAATCAACCCGGTATCCGGGGCCGGGGCGGCGGCCGGGAAAAAAAGCAACGGCGCGCCCAGCACCGACCGGCCGTAGGGCTCGCCCAGGGAAGGCAGCTTTCCCCGCCGCGCGCGTGGTTGAAATAACTCCATACTGTTTCCTGACCGAAAATAATACGTTACATTGATTCATCTACTTTAGCGCAAAACGTCCGGCGTTATTATCCCTGGCAGGAAAAACACCGGGAAAGCGCCGGGCCGCTCTGCACCGGTTACGATAACAAGGATAATGCCATGCCGCGTTTCAACCCTACCTTATGTGCGTCGTTTATTATCGCCCTGAGCGGCAATCTCTGGGCCGCCACGGTACCCGAAGGCACGCAGCTGGCCGAACAGCAGCACATCGTGCGCCATATCAAAGATGAACCGGCTTCCCTCGATCCGATCAAAGTGGTCGGCCTGCCCGAAGCCCAAGTGGTGCGCGATCTGTTTGAAGGACTGGTCAATGAGGACGCCAAGGGCAATCTTATCCCGGGGGTGGCGACCCGCTGGCAAACCAACGATAACCGCACGTTTATTTTCCACCTGCGCCACGACGCGCGCTGGTCAAACGGTGACCCTGTCACGGCAAATGATTTTGTCTACAGCTGGCGGCGTCTCGCCGACCCGAAAAACCTGTCCTCCTTCGCCTGGTTCGCCGAACTGGCCGGCCTGGAAAACGCAGCAGACATCACCGCCGGGAAACTTCCCGCAGAACGGCTTGGGGTCAGCGCGCCGGATGATTACACCCTAAAGGTGCAACTCAGCAAACCGGTGCCGTATTTTGCCAGCCTGACCGCCAATTTCAGCCTGTTCCCGGTGCATCGCGCCACGGTGGAAAAATACGGCAACGACTGGACCAAGGTCGGCAACCTGGTGGGCAACGGCGCCTTCGCCCTGCACGAGAGGGTCGTAAATGAAAAAATCGTCCTCACGCCCAATGAACATTACTGGGATCATCAGCATACGGTATTGACCCAGGTAACCTTTATTCCGCTCAATCAGGAATCGTCCGCCCTGAATCGCTACCTGGCCAACGATATTGATATCACCGAATCCTTCCCCAAAAACCGCTACCAGCAGTTGCTAAAGGATATTCCCGGCCAGGTTTATACCCCGGACCAGTTGGGCACCTACTATTACGCGTTCAACACCCGGCGCGCGCCCACCGACGATGTGCGGGTGCGCAAGGCGCTGTCCTATGCCATTGATCGTAAAATTATCGCCGAAAAAGTGGTCGGCACCGGCGAAAAACCCGCCTGGCATTTTACCCCGGATGTCACCGCGGGTTTCACGCCGCAGCAGAATTTCCTGCAGCGGCATTCCCAGGAAGAGCTGGACGCCGAGGCAAAAGTGCTGATGAAAGCGGCGGGCTACGGCCCGGAGAAACCGCTGACCCTGAGCCTGCTGTATAACACGTCGGAAAGTCACGAAAAAATCGCTATCGCCGTGGCCTCGATGTGGAAGAAAAAGCTGGGGGTAAACGTCAAGCTGGAGAACCAGGAATGGAAAACCTATATCGACAGCCGCAATACCGGTAACTTTGACGTGGTGCGCGCTTCCTGGGTAGGGGATTACAACGAGCCTTCCACCTTCCTGTCATTATTGACCGCCACCCATAGCGGCAATATCGCCAAGTTTAATGATCCCGCCTATGATCGCCTGCTCGCCGAGGCCAGCCGGCAAACCAATCCGCAGCGCCTCAGCGCGGATTACAATAAAGCGGAAGATATGATAGCCGAGCAAGCGCCGATTGCGCCCATTTACCAATATACCAACGGCCGTTTGATCAAACCCTGGGTGCAGGGATATCCGATAACCAATCCGGAAGATGTGGCTTATAGCCAGACGATGTATATCCTCAGGCACTAAGTCCGCGCCGTTGCTTTATCACTGTCCGCCGCTTGGCGCATAGCCCTGTTAACCCGCTGAAGTTCTGCGGGTTATTGCTCTTCGTCGCGCTATATTATTTTGCTGGACGGCATCTGCCGTCGCCGTCAACGCCTTTCTGAGGCAAAGACGCGGACGGTATTTCTGACGGGTTTTGCGGACTCCGCTTGTCGCGCATGGCCTGGAAATTCCGCGGTCTATTCCTCCGGCTTGGCCGGGTGGGGTTATTAATTGCAAATTACATTAATTAGTTTAATACTTAACTGAAATTCCCTGCCTCCTGCGCATAACAGCACGCCGTCGCAGCTGATGTAAAACCCGTAAAATCAAGGAATAGATGGATTATTCGCCGAATGGTGCCTTACGCCTGCTGCATAAGGTCGTCAATCATGCTTCGCTGCTGATCCATGCCGCTATTTTTATTGTGGTGGTGGCCTGCGCCATTATTTTCCTTGATACCTGGCAAATCTGGAATGCGCATGGGCGCGATCTGGTGAATGCCGAACAAGATTCCGCCAATCTGTCGCGCGCCCTTTCCCAGCATGCGGAAGACACCTTTTTGCAGGTGGATATTACGCTGCAGGATTTGATGGAACGCCTGGACACGGACGGCCTGTCGCAGGCGCGGCTGCCGCGCCTGCAAAAAGTCATGAGTGAGCAGCTTAAACACCTGCCGCAGCTGCACGGCGGGTTTATTTATGACTCACAGGGGCACTGGCTGGTGACGGCTTCGGGTATTATTCCGCCTCATGCCAATAATGCGGATCGCG
Source organism: Sodalis sp. C49 (assembly GCF_046352915.1). Classification (NCBI taxonomy): domain Bacteria; kingdom Pseudomonadati; phylum Pseudomonadota; class Gammaproteobacteria; order Enterobacterales; family Bruguierivoracaceae; genus Sodalis; species Sodalis sp. C49. The sequence goes on along the minus strand of NZ_CP163303.1, from coordinate 1,046,528 downwards.
AATATTTCAAATATCACCAAGCCCATAATGACAATCGCTTATATATAGGCAAGGTGATCCGCAGCCGATCCACCGGCGATCTGGTCATTCCGGTGTCGCACCGGATAAATAACCAGGACGGCAGCTTCGGCGGCGTGGCGCTGGCGACGGTCTATGTCAGCTATTTCCAGGAGTATTACAATCATTTCGCCATCGACAATGACACCGCCCTGGTATTAATGCTGGCCGATGGCACCATTTTATATCGCCGGCCTTATGAGGAAAGCGCCATCGGCCGGAGCATGGCCAAAAGCACGCTGTTTACCGATGTGTTGCCGCGGGCCAAATCCGGCAATGCAACGATTATTTCTTATTACGATAAGGTGGAACGCATCTTCGGCTATTCCAAGCTGGATCAGTATCCGCTGGTCATCGCGGCGGGTTTGTCTAAAAAGGAAGTTTTGCGCGGCTGGCGTACCGACAGTATTATTTTTGCGGCGGGCGGGGCGGGGATCCTGATCATTTTAACCCTGCTGGCATGGGCGCTGCTGCGGCAAATTAACTTCAGCCTGCGCTCGGAAAAAGACCTGCTTATCGCCCGGGACTTATTGACGGAATTAAATCAAAAGCTGGCTGTTCAGGCCCTGCATGACGGTCTTACCGGCCTCGCCAATAGGCGCCAGTTTGATATCGTGCTGCAAAATGAGATGCAGCGCGCCTGTCGCGACCTGACGCCGTTGGGGCTGATCCTGCTCGATATCGACTTATTTAAAAAATATAACGATATCTACGGCCATGTCTCGGGGGATGAATGTTTGCAGCGGGTAGGACAAACGCTGCTGGCGCTGCCGCGCCGGGTGAACGATCTGGTGGCGCGTTACGGCGGGGAAGAGTTCGCCGTTATTCTGCCCGGCACGGATCTCGCCGGCGCGCGTACGTTTGCCGAGACGGTGGTCAGGGCGGTGCATGAATTGCAAATCCCCCATGACGCCAGCCCCTTTGGCGTGGTGACAATCAGCGCCGGCGCCCACGCCGCCATGCCGGTGAGGCCGGAAGATACGCCCGCCGTATTTATCCGCAGCGCCGATGCCGCGCTGTACGCGGCCAAAAGCCGGGGCAAAAACCGCGTTTGCGACGTCCGTCCGCGCGCATAGCGAGGGTGCCGGCATCACGTGCTGTAACCTCGAGGTTTTATAATTCTTTATATCTTCCCGTTTGGCGCTAGACTTGACATCAATCCGTGCCGAATCGTGCCGAATAAGGAAAAAAAGTTGGAAGTGCTCGATCGTGAAGCCTTGCATATCAACGGCGTGGTCTACGCCGGACAATTAGACGGCCAGGGCGGCATTACGCCTATCGAGGCCTCGGACATTGCGCATTGCCTCCATCCCTGTTGGCTGCACCTGGATACGGAACATCAGGCCAGCATGGAATGGCTGGCCACATCGCCGCTGATACCCGATCCGGTGCGCGAGTCGCTGGCCGGCAACAGCACGCGGCCGCGAGTTAACCGCATTCCCGAAGGCGCGCTGATAATTTTGCGCAGCATTAACTTCAATACCGAGGAATACCCGGAAGAGCTGATTGTCCTGCGTATCTATATCACGGAAAAACTGATCGTCACCACCCGTAACCAGCCGATCCAGGCGGTGGAGGAGATGCTTGACGAATTGCAGAAAAAACAGGGGCCGGTGGACAGCGGCAACTGGCTGGTGGATATGTGCGATACCCTGACCGATCACACCAGCGAGTTTATTGAAGATATGCATGACCGCATCATCGTATTGGAAAACGATCTGCTGGACCAGCAGATCCCGCCGCGCGGCCAGCTGTCGAAACTGCGCAAGCAGCTGATTGTCCTGCGGCGCTATATGGCGCCGCAGCGCGATGTCTTCGCCCGCCTGGCCAGCGAGCATTTGCCCTGGATGGGGGATGACGACCGCAGGCGCATGCAGGATATCGCCGATCGCCTGGGGCGCGGCATCGACGATATCGACGGCGGCATTGCCCGCACGGCGGTGATTGCCGATGAAATTAACTGGATTACCGCCGAGTCGATAAACCGCCGCGGTTATACCATGTCGCTGATGGCCATGGTTTTCCTGCCGACCACCTTTCTTACCGGTTTGTTTGGCGTCAACCTGGGCGGCATCCCCGGCGGCAATATGCGTTATGGTTTCAGTATCTTCTGCCTGGCGTTAATTATCTTGGTGCTTTGTGTGGCGCTATGGTTAAAACGGCGTAAATGGTTATAGCCATATGCATAGCGTGGCGGCGATGCGCGGCAAAATTTACGCAAAAAACGCAAAAAAGCCGGCTAATATTGAGCAATATCAAAAAGCAGGGGCGCGGGATGGGGCACTATCGATCCCGCAGGTGAATGCAACGTCAAGCGATGGGCGTTGCGCTCCATATTGTCTTACTTCCTTTTTTGAATTATTGCATAGCATATTTAATTCATACGATGCCGGGTTTATTAACCTGGCATTTTTTTTTGGTTTTTCCCCGGCGGGCATATTAACCGGGCGGCAGGGCGGGGATTTGTCCTTACCCCAATTGCCCACTATCCTTAACGTGAGTCCGCAGCAAACGCGCTGCTTTGATAAGACCCTTTAAAGAGGTGGACAGTATGCCTATGACTATGACACCCCGGGTGCGCCAGGCACCGGTTCCGTATCGAATGAGCATTCCAGGCGATCCGATACCGGAAGAACCCATCCCGACCGATCCGCCGCCGATCCCGAACCCACTGCCGGATCCGCCCCTGGAGCCGCCCTATAATCCCGACCCCAAGCCGATACAGGACCCGCCGCCGCATATGTGGTAGCTCGCGCTATTTTATTTCCACGACGTCGAGGCGCGCGCCGACAGGCGGCAGGGCATCAACGTCATCATCCGCCAGCCAGCCCGCGGGCTGCGCCGGCAGTTCCAGCGGGTCAAACGCCATATCGCCGCCGTCGATGATGTCGCCGCCGGCATGCAATTGCCTGAAATCAAATAACCCGCCGTCGGCGAGATGGGACGGCACCACGTTTTGCATCGCGCGGAACATGGTCTCCAGGCGCCCCGGGTAGTGTTTATCCCAGTCCCTGAGCATATTGCCTATCACCTGCCGCTGCAGGTTGGGCTGCGAACCGCACAGGTTGCAGGGGATAATGGGAAAGGCGCGCGCCTCGGCAAAGCGCTCGATATCCTTTTCGCGGCAATAGGCCAGCGGGCGGATGACGATATGTTTACCGTCGTCGCTCATCAATTTCGGCGGCATGCCTTTTAACTTGCCGCCGTAGAACATATTCAGGAATAGTGTCTGCAGGATATCGTCGCGATGATGCCCCAGGGCAATTTTATTGGCGCCAAGCTCGGTGGCGGTACGGTATAAAATGCCGCGCCGCAGGCGCGAACACAGGGAGCAGGTGGTTTTACCCTCGGGGATCTTATCTTTGACGATACCGTAGGTATTTTCCTCAACGATTTTATACTCGGCGCCCAAGGCATCGAGATAGGCGGGCAGGATATCGGCGGGAAAGCCCGGCTGCTTTTGATCCAGGTTGACCGCCACCAGCGAGAAGCTGATCGGCGCGCTTTGCTGTAGATTGCGCAGGATTTCCAGCATGGTGTAGCTGTCCTTGCCGCCGGAGAGGCATACCATGATGCGATCGCCGTCTTCGATCATATTAAAATCGGCAATGGCCTGCCCGACGTTGCGGCGCAGGCGTTTTTGTAACTTGTTCAGGTTGTACTGCTCTTTTTGGTCGACCACGGTGGTTATGCCTTTGACTGTTACCGGCGCGCCGCCAAGCCCGCGGGGCCGCGATGTGAGGACTCTTGTCGGGGATTGTACGCGATTATGGCGGCGACGTTGAACACTTTCAGTTGGGGAAATCCTGCATCAGCTTTTGGTTGATGACCGCCGCCGCCTGGTTGCCGCGCTTGATGTGGGTTACCAGGATTTCGTTCGATTGGGTAAAGCGGTGGCCGACGCGGACCCGGTACGACTTGGTCAGCCAGCTGAAAAACCCGGTGTCAAACGTGGCCTCGTCAATATCGCGCCATTTGACGCCGCCGACGCCTTTTTTCCACGGCAATAGGCCGCGGAACACCCAGACGCCGTCATCATCATAATAAAATACGAAACGCCTGCGCCAGGCAAAATCGTAGATTACCTTGATAATAGCCACAAACAGGATACCGTAGCCCACCAGGATGTAATTGGCGTCGCGCGCAGACTGCGACACGATAAGGCCGATGGCGCCCATTACCAGAAACAGCACCACGGGGCGAATATAGGCCACCCATGAGAGATAAAAAACGTCCTGCGCCGGCTGTTGCACCGCGAAGGTCACGTCGCCCTGATCCATTGCGTACCTGAATAATCGCTAAATTATGCTTAATAATAACCCCTGGGGCGGCGACTGGAAAGTCCATGCCGCCTCATGGCGTCGATATTCGCCGCCTGCCGGCCCGCAGCGTTGATAACGTAACGCCGGCGGTCGGCTATTCCGCCGCGTCGGTTTTACCCGCCATGCGGGCCAGGAAGTCATATTTCGCCTTCAGGTCTTTTTCCGCCGCCTGGTATAGGGCCGCGGCCACCTCCGGCTGCTGGGTATTCAGCCGCCGGAAGCGCTGCTCGTTAAGCAGTGTGGTGCTCAAATCGCTGCTGGGCGGGCGCGAGTCCAGCGCCAGCGGCAATTTGCCTTCGTCGCCGCGGCGGGGGTCGAACCGGTACAGCGGCCAAAAGCCCGTGGCGGTGAGCTGGCGCATCTGATCGTGGCTTAGCGCCAGATCATACCCATGCTCCTCGCACGGGCTATAGGCGATGATCAGCGACGGGCCCGGATAGGCTTCCGCTTCCTGGATGGCTTTCACCGTCTGGTTAAGCTGGGCGCCGAGTGAAATCTGCGCCACGTAGACATGGCCGTACATCATCATGCTGACGCCCAGATCCTTGCGGGTTTTGCGTTTGCCCTGTTCACCGAATTTGGTCACCGCGCCCAGCGGTGTGGCCTTCGACTGCTGGCCGCCGGTATTGGAATAACATTGGGTATCCAGCACCAGTATATTGACGTTTTCCGTCAGGCTCATGACGTGATCCAGCCCGCCGAAACCAATATCATAGGCCCAGCCGTCGCCGCCGATAAGCCAGATGGATTTATCCACCAGGTAATCGGCGTCTTGCGCCAGCTGGCGCAGGCCGGCGTCGACGCTCTGCGTTTGCAGCAGCGGGCGCAGTTCGGCGCGAAGCCGCGTTATCTGCCCGCGCCGCGTTTCCACCGCCACGCCGTCCGCCCGCAGTTCGCCGACCAGATCCGCCGGCAACAGCGACGCGTGCTCTTCAAGCAAACGCAGCACGCGCCGGCGATGGTGATCCACCGTCAGGCGAAAGCCCAGGCCGAACTCGGCGTTATCCTCGAATAACGAATTGGCCCACGCCGGACCGCGGCCTTCCGCATTGGTGGTGTAGGGGGTGGACGGCAGGTTGCCGCCGTAAATGGAGGAACAGCCGGTGGCGTTGGCGATTAACAGCCGGTCGCCGTACAGTTGGGTCAGCAGCTTGATATAGGGGGTTTCGCCGCATCCGGAACAGGCGCCGGAGTATTCGAACAGCGGTGTAATCAGCTGCGAGGTGCGGATATCGATGCGTTCCAGCTGGGACACGGCCATCTCGGGCAGATCCAGGAAAAAGTCATAATGGATTTTTTCCTCCTCCACATGCTCCAGCCGCGAGGCCATGTTAATGGCCTTGATGGCGGGATCCTGCCGATCCTTGGCCGGGCACACTTCGACGCACAGGTTACAGCCGGTACAGTCCTCGGGCGCCACCTGCAGCACATATTTCTGGCCGCGCATATCACGGGATTTCACGTCCAGCGAAGCCAGGCCGGCGGGGGCGGCGGCCATGGCCTGCGGGGCCACGACCTTGGCGCGGATGGCGGCATGGGGACAGGCGGCGACGCAATGGTTGCACTGGGTACACAAATCCGGCTTCCAGAGCGGGATTTGTTCGGCGATATTGCGTTTCTCCCAGCGGGTGGTGCCGACCGGCCAGGTGCCGTCGGGCGGCAGCGCGGAGACCGGCAAGGCGTCCCCCAGGCCCGCCAGCATGGCGGCGGTCACGGTTTTGACAAAGTCCGGCGCGGCGTCGGAGACCACCGGCGGACGCATGGGGCTACGATCGTTAACGTCTTCCAGCGGCACGGCGAACAGGGCTTCGCGCGTGGCGGCCAGCGCCTGCCAGTTACGCTCCACCAGTTCCTGGCCTTTGCTGCGGTAGCTGCGGGCAATGGCCGACTGCAGCTCCGCCAGCGCGCTGTCCGCGGGTAGAATCGCGGCCAGCTGGAAGAACGCCATTTGCATTACGGTATTGATGCGCGCGCCCAGTTGGCATTCGCGGGCAATCTGCGCCGCGTTGATGATATAAAACCGCGCCTGGCGCGCCTTCAGCAGCGCCTGCACTTCTTGCGGCAGGCGCGCCCAGATCTCATCGGCGCCATAGGGGGTATTCAGCAGGAAGATACCGCCGGGGCGCAGCCGCTCCACCATCTGGTATTTATCGATAAACTGCGACTGGTGGCAGCCGATAAAGTCGGCGTGGCTGATAAGGTAGGCGGAGTTAATCGGTTTTTCGCTGACCCGCAGGTGGGAAACCGTCAGGCCGCCCGCTTTTTTCGAGTCATACACAAAATAGCCCTGGGCGAACAGCGGGGTGCTGTTGCCGATAATTTTAATATTATTTTTGGTGGCGGACACCGTGCCGTCGCTGCCGAGTCCGTAGAACAGCGCCTCCAGCTTTGCCAGGCGCGGCAAATCCGCTTGCGGCAGGGGGAGGGACAGGTTGGTGACGTCGTCATAGATGCCCACGGTAAAGCGCGGCTTGGGCCGCGGCAGGGACAGCTCGTTGAAAATCGCCAGCACGCAGGCCGGATCGAACTCTTTCGACGACAGGCCGTAGCGACCGCCTATGGTACGCGGCAGGCTATCCCGCTGTCCCTGGCTGTAGGCTTCCGCCAGCGCGGTCATCACGTCCAGGTAAAGCGGTTCGGCCAGCGCCCCCGGTTCCTTGGTGCGGTCGAGTACCGCGACGGCCTTGACGCCCGGCGGGATCTCGGCCAGCAACGCATCGGCGCGAAACGGGCGATAGAGCCGCACCTTGACGATGCCGACCTTTTCACCCCGGGCGAGCAGGGTATCAATAACTTCTTCACAGGTGCCGATGGCCGACCCCATCAGGATAATCACGCGCTCGGCCTCGGGATGGCCGTAATATTCAAAAGGACGATACTGGCGGCCGGTGGCGCCGGCGAAGGCGTCCATGGCCTGGCGCACATGGTCGTAAGCCTGGTGGTACCAGGGGTTGGTGGCTTCGCGCGACTGGAAATAGGTATCCGGATTGGCCGAAGTGCCGCGAATCACCGGGCGATCCGGCGTCAGCGCGCGGGCGCGATGGGCGTCGATGGCCTCCTGCGGCAGCAGGCTTTTCAGCGTCGCGTCCGCCAGCGGCGCGATTTTATTGATTTCATGCGAGGTGCGGAAACCGTCGAAGAAATGGATAAACGGCAGCCGGCTATTGAGACTGGCGATCTGTGATATCAGGGCGAAATCCTGCGCTTCCTGTACGCTGGCGGCGCAGAGCATCGCGCAGCCGGTCTGGCGTACCGCCATCACGTCCGAATGGTCGCCGAAAATCGACAGCGCGTGGGTGGCCACGGTACGGGCCGCCACATGCAGGACAAACGGCGTCAGCTGACCCGCCAGTTTATACAGCGTCGGGATCATCAGCAGCAAACCCTGCGACGAGGTAAAGGACGTGGATAATGCGCCGGTCTGCAGCGCGCCGTGCACCGTGGCGATGGCGCCGCCTTCGGACTGCATCTCCACGACGCGGGGAACATCGCCCCAGATATTGGCGGTGCCCGCCTCGGACCAGGCATCGGCCTGCTCCGCCATGGTGGAACTGGGCGTAATCGGATAAATGGCGATAACTTCATTAATGCGATAGGCCACCGAAGCGACTGCGTTATTCCCGTCTGTGGTGATCATGCTGTACCTTTTCTGTTCACGGTTGATAACCCATAAATCATTGGGTTACCCCTTATGGGCGCCAGTATACCAGTAGCAACCCTAGGGGATTTTTGCTTTTGTGCGATGAAGCGCGCGGATAATTGTAAAACCGGCCCCGCAAGACTCGACGTCAAGACGCTGTGCGACTAGAATGCAAGCTTCAGACTATTCCTAGTACAATTATTACGGAGCTGATTAATGACGTTTTCACGGTGGTTGATGGCAACATCCGCGCTATTATTAGTCGCCTGCAGCAGTTCCAATAATGACGAGCCCGAGCAGATGGGCCAGCAGGCTACCACCGCCAGCCTGCCGCAGCGCGTGGACGTGCCCAATACCCCCCGCTGCATGAACGCGGGCGGCACCATGACCCTGGCGCGCCAGCTTGACGGCACCACGGTGGGCATGTGCCAACTGGCCAACGGCAAGCGTTTTTAAGCATCCCGCTCCCATCCCCAGCCAGGCAATACGTTCTTGCCTGAACCCTCGGGCAACGCCGGTCCGATAGCGTTACGGGGAGCCCCCTGATGGCATAACATCGTGGTCCTGCTGGCAACTGCCGTTGACAGGGGCCAGGATCGCTACCCGTCCATCAAGGATAAAACGCTATTATGAACCCATTTCTGAATAAACTCTCCCCTCCCGCCATGCCTGATGCCGCCGGTTTATCCCCGGCGGGAGATGATGCTGCCCGGCGGCGGGCGCCTTGGCCGCTGGCCGTCAGCCACGCGCCCGCCGACATCAGCCTCGCGCCTGCCGGCATCGGCCGGCAGCGCAAGCGCGACGCCGCTGTCGCCGGGCAAGACGCCGGCGCTGTCGTGCCGGTAAAAATCAGGTGCTGCGAACCGGGCGCCGCCTTGGCTGCCGGGAGCTCATGGTCTGCCAGCCATTTTCTTGCCGCATGCGGCGCGTTTGGCGAAAGTATCGAGGCGCTATGCCGGGATGTGCAGGCCCTGCTACAGGATATCAATGCCGGCGCGAGGGAGGATGGGGGCGCGGCACAGATCAACTGCCCGAGGCAGTTCGACCGTCTGATGGACGTAATGGGCCGATATGTGCAATGGCTGCGGGAACTGAATAATGACGCTTATCCGCTGGAGGCAATAAGAGCCGAGGTACAGGAGAATTTGACCCGGCTGGGTCCTTATATCGATAAAATGAGCCTGCTAATCGAGAGAATGGGCTTAATCACTGACGCCAGGTAACCCCCAGCCACGTTTAGGCCGGCCCCGCGTATCATCAGGCGAGGCCGGCCGGGTATCAGGCGGTAACCAGATTCGGGCAGTGCTCGCCCTGGCTTAGCTGGCGCAGGTTTTCCAGCGTAACCTCGCCGATGCTGGTCAGCGCTTCTTCGGTCAGGAACGCCTGGTGGCCGGTGAACAGCACGTTGTGACAGGCGGAGAGGCGGCGGAACACATCATCCTGGATTACGTCGTTGGAGTTATCCTCAAAAAACAGATCGCGCTCATTTTCATAAACGTCCATGCCCAACGCGCCGATTTTCTGCAGCTTCAGCGCTTCTATGGCCGCCTGCGAATCGATCAGGCCGCCGCGGCTGGTGTTGATAATCATCACGCCGTCCTTCATTTGCGCGAAGGCTTCCCGGTCAAGCAGATGGTGGTTTTCCGGCGTCAGCGGGCAGTGCAGGGTGATCACATCCGATTGCGCGAACAGGGTCTTTAAATCCACATATTCGGCGCCCAGCGCCAGGGCCTGGGCGCTGGGGTAGGGATCAAACGCCAGCAGGCGCATGCCGAAGCCTTTCAGGATGCGCATGGTGGCGACACCGATTTTACCGGTGCCGATCACCCCGGCGGTGCGGTTGTGCATATTAAAGCCGATTAAGCCCTCAAGGGAAAAATTGGCGTCGCGGGTGCGCTGGTAGGCGCGGTGAATGCGCCGGTTCAGGCACATCATCAGGCCGATGGCATGTTCCGCCACCGCTTCGGGCGAATAGGCGGGTACCCGCGCCACCTGAATGCCAAGCTCTTTGGCCGCCGCCAGATCGACATTGTCGAAGCCGGCGCAGCGCAGCGCCAGCAGCTTTACGCCCATTTCGGCCAAGGCCTCCAGTACGTCGCGCCCGCCGTCGTCATTGACAAAAATACACACCGCATCGCAGCCTTCAGCGGTCTTGGCCGTACGCGGCGTCAATTGAAATTCGAAAAATTCTATTTCAAAGCCAACATGTTCATTTACCTGTGACAAAAATTTATGATCGTAATTTTTAGTGCTGTAGACGGCTAGTTTCATCAGTCCTACTCCATAAGATCGGCCGGCAGGTGGCGCGGTATCATTCAATGTATCCTTCTCAGACGGATAAAAGTACGCGTTTGTGCCGTATCACCTAAAATGTTGCGTGGAATATAATTATGGTATCTTGCAGGCTTAGGGACAATAAGGAATGTCATGACCGACGCATCAGGCGCATACAGGCGCACAGGCCTTTTTCTACGCCGTTCCGGAGCGGTTGCCCTGTTGCTGCTGGCGCTTCTTGGGCTGTCGGTGGCAGTGGGGTGGTTTTTTTTACCGCTCTGGCTGCCGGTGGCGGCGCGGTTGGTGCTGCCCGCCGATGTCGATATTACCCTGACCGGCCGGCCGCGCTGGCATCAGGGGACGGTGATTTTGCCCGGCTTTGCGTTAAACCGTCCGTCCTGCGTCTGGATAACCGGCCAGAATATCAGCGCCCGGCGCCAGGACGGCGCATGGCGCATCCTCGCCGGCCAGGTAACGGTGGACAGCACCTGTAATGCGCCCCGCGCGCGTGAAGAAAGCGGCGAGCCGCTGACCTGGGCGGCCGTCGAGCAGGTTCTGCCGCGCTTTACGCTCGGCATCGGCCGCCTGACGGTGGCGCCCTGGCAGGCCTATGCCGGCGGACTGGAACTGGAGCATCTTGCCGCCGGCACCCGGGCATATTACCACAATGAACATCTGCGCCTGGCCTTGTCGTTGCGCGACCGTCAACTGTCGATAAGCGAATTGACGTTTACCGGCGCGCAGCCGCAGCCCCCGCGGGCCTTACCGGCGCTGCCGGTCTTCAACGCGCCCTTCGGCTTACAGAACCCCGCGCCGGCGTCGTTAGCCGGGCCGCCCCAGCCGGCACCGCTATTTCCCGCGCGACCGACGGTATTATCCGGGGCGCTGCGCATCGGGTTAACCGGGGACATGACGTTGTCGCCCCAGGTGATGATGCCGCCGGAACAGGGTGAACTGACCGCCGGCCTGGTATTGGCCGACGGCAGGCCGGTGAACGCCGATATCAGCTGGCGGCAGCGGCAGGGGGAGTTATTGGTGACCGACGGTCAAACCGATATCAGGCTGGCGCGCTTGCCCTGGCGCATCGCCGGCGATGACCTGCAGATTACCGACGGCGAGTGGCGCTGGCCCTATGCCACCCAGCCCCTGTCGGGCAATATCGCCCTGACCCTGGCGCATTGGCTGGACGGTCCCGACGCGCTGGGATTAACGGCGCGCATGAATATGCTGACCCAGGGCCTGCGCGGCAAGGCCAATGCCGTATTGACCGTCGGCCCCGGCCCGCTGCGCCTGAGTGACAATGCGCTGGATTTCCGTTTTACCGGCACGGCCAACCAGGGGGGGCTCTCGTTAAGCGCGTCGATTCCCGGCCAGTTGCGCGGATTGCTCACCGATCCGACCCTGGCGCTGCTGCCCGGGGCGTTATTGCGCGTCACCGGACTGATTTCCGAGGCGCTGAGCATTAACAGCGCGCGCCTGCCGCTGGCCGGCGTGCAAGTGTCATCCCGGGGCCTCAGCGGGCGATTGCAGGCCATCTTACAGGCTAACGTGCCGGATTACGGGCACTTCACCCTGCATATGGACGGCCGCGCGCTGGATTTCCTGCCCGATAAGGGCGAGTGGCGCTGGCGTTATTGGGGCGGGGGCAACCTGACGCCGTTCGAGGCGCGGTGGGATATCGCGGGACGCGGATCCTGGCTGGCGGACCAGATTGAACTGACGGAGTTGTCCAGCGGCCTCGATCAAATCCACTACGGTCTGGTCAGCGTTGCCGTCCCGCGCCTGGCGCTTACGGCGCCGCTGCGCTGGCGCCGTGGGGAGCATAATCCGGCCTTCAGCGGCGCGCTGCGGGTCAATGCCCGCCGGATCGATATTGCCCGCGGCGGCTATTTGCCCCGGCCGGTGATGACGCTGCGTTTCACCGGCACCACGCCGCAGGATTTTCTGTGGCAAGGCCAGCTTCAGGCCGGCGTTACCGGGCCGGTGCGCCTGAACGGCCGCTGGGACGGCAACCGACTGCGCGGGCAGGCCTGGTGGCCGAAACAGCCGCTGAAGGTCTTTCAGACCTTACTGGCGCCGGATTTGCGCATTACCCTGCGCGACGGGCAATTCAACGCGCAAAGCGCGTTTTCCGCCGCTATCGGCCAAGGCTTCCTGGCCGGCGGACATGCCACCGTCGGCCAGGGAGAGGTGTGGGTGGGCGAAAATCATCTGTCGGGCGTTGCGCTCGGGCTTTCTTATCGTTTGCAGGACCAGCGCTGGCAACTGGGCGTAAAACAGCCGGTCAGCCTGCGTGTCGCGACGATTATCACCCCGGTGACGCTGAATAACCTGGCGATAGGACTACAGGGGTATTACCCTTATGATGAACGTCGTCCGCTGACGCTCACCGGCGTGGATGTGGACGCGCTGGGCGGCAAGATCCACCTTACGCCGCTAAGCCTGCCTCAGCGCGACGCCGCGGTGCTCAGCGTCAAATCCATTGAGATGAGCGAACTGATTACCGCGCTTAAACCTAAGCAGTTTGCCCTCTCCGGCCGTGTCAGCGGCGAGCTGCCGCTGCATTTTAGCGATCGGGCGGGGTATATCCGCGGCGGCTGGGTCGCCGGCGACAACCGGATGGCTTTGCGACTGGATAAACAATTCGCCGACGCCATCGGCAGCCGCAACCTGGCCACAGGCGCGGCCATCAACTGGCTGCGTTATATGGAAATCAGCCGTCTGCGGGCGGATGTCAACGTGAACCGCGACGGCGAGCTGGATTTACTGGCGCATTTTATCGGCACCAATCCGCAAATCAATGCCCAGCGCGAGGTCAGGTTGAATTACCATCATCAGGAAAATATTTTCATGCTGTGGCGCAGCCTGCGCTTTGGCACCAACGTGGAGCAGGCCCTGGAAAAACAGGCCGGCACCGTCCCCGCCGGGGCAGCAAGGAGAGAGAGATGAACACAGGATATAAGCTGGCCGGCCTGCTGTTGACGCTGGGCGCCGCCGCCTGCGTGCCGCGCATTGAGCTGGCGATGCCCAGCGAACCAATTACCATTAACATGAACGTGAAAATCGAACACGACATTACCATCAAGGCGGACAAACAGAGCGTGGCGCTGCTGCAGCCGACGCTGTGCCAGGACTCGCAGACGCAGCCTTGCGTGCCGGCCAAATAAAAAAGCGCATCCGGGATGCGCTTTTGCACTCTGTAAGCGTGCAGCGTCACTGATGGCCAGGGCGCCGCGCGCGGATTGTATTCCAGGGACGTCGGGATGCAGGGTGTCTTGAAGACCTTACCCATCATGGCCGCCGTCACGGCATCAGGCGGCGATAAACTGGCTGATGGCGGCTTTAGCGTCTTCCTGGGCTTTGCCCGCCACTTCCGGACCGTAGGCCACGCCTTCGGCAAACACGAATTCCACGTCGGTGATGCCGAGGAAGCCCAGCATCAGGCGCAGATAGGACGTCACCAGATCGCTGGGGGTGTCTTTATGGATACCGCCGCGGGTGGTCAGCACCACCGCTTTTTTGTTTTTTACCAGGCCTTCAGGGCCTTGTTCGCTGTAGCGAAAGGTCACGCCGGCGCGCGCAATCAGGTCAATATAATTCTTTAACTGGGTAGGGATGTTGAAGTTGTACATCGGCGCGGCAATGACGATCACGTCGTTGGCCTGCAGCTCATTGATCAATTCATCGGATAAATCCAACGCTTCCTGCTGGCGGGGCGTCAGGGTCGCGTCGGCCGGGCGCAGGGCGCCGACCAGCTCGCCGTCCAGTACGGGTACCGGCTGCGCGGCCAGGTCGCGTACCGTAATCTCGTCGCCGCTGTGGTTTTTTTGCCATTGTTCGATAAAGAAGTCGGCCAGCTGGTTGGACTGGGAAAACGTGGCAAGAATACTCGATTTAAGAATTAATACTTTGCTCATCAGATGTTCCTTATAATTCAATAGGTCATTAACCCTTAGGCGTTGAGAAACACTCTATTGATTATCCTCCCGCAGTGATAGCGCAATATTTCGAGCTGTTTGTTCGAATTTCCTGAACGATGGGAAAGGCGGCTAAAGCCGGCGCCGGGGATATGGTAAACTAACGGCATAAGCACATTCTATTCGGGCCGGAACAGCGCCTGTATCCGGTCGCAGTATAAGGAAAGGTATCGTGAAGTCATCGCTGGCGGCACTGTCCGCTTCGCTGGAGTCGGTTATGCTCCGCGATAAAACAGTTTTACGTCGCCGTCTGCAGGGGGCGCAAAAAGTCACCCGGCCCGAGGCGCAGACCGCTATCGCCGAGCAAATCGCCGCCGATATCCAGGCGTCCGCGCAACGCGCGGCAAACCGCCTGGCCGCCCGCCCGGCCATAACCTATCCGGAAAATCTGCCGGTCAGCCAGAAACGCCAGGATATTCTCCAGGCCATCCGCGATAACCAGGTGGTGATTGTCGCCGGTGAAACCGGCTCCGGCAAGACCACCCAGATCCCCAAGATCTGCCTGGAGCTGGGGCGCGGCATCACCGGTCTCATCGGCCATACCCAGCCCCGGCGCCTGGCGGCGCGCAGCGTGGCCGATCGCATCGCCCAGGAGCTGGCGGTGCCGTTGGGCGGGGCGGTGGGGTATAAGGTGCGTTTTAACGATCAGATAAGCGACAACACGCTGGTCAAGCTGATGACCGACGGTATCCTGCTGGCGGAAATACAGCAGGATCGGCAACTGCTGCAGTACGACACCCTGATTATCGACGAAGCGCATGAACGCAGCCTGAATATCGATTTTATCCTCGGGTATCTGCATCAGCTATTGCCGAAACGTCCGGACTTAAAGGTGATTATCACATCCGCGACCATCGACCCGCAGCGCTTTTCGCGCCATTTTAACAACGCGCCGATTATCGAGGTTTCCGGACGCACTTATCCGGTGGAGGTGCGCTATCGTCCGGTGGTGGAGAGCGAGGAGGACGGCGACCGTGACGTGTCCCAGGCCATTTTCGACGCGGTGGATGAACTCAGCCACGAGGCGCCGGGGGATATTCTGATCTTTATGAGCGGCGAGCGTGAAATTCGCGACACCGCCGATGGCCTGAACAAGCTCAACCTGCCCCATACCGAGGTGCTGCCGCTGTACGCCCGCCTGTCCAATAGCGAACAGAACCGGGTATTCCAGTCCCACAGCGGCCGGCGTATCGTGCTGGCGACCAATGTGGCGGAAACCTCGTTGACCGTGCCCGGCATTAAATATGTTATCGACCCCGGCACCGCGCGCATCAGCCGCTACAGTTTCCGCACCAAGGTGCAACGGCTGCCCATCGAGGCGGTGTCGCAGGCCTCCGCCAACCAGCGCAAAGGGCGCTGCGGCCGCATATCCGACGGTATCTGCATCCGGTTGTATTCAGAACAGGATTTTCTCTCCCGGCCGGAATTTACCGATCCTGAAATCCTGCGCACCCATCTGGCCTCGGTCATCCTGCAGATGACCGCGCTCGGCCTTGGCGATATCGCCGCCTTCCCGTTTGTGGAAGCGCCGGACAAGCGGCAAATCCAGGACGGCGTGCGGTTATTGGAGGAGCTGGGGGCGCTGGAGGCAGAATCCGCGCGCGGCTACCGGCTTAGCCCGCTGGGCCGCCAGCTGGCGCAGCTGCCGCTCGACCCCAGGCTGGCCAGGATGGTGCTTGAAGCGCGTAATAATGCCTGCGTGCGCGAGGTGATGGTGATCGCCGCCGCGTTGTCCATCCAGGATCCGCGCGAGCGGCCGATGGATAAAAAACAGGCCGCCGACGAAAAACACCGCCGTTTCGCCGATAAAGAATCGGATTTTATCGCCTTCGTCAAATTGTGGGATTATGTGCAGGAACAGCAGAAGACGCTGTCCTCCAGCCAGTTCCGCCGTCAGTGCCGGGTCGATTTCCTCAGCTACCTGCGGGTACGCGAATGGCAGGATGTCTATACCCAGCTGCGACAGACGGTAAAAACCCTCGGGCTGCCGGTGAATACGCAGCCCGCGGATTATCGCGGCCTGCACTGCGCCCTGTTGTCGGGCCTGCTGTCCCATATCGGGCAAAAGGACGCTGAAAAACAAGAATACACCGGCGCGCGCAACGCCCGTTTTGCCATTTACCCCGGTTCGGGGCTGTTTAAAAAACCGCCTAAATGGACCATGGTGGCCGAACTGGTGGAGACCACCCGGCTGTGGGGGCGCATTGCCGCGCGCATCGACCCGGAATGGATTGAGCCGTTGGCCCCGCATCTGGTTAAAAGCAGCTACAGCGAGCCGCATTGGGAAAAGGCGGCGGGGTCGGTGATGGCGGTGGAGAAAGTCACCTTGCTGGGGTTGCCCATCGTGGCCGGCCGCAAGGTCAATTACAGCGCGATAGATCCGGCGCTGTGCCGTGAACTGTTTATTCGTTTCGCCCTGGTGGCCGGCGAGTGGCAGACCCGGCACGCATTTTTCCATGCCAACCGCAAGCTATTGACGGAAGTGGAGGAGCTGGAGCATAAATCACGCCGCCGCGATATCCTGGTGGATGACGAGGCGCTGTTTGCCTTTTACGATCGGCGCATCGGCGCGGAGGTGGTCTCGGCGCGGCATTTTGACAGCTGGTGGCGAGAGGCGGCCAAACAGGACCCCGATCTGCTTAACTTTGAAAAAAGCATGCTGATCAATCCGGGCGCGGATGCAATAAGCGCCCTGGATTACCCCAACGTTTGGCACCAGGGCAATCTGAAATTAAAACTCAGCTATCAGTTCGAACCCGGCGCGGACGCGGACGGGGTCACGGTGCATATCCCGCTGCCGGTACTTAACCAGGTCACCGCCGCCGGTTTTGACTGGCAGATCCCGGGCGTGCGGCGGGAGCTTATCATTGCGCTGATTAAATCGCTGCCTAAGCCGTTACGGCGTAACTTTGTGCCGGCGCCCAATTACGCCGAAGCCTTTCTCGGCAGGGCCACGCCCGCCGACGGGCCGCTGCTCGATACGCTGGAGCGCGAGCTCAAGCGCATGACCGGGGTGGGCATCGACCGCGACGCCTGGCAGTGGGATCAGGTGCCGGATCATCTGAAAATCTCGTTCCGGGTGGTGGATGATAAACATAAGACGCTGGCAGAAAGCCGGGATCTCGACGCGCTGAAGCTGCAGCTAAAAGACAATGTGCAGCAAACCCTTTCCGCCGTGGCCGACGACGGCCTGGAGCAGCGTGATTTACATCTGTGGAGCTTTGGCGATTTACCCGAGCGCTATGAGCAAAAAAGAGGCGGTTATTCGCTCAAGGCATATCCGGCGCTGGTGGATGAAAAAGACAGCGTGGCTATCCGCCTGTTTGAAACCGAGCACGATCAGCGCCGGGCGATGTGGCAGGGCATCCGGCGCCTGTTGCTGATTAATATCCCCTCGCCGATAAAATACCTGCATGAAAAATTGCCTAACAAAGCCAAGCTGGGGCTGTATTTCAATCCATTCGGCAAGGTGATGGAGCTGATTGACGACTGCATTACCTGCGGCGTCGACAAGCTTATCGAGCAGCGCGGCGGCCTGGTCTGGCGCGAGGAGCAGTTTGCCGAACTGCAGGAATACGTGCGCGCCAACCTGAACCCGACGGTGGTGGAGATTGCCGGGCAGGTGGAGCAAATCCTGACGGCGGTGTTCGCCATCAATAAACGCCTGAAAGGACGGGTGGATATCAGTCTGGCCCTGGCGCTGTCGGACATCAAGGCGCAGCTGGGCGGCCTGGTTTATCGCGGTTTCGTCACCGGCAACGGCTGGCGACGGCTGCCCGATACGCTGCGTTATCTGCAGGCCCTGGAACGCCGCCTGGAAAAACTGCCCAACGATGTGCATCGCGATCGCGCCCAGATGTTGAAAGTCGAGCAGGTGCAGCAAGCCTGGCGCCAGTGGCTGGACAAGCTGCCGCCGCTGCGGCGCGAAGATGAGGATGTCAGGGAAATCCGCTGGATGATTGAGGAACTGCGGGTCAGCTATTTTGCCCAGCAGCTCGGCACGCCTTATCCCGTCTCGGAAAAACGCATCTTGCAGGCGATGGAACAGATAGCGGGTTAATCGGGAAATGTAACGGGCTACGCTGAAAATCCTTCACTTCGCCAAGGCTTTCCCCGGTTTGTCGGCCAATGCCGACAGGCCATCCTGAATGGCGGTCACCGCCAGCGCGCGGTTATCCGCCCGATAACGGTCCTTGCCCAGCGGGGCGGAACTCTGGATTGCGATTAAACGCCAGCCGGTAAGGGTATACAGCATTAACGGCGAACCGCTGTCGCCCGGCAGGGTGTTGCAGCGATGGGATAACACCTCCGACTGCGCCCAGCCGGTCACCAGGCAATCCTGATGACGATAGAGCGTATCCAGGTGATCCTCGGGATATCCGGCCTGGGTGACCTGGTGATTGGCCTGCTTTAGCTGCAGGGTCAGTTCCTGATGGTCGCCCTGCCACAGCGGCAGTGGTTTGATTTTTTTAAATGTTTTGGTCAGGCGGATAAGGGCGAAATCCAATGCGGCCGCATCGGGCGGCACGATCCAGCCGTCGCCGGAGGGTTTCAGGCGTTGACCCAGCTGTTTGTCGACCAACGTATCAATGGCGCTGGTCTGATAACGCCAGAGCTGGTTTTCCGCCACGAAACGCAACATCACCGCTTTATCAATAACGCCGCCCGCGGTCAGCACGCAATGACCGGCTGTCAGCGCCAGGTGCGGAGAAATCAGAGTGGCGGTGCAGAGATTGCCGCTGGCGGTCTCCACCTGCCCGATGGCCTGCCACGGCCATTCATCCGGCTGGGTGATGGCCTGGCGGTGGTCATGGCCGAAAAACAGCGCCTTCTGTTCTTTACTCAGTCCGGCCGATGCGGCGTTAAAGGTAGCGAGAGGCAACAAACACCACAGCAACAGCGGAACAATACGCATATACAAGCTTGCCTTATGATAAGTGCTGATATCATCCATGAAAAAATATTATCTCAATATAGCTTATAAATAGGGGAATACAGAGAAAAATCGTTGTGTTTCAGCACGCTAAAACAGATCGCCGTTAAGGCGGAAAATACGCAGGCGCTGGGCAAGGGAAGGGACTTAAATAAAAAAGAAGGTGCTGACAACGGCGCAAATAATCAGGCAACCCAGGATGATTTCATACCTATATCGGCGCAGCATAGACGAAGCCTTAAGAAACCGACACCCGGCGAACCGGGTGTCGGTGAGTCAATAATAATGCGCTAAAATGACTATTTCATCAGCTCTGACAGCCATGATATTCCGACTCCGGCCTGAACGGCGTTAAACCAGGTTCAGGCGCGGCGCATCTTATGATGCAGGGGTCGTGGTGGCAGCGGCAGCGGCCGGAGCGGCTTTCTTCACTTTTTTCACGTGTTTTTTAGCGGCCTGGGCAGTCTGCGCCGGAGCGGCTTTCTTCACTTTCTTCACGTGTTTTTTAGCGGCCTGGGCAGTTTGCGCAGGGGCTGCTTTTTTCACTTTCTTCACGTGTTTCTTGTGAGTAGTCGTGGTGGTTTTAGCCGGTGCAGCGGTAGTCGTGGTGGTGGTCGTCGCGGCAGGAGCGGTAGTCGTAGTGGTATCGGCGGCAAACGCAGCGGTGGACAATCCCATGGCGGCAGCAATAACCAGTGCAAGTACTTTCTTCATTGTCAAATCCTCAGAATTGCGGTTTCTATTTACAACCCCGATTCGGGGCCGGTGAAGACACAATAAGGATTTAACGCCGCGTTGTCCGTGAGTGTTTGGTTTCGGCGTGTAACCGAATGTACAGGCGGAGAAACAAAGAGGTACCACCCTCGCCGCTGTATTTTAGTTACAACATACAATTCCGTGTATCCATCCACCACCTCGGCCACGGATATCTTCTGACATCCCGCAGCCACGCAGGTTACAGCGGGCTTTTCAGCGCCAGCGGGTCGCGCGCGCCCTGGTTTACCGGCCAGCGGTATAAAAAGCTGGCCCCGCCGAGCGGGCTCTCGTTCACCGCCACCTGGCCTTCATGCGCCAGGGCGATGGAGCGTACGATCGCCAGACCCAGCCCGCAGCCGCCGGTGCTGCGGTCGCGGCTGGGGTCGAGACGGACGAAAGGCTCGAACACGCGCAGGCGCTCATCCTGGGGAATGCCCGGCCCGTCGTCGTCAACCTGCAGGAAGCCGTAACCTCGCTCGATGCCGAGCCGGACCATAACGGCTTCCCGGCTGTAGCGCAGCGCATTATTCACCAGATTATCCAGCACCCGTTCCATTAGCCGCGCATCGACCTGGCCGAAATCGCCGGAGGCGGTGATTTCCTGGCCGATAATACGTTCCGGATGCAATAACCTGATGTCCTTGAGTTTTTCCGTAAGCCAGGCGGGCAGGTTCATGGGAGCCAGGTTAAGCGTGACCTGGGGCCGGTCGAGCCGGGCGAAGGTTAACAGCTCATCGATCAAGCCTTCCAGCTGGCTGACATCATGATTCAGCCGTTCCTGCTCCGCGGTGGACAGCCCTTCGCTCATGGCCAATCGATAGCGTAGCCGCACCAGCGGAGTGCGCAACTCGTGGGCGATATTATCGATAAGCTGTTTTTTACTGGCGATCAGGGTATTAACATTATCCGCCATCTGGTTGAAGGCTACGCCGAGACGCAGCAGGCTTGATGCGCTGTCGAAATGGATGCGTTCTTCCAGGAACCCTGCGCCCAGGCGCTGCGCCGCCGTTTCTAACCGCAGCATGTCCTGCCAGTGCGGCCGCATCCAGATAAATACCGGAAACGCCAGGGAGAGTCCGATAAAGACCAGCAGCGCCAAATCCAGTAACCGCATTTCATGAATAAAAAACAGATAGGGTATGGGGCCGACCGCCAGCACATAATTACTGCGCGGTATGCGCTGGATAAAAGTGTATTCATCGTCCAGGGCGACGATTTCGCCACGTCTAAGGCGCAGATCATCATGGGGATTCAACTGGTACTTTTTCAGCGGTTCAATATGCAATTGAAACGACAGGTTAAGATCCAGCTTATTGATGGTTTTATTCCAATCGCGCGGCGGCGTGGCGCGCAGCTCGTTGCGCAGCAGATAAATCGAGCTTTTCATCAGGTCGTCCATTGATTTCCTGCCGGCGCGTTCGGCCGTCACCTTATACACCAGCCCGACCAGTAAGGTCATGACCAGAAAACAGACGAACAGCAGCAGATAAAATTGAATGAACAGTTTCCTCATGACCCGGCGTTCTCCCACGCATTCGGTGCGAACAGGTAGCCTTTATTACGCACGGTTTTAATCCGGAACGGCTCCAGCGCGTTGTCATGAAGTTTTTTCCGCAATCGGGAAATAGCCACGTCGATGCTGCGGTCCAAACCGTCATAGCTGACGCCGCGCAGGTTTTTGAGCAAAGCCTCGCGGTCCATAATATGGCCGGCGTGGGTGGCCAACTCCCATAGCAACTCGAAATCCGAGGTCGAGAGCAGGATGGTTTCGGTCCCTAAAATCACCTCGCGATTAATCAGATCGATGCTCAACTGGCCGAAGTGCAGCACGCTGCCGGTCGTGGCCGGCGTCTGCGCGGCGGGGCGCGGGATAAGCGTATTCTGCCGCAGGTGCAGGCGCAGGCGCGCCAGCAGTACCGCCGGCGGCGTCGTTTTAAGGATATAGTCGTTGGCGCCCATCTCCAGCGCCAGAATATGATTCATATCGCTGTCCAGGGAGGTCAGCAGCACGATCGGACCTTCGTATACCGGGCGTAGATCGCGGCAGATGGTCATGCCGTCCTTGCCCGGCAACAGGATATCCAGTAGCACCAGGTCGGGGTTAAGCCGGGTTATCACCTCCTGCGCCCGGTCGCCGCGGGGTTCTATGGTTACCTCGAAGTCATGTTTGCCTAGCCACGCGGCAATCAGGTTGCCGACCTCGGTATCATCTTCAACAAAAACGATCGTGTTCATAACGCCAGTAATCTGCTCAAAATAGGTGAAGGTTATCGGTAGCCGCCATGAGCATACCGCCTGTATTGATGTTGCGCCATCGGATAAGCGTTAATGGTTTTTACCGGTGCGATTTACCGGCGGCCGAACCGCGGCGGCGATAAGGGAGGGCCGGCGGCACAAAATTTTACCATTAAGTGATGGGGGCATCTGGCGCTGATTCGCCTATTATTGATCGCGATATGCTATAATAACCGCCACTTTTTCGAACACGGGCATTCAACTTCGGTTGGTCACGAGAGGAACGGGCTAGATGGCTAATCATCTGCGTGCGACGGCCGGTCAAGGCGAAAAACTCTGCTTTGATTATACGAATTATCTTTCGGCTAGTTGCAAAAAACGCTGGAGTTTCATCGACGCGATTTATGGCGTAATGCCCATCTTCGGCATTGTCACTAAAACCCCGCAGAAACATGTCCAAACCCGGCAGGAGCAGTTGAAGGCCCTGGCGCTGCAAGTCCTGTCCACCCAGGTCAATGATGAAACCAATGTCATCAGGCTGATTGCCCTGGCGCAGCAGCAGGGTATCGGACGCTTTGATATCAAGCTGCCGTATTCCTTGGATCGCGCGCAGCTCGGCGCAATCCAGCAGGAATTTGGCGAGCAGCTGTTGCTTAACCAGCATGACGAGCGATTGTCCGTGGTGCTGCCGCTGGTAAGCGAAAATCCCGCCGCCTGACGGCAGCCAATAAAAATGGGCAAGTTTCCTTGCCCATCGCGCTGCGCGTCATTCTCATTGTCCTGCATTCCGGCCTGCCAACGACACGCCGGACGGCGGATTCGCTATTTAAACAAATCGGCGCTGACGGTCAGGTTGCCGCCGCTCTGGTTTTGTTCCCATTGCCGGGTAATATGATAATATTTGGCGCCTTTTTTCGCGCCGAGCCGGGCGACTTCATGCGCCACGTCGGTTGAACTGTTGTAATGCCCGGTGAAGGTCACGGAATCGAAAGGCACCATTTGCGCCGCGGTGATTTTATTGACTTCCTGCACTTTGGTGCCGTCGGGTAGCGTTACAGTGTAACGACCGCCGGTGGTGGATTGCGTTTCATAGAACCGGCCGACGGTACGACTCGGTGACTCGGACGAAGCCACCCCGGGAATTTCGACCTTGGCGGCGGCGGCGCCGCCGGCGGCCAGCGCGGCTTTACCCGCCTGCGAATCGGCGGGGATGGCGTCCGGGCTTTGCACTACGCGCTTGGCGGCGTCGGCTTTGTACACGTAGGCGGTAACAAACTGATTGCCGCCTTCGTTGGCGTCAATTTGGCGCACGATAAAGAATGAGGCCGCGCCCTTGGCCTGGGCGGCTTTGGAAATGGCGTCGTTGATATCAGGCTGGCTATGGAAAAAGCCTTTTACGCTGACGGTGTCATACGGTTCCAGCAGGTTGGCTTCCTGGCGCGGCAGTTCTTTTACGCCGTTAAAATAGCGGTATTGGGTTTCCTGCGAGGCGGCGGGGGCGTCCTTATGATACAGGTCCGCGGTGACGCGCCAGTTGCCGCTGTTGTTGGCGTCGTTAATGCCCTGGATATAATAGGCGTAGGCGCCTTTGGCATCGGCGCGGCGCGAAATCTCATCGTTGGCGTCGCCAATGGCGTTAAACCGCCCGGTAATCGTAATCCGGTCAAACGGCTGCAGACTGGCGGCTTTTTCCGGCGTCAGCTCTTGGGCTGCCTGCGCGGATAACGCCGTCAAAGTGAGTAACGCAGAGACCAAAAATGTGTTCTTCAGCTTCATAAAAAATCCTTTCGACAAACGCTTTCAGGCTAAACATGCTGAACTGTTGATGTATAACAGATTAGCTGGCGATTATGGCATGTAATAATGGTGAGTGTCTCAGCAATTTATGTCACTGTGAATAACAATTGCTTGAGCAGGGGCAAACAGTACGCCCATTTTAGGGGAAAATGCTGTTTGTCCGCACAAAATATAGACCGCTGAAACTATTTTCAGTAGGTTATTGTGTGGCTCTTGTAGGGTGATCCCAGGGTCTACCGTATGACACATTTGACTTTTGGGTCAGGATGACGGTTATCTTTAAAAAAAACGGTTAAAAAAGGGAAAGCTATGCGTATTGGTGTACCAAAAGAACGCCTGGCCAATGAGGCCCGCGTTGCCGCAACGCCCAAAACGGTAGAGCAGTTGCTCAAACTCGGCTTTACCGTGGCGATTGAAAGCGGCGCAGGCAAACTGGCCAGTTTTGAAGACGCGGCCTTTCTGGCGGCCGGCGCCTCTGTTACAGATACCGCCGATGTCTGGCAATCCGATATCATCCTCAAGGTCAATGCGCCGCTGGATGATGAAATTCCGCTCATCAAACCGGGCAGCACACTGGTCAGTTTTATCTGGCCGGCGCAGAATCCTGCGCTGCTGGAAAAACTCAGCGCCAGCAAGATCACCGCGATGGCGATGGATTCGGTGCCGCGCATTTCCCGCGCGCAGTCCCTGGACGCCCTGAGCTCCATGGCCAATATCGCCGGTTACCGCGCCATAGTGGAAGCCGCCCATGAATTCGGCCGTTTTTTCACCGGCCAGATTACGGCGGCGGGTAAAGTACCGCCGGCCAAAGTGATGATTATCGGCGCGGGCGTCGCCGGGCTTGCCGCCATCGGCGCGGCGGGCAGCATGGGCGCCATAGTGCGCGCCTTCGATACCCGTCCCGAAGTCAAGGAGCAGGTCCAGAGCATGGGCGCGGAATTCCTTGAGCTGGATTTTGAAGAAGAGGCGGGCAGCGGCGACGGTTATGCCAAAGTGATGTCTGAGGCGTTTATCAAGGCCGAAATGGCGTTGTTCGCCGCCCAGGCGCAGGATGTGGATATCATTGTCACCACCGCGCTGATCCCCGGCCGGCCGGCGCCGAAGCTTATCACCAAAGAGATGGTCGCCTCGATGAAACCGGGCAGCGTGATTGTCGACCTGGCCGCGCAAACCGGCGGCAACTGCGAGCTGACCGTGGCCGATACCATCACCGTTACCGATAACGGCGTGCGGATTATCGGTTATACCGATCTGCCGAGCCGTTTGCCGACCCAGTCCTCCCAGCTCTACGGCACCAACCTGGTCAACCTGCTGAAACTGCTGTGCAAAGAAAAAAACGGCGAGATCCTGGTGGACTTCGACGATACGGTCATTCGCGGCGTCACGGTAGTCAAAGACGGCGAACTGACCTGGCCGGCTCCACCGATCCAGGTTTCCGCCCAGCCGCAGAAGCCGACCGCCGCTCCGCTGCCGAAACCGGTTGCCAAACCCAGTTCGCCGGCCCTGAAATATGGCCTGATTGCGCTGGCGATTATTTTATTCGGCTGGCTGGCCAACGTGGCGCCGCGTGATTTCCTGTCGCATTTCACCGTGTTTGCCCTGGCCTGTATCGTGGGTTATTACGTTGTTTGGAACGTGAGTCACGCGTTGCACACGCCGCTGATGTCGGTAACCAACGCTATTTCCGGGATAATTGTTGTTGGTGCGCTGCTGCAAATCGGCCATGGCGGATGGGTGTCTTTCCTTTCCTTTATCGCCGTGCTGATTGCCAGTATCAATATTTTCGGTGGCTTCACCGTGACTCAGCGCATGCTGAAAATGTTCCGTAAAAATTAAGGGGTAAACCCATGTCTGAAGGATTAGTGACGGCGGCGTATATAGTTGCCGCTATTTTATTTATTTTCAGCCTGGCGGGGTTGTCCAAACACGAAAGCTCACGGCAGGGCAATCTGTTTGGTGTCAGCGGGATGGCGATTGCGCTTATCGCCACCATTTTTGGCCCCCATGCCGGCAATGTCGGCTGGATCATCGTCGCCATGGTGATAGGCGGCAGCATCGGGGTTTACCTGGCGCGTAAGGTCGAAATGACCGAAATGCCCGAACTGGTGGCCATCCTCCACAGCTTTGTCGGCCTGGCCGCCGTCCTGGTGGGCTTTAACAGCTATCTCGATCATGGCGATATCATCAATGCGGTGATGGAAAATATCCATCTGACCGAAGTGTTTTTAGGCATCTTTATCGGTGCGGTCACCTTTACCGGTTCGATTGTGGCGTTTGGCAAACTGCGCGGTAAAATTTCCTCGCGCCCGCTGATGTTGCCGTACCGCCATCATATGAACCTGGCGGCATTGGTCGTGTCGTTCCTGCTGCTGGTGCTGTTTGTCAGGACCGAAAGCGTCGCCCTGCAATCCATCGCGCTGCTGCTGATGACCATTATCGCGCTGGTGTTCGGCTGGCACCTGGTGGCTTCCATCGGCGGGGCCGATATGCCGGTGGTCGTGTCGATGCTGAACTCCTATTCGGGGTGGGCGGCGGCGGCGGCGGGTTTTATGCTCAGCAACGACTTGCTGATCGTGACCGGCGCCCTGGTAGGGTCATCGGGGGCGATCCTGTCCTATATCATGTGTAAAGCCATGAACCGCTCGTTCCTGAGCGTGATTGCCGGCGGGTTCGGCACCGACGGCTCCGGCGGCGGCGAAGAAACCGAGATGGGCGAATATCGCGAAACCACGGCGGAAGAAGTGGCCGAGCTGTTAAAAGGCTCGAGTACCGTCATTATCACCCCCGGCTACGGCATGGCGGTAGCGCAGGCCCAGTATCCGGTGCATGATATCACCGCCAAGCTGATTGCCCGCGGCATCAAGGTCCGCTTCGGCATCCATCCGGTGGCGGGGCGTTTGCCCGGGCATATGAATGTGCTGCTGGCGGAAGCCAAGGTGCCTTACGATGTGGTGCTGGAAATGGATGAGATCAACGAGGATTTCAGCAGCACCGACACCGTGCTGGTGATCGGCGCCAACGATACCGTTAACCCGGCGGCGCAGGAAGATCCGCGCAGTCCGATTGCGGGGATGCCGGTACTGGAAGTGTGGAAAGCGCAGAATGTGATCGTGTTTAAGCGCTCCATGAACACCGGCTACGCCGGGGTGCAGAATCCGCTGTTCTTCAAGGAAAACACCCAGATGCTGTTTGGCGATGCCAAGGCCAGCGTCGAGGCGATCTTGCGCGCGTTATGATGTGATGGGATAGTGCCGCGAAGGTTTCGCTTGCTCGGTGTTTTATGGTGCGCCAGTGAAGGTTTCGCTTGCCATCCGTTGGGTGACTATATGCTTAGCCGGGCGCAGGCAAGCGATAAGGAGGGCCATACGCCTGGCCCTCCTTAACCTCCGTGCGTCCGGCAGATCGCGCGCCGCTGCGCGGTCCCTGGCTTCACTGCATCACAGCTTTGGACCGTACGGGATGCGCTCCAGGCGCAGCCCGTCCTTTCGCCGCTCCCGGCGGCTCATCCAGCCGTGATTTGCAAAGCCAGCGCACTCTATGCCGGATCAACGTCAACACCATAGTCTGCATGACATGGTGTTTTTTATTTATGGAAGCAGGCATGTTTCGGGGAAACTATCGACTGTCGGTATCTTGATGCAACGTCCCGTCCACCAAGGCAACAGCAACGCAATTTCTGCATAAATGCAATGCGTAAAGCGACATTTAACCCGGCATAAAGCGCGCTGACGGCGCCAATGACCCCGGCAAGAGCCGCCGGGAGCGGATCGAGGCCCGGTTGCGCCTGGAGCGCATAACCGGGCCGGTGCATAACGGGAGCATTGGCGGCATAAGCCAATAACCCACGCCGATCTTTATTCGTACTTATCGCCGCCTTCCAGCGTCACCGGCGAGACATAGTCGTCCGGCTTGATAGCCAGCAAATCGCATTTCAGATGATCGATCACCAATTCGGTGGTATTGCCGATGAACGCGGCGGAAAACCCGGTGCGGCCGATGCTGCCCAGCACCACCACACCGGCATCCAGATGCTCGGCCAGATCGGGAATGACTTCCTCCGGCAGGCCTTTTTCCACATGGGTGAATTTTTCATCCAGCTGGAATTTCTGGCGCAGGCTTTTCATCGCGATCAAATGCTGACCGCGAATGGCGTCGTTATAGACGCTGGGATCAAAATCCGGCAGTTCAATGGCGATATTAATGGGCGTGACCGGGTAGGCGCCCACCAAATGAACCTCGGTCTGGTTCACCTGTTTCGCCAGGGCCAGGGTTTCGGTGACCAGCTTGATGTTCAGGGGATCGTGATACGGCTCCTCGCCGGAGAGATTGACCGCCACCAGCGCCTTGCCGCCTTCCGGCCACGGCTGATCCTTCACCATCCAGACCGGGCAGGGGCATTTGCGCAGCAAATGCCAGTCTGTCGGGGTAAATATCACTGATTCAAACCTGTCGTGCTGATGGGCCATTTTCAGCACCAGGTCGTGTTTATGGGCGATGACTTCCTGGATAATGGCTTCGAACGGACGGTTATGCCACACCACCTTGATTTCGATGGGCACGCCGCTGCTCAAGTAGTGCTGGCACTGCTCCTCTATCCAGGCGGTACGCTGGCTGATGACGCCCTGGCGCATCGCGGTGCGTTCGTCGGGGGAGAGCAGCGTGGTCATTTCGTAGGAAAAATCATAGATGGGCAGGAAGGCTTTGATGGAACCGCCCAATTGATGCACCAGATACACGGCCCGGCGCAGGGCGGGCTGATCATCCTGGTTAGGATCGATTGCGACTAATAAATTGCGATACTTGGCCATTAAGAGACTCCTTCATTTCTGTAATGCCACAGAATGTTAAAATAAGAGTAACTCATTGGAACAATCACGGACAGAAGAGAAGTGAAGCCGGATCAATAAAATAGAAAATTATGTCCCCGGCCGGAGGCTAAATGCTTGTTATCAACTTACCTTTTGCGGCGTGCCGGCCAGCTCCGACAACGCTTCGCCGTCTTCAATGGTGATGTATTTACCTTTCACCGCCAGCATGCCGCTTTTCTGGAACCGGCCCAGCAGGCGGCTGATGGTCTCGACGGTCAGGCCGAGATAGTTGCCGATATCGCCCCGGGTCATGGTCAGGCGAAATTCACGGGGTGAGAAGCCGCGCTGGGCAAAACGCCGCGACAGATTATAGACAAAAGCCGCCAGCCGTTCCTCGGCGTTCTTTTTAGACAGCAGCAGGATCATATCCTGATCGCCCTTAATTTCGCCGCTCATGAGCCGCATCATCTGCTGGCGCAGGTTGGGCATCTTGCCGGACAGGTCGTCGAGGGTTTCAAAGGGGATCTCGCATACCATTGAGGTTTCCAGCGCCTGGGCGAAGCTGGGATGCTGGCCGGCGCCGATGGCGTCGAAGCCCACCAGATCGCCCGCCAGATGAAAGCCGGTAATCTGCTCGTCGCCCTGCTCGGTGATGGTGTAGCTTTTGATGGTGCCGGAACGGATGGCGTAGAGCGATTTAAGCTCGTCGCCGGCCTTGAACAGCGCCTGGCCCTTCTGAATGGGTTTTTTGCGCTCAATGATATTGTCGAGCTGGTCCAGCTCGTGCTCATTGAGGGTAAAAGGAATACATAATTGGCTGATACTACAATCCTGACAGTGGATCGCACAACCGCCAGACTGGATTCGTCTGATAATACGCTTTTCCTGGATGATCATATCTCGCCGCTCATGCATTACTTGATTTGGGTCAATTTTACCATCAATTGGTGTCGATGATAAAGTGTCCAGCGACCCTGGTGCACATTTAGCTAAAATATCCCGGGCGCGGGGGACATTTTGCCGGTGGGTTTTGCGTTTTAAAAGGTGTAAGGTAAAAAAAACACGGGGATGAAACACCTTTAACATCAGGGGATAACAGCTATGGGGCGGACAGTAGGCATTATCGGCGCGGGCCATGTGGGGGCCGATACGGCATTTTCCCTGGTGACCCAGGGACTGTGCGACGAAATCGTCTTAATCGACACTAATGAGGCCAAGGCGCGCAGCCAGGGGCTGGAACTGCGCGATATGGCGTCCCTGGTCGCGTCCAGGGTGCATATCGTCGTTAATGATTATGCCGCGCTGCAGCGGGCGCGGGTGGTGGTCATGGCGATCGGGCCGACGACCCTTTTGCGTGAAGACCGGATGGAAGAGCTGGTGGAAACCAGCGCCACGGTCTCGCAGGTGGTGCCGCGCATCATGGCGAGCGGTTTTAGCGGCGTCATTATCAGCATCACCAATCCCTGCGACGTGATTGCCGCCGTCATCCAGCGGGAAAGCGGCCTGCCGGCATCACGGGTGTTCGGCACCGGCACGTCGCTGGATACCGCGCGTATGAAAAGGGTGGTCGGCGAGTTTTTCGCGGTGGATCCCAAAAGCGTCAGCGGCTACGTGATGGGCGAACACGGCGAATCTCAATTTGTCGCCTGGAGCACCGTGCGCATCGGCGGGCTGCCGGTCAGCGAATGGGCCGGCGATAAACAGCCCGATCTGGCGGCAATGAAAGATCAGGTGCGCGCAGGGGGCTGGGAAATTCTGCAGGGCAAGGGCTGGACCAGTTTCGGCATCGGCACCGCCACGGCGCGGCTGGTGGACGCGGTGCTGTCCGACGGGCAGACCGTATTCCCGGTGTCGGCGTGGGATGAGCGGGAAGGGGTGTATATCGGCCAACCGGCCATCGTCGGGGCCGGGGGCATTGAGCGCACGCTGCCGGTGACGCTGGCGCCTGAGGAACAGCGGGCCTACGCCGCGTCGGCCAGGGTGATCGGCCGCGCCTTCGCGTCTCTCTGAGCGGCCGCCGCCGTCGAGGAGGAAAATAGACCGGCCGTGAAATTACGCCGCCGCCGGTCTATAGTAAACCGGTACTGCAAGTGATGTGTGACTGATTAACACCAGGGCGAAACCGGTCGCCCCGGTAAGCGCGAGTGACAACAATGACCTGTAATGATGAAGATCTGTTTAAAGAGGCCATGGACGATGTCAAACCGCTAAAGGATCCGGCCAACGTGGTTTTCCTGCGGCATAAACCCCCGGTGGCGAGGCGCCGGCCAGACGACGCTGTCGATAATTTCCTTGTCACCGCCCTGCATGACGTCATCCCGCTCGATCTTCCCCTGAGTTATAAGCGGGACGGCATTCAGCAAGGTGTGCTTGATAAGCTGCGCGGCGGCCGCTATCCCATCGAGGCCACCCTGAACCTGACCCGCGCGCCCGTGGAGACCTGCCGGCTGAATCTGTTTGCCTTTATGCTGCGCCTGCAACGCGCGGGCGTGCGCACGGTATTGATTATTCACGGGAAAGGGCGTAATCACGACAGTCATGCCAATATTGTGCGCAGCTTCGTGGCGCGCTGGCTGGCGCAGTTTGACCAAGTACAGGCGTTTTGCAGCGCGCAGGCCTGCCACGGCGGCGCCGGCGCCTGCTACGTAGCGCTGAAAAAATCCGACATTGCCCGTAGCGAGAACCGTGAGCGTTTTGCCCGCCGGGGGCGTTAATTGATGAGGACCGCGCCATGACAGATTGGAATCCCACCCTTTACCGACAATTCGAGGCGGAGAGAACCCGCCCGGCGCTTGAACTGCTGTCGCGCATTCCGCTGACGTCGCCTGCGCGGATAACGGATCTCGGCTGCGGCCCCGGCAACTCCACCCAGGGGCTGCATGAGCGCTTTCCGCAGGCGGTGATAACCGGTATCGACAGTTCGGCCGCCATGCTGGGCAACGCGCGCGCGCGCCTGCCGCAGTGCCGGTTCAGCCAGGAGGATATCACCGCCTGGCGGCCGGACGCCGCTCAGGACATTATTTACGCCAACGCTTCGCTGCAATGGGTGCCGGACCATGAGACCCTGTTTCCCCGGCTGTTTTCCCTCACGGCACCGGGCGGCTGCCTGGCGGTGCAAATGCCGGATAACCGTGAGGAGCCCAGTCACAGCGAAATGCGGCGTATCGCTCAGGAAGCGCCCTGGCGGCAGCATATCGGCGATGCGGCGGGTATCCGGGTAAAGATAGTAAGCGCGCGGGATTATTATGATCTGCTGGCGCCCGATGCGCTATCGGTGGATATCTGGCGCACCACCTATTTCCATGTCATGCCGTCGGCGGGGGCGATCGTGGAATGGCTGCGCGCCACCGGCCTGCGCCCGTTCTTGGAGCGGCTGGACGATGCGCTGCAGGCGTCGTTTATCGCACGCTATCAACAGGCGCTGGTTAACGCTTATCCGGCGCGCGCCGACGGCAAGGTATTGCTGGCGTTCCCGCGCCTGTTTATCGTCGCCATGAAGCGGGTTTAAGCCCCT
This sequence comes from Sodalis sp. C49, assembly GCF_046352915.1. NCBI lineage: Bacteria > Pseudomonadati > Pseudomonadota > Gammaproteobacteria > Enterobacterales > Bruguierivoracaceae > Sodalis > Sodalis sp. C49. The sequence continues at coordinate 1,014,215 of NZ_CP163303.1, read as the reverse complement.
GCAAACCGGACGTGCGGCGGCCCTTCCCGCGCCGCAACATGGCCGTTGCCGTTGCCGGCGGCATTCCCGCTCCTGGTATCCGTCTCTTCCTCCTATTCCGCAGCGCCTATTTATTGTCTGTTATATGCGCATCGAGACCAATAAATACAGAAATTAGCAAAAAATTGAGATATTGATCAAATTATTTCATTAGCACTTGCCAGTGCTAACGCTGATAATTACCGGCGCGAATTCTGGCGCAGTCAATATGCAGTTTCCTTGCGCTAATAATAGAGTCGGTTAATAATAATCTCTAACATAGGGAGGGTTATGAAATATGTAGATAATACATATCCTTGTTATAAGGATAATGTGGATGATATATCTGAATCATTTGCCATAAAATTCTGCCTGTCTAAAAATTCTACGTTGCGGCGTAATTTTCAAACCGCGAGAAATGACGGTGAAAAATTATCATTGCAATATGCATCGATTCCTGATGCTTTAAATGCCGTAAGCGGAACAAAGGAGAACGATCCCCCCTTAGCGACATTTATGCTACGTCGTACGGAAGCGTTACCTGATATAAACAGTGAGTCTGATCTTGTGCTTATAAAAAGCACGTTGCGTTATGATCTCGCCGGCGCGGATTATGCGCTTGATGCCGCCCAGTATGTTTATAGCGGTTCCCTGCGCGATGGTTTCTTTTTGCAGCAAGGCATAACCCTTGACCAGGAAGGGAGGATAGTACTGGTAAAAGGCAAGCAAAAGGATTTTTTCAAAGGCGCCTGGCAGAAGGTCAAGGGGACGAAAAAATTTTATATTGCCACGGTTGATTTTAAAGACCATGACGACCTGCGCTTTGATCGATTAATCGTCAATGATAAGGGCAGCCTGATAGGGAAAAAAAAAGGCGCGGCCGATTATTATAAATTAACGCTGAATACCGACAGCACCACGACTACCCTCGACGTCAATGCCGGATTCGATGCCTATTTCAATATCAGCATTTTACTGAAAAAATTGCCGCAAGCGGGACGGATGCCGGATGATCTATGCTTACACAGCCATGATGGGAAGACGGTAGAATTGGTCTTTAAAGAGGGCAGCCTTTTTCTGGCGATCCCGGCACAGGGTTACGATCACACCCGGGGCCGCCGGGAGATAAAACTCCGGTTACCCCTATCCGGGGCAGTTAACATTTTATCCGCTTGCCAAATACTCAATAGGGTTAAGCTAACGGTGAATCACAACGGGAAATTAAACGTTTTTTACCTGGATGCCGACCATGTGGATGCCGTGAAGGCCACTATCAGGCATTTAAGCCAAAAACCGCCGCAGAATTTTTCGTCAGGCTCCGGAAACAACCCCTATGATAAGGTATTTTCAGGCCAGCCTTTTACCAACTACCGCTGGGGAAAATTCAGCAGCCGGCGGATCCCGTTATTGGCTAAAACCATTGATAATTTCAGGGTGAGACTAAAGCGCGCCAGAGCATTGAACTACCGTGGCGATCGCAGACGTGCCGGTATCGCACTGGCGCAAGCGGTGGACCCCGGGGTACGATGCCTGGCGCAAACCCTGACCAGAAAAATCGCCCAGCCCCCACGCGTCGCCGCGCCACAAACCGGGACTCATGCCTTCACCCGTGAGTTCGGCGAAATAAATAAGTTCGTAAATAATAAAGAAATGAACAAATTATTTGCTTCTGCTTCCTCTTATCTCAGCGCTAAGGAGGATATCAGCGACAAAATAAGATACACCTTATCCTTGCTGGGAAAAAATGAATCGATTTCCCTGAACAAATTGTTCGATGCTTCTTTTTTTCTCGGTATCGCCGCGGCCGGACTGCCCTTTATGCCCGGCTGGTTTACCGGCGCCATGGTCCGGTATAGCCGGGGGCAATCGTTAACGTTGACCAAAAATGACAACGGAAGTATCAAATTAAATTATAACAAAATTAATTATAAGACATTAATTGCTATTCTAGGAACCGGCCAAGGTTTAGAAGAGAATGGTAAATTATTAAATTATAATAATATTGATTTCTCTACGGTATTGCCCTTAGAAGCGAATGCCATACTGGTGGCTAACAAAAACGCGCAATTCAATTTTAGTATCGATGTCTGCGAACAGGAAATCGGCCTGCTGCTTGACGCTATTTTTATTCCGCAAAGCGCAGCCCTGCATCGCGAAGAGCATCTCGCACCTTATTTCGCGAAATTGATCCGGCAAGCGATAACCAAAACCTGCCGCGGCCAGGGGGCAACCCTGCTGCTGGAAGCCAAAAGCGAGCTGCGGGCACAGGTGGGTTTTATGGCCGATCCAAACACCTTTATGGTGCTGCCGCGCACCGCCTTGGGGGCAGGCGGCGCGGTAAATATTTTTGATATCAATAAGCAAACGGATGAGGTCACCACGTATTTTTCCGGGCAACCCGTCAACGACAGGCAGGTTAACCTGCAGCAAAAATACCTCGGCTTCTCCTTATTTTCTTATCAGGAGAGCAAAATTATGCCCATTGCCATGACACCGGCACCGGGTAATACCCTGCTGTGTTTTCCCTTGCCGTTAACCGAGGAGCTCAAGCAGACGCTGCCCGTCACCCGCAATGCCGCGGCCAGACATTATCGCCTGGACGGGGCGACGTTGAAAATTGAGTCGTCCCCCCTGATTACATTGCCCGCAGGCAACGCTGAAACAGGGCGGGAGCAGGAAGCGGAGCCGGCGTTTAACCTGATAGCCAACGAGCTTAACTACGTGATTGCCGGCTTTTTGAAACGATTGCCGAAACACGTCGGCGACCAAGTGGAATCGCTAAGCAAAATCCTCAAGAATGCCGTCGATCGCTTCCACGGTTATCAAAGGATAAAAGCGGGGGAGGAGATCAGTACGTTTATTGTATCCCCGGGGGACTATAAACAGAATCTGCGGTTATTTAATCAGCAAAAAACCGCGGAAGTTATTATCTATCCCCCTGCGCAAAAGCCCTTTTACCTGCGGCTGAAAAAGTCCTTGCGACCCTGGACCATGAATACCACGCTTGGCGAATATTTGCTCGTTAAAAAGAAAGACCCGGGCTGCAATGCGGGCCAAGGGCAGGGACAACAACTCCATCTATACGATATTATTCACGCCGTCGAGGACTATGCCGCCCGAAGCAACATCGACAGTTTAGATAAACGTTCCGCGGTGAGGGCAATCGCGACTTATACAATCCAAAAGAAGGTGCTCCGGCAGATTTATGATGAATTTATCATTGCGCTCAATCAGATGATGTCGGCGCTGGCGGCCGATAAAAGCTACGATCCGGCCCTCAAGCGGCTGGAGCATCTTGCCGATAGCTGCAGCCTGCAGAACGCGGGGACCAATCCGCTCTTCCAGCTTAATGATATCCAATTGGTCAGGCAGAATACGCTGGCATCGCGTGTCGGCACCGTGCCTTGTACCTTACTGAATGTGGCCGCCAGAAATGAATTAACCTATACCGCCTCGCTTGGCACCATCAGGTTTATGTACCGCGATAAAGAGGTATTTCCTCATAGCTTAACCCTATCGCTGGATATCCTGCCCGATCTGTGGTTTCAGTGCCCGTCATAGTCTTTAGGTAGACTAATATTGATAATTGGTCCATAATAATACCAAGACGACAGCGGAGGGCTCAGTAATGGTATTGCCGCACAAATTACCGTTTAACGACGAGAAACGGCATGTCGCCGCCGTTGGGCTTAAAACGGTGATGGCTATCCTTGATAAATGGGGGTGCACCCCTGAACAGGCGCAGGCCATTTTGCAGATCTCAAAAGCGTCCTTTTATAAATTCAGGAAAGATCCGGCCGCAGCCCAGCTGACCAACGATCAATTGGAGCGTTTGAGCTACCTGCTCAATATCCACGCCTCGCTGCGCACGTTATTCGAAAACCCCGAAAACGTGTATGGTTTTATGGCGCTGAACAACCATAATCCTTATTTTAGCGGGCGCAGGCCGCTGGATATGCTCAGCACCGGCCATTTCGGCACGTTATACGAAGTCCATAAACAGCTGGACGCGCTGCGGGGGGGGCAATGGTAGTCACGGCCCCACCCAGACTGCCCGCCCTGGAGATCGCGCAACAGCGCGGCTACCGGCTGATTACTTCTAAATATCCGCCGATCGCGTTATTTGAGGATGTGGCCGACGAGGCAGAGTTCGACATCCTTTATGCGCTACAGGCATTGACCAACCCCAGGCTGCAAAATGAAACCGGCGACCTGGCGTTTTTGGCCGCCGGGGAAATTCCGTTCGGCATTGCGGGCTGTTCCTACGCGGTAGCGCCGTTTACCCATGTTAATCCGCTGGGCAGCCGTTTTTCCGACGGCACATTCGGCATGTTGTATCTTGCCGATGAGATGGCCACCGCCCTGGCGGAGGTGGCCTATCACCAGGAGCGCTCCTGGCAGTTTATCGATGGACTGAAATATGATCGCCTGGTGATGCGCGGCCTGGTGTTTATTTTCGATCCGGCGCCGGCTTACGACGCGCTGGTGCTGCCGCTTGCCAACGTGGTCTATGATCCGCTTAGCTATACCGCCGCCAGGGAGCTGGGGCGCTCTTTGAAAGCCAATGGATGTGCTGCGCTGCGCTATCGTTCGGTCCGCCGGCCGGGCGCGGTCTGCTGGGGACTGTTTACCCCGAAAGGAGTGAAAAGCGTCCAGCAAAGCGCGCATTATGAGTTTATCTGGGACGGTAAACGGATCGCTAAAATAGATCGCATTGTGTCCACCCAGGCGCTGAGGTAACGGCATGGGTGTAAAGGCATCGTTGGCGGGTAACATTAATCCGCGCCGCAGGCGTCAGATGGCCACGAATAAACCTGTTCCGGCGTAAAACAGTTAAGCGGTTCCGATGCTACGCTTAATATATTGTCAAAGCCCACGGCAAAAATATAAAAATCATGGCGTGTATTCGGGGATAGATAACAAATTGATACGGATGTCTCATCGCCGCGGGTTTGTGCTATCCACCCCCCGGGAAACCCCGCGTGCAATGCGCGGTAATAGGCGGTGGGCGCGCCGCCCTGGCCAGCGTCCCAGGTTAAAATAGCGGTGGTCGCGGTAAGTATGGCGAGATTCAGGTTTACGGGAACCGCCGGGCGCAAAAATACAGGGGCATTGCGGTCCAGGGAAAATTGATTTTGCATTATAATACCCTCAATGTTCACTATTTAAATGTTGGCTTATCATTATGATTATAGCTAAAATGCTGGATTGAGTTTTTCCCCCTGTCATCAATTTCAATTAATGATCTTTATTTATTGATAAAGTATAAAATTAATAAAACAAACCCATTATTGGTTTGCCTGTTTTTGCTGCCCGTTAAACGGGCAGCTGGGAGGGTGTTATTTAGTAGTAAATTAATATCGTTGATGTTCACCAGACGGACGCGGCGGATAATAAGGCGGGCGCGGCGGCTCGCAATGCTGATGCGGCGGATAATAAGGCGGGCGCGGCGGCTCGCAGGGCTGATGCGGCGGATAATAGGGCGGGCGCGGCGGCTCGCAAGGCTGATGCGGCGGATAATAGGGCGGGCGCGGCGGCTCGCAATGCTGATGCGGCGGATAATAAGGCGGGCGTGGCGGCTCGCAATGCTGATGCGGCGGATAATAGGGCGGGCGCGGCGGCTCGCAATGCTGATGCGGCGGATAATAAGGCGGGCGCGGCGGCTGGCAATGCTGATGCGGCGGATAATAGGGCGGGCGCGGCGGCTTGCAAGGCTGATACTGTGGATAATAGGGCGGGCGCGGCGGCTCGCAATGCTGATGCGGCGGATAATAGGGCGGGCGCGGCGGCTGGCAATGCTGATGCGGCGGATAATAAGGCGGACGCGGCGGCTCGCAGTGCTGATGCGGCGGATAATAAGGCGGACGCGGCGGCTGGCAATGCTGATGCGGCGGATTATAGGGCGGGCGCGGCGGCTTGCAATAGTCGTGCGGGTAGCATCCCGGGCGCGACGAACCCGGTAACGCATTCGTGAAAAAGTGAAAAGGCCGGTTGAGCCTGCTCGGTGTGCCGTCGTAGCCTATGCCAACAATAAATATAGTATAGAAGGTATAGGGGTATAAATCGGTAAGAAAAAGTCTATGGGGAAATCCCGGAATGTATTTTATGACCACATTTCTCTCACTGTCGAAAATCTGCCAATATTGAACTGGCGCGCCTTCGCTAATATCCCAGAGTATCGTGACGGTGGTTGACGTAACGTTTTCTAAATGTATATTTACCGCTGTTGATGGGGGGGCTAGAGTGGGTTGATTGCAATTACTTACAAATGAATTTTTCATGTATAATTCCTCGTTATAATATGTGCGATTTCATAAAATATGAGTATTTTTCAATTAATATCTCGTCGTTGTTGAAATGGATGGGATAATCAATTTATCAATATAAAAATTGCGATAGTAAAAAAACCTGAAAAAAATTTATTTCACTGGCGTCGCCTCCAGGGATGCTGCCCGGTGTCCCTGTCATATTCTGGCTTATTAACTGCAACGGGAATAATCACTTCCTTATATTGCTATCTCAAAATTATAGTTGAATCTTATAAATGAGGGCGATGACCTTATATCTTTCAAAAAATATCGGCAGGTCAGCCCTTCGTTATAGGTTGAAAAATAAAATTAATAAACATTTTATCAAAGCCAGTAAAATATAATCACATAGGAAGTAATACTAAGTATATTGCCTGGTATGAAGTAGTCAATTGCCTAATAGGGCATGTTGTTTTTTGATAGGGCTAACGCACGCCGCCCGCTACCAGGCGCGTAATATGCTGGCGGGTGTAGTGGCGCAGGAGGCCGGTTTCCGCCAGGGCGGCCATAAGTCTGTCGGTGTCATGTGTCCTCGCATTGAGCAGCAGGCCCACCACGGTGCCGCTGTGGGCGACGTTCAGGCCGTAGAGATCCTGCTGTTCCACAAAGCGCAGCAGCGTCTCGAACCCGGGTTTCGGCAACAGCGCATTACGCGCCCGGGCGCTGAGCGTGGCGGCGGCGCCCAGCAGGCCGGGAGAGTGCGCGACGCAGCTTTGCTGGAACAATAGCCAGGCATTTTGCAGCGGCTGCGCCTGCGCGCGAAGCTGATCATCGTGAATTTGCTGATGTGACGCGGCGGTGGTAAGCGTATGCGGGCTTTCCAGGATAAGGATATCGAGCTGGGGCAACCAGTGATGGGAAATATGGCAGGTGCCCCGGCGGTGGTCAAACAGCGTCAGCGCTTTAAATACCGTGCTGTCGGTGGGCTCCAGCCGCAGGCAAAGCCGCGCCAGGGTCATTTCATCAAGCTCCCGCCCAAGCCAGCGCGCGGTGGCCACTGCCGTGGCGGCAATATCGGCGGTGCTGCTCGCCAGCCCCTTGGCGATGGGAATGGTGGACCGGCGCTCGATGCGCAGCGGCGGCACGTCACCGGGATTGACACCAAAATGCTTGATAACCTGATCGAGCATGCGCCGGCTGAGCGGGCGTTCATCCGCCATAGGCGGCCCCGCGCGCACTTCCACCTCGCTAAACCAGTCGATAGGGCAGGACACCAGCTTTTCGCCGCCGTTAATCCAGCCCTGCAGCAGCTCGCCGCAGGAAGCGGGGCAGCGTGCCTCAGCCATGGGTATACCACGGGCCGCTGGAATGACAGCATTGTTTAATCATGGGCAAACACCTTGCGCAAGGCGTCGAGCAGGCGGCGATTATCCGCCTTATCCTTGATAGCCACACGATAATACTCGCCGGACAGGCCGGCATAGTTGGCGCAGCTGCGGATCAACAAGCCCTGTCGCAGCAGCAGACCCTGTAAATCGAGGCCGGGGCGCAGGCAGCGAAAAAAGATAAAATTGGCCGCCGGCCGCCAGACCTTGAGCGCTGGCAGGGCGTTAAGTCCTGTAAACAGGTATGCCTGTTGCTCTTGCAGCCATTGCCTTGAATCACGCTGATAATCCGCATCGTCCAGTACCACTTCACCGGCCAGCGCGGCGAAGGCGTTTATGGTCCAGGGGGGGCGGCGTTCGCGCAACCGCGCCACCGCCTGCCCGTCGCTGCTGACCATATAGCCCAGCCGCAGGCCGGGGATGGCGTAAAATTTAGTCAGCGAACGCAGAACAAATACCGCAGGCAAACCGGACAGGCTATCAATCATACTGACGCCGCCGGGGATGAAATCCATAAAAGCCTCATCCACCACCAGCGTAATCGCCAGTTCGCGGCAGCGCAGGGTGATGGCCTGCATAAGATCAGGTTCAATCAGCTGGCCGGTGGGATTATTGGGCGTGCAGAGAAACAGGCAGTCGATGCCGGGGCCGAGCGCCGCCAACAGGCGCGGGTCGGGGCGAAAATCATCGTGCTCCGCCAGCCGATATTCCCTGATGCGGCAGTCCATGCCCTCCAGGGCGAGCCGATATTCGGCGAAACCCGGGCTTAACAGCAGCACGGTTTTGCCGCGCAGCAGGAACGCGAGATCATAAATCAGCTCGGTGGCGCCGTTGCCCGCCAGGATCCAGGATGCCGGGCAGCCATGGTGCGCGGCAAGCCTGGCGTGCAGCCGGCGATAAAGCGGATCGGGATAGCGCTCCGCCAGCGCCCACGTTTCGGCCAGCGCCCGCCTGAGGCTAGGCGGCATGCCGAGCGGATTGATATTGGCGCTGAAATCCACGATCGAGGCTTCATCCACCCCCGAGGCTAACGCCATGTCCAGTACGTTGCCGCCGTGCTGATTGGCTTGCGCCATAAATAACTCCCTGCAGATCTATCGGGTTGCCGGCAAGGCCATGGACGCCGCGCAGCCAATGATATCGCCAATATTATATAACAGGCGGCCGCACCGCCGTCATCATAACGATTGCAGCAAGGTCAGCGCGGCCACGTCGCCGATGACAATCAGCGACGGTGCCGCCATTCCCGCCCGCGCGCTTTCTTGCGCAAGCGTGCCGAGGGTGGCCAGCACGGTGCGCTGTTCCGGATGGCTGGCGTTCATTACCACCGCCGCAGGCGTATCCGCGTCCCGGCCATGGAGGATAAGCTGCTGGCAGATATCCGCCAGCCGCGACATGCCCATCAGGATAATCAGCGTGCCGTCCAGCTGCGCCAGCACCCGCCAGTTATGCGGATCCTTGCCGTCGCGCAGGTGCCCGGTAATAACATGAAACGAGGAGGCGAAGTCACGATGGGTTACCGGGATGCCGGCGCGCGCCAGGCCGCCGATGGCCGAGGTAATACCCGGCACCACCTCGCAGGTAACGCCGGCGCGCACCAGCGCCTCGGCCTCTTCGCCGCCGCGGCCAAAGACAAAAGGATCGCCGCCTTTCAGCCGCACCACCTCGCGGCCCATATTCGCCTGTTCGATCAGAATGGCGTTAATCCGATCCTGCGGGATCGGGTGGTGATCGGCGCGTTTGCCCACGTCGATCAGCACGCAGTGCGCGGCGGCTTCTTTCAGCAGCAGGGGATTGACCAGGCGATCGTAGACCACCGCGTCGGCGCGCTTCAGGCAGTCCAGCCCCATCACGGTTATCAGCCCGGGATCGCCCGGACCGGCGCCCACCAGCCATACCTTACCCGACATGTTGCACCTCTTTTGGTTGCGCCAGACCGACACGCATGACATCGCGGGCGATCATCAGTTCTTCATTGGTGGGGATCACCGCGACGATAACCGGCGCGCCGTCCTGCTGGATAAACGTGGCGTGACGCTTGTTTTTGTTTTCGTCGACACGGATGCCCAGAAATGCGAGATTACGGCAGATTTGCCGGCGGATGCCGGCGGCATTTTCACCGATGCCGGCGGTAAAAATCACCACATCCACGCCGTCCATTTCGGTTGCGTACGCGCCGATAGCGCTGCGGATGCGATCGGTGAACATGGCCAGCGCCAGCGCCGCGCGGTGATTGCCCGACTCGGCGGCGCTTACGATATCACGACAGTCATTGGAGATCCCAGAGACGCCCAGCAGCCCGGACGCGTTATTCATGATCTCAAGCAATTGTTGTGCAGATTTATTTTCGCGCAAGGCGATAAACGGCACTATCGACGGATCGATATCGCCGCAGCGCGTGCCCATCATCAGTCCGGCCAGCGGCGTAAATCCCATGGAGGTGGCGACCGACCGGCCGCCGTTAATGGCGCAGATGCTGGCCCCGTTGCCCAGATGGCAGGAAATGATGCGCAGGTCCCTCCGCCCCAGCAAACCGGCGCAGGTTTCGGCGATGTATTTATGGCTGGTGCCGTGAAAACCGTAGCGACGGATGCCGTAATCATGGTAATAACGGTAGGGCAGCGGATAAAGGTAGCCGGCCTCGCTGATGGTCTGGTGAAAAGAAGTATCGAACACCCCCACGCAGACCGCGTGCGGCAGACGCCGCTGGAACGCGCGGATACCCTTGGCGTTAACCGGGTTATGGATCGGCGCCAGGGCGCCGAGTGCGTCGATTTCCTCCAGCGCGGCGGCGTCGATAGGCGCGGAATCCTTGAAATATTCGCCGCCGTGGGCCACCCGGTGGCCGACGCCGTCGATATGCGCCAGGGAGTCGACGATGCCGCGTTGCAGCAGGGTATCCAGTAAATACTCCGCCGCCTGCTGGTGATCGTTAAGCGCTACGTCGGCCTGATGTGTGCCCCCGTCCGCGCGCAGGGTAAAGCGCGCGCTGCCGCTGCCCAGCCTTTCAAACAGCCCCTTGGCCAGGGTGATTTCCTCCGGCATGGCAAATAATTCGAACTTAAGGGACGAGCTGCCGGCATTCACCGCCATAATTAGGTGTGTCATCTGTTACTCCGAAACTGTTATTCCAGATACGTCAGCAGTGGCGCAATACCTTCCCGCCGGGTGGCCGATACCAGAAACAGCGGATCCGCGCCGGCCTGCTTTAATTGATGAATAACGCAGGCTTTTTGTCTTTCATCCACATCAAGGTCGCCCTTGGTGATAATGCCGATAACCGGTTTATTAAACAGGGTGGCGAACATGGGTGAAAAATAGCTGTTTTCACTGTCGAGGCTTTGTACCAAAGCGACGATATCCGCTTCATAGGAACTTGAGAGCAGCGCGCTGTAAAAATGGCGGTTCTCGATATATTCCCCCGGGCTGTCAATGGCGTCGGCCAGGTAAACCATGGACTGCGTTTTGCGGTAGACCAGCGGATCGCCCCGCAGGCATTGCAACAGCGTGGTTTTCCCCGACTGACTGGGTCCGAGCAGCATCAACCGTTTCATGGCTCAGGTCCGGGTCAGCGCGCAGGGGGTGAATTTCATCATCTCACCCAGGGTATACAGCACCTGTTTCAGGGCATATTCCACCGAGGACACATCGCCGCAAATAATTACCGCGCCGGTAAATCGGTCGATAAAGCCAATCTTTATCGCGCCGGATTTCGTGGCGATATCGCTGGCGATAATCGAGGCTTCGCTGGGCGTGATGGTGAGAATGCCGATGGCATTGTCATCCTCATTCAGCCCCAGTTTTTTATAAATATCCTTATTGGGATTGGCAATTAAATGCGCCAGCGTAATTTGTTTGCCGGGAACATATTCCTGAATGACCCGCTCGGTTTTTATCTCGCTATTCATAATGTCCTGTTTTTCGCTATATCACGGCGCCGATAATCGCCCCGATATCGTTATCCGACGCCGGGCGCGGATTGGTGGTTAACGTGGCGTCGCTTAACGCCGCCCGGATCATAGGGGGCGTGGCGAGGCGTATTTTTTCCGCGCCAAGGCCAAGCGCGCCCAGGCCGGCGGGGATGCCGATGGCGCGTTTTAACTGGCTGATATGGTTGAGCAACTGATTTAGCCCGGCCCGATCGTCGTTTTGCCGGGCGGCCAGGCCACAGAGCCTTGCCAGGCGGGCATATTTTTTCGTCGCCCGCGCGTCCGCGCTGTTAAAGCGGATCACTTCGGTGAGCAGCAGCGCGTTGGCCAGTCCGTGCGCCACATGCAGCTGCCCGCCGAACTGATGGGCGATGGCGTGGTTTAAACCCAGCCCGGCCTGGCTGAAGGCCATGCCGGCCAGGGTCGCGGCGTTGTGCATTTTTTCCCGCGTGCGCAGGCAGTCTCCCGTGGCATACGCGGCCGGCAGGTAGCGGAACACCAGCTGCGCGGCCTTCTCCGCCAGCGCGTCGCTGAAATCGCTGGCGCCGGTGGACACATACGCCTCAATGGCATGGGTCAATACGTCCATCCCGGTATTGGCCGTAACCGCCGCCGGCACCGATACCACCAGCTGCGGATCGAGCAGGGCGATATCGGGATAAATGGCATCGTCGAACAGGGGATATTTGATGCCCTGCGCCGGATCGCTTATCACGCTGGCGCTGGTCACTTCCGAGCCGGTGCCGCTGGTGGTGGGAATGGCGATAAAGGTGTCGATGGCGATGCCCACCCGGCGGCCGAAAAACACCATGGCCTTGGCGGCGTCGATGGCGGACCCGCCGCCGAACCCTATTACCACGTCCGGCCTGACCGATTGCAGCTGCGCGATACCGGCCACCACGGTGGCGATGGGCGGATCCGGCATGATCTCGCTGAACAGGCTGACCCGGTCGGCGTCCAGATGCGCCAGCAGGCGCGCGATGGCGCCGCCCTTGGCCAGGAAGCCGTCGCAGACCACCCAGATTTTCTTGCCGCGGTAGCGCTCCAGGCGCTCCAGGCTGTCGATGCCGCTGTAGACGCGGGTCGGGATGACAAAACGTTTCATCGTCTTTCCTTTACCTCAACGCAATTTGTTCAACGGATGGAGAACGCATTCGTCAACACACAGCGGCGGTGGCGGGCGAAGGTGCGCGCCGACGTGGTGCCTTCGCCGGTGGGGGTGGCGATGGTGAAGGTGGCAAACCCTTCGGCGCCCACGCCGATCCCGGCATAGGACGGGCCGTTTTTGACAAAAATGGAGGTTTGCAGCAGCCTGGCCGCCTTATTGAGCCGCGAGACATTTTGCGAATGCATGGTGGCGGTGTGGTGCAGGCCGCCTTCGACCTTGAGCGCCAGCTGCAGGCCGCTGTCGAAATCACGTACGCGCACCACCGGGAGGATCGGCATCAGCTGTTCCACCGAGACAAACAGGTCTTCGGCGCCGACCTCGACCAGCAGCAGGCGCGGCGCCTTGTCGGGCCGCGGCAGGCCGGCGGCCTGCAGCAGCGCCAGCGGGCTTTTGCCCACCAGCGCCTTATTGGCGTGGCCGTCGATAATGGCGACGTTGCGCAGCTTGTCGATATCGCCGCCGGCGACCATCAGCGCGCCGCATTTTTGCATTTCGGACAGCAGGGCGTCGGCCACGCTTTCCACTACGATCAGGCTTTTTTCGGCGGTGCAGGGCAGGTTGTAGTCAAAGGAGGCGCCGCTGACGATATCCTGCGCCGCTTTATCCAGCACGGCGGTTTCATCCACCAGGCTCGGCGGGTTGCCGGCGCCGGCGCCGATGGTTTTTTTGCCGCTTTTCAGCGCCATGTTGACAATACCGGGACCGCCGGTGATGGCCAGCAGGGCAATCAGGGGGTGTTTCATCATCTGTTGGGTGGACTCGAAGCTTGGCTCGCGCAGGCAGGTCACCAGGTTATGGATGCCGCAGGCGGTGAAAATAATGGCTTCGATCTGCTCGATAAGCCACAGCGACACATTTTTGGCCCCGGGATGCGGGCTAAAGAAGATGGCGTTGCCGGCGGCCAGCATGCTGATACAGTTATTGATAATGGTCTCGGTGGGATTGGTGCTGGGCGCCACCGATCCGATCACGCCGAACGGCGAATACTCGAACAAGACCATGCCTTCGTCGCCGGTGATGGCCTCGGTGACCAGGTCTTCCACGCCGGGCGTTTTTTCCAGCGCCACGCGGTTTTTCAGCAGCTTATCCTCTACGCGCCCCATGCCGGTTTCCTCGGCGCCGCGTTCGGCCAGCACCTGCAGATGCGGCACCAGGTCATGGCGAATGGCGGCGATCACGGCGTTGCGCGTTTTCAGCGGGCACTGTTGATAGGCCAGGAACGCCGCGTGGGCCGCATCGATCGCCTGATCGACGTGGTCGAACAGGGCCGAGGTGGTTTTTTCCCGCCGCGCCGGCTCGAGTTTTTCGCGCACTATGGTGCGGATCAGCGTTTCCAGTTCATTTGTATTCATGACTCTTTCCCCACATGACATTGAGTGATAGCCCATTGGGCGATGTGCCGGTCCTGGTCGACGGTGCCGCCGCTGATGCCCAGCCCGCCGATAAGAAGGCCCGCGCGGTAAAGCGGATATCCGCCGCCAAAGGTGACAATCCTGCCGCCCGATGAGGCTTCCAATTGATACAGTGCGGCGCCGGGCTGGATGTCCGGGCCAAGTTCATGGGTGGCGGTTTTCAGCGCCACGGCGGACCAGGCCTTTTTCGGCGCCAGATCGATGGCGGCCAGCAGCGCGCCGCTCATGCGATAGGTGATGACCGGATTGCCGTGCCGATCCACAACGGCCATCACCACCGCCACCGCCAGTTCGCCGGCCGCCGCCATCGCCGCGCGCAACAGGCCATGGACCAGCAGAAAGTCAAGGTCCTCCGGCGCGCCGGGCGTTTCGCCGTCAGGCGGGGCGGGGTCCGCCCCGGCCTGGCCGGCGGTGGACCCCGCGCTTGCCTGATAGCGCCGTAGCACCTCGCCGACCACGGCGTCGGTTTCGGCACAGCGATCCTCAAAGCGGGCCAGCGCATACAGGCAGTCCGATAACCGGTTGATAAAACCGAGCACCTCGCCGCGCACCGGCGTCTCGTCCGCCAACTGCACCAGCAGCCGCTCGGCGCGCCTGGCCACGGTGCGCGCCAAATGCAGTTGACTGCCGGCCGGACTGTCGCCGGGCAGTACAAAGCCCGTGACCGGCGGCAGCGCCGCCATGCAGCGATCGATGGCCTGCTCCAGCTGCGTTATCTGTTCGGCGCCCAGGCGCTGGACGCTATCGGATCGCAGGCCGGGCCGTTCGTCGGCCAATTCCGCGCCCAGCCAGAACAACTGCTGTTGGATGGCGCGCAGCAGACGTCGGTTTTGCGCGTCGCGCACCTGATGGGCGGCCACCGCCAGGCAGGCGTTCAGTTCATCCACCGTGCCGTAGGCGTCGACGCGCGGGTGGTATTTTTTAATGCGTTGGCCGCCGATAAGCGAGGTGGTGCCTTTATCGCCGGTTTTGGTATAGATGCTCATAACCCGCTCCCGATCCGGCCCCTGCTAAGGCACAATGGTGTCGACGATACCGACAATCGCCAGGTCGATGGCCTGGTTGGGCTCGGCGAATACCCAGCGCGCCGACGCCCCCCGCGCCAGCAGCACGATTTCGCCTTCGCCCGCGCCGACGGAATCCACCGCCACCTCCTGCTGCGTGAAGCCGCTGGGGGCCGAACCGTCGACATTGACCGGTTCCACCACCATCAATTTTTTACCCAGCAGCGAAGGCGCTTTCTGCGTCGACACCACCGAACCTATTACGCGAGCCAGTTGCATGTTCTAGTCCTGCCTGTAAAGTTGAAGACGACGTTTAACAATTTCATCCCTGGCCAATGCGGTCAGCAGGACATGGCGCGCCACGACGAGATATCCCGGCGGCAGCGGTCGCACATCGGCGTAGCCCGCCACCCGGCGCGCCAGCAGGTGAACCGGCCTGCCGTCCGGCGCGCAAAAACGCAGCGGCAGCCGTAGCAGCCCGGCGACCGGCAGCAGGCCGAAGCAGGCGTTATCGATTTCAAGCCATACCTGCATGCCGTCGCGCCAGGCCCGCCTCAGCGCGTCAAACGCCGCATCTTCGTCCCCGCCGGCCAGCCGTTGCCAAAAAGCCGGCGTGGTGTGCGTCACCCGCAGACGCGCATGGTTCAGCGCGGCGTTCGCGGGCCAGTCGCGGGTTAAGCGCGGCAGCGGCAGCACCAGCTCAGCCCGCTGGCGCTGTTGTAGCCGCTGCAGTACCCGGACGACGCATTCCGCCAGCCATTGTTCGCGCCCGCCTTCCCAAACCATCCTCAGCGCCCCAGCAAAACCGCGGTGGCGCCTTTGTCACCGGCGTCGGCCGCGTTGGCCTCGTCGGTATCAATATGCATTTCCAGGCGCATATGCTCGCCCACCCGGATCACCACATCGTCAAAGATCAGCCGGCGGCCGGTGCCGTTCAGGGCTACGCGCACCACATCGCCCGGCTTAACGCCGAACAGCAACGCATCAAGGGGCGACATATGGATATGCCGTTGCGCCACGATCACGCCATGGGGTAATTCCAGCTCGCCGCTGGCGCTGACCAGCCGGATGCCCGGCGTGGCGTCCAGGTTGCCCGACAGGCGCAGCGGCGCGGCAATGCCCAGCAGCCGGGCGTCGGTCCGGGAAATTTCCACCTGGGACCGGCCGCGCAGCGGGCCGAGGATGCGCACGTTTTTCAGCGTGCCTTTCGGACCGACGAGGTTGACCACCTGCTCGGAGGCGAACTGTCCGGGCTGATACAAATCCTTTTTGAAGATCAGCGGCCGGCCGGGAAACAGATGTTCATAATCCTCAAGGGACAGATGCAAATGCCGGTTCGATACGCCAAGCGGCACGGGGCGCCGCCGCATATCGAGCAGTACGTTTTCCACCAGGGACTGCAACTCCAATGTTTCCATCTGACTTAGCCTCTTTCTCCGTCATGAATACATGTCGCGCGGGGGTCGCCTTTGCGGCGCGGACATGCCGGGTCGTGACATAAATTACATTCGCCCGGCACCCGCCCGGGCAGGTCCGGCAACATTGCCGGTTCGCCGCGTATTTCCGCCGCCGGTTTTACCGGCGGGGCGGTGAGGATCGCCGCCGGCGGTGCGGCGGGTTCCTCTCCCGCCGCGATCGCGCCGGCCGGGGCGATATCCGCCGCTGCCGGGATACTGGCCGCGGGTGGCGCCGCGCGGCTTGCGAGCGCAACCGCGCCTGATTCCGCCGGCGCGCCGGACGCGATATCGTCATGCCGGTCCAGGGCATTGTTGCCGCCGTCGGCGGGCCGGGTTTTTATCGCGCCGTCCAGCCAGCCGTCCAGACCGTCCGCGGGACGGGCGATAACCCGTTGCGCCACCCAGCCGTTTTCCCGGCGCGCCAGCGCCGCGCCGTTGGCAATGGCCGAATTGACCGCCGCCACGTCACCGGTAATGGTGATCAGCATCCAGCCCGAGCCGTTGGTCCTTTCGATGCCGGTCAGGGCAACGTTCGCCGCCTTGGCCATGGTGTCGGCCGCCTTGACGGCCAGCGCCAGACCGGCGACTTCAAGCAAACCCAGTGAGGTTTTCACGCGGTCACCTTCAGGTTATTCACCCAGTACCGGGGTGGCGGTGGGCAAAAAGCCCTCGACATCCGAATGCGGACGGGGAATAACGTGCGTGGAGACCACGTTGCCGATGCCCTGGGCCGCCGCCGCGCCGGCATCCACCGCCGCCTTGACCGCCCCGACGTCGCCGCGCACCATGACCGTTACCAGACCCGAGCCTATTTTTTCATAGCCCACCAGTTGGACGTTGGCCGATTTGACCATGGCGTCCGCGGCGATAATGGCGCCGACCAGCCCTTTAGTTTCAATTAATCCCAATGCGTTGTTCATGCTTTCTCTCCTGTTGTGGGCGACGTGATGTGGTTGATTGCCCGGCATTATTTAAACGGTAACCCTTTCACCAGCCGTGCCGCGTTGCAGCCCAGCCGGCGGATTTCTTGCGCCGGCAGCCGCGTATAGTCCCTGAGGACAAACAGCGGGCGGTCGGCGGGTAAATGCGGATCGTGCACCGCGATATCCTGCGCGCCGACCGCCACGCCCACCGCCAGCGGCGATGCGTTCGAGGCCTGGTGCGCCAGGAGGGCCAGCGGGGTGGCGTCATCGCCGGCGTCATGCAGCGCATACGGGATGCCTTCCTCTTCCATGCCCAGCAGCAACTGTTGCCAGCCGGGACGCCCGCCGCCGCACAGGCTGACGATGATGGCCGGATGGCTGATATCAGGCAGGCTCATGCGCCGCCTCCCCGGTCCATGACAGCACCAGTCCCGTGGCAACGGCGTTGCGCGGGCCTTCGCAGCCGCGCACGTTGCCCTGGCCGGCCACCAGGTGGAAATGGGCCAGCGCGTCCGTCACCAGCTGCGGTATTTCAAAGTCCAGCGCGGAGCCGCCCACCAGCACGACGAAGGGAATATCGCGAATGCTGCCGGTCGGGCTGACCTGGGCCAGCGCGCGCAGGGCATTGGCGACAAACACCCGTTGCTTGGCGCTGCGCCGCACCACGCGCACTTTTTCCAGCGCCAGATCGGCCGGCAGGGGCACCATGCCGTCCTCCTTGACCACCACCACCCGGGCAAACACGTCGGCCGGCAGGGGGTGGTCGAAAAACTGCACGCTGCCGTCCTCATGGCGGATATGGAACAGGCTCTCCACCTTGGCCAGGGGATACTTTTTGATGTCCTCCGCCAGTTGGCGCTGTTCAAGCCCCAGTTCGGAATTGATCAGCAGCGTCACCATATCGCCGGCGCCCGCCAGGTGCGTGGCGACGATGCGGCCGTTGCCGTCGATGATCGAGGCGTCGGTGGAGCCGGCACCCAGATCGAGGATCGCCAGCGGCCGCTGCGTGCCCGGCGTGGTCAGCGCGCCGAGGATGGCGGCCTCCGCCTCGGCGCCGCCGATGGCGACCCTGACCCCGGTCTGCTGTTGCAGCGCGTCGGCGATGTCCATCATCTGCAGCCGATCGGATTTCACCATCGCGGCGATGCCCACCGCCTGTTCCATAAAGAATTCCCCGGCCAGGCCGCCTTTAACGTTTACCGGCACGAAGGTATCCACCGCCAGCAGATCCTGGATGGCGATGGCGGACGGATCCTTATTGGTCAGTTCCGCCATGGTCTGGCGCACCTGCTCCAGCATGCCGCCGATATGGGTGCCGGATTCGCCGCCGGCGTTGTCGAGCCGGCCGAGGGCGGACACCGCCGCCATGATTTTTTCCGCTCCCTGGTGCACATCGATGCGCGTTACCCGGTTACCGGCATACAGCTCCAGATGTCCGGCCGGGATGGTGCGCGCCTTGACGTCGCCTTTGGGCGTTTTCACCACCACCGCGGAGCGGGTGCCGATAAGCGAACGGGCCACCGGCACGATGGCGCGGGTTTCGTCGGCGTTCAGCTTGAACACGGTGGCGATGCCGTAAGGATTGGCCAACTGGGTAATCACCTTGCCGGGGGCGGCCACTTCCACCGCCGCGGGCATGCCGAGCGGGATGCGCTCGATATGACGCACCTCGTCGACGATGGGGATGGGCTGGTCCAGCCGGTTGCTGACCAACACGCCGTCGTCGCGCTGCAAAATAGCCGCCGTAATACGAAAACCGGCCTTGACCGCCGCGTTGATCATCGCGGCGATATCGGCAAAATCGAGCGCGGCGGGGGCTATGACGATATAGGGCTCCTCCACGGAGCGCGTCAGCAGTTCGTCGAAGCCGATGGTAATACCGGCTCCCAGCCCCAGACCGCCCGGCGTTTTGGGGTTATGGCCGATCATGGTGGACTCGGTAATCACGGTTTCGGTGATGGTTTCCATCGCCACGTCGCCGATGACCGGCGTTGCTTCGTTGAGCCGTATCAGCGTCAGGTCGGCAATGCTGATGCCGGCCCGCGCCACCACCGCGTTCAGGGCCTGCATAATCCCGAACACGTTACGTTTGGTGCCTTTGATACCGGTGGTTTCCGCCAGCGAACTGGCGATAAATGTCAATGCCCCGCTGGCGGAGGCCTGCGCCAGCGCCGCCTCGGTGGAGGCATTACCGATATCCACCCCTACGATATAACCCATCTGTTGCTCCCGCCCGCCGGTTCCCCGGTGTTAATCATCGCCCTTGAGCTTTTTACGCTGCAGGTAATACCCCGCGGCCTCGCGGACAAAACCGGCGCAAATCGTCGCGTTGTAGCGCGACTCAAGCTCACCGGCTATCGCCAGTAATTCTTCCTGGCTTGAGCGGAACGGACGCAAGGCGTTATAGATTTCCAGGACCCGCTCATCCGGCACCGCCGTCAGTTCGGCGGCGCGCTCGAAGTTCATCGCCAGCAGGGAACGTCCGGCGGAGCGGGCGATATCCGCCTGGATGCGCAGGATTTCCGGGGTGATCCGCACGTCCTGGGCGGTGACGCGGCCGTTAAGCACGTTGGCCAGCGTCAGGTCGTCCAGGGTTTTGCCGGTGGCGGTCTTGACCCAGTCCGGGTGCTTATTGGTCAGCGGATAATCCGCCACGCCGGCCGTGAAGGCCTTGGGCGCGCTGGACGCCGGGGCCGGCGTTTGCACCGCGTCCGGATTGTTCATGCGTGCCAGCACGTCACGCACCATGGTTTCAATTGCTTCAGCATTCATCGTCGTTACCTTAATTCGCGCATCGCCCGCGGCGGGCGCGTAGAGGTTAAAGTCGTGGCGTTCAGAGGGCGACGCTCAGTTCCTGCGGCTGCTTGCCGGTCACCACATACTTGGTTTCCTTGATATGCAGCACCGCGGATTTGGCCTGGTATTTCGGCCGGGCCATCTGATCGTTGAGCGTCGGCACAGGATCCGGCGATTCGCCCTTGGCGTAGCGCGCGGCGTTTTTACCAATATGCCGGTAGGTCTCAAGCGTCAGCAGCGGCGCCTGGGGGAACAGCTCCAGGTTGGACAGCGGCGGCAGGCCGCGCTGGTGGATAACCGTCGTCCCTTTGGACTGGATGCCGATGGAAATGCCCGACCCGCTCAGCCGGTTGCCTTCCACCGCCACAAACGCCACGTCGGAGGATTTAAAGCAGCGGATCACCCGGGCGCGCACGCCTTCCTCCTCGATGCCGGCAATCAGTTCGCGCAGGATCTGCTTATGGGGCAGGCCGATGATATTGACGGTCTGCGACAGGCCGAACGCGGGGCCGACCGCGATAATCACCTCGTCTTTATGGGTGCCGGGCCGGGCGTCGCCCACCACCTTGAGAAAATCGCAGGTCTTGCCGTCGCCGGTGGGCGCCGCGGCGGCGGGTTTGGCCGCCTGCGCGGGGGCGAAGGAGACCTGGTTATCCAGCGGCTGCATCTGGCTGAGCACGTCGCCTATGATTTGCCGTAATAGTGTTTCGTTAATTTCCATCATGGCCGCCTTGGTTAACCCAACTCACTGGGATCGAGCGCGTTGGGAATGTTTTTGATTTCTTCCCAGCGTGCGCCCTGCAAACGGTATCCGGTGGCCGGACCCGCGTAATCATTCACGTCGTTCACCGCCGACAGGACCTGGCCGTTGCCAACGATAATGGCCGAGGTATGCAGGTAATCGCCGGCAATCTTGGCTTTCTGGATATCCAGCACGCTTTGCGCCACGTCCGTGAAACCGCCTTCGGCCAATGCCTTGACCACTTCCAGTCCGGTACGGTTCTTCTCGATAATCTCCTGGGCGAACTTCATGTCCTCCACCTTATTGCGCGCCGGCATATCCTTCGAACCGTGGGCATAGGTGGCGGCGGTGACCTCCTCGTCGCTAATGGGCGGCAGGCCCATGCCGGCGAACGTGGCCTGCAGCGCGCGCGCCGCTTTATTACGAATGGCCACCACGTCTTCCTCGCGCACCGGGCGCAGCCCGCCGTCCACTTTCAGATCCCGCTGCAGGATGTTGTAGTCATCGAAGTCCTCGGCGTCTTCATTGGAGCCGGCGAACATATTGTCGTAGTTCGGCACCGCCGAATAACCGGAGGAGATAAAGTCGGTGCCGGGCAGGAATTGCATCAGCAAACGCGCGGTACGGCGCATATCGGAATGGGTGAAGGTCTGGTCGTTGCTGGAGGCGCACTCCAGATCCAGTGACGAGCAGATCAGGTTTTCCGCCAGCACCGCGCGGATGCCCGAGGGGACCGCCGACGGGATGCCGATACAGCTTACCGACCCGTTTTGCAGCCCCTGCACCCCGGCGGCGCGGGTAATAAAAATACAGCGGGCTTCCAGGTACAGCATGGATTTACCTTCGGCGTAGCCCATCTGCACTTCCGAGCCGGAACCGGAGGTAAAGCGCATCTTCAGGCCGCGCGAGGCGTAGGAGGAGGCGAGAAATCCTTTCGACCAGGGCGTATCGTCGCCGTCGGTAAACACCGGTTCCGTGCCGTAAACCGAAATGGTTTCGGCATAGCAGGTATGGCCCAGCATGCCGAGTTTCAGTTCGGTGGCTTCCTCCAGCGAGCATTGCGTCAGCACGCCCGGCCGGCCGACCTGCGAGCCGATAAGCAACGCGATGGCGTTAAACGGCGCGTAGCGCGCCACCGCCACGGTGGTTTCCTGTTCGTCAAAGCCGCGGAAGGCCCCTTCGGCGGCGTCGGCGGCAATCTGCACCGGATTGTCCTGGATATTGGTGACGTGCGCCTGCTGCGAGGGAGTGCGCCGGGCGCGCATCTTCTGCATCGACATCATCATCTCCACCACGTTCATCTGCGACATCACTTCGACGATTTTCGCCGGCGTCATGGCGGTGGTCAGCGGGATGATATCGGCGCGCGACACGTTGGGGTCGCACAGCATTTTTGCCAGTTGTACCGAATCCATCGCCATGACTTCTTCCGACCGCGCCAGGTTAATGCCGTAGTTGGCGATAAAGTGATCGATCAGATCGAAGTCGGCGCGGGCCTTGCCGTCGAGTTCGGTAACCTTGCCGTCGACGATTTTGATCGACGGCTTGGGGTCGTTGGGACTTTCCATGGCTATAAAGCCTTCCTCGACCCACTCTTTGACGAAACCGTCCTGGTTAACCGGCCGTTTCGCCAGCGCTTCAAATCGCTTGGATTTCATGCCATCCCCCACAAGGAGTTAAATATAAGACGGACGATCGTTATGCGGCACCGCGCCGAGCGTGCCGAGCAGGGTCTTGCCGATTTCACGGGCGGAGGTCACCGCCTGGCGCACCGCGCCGGAATCGCCGGAGACCACCAGGATCACTTCGTTGCTAAAGCTGGTGCCGTTGGACGGGGAGCTGTAGGAAACCACATCGACGTTGGCGGATTTCACCGCCGTATCGGCCATCACCACGCCGATGGCGGCGGGGGCGCCGACTATCACGCCGCAGGCTTTGCCGATCGGCGCGCCGAAGGCTTTCTCCAGCGCGTAGCTGGCGCGGGCGCTATACTGCAGCTCGATATGGCCCGCCTCATTGCTGTAGACGTCGCCGAACGTCCGGTCCAGTTCCTTGAGCGCCACTTCCACCGCCCGTTTCACATCGGACACGTCCTCGCCGCCGAAAATGATCAGCGAGCCGTGTCCCGCGCCGCCTTTGGTGTCGCGGGGTAATTCGATGCTGACCACTTCGGTATTGGTCGCCTTGACCGCCTCGTCCGCCGCCATAATGTGCGGACCCGCGCCGATGCGCGTGCCGAGAATACCGATCGAGCGGTAGCGTTTTTCCAGTTTCATCGCCGTCAGCACTGCGCTGTCGACATTGGCGATCACCAAACCGATGGTGTCGCCCATGGCCGTGCCGACGAATTCCGTCAGGTTACAGGTGTTTTCCGACATATCCGGACCTCGTTCCAATGGGGAGAGAGAAGGGGGCGCCGCGGGGGCGTCGTCACCGATTTTCGCCATCACCTGGGCCAGGATCGCCTCGATGACCTTATCGGTGTTCATTCGCGGGTTCCTTTAGGCAAAAATTTCTCCACATCCGCGTGGGGACGTGGGATGACATGGGTGGCGATCACTTCACCGACGTTGGCCGCCGCCATGGCGCCGGCATCGGTGGCGGCTTTCACCGCGCCGACGTCGCCGCGCACGATAACCGTCACCAGACCGGAACCGATTTTTTCATAACCGACCAATAACACATTGGCCGATTTCACCATGGTATCGGCCGCCTCAATCGCGGCGGTCAGACCTTTGGTTTCCACCATGCCCAGGGCTTCTTGTTGCATTTTTATTACCTCGACCAATCATTAAAATTCTGAGGATGTCCGAGGTAAAATATACGCATAAGCGATAAAAAATAGTGGCTTGATTAGGGTGAAAATAGAAGAAATGATTGGCGGTGGCATAGCAAAAAATTGTCATTTCAACTTGCAAATGCGGCGCCCTGGCTGGATTTTATCGACTTGTGCAATAACACCAATTAATTTTTTACCTTCCATAATTCAATAATTGATCTTGAAATTCAGGCCCGGCTGTGATTTTTCCGGCGACCCGTTAACGGTAAAAAATAATGCCAGAGCAATAATATAGTATGGCGAAAAAACGGCAATGCCTTGCGCGGCAAGGCTTGCAGCGCCTATGACCCATAAAAATTATCGACTGTGGCGATTATTTTATATTTTAAAAAACGAAATTTTATGTCTTGTTTTTGTTACGTAAAAAGATAATTGCAGGCGAGATCTCATTTGATTGATAAATAACTTTGCTAAACGCCATGGGGGCATATAGCGTAGTGTCTTGAAAGTCTTATGTTCATTAAAAAGATTTTTTAAAAATAGACAAAATGTCAGTCGGAAGCAAGGCGGTTTCACGCTAATAATTATTTTATTTCGACCTCATACAGGAAAATTACGATGAGCGACACTCTACGAACGGTAAAAGGGCAATGTGTTGCCGAATTGCTGGGTACCGGGCTGTTTATGTTTTTCGGCACCAGCGTGCTGTGCGCGGCCAAGCTCGCCGGCGCCAGCTTCGGCCTGTGGGAGATTTGCGTGGTGTGGGGGCTGGGCATTGCGCTGGCGGTGTATCTGACCGCGGGTATTTCCGGCGCCCATCTGAATCCGGCGATAACCATTGCCCTGTGGCTGCTGGCTAATTTCGAGGGCAGGAAAGTGCTGCCCTATATCCTGGCCCAGGTGGCGGGGGCCTTCTTTGGCGCGGCGCTGACCTATCTGCTGTACCATAATATGTTCGGCCTCTACGAGCAGTCCCACCAGATGGTGCGCGGCAGCCAGGAGAGCTTGTTCCTGGCCAGCATCTTTTCCACTTATCCGGCAAGCGCCATCAGCGTCGGGCTGGCCGCGTTGGTGGAAACCGTCATCACCTCCATCCTGATGGGGCTTATCATGGCGCTGACCGATGACGGCAACGGCGTGCCCAAAGGTCCGCTGGCGCCGTTGCTGATCGGTATCCTGGTGGCGGTGATCGGTGCGTCCACCGCGCCATTGACCGGTTTCGCCATGAATCCGGCGCGTGACTTCGGCCCCAAGCTGTTCACCTTTTTTGCCGGCTGGGGCGAGGTGGCGATGACCGGAGGCCGCGAGATTCCCTACTTTATCGTGCCCATCGCCGCCCCCATCGTCGGGGCGATCCTGGGCGCCGCGGTATACCGCTTCCTGATAGCGCCCCATTTGCCCGGCAATATTAAACAGGACGCGGCGGGACAACCGCCGCTGCAATCTTAAACCCCGGGCAACCCGGCCGGCACCCGGCTTCAGGACCGGGTGCCGGCGCAATCCTATAATTGTGTGATAGAGCACGGTTTTGAATAAGGAAAAAATGATTAAATCCCAAACGGCTTTAAGATATTGCGTCGTAATCGCTGCATCTTTCATTAAAACGTAACAATCAGGCGAAATATATCTTTTTTGTTACTGGTTTATTAAAAATAAGTAAAGCGCGAGAGGGCATAATATGAATTCCGGTAGTTTTATGGATTCAGAACTGATAAATAAAATCGCGCATGATTTCGCTAATGCCACCAATTTGGCTGTAGTGGTAGTCAATATCCACGGCGAGGAAGTTTCGGATTTATATCATTTCACCCCGTTTTGCCAATCATTGCGCCAGGATCCGGAAATGGGCCGCCGCTGCCGCATGAGCGACCGCTGCGGCGGACTTGAAGCCTCTAAATCCAATCAGCCCTGTATCTACCGCTGTCACGCCGGGTTGACCGATTTTTCCATTCCCCTGGTCATCGGCGGCCATTTGGTGGGATTTGTGCTGTGCGGCCAGGTGCGCATCAATGATACCGTCAAGCTGCCCGAAGTGCAGGAGAGCAGTTCCTTCACCTGGCGCCAGAACGGCGTGCTGGCCGAGCATTTCGAGAACATTCCGGTTATCGATTACGACCGGCTGCTGTCTTCCGCCGATCTGCTGAAAATCATCGTTGATAATTACCTTAAGCAACAGCTTGATTTCGTGGTAATTAAAGAACACGCGCCGGCGAGCGCCGGGCACCGGGCGGCGATCCCAAGCGCGCATGACGGCAAAATGAAAAAGGTGCTGCGTTATATCGACAGTCATTACTCCGAGGACCTGCGTCTTGAGGACGTGGCGGCGATGGTCTATCTCAGCCCTTATTATTTCAGCAAATTATTCAAAAAATACCAAGGCGTGGGTTTTAACGCCTACGTGAACCAGCAGCGTATGGAAAGCGCGCGCCAGATGCTGGAGCAAAGCGACTGGTCCATCGCCGTCATTGCGCGCAACCTCGGTTTTTCCCAGGCCAGCTATTTTTGCAAAGTATTTCGCCAGGCCTATCGCATTACCCCCCAGGCGTATCGTGAGCAGCGTTTATCCGCGCTGAATAACAGCCCGGCGAAAAATATCGCCATGCCGCGTAATTAATCCTTTTTCCCTTTTGTCGCTTTAATTATTGTGACGTTATTATTTCCAGCCGATCGTGATCTCATTTTTTAAATTTAACCAACGCTATTTAATGCTATGGCTTTCGCCGCTGAAAATGGCCGCTCATCGCGCCATGCCGTGGCATGGCTAATTGCCGATAGCTAAAAAGTGTTATCCCCCGACAATAAATTTTAATCAAATCACCGCCGGCGAACATTTTTTTTGATCCAATCCGGGGTATATTTTCCCCAGATACTTTAGATTAACGATGACAGGGGCGCCGCCGGCAACGATTTGCCATTTCCGCGCGGCGCCAATGCCAATGTTACCAGGTTGCACGCGCCGCAAGGCCGTCAGGGAAGGAGGTGTGAATCCTCCGCAGCCCCCGCTGCTGTAATGCCGACGAATCCGGCGTCACCACTGATCGAAAATGATTGGGAAGGGCCGGAGGAGGATGACGCAAAGCCAGAAGACCTGCCTGATAACAAGAGCCGTACCGGCTCGGTAACAACTCCTTCGGTGGGAAGCGGGTTGTCCTAACGACTGCGTCGGGATAGCGCCTTTCCGCCGCCGTTGCTTACGACAATCCCGTTCGGCCCGCCCTGGCATTACGGGATACGGATGAAAGCGATACTGATTGGCGGCGCGCAAAGCGGGACCGGGAAAACATTGCTGACGCTCGGCCTGCTGCGGGTGCTGGCCAGGCGCGGCCTCAGAGCGCAGCCGTTCAAGTGCGGGCCGGATTATATCGATACCGGCTGGCATGAAGCGGTCAGCGGCATCGCCTCGCATAACCTGGACGCCTATATGCTGGGGGCTGACACGCTTAACGGCCTGTTTAACCGGCATATGCAAACTGCCGACGTGGGCGTTATCGAAGGCGTCATGGGACTCTACGACGGCCTGGGCAGCGACGGCGGCGACTGCAGCAGCGCCGCGCTGGCCAAGCAGCTGGGCGTGCCGGTGGTGCTTATTATCGACGGCAAGGCGGTATCCACCTCGGCCGCCGCCACCGTACTGGGCTTTCAACTGTTTGATCCCGCCGTCAACATCGCCGGCATTATCGTAAACCGGGTATCCTCCGCCAATCATTTCAACCTGATTAAAACCGCCATTACCCGCTACTGCGATCTGCCGGTGCTGGGGTATCTGCCGCCGCTCAGCGACTGGGCATTGCCCTCCCGGCATCTGGGCCTGGTGCCGGCGCAGGAAAACCGGCGCCTGGAGGCGCAATGGGACCAACTGGCGGATGCGGTGGAACAGCATATCGATATCGATTGTCTTCTGCGTCTTGCCGACTGCCAGCCCGCGCCGGGCCGCCTGCCCGCGCCGCCCGCCGCGCCGCGTTATGCGCAGCTGACGCTGGCGCTGGCCGAGGACGAGGCGTTTCATTTCTATTATCCGGATAATCTGCAGCTCCTGCGCGATATCGGCGTGCGTATCGTGCCGTTCAGCCCGCTAAACGATCGGGAAC
Organism: Sodalis sp. C49; assembly: GCF_046352915.1. Lineage (NCBI taxonomy): Bacteria > Pseudomonadati > Pseudomonadota > Gammaproteobacteria > Enterobacterales > Bruguierivoracaceae > Sodalis > Sodalis sp. C49. The sequence continues at coordinate 986,266 of NZ_CP163303.1, read as the reverse complement.
TGCCGGCGTGCCAGATGATTTACCTCGGCGGCGGTTTTCCGGAACTCTTCGCCGACCGGCTGACGGCCAACGGCGCGATGCGGGCGGCGCTGCTGCGGGCCGGTCTGCAGGGCACGGCCATCTACGCCGAATGCGGGGGGCTGATGTACCTGGGGACTTCCCTGGAGGATCAGCAGGGCCGCGTCTTCCCCATGGTCGGCCTGTTGCGCGGCGTCAGCCGCATGAGCGAGGGACTCAAGCGTTTCGGCTATTGCGAGGGGCGGGCGCTGGCCGATAATCTGCTGACCGCCAGGGGAGAAACGTTACGCGGTCACGAATTTCACCATTCCGAATTTATCACCGATGAGCCGCCGCTGTTTACCCTCACCAAACGCGCCGCCGGCGGCGAGGTAAAACAGTGGCCGGGCGGTTATGGCGACGCCACGCTTCTCGCCAGCTACCTGCATGTGCATTTTTACCAGCGCCCGGCCTTGCTGCGGCGCTGGCTGGATAAAGGATGCGAGCTGCTATGACCTTGAGCGCCTACCTCGCCGGCTACCTGCTGGATCTGTGGCTTGGGGATCCGCCGCACTGGCCGCATCCGGTGCGCTGGATAGGCCATGCCGTCACGGGCCTGCAACGCGTTATCCGCCGTTGCTGCCGCAGCCGCCGGGCGCTGTATATCGGCGGCGGCGCGCTGTGGCTGCTGGTGGTGGGCGGCAGTGGGGGATTGACCTGGGTCTTGCTGCGCCTGCTGTCCTTTTCGCCCGCGCTGGAGTGGCTGGCCACCGCCTGGCTCACCTACACCCTGCTGGCGACCCGCTGCCTGCGCGATGCCGCCATGGCGGTTTATTACGTGCTGCGCGCGGACGACCTGGCGGCGTCGCGCCGGCAGCTGTCCTACATTGTCGGCCGCGATACCCAGCACCTGACGCGGCCGCAAATGATGCGCGCGGTGGTGGAAACGGTAGCGGAAAACAGCGTTGACGGCGTGATAGCGCCGCTGTTCTGGCTGTTTATCGGCGGCGTGCCGCTGGCGATGGCCTATAAGGCGGTCAATACCCTGGATTCCATGGTGGGGTACCGCACGCCGCAGTACGAAGCCATCGGCTGCGTATCGGCGCGAATGGACGACGCGGCCAACTGGCTGCCGGCGCGATTGGGCTGGCTGCTGCTGGCGCTGGCCGCCGGCCTGTTGCGTCTGGACGGGCGCGGCGCCTGGCGCATTGGCTGGCGCGACCGCTATCAGCATAAAAGCCCGAACTGCGCCTGGTCGGAGGCGACGGTGGCGGGCGCGCTGGGGGTGCGGCTGGGCGGACCCAATGATTATTTCAGCATCCGGGTGGAAAAACCCTGGATTGGCGAGGCGCGGCGCGAGATTGCCCTTGGCGACATCATCCACAGCATCCGCTTGATGTATGTCGCCTCCGCGCTGATGCTGGCGACGATGTGCCTGCTCCGCGCCGGCGGCGCGGGATTAGGGTGGTGGTGAGACTTAACAGGGCTGTATAACAGGGCGCAGGCCCGGAGCTGTAACGCGAATGAGTTATATCAAACAACCGCAACAAATCGAGCGCACCAGTTTTGCCATTATCCGGGAGATCATTGCCCGCGAGCGTCCCGATTTCCATTTCCAGGATATCTGGCAGGAAAAAATCATCCTGCGCGCCATCCACACCAGCGCCGACTTCGACTGGCTGGATATTCTGCATTTCTCGGCCGGCGCGGCTGAACGCATGGCCGACGCCCTGAGCCGGGGCTGCACGATATATACCGATACCACCATGGCGCTGTCCGGCATCAATAAGACCGCGCTGGCGCAGCTGGGCGGCAAAGCGGCTTGTTATATCGGCGATGCCGGTATCGCCGAGCAGGCGCGGGCGCAGGGCATGACGCGCTCAATGGCGGCGGTGGACTATGTGGTGGCGCGCGCCGGCCGGGAGCCGGACAACAGCCTGTTTGTGTTCGGCAACGCGCCCACCGCGCTGTTTCGCCTGCTGGAGCATGTCGGTCGGTCGGATTACCGGCCGCAGGGGGTGATAGGCGTGCCGGTGGGGTTTGTCGGCGCCAGCGAATCCAAGCAGGCGCTGGCCGACAGCCCGTTGCCGTGCATCGCCGCGCTGGGCCGCAAAGGCGGCAGCAATATCGCCGCGGCCATCGTCAACGCCCTCCTTTATCAGCTGCGGGAGGCATGATGGACGACGTGGTCTGGCACAACGGCCGGGCGCTGCGCAAGGGGTATACCACCGGATCCTGCGCCACCGCGGCGGCTAAAGTCGCCGCCGAGATGCTCTTGCGCCAGCAGGTGATAGATACCGTTTCCATCGTGACGCCGTCCGGCGTCACGCTGTGCCTGAACGTCGAGCTGCCGTTGATAAGCCCCGGCGAGGCCACCGCCGCCATTCGCAAGGACGGCGGCGATGACGTGGACGCCACCGACGGCATGCTGATTTTTGCCCGCTTAAGACTGCGCGCCGATGCCGCCATTATCATTGAGGGCGGCGCCGGCGTGGGCCGGGTAACCCGCAACGGCATCGGCCTGGCTATCGGCCAGGCGGCGATTAACAACACTCCCCGTCATACCATCGAGACGGCGGTGCGCGAGGTCATCGGGCCGGATCGCGGCGCGGATGTGGAGATTTTCGCCCCGGAAGGGGAAGCGCGGGCGCGGAAAACCTATAACGCGCGCCTGGGCATCCTGGGCGGTATTTCCATTATCGGCACCAGCGGCATCGTGACGCCGATGTCGGAGGAAAGCTGGAAGAAATCCCTGTCGCTTGAGCTGGGCATGAAGCGCGCCGACGGCATGGACCGGGTGATCCTGGTGCCGGGCAACCACGGCGAGCGTTTCGTCGGCGAACGGCTGGGTATCGATAAGCGTTACGTTGTCACTATGAGCAATTTTGTCGGCTATATGCTTAAGGAGGCGGAGCGCCTGGGGTTTCGCCAGATCCTGATGGTCGGCCATTTCGGCAAACTGGTGAAGGTGGCGGCGGGGATCTTCCATACCCATAGCCATATCGCCGACGGACGCATGGAAACGCTGATTGCCTGGCTGGCCTTGTGCGACGCCCCCCACGCGCTGATGCACCAGGTGGCGGCGTGCGTGACCACCGAGGAGGCGATGGCGTTAATCGACGCCGCCGGCTGGCAGCGGGTATACCCGGCCATTGCCGCGCGCGTCGCCGCCCGCATGGCCGAGCTGTTGCGTTTTTCCTCTGCGCCGCCCCGCTGCGATGCGCTGCTGTTCTCCTTCGATCAGCAGATCCTCGGCAGCAGCCGGCCGGCGGCGGAATTGAGAGAGGCCTTCCGATGAACAGGAGGGTTGACGATAACGGCCACCGGCACGCGCCCCGGTTAAGCGTGGTCGGGCTGGGGCCGGGGGATGGCCGCTACCTGACGCCCGGCGCCCGGCGGCTGATCGATCAGTGTTCGGTGCTGATCGGCAGCCCGCGCCAGCTGGCGTGTTTTCCTGGATTCCAGGGCGAAAAGCGGTCGTTCGGCCCGTCCCTGGAGGCGCTTGCGGCCTGGCTGGACGCCCATCCCGACGTGGACACGGTGGTGCTGGCTTCCGGCGACCCGCTATTGTACGGCATCGGCGATTACCTGAGCCGGCGCATGGGGGCGGAAAACCTGCATATCGAGCCGGGGATCAGCGCGGTGCAATACCTGTTTTCACGCCTGCGCATGGCGATGAACGATGTCTATCTCACCAGCAGCCATGGCCGCGCGCCTGATTTTGATTTTTTGCTGCTGCACCCCAGGGTGGCGATGGTCACCGACGAACGCATCGGTCCTTATGAAATCGCCCGCGAGATCCTGGCGCGCGAGCGGCCGCGGGTCATGATTATCGGCGAAAACCTGTCCTACCCCGATGAACGTATCCACCGGCTGCCGCCCGCGCAGGTGGCGCGGCATTATGCAATGAACGTGGTGGTGATCCTCGATGAGAGATGAAGAATTTATCCGCGGCCCGGTGCCGATGACCAAACGCGAAATCCGGCTGGCGTCGGTGGACCGGCTGGAGCTGGCGCAGGCCCGGCTGCTGATTGACGTCGGCGCCGGTACCGGCAGCGTCGGCATCGAGGCGGCCAGCCGCTACCCCCAGCTGCGGGTGATGGCGGTGGAGCGCAATCCCGACGCGCTGGCGCTGATTCGCGCCAACAGCGCCAAATTCGCCCTGGACGAGCGTATGGACATCGTGGCCGGCGACGCGCCGCTGCCGCTGGCGGTAAGCGCCGATGCTGTTTTTATCGGCGGCAGCGGCGGCAACCTGGCGGCGATTATCGGCTGGGCCGGTGAACTGCTGGTGCCGGGCGGACGCCTGGTGATTAACCTGATTTTGCAGGAGAACCTCGGCGAGGCGCTGGGCGCGCTGCGCCAGGCGCCCTTCGTCCGCGCGGACTGCGTCCAGATGCAGGTTGCCAGCCTGGCCCCGCTGGGCAGCGGACACTTTTTTAAACCGAACAATCCCGCTTTTATTATTTCCTGTCTCAAGGAGAACACTCATGACAGAGCCCTTTGACCGCCGGCTGATCTGGTTTGTCGGCGCAGGACCGGGCGACCGGGAACTGATCACCCTGAAAGGCTACCGGCTGTTATGCGCGGCGGACGTGGTGATCTACGCCGGATCGCTGATTAATCCCGCGCTGCTGGACTATTGCAAGCCGGGCGCGGCCTGCTATGACAGCGCCGGTCTCAACCTGCGGCAGATTATCGGCCATATGAGCGAGGGTATCGCCGCCGGCAAGCTGGTGGTGCGCCTGCAAACCGGCGATTTATCCCTGTACGGCTCGATCCGCGAACAGATTGAAGAACTGGCGTTGCTGAATATCGGTTTTAGCACCGTGCCCGGCGTCAGCGCGTTTCTCGGCGCCGCGGCGCAGCTTGGCGTGGAGTATACCGTGCCGGAAGTGGCGCAAAGCCTGATTATCACCCGTATGGAGGGGCGCACGCCGACGCCGGCGCTGGAAGCGCTGGAAGCGTTTGCCGCGCACCGCACGTCGATGGCCATTTTCCTGTCGGTACAGGCTATAGAGCGCGTGGCGCAGCGGCTGGTGGACGGCGGTTATCCCAGCGACACGCCGGCGGCGGTGATTTTCAAGGCCACCTGGCCGGAGGAAAAAACCGTACGCGGCACGCTGGCGGATATCGCCGGCAAGGTCCGCGCGGCAGGCATCGGCAAGACGGCGCTTATCCTGGTGGGCGCCTTCCTGGGCGACGAATACCACTACTCCAAACTGTATCACGCGGAATTCACCCATGAATATCGTCAAGCCTGAGTCGGTCGCCCTGTTTTGCCTGACCCCCGGCGGCGTTCAGTTGGCCAAACGGCTGTCGGCGCTGATCCCGATGACCTGTTTTACCAGCCAGAGTTTGCTGGAGCCGGGATTTGATGCGTTTCACGGCACGCTGTCCCATACGGTGGCGGAAGTGTTCAATACGTATTCGGCGCTGATATTTATCTGCGCCACCGGTCTGACGGTGCGGGTTATCGCGCCGCTGATTAAAGATAAGTTCAGCGATCCGGCGGTGGTGGTGATCGACGATCGCGGCCACCATGCCATCAGCCTGCTGTCCGGTCATATGGGGGGCGCCAACGCGCTGACCGGCTATATCGCCGGGCTGATCGGCGCCACGCCGGTGGTTACCACCGCGACCGATGTCAACCAGCTGGCCGCGGTGGATATCCTGGCGCAGCAGTTGAACGCCACCATGACGGATTTTCGCCAGACGGTGAAAAAGCTCAACCAGTTGCTGGTGTGCGGCGGGCGCGTCGGGCTGTATTGGGACCAGACGTCGCTGGCGACGATAAAAATGCGCTGGCCGGAAGAGTATTGCGATACCCGCGGCCTGGTGCTGGTCACCGATCTGGACGATTTGCCCGAACTGGACGCGCTGCTGTACGTCAGTTTGCACGACAGCGTGCCGGAGGTGCCGGTGCCGGTGTATAAACTGGTGCCGCGCTGTGTGGTGGCGGGTATCGGCTGCCGGCGCGACACGCCGCCGTCCACCGTGGCGAACCTGCTGGCGCGGCAACTGGCGGGACTGCATATCGACCCGCTGGCGCTGCGCGCCATCGGCAGCGTGGCGATTAAACGCGACGAACCCGCGCTGCGCCATCTGGCCAATCAATGCTGCGTGCCGTTCGAGATTTTTTCCGTCGATGCCCTGAAACCGGCCGCCGCCCGATTCCCCGGCTCGGACTTTGTGAAGCGCGTGGTGGGCATCGGCAGCGTCTCCCAACCCGTCGCCTGGCTGATGAGCAACGGCCGCCTGGTGGGCGATACGCTGCGTACCCAGGGCGTGACCATAACCTTAGGAGTTTCCTGCTGATGCTGTATGTGATTGGTATCGGCCCGGGCAGCCAGGCCGCGATGACCCTGGAGGCGCTTGACGCCATCCGCGACGCCGACATTATCGTCGGCTACAAAACCTATACCCACCTGGTCAAGCACCTGACCGGCGACAAACAGGTGATCAAGACCGGCATGTGCAAGGAAATCGAACGCTGCCAGGCCGCGATCGATCTGGCGGTCACCGGCCAAAAGGTGGCGCTGATCAGCAGCGGGGACGCCGGCATCTACGGCATGGCGGGCCTGATCCTGGAACTGGTGACGGCGCAGGGGCTGGACGTGCCGCTGAAGCTTATCCCCGGCGTCACGTCCAGCACCGCCGCCGCCTCGCTGCTGGGCGCGCCGCTGATGCATGATTTTTGCCATATCAGCCTGAGCGATCTGATGACCCCCTGGCCGGTGATTGAACGGCGCATCCTGTGCGCGGCGCAGGCGGATTTCGTGATCTGCTTTTACAATCCGCGCAGCCACGGCCGGCCGGATCACCTGGCCAACGCCTTTGCCCTGATGGGCCGTTATAAATCGGCGCACACGCCGGTGGGCGTGGTACGCGCCGCCGGGCGTAAAAAACAGGAAAAATGGCTGACGACGCTCGGGGATATGGACTTCGCGCCGGTGGACATGACCTGTCTGGTGATTGTCGGCAACCAGGCGACCTATTGCCGTGACGGCCTGATGATCACGCCGCGCGGCTATCAAATCCAGGCGGACGCGCAGTGACGGCGGGCCGGATATGCCCACCTGCAGCAGCCCGGGAGCCGGTTGACGGCGGCGGCGGGATTGTCCGCGCGCCGGCGCCCCAGGTGCATATCCTCGGCGGCACGTCCGACGCGCTGGCGTTATGCCGGGTGATGGCCCGGCGCGGAGTGTCCTATAGCCTGTCGGTGGCCACCGCCACCGGCGAGGCGCTGGCGGCGGGCGTGGGCGGCGCCAGGCAGGTGGGCCGCATGGACGCCGCCGGCATGGCCGGGTGGCTTTCGGGGGCGCGCTGGGTTATCGACGCGTCCCATCCCTATGCCGAGCTGGCGTCGCAACATCTAGCGGCGGCGTGTCGGGCGCTGGCGCTGCCGTTGACGCGTTATGAACGTCCCAGCGATATCGACGCCATCACGCATCCCCGTTTATTACCGGTGGATTCGATAGAGCAGGCGTGCCGGACGGCGGCGGCACTGGGACAGCGCATCCTGCTGACCACCGGCAGCAAACAGCTGGCTGATTACGTCAGGCTGCTGCCGGGCAAAACCCTCATAGCCCGCGTGCTGCCCACCGCCGCGATCCTGGCCCAGTGCGCGGAGCTGGGCCTGGGCGTCAGCCAGGTGATCGCCATGACCGGTCCCTTCAGCCGCGAGCTGAACCTGGCCCTGTACCGCCAGTACCGGCCAGAGGTCATGATCACCAAGGAATCCGGCCGGGAAGGAGGCTACGCCGAAAAGGTCTTGCCTTGCCTGGCGCTGAATATCCCCTGCGTGGTCATCCGCCGGCCGCTGATGCGGTGGGATGACGTGATAAGCACGCCGGACGCGTTTGCACACCGGCTGGACCAGTGGCTGAACGCCGCCGGCACGGCGAATAAGGAATCATCATGAAAAAAGCGCTGTTGACCATCAGTTTCGGCACCACCTACACCGAGGCGCGCGAGCGCAATATCGACGCCTGCGAACGGCGGCTGGCCGCCGCATTCGCCGATCGCGTCCCGTTTCGCGCCTTCACCTCCGGCATGGTCATGCGCAAGCTGGCGCAGCGGGACGGCCTGTTTATCGATTCGCCGCAGCAGGCGCTGGAAAAACTCTGGCAACAGGGCTATCGGGATGTGGCGATCCAGTCGCTGCATATCATCAACGGCGATGAGTACGAAAAAATCCTGCATCACGCCGCGGCCTGGCGCGGACGTTTCGACCGGCTGCATATCGGCGCGCCATTGCTTAACGACGAGCGCGATTACGGGCGGCTGATGGCGGCGCTACAGGCGCAAATGCCCGCGCTGGCCGACGACGAGCGGGTGGTGTTTATGGGGCACGGCACCCGCCATCATGCGTTTGCCGCCTACGCATGCCTGGATCATATGCTGGCCGCGCGCGGTATCCCCGCGCTTATCGGCGCGGTGGAAAGTTATCCCGATCTGCAACTGGTCATCGCGCGGCTGAACGCCCAGAAGGTACGCAAGGTGCATTTAATGCCGCTGATGCTGGTGGCGGGCGATCACGCCATCAACGATATGGCGTCCGGGGAGCCCGATTCCTGGAAAAGCCAACTACAGCGTGCCGGCTACGCATGCCGGTGCTGGGTACAGGGGTTGGGGGAAAACCCGCTGGTCCAGCAGCTGTTTGTCGATCATCTCCTGGATCGCGTCACCGAAGAGGTGATGCCATGACCGGCCGGCTGTATGCCATCGGCACCGGGCCGGGCGCCGCCGATTTGATTACGGTGCGCGGCGCCCGCGTGCTCGGCCAACTGGATGTGCTGTACGCGCCGGCGGGACGCAAGGGCGGCGACAGCCTGTCGCTGAGTATTGTGCGCGAATATCTCGCCGCGCGGGTCGATATCAGGACGCGCCATTTTCCCATGAGCCTGGACGCCGGGGAAAAGGATGCCGTGTGGGACGCGGTGGCCCGCGAAATGGCCGCTGATGTGGAGCAGGGGCTGCAGGTGGGTTTTATTACCCTGGGAGACGCCATGCTGTACAGCACCTGGGTATTTTTACTGGCGCGGCTGCAGGGGCGCATACCCATCGACATTATTCCCGGCGTCACCTCGTTCGCCTGCATCGCCGCCCGGGCGCAAATGCCGCTGGCGATGGAAAGCCAGTCGCTGGCGGTGATGGCCTGCACCGATGATGAAAGCGCGCTGGAACAGGCGCTGCTGTCCCATGACTGTGTGGTGCTGATGAAGGTGTATGGCCGTTTTGCCCGCATCCAGGCGCTGCTGGGCCGCCTTGGCCTGCTGGAACACGCCCTGCTGATGGCGGACGCATCGTTGCCGCAGGAGAGGTGCTTCCGCGCGCTGGGCGACCTGGCGCCAGATCAGGCGTTACCTTATTTTTCCACGGTGGTGGTCAATAAAGGCTGGCCCGCCGCCGCAACAGCGCATTTTAATGGATAACCGAGGAGTTAACCGATGAACCTACAGATTGACAAGGGGATGTCCGCGTTCGGCGCCGGCATGACGCTGTTATTGCTGGTGGTGCCGCAGGATGCGTACGCCATGCATATCATGGAGGGTTTCCTGCCGCCGATGTGGGCGCTGGCCTGGTGGCTGCTGTTTTTACCCTGTCTGGCGATCGGACTGACGCGCATGCGGCGGATTGTGGCCGAGGACAGCAACCGCAAGGTGCTGCTGGCGCTGTGCGGCGCGTTTATCTTTGTGCTGTCGGCGCTGAAAATCCCGTCGGTGACCGGCAGCTGTTCCCATCCCACCGGGGTGGGCCTGGCGGTGATTATGTTCGGGCCGTGGGTGCTGTCGGTGCTGGGGGCGGTGGTGCTGCTGTTCCAGGCGCTGCTGCTGGCCCACGGCGGCCTGACCACCCTGGGCGCCAATGCCATTTCCATGGCGGTGGTCGGCCCGATGGTGGGGTATGTGGTCTGGCGGCTGTCGCTGCGCTTAGGCCTGCGGCGCGATGTGGCGGTGTTCCTGTGCGCCATGCTCGCCGATCTGTCCACCTATATGGTGACGTCGCTGCAACTGGGACTGGCGTTCCCCGACCCGGTGTTTGGCTTTACCGGCTCGGCGCTGAAATTTATGGGCGTGTTCTGCCTGACGCAAATCCCCATCGCCATCGCGGAAGGACTGTTAACCGTCATGATTTACGACCAACTGACCAAACGGCAGTTGTTAACCGTCGGGAGTCATTAAAATGAAAAAAATGCTGATATTGCTTTCCCTGGTGGTGGCGCTGATGGTGATGCCGTTTTTTATCAACCATGGCGGCAGCTACGGCGGATCGGACAACGAGGCGGAAGGTCTGATAGGCACCCTGGCGCCCAATTATAAACCCTGGTTTTCGTCGCTCTATGAACCCGCCAGCAGTGAAATCGAAAGCCTGCTGTTTACCCTGCAAGGCTCGATCGGCACCGGGGTGGTATTTTATATTCTCGGTTTTTATCGCGGCAGGGAGAGCCGCGGCAAAAACAAGCGCGGTGGGGAAGGCCGCGGCGACGGCCGTCAGTCCGAAGATGAAGACGACGCCGGCCGGGACGGACGTCATGCTTGAAATCGATCGCCTGTCCTGGCAAAACCGCTGGCAGGCGCGGGATCCGATGCGCAAGTTCGTTCTCTATGCGGCCTTGCTGGGCATTGCGCTGCTGACATCGCCGCTGTATCAATGCGCCACCCTGCTGCTGCTAATCCCCTTGACCTGCTATGTGGCGCGTGTGGGTCTGGCGCGCTATCTGCGCTGGCTCAGCGTGCCGCTGGGATTTCTGGCGGTCAGCCTGCTGAGCATCGCGGTATCTTTTGCCTGGTCCGGCGGTAGTATGATCTACAGCGTGCGGTTGGGAAGCCTGTACCTGGGGCTGGATAAACAGGGCCTGGCGTTGGCCAATCTGGCCATGTGGCGCAGCATGACCGCCCTGGCGGCCACCTATTTATTCGTGCTGACCACGCCTTTTACCCAGATTATCCAGATCCTCAAACGCTGCCGCCTGCCGCGGCTCTTGATCGAGCATACCCTGCTAAGCTATCGCTTTATTTTTATCTTTCTTGACGAGGCCAACGCCATCCGCCAGGCGCAGTCGCTGCGCTTCGGTTACTGTTCGCTGCGTACCGGCTATCATTCGCTGGCGATGCTGGTGGGCATGCTGATGCTGCGGGTCATCACCCGCTACCGGGAAATGTCCGTCGCGCTGGAGGTGAAATTGTACCAGGGCGAATTCCATTTATAAGGATCGACGATGTTAGCGACCGAAGCACTCTGTTTTTCCTGGCAACAGGATCAGCCGGCGCTGTGCGATTTAACGCTGGATTTCAGCCGCGGCCGGGTCACCGGCTTGATTGGCGCCAACGGCTGCGGCAAGTCCACGCTGTTCATGAACCTGCTGGGTTTGCAAAAGCCGCAAAGCGGCAGGGTGCTGTGGCGGGGCAAGCCGCTGGACTATGATAAACGCAGCCTGCTGGCGCTGCGCCAGCAGGTGGTCATGGTGTTCCAGGAACCGGATCACCAACTGTTCTATACCGATATCGACAGCGATATCGCGTTTGCCCTGCGTAACCTCGGCGTGAACGAAGCGGTCATCCAGGCGCGCCTGGCGCAGGCGCTGACGCTGGTGGGGGCCAACGGCTTTCGCCACCGGCCGATCCAGTACCTCAGCCATGGCCAGAAAAAACGCGTGGCCATCGCCGGGGCGCTGGTGATGCAATCGGATTACCTGTTGCTGGACGAACCCACCGCCGGACTGGATCCGCAGGGCCGCGAGGCGATGATCGGCATTATCCAGCGCATCGCGGCCCAGGGCCGGCACGTCATCATCGCCAGCCATGATATCGATCTGATTTATCATATCTGCGATTACATCTATGTCATGGCGCAGGGACGGCTGCTGGCCGAGGGCAGCGAGCGGGAGGTGTTCCAGCAAGCGGCGATGCTGGCGCGCGCGGGGCTGAGCCAGCCTTGGCTCATCAAGGCGCATACCCGGCTCGGCATGCCGCTGGTGAAGACGGAAGATGAACTGTTCGCTTTTTACGAACAATCCCGGGAGGCAAAAGTATGACGATGTCAATCATGGTACAGGGCACCGCGTCCGACGTGGGTAAAAGCGTCCTGGTGGCCGGGCTGTGCCGTATTTTTGCCCAGGACGGCCACCGCGCGGCGCCGTTTAAGGCGCAGAATATGGCGCTGAATTCCTGGATCACCCGCGATGGCGCTGAAATGGGCCGGGCGCAGGTGTTCCAGGCCGAGGCGGCGGGCATTGAGCCGGACGTGCGCATGAACCCGGTATTGCTCAAGCCGACCAGCGATCGGAAATCGCAGGTGATCGTCATGGGCGAGGCGCTATGCCACATGGACGCCATGGATTACCATCGCTACAAGCCGCAGCTGCGCGCGCGGGTCGGCGAAGTATTCCGCAGCCTGGCGGCGGATTTCGACATTATCGTGCTCGAGGGCGCCGGCAGTCCGGCGGAGATCAACCTGCGCGATCGCGATATCGTCAATATGGGCATGGCGCAACAGGCGAACGCGCCGGTGCTGCTGGTGGCCGATATCGACAAGGGCGGGGTGTTCGCCGCCATTTACGGCACCCTGGCGCTGCTGCGCCCGGATGAAAAAGCGCGGGTCAAGGGGGTGATTATCAATAAATTCCGCGGCGACCTGGCGCTGCTCAAGCCCGGGATCGCGCAAATCGAGGCGCTGACCGGCGTGCCGGTGGTGGGCGTGATGCCGTGGTTCGACGAGCCGCTGGAAGATGAGGACGGCGTCGCCCTGCAAGGGGATAAATACCGCCTGGGCGGCGCCCGTGAACTGGATATCGCCGTGGTGCAGTTGCCGCATATCGCCAACTTTTCCGATTTTAACGCGCTGGCGGTGCAGCCGGATGTACGGCTGCGTTATGTAAAGCGCGGTGAAGCGCTGGGCGTGCCGGATCTGCTGATTATTCCCGGCAGTAAAAACACCTTGGGCGATCTTGCCTACCTGCGGGAAAACGGCATCGATGCCGCTATCCATCGCGCCCATGGGCAAAGCGTGCCGGTTCTGGGCATCTGCGGCGGTTTCCAGATGCTGGGCAGGCGGGTCACCGACGGCATCGAATCGGGCATCGCCGAAACCGACGGCCTGGGGCTGCTTGATTGCGACACTCGCTTCGAGCCGCGTAAAATCACCACCCAGGTGGAGGCCGGCGTACAGGCCTTGCCGGCGGGCATCTTCGCCGCCATGGGCGGCCTGGCGCTGAGCGGCTATGAAATCCATATGGGCCAGACCACGCTTGGCGCCGGCGCGCGTCCCTTCGCCACGTTATTACGGCAAAACGGCCGCCCCTGCCGGCAGGACGACGGCGCGGTTAACGCCGCGGGCGACGTGGCCGGCAGCTATATTCACGGGCTGTTCGACAGCCCGTTGTTTACCCGGGCGCTGCTTGACGCGCTGCGCGAGCGGCGCGGCCTTGATGCGCTGGATACGCCGGTGACCGGCTGGCGCGAGCGCAAGGAGCTGTCGTTTGATGCGCTGGCAGGCCAGATGCGCGCCCATATCGATATCCCGCTGCTGTACCGTATTATGCGTGAGCAGGCGGCGACGGGAGAACCGGCATGATACTGGTGACCGGCGGCGCGCGCAGCGGCAAAAGCCGCCTGGCCGAAAGCCTTGCCGCCCGCGACGGCGGCGCGGTGCTGTATATCGCCACCTCGGTGGTGACCGACGAAGAAATGGCGCAGCGGGTGGAAAAACATCGCCGCGATCGTCCCGCGCACTGGCTGACCTGGGAGGGCCATCGCGATCTTGACCGGGTGATCCGCGCCCATGCCGGCCGGGTCGAGGCGGTACTGCTGGAGTGCGTCACCACGCTTATCACCAACCTGCTGTTTGACCAGGCGGGCGCCACGCCGCCCGATGCGATGGATTTCGACGCCATCGAGCGCCATATCGCCGGGCATATCGACGCGCTGATCGCCGCCTGCGCCGACGCGCGCTGCCGGGTGGTGCTGGTCACCAACGAACTTGGCATGGGCATCGTACCGGAAAATCTGCTGGCCCGGCGGTTTCGCGATATCGCGGGCAGGGTCAACCAGCGGCTGGCCGCCGCCGCTACCGACGTCTGGCTGGTGGTATCCGGCATTCCGGTGCCGATCAAAGGCGGCGGCCAGAGGGACCAGCCTGCCGGCAATTACTGCGTAAATACTCACCATCGCCGCGGCGGAGCAACACAATGACGTCTTTTCTGGCCACCCTGCAATTTATGACCCGCCTGCCTGTGCCCGCGCGCTGGACGCGGGATTTGCCGCTGGACGCCTATGCGCGCGGCGTGATCTGGATGCCGGTGGTGGGATTGGTGGTGGGCGGGTGTTGCGCGCTGGTCTTCGCCCTGGCGCAGCCGGCGTTCGGCACGCCGCTGGCCGCCCTGCTGGCGGTGCTGGCCAATGCCATGGTCACCGGGGCCTTTCATCTCGACGGGTTGGCGGATACCTGCGACGGTATTTTCTCGGCGCGCAAGCGCGAGCAGATGCTGGAGATCATGCGCGACAGCCGCATCGGCACCAACGGCGCGCTGGCCATGGTATTCGCCATCGGCCTGCGGCTGGCGGCCATGGCGGCGCTAAGCCTGCATCCCGGCGGCGCGCTGCCCTATATCATCGCCGCTCCGGTGGTCAGCCGCGCCCTGATAAGCATTCTGATGTATCACCAGCGCTATGCCCGCGAAACGGGGCTCGGCAACGTCTATATCGGCAAAATCAGCGGTCATCATTTTGCCGTGACGCTGCTCGCCGGCATGCTGCTGACCCTGGCGATTGCCGGCCTGCGCGGCCTTGCTGCGGCGCTTATCGTCCTGGCGCTGGCTTACGGCTACCGCGCCAGGATTAACGCGGTGCTGGGCGGCCAGACCGGCGATACCCTGGGCTGCGGCGTGGAGGTATTCGAATGGCTGTTTTTGCTCGCGGCCCTGGCCGTTCCGCTATGAGACTCTATTTAGTGCGTCACGGCGAAACCCAGGCCAACCGCGACGGCGTTTACTGCGGCGTCAGCGATGTGGTCCTGACGCTGAAGGGACGATTCCAGGCGCACCGGGTGGCCTGGCAACTGGCGGAGATTCCCTTCGGGCGGGTCTTGACCTCCCGGCTCAGGCGCAGCCGGGAGACGGCCGATATCATCCGTCCCGGCATGCCGCCTGAGGCCTGGCAGGAATGGGACGAAATGAATTTCGGCGCCTGGGAACTACGCCATCATCGCGATCTCGCTACGCAGGATCCGCAGCGTTATGCGGCCTGGTGCGACGATTGGCAGCATGTGGCCCCGCCCGGCGGCGAAGGGTTCCAGGCGTTTGCGCAGCGGGTGGGGCTTGCGGCCGCGCGCCTGCGCGAACAGGACGGCGCGGACGCTATCCTGCTGGTGGCCCATCAGGGCGTGCTCGGCGTACTGCTGGCCACGCTGCTGGGAATGCCGCCCGCCGCCATGTGGCATTTTCCCTTCCGCCAGGACGCCTTTACCCAGGTCACGCTTAACGACGGATTTTGTGTGCTCAACCAGTTAAACGACAGCGGCCGGGCCATGATGCCCGCACGCTGAAACCGTAACCCATTTTCCAGGAGAAGGTAATGAAAACACTGCAACAGGTCATCGACGCCATCCGTCCTTTGGACGAGAAAGCCATGGCGCGGGCGGAACAGCGTCTCGACGGCTTGCTTAAGCCGCCGGGAAGTCTTGGCCGCCTGGAGACGCTTGCCGTCCAGCTGGCGGGCATTATGGGCGACCGGCCGCTGGCGTTTGCGGGTAAAGAGATGATGGTGATGGTGGCCGATCACGGGGTATACGAAGAAGGGGTGGCGGTATCGCCGCGCATCGTTACCGCCATCCAGGCGGCGAATATGGTCAAGGGCACCACCGGGATCTGCGTGCTGGCGGCCAACGCCGGCGCGGCCGTCACCGTGGTGGATCTGGGCATTGACTGCGAGCAGCCTTTGCCCGGACTGCTGGACCGGCGCATGGGCCGCGGCTGCGGCAATATCGCCACCGGTCCGGCGATGACCGCCGGCCAGGCGCGCACCGTACTTGAAACCGGCGCGGCGCTGGTCGCCGAAGCGGTTGGACGGGGCATCACCTTATTCGGCGTCGGCGAGCTGGGCATGGCGAACACCACACCCGCCGCCGCGCTGGTGAGCGTGTTAACCGGCGCGCCGGCGGAGGACGTCGTCGGCCGCGGCGCCAACCTGCCGCTGTCCATGCTGGCGCATAAAATCGAGGTGGTGGAGCGCGCCATCGCCGTAAACCGCCCTGATGCGCGGGATGGCCTCGACGTGCTGGCGAAAGTGGGCGGTTATGATCTTGGCGGCATGGCCGGCGTCATGCTGGGCGCCGCCGCCGAGGGGGTCCCGGTGATACTGGACGGTTTCCTGTCCTACGCCGCCGCGCTGGTCGCCTGTCGCATCGCCCCGCAGGCGCGGCCTTATTTAATCCCCTCGCACCTTTCCGCGGAAAAAGGGGCGAAGATCGCCCTGGCACATCTGGATCTGCGGCCTTATTTTGATCTGGAGATGCGCCTGGGCGAGGGCAGCGGCGCCGCGCTTGCCATGAATCTGGTGGACGCCGCCTGCGCCGTTTATAACGATATGGGCACGCTGGCGGACAGCGCTATCGTCCTGCCCGCCCATTAAACGCCACGGCGGGCGGCAACGTGCCTATCCGGCGGTTGCCGCCCGCCCCGGCGGCCATTAACCCGCGCTGACCCGCGCCGGCGGCAATATCGTGCCTTTTGCCGCCGCCCTCTATTGACCCTCCCGTGCTTACCCTGCATGCTCTGCAATACGACCGGTCGTATTATTTTTTCTCTTTTATCGTCTTTTATCTTTTCAGGCAGAGGATGTTCCATGAGCACACCCATGTACGGCGCGCGCCTTGCGCCGCTATTATTGCTGCCGGCGCTGGCTGCCCTGATGGCCGCCGGCTGCAAGCCCGCCGCCCCGGCGCAGCAAACACAGCAGGCGATCCCGGTGGCGGTGACCACCGTGATGTTCCAGCCGGTACGCCAATGGGACGATTTTACCGGCCGGCTGGAAGCCATACAAAGCGTGGACGTCAGGCCGCGGGTCGGGGGTTTTATCGATGCTATCGCGTTCGACGACGGCGCGCGTGTCCATAAGGGCCAGGTGCTGTACCAAATTGATCCCAGGCCCTACCAGGCGGAGGTGGACCGGCTGGAGGCCGGGCTACAGCAGGCGGTGGCTAACGCGGCGCTCGCCAGGACCAACCGCGAGCGCAGCCGGCGGCTGATCGTGGTGAACGCGATTTCCAGCAGCGAGCTGGATGCCCAGGAGGCCAACGCCAAAGTCACGGTGGCCAATGTGGCCGCCGCGCAGGCGGCGCTGGCCACGGCGCGGCTTAACCTGTCGTTTACCCAGGTGAGCGCGCCCATCGACGGGCGCATTTCCAAGGCGCTGATCACCCGGGGCAATCTGGTGACCACCGACAGCCTGCTGACCACCATTGTCTCCGATAGCCCGATATACGCGGCGTTCAATGTGGACGAGCAGGCCTACCTGAAATATGCCGCCGCCCAGCGCGGCAAGGATAACGCGGTCTTTATCGGCCTGATGGGCGAAAACGGTTTTCCCCACCGCGCGCGCCTGCGTTTCCTGGATAACGTGGTGGATCCCCGCAGCGGCACCCTGGCGGCCAGGGCGGTCTTGGATAATGCCGACGGCAGCCTGACGCCGGGCCTGTTCAGCCGGGTGCGCCTGGTGTCCTCCGAGGTGCAGCGGGTCGCCCTGCTGCCGGAACAGGCGCTGGGCACCGATCTGGGCAAACGTTATGTGCTGGTGCTGGATAAGGACCGGCGGGTGCAATATCGGGCCATTACCCTGGGACAGGCGGTGGGCGAGTGGCGCATCGTGAAAAGCGGGCTGAACGAGGGCGAACAGGTGGTGGTGGACGGGCTGCAAAAAGTGCGGCCGGGAGACGTGGTGGCGCCGCACGCCGCCACTGCGGATACGTCGCCGGCCGCGCTGGCCGCCTTGCTTCCCCATGATTAGCGGTGACCTGATGAAAGGCATCCGCGGCAGCGGCGCCATGGCCTGTTACCTATCTATGAGATTATTATGAATATTTCACGGTTTTTTGTCAGCCGGCCCCGGTTCGCGGTGGTGCTGTCGCTGGTGATTTTCGCCGCCGGCTTAGTGGCGCTGCCGCTGTTGCCCATTGCCGAATATCCGGAAGTGGTGCCGACCACCATTGTGGTCAATACCACCTTTGCCGGGGCGGATCCGTCCGTTATCGCCGAAACGGTGGCCTCGCCTATCGAACAGGCGATTAACGGCGTCGAGGGCATGCTGTATCAATCCTCGCAGGCCACCAGCGACGGCGCCTTGACCGTGACGGTCACCTTTGCGCTGGGCACCGACGGCGACAAGGCCCAGGTGCTGGTGCAAAACCGCGTGGCGCAGGTGCTGTCGAGGTTGCCGCCCGAAGTGCAGCGGGTCGGCGTGACCACCAATAAATCCTCGCCCACGCTGATTGAAGTGGTGCACCTGACCTCGGACGATAACCGTTATGACATGCTTTACCTGGCAAGCTATGCGCAACTGCATGTCAAGGATGCGCTGGTGCGCGCGTATGGCGTTGGTGATGTCAGCGTCTTCGGCCTCGGGCCCTATTCCATGCGCGTCTGGCTCGATCCGGAACAGCTGGCGGCGCGCTCCCTTACCGCCGGCGACGTGGTGGCGGCGCTGCGCGAGCAAAATATCCAGGTGGCGGCGGGGCAGGTAGGCGGGTCGCCCGCCGCCAGCCAGGCGCAGTTCCAGATTTCCGTGGTGACCCAGGGACGGCTGGAAACCGAAGAGCAGTTCGGCGATATCATCCTGCGCGCCGACGGGCAGGGCAAGATTATCCACTTGCGCGATGTGGCGCGCCTGGAACTGGGCTCGGACAACTATTCGTTGCGTACCCTGCTCGACAACCAGCCCGCGGTGGCGCTGGGCGTTTTCCAGCGTCCCGGCACCAACGCCCTGCAGATGGCGGATAACGTCCAGTCCACCATGGACCGGCTGGCGAAGGATTTCCCCCAGGGCGTTAAATACCATATCGTCTACAACACCACCGGCTTTGTGCATCAGTCCATCAATGAAGTCGTGCATACCCTGTTCGAGGCCGTCATCCTGGTGGTGCTGGTGGTGATTTTATTCCTGCAAAGCTGGCGCGCCTCGATTATTCCGCTGGTCGCCGTGCCGGTAAGCCTGGTGGGCACGTTTGCGGTCATGCTGCTGATGGGCTTTGGCCTGAATGCCCTGACCATGTTCGGCCTGGTGCTGGCCATCGGCATCGTGGTCGACGACGCCATCGTGGTGGTGGAGAACGTCGAGCGCAATATCGCCCTGGGATTAGCGCCGGTGCAGGCCACCCATAAGGCGATGAGCGAGGTCAGCGGCCCCATTATCTCCACCGCGCTGGTGCTGTGTTCGGTCTTTATCCCCACCGCCTTCCTCAGCGGTCTGACCGGCGAATTTTATCGCCAGTTTGCCCTGACCATTGCCATTTCCACGGTGATCTCCGCCTTCAATTCCCTGACGCTGTCGCCGGCGCTGGCGGCGCTGCTGCTGCGCCCGCATCACGCCGCCCGGGATAACTTCCAGCGCTTTATCGACCGGGTGTTCGGCTGGCTGTTCCGGCCGTTCAACCTGGGGTTTGTGCGCTTGTCCCATGGCCATGTCGGGGTGGTGTCGCGCGTACTGCACCGGTCATCGGTGGCGCTGCTGATCTACGGCGGGCTGCTGGCGCTGACCGTCCTGCTGTTTATGCGCACGCCGGGCGGATTTGTGCCCCAGCAGGACAAGCTTTACCTGGTGTCGGTGATCCAATTGCCGGACGCCGCCACGCTCGATCGTACCGAGGCGGTGGTGCGCCAGGTCAGCGATATTGCGCTGCATACGCCGGGCGTCAGCCACGCGGTCGCGTTTCCCGGTCTGTCGATTAACGGATTTGTGCGCAGCACCAATTCGGCGGTGGTCTTTTTGCCGCTGGATGATTTTAGCGCCCGCCGCGACCCGTCGCTTTCGGCCGGGGCCATCGCCATGACGCTTAACCAAAAGCTTTCCGGCATAACCGAAGCCAATGTGGCGGTGTTCCCGCCGCCGCCGATCCTGGGGTTGGGCTCGCTCGGCGGTTTTCGCCTGCAAATCGAGGATCAGGCCGATCGGGGGCCGGACGCCTTGTTCCAGGCAACGCAACGGCTCATCGCCGCCGCCGCCAAAGATCCCGCGCTGACCGGATTGTTCACGTCCTATCAGATTGGCGTGCCGAAAATCCATGCCGACGTCGATCGGGAAAAGGCCAAGGCGCAAGGGGTCTCGCTTACCGATCTGTTTGAGACCATGCAGGTGTATCTCGGCTCGGTCTATGTCAATGATTTCAACCGCTTCGGCCGCACTTACCAGGTGAATGTGCAGGCGGACCAGCGTTTTCGCATGCATGCCGAGGATATTGGCCATTTGCAGACCCGTAACGCCGCCGGGCAGATGATTCCCATCGGCGCGTTTGTCACCACCTACGACACCACGGGTCCGGATCGCATCAGCCACTATAACGGCAGCCTGACGGCGGAAATCAACGGCGCGCCGGCGCCGGGCTTCAGTTCGGACCAGGCCCAGGCCAGGCTTGAGGCCCTGGCGCAACAGGAATTACCTCATGGGATGAGTTTTGAATGGACGGAACTGACCTATCAGCAAATCCTGGCCGGCAATACCGCCATTTATGTCTTTCCCATCTGCGTGCTGCTGGCGTTTCTGGTGCTGGTGGCCCAATACGAAAGCTGGACGCTGCCGCTGGTGGTGATCCTGACCGTGCCCATGTGCCTGCTGTGCGCGCTGATCGGCGTACAGTTGACCCATGGCGACAACAACGTCTTTACCCAGATTGGCCTGGTGGTGCTGGTGGGGCTGGCATGCAAGAACGCCATCTTAATCGTCGAATTCGCCCGCGACCGCGAGCTGGAAAACGACAGCCTGCTGCAGGCGGTGCTGAGCGCCTGCCGGCTGCGGCTGCGGCCGATCCTGATGACGTCGCTGGCGTTTATCATGGGGGTGGCCCCGCTGGCGGTGTCGGTGGGCGCGGGGGCGGAGATGCGCAATGCCATCGGCATCGCGGTATTCGCCGGCATGCTGGGCGTGACGTTGTTCGGTTTTATCCTTACCCCGGTCTTCTACTGGACGGTTCGCCGCATCACCGGCGGCACGCTCAAGGGCGGACGGGACGCGCCTGGGACGGACGCGGCCGCCCGGGCCATCGCACCAACGGGCAAAGATGGCTGACAGAATAGGCTATGATGACAGGAGCGCTTTTCACCGGGTGAAAAGCGCGCCGTGCCGTGGGCCGTCCTGGCGGTAACGGGCGGTGCGCCCGGGACGCTTCGCTTGCAAAATACGACCGGTCGTCTATATAATCATGCGGTATTCGTTATCTGGAGGCTCTGTTTTTTATGGCAAAACCAAGCGTACGCGATAAAATTGTCGACGCCGCGCTGGAACGTTTTCATACGCTCGGTTTCAGCGCGTGCAGCGTGCAGGATATTGTGGATACCGCCGGCGTGCCGAAAGGGTCTTTTTATAACTATTTTAAAGCTAAAGAATTACTGGCGCTGGAAGTACTCTCCATTTACGGCCAGGACTCGAACCGTGAAATCCTTGAAGACGCCAGCCTGCCGCCCATTGAGCGTCTGCGCGCGCATTTCGAGTACATGGCCGCCTATTACGCCGACTTCGGTTATGAAAAAGGGTGCCTGATCGGCAACCTGGCCGCCGAGATGACGGATAACACGCCGCTGCTGCGTCAGGCCATTTGCCAGTCGCTGGAAAAATGGACCGCCGCCGTGACCGCGACCCTGCGCGAAGGGCAAAAGGACGGCACCATTATCGCCAGCCTGGATGCGGAAAAAGTGGCCCGTTTTGTTATCAATAGCTGGGAAGGCGCGGTTGTGCGCATGAAAATAGCCCGTTGTCGGCAGCCGCTGGATGATTTTTTCGCCGTGGCCTTTCCGTTATTAAACCGTCCGACGCCGGAATAATCGCCACAGCTATTTGCCTGACGCCCGTTTCTTTTCCTGACTGCGAGCCTATCATGACCGGAAGGACCTTGACCCTCGGACGCCGGGCCAGTTTTTGGGTGGCCGCCGCCGTTGTCGGCCATACTATCTGGACCAGCGCCGCGCCCGCCATGACCTATCCGCTGTATGCCTCGGAATGGGGCCTGACCACCACCCAAACGTCGACTATCTTTGCCATCTATCCCATCGTGGTGGTGGCCATCCTGGTGTGTTTCGGCGATATTTCCGATTATATCGGGCGGCGCACCACCATGTTGTTGGGATTGGCGGCGTCGCTTATCGGGGTATTGCTGTTCGCGGTCGCGCCGGGTTTGTGGTGGATTTATCTCGGGCGGGTCTTCATGGGCATCGGGGTGGGGTTGTCGGCGGGGCCGTCCACCGCCGCCATGATTGAGTTTAGCGCCGAGGGCCAGGCCAAAAAAGCCAGCGCCATTACCACGGTGTCGCAGGCGGTGGGCCTGGCGCTGGCGACGTTGGTAGGCGGCGCGCTGATAGAGTACGCGCCTTTTCCCACGCGGCTGAACTTCTGGCTGCTGCTGGTTATCATCCTGGCTATTTTTGCCACCGCCTGGTTTTTGCCGCGCCATAGCGCGGTGCCGGGGCAGGGACGCTGGCGTCCGCGAACGCCGTCGGTTCCCTCGGGCCTGGGCGGCGTGGTGCTGACGGCGGTGGCGGCGGTGGTATGCGCCTATTCTATCGGCACCGTGGGGTTATCGCTGGGCGCCAAGATAGCGCGGGATCTGATCGGTTCCGCCAACGTGCTGCTTAACGGCGCCACCATGTCGGTGTTCGCCATCGTGCTTGGCGTGGTGGGACTGGCCTGCAAAAGTATGCCGTCGCGTACGGCGATCGCTCTGGGCGGTCTTTGCACGGTGGCGGGCATGGCATGCCTGGTGATCTCGGTATCCTGGCATTCGCTGCTGCTGTTCCTGGCCTTTTTAATCGCCGCCGGGTGCGGTTATAGCCTGTTGTTTATGGGCGGGCTGGGGCTTATCAATATGTATGCGCCCGCCCGTCTTCGCGGCGGCACGCTGTCCGCGCTGTATTTGGTGGCCTACCTGATCCAGGGGGCGTTTGCGCTGCTGCTGGGCGCCAGCGCCAGTCGTTGGGGGCTGGGCTTCGCCATCGACCAGGGCGCGGTGGTGATTGCCTCGCTGTGTCTTATCACCGGCGCGATTGCCGTCTTTATGACCGTACCGAAAGCCGCCCACCTCGCGGTACGGTGCGTGGAAAAAAAATCAGTGACAACGTCACAATAATCCATCCCCGGCTGTTAACACGCCTGCCGCGCTGGCAGGCGGCAAACCCCGTCCTATCGGCACTTTCTCCCGCGCCCGCCTGTCATTGACGTGCCGCCGGCAAACGGCTTATGATAAAATTATCGTTCGTTAATAAAAAGAGGTTGACTAAAAATACGACCGGTCATATTGTAAGTGCAAGGTTATCAATTACGGGGAATGTCTATATGAATCAGAAGGTCATTATTCAGGATTTGATGGAATGGTTGGAAAACAATCTGGATAAGTCATTGTCTCTGGATCACGTAGCCGCCAAATCCGGGTATTCAAAATGGCATTTACAGCGGATGTTCCGCAATGTGACCGGCGATGCGCTGGGCACCTATATTCGCACCCGTCGGCTGTCACGCGCCGCGTCGGAACTGTGTCTTAAGGACCAAAGCATCCTTGATATCGCCCTGCAAAGCGGCTTCGATTCGCAACAGTCCTTCAGCCGGGCGTTCAAGCGCCAGTTCAGCCAGACGCCCGGGGCCTATCGTTCGCGGATGGCTTATCCTTACCATCCGGAAGAGTCCATGGAGGATAAGTATATCCCGGCTAAGCGCGCGGCTCATGCGTCGCAGCCGGTATTTTAAGTAAGCAGATTTGACAGTCCGGCGACGACGCGGCTAGCCGCCCGGAAATACCAACCCGGCCGCCGGCGGCCGACATTGCCTCCGGCAAGCCGGTAGCGGCTCTAGGCTTCGGCCGCTGTGATCAGGTTGATGATGGCGCCCAGGCGCTGGCGCTGTTCAAGGCTGATTTCCGCTGCACCCGCATATCCCGCATTTTGCCGTATCAGTATATTCAGGCCCACCAGCCAGTCGTAGACATAGAAGGCGGTATTGTTCACCGGGGCGGCATTAAGCCGGGTCAAACGGTGGGACGCGTCGATGTCGTGCCCGGGCGCCGCCGGGCGCGTAAAAATTTTATGGCCGGGATTGATGCGGCTGTCGGGCCGTTGCGCGTCGCTTAGCCGCGTAAACCCCAGCCAGGCGACGAAATCACCCAATACGGCCAAGGCCCGCGCCACCTGCCGATCGGCCTTGCTCTCAGGCGGCAGGCCCGCTGGCGCCATATCCATCAGCATGTGCTCAAGCGACCCCAGGATATCGAGCCGGATGGCGGCGGTAATCAACTCCGCCATCAACATGGCCATGGTCGGCCTGGCGATACCGAGCAAGGCCAGCAGCGGCGCGTTTTCCGGCAGGTTGCGCAAATGATTTATCCAATAGCGTTGCACATTGCGGGCAAACATTTTGTCGTCCGTCGCGCCGGTGAAGTCTGCGGTGTTGATGACCTGGCCGGTCGGCGCCTCGGGCGCGCTGAGCAGATCGAAGGCGATGCCGACGCCAAAGGGGCCGGCGCCGTCCGCGGCCGGTTCGGTATGGCCGGCGGCGTCCGGTGGTAGCTGCAGGTAGAGGCGGCGCATTTCGTCACGCGTGGGCAGCAGGTGCTCGAGCAGTTCTCCGTGCATGCCGGCGCGCGCCTGCAGCGCTTTAAGCAGTGTGTGCGCGACGTGTTGTTTGGGTAATGTCTCCGCGTCCTCCGCCGCGGCCTGCTGCCATTCGCCGAGCAGGTTTTCGGCCAGTTCCGCCTGCAGCGCCTTCGTCTGTTCGCCCAGGCGCTCCAGGCCCGCCTCGCGCTGCGCCGCGGGGGCGAGGTAGGCCGCCAGGGCGTTGACGCCCCGCGAATCCATCGCCAGCAACGTGCCCCAGGTATCGCCCGGATTGCCGACATAGCGCTGCACGGCGGCATCGTAATTAGTGCCGTGGACCACACGTTGATCGAAGCGGGTCAGCGCCCAGATCAGGGCGGGTTTGCGCCGGCCGCGCACCCCGGCGTTTTCTCCCTGGCTGCGCCTGACCCAATAATCCAGCAGCCTGCCGACTTCGGCGACCGCCGCGCGGTCCTGCGCCGCGGTACAGACCATCAGCACATTCACCGTCTGGGCATCGGTATAACGTTCGGGCAGATAAGCACAGCGGGCGCGCAGCAGGGCCGGCGCCAGCGGGTAGGCGGGCTCGCCGCCCGCGCCGGTGGCCGCCGTGGTTTCAAGGCTGCCGTCGATACCGGCGAAATCGATAAAATCCACCTGCGCGCCGCCGCTTCCGCTCACGCCGGCATCCAGCGGCATCAACAGTTCAACGGCCAGCATCGCCAGCTCGGCCATCGTCAGTTCAACCGGCTTTCCCGCGCGGCCGTTCAGCATGGGGATCACCTGCAGCAGCGGGTCGGCGGCGCTATGCAGGCGCGACAGCGACGCGATATCCAGGATGCCGTCCGCCTGGCGCATCGTATCGTCCACCAGCGCGCCAAGCGGCGCCAGCACGTGCTGCGCGCCGCCCAGATGCTGCGCGATAGCGGCAAAATGGCGGTAGGCGTCGCTCAAGTCCGCGCGCCCTCGCCACAGCACCGAGAACAGCTCGGCGCGATCCTCGACGCTCAGGCAGGGCGCCAGCTCGACCGCCGCCGGCCAGAACCGCGTCTCCAGCTGTTTCTGCCGCCGCCGATCGTGGCGGGAAACATAATCCCAAATCGCCACCACGGCATCCCCGCTCATGCCGGCGACCGGTTCCACCTGCCGCCGCGCGAGCAGCCGGTCCAGGCGGTCATCCAGCGCGCGATCGTCCAGGTCCCGGGCGGTGTTTTCGCCCCCGGCTTCACGCAGGGAGAGGGTAAACAGCAGCATGGCGATATCCGCTTCACTGAGCAGCGACAGCTGGACCGGATAGGCGGCGTTTTCCGCCTGTACGCGCTGGGCGAAACGCAGCACCAGGCCTGACGCCCGGCTCTGCGGCTCGATAAGGGACAGGACATCCAGCCGTTTGCCGCCAAGCGTGGTGGACAGCCGGTCGTCCTGCCCCACGGTCAGCGCCGTGATCAGATGCAGTTTTCCCCGCGCCGATTGCCCAAAAAAACCAATGGCGCCGGCGGTGTGCGACGCGTTGTACAAATGGCTGGCCTGCAGGCGGCAGCGGCGCAGTTTTATGCCCAGCCGGCCGGCTTCCATATCCAGGCGCGGCGCATGCCGGCGCGTGGCCGCAATCCAGTCGATCGCCTGGTCGATGCCTTGCAGTACCTGGCGCAGCTGGTTATGCAACTGGTTTTGCAATTGGGGAGCCAGCGGGTTGGCAACCGGGTTTAATTTACGCCGCGCCGGTATCGGGGAAGAGATTAATTGACTCATTTTTTCACTATGCTCCCGCTATCGATCCAATATTCGGTCGCGCCTGAACCACTGTCGGCCAGGGTATTTAACGTCAGGCGCACATGGTGCCGCGGCACGGGCGTACCGTCTTCCAGCACCGCCTCCGCTATCTCGAAACGCTCAGGTCCCGCCCGGGAAGTGTCCTGCGCCACCGCCAGCCTGATGCGCAGTTCGCTTTCCCCGGCCACGCGCCGGGCGAGCGCAGGATCGGCTATCGACAGCGTATACAGCGCGGAGGCCGGCCAGCGTTCATTATCCAGTTGGCGAAAGCCCAGGCATAACGCGCCGCGCATGCGAAAGCTGGCGGTGGCGTCCAACGCGCAATCCGGCGCGTCAAGATCGATATCGCGGTAAAAAACATTCTCGTCGGCCAGGGTGTGGTTGCCGTCCAGCATGCCCAGATAGCGCAGGGTGGAGTAGGGCTGGAAGTCACCGGCTTTGAAATAGAACCCCGGCAAACGCAGGCTAAGCGCCAGCAGGCACAGCATCGCGCCAACCGCCGCGGTGGATTTGGGATTTTCGATGCGTCCCCGCTGGTTAAAGGGATACCACGCGCTGGTATGGTAGCCGTCCAGCGACAGAATCCGGTTATTGGGCAGCGGCTGCAGGTGGCGGAACAAGGCCTGGATGCCCGGGAAACGCGCCGGCCGCCCGGTAAGCAGCAGCACGTCGCAATCGTGGAGCGAGACGACTTCAGACAACGAGCGCAGGTGTTGGGTAATCGTCATGCGGTTGGCCAGGAACTCATCATGCAGTTTGCCCAGCCTTATCTGGAGCGGGACGCGTAGAATATCGAACGGCGCGGCATCCGCCGGCAGGCCGCGCTGCACCTCGCCATGGATATACGCCAACACGCCAGGCGTGGGCTGCTGGGTCAGCAACTCGCCGAAGACGGCATCGATTTCCGTGCGGTTTTCCAGGGGATCGAATCGTTCATAGGCCGCCAGGATCGCGCGGCCGACGGGCATAAACAGCTGCAGCGTCGTCTGCTGGCGCAGCGTGCTGTGCCCGTCCATGCGCCCGTCGCCGCCAAACAGCCGGGCGAGCAGCATGCCGGGGTTGTCCAGGCCGGCGCTGAGCAGCGCCGCCTCCAGGGCGGGCAAGACAAACAGCTGGATCACCTCCAGCAGGATATCGTCGCCCGCGACTTTAAAACCTTCGCGGAACAGCAGCCGCGGGGTGATTTTGACATCTTTGCCGCTGCCGTCGTCCAGGCTGTACTGGGTGATGGCTAAATCGGTGGTGCCTCCGCCGATATCAATGGAGGCGATGCGTAGGGTCTTGCCGGCGCTGCCGGCGGCGGATGCCTTATCCGGCCGCGCCATGGCGCCAAAAAATGCGTTGGTATGACCGGCGAAGTTAACCTGGGTTTCGTTATACAGATAGACCATCTGGCCGCAGGTGGCCTCGTCCCAGTCCATCCGCACTTCGGGCGCCGGTACCCGGCTGCCGGCCCGGTCGCTGGGGGAGGAGAAGGGTTCGTCCGCGCGATGCCAGCCCATCGTTTTCCATACCAGGCCAATCGCTTCGTTCATCCGCCTGAGGAAGATTTCCCGCTCCGGTTTCGGCATCGCCGAGGGCAGGGTCAGGACGATGGTGCGCAGTTGACGCGGCGCCACGTCGTGGCCCATCTTCAGCCGCTGCGCCACGCTGTTGATTTGCATTATCGCCTGCGCCAGCAGTTCCGACAGCATCAGCGTCATCAGCGAGCTGCGGCTGTAATGCGGCGAAAAGACCGGCAGGCGGTCGTCCAGCGCCAGCAGGTACAGCGGCTGGCCCTCGTCATTGATCAGGTGGGTAAACGGCGCTTGCACCGCCGGCGGTTCAAGCGCCGGTCCGCCAGCACCCTGGCTGAACCGCCAGCCGGGAGCATAACTTTCCTCATCCCACAAATAGCGCCGCGGACTGGAAAGACCGGTGGATCCGTCGACGCCCCGGCGCTGCAGCGCCAGGCGCGCCGCCTCCCGGCCGACGCGGGTAATAGCGGGCCAGAGAAAGGCGTCGTCGCGCCCGCTTTCGAGCGAGAAACCGGGTTTGCCGAAAGGCGCCTGGGCAAACTCGACACGGCTTTCAAACAGTTCGTTATATAAAAACTGCGGCTCGCCCAGATCGCGGATCAGCAATTCATAGGCAAGCTTGAGGCCGTTGGGCTCATCGGCATGTTCTTCCACCAGGACGCCGCAGGTATGCGAATTGCCGACATCCAGGATCAAATCCACTTTTACCACCGGCTCCTGAAGCGTGCCGGCGCTGATTTTTATTTCCGGCATAGGCAGCTGTTCACCCAGCAGCGCCAGCAAATTGAGATAATGGGCCTGATATTCAAAGGAACGGAACGCCACCTCCATCTCCCGGGCGCTGCGATCGTCCTGGCGCGATGCCTGCTGGGTAAACACCTCGCGCAGCCAGCCGTCGACCCAGGTAAGATCGAGAAATTCGCCCAGCTCGTCGCTGCGGTGCGCCAGAGTAAAGCCGATGCCGTTATGGATATCGTTTTCGTTGGGGGCTACCGGGGCGTCGGCATGGCCGGCCGGATACACCCGGGTGTCAAAGGCGACGCTGACCCGGTGGGTAAAGCCGTGCCGGTCCGGCGCATCCAGGGCGCAAATGCGCACCCGCGCCCAATTATCCGGTCCTCCCAGCAGGGTGCGCGGGGGCATAAAGCGGAACACGGGCAGCGGCAGCCAGAGCTTGTCCAGCAATGCCAGGGATTGCTCAAGGCTGAAACTGAACTCGGGCTTTACCACCTCCGGCGGCGCGCCCGCCGGTACCGGAACGGAATATTTGCCGGTCTGCGCGTGGTAATCCAGGCGCAGCAAGGGTCCGTTGGCGGTCTGGCGGACAAACTTGCCGGGCAGTTCGGCGTTATAGCCGGGCGTCAGGGCGAAATCCAGAAACTGGATACCGCTGTCGCGAATCAGCGTGATGTTTTTTGGGTAATCCGTAATCGTCGCCAGCATTTATTATTCACTCTCGCGCTTCATCGTTATCGGAAAAGCCGTATTGGCGTCATAACGGCCTTTGCACTCGGCGACGCCCTTCGCGCCTTGTCTGCAGACGATTTCCGGCATTTGATAGCGGGTGCCGTCGCTGCAGCGGGCCTTGGCCCGGCTGTTGATGATCAGATTGCCCGATTTCATCAGCCCGGCGTCAACCGCCGTGCGGCAGGTCACCCCGTCGCCATGGGTGATTTTCACCGTGCCTTTGCCATGGTTAAGCTGGTATTTAAGGCTCGGTGGCTTACCGGTCAGTGGTTCCTTGATATCCACCGTGGCGCGCCAGCCGCCGTTAAGAAAATCCGTCGAGCCTATTTTTACCGTCTCGGGCGGCAGAACCAGCGCGTTCTTGCTGATGGCGGCCGGCGCGACGGCCGGGACCAGCGCCTCCGGCGCCGCGGCGGCGGGGAGCGGCGCGGCTTGCACATCCGGCAATGGCGCTATGGCGGGGGCGGACGCCCTGATCCGGCCATCGCCCGCGGCGGCGGGGCCGTTTGCCAGCGCCGCCGCGCCGTCGGCGGGCTTTGGCTGCGCCGCGGCGGCATCTAAGGATAGCGCCTTATCGGCGGGATTGGCCGCGTCTGACGCCCTCAGCCCGCCGTTCGTGGCGCTGGAAAGCTGTTTTTCCAGCGGCGGCCGGGGGGCGTCGGTCAGGGGACTGGCGGCGGGCAGGGCGCGTTTTTCCGCCTCAAGGGCGGTCAGCGCCGAGGCGGACAGGACAGGCGGCGGGCGGGAGACGCAGCCGCGGATTTGCAGCGCCAATATGGCCAGCAGGGCAAGCGCCGGCGGGATCCACCACATGCGCCGCCACGATAGCGCCGGTGCCGCCGCAGCCGCAGCCGGCGCGTTTTCCACGGGGGCGGTGGCCGCGATGCGTGGTGAAGCGCGGTCAACATCCCGCGCCAGGTCGGTAACCAATGCCGGGTCCAGGACGGTGTTATCGACGGGTGGGCGCAGGCTGGCAAAAGCATCGGCGTTGGTTTTTTTATCCGTGCCGACAAAACCCCAGAACGTCAATACCGGTTTGCCGCCCACCAGATAGACATAATGCTGATCGGGAAAACGCATGGCTTTCGACAGCAGCGCGCCAAACAGCCTGAGTGAGGGTTTTTCCGCCGCGGCGGCGCGCTGGCAAAGGCCCGCTGCGGCGGCCTGGCAGCCTTCCAATTCCGCAAGGGCGGACGCGCGTTCGGCATCGCTGGCGCCGGCCCAGGAGGACACCTTGCCCGCGCGCGGCGAATACCAGTCGATCCGATCGCCATCCTCGTTGGGCTGGGGGATCGCCAGACAGTCGGCGATCCGCGGCCGTTGCCGCAGACGCAACGTTTCCCTTATTTCCAACGCCGATGCATACACCGGCCGGCCCTGTTCGCCCAACGCATAAATATCAAGCAAACCGCCGCTACGTAAAAATGTTTTTGCCACGCAAAAGGGACCTATGAAAAGTAACACCCGACGGGGAATAAAAATTTTTTTCTATCAGCTGATACTGTAAATCGAACGCAGGCAAATCAAACGCCCGAATAGGCGGCAAAAAAGACAAATATTCGGGGTATCGAAAGAAGAGAGTCCCGGCCCGGCGGCCGGGAAAGGGCTTTATTGCGGGGTAGTATCCATACCGAACCATTTCATGGTCAGCGTTTTCAGCGTGCCGTCCTGCTTGGCGCTGGCAATGGCCTCGTCAAACATCTTTTTCAGTTCCGGATCGGTTTTGCGGATGCCCACCGCCGATCCGCTGCCCAGGATACCGCCGATAAACTGCGGGCCGGCCAGGACGATATCCTGGTTGCCGGGCTTGGTCTTGGCGCCGTTCAGATAGGTGACCGAGGCGAAGACCATATCCACCCGGCCGGATTTAAGATCAAGATCGTGCTCTTCGGTGGTTTTATATTCGCGCACCGTCACCACGCCTTTTAAATATTTTTCCAGGAACTGCTGGCCGATGGAGGAGCCTTGCACGCCGATGATTTTGCCTTTAAGCAGCGGGGTCAGTTTGTCCAGTTCGGCTTTTGCGCCCGCTTCATCGCTGGTAAGCGAGAACCGGGTTCCCAGGTCCGGCAAGGCGGCCAGCGGACTGTTTTTCAGCACCGCGAAAGTTTGTCCCGCATTACTGTAGGAGGCAGAAAAATCAATGATTTTTTTACGCGCCTCGGTGGCGGACAGACCGTCCATGATGGCATCGAATTTGCCGGCGTTCAGCGCCGGGATGACGCCGGCAAAAGGCTGTACGATAATCTGGCATTCCACTTTCATTTTTGCGCACAGCACTTTGTAGAGATCGATTTCAAATCCATCCAGGGTACCGTCGGGTTTGGTAAAGTTATATGGCCGGAACGCCCCTTCGGTGGCGATTTTCACCACCGTCCATTTTTTCCCCTCTTCGGCATGACCGCCGAAGCTGGTCGCCAGAGTGGTGGTAATGCACAACGCGCGTACCAGGTTTACCAATTTCATTGTTTAACTCCTGTATCAATGGGGAAAAATTCGCCTTGCGGCGCAAAAAAGGTTCGGGATGAATCAATGCGCATTCTCCAGCGGCTTTTTATCGACCGTGGCGACGCGCGCGCGCAGATGCGGGGTCAGTCGGTATTCCAGCCACATCACCAGCCGGGTAATGATCAGATTGATCAGCAGGTAAATCAGCCCCGCCACCAGGAAGACCTCCAGCGCCCGGTAGGTGTTGGAAATGATTTGCGCGGCGATGCCGGTAATGTCCATCAGGGTGATGATCGAGGCGAGGGAGGTGGATTGCACCATCGAAATCAGTTCGTTGCCGTAGGCCGGCAGCGCCTGGCGGATCGCCATTGGAAACAGAATGCGCCGTACCACCAGCAGGCGGCTCATGCCGCAGGCGCGCGCGGCCTCCAACGCGCCATGGGGCACCGAAAGCAAGCCGCCGCGCAGGATCTCGCTGCCGTAGGCGGCGGTACACAGCGACAGCGACAGCAGCGCGCAGCCATAAGGTTCGCGCAGGACGGGCCACAGCACGCTATTGCGCACCGCCTCAAACTGGCTCATGCCGTAATAAATTAAAAACAGCTGCACCAGCAGCGGCGTTCCCCGCAGGCAAAAAACATAAAACCGCGCCGGCGCGCTGAGCCAGATAAAGGGCGAGAGCCGGGCCAGCGCCAGCGGAAAAGCCAGGCAAAAGCCCATGGCCACCGAGTAAAAAGCCAATTTCAGCGTCAGCGGGATGCCGGGGATCAGCTGCAAAAAGGTCTCCCAAAGAAATGCCACGTCCATCAGCGTCTTACCCCGCGCGAGTAGTAGGTTTCAGCTTTACCTAGTGACCAGCCCGAACAGGCGGAAATCACCAGATACAGCAGCGCCGCGGCACAGTAGAAATCAAAGGGCTTGCCGGTGGAGCCGGCGCCGGTTTGCGCTTTGTTCATCAGTTCGGCCAGGCCGGTCACCGACACCAGCGCCGCGGCCTTGAGCACCAGTTGCCAGACGTTGCCCATGCCCGGCAGGGCGTGGCGCAGCAGCAGCGGGATAATAATGCGGCGCATGCGCACGGACGCGGTCATGCCCAATGACGTGGCCGCCTCCAGCTCGCCAGGCGCAATGGTCAGGAACGCGCCGCGAAAGACCTCGGTCTGCTGTGCGCCGGCGGCGATGCCTACCGCCAGCATGCCCGCCAGAAAGCCGGGGAAACTGATAAACTGCCCATCGCCGAACAGCCTGCCCAGCGATGTCAGCGCCTGGCTGCCGCCAAAATACAGCAGATAGATAATCAGCAGGTCCGGGATGCCGCGGATAACGGTGGTGTAGATATCGGCGACACAGCGCACCGGCCGGTTGCCGCTAATCTTTGCCCAGGCGAACAGCGCGCCGATAACGCCCGCCAGCAAAAAACCCGACACCGCCAGGGCTACCGTCATCAGCGCGCCGGACAACAGCATCGGCCCCCATCCCTCAGGGCCAAAACTCAGGGTCTGGAAAAAACCTAGCTCCGCCATGCTATCTCCTTAGCGTTTAATCGGCAGCCGGCCACCATGGCGTTCATCAGTGGCTGCCGGGAAAGGGAGGCATGACATCGTCGGGGATCGGATTGATAAACGGCGTACCGTTCAACTGACGCAGATGCTCTTGTTTCGCCGCCGCGATAAGCGCCGGCTGCTTTATGAGGCTGATGGCCGTGCTGGCCATGATTTTGGCCGCATGGGTCAGGCCTTTGTGGGCCAGTGTGGATTTGCCCTGCGCCACCAACTGCCACGAGTGCCCGGGGGTGCCGATGGTATAGGTGGCGCTTTGCGCCTGCACGGTCGGGACCACCCAACTGACCGAACCCACGTCGGTGGAGCCGATCATGGTGCTGGCCGGCCGATCCAGGGGCAGCACATAATCGCACAGCGTTTCCCCAGGCGCCATGGCCTTGCCCGCGCGGTGAAACGCGCTGTGGATTTCCTCGGCGGACATGGTTTGCTGAAACCGGGCCGCATAGGCGTAATCGGCCTCATCAAAGCCCGGTCCGCCGAGCAGCTCAAGGTGCGACTGCATCAGTTCTTCCAGCACCGGGTTCGCCACCAGATTGGCATCGCCGCTGAGGATATTGCGTTTCATGGTGGTTTCGGTCATCAGCGCCGCGCCCGCGGCCACTTTGTCGACCCGCGCCAGCAGTTCCAGCAGTTCGGGCAGGGTACGGGTACGCACCAGATAACGTACGGTCGCCTTCGCCTGCACCACGTTCGGCGAAAAGCCGCCTGAATCGGTAATGGCATAATGGATGCGCGCGCTGTTCGGCATATGTTCGCGCAGGTAGTTGACGCCCACGTTCATCAGCTCAACCGCGTCCAGGGCGCTGCGGCCCAGGTGGGGCGTGGCCGAGGCGTGGGAGGCGCGGCCGTGAAAATGGTAGTTGATTTCATTGCAGGCCAGGGAATTGGGCTCCTTGACGCAGTTAAACGCGCCGGGATGCCAGCAGATGGCGATATCCACGTCATCAAACAGGCCGGCGCGCACCATAAAACCCTTGCCCGCGCCGCCTTCCTCCGCCGGACATCCGTAAAAGCGCACCCGGCCGGCGATGCCCTCGGCGGCCAGGTAATCCTTGACCGCCGTCGCCGCCAGCAGCGCGGCGGAGCCCAGCATATTATGACCGCAGCCGTGGCCGTTGCCGCCTTCTTCCAGCGGCAGCGGCTGGGTGGCATCCGCCTGCTGGCTCAGGCCGGGCAGGGCATCGTATTCGCCGA
Organism: Sodalis sp. C49; assembly: GCF_046352915.1. Lineage (NCBI taxonomy): Bacteria > Pseudomonadati > Pseudomonadota > Gammaproteobacteria > Enterobacterales > Bruguierivoracaceae > Sodalis > Sodalis sp. C49. The sequence goes on along the minus strand of NZ_CP163303.1, from coordinate 951,527 downwards.
GAATGGCAATGACCGGGCCGCCCGCGCCCGCTTCGCCCATCATGGCGGTCGGCAGGCCGGCGACCCCCTCGGTCACGCGAAATCCCTGCGCTTTCAGGATCTCCAGATGCGCCCGCGAGGATTTTATTTCGGTGTAGTTCACCTCGGGCGTGGCCCATATCCGATCGCTGAGATCGCAAAATATCGTCTTTTTCTCATCAATTAACGACCAGATCTGATGCAACAACGCGTTGTCGACGGTCCCTTTCTCTTCATTGATAGTGCGCAACGGCATGACAGCGATCCTTAAACGGCAGTGAATGAAGTTATCTATACATGTACAACTGCAAAGCAAGATCGAGGCCAGTTATGTTCGCCGCGCGCAGGGCGCCGCCGCTGCGCAAGCGGCCCGGGGTGGCATTAAGGGAAAGGGGGGTGTACTAAAATGAGGCAGGCGGGCGGGCGGTGCGCGATAAGGGTGCAACGGCGCGCGACAATGCGGGATAAGCGTGCAGCGCCGCGGATTCCGCCTTAACCGACATCCGCCGCATTCTGCGCCGGCGCTGATAAATGCTCGCGCTGCTCCGCCCAGGTCAGCAGCGCGTCAAGGGCGGGACACAGCGCCTGTCCCCATGCCGACAGGCGGTATTCCACCTTCGGGGGTACCTGGGGATAGACGTGGCGCAGCACGATGCCGTCGCCTTCCAGCTGACGCAACTGCTGGGCCAGCATTTTCTGCGATATGGTCGGGATCAGTTTCTCCAGATCGGAATAGCGTCGTACCTGTCCGCCGAACAAATGAAACAGGATCACCAGCTTCCAGCGGCCTTCCAGCAGCCGCAGTACGTTTTCCACGCCGACGGCGGCGGTCAGGGGCGTATAGGTGTGCTTTACCATTTGGTTAGTCACTTACTTTTTCGTGCGTTCTTGCGGTAAGGAAAGTATATGGCGATACTCGCGCTACGGCAACGTGATGTGCGGTCACGATGAAAACAGCTCGTTTCGTCGCGCAGGCACGCTTAATACACCGGAGAGCAACTTATGGATTTAGAACTGAAAGGCCAGCGCGTGCTGGTTACCGGCGGCACCAAGGGTATCGGCGCCGCCGTGGTCGCGCTGTTCCGCCAAAGCGGCGCTAACGTGATAACCACGGCGCGTACCCGCCCGCCGTCGCTGCCCGACGGGATGTTCGTCGCCGCCGACGTGACGACGCCCGCGGGCTGCGGCGCCGTCGCCGCCGCCGTTAACGACAGGCTGGGCGGGGTGGATATTATCGTTCATGTCCTGGGGGGCTCGACGGCCCCGGGCGGCGGCTTTGCCGCGCTGGGAGATGATGAATGGCATCAGGCGCTTGATCTCAATCTTTTCCCGGCGGTACGGCTCGATCGCGCCCTGCTGCCCGGTATGCTGGCCCAGGGCCGCGGGGTGATTATCCACGTCACGTCTATCCAGCGCCAGCTGCCGCTGCCCGAGTCCACCACCGCCTACGCGGCGGCGAAGGCGGCGCTGTCCACCTACAGCAAGAGTCTCTCGAAGGAAGTCAGCCCCCATGGCGTACGCGTGCTGCGGGTTTCCCCCGGCTGGGTCGAAACCGAGGCCGCGGTGGCGATGGCGCAAAGGCTCGCCGCACAGGCGGGAACCGATTATGACGGCGGTAAGCAGATTATCATGAAGTCGCTCGGCGGCATCCCGTTGGGCCGCCCGGCGCAGCCCGGGGAAGTGGCCGATCTGATCGCGTTCCTGGCTTCCGCGCGGGCGGCGTCGATTACCGGCGCGGAGTATGTTATCGACGGCGGGACGGTGCCCACCGCCTGATGACCATCGGGTACGCGGCGCCGGGCCATTTTGCTTATTTCGCGCTACAGTTATCACCATCAACCACGTTATAGCAGGCATGAGGTGATCATGTTCACACTGTATGGCGCGCCGGGCGCGGGATCGGCAATTGTTGAAATCATGTTCGCCCTGGCGGGCGAGCCTTATCAATGGGTAAATGTCGACGGCTATGATCGGCCGGGCGCGGCCCGGGATACCCTGGCCGCGCTCAATCCTTTATGCCAGGTGCCGACGCTGGTGCTGGACGACGGCGGCATCATGACCGAAAGCGCCGCCATCGCGCTGCTGCTGCTCGATAGCCACCCCCATCTGGCGCCGGCGGCCGGCACCGCGGATCGCCGGCAATTCTACCGGTTGCTTGTTTGGCTGGTGGCGAATGTCTATCCCACCTTTACCTATGGCGATTATCCGGAACGCTGGGCGCCAGGGCAGCCCGGCGAACTGGTCGCCAGCACCGACCGCTACCGCGAGCGCCTCTACCTGTGGCTGGAAACGCAGCTGGGGGCGGGGCCGTATTTATTCGGTGACGTTGTAACATTAATTGACGCTTACTGGCCGGTGCTTGTCCATTGGGGGCCGAGGAAACCCTGGTTTAAACAGCATGCGCCGCGGCTGTTCGCCATGGCCGAACACGTAGGCCGGTTACCCGAATTACAACCCATCCTGAAAGCCAATACCCTGGTGTAAGCAGGGCCGGCGCCGGCTGTTCAGCCTGTCGCGCCGGCGGCGCGGCGCTTAATGGCCGCCCGGTAAATCGGCCGTCATCAAAAATTCATCTTAACCCTGAATAATGACCCGACACGCTCAACATGTCGTTGACAGGCATCCAGCACGAGAATGCGAGACAGGGGATTAGTATGAGTGATAATAGCGCTGCCCGATCCAGCCTTTCCTTTGACAGCGGCAAACCCAAAATTTACCAGAAAAACAGCCGATCGTCCGTGGTGTTATTCGTCTTGCTGCTGGTGCTGGGCATCGCCTTTGCCGGCGTCAATCTGTTTAACGATGTTTCCGATGCCGGCGCCACTTATACCAGCTATGTGCCGTTCTTATTGCTGGGGCTGGCGCTGTTAATCGCCCTGGGCTTCGAGTTCGTCAATGGCTTCCATGACACGGCCAACGCCGTGGCAACCGTGATTTATACCCATTCGCTCTCGCCCATGGTCGCCGTGATCTGGTCCGGGTGTTTCAACTTCCTCGGGGTGTTGCTGTCCAGCGGCGTGGTCGCCTTCGGCATCATTTCCTTGCTGCCGGTGGAATTAATCCTGCAGGCGGGAACCGGCAGCGGCTTCGCCATGGTCTATGCCCTGTTGTTCTCGGCCATTATCTGGAATCTCGGCACCTGGTGGCTGGGCCTGCCGGCGTCCTCGTCCCATACGCTGATTGGCTCAATTATCGGGGTGGGGGTCGCCAATGCGCTGATCCATGGCCGTACCGGGACCAGCGGCGTGGATTGGTCGCAGGCCATAAATATCGGCTATTCCCTGCTCTTATCGCCGGTCATCGGTTTTGTCTTTGCCGCGCTGCTGCTGCTGGTAATGAAAGTGCTGGTTAAAAATCGCGCGCTGTATACCGCGCCGCAGGGGAATTCGCCGCCGCCGTTATGGATACGCGGCCTGCTGATTTTAACCTGCACCGGGGTGTCGTTTGCCCACGGCTCCAACGACGGCCAGAAAGGGATGGGGCTGATTATGCTGATCCTGGTCGGCACCGTGCCGATTGCCTACGCGTTAAACCGCTCGATGCCGCCGGAACAAATACCGCGCGTAGCCGCGCTGGCGACGGCCACGCAGCACGAACTGCTGCGCCAATTCCCCGCCGGCGGCCCCCAACCGGCGGCCCGCGCCGTCCTGACCGGCTATGCCCGCACCAACACCCTGACGCCGGCCGTCATTCCCGCGCTCGCCGGCCTGGCCGGGGCCATTGGCGCCGAACTGAAACAATATGGTTCGGTAAACGAGATACCGGCCCGGTCGGTATCCAATACCCGTAACGATATGTACCTGGCTTCGGAAACCATTAAGCGCCTGAAATCGGAAAAACAGCTCAATCTATCCCCTGGCTCCCGACAAAACCTGGACGCCTTAAAACACGAGCTGGACGGCGCAACGCGTTATATCCCGTTCTGGGTCAAGGTGGTGGTGGCCATTGCCCTGGGTCTGGGCACCCTGGTGGGATGGCGGCGTATCGTCGTCACGGTGGGAGAAAAAATCGGCAAGACGCACCTTACTTACGCCCAGGGCGCCAGCGCCGAACTGGTGGCCATGACCACCATCGGCGCGGCGGATGCCTTCGGGCTGCCGGTGTCCACCACGCATGTTCTGTCATCCGGGGTCGCCGGGACCATGGCGGCCAACAAATCCGGCCTGCAGATGGGCACCCTGCGCAACCTGCTGATGGCCTGGGTATTGACCCTGCCGGCGTCAATCCTGCTTTCGGCCGGGCTGTACTGGATTTTTAATCACTTCTGAGGCGCCTTGCCGCCGGGAAAACACCCACCGTAATTATCCTCTCGCCCCGGTTGCCGAAAACACCTCGCTGCCGGGGCCATCCTGTCCGCCCCGCTGATGCGTATATTTTGTACACGCGCGCATAAGCGCTTATATTATTCCTGACATGCCCCTTATTACCCCTAACCGGGGGTCGGCCGGCTGACAAAGGATATATGGGCTCTCTAAAACTACTCAGTATTGGGTTTCTCTGCGTGTTATTACTGTCTTTCGGGCAGAGTCTGGCCAAGGCAGCGCTGGCGGGCGACGTTTTTTCCGGCGGCGATTGGCGGACGGCACGGCGCGATTCCACCGGGATGGCGCCGGATCCGGTACAGCTGCGCGACACCGCCATCGTGCAAATCTATGCCGCGCCCACTTTTGGCTGGCGTGGACTCGTGGCCGTCCATCCCTGGATTATTTTTAAGCCGGCGGGAGCCAGTCAATACAGCCGCTACGAGGTCATCGGCTGGGGCGGCATTGACGCGGTGCGCCGTAATTACACCCTTCCCGACGGATACTGGTTTGGCGCGCGTCCGACGCTGCTGGTGGATCATCGCGGCGCCCATGCCGAGGCCATGATCCCGCGTATTGAAGCGGCGATCAAACGCTATCCCTATGGCCGCACCTACCGCAGCTGGCCCGGCCCAAACAGCAACACCTTCCTGGCCCATATCGGCCGGGAAGTGCCGGAGCTCAAGCTGGACCTGCCGGCCAATGCCATCGGCAAGGATTTCCGTTCCTTGACTCATCCTGTCGGGTTGCCTCCTTCCGGCAAAGGCCTGCAGGTATCGTTGCTGGGCGTGCTGGGCTTTACCCTGGGCGTGGAAGAGGGCGTCGAAGTCAATATCCTGGGATTAAACCTGGGGGTGGATATTCTGACGCCGGCGCTGCGGCTGCCGTTTATCGGCCGGCTTGGCCTGGGCAAACAGGAAAAGGATGACAGCTGACAACGGCAAGGGCCGATGCGGGCGTGCCGGATGGCACCGAGGGGTCGGGCAGGGTGACCATGATATGAATGGCGATCCGATCGCTGACCATGGGAATAAAGCGCGTCATGGCAAAGGCCGACCGCGCAATGGCGGTGTCGGCATAAAAGGTCAAATGGCGTTCGCCGGACCGGGGGTCGTTAAGGGAGACCAATTTTGCCGCCAGGATAACCGGGTGGCTAATGGTCTTGATTTGCAAGGTGCCGAACACCTTATACTGGTCTTTGCCATCCGCCACCACGCGGCTGCTGGTAAACGTCGCGTTGGGGTAGCGGGCCTGATCGAAAAATAGCGGACTTTTAAGCTCAGCGGACAGTATCCCGTTATGGGCATCAATATTGCCCACGGGGATAGTCACTTCCACCCGGGCATTGCCGTCCTGCCGGGGATTAAGGTCCAGCCGTCCGGTTATGCCGGTAATATCCGCATGGGAATTGCCCGCGCCCAGGACTTTCCACGATAAGACCACGGCGGTGGGTACGGTATTGATGTCGTAGTGCAGCGGGGCCGCCGCGGCGGCGGCGCAGACTAACAATAACGGTAATAGCGATAGAAAGCGCGGCATGGGTAAATCCTCAACGAGGGCAACTGGGGAGTTAACACCTCAGGCGGCGCTTTTATTCATTTTACCCACCCAACGCCGTCCCGCCCTGGCGTTCAGGCCGCCGCGGCCAGGGGAACGGCGCCCTGGCGTGGTTAATTTTTCGCCAAATACAGCGTTTTTTTACCTTTAATCAAGCTTGCGCCCGCTTTTTATCTGCATAGTGTCGTCTGTAAAAATCATTTAAGGATACGGAATAAAGCATGAAAGTATTAACGTTGGGAGAAATGATGTTGCGATTGAAGCCGGTCGGCAACAATCGCATTATGCAATCAGATGTTCTGGAAGCAACCTATGGCGGCGCCGAGGCCAACGTGGCCGTGTCCTTAGCCTTGTTAGGCGACGAGGTGGCCTACTTAACCAAATTACCGGCTAATTTGCTGGGGGAAACCGCGCTGTCGACATTGCGCAAATACGGTGTCGATACCACGAAAGTCCTGCGCGGCGGCAATCGTTTAGGCATTTATTTCCTGGAAAAAGGCGCCAGCGTGCGGTCCACCAATGTGGTCTATGACCGGGCGGGCAGTGCTTTCGCCGAGGTCACACAGGCGGAATTCGACTGGGACGCGATTTTCAGCGATATCGATTATTTTTATTTTTCCGGCATCACCCCGGCCATTTCAGCCGAATTAGAGCGGATTGTCACCGCCGCCTGTGAGTATTGCCAGGCCCATGATATCCCGGTTATTTGCGATATGAATTACCGCGGTAAAATGTGGTCGCCTGAAAAAGCCCAGCGCGTCATGTCGACGCTGATGCCCTATGTCGCGATTTGCATCGCCAATGATGAAGATTTCGCCGCAACGCTCGGGATTGATGCTTTTGACGGCGATATGTCGCGTGGCATCGATCAAAAAGAGTCCTTCAAAGAGGGCATGCTGGCGGTAACGCAAAAATACCCGGACTGTAAAATCGTGGCCAGCGTCTTGCGCAACATTCATTCCGTGGAAGACAGTCAATGGATGGGCCTGTTGCTGAAAGACGGCGCGTTTTACGAGTCCACCGCCTATAAGATGCATGTCATGGAAGGCGTCGCGGCGGGCGATGCGTTTGGAGCCGGCTTAATGCATAGCCTGCTGCATAACTTCGCCGCCCAGGAATGGATTGATTTTGCGATTGCCGCCAGCGTCTTAAAACTGACCGTCAGCGGCGATTTAAATCTGGTGCACGAATCTGAAATCCGCGCGGTAATGAAAAAAGGCGGCGGGGCGAGCCTCAATCGCTAACCGACGGTCTGGCTTGATTCACCCTCTCCTTGACCTTCTCCTGCGGGGGACGGCGGGGAGAGGGCGAAAATCAGTACGCCGCCACTTTATCCAGCACCCGCACCAACTGGGTGACGAAGCCGTACTCATTATCGTACCAGGCGACGGTTTTCACCAACTGCACATCGCCCGCCTCGCTGATTTCCGTTTGGGTCGCGTCGAATACCGAGCCGAAGTGGGTGCCGACGATATCGGAAGACACAATCTCCTCGTCGGTATAACCGAAAGATTCATTCCCCTCGGCCGCTTTTTTCATGGCGTCATTGACTTGCTCGACGGTGACTTTTTTCTCCAGCACCGAAACCAGTTCCGTAACCGAGCCGGTAATGGTCGGCACCCGCTGGGCATGGCCTTTCAGTTTGCCCTTTAATTCCGGGATCACCAGGCCAATCGCCTTCGCCGCCCCGGTGGTATGCGGGATAATATTTTGCGCCGCCGCGCGCGAGGCGCGCAGGTCTTTTCCGCGCGGGCCGTCGACCAACGACTGGGTGCCGGTATACGCGTGGATGGTGGTCATGGTGCCCACTTTGATGCCGAAACTGTCGCTCAGGACTTTAGCCATCGGCGCCAGGCAGTTGGTGGTGCAGGACGCGACGGAAAGAATCCGGTCTTCCGGCGTGATGGTGTCGCAATTGACATTAAAAACAATGGTTTTCATATCTCCGGCCGGCGCGGAAATCAGTACTTTTTTCGCTCCCGCGTCCAGGTGGGCCTGCGACTTTTCGGCGGAGGCATAAAACCCGGTGGATTCCACCACGATTTCCACGCCAAGGGTGCCCCAAGGGATATTCTTGGCGTCTTTTTCGGCATACACGATGATTTTTTTATCGTTAACGATAATCGCGTCGTCGGTATAATCCACCGTACCGTCAAACTGGCGATAGCTGGAATCATGCTTTAACAGATAGGCCAGGACCTTAGGCGAGGTAAGATCGTTGATGGCGACGATCTCTACCTCGCTGCGGGTTTCCAGGATGCGCCGCAACACCAAACGTCCAATACGGCCAAAACCATTAATACCAATCTTTTTCATCTCATAATCCTCATATAAATATGTCGGCTATCTAGCAAAAGATCAAAACTGGCACCTGCCTCCTGTGGAGTCAAGATGGATAAATTCTGAAAGCCAGGCCGTTATCCGGCGGCGCTGCGGATCCTGCGCACGGCCCGCCGCCGGTCGCCGGACGGCGGGTTTATGCTGTGGCGGCTGCTTGAGACGGCATCCCCGTTGCCTTCAGGCCAGGGCGGGGTAATCGGTATACCCGATGCCGCCTTCGGCATAAATCGTCTGCGGGTTAAGCGGATTAAGGGCGGCGTTCTGCTTAAAGCGCCGCACCAAGTCGGGATTGGCGATATACAGGCCGCCAAACGCCGCCGCATCGGCCCCGCCCTGGCTTATCAACGCTTCGGCGGACGCTTTGGTTAAGCCTTCATTGGCAATCCAGGCGCCGGAAAAAGTTTTCCTTAAGTCCGGTCCGAAACGGTCCGGAAAAGTCAATGACTCACGGGCGAAGATAAACGCCAGCCGCCGTTTATTCAGTTCCTCGACCACATAGCTGAACATGGCTTTGGGATTGGAATCATGCATTGAGTAAGAGCTGGACATTAAATTAAGATGCACGCCAAACCGTTCCGCCGGCCAGACCGACAATAAGGCATCGACGGTTTCCAACAGAAAACGCGCCCGGTTGGCGATGGTGCCGCCGTATTGATCGGTGCGTTTATTCGAACCGTCATGCAGGAACTGATCAAACAGATAACCGTTTGCCGCATGGATTTCAATGCCGTCAAAGCCGGCGCGCCGGGCATTTTCGGCCCCACGGCGGAAATCCGCCACGATGCCGGCTATTTCTGCGGTTTCCAGTGCGCGGGGGACCTCGTAGGGTTTTTGCGGCCGCAGCACGGAAACATGGCCTTCCGGCGCGATGGCGCTTGGCGCCACCGGCAATTCTCCGTTCAGATACACCGGATCGGATATCCGTCCCACATGCCATAATTGAATGACAATTTTGCCCCCGGCCTGGTGCACCGCGTCGGTCACCTCGCGCCAGGCGGCCACCTGTTTTTCCGACCAGATTCCCGGCGTATTGGGATAACCCACGCCCTGGGGCGATACCGACGTGGCTTCAGTCAGGATAAGACCGGCGCTGGCGCGCTGGACATAGTACTCTTTGGTGATGGCGCCGGGGCTGCGTTCGTCGACGGCGCGCATGCGGGTAAGCGGGGCCATGACGATACGATTGCTCAGTTCAATGGCGCCGATATTAATGGGGTCATACAAGGTTGGCATAGGTATTCCTGTCGCTATATCAGTCATTTATTGGTTTCATTCTAAACCCTAAATGATGAGCAGGGTGTTACTGCATGTGCGGTACGCCATCCCCATTCGGCCGGACAATTACCCGTCATCGCGGGCATAAAACCATAAGCAGATTTCTCCTAGTTCACAGGCCGGCGCATTCATCTCAATATCGATTTCTGTTATATTGGCGATCTAGATCACAAAAAGCACTAAAGGATGATACCGCGCTATGATCAACCGTTTCACCCTCGCCGCCATTGCGGCTGCTTTTGCGCTGACCGGCTGCGTAAAACACTCATTTGACGAACCCGCGGCCGACAAACCTGCGGCAGACTTTACCACTGGCCCGACGCTTGTCACCGTGACGCATGTGCCCGCCCGCACCGCGGATGGCGCGACCATCTATGTTACCGTCGACGGCAGCGATGCCGGCGCTCTGGCCACTGGCGAAAGCGTAGCCCTGCATGTACCGCCGGGCAAGCATCAGATCGGCGGTTACGCCCGGTCGCTGGTTGGCCATGTCACCATTCCGCCGGTGCAGATCACCACCACGACCACCAGTGCGAAACACATCGCTTATACCGTAGTAAAGAGCAAACCGGTGTTTACCGAATTGAAAGACGACCCGGTCCCGCAGACGGCGGCGGCGCAGGCTAGCGCAACGCCACAGACGGCAGCGACGCCGCAGGCAGCGGAAACATCGCAGGCTACCGCGACGCCGCAGACGACAGCGACGCCGCAGACAACGGAAACATCGCAGGCAACCGCGACGCCGCAGACGACAGCGACGCCGCAAACAACGGAAACATCGCAGGCTAGCGCAACGCCACAGACGGCAGCGACGCCGCAGGCAGCGGAAACATCGCAGGCTACCGCGACGCCGCAGACGACAGCGACGCCGCAGACAACGGAAACATCGCAGGCAACCGCGACGCCGCAGACGACAGCGACGCCGCAAACAACGGAAACATCGCAGGCTAGCGCGACGCCACAGACGGCAGCGACGCCGCAGGCAGCGGAAACATCGCAGGCTACCGCAACGCCACAGACGACAGCGACGCCGCAAACAACGGAAACATCGCAGGCTAGCGCAACACCGCAGACGACAGCAACGCCGCAAACAACGGAAACATCGCAGGCAACCGCGACGCCGCAGACGACAACAACGCCGCAAACAACGGAAACATCGCAGGCTGCCGCGACGCCGCAGACGTCCGAGACATCACAGCAATAACGCAATGCCGGCGGCACCGGCCCCGGGTTATCGCCTCAATTCAGGTTACGATAAACGAGGGCCGGCGCTGGAGAAGGCGGCGTGATAGCGATGGCGTTGACTCACCAGGGGACGGTTCTTCCCAGATAGTCCAGATAATGTAATCCCGTGCGCCCGGCACAGGCCTCAATGGTGTTAAGCAGGGCCGGGATGCTTTCTTCGATAGTCAGCCGCGCTTCCGGCCCCCCCATATCCGTGCGCACCCATCCCGGCGCCATCAGCAAAAACGTTCTGGGATCGCCCTCGTGGCGCGCAGCAAAGCTGCGCATAAACATATTCAGCGCCGCTTTGCTGCCCCGGTACACATCGTAATGACCATTGGTGTTATTGGCGAGGCTACCCTGGCCGGAAGACATGACGCCGAGGGTGCCCGTCGGCGGAACAAGGTCCTCAAACGCCTCGATAACCCGCATCGGGCTCAGCGCGTTCGTTACCATCACGCGAATAAACTCATCGGTCGACACGTCCGCTATCGTTTCCCGATCGCTATTTTTGACGCCGGCATTGACAAAAAGCAGGTCAATGCGCCGATCGCTGAGCCGCTCATGTAACGCATCGATCTGCTGGGGCAGCGTAATATCCACGGTCTCTACTTCAAGTGAATCAGGAAAGCGTTCAGCAAGATGGAAAAGACGGTCAGCAGACGAGGCTCGCCCGGTGGCTATTACTCTACAGCCGCGTTTCAGCGACTCTTCCGCCATCGCAAAGCCCAGGCCGCGGGAGGCGCCGATAATAAGGACCGTCTTTTGGGAAGGTGGTGTTGGCATGCTTTATTTCCTCTGCGTGTGCGCTGTCTGGCGATAAGCTATCCATCAATGCAGCTATTGACGTTGGATGCAGTCACTATATCCCTGCGCAATACAGGGCGGAAGACGCAGCATTTGCACTGATAACATGCATCCAACGCCTTCCCTCATTTTTCCGGCCGGGATACAATGCTTCATGACTGAACCCGACCTCAATTTACTTATTGCGCTGGATGCGCTGCTGGCCGAGACCAGTGTGGCCGGCGCCGCGCGCCGGCTTGGATTAAGCGCCTCGGCCATGAGCCGCACGCTTGGCCGCCTGCGCGCGGTCACCGGCGATCCTTTACTGGTCAGGGCAGGGCGCGGCATGGTATTGACGCCCTATGCCGGGGAAATACGGGCGCGTACGCAACGAACGGTAGCGGAGGCGCGCGCCGTACTGCGGCCTGCGGCGTCGGAACTGAATTTAGCCACGCTTGACCGCACCTTTACCCTGCGCGCCAACGATGGTTTTGTCGAGGCGTTTGGCGCATTGCTTATCGCCGCGGCGGCGACGGCGCCCCACGTGCGGCTGCGTTTTGCGCCCAAGCCGGAAAAGAGTCCACGCTATTTGCGGGAAGGACTGGCCGATCTTGAGATAGGCGTAGCCGAGGCCATGGGCCCGGAAATACGGTTGCAGACGTTATTCAGGGACCGGTTCGTGGGCGTGGTGAGAAAAAACCACCCGCTGGCGCTGGAGCCTAAGGTCACCGCCAGCCTGTATGCGTCTTTCGGGCACGTGGTCGCCTCCCGCCGGGGGCGGATTGCCGGACCGGTAGACGAAGCGCTGGCCGAATTAGGCCTAACGCGCAAGATCGCGGCCGCGGTGCCGAGCTTTCCCGCCGCGCTGGCCGTGGCCCAGGCGTCCGACCTCGTGGCGCTGCTACCCGCGTCATTTCTCATCAATCAACCGGTTATCACTATCATGGGCGAGCAGGGCTCGCTCTGTCTTTTTGAGCTTCCTGTAAAAACCCCGGGCATTACGGTATCGCAGATGTGGCATCCGCGTTCAGAGGTCGATCCGGCCCATCGCTGGCTAAGGCAAATGGTGCTGAGGGTCTGTCGCCAGCAGTTGCCGGAGTGACACCGCGCGGCACGGCAATCAATCCCTTTACGTTGGGTAACCTTACTTGGCATGGCCGCCGTAACCCCAAACCCTTGGCGCCCGCGATTTCCTAACCGACTGTACTGTTTTATTTCAATGCCATCTGTATGTATAAATGAAGTTGTTTTACAGGTACTTTAATTTAATGGGTAAATGGTGCAAATTGCATAATCAGCTTAAATATCATTAATATTGAAGGAACCGGGGATGTCTGTAAAAGATACGCTGTTGGCACTGTTGGTGGTCATAATCTGGGGCGTTAATTTTGTCATTATCAAAGTCGGCCTGCACGGAATGCCGCCTTTCCTGTTGGGTGGCCTGCGGTTTCTGCTGGTGGCCATTCCGGCCATTTTTTTTATCCCCGCGCCTAAAATCCCCCTGAAATGGCTGGCGCTCTATGCGTTGACCATCAGTTTCCTGCAGTTCGCCTTCCTGTTTTGCGCCATTAATATCGGCATGCCCACCGGCATTGCTTCGCTTATCCTTCAGTCACAGGTATTTTTCACCATCATCCTGGGGACGATTTTCCTGGGGGAAAAAATCAAGGCCATGCAAATCCTGGGTACGCTCATTGCCGCGGCGGGCATGGCGGTGCTGGTGGAAGGCGGCATGAGCAACGCGTTGTCCGCCATTCCTCCGCTCGGTATGTTATTGACGCTGACCGCCGGCCTGTGCTGGGCGCTGGGCAATATCACCAATAAAAACATCATGACCGCCGCGCCCAACACGCCGATTCTGTCGCTGGTTGTCTGGAGCGCCTTGATTCCCGTTATTCCTTTTTTAGTATGCTCGTGGATCTTCGAAGGCCGGCAGACCATAGTCGACAGTCTCGTGGATATTACGGCGCCCACGATATTTTCACTGATTTATCTGGCCTTTATTTCCACTATTATCGGCTATGGATTGTGGGGCGCGCTGCTCTCCCGCTATGAAACCTGGCGCGTCACCCCTTTCGCGCTGCTGGTGCCGGTGGTGGGATTAACCAGCGCCGCCCTGATATTGGGGGAGTTGCTCAATATCCTGCAAATCATCGGCGTTGCCGTTATTATGCTGGGCCTGTTGATCAATGTTTTCGGTTCCCGCCTGATAAACCGATGGCTGGCGCCCCAGGTCTAAGGGCGCCTTACCCTTATTAACGCGCCCACAGCCGGCGTCGCGCCATAACCGCTGCCTGTCGCAGCGGCACATCACTTCCTGCATAATCGTCTATGATTGTTCTACGTGAAACTCGCATCACCGGCATAAGACGGGGCGGTATCGTCCATTGCTTACTTCCGGGTTAAACGAGGCAATTGAATGAAATCCAAATCATTTACTAAAAGCTGGGGCGCCGAATACGTCGCCGCCGGCGTCGTTCGCTTTCGTCTCTGGGCGACCGGACAGGACAAGGTGACGCTCAGGCTTTCCGGCGAAGACAGGGCGATGAACCCGAGCGGCGACGGCTGGTTTGAGCTGGTGGTCACCGGGGTTTCTCCCGGCGCGGAGTATCATTATATCCTTGCCGACGGCACGGCCGTGCCGGACCCCGCCTCCCGCGCCCAGAAGGCGGATGTCGACGGTCCTTCCCTCGTCATCGACCCGGCGCGTTACCGCTGGCGGAATACGCAATGGCGCGGCCGCCCGTGGGAAGAATCGGTCGTCTACGAGATGCATATCGGCACGTTCACGCCGGAAGGGACGTTCCAGGCCGCGATCGATAAGCTGCCTTACCTGGTCGAAACCGGCATCACCATGATCGAGGTCATGCCCGTCGCGCAATTCGGCGGCAGCCGCGGCTGGGGCTATGACGGCGTGCTGCTCTACGCGCCGCATTCCGTCTATGGCGCGCCGGAGGATTTCAAGGCCTTTATCGATGCCGCCCATGGCCATGGTCTCTCGGTGGTGCTGGATATCGTCCTTAATCATTTCGGGCCACAGGGCAATTATCTGCCGCTATTGGCGCCGGATTTTTTCCACAAGGAGCGCAAGACGCCCTGGGGCGCCGGCATCGCCTATGACGTTGCCGCGGCCCGCCGTTATATCGTGGAAGCGCCGCTCTACTGGCTGGAGGAATTTCACCTTGACGGCCTTCGCTTCGACGCCATAGACCAGATCGAGGACAGTTCCGCCAAGCACGTGCTGATCGAGATAGCCGAGCGTATCCGCGCCGGCATTACCGACCGGCCGATCCATTTGACGACCGAGGACAGTCGCAACGTCATTTTCCTGCATCCGCGCGGGGAGGACGGCTCCGTACCGCTCTTCACCGGCGAGTGGAACGACGACTTCCACAATGCCGTCCACGTCTTCGCCACCGGCGAGACGCATGCGTACTACCAGGACTTTGCCAGGGAGCCGGAAAAGCTGGTCGCCCGCGTTTTGGCGGAAGGTTTCGCTTATCAGGGCGAGGTCTCTGCGCAGACCGGCAAGCCGCGCGGCGTGAAAAGCACGGGACAGCCGCCGGCGGCCTTCGTCGATTTCATCCAGAACCACGACCAGGTGGGCAACCGCGCCCAGGGCGAAAGGCTGATTGCGCTGGCCGGCGCCGACCGTACCCGGGTTCTGCTCGCCGCGCTGCTTTTCTCGCCGCATATCCCGCTGCTTTTTATGGGCGAGGAATATGGCGAGATGAATCCCTTTTTGTTCTTCACCGATTTTCATGGCTCCCTCGCCAGGGCCGTGCGCGAGGGCCGCGCGCGTGAGTTCGCGGGCCATGCCGGCCACGAGGGCGAAAGCGTGCCCGATCCGAACGCGCAGACCACCTTCGACATGTCGAAACTTGACTGGAAAAAGCGCGATAGCGGGGCGGGCAAAAGCTGGCTGGCGCTGACCAAAGAATTATTGGCGCTGCGCCAGAAACAGGTGGTGCCGTTGCTCAGCACCGCCCGCGGCGATGCCGGCCACGTGGTGCAGACCGCGCCGGGTTTCCTTGCCGTCACCTGGACCTACCCGAAAGGCACGCTGTCCATCGCGCTCAATATCGGCAAAACACCCCAGCCGCTTCCCGACCAGCCGGGCGAGACGATATTCGCCTGGCCGAAAGCGGCAAATGACCTGCCGCAAAACGCCATTATTGTCCGTGTTGCCCCGGGAGACGCAAAGTGAAGATTCCAACCGCTACCTACCGTATTCAGTTCCGCAACGGCATGACCTTCGACCGCGCCGCCGGCCTGGTGCCTTATCTTAAGCGGCTCGGCATCAGTCATCTCTATGCCTCGCCGGTCTTTACCGCCACGTCCGGCTCGACCCACGGCTATGACGTCACCGACGCCAACGAGATCGATCCTTCGATCGGCGGCCGGGCAGGTTTCGATCGCATGGTAAAGACATTGCAGGGCGCGGGGCTTGGCCTGATCCTTGATATCGTGCCGAACCACATGGCCGCTTCGCTGGAAAATCCGTGGTGGCGCGATGTGGTAGAGAAGGGCAAAAACAGCCGCTACGCCCGGCATTTCGACATCGACTGGTCCGAGCGCCTGACCTTGCCCTTCCTCGGCGATACGTTCGAACGCGCCCTGGAAAACGACGAGATTGCCGTAAAGCCCGACCCGAAAACCGGCAGGCCCGCTTTCGCCTATTACGACACCTTCTACCCGCTTGCCGCCGAAACCTGGCAGGGCCGCGAGGCCGAGGTGCTGAATCTCACTGACAAGGCGGCGATTGCCCGGCTCCACGGGCGCCAGCCCTATCGGCTGATGTCCTGGCGCGATGCGCCGCGCGACCTGTCCTACCGGCGTTTTTTCGAGATAACCGGCCTCGTGGGCGTCCGGGTTGAGGACAGGGCCGTGTTTGACGATACGCACCGGCTCATCCTCGAGCTGGTCAAAACCGGCGCGGTCGACGGGCTGCGGGTGGATCATGTGGACGGGCTTGCCGATCCGAAAGCCTATCTTGAGCGCCTGCGGCAGGAAGCCGGGCCGGACTGCTATATAACGGTGGAAAAAATTCTCGGCAAGGGCGAGCAGATCCCGCCGGACTGGCCGATTTCCGGCACCACTGGTTACGAATTCATCGCCGCGCTCTCCGATGTGTTGGTGGACGATGAGAAGATAGACCTGTTGCGGCAGGCCTATGACGATGTCGTGGGCAGGCCTGTGGATATGAAAGCCGAACTGCGGGCGGCCAAGCTGCTGATGGTGGACAGGAATTTCGCGGGTGAATTTACCACGCTCCTCAAGCTGGTGATGGCGATCGCCGGGATGGAAAGGGTGGCGCTGGATGAAAACGCCGCCCGATCGGCTCTGCGCGAGCTGTTGGTCGCCTTCCCGGTCTACCGCACCTATGGCACGGCGCAAGGGCTGCCACCGGCGGGCGATGAGATGCTGCGCAAGGTGACTGGAAAGGTGAAAGCCAGCGTGAACGCTCCCGACCCCGGGGCGCTCGATTTCCTGACCCGCCTGCTCGCGGGCGAGGTCTCGGATATCGCTTCCGGCGAAGCCGCCACTTTCCGCACCCGCTTCCAACAGTTGACGGGCCCGCTGATGGCGAAATCGGTGGAGGACACGCTATTCTTCCGGCAGAACATGGAGCTGGCCCTGAACGAAGTGGGCGCCGAACCGATGCCGCGCGCCTTCTCGCTCGACCGCTTCCACGCGGAAATGCAAACGCGGCTCGAACGGCAGCCGGATGCGCTGTCAGGCACCTCGACCCATGATACCAAACGCGGCGAGGATGCCCGCGCACGGCTATATACGCTCACCGAGGCGCCGGAGCGCTGGGCGGAATGCGTTGCCCGCTGGCGCCGGATGAACCAGGCCAGCGTCGCCGTGCTTGACGACGGCGCGGCGCCAAAACCGGCGGTCGAATGGATGATCTTCCAGGCGCTGGCCGGTGTCTGGCCGGTGACGCTCGACCCGCAAGACGGGAAGGGCCTGCAGGCGCTCGAAGAGCGGTTTCTGGCCTTTGTGGAGAAGGCGCTGCGGGAAGCAAAACTGCGCACTGACTGGAATGACAGCAACGACGCCTATGAAAAAGCCGTGCTCGACTATGTCCGCCATCTGCTCTCGCCGGCCAACCAAACATTTTTACAGGATTTCACCGGCGCGCTGCAGCCCTTTATCCGCGCCGGCCTGGTCAATAGCCTTACCCAGACGGTCATCAAGCTGACGGCGCCGGGCGTGCCGGATATCTACCAGGGTAGCGAAGCGCTGAATTTCAGCCTCGTCGATCCCGACAACCGGCGAGAACCGGATTTTGCCGCCCTTGAACGTCTGCTTGCCGGGAGCGAAAAACCTGTCGTCGCCACGGAGGAGGGCTGGCTTAGCGGCCAATTGAAGCAGCATATCATCGCCAGGATCCTGCCTTTGCGCCGGCAGAAGACGGCGCTGTTTCGCCGCGGCGACTATTTGCCGCTTACCGCCACCGGCAAACAGGCAGAAAACGTCATTGCCTTCGCCCGGGCGGAAAGCGACGATGCGCTGATCGTTATCGCGCCTCGCCTTGTCTTCGGTATGCTGTACGACAATCCGGCTCAACTGCATCAGCAACGCTTGACCCAGGGGGAAATAGCTTTGCCCGGGCGGCTCGCCAATAGCCGCTACCGCGATATTCTCAGCGGAAAAGAGATCTTCCTGACCGATAGGATAGACTTGGAATCCGTTGACTGCCGTTCGGCGGTGATATTGTTAAAAATTTGATTTTATAGATATAACATCGTGGCACGCCAAGCATGATCCAGGCGCTCACGCAGGCACTGCGCCAGTTGGTCTACCGTTTTCACGCCGGTCGCCGCGTCGACCGTTAGGTTCTCCAGCGTATCAACGGTCAGTCAGCGCCTGGACAGTATGTGCGTGACGTTGCATGAGGGCGTCGAATTCGGCATCCAGTTTGGCATTTTGATAAGCGTCGAATTCTGCTTTGCTGATCAGTATGGCGGCACTGCCGTCCCGGCGGGTGATTTCAACGGGTTCGCCCTTTAACGCAGTATCCAGTACGGTGGAAATTTTGGCCCTGGCCTGGGTCGAGGTATAGGTTTGCATGGATTGTTCTCTTAAAATGTACATGTCTGGCGTACATTCAAACTGTACATGTTTTCATGGGTAAACGCGTAGGGGTATTATAGGCGTAGTGATGTGAAAGGGCTGGTTACGAACGTAGCGCGCGTATATCGTTGAGACTCATCCCTCTTATTTAACATAATATACATTATGCGCACCAAGATGACTTCATGTGGATGCTGGATTTCGCCTTGCCTCATCAGGCTAATGCGTATTTGCCGGCATCCCGTCTTACTATGGATGTCCGCTCTCAATATCCACTCCAATCGATTTCACCATCTCAGCAATATTCTGCGGGTAAACGGCTTCGTTCATTGCGCTCAATTCTTCGGCATGCCACCAGTAGCGCCCGCTGATAACACTCTTTTCGTTACTGCTCCAATTCACAATGCTTATGTCATGGTCAGTAACGCGCACCAGATAAAACTTTTCCTGGGCCGCAACCATTTCACCGCTCGGTAACTTCATTACAAAATTTCTTTCTGCCACACACCGGCCAACGTCGCTGCGTATGATACCGGTTTCTTCCCATAATTCCCTGACGGCTGCTTGCTCATATGTCTCACCTTGTTCAACGCCACCGCCTGGCGTTGCCCAGTATGAGGTTCCTGCCAGCGCATCCGTGCGGTGCATAAACCTAAACAGTAAAATGCGTCCGCAAGGATCGATAATCAACAATCTGGATGCTGGCCGTGATGTCATCTTTTCTCCTGCATGCCGTGCTCATAAAAGCCGTAATTTTGATCGCGCTACGTGAAATCTGAGAAACCCTGGCTACGGTTATACAGCAAATATAGCGCAGCGACAGGGTTCGACAAATGACCCAGGACGCCGCAACAGCAGTTCACGCACGCTTTTATTCCCTGTATCTCAGGCCGGACAAATCGACGGCCCCGCAGCCCGCAGCCCGGAGCTTGGGCTGCCATGGCCATATCATTGGCCATCATTTAACATAATGTTGAGGTCTGATCGCGTTTGTCGCTTTACCGCCAGGCAGTTTGCACATTAAATGAGGTTTTTACTGAGACGGAGCCAACTTTCCTTTACAATGGTAGTCCTTTCCCTTTTCAGGCCGACATTTATGCTCATTCCCAAGCTGACGCAGCAAGACATGACGGAAAGCGAACAACGCCAACTTAAGACCCTGCTCGACCAGGCTAAAAAAGCCAAAGGACTACCTCTCTCCAACTCAGAAACCAACCATGTCAAGGATGATTACATCGCCCAGCTGATGGCTGAACGTGAGATCATTGCCAAACAGGTTCGGGTAGTGAAACGTCAGAAGAAGCTAAAGCCTGACATTTCAGCCACTTATGAATGGACTGCCAATATGCATTCGCGTGGTAAACGTTAACGTCGTGTTTAAGGTCTAAATCAATCACTCAGGGCGAGGACCTTCCCCGCCCCTGGCACTGCTTTACTCCTGTAAACCACGATTAACCAGCATGGGCGTTATATCGGGTTCCTTGCCACGCCAATCCTTATACACCTTGGCCAGGTCCTGGCTATTGCCTTTTGACAGCACCTCATCACGAAAACGCTGCCCGTTGCGCGCCGTTAAACCCCCCTGCTCCGTAAAGCCCGCAAAAGCGTCATCCGCCAACATTTGCGTCCACAAATAAGCATAATAGCCGGCCGCATAACCGCCGCCCCAGATATGCTGGAAATAACTGGAGCGATAACGCGGCGGGACATAAGGCAGGTTGACGTTGAACTCAGCCAGGGCGGCGGCTTCAAACTCGGCTACCTGTTGCTCCGGCAAGCCGGCGCTCAACGTATGCCAGCGCATGTCCAGGAGCGCGGCCGCCAGCAGTTCGGTCATTTCATACCCTTTATTGAAACGCGACGCCTTTTCAATTTTTGCCAGCAACTCGTCGGGCATTGGCGCGCCGGTCTGATAATGCCTGGCATAATTAGCGAAGACCCGGGGTTCATCGGCCCAGTGTTCATTGAATTGGGAGGGGAATTCGACAAAGTCCCGCGGCGTCGACGTACCGGAAAGACCCGGATATTCCTGGCTGGCAAACAGGCCGTGCAGGGTATGGCCAAATTCGTGAAACAAGGTGACGACGTCATCCCAGGATAACAGGGCGGGTTGCCCCTCGGCGGGCTTGGCGAAATTGGCCACATTATAGATAACCGGCCGGGTACCCAGAAGCAGGGATTGGTCGACAAAATTGCCCATCCACGCCCCGCCGCCCTTATTGTCGCGCTGAAAATAATCCGTATAAAACAGCGCCATGGACGCCCCGTCCTGGTCGAAGACTTCATATACCCGGACATCGGGATGGTAAACCGGAAGATCGGCGCGCGCCTTGAGGTCAATACCGTACAGCAGACGGGCGGCGTAAAATACGCCCTGTTCCAGCACCCGGTCCAGCTCAAAATAAGGTCTGATCTGCGCGTCGTTAAGGTCATATTTCATTTTGCGCACGCGATCGGCGTAAAACTGCCAATCCCAGGCCGCCAGGGTAAATTTATCCTGGCCGCTGTCGATCAGCGCCTGGATATCGGCGGCTTCCCGCCCGGCCCGCGCCGTGGCGGCGGGCACTATGCGCGTCATAAACTCCAGCGCCGCGGCCGGCGTCTTCGCCATCTGATCCTGCAGCGCCCAGGTGGCATAGTCGGGAAAACCCAGCAGGCCGGCCTGCTCGGCGCGCACCTGCGCCAGCCGGAGAAGAATGGCCCGCGTGTCGTTGCCGTCGCTCTTTTCCGCCCGTGAAATGGAGGCGCTGAACAGCGCCTGGCGGGTGGCGCGCCGTTCCAGGGTTTGCAACTGCGGTTGCTGGGTGGTGTTTTGCAGCGCCAGGAGCCAGCGTTCGCCAAGATTGAGCTCATTCGCCGCCTGCCGCGCCGCCGCAATCTCCTGCGCCGACAGCCCGGCGAGTTGGCTGATATCGTCAACCAGCAATGCGCCCTGTTTGGTGGCATCCAACAGCCGATGGGAAAACTGCGTGCCTAAGGTCGCCGCTTCCTGATTGAGTGTGGAAAGCTGTTGTTTTTGCGCCGCGGATAATTGCGCCCCGGCCAGGACAAAGCGCTGATAAGTGACGTCGATAAGCCGGCGCGATTCGGCGGAAATCGCCAGAGAATCCCGCTGGTCGTACACTGTTTTCAGGCGGCTGAACAGCCTGGCGTTGAATTTTATCGCATCGTTCATCGCGGCCAGTTTTGGCGATTGTTCCTCATCGATGCGCTGGAGCGTATCGCTGGTATTCGCGGAGGTCATGGCGCCGAATACGCTTATGACCCGCTTTAATAACGCGCCGGAGCGCTCCAGCGCGGCATAGGTATTATCGAAGGTCGGCTCGTCGCGCCGGGAGGCAATATCATCAATCTCCGCGAGATAGGCGCGCATGCCCTCCTCGATTGCCGGTGAATAGTCGCTTTCCCGGATCAGGTTGAAGGGGGGCGCCTGAAAAGGCAGCTGGCTGGGCTGGTAAAACGGATTTTGCTGCTGAAGGTGATTGTCGCGCATGATCTGCTCCTGCCGAATCGGTCGGTAAACCCTGATCCCATGCTAGCACGCCCCAGGTGAAAAGACAGTCTTGCCCCCGCCCTGAAGAATATGGGCAAAAAAAAATGCGCCGAAGCGCATTTCAGACTGCTGACAATCCTAGCCATCATGCCCGCAAGCACGAATTTGTCATCAAACTGATTTAGGCCAGTAGGCATCAACAGCCGTTACAGGGAGGCCATATCGATGACGAAACGATAACGCACATCGCTTTTTACCACCCGCTCATAAGCATCATTGATTTGCTGGATATTAATCTTTTCAATATCGGAAACGATATTGTGCTCGCCGCAAAAATCAAGCATCTCCTGGGTTTCCTTAATCGAACCGATGCCGGAACCCGCGAGACTGCGGCGACCGCCGATCAGGGCCGCGGCGTGCAGCGGCACCTTCTTTTCCGGCAGGCCGACCAGGACCATGGTGCCGTCGATTTTTAACAGCGACAGATAGGCGCCCCAGTCGATTTCCGTTCCGACGGTGCAGATTATCAGATCAAAGGTGCTTTTTAACTTCTCGAAGGTGGCCGGATCCTGCGTGGCGTAATAATGTTCGGCGCCCAGACGCAGCCCGTCCTCTTTCTTAGACAGGGTCTGGCTGAGCACGGTCATTTCCGCGCCCATGGCTTTGCCCAGCTTCACACCCATATGGCCTAAGCCGCCAAGACCGATAATAGCCACTTTTTTACCCGGCCCGGCCTGCCAGTGACGCAATGGCGAGTAGAGGGTAATGCCGGCGCAGAGCAAGGGGGCCGCCGCGTCCAAGGGTAAATTATCGGGAACCGACAGCACATAACCCTGCTTGACCACGATATGGTCGGAATAGCCGCCCATGGTTGGCGTTTTGCCGTCGCGCTCCACGCTGTTATAGGTTAATACCAACCCTTCCTTGTATTGCTCTAAATCCACATCGCGCTCGGCGCAATGGGTGCAGGAATCCACAAAGCAACCGACGCCGACCCGATCGCCTACGTTAAACTTTGTCACGCCGTCGCCTGCGGCGACCACCTCACCCACAATTTCATGGCCGGGCACCATGGGGAATATAGCCCCGCCCCACTCGTCCCTGGCCTGGTGAATATCCGAATGGCAAACGCCGCAGTAGGCGATTTTGATCACGACATCATCGGGGCCGGGGGCGCGTCGCTCAAAAGAGTAAGGCGTAAGAGGCGCCTTGGCGCTGAGCGCGGCATAACCTTTAGCTTTAGACATATGACAAACTCCGGGTTGCTTGATAAAGGAGATGGCGCAGGTTCGCCATGCATCCACTGTTGCCCTATTCTGCCAGCAATCATCCCGGATAAGGTAGACGATTATTCTTGCGTTATTGCCTGATCCTGCAATCAGGGCCATAAATCGCATTGAAAAGTAAACGCGCACAAAATAATTACTGTTTGGCTTATTATTGCTTTGGTTAATATGTCAATTGTTAATCAAAAAGGTTAAAAAACAACGGCCGCCGTAATGAAGGTAAAACCTTCCCTAAACAATAGTTTATTTTAAGCTGTATTTGTTTTTTGTCTGGCTAGAATAGCTTCCCGTTATCTCACCTCGCTATGGGTAACAATCAATAAACTTATCGATAGTATTTTTGAGTAATTTTTAAATAAAATCTAAATAAATAGGCGATCATGAAAAAAACAAGAAAGACCTTTATCGGCATCCTGACGGTAGTCGGTGGCATAACGCAGGCTTATAGTGCCAGTGATAGTGAGAGCAAAGTCAATGAAAGTGATTTACACGGTTCTCCACCCACTGCCAGTACTAATATAAAGCCATTTTCGAATATCATAAAAATAAAACCTTCTAAAAGTACATTTGAAAATCCAAATTTAGATTCATCGAAAATCCATAGTTTTGATAAAAGATCACTCGAGTACTACTCGGGAAACGACAGTACGTACCATATTGTGGATTTGTATAGCAAAAAGGGGGGAACCAAGAAAGTCGATAAAAAAATGTTGACTAAAGGCAGACCCAATGATTTAAAAACCGTCGTGTTTTTTAGAGGCGGGGGGGAGTTTGTCATTAAAGAAGGCATACCGGAAAATCTCAACATTGAAGCGATTATGGTAGACAACTCAACGCTGCTGCTGCAAAATTCTCCGCAAATTT
Organism: Sodalis sp. C49; assembly: GCF_046352915.1. NCBI lineage: Bacteria > Pseudomonadati > Pseudomonadota > Gammaproteobacteria > Enterobacterales > Bruguierivoracaceae > Sodalis > Sodalis sp. C49. The sequence goes on along the minus strand of NZ_CP163303.1, from coordinate 927,300 downwards.
TCGCAAAAGAGATCTGTGCTTCCAAAAACGCCACAATCCAGGGCAATGGCATAATACAATCAAATGTCATCAACGAAGGTACCCTTTCAGTTGATCCTGAAACTAAAAAGCCGAGCAAGTTCAATAGTATTGGTGATTTCTTCAGCAAAAAACCTTTACATGCAGAGAAGGGAATTACCCCTGGTCAAAGCCTTCCGCACACCACGCTTACCATTGATGGCGATTATATCTCAAGAGATAACGGGATCATTGTTCTGAGGGTAAATAAAAAAAATGATAATCCTGATAATAATCAATTGGAGATTAGAGGCAACGCTCCAAATAAAAGCAATATTTTTGTAAAAGGTAATATTTTGAATAGTAATCCAGAAAATATAGCCTCTATTAAGTTAAATGGCAATGTTTCTGAAGATGCCTTCATGTTTCTAAATACACCCGCCTCAAGCGAAAATGAAGCCAAAGTAAGAAAAGAAAATAACCGGCTTGTGGCATTCATTGCCGAAAAAAAGGATGGGGTAAATAAACCATCTTCTGATCAAATCCATCTGCAAAAAAAGATACCTGCCGCAGATGCGCAGGATAACACGGCGAACCATTACAGAAGCGGGCCTGCTAAGCCGCCGCGTACTTTCCAGCATAAAAATAATAACATGACCATTCAGCCGAAACCAACGGATCGGACTGTTCTCCCAGACCGAATAGAAAAACCACCATACCCCAAGGTCCAGTTTAATATAATAAGCAGTACGAGTGACCTTGTTGGCAGTTATGATCACGACTGGACTCAAAGCAATGCCTCTATAAATGACGCGATTGATAGAATTTACGGTGACTTGGGACCCGTGCCTGAAAGGGATGGGAATAACGCTAATGCGCTCGTTTATACGCTCACACACATAAAAGCAGACCTGAGCGAGGGTAAAAATTTCAAAGGTCTGATTAACAATACTGCCAATACCGTGCCGCAAGATGCAAACATAGCCCCCTACAGCCAACTTGGCAGGTTCGATAAATATTTACATGGCGAGGGCTTTGAAGAGAATGACTACGAGCGGGATTATCCCGCCCATGGCTGCGGCGATGATGATGGGATGGATAACGGTTCCGCTGCTCGGTTTGATGAACAAAGAGCTGCGTCCCAGCCGCTTGATACAAATGCAGACTCTACCCGCGGCGATAAGAAGGAGGAGGATTTCGGCCTCGCTGCCTTGTTCAACGAACAAAGCGACGCTTCTCGGCCGCCTGTGCAAAATGCGCACGCCGTTGCCGGCGGCGGCGATGAGGAGGAGGATTTCGGCCTCGCTGCCTTGTTCAATGAACAAACGGACGCGTCCAAGCCGCTTGATAAAAATGCGGACTCCGCAGTCCGTGGTGATGATGAGGAGGAGGATTTCGGCCTCGCGGCCTTGTTCAATGAACAAACGGACGTGTCTAAGCCGCTTGATAAAAACGCGGACTCCGCTGCCGGCGGCGACGATGAGGAGGAGGATTTCGGCCTCGTGGCCTTGTTCAATGAACAAACGGACGCGTCCAAGCCGATTGATAAAAATGCGGACTCCGGTGTCCGTGACGATGATGAGGAGGAGGATTACGGCCTCGTTCTCTTATTCACTGAAGAAATGGACTCTCCAGAGTCGCTCGATGAAAACCTTGATGCTTCCGCGCCGCCCGATGATGATTTGGTTGATGATGGACTCTTAGCCTTGTTCAATAGTAATCAGGACAATCAGGGGGTTGATGCGGGCAATGGCTTGCTGGCCCGCAGCAGTTTGCAGCCGGCGGCGGGTATCTATGCCGCCAATATGGCAACCGCCAATACCCTGTTTGCGACCCGCATGCACGATCGGGTCGGCGCCACGGAATTCCCGTCCGCCTTTAACGGCGCCGATGGCGCAGGTCAATCTTCTTTCTGGCTGCGTATCGCCGGCGGTCAAACCGGGGCGCGTATGCGCGACGGCGCGTTATCTGCCAGCACCAATACCCAAAAGGTGCAATTGGGCGGGGAAATCGTTAGCGGCAGCCGCGACGGTATCGACGGACTGCATTTCGGCGTGATGCTCGGCGCGGGTAAAAGCCGCAGCCATAGCCATGCCATTAACGGTAAAGGCGCCCAAGGCGGACTTGAGGGATATGGCGCCGGTATATACGGTACCTGGTATCGCAACGACGGCAATCACGAAGGCCCCTATCTTGATGGCTCGCTAAACTATAACTGGTTCGGCAATCATGTTAAAAACGGATCGTCGGCAAATAAATCCGCCGATACGGCAACCTACCGTTCCGCTGGATTTGTCGGCACAGTAGAAGCCGGTCATAGCTGGCGACTGTTCTCCGCTGCCGCCTTTGACACCTATTTACAACCGCAAATACAGGTCGCCTGGATGGGCGTCGGCGCACGGGATCAGAAAGACCCGAACGGCGAGCGCATCACCATGCTGGGCCATGATAATATCCAGACCCGCCTGGGCGCACGGCTGTATATGCGCGGTTATGCCAGCATGGATGAAGGCAGGCAGCGCATGTTCCAGCCCTATGTCGAAACAAACTGGATCCATAATACCCACGACTTCGGCGTTTGCCTGGGTAAGGATGCCTACTCCCAGGAGGGCGCCAGGGATATCGGCGAGATTAAAATGGGTAATGAGGGACAAATTAATGAGCATCTGGCGCTATGGGGCAGCATCGGCCAGCAAGTCGGCGGCAAGGGATACCACGACACCACCGGTACGTTAGGCGTGAAAGTGAATTTCTAAGCGGCGCGGCGCGCCGTCAGCTCAGGGCCGGCTCGGCCGGCCCTGTTTTGGAGCCGTGCGTACGCTGGCGTGAGAGGACGGCGGGTGCCATCCCGCCGCCTTATATATCATGATATTTCGCCGCGGCTATTTGCCTGCCGGTTATAGCAACCAATCACCTCGCCCGCTATCGACACCGCGATTTCCGCCGGCATTTTTCCTTTCACCGTCTCCAGACCGATGGGACAGCGCAGCTGCGCCAATGCCTCGGCACCCATGCCGCGCTCGCCAAGGCGATAAAGAAAGCGCCGGCGTTTGGTGATAGACCCAATAAGCCCGCAATACCGATGGCCGCCGCGTTTAAGTACCTGCTCAACCAGCATAAAATCAAGCTGATGATCGTGGGTCATCACGATAAAATAGCTGTCGGCCGGCATGGCGTCCAGGGCATCGAGCGGATCGTCGATAATCACCTTGACGCGTTGATCGCATGCCGGTGGAAACTGGTCGGCACGGCTGTCCACCCAACTGATATCACAGGGCAGCTCCGCCAGGATCCTGACCAGCGCCTTGCCTACGTGCCCGGCGCCGAATACCGCGATATGAGGCCGCGCCATAATCACCGGCTCGAATAGCACTGATGTCATGCCGCCGCAGCATTGCCCCAGGCGCGCGCCAAGGGAAAAACGCTCCGTGCGACAGGCCGGGCGAGGCTCGCCCAGCAGTTCCCTGGCTATCCGCGTGCATTGAAATTCCAAATGACCGCCGCCGACCGTGCAAAATTGCCGGCTGCTGGTCACCACCATTTTGGTGCCGCTGTCGCGTGGCGTCGAGCCCTGTTCATCAATAATCGTGACCAATACGGCCGGGGTGCCTTCCGCCTGCAGTTGCGCCAGCGCTGAGATCCAATTATCAGTCATAGGGAGATTCCTTTCCCAGGCGCGCAGGCGTTTGACCGCCGGCCAGCATCGTTTGGGCCGATGCTGCCGGGGCGGGGTTAATAGCACTTTTAGTGACATTGTCACCTAATGTCGGGGCCAGCAGCGCATCCACGGCCGCCAGGACCCGCTCCGGCGTGGCCGGGGCATCGATATCGGGCAGACGGCGATAATCGGCCAGACTGGCCACCGCGTCCCGGATGGCGCACCATACTGAAATGGCCAGCATAAACGGCGGCTCGCCCACCGCTTTGGAATGGAATACCGTCTGCTTGGGATTGGCGCGGTTTTGCAGCAAATGTACGTTCAACTGCGCCGGGGTATCGCCGATAGTGGGAATTTTATAGGTGGCCGGGCCGTCGGTCAGCAGGCGGCCCCGCGCGTCCCAGATCAGTTCCTCGCTGGTCAGCCAGCCCATACCCTGGATAAATCCCCCCTCCACCTGGCCGATATCGATGGCCGGATTAAGCGAATCGCCTACGTCATGCAGGATATCGGCGCGCAATAACCGGTACTCGCCGGTTAAGGTATCCACCACCACTTCGGAACAGGCCACGCCGTAGGCAAAATAGTAAAATGGCCGGCCGGCGGCTTGCTGGCGATCATAATAAAGGGACGGCGTGGCGTAATAGCCCTGGCTTGCCAGCGATACCTGCTGGAGATGAGCCAGCTCGGCGACTTCGCCCAGGGTAAAGATCCGGCCCGCAACGTCGACCATGCCGTTGCGAAAATTAATTTGCTCCGGTTCGGCGTGATGGACCCGGCATAACATCGTCACCAGGCGCTGTTTCAGCGTTTCGGCGGCGGACTGGGCGGCTTTGCCGTTCAAATCGGCCCCCGAAGACGCGGCGGTGGGCGACGTGTTGGGAATTTTACCGGTATCGGTGGCGGTAATCCTGATCTTCGCGGGATTGACGCCCAGCACCTGCGCCACGACCTGTATGACTTTGGTATGCAGGCCCTGCCCCATTTCCGTGCCGCCGTGATTGAGCTGCAGCGTACCGTCGGTATACATCAGCAGCATGGCCCCCGCCTGGTTAAGAAAACCGGCGGTAAACGAGATACCGAACTTGACCGGCGTCAGCGCCAGCCCGCGTTTTAATATCGGGCTGGCGGCGTTATAGGCGATAATCTCCCGGCGTCGTTGCCGGTAACCGGCGCTGGTTTCCAGGGCGTCGGTGAGTTCGTCGAGCAGATTATCTTCCACCGGCTGTTGGTAATGAGTGATATTGCGCGTTGTTTTGCCGTAATAATTCAGCCGTCGCACCGACAGCGGATCCAGACCGGTTTCGCGGGCGATATGTTCAATAATATGCTCGATGGCCAGCATGCCCTGTGGGCCGCCGAAGCCGCGGAACGCGGTATTGGAAGCGGTATTGGTCCGGCAGCGGTAGCCGGTTATCAGCACATCGGCGAGATAATAGGCGTTGTCGGCATGGAACATGGCGCGGTCGACGATGGAGGGAGATAAATCGGCCGAATAACCGCAGTTGGCCGCCAATTCCAGCTTCAGGCCGAGGAGATGCCCGCGCGCGTTAAAACCCACGTCGTAGCGTACCAGGAACGGGTGGCGTTTGCCTGTCATCAGCATATCATCGCGGCGGCTCAGACGCATTTTAGCCGGTTTGCCCGTGAGCCGGGCCGCCAGGGCGCATAAGCAGGCGGGACCCGCCGCCTGAGTCTCCTTACCGCCAAAACCGCCGCCCATCCTGCGCATATCGACGGTAATATCCTTCATATCCACGCCCAGCACCGACGCCACCAGTTTCTGTACCTCGGTCGGGTGCTGGGTCGATGAAAAAACCTGCATGGCGCCATCCTCGCCCGGGATCACCGACGCCACCTGGGATTCCAGATAAAAATGCTCTTGCCCGCCCATCCGCAGGCTGCCCTGGAGACGACGCGGCGCGGCGGCCAGCGCCGCGTCCGGGTCGCCGCGCCGATGGCAATGCGGCGCGTCGACATAAAGCGCTTTTTCCAGCGCCTCCTCGATGTCCAGCACCGCCGGCAAAGGCTGGTATTCGATAACGGCCGCCGCCGCCGCGCGCCGGGCTATGACCGGGTCCCGCGCCGCCACCACCAGGATCACCTGGCCGGCATAGTCAACCCGATCTTTTGCCAGCAGCGGATCGCCCGCGACCACCGGGCCGATATCCAGCTCGCCGGGCACATCCCGCCAGGTCATAACCCGCTCGACGCCCGGCATCAGATAACAGGGGGACGTATCAACACGGGTAATCAGCGCGTGGGCATGTTCGCTTAACCGCGGCGCCAGATGCAGCTGGTGTGGCAATTCAGGCCGATCGTCAATATATATCGCATCGCCGCTGACGTGTTTGGCCGCGCTTTCATGGGGCTGCGGCTGGCCTACGCCGCCTGTGGCCGGCTGGCGGTAGCGCTGCTGGCGCTGCGCGGCGGAAAATCGTTTTGCCTGCTCAGACATAATGGTCGACCTCCAGGCGATGACGTGGCAACGAGGCGGACAGATAAAACCGCCGCAGTAAATTTTGCGCCACGCGCAGCCGGTAGGCGCCGCCGGCCCGCAGGTCGCTTAACGGGGTAAAGTCGTCCGCAAGCCGCAGACAGGCGAGCTCGACCGTTTTTCGCTCCCAGGGTTGGCCCAGCAATGCGCCCTCAGCGCCGGTGGCCCGGCGGGGTATCTCCGCCATGCCGCCGTAGGCCAGACGGGCCGAACGGATGACGCCTCCCTCGATTTCGCAGCAAAAGGCGGCAAACACTGCCGATATATCATCTTCACGCCGTTTGGCGACCTTATAAAATTGACATTTATGTGACGCCGTCACTCTTGGTACGATAATGCGTTCGATAAATTCGCCCGCCGCCAGCGCGGTATGGCGGTACGAGAGGAAAAACTGCGCCAGCGGCAACTCCCGGGCGTCGTCGCCGCGGCGTAGTACCAGACGCGCGTCCAGCGCCAGAAGCATCGGCGCCCCATCCCCCACGGGCGAAGCGTTGGCCAGGTTGCCGCCGAGCGTGGCCTGGTTGCGCACCTGCCGCGAGGCGAAGCGCGTCAGCGCGGCGCGAAATTCCGGCAAATGCCGCGCTAAAAACGGTTCGCAGGCGCTGAGCGAGGCGGCGGCGCCGATTTCCAACTGCTTTTCGGTCGCGGATAAAATTTTCAGCTCGGGAATATGGTTAATATCAATCAGTAACGGCAGCGTCTCGCGGCGCAAGGTAATCGCCAGCGCCAGATCGGTGCCGCCGGCCAGCAGTCTGGCGTCGGGATGGCGTAGAAAGGTGGCGCCCAGCTGCGCCAGGGTGCGGGGACGCAAGCTGACAGGTCTGGCCGGGACACCGGCACCGTCGACAGGCCCCGATAGCGGCGCGGAGACCGGCTGATCGTCCTGCTGTTGTAGTTGGGCCAGCTGCGCCAGCGTCTGGTTTTCCTGATCGGAAAAGCGGTCGTCCACTGCCCGGCAGATCTGCCGGGCGGCGTCCATAATCGGACGGTAGCCGGTGCAGCGGCAGAGATTACCGCCCAGCGCCTGCGTGATGGCGTCATCGGTGTCCCCGGCGGCTGATTTTTGCAGGGCGAACAGCGACATAACAATACCCGGCGTGCAAAAACCGCACTGCGAGGCGTGGTTATCCACCATGGCCTGCTGCACCCCGTGTAATTGTCCCTGATGGGATAAATCCTCCACCGTCAGCAATTGCTTACCGTGCAGCGCGCCGATAAGGGTAATGCAGGCGTTGATGCTGTCATAGCGCAATTTGCCCCCGGCGGCCTGTACCAGAACCACAGTGCAGGCGCCGCAGTCGCCGGACGCGCAGCCCTCCTTGGCGCCCATGCGCCCCTGGCGGCGGCGCAGATAGTCTAATACCGAGAGATTGGCGTCCAGGCCGGTTTCGCTGACCAACGTTTGGTTAAGTAAAAAACGGATCATGCCGCCCCCTGTTTTATCGTATCCGCATCGCGCCGATAAACCGGTTCGCCCTGGATCCAGGTTTGAAAAATAGTGCGGTCGTCGCCGAGTATCATCATCAGGAACAAGCGTTCCCGCAGCGTCTTGCTGTTGGTTTGGCGCAATCGCTGCAACGGCGTCGCCCTCGGGTCGAGCACGACGAAGTCAGCCTCCTTGCCGGGCATGAAATTGCCCAATACCCCGTCCAGGGATAAGGCTTGGGCGGCGCCAAGGGTGGCATGGTACAGGGCTTCGTGGATCGACAGATGGTAGCCCTGCAGCTGGCCGATCTTATAGGCCTCCGCCAGGGTTTGCAGCAGGTTAAAGGTGGTGCCCGCCCCTACATCGGTGCCGATGCCCAGCGGTATGCCCAAATCCCATGTTTTTCGCAGGTTAAACAACCCGCTGCCAAGAAACAGGTTAGACGTGGGACAAAACGCGATGGCGGAATGTGAGTGCGCCAGATCGCGCCATTCCTGCTCTTCCAGATGCAGGCAATGGGCGAATATGCTTTTACGGCCCGCCAGGCCATAATGCCGGTAGACATCAAAATAGCTTGCGCGCTCGGGGAACAGTTCTTTGACCCAGGCGACCTCCCGCGTATTCTCGCTCAGGTGGGTTTGCAGATACAGGTCGGGAAACTCCCGCCGCAGCCGCCCCGCCAGTCTTAGCAGTTCGGGAGACGAGGTCGGCGCAAAACGCGGCGTCAGGGCATAACCCAGCCGTCCTTTATTGTGCCAGCGCCTAATCAGCCCGCGGGTGGCTTCTTCGCTTTGTGCCGGGGTTTCCAGCAGCGCGTCCGGCGCGTGGCGGTCCATCATCACTTTACCGGCGATAAGGCGCATCCGGCGTTCGAAGGCGGCGGCAAACAACGCGTCGACGGACTGGACGTGAACCGTGCCGTAGACCATGGCCGTGGTGGTGCCGTTACGCAACAGCTGGTCCAGAAAAAACGCCGCCATGCCGGCGGAGCGGTCCGGGCAATGGTATTGGCTTTCGGTGGGAAACGTATAATGGTTCAGCCAGTCCAGTAACTGAGCGCCGTCGGCGCCGATCATTTCCGTTTGCGGGTAATGGATATGGGTGTCGATAAAACCCGGCATGATAATATTATCCGCCAGATGTATGATCTCCTGCCGGGGGTGCAACTGGTCTCGTCCCTCGGGCCAGGACTGCAGGGAAATAATGGTTCCGTCCTCGATTAATAACAGGCCGTCCTCGATAAAACGGGCGGATTCTTCCAGTTCTTCCGGAGCCGATACGCCTGCCCTAAAATCAAAAAAACTGCTGCGAATAGCGGTAATATTACTCATAACAGCGGCCTCGGTAATGGCCCTCGGATATTATGCCATGTATAAGGATGCTGTTCCGTATACCCATGCGCATAGAGGGGCGATAAAATGCAATGCAGCGTTACCTAGATACTGGCAATATTTGTGCCAATATCAGCCCAGCGACTTTTTATTGAATATGCCTATATATCAATTGGTTAATAATATTTTACCGTCGGGCCGCACGCATATCGACTGATTAAGCCCGCGAACGGTAAAGGCAAACGTTTGCTTCAAATGACAACCGTTTGCTTATACTCTGTACGGCTGGATAATCATCATTTCTTCAGCTTCGGACCGGGGTAATAAATAATAAATCGTCCCTAAATGTTAACAGAAAGCACAATCGCAATACTTATGCACCAGAATGTGGCAACGCTGCCAGACAACAGACTGTTGATGGCAAGGACATTAGTCTATGCTCTAGGTCTGTAGGCTCGATTGCGGGCGCTTGATATATCCGACATGTACTACTGCGAGGAGAATTCTTATGGAATATCGTCTATTGGGCCGTTCCGGCTTGAAAGTATCGGTATTGAGTCTCGGCACCATGACCTTCGGCGGCAAAGGGAAATTTGCCAAAGTGGGCGATACCGGCGTGGCGGAAGCGCGCCGCCAGTTGGCCCTTTGTATCGACGCCGGCATCAACCTGTTTGATACCGCCGATGTGTATTCCCAGGGGGTTTCGGAAGAAATTTTGGGCGAAGTGCTGAAGGAAAAGCGCGACAGCGTCCTGATTGCTTCCAAAGCCCGTTTCCCCATGGGCAATGGACCCAACGATCGCGGGTCATCGCGTCACCACCTGATCCGCGCCTGTGAAGCCAGTTTAAAACGGTTGAATACTGACCATATCGATTTATATCAGTTGCATGAATGGGACGGCCAGACCCCGCTGGAAGAAACCTTATATGCCCTGGAACACCTGGTGAGCAGCGGTAAGGTGCGCTACGTGGGGATTTCCAATTTCTCGGGATGGCATATCATGAAAACACTGGGCGTTTGCGAACGACTCAACCTTATCCGCCCGGTAAGCCAGCAAATCCATTACTCCCTGCAAAGTCGCGAGGCTGAGTATGAATTGTTGCCGATCACCCAGGATCAAGGATTAGGCGTGTTGGTCTGGAGTCCGCTGGCCGGGGGACTGCTATCCGGAAAATATCGCCGGGACCGCCAGCCCGAAGGCAGCACCCGCCATCTTGAAGAGTGGAATGAACCGCCTATCTATAATCAAGATGCCTTATATAACATCATCGACGTCCTGGTTGAAATTGCCGAAGAGAGGAACGTCTCCGCCGCCCAGGTGGCCCTGGCCTGGCTTATCAGCCGCCCCGCCGTCACCTCCGTTATTATCGGCGCGCGTACCGAGGAACAGTTAAAGGATAACCTGCGCGCGGCGGATCTGGTCCTGAACGCCAATGAGATTTCCCGCCTGTCCGACGTCAGCCGCCCGCCGCTGATTTATCCCTACTGGCACCAGGCGCAGACCGCCTCCGACCGGCTGTCTCCGGCCGACCTTTCGCTTATTGCGCCTTACCTGCGCAAACCCTGAGGCGCACAGGCTCAGGCTTATTGATAATGCTGTCATTATTCAGAAATAAAAGGACCCGCTGCATGATTATCTTTATTACCGGCGCCACCGCCGGATTCGGCGAAACCATCGCCCGTAAATTTCTCAAGCAGGGACATAAGGTGATTGCCACCGGTCGCCGCCAGGAACGTCTTGATCAATTGCAAGCCGAACTGGGCGATAACCTTTATCCCCTGCGCCTGGACGTGCGCGATCGTGAAGGCATTACCCGCGCCGTTGCCTCCCTGCCCCCGGCCTGGCGCGAAGTGGATGTGCTGGTCAACAACGCCGGCCTGGCATTGGGCATGGAGCCGGCGCATAAGGCCAATCTTGATGATTGGGAAACCATGATCGATACCAACAATAAGGGATTGGTCTATATGACCCGCGCCCTGTTGCCCGGCATGGTGGAACGGCGGCGCGGCCATGTGGTTAATCTCGGCTCCACCGCCGGCCGCTGGCCTTATGCGGGCGGCAATGTCTACGGCGCCACCAAGGCTTTTACCCGGCAGTTCAGCCTTAACCTGCGTACCGATCTGGTGGGCACCAAGGTGCGCGTAACGGATATCGAGCCGGGCCTGGTGGGCGGCACCGAATTTTCGGCGGTGCGTTTTAAGGGCGACGACAGTAAGGTGGAAAATACCTATAAAAACGCCGATCCGCTGATGCCTGAAGATATAGCCGAAGCGATCTATTGGGTCACCACCCTGCCGGCCCATGTGAATATCAATGTGCTGGAAATGATGCCGGTAAACCAGTCGTTCGGCGGGCTTAGCGTCCATCGCGACGAGTAATCTCCCCCTGCCCGCGGGTGGTCAGCCTCTGCCCGCGGCGCAATTCCCCGGTAAAATCCTATTATTCCGCTAACCCTTTCTACGCCAAGCCAGGATATTTTTTTTGAAACGGAATAACAGAATTTGGCATTTGTATTTAACATAACAGTTCCTGGATTTTTGTTAAGAATTTATATTATTTTTATTTTTTTTATGATAAACCTCTAGCGAAACATACTAAATCTATTTTCTAGAGAAATCCACCATGAAATTTTATAATAACTATTTTTATTCTCTAAACGCTATAATTAAAGTTATGAGCTTAATAAAAAATAACATCTATTATTTATTGTTTTTTTTATTAGCGTTTCCATTTTTTTCATCGGCAATAACCTTATCGCCAAACCAAGTACCCAATGGACAACTGCCTTCGGGATTCAGAAATATAAATTTCCATACCGCAAATGGAAATTGGGCGGCAGAAATACATTTGCCACAACAGCCTTTAAACGATGATCGCGTATCAATTCTATCCCGCGCAACGCTGCAATCACGTATTATGCCGCAGAGACAGCTTTTCGCCAGCACAACGACATTACTGACAAATGATAATTATATTTTCATATTCCGGACCGATCTTAACCGCTGGGTTATCACCAGTTCACCGCCGAGGGATATATCGGTACAAACGATAATCAATAATGGTCACACCATACCCCGACCTACTTCCCCTCTAACGAGGGTTAATTTCAATACTAATACAGTTTTGCCTTTGATTAGGTTGCCGCTAAGCGCCAACAATCGTGATTTGATCAGAGTTCATAATGGTTCCACCCCCAGGCTGGGCATCGACAATGTCAACTTGAATTTCAATGCCCCGGTTTATGCATCGACCGGGCAGCAATATGCTTTCCGTTATATAGCTGAAAATCCGTCCGGACGTCGCTGGCAAATTGTTACCGATCCCCTGCCGACGTTGCAGGCCGCAAGCCTGACGAACGGCGTGATACCAGCGTTACAGTCGCCACGTGCAAGGATCCAGGTCAGCAATGACAATTATCAACAAAGGCTAACTTTACCCAACAATCAGGCACCGGGGTATCGTTTGATCGTTGAAACCCGCGCAGCGTTATCTTTCAATGTTATTGCTGGCAATCGGTCTTTTCCCATATACGATGGCGAGACGGTTTCTTTTGTTACTGACAATAATCGGCAATGGCAGCGAGAAACAGTAACCATTGACATGTTGATTATTTATAGCCAAACCGCGGTAGCGCGTATCGGTGCCGCCGCAGTGCGGACCCGGAATATTGAATCATTTAACCTTATCAATGAGGCATTGGAAAACTCTGGCGCTAACTTTCGAGTGCGCCTGGTCGGCATGCGGCAATTCAATGAACCAGCCAACTGGAATAATGCCGACGCCATATTAAGTTCTTTGAATGTCAACACGCAAATACAATCCTGGCGCCGGGAGTTAAGGGCGGATGCGGTATATTATACCAGCATATGGGGGCCACATTGCGGCTTAGCCTTTTTAAATGGCCAAGCGCACAGGGACGCAATGTTTGGCTATGAGAATTTACTGTCATCTTGCAATCGCCTTACTATTATGAGACATGAGTTCGGGCACAATATGGGAGTATTTCATGGAGGAGTAACTAATGCTACCCCACCTTTCGCCGTGGGAAATTCTTTGGCAAGAACCATAATGGGTGGAAATGCCATCCCATTTTTTTCGACACCGCTACGATTTACCGATGATTTAGGACTGCCATTGGGAACGCCAAATCTGATAGATGCGGTCAGGACTATGAATAATTTATCTCAGCGTGTATCTAATTTTTATTGAATAAGGTTATATTATGAAAATTATATTATCATTCCTGGGCGCGTTATTTTTTTCGATTATATTAAGCATCGACATTTTACCTTCTGCTTCCGCCCTGGATAAAGCCGGGACGACAGTAGCGGCAAAAATAGCGCCTGGAGTTGCAGTGGACTCCGGCGTTACAACGCTTAACACTCCGCCTTCACTTTTAGTCAGGGAGTTTGCCGGCGACAGGCGGCGGCTCCAATCCCTCGATCTGGCGATGGATCCAGCGATGCTGGCTAAAGGGCGTTATGTTTATTTTGATCTTCCGGCAGCCCGCAGTTTAAAAGTGGGTGATACTTTCAACATTGTGTTGGCCACGCACGGCCATCCATACCTGGCTACAGTTCGCAATGCAGCGCGGCAGGAAGGTATTGTCATACTAAGCGGCGAGCTCGCGGGTAATGAACAAGAGTTGCCTGGTGAGTTTAGCTTAAGCGTAGACCCGGACGGCGGCTATGCTGCCGGGAATTTTTCCACGCCTGCGACCAACTATTCACTTCAGGCCCGTCATGATATTGCCTGGATTATCGACAATAATGCGATTGATCATCGTGAGGGCATCTGTTTTACGCGGTCGAAAAGCGAGTTGTACTGCGAATGATCACGGATTTCTGGACCATCCGGACAGCATAATCATCACTCCGGCGCAGATCACCGCTGCGCCCAGCCAGTCCTGCGGCGATAATTTTACGCCGTCGATGAACCGAAGCCATAGCAGCGCGGTCAATATATATATCCCGCCGTAGGAGGCATACACGCGCCCGCTGGCGGCGGGATGCAGCATTAACAGCGCGACAAAAGCGATAAGGCTTGCCGCCGCCGGTATCAGCAGCACTATGCCGCCCTGTTGTTTAACCCACAGATAAGGCAGGTAGCACCCCAGAATTTCCGCCACGGCGGTGGCCATAAACAGCAACATTGTCTTGAACATACCGGGGGCTGTTCCTTCATTTTCGTTAACGATGACGAATGGTTTTTAACCATAAGGCAATGTTATTATGCCTGTGCGCGCAATGTTGATTTTACCTGCGTTATTATCCACGTAAAGATTAAAAGGAAGACGTTATGAAAACCACCTCTTATTCACGACTGCTCGGCGGGATGCTCGCGGTCGCTTTGATGGCCTTCTCCGCCGCCGGTGCCACCGCCACCAACACGCAACGTCTGATCATCGATTCCGGTGATAACGCCCAATCCCGCGAAGAGGCGCGCCAAAGCCAGGAGCAGTGGAACGCCACCCATAATCTGCGCAACAAGCAGATTACGCGCGATGAAAAGGACTTTGATAAATATGACAAAACCATTGATTTAAAGGAAAAATGCAATAGCAGTGAGAACGTAAACGCCTACTGGGAGGACACTACGGCCCGCTGTCTTGATCGCCGTACCGGCCGTACGTTAATGGCTCCCTGATAGGCGGTTATTATCCGTTTCCGGCAGCGCTGCTATCATTGTAACGGGTACTTCATTCTCTGATAAGGACGGTAATATGAGCAATCAAGGCAAGATGAAGGGGCTAAGCCAGCAACTGAGCGGAAAAACAGGGAAACGCTTTTTTATCCTGGGCGCGGCGGTTGCCATGATGCTGCCGCTGGCGGCGCAGGCGTCGTGTGAAAGTGTCAAAGCGGATATCACCCAAAAAATCATCGCCAACGGGGTGCCGGAATCCGGCTTCCGCCTGGATATCGTGCCGAACGACAGCGCCGACCAGGCGGGCGGCCAGGTGGTCGGCCACTGTGAAAACGATACGCAGAAAATTGTCTATATCCGATCGGCCGAAGGCGCCGACAGCGCCGCGGCCGCAAGCGACGCGCCAAGCCCGTAAAACAACCGGGGCGGGAGATTTACCCTTCCGCCCGGGAATCACATCTGCTGCGCGGTAATAACCTCCGGTAGCGTTATATTGCTCAAATCTATATATCCCGAAAGATCGCGCTGCTCCGGCCTGGGTAAATAAGGCAATTCACCCAGCTGCGGTGCCGGGATTTTATTACGCAAGATATCCATTATTTCCGCATAATGCGCCAGCCCGGGATTAATGCGATTAGCAACCCACCCTAATAAGGGCAAGCCATCGTTAATAATGGCTTGCGCGGTTAATAACGCGTGATTAATACAGCCAAGCTTGATGCCGATAACCAGGACTACCGGCAATTGTTCCTGCACCACCCAATCGGAATACGGCCGATAGTCGCTCATGATGGTACGCCAGCCGCCGCTGCCCTCCACCACCACCATGTCGGCCAGGCCGGACAGATGCTTCAGTCCCCGGGACATCAAGCCGTAATCGATGTCATCGCCGGAATAGGCGCTGATTTCCTCCTCGCGCAGGGTGATGGGATTGATCTGCTCATAAGGAAGCTGCAGCGTGGAGGAAGCGCATAACACCAGGGCATCTTTATTGCGCAGCCCTTCCGCCGTTTCCTGGCTGCCCCGGGCGATAGGCTTGTACCCGGTAACGCTGAGCCGGCGCGCCGCCAGATATTGCAAAATGGCGCGCGAGACAATGGTCTTGCCGACAGCGGTATCCGTACCGGCTACAAAAATACGTTTTAACATGACGACTCCAGCCTGGCGTTAATCCATTGGACATGTTTGGATAAGGTGGTTGATTAACGTAAAATGTAACCGATATAGCCTTGCCACGGCTTGCGTTAGCTCAATATTTATAGCCTTACCCCTGGACCAGCTTCAATAACAATGAGCCGTCGTACAGCGCATCCTTAACCAGCGCGGCGCCCGGCATGGTACCCTGGTTTTTAAATCGCGTCGCCTGCACGGTGATGTCCTTACTGTAATCAGGCAGCGACTGTTGACGTATATTGGAGAGAATTACCGGGAATAAAATATCCGATGCCTCATTTAATGGCGAGCCGACCAGGATTTTTTCCGGATTGAATAAATTGACCATGATGGCCAGTATGCGTCCCACGCTGTTACCAATGCCGACGATGATGTCCCGCGCCAGGGTATCGCCCGCCATGGCCGCCTGGCACAGCGATTCAACGCTTATCGCGGCGTCATTCATGATGGAATGGCTGTTCAGCGCCAGGCGTTGGCGCGTCAGTTCCAGTATGCTTTCAATCCCCGCCACCGTTTCCAGGCAGCCGCGGTTACCGCAATAGCAACGTTTGCCATACGGCTCCACCTGGGTATGCCCAATCTCCACCAGGCTGCGGCTGCCGCCGTGCAATAGCGTGCCGCCGGTGATCACGCCGGCGCCCACGTTATGATCGATAACGATCTGGATAACGTCATTGCATCCGCGCGCCGCGCCGTAAAGCGCTTCCGCCATGGTCCAGGCGCAGATATCGTGCTGCAGGTAGGCCGGCACGCCGATATGTTCGCTCAGCGCCGGTCCCAGCGCCATGTTGTTGACGTCATACCACGGCATACGGTGCACCATACCCGCCGCGGCGTCGATAATGCCCGGCAGCGTCACCGCCACCGCGGTAAGACGTTCCAACTGATGCTGATGACGGATAAAAAACTGATCGATGGTTTGGATCAGGCGAACCAACAGCGGTTC
The DNA here is from genome assembly GCF_046352915.1 of Sodalis sp. C49. Classification (NCBI taxonomy): domain Bacteria; kingdom Pseudomonadati; phylum Pseudomonadota; class Gammaproteobacteria; order Enterobacterales; family Bruguierivoracaceae; genus Sodalis; species Sodalis sp. C49. Next base: position 910,628 of record NZ_CP163303.1, on the reverse strand, counting down.
CGGCGCCGTGGCCGGCAGCGGCACGGTATCTTCGACAATCAGCTTGCTGCTGAGCTCGCGCAGCGCCAGGGTCATGGTGCCGTGCCCGATGCGTACCGAAAGAAAATGCCAGGCCTGGGTATCAACCACCAGTCCGATGGCCGGCCGGCCGCGCAGGCCATTTTCCTGATACTCGGTTTCGGTGACCAAATGAGCCTCGACCAGTTCGCGCACGATTTTAGTGATGCTGGCGGGTGCGAGTCTGGCGAGTTTTGACAAGGCGATACGCGAAATAGGGCCGAATGAATCAATCAGGCGATACACGACTCCCGCGTTAGTCTGCTTGATTTGATCGATATGTCCTGGTTGACCATGGCCAATCACTCACCTTGCTCCTGATATTTTCACGCTATAAAATAATATATTGGGGCTATGGTGGGACTTTTAAAATTAGCCGTCAAATATTTGATTAGTTATGTGATTTACCGCACACAACAACCATACTAGCATTATTGCTTTAACATTAAATTGATCAGCATCCGGGCGGCGGCAGAAAGCTCCTTTTGTCGATGGGTCACCAGCCATACCTCGGTTTTTGCCTGTGGTTCCGCCAGTGACAGATAGCGCACGCTATCGACTTTGATACGCGCAAAGGACGCCGGCAGGATAGAGACGCCCAGCCCCGCGGAAACCAGGCCGATAATCGTCATTGCCTCGCCGACTTCCTGGGTAATATAAGGCGTAATGCCGAACTCTTTTAATAACAGCAACGTTTCGTCATACAGCGCCGTACCCACCTTGCGATCAAAGAAAACAAAGGGTTCCCTGGCCAGTTGCAGCACGCTGATCCGGCCGCCGGCGGCGCCTGCTAATGGATGATCCTGATGCACTACCGCCACCAGGGATTCCCGCAGCAGCAATTGATAACCCAATGCCTCCGGCAATGGCGTATTGCGCATGACCCCCATATCGAACTTACCGTTCATCAGGGGCTCGATCTGTTGCTTCGTATTGGTTTCGACCATCTGGATATGCACGGCGGGATGCTGTTGGCGAAAAGCCAGCAGACTTGCCGAGATACGTTGATTAAACGGCGTTGACGACGTGAAGCCGATAGTGATTTCGCCGGATTCGCCACGATGGATCCTGGCGGCCCGCTCCGCCGCCTGGTTAACCTGTTCAATAATCGACCAGGCCTGTTCCAGAAATTGTTTTCCCGCGGGCGTCAGCCTGACGTTGCGGTTATTGCGTTCCAGCAATCTGGCGCCGATCTGTTGCTCAAGGATTTGGATTTGCTGGCTAAGCGGAGGCTGAGAAATATGAAGTTTCTCCGCCGCTCTGCCAAAATGGAGCGTTTCCGCCACGGCGATAAAATAACGCAAATGACGCAATTCGATATTCATACTTTAAACATATTAAATGAGAGTATTAATATATTAGACAACAAATTGCTTTGTTCCTATCATTTTCAAATTATTACCGCAGACAGATCCCCGTCTGTGGATTTTTTCGCTTTCCCGAGGATTTATTGTGAACACCCTATCGCGTACCGGCGCGCCCGCCCGTGAGACGCCCGCAGTTAAAGCACCCGACTACTTCGTCCCCGTCAAGCAACCTTTTATCAAACGTGGCACCCCGCAGTTTATCCGCGTCACCCTGGCCTTGTTTTCCGCCGGATTGGCGACCTTTGCCCTGCTCTACTGCGTCCAGCCGATACTGCCGGTATTATCGCATGATTTCGGCGTATCGCCGGCGACCAGCAGCCTATCCCTTTCGGCCGCCACCGGCCTGATGGCCGTAGGACTGCTGTTTACCGGTCCGCTGTCCGATGCCGTGGGGCGCAAGGCGGTGATGGTGGTGTCATTGCTGCTGGCGGCGTCATTTACCCTCGTCAGCGCATTTATGACCGACTGGCAGGGTATTTTGATCGTCCGCGCGCTGGTCGGCCTGTCGTTAAGCGGAGTAGCCGCCGTGGCGATGACCTATCTCAGCGAGGAAATCCACCCGAGCGTGGTGGCGTTTTCCATGGGGCTTTATATCAGCGGCAATTCGATTGGCGGTATGAGCGGCAGGCTGATAAGCGGGGTGCTGACGGATTTTTTTAACTGGCGTATCGCCGTCGGCGCCATCGGCGTGGTGGCGTTAGGCGCGGCGCTGATGTTCTGGCGCATCTTGCCCGCGTCGCGCCACTTCCGCGCCGGGTCGCTCAAACCGCGGACGCTGGCGATCAATTTCCGCCTGCATTTCCGCGATGCCGGTCTGCCGTTGCTGTTTATCGAAGGTTTTTTACTGATGGGGTCGTTTATTACCCTGTTTAACTATATTGGTTATCGTCTGCTCGCCGGACCCTGGTACTTAAGCCAGGCCACGGTCGGCTTGCTGTCCGTCGTGTACCTGACCGGCACCTTTAGCTCGCCCAAGGCCGGCAGCCTGGCCGGGCGCTATGGCCGCGGACCGGTGCTGATGGTCTCGATGACGATTATGCTGGCCGGGCTTTTGCTGACCTGGTTCTCGTCACTGATAGCCATCCTGGGCGGTATGATGCTGTTTACCGCCGGTTTTTTCGCCTCGCACTCCACCGCCAGCGCCTGGATTGGCCGCCGCGCCCGGCGCGCCAAAGGCCAGGCGTCTTCGCTTTATCTGTTCTGCTATTATGTCGGGTCAAGCGTTGCCGGCACCGTCGGCGGCTTTTTCTGGCATGGATTCGCCTGGAGCGGCGTAGTGGTATTTATCGCCGTTATGCTGCTGCTGGGAATATATGTGGCCCAGCGCTTGCGCATGTTGCCTGAACTGCGCGCCCTCTCATAGCCGATGAGCCAAAACAACGCCTGCGATAATAATACCCAGGGCGCGACGTTTCTGCTGTTAAGCGAAAACAACGGCATTGGTGAAGTGACGACTAGGAGGTATACTTTAATGTATGTTGTAACTAAATGGTCACCTTAATATGCCCGCGCTAGACTTGATCGACCGACTTAATCAACATTTTAACCAGCTACAGGCCCACTTAACCGAGTGGCAGGGGATGATGGGCGGATTTCGCTTGCTTGCCGGGCGGGTCTTTGAGTTGCCAGAGGTTCCAAAAGGCAAAGAGCATGAGGATACGGCGCAGATAAAGGTTACCCAGCACGTGGGCGCCCAGGCTGGCACCCTGGGGCTGGCGCACTTCCAGCGCATGTTTATCTATCATCAAAAACAGGACACCAGCGCCAAGTCGGCCATTCGCCTGCCGGGCGTGCTCTGCTTTTCCGTCGACGACGCGCAGTATCATGCGGCGCAGGCGCTCACCGCCGCGATAAACCAGCTAAAAGCCGAACTGGCGCATCTGATCACGGTAGAGTCGCAACTGCCGCCCGAACTGCGCTTTGAATTTGTCCATACCCACCTGCGTGGTTTAAAAACCCTCAGCGCCTACCGCGCGCTGCAAACAGTGACCGACCCGGCAAGCGTTCGCTTCGGCTGGGCCAATAAACAGATTATCAAGAACCTGACGCGCCAGGAGGTGCTGGCCATGCTGCAAAAAAGCCTGGAAGCCGGGCGGGCGGTACCGCCTTATGATAAAACGCAATGGGCCGAACGCATCCGGCAGGAAATCGACGCGGTCAGTAAATTGCCTCCCGACATTGCGTTCAAGATAAAAAGACCGGTCAAGGTTCAGCCTATTGCCAGGGTTTGGTATCAGGACAGCCAGCGGCAGGTGCAGTACGCCTGCCCTTCCCCGCTGATAGTGTTATGCCGGCAGTCGTCAGGCGCGCCGGTGCCGAAGCTGGGTGGCTTGCTGGATTACAACCGCGAGGGGGTACGCCATAAGCACAAGCCGCCGGGGCTGCCCGCGCGTCTGCTCATTAAACGATTGCACCTGTACGTGGCGTCCTGATGCCCATCGGGCAATAGGCAACGACATGAAGGGAAACAGGGCGCGCTGACGGCGTCGAGTCGATAAGCAAAGCGCCGCCCAAAAGCGGCGCTCGACAGGACGCGGGCGCAGTAATTATCGCCGCGCCCCGTTACGCGGTGGAGAAACCGCAGCGGCCCAGGCCCATCAGCTTTTCAGCGACCCCACCATATCTTCCGGTCGCACCCATTGATCAAACTCATCGGCGCTCAAATAGCCCAGCTTAAGCGCCGACGCTTTCAGCGTCAGTCCTTCTTTATGGGCTTTTTTAGCAATTTCCGCCGCTTTGTCATAACCGATATGGGTATTCAGCGCGGTCACCAGCATCAGCGATTCGTTTAGCAACTGGTCAATACGCTCCCGGTTGGGCTCGATGCCCACGGCGCAATGATGGTTGAAACTGTCCATGCCGTCGGCCAGCAGGCGTACCGATTGCAGAAAATTATGGATAATCATCGGCCGGTAAACATTCAGCTCAAAATTGCCGGACGCGCCGCCGATATTGATGGCCGCGTCATTGCCCAATACCTGGCAACACAGCATGGTCATGGCTTCGCATTGGGTCGGGTTGACCTTGCCCGGCATAATGGAACTGCCCGGCTCGTTTTCGGGGATGCTGATTTCGCCGATGCCGCAGCGCGGGCCGGACGCCAGCCAGCGTACATCGTTGGCGATTTTCATCAGCGACGCGGCCAGCCCTTTCAGCGCGCCGTGGCCATGGACCAGCGCGTCGCAGGTGGCCAGCGCTTCGAATTTATTCGGCGCGGTCACAAAAGGCTGTTGGGTCAACTCCGCCAGCGCCTTGGCGACACGCACCGCATATTCGGGATGGGTGTTCAGCCCGGTGCCCACCGCGGTGCCGCCCAGCGCCAGTTCGGCCAGATGGGGCACGCTGTGTTCGATATGGGTGAGATTATGATCGAGCATGGCGACCCAGCCGGAAATTTCCTGTCCCAGCGTCAGGGGGGTGGCATCCTGCAAATGGGTACGGCCGATTTTCACGATAGTGGCGAAGGCGGCTGATTTTTGCGCGAGCGTCGCGCGCAACGTCTTCAGCTGCGGGATTAAATGTTCGCGCAGCGCCACAACGGCGGCCACGTGCATGGCGGTGGGAAACACGTCATTGGAGCTTTGGCTCTTATTGACATCGTCATTGGGATGCACCAGGCGGCCTTCGCCGCGCTCTCCGCCCAGCAGCTCGCTGGCGCGGTTCGCCAGCACCTCGTTCATATTCATATTGCTTTGCGTGCCGGAACCGGTTTGCCAGATGGCCAGGGGAAACTCCAGCGGGTGGCTGCCGGCCAAGACCTCATCCGCCGCGCGGATAATGGCGTCGGCGCGCTCAGCGGGCAGTAAACCTAAATCTTTATTCACCGCTGCGGCGGCGCGCTTGGTTTGCGCCAGCGCAGCGATAAGCGCGGGCGGCATTTTTTCACTGGAAATGCGGAAATGTTCAAGGGAACGCTGCGTTTGCGCCCCCCATAAGCGCTCCGACGGCACCTCGATCGGGCCCATGGAATCTTTTTCTATGCGGGTTGCTGCCATTTTTCCTCCTGGTATTCTTCCTAAAGATCAATATCCTGCCCGTGCGCGATGCCACGAGGACGGGACATCGATAGTCTGTCTTTGCTAGACTGACATTGATAGTATAGCGCCGAAGAAAAGCTTACCATTATGCGACCGCCTCGCGTTATCACATTTAGGCTTCACCAAGGGCAGTAAATCCATGAAAAAAATGATCAACTCGGTACAGCATTATGCCTGGGGCAGTAAAGACGCCCTCACCCGCCTGTATGGCATCGCCAACCCGGGCCAGCAGCCGATGGCCGAGCTGTGGATGGGCGCGCACCCCAAAAGCAGTTCGCGTATCAGCGACGATCGGGGCAACGAGATTTCCTTACGGGACTACATAGCGCAACAGCCCGAGGCGACGCTCGGCGCGGCGGTTGCCCGGCGTTTTGGCGAGCTGCCGTTCCTGTTCAAGGTCCTGTGCGCGCGGGAACCGTTGTCCATTCAGGTTCATCCCAGCAAATCCGCGGCTGAACGCGGTTTTGCCCTGGAGAACGATCGTGGCGTCCCTCTTGACGCCGGCAATCGTAATTACAAGGATCCCAACCATAAACCGGAACTGGTCTTTGCACTGACGCCGTTCCAGGCGATGAACGGATTTCGCGAGATGACCGCCATCGTCTCCCTGCTGCAGCCTGTGGCGGGCGCTCATCCCGCCATTGCGCATTTTTTGCAACATCCCGATGAAACACATCTGGCGCAGCTGTTCGGCGATTTGCTCAGCATGGCCGGCGAGGAAAAATCCCTGGCCCTCGATGTGTTGAAAAGCACCCTTGGCCATCAGCACGGCGAACCCTGGGCGACCATCGGCAACATAGCGGCAGAGTATCCTGAGGACTGCGGCTTATTTTCGCCGCTGCTGTTAAATGTCATCACCCTGCAACCGGGCCAGGCTATGTTTCTTTATGCCGAAACGCCCCACGCCTATCTGCGCGGCGAAGCGCTGGAGGTGATGGCCAATTCCGACAATGTTCTGCGCGCCGGCCTTACCCCTAAGTATATCGACGTGCCTGAACTGCTGGCCAACGTACAGTTTATCGCCAAGCCCGAGAACCAACTGCTGGCCCGACCGGTGGCGGAAAACGGCGCCCTGCGTTTCCCCATCCCGGTGGAAGATTTCGCCTTTGCGCTGCACAACCTGTCTTCCAAGGCCCAGGCACTGGCCCAGGACAGCGCCGCCATCGTCTTCTGCGTCGACGGGCAGGCGGTGCTGGAAAAAGACGGCCGGCAACTGACGCTGAAACCGGGTGAATCCGCGTTTCTGGCAGCCGGCGATTCACCGGTCAATGCCAGCGGCAATGGCCGTCTTGCCCGGGTTTACAACGAACTGTGACAACACAGCCCACGCATTGGCCGGCAGTTGCTATTATTAGAACCATATACACGTGGCGGCAACAGAGTATTTTGCCTGCGCCCCGGGGCGGTCAGTCAATCTGGAACAGGAAATTATAATAAGGATGAACCAAGCATGAAAAAAACACTTATAGCGGTTGGCGTGATTATTGTCCTCGGCGCGGCCTGGACCGCAAGCGCATGGTATACCGGCAAACAGTTCGAGCAGCGCCTGCCTACGGTGGTCGCCGACGCCAATGCCCGTATCAAGGCGGCGTTCCCCGAAGCCGGCGTCAACCTGGTTATCGAAGACTACCAGCGCCGTCTGTTCTCCAGCCACGTTAACCTGGTGCTGGTATCCGACGGCACCACCGGCGAAAACAAACCCCTGAAACCCGGCGATCGCCTGGTGGTCAACGAAGCCATCGACCATGGCCCGTTCCCGTTCGCCGAGTTAAAAAAAGGCGTGCTGATCCCCAGTATGGCCTCGGTACGCAGCCAGTTGGCCGCGACGCCGCTGGTTAAACCGCTGCTTGACGCCAGCAAGGGACAGTCGCCGGTCACCGCCCTGACCCGGGTGGCGTATAACGGCGATACGGTATCGGTTATCGATGTGATGGCCCTGGATTTTAACAGCCCCGCCACCGTATTCCGCACCAGCGGCGGGACGTTTAACGCCGCGATAGACCATGACATGGACAAGATGTCGGTCGACGGCAGTATCGCCAGCCTGTTGATCGGCGGCCTGAACCAGTGGCAACAGCATGAGCAGGTTACCGTGCAGGAGTTCAGCCTCGACAGCAGCACCCATAAAGGCAAGCTGGATTACAGCGTCGGCGACAATACCATGAAGGCCAAGACGCTGGTGTACAATGTCGACGGCAAGGACATGCTCAGCGTCGATAACCTGTCGCAGGTGACCAGCGTTAACGAGGAGGCGGATAAGCTCAATGCGCAGGTGGCCTATAACCTGGATGCGCTGCATGTGCAGGGGCAGAATTTCGGCGCCGGCAAGCTGGTTATCAAGCTGTCGAATCTTGATCCGAAAGCGATCGCCGATTTCAGCGAAAAATATCATGCCCAGGCGCAGCAGATCATGCAACAGACCGGCCAGGCCGATCCGGCGACTCAGCAGCAGTTGATAAGCCAGGCGCTGTTCCAGAACCTGCCGCTGGCGCTGAAAGGCAGCCCGTACCTGACCATTGCGCCGTTCAGCTGGAAAAACAGCAAAGGAGAAAGCGCGTTTAACCTGACGCTCAATCTTAACGACCCGTCCCAAGCTCCCACCACGCCGGCGACGCCGGATCAGCTGTGGGCGCGGTTTGTCAACAAGCTGGATGCCAAGCTGACCGTGCCGCTGGACATGGCCACCGAAACCACCACCCAGTTCGCCAGACTCCAGGGCTATAACGACGAGGATGCCCAAAAACTGGCTAAACAGCAGGTACAAGGACTGGCGGCCATGGGCCAGATGTTTAAACTGACCACCGTCAGCGATAATACCCTGACCAGCAGCTTTCAATATGCCGATAACCAGGTCAACCTGAACGGACAGAAGATGTCGCTGCAAAGCTTTATGGGCCTGTTCGGCCTGTTCGGTTTGCCGGAAGGCGAGACACCACCGGCCCAGCCGCAGGCGATACCGCAACCTTAAACCTTTCAGCCTGATGACCGCCCCGGCGCCGGGGCGGTCTGTTTAATCCAGACGTTATCTTCCCCATCCGCCGCGCCGCGGGCGCGATCCTATTTGGAGGCCTTCCTGGCCTGCCGCGACGGTATCACCGCGCTGGATCTGGCCGGCGATGAACTGGGGTTTCCCGGCAGCCTGTTCCTGAGCCATTTCACCCGCGCCCGCGACGCCGGGTTGCACATTACCGTGCACGCCGGAGAGGCCGCGGGTCCCGAGAGCATCTGGCAGGCCATTCATGAACTGGGGGCGGAGCGTATCGGCCACGGTGTAAAGGCCATTGAAGATCCGGCGCTGATGGATTTTCTGGCGCAACATCGCATCGGTATAGAAAGCTGCCTGACGTCCAATGTGCAGACCAGTACCGTGCGCTCGCTTGAAGAGCACCCGTTAAAGCAGTTTCTTGAACATGGCATTCTCGCCACCATCAATTCGGACGATCCGGCGGTACAGGGTATTGATATCGATTATGAGTATCGAGTGGCCGCGCCGCGGGCCGGCCTTAACCCACAGCAGATCCAGACCGCCCGGCGCAACGGTTTGGTTATTGCTTTTTTAAACACAGCCGAAAAACAAGCGATTTTAAACCGCAACGGGTAAACCATAGCTTGACCACCCGACCATAAGCAACTTGCCTGCAGGTGCTTATGGTAATATCTGAATGATTGATATCTATAATTGAATAATCGAGCATTATATCCATGACGGTGACACTTAATTACTTATAAGTTGTTATGTGTTATTTAGCGGTATTAATCAATAACATCTGAAATTCTCACTAAACAATGATATGTTTCACTAATGTTTTTTAGACGCTCGTGATTATGCTTTATTATGGGATTCTCGTCCATAACGTTACCGCCAGCTGCGGTTGCCAGCCGATATTGGAAACATGGCGTGACCTGCAGACATAGTTTAATCCCAAATGGCTGACCCTGTCGCCCACTTCATATTGTACCCCTACCCGCCACAAGGGATATTGCGGCGGCGGCGGGCCGGCGATTTCATCCACCCGCGCCAGCGCGGCGGCGACGTTCGGCCGTACGCCGATATCTTGTCCATTCGCCTCCCGACCGCCGGTCTGGGTAATAATCTCGAATATTTGCCGCGCATTAAACGTAAGGTGGTGCCTGGCGCGCGCATAGCCCAGCACCAACGCCAAAGCGCCCGTCACCAGGGGCGTCGCGCTGGAAGTGCCGTTAAATGCAGAGGTGTAAAGCCGGTTAGGCGGGTCAAAATTCTGCAGATCCCCCCATCCTAGTGTAGTGACATTCCACCCCCAGGAGTTAAGGGTGGAGTAAAGATTATAATTCGAAAAAGAAGTCCTCCGGCCGGTCTCTGGGTAGCTGGCGCCAATCATAAACCCGCCGCTATCGCCAAAATCATTAAACAAAGGATGGTTCCTGACGCTTACCCCTCCGTTACCGGCGGCAAAAGCCACCGTCGCGCCGGCGCGCACGCACCAGTTTATCCGGTCCCACCATTCGATGACTAATACCATAGGGAATGGAATTGAATCACCCACCGAAAGATTGATGCCGATCACATCACCAGGTGATAAATCCCCCATGATCCGGTCCAGGCTGTGAATATCGTTATAATGGAAAAAGAATCGGCAACCGAAGGCAATGCCCGTCACGCCAAAACCGTTATTGGCGGCGACGATACATCCGGCCCCCGCGGTACCATGCTCCCTATTACCCTCCGGACGATTGGAATTTACGGTGATATTACCGATTAAATCTTCATGCTGGGGATTGACGCCAGAACCCATATACCTGACGGTGGCGCCATTGCCGGTGGCTCCCCTGGCCCAGGCATTCCTGACATTCATGCCGTTCCCCGGATTCAGGTAGCCTTGCAGCGGCGTGAAATCGGGCGTCGGACCATTCAAGGGAGTATCAAATGACGGGTCCTTGTCGCCGTACCAAGGTGCCGGCAGATGGGGCGAGGCATGGCGCGCTTCGTCATAAGGGCGCGGACCGTCGTCGTCGGGCCGCGGCGCAAATTTATTTTTACTTGCAAGCGCGCAATATTCCACATAGTCCAGGCATTCAAGCTCCTGCGCCAACGCCAGTAGTTCGTCATTGCAGAGTTCGCTATCAATCCGGTAGAAATTTCGCAATTCATTATAGATTGGCGATAATTTTCTTTTTTTATTTATCATCTCCCGGTCAAAACAGGGCAGGAAATGAATACATTTCCGATATTTATAAAATAATACGGCATTATGTTTTTTTTCCTCGAAAAGCTGTTTTTTTCCTTTATCATAAAACTTAATTTCTATATAGTTATCCACACCCTCGATAATTTTCAGCTTGCCTTTCGGGTTGTTGATTTCCCGTTTTTGCGGCTGAGGTTGCCAGTGGCACTCCGGGACAATAATAGGGTCTGTCCATAATACACCGCACTTATCGTACCCCGATAAGACTTCAGCGGAAATCCTGTATTCCGACGGAAAAGGGATGCTGAAGCCGACCAGTTCATCGCCTTCGGCCTCCTTGTTATCTATCATGCCATCCAGCCCATATAGGGTAAATTTCACTTTACATTCGGGCGCCGCACCTTCACAGCGAATATAGAGAGGGCCTTCAGGGGAATAAGCCCTGTAGTATTCGATAGTCAAACCCATGATTGTCACCTACATAAATTTATTGGATCTTAATCGGTTTTGGGCGTAAACACGGCATTTCCTCCCGGCCAGCACCGACATTTGGATATAAACACATTTCATTTGTCATGATTCTGATCTATTTAAGTCCAAGATCAATTTCCTACATTCACTAATATTTTTTAGACGTTCGTGATTGTGTTTTATTATGGGATTCTCGTCCATAACGTTACCGCCAGCTGCGGTTGCCAGCCGATATTGGAAACATGGCGTGACCTGCAGACATAGTTTAATCCCAAATGACTGACCCTGTCGCCCACTTCATATTGTACACCTACCCGCCACGGGGGATATTCAGGCTCTGGGGGCGGCGTCCCGCCACCGGCCATTTCATCTACCAACTCCAGGGCGGCGGTGACGTTAGGCCGGACACCAATACCTTGTCCTTCCCCCTCCCGTCCGCCGGTAAGGGTGACGATTCTGAACATTTCAGCGGCGTTTAATGGACGATAAAGCCGGCGTATGGCATAACCTTGAACTACCGTTAAAGCTCCGCACACTAAAGGCGTGGCGCTGGAAGTGGCGCTAAAGGTAGCGGTATAAGTGCGGTTCGGCGGATCGAAATTTTGTAAGTCACCCCATCCGATCGTAACAACACTATCACCCCAGGAATTTAGCATTGAATAAAGATTGAAATTACTGCTATGTCTAATCAGACCAGAGTGTGAGTCAGCACTGCAAATCATAATACCGCCACTGTCGCCAAAATTATTAAATTGAGGAAATTGACGGAGATTGAGCCCGCCGTTACCCGCGGCAAATACCACCACCGCCCCGGCCCGGGTACATAAATCTATCCGATCCCACCAAGATGCCAGATGTACCATGGGCAACAAGAAACCATTGATGTTAAATTGATTATTTATAATGATCAAATCACCCGCCGATAATTCCACTAAAATGCGGTCCAGATTTTCTATACCGGTATCATGAAAAATCAATTTGCAGCCATAGGCTATACCTGTTATGCCAAAACCATTGTTGATACCCCTAACGGCGCCTACTCCCGCAGACCCATGATTCCGGGCACCTGGACGATTGGAATTTACAGTGATATTACCTATTAAATCTTCATGCTCTTGATAAACACCAAACCCCATATATCGTACTGTCGCGCCAACGCCGAATGCCCCCCGGCTCCAGGCATTTCTGACATTCATACCCAACCCAGGATCCAAATACCTTTGCAATGGCGTAAAATCAGGCGTCTGTCCAATAAAGGGCGCTTGCGGTTCATAGCATTGGTGTTCAATATTATCAGGCGGTGGCGGGTATTTGTTTTTACTTAACAAACAGCAATATTCAACATAATCCAGGCTCTCCAACTCCTGGGCTAATGCCAGTAGTTGGTAATTATCGAGATTAATCTTTAGTCGGTAAAAATTACGCAGCTCATTATAAATAGGTAACAAACAACATTTTTTATCGATTTGATTTTTATCAAAACAGGGTATGAAATCCAGATGCCGTCTATATCTATAAAAAAGCGGTATCTTATACGATCTTTCCTCAAATATCTGTATTATTCCGCCATCATAAAATTTAACCTCAATGTAATTATCCTCTCCTGGAAAAATCTCAAGATTACCTTTCAGACTTTTAATATCCAGTGTTTTTTCACATTGCCGCTCGCGGAAATCGGGAATATCGATAGGGTTAGTCCACAATAAGCAGCACGCATCGTCTCCCTGGCTAATTTCAGCGGAAATTTTATACCATGAGGGAAACGGCACGGTAAAACGCGCCTGTTCATCTCCGTTGGCCTCTTTTTTACAAATAATATTGTCCTGCTCATACAGGCTAAATACCACCTTAGCCCCCGATTCAGCACCTTTACATCGAATAGAAATAGTTCTTTCAGGAAGATCTTCAGTTGAATAATTGAGCATTATATTCATGACGGTGCCCCTTAATCACTTATAAGTTGTTATGTATTATTTGGAAAGATTAATCAGTAATATCTGAAATTCTCACCAAATAATGATATGTTTTACTAATCTTTTTTAGACGTTCGTGATTATGTTTTATTATGGGATTCTCGTCCATAATGTTACCGCCAGCTGCGGTTGCCAGCCGACGTTGGAAACATGGCGTGACCTGCAGATATAGTTCAACCCCAAATGACTGACCCTGTCACCCACTTCATATTGTACACCTACCCGCCACAAGGGATATTCTGGCGGCGGTGGCGTCGGCTCGCCCGGTCCTAACAGGTAGTCCACATAGTCCAGTGCGGCATGCACATTAGGTCTGGGACCAATTAAATCAGCTTCGCCTTCACGATGGCCCGTCACGCGGATAATCTGATACAGTTGGTCGCCACTAAAAATCACATGATAAGCCGATTTTGCATAGGATTGGATAAGGGCCAGAACGCCCGCGATTTGGGGGGCCGAGGCGGAGGTGCCGCCATAATTGGCGGTATAAGTCCGGTTGGGATGACCCAGGTTGAGCAAATCGCCCTCGCCGGTGGTAGCGACATCCATTCCCCAGGCGGCAATCATCCGGGTGAAATTGTAATTTGAGAACTCCAGCCGCCTCTTGTTGTCTGGATGACTGGCGGTGGCGAGGATAACGCCGCTATCGCCAAAATTATTAAATTCGACCGATTGGCTCAGATCTAATCCTCCATTGCCGGAGAGTAGCACCACCACTACACCGCTGCTTACCAGCAAACGATACATACTCCACCAGGCTTGATGGTGCACCAACGGTAAAGCTGAATAATCCCAGCCTAAAGAGGCAGTAACAATATCCCCCGGAAGGGCATCACGTACAATCTTTTCAAAATCGGTGAATGTATTTATGTAGGCAAACAAGCGACAGTCGTAAGCGATCCCCATCATGCCGATCCCGTTATTGCTGGCGGCGATAACGCCGGCCGACCATGTGCCGTGATCCCTATTCTCATATGAATTGTTAACGACGGTAATATTACCGATCAAATCTTCATGGTCCGGCCATACGCCGGTATCCTGCATATGTACCGACACGCCACGTCCGGTAACATTCCTGGCCCACGCCGCCCTGACGCTCATGCCTCTTGTCGTATTGTCGTATTGTCAAGATACCCCTGGTGCTGGGTCAAATTCGGCGTCATATTAGCAATATCAACTTCCTGCGGGTATGTCTCCCATTCAGAGGGTAACGATTCCGACGTCGGATCGCCCGATAAGCTGCAGTATTCCACATAATCCAGCCGTTCAATTTCTTGCGCCAGCTGCAGTAAATCATCATTTACCAGGTTTTGCCGCACCCGATAAAGTTCACGCAATTTTTTGCTCAACGGGAATTTTTTTATGATACCGCTTAGCGTTTTTTTATCAAAACAAGGCGCGAAATCAATATAACGCCTGGCTTTGAAAAACAAAGGAACGTTATGCCTGGCTTCACACTGAAGTTTTTTATATCCACCTGGATAAAATTGTATTATAAAATCCTGTCTACCCTCTGAGGTTATTTTCAGCTTGCCTTTTATGTCTGTCATATCTTCAATTTTGCAATTTGTCGGCGGTAGAAAATGCGAGGAGGGCAATGTGGAGATTATGTCAGAACATAGCTCAACATCCTGTCCATTAGACAATTTTAATTGAGCATGTAAATAATAGTCGCAACCTGATGTAAGCTTAAAAGTCACCAACTCATCGCCATAAGCTTTCTTTTTTATAGAAAAATGCTCTTTTTCTTTTCCTTCGAATAAGGTGTAGATTATATCAAAATCAGACTCTTCACCAATGCATCGCGCATAAATATTGCCATCTGAAGCATTGTTTCTAAAGTAATCTAATTTTATATTCATAACAACCCTCTACGGTTTCTCACAGGATTATGTTATTTAAAATAGACGATATAGCGAAATGCCAGTGTAAAATGACATACAAAATGTAATAGACATCACCGATTAATTTATAATAGCCACCATTTTCCATACAGGCAATTGCCTATTTTAACTGGTATCATCCTATGTCTTGATACGGTTTATCTCATTAATACACTGAGTTAATGGAATGACATCCAGCTTTGACAAAGCTTGCCCCTCAACTTTGCTAAAAATTGGCAATCTTGACCACAGAGTAAAGGCAGCATCCAACCTATATCGGTGGTTATTATAAAAACTTAGAAAAAATAACGGCATTTAGATCCTGCGACTCAGCAGCAGTTGATAAGCCAGGCGCTGTTCCAGAACCTGCCGCTGGCGCTGAAAGGCAGCCCGTACCTGACCATTGCGCCGTTCAGCTGGAAAAACAGCAAAGGAGAAAGCGCGTTTAACCTGACGCTCAATCTTAACGACCCGTCCCAGGCTCCCGCCACGCCGGCGACGCCGGATCAGCTGTGGGCGCGGTTTGTCAACAAGCTGGATGCCAAGCTGACCGTGCCGCTGGACATAACCACCGAAACCACCACCCAGTTCGCCAGACTCCAGGGCTATAACGACGAGGATGCCCAAAAACTGGCTAAACAGCAGGTACAAGGACTGGCGGCCATGGGCCAGATGTTTAAACTGACCACCGTCAGCGATAATACCCTGACCAGCAGCTTTCAATATGCCGATAACCAGGTCAACCTGAACGGCCAAAAAATGTCGCTGCAAAGCTTTATGGGCCTGTTCGGCCTGTTCGGTTTACCGGAAGGCGAAACCCCACCGGTCCAGCCGCAGGCGATACCGCAACCTTAAACCTTTCAGCCTGATGACCGCCCCGGCGCCGGGGCGGTCTGTTTAAGACGTTACCCTCCCTATCCGCCGCGCCGCGGGCGCGATCCTATTCTTTTGCGCACGCTGCATTCCTCAATGTCTCCGTTTGTTCCTGAAGCGTAATCCCACCCAGGCCGGCTAACCAATCTCTGCTAACTTTTCGCAAACACGTTATAATCAGGCTATATTTCACCAGAATAAGACTGTTGCCGATGATTGATAAACACCTTCCCCTGACCGATCTCCATCGCCACCTTGACGGCAATATCCGTGCGCAAACCATCCTCGATCTGGGCCGCCAATTCGGCATGGCGTTGCCGGCCGATAATCTAGAGGATCTGCGGGCGCATGTGCAGGTCACCCAAACCGAGCCGGATCTGGTCAGTTTCCTGCAAAAGCTGGACTGGGGCGTGGCGGTGCTGGGTTCTCTGGAGGCTTGCCGCCGCGTGGCCTATGAAAACGTCGAGGATGCCGTCCGGGTGGGGCTGGATTATACCGAATTGCGCTTCTCACCTTATTATATGGCGATGAAACACCAGTTGCCGTTGCAAGGGGTGGTGGAAGCGGTTATCGCGGGAGTCAGCGACGGCTGCCGTGATTTTGGCACCCAAGCCAGGCTGATTGGCATCATGAGCCGCACCTTTGGCGAAGACGCCTGTTTGCAAGAACTGGAGGCCCTTCTCGCCTGCCGCGACGGTATCACGGCGCTGGATCTGGCCGGCGATGAGCTGGGTTTCCCCGGCAGCCTGTTCCTGAGCCATTTCACCCGCGCCCGCGACGCCGGGCTGCGCATTACCGTGCACGCCGGCGAGGCCGCGGGTCCCGAGAGCATTTGGCAGGCCATTCATGAACTGGGCGCGGAGCGTATCGGCCACGGCGTAAAGGCCATTGAGGATTCGGCGCTGATGGATTTTCTTGCGCTGCATCGCATCGGTATAGAGAGCTGCCTGACGTCCAATGTGCAGACCAGCACCGTGCGCGCGCTGGGAGAACACCCGTTAAAGCAATTCCTTGAGCACGGGATCCTCGCCACCATTAACTCGGACGATCCGGCGGTCCAGGGTATCGATATTGATTATGAATACCGGGTGGCGGCGCCGCAGGCCGGGCTGACCCCAAGCCAAATACAGACCGCCCGGCGCAACGGTCTGGAGATTGCTTTTTTAAACGCGACGGAAAAAAAGTTGCTCCTTGACAAGGTACGTTGAAACTACAGCCCTAGCCTTGGCATTGGCATTGGCATGGTTTCTCCCCCTTAGCGCCTGTTTCCAGGAGGTGCTAAGGGGGTTCTGCCATAATTCATATCCCTAAAGATTAAAGCCCCAATCCGCAATTTCGTTAGATTATCAATTGCCATAATGAAACGGCTACCCCAGGCTCCCAGCTGATAATCGAACGATGGGCTTGTCTACACCGATAAACGCTCCAAAAATAGGACACCCGATCGTTTACCGCGTATTGCGTATTGGGAGCCCAGGCGGGATAAGGCAGCACCGGAGGGGGCGGCGGTGACGGCAGTGGCGGCGGCACAATGCCGCCGCTGACCAATTCATCCACCCGCGCCAGGGCAGCGGCAAGATTCGGTCGGAAGCCTATTCCCTGCCCCGCGGCTTCGCGCCCGCCGGTTTGGCTAAGGATATCGAAGATAAAATCCCGGTTAAAAATAATATGATACTGATTACGGGCATAGGCTTGAACGACCGCCAGGCATCCACCCACCATTGGGGTAGCACTGGAGGTCCCGCTAAATGTCCGGGTATAAGTGCGATTAGGTGGATTTAAATTTTGCAAGCCTCCGTAGCCGGTAGTAGTGACGCTATCGCTCCAGGCGTTTAACGTTGGATGATTTAAATTAAAATTGGTTCTGGTCCCCCGGAGGCCGCTAAAAGAATCACAACCGCCAATCATAATGCCATTACTATCGCCAAAATCATTGAACCGGGGAAACTGGCTAAGGTTAACCGAGCCATTGCCGCCGGCGAATATCACCACCGCGCCGGCCTGCGCGCACCAGCGGATCCTGTCCCACCAAATAACGTTATGGACAATTGGCAATACTATTGAAAGATCATTTTCAAGCATGGTTTGTGTATTAAGCACGACGATATCACCAGGAATTAACTCCATCATAATTCGGTTCATATCTGAAATGAGCGATTCATAGACAAATAGCCGGCTTTGATAGGCAATTCCAGTAACGCCAAAACCGTTGTTAACTCCCCGGATAATGCCCGCCGCCGCGGTACCATGGTCGCCGCCTCCGGGTCGATTGGTCCGTACGGTGATATTACCCCATAAATCTTCATGATTAGGATGTACCCCATAGTCCAATAAGCGAACGCCCGCACCATTGCCTGCGGCACCCCGACTCCATGCGCTCCTGGCATTCACCCCTAAACCGGCGTTTAGATATCCTTGCAAGCCAGTGAAATCTGGCGTTTGATTATTCAATGACGCCCCGTCATCCTGATGAAGGCCGTCGTGCTCAGTTAGCGACGGCGGCGGTGGTTCAACCAGTGTGTTCGATAACCCGCAGTATTCAACATAGTCAAGCGCTTCCAGTTCTTGCGCTAATGCTAGTATTTCTTGATTATCAACATCAATGTTGAGGGTATAAAAATTTTTAAGCTCCTGATAAACCGATGAAATTTCGCATTTTTTTTCCACCCCTTGAGGATCAAAGCAAGGCGTCAATAAAATGTGCCGTCGGTATTTTTGAAATAAAGGCACTGTACACACCTCTTCATTGTACAGTTTATCAATACCTCTAGGATAAAACTTTACCTCAATATAATTCCCAGGAGCATTAATATACGCTAATTTACCTTTTAACCATGGTCTTGATGATTTTCTATCCTCCGCCTTCAAACTGAATTCCGACATAACAATATAGTCCGTCCAAAGCACATGACATTGACCTTGTGCCGAAGAGATTTCTGCTGCTATTCTATATACTGAGGGATAAGGTACGGAAAAAATTACCAGCTCATTTTCCTCAGCATACTTATGTTGAATGATATTATCCTGCGCATACAGCGAAAAATTAACGTTGCATCCACGTAAATCGCCTTCACATTTTATAAAAATGAGGCCGTCAGAACAATATTTACTAAAATAATCGAGAGTTATATTCACAATCATTATCCTTATGTCGTTAGCTGCTAATAATCACTCTATCAACACATTCCGTTTCACTTATTGCAATAAAAATTTTGAGTGATGTAATTTTCTTGCAAAAATAATCACTATTATTGTATCTGTCGCCATAATGTCGGAGCCAAGTTTGGCTGCCAGCCGATATTGGCAACATGCCTCGTTGTAGATACGTAAAACAATTCTAAATGAGTGACCCGATCGCCTACTTCATATTGCCGTCCGACCCTCCAGAAAGGATATCTCGGTGGTATTTGTGGGGGAAGAGGAGAGAGAGGCGGTGGCAGCAATCCTTGACTCAACAGGTTGTCAACATAGTTTATCGCAGCCTCTGCATTTGGCCTGGGGCCGATTAAATCAATTTCACCTTCGCGATGGCCCGTATCCAGGATGATCCGATACAATTGATCGGCGTTAAATATAATGTGGTAAACAGATCTGGCATAGGATTGTATCAAGGCCAGCACGCTTGCCACTTGAGGCGCCGCGGCAGAAGTGCCGCTATAATTGTCACGATAGGTTCGATTTGGCGATCCCAAATTGAGTAAATTACCACCTCCGGTGGTGGCGACATTTTCTCCCCAGGCGGCAACCACCCGGTGAAAATTAAAATTTGAAAATGGTAATCTTCTGCCCGTGGCGCGATGACTGGAGGTCGCCAGAATAACGCCGCTATCACCGAAGTCATTTATTCCAGATCGGAACAAATTTAACCCTCCGTTTGAGGCGGATATCACTACCACACCGCCGCTTTGAATCAATAGTTGGAAAAGACTCCAGCGATGTGGGTCATCTATCAGCGGGAAGTTTCCAGTACTTAAGGAAATTGTGACTATCTCCCCCGGTAAGGCGTCACGGATCATTCTTTCAAATTCATTCAGTTGACCAGCATAGGCGAACAAACGGCAGTCATAAGCGATGCCCGTCATACCAAAGCCATTATTACGCGCAGCAATAATCCCGGCGGTTGAGGTTCCGTGTGTTCTATTGCCCGTTGAATTGGATACTACAGTTATATTTGTAACGAGATCCTCATGAGTATTATAAACACCAGTATCCTGCATGCGGACCCCCACGCCCCTGCCGGTGATATTTCTTGCCCAAACCGCCCTGACGCTCATGCCCCAGGGCGAGTTATCCAAATAACCCTGGTGTTGGGTTAAATTTGGCGTCACGTTGGCCGGCTCAATTTCCTCTCGCCAACTATCCTCATCATAGGAGGAAGCGTCTTCCTTCGCCTCGCCAGATAAACTACAGTATTCCACATAGTCCAGTTGCTCAAGTTCTTGCGCCAACAGCAATAATTCATTATTGTTGAGGTTTTGCTCCACCCGATAAAGTCCACGCAGTTTCTCAAACTGCGGCAATATTTTTATCTTTGCACGTATATCTTCTTCATCAAAACAGGGGATAAAACGAACAATCTCACTGAGTCCGTAAAAGAAAGGAACATTATTATCTTCCTCGCGCTGTAACTGTTCGAAACCGCAGGGATAGAATTGTATTCTAAAATTTTGTTTTTCATTTGTGGTTATGTTTAGCCTGCCTTTTAAATTATTTATATTTGTTATTCCACATCTTTGCTGGCTTGTAAATTCCGGCGTGTAAACGGTTGAGAATATATCCGACAATAATTCTTCAGTCCCATGCCCCTCCCCTTTTACCAACGCACGCAGCTGATAAAGCGTACCTGAGCACAGCTTGAATATTACCAGCTCATCACCCCATGCGCTTTGCTCAGCAGCAAGCTTGCCAGGTTCGCCACAGTCATAGAGGCTATATTCAATGAAAAAATGTTGCTCCCCACCAAGGCACCGAGCATACAAATTCCCGTCGGGCTTATAATCTCTATAATATTCAAGCTCAATATTCATATTATATATCTCCAAAATTCCTATTTTATTGAGAGGTCCGACTATAAATCGCTTGCACGCGGACGCTTAAGGTAATGCCTGATACATTAAGAGAGATGGGGCCGACACCCGAAGTCTATTTAAAATAATCGATTTCTAAATTCATGCACGACGCACAAGGTAAAACCCATGGCAAAATAGTGAGTTACCCTTGATATAACCCTCCGCAGGATGGCATATAATCATTCAATCAGACGATAGCGCGAAATACCTGTCTAAAATGACATACAAAATGTAATAGGCATCGCGGATTAATTTATACTAGCCAACATGTCCCATACAGGCAATTGCCTATTCTGATTAACCTCACCCTATGCCTATATACGGTTTATCTCATTGATACATTGAGTTAATGGCATGACGTCCAATTTTGACAATGCTTGCCTCGCTAATTTGCTAAAAATTGGCAATCTCATCCACAGAGTAAAGGCCGTCTCTGACCTATAGCGGGGCTTATTATAAAAATTTAGAAAAAATGATAATAAATAACGGCATTTAATTTGGAAAGACCCGTTTCTGAACGGTTACAGCTTATGCCCACCAGACGGCATCATCGGCCCGGACAATGTATTGTCAAAGCCGATGAATGCTCATTACTAGTGTTATTTATTAACGGCGGGATTGGAAGGAATGTTTTTCATCTGCTGTGCCTGCCGGCGGGCATATCGCGCCGCCAGCACCGCGCACACCATCAGCTGCACCTGGTGGAAGATCATCAGCGGCAGCACCATGGTGCCCACCATGGCGGCGGGAAACAGCACGTTGGCCATAGGGATTCCGTTGGCCAGGCTTTTCTTGGAGCCGCAAAAGACGATGGTCACCTCGTCGGCGGTGTTGAATCCCAGCAAACGCGCGGTCCAGGTATTGACCACCAGGACGATGGCCAGCAGCACCAGTGAGAACACCAGGATGGAGACCAGCGACCAGCCGGTGATCTGATGCCAGATCCCCCCCACTACCGCCTCGCTGAAGGCGGTATACACCACCAGCAATATTGATGACCGGTCTGTAATATTCACCAGCTTTTTATGCCGCGCCACCCATTTGCCAATCAGCGGCCGCGACAAATGGCCCAGGACAAAAGGCACCATCAGTTGCAGGATAATGGAACCTATGGCATGCAGCGTATTGGTCGCGCCGCCCTCCTGGGTATGCATCAGCAGGCCCACCAGCACCGGCGACAGAAATACGCCCAGGATGCTGGAGGCCGACGCGCTGCAGATGGCGGCGGCCACGTTGCCGCCGGCCACCGAGGTAAACGCGATGGCCGACTGCACGGTGGCCGGCAGCGCGCACAGATACAGAAATCCCATATACACCGGCGAGGATAACAATGAAGGCACAAACACCTTCATGGCGATGCCCAGCAGCGGAAATAACGCAAAGGTACTGAGGAACACCACCAGATGCAGCCGCCAGTGGCTCATACCGCCTACGATCGCTTCACGCGACAGCTTGGCGCCGTGCATAAAAAACAGCAGCGCAATCGCCGCGGTGGTGAGATATTCAAAAAAGACCTTGATCAAACCCCGGCACGGAAAGAGTGACGCCAGAATCACCACGGTGACTAAAACCAGCAAAAACTTATCAATCTTTAAACGCTGAAACCACGACATGTCACTGCCCTTACCACTGTAAAAACCAAAGGCGCCGCCGGGCGCCCGTAAAAACCCACCTTGGCATTAACCGTTCTTCACCGCCAATGTTTTTTTCTGTGCCGACGACAGCACGCCCAGCTCGATCAGTTCCATTACCTGGATGGCCGAGGCCGCGGTAACCGGGTTTTCGCCCACGCCGAGGATGGCGTCGCGAATGCCGGCATAATACGCGGGATAATTGCCCGGCTGGGTGCGCACCTGATGTTCGGTCAACGCATCGCCGTCGGCCAGCGTCAGCATACCGTCCTGGGCATCGACGCCCCATTTCGGCTGCGGCGGATAAACGCCCGCTTTCAGTTGCGCTTCCTGGGGGTCCAGCCCGAACTTGACGAAGCTGCCCTTGGTGCCGTGCACGGTAAAACGCGGTGTCGCCGCCGCCGCCAGCATGCCGCCGTGCAGCACCACGCGCCGCTGCGGGTAGATAAGCGTGGCATGGAAGTAATCATCGGTCAGCGCGCCGGGGCGCAACAGGGCCAGGTCGACGTTAACCGCCACCGGCATGCCGAACAGCTGGATGACCTGATCGACCAAATGCGGCGCCAAATCATACCAGATGCCGCTGCCGGCCCCCGGCTGTTCACGCCAGCGCGGCATCACCTGCGGCCGGAAACGGTCGTACTGCGAGGACAAATAGACCACGTCGCCGAGAACGCCGTCTTTAATCAGCTGCCGCACGGTGAGGAAATCGCTGTCCCAGCGCCGGTTGTGGAACACCGACAGCAGCACCCGCTGGTTTTCGGCCAGTTGTTTAAGCTCATAAGCCTGCGACAGCGTCACGGTAAAGGGTTTATCGACGACCACATGCTTGCCGGCCGCCAGCGCCTGTTTGGCGAGGGGAAAGTGGGTTTCGTTCGGCGTGGGGATAATCACGAGATCAACCGCGGGATCGTTAATCACAGCACCCGGATCGGCGGCGACCTTCATGCCCGGAAAGTCGGCCAGCACCTTGCCGGCGTCGCTCGATGAGACGGCTGCCAGGGTCAGTCCAGGCGTGGCGTTAACCAACGGCGCGTGCAATGTTTTGCCGGCAAAGCCGTAACCAATAAGTCCGATACCGATATTTTCAGCCATTGTCGTTCCTCTTTTTTGGCTAACACAGCAATGTCCCCACTGCCTTATATTAGCGCTGGGGACATTATTATCGGACTCACATTAACAATAAATTATCAGCCTCCGATAGCCTTTTCGCTTTGCAACTGCCAATTATGAGACGCCTGGATACTGCGGCCGGGATAATTAATCTCGCTGCTGCGGCGGCGGAAGTCGCTGGGGCTGACCCCGACGCGTTTACGGAATACCCGCGAAAAATAGAGCTGGTCGTCATACCCCACCACGCGGCCGATGGTGGCGATGGATTCCTGCGTGGTCTGCAGCAGCAGTTTGGCGCGAATTACCCGCTGGTCCTCGCGCCAGCGCAGGATATTGATGCCGACCTGCTCGCGAAAGAGATGCGCCAGCCTGGAGGGGGATAAACAGACATGCCGCGCCACCTCGTCGATGCGCAGTTCGCCGGAGAGATTGCCGGTGATAAACTGGCAGGCCTCGATAATACGCGGATCCATGATTTTGCTTGGGCTTTGCGGGTCCTCCTCCATGGCGCGCAGCAGCATGCGCTCCAGCAGGTTCATGCCCAGTTCTTCCGAGAAACGGCGTCCGGAACGTTGGGTTTGCTCGATATTGGCCAGCAACCGGTCGAATTCGGTCAGCAGATTATCATTGCCGAGCCGCAGGCGGCCGACGTCATGGATTTTGCTGTGCCATTCCAGCCAGTCGGCCCAGTACGCACGCGGGCGAAAATACACCCAACGATGATACCAGCAGTCGCTGTCCGGGGAGCGGCCGTAATAATGGGCGGATTTGGGTGGAAACAGCAGCAGGTCGCCCGGATTACAGACGAAGGAACGCTCGCCTTCAAAAATCTTACCCTGCCCCTTGATGGTCAGATTAAGAATATATCCCTTCATGCCGTCGGGCCGGTCGATAAAGAAGTCCAGCGGCCCGCCCGCTATAATCGGCGTCAGGCCGGCAACCAGATAGGCATTGAACATATAGCCCGGTAATAAGGGATTGGATTGCGTCTCGTGAGTCATTCGATGATACATCTCACCTCCGGACAGGTTGTCGTCTGATTGAGAATATCCTAAAGCGCGGACAATAGCGTGCCAGGGTCGTAAAACTGTGAGCGGGCCGGCCGCGATGCGACCGGTCCGCGTCGGTTTATACCGTACGTTTGGCTTTTTGTTTGTAGCGGTCGAAAATCACCGCCGCCAGCAGGATGACCCCACGCACCACGTATTGCGAGAACGGCGAAATATTCAGCAGATTCATGGCGTTTTCCACGGTGCCGAGGATCAGCACCCCGGCCACCACATAGGAAATCTTGCCAATGCCGCCTTTCATCGATACCCCGCCCAGCACGCAGGCGGAGATGACGATCAGTTCATAACCCAACGAGGTCATGGGCTGGCCGCTGGTCATCCGCGAGGCGAGGATAATACCGGCCACCGCCGACACCAGTCCGGACAGGATAAAAATAATGATCTTGGTGCGCACCACCGGCACCCCCGCCAGCCGGGCGGCTTCTTCATTACCGCCAATGGCCAGCGTGTTGCGCCCGAAGGTGGTTCTGTTGAGCAGGAAACCGAAGATGGCCATGCACAGCGCCATGATCCAGATGGGCGCGGGCAGGCCCAGCCAGTTGGCGTAGCCCAGCACGAAAAAGCGTTCATCTTCGATGCCCACCGCTTTACCATCGGAAATGATATACGCCAGACCGCGCACGATTTGCATGGTGGCCAGGGTGGTTATCAGGGCATTGATTTTCAGCTTGGCGATAACAAAACCGTTGACCAGACCGCACAGTACGCCAAGCACCAGTCCCGCCGCCACGCCGAGCCACAGGCTTTCGGTGGAATTGATGACCACGGCGGTGGTGACGCCGGCACAGGCGATAACCGAGGCGACCGACAAATCGAAATCGCCGGAAGCCAGGCAAAACAGCATGCCGCAGGCGACGATACCGGACATGGAAATAGCCAGGCCGAGGCCCTTCATATTGATAAAACTGGCAAAGTTCGGCACAAAAAACGAGCAGGCGATAAACAGCACCACGAACACCACCAGCATGCCAAAATTATCCCAGACGCGGCCAAAGCCCAGCGTTTTTTTCGCTTTCGGGGAGGGGGTAGTAACAGTCGACATCTTAGACTCCTTCACAATCAGGCAACCGCGTCAGCGGGGCTGGTATCGGTTGTGTGCAACATTGCCAGACTTAACGCTTTCTGTTCAGTGGCATCGGTGTGGGTGAGCTCGCCGGAAATGGCGCCTTCGCGCATCACCACGATCCTGTCGGCCAGCCCCAGCACTTCAGGCAGATCGCTTGAGGCGAACAGCACGGCGATACCGCGTTTGGCCAGCTCATATATCACGTGGTAAATTTCGTGCTTGGCGCCGACGTCGATTCCGCGCGTCGGTTCGTCGAGCATGATGACTTTCATATCCTCCGACAGCCAGCGGCCGAGAATGGCTTTTTGCTGGTTGCCGCCGGACAGGTTCATGATCAGTTGCTCGGCGGAGGGCGTCTTGATATTCAGGGAGCGGATATGTTCTTCGGCGTTTTCCTTTTCCCAGCGGTCGTTAATCAGGAAACCGGCCTTGATGGTCTTGCGCCGGGCGCTGATATTGATATTTTCCCTTACCGAATGCACCGGTATCAGGCCGTCGGCTTTGCGATCTTCCGGGCACAGCAGCAACCCTTCGCGGATGGCGTCGATGGGCGAGCGGATATTAAGCGGCTTGCCGTCCAGCAGCAACTGCCCGCCGGTAATCAGCGTACCGCCGAACAGCCCCTTCATCAGTTCGCTGCGTCCCGCGCCCACCAGGCCGAACAGGCCGACGATTTCACCGGCGTGCACCGACAGCGTAATCGGCGTTTTCACGCCAGCGGCCTTGATGCTGTCCAGCTGCAGCCGTACCGCGCCATGATCGCGCGGCTGGTAACCGTAGATATCACCGAGATTGCGTCCCACCATGGCCTGCACCAGCTTGGTGTGATCGACCTGGGTCATATCGTCGAACGTGCGGACGTACTTGCCGTCCTTGAATACCGTGATGGCATCGCCGAGGGTAAAAATCTCCTCCATACGGTGCGACACGTAGAGTATTACCCTGCCCTCGGCCCGCAGTTCGCGGATCACCCGGAAAAGCTGTTCGATTTCACGCGCCGACAGCGAACTGGTCGGCTCGTCAAAGGCAATAATTTTGGCATTGCGGGTCAGCGCCTTGGCGATTTCCACCATCTGCCACTGGGCGATGGACAAATATTTGAGCGGTGTGTCCGGCGCGATATCCAGCCCCAGGTGTTCCAACTGCAGTTTGGTTTCATAATGCAGGATGGCGCGGTTAACCATGCCGTATTTATTGGGCAACTGGCCGAGGTAGATATTTTCCGCCACGGTCATTTCCGGCACCAGGTGCAACTCCTGGTAGATAATGGCGACGCCGGCATCCAGCGCATCGGCGGTGGAATTAAAATGGACCGGCTGGCCTTTGATAAGGATTTCACCCTGGGTCGGCGTATAGCTGCCGCTGAGAATTTTCAGCAACGTGGATTTGCCGGCGCCGTTCTCGCCCATCAGGGCGTGGATCTGGCCCGGATAGCAGTCAAAACTGATATCATCCAGCGCCTTGACGCCGGGAAACGTTTTTCCGATGCCGCGAAACGACAGATAGGGTGTCTGAATTGTCATGAACACATCCTCGCGTTAACTGATACGAACGGTGCGCCGGCAATCCCACGGCTGTAACCATCAGGGGTCTTGGCTGACACTTGCACATCCTCTTGATGAATGACATCGTCATGGACAGGGACGGCGCATAGCCGTCCCGGGAAACAGGCGCCGCGGTTATTTACCGCCCAGCCCTTTCTTCGCCAATTCTTCTTTAAAGTTGTCGCGGGTAATGACCACCACATCGGTCACTTCGGTGAATTTGGGCGGTTCAACGCCTTTGGTTACCCAATCGTTAAGCATCTGGATGCTCTTGTAGCCGTGAACGTCCGGACTTGGCAGCAGAGACCCGTAGAAGCCGGTCGCATTGACCTTGGAGAGTTCGCTCACCGCATCCACGCCGTTGATGCCGATGCCGATAACGTTGGGCGCCTTGAAGCCCTGGCCTTCGGTGGCGCGCACGCCGCCGAGCACGGTATTGTCGTTCATGCCGATGATCAGCCAGTTTTTCACGCCGGAATGCTGTACCAGCAGTGAGTTGGCGGCGTCAAAGGCGCCAGGGATATCGTTGGATTTCGTCGGGACGGTATAGATTTGTTTTGCCGGGAAACCGGCGGCTTTTAATGCGTCCATCGAACCGGTAGTGCGGCGGCGGGCGGTATCGAGCTCATCGGCGGTAATAGCCATGACGCCGGTGTCAGCCACGTTCCAGCCGCGCTTGTTCATTTCTTTCCACAGTTCCTGGCCCTGGCGTTCGCCAATCTTGGTGGCCGCCATCATGACCAGGGGAACGGTGTCCATCGGTTTGCCTTTGGCGGTGACGAACTGATCGTCAACGGCAATGACCTTCATATCATAGCTACGGGCCTTGGCGACAATGGCCGAGCCCAGTTTTGGATCCGGGGTACAGATAACAAAACCCTTGGCGCCGCTTGCCGCCAGGCTGTCGATAGCGTTAAGGGTTTTCTCGCCATCGGGCACGGCGATTTTAATCACATCAAATCCCAGGTCCTTGCCGGCTTTATCGGCAAAACGCCATTCGGTCTGGAACCAGGGTTCTTCCGGCTGTTTAACCAGAAAACCCAGTTTCAGATTTTCCGCCATAGCCGATTGAGACATAACGGCAGCCAATCCGATTGCCGCCAGTGCCTTAGTGAATTTATGCATGTAACTCTCCGGTATTTTTTATCGCCTCGCTTCAAAATGCTGAAGCGTGTAAGCGTTATCAGTCGGGAAGATGAATCCGCTTGGAACGTCTAAGCGGCGGATTTATCGCCGTTAGTCCGACCAGGCCCTTTAGACGGGAGTAGTTTTAGCCTTAATGTGTTACTAAAATGTAGAGCGTTATCACAGTTCTCAATAACAGCTGATTTGTGCATAGATACAGCAAATTTCACCTCCCCGCGCGTTTTTGAACACCATCACATTTCAGCCATCAGCGACAGGAATGTGCATACTTCCAGCCAACCGCTCCTCACGGCCGGCTCAAAACCCCCTTATGGTTGTGCACATCATCCGTTTTCGGGTAAACAGGAGAGAACAGCATGAATGAAGAGGCCATCAGCCTCGGGCTTGATTTCGGCAGCGACTCGGTACGCGCCCTGGCGGTAGGATGCCAAAGCGGTAAAGAGCTGGCGACCGAAGTGGTCTGGTACCCGCGATGGCGCGAGGGCCAGTATTGCAAACCCGCGCACAATCAATTCCGCCATCATCCCAATGATTATCTTGAATCCATGGAACAGGCGATCCGCGCTGTGGTAAACGCCCTCACCCCGGCCCAGCGCCTGCGCGTCGCCGGCATCGGCGTCGATACCACCGGCAGTACCCCCGCCCCTATTGATGAGGAGGGCCGGATACTGGCGTTGCGCCCGGAATTCGCCGACAACCCGAACGCCATGTTTATCCTGTGGAAGGATCATACCGCCATAGAAGAAGCCGAGGCGATAAACCGGCTGTGCCACGACGGCGCGCATCCGGATTACACGCGCTACATCGGCGGCGTGTACTCCTCTGAATGGTTCTGGGCCAAAATCCTGCATATTACCCGCCAGGACGCCCAGGTACGCCGGCAGGCGGTATCTTGGATTGAGCTTTGCGACTGGATACCGGCCGTGCTGTCCGGGACCACGCGGCCGCAGGACATCAAGCGCGGCCGCTGCGCCGCCGGACATAAATCCCTTTGGCATCCCGACTGGGGCGGCGTGCCGCCGCGAGACTTCCTTGAGGCGCTCGATCCGGTTCTGACCGAACGGCTGCAATATCCGCTCTTCACCGATACCTATACCGCGGAAGCGCCGGTCGGGCGCATCACCGCCGCATGGGCGCAGAAGCTTGGCTTGCCGGAGACCGTTACCATTGCCGGCGGCGCCTTCGACTGCCATATCGGCGCGGTGGGCGCCGGCGCGCAGCCCTATACCCTGGTTAAAGTCATCGGCACATCGACCTGCGATATCCTTATCGCCGACGAACAGCGTGTGGGCGATCGCACTATCGCCGGCATCTGCGGCCAGGTCGACGGCAGCGTGGTACCGGGATTTATCGGTCTCGAAGCCGGTCAGTCGGCCTTTGGCGACATTTATGCCTGGTTCGGACGTTTGCTGGGCTGGCCGCTGAAACAGGCGGTGCAACACAACCCGGCCCTGAAACCCGCTCTCGACGGTATCCAGGAACAGATGCTGAACGCGCTGGCGCAGGCCTGGGCCAGCGAACCGTCCCTTGAGCATCTGCCGGTGGTGCTGGACTGGTTCAACGGCCGGCGCACGCCTTACGCCAACCAGCGCCTGCAGGGCGTGATCACCGGCCTCAATCTGGGCACTGATGCGCCGGCGCTGTTCGGCGGACTGATTGCCGCCACCGCCTTCGGCGCCCGCGCCATCATGGAATGCTTTGAAACCCAGGGCATCCCGGTGGAAAACGTGCTGGTGATGGGCGGCATTGCCCGCAAATCGCCGATTATCATGCAGGTATGCGCGGATGTGATGAATCGTCCGCTGCAACTGGTGGCCTCCGATCAATGCTGCGCCCTCGGCGCGGCTATCTTCGGCGCGGTGGCGGCCGGCGTTTATCCGGATATCGCCGTGGCGCAGCAGGCCATGGCCAGTCGGATTGAACGCACCCTGCAGCCGGACCCGGCCAGGGTCGCGCAATTCGAGCGGCTCTACCAGCGCTATTTGGAATGGAGCGAGCTTGCGGAACCGGCTTACGCGGCGGCGGCGCACAGCGATCGCTGATTAATAATTTACCGGGCGGCACGCTACGCGCCCGCCCGGCCCCTCCCTTAAACGGAGACGCACAGGAGTCATCATGGATAATTTTAAGCAGCACGAAGTCTGGTTCGTCATCGGCAGTCAACATCTTTATGGCCCGGAAACCCTGCGCCAGGTCGCCGACCATGCGCAAACGGTGGTCCAGGGTCTTAATAACGAGGCCGGCCTGCCGGTTAAGCTGGTCTTGAAACCTTTGGTCAAATCGCCCGATGAGATTCTCGCGCTGTGTCGTGAAGCCAATTACGATACCCACTGTATCGGCCTGCTCACCTGGCTGCATACGTTTTCACCCGCCAAGATGTGGATCGGCGGCCTGAGCATCCTCAACAAGCCCCTGCTGCAGTTCCATACCCAATATAACGCGCAGATCCCCTGGGAAACCATGGATATGGACTTTATGAACCTTAACCAGACCGCCCATGGCGGCCGCGAGTTCGGGTTTATCGGCGCACGCATGCACCTTAATCACCAGGTGGTGGTCGGCCACTGGCAGGATAAGCAGGCGCATCTGACCATCGCCAAATGGATGCGCGCCGCCGCCGCCAAACAGGAAAGCCAGCAGCTGATCGTCGCCCGTTTCGGCGACAATATGCGTGA
This sequence comes from Sodalis sp. C49, assembly GCF_046352915.1. Taxonomy (NCBI): domain Bacteria; kingdom Pseudomonadati; phylum Pseudomonadota; class Gammaproteobacteria; order Enterobacterales; family Bruguierivoracaceae; genus Sodalis; species Sodalis sp. C49. The sequence continues at coordinate 879,488 of NZ_CP163303.1, read as the reverse complement.
AGTGGCGGTAACCGAAGGCAACAAGGTCGGCGCGCAGATCCAATTCGGCTACTCGGTGACCGCGTACGGCCTGGGCGACCTGGTCAGCGTGGTGAACGAAGTGTCCAAGGGGGATATCGATACCCTGGTGGCGGAGTACGAAGCGTCCTATATCCTTACCGATAAAATCAAGGTCAACGGCGAAAAACGTGAAAACCTGCTGGACGCCGCACGTATTGAACTGGGGCTGAAACGTTTCCTGGAACAGGTGGGCGCCAAAGCCTTTACCTCCAACTTTGAAAACCTGCACGGGCTGAAGCAGTTGCCTGGCCTGGCGGTACAGCGCCTGATGCAGCAGGGATATGGCTTCGGCGGCGAAGGCGACTGGAAAACCGCCGCGCTGCTGCGCATCCTGAAGGTGATGGCCAGCGGCCTGCCGGGCGGCACCTCCTTTATGGAGGATTACACCTATCACTTCCAGCCGGGTAATAACCTCGCCCTCGGATCGCACATGCTGGAAGTGTGCCCAAGCATCGCCAAGGAAGAAAAACCCACGCTGGACGTGCAGTTCCTCGGCATCGGCGGCAAAGCCGATCCGGCGCGGCTGCTGTTTTCCACCCCGGCCGGCCAGGCGGTCAACGCCTCGGTAATCGATATGGGCGATCGTTTTCGCATGCTGGTAAGCGTCGTGGATGCCATCGAACAGCCGCATCCGCTGCCTAAGCTGCCGGTCGCCCGGGCGGTATGGAAAGCGCAGCCGTCGCTGGAAGTGGCGGCCGAAGCCTGGATCCTGGCCGGCGGCGCGCACCACACGGTATTCAGCCAGGCGCTCGATCTCGACCATATGCGCTTATACGCGGAGATGAATAATATCGAGCTGCTGGTGATCGACAACGACACGCGCATCCCGGCGTTCAAGGACGCATTGCGCTGGAATGAGCTTTACTACAAGCTCTGCGCTAAATAGCGACGATGTCAGTCCTGCCGCGGCTCGCTCGCGGCAGGGTTTATATCGCCTCTGCGACGGATTCGTCGGCGGTTTGCGACGAGGCTTTTTGTCGCGCCGGCGGGGGTGCGCCTGCCTGTTGTGTTGTTATACCTACTGCCTGGACGTGCCTTTTGACTCACAACTGCTGAGTGACTGAACTCCCCTTTTCAGTGAATAAGACCGTGGTACTTGCGCCGTTGACCAGAGAAATTTGAGGCGGAATATGGCCTATATCCACGTCATACAGCACAGGAACGGCAAGGTCCCCAAGGGCGGCATGAAGGGCATCCAAATAATTTTGTTGTGTTGGGTCGTTCACGGCCGGCGCCGCACTTCTGCCTATAAGCACACCCTTTAAGTCATTGAACCAGCCATGTAAGCGTAAACTAAATAATGCCCGCGTTAACTCGCAGGGGCCCATTTCCACATTTTCAAAATACAGGATCACCCCCTCGTTACTATTTTGTGCCTGGAACAAGGGTAGATTACCGAAGGAGGTACCTGCTAACCTCGATATAATTTCCAGACATCCGCCAATCAGACGGCCTTGAAAACGGGCAGAAGAAGTGACGCCATCAAGGTGCTGCCACTGTGTTTTTTGTGTCAGATGAAAACCAGCATCTGATGCCGGGCCCCATTGATTTTCGTTCATTTGAAATGCTGCTGACGCGTGCTGTTCACATACAGCCCCCCGGTCACTCTCCAGAATGCTCCATATCGCTTGCGTGGTCGAATCTAACTCTTTCGCACCAAGATCCATCAGGTTTGGTCCATGCACTGTTGCCCAGCCAGAAAGCGTTGTCAGCGGGAAATGAAATGTACATAAATCTGAAAAACCGACAAACCATTTGGGTTCAGTCCGGGCTAACCGTTCGAAATCAAGTAACTCGAGTAATTCGATTGCCAGATCGCCTCCCCATGGGGGCATAACCGCCTTTACCTCAGGATGGGTTAGATAAAACATCAGTTCTTCCGCCCGCGAAATTTTGCAGGCGCTTTTATTTTTATACTGCGACCGTAAGCAATCGCCTTCAACTACCCTAAATCCTTTTTTTATAAGGTTATTTATGGCGAGGTCCAACCGAGGATGCAAATGCTGCGGCACCCCAGATGATGGGGCGGTTATAGCAATCAAATCCCCTGGAACCAGTTTGGGCGGAAAGCGAATCTTCATGTATTGATCCTTATTTGCAAAGTAAATCCATCGTCCACAGTTCGAGATTAAATGCCAAGCCTGGCTGGCTGGCAAAGTTCACATACTCATACAAGAAAGACGGGAGATTGCCAGCAGTCCCAGGCGTTGCCTATGCGCTTGCCGCCGCGTTTTTTCATATTTAACCCAGGAATATCTAGACACCCCGACAGCAGTGAATATACTACTTTGCTATTATTCCCTTCCCTGAACACCAAATCATGACTGCGTACGACTATTTATTAACATTCCGCCGTGTCAGCACGCCGGAAAGCCTGGAAAAACTATTCGATCATCTCAATTATTCGCTGGTTGACGATGCGGAAATCATCAATATGTACCGCGCGGCGGATCACCGCCGGGCCGAGCTGGTCTCCGGCGGCCGTTTATTCGATTTGGGCCAGGTGCCGAAGTCGGTCTGGCGGTACGTCGTTTGAGCGCGATCAACACCGCGCCGCGTATCGGCGGCTGGTTATGGCTGCCGGCCGCCTACCTGCTGATGGCCCTGCTCAGCGCCAGCATAATGCTGGTGATTTTCCTGCTGGCCCTGCTGCAACGCCCGACGGCGGACAGCACCACCATCGCGGCGGTCTTTACCCTGCAGTGGTATGCGTCCATGGCCACCACGCTGGTCATGTGGGGGTTCACCTTTTGGACCCTGCGCCTGTTGTTTCGCCGTTCGACCCGCTTTCCCAAAATTTTTATCCTCTGGCTGCTGGCGGGCGTGCTGCTGGCGCTCAAGGCTTTCGCCTTTTCCCCGGTCACGGATGAACTGGCGCTGCGCATTTTATTCTGGCCGCTGCTGGCCGCGGCGACCATGGTGCCCTATATTAAACGTTCGCGCCGGGTTAAAAACACCTTTATCCAAGCCTCATAGCACCGCCGTTGTCCTTATCGGTCTCCCGATAATAACCCTACAATTACTATGTTGTTGAAATGGACTTGATGCCGGATAATACGTCGCTTCTTTTTAATTAGGTACGGCAATGAATGGTTACCTGTTACTGTTTATCGGCACCATGCTGGTAAATAATTTCGTTCTGGTTAAATTTCTTGGGCTTTGCCCCTTCATGGGTGTGTCCAAAAAACTGGAAACGGCAATGGGTATGGGCATGGCCACCACCTTCGTCATGACGCTCGCCTCGATTTTTTCCTGGCTGATTAACAGTTTTATCCTGCTGCCCCTCGACATCACCTATTTGCGCACCCTCTCGTTTATTTTCATTATCGCGGTGGTGGTGCAGTTCACCGAACTGGTGGTGCGCAAAACCAGCCCGTCGCTGTATCGCCTGCTGGGCATTTTCCTGCCGCTTATCACCACCAACTGCGCGGTGCTTGGCGTGGCCCTGCTCAATGTTAACCTCAATCATAATTTTCTGCAGTCCGCCGTCTACGGATTCAGCGCGGCGGCGGGCTTTTCGCTGGTCATGGTGCTGTTCGCCGCCATTCGCGAACGCCTGGCGGTGGCCGATGTGCCGGCGCCGTTCAAGGGCTCATCCATCGCCCTGGTCACCGCCGGTCTGATGTCGCTGGCGTTTATGGGCTTTACCGGCCTGGTGAAATTCTGATGCTGTCGCTATGGTGGGCTATTGGATCGCTAAGCGTTCTGGCATTGGTGGCGGGCGCCCTGCTGGGCTACGCCGCCCGCCGCTTCAGGGTGGAGGGCGATCCGCTGGCCGGGCAGATCGATGCGCTGCTGCCGCAAAGCCAATGCGCCCAGTGCGGTTATCCCGGCTGCCGTCCCTATGCCGAGGCGGTGGCGGGCCAGGGTGAAAAAATCAATAAATGCGCGCCCGGCGGCGAACAGACGATGCTCAAGATTGCCGGACTGATGAACATCGAACCGCAATACCTGGACGACGAAACATCGGCAGGCCAGCCGGCGGCGACGGTGGCCTGGATCGATGAGGGCAATTGTATCGGTTGCACCAAATGTATCCAGGCCTGCCCGGTGGACGCCATTATCGGCGCTACCCGGGCGGTGCATACCGTGGTCAGCGACCTGTGCACCGGCTGCGATCTCTGTGTCGCCCCCTGCCCGACCAATTGTATCGAAATGCGGCCGGTGGCGGTTTCCACCGACAACTGGAAATGGGATCTGAACACCATACCGGTCCGCCTCATCCCCATGGAACAGCATGTTTAAGCTCTTTGCCGCGTTGCGTAAGGATCGCCTCTGGGATTTTCCCGGCGGCATCTATCCGCCGGAAATGAAAACCCAGTCAAGCGGCGTGCCGCTGCGCCGTCCGCCCCTGCCGGCCAAATGCATTATTCCCCTTAAGCAGCACCTGGGGCCGGAGGGTGAACTGTGCGTAACCGCGGGCGACCGCGTGCTGCGCGGACAGCCCCTGACCGAGGGGCGGGGTCGCACCCTGCCTATCCATGCGCCCACCTCGGGAACGATTGAGGCCATTACGCCCCATACCACCGCCCATCCGTCGGCGCTGGCGGAACTCAGCGTTATCCTCACCCCCGATGGCGAAGATCGCTGGTGCGAACGCCGGCCCGTGACGGATTACCGTCAGCGGGACGCCGGCTATTTGCTTGAACGCATCCATCAGGCCGGCATCGCCGGCCTGGGCGGCGCGGGCTTTCCCACCGCGGCCAAGCTACAGGGCGGATTGGGCGCGGTAAATACCCTGATTATCAACGCCGCGGAATGCGAACCTTATATTACCGCCGACGATCGGCTGATGCAGGAGCACGCGCTTGAGATAGTCGGCGGCATCGATGTGCTGGTCCATATTCTGCGGCCGGCGCGGGTTATCATCGGCATTGAGGACAATAAACCGGCCGCCGCCGCCGCGATGGCCGCGGCCATTGCTGATGGCGCCGGCTACCTGCTGCGCGTCATCCCGACCAAATATCCGTCCGGCGGCGCCAAACAGCTCACGAAGATCCTCACCGGCCGGGAAGTGCCGTTCGGCAGCCATTCAGCCGCCATCGGTGTCGTCATGCTGAATGTCGGCACCGTCTTCGCCATTAAACGGGCCATTATCGATGGCGAAGCCCTGACCGAACGGGTGGTGACGCTGACCGGCGACGCGCTTAAGCGTCCGGGCAACGTTTGGGGACGTCTGGGCACGCCGGTCGGTCATCTGCTGCGCGACGCAGGCTTTACACCGCAGCCCGGCCAGCTGGTGATCATGGGCGGACCGCTGATGGGTTTTACGCTGCCGGTGCTGGATGTGCCCATCGTCAAGATCAGCAACTGCATCATGGCCCCCGCGGCCAGCGAAATGGCCCCGCCGGAGCCGGAACAAGCCTGTATCCGCTGCGGCCTGTGCGCGCAGGCCTGTCCCGCCGGTTTGCTTCCCCAACAGCTCTATTGGTTCAGCCGTGGCCAGGAGCACGAAAAAGCCCGCGGCCATCATCTGGCGGACTGCATCGAATGCGGCGCCTGCGCCTATGTCTGCCCCAGCAATATTCCCCTGGTGCGCTATTACCGGCAGGAAAAGGCGGAAATACGCGCCTTGGATCTGGAAGCGCAGCGCGCGCAGGCGGCCAAGGCGCGCTTTGAAGCCAAGCTGGCGCGGCGCGAGCGGGAAAAACAGGCCCGTGAAGTGCGCCACCGGCAGGCCGCGGTCAAGCTTGACGCGCGGGACGAACCGATGATAAAAGCGGCGCTAAACGCCTTGCCCGACGCCGGTCATGACGCGGCGGCGGTAGCAGAGCCGTCGGGGCAGCCTGCGGCGACCGTCATGCCGGCTTGCGCCGAAGAGGCTACGCCGGATCTGCGCAAAGCGGCGGTAGCGGCGGCCATCGCGCGCGTTAAAACGCGCAAAGCCTTGTCCGACGCGCAGCCAATAAGTGACAACGTAGCGGAAAATGCCGCAAGCGACAGTACCTGCGCAACCGCCCGTCCGGCGCAGGCCGGCGCAGACAACAGTACGGCGACGTCGCATCCCGCGACCGCCGATGCCGCCGATGCGCGCAAAGCCGCGGTGGCGGCGGCCATCGCCAGGGTCAAGGCCCGCAAGGCCGCAGCAGAGGCAACCATAGGGTCCCACGAGGAATAAATGGCTTTCAGGATCGCAAGTTCCCCCTTTACCCACAACCGGCAAAGCACCCGGCGCATCATGCTGCAGGTCATGGCGGCCTGCCTGCCGGGTCTGCTGGCCCTGAGCTATTTTTTCGGCTACGGCACCCTGGTGCAAATCCTGCTGGCCACGTTGGCCGCCTGCCTGGCCGAAGCCGCAATGGTGGCGCTGCGCCGCCAGCCGGTCGGTCCACGGCTTGCCGACGGCTCCGCGCTGCTGACCGCGGTGCTGCTGGGGCTGAGCCTGCCACCGCTGGCGCCCTGGTGGATGATCGTGCTGGCTACGGCGTTTGCCATTATCATCGCCAAGCAGCTTTATGGCGGCCTGGGACAAAATCCGTTTAACCCGGCCATGGTCGGGTATGTGGTGCTGCTGATCTCGTTCCCGGTGCAAATGACCAGTTGGCTGCCGGAAGCGGGGCTGCGGCTGCATACCGCTTCGCTTGCGGACACCTTATGGCTGATCTTCGCCGGCCACACGCCGGGCGGCCTGGATGTGCAGCAGCTGCGCGCCGGGTTCGACGGCATGACCCAGGCGACGCCGCTGGATAATTTTAAAACCGGTCTGCGCGGCGGGAAGGATGCGCTGGCGCTGCTCGGGCAACCGCTCTACAGCGGCCTGATGGGCGGATTGGGGTGGCAATGGGTCAATATCGGCTTCCTGGCGGGGGGCCTTTATCTGCTCTGGCGCAAGGTGATCAACTGGCAGATTCCGGTCAGCTTCCTGGCGGTGCTGATGATGTGCGCCAGCCTGGGCTGGTGGTGCGATGCGCGCGCCAGCGCCCCGCCGCTGCTGCATCTGTTCTCCGGGGCCACCATGCTGGGCGCTTTTTTTATCGCCACCGATCCGATCACCGCATCGACGACAGATAAAGGACGGTTGATTTTCGGCGCCCTGGCGGGTCTTCTGACCTGGCTCATCCGCACCTATGGCGGTTATCCTGAGGGCGTGGCCTTTGCGGTGCTGCTGGCCAATATCTGCGTGCCGCTGATTGATTATTTTACGCAACCCCGCGTATACGGCCATCGCTAAGGAGCGCCGATGTTCAGGATGATGCGCAAACACGGTATTACCCTGGCGCTGTTCGCCGCGCTCACCACCGGCCTGACGGCCCTGGTGCATGGGCTGACCGAACCCGGCATCGCCCGCCAGGCCGTATTGCAACAACAGCAGCTATTGGATCAGGTCGTGCCGCCGGCGCTGCATGATAATGATATGCTGGCTGAATGCTATCTGGTGGTCGACGATGCCCTGGGCAACGCGCAACAGCACCGGGTCTATCTGGCGCGCAAAAACGGCAGGCCGGCGGCGGCGGCCATCGAATCCACCGCCCCGGACGGCTATTCCGGCGCCATCCAGCTCCTGGTAGGGGCCGACTTTGCCGGCAACGTGCTGGGCACTCGGGTTACCGAACACCATGAAACGCCGGGACTGGGCGATAAAATCGAGCTGCGCGTTTCCGATTGGATCACCCATTTCAGCGGGAAAAAGGTCGGCGCGGCGCAGGACAGGAACTGGGCGGTAAAGAAAGACGGCGGGCAGTTCGATCAGTTCACCGGCGCCACCATTACCCCGCGCGCCGTGGTAAACGCGGTTAAACGCACCACTGACTATTTACAAAGTATGCCGGGCGACATCGACCAGTTGCCCCGCTGTGGAGAAAACGCCGATGAGTGAAGCCGGACGCCTGATGCGCCAGGGGCTGTGGACCAATAACTCCGCCCTGGTGCAATTGTTGGGATTATGCCCCCTGCTGGCGGTGTCCAATACCGTCACCAACGCGCTGGGGCTGGGGCTGGCCACCACGCTGGTGCTGGCTTGTACCAACGGCTGGATTTCCGCTTTCCGCCGCTGGGTGCCCGCCGAGATCCGGATTCCTGTTTATGTGATGATCATTGCCGCCGTGGTGTCCATCGTGCAGATGCTGATGAATGCCTACGCCTTCGGCCTATATCAGTCTCTGGGGATATTTATTCCGTTGATCGTCACCAATTGCATCGTGGTGGGACGGGCGGAAGCCTACGCCTCCCACAATCCGGTGGCCCTGTCGCTGCTTGACGGGGCGGCCATGGGCCTGGGCGCGACCTGCGCCCTGCTGGTGCTGGGCGCCATGCGCGAGGTGCTTGGCAACGGCACGCTGTTCGACGGCGCCGACCTTCTGCTGGGCAGCTGGGCCAAAGGGCTGCGGGTGCAAGTGTTCCATTTGGACAGTCCCTTTTTGCTGGCCATGCTGCCGCCGGGCGCGTTTATCGGCCTGGGATTCATGCTGGCCGCCAAATACCTGATAGACCAGCGGATGAAGGCCCGCCAGCGGCGCGCGGCGGCGGAGCGCGTGCCAAACGCCGGACAGGCGCGGGCATAATCTGATGAATAAACTCAAACGACTGGCTATCCTGAGCCGCCTGCGCGCCAACGATCCCAACCCGACCACCGAGCTGAATTATACCTCGCCGTTCGAACTGCTGATCGCGGTGCTGTTATCGGCGCAGGCCACCGACGTCAGTGTTAATAAGGCCACCGCCAAACTGTTCCCGGTGGCCAATACTCCCGAGGCCATGCTGGCGTTGGGGGTGGACGGCATCAAGTCCTACATCAAATCCATCGGCCTGTTTAACAGTAAAGCGGAAAATATCATCAAGACCTGCCGGATGCTGATTGAGCGCCACCAGGGCCAGGTGCCGCAGGATCGGGCGGCGCTGGAAGCCTTGCCCGGCGTTGGCCGCAAAACCGCCAACGTCGTGCTCAACACCGCCTTCGGCTGGCCGACTATTGCGGTGGATACGCATATTTTCCGGGTGTGCAACCGGACGCGGTTCGCTCCCGGCAAGAACGTCGAGGAGGTAGAGCAGGCTTTACTGCGGGTGGTACCGGCGGAATTTGTCGTTAACTGCCACCATTGGCTGATCCTGCACGGCCGGTACACCTGCGTCGCCCGCAAGCCGCGCTGCGGCGCCTGCCTGATAGAAGACCTGTGCGAATACAAAGACAAGGTCTATGGCGACACCGCGTAAATATCCCGCCATCGGCCCAGGCCGGTGCCCTTAACCCGGTACACGCAGGCGCCTGTCTTCAGCACGATAAACCACTGCCTTCCCGTGGCGTTTCATGATGAAACGCCATTGCCAGGCCGCGTTCACCCGGCATCGTGCTTTTTTATTTAATTGTAACGGGATATTATTCAAGCCTTGCCTATTGAGCTGAAACCCGGAAGATCCCCCCTCAGACTAATCTTATAACAATGCAGACGGGGCGCGGGCAACGGCGTCACCCCTGCTTATTTTTGCCGCTAACGCGGTGAAAACGGCAACGAGGTATTTGTGTCTACGGCAAACCACACCGCACCACCGGAAAAAATCAGCGTCAACGCATTTAAACAGCCCAAATCGTTTTATCTTATTTTCTCCATTGAGTTATGGGAGCGCTTTGGCTATTACGGCTTACAGGTCATCCTGGCCGTCTACCTGGTCAAGATGCTCGGCATGTCCGAAGGACAGTCCATCACGCTGTTCGCCTCGTTCAGCGCACTGGTGTACGGTTTTGTCGCCATCGGCGGCTGGCTGGGCGACAAGGTGCTGGGGACCAAGCGCGTGATCGTCATCGGCGCGCTGGTGCTGGCGGTGGGCTATACCATGGTCGCCTATTCCAGCCATGCCGTCGCCTGGGTGTACCTGGGCATGGCGACCATCGCGGTCGGCAGCGGGTTGTTCAAGGCGAATCCGTCTTCGCTGCTCTCGACCTGCTACCGTAAAGACGATCCGCGCCTGGACGGCGCCTTCACCATGTATTATATGGCGATCAATATCGGCTCGTTTGTCTCCACCCTGGCGACGCCGTGGCTGGCGATCCGTTTTGGCTGGGGGGTCGCGTTTTCGCTCAGCGTGGTGGGGATGTTGATCACGCTGGTGAATTTCCTCGTCTGCCGCAGCTGGGTGCGTGATTACGGCTCCAAGCCGGATTTCGCCCCGCTGCAATGGGGACGGCTGGCGGCCGTTATCGCCGGCATCGCCGCTGCCATCGCCCTGTCGAGCTGGCTGCTGCATCACCAGACCATCGCCCGCTGGGTACTGGGCCTGATTTCCGTGGGGATCATCCTGGTGTTCGCCAGGGAGACCTTCGCCCTGCATGGCGCGGCGCGCCGGCGGATGCTGGTGGCCTTTTTAATGATGATGGAAGCAGTGGTGTTTTTTGTGCTTTACAGCCAGATGCCGACGTCGCTGAATTTTTTCGCCATCCACAATGTGGGGCACAGCCTGTTCGGCTGGTCGTTCCAGCCGGAACAGTTCCAGGCCCTGAATCCGTTCTGGATCATGCTGGCCAGTCCGCTGTTGGCGGCATTGTACAACGCCATGGGCGATCGTCTGCCGATGCCGTTTAAATTCGCCGCCGGCATGGTGCTGTGCTCGCTGGCCTTTTTTGTCCTGCCGCTGGGCGCCCGTTTTGCCAATGACGCCGGTATCGTCTCCATGAACTGGCTCATTCTCAGTTATGCCCTGCAAAGCATCGGCGAGCTGATGATTTCCGGCCTGGGCCTGGCCATGGTGGCGCAGCTGGTGCCGCAACGGCTGATGGGTTTCATCATGGGCGCCTGGTTCCTGACCACCGCCGCCGCCGCGCTTATCGCCGGCTACGTCGCCAACCTGATGGCCGTGCCCGCCGACGTGACCGACGCCCGGCTTTCGCTGGCGGTCTATGGCCACGTGTTTATGCAAATCGGTATCGTCACCGCCGTGATCGCGCTGCTGATGCTGGTATTCGCCCCACGGCTTAACCACATGTCGCGCCCGGACGACGTTCCCGCCGCCGCCCCGCCCCACAGCCCACTGACGGACGATACCCCCGCCATCGTTGGCTAATCCCTATCGTATTATCGTTATCATCATGTTCCGCCATAGGGCGAAGCATGATGATATTTTTTTGTCCCATCCCTGCCAAGACGCTATCTTGCCGCCATGGTTAAACGTATCCTGTCATGATGAAATATCCTGCGATATCACACCGCGCCCATCCCGTTAAGGAGTGCCCCATGAAACTTTTTTATAAGCCCGGCGCCAGCTCGCTGACCGTGCATATCGCCCTGCGTGAGGCGGGAGTGGACTTTACGATAGAAAAAGTGGATTTGGCCAATCTCAAAACCGAACACGGCGAAGATTACCGGGCGATAAATCCCAAGGGACAGGTGCCGGCCCTGCTGCTCGATGACGGCACCGTGCTCACTGAAGTGGTGGCCATCGTCCAATATCTGGCGGATTTGGTGCCGGATCGCCATTTGATCCCGCGGGCGGGCACCTTGTCCCGCTATCAGGCGATGGAATGGCTCAATTACGTGGCCAGTGAAATGCATAAAAGCCTTGGCCCGTTGCTGCAGCCCGATATGCCAGAGGATTACAAAAGCCTGCTGCGCCAGCAGCTGGACGCCAAATTGCTTTATCTGGATCGGGAGTTGGCCGATGGCGATTACCTGCTCGGCACCCGCTTCACGGTGGCCGACGCCTATCTGTTCACCATGCTGACCTGGGCGCAGGCCCTGAAGTTTGATTTACCGGCGACGCCGGCGGTGGCGCGGTATTTTAAACGGGTGGCGGCGCGTCCCACGGTGGACGCGGCGCTGGCGGCGGAAGGGCTGAAATAGCGTTCACGGCGGCATGACGCCGCCGGTAAAGATGACTAACCCTATTTGATCTCTTTGGCGGGAAAGTGATGCTGCGGCAAGGCTATCTGATCCTGCGCCGCCACCACCTGCAGCTCATACTCATTCATCTCTTTGGTCAGTTTCATGACCTCGTACACCGCGGCGGTAACATGCTCCAGCGCCTTGACGGGCGACAGCCCCTTCAGCAGGTTGACCAGCAGCAGGCCGCTGGTTAAATCACCGACGCCCACCGGCTGGCGATCGCCAAAATCCACCAGCGGACGGCTGGTATGCCAGGCATGCTCCTTGCTCACCAGCAGCATTTCAAAATTGTTTTTATCATAGCCGGCATAGCTGAGGTATTTTACCAGCACCAGCTTCGGTCCCTGGGCGCACAGTTCGCGGGCGGTGGCGATGGCTTCATCGATATTATTGACCGCATGGCCGCTGAGCTGCTCCAGCTCAAGCAAATTGGGCGCGATGATATCGGCGTTCGGCAGGCCGCGCTTGCAATGAAATTCCGCCACCCCGGGAGCCACGATACACCCTTTTTCCGGATGGCCCATTACCGGGTCAAGGAAATACCAGGCGTCGGGATTGGCTGCTTTTACCTGGCGCACAATCTCCAGGATATGTTCGCCCTGCTCGGGCGCCCCGATATAACCGCTCAGCACCGCGTCGCAGTTTTTCAACTGGTCCACGGCGGCAATACCTTTCACGATTTCGGTTAAGTGCGCGGCGGGCATCACGCAACCGGTCCAGTGACCGTACTGGGTATGATTGGAAAACTGGACGGTATTAAGCGGCCAAACGTTGACCCCCATGCGGCGCATGGGAAACACCGACGCGCTATTACCCGCATGCCCGAACACCACATGGGACTGGATAGACAGAATATTCTTCATTACGTTGCCTTAAAGCCCTTGGCCTGGCGGCCGCATCGACACAAAGCAGGAGGCCGGCGGCCTCCTGTAGCAGTTATAAAAATCATTCCCAGCGGATCAGGCAGTAGTTTTTCTTGCCGCGGCGCAGCAAGGTATAACGCCCATACAAGCGATCGGCGGCGCTGAAGACATACTCCGCCGAAGATTGTTTTTCGCCATTCACCGCGATGGCATTAGAGCCGATCAGGGTTCTGGCCTGGCCCCGGGACGGCACCAGTCCCGCATCCACCAGCGCCTGCTGCAGATCCGCGCCGTCGCTCAGGGCGATGGTGGGCATGCCGTCCTGCGCCAGTTGCGCCAGATCGTTGGCCGTCAGGGCCTGCAGTGAGCCGGAAAACAGGCTGTCGGTAATCCGCACCGCCGCCGCCAGCCCGGCTTCGCCGTGCACCATCCGGGTCACCGCCTGCGCCAAGACATACTGCGCGCGCGGCGCGCCGTCGGTGTTGCGGTCTTCCTCTTCCAGGGCGTTAATCTCTTCCATGGGCATAAAGGTGAAGAACTTCAGGAAGCGGTAGACATCCGCGTCGGCGGTGTTAATCCAGAACTGATAGAATTTATACGGGCTGGTCTTGGCGGGATCCAGCCATATCGCCCCGCCTTCGGTCTTGCCGAATTTGGTGCCGTCCGCTTTGGTGATAAGCGGCACGGTCAAGCCGTAAACCTGCTTCTGGTTCATGCGCCGGGTCAGGTCGATGCCGGAGGTAATATTACCCCACTGATCCGACCCGCCGATCTGCAGCTCGACGCCGTATTGCTTGTTCAGCGACGTGAAGTCATACCCCTGCAGCAGGTTGTAGGAGAATTCGGTAAAGGAGATGCCGCTGTCGTCGCGGTTAAGCCGCTGCTTGACCGCTTCCTTGTTGATCATCTGGTTAACCGAGAAATGCTTGCCGATGTCACGCAGGAAGGTCAACACATTCATGCTGCCGAACCAGTCGTAGTTGTTGGCGGCCACGGCGCTGTTTTCGCCGCAGTCAAAATCCAGAAACGGTGACACCTGGCGCTTGATTTTATCCACCCATTCCTGCACCGTTTCGGCGGTATTTAATTTACGTTCAACGGCCTTGAAACTCGGATCGCCGATAAGTCCCGTGGCACCGCCCACCAGCGCCACGGGACGGTGGCCGGCCAGTTGAAAACGCTTCAGGCACAATAGTGGCACCAGATGTCCCAAGTGCAAGCTATCGGCGGTCGGATCGAAACCGCAATACAGTGACAGCGGCCCCTGAGCCAGGCGCTCGGACAGCGCGGCCTCATCCGTGACCTGGGCAATCAGGCCCCGCTCTTGCAATTGTTGTATCAGGTTGCTGCTTGCCATCAAAAAACTCCATTATTGCTGTAAGTATCGGTGCCCAGGCACCCTAAAGTCATGTGCCGGCGGCGTCAGGGCGCCAGACGGTCTATCGCCCATCCCTCATCCCGGCGCTGGTAGATAAACCGGTCATGGAGCCGGTGCTCGCCACCCTGCCAGAATTCCATTGTATCAATATTCACCCGGTATCCCCCCCAAAAACTGGGCAACGGCACTTCACCCTGCTGAAATTTCTGCTTTAACTCGAGAAATTTGCTTTCCAACACCCCGCGCGCGGATATCCGGCTGGATTGACGGGAAACCCAGGCACCGATTTGGCTGTCTTTGGGCCGGCTGTGAAAATATTTCATCACTTCCACCAGCGACAATCGCTCGGCGCGTCCCAGCACCATGACCTGGCGTTCGAGCGCATGCCAGGGAAAATGCAGGCTGATGCGGGAGTTATGCGCCAGGTGCCCGGCCTTGCGGCTGCCGAGGTTGGTGTAAAACACCATGCCGCGGCTGTCGAAATGCTTGAGCAGCACCATGCGCTGATAGGGCTGGCCGTATTCATCCACCGTCGCCGCGCACATCGCGGTGGGGTCGGGAAGCTGCGCCTCGCAGGCCTGTTGCAGCCAGCGCTCAAACAGAGTCAGCGGTTCAGACGTCAGATCCGCGCGCCGCAAGCCCCCGCGGGTATATTCGCGGCGCAAAGCGGCGATATCGATTTTTTGTTCAGTCATAGTGATATTCTGCGTCGGGCCAGGGCGTTATTGTGCGCCGCGTGGCTAAAAATCTCAATCATTTAGCACCGTTCAACCGGCGATAATACAGTCGTTTATGATGACTTTACCTTCGCGTTCGACAAACGCGTTCGGGCCTTTCGACCAGAACGTATAGTGCCCATCGCTATAGCGCGTCCCGGAGGCGGACATCACCTGCGGCAGGTTAAGCTGTTTGCCGTCGAGAATAAAACTGACCTGCGCCGGTTCCGTGCGTTGGCGTACCGTCAGCGGCGTGGTGCCGCATTGATAACGCAGCGTTTGCTCGCCCGGGCCGCGATTGAACTGGCTACAGGCGGTAACGGTAATCACACAGGCAAATATAATAAGCCGATTAATCATAGTTTCCCCTTGGTTTACGCCGCCGTCATGCGGCGGGATAGGTCGTCCGGGCCGCGCGTCGTGCCGCGGCTCCTGGCCACCTTAATCAACCCGGCCGCGCCGCTGAAGCGGACCTGTCTGAAAAGCGCGGCGGCGGGGACGCAAACCTTTATACCGGATAAATGGCCCCCAGCAGCGTTTCCCTGCTGGCGCCGGTAACCGACGGCAGATTGCCCGGCAAACCCGATAAAGTGCGAAAGGCCAGCCAGGCAAAGGCCAGGGCTTCCATATCATCGCCGCTCACGCCGTATTTATCGGTGGAACTGACCTCCATACCGGGCAACAGCGCGGACAGCCGGGCCATCAGCAGCGGATTGCGCGCCCCGCCGCCGCAGACCAGAAGACGTTCGCAGCCGCCCGATAGCAGCACTTGTTCCGCAATGCTCATGGCCGTTAATTCCAGCAGCGTCGCCTGCACATCCCGCGGCGGTATCGGCACGAAATGGGTGAGCTGATACGTCAGCCAGCCAAGGTTAAAATATTCCCTGCCGGTGCTTTTCGGCGCCGGCTGGGCAAAATAACCGTCCGCCAGCAACTGCTGCAGCAGGCCCTGGTGCACCTTGCCCCCCAGGGCCCACACCGCATCCTTATCGTAAGGAACGGCCTGGTGGCGCCAGGCCCAGGCATCCATCAGGATATTGCCGGGACCGGTGTCGTAGCCGCGGATCGGTTGGCCGGGCAGCAATAACGACAGATTGGCAATGCCGCCGATATTGAGCACCATGCGCCGCTCGCCGGGATGCGCCAGCAACGCGTGGTGGAAACCGGGCACCAACGGCGCGCCCTGGCCGCCGAACGCCATATCGCGGCGGCGGAAATCCCCCACGGTGGTAATGCCGGTCAGGGCGGCGATGCGATTATTGTCGCCGATTTGCATCGTGCAGGGCGCCTCGGCGTCCGGCTGATGCCAGACGGTTTGTCCATGGTTGCCGATGGCGGTGATCTCGTGCGCCGCCACGCCGGCGCTCTCTAGCATGGCCAGCACCGCCTCGCTGAAAAGTATGCCCAGGCGGGTATCCAATTGCCCCACCTGTGACAAGGTCACGGATTGTCCCTGGCATATGGCCAGAATTTGGTGTTTGAGCTCCTGTGGTATGGGATGCCCGTAACTGTATTGCTGCGCCACGGTATGCTCGTCGATGGCGGCAAGCACCACATCCACGCCGTCAAGGCTGGTTCCGGACATTACGCCTACATAGCGACCTGTTCTCATTGGCCTGCCCTTTTCCTTCGCAAAAATTTCATTTATCGATTCCGGATGTCTACGTTAAACAGGTTTGATGAATCAGGCTATGAAAAGCCGTCAAATTTTGGAAGTTGTTACAATAAAATAACCTGGCGGGCAAAAGCTTAGCGTTAAAATCATTGCTATAATTAAGAAAAGAGGTCTGTTGATTCATTGTTTATGAATTCTACAATATTATCGACTACAGTAGGCTATCGAAGTAGCGCCTGGAAACAGATACTATTGACGATTGCAACAACATTGGCATTTGTTCTGTCTCGGTTTGCCTTGACGAACGGCGTATAACAGGAGTTTTTCAATGATGAAACGTTTGCTCGTGGTCACCCTGGCTGGATTGACGCTGGCGGGCTGTGCCAGCAACAACAGTCTTTCCGGTGATGTCTATTCCGCCAATGAGGCTAAACAGGTACAAAGCGTGACGTACGGTACGCTGGTAGGCGTAAGGCCGGTACAAATCCAGGGCGGAGAGGATTCAAACGTTATCGGCGCCATCGGCGGCGCGGTCTTGGGCGGGTTCCTCGGCAATACCCTCGGCGGCGGCACCGGCCGCAACCTGGCTACGGCCGCCGGCGCGGTGGCGGGCGGCGTGGCGGGCCAGGGCGTCACCAGCGCCGCCAGCCGTTCGCAGGGCGTGGAACTTGAAGTGCGCAAAGACGACGGCAATACTATCATGGTGGTGCAAAAACAAGGAAATACGCGGTTCAGCGTAGGACAACGCGTGGCTATCGCCAGCAACGGGCGCAACGTGACGGTTTCTCCGCGTTAATTACCGCCCCGCCGCCGCATAACGCGGCGGCGCAAGCGAAAGACCTTGGCATAAAAAAACCGGCGCTATTTGCCGGTTTTTTATAGAGAACATGTCGTTGAACCACGCTATGTCAGGACTTATTATAAAGCTCGAGGATATTCTTCTCCAGCCGTGCAATCATATTACTCAGAAAATGAATCTCCTGCTCTGAAATACCCGTCAGGATTTCATCCCGGGTACTATTGATGACATGGTTCACTTCTTTGATGATGGGCTCTGCGGACTCCGTCAATTTAATACGTTTCGCCCGCCGATCGTTCGCACAGGTATGGCGAGTGATCAGCTTTTTCTCTTCAAGCTGATCAAGCGTTCGAACCAATGAGGGCTGCTCAATGCCGATAGCCTTTGCCAACTGAATTTGCGACTGCTCCGGCGGAAGCTGGCAGATATTATGCAACGTGATCCAATGCGTTTGTGTCAGTTCTAGCGGTTTTAAGCGATGGTCAATCAAAGCGCGCCAAACACGAACAAGTCGCGCCAAATCAGATCCTAATGGCGATTCCAATTCTCTCTCCTTATAATTAAGCTGATTAAGCTTGTTCCCTGGATTCCCATCCATTCTAATGGGTGGAATGGCAAATTACAAATATATATATATATGAATAAGGTTGAAGTTAAGTTGAGCTAGATGTAATACCCATGTTGTTCCTTTGAAATATGGGACAGCACCGCTGAGCGCATTACTCCTTGCCGGTCGTCAGCCTTGACGAGGGTTGCGGCCCTTCATTGCGTAAAACTTTCCGCTTAGTATAGGGTAAGCGTTGGAAACCTCATATAATCCGTCCCTGGCACTGGTTGCCCCGGCATTCTCACATCAACGCCTATAGTATGCCAAGCGGATTATTCATGACTGTATCACTATTATTGTCATTCATCGTGATTTATTGTTAATTTAAGTTAAATGAAGACATAACAAATATCATTATGTCATGTATTCGGTCTAATAATGTAATAACAATATATAAATAACAAGTTATTAGCGTGCATATTAATAATTAACTATGAGTGCCGGGGTTGTGATAATCGCCATCCCGACGTTCAAGATACTCAGTGGAATAAGGTTGCACGCCTGCGGGGTGTTAAAAAAGCGAGGGCTGTTCCGGACCTGCGGGTTCTGCGGGCGTGCTCTTGCCGGCCCGCAGCTGGCGCAGGTAGCGTTGATGACATAGCCGCAGCACTTCGCGCTTTTGGCCGTCGTTCATCGTGATCCAGTCGAAACGTTCCTGGCGGGAGCGCAGGCAGCCACGGCAAAAGCCACGGTCATCGGATTGGCAGACCCCGCGGCAAGGACTGGTTATGATGAAAAACTCAAGCTGTTCCGGCACGTGCCCTCCTGTTTAACTTTTATTGAAGACGTTATTTCACCGGCTGGCAAGCTTATGACGGCAAAAATCGCTTGCCCGGGGGAAATCGCGCGGTTCTCCGGCCGCCAGGGCAAGCAAGGCAGGAGTATTTCTCCTCCACCGCACCGAAGGTCTGGGATATACTGTTAAACCACGATCTCACCAAAGGCGATGGATAAACCGTCGTCATTGTCTATAGAGGATATCATGCGCCTGCTTCATACCATGCTCCGCGTCACCGATTTACAGCAATCAATTGATTTTTATACAAATATACTGGGGATGCGCCTACTGCGCACCAGCGAAAATACGGAGTACAAATACACCCTGGCCTTTGTCGGCTACACCGAGGAGACGGAAGGCGCGGTGATTGAATTGACCTATAACTGGGGCGTTGATAGCTACGAGCTGGGTACCGCCTACGGCCATATCGCGCTCGGGGTTGACGATGTGGCCGCTACCTGCGACCGCATTCGCCAGGCCGGCGGCAAGGTGACCCGCGAAGCGGGACCGGTCAAGGGCGGCACGACGGTTATCGCTTTTATCGAAGATCCCGATGGTTATAAAATCGAGCTGATTGAACAAAAACATGCCGGCAAGGGCCTGGGCAAATAAAGTACCAGCCCGACCCCGCCAAATCCGCTCTCCTGGGGAGAAGGGAGCGGATTCGCCATGCATCCGGCGCTAAAATTTGCCATAATGCGGGCTGTTTTCCTTAAAAATTAAGAACAGGCATGGCTGAACTTGATGATGTAAATACCCTTCGCGGCCGTTTTCGCGGCTTTTATCCAGTGGTAATCGATATTGAATCCGCGGGCTTTAACGCCGCAACCGACGCCTTGCTCGAAATCGCCGCCGTCACCCTCAACATGGACGATGAAGGCTGGCTGGTCACCGACCAATGCCTGCATTTCCATGTCGAGCCTTTTCCCGGCGCGCAACTGCAGCCGGAAGCCCTGGCCTTTAACGGTATCGACCCGACCAACCCGCTGCGCGGCGCGGTGAGCGAGTACGAGGCGCTGCATGAAATTTTCAAAATGGTGCGCAAAGGCATTAAGGATCGGGGCTGCAACCGCGCGATTATCGTCGCGCACAATGCCGGATTCGACCACGGATTTCTTATGGCGGCGGCCGGACGGGCGGCATTAAAGCGTAATCCTTTCCATCCGTTTGCCACCTTCGACACCGCTGCTCTCAGCGGGCTGGTGCTGGGCCAGACGGTGTTGGCCAAAGCCTGCGCGGCCGGAGGCATCGAATTTGACGCCGGCCAGGCGCATTCCGCGCTCTATGACACCGAACGCACCGCTGAATTATTTTGTGAGCTGGTTAATCGCTGGAAACGTCTCGGCGGCTGGCCTGTTCCCCCCGTCGGCGAGCCTGCCGCCGGCGAGCACGCCTAGCCGATGCTTGCGTCCGGCGGTTAAAAACTCCCGCCGCAAGGGGCGGGGGTTATCCGCAGGCGTCCCGGGGAACTCAGGAAGGGGTCTGGTTTTCCTGGGAGTTGTATTTTACCGCGGTCTCTTTGATCAACGGTTGCAACTCGCCGTGCTGATACATTTCGATAATGATATCGCAGCCGCCGACCAGTTCGCCATCCACCCACAGCTGTGGGAAGGTCGGCCAGTTGGCGAATTTCGGCAACTCGGCGCGAATATCGGGATTTTGCAGGACATCCACATACGCGAAACGCTCACCACAGGCGGAAAGCGCCTGTACTGCCTGTGCGGAAAAACCACAGCCGGGCAATTTTGGCGAGCCTTTCATATAAAGAAGAATCGGGTTCTCAGCTATCTGCTGCTGAATTTTTTCAATCGTCGTCATTGTCTCGCTTCCTCAAGCCAGCATCTGGCCTTATCTGCACTGTGCGGGATTACACGCAGTCTCTTCATTTTAGCCACTACCGGCTAAACAAATAAACGTTTTTTTGCCGGCCCGCGCGGTAAAGGCGCGTCAATTCACTCCCGGCCCGCCCACGTAGGACAGGCAATACTATCACTGTAGCGGCTTTTACCCCCTGCCGCCGAACAAAACGGGCTGAAACATTCGGTGCACACCCTCAAAATATGTTGAATAAAGCGCCGCTGAACGCTGTTAAATGCAGCAAAATCGAACTTATTCACGTTTATACACAATAAGTAGTGAATTGATGATGCAATGACGAGGTAAATAGCTTAAATTCCTGTGAGGTGTTGATAACCCCCTATTTTGGGCCACATAAGGATAGCGTTTATCATGCGTTTATGCTTTACGCTTTTTGTGTTGCTTTTTACCCAGTTGTTTTTGAACCTGGCACATGCCGCGCCGAGCGCCGGCGTCAATGCCGATCAGCGCAAATCCCAGGCAGCGGCGGCAAAAACCGGCGACCGGCGCAAACGCAAACCGGTAAAAATAGCCAAGAAAAGCAAACCTGTCGCCAGCGCGCCCGCCGTCAGTGAAAAAGCCAGCATTAAAAAATCGCCGGAACCGGCGCATGAAAAAGCCGGCGTTAAACGGCCTTTGGAACCCGCGGTGGCGAAAACCGGCGCGAAGAAAAGCAAAACGTCCCCTCTTGCCAAGGCATCAAAAACCACGGCGACGAAAAAAATAGCCTCCTTCACTCCGCCGAAAAAAGGCTATAAAAAAGGTTACGGCCGGCACCGGATGATAAAAGATCAGGCGGCGGTAGAACTGGTGGCCAACGATCAGCCGATAAAGATGAGCGAGAGCCATAAGAAACGCTACCAGACCGCCAAGCTTACCGCCATGAATAAACTCCTCTCCCAAATGGGCAAGCCTTACCGTTGGGGCGGCATGTCGCCTAATACCGGCTTTGACTGCAGCGGCCTGATTTATTATGCCTACAAGGATGTGGTACGCATCCATATGCCGCGCACCGCCAACGAAATGTACCACCTGCGCGACGCAGCGCCGGTTAAGAAAGACGAGCTGGAAAGCGGCGACCTGGTCTTTTTCCATATTTCCAATCGCGGCGCGGCGGATCACGTCGGCGTCTATCTTGGCAATGGTCGCTTTATCCAGTCGCCCCGCACCGGCAGCGATATCCGTATCAGCTATCTGAGTGAGGATTATTGGCAGGATCATTACGTGGGCGCCCGCCGGGTGGTCACGCCGAAAAATATCCGCTGAAGGCGCGCCGGAAAAAAAAGAGGAGCCAAGGCTCCTCTTTTTTATATCTGAACCGAGAGGGTGTCAGTTCATGACGGCGGTAAAGCTGAAGACAATAATCACCAGCAGCGAGAACACCGTGGTCAGTAACGACATTTTTAAATCGCTGTCCATTCTATCTCCTTAACGTAAACCAGGGCGCCGGCCTTATCCACCGGCCCGCAGAGCAGTTATCGTCAGTTTGCCATAACAGCGATGAAAAAGCTTGCTCCCAACCTGTAGCCGCCACATTTAACACTTTCACTTTGGCGCGGGATGAACGAAAATTAGCGGTTAATTCCACAGCGTCGGAAAGTGCTTGCGCCTTCGACAGACATTATTCCAGCCAGGGCGTACGGGAGTATCAAAGGCATGGCAACCATTAAAGATGTGGCAAAACGCGCTAATGTATCGACAACCACCGTTTCGCATGTGATCAATAAAACCCGTTTTGTTGCGCAAGACACTCAAATTGCCGTGCTGGACGCCATTAAACAACTGCATTATTCACCCAGCGCCGTGGCGCGCAGCCTGAAGGTCAATCGCACCAAGTCCATCGGCCTGCTCGCCAGCACCAGCGAGGCGCCCTATTTCGCCGAAATTATCGAGGCGATTGAGCACCATTGCTTTGCTCGCGGTTATACCCTGATATTGTGCAATTCGCACAATGATCTCGAAAAACAGCGCGCCTATCTGGCGATGCTGGCGCAAAAGCGCGTCGACGGCCTGCTGGTGATGTGCGCCGAGTATCCCGAAACGCTGCTGGATATGCTTGAGGAATATCAGCATATCCCCATGGTGGTCATGGATTGGGGTGAGGCCCGCCGTGATTTTACCGACACCATTATCGATAACGCCTTTGCCGGCGGTTATATGGCGACGCAATATTTGCTTAAACGCGGCCATCGCGCCATCGGCGCCATTCCCGGACAGCTGGCGCGCAACACCGGCGGCGGCCGCCACCGCGGCTATCTGCATGCCATGGCGGAGGCCGGCATCCCGTTAAACGACCGCTGGATTGTGCAAGGCAATTTCGAGCCTGAATCCGGCTACCTGGCGATGAAACAAATCCTGGCGCAAACGCCGCGTCCCACCGCGGTCTTCTGCGGCGGCGACATTATGGCCATGGGCGCACTGTGCGCCATTAATGAAATGGGCCTGAGCGTACCTGAGGATATTTCTATCATCGGCTACGACAACGTGCGCAATTCGTGCTTTTTCAGCCCGGCGCTGACCACCATCCATCAGCCTAAAGAGGATTTGGGCGAGGCGGCGCTTACCATGCTGCTCGATAGGATTACCAGCAAACGCGAGAACGCCAAAACCATCGAAGTCCATCCGTCGCTGATTGAACGCCGTTCGGTCGCAGACGGTCCCTTCCCCGCTTAAGGCCACGCGCCAGGCCCGGGCAACGGGCTGGCGCCTCCAGGGTCTGTTGCTATGTAAAGCGCCGTCCGCCTCGGACACAAGATTTTTCATATAATGATCTCTGTGCAAAGAGTTATTGTTTCAGCGAGAAATCATTAAGTTATAATGGGAAATACATTAGCGCGTTAGCTATTGTCTAAATTAAAATGCAGGCTTATACTCAATATCGTTAACAATTATAACGAGTTGTCTAATAAATTTGTATAAAAGTATGTCGTGTTTTCCAACATGACATCACCCTTTTATAAAGCGCCCGGCTAAGTCGCAGTCTAAGGTTTACTTTATATTCCTCTGTTGATGGTGATACTTCAGACACCACGGATAACCGTGGATTCTTATAAAGCCCGCAGGCATGGTGAGTGCTTTTCCTGACGGGGCACTGCAGAAGAAAGGTGATGGAGAAGCTATGAGTTCCTCGTGCGTTGAAGACCTGAGCTTTCATGATAATGATTGGTACCGTATCGTCCATGAATTGCTCTCTGAAGCCGGTATTGAACTCAATGGTTCAAGACCATTTGATATCCGAATCAAGAATCCGGGATTTTTTAAGCGCGTATTGCAGGATGGATCTTTGGGATTGGGCGAGAGTTACATGGATGGCTGGTGGGAGTGTGAGCGGCTGGACATTTTTTTCCAGCGTGTTCTCAGGGCGGGTCTGGAGAATAAACTTCCGCATCATTTAAAAGATACCTTACGCATTGCCGCCGCCCGGCTGATGAACCTCCAGTCGCGAAAGAGGGCCTGGATCGTGGGCAAAGAACATTACGATTTGGGTAACGATCTGTTTGAAAAGATGCTCGATCCCTATATGCAATATTCCTGCGGCTACTGGAAACAGGCGACCACCCTCGAGGAAGCCCAGCAGGATAAGCTGAAGATGATTTGCGAAAAACTGCAGCTGCGACCCGGCCTGACGCTGCTGGACGTGGGCTGCGGCTGGGGCGGGCTTGCCGCCTACGCGGCCAGGAATTATGGCGTATCGGTACAGGGCGTCACTATCTCTGCCGAGCAGCAAAAGCTGGCGCAAACGCGCTGCGAGGGACTGGATGTCACCATTTTGCTGCAGGACTATCGCGATCTGGATATGCAATTTGACCGTATTGTTTCAGTCGGCATGTTCGAACACGTAGGCCCCAAGAATTACGCCACCTATTTCGACGTTATCGATCGCAACCTGAAACGCGACGGTCTGTTCCTGCTGCACACCATCGGCTCGAATATCACCGATATGAATGTCGACCCGTGGATAAATAAGTATATTTTTCCCAACGGCTGCCTGCCGTCGGTACAGCAGATAGCCCATGCCAGCGAAAAGCATTTTGTTATGGAAGACTGGCATAACTTCGGCTCTGATTACGACAAAACGCTCATAGCCTGGTATGAACGTTTTGTCGCCGCCTGGCCGGCGCTGTCCAACAAATACTCCGACCGTTTTTACCGTATGTTCAGTTATTACCTGAATGCCTGCGCGGGGGCATTCCGCGCGCGCAATATCCATTTATGGCAGGTATTATTCAGCCCGGAAGGCGTGGATGGCGGTATTCGCGTACCCCGTTAATACCATGGCACGCCAGGCCCTTTAACACCGCACTCAAGACAGGCGTGGTAAAGGGAGAGCGCGCCGATGGGGGCGATGCGGCCATCTCCTGGCCGCCAGAGCGCCCCATGGCACGCCTGGCCCGCCAACACCGCACTCAAGGCAGGCGTGTTAAAGGGAGAGCGCGCCGATGGGGTCGAAGCGGCCATCTCCTGGCCGCCAGAGTGCCCCATGGCACGCTAGGCCCGCCAACACCGCACTCAAGACAGGCGTGTTAAAGGGTATTTAACGTCGCGGCAATCGCCGCTTCCCGCTGCGCCAGCACACGCTCCACCGTATCCACCACCGCCTGGGTCTGGGGATCGATTTCAATATTGATCCGCTGCCCCAGCCTTTTTTTACCCAACGTGGTGCGCATCAGGGTTTCCGGTATTAAATGCACGCAAAATTTATCGGCCGCCACCTCGCCGATAGTCAGGCTGATGCCGTCGATGCCGATATATCCTTTATACAGGACATATTTCATCAGCGCTTTGTCCGGCATTCTGAACCAAATCTGCCGATTATTTTCCGACGTCACGATTTTCACAATCTCGGCAGTGCACATGATATGCCCGGACATCACATGTCCGCCGATCTCGGCGTTAAAGGTGGCGGCGCGTTCTACGTTCACCTCATCCCCCACCTGCAGATCGCCCAGATTGGTCACCCGCAGCGTCTCTTTCATCAAATCAAACGCCACCACGTCGCCGTTAATGCCGCTTACCGTCAGGCAACAGCCGTTGTGCGCCACGGAGGCGCCCTCCTCCAGACCGGACAACATCGCCGCCGGCAGGGAAACGAAATGCGTGCGAAAATTCGCTTTTTCTTCAATTGCCACAATGGGCGCGGTGCCCTGAACAATACCCGTAAACATAACCTTGGCCTCTGTAAACCACCGCTGGAATCAGTCAGGCTAGTGTGCACGATTTCCCCAGGAAATCCAAATCCGCCGCCGCACGGATTTGTGTCGTCCCGCACTGGTATAACCGGACAAATGCTTTACACTATGCCGCAGATTTTTAACCTTTATGTTAACTTTCGCCTGCTTATTCCATACACATAAAACCATAGGTGCCTACGTGCAGAAGTACTTCCTGGAAGCGCGTACATTAATGTCCTTGGCCATACCGGTTATTTTCGCGCAAATAGCCCAAACGTCGATGGGCGTGGTCGATACCATCATGTCCGGCTCCGTCAGCGCGACGGATATGGCGGCGGTTGCCGTCGGCACGTCCATCTGGCTGCCCACCATCCTGTTCGGCCACGGTCTGATCCTGGCCCTCACGCCGGTTATCGCGCAGTTGAACGGGTCCGGGCGGCGCGAACGTATCGCCCATCAGGTACGCCAGGGATTCTGGCTGGCGGCGGCCGCGGCGATTTTGGTTATGGCGGTGCTGTATAACTGCCGCCTGGTCATCGAGAGAATGCGCCATGTCGATCCCGTGCTGGCGCAAAAAGCTGTCGCCTACCTGCATTACCTGCTGTGGGGCGCGCCCGGCTATTTGTTTTTCCAGGTGCTGCGTTGCCAATGCGACGGTCTGTCCAAAACCAAGCCCGGTATGGCGATAGGTTTTCTCGGCCTGCTTGCCAACGTGCCTATCAATTACATTTTCATCTACGGCAAATTCGGCATCCCGGCCATGGGCGGCGTGGGGTGCGGCATCGCCACCGCATCCGTCTACTGGCTCATGTATGTGGTGATGTGGCTTTATATGCGCCGGGCCGGCAGCTTTCAGGATTTGCATCTGCCGGGCGGGTTTTCCCGGCCCGACTGGACGGCGCTGCGCCGGCTGGCCGGCCTGGGTTTACCCGTCGCCCTGTCGCTGTTCTTTGAAGTTACCCTGTTCGCCGTGGTTGCGCTGTTGGTGACGCCGCTTGGCATCGTCGCGGTGGCGGGACATCAAATAGCCTTGAACTTCAGCTCCCTGATGTTCGTGCTGCCGCTGTCGATGGGCGTCGCTGCCACGATCCGCGTCGGATTCCGCCTGGGGCAAAATGATGTGGAACAAGCGCGGGTCGCCGCCTGGACCAGCCTGGGCATGGGCGTTATGCTGGCCTGCGTGACCGCGGTATGCACTTTCCTGTACCGGGTGGAAATCGCCCGGCTGTATAACGATACGCCGGCGGTGGTGGCGATGGCCTCCCATCTGATGGCGCTGGCGGCCATCTACCAGATCTCCGATTCGATCCAGGTGATTGGCAACGGCGTACTGCGCGGATACAAAGACACCCGTTCGATTTTTTTCATTACGTTTACCGCCTACTGGTTGCTGGGCCTGCCGTGCGGATATGTGCTGGCGCTGACGGATTATGTCGTGCCGGCCATGGGGCCGAGCGGTTTCTGGACAGGCTTTATCATCGGCCTGACGTCGGCGGCACTGCTGATGACGCTGCGTATGCTTTGGCTGCAGCGCCAGCCCTCACGGCTGATTCTCAATCGGGCGGCGCGCTGACGGCGCCCTGGCGGTTAAAAAACCGGCACGCTGTGTATTAGATGGGCAGTTGTCGGTCGCGGGCGGTAAAAAACGCTTTTTCCTCTTGCATGCGGTGATATTGCCCGTTAATATTCGTCCCGCTGTCAGGCAGATGGCGATGTGTAAAATGCGTTCTTAGCTCAGCTGGTTAGAGCACCACCTTGACATGGTGGGGGTCGATGGTTCGAGTCCATTAGAACGCACCACTTCTTGTGCGTCCGTAGCTCAGCTGGTTAGAGCACCACCTTGACATGGTGGGGGTCGGTGGTTCGAGTCCACTCGGACGCACCATATTATTTTCCTCCCTGGTCTGTACCCCGCTGGTGAACGCAGTTACCTGCATTTTCTTCTTTTTTTTTCTCTCCGTTACGTCAACCTAAAAGCGGCCGGCAAAACAAACATCCGGGATCCCGTGGTGTTAATCCCTCATGGCGTTATTGTTATCTGTTGCTGGTATTTACGTCCATTGTTGCGCACCGGTTACCGATTTTATTGTGCATCTGCGCAACACTTGATACTAAAAATTTGCATATTTACCACAAATGCACTCTTTTTCACGGCTTACGCATTATTTGTGCTGTTTTTATCTTGTTTCCGCCGGCCCAATAACTATAATACAAAACGTTATTTCAATTGAATGGCTTAAGCCCCGTTGATTTGCCAAATACTAATTAAAACAGACTTATCCACTACCGCTTGCCGGCACGTTCGGCCAGATAATTTAGCTATATTTTCATCATTTTCTCACTTTTGTCTCCTATCCTTGAACATGGGGAACAGGCTCGCAAGGCTGCACAATTTTTCGTCGTCGATATTCACCGGCGATATATCAGATTTATCATCCAACACAACTTGCAGATATCATTGTTATGAAAAAGACAAAAATCGTTTGTACCATCGGTCCAAAAACTGAATCGAAAGAAATGCTGTCAAAGCTGCTGAACGCGGGCATGAACGTCATGCGCCTTAATTTCTCCCACGGCGACTTTGAAGAACACGGCAACCGCATTACCAACCTGCGCGCCATCCTGCAGGAAACCGGCAAGAAAGCCGCCATCCTGCTCGATACCAAAGGGCCGGAAATCCGTACCATGAAACTGGAAAACGGCAACGATGTTTCCCTTACCGCCGGCCAGACCTTTACGTTCACCACCGACCAGACGGTAGTCGGCACCAAAGAACGCGTCGCGGTCACCTACCCCGGCTTTGCCAAGGACCTGTCGGTCGGCAATACCGTGCTGGTGGATGACGGCCTGCTGGGCATGGAAGTTATCGACGTTACCGATACCACCGTGGTCTGCAAGGTGTTAAACAACGGCGACCTGGGCGAAAACAAAGGCGTTAACCTGCCGGGCGTTTCCATCGCCCTGCCGGCGCTGGCGGAAAAAGACAAAGGCGATTTAATCTTCGGCTGCGAACAGGGCGTGGACTTCATCGCCGCCTCGTTCATCCGTAAACGCTCCGATGTCCTGGAAATTCGTGAACACCTGAAACAGCATGGCGGCGAACATATCCAGATCATCTCCAAGATTGAAAATCAGGAAGGCCTGAACAATTTTGACGAGATTCTGGAAGCCTCCGACGGCATCATGGTTGCCCGTGGCGACCTGGGTGTGGAAATACCGGTGGAAGAAGTGATCTTTGCCCAGAAGATGATGATCGAAAAATGTAACCGCGCACGTAAAGTGGTCATTACCGCCACCCAAATGCTCGATTCCATGATCAAGAATCCCCGCCCGACCCGCGCTGAAGCCGGCGACGTGGCCAACGCCATCATCGACGGCACCGATGCCGTAATGCTGTCCGGTGAAAGCGCCAAGGGGAAATATCCGTTGGAAGCCGTGACCATCATGGCCACCATCTGCGATCGTACCGACCGCGTCATGCCCAGCCGCATCGACAGCATTAACGACAGCCGCAAACTGCGTATCACCGAAGCCGTATGTCGCGGCGCGGTGGAAACAGCCGAAAAGCTGGAAGCCCCGCTGATTGTCGTGGCGACCGAAGGCGGCAAATCCGCCAAAGCGGTGCGTAAATACTTCCCTAAGGCGGAAATCCTGGCGCTGACCACCAATGCCATTACCGCGCGCCAGCTGCTGCTGTCCAAAGGCGTAACCTGCCAATTGGTGGATGAAATCGCCTCTACCGATGATTTCTACCGCATCGGCAAAGCCATGGCCATCGAAACCGGCTTGGCTAAAAAAGGCGAGATCATCGTCATGGTGTCCGGTGCCCTGGTACCGAGCGGCACGACCAATACTGCGTCCGTTCATCTGCTGTAAATCCGGGTTTACCCACCTGCGCCTCCGGCTTGCCGGAGGCTTTTTTTTGCCCGCAGAGAATGCCGCGCCCGGTAATTCTGTTGTACCGCTCCGACGGTGTGCAATAATTCTATCGCAATAGCACAAAAAGGGCCTGGTTTTTACCCCGACTTAATCGGAGTTTTCTTATGGAAGGTGATGGTTTATCCTTTTTTTTTAACCTCCCTGTAAAACAAGGTGTTTCTTTGAGCATTCAATCGAATTTAATCGCTTTATTGCTAAAAATTGTTCTCCTTAGAAAATACTTTGTGTAATACTTGTAATGCTACATGGAGATTAACTCAATCTAGAGGGTATTAATAATGAATCGTACTAAACTGGTACTGGGCGCGACACTTCTTGTTTTATCTATGGGTATGACTGCCTGTTCAAGCAACGCTAAAATCGATCAGCTGTCCTCTGACGTTCAAACCCTGAACGCGAAAGTTGACCAGCTCAGCAACGATGTCACCGCTATTCGTTCTGACGTTCAGGCCGCTAAAGACGACGCTGCCCGTGCTAACCAACGTTTAGATAACCAAGCTCACTCTTATCGTAAATAAGAGTCATAGACTTGTTTAGAAAATGGCGCACTCACGTGCGCCATTTTTTTTGCCTGAGAAACTGTACGCACAGCCCCCGTATCTTCCCCTCGCCGCCTTCCGCCAGCCATGCCACCCGTTTCTTGGCGCCCGGCGCTACCTTTCCGGTTCTGCGTCATCCTGGGGATTAACTTGGCGCGGCGCACAGGCCGGTTTTCACCGCACTCCAGGTGTACGGCGTCGGTCCCCCGCCCATACCCGCTGAAATCATCTCTGTGCCGCCGGCGACGGGCCGTTAATGCCGCCGGTGGACTCGGAGGCCTTATTGTGTCGACAGCGCGCTGTCGCCCGCACCAGGGCCATTTTGAGTGATGCTGGCGACAGGCGCGGCCTTAACCGGTGCTTTAGCGCTTTGCACCGCCGGCGCGTCGGATGGCAGGCTGGTTTGCGCCTCACCGCTGGAAATCAGCACCGGCATGCCGGAACGGCGCGCGATGGCCTCGTCGGCCACGGCGCGGTCGGTAGCGCCATCGGCGAGGAATTTCTTCACCTTGGCGCTGTAGGCGATGCGCATCGTCTGCGGATCGTCGCGATCGTTGCGCGACAGCGGCTGATGGACCTCAATATACCGTTTGCCATCCGGTTCCTGGGCCACCTTGATCGCATCGTTGACCACCTGTACCCGGGTTCCCACCGGCACTGTGTCGAATAAGGCCTGGATATCATCGGGCCGCAGCCGCATGCACCCCGAGCTGACGCGCATGCCGATACCAAAATTGGCATTGGTGCCATGGATGAGATAGACCCCTTTGCCGGCCGCCAGGCGCAGGGCGAACAGCCCCATGGGATTGTCCGGCCCCGCCGGCACGACGGCCGGCAGGGTGATGCCCTGCTCTTCCAGGTAATGCTTGCGGATATTGGGCGTCGGCGTCCAGGTAGGATTGGCGATTTTCTGGGTAATGGTGGTGGTCATCACCGGCGTGGTGCGTCCCAACTGGCCGATGCCAATCGGATAAACGATCACCTTGTTTTCGTCTTTTGGATAATAATAAAGCCGCAGCTCGGCCAGGTTGATGACAATGCCTTTGCGCGGGGTGTCCGGCAGCAGCATTTGCGTCGGTATGGTCAGGACCGACCCGGCCTGGGGCAGATAAGGGTCCGTGCCCGGATTGGCCTCCAGCATGGCAAGCAGGCCGATTTTATGCGCCGCGGCGATGGCTTCCAGCGAACCGCCGTCATTGGCGACGGTGGCGGTAATATTTTCCCCGATTAAACGGCTGTTTTCCGCCGGCAGGGCATATTCGGTGGCGCCGGCGGAGGAGCTCCCCAGCAGAAGTCCCCCGGCGAGGCTGGTAACGAAAGCGAAGCATTTAAGGGTCCGCGCATAGTTCATATTGATTTCCCGCATTGTTTTTATCGTAAGCCGAAGACCCTGTTCCGTTGTCGCGGCGGCGACAGTCCGGGGTCCGGCTCCACGTTTAACAGCCAAACCTCGCGCTCGCTATCAGATAACGCTGATAATGTGAGTTTAGCAAAGGAACAAAATGATGGCGGGTTAAGCGCAGCGGCAAGCACACCTTTCGCCCGGGTGTTATCTGGGCGGCAGGCAATGCGGTGTTGCGGGCGGGGATGGGCGTGATAGCGCAGAAGGCGCCCCCTCAGGCGCGCGATTCTGGCTCACAAGAAGACGGCGGCAATGGGTATTACAGGTTAGCAGCCTTGGCCCTGATGCTGCGCACCATGGCTTCCAGGCCCTGCGAGCGGGACGGCGTCAAATGCTGGCCGAGCGCCAGTTCGTTAAAAAATGGCCGCACGTCCAGCGCCACGACCTGCTGCGGCGTCAATCCCTGGTAAAGAATAAACACCGTGGCGATCAGGCCTTTGACAATGGCCGCGTCGCTGTCGCCCAGCAGCCGGACATTGCCCCGGTCGTCGGTGGCGATAACAATCCATACCTGGCTCTGGCAGCCGGCGATAAGGTTTGCGGCGCTGCGCGCGCCCTCGGGGAGCGGCGGCAACTGAGCGCCCAGCTCGATGATATACATGTACTTCTCTTCCCAGTTGCCGCAGCGGGAAAAGTTACGCAGCAGTTTCTCTTTGTCCGGCAAATTTGCCATCAACGGTTCTCCCTGGCTATCAGTATTAACCCAGCAATTGACGCACGCGGATCAAACCGGCCACCAGCCTGTCGATATCTTCCCGGGTGGTATAGAGCGCCAGCGAGGCGCGGCACATGCTAGGCACCTGATAATACGCCATCAGCGGCATTGCGCAATGGTGCCCGGTACGGATGGCGATCCCATACTGATCGAGGAAACTGCCCACGTCGTAGGCATGATGCTTGCCCAGATTAAAGGCGATCACCCCGGCCCGGTCGGCGGGACCGTACAGGATCAGATCCGGCACCTGCGTCAGCGCCTCAAGCGCGTAACGCATCAGTTCCCGCTCGTAGACGTGGATATTCTCGATGCCCAGGCTCTCCACATAGCTCAGCGCCGCGCCCAGCCCCATCATCCCGCCGGTATTGGGGGAGCCCGCCTCAAAGCGCCACGGCGCTTCCAGAAAGGTGGTGCCTTCGCTCAGGCTGACGGTGCGAATCATCGAACCGCCCCCTTCCCACGGCGGCATCAGGTCCAGCAGCCGTTTTTTGCCATACAGTATGCCGATGCCGGTGGGACCGTAGATCTTATGGCCGGAAAAGACGTAGAAATCGCAGCCCAGCGCCTGCACATCCACTTTCTGGTGCATAATGCCCTGGGCGCCGTCCACCAGCACCACCAGATCGGCGGCGGCGGCCCGCGCCCGGGCGATCAGGCGCTCAAGCGGGTTCACCGTGCCCAACACGTTGGAAACCTGGGTTATCGCCAGCAGCCGGGTACGGTCGTCCACCAGCGCATCCAGGCGCGATTCGTCCAGCGTGCCGTCGGGCAGCAGCGGCAATACCCGGATTTCCACCTGTTTTTCCCCGGCGATAATCTGCCAGGGAACGATATTGGAATGATGCTCCATCTCGGTGATGACGAGGTTGTCGCCGGGCTTGAAAAAATGGCGTCCGTAGCTGTTGGCCACCAGGTTGATGCCTTCGGTGGTGCCTTTGACAAAAATGATTTCATCCGTCGAGGCCGCATTAATAAAACGCGCGGCCTGGGCGCGGACATCTTCCATCCGGCCGGTGGCTTCGGCGCTCAGGGTGTGGATGCCGCGATGCACTGCGGCGTATCCCTGGCGGTAATAGTCACTTTCGGCATCGATGACGACACTGGGTTTCTGGGCGCTGGCGGCGCTGTCGAGATAGGTTAGCGGTTGTCCGTTAACCTGCCGCGCCAAAATCGGGAAATCCGACCGTACACGTTCAATGGGATACGACATTTATTCCCCCCTGCAATGAATCGGCAATACGCGTCAAGACCGTTTCCCGCACCGTCTGGTTATCAATCGCCTCGGTAATGGCGGCGGCGAAGGCATGGATAATCATTTTTTCAGCATCCTCCCGTTTAATGCCCCGGGATCGCAGGTAGAACATCTGCTCTTCGTCGATGCGCCCCACGGTGGCGCCGTGGCTGCATTTCACGTCGTCGGCATAAATTTCCAGCTGCGGTTTAGTATCCACCTCGGCGAGGCGATCCATCAGCAGATTGTTATTGGTCATCTGGCCGTCGGTCTTGATGGCGTGTTTGGCCACTTTGATCAGGCCGTTAAAGACCCCTTTGCCACGCTCGCGCGCGATGATCTTATGGAGCTGGCGGCTCAGGCAATAGCCTTTATTATGTTCAAGATAGGTACGGGTATCCGCCACGTCGTTGCCCGACGGCAACAGCAGGCTGTTGATAGCCAGATCGGCGCCTTCGCCGTCGAGGCGGGCGCTGGTCTGGTGGCGGGCCAACCCCGCCCCCAGCAGGAAGCTGCTGCTGCGCACCACCGCGTCGCGGCCGATATGGATATCGTTATGGGCGAAGTGGTAGCTCACACGGTTTTCAAACGCCAGCTTGATATGCGCCAACCGGGCATTATCGCCTACCGCCAGCGTCAACCGCGACCCGGTGAAATGGGCCAGGGTTTCGTCGACGCTTGCGAAATGCTCGATAATCTGTCCCTGCGCGCCGCCGCCCACATCGATATGGTGGCGATAGTGGAGCGTATTCAATTCTTCCGGGTTCGCCCCGCCACTGCTCAGGTGCAGCAGATACAGCGGTTTTTCGGCCGTTTTACCCGCCGGAAGGCGAATGCGCGTGGTTTCGCAACTCAGGCTCTCGGTCAGGTGCAGGAAGATTTCCGGCTGGATGGGCGCCGGCAACGGCAGGCGTTCGGCGCCCTGCTCGACCGTCACCTGCCAGAAGCCGGTGTCGCTATCGCTCAGATGCGGCGCAAAACGGCCGTTGACGAACACCAGGCGCACGGCATCCAGATCCAGACTCAGCCGGTCGCGCTCATCCAGGCTAAGGCGTTTGCCCGCCGCAAAGGCGAATCGGTGCGCTAACAGGCCGTCCAGCGGCGTGTATTTCCAGTGTTCGTGTTTACGCGTCGGCAGGCCGAGGCGCTCGACGCTTTGCCAGTGTTCATAAGCCTGGGCGGAGCGGCTCAGGCTCTGCCCTTCGAACAGATGGTGCCATTGTTGCAACGCCTGGGCATTATTGTTGTTCGGTAAGCCAGCCATAGCCTTGCTCCTCAAGCTGTTTCACCAGGGAAAAATCGCCGGATTTTACGATGCGGCCCTGGTAAAGCACGTGCACGTGATCCGGTTTTATATAATCCAGAATACGTTGGTAATGGGTGACGATAATAAAAGAGCGCTGTTCATTGCGCAGCGTATTGACGCCGTGCGCCACCACTTTCAGCGCATCGATATCCAGCCCGGAATCGGTCTCGTCCAGGATGCACAGGTCCGGCTCCAGCGCCGCCATTTGCAGAATATCGTTACGTTTTTTTTCACCGCCGGAAAAGCCGACGTTTACCGATCGGGTCAGCAGATCGGGGGGCATTTTCAACAAGGCGATTTTTTCTTCGATAAAATCGGCAAAATCAAAGCGGTCCAGGGGTTCTTGCTGCCGGTATTTACGCACCGCGTTCACTGCGGTCTGCAAAAAGAACTGATTGCTGACGCCGGGAATCTCCACCGGATACTGGAAGGCCATGAAAATACCTTCGCCCGCCCGCTCTTCCGGCTCCAGCGCCAGCAGATCCTTGCCTTTGAACAGCACTTCGCCGTCGGTGACCTGATAGTCATCCCGCCCGGCAAGCGTGGCCGACAAGGTACTTTTGCCGGACCCGTTAGGTCCCATGATCGCATGCACCTCGCCGGGCCTGACTTCCAGGTTCACTCCCTTGAGGATGACGTTATCTTCCACACTGACGTTTAAATTGCGAACTGTTAACATATTTTTTCCTTTACCCGACTTTCGGTGCGCCCGTACGGGCAGCACATGCTGGTGCGCAGTCGGCAACTAAAAAGCGGGATTAGCCCACGCTGTGTTCCAGGCTGATAGCCAAAAGTTTTTGCGCCTCGACGGCGAATTCCAGCGGCAGTTCCGAGAACACATCCTTACAGAACCCGTTTACGATCATCGAGATGGCGTCATCCTCGCTGATCCCGCGCTGGCGGCAATAAAACAGCTGATCTTCACCGATGCGCGAGGTCGTCGCCTCATGTTCCAACTGGGCGGTATTGTTGCGCACTTCCACATAAGGGAAGGTGTGCGCACCGCAGTCCGCGCCGATCAGCATCGAGTCGCATTGCGTGAAATTACGCGCATTGGTGGCGCTGGGCATGATTTTCACCAGCCCGCGGTAAGTGTTCTCGCTTTTCCCCGCCGAGATACCCTTGGAAATAATGGTCGAACGGGTGTTCTTGCCGATATGGATCATCTTGGTGCCGGTATCGGCCTGCTGGCGTCCATTGGTCAGGGCCACCGAGAAGAACTCGCCCACCGAATTGTCGCCGCGCAGAATAACGCTGGGGTACTTCCAGGTAATGGCCGAACCGGTTTCCGACTGCGTCCATGACATCTTGGAGTTTTCGCCGGCGCACAGCGCCCGCTTGGTAACGAAGTTCAGGATGCCGCCTTCGGATTCGCTGCCGGCGAACCAGTTCTGCACCGTGGAATATTTCACCTCGGCGTTTTTGTGGGCGATAACTTCCACCACCGCGGCGTGCAGTTGATAGCTGTCGCGCACCGGCGCCGAGCAGCCTTCGATATAACTGACGTAACTGTCTTCGTCGGCAATCAGGATGGTGCGCTCGAACTGCCCGGTTTTCGCGGCGTTAATGCGAAAGTAGGTGGACAGCTCCATCGGGCAACGCACGCCTTTGGGGATGTAGACAAAGGTGCCGTCGGAAGCCACGGCGGAATTCAGGGCCGCGAAAAAGTTATCGTTGGGCGGCACCACGCTGCCCAGGTACTGCCGCACCAGATCCGGATGTTCATGGATGGCTTCGCCAAACGAACAGAAGATAATGCCTTCCTTCGCCAGCTTGTCGCGATAGGTGGTCGATACCGACACCGAGTCGAAAATGGCGTCGACCGCTACCTCGGCGCCTTCACGCACCGGTACGCCCAGTTGGTTGAACGCTTTTTCCACTTCATCGGTCAGGTAATTCTTGGCCGCGTCCTGGCCTGGCTGCTGCATGGCGCCGGGCTGGGAACCGCAGTTGTCGTCGCAGCTGCCGCAGGAAGGGGCGGAATAATAACTGTAATCGTTATAATCCAGTTTTTTATAATGCGCTTTCAACCAGTGCGGCTCTTCCATTTCCAGCCAGGCGCGGTAGGCATTAAGGCGAAACTCCAGCATCCATTCCGGTTCATTACGTTTAGCCGAGATTGCCCGCACCACGTCTTCACTGATGCCATGTGCCAGCTCGTCGGTGACCAGTTGGGTAAAAAAGCCTTCTTTATAACGTTCGCTTTTTATCCAGGGCTGCGCGGCGTCAATCGCCTCGGGAGTTTCAATAGTGCTTCGTGCCATAATGGTTCATCGCTCAAAGGCCAAAACTTTCGCCACACCCGCAGGCATGTTGAGCTTTGGGATTGTTGAATTTAAATACGTGATTCAAGCCTTCCTGCACGAAGTCCACTTCCGTGCCGTCGATAAAAGGCATGGCTTTCAGCGGGACAAAAAGCCGCGCGCCGTCACGCTCATAAACCAGTTCGCTTTCTTCGGCCGCAGCGGTCGCCACGTCCATCACATAACCGAAACCGGCGCAGCCGGATTGTTTCACGCCAAGCCGTAACCCTTGCATGGCGGAATTTTGTTCCATCAGATGACGGATTTGCCTGGCGGCGCTGGCGCTGAGGGTCAGGCCTTGCCAGATGTTTTCTTCCAGTGAAAACGTTTCAACCGTGTCCATTTGCATAAAACTTACCTCTCAATGTTTCAAGACGATAAACAGCAATCTCTCTATGTTAGTGATATGAATATTCACTGCAACCTTGCACTTTGCATGGGAATAGCTAAAAACGGCGGTTAAAACAGGCATTAAGTTAATTATAGTCGCTATATTACTGCCCGGCCCGCCGCACTCTCGGCAGGCTGTTTTTATAATCCACTGAAATAAAAGGCATTTTATCTCGAATACCCCTATTAAAAATACCAGAACTTTTCGGCGCGCGAATATAAAAATAATCATCGAAAAAAACTATTTTTACGAGAGGTTTAAACAAAAATATCATTACCGCGTCAGGTTAGCGCAATTGTTACCCATTTTTTAATAGCCCAGCGCCGGTGGACGCGCCTCTATTTG
Organism: Sodalis sp. C49; assembly: GCF_046352915.1. Classification (NCBI taxonomy): domain Bacteria; kingdom Pseudomonadati; phylum Pseudomonadota; class Gammaproteobacteria; order Enterobacterales; family Bruguierivoracaceae; genus Sodalis; species Sodalis sp. C49. Next base: position 841,663 of record NZ_CP163303.1, on the reverse strand, counting down.
CTGAAAACAGCGCCGCCCCAATTGATAATGATAACCATCTCGATTTTAATTAGCATTAATTGCGCATAGGTATTCATAATAATGCAATTTTGACGCCTAAAAAGGCCGGCCCCGCGCAACGATAATCGGGTTTACCATACCCCTGCGCAAGGGTAGCGGCACAAGCAATACGTGCGGTACGTCACACGCGGCAGCATCGTTCCATTCACATTTATTATACAATTATATCACAGTTAGAACCAGATATCGCCGGCGCTGTCGATCCGACGCAGGCGGGTTAACCCGCGATATTTTTTTACATCATTTCGCGCGCCTCCCGGCATGGCGGGCGGTATGCTAAGACTCACGTTTTTTTCCGGAATAGTCCTTTATGCCCTCCCCAGCCGTTTCTCCCCCGGTCCTGTCCTCGCCGCAGCTGAACCGGCGGATATTTCCCATTATCTTTTTCACCTTTATCTGCTACCTGACCATCGGCATACCGCTGGCGATCATTCCCGGATTTACCCATAACACCCTGGGCTACAATCAGGTGATCGCGGGTTTTGCCATCAGCATCCAATATGCGGCGACCCTGCTCAGCCGCCCTTACGCCGGGCGTTACGCCGACCTGCTGGGGCCAAAAAAAGGGGTGCTGCTCGGACTGGGATGTTGCAGCCTGAGCGGGGTGTTTTGCCTGCTGGCCAGTGGGTCCGAGAGCCTGCCGTGGGCCAGCCTCGGCCTGCTGTTCGCCGGGCGCCTGATATTGGGCGTGGGCGAAAGTTTCGCCAGTACCGGCGCCATCTTATGGGGTATTGCCAGCGTCGGGCAGCGCCATACCGCCCGGGTGATATCCTGGAACGGCGTCGCCACCTATGGCGCCATCGCCATTGGCGCGCCGCTGGGCGTGTGGCTAAACGCCATCGGCGGCCTGGGCGTCATCGGCGCGTTTATCCTGGTCGCCGCCCTGCTCGCCTGGGTGCTGGCGCTGCGTAAAACCCCGGTGGCGATTGTTCCCGGTAAACGCATCGCCTTTGGCATCGTGGTCGGCAAGATCTGGCTTTATGGCGTGGGACTGGGATTGGGTACCCTGGGGTTTGGGGTCATCGTCAGTTTTATCACGCTTTATTACGCCGAATATGCATGGGACGGCGCCGCCTTCGCGCTGACCCTGATGAGCGGCGCTTTTGTCGGCGTGCGCCTGGTGCTCGGCAACGCCATCCATAAGTACGGCGGGCTGAACGTCGCGCTGGCGTCGTTTACCGCCGAGGCGCTGGGACTCTTGTTGATATGGGCGGCCCCCGGCCCGGTGCTGGCGTCCCTGGGCGCCCTGCTGACCGGCGCCGGCTTTTCGCTGGTCTTCCCGGCCCTGGGCGTAGAAGCGGTCAAACAGGTCGCGCCGCAAAACCAGGGCACCGCCCTCGGCACCTTCTCGGCCTTTCTGGACCTTGGGCTCAGCCTGGCCGGACCGGCGGCGGGACTGGTGATGTCGCACCTGGGCATGTCGAGCATCTATCTGTGCGCGGCGGCGATGGCCGCCCTGGCCGCGGTATTGATGCTCAGGCTGAAAGCGCGGGTTAGCCCCGGGCAGCCGGGTTAGGCAACTCTTCCCCGGCCCTGAGCACCACCGTGGTCAGGCGGGAAATACAGTTAAGCCTGCCGCGGCCATCGGATATCAGGATCTCCCATACCTGATGCGTTTTCCCCAGATGAATGGCCCGGCACACGGCGCGCACCTGGCCGTCGGTAACCGGGCGCAGGTGGTTGGCGTTGATATCCAGGCCCACCACGATGTCCTCGCCCTGCGTGCACAGATAGCCGGCCACCGATCCCAGGGTTTCGGCTAACGCCACCGAGGCGCCGCCGTGCAGCAGGCCGTACGGCTGGCGGGTGCGCTCGTCCACCGGCATCACCGCCTCCAGTTCATCCGCGCCAATACGGGTGAAGACGATGCCCAGATGCGCGGCCAGGGTGCCCGCGCTTTTCTGGTTAAGCGCGTCCAGGGACGCGGGACGTTTCCAAATCATCAGATAATCTCCAGCAAGGCTTGCAGGGGGTGGCGGATGCCTTCCCCTTCGATACGTTTCACCTGGCTGCGGCACGAATAGCCGGTCGCCAGGCAGCGGGCGCGCGGCAAGCGCTGCAAGGCCTGCTGCCAGGACAGGGCGTAGATGCCCAGTGAATTATCCAGGTTGGCGCTTTCATGGCCATAGGTGCCGGCCATGCCGCAGCATCCGACGCCGACGGTTTCAAGACTGGCGCCGTAACGGGCAAAAATAGCGGACCACTGCTGACCGCTGACCGGCAGCTCGGTGGATTCGGTGCAATGGCCGAATAAATACCACCCCTGCGCGGGCTGAGCAACCGGCTGCGCGCCGGCGGCGGGCGCTAAGGCGCCGCCGGCATCAGGTCGGCCAGCGGGTACCGGTAACCCGGTGGTATCTTGTGACGTTGTCACTGATACCGGCGGCGGCAGCGTCATCAGCCATTCATGTACCAGCTGTACCTGGAAGTCTCCGCGCCGGTCGCCGAGGATCTCGCGATACTCATCCCGGTAACACAGCACCAGCGCGGGATCCACGCCCACCATGGGCAGCCCCAGGCGCGCGGTGCGGTTAAGGAAATCGGCGGTTCTGGCGGCGGTTTTGGCGAAGCGCTGTAAAAAACCCTTGATATGCTGGGCCTTGCCGTTGGGTGAGAACGGCAGCAATACCGGAATCCCGCCCAGTTTTTCCACCAGACGGACAAAATCCGCCACCACGGCGGCATCGTAATAGCTGGTAAAGGGATCCTGTACAATCAGGACATGGCCCCGGCGCTGCGCGGCCGTCATCGCCTCCAGCTGTTCCAGGGTGATGCCGGCGGCGCGATGCCCCATAAGACGTGTGCGCAGCGAGGGCGTCGACAGCAGGGGTAAATCCACCATGCCGATGCGCGTCCGGCTCAGTTCGCGCAGCCAGGGCTGCTGCAGGAAAAAGTTAAACAGCCTGGGCGCGCGTGCCATCAGCGGCGCGTAGCTTTCGACGCCGGCCACCAGGTGATCGCGCGCCGGACGGAGATAACGGCTGTGATACAGCTGGAGAAAACGGGAACGGAAACCCGGCACATCGATTTTAATCGGGCATTGCGTCGAGCAGGCTTTGCAGGCCAGGCAACCGGCCATCGCCGCCTTGACCTCATGGGAAAAATCATACTCGCCCTGTTTCGCCCGCCGGCTGTTGCGCACCCTGCCGGCCAAATCGCGCAGCGTGGCGATACCGCTGGGCAGGTTTTTTTCCAGCAGCAGCGGGTCGACCCCCTGCACGGCCAGCAGCCTGAGCCATTCCCTGACCAGCGTGGCGCGGCCTTTTGGCGAGTGGATACGGTCGCCGGTGATTTTCATGGACGGGCACATCGGGCTGCGCGCGTCGAAATTGAAACACAGGCCATTGCCGTTGCATTCCAGCGCGCCGCGAAATGACCCGCGCACCGCCACCGGGATCTGCCGGTCGTAGGTGCCGCGTTTGACGGCGTCGATGTGTTTCATCGGCGCGTCGCTGTCCACCGGCGCGCATATCTTGCCGGGATTGAGGCGGTTGCCGGGGTCGAAAGCCGATTTTATACACCGTAGCTCATGATAGAGCGTCGCGCCGAAAAACGCCGGGCTGTACTCGGCGCGAAACCCCTTGCCATGCTCCCCCCACAGCAGGCCGCCATATTTTGCCGTCAGTTGTACTATGCGATCCGACAACTGTTTCATTAATATTTCCTGGGCGGGATCGCACATATCCAGCGCCGGACGAACGTGCAACACGCCGGCATCCACATGGCCGAACATGCCGTAGCTGAGGTGATGTTCGTCCAGCAGTTGGCGGAACTCGGCGATATAATCGGCCAGATGCTCGGGCGGAACGCAGGTATCCTCGGCGAAAGGTATGGGTTTGGCCGCGCCCTTGCTATTGCCCAGCAGGCCCACCGCCTTTTTGCGCATGGCGTAGATGCGTTCGATGTCGGCCAGCCGATCGCAGATCTGGTAGCCGATGACACCGCCGCCGCCTTCAGCCATCAGCCGATCAAGGCCCTGGCATAACGCCGCCACCCTGGCGGCGACAAGGGACGCGTCGTCACCGGCGAACTCAACGATATTCAGTCCCAGCATCTCCCGCGCTGGCACATCCCGGATCAGCTCGCGGACTGAATGCCAGACAATATCCTCGCGGGCCAGGTTCAGTACCGTCGAGTCCACCGTTTCCACCGACAACGCATGGGCCTGCAGCATAAACGGCGCGTTGCGCAAGGCGGAGTTGAATGAATCATATTTTACATTCACCAAACGGCGCACCTTCGGCAAAGGCGTAATATCCAGCCGCGCTTCGGTGATGAAGGCGAGCGTTCCCTCCGACCCGGTCAGGATGCGCGTCAGGTCAAACGTTTGCAGGTCGTCGCTGTAGACATGGCGCAAATCGTAACCCGTCAGGAAGCGATTTAACTTGGGAAATGAGTCCAGGATCAGCTGGCGCCGCTCGCGGCAGCGATCCAGCACCGTGCGGTAAATCCGCCCTGCCGCGCCCGCTTCCCCGGCTATCTTTTCCGCCTGCGCGGTAGGCATGGCGCAGGTATCCAGCACTTCGCCCGCCATCAGCACCGCGCGCAGGCCCAGGACATGATCGGACGTTTTGCCGTACACCAGCGACCCCTGGCCCGACGCGTCGGTATTGATCATGCCGCCAAGCGTGGCGCGATTACTGGTGGACAGCTCGGGGGCAAAAAAATAGCCCAGCGGGCGCAGATATTCATTGAGCTGATCCTTGATGACACCCGCCTCGACCCTGACCCATCCCTGTTCGGGATTAACTTCGAGGATATGGTTCATATGTCGCGACATATCCACCACTACGCCGCTATTAAGCGCCTGGCCATTGGTGCCGGTGCCGCCGCCGCGCGGGGTAAAGGCCAACGAGGCAAAACGCGGCTCCCGCGCCAGCCGGCTGATTAACAGCACATCATCGGTTGAACGCGGAAACAGCACGGCGTCGGGCAACAACTGGTAAATACTGTTATCGGTCGCCATGGTCAGGCGATCGGCGTAGGACGTGGCGCTGTCGCCGGTAAAGCCGCTGCGTTGCAATTGGGCAATAAACTCGAGAACCGGTTGGGCAATTCCCGGCGCCTGGGAGATCTGTGGGATCATTAACTCTGAGCCTGCTTTTCAAGTGTAAAGGGGGCCGGCATAAGGATTTTTATGAAGGTCCGACCCGATTGTTTTATCATATTTTTTTTGGACGCGCGCGTGGACGGAGAAATTTTTTGCCCCAGGCGATGATACCCCGGCGCTGCCGGCAACGCCGGTTGGCCCTGGCGGGCGTTAAAATTGTTGTTATGGCCTGTTAAAAAACGGGGAAATAACGCATCATTAAGACTATTGCTGAACAACGGATCCCCTTTCTCCGATCGTTGCCTTACCCTATTTACCCGCTGTTTATTGAGGTGAAAACTTTTTCATGGATTACCCGCGTCAACTGCTTGATCTGCCAAGGATGCTCTTTAGCGTAACTTTTATCGCGCTGATGACATTAGCCTGTTTCTGGGTGGTGCAGCCTTTTATCCTGGGTTTTGCCTGGGCCAGCATGGTGGTCATCGCCACCTGGCCGCTACTGATCAAAATCCAGGCGTTATTATGGGGACGCCGTTCGCTGGCGGTGCTCGTCATGACCCTGTTGCTGGTATTGTTGTTCGTCCTGCCGCTGTCCGTGCTTATCAGCAGCGTCATTGACAACAGCGCGCCGCTGGTGGCGTGGGCGACCGAGCCAAACCGGCTCACCCTGCCGGCGCTGCACTGGCTGCGCGATGTGCCGCTGGTCGGCCATAAGCTTTATTCCGGCTGGCAGGCGACGATTTCCGGTGGCGGCGGCCCGCTGGTGGCCAAGATACAGCCTTACATCGGCCAGTCGGCGACCTGGCTGTTGTCGCAGGTGGCGCAGGTGGGCAGTTTTCTTATCCATTGCGCCCTGATGCTGCTGTTCAGCGTACTGCTGTATATCCGTGGTGAACGGGTGGCTCTGGCGGTGCGCCATTTTGCCATCCGCCTGGGCGCCGAACGCGGCGACGCCTCGGTCCTGCTGGCTGCGCAAGCCATCCGGGCGGTGGCGCTGGGCGTGGTATTGACCGCCATCGTGCAAGCGGTATTGGGCGGCATCGGGCTGGCGGTATCCGGCATCCCCTTCGCCACCATTCTGACCATCATCATGTTTATCACCTGCATAGCCCAGCTGGGTCCGCTGCCCATCCTAATCCCAGCCATGATCTGGCTGTACTGGAGCGGCGATACCACCTGGGGCACGGTGCTGCTGGTATGGAGCTGCGTGGTCGCCACGCTCGACAATATTCTCCGGCCGATCTTTATCCGCATGGGCGCGGATTTACCGATCCTGCTGGTGCTGTGCGGCGTTATCGGCGGCCTGCTGGCGTTCGGGATGATTGGCCTGTTTATCGGGCCGGTGGTGCTGGCGGTATCTTACCGGCTGATCTTTGCCTGGGTGCACGAGGCGCCTTCGCCGAGTGAAATGCACGACCCCGAGAAACACCTCAGTGATTTGTCGGAATTCTAAGCTTAAATTTAATTCGCCAATATAATTTTTCCAGATGAGATAAAACTCATCTGGAAATTAATATACCAACATCATTAATTGTCAGCTTCTTTAACTTTTAATTTACTTATTCGGAGGATTCTTAATGACTCCGCCTCATGTAATTAATATTATTAGCACATCAATTAACTCAACTCACTGATTTTACATCAAGGTTTCCCCTGAGTTAAACGAATTGCTGTGTGTAGTCTTTGCCCGTCTCATAGGATGGGCTTTTTTTTCGCCTTTTTCCCCGCGCAGATTAATCATTGCCTTGGATATTGTTGCCATAAAAGGTGAGCTATAAATCTTTGGCTAAAACAAAAAAGCCGGGGGCGTCCCCGGCTTTTTTTTTCGGTGTTTTTCAGCGAACGGAATATCAGAGTTCGGCCAGGCTTAGCCAGGTCTTTACCACGGTATCCGGATTCAGGGACAAGCTGTCGATACCCTGCTCCATCAGCCAGGCGGCGAAATCTTCATGATCCGAGGGACCCTGCCCGCAGATACCGACGTATTTACCTTGCCCCTTGGCCGCTTTGATAGCCATCGACAGCAGGGCTTTTACCGCCTCGTCCCGCTCGTCGAACAATTCGGAGACTAATCCTGAGTCGCGGTCCAGGCCCAGCGCCAACTGCGTCATATCATTCGACCCGATGGAAAATCCGTCAAAGTGTTGCAGGAACTGATCCGCCAGCAGGGCGTTGGAGGGAATTTCGCACATCATGATGATTTTCAGCCCCTGCTCGCCGCGTTTCAATCCCTGGCGCGCCAGCTCATCCACCACCGCCTTGCCCTGGGCGACGGTACGCACGAACGGCACCATGATTTCCACGTTGGTCAGTCCCATGTCGTTGCGCACGCGTTTAATGGCGTCGCACTCCAGCGCAAAACAGGCTTTGAAATTCTCGGAAACGTAACGGCCCGCGCCGCGAAAGCCCAGCATCGGGTTTTCCTCGTCGGGTTCGTAGCGCTCGCCCCCCACCAGGTTGGCGTATTCATTGGATTTGAAGTCGGACAGGCGCACGATCACCCGTTTCGGCCAGAATGCCGCGGCAAGCGTGGAAACGCCTTCGGTAAGGCGGGCAATGTAGTATTCCTTCGGGCTGTCATAGCCCTGGATCAAATCGTTGATTTCCTGTTTCAGCTTCGGCGTCTGATCATCGAACTCCAGCAGCGCGCGGGGATGGACCCCAATCATACGATTGATGATAAACTCCAGTCGCGCCAGGCCCACACCGTCGTTGGGCAGCCCGGCAAAATCAAATGCCCGGTCGGGATTGCCGACGTTCATCATGATCTTCAGCGGCAGCGCCGGCATCTTATCGATGGCGGAACTGTTAACGGCGAAATCCAGCCGTTCCTGGTAGACGTAACCGGTATCGCCCTCGGCGCAGGAGACGGTAACCTCCAGGCCCTCGGCAAGGCGCTCGGTGGCGTCGCCGCAGCCCACCACCGCCGGGATGCCCAGTTCACGGGCGATGATCGCCGCATGGCACGTGCGCCCGCCGCGATTGGTCACGATGGCGGAGGCTTTTTTCATGATCGGTTCCCAATCCGGGTCGGTCATGTCGGTGACCAGCACATCCCCGGCCGCGACCCGATCCATTTCGCTGATATCATGAATCACCTTAACCGGACCGGCGCCGATGCGATGACCGATGGCCCGCCCTTCAATCAGCACCTCGCCGCGGGATTTAAGCTGGTAGCGCTCCATCACCTGGCCGCGTGAGCGTACGGTTTCAGGCCGCGCCTGGACAATAAACAACTGGCCGGTATGGCCGTCCTTGGCCCATTCGATATCCATCGGCCGCTGGTAATGCTGTTCGATTTGCAGCGCCTGACGCGCCAGATCCTGCACTTCCTCATCGGTAAGGGCGAAACGGCGACGCTCGCGTTCGGGAACATCCTCGATGCGCACCTGTTTACTGTGTTCCTGGCTATCGGCATACACCATGCGGATTTTTTTCGAGCCGATATTGCGCCGGACAATCGCCGGTTTGCCCGCCGCCAGCGTGGGTTTATGCACATAGAATTCATCGGGATTGACCGCGCCCTGCACCACCATTTCACCCAGGCCGTAGGCGGCGGTAATAAACACCACCTGGTCAAAACCGGATTCGGTATCGATGGTAAACATCACGCCGGCCGCCGCCAGATCGGAGCGGACCATGCGCTGTACCCCGGCAGAAAGCGCCACGCCGCGGTGGTCGTAGCCCTGGTGTACCCGGTAGGAAATGGCGCGATCGTTGAACAGCGAGGCGTAGACGTGCTTGATGGCCGTCATGACGGCATCAATGCCCTGGACATTGAGAAAGGTTTCCTGCTGGCCGGCGAACGAGGCGTCGGGCATATCCTCGGCGGTGGCGGAGGAACGCACCGCAAACGACGCCTCGTCGTCATCCGCCGACAGCTGCCCGTACGCGGCGCTGATGGCGTTTGCGAGTTCCGGCTGGAAAGGGGTATCGATAATCCATTGCCGAATCTGCTTCCCGGCCTGGGACAATGCGCCGATATCGTCGATATCAGTATGATCCAGCAGATCATAGATACGCTGGTTGATGCCGCTCTGATTGAGAAAATCATTAAACGCTTTGGCCGTGGTGGCGAAACCGTTCGGCACGGAAACCCCCAGGGCGGATAAATGGGTAATCATTTCCCCCAGAGAAGCATTCTTACCACCAACGCGGTCTACGTCATGCATTCCGAGCTGGTTGTACCATAATACGCTATCTGAATCATTGTCAGTCTGAGACATCTGATCATCCTTTTATAACTTATAATGAAATAGGGTATTGCTAGTGATAATGCCGGGTGTTAACGATTATTTGACAGAGCGTAGCATAAACTTTATTGCATCTGCCTAGGATGAATCGTGCCAGCGCCAAAAATCAGAGTTTGCCGCAATGGATTTATCGATAAAAACACCCTTAAAGCAACATGCGTACAACATCAGGAGAACATCATGGAACGCAGCGTATTCTTTATTTCCGACGGCACGGCCATTACCGCTGAAGTGGTCGGCCACGCGGTGCTGTCCCAATTTCCCGTCTCCACCACCAGCTATACCCTGCCGTTTGTGGAAACCGAGACCCGGGCCATGGCGGTGAGCGAGCAGATCAATGCGCTCTATAAACAGAGCGGCGTGCGTCCCCTGGTGTTTTATTCCATCGTATCGCCGGTTATCCGCACCATTGTGGAAAACAGCGCCGGATTTTGCCAGGACGTAGTCCAGGCGCTGGTGGCGCCGCTACAGCAGGAACTGGGATTGGCACCGGATCCGGTGGCGCATCGCACCCATGGGCTGACCGCCACCAACCTGACCAAATACGATGCCCGCATCGCCGCCATCGATTACACCTTGGCCCATGATGACGGCATCTCGCTGCGCAACCTGGATCAGGCGCAGATTATCCTGCTGGGCGTGTCGCGCTGCGGCAAAACCCCCACCAGCATTTACCTCGCCATGCAGTACGGTATCCGCGCCGCCAATTATCCCTTTATCGCCGACGACATGGATAACCTGCGCCTGCCGGCGGCGCTGAAACCCTACCATGATAAACTGTTCGGCCTGACCATCGATCCGGAGCGTCTGGCGGCCATTCGCGATGAACGCATGAACAACAGCCAGTACGCCTCGCTGCGCCAGTGCCGGCTGGAAGTTAACGAAGTCCAGTCGCTGTTTCGCAACCATCAGATCCCTTTTCTCAACTCCACCAATCATTCAGTAGAGGAAATGGCGACCAAAATAATGGATTTACTGGGCTTGAACCGGCGCATGTACTAATGCAAATTGCATTATTTTTTTTGAATTCATCTGCTTTTGGTTTATTGTGATCGGCATCACTTCCCGGTATTTCCACCGTTGCGAAGAAGCCATTTTAGAGATTGTCCATGTTTAACACAGATGAATTGCGCACCAGGCGCATTGGTCGTCTTATTGAGCCGGCGAAGCTTGCCGAACTTTTGCCTCTCACCCCGCAGATAACGGATCATGTCAACGGCGCACGCCGGCGCATTGAAAATATCCTTCACGGCAACGATCCGCGCCTGCTGGTGGTGGTGGGCCCCTGCTCCATCCATGATACCGACGCCGCCATAGATTATGCGCGCCAGTTGAATACCCTGCGCGTTCGCTACCAGGATCGCCTGGAGATCGTTATGCGCGCCTATTTTGAAAAACCGCGCACAGTGGTCGGATGGAAAGGCATGATTTCCGATCCTGGCCTGGACGGCAGCTATCGTGTCAATGACGGGCTGGCAGCCGCGCGCCGCCTGCTGCTGGCGCTGAATGAAATGGGGATGCCCACCGCCACGGAATTTCTTGATATGGTGATCGGCCAGTATATTGCCGATTTAATCAGCTGGGGCGCCATCGGCGCCCGCACCACTGAAAGCCAGATCCACCGGGAAATGGCGTCGGCGCTGTCATGCCCGGTCGGGTTTAAAAACGGTACCGACGGCAACACACAAATCGCCGTTGACGCCATTCGCGCCGCCCGCGCTTCCCATATGTTCCTGTCGCCGGATAAGCAGGGCCAAATGACCATTTACCAAACGTCCGGCAATCCCTACGGCCATATCATCATGCGCGGCGGGCGCACGCCTAATTACCACGCCGCGGATGTGCAGCAGGCCTGCGCCCATTTGCAGGAGTTCGGGCTACCGCCGCATTTGCTGGTGGATTTCAGCCATGGCAACAGCCAGAAGCAGTATCGCCGCCAGCTGGACGTGGCCGAATCGGTATGCGCGCAGATACGCGGCGGCTCACGGCGGGTGGCGGGCGTGATGGCCGAAAGTTTCCTGGTGGAAGGCAGCCAGGCCCTGCTACCCGGCCAGGCGTTGACCTATGGCCAATCCATTACCGACGGCTGCCTGGGCTGGGAAGATACCGAAAGACTGCTGGCCATGCTGGCCAACGCGGTGGATACCCGCTTTTGAGCGCATGGACCCCGTCAAAATAGCGCCGAGCTTAGTTAACGCGCCAAGGCCGCCTGAAGGCGGCTTTTTAGATAATAATCCCCACAAAAAACGACGGCAATAAAATCTCATTTTTTGTTAAACCGCCACAAAGTATTAAGTTTTGATTCACCCGCGCAGTGATATGATAAACCCATGCTGGCAAATATTAACATCATTGCACCCGCACGATATATCATTCACCGATCACGACCATAATCTTGCCCGCATAATAACCCCATTAATCATTGTCAATCATAATGAATAAGGAAGAATTCATGCCTAACATGACAAACGCAATAGATATTAACTCTCATGGCAATATGCGGTGCATCGATCAAAAATTGATGACACATAGTTCAAGACATCCTTATACCGAAGCGGTTATGAATGTCAAAAATATTTACTTAGAAGATAAAATCAATAAAACTGAAATAAATGGACACAGCACTGCCCGAGATGGTGATGCACAAGTAGAAAAGAACCATGAGAAAAATATCGACTATTTATTTTGTTGCGTCAATGAACTCCGAAATAACCTGGATTGTTTATTGCGCCCCGGCAATACAAAATATATCGCAATTGAATTAATGGGGAACAAAAAATCCATACCCGCAAAAAACATCTCATTGCCCAGCGGCAGGTCAATTTATGCTGGGTATGTTGAGGAAAGATTAATTGTATCGGACGGCAGCAATTATCATATCGAACACTCCTGGCACACACCATTAACCTGGAAAGCAACTTTTGCCAATTTGCTTGCTCACCTTACCTACGCAAGCGGTTGGTCGAACGCAAAGGACCGGCCCGGCTGGATGCATAAAGCGTTTAACTGGCTTGGCAGCATGGGCGACCCGTTAATTTTCCCACAGGCCGACGGCAAGCCGTTAGTCCCTACCAATTTCACTTCCGGTAATGTTATTTACGCCGCGCAGGCTGATTTTTCGGCGCAGTTAGGCCCGGCAGACACGATTTCACGCGAGGAAAAAGACATTGAGACCACCACCTTATCACCGCCGGTCAAGCAGGCCTTGTCTTCTTCATCTGGGACCGATAAGGCAGTGAAGACCGCCGTTATTCCCAGTCAGTTAATATTTATTATCGATAGCCATGAGTTCAAAATTGCACCCGCGAATCTGGAAGCCGAGGCTCAGCTGCAAAGCCTTATACATTATTTTTTTCAGCAAAACGCAGCGCAGGTGGACAATCCCCTGACCATGCTACTTGAATTTGACGCGTATATCGGCCGCGAAATGGCGATTATGTTTCATCAGGGTTTATATCTTAAAGAAAAAAACAACTCGCTTAATATTATTATTTTCAAGATGATTTCCGAAAACATTATTTCCACCATGAACATATTGGCGTTAAAAGGCTCACCCACTGCCGATGACATCGCCAAATATTCTGAAGATCAAATAAGAATTGGCGATTACATTACTGATTTAGAACAAAGAGTGCTGGATGCCACTCGGCGTGTTGATACTAAAATCATCAAAGAGTTGGTGTCGCACATAAGAAATAAAGACTTCCCCACAGCCAAAAAGGAAATAATCGATAATATTAAGCAATCTACATTTGAGATGCGTGTTTATTACAAAAGATTACTGCATTATTTCATATTATTCACTCAGGCCCTTGATGAATACCGACACCAAATGACCCTGGACGATTTCCCTTCATTGGAAAAAGCTTTGTACATTAATTCCCAAGATATTTACAGTGCGTTGATTAGCGGCAACTCTGAACATTTGACAAACAGTTTAATAAAGCTAAAATTCCTTTATATCTTCGAATATACACGCTCCAATGGCATCAGTATATTTACATCAAATTTTATCGTACCGGGAGAAATATCAAACCTGTGGCATATTTTTGTTGAAGATGAAATTGAATTCGACAAAGAGGGGATGAATAAATTATTTGCCGAGGAATTAATAAGTTTCATTTATCAACACAAAACGTCGCACCTGCATTTCGATCAAGCTTTGGATTTAATCGAAATTTCCCGCCTAGATGAAATAAACACAAACGATAAAGGCAATTGGATGGAAAATAACATAAGCTATTTTTATCGTGCACAGGAAATATTATCAAATATTATCGAAGCTAACCAATTTGAAAAAGAAAAATTCCTTGAGAATATTTTTTGGTATAATGACTTCGTCAGCAGGCTTCACAATGACAAAACGCTATTCATTATGATGACATATTTAATTAATTTGCAAAAGCTATTTATTAATGAAGTGGTTAATTTTCGAAGCAACAAAAGACATATAGTTGCAACAACTCAGGAACAACGTATCGCAGCTGCAAAAATTGAAGCGGCACGCAATATATCCCTAAAGGAAACGCAAGAAAAAGATGATTATAGCTTAATACTGGAATATAATAATCTCGAATCAAACGGTCACTTAGAAGTTCTAACCAAGGCCGCGGTTGCCTGGTATATGTCACAACAAAATAATATCGATGATGGTTTTTTAAGCGCTATCAATGTACTCTATATACTCAAACACTTTATCTCGGCTCAACAGAAAATCTCACATGAGCATCACATTCGGCAGCAACAACCTTTCACCAGTGTTTTCCAGCTCAAACCTTCATCACAGATAGATTCGGCTGATGGATATTATAATCAATTCAGATACTACAAAATTCATGATTCTTTTTCTGAAGCACAAAAACTCACCATGATTGCCTTAAATAACTCAACTTTGAATTATTTAGATGTTATTTATCCACCAAAAGACATTATCTGCTTCAAGATATTTTCCCGCAATTACGTTACTAACCATTTATCCCCCTTTACAACGGTATATCTCCCTGCGGAAAATCTTGGCTATCTATCCATTGCAACATTACATAGCAACCGGCAGGTATTATTATCCACATTGAATGGTTTCCCATTCATCGCCGATATCGACACACCGGAAAAAACCGACATTATCCTTCAAATGAAATCATATTGGGCTAATTGCGATAGTATTTTTTCGTTACGCAATCGGCCTCAGTTTCCTATTAATGAAACGACACTTGCGTCGCTATTCCCCAAAATCGACGCCAATAGTAATAGACTAACGTCCATGGTTGAAATACTGCTGCGTCCTCCCGAGGAGGAATCAATCGACATCGCCGCGCCGGCATATGGGTTGGTTGCCGTAAAAGATAATGATATAAATTTAATCATCACACCTTATACACCTCAGCAACAGAATACATTCCAACCCTTAAGCATCAACCACTCTTTACTAACAAATTTTGACTATATGAATCAGGCAACATTGATATCCATTGCTGATGAGTTGAAAGAAAAGTTATATGAAGCCACTTGGTTGGAATACATTGCCGCTTTTATCCCATTTTTCACCACGCTTTGCCGTCACTGGCATGATGAAGAGCATGAAATAAAATTTGAAGACGTTATTTTTGATATTTATGATCTAATGTTGACATTAGCTTCTTTTACCGGCCAGTTTAAAAAAATATCTGAAAACACATTAAAACATGCCTTACATAAGGCCATCGAGCAGAAAATACGGCATGATCTTTTTAAAAAATTTGTCATCAACGAGTTAATCAACGCATCCCCGGAAATAGGGGTAAAGTTTACCAAAACCGCTCTAAATGAATTTTTTTCTTACTTTAACGTTATCCATCCTTCAGGTAAGGCTTTATCGGTCTTTGTAGATAATATGCAAGTTAACATTCTAGATTCAATAGCGATCGCTAATCGCGCCTTAAAATCCGATAGTGCGTTTAAAAAAAAACTCCGCCAACCTTGGAGAGCAAATGTAAGTGATAAGATATTAGAAACATTAAACACAGGAGTTGCCACAACAAATTCAACATCGGCTGAATTATTTTACGTCATCAATAATAATGACTACTTCCCGGTATTTTGGGATAAATATAACGGTGAATGGAGAATCATCAATTCACATGGCCCCAATTATAAAAACTTTGCTATTCCCGTTGCCCGCACCCATTCTGGCAACTGGGTTGCGAGCGCGGGGCAATTAGTGGACTTGAAATTTTCATCCTTCAGCATAAGTCCAATGAATCACAAGAAATTTGATAATAAAATAATCTTCATGGAGCCTATAAAAACAAGTAGTTATCAAAACATTTCAGATAATTATTTAATTGATTTCCATAAAAAAATATTACATTTTTATCTACAAAGGCATTATTACTCACAAAGGATAATTGGCGCCGAGATAGACATTAATGTTTTTCTGGATCACTCTTTTCATTTTTTTTCCATCAAGCAAGAAATACTGGCTTTACAAGAATTCAATGGATTTACTTATGATATAAAATCAAGCGAACTTGTGATAAAAACGTTAAGTGGCATTGATGATAGCAAAGTGCAATTCCGAGCAGTATGCGGCTGGCGCAGCAAGAACGACATGATGGCAGAAACATATTTCGCCTTGGCCATTAAGATAGGAGAGATGAAATACATCCTTGATTTAAATGAAATCCGTTCTATTTTTGGCTTCAATGACACAAGAGATGTTTTCACAGAAAACGAATGGGTCATGATGATGAATAACTCACCGTCTCCCTTTGAACTGATAAAATTTAAAGATTTTGAATTTATTGGTGATGCCAAATATTTTAATTATCGTGAGGCGACAGCACCGCACACTTATATAAAAAATGGGTTTTTACTAAAAGAGCCCTCTTGGTATAGATCATTAACTATAAAAACAAATACCAGTTTAAAGAACCTCAATGTTTTTCAAGAAACCATTGTTAATCCTGAAATTCATTTAGTAGCAAGAGTATTGCGAAATCATTTCGAAAGTTATAATTTTAATGAAGAATTTATTTTATATGTGTTACTAAAATCTGCAATAATTGATAACGCGGGCGCCGCAAGATTATTAAATTTAATCACCCAGGCCAAATCCAACAGGGTGATGAGTCTAGCCATTTTAAGTAATCAGCAAATAATACCCTCTACCTCCGCCTTATTAAAAATCAATAAAGGTAAACTGATTGCTGTTTTTAATTATCTCGATCAGCTTGAGCATTTATTGCTATGTTTGGGTAATGGACGTTTCATAGGTTTGGGCAATGATTTTTTTGGTTTTGCACCCCAGGCAAGAGCCACGTTAATTATCGCCGAGCAGATGGGTACCTTCATCCATGGTCTGTTAAAACCTCATCATGTAGAACAAACTTTTACAGTATTCGCCGGTGATGCGTTTGGCGCGAAAGACGATGCCCCGGTAATGCTGGACGATGTTCCCAGAGAGAAAATCCCTGAATATTTTATCGATGGCCGCATAAAAAAATATCGGGAACAACATATCCCCCGGGAACAGGTACTGTTGGGTAAAGATTGCCATATATCCCGCATTAACGGAGCTACGCCGCGTTTATCTATAAAATTGCGTGGCACACCTTTTATGGTTAATCATATGGACGTTGTCGAGTTTTCCGACATCCTTAAAGGACTGAAATATTTAGATGGTGAGAAATTTGATTTGCGTAGTATTACCAGCATCGAGTTGACATCCTGCTTCAGTGGCTATGGAAGCCGCTATTCTACCGCGCAGGCCCTGGCTAATGAACTGGGGATTAGGGTTTATACTGTGCCACCTTATATCAGTGATACTGTAAGGTTAAGAAGGCCTGAATGGTTTTATGACTATTATCCCGAAGAAGTTAGTATGAGCACGATGGGCACCCCCAGCGAACTGCCGCATTGGACTCACCACCAGGAATATATCAAAGTGCAAAATATGCAGCGCGCAATGCACGAAATTTTGTATGCCGTGCGCGACGTTATTCGCCGATTGGAATTCATACAACGCGGGCAAAACATTACAGACAGTCCCTTTCATGGTGTGTCCCAACACGTTCCTTTTATTTACATCGACATATTGCAGTTATTCTACCCACCTAACCCTCACCACCCTCTTATTGTAGGGGATATAATATTGCGTCCCGATTCTCTTAAATTGCTTAAAGAAATTATCGCGGATTATACTATTGTCGCCGGCAACGAGGTTTTCATTATCGAACAAGCCTTTATGGATATTATACTATCAATTGATGAGTATAAATATTTATCCAATCAATTTAATACTACCTCTCTTCAAGACTAAGCGCTCGAGCACACTGTCTTAGCTCAAGCACAGAATCACTCAATGCCGGTCTCAGTCAGGCGGCGGCGCGGGAAAGTCGTTAAACGCCGGTCCGTCGTCAAACGGACGGCGCGGAGTCTGGTGTGGCCCGGCCAAATGTGGCGTTGTTTTGTTCGGCCCAGCTGATTATTTGCTGGGCCAGAGAGTGGCGCAGGATAAGGTGGCGATTTTAAGAGGTCACGCCCATGTCGTGCCGCTACCCAATAAATGCAGTGTCTCAAACGCCTGAAACCCGCGCCCTACGCAGCGGGGGGCTGCCATAGAGAAAGAAGAACCCTGTAATACCGGTGTCTGTGCCACGGCGCTAAGACGTTCAAGTGTCGAAAGACTGGCGGCATTTTTTTACTGGCGACGACGTCAAATCAACAGGCTAAATACGCCGCGCCCGCCTATCGGCTTTATGCCAGTTGACATTGCATATGTCGTCATAGCTGTCCGATGCATGGATAAGCATAGGCGAAAGACTATTTACCAAACGACGGGTAACCGTAGCGGCCATATCATCATACGCGGTGGCTACCTGGGCTGACAGTGAACAGCCACCTGAGCGGCTGGCCGGTGCGGTTGATTTGCGCAGCCGACGGCAAAAAGCAAGTTAAGCCAGCCTTTATGGGCCGGCATCAAAGGTTGCCCTTCCCTGCGGCTTTTTTATGGCGGATTATCACCGCGTCTCCCCGACTTAACCTCTCAATCAATTAAACAAAATCTTATTAAAGCTTAATTAAGCTACTCGTTTATATTATGGTAGGTCACTAACTCCTTGCATAACCAATAATACCAACCGGAAATAGGTCGTACACCATTTATCATTGACGTTATCTGGCCCGTACTCATTTCGCCCTCAACCTCGTGAGCATAAGCACAACTTAAGGAAATATATGGTTAATTTAATCAATTACGGCACATCCAATGCCCCATCGGCGTCATCTTTTTATTTGAAACCAATAAATAGTTTGCATTCATTTTCAAAAGTTATCATTAAAGCTAGAAATATTAATCACCCAAAAGAGCCAGATATTCGCCATCAAGGAAACCAGACGGGTATTGCCGGCGACAAACAGCGGTCCACGCCGGGCTCAGATGATAGAATTAATTATTTATATCAATGTGCAAATGAATTGATTCGCAACAAAGACTGCTTACTCACGGCCGGCGGCGTTCGTTATATTAATATCACGCTAATGGATACAACAATTAATCTCCCCGTCAGGCATATTACTTTGCCTAGCGGCCGGGCTATTCTAGCGGGATATTTGGACAGCCGGTTGGTTGTGGTCCACGAAAATAATTATTATATTGAAGATCTGCTGCAGGCGCCCCTCACTGTCACCTCGGCGCTGGGCCAATTGCTGGCGCACCTGGCTCAGGGATATAACACGGGGTATATCCTGGCGCGCCCGGCTTGGCTGGATACGGCTTTAAACTGGTTCGCCAACGCGCGGGATCCGCTGATATTCCCCCAGACGAGCGGCCTGCAGCTCCATGAGCCCGCAGGGCGCCAAACCCTTTATTCAGCCGCTGCCGAGATATCAGCGCATCCGGCCCCCGCGGGCGATAGCCCACGCCCATTAGAAGTCAAGCCGGCTCCGGCGCTTCCAACAGACGCCGTGATGCCCCATCCGCTCGGTGCGCGCACTGATGGCTCGCCTGAGCTTGGCCGCTTTTTCATTGATGACCAGGAATTCAACCTTACACCCGCCAACCCCGCCGGCCGGGCGGTGTTACATGAGCTGGGGCGGGAATTGCAGGCGACGGGCGTTAACCTTGCCAACGGCAATCGCGAGACGTTAATAGAGTTAGACAAGCTTATCGCCGCCAAGGCTGAAGATATATTTTATTATGGGCTTTATTTTAAAGACAAAGCGTATGTACTGCACGTACTGATCCTTAAAACGTTAACCGAAAAACTCTTGACGTCGTTGCTGGGTTTAAGCGCAACAGACACCGACGGTCATCGCCTGATCAAACAGCATATGGCTGATTATAAAACTCTGCACGACTATATTCCGGATATAGAAGGAAAGCTTGTCGAGGCTTATGAAGATATCAATATCGATATCATTAGTCATACTGTAGCTTTGCTGAAAAACAGGGATTTCGCCTCAGTCGTAAATGAACAGATATTAAAAATAAAAAATACCTCATTTTATGATCATGCCTTTCATGTCGAAATATACAACACGCTCAAAGTCATGAAAATAGCTCATGATGAATATACCGCACAGCTTTTCCAAGCCGACCATACCACTTTGGAACGGGTCACTTACACGACCAATCAGGATATTTACACCGCACTGATTGATAACAATAAAAAAGCCTTAACCGAGAGCCTGCTGAAATTAAGGTTTTATTATATATTTGAGTATACTCGTTTTAATGAAATAAGCGTTCATACTAATAACTTTTTATTGCCAGGAGAAATGACCAATCTTGGATACCCTTTCGTCGCTGATGAAACTATAATTGATATTGCGGATATGGAAAGACTCTTTATAAATGAGGCGGAAAATTACATCCATTTTAGGCATAATAAGCATACCCATCTAAATTTTATTCTTAAAATGGTAGAGTTATCTCGGCTGAATGAAGTTCAACCTGAAGACGAGGCATCCTGGCAAGAAAAAAACATTGCACCCTGGGACCAGGCATATGCTATTTTATCGGAAATACTGATTGCAAATTACCAAGAGCAAGAAAAATTCCACACAGAGCAGAAATGGTATAACGACTTAAAAATAAACTCACATGCATATAAGTCAACGCTTATATTACTTGCTTACTTCAAGAATTTGCAAAGAATATTTATAAACATCATTGATTATTTTAGGGGCAAAAATATAACCCTTGTGGCGGATAATGCTGAACAATATATTGCTGCGGCAAAAATTGAGGCGATGAGAACCGAAACTAAAAAAACGCAAGGCCACCATACAGATTATCAGATGCTTTTGTCATATCAGCGACGGGTTTTGGAAGGTGATGTTGAACTTATGATGAAAGCCTCCGTATTTTGGTATCTAAGCACAAAAAACAATTTTGATGAAGACCTATTGTCTTCATTACAAGCATTGTATATTCTAAGAAGTTTTGTCAGCGAACAACAGCATTTTTTCATTGAGTATAAAACGCGCGAACAAGTGGGCCATTTAAGCATTTATCAATTGTCACCTTCAGATAAAAAAGATTCTTTAGAAGATTATTATAAACAATTTTATGATTATAAGCATTTTTACGCCGGTCATGAAGCCCGTAAAAGCAGCCTGGCGGCGATTAACTTGTCCGCAATCGATTATGTCGACGCCATATACCCGCCAAAAGAAATATTTTGCTTTGAAGTTCTCTCGCGAAACTATGTTTCTAACAGCCTATCCCCGTTTAATTATGTTTATTTCCCCCATAAAAATATTGGCTACCTCTCACTTTTGCGATTACAAAGCGGCAAGCTTTTTCTTTTATCAACCCTTAGCGGTTATGTCTTTATCCATGACATTGATAAATTTGATAACCAGCCTTTTGTGCAACAGATGATGGCTTACTGGCGCGGCTATAACGCGAATAAGCAATCGGGGCGCCCAGAGCCGCTGGGGTGCGGGGCTGATTTCCTGGCGGGACTGTTTCCTGATATCGACGCTAACAGCGGCGATCTTACCACCATGATCGACCTGGTGCTTTCTCCTCCGGAAGACGAGCCCATGGGTATGCATGCGGCGCCCTTTACGCTGGTTGCAGTCAATAGTAGCGATATCATATCATTGATCAAACCCTATATTTCACAACCGATTGACTCGTCACCGCCGGTAAGTCTTGATACGCCGCTGATTAACAATATTGATTATTTGTCTCATGCGACACTGCTTACCATTGCCGATCGATTGAAAGAAACGCTGCGTAACCATAGTTGGCCTGAATATATAGCCTCGTTTATTCCTTTTTTCGATACGCTTTGCAAACACTGGTATGATAAAGAGCATGAAATAAAATTCAATGAAATCATGTTCGATCTATTTGATCTCATCACCACGATTGTATTTATGGGGGGGCAATTTAAAAAAATCTCTGAAAACACATTAAAACATGCATTATACAAAGCCATAAAAAACAATACACCGCGAGAGATGCTACAACGATTTATTCTTAATGAATTAGTGCTATCCGCACCTGAAGTGGGAAAAAAACTCGCCGCGGCGTCGGTTAAGGAATTTGCTTCTTTCCTTTTTCCGCTACAGCCTTACGGCAGCTTACTGTTTTTTCTTACCTTGAACATTAAAAATAAAATCACCGAAATTGTTTCAATCGTCAACGAAGCTATCAGAGCAGAATCACGGCGCAAGAAAAATTTGCGGCAGGCATGGAAAACAGATATTGATGCCCGTCTACTGGAAATAAAATCAACGGGTGTTTTGGTTGATAAAATCACGCAAAACAAATTATATTATGTTGTAAATGATAATGACTATTTCAAGGTTTTCTGGGATAAACATTATGGAGGATGGAGGATTATCAATAAAAAAATGACTAATGAAAAAGATTTTGCTGTGCCGGTAGTACGCAGCAGCACCGGCAATTGGATAGCCAGTGTCGGTAGTCGTTCCAGTCATTTCATTGCCTCCTACGATTTTTATGAAGTAGCAAAAAAAAACCGCAATCATATTGAGATAATACAATGTGAAGCTGCGCCCACCTTGTCAAAAAAACCGGATATCGATAACAGCACCATAGATTTCTATAAGCGCGTGATACGATTTTATCTTTATAAAAATGATTATGTGCGTGATATCATTAATCAAAACATACAGCATGAAAATTTTATTGGCAGATTTCATCGCAGCTTTTTCTTTCGCCAGGAGATTATTGATGCTTTAAAGTTTAACGGTTATAGCCAGGATGAAGAATTTTTGGTTTCCGCTATACGGGCCTTGACTGAAAAACAGGAAGGGATTATGCGTTTCCGTGCTATTTGCGGCTGGAAAAACAAGCATTCAACAGTACCTGAAACCTATTTTGCATTAACACTTGATATTGAAAATTATAAATTTATTATTGATCTTAAAGAAATGCGTGGTTCATTCATTTTACTGGATACCATGGATGTTTTCACCGAAAATGAATGGTTGAGCATGTATGACAAATCGCCATTAGAATTCGAACTCATTAAATATAAAGATATCGACTCATTAGAGGATGTTAATTATCTGACATACCGGGAGGCTACGTCGCCGTCCAGTATTCTTAAAAACGGTTTCTTGCTTAAAGAACCAGCATGGTATTTTCCTTTGATTATCAGAAGCAATAATGCTCCTGGCAAACTAAAATATTCAACCGGTTATATGCAATCATCCGATTTTCGTCTGGCCGCACGGGCATTACGCCATTCAACTTATACCTATACGTTTAAAGAAGAATTCCCCCTGCATGTTTTATACAAAACCAAAAAATTGGATAATGAAAGCGCAATAAAACTGACCCGAATGATAAACCAGGCAAAAATAGATAATTTTAATAGCCACGCCATTCTTTCCGACAAATTCAGGATAACATCCATAGAGAACATGCTCAAAATTAACGAAGGCAACCTTTTGGCGCTCTACAGCACGGCCAATTTACTTGAGCATCTATTGCTTTGTCAGGGCCACGGTCGATTTATCGGCGTAGAAAATCACTTTTTTGATCCCGACCTGCCGGCAAGGGTTTCCATCGTTATCGCCGAACAAATGGGCACGTTCGGGCAAGGGCTGCTGACGCTGCGCCACAACGGCAAAAACCTCTTCGTCATGGCGGGCAAGGCCTTTGGCTCGAAGATTGAGATCCCCACATTAATGGATGAACTTCCTCGTGAAAAAGTGCCTATTTATCTGAGTGGCGGCCAGCAAAGAGGCTACAGGGAGCAGCAGGTTTCGCGCGAAAAAATCCTGTTGGGAAAAGATTGTCATATCGACCTGATCAGTGATGCCAAGACGCGCTTAAGGATAAAACTGCATGGCGCGCCCTTTAATGTGAATAACATGGATGCCATTGAGTTTTCAGACATTGTCCGCGGGCTCCCGTATCTGGATAATGCCAAATTCAGGTTTCAGGATTTGGAAAGCATTGAACTTTTTTCCTGTTACAGCGGCTATGGCCGCCGCTATTCGACGGGGCAAATCCTTGCCAATGAGCTAGGTCTGCCTATTAAGGCTTACCCGTATAAAATCAGCGACGATATCCGCCAGCGCAGGCCTGAATGGTTTACCTGGTTTCGACCGGGTAAGCAGCATATGAGCCCGGCCCGCGGCAGCGTCGATTCCTCTCATGGTTCCGAGGATGGAAGCTTCAGCCAAAGCCAGAGGATACATCGCCGGTTGCATGATTTGATAAGCTTCGTACTGAATATGCATAAAAGAATTTTAGTCCAGCGCAACAAGCGCAATCGTGCGGCGGCGCCAAATAACACCACGGCGACGGGCCCTATCCCGGCATCAGCCCCAAATGCTGGTCAAATGCCGTTAATCTATCTGGATATTTTGCAGCAATTATATGGCTATG
This sequence comes from Sodalis sp. C49, assembly GCF_046352915.1. NCBI lineage: Bacteria > Pseudomonadati > Pseudomonadota > Gammaproteobacteria > Enterobacterales > Bruguierivoracaceae > Sodalis > Sodalis sp. C49. The sequence goes on along the minus strand of NZ_CP163303.1, from coordinate 817,443 downwards.
CCCCGCCCAACGCGGATATTCCCCTTCATATACAATCCCTTAGTCCGCAGTCCTTACATATACTGGATGCCATTATCGCCGAATATCACTTAACCGGCGAGGAGGAGCGCTTTATTGTCGAGCAGGCTTTTCTGGATGTCATACTCTCGCTGGACGAATACCGTTATCTGTCCGATTGGTTTGCGAATGAAATCTGTCCGGGCGATCGGCACTGATGGCATAACCGGACGGATGACGGATAAAGGGCGCGCGCGCAGGCAATCATCTCAACTTGAACAGGATATCTCCAAATGCCTGCCCCACTCCGGCGGCGGCGCGGCCAGGTCGTTAAACGCCGCATCGCCATCAAACGGACGGCGCAGGGCCTGGTGAAACCTGGCTAAAAAAGCGGTGTCGTTTTGTTCAGCGCCGTCGATAGCCTGCTGGGCCAGATAGTTGCGCAGGATGATGTTGGGGTTTTTAGCCAGCATGGCCTGCCTGCGCCGATCGTTATCGACGTCTTCCTGCAGTAGCCGGCGGCGGTAAGACTGATACCAGCTGTCAAAACCCGCCAGGTCTTTCATTTCATCGCGTAGCGGCGAGCGCGGATTGCGAGCCTCGCTTTCACTTAACAAGCGAAACACCTGCGTGTAGTCGCTGCCTTCACGCGCCATGAGTCCAAGCAGGCCGGTGAGAATATCATTATCTTGTCGATCGCGCGTGGTAAAGCCCAGTTTGGCGCGCATCTCCTCGCCATAAGCGTCCATTAGCGCCGGTTCATAGCAAGCCAGCGCCCGCTCAAGAGAGTCGACCGGCATCAGGCCGGATAACGCCTGCGCCAGTCGATGCAAATTCCATAAACCCACCGCCGGCTGGTTGTCAAACGCATAGCGGCCCTGATGGTCGGTATGGTTGCAGATATAATCCGGCTGGTACGCATCAAGAAAACCAAAGGGGCCATAATCTATGGTAATGCCCAAAATCGACATGTTGTCGGTATTCATCACGCCGTGGGCAAATCCCACCGCCTGCCACTGGGCAATCATGCGCGCCGTCCTTTCCACCACATCCGTCAGCCATAAACGGTAGCGATCTTCCAGGCCCAGCCATTGCGGCCAGTGGCGGCCGATAACATAATCCGCCAACTGGCGTACCTTATCGGGTTCGCGCCGGTAGTAGAAATGCTCGAAATGCCCAAAGCGCACATGGCTTGGCGCCACCCGCAGCAGCATGGCGCCCGGCTCCGCTTTTTCGCGCCATACCGGCTCGTCGCTGGTGACGATGGTCAGTGCCCGCGTCGTGCCGATGCCAAGATAATGCAGCGCTTCGGACGCCAGAAACTCGCGTACCACGGAACGCAGCACCGCGCGGCCGTCCCCCATGCGCGAATAGGGCGTGAGGCCGGCGCCTTTCAGATGCCAGTCCATCGACCTTCCGTCCGCCAGTTGCTGTTCGCCGAGCAGTATGCCGCGCCCGTCGCCCAGTTGGCCCGCCCAGGCGCCGAACTGATGGCCACTGTAAACCTGCGCCAGCGGCTGCATGCCGGGCAGCAGCTGTTCGCCGGACCATATCGCCGCATGCCGCTCGTCGAACAGTTCATCGGCAAGAGCCAGCTCGCCGGCCAATGCCGCGCTATGGTAAAGCAATCGTGCGCCGCGCAGCGGCGTGGGCGCAAGAGCGGTATAAAAACCGGGCAACTGGTGGAAATAGCTATTCTTGAATATCGGGGTCTGTGCCATGGTGCCTCCTTACTCAAGTGTAGAACGTCCGGCGACATACCTGTAGTGCGACCACCGGTCTCCCCGTCACCGCTTGCCGCCGCATGAGCCATGGCCGGCCATGCCGCCGGGAAAAATTCCTTTTAGCGCACGGCGTCGCTCAACCACGCGCTGACGTCTTCCAGCGCGTCGCGGTCCTGCGCAAAATCGGCCATTATCCGCCGGCAAGCCAATGCCATATCGGCGGGACGATAGGTTACGCCGGGCAATGCCCTGGCCAATGCCTCCAGGGGACTGGGATTCAAACTGTCGGTAAAGAGTTGGCAGCGGGTTATCACGCCGTGTTCCATGTCCATATGCAATTCCACCCCGCCCCAGGCAAAACGCGCATCCAGCGTATGGCTGAAGGCCGGCGCCTGGCCAAAATTCCATTCCCAACTGCTTTGTTTGGCAAATTGCGCGGCAAACCCGGGCAGGTCCGGCACCTTGTCCGGCGAAATGATTTCGGGCATCACCGGTTCGCCATACCATTGGCTGAACGCGTCGCTCAGGTAGCGGCATAACTGGTGATGCTCGATAGCGGGCAGCACCTCGACAAGATTGGCCACTCTGGCGCGCACCGAGGAAATGCCCTTTGCCTGTAATTTTTTCACATCGGGATTAAGGTATAGCGCCAGTCGGTCCAGATCGGCGTTGAGCAGCAGGGTGCCGTGGTGAAATCCCCGATCCGCCGTTTCGCGATAGGCGGAGCCGGAGATTTTACGCTCGCCGTCGGGGGTGCCCAACACCAGGTCGTTACGCCCCGACGCGGTCGCCGCGATGCCCATATCGCGCAGGCCATTGAGGATAATTTGGGTGGAAATGGATTTATCATAGCCCGGCTTGCCGGCCATAAAAGTGAAGCACGTATTACCCAGATCGTGAAATACCGCGCCGCCTCCGCTGCTACGCCGGGCCAGTTTGATATGGTCCTGCGCCATGCGCCGGGTATTGCATTCTTTCCAGGGATTCTGCGCGCGGCCAATCACCACCGTATCCGCATTGCGCCATAAAAACAGCACGCGTTGGGTGGCCGGCATCTGGCGGAAAATACACTCTTCCACCGCCAGGTTAAACCAGGGATCGTAGGAATCGGACAACAATAGCCGCAGGGATGACATACTTTCTCCCGTCGTGACGACGTTAAATCAGCCGGTTAAATACGCCGCGCCTGCCAATAGGCTTTGCGCCAGTAAACATTGTCCAGCGATGAGCGTATGACGCCGCGGCTGGTCGAGGCATGGATAAACAGATCGTCGGTATCATAGATACCCACATGCAGTCCGTTGGCGCCGCTGCCCGTTTTGAAAAACACCAGATCCCCCGGCAATAGATCGTCACGAGAGATGCGCGTGCCGACTTTAGTCTGCGCCTCTGTGGAGCGCGGTAATATGATGTCAAACCGGTCCCTGAAGGTGCGATAGACAAAACCGGAGCAGTCCACCCCGTCCTGGTTCAGACCGCCATAGCGGTAGGGCGTGCCGTGCCATTGGCGCAGCTGCGCATGGAGACGGGATTGCACCACGCTGGCGTTGGCCAGCCGCGGGTCGGGACTGGGCGCATGGTGGCTACAGCCGGTAATCAATAACGTTACTGCCAACAGCCAAAAGGACATCCGTCTCATTTTCTACTTATGACTCTTTATATTGACCATGCTGATTAAGAAGCGCCCGAAATCATCCGCTGCGACGGTAAAGACGGGCCCGATGCCACCAGCCAGGGGCGCTCGCCGGCCTGGAGCAGGGTAAAATCCACGCCGAACACCGGCGAAAGGATCTCGGGACGCATAACCTGCCCCGCGCTGCCCTGCGCCGCCAGGGCGCCGGAGGACATAAGCCACACATGGCCGGCATGATGCAGGGTATGGTTAAGATCATGGGCGCAGATCAGCACGCCGAGCCCCGCGGCCGCGACTTCCGCCAGCAGCGCATCCAGGGCCACGCGCTGGGCGATATCCAGGCTGGCGGCGGGTTCGTCGAGCAGCAGTAGCCGGCCAAGGGGGTTCACGTCCGGCCAGATCTGCAGAAACACCGCCGCTAGCCTTACCCGTTGCCATTCGCCGCCGGATAGCTGGCTTAACGGCCGGTCGAGTTTATCCGCCAGCGACAAGGCCGCGGCCAGATATGCCACGGTCCGATCAATCGCGGCCTCGTCGGCGTTGCGCGGCTGATGCAGCATCAGATACTGGAATACCGGCATGGCGGTGGAGGGCAGCGCCTGCTGGCATAAATAGCCCCGGCGCAGGGCCAGGTCGGCGCCATGCCACTGTCCCACCGGCCGGCCGAGCAGGCTGACGTCGCCCGCCGACGCCATCAGGCCGGCGATACAGGCCAGCAGCGTGCTTTTCCCCGCGCCGTTAGGTCCGATGATATGGATCAGGCTGCCGGTCGGTACTTGGACCGATATCTTCGCCAGGCGCCGCGGCACCGATACGCGCCGCAGATCCAGTAATAACGGCGGCTGCATTGCCGGTGCGCCGTTTATTGCGCCAGGGCCCGTTTGACGGCATCGAGGAGAATGGGATCCTGAGGCGTCATATCCGGGGCAAAGCGTTCGAGGACGGTACCGTCGCGCCCTACCAGGAATTTTTCAAAATTCCATAAAATATCCTGCGGCTGCTTAGGCGCGCGCCCTTTTCCCGCCAGACGCTCATAAAATGCGCTGCCCTGCGGTTTTATCGCCGTGGGTTTCGCGGCGATCAGCGTCCGGTAAAGCGGGTGGCGCTGCTCGCCGTTGACTTCAATTTTACTGAACATGGGAAATTCGACGCCGAATGTCCCGCGACAAAAGGCCAGTATCTCTTCATCGCTGCCGGGTTCCTGGCCGGCAAACTCATTGGAGGGAAAGCCTAAAACCTCCAGCCCCTGGGCATGCCAGGTTTTATAAAGCGCTTCCAGTCCTTCGTATTGATCGGTCAGACCGCATTTCGAGGCGACGTTGACAATCAGCAGTACCGAGCCACGGTAATTTTCCAGGGTGGTAACTTCCCCGGTAATGGTCTTCAGCGGCAGGGTATAAAGGGTATCACTCATCTGAATCTCCTACGGGTTACAGTTAAAATCAGCAGCTTAACGCCATACACCAGCTTATCCTCTTATCCGGATTAATAGCCAGATAAATATCGGCGAGCCAAGGGTGGCGGTTACCACGCCTATCGGCAGTTCCGCGGCATACAGCGCGATGCGGGCAATCACATCCGCCAGCAGCAGTATGCCCGCGCCGGCCAGGGCGCAGCCGGGAAGCAGCCGTCGGTGATCGGTTAATCCCCATAAACGCAAGATATGCGGGACCACCAGGCCGATAAAACCAATCACGCCGGCCAGGGCTACGCTGATGCCCACCATCCAGCCGAAGGCCAGTACAAACACATTGCGCCAGACAAACACCGGTAAGCCCAATTGCATCGCCTGCTGTTCGCCCAAGGCCTGCAGGTTCATCACCCGGCCCTGCAGGCACAGCCAGAGAATAAAGGGCAGCAGGGACAATACCAGCCATTTGTCGCGCCAGTCCACGCCGCCAAAGCCCCCCATCATCCAATATAATAATTGGCGCAGATCCAGGCTGGTACTGAAATAGACCGCCCAGGTCATCACGGCGCTGCAAACAATGCCAAGCGCGACCCCGACCAGCAGTAGCCGGGCGTTGGAGGCGCGGCGTCTGGCAAACCACAGCAGCAGCAGCGTAATCGCCAGCGCGCCGGCCACCGCGCACAGACCCAGGCCCCACACCGGTATCGTCCCCCGGCCAAGCAGTACGCCGAGGGTAAGCGCTACGCCTGCGCCGTTGGCCACGCCCAGCAGTCCTGGCTCGGCCAGCGGATTTTCAAAAATATTCTGCATCGCGGCGCCGGCCAGCGCCAGCGCCGCGCCGACGGCCATCACCGCCAGGGCGCGGGGCAGCCTCAGTTGCCAGATGAACATGCGGGGCGTGTCGTCAAGCCATTGGGTCGGCCAGTACCAGACATCGCCGGCGCACAGGCTCACCAGCAGGGCAATAAACACAAACAGCGCCAAAACGCGGACGCGCGCGGCATCGCGACGGGATTGCCGATATTTCAGATCGCTGAAAAGTGGACTGTTTGACGGCATCATCACTTAAGGTCCGGTAATACAAGGTTATCTGGGCACGGAAAACGGGCTTTTATCCTACCGGGATTAACGGCAAAGCGGTAGCGCCAATGGCGGGAAAATGAAGGTTGTGATATCGACGGGATAAACGGCGTTTTACCGGCGGGGCGGGAGGTGCTGAAAGAAAAAAAACCGGCGCCATAAGTGGGGAATCAGATGGCGCCGGGTAAGGTGACCCATAGGGTCAATATTAACTCTGTTGTTATTGTTGCGGCGGTTTTATCGGTTCACCGCCGCTTCCCTGGTGTTGGTTTTCCTGACTTTTGCTCTCATGGCCGCTCTGTGCCTGTCCCTGCTTGCCGTTATCACCGTTAGGCTGGGCGTGGGTATTATGATCGCCGCCGGTATTGCGGGACGTTGTTTTATGCGCCACCGGCTGCTGGCGCGCCTTGGCGGTTTTACCTTGTCCCGCGGGCGGCTTGGGCGACCAACGGCCGCCATCCCAATATTCGCCGCGGGTGTTGCGTTCGCCTACATGCTTGCCCTTGTGTCCACGCCACCAGGTCGGAGTACGCCAGTCATAGCCATCCCAGTAATAGCCCCGATCGTTACGCGCGCCGATTTGCACCGAGACGCCCTGGGCAGAGGTATGGACCAGCATGCCCGCCATGGCGCCCGTGGGGATGACGCAAGGCGTTGCCAAAAGAGCCATGGCCAAAAATACTGCTTTTTGTTTCATATTCTGTGTCCCTGAATCCATTTGCAGTGGTTATAACAGCCGCGGCAAAATGCCACTATCAGACAAGCACGGATTTGCATTACTCTTACGCTAACCTGACGAAATACTCACACTGAGCCCCGATGCTTTACGGCGAACTGCCGCCCACTGCCCCGCATCCCTAAACGGGCTTTGGCCGGGTTTAATGCGGCTTCGGCCTGATTATTTCATTGCCGCCCTGGTGCGGCTGACCGCCGCCGTTCTGCTGCGGCCGGTTATCATTGCCGCCCTGGTGCGGCTGCCCGCCGCCGTTCTGCTGCGGCCGGTTATCATTGCCGCCCTGGTGCGACTGCCCGCCGCCGTTCTGCTGCGGCCGGTTGTCATTGCCGCCCTGGTGCGGCTGACCGCCGCCGTTCTGCTGCGGCCGGTTGTCATTGCCGCCCTGGTGCGGCTGCCCACCGCCGTTCTGCTGCGGCCGGTTATCATTGCCGCCCTGATGCCACTGTCCGCCGCCGTTCTGCTGCGGCCGGTTGTCATTGCCGCCCTGGTGCGGCTGACCGCCGCCGTTCTGCTGCGGCCGGTTATCATTGCCGCCCTGGTGCGGCTGACCGCCGCCGTTCTGCTGCGGCCGGTTATCATTGCCGCCCTGGTGCGGCTGACCGCCGCCGTTCTGCTGCGGCCGGTTGTCATTGCCGCCCTGGTGCGGCTGACCGCCGCCGTTCTGCTGCGGCCGGTTGTCATTGCCGCCCTGATGCCACTGTCCGCCGCCGTTTTGCTGCGGCCGGCTATCGTGCCTGTCGTTATGATCCCAGGTGGAAAATTCCTGCCGCCGGCTCGGTTCATGATAGTTGCGCCCGCGCCGGCCATAGCCTGGCGGCGGCGCTATGGTCCAGATACCGTTATACCAATACTGGCCCCGGTCGTTGCGCATGCCGTCAGGCATTTCCTCTATCCAGCGCCCGCCGTCCCAGTACCAGCCGAAATCATTACGATCGCCGATATCATCATCCTCATGTTCGTACCACCACTGTGGCGTACGCCATTGGTAACCATCCCAAAACCACCCGCGCTCGTTGCGTTCGCCGACATGCCGGCCGCGGTGATCGTACCACCAGTGCGGCGGACGCCACTCGTCGCCATCCCAGAAATAACCGCGCTGATCCTGGCTGCCCAGGTTAATTACCATGCCGGGATTATTGGTGCTGATAAATACATCCGCCAGCGCGCCGCAGGGCATCAGCAGCGCCAGCGCACATAATAAGGTGGTCTTTCTCATGATATCTACCTGTGATACAGATACGATTTGCCGCCGTTATAGCAGCGGCCAACGGCCGCCACTATCAGATAATGTCGCCTTTACGATAAACAGGCGATCCCCTTACCAAAACCTGACAATCCGCCATCCCGCGGGGCGCCGGTACGGATTTCCCCCGGGTGCTAAAAGAAGCGGGCATGATGATAATGCCCTGACGGGTAACGCATGCCGCCCCTTTCCCGCCGGCACCCGCCATGTTGACGAAAAAAAAGGCCGCACGGGGCGGCCTTTTCAGAGAGAGGACAATACATCACTCTTTAGGTGAGGCATTCTCGACACGGCTTTTCAACTTTTGCCCCGGACGAAACGTCACCACCCGCCGGGCAGTGATAGGAATATCTTCACCGGTTTTCGGATTACGCCCTGGACGTTGATTTTTGTCGCGCAGATCAAAATTACCAAAACCGGATAATTTTACCTGCTCGCCATTTTCCAGCGCTCGCCGGACTTCCTCAAAAAACAGTTCCACTATTTCTTTGGCATCCCGTTTGCTCAGCCCGAGCTTTTCAAACAGGTATTCTGACATTTCAGCTTTAGTAAGCGCCATAGGTTCAATCCCTCAAGGATGCTTGGAATCGCTGTTTTAGTGCCGCCACACATTTTGCTACGGTCGCGGCAATAGCCTCTTCTTCCAGTGTACGAGCGGTATCCTGTAGTATCAGGCTGATAGCCAGGCTCTTAAAACCTTCCGCTACGCCCTTCCCCCGGTACACATCAAACAAGTTTACGCCAACTACCTGATTTGCGCCAACTTTCTTACACTCTGCCATAATATCTGCTGCAGGGACACTTTCAGCCACCACAATAGCGATGTCGCGGCGGTTGGCCGGGAAGCGTGAAATGTCACTGGCTTCAGGAACTTTACGCGCTGCAACCTTATCCCAGCGTAGTTCAAAGACCAGAGTACGGCCATTTAAATCCAGCTTTGCTTCAAGTTCAGGGTGTATAACGCCAATAAATCCAATATGTTCCCCTGCTAAATACAATGCCGCGCTCTGGCCCGGGTGTAAAGCGGGATTATGCTCAGGTTTGAATTCAATATCAGCAAGTTTGCCGGTAAGTTCAAGTAATGATTCAAGATCGCCTTTCAAATCGTAAAAATCCACCGGCTGGCGCGCAAGATCCCAATGTTCGTCAAAACGCGGACCGGTAATGACCCCTGCCAGCATAAGATCCTGACGAATGCCGAGGTCCGCTGTTTTATCAGGAACAAAGCGCAGTCCACTTTCGAATAAACGAATCCGGTTTTGCTGGCGGTTCTGGTTGTAAACCACCGCGCCCAAAAGTCCACTCCACAGGGACAACCGCATGGCGGACATTTCCACCGAGATGGGGCTGGGCAGCAGCAGCGGCTCCTGGTCAGGATGCAGCAGTGATTGTATCTTCGGATCGACAAAGCTGTAAGTGATCGCTTCCTGATAACCCCGATCCACCAGCAGCGTTTTTACGCGATTAAGCGGCAATGCCGCCTCCTGGTGCCGGGTCATTTCCAGATTGGCGCGCACGGGCACATTCGGAATGTTGTTGTAGCCAAACACCCGGGCCACTTCTTCCACCAAATCTTCTTCGATCTCCATATCAAAACGCCAGGTCGGCGCCACCGCTTGCCAGTTGTCTTGCCCGGCGGTCACGGTACATCCCAGCCGTGACAGGATATCACCGACATCGGCATCGGGAACGCGGTGGCCTATCAGGCGATCGAGTTTTTCGCGGCGCAGGGTGATGGTGGCCTGGCGCGGCAGCGCGGACGGTGCGCTCACGTCCACAACCGGCCCAGGCCGGCCGCCGCAGATAGCCAGCAGCAGGCCGGTGGCGCGCTCCATGGCCCGGTGCTGCAACGCGGGATCCACGCCGCGCTCATAGCGATGCGATGCGTCGGTGTGCAGGCCGTAGCGGCGCGCGCGGCCGGCGATAGCCAAGGGGCTGAAAAAAGCGCACTCCAATACCACATCCTGGGTGTCGGCGCTGATGCCGGAGAATTCGCCGCCGAAAATACCGCCCAGCGCCAATGCCTTTTCCCGATCGGCAATGACCAGCGTATCGGCCCGCAGGCGGGTTTGCGTCCCGTCCAGCAGCGTCAGGCTTTCGCCTTCTTCCGCCATGCGCACCACGATGCCGCCGTCAATGCGCTGCAGATCAAACGCATGCATCGGCTGCCCTAGTTCCAGCAGGACAAAATTGGTAATGTCCACCACCGCGTCCACCGAACGCAGGCCGCAGCGGCGCAGCTTTTCCTTCATCCACAACGGCGTGGGCGCGGCGACGTTTATCCCCTTGATCACGCGGCCAAGATAGCGCGGACAGGCGTCGGGGGCATCGACGCGGATCGGCAACCGGTCCTCGATAACCGGCGCCACGACCTCGATGGCCGGTATGTTCAGCGGCAGGCGGTTGATTAACGCCACGTCGCGGGCTATGCCGATAAGTCCCAGGCAATCGGCCCGGTTAGGCGTAACGCTGATATCGATAATACGATCGTCAAGCTGCAAATAATCGCGGATATCGACGCCCAGCGGGGCATCCGCGGGCAGTTCGATAATGCCGCTATGGTCGTCCGCCAGGCCCAGTTCGGTGAAGGAGCACAGCATGCCTTCGGACGGCTCGCCGCGCAGTTTAGCGGCTTTGATCTTAACATCACCCGGCAGCACGGCGCCGATGGTCGCCACCGCCACCGTCAAGCCTTCGCGGCAATTGGGCGCGCCGCAGACGATATCCAGCAGCGCGTCGCCGCCGATATCGATTTTGGTCACCCGCAGTTTATCGGCGTTGGGATGCTGGCGGCATTGCGCTACCCGGCCCACCACCACGCCGGTGAAGGCGGGGGCGGCGTCGGCGACGCCGTCGACTTCCAGGCCGGCCATGGTGATCTGTTCCGCCAGCTCATCGCTGGTGATAGCGGGATTCACCCATTCACGCAGCCAAAGTTCACTGAATTTCATGTGCTCGTCCCGCCCTATTTAAACTGTTTAAGAAAACGCAGATCGTTTTCGAAGAATGCGCGCAAATCTGTGACACCGTAACGTAACATCGTCAAGCGTTCCATGCCCATGCCGAACGCAAAACCGGAGTAGACTTCGGGGTCAATACCGACATTGCGTAATACGTTCGGATGCACCATGCCGCAGCCCAACACTTCGAGCCATTTGCCATTTTTACCCATCACATCGACTTCGGCGGAGGGTTCGGTAAAAGGGAAATAAGACGGGCGGAACCGTACCTGCAGGTCTTCTTCAAAGAAATTGCGTAGGAAATCGTGCAAGGTTCCCTTCAGGTTGGTAAAACTGATATTGGTATCAATGATCAGCCCTTCCATCTGGTGAAACATCGGGGTATGGGTCTGATCGTAGTCGTTACGATAAACGCGTCCCGGGGCAATGATGCGGATCGGCGGCTGTTGATTTTTCATGGTGCGGATCTGCACGCCGGAGGTCTGGGTGCGCAACAACCGCGTGGCGTCGAACCAAAAGGTATCATGATCCGCCCTGGCCGGATGGTGGGCAGGGATATTTAGGGCGTCGAAGTTATGATAATCATCTTCAATCTCCGGGCCGGTGGCCACAGAAAAACCCAGTTCGCCGAAGAAGTGCTCAATGCGGGAAATAGTGCGGGTCACCGGATGCAGCCCGCCATTCTCCATACGTCTGCCGGGTAACGATACATCCAGGGTCTCCTGCGCCAGGCGGGCATTGAGCGCCTGCGACTCCAGGCTTTCCTTACGTTCATTCAGCGCCTGCTGCACCTCCAGCTTAACCTGGTTGATCACCGCGCCGGCCGCCGGCCGCTCTTCCGCCGGCAAATCGCGTAAGGTGGTCATTTGCAGGGTTAAATGCCCTTTTTTGCCAAGATATTCGACGCGCACGTTATCGAGCGCCGCGCTGTCCTGGGCTTGTGCGATGGCTGCTTTGGCTTGCACAACCAAATCTCTCAGATGTGGCATTGCTTTCCTCTTTTTCCGGCCTTAATGGCTTAATCGTTAATGGCGAGCAAAAAAAAACCTCCACACCGGGAGGCTTTAGCGCTATTTTTCGTTTCTTTTCTTACGCGCAAGCCCCCGGGATCAGGTGCTAAAGTAAAAAAAGAAGCGGAAAATGGCAGCATTCATGCTTGCATTACCTTAAACGTTGTCGGGGAAGTATCCGTTAGGTGATTGATACTAGCGTAATAAATAAATCCAAAAAATAAAAGAGGGAGTTAAACTCCCTCTCTCATTCATATCACGCCAGCGCGCCTTTCGCTTTTTCGGCAAGGGCGGTAAACGCCACTTTGTCGAATACAGCGATGTCTGCCAGGATTTTACGGTCAATTTCAATAGAGGCTTTTTTCAGGCCGTTAATGAAACGACTGTATGATATGCCGTTCTGGCGGGCAGCGGCGTTAATACGCGCGATCCACAGTTGACGGAACTGACGTTTCTTCTGACGGCGGTCACGGTAGGCATATTGGCCTGCTTTGATAACCGCCTGAAAGGCAACACGGTAGACGCGTGAACGGGCGCCATAATAACCTTTCGCTTTTTTCAGAATCTTTTTGTGACGTGCACGAGCTGTCACACCACGTTTTACGCGAGCCATATGCTCTCTCCTAAAGTCTTATTCGAACCAGTTAAAATGACGCTTATGCGTACGGCAGACATGCGATGACCAAACCCAGATCGCCTTTGGAGACCATGGATTTAGGACGCAGGTGACGTTTACGCTTAGTGGCTTTTTTGGTCAGAATATGACGCAGGTTAGCATGCTTGCGCTTGAAGCCGCCGGAAGCGGTTTTCTTAAAGCGCTTGGCAGCACCGCGTACTGTCTTGATTTTTGGCATTGTCTATTTCTCTACTGCGCATTGTTGATAAAATGAAGCAATGAGGCGAAGGCAACTTACCGCCGTTTGGCGCCAGGCTGCCCTACTTGTCAGGCCTTATTGTTTCTTCTTGGGTGCGAGCACCATGATCATCTGGCGTCCTTCGATTTTACTCGGGAAAGACTCAACTACCGCCAGTTCACTCAAATCGTCACGAACGCGGTTAAGCACTTCGATACCGATCTGCTGATGCGCCATTTCACGTCCACGAAACCGCAGGGTGATTTTGGCTTTATCGCCGTCTTCCAGAAAACGAATCAGGTTGCGTAGTTTTACCTGATAGTCGCCTTCGTCGGTACCAGGCCGGAATTTGATTTCCTTAACCTGAATAACTTTTTGTTTCTTTTTCTGCTCTTTGGTGGACTTGCTCTTCTCATAGAGGAACTTGCCGTAATCCATGATTCGGCAAACCGGCGGCTCGGCATTAGGGCTGATTTCAACTAAATCAACACCCGACTCCTCGGCTTTCTCAAGCGCTTCGTTGAGGCTGACTATGCCGATTTGCTCGCCGTCGATTCCCGTCAGACGAACCTCTGCCGCGCGAATTTCTCGGTTGATACGATTCGGACGCGCCGGTTGAACTCGTTTTCCGCCTTTAATACTTTATACCTCCAGTTGATGAAGATTACGGCTGCGTATCTCTTGCTGCAGCTTTTCAATAATCTCGTTAACGTCGATGCTGCCCAAATCGATGCCGCGGCGTGTACGCACGGCAACTTTGCCCGCTTCGGTTTCTTTATCACCGCAGACCAGCATATAGGGCACCCGACGCAAAGTATGCTCGCGGATTTTAAAGCCTATTTTCTCATTTCTCAAGTCCGCTTTTACACGAATGCCGGCTGCGGACAATCTTTCTGTCACTTTTGCGACGTAATCAGACTGATTGTCGGTGATATTCATCACCACAACCTGGGTCGGCGCCAGCCAGGTAGGATAAAAACCCGCATATTCTTCGGTCAGGATACCGATAAACCGCTCCATCGAACCCAATATGGCGCGATGGATCATTACCGGTACCAAACGCTCGTTGTTCTCGCCTATATAAGAGGCGCTCAGGCGACCCGGCAAGGAAAAGTCCAACTGTACCGTGCCGCACTGCCAGGCGCGATCCAGGCAATCAAGCAGGGTAAATTCAATCTTAGGACCGTAAAACGCCCCTTCACCCGGCTGATATTCAAACGCGATGCCGTTTTCAGTCAACGCGGCGGCCAGGTCTTTTTCCGCCCGATCCCAGGTATCGTCGGTACCGATACGCTTAGCCGGCCGGGTGGAAAGTTTAACCAGGATATTATCGAAGCCAAACGTGCTGTAAATATCATACACCATTTTGATGCAATTGTTTACTTCATCCCGCACCTGGTCCTCGGTACAAAAGATATGGGCGTCATCCTGGGTAAACCCCCGCACGCGCATCAGGCCGTGCAGCGAGCCGGACGGTTCGTTGCGATGGCAACTGCCGAACTCGGCCATGCGCAGCGGCAGGTCGCGGTAGGATTTCAATCCCTGGTTGAAAATCTGCACATGGCCGGGGCAGTTCATCGGCTTAATGCAGTATTCACGGTTTTCCGAGGACGTGGTGAACATATGCTCGGCATAGTTTTCCCAATGGCCCGTTTTTTCCCACAGGACACGGTCCATCATAAAGGGACCCTTTACTTCCTGATAGTGGTACGCCTTGAGCTTCATGCGCACAAAGGCTTCCAGCTCGCGAAAAATGGTCCAGCCGTCATTGTGCCAGAACACCATGCCCGGCGCTTCTTCCTGCATATGGTACAAATCGAGCTGCTTGCCTATTTTGCGGTGGTCGCGCTTGGCGGCCTCTTCCAGGTGCTGCAGATAGGTGTTGAGCTGTTTTTTATCGCCCCATGCGGTGCCGTAGATGCGCTGCAGCATTTTATTTTTGCTGTCGCCGCGCCAATAGGCGCCGGACGTCTTCTGCAGCTTGAAATGATGGCAAAAGCGCATATTGGGCACGTGCGGACCGCGGCACATATCAACATATTCTTCATGGTGATACAGGCCGGGACGGTCGTCATGGCTGATATTTTCATCCAGGATCGCCACCTTATACTGCTCGCCGCGGGCGACAAACGTATCGCGCGCCTGCTGCCAGCTCACTTTTTCCTTAATGACGTCATAGTCTTTATCGGCCAGCTCGTGCATACGCTTTTCCAGCAGGTCGAGATCTTCCTGGGTCAGCGTCCGCTCCAGATCCACGTCGTAATAAAAACCTTTGTCGATTACCGGGCCGATGGCCATCTTGGTGTCGGGCCACAGCTGCTTGATGGCGTGTCCCAGCAAATGCGCGCAGGAGTGGCGGATGATCTCCAGCCCGGCTTCGTCTTTAGCGGTGATAATGGCCAGTTGGGCATCATCGGTAATCAAATCGACGGCGTCGACCAGTTCGCCGTTCACGCGTCCGGCAATACAGGCTTTCGCCAGGCCGGGACCGATATCGCGGGCCACATCAAGGGGTGATACGGGATGATCGAACTGACGCTGGCTTCCATCAGGAAGAGTAATAACAGGCATGGTGGTTTCCTTAATTTGCAGTGGTGATCCATACGCAAGACCACATACAAATTTAATTTATATAGTAAAATCAGAAGGTTGATTGTGCTATCTCGTTATACCTTACGAAATATGGACACAAAGGCGCGCACAATTTCTGTTAGCGCCGCTGTATGACACCGCAACCAGGGCCTGATAGTAACACCATGAACTTATTGGCATCTACAAAAATTTCCCTTGTTCCGCGCCCCCGTCCCCGGGCTCCCCTATTGCCTTAAGCGCCGGGATACGCCGCCGGGCCCGGCGGCGTGCGAAAATCCAGCGTCTGCCGTGATAGGCGTAAACAAAAGGGTGATAAGCGCTAAAAATCCATAACAATTGTGTCCCTTTGTATCGTCCGTGGTGCTAAGCTCCCGCGCGGCGACGTTTGTTCTTCAACATGCTCCGTTTCGTTGGAAATGATTCATGAAAATATCACTGGTTGTCCCTGTTTATAATGAAGCTGAAGCCATACCGCTGTTTTATAAAGCGGTGCGGGAATTTGAGCCCCTGCGGCAATTTGAAGTGGAAATGGTGTTTATCAACGACGGTAGCCGGGACAATACCGCTGAGATCATCGACGCGCTGGCATTGGCCGACAGCCTGGTGAAAAAGGTGGACTTTACCCGCAATTTCGGCAAGGAACCCGCCCTGTTCGCCGGGCTGCGTTATGCCGGCGGCGAGGCGGTCATTCCCATCGATGTCGATTTACAAGACCCGATCGACGTCATCCCCCGGCTAATCGATAAATGGCGCGACGGCGCGGATATCGTCCTGGCAAAACGCTCGGACCGCATGACCGACAGCCGGATGAAACGCACAACCGCCGAATGGTTCTATAAACTGCATAATAAAATCAGTTCGCCCAAAATCGAGGAAAACGTCGGTGATTTCCGCTTAATGTCCCGCGAGGTGGTGGATAATATTCTCACCTTGCCCGAGCGGAACCTGTTTATGAAGGGAATTCTTTCCTGGGTGGGCGGGCGCACCGCGGTAGTGGAATACTCCCGCGCCAGCCGCGTGGCCGGCGAATCCAAATTCAACGGCTGGAAATTATGGAACCTCGCTATCGAGGGCATCACCAGTTTTTCCACTTTCCCCCTGCGCATGTGGTCCTACATCGGACTGAGCGTCGCCCTGTCCTCTTTTTTCTACGCTATCTGGATGGTCATCGACAAATTGGTCTGGGGCAATAACGTGCCTGGTTATCCCTCCCTGATGACGGCCATTCTGTTTTTAGGCGGTGTGCAGCTGATCGGCATAGGGGTATTGGGTGAATATATCGGCCGTATCTATATGGAAACTAAAAACCGGCCAAGGTATATAATAAAGAAATAAGCACAGCCCGATAGATGCCGGCAATCATGCCGGCGCTACGCCAGAAACGGAGGGCTATCTGGTGAAAACGGCGGGCGGCGTTTTTGCTACAGAATGCAAACATCTTTATAATCGGGGCTCAACAGAACATTATCATGGCGTATAAAGTGTCAAGTAAAAAAAATGGTTTTGCACCAAAAAGCAGCAAACCCGCCGAAGCGGGTTTGTTTGAATCAGCATGTCATCATGAGGTAAATTATACCAAAGCAGTAACGACAGCGACCCAAAAAGCCATGCATATCAATACTATGCTGGGCAACGTTAAACGATAGAACTGATCCATAACCACCTCACATTTACCTGACATCTTTTAAGAATAATCCTACGCCAATTCTTGTATAAAAAACAGGATCTGGATCATTCTTTAATACATTTAATCTATCAAAAACGCTTACTGGATCACGTAACGGACACCCTTTTCCCTCTTTTCAGCATGCCTTGCGGGTCGCTGGGCGTCAGTGCGTTACATCTGGCCGTTCACCTGCATCAAGACGCCTGACAATCCGGCTAAAACGACCAGTAAAAGCAGGCTAATCCACTTCCAACGTTGTTCTGATTTGCTATTCATCGCGTTCCCCCTCAATCGTCTATGCCTATATCGTCCGGCGGGGCAGAAACTTGAGCGAAAAAATAAAAATAATGACAGCGCCGCTTTTTACGCGCCTGGGACGGGTGGCGATTGGTGCTATGCTGGGAGCCATTTCATTATAAGGAGATTGTTATGACCCAAATAACGACCCTGACCCTGGCGCCTTCGCTGGATAGCGCCACCACCACCGACCGCATGTATGCCGAAGGCAAGCTGCGCTGCTCCGCGCCCCAGTTCGAGCCGGGCGGCGGCGGTATCAATGTGGCGCGGGCGATCGTGCATCTGGGGGGACGGGCCACGGCGCTTTTTCCCGTCGGCGGCCCTACGGGACGGCACCTGGCCGATCTGTTGACCGCGGAGGGCGTCACCGCCGTCGCGCTGGAAACCCAGGACTGGACGCGGCAGAACCTGCATGTCCACGTGGCGAGCACCGGCGAGCAGTATCGCTTTGTCATGCCCGGCGCACGATTGACGGCGGATGAATTCCAGCGGTTCGAAGGCCATCTGTCGGGACTGCCGCAAGGCTCGCTGCTGGTGATAAGCGGTAGCCTGCCGCCGGGTGTGAGCGTGGAAAACCTGCAGCATCTGTTGCGCGAGGCGCAACGCCTGGGACTGCAGTGTATCGTCGACAGCTCGGGTCCGGCGCTGAAAGCCTGCCTGGATGTCGGCAGCCTGGCGCTGGTCAAGCCGAATCAAAAAGAACTGGCCGAACTGGTCAACCGTGAACTGAACGATCCCGACGCGGTAAGGCAGGCGGCCCTGGAAATCATCAGACAGGGCAAAACCCAGCGGGTGGTGGTGTCGCTCGGTCCCCAGGGCGCGCTGGCGGTGGATAAGGATAATGTGTTCCAGGTGGTGCCGCCGCCGGTTAAAAAAATGAGCACCGTCGGCGCCGGCGACAGCATGGTGGGCGCCATGACGCTGAAACTGGCCGACGGCGCGGATTTGCTGGATATGGTGCGCTACGGCGTCGCGGCGGGCAGCGCGGCCACGCTGCATAAAGGCACCCGCTTATGTACCCTGGAAGATACCGGACGTATCTATGATTACCTGCGTCGGGAAAGTATGATCTAAGACCCTAAGCCCACGCCGCCGGATATCGGTTGCAGAATTAGCAGTTGACATCGGCGGCGTTCGCAACAACACTCTCTCAACGCTTGACGGAACGGCGCCCTGCGCTAGCCGCTCGTCCGGCTTTTTAGATTAAGCCCTTTCTTTTGAACCCGGTACGCGCCGTTTCAGGCCGTGCAGTTGCCGGTTCGCTCCAAGGCTCATCGTCGCCGCATCGCCGGCGGTTGCGCCGCGCTGCTTGTTTTTGCGAAGTTGTCACCGAGTTGTCATCAAAAAATTCATACCTTATCGGCAAAACGACTGTAGGGGGATATGACGATGTGGCACGCCATTAGCACCATGTTGGCAGAAAAATTTAACAGGGATGAAATCAGCGAACGGCGGGAACTGCCCGGCGGGGAGTTACACGCCGCCTGGTATCTCCGTTACGGCGAACACGCGGTGTTTGTAAAGTCCGATACGCGCGAGCTGCTGCAAAAATTCACCAACGAGGCCGATCAGCTGGCGATGCTGGCCCGTAGCCATACGGTGCGGGTACCGGAGGTGTACGGCGTCGGCAGCGCCAAGGATGAAAGCTTTTTGCTGCTCGAATTCCTGGTGGAGCGCCCTTTTGACGCCCACGGGGCCTATTGCCTCGGCCAGCAGCTTGCCCGGCTGCATCAATGGAGCGAGCAGCCGCAGTTCGGCCTGGATTTTGACAATGACCTCTCCACCGTAACGCAGCCCAACGCCTGGCAGCGCCGCTGGTCGGTGTTCTACGCCGAACAGCGTATCGGCTGGCAACTGCAGTTGGCGGCGGAAAAAGGGCTCTATTTTGGCGATATTGATAAGATTATCGCCCAGGTCGCGGACCGCCTGCACGATCGACAGCCCCAGCCTTCACTGCTGCACGGCGATCTGTGGCCGGATAATTGCGCCAACAGCGCTCAGGGTGGTTTTTTATACGATCCGGCGTGTTATTGGGGCGATCGCGAATGTGATTTGGCCATGCTGCCGCTCTATGATCGGCTGCTGCCGCAAATTTACGACGGTTATCAGAGCGTGTGGCCGCTGGATAAGGGGTTTATCGAACGACAGCCGCTTTACCAGCTCTATTACCTGTTGAACCGGGCCAACCTGTTTGGCGGCGAGCATATCGCCATCGCCAACGAAGCTCTGGATAAAATACTGAGCAGTGATTAAGCGGAGCCATGCGGGCGGCCCTGCGGCTGCCCGCGCGTCTTCAGAGCATGCCGAGAAGCTTGAGGACAAAATAGCCCACCACCGCCAGGATAATGGGCAGGATGTATAAAGGAAAAAATTGCAGCAAAATCGTATGCCGCGGCATCACGATCTTTTCCTCCAGCTGGGTACGACTCAGCCCCTGGCTGCCGCGGGCCTGCTCCAGCACCATCTGATCCTCGACCCCTTCGCGCACGTGCCTGACCTGGCGCGACATGCGCGCGCCGGAAGCCTGCAGGGCCAGGCCGACAAAAATCAGGAAATAAATGAGCCAGAACATCAGGTTAGCGCTAAACCCCTGGCCATCGAACACCGGTTGCGGCGAGTTGTACCAGAAAACATTCAGAAATGAGGTGTTAAAACGCAGCATATCTATCATGACATGGAAAAAATCAGCCATTACCGCATTGATTCCCTTATTTTGCTCACTATGCTGATAGAGAAATTTCAGGATAGAAATCACGGTAGAAAGTAAAGCCGGTATAAAAATAATCCATCCCGCGAGGCGTTTGATCACGGCCAGGCGGCCAGCTTGTTGATACGTCATGCGTTCCCCTTGTTAAACGACGCCAACCATAGCCCTTAAGTTTATCTATAATTTACCTTTTCTGCTGTGTTTTATTGGTGCTACCCTCTTTCCTCGCCCTTTTTTTGCAAACAGGAGCCCAAGGTATGGCGTTAACCCTACCCAAGGAAGCTGTAATATTTGATATGGATGGACTGATTATCGACTCCGAGCCCTTATGGCATCAGGCTGAGCTGGATGTCTTCGCCGCCATGGGCATGGACGTGTCGGTGCATGACGCGATTCCGGATACATTGGGTATGCGCATCGATCAGGTGGTGAAGGCCTGGTATCAGCTAAGTCCGTGGCAGGGGGCTTCTCTGGAGGAAGTCAGCAACAGCATCATTCAGCGCGCGTTGGCGTTGGTGGATGAACGCCGTCCGCTGCTGCCCGGGGTCGCCCATGCGCTGGAGACCGCCAGGGATTGCGGCATGAAGATTGGCATGGCCTCGGCGTCACCGCTGTTTATGCTGGAACATGTGCTGGAGATGTTTGACCTGCGCCATTATTTCGACCATCTGGCATCGGCGCAGAACCTGCCTTACAGCAAACCGCATCCTGAAGTCTATATCCAGGCGGCGTTAAGCCTGGGCGTCGCGCCTGAGCGCTGTACCACCCTGGAAGATTCCTTCAATGGCATGATTGCCACCAAAGCGGCGCGGATGCGCTCGATAGTCGTGCCCGATATCGCCTTTCGCGCCGATCCCCGCTGGGTGCTGGCGGACGTCAGGCTGGCATCGCTGGCGGAAATAACGCCCGAACATTTCCGTTAACCCCGCCGGCATCGCCGTCACTTCCGCCGCGCAGGGAGCCACCTGAAAACTCACGTGCGGGCGCCACGCGGCGGGCGGGCGTGATTCAGAGAAAATCGTCGCGCTTGGGCGTAAAGGTATCAATCAGCACGCTATTATCCTCCAGCGCCACCACGCCGTGCATCTCATGCTTTACCGCGCGGTAGGCATCGCCGGTTTTCAGTATCCGCTCCTGGCCTTCGATGGTCACCTTGAAGCTGCCGGCGGCAACGTAGGCAATCTGATCGTGGATGTCATGCTGATGCGGCGTGCCGATAGCGCCCTTGGCAAAATGCACGCAGACCATCATCAGGTCGTCGCTCCAGGTCATGATTTTGCGTTTAACGCCCTCGCCCACGGCTTCCCACGGCGTTTCTTCGTCAATATAAAAAGTCTTCATGCTTTGTTCTCCATTAACCAACCCATTCCGGCGCGATCCTGACGAAGGACGCGACGGGATACGACGTATTTCCACCGCTTTATTTTAAGGTCCGGCTTCTGGAATGAAACCGAAAAACATCAAAAGCATGACGCTCCTCATAAAATAAATAAAACAATATTTCATTTTTATTGAATTCACATCCCGGTAGCACTATCATTTCAGCAATAAAAGGGCAACGCTTTCCCCCGGGTCAAAGCCATACCACGTACATATTCTGAAAGAGAGGCATTACGACTATGCAAGTTCGCCAAAGCATTCACAGCGATCACGCTAAACAACTGGATACCGAAGGCCTGCGCAGCCAGTTCATGATCGAAAAGATCTTCGAAGAAGATGCCTACACCATGACTTATAGCCATATCGATCGCATTATCGTCGGCGGCATCAAGCCGGTCACCAAAGCGGTGACCATCGGCGGCGAAGTCGGTAAACAGCTGGGCGTGAGTTATTTCCTGGAACGCCGCGAGCTGGGTGTCATTAATATCGGCGGCCCCGGGGTGATTGTCGTCGACGGCAAAACCTACGAGATCGGCCACCAGGAAGCCCTGTATGTGGGCATGGGCGCCAAAGACGTGCAGTTCACCAGCGTCGACGCCGCTAAACCCGCGAAGTTTTACTATAACAGCGCCCCGGCCCATATGACTTACCCCAGCCGTAAAATCACGCTGGCCGAAGCCTCGCCGCAGACCATCGGCGACAACGCCACCAGCAATCTGCGCACCATCAATAAATTTATTGTTCCCGACGTATTGCCGACCTGCCAGCTAACCATGGGTTTGACCAAGCTGGCTGAAGGCAACTTGTGGAACACCATGCCGTGCCATACCCATGAACGCCGCATGGAAGTCTATTTCTATTTTGATATGGATGAAGAAACCGCGGTATTCCATATGATGGGCCAACCGCAGCAAACACGTCACCTGCTGGTGCATAACGAACAGGCGGTGATTTCACCGAGCTGGTCGATCCATGCCGGCGTGGGCACGAAAAACTATACCTTTATCTGGGGCATGGTCGGCGAAAATCAGGTTTTCGACGATATGGACCACGTAAAAGTCAGCGAAATCCGCTAATTATCCCCGGCCGGCGTGTTCCGGCCCTTTAAACACACTACGCTGGCGATGTCCTACCGCCGCCAGCAATGAGGTTCTGGTATGATTTTAGATTCATTCAATTTGCAGGGTAAAGTGGCGCTGATTACCGGTTGCGACACCGGCCTGGGTCAGGGCATGGCTATCGGCCTGGCGGAAGCCGGCTGTGATATCGTTGGCGTCAACATCGTCGACCCTGAAGAAACCATCGCCAAAGTGACCGCCCTTGGCCGTCGTTTCCTGAGCCTGACCGCTGATTTAACCAAAATCGACGATATCCCGGGCATCATTGAGAAATCAGTGGCTGAATACGGCCATATCGATATCCTGGTCAACAACGCGGGCATTATCCGTCGCGAAGACGCCATCGAGTTCAGCGAAAAGAACTGGGACGACGTCATGAACATCAATATCAAAACCGTGTTCTTTATGTCGCAGGCGGTTGCGCGCCAGTTTATCAAGCAGGGCAAAGGGGGCAAAATCATCAATATCGCCTCCATGCTGTCCTTCCAGGGCGGGATCCGCGTGCCTTCCTACACCGCGTCGAAAAGCGCTGTCATGGGCGTTACCCGCCTGCTGGCCAACGAATGGGCTAAGCATAACATCAATGTCAACGCCATCGCGCCGGGTTACATGGCCACGAATAATACCCAGCAACTGCGTGCCGACGAAGGCCGCAGCAAAGAAATCCTGGAACGCATCCCCGCCGGTCGCTGGGGTTTGCCGGACGATCTGAAAGGACCGGCCATATTCCTGGCCTCCACCGCGTCCGATTATATCAACGGCTATACCATCGCCGTGGATGGCGGCTGGCTGGCGCGATAAGCCCGCGCCCACCCGCCCCCAAGGCGTGGTAAAGGGAAGGCGCGCCTTAGGGCGTGTTTTTCCCGTCCGCCCGGGTCACAGTATTGCGGTAGCTTGCGGTAGGGCATATGTCATCTCGGGAAGGTTTCGCTTGCCGTGCGTGAGGGTGTTTTATGTCCTGCCCGGTACCGGCAAGCGACAAGAAGGCCGTACCGCGACGGCCTCCTTGATCTCCACGCGTCCGGCAGTGCGTGCGCCGCTGCGCGGTTCCCGGCATCGCCCATCACGGCTTGTGGACCGCACGGGACGCGCTCCCGGCGCGGCCCTTAGCTTTCGCCGCTCCCGGCGGCTCATCCAGCCGCGATGCGCGCTGCCGGCGCACTCTATGCCGGCACCACGTCAACACCATCGTCTGTGAGTAAAATGGCGTTTTGGGTTCCTTAGTGGTATGTAGTTACATACCCGACACCAGACACTATCCCAAGCAACAGCGCCGCTGTCGTTTCATAAAACGCATTGCCAACAGCGACATGTGGACCGGCATAAAGCGCGCTGACGGCGTCTGTGACCCCGGCATGAGCCGCCGGGAGCGGCGAAAGGCCCGGTTGCGCCGGGAGCGCATACCGGGCCGGTGCATCACGGGGGCATGGGCGACGGAAGGCATCGCGCAGCGACGCGCGACCTGCCGGGCGCGCGGAGGTCAAGGAGGCCGTCGCGGTACGGCCTCTTTGTCGCTTGCCGGCGCCCGGCAATACATATGAACACCTCACGCACGGCAAGCGAAACCCTCACCGCGGCCACATACACCACCCCGTAAACCGCCAGCAAAACTCACGCTGCGGCCACAGACATCACCCTGCAAACCGCCAGCGAAACCCTCACCGCGGCGACCGTCATCTGCACGGCTGTCCAATATCACCAGACCCTATCGGCCGCATAACACCCCAGGGCGGCGATCGCCAAATCTACACACAGTGGATGAAACGGAATCTGTCCCTATGGCGTTTTATCGGGTGGGGTTTCCCCGCCTCAACGAGACACCATCGCGCAAAAGGCCTGCCATCACCCGCACTGGATAAGCCCGGTGGCAAGACCCCGCGCCGCGGGGTTTTTTATTTGTTACAAGGTAACCTATTCCCGCCGTAGCCGGATTCCTTTATACTGGACAAATGACCAGTTTAATCGATCGCATCCGCTATGACCGCTGAAGGGCATCTTATCTTCGCTCTGGCGAGCACCATTTTAGCCAAAAAAATGGAGCTCTCGCCCGCGCTTGCCCACGGCGACTGGTGGCATATCGTGGCCGGCGGCCTGGTAACCTGCCTGCTGCCCGACATCGATCATCCCCGTTCCTTCCTCGGCCAACGCCTGAAGTGGATCTCGCTGCCCATCGCCCGCGTCTTCGGTCATCGCGGTTTTACCCATAGCCTGCTGGCCATCATCGCCGGCATCGTGCTCTTTACCCTGAAACTCGACCCGGGAATGCTTATCCCGCTGGACGCGTTCCACGGCATGATTATTGGTTATCTCAGCCATATCCTCGCCGATATGCTGACGCCGGCCGGCGTTCCGCTGCTCTGGCCCTGCCGCTGGCGGTTCCGCCTGCCGGTATTGTATCCGCAAAAAGGCAACCAGCTTGAGCGGGTGCTGTGCGTGGCGGTACTGATTTTCGCCGTGCAGCATCCGCAGGGCGCGCCGCTGGGCACCCGCATGCCCATCCCGGATTCCGTTGCGGCGTTATGGTCCAAGGTGCGCGGTAATTTCTAATGGCCGTTTTGCAGACAATATCATCTTTTCAGAAAATACCGGGCAATTGCGCGCCGCGCGCCGGTTCCCCGAAAAAACTGTTCTATAGTTGATCTACCGCTCAGATAACCATAACCGCGGACCAGCCACTGTTTGCCATTACACTGGTAAGAGGAGCAATCGACTATGTCAAAACCCACCGACCCTTCACAAGGCAAAACCCCCCTAACCCATCAGGCCCCCGCCCCCGACGGCAGTTCGGCGCAGCCCGGGCTGGGCCATCTCGCGCCGGACGACAACAGCCATCTGGCGCAGCCCGGCACATCGGAGCCGGGTAAACAGCCCACCGTCTCGGGCTCGGTTAAAAGCCCGCAAAACAGCAATGCCAAGCTTGACGCGCTGCAGCCGCATCGTAAATCAGGGTATCAGCAACCCCTGACCACCGATCAGGGCTTAAAAATATCCGACGACCAGAATTCGCTGCGCGCCGGCAAGCGCGGACCGACCCTGCTGGAAGATTTTATCCTGCGCGAAAAAATCACCCATTTTGACCATGAGCGCATCCCCGAACGTATCGTCCACGCCCGCGGCTCCGCCGCACACGGCGTGTTTGAGGTCTACCGTCCGCTGACCGAGATAACCAAAGCCGGATTTCTCAGCGATCCGGCGGTGAAAACGCCGGTATACGTACGTTTTTCCACGGTACAGGGTTCCCGCGGGTCGGCGGACACCGTGCGCGATATCCGCGGTTTCGCCACTAAATTTTATACCCAGGAGGGCAACTTCGATCTGGTGGGCAATAATACGCCGGTATTTTTTATCCAGGACGCGGTTAAATTTCCAGATTTCGTGCATGCGGTCAAACCCGAGCCGCATAACGAAATGCCCCAGGGCGGTTCCGCGCATGACACATTCTGGGATTACGTCTCCCTTCAGCCGGAAACCCTGCACAATGTCTTCTGGGCCATGTCCGACCGCGGCATTCCACGCAGCTACCGCACCATGGAAGGATTCGGCATCCACACCTTCCGCCTGATCAATGCCCAGGGCAAAGCCACCTTTGTGCGTTTCCATTGGAAACCCCTGGCGGGTAAAGCATCGCTGGTCTGGGATGAAGCGCAAAAACTGGCCGGTAAGGATGCTGATTTCCACCGGCGCGACCTGTGGGACGCCATCGAGGCCGGCGACTATCCGGAATACGAACTGGGCCTGCAGCTGATACCGGAAGCAGACGAGCATAAGTTCGACTTCGATCTGCTCGATCCCACCAAGCTGATCCCCGAGGCGCTGGTGCCGGTGGAAATCGTGGGTAAAATGACGCTGAACCGCAATCCGGACAATTTTTTCGCGGAAACCGAACAGGTGGCGTTTCACCCCGGCCACATCGTGCCCGGCATTGATTTTACCAACGATCCGCTGCTGCAGGGCCGGTTATTCTCTTATACCGATACGCAAATCAGCCGGCTCGGCGGGCCGAACTTCCATGAAATCCCGATAAACCGTCCGGTCTGTCCTTATCATAATTTCCAGCGCGACGGTATGCACCGCCAGGATATAGACACCAATCCCGCCGCCCATGGACCCAACTCCATCAATGACAACTGGCCGCGGGAAACCGCGCCGGCGGCGGAAAACGGCGGTTTCGCGTCTTATCAGGAACGGGTGGACGGCCATAAAATTCGCGAGCGCAGCGACTCGTTCCTGGAATACTTCTCGCATCCCCGCCTGTTCTGGCTCAGCCAGACCCCGGCCGAGCAGCAGCATATCGTCGATGCCTTCAGCTTTGAGCTGGGCAAGGTCGGCCGCGCCTATATTCGCGAGCGAGTCGTGGATTTGCTGACCCGCGTCGACGTGGAGCTGGCCAAACAGGTCGCCGCCAAACTCGGCATCCGGCTTTCCGACGATGCGCTTAACACGCCGCCGCCCAAACCGGTCAATGGCGTAGCGCAAGATCCGACCCTTAGCCTGTATGCCACCGGCAGCGGCGCGCTGAAAGGCCGCCAGGTGGCGCTGCTGGTCAGCGACGGCGTCGACGCCGCCGACGTGCTGGAGGCATTGCAGGCACTGAAGGCGGAAGGCGTGCATGCCAAAATACTGGCCTCGCACGGCGGCAACGTGGTGGCGAACGACGGCTCTACGCTGCCTATCGACGCCACCTTTGACGGATCGCCCTCGATTACGGTCGACGGGGTTATCGTGCCGGACGGCAACCTGGACGCCTTGCTGCTCAGCGGCGCCGCGCGGCATTATATTCTGGAAGCCTACAAGCATCTGAAAGTCATCGGCCTTAGCGGTGACGCCAATCGGTTTAAACAGCCCCTGGGGCTGACCGATCTGCCGGAGGACGGCATTTGTGAAGGCGCCGCCACACAAGGCCGGCTGATGCAGGATTTTCTGGATCAGCTGAAGCTGCACCGGGTATGGTCGCGGATTAGCAAAATTGACGGCGTGCCGGCTTAGCGGGCGCGGTCACCGCCAGGCGTCCGTCGCGCGCGCCTGGCGGTGAAAAACGAAATGGGCGATAAGTGAAAAAATTCACTTATCGCCCATCACTTTTCCTACCCGGCGATCATTACAGCATTATTTTTGCGGGTTGGTATCGTATTCCTGGCAGCTCTGGAAGCCCTTATTCAGGACAATATTATTTTGGTCGTAGCTGACGAAATAGTTAATCGGCTTGCCGTCGCGTGTGCCCAGGACATAGGAGTCGCAGGTACCACGGGCGTTAATCATGGTGGCGGAGGTGGACGGAATGCCCCCGATAGCACGGGCCTGCTGTTTAGTCATGCCTTTTTTGACATCACTCACTACAGGTTTTTTCATATAACTGTCGGCACGATCGTAAACGGTACAACCGGAAAGAATGGTAAGCGCGGTAGCGGCGGTAAAGGCAATAACAATTTTCTTATTCATAAGTGTCACCTCATTTTGATATGTATGGATAAGTGTAGAAGACAAAAGGCTTTTTTACAAATCTAAGCGCAACGGTAAGTCACCTTTTTTTTCGTTCGCCCACGGCGGGGCCGTTAACCGTTTTTAGCCATGCTGATGCTTTCGCTAAATTCCAATTCGTTTTACAATCAGGAAATTAATCTTTTTTTTTGCGTCGAACTCGTTGCGACGCCTGCGAGGGAAATAGACACATGACTCGGCAACAAGACATTATTGCAGCGCTAGGGGCAAAACCCGTTATCGATCCGGCCGCGGAATTTCGCGTCAGCGTCGATTTCCTGAAACGTTATCTGCAGCGCTATACCTTTATCCACACGCTGGTGCTGGGCATCAGCGGCGGGCAGGATTCGACGCTTACCGGTAAGGTTTGCCAGGCCGCCATCAGCGAACTGCGCGGGGAAACGGGCGATGAGCGCTACCAATTCATCGCCGTGCGCCTACCCTACGGCGCGCAGCAGGATGAGGCGGATTGCCGGGATGCCATCGCCTTTATCCAACCCGATCGCGTATTGACAGTAAATATCAAAAATGCCGTCCTGGCCAGCGAGGCCGCGCTGCTGGAGGCTGGCATCACCCTGAGCGATTTTATCAAGGGCAATGAAAAGGCCCGCGAACGCATGAAAGCGCAGTACAGCATCGCCGGCATGAACGCGGGTATCGTGGTCGGCACCGATCATGCGGCCGAGGCGGTAACCGGCTTTTTTACCAAATATGGCGACGGCGGCACGGATATCAATCCCATCTATCGCCTGAACAAACGCCAGGGCCGGGCCATATTGGCCTATCTGGGCTGTCCGCAGCACCTGTATCTTAAAGCCCCGACCGCCGATCTGGAGGAGGATCGCCCGGCGCTGCCGGATGAATCGGCGCTCGGCGTCACCTATGAAATGATTGATGATTACCTGGAAGGGAAAACCGTCGCGCCCGAGGCGGCGAAGATCATTGAAGGCTGGTATGCCCGCACCGAGCATAAACGGCATCCGCCAATCACGGTATTTGATGATTTCTGGCGATAAAAAAAAGCGGCCCGCGGGCCGCTTTTTTAACGATGATTTCTGGCTATCTTTTATTTAGTCGCGTCGCGCTGCTGCATTTTTTGCGCGCGTTCCTGGAATTTTTTATTAAATTCCGCTTTTTGTTCCGGCGTTAACACATTATACATCTTGTTTTGCATTTCCAGATTGGCGAGCATTCTTTGGTTTTGTTCCTGCGCCATGCTATTTACCAGGGCCTGGGCCTTGGCGGAATCAAAGCTGTCGGCGGCGATCACGTCATGCATCTGCTGATGCTCGGCGGCCGATGGCTTTTTCATATCTTTCATGGAATCGCGCGCAATGTCATGCATTTTCTGGCGCTGTTGTTCCGTGAGTTTAAGATCCTTAAACATATGGTCCATCATAGGGCCGCGCTGATGTTGCATACCGCCTTTATGATGCATTTCGCCTTGCGCGGTATCGCCGGCTGGCGCCGCGGTAGCGCTGCTGTCCGCGGCGACGGCTAACTGAGCTGAACCTAACACCAGGGTAGTAGCCATAAATAAAGCAGTTAATTTGCGCATAATTTCCTCATATCTGATTATTGTCTGCCGCAAAATAATTTCGCCGGCAGGGTTCGTTACAGATATAAGTGTACTCGCGTTATCTTCAAGTAATGCGAGTAAAAGTAAATAACTTAAAGCCTGAAACTCACTTTTAAGGCAATCATGGAGAAAATATGGATTTTATGTGTGGAAAGCGTTATTTTCCGTGGCAATAAAATGAGGTTTTAGCCACGTCAATATGATAACTCTTACTTTACTCACCGCCAACGAATATTCAGTAATTTCTCTCGCCGCCGCGCCGCAATGATTATTTTCTGTATTTACCGATGGCGCATATTATAAATCAAGCCCGCCGGTTGCGGGCCCGGGCAAGGCGGCCTAGGCAAGCGCGCCCCATGGCGCGGTTGCCTGAGCCATGGATTTATTGCTGGAATGGATAAATCGCGCCCAGGTCCAGCAACTGCGTCAGTTCGTCCAGCGCGGTGCGAACCTCGTTAAGCAGCGAGGGATCCGCCAGATCGTCCTGATTCAGCCGGTCGCGGTAATGCTTGTCGACCCAGAGGTTAAGGCGGTCAAACAGCGCCGGCGTCATCAGCGTGGCGGGATTCACCGCGCCCTGCTCCTGCGCAGTAAGGATCACGCGCAAACGCAGGCACGCCGGACCGCCGCCGTTACGCATGCTCTCGCGCAAATCGACGACGCTCACCCGGTCTATCGCCCGGCCTTCGGCCGCCAGCTCATTAAGATATGCCCAGACGCCATCATGCTCGCGGCACTCCTGCGGCACCACAATAGTCATCTTGCCGTCCCGGCGGCTTAATAACTGGCTGTTGAATAAATAGGTCGCCACCGCGTCGGCCACGGACACGCGCCGCGCCGGCACTTCGAGCGCCGTCAATTCCTGGCCGAGCTGCGCCAGCGCGCGGCTTAGCCGCTCACGGACCCCCTCTCCCCCGGCGAACGCCTGTTGATGATAAAACAACACCTGTTCATTGCTGACGGAAATCACGTCATTATGGAATACGCCCTGGTCGATGACGGCGGGATCCTGCTGGACCATCAGACAACGTTCCGGCGCCAGCAGGTGCAGGCGCGCCACGGCTTCGCTGGCCTCACGCGTCTGCCTGGCGGGATAACGCCCCGGTTCGCTGCCCGCCTCCAGGCCGCTTTTGCCATACACGAACATTTGTACCCCCGGGGAATCATAACGTCCCAGGCGATTATGGTTTGCCGCGCCCTCGTCGCCGAACAGCGCGGACTGGGGCAACGCCTCATGGTGGCGGAAAAAGCGCGCGTCTCGAAACACCGCCCGCAGGATAGCCCCTGTGGTTTCGGCCTCTATGGCGCGATGGAATTTATTATGCAGGTTGGCGGGGGTAAAGTGCACCCGGCCGTCGGCGCTGTCCGCCGACGGGCTGACGGTGGCCGCGTTGGCGACCCACATTGCCGACGCGGAACTGAGTATCGACAACAATTGCCGGTGGTCGCGCGCCACCTGCGCCAGGATCTGCGCGTCGTTGCCGGTGAAGCCCAGACGCCGCAAATACGCTAAATGCGGCCGTTCATGGGGCGGCAATACCCCCTGCATAAATCCCGCGTCGGACAACGCTTTCATTTTGGCCAGCCCTTGCCGGGCGGCCAGTCGCGGATTGGCATCTTCGCGCCGGTGGCGCGTCGAGGCTTCGTTGCCGAAGGAGAGGCCCGCATAATGATGGGTGGGGCCGACCAGGCCGTCGAAGTTCGCTTCAACACAATGCTGCATGGGCACATCCTGTTTGCTGTGGTGAGGTTGAGCCCGCGCGCGTGCGGCCGTCCGCATACAGCGTCGCCGCCCGCAGCGCTTGCCCCGGCGCCAGGCCGAGCGCGGCGGCCGTGGCAAGGTCAATTTCCAGTGATTCGCGGCCGATTTCACACCGGCAGGCCACGGCGCGAAAACCCTGGTAGTCCTCATTGGCCAACAGGCACCAGGCGGCGTCTTGATTGTGGCGCCCGGCGTCGCCATCCGCCATGATTTGCGCCGTCACCCTGCGGCTGTCGCGCACCGTGCGAATCTGATCAATTTCGGCCTCGAGCGTCGGGCCGCCGTCGAAAATATCGATATATCCCTGGTAACGCAGCCCCTCGGATTCCAGCAGCGCCCTGGCCGGCTCGGTCTGCGGGTGTACCCGGCCGATGACTGCGCGGGCCTCCGGCGCCAGGAAATCCACGTACAGCGGATGCTTGGGCATCAGTTCGGCAATAAACGCCTTGTTGCCGGTACCGCTTAAATAATCGGCGCGGGCAAAGTCAATGGAAAAAAACCGCTGGCCCAGATTGGCCCAGAAAGGAGAATAGCCCTGTTCATCGCAATAGCCGCGCATTTCGGCGAGTACGCGCTGGCCGAAATAATCGCGGAAGGCCGCCATAAACATCAGCCGCGCCTTGACCAGCAACTGGCCGTTGGCGCCATGGCGATAGTCGGGATCGAGAAATAACGTACAGAGTTCGCTCAGGCCGGTATGATCGTTGCTCAGGTAAAGGGTCGGCACGGCGTTATAAACATTTAACGCCGTGGAGGCATGCACCAGGGTGCCGACGCGGAAATTATACCAGGGTTCCTTGAGGCCCACCGCCACCTCGATGGCGCTGACCCCGACCACCTTGCCCCGGTCGCTGTCTTCCAGCGCGAACAGATATCCCTGCTCGCCGCGCGCGAGGCCGCCCTGCCAGGTGCGCACCGATCGATCGATGCGGGCCGCCAAAACCTCCTCATTCGCCGGCAGGGAGGTCAGTCCCGCGCCGGCCTTGCCCGCCAGCGTCAGGATATCCAGCAGGTCACGGTGTTCTACCGGTCGGATGATCATCATAATTACTACTCCTCGCCACGCCATGGGGCATAAAACGGTTTTCAACCGATCGCACGATAAACGGGCACCTAAAAGGGCGCCGGGTTGCCGATAACGTGCCGGGCCTTTCCCTGCCTGCAAGTCACGGGCAAACACGCCAGCTGATAATGAGTATAGATTGCACACAACGTGCCAGCTATAGCCAGATAAATGAATAAAATTTATTGGTGTCTTTAAAAACAATAAGTTACACGACATCATTATTCATTTTTAATGAATAAAAAATGAATATTATGCATTGCCGGCGGGGTTGCGCGCTTAAAGGGAATAATTTATGCACCCCGTCGCAGCGGGTGACAGTGGGGCCGGAGAGACGGATTAAAAGTGCGAAACGCCGGCGCGGCATCGCCCTCTTGGCGCCAGCGCTTTAAAAAAGTGCAGTAACGCACCATGGCAGGGCGCCGGCCCTGTGTTCCAGGCGCGCAATAATGCGCGCGCGGTAAGCCAGGCCCGGCTAATCGAAGACCGCGCCGGCGGTTCCGAGCGCTAACGGCGGGTCGACTTTCAGCACAATCCAGTTCGAGGTGACGCGCTGCTGTTTTTCATCCTCCACCGTCAGCGAGAGATGATATTCGTTGCTGGCTCCCGCCTCGTCATGCCATTGCGGCATGATAATCGTCCAGCCGTCGGGCTGATTGCTGCGGGGGGGCGGCGTCAGGCTCAGGGCGTGGGTATCGCCTTGCCAACTGACGGCGGTAATGGTATTGCGGGCGACGACCTCGGGTTTAAGCTCAAGGGATTCACCGCTGTGTAATGACCAGGGCGGGGTGGCGAGAAAAACCGACAGCGTTTTTCGTTGCCGGAACGCCAGCACCGGGGCATTGTTGCGCGCCACCAAATCATAGCGGCTGCCGCGCAGCGTGTGCGCCTGCGCAACGTTGCGTGATGAAAGCTGTTGTTCCAGGGGCACGCCCAGGCGGTAATTGACCGTCAGGGCATAGTTATCCTGCGATTCTCCGCTGTCGCCCTGCGTATGGCTGGCCGTCAGGGTCATCAGCGGCACCGGGGTATAATTAACGCCAAATGCAAACGCCGCGGGGTCGTTGCGATAATTGCCGCTATCAAACAAATCCACATTATCGCCGTAGTAGCGCTCATATTTGACCGAGGCGCCCAGCTGCCGGTAAAAGGGCAGGTAACCGCGCGTCGTCAGGTCATAGCCGCCGGCCGTTTGGCGCAGGAACCTGGCGGAATTTTGTTCGGCTTTCATGGCGGACAACGGATAATAGAAATTAGTGGACAGGCTGAGATAATCGCCGCTGGCCTCGGCGCCGACGGCGCCGCGCCGCAGGGAGTCATGGGCGAGAAACTGGTCGTAAAACAGGTTATAGCCCACCTGCCAGCGGCCGGCGTTCCAGCGCTGCCCGAGGCCGATATTCGCCACCGCGCCCTGCGCCGACCCCTGCACGCCGACCTGGCTGAACGTCAGCGCCCGGTTGGGATTATCCCACAGCGGCAACAGCAGTTGTCCTGAACTGCCGGCCAGATCCCCCTGGGGCGAGACATCGAGCGAGATGCTGGAATACCCCAGCGGCTGCAGCATGCTTTCGCTTTGCTGCTGCAGTTGCGTCAACACTTTTTCTTTTGCCTGTTCGACCAGATAAGAACGCCACGACCGATCGCTGGCGTCATTGTTCGCCTCGGCCAGCTGTTTTGCCAGGGTGGCGAGTTTCTTTTCCGTTTCACTTTCGTTTAAATTCCCGCCGCCTAAATCGGGTAGGCTCTGGTGTTCGGAATTTACTGCAACGGAATTATTCTGTGAGGTGGACGAATCCGTAGTCAATGCCGCTGCGCTTAAAGAGAGCCACCCCAGGCATCCAACCACCAGCGGCAGAAAATAAGCGCATACCTGATCCATACGCACATAGGGCATAAGGACAATATCCCTCTCAGTTCACACCCGGTAAACAAGGCATGGTGCTTTGATGACCGGCTCAATGCCGGACTGCTCATAAAGTAACCCGAGAAAGGCACTATACCATAAACCCGTGACGGTCATGAACCTCCTATCCAGCTCAGTATTTTAAACTACAATTATTAAGCTGCTATGCTTTACTCGGCACCTGCCCGCCACAAAAAAGTCATATAAGACTAAGGCCCGGAGATAACGATATGAAACCCTTAGAAAAGGAACGATTCAATGGCTTAGAATGGCTGCGCTTTTTGCTCGGTTGTTATGTCATGCTTTACCATACCGCCCATACCTATCCCCAGCTACAAAGCATCAGGGGAATAGGCGAACTGACCAGCATGGGATTTTTCGCCACCAGTTCTTTTTTTGTCTTGTCCGGTTTCCTGCTGGCGCATGTCTACGTCCGCGGCAATCAGCTGCGCGAGCCGGCCACCACGTTCTGGGCCAAACGTTTTTTTAACCTTTACCCGATTCATATCGTGGCGCTGGTGTCCTCCATCCTGGTCATCGCCCTGATGCAATGGCTGGCGATCCCGCCGGACGGGCCCGGCGCCAGCGTGCGCTTCGTGGTCTACGATACCAATGACATACTCGGGCAAACCAATCCGGAGCTGTTCCGCCATTATATGGATAACGCTCAACTGGCGTTCAACAGCGTTTTACAATTGCTGATGCTCCAGGCCTGGAACCCCTACTTCCTGACCTTTAACGCGCCGCTGTGGTCGCTTTCCACGCTGTTTTTCTTTTATATCCTTTTCCCCTGGTTTGCGCCGCGGCTGATGAACGCGCGCAGGACCTGGCTCTGGCTGGCGGTGATCTGGGCGCTCTACCTGCTGCCGCCGGCCTGGGTGGTATGGCAACATTTATACGGCATTCCTTATACCGGGCTGCTGCAGCGGGTGCCGATTTTTCGCGTGCCGGAGTTTTTTGGCGGGATACTCGGTTATGCCTTGTTCCGCCGCGCCCGGTTAAAAGAACAGGTTCTCAGCCGCTGGCAGCGTCGCGCCATGGCCTGTTTCATCCTGGTCTGCTTCCTGGTTGCCGCCGCGCTGTTTACCCATGGCCCCAAGTACTGGTATTTCCTGCTGCATAACGGCCTGCTGCTGCCGTCGCAAATCGCGCTGATTTATCTTTGCGCCCTGGCGCGCACGCCTGACAGCGAATGGCTGCGGCATTGGTCTACACGCCTGGGAGCGGCGTCGCTGTCCATGTTTGCGCTGCATGTGCCGCTGTTCAATCTCGCGCGCACCCTGGAACAATTTTTTCGCGGCGATCCCAAAGCCTGTTTCAGCGATTGGCCCGGGTGCATCGCGGCGGCCGGCGACGTACAGCCCTCCCTGGGCGGCTACCTTATTTATATGCTGACGACTATCGCGCTATGCGTGCTGTTCCAGGAACAGTTTGTGGCGCGCATGCGTAAACGCCTGGTGGCACGCTACCTGACCAAAGAGGCGCGGGTCGGGCGTATCGGCGCCCCGGATCGGTCCCATTCCTGAGCACGGCGAGGCCCTCCCGGTCAATGCCGGCCGGGAAAAGGTAAGCCGGACGTCGTCAAGGTAAGCCCTCGCAGCCGGGAGTCGCGGTTTTCAATATGAAGCGGTTGCTGAACAACCGGCGCCCCGTACCGGGGGCCGGTGATGTCACAGCGCCAGTGGGGAGCCGTCAAAGGGATGACGGTTTATAGCGGAGCGCGCCTGCAGCAGTTGGCGGACGTGTTTTACTAATTCAACCATACATTCATCATGCATCCCGTGGTTATTCAGCTCTTGTTCCAGCGCAAACAAATATTGCGCATTGGTACCGAGCGGACCGCTGGCACAGGCAATTAACGGGGCGATAATCTGCGAACGGGTATCCGCTTCAAAAAAAGGATGCTTTGGATCCATCACAAACGCCAGCGCCGTGACTTTTTCATCCCCTTCAAGCTGAAGCTCCGTCCAGGTGGGAATATAGCAGCCGGTAAGCATTTCCCGCTTCCATAACAGTTCGAGTTCCTCATGCAGTTTGGCTTCCGGCAACCTGAAGGCCAGGCCGGTGGTCTGGCCGCCTTCTTTGAGCGCCAGCATCCTGCCGGGCTGAGTGGCGGTGCCGCGCCCGGCGGTAAGACGCAGGCAAAAGGCGCGATGCCACCCCATCAGCGTTGCGGGACTGACTTTATCGGCTTCAAATATCGGGTTCCACATTAAAGAGCCGTAACCAAAGATCCACACCGGGCTATTATCCGGCCTGCGGGAAAGCGTACATTGCAGTGAGGCATGGCGTTGTTCAGGGGACAGTAACAGCGCCTCGTCTATAATGCCGAAGGCGGTTTTACAATCGGCTTTCTGTAAAAAGTCACGTGTTAACACTCGTTTTTCTTCTCCCGGCTGACAATCGCCACACACTAAGGTAAAGCCGTTCACCCGACACTAACAATAAGAATTATGTAAGAGTCAATTATTTTATTGTGAACATTATGACATTATTCGTTTATCGGGACGCTGGCAAGTTTGATCTTTATCACGTTAAAAAAAGCAGCGGCCCTGCCCGGCGCTAAAATCCGGCGATGGGTGGCCGCTGCTGTCGGGAAGGAAGGTGGCGGGAATGGATGGCGGTCGTCAGGTCCGGTTATTTCTTGGGATGCCATCGATCGTCATCGCCTTTCTGGTAACCGTGCTTTACCGCCGCCCAGGCGACCTTGTGCGCGGTTTTCTCGCGGGATTCATCCCCGCGCCGCTCCGACTTATCGGCATATTGATCCCAGGCGTGGTTGAACGCCTCGCGATAAATATCCTGGGCATGCTTGGGTAAAACGTTGGTCACGCTGTCCGGTAAGTCTGAATTGCTTTTATAGGGCATGGTGCGTCTCCTTGGCGAACATGGCTAAGTGTCACTTAAGTATAGAAACTTTGCGGGCACGCGCCAGGCCGGCCGGGGGAAAAACGGGACACATAAATTTATTTATAGATATCTGATAGGCACACTGCCACGAAACAGGCGGATAAAGACGATTAGATGAATAACATAAGATGATTAAAGGGGATATTTTTTGTATTTTACTAGCTTATAATGTGACTTGCCCGATAAAAATCATCTTATAGCCTGTTTTTCCCATCGCTTCCGGATTATTTTCTTCAAGACGGATATTTATACATAACTTGACATTTTATACAGCCGTTTTCTGGTAGGCTTATTCCATAAATTTTATCGTTGGCGCCTGGTTATAATGATAACCGGTAGCAAGCCTGACTCTTTGCAAGGAGATTACCTATCATGAAATCCGCCGATCAGGGGATCAAAACGCGTCACAAGGAATATACCCTGCTGTTTCCCATTGCAGCGCTGGCGGTATTGATAGTATGGGGCGCCACGCCCACTTTCGCCGTGACGGTCATCATCAATCTTATCGCCCTCATCGCCATCCTTGTCAGCGCGTTTAACGTCGTGCGCCATGCCGACGTGCTGGCGCACCGGCTGGGAGAACCCTTTGGTTCGCTGATCCTCAGCCTGTCGGTGGTGATCCTCGAGGTGAGCCTGATTTCGGCGCTGATGGCCACCGGCAATGCCTCGCCCGGCCTGATGCGCGATACCCTGTTTTCGGTCATCATGATTGTCACTACCGGCTTGGTCGGTTTTTCCCTGCTGCTGGGCGGGCGTAAATTCGCCACCCAGTCGGTGAACCTGGCCGGCATCAAGCAATACCTGATGGCCATCATCCCGCTGGTGGTGATTGTGCTGGTGCTGCCCACGGCCCTGCCGGATGGCAATTTCAGCATCGCCCAGGCACTGTTTGCCGCCGCTATCTCCGCCGCCATGTACGGCGTATTCCTGTTGATACAGACTAAAACGCACCAACGCTATTTTATCTACGAGCATGAAGACGGCGACGACGATGATTCCCACGGCAAACCCTCCGCACACAGCTCCAAATGGCACGGCATTTGGCTACTGTTGCATCTGCTGGCGGTGGTAACCGTGACCAAGTTCAACGCCGGTCCGCTGGAACAACTGCTCGGTGATTTGCATGCGCCCCAACAATTCACCGGCTTCCTGGTCGCGCTGCTGATCCTGTCGCCCGAGGGCCTGGGCGCCATCAGGGCGGTGCTTAAAAACCAGGTGCAACGCGCCATGAATTTGTTTTTCGGTTCAGTGCTCGCCACCATTTCCCTCACGGTGCCCACCGTCACCATCATCGCCATCCTGACAGGCCATCCGCTGGCGTTCGGCCTGGGCATGCCGCAAGTGGTGGTGTTGTTAACCGCCATGATCCTGTGCCAAATCTCCTTTTCAACCGGCCGTACCAATGTATTGAACGGAACCGCGCATCTGGCGCTTTTCGGTGCTTATGTGATGACCCTCATGCTGTAGGGCCGACGGCATTTCCTCCCTCATATTGAAGGGGTTAGCGGGCGTCCGCCGTTCCAGGGCCCCGTACTCGTCTACCGGCGAGATAAAAAAATCGAACCGGTATTTCCCTTACCCGGCGCGATAAAGCCCTTTCTTCCGCTGATAAGAAAGAATTTTAAGCAAAATATTCGCCATATCGGTTCTTTTTCACCTATTTGATGATGTAGCGCTGGTGTTCCGTTCATCATAACTGGTATTTTAGTGTCTCTTTACGACGGACCGCACGGCCCGCCCTGCTCACGTTTTGGCTCGTTGTTTTAATGAAAAATCATCTCTTCACCGGTCTTCGCCCGTTCAGCGCGCTTATTGACGCCTGCTGGAAAGAACCTTACACCACCCAGCGCTTTATCAAAGACATCATCGCCGGTATTACCGTCGGCATCATCGCCATTCCCCTGGCCATGGCGCTGGCCATTGGCAGCGGCGTGGCGCCCCAGTACGGCCTGTATACCTCCGCCGTGGCGGGTATTGTCATCGCCCTGTGCGGGGGTTCCAGGTTTAGCGTGTCGGGTCCGACCGCGGCCTTTGTGGTCATACTTTATCCGGTGTCGCAACAGTTCGGGCTTGCCGGTTTGCTGATTGCCACCCTGCTTTCCGGCGTGATCCTGGTGATTATGGGTTTTGCCCGGCTGGGCAAGCTTATCGAGTTTATTCCGCTCTCGGTCACACTGGGCTTTACCTCGGGCATTGCCATCACCATCGCCACCATGCAAATCAAAGACTTTTTTGGTCTTACCCTGCCCGTGGTGCCGGAGGAGTATGTCGGCAAGGTAGCGGCGCTTTTCGCGGCGTTGCCGACGTTCAATCCCGGAGATACGCTGATTGGCATAGGCACCATGGCGGTGCTGGTCTATTGGCCACGCCTGGGCATCCGTTTCCCGGCGCACCTGCCGGCGCTGATAGCCGGCTCCGGCATCATGGCGGTGCTGTGGCTATTTGATATGCCGGTGGCGACCATCGGCACCCGTTTCGGTTATATCCTGGCGGACGGCACCCATGGGCAGGGTATTCCCCCGATCCTGCCGCAGTGGCTGCTGCCGTGGACGCTGCCCGATGTGCACGGCGTGCCGATGGGCTTAAACTGGCATACCGTTTCCGCCCTGCTGCCCGCCGCATTCTCGATGGCGATGCTCGGCGCGATTGAGTCGTTGCTGTGCGCCGTGGTGCTTGACGGCATGACCGGCAAAAAGCATCAGTCTAATAATGAACTTATCGGACAGGGAGTGGGCAATATCATCGCGCCGTTCTTCGGCGGCATTACCGCCACCGCCGCCATTGCGCGTTCGGCGGCCAACGTGCGCGCCGGCGCCACCTCGCCGGTGTCGTCGCTGGTACATTCCCTGCTGGTGCTGCTGGCGCTGCTGGTGCTGGCGCCGGCCCTGTCCTATCTGCCCCTGTCGGCCATGGCCGCGCTGCTGTTGCTGGTAGCCTGGAACATGAGCGAGGCGCGCAAGGTCATTTACCTGCTGCGCCGGGCGCCCAGGGACGATATCGTGGTCATGCTGCTGTGCATGTCGCTGACGGTATTGTTCGATATGGTGATCGCCATTACGGTGGGCATCGTCCTGGCCTCGCTGCTGTTTATGCGCCGTATCGCCGCCATGACCCGTATCAGCGAATTGCCGCAAAGCACCAGCGGCAAGCTCAGGGCGCTGCGGGTCAACGGTCCGCTGTTCTTTGCCGCCGCCGAACGCATTTTTGAGGAAATCGCCGTGCTGACGGCGCAGGATGACGTGATTATTCTGCAATGGGATGCGGTGCCGGTACTGGATGCCGGCGGCCTGCAGGCGTTTGTGCACTTCAGCGAAAACCTGGCGGCGGGCAAACGCCTGGTGATAACCGATATCCCCTTCCAGCCGCTGAAAACGCTGGCGCGGGCCAATATCCATCCCATCCCCGGCCGGCTGGCATTCTACAGCACGTTGGAACAGGCGCTGGCGGAGGAAGCCAAATAAGCCAACACCGGGCTTAATGCCGCCGTGTTAAAGGGAACCCGTGCCGATGGGGTCGAATCGGGCGTGGTGTTCCGCCCGACCGAGCGCCCCATGGCACGGTAAGCCCGCCAACACCGGGCTTAAAGCAGCCGTGTTCAAGGGAGACCGTGCCTATGGGGTCGAATCGGGCGTGGTGTTCCCGCCCGACCGAGCGCCCCATGGCACGCTAGGCCCGCCAACACCGGGCTTAAAGCAGCCGTGTTCAAGGGAGAGCGTGCCTATGGGGTCGAATCGGGCGTGGTGTTCCCGCCCGACCGGGCGCCCCATGGCACGCTAGGCCCGCCAACACTGGGCTTAAAGCAGCCGTGTTCAAGGGAGAGCGTGCCTATGGGGTCGAATCGGGCGTGGTGTTCCCGCCCGACCGAGCGCCCCATGGCACGCTAGGCCCGCCAACACCGGACTTAAAGCAGCCGTGTTCAAGGGAGACCGTGCCTATGGGGTCGAATCGGGCGTGGTGTTCCCGCCCGACCGAGCGCCCCATGGCACGCTAGGCCCGCCAACACCGGGCTTAAAGCAGCCGTGTTCAAGGGAGAGCGTGCCTATGGGGTCGAATCGGGCGTGGTGTTCCCGCCCGACCGAGCGCCCCATGGCACGCTAGGCCCGCCAACACCGGACTTAAAGCAGCCGTGTTCAAGGGAGACCGTGCCGATGGGGGTCGATGCAGACAGGACGTTAACTGCCCGTATCCAGCGCCGGAAAGCTTTTCACC
Organism: Sodalis sp. C49; assembly: GCF_046352915.1. Classification (NCBI taxonomy): domain Bacteria; kingdom Pseudomonadati; phylum Pseudomonadota; class Gammaproteobacteria; order Enterobacterales; family Bruguierivoracaceae; genus Sodalis; species Sodalis sp. C49. Next base: position 776,131 of record NZ_CP163303.1, on the reverse strand, counting down.
AAATCGTCAATGGCTTTCATCTGCACCAGGAACGGCTCGAGCTTATCCAGCGGCAGCGCCGACGGGCCATCGCATTTGGCATGATCGGGATCGGGATGGGCCTCGATAAACAGCCCGGCAATACCCACCGCCATACCGGCGCGGGCCAGCTCGCCCACCTGCGCGCGACGACCGCCCGAGGCGGCGCCGAACGGATCTCGCGTCTGCAGCGCATGGGTCACGTCAAAAATCACCGGACAACCGCCGGAAACGCGGTTCATCACGTTAAATCCCAATATATCCACCACCAGGTTATCGTAGCCGAAATTACTGCCGCGATCGCACAGGATAACCTGCTCATTACCGGCTTCACGGAATTTATCAACGATATTGCCCACCTGCGACGGGCTGATAAACTGCGGTTTTTTAACGTTTATCACCGCACCCGTGCGGGCCATGGCCTCCACCAGATCGGTCTGGCGCGCCAGGAATGCCGGCAACTGTATCACGTCCACCACCCCGGCCACCGTCTGCGCCTGAGCCGCCTCATGCACGTCGGTAATGACCTTCACGCCAAACTGCGCTTTCAGCTCCTGAAAGATCTTCATGCCCTCTTCCAGGCCCGGACCGCGATAAGAGTGAATAGATGAACGGTTGGCTTTATCAAACGAAGCTTTGAACACATACGGAATACCCAGTTTTTGGGTCACGGTCACGTAATGCTCACAAATGCGCATGGCCAGATCGCGCGATTCAAGCACATTCATGCCGCCGAACAGCACAAAAGGACGATCGTTCGCCACCGGGATATCGCCGATATTCACCACAAGTTGTTTCATACCTGTACCTTATACTTTTTATCGACCTGCCGGCCGGGGTAATACCGTCCGGCATCGGGTTAATGTAGGGTCACCGACTTCTGCTCGATGGAATGTATCTGAACCTTGATCATTTCACTGATGGGATCTTCCGGACACTGCTCGACAAAATAATTCAGGTCCGAAAGCGCCACGTGATCACACTCCAGCTGGGCATAAATCAAACCGCGATCGCGGATTTCATAAGGATCGTCGGGATCAAATTCCAGCATCGCCTCGCTGGCGCCCAGGGCCAGCTCCATCTGTTTTTCGTCCATCAGCGCCGATTTTAAGGTGTCGAGCAATTTACGCACCACGGTATTGTTATCCGCTTCTTCCAGATCTTCATCCGCCAGCTCGATACCGGTGCCGATATTGCCGCGCAGCCAAATATCCAGCGTATGCTCATCAAGGGTATCGCCGTTAATCGGGTTGATAAGCCACATCTCGCCGTCAAGCCAGCCCGCGCGCAGTATCATCTGGGTAGGGAAAATCACCGGCAGCAGGGGAATGCCCATGGACTGCGCCACATGCAGCAGGATAATGCCCAACGACGCAGGCAGACCCTGGCGGCGCTCCAGCACATTATCAAGCCACAGGGCGTCCGACAGGCGATACACGCCGCCAACGCCGCCAAATCCCCAGGTACGATAAAACAGCTTGAGCAAAAGCCCAAGCTGTTCGTCCTGGTTCAGCTCCACCGAGATCTGCTCCCGCGCGTCCTCGGCCAGCAAACGCAGCTGCTGGCGAACGCTATCGGCGGGAAAATCCTCCCGGATGGCGAGGGAAATACGTATGACACCCTCGCTAAGCGGTGAAAGATTATATTCAAAATCCGCAATATTACTCATAGAAATCCTGTCAGCAGGGGAAGCTTACTGCTAGCCAGCCGGTAAATAGTGTACAGACACGCCAGCCCGCAGATAAATGCCAGCCAGCGGATTTTTTCGCGCCGCGTATTGTTGCCCAGCGCAACAGAGCCGAGCAGGATATAAATAACGACCAACACCAGTTTATCCAGCAGCCAGCGGCCGTCGGCGGTGAAGGGAGAAATGCCCGAGAGGATAATCAGCGTGACGCCGGATATCAATAACAGGGTATCGTTGATATGCGGGACAATGCGCACCCACCCTTTGCTCAGCAGGGTGGAACCGCGCCAGCGCCAATAAAAACGGATGATAAACAGCGTAATGGTGATCCATACCGTTGTTAAATGTAAGTACTTGATGGTCATGTAAGCACTCATCACTGCTCCAGCATCCTATAACCGGCGGGTCTTAACCCGGCCATTGTCCCATTGTTACGCGTTCATTGCCGCCATAATCCCGCCGGGAACCCACCAGGACGAAACCGGCGCGCGCCAACAGGCCGCGCACCGCCTCGCCCTGATGCCAGCCATGCTCCAGCGCCACCCAGCCACCGGGATGCAGGTGGTCGGCGGCGCCCACGACGATGGCCGTCAAATCGGCCAGTCCGTTATCGTCCGCCACCAGCGCGCTTTGCGGCTCGAAACGCACGTCTCCCTGATGCAGATGCGGGTCGTCCACGGCGATATAGGGCGGATTACTCACAATAAGGGTATAGCGCATTCCCTGCAATGATTTAAACCAACTTCCCGTCGCGAAGCGCGCATTGGCGATACCCAGCTGCAGGGCGTTCTCACGCGCCAATGCCACCGCCTCGGGCCGCAAGTCCACGCCGGTCACCCGCCATGACGGCCTTTCGCTGGCCAATGCCAGGGCAATGGCGCCGGTGCCGGTGCCCAGATCCAGCACCTGCGCCGGCTGGTCGGGCAGCAGCGCCAGCGCCTGCTCCACCAAACATTCGGTGTCGGGACGCGGGATAAGCGTGGCGGACGAAACCTTAAGCTTCAGGGACCAAAATTCACGCTCGCCGGTCAGGTAGGCTATCGGTTCCCCCGCCGCGCGCCGCAACAGCAGGGCGTCGAGTCGCGCAAGCTCCTCCGGCGTCAGGGGTGTTTCGCCAAAGGCCAGCAGCCAGGTACGCGCACGTCCGGTGACAAAACCGAGCAGGATTTCGGCATCCCGTCTAGGGCTGTCGCCGCCGGCGAGCCGGCGCGCGGCGCCATCAAGCCACTGGCCGCACTGCATCAGGATTGCTCTGCCAGCGCCGCCAGCTGATCCGCCTGGTACTCCTGCATGATCGGCTGGATCAGCATATCCAGTTTGCCTTCAATCACTTCATCCAGGCGATAAAGCGTCAGGCCGATACGGTGATCGGTCACGCGCCCCTGGGGGAAATTATAGGTCCGGATACGATCGGAGCGATCGCCGCTGCCCAGCAGGTTGCGGCGGGTCGACGCCTCCTCCAGCTGGCGCCGGCGCACCTCGGCCGCGCGCAGCCTGGCGCCCAGCACCGCCAGCGCCTTGGCTTTGTTCTTGTGCTGCGACCGTTCGTCCTGGCATTCAACCACCAGGCCGGTTGGAAGATGGGTAATGCGGATGGCGGAATCGGTGGTATTGACGTGCTGGCCGCCCGCGCCGGAGGACCGAAAGGTATCGATACGCAAATCCCCGGCATTGATCACCGGCAATTCCTCTTCCGGGATTGCGGGCATGACCGCCACCGTGCAGGCGGAAGTGTGGATGCGGCCCTGGGATTCGGTTTCCGGCACCCGCTGCACGCGATGGCCGCCGGACTCGAACTTCAGCTGGCCATAGGCGCCGTCGTTGTCTATTTTAGCGATCACTTCCTTGTAGCCGCCGTGCTCGCCGTCGCTGGCGCTGACGATCTCTACCCGCCAGCGCCGGGTTTCGGCAAAGCGGCTGTACATCCTGAACAGATCGCCGGCAAAGATGGCGGCTTCGTCGCCGCCGGTGCCGGCGCGCACTTCCAGGAAACAGCCGCGTTCATCATCCGGGTCTTGCGGCAGCAGCAGCAACTGCAACTGCTGCTCCAGCTCTTCCTGCAATGCTTTTAACTCTTTCAGTTCTTCTTGCGCCATATCGCGCATTTCCGGGTCGTCGAGCATCGTTTCCGCGGTGTGGATATCCTCCTGTACCTGCTGCCAGCGCTTAAAGGACGCGGTAACATCGGTCAGCTGCGCATATTCTTTCGACAGCGCGCGAAATCTATCCTGATCGTTAATGATGCCGGCGTCGCCAAGCAACACCTCGACTTCTTCTTGGCGCTCTTGCAACGCTTCCAGTTTGGCAACGATAGAAGGCTTCATAGGTGATGGTTTTACCTTATTAGTATAATGAGCTAGTCCAGTCCCAGACTGTCCCGCAGGATTTGCAGCCGTTCGACATCACCGTCACGGGCGGCCTGTTGCAGTGATTTGGTTGGAGCGTGGATAAGACGATTGGTCAGGCGGTGGGCCATGTCGCGGATCACCGCCTCGGGGTCGGCGCCGAGCCTGATGGCCGCCACGGCGCGCTCCTCTATTTCCGCACGCAGGCTATCGGCCTGGGAACGGAAATCGCGAATGGTTTCCACCGCGCTTTGCGCGCGCAGCCAGCCCATGAAATCCAGGCATTCCTGCGCGACGATGGTTTCGGCCTGGACGGCCGCCGACTGTCGCTGGGCGAGGTTTTTTTCAATAATGGCCTGTAAATCATCCACCGTATAAAGATAGGCGTTGGGGACCTTGCCCACGTCCGGCTCGATATCGCGCGGCACCGCGATATCCACCAGCAACATCGGCTGGTTGCGGCGCTGCTTCATAGCCCGCTCGACCATGCCCTTGCCGATAATGGGAAGCGTGCTGGCGGTGGAACTGATAATGATATCGGCACTGGCCAGGCGGTCGTCGAGCCCGGCCAGGTCGATGACCTGCGCCCCGACCTCGTCAGCCAGCAGTTGCGCGCGCTCGCGGGTGCGGTTGGCGATGATCAGCTGCTTGACATGGTGCTCACGCAGATGACGCGCAACCAGTTCGATGGTTTCGCCGGCGCCGACCAGCAGCACCGTGACATCGGCCAGGGATTCAAAAATCTGCCGCGCCAGGGTACAGGCGGCAAACGCCACCGATACCGCGTTGGACCCGATTTCGGTTTCAGTGCGCACCCGCTTGGCGACGGAAAAGGATTTCTGGAATAAGCGTTCCAGCTCGCCGGAAACGGTATGCCCGCGTTGGGAATCCGCAAAGGCTTTTTTTACCTGCCCGAGGATCTGCGGCTCGCCCAGCACCATGGAATCCAGCCCGCTGGCGACCCGCATCAAGTGGCTGACCGCGCCGTCGTCCAGATGCCAGTAGAGGCTTTGGCGCACCTCGTCCGGCTGCAAATGATGATAATCGCATAACCAGCCCACCAGCGATTCCTTGAAATTTTCCTGCTGCGCCACGCTTAGGTATAATTCGGTCCGGTTGCATGTAGACAGCACGACGCCGCCCCGCACCAGCGGTTGCTGGAGCAGGCTGACCAGCGCCTGGTCAAGGGTTTCGGGCGAAAACGCTATCCGCTCGCGTAACGCAACCGGCGCCGTTTTATGATTAATACCTAATGCGAGCAGGGTCATGGAATACGGCTATTAAATAATACGAGTGTTAGTATGGTTATGGTTTGAGTGCATTCTACTTGATGCGCGTGATCAAGAAAAGTCACACCGCATTTTCGACCTATCAGGGCGTGGCGCCGGTAATGAAATAAATGCCGCTTAGCGTGAAAATTGACGCTATCATGGTGTTAAACACCGGACAAAACGCCTTACCCACGAGAAAATTAAGGAAGCAGTTCCCTATGCCGAAGCGTATTCCCGCCTACTACCGCGTATTGCCGCTGGCCGGCCTGCTACTGGCCGCCTGTAGCGTCCACACGCCCTCAGGCCCCGCTAAAAGCCAAACCTCCCCCGAGTGGCAACAGCATCAACGCTCGGTGTCGCAGCTGTCCAGCTACCAGACGCGCGGCTCTTTCGCCTATATTTCCGGCCAGCAAAAAGTCTATGCCCGCTTTAACTGGCAGCAAACCGGCGCCGATCGCTACCGCCTGCTGCTGACCAATCCGCTCGGCAGCACCGAAATGGATTTGAACGTGCAGCCCGGTGTGGCCCAGATTACCAATAACCAGGGTAAGAAGTATGTCAGCAACGATCCGCAGCAGATGATCCAAAAGCTGACCGGCATGAATATTCCCCTCGACAACCTGCGTAAATGGATGCTGGGGCTGCCGGGCGACGCCACCGATTTCACCCTCGATTCGCGCGGCTTGCTCAAACAGGTCAACTACAGCCAGGACGGCCAGCAATGGACGGTGGTTTACCTGGGCTACCATGACGACAGCCGGCCGGTGCTGCCGGCCAATCTGGAACTGCGCCAGGGCGAGCAGCGTATTAAACTCAAAATGGACAGCTGGACCCTGCAATGATTCATCAATGGCCGGCGCCGGCTAAACTCAATTTATTTTTATATATTACCGGCCGGCGGCCCGACGGCTACCATCAGTTGCAAACGCTGTTCCAGTTTCTTGACTACGGCGATACGCTGACCATCGAGCCGGTCGCAGGCGGGGATATCCGGCTGCTGACGCCCCTTGCCGGCGTACGCGACGACGATAACCTTATCGTCCGGGCGGCGCGGTTGCTGCAGCGTCGCCGGTGGGGGGCTAAAAATAATTCCGCCCTGCCCGGCGCCGATATTCGCCTGGTTAAACGCCTGCCGATGGGCGGCGGGCTCGGCGGGGGATCCTCCGACGCCGCCACGGTGCTGGTGGCCCTTAATCATCTGTGGCGCTGCGGCCTTGAGCAGGAAGCGCTGGCCCGTCTGGGCCTCGAACTTGGCGCCGACGTACCGGTGTTCGTGCGGGGCCACGCGGCCTTTGCCGAGGGAATCGGCGAAATATTGACCCCGGCCGATCCGCCGGAAAAATGGTACCTGGTCACCCTCCCCGGCGTAAGCATATCGACGCCGGCGATATTCGCCGATCCGGCGTTAAAAAGAGACTCGCCGGTACGCGCGCTGGAGGCGTTATTAGCGCAGCCTTTTCATAATGATTGTGAGCCAATCGCAAGAAAACATTTTTACGAGGTTGAACAGCATCTTTCATGGCTGTTAGAATACGCGCCGTCGCGACTGACTGGCACCGGCGCTTGTGTATTTGCCGAATTCGATACCGAGTCCGCCGCCCGTCAGGTGCTGGAGCATGCCCCGGCGTGGATGCGTGGTTTTGTGGCGCGAGGCGTTAACGTTTCGCCGCTGCACCGCGTGTTGACCGGGGCGCATTAAGGTAACCGGACCGTTATGCCGCCGCTAGGTGACGGTTCCGCCAGGTTATCTCGATTTATCTTTACCCGTGTGGCATTGCCCTGTATGGCGCTCCGGTCCCGAGTGTTATGCTGTGCAATACCTTCTCTGGACGCAAGCCTGAGGTTCTTCTCGTGCCTGATATGAAGCTTTTTGCTGGTAACGCCACCCCGGAACTAGCACAACGTATTGCCAACCGTTTATATACCAGTCTTGGTGACGCCGCTGTAGGTCGCTTTAGCGACGGCGAAGTCAGCGTGCAAATCAATGAAAATGTACGCGGTGGTGATATTTTCATCATCCAGTCCACCTGTGCGCCAACCAATGACAACCTGATGGAACTGGTGGTCATGGTCGACGCGTTACGCCGCGCATCCGCCGGTCGTATCACCGCCGTTATCCCCTATTTTGGTTATGCCCGCCAGGATCGGCGCGTGCGTTCCGCACGTGTGCCCATCACCGCGAAAGTGGTGGCGGACTTCTTATCCAGCGTAGGGGTTGACCGTGTCCTGACGGTGGACCTGCACGCGGAACAGATCCAAGGCTTCTTTGATGTTCCGGTCGACAACGTTTTCGGCAGCCCGATTCTGCTGGAGGATATGCTGCAGCAGGATTTGGAAAATCCGATCGTGGTATCGCCGGATATCGGCGGCGTGGTACGCGCCCGCGCCATCGCCAAATTGCTGAACGATACCGATATGGCCATCATCGATAAACGCCGTCCGCGCGCAAACGTTTCCCAGGTGATGCATATCATCGGTGACGTGGCGGGCCGCGACTGTGTGTTGGTGGACGATATGATCGATACCGGCGGCACCCTGTGCAAAGCGGCGGAGGCGCTGAAGGATCGGGGCGCAAAACGTGTTTTTGCCTATGCCACCCATCCGATTTTTTCCGGTAATGCGTTCGACAACATCAAGAATTCGGTTATCGATGAGGTCATTGTTTGCGATACCATTCCGTTGGATCCCAAGATTAAAGCACTGCCCAACGTCCGTACCCTGACCCTGTCGGGCATGTTGGCCGAGGCCATTCGTCGCATCAGCAACGAAGAATCCATCTCCGCCATGTTCGAGCATTAATAGCCGCCGACGTCGCCGCCCCGGCGGCGCGCCTTGCTCATTCCACGCCACGGCGATCGGCCGGCGTGTGGTTTAGCCCCCGGATACGGGCCGCCCGGCCCGCCCGTATTAGTGTTTCCCGCTTTTTATGCAAAAAAAATCCCGAACCCGTAAGCAGGTTCAGGACAGGAAATAAAACCAGTCATCGTTGATATTAATCTATGTCGTTGTTTTTTCAATTGTTATCGCCCGCGTTAACGGACAGTGAGAGACACAAGCCGCTGTTTCGACGGCGGCGTTAAATGACCGGTTGCCAACCAGCGGCGCCAATAAAGACCTCCGCCGGATTAGTGCATTTGTCAAAAACCTGGCTCGACCTGCCGGCGCTTAATGATGTCCGGTACGACGGCAGCGGGAATCAAACCTGCGATGCCACCAGTAACGATCGCTGATGCGTTCGTGCCCGCCCATGCGCGCCCCTGCAACCCATAACAAGGCGCCGATAAAAATACCCATGATGGCGCTATGCGCGACCAATGGCGTAAAGTGCAATTGCGGAAGCTGATTTAATACTGAACAGGCAAGCCCTGCGAGCATCATTATCATACCTACGCCCATCAGGCTGTTGCCACATAAGAGTGCTGATTTGCGTTTCATCGTTCACCTCCGGGTTACTCAATGAAATCGTGAATTGTTCATTCGTCGTCCTTATCAATCTGTGTAAAGTATAGTCAATATCTTGCTAAAGGCATCGTGCCCGCGATCACAGAGTTGACAATAAGTCACACAAATCATAATTCCCTGTCATTTTGTTTTTAAAAGAAATTGATCTCGATCAATGAGATGCGCAATAGCGTGCCGGCACGCGGAATTGCAGCTTTTTTGAACGGCCGGTCACAGCCTGGGGCCAGGGATTACCTCATGATCGGATCAGACGAGAGGAGGTGACTATGTACACTGACGATCTGGAAGTGATAACCAGCCTCGGACTTGCACTGACGATTATCATTCTGTTTTGCGCGTTGCTGTAACGGGCGGGTTTACAAATCAAGGCTCATGTCGACGCAAGACAGATAGCGTTGCGCCGAGGCGGAATAATATTGCCCCTCGCTCAGAATGCTGAAACCGCGGCGGCGATAGAATTGCACGGCGTTCGGCGTCGAGGCCAGGGTTAAACGGGTTATCCCCCGGGTTTTCGCCTCGCTGATAATCCGCGCCAGGATACGCGCGGCATATCCCCTGCCCTGGTACGCCGGCAGGGTAAAGATGGCCTCCACCGACGCCCTTTTGATATCCTGGAACCCCGTTGCCACAGGCCCGCCGGCGGCTGTCGCGGCAATGACGAAAAAAGGATTTTGCGTGATGCAGGCAACAAAGCCCGCCGGCATGATGTCCGGCGTAAAAGCCATGATAGTGTCGGCATCATACACGTCCACGCAGCGGGCCCGGATGGCCTGATTGCGGATTAGCCATAATGCCTGCGCCTCCTGGGCGCGCGCCAGCCGCAGTTCCATAATGCCCCCATGACGTTTTCATGCGTTACACATCATCCCATTATTGCCATCAATCCGCCGGCAACGAAAGCGTGTTTTCGCGCACCAGGGCACCCGCAAGGCCATGAGGCTTGCCCGACGGGGTGATGACACTTCGCTAAGCCGCTGCGGCGCAAATCTGTTAACATGACCGCGGGATCACCGGCGCAGGACCACGGCCGCCTGATTTCCCGTTGTGCGTTGGTCTGTTTAATCGAGAGCAATAGTTGAGAATGAAACCGTAATGACTATCAAGTTGATTGTTGGCCTGGCGAATCCGGGCGCGGAATATGCCGCCACCCGCCATAACGCGGGCGCCTGGTATGTGGATCTGCTGGCGGAACAGTTTCGCCAGTCCCTCAGGGAAGAGAGCAAATTCTACGGGTATACCGCCCGCCTGGCGATTGCCGGACAGGACGTCAGGCTGCTGGTCCCGACCACCTTTATGAATCTGAGCGGCAAGGCGGTCGCCTCTGTTGCCACGTTTTACCGTATTCTGCCGGAAGAAATCCTGGTGGCGCACGATGAGCTGGATCTGTTGCCGGGCAACGCCCGCTTGAAGCTGGGCGGCGGCCATGGCGGCCATAACGGCCTGAAGGATATCATCAGCCGGTTGGGCAATAATCCCAACTTCCATCGTCTGCGTATCGGCATCGGCCATCCGGGCGACAAAAGCAAAGTGGTGGGTTTTGTGCTGGGCAAGCCGCCGGCCAGCGAACTGGACTTAATCGATCAAGCCGTGGCTGAGGCGGTTAAATGCACCGAGATCTTAATCCAGGAAGGCCCGGTAAAAGCGATGAATCGCCTGCACGCCTTCAAAGCCGCCTGATGGCTCCCCGATCCGGAGCAAAAACGGTCTGCCGCCGCGTGCGGACCTATACCAGGCGATGACCCCGGTCGCCCGGCGCCAATCGAGTTATGCGCGGTTTATGTGTATAATGGGGCATTAACGTATTGATGGTACGGTAAGACTAAATTAACCATCTGATAATAAAGCTATTTAAGGTGATATAACCATGGGTTTCAAATGCGGTATTGTGGGTCTGCCGAACGTGGGTAAGTCCACGCTATTCAATGCCTTGACCAAAGCGGGAATTGAAGCGGCCAATTTTCCGTTCTGTACGATTGAACCGAATACCGGCGTGGTGCCGATGCCTGATCCGCGCCTGGACCAGCTGGCGGCCATCGTCAAGCCGCAGCGTATCGTGCCGACCACCATGGAATTCGTTGATATCGCCGGCCTGGTCAAAGGCGCGTCGAAGGGCGAAGGACTGGGCAACCAGTTCCTGACCAATATCCGCGAAACCGAGGCCATCGGCCATGTGGTGCGCTGCTTCGAGAACGATAATATCATCCACGTTGCCGGCAAAGTCGACCCGGTGGATGATATCGACGTGATTAATACCGAGCTGGCGCTGTCCGATCTGGAAGCCTGCGAACGCGCTATCTTCCGGGTGCAAAAACGCGCCAAGGGCGGCGATAAGGATGCCAAGATCGAGCTGTCCGCGCTGGAAAAATGCCTGCCGCACCTGGGCAACGCCGGCATGCTGCGCACGCTCGATCTCAATGAGGAAGAAAAAGCGGCTATCCGTTATCTCAGCTTCCTGACGCTTAAGCCGACCATGTATATCGCCAACGTCAATGAAGACGGCTACGAAAACAACCCCTACCTGGATAAAGTCCGGGCTATCGCCGCCGGGGAAGGCTCGGTTGTGGTGGCGGTTTGCGCCGCGGTGGAATCCGATATCGCCGAACTGGAAGAAGAGGAGCGCGCGGAATTCATGGCGGAACTGGGGCTGGAAGAACCGGGCCTGAACCGGGTGATCCGCGCCGGCTACGAGTTGCTGAACCTGCAAACCTACTTTACCGCCGGGGTCAAGGAAGTGCGCGCCTGGACCATCCCGGTCGGCGCCACCGCCCCGCAGGCGGCCGGTAAAATCCATACTGATTTCGAAAAAGGTTTTATCCGCGCCCAGACCATCGCGTTTGAAGATTTTATTGCCTATAAAGGCGAGCAAGGCGCCAAGGAAGCCGGCAAGATGCGCTCCGAAGGCAAGGAATATATCGTCAAGGATGGCGATGTGATGAACTTCTTGTTTAACGTCTAATAGCGATTGTCGCATCATGAGATATCAGTGAATCTCACGAAGACCGATTTACCTGATTAAAACCCACGCCATGGCGTGGGTTTTTCTTTTCATGGTGTCTCACGTCATCTCATAAAAGCGCAGCCAGCATTCACCCAGACCGATAGCAGTTGCGAACGGTTCGATAAAACGCTATGGCACACTTCTCTTAGATAACGTAAAAAGCCGTAGGGCGATCTTGATACATTACCATCAGCTTTTGATGAGGGGCAGGCTCACTATACTAAGCAGCATAGCGTTGAGGCGCCGTTATGTGAACTTGACGAGATCCTTGAAGATCAGTTTACCCCAGGTATTGCCCCTGGCCTGGACGAGCAGGCCGCCATCCTTGAGCGGTCCTAGCGCAATCGGCGCGAAACCGAGCTGTTCCGCGAGAACCGCGACCGGCGCCAGCGCATTTTCGTCATCGCTCGACAAAAACACGACGCGGCTGCCGCCATTCACGCTCGGATCAGCGGCCAGAACGCCGGCGGCCAGATGGTTAAAACCCTTTACGAACCCGGCGTCGGTAAAGGCTTTGGCGACAACCGCGGACGACGGCTGATCTTGCAAGTCTTCAACGGCAACGCCGAAAGCATTGGTCATGTCGATGACGGTCTTGCCGCGCCAGGTGGTTTTCTGTTTCGCGACGTCCCGATGTTCCCAAAACGGCACCGCCAAAAAGATGATGTCGGACGCAATGGCATCCTGCAGCGTCCTGGGGACAACGGTGGGGCCGATCGCTTGTGCCCGCTGCATCAACGCTTCGGGAGGGCGACGGCTAGCGACGCTCACATTAATGTTCTTTCTTGCAAACGCCCGGGCGAGCGCCTGGCCTACCGCGCCAAAGCCAATAATCGAATAACTCATGCAAACTCTCCCTTCAGTAGGGGTGACCGGCAGCGTAAGCAGACATGGCAATACCCGCTGGACAATCACCGAAATCAGTCCCGTTAATTGAACGGGATGCCCTATTTATCGACATAACCCGGATCATCTCCGCCACGTTAGCGGGCCGCCACCCGCTTTCCAGCGCGATTTCAGATGGCCGAGGTGCCGCCGTCGACATACAATTCCACCCCATTCACGAAGCTCGATTCGTCTGAAGCAAGAAACAGCGCCACCGCCGCGATTTCCTCAGGCCCCCCCATCTTTCCCCGCGGCACCAGGGATTCGAAATACCGCTTCGTCTCTTCGTCGAAGAGTTGCTCTTGAATAGGGGTGGCGATCTGCCCGGGGCTCAGCACGTTCACCCGGATTTTGCGGCCCTTCAGTTCGTTGAGCCACCCGCGGGCGAATGCAAGCAACGTCGCCTTGCTCGCCGCATAGACGCTGAAACCAGGAAAACCTTTGATTGACGCAATTGACCCGGTCATAAAGATCGATCCGCCATCGTTAAACAGCGGCAACGCCTTCTGAACCGTAAACAGCGTGCCGCGCGTATTCAGGCCGAAGGTCGCATCGAAATGCTGCTCGGTAATCTCGCCGAGCGGGACGGCTTCTCCGGTGCCAGCGCTCGCGTACAAGACATCGATCTTGCCCTTTTCCCGTTTGACCGTCGCGAACAGGCGGTCGAGGTCGTCGAGATTGGACGCGTCGCCGCGCACGCCGGTCACGTTGCGCCCGATGAGCTTAACGGCCTCGTCAAGCGTCTCTTGCCTGCGGCCCGTGATAAAAACATAGGCGCCTTCTTCTACGAACCGCTTGGCGCTCGCCAGCGCCATGCCGCTTGAGCCACCCGTGATAACGGCAACCTTACCTTCCAACTTTCCCATGACGTTTCCCCTTTCATCGTGTCGGACAGCGTCTGTATTGCCATTGGTATCAGGACGCTGTATCTTGTGGATCACCGGTCCAGATCATTACACCAGTATCTGGACCACTGATCCAAATATACGGATCACTGACCCACTTGTCAAGGTACCCTATGCGAGCCGACGCCAGAAAAAATTACAGCCATCTCCTTACCGTCGCGCGTGAGGTCGTCACCGAGCAGGGCGCCGATGCGTCCATGCGCGAGATCGCCCGCCGGGCCGACGTCGGGCTGGCCACACTGCTCCGGCATTTCCCGACGCGCGAAGCCTTGTTCGAAGCGTTGCTGCGCACGAATCTGGATGCTCTGACGCAAAAGGCAGGCGAAGTTGAGACGTCGAAGCCACCTGACGAGGCGCTCGTGTCCTGGTTTCACGCCGGGGTGGCGTTCGTTGATAGCTACAGCGGCGTAGTCGCCTTGATGGCCAGCGCCCACGCAGACCCGGAGTCCGCGCTTTACGCGCCATGCATCGCGGTGCGCTCGGCGGGCGCGCGACTGCTGCGCCGTGCCCAGGCCGAGGGAACGGCGCGCGCTGATATGGATGCGGACGACCTGTTCGCCCTGATGTCGGCGCTCGGCTGGCTCGTCGCCCAGCCCGGATTCGCGCCGCGGCGGGATCATCTCTTTCATCTTATTACGAGCGCCATCCTGACAAATCAGCCGGGCAACGCCATTAACAAGGCAACGTAGCAGAGCGCAACGCATGGCTGTTCGCATTGCGTGAAATTGTCCGTTGGCTGGGCGTGGCGGACTATTGTGGCGCGTCAGTCTGATAGCCTGCCACGCCACCCCGCCATGGGTCGTCAGCCGATGAGGATGGCGCCGGCGGCGATCACCGCGCACGCCAGCATCTTGCGCACCGTCAGCGCCTCGCCCAGGAAAAAATACCCCATCGCCGCCGCGAACAGGATGCTGGTTTCGCGCAATGCCGATACCGCCCCCATCGGAGCGCCCGCCATGGCGTAAATGACGATGCCATAGGCCAGCAGAGACACCAGCCCGCCGATAAAAGCCGTGATGAACCCGGGCCGGGGGGTCAATAAACTTGTTACGCCGCGCAGGCCGATGTATACCGCCGGCATCAAGATGCCCCACAAGGCGCACATCCATGCCGTGTATGCCATCGGCGCGCCGGACAAGCGCACGCCGATGCCGTCCGTTACGCTGTAAGCGGCAATGAAACATCCGGTTCCCAGGGCATACGACAGGTTTGCCGGCGCCAGCCGGCGCCCGGTGAAGGTCAGGGAAATAATACCGCCCGATATCAGGACAATGCCGAGCAGAGCGCCCATTCCTATCCGCTCGCCGTCGAACACCGATGCCGCGACGGTGATTAACAGGGGCGAGGAGCCGCGTGAAACCGGATAGGTTTGCCCGAGGTCTCCGGCCTGATAGCTCCTGACGAGAAACAGGTTATAACCCACATGCAGCCCCGCCGAAAGCAGGGCATACATCCAGCTGGCTTTGGCTGGGGGCGCCAGGCACAAGGCGATGGCGGCGCTGGCAATCGCTACCGCCAGGCACATGACCGTCATCGACCACAACCTGTCGGCTCCGCCGCGCAAAAGCGTATTCCAGCCGGCATGCAAGAGCGCGGCGCACAGTATCAGTAAAATAATATGAAAGGGCATGCGCCATAGTAAGCAGCCCCGCTCTTTGATGAAAGCAAAGTCTCCTCATTGCTGCATGAGGAAATCCTCATGCATTGCCATCAGAGATAGCCTTGTTGGGCCTGGGCTGATTGCGCCATGAGCCAGTGGCGAAAGCTGACGATATGAGGCTGCGATTCGACAGCTTTTGGACAGACAAAATAATAAGCGACCGGCGAAGGGAACGGTATGTCGAACAGCCGGACCAGGCTGCCGTCGCGTAGTTCAGTTTCGACATGTCCGCTGCGGGCCAGGGCGATACCCTGGCCCAGCAGCGCCGCCTGGACCGTCATATTCGTGTCGGCGAACCTGACGCTTTCCCTGAGCGCGGAAACGCCGACCCCCGCCTGTTGCAGCCACAGCGCCCATTTCGGCACCAGATCCGCGCCGTCTCTTGTCAGCAGCGGGTAGCGCAATAATTCGGCAGGCTCATGGGGCGCGCCAAAACGGTGCAAGAGATCGGGACTGGCAACCGGAAAGATCTGCTCCCTGAACATGAATTCCGAGTACAGGCCTGGATAATTGCCGGTGCCGAAACGGATGGCCACGTCCGACTCGGCGCTGGAAAAATTGATGGCTTTGTCCGTGGTTTCCAGCGTGACCAGAATTTCCGGATGCCGCTGGGACAAATCCGGCAATCTTGGCAGCAGCCATTTCAGGGCGAAGGAGTAGGTGGTACTAAGCCTGAGCCGGACCCTGCCCTTTTGCTCTCTCAGATCGCTGAGCGTCGCCTCCAGGTGCATAAAGAATTCACGCACGATGGGCGCCAGCGCTGCGCCTGCAGGCGTCAGGCTCAATGATTTGCCACGTTGAAATAGCGACAAGCCCCAGATCTCTTCGAGATGTTTAAGCTGATGGCTTACCGCGCTTTGGGTAATATGCAATTCGTCCGCAGCGGCGGTGAACGTTGCATGCCGCGTCGCCACCTCAAAGGCGCGCAGCGTGGCGGTGGGAGGCAGATCCCTCATCATGTTGTTTCCTCGGTGAACACGCGCCATAGCGGCTTACATGAATAGAGGCTCATGATAATACATTTATGCCCCGGCTGAAAAAATAGATACCGGGGTCTTGCGGTTCTGTTAAGACGTTGGCAGGAACGGGACGTTCAGGCGCCGCCCGTACGCTGCCAAGTCCCCGAAAATTTTTATGCCCACAGCATTTGTATTTGATTTCCGTGCCCATCATGCGGCATGCTTTTTTTTAACATTCGCAAAACGCATTATATCTATGACCCTATTTTGCTTCCCTCGACGCTGGTTCGCATGACCGCTTTTGCCTTTAGCGTAGTGCTGTTTGCCGCTGTGTTGCACGCCACCTGGAATGCCGTGGTCAAAGGCGGCGCCGATAAACTACTAACGACCATACTGGTCACCGCGTGCGCCGCGCTGATCGCCGCCCTGGCGCTGCCGTTTTTGCCCGCCCCCGCCAAGGAAAGCTGGCCTTTTATCGGCGCGTCGGCCCTGCTGCAAGTTCTGTATTTTTGCCTGGTGGCGAGAACCTATCGCATCGCCGATATGAGTCAGACCTATCCTTTAATGCGCGGCAGCGCCCCGCTTATCGTCGCGGCCATGGGCGCGCTATTTTTTGGCGTGCTATTAACGCCGACCGCCTGGCTGGGAATTGCCATAATTTGCGCAGGCATAATAAGCATGGCCATATTTGCGCACGGGCAAGACAAAAAAGGGGGGTTGTTGGCGTTGCTCAATGCCGCTGTTATCGCCGGTTACACCCTTATTGACGGGCAAGGCGTGCGGTTATCCCGCGCCCCCGCCGCATATACGTTGTTGATTTTCCTGTTTACCGGCGTGCCCCTGCTTGCCTGGGCCATGTGCAGGCGACGCGCTGCGGTAAAAGGCTATTTCGCCGCCAATTGGCATCTGGGCATGGCGGGCGGATTTGGCACCGTCGCCTCCTATGGGCTGGCGCTGTGGGCCATGACGGTTGCGCCGGTCGCCGTGGTTGCCGCGCTGCGGGAAACCTCGATATTATTTGGTCTTATTCTCTCGGGCCTGGTCCTGCGCGAACACATAAGTCCATCACGGGTCGTGGCGGCCTGCATCATAGCGATAGGCGCGGGAGTGTTGCGGTTGGCTTAAAATCCCGGCGCTAAAATTTCCCCCAGCCGTTAAGCAATTAATCTGGTTTACATCGCGTAGTACCGAAGGCGATCGCCAGCGCCGGCATTAGAAAGAGACAGCGACGAAAGGCCGTGCCGCAATGCCGTGATGACCACTACAGATTCATTGTTCCCTTATCGTAATCCATCTGGGCTTGCAGAACCTGGGCTGAATGAGTAACCGTCCAGTCAAATAATGCCCGAAACGGCACCTCCAGCGTGCGCCCCAGCGGCGTGACGCTGTACTCCACCGCGACCTGGGAAGCAGGAATAACCCGGCGGGCAAGGATGCCGCTGCGCTCGAGGCGCCTTAGGCTAAGGGTCAGTGATTTTTGGGAAATGCCGTCCAGGCAACGCCTGATTTCATTGAAGCGCAAGGGCTTATGGCACAGCGCCGCCAGGATCAGCACCGACCATTTATCCGTGATCTGATCCAGCAGTAAACGGCTTGAACCGCCGGCTCCCCCCGCCTCTATGGCCGGCTCGTCTTGAGCCGCCGTTTGCCCAGCCTGATTCAACATGCGGTTTCCTCTGGGATACCTGATGACATATTAGTGCCTAATTGACACCTAGTATACGTCATATACCATATAGATTCATAACCCACAAGGAGTTACCCATGTCATCTTTATATCCTGAGCAAACCGCCGATACGCTCGCCGTGGTCGAGGCGTTGTACCGGTTCGCCGCGGGCATCGATCTGCGCGATACCGACCTGCTCGCCTCAGCGCTGGCGGAAGATGCGGTGTCCGATTTCCGGCCCGCCGCGGCAAAAGCCGGATTTGAATACCCGGTGCTGGAAGGCCGGGACACTATTGTCACGGCCCTGTCGAACGCACTCAGCCAGCTCGACACGACACATTCCGTGAGCAATCCGCGGGTCTGCATTAACGGCGATAAGGCGCATCTGGAGGCGTTGGTGGAGGCGCAGCACGTAGCGCGCAATGATAACTCGCGCCACTATCTGATGAAAAACCGCTATAACGTCGAGCTGGTAAGGCGTGACCAGGTATGGCTTATTCAGCGCAACACGGTCGACAACGTCTGGCGGACGGGGGATCCAACGGTGCTCGCGGGTGCTTAGGATCCCTTAACGTCCCGCGGCGCGCAGGAAGCCCGTCACCATCTGCGTGAATTCTTCGGGGCGTTCCAGCATCGCCAGGTGTCCGCTGTCCAGTTCAGCATAGCGGGCGCCGGCTATTTGCGCGGCCAGCGCCCGCCCGTGGGCGGGCGGCACCATATAGTCATGAGTGCAGCCTATGACCAGCGCGGGTTGGGTAATGCGCCCGACCCGATCGCTTACGACCAGAACCAGGTCCAGTTCCACCTGGCGCCCAGTTACTTTCCCCGTCACCACCGGTGCCATGTACCAATACCAGACCAGGACCCTCGCCATCAACCCGATAGGACACTGTCGTACCCTCGATTTTAACCATTGGCATGATATACACTCTCGCCGTAATCAAAGGAGGCTTTAGGCTAAACTCTGACCGTGCTGTCAAGGTCAAGAGAAAATTCAGGGGTAGCCTGGACGGCTTGCCGTGGTGGAGCGTTGCCGGACGTCATAAAAGCCCTGTTACGTTTTATAAGAACGCGCGCGATCGGTGCGCATTCAAAATATTCTCTTACGTCTTAATAAGAACGCGATCGATCAGTCCCCACTCAAGCGCTTCCTCCGCCGTCATAAAACGGTCGCGATCGAGCGTGCGCTCAACCTCTTCATAGCTGTGCCCGCAATGCTCGGCATATAATCGCGTAATCCGGCGTTTCGTTTGCCGCATTTCTTCGGCGTGAATAAAGATGTCCGAGGCCTGTCCCTGATAACCGCCCAACGGCTGATGCACGTGCAAACTGGCGTTGGGCAGCGCCACCCGCTGGCCGGGCGCGCCCGCCATCAACAGAAATGATCCCATCGAGCGCGCGGTTCCCATGCAAAGGGTATAGACCGGCGCCTGAATAAACTGCATGGTGTCATATATGGCGAAACCGCTGGTAACGACGCCGCCGGGCGAATTGATATACAGATGGATGGGCTTTTCCGGATTCTCGGCTTCCAGGAAAAGAAGCTGCGCGCAGACCAATGCCGACATCGTATCGTCGACTTCACCATTGAGGAAGATAATGCGTTCGCGCAACAGCCGTGAATAAATATCGAAAGATCGTTCACCCCGGCTGGATTGCTCGACCACCATCGGGATGAGTTGCAGCGCTTCGCGCATGGGCGACTCCTTATGGTTATGGCAAAAATACGCTGTGGCCCGCCAGGCGGATCAGGCGGCAAGCATCAGAGAAGACGTGTCGTCGTTGGCCGCAGGGGGCACCGGGCTGCCCAGCCGCGCATCTGCCAGCCGGTGGATAATAGTCAGAATGGTCCCGCCCGCGTCATTCGGCCTGATATGCAACGTGACATGGCTTGCAAGGAAAGGCGGTTCTGCTTCCCGCAGGCGGTAACGTATTTCGCCTTCCCGGGTTGATGAGAGGGGTGCGCATTGCCCCAGGGCCACGCCGGGTAGCCATTTCTCACGCAGCGCGGGAATACTGATGGCCCGCCAGACCTTTTCCGCAGGCGCATCAAGTTCATATTCGAATCGCAGCTCGTTGACGCGATCCCCGGTTTTAGGGTTTGTCATTGATCCATATCCTTCAGCAAAACCTTCAAATCATCCACCCGCGCGGGCCAGTAGGCCCGATACTTCGCCAGCCAGCGGGCGATAAGCGCCAAACCCTGCGGATTAATGTCGTAGTTGACAAAACGGCCCCGCCGCTCTTCGCGCACCAGACCGGCGTTGCGCAGTACCGCCAGGTGCTGCGACATGGCGGATTGGCTAATTTCGATGCCCACGCGCAGCGCGCTGGCGTTCATACTGCCGTCCGCCAGTTTTTCGAAGATGGCGCGTCGCGTCGGATCGGCTAACGCCTTAAAGATGTCGTTTTCTATCATAGCAAACACATTAGCACTTACTTATGTGTCGTGCAAGCTTCCACGCTATTTAAGCGCCCTGAACGCGTGATGGTGCGCGAAAAAGCATGGCGCTATACTGTTTATGTCGCACCGGTTCAAGGCGGTCTGTGACAAACCGGCCCGATATGGCGATAATACGGCAAAGCACCCTTGGGGAAAGGCAACGGCATGACGACAGCGCAGGATGACAATCTGCTGGGAAACTATCTCAGGTATCGCCGCACCAGGCTCGACGCGGCAAGCCTGGGCTATTCCATGACCCGCAGGCGTACGCCCGGCCTGCGCCGCGAGGAGGTGGCGCTGCTCGCCAACGTCAGTACCACATGGTATACCTGGCTTGAGCAGGGCCGCGGCGGCGCGCCGTCGGCCGACGTGCTCGACCGCCTCGCCCGCGCGCTTGCCCTGACGGATGTCGAGCGCGAGCATTTATTCCTGCTGGCCCAGAACCGGCCGCCGGAGGTGGCTTATGCCAAGCGCCGCGGCGTGACGCCGCAGTTGCAACGTATGCTTGACTCGCTGGAATATTGTCCCGCGTATGTCAAAACCGCCGAATGGGACATTATTGCCTGGAATCGCGCCGCCACGGTGGTGCTGGCCAATTATCCGGCGCTGCCCGAATCCCGGCGCAATATTTTGCGCATCATTTTCTGCGACCCCGGCATCAGGACAAAAATACCCAATTGGGAAAGCGTGGCGCGTTTCGTGGTCACCACCTTTCGCACCGAAACGGCCAGGACCGGCGTAGGCGCGCATGCCAGGGCGCTGGTAGAGGAATTAAGCCTGGCCAGCCCAGAGTTCGCGGCCCTGTGGCGTGACCATGACGTCGGCATTTATGGCGAGGGAACCAAGTACATCCGGCATTCGACCCTGGGACTGATCACGCTCGAATATTCGGCGTTCTCCGTCGACGGCAAGCCGGATCTGGGCCTGGTTATCTATAATCCGGCAACGCCCGGCGATCGGGCCGGCATCCGGGCGCTGTTGGCGGCAACCCAGGCGCCTGCGCCGCTACCGCCGGCGATGCCGGAGTAGACGCCCAGGCCAGGGCGGCGGCGCATTGGCCCCCTGCTACGCTTTTAGCCCCAGGCTTTGCTTGAGGGATTTAAGGTAGCGCCGGCTGACCGGCACCGTCTGGCCGTTGCTCAGTACAATCTCCGCCTGGCCGGAGTCTTCCAGGCGAATTTCGCGCAAATGCGCCAGATTGACCAGGAACTGCCGGTGACACCGCACCAGCGGGGTACGGCTTTCCAGCAGTTTCAGCGTCAGCTCGGTGAAACATTCCCCGCCCTCGGTACCTGTGACATACACCCCGCTCAGCCTGGAGTTGGCGAACAGCACGTCCTCGGTTTTCAAGAGATAGATGCGGCTGTGGCCGGTGCAGGGAATGTATTTCAGGGCGCTTTCCTGAACCGCCAGCAGGCCGATATCCTGCTCCGGGCGTTCATTGTGCAGACGGCCAAGCGTCTTGGCCAGGCGCCGCGACTCGATAGGTTTTAGCAGATAATCAAAGGCGTGTTCCTCGAACGCGCGGACGGCGTACTCATCAAAGGCGGTCAGGAAGACGATATACGGCATGCAGGCCGGATCGATCATGCCGACCATTTCCAGCCCGCTGATGCGCGGCATCTGGATATCCAGAAAGATGACGTCCGGATGCAGCCGGTGCACCGCCCCTATCGCTTCCAGGGCATTGGCGCTCTCGCCGACGATGGCAATTTGCGGATCCTGCTGGAGCAGGCAGCGCAGGTTTTCCCGCGCCAGCGGTTCGTCATCGACAATCAGCACGCTCAGCATGGGACCTCTTCCTCCAGCGGCAGGCTCAGGATAATACGGGTAAACAGCTCGGGACGGGATTCGACGCTGATGCCGTACTCCTCGCCATAGCGCACCCGTACGCGCTTATCCACCAGATTCATGCCAAGCCCGGTATTGCCGGCGACCAACCGATACAGACCGGCATTGTCCTCGATGCACAACAGCAGGCGGTGGTCATGCTGCCGCGCGCTCAGGGTCACGATGCCCTGACCCAGCAGTTGCGAGGTGCCGTGCTTAATGGCGTTTTCCACCAGGGGCTGCAGGGAGAAGGCCGGCAGATGCATGCCGAGCAATGCCTCGGGCAGATCAAAGCGGATTTGCAGACGGTCCTGAAAACGCGCCTTTTCAATTTGCAGGTAGGCATTGACATGCTCGATTTCGTCGGCGAGCGTGACCACCTCCTCCGAGCGTTTCAGATTCTTGCGAAAAAACGTCGAGAGATTCTGCACCAGTTGGCTGGCCTGATCGCTGTCGCGGCGGATCACCGCCACCAGCGTATTCAGGGCGTTAAATAAAAAATGCGGATTGACCTGGGCATGCAGCAGCTTGATTTCCGACTGCGTCAGCAACAGTTTATGCCGTTCGTACTGCCCGGCCAGGATCTGCGCGGACAGCAGGCTGGCGATGCCTTCGCCCAGGGTACGGTTGATGGAGCTGAACAGCCGGTTTTTGGCCTCGTACAGTTTGATTGTGCCAATCACCTCACCGTTTTCGCCTTGCAGCGGGATGACCAGCGCCGACCCCAGCTTGCAGTGACGTTGTAACGAACACTGGTACGGCGTCTCGTTGCCGTCGGCATAGAACACTTCATTATTATCAATGGCCCGGCGCGAATGCGCGGAGGAAATCGGCGTGCCGGGTACGTGGTGATCGTCGCCGATGCCGATAAACGCCAGCAGCTTTTCCCGGTCGGTAATGGCGACGGCGCCGATATCCAGCTCCTGGTAGATGACCTCCGCCACCTTCATGCTGTTTTCCTGGTTAAATCCCTGGCGCAGAAAACCTTCGGTACAAACGGCGATTTTCAGCGCGCGGGCGGAAAAGGCCGAGGTATATTTCTCGAACATCGCCCGCCGGTCCAGCAGGATGCGCATAAACATCGCCGCCCCGACGCTGTTGGTGACGATCATCGGCAAGGCGATGCTCCTGACCAGCCGCAGCGCCTCTTCATAAGGACGGGCCACCGCCAGGATAATCATCATCTGCAGCATTTCCGCCAGCAGCGTGACGCCGGCGGCGGTAAACGGATTAAACAGGCGATCGATACGCCCGCGCCTGATCAGCAGCCGGTGCGCCAGACCGCCGAGCAGGCCTTCCACCACCGTGGAAATCATGCAGCTGACGGCAGTCATGCCGCCCAGGGAATAACGGTGCAGACCCCCGGTCAAACCGACCAGCACGCCGACCACCGGCCCGCCCAGCAGGCCGCCCAGCACCGCGCCGATGGCGCGGGTATTGGCGATGGAATCCTGAATATGCAGGCCGAAATAGGTGCCCATAATGCAAAACATGGAAAACATGACATAGCACAAGAGCTTATGGGGCAGTCGGACGGTAACTTGCATCAGCGGGATAAACAGCGGCGTTTTACTCAGCAGGTACGCAATAACCAAATAGACGCACATCTGCTGTAACAACAGTAAAACCAAATTGAACTCATGCATAAACAACGGCTCGTAAAATAACGCCCGTCATGCGCGGCGCGCGCGGGACTCAGTGGCGCTAACTTACCGAAAAACGCCGGCGTTGTCTTTGATGGTACTCACTAATTTGTATGCTGATTACATTAAAAGCGCTGTAAACGGCGGCGGTAGGTTTTGACCCCGCCGCCGCCGTTCTGTTACGCAGGCGCTAAGGCGTAAGCCCGGCCGGCGGCAATACCGTACGCGCGGCTATCAGTCCTTAGGATCAGAACCCTTCCAGCACTAACTTGCCCCGGGATTTGCCGCTTTCCAGCAGCGCGTGCGCTTTGCGCAGATTGGCGGCGTTGATGGCGCCGAAATGCTGGGCGAACGTGGTCTGGAGCACGCCCTGGTCGATAAGCGCGGCAATGCGTTCAAGCAGGTGGTGCTGGTTAATCATATCCGCAGTTTCAAACCGGGAACGGGTGAACATCAATTCCCAGTGCAGGGACAGGGACTTGGCCTTAAGCGGCAATGCGTCGAGCGCGGCCGGATCGTCAATCAGGGCCAGGCGTCCCTGTGGCGCCAGAGCCTCGATCAGCTGCGGATAATAGCTGTCGGTATGCGTCAGGCTCGCCACGTGGGTGACATTGGCGATACCCAACTGCGTTAACTGATCCAGCAGGGGACGGGAATGATCGATCACATGGTGCGCGCCCAGTTTCAGCACCCAGTCGCGGGTTTCCTGACGCGAGGCGGTGCCGACCACCGTCATTCGGGTCAGCCTTCGCGCCAGTTGGGTGAGTATCGACCCCACCCCGCCGCCGGCGCCGATAATCAGCAGCACGTCGCCTTCGCCGCCGTTTTCGGCCACGCCCAGCCGGTCAAACAACAATTCCCAGGCGGTGACCGAGGTCAGCGGCAGCGCGGCGGCATGGGCGAAGTCCAGCGAGGCTGGTTTGTGCCCGGCGATGCGCTCATCCACCAGGTGAAATTCGCTGTTGCAGCCCGGCCGTGTAATGGAACCGGCATAAAAAACCTCATCGCCGGGTTTAAACAGCGTGACGTCCGCGCCCACCGCCTCGACAACGCCGGCGACATCCCAGCCCAGCACGCGCGGTGCGCTGACCTCCGCTTTGGCGCGCACCTTGGTGTCGACCGGATTGACGGAAATCGCCTTGACCGCCACCAGCAAATCGCGCGCTCCCGGTGTCGGTTTGGGCAGGTCGATATCCACCAGCGCCTGGGGATCTTCAATAGGCAGTCCATGCCGGGTATAGGCAATCGCTTTCATCAGTTTTTCTCCCGTAGATCGTCTTAATAAAATGCGGCCCGGGCCATCTGGCGTTCAAGCGTGGCGCAACGCCGGCGCCGGGCGCAATGCGGATTCATCAACATTCTGAAAGTCTAGACTTTTTTTTTACCGCCACCTACCCATAAAATGCACTAACACCTACTCTGTAGAAGTGTAAATCAGCGGCGGCGGAAAGCGCATGGCTATTCTGACGCATCATGTTGTATATTTGATGCACTGTGTTTATTTGCCGCCGCGGCGGCCTTCAGGCGGGAAAAGCGGTGAGTTATCAACCAGGCCCAATAGAACACTCTTACCTCGGTTCCAGCGTATACGCCAATCTGCGCCAGGCATTGATTACCGGCCAGCTGAAACCTAACGATCGATTACGCATCCGCGAACTGGCGGCGCAGGTCGGCACCAGCGTAACCCCGGTCAGGGACGCGGTATTGCAGTTGGCCAAAGAACAGGCGCTGGAGATGCGCACGCCCAAAGACATTCGCGTGCCGTCCCTTAACCAAGAACAATACCTGGAGCTGAAAACCCTGCGCCTGGAGCTGGAAGGCATGGGCGCGCAGCGCGCGGCCATGCGCGTCACCCCCGCCGCCGTCCAGCTGTTGACCGTCAATATCCGGCGCAATATTCGCGCCATTACCGAAGAGGATTGGGTGTCCGCGCTCAGGCTTAACAGCGAATTTCATTTACTGGTGGCGCAAAGCGCCATGATGCCGGTGCTGAGCAGCTTTATCGACCGGTTGTGGATGCGCACCGGGCCGCTGATTGCCCAAGCCTACGCCCAGCTCACCCAACAGATGACCATCGGCCATCACCAGACGCTGCTGGCCGCGTTGCGCCAGCGGGACGGTGACGCGGCCGCCAACGCCATGCGCCAGGATATCCTGGACAGCGATGCGATGCTGGCCCGATTTACCGCCGCCAGCCAGACGGCGCCGCCGGGGTAAACCGGTAAACCCGCTCCCGGTCAGACGTGCTGCCCGCCGTTAACCGGAATTTCCGCGCCGTTGACATAGGCGGCGCCGTTGGTGGAAAGAAAATAAATCAGCGAGGCCACTTCCTCCGGCCGGCCCAGGCGCTGCAAGGGTACCTGCCGTTCGATAATATCCTGGGTGCCGGGTGAGAGGATGGCGGTATCGATTTCCCCCGGCGCAATGGCATTGACGCGGATGCCGAAACGGCCGAAATCATAGGCCATTTCGCGGGTCAGCGCGGACAGCGCCGCCTTGGAGGTGGCATAGGCGACGCCGGCGAAAGGATGCACCCGGGTGCCGGCAATGGAGGTCACGTTGATGATCCCGCCCTGGGCCTGCCGCAGCTCCGCAAACAGGCCGTTGGCCAGCAGCGCGGTGGAGAACAGGTTGACATTGAACACCCGCATCCAGGTGGCGTAATCGGTTTCGCGCACCCCCAGCCTGCCGCCGTCGGCGGCCTTGGGCGAGATGCCGGCGTTATTGACCAGCGCGTCCAGCCGCCCGCCCAGTTTTTCTTTGATAAGCGGCAGCGCGGACTCGACGCCGGCGATATCTTCCAGATCCAGATGGATGTGATTGAGCATTTTTTCGGCCCAGGGACATTCTTCCACCCAGCTTTGGCGCGAGGCGGTAAAAATCCGCCAGCCGGCCGCATGGAAATGCTTGACGGTGGCATGGCCGATCCCGCGGCTGGCGCCGGTCAGCAATAAGGTTTTCTGCTCCAAGGCGTTCACTCCCCTGTGATGCGTGATGCAACAAAATCTACCTGAAAACCCTTGCCGGGGCATCCGCTTTTTTCCGCTTGGCGCCGCCCCCCTAATCACCGTTGCGCCATCTTATCTCCCGCGCCCTTCCGATCCGCGGATGCGTGCGGAACGGCGGCGGAGCATTTCCATCACCAATAATAATATCAGCGAGGCGCCCACCATCAGCGAGGCGGCGGCGGCAATGGTCGGATCCAGGTTTTCGCGGATGCCGGCGAACATTTGGATTGGCAGGGTACGCTGTCCGGGACTGGCCAGGAACAAAGTGACCACCACCTCGTCGAATGAGGCGGCAAAGGCAAACAAGGCGCCGGAAAACACCCCGGGGGCAATCAGCGGCAGCGTTACCCTGGCAAACACCAGCCACGGCGGCGCGCCAAGGCTGGCGGCGGCGCGGGACAGGTTGCGATCGTAGTTTTTCAGCACCGCGGTGACGGTGATGACCACAAAAGGCACGCCCAGCATGGCGTGCGCCAGCACCAGGCCGAGATAGCTGTTCAACAGCGATATGCGGGCGAAAAAGAAAAACAGGCCCACCGCCACGATCACCACCGGCGCTATCATCGGCGAGACGATAATCGCCATCACCAGGGTCTTGCCGCGGAACTCGCCGCGCACCAGGCCCACCGAGGCCAGGACGCCGAGAATGGTGGCCAGCAGCGTGGCCAGCGGCGCTATCAGCAAACTATTGCCCAGCGCCCCCAGCCACTCGCGGGAATGAAAAAACGCCTGATACCAGCGCAGTGAAAATCCGTTTAGCGGATAGCTGAGAAACGAGCCGGAGTTAAACGACAGCGGCACGATGATCAGCACCGGCACCACCAAAAACAGCAGTATCGCCGCGCCGTAAAAATTAAAGGCGGTATGCCACAACCGCATCAGGAACAGGCCTTCCTGTCTTATCATCATCATTCTCCCGGTTAATGCGCGGCCAGCTCCGCCTGCGTCCGGGTAACCCGGATGTAGACGATATAGAGCAGGATCACGATGATGAGCAATTGGCTGCCGAGAGCCGCCGCCATGCCCCAATTCATCGTGGTATTGGTGAAGAACGCCACAAAATAGCTCAGCATCTGGTCGCCGGGGCCACCGAGCAGCGCGGGCGTGATGTAATAACCGATGGCCATGATAAACACCAGCAGTCCCCCCGCCGCAATGCCGGCATAGGTTTGCGGCACATACACCCGCCAGAAGGCGGTAAAGGGATGCGCGCCCAGCGAAATGGCGGCGCGCATATAGTTAGGCGAGATGCCTTTCATCACGGCATACAGCGGCAGGACGATAAAGGGCAGCAAAATATGGGTCATGGCGATATACACGCCGACGCGGTTAAACACCAGCACCAGGGGCTTGTCGATAATGCCGGCATACAACAGGGCGCCGTTGATCAAGCCGCCCGATTGCAACAGCACAATCCAACTGGCGGTACGAACAATTAACGAAGTCCAGAAGGGCAGCAGCACCATGATCAGCAGCAGGTTGGCGCGGCCGGCCGGCTGTTTCGACAGCCAGTAAGCCAGCGGGTAGCCCAGCGCCAGGCAGATAAGCGTCACCACCGCCGCCATCAGCAGCGTACGCAGCAGCACCCCGATATACAGCGCCTGCCCCTCGGGCAAACGGGTTATCTCCCCGGTCTGGATATCCACCTTGCGATCAAACACCGCCAGGACATAATAACCGGTAAAAGGCCGGCTGGCCCGCTGCACCGAGCGCCAGACGGTAATATCGCCCCATTGCGGTAAGGCCTGGATCAGCGCGGCGCGGGTCATGCCCGGCGCGTCAGGCGCGGCGCGCAGCGTACGCATAATCAGCCCGCGGTAAGCGGGGCTTTCGTAGCTCAGGCGTTTTGCCACCGTGGCAATCTGCCCGTCGGCGCGCGCCCGGCGCAGATCGCTGACCAGCGCCTGGAAAACGGCCTCATCCGGCAGCGCGGTGCCGTCCCACCGGGACAGCGCCGCCGTCACGTTGGGCAGCCCGTCGCGAACCTCGGGGTTCGCCACGCTTTTTATCAGGATAGAGGCGATGGGCACCACAAAACTTATCAGGATAAACAGCAACAGCGGAGCCACCAGCAGCCAGGTGCGGCGCTTGTAAATCCTTTGCGACTGAGACAACTGCTGCTTCAGCGTGGCGGTATTTAACGTGCCGTCGTCGGCATCCCGCGCCGGCATGGCTCTACTTGATGTCATTGTTTCGTCTCCGGAATGCGTGGCGATCCCATGCCGCCAACCCTTACTGGGCGGCCCAGGCGTTAAAGCGCTGCTCAAGATCTTCGCCATGCTCGATCCAGAACTGCGTATCCACCGCCAGGGCATTGGCCAGGTTATCCGGCGACGTCGGCAGGTTGGCGGCAATCGCCGGCGCGATCAGGCCGATGGCGTTTTTATTGGTTGGCCCGTAGGGAATATTTTCCGCAAAGACCTTTTGGTTTTCCGGCTGGTTGGCGAAGGCGATAAACTGTTCCGCCAGGGCCTTATGCTTGGATCCTTTGACGATGGCCCAGCTGTCCAGATCGTAGAGGCTGTTGTCCCATACCATTTTGAAATCATGCCCTTCGGTGGCGGCGGCGGCCACACGGCCGTTATAGGCGGAGCTCATGACCACATCGCCGGAAACCAGCCACTGCAGCGGCTGCGCGCCGGATTCCCACCATTGAATATTCGATTTGATTTCATCAAGTTTGCGAAAGGCCCGGTCAACCCCCACCGGCGTCGCCAGCTGCGAATAGACATCCTCGCGCCTTACGCCATCCGCCAGCAGGGCGATTTCGAGGGTAAACTTGGCGCTCTTGCGCAGCGCGCGCTTGCCGGGGAAATCCTTCACATTCCAGAAGTCGGCCCAGCTGGTCGGCGCTTTTTTCAGTTTCTGCGCATCATAGGTCAGCACGGTGGACCACAGGAAAATACCGGCGCCGCACTCGGTGGCCGAACCCGGCACATACTCGCTTTTATCGCCCAGCTTGGACCAGTCCAGGGTTTCAAACAGGCCTTCGTCGCAGCCGCGACGCAGTTCCGGGCCTTCCACCTCCACCAGATCCCAGCCTACCTGGCCGGTTTCCACCATGGAGCGGATCTTGGCCATTTCGCCGTTGTATTCCCCAGCCTCGATGTCGCCTTTGCCCGATGCTTTAAACGGCTGGTAAAAGGCTTTTTCCTGCGCCACTTTGTTCTGGCCGCCGAAGGAAATCACGGTCAGTGTTTCCGCCTGGGCCTGGAAGGCCAGCCCGACCAGCAATGTGGATACCGCTAATTGTTTCAACATATCCTGTCCCCTAAAAAATGCGCCAACGAAAAGTTAAATGATGCATCATACATCAAGCATCTTTCGTGCCACTCTGGCATTTTTTCTTCAGGGAGTCCGCACGCGGTGAATACGGGGGTCTGGCGTGGAAGGGATTCCGGGTTGCACCCGGGTTATGCGTTAAAGCCGTGCAAAGTTGCAACAGGTTGCACCCTGGCGATGCAGCCGCGTTTGCTTCCCCGGCCTGTATCGGCGACAGGCCGGGAAAAGCGGATTATCACGCTGAGGCGATAGCCACGCACAGGTATTTCATTTCCAGGTATTCGTCGATGCCGAAGCGCGATCCTTCACGACCGAGCCCCGACTGCTTAACGCCGCCGAACGGCGCCACTTCATTGGAGATAAGGCCGGTGTTCACGCCTACCATGCCGTACTCCAGCGCTTCGGGCACGCGCCATTGCCGGGCGGCGTCGCGGGTAAACACATAGGCGGCAAGCCCGAATTCAGTGGCGTTGGCCAAAGCCACGGCCTCTTCTTCGTCGCTGAAGGGGAACAGCGGCGCCACGGGGCCAAAAGTCTCCTCGCGGGCAAAACGCATCTTGCCGGTGACGTCGCCTATCAGTGTCGGTTCAAAAAAGGTGCCGCCCAGGGCGTGGGGCTTACCGCCGGCCAGCAGCGTGGCGCCCTGGGACAACGCGTCGTCGATATGCGCGCGCACTTTGTCGACGGCATCCGCATCGATGAGCGGCCCCTGCGTGGTGCCTTCCGCCATGCCGTCGCCCACCTTAAGCCGCGCCACTTCGGCTACCAGCCGGGCGACCAGGGCGGGATAAATGCCCCGCTGCACATAGATACGGTTGGCGCAAACGCAGGTCTGGCCGCTGTTGCGGAATTTCGAGGCCATGATGCCGGCCACGGCGCTGTCCAGATCCGCGTCGTCAAACACGAGTACCGGCGCGTTGCCGCCCAGTTCCAGGGAAAGTTTTTTAATGGTTGGCGCGCATTGCGCCATCAGCAGACGCCCCACCTCGGTCGAGCCGGTGAAGCTCAGCTTGCGCACCACGGGACTGGCGCACAGCACCTGTCCCACATCGGCGGCGGGGCCGGTGACCACCTGCAAAACGCCGCGCGGAATACCCGCCTGTACCGCCAGCTCGGCCAGGGCCAGGGCGGTAAGCGGCGTTTGTTCCGCGGGTTTGACAATCATGGTGCAACCTGCCGCCAACGCCGGGGCCACTTTGCGCGTAATCATCGCCGCCGGAAAATTCCAGGGCGTGATCGCCGCGGTCACGCCGATGGGCTGCTTCAGCACCAGCAGCCGCTGCCGGGCCTGGGGCGACTGCAGCACGCTGCCCTCCACCCGTTTTCCCTCTTCGGCAAACCATTCGATAAAGCTGTTGGCATAGGCGATTTCGCCGCGCGCCTCGGCCAGCGATTTACCCTGTTCGGCGGTCAACAGCCGCGCCAAATCCTCCTGATGCGCGACAATCAACATAGCCCATTTTTGCAGCAGCACGGCGCGTTGTTTACCGGTCAGCGCCCGCCAGGACACCAGCGCCAGCGCTGCGGCATCGATGGCGCGCGCCGTTTGGGCGGCGCTCACCTGCGCCACCTCGGCCAGTATTTCCCCGGTCGCCGGATTGGTGACGGCTTCGCGCGCGCCGCTGTCGCCGTCGCACCATTCACCGTCGATCAACGCCTGGTGACGGAGCAATTGCGGGTTATTAAGCTGCATCATCTTTCTATCCTTACGTATTTATGACTTGAGCAACCGGCTCAGCAGGTCCAGCGCCGCGGTGAACTGATCATCGGGGATGGTGAGCGGGTACAGAAAACGAATCACATTGCCGTGCACGCCACAGGTCAACAGCAATAATCCCTGTGCCAGCGCCTGTTTTTGGATACTCTTGGCGTACTGCGCGTCAGGCTTGCCGGTAGCCGGGTCGGCAAATTCGACCGCCACCATGGACCCCAGCCCGCGCACGGCGGAAATGGACGGACACGTCTGCCGGGCCTGTTGCAGCACTTCCACCAAATGGCCGCCAAGGCGCTGGGCGCGCTGGCAAAGCTGTTCTTCATCAATTACATCAAGCACCGCCAGCGCGGACGCCACGGCCAGCGGGTTGCCGGCGTAGGTACCGCCCAGCCCGCCCGGCGCCGGAGCGTCCATCACCTCGGCGCGGCCGGCGACGGCGGAAATGGGGATGCCGCCGCCCAGGCTTTTCGCCATGGTAATCAGATCCACTTTCACCTGCGGGCAGTGATCCATGGCGAACAGCCTGCCGGTACGGGCAAAGCCGCTTTGCACTTCGTCGGCAATCAATAAAATGCCGTGCTGGTCGCACAGTTGGCGCAGGCCGACGATAAACTCGGGCGGCGCGACGTTAAAGCCGCCTTCCCCCTGCACAGGTTCGAACAAAATGGCCGCCACCTGATCAGGACTGATATCGGTATGGAACAGGCTGTCGATGCTGGCCAGGGCCTGGTCGACCGACACGCCGTGCAGCGCATTGGGATAAGCCGCATGGAAAACCTGTCCGGGCAGCGGCCCGAATCCCAGTTTATAGGGCGCGACTTTACCGGTCAGCGCCAGCGTCAGCAGCGTACGGCCATGGAACGCGCCGCCGAAAGTAATGACGCCGGGGCGTCGGGTATAGGCGCGGGCTATTTTCACCGCGTTTTCCACCGCTTCCGCGCCGGTGCTGAACAGCGTGGTTTTCGCCGGGCCGGCCACCGGCACCCGGGCGTTGAGCTTTTCAGCCAGTTCGACATAATTGCCGTAAGGCACTATCTGATAGGCGGTATGGGTAAACAGCTCCAACTGCCCTTTGATCGCCGCGACGATTTTCGGATGGCGATGGCCGGTGTTTAATACCGCGATGCCGGCGGCGAAGTCGGTATACTCGCGACCCTCGACGTCCCACAGCGTGGCGTTTTCCGCCCGCGCGGCATAAAAATCACACATTACGCCGACGCCGCGCGGCGTGGCGGCCAGACGACGTTGGTTCAGTTCGCTGTTGTTCATGGTGCTGCTTCTCCCAAAATGGTGCGGCTAAACGTGCGCTATTACAGATCCCAGCCTAACTCCCGATTCTATTTATCCGCTTTGTGGCTCTATAATCCAGTGCCAGTTTTAATTTTTTGCAGGTGCCAATTGCGTTCGTTATTAACCGATATGCTGCTGCAGCATCTCTCCGCCCGCACCGGGGGGCCGCTGCACCGGCGTTTATATGACTGTATCCGCCTGGCGATCCTCGACGGCGGTATTCGCGCGGGCAGCCGCCTGCCGCCGACGCGCGACCTGGCGAAAGAACTGGCGCTGTCGCGCAATACCGTCAGCGCCGCCTACGAACAGCTGCTGGCCGAGGGCTATATATTTACCCGCGCCGGCAGCGGCACCTTTGTGACCAATCATATGCCCGACGGGGCCATGGCGCCGGTGAACGAGCAGCAGCCCGTCTGCGAGCGCCCGGCCGGGGAAGAATTTTCGGCGCGCGGCGCTAATTTGCTGGCCCGGTCGGGCGCCTCGCCCCATCAATGGGGGGCGTTTATGCCGGGGGTGCCTGATGTGTCCGGCTTTCCGCACGGTCTGTGGCGCCGTATCCATTCCCGGCTTATCCGGCGCATCAAGCCCGATTACCTCACCTATTCGCGCATGGGCGGCAGCCCGGAACTGCAGCAGGCGCTGGTGGATTATCTGCGGGTGGCGCGTTCGGTGAACTGTAGCGCGCAGCAGATTATTATTACCGAGGGCACTCACCAGGCCGTCGATCTGCTGGCCAAAATGCTGTGCAATCCCGGCGATCGCGCCTGGATTGAGGAACCCAGCTACTGGGGCATGCGCAATGTGTTGACCATCAACGGCGTCGACGTACAGCCGGTGCCGGTGGATGATCAGGGTTTAAACCCGCCGGACACGGCCGTTGCGGCGTCGCCGCGGCTGATTTGCGTGACGCCGTCACATCAGTACCCCACCGGCGCGGTAATGAGCCTGCAGCGGCGCAAGCGCCTGCTGGCGCTGGCCCAGGAACATAACGCCTGGGTGATTGAGGATGATTACGATAGCGAGTTCCGTTTTTCGGGCAACCCTATTCCCGCGTTGCAAAGTCTGGCGCCGCAGGCGCCGGTTATCTATATCGGCACCTTCAGCAAGACGCTGTATCCGGGCCTGCGCATCAGCTATATGGTGCTGCCGCCGGCGCTGGCGCAGGAGATGCGCGTGGCCCACGCCGAACTGTATCGCGGCGGTCACTGGATAACGCAACTGGCCCTGGCGCAGTTTATCGCCGAGGGACATTACGCCTCCCATATCCGCCGCATGCGCCTGCTGTACGGTAAGCGCCGCGCCGTCCTGAGCCGCTTGATCCTTCAGCATCTGGGTGCGGACGCGCTGCGCGACGACAGCAATGCCGGCCTGCATCTGGTGATGTCGCTGCCGGACGATGTCGATGATGTCAAGCTGTCGCAGGCGGCGGGACGGCAAGGCGTTTATGTCAGACCCCTGTCGACCTATTACCTCGGCCCGTCGCGCAAAAAAGGATTATTGCTGGGATATGCCTGCGTGGATGAAGAGCGGATAGAAAGCGCCTTTATGACCCTGCTGGGCTGCATGGGACAACCGGCGCCCGTTGCGCCGCCGCGTTGATACGGCGCAGATAGTGGCGAAGCCGCCCGCGCGGCGCCTGAACGGTAAGTGTTGCAGTATAAACGGATTGCCGCCTTGTGGTGCAGTATGCCGGCGACATCAGCGCGGCAATCATCAAGGCGTCCGACCTGCTGGGGGAACGGCAGAGAACGCCGGCACGGCCTCTTGTTTACGGATAAAAAGCGCAGAAATTCATGAGCTTGCTTACCTTAAGCCTGCCCAGGATATTTGCCTTTTCAGCGTGGAAATCGCTTGTGGCGGTACGGGCGCGATGGTAAATATACTCACCGTAAGCACAAAAACATGCCGCCCGCCTTAGGATAAGCATATTTCGTGCCATAACCTCGTCGGCAAACCGCTGCGCCTGCTTAACTCCCATTAACAGACGTCGTTTCCGAACCGGTCTAGTTACGAGGTTGGATTTTCTTATGCAAAATTACGTGAGTTTTAAAAATATTCAAAAGACCTACGACGGCGACAAGCTGGTGGTGAAAAATCTCAACCTGGATATTGGCGAAGGCGAATTTCTGACGCTGCTCGGCCCGTCGGGTTCCGGTAAAACCACCAGCCTGATGATGCTGGCGGGGTTTGAAACGCCCACCCAGGGCGAAATTTACCTGCGCGGCCAGCCGCTGCACCATCTTCCACCGCACCGGCGCGATATCGGCATGGTGTTCCAGAATTACGCGCTTTTTCCCCATATGACGGTGGCGCAGAACCTGGCCTTTCCGTTGTCGATTCGCCGCATGAATAAAGCCGATATCCAGGAAAAAGTGGATAAGGTATTGGATCGGGTGAAGCTGACCGCCCTCGCCGACCGCTATCCCGCCCAGATGTCCGGCGGCCAGCAGCAGCGCGTGGCCCTGGCGCGGGCGCTGGTGTTTGAACCCAAGCTGGTATTAATGGATGAACCGCTGGGGGCGCTGGATAAACAGCTGCGCGAGCATATGCAGATGGAAATCAAGGCGCTGCACCAGGCGCTGGAGTTGACCATCGTCTATGTCACCCACGATCAAAGCGAAGCGATGACCATGTCGGATCGGGTGGCGGTGTTCAACGACGGCATTATCCAGCAGATCAACAGCCCCAGCACGCTGTATGAGGAACCGCAGAACAGCTTCGTGGCCCAGTTTATCGGCGAGAACAACGGCCTGCTGGCGACCCAGGCAGGCAGCGAGGATGAATTTTATCGCGCCGTCCTGGATGACGGCACCTCGCTGCGCGCGCTGAAGGTACGTCCCAGCTCGCCGGGGCGCAAGATCATGCTGTGCATCCGGCCGGAGCGCGTCAGAATCAATGTGCCGGCCGGCCAGCTGCCGGCGGGGTCGCAGCAAATTAGCGCCAGGATTACGCAGTTTATCTATTTGGGCGATCATGTGCGCATGATAACCGAGGTGGCGGGACAACCCGATTTTATGGTCAAACTCAGCGCCGCCGATTTGGACCCCGCCTGGGTGCCGGGCGGCGCGGTGACCCTGTCCTGGCAGGAGCGGCATCTGCGGGCGCTGGACGCCGTGACCCTGCAATAAACAAAGGCTGGCAATGCCAGCCTTTATTACTTTGGATATGCGCCAGGCGCCGGCCTACATTTTACATGCCGCTTCCCTGTACCTGGCGCCATCGGTGCGGCCCACCACTTGGTCTCCATTAAACAAGCTCACGACCGGGCGCCCGTTATAACTTCCATCCTTAGTCCAAAAACCCTCTGAATTCGCTTCCGTTACTGCTTCACCCGGCCAGCCGCCGGGACGCGCGCCCCATTCCCCAAACATACTGCCCACCGCCCGCTGATTGACGCCGGAGGTCAGATCTGCCGCCACCAGCATTGATTTACCATTGGAGGCACACAATGTTTGAGTATCATCCCACGAATACCTGTTGGTGGAATTAGGTCGATAATAGGTAAGCCATTTTCTTACAGTAAATTTATAAGTGTAATAATACTGATCACCACGCGCCATCAGGGTGACCTCACTGCTGGGGCGGGCATTAAGGGTAACAATACCGTTCTCATCTATTGGCGCGTTTACCGCATTCGAACTGCTCCAGGTCAAACTGCCATTGTCGCCGATGTTGCCCATAGGGTTGATCTGGAACCTTGGCTTGCTGCTGCCGGCATACGGCCCCGCATCAAAACCCACGTTGGGGAAACCCGAGTTTGGCCCAAAGCTGTGAGGATTAGCGACGGGCGAAACGGAATTGATCGCCCGGGGAGACAGGAAGATTGTATCTTGCGTGACGTCCACGCCGTCTACCTGAGCCGTCACGGTGGCGGTACCGCCACGAGTGTTGGTGAAGGTAACCTTGGCTTTTCCATCCGCGCCGGTGACGGCATTTGCCGGCGACGTCAGGCTCGCGCCATTGTTCACCGAGAAAACGACGCTCTTGCCCTCCATCCCGGCGCCCATGCCATTCTCCACCAACAGCTGTACTTCATTATATTCCGCGCCGTTGTCCAGCGACCGGTTACGCAATACATCAAGCGTCAGGATGGCCGGTGAGACAATAAAACTCAATGGCGCGCTGGCTTTGGTGAAACCCGCCACCGCGGCGTTAACCACGACCAGACCGGCCTGGTCGCTGGTGACGTCGACGGCCAGCGTACCGTCGGCGGCAGTGTCGCCGCCCTGCCGGGAAAAGGTGACGCCGGGGCTGGCGGAGGCAAAGGTGACCGCCTGCCCGGCAACCGGGTTATCGTGGGCGTCGCGCACCCGGACCTTGACCTGATGGGCCTCAAGGCCGGCCTCTTTATCGCCGGTGGTGATGACCTCTATCAAGGTGGTATTTTCCGCCGCCGCGCCGGCGACAAAAGTCATGCCGTCGCTGGCTAACGTAAAGCCCGCCACCGTGGCGAAGACCGTTACCGCGCCCGCGCGGGTACTGGTGACACCCACGTCGATAGTGCCGTCGGCCGCTGTCGTGCCGCCGGGATTGGACAGCGCGGCGCCAGGGGTGACGGTGGCAAAGCTGACCGCCTGCCCCGCAATGGGATTGCTGTTGGCGTCGCGCACCTGGACCTTCACCCGATGGCCGTCGCTGTCGCCGGCCACCTTATCACCGGTGGTCAATACCTCTATGGTGGAGCGGCTCTCCGACGCGGGGCCGGCGACAAACTGCATGCCGTCGCTGGACTTGGTAAAGCCCGCCACCGTAGCGCTGACCACTACCGTGCCCGCCAGGGTATTGGTGACGCCGACCTCGAGGGTGCCGTCGGCCGCCGTATCGCCGCCGGGGCTGGAAAGCATGGCGCCGGGACTGGTGGTGGCGAAGGTGACCGCCTGCCCCCTGATGAGATTATCATTGGCGTCGCGCACCGTGATTTTCACCCGATGGCCGTCGCTGTCGCCGGCCACCTTATCGCCGGTGGTGACCACCTCGACGGCGGTGCGGGTTTCCGCTGCGGCGCCGGCGACAAAACGCATGCCGTCGCTGTCCCTGGTAAAGCCCGCCACCGTGGCGCTGACCACTACCGTGCCCGCCTGGTTACTGGTGACACCGACCTCGAGGGTGCCATCGGCCGCCGTATCGCCGCCGGGGCTGGAAAGTGTGGCGCCGGGGCTTGCGGTGGCGAAGGTCACCGCCTGTCCGCCAACCGGATTGTCATTGGCATCGCGCACCGTAACCTTCACCCGATGGCCGTCGCTGTCGCCGGCGATCTTGTCGCCGCGGGTGATAACCTCGACGACGGTGCGGGTTTCCGCTGCGGCGCCGGCGACAAAACGCATGCCATCACTGGCTTTGATAAAGCCCGGCAACGCGGCGGAGACAATGACCACCCCCGCCCGGTTGCTGGTCACATCCACCGTCAGCGTGCCATCCTCACCGGTTTCGCCGCCGGGGATGGACAGATGCGCGTCATCGCCCGCCGCCACCCATTTCACCACCGCGCCGGCGACCGGGTTGTCCTGGGCGTCGCGCGCGGTTACCCGCACCTGATGCGCTTGAGAACCCGCAATCTTATCTCCCTGGGTCAGCACCTGGATAAGGGTATTAGCCTCGGAGGCTTTGCCGGCAATAAACGTCATCTCAACGCCGCGGGTGGTAAAATCGCCCACCGTGGCGGTAACCGTTTGCAGCCCCGCCCGGGAGGACACGACGGTCGCCATCAGGGTGCCGTCGTCACCGGTAACATCGCCCTCCAGGGGGGTTACCTGCGCGTCGTTGTCGGCGCCAAAGCTCACCGCCTGGCCGCCGATGGGATTATTAAGGGCATCGCGCACCGTCAGCCTGACCCGATGCGCGTCAATGCCATCCGCCGCCTTATTTCCCGTGGTCAGGACTTCAAGCTGTGTCTGGGTTTGGTCGGCGCCGCCGGCCACAAAGGCGACGGCGGCCTGCTGCGACGAGCCGTCCAGGCTTGCCCGCGCCATAACGGGACCGACGGTGCGGGAGGTAATACCGGTTTCGGTAAAGCCGTCGTCATCGCTCACCGCCGTGGGGGATAATACCGTGGCGCTGTTATCGGCGCTGAAAGCGACCGTCTCGCCGGGCACAGGGTTGCCGTTGCCATCGATAACCCTGGCCCGGACGCGAATGGCGGTGTGGCCATCGGCGACCGCGTTGTTGTTCTCTACCGCCAGGCTTGCCAGGGTAACGATTTCCGGTGCGGTCACATTCACCGAAGTCACCGCCCGGTTGGAGAGATTACCCCGGTTATCATGGGCTATCGCGTTGATGCGATAGGTATTATCCGCCCCCGGGGTACCCTGGTAGGCCGGCATGACAACGGTTATCGCCTGCGGAGAAACCTGGGTGATACGCCCGCCGCTCGCCAGCAGCGGCGCGCTGTCCCAATCAATGCGATCCAACCCGTGTTCGGCGGTGATGTCGGCGGTTAAGGTAACCGACGTGCCCGCCGCACCGGTGATTTGGGCCGGTAGCGCCAGACGGATCAGATCCCGACGCTGATAATCGAGCACGATATTATAGTTGCGGTCGACCAGATCGTAGCGGCTGCCGGCCAGGGTTCTGGACGGTCCGACTTTAGAGGAATCGAGATGCGACTGCCAGGATTCGCCCAGCCGGTAATTCAGCTGGAAATTCAGGCTGCTGTCGTTCGCGCCGCCTTTGCCGGTCCGGTGCTGCGCGCCGACGGTGAACAAGGGGATGGGCGTATAGTTAATGCCGGCGGTCAGGGCATAGGGATCTTTTTGCCGACTATCCTTGCCGAACAACGCCACCTCATCGCCGCGGTATTGCTCAAACATCAGCGAACCGCCCAGCTGTGGGTAAGATGGCAGCCAGGCTTGGGCGCGCAGATCGAACCCGTTGGCCGGCCGTTCGTTATAGTCGGCGAAATCCCGCGACGGGTGCCAATCCGTCAGGCCGAAATAACTATTGGCCGACAGCCGCAAATAATCCGTCCAGGCTTCGGCCCCGACGCCGAGCCGGCGATTGTTGCCGGTAATATCGTTATCATAAAAAGTATTGGCGCCGTACAACCAGCCGTCCTTTTCGGTGCGCACGCCCAGGCCGAGATTCACCGTATTGCGCTGGTCGCTGTTACGCACCCCTAATTGCGAAAATATCGTCGAGCGTTCGGTATCCCGCAGGGGAACCAGCAAATCCACCGCGCTGTCGGTAAATCTGAAATCCCGGTCGGCGTTGAGCTGGACGCGGGCGGTGCCGAACTGGTTCAGCCATTGCTCGCCCGCCTGCCCGGCGCCGCCCACCACGCTTGAACGCGCCAAATCGGCGGCGGCGCCGCCGGTGTTGCCGCCCGAGAACAGGGAGCCGGCCGTCTGTGCGCCGCGCGCCAGCTTATCCTCTGCCTGCGAAGATGACTGGACCGGGATGGCTGAGTTAAACAAAGACGTGTGGCTGCGGGGAACGTCGATCTCGTCGCCGGTGCCCAGCGCGGAAAACGATTTGGCGAAATTGCGCAGTCCATTGAGCGTTTTTAGCTCTTCCAGCGTCAGGTTATAGCGTGTCGCCACCGACAATGTCGTCTCGCCCGGCCCCAAAACATAAGGAACCGTGGCGATGGCCATTAAGGGCGCCGCCGTTGACGGCAACGCTGCGGGCGCGGCTTTCGCCATGGCCGGCGTAAAAGACAGGCTAAGCGGAAAGACTATCTGGAAAGCGATATTCAGCCACGCCACCGCACGCCAACGTTGATGAATTACCGGCGGCGGCGTAGATTGGATTTTTTTCATTTGATAATAGCTAAAGAGATTCTTAAAAAGCATCAATTTATCCCACTGGTCAATAACTTCAATTCCCGGCCATATTAATCCGCCGTCGGCAAAGGTTATCCGGCGTAACAAGACCCCATTTAAATAGTGTTACAGGCCAGCATAACTGGCAGCAATATCGAAGAAAATAGCTTTAGTCGATAATATTGCAGACCATACCAGAAATGAAATTAAAAATATTCACTTGAACCATTAAATAGATAAAAAATTACAAATCCTTTAAATTCATTGAATTGCATTAACTTGGTCACTATTTAATTTTTTTAATTAATCTTTAATTTCCTGTAAACTCAATAAACATAACTCATAATATTTTATGGCCGATATACCTGAATATGGCCTGTATTAATGCTACTACGTGCATTAATTGGCAATCTGCATTCATCGTGGGATAACGGCGCTTAAAGGGATAATATTCATGAAGAAGATGACGTATCCTTGCTGGGACCTCGGGTTTATCCGGGTTAACAGGGGCCATTAAGGCAGCTTCATTTATTTAATAAATAATATGAATGAATCAGGAAAGCAGCAGGCGTGAAGGGGGAGAGAAGCGGGTATTCCCTGCCGACTGAGGCAGGCAAAGGGAATACCCTGATTATTGATTACGGCGTATGAGCGGTCATAACGCCGGTTATCTGCGTACCAACCGGTAAATCCACAGCACCACGAT
Organism: Sodalis sp. C49; assembly: GCF_046352915.1. Taxonomy (NCBI): domain Bacteria; kingdom Pseudomonadati; phylum Pseudomonadota; class Gammaproteobacteria; order Enterobacterales; family Bruguierivoracaceae; genus Sodalis; species Sodalis sp. C49. Next base: position 734,601 of record NZ_CP163303.1, on the reverse strand, counting down.
AGCGCCGATCACCGCCACGACAAAACTGCCGAAGTTAAAGCCGTCGACGCGTCCATAACCAAAGAACGTGCTGATATAACCGCCGACCACGGCGCCGATGATACCGAGAATGATGGTAATGATAAATCCGCCGCCGTCCCTGCCCGGCATGATGAATTTAGCGATAATGCCGGCGATAAGTCCAAAAATAATCCAAGATAAAATTCCCATAACAACACTCCTTTATAGCGATTGCCTGTACTTAAAAATCCGTGATGGATACCTAGCCTGAAAGAGCAGTACCAGAAACCTGTTTTATTATAGTCAATGCTCATGATTATGCTGGAAATAATACAGAGAACATTGAGTACCGGAATAGCAAACACCGGGCGCGATGTCCAGGCCTAAAACGGCAGGCTGGTGATGTCAACCAAGGTTAACGTCCCGCCGAAGACCGCGCCGGTATCAATATAGAACTGATTATAAAAATGCCTGACGCGTTCGAGCGGCGTATGGCCGAAAAAGAAGTGCGTCGCGCCGCTGATGGGCGCCCCGCGCCCGCGCTGGTTGCGGTTGATGCGCTGCCGGCTCCACACCACCAGCTCGGGGTCGACGGTCTGCTGGTAGCGATAATTGTCCAGGGGATAATCCGCGTGCGCGATCACAATATGACGCTGCGCCATTTCAAGATCGATAATCAGCGGCAGATAAGCGCAGCGCTCAATCAATGCCGCCGCCCGCCGCCGCTGTTCCTCATCCAGGCGCCAAAACCATTGGCCGCCGTTGGCCAGCCACAGGTTCTCTTCGCCGCGGGAAAGGGCGTCGATGGCCATTTGCTCATGGTTGCCGCGAACCGCGCAGAACCAGGGTTGTTCAAGCAGTTCCAGGCATTGCAGGTTTTGCGCGCCGCGATCGATCAGATCACCGACCGAGATCAGCAAATCGCGCGCGCGATCAAACCGCTGGCGCGCCAGTTTCGCCAGCAGCAAATCGTAACAGCCATGCACATCCCCGACCACGAAGATACGCCGCCAGTCGTCTGGGTTGATTTTGCGGTATATCTGTTCCGGCATCATCTGATTCATCATCCCCCCCGATAAGCTCAAGGCCATCATTATCAGCATAGCAGGCTGGGACACGCGGACATCAATAATCTCGCCATGGGGGAAATCGATGATAAAACGTCATTAAAAGCTGTTAAAACAGCCTGATAACGGGCAGCATGAAGGTCTGCACCTTTGTCCGGTATGCTGTATGAATAAACGCCACGCCCTGGTTTCGCTGAATATCGCGGCCTTCTTTTTTGGCCTTTCAGGCATTTTAGGTAAAGTCATTACCACCTCGCCCGCCGCCATAGTATTTGGCCGCGCGCTGTTCGCGGTGCTGGCGTTATCGCTGCTGATGCTCGGCGTACGCGGCTTTCGCTGGCAACGCATCAGCGGCGGCAGCGCTCTGGTGGTCATTGGCGCCAGCGCTATCCTGGCCGGGCACTGGCTCACCTTCTTCATTTCGGTCAAAGCCTCGGGCGTGGCGATTGCCACGCTTGGATTCGCCAGTTTCCCGGCCTTTACCACCCTGTTTGAAAGCATCGGTTTCCGGGAGCGCATTTCGCTTAACGAGATCCTGCTGATCGTCCTGATTTGCCTTGGCCTGATGATGGTCTGCCCGTCGTTTGATATCAGCAGCGGCAGTACGCGCGGGTTTTTATGGGGAATTTTATCCGGCGCGCTGCTGGCGTTGCTTATTATCTGCAACCGCATTACCGCCATCAGTATCCGGCCGGTACAGGCGGCGTTATGTCAAAACGCCGTTATCTGCCTGCTGATGCTGCCCTTCGCTTTCCACGCGTTGCCGCAAGCCTCCGCCGGCGACTGGTTTTACCTGGTGCTGCTGGGGGTATTCTGTACCGGCGTGGCGCACAGCCTGATGGTCACCAGTTTACGTTTCGTCAAGGCGCGCGCCGCGGCGGTGTTTTTCGCCCTGGAGCCGGTCTACGCCATTCTTTTTGCCTGGGCATTGTTCGGCGAACGGCCGACCCCCGGCATGTTTGCCGGCGCCGCGGTGATTATTCTTTCAGTAACGGCGTTTTCACGTCACGATAAAAAAGCGCCGTCTGAGCGGCAAGCCTGACGGGCGAAGGCGCGGGGGAAAGCGCGGGGATTGCCGGCGAGGGACGGGGTTCCCCGCCGGCGGTTGCCGTGCCAGGCGGTTAGCGGATCATCGGCAGCTTAAGGCCGTATTTTTCCGCGCAGGCGATGGCCTCGGGGTAACCGGCATCGGCATGGCGCATCACGCCGGTGGCCGGGTCGTTCCATAATACCCGCGCCAGGCGCTCATCGGCCTTTTCGCTGCCGTCGCAGACGATAACCATGCCCGCGTGCTGGGAGAACCCCATACCCACGCCGCCGCCGTGATGCAGACTGACCCAGGTGGCGCCCCCGGCGGTGCTGAGCAGGGCGTTCAGCAACGGCCAGTCGGAGACGGCGTCCGAGCCGTCTTTCATCGCTTCGGTTTCACGGTTGGGCGAGGCGACCGACCCGCAGTCGAGATGATCACGGCCGATAACAATCGGCGCTTTCAGCTCGCCGGTGCGCACCATCTCGTTAAACGCCAGCCCGGCGAGGTGACGTTCGCCCAGCCCCAGCCAGCAGATGCGCGCCGGCAGGCCCTGGAAGGCGATGCGCTCCTGCGCCATATCCAGCCAGTTATGCAGCAGCCGGTTGTCCGGAAACAGCTCCTTGAGCTTGGCATCGGTCTTATAGATATCTTCCGCATCCCCCGACAACGCCACCCAGCGGAACGGCCCCTTACCTTCGCAAAACAGCGGACGGATATAGGCGGGTACAAAACCGGGGAAATCGAACGCGTTCGCCACCCCCTCCTCCAGCGCCACCTGGCGGATATTGTTGCCGTAATCCACCGTCGGCACGCCCATTTCATGGAACGCCAGCATCGCCTTGACGTGTTCGGCCATCGACGCCCTGGCCGCGCTGATAACGCTTTGCGGATCGTCTTTTTTGGCCTGGTTCCATTGTTCCAGGCTCCAGCCGGCCGGCAGGTAGCCGTTGAGCGGGTCATGGGCGGAAGTCTGGTCGGTGACGATATGCGGACGGGCGCCGCCGCCGGCGGCGCGTTTGGCCAGCTCCGGCATGATCTGCGCCGCATTGCCCAGTAGCCCGACGGAAATTGCCTCGCCTTTGGCGCAGGCGTCTTCAATTAGCGCCAGCGCTTCGTCGATGGTAAACGCCTTGCGGTCGAGGTAGCGGGTGCGCAGGCGAAAATCTATGCGCGACTCCTGGCATTCAATGGCCAGCACGCAGGCGCCGGCCAGCACGCCGGCCAGCGGCTGGGCGCCGCCCATGCCGCCCAGGCCGGCGGTAAGGATCCATTTCCCCTTGAGATCGTTGTCGTAATGCTGGCGGCCCGCTTCGGCAAAGGTTTCGAAGGTGCCCTGCACGATGCCTTGGGCGCCGATATAAATCCAGGAGCCGGCGGTCATTTGCCCGTACATCATCAGCCCGGCCCGGTCCAGTTCATGGAAATGTTCCCAGGTGGCCCAATGCGGCACCAGGTTGGAATTGGCAATCATCACGCGCGGCGCGTCCACATGGGTGCGGAACACGCCGACCGGTTTACCGGATTGCACCAGCAGGGTCTCGTCTTCCTCCAGGTCGCGCAGGCTTTGCAATATGGTTTCGAAACAGGGCCAGTTACGCGCCGCCTTGCCGATGCCGCCGTAGACCACCAAATCGTCGGGACGCTCGGCGACATCCGGATCGAGGTTGTTCTGGATCATGCGGTACGGCGCTTCAATCAGCCAGTTTTTGCAGGTCAGCGTGGTGCCGCGCGGCGCGCTGACGGGACGTGAAACGGCATTGCTAAAATCGTATTTCATCAGGGGTTCCTTTATCTTTAGCGCGTTGACGCATAGCTGGGTAACAAGGATTGTACTTCCGCGGGCAGGGTGAATTCAGCGACCCAAAGACGCATCGCTTCGATATCCGGCGCCAGGAGCCGATCGCTTGCCAGGAAGGCGACACGGTTACGGATAGCCACAAGCTGTTGTTCGAGCGCCGCCGAGCTGTTCAGCGGCCGGTTAAAATCAATGCCCTGGGCGGCGGCCATGGCTTCGATGCCCACCACCACCGAGGTGTTGAAACACATATCCCCCAGCCGGCGGGCGGCAAAGGTGGCCATCGACACATGGTCCTCCTGGTTGGCGGAGGTCGGCAGGCTGTCGACGCTGGCCGGGTGCGCCAGGGACTTGTTTTCCGAGGCCAGCGCCGCGGCGGTGACCTGGGCTATCATAAAGCCCGAGTTCACGCCGCCTTCATTGATCAGGAACGGCGGCAGGCCCGACAGGCCGGTATCGAGCAGCAGCGCCAGGCGGCGTTCTGAAATAGCGCCGATTTCGGCTATCGCCAGCGCGAGGATATCGGCGGCGAACGCCACCGGCTCGGCGTGGAAATTGCCGCCGGAAATCACTTCGCCGCTATCGGTAAACACCAGCGGGTTATCGGACGCGGCGTTGGCCTCGATTTGCAGGATGCGCGCCGCATAGGTCAGGTTATCCAGGCAGGCGCCCATCACCTGCGGCACGCAGCGGATGGAATAGGGATCTTGTACCCGGCCGCAGTCGGCATGGGATACCACGATTTCGCTGCCGTCAAGCAGCGTAGATACCGCCCGCGCCACCGCTATCTGGCCGGCCTGGCCGCGCGCCTGGTGGATACGCGCGTCGAAAGGCTTGACCGAGCCTTTGATGGCCTCAAGCGTCAGGGCGCCCGCCACCAGCCCGGCGGCAAAGGATCGTTCCGCTTCAAACAGGCCGACCAGCGCCAGCGAGGTGGAAACCTGGGTGCCGTTCAGCAATGCCAGCCCTTCTTTCGGCGCCAGCACGATGGGACGCAAGCCGGCCAGCGCCAGCCCTTCCACCGCGCTTATCAGCGCTCCCTTGACCCGCACCTGCCCCTCGCCGATAAGCATCAGGGACAAATGCGCCAGCGGGGCCAGGTCGCCCGAGGCGCCCACCGAGCCTTTGGCCGGGATACAGGGCATGACGCCGGCGTTATACAAGGACAGCAGGGCCTCCACCACCGATAACCGGATGCCGGAATGGCCGCGCGCCAGGCTTATCACTTTGCAGGCCATGATAAGCCGCGTCACATTGTCTTCGAGCAACGCGCCGGTGCCGACGCTGTGCGACAGCACCAGGTTACGCTGCAGTTCCGCCAGCCGTTCGGCGGGAATGCGGGTTTGCGCCAGTTTGCCGAAACCGGTGTTGATGCCGTAGACCACGTCGCCGGTGGCCAGGATCTCCTCCACCGTTTGCTGCGCGGCGTTGATGGCGGTGAAGGCGGCGGGATCAAGCGACAGTTCCAGCTCGCCATGATAGATGGCACGCAGCGTCGCCAGGTCTACCTCGCCCGGCACCAGACGGCATGGGCGTAAAGATGTTACAGAAGATGACATAATCTATTCCTGTCTATACAAGTAAAACCGGCACTTGGGCGCATTACTGGGTTGCGCCCGGGTGCCGCAGTTGCGGCCCGTTGTTGTGCCCTGCTCCGCGAAACCTGGCGAACCATTGCGGTCCGGATTGCAAAGTCAAAGCGCCATGCTTTGCAGCGTTTCGCTGCGTATTTCCTCGGTAACGCGCGCCTTGAGCGCCATAAATTCCGCCGTGGTCTTTAAAGTGTAGTCACGGGGATGGGGGAAGTTTATCGCCACCTCGGTTTTAATCCGTCCCGGCCTGGCGCTGAAGATGGCGACTTTATTGGCCATAAAAATGGCCTCGTCGATATCATGCGTGACAAACAGCACCGTCTTGCGTGACGACTCCCATATTTTCAACAATAATTCCTGCATCAGCACCCGCGTTTGATTGTCCAGCGCGCCGAAGGGTTCATCCATCAGCAGGACTTTCGGATCGTTGGCCAGCGCGCGGGCGATGGCGGTGCGCTGCTGCATGCCGCCGGACAGCTGGCGCGGGAAATGCTGCTCAAACCCGCGCAGGCCGACCTGATCGACAAAATAATCGCAGCGCTCGCGCTGCACGCCCGGGCTCAAGCCCCGTTCCCGCAGCCCAAAACAGATGTTCTGCGCCACCGTCAGCCACGGAAACAACGTATAGCTCTGGAAGACCATGCCCCGATCGGCGCCCGGGCCGTCAATCAGTCCCCCGTCCAGCCACACTTCCCCGGTGGTGGGCCGATCGAGACCGGCGACAATCCGCAGCAGGGTGGATTTACCGCAGCCCGACGGGCCGAGGATGGTAATAAAATCGTTTTCCTCCACCCGGTAGTCGATGGGCAGCAACGCCTGGGTCTGCTGGCCCTTGGGGCCGTTAAAGACGCGCGACACCTGGCGGATGGCGAGTTTTCCGGGGGTCATGAGGAAATGCTCCAGGCAAACAGGCGGCGGTTCACCGCCTTGAACAGGAAATCGGAAATCAGGCCGATACAGCCGATAACGATAATGCCGAAAATAATCTGCCCGGTATTGAGCAGCGCCTGGCTGTCGACAATCATATGGCCGATACCGCTGGACGAGCCGATTAGCTCAGCCACGATCACATAGGTCCAGGCCCAGCCCAGCACCAGGCGCAGCAATTCGGCAATCTCGGGCGCCGCGCCTGGGATCAGCACCCGTCGCACGATACTGCGGTTCGAGGCGCCCAGGGTATAGGCGGCTTCCACCAGATCGCGCCGCGCCGCGCCCACGGTGACCGCGATCATCAGCACAATCTGAAAAAACGAGCCGATAAAAATCACCAGAATTTTTTGCATTTCGCCAATGCCGGCCCACAGGATCAGCAGGGGAATAAACGCCGACGCGGGCAGGTAGCGGCAAAACGAGACAAAAGGTTCAAGAAACGCCTCCACCAGTTTATACGACCCCATCATGATGCCGAGCGGCACCGCCAGTACCGCCGACAGGATAAATCCGCCCAGCACGCGCATCACCGTCATGCCGATATCCAGCGAAAAATTGTACTCGGTAAACAGCAGGTAGCCTTCGTGCACCATGGTCAGCGGGTCGGCCAAAAAGGTCGGCGACACCCAGCCGGCGAACGTGGCCCAGGCCCAAAAGCCGAAAAACAGGATAAAAAAACCCAGCCCGAGAAACCAGCGCTGCCCGGTTGAAACCGCGCGCAGCGGCACCATCAGCGGGTTGTGCCGTACTTTCTTCGCCGCCGGCAACGGCGCCGGTTGCCCGGCGGCCGGCGAGGCCTTGTCAACGGACATTGCGCGCCCCTTATTGATTAACGTAGCTGGCGTCATACAGTGTCTTGATATCGGGGATTTTGCGGATCACCTTCATTTGCAGCAGCAGTTGCGCCGCCTCCCGGCTGAAGCTGTCGATTTCGCCATTAAAGAACTGGCGGTTCTGCGCCCGGTCCTGCCAGCGCAGGTAGCTGGCCGACTCGGCAAATTCCTTGCCCGATTCCTTAACCGCCGCGCCCATGATTTCATTGGCTTTATCCGGCTGAGCCTTGATCATATCCAGCGCGTCGAAATAGCTGGCGACCAGCGCCTTGGCGGCCTGGGGATTTTGCTTGAGGAAGGCGGGCGTACAGCCCAGCGTATCCATAACCATCGGATAATCGAGGGTGGTGGCCAGGATCTTGCCTTTATCCGGGCTTTGCCGCACCGAGGAAAGATAAGGCTCGTAGGTCATGGCGGCATCGTTGCTGCCGGCGATAAACGAATGGGCGGCGGCTTCGGGCGAGAGCGTGGTGGTCTTGACGTCTTTAAGGCTCATGCCGTTTTTATCCAACATCCAGGCCAAGGCGAAATACGGCGAGGTGCCCGGTGCGTCGACGCTGATGGTTTTGCCCTTCAGCGCCTTGATGCTGTCGATGCCGTTGCGCACCACCAGGCCGTCGGCGCCGTAGGATTTATCCAGCTGGACAATCTGGGTGATGGGCACGCCGTTGGCGTTCCAGGAAATATAGGTTTCCACCGTGGTGGCGGCGCACTGCACGTCGCCGGAGGCAATAGCCAGGTGGCGGTCTTTTTGCGGGATCATTTTGACGGTGACATCCAGGCCGTGGCGTTTAAATATCCCCGCCTTGTCCGCCAGGGTCAGCGGCGCAAACCCGGTCCAGCCGGAAATACCGATGGCCAGCGGCGTGTCGGCCGCCATCGCCGGCAGGGCACCGGCCAGGCCGAGCGCCAGAATAAGGGCGGTCTTCAGCGGTTGAACGCGGCGTTGCAATGACGTACTGGCACAGGCGATGCTCATATCCCACTCCTGAAATAACGCCGGCTAAATTAACCGGCAAAAATGTGTTCGCGGCCGGCTAAGGCGCCTGCCGCCCTGGCTAACAACTGTATAAGCTTGTCTATACAAGACTCTTTACCTAGGCAGGAACTAAGCAAAGCTTGTGCCATCTTGCCCGTGGCCGGTTATTTGACGATAAGCGTCGCCCTGAACGGGCGAGTCCCGCAATCACGGACGCGCCGCGTTGGCAGCGCGCACCCCGTGGCGCGGCCGATGAATCATTATGGCGCGCCATGCACCAAAATCATGCAGGCGATGCTTCTATCGGCCATAAGAGCCGCCTGGCGCGGCTAGCGACGGGAGATATCCGCCCATAGCGCCACGCCATCGCCGTCGGCGGGCCACAGGCGCAGCGGCGCGCCGAGTTGTCGCCACCAGATGCCCTCGCGTTGCGTCAGCGGCGTCTCGCCCTCAAGGTGCCAGCGGCCCGCCAGTACATAGATTACGCCGTCGCCGCCCGCGGGCAGGCGCTGCTCGCCGGTCAGGCGCTCTACTCGCGCCCGCCGGTCCCGGCGGCGGGTCATGATATTGAAATCCCGGCTCGGGCCGCCCGCCAGCCGCGCGCTGATGGCGTCCTCGCCGGCAAAGGCATGCGGCACGCCGGGCCGGGTCAGGGCATGGGATCCGCCGGCGGCGTTATGCAGCGTCACGCCGTCGCCCTCCAGCAGGGCGATAATCCGATCCACGCCGGGGAAGGAGGAAAAGGCCCCGTCGCGGTCGATGGTGGCGATGCTGGCGCGCCAGGCAAACGCCGCCGGGTCGCCGCCCGCCGGCAACGCAGCGGGCGCATCAGGCGGGCAGCTGATAATTTCGCGCGTTTCGCCGCCGCCGTTGCGCCAGGGGGACACCGGCAGGCCGGTGAACGAAAACCTGACCGGCCGGCTCACAGCGCCTCCCGGCGCAGGTCGCGCAGCACGCGGGCGAAAGACTGGGCGCTTTCCCGTTCCAGGGCATGGTGCCCGTCGCTGATTACCCGGCGGCCGGCGACGAACACATCGCGGATTTGGCCGGGGCCGCCGGCAAACAGCCAGCGATTGAGCAGGTCGCCGTCGTCGGCCGAGGCGATATAGGGATCTTCGCCGTCCAGCACCAGCCAGTCGGCGCGCATACCGACCGCCAGCGCGCCCAGCGGTACGCCGCAGGCCTGCGCCCCGCCCCGCAGCGCCGCGCCGTAAAGATTATCGCCGAGCGTGGGGTGCAGCGCGTCGGCCAGACGGTTGCGCCGCCGGTCGCGCAGGCGCTGTCCGTATTCCAGCCAGCGCAGCTCTTCCACCACGTTGAGCGAAACATGGCTGTCGGAGCCGATGCCCCAGCGGCCGCCCTGCCGAACATAGCCATCGGCCGGGAAGATACCGTCGCCCAGGTTGGCCTCGGTGGTGGGACACAGCCCCGCTACCGCGCCGCTGCGCGCCAGGCGGGCCAGTTCTTCCTCATCGAGATGGGTGGCATGGATCAGGCACCAGCGTTCATCCACCTTAACCTGATCCATCAGCCAGCGAACCGGACGGGTTCCCGACCAGGCCAGGCAATCCTCCACCTCTTTTGTCTGCTCGGCCACGTGGATATGTACCGGCAATTCCGCCGCCGAGGCCTGCAGGACCTCGTGGATTTGCCGCGCGCTGACGGCGCGCAGGGAATGGAAACACAGGCCCAGGCGCTGGTGCGGCTGCGTGGCCAGATGGGCTTGCAGCGCCTGCTGCTGGCGCAGGTAGCTGCCGGTATCCTGAATAAAACGCCGCTGCCCGGGGGCCGCCGCCTGTTCGCCGAAACCGCCGTAGGAGTACAGCACCGGCAGCAGCGTCAGGCCGATACCGCTCTCGGCCGCCGCCTGGCTGACGCGCAGCGCCATTTCCGCCGGATCGGCGTACGCATGGCCCTGGGGATCGTGATGCAGGTAATGGAATTCCGCCACCTGGCTGTAGCCGCCTTTTAGCATCTCGATATACAGCTGGCGGGCGATAATGCCCACCTGCTCCGGCGACAGCCGTTGCACCATGCGGTACATCACATCGCGCCAGGTCCAGAAGCTGTCCTTCGGATCGCCGAAGACTTCCGTCAGTCCGGCCATGGCGCGCTGAAAGGCATGGGAATGCAAATTGGCCATGGCGGGCAATACCGGCCCGGCGAGAGACTCGGCGTCCTGTGCGCCGGCATCTGATTCAATAGCGACGATCGTTCCCTGGGCGTCGATCTGCAGTCGGACATTGTGGGTCCATCCCTGCGCCAGCAGCGCACGGGGGGCAAAATAAACGGGCATGGCGGTTTCCGGTTAAAGTGAGAGTGATAGGAGTGTCTATCCAGACGAAATGCTTATCCACTTGTCTATACATATACATACGCTGAATTGAACAGTAAACTGTTTTGTTATTATCCCTGTCATCAGAGGTCGGAAACGTGTCTGAACTACTGTCAGCGGCGCAACTGTCCGCCATCATGAGCGATACGCCGGCGCCCATCTATCAACGGGTTAAACAGGCGATCGTGCAGCAGATACGTTCCGGGGCCTGGGAGCCTCATCGGCGCATCCCGTCGGAAAGCGAACTGGTGGCGGAGCTGGGGGTCAGCAGGATGACCATTAACCGGGCGCTGCGCGAGCTGACCGGCGAAGGTTATCTGCTGCGGATGCAGGGCGTCGGTACCTTTGTCGCCGAGCTCAAGCCCCAGACCGCCATGCTGCAAGTGCGCAATATCGCCGATGAAATCGCCGCGCGCGGCCATCGCCACAGCAGCACCCTGCTGACCCTGGAAGCGCGCCAGGCGACCGGCGAGGAAGCGTTATCCCTGGGCATCCAGCCGGGTGAGCAGCTGTTCCATTCGCTGATCGTGCATTATGAAAACGATATTGCCGTACAGTTGGAAGACCGCTGCGTCAATCCCTTGACCGCGCCCGATTATCTGCGGCAGGATTTCAACCTGATTACGCCCTATTTCTACCTGACGCAGGCCGCGCCGCTTACCGCCGGCGAGCATCGGGTCGAGGCGGTAAACGCCAGCAGCCGCGAACGCGAGCTGCTCCAGCTGGCGGATAACGAACCCTGTTTGCTGATTCACCGGCGCACCTGGTTCGGCAAACTGGTGGTGACCTCCGCGCGCCTGCTGTATCCCGGCACGCGTTATCAGCTGTTTGGCAGCTTTATCGCCTAGCGCGGGGCGCGCCGCGGTCCAGGGCGGCGCGTTGCCTGAACGGCTGTGGGGTTTCAATAGACTTTTTTATCAACCTAGCGGGAGATCAATCCATGCCGGTAACGGAACATTTTGACGCCGTATGGTCGGGGGCCGACGTGGCGACCCTGCGCAACGGCCGCTATGACATCATCAGGGACGGCGCGATTGCCGTCAGGGGCGAACGCATCGCCTGGGTCGGACCCAGGGACGAGCTGCCGGCGGCGGACATGGCGGCCCGGCATGATTTCGGCGGCGGCATCGTCACCCCCGGCTTTATCGACTGTCATACCCACCTGGTATTCGGCGGCAATCGCAGCCATGAATTCGAACAGCGGCTTAACGGCGTCAGCTATGCGGACATAGCGGCCGCCGGCGGCGGCATTCTGTCCACGGTCAACGCCACCCGCGGCGCGTCCGAGGATGAACTGATGGCCGCGGCCGTTCCCCGGCTGGCGATGCTGATGGCCGACGGCGTCACCTGTATCGAGATAAAATCCGGCTACGGACTGACGCTTGAGAGCGAAATAAAAATGCTGCGCGTCGCCCGGCGCATCGCGCAGGCCTATCCGGTCCAGGTCAGGACCACGCTGCTGGCGGCCCACGCGCTGCCGCCGGAATACCGGGGGCGCGCCGACGAGTATATTACGCTTATCTGTGAACACTGGATTCCCGAGGTGGCGGCGCTGGGACTGGCCGACGCGGTAGACGGTTTTTGTGAACACCTGGCCTTCTCGCCCGCGCAGATAGCCCGGGTATTTACTGCCGCCCGGCAGGCGGGCCTGCCGGTCAAACTCCATGCCGAACAGCTCTCATCCCTGGGCGGCAGCAGCCTGGCCGCGCGTTACGGCGCGCTGTCGGCGGATCATCTGGAATATGCCACCGACGACGACGCCCGCGCCATGGCGCAGTCCGGCACCGTGGCGGTCCTGCTGCCGGGCGCCTGTTATATGCTGCGGGAAACCCAGCTGCCGCCGGTGGCGCTGTTTCGCCGGCATGGCACGCCGATGGCGCTGGCCAGCGATATCAATCCAGGCACCTCGCCCGCCTGCTCCCTGCGTCTGATGCTGAACATGGGCTGCACCCTGTTTCGCATGACGCCGGAGGAGGCGTTGGCCGGCGTGACGATTAACGCGGCGCGGGCGCTGGGACTGGCGGAATCGCAGGGCACCCTTGAAGCCGGCAAGCTGGCCGATTTTGTTCACTGGCCGGTGGCGCATCCGGCGGAATTAGCTTACTGGCTGGGCGGGCAACTGGCCGGCAGCGTTATTTACCGCGGCGTACGCCGCGCGTAATCCTTCTTTTCAACAGGGTTTTCCAGGAGGGCATCCGCGATGAGCATTACCGAACCCTATACTTTTGAAGCTGGCACCATTCCGTTGTTATTGAGCATCCCCCATGCCGGCACGCGGCTGACGCCCGCGGTGGCGGACGGACTGAGCGACGCCGCCCGGCCGCTGCCGGATACCGATTGGCATATCCCCAGGCTGTACGATTTCGCCCGCGCCCTCGGCGCGCATATCCTCATCGGCACCTACTCGCGGATGGTTATCGATCTTAACCGGCCCGCCGACGATAAGCCCCTGTACACCACCGCCACCACCGGCCTGTATCCCGAAACGCTGTTTGACGGCACGCCGGTGTTTAAACCGGGCGCCACGCCCGATAAGGCGGAACGCCGGCGTTACCTTGATGAAATCTGGCATCCGTACCATCGCAAACTGCAGGATTGCCTGAGCGACATCAAGGCGCAGCATGAATATGCGCTGTTGCTGGACGCCCATTCCATCGCCTCGGTTATCCCGCGGCTGTTCGACGGCACCCTGCCCGATTTGAATTTCGGCACCAACGACGGCATGAGCTGCGCGCCGTCGCTGGGCGAGGCGCTGGCCGCGTTTTGCCGGCAACAGCCGTTTACCCATGTGATTAACGGCCGTTTCAAGGGGGGATATATTACCCGCGCCTACGGTCAGCCCCACGCCCGCCAGCATGCGGTGCAGCTGGAACTGGCGCAGTGCAATTATATGCGCGAGGAACAGCCGTTCGACTACCTGCCGGAGCGCGCCGGCCAGCTACAGCAGGCGCTGCGCTCGCTGGTTGCCACGCTGCTGAGCTGGGGCCAGCAACCGCGCTAGCGTTGTGTCGCGCCGGTTACCGAGGCGCGCAGGGCGTGGTACGGCGCGGCCCTTTGCTGAGCGGACGGCTGAGCGGACGGCGGGCCGTCGCCCGCTCAGTCGTCGGGGGCGAAACAGAGGGTATATTCGCAGCAACCGTCGCAGCTTGGCGATCGGCAGGTCAACTCGCCGGTCTGCGCCAGGCAAACCTGGCGATAAAAAAACTTCTTCCAGCGCATATTGCGATCGTTCATCGCCACCAGCGCCGGAAAGCAGGCCTGCATCAGTTCCCGCAGTTCGCCGCGCGAGGCCAGGCCCAAATCCTGCCACAAATGGTTAAATCCCAGCGCGGCGACGGCAAGCAGCCGGTTCAGCGGTTCGGCGCCGGCGCACATATATTGCGCCAGCCAGTCGCCGAGCGCCTGGCATTCCTGCTGGCGGGTGCGCGCGAGCAGGGCGAGCAGCGCATCCTGTTGCTGCAATACCGCGCCGCGGGAACCGGGATCCAGCCGTACGCGCCGCGCCAGTGCCTGGTATTGATCGGGGGACAGTCCCATGGCGGCGGGAAAACGCGCGCTTCCCGCCAGATGGTTGGCCAGCAGCCGGCGCAGCCAAATGTCCGGCGGCGCGCTAAGCGGTTGATGCGCGGGACAGGCGACCATCAGGCGACCCCCTTGACGGCGGCGGCAGTCTTTTGGCCGCGCTGTCGCCACCATTGGCCGAGCGTGGCGGCGACCGGCTGCCAGGCGCCGCCGACACAAGGCTCGATGCCGGCCTGTTCCAGGCGCTCCCAGGGTCCCATGCCGATACGGGCGCAGAACACCGCCGCCATGTCCGCCAGCAAATCCACCACGGCGTCCAGGCGCAGCTCCGGCTGGAGCGCCTCGTCGTCGCAGTCGGTTTTACCGCTGCAAAACGGCGGGGTAAAACGTTCGCCGATGGGGATCACGCCGGCGGCGGATACGCTGTAAATCTGGAAGCGCCGCGCATGGCCGAAATGCTCGTCGATGGCGGTTCCATGGGCGGTCGCCACCGCCACCAGGCAGGCGCCGGCGGACTCAGACTCGCCCTGCGAGGCGATGCCGGCCTGGATTTGCGCGCGCTGGCGCATCACCGGCAGGTAGGATCCGGCGTTCTGTGGTATTGCCGACAGCGGGAAGCTCTGGCTGCGATCCTCCCCGAGCATGCCGATGGCATCGGCGCGGCACTGCTGGCAATGCGCCATTTGCGGCATGGATCCGCCGCATAAACCGCGCACCGCCTCGACTTCCCCGGCGGTAGGTTCCGGCTGGCCGCGCAGGCCGTATACCGTGCCATGCTCCGGACGGGAAATCAGCGGCATGACATTATGCAAAAACGCGCCCCACTCCCGTGCTTTTTCGCTGACCGCCGGCAAATGCCGGTCGTTAATGCCGGGGATAAGCACCGAATTGATTTTCACCAGCACGCCGCGCGCGGTGAGACGGCGGATGCCTTCCTGCTGGCGGTCCAGCAGCAGGGCCGCCGCCTCCCGGCCCTCCAGGCGCTCGCCGTCAAACCAGAGCCAGGGATAGATCCGCGCCGCGATATCCGCATCCAGCGCATTCACCGTCACGGTAACGTGATCGACACCGATATCCACCAGCCGGTCGACCACGTCCGGCAGCCCCAGTCCATTGGTGGACAGGCACAGTTTCATGTCCGGCAGCGCCAGCCGCAGTCCTTCCAGGGTTTTAAAGGTACGGGCAATATTCGCCAGCGGATCGCCGGGACCGGCGATGCCAATCACCGACAGCTGCGGCAGCGCCGCCGCCACATGGCGCGCCTTGGCGATGGCCTCGGCGGGGGACAGGACCTCAGATACCACGCCGGGGCGGGATTCGTTGCTGCAGTCGTATTTGCGATTGCAGTAATGGCATTGCAGATTGCAAGCCGGCGCCACCGCCAGGTGCATGCGGGCGTAGCGGTGATGGGCAAAGCGCGAATAGCACGGATGCTGCGCCGCCTTATCCGCCTGAAGCGGAGTCAGGGAAGCGCCGGGGCCGGAAGAGCCGCAGCCGCTGGATGAGGACTGACAAGATGCCATGTGAACCGCCTTATGCAAAACGACATGACAGGAGTGCTGCAATCGCCATGCCCAGACAAAAGCAGAATAAAATTCTTTTTTTACAAGCCATTACGCCTCTGCAGCATTTACCGTCCCCGGCGTATGACAACACGGCGTGCCGACATTGTCTTAAACCCGACAACACGCCAAAGGCGCCGGGCTTAGCGTTGGTCCGTCATCCGTTCGTCCTGGCTGGCCAGGCGGTAAAGGGTAAAGCTATTGTCGTCGGCCGGCCGGCCGCCGCGCCATAACGGTAACCACCGGGGTCCTGGTTTTTTCTCCGGGCGGGTCAGGCTGTCCTGCACCAGCAGGAGCGTGCAGAGTCGGACGGCCGGATTTTTTGTGACACCGTCACCCTGACCGGAATGACCCGCATAAAGGCGCCGGCCCGCCATACCGGTGACATAATGCAGCATACCCAGTTCCGACTCGCCCATGCCATCGGTGGCCAGGCAACCGGCATCACCCACCCAATTGGCCAGGGGCGAGAAGGCTTCTTTATAGCTGCGCGCCGCGTCAAACCAGGGCATCAGCAGAACAAAGGCCACCCCCCACAGGGTCGACAGACCGGAAGTCCACGCCAGGAGCAAGCCGGCACCGCGGCGGGCGCGCAATATCAGCCACCATAGCGACACCAGCCCACAGGCGGCCATCGCCGCCAGCGGATCGGGGCGCAGCGTAAAAGGCAACGGGAAAACGTGATCCACCCCGGGCCATATGACGCGCAGCAACACCGGTTCGATGCCGTTGGCCAGCGCAGACCAGGTGGCGACGACCACCATCAGCGCCATGCCGAACAGAGCGTCCAATGCCCGCCGCGCGACGGCCCATCCCTTGCCGTCCCGGCACGCCAGCCCGGCTGCCGCCGGCAGGGCCAGCAACGCCAGGGCGGGATAAACCGGCAACAAATAGATATCGCGCGCCGATCCCGAGGCGCACAGCACCGCCACGCCTACGGCGGAAAAGAGCGCCGTCACGCCATAAGCCGGCCGGTGCGCCAGCCAGGCCGATAGTCCAATCCGCCCCGCCGGCGGCACGGCGTTCACGGCGCGGGCCGGGCGCATCTCCGGCCCGGCCGCCTTGTGCCATAAGCGTCCCGTCGCCAGCCGGCCTAGCCCTGCGCGTGCGGCCCGCATCAAGCCGGCAAACACGCCCGCCAGTACGATGACGGAGGCGGGGGCGCCGCCGATCAGCACCGCCCTGATCCTGTCCTGGAATGGATTATCATGCCCGCCAAGCAGGGTGTTCCCGGTGAAACGGCCGATATTATTAACCCAGAACCACTCGGCGAATAAATCCGGGTCCGCGCGATACAATGCCCATGGCCATGGCAGCGCGAAAGGCAGCGCTGCCGTCGCCGCGCCAAGCCAAAACCGCCGCCCCGCGCGCTGATGGAAGCCGGGTATCAGCGCCAGGCACAGCATCAGCGTCACGCCGGCAATACCCGGCACCAGCAGCCCTTTGCTCAAAAAGGCCACGCCGGCGCCCAGCCCGAACAGCAGGCCATAACGACCGCCCTTTCCCGGCGATGCGGCATACCCCGCCGGGCCGGAGATACCTGGCCGCGCACCCGCCAACGCCAAGCCGGCCAGCGCCACCGCCGCGCCCGCCATCTGTCCCAGGTCGGCGGTAAATTTATGCCCGTGTTCGGTAAGCCCGGCGGTGCCCGCCAGCAGACAAACCGCCGTCAGACGCCAGTCTTGCCGTGTGATAACGCCCTCTTCCCGCCGCGTATCATGCCTCTCGTCATATAAACGCCGCGCCACCCGGCAGCAGGCCCAGAACGCCACGACAAGGCATACCGGCACCGCCAGCCGGGAGGACTCATGGGGCGGCAGCCAGGGAATCAGCCTGGCGCACAGCGCCCCAAGCCAGAACATCAGCGGCGGTTTTTCCAGAAAGGGATCCCCGCCCACATGCGGCACCAGCCAATGCCCGTGGGTCAGCATATTCCAGACAATGCTAAACGAATACGGCTCATCCGCCTTCCAGGGGAAACGGCCGAAGGTACCCAGCAAAAAATAGGCGGCAAACAGCAGGTAGGCCCCCCGGCGCAGCAGGATCCGGCCGTGCGCGCCGTCGCCGGTGGCGTCAGCCCGGGAAAAACGGCATTTTATGGTCTTTAACAACATTTAATCTTCTATCCCTAACAATTACGGTGTGCATTCTTTTACACATAACTATATGAATATATACACTTTTATTCGCCAGAGGCCGCCCATCATCCCTTTTTCCTGCCGCGATGCCAAGCCTGTGCCACCACAATTTTCCCGCGGGGCGCTGCCGGCGGAGGCAACGCTGGCCCCGGGCCGGCGAAGGCGCCTGGCGGCCTTTTGGACCGCTATGTGTTATCTTAAGCGCCGGAAAAGCCCGTCAGAACATGACGGCTTATGGATGGATCACTAGGTGGTGGAATTTATGATGGAAAAAAAGAAGACCTTCCCGCAGCAGAAAAATCACCTGCATCCGCGCAACCGTCATCGTTCACGCTATGATTTCACCGCGTTGATAGCCAGCCTTCCGGCGCTGGAACCCTTTGTTAAACCCAACGCCTGGGACGATATTTCAGTGGATTTCGCCGATCCCAATGCGGTAAAAATGCTTAATCGCGCGCTGCTTAAGCATTATTACGGCATCGAGCATTGGGATATTCCCGCCAATTATCTCTGTCCGCCGATCCCGGGGCGCGCCGACTATCTGCATTATCTCGCGGACCTGCTGGCGGAAAGCAACGGCGGGGAGATTCCCACCGGCAAAGGTGTGGCCGTGCTGGATATCGGCATCGGCGCCAACTGCATTTATCCCATTATCGGCCAGCGCGAATACGGCTGGCGCTTTACCGGTACGGAAAACGATCCCCTGTCGCTGAACGCGGCGAAAATGATCGTCAGCATGAACCCGACGCTTAAAAACAGCGTGCGGTTGCGCCAGCAAAAAGACAGTAACGCCATCCTTGACGGCATGATCGGTATTGCCGAGCGTTTTGACGTCACCCTGTGCAACCCGCCGTTTCATGCCTCGGAGGAAGAAGCGATCGCCAGCACGCGGCGTAAATTGCATAAGCTGGGCAAAGGCGAGGTGGCCGCCAAGCCGGTGCAGAACTTTGGCGGCAAAAGCAGCGAACTCTGGTGCGAAGGCGGTGAACTGGCGTTTGTCGGCAAAATGGTGGCGGAGAGCGTGGGCAAAAGCAAAAATTGCCTGTGGTTTACCTCGCTGATTTCCAAGCACACGACGCTGCCGCCGCTCTATGAGGCCCTAAAGCAGGCCGGGGCCGCCGACGTGCGCACCGTGGAAATGGCCCAGGGCCAGAAAATCAGCCGCTTTATCGCCTGGACCTTCCATGACGCGCAACAGCGCGCGCAATGGGCCGCCGAACGCTGGCACTGATGCCGTCGTCGTACCGGCCTGCGGGCAAACGGCCCGCCCTGGCCCGTGAGCATCCCCTTTGTGCCCGCCGACACGTCGCCGTACCGCTTACAAACGGTGCATATTGATATTGAGGATCTGGATGCGATAGGCGACCTGGCGCGGAGTCATGCCCAGCAACCGCGCCGCCTTGGCCTGCACCCAGCCTGATTTTTCCAGCGCCGCGATAAGCTTTTGCCGATCGTCCATATCGCTATCCCCCGGCGCCTCCGCATGCGGCGCGGGCGCCATGCCGCGTGGTATCGCCGCCGGCGCCATGGCGGACGCCTCGCTGTGGTTGAACAGGATCACGTCGCGATCGATAAGCCCTTCTTCCGACATTACCGACGCCCGCTCCAGACAGTTTTCCAGTTCACGCACATTGCCCGGCCAGCCATACCCCATCAGCAGGCGCAGCGCGCCGTCGCTGATGCGCAGGTCCCGTCCCTGCTTTGCCGCCAGCTTGGCGATCAGGAACTGGGCCAGACCGACGATATCGTCCTGGCGCTCGCGCAGGGGCGGCAGGTTGATCGGCATTACGTTAAGCCGATAGTACAGATCCTCGCGAAAACGCCCCGCGCGCACCTCTTCCTCCAGGTTGCGGTTGGTGGCGGCGATGATACGCACGTTGACCTTAATGGTGGTATCGCCTCCCACGCGCTCCATTTCGCCTTCCTGCAAAATGCGCAGCAGCTTGGCCTGGAACGACGCGCTACTCTCGCCGATTTCATCCAGGAACAGCGTGCCGCCGTCGGCCAGCTCGAACCGACCTTTGCGCTGGCGCACCGCGCCGGTAAAGGCGCCCTTTTCATGGCCGAACAGTTCGCTTTCCAGCAGGTTGTCCGGCAGCGCCGCGCAGTTGAACTTCACGAACGGCTCAAGGGTGCGCGGCGAGTTGTAATGAATGGCGTTGGCAATCAGCTCTTTGCCGGTGCCGCTTTCGCCGCGCACCAGCACGGTGGTATCCCATTTCGCCACCTGGCGGATCACGTCGAAAATCTGGCGCATCGGCTGGCTGTTGCCTACCATGTTGTCAAAGCCGTACTGATGCTTGACCTTGCGGCGCAGGGTGTCGCGTTCCTGGCGCAAGGCCTCGGTCTCGACGCTCATATGGCCGACCAGGCGCACGGTCTGGCAAATCAGATTGGCCACCATTTCCAGAAAGCGGGTGCTGGCCGGCAGCCGATCCTCATGCAGTTCCATCGGCTGCGCCGCCAGCACGCCCAGCGGCACCCCGTCCGGTCCCGGTATCGGCACGCAAATAAACGGCAGCCCGTAATCATACAGGTTCAGCCGGTCGAGAAAGCGCGGGTCGTCGGACACGCGCGGCAGCACCAGCGAACGCTGCTGGCTCATCACCGTGCCCAGAATGCCTTCGCCGATGCGATAACGGACATTCTTGCATCCTTTCACCACCTCGGTATCGGCGCCATACAGCGCTTCGATAAACAGGGCGCTGCGGGATTTGTCAAACAGGCACACCATGCCGTACTGCATATAGGCGTGTTCATACAAGGCCTGGATCATGGCCTCCAGGGTCTGTCCCAGGTCAAGTGAACGGCTGAGCGCCACGCTTATTTTATGCAGCGCGGTAAACTGCTGGGAAAGATCAAAACGCCGTGAAGCCTGCGTGGGAGTGGGGAATTGGCTCATTTTGATTCTCCTGTCATCACCGGACGCCGGAATGGCATAGCGGGCAGCGGCAGGCGCAGGGTCAATAAGGTCCCGCCCTCCGCGTGGATATGAAGATCGATCATGCCCTGATGGTTGCCGATCAGGGTTTGTATCAGCCGCAGCTCCATACCGTGCCCCGGCAGGGTAAAGGTTTGCGCCGGCACGGCGTTTTGCACCGGATGCAGGGACAGATTGTCCTGAAGCGCAAAAAAGAACGCATTATCCTGCGTGTAGGCATGCAGGGTCAGGAGCAGCGGCGAGGCCGGACGTTCACCGGCGAGGATCAGGCAGCGGTCTAGCCACAGGCTTAACGACGCCAGAATCTGGTGGCGCTGTCCGTAGCCCAGCAGCACTTCCGGTTCGCACCGCCATTGCAGTTCGCCCAGTGAGCGGATGCGCGGCAGGTACAGATCGGTCAAATCCTGCAGCAGATCGCCTATCGACCAGAAATCGCTTTCTTCTTGTTCCAGGGACGGCCGGCAAGCCTGCAGCCGCGCCAGCGCCTGCTGCCCTTCCTGCCAGGCGGCGTCCAGCCCGGGATGCACCAGGCCGGCGGGGCTCAGGCGGCGCGCGGCGGCCAGCATATTCAGCGGACCGCTTAACTGTACCATCGCCGCGTCCAGTGATTCGCGGATTGCCGCCAGCAGTTTGCCGGAGACCAATTTCTGCTTAAGCTGGTCCAGCCGTTGCTGCGCGCGCTGTCGCTGCCGTTCGCTGTCATCAATCAGGGTCACCAGGGTACGCGGCGGCGCGATATCGGAAAAATAACGGCTGACCTCTTCATTGACTTCCGACAGCGGCCAGATACTCAGCCCGAATACCCGCGGCACGCCGCCGATATGCACGGTAACGCGCTCGCCGGACGCCAGCCGCGCTTTATTTTCCGGATACCCCATTTCCGCCAGCAGTTCCCGGCCGCCGTAGTCGGCGCACAGTGTTTTATAGGCCAGGTTGTCCATCACGATGGCGTCATGTTCGTCCAGCACCACCACCGGCGCCGGCACGTTGTTCAATACCGCGGCGATCAGGGACATCTGGTTGCGCAGGCGCTGCATCAGGGCGTAGCTGTCGGAGATGTCCTTATGCATGCCGAGGAAATGCTCGATCTGGCCGTCGGGGCTGAAAATGGGCGATATGCTGACCTCGGCCAGGTACAGGCTGCCGTTCTTGCGCTGGTTAATCAACTGCCCGACCCAGGGCAAACCCTGGATGAGGGTGCTCCACATTTCCTGGTAATGTTTTTTCGGCGTCTGGCGACTGGCCAATATATTGTGGTTCACCCCGGTCAGCTCAGGTTCGTCATAACCGGTCAATTGCCGGAACGCCAGATTGGTATAAACGATGCGCGCGTTGGGATCGGTTATCGAAATCGCCACCGACGACTGTTCCACCGCCGTATAAAACAGCCCGGGACGCAATGTTGACAACGCCGGGGCACAAACGGGGGTAGCTATCAACGATGCATCATCAAATAAAGGAATACGCATAACCTCTCCTGCGGGTCGGGATAAAAACAGGCTGTGCGATTCACGACAATTTGTCTGATCTTCCGACAGGATGATGTGAACCGCAGTAACCCGATAAATTGTGCAAGATTAATACCGCATGTTGAAAAACCGGCGAAAACCTTGATCTGAACAGGGGTTTTGCGGCCAAAAAAGGCCGCCGGCGCCCATCATCATCCCCCTGCCGCGCCCCGGCCGGCGGCGGCGCGCGCCGTTATGATCCCTTTACTGCACCGTATTTGCCCATTTTTTGCCCAGCCCACATTGGCACAGCTTTCGCAATACCCCCTATGAACAGGTATCGCGTCGTCGGGGATCCGAATGAAAGAAATATTGCTGATAGTGCTGGCCAACGGCCTGGTGAACAACATCGTGCTCGCGCGCTTTCTCGGCCTGTGCTCCTTTATGGGCGTCACCAATAAAGTGGATTCGGCGTTGGGCATGTCGATGGCCACCACCTTTGTCATCACCCTGTCCGCCGGCCTGGGGTGGGTTATCTATCACTGGATCCTGGTGCCGCTGGGCATGGAATATTTGCGCCTGCTGTCGCTGATTATGGTGATTGCCTCGCTGGTACAGCTGCTGGAGCTGTTTATCGCCAAACAAAGCCCGGCGCTGTACCGCACGCTGGGCATCTTCCTGCCGCTTATCACCACCAACTGCGCGGTGCTGGGCGTGGCGCTGCTGGTGCTGGACGACAATCTGAGTTTCCTGCACAGCGTGGTCTTCGGCTTCAGTTCGTCGCTGGGATATTCGCTGGTGATGGTGATTTTCTCCGGCCTGCGCGAGCGCCAGGGCAACGCGTCGCCGCCGCTGGTGTTTCGCGGCGCGCCGATTAACTTTATTACCGCCGGCATACTGGCGCTGGCGTTTACCGGCTTCGCCGGGCTGGCCGGATAAGGAGAACAGCGTGGAGAGTATCTTACCGGTGCTGGCGGTTCCCGCCATCGGCACCCTGATCGGTTACCTGCTGGGATATGCCGCCATCTATTTTAAGGTGGAAAAAGATCCGCGCATCGAAGCGGTCATCGCCCTGCTGCCCAACGGCCAGTGCGGCCAGTGCGGTTTTCCCGGCTGCGCCCAGGCCGCCGGCGCCATGGTGCGCGGCGAAGCGCCGGTCGGCGCCTGTACGCCGGGCGGGGCGGCGCTGGCGAAACGCATCGCCTTGCTGTTGGATCGGCCGGCGGACGACGGCGCCGAAAGCGTACCGCAGGTGGCGGTGATCGACGCCCAGGCCTGCGACGGCTGCGGCCGCTGCCAGAAAAAGTGTAATTTCGACGCTATTATCGGCGCGACGCGGCAACAGCACGGCATCCTGGGCGATGATTGCACCGGCTGCGCCGCCTGTCTCGCCGTCTGCCCGCGGCAGGCCATCGCGCTGCGGGCCGACCCGCAGCTCACCCCATCGGCCGCAAAACCCCGTTTTGACGTCCGGGAGGCATCCTATGTTTAGCGCCCGCTTAAAACCCCACGGCGGCATCCGCCCCTATAGCCATAAATCCCTGACCCGCGATATCGCCATTCGCCCGCTGGTCATGCCGCGCCAGCTGATTATCCCGCTGCGCCAGCATACCGGGCCGGCGGCGGTGCCGCTGGTCGCCTTGGGTGACAGTGTCACCGCAGGCCAGCGGATCGCCGAGGCGCGCGAAAGAATGTCCGCGCCGGTGCACACCGCGCTGGCCGGCGTGGTCACCCGCATCGTTGAAGGCGAACAAGGCGCGGTTACCGTCAACGTGTCCGCCGACCAGCCGGCGGCGCCCCGCCTGCTGGCCGCCGCCGGCCTGGACGAAGCGCAGGCCATGCTGTCACTGATTGAACAGGCCGGCATTGTCGGCATGGGGGGCGCCATGTTCCCGGCCGCCGATAAAATACGCATGAGCCTGCGTTATCCCATTGAAACCCTTATCGTCAACGGCGGCGAATGCGAGCCTTATCTCACCACCGACGATCGTTTAATGCGTGAGCAGGCGGAATTTATCATCGGCGGCATCCGCTACCTGCAGGCCATAACCCACGCCAGGCAGGTTTATATCGGCATTGAGGATAATAAAACCGAGGCCATCGCCCGACTGGACGCGCTGTGCCGGCAGGAAGAGCATATCGAGGTGGTGATCCTACCCTCGCTCTATCCCATCGGTTCGGCCAAACAAATGATAGAAGCGGTGACCGGGCGCCAGATTCCGCAAAACCGCCGTTCCACCGAAATGGGCGTGCTGGTGCAAAATGTCGGCACCTGTATCGCCATCTTCCACGCCATCCGTTTCGGCAAACCGGTTACCCACCGGGTCATTACCGTCAGCGGCCGCGCCATTGAACAGCCGGCCAATCTGCTGGTGCCCATCGGCACGACGATTAAGGATATCATCAGCCAGTGCGGCGGCCTGAAATCCCAGCCGGCGCGCATGGTGCTCGGCGGACCGATGATGGGCCGGGCGGTGGAATCGCTGGATACGCCCATCACCAAAGGCACCAGCGGGCTGCTGCTGCTTAACGGCGACGAATTGCCGCAAACCCGCCCCAGCGCCTGCCTGCGCTGCGGCCGTTGCCTGGATGCCTGCCCGATGAGCCTGGCGCCGCAGGCCATGTTTGCCGAACTGAAAAACGACGGTTTCGCCAAGGCCCGGCAGCAAGGACTGGATGCCTGCCTGTTGTGCGGATCCTGCGCGTATGTCTGCCCGGCGGCGCTGCCGTTGACGCAGTTTTTCGACTGGGGTCAGCAGCAGTTGCGTCTTATCAAGCGCCAGGAAGACAAGCTGGAGCGCACCCGGCACAACAGCGCCAAACGTCAGGAACGCCTGGCGCGGGAAGCCGCCGATAAAGCGGCCGCCCAGGCGGCGAAACCCGCCAGGCGCGCCAGGCGCGCCGCACCGCCCTCGGAGGAAACACCATGTTAACCGCGCCACATGCCCATCAGGGACTCAGCGTCGACCGGCTGATGTACCGGGTCAATATTTCCCTGTTCCCGGTCGTGATCCTGGCCTTTTTGCAATTTGGCGCCCAGTCGGTCCTGCTGATTTTTTGCTGCCTGCTGACCGCGCTTATCTGTGAGGCCCTGTGCCTGAAACTCAATCCGGCGGCCCAGGGTCATACCTTCGACGGCGCCGCCATTCTCACGGCGCTTATCCTGGCGCTGAGCCTGCCGCCCCATGCGCCGCTGTGGCTGGGCGCTTTCGGCAGCGCGGTGGCGATTATCTTCGGCAAACATATCTACGGCGGCCTGGGGCAAAACCTGTTTAACCCCGCCATGCTGGCGCGGGTGGTATTGCTGATCGCCTTCCCGGTGGAGATGACCCGTTGGGTCAGTCCCGCCGCCTTTTACAACGGCGCCTTTTACCACCTGGGCGTGGACGGCATGACCGGCGCCACCCTGCTGGGCGGCTTCAAGGAAAGCGGCCGCGCCCATCTGGAGCTGCTGTCCAACCTGCTGGGCAACCGCAGCGGCAGCCTGGGCGAAACCTCGTCGCTGCTGCTGCTGCTCGGCGGGCTGTGGCTTATTCAGCAGCGGGTATTCAGCTGGCATATCCCGGTGGCGACCCTGCTGGGATGCCTGGTCCCCGGCCTTATCCACTGGCTGATCGCGCCGGCGGGCATCGTGCCGCCCCTGGCCCAGCTCACCAGCGGCGGGCTGCTGCTCGGGGCGTTTTATATCCTTACCGATCCGGTCACCGGTCCGGGCAGCGTGCGCGGCCGGCTGATCTACGGCCTGCTGGCGGGGTTTATCACCTATTGCATCCGCGCCTTCGGCAATTTCCCCGAGGGTATGGCTTTCGCCGTGCTGCTGGTGAATGCGGTCACGCCCCTGATTGACAACTATACCCAGCCGAAGGCCTACGGCTACGTGGGCGGCAAGGAGAAATCATCATGAGCAATCTGCTTGGCCGCGCGGCGGCGCACTACCTGCCGGCGCGGGAAAGCCCGTTTACCCAGGGGTTTTTACTGGGATCCTTTACCCTGATCGTTTGTCTGCTGGTGGCCGGCTGCTGGTGGCTGACCCACGAACAGATCGTGCAGCGCGAAAAGGAGGATACCCAGGCCATGCTGTCGCAGGTGTTCCCCGCCAGTCATTATGACAACGCATTGGCGGACGCGCAGCGAAGCCTGGTTATCGACGGCCGGACGGTGAGCTTTTTCCGCGCCAGCCTCAACGGGCAACCCAGCGGCATCGTCATGACCAGCGAAACCCAGGGCTACGGCGGCCCGATCCAGCTGCTGACCGGCATTGACGCCAAGGGCGCCATCACCGGCGTCAGGGTGATTAGCCATAAGGAAACCCCGGGCCTGGGCGACGCCATCGAGCTCGGCCATAGCCCGTGGATCCGCAGCTTTGACGGCAAGTCGCTGACTAATCTTACCGAGCAGCAGTGGCATGTCAAAAAAGACGGCGGTCAGTTTGACGCCTTTACCGGCGCCACCATCACGCCGCGCGCCGTGGTCAAGGGCGTGCATGAAAACCTGGTGCTGTATCGTGAAAAACAGGCGGAATTCTTGGGCGGCCAAGGCGCGCCGGAAAACGGGGGGAACTAATGATGAGTGAAAACAGCCAGCCGCAGCTGCGGGATATTTTGACATCCGGTATATGGACCAATAACGTCACCTTTGTGCAAATCCTCGGGCTGTGCCCGCTGATGGCCATCACCACCACCGCCACCAACGGGCTGGGCCTGGGCCTGATGACCGCCATGGTATTGGCCTGCTCCAATTTTATCGTCTCGGCGCTGCGCAAGGTCACGCCCAACCAGATCCGTATTCCGGTCTACATTTCCATTATCGCGTCGCTGGTGACCATTCTCGATCTGACCATGAATGCCTGGATGCACGATTTGCATAAGGTCATGGGTCTGTTTATTCCGCTGATCGTCGCCAACTGCGCCCTGCTTGGGCGGGCGGAGGCGTTTGCCGCCCACCATAAAATCCTACCGGCGGCGCTGGACGGCCTGGCCACCGGACTGGGGTTTACCCTGGGCCTGACCAGCGTCGGCGCGGTACGTGAGATTCTCGGCAGCGGCACGCTGTTCAGCGGCGCCGCCCTGCTGCTCGGTCCCCATTTTCATTTTCTCGAACTGCATCTGCTGCCCGGCTACCGCGGCTTTTTGCTGATGCTGCTGCCGCCCGGCGGGTTTGTGGTGATGGGCATGCTGCTCAGCGGCATCCGTCTGGTAAAGCGCCTGACCAGCCGGGAAAGCGCATCGCTTAAGCTTGCCCGTCAACCCAGCGGAGGTTGTCACTGATGAAATTTTCCGTGGCTCACGTCAACGGCGCGCAGGGCCGCTGTATTGAAATGAAACTCGATGCGCCGGTCACGGTGCGCCAGGCCATTCTGGCCTCGCCGCTGCCGCAGCTGTTTCCTTATCTTGACCCGGATACGCATCGCATCGGCATCTACGGCCGGCTGTGCCCGCCGGATACGCAGGTCGGCGAAGGCGATCGGGTGGAGATTTATTTACCGGCGACGCGCCGCGCCGAAGATGATGAAGATGAGCAGGATTAACGCCGGCCGGGATCATCCTCTGGTGCAAGGCACGTTATCCGCCCGGCGTCCGCTCCCGGCGGGGTGCGTCGGGGCGCGGATTATCCGGCCAGGGCTTTTTTTGGCAAAGTTAACAATTGGGGAACATTCTTATGGCTAAGATCGGCATTTTTTTTGGTACTGACACCGGCAAAACCCGCAAGATCGCCAAGCTGATCCATCAGCAGTTTGACGGCGAGGCGGACGAACCGAAAAACATCAACCGCGCCACCCTTGAGGATCTGCTCGCCTACCCGGTACTGATCCTCGGCACGCCGACGCTGGCCGACGGCCAGTTGCCGGGCCTGGACGCGGAATGCCAGAGCGAATCCTGGGCGGAATTCGCCGATACCCTGGCGCAGGCGGATTTAAGCGGCAAAACCGTGGCGCTGTTCGGCCTGGGCGACCAGGAGGCCTATCCGGATAATTTCGTCAGCGCCATGGGTGAACTTTACGATATCGTCTCGGACGCGGGCGCCAACGTCGTCGGCGCCTGGCCTCGGGAAGGCTATGTCTTCAGCGCGTCGGCGGCGCTGGAAGGCGACGAATTCGTCGGACTGGCGCTGGACCAGGATAACCAGGCCGACCTGAGCGCCGATCGGGTGGCAACCTGGGTCAGCCTGGTGAAAGCCGCGCTCTAGACCGCCGGGGTCGACTCGTCCAGCATCACCAGGGCGTCGTGCAGGATTTTCTCCACGTCCATCATGCCGTAGTCAATGCTGCGGATAATGGCGACGGGCTTGGACGGCGAGTTGTAGATGCCGACGATTTCATTCAGTTTGTACTGAATATGCGGCCCCAGCAGCAGGCAGTCGTAGTCGGCGCAGGTATCGCCGATATGCTCCAGATCGACAAAGCTGACCTGGACAGCAAGGCCCTTGGCCGCGGCCAGCGCCTGCATCCTGCGGGCCAGCACCGACGAGGAGGTGCCGGAAACGCAGCATAAGAGGATTTTTTTCATGCTTAACCCTTGTCTTTATGAGGTTAAGCCTAGTATGCACCGGCGACCGGGAAAAATTGTGCCTCATATCCCGAATTACACTTCGGGTTAATCCCGGATCAACGCCCGCCGGGCGGCGTGCCGGCCGCTACGTCCCGTGTGCGGCTGGTTCAGTAAAGCGTCTTTTTCAGCCGGTCCGGCAAGGCCTGGTCGTAGGCGTCGCCATCAATGCCGGCGTTGGAAATCGCTTTCAGCACCGCCCCCGCGCTGGGCAGCCTGTCGCGCGCGATTTGCGTGGCGGGATCCCACAGGCGCGCGCGGATAACGGCGCGGCTGCATTGGAAGAAAACGCTTTGCACCCTGATGCGCAGCACCGTGCGCGGCGGGTTGCCCGCCATGGCGAAACGCGCCAGCAGCGCCGGTTCAACGCTGATGTCGGCCGTGCCGTTGACCCGCAGCGTTTCGCCGATGCCCGGGATCAGGAATAATAACGCGACGCGCGGGTCCTCGACGATGTTCCTGAGGCTATCGATGCGGTTATTGCCGCGCCGGTCGGGCAAGAGCAGCGTGCGGCTGTCCTCGATATGAACAAATCCGGCCGGATCGCCGCGCGGCGACGCATCCAGGCCGCTGCCGCCCGCCGTTGCCAGCACCGCGAACGGCGCGGCTTCGATAAACGGCCGGTAGGCCGGATGAAGATAATCCGTTTCCTTGACAATCGAGGGGGGCGCTACCGCGCCGTATATCGCCTCCAGCTGTGCAGCCGTGGTGAGGCGAAAGTCATCTTGTGGCATAGGTTTCTCCTGCGGGATAATGCGGGCGCAGCGGTAAAAGCGTCATCCATACCTGGCCCGGGACCCTGAGGGCTTAATTGACGATGGAGAGGGAAAGCCCGTCCCATCCTTTGCATCCCACGGTTTGCAGGGCTGTCGACGTCAGCTTGATATTAGCAGACAAGGCGGCAAAAAAGCGCCGCACGCCGATCACGCTCGCATCCTGGCTGGCGCTGTCCAGTATGGCGCCGCCGCGGATCACATTATCGGCGATAATGACCGTGCCGGGATGGGACAGACGCAGCGACCAATCCAGGTAAGCCGTATTATTCACCTTATCGGCGTCGATAAAAATCAGGTTGAAAGGGGCCATGTCATCCCAGGCCGCAAGCGTCGCCAGCGCCGGCCCCACCCGCAGGCTGACCCGTGCGCCAAGGCCGGCGCGCTTGAGATTGTCGCGCGCGACGGCCGCATGTTTTTCCTGGCATTCCAGCGTTATCAGCTCGCCGTCCTCAGGCAGCGCCCTTGCCAGCCAAAGGGTGCTGTACCCGCCCAGCGTGCCGATTTCAAGAATCCGCCGCGCCCTGACCATGCGGGCAAATATAAACAGCAGTTTGCCCTGGTTAGGGGCGACATCATGGGGCGGCAGGCCCGCCCGGCGGTTTGCCGCCGCGACCCGCCGCAGGATCGGATCTTCCGGGACCAGCAGGCGGTTAAGATAATCATCCACTGCCTGGCACATTTGTTGTTGCATACGGCCTCCTGTTGTCATTGCACCTTTCTTTTGCATACCACCCTACTTCCTGATTAGATGGCTGTTAATCGACTTTTGCTGACAAGCTAAGTGAGAAAAAATCACCATGAGACGCCGCATCCCCTCACTGAACGCGCTCAAGGCCTTTGAAGCGGCCGGGCGGCTGGGACTGATGAAATTGGCGGCTGAGGAGCTGTGCGTCACGCACGGCGCCGTCAGCAGGCAGGTTAAACAGCTGGAAAACTGGCTTGGCGTCGCCCTGTTCGCCGGCCCGAAACATGCGCCGAC
This sequence comes from Sodalis sp. C49, assembly GCF_046352915.1. Taxonomy (NCBI): domain Bacteria; kingdom Pseudomonadati; phylum Pseudomonadota; class Gammaproteobacteria; order Enterobacterales; family Bruguierivoracaceae; genus Sodalis; species Sodalis sp. C49. The sequence continues at coordinate 704,129 of NZ_CP163303.1, read as the reverse complement.
GCTGACGGAGGCGGGATACCGGCTATTGCCGGCCTTGACCTGCGCCTTTGATCAGGTGGATCTGGCCGTGCGGCAGATTGCGGATACCGATGAGGGCACGCTTGACGTTTCATGTCCCGGCACCTTTACCATGCGCTGGCTGATACCGCGCCTGCATCACTTTAACGCGCATCATCCCCGGGTCGAGGTAGCCTGAACTCGGCGGGCACCTCGGCGGATCCCATCGGGGATAATGTCGACGTGGCGATCAGGGTGGGCCGCGCGCCCTGGCCGCCGGGCGTCGACGTCATCCCCTTGTTCAGCGAGAAATTCGGCCCGGTCCATGCGCCGTCAATCCGGCTTGCCGCCGGAAAGCCATGGCCGGCGGCGCTGTTGCACACGGTTTCCCGGCGCAACGCCTGGTCTGACTGGAGCGCGCGCTCGGGCATCGCCGCGGCCGGTGAAGGCGCGGCCGAGTTCGAGCATTTTTATTTTATGCTGGAAGCGGCTATCGCGGGGCTGGGCGTATCGATATCCCCCTGGCCGCTGGTGGCGGAAGATGTGGCGGCGGGACGATTGATCGCCCCCTTCGGCTTTATCGACAGCGGTCTCGGCTATGTGGCCCTGCGTCGCCAAAAGCAAAACCGCAAGGCCGACATTTTTTGCCGGTGGCTGGAAACCGCAGCGCGGGAGTATGTCGCAGGCGCGCGATCCAGACCGCCGGAGGCGACACAGCCATAACGCCGTGCCACGCGTACCTCCTTGCCGGCCATCGTCTAGTTGCCGGCCCGCCCTGCCGGCTTAGCGCGCCGCCGCTGGCGGGCGGCCGTCCCGCGCCAGCGTTTCCAGCCACTGGCGCTGGTAAGCCTGACGCGCTTTGGCGCGGAGCCGGGTTTCAACGGCATTCATGGCCTCGTCCTGCGGTATCGGCGCGGCCGGGCGGATATCCCGGCAGTAAAGGATATGCAGCCCCATGGGGCTTGTGACAACGTCACTGATATGCCGCGCCGGCAGGGCAAATAGGGTTTCATCAAGGGAAGCATACAACAGGCCGCGGCTGACCCAGCCCAGGTTGCCGCCGTCAAGGGCGGTGGGACATTGCGAATGACGCTGCGCCAGCACGGCGAAGTCGCGCGCGTCGCGGCGCAGGCGCCGGTGCAGGATAGCGATGCGCCGCGCCGCCTGGTCCGGCTGGCAGCCCGGCTGCTCTTCATCCACCGTCAGCAGTATATGACTGCATGCGCGCTGCTCCGGACGCATAAAGTTGTCCCGATGGGCAGCGTACCACTGCGCCACGTCCGCCGCCGAGGGCGCCGGAGCCTGCTGCGCCACGTGTTCAAGGACCTTGTCCAGCAGGACTTCATGGGTCATGGCCTCATAGAGGCCCCTGGCGTCCAGCCCTATGGCCGCCAATTGCCGCGGCTGCAGCGCGGCATCCGGCAGGCGCCGATCGAGATCGGCCACCGCCGCGCGGATATCGTTTTCCGTGGCGCGCAGCCCAAGCGCCCCGGCCTGGTCCACCACCCGGCTTTCAAGCCGCAGCTGGCGGGCATAGCGTGGTTCGAACTCCGTCAGCTGTTCGGCGGTTAATAGCCACGGCGGCGTTTGATACAATGCCAGCGCCAGCTTTAAGCGGGAAAATACCTGCCATGTTTCCATTAGGGTTTCCTGTGGGTTGATGCGTTTGCCCGCGGCGCGTCCTGCGCCGCCGTGGCGCCGCCAGGAGCCTGGCTCAGCTTTCGCAGACCCGGGGGGTCAGCGCCACCTCCGGCACCCGGAACAACCTGCCTTCGAACAGCACCACATAGGCCATGGGCTGGACATCGCGGATTTCATCCATAATCTGGCCCACCTGGCCCTCCGTCACCACCGGATCGCCGTTAATCGCCAGCGGCAGCGCGGCGCTCACCCAGTCGCCAAACTGGAATTGCCCGGCAATCCAGGGGGCCGAGCCTGAAATCAGCTCATGCTCGCGACAGCCCACGATGCAGTCCTCCGCGACGAAATGCACCTGGTAGATAATCTCATCCTGTAAAAACGTGCCCCATTCCCGCACGTAGCCAATACTGCCCTTGCGGACCAGCTTCTCGCCCCGGGCCTTGCCGGGAAAGGTGCCGTCATTGCGCAGCGATCGGATAACCCGTACCCGATCGCCAAAGTCATAGGTCGGTTTCAAGGATGCACCTCCATTAATCCGCTCCAGGGGATAAAACACCGTTTGTGGCGTTGATACACCGATAGCCCCGACTGCGCCGCCACCTCGCCTTGCAGAAAGTGCCGGTAGCTGTCGTTCAGCAGGCTCCTGGCCAGCGACCAGTACGCCTTGTTTCTGCGCAGTTCACCGGCGTCCCCCGGCGGCAGATCGGCCAGCGGCAGGCTTATCACCCCCGCCAGGCGCTGGTGGAAATCATGCATGATATGCAGGCGTTTCGCGCGGATCACCGCCGGGTCGCAGGGCAGCTCGAAATAAGCGAAAAACGCCTCGGCGGATTCCAGCTCATCAACGCCGGGTAATGTGCTAAACCACTCCATTCTAGCCTCCCGCGCAACGGGCCAAACCGAAGTCCGGTCCGTGCAAAGCGAATAATTCGCTGTAAAGATCGCGCAGCCGCTCGTCGCTTGGAATCTGCTTCCACTCCTCGGCGCGCGTGCGCAAAGCGTGCAGCAGTTGCTCCACCTGGCCGCCGGTAAGCCGGTATCCCAGCTCGCCGTAGATACGCTCGACCGCGTGCCGCCCTGAATGCTTGCCCAGCACCAGGCGGTGGCCGCGCCCCAGCCGGGCCGGATCGATGCTTTGATAGCAGGCGGGATTTTTCAGCAACCCGGCCACGTGGATACCCGATTCATGGGTAAACACCTGTTCCCCCACCAGCGGTTGCTGGGGGTCGATCGGGCGCCGCGCCGCCTGCGCCACCTGCGCGCATAAGCCGGGCAGATGGTCGAGCCGGATACCGGTGTCGACCTGCAGGCAGGCTTCCAGCGCCATCGCCACGCTTTCAAGCGCGGCGTTGCCCGCGCGCTCGCCCAGCCCCGAGACCGTGGTATTGACATGGGTCGCCCCGGCCCGCACCGCCGCCAGGGTGTTGGCGGTCGCCAGCCCCAGGTCGTTATGGGCGTGCATTTCGGTTTCGCCGTGCCAGTGACAGCGTAACGCCGTGATGCGTTCAAAGGTGACGAAGGGATCGAGCACGCCCAGCGTGTCGGCAAAGCGCAGCCGCAGCGCGCCGGCGTCGCCGGCCACCAGGGCTATCTGACGCAGTTCCTCGTCGCTGGCGCGCGAGGCGTCCTCGCAGCCGACGCTGACCCGCAGCCCCAAAGTTCGCGCGTAGGCAATATGGCCGGACAGCTCCCGCGCCAGCTGCGGCCAGCCCATATGCAGCTTGTAAGCACGCATCGGCCCGGACGCCGGCAGCGATATATCCACCCAGTCCAGCCCCAGGTCCGCCGACAGCCGGATATCATGGCGGTTCAACCGGCACCAGGACATCAAGGTCTGCCGCGGCAGCGCCCGGCGCACCAGCGCGATGCGCCGGCATTCTTCATCGCCCATCGCCGGCGTGCCGACCTCCAGCTCGCCCGCCCCGGCCCCGGTCAGGGCGCGGGCGATGGCGACCTTTTCCCCGGCGCTGAACGCCACGCCGGGGCTTTGTTCGCCGTCGCGCAGCGTAGTGTCGTTAATCACGATAGCGGTCATCGGCCTGGCTCCCCCGGGTTAACCATAGGTCGGCGCAAAGGCGGCGTTTTCCACCGCCAGCGGACGATCGCCCTGCCAGTACGGCGATAAGGCGCGCAATTGGGCTATGATCGGCGGCAATTGCTCAATGACATACTCAATCTCTTTTTCGCGGGTATAGCGGGATAGCGAAAAACGGATGGTGCCGTGGGCGGCGGTATACGGAATGCCCATGGCGCGCATCACATGGGACGGCTCCAGGGAACCGGACGTACAGGCGCTGCCGCTGGAGGCGGCGATGCCGACATGGTTTAGCAACAGCAGGATGGCCTCGCCCTCGATATATTCGAAGGCGATATTGACCGTGTTCGGCGTGCGCGGCTGCCCGCCGCCCATCACCAGGGTATGGCCGACGGCGCCGAGAATGCCGTCCTGCAGACGATCACGCATGCGGGCAATCTCGCTGTCCATCATCGGCAAATGGATATCCGCCAGCGCCGCCGCCGCGCCCATGCCGACAATGCCGGCAATGTTCTCGGTGCCGGCGCGCCGCCCGCGCTCCTGGTGGCCGCCGCGCAGCAACGGCCGGAACCGGGTGCCGCGGCGCAGATAGAGGCAGCCGATCCCCTTGGGACCATGAAATTTATGGCCGGAGCAGGACAGCATATCAATGGCGCTCGCGCCGACGGCCACCGGCAATTTACCCACCGCCTGCACCGCGTCGCAATGGAACAGTATCCCTTGTTCATGTGCAAGCTCGGCCATGGCCGCCACCGGATACACCACGCCGGTTTCGTTATTGGCCCACATCAGGGTAACCAGCGCCACGCGGTCGCTGAGCGCCGCCCGGTAGGCGGCCATATCCAGCGCGCCCTCGCCGTCCACCGGCAGGCGGTGGATCAGGTAGCCCTGCCGTTCCAGGTATTCGCATACCGCAAGCGTCGCGGGATGTTCCACAATGCTGGTAATGATTTCCCGCCGTTCAGGGTAGGCCGCCACCGCCGACAGGATGGCGGTGGACGTGGCCTCGGTGGCGCAGGAGGTAAAAATGATTTCACTGTCGTGGCGCGCGCCCAAAAGGCTCGCCACCTGTTCCCGCGCCTTGGCCAGCGCAATGCCCGCGGGCTGGCCGAAATCATGGATCGACGATGGATTGCCGTAGTGTTCGCTGAGAAACGGCATCATCGCTTCCAGGACCATCGGGTCCAGACGTGTCGTGGCGTTATTATCCAGATAAACAGCTTTCATCGGCTTACCTCATTCAACTTCGCTGGTGGAGACCGTGGCCGGGTCGGCCACCACGTGCATAAACCGGCCCAGGCGTTCGATAAGCTTCTGCTGCAGCCAGGCCAGGGTCATATCGGTCATCATGCAACCGCTGCAACTGCCGGACAGCGAGACGGTCACCTGTTTATCGTTCACGCTCAGCAGGCGCATATCGCCGCCGTCGGCCTGGATGTGCGGACGCAGGCCGGCGATGACCTCTTCCACCGCCAGCCAGTTTTCATCGCGGGGCTGCGGCTGCGGCGCGGGCTTGCCTACGGCCTGCGCCACTGCCGGCCTGGCGCTCAATATCTGCTCGAGGGTCTGCTCGATTTTTTCATGGCAGGAGGTACAGCCGCCGCCGGCCTTGGTGTAGTTGATCACATCCTCAAGGGTGGTGAGGCCGTTTTCCAGCACCGCGCGGCGGATATGGCCTTCGTCGACGCCGAAACACTTGCAGATAAGCGCGCCTTCTTCGTGATCGGCGTCCGGCGCCTCGCCCCTGAACTGGGCGATGGCGGCGCGCAGCGCTTCCTGCCCCATCACCGAGCAGTGCATTTTTTCCGGCGGCAGGCCGTCGAGGTAATCGGCAATCTGCTTATTGGTCAACTGCGCTGCGTCCGTCAGGGTGCGGCCGATAATCAGTTCGGTCAGGGCCGAGGAAGAGGCGATGGCGCTGCCGCAGCCGAAGGTCTGGAAACCCGCCTCCTCGATAATTTCCGTCTCGGGGTCGACGCGAAGCATCAGGCGCAGGGCGTCGCCGCAGCTCAGCGAACCGACGTCGCCTATGGCGTTCGCCTGCTCGACGACTTTGGCATTGCGCGGATGAAAAAAATGATCTTTAACTTTTTCTGAATAATTCCACATACATTTTTCTCCAGTTCACGGGGCGATGCTTGGCGATACCCCGGGTGAATGCCTTAGCTGAATGCCGGTTATGATGCGCAGGTCTGGTGGTCGCACTGGCAGGCCGACGCCTGAAGATCTATCCAGAGTCCCGGCTCGCCGTCCCGGGCGCCCGCCGCGAGCGTCGCGCCCTGCAGATAGGGCCAGTGCGTAACGGCCGCCAGCAGCACCAATCCCTGATACTCGACGCGATACTCCTCCTCCCGCTGCGCCGCGCTCCACTCCAGGGAAACCCGCCAGCCCTGGCAGGCATCGCCCTCAAGCCAAAGGCGCAGGCCGGCACAGGGCGCGGCCAATTGCCGGCGCAATAAAAGCAGCTGTTGCAAGGCTTCCGCTTCAATCTGAATCATGATGTCGCTCCGCGTGGGGGGTACTTAATCATGAGCAAATGTGATGCCAGTCACATCTTTATCGATATTTCAATAAGATAGCGCCGCGCGGCGCACTAAAAACCCCGAACATGTCGGGGTTGGTTGTCGGTTTTGTCAGGGAATTGACACAAATCAGCGCTGTTCCCGCGCTATTCTTCTTCCCAGCGGCTCTCCTGCCGGAAACGCTCGAAGCGCCTGGGATCGCGTTTTTCCTGATGGCGCTGTACCGTCGGCGCATCCCAGTTTTGCTGGATTTCCGTGAGCAGATGGACGATGGAGGTGGCGGCGGGCACGCTCACCGCCCGTACCCCGACGCGCAGCAGTTGCCGGAACACGCTTTCGCCCACCGCCACGCAGTACAGCGAGAGGCACCCCTCCAGCGCCGCGATACGACAGCCCAGCTTATCCAGGTCATGTCCGGGCTGGACGATAAAATCCGTGACCTGCAGCAGCGTCACCCGATCGGGTTTGACGCCGTAAATGGCCAGCCGGGGCGTCGAGCCGAAATGCTGGTTGACCTGGTGCAGGTCGGTGCTGGCGAACGCGACCCGCAGCGCCCAGTCGGAGGCGGTGGTCACCGTAAGATTGCGCTGGAAGTTGTTCATACGCCGGCGTCCTGTGCAAGTGAGACGGCAGGAAATTGCTGTTTCAGCGGCGAGTGGTACACCGGCTGATGATGATGGCGATGGCGCATCAGGTTGCCCAGTTCGAACAGGGTGTCGCGGATGCCGGCATACCCCTGCCGGGTGCGGCGAAATTCGCCCAGGCGGTCGTAGAGGGGGAAACCGGTGCGCACCAGCGGCATGTCCAGGCGCTCAGCCAGGGAGGCGGCGTGGGAGTTGGCAAAAATCATGTCGGCGGGGGTCTCGGCCAGCAGATCCGCCAAATCCTCCAGATCGCCGATGATGACTTTTTCCACCGGCAGCGCGGCCAGCCCGGGCTGGTTGACCGGCGCCACCGCGTTCACCACGCTCATGCCCTGGCTGACGGCGAAATCGCACCAGCCGCGCAGCAAATCCGCCTCGGCGGCCACCGCCATGCGCCCGCCCTGCAGCTCGCCGTGGCAATCGATCATCGCGTCCAGCATCTGCCCGCGCTGCCGCTCTATCCAGGCCGGCACCTCGCGACCGGAAATCTGGTGCAGTTGTCCGATAAACGCATCCATATGCGCAAGCGTCATCAGATGCGGCAAACGCACGCAGATGCCGCGTCCGCGCGGCTCAATCAGCGCGGCCACGCGGGTGAGCGAAACGCCGATCACAAAGGTGGCGACGCTTTGTCCCAACTGTTCCATCAGGCGCAGCGGCGTGCCGCCCTGGGTCAGCGAGCTGTAATCGCCCGCCGCCAGATGTCCGTCCATGGACTGCGTCAGGTCGGGCAGGATCACCGGCTGCAGGCCGAAAGCCTCGACATAGCTGCGGATCAGCTCCTGATCGCCCGGGGTAAACATATGGCTCAGAAAAATATTCACCCGTTTACCGCGGATTCCGGCCGCGGGTTCAGCGGGCACCCACTGCTGCACCACGCTTTCCAGCAGCGCGGCATAGCCGTTTTCCATCGAGCCGTAAAAATCCGGCGTGCTGACGGTCAGGATGCCGACCTGCCGGTGCTTGGGATGGCTTGCGCGAAACAGCGCCACCGCCCGCCCCAAATCGCTGCCCTGCGCTTCCGACAGGCCGGTGCTGAGCAGGACGATAATGCGCGGCGTATTGCGCTCGCACAAGGTCTCCAGTGCGGTAAAAATATTGTCGTCGGCGCCCATGATGGTGGTGATCGGCTCCATGGCGGTGGATTGCAGCGGCACCGGCTCGTGGAAATGCTGGATAAAAAACACTTTGGCGAAAGCGCTGCAACCCTGGGCGCCGTGCACCAGCGGGATACAGCTTTCCAGCCCCATGGCGGCCAGGATGGCGCCCAGCGGCTGACCGCTCTTGATCGGGCTGGTGGCCAGCGGTTTTACCGAACGGACAACGTGCGTCATGATCTTCTCCTCAGGCTTTTATCTGCCAGGGCGCCGGCTGGTTAACCTGCGTCCAGACCGGGCTTTCCAGCGTGCGGCACACCGCCTCGGCCAGGTTAACCATGCCGCCGTAGCCGGCGAAGGCCTCTTCGCGCTCCTGGTTGATATCCAGGAACGGCAGCCGGGCTTTATAGGCGGTATACATATTCCTGCCGCCGGCGATCATCATGTCGGCGCGGAAACGATAGGCGGTATCCAGCAGCAGGCGCGGGTTGCCCTCGTCAAGCATCAGCGCGTCCTCCCCCATCAGGGCGCGGATGCGCGCCTTGTCCTCCTCGGTGGATTTGCGCGTGCCGGTGGCCACCACGTCCAGCCCCAAATCCTGCAATGCCGAGACCACCGACCAGGACTTCACGCCGCCCGTGTACAGCAACACCCGCTTGCCGCGCAGCCGGTCGCGCCAGGGCTCAAGGCGCAGCTGGGTCGCCGCCTCCTCGCGCGCGATTAGCAGCTCGGTGCGCGCGGTGAGATCCGCATCGTCCAGCAGCTGCGCCAGCTGGCGCAGCGAGGCCGACATTTCACGCATGCCGTAAAAGCTGCCCTCGAACCAGGGCGTGTCGTACCGCTCCTCCAGCCTGCGCGCAACGTTAATCAGGGCGCGGGAGCAGACCAGCATATTGGCCTCGGCGCGGTGCATGGTCTGGATTTCAGCGAAACGCGCGTCGCCGGAAAGCGTGCACAGGACGCGCACGCCCAGCTCATCAAGCAGCGGCAGCACCTGCCAGAACTCGCCGGCGATATTGTATTCGCCGATAAGGCAGATGTTATGGCCGCGCGCCGCGGGCACCGGATAATCCGCCGGCCAGGGCGCGGGCTCGCGTTGCCCTACGACCTGGCGCAGCATCACATCGCCCGCGATGCGGTTGCCCAGGTTTTTGCTGCCGTAAAAACCGGCGGCGTCGACGGCCACGACCGGAATGCCGGCCGCCGCCGAGGCCGAGCGGCACACCGCCTCGATATCGTCGCCCTCCATGGCCGGCACGCAGGTGTTATAGATAAAGACCGCCGCGGGGTGGTAGCGCTCGGCGATATGCTTCACGGCGTGGAACAGCCGGCGCTCGCCGCGTCCCATGATCACATCCTGCTCGCTTAAATCGGTGGTGAAACCCAGCCGGTTAAGGGCCGGTCCCGAGCTGCGGCTGCCCCGGTTATCCCAGGAACTGCCGGCGCAGCCAATCGGCCCGTGCACCAGATGCGCCACGTCCGCCACCGGCAGCAGGGTAATCTGCGCGCCGTCAAAGGCGCAGCCGCCCGCGGTGGATCCCGGCTTGGGCGGTTTGCACCCGGTTTTATGCTTGCCGTTATGCTCGCAGGCAGGCTCAACGAACAGGGCGGCGATATCAGTATTTTTCATCAGGTTCTCTCCGTAACCGGCAATAGTCTTGCTATGACTCTGGTTTGCAAATCACGGGCCAGCGGCTACCCGCTGTTTTGAAAAGAATTTTTATTGTCGTGAACGCGACAAAACAGACAACCGGCCTGACAGGGGAATACCTGCCCGGCGACATAAGCTGCCCTCAGTAGCCCCTGGCGTTCCAGAATGCGCAGCGATGCCTGAGGGCGAAGTCCTCCACAAAACCGGTATGCTGTACGGCAAGCGCATAGGGCCGCGCGCCGTCGAACACCGGCCAGGCCGGCATAGCCGCGGGCTGGCCGGTATGGGCGAAGGTCCCCCACGCCTGCTGAATACGCGCGGCCAGGTCCTGCTGCCGGGCATCGAAGTCGCGCGGATCGGCCAGCGCCCAGGGCCGCTGGAAAACATAGGCGATTTCCGCGGCATGATAGGCTCCCATGGCCGGGGTAAACGGCGCGCGCGGCAATGACATCGGCGCGTGGGGATCGTCGAACTCGTAGGCGTAGAAGGCCGCCCGTCCGCCCAGCAGCCGGTGCATCGTCAGGATCGGACAGGCGAAGTGCGAGTCCGTGACAATATCGGCGAAAGCCTGATAGTACGACCGGGCGGCGACGTCCGCATACGTCTTCAGCACGGGGGCGGTATCGCCGGGCAAGGCGCGCGCGACGGCGTCCTCATACCCCCGGCGGTGACTCATGGCAAAGGTAAACGCCTTGAAATTGGCGAACAGCCGCCCTTCGTCGCGGTTGCTGCCCATCAGCACCGGCACCGGTGCGCCCTTGCCCGCCGCAAACGCCTGGTAGGGCGGCTCAGGCAGCACATCCCCTCCCGTCATCGGCGCCCAGCCGTCCCTGCCGCTATTGCCGCGCCGATGGCTGGTCGCCTGGTAAAGCTTTTTCGCCGGCACGCGGCGCAAACACGCCAGCGCGGTCCGCTCATCGCCGCAGCCGAGGTCGCGCGCCATTATCAGCCCGCCGGCTTCCGCCTCCGCGCGCGGTAATGACGTGTCCGGCTGCGCGCAGCTGTCGCTTTGCAGGATCGCCCGCTGGAACAACCCCCGCGATCCCGGCGACAGGAGATGAACGCAGGTGCTGAGCGCCCCGGCGGATTCACCGAACAGAGTGACGTTGTCCGCATCGCCGCCGAACGCGGCGATATTACGCTTTACCCAGCGCAGCGCGGCCTGCTGATCCAGCACGCCATAATTTCCCTCCCCCGGGCCCCGCAGCGCCGGATGCGCCAGGAAGCCCAGCGCGCCGGTGCGATAGTTGGGCGCGACGACGATCACGCCCTGCCGTTCCGCCAGTACGCTGGGGTCATATTGCCCGTTGGAGCCCAGTTCGAGCGCGCCGCCATAAATCCATACCATCACCGGGAAAACCCCGCCCTTGCCGGCATTATGCGGCGCGTAGATATTCAGCGTCAGGCAATCCTCGGCGCTATTGCCGGCCACCGGCAAGGCGGGCTGCGGACACGCCGGCCCGATGCGATCGGCGCTTCGCACCCCGCGCCAGGGGATCGCCGGCGCCGGCGGTGCGAAGCGCAGCTCCCCCACGGGCGGCGCCGCGAACGGAATCCCCAGGAAGGCTTGCCCGCGCGCCGAGACGACACCCCGCACCGGGCCGTCCGCGGTAGCAACAATCCTTGCGGATGCGGCGGGATCGTTGACGATTTGGGGCACTTTCCCCGGCATGTCCATGCAGCCGCACAGCATCCCCCCTAACAACGCCAGCCAGACGCGCCGCCAGATAAACGCGCCGTTACTTTTTTTACCGACCATCCCTTAGCCTCTTAATCGCCAGATACCATGAACAACAGCCCATCACCGTCGTCAGCGCTGAATCGCCCATCCTGACTATATTAGCCGCCGCGTTAAAGGATGGCCGCTTTTCACCCTACTTTCGTCAGGATAAAAAAAACGGCGCCCACAGGGGCGCCTAAACGGACTGACGACGGGATTGGCCAGGGCGGCGGCGAGCCGCCGCGCCCCGCGCGCCCCTGTTATACCCCCGGGGCAAGCCCGCGGGACGTCACAGCGAAAACTGGTGCTGCGCAAGAGGGTGGGTTTTTCCCAGGCGTTTCGCCAACCAGGGCGGGATACGCCCCGCCAGCATGGCGCGCAACGCCTGTAATTGCTGTTCAATGGTCATCGGCGGCTTAATCTTGATGGGATGGATATTATTGCGGATCACGCGAGCGGCGGCCGGGCCGCCTATCGCCTCGCAAAACAGCAGATGACAATCGCTTAACATGCGCGCCCGCGCTTCGTTGCCTTCCTCCAGCGCGTCGGGATCGTCGCGATAGCGCCTGACCTGTTGCAGGTAAGGCCCCCGATCGTCAAAAGCATAGATAAAAAACAGCTTGGCCTGGCCGAAATGGCCGTCGATCGCCAGGCCGTCGCCGGAGGCGAAGGCGGCGCGTAATTGCAACGGCTCCGCCCGCTCCGGCTGGGTGGTCAGATGCTGCGGCAGTTCTCCGGCCAGGCAGGACATCACCTGTTGCCACAGCGCCACCGTCGGCTGGCCGGCGCCGGCGGGAAACGCCCGCGCCAGTTGATCAAGGCTCAGCCGGGCCAGCCGCGCCGGCGTCAACGGCTGGCCGGACGCCTTCTGCAGCCAGAGGATCATCTCCCGGGGCGGCAGCTGCGGCAGGGTCTGTGCCAGGGCGAACAGACGCCAGAATAAAGGATCGTCGGTTGCGACATTCATCGGTAGGCTCCTGTGGCCATGGGGTTATCCGGCATTTTTACTGGCGCGTAAACGCACCGGGAACGGCGGTTTCCCCGGCTGTGGAAAGATGTAATACGACTTGCCGCCCTCCAGCTCGAACATGCCGCCCCAGCAGGCGGCATCGTCAAATTCAATGCGCACAACCCGCGCCTCCAAATCCTGTTTGGCGATATAGCAGTACAGGTCGGCGCCTTTTTCACTGAATAACACACTCGGCATAGCGGCTTTCTCCCGTAGGGCGGCCCAGGACGCGCCTGGGCCGGTCGGTCAGCGGATCAGGTCGAAGTTATAATCGGTCTTGCCGATTTTCATGGTGTCGCGGTCCAGTTTTTCCAGGGTGGCGTTGACCAGGGTGGTCAATACCGTCATGGCGCCCTCGTAGCCCCAGGTGGCGATACGATGCAGATGATGCCGGTCGAAAATCGGGAAGCCGATGCGGATCAACGGCACTTCAAACTGCTCCCCCAACGCCAGGGTATCGCGCTGGATAAACTTGCCGTAGGAATTGCCAATCATAAAATCCGGTTTGCGGGTAAACATCAGCGAACGGAAATGCCACAGATCGCAGTTGATATACACCTCGCTTTCCTGGCCGTAAGGCGACGCGGCCAGCACCTTCTTCAGCTCTTTCTGCCAGCGTTTATTGGCGTTATGGCACAGGATCACCGTCGGTTCGCAGCCCAGTTCCAGCAGGAACTTGGTCATGCCCATGACAAAATCCGGATCGCCGTACAGGCCGTAGCTTTTACCGTGGATCCAGGTATGGGAGTCGAGCATCATATCCACCAGCCGGCCGCGCTCAAGCGTCAGGGCGTCCGGAATCGGTTTGCCGGTCAGCTGGCTTACGGTCATCAGCAGCCGGTCGGTGGCTTCCAGTCCCAGCGGCACATCCACCGGCGTGGCCGGCTGCTGCCAGTTCTCCTGCACCATTTTTTTGGTTTTCAGCAGGTGCCAGGGTTGCAGCAGCAGGGTATCGATGGCGTTCGGCGCGTCGCGCATTTCGTCCTGGGTAGTGCCGCCGGCATACATGCGGTATTCACCGTCCGCCGGGGTGTCCAGCACTTCGGAGGGATCGGACAGCAGGCTGTAGCCAACGCCCATCTGCTCCATCATGCGTTTCAGCACCCGGAAATTGCCGAGATAGGTTTCAAAACCGGTCACCAGGTTGATTTTGCCGTTACGGCCGGGCTGGTAATCCCGGGCGTCGGTTTTATCGGTATATTCGCGGGCAAACCCCTCGAACATATTATCCCAGCCGGTGATATGGCTGCCGATAAAGCTCGGGGTATGGGCATAAGGCACCGGCACCGCGGGGTCGATAAAACCGTCTTTCTTGGCATTGGCGATAAAGGCGCTCAGGTCGTCGCCGATCACCTCCGCCATGCAGGTGGTGGAGACGGCGATAGCCTGCGGCTTATACAGCGCATGGGCGTTCTGCAGGCCGTTGTTCAGGTTGTTATTGCCGCCGAACACCGCCGCGTCCTCGGTCATCGAATCCGACACGCAGGCCACGGGTTCCTTAAAATGGCGGTTGAAATAGGTACGGAAATACGCCACGCAGCCTTGCGAGCCGTGCACATAGGGCAGCGTATTGGCGAAACCGAGCGAACAAAGCACCGCGCCCAGCGGCTGGCAGGCCTTGGCGGGGTCGATGGTCAGCGCCTCGCGCTTAAAATTCAGCTCCTGGTATTCCCGGGTGGTGGTCCACTCGAAGACTTCCTTGACCCGGGCTGCGCCGTGGGCCTCTTCCAGCTCGCGTTTGCTGGTAAACAGCGCCTGGTATTCCGCTTGCTCGAACAGCGGATAGCAGGCCTTGGTTTTTTCTACACTCTGACTCATGATTCTCTCCTCCCGCGCCACAAATCTGTGAACTGACGGGTTCAGGCTTCAGGCAAACAATCTCAGGCGGTTTTCAGCCAGGGCGCGGTCAACTGGGTCCAGCTCGGGTTATTCAGGGTCATGTCCATATCGCGGGCGAAGACGGCGAAACCGTCGTAACCGTGATAAGGGCCGGAATAATCCCAGGAATGCATCTGGCGGAACGGGAAACCCATTTTCTGGAAGATGTATTTTTCCTTGATGCCGGAGCCGATAAGATCCGGTTTCAGCGCCTTGATGATTTCCTCCAGCTCGTAACTGCTGGCGTCATCGAACAATAGCGTCCCTTTTTTCAGGTCCGGCAAGGTGCGGTCATAGTCATCGTTATGGGCGAATTCATAGCCGCTGCCGATGATTTCCATCCCCAAATCCTCATACGCGCCGATCACATGGCGCGGGCGCAGACCGCCGAGATACAGCAGCACGCGCTTGCCCGTAAGCCTGGGGCGAAATTTAGCGATAATGGCGTCGGTCTGGGCCTGGTATTTGGCGATAACCGCCTCGGTATTGGCCTGAATGGTCTCGTCGAACAGCGCGGCGATTTTGCGCAAAGACTCGGCAATTTTGGTCGGGCCGAAGAAGTTATATTCCATCCAGGGAATGCCGTATTTTTCTTCCATATGGCGCGAGATGTAGTTCATGGAGCGATAGCAGTGCACCAGGTTCAGCTTCACCTTGGGGGTATTTTCCATTTCCACCAGGGTGCCGTCGCCGGACCATTGCGCCACCACGCGCAGGCCGATTTCCTCCAGCAGGATCCTGGAGGCCCAGGCGTCGCCGCCGATATTGTAGTCGCCGATAATGGCGATATCGTAAGGGGTGGTTTCAAACGCTTCGTCATCGCGGTTGGATAAAATCCAGTCGCGCACCACGTCGTTGGCGATATGATGACCCAGCGACTGGGATACCCCGCGGAACCCTTCGCACCGCACCGGCACGATCGGTTTATCGAGTTTTTTCTGCATTTCCCGCGCCACCGCCTCGATATCGTCGCCGATAAGGCCCACCGGGCACTCGGACTGGATGGAGATGCCTTTGGTCAACGGGAACAGGGTTTCCATTTCTTCAATCAGTTTGGTCAGCTTTTTGTCGCCGCCGAACACAATGTCCTTTTCCTGGAAATCCGAGGTAAAGTTCAGGGTGCCGAAGGCGTTGACGCCGCTGACGCCGGTATAGTAGTTGCGACGGCCGGCGCGGGAATACTGGCCGCAGCCGATGGGGCCATGGGAGATATGGGCCATGTCCTTGATAGGTCCGAACACCACCCCTTTCGAGCCGGCGTAGGCGCAGCCGCGCACCGTCATCACGCCGGGCTGGGATTTACGGTTGGAAGTAATGCATTTGCCAACGCTTTCCATTTCCGGATCGCTCAGCATATAGTGCTTGGCACGCTCTTTGCGGGCTTTTTCAGGAAAGACTTCCAGAACTTCCTGAATCAGCGCCAGCGTTTGTTCGCCGGTTATATCGGTCATGGCGATGTCCTTACATAATAAATGGGATAGTGACCTAAGCCAGCCGTTGCCGGCTCAGGGCCCCGCGCGGCCGGATCAGGCTGACTGCGCTTCTTCCGCCGCGGTTTTGCCGATGATGGTTTCGTCTTCCACATCCATGATGCCAAATTCCATCAACAGTGCTTCCAGCTCGTCCATGGTGACCGGGGTGGGCACTATCATTTTTTTGTTGTCGACGATTTTGCGGGCAAGCGTGCGGTACTCTTCGGCCTGGCCGCAGGTTGGATCGTATTCGATGACCGTCATACGGCGGATTTCAGCCCGCTGCACGATGTTATGGCGCGGCACGAAGTGGATCATTTGCGTACCGAGCTTGTCCGCCAGCGCCATGATCAGCTCGTCTTCGCGATCGGTCTGGCGCGAGTTGCAGATCAGGCCGCCGAGGCGCACCTTGCCGGACTTGGCGTATTTGACGATGCCTTTGCAGATATTGTTGGCGGCGTACATCGCCATCATTTCGCCGGAGCAGACGATATAGATTTCCTGCGCCTTGTTTTCGCGGATCGGCATGGCGAACCCGCCGCAGACCACGTCGCCCAGCACATCGTAAAACACAAAATCCAGATCTTCCTCGTACGCGCCCTCTTCCTCCAGGAAGTTAATGGCGGTGATAACGCCGCGGCCGGCGCAGCCGACGCCCGGCTCAGGGCCGCCTGATTCGGCGCAGCGCACGCCGCGATAACCGATTTGCAAAACGTCTTCCAGCTCCAGATCTTCTACCGAGCCGACTTCGGCGGCCAGTTCCATAATGGTGTTCTGTGCTTTGGCATGCAGGATCAGACGGGTGGAATCCGCTTTGGGATCGCAGCCGATAATCATCACCTTTTTGCCAATCTCGGCCAGAGCGGCAACGAGATTTTGTGTCGTAGTGGATTTACCTATGCCACCTTTGCCATAAATGGCGCATTGACGGATAGCCATGTGCATTCTCCTGTTAGTCGGTTGACCCTTTCTATTAAGCAGGGAACGTACCAGAAGCCGTCATATTTCAACTCCATGAAATTGCAGAATATTTTTTTAATGAGAAGATTTATCGCCACCGGGTTATGAACAAAGTTCAAACCTTTTGTCATAAAGCAGACACAGCCGGTGCGCACAACGGCCGGCCGCGCGCCAGGTTGGCTTCGCCATTTCGTCATTAAAGGGAACAAACACGCCCCGCCTCTTGCCGCCCACGCGATAAACGAGCGGATAAGCTGCCGCGAATCAGCGAAAATTGTGCGGATTATCAGCAAACTGGCGATCTCCTGGCCATCCGGAGGGAAATGCTGAAAAGAACTTTGACAAAACGGGCCGGCGCCTTTAGTATTCGCCCCGTTCTCGCGATTCCTCTGTAGTTCAGTCGGTAGAACGGCGGACTGTTAATCCGTATGTCACTGGTTCGAGTCCAGTCAGAGGAGCCAATTTCTTGTTTTCATGCCTCTTTGCGAATCCCTATGTGATTTTGATTCAATAAGTTAGTGTGAAAAATCTTCCCGATGCGTTTTTAGTTTTCCCTCTGCATCGGGAAAAATTGGTGGTCAGATTTGGGGTCAGGTTGGTTCGATTATGGAGTGACCCCCATATGTCTCTTAACGACACGAAAATCCGCAGCATTAAATCCCTGGCAAAACCTTTCAAACTGTCCGATTCACACGGGTTGTATCTGTTGGTCAATCCCGGTGGCTCCCGTCTCTGGTATCTCAAGTATCGTATTAATGGCAAAGAATCCCGTCTCGGTTTAGGCGCTTATCCGCTGGTATCCCTTGCCGACGCCCGGCTACAGCGTGACGGCATCCGAAAATTGCTAACGCAGAATATCAACCCGGCTCAAGTGCGTGTCGCGGAAAAATCCGTCTGTTCACCGGAAACGTATTTTAAAGCCGTGGCGCTGGGCTGGCATAAAAGCAATAAAGCTTGGTCGGAGAACCACGCCGCCCGCCTGCTTGCCAGCATGAACAATCATATTTTCCCGGTGATTGGGCATCTGCCGGTAACGGAACTGAAAACACGACATTTCACCGCTCTGCTGAAAGGGATTGAGGAAAAGGGACTGCTGGAAGTCGCGTCCCGCACCCGACAGCACCTATGCAGCATCATGCGTTACGCAGTGCAGCAAGGACTGGTGGAACACAACCCGGCGCTGAATCTGGAAGGCGTGACGGCTCCGCCCGTTAAACACCACTATCCTGCCCTGCCGCTGGAACACCTGCCCGAACTACTTACTCGCATCGACAACTATCAGCAGGGACGAGAATTGACAAGGCTGGCGGTGACATTGACCCTGCATCTGTTTATCCGTTCCAGCGAACTGCGTTTCGCCCGCTGGCGCGAGATCGATTTCAGAAACAAAATCTGGACCATCCCCGCCTCAAGGGAAACCATTGTAGGTGTTCGTTATTCCGGGCGTGGCGCGAAAATGCGCACACAGCATATCGTGCCGCTGTCCCGGCAGGCTGTTGCTATTCTGAGGCAGATACAGGAAATCTCAGGGCATCTGGAACTGGTATTCCCCGGCGACCATAACTCATATAAGCCAATGTGTGAAAACACGGTCAACAAGGCACTACGGCTGATGGGTTACGACACGAAAACTGATGTCTGTGGCCACGGATTCCGGGCAATGGCCTGTAGCGCCTTAATGGAATCAGAGCTTTGGTCACGGGATGCCGTTGAACGCCAGATGAGCCATCAGGAACGCAACAACGTGCGGGCGGCGTACATCCACAAAGCGGAACATCTTGATGCCCGCAAAGCCATGATGCAGTGGTGGTCGGATTATCTGGATGCATGCCGGGATGCATTTGTCCCACCCTATGTCTGGGGCAGATTGGAGAAAGCATAAGGTTGCCTAATCAGTAATGGTCGTAATTGACGAGAAAAGTAAAAGCAGATCCGACCTATTAATGATCTGCTTTTTCTATGTTTATCAGGATTTACATTTGTATTTTCGCTCTCTCTACTGACGATTTCGAGTCCGGGCACCACTTCTTCTTTTTTTATGCTTTCTTATGAATCCCTATATATCTTAAATTCAATAAGTTAGCGTAAAAACCCTTTCCGATACGTTTTGATTTATCCCTAGGTATCCGAAAAATGTGGGGTCAAATTGCGGGTCATTCAGTTCGATGAATGGAGTGACCCTCACATGGCTCTAACTGACAGTAAAATTCGCGCTGCAACAACCTTCGCAAAATCCTACAAAATCACCGATGCCCAGGGTCTGTATCTACTGGTATCCACCAGCGGCTCGCGTCTGTGGTATTTCCACTACAGCTTCGGCGGCAAAGAATCCCGCCTGGCCTTAGGCGCCTATCCGCAGGTCACGCTGGCGGAGGCCCGTGAAAAGCGCGACGCTGCCCGCAAGCTGCTGGCATCCGGCATCTGCCCTTCCCTGCCCCGTGAATCCGAAAAAACCGCTGTAGACGAAACCCGCACCTTTAAACACATCGCAACCTCATGGCACACCAGCAGCCTCAGACTCTGGTCGCAAAGCCACGCCGATAAAATCCTTACCTGCCTGAAACGCTATACCTTCCCTATGATTGGCGAAATGGATATCGCAGAGATCGAAACCCGTCATCTGGCACAGCTAATCAAGGCTATCGACGACAAAGGCGTGCATGACGTTGCAGGGAGAATGCGCCAGTACCTGACCAAAATCATGCGTCACGCCGTGCAACAGGGCCTAATCAAATACAACCCCGCGTTCGATCTGGGTGGCGTCGTGACGCCGATTGTGACCCAACATCTTCCCGCTTTGCCGCTGCGACGCTTGCCTGAGCTACTTGAGAACATTGATAACTACAAAGGTCGAATGCTAACTCGCCTAGCGCTGGAACTGAATCTGCACGTCTTTCTGCGCTCAAGCGAATTGCGCTTCGCCCGCTGGGAAGAGTTCGACCTGAAAGCACGTATCTGGACGGTGCCCGCGCAGCGCGAAGCCGTAAAGTGCGTGAGATTTTCAGAGCGTGGCGCAAAGATGAAGGACGAGCATTTGGTGCCGTTATCCAATCAGGCAGTTGCTCTGCTAAAACAAATCAAGGCGCTTACCCGCGGGTCGGTCTTCGTTTTTCCGGGTGCGCGTGGTCTGTACAAACCGATGAGCGAAAACACCATTAATAAAGCGCTACGTGTGATTGGGTATGACACCAAAATCGAGGTTTGCGGCCACGGATTCAGAACGATGGCCTGTAGCGCCCTAAACGAGTCAGGGCTGTGGTCAAAGGACGCCATTGAGCGACAGATGAGTCATAAGGAGCGCAACGGCGTGCGGGCGGCCTATGTGCATAAAGCGGAATATTTGGAAGCCCGCATGGAGATGATGCAATGGTGGTCGGATTTTCTGAATGTGAATCACATGGCGTATATTGCACCATATATCTATGCTCGACAACATATGGCCGCCGGAAAAGACTGATCGATAAAACGTTGATAAAAGCAGATTTCGATGAAAGGGATCTGCTTTTTATTTTTATATTATTGCTCAGCTTGAACACCAACTCCGCTCAAAATTAAATGCTGGTTCTGATAAGATATTCAGATTCTCAGGCTAACGATGCCTTTCAAGGTAAAATGGAGAATACCAGTGAATTTACTATATTTACGAGATTAAATTCGTTTTTTTTCAAATGCCTCTTGAAACACGTCAACACCAATAAAGATCTTTCAAAAAAATATCGTAATAGTTTGCTGCAAGGATGAGCGCTAAAGTCGATGAAACCCCAGAGAAACTTTCCGTTATATTATCACTACTCCATAGCAATTGCTTGAGATGGAGTAGACACACACCTGATAAATTGGGCACTCGCTGCGAATGAAATGAGACGCGATTGTAAAAAATAATATTAGCAAAATCATCTAAAGTACCTTCAATAACTTGCGTAACGCTGTAATATGCTTCGACTTGACTATTAAATTTAGCAAGGGATACTACTTCGTCATCTGTTAAAGTTGGTCGATCAACCATGTTTTGATGAAAATCTCCGGAGATAACACCCCTTGAAAATTCTGATTATTTTTTTGCATTCTATGCTACAAAACCATTTAGTATTTTCTGCACTTATGGTGTTCATCAACCCAAAAAAACCAACATCTGATTTTTCCTGAACCACTCCTTTGTCAATTCTATAGGCTGCCTCTATTATAAATCTATTATCACCATTTTTCGGATAACGAGTAAATGCTACGCATGAACGTACCCCATGGATCATTATTTGAATGCCGACAGCAATCCTAGCGCCCAGTGGTGGAAGTCCCCGTGCTCTACGATAAATAATCATTTCTAGATTAAATGCTGAAGCCCAGCATTCGACGACCGCCTTAATAACGTTTTCCTGAGTGACGAAAAGAAAACTATCGGATAATCCAGCAAAAGGATCGGATGCCGAATCCTCACCTACCCCTTGTTCATCTGCAACTGAACACGCCCGAACCGCCAATAATCCTGAATCACCAGATAAGTGGCCACATGCTTCTGTAATATCATCTCGAAGATTTTCGGGGAACGGCCTCGACCTCATATTTCTCTAGACATATTCTGACCAGTGATTAATATCAGCGACGATTGTGTTAGATGAAAAAACTAACTCACCGAATTCTTCATATAAATCATGAATAACAGAATCGAATATCTCAGCCGGGATAAAATAAAATGGTGGCACAGGAAAACCTGCATTACGTAATTCCTTTTGTCGGGAGAATTTTAATCCTACGACACTGAGATCGAGACATTGATTTCAGTTAATAGCATGAATGTTTCGCACTAGTAGTTTCAGCAATTTTCAAGATGTGCCGCCTTTACCAGACACTATGGAATACATGGTTTTTTTCCTAACACTAAAATCCTATAACTTATAACTAAGTGCTGGATTCACTATTGTTATCACCTTAGAGCCTCACAGCGCTGTCAGTGTCAAGTATGATTTTTGTTGAAAAAAACTATTGACTTTAACAGCGATGGCAAGGCTTAACCTGTCATTCGAAGTACAGATGCCTAACTAAACTGTGCTACTTGCTGAACATTTTTTTCATGGGGGAAGAACATGAGATTCATGGTTATTGGTACAGGCTTTGCGGAAGCCCATATACAGTGGATCCAAGAATCTAATGTCGCAACCGTTGCGGCCTTGGGGTACATGAACAACCCAAGCCGTGCAAAAAAAATAGCAACTCAATATGGGATTCCACTAATCAGCAACAACCCGCTCGACATTATAGATAGTGGAAAAATTGACGCTATTTCCATAGTGACCCCTCCCGATACACATGAACATTTCATAATTCCGAGCTTAAATAAAAATCTACTCGTCATTTCTGATAAACCACTTGCCCATTCAGCGGCAGCAGCAAAATCTCTTGCTGAAAAAGTCAGGCAAACGGGAGGAAATGCATCAATTACTTTCCAATGGCGTACTCACCCAGTGTTCAAACGCTTACGAGAACTGTGTCATTCGCCAGAATTGGGAGCATTGGTACATATCGACCTACAGTTTTATCATGACTTCCTTGCGGGTCCATCAACTCTTTGGTCCTGGCGCCATAATTCTAAGCAAAGTGGCGCCGGCACGTTAGGGGATCAGGGGGTACATTTATTTGACCTTCTACGTTATATAACATCAGATGAATGGCATGTGTCCGGCGCCACAAAGGTTATCGCATGGCCACAACGAAATGCAGGAAGCATACCAATAAGTTGTAATACCGATGATATTGCTGATGTACTGCTCGCAAACGACCGCACAACTGCAAAAGCACGAATATTGACGTCCCGAGTCTGCATAGGCCGTCGTGAAATATATGCACAGATCCAAGGAACATTGGGCTCAGCAAATATAACTGTAAATCCAGACACTGGCGCAGGGAAATTGGCTTATATAAAAATTTCTGATCCCAAAATACACTCCGAGTCATTCAATAATTCGGGAAATATATATAGACTCATTGTTGGCAACCACCAAAACAATGTTAAACAGGCAGAAGTAGCTAACTTTGACGATGGCTATGCTGCTCAAATTTTATTGGAAGAAGCATTACTGCTTGCCGAGTAACCGGACCGCTCAGTAAGTTTGATATTCCTTGGTCCTTAATATATTGGAGTATTCAACCATGACTACCAGACTTCGTCTTGCCGTAGCTGGCGTAGGTAATAATATTTCAGCTCTTTATCAAGGCGCTTCTTATTACGAGAAACTGGCTTCACAAGGTGTGAAAGAAACCGACTTCGTGGGAATTACTCGGCCACGAATCGGTGGGCTTGGCGTCAGTGACATTGAGTTTGTCGCCGCCTTCGACATTCATCCCAACAAAGCAGGTAAACCTTTTAGCCAAGCGGTTCTCGCAGAACCCAATAACTATCCATTGTTAGACGTATCCCTTCCCACGGTAGATTTTATTGTCCTTGAAGGTTTTACACAACAAAATAGCAATTCTACTTCTGCGAAGTTTAAAGAAATAGTCAGCCGTTTACGTGAAAGCAACGCGGAGGTATTGCTATACTCCCTGCCTACCGGATTACAATGGGCAGTTGACATTTATGCTAGGGCCGCACTTGAGGCCGGGGTGGCGTTCGTTAATGCAACTCCTGACATTGCTGCCCGCTCTCCCGAGTTGCTGGCAAAATTTGAAAAGAACAATGTACCTCTAATCGGTGACGACTTAGCTAGTCATTTTGGTACGTCTATCGTTCACCGCGAATTACTCGGACTACTCAGTGAACGCGGTATAACACTTTCAAGTTCGTATCAATTAAATTTTGGTGGTAATGAAGACTTTCGCAATCTGCGAGACCACGGCGCAAGCAAACGTGAGTCAAAAATCAATGCCCTCACACAAGACGGTGTCGATACCAGCAATGTCGAAGTCATTCCCTCCGCGGGCTTTATTTCACATCTCAAGGACAATAAGGTTGCCATTCTTAATATCGAAGGCCAGGGGTGGGCTGGCACGCCAGTATCAGTCGACCTTAAGCTGAAGGTGCAGGACTCTAGTAATGCAGCCGGGGTCATTATCGACCTCATTCGGATTGCCGCAGCCGCGAGAAGGATAGGCCTCGGCGGTTTTTCTGCGGCTGCAACCCGTCGCCTTAAGTCTCCCGCGGGCGGGCATCCAAAGTACACTCCGGAAATTATTGCAAAAAGTTTCAGCCAACTTGACGCATCTGCAAATTAATATTACCAGGAGTTATGAATGAATACGGTCCCAAAAACAATCAAAGTGGCACTGCTATCATATAACGGCGTCGATGAGCTAGATCTCTTTGGGGCCTATTCTGTGTTGAAGAAAGCAGCGGACGTTACGCCCGAAGAATATCAACCCGATATCGACATATATTTGGCGTCAACATCTAACGAGACTATCGGCTCGTCCGGGATACGATTCCGAACGACTAATAATCTTGAACAAATTATATCTGCGTCCGCCGTGGTAATCCCCGGAGGAAAAGGGGCCAGCGAGGCAGCAAAAGACGAAAGGATAATATCTTTACTTGTTAAAGCATTTGAGAATGGGAGTACTCTATATGGCATTTGTACCGGGTCACTACTTATTGCGGCAACAGGAAAAGCCAGTCACAGCTCTTTGGCAATTCACCACAATAAACGACAAATGTTGTCTGACCACCCACTTATCCATATTAAAACTGGATTAGTTCGTGATGGAAGAATAATAACAATCGGCGGGGACATGCAACCGTCGCTTAAATCAATAGATTTGGCTTTTGCCATATTGACAGATATTGCCCCTTATACAATCTCACCGGTTTCGCTGCGTATGGAGGTGATTCCCGGCCGCGGGGTAAGCACCTACGAAGCGATTTCAGGGGGACAGCAATGAGCGTGCCAGGACGTGTCTTAATCACAGGTGCAAGCCGTGGGATTGGCAGAGCCACAGCACTAACATTGGCCGCTAAGGGCCACGATCTCGTTCTTTGGGCGCGTTCGGGTTCCGAACTAATATCGCTGGCTGAGGAATGCCTGAAATTTGGTATAAAAGTGGAGTATTCTACTGTAGATATTAGCGATCCTATAGCGGTTACAACCGCAGCGAAAGAAAGTCTTTATAATGGCGCGAATTTATCCGCAGTAGTTCTGAATGCCGGACAAGGGCTGTGGACAGGATTGGAGGAGCTTTCAGAAACCGAATGGAAAAAAACGCTCGACATAAATCTTAACGGCACATTTTACACGCTTAAAGCCTGTATTCCACTTCTTACGAAGGTAAAATACAGCCTAGTTATCGGCATACTTTCTGATTCCGCTTTATATCCTTTTGTTTATCGTTCAGCTTATTCTGCCGCCAAAGCTGGTATACGATCTTTGCTTGATATAACAAGGCTAGAATTAAGATCTCATAGTATAAGAGTGAGTCTTTTATTTCCCAGTCGAGTAGATACCTACTTCAACGGTAGCCACGTGGATGCAAAGCCCGGAACCCGCGCTGACGCCCTCAGTGCGGATGATATTTCTCAAGCCATCCTAATGCTTTTCGAGCTTCCGGAAACTATGGAGATCAGGGAGATGCAAGTCTGCTCAATTTCTTCTAGCTTTGGGCCTTACAAATAAATTGAGGTGGGATGATGAACGACAGAGATATTATTTTGCCAACAAGCCATTCTAAACCAATAGGAAAATATTCGCCTGGTATATCAGTTTCAATCTCCGGTGCATCTAGGTTGATTTTTATCAGTGGACAAGTATCCACTGATGTTCATGGTCATGTCCTGGGACTTAATGATCCAGAACACCAAACAGAAATCGTTTTTCAGCGTATCAATAGCATTCTTTCTCATGCAGGCGCCAGATTATCCGAGCTAGTAAGTCTTGTGATATATCTCGTTGACAGAGAGCATTTTTCCGCCGTCTCGGAAGTGCGTAACAGAATCCTGCAGCAGCCTGCTCCGACCAGCACTTTAGTAATAGTATCCCAACTCGCAGAAAAGGGTTGTCTGGTCGAAATAAGCGGGATAGCAGTAATCAGGGATAGTGAGGGACGCCTAAAATGAATAATTCTGTAGAAAAAAATGAATCAAGGGAGCAGAAATTTAACACCTTGAAGGGGCTTTCCCTCACAAAGACAGAAGTTACTAGTTTATACCAGGCTTGCAGATCTGCTCGAATATTAGTAATCGGTTCGCTAAATATTGACCTTATACTGGAAATAAACGGTTGTCCCGAAGATGATAGTACTCTGACCATTCGCTCAGAGTCAACGTTGCCCGGCGGTCATGCCGGCAATTGTGCGGCCGCGCTTGCAAAGTTGGGTGTATCAGTCGCTATTTTAGGGGCAATTGGAACTGATTCAAACGGAGACATCCTTATCAACGATTTATCCCAGAGAGGCATTGATGTTTCATATGTTCAGAGAGTTAGTGAAGCCCCTACAGGTAGGGTGATAATACCTTTATTTTCTAATCAGCACTTCATGCTAATGTCACGAGGTGCCAATGAATACTTAACTGCAAATGATATAGAAGAAGCAATAAGCAATGCCGACGCCATAATCACCTTCGACCCGACTCCAATTGCGCTACATGCTCTAATGAAGGTAATGATTTCAAATCCCAAAAAACCTCCTCTTTTTTGGAACCCTGGAGGGATTTATGCTGGCGACAAGCTGGTAGACATGATCATACCAGCATGTCATACCCTGATCGTTAACAGACACGAATATTCGCTTATTACCTGTGATAGCAGTCGATTATCGATTCACGAAGACATCCCGGAAATTATCACCACGCTTGGTTTCGAGGGCTCACAATTGCAGGCGAATAACATGCTAACAAAGGTTCCCTCGCCATCAATTAATGCCGTCGATCCCACTGGTGCAGGAGATACATTTACTGCCGCCTATGTAGTTAGCTTTATTGCCGGACTAGAGGCAACACAACGGTTGAGATTTGCAAATATCGCCGGAGCCATAGCAACGATGGCCAAAGGTGCTCGGGGTAACTTGCCGACTTTGGCACAGCTCGTTACCACTAATATTACTATACCCACTCACTGATTTGATTACTATGAGGTAATTATAATGAGGCTTGAAAACAAAACTGCAATTGTTACTGGTGCCGCAGGTGGTATAGGACGTGCAATCGCTGATGCTTTTGCCAAAGAGGGTGCTAGGGTCCTGCTCGGAGATATTCGCTCCACCCCTTATGATCCATTACACGATAGGCAATCGTATTTGCAATTCGACGTATCTGATGCCGTTGCTTGGGATAATGCCATCGCTGATTTTTACAAAGAATATAATGGAATTAATATTTTGGTCAATAATGCGGCGATTACCAACTATCAATCTCTGGACGAAGTCAATCTGGATGACTGGAACCGTGTGATCAGTGTCAATCAAACCGGGCCTATGCTCGGAATTCGCGCTGTCGTGCCATTGATGCGTAAGGATGGTGGCGGTTCTATCATCAACATAACATCCAGTTGGGCTCATGTGGCAGCGCCTGGCGTCGCCGCATATCACGCCACAAAGGGGGCGCTAAGCATGATTACACGTAACGCCGCTGTGACTTTTGCCAAAGATAAAATTCGCGTTAATTCAATCGTTCCCGGCATAGTACGAACCCCTCTGGTTAATGCTCAAGATCCAGACATCACGGCATCAATTGTCAATATGACCCCGTTCGGGCTGACCGAACCTTATGAAATAGCCGCCGGAGCCGTTTTCTTAGCCAGTGACGAATCAAGTGCAATCACGGGCTCCGACCTCATGATGGATGGCGGTTATACCGTGGTGTAACGAGTATGGTCATGTCACATAGAAATTTTTTTTGGAAACATACAAAACCTTACCAAGCTCTAATTTTCGATATGGATGGTACTTTAATTGATTCGAGCGCTGTTTTTGAACGCATATGGCGAGCATGGTGTGCTCGTCATCATTTAGATTTTAACCTTGTACAATCTACGGCCCATGGACGCAGAACGCGAGATACGGTCAGAATGCATTGCCCGCCAGGTATCGACGCCGATTTGGAGGCGGATGCACTGATTTCCCGAGAAGAAGCGGATGTTAGAGGAATTGTTGCGATAAAGGGTGCGGCTGATTTTTTGAACAAAATACCCTTCACAAAGTGGGCAATTGTCACTTCAGCAAATACAGAGCTGGCTCATAAACGCTTGAAGGCAGCAAATTTACCTATCCCGCCAATCCTAATCTCAGCAGAGCTGGTCACCAAAGGGAAACCAGACCCGCAAGGATATTTAACCGCTGCGGAAAAGCTAGGTATCGAGCCTCAGAGCTGCCTTATTTTCGAAGATGCTCCAGCTGGAGTGGAAGCAGCTACATTGGCAGGAGCAAGCGTATTAGTCATCACTCAAGTCAATAATCACGCTGCTATAAGTGGTGTGCCAAAAATTTCCGATTATCGACATATCCACATCATTATCGATGAAACGGGAATATATCTTTCAAAAAGGAAATAATTTATATAATGGTCAAATCTTCCATAAGTACGCCATTAACTTTATCTACGCTGGCATTTGGGGCCTTCGTTGCACAGACAACGGAGTATCTTCCTATTGGCCTTTTGTCGCAAATTAGTGATGCGTTCAAAGTGAGCGACGCGCGAGTTGGATTATTGGTAACAGGCTACGCATGGATCGCCGCCATAACAGCAATTCCATTTACAC
This sequence comes from Sodalis sp. C49, assembly GCF_046352915.1. NCBI lineage: Bacteria > Pseudomonadati > Pseudomonadota > Gammaproteobacteria > Enterobacterales > Bruguierivoracaceae > Sodalis > Sodalis sp. C49. Next base: position 675,828 of record NZ_CP163303.1, on the reverse strand, counting down.
TACTGACCAGGAAAATGGAGCGGAGAAAGCTTTATTTGCTATTGCTATTGGTTGTCACTTTAGCAAACGTGCTATCGGCAATATCACCCAATTATTGGGCACTTGCAATATTCAGGATAATTGTCGCTTTAACTCATGGCGTTTTTTGGTCAATTATCGCTGCATTCGCCATGCGTGCGTCGCCCAATATGGCAGCAGGGCGCGCTACAGCATGGGTTTTTTTTGGAATTTCACTTGCAGTCGTCGGCGGCGTACCTTTTGCAACAGCGGTAGGCCAATCATTTGGCTGGCGTATATCTTTCGGTATATTTGCGGCATTAGGTTTTGTTGGAATTATAGCCGGTACATTTCTCCTACCAATTCTTCCCGCGCAGCAAAAAAACCATCATTCCGCCGCTCCAGTTAATAATAAACCATTATATGGTGCAGCGTTGGTGACCGGACTCAGCTTAACTGCGCATTTTTGCGCCTACACATACATAGTTCCGCTGCTTAAAAGTGTTGCCATGGTCCCCATAAGCATGATTCCATTGATGTTTTTAGTCTTCGGCGTAGCAGGCCTGGTGGGAAATGCGGGGGGAGGATGGCTGAGCCGAAAGATAAAGCTTGTCGTGGCAATCGCCATTTTGGGAATTGTTTTTTCTCAATTAACTATACTTATCGCCGGTCGAGCGGCAGTGACAACCTGGTTCGCAATGACGTTATGGGGAGCGTCAATTACTATGCTTATTGTCGGTCTGCAGAGTTGGATCTTAGAAATAGCGCCACATCAGGCCGACGCCGCTTCCGCGCTGTATGTCGCGACATTTAACGGAGGTATAGGCCTCGGTGCGCTTACAGGCGGTTTAGCACTAGATTATAGCGGTCCTTCATTAGTTATAATCATGGGTATCATTTGTGGGACTACTGCCCTTCTTTCTTTGGCCGTCAATTCAAGGATCCGTTCGTCCGCATAAATAATACCCTCAATATCGTCGCTTGGTATTGGCAATTACCGATTACGAGTGAACGTTAATGATCACTTTTCCAAAATGGGCCCTACTGCGTAAATATTCATAAGCTAATTGCGTATTTTCGAACGAAAATACTTTGTCCAGAACCGGCGAAATCTTATAGTCTGATATGAACTTAAGCATTTCCATAAAATGATAAGCAGATCCAACGGTTATACCTAGAATATCGGCATTTTTATTTTGCAACTGCATCAGGTTCGATGATGGGCCAAAACCTGTCAAGACCCCTATTTGGGCAATTCGCCCACCTGTAGAGAGAGCATTGAGAGAACGATCAAACGTCCCTGGGCCGCCATTTTCCAGGATAAATGATACACCTTTGCCATTGGTCACTCTGGCAATCTCCTTATCCCAGTGAGGAATATTGATATAATTTATCGTATGTGTTGCGCCCAAATTTTTCGCCTTTTCAAGCTTGTCATCCTGTGAAGAGAGAATAATTACACTTGCACCAGCCGCGTTCGCAAACTGAAGAGCAGACAACGCGACACCGCCGGTACCTTGGATTAAAACCCTCTCATCTGGCACAATACGAGTTCGTACAAACATAGCTTGCCATGCCGTCAATGCCGCGCATGGTAAAGCGGCTGCTCGCGCGAATGACAGCTCATGACCGATGCCGATAACACTGTTCTCAGGAAAAACCACATACTCGGACAATACGCCATTTTGTGTATTTCCACCTAGGGCATTTGCGCCATAATTTCTGTCATAAGCCCCATCTAACCAATCGGGAAAAAATAGACTCGCTACACGATCTCCTGCTTTCCAGCGTTTTACAGCCTTCCCGGTCTCACATACAATACCAGCAGCGTCAGAAAGTGGTATCAGCCCGTCAGTGGCAAAAATGAGCCCATCGTGGATCATAAGATCTCGATAGTTTAAGCTTACTGCCTTTATAAGCACAAGAATTTCCTTCGGCCCTGGTTTCGGAATTGGTCCAGACTCCAAGGACAACACTCTTTTTTTATTTACTATTCTCAATCTGTATAAACGCATCATATTATCATCCATTGCTACTCGGCCTGAATCATTGAAATTTCAATCGTAACCTTTACAGCCATGTCAAAGTCAATCCCCCGATAAATAACTCTTGACTCTCACAGTGCTGTTAAACTGCAAAATCATCAAGACGCGCTAGATGTGTACACAAAGATCGCTCCTGCGCAAAGTCACTGGCATATTCATATTCATAGTCAAAATGGGGGTTTGCGATGAAGCAGGAAATACGTTCTCTAACGGGTTTGCGTGGACTCGCGGCGGTCCTGGTAATGTTTTATCACTATAATTCTTATAATCTTATTCCTCAGGGATTTGCTTATACTTTCGTGAGGCATGGATACCTAATGGTCGACCTTTTCTTCGTATTGTCAGGGTATGTCATGGCCATGACGTATGGTCGAATGTTCCAAGGACACTTCAGCTGGGTAATCTTTTACACATTTTTAACCCGACGGATTGCACGTATCTATCCGCTCTATATATTAATGATCATCCCCGCCGCGGTGCTTATAGCTACCGGATGGATGGATCGCTGACCAGGCCCACCTGTTCACGTTTCAGCGATAATCAACTTAACTATGTTACAGTCCTTAATCAATATTCCCACACTCAACACACCAGGTTGGTCCATCAGTACAGAATGGTTCGCATATTTGATTTTTCCGTTACTAGCATTTTTTTGTTTGCGCAGTACAAAATGGGCGGTAGTGATAATTTCGTTATTTTTACTTTTTGCGCTTCCCTATATGACGACGATTAATACCCTCGTTGATGAACCGAAACGCGCAGGCATACTTGACATATGGAATTATGGTACTGTTTATCCAATTGTTAGATGCCTTATCGAATTTAGTATGGGTATGATCGCATATAGAGCAACACAGATTAAGTCTGTAAGAAATTTATTAGGCAGCAATGCAATCTCTTTGGTTATTGCAATAGGTATAATAATTACTATGTGTATCAAACAAGCGGATATATTGTTTGCATTTCTACTCCCTTTATTCATGATTGCCATTTCCCAGAGCTATAACATTACCTCGAAATTTCTTTCTATAAGACCCATTTATTGGCTTGGCGAATTATCATTCGCTATCTATATGATTCATGATGTAATGATATATTTTATTGTTGCACTTGCTCGATGGCTAGCAGCGAAAGGTGTAACAGAGCATACTGCAATGCTAATATTTACACTGCTATTTGGGTTTATAGTGATTGGACTTTCTCAAATTGCTTATAGCTATATTGAAAAGCCTGCACGTAAATGGACTCGTCGTCTTTTAAAAAGTGATCAGTTGCAGTCACGATTACCAGACGAAGCAAAATTTACTTAGGTCAAACAGCACAATTCCACCAAATTTTATAGGCAGTGGATGTAATCTTTAATTAATACTGAATCGTCTAATTTTGATTGATCAATTCAAGCCATGAAAGTAGGCGATTCAATATCTATTGCGACGCAATTCTGAACGCATTCGCTCTAATCTCCGCAAGCGGCTTGATGCATATCACATTCCTATCAGGATAAAAAGTTATATATCATTTAACAATATATTCCTCTCATCCACAGAAACTTATTGTAGATATAGCTATCTGCTATATCCCTTGCCACAATATAGAGTTTCCTTAGGAAAATGATGTCTGGCTCATAATGCTTGTCTATTAAATAAATTCAGAAAAAGCTTGACTCTAACAGAACTGATAAGGTTTAAAATAAACATATGAAATTATCTATCGTACATATTTTAGGAGAATAGTATGCCAACAATCAAACTTGAGGCGTCAGAGGTTGAATATTTTATAGATGGTTCTGGATTTCCTCTTGTATTAATTCATGGCACAGGAGGTAATGCTGATACCAACTGGGGGCATTTAGTAGATCGTTTAAAAAATTATCGCAAAGTAATTAGGCCAAATTACTCTGGCTCAGGCAATACAACTAGTGATTTAGAGCCTTTGTCGATAGAGAAAATTGCCGAACAAATAATTTCTTGTGCGGATGCCGCCGGAGCAAAGAAATTTGATCTCATAGGATATTCCCTAGGCGCAAGCGTTGCTACATTTATTGCAGGCGAGCATCCTGATCGTGTTAGAAGTCTTGTCCTATTAGCTGGTTTCGCTTCATCAAATGATTCACGGCTCAAACTTCAATTCCATTTATGGAAAAGGCTCATTGAAACCGATTATCAGTCAGCTGCGGAAATGATAATACTAACAGGGTTCAGTCCATCTTACCTTTCATCTCTTCCATTGAGCACCATCAATGAAGCAAGTGAATCAATTATTTCCAATAATAATTGGGAAGGAATGAAACTTCAGGTTGATCTCGATCTTAATGTCGATGTTAAGCGGCACGCAAAAAAAATAGTTTGTCCAACATTAAGTATAGGTTGTACCCATGACTATATGATTGCACCAAAACATGCAAAGGAATTACATAAATTAATATCTGGTTCCTCATACGTAGAGCTTTCAAGTGGCCATCTTGCACCACTTGAAGTCCCTGAACAATTCCTTGATGTTACGATACAATTTTTAGAAACCCTTTGATTGATATTTAAGATTCGTCGGTATATGGTCGTTTTTTATATGATCATATACCGAATCATTGGCAATAGAAGAAAATCCAGCTTCTTCTATATATTTTCCCAAGATTTCCAAAGATTCTTCTAGTATTTCCACTCTTCTCTTTATCTTTTCTTTTTCAGAATTTAAAACTTTAAGAACAAGCGGGCAATCATCAAAATGAATAGTCTCTCCATCTATGCATGGAAGCAAACTATGAATTATTTTCAAAGTAAGGCCTGCATCCTGAAGTATTTGGATTCGTCCCAATCGACATACATCATCTTGTGAAAAGTTCCGATAGTTTGATTCGGTTCTTTGAGGAACTAAAAGCCTTTGTTCTTCATAATAGCGAATCATACGTTGACTTATGCCACTTTTTTGAGATAGTTCACCAATTTTCATTTTATCCTCCAATCTTTATACATTGCGCTGTAAAGAATTGAATAACATTTTCAATCAGTTAACACCAAGCCCTTGCCAAGCATCAATTAAATCAATAGCAAATGTGATAGTCTCTGTCAATTGCACCGCACTATTTTCTTTGAATCATTTTTCATATACATATTAATTCTGAGCATTAAGAAACTTGTTATTCTGTTATCTTATGAGGTTATTCCTTTTTACATTTTAGTTAGCACTTCCTGGTAAAATAAGCATTTTTTTACCTTCCATTCGTACTGGTTTCCCTACCCTATTCACTCTCAGGTGTGTCGGCATTCCTAAGCAGCTTAAGCGCAAGCACAGCGACATGTTATTCACTAATGTCAAGATACGAATGCGTGTCAGATATAATTAATACTTGGTATTTGCTTCCCGCGATCCTTTGAGCCACCAGCAGTCAACCTCGATTAACAATCAATTTATTGACCTATTAACACCGCTCAGTTCTGTTCACCTATCTATTCATACAATTTTTAAAGATATTAATTTAATTTTTAATAAAACCACGTCACTCAGCCAACATTTTATCCAAATCGAAACAACACATTCAAGATCAAATTAATAACGCTTTTCCTTTTAACAAAAATATCATGCATGAAAGGAGATATACTATGCCAATGAATAAACACCTCTTTAGTACTCCCAACAAAGCGCCGGACTGGATAACTATACGAGAGGCTATTGGAATAGCAAATCAGTTTACACATACGATAATCACAGAAAGTGATATTTATCGTAATGCCTTATATGGAAACATATTACTTTCCATCTATTTCCAGTCTCCTATCGTATTACGTAAAATACGAACATCCGGATTCAAAGTGAAGATGAGACCAGTAGGACATTCATTTATACGCCGAGTCTGCCTTCTTGACAGTAAATGCTTTCTTAGTGGACGTAATTTAACCGTAAGTACTTATGGTGAATACTTTTCCCCTTCACAGAGCATCATTGACACAACATTGACTGGATACGAATATGTTCTCGTACAACGCTTATTGGCTCGTTCCCTGAACATTCCATTACCCACAACAGGGGAAAATGATGTCAATTATGGTATTTCAGTTACCTTCTCGGGCGAGATATTTCAAGTATTTGAAAAAATCACATGGCAGCAAAGGATAAAAAAGCAAATTATGAAACTACCTGAGAATATTGTACCGGATATTTATAAGAAAATTTCACTTAAGGGCATGTATGGATATAACCACAAAGACTATTTCCCGGTTCATGACTTGCCGCAAGATGCTTGTTTTGTCATCCGTCATGCTGAACTTGAGAAGTTAATTAATATGCCTGTTAAAAACAGAACACCTCCATCGTCTTCAACACGGATATCCACGCCATTATCCCGCCTGTTCTGGCTTGCTTGCAAACATAATGAGATTATCAGCCCGTTAATCAGACAGCCTTATAAGCTGCTTTCTATTTTCGAGCAATGGGCATCAGAAGAGGGGATTACCGATCACCTCAGTGGCGACACACTGAAAACCGCGCTTGAACGCGGGTCCTCCAATTCTGCCTCGGCATTGCGATGACAACTATCTGCATTTTTGAAAGTCCGTATTAAGGACTATGGTACCCGTAATACGGGCTTATCAACTTTCTCTCCGCCCCTCCTATGTGTTGTCGTGTCATCTCCGGGCATATCCCATTTCTGCCACAGGAGGAAACCGTGACATCCTATCAGTTATTACGTCTGAAGCAGGTTGAAGAAAAAACCGGTCTGAAACGCTCGCAGATCTACCTGTATATGAACAACGGCACCTTTCCCCGATCAATTAAGATTGGCCCGGTCAGCGTGGCATGGCTCGAATCTGAGATTGATGAATGGATTAACCTGAAATTGACCAACCGCTGAAAGCGTTTAAGAGAGAATGATTATGAAAGGTAATCATGGCACGCTTTTGCCTGTCAGGCCGAACCACCGCATGATTTTTGAGTCCAGCTCCGAAATCATCCGTAATCCTAATGACGATGAAATCAAGGCACCAATTAAAAACCGTGGGTCCAGCTATCCTTCGAAAACATTTCTACGGCCTGGTGAATCTTATTTGATCACCCTGTTGCGCCGACTTCACGTACAGCAGTCGGGGGAGGCGTCATTATGATCCCATCAATAAATTACGCCATATTAACCGACGCCCTGCACGCCCTTAAGGAAGGCAACATTCGCCACTGCGAAGCGCTAGGTTTCACTTTCGACGAAATGAACGCCCTCAATCAGCTGTCCCTGGATGAACTGTTTATCATCAGCCGGGCATCAGCGCAGTTTATGGCGGTCACTGTCCATCATGACGCTTTACACCAAATCCTGGCATTGTCACGTCAGGAAGTTCAGCGCCAGCAACAGATTAACCGGGCCATGACGCTAGGGGGTTCGATTGCGCTGCTGAACCAGTATTTTGGTCTCACCTCCAATGAAGTCTGCATCCGTCGCCGGTTGCTGGGGATCACTATTCCCCATGGCCGCACACCCATACCAGATGAAGAGACCGATGCCGAGATCTGGCGACAATGGCAGAAACGCCATCCGGGAAATATTGCATCGCTCGACGCATTAGATGTCATGATGCAGATCGCTGAAGAGTTGTCCACACAGGGGAATGGTCCGTCCCTCACTGCCGTCTTGAACCGTATTACGCTTTGCGAAAAAGAAGCGTCGGACAGGAGGACATCCCATGCCGGATGAAATCGATCGCGATCAGGAATTTAATGAACAGCGTCTGGAGGATATGATTGAACAGAACCGTTTCAAATCGACTGCAACGCCATCATTGCCCTACTGCCGCCTGTGTGGTAAGCCCATTCCTGATAAGCGCCGTCAGACTTTGCCGGGCGTGACAACCTGTATTGAATGCCAGACAGTACTCGAACGCCGTCAACGCTGAGAATACGACGCCTTGCGTGCGGAGCGATATTCTTATCCGCACGCTTTTTATTATCTGCCTAAATCACTATGCATATTTGCATTGATTTAAATACAAATAAATCCGCCAGAATATTTCAGACAACCCCTTTCACCCAAGTATTAAATCAAATTCAAACACCGTTAATTTCCCACTGTTTTTCTTTTATTTCCCCGTTTGATTTTATTGTTACCCGCCTGAATCAGGCAGTGCATTCTGGCCGCGCCGTTATCCACTGGCATACCTGATGTACGCCTATTCGTCCAGGCCGGGTATTCGCTCTTTAACAACATGGGTCGGGCTGTCACGTAACCACAATTCAGTGTGCCGCTGAATGTCCTCGCTGACCCGTTGAAACCGGAATGCAGGATAGGGATGTGATTCACTTTTTTAATTCACTGCTGTTTTCATTCAAGGAAAACAAGATGCGAAAACCCATTTATAACGTGTATGTCACCCAGGAAAGCCAACCTGATCCACTGGGTGAAAAAACCACGTATTGGACGAAAGTCGGCGTCGCGTTTGCTCATAACGGCAAACCCGGCCTGAACGTGATGCTGACGCCCGGTATTGCCGTCTCCGGCAAGTTGGTACTCCTCGAACCCAAAGACGATAACGACGCGCCGCAGGAAGTCCCACTCGGTTAACGTCAGGGTTCACGATCAACCTCGATACGTTCCTTTCCTCGCCCAGCACCGTGCTCTGCCAGACGGCTGCGCGCGTTGCCCGGCTAACTGTCCTGAGGCCACCATGCTTTCTACCTCTGCCTTTCTGGCGGCGGCCATGCAGTGCGCCGCCAGCGTTCATCCGTCCACATCGTTCGATGTCGCCCGAGTCGAATCAGGTTTTAACCCTTACGCCATCGCGGAGATTGTGCCGAAGAATGAGCGCTCCCGTGACGGCAAACGCGTTATTTCTCACCAGCCAGATAACAGGGCAGACGCTCTTCGCGTCGTCAAACGGCTGGCGGCACAGGGCCGCCGCTATTCGGTCGGGCTGATGCAAATCACCAGCACCAATTTCCGCCATTACGGCGTGACCGCCGGTGACCTGCTTGACCCCTGCACCAATCTTTCCGTCTTTGAGCGCATCCTCACCGACTGTTACCGGCGGGGCGGCTCTCTGAAACGCGCGCTCAGTTGCTACTACTCCGGCAATTTCGATACAGGCCAACAGCCGGAGTCCGCCTTTAACCAGTCCAGCTATGTGCAGCGTATCGGCTACGTCGTCCCGTCAACACAGGAAGATAAACAACGCAATGCCACCGAAAAACCGGGGCCGGAGATGCGTTATCCCGCCACCGTCCTGCGCGGTGACATAACCGACAACCCCATTCCAACGCAGACAACCCTGCGCTACCCCAACGCCATTATTCGCGGCGATGTACCCGTCCCTGTCACTCTAGAGGAGAAATGACCATGCAAAAACGTCAATACTGGCCTGCGGTCGCTTACCTGTTACCCGCCTCCCGCGTGCTGGCGGCGGACAGCGGATTTGATAAAGCCAGCGATACGCTGAGCAACACCTCCACCGGCCTGCTGGGGCTGGCCGCCGTCACCATCACGCTGGCCACCATGTGGATTGGTTACAAGGTGCTTTTCGACGGCAAGAGTCTTTCTGACATGCGCAACGTCATTATTGGCGCCATCCTGATTGTCGGCGCCTCGGGCTTCGGGGCCTACTGGGCGGCGTAGGAGGAACGAATGACCACGCTGAACAAGGCGCTGACGCGCCCCGCCGCCATCATGGGCATTCCCCTCGTGCCGTTCGTTATCGTCAGCGGGACGCTTGTCCTGCTGTCGGTCTATCTCAGCTATTACCTGGTATTGCTGCTTATTCCGGCCTGGATGGAAATGAAAGCCAAAGCGCGAACGGATATCCATTATTTTGCTCTGCTCTGGCTGGCGTTTAAAACCCGTGGACGGTTTGCCACCAACCGGCATTACGGCGTGAACGCCATGCTGGCCAATCGCTATGATGCCGTCGATGTTTCGGAGTTTACGAAAAAGATGAAGTTAAACGAGCGCATCACGCTGGATAAATACATTCCGTATTCCTCTCATATTCACCCCCAGGTGATAAGGAACAGCCATGGCGACCTGGTTGCTACCTGGGAGCTGGCTGGAGCCGTATTTGAATGCGAGGATGAACATCACCTGACCTTTCTGGCAACCCATCTCAACAATGTTATTCGTTCGTATGAAGGACTGCCGGTCACCTTCTATATTCACCGCATAAGAGAGCAATACCGGGATGCGTTTGAGGCCCATTCGGGTATTCCCTTTTCGGATGAGGTCTCAGAGCGTTATTACCGGCCGATTAAAGAAAAACCCTTCTGGCGTCACCGACTGTTTTTCACCCTCTGTTATGCACCGTTCTCTCGGCTTGAGAAAAAGGTCATGAAGAGACAGCCTGTCGGGAAAAGGCACGCCGCACTGTATAACGCCCTGAAAGCGATGCTGGAGCATCAAGACGCGCTGACTTCCGCCCTATCCCGCTATATGGCAACGCCATTAGGCGTTTATGAAGAAAACGGTCGGGTGTATTCCTCGCAACTGGCTTTTTATCACCGCCTGATGACCGGCAAATGGCAGAAGGTGGCGGTGACCCGCTCACCGTTTTACGACACGCTCAGCACACCGGATGTCTTCTTTAGCACCGATACCGCCGAGTGCCAGACGGTCGGAGGTTCCCGCTTTTTCCGCAGTCTGGAAATCAAAGATTACTCACCCCAAACCCATACGGGTTTACTGGATGCGCTGCTGTATGCTGAAAGTGATTACGTCTTGACGCAATCCTTTACCTGCATGGCACGGGATGAAGCGCAAAATCACATCCGCCTGGCGGAAAAGCGCCTGAACTCGGCGGATGATGACGCCATTTCGCAGCGCGAAGAGCTGATTGTCTTGCGTGACCTGCTCCAATCCGGGCATATCTCGTGCGGGAAATACCACTTCTCCCTGCTGGTCTCCTCAGACAACGCCGACCAGGTGGTAAAAGACACCAACGCGCTGGCCCAGCCCTTTGCCGACCTCGGCATCATGACATCCCTGTCCACCCTGTCGCTACCCGCCGCGTACCTCGCGCAACTGCCGGGGGTATACCAGCTGCGCCCCCGGTTGGTTGCACTCAGCAGCCAGAACTATGCCGATATGGCGAGCCTGCATAACTTCCATCCTCACAAACGGGACGGCAACCCCTGGGGCGAGGCCATCGCCATCCTGACATCGCCGGGCGGCGGTGGTTATTACCTGAACCTGCACGACAGTCAGGCCGGACGCGATGATTTCAATGAAAAAACGCCGGGCAATACGGCAATTATCGGCAAAACAGGGTCAGGCAAGACGCTGCTGATGACGATGATGCAACAACTGATGCAGAAGTACCGCAACCCGGCGACGTTTGCCGCGTCGGCCACGATTAAACGACTGACCACCGTTTATTTTGACAAGGACCGGGCGGCAGAGATGTCGATACGCCAGATGGGCGGGCGTTACTTCCGCATCCGGACCGGCGTCCCCAGTGGGTTTAATCCGTTTTCACTGGCGCCGAGCCGGCTAAACATCAGTTTTATTAAACGGCTGGTCAGGATGCTGTGTCGCCGTAACGGCAAGCCGCTCGACCCACGCGACGAAGAGCGTATCAGCACCGCCGTGGATACCATCATGCTGGACTATCCGCCGGAATACCGCCGTTATGGTATTACCCGACTACTGGAAGTGCTGCCTGAGCCGCCGACCAAAGACGCCCGCACCAACGGGCTGCGCATCCGGCTGAAACAGTGGGCGCAGGGCGGCGAATTCGGCTGGGTATTTGATAACGAAGAAGATACCTTCACTATCAGCGATATTGATAACTTTGGTATTGATGGCACGGAATTCCTGGATGACGACGACATCCGCGGCCCCATCACTTTTTACCTGCTGTACCGCGTGACCAGCCTGCTGGACGGACGCCGCCTGGTGATGTTTATGGACGAATTCTGGAAATGGCTGGCCGACGTCGAGTTTTCCCGATTCTCGCTCAATATGCTGAAAGTCATCCGTAAGCTCAATGGCATCTTTGTCCCCGCCACCCAGTCGCCCGATGAAATCGTTAAGCATCCCATCGCCCCGGCAATCATTGAGCAGTGTGGCACACAAATTTTCCTCGCCAACCCCAAGGCCAGCCATGCGGATTATGTGGAAAAAATGAAAGTATCGGAAAGCGTTTATGACATCGTGCGCAATCTTGATCCGGGCGAACACTACATGGTGATACTAAAAACGCCTCTGCGCGCCGGTGAAACCCGGCCTTTTGTGTCGATGGCAAAAATGGACCTGTCGGGCCTCGGGAAAATCACCAAACTGCTGAGCGGGAGTGAAGACAACCTGAAAATATTCGACGCTCTTTATCAGGACGGCATGACGCCTGAGGAATGGAAAGCATCATTCCTTGAAAAGGCAATATAACATTCAGACCGGAGATAAAATAAATGCGTACCCGATATAGCATCCTGGCGTTATCGTTCTTTATTTCCGCCCCGTCGATAAGCGCCGGGATACCGGTTTTCGATGCGGTGCAAAATGCGGAATCCATTACCCAGTGGACTGAAAAACTCAAGCAATGGGAAGAAACCGTGACCCACTATAAAAGCGAGCTTAACGCCTATAAGCAGCAATTAGCCACAGCGACGGGCGTACGGGATATTCAGGGTTTTCTCAGCGACGCCAGAAACCTGAAAACCGATATTGATGCGCTGCGCAAGAATGGCATTTCGCTGAATGACCTGCTCACCAACCAGAACGGTTCATATTCCTCTGAACTTCAGAGCCTATATAATAAATATAAATCTTTCGATGTCTGCAATCAGTCCAGCACGTCACAGAGTTACCTGGCAAGCTGCAAACAAATCGTTCTCAATCAGGCTGTGTCCATTGAGAACACCCGCGATGTGGAAAACAGGATCAACAGCACACTCAGCGATATATCAGACTTATCTGACCGCATAACGAACGCTCAGGACACTAAAGAGTCACAGGACCTGGCTAACGCCGTGGCGGCCAAAAGCGTACAATTAAATGCGCTGACCAGCCAGTGGGAGATGTCAGTCACGCAGTCTGAGCAGCGAACAAAACTGCTGGAGCAGCAAAGACAGAAAGCCTTTGAGCAGCAGCAATTAACAGCACCGGTTGCTGATCTGAACGCTCTATAGGGAGCTTAAACATGTCTAAATCTTTATTAACCTTATTCGTCGCCTCAGGCGTCATCGCATTATCCGGTTGTAAAGAGACAAAATCCGAAGCCTGGTATAAGCAACATCCGGATGAGACGTATACAGTTTATACGCAATGCCTTAAAGATGGCGAGGCGAGTGATAATTGCGAATTTGCCCACAGGGCAGCCATTATGTACGCGCAAATAGGCAAACCAGGGATAAAGGAAAAATTCGAAGCACTGTTCCAGCAGGAAGCTAAAAAAATAAAATCCGTTACCGAATAATCTCCCCGCCAGTAAAAACAGGGACGCTCCCCTGTTTTTTTATTCTCTGTATATTACTATATCAAGCGAGGCATTATGTCCGGTGGTATTTTTGTTGGCATGGATAAAAACATCATGAATGGACTCAACGCCGTTTTAGAAGGTCAGTCTTCCACCTACGGCTCGATGATAAGCATTATAGTTGTCAGCTCATTCACCTTATTCATCGTTTATCGAGGGTATCAGACGCTGGGAGGAAAATTACAGACCCCAGTTGAAGATGTCGTCTGGGATGTGGGCCGGATGTTACTCATTACCACCTTTGTACTAAATCGCGATAGCTGGCTGGATGCCGTGATTGCGGCCATCGAAGGACTTAAGGATGGCGTAAGCGGCGATGATAATGTCTGGGTCCTGCTCGATACTGTGTGGGAGAAGGCGCAGACGCTGGGACAGACATTGTTTAATCTGGATACCTCCACTTATGTCCAATTGAGCGGGGGCTTCGCCGAGGTGCTTGTATGGGGTGGCGCAATCGTGCTTTTACTCGCCGCAACGTTTGTCAACCTTCTCGCCGAAATCACCCTACTGTTAATGACCACAACTGCACCCCTGTTTATTTTCTGTCTGCTGTACGGTTTCCTGAAACCCATGTTTGATAACTGGCTAAAAACCATTTTTACGGCGATATTGACGATAATGTTCTCTGCCTTATCCATCCGGATCGCCATCAATTATCTGAATAAAATACTCGATGCCGCTATAAACACCTCCAGCGACAGCAATATGGTGACGCTGGCGGCGCAATGTTTGCTGGCCGGGATCGCGTCGGGAGTTGTCATTTATTTCTCCGCAAAGATTGCCAGTGCACTGAGTGGCGCAGCCGTACAGGCCACATTACAGGGCGCGGTGATGAGTGGACTGGGCGGACTGGTAAAAAAATCCTCTGATGCAGCCAAACCGGCGATGAAAGTCGGGGCGGCCGGAGCCAAACTGGCGGCGAAAGGCGGTATCAGTGCTGCCGGAGCAACAGGCAAACTCATCGCCGCAGGCACCAGCAAAGCCGTATCGGCATGGCAAAAACGCACAGCCGCCATCGAGAATATGAAACGTTTTAATCAGCAGCGTAACCGCTAACTCCTATTTGGATTAAGCCACCACTCAACCCGAAACTCTCCAATAGCAGAGCAAGACGAGACCTGACAGGCTGCTAAGAGCGAGATATAGACTTTCATACCCTGAAAATTACGCTATTAGGTGATCCAGGGTATGCGCTTACTGGTTACGAATATTGAGCGAGAATCATGCGATGATCACCGCTTTTCTTTCGAGCCAGTAAGTGCTCCACGTTCGTTAACGAATACTCAGGGCATGCAGACAAACTGCTGACTATATTTCTTTCGAAGAGCGTGGAATGCATACCAATCCCCGGTGAAAAGGAGTTGGTTATGAATTCGATAGATCAGTTTGCTGTTCATATTGGCCTCGACTGGGCGGATAAAAAGCACGATGTCTGTATCCAGTTTAACAATGGTGAACGTGTCTTTCATGTCATTGAACATACGTCGGAAGCACTTGATACCTGGCTGAAAGCGTTGCACAAAAAAGTGAAAGGTAAGATTGCAGTCGCTGTTGAACTCAAAAAAGGCCCAGTGGTGCTCGCACTACAAAAATACCCGTTTATCACTGTTTTTCCTGTTCATGCGTTATCGCTTGCTCGCTACAGGCAGACCTTCTGGCCCAGTGGGGCAAAAGACGACCCGCAGGATGCAGAGCTGGCGTTGGAGCTGATGTTACGTTATCCCAAAAAGATCAAAGCCATTGAACCCGACAATGCGGATATTCGATTACTTCAACAGCTGGTTGAACAGCGTCGACAACTGATTGAAGACAAACGCCGTTTTGTGAACAGGTTAATCAACACCCTTAAACAATATTATCCTCAACTTCTGGATTGGTTCTCACACCGGGGTAGCTTACTGTTGTGTGAACTGCTTATACGATGGCCCAGTCTGCAACAACTGAAACGCGCGAGGCGCGACACTATTCGCAACTTCCTTAATGCCAAAGGTGGTCGCGCAACGGTCCTTACCGATCAACGTGTTACGAGTATTGATAATGCGATCCCATTGACGACAGACCCGAGTGTTATAGAGGCTAATGCCTTGATGGCAACAGCACTGGCGACACAAATTAAAGTTTTGAGTGAAATCATCAAAACCTATGATGAACGAATCGAAACGCTGTTTGACACATTGCCAGATGCAGGGCTGTTTAAATCACTTCCGGGTATGGGGCCGTGCATGGGCCCGCGTATGCTTGCTGCACTTGGCGATAACCGTGACCGTTTTAATAGCGCAGAAGAAATTCAAAACTACGCAGGTATAGCACCGGTAACAGTACGAAGTGGCCAGAAATCCTGGGTTCACTGGCGATGGCAATGCGCTAAGTTCGTCAGGCAGACTTTTGTTGAATGGGCTGCCAAGACGGTAAACTCATCATACTGGGCCAGACTTTATTACCAGGACCAGCGCAAAAAAGGGAAATCGCATCAATCAGCTATCCGGGCTCTGGCGTTTAAATGGATAAGGATCATTTACCGCTGCTGGAAGACCAGAACCCGCTACGACGAAGCGAAATATTTGCTGGTACTCGAAGCGCGACACTCACCCTTACTTAGGCCATAAAAAGCTTGTCGAATGTCTCAGGGCGTGAAGCTGACATTTACTTAACTGGATGACAAGGGACTTCATACATACTGCTCATCCATCATGGTTGACTTGAAGCGGCAGATTATTCAAGCTGCGAAGCTGATAGTTATCATACAGATGGTTGAATCGGGAGTTTTCAGGGATGGAAAGACATCGCCCACATGGTCGTACCGTAACCACATTAGA
The DNA here is from genome assembly GCF_046352915.1 of Sodalis sp. C49. NCBI lineage: Bacteria > Pseudomonadati > Pseudomonadota > Gammaproteobacteria > Enterobacterales > Bruguierivoracaceae > Sodalis > Sodalis sp. C49. The sequence goes on along the minus strand of NZ_CP163303.1, from coordinate 659,535 downwards.
AGCAGATGTACTTAAACTTCGAGCACTAGAAATGGTGTTAGTGCTTTTCTATGTGGAAAACCTGAAAGATTTTATTATCAGTTCTGTTAAAGTTACAAAAAGACTAAGAAAAATTATTGATAGCACGAAATCCACAACAAATGACGAAAAGCAAATTAGTTTTAAAGAAGCACATGAATTGCTCATTTCGGAAGGAGTCATAACACAAGAAGAAAGTTTACAATTGAGAGAAATGATTGACTACCGTAATACTATAGGTCATGAGATCCACAGAATAACCATAGATGTTGGAGCATACGCTAATCTTGCTGAATATGACCTTCCTAACGGACATAAAATAGCAAAATATAATTACTCAGCAGTCCAGCACATACAAAATCTTAGAAAGATAATAGAAAGCAAAATGATGGAAAACTCATTTTGCTTTGAACTGTCTTTCGACACTCTGGCATTTAATGCTGCAGAGCAAACATATCTTAAAGAGATTAAGCGATTAAAGAAAAAGGTTAACGACCAGATTGATAAGTTGAATATTACTATAGAAGCTACAAATGAAATAATCAGCAACATTCCTCGTGAAGTTATGGATGCTATACAACCCGGCCATCCGAAAAACACGAAGAGTAATGGCACATTTAGTCCAGAAGGTACGAAAGGAATGTTCATGCTATATGATGCAAAAGCAACTCCTCTGGCAGCTGCTTATATAATGAGGGTGTCATATCGTACTGCTTCAAAATGGTATAAAAAATGGAGTAAAAATCAGGCAAGAACATAAAATAAGGCTGATAAAATTTTAAATTAAACACCGCCTTATATAAGGTTTGTTTTATTTTTTATCTGTTCTTTGTTTTTATCATGCTTTTTCTTTGACATACTACTGTATATAGTTTGAAACTACCTATTAGCATCCCCATTATAGTTTCACGCCCGTTTGAGCTTTTCACTAAATTATTAACGGGACGTGATGCTTGTAATGTCCGATCTTGGCACTCTGCAGCCCCTCGAAGACCTCCGGCAGTTTTGAGCGAGAATCGGACCATCATGAGATCCATTTGTTTCCGTGATCGGTAGACTGATGGCAGTCTAGTATTGCCTTGAGAGTGAATTATGATAACTTTCTGTATGTAATTACAAAACCAAAAGGAACGTACGGTGAATCTACTTGAATTGATTGAATCAAAGAAGGCCTATAGAGCCAGATTTTCCTCAGAAAATGGCATTTCAGGGGAGCGTAGTTTGCTTGATTCTCAAGCTTTATGGATAAAAAGACCTAAAGGGAAAGAAATGAAAAACCTGCTAGCCGCGCTGAAGCAGTTTGAAGATATTGAAATAAAGGCATCAAGCTTTGATTTCGTTTCCATCCCTGAAAATGTAACTGTTGACTTTAGTAACATTAGTTTATTGTCAGACATATTAAAATCACTAACATTTATTGAACTTAAAACCTGTAATCAAAAAAGGGTTACCACACCTGACTTCAAGAATTTCTTCTTTGCCATTACTGAGAATGAAATAACAGCATCAGAGCTTCTCGGTGATAGGCATAAAGTTGTTCTACACAACAAAATGACGGGTGACAAGTTGGTGACAACTATACACGAAATTATAAATAGGGCCAACTCTAAGAACTAGCAGTTGTCTGTAAGCCTTGGCCCGAACAAAGTTTAGCTATTTATTTTTTGTTAGAAGAATATTCGATCATGGGCAGGAAGGGTACCACCACCATTAGTCCTATCACATCCCAGAATATGAAGTACCCAGCGCAAAGGTGGCTAAGGCGACGGCGAAGCGTCCCCCATCGGAATAGGGTGTTGTAACCATGACAAAGTAGGATTTTTGCCTATTTTATCTCGCACTGCATGACTTTGAAGGAATATTTATCATTGTCTTTAGTCGCAACCAGTACATTGGCATCACCTATAAAGGAAACCTTACCCACCTTAATGTTGATACATGGGCTTTTATCAAACATTTCGAGCGTGTAAATCATACCTTGAGATTTACTGATGATATAAGATATGTAATCATCACCTGTGATTCGCGCAAATTGAAAAATAAATGCACAATAGGTTATTAACGATAAAATTTGGATTATCAAAGTAGTTTTATGCAAAAATCTCTGTTGGTTAGGTTCATATCCTGGTATTAAAAATTTCTTAAGTTTATCATCATACACAAACAACCAGCCCCATATAGGTGCTGACACAAAAATGACCGCGAACAGTAGGATCATACCAAGAGGGACGATCAAAGGAATCATCGCTGCCGAAATGAATATCAAGGAGTGAGGGAAGTTTGTGGGTGAAACAGAAGTTATATCATTGATCACCACACCCGAAAGGCATAGGGCGAGATTTAAACAAAGCGTACTTCCTAATATCAAAACCCCTTTACCTAATGTTGTTTGATATACTTTTTTGTATATACTGATCAGACCATGGAAAACTGAAAAACTCCAGTATATCAAAGTTAGGATAAAGAAGCTCTTCCGTAAACTGTCTAATCCTAGGAAATCAATAAGAAAACATATGGCAACTGCAATAATAAGATTTCTTATTATTTTTTGAGGAATATCAAGTTTAGAGTTGAAAGCTGCAATCTTATTAATGGTATTTTTATCTATCATTTGTCACTCATTTTAGTTCTGATTTATGTCACATTCATATTGTCAAAAAATACTTTCGGGATTTATTTCGTTTCCATGCATTATCTTAGTAAGTTAACCAAACTAAGATCAATTTTATAGCATGATGTACCAGCTAATCAAATTGATTTCACACCTTTACCCGTTTTTGATTTCCCGCATTACCTAACGAAACTTATCAAGTAATAGCACAATCATTTTCGCAATGTATTAATAAGGAATTTAGCAGAGTAATGATGCTGTTAGAGCTGTTGCTAATGCTCTGATACTCGCTTGGTCCCTGGTTATCCATATGGATTCAATCCTGAGTCTACCAATGCCATTATTACCTCTGTTTTCCCGACAAGACAGCAACGTCTGCTCTTGGCACAGAGCGGGCAGACTTAATAGGTCACAGTTCTGCTATGAGCGAGGAGCGGACGTAAAAGAACGTTGAATAATTTAAGGCTGAGTAAGGTAACAAGTATTAGAAAATATCATGAACCTATTACTGCGTTCTAGCGGCACGCAATTTTTTTCTACCTGATACTAAACTTGCTTCATATTTTTCGTAATCTTTTGTCACTAAGTTTGTTCTCACTTGATATAATCTCTTAAAATGACCTTCAAAATCCCGTTCGAATGTTGCAGGACTTACAACTAAATCATGTACAGCGTTAGCTAAATGCTCCGCTAATGAATATTTGAATTGAAGTGATTGCAGGTTTTCTTTATTGATTAATTGATATTTATCAGGCTCCACAGCGTCTCCTTCACTATTAAAAGGATAGACCCATTGCCCATGTGCTAGTTTGTTTCGTATTTCTATCAGGATTCGTAGCTCATTCGACAAAACATCATGTAATGCTGCTCTTCGTGCGGCGTGTGCTACCCCAAGATTTCTTTCATCAAGAGGTGCTTTAGTTATTTTATGATGCTTACGAAAAGCTAGATCAACAGTTTCTTTCCATTGTTCAAGTTGCGATGATTTCTGCTCAATCTGATTACGCTCAGACTCAGTAAAACCGAACTCTTCATGAAGTAATTTTCTAAGACGAGTCTCAATCCATGCCCCTACCAAGAATGAGTACAAACGAAGAAGAGACCTGAGCCCCTTCTGAGGATCTTTCGAAGCGATTTCTGTACGAGCAAGTCGGCCTGTATGACCCAGGGCCAATTGCAACTCTCGAAGGTTGGCAACGTGATACTTATAAATTTTAGAAGGGACTCTTGACATATTAAATTACCACTGCCAAAGGCTACTCGTTGAATTACCTTTGGCGGTGAGGATTCGAACCTCACAAATACTCTCCATAGGAGTGTGTTTACCCTTACACCATCGCCCGCTAAAAACTTACAATATTTCACTACATTAATGCAATAGCATAAGTTAAGAAATTCGCATTTCATCCAAAATTAATAGCATATGCAACTCCCACTTCTGACATAGACCTGCTATTGCTGACCTGCACCCTGTCGATTAACACGGGCTAGCATTGGTGACGTCCGCTTGGCACTGAGCCGTCCGCAGGAAAGCCCTCGGACGGTTATTAGCAAAAAACGGGCTTTAATACCGAACAACCTTCAAAATGAAGACATTACTAACATCATGGTGTATTAATCGACGGGGAACAGGTCAGTGAACGAAGGGAACTAGTAGCGAAACTGGTACCTTTCTTTATTGGCTGAATGTGGCACTTTTCATGAATCTTACCATCGGAACGAACAAGTAGCTGAAGTATGTAAAGCTATGGGCAGACATTATACAGTATGGTCCAAACGTTGAACGCTAAACAAGTAATCAAAGACCTATCGAAAATACTGTGAAAATCATCAGGCCACTTCTTGATCTCCTCCCTTAAATAAGGTATAAAATCAGGAAGTGTCCAGTAATGCGAGAATCGAATGAGCAATCAAGCGCCGCGTACAGTATTTTTTGGTGATGATGCAGTTGCCAGTGTCATCAAGTATGGAATTAAAGAAACTGCGCTTCAGGCGGCAGTAGAAGATGGACTCTTAGAGATCAGACAAAGCACTGACCTTGATGCCAAAACTGATCCGGGCTCTCGTGCTTGGGGAGCAGTTATTCGTGGTTTGCGCCGTGAATTACTCACTGGTAGTGATGAATGGAATTTTTCGTTTGTTAGTGGGTTGAACCTAACTCATAACAAAGCTAATGGTTTGAATATCCTTGTTATGAGTGGGGATAAGTGCACTGGTCTTATTGACGGCAATCCTAAGAGCAAAAACCCGAAGGGGGCTGCTACTGAGGTTCTGGTCGGTGAAAACTATGAATTGTTTAATGCTGAAAAAGTAGTTACTCCCATCGTTGGTTCGGAACCTGTTGATTCAATGATCAACTTCGTTCTACTTTATTTTTTCGACTACGGTAATAAAGAAGTTCGATATGAGTTATCAATCCCTGATGGAATGAGCCAATCAGCAGGTAAAACACGAATCGCCTCATGGAAAGAACGCTACATTTTTCAAGCGATTCCGTTCGTTAATAAAGTTCTCCCTGTGAAAGAAGAATTTAACGACACCCCAGAATTCACTGTTATTAGAAAAGAGTAGTTCGGATATAAAATGGCAAAATTTAACCCTTCGCGCCTTAAACTTGCAAGGATAAGAAGAGGATTAACAATGACTGCCTTGGCTAGTAAAGCAGGGCTTTCATTGAGGATGGTCGTTGATTATGACAAGGATTATTGCTTATACGAACCATCCGAGCAAACGATCGCTGCATTTGTAGATGTTTTAAAATATCCTGCTGAGTTTTTCTTTGGTGATGATATTGAAACTATTGATCCTTCTACGGTATCTTTTCGCTCTCTGAAAAAAATGACCTCTGCGCAGGAAGGGGCTGCAATAGGTGCTGGACAGCTAGGACTGATTGTAAGTAACTATTTTGAAAACAGTTTTAAGCTGCCTGAGCTTAACTTGATAGATTTGAGAGGTGAAACTTCTGAATCAGCTGCACGAGCCCTTCGTGATCACTGGAGGCTTGGAAGTAAAAGTATTTCTAATATGGTTCATTTATTAGAAATGAACGGGATTAAGGTTTTTTCATTGTCAGAAAATGCAGCGGAAGTAGATGCTTATTCGTTCTGGAAAGCTGGAAAGGCATATGTATTTCTAAACAATCAGAAAACTGCTGAACGAAGCAGATTTGATGCAGCTCACGAGTTGGGCCACTTAGTTTTGCATAAACATGGAACACCACAAGGCAAGGATATTGAAGTTGAGGCTAATGAATTTGCTTCAGCTTTTTTAATGCCGAAAGAGAATGTCCTGGCTGCAAGAATGCGTAACCCATCCGTAGATGAAGTGCTTCAACTTCGTCAAAACTGGAAGGTATCTACCTTTGCTCTTATTTACCGTATGAGACAGGTGAGAGCGTTAACTACCTGGCAATACAACAATCTCGTAAAAGAAGCTTCTATGCGGGGATTTCGAGTTAGCGAGGATCAAATAATGGAACGTGAGCGTTCAATGATAATTGACTCATTACTTGAGGCGCTGGCTGCTGATGGCATAACCCTGCCAGTGATTGCTCGCCAGCTTAACGTCCCTATAGGCGAGCTTTCTAATCTCTTGTTCAGATTTGGTTTGATTCAACGTATCTAAAAGATCAAATGTAAGACTAAACCGCCCTCGGGCGGTTTTTTGTTGTCAACATAATGTGACCTGCCCCCCGCGTACTTAACGCACCGTGATGTTAGTAGTGGCTGCTATCTGGCACTGAGCCGTCCGCAGGAAAGCCCTCGGACGGTTATTAACGAAGAGCAGTCACACATCACTCGTATCTTATAATTTCAGATGAGTCCTCAATTATAGGGAGTCTGTCAAATTCAGCAATAAGTCTGCCATCAACTACGTGATAATGAGTCGCATTGGGTAAAATAAATATTGGGAAGGGATACAATGCATTCGGGTTGTGATAAACAACTAAACCTTCATCCCAGGTCTCTGTGTACTTCTTAGTTGGAACTATTCTTATGATAGTCTCAATTTCCCAAGTTTCAGAGTTTGGTGATTTCACTGTGCGTTTGATCTTATATTTTGTATCATTGAAATCATCTTTGAGGCCCATTCTATTAAATTTATCTATGTCACCCGCAGGGGAGAATAATATTGCACTAATATTTTCCGAATCATCAAAATTGAAAAATCCAGATGGAACCTTCTTTGTTCCCCATATGTGAAAATTAATGTCAATACGTTCTTCAACACCAGCGGATGTCACTTTTTGCTGAAAACCATAAAGATATAAAGGTAGCGCATCATGGCTTATATTGCCAGCACCTTTGAATTGGCAATCAGTGATAGCAATAGCAAATGGTTTTCCTGATACATGGTCTTGCTCCCAATATTTCTTTTTCAGTTTTGCAAGCAATGGTCCCGAGTATCGTGTTGGGAAGTAATTAACTAGGAGATTATTATATTCTTCTATATTTGATCTGTTAACTTCTGGCATTGCGATTGGTTGCCCTGTGCGATCCACTGGCCTGTTAACAGTAGTTGCTTCAATTGCAAACGGAATGGTATAAAAGCCATTAATAAATGACAGATTAAAGTCTGGAGCATTGAAAGAAGTATCAAAAATGCAGTCGTTTTCTGTAAAGATACTAAAAAGAAGGAGTTCCCAAATTCGTTGATAAAAACCTGTTGTTTGAAATTGCTCAACAAAATTTCCATCAATATCAATATACCACCTCATTAATGGTTCAATAATGTTTTTTGCTCCAGTATAATTTAGTGATTCTTTTACCAACTTAAAATCTGGGTTAAAATTGTTTTTTTTCTAACTCAATAAAAAAATCCATAGTTTCATCGCTTTCATCACCCTGAGCGCCAAGTTCATCAGCTGATGGGTGTAATTCGCGAATTTTATTTAACAATTCTTTTTTAGTTTTCGAACTATTAAACCCAAAATTAGTCAAATTGATAAATCGATATCTTTTATTGAGGTCACGGGAAAATATGATCCCAACATAATCATTGTCAATTGTATCCATCAATAAGACACCCAGTATTTTTCCATCACATGTTTCAAACCACTCCAATTCTTGTGAGTGTGATTTGACTCGCGGATTTCTAGCATAGGTAGCTAACGCATTGAACCTTGATAGGGTTATTGGATTTATAAGTATAGATGCCATATGTAACCTTGATAATCTATAACTTAGCAAGAACTAAGTTTGTCACATTAAAAATATATTTCAATAGTAGTCTATCAGAACATTGATATTAAAACTCATATTTAGCATCTAATTATTGATAATTTTTTAGCTTAGCCGGCAATAAAGGGTGAACTATTTGACAGTTTCCGCTTCTGACGCGGTGCCGACTGTCATTTTAAATTCAAGCTCGCAACTAGAAACTGTCACATTGAGGAGGCGTTACTACACCAAATCTCTTCGCCGCTCGTCACATCCGCATTCGTATCGCGTCGTTGCAATAACACTGACGCCAACGCATCCGTTCAATAAAAGGCCTGATATGAAACTCAGCATCGTCTTTCTGATGTTGTGCGTGCTCACGGGCTGTGCACAGCATAACGACACTCTCCCGCCGGTATCCGGAGAACCACAACCGGTGAACACTCCGGCCATCATCCAGGAGCTGACAAAACATGTCTGAAGCAGAAAAAGTTCTTGCGTCGTCCCGAACGTTTGAAGCCGTCATTCTGGAAAAGGATGAGCGCGCCAGGAAAGTAGCTTGGTTGATGGCGGCGGTCGGATTCACCCTGGCCGCAATGACCATTGCGGCCATTATTATCCTGTTACCGCTGAAAACCACTGAGATTGAGCTATGGTCCGTGGATAAACAGACCGGTCGTTATGAATACATGACCCGGATTAAAGAGCGGGATATTTCTTCTGAAGAATCGCTGGCGCATGCCTTAGCGGCAAACTACGTCAAGCTCCGCGAAGGGTATAACTATTTTTCGCTCCAGCGTGATTATGACGATGTGCAGTTATTTAACAGTGACAGCGTGAATAAGGATTATCTGGACGGGTTTAACAACGACCAGGCACCAGATGTCATTTTCAATAAAGCGGAGTATGTCGTTTATATTGACATTATTTCTAACGTCCACGCCTCCGCCACAGCGCCCGACCATTTGGCGACATTGCGCATCAGACGTACCATTCGCCGCATTGCGGATAATTCCGTCAAAACGGATGTCTGGAATATTCGCCTGACGTACCGCTATCTCCCACGCAAGCAACTCACCGACAGCCAGCGCGAAGTGAACCCGATGGGCTTCATCGTCACCAGCTACCAGCGCGATAAAGAACTGAGGACTGAATGATGCTGAGAAAAAGTCTGGGCCTTACCCTTATCCTGGCGTCATACGTGGCCTGGGGTGCCGCCATACCGCGTGGAAGTGTCTGGGACAGCCGGATGCAGAACGTCTTTTACAACAGCCAGAACGCCACGGTAGTCAATACCCGACCCGGCTACGTCACCACGCTGCTGTTCGACGATGATGAGGAAGTTATTGATGCGCAGGTGGGCTTTCCCAAAGGCTGGACGGTGACCCGCAGCGATAACCGGGTGGGCGTCAGCCCGAACCCCATTACCCAGCCGGTGACGGATGCCAGCGGCAATAACGTCAGTCAGGTCTTTCTGCCGACCGCAAAGGACTGGAAGACCAATCTCTTTGTCGTGACATCAAAACGTGATTACAGCCTGGAACTGAATGTGCTGGATAACGACTCGCCCTCGCAGGCTTTCGTCATCCGCTATCGCTATCCGGATGAGGCCCGCCGGCAATCAGATGCCGCCAACGCGACCCGTCTGAAAATGCTGCGCGAAACGCAGGAAAAACAGCAGATAGCAACGGCATTTAAACAAGCCGCCACGCCGCGTAACTGGCGCTATACCAAACGGGTGGCGACAGGGTCGGCGTCCATAGCACCGGACTTCACTTACGATGATGGCCGCTTTACCTATATCGGTTTTTCACCCGTCAAAATCCTACCCTCTCCCTTTCTGGTGGTTAACGGTCAGGAGCAAGAAGTCACGCCCCGAATTGTCAGTCAGGGCAATTACACCGTGATGGTGGTACGAACGTTGTCGCCGCGCCTGGTACTGCGCTACGGCAATGCCGTGGTCGGGATTGAAAACGCGGCATTCGGGCAAGCCACGGGCGCCGGTAGCGACACCGTTTCACCCGCCGTCACGCTGGAGGCAAAATGACAGACCCATCCTTCCCGGAAAAAGCGCAGAAAACCACGGCAGAACTGGAGGCAGAAGCCCGCGAGCGTGCCCAGCTGGCGATGGCGAGCCCGGAGTCAGAACAAAAAACGCCTCCCGGTCAGCCCGAAGTGACCCGCTTTCGAAAAACACCCGGTCGCCGGACGCTGCTGGTCTGCCTGGTTAGCCTGGCCTTACTGGTTGCACTGGCGCTCGGCGGCGATCGCTTGCTTGGGACGCTGAAAGACAAAGACGAAAAGGAGGCCGACACCACACCTCCGCCTTCGACCAGCGCGGGACAACATGCACGAACCAACCTCGGCATGGACAGCAATCCGTTCGGGCTGTTCGGACAAAACAAGCCGGAAACGGCGACGGACAAGGGCCAGGCACAAACTGCCGCGCCATCCCCACAGGAACCGCCCACGTTGAACAAGGCGACGGCGCTGGCTGACGGGCTGAGCACTGCCCCAGGTTCAGCGCAAAGTGGCAACACGCGAAAAACCCGAAGCGAACCGCGCGACATCGCAAGAACGACCGACGGTCCGGCAACCGCATCCGATACCAATGGCAACAATGACAATCCGGGGGTGGCTAAGGTCACCGGCGTCAGACGACTGAACCTCGATCCTGATCTCTATATCCCGGTTGACCGCTATATTCCCTGCTCAATGATGCGGCGGTTTGTCTCCGATGTGGGCGGCGCGATTTCATGCCTTATCAGCGAGGATGTCTACAGCGCCAGCAACCATGTGAAGCTGATCCCGGCGGGCACCGTCGCCAGGGGAATATACCGCTCAGGGGCGTTGCAACACGGGCGCAGCCGGATGTTTATCATCTGGACGGAGTTACGCACGCCGGAGCCCGGCAGCCTGCAAATTCCGCTCACGGATGCCGGGGCCACCGGCCCGCTGGGTGAGGCGGGTATTTCAGGCTGGATTGATACCCATTTATGGGCGCGTTTCGGTAATGCCCTGATGCTGAGCACCGTGCAGGATGTGGCTGCGGCAGCGGCGGATTCAGCGCCGGGAAAAGACCGCAACACCGACTATACCGAAAACACCCGCGCCGCCGCGTCGGAAATGGCGAAAACGACGCTGGAGAACAGCATCAACATTCCCCCCACGATGTATCTGAACCAGGGAGACGTTATCAGTATCATGACCGGCACCGATATTGATTTTTCCTCCGTCTATCGACTGCGCATGAAAAAGAGAGGAGTGTATGCCGACTGAAAACCTGTCTCTTGATTTTATGAAAAATCAGCTTTTCGGTGATTTCCTGCCGTTGGACGGCCTGACCGACATCGCCATTAACCGCCCCGGCGAGATCCACACGAAAATTCGCGGAAAATGGCAGATGCACGACGCCCCGGTTACGCTGCGTCAGTGTTACGCTTTTGCCAAAGCGCTGGCTTCATGGAATGAGGACAACGTGGATGATACGTCGCCCATCCTCTCCGCCACGCTGGGTTCCGGTGAGCGTATCCAGACTATTATTCCCCCGGCCTGTGAGCGTGATACGGTTTCCATCACGCTGCGCAAACCGTCATTCGAACAGAAAACGCATCAGTCCTGGATTGATGCCGGTTTTTATAACCGGGTAACAGGTAAGGAGCGGACTGAAAGCAAGGATGATGAACTGGCCCGATATTATACCAGCGGGGATATTCCCCGCTTTATTGAAAAGGCCGTTGAGTATGGCAGGACGATATTCATTGTGGGGGAAACCGGGTCTGGCAAAACCACCTATATGAAAACGCTGCTACATTATATACCGCAACACCTGAGACTCATCACCATTGAAGACAACCCCGAAATCCGGTTTTACCGCCACGCCAATTATGTTCATCTATTTTATCCGGCAGACGCCGGGGAGGACTCCATCGTCACACCCGCCAGGCTTATCCGGGCCAATTACCGGATGAACCCGGACCGCATTCTGTTGGCGGAAATTCGTGGCCGGGAAGCCTGGGACGCGCTGAAAATCGTCGGCTCCGGTCATGAAGGACTTATCACCTCCCTGCATGCGGGCAGCCCGGAAGACTGTATTGAAGGCATTATTGACCGCTGTTTTGAAAACCCTGATTGCCAGAATATCCCGTTTGAGGTGCTGTTACGTAAGGTGCTTAAAAGCGTGGATATTATCGTCAGTATTGATATTCACGGCGATATCCGCCGGATGGGTGATATCTATTACAAATATCTTCACCTGGATAAAATGAAGGAGGACTTCAACGATGCGAACAATTGACCTATTTTTAACCAGCGCGATGATAGTTATCCTTTCTGGCTGTTCATCCCCACCAGAGCCTGTGCAGCCCGAATGGGGAAAACCCGGCGTGGAAATGAATACGAGTCTTCCACAGTGGTCAGAGAACCGGGTTATTTTGCCGTCCCCCACAATTGATGACCACTGGTCAATAAAAATGGCCTTCAATCCTGATGCGGTTTACCCGCCTGACGTCTGGTATGCCGTTGTCCATTCTAGTCACATTATTGTTAACGCACTGGATGGTGAACATTATTTCAGGGCCAAAGTTTGGCTACGAAAAAACGGTTACTCAGGCGTCATTACCTTCCAGCCAAAACTGAATAATTGCCTGACCTGTAATACAACGGAAATTGAGTTTTATCGGTAACACCATTCACACGCCAGGTTTTCCAGGTACCCCCCTCCCGACAACACAACATTCAATAGCTCATTTCCAACCAGAGGTAATCAACATGAAGTCGATCATACTACCTGCATTTTTTCTTTGTATTGCTTCATTATTGTCATCCACTGCGATGGCTGCCGATGCCTGTGAAGTCGTTTTATGTATGTACGGTAAAACGACGGGTAATGACGGAGGAAAAGAATGCAGCTCTGCTGAACGTTCTTTCTTTAATATTGTGAAAAAGAACAAACACGGTTTTTTACCCAGCCATACAGCCGATGCCCGTAAAGCATTTTTGCTCGAATGCGAATCAGCTAACCCGGAAATTATCAGCCAAATCATCGGTAAATTTGGCCGTATGCGCGGTTGATCAATTACCGGCACGTTTGCCGGGTGAGCAGATTATTATACGAGTAACCGGGACCATTACTCGCTGATTTGAATTTAAAGAATTTTCTTCATAGACGGTGAGGCATGAAAAATAAAGCCATTACTTTCATAGAACGGTATTGCTTCTTTTCTCGCATCAAGAAAAACAAAATTCATTTCTCTCTCTTTTGCTTCCTTTACCGCAAAGCTCAGCAATAATTTTCCTATACCTGAACCTCTTTGTTTTTCATCAACAACCAGGTCATCAATGTGGAGATGAAAACCACGAGCTAACGTATGTACATGTCTAAATCCCATTACTCCAACAATGTTCTCACCTGAGTATGCAGCAACTAGCTCATAACCGTTAAATATTTGCATTCTAACCCTTCTGATAAATTCTTCTTCTGTCAGATCTCTTAACTGCGATATAACTTTATAAGCATCAACCCACTCTGTTGGTAAAATTTTCTTTATTTCAATAGACATTGATCTTCTTCCTCTGGTTTCATTTTCAACATAATATTTGACAAAGGTAATGACTCGATGATATCGAAATCATAATACATTGGCAATCGACACTGCTTTCAGAAAGAGTTTTTTTAACTAAAATTAGAATACTCCTATTCAGTTAAATCCCGCTAAACGATGAAATCAAATCTATATGATTGTTATCTCATTTTATCGAAATCAGCATCCAGTTAAGGTGATAACAACAATCACAGATGCGGCTTTTGTGCTGTTAAATTCATGCGCAAAGCATGAATTTAACAGTGGCGTGAGGCGAGTAAATTCAATTTCGAAGAAATTGCTAATTTGCGTCGCCCGAACCCACCGGCGAGCATTCACCCCCAGGGGAACCGAGCTGGCTGGGGGGAGCCGAATAAATTTTGCCGCCCCAGCGAGCAAAAAGACGCGCCCACGCGTCGGTTTATTTGGGGGGCGTTAGCCCCGCACACCGTCGCGGCTAAGTCTCCGGCCAAAAGCCGGTAGCGTGGCGCGACCACCCTCTTTGAAGGCGTTTTCCCATTTTTTCGCTTGGCCGGAACGGACAAAAGAAAAAATAGGCGAAAAACGGCGTCTCAAAGGGGGTGGTCGCGCGTAGCGGGCGACGGTGTGCCGCCGTGGACGTTGGGGGTTTTGGCGCAGCGTCCAGCCGCGACATTACCCCCATGCGACATATCATAAGGGCGTCCAGCCCGCATGAACTGGCGCACGCCGTTTGGTGCAGGAAAGCATGCTTTCCTGCACATGGCCGCAACGCGGCCACCTTCTTCGCCCCTGACGCTCGCCCCGCCTTTTCGCCCGACACCGTGGGGCGAATTGATGGGGCGATGTCATGGGGCGAACTGCTGACAAAGGAGGCATCGTGATTTTGAATAAGCTGGCCGTTTCACTGTCGCCGATAGTGAATGGCGCGCTGAGCTTCATTGCTTTTATGCAACAGCATCAGCTGATGCTGGCGCTGTTATCGGGGCTGACGATGCCGTTTTTCGCGTCGATGAAAAGCGATGAACGGCAAAAAGCCCCGTTGTGGCAAAAGCTGATTATTGCTTTTTCCATACTGTGTTTTCTTTGCGGTACGATGGCCCCGGTTGTTATCTGGATTTTCCAGTGGCTTTATAAAGGCCGTGTAGTCACCAGCATTCCCGTTCTGGCATGGCCGGTGCTGATTGCCTTTACCGTAACGGGTTTTATTTTGCATATTCTGCTGCGCAGAGTATTAACACCTGAGTTAGACAAAATAAAGAAACGCCTCGTCAGGAAAACCACGCTTGAACGGGAATTACGCACCGATGTCCGTACGGTGAAATCACTGCTGCCGGAAACACTGCATTATGACCCGCTGGATTATATCGACCTGAACAAAGGGTTATTTATCGGCATTGACCGCGATATTCAGCCGATGTACCTGCCGTTAAAAGACTGGCAAAAACAACACGCGGATATTATCGGCACCACCGGTGCTGGTAAGGGCGTTGCCACCGGCATATTACTATATCAAAGTGTTCTGGCCGGCGAAGGCGTATTTGTGATGGACCCCAAGGATGATGAATGGGCACCGCACCTTTACCGGAAAGCCTGTGAGGATGCTGGGAAACCTTTTGCCCTGATTGACCTGCGAAAACCCCAACACCAGTTAAACCTGATTGAAGAGATCACCGCCGATGAGTTGGAAGAGCTTTTTGTTGCTGGTTTCAGTCTGGCGGAAAAAGGTCAGGAGTCGGACTTTTATCGCATTGACGACCGGAAAGCGGCCCGGATAGCCGCGCAGTTTGTCACCCGGAATACTACCGCAACCATTCGGGATGTTTATAACGGAGACTACGTTCAGGGTATTGCCGATAAGATAAAAGCCTTTTTCGGAAAAATTGAAGAGCTGGCCTTGCTCAATGCCATTAATGCCCCCACCGGATTTTCGCTTAATACGATATTTGAGAAAGGCGGTTGCTGTTATGTAATTGGTTCAATGCGCAACAGCAAAATCATTACCGCGCAGCGCATGCTGCTGGTTCGCCTGTACCAGCTGGCAGAAAGGCGCGAGCGAGTGAAAGACGTGCCCCGCCCCATTGCTATTTATCTTTCCGAACTGAAATACCATTTATCCAGGCCCGCGCTGGAAGGTTTAGGCGCCGCACGCGATAAAGGCGTGCATATTATTATGGACCATCAGTCGATTGCCGATTTAAAAGACTGTCCGGCAGATTTGAAAGGCGACGCCGTTGTCGGCGCGGTCGTTGAAAATGCCAAATTCAAACTGGTTTATCGTGTCATGGACCCGGACACCGCGGAATGGGTGGCCAGGATGTCAGGCACTATATTAGTCGATGATGAAGTCCGCAAAGCAAAAACCGATGCCGTGCTGACAGAGACTATCGACAGTGAACGCACCATCAGGCAGGCGGAACGTTTCTTTACCGACAGCAATATGATCCTGAACTTACCTGATTTTGTCAGCTTCATTTTCACGACAAAAGCACTCCCCTCTGCTTCTCTGATTTCGCCCATCAAGGTGAAAAAACGCGAACTGGAGATCTGTGCCGTGTCGCCCGCGATTGCCGCCACCGCCGCAACGGTAAATATCACCCTGGATTTTAGCGAGGAGGGAATATCCCCCGGCCCCGCATCAACACCGGATATCACCACAACGTGGCCCGATCTTTTTTTTGATGAGACGGGCGAAAAAGACACGACAATGCCGAATGCCTATAAAGAGGATAACCCGTCATTGCTGGATTATTAATGGGGGTAATGATGCTTATCACCACATACCGCGAACGCCAGATGCGACACCGCGAAAAAATACAACGACTGCTGAATTTCCTGAAAGAAGAAACGTACAGTGACTTTAAAACACTGATGCTGCTATTCGGCTTCAGAGATCATAAATCGCTGTATTCCCTGCTTTCAAAAGTCGAGGGCATGGGCTTAATACAAAAGCACGTCCTGGTATCGCGCACCATGAAAATTTCATTGTGGGGCATAACCAGTGACGGACTGGTCGTTGTGTTAATCCCCGACGATGTGCTTTTTCCGGCGCGGTTTGAGCCTTCAAAAATCACCGGCTGGACGCTGGAGCATCACCTTGATAATCAGGCAGCCCGGATTATCCTTGAGCAAAAAGGCGCATCCGGATGGATAAACGGCGATCGCACAACCTTCCTCAGCCGTTATCAGGTCAGTCACCGCCCGGACGGGTTGATCACCCTGCCCAGCGGCACCGTGATCGCCATTGAGACCGAGCGCCGTCTGAAAACCAAAGCCCGTTACCAGTCGATCATCGCCAGCCATTTGCTGGCGCGGACACGTAAAAACTGGATTTACGTTTTTTATATCGTGCCGGACCCGCAGAAAAAGCGCGGTCTTGAACGGCTGTTTGACAGCATCCGGCACGTCATCGTTAACCATCAACACATCCCGCTGGAAACCCGCCACCGGAATGTCTTCCGCATCTATACGCTCGACGAGTTGCAACGGCTCGATTTAGGCAACTGCATATAGTTGTTCTGTATCACCAACTGCCCCAACCCGCTGCGCAATGACCGGAAGTAATGCCCTTCCGAAATACTCCCCCGACATCAGAACATACAGGACTCCAGAATGAACAGAGAAACTGACCGACTTTTGGACGTACTGACCGAAATGAGCGCAAAAGCGCTGGTCACATGGATGACGCATTCCGCATTGCGGGACATACCGCGCGAAGCATTATTGGAACGCGGCAACGATTTTGTATATGCCCTGCACGCAAATTTTGTGCTGCTACGTGATCTTCTGTCAGAAACGCTGGAAGATATTGAGCAGCAAAGTCATGGCCTCGAAGAAAGACTAGATTGCCTGGAGCAGCGGCTGCAGACGCTCCAGAAAGATACTGACTTGTATTAGCTCAGACTTGACCTGGCACAACTACGACACAGGGCCAAACCTCATCTGACAGGCTGCTCTGGGTAGGTATAGTCATTCGAACCCTGAGAGTTACACAGTGAATGAAACGGATCTATAGCCATCTATCTGCGATTGTGATAATTATTAATTCCATACTTCTTAAGTAGGTATGGTAGAAAAATGAAAGGGAAGCTGCCTTTGTAAGCATGCCCAATACGGATGCAATAGTTTTGACGGGCGATTATTTTTGCCACAGTGAAACCTGCAGAAAAGCCTTTGCCGTACCCTATGTGCTGCCAGCGGGAAAATTTCCCCTAGCTAGTGGGAAGCGAATTGTTGACCTCTGACAAATCCTCGCCCGGAAAGAGCCGCTATTTATGTTCTTGTGGTTTTCACCTGGTGACGGAGAGGCCCGTTTTGTACGACATAATCCAGCGTATAGCCACATTGGATGATGATTTAGGACAGCTCTAGAGTAGTCATATCTGTGCTCACATGTGTGCTATTGCTTACAGATTACAACGATGTTCCAGCCATCCTGAATGGCAACCCAACCGCAAAAGTGCCGTAAAAGTGGAGCGCCAGTGAAATAATGAAGAACAAAACGCCTACATACGAAGATTATCGGAACCACACTGGACTCCATTATCATAGACTATGGAAAGCAACGGGAGACAACTGGATCTGCCCTGGGTGTGGACGCAGCAAATTTCAGATCATGAGATGGACCCTCAGATTCCCGAATACACCGGCCGCTTTTATGGATTGGGTTGCAGCGTTACACAAACACCACGACCATTCTACTGACTACATGGGTTTAGGCGTGTCTCGGTTTCCTGAAACACTAATTTGTGACCAGTGTAATTCAGCAGATGGAACAGTAAAAAGGATGCTTAAACTGCCGAAAAAATTCTCGTTCTCCCCCCAGGAAATGCGGATGTTCATAGAGGCGACACCACACGGGAAACATAAAATTAATTACGAGCGAGCACTTGATCTCTTCACGCTACTAATGAAAAGCAATGATCGTGGTTCACGAATGTTTTTTTAAAATATTGAATTTAAGAACATAGTTAACTGGCTAAAAACAAATGGTACATATGGCAAACACTCTTTTTTTTGGTAATGGAATAAACAGGCTTTCTGAAAATCACGTCACCTGGAGTGATTTGCTGGATAATATAAAAGGCATCAACAAATTCGAAAGCGGGCAACTGCCAAACACTATGGTGTATGAACGAATCTTTCTGGAAAAACATGCGCCAGATAGAAGCGAAAAAAAAGATGAACTTGAAATAAAAAATGTTATAGCTAATGGACTGCGAGAACAAGGACCAAATGAGGTTCTTGAGGAGTTAGCATCATTACCCATTGAGCATTATCTTACTACTAATTATGATTACGCTTTCGAAAAGGCACTTAACATTTCGCCAGTAAAGCTCAGCTCAGAAGATATCTATAGCCTGAGAAGAAAGAGAATGTACGAGTCAGAGAACGATACAAAATTTCTCTGGAATATACACGGTGAAATAGATAACCCTAAATCCATTATGCTTGGGTTAGATCATTATTGTGGTTCAGTGAGTAAAATAGATGCATATGTTAAAGGTACGTACTCACATAAGATTAATGGTGTTGACGTTACTGTTAAGTCCATGTTAGACAAACTGAGGGATTTTTCATTTTGTCACACATCCTGGGTTGATCTCTTTTTCTCAAGCAATGTCCACATTCTCGGTTTTTCATTAGACTACAGCGAGACTGACATCTGGTGGTTGCTAAATAAACGAGCCCGCTTTTTATCTGAAGCAACAATAAATAACAAAATCTATTTTTATACCCATAACATTAGTGATGAAAAGAAAGGGTTGCTTGAAGCGTTCAGTGTCAAAGTTATTACAATTGAAGTAATAGGCGATAACTTCGAGGATATGTATTGGTCTGCTATCAAGAAAATAAACGCTAACTTCAATCAGGGTACAGCAAGCTAACTTAACGCATTGTGATTAAAGGAATCAAAAATGAACATGATTTCGTACTGGAAAAATTCTAAACCATTCCATGAAGATGATGGGATGGTATTAATTTATGGTCACTATGATCATAAGCACGAATACAACGGCGGCACTAAAGAACTCGGCGTTCACTGGGATGGATATCCGCAGTCGCGTGGAATACTCAGTCCCTGTGTCATACCGGCTAACACACGTAATGCCATGCTCTCTGGCCTTTTGCACCAGGCGGTGACAAACGGTGATAAGCAGATGATGAATAACATTACTGAAGCAATTGAGTTCTTTAGCATCTAACATTTAATCTTTCTCTGCATTCGATTGCAAACCTTATTCTGAGAGTAAACTTAGCAAGAGAAGACTGTCTATTTATTTTATGCATCCTCAGGAACTTACTGTTTAAGCAACCTTGGCTTTCACCGTCTAATCTAGGTTGCCAAGTCTGAATCGCCGCTTCTGGCTGTTGGTAAGCTTACTCGGACTTACAGGGGAAGCGACCCGTGCCCTGTTGATGAAGACTATTCGATTAAAGTATTGGTTCGTGTTAACAACTGCAAACGCCCGCTGTTCGCTCACAGCGAACCTTCTGCTCAGTTAGGTCGGCCGCTTCGTGCCAGAAGCGGAAGTTGATAATACCAGCTAATTTTAGCTGCTGGAAGCCGGTTCCCCTAACTATAATCAGTTCGCCTGTAAATTCAGTTGATTTGAATGAATTGCGGCTCAGCCAGTTCGGGTGGATGTATTTCCACTCCTATATAAATAGGCATCCATGATTATATTTGTGCTGATCCTAAATTATAAATCCCCTCAATTTCCACATGATGTAATTTACTGTAAATACATAAACCATAATTTAGAAATATCGATATAAAGAAAAGTGTTTTTACATCAAAAATTAAAGGATTCAAGGCACAAACCGTCTATTCCAATAGATATACCAAACGTCCCACCTATCCCTTCCCCAAAATTCTGGTCAAGAACTCTACGCATATCTCTTGCGATTTCAGTGTACTGTTCCTGTAAATGAGAACTACGATAGTTGCGATTCATTATTATTTCACTTAAATCATCATTATTCAGTGCTCTAGTATTCTCCCCGTCAGGGAATAAAGGATAGATTCGTGATATTTGATCAACTTCACGTAATAAATTTAACATATTTCTGTGTATTGACATCCTGAAAGGGCGTCCGGAAAAGTTGAGGTAAGGCAAACTAATAAAATCAGGCAATGCGGCAAACGTATCAGTTCTGCTGGGTAATTCAGTATCCAGATTTATATATTTGTAGTGCGATGATATGGCGCTTAAGCGATCAAGGATCATTGTAGTTTCTCCTGTCGGTTCTGGGTCACGCAACAATGTGCGCACGCCGTTTTCATTATAAAGAGTACCGCTGGCTGAACGAGTAATGTTGGTGTCCCCATTAATTGAGACTAAAGATGTAAGCTGCCTCTTCGCCTTATTCAACCCGCTATAGAGATATGACTCACTCGTTGCTCCTTTAGCCTCAAAAGCATGCCATTGAAAACGTAGATCCTGTCCGGCTAAATCCGGTTCTAATCCATTATTAGAAACAACGGCATGTGATTTCTTTAAATCACGAACATGTGTCAGAAAAGGGACAGAGAAGACCTGCTCAGCATATAAGCGTGAAAATATCATCCCTACATGATAGCTGTTATCTCTGGTTGTATCGCTGATATCGCCCATGGATAATGGGTTCTTAATCAACCGTGACATGATATCTGGAAATACCCTTTCGGGCCCATAGTGCCTTACACATACGTCATGTAGGAAACATGCCCCCACCGATTGCTGAAAAACACCCTGCATAACATAATTGGAAAACATGTGATGGTCAGCATGATTCAAAAAATAAAAGTGATTTAAGACATTAAGTGCAAAGATATTATCCACGTGAGATAAACTTTTGGCGATCCCGAAACGATAAATTGCTTCCCACCCATACTTTCTAAAGTAAGTAGGTGTGAATATTTGCCAAGAGGTATTTGCTATTGCATGTCGATACAAATCCAGAGCATTAATATGGTTAGGATGATAGCGAGTTCCTGATGTATTGACTCTATCAAAATTTCCGGAATAGTTAGCAACTTTCAAGTCAACAACGATAGTCATATGTATGGGGCTCCAACACGATTTTCTGTTAATTCATAACTATACCTTAATTATAAATCCTGAAGAACTGCCATTTATAGCTGCGACGTCACATTAAAGAGACCTGAACCTAGGCAATCCAATTATTATTGAGACTGAAATCATTACCATGTATGGAGTTTCATGCAAACCTCTAACTCCTACCAGCATTGCCTCGCGAATTTCCGCTCCTCGCTCACATCGGACCTTCAGCTCAGTAAGCTTGTCCGCTTTATACTGTGAGTTTAACGGGTCGTTGCAACGCTATCCTTAATCAAGGGAAAGTGATCATTCCGCTCGTTCGGTCGGATGCTTCGAACCTGATCTAGTCGATGGATGTTTTCATGGATGCGCTCGTCAACGGAAGGCTTCAAAACGGCATACCCTGATCGAATCCGGGCTGAGCAATCTCAGACTTGAGTACAGTCGGTACTGGGGCTGATTCCTCTACTACACCGGCATCAATAAATACAACGCCCCCCTCTTCTTTAGCATCAGTCATCGCCTGCTGCTCTGAGATCTCTTCCGGATCTAGATCAACATATGAATCGCCCATCATCATTCTGTAATGCGCATCATGCTTAGCCGCCTTGAATATCTTGAAGAAAATTTTCAGGTAGCTTGCTGCCATATTGTCACTAATGGCCACGTAGAGCTCATCCGGAGCGTAATGCGATCCATCGTTTACCCAACTCATCAAAGACTGGCATTGTGTCTTTTCAATACCCTCAAACTTGTCGACCAAGTGGTACGTATCGACACCACCCAAAATCTTGAAATAGTTCTCCAAAATCCGTCGCATGGTATTCTGCAACGTAAGGACTGGCACCGGTGTCCTTTTCAGCTCTGCCCAGAGTAATTGATAAGAATTCCTGATTGGATTACTTGAATGGAACTCAATTACCGAATACTCATTTGGTTTGCGGACAATCCAAAATGTCTCATCAGCAAGAGATGTATTTGCCTTCCGGCGCTGATCGTACGTGACCTCTTTATGGAAATGCACGTTGTGTGTAAGCACCACAACTTGTTTAAGATGGCTACCACTCTTTCTAACTTCGGCGAAAAGCTCCTTGATCAAACTACTCACGATAAACAACACATCACTATCAAGGCTAGAAACAGGGTCATCGATGACCACAATCCTATCGGCGGTTATACCGGATGTCGTAATACTCCCTCTCAACAGGTGGTAGAAATAAAGGAACGTTACGAAGGTCTTCTCGCCCTCGCTCAATGTTTGCTTGGCATCTCTCCCATCCGCTCGGATAATTCTATAGGAGTTATCCGCACATGCAGGATCTAGAGAAAAGCTGAGGAATCCAAAATTTTTTAAAATCTTATTTATAGCAATTACTGTAGGCTTTACACTGGTAAGCTCCGCCTCAATCTTATCGATATCGACGTCTGTAGCATTAATATCTTCCGTGGCTTTATCCCGGCTCAATGCGATGCCCGAAATAGATTTCTGTAGCTTATTCTT
The DNA here is from genome assembly GCF_046352915.1 of Sodalis sp. C49. Classification (NCBI taxonomy): domain Bacteria; kingdom Pseudomonadati; phylum Pseudomonadota; class Gammaproteobacteria; order Enterobacterales; family Bruguierivoracaceae; genus Sodalis; species Sodalis sp. C49. The sequence continues at coordinate 636,640 of NZ_CP163303.1, read as the reverse complement.
CTCAGAGGTATAATCAGCCAAGGTATTCTTTAGCTCGGCATCGACAATATATTTCCACACTTCTCCGGTGAGCCTGCGCTGCTCAGCAGTGAAGCTTGCAACTAGGCGATTTTGTTCGGTTATTTTCGCATTCGCCGTATTAACAATAGCAGCAATATCAGCCTCAATACCCTCCAGCCCCTCAAGAAACACCTCAGCACTTGGAGTGGTAACTTTATTGTCCATCCGCCCTTTATTGACAAGAACAACAGCATCCAGTGCTTGAATCTTAGGATTAAGTTTTTCCTTGTCCAGTTCTGTGCAATCCAAAGCTAACAGAACATGTGCCTGAGCCAAAAGATCCTCAGCAATTTGAAAATAATTATTACGTAGGGCAGAGACCGCCTTCGAATCCGCCTCAAAAGTCTCATCGAAGTAGTCAGTAAGTTCCTTCTCGAAGTCGTGGGGCAGAGTCTGCTGACAGAACGGACATTGTTCATCCGTATGCTCCAGAAATCTCATACCCTGCCTAACCCAGTCGCTATTACCTAACCGCTGAATAATCGCGGATATACTAACATCGTCTTTGCCTACCACCTTTTTAACCAGAATCGGGCTTTTCTCGAATGCTATCAACCGTGATAAATCCAAGGTCGAAACAAGATCTATTTTCGAGGGTTGGTCACCATATAAAACTGCCGCTCTAGCCTTGAGATCAACCAAATCAACCAAGGTGGATTTGTTATTCTCATGTTCTTGAAGAACCCTTGCTTTGAATGCTTCCTTATTATTCCTTAAACCAGTAAATGCCCCCTTGAAATATTCATCATGCTTCACTTTCTGTTCCCAGCATCGGCCAACCAACTTTGCTTCCAAAGAAATCAACTCAGCATGCTTTCCAGGTTTTCCATCTTCACCATCAAGAGAGATGATTAACTTGGCCCTCAACTGTTCATGGCGCTTTCTTTCATCTTTAAGATCTTTGAGGCGGTCGAGCTGAACTTTCTCGGCCTTGCCGAGTGTAAATACTCCCTGAAACTCTTTGGATTCTGAGAAGTTGGCAGTGATGAAGTCGTTGTTATAGATCATTGCTGGCACTGCCATATTTCTGAGCCAGGTAATACTAGAGTCTGTTGAGAGGCTAGGTTTCTCAATAAGTCGACTGATTGTGGTCTTGCCCGCTCCATTTGCTCCATAAATGAAATTAATCTTTTTGAGATTAATAACTTCTGATTTGTCAGGACGGTAGGTAGCGATATTGGAGAGACTAATTGATTCGATCATAGCGGGTCATCCCTGCACGCTGGTTTTGACCCCATATATCCATGCACCTATTCCCGCTTAGGTTGATGGTTTCCCCCTGCGCCGATATTCTCTTGGTGAGCGATATCCTAAAGCGCTGTGCGGGTGATATTCGTTGTAATGTTCGAACGCTAACGACAGGTTTAACACTGCCGTCTGGCTGTCCGGTTTTGGCATCATACCGATATAATCACGCTTCATCGTCTTAACGAAGCTTTCTGCTACACCATTACTTTGTGGACTTCTGATCGCGGTCGTTCGGGGCTCCAGGCCCAGCATTTTAGCGAAGCTCCGGGTTTCATCGGCACGATAGGCCGAACCGTTATCCGTCAGCCATTCGAGGGGCGCTGTCGGCAGGTTTTGCCCGAACCGGCGTTCAACTGAGCGTAGCATAACGTCCTGTACCGTATCGCTGTCATAACCGCCGGTGCTGGCCGCCCAGTCCAAGGCTTCCCTGTCGCCACAGTCGATGGCGAAGGTGACCCGCAGCTTTTCGCCGTTATCGCAGCGGAACTCGAAGCCATCCGAACTCCAGCGCCGATTGCTTTCGGCCACCGCCACCCGGCCTGTGTGACGACGGGTATCCGGTGTGGGACGGGGTTTCGACTCTAACAACAAGCCGTTGTCACGCATCACGCGCCATACCCGTTTTGCGTTCACCCTCGGCAGACCTTCCTGCTCCGAACGGCGGCGCAGATTAGCCCAGATGCGTCGATAGCCATAACTCGGAAGGTCGGCAACTTCGGCACGGATGTGTTCCAGTAATTCGGCGTCATCCTGATGCCGCTGCATGCGACCGTCCTGCCAGTCCGCCTGCCGATAACGATAAAGCGAGAGCTGCGCACGCGACACACCCAGAGCTTCACTCACTGGTTTTACTCGTCGTCCCCGGGCAATAAGGGTCCGTGCGCAATCCATTTTTTTGCTTTGCCGTATTCTACCGCCTCCTTAAGGATCTCATTTTCCATGGTTTTCTTACCCAGGAGACGCTGGAGTTCACGGATCTGTTTCATGGCACTGTTTAACTCAGAAGCCGGCACAACTTCTTCGCCGGCAGAGACTGCCGTCAGGCTGCCATCCTGGTATTGCTTACGCCATTTAAAGACTTGATTAGCATTCACATTATGACGACGAGCGACAAGAGAAACGGAGCTTCCTGGCTGGAAGGTCTCCTGAACGATGGCGATCTTCTCCTGCGGAGTGCGACGACGGCGTCGCTCTGGCTCAGTAAGAACAGTACCCATGATTTCGCTTTGACCAGTCTTGAACATAGTTCCAAGCCTACCTCTTATTTTAGGCGGGTCAAAGTGTATGGATCATCAGGGGGCTAATACACACGCAACGGCGCTAATTTGGCCGCTGCTCAGTAAAATTCTGAAGGTCTAGGCAATTGAACGACTACCTAAACATTTTACTATCATATGAAAGCTATTGGCTTGATAAACATATACGGCATGGTGATTTATGTAAAGGCCAGAGGTATAAAGGAGGAGTAAGACCGGTGCAGTTTTGCCTACGCTACAGGTTAGGGATGCTATAAGTATTCCTGCAAATTGTGTCACTCATTTTAGAGCTTACCTCCCAGTTCAGACAATGTCCGCTGTTCGTTCGTTGTCGACTGTCAGGTTGAATCGTTTTCTAACAAAGAGCACCGCCGGATCAAGTCGGAGCCTATACATTTAAAGGGTTGACGGGCTCTTTGCCGCCCGCCCCGCAGCCTGCGAATTTTCCTGGCATCCGGTGCCAGGAAAATTCGCAGTGGAATGATACCCCCTAACACCACCGCTACTCCACCCACTACCATATTATGTTAAAGCCACATTCCTTTGCGGCTTCTTGCCCCTGCCCTCAGGCTTTATCCATCAAATAACGATGTGCTTTTGATGCCGCACTGGCAGCTTTGAAAATAAAGCGTTTGTCGTTCTTCAGTGCTTTCAGCCAGGAAGCAATATAACTTTCATGCTGAACCTCTCCTGCGATACCCAGATCCGCCATCAGGAACGCGCTTCCCAGCTCGGCGATCAACTCCTCAAAAGCATAATCCTCACTGCCAAACTTCCCTTTCATTTCACGGTTCAGCCGACTTTTTACCCCGCTCCAGTGAATCAGCTCATGCAGGCCGGTGGCGTAGAAATTGGCGGCATCAGAAAAAAGGTACCGTTCCGGTAGCCAGATTTCATCGTTAGAGGGTTGGAAAAAGGCGTTTTGACCTTTCTCAATGATGGTTGCACCACTGTTACGCAAAAGCGCTTCCGCACGCGGTAACGGCTCAAAGGTCTCTGCTGCCGGGCAAACTGCTTCGTCACTCAGAGGCAAACCGTCAATTTGCTCAACATCAAACAAGGTAAAAGTTTTCAGCATCGGAATATAGTCAGTGTCTCCGTCGTCATTTTCCTTTTCCAGCGTGGTATAGAAAATGGCAGTAGTGCCGTGTTCTCCCTTGCGTACCTGCCCGCCTTCCACTTTTGCCTGTTTGTAGGTCATCCAGCGCGAATCACTGAATCTCTGTTTTGAGGCACTGCACCATAGCAACATGATATTCATTCCACTGTAAGTAGCACCAGTCGCGTAGTTTGAAGGTAATCCTGACATGCCCGGTACGCGCTGCCACGGGCGGGACCACGGCTTAACACCTGTTTCAAGGGCAGAAATGATGCTGTCAGTTACGTTTTGATAAATATCGATTTTGGTTCTTGAAAATTTCGTTTTTGAGGAGCCTGACGGGTCCAGCGGGGATACGCTGGTTGCCGATGCGGTGTTAGGGGCGCTAGTCTGAGTATGCAGGGAAATAGTCATGGTTTTTCTCCGTCAGTGGTGTGATTTTCGTCTTCGTATCGCCTGACGGTTCGCTTTCCCTGCATCGTTCCGGCCTGCAAGGGCGCAGTATGCGTGCCATTTACCCTTGTGGGACGGGTTATGTTGGGGAACGATTAACCGGAAGCTGTTACGGGAACGGAAATTACACGGAGGGAAAAGATATGACCTACATAGCCGGGCGTAGCGCCCCTTGGTTCGCAGCGGTGAAATGATTTTGGATTTTGGATTTTGGATTTTGGATTTTGGGGTTTGGGGTTTTGATTTAACGCTATTAGTTCAGACCTGAACTGTCAGTCGGTTTTAAAGAGTAGCGGACTTCATAATCCTGCTTTTAATCAATACGCAACGGCTACAACCGGTATAATCGCTCTGGATATCCGATATTCGTATGCAGGGGACCGGACTGCTGCCGTACTACAAATCCCAATTAAAGAGATGTATAGCGAGCGGCTGATTAAGGGTGGTAGTATTAAAATACTCATTGCTTGAACCTAACCGTCAGCCAGTAATATTTTGCGCTGAATGACACGCCTCACCCCTGAAACCTATAACCTACTGAATAATAATATTATTATTTTATTAAGCGCTCTTGCGGCGTTTTCCACTTCAGCAACCTTTCAATCGCCGTATCCTCTGACAGGAACTGGCGAGCCAGTTGTAGCCGTTTCATAACCTGCACCTTTTGCTCAACATCAAGCGTTGCCGTATCTGATTCTGCTTCGTGAAAAAACTGTTCCAGCCGTTTATCTTCAGCCCACTGAACCATAATAGATTTGAGCTCGGCACGGCTGGCACGGTAAGCTTCCTGTTCCCGACCTATCCGCTCCTTTTCAAGATATATGGCTAATTCCCGCTCACGCTGGACACACCGCTCCTCAGCTTTGATTCTGGCCTCTTCTAGCTGCTTTGAAATTAGCGGAACAGCCTCCTGCATCGCCGAAATCATCTTAGGGATCTGGCTAATTAACCCGCACTGTTTCGTCTGCCGGAACTGTACCAACCATTCTGCGGAAGAATAAGGCGAGTAAAGCTGCAATAGAAATCGCCCGGTAGGTAGAGTATGTTTTGATACGTGTATCAAAGACTCACTATTTCCCCCCCGAATCCACCGTCCCATCTGTTCGTCACGAATATAGCGGTTTTTGACTTTTTTCGCCGGAACATACTCCGTCATTTCAGCAAGATTAAACGCAAAGTACATATCACCGACACAAATAATACTTGGCGTATAAGGCCGCCATAAATTCTCCCAGCGATATCCTCCCGCTTTTAGATCTTCCTTAATATTAATATCCGTACGATTTAGCCTTTCTCCCGGAGCATCCAGCGTTACCCGATAACCCTTTTTCCCCAGAGCTTCAATGAACCGGCTCAGGAACTCAATTGCGTGCTCAAATCCCGTATCAGAAACGTTGAGATCCAGTAATTTCTTTTTCGCAGGTTTATAATAGCCATCTTCTGTAACCGAAGAGACTGGCAGATACGTTTTGAGATCATTTATCAATCCATAGCCATTACTCGTAACAGAAGCTTGCTTTGGGGCGACTGAATATGCTGATTTTGATACCGTAATGGCAGGAAATTGCATTGATGAATTGTCATTCTCGCGTACCTTTTCCGCCTTACCATTTCTCAGAGCGGGCAGAGCTGGAATTGCAGGTGCAGTCCCATGCGCAAGTGCCTTCCAGTAACCGGCAAGCGGCCTGGGTATCCGCATTTCGCTGCATCGTTTTGCCAGTAACTCAGTACTGATGTCATACAACACAGTTATACGTTCCGCGGGCTCGCTCCAGACCAAGTGGTACAGCGTTTCCCGATCCTGGGGCAAAGTCTGCGCGGCATCGTGTGGATTAATCTCTGACATTGCGTCTCCCCTCCTATAGGGTACATTATCAGAAATCTTTGCCTGTTGGTGATTGAAAGAAATCTGAGCGGCTTCCCATTGATTGGCGCGACTGAAACTGAGCGGGAAGAGATTGACGCCATTTTGCAAGATACGTGGTAAAGCGCTGACGATGGGTTCTTTCAATAAGCCGATTTCGAATCGGGAAAATCTTGACGTTATCAGAACTGATTGATCGGGAGAAGCGCCGTGGGGCTATATGAGAAGTGGTGTGAGTCCATTAAAGAAAATGATGAACGCAAGTATTACTGGACGTATGTCGAGAAGGACGGCGGCCGCGATGATATCCGCGAGGACCTTGCTGAGACCATTCGCTCGCACTACGACCGACTTGAACGCATCGCAGATGACGTAGGGCGACTAGGATACAAGGTTGCTGCCAAGATCCTCAGCGAGGCAATGCCTAATACCCCCAAGGGCCGCTCTGGCGACCTCGGCGAAATCCTTGCGACTGAACTAGTGGAGGAAGAAATCGGTATGCGGGTACCCGTGCGCCGGCTCCGTTACAAGGACGGCCGTAACATGGCCATGCGCGGCGATGACTTCATCGGCGCGGGCTACCAAGGCAATAAGCTCTGGCTGCTAAAAGGTGAAGCTAAAAGTAACCAGAAGCTTGGCAAAACCACGGTCACCGCCGCCCGCAAGGTCCTCGACCGCGACAATGGCCGCTGCACGCCTGACTCGCTGCTGTTCGTCGCCAATCGCCTGCTGGAGAGCAACGATGCTGGCGATAACGCACTGGGTCGCGACCTTCGCGACGAAGTGGGTCTTAAATCTATGCGAGCCGATCGCATCGACCACATGCTCTTCACCGTTTCGGGTAACGGCCCTCACGCATCCCTGAAAGAGAACCTTGAAGCCGCTGGAGTCAACAGGGACCACTACGTCGTGAACATTCACGTCGAAGACCATCAGGATTTCATTGCGGCAATGTACCTAGAGGCGGAAGATCTTGGAGACGACTGAAGAATTAAGCACCTTCCTGACGGCCGCTACAGTTGACGGTATTCTCGGGCGCCTCCTCTATCGCGGTGCAGCTTGGTCGTTGATGCGCGAGGATGGCGTATTGCCGCAAAACGCTCCGCCGCTTGGCGCAACCATCGAAACAGATCTTGCCGAGCACGGTTTTGCCCTGCTTCGAGGCGCAATGGCACTGCGGGCTCAGGCTGGTGCTTCGGAACTCACTGGCAAGGCCTTTGAGCGCGCAGCCAACGCCTTCGAAGCCCTGGTGCGCAATGGTAATCCAGAGTCGCCTGATCGCGGATTCCGCCGCACCATTGCTGCTGCAGCCTACCATCTAGCCGGCTTCTCGGCCGTCGCCTTTTCAATCTTCAACGAGACAGAGGAAGACCTTAACGTCTCACCCGGCGAAATAGCGATCCGACACCTGATACTGCGCGATCTCGACCAACTTCGCGGCTTCGTTCGCGACTGGTTGGATGATGGGGCTCACGGCGATGAGCAGCTCGCGGCGGCACTGCAGGGCGGAGACGCTGACGTCGACGAAGTGCTGTCGACAATTCTCAATACGACGATCTGCCGTGCCCTGGCATTTTTCGACTTCGCGCTTGAGACGGGCGAGGTCGAGCCGATCGAAGCCGCACGAGGGCTCCTTACCACCGCTGTCGGGCTTGCCAACAACGCTGAGAACGTCCCGCTGTGGTGGATCTCGAACCTCTGCCGTCACCTGATCGACGACTTGTGGCAACACTCGCTACACCAGAATTTGCCGACTGAGCCACCCGAGGGTGCGGAGGAAAAATATCCCGACCTGCGGCGGTTGTTTATATCTTCACTTTACGCCCGCAAGACCTCAGAGGTGGAGCTATGGCCATCGCAGCGCGAAGCCGCCCAGCGCTCCACAGACGTCACGGACGATCTGGTCGTCGCCCTGCCGACCAGCGCGGGCAAAACACGAGTGGCAGAGATTGCCGCGTTAATGACCCTATCCTCCGCACGCCGGGTGCTAATCGTCACACCGCTGCGCGCTCTTTCGGCCCAGACCGAACGATCTTTCAGGAAGACCTTCGCGCCACTAGGATTTGGTGTCTCTTCTCTCTACGGCGCCAGCGGCCTTTCGGCCGGTGATGAAGACGCCCTCCGCACACGGGAGATCATCATTGCGACGCCCGAAAAACTCGACTTCGCTCTGAGAAGCGACCAGACGCTGATTGACGATGTCGGCCTGATCGTCCTCGACGAAGGCCACATGATCGGTCCTAGTGAGCGCGAAATCCGCTATGAGACGCTCGTGCAGCGCCTACTTCGGCGCACGGATGCGGCAGAGCGCCGAATAGTTTGCCTTTCCGCGATCCTGCCAAGCGGCGACGAACTCGACGACCTTACCGCATGGATTCGTTCCGACGAACCCGGGGAGCCTGTGCGTTCCGACTGGCGCCCAACGCGCCAGAGATTCGGCGTGCTTACTTGGCGAGGGAAGGACGCGTTGCTACGGCTCGATCTAGACGACGATGGCCCCTTCCTTGACAAATTCGTCGCGGAAAAACCAGCGCTCGGGAAGGAGAAGAAGCCCTATCCACGCAAGAACTCGCACCTCGCTCTGTTCGCGGCATGGGAGTTCGCGAGCCAGGGCAAGCGCACCTTGATCTTCTCTACCCAAGCAAACTGGGTCGAGAGCTACGGCAAACAAGTCGTGGACCTCTGCAAGCGCGGCTATCTGGACTCGTTGCTGGAAGACGAGGCTCCAATCGCCCGCGCCCTGGAAGTCGGAAAGGAATGGTTGGGCGAGAATCACCCAGCCGTGGCCAGCCTGAAGGTGGGCGTTGCCATTCATCACGGCCGACTGCCGAGCCCGTTCCTACGCGAACTGGAACTGCTCCTATCCGAAGGAGCGCTAAAGGTCATTGTCGCTTCGCCGACGCTCGCGCAGGGCCTCAATCTCAACGCTGCCGTGCTGCTTGTGCCCGCGCTATATCGCGCCTCCGAGAAGATCAAAGGCGAGGAGTTCGCGAACGTGGCCGGCCGCGCCGGACGTGCATTCGTCGATGTCGAGGGGCTGATCGTCCATGTCATGTTCGACAAAATCAAATGGCGAAAGAAAGAATGGAGGGAACTGGTCGCCTCTGCCAAGGCTAGGACGCTTAAAAGCGGCCTTATCCAGATCGTTGCCGAAATCCTTGAGCGTCTATCGCGCGAGGGCGTCTTGGATAGAGATGACGCCTGGGAATATCTCGCCAACGCCCGCGAGGCTTGGAGGTCACTTGACGAAGAAGCAGGGGTGGCAGAACGACTGGCCGCCGCAGTGGAATACGACGCTACCACCGACGATGAAGACGAGACGGACGACGAGGAGGAAACCATCGACGAGGAGCCCCTGTCTCAGCTCGTCGAACGCCTCGATGCCACCGTATTCGGTCTGATCGAAGCCCTAGATGCTGATCGCGCCGATCTACCTAAGCTTCTAGACGAGGCGCTCAGGGGGTCACTCTGGGCTCGCCAAATTGCTCGGGAGGACGAGGATGTCGCTTCCCTGCACCGGAAGGTATTCGAAGCACGCGCTGGTCTCATCTGGAAAGCCACCACCACCCCAACGCGACGCGGGCATTTCGCGATGGGAGTCGGGCTCGAAGCTGGCCTCCTCATCGACGCTATGGCGGACGAGCTGGCCGAACTCATCGACAGGGCAGACAGTGCAGCGTTGAGCGGCGACATCCACGAACTCGCCGATGCTCTCGGCGGACTCGGCGAACGCCTGCTGTTCATGCGGCCTTTCATCCCTGACAAGGCGAACGCGCTGCCGCCGAACTGGAAAGCTATCCTACGTAGTTGGGTGTCCGGGGAAGAAGTCTCCAAGATCGGACCGCAGAACATGCGGGCGGTCGAAGATGCCTTCACCTATCGGCTAGTCTGGGCGCTAGAAGCCGTCCGCACCCGGCGCATGTCCTTCGGCTGGTCGCCGGATACGGTGGCGGGCGGTGCTGCGGCTGCGGTCGAAACCGGTGTCCCCCAGTTCATGATGGCGATGCTGATCCGCGCAGGCCTGCCGTCACGGCGCGCGGCAATGGCGGCCATCGAAGATGCTGAGCCACTCTTCGTCACGCCCGCAGAAATGCGGGCCTGGCTTGAATCCGACGAGATTACGGCCAAAACCGACGCAGGCGACTGGCCAACACCCGACACCTCCGCGTTATGGGCACGCTTCCGAACCGAAGCTCTCAGCGGAGGCATCCAGAAATGGTCAGTCGAACGCTACAAGCGCCTACTCGATACCGAGTCCTCCCCGCCCGCTGGCCTCTATCGAATCCTCACCGACGAAGGGGACGCGCGGACTTGGCTGGCAACCCCCGACTACCAGCGGATCGCCGTCTTCAGGAAGCCAGCGGTTGATCCCAAGCCCAGCCTATTCTCGGGACGGTTGCCGGGCAAAACCCGGCTCGTGGATGCTCTACGCGTCGGCCGCGGAAAGTTGCGTTGGCCGGCTGCCGACGCCTAAAAGGGAACGGCCAAGATGCTGTATGCCTGGATCGACGACCAGAAGCGCGCACCTGTCGCGAATGGAGAGCGAACAACCTGCCGCGACTGTGGCAACGTGCTAGCCGAAACGATGATCTACGAGATGGAACGCCGCGGCGAGTTTCCGCGTCGCTTCAATCTGACGCCACGCTACGTAGTGTGGGCCTTAGCCGAAGTAGAAGCGTGGATCGAGGAACGCAAACAATCCTCGAGCTCCGGCAGCAGATTAACAGGGCCAGAAGTCACACTACGCAGGACTCGCCCCGTCAATGGGCTCATTGCAGTATCAGATAACAGCACCTAACTTCTGTTGCTGGGCCCAGACGTTCCGAACCGACGGCGATACTCTTCCGCCCCAAGTGCCATCACCTCAACGTCATGCTCGTTCACGTCGATAGCGTTCTTTACACTAAGCTCCCGCTTTAGGATTGCAAGCTCTGGAATAAGCTTCGGCTCAGCCCCTCCATTAAATATCGCGGGAAGAAGCAAATACGCGCGTGACTGCCTGTAAATATCAAGAAAGCGGCTCAGGTTGACATCAGTTTCTGCATGCATGGTTTGCATACGTGATGCCATCATGAAGATCTTGCCTGACGTTTCGCCCTCATCATTAGAAAGCCTGGAAGTGATAAGAACACGGTAATGCGCCGGATGTTCAACGGAGATTCCACGCAGAATCACCATGTAAATTTCGTCCTGCTTATCGACCATTCCTAGACGTTCACGCCAACGTGCAAAGATCTTCCTGGCGGCATCCTCGTGCTTAAACATGAGCGCAACCGCTGGTGGATACGAGGGCCCCCAATGAGTAAAAGCAGTTCCGGTCCAACCTGCTTGATTCCAAAGATGAACATCTATAACAGAGCGAACACCAAGATCGCGATGGTCCCTTGCTGGGAACGGGGCACCCCGTTTTCCTACCGTCGAGTGACTTTCTTGATCCTCAACCGTGTCTAATAAACGGCGGGTGATTACGGGACGCGACGGCTCAAGAGTGAACTCCGATATTGCCATCTGCATCCAATCGCTGAGCTTCGATAGCCCTTTTTTAAATACGCGTTGCCGACTATTGCCGACAACTACGACCATGCTGATGCGGTCAAGCACCGCCTCATTGCCGAAGAGGTGTTCGATCGTTTTCCGCATATCCTCCACGTAGCAAGTGGCAGCAAAAATCGCAGCTGCCAATTCGATCAGCATCTTCTGGACGTCAGCCTGTCGGGCAAATGTAGCGGGTATCAGTCCAGTCGGCCAGCGAACTATCGCCGTCATTTCATCAGTATTGATCGTGAAATCCGGTGCCAGCACTTCAGAACTATCTTGAAGTGAGATAGTGAAGTTCTCTGTATGCGCTGCGGCGCCGCTTTCAATTGCGGTTGCAAAAAATGCTTCGACGGAACCTATTACTGCTTCTGCGGCAAGAACTAAGGCATCGGAGCACGGGTGAAAGACAGCCACACGAATGCCTTGCACTCTTGAGACAAGACACTGCGAGTCTGCCTCGTTAAAGATGACAGGACCATGCAGGTTGCTAGATGCCGGTTGGCTAGCAAGCAAAGTAAATAGCTCGGTCACACTCTCTGGCGTCTCTTCTTGCGGTATTGATCCCTCCCGACGAAGTTCGGCTTCATGGCCGAGCGCGTATATCAGAGCGTTTCGACTCTGTTGCAGACCGAGTCCACCAAGAACGTCAGGCAATCGCACAACGTGTTGAAGTTCTTCTTCTGTGAAATTTAGGATTTGGCTCGCCAGGATAAGATCGAACTCCGTAAGTTGCTTTGCGACACGCTCTTTTGATGAGTCGTCGAGCGGAAGCGTCGCCGCACAACCTCGAACTAACCGAACGGCTTCGAGAGCGTCTGGAAGATGCCGAAGTTCGACAGCTATCCAAGCGAGTGCCATGACCATGGGTACGATCGAAGCCGGAAGGTCACTGTCCTCCTCGGCTTCGATGAACATCGAAGCCATTGCAAAAATGCATGTAGCCCGCGCAGCCCAGAGCAATCCGGCACTACGATAAGCAAACGTGAGCAGTTGCAGCGCTTCGATCAGAGAGTCGGCATATTCTTTTTTAGTGAGTTGTCGCGCGGCTTTGCCCAGCAAACGAATCATTTCGAAGTTATCTTCGAAATCGAGTTGTTGCGCTCGCTTGAGAAGCACTAACGCACCCTGAGCCTCACCGGTACGCTCAGAAACAAACGCCGCCACCTCGTCAACCAGTTGGACATAGCCACTGTCCTTACCGGCGACGATCCCGAACACCTCAATCATTTTAGTCAAACGCTCAGCAGAAAACTCACCGAGACCTCTCGCACGCTTGACGACATCCGAGAACTGCGGCCATAGCGAACTCAGTTTTTGAGTGTCTTTCTTGAGTATCGCCTGATTGACTTCTACGACTAGTAACGACGACTGGGCCTCCAATGCGTTGTTTGGACGGTCTTTATTCTCAGCAATTAGCTTTAACCTCTCGGTCAATCTAGATACGCGCTCTTCAAGCTTAGCCTCGTCGACCGTCAAATGCTGATGAATGACCGAGTTGAATAGTAATTGTACTAGATTACAAAGAAACTCAAGGTTTATGGCGTGATCCGTGTCGATCACCAGATTCGCGAACTCGTCGTACCTTCCGTTCAAATACGCGATGTCATCGAACCACCAAAAGGCGGTCCAGATGTACTCGTAGTGCGCTTCCAACTTCTGGCGATGAGTTCCATCTTGTTCAGCGAGTCGAATTGCACGAGCAAGCCGACCATCCGTCTCGATTCGTGGGCGCTCTAGATTGCGCGACAACTTAGCCGCCACCAGAGCTTCCGTAACTCGTTGCATTTCCATCCCGGAAAATGCCTCCGGATTGCCGAGCGTTTTCTCGATGTCTTCAAGTTGCTGCGAGCGGGAGTAGTCCGAGGGCCCCAGACGCCTTGAGTCTGCAACCTCCTGCCCGACACCAAGGTAATTAAAGGCGAGGTCCTTACGATCGTTACTGACGACCTGATCAACAATCCAACTCCGGTCAAGAATAGTGATGGTCAAACCATACTGTTTCGTAAGTTCATCCTCGACGCGGGCACGATCCTTCGCACGAGCGAACTGCGCTGTTACACAATAGACTTTCTGATAGCCGCGCTGCGTCGCCACAATGCCTGCGACGTCATTGCGAACTTTCTCCGCCCACTTTCTCTTGGCACTGAAAGCGAATGCCCAACGTTCCTGGGCAGCATTTGCGTCACCCACATACGTGAGAGTAGCAATCTCGTCGGCAATCGGAATAGTTTCTGAATCGGCTTTGCTGTCTCCTCCTCCCTCCGGACCGGTAGCAAGCTTCAAGTTTGGGCAGATCGTGCGTTCGCACAACTTGCGACAAAATATTTCGAAGTCATGAGTCTGGTTGCGCGATGTAATACTATCGAGATGGTACTCAAGTACCGGGGCCTCGAGCTGATATGCTGTGCGGTCGCTGGTGTCCGAGTAAAATTCAGGGCGCAGTTCGCGCATGAATTTTGATGGCGTCACCCCTTTTACTTGTTCTCTTTCAGCCATTCATTGCCTCTTAAATACGAGTTCCGCCATCGTATACATGCGAAGAAAATGTTCGAATGTCGCCATGCACTTCTGCGCCAAGCGTAGACCTCTAGCGCCCCTAAACTAATGCTTCCAGCTCTCTGTAAGCCGAGCGCGACAAGCGCCGTCCTTCCTTAGCCAGGTTCACCTGCAAGGCTATTTGCGCCACGTCTAACACGCCTTTGCCTAACGAATAGCTGCCCTTGGCCTGTAACCAGGTCAGCACGTCCGCTAGATGCCAGATCGACGCGCTCCCCTCATGTACCGGTGCAGGGAAACTGCCCGGATGCGCAAGCATCAGTTTGCGCATGTTCTGCCGTGACACGCCTATGATGTCGGCCACATCGGTCAAGCCGACCAAATCGGGCGCCACTTCGATCAGTCTGGCTGTCGGCACGGCGCTCCGCACGTCAACTAACGCGCTGCGCACGGCCGCGTCCGCGTTGTTCGCCTCGCGGGTAAATTCCAGTGCCAGCCGCCCAGGCTGACCGATCCCAACCAAGGCATCATCGCAACCGGCCTCGCCCAGACGCTCGACCAACGCATCTGGTTCACAGTCACCGTCGGCGAGCTGGTATTTCAAAATGAAGATGTATTCCATCGTACTACTCCTCGACATGGTCGGCCGCATCCTGTTCCTTGCGGTGCGAAGTGCAGTTGTTCACGACGCGTCGCAAGGCGCGTGCGTGCCACGGTTCTTCGGCGTGCTCCATATCGACGTGATGCAGAACTCGCCGCAGCGGCACTCCTCGTCGTTGTACGGACAATAAATTCGTCCCCAAGCGCGGCTACCGCCGACTTCGACGCGCCAACCCTGTTCTTCGGCGTGCTTGAGAGCTTCCTCACCTCTTTCTTCGGATGAAGGGAGCGAGCCATCAGTTATCTCCAGTATGGTGATAATTGGCTTGGTTGTCAAGTGACAACCAAGCGTCCGTTTGGGCCATCGTACTCAATGTCGGCACGACCACGTTCTCCGGTGCAGCCAGTTCGGCGCCAACGCCCACTGCGATAATGCGATTCCAATGCTAGGCTACTCCATCTTGCAGTCCGGTATAACCGGCAGCATCAGCCAAATTATCCAACCCTAACGACGAGGTTTCCGGCCGAATGTTGCAGCTCCACACCACCGTCACTCTGTTCTGCCCGTAGCTAACCTGGCTATTATACTTGCCAAGTATGCGCGAGCCTTGCGGGATCTGCAGATAGCGGCCGCTGCCGTGTCGTAAACCGGCTCGGTCATTGTGGCGATGATATCGCCCGTAAGATCAGATTTTATGCCCGTTACACATGGTCCGGATACCTTCAACGTTGTTACAGATGAACCGCGACTTGCCGTGCATCTGGATCTGGACGTCCTCAATCCGGGCGTCTTCCGCTCGCTGCTGTTCGCGGAGCCCGAACCTGAATTTGACTGGCAGGCGGTCTACCCGGTAGGGAAATTAAATCTCGCCCAGACACTCAGAATAATTAGTGATGTCTCTGCAGAAACAAGAATTGTGATTATTGGTATTACCGAACATCTGCCGTGGGATGCCTGGAACCTTAAGGCGTTACTCAACAAACTGCCCCTGCTTTATGAATAAGTTTTTTTTGTAAATATCAGCCCGCGGGGCCGCTGACGTTCATGTGGACTGTTATATTGTCAGATCAAGGTATCCCTGAAGATGTGGCCACCTGTCGCGTATTTCTTTCGGAAAAAGACGTACTCTTGATTAGAACGGTTAGATTTACCTGATGCATCACGACTGAATGTATCAGTAATAATAACAGGCTATATGTAAAGGGCTCCTGGTGCCTCGACACCCAAGAAAATACATAAAGTGTAATGTTTTTTGTAAAATTTCTTATAACACTCCCTGTTAAACATTACATTTTTGTCAGCGACTAGTGAGAAGATGAAACAGCCAAAAAACCAAGTTTGCACGGGGCAATTCTGTTTTCGTTAGATTGCCCGTTGCCTCTTAGTCTCGGCCAGTAAGCTCTGGGCTAACCCTGCAGCAAAACGCTGACGACCAACAAGATCATCTTCGTCTTCGTCGTCTTCGCCGTGGAAGCGTGCATAAGCAACAGCTCCCACCTTCCCATAGCCTTCACCATGCTCATCGTCCCCAAAACGCCTGCCGAGCGCCGCTAGCCCGTCCTTCAAGGCTTCTGGGTGCAGCGCTGAACGAATACGCTGAACGAATAGAGCTGCGACTTCCTCTATCGAGCCTGAGTATCTGATCACGTGGATTAGGTCAGCGGCATCCTTCCACTCAAGGCGTTGATCCAGAACCAGTGCTTTTCAAAATTACAAATGCTGGCACGTCCGTAAATCTCGCTATATCTGCTGATAGATCTAGTCGCCTGTCCTATAGCTGACAACGTGGAGCCTAGATGAAAATGTGGAGTGTCAGACTTTTCATCTGCTAATTAATGATATAATGCCCATCATATTGAGAGATATTCATGAAAAATCAGGTTGATATCAAACTCCAAAGATTGATAAGGGCGCGGTATGACGCCGCGTTCGAAAATTGGAGTGAATGGAAATGTTTAGAAATCGGGCCTGGCGGCGCCACCATATATCTCGGTTAAAATCCAAGAGAAAAACTTATCGAACTGCGGTGGCTAAAACACCGAAAGTTGTAGGGAAAGTTTACCAAACACCTTGTTCATGTTCTTGTTATATTTGTGGTAATCAACGAATCAACCTTGGCGCAAACATGCAAGAACGCCGTGCAAAGTCACGGCACACTGATTAATTTAGATTAAGTATTTAAGAAAATTGTCAGGCTAGTTTTGACACCAGTGTATCTCCAAGCTGGAGAGAATGGTACCTAGGTCACTTTAGTATCGACAACCCCCTACAACATAGGCCAAAAGCTGTGTAGTAGGGGGCTATCTCAACGGAAAGACTCAGACGAATCTCGCCAAGCATAATTCCCATGCATAGGGCAATCATACCTGTTAGCGCTGGTGTGTGCGGCTGCCAACAGCCATTAAGGATGCCTGATGCGCTCCCTCTCAGTATACAGCGTTGCTAAGTTTCGCGTCCAGTTCCTTTGCAAAATCAAAGTCATTCCATTTTGTAAACCAATATTCATTTAATGAGATAATTCTTTTCACACAAGATTTATCAATACCATAACGAGAAAGCAAAGATTTCTTAAAAGAAACAGGTATGTAAGGACAAGCTATTAGATCCAACGTTAAGTGAACCATTTCAGACTCATTTAGAAGAGTATCAATTTTCATGCTATAAATGTTTTCAATATGAAGCAAAAGATGTTTCCTGACTCCATCATATCTTTTTTTGTCACTCATATAAAACAATAAAGAAGTAATAGAAAAGTAATTTAAGTTATCATCAAATGAGTAGGTGTCGCCATCAAAGCCAATATTAAAATACTTTATTAAGCTTTTCTCGCCTAGCCAATAATATTTACCAAGCTGCCTGATCAACACCAACAAATACAAAGTTTCGATAGGTGTTGTTTTATCAACAGAATATTTATCTAAAATAGAACACGAGTTATCGAATACGCATTTGAATATAATATGTTTATATTCATCGCCTAATTTTTGATCTTTAACAAACATAATTACTTGCTGAATTATCCTGCATAATTTTATGGTGCTATTCACTTTCGGGGCAACTGCATATATAAAATATGTGAAATTCACCACAGATACAATAGCATTAATTAGTTGGCGGTCACCACTTTTCTCTTTTGATAGTTCTTTATAATCTTTAAAAAGTGTCTTGATTTTCCTTTCAATTATAGACAATGAATAATTTAAGATATCCGAATATGTTATGCCTGATACAGAAAGTATCGATTTAAAGTCGGTAGATAAACTATTTTGATGTATGTAGACATGGCCTTTATTTGAATCTTCGTCTAGAGAATCATTGTCAATAATGTTATAAGATATTCTTTCAGATATCAAATTCGCTATTTTTTTCTTGGCAATAGTTATGGGCGTTATTATTGGACGGGAAAACTTCTCTTCTTTATATTTATTCAAACTTAGCTTGTAAGTTTTTAAATTTGTCTGCGTACTTATTCTAATCTTATTAAACACATCATCGTCATTATAAAAAATGAAATAGTCATCGACATAGCGATATATTTGGTAATCCCCCCCAAGAACTAAACCCTCTTTATTAAGATCATTGATTATATTGTTATCCACTGATTGCATTATTATCTCTGCAAAAATTCTGGATAATTCCGGTCCAATTATTATGCCATTTGTTTCGTTGTAGTTAGACCTCTGCATTAATTGATCAAATTTAAATGGGAATGTCGATTTTGTCTTATTTAACTGTTGTTTTGCATAATTTTTTTGCAAAACAGCCCATGAAATTGAATGGGTATAAATTGAATCAAAACAGTTCGATACATCTAATTTAGAGAGGAAATTAAAACGCTTTTCACACCAATGATGATCTTCAGATTCATAAAACTCAAAAATATTACGATATTTCTTATAAACAAAAAAAGATTTTAAATTTTCATAATCCTGACCTTCCACCTCAATACTTAAATCTTCTTTCTCAAAACTTTCAATAAGAGACTTGGAATCGATGTAAGTACAACCAGCGACCCTTTTTGCTGATCTGAGGCTGAGTGGGCTAACATTAGAATAGTATGTTATTAAATCTTTATAATTTCTATAAAAATCAACACCTAATAACTGCCCCTTTGGATGCATTAGAGACAAGTATCTGTATTCTTTATGTTTATGCGAAATTGGAAAAGTAAAGGCAATACTAGGCAGTTTAGCATGCTCGATATTTGTTTTAATATAACTAATGCCATCAACAACTATTTCAACTGTTGCAGTGCCCTTTTCAAGACCCAATAAAAGTAGAATTAAACCATTTAAACAGTCATCTCTCTTTAACCATATAAAATTCAATCCATCATGTTTTATTTGATACTTAACAATAAAGTTGTAAAAATGTCTATTTGAAAAAATAATAGGAACTTCATATGGTAAAAAATCGGAAAGAACTACTCGCTCTATAGGGAAATTTATAGATAATGCTTTTTTAGACATGTGACCATCCCTTAGATATATCGCTAAATTCGATGAATCTAAATCTCCTGAAAACTTTATCTTCAAAACCTTTATTAAAAGAAAATCTACTAATTCTTTTTTTAAGATTCTGATCTTGCAATCCATTTATTTTATTCGACAAATAAGCATCTAATCCACTTAAGTCAGATAAATCAGTTATGAATCTATTGCTAAAATATATGCCAACAAAAGCTTTTGACTTACTATTATAAAGCCGAGTATTTCCGGTAAGAAACTTCATTCTAAGCAAAATATTTTTTGCTGCTCTCTTCGGTGTTTTACTAACACTCTGATTATATTCATCAAATGTTTTATCAATTCGACCTCTAATTTTTTGAACTTTATTAGAGCTCATTTTTATACTACAACCTCCAGCTGTTAGCTGAAATTTATAGCCTAGATATTCAAAGTTTTTATTAGTTTGTGTAAATAAATCCAATTCTTTTGTTTTATTATTTAGGCACAAGCCACGATCATTTATAATATTAGTGATTTTGGGGAGATAGTCATCTGTATTCCCCCCTTTATTTGGCGAGAAAATTACTATCAAGTCATCTACAAATCGTTCATAATAAGTAACATCAGGTAAGGTTCTTATTTTATCATCTACAACACTCATATACAGCTCAGATAAATACGAACTTATGCCTACACCACGAGGCACCCCTTTATCTAATCCAGTTAAAGCCTGATATTTTCTAATTAGCTGAGTAATCACCCGACGTGGAGGAACAGATAATTTAGGTGATGAATGTAACATATCTAATAAAGACTTATGATTTATAGATTCATAAAAACTTTCAACATCGGCCCTAATTATATACTTTGGACTCATTTCCTTAGCCAAAGCGCTTAGGCGACTGATAATCAGATCCCTATTATTTGATTTTATTGTATATAACGTGCTTAAAATATATTTTATTTGCCGAGACACAAATAATGCTTCAACTGAATTCCCAATTGAATATACACTTTTATTTTTCACTTGTTGTGGCAATAACGTCAAAGGTAAAGTGTACCCTTTTACACTGACATTACTTGCAATAATCTTCAACTTTTCATTTACTTCATTATTATATTGTTCTTTCCTTAGTTTAATATGCGCATTAATTATATTTTTATTTTCTTCAAATTTAGCAGCGCTAATCTGCCCACTTTTAAGTCTTCTTGAGTGCCAATAAATAAAAGCTTTTAACCTTATCATTTTCTTCCTAATTTTATAAGCATCAGGAAAGTGTTCAACTTCTATAGTACCTTTGTTTTTCCTATCTAGGTCGTATATTCTTCTAAAATTTTTTGCTGAAAAAGACTGATCAATCATTTTCAATCTCCTTTATGACCAATATTACGAAAAATTTTTCTACCGTGATTATCATCGTTTTTCACCGTCAGAACGTTCCCGGTCAATCTTTATCAACTGAGTATTAAGTTGATGTTCTGTCATTCCATGTTTGTATGCATTGTATTATCAGATCACAAACTGCTGTTTGAACCTCCGGTTCTCTTCCTTAAGCTCTTCTCTATAAGGGATTGAGCCAGAGCATGCCGTATTTCTGCTCCCGGGCCTCAAATGCGTGGCGCCCCCCTTCGAGCACATCGCAAATTGCTTTGCGCATGCTGTTTGGTGCGTCATGATCGCCGTACTCCAGTGCCCCGGCACGGTAACTGATCACCTCTTCATCGTTTGTGGCAATGATCACCTGTTCCGCATCACAGTTCACCACTAGGTTAGCGTTATGAGTCACTATGATGACCTGACGGTACTGTTTGATTTTCCGGAACAGCGGCACCAGATTGTGCATGATGAAATCGTTATCCAGATCATCCTCCGGCTGGTCGAAGACAAAAGGTGAGCCAAACGCATCCGTAGCCAGTTTGAGACAGACGTAAAAGGTTCCGCGCTGACCGGCAGACAGTTTCTCGACGGTTTTTCCCTTGTATTCAAACTCTGCCCTGACGCTCAGGTATTGCTGGATATGTTCCGGGTTGAATAGGAAGCTCAGAAGGGCATATGGCCCCGGGCTGTTAAAGTACTCAATGCGCCACAGAAATTCTTCAATGGTGAGTTTCCTGTCTGGGCATTCCGGCAGTGCCATTACAGGAGCGTTGGAGAGCAGTGCATGTAAATCAGCAATGGTTTGCACTTGGAACACATCGCGTAGTTTTTCAACAGACGTCAGTTCAGCGGAAGCCCTGAACCGGCCGCGGTTCATATGATCCAGCAAGCCGTTGTAAAACGCCGCTACATCAAAATGCGGCCGGCCGTAAATACGAATGTCCGTCAGAATATCTCGGATCAGCGCTTGCTGGTCTTCAGTCAGGTGTGGTCTGGTGGTCAGAGAGCCATAAGCAGTATCGATAACTTCCTGCCTTGCCAGCAGCGTGTCAATAAACGCGGTAGCCAGTACGCCTCGCTGGAGTAATTCCTGCTGATACTGTGTCTCCCTGGCGTCAATAGTGCCCAGGTGTTCATCTGCACGATCCGCCTGCAGCTGATATTCCTGCACCTTCTCCAGTAATCCAGCGATATCCTGCCCTAACCCCTGCTCCTGAAACGATGAAATGATACGGCGATTATCCTCGGCAAGCCGGGCTGTATGCTCGTCAATGCTGGCCAGCTTTGTCCCGACGGCGGCGTCAAGCAATGACAGATCAGGGTACGGGATAACCGTGCCATCATCGACGGCAGCATTGACGGCGTCAATCTTTGTAATTAGATCCCGAGCGACGGTTTCAATCGCTGTTTGCAGCCCGGTGGCGTGTTTTCTGGCCTGTGTCAGGGTGGCCTGCCGGCCGCTGTTGTCACGAAATTGCGCGATCAGCTCCCTGTTACGGGTGCTGGTCAGGACATCAATTTTTTCCCGGGCCGTTCTCGCCAGGGCTTCCTGAAATGCCCGCGTATTGATCGGCTCATCACGCTCATTTTTAAAGGTAAGAAACTCACGCCATGCGCGCCAGGCACTGAGGTTTTCGTTCAGCTGAATGCCCGTACTGCCGGCCTCATGGTGAGGAGACAGTCGCAGCATTTTTTTAATCTCGTCGCTGATAAGACCGGGTTCCTGGCAGAGTTTTTTGATCTCGCCCTGCGATACGTGAAGGTATTCATATCCTTCTGAATGTGCATCAAAGCGCACCTTTTCCCCGTTGGCCTTATCCAGTTCAACGCAGAGATTCTGCACATTCACCGCACGTTGCTCACTTCCTCTGGTGGCGGCTCCGGCAAACCGGGAGCGAAGCGCATCCAGGAGCAGACTTTTTCCAGTTCCCCGGCCTCCGATAATGGCGACCATGTCCTGGCTCAGGGGGATTGCCAGTTGCCGGAAACGGATCTCCTGCCCATCAAAAATTGTCCCTTCCACCTCGATCTTACTGAAGTGGGCCTTGGGTGTGCGAGTGGCTAGCCAGTCATCCCCTATCCTCAGTCGAGACTCGGGTTCAAGTAGGGCCTGACGGAGTCCCTCAAAAGTCGGCATCGCCTTTACCCACGTATAACGCCCGCCAATCTGTGCCACGCTGTGCGCGTCCGAACACAGAAAGACGGGTTTGATTGTGGCGCCGGGATAACGGTCGGTCCGCAGGTAAAATGCACGATCGGCGGCACCACCGAAAATTATTTGTCCCTGGCGATCAATCTCGGTCGCGGCGGCTGCGGACCGTCCGGTGGCCCCCGGACGATATCCGCCGTAGCCGTTGGGGCACACTGCAATTAGAAAATCCTGGAATGGACGCAGCGCGGAATTAAGATGGGAAGTCAGCTCTGACAGTGCAACAGTGATGGTATCGACACCGTGCCCGCTGTCGCCAACGCTTTTCTCACAGCAGTAGACATTCTTCCCCCCCCCATCCGTCAGCCTGATCGGCAGGCGGGAAAGGGCTTCATTGATGCGCTCGGTTGAGAGCTTTTCTGAAAAGAGAATATGGATGTTAATGAACTGGTCATCCCGGTTCTGCTGATCGAGACGAAATTCCACGTTGGCAAGTACCGTGATCGCCAGACCCTGCCGGGCAATCTCCTCCCGGATGATTTCCAGTTCGTTCTGCCGGAAATAAAAGTAGTTCGTCACGGCGATGAGGGACAGCTGATGCGCCCCCAGCGTGCCAACATAATTCTCAATATCATCCTGAGTATAGCTGTTGGCCAGCCACGTCAGGGGACTGTGGATGTGTAAATCCCATTTATTCCATTGTGAGCCTATCACCGGCGGATCCTTCATACAGAAAGTGTATCCGCCATCTTAATGAGGTTGAAACGTCCAGGCTACGTGATTGACGCACTCGCGTGAAGCAGATTTGATCCGGCGCGCTTTTTTCGTTTCCTGAGGGCAGAAAAATGAAGTGACCCGTTCCCCGTTGAACAACACATATGGTTGTTAATCACTTCCGCTTTTGGCACAGGCTGTGTGAAAACCCTAGTCAAAAACTGAAGTGCGCGTGTCTACGCAAAATCTGAAATTAATCGACCGGTTAGTAGAGCCGAATTTTACGTATTAGCACGGTTTTCAGCTCTGCTTTTGACAGTCTCTGTAACCAAAAGTCTTTTCACACAGCCTGGGCACACAGCGGACCGTTTGCTTTGCATCGAATGTTTAATCTTTTTTTTCATCAAATGGCCCTCCGCTTCATCTTTCACGCCAGCACATCAGGTTGAACGGTTACCGGGATCATGACTCAGTAATTACCTATTTTTCTTTTTTAAAATTTTGTCCGCCAATTCTGCACCAATTTTACCTTTCATTGCTTTTAATATTTTTAAAAGACTAAGTTCATTCTTGTTACGCGACTTCCTTTTAACGTAAAACTCTTGATATTCATCAGGAAATATCTCTGATAATAGATATCTTTTCCTTAATTCAATCGGTTCAATTAATAAACCTTTGGCTTGTTCTTCATTCAAAGCAGGAAGCATTAAGAAGAATAAAGGATTTAAATGCTCTGTTATTGCGATGAAACGTTTCAAATAATGTTGCGGAACACCTCTTATTGCGAAATGCGGTGCCTGCTCAGATTCATTTAGAAAGTCGATTGCTTCACGCTTTGAAAAGAATAAGGGCATTACATCTCTTCCGTTATGTTTTTGTGCAAACTTGTAGTATGAACCTGAAACATTATCTTCCTCTCTTTCCATCAAAATCCAAAAAGGCTCACCGATCCAGTCTTTTGTAGGTAAAATTGAATTTATCAAGTAATCAGCAACCAACATGTTAAATCTTGGTAAATCTTCAGTTTTCAACAAAGTAATGCCATGTTTTTCTGCGTATTCTTTTGCACCACTTTGGTAACCAGACTTACTAACTATAACCCCAATAATATTCCCAATATCAGTGATTTTGTTGCAAAATGGCATAATAGTATCACGGTCAAGCGGGCGATTGTGATATTTGCACTCTATCGCTACGCGATGTATAAAGCCTGCATTTTCAAATTGGTAAAATACATCAATTTGATATTCACCTTTTAATCCTTTAAGGATAACGTTACGACTAACTTCCACTCCATTATCTCGAGGGTTAAGCAAGGTCGAGTAGACATATTGGGTATAACTTTCTAAATCATTCCAATTTTTAAGCATTGTCATTGCTCCCTAATAAAATCATTCGAATAGAGTGCCTGTTGTACTCTATTAGTATGTGCTCTGCTAATTATGATAACCATAATATTATACTTCCACCGAGGAACTTTAAGTTTCTTCAGGGGAATGTCTGACATAGCCGAAAATAGTTTTTACTTCTCATAGTTTCAACCCTCATTTACCACATTGGCTGCACCTATACCGACTTCAGCTTTCTCATGCTCTTTTCGTTAACAACGTCCGCTTCAGCACAGAGCAGACTGCCCTTGTAGATATGATCATAGTAACGATCACCATATGCACGAGACCGCTAAAATCAGTTTTATGTAACCAGCTTTGTTTGGTGGTCATTCTGGTGGTCTTGACAGGAAGGGAATGCTGGTTTAGCCTATTTATTAGGCAGTTACTGGCAAAGGCGATCCCAGTCAGAGGAGCCAAGATTTTAGAAAAGCCCGCTTCAGGGAACTGAAGCGGGCTTTTTGTTTTTCATGCAATGGCGCGAATCCCTATATAATTTTGAGGCGATAGGTTAACGTGAAAAATCTTCCCGGTGCATTTTCAGTTTTCCCTCTGCATCGGGAGAATTTAGTGGTCAGATTTGGGGTCATGTTGGTTCGATGACGGAGTGACCCCCAAATGTCTCTCAACGACACGAAAATCCGCAGTCTCAAGCCCTCTGATAAACCTTTCAAAATCTCCGATTCACACGGTTTGTATCTTTTGATCAATCCAGGCGGTTCACGTCTCTGGTATCTCAAGTACCGTATCAACGGTAAAGAATCCCGCCTTGGTTTAGGTGCTTATCCCGATGTATCTCTGTCTGGCGCACGGCAGCAACGCGACGGTATCCGCAAGTTGCTGGCGCAAAACATTAACCCCGCTCAGCAACGTATCGCCGAAAGGGCCGCCCGCTCGCCGGAAAAAGTCTTTGAGACCGCGGCACTGGGCTGGCATAAAAATAATAAGAAGTGGTCGCAGAATACCGCAGACCGCCTGCTTGCCAGCATGAGAAATCATATCTTTCCGGTAATTGGTCATCTGCCGGTAACAGAACTGAAACCCCGTCATTTCATCGATCTGCTGAAAGATATCGAGGCGAAAGATCTGCTGGAAGTCGCGTCCCGCACGAGGCAGCATCTCTGTAACGTCATGCGCTATGCCGTGCATCAGGGGTTAATAGAAAATAACCCGGCGGCGAATCTAGATGGCGTGACAGCCCCACCCGTTACGCGCCACTACCCTGCCCTGCCACTGGAGCGTCTGCCGGAACTGCTGGAACGCATTGATGACTATCAGCAGGGACGGGAATTAACCCATCTGGCCGTTCTGCTGACGCTTCACCGGTTTATCCGCTCCAGTGAACTGCGTTTTGCCCGATGGTCAGAGATTGATTTCAGAAACCGAATCTGGACCATTCCCGCCACCCGCGAAGCTTTTCTGCCATATTTGACATAGAGTTCAACAGCACGGATACGCTCTTCGAACGAATACATGGACTACCTCCAAAGCAGTCCAAGTTTCGTCCGCACTCCCCAACAGATGTGGTGTCCTTTGTCAGGATTGTGTAACAGGGCAAGCAACCACCGAAGAGACAAAATCCAGGAAAGCACGGGTTTTCGCCGGTAGATGATTGCGTGACGGATATAGTGCGTAAAGTGGAAAAAGTTCATCAGGCCATTCAGGGAACAGATTAACCAGTTTACCCTGTGCTAGTAGATGCTCAGCGCCCAACTCCATGACCTGTGCAATTCCATATCCTGCAAGACAGGCGCCATGCATAGTACCGACATTATTCACAATAAGCTGACCACTCAAATTCAGCGATTTTATCTCTTTACCACGTTGAAATTCCCAGGTAAAGAGTTTGCCCGTTTCGGGAGATCGAAACTGAATGCATGAGTGTTCGGGTAAAGCCAAATCATCAGGCGTCACTGGCTTTCCATGCTGCTTAATATATGCAGGTGAAGCAACCGTGAGAATACGGGTGTTTAGTAGTTTACGCGCTACTAACGTCGAGGATTTATGTTCACCAAAACGAATTGCCAGGTCAAACCCCTCTGCAACCAGATCGCCCAGCTCTTCACGAGTAGAAAGCTCAACCTGCAATTCAGGATATTGTTTTAGAAAACTTCCTAACCGAGGCCCAAGTATCAGTCTTGAAAAAAACGGATGCACATTGACCCGCAGGCGTCCGCGTACGGAAATACGACCATTGATCGCACAAGCTGCGGCCTCTTCCAGTCCGGCCAGTAACGGGGCGATTTGCTGATAGAAACGGTGCCCCTCATCAGTTAAAGATATTGCTCGGGTAGTACGTTCAAACAGACGGATACCAAGCCGACCTTCCAGCCGGACGATCGCACGACTTACGCCTGATGGGGACATATCCAATGCTTCAGCCGCAGCGGCAAAACTCCCACCATTTACCACAGCAGATAGTACGCCCATACCCTTTAACATGCGCTCGTCGAATGCCATTTTTTCTCCCTTTATTCTGACTGGTAAAGGCCTCGAACTCTATATAACCATGACATTTTGTCATGAGTTATCAGTTATTCATACCCTTTCGCGTTACATAATCCGGTGAGATCAATACCAATATACCGCCATAATTAATGACTTTTTGTCACTTCAAATGTGACATTGATGATATGGATTAACTAATTTTTGTACCGTAAACTTTCCACCATTCATTATTAATACACTCATAGAGGATCACCTATGTTCGTTATTACTGGTATTACTGGCCAGGTTGGCGGTGTGATTGCTCGCTTATTACTTTCAAAGAACCATGAAGTGCGTGCTGTTGTTCGCTCTGTGAAAAAGGGTCAGTACTGGGCCAGCCAGGGTTGTGATGTGGCGATTGCAGAAATGAATGATGCGGTAGCCCTGAGCAAAGCATTCACAAATGTTGAGGGTGTTTTCATTCTTTTACCGCCTAATTTTGACCCGTCTGCGGGTTTTCCAGAAAGTCGTGAAATCATTACTGCTTTACGTATCGCGCTGGAGGAAACTCGTCCTCAAAAGGTGGTGTGTTTATCCACCATTGGTGCACAGGCCACGCAGCCGAACTTGCTAACCCAACTGGGAATCATGGAAGACGTATTAGGCACATTACCACTGCCTACCGCATTCATTAGAGCTGCCTGGTTTATTGAAAATGCCGCATGGGATATCCCCTCAGCACAGGAGCAGGGAGAGATCCCGTCTTTTTTGCAACCGCTGGACCGGGCTATTCCTATGGTGGCTACTGCTGATGTTGGCTGCACTGCGGCTGCATTGTTGCAGGAAACATGGTCCGGAAAGCGGATCATTGAGCTTCGCGGACCAGAGAGTATCAGTCCAAACCAACTGGCCGCCAGCTTTACACGGCTATTGGGACGGAAGGTAAAAGCATATGCCGTACCTCGCTACGACTGGAATGCCCTGTTTCTTGCTCAGGGTATGCAAAACCCGTTACCAAGAATACAAATGCTTGATGGCTTCAATGCTGGCTGGATTACATTTTCAGGCAGTCAAACCGAGCAGCGGGTGGGGATACTTGGATTGGAAGCCGTATTGAGCACATTGATTAAAAAACATTTTTCTGAACAACCGGAGATTTTATGAGTACGTCGGAAAATCAACCTACCGCATTAATTATTGGGGCCAGTCGTGGCCTGGGGCTGGGGTTAACTGAACGCTTTCTGGAACGTGGCTGGCAAGTCATTGCTACTGAACGTGAGGGCTTAACCCGCCCTGAACTGCGTCAGCTCGCCGCGCGCGACTCACATTTGTCTGTTGAAACACTTGATATGAACAGCGATGAGTCACTTGAAGAATTGTATACTCGCCTGGCAGGAAAAACGCTGGATCTGCTGATGGTGAACGCCGGAACGGTGGGCTCTCCTGATGAATCTTTCGCTCAGCGGCTACTAACAGTAATGCGCACCAATGTCGTAGGTGCAATGTCTGCCTTACGCATTCTGTCACCGACGGTCCGGGCCGACGGTGTGGTCGCCGTTATGTCATCAGAACTGGCAAGTATTGCGGCGAATACGCAGGGTGGATGGGAACCTTATCGTTCCAGTAAATCGGCGCTGAATCAGTCACTGCGCAGTTTTATCGCAGAAAACCCGCAGACACCTTGGTCATTGACGGCGGTAGCGCCCGGTTGGGTACGTACTGAAATGGGTGGTCCTGATGCGCTACTGGATATCGAAACCAGTACACGCGGCGTAACAGAAATGCTGATGACCCGTTTTAACCAGCGAGGTATCGCTTTCCTTAATTACCAGGGCAAAACGCTGGAATGGTGAGTCATCAGCGCCATTAATGGCGTTGGCAGTTCATTACACTTTAAAGCTGAGGAACACTATGTCGACCCCTTCTTCCGACAATACTGCATTATCTGCACAACGGACCGTAGCAGAGAGTTTGCCGGACCGCGCTACCGCGCGCACCTAGCTGGCAATGCTTGCGCTAGCCGTCGGCTGTTTTACCTTTGTGAGTTCTGAGATGTTGCCCATCGGGCTACTTGGCCCGATTTCCGACAGCATCCATAGCCGGTCACACCCCGCCCGCCCCCACGCTTTTACCTGTCCATATCACCGAAAATCCCGTGACGCCTGCTGCCCCGCAGAGATCTCCGCTGGAGCACCCCTGTTCCTGTGAAATCACATTTCCCCGGGGACGGATGATGTTGACGTCACCTTCGGCCGAGTTGCTGACCGTCCTGGTTCGTGAGTTCATGCAAGGCCCGCAATCATGATCGGCTTACCGGCGGGCACCCGTATCTGGCTGGTCGCCGGCCAGACTGACATGCGAAAGGGCTTTCAGGGCCTGGCCGGCCAAGTCGTGTCCGCCCTCCGGGAAGATCCATTGTCCGGCCATGTCTTTGTCTTCCGGGGGAAACGAGGCAACCTGATAAAGGTCCTGTGGTCAACCGGTGACGGCCTGTGCCTGCAGGCAAAACGCCTTGAGCGCGGCCGCTTGGTCTGGCCGCAGGTCAAGGAGGGTAAAGTCTTCCTGACGCAAGCCAAAAGCGCCTTCAAGGTGATAAAAACCCGGCGTAAAAAGAAAGCCTGCGCCCGCTGCGATGTCATCGTCCAGGCGCCGGCGCCGTCGCGTCCCATCGAGCGCGGCATCGCCGGACCGGGCCTGCTGGCGCGCGTGATGACGGCGAAATACGCCGGGCACTTGCCGCTATATCGCCTGTCGGAAATGTCATCTTCTGTGATGGCCGCTGATGCCTGTGAAGTCGTTTTATGTATGTACGGTAAAACGACGGGAAACGGCGGAGGAAGTCAAGGTCATCCCGCTGAACGCTCTTTCTTTCATATCGTAAAAAAGAACAAACACGGTTTTATCCCCAGCCATACAGCCGATGCCCGTAAAGCATTTTTGCTCGAATGCGAATCAGCGGACCCGGAAATTATCAGCCTAATCATCAGCTAATTTCCGATGATGAAATGTGTGACTTTATGAGATTTTATGCTAGAGTGCATATGAGATAAAGTTACACTGATAGCTTAGGAGAAAACTATGTCACTTACTCGTTTACGCCAGCAGGGGGGCGCCGTGGTTCTTACAATCCCTAGCGACATCGCCACTGATATGGGATGGCAAGTAGGTATAAAACTCGATGTAAAAGCTTCCGGGGACACGATCAGCATTAAACCGGCAGGCAGGGTAGCGCGCGGTCGCAAATCGCTCGCAACGTTGTTGCAGGGCATTGATGAGGAAGAAGTACGTGCGTTCAACGAAGCATCTTATGACGAGCTGAATTCTCATCCGGTCGGTAAAGAGGTGATTTAATGGTTCGCAGAAGAAGCGCCCCGGCGAAGGGTGAAATTTGGCATGCGAGCGGCGATCCGGTCAGCGGAAGAGAGTTTAAAGGCCCGCAATTTTACCTGATTATCACTGAGCAGGCGCTTAACAAAAAGTTGGGTACGGCTATTTGTGTACCTATCACCGGTGGTGGCGGGTTGGCTCGATCAGAAGCGGTTACCGTTTATTTTGATGGTGCAAGTACCGATACCGGCAAGATTACCGGTGTAGCGCTATGTTATCAGGTTCGATCCTTAGACCTGATTGAGCGTCAGGCAAAATATGCTGCAACGGCCGAATCTAGTATCGTTGACGAGGTTTTGGCAAAAGTTATTGATATTCTGGACCCTCAACTGAATTAATCTCAGCCAGAATATATCCCATTATAATACAATTTCCTCAGGCATCCACCTGGGGAAGCATGCATCTTCCACTGATTTAAGTGGGTTGCGCAACATCATGCCGCTGCCTAGCTTGTAAATGGCGCGTTCCACCGGAAGCGGTCATGTTTACTGCCTTGATCTGTCTTTATGGGAACGATTATGTGCTTTCACATACCCTATTCCAATCTTCGCTACGTGGTGGTCACTTTGGGGGTCTTGATAAGAGCAGTGTCCTGCTTTATATTATTTATTAGCCACTTACTGACAACGGCGATCCTAGTCAGAGGAGCCAAGATTTTAGAAAAGCCCGCGTTAGGGATGACCTGACGCGGGCTTTTTGTTTTTGATTTAGTAGCGATTTCGCGTAAGGGATCGGGCATATCGCCTCGCTGATAGATAGTCGCTATGAAATATTCATTTCACTCATTTACCAGCGTGAATTCAATCATGATAAAGCGGCACACCCGGACTGAACAGCAGCAGCATATTGATGCTTGGCAACACCGCGGATTAACTAAACAGCCTTATTGTGAACAGCAGGGTATGACATTCAGTAATTTTTATTGTTAGGTTCATATCTGGCAATGTTATGGATAAAAATTACCGCAGTGGGACCAACCGCATAATACTTCCCCCACTCCATGCGCCTAACACAGTATTTTTCAACTGATTTATATAAGAAATTCGGTGATTTCATAAAAAGAAATCTATAAATCGCTAATTTCATCCCTGACAATGCAGCGTATTGGTGTCAAAAAATTATTTAGTTATCAAACGCGCCGTCGGAGATATGGATTTTCATGCCTTGAGTGCTAAATCAATTTTATATAGCAATATATTTCAATGGATTAAACTAATCTTCCTATTGAGCTCTACCATGAAGAAACCACCTGTAAATATACATAATTAGTATTATATACTGAGATAAATGGAAAGGACCCATTACAGCGCAAGGCAAGAGGAAGAAGTTGATAATAGAAAATGACGTTCTAGTTTTTAGAATTGGCGATGCTGATCAAGAACCACATGACATATATTTGCTACAAAACATATCCATTGCATCACAAAATCCACCAGCCTATTTAAAGCAACATAATGTTGCGATATTCGACAGCGGTAGTTTCAAAAAAATATGTCCCTTGTATCACAATGACTGTAGGAGACAGTATATGCGAGCGTTAGTTAAAGCAAATCCTCGCGCTGGGCTCTGGTTACAGGACGTACCGATCCCACAAGTTCGCGATGATGAGGTGCTGATCAAGATCCGCAAGACCGGTATTTGCGGAACGGATCTGCATATATGGAACTGGGACGAATGGGCCCAAAAAACGGTACCCGTTCCTCTGGTAACAGGCCATGAATATGCCGGAGAAGTTGTAGAAGTAGGCCGTAATGTCACGCAAATAAGCATTGGCCAGCGCGTCAGCGGTGAGGGACATCTTGTCGATCTCGGTTGCACCGCAGCCAGGGCAGGAAATTTTCATCTTGATCCTCATAGCTTGTCAGTAGGAGTAAACCACCCCGGTGCCTTTGCGGAGTATCTGGCGCTGCCTGCATTCAATGTTATTGCTCTCCCCGATGAGATTGACGATGAACTGGGGGCTATTCTCGACCCGCTTGGTAATGCGGTTCATGTCGCTCTGTCATTTGATTTGGTGGGCAACGATGTATTGATCATGGGTGCGGGGCCTATTGGGATAATGGCGGCCGCGGTTGCGCGATTTGTCGGCGCGCATCGTATATTCATCGCCGATATCAATGCCGAGCGCCTAGCGCTTGCGAACCGGATAGTCGACGCGATTACCCTGGATCCGGACAACACGTCGTTAACAGAAGTTGCTCAGCGTTACGGTTTGTCTGATGGATTCCCTATCGGTTTTGAAATGAGTGGTAGTAATGAAGCGCTGGAATCCTTAATCGGTGCCATGACTTCCGGTGGCCAGATAGCCTGTCTGGGATTGCCTACGCGTAAAGTGACATTGGATTGGAATACAGTAGTTTGCAAGAGCCTGCGTATCAAAGGGGTTTATGGGCGAGAAATGTTCGAGACCTGGCGCAAGACCCTCAACATGCTACAAAGCGGTTTGAACGTTAGGGATATCATCACTCACCGCTTGCCTGTCGATGACTTCCACGCAGGTTTCCAGGCGATGCAAGCAGGGACAGCCGGCAAGGTTATTTTGAATTGGTCTACTTAAGGACAGAGTCGTTACGGCTCTGTTTGTCAGAAAAATTATTTGCCAGTCCGATAAGCCAACGGAGGTTGCGATGACCATTACCCTTGATATTATCAATACCGTTAAAGACCTGGATCCGGCTGAGTATCGCGCGTTTTTTCTTCAAAGCAAGGCGCCCATGTTTTACGATCTGCGATTTCTTATCGCGGCTGAGCAGTCACCCTTGTTAAATGTCAGTAAAATCTTCTATGTGCTGGCGCGGGAGGAAAGGCGGCTGGTTGCGCTGGTCCCGATTTATCTGCAAGACTTTAAGTCTGTTGATCCGTTAGGGTTATTGGTTTCCTCCGCTAAGCTCTCGATAATACCTGAAGAGCGCGGACTGTTCAGTCATATCATGCATTGTACGGACACCACAATCCCGATGCTGGGCGATGCCCCTAGTCTGTATGCCCTAATATTCGATGCTCTTACGAGTATCGCACTGGCTGAGAAGGCGCGCTATTTCTGTTTTCTCAATGTGCAGGATGGCGTGCTTCTGCGTGAAGCTCAACGTTATGGGCTGAATATAAATTACATGGTGGATAAATATACACTCGAACTGGATGCTTTTGCGGATTTTGACAGTTTTGTGCAGGCTTTGCCAAAGGACGGGCGTCATGAAATGGTACGCCAGCTTCGTATCTTTAAACGCGGCGGTGCGCGAGTTCGAATACTGGCTCCTCCCTTTGATAATGAAATTGAGAAACTGGCCCGGTTGTGTTATTTGACAACCAAACGGCTGGGGACGCCGCATTATTGGCCAGAAGCACAATTGGCTGTTTTTTGCCGTCTTTGCGGCGATCTGGTTCGCCTTAGCGTCGTAGAACAGAACGGGCAAATTGTCAGCGGCATTATCTGCTTCGAGGAAGACGGAACTCTCCATGCCTGGTCGGCCGGCATGGATTACGAGCATTCCGAATTCAGCCCTTATACCCTGGCCTTCGCTGCCCTGTACCGCTATGCATTCGAAAGCGGAATTAATCTTATCGAGGGCGGCCGCTTGAATGCCCGCATCAAGACTCGCTTGGGATTGAAACCGAAACGGCTGTATTCCATCGTCAGCCAGGACTTGGGGATACCCGCCGCTACGCAGACTTCTGTGTCTCGACTGAAGCTGGCATCGCAACTGGATGGCGAGGTTCGTCTTGCTTCGCATCCCGCCTTTGATGAGTGGTACCTCACCAGTACCTGGAACGGTCGAGGCCCAACGCGTAGACCTGCCGGAATAGTACGCGCCGCGACTGAGGCCGATGTGATTCGCGCGATTGCATTTGCCAAGGAGCGAGGCATGGAAGTGAGCGTGCGTGGAAATGGGCATAACTACGCCGGTTGTTTTCTTCGCTTTGATTCGCTGATGTTGGATGTTTCCGGCTTGAAGGGACTTGATATCGATAGCCGGCGCAAGCGCGCCATCGTTGAACCTGGGGTCAGTAGCGGCCAATTGAGTCATGCACTGGCGGCTAAAGGTTTGGCTTTTCCCACAGGGCATGTAAAAGAAGTGGGTATCAGCGGATTCCTGTTGGGTGGAGGGCTTGGGATCAACTGCAGCCAATGGGGAGGAATGAGCGTGTTCAACGTACAAGCCCTGGACATTGTCACCGCGGACGGTCGTCTACGACATGTTTCCGAAACCCAGGAGCCAGACTTGTTCTGGGCCGCTCGTGGCGCCGGGCCCTGTTCGTTTTTTGTCGTGACCCGCTTTTACCTCAGTTGCTACTCGTTGCCTCGGGCAATAACCAACAGCTTATACACGCTACCTTTCACGCATTTGCACGATTTATTGGCGGGGCTTGACGTCGCATCTCCCCCTGCAAATCTTCAGGTGACGCTGTCTGTCAGCCCCACGACGACGGGTGGCATACCGGCAGTGCAGTTAAATATCTTGGCGTTCGCCGCTAGCCCGCAAGAAGCGCAGGCGCTACGCGAATCTTTTGAAGCCAGCCTGGAACTGCCGCTCACAGCTTTGGCCATCGACCAGCCCTCAAACTTCGAGGCCATTTACGAGCAGTTCAACGGCATGGTGTTATCAAAAAGGTTTTGTGCCGACAATATCCTTACAGATAACACGCAGGAATTGGTTTCCATCCTATCCCGGTATTTATCAGGCGCGCCTTCTCGGAGTACCCTTGCCGCGATTCTCTGGCGGGGTGTGACCACCTATCCGCAAGCCGCATTTTCGGCACAGGGCAAGTTTTTTGTATCCACATACGCCCAATGGAACGATGCAAAAGATGACAATATCAATCGATATTGGTTAAAACAGATGTATGACGAGCTTCAGGAGATTGCCCGTAGCAGTTATATCAACGAGTACGATCTTGAGACAAGGGCGGCCGAGACCAGCAGGTGCTTCGCCGCTGAAAATTGGGAACGATTGCAAAGGCTCAGGCTTGAATACGACCCTGACGGCGTATTTGTTGACGTGCAACAATTGGGGGAGCATGGCGATCTGCCAGGAGCGAAAAACTAAATGGAATGTCGTCGCCTTGGTTAGCCGCGATGGCGTGGCTGATAAAAAGGGGTTTGCAACGCCCTATCGGCGTGTACATCAGCGCCGGCCGGTCGCCACCGCTGTCCGAGCCCATGAACAAATACGCGGGAGGCGCCCAGGCCTCCCCCGGCCGTATTTATTTCAGCGCAATGCGCGCGACACTATCATTCATGCGTTATTGGGGATGCCGATCCGAGTATTTTTCTGACAGCTGCTTTTCTGAATAAATGTGACTTATATCACCTTTTTTCGATCCTGATCCGGTCCCTGAAAATGTGACCCCTCTCCATCACATCATTCGCCGTTTTTCATATTATAGTCGTGAAGTTGTACATAATTGTCTATAGACAACTCAGGATGTTCAGGTGCGCGCCATGAAAGCTTTAAGTAAAAATTCCCAGATCCCACTTTACCAGCAGGTGGCGGAGTGGATAAGAGAAAGTATCTACACCGGAGAGTTGGTCGAGGACGACCGTATTCCCTCTGAATTCCAGATTATGGACATGCTGGAAGTCAGCCGGGGCACCGTAAAGAAGGCGGTCGCCCAATTGGTGAAAGCCGGGACGCTGGTTCAGGTCCAGGGAAAAGGCACTTTTGTCAAAAAGGAGAACATCGCCTACCCGCTGGGTGAAGGATTATTGTCGTTTGCCGAATCGCTGGAAAGTCAAAAAATCAGCTTCAGCACCTGTGTGGTAACTTCACGAATTGAATCAGCAAATCGTTTTGTTGCTGAGAAGCTGCAAATAAAACCGGGGCAGGACATTTTATACCTTGAACGTCTGCGTTCTATTGGCGATGAAAAGGCCATGCTGATTGAGAACCGTATTAATATTGAGCTTTGTCCGGGCATTACCGAAGTGGATTTTAACAAGGAAAATTTGTTTCCAACGATCGAGCGCCTTTCTCAGCAAAAAATCCGCTACTCAGAAAGCCGTTACGCCGCCCGGTTGATTGGTAATGAGCGTGGTCATTTCCTGGATATCAGCGAAGAAGCGCCGGTATTACACCTGGAACAGCTGGTTTTTTTCTCCCGGACTTTGCCCGTAGAGTTCGGCAATGTCTGGCTGAAAGGTAATAAATACTATCTGGGCACCATCCTGCAGCGCCGGGAGGTGAGTTGAGGCGGTTTTGATAATTATCCAATCGTCATCAATCCAAGCCATTGTCGAGTAACGTGATTAATGAGGAATTTATGCAGGGCATTGAATTCAAATCCGAGTACGTTCAACGCATCCCTGCGGGAATGAGTGTTGATGCGCTCATCCGCCGACTGGCGCAACCGCTGATTGCCGATGGACAGGTGGTCGGGGATTTTGCCGACCATGTCCTGGCGCGTGAAAAGAAATTCCCTACCGGCCTGCCTACAGATCCGGTTGGCGTAGCAATACCGCATACCGATCATCGTTATGTGCGCCGCAACGCCTTCGCCATTGGTATCCTGCCGGAGCCGGTGGCGTTCGCGGATATGGGCGGTGAGCCAGACCCGGTGCCGGTGCGCGTGGTTTTCTTACTGGCGCTGAGTGAAAGCAACAAGCAACTCAATGTGCTGGGCTGGATAATGGATCTGATTCAGGATGACGGGTTTATGCAGAAATTATTCGCCATGAGTAATGAACAAATTCACCAGGCTATTTTAGATAAACTCAATGAACGAGGTGAAATATGAGCCAGACTATTTTATTTGTATGCGCCACCGGCATCGCGACCTCCACCGCGGTGGCCGAAAAGGTAATGGAGTATTGTAAGGAACAAGGACTGGATGTCAATTATTCACAAACTAATGTCGCGTCCCTGCCGAGCAATACCGACGGGGCGACTTTAGTGGTATCCACCACCAAAGTGCCTTATGAACTGGATATTCCGGTAGTTAATGGCCTACCTATAATTACGGGCATAGGCGAGGATAAGGTGCTGGAGAAAATAGCATCGATCCTGAAAGACCAAAAATAATTAATTTAAACTATTCCGATTAATTTATAAAGGCGCTAACGCGAGGTCCCGTTACGTCTGCAACAGGGGTTTGCCATGAATGAAATAGCCCATACCCTATATACGGTCGTGCAATATATCCTGGGTTTTGGCCCGACGGTATTATTGCCGCTGGTATTATTTATTCTTGCTTTGTTCTTTAAAGTAAGACCGGCCAAAGCGCTGCGTTCATCCCTCACTGTCGGTATCGGCTTCGTGGGAATCTATGCCATTTTTGATATTTTGACCAGCAACGTGGGACCCGCGGCCCAGGCCATGGTGGAACGTACCGGTATCAACCTGCCGGTAGTGGATCTTGGCTGGCCGCCGCTGTCCGCCATTACCTGGGGATCGCCGATCGCGCCTTTCGTGATCCCGCTGACCATCCTGATTAACGTGGCGATGCTGGCGCTTAACAAAACGCGTACCGTCGATGTGGATATGTGGAATTACTGGCACTTCGCCTTGGCCGGTACCCTGGTTTATTACAGTACGGGCAGTTTCGTGTTTGGTCTGCTGGCCGCCGGCATCGCCGCGGTGGTGGTACTCAAACTGGCGGACTGGTCTGCGCCGATGGTGCAGAAGTATTTCGGTCTGGAGGGTATTTCATTACCGACGCTATCCGCGGTGGTGTTCTTCCCAATAGGGCTGTTGGTGGACAAAATCATCGAAAAAATCCCGGGGCTTAACCGTATTCATATCGATCCGGAAACTGTGCAGAAGAAGCTCGGCATTTTCGGTGAACCGATGATGGTGGGCACCATCCTTGGCGTGCTGCTGGGCGTTATCGCCGGTTATGATTTCAAACATATCCTGTTATTGGGTATCAGTATCGGCGGGGTAATGTTTATTCTGCCGCGTATGGTCCGCATCCTGATGGAAGGCCTGTTGCCGCTGTCAGAGGCCATCAAAAAATACCTCAACGCCAAATATCCGGGGCGCGATGATTTATACATCGGGCTGGATATCGCGGTGGCGGTAGGTAACCCGGCAATTATCTCAACGGCGCTGTTGCTGACGCCCATTTCGGTTTTCATCGCTTTTGTTCTGCCGGGAAATAAAGTGCTGCCGCTCGGGGATTTGGCGAATCTGGCGGTGATGGCGTCAATGATTGCGCTGGCCTGCCGCGGCAACATTTTCCGCACCCTGCTGGGGGCGATTCCGGTCATTGCCGCGGACCTGTGGATTGCCACCAAAATCGCGCCGTTTATCACCACTATGGCGAAAGACGTCAACTTTAAATTTGCTGATGGCTCTAGCGGGCAGGTTTCCAGTTTCCTGGATGGCGGCAACCCATTCCGCTTCTGGCTGCTTGAAATCTTTAACGGCAACATTATCGCTATCGGTTTGGTGCCGGTAATCGGCCTGGTGCTATATGGGGTGTTCCGAATGACGCGGAGAAACGTATATGCCTGATTCCAGCGCGGCTATCGTCATTGATATCGGTACCACCAATTGTAAAGTCACCTGTTTTTCCTGCCAGGATGCCACGCGGCTGGGGGCCAGAAAATTTGTTACTCCCAAACTGATATCGACGCAGGGCGCGGTTGATTTTGACGTCGACCAGCTGTGGCTGGAGATTAAGGCGGCAATGTCCGGCCTGGCGGCGGAATCATCGCTGCCGGTGGGACGCATCAGTATTGCCAGCTTTGGCGAATCCGGTGTGTTCATTGATGATAAGGGAGAAATACTGACGCCGATGCTGGCTTGGTATGATCGCCGCGGCGAAGAATATCTGGCGGCGCTGAGCGAGGTGGAAAGCGCAAGGCTGTATGCCATCACCGGGTTACCTCCGCACAGTAACTACTCCGCTTTCAAAATGCGCTGGTTGCTGGATCGCTATCATTTACACGGACGGGAAGACATCTGCTGGCTGCATGCCCCCGAGTTACTGCTGTGGCGGCTAACCGGACAACGACGCACCGAGATCACGCTCGCCAGCCGCACACTTTGCCTCGATGTCAGCCACGGCGCCTGGTCGCGGGAAGCAGCCGATATTATGCAACTGCCGTTTGCCGCCTTTGCGCCGCTGCTGACGCCGGGGGAAGTTGCGGGCTGGGTCGCTCCCGAACTGGGCCGCGATCTGGGTTTCTGCGAACACGTCAGCGTCACGCTAGCCGGACACGACCACATGGTGGGCGCCCGGGCCCTGCAAATGAAGACGGGGGAAATATTGAACTCAACGGGGACGACAGAGGGCATTTTGCTGCTCAACTCCCGCCCCGCCTTGAGCGTACAGGCAAGCCGGGACAAACTGGCCAATGGCCGTTATTCGTTGCCGGATCTTTATACCCTGTTCGCCTCTTTGCCGGTCGGCGGTTTTGCCCTGGAATGGCTGAGCAACACCTTTCGTTTTACCTTCGGCGAAATCGAAGCTGCCCTGGAGCGCGGCTACCGGCATTATCTGGACGAGATGTGGACACTAGAGGATGTGCCGGTATTTATCCCCCATTTGCGCGGCTCGGGGTCCCCGCATAAGAACCGTCATACCCGGGGACTGCTGTATGGCCTGGGCGACAGTCTGTCCATCGATACGCTGGTCGCTGGTATTTCGCTGGGGCTGGCGATGGAATTCGCCAACTGCTTTGCCTGCTTTGGTGTCCCTGCGGGGCAAACGCTGAAGGTGATTGGACCGGCCACAGGCAATCCGCTCTGGTTGCAATTAAAAGCTGATATTTTGCAGCGCCCGGTGGACGCCATTGCATTTGATGAAGCCGTCTCGGTAGGGGCGCTGCTCACCGCCTGTCCGACGCTGGCGCCGCCGGAGGTGACCGTCGCCGCGCGCTATCTTCCCAATATGCGGCGATACCGGGCGCTGCAAGGTTATCAATTACGCTGGCAGGAGTTTTATCGCTTCAAGCTTCAACAGGAAGGTGTTATTGCTGAATAAGCCTAGGTGGCGCGAAGTACCTAAGCAAATAACTTGAATAAAATAATGCCTTGAATAGTGCATTATTTTATGAGCCAGGAGAGGAATTGGGTTAGTAAATTAAAATTTATCTCTATGTTAGCAACACTAAATGAGGAAAATACTATGCCATTAGTTAATGGAAAGATCCTGCTCGACCGAATTCGCGAAAAGAAAGTGCTGGCGGGTGCTTTTAATACCACGAACCTGGAAACCACAATTTCTATTCTGAATGCCATTGAACGATCGGGATTACCTAATTTTATTCAGATCGCGCCGACCAATGCCCAATTGTCAGGTTATGATTATATTTATGAAATTGTTAAGCGGCATGCCGATAAAATGGATGTCCCGGTAAGTTTGCATCTCGATCATGGTAAATCGCTGGATGATGTGAAACAGGCGGTGCGCGCTGGGTTCACCTCGGTGATGATTGATGGCGCGGCGTTTTCATTTGATGAAAATATTGCGTTTACGCGTGAAGCGGTTGATTTCTGCAAATTATTCGGTGTGCCTGTTGAAGCGGAACTCGGCGCCATTCTGGGTAAAGAAGACGATCATGTCAGCGAAGCCGACTGTAAAACCGAACCGGAAAAAGTAAAGGCGTTCGTCGAGCAAACCGGCTGCGACCTGCTCGCGGTCTCGGTGGGCAATGTCCATGGTTTGGACGATATTCCCCGTATCGATATTCCGTTGCTCCAGCGTATTGCCGCGGTGTCCCCGGTGCCGCTGGTTATTCATGGCGGTTCAGGTATTCATGAGGATATCCTGCGCAGCTTCGTCAATTACAATGTTGTCAAAGTGAATATCGCCAGCGACCTGCGAAAAGCGTTTATTACATCCGTGGGCAAAGCCTATGTTGATAATAACAATGAGGCTAACCTGGCCCGCGTAATGGCGCGCGCAAAATATGCGGTTGAAGAGGATGTCTACGCCAAAATCCTGATGATGAATAAAGGTCACCGCTATATTCGTAAAGCATCTTAAGGTTCACCGAAACCATCTGAGGATAGTATGATCAGGCAAAGCGTCAAAGTAATAAACAGTACGGGATTACATGCCCGCCCGGCGGCTTGTTTAGCCAAGATAGTAAAAAAATATCATTCATCACTTACCCTGATAAACAACGGGAAGGAAATCCCGATTAAAGGAATGATGAGTATATTAGGCGCCGGCGTGAAAGGAAATACCACGATTGATTTGCTGTGCGACGGTCAGGATGAGCATGAGTTTTTGGAGGAACTTAAAACGGAATTTGCCCGTGGCTTCGGTGAAAAAGATTAGTCATTTTAATCTTCAACTTGATGTGATTACCACCACTGCCGCATCTTCAACAAACTTGGGCGGGGTCATCCCGCCCAGGGCAGAATGGGGACGGTACCGATTATAGTGTACGCGCCAGGCTTCAATCTTGCACCGCGCATCGGCCAAGGACATGAACCATTTCTCATTCAGGCACCCCAGCCGGAGTCTGCCGTTGAACGACTCGACCGTCGCATTATCACCGCGCTGATGTTCGCCTGCCCAGAATGGGCGGGCGGGCAGTAAAGTTTCTTAATCATGAAGCGCCAGAATTTCCGCGGCTCCCATGGCATGGTCAAGACTGCTCAACCAGCCATGGCAGTTATAAAAATCATCGTCGGTCAGTTAGCTGTTCCATGGCGGCGCATCACTTTGCTGGATTTGATATTACATAGCTTCATTTCCTGTCATCCCCTATATCTCTCTACCCACGCGTGCATTCTATTATCGCTGCATGGGGTTGCTGCTGATAAGGTTGCAAAAAAGCCGTATCCTCGGCGGAGGTATTTTCCGCCCATATTAGCGGACGCCATAGTATATTGTTAAATCCAGCCGCGGCCAAGGTACTTTCAAGAGTATGAGCTGACCAATAGTAAGTTTGCAGGTCGATATCATAAGGCGGTTTATGAAGGTGCAACCCAACTTTGCTTCCATCAGCCCTGGCTTCTGTTTCAGTCAAACTGAAGCCGAATGGGAGGTAATACAACGGATCCGTATTGAAATCAGGGTGAAGTGGCAGAGTTATTAGTTTTCCGCCGGGCTTAAGCAGGGATGCAAAAGACATGAACAAAGTTGATAAATCTTCCAGGCTGTTGATATAAGGTATGACATAGATCGATAGTACAATATCAAAAGTGTTATTTAATGATTCATCAAGATGGGAAAGAAATGTGATACCCTTGCCATCCTTTTTTTCTTGATAAATGGCATGATCAAGCATACCTTTCGATATATCATAGCCAAACACCTCTTTAGCGCCATTATCTATCAGCCACCGCGCATAAAACCCCGGACCGCAGCCGAAATCCATAATTCGCTTGCCGCTTAATTTTCCTAAATGAAACTTTATGGTGGGTGTTTCCAATTGTGTCCGATAGGGTTGAAGAGAAAAAGAATCATAAAGTTCAGCATATTCATCAAAAGTTGCGGGGTCAAAAGTGGTCGCGGACTCTTGGCCTATATTGTTGTCTTGAGAATTGGAATCACTCATTTGTCCTCCGTAAAGCCCTAGAAGGGTGTTACATTTTTTAACAGTAGGCATCTCTAATTGACAAGATAATATGATTTAACAGAATTTATTTTTATGGTTCACCCGAAGAGCGACATGTTATAAACTTAATACCAGTGGAGACAATGATAATGTTCATGAATAACATAAATTTTTTTAATAAACATTTTGATCAAGGTATCAAGCCGGCCTGATTTACATCTTTATATATAGAAGACAGATAACGCATAGATAACATTCATATTAACTGAGAAGGGAAGCAAATCAATTGCCATTTTTGATGGGCCTGTGTCAAAAAAAGCAATCTCCATGACACCTGTGCTATCAAAGGTGAGTGAAGCCGCTTCATGTCCCGTTGATAACTGGCGGGTTGTCAGGCTGTGCGTCCAATTCAGGCACCGGGTCGACCCCATCTCCCGCCACGACCCCGGGGCTGTGACATTTGCCAGGATTATAGTTAAAGTTGAATCGGCCCCGGTCGCGCTAGCGATAGCGATAGCGATAGCACGGGGCCATTTTGCGCCGTCGGTTTACCAGCACCCGGTGGTGGGTGTTAAATATGTTCCGCAACCGGTGACGATCAGCGCCGGGATACCATCATTGACCCGCCCATGGGACTATGTTGGTCAAACGTGCGGTACTTGGCCGGCTGTCGCACCGTGCTGTGGCAACGCCACCAGAACACCCAGGGCAATCACAAGCGCAGCGAGCAGCATCACAGCGCCTGCGGCGATAAAGACGCCGGTGACGCCGCTAAAACCGAACACTATGCCGCCCACTGCGGCGCCGGCGGCTATTGACGATTGCACCGCCGCGACGACCATGCCGCCCGCGGTCTCCGCTTGATCCGGGACGGCACGCGCCACCCAGTTAGACCATGCCACCGGCACGCCGCCGAAGGCCAGCCCCCACAAAGCCACCAATAGCATCAGGCCTGTTTCGTGGACGGGGAGCCAGATCATGCCGAACGCCGCCACGCCCACCAGCGCAGGCATCAATACCAACGTAGCGCGCAGGCTACGTTCCATCAGCCAGCCGGCCAGCAGCGTGCCGACGAAGTTGGCGATACCAAACCCCAGAAGCATCAGAGACAAACCATCAGCATCAATAGGGGCCACGCTTTCCAGCGCGGGGCGGATATAGGTGAACAAGGCATACTGGCCCGTGTGAGCCAGCACGCAGCCCATCATCCCGATCCCAATGCCTGGGCGGCGGAGCAATTCCAGAACCGATGCGGTGCGCGCCATCTTGCGCGCAGTCATGCGGGGCAGCGTGAACAATTGGAAGACAAGTGTTAACCCGCCAACACCCGCCGCCGCCACAAATGCACTGCGCCAGCCATAGAGTCCCCCCAGGTAGCTTCCCAACGGCACAGAAACCACCGTCCCGATCGCAATGCCGCTGAAGATGATGGATAGCGCCCGCGGCACTGATTTCGCAGGCACCAGCCGCATAGCCACGGCTGCCGCCATGCTCCAAAAACCGCCCAACGCGATGCCCAGCAA
Source organism: Sodalis sp. C49 (assembly GCF_046352915.1). Classification (NCBI taxonomy): domain Bacteria; kingdom Pseudomonadati; phylum Pseudomonadota; class Gammaproteobacteria; order Enterobacterales; family Bruguierivoracaceae; genus Sodalis; species Sodalis sp. C49. The sequence continues at coordinate 592,157 of NZ_CP163303.1, read as the reverse complement.
AATACGCATCACCAGTAACACTGTCAGGCTGGAGGACAACGCCACAAGCACGTTGGAGGCGATCATCAGCACGGTAAAAGCCAACAAGACGACGCGCCGGTCAAACCTACGCGTCAGACCGGGCACCAGCAGCCCGGCAAACAGGGCGATGACGGCGGTTACCGTCACCGCTTGGCCGGCAAGCGCCTCCGACACGCCGAGATCGGCTGCCATTGGCGTCAACAGGCTGGCGGGTAGATACTCCGCCGTCAGCAACCCGAACACACCCATTGCCAATGAAAACACGGCCATCCACGCGGGTGCCGCAGGCGCTACACCGGCCGCACTGCCTGTGTTGGCGGTGGGCCGGCCATCAAAAACGTCATTACTCATCTCGAACATCCCTGGCTATTGGTTGTAGCCGCAAGTCTAGCGGCGCAACGCAGGATGATCTATGATGCTAAGTCTTGATGTTTTGCTCGAAACGCCGAAAATGACTGAACAAGAACAATTTGCCCTATCGTCAGATCTCATCAGCGAACTGCTGACCGGCATGCGCCTGCAGGGTGTTCAGTACCGCCGCATCCAGACCGGCCCCACCTTTGGCCTGGGTTTCGATGCCAGGCCGGGACATGCTTACTTCCATTTCCTGGCCGTCGGCAATGCCGTACTGCGCACCGGTGATGGTAGGTTGCATGCATTGTCTGCGGGTAGCGCCGTGTTCATGCCTCAAGGCGAGGCTCATCAACTGCTATCCGCGGCCGAAGTTTCATTTCAGGACATCGGCATGTTCGACGCCGCGCCCCTCGGTGAGGCCGTGAGCGGGGTGAACACATGCCCCAGTACGCATGCTACGCCCAGCGCGGTTCTCTTTTACGGCTGCATGGAGTTCGATCTCGGCGCCATGCAGGGACTCGGCAAGATGATGCCAAGCGTCATGGTGGCTGACACACAAGAGCAGCGCTACCCTGGTTTGCTGGCGATTCTTGACGCAATGAAACGTGAAATCTGCGCAGGCCGCATCGGCTTCGCCGGTATTCTGGCCCGGCTCGCTGAGGTGGCAGGAGCCATGATCGTGCGCGGCTGGATCGAATGCGGTTGTGAGAACGCCTCTGGTCTTGTCGCGGCATTGCGTGATCCGCGCCTGGCCCGCGCCATATTGGCGTTGCACCGCCAGCCTGGCCGTGCATGGACAGTTACAGCGTTGGCCGCGGAGTCGCATGTCTCTCGTTCTGTCTTCGCGCAACGCTTTCACGCCACCATCGGAATGCCGCCCCTGCGCTATGCCACGGAGCTGCGGATGCGTCTTGCCAGCCAATGGCTGCTTCACGAGAGATTGTCCATCGACGCCGTCGCCCAGCGTCTCGGCTACACCTCTCAGGCTGCATTCAGTCGCGCCTTCAAGCGCGTCATCGGCCAGCCGCCGGGCGCCAGTCGGCATCGGCTTACATAAGCAAGCGCTTTGGCCGCACTGGACTGACGTTATTTGCGCCGCGCGCACGCGAGGATAAGGCGGACTTTAATCGCGGGTGGAGACCAGACTTCAGGTATCATATTCATCACATAAGCGTGATTTCCGTCGCAAATTCAATATAAGAAGAAAATTTTTTGACTTTTATATATAAAAATCATTATGCATCTTTACGCGATTAACTCTCTGAATCAAATATTTTTTATTCGCATAATTCCTCTCAGACAATCACCGGATTTTTATATATAAAAGTCCGAGATGTATCCTTGCAATGAAATGCCTTTTTTATCGCAAAACCGAAAAAAAGAATGATGCCGCCCCCAGGTTGACTTGATCGGCAAGCCTCCTAGAATCCGTCATTATGTCAACACATTGAAGCCAAGATAACAGGTCGGCACATGATAAAGACCAGTCATGATCGGCGGATAACCACGGGCGCCATTGCGCGAAACAGAGTGCATAAACGATGACGAACAAGAGACGAAGCCAGGAATGGTTTGGACGAACGGATAAATCCGGTTTTATCGCCCGCAGCTGGTTGAAAAACCAAGGCTTGCCAAACGATGTTTTTGACGGCCGGCCGGTTATCGGCATTTGTAATACGTGGTCGGAGCTCACGCCATGTAATGCGCATTTGCGCGACCTGGCCGACCAGGTAAAACAGGGCGTGCTGGAAGCCGGCGGCATTGCGTTCGAATTCCCGGTGATGTCCCTGGGCGAAGCGCTCATGAAGCCCACCACCATGTTATTTCGCAATCTTGCCAGCATGGACGTGGAAGAAACGATCCGCGCAAATCCCATAGACGGGGTCGTGCTGCTGGTCAATTGCGATAAAACCACGCCCGCCTGCCTGATGGGCGCCGCCAGCGTCGATCTGCCCACCATCGTGGTCAGCGGCGGCCCGATGCTTAACGGCAAACACCATGGCAAAGATCTGGGTTCCGGCACCGATCTGTGGAAATTCAGCGAAGATTTGCGCGCGCAAAAAATCACCCAGGAGGCGTTTGATCAGGCGGAAAACAGCATGTCCCGCAGTCCCGGCGCCTGTAACACCATGGGCACCGCGTCTACCCTCGCCTGCATGGTGGAGGCCCTGGGCCTGACGCTGCCGGGGGGCGCCGCCATTCCGGCGGTGGATGCCAACCGCCGGCGCCTATCGCGCCTCGCCGGCCGGCGCATTGTGGCCATGGTCGAGCAAGACCAGCGGTTATCGCAGATCCTGACGCGGCAAGCATTTGAAAACGCCATCGTGGTTAACGCGGCGATCGGCGGCTCAACCAATTTTATCCTGCACCTGCTGGCCATTGCCGGACGGCTGGGGGTGGAATTGACGCTGGATGACTTTGATCGCCTCAGCCAACGCGTGCCGCTGCTGGCTAACCTGAAACCCTCGGGCGACTACCTGATGGAAGATTTTTATTACGCCGGCGGGGTACCGGCGGTCATCAGCCAGTTGGCGCACCGGCTGCACGGCGAGGTGATACAGGCCAACGGCCTGTGCCTGACGGATAACTACCGTGGCGGCCGCAGTTATAACAATGCGGTGATCGCCGATGCCGCCGCCCCGGTGCAAGAAGACGCCGGCACCGTGGTGTTGCGCGGCAATCTCGCCCCCGACGGCGCAATAATCAAGCCCTCCGCCGCTTCACCTGATCTGTTGTGCCATACCGGACGGGCGTTCGTATTCGAGAATATCGAACACTATAACGCGGTGATTAACGATTTGACCCTGCCGGTGGAAAAAGACGACATCCTGGTGATGAAAGGCGCCGGCCCGCGCGGCTATCCGGGAATGCCCGAGGTAGGCAATTTCGGCTTGCCGAAAAAACTTTTGCTCGAAGGTGTGCGGGATATGGTGCGCATCTCCGACGGGCGCATGTCCGGCACCGCTTTCGGCACTATTGTCCTGCACGTCAGCCCGGAATCGGAGATTGGCGGCACGCTGGCCCTGGTGCAGACCGGCGATTTTATCGAGCTGGACGCCCGGGAAAAAATCCTGCATTTGCGCGTGTCCGAGGATGAGCTGGCCCGGCGCCGGCAGCGCTGGACGCCGACGCTGCCCGCCATCACGCGCGGCTATGCCAGTTTATATATCGCGACCGTGCAGCAGGCTCATCTCGGCGCCGATCTGGACTTCCTGGTAGGTCACTCCGGCGATCATATCGACCGGGAACCGCACCCCGAGTAGCGCCTGCGTATTACCCTCAGCCCAGGCCGCCATGACGGCGACCATTCCAACCCTTGCACTTGATGATGAATCGACTGGAGAGAACGATGAAAAACCATTGGCCTGATGATGCCGCCCTGTTTGCCCTGGCGCGTGAAAAATTATTCGTGGCGTTGGTGGGCGATATCCTGGATACCATGGGTTTGCAGCACCAGTATTTACATCCGCACTTGAAACCCGTCGATCCCGCCGCGGTGATCCTCGGTCGCGCCATGCCGGTACTGGAAGCGGATTTTTTCGATACGCAATATGAGGGTCATAATCCTCTGAGCGCCCAGCCATTCGGCCTGATGTTCCAGGCCCTGGACGACCTGCAAAAGGACGAGGTTTACATTTGCGCCGGCGGTTCCCATCGCTATGCCCAATTTGGCGGATTAATGGCGACCCGCGCCCTTTATTGCGGCGCGGCGGGCGCGGTCGTTCACGGTTTTCACCGCGATACCAACGAAATTCTGAAATTACGGTTTCCGGTAGCGTCTTTCGGCAGTTATGCGCAGGATCAAGGGCCGCGCGGCAAAGTGGTGGACTGGCGGGTACCGATAGAATTGGACGGCATCAAAGTGATGCCCGGCGACGTCATTTACGGGGACCGCGACGGCGTACTGGTGGTGCCTGCCGCCGCAGTGGACGATGCGTTCCACGGCGCATTCGAGAAAGCCAAAGGCGAAAATAACGTATTGGAGGCGTTACGGCAAGGTATGCGCACCACCGATGCCTTTGAGAAATTCGGCATTATGTAGCCGCCGCTTATTGCGGTAAGCCTATCCTTCTGCGAGACAATAAGCGGTTCACTGGGTGCCCTCACCTTTTATTGCCTGGAGTCTGAAAAATGGAAAGTCATATCCACCTCGAAGAAAAGGCGCTGATGAAAAAAATAAGCGTCAAAATTATCCCTCTAATGTTATTAATGTATATTATTGCTTATATCGACCGGCAGAATATCGGTTTTGCCAAATTACATATGGTTGATAGCCTGGGCTTAAGCGAAACCGCCTTTGGCCTGGGCGCATCGCTATTTTTTATCGGTTATTTATTTTTTGAAATTCCAAGCAATATCTTTTTGCATAAAATAGGTCCGCGTATTTGGTTTGCCCGCATCATGATCACGTGGGGTATCATTACCATTCTGCTGGCTTTTACCACCAGCGCCACCATGTTTTATATCTTACGGTTTTTAATCGGCGCGGCCGAGGCAGGACTGTATCCCGGTTTGCTTTATTATATGACCCGCTGGTTCCCGCTTGAATATCGGCCAAAAGTCGTCAGCTATCTCATTATGGCCAGCCTGTTTGCCAATCTGGTCGGCGCCCCGCTCAACGGGATGTTGCTCAGCATGCACGGCGTACTGGGGCTTGACGGCTGGCAGTGGATTTTTATCGGCACCGGCGTGCCGGCGGTGCTGTTGATTATTCCGGTCGTGATGTTTTTAGCCGAAACCCCTGAAAAAGCCAACTTCCTGGACGAAACGGAAAAGCGCTGGCTGGTCAACCGTCTCGACCTTGAGCGCGAGGCCCATCAGGATCATCGCATAACCGGCGTATTGCAGACGTTGATCGACCGCCGCGTCCTTCTGCTGGCGTTGGTGCTTGGGTTTATTTCCTTTGGCGCCTACGGCTTGAGCTACTGGATGCCCACTATCGTCAAAGGATTCGGCGTATCCGACTTGCATAATGGCTTTATTAATATGCTGCCCTGGCTGATGTCGATTCTGCTGCTGTGGTGGTTAACCGCGAAACCGGGTCGCACCGCCAGCCCGGTGCTCAACATTGCGCTGCCGATGTTCGTCGCGGCGGTGTTCCTGGTGGCCAGCGCCTGGTTTATCAACACGCCCGTACTGAGTTTTTTCTCGATTACCCTGGTGATAATGGCGATATTTTCCATCCAGCCGTGCTTTTGGAACCTGACGCGTTTTCTGAGCGGCAGCGCCGCGGCAGCCGGGCTGGCCGCCATCAATTCCCTGGCCAACCTGGGCGGATTTTTTGCGCAGAATACGGTTCCGGCGATCCGTGATATGACCGGCAGCAGCAGCGCCCCTATGTATTACCTCGGCGTTTGCATGGCCGTCGGCGGCGTGGTCACCTTGCTGGTTATCCGCTATTTGCGCCGCAGCGAAACGCCGCAAAAATCCACCGAACGGGCGGATATCATCCCGCGCTAGGCGCGGCGCCCTACTGCTGCGATTCTTGCCCGCGCGGATAGCAGCAGTTATTTTTGACAGCGCCAGCGGGGTTACCTAAGGTAGGATTTATCCTTTTGCGCCTGATAACCGAAAGCCACCATGAATACGCCCAGCCAGGAATACAAAGCGCCGGCCCTCACTCGCGGACTTAAAATTATCGAATACTTCGCCAAAACCGGGGCGCCGAAAAGTATGGGGCAATTGGCGGCTGAACTAGGGCTGTCATTCAATCACATTTATCGCATCGTGCAGTGCCTGTCGGCAGAAGGCTATTTGTATCAAGATGCCGCCCGGCTTTACCATCTGACCGATAAGGTGCAAGTCAAATACGCCGTCAGTCCAATCCAGCAATTCGCCCTTTCCGAGCAGTGCCAGCGCCTGATGCGCGATTTCTCCTGGCAAACCAATCAGCCCTGCCACTTAGCCTCGTTGAAGGAAGATGATTTTGTGGTGCTGGCGCATGCTTATCCTGAATTCTCCCCCGCCATTGGCGCCCGCGCAGGGGCTACCCTGAATGCGGTTAAATCCAGCTCGGCGTTGTTGTTCCTGGCAATGGCCTCCGACCAGGCCGCACTGCGCCTTATTCGTCATGCCCCGCTGGGACCGGAACTGCGGGCCAACCTGCATCAACAATTAGCGCAAATCGGCGAGCAAGGATTTTCCGAGATCAAACACGACCGGATAATCGGCCTGACATCGGTCTCGTTCCCTGTTTTGGGCCATGACGACCGGGCCGAGGCGGTGATAACCTGCCCCCATTTTGATCATGTGCCCGGTGATTATGATGAACTCAAAAAAAGCTTGCGCGAACTGGCCTCGGCATTAACCCAAATGTATCGCCGATAGACATCCCGGTCCTACTTTTAAGCGGCTTTTTAAGGGCCATATCCAGGACCCATTCCGGCGCGATAGAGAATTGCCCCACATGCCTGAATCCGACAATGTTATCCAGCAAGCCAAACCCCGCTGAACGCTGAACGCTGAAGGGAAGGTGCGGTCCCTATAACATCACTTTTGCCGCCATTTCCCTGCTGTAATTGCGGCTGGCATCGACCAGCACGCGGGTGTAATCCTGCTGAATATCGCCGCGCAGCAGCGCGTCGGTTTCCAGCGTTTCGAGGATTTTGCCGTATTGCATGACGGCAACACGCTGGCAGAGGTGGGCGATGACGCCCAGATCATGCGTCACCATCAAATAGGTCAGCCCTTCCTCTTTCTGCAGGTCGAACAACAAATTGAGGATTTCCGCCTGCACCGACACATCCAGCGCCGAAGTCGGTTCGTCAAGCAGCAGTACGCGCGGCTTGAGGATCAGCGCGCGGGCGATAGCGACACGCTGCCGCTGGCCACCGGAAAGCTGATGCGGATACCGCCGGCGGAACGCGCGGTTCAGACCGACTTTGTCCAGGATAATGTTAATCCGCCGATCACGCTGATCGATACGGTGGATTTGCAACGGCTCCTCAAGAATATCGCCGATCGTGTGACGGGGATGCAGCGAGCCATAGGGATCCTGAAACACCATTTGCACCAGACGGCAACGGCCGCGGCCAATGCGGTGCTGGAGCGGCTGACCGTCGATTTCCAGCTCACCGCGCCAATGGGTAAACAGCCCGGCGAGACATTTCAGCACCGTGGTTTTCCCGGAGCCCGACTCCCCCACCAGCCCGAAGATTTCTCCTTCACGGACATCGATATTCACCTCCGTCAGTACCTGGGTGGTTTTCGCGCCTTCGCCGAACGCAAGATTCAGATTGCGCACGTCGATCATGGTTTTCGTTTGCATTTCGGCTCCTTAATCGGTAAGCCAGCTGGCCTGACGGTGCATCACCGGCAGCGGATAACGACGGTTATCCATGTCCGGCAGCGCGCTAAGCAAACCGCGCGTATAGGGATGCCGCGCATTATCCAGATCGGTGGCGGCAATCGACTCCACAATGCGTCCGGCATACATCACCAGCACGCGGTCGCAGAAGCTGCGCACCAGATTGATGTCATGGCTGATAAAAATCAGTCCCAGTCCACGGGTTTTCACCAGATCGTCGAGCAGCGCAAGCACCTGTAAACGCACCGAGACGTCCAGCGCGGAGGTCGGCTCATCGGCAATCACCATTTCCGGGTCAGTGATAAGCATCATGGCGATCATGATGCGCTGCCCCTGCCCGCCTGAAATCTCATGCGGATACAGATGATAAACACGTTGCGGATCGCGGATGCGCACCACATCGAGCATATTGAGCACTTTGCTTTTCGCCTCCCGATAGGAACAGGTGTGATGCGAACGCCACGCTTCGGCAATTTGATCGCCGACGCAGAGTACCGGATTGAGCGAGTATTTCGGGTCCTGCATAATCATCGATATGCGTTTCCCGCGCACCCGCCGCATCTGCCGCGGGCTGGCGTTAAGCAAATCGATATCACCGAACTGCATTTTTTCAGCGGTAATGCGTGCTTTTGCCGGATGAAGCTGCAACAGCGCCCGTCCGACGGTGGATTTGCCCGAACCGGATTCACCGACAATCGCCAGTTTTTCCCGCCCGAGTTGGAAGGAAACGCCGCGCACCGCCTGCGTTTCCTGACGTCCATTGACAAAGCTGACGTGCAGATCGCGCACATCGAGTAACGCCGGGGCGTCATTCACTACGGGGATCGAGGATGTCACGCAGGCCATCTCCTAAAAAGTTGAACGCCAGGCTGTTAATCATGATCGCCAGACCGGGAAAGGTCGCAACCCACCAACACTCCATCATGTACGTCCGGCCACTGGAAATCATTGCGCCCCACTCGGGATCGGGCGGCTGCGCGCCCAGGCCGAGGAACCCCAGGCCCGCGGCGGTGAGAATAATTCCCGCCATGTTCATGGTGATACGGATAATGACCGACGGCAGACACAGCGGCACAATGTGGCGCCACAACACCCGCGCCGGGGATGCGCCCAGCAAACGCACCGCCGAGATAAAATCGGCCTGGCGCAGCGAGAGCGTTTCAGCGCGGGCCAGGCGCGCAATCGGCGGCCAGGCGGTGAGCGTAATGGCGATCACCACATGTTCCAGCCCCGGGCCGAGCGCGGCGACAAACGCCAGCGCCAGCACCAGGCTCGGAAAGGAGATGAAAATATCCGTCACCCGCATCAGCACCATATCCGTTTTACCGCCGAAATAACCCGCGGTGACGCCGAGCAGCAACCCGAGCGGCCCGACGGTGACGGAGACCAGCAGCACGATATACAGCGTGATGCGCGAGCCGTAAACCAGCCGGCTGAAGATATCGCGGCCAAACTCATCGGTGCCAAACCAATGCGCCGCCGACGGCGGGCTGAGCGCGTTATTCAGGTCCTGCACCAGCGGATGGAACGGCGCGATCCAGGGTGCGAAGAGCGCCACAACCATCAGCAGCAGAACAATGGCGCCGCCGATAGCCGTCAGCGGGTTGCTCGCCATCCGCCACAAAAAATTGCCGATGCGGCCCAACGCCCGCTTCACGCGCCGGCGTTTTTCATCACCGGCGCTGAGCGCCGCAGAATCAAGGGATATCGTCATACTTTTGTCCTCGGGTCAAAAACCTGGTACAGCAGGTCAGAGAGCAGATTCAGCATCACGAAAATTAAACCGACCACCAGCACGCAGCCCATCACCGCGTTCATGTCGCCAAGCATCAGGCTGCTGGTGAGATACGAACCGAAGCCCGGCCAGGAGAAAACCGTTTCAATCAGCACCGCGCCTTCGAGCAGCGAGCCGTAAGCCAGCGCAACCACGGTCAGCAACTGGACCAGAATATTGCGGAACGCGTGATTCCACAGCACATGCCATTCGCTCAGGCCTTTCACCCGGGCGGTGATAATGAATTCCTGCGATAGCTGCGCCAGCATAAAGCTACGCGTCATGCGGCTGATATAGGCCAGCGAGTGAAAGCCGAGTAACGACGCAGGCAGGATCAAGTGATTAAGCGCGTCGCGAAATACCGTCCCGTTGCCGGCAATCAGCGCGTCGATCAGCATAAAACCGCTGTGGCGCGTGACCTGTCCGTCGAGGCTGAAATCCAGCCGGCCCGCGCCGCCCACCCAACCGAGCCAGGCGTAAAACACCAGCAGCCCCATCATCCCGACCCAGAATATCGGCGTGGAATAGCCGGCAAGACTGATAATCCGCACGACGTAATCCGCAAGGCTGTTGCGTTTTGCCGCTGCCAGCACGCCCAGAGGAATGCCGACGCCGGCACCGAGAATGATCGCCAGCGTCGCCAGTTCCATGGTGGCCGGGAACACGCGCAAAATGTCCCGCGTCACCGGCTTGCCGGTCAGCAGCGCATTGCCCAAATCACCGTGCGCCAGGCCGGAAAGGTAAATGCCGAATTGTGTCCACAGCGGTTTATCAAAACCGAGCTGATGGTAAACCTGTTGATAAGTGCTGTGGTCGGCGTCGGGGCCGACAATCGCCAGCACCGGATCCACCGGCATTACGCGGCCAATAAAAAACGTCAGCAGCAGCAGGCCGAACAACGTCACCACGACCTGGAGCAGGCGTTTGCCGATCCGCCCCGCGGGGAAAGGCGCGCGCGCGGTTTGCTTTGTAACCGGCGCCGGAATGGGCATGGTCATAATCCCTTCCCTCCGGCTGGCTGCGCACCCGGCGACACAGGCTGCCGGCTCTCGTCTTTATAGACATCGCGCAAAAAGGTGGTGGCCGACGGATGCGGCAGATAGTTTTTGACGTCCCTGCGCACCACGATGGAATCGATCATTTGCGAAACCGGCACCAGCGCCGGGATCAGGGCGTCGTAGCGTTCCTGAATGGCAAAGTACTCCTGCTTTTGTTTTTCAGGATCACGTTCCAGCAGCGCCCGGTCGATGTCTGTATTGAGCTGTTTATCGTAAAAACCCGTGCGCCAGCCCTGGAAATTGGTGAGACGCGCCGCGTCGCTGTTATCCGGGTTATAGACCAGCGCGCGCAGGCTGGAATGCGGATGCGGTTCCACACCGCTGCCGCCGCGCCCGACCAGCATGGCGAACTTGCGTTCACGCATGGCGCCGTAGATCTGGTTGCCGGTGCCGGTGACTATTTTGGCGCGGATCCCCGCCTGCATCAGCGTGGACTGTACGGCAATCGCGATATTGAGAAACGGCTGATCGGCCAGCACCCGCAGCGTGGTATCAAAGCCGTCGGGATAACCGGCATCGGCCAGCAGCGCTTTGGCGCGCGGAATATCCAGTTTGTAGCCCGGATCCGGCAGGGTTGCCGGCATGCCGACCTGGATCGGCCGCTGGTGCACAATGCCGTAACCGGTCATCAGCGCTTTACCGATGCCCTGATAATCGATGAGATAACGCACAGCTTCGCGTACTTTCGCGTTGGCGAAATGCGGATCTTTCATGCTCATCGCCACGTAATAAATCGTGCCTTTCTTTACCTGCTCGACAACCAGCGCCGGGTCATGGCTGAGCGCGTTGACATCGGCAACCGCCATGTTATTGGCGATATCCAGGTCGCCCTTTTCAATCATCAAACGCAGCGTTTGCGATTCCTGAAAATGGCGGAACACCACGCGGGATAGCCGTGGATTTCCGCGCCAGTACTGCGGGTTGCGGCTCATATTCAGCACGTCTTTGGCCTGCCACCCGTCGAGGCGAAACGGGCCGGAACCCGCTTCATTGGTGGTCAGCCAGCGGTTGCCCCAATCGCCGTTCACCTCATGTGCCTGCACCGTTTTACGATCCAACGCCACCACGCTGCCGAGCGCGGCCAGCGAATAGATCACCAGTTTCGGGTCATTCGGTTTCGGCAGTTGGATTTCAACGGTATCAGGCGACGGCGCGCGTACCATTTCATCGACGTTATCTTTGCTGAATCCATAGGATTTCCATACCGATGCCTGCGCCAGGTTCAAATGCAAAATGCGGCGCATCGACCACACCACATCGTCTGCGGTGACCGGATTGCCGGAGTGGAATGTCACGCCTGCGCGCAGATGGAACGTCAGAAGATTGCCGGCATCGTTGACCTGCCACGAGGTCGCCAGCGCCGGACGCACATGCGTCAGCTGTTGCGGATCGAGCTCAATGAGCGGGTCATAAAGGTTGACCACGATACCGACGATATCATTGCCGGTCATCGCTGCCGGATCGAGCGTCAGCAGGTTGTTCATATTCATGCCGACGATCAGCTGGTCGGGCGGCGTTTTCGCCTGCGCCGTCCAGCAGCTCATCATCAGCAGGAGCGCGAATAACCACGCCCCGGGGGGTGTGCCAGTGTTCATGATGTACCTTCCGGGTAGAGTCAGAGGTTTAGTATTTTTTCTGCCCGCAGGTCAGTCGCGGCTGACGGTATGCGTTTCTATGTAGTCAAAATTAATGTCCTCTCCGAGGCCGGGGCGATTGGAAAGATGGACAAAACCCTGCTTATCCATCGGGTCGACAATACTGTTCAGGTAGGCGGCGGGTTCGTCGTATTCGAGGAACGGATGCAACAGGCCGCGTTCGTACCACCGGCAATTGCGGATCGCGCCGACCACGGCCAGGCTGGCCGCGCCGTTGCCGTGCACTTCGCAGTCCATGCCGAACGCTTCAGCCAGACCGGCGACTTTCATGCACGGCGAGATCCCGCCGACGCCGTTGGCTCCGGCGCGTAGGATGTCGCAGGCGCCCGCCTTCACCCAGTCGGCGCGGCTGTGGTGTTTGCCGCCCAGGCTTTCCGGGCCGATCACATCGATAGCGAGGTTTTCCGCCAGCCAGGCATAGGAGGCCATGCTTTCTTCTTCCATCGGCTCTTCGAACCAGGCAAAGTTGAGTTTTTCCAGCGCCTTGCCGATGGTCAACGCCTGGCTGCGGCTGTACCAGTGATAACCGTCGAGCATCAGTTCGATGTCCGGCCCGACGGCTTCGCGCACGGCGGCGCAGGCTTTGATGTCCATTTTCGGGTCTGGCGCGAACGCCACCGGCGGCATCCAGGTATGCAGCTTGATGGCCTGATAACCGCGCGCCACCAGCTTCTCGGCAAACCGAGCGAACTCATCCGGCGTGGAAAGGCCGCCCTTCAACTCATCACCGCACATGGTGCTGCCGTATGCCGGCACTTTTTCCCGGAATCCGCCCAGCAGTTTGTGCACCGGCATGTTCAGTTTACGGCCGATTAAATCCCAGAGCGCCTGCTCAACAAACGACAGCGCGCGTTCGGTCAGCTGGTGCGCGCTGCCGCGCTGCCAGTGCGCCAGATCCTGCCACAACCGTTCGCGGTCAAACGGATTCTGCCCCACCAATACTTTTCTAAAGAAGGCGTTGACCACGTGTGGCCGCACCACTTCCGGCGGCGCGAATGAATATCCGCAGTCACCCTCGTCAGTGGTCAGCGTCAACAACGCCATTTTTGCCTGACTTTCTTCACCCGGATGCGAATGGCCCGCGCTATCAGAAACGCGACGTGTCGGATACGTAAAAACAGAGACCTCAACTGACGTTATTTTCACAGCGATACCTACCATTTCTGGGAGAGTTAACGCCCGCCTGGGCGCGCCGGAGTTACGGCCACATCGAGTAATGTGAGCGCACTCACAATTTTATGAAACTTACAATCACAAATAATAAAATGGTATTTCATTATCGAAGTTAGTCAGTTTGTTTTCATATTTCCTCTGCCAGACGCCGAAAATTTCACCTTAAGTTTGGGCATCCGCATAGGGATATGTGAACAGCTTCACGAAAGAGAGGAGAAGTGAGCGCGGCGCAGAAAACAGGCGTAGAGAAGTTGGGGGAATTATTGGCCGGCCTGATGTTGCCAAGGGCTTTCGCTACCGGGCTAGGATGCGCGCAGTTCGCCCACGATCCCGTCCCAACCCTTTGGCCGCGTTAGGGTTTTATCCGCGGCCGGCAAAATCCTGTTGCGGACTTGAAAATTTTGCGCACGCACCCTATTTTCTTTTTTGCTATCGCTGCGTTTGACGCGCCTTTCATCACTTATTGTTGGTATGGAGATAAGCTAATGAAAATTGCTCAAATTGCGCCGCTGTACGAAGCGGTTCCCCCCAAACTCTATGGCGGCACCGAACGGATCGTCGCCAATCTTACCGACGCATTGATTAAAAAAGGACATGATGTCACGCTGTTCGCTTCCGGCGACAGCCAAACCCTGGCGCCATTGCATGCCGGCCGCGATCGGGCGCTGCGTCTTGATCCCGCTCCGCTGAAATCGGATCTGGCCGCCCATTATGTGATGTTCGATGAGCTGCGCGAGCGCGCCGGCGAGTTCGATGTGCTGCATTTCCATACCGATCTGCTGCATTTCCCGTTCTTCGAGTCCGTGGCCGCCAAGACCCTGACCACGTTGCACGGCCGGTTGGATATGACCGATCTGCCCACGGCTTTCCATCGCTGGCGGCAATATCCCCTGGTATCCATTTCCGATTCGCAGCGCCAGCCGCTGCCGTTCGCCAACTGGGCCGGCACGGTATGGCATGGGCTGGATCCCGAACGCTATAGGTTCACCGCCGCTCCCCGGGGGGACTACCTGGCTTTCCTCGGCCGCATCTCGCCGGAAAAACGCCCGGATCGGGCTATCGCCATCGCCCGTCAGGCCGGGATTCCGCTCAAGATTGCCGCCAAGGTGGATGATGCCGATAAAAACTATTTCCGCCAGGTGATTGAACCGCTGCTGCAGGGCGGCGGCGTGGAGTTTATCGGTGAAATCAACGACCGGCAGAAAGCGGATTTCCTCGGCCAGGCGCGGGCGTTGCTGTTCCCCATCGACTGGCCGGAGCCGTTCGGGCTGGTCATGATTGAAGCGATGGCCTGCGGCACGCCGGTCGTGGCCTGGCGCTGCGGTTCGGTGCCGGAAGTGATCGAACCGGGTGTCACCGGCTTTATTGTAGAAGACGAAACGCAGGCGGTGGCCGCCTGCCGCGCCGTGGACACGCTGGACCGCTGCCGGGTACGGACAGAGTTCGAGCAACGCTTTTCGGCCGACGTCATGGCCGATCGCTATGTACAATTGTACCGCCGTTTGCGGCAGCCGGCCGCCAACAGCGATGCCCTGTTGCATGTGGAAAAGGCGGGGTAAGCGCCATGGAAAATCAGCCCCGCTCATCCTGCGACGTGCAGGAACAATCCCTGCACACGGAAGCGAAACGTCCCTCGCTGTATGTCCTTAAGGAAGGCGACAGCTTTCTGGTGACCGATGACTTCGGCGATATCACCGGCCGGAGCGACGGACTCTTTACCGATGATACCCGCCTCTTGTCCGGACTAGGACTGACTATTGGCGATAATGTGCAGCCGGCGTTTCTCTCCTCGACCGTCAGCCGCGACAACGTATTCTTTACCGCGCATCTGACCAACCCGCCGCTGACGGTAGACGGCCAAACCTTGCCCGCCAACGCGCTGCATATCGAACGCACCTGTTTTTTGTGGCAAAACCGCTTGTATCTGCGCATCGCCATCCGCAATTACAGCGAATACGCGCTGAGTCTGCCGGTCGGCCTGCGTTTCGCTACCGATTTTCGCGACATCTTTGAGATTCGCGGAGCCCGGCGGCCGTTGCGCGGCAGCACGCTGGCGCAACAGCCCATTGAACAGGGCGTCGCCCTGGCCTATCAGGGACTGGACGCGGTTCGCCGGCAAACCGCGCTGACGTTTTCACCGCAGCCGGAGGCCTTGGGCGAAGGCCTGGCGCGCTTTCAGGCACCCTTGCCGCCCCATGGCCACTGGCAATTGCTGATGGAAGCCGGCCGGCAAGCCAGTATCCCGACCGCCGGCCGTTTCCGGCGCGGCGCGGTGGAGGCGAGACGCAAGATGCGCCAGCGCCGGCGCCGGGGGGCGCAACTGACGTGCTCCCAGCCGCTGTTCCAGGCCTGGCTCGACAAAGCGCGCGCCGATTTGGCATTGCTGACCAGCGATTTGCCCACCGGCCCGTATCCTTATGCCGGTATTCCCTGGTTTTCCACGCCGTTCGGACGCGATGCCATCATCACCGCCCTGCAAACGCTTTGGATCGATCCGGCCCTGGCCAAAGGCGTGCTGGCCTATCTGGCCGGCCATCAGGCGGCGGAAGCGTCCACCTTCCGGGATGCCCAACCGGGCAAGATCATGCACGAGACCCGCAAGGGCGAGATGACCGCCACCAATGAGCTGCCGTTCGGGTTTTATTATGGCGGAGTGGATACCACGCCGCTGTTTATCATGCTGGCCGGCGCCTGGTATAAGCGCACCGGGGACGAGGCGTTTATCAGCCGGATCTGGCCGCAGCTGACCGCCGCCATCGCCTGGATAGAATCCAGGCTGGATGCCAGCCCGCTCGGGCTGCTCGACTACCAGCGCGGGGAGCGCAGCGGGCTGGCGAACCAGGGCTGGAAAGACAGCCATGATTCGGTGTCCCATGCCGACGGACGGCTGGCCGAAGGCCCTATCGCGCTGGTGGAGGTGCAGGGCTATGCCTGGCGCGCGCTGCTGGACATGGCGAGCATGGCGGCCAGACGGGGCGAGGCGGAACCCGCCGGGCGCTGGCGCGAACGGGCGGAACGGTTGCGCCAGACCGTAGAGCAGCGGTTCTGGCTGCAGGAGCGCCGTTTTTATGCTTTGGCGTTGGACGGCGCCGGCCGGCCCTGCCAGGTGGAGGCATCCAATGCCGGCCATCTGCTGTACGTCGGCCTGCCGGACCATCAACGCGCATCCCAGGTGATCCGCCGGCTGCTGTCGCCCGCCTTCAACACCGGCTGGGGCATTCGCACGCTGTCCGGCGAAGCGGCCCGCTTCAATCCGATGTCATATCACAACGGCTCGGTATGGCCCCATGATGTCGGTTTGTGCGCGGCCGGCCTGGCGCGCTACGGCGAACGCCAGGGCACGGCGGCACTATTAAGCAATCTGTTCGAAGCGGCCCTGGCGTTTTCCCTGCGTCTGCCCGAGCTGTTTTGCGGTTTTTCCCGCGCGGCAAGCGAGCAGCCCATCGTCTATCCGGTGGCGTGCCAGCCGCAGTCATGGGCTTCAGGTGCGGTATTCATGCTGCTGCAAGCCACGTTGGGACTGGAAATCGACGCCGACCGCCGCCGGATCCGCGTCAACCGTCCCGCATTGCCGGACGGCGTGGACCGCCTGACGGTGGATGACTTGCCCCTTGGGGAAGGCAGGGTATCGCTGGAATTCCGCCGGGTTGGAG
This sequence comes from Sodalis sp. C49, assembly GCF_046352915.1. Classification (NCBI taxonomy): domain Bacteria; kingdom Pseudomonadati; phylum Pseudomonadota; class Gammaproteobacteria; order Enterobacterales; family Bruguierivoracaceae; genus Sodalis; species Sodalis sp. C49. Next base: position 575,163 of record NZ_CP163303.1, on the reverse strand, counting down.
GCCGCACCGTCGCTTTCCTGCAACAGCAAGACGGCATCGACGGAGTCACGCTACAATTCAATCAATAACCACGATGCCCGGCTCGCATCGAGACCGGGCATTGTCGTCTCTTACGGAAATTACCTGCCAGTATTAAAAAAGGCCACGGTTTCGGTCAGCCTACGGGTTTGCTCTTCCAGGCCACTTGCCGCTACCACCGCCTGCTGCACAAGCACGGAGTTCTGGTGCGTCACCGCATCGATTTGCACAACGGCTTCGTTAACATGGCTAATGGCTTTGCTTTGTTCATCCGTGGCGTAGGAAATTTGCGACATAATATCCGAAACCCGCTGCACGGCCTCTATCATGTCGTCGATATTGCTCCCGGCCTTTTTGATCTGTGTGGAGCCGCTGTTGACGCGAGCCATGGACTCTTCCACCAGCCCTTTTATCTCCTGCGCCGCCTGAGAGCAGCGTAACGCCAGGCTGCGCACCTCGCCGGCGACCACGGCGAAACCCCTGCCTTGCTCACCGGCCCTGGCCGCTTCCACCGCCGCATTCAGGGCAAGGATATTGGTCTGAAAAGCGATACCGTTTACCACTTCAATAATACTGGCTATTTTGATGGCGCTTTCAGAAATACCGGTCATGGTGTCATTCACGCTCTGCATCATCACGCCGCCGCGAGAAGCAATATCCACCGCGCCGCGGGCCAGTTCGCGCGCTTGCCCCGAATTCTCCGCATTTTGTTTTACGGCGGCGGTAATCTCTTCCATGCTGGAGGAGGTTCTTTCCAGCGATATAGCCTGCTGCTCGGAATGAGCGACTATCTCCTGATTTCCGGCGACGATATCATGGGTGCTGGCGTTGATGATATCAGCGCCATCGCGGATCTCTTCAATAACCGTGGTGAGTTGTTTGCGCATAACACCCATTTCATATATCAGGCTTGAGCTGTCACTGGTTTTTTTATCCACCGCGTGGGAAAGATCGCCTGAAGCAATCCGGGCGGCGACTTCAACGGCATAGCGCGGCTCGCCGCCCAGGGTTCGCAATATCCCCCGGTTGATCACATAGACGAGCAACGAGAGCAGAATGCTGATGGTAACGAATTCAACGATATTCTGATAAAGCGAAACCAGAAATGCCTCGTCGATATCATCAACATACAGGCCGGTCGTGATGATCCAGCCCCAGGGCGACCACGGAATGCTGTAGGCGATTTTCGGCTGAGGTTTCGTCTCGCCCGGACGGGGGAAAACATAGGCGGTATAACCGGCATTATTGTCCCTGGTAACGGCCACCATGTCTCTGAAAATATAGGCCCCGTTGGCATCAGCGATGTCAGACCCTTTGCCAATCAGCATTGCATTGATGGGGTGCATGATGACCTGCGCCTGGGTATTCAAAATCGTGAAATACCCCGAGTTACCATAACGCAGATTCTTGATGGTCTGGAGTGCGCGCTGTTGCGCTTCCGCTTGTGAGATCAATCCTTTGTCAGCAAGATCGGCCTGCATTTTCACTACGCTCTGGGCCAGTTGCGAGACATCCTGTATCGCATTTTTCCGCAGTGTCAGTTGGTCTTGTTTAATCGTCACCGAGCCAAAAAATAACGTTCCGGCCAGGCACACCAACGCGACGACGAGCGGGAGCCATAGTTTATGGGCAAGTGATAATTTCATGGCATGATTCCCTGTGGTTTTATATGGCTGGCAACGCATCGTGCCCCGGAAGTCGGACTGCGCCTTCATATGTTTATCGGAAATAAAAAAAAACAAATTAATCGTTAAAAGTGATATAGAGACGTAATATGTTAATTTTTTGCTATAAGCGAATTAACTGTCTAATAATTAATGATATATTTTCGACCAGGTAATTAACGCGTTGATTTATTTAGATGTAAACACGCGCGTGATCACACTAATAATGGGCAAAGCGTGGGAAGAACGCAGGCTTGTTTGATTGCTGGGAAGCTGCGCCACAGCGGGAATAACCGGGGGCTGCGAAGCATGATGATTAACTGCGGGAAGCCCCCGCGGGAGCGGAAACCGGGGGCTAAGACCCTGCAACCCGCGGCGGGCCGTTATTCCGTCAGCGTCCGATCCGGGCACGGCGTTCCCGCGTCCCGGGGTGAAAGCAGGATAAATACCGAGACCGCGGCGGCCAGGGTGACGGTCATCAATACATAGAGCAGCATGGTGAATGCGGTGTCATAGGCCATGGTCAGGGCATCGCGTCCCAGAGGGGCGAGCATGCGCGTTGCCTGATCGAGGTTGCCGGTAGCGAGCTGGCGCGACGCCTCGACGAGAGGCTGATGTGCGCCATCGCCGGCGCCCGCCCGTGTCACCGCCAAGAACACAAAAGCCGATAGCAGCGCATTCACCATGGCCAAGGCGATACCTTCACTGGCCACCTTGGTGGTGTTGAAGATGCCACTGGCCATACCGGCCTGGTCCCGCGGCACGACGGTCACCGACAGGCCGTCCATCAGGCCCCAGGGAATACCGGTCCCAAGGCCGATAACCAGCAGCGGGCCGGTCAACGCCAGCATTGAGCCGCCGGATCCGACCCGGCTCAGCCAGAACAACCCGCCGGCGGCGACGAACAGGCCTGCGCTTGCCAGCCAGCTTGCGGGTATCGTCCGGGCAAGGATGGCGGCGCCGGCGGGAACGATAAGCATGGGCGCGGAAAGCGCAAGCATCAGCAGACCGGTTTGTATTTCGCTGTAACCCTCCACGCCGATGAAACGCATGGGGAGCACGATAAGCAGGACGACATACGCATAGCAGGTTGCGATGGGCAGGATCTGAACGCCGACGAATCTTCCGTAGCGGAACAGGGAGAGTTCGAGCAGCGGTTGTTTAATGCGGGTCTCTATCATTGCGAAGAGGGCAAACGCGGCGATGGACAGGGCAAACGCGCCGAGCACTATCGCCGCGGACCAGCCGCGATCGGGCGCTTCGTTCAGCCCGAGCGTCAGGAAACCGAGCGCGGCGACAAAAGCCACGGCGCCGGCGCTGTCGAAGCGGGAACTGCCCGGATTGCGCGTTTCTTTCATCACGCCTTGGGCGATAACCAGGGCAATCACGTCCAGGATCGTGCCCGTCAGGAAGATTGAGCGCCAGCCGAAATGTTCTATCAGGCTGCCGGAAACGATCGGCCCCAGGGCAAGGCCGATGCCGAACGTGGTGCCGATCATACTGAACGCCCGGGTCTGCGCATGGCCGGTAAACTCCTGCGCCAGCGCGGCCGAGCCGCCGGCCAGGGCCGCGGCGGCTCCCGCCCCCTGCAGCGCGCGCAACAGGTTCAGCGTAGTGATATCAGGTGCAAAATCGAGCGCAAGGGAGCCCATGGCGAACAGCGCGGCCCCGCCCATAAAAACGCGCTTTCTGCCGTAAACATCCGCCAGTGCGCCTGCGGGAAGCATAAAGCTGCCGAAGGTGAGCATAAAACTATTGGTGATCCAGTTAAGTTGGGCGGCGCTTGCCGAGAACTCAATCCCGATGGTATGCGTGGCCAGCGCCGCGCCGGTAAAGCTGAGCGGCAGGGCCAATGCCGCCAGGCAAACGGCAAACAGCACCAGCGGGCCGCTGCGGGCGTACGAAGACGCCGGGCTTGATGACATGATAAACACCTCGTATGAAAGGGACGATATTGTCCTTCACCGCGACGATAGGCGTTGTTGATTCGGGGATAAATACCGGCAGCGGCGCAGCTGTGTCTCCGGTGGGGAGACAATCACGCGCTTATTCCGCGGTCGCCGAACGCATAAGATCGGCCAGGTGCTCGAGTACCACGCGCGTTTTCAGCGGCATTCGCCGGCCAAGGGGGAGAAGCGCATGCACCGGGGGTCCCTCAATGGATGCCGCCGGCAGCACCCGCCGCAGTTCGCCGCAGGCGACATAGGGATCCCCGACGCGGTCAAAAACCTGCGCAATGCCAAGCCCGCCCCTGGCGGCATCCACCAGCGACCTGCCGTCGGACACAATGGCGCTGATATTGGGGGAAAATTCCCGCACGCGGCCCTCGTCAAAGATATGCCATTGTCTGAGCTTGCCGGAGGCAGAACGGAAAATAACCGCTTCGTGGCGCATCAGATCGCTGACGGAACGGATTGAGGGCCGGCCGTCGAGATAGGCCGGCGCGGCATACAGGCACAGGCGCAGGCCACAAAGTTTTCTCACGGTCATTTCACCGTCCGCCGGCAGTTCTCCCACCCGCACCACGATATCCCATCCTTCGCCCACGGCATCAGTGGCCTTATCGGTAAGTGAAATATCCAGGGTCACCAGGGGATAACGCGCACGAAGCGCGGGAAGCGAGGGAAGAATAAATCCGCCGAACCCCACGGGAATGTCCAGTCTGACCCGGCCGGCGGGATGGTCGCGGCGGGCGGCCAATGCCGTTTCCGCTTCGTGTAAACCGCCTAATGCCGCACGGGCCGCGTCAAGATAGGTATTGCCATCCTCGGTCAAGGTTACCGATCGGGTGGTTCGCTGAAAAAGCTTGGTCCCGAGGCGCGCCTCCAGGCGCTGCACCGCTTTACCCACGTTTGCCTTGCTGGTTCCCAGCTGTTCGGCCGCCCGGGTAAAGCTTGCATGCTGGGCCACGGCCACAAAGGCGGCGATATCCTGCAGTGAAGGAGAAGATTGCGTCATGATTGATCTTCCGGAAACGATAACGTCCTAAATTAGGGTATCGCCGTCGTTTAGTAAATGGTTATCCCAACGGCATTGTCGCTCCCGGAGCTACAGAGCGTCGCTTTTGTCGGCGTTTATTTCCCCGGCGCGGCCGGTTATGTTTTGCGTCATCGAAACGCCGCGCGTCTGCCGGCGATCGCCTTAACGGAGTCCTGTTATGCAAAACATCACTGAAAGCGAGCTGAACACTACCCTTTCGCCTTTCGTTATCAACATCCCCCAGCCAGTGCTGGACGACTTAAAGCGCCGCCTGGACGCGACCCGGTTTCCCGAACGGGAAACCGTACCCGATGCTTCCCAGGGGCCGCAGTTGGCGCGGGTCAGGGAACTCATCGAATACTGGCGCACGCAGTATGACTGGCGCCGCGTGGAGCAACGCCTGAACCGGTATCCCCAGTTCAAAACGGAAATCGATGGGCTCGGCATTCATTTCCTGCACGTCCGATCCCGTCACCCGCATGCGATACCGCTGATCATAACCCACGGCTGGCCGGGTTCGGTGCTGGAATTCCTGGATACCATCGACTTGCTGGTCGATCCCACTGCGCACGGCGGCCGGGCGGAAGATGCCTTCCATCTCGTTATTCCCTCCCTCCCCGGCTATGGCTTTTCAGACAAGCCGGCCGAGACCGGCTGGAACCGGGACCGTATCGCCAAAGCCTGGCATGAACTGATGCACAGGCTGGGCTACGCCGAATATGTGGCCCAGGGCGGCGATTGGGGCAGTCATATCACCATTGCAATGGCCCGGCTTGAACTCCCCGGCTTGCGCGCCATCCATACCAACCTGCCGCTGGTGGCGCCGAAAGAAAAGCCGGCGAACCCGACGCCTGATGAACAGCGAGTGTTTGATCAGCTTGACGCGTTCGCTCGGGATGGCTCCGGCTATTATTGGGAAATGGTCACGCGGCCCCAGACTATCGGCTATGCCCTGGCGGATTCCCCCGCCGGACAGTTAAGCTGGATTTACGAAAAATTCGAGTCTTGGTCGGACTGCGACGGCGACCCGGTGAGCGCCTTTGGTTACGATAAAATCCTCGACGATGTGACCTGGTACTGGGTAACCAACTCGGGCGCTTCTTCTGCGCGCATGTATGCCGAACATCCGCACCTGGATTTCTACTCGCTGCCGGTGCGGATCCCGGTCGGCGTATCGGTATTCCCGCGCGAGATCTGGACCGCGCCGCAATCCTGGGCGCAGCAAACCTATCCGAACCTTATCTATTGGAATAAAACGACGCGCGGCGGCCATTTCGCGGCGTTCGAACAGCCGCGGATCTTCGCGGATGAAATACGCGCGGCCTTTCGCAGCCTGCGCCCGGCGCACGCGCCCCGCTGAGCAAGACCGGGTTTTGCCTCACGGCCCGTTTATCCGGCACGCGGGCAACCCTATACATCCCATAACGCCGCAACTATCCTAGGATCACCCAATGAAACTGTATATCGCTGATAAAACCTGCTCTGAAGCCGTCCAGATTATCGCCAACGAACTCGGCCTCGAGCCTGAGCTTATTCACTTCGACGTGGTCGGCAAATCCACCTCGAACGGCGATGATTTTACCCAGCTCAATCCCATGCAATACGTTCCTCTGCTGGTTATCGATGAAGAAGAACATCATCCGATTTCCGAAACAATCGTGATTATTTCCTACCTCGCCGACCAGTATCCCGCGGCCGGACTGATCCCGTTACGCGGCACGCTTGAGCGCGTCAGGTACGACCAGCTCCTGGTGTTTATCGCCACCGAAATCGCCCAGAAACATATCCCGCTGATGCGCAAACTGATGACGGAACAAGGCATTGCCTGGACCAGCGGCAAAATCGCCGCGGCCTACAGCATCCTCGATGACCGTCTTGCCGACGGCCGCGCTTTTCTGACCGGCGAGACGATGACGGTGGCGGATGCCTATCTCTGGGCCACATTCTGGGGCGATCGCTCAGGGGTCGACATCAGCCACCTGAAAAACGTGGCGAGCTGGAAAGATCGGATGGACGCACGGCCATCGGTGCAAAAGGCGCTCAGCGACGAGAAACGCCTTGTCAGCGCGCACCGCGCCGCGCTGACCGCACCGGCGGAATAAGGCAAGAGACCCACTTCGCCGTGGTCCAGGCACGGCGTAACCCTTATATTCGCGCCGGCCCGCGGGCCACGAGCACGGCGCGGCGCGCCGGCGAATTACGAGGAAAGATAACCAGGGCGGCGGCGGAAATCAGCCCGCCCAGTCACTCATTAAATGGCTCAGATGATCAGTCATCAATTGAGTGGTTAATTCACCATCCCCGGATAACATGGCATCAAGGATAGGTTGATGCTCTTGCGCGGATTTTACCAGCCCGCCACTTTCACGCAGCGCCTTGAGACCATACTGACGGGACTGATCGCGCAGGTTTTCCACAATGGTCACCAAGGGTTCATTTTCGAGCAGCGACAGCAGGCCAAGATGGAACTGGCGATCCATTTCCAGATAACCCGCAATATTCCCTTCCTTGGCATACCCCACCATGTCGGAGGCAATATGTGAAAACTCCTCCCGGCGCGCTTCCACCCGCGGCCTGAGCCTAGCAAGTTTGGCCATCGACGGCACTTCAAGCAATAACCGCAGCTCATAGACGTTATGACGCTCTTTATCGCTGAAATGCACCACGCGAAAACCGCGATTACGCACCGTTTCCATCAATCCCTGGTTAACCAGCGTCAGCATGGCCTCGCGAACCGGGCTATTGGAAACGCCTAATTCTTCGGCCAAGGCCGAGGCGGAATAAATTTGGCCCGGCGCCAGATCGCCGGAAACCAGACGCAATTTCAAAATGGACAGCGCCTGATCGCGCAGATTGGCTTGCCGCAGTATAGGATGTTCCTGTTCCATATAAACCTCAGACTGACATCTTAGTAGTCGATAACATGCTACATTTTAGCCCGAATGAAGGTTCTACTCAATATAGATTCTATTTTCTTATGACCCGGCCGCTAAATTGTTGCTCACCCGTGGCGGTAACAGGGCGATGACATAACATTTCCTTATTATAATAAGTAATAGTTATCTGCCTAATCGTTAAACTTCCCATCCCTGGGAGCCACGTCAGAAACTGTATTTAGGCGGCGTTGACCCTTCCTGGTAAATTTCCGCGCTTTTGACGGCACCGAAGGCGGTATCGTTCTTTTCCAGGATCTTGGCGTATTCGCCGTTCTGAATCAAACGATCGTAGGCGGCTTTCAATGCTTGCAGCAATTGAGCCGAATTCGCGTTGCGCGCCACCGCCGTCGCGGTCGGTCCCCCGCCAATTTCACCCGAGGCGCTAAGTCCCGCATCGACGCGTATCGATTCCTGCGCCCCGCCGCGGTTAATCAACACGCCGTCGACCCGGCCGCTGTTAAGGGCCAGCACGGCATTATTAATGGATGGAAATGCGCTGACCACAGACGCCTTGTCCGTACATTTCAGCGCGGCGGAGTTGAGCGTGGCCAGCTCAGCGGAACCGGCCATGGCGCCGACTTTATGGCCGCAAATATCAGCCAGCGCCTTGGCCTGGAAAGGCTGGCCTTTTTTCACCAGGAAAGTGCTGTAATCCTGCCAGTTAGTCACAAAATCAGCGACTTTTAATCGTTCCGTCGTGACATAGAACTCGCCATAGGAGATATCGTATTTATTCGATTGCAAGCCGGCCAGCGCGGTGGCGAAAGGGATCAGGCGAATATCGGCCTTCAGACCCAATATGGTGGCAACCGATTGCGCGAGATCGACATCCATCCCCTTAAGCACGCCGCCTTCTTTATAAGCCAAGGGTTTTCCGGTGTCCGGAACGGCGATGCGCAGTTCGCCGGCGTCCTTTATCGATTGCGGCAGCTGTGCAGCCACGTCATCGGCCTTGGCAATCGCCTCCTGAGACCAGGCGCCGGCGGCGGGAAGCGCGCCTGCCGCCAGCGCGGCAATCAGGCACAAAAGTCGTGAATAATTGAATTTCATATAACTCTCCTGGGATGAATTAAGGGCGCGACGCGGGCTTGAACACTCACTGAACATTGACAATAGCGTGTTACACGTAATATATTACCCGTAACACTTAGCTGCTGCAAGCGCGATGTTTATCCCGCCGTCCGGGCCAGGGTCCTCCAGGAACATCCTCTGCGAGGCAAGTCAATTCAACACGTAAGCGATTGAGGTGAAATAAAAATGGTTAAACCGGAATTTGATGTTGTGATTATTGGCGGCGGCCCATCGGGCTTGTCGGCGGCCTGGGAGCTGAGGGACAAGAATATTCTGGTCCTGGAAAAATCGCATCGTCTTGGCGGACGTCTCTACTCGGTATCACGGGGAGACTATTGGCTGAATCTCGGCGGTCACTTGTTTCCACCGCCGGGATCGCATATGCGCAACATCCTTCATTCCATAGGCCTAGATATCATCAAGATCCCCGGCAATAAATTCGCGATTTATTGGGGCGGTAAAGTGTATAAGCCCAAAATGGTTTCCGCCCTGCCGCTGACCATGCCGATGACCCTGCGTGAGCGTTTCGCCCTGGCGACCAAAGGCATGCGGATTCTAAAGGCGGTGAAAGGCTGGCAAAAAGCGATGGCGCCGGTATATGGCGAAAGTAACCAGCGCCGCCGGGCGCGGGTCGCCAGCTATCTGTCGGATAAATCCTTTCGCGAATTTATGGGACCGCTGCCCAAACGGCTTGAAGCGCTTTTTCAATCTGCGGCCCGGCGCGCGGCGGCGGAAATGGAAGACCAGCACGCGGGGGTCGGCGTTTCGCTTTTTGGCGCCGTATGGGCCGGTAAAGGCGATGCCATGGCGCTTAATCTTAACGGGGGTTCAGGCCGTTTCGGCGAGGTGATGATGGAACTGCTGGGCGATCGCGTGCGCTATGACGCTACCGTGAAATCAGTGAGTAAAACCGGCGACCTGGTTACCGTGGTCTATGAAACCGACGGGCGTGAACATAGCGTAACCGCCGCGGAAGTGGTGGTGGCGGTGCCGGCTTACCAGGCATCGGACATGGTCCGCGATATACCCGATGATGTTCGCCAGACCCTGAAAAGCGTTCAGTACGGTCCGTTCCCCACCATGGGAATCATCACCGACGAGCCGGGCCCGATGCCCTATGACGATATCTATGCCATCACCACGCCGGATGCCTCGTTTGACATGTTTTTCAATCATGCCAATCCGCTGAGAACCGGCCCGCGCAAACCGGGCGGCAGCCTGATGGTTTATTCCGGCGGTACCCCGGCGCGCGAAATGCTTAAGCTGACCGATGATGAGATTCGTGATCGTTATCTTGCCGATATCTATAAAATGTTCCCGCAATTGCAGGGGCATGTGAAGGAAACCATTGTGCAACGCTGGGTGCCCGGCAATACGTATCGCCCGGCCGGGTTCAATTTTGCCCCCATGCTCGCCTACTGCGAACGCAACGACGTCAATATCCATTTTGCGGGCGACTACTTTGCCGAAATCGGCAATATGGAGATCGCCACCGGCTCCGGCCACGAAGCGGCGCGGCGCGCCCGCGTGCACCTGATGAGCCAGGCGCAAAAAAAGACGCAGCTGAGCATCGTCGAACGGGACCGTATCGCCACCGCCGGGCAGGTGAAGGAAAATGTCTGAATAAAGCCGCGCTCCCGTTTCGCATCGGCATTATTGGGGCGGGCGTGGCGGCAGAACCCCTGCCCGCGAGTTAACGCGGGTCGAAGGTGCGGTCGTCTGCGCCGTTTTCTGCCGTGACATGGACAAAGGGGCGGCCTTGGCGGCCGCTTTTTCAATACCGCAGGCCTGTCACCGCCTGGACGCAGGGCCCTGCCCTCAGTGAGGCCGATCGGGCGCAGGCCACGGTCAAGGTGGTGGATGCGCTTCACCGCCCGGCCGCCACGCGCCGTCTGCCGCAAGCACTATAGCGCCCCGCATGCCGGCTCCCGGTTTCCCCTAAAGCCGGCCCCACGTCAGCGTAAATAATCCCGTGGCGCGCAAAAAAAAGCGTGGTTTTTACTGCCAACCACGCTTGAATAGAGCGATTGAACACAACCTAAGCGGCTCGTTCCATGCCGTTTTTATAGCGCTGTACCGCGCCCGGCAATTGGCTCCATTCGGTATACCATTGATTGAACAAGCGGAATTGCGCCTCCACGTAGCCGCGCTGACTGTCGGTAAGCGCGTCGGTCCGATTGAAATGCAGCGCGTACTCTTTATTCCCCTTCAGCACCATCATATATTTGAAGAACAGCACCAGATCCGGACCGGCATCGAATGACGACAGAATCGCCAGCGCCTGTTCAAGCTCCTGCGCCCGTTGGCGCGCGTCGCTATCACCGGCCGCCGCCGCCTGAGAAAGATGACACAGATGCAGCACTTCTTCGGGCAGCACGTTGCCAATGCCGGTGATGGCGCCGGTGGCGCCACAGTTGACGAAGCCATGCACTACGGCGGTATCGACGCCAATCATCAGCGTAACGTCATCGTCGCGGCTGGTGATATTCTCCGCGGCGTAACGCAGGTCATCCATGCCCCCGAACTCTTTAAAACCGACCAGGTTGGCATGTTCGCCGCGCAAGGCGAAAAACAGATCGGCGCGGGTGGCGAAACCATAATAGGGACTGTTATAGATAACCGCCGGCAGCTCCGGCGCGGCGGCAAGGATGGCTTTAAAGTGTTCTTTTTGCGCCGCGATCACCGAACCGCGCGATAGCACCCGCGGAATAACCATCAGGCCTTTGGCCCCAACGCTCTGCGCGTGGGCGGCATGGGCCACCGCAGCGGCGGTATTCACCGCGCCGGTGCCGACGATGACCGGAATGCCGGCCTGGGTCAGGCGCTCCACCCCTTCCATGCGCTGCGCGTCGGTCAGCAATGGCCAGTCGCCCATCGAACCGCAATAGACCACCGCCGACATACCCGCGCCGATCAATTCCTGCGCTTTACGCACCAGGGCATCAAAATCGGGCTGCCTGGCCTGTGTGCAAGGCGTCATCAACGCCGGGATCACCCCGGAAAATATATCTGCTTTCATACTACCTCTCCAATGATGGTTCTTAACGGACGGCGTAACGGGATTGCCGGTGCCGTTGGGTTACCGGCGCGCCGCGCCGGTCAGCAATGCCGGATCTATGGCGGAAATGGCCTGCCTGAGCGCCGCTTTCTGCACGGTGGAATAAGGCGGAATCGGCGCGCGCACCGGCCCGACGCTCAGCCCCAGGATTTCACAGGCGGCCTTGATGCCGCTGTTGTAGCGGCCCGCGCCTAGCAGGCGGATCAGCGGATACACTTGCCGCCAGAGATCCGCAACCGCCTGGTCGTCGCCGCTTTCGCTCGCGCGCTGTAATTTCACCAGCCCCGGCGCCATAAAATTGCCGGTGCCCATCACCATGCCGGGCGCTTTCAGCATCAGCGCGGGCAGCATCAGCACGTCTTCGCCGTTGAAAAAAGTGATTTCATCGGCATGATCCATCAGCAGCGCGCTCATTTGCATGATGTTGGCCGACGAATCCTTGACGTATTTGACCTGCGGTATCTCCCTGGCCAGTTTTAGCAGGAAATCCACGTCGAGATGCAGACCAGTGGCCGGGGGAAAGTTGTAAGCGCAAATGGGCAGGCTGGTGGCCGCGGCGACTTCGGCGTAATACGCGAACGCCTCATCAAAACCGATGGGCTCATAGTAGGGGGTCGCCAGCATGATGGCGGTGGCGCCCACGCTTTCGGCGTGCCTGGAAAATGCAATGGCTTCCCGGGACGAGGTTGCGCCGGTATGGGCCAGTACCGTGGCCTTGCCAGCCGCCTGCTCGGCCACGATCGCGACTAAACGTAATCTCTCCTGGTGGGAAAGGACAGAAAACTCGCCGGTACCGCCGGCAGGAACAAAACCATCGACGCCGTCAGCGATATTTTGGTCTACGAGCTTGCGTAGCGCCGCTTCATCGATACCTTCACCGTCAGCGGTGAACGGCGTAACAATAGCGGACAGTACTCCCTTAAGGATCATAAGCTGAATCTCCATTGATAAAAGTCAGAGGGGCGGAAAACCATCGGCGAGCTCGTCTTCCGAGTCCGCCGCAATAGTCAGAAAGCCGTTGATATAGGCACGCCCGGTCAGCGCCGGCGTAATAAACGTACGCGGGCCGGCGCCGCGCACCTGCGCAGCCGTTACCGTAAAAGTGGAACCGATAATGCTCTGCGTGGTGACGGTATCCTGCGGCCGGACCTTGCCTTCGGTGACCAGTTTGGCGAACAGCGCGCTGGTCCCGGTACCGCAAGGAGAACGGTCTATAACGCCCGGCGGCGCCACCACCACGATTTTCGCCCGCAGGTGTTGCGCGGGATCGCAGCGGTAAAACAATACCTGATAGACATCCAGCGCCGCGCCGGTAAGCGGATCGGTGACGCCTTCCCTGGTATAGGCCTCGCGCAGCAGCCGGGCCAGGCGGACAATTTCAGTGGCGTTGTCGCGATCGAGCGACAGGCCGATGCTCTCGGCGGCCACAGAAATATAATAATCGCCGCCATAAAGCAGCTCGACCTGAACCAGACGGCCTTCCAGCCGGCATTCCCCCCGGCCGACCACAAAAGATTCAACGTTGGTAAGCGTTACGGTCGTGAATTTTTCGCCCTCACGCCTGGCCGTCACGCCAACCGGCCCCGCTGGCGTGCGAATGCGAAATGACGTGCTGTCCGCGCGCTCGCGCCACAGATTGGGCAAAAGATTCAGCTCGACTATCACCGAGGCGAAGCCAATCATGCAGTGTCCGCACATCGGCGGGTACGAACCGGGTTCCAGGATCACCGCCCCGATATCGCAGCCATCTTCCTGCGACATAATCGGCACTACGGCACAGGTGAGCCCGCCGCCGCGCGGCTCGTGCACTAGACGGCGCCGCCAGTGGTCGGCCCGGTCGCGCAGCCAGCGCCGCGCGCCGTCAACGGTTGCCGCCTGCGCGGGCAAATCAATACCCGAGAGCACGATGCGCGTCGGATTGCCGCCGGTGTGCGAATCCACCGCGAATATCACCTGCCGATCCCGGCGGCTAAGCCAATCGATGGCGCTTTGCGGCAAGGCGCGGTTATCGGCCATGGTTTTCCACCCGGAACAGCGGCGCGCCTAATGACCGGGCATCAACGGCGATCCCTAGTCCGGGCGCGGTGGGCGCTTTGCCCCGTCCCCGCACGGAGCGCGGGGCATAACCGGCGACATGCTCAAGCGTCCAGTCGTTGAAAAAGGAGGCGTGCATCAGCGCATCCGCGCGGGTACTGGCGGCAACGTGCGCTACTGCGGCGGTGGTCACATCGCCGCCCCAGACATCCTCAATACAAACCGTCATGCCTAAATCCTGCGCCTGGTCACGCATACGCACCGCGCCGGTGATGCCGCCTACCCGCGCCAGCTTGATATTGACCGAGACTGCGCCCGCGTCGTATTTCGCCCGGTACAGCTCCGCGGCATTGATCACCGACTCGTCCATCACCAGCGGCAGCGAACTCATGCGCTGCACCAGCGCGCAATCGGCGGTATCGCGGCAGGGTTGCTCGATAAAAATATTCAGGCCGGCCAGTTCCCGCACCGCGATCGCCGCCGACTGCAGATTCCAGCCGCCGTTGGCGTCGGCGACGATCGTCACATCATCGCGACAGGCTTCCACGACGCTGCGGGTCCGCGCGGCATCATCGAAAGGATCGTTGCCCACTTTCAGTTGAAAACGGCTGATGCCCGCCTCCCCGCGCATGCGCACAAAGGCGGCCATGTCGCCGGGGGATGACAGGGGCACCGCTTCATATAAAGGAAAATCCGGCTGGGTCACGCCGCCCAGCAGCGTGGCGATCGGCAGGTTCGCCATTTTGCCCAACACATCCCAACAGGCTATATCGATGGCGCTTTTGGCGCTGTTTTGACCCAGCAGGCAGGCATTCATGCGTTGATGGATGACCGCCAGGTTGGTGGGGTCCAGCCCCAGCAGCGCGGGCGCCATAAGGCAAATTCCCGCGCGCGTCCCTTCGGCGAAATCCGGCAGATAGGTGCCGCCGAGGGTGCAGCTTTCCCCCCAGCCTTCCAGCCCCTCATTGGTAATAATCCGCACCAGCGTGGATGCCTGTCGCTGAGCGGCGCGGCCTTGGGACATCACGTATTCGCCATGGGCGTAGGTCAGTTGATAGCCGTAAACTTCAATTGCCGCGATCTTCATTGTGCTCTCACTTATAGTGATTGGTTATGGGTAATATATTACATTCAACGTTAAGTCTGTCAATGCGCTTTTTCAAACACGGCGTTATGCAAACAGCTCGGCAAAATGCGGATTCAAAAACAGATCGAGCGGGTCCATCTGCCGGCGAATTTGTATAAAACGCGAGTAATCGGGGTAAAGTTCGCTCACCCGCCGGCGGTCGAGAAAGTGCAGCTTGCCCCAGTGCGGCCGGGCCGAAAGCGGTCGCAAAGTCTGATCCACCGCCTGCAAGAAGGGAAAATAATTGCTGCCTATGGCGCCTGAAACGGAGATGGACGTGCTGTCACGGCCGCTCTGCGGCGAAATATAGCCGGTATCGGCTTTCTGCCAGCGGACCTGCAGCGGCGAGATCTCATGGGGAAATCCGCTGCGCATCAGATATTGCATGCGTTCGACCGCCTCCCGCGCATCGGCGGCGTCCACCATGTACTCCAGTTCATGGAATTGCGCATCGGTAGTGCCATCGGGATAGATGCGATACGCCCGATCCGTGCGCCGATTCATTGCGCCCTGAGGGAGGTCGGGTCCATCGGCGGACACTTCCCGCAGCAGTTTGACAAAGCAGTGATCGGCCGGCACCTCGCCCAGTTGGTACATCTGGGCGGAATGCGCGCTGGGCATCCACCAAAAAGAAAAATGCCGGTATGCGCCGAGCAGGTAATCCCACTGGCGCAGCACCTCCGACATGGGCAGAATGATATTTTCCTCTTTTAGCCGGTAGGCTGGGACCAGTTGTAAACCGACGCGCACCACCGGCCCGAGCAAACCGAGCGAAACCTGGCCTGCGCGCAGATAATCAGCGGTTTCACCATCGATATCCACCACCTCCCCGAGCCCATTGACGATACGCAGGCTGACCACCTTTGATGACAGCGACCCAAAAGCGGTGCCCGAACCTTTGGTGCCGGTGGCGACGGCGCCGGCGATGGATTGCACGTCGATATCCCCCTGGTTTTCAAGCGACAGTCCCGCGGACCACAGCGGTTCGCCGAGGGCGGCAATGGAGGAACCCGCCGCGACCTGCGCCTGTTGATGCCCCTTATCGATGGCGATGACGCCGCTCAGCGCGCTGAGATCGAGCAATAAACCACCCGTGCGAACGATAGGCGTAAACGAGTGGCCGCTGCCGGCAACCCGCACAGGCTGTCCTTGGCTTACCGCCTGGCGAATGCCTGCGATTGCCTCCTCTTCGCTTCCCGGCCGAAAACAGTTGTCCACGGTGAAGGTTTGATTGCCACCCCAGTTGGTCCATTTGAATTGAGACATCGTCATCACTCCCATTTTTGCGCGATTGAACTTGACGGATAAAAACTAAACTAACATTATGTAAACGGCTACCGGTTATCGATTACCGTAAAGTCTCACATACATCCATAGCGAGTTTCAAGTATGTTTAGGGGAACGAAAGTGACACAGACACAATTGTTAAATCGGCAGGTAGTGGGAGACATCGGAGAACATCAGAGCATGCCCGTGGTGCCGTTGAAATATCATGGGCGTTGGATTGCGGCGGGACTTCTTATCATTGTGGCGGCGGGGTTGATCGTTTCACTTATCACCAATCCGCGTTATCAATGGCAGGTGGTTTCCCAATACCTTTTCGATGCTTCGATTCTCTCTGGCCTGATGGCAACCGTCTGGCTGACACTCGCCGCCATGAGCATCGGCGTGGTATTAGGTACGCTGCTCGCCCTGATGCGCATGTCAAAAAATCCGGTGCTCAACAGTATCTCCTTTATCTATTTATGGATGTTTCGCGGCACGCCGCTGCTGGTGCAACTGATATTTTGGTACAACCTGTCCGCGCTTTATCCGGAGATTACCATTGGTTTTCCGTTCGGGCCCAATCTAGGCACCTTTGACGCCAATCAGTACATTACGGTCTATGCCGCGGCGCTGCTTGGCCTGGGGCTGAATGAAGGAGCCTATATGTCCGAGATCGTGCGGGCGGGCTTGAATTCAGTGCCTGGCGGACAACGGGAAGCGGCGGAAGCGCTGGGCATGTCAAGCTTTCGCGTGATGGTGAAAATCATCCTGCCGCAGGCGATGCGCATTATCATTCCGCCAACCGGCAACCAGCTGATCGGCATGCTCAAGACCACTTCCCTCGTCAGCGTGATCGCCCTGCAGGAATTGCTCTACTCCGCGCAGCTCATCTATACCGCGAACTTCCAGACCATCCCGCTGCTGATTGTGGCCTCGCTATGGTATCTGGTGCTCACCTCTGTTCTTTGTGTGCTGCAGCACTATACCGAGAAGCATTTTTCCAAAAGCGATCATCATTCCCAGGCGCTGCCAGCGCCGGCGGACGAGAAACTTGACGATCACACAGTAAGGAATGCCTGACTATGCCTTTTTCCCCATCTTCCCCGCACGGACACCACTTTGCGGTAGTGGCGCGCGGCGTCGAGAAATCATATGGCCATCTGCCGGTGCTCAAGGGCATTGACCTGACCGTCGAATACGGCAACGTATGCTGCATCCTCGGACCTTCCGGATCGGGTAAAAGCACATTTCTACGCTGCATGAACCATCTTGAGCGTATTGAAAAGGGGTTATTGCAGGTCGGCGGCGAAACGGTCGGCTATCGCGAACACAACGGCAAGCTTTATGAGATGAAAAAGTCCGAAGTGGCCCGGCAACGGGCCGATATCGGCATGGTTTTCCAGAGCTTTAACCTGTTCCCCCATATGACGGTAATGGAAAACATCATTGAAGCGCCGATGCACGTCAAAAAAATCCGTAAATCACACGCCGTCGAACAGGCGATGGTGATGCTGTCCAAGGTGGGGCTGACCGGTAAGGCCAATGCCTATCCCCGTACGCTCTCCGGCGGCCAGCAGCAGCGCGTCGCCATTGCCCGCGCGCTGGCGATGAAGCCCAAATTGATGCTGTTTGACGAGCCGACCAGCGCCCTCGATCCCGAACTGGTCGGCGAAGTGCTGAGCGTCATGCGCGAACTGGCCGACGAGGGCATGACCATGATCGTCGTGACCCATGAGCTTGGTTTCGCCCGCGAAGTTTCCGACCATGTGGTCTTCATGGACAACGGCGTGGTGGTAGAGCAAGGCAACCCGACTGAATTTTTCAGCCATACCAAAAATGAACGCGCCAAAGCCTTTCTTGGCAAAGTGCTATAACATCCCTTCTGGAGTGCATATGATTGCTTTACCTGACACTGTACGGACCCGCGCTTTTATCAACGGCGAATATGTCGACGCTGAACACCAGCGGGTCTTCGATAACTTTAATCCCGCGACCGGTAAACTGCTCAACCAGATTGCCGCCTGCTCCGCCGCCGACGTTGATAAAGCGGTTAAGGCCGCCCGCGCCGCCTTTGAGCGCGGTGAATGGAGCCGCATGGAGCCGCGCGAGCGTAAGCGCATCCTGCATACTTTTGCCAATCTTATCGAACAACATGCCGCCGAGTTAGCCCTGCTGGATTCGCTGGATGCCGGCAAGCCGTTGGCGGATTGCGAAAATTTCGACCTACCCGATGTGGTCAACAACATTCGCTGGTATGCCGAAGCCATCGATAAGGTCTTCGGCAAGATATCGCCCACCGGCGCGGGCAACCTTGGCCTGATTATTCGTGAACCGGTGGGCGTGGTCGGCATGGTATTGCCATGGAACTTCCCTGCCGCCACCCTGTCATGGAAAATTTCGCCGGCGCTGGCGGCTGGCAACTCGCTGGTGATCAAGCCGGCGGAACTGGCCTCGCTGTCGACGATACGTATCGCCGGGCTGGCGCGGGAAGCGGGCATCCCCGCAGGCGTATTCAACGTGGTGCCCGGCTTAGGCCATATCGCCGGTAAAGCCTTAGGGCTGCATAACGATGTCGATGCGCTGACCTTCACCGGCTCAACAGAAATCGGCCGGCAGTTCCTGCGCTACGCCGCCGACAGCAACCTGAAGAAAGTGGTGCTGGAATGCGGCGGCAAAAGCCCGCAGATCGTCATGGCGGATATGGCGGAAGACCTGGACGCCATCGCCGAAAACCTGGCCAATGCGGCATTCTGGAATATGGGGCAAAACTGCACCTGCGGTTCGCGCATCCTGGTGCACTCCGCCATTAAAGAACCCTTTATGAAGGCTTTTATCCGGGCCGCGCAGGTATGGAAAACCGGCGACCCCACCGACCGCGCCACCAGGCTGGGGCCACTGATCGAGCCTGACGCGCTGGCGCGGGTATTGAGCGCCATCGCGCAGGCCCAACAGCAAGGCGCCACTGTGCTGCACGGCGGTAGCCAGGTGCGGCAGGATAGCGGCGGCTGGTTTGTCGAAGCCACGATTATTGATGGCGTCACGCCGGATATGGCCTTGGCCCGGGACGAAATCTTCGGTCCGGTGGTGGCGATCCTCACTTTCGACAGCGAGGAACAGGCGGTAAAAATCGCCAATGACTCCGCTTATGGCCTGGCGGCTACGGTATTTTCCAATGACATCAACATCGCCGTGCGCATGGCGCGTCAAATACAGGCCGGCACCGTGGCGGTTAACGGTTACGGTGAAGGCGATATCACCACGCCGTTTGGCGGCCTCAAAACCTCGGGATTCGGCGGCTATGACAAAGGATTCGAAGCCTTTGATCAATACACCCAAATGAAAACCATCTGGGTAACCCTCAGTTGACGCTGAACGCGGCACCGTCCGCCGGCGCTGATCTTATTTTCAACACGTATCAAGGTTCCGCTATGCAAATTCTGGGTGAAAACTTTATCCGCGGTGAACGCAGCCGGCAAAACAGCGTCACGCTGGCCAGTTATGATGCATTTACCGGCGAGGCGCTGCCCTACACTTTTTATCAAGCCACGGAGCAGGAAGCCGTCCAGGCCTGCCTGGCCGCCGAACAGGCTTTTCCAGCCTATCACAGCGCGCCTGCGCGTGACCGCGCCCTTTTTCTCGATGCCATTGCCGATAGGCTGGATGCGCTGGGCGATGAGTTTATCCAGCTGGCGATGCGGGAAACAGCGCTGCCTGAAGGCCGTATCCGCGGGGAGCGCGCGCGTACCAGCGGGCAAATACGGCTGTTTGCTTCCGTGCTGCGGCGCGGGGATTGCTTTGGCGCCCGTATCGATACCGCGCTACCGCAGCGCGCCCCGCTGCCGCGCCCCGATGTGCGTCAGATAAAACGGGGCATCGGGCCGGTGGCGGTGTTCGGCGCCAGTAACTTTCCCCTCGCATTCTCCACCGCCGGCGGCGATACCGCCTCCGCCCTGGCGGCGGGCTGTCCGGTAGTCATGAAAGCGCATAATGGCCATATGGGCACCGCCGATTGCGTGGCTAACGCCATCGTGCTCGCCGCCCGGCAAACCGGCATGCCTGCCGGAGTGTTCAATATGATTTATGGCGGCGATATCGGACAAGTCCTGGTGCGGCATCCGGCTATTCAGGCGGTGGGGTTTACCGGTTCGCTGAAAGGCGGCCGCGCGTTATATGATCTGGCCGCCGCGCGCCCCGATCCGATCCCCGTGTTTGCCGAAATGAGCAGCATTAACCCGATGATCCTGCTGCCCGGCGCGCTGGCGGCGCGCGGCGAGGGGATCGCCCGTGAGCTGACGGCTTCCGTGGTCGCCGGCTGCGGGCAATTTTGCACCAATCCAGGGTTGATAATCGGTATATCTTCGCCTGACTTCAGCGCTTTTTTGCAGATGATGCGGCAAAATATCCGGCGCAGCCCGCCGCAAACCATGCTCAACCGCGGCGTACTCGCCAGCTATGAAAACGGACTCGCGCAATTACATCAACACCAGGGCATCACCCATCTCGCCGGGGAGCCGCAGCAGGGTATGCAGGCGGTGCCCCAGCTGTTCCAGGCGCAATCCGGTTTGTTGACCACAGGCGATCCACTGTTGCAGGAAGAGGTTTTCGGGCCGGTGACCATCGCCGTCGCCGTGGCGGACCAGGCCGAGCTGACGCGGGCCCTGACGGGGCTGCGGGGGCAGTTGACCGCGACGCTGGTGGCGGAAACGGAAGATTTGCGCCATTTTGCCCATCTGGTTCCTTTACTGGAACGCAAAGCCGGCCGCCTGCTGTTAAATGCTTATCCCACCGGCGTCGAAGTCTGTGACGCCATGGTACACGGCGGCCCCTGGCCGGCGACCTCCGATGCCCGCGGTACCTCGGTGGGCACGCTGGCAATCGATCGTTTCCTGCGCCCGGTCTGCTATCAGGATTATCCGCAGGAATTACTGCCCGATGCGCTAAAAGATGACAACCCGCTGAATCTTTCGCGTTTGGTCAACGGCGTTTACACGCGCGAAAAAATCCGTGCGTAATCAGGTGGCGACGTAAGAAAAGATAACGCTTATCACGGTGCGCTGCGCCCCGAAGGCCAAATGATCTTCGGGGCGTTTTTTTTGATAACCGATACGCTTTGGCGTAACAGGCGCTGGCATAGGTGCGTTTGCCGCGTGGCAGGGCACCGCTATTCCTGTACATCCATTCCTAGGCGGTCCGGTTTGCCGGCGGCAACGCATCGCTGCCGTAGCCGACGCCGAAACCCTCGGCAAAAGGGTCTTCGGGATCAAGCAGGAAGGTCGATTGCGCAATAATATGGGCGCGGCCGCGTATTTTCGGGATAATGGCTTCGACATGGGGAGTCAGCTTCGTCGTCTCCTCGAAAGTACCCTCAAAGACTGAACCGATAATGCTTTCGTGCCGGAACCTGTCGCCTAGCCCCTGCTGGCGGCGATAAAAGCGCTGGGCCATGCGCGCCGACGTTCCCGTGCCGCCGGGAGATCGGTCAACGCCTGCTTCGCCGAAAAACACCAGGTTACGGTAGCTGCCGGCGCTGTTTTGCTCTTCGGTGAAAATCACCATCGGCACGTGGCAAGCCTTGCCGGTGGCGGGATCGATGATATGCAGATCGCGATTGACGCTATCGCGAATGGCGCGACCCGCGCTCACCAGTTGCTCCGCATACGCCGGTTGCACCGCCAGCCCCAAACTTGATGCGGCGACCAGCGCATAGTAATTCCCGCCGAAGACGATATCCAGGGTAACGGGACCGCGCGCCGGCAAGTCCACCACCTGGTCTGGGGCCACCATATAAGAGGCGACGTTTTGGATGGTGACCCCTTTCACCACGCCATTAGCGACCTCGACTTCCGCGGTGACCAGGCCGGCGGGGGTATCAAATGAGATGCGCGAAAGGGGTTCGGTCACCTCGACATACCCGTTTTCCACCATCACCGTTGCGGCGCCGATGGTTCCCGCGCCGCACATTAACGGCCACCCGCCGGTTTCGATAAAGACGATGCCAATGTCGGCCCGTGGATCGCAGGGCTGCATCAAGATGCTGCCGCACATTTCCGAACTCCCGCGCGGTTCATACATGAGTAGTTTCCTGATGGCGTCGTGATGCTCCATCAGATAGGCGCGCTTTTCGCTGATACGCGCGCCGGGAACGGGCGCGACGCCGCCGATAACCACCCGCGCGGGCGCGCCGGCGCTATGGGCATCAATCACGGAATACTGGACGCTTGACTTCATATGTGATCCTTACCGTCTGAAAAAACGGGACGCTTCGCATCCGCCGCATAGCCGACCCCAAATCCCTCCTGGAACGGATCCTCCGGATCGACAAAAAAGTTGCGCAGGCCAATAACAAACGCCCGCCCTGTGATAAGAGGTAGCACCATTTCTTTTCCAGCCACGATGTGTACGCCGGTCAGCTTGCCGGTGAAACGGGAGCCGATAATGCTTTCATGGACAAAGGTTTCATCCAATGCCAACGCACCCCGCGCATACAGCTGCGCCATGCGCGCCGATGTCCCCGTCCCGCCGGGAGAACGATCGACACCGGCTTCACCAAACAACACCAGATTTCGATGGGTGCCCGGATGCGAGCCAGGCCCGGTGAAAATCACGTTGGGGATCGGCGTCGCCCCCGTTTCCAATGGATGCCTGACGGCGAGGGTGGCGTTAGTGCTTTCCCGTACTTGCCGGCCAATCAACACCAGCCGTTCCGCACAGGCCGGGACCAACGCCAGATCGAAGCGGTCAGCGGGGACAATGACGTAAAAATTGCCGCCATAGGCAATATCGACATCGACACGACCCTGTCCGGGCACATCGATCTGGTGGTCCTTGACCGCGAGGTATGACGGCACATTAGAGAGCGAGACGCCCTGGACCGCGCCGTCTTTAAGAGCAATATGCGCCGTCACCAGACCGGCCGGCGTGTCAAATACGATCTGCGCGCGTGCGCCGGCCGCTTTAAACATGCCGGTCTCGATCAACGCGGTCGCCGCGCCGATGGTGCCTGCGCCGCACATGGTCAGCCAGCCGCCGCTTTCGATAAACACAATACCCACATCGGCGCGCGGATCGCAGGGCGCCATAATCAGGCTTCCGCTCATCTGTGAACCGCCGCGGGGTTCATACATCAGCAGCTTGCGCACATGATCATAGTGAGCAGCCAAGTACAGCCGCTTTTCATTCATGGTATTGCCCTTGGCTTGCGGGACGCCGCCGATCACAACCCGCGCTTGCGCTCCGGCGGCGTGCATATCAACAACAGAATAGTGAGATCTTGAATGCATCAGGTCTCCTGGGGAATAAAAGAAGCGATAATATCTACCTATCGGAGCGTTGGATAACCTTTACTCGATGGTATAAGCCGGCAGGGCGTCGCCTTGTTTATAGATAGTGGGATCAGTGATCATGCCGTAATCCGTGCCCCACCGCTTATGGATTTGCGCATATTTTCCCGACGCGATCAGGTGCACATAGGCGGCCTGCAGGGCTTGCAGCAACCCCGCGCTTGACTCATTGCGCGCCACGGCCGTGGCGCAGGGACCACCGCCCACACGGCCTGTAGGCACAAAAGGCTGTCCCGACGCCACCAGGGTTAACCCCACTTCGCGGCCGGTCAGCACCGCCTCGACGCGTTTGCTGGCGAGCGCAAGCACGGCATCCGCCATTTGCGGAAAGACGCTGACCTGAGGCGCCGGTTTGCCTTCATCCGCACAGCGCGCCTTGCCGGTTTCCATGGCGGGAACGCCGGAAGACCCCCCCAGGATCGCTATCTTATGCCCGCAGACATCCGCGATGCTTTCAGGCATATATTTGCTGCCTTTATTCACCACGAACGCATCGAAATTACTCCATTCGGTGACAAAGTCGGCAACTTCGACACGGTCTTTGCGCACGAAAAACTCGCCCATGCCGATATCGTATTTCTGTGCCTGCAGCCCTAACAGAATCGCGGGGAAATCCATACCCTGGATCTCCGCTTTCAGCCCCATCGTTTGGGCGACAGCGCTAACCATCTCCGGGATCATGCCGACAGTTTTCCCGTTGGCGACAAAAGAAAAAGGCTGGTATTTTGTCATGGTGGCGACGCGGAGCACCCCGCGTTTTTTTATCGCCTCGGGCACCAGCGCGACAATCTCGGGCACAGCCGCAATGCCGCCCTCCTCACCGGTGGGCATGCTGTTGGCGGGCGCCGCATATGCATATGTTGAGGCGGCACACAGCATCAGCGCGGAACCGACCCATGCCACGCCGATAGTTTTTCGAAAGCGCATTACCCTTCTCCTCAGTCAGTTGTTATCTGTAAGGTGTTATATATTACCGATAGACGATAGCATGTTACGATTTTGTGTCAATCCCTTTCCCCGTCGCCATGATCGGCGCCAGGATTATCCGCTTTGCTGCGGCCTGGCTAAGTGGCCTTTTGCCGGCACACCCCGCCTCCCCTCCCCTTATTAACCTGTGATGAAACACACAGAAATTATCCCCTGCGCTGTCTATAGTTGTTCTATTAGATGATATCTAGTTCTATCAGACAGAACACGAGGCAATATTATGGCGCGAACAGAGGGGACAAATCCCCAACCCCTGGGCGTAACCCCCAGCGGCGTCGATGTGATCGATCGGGCGATGGCGCTGCTGTTCGCCTTCAGGCAAGAAGATCGGTCGTTAACCCTGACCGAACTCGCCAGGCGCACCGGCTTGTATAAAAGCACGGTGCTCAGGCTGGCGGCGGCGCTTTGCCATCACCGGATGATGATCCGCCTGGAGGATGGCCGTTACGGCCTCGGCTCCGCCACCTTCAGCCTGGGAAACCATTACTTAGCCCACCTGAATCTCAGCGATGTGCTGCTGCCGTTAATGCGTGAGCTTAATGAACAACTTGGCGAAACCGTGTCTTTTCATATCCGGGAAGGGGATCACCGCTTGTGCCTGTTTCGGATTAATTCGCAATTTGCCGTGCGCGTAAACGTACAGCAGGGCGATGTGCAATCCCTGGAGCGCGGTGCCGGCGGCAGGATCCTGCTGGCCTTTTCCGGGGAGCCCGGCGACATCTACGAACAGGTGCGCCGGGCCCATACCTACGCGTCGCACGGCGAGCGCGACGAGGAAACCGCCGGGATTTCCGCGCCGGTATTCGGCCCCGGCCAGCGGCTTATCGGCGCGCTGGGCATCGTGGCGCCCATCAGCCGGCTGGACATGGCGTTGATGGCGCGGTATCGCCCCATCCTGCTGGAGATTGCCGCCCGCGCGACGGAACGGCTGGGCGGCGACGCGCGACCGCTGCTGCATGCAAAAGAGATAGCTGTTTAATACGTGCTCATCGTTTGGAGTTCGGCGCAAAACGAATCCCATGTTGTCGATAAGTGAAACGATATTGCCTGTAAAAGCCCTTTCAATACCGGGGAGACGGTTTATAACGCCGGTGGCGAAGGCATAAAGGGGACATGATGATGTTTCAATGGTTCACATCGCTTAACAAAATCGAAAAACGCACCTTCTGGGCCTGCTTCAGCGGCTGGGGGCTGGACGCCATGGATACGCAGATGTATGCCCTGTCCATCCCGACGCTTATCGCCCTGTGGGGCATGACCAAAGGACAGGCGGGCATCCTGGGCACCACCGTGCTGATCATGGCGGCGCTGGGCGGCTGGATTGCCGGTATTTTATCCGATCGCTATGGCCGGGTGCGGATCCTGCAGGTGACCATCGCCTGGTTTTCCCTCTTTACGTTCCTGTCGGCATTTACCGATTCCTTCTGGCAGCTGATGATCACCCGCGGCCTGCAGGGCATCGGTTTTGGCGGCGAGTGGGCGGTCGGGGCGGTGCTTATCAGCGAGACCATCAACGCCCGGGTGCGCGGGCGCGTGGTCGGCGCGCTGCAGGCGGGCTGGGCCATCGGCTACGGTATTACCGTTATTATTTCGACCATTATCTTTAATTCTTTTCCCGCCGATACCGCCTGGCGCATCCTGTTTGCCCTGGGACTGCTGCCCGCGCTGCTGGTATTGTGGATCCGGCGCAATATCCAGGAAGCGCCGCTGTATAAAAAAGAACATGCCGACGTCCAGGATCAGTCCAACAGTATTTGGGATGTTTTTTCCTCCCCTTATCGCGCCACCACCCTGAAGGCCATTCTGCTGACCTTTGGTATTTACGGCGGCAATTACGTGATGATTACCTGGCTGCCGGCTTACCTGAAATTGGTGCTGCATCTGTCGATTAACAACGTCGGCGGCTATCTGGCCATCAATATCCTCGGGTCGTTCGCCGGCGCCTTCCTTAATGGCTGGATGGCCGATGCGTTCGGCAGGCGTAAAACCTTTATGATCATCGCCTGCTGCCAGGCCGTGGCGGTAGGGGTCTATACGCTGGCGCCGATCAACCTGACCATCACCCTGCTGCTGGGATTTGTGCTCGGCACGCTGCAATCGGGCACCGCCGCAGGCACCGGCGCCTTTATCGCCGAACTGTTCCCCACCCGGGTGCGCGGTTCGGCGCAGGGCCTGTGCGGTAACGCCGGCCGCGCCCTGGGCGCGGTGATGCCGACCATGGTGGGATTACTGAGCATCAATATGGATTTGGGACCGGCCATGGGCATATGCGCCTGCGCGTCCTATGTCATCGTGGTGCTTGCCGCCATGATGCTGCCGGAAACCCGGGGGCGCGATCTGGGTCATATCGTCATGGCTGAAAACCACACCGCCGAGAGGGCAAAAATGCAATGATTATCGATATCCACGGGCACTACACTACCGCGCCGGATGCCCTTGAGGACTGGCGCAAGCGCCAGGTGGCCGCCCTGACCGACCCCGCTTCCGGCATCAGCGCCGCCGATTTGCGTATCACCGATGAGCAAATCAGGGCAAGCATCGAGCAGAACCAACTGCAAAAAATGCGCGAGCGCGGTATCGACGTAACCCTTTTTTCGCCGCGCGCCAGCTTTATGGCCCACCATATCGGCAACGCCGCCACCAGCGCGGCGTGGGCCGGGATCTGCAATGAATTATGCTATCGGGTCAGCGCGCTGTATCCGGCCTTTTTCGCCGGCGCCGCCATGCTGCCGCAGTCGCCGGGCGTCGACACCCGCTCATGCCTGGCGGAAATGGATCGCTGCGTGCGGGAGTACGGTTTCGTCGCCATCAATCTTAATCCGGACCCCTCCGGCGGCCACTGGACGTCGCCGCCCTTGTCCGATCGATATTGGTATCCGATTTACGAAAAAATGCAGGAATATGATCTGCCGGCGATGATCCACGTCAGCACCAGTTGCAACCCGGCGTTTCACACCACCGGCGCCCATTACCTGAACGCCGACACCACGGCCTTTATGCAGTGCCTGGCCTCGGATCTGTTTACCGATTTCCCCCGGCTGCGCTTTATTATTCCCCACGGCGGCGGCGCCGTGCCCTACCACTGGGGCCGCTTCCGTGGACTGGCGCAGGCGATGCGCATCGACGATATCGAGGAAAAGCTGCTGAACAATATTTTCTTCGATACCTGCGTCTACCATCAGCCGGGCATCGACCTGCTTACCAGCGTGATCCCCGTCAGGAATGTGCTGTTCGCCTCGGAAATGATCGGCGCGGTCAGGGGTATCGACCCGCAAACCGGGTTCGCGTTTGACGATACCCGCCGTTATATTGAATGCGCCCGGCTTGACGACGCTGAACGCCAACTGATATTCGAGGGCAATGCACGCCGCGTCTATCCTCTTCTCGATCAACGACTTAAGGCCCAGGGCCGTTAAGGAGGCAGTATGCATACCCGAATCAATGCATTAGGTATAGTCAAACGCAACATCGAGCGCACCGATCCGGCCCTGGTCAGACGGCTGGGGGATTTTGGCGTGGCCACGCTGCATGAGGCCATGGGCCGCACCGGCCTTATGCGACCCCACATCCGCCCGGCCTTTGCCGGCGCCCGGTTATGCGGCAACGCGGTGACCGTGCTGGCCCAGCCCGGCGATAACCTGATGCTGCATGTCGCCGCAGAGCAGATCCGGCAAGGCGATATCGTGGTGGTGGCCTGTACCGTGGAAAACGGCGACGGCATGTTCGGCGAACTGCTGGCCACCTCTTACCGCGCCCGCGGCGCCGCCGGCCTGGTGAGCGAGGCGGGCGTACGCGATGTCGGCGCCCTGCGCGACATGGGGTTCCCGGTATTCTCCCGCGTCATCAGCGCCAAAGGCACCGCCCGCGCCACCCTGGGCTCAGTCAATGTGCCGGTGATTTGCGCCGGCGCGCTGGTCAATCCCGGCGATGTGATCGTCGCCGATGACGACGGCGTGGTGGTGGTGCCGCGCGACCTCGCCCGGCAAACGGCCGACGCGGCGCAGCAACGCGAAGATAACGAACAGGCGAAGCGCGAGCGCTTCGCTAAGGGCGAGCTGGGCCTGGATATGTATCATATGCGCGATATGCTGGAGCAGGCCGGGTTAAAGTATATCGATTAAAGCCCATAGGGATGGCCGGAAAGCGTATGAACCCTCTCAGCGTCCCCCCGGCAGCATCAGCATGGCTGTTAAGACCATAAGCGCGGCAGTAGGCAGATGGATGCCGAAGGCGCTTTTGGCGGAGCCTTTCGCGGCGAGAATAAGCAGCATGTCGCCGACCGGAATAAGGGCGCCCACCAACAGGATAAGGCCGACGCCGCGCGGGGTATCCCACGCCATGAACGCCAGTACCATGAATCCCGTCGTCAGGTCGCGCACGCCCTTCAGGCGCAGCCACCATGGAATGTTGACGCCGCTTTCCGGCAGCGGCAGGCCGAAACTGCGGGTCGCGGCGGTGGGGTTCACCATATAGAGGCTGCCAATCGCGATAATCGCGAGTGCCAGGAACAGCGCCAGTCCGAACGTTAGCCAATGCATTTGAGTGTCCCAGGGTGGTAATATAGCAATAGAATATAATCTATCATTGCTAGATTATCAAGCCATCGTATAATAACCGGCAATGACGGCTAAGGTGGTCCGGGAGATAAAAGCATGAGTATCGCCGAGCGGAAAGGCAGGCAGCGGGCGGAACGCGAATCCCGCATTATCGCGGCAGCGCGCGCGATCGCAGAGCGCGAAGGATGGAATGCGGTGACCATCCGCCGCCTGGCACAAGAGATAGAATACAGCCAGCCCGTGCTTTATTCACATTTCGAGAACCGGGATGCGATTGTTGCCGCTGTGGCGATCGAGGGTTTCCAAGAAATCACCGCGGCGCTTCGTGCCGCGGCGCGTGAATCGGACGGACAGCGGAACGCCCTGGAGAATGTCGCCATGGCTTATCTCGGCTTTGCCTTCCGCTGGCCCGCGCTCTACGAGGCCATGTTTGTCCTCCCGACCCCTTTGCGGTTCGCCGAGGCGGATACCAGGCCGGAACTGCGGGCTGCTTTCGACGCCATCGCGACGGTGGTCACGCCGTTTTGCGCCGACGCAGAGGTCATGACCGAGACGTTTTGGGCGACCCTGCATGGCCTCGCCGAACTCGAGCGTTCAGGTCGAATCAGGCCCGGCGCGCGGGTTGAACGCATCCTGCTCGCCGTGCGGGCGCTGCTCGCGTCCCGCAACGATGCTGCCGACCCCGGCGAACAGCCGGGACCCGCATAATCCCGCCGCCTGTCAGTGGGAAGCAGAGGTACTGCGCTCGGCACAAACGGCGGCGCCCAGCGCGCTTAGCATCACATCGCGGGTATGGTTCAGATGTTCAGACAAAATAGATACGGCACGGTCCGCGTTGCCGTCTAATATTGCCTGCAACAGTTCATTGTGATCGCTGTTGCGTTCCCCCTGCTCTGTTGAAACCGGTAAAAGCACCCGCTGATAAATTGAAAACGCCTCGGCAAGCTGCTTGACCATCAAAAAAAGCCATTTGCTGCCGCAGTTTTCCATCATGATAAAATTGAACACCTCATGGCGCGTATGCCATTCAGGATTAAATTTGTCCGGCGACTCAGGTAAGGTCTGGGGAGTATGGACCAGGCGGTGATTAGCGGCGATAAGGCGCGCCTGCCACTCAATATCCCCGCTGGCGATCGACTTGCGCAAGGCAATCCCTTCCAACGTAATCCGCTGTTCCGTTAAATCGATAAGCTCGCCCGCATTCAGCCCGCGCACGCTGAATCCTTGCTGCGGCGCAACGTCCACCAGCAATTCGCCCGCCAGGCGGCTCAGGGCCTCGCGTATGACATTCATGCTCACATCAAACCGCTGGGCAAGTTCGGAAATCTTAAGTTTATTCCCCGGCAGAAGCTGTCCGGTAAGAATCAAGCCCCGGACATGAGAATAAATCGTCTCATTTAGCGACCTTCCCTCTTTGAGAACCTTCATTTTCCTTCTCCAGTGAATTCTTATTTTTCAAATAGTTAAAAGCTTGCTCTGCTAATTAATTCCCATAATAACATAGCCAAAATTAAAAGGATATTCATACATAAAACTTATAATATGCCAAAAAATCCATTTTTTGCTTTAAAAAAGTTTTTTGCCGCGTATTATCAATTTCACCCCCACCGGTGTCAGCCAGGAGTCAGCATGAATGTTCCACTGAATAAGGCGTCCATTGAATTTGAAGGCATGCAGGCAGGCTATTACCACGCAGGGAAAGGCAAGCCGCTGATGCTGATTCATGGTTCCGGCCCTGGCGCCTCCAGTTTAGGCAACTGGAGCCGCGTGCTGGAGCCGCTGGGCCATGACTATCACATCTTCGCCATGGATCTTATCGGTTTTGGCATCAGCGATCGCAAGGCGGAACCACCCTACTTTGATTTCCCCCTGTGGATTCGCCAGGCTAAAGCGATGCTGGATTATATCGGCGCGGCCGAGATCGGCATCATCGGCCATTCGCTGTCCGCCGCCATCGCACTGTCACTGGCGTCTTCCGACAAGCGGGTGTCGGCAGTGCTGACCACCGGCGCTATCGGCGCGCCCTTCCTTGCCACGGCCGCGACTCAGCGCATCTGGCGGTGTCCGCAAAACCGGGACGAACTGATCGCCACGTTGGGTACGCTTATTCATGATCAATCGATCATTGATGACAACTATATCAAGGCAAGAGAGCCGGTCGTGTTTGCGCCCGGTTATGCCGAATATTTCAATGCCATGTTTACCGGCGAACCGCAGCGTTATGTCGAAATGACCACCCTGGGTGATGAGGTGTTGTCCGCGATTAACTGCCCGGTCGTCATGCTGCACGGGCGCGATGATATTCCTTTTCCCAAAAGTACCTCTGAATATTTATCAGCAAAGATTAAATATGCCGATTTACACATCCTGAGTGAATGCTCTCACTCTGTGGCATTTGAAAGAACCAGAGCCTTTATGGCGGCAGCGCATCAACTGTTTCAGTAATTCCATCGCTGCGCCCGAGATGACAAGAATAAAGCGATGTGCGTGGCGATAACGCATCGCCGCAATGCTTAATGACGGTCCGATAATAAGTCGGCTTTTCACTACAAAACACCCTTTCACAGGGAATTATGTTTGCTGTCCTGTCGCGGTATTACAACGAGGAAATTATAATGAATTGGCTGTCTCACTTTAAAAAACGCACGTCCCCTTTATTCTTTTCCTATATTCTGGCGTCAACGGCGCTATCAGCCTTTATGACTACCCCGGTAAAAGCAGAGGAAGACAGATTAGTCGGGTTGATTCCCGCGCTTAAAGCGGAAAAGCCGTTCAAGCTGGGGGTGACCGTAGTCCATCTGAACGATGATTTTTATAAAGGCATTATTTACGGCATTACCGATGAAGCCAAACGCTCCGGCGTGGACGTGGTCCAGGTGTCGGTGGCCGGCGCATACGGCAATGTGCGTGAACAGTTTGCCCAGCTGGAGGCGTTGAAAAGCATCGGCGCCGACGTGGCGGTGTTGGCCCCGGCCGCCTTCAACGGTTTTGACCCCATCATTAAATCCCTCAAAGCGGGCGGCATGAAGGTCGCATCGGTCGGCATCCCCGTGGACAGTAAAAATATCGACTTCGGCGTTCTGCAGGATGATACCTATATCGGCAAACTTATGGCGGACGCCGTCTGTAAATCCCCGGTCACGCCGAAAAATGTCGCCATGATCCCAGGACCCGCCGGGGCCGAATGGGTACGCCTTCGTTATGAAGGTTTCAAGGCGCAGGCAGGTAAATGCGCAACGCCCGTTTCCGTGGTTGAAACGGGATTTGGCGGCGGCATCGATCTGCAGGAAGGTCTGGCCAAGGCCTCCGACCTGATGCTACGCAACCCTGAGGTCAATTTTATCTATACCCCGCAGATTACGCTGGGCATGGGGGCGGTCCAGGCTATCCGCCAGCAGCACCGGCAGGCGTCCGTCGTGAGCTCGGCCATGGTTAAAAGGGCCGTGCCGATGATAGAAGACGGGAAAATGCTGGCCGTGGTATCCGAGCCGGGCATCATCATGGGACGCCTGATTGTTCAGTACGCCATCCGCGCCATGGCGGGAAAACCGCTGCCTAACCTGGCGCCGGCAGGTACCGATGGACTGAATTACGCCCATTACAATGTGCCGAATAAGGTGCTGGACAAGAGCAACGTGGCGACACATCCCTTTGAAACCTATGAAATCGCGCCGGCTGAATGGAAAGTGCCTGCAATGCAGTAAGCCTGGTACGAGGTAACAACGATGTCGACAGAACAGGTAACGGGTAAGGCGCTAAGTCAGGGAAGCTCGCCGCTGCTGCGGATCAGCGGCTTGTCCAAGCGGTTTGGCGCCACGCAGGCGCTGAACCAGGTTTCCATCCAGTTCCAGGCCGGGGAGATCCACTGCGTGCTGGGCGAGAACGGGGCCGGCAAGTCAACTATCGGCAAGATCATCAGCGGATTATATCCAGCAGACGAAGGCGCGATCTGGTATGGCGAACGGCAAGTCTCGTTCAGCAGTTCCCGTGAAGCGCGCCATGCCGGCATAGTGATGGTGTATCAGGAACTGTCCCTGGCGCCGAGCCTGTCGGTCCGCGCCAACCTGTGGCTGGGCGCGGAGAAAGGCAAAACGGTGTTTTCGTTTATCCGCAAAGCCCGGGAAGTCGCCCGGGTGCAGGAAGTCCTGGCCCAGCTTGGGCTGGCCGACATTGATATGGAACGGTCGGTAAGCGCTTTCCCGGTAGCCATACAGCAGCTTATCGAAATCGGGAAATCGTTACTGTCCCAGCCGCGGGTGATTATCTTCGACGAGCCGACGGCCATGCTGGGCGCCGTCGAGAAGGAACGCTTTTTCCGGGTGCTGGAAAAACTGCGGGCAGCGGGTCTGGCCTCGATTTTAGTGACTCATCATATTGATGATGTGATCGCGGTCAGTGACAGGGTCACTATTATGCGCAATGGACAAGTCGTGGACTCATTCCCCGTCGGCGGCGATGTGGATGCTGATGTCATTGTCTCGCGCCTTACGGGCAAGGCGCCCGGCAGCCACGAAATGAATGACAAAGGCAACCTGCGCTTCCCGCCCTTGCTCGACGTGGAAAACCTGCCGGTCAGCCGCGGCGGAACCCGGGTTTTTTCTGTCGGTCGCGGCGAAGTGGTTGGCATCTATGGGGTGGTCGGCTGCGGAGGCGAGGCCTTGCTGCATAACCTGGTCGGCTTCCTGCCCATGCCAGGCGACACCCCTCTCAGCTTCAAATTAGAGGGTTATGCATGGCGGCCCGCAAACGTGTCCGAGGCGCTGAAAAAAGGGGTTTCCTGGCTGCCTGCCGGCAGGGCGGCCAATGGCGTGTATCCGTCCCTGTCCATCGCGGAAAACTTGATGATGACCCAGTTAAAACGGTTCGCTCGCAGCGGATTCATCCGTATTGGCCGGGCAGAATCCATGGCGGACCAACTGCTGCAAGCCTGCGGCGTGAAATACGCTGATAAGCATGACCCGCTTACCAGCCTCAGCGGCGGCAACCAGCAGAAGGTTCTGCTCGCCCGGGCCATGGCCAGCGCCGGAAAAGTGCTGGTACTGGAAGAACCCACCGCCGGCGTCGATATCGCGGCCAAACATGAAATCCATCAGCGCATTCGCGCGCTGGCCTCGACCGGGGTATCGGTGCTGATGTTATCAAGCGATCTGGCCGAAACGATGGCGCTGTGCGACACGGTGTGGACAATGTTCCACGGCAGTATCGTCACGGCATACCGCAACCCTGACGAACATGACAAAGCGTCGATTATCGCAGACGTTGTCGGCCAGGCCGGTCAGGACCAGCCAGATCATTAACCCTTACGTAATGATGAAGCAGGAGTTTGCATCATGAGTACAAGCAGAGAAGCGGGGCTCCTGGCGTCGGGAAAAGGCGTGAAAACCAGACGATTTTCGCTTTCGGACTGGATGCTTCCCCTGTTGATTGTGTTAACCGCCGTCATCGCGGGCTTTATCCAGCCGAGATTTATGTCCGTCAGTAACGGGATAAATCTGGCCTGCCAACTGGCCCCTCTGCTTATTATCTCACTTGGCCAGGCCGTGGCCGTAATAAGGGGGGGACTGGATCTGTCGCTTTCTTCTGCCATGTCCCTCGCAGGCGTCGCGGGCGTGATGATCATGAATCAGTTCGGCGTCCCCGCGGGCCTGGTGGCCATGCTGCTGGTCGGCACGTTAACCGGCGCCGCGTCAGGCATCCTTATCGCGGTTTTTAATACCTCCCCCCTGGTGATTACCCTGGGGATGCTGTCCGTCGCTCAGGCATTCGCTTTAATATTGTCGGGCGGCGTGCCCATTTACGACGTTCCCGCCTCATATATTGAAGCCGTGGGCTATGGCACATTATTAGGGCTTCCCGTCATGGTATGGATTGCCATCGCCTTGACCATCATGATTGGCGTATTGCTCAAATACACGCTGTTCGGCCGCTATGTCTATGCCATGGGCTCCAATGTGTCCGCGGCGTCCAAATCGGGAATCAACGTAAAATGGAATACGGTCCTGGTCTATATGGTCAGCGGTTTCTGCGCCGGAACGGGGGCCATCATCTTAACCGCCTGGACCAGCTCCGCCCAGCCCATCGCGGCGGCGAACCTGACGCTGCAGTCCCTGGCGGCGGTCGTTCTCGGGGGCGTGGCGCTGACCGGCGGCGCAGGCAATCTTCGGCAGGTGATTACCGGTGTGGTGGTATTAACGCTGCTGTCAAACGTGATGAACATGGTAGGCGTATCCGCCTATTACCAGACGCTCGCCGTGGGTGTCGTCATTATTTTCGCCGTTATTCTCGATCGTTTCCGCCGCCATGATTCGCATTAACATTATATTGGCTTCATCCCTATTATCATCGAGGAGTATTACCGTGTCCGATAAGGTGCAATACATCAATCCGGAAAACGCCAGCCCCGCGCAAGGACTCTATTCTAACCTGACCAAAGTGAGCGCGGGAGACCTTTATTATATCTCCGGTCAACTTTCAGTAGGTTCCGATGGCGGCGTGGTAGGTAAAAACGATTTTGACGCGCAGTTTGCGCAGGTGTTTAACAATTTGGGCGCGGTGCTGGCAGCGGTAGGCTGCGATTACAACGATGTGGTGAAATTTAATACCTATCTGGTGGCATCCCAGCATATTGACGCTTTTATGAAAAACCGGAAAGAACTGTTTCCAACACTTTTCGCCACGCCGGATTATGCGCCGAATACGCTGCTGGTAGTGGACCGGCTGGTTAAAGAAGAATTCCTCATTGAAGTCGAAGCCGTGGCCCGCGCGCGCGATTAATTAATATAGCGTTTTTATTGTAAGGTAAAATATGAAACTGGTTACGTATCTGCTTTCCGGCGAGAAAAAAATCGGCGTAATTAACACTGCCGGAAAAGTAGTCGATGTCACTGATATTGTTGCTACCAATGATATGAATGTGCTGATTGACAGCTATGCGACATTTGCCGACAGGCTGCAACGCTACAGTGAACGTCCCGATGAGGATGGCCTGGCGCAGGAAGACGTGCGTTTACTGGCGCCGATTCCCTGTACCCGGCGCAATATTTTTTGCGTCGGCAAAAATTACTCGGCCCATGCGCAAGAGTTTGCAAACAGCGGGTTTGATTCGAGCGCCGCGGCGGGAAATGTTCCCGCGCATCCTATTATCTTCAGCAAACCCTCCACCTCGGTCAGTGGCCCCGGCGACGAGGTAGACAGTACGCTCGATCCCTTCCATACCCTCGATTACGAAGCCGAGTTAGCCGTGGTGCTGGGCAAAAAAGGACGCGTGACGCAGAGCGACGATCCCATGTCTTATGTCTTCGGCTACACGCTGGTCAACGACCTCACCTCGCGTCATCTGCAAAAACAGCATAGCCAGTGGCTGCTCGGCAAGGGCATTGACGGATTCTGCCCGATGGGCCCGGTCCTGGTGACTGCCGATGAGTTTGGCGAACCCGGTTCCCAGACAATAGCCTGTACCGTCAACGGCGAAAAACGCCAGGAGGCCGCCATTGCGGATCTTATCTTTGACGTTG
This sequence comes from Sodalis sp. C49, assembly GCF_046352915.1. Taxonomy (NCBI): domain Bacteria; kingdom Pseudomonadati; phylum Pseudomonadota; class Gammaproteobacteria; order Enterobacterales; family Bruguierivoracaceae; genus Sodalis; species Sodalis sp. C49. Next base: position 538,614 of record NZ_CP163303.1, on the reverse strand, counting down.
CGACCCTAATCAAGACCATTGGACAAAACATTACGCTGCTGCCGGGCGATATTATCGCCACCGGTACGCCTGCTGGTGTTGGAATAGGTTTTACGCCGCCAAGATATTTAAAAAAGGGAGATAAAGTGACGGTGGCAATGAAGGAGATCGGCGAATTAACCAATACGATTATTTGATTTGCAGATAATACATTTTCTCAGGCGTTCACGTTGAAAAATCACCTATTCAGATAACGAGGTTATGATATGGCTAAGATTGTCAGTGCCATCAGTATGTCCCATGTTCCCGGTGCGCTTGGCTGGGCAGACGCGCCCTCCCCCGAGCAGCGAAAACGCCTGGCCGCCATACATGCGCGGTTGAAACACTGTATCGACGATACCAAACCAAATCTGATTATTGCGTTTTTAGACGATCATTTTGAAAACAATTTCCGCAACTTAATGCCGACCCTGGGCGTTCCAGTCAGTGACGCGAATATCGGGCCGGCGGAATATATGATGGAAGCGCTGAAATTCACTACTCAGCACAGCATTGCCAGTAATGCCGGCATTGCGCAAACGTTGCTTGAAAAATTGATTCATGGCGGGTTTGACGCAACACGCATGGGCGCGATTGAATATGGCAATAATCTGATGATGCCCCTGGTCTTCATCAACCCGGAATTCAATATTCCAGTGGTGCCAGTCTATATCAACGTCTTCTCTCCGCCGCTTATGCCGTATTCACGGGCCTACGATCTGGGGTTAAAAGTCCGCGAAATCATCGACACATTGCCTGATGACTATCGTATTCATTTTCTGGCGACAGGCGGGCTTTCGCACTGGCCGCCGGTATGGACTGAAGGCGCGCCGGAAGATGATAAGCTGCTGCAGCGCATGAAGGTGTATCAGACCATCGGTAAGGAAGCGCTGATTGACGACCCGACGCTGTATACCGATTTCGCCCAATATGAAATAGATATGATGAGCAAAATGGAATGGCCGCTCGGTAATAGCCATCCGCTGGTCAATGAAGAATGGGATAGGGAAATGCTGGAGCGCTTTGCCGCGGGTGATGTGGAATATATGCGCGCGCTGACCTATGAGGAAGTGGAGGAGCGCGGCGGACACGGCGGCCATGAGGCGCTCAACTGGGTGGCGCTGATGGGGGCGATGAAAGGCGCGCGCCCTGACTACGTTGCATATGAATCCGTACCGGAATGGATAACGGGAATGAGTTATTTAACTTACCCCGGTCAACAATAAACTTATTTCATACACATTTATCATCGGGAAAAGGAATTTCCTGCGTAAGCTACATTTAAATTAATTAACCTGGTCATAAGGCCATGGGAATATTTTATTCAGCCTGCGGCCATACCTTATTTTAAATACTGCCGATTATTGTTTTATTTAAAGATAAATGCGGACTTCATCTGAAAGTAGTAAGACGATTTTTATCAACATGACTGGAGAAGAACTGCCATGGCACGAATTGCAGTAGTTGGCGCTGGCATGGGCGGGCTGGCCTTTGCCTGCGCCATGAAAAACAGCAAACATGAGGTTATTGTGTATGAGCAGGCCAGAGAACTGGTTGAGCTTGGTGCGGGCATCTCGCTGTGGGCGAACGGCACGCGCCTGTTTGCCGAGCTGGGTATTGCGGCGCGCATGGCGGAATGTTCCTGTGAAACGGAAGCCGCGTTTTTTCGCAATGAAGACGGCAGCGTGGCGGCCTCGCAGTTGCTCGCCCGCGATAACTGGTACAGAAATGAATACGGGCACCCCTACTACGGCGCCTTCCGTACCGACCTGCAGGCGGCCTTGCTTGACGTTATCGGCAAAGAACATATCCGGCTGGGCAAACAGCTTACCCGTCTGGAGGATGCAGGCAGCGAAGCGAAACTTTACTGGGCTGATGGTTCGGTGGCGACGGCGGACCTGGTGGTGGGCGCCGACGGCATTAAATCCGTCGTCCGCAATGCGATCAGTGCCTCCGCCACGCCGGTATTCACCGGCAACAGCGCGTTTCGCGGACTGGCCAAAACCGCCGATCTCGACCTCCTTCCCGAACCGCATTCCTTTACCGACTGGATGGGCGATGGCAAACACGTACTGAATTTTCCCATCGGGAAAAACTTTGCATATCAGACGATCGTGGTTTTTATGGATGGTCCGGAAATATGGCGGCAGGAAGCCTGGCGGGTCCCCGCCGACGCCGGCGCCATCGCCGGGATGTTTAACGGCTGGCATCCCGCCGTCGGGCAGCTTCTTGAACACGTTAACCTGTCCGAGCGCTGGGGGATGTTCCAGGTCAGCCCGATGGCGGCCTGGTATCGCGGGCGCGCCGTGCTCATCGGCGATGCCGCGCACGGTATGATGCCCCATCATGGCCAGGGCGCGATTTCATCGTTCGAAGATGCCGTCGCCCTCGCGCACATCATGAATAATGATGCCCTGGATTCCATCGAATCAAAGCTCGAGAGCTACCAACGCGAACGTAAAGCCCGTGGTGAAAGAATTCAGGCATCGTCGCGCCGGGTGAATGACTGTCTGCATCTTGCGCAGGGACCTGCCCGGGCGGAGCGTGATGCCGTGCTCAACAGTCTTGGCCGGCATTTTTCATGGCTACACGGCTACACGCTGGCCGTGTAACTTTCAGCGCAACGCACGGCCGCGACGCCGAAGCAGGATACACCGGCGGTTCGCGGCCCTGGCTGGAAGTACCCTGCTTACGCCGTCAGACGGCGAATGGCCGAACAACGCAGCCGCATGGCCTGTTGGGCGATGGCTGAATGCGGGGCCAGCAACTCAAAACCGTGATTGACGCCGGGGTAGAGATGAAATTCCACCGGCACGCCGGCGGCGGCCAGATTTCCCGCCCAGGCCAGGTTCTCCGCGCAAAAGAGATCCAGCTCGCCCACGTCAATATACGTGGGGGCAAGTCCTGTAAAATCGTCCAGCCTGGCCGGGATAATGCGGTTCAGTTGTCCGTCATCCGCTCCGTCCGGGATCCTGGCGCGCCATGCGGTCTGTATTTCGCTGGCGGTGATGGTAAGAAAGGGCGATATTTCCGCTGCCGCATCCGTCGTCCGGTCATCCAGCATGGGGTAAACGAGGATCTGCCCGGCTAAGGCAATGTGTCGATCCCGCGCGAGAATGGCCGCGGACGCCGCGATCCCCCCGCCGCCGCTGTCACCCATCAGCACAATACGATCCGGTTCGATGGACAACTGCGCGCTGTTTTCCTGTAGCCAAGCCAGACCGCTAATAATTTGTTCCGCCTGGCTATCCCCCGCTATCTCCGGGGCAAGGTGATAATCCAGCGCCAGAAAACTGACGCCGCTTTGTGCCACATAGTTCGCCACTATTTTATGATAGGCGGCGATATCGGCGGAGACGCCGCCACCGCCATGCACAAAGAGCACCGTGCCGCGCGAGGGCTCGCCCGCGTTCTGATACCAGCGCGCCAGGCGTTTTTCATTACCCATGGGAATGAAAAATTCCCGGGTCTCTATGCCGGTCGCCTCGGGAAAATGGTCGTTAAGCAATGCGTAAAAGGCGTTGCTCTTGTCCCGCCAGCTCAGAACATCGCCGGGTTGAAAGGCGGGAAAACGTGCAAGCTCGGGCTGCAATTGTGCTAAACGTGCCGCAAGTTCACTGTCCATGACATAAGGCATCACATTTCTCCTGAAACCGTTGATTGACGCCGGTCAGTATTCCACACCATACTTTTGTCTGAAATGACATAAAAAGGGCTTTTTAGGACATGACGCGTCGCATTGGTTTTCTGATTTTTCCCGGTTTCAATCTGCTTGACCTTAGCGGGCCGCTCAGCGTGTTCGAGACCGCTAATCTCCACCTGCCGCCAAAGGAACAATTCCAGCTGGATGTGTGCGCCGTGCGGGCCGGGATGTTCGCCAGTTCCAATGGCCTGGCGGTACACGCCAGCGCTGGCGGAGGCAAACGATTCGATACCCTGGTGGTGGTGGGGGGCAGCGGCGTCGGCCGGGCAAGCTGCGATCCCGCGCTATTGGCGTTGCTGCGGGAGGATATTGCCCACCGCTATGTCTCCGTCTGCACCGGCGCTTTTGTGCTGGCGGCGGCGGGCAGGTTGGCAGGAAGAAAGGTGACCACCCACTGGCGCCGGGTGGCGGAACTGCAGCGTCTGGTCCCTGACGCCCGGCTGCTGGCCGACAGTATCGTGGTGCAGGATGATGATATCTGGACGTCGGCCGGAGCCACTGCCGGAATGGATATGGCGCTCGCGCTGGTCGCGGCGGAACACGGCGAGCCGCTGGCGCATCTTATTGCCCGGGAGTTGCTGATCCCCCGCCGTCGTACCCATGGCCAGTTGCAGTTTATGCGCATGCGGGATATTACCCCGCCTTCGCCACGGATCCAGCGGGTGCTGGCGTTTATCAACCGCAATCTGCGGGGTGACCTCTCCGTTACCATGATGGCGGAAGAGGCGCATCTCTCACCGCGCCAGTTTTCCCGGGAATTTGTCGCCAATACCGGTCTTTCCCCCGCGCGGGCCGTGGAGCGCTTGCGGGTGGAGTTTGCCCGCAGCCGGGTGGAAAACAGCAACCAGACGCTGGCGGCCATCGCGCTGGAGGCGGGTTTTAGTGATACTGCATTAATGCGAAAGGCCTTTTTACGCTGCCTTGGATCCACGCCGCAAAGAATGCGCAAGGTGCCATGGTGAATGCCGCTTCAGTCAGGTGAAATACAGCGCCGGATGAGCACAAAAGCCCGGCCATACTCTCCCTGGCAGGAAGCATACGTATAATGGAAATATGGAATACGATAAGAAAATAGCTAAGAAATAGAACGCTAGAATATCACATCATTACCTGAGTAAATCAGGGAATAGAGTAATCCCTTGCCTTCCTGCGTAACCTTTTCGATACCGTTAAATTTATGCATAGAGCCAAAGAAGCGGTTACGGTAGCTCATTTTATCATTATGGAACTCGCTCGGCCCCCTGATCGCTTGCACAATCGTGGCTCTGGCCAGGTTTTGCCGCACAAACGTATATATTTTCTTTACACCGTCATCTGATAAATCAAGATCGGATACACCCCCTTCATAAGTCATAATCCATATGGGTTTTTTATCTTTTAGAATCAACACGGTGCCATTGGTTTTGCGATAGCCTATAAAATAATTACGATAAATGTAATTATCTCTGGAATATTCGATAAGTTTCATATCCCCATTGGGGGAATCTTTTATGATGATATTCTCAGGAAAGCGATACAAAAAATGATTTGCTTCAACTATAAATGGGATCATTATATTTTACTTATACCCTCATTCGACACTCAGGTTATCCTAAAGCAAAACAAAAACAGCAAAATAAAAAAGCTGAAAAATGACATAAAACATTATGATGAAATTTATCGGCAACAGATGAAATGATGTGATTTTCGTGAGTATAGTCCACAGCGGGTTATTGTCAACAGCAGTGGCAGTCCATGCGACTGAGGTAGGGGAAAGCACGAAAAATCCCGGCGGGCGGTAATCTTCACAAAGAAGAGCCAATGTTCACCCGCCCTGGAGGGGCATCATTGGCGCCATTCCCAAATTTCAACCGGGCGACTTTTGAAATGTCTAACTACGCCGCGGCAAAAATAAACGCCGTCAGGATACGATTATAGCCGGTGGTCTACCCTTTATAAGTCGGTAAAGTCCGTATGAACAGGATGACGCTTTCGAAAGCCACCCTGCTGGAGGATATGAATAGAAGCTGAAGGTTTAAAATGAAGTCCATTCTTCATTGAGCGCTTTATTCATTGTGCCAGGCTTGGACGGGCTTTTTCTTTTTGCCATCTCCAAGGATTCACCAGCGGCGCTTTCCTGCGCGCGACCCACTCTGACCTTAAAGATAGCGACCATATCATTGAGATTTCTTGCCTGCTGTTCCAGGGAAATGGCGGCGGCCGAGGATTCCTGAACCAGCGCCGCGTTTTGTTGCGTGGTGGAATCCATCTCCACCATGGCTTTACTGATCTGATCAATGCCGTGGCTTTGTTCGGTTGACGACGTGGCGATTTCATCGATGATTTGGCTGACATGCGTCACCGACTGCACGATATCCCCCATGCTGGATCCCGCATGATTGACCAATTCCGTACCTGAGCTAATGCGCAGCACCGACTCGTTAATCAGGGATTCAATTTCTTTGGCGGCGGTAGCGCTTCGTTGCGCCAGCGTTCTTACCTCGCCGGCCACGACGGCGAATCCCCGTCCCTGCTCGCCTGCCCGCGCCGCTTCGACCGCGGCATTCAAGGCCAGGATGTTGGTTTGGAAAGCGATACTGTTGATGACACCGATAATGTCGGTGATTTTCTTTGAACTGTCGGCAATGCCGTTCATGGTCAGCACCACATTGTCGACGATTTCACCGCCTTTGCGCGCGTCGAGGGTGGCGCTGGCGGCCAGTTTATTTGCCTGCAGGGCATTATCCGCATTCAGCCTGACGGTCGAGGTCAGCTCTTCCATACTGGACGCTGTTTCCACGACGGCCGCCGACTGCTGTTCAGTCCTCGAGGCCAGATCCGTATTCCCGGCCGCGATTTGCGAAGACGCGCTGGCGAGGTGGCCGACGCTTTCCCGTATGCCCGTAATGATTTCGCTCAGTTTGGTGTTCATTGCGCCCATGGCGCGCGTGAGCTGGCCAAGCTCATCACCGGAATTGGAGGAGATCGCTGAGGTAAGGTCCCCGCGGGCAATGCGTTCCGCCATCGCCAGGTTTTCGATGATGGGGAGTGTTATTTGGCGGGTAATGTACCAGGCCGCCAATAATCCGACGAGGACCGCGGCTACCGCGAGCGCGGAGATGAAGACGATGGCGTCCGTAATGACTCTTTCATTATCATAATCCTGTGCTTCAATAAGATCGCTTGTCGCACTGTTAAGTTCGTCTGCAACGTTGCTCATGCTGTCAGAGGATTTTTGGCTTTCCACGGCTGCTGGGAAGTAAGCGTAGGTACTGGCCTTAATTTTTTGGAAATACGCCAACACGGGAATGACTACCGCTTTTTCTGAGTCGGGAAGCTTAGTAATGCTGGCGGAATAAAGGGTTTCGGCATCATTGTACGACGTCTTAAAAACCGCAAATGCGTCATCAGTATGTTGGGTTATCAGTGTATTCGCGGCATCACGCAGGTTGTCGAGCGACAGCGAAATGTCAAGGAGCGTTGCCCGTATACCAGGTTCAACGGAGGAATCCTGCATTTTTCTCTGCAGGTCATTCAAAACACGCTGTCCATTATCCTGCGTTATTTCTTTGGCAAGTGCGTTACTGTGAACAATATTAGCGAAAAATACATCCCGCAGCTGCTTATAATGCTTTATTTTTTCAGTTAATATTTCGTATTTATTTTTTGTATTGCCCTGCCAATGAGAGACGTCTTCTTTTTCGATTAAGACTTGCATACTGCTTAACGCTTCGCCATTGGCTTTGATCATCTGCTCATCCCCCGTTTGCATATACAACAGGCGATTCCTTCGGGCCAACTCAAGCAAATCGCCAATCTTGTTGGTGTGGTTTGTCCTGACCGCATTACGTTGAATCACATCTAAAGAGTAAATACTGTAACATGACATACCAATGATAATGACAATCAACATTACGAACCCAGTAAAAAGCTTCTTGCCTATGGAGAAATTACGAAACATCAATTTGCCGGTAAACATATAAAATCCCTTGTTAACATATGGATATGCTTTTTAGAATAATATTCAAGTATTCCAAAATGATAATATTTTCATGCTAAAAAGCTTATCGGCAAAAAACTTAATTTTCTTAAGACTAAATTAAGAAAAAGGATATAAAAAGTAAGCTTATGATTTATATGAATTAAATTTATTTACATTTCCCTTAAAACCAGAAAAATGGTGCAATTGTGCGTTTAATGATGAATTGCAATATGAAAAAAATAACATAAAATGCCGTAACTGCAATTTTATAGTGAGATATCTTCCTGAAGCTTCACTTAACCTAAATACATCAAAAAATCCCAGCTAAAATAAAAAATTCAAGAAATTTACGGTCTTTTGGCGTGATGCACATCAAGCTCTAATGACAAAAAAGTAAAAATTTAAAAATAAACATCCGCCAAAAAAATCACGAATTTATATAGCTTATTTATCAAAGATAAACACGTCCAAATTTAACGTGAGAGTGCTTATTTCAGGCATGCATTATTACTTTTCATCATGGATTTTTTCAGCCAGAGGTAGCGGGATTCCAGGCCCTGGCATCCCGTTGAACGCCAGGGCGTTTTTTATGGCCGCATAACGGGATAGTGTCAAAATCCCTATTGCACGACATTATATGCCCGCATACCACTCATAGCCGCGATCTTCCCAGTAGCCGCCTTTTCCGCTGCCCAGAGCATCAAACGCGGTAACGACTTCGATGCGCATCAGATACTTCGCATGCTTATAGCCGAGCTGTCTTTCAACCCGCAGACGCAGCGGCGCGCCATGGGCCACGGGCAGATCCCCGCCGTTCATGCCATAGGCCAGGAGAGTCTGGGGGTGGTAGGCATCGAGCAAATCGATACTTTCATAATAGCGGCCGCTGCCATCCAGCGTCCTCTCCAGCTCGTCCGCGCAATGGAACACCACGTAGCGGGCGCCCGGTTTCACTCCCGCCGCATCCAGCACCCGCCCCAGCGGAACGCCTTGCCATTTGCCGATGGCGCTCCATCCCTCGACGCAATCGTGCCGGGTGATCTGGGTACGGGCCGGAAACCGTTTCAGGTCGGACAGCGACAGGCTCAGCGGTTGCCGCACCAGCCCGTCCACCTGCAGACGCCAGTCGGCAAAGCCGCGCTCCAGCAAGCGGGCATAGTCCTCCGAGTCCGGCATCTGCGTTCCGTTGGCGCGAAAGACCGGCGACAGGTCGGCCTCAGTGTATTCCCGTGCCAGCGATTGACGCCCGAGCAGCATGCGTTGACTGCCCATGGTCAGCTTTTCCACCTTATCCAGCCATGCGGTCACTTGCGCGTTCTGCGTCAGGCCATCGCACCCGGTGAGCAATGTCCCCCCCGCCCCGGCGAGCAGGCCGGCCAGGAGACGCCGGCGTGAAAACTGAGGTTTCATGGCTTGTCTCCTGTTTCGTCAATGGCGTATCGGCCGCTAATCATCGAGCGCAGATTGTTCCAAAGGCCCGAGGCGACCACCATCGCCACATGCACGATGACGAACAGCACCAGGAAAGACGCGGTGAGGAAGTGCAGCGTGCGCGCCGAAGGACGTCCGCCGAACAGATCCGGCAGGAATGGAAACACGGCGTTGAGACCCGGCGACATCGCCAGTCCGGTCAACACCATAAGCGGGATCGCGCCGCCGACGACCGTCAGATAGGCCAGCTTTTGCAATGCGTTGTAGCGCCGCGCCGCTTCCCCCCTGGCGAAGCGCAGGCGCGCGTGGTCGATCACTTCCCGCCACAAATGGCGTAATGACAGCTGAGCCCTGGTAGGCAACAGGTCCCGCCGTAGGTGGCCGCGCCATAGCCCATGCGCCAGGTAGACCAGACCATTAATGACCAGCAGCCAGGCGAAGAAAAAATGCCAATGCCGTCCGGCGCCCAGATCGTGATAGGACGGTAGGGTAAGCCAGGTCGGGAATGCGCGTGCGGCCGCGGCGCCGTCTTCGCTGGAAACGCCGAGAAAGCCGGTGGTTTCGATGCCCAGCGGGCCGATTTGGATATAGCCGCGCGATGTATCGCCCAGTTGCCTGGCGCCAATGGCGATAAACGCCCGATCCGCGTCGGCGCCGTATTGCCCCCAGTAGAGCCGGGGATGGGCATTAAAAATCTGCAATCCGCTCAGTAACAGAATCGACAGGCAGAGGACGTTCACCCAATGCGTAATGCGTACAGGCAATGAGTGCCGCTTAACGAGCCGGCGGCGCCCAGGCGGGGCTGATGGGGTCGGCGCGCTTGATGTATCAGGTTTGTTCATGACAGGCTCCTTGACCGGCTGGCCGACACCGCCAGCCGGCGGGGGTGATTGATTACATCGGGGGAACAACGCCGTTTTTGCCGACGATAAGATTACCGGCGGAAAGCTCGCCGTCCGCGCCCTTCTCTGCGCTGACGAAAACCACCGAGCCGGGCTTCACATCCTCAGGTGTGGCCGGCGCCAGCGTGACGACCGGCGTGCCTTGCGCAATGGAAATCTTTTTTTCCCGGCCGTGATAGCTGACCGTAACGTCGCTGCTGCCCACCGACTTGACCGCATCGGCCACGGTGGCATTGGTCATCGTGCTGTTGGGCTTCAGATCCCAGCCGAAGCTGCCTTCCGCCGCGCCTTTCAGCTGGGGCGGGAAGATCAGCACTTCCAGCGCCCCGTCGCCCCCCGCCGATGTGGGGAGCGACGCGATGCCGACGTAGTCGCCCGGCTTAATGTCGGCGATACCGGCCTTGGCTACCGCCGAGACCCTCCAGCCGGGTTTCAGGGTGACCATGACGGCTTGGCCCTCGCGCGACGTCACCTGGAGCCGGTCACCCGTCAGGGCGGCGACGGTACCCCGTACCCTGACGCTGTTATCGGCGGCGGCAGCCGGCGTCAGAGCGCTGGACATAAGGAGCGCGCCGGTCAGGCCGAGGGCCAGGAAGCGGGTTATTCTTGGAACAGTCATGTTGAATCTCCTGAGCGATGCGGGCACCGCGATAGATTGATATGGCGCATTAAAAAGAAAAACCGTCGCAGGCGGCGCCTGGAAAGCCTGCGACGTGATAACAAACCCCGGTTGGCGGGTATGCACCCGCGACAGCGTAATCAACCTACTAGTTGGTAGTCTTACTGCAGCGCAAAAAACCCCCGGCCACCCCGTTCCGCTGGAGCGGATCAGGCTGACGCGGTCAAATGATGGATCGTAGGCTGGATAATGGACTGAAAAGTTTGCGGATTGCCATAGGCCCGGGCGGCCAGCATCGCGCCGTGGACCGTGGCCATGAAAGCGCCGGCCTCGACGGCCGCACTGGCGCGCAGGTGGAATTGCCCCTGGGCCGCGCCGTTCTGGAGCAGCGACGCGAGCCAGTCAGACTGATCCTGAAAATGCCCGCGGACTTCATCCGCCACCCGGACCGGGATTGTCAGCAGTTCGGCGGCCAGCATCGCGCAAATGCAAAAAGAAGACGTACCATCGCGAATGCAGGTGATCCAGTAATCGGCATAGGCGTTAAGCTCCGCCAGCGGGTCGGCGAGCTGGCTATCAAGGGCCGCCATGCCTGCCCGCGCCTCTTCCCGATACAGGGCGACCACGGTTCTGACCAGTTCTTCCTTGCTGGGGAAATGATGATGGATGCTGGCCTTGCTGATGTGTACCCGGGCGGAAATATCAGCATAGCTGAAGCTGTTATAGCCGCCGGCGGCCAGCAGTAACCGCGCATGGGCGGCGATTTCCGCGGCCTTGGGAGAAAGCTCTGCGTTCATGATAAAAGTCCATCGACCAAACAAAGGGGGTGCGGCGAATGCTGCTTTACCGGCATTGCGGCCCCCGCAATAATGCGGGCGGGGCCCGACACAGGAAAGCCAGAACGCCGTCGCGTGCAATCACCCTACTAGTTGGTAGCCTGGCTGTCAAGAGATCGATCACGCAGGGGCGGCCGGCTATATCCATGACGGCTGCCCGGCCGGAGCCTTTTAGCCCGGTTGCCCTTCCTTATGAAAATGCTGCACCAGCATATCGATGAACAGGCGTACCTTCGCCGCCAGATGTCTCCTGTCGGGATAAATGGCATGGATGGGTATCTCGCTGCCCTGGTATTGCGGGAATAATTTTACCAGCCGGTTTTTCCTCGCGTCATCCTCAGCCAGAAAGGACGGCAGGTAGGCAATGCCCATGCCTTCTACCGCGGCGTCCTTGATGGCCTCGCCGCTGTCAAAACGCAGGCGGCGGCGGCCGTCGATAAGGACCGGCGTCCCATCGGGCCCGGCCAGAGGCCAGGCGCCCGATGCGGAATGCAGGCCGTAGATAAGCCGCTGATGGCCGCTGAGGTCCGCTATGTTTTCTGGCGTGCCATAGCCTTGCAGATAGGCCGGCGCGGCATAAAGACAGGGACGGTATTTCGCAATCAGCCGGGCGACCATCAGCGAGTCGACGGGCATATCGCCCATGCGGATACCGAGATCGAACCCCTCTTCCACCAGGTCGACGACCCTGTCCGTAAAGCTGACCTCGACTTCCAGCTCCGGCCATGTTTTCAGGAATTGATTCAGCAACGGCAGGATAACTATCCTTCCGAAGGCCGCGGTCACGGTGAGGCGCAGCGTACCCCTGGGTTGCAGGCGGCCCTGCCTGACGCTGTGCTCGGCCTCGTCCAGATCGGACAGTATCTGCACGCAGCGCTCGTAAAAATTTTGCCCATCGGTTGTCAGCGACACCCTGCGGGTGGTGCGGTGCAGCAAGCGCGTACCCAGGTAGGCTTCCAGCCGTGCCAGCGACTTTCCGGCCGCGGAGCGGGTCAATCCCATGATTTTGCCGCCGGCGACAAAGCTGCCTGACTCGGCGATGGCCACAAAGGCACGCATGGTGTTGAGTTCAATTCCCCCGCCGCCATGCTGGCCGGCCGCGACGTGACGGACACTCACTGTAGAATCCTTTTCCCGAATGGTTGCGATAGAGTGATTGTGTAGAAACTTATTCACCCAGAAGGATATGCAATGTTACCTGTAAATGCCAGAAAAACGCTGGATGGCTGGATACAAGCGGCGCTGCCTGTGGTCCAGAAAATGAATGGCCAGAGCGAGGCCGGATGGCCCGAGGCGCGCGCGGCCTATACGGCTGGACTGGAAAGGTTATTCCCGGCGCCCGGCGGGGTGTCGTTTACCCCTGTTGATTTGGGCGGCGTCGCCGCGCTGCGGGTCACGCCGGAAAATGTGCTGGAGGACCGCGTGCTGTTCTATATACACGGGGGCGGCTATGTCCATGGCGGGATAAACGCCTACCGCGGCCTGGCCGGAAAATATGCCACGCTGCTGCGCGCCAGCGTCTATGTGCCCGATTACCGGCAAGCCCCGGAGCACCCGTTCCCGGTGCCGATTGAAGATACTTTTACCGCCTATCGCGCGCTGCTTGATAACGGCGTCGACCCGCGTTCCCTGGCGATATCCGGTGATTCGGCCGGCGGAGCGATGGTGGTGACCATTATGAGAAAAGCCAGGGACGCCGGCGTGCCCCTACCCGCCGCCGCCGTCGCCCTTTCACCCTGGGCGGATCTCACGCACAGCGGAAATTCGGCAACCGTCAGGGACGGTATCGATCCGCTGTGCAGCACGGCGTTTCTTAACCAACTGGCCCGTATATTCCTGGCCGGAGAATTGCCGACTCACCCTGATGCCTCGCCGATCTTCGCCGATGTCCGGGGGATTGCGCCCACCCTGATCCAAATTGGCGAAAATGAGGTCATGCTGAGCGGGGCCCTCCGCCTTGCGGCCCATCTCGGGGAAAGCCGGGTACGGACATCACTTGAGGTCTGGCCCGGCATGTTCCATGTCTGGCATTTGTTCTCCGGGGTTCTCCCCGAAGCCGACCAGGCGCTGCGTAACGCGGTGAGGTTTTTGGACGATGCCCTCCCCGCCGCGCCAGGCAATCCGTAAGCCCGCAACGCCGCATCGGCGGCGCGGCGTTTTCCCTTACGCGACGCAACACAGCGGCTATCAGGCCGCCGGGCGGCCCCCGTCACGCTCAGTGGGCAGGTTGCCGGCCGCTGGACGGCTGGCGTCCGCTTATTTTTTCCACAGTTTTTTACTGGCGAGGTCGGCGCCCGCGCGCAGGGCGCGGAATTTTTCCCGCACCACCGTGGGATGCACTTCCGTGCGATAGGTGGCCTGCGAAGAGAAACCGCAGTCGGCGCCGGCAATAACATTGTCGCGACCTACCCGTTCGGCAAAGCGGACCAGGCGTTCGGCAATCAGTTCCGGATGTTCCACGGTGTTGCTGGCATGGCATATCACGCCCGGGATCAACCGCTTGCCCGCCGGCAGCGTAATCTCTTCCCAGAGGTGGTATTCATGTTCGTGGCGTACATTGCCCGCCTCGAAGGAATAATCCGATGCGTTGATATTGAGCATATAGCGCACAAACTCCACGAAGGGCACATCGTGAATGCGCGGACCTTCGTTAATGCTGTAGCAGGTATGATAGCGAATTCTTTCCTGCGGCAGGCCCCGCAGCGCATGATTCAGGATCTCGACGTACTCGCCCGCCTTGCGGTGAATCGCCGCATTGTCCAGGGCGCGATCGGCAAACAGATCGGGCAGGAACGGATCGTCGATTTGCAGGCTGAATCCCGCGTCAATCACCGCTTTATACTCGACGCGCAGCGCCTCGGCCACCGCCGAGAGATACTCGCCTTCGCTGGCATAAAACGCATTGCTGCCCACGCCGGTCGGCGCCACCGACGGGACAAACGCCGAATGGGCGCTCACTTTACCCAATGCGGCCGCCAGGTTGGCCAGGTCGCGCTGCAATTGCGCCGTGCCGTGATAGGCGATAGGTCCGGTGCAGGCCACCGGGACGAATGGCACCAGGTTGCCGCCGAGCATCGCTTCGCCGAAATAGTGCTGATAATAATCGGGAAACGCCTCGATCTCCGCGTCAAAAGCCGTATAACGTTGCCCGGGGCGCGCAGAGAAGCCGCTCATGCGATCGCGGACATAGGCAAAGAAACCGACTTTGGATTGTTCACCGTCGGTAACGATATCAATGCCGTCATCGACCTGTTGCTGGACCGACTCGATCACCGCGTCTTTAATGCAGCGGTCCAGCTCCGCCTGATTATCCGCGCCGTCAATATTCGCCTTCATCAGATCCAGCAATTTCACAGGCCGTGGGAGACTGCCGACATGGGTGGTTAAAATACGTTCAGAGCCTTGCAGTGTGGACATTATTACCCTTCATCTGATGTCAAAATAGGTGAGAAAATAACTTACTATGGCCACAGGCGGATGGGAAGTCCCCCGGCTACGGCGCCTGGACCGGCGCCTCCAGCTGATAGCCGCCATTCTCCAGCAGCTTAAGCTGCGGCAGGCAGGAAAGCAGCCGCCGGGTATAGTCGTGCTGCGGCCGGTCCAGCACATCGTCGCTCCAGCCGTTTTCCACCAGCCGGCCTTTTTCCATGACCATGATGCGATCGGCGACCTGCTCCACCGCGCCCAGGTCGTGGGTGATAAACAGGCAGGCGAAACCGTAGCTGTCCTGCAGGCGGCGCAGCAGCGTCAAAATCTGCTTTTGCACGGTCATATCCAGCGCCGAGGTCGGCTCGTCGGCGACGATAAAAGCCGGTTTGCGGATCACGGCGCGGGCGATGGCCACGCGCTGGCGCTGGCCGCCGGAAAGCTGGTGCGGATAGCGGTCGATGAAAAATTCCGCCAGGCCGACTTCGTTCAATACCTCTTTGACGCGCGCCAGGCGGTGCGCGCGCCCGGTATCATTGAAGACCCGCAGCGGCTCCTCCAGGATCTGGCCGATTTTCATGCGCGGATTGAGGGAGGAATAGGGATCCTGCTGGATGATCTGGCAGGCCAGGCGCCACCGGCGTTTTAACGCCGGGTCCCGGTCGTTGACATCCCGGCCCTCGAACAACAGCGAGCCGGCGCTCACCGGCAACATACCGGCAATCGCCTTGCCGATGGTGGTTTTCCCCGAGCCGCTGGCGCCGACCAGCGCCACCGTTTCGCCCCGGCGCACGTTAAAACTGACGCTGTTCACCGCCCGGGTGACGCGCGCCGGTTGCAACCATGTTTTCTGCCCCGGATAATCGATACTCACGTCGCTCAGCGTCAGTACCGCCGATGCCGACAGTAGCGAGCGGCGGTCGGCGGGCGCTTTTCTGACGGGCATCGCGTCCAGCAGCCGGCGGGTATAGGGATGCCGGGGTTCGGCCAGCAGCCGGCGGCTTTCGCCCTGCTCCACCAGCGCGCCCTGCTCCATCACCATGATGCGCGAGGCGTAGTTGGCCACCATCGACAGATCGTGGCTTATCAGGATTACCGCGCTGCCCTGCTCGGCGGTCAGGGACAGCATCAGGCTCATCACTTCGTGCTGCACCAGCACATCCAGCGCCGTGGTGGGTTCATCGGCGATAATCAGTTTCGGTTCCAGCAGCATCACCGCGGCAATCATCACCCGCTGGCGCATCCCGCCGGAAAATTGGTGGGGAAAGCTGGCCAGCAGCGTTTCGCCGCCGTCCAGCCCGACGCGGCGCAGCATGGCGACGATTTTCTGTTTGCGCTCCTGCGGCGTCAGCGTGGTGTGCAGCGCCAGCCCTTCATCCAGCTGGCGGCCGATGGTCATTGCCGGATTTAGCGAGGTCATCGGTTCCTGGAACACCATGCCGATACCGGCGCCGCGCACCTGGCGCAGTTGCTCGTTATCCAGCGCCAGCAAATCCTGGCCGGCGAACCGCAGCCGATCGGCCCGGCGCGCGATATTGGACGGCAGCAGCCCCATCAGCGCACGCATCGCCAGGGTTTTGCCGCTGCCCGATTCGCCGACCACCGCCAGCACTTCGCGCGGCTGCAGGCAAAAGGAAATGCCGTTCACCACCGTGCGATCCTGCACGCTAATGGTCAGGTTACCGACGTCCAGCAGAGGCTGCGCGGTGTTATTCATTATTGCATCCTCGGGTCAAGATAATCGCGCAGCGCGTCCCCCAGCAGGTTGACGCCCAGCAGCGCAAGGGAAATACAGCACCCCGGCAGCAGGGCCAGGTAGGGCGCCTGGGAAAGATAGGTACGGCTTGCCGCCAGCATATTGCCCCAGGTGGGTTCCGGCGGCGGTACCCCGAGCCCGAGGAATGACAGGGCGCTTTCCGAAATCAGCACCCAGCCCAGCATGGACGTGGCCAGCACCGTCAGCGGCGCGATGCAGTTGGGCAGGATATGATGCAGCAGGATAAATCCTTCGCGATGTCCCATCACCCGGGAGGCGTGGACAAAATCCGTCTCGCGCAGCCCCAGCACCGTTCCGCGCACCACCCGCACCACCGAGGGGGTATAGGCCAGGCCCAGGGCGAGAATAATGCCGTAGCGGTTACTGCCCAGGATGCTCAGCAGGCCGAGTGCCAGCAGGATGCCCGGAAACGCCAGCAGCGTATCGGTCACCATCATGATGACCCGGTCGGTCACGCCGCGCAGATAGCCGCTCAGCAAGCCCAGCACAATCCCCGTCAGCAGCGCGAAGGCCACCGTCAGCACCGAAATGCTGATGCTGGCGCTGGCGCCGAGCATAATGCGGCTCAATACGTCGCGGCCGTATTCGTCGGTGCCGAACCAGTGCGCGGCGCCGGGACTTTGCAGCCGGGCCAGAATATTGATCCGGCTGGGGTCGAACGGCGTCCAGAAGAACCCCACCAGGCTGGCGCAGACGATAATCCCGATCATTAGCCCGCCCAGCAGGGCGTTGGGCGCCAAAAATATTGAGCGTTTCATGATGCGGCCACCCTGGGATCAAACAGCGGATAAAGGGCATCTATCACCAGATTGGTCAGGACATAGATACCGGCGATAAACAGCATGCACCCCTGGATAACCGGATAATCACGGGCATAGATGCCGTCCACCAGCAGCCTGCCGAGGCCCGGCAGGCTAAACACCGTTTCGGTTACCGCCACGCCGCTCAGCAGGTTGCCGAGCGTAAGGCCTATCAGCGTCCAGGTCGGCCCGAAGGCATTGGGAAACACATGGCGCGACAGTACGGTACGCTCGCGCAGCCCCTTGGCGCGGGCGTGGGTGACATAATCCAGGCGCAGCACCTCCAGGGTGCTGGCGCGCATCATGCGCACCAGCGCGCCCACTTCCACCAGCACCAGCGTCAGCACCGGCATCAGCAGATAGAGCACGCCCTGCCAGGCGTTGTCCCGAATCGAGACATACCCCACCACCGGCAGCCAGCCGAGCTTCAGGCCGAAAAACATCAGGATCAGCAGCCCCATCCAAAAACTCGGTATCGACAGCAGAAACGTCGAGAACATCACCAGGCCGACATCAAGACGGGTGTTCTGTTTCCATGCCGCCAGCATGCCGAAAGGCACGGCGACCAGCGCGGCCACGACCACCGCCGCCAGCACCACGCTCATGGTGACGGAAAACCGTTCGAGGATCAGCGGCAGTATCGCCTGTCCGCTCTGGATGGAGTGACCGAAGTCGCCGTGCAGCACCTGGCCGAACCAGATAAAAAACTGCGTCAACAGCGATTGATCCAGGCCCATGTTATGGCGCAAATCCGCCAGGCTGCTCTCGGTCGCCAGATCGCCGAGCATCAGCAGCGCCGGATCGCCGGGCACCAGCCTGGTCAGCAGGAAGACGATCACCGTCACCAGCAGCAGCGTCGGGATCGCCGACGCCACCCGCCTGAAGATAAAACTCAGCATGACGACTCCTTGCCGCTATGACTTAACGGATACGTTCCACAGGCGGGCGGCGGCGGCCAGCCAGGGTTTATAGCCTACGATAACCTTGCGGTGCGCGATAATATCCAGCCCCGGATAGAAAATAATCAGCGGCACCTGTTCGATCATCATGCGGTGCAGCTGGTCGACGATATCCTGCCGCTGTTTGCTGTCGCTGACATAGGCCAGGCTGTCCACCAGTTTGTTGGCCTGGGGATCGTCCCAAACCTTGCGCGGCTGCTTGGCTTTATCGCCGTTGATTTGCTCAAACGCCAGCGCCGGTTCAAAGCGCGCCGAGAAGGTAAAGGTCATCATCTGGTAGCGGCCGGCCTGGTAGCGTTCAAGCTGGGTGGCCCATTCCATGGTGGTGATTTTGGCGTTGATGCCGGCGGCCTGCAGCATCGCCTGCACGATAACCGCCATATCGAAGCTGGGCACGGTGGAGCGTTTATTGGCGATGATTTCAATCGTCTCGCCTTTATATCCGGCTTCCTTCAGCAGCTGTTTGGTACGGGCGGGATCATATTTATAGCCCTGCTTTTCCACTTCTTTATAGTAACCGGAGGCCACGGAAATATTGGAATTGCTCGGCGTGGCCAGCCCCTCGCTGGTGCCCATGGCGATTTGTTCGGTATCCAGCGCCGCGGCGATCGCCTGGCGCAGCTTGAGGTTTTTCAGCAGCGGATCCGCCGTTTGGATAAGCAGCGCGTGGCGCTGGGCGTTGGGCGCCACCGCGATGGCCACATTGGGGTCGGTTTTCAGGTCCGACGCGTCGATGGGGCTGACCTGGGCAACGTCCACCGCACCGGAGCGCAGCCCCGCTTTCACCGTGGCGGCGTCCGGCACGGCCATAAACCGCACTTCGTCCACCAGCGCTTTCTTGCCGCCGACAAAACCATCCGGCGCGCCGGCGCGGGAGCTGTAGCCGTCAAAACGTTTCAGCGAAACGTATTCACCGTGCTTCCAGTTATCGAAGGTAAAAGGACCGGTGGCGATAGGCTTGATCCAGTTGCCCTGCCCGTCCACGGATTTGGGACTGACGACCGCCGCGGCGCCGCAGTCGGTGCGGGCCAGCGTATCGAGAAACAGCGCCACCGGCTGCGCCAGCGTCATCACCACCGTACTGTCGTCCGGCGCGCTTACCGACGTGACGTTGATCTGGCTGCTGCCGTCGAATTCCCGCAGGCAGCGCCACTGGGTTTTCGGATCGGTCCAGTGCTTCCAGCTCCACAGCACATCCTGCGCGCCCAGGGTATCGCCGTTGTGGAATTTGATATTTTTGCGCAGATGGAACACATATTTTTTGCCGCCGTCCTGCACCTCCCAGGTGTCGGCCAGCATCGGCCCGACGGTGCCGTCCTCCCGATAGCCCACCAGCCCTTCCACCACGTGCATCAGCACGTCGTCGGTATTGCCGTCGCGGTTCACGCCCGGCTGGCTGCTGCGGATGTCCTGGTTTAAGGCAAAACGGATGACGCTGTTGTCGGCCGCGCCGGCCCGGGCCGCCATCATTCCCGGCAGGAGCATAACGATACACGCGATTATCTGCTTCATAGTATCCTCAATGGGTCGTTGTTTCGTTCGGACGGCGGCTGTCAGGACAGGGCCAGGGAATATCGGGTAAATTCGCGGTTAATCGCCGGCAGCGGCGCCACCTCCATCGTGCCCGCGGTGGAGTCCATAACGATCATCGCCACGGTGGCCGACAAATCGCTTTGAAAACCGGGACGCGGCGGCCGGCATACCGAATACGGCGCGCCGAAGTCGTCAAAAAAGGCATTTTTCAAATCGTCTGCGCTGAGCTTGGGCTTAGCGCGCAGCAATTGATTCACCCGCCAGGCGCGGTACAGGGTATCGGGCGACGTGCCAATGCCCATTTCGCGGATTTTGCTTTTTGCCGCGTCGCTTTCCCAATGGTTGGCGTGCACCAGGATGCCGTCGGTGGGGTACAGGGTAAAAGACTCATCCGGCGCGCATTCAAAATCAATGGCGAACCCCTCGCGGGTGCTGAGCATCATATTGTTGGAGCAGGACTTGGGCGTGACCGCCACCACCCGCATCGCCAGCGCCATATGCTGCTGCTCCAGCACCTTGCGGCGGATCAGGGAAATCGGCACGCCGATCTGGCGGTAGTCGCGCTCGCAGCGCAGATAGTTGGCGGTGATGGCCAGGCCGGCCTGGTTTACGCCGCTGCGCGCCAGGCCGCCGGCCTCCACAAAGGTCAGGTAATCTGGGCCGTCGTCGCGGTGCACTTTCAGTACGATGGAACTGTCGGCGCATTCGGCGCGCCAGTCCCAATTCTGCCCGTGGATTAGCCGTCCGCTGGCGCTGCGCTGCGGCAAAATCACCGCGCCGCTGCAGCCGTCCTTGATAGTATCGTCATGGGCGTCGCGCTGCTCTTTCAGCAGCCGGGCCTTGGCGATCACCTCGGTGCGGGCGTTGATCATCACGATGCCTTCCAGCGGTACGCCCGCCCCGGTCGCGATGCCGGTCATTTCCGTCAGGTAGTCGGCATCGAAATCGCGGATGATGGCGCTGAAGGCGGTAATGAGTTCCTCGCGCTGAGCTTGGCTTAATCCCAGCTCGCGCAGCTGATCGCCGTAAAGGCCGACGCTCAGGCGGATGCGATCGCGGGCGATTTCGCCGTATTGCAACCCGCGTTCATGGGCGCTGCCGGATACGGTAACCAGCGGAAAGGGGGTAATCTGCGACATCGTGTCTCCTTAACGGGGGGGTGGCGCGCAACGGTGGCTGCGCAGCACGCGCAGGAAAAAATCCTTTACGGTATCCAGCACTTTCATGCCGTCATGGCCGACATTGGGCACGATGTCCTGGCGCGCGTCGACGCCGTGCCCGAGCAGGCTCTGGTAAAGCGCGGTATTACGCTCGATGCGGGTCGCGCCGGCGTCGTTACAGCCCGGCATATAATATTTGCCTCCCGGCCGGTGGGTAATTTCCCAGGTTTCCACATCGACCTTGCCCACCACCAGTTGCACCGGCACCTGCCGCAGCGCGGCATAATTCAGCGGTTTGCCGAACATCTGTTCAAAATTGCGCACGCCCACCCACCAGTCCTGGTGTTCATCCAGCAGGGTAACGGAGCCCGGCGCGCCGATGGAGACGCCCAGCAGGCGTTCGGGATGGATATACAGGAAGCGGTGCACAAAATGGCCGCCGCCGGAATACCCGAACAGTAAAAACCGGTCGAACGGCGTGCCGAGGGATGCGGCGACTTCATCCACCATCGACAGCAGTACCCGATCATAGCGGATGCCCTGCTCGATGATGTACTTAAAACCATGGGAGTTGCCGTCTTGCAACGGTCCCACCGGGAACAGCGGCGCCAGGATCACGCAGCGGTTATAGCGGCCGAATTCGGCGAAAGCGTCGCGGTAGGCGGTCATGCTGCGCCCGGTGCCGTGCATGACCACCGCCAGGCAATGTCCGGCGGGATCGGCGTCAAAATCGGGCGGAACGTACATGCAATAGGCAAAACGGGGGTCCTGCCTGCTGGCGAAAATGGTGGTATGGCCGCGCTGATAAAGCGCGCGTCCGCGGGTTTCCGCCAGTTGGGTTTCGTCGAGGGCCATTTTTTTCCTGTTGAAATGACAGGGTGATGAGTGATTTTCATTCAAACATAAAACCAAAATTGGCGCCAATTTAATTGGATAAATATGCGCAAAAACTATCGCCCCCATCACATTTCCCGGTAATATAAAAGTATCCGCTGCGGCAATAACCCAGTAACACGATGATTTACGATAAGAAGCCGCGCGCCGTCCCGCCCATTTCTCCATAGGGTTTTATTATGGCGGCGGTATTTCAGGCGGCGCAAAACGCCTTATAATGCTCTGAATCGACGACCGCCAGGTTAATGAAGGACGCTAAACATGAAGCAAAAAAAGCCCGGCGCATCCGCCAATGTCGCCAACGATATCGCCAAGGATATTAATACCGGCGAATTCACCGCCGGCATGTGGCTGAAACAGGCCGAGCTGGAAGAACGCTATGGCTGCACCCGCGCCGATGTGCGCCGCGCCCTTGACCAACTGGTGATTGAACGGCTGGTGCAGCACGTGCCCAACAAGGGGTACCACGTCTACGCGCCCAATTTGCAGCAGCGCCGGAATATTTCGGCTATCCGCTGTATCCTGGAGTGCGCGGCCGCGCCGGATATTGTCGAGAATATCGGCGAACAGGGCATCGCGCGCCTGACGGACTGCGCGCAGGCGTTCGCCGATGCCACCTGGCACGGCACGTTGCTTGAGCAGTATGAGGCCAATATGGCTTTTCACCGGGCGCTGCTGGCGCCCTGCCTGAACCAGGATATGGTGGAGCTGATTTTCGATCTGCGCAGCCGGGTGCCCTCCGCCCCGCTGGGGCAATGGAGCTCCCATGCCCGGATAGAAAAATCGTCCGGCGAACATTTCGCCATGGTGGCGGCGATCCGCGATCGGGATGCGCCAAAGCTGGCGCGCCTGATTGCGCAACATATCCAGCAGTTGGAATCCAGCGGGGAATAAAGGAAAGCGGCGTCCTCATGTCAGGATTCGGATGATGGCGAGGAAAAAAGACCATCATCCGCTTGAGACGGCGCGGCGCGACAGGGTGCGGCGTCCCTCAGGCCAGCTGCATGGCCAGTTTTATCGCTATCGCCATGCTGTCGGCCTTGGCCTTGCCGGTCCAGGCAATATCAAACGCCGTGCCGTGATCGGCTGAGGTGCGGATGAACGGCAGGCCGGCGGTAATGTTGACACCGTCATAAAACCCTAGTAATTTCAACGGGATATGCCCCTGATCGTGGTACATCGCCACCACCATATCATAATGGCCTTCATAGGTTTGCAGAAAGACGGTATCGGGCGGGCACGCGCCGGTGACGTCCAGCCCTTTGTCGCGCATGGCGGCCACCGCGGGATTAACGACGGTAATTTCCTCGTCGCCGAACAGGCCGTGCTCACCCGCGTGCGGGTTGACGCCGGCTACCGCGATGCGCGGGTGGGGGAAACCGACCCGCCTGAGAAAGGTATCCGCCATTTGAATGACCGTTTCCACCCGCTCGCGGCTCAGCGTGTCGAGAAATTTACGCAGCGCGATATGCGTGGTGACATGAATCACCTTCAGCCGGTCGGTGTACAGTACCATGGCGTAATCCCGGCTCTGCGTCAGCTTGGCCAGCAATTCGGTATGGCCGGGGTAAATATGGCCGGCGGCATGCAGCGCCTCCTTGTTCAGCGGCGCGGTGGCGATGGCGTGGACCTCGCCGGCCAGCGCCAGTCCGGTGGCGTGTTTTACGCAGCGATAGGCCAGGTCGCCCGCCTGCGGCTGCACCTGGCCGGGAACCAATGCCGCGGGCTGTTGCAGCGGCTCATCGATGATATTGATAACCCCGGGCGCAAACCGCGCGTCGGCGGGACGGGCAATGATTTTCAATTCGGCGGGCGGTGTGATCCGCAGCGACAGGATACGGCGCAGGGTGGAAACACAGCCCACCACCACCACCGGCGCACCGGAAAATTCACCTTCAGCCAACGCTTTAATGATAATTTCCGGACCAATGCCCGCCGGATCTCCCATGGTTACCGCAATTGTCTTAGTCACGCGACATCTCCTCAATAAAGCGAATAACTTCTGATAGCGTGGTTTCACCGCCGAAACCGCCCGCTTTGGTCATTACCGGTATGTTTTGCGCCACGCCGCCCAGCAAGCGCCCGTAAGGGACGCAGGCGGCAATCTGTCCCCGGATGTGGAAGCCGGTCGCATCCAGAGCGGAGGCGACCGCGACGGCAACGTCGCCGCCGGTCAGATACAGCCCGCCGATGGGTTGGGCGTCGACCACCCGGCGCGTCAGGCGGCCGAGCGCCAGGCAGATATCCTCGCCCAACCGCTGGCGGCTGATGCCGTGTTGTCGACAGACCGCTTCGATATGCCGTCGCTGATCTTCATCCTGGCAGGTACGAACCACGCAGTGCCTGCCCGCGCGCAATGCCGCGCTCACGTCACCGACCCATTGATCGATCAAGCTCGCCGGGTTTGCGCTGAACAGACGCAGCACATCAATATCCACCAGCCTGACCGCCGCGTTATCCCGCGCGTGGTCGATTTGCCGCCGGGCCGCGGCGCTCATGGAGCCGATAACCGCCAGCAGGGGCGGCGCCGGCGCGAACGGCAGGCTGCGCGCCAACGGGTCAATCAAGCCCGCCGATCCCACCAGCAGCGGCTTGAACGGCAACTGCCGCAGCGCCGCGACGATACGCTGTAAATCGTCGTCCAGCAGGCTGTCGAGCACCACCAGCCGGCAACCCTGTTCCGCCAGGGCGGTAATCCGCATTGCCAGGGAAGCGTCGCGCACCGCCGCTACATCCAGCTCCGCCAGCGGCAGCGCGCTTTGCTCGTTGATCCGTCCGGCTATGGAGGAGGTGGCGACCGGCGTATTGGGATCGCTGGCAAATTCGGTATCGGTTAACCTGCGGCCGTTGACTTCGCAGTGGCCGTTGCGGATGCACCGGCCCATGGCGGGCGCGGCCGCGGCGATAATCGCCAGCGGCGCCTGCGCGCCGTTGAGTGCCGCCTCGATTTCGGCGCCCAGGTTGCCGCGCAGCGTGGAATCGATCTTTTTATACAGCCAGCCGTCCGGCGCGACGGCACGTAATTGCCCTACCGCCCTGCCCACCCTCCGCGCCGCCTCCCCGGCCGGCAGGGCGCGGCTGTCGGTACTGATAACCCAGGCGTCGGCGCAACCGCCGTCGGTGATCGCGTCCGCGCCGCCGAACAGCACATTGACCCGGGCGCCGTGGCGGGTCAGCCCCACGCCCGCATCATTGGCCCCGGTAAAATCGTCGGCGATCACCCCTATCTGCGCGTTGTTTTGCCCGGCCGGCATAGACATTCCTTAGGTTATTATCGGTGGTCACGAGTTATAATGATTATATTTAATCATATTTGATTAACCGTGAGCAAGATCAAATTATCCAAACGGAGACTTAACGCTGATACATGCCACATGGCAGTAGTTTATGACATATTATGATTGAAATCGCGCAATGAGACTAACCGCGGTCAAACAACGCCGGATATCGTTGGCCAACAGCCGCCAACGCGTCGGCCGTGGCAGGTTGCATGCCTTATACGTCTGCCTGACCCGGCGTGGGCGGTACCGGGCCGCAGCTGGCGCGGTTTTCAAACCAGGTTGGCAAGAGAATATGTTCTTTATCATGAGGATGCCGCAGCTGTCCCAGTAACAGCTCCGCGGCACGTTTGCCCAATAAGCCGTTATCGCGCATCACGGTGGCAATCGGCGGCGAGAACAGGCGGCCGATGGCGACATCGTCACAACACACCAGCGACAGATCGCGGCCGAGGACCAGGTTGCGCTGCCCCACCGCTTTCAGCGCACCCTCCAGTAATTGGTTACCGCCCAAAATCACCGCGGTCGGCGGGTGGGACAATGCCAGTAAGCGCGCCATAGCCCGCTCGCCGTGGGCGACCGACAGGATACCTGCCTCTATCATAAAATCAGGCGCCGCCTGGCATGCCTGATAGGCCTCCCGCACGGCGCGGATACGCTCCCGGGTCGGGCGCACATCTCGTCCGACGATCAGGCCGATACGCCGGTGGCCCAACTGCAATAGCGCCCTGGCGGCGGCGCCTACGCCGGTAAAATGATCGGATAATACCGTATTGGCGTTGACATCATCCGGCAACGTACGGTCAATCACCACCATGGGAATGGTGCTTTTACGCAGCACGCTCAGGGTCGCTTCATCATTTTCCAGCGACGGCAGCAAAATCAGCCCGTCCACCTGGCGTTGTTGCAATACGTCAATATGTTCCGCATCCATTGCCGGCACCCCGCCGGAATTGGTCAGCAGCAGGGAAAACCCCGAGGCCGTCAGGACACTTTCCGCGCCGCTGACGATTGAGGCCAGCAATGGATTGGTGATATCCGAACAGACAAAACCGATAGATTTGGTTGAACGGCGACGCAGGCTTTGCGCCAGGACATTGGGGGTATAACGTAACTTCTCCGCCGCAGCCAGTACCCGTTCCGTCATTTCTTTACTGACGCCCGGTTGCCCTGACAGCACGCGGGAAACAGAGGCGATCCCCACGCCGGCCAGTTCAGCAACTTGACGGATTCCGGCCCGTTCATTGACCGGTGTCTCATTTTTTGAACTCATATACATCCTCGCGCCAAAGAAACTTGACAGTCTGTGGCAACCGCTTTTTAATCACTGGAAACGTTTCCGGAAACGTTTCCAAGCATCATATAACAACATATCGCCGATTATTTTAGGGTTATTAACACCTCCTCGCACGCTGGATGCGAAGGTAAGCATAACTCGTATGTGGTTTTTTATTCCAACGTTGGCCAAACCTGTACACCTACCTATAAGGGGCTCGTCGTGGAACAAGCAATCGCGCAAACGCCGGCAACCCGGCAAGTCATCCGTAATACCATTCTCAGCGCCATCATCGGCACGACGGTTGAATGGTATGATTATTATCTGTATGCCACCGCTGCGGCAACGTTATTCAATACCTTATTTTTCCCGTCTTTCGACCACTTGACCGGTACTATTCTGGCTTTTGCCAGCTTTAGCATCGGCTTTTTCGTCCGCCCGTTCGGCAGCGTGCTGTTTGGCTATCTCGGCGATCGCATCGGCCGTAAAAAAGTGCTGGTGATCACCTTACTCTTAATGGGAAGTTCAACCACCCTGATGGGGCTGTTGCCGACCTATGCCCAGGCGGGTATAGCGGCGCCTATCCTGCTGACCCTGCTTCGCGCCCTGCAGGGGCTTGGCTCAGGCGCTGAATATGCCGGCGCGGTATTGATCGTTGTTGAAAATGCGCCGGCTGAACGGCGCGGTCTTTATGGCGCGATGCCTTATATGGGAGTGGCCCTGGGCCTGTTGTTATCGCTGGCCACCTTCAACTTCTCTTCGCATTTATCTAAAGAAGCATTTGAGGTATGGGGATGGCGCATACCGTTTTTATTAAGCACCGTGGTCATTGCGTTTGGCGTTATTATACGCATGAAGTTAAAAGAGTCGCCCATCTTTGAAGAATTAAAACGCAAGAACGCCGTTATCAAAAACCCGGTGCGTGAAGTATTCAAAACGTCGAAACGCCAGCTGTTTTGCGCCTGGGGCGCTCGGTTAGGCGATAATTCCCTGGCATATATCTACGAATCATTTGTCATTGTGTATGTCACCCAGCAATTACATATCGCCAGGGACGAAATTGTCACCGCGCTAATGTTCAGCACCGCCTTGCAATTCATTACCGTGCCCTTATTTGGCTGGGTCTCCGATAAAGTGGGGCGTAAGCCCGTTTACATGGGGGGCGCGATTCTTTCCGGCCTGGCGATTATTCCTTTTTTCCATCTGCTGCAAACCCGGGAGCTGGTATGGATTTACGCCGGCCTGTTTCTGGTCTCTTCCATTGCCAAGACCATGATGACCTCGGCGCAAAGTCCATGGCTGGCGGAGATGTTCCCTTCACGGGTGCGCTATACCGGTTTTTCGCTGGCGAGGGAAGTCACCTCGCCCATTTCCGGAGGGATAGCCCCCATCATCGCCCTCAGTTTATTAGCCGTGGGCGACGGGGATCCCAAACTGGTTTGCGCCTACGTCATCGTGCTGTCGGTCCTGACGGCCGTATCGGTATTTCTCGGGCCGGAAACCCGTGGTCGTGATTTACGTGATGTCGAGGCCGAAGGCGGCAAGCAGGCGCACGAGCACGGCGCCTATTCGTCACATCCAAACCGGTAAAAAAATTTCGCGATATAAACAGTCAGTGAGGAGCCTATGAAAATAACCCGAGTTGAGCCATTGCATATTGGTCAGTTCATGTTTGCCCGCGTGGAAACCGACAGCGGATTGGTTGGCTATGGCGAAGCCGGTGCCTGGGGCCATATTGAGGCCTCGGGCGCCGCTATCCAGCGTTTCGCTGAATATCTGGAGGGAAGATCAGCGTTTGATATCGAACACCACTGGAATGTAATGCATCGGTTCAGCTATTTCCAGGGACTGGCCATCAATGCGGCCATTTCGGCGATAGATATCGCGCTTTGGGATATTAAAGGCCAGGCCCTGAATGTGCCGATTTATCAATTATTGGGAGGACCGGTGCGCAAAAAAGCGCGGATATATGGCCATATTTATGAACAGACCATTGAGAAAATACTGGAAGAATGCCAGGCTAAAATGGATGCGGGATTTACGGCATTCGGTCATCTCAATCCTTTCCTGGATGAAGGTAATGACAAGGTTTATTTTAAAACCCATATCCGCAAAATGCGTGATGCCATCAATAACGTCAGGCGTATGCGGGAAGTGGTCGGCGATCGGGTCGATTTGTTGATTGAGTTGCACCGGCGCCTGACGCCGCCGGAAGCGGTGACCTTTACCCGCGGCATAGAAGAATATCATCCTATGTTTGTGGAAGACCCCATCCGGCCGGAAAATGCCGATGCCATGGCGCGGGTGGCGGATAAAATCCATGTTCCCATCGCCACCGGGGAGCGCTTTTCCACCCTCTATGAATTCCAGGCCCTGCTGAGCCGCAACGCGATGGAGTTCGCCCGCGTGGATTTGTGCCTATGCGGTGGAATTACCGGCGGCAAAAAAGTCGCGGCGATGGCCGAAGCGCATCATGTCCAGGTGGTTCCCCATAATCCGCTCTCACCCATCGGCCTGGCCGCCTGTCTGCAATTGGCGGCCGCTATTCCTAATTTCGCCATTCAGGAATATGCCACCGGCTTTGAAGCGGGCATTTTCGCATCCCGCCCCGAGCATTTGGGGAGCAATATCGTGGATAAAGTTCCCCTGCCGCTGGACGGTTTTGTGGATATTCCCGACGGGCCAGGCCTGGGAATGAAATTACTGCCCGACGCGCAGCGTATCCGTCCGCCGTTAAGCAAACCCATTTCCATGCGCCCGCACCTGGATGGTTTTATTGTCGATCAATAACGGCCTGAAGGCGGAAGCGGCACCGCGTGCGTGGCTCGGCGCGTGGCGCACTACGCCGGCGGCCCTTAGCGGATATCCCGATATTCGGAGGTGGCGGGCTTATTGCGGATGGCCTCGGACATAAAGTTCAGGACGTAGCGTAGCGCCGTGGTGGCGAAGCCTTCCTCTTTCAGGCGGCGCGCCGACGTTTCCATCACCATATCCAGGTCAAACTGTACCCGCCCCTCGCCCGCCAGCCGACGGGCGATATTGGTGTCTTCGCCATAAAACGCGATAGACGTATCAAAGCCGCCGATACGCAGCAAGGCCCGTTTACTGGCGGCGAAATTACCGCCCACCGCCATATAGCCGGTGCACCAGTAAGTGGGTTTCGCCAGCGCCAGCCAGTAGAATTTCACCAGGACGCTTTTTATTCCCGGCAGGTCGAAATAACGGTATGGGCCGCTGATACAGACCAGATCGCCGCGCTGCGCATAGGCATGCAGCACTTTATCCAGCCAGCCGGACGGCATACGCGTGTCGGCGTCGATAAAGGCCAGAATATCGCCGCAGGCCGATTCCAGCCCTTTCTGGCGGGCGCGGGTGAGGCCTTTTATCGGTTCGTATACGACGCGAACCCCACTGAAGCCGGCGGCGATGTCCGACGTCCGGTCGGTACTGGCGTTATTAACGACAATAATTTCGTACTCACCGGGATGTGCGTGCGCCGTCAGCTCCCGCAGGGCGTATTGCAGGCAGGTCGCAAGATACAACTCTTCGTTATACGCTGGGATTATTAAACTGAGTTTCATCATTACGCTCCTGAGATACGCGACATGCCCTCGGGTACTGCCAGACCGATCCGGGCATAAATCTCTTCCCAGCGGCTTGTCACGGTAGTGATGGAAAAATGCCTGGTTTGCCGCGCGGCATGCTCGCCCATTTTCTGGCGCAGCGCTTTCGCGCGCAGCAAGTGGGTCAGCCTGCGGGCAAAATCCTCAGGGTCCCCCGGCTGCGCCAGGAACCCCGATTGCGGGTCGATATATTCCGGCAGCGCGCGCCAGCGCGCCCCGACCACGGGCAGGCCCGCGCTCATTGCCTGGATCAATACCATGCTTTGTGTTTCAGACGTGCTGGCGATGGCAAAGATGTCCGCCGCGTGAAACACATCCGCCAGCGTGGCTTTATCCAGCGTGCCGGTAAACCTGACGCGATCGCCGACCCCCAGCGCCCGCGCCAGGTGCTCCAGGCGATGGCGGGCGGAGCCGTGCCCCGCCAATACCAGCAGCGCATCGGGCACCTCCGCGGCGATAAGCGCCAGGGCGCGAATCAGCACATCGATTTTTTTTTCGTCCGCCAGCCGGCCGGCATAGACAATGGTTGCGTCGCTGAAACCGTGCGCCCGTTTAAGCATGGCGCGGCGTTCGTCCGGGACCGGATGGAACTGGGCGGGATCCACCGGATTGGACAGCACGCAGTGGGGACTGCGCAGGCCAAACGCGCGCATTTCGTCAATCACGGAATGGGAAGGACCGGTCACTAATGCGCAGTGGTTGTAATAGCGGTTGACCGCCCGCAGGCTGACGTTGCGGAAAAATTGCGCCGAAAACGGCGTATAGCCGGCAAACTCCCCGATGGCCCAGTGATTGGTGCCTACCAGCGGAATATCCAGTTGGCGCGCGGCGCTCAGCGCTTCCAGACCGGCGCCGAGAAAAGTATGGGTATGGATAATATCCGGCGCGAAAGACAACAACTGGCGCCAGCGCCGCCCGGTTGGCACCACCAGGCGGGATTGCCCGGTCGAACTGGGCACCGGCAGCGAAAACAGCCGGCGGACGGAAACATTTTTCCCCGCGTCGACTTCCCGTGCGGGTACGCCGGCCACGGCAAAGTCATGTCCGCTGGCGCGGGGCGCGAGAATCACCACCTGATGACCGCGTTTGCCCAATTCCCGGCATCCGGACAATACCGAATCCTGGATACCGCCCAGCTCCGGATAAAAACTGTCGGTAAATACAGCAATACGCATGGAATTACCCCCCTGGCAGCTCCACTCCGTTATTCCGGCGCCGGTAGACGACCACCGCGATGGCGAGCGACACCAGCAACGCACAGGAAAACAGCCACAGCCATACATTGATACGCGCCCATGCGGCGCCAGCAAACCAACCCAGCAAGAGCAATAAGCCGGACTTGGGCAGCGTCGCCAGGAGATTGAAACCAAGAAACAGCCCGAGCGGAATTTTTGCCGCGCCGGCGCTTAACAACACCACGAACCCCGCCGCATGCGTCAGCTTCGCCGTGACCAGCACGCGCCCGGGATGGCGGCGAAACCGCGCCATCAGCGGCTCCAGCTGCCGGCCGCCCTGGAGGTCGAAACGGCGCCGCAGCAACAACGTGGTGATGCGCCCACTCCGGCCCAGCCCATAGAGAATCACGTCCCCGGTCAGGTCGCCCGCCACGCTGACGGCATAAACGCCGCTGATATGCAGCAGTCCCTGGGATGCCAGGATCGCGCCAAAGACTGTCGCCATCGGGCCTTCCACCAGAACGGCGATAAACAGGGCGGCGTATCCGTAGTTGGCAATGGCGGTCGATATCCATTGCGGCATAGTCCCTCCCGGCATCATTGTTGTTCGCCATTTACCAATACGCTATTTCGCGCCGATATTCTGCGGTAGAAACCATACTATAGAGTTGTTACTGGCATATTACCAAGCTTTGACGAATAAAAATCGGCGGTGCTTTTTTTCTGGCGATGTATGATGATTAAAGATTAAGACCGGTATTTTAATAGCCGGCTTAATCTTTTAATTAAGTAATGTATTAATGCACCGCGATGATTTCTAAAACGCCATTTATTATAAACTGCACCCCTACGCATACCAGCAGAAAACCCATTAATCGGGATATGGCATCGATACCGCTTTTGCCAATCAGGCGCATAATAACGCCGGAGCCGTTCAGGCAAATCCAAAGGATAAAAGAGATGGTGGCAAAGGTCAGCGCTGGACTGACCAGCAATACCCAGCTTTCAAACCCCAGAGAATTATCTTTTAACGTGGAAACCGAACTGATGATCATGGCGATGGTGCCGGGCCCGGCGCTGCCCGGCATGGCCAACGGCACAAAGGCGATGCTTTCCGAACCCTCGTTCAGCATCTCTTGATGTTTGGCATCCACGATAGAGGATTTTTCATGGCGGGGATGGGGAAAAAGCATGCGAAAACCGATAAACGCGACAATCAGCCCGCCGGCAATCCTGAGTCCCGGGATGGAAATGCCAAAGGTGTTCATCACCAGCTGGCCGGCATAAAAAGCGACGATCATGATGAAAAAGACGTACACCGAGGCCAGAAACGCCTGATGTTTGACTTCTTTATAGCTCATGTTGCCGGAAAGGCTTAATAACAGCGCAACCGATGTTAACGGATTCACCAGCGGCAACAGCAATACCAAACCCAAGGTTACCGCTTGCAACAATTGGGAAAGTCCTAACATGGGGCGTACCTCAAACAATCACAGGAACAGACGGCGCATAGCTTAGCATGAAAAAATTACCCTGGCATGGCGCGGCAGGGACAATATTGGCTGACTGCTGTTATAAGCATCTCCTGTAAATAGGTTATATCTTAACGAATGTTAACGGCGGCGAAATAGTGATTCCCGTCCGGAACAGGGTAATGATAAATTTAATTTAAGCGCTGGCGTGGCGCAAATAAGTAAAAATACCGGCGGGCAATGATCCATGCCGCCATGACCGCCGCGCCGCTAATGCGGCGCGCAGGCGCCGGTACGGTCAGCGCCAGCCCAGGCCGGGCGCGACATGGTGCAATATCGCCTCGATCACGTGCGCGTTATAGTCGACGCCTAACTGGTTCGGTACGGTTAGCAGCAGCGTGTCGGCCTCGGCAATCGCTTCATCCTGCGCCAGTTCCTTTATCAGCACATCCGGTTCGGCGGCGTAGCTGCGGCCGAAGATGGCGCGGGTCTTTTCGTCGAGGAAACCGATCTGGTCGCCGTCGCGGCTGCTGTTGCCGAAATAGGCGCGATCGCGCTCGTCCATCAGGGCGAAGATGCTGCGGCTCACCGATACCCGGGGCGCGCGCGTATGCCCGGCTTCCTGCCAGGCCGCGCGGTAGGCGCGGATCTGCGCAGCCTGCTGCACATGGAACGGCTCGCCGGTCTCGTCATCCTTTAGCGTGGAGCTTTGCAGGTTCATCCCAAGCTTTGCCGCCCAGACCGCGGTGGCATTTGAGCCGGCCCCCCACCAGATACGCTCGCGCAGGCCGGCGGAGTAAGGTTCGAGACGCAGCAGTCCCGGCGGGTTGGGAAACATCGGCTGCGGATTGGGCTGGGCGAATCCTTCTCCGCGCAGCACCTCAAGCAGGGTTTCGGTATGGCGCCGGGCCATATCGGCATCCGTCTCGCCTTCGGCGGGCCGGTAGCCGAAGTGGCGCCAGCCCTCGATGACCTGCTCGGGCGAACCCCGGCTGATGCCGAGCTGCAGGCGCCCGCCGGCGATAAGGTCTGCCGCGCCGGCGTCCTCGGCCATATAATGAGGGTTTTCATAACGCATATCGATAACGCCGGTGCCGATCTCGATACGGCGGGTCCTGGCGCCGACCGCGGCCAGCAGCGGGAACGGAGAGCTGAGCTGGCGGGCGAAGTGGTGCACGCGGAAATAGGCGCCGTCCGCGCCCAGTTCCTCGGCGGCGACGGCCAGCTCGATGGATTGCAGCAGCGCATCGGCGGCGGAGCGGGTCCCCGACTGCGGGGAAGGCGTCCAGTGGCCAAACGACAAAAATCCAATCTTCTTCATGGCGTATTGTCCTTCTCTTCAGAGTGGCTGGCCGGCATGGTCACCATAAACCTTAGCAATGAGGTTAAATAAATACACAATACTGCTAAGAATTACAACGCCGGCCGTTCAGGCCATCCTGAGAAAAGCGCGCCCCGCGACTCCTGGCGGCGCGCGGAGGTTTCCGCCAGTTATACCGGCAGGCGCCGGCGCAACGCAATGCCATACATGACGGCCGAAACGAGCGCCATGGCGCCGGCCACCACCAGCGCGGGGACAAAACCGCCGAACTTGTCGACCACCACGCCGGTGACGATGGGCGAACAGGCGCCGCCGAGGAAGCCGCCGAAATTATGGATGCTGCCCACCGAGGCGACCAGGCGTCTGGAGGTGACGGCTTCGGCGGCCAATGTCCAGTAGTTGCCGGAGGAAAGGCTGTAGGTAAACATGCCAAGCGTCAGCAGCGCCACCGCCAGCGCCGGCCCGTTGGACGCGGCGGTGACAAACATCGCCAGCGCGGTCATTACCGCGGCCCCGGCGATGGTGCAGCGGCGGGCCTTGAACGGATCCACGCCGCGGCTCACCAGCCGATCGGAGAATCGGCCGCCGATCAGCACCGCCACGCCGCCGGCAATATAAGGCAGCGCCGAGAGCAGGCCCGCGCGGTTAAGGGTAAAGCCCTGCGCCTGCTGGAGGTAGGTCGGCAGCCAGGTGATGTAGAACCAGAAGACGTATTGCAGGCAAAAGCCGCCGATTACCATGTACCAGGTGGTGGCGTAGGTGAACAGGCTGCTCCATTCGCGCAGCGAAACCCGGCCCCGGCCGGCAAGCGCGGCGTCGCGGCGCTGCTGCTGGCCGGCGCTGATATAGCGCAGCTCGTCCCGGTGCAGCCGGGGATGCCGCTCCGGTTCGCGGTAGATAACCAGCCAGCCGATGAGGGCGATAAAACCCAGCATCCCCATGATGATAAACATTACCGGCCAGCCGAATTGCGCCATCAGCAGTGTCGAAATGGGCGGCGCCAGCGCCAGCCCCACTTGGGTGGCCGCGATATAGGCGCTGGTGGCCGCCGCTTTTTCCCGTTCGGGAAACCAGGTGTCGGCCGCTTTCAGCGCGGCGGGAAATAACGGCGCCTCGCTGATGCCCAGCGCGACGCGCAGGCCGATAAACGCGCCGACGCCGCGGGCAAAGCCGGTAAGGATGGCGACAATCGACCACAGCCCCGCCGCCAGCGCGAGCAACAGCCTGACGCCAAAACGGTCCACCGCCCAGCCGGCGGGCAAATTCATGATGGCGTAAGGCCAGACAAAGGCCGAGAGGATCACCCCCATCATGGCGTTGCTGATATGCAAATCCCGCATAATCTGCGGCGCCGCCACGGAGAGATTGCCGCGATCCAGATAATTGGTAATAGTGAGTAGTGCAATGATGCCAATAATGAGCCATCGCAGATTATGGTGTTTAGGCCTGGTCAGGTTCAGGTATGCCGGCGCGGTATTTTCATGCGCATCGGCCGCGAATGCAGAGTGATAAGATTTCATCGCCGTTCGCCTCCATCGCGCCGGGTACGGGGGCGCTGGGCTATGATTATGGGCCTGCGTCCCAGCGTGGACGCAGGCCGGAGTGGCTTTACCCCATCAGGTGATCAAAAGCCTGTTTGATCTGGTGTTTCAGCGCTTCGCTGACCGGCTGCATCGGCGGACGCGGCTGGAACAGCGGCACCCCTTGCAGCGACTGGATATATTTTACGCAGGCGGGCAAATTATCGTGGGGCAGCGTATTCCACAGCCTGGCCAGGCCGAAATGCAGGGCGCGCGCGGTGGCGTGATCGTTGTTTTCCACGGCGGTAAACAGGTCATGCACCACTGAGGGCACCGCGCTGGTCAGCGCCGAAATCGCGCCCTGGCAGCCCAGGGCAAAAGCGGGATACAGCAGCGCATCCACGCCGCTGAGGATAATTTTATCCGGGCAGCTGAGCAGCAGATCGGACACGGCTTTCAGGTCGCCGGAGCTTTGCTTCATGCCCACCACGCCGGGCACTTCATCCATAATGCGGCCCATCAGCTCCAGGCTGAGGTAGTTCCAGGGGATAACGTTATAGATAAGGATAGGAACGCCGGTGGCATCGTAGATTTCACGAAAATGCCGCACCGTGGCCTCGGCATCCGGCTTGAACAGATAGTGCACCGGCGTGACCTGCAGCGCATCGAGTTTCATGCCGGCCAGCATTTTGACGCGGGCAATCGCCTGGCGGGTGCTGTTAACGATAAGTCCCGCGACGAAGGGCACGCGGCCGTTATTGGCTTCATATGCCTCGGTCATCGCCTGTTTAAATTCACTGTCGGAGAGCGTATGGCCTTCGCCGGTGCTGCCGCCGACCACAATCGCGCCGGCGCCGCTGTTGATAATAAAATCAATCTGCGGTTTCAGCCCGCCGGTCACCAGTTCACCCCCGGCATCGAACGGCATGGCGATAGGCGGCAGCACCCCGCGCAGTTTAGCCTTTAGATCAGCATGGTTATTCTGACTCATTTTACACTCCTGTTATGGGGATGTTGCGAATACGATATACATCTATTAATGTGAGATAATTTTTCTTTGATCAATACTAAATCCATCAATATGGGATTTAAATCACATTTAATAGCAATAAAATCCAAATAAAATAACCACTATTATAAAATAATTACATTCAACTTTATGATTAATAGCTATTTAATCAAATAACGAAATGAAAACCCAAGCGTAGCCGCAGTAAAATCACAGCGGGTTCTATTTACATCACGGTATATAACCGTAAAATTATTTATTCATATCCCACATTATGGGATTTACGCGATGATTATGGCGCCGGGTCAGAGGACACGCGCCGCGTTTTCATGAGGAGGCAGGCGATGGAGCTTACAGGCAACCTGATTATTGGCAGCGAAATGCAACAAGGGGGCGGCACGCGGTTCCACGCCGTCGATCCCGCCGGCGACAGGCCGCTGGCACCTGATTTTTATGATGCCGCGCCCGCGCAGATCGATCGCGCCTGCCAACTGGCGGAACAGGCCTTTGATGTTTACCGCGCGCTGCCGCTGACGCTGCGCGCCGATTTCCTGACGCGCATCGGCGACAATATTCAGGCGTTGGGCGATGCGCTGATTGCGCGCGCCGTACAGGAAACCGGGCTGCCGCGCGGGCGTATCGAGGGCGAGCGGGCCCGTACCCTTGGACAGCTGGCGCTGTTTGCCGAGGTGGTGCGGCGCGGGGAATTTTTGCAGGTCATCATTGAACAAGCGCTGCCCGCGCGCAAGCCGCTGCCGCGCCCGGACTTACGCCAGCGTCATATCGCGCTCGGGCCGGTGGCCGTATTCGGCGCCAGTAATTTTCCGCTGGCGTTTTCGGTTGCCGGCGGCGATAGCGCCTCGGCGCTGGCGGCCGGTTGCCCGATTGTGGTCAAGGCGCATCCGGCGCATCCCGGTACCAGCGAGCTGGTGGGACGGGCCATCCAGCAGGCGGCGGAGCAACTGCGGCTGCCGCCCGGCGTGTTTTCACTGCTGCATGGCGCCGAACACAGCGTGGGCGAACGGCTGGTGGCGCATCCGCTGATCCAGGCGGTAGGCTTTACCGGCTCGCGGGCGGGCGGCCTGGCGCTGGTGGCCCAGGCGCGGCAACGCGCCGTGCCGATACCGGTGTATGCCGAAATGAGCAGCGTTAATCCCCAGATCCTGTTGCCGGCCGCGTTGGCTCACCGGGGCGCAGCCATCGCCGGCGGCTATGTGGAGTCGCTGACCTTGGGCGCCGGCCAGTTCTGCACCTGCCCCGGACTGGTGTTGGCCATCGACGGCGAACCGCTGCGGCATTTCTGCCGGCAGGTAACACTGGCGCTGCGAGAGAAGCCCGCCGCCACCATGCTGACCGGCGCCATCTGGCGGGCATGGCGGGAAAATACCGCGGCGCTCGGCGCTGCCGGCGGCGTCGGCCGGCTTGCCGCGGGACAACCGGCGCGGGCGCCCAACCAGGCGCAGGCGGCGGTGCTGGTGACGGATGCCGGCGATTTCCTCGCCCAGCCGTCGCTGAGCCAGGAAGTGTTCGGACCCACTTCACTGGTGGTGCGCTGCCGGGATAACCGGCAATTGCTGGCGGCGGTACAGGCGCTGGAAGGCCAGCTGACCGTCAGCCTGCATCTGGACGATGCCGATCACGACGATGCTCGGGCGCTGCTGCCCACCCTGGAGCGCCGCGCCGGACGGCTGCTGGTCAACGGCTTCCCCACAGGAGTGGACGTGGGTTACGCCATGGTGCACGGCGGTCCCTTCCCCGCCACCAGCGATGCGCGCACCACGTCGGTGGGCGCCGGCGCCATTAGCCGCTTCCTGCGTCCGGTCTGTTACCAGGATTTCCCCGCCGCGCTGCTGCCCCCGGAACTGCGGCCGCATGGCGCCGCGCCGGTATAAGGCGGCGCGCCGGGCGTGATTGACTCAGCGCGTGAACATCCCGCAATTCGGGATATAATGGCGATGAAGGTTTTTTTTAAGCAAAAACGGCGCATGCGCGCTGGCAAAGGGCGGCCACGCCCGGACCTGGCCCGGGCATGGTAAGCTAAGCGACGGTAGGTAAGCCATCGCGGTGGTCCGTTATCTGATGCAGGGAGTAGGTATGAAAACACGCGCCGACGCTGAGGTCGCCCAGCAGGCATCGATCAAAAGCCTGATCAAGGTTATGCAAATCCTGGAATGCTTCTCCCAACGCGACGCCGATCTGACGCCGGCGGATATTGCCGCGCGCACGGGATTGCCGCGCGCCACCACCCATCGCCTGGTGTCGTCGCTGCGGGATATCGGTTTGCTGGAACAAAACGGCAAACGGGATACCTACAAGCTGGGCATGAAATTATTTCAGCTGGGGAGCCTGGTATTGCAAAACCTCGATCTGGACAGCCATGCCCGTCCTTATGCTACCCGGCTGCAGCTGATCACGGGCGAAAATACGCATCTGTGCATTTTTGACGGCGCGCAGATGGCCTTTGTGGAACGGCAGGCCATGAACAGCAGCGGCAATACCATGATAACCCGCATCGAGGCGGCGCCGGTGCACTGTACCAGCGTCGGCAAGGCGTTTCTCGCCTGGCAATCCGCCGGCCTTATACATAAAATCATTAGCGATTCCCTGCCGGAACGCACGCCGCACACCATTACCGACGGCGATCTGCTGCTGGCGGAACTGCGGCTGATTCATGAACGAGGCTGCGCTTACGATTTGCAGGAAAATGAACTTGGCGTGCACTGCGTCGGCGCGCCCATACGCGGCGCCAATGGCCAGGTTTTCGCCGCGCTCAGTGTGTCCGGGCCGGCGGAACGGTTGCCCCTCCCCCGCCTGGAGGGACTGGCCGGGCTGGTGATGGAGACCGCCCACAAAATTTCGCTGGAGCTGGGCTGGTTGCCGGGCCGCACTGTCGCCGCGGCAACGGCATTCACGCGCCACGATAGCCGCCCGGACCATGCCGGCTGATAGCGGGACGCCGTAAAAAAAGAAGACCGCCAGGCGGCCTTCTCAGGATAACATCACGACCCGGTGCGCTTTATGAGGTTAGCGCCTCCGTGTCGGGATGCGCAGGCACGGTCGCCTCGCTGCTGGCCAAACGGCTGCGGGGGACCTTGCTGAGATCGAGAATACCCTTGTCCGATATCGCACCGGCCATCGCCGCGTTTGCCGCGCCAAGCGGGGATTCCCCGGCTATTGCGCCAACCATCGCGCCGCCGGGCACGCCGCCGGTGGCGCCCTCGATAATCCCATTGCCGGGTAAGCCGCCGGCGGGGCCGTCAATGATTCC
Source organism: Sodalis sp. C49 (assembly GCF_046352915.1). Classification (NCBI taxonomy): domain Bacteria; kingdom Pseudomonadati; phylum Pseudomonadota; class Gammaproteobacteria; order Enterobacterales; family Bruguierivoracaceae; genus Sodalis; species Sodalis sp. C49. Next base: position 498,653 of record NZ_CP163303.1, on the reverse strand, counting down.
AACGCCGGGCAAATCTGGGACGGGGTCGCCAATTATGCCATCGCCGTGCAAGCCCCCGGTTAACCATCCAGGCAGTACTCCCCCCAGCAATGCGCCGGCGCTGAACAGCCCACCGGACAGCAGGATGCCGGGCAGCATCTTATCGATTAACGATGCCAGCGGGGTATTGGCGATATACAGCTTTAATGTCCCCGACAGATTGGCGGGTAAGCGTGCCAACTGGGTATCGGAGGCATGGATGATCGCCAAACCCTCGGGTAACGTGGGCAGCTCAGTTAGCATCGTGTTACTGACGTCGAGGCTGGTGAGCGTCGAAGGCAGTTCGGGCAAAGCGGTCAAGTTTGTGCGGTTGGCGGAAAGCGTCTGCAACCCCTGGGGCAGACCGGCTGAAATGCTTTCCAGCGGCGTGTTGCTGACGCTCAGTGTCTGTAATCCCTCCGGCAGAGTATCCGATAACTTCGCCAGGTGCGTATTATCAAGGTAAAGCGACGTCAGCGTCGGCGGCAAGCTTGCCGGCAAGCTTGAAATATTCAGGCAGTTCAGGTTCAGATAGGTCGCGCCGCGTTCCAGACAATCTTTTAGCATAAGCACGGCTTTGTTGCGACATTCAGCCTCGCCGTCCGGCGCCAGCTTAGCCCAGTTGTCCCACTCGGCCAACAGAGCGTTATTTTGTTGTGTATCAGCGTGGTCAAATCCATTTACAATTCCCGGAGAGAGACCGGCGGATGAGATTGCGGGGATATCCATATATTTCCTCATTGAAGTGCGTCGAAAATGTGGCACTGAAGAATTCTCAGGTCTGTTTATATCCAGCGGCATGCCCAGGTCTCACAGGCCGGCGGGTGTCCGCCCTGTGCTGGCCGCCGCCAAACACCATAAGCGTAGATATTGATTTATGGATGGGTTAAGTCATTATGGTAAAAGAGATAATGACCACGGCCGGCGATGGTTCTTTTCCGGCGGGTACAACGGCGAAATATTCATATAAGCACAGGCTGGTAAGCGGATAATGATAAGCCAACAACGGCGCGCGGATTTGTTATTAGTGGCAACAACGTTAATTGCGGGTTTTGGATGGATCTTCTCCAAGGAATCGTTACAGGGAATGCCGACGTTCGGTTTTATCGGCGCGCGGTTTTTACTTGCCGCCGCGTTCCTGCTGCCCTTTTGCTTCGGCCGGCGAAACCACATCATCCCGGCGGCGATCCCCGGCATTATCGGCGTGGGTTGCCTGCAGGCGGTATCGCTATTGCTGTGGATCTATGCGGTATCGCTCAGTCATGCCCTGGGAGAAGGCGCGTTTATCATGAGCCTGTCCATGCTGTTTGTGCCGTTGGCGGCGTGGATTCTATTCAGGATGCCGCCGTCGCGCCCGTTTTGGGAATCGTTGCCGCTGGCGCTGGCGGGTCTGGCCCTGCTTACCCTGACCCACGGCTGGCAACTTTCCGTTAGCCAGTTCTGGTTTCTCTGCGCCGCGCTGGCCCAGGCGGTATATTTTTGTGTGAACAGCCGTTTTGCCCGTTTAATGCCGGTATTGCCCTTAACCTGTATCCAGTTGTTTTGCACCGGCCTCTGCGGCGTGGCGCTTTCATGGTACTACGAGACATGGCCCGCCGCGATCGGCGCCGATATTTGGCTATGGTTCGCGGCCAGCGCGATTATTGCCACCTCGTTACGATTTTTATTGCAAATGGCGGGGCAGAAAAAAACCAGCGTGGCCAATGCCGCCATTATCATGGTATTGGAACCGGTATGGACCGTTCTGCTCGCGACCCTATGGTATGGAGAAAATATGCCGGCGCAAAAGGCCGTGGGCTGTTGCCTGATTTTGCTGGCGTTAATACTGTATCGCGGCCGTCAATACCTGCTGCTGAAAAAAATTAACGCCTAGCGGCGCGGCGCCTATATCTTGATTTCAGGTTTATAAAGTACATTACGGCAATAGCCGGCCCTGGGTTGTTTATTTTCGGCGCCATTTAGCCTCACGTCCTAATATATAATCATTAGTTATTAACCATAACTTAATAGTAATACCCAGTCCGTGGCATTTCCGCTATTTTTCGGGGAACAGCGGCTTTTTACCCGCTGATTATTCTAATAATGACTTCTCCATTAGGGCAGGAATAATGAGCATAAGCGAACATAACGGCGCGGCAATCGTCCCGCCTGAAGAGCCGCGGGCGTCCCGCTGGTGGCAACAGGAGGACTGGTGGTCGATCATCCTGGCGCTCGCGTTAATCGGGACCGCGTTTATCCTGTTTTCACAGGGCGGCAGTATCAAATGGCTGGCTACCGCGCCGGCGAAATGGACCACCCTGGATGAGGCGGGCCGGGATCTGGTCAGCCGCCTGCCCGCGCTGGCGGGGCTATACCTGGTCTGGGCGGTGCTGCTTACCGTCAGCGGCGCCATTATCGGCCACCGGCCCGGCACGTTCCTGGCCGGTTTTACCGTGCTGTTTATTGTGGCGGTATTTATTTTCCAGCTCGGCGCCTGGGCCAGCGCCTCGCGTTATAATCTGGAACCGCCGCTGCTGGCCCTGGTGCTGGGGCTGGCGGTGTCCAATCTCTGGCGGATACCGGACTGGCTGGCGCAAAGCCTGCGCGTGGAATACTTTATTAAAATCGGCATCGTGCTGCTGGGCGCCACGCTGCCGCTGACGCTTATCCTCTGGGCCGGTCCGGTGGCGATCGGACAGGCGGCTATCGTGTCGCTGGTCACCTTTTTTGTCATCTATTACGCCGCCCGCCTGCTGGGGCTTGAGCAGCGTTTCGCCGCGGTGCTGGGCGTCGGCGGCGCCGTTTGCGGCGTGTCGGCGGCCATCGCCGTGGCGGGCGCGGTGCGCGCCAAACGCGAGCAGGCCTCGGTGGCCATTTCGCTGGTGATTATCTGGGCTATCGTGTCGTTGCTGGTGCTGCCGTTTGCGGCGCGCGCGCTCGGGCTTTCCACCGGCGTCGCCGGCGCCTGGATAGGCACGTCGGAATTTGCCGACGCGGCCGGCATCGCGGCGGCGCAAACCTACAGTGATTTTGCCGCCCATTCGGCCGGCGCCATCGCCGGCAAACCGGATGCCGCGGTGCAGGCGTTTACCCTGATGAAAGTGATTGGCCGCGATATCTGGATCGGCATCTGGGCATTTGCATTGGCTATCGTCGCCACCACCCGCTGGCGCAACGCGGATAATGACATCGACGCCAGGACCGGGGCGGCGGAAATCTGGCAGCGCTTCCCCAAATTCGTGTTGGGTTTTGTGCTGGCCTCGCTGTTCGTTACCTGGCTAAGCAGCCACTACACTCTGGCGGAATACCGCACCACCCTGACGCCGGCCTTTATCGCCCCGATCACGGCGCTGCGCACCTGGGCGTTTATTTTCTGCTTTTTAAGCATTGGCCTGAGCACCCGCTTCTCCCGCCTGACCAGCACCGGCCTGCGGCCGTTTTGGGCATTTACCCTCGGGGTCGTGGTCAATGTCATCCTCGGTTATTTCCTTTCCGCCCATGTCTTTGCGGACTTTTGGAACCAGCTGGGTAATCTGTAATGCCACGGCAAAACCACGCTGTCCGCTGTGCGCACTGTCGTTTTTGCCGGCGCGACCGGGCCGAGATGGAACGTAAGGTGCCCGGGCTGTCGGCGCTGGGGTCGGCCTTCGGCGCCAGCCTGGGGGACTCCCGCCTGTGCCTGCATCACGACAGGCTGGTTTCGCCGGACGACCGCTGCGCGGCATTTGCCGCCACACTGATAACGCTACTCTGAAGCCACCGAGGTATGACGTGAAAACACGCCTGTTAACGACCGGATTGCCCTTAGGCATCCTCCTTTTTTCATCAACGCTTGCCGCGCAAACGCTGGTGTATTGTTCGGAAGGCTCCCCCGAAGGATTCAACCCGCAGCTCTTTACCGCGGGCACCACATACGATGCCAGCTCGATACCGATATACAACCGCATCGTGCAGTTCAAAATAGGCACCACGGAAACACAGCCGGGATTAGCGGAGAGATGGGATATCAGCGACGATAAAAAAACCTACACCTTTCATTTGCGCCATGGCGTGAAATGGCAGAGTAATGCCGATTTTACCCCCACGCGCGATTTTAACGCCGACGACATCCTGTTTACCTTTAATCGCCAGAAAGACGCCGATAACCCCTATCACAATGTCTCCGGCGGCAACTATCAATACTTTTCCGGCATGGGTCTGGACAAGCTTATCGCCAGGATAGAGAAGGTCGATGATGATACCGTCCGTTTTGTCCTGAACCGGCCCGAATCGCCGTTCCTTGCCGACCTGGCAATGGATTTCGCCTCCATTACCTCCGCCGAATATGCCGCGAAGATGCTGAAGGCGGGCACCCCGGAAAAAATCGATCTGCAGCCCATCGGCACCGGGCCTTTCCAATTAGTGCAATACCAGAAGGATTCCAAAATTGTTTACAACGCGTTTGCCGGCTATTGGGGCGAGAAACCCAAAATCGACCGTTTGATTTTTTCCATTACGCCCGATGCGTCCATACGCTACGCGAAACTGCAAAAAAATGAATGTCAGGTCATGTCATTCCCCAACCCCGCCGATATCGCCAAAATGAAAGACAATAAAGACATCGTGGTAAAGGAACAGGCGGGCCTGAACGTCGGCTATCTTTCCTTTAACGTGGAAAAAAAACCGCTGGACCAGCTTAAGGTCCGCCAGGCGCTAATCCAGGCGGTGGATAAGCAATCCATCCTTGACGCGGTCTATCTCGGCGGCGGACAGGCGGCGAAAAATCTCATCCCCCCGATCCTGTGGGGCTATAACGACGCCGTGCAGGACTATCCCTACGATCCGGCCAAGGCCCGGCAATTACTCAAGGAGGCGGGGCTGGCGGACGGGTTCGCCATCGACCTGTGGGCCATGCCGGTACAGCGTCCTTATAATCCGAATGCGCGCCGCATGGCTGAGATGATCCAGTCGGACTGGGCAAAAATCGGCGTCACCGCCAGGATTGTCACCTATGAATGGGGGGAGTACCTGAAACGGGCAAAAAACGGCGAGCATCAGACGATGATGGCGGGCTGGACCGGCGATAACGGCGATCCGGACAATTTTTTCGCCACGTTATTCGGCTGCGACGCCGCGCACAATGGTTCCAATTACTCCAAATGGTGCTACCCGCCTTTTGAGACGGTGATCCAGGCCGCCCGGATCGAGTCGGACCCGCAAAAACGCGCCGCCCTGTACCGGCAGGCCCAGGTGATCATGCACGACCAGGCGCCCGCGCTGCTGATTGCCCATTCCACGGTCTACGAGCCGATCCGCAAGGAGGTGAAGGGCTATATCGTCGATCGCAAACATCATTTTGAAATCGTCTCGGTAGAGTAAACGGCGCGGTCGGGCTGATGAAGCCCGGCCGTTTCTCCGCCCCCCCTCCTTGGCAAACATCTGCTGGTCTGCATCCCATGTCCGCTAAGATTCATCAACCCCGCCGGGAAAAATATCTTTCCCGGCGTTGCGTATGGCGGCGATATGCGCGGGGCCGATGCCGCAGCAGCCGCCGACCATGGTGGCGCCCTGGCCGACCCAGCGGCGGATCCACTTCAGGTAGTTTTCCGGGCTGAGATCGTCCCTGAGGCGCGAAATGCCGGCATAGGGTTCATCGGAAGGAGGCTCCGGCATAAAGGCGTTGGCGTAGACCCCAAGCGCCACCGTGGGGGTTGCCGATGCGTCAATGACGCGCCGGGCCGCGACGATCGCCTCGCCCATCGCCTCGGGCTGGCTGCAGTTAAACAATATTCCGGCGGCGCCCGCCCGCAACGTCGCGGCCGCGGCGTCCGCCACCGGTTCCCCCGAGCGCAGCTCCGGCGGACCGGTGCGCCCGGCCTCGTCCTTAAGGGTATACGCGACATACACCGGCAGAGCGCTGACACGCCTGACCGCGTTCAGCGCCGTCAGCGCCTCGCGCGTCGAACTCTGGGTCTCAATCAGCCAAAAGTCGATCCAGGGGGCCAATCCCGCGATCAGCGGCGTCAGTATTTCATCCGCGCGGGCGGGGATGAATTTATCCGGCCGATAGCTTTCAAACAGCGGCGGCAGCGAGCCGGCCACCAATATGGCGGACGGCGGACGGGCGGCGCCGGCCTGGTCGGCCACGCTGCGCGCCAGTTGTCCCGCCAGCCCGGCCAGCGACCTGGCCCGGCGGTGAAAACGCGCCTCCCCCAGCATATGCGGCACCAGCCCGAAGGTATTGGTGGTCAGCACCTGGGCGCCGCTGTCGGCGTAGATTTGATGGGCGCGCGTAACATACTCCGGCGCCTCGATCAGCGCCAGCGCCGACCATTCGGGCAGGCGGAACGGCGCGCCCAGCTGTTCCAGCAGGCGGCCCATGCCGCCATCCAGAACAGTGATGCCGCGGCGGGTGTTTTTTTGCTCGGCGTTGCTCATGATTTGCGACTCCTGAATAAAGTGAAGTGATGCCGCCCGCGCAGGCTCACCGGGGCGTGCCGCGCTGCGGGTAACCCCGGCCGAAACGGCGTTCCAGCCGCCCCTGGAACAGCTCGAGCACCATGGACATCAGCCAGTAAATGGCCGCCGCGGTCGTCAGCATTTCCATATAATGATAGGTGCTGCGGCCATAGGATTGCGCCAGGAAATTCAGCTCCCATAGCCCCATCAACGACACCAGCGACGAGTCTTTCAGCATGGAAATAAACAGCGACCCCACCGGCGGCACGATAATCCGCAGCGCCTGCGGCGCGATAATATGGAAGATAATCACCCCGCGCGGCAATCCCAGCGCCATGGCGGCCTCGGTCTGGCCCCGGGGCACGGCAATGACGCCGCCGCGAATGGTTTCGGCCAGGTAGGCGCCATAGTTAAGCGAGAGGGCTATGATGCCGGAGCTGAAGGCGCCGAGCACAATGCCCGCCTGCGGCAGCGCCAGATAGATAATCAATACCTGCACCAGCAGCGGCGTGCCGCGAAACAGCGAGGTATAAAACGTCGCGCAGCCGAAGGCGACGGCGCTGGACGACAAGCGGCCGGCGGCGGTCGCTATGCCCAGCAGCGTGCAAAACAGCATCGACAGCGCGGTAATCACCAGGGTTAAGGCCGCGCCCTGGATAAAGCCTTCCGGGGACAGGCGCAGGCCAAGCATAAACGGCAGTTTTTGCCCTATCAGCGCAAAATCCAGATCCAGACGGGAAAACAGCCCCAGCAGCAGCGCCAGCAACAGCGCCCAGGTCAGGGTGGCGCGCAGCCGGAACCCGGCGCGGCCCTGCCGCAAGAACGCGGCGCCGTCGGGAGCCGGTTTTTCCGTGCCGGCGACGGACGACGGCGGCATTACTGCGGCGCCCGGGTAATATCTTCTCCCAGCCAGCGGCGCGAAATCTGCGCCAGCGTTCCGTCGGCGCGCAAGGCGTTTACCGTATCCGCCACGGTCTGATCCCATTGCGCGTCCCCTTTATCGGTGGCGACCCAGTTTGGCTCGGCATACAGCTCGCCGGCGATGCGGAAACGATCGCTTTTGGCGATACGCGCATTGGCGGTGGCCAGGTCGGACACTACCGCGTCCAGGCGGGCGCCGGCGCCCAGGGCCAGGTTCTGGAACGCGACGGTTTCATCCGTCGGCACCACCTGCACATGATCAAACGGGAAAACAATGGGACGGGCGCCGGGGATCACCAGGCTTTTATTGAGGTAACTTTCATAACTGGAGCCAATACCGACACCGACTTTTTTATTGGTGAGGTCGGCGGCGCCCTTAATATTTTTCTCATCTTTATTCACCACCAGCACCGCCGGCGAACTGTAATATGGCACCGGAAAATTAAGGACTTTCGCCCGTTCGGTATTGGGCGTCATGGAGCAGATGCATATATCCCAGCGCCCCCGCCATTTGCCGCCGACGATGGCCTCCCATCCCGGCGTGGCCAGTTCGAGCTTTGCGCCCAGTTTTTGCGCCACGGCCCTGGCCACATCGACATCAAACCCGGCCAGCTGGTTATTGTCATCGATAAAACCAAACGGCGGATAATCGTTCACCAGTACGTCGCGCAGCACCTTGGTCTGGTTAACCCGGTCCAGGGTGGCGCCGGCATAGGCCGCGGAAGCGGCGGTCAGTGAAAAAAGCGTTAAAAACGTCAGGGCGGTTAACAAGCGCTGCATAATTTTTCCTGCCGGGGTAAGGGAGTGACTGTCATGACCTCACCATACAGAATGGACGGAATTTGCAAAATATCATCGCAGCATATCTTATATATTTATCAGCTAACAACTTGAAATGACGTTGAAAAGCGCGGCGCAGGCGGTTCGGCCGCACGGAAACGGGATGCGCCGGGGGATGGTATTAACCGCGCCAGGATAGCGTGCCGGCGCCGCCAGGCGCGTGACGGCGTCGCCATCCTGTCCCGGTTTTACGCCCGGGAATAAATGTTATTAATTTGTGATACCGCTCATCCGCATCTTTCTGTCATTGCCACTGTGCGGCGAGAGATGGCAATGGCGTAAAGGCGGCGCGCGGCGCCAGGTTCTAGAGTCATAACACTACCTTCCAGGAAGGTTCATGCTTATGATTGCCGGCCACGACCCTACAGCGGCTTTGCCGCAGCCTCAATCCGGAACCGCAATTGCGCCGGGCGTCACGACCATGCCGCGTCCTTTTTATTACCCTGTATTTCCCACGCAGTATTATCAGCTGGAGTACATACGATGACATTAAAAAAAATACTCAGTTGTGCCCTGATGGCGTCTTGCCTGGCATTGGCCGGCACGGCGTCCGCCGAAATCAAAATCGCGCTGGTGGCAAAATCCCTGGGCAACGGCTTCTTCGAGGCGGCGAACGTCGGCGCCCAGCAGGCCGCCAAAGAACTGGGCGATGTGAAGGTGATTTATACCGGGCCCACCACCACCACCGCGGAAGCGCAGATTGAAGTGCTTAACGGCCTGATTGCGCAAGGCGTGGACGCCATCGCCGTCTCGGCCAACGACCCGGACGCCCTGGTGCCGGTATTGAAAAAAGCCATGCAGCGCGGCATCAAAGTGGTGTCCTGGGATTCCGGCGTGCGCCAAGGAGGGTCGCCAGATCCATCTCAATCCGTCCAGCAACGACCTGATTGGCCAGATGAACGTACAGTTGGCGGCCGACGCCATCACCGCCCTGGGCCTGCAAAAGGGGGATACGGCGATCTTAAGCGCCACGCCCACCTCCACCAACCAGAACCTGTGGATTGCGGAAATGAAAAAAGTGCTGCCGCACTATCCGTCGGTCAACCTGGTGACCGTGGCTTATGGGGATGATCTGTCGGATAAAAGTTACCGTGAAACCGTCGGCCTGCTGAAGACCTACCCCAACCTGAAGGTGATCATTTCCCCGTCGTCCGTGGGCATCGTCGCCGCGGCGCAGGCGGTAAAGGACCAGGGCAAGATCGGCCAGGTCTACGTGACCGGCCTGGGCCTGCCCTCGGAAATGGCCGGCGCGGTCAAATCCGGCGCCACCAAGAGTTTCGCCATCTGGAACCCGATCGATCTGGGTTATGCGGCCACGTATCTCGCCTATGATCTGGTGAAAGGCAAAACCACCGCCACCCAGGCCGGCATGGGCCGGTTGGGCAACGTGCAGCTGGATGCCGACGGCAACGGCGCCATGTCGAAGCCGTTTGTCTATGATGCCGGCAATATCGATAAATTTTCCAAAATATTCTGATGTGGGCCCCGGCTTATCCCCGGGCGGGATAAGCCGGCGTTTATGCTGGCGGCAGGGTAATGCGGAGGACGTCATGGCCGATGCCACACCATTGTTAGCGTTAAAGGGGATCACGAAAATCTTTCCGGGCGTGCGCGCGCTGGAAAATGTGCGGGTCGACCTCTATCCCGGCAAAGTGACGGCGCTGATTGGCGAAAACGGCGCGGGCAAATCGACGCTGGTGAAGGTGATGACCGGGATTTACCAGCCGGAGGAAGGCGAGATACTCTATAAAGACATCCCGGTAAAACTGGCCACCCCGGACGCCGCCCATAAGCTGGGCATTACCGCCATCCATCAGGAAACCGTGCTGTTTGACGAGCTGTCGGTGACGGAGAATATTTTTGCCGGCCACTACCTGGTCAGCGGGGTATTTAAACGTCTCGACTGGCCGCGGATGCACCGGCAAACCCGCGCGATCCTCAGCCGGCTGGACGTGCAGATCGATCCGCGCGCGGTGTTGAAAGAGCTGAGCATCGCGCAGCGCCATATGGTGGCCATTGCCCGCGCGCTCTCCTTCGACGCCCAGGTGGTGATCCTCGACGAACCGACCGCGGCGCTGTCGCAACATGAAATCAGCGAATTTTACCGCATCGTGGCGCGGTTAAAACAGGAGCGCAAAGCAATCCTGTTTATTTCGCATAAATTCGATGAGATTTTTTCCATCTCGGACTATTACACCGTCCTGCGCGACGGCAGTTATATCGGTTCGGGACATATCAGCGATATGACCGAGGCGAAAATGGTCACCATGATGGTCGGGCGCGAAATCAGCCAGGCTTATCCCGCGCCCGCGCACCAGCCCGGCGACACCGTGCTGGCGGTCCGCGATCTGAGCCATCCGACCGAGTTTTCCGCCATCTCCTTCAAGCTGCGCCAGGGCGAAATCCTGGGGTTTTACGGCCTGGTCGGCGCCGGGCGCACGGAGTTAATGAAAGCGCTGTTCGGCGTCACCCAGCCCAGCCGCGGGGACATCATTATCGGCGGCAAAGCGCGGCGCTTCGCCAACCCCGCCGAGGCTATCGACGCCGGGATCGTTTACGTGCCCGAGGAGCGCCAGCAGCAGGGGGCGGTAATCGCTTTGCCCATCTATCAAAACATCAGCCTGCCGCAGCTGAGCCGGTTGAATCCGCACGGCATCCTCAATGAAAGCAAAGAAATGGCCCTGGCCGACGACTACGCCCGGCGCCTGCAGGTCAAGGCGTTCAGCTGGCGGCAATCGGTGGAAACCCTCTCGGGCGGCAATCAGCAAAAAGTGGTTATCGGCAAATGGCTGGCGACGCGGCCGCGCATCGTGATCCTCGATGAACCCACCAAGGGGATCGATATCGGTTCGAAAGCGGCGGTGCATCAGTTTATGGCCGAACTGGTCGGCCAGGGGCTGGCGGTGATTATGGTCTCGTCCGAGCTGCCTGAAATCATGGGCATGGCGAACCGCATTATCGTGATGCACGAGGGATTGATGGTGGGCGAATTCAACGCCGCCGACGTCACGGCGGAAACGATAGTCAGTGTCGCCAGCGGCGCCGGCCTTGAGGTGGCATAAACGATGAAAACATTACTTAAACACCGCGAACTGTTCCTGGCCGTGGTGATCCTGCTGATGATCCTGGGGGTGGGCGGCCGCGCGCCGGAATTTCTGCAGCCCGGCAACCTGCTGGAAATGTTCAACGATACCGCGATCCTGATTATCCTGGCCCTGGGGCAGATGATGGTGCTGCTGACCAGGGGCATCGATTTATCGATGGCCGCCAACCTGGCGCTGACCGGCATGATCGTGGCGCTGCTGAACTTTCATTACCCGGCGCTGCCGATCGGGCTGCTGGTGGTTATCGCCACGGCCGGTGGTTTAGCGATGGGCGCCATTAACGGCCTGCTGGTGTGGAAACTCGGCATTCCCTCGATTGTCGTGACGCTCGGCACCATGAGTATTTACCGCGGCATTATCTTTTTACTGTCCGGCGGCGGCTGGATCAACGCCCACCAGATGAGCCCCGGTTTCCTAAGCCTGCCCCGCACCCTGTTCCTGCATTTGCCGATCCTTGGGTGGTGCGCGCTCGCCGTCCTGGCCGCGGTGGGCTATTTCATGCGCTACAGCCGCACGGGGCGCGCCATGTATACCGCCGGCGGCAACGCCACCGCGGCGTACTATGCCGGCATCAACGCCGGCAAAATGCAGTTTATCAGCTTCTGCATCTCCGGCGCGCTGGCCGGCTTCAGCGGCTATCTCTGGATCACCCGGTTCGCGGTGGCCTACGTGGATGTCGCCAACGGTTTTGAACTGCAGATCGTCGCCGCCTGCGTTATCGGCGGCATCAGCACCATGGGCGGCATCGGCACCGTGGCGGGTTGCCTGTTGGGCGCATTGTTCCTGGGGGTTATCAATAACGCCCTGCCGGTTATCGGCGTATCGCCATTCTGGCAGATGGCGATTTCCGGCGGAGTGATTGTTATCGCCGTGATGATGAATGAACGCGCCAACCGGCGTAAGGGACGCCTGATCCTGCATGACGCCGCGCTGGCGCCGCAGCCGGGGCTGAAAAAAGAGGGCAGTATATGAACAAGACCTTATCCTCCCATCCGCAGCCCGAACCGGTCCCGCTGCGCCAGCATCCGTTGGTCCGCCGCCTGCTGAGCTGGGAGGGGTTTCTGCTGGTCGTGACGCTGCTGGTGTTCGCCGTCAACGCCGCCGCATCCCCTTATTTCCTCAATCTCTGGAACCTGTCGGACGCTACGTTTAATTTCACCGAAAAAGCCATTATCGTCCTGCCGATGGCCATGCTGATTATCGCCCGGGAAATCGATCTGTCGGTCGCATCCATTATGGCGCTTAGCTCCACCCTGATGGGATTTTGCGCGCAGGCCGGGCTGGCGACGCCGGGCCTGGTCTGCGTCGGCCTGGCGGTCGGGCTGCTGTGCGGCCTGATCAACGGCCTGCTGGTAACGCGCCTGAATCTGTCCTCCATCGTGATCACCATCGGCACCATGAGCCTATTTCGCGGCATCACCTATGTGCTGTTGGGCGACCAGTCCATCAACCATTACCCCGCCGGCTTCGCTTTTTTCGGCCAGGGGTATGTGTTCGGCGCGCTGTCGTTCGAGTTCGCGTTATTTATCCTGCTGGCCCTACTGTTCTACTTCCTGCTGCACCGGACCAACTTCGGGCGCCGCACCTTCGCCATCGGCAATAATCCCGTCGCGGCCTATTATTCCGGCATTAACGTCAAACGCCATAACCTGACGCTTTTTGTCCTGGTGGGGCTGCTATCCGGCCTGGCGGCGGTGCTGCTCACCTCGCGCCTGGGCAGCACGCGCCCGACCCTGGCGCTGGGCTGGGAGCTGAGCGTCATCACCATGGTGGTGCTGGGCGGCGTCAACGTACTGGGCGGATCGGGCAGCATGACCGGGGTCATCATCGCCGCCTTTCTGATGGGGCTGGTGACCTTTGGCCTGAGCCTGCTGAACGTGCCCGGCATCGTGATGTCCATTATCGTCGGCCTGATGCTGATAGCGGTGATCTCGCTGCCGATCCTCACCCGCCGCGTTATGGCGCGCAACGGTTAACGCCTCGCGGCATGGCAGAAGAATGGCCTGCGCCCGGATGCTTTGTTGCCAGGCGATCCCACAGAGGGTTAAACCTGCTTTCGCCGGGCTGCTACACTTAACTCACGTTTTTTACCTGAAGGCTAACCCGCACTATGTCGGAAAATAACTATCAACCGCCCAAAGTCTGGACCTGGCAGCCGAAACAAGGCGGCGCGTTCGCCAATATCAACCGCCCCATCGCCGGCCCGACCCACGAGGCGACGCTGCCGGTCGGTAAACATCCGCTGCAGCTTTACTCCATGGGCACGCCTAACGGGCAGAAAATCACCATCCTGCTGGAGGAGTTGCTGGCGCTGGGCGAAAGCGGCGCGGAGTATGATGCGTTCCTTATCCGCATCAGCGAAGGCGATCAGTTTTCCAGCGGTTTCGTGGCCGTCAATCCCAATTCCAAAATACCCGCGCTGCTCGATCGTTCGGCGTCGCCGGCTATCCGCGTATTTGAATCCGGTTCCATCCTGCTTTATCTGGCGGAAAAATTCGGGCGTTTCCTGCCTCAGGAGCGCGCCGCGCGCACCGAAGTGCTGAACTGGCTTTTCTGGTTGCAGGGCTCCGCGCCTTATCTGGGCGGCGGCTTCGGCCACTTCTATAATTATGCGCCGGTAAAAATTGAATACGCCATCGATCGTTTCACCATGGAAGCCAAACGCCAGCTCGACGTGCTGGACCGGCAACTGGCCGAACACCGTTTTATCGCCGGCGAGGATTATTCGATTGCGGATATCGCCATCTGGCCATGGTACGGCAGCCTGGTGCAGGGTGGGCTGTATGACGCCGGCGAGTTCCTGGATATTACCTCCTACCGGCATTTCACGCGCTGGGCCGAGGACATCAGCCGGCGCCCCGCCGTGCAGCGCGGACGCAAGGTCAACCGTACCTGGGGCGATCCCGCCGAGCAGTTGCATGAACGCCACGACGCGGCTGATTTCGAGCACAATACCGCAGACAAACGCGGCGCGTCTTAAAGCCCGGCGCCAGGGGGCGTTAAAGCTGGTGTAGCGGCCCATGGCACGGTATGTGATTTGATTTAGCGCCGTTGGACACCCGGCGGGGGTTTCGCTAGCGGGGAGGCTTATGTTGCCGCGGCGGTGAGGTTTATGTGGCTGCGGTGAGGGTTTCGCTTGCCGTGCGTGAGGTGTTCATATGTATTGCCGGGCGCCGGCAAGCGACAAAGAGGCCGTACCGCGACGGCCTCCTTGACCTCCGCGCGCCCGGCAGGTCGCGCGTCGCTGCGCGATGCCTTCCGTCGCCCATGCCCCCGTGATGCACCGACCCGGTATGCGCTCCCGGCGCAACCGGGCCTTTCGCCGCTCCCGGCGGCTCATGCCGGGGGCACAGGCGCCGTCAGCGCGCTTTATGCCGGTCCCCATGTCGCTGTTGGCGCTGCATATTATGAAACAACAGCGGCGCTGTAGTTTTGGATAGGGTCTGGCGTCGGAATGCGATTGACGGTTCTGGAATACAACGGGTACGGAATGCAGCTGGCACAGCGAAAAGTTGGACATGCAGTCATGCAGTCATGCAGTCATGCAGTCATGCAGTCATGCAGCCATGCAGCCATGCAGCCATGCAGCCATGCAGCCATGCAGCCATGCAATAAGGCGTTCATCATTCATGCAACTTAAACCTTACGCTTTCAGCCATCAGCCCAAAATAAATACTGATATTTTTCCCGGTAATCACATACCGCGATGAACCCCAAAACGCTGTTTTACTCACAGGCGATGGTGTTGACGTGGTGCCGGCATAGAGTGCGCCGGCAGCGCGCATCTTGGCTGGATGAGCCGCCGGGAGCGGCGAAAGCCCGGTTTGCGCCGGGAGCGCATACCGGGCGGTCCACAAGCCGGGATGGGGGATGCCGGGGACCGCGCAGCGGCGCACGACCTGCCGGACGCGCGGAGGTCAAGGAGGCCGTCGCGGTACGGCCTCTTTGTCGCTTGCCGGCGCCCGGCAATACATATGAACACCTCACGCACGGCAAGCGAAACCCTCACCGCTGCAACATAAGCCTTACCGCCGCGGCACCATAAGCCTCACCGCGCACTACAAACGAAACCCTCACCGCGGCAACATAAGCCCGCCGCAGGCGAATTACGCCGCATCCTCCAGGGTGCTCAGCTCGCGATCCCTCACTTCCGGCATACAGGCGGCGGAGAATAGCCCAATACAGGAATATACGACGATCATCGCGGTAATCGGCCACCAGGAGCCGGTCATACTGCAAAAAATACCGGCCAGGACGGGACCGAACCCAACGGCGACCAATCCCCCCAGCTCCTTGGAAATCGCCATCCGGGTGAAACGATTACGCGAGCCGAACATTTCCGCCATGGTGATATTTTCCAGCGCGAACAGCCCCAGCACGGCGAAATTATGGATAATGATAATACAGGCCATAATGGTGTTAACGTCGTTGCTCTTGTCGACAATCATCGACAGCATAGGATACGCCAGGATAATCGCCGAAATATTCAGCAGGATATAAGGCAACCGCCGGCCGATTTTATCGGACAGCCAACCAATCAGGGGAATGCTGAGAAAGCCTATCACTGAACTTATCATCAGCGCGTCGGTGGGGATCTTTTTTTCAAACAACAGCGTCTGCACCAGATAGCCGGCCAGGAAGGTCTGGATCAATCCTGAATTGCCGGCCTGGCCAAAACGCAGCCCGGTCGCCAGCCAGAAGGCCTTGCTGCTGAACATCGCCGCCAGGGAATGGGTATCAAGCACCGCGTCGGTAACCGCGACCTTGCCTTCGCCGCTGTCCTTCACTTCTTCAAAAACCGGGCTTTCTTTCAGGTTCAGGCGCAGCCAGATGGCAAAAATCATCACCACGATGCTGGATAAAAAAGGAATACGCCAGCCCCAGGCCACCAACTGCTCTTTATCCAGCACAAAAAACATCACGGCCCAAATCGCGGTGGCCGACAGGGTGCCGCAGTTGGTCCCCATGGCGACCAGGGAGGAGATAAGCCCCCGTTTACCCTTGGGCGCATATTCGGCCAGCATGGTGCCGGCGCCGGAGATTTCGGCGCCCGCGCCCAGCCCCTGGATAATACGCAGGATTATCAGCAGTAACGGCGCGTAGATGCCGATCTGGGCGTAGGTAGGCAACACGCCGATTAACGTGGTACAGATACCCATCATGGCGATGGTGATGAACAGCACCCGTTTGCGCCCGATGGTATCGCCCATCCGGCCGAAGATAAACGCGCCGACGATACGGGCGATATACCCCGCGCCGTAGGTGCCCATGGCCAGGATCAACGCCATGGCGGCGGATTGTTCCGGGAAAAACACCTCATGAAAAACCAATGCCGCGCCCAGCGAATACAGCTGGAAATCCATAAACTCCAGGGCGGTGCCCAGCCAGCCGGATACGGAAACCTTGACCAGATCAGCGGTGCTTCGTACCGGCTGATGGCGTGTTGACTCTGTTTTTATACTCATAGGGTTATTCTCTGCAAATTGTCTCAGGCACAGTTTCAGGTACAGAGAGGGGATATCTCCGTTATACATGCCATCAGCGGCGCGCAATGGCACCCGCCGAATGAATGTGGTGAAAAGATATGCAGATGCTTACTACCATACAAGTATTTTTTGTTCGTTTACCGATCTCCATCACATTTAATTTACATACCAGTGACACCCACGCGAACGGCGAAAAGCGGCATAAGAGCAGGCGGCCAGGCCGCATGGCGCTGATGCGCGCCAGGCCCGCGGCGCCGTCGCCATGAGGCCTGGCCCGTTCAGCGGATAAAAAGCCGGGACCTGCCGGGCGGCGGACACGGGGCGAACGCGCCGTCCCAACCTGCAGGCGTCGCCGGCCTAGGCCAGCAGGTATCGGGTGGTGCGCGCGCCGTCGATATACAGCGCGCGCGTATCGCCTGCGGGCAGTTGCAGGACCAGCTCGCGCCAGGCCGGCCGGTAATCGCCGCGCCGCCGGAACCGGATATCCACCCGGCCGGGACCGGCCTGCATATCCCATTCCAGCCAGAGCGCGTGCCCGTCCCGCCAGGCGAAACTTTCGCCGTCATCCTCGTACAGCATTCCCGAACTTTCCTCTGTCCCCGGCAAGGGAAACAGCGCCAGGCGGCGTTCATCATCCAGGGTGGGATCCTGGCACTGATAACAGCCGGAAAGCGCAATGGCGGCCCCGGCCCGCACCAGCATCGGCAGGCGCTCCAGCGGCGCGTCCAGGACGATATCCTGGCCGCCGGCAAACCATTGTCCGCTGTGCCAGTCATACCAGCCGGTGGTGTTGTCCGGCAGGTAGACCCGCCTTTTACGCGCGCCCGGCTCCACGACGCTCGCGACCAGGAGATCGCGCCCCAGCATAAAATCATCGGTTTCGGCAAAGGTGCGCTCATCGTGCTCATGATCGAGAAACGTCGGGCGCAGCATAGGTTCGTCCTCGCTGCACGCCTGCCAGAACAGGGTATACAGATAGGGCATCAGGCGATAGCGCAGGCGGATGGCCGAGCGCACCATGGCCGTCGACGACGGGTACATCCAGGGTTCGTTGACCGTGCCGTCATCATTCCAGGAGTGGATGGTAAAACGCGGATGCATCACGCCGTTTTGCACCCAGCGCACAAACAGCTCCGCATCCGGCTTGTCGCCGGCGAAACCGCCGACATCATGGCCGATGTTATAAAGCCCGGACAGGCTCATGCCCAGCCCCATACGGGTATTAAACCGCAGCGTTTGCCAACTGGTGCGGTTATCGCCGCTCCAGGTCTGGACATAACGCTGCATGCCGGCGCAGCCCGAGCGGGAAATCAGATACGGCCGCTTTTGCGGCGCGAACCGCTGCTGGGCGGCCAGGGAGGCGCGCATCATCAGCAGCGGCATGACCGGGCGGATATGTTTAATGGCGATTTCACGGCCAAACCCCTGGCAGCGCGCCTCGCCGTCCCACAGTTCATATTCGTTATTGTCGTTCCAGGTGGCGTCGATGCCGACCTCCAGCAGTTGCCGGGTGACATTTTCCTGCCACCAGGCCAGGGTACGCGGGTTGGTAAAATCGAGATTGGCGCCCTCGTCGTCCCAAAATAGCGAGTTCGCCGGGCCGTCATGCTGAGAATCGCGGATAAACAGACCCTGCTCCGCCGCCGCGGCATACTGGGGATGATCCCGCAGCAGGCAGGGTTTGATATTGGCGGCCAGCTTGATCCCCGCCTGGTGAAACGCCTGCGTCATCTCCCGCGGGCGCGGAAACTTTTCCCGGTTCCAGTTAAAGACATAGCGTTTGTCGTGAATGGAGGTATAGCCGGACGACAGCTGGAACGAATCGCAGGGAATGGCATGTTCGCGGCATAAGGCGATAAAAGCCAGCAGTTGCTGCTGGGCGTCCGGGGCGTCGGTGTAATGCATGGTCGACCCGCTGTAGCCAAGGCTCCATTTGGGGCCGAACGCCGTTTTGCCCGTCAGCCGCACCAAAGCCTTGGTGACGTCCAGCACGCGCGGGCCCAGAAACAGATAATAGTCCAGATCCCCCGCCTCGGCGCGATAGCGCCGATAGGCCGGATGGTAATTATCCAGCTCGTTGCCTAAATCAAACCAGCTGTTGCTGAGATTATCGTAGAACAGGCCGAAGCTGGCGTCGCCACGCTGCGTGATGGTGAACGGGATATGCTTATACAGCGGGTCGGTGGACGCCGCGTTATACCCCATGGCGTCGAGATTGCGCATTTCATAGCGCTTGCCGAGGCGATTAAGATCGCCCGCCTTTTCGCCCAGGCCGTAATAACGGTCCTGCCCATACCGGCGCTGATAATGCTCCGCGCCGTCGCCATGGGCGTTAAGCAAATACGCGCCGGTGGGACGATCGCAGGCCAGCGGCAGCCAGCCGCCCGGCGCTATCCGGTATTCCCATTCCAGCCACAGCGGCTGGTGCACCGTTACCCTCACCCGGTCGGTGCTCAGGCGCAGGGACTTGTCGCAATGCTCAAGCTCGAAGGCGGGCAAGGCAAAATCATCGATATATTCGCGATCCCGCCCTTCCCAGGGGACATCCCGCTGCGGCGCGATGCTCCAGGTGCGATCGAGCGCCAGCTCCCCGCCCTTTTTGATCAGCACGCGGAACAGGCCGTTTTCCAGCACATACAGGCGGAAAAGATGCGCGCCGTCCACGCTAAGCTCAATAAAGTGGTCGGTTTGCCGGTTCAGTTGCCACTGTTTCAACGTCTTCATAATCTGTTGCTTCCTCTACGTCATACCGGCGCGCCAACGCGCCGTTCGGCAATAAACATCACCAGGAAAATAGCGCCGATCAGGTCAAAAAAACCCATGGCGACAAAGAGCGGGTTAAAGCCGATGGTATCGGCGGTGACGCCGATAATTAATGAAAAAAGAAAACTGGCGATCCACGCGCAGGAACCGCGCATGCCGTTCACCGTCGCCATCTGGCCCTTATCGAAAGATTCCACCACCAGGGCGCTGAGCATGCAGGAGATCACCTGATGGCCGAAACCGCCAATGGAAATCAGCAGGATGGCCAGCCAGGGGGTTTGCACCAGCGTCATCAACGCCAGCGACAACATCAGAAAAGCGCCGGTGATGGAACTGGCGACGATCGAATTGATGCGCGTACAGCCAAACCAGCGAATATACAGGCGGGTAAGATAACCGCTGGCGATACTGCCTAAATCGGCGGCGAGAAACGGCAGCCAGGCGAACAGCACAATCTGTTTCAGTTCCATGCCGCGTTCGTTGGCCAGGTAGAGCGGCACCCAAAAACTCAGCACGCCCCAGGCCGGTTCGGCCAGGAAGGCCGGAATGGCGATACCGTAGAAACGCTTGAGCCGGGCAATGGTTTTCAGCGCTTGCCAGAACGGCTGCCGGACCGGGTCGGGATCATGGTCCTGGCCGATAAACCCGCGCTCATCCTCGCCCAGATTGGGATGGGTCGCGGGCGAGTGGTAAAGCCACCACCATATGCCCGCCCATAGCAGGCCAAGGACGCCGGAGAGAAAAAAGGCGCCGTGCCAGCCGAAGCTGGCGTGCGCCAGATAAATGATCGGCGGCGCCAGCATGGCGCCGATGGAAAACCCGACGCCGGCCCAACCCGCCGCCACGGGACGTTCTTTTTTAGGAAACCAGTCGCCAATCGCCTTGGCGTTGGCGGGTGTGGCCGCCGCTTCCGACGCGCCCATAAAAAAGCGCAGGATGGCCAATTGCACCCAACTCCCCGCCCCGGCGTGCAGCAGGCACATGACCGACCAGATCAGGGCGCAAACGAAAAACCCCATTTTTAAACCAATCACATCAATCAGCCAGCCGCAAAACGGTTGGAACACCGTATAGGCCAGTTGGAAGGCGGCGATGATCCACGAATACTGTTCGGTGGTCATATGCAGACTGACTTTTAGCTCGGGCGCCAGGATCCCCAGCGCGTTGCGCGTGATGTAGTTAACGGTGACCCCAAGCAGGAACAGGGCCAGCATCCACCAGCGTAAATTTCGCACTACCCGTTTACCCGCCAGGGAAAGCGCTTTGGTATGGCCTTCAAGATTCATGATTTACCCCAGGTTGCGAACGGCGGGCGCGAGGCGGGAGACGCTGCGCGTTCCGCCGGCTTGCCGTCCATCGGATTACCCTCATTCACACCGCCCGCGTCCAGACGTAAAACGTGACCATCGCCCGACAGTAAAAGAGCCCAAAACGCGGGTCGAGGCCATTTTTTGCAAAGATTTTCATGAGATAGTGAATCCGGCGCCTCTCCGCGCCGGGGGGCCCGGGGACGCTGCCGAAGGCGTTATGAAAATTTTTTCATTTGCTAATTTGAAGGCGATCACAAAATGAAAGGAAAGTTGAAAATCACCGATATCGCCCGGGAAACGGGACTGTCCATCAGTACCGTTTCCCGGGTGCTGGCGGGCAAAGCCAATACCAGTCCCGCGGCGCGGTCCCGCGTACTACAGGCCGCCCGGCTGGAGGGGGTCATGAATAATTTGTCCACCGGCCGGTTGCTGTTGAACAGTTTGCTGGTGTTTGCCCCGCCGCGGGCGTTCGACGTGCGTACCGATATTTTTTATTACAAGGTGATCCAGGGAATAAGCCGGGCGCTGGAGCAGCATGAGGTGCGGCTGCGCTACTGCGCGCTGGACGAGAACGACAGCGACGCCGCCCTGTTCCTCGCCAGGATGAACCAGCCGCAGACGGAAGCGGCGCTGCTGGTCGGCATTGATGATGACCGCATCCATACCCTGGCGGCCGAACTGCATAAACCCTGCGTACTGATCAACTGTTACGATCGCCGCATGCGCCTGCCCTCGGTATCGCCGCATCACCAGCTGATTGGCGAATTTTCCGCCCATTACCTCTTCGAGCAGGGACACCGTAATATCCTGACCCTGCAATGCCTGCGACGCTACACCATGGAACTGCGTATGAACGGGATACGCGAAGCCTGGCATGCCCATAACCTGCCCTTTGACGAAGAACGCCATCAGCTGGTGGTGCAAGGGTTCGGTACCGCGGAGTCGGAACGGGCGCTGGGGGATTTTATCCGCCGCTGCCCGCCGGCGCAGCGCCCAAGCGCCATTCTGGCCGGCGGGGATTTTATGGCGGTGGGCGCCGTCAACGCCCTGCGCCAGGCCGGCCTGCGCGTGCCGCAGGATGTGTCGGTGATGAGCATGGACGGTTTTAACCTGGCGGCGATTCATGATATCCCGCTGACGTCGGTGCACGTGCCGCGCGACGAACTGGGCGTGGAGGCCGTCAGGACGCTGCAGCAGCGGCTGTTGTGTCCCGACGCGCCGGTGGGCAATCTGCTGCTGAACGGCAAATTGATGATCAGGGATTCCGTGCGCCGCATCCGTGACAATAAAAACCATTCCGCCGTGCAACGCGACGGTTTGTATGATTAACCTTCAGCCGCATTCCCTTTCAATATGAAGTGAAAACCGGTGGACGGCCGTCACGGCAAATGCCGGTTTCCCGCGCTATATTGGCCGGATTCCATGCCGGCGACATGGCGCGGCGGCAACGATGGCGCACTCCGGGAGCACACCGCATGACCATTCATGATAAACAGCAGATAGCCCTGACTGACGTGTTGCGCCTGCTGGCCTGCGTGGTGATTGTGCTGGCGGGCGTGCATCTGGCCGCCCCGGTTATCGTACCGCTGCTGCTGGCGCTGTTTCTGGCGATTGTCCTGGAGCCGCTGATCGGCCTGATGACACGCCTGGGCCTGCCGCGGCTGGCGGGGGTGGCGCTGCTGAGCGGCGGCCTGCTCATCGCGCTGCTGTTCACGTTGCTCAACATCATGGACGCCCTGCCGGAACTCAACCAGATGAGCAGCCAGGCGGGCGGCCTGCTGTCCGGTCCCCTGTCCGCCGGACTGGCCCCGCTGGCGCGCGCCGGGGTCACGCTGACGCCGGACGACGTCATGACCTATCTCGACCCGGGCCAGCTGCTGCGGATGGCCACCCGTACCCTCGGCCGGATTTCGGACATTCTGTCGACGGTACTGGTGGTGTTCCTGATGGTGCTGTTTATGCTTATCGAAGTGCCCGCCCTGGTGGCGAAAAGCCAGCGCCTGCTGCACGCCTCATCGCCGGGCATGGCGGCCATGCGCCAGGGCATCGGCTTCGTCAGTCATTACCTGGCGATAAAAACGCTCTCCAGCCTGGTCAGCGGCCTGATTATCTGGGGCGCCCTCCTGCTGCTGCAGGTCAAGTTCGCCTTTATCTGGGGCGCGCTGGCCTGCCTGCTGAATTTTATCCCGGTCATCGGCTCGGTGCTGGCCGCGATACCGCCGGTCATCCAGGCGTTTATCTTTAACGGCGCCGGCGCGGGCGCGGCGGTGCTGATGGTGTTCCTGGCGCTGAACCTGCTGTTGGGATGCATGCTGGAGCCCTACATCATCGGACGTAAGCTGGATATGACCACCAGCACCGTGATCATCTCCCTGGTGGTATGGGACGGACTGCTGGGCATGACCGGCGTGCTGCTGGCGGTGCCGCTGACCCTGTCGGTTAAACTGGCGCTGGAACAGACCCGCGGCGGCCGTAAACTGGCCTTTATGATGGGTGCGAAGCGCTGAGCCGGTCAAAAGCCCCCGGCGCCGCAATAAAAAACCATTACCCCCCCGCCTCATTATTACTTTATCTTATGCCCCGCGAAACGGTTCCCCTTTCACAGCTATCGGCCGGCAGAGCCGACACAACATCACTGACAGGAATAGGTCTATATGGTTGAACATTCTACACAGAGCCCGGCAACGCAAGCGCCTGCGGATACGCTGCAACGCAGCCTGAATAACCGCCATATCCAGCTGATCGCCATCGGCGGCGCCATTGGCACCGGCCTGTTTATGGGTTCCGGCAAAACCATCAGCCTGGCCGGGCCCTCGATCATTTTCGTTTATCTGATTATCGGTTTTATGCTGTTTTTCGTGATGCGCGCGATGGGCGAGCTGCTGCTCTCCAACCTGGCCTATAAATCTTTCAGCGATTTCGCCGCCGACCTGCTCGGCCCCTGGGCGGGTTACTTTACCGGCTGGACCTACTGGTTCTGCTGGGTGGTGACCGGCATTGCCGATGTGGTGGCCATCAGCGCCTATTTTCAGCTGTGGTTTCCCGGCTTCTCCATCTGGATGAGCGGCCTGCTGTGCGTCGCGGTGTTCTTTTCGCTGAATATCGCCACCGTGCGGCTGTTCGGCGAGCTGGAATTCTGGTTCGCCCTGGTCAAGATCATCGCCATCGTCGCCCTGATCGCGGCCGGCGCGCTGCTGGCGGCGATGCACTACCACTCGCCCGCCGGCGGCACGGCATCCATTGCGAATCTCTGGCAGCACGGCGGCCTGTTTCCCAAAGGTCTCGACGGTTTTTTCGCCGGGTTCCAAATTGCGGTATTCGCCTTTGTCGGGATTGAACTGGTCGGCACCACCGCGGCGGAAACCCGCGACCCCCACACCGTATTGCCGCGCGCCATCAACGCCATCCCCCTGCGGGTGATTATGTTTTACGTGCTGGCGCTGATGGCCATTATGGCGGTAACGCCCTGGGACAGCGTGGCGCCGGACCACAGCCCGTTTGTGTCGATGTTTATGATGACCGGCCTGCCCGCCGCCGCCAGCGTGGTGAATTTTGTGGTGCTCACCTCCGCGGCCTCCTCGGCCAACAGCGGCATGTTTTCCACCAGCCGCATGCTGTACGGCCTGGCGGAACAGGGCGTGGCCCACCGGCGTTTCGCGCTGCTATCGCGTCGCGCCGTGCCGACCAACGGCCTGGTGTTCTCCTGCCTGTGCCTGCTTATCGGCGTGGCGCTGATCTACCTGATCCCGAACGTGATGACGGTATTTACCCTGGTGACCACGGTATCCGCCATTCTGTTTATGTTTGTCTGGACCATTATTCTCTGCTCTTACCTGGCCTATCGGAAACGCTATCCCGAGCGCCATCGGCAGTCGCGCTTTAAAATGCCGCTGGGCAAGGTGATGTGCTGGGTTTGCATGGCCTTCTTCCTGTTTGTGCTGGTGTTGCTGACGCTGCAGGAGGATACCCGCGCGGCGCTGATGGTCACGCCGCTGTGGTTTATTCTTCTCGCCGCCGGCTGGCGGCTGCGCGGCAAAAATGCGGCCTGAGGCCAGGGCGCCGTCAGCGGTTGCCCGGCGGCGCCGGCATCTGGCGCAAGGTGCGGCATCGGTGATAATGTGGTCGGACGGGACGGCAATACCCATGGGTTTGCCGGCGCACGCCAGCCAGACGACAGTGGCCTGCCAATAAAAGCAGGCAACCATAAGGATCAACAGATGAAAAAGATTCGGGTAGGCGTCATTTTTGGCGGGAAATCGGCCGAGCATGAGGTCTCTTTGCAATCGGCGAAAAACATTGTTGACAATATCGACCGTGAAAAATTTGATGTGACCCTGTTGGGCATCGATAAACAGGGCATCTGGCACGTTAACGATGCCTCGGATTACCTGCTTCATCAGGACAATCCGGCCCGTATCGCCCTGAACCCGTCCCATACCGGCGTGGCGCTGGTGCCCGGACAGGCGAGCCATCAGCTTATCGAAAGCCGTAACGCCAGCGCGCTGGCGCAGATGGACGTGATTTTTCCCATTGTTCACGGCACGCTCGGCGAGGACGGCTCGTTACAAGGCCTGCTGCGCATGGCCAATATTCCGTTTGTCGGCAGCGGCGTGCTGGGATCGGCGCTCTGCATGGATAAAGACATCGCCAAACGTCTGCTGCGCGATGCCGGCCTGCCGGTGGCGCCATTTGTGACCCTGACCCGGGCCAATAGCGCCAGCCATGATTTCGCCTCGGTCAGCGCCCGGCTCGGGCTGCCGCTGTTTATCAAGCCGGCCAACCAGGGATCCTCCATCGGCGTCAGCAAAGTGGCCGACGAAGCCGGATTCAACCACGCGGTGCAACTGGCATTCCGCTATGACCATAAGGTGGTGGTGGAGGCGGCCATTACCGGGCGCGAGATCGAATGCGCGGTATTGGGCAATGACCAGCCGCAGGCCAGCGGCTGCGGAGAAATTATTCTCAGCGACGCG
Organism: Sodalis sp. C49; assembly: GCF_046352915.1. Lineage (NCBI taxonomy): Bacteria > Pseudomonadati > Pseudomonadota > Gammaproteobacteria > Enterobacterales > Bruguierivoracaceae > Sodalis > Sodalis sp. C49. The sequence goes on along the minus strand of NZ_CP163303.1, from coordinate 472,821 downwards.
TTTTACAGTTACGAAACCAAATATATCAACGAACAGGGCGCGACGGTGGCGATCCCCGCCGATATCCCCGCCCTGGTCAACGAGCGCATCCGCGCCATGGCCGTCAAGGCCTACCAGGCGCTGGAGTGCCAGGGCATGGCCCGGGTGGACCTGTTCCTCACCGCCGCCGGCGACGCCATTGTCAACGAAGTCAATACCCTGCCCGGCTTTACCAATATCAGCATGTACCCGAAATTATGGCAGGCGAGCGGCATCGGCTATGCCGAGCTTATCACCCGGTTGATCACGCTGGCGCTCGAACGCCATCAGCAGGATAACCAGCTGAAAAGCACCCACCTCGACGCCCCCGGAGTATAAGAGGCCGCTGGCGCGGCATCAGGCCCGCCGCGGTTACGCCAGATAACGCCGGAACCAGGCGATGGTGCGTTGCCAGGCGAGATCGGCGGCCGCCTGGTCATAGCGCGGCGTGGAATCGTTATGGAATCCGTGGTTCACGCCGGGGTAAATATAGGCCTCATAGGTCTTGCCGGCGGCTTTCAGCGCCGTCTCATAAGCGGGCCAGCCCGAGGTAATGGGGGTATCGAGCCCGGCATAATGCAAGAGCAGCGGCGCCTTGATGCGCGGCACGTCCTCCGGTTTCGGCTGCCGGCCGTAAAAAGGCACGGCGGCGCCAAGCTCGGGATAGGCCACGGCCGCCGCGTTGGCCACCCCGCCGCCGTAGCAAAAACCGGTGATGCCCACCTTGCCGTTGGTTTGCCCGCGCCCCATCAGATACTCAATGGCGGCGAAAAAATCATTCATCAGTTTGGTGGGATCCACCTGCTGCTGCAGTTCGCGGCCTTTGTCGTCATTGCCGGGATAACCGCCGACGGAGCTGAGTCCATCGGGGGCGAGGGCCACGAATCCCGCCTTGGCGACGCGCCTGGCCACATCCTCGATATACGGATTGAGCCCGCGGTTCTCATGTACCACCACCACCCCCGCCACCGGCTCCCTGGCCGCCGCGGGACGCACCCGGTAAGCGCGCACCTGGCCGTGGCCGTTGGGCGACGGGTAGGTAATATATTCCGCGGCGATATCCGGGTCGGTAAATTCAACCTGCTGGGCAAGGGCATAATTGGGGCTGAGCAAGGACAGTATGCCGGCGGCGGTCAAACCGCCGACGGCGAAGTGCGCCGCCTTGACCAGGAATTGACGCTTGGTGATCTTGCCATGGACGTAATAGTCATACAGCTCAAGCAGCTGCGGATCAAAATCGTTAGCGGTAAGACGGGTCATGATATCGCTCCTTTCATCCTGGACACGAATTAATCTAGCAGATCCGCAACCGCAAACGAAACGGGTTTCCGCGGTCATGGCGGGAGAGCGGGAAATACGCTGCGGCGTGTTTTTTCATGAGCTTATCTAAACCAAAAAGGTTTACCGGCTGAATATAAACGGTACTTTATCCATTACGTGGCCGGGGATATAGTCTTCGCAGGATGTATATCACTGTCTTTTCGGAGGAAAAATGTCAGAACAGAACCCTAACACCGATCGGCAACCCGTACAGGATCTCCGGTCGGCCATCGCCCTGCTGGAAACGATTGCCGGTGAATTCGTCAGCACCGATGTCGAGGTCGATCCCGAGGCTGAATTATCCGGCGTCTATCGCTACGTCGGCGCGGGCGGCACCTGCCAGCGCCCGACACGCAAAGGGCCGGCGATGATGTTCAATACCATTAAGGGATTCCCCGGCGTGCGCGTGGTGACCGGCCTGATGTCTACCCGCGAACGCGTGGGCCATCTGCTTAACTGCGCACCGGAAAGATTGGGTTTCCTGTTAAAGGAATCGGTAGCCAACGCCATAGCGCCGGTCGTGGTCGGCAAGGAAAAGGCGGTATGCCAGGAAGTGGTCCATCTCGCCTCGGATCCGGCGTTTGACCTGCGGACATTATTACCGGCGCCGACCAATACCGAAGAAGATGCCGGCCCGTATTTCACCATGGGGTTATGCTACGCCTCCGACCCGGAAACCAAACAATCCGATATCACCATTCATCGTCTTTGCATTCAAAGCCGCGACGAACTGTCCATGTGGCTGACGCCGGGCCGGCATATCGACGCCTTCCGTGAAAAAGCCGAACGGCTGGGACAGGCGCTGCCGATTTCCATCAGCATCGGCGTCGATCCCGCCATCGAAATCGCCGCCTGCTTCGAGCCGCCCACCACCCCGCTTGGCTTTAACGAACTCAGTATCGCCGGCGCGCTGCGCGGCAAAGCCGTCGAGCTGGTCAATTGCCTGACCATCGACGAGCGCGCCATCGCGCACGCCGAAATTGTTATCGAAGGCGAACTGTTGCCCAACGTACGCGTGCGGGAAGACCAGAACACCCATACCGGTAAAGCCATGCCCGAATTCCCCGGTTATACCGGCGAAGCCAAGGCGGCGCTGCCGGTTATCAAGGTCAAGGCGGTCACCTACCGAAAACACCCGATCCTGCAAACCACCCTCGGTCCCAGCGGCGAGCATGTCAGCATGGCGGGCATTCCCACCGAGGCCAGTATCCTGGATATGATTGAACGGGCCATGCCGGGGCGGGTGCTGAACGTGCATGCCCACACCTCCGGCGGCGGCAAGCTGCTGGCGGTGCTGCAATGCAAAAAAGCCTCGCCGGTTGACGAAGGCCGGCAACGGCAGGCGGCGCTGCTGGCCTTCGCCGCGTTTTCGGAACTCAAGCACGTCATCCTGGTCGATGAGGATGTCGATATCTTTGATACCGACGATATCCTGTGGGCGATGCAGACCCGTTACCAGGGCGACGTCGATACCATCTTTATCCCCGGCGTGCGTTGCCACCCCCTGGACCCGTCGCAGGTGCCGGAATACAGCCCGAGCATTTCGCAGCAGGGCGTATCCTGTAAAACCATTTTTGACTGCACGGTACCCTTTCATCTGAAATCGCACTTTGTCCGTTCCAAATTCAAAAAAGTCGACGTGCGGAAATTTCTGCCTGATTTTAAATAAACCGAGTTGTTAAGATGAGTAAGCGGCGCATTATCGTAGGCATCAGCGGGGCTTCCGGGTTCCAGTACGGCATGAAAGTGCTGGAGCTGCTACATGAACAGGATATTGAAGTGCATCTGGTCATCAGCAAAGGAGCGGAAGCCACCAGGGCGCTCGAAACGACCTATGAGCGCCAGGAGGTGGTGAAACTGGCGGATGAAGTGCACAGCGTAACCAATCTGGGCGCCGCGATAGCCAGCGGCTCGTTTACAACGCTCGGCATGATAATCGCGCCCTGTTCAATGAACAGTCTCGCCGCGATTGCCCATGGACTGGCCGGCAATCTTCTGACCCGGGCCGCCGATGTGATTTTAAAAGAGCGGCGCAGGCTGGTGCTGATGGTCAGGGAAACCCCCCTGCATCTTACCCATCTGAAAAACATGCAATCGGTAACGGAAATGGGCGGGATAATATTCCCCCCCGTTCCCGCCTTTTACCAGGCTCCGCAAAGCGTGGACGATATCGTCCGTCACAGCGCCGCCCGCGCGCTGGATTTATTCGGTCTGGACGTCGGCAATCTTAAACGCTGGGGCGAAATCCCGCGCGGCTGATGCGGAAATAGTCTTCATTCTAAGGAAGAATTGATGTTAATTGGTCCATTCGTCAACGGCTGCGCCGTTTTGGCGGGCGGTATTGTCGGCGCATTTTTTGGCGGCAAAATCCCCGAGCGGCTGCGCATTGCCTTACCGCTGACCTTCGGTCTCTCCTCCATGGGGCTGGGTATCGCGCTTATTGTCAAAATCCACAGCCTGCCGGTAGTGATATTATCGCTTATCGTGGGCGCGGCCATCGGCGAGCTGGTTTATCTGGAAAGACGTATCGGCACGATGGGTAATGTCGCCAAAGGCATTGCCAATCGTTTTTCAGCGGATGACGGCAAGCTGGATCCGGCGGTATTCACCGAAAAATTCGTGGCGATCCTGGTGCTGTTTTGCGCCAGCGGCACCGGTATTATCGGCGCCATGACCGAAGGCATGACCCACGACGCCAATATCCTGTTCGTTAAATCCATCATGGATATATTCACCGCGGCGATTTTCGCCACCGTGCTGGGTTACGCCGTCGCCCTGATTGCCGTGCCGCAGTTAGTTATCCAGCTGTGCATCGCCTCGGCCGCCGTGCTGATTATGCCGCACACCACCCCTGAAATGATGGGCGACTTTACCGCCGCCGGCGGATTTATCATGCTGGCCACCGGGTTTCGTATTGCCGGCATTAAATCGTTCCCGGTGGGAAATCTCTTACCGGCGCTGGTGCTGGTGCTGCCCATTTCCCATTTCTGGACCCTGTTTATTCACTGATCGCCAGGCCATCCCCCTGACGCAAATACCGCGGCCCATCTTAGCGGTACCGGGATTTACTGTTATGCTGTGCTCACGTCAGGGGGCACCGGGAGAGTGGAATGGACCTGAAAAGGCTGCGGTATTTTTGCGCTATCGCCGAGCAGGGATCGATCAGCAAGGCGGCCAAGCTGCTGAATATCGCCCAACCGCCGCTGGGCAAAAGGCTGCACGAGCTGGAGGCGGAAATCGGTTCGCCGCTGTTTATCCGCACCCCGAAAAAAATGCTGCTCACCGAGGCGGGCGCCTTTCTTTACCGCCATTCCTGCGAGGTGTTAAGCCAGGTTAACGCGCTGAAAAAACAGACCATCGCTATCGCCACCCGGCAAAAAAGAGTGGTCAAAATCGGCGTATCCTATTTGTATTTGCGTTATTTTAACCAAACCCTGCTGGATTTTTACCAGCGGCAGCCTGACTGGGATATTAACGTACTGGTCTCAGATTCCAGCCATCTTGAAGCGTTATTGGCGCAAAAGGCGCTGGATATCGCGCTGATCCAAAGCCCCAGGGAATGCAGCTCTTTTTATGTGCGCGAACTGGCGCCGGTAAAACTTATCGCCGTATTATCAGCCTCATTTTCCCGCCCGTTCGCCGGCAAGCGCGTTAATTTATCCGACATCGGCAAGCTGCCGCTGATATTGCATCACCGTATCGACGGCGAGGGAACCTATGAATTCTTGCTGAATAAACTCTACGCGGAGATTGAGGAAGTGAATATCCTGATGAAGGTGTCCGAGCCGCGGCTGATTCTGGATCTGCTCAATGCGGGTCTGGAGGGCGCGGCGTTTATACCTGATTCAGAGTTTGTACCCAGCCGGGACGGACATTATTTCTCCTTCGACATCATCCAGGATATCCAAATCTATCAACCCGCTATCGTCACACTGAATACCGCCAAAAATTCTCTTATTCCCTGATTCTTTATAGCGCTCACCGCCGCCGGCAATCATTTCCGCGGCCAGCCCGGCACGGACAGCATAAACTGCGCATGTTAATCCGCACCGGACCGGAGTGTCGTCTTGTCAGCGAAGAGCGGAAAAGTCCGTCGGCGTTAAAAAGGAATTTTCAATACGTTCGACAATAGGTTTATCCGCCTCGCTGGCCGTACGCTTGGCTATCCACGCCGTATCCGCCTGGAAGGCGCTCCAGCGGACCTCGCGATCGGCCAGGCTGTCCCACTTCAGCAAATAGGTCAGGCTATGGTTGCTGGGGCCGATGAGGGTGGTCCAGAAACCTATCGGCTCGATACCGTACTGGGCAAATAAAGCCAGCGTGGTATTCCGGAAGCGGTCCTGAAGTGCCGGCAGGCGGCCGGGAAGGCAATGATAAACACGCATCTCAACAATCATGTATTTTCTCCGTTAGAGGGGTTTCCCCGGCGGCGGTAGCGGGTAGCGCCGGCGAATCGCAACCGGGGATGACATCATCGGGCAAATGCGCCGGCCGGTAAAGGGTCAGGACGTCCCGCGGGTCATATTGCCGTCATCTAGATGTGATGTGATGCGCCTGCGTATATCATCATTGCTGCCAGCCCCGCCGCCCGGCAAGGGCCGGTAGACGACGAGAGACGAGATAATAATATTGAGGCGGAAATGGACATAGTCACTCAGCAGGATATTGACGAACGCTACCGTTTTGCCTGTGAACTGGCGAAAGCCGGCGCCCGCCGCGCGTTTGCCTTTTATCAGCAGCGCCACCGGCTGGACGTGGAGCATAAGGGCGGGGATTTGCAGGATGTGGTCAGCATTGCCGACCGCGCCGTGGAGGCCCTTATCCACCAGGCCATCACCGCCAGGTTCCCGCAGGATGGCTTTCTCGGCGAGGAAACCGGCGGCGGCCAAACCGCGTCTTGTACCTGGGTGGTCGATCCGATAGACGGCACCAGCGCTTTTCTCAACGGACTGCATACCTGGTGCGTTGCCATCGGGGTGGTTATCCAGGGCGAACCCATCATCGGCGTGGTCTGCGATCCCAACCACGATGAAATCTTCCACGCCTGCGCCGGCAAAGGCGCCTTTGTCAACGATACGCCGCTGCGGGTACACGGCGGCCAAGCGGTGCGCGACGGCCTGGTGGGCGTGGGGACCTCGGGCCGGGTCGCCCCCGGGGTGTTTACGCCTTTTATCGGCAACCTGCTGCGCGCCGGCGGCATGTTTATCCGCAACGGGTCCGGCGCGTTGATGACGTCCTATGTGGCGGCCGGCCGGCTGATCGGCTATTACGAACCCCATATGAACGCCTGGGACAGCCTGCCGGGCATCGTTATGGTGCGCGAGGCCGGCGGCGTGACGAATGATTTTATGCATAACCAGGGGTTGATGAACGGTAATGCGGTGCTGATGGCCAATCCGGCCGTTTATCGGCAATTGCTGGCGCTTATTGATCAGTCCTGAGGCGATGGGCGCCAGCGCGGCACGCCCAGCTCATGAAACGGGTATCGGCGATGACGGCCTAAGGGTAGCGTGCGCATTCGCCTGGCGGGAATGCAGCACCCCGGCCGAATAAGCCGTTTTGCACGCTAACCGGCAACAGCCATGCCGACGGTCATATGCAATCCATAAAATACCCCGCGGGCCACCAGTTCTCCCGCCACCACCAAGGCAAAACCCAGCGCCAGACCGGCGACGCCGCTGTTGACGCGCCGCAGCATCGGCCAGACCCAGCAGCCCAGGCCAAGGACGACCAGCGCCAGCCGCAGCGCCATCAGTTCGCCGTACCAGGGCACCAGCGCGGCGGACTGCTGCACTGAACTCTGTATTGCCGCCAGTCCGGCCGCCTGCATGACGGCAGCCCCCATACTGACAAGCAACGCCGCGATGCTAAGCGTAACCAGCATCCGGCGGCGGCGGATCTCGATCCCGGCGGCCCGCAGCAATAGCGCGCCCAGCAGTGGCCCGCCGATGAGCACCGTCAGAAAGAAATTCAGCGCGGTATAGCCGTTATTCCAGGTGGGTACGGTATCAATCCGGTAAACCCGGGTCATGGCATAGACGAATACCAGGCCCAGCGCCATGGCAAGCCCCAGCCACGCCTTGCCCAGCGCGCGCGGCATCCTGCCCGTCACCGTCAGCAGCCAGTAGAGGCCGCCCGCGGCGAAAAACAGCGACCCGGAGGCGATTTCATTACTGAGTCCCGACGAACCCAGCCGATTGAGCGAATTAAGCGCCCGCAGCGGCGTGCCCAGGTGCAGCACCGACGCCAGAAACGCCAGGCCCATCAGCAGCCAGAGAACGCTCATCCAGCGATGCAGCCGCAGATGCTGCCCGGCATCGTAATGGCCGGCCATCCGCGCCAGCCCCATGACGATAAACCCGCCCACCACACACTGCCCCAGCACCGTAAACCAAATCAGGGGCCATTCCTGCCATCCCGTACCCATATTACACCTCCCTCGGATTAGCCAGATAGCCGGTGGTATCGTCGCAAGGACGGCTATTGGCGTTAGGCTTAAGCACAATGCAAGGCTTGGTGTAGCGAGCCTGCGGCAACGGCGCCAGCTGAGCCAGCGTACCGTGTTGCCGGCGCAGATCCTCAATGGGACCGAAGTCGAGCGCCCGCAAGGGACAGGATTCGACACAGACCGGTTTCAGACCGACGGCCAAACGCTCCTGGCAGCCATCGCACTTGGTCATATGCCCTTTCGCCTCATTATACTGCGGCGCGCCGTAGGGACAGGCCATGGCGCAGTAGCGGCAGCCGATGCAGACATCCTCGTTAACCACCACCAGGCCGTCATCGCGCTTATGCATGGCCCCGCTCGGGCAGACCTTGACGCAGGCCGGATCCTCGCAATGATTACAGGCAATGGAGAGATAATAGCTAAAGACGTTCTGCTGCCAGCTGCCGTCCGCTTCCTGCCGCCATGTGCCGCCGGCATATTCATAAATGCGGCGAAAACTGACGTCCGGCGCCAGATTTTTATAGTCTTTGCAGGCCATTTCGCAGGTCTTGCAGCCGGTGCAACGACTTGAATCAATATAAAATCCATATTGTGTCGACATGGACTACTCCTTAAAGTCGGACAACTTCCACCAAATTGGTATGCGAAGGATTACCCTTGGCCAGCGGAGAAGGGCGCTGCGTGGTCAGCACGTTAATGCTGCCGGCATGGTCGATACGATTCCCGTCCGGCGCATACCAGGCGCCCTCGCCCAAACCCACTACCCCGGGCATCATTCGCGGCGTGACTCTGGCATTGATCCTCACCTCCCCCCGGTCGTTGAATATGCGGATAATGTCGCCGTCTTTGATCCCGCGCGCTTGCGCATCAAGGGGATTTATCCAGATTTCCTGCGGGTTCGCGGCCTTTAAAATAGCGATATTGCCGTAGGTTGAATGAGTGCGCGCCTTGTAATGAAACCCGGTCAGCTGCAAGGGGTATTTTTTATTCAGCGCATCATCGTAGTTTTCAAAACCCGGGCTATAGACGGGCAGCGGGTTGATTTCATCGCCGGGGGACAGTTGCCAGGTAGCCGCCAGCGTTGCCAGCGCGGCGGAATAGATTTCAATTTTACCAGAGGGCGTGGTGAGCGGATTGGCCGCCGGATCGGCGCGAAAGGCTTTATAAGCCACGAAATGGCCGTCCGGATCGCGCTGCTTGAATATGCCCTGGGCCTGGAGCTGTTCAAATCCCGGCAGCGCCGGAACGGCCAGCCGCGACTGCTGATAAAGATAACGCAGCCACTCTTCCTGCGTGCGCCCTTCGGTAAACTGCTGCTCGACCCCCATGCGGCGGGCGATTTCGCTGGTCATATCGTAGATATTCTTGCACTCGAACCGCGGCTTGATAGCCTGGCTGGCAAAAATCACGTACCCCATATCACCGCTTGACGCGTCCAGACAAAAATCCATTTGCTCCGACGCCGTACAATCCGGCAGCACCAGATCGGCATATTGGGCCGACGAGGTCATATGGTTATCAATCACCACAATCATCTCGCATTTCTTGTCATCCTGCAGGATGTCATGGGTACGGTTGATGTCGGAATGTTGATTGATCAGGCAGTTGCCGGCGTAATTCCAGATAAATTTTATCGGGACGTCAAGCTTGTCCTTGCCGCGTACCCCGTCGCGGATCGCGGTCATCTCGGTGGCGCGCACGATGGCATCGGTCCATAAAAACATGGAAATACTGGTTTTTACCGGGTTTTCCAACGTAGGCATGCGGACAAAGGGGATTTCATAGGACCCTTCGCGGGCGCCGCTGTTGCCGCCGCTGATGCCGACGTTGCCGGTCAGGATGGCCAGCATCGCGATGGCGCGGGTGGTCGTCTCGCCGTTGGCGTGGCGCTGCGGCCCCCACCCCTGGCAGATATAGGCCGGCTTGGCGCTGCCGATTTCCCGCGCCAGCTGGATGATGCGCGCGGCGGGGATGCCGGTGATGGCGGCGCCCCAGGCCGGGGTCTTCGCCGTCCCGTCCTGGCCTTGGCCCAGGATATAAGCTTTATAATGGCCGTTGGCCGGCGCGCCGGCAGGCAGTGTTTTTTCGTCATAACCGACGCAGTATTTATCCAGGAAGGGCTGGTCCACCAGATTTTCGCTAATAAGCACATAAGCCAGCGCAGAAGCCAGCGCGGCGTCCGTGCCCGGCCGGATGGGCAGCCACTCGTCTTCGCGGCCGGCGGCGGTATCGGTATACCGGGGATCGATAACCACCATGCGGGTATTGGACTGTTCGCGCGCCTGCTCCAGCAAATAGGTCACCCCGCCGCCGCTCATACGGGTTTCACCGGGATTATTGCCGAACATCACCACCAGCTTGCTATTTACGATATCGGTCGGGCTGTTGCCTTCCGCCCAGCCGCCGTAGGTATAGTTCAATCCCGCCGCGATTTGCGCCGAACTGTAGTCGCCGTAATGATTCAGATAACCGCCGCAGCAGTTCATCAGGCGGGCAATCAGCGTTTTCCCCGGCGGCCAGGAGCGGGTCATGGTGCCGCCGAGCGTGCCGGTGCCGTAATTCAGGTAAATGGCCTCGTTGCCATAATCCTTAATAATGCGCTTAAGGTTAGCGCTGATTAAACCGAACGCCTCGTCCCAGCTGATGCGTTTGAATTTGCCTTCACCACGTTGCCCTATCCGCAGCATCGGGTATTTCAGCCGATCGGGATTATAGACCCGGCGTCGCATCGACCGCCCGCGCAGGCAGGCGCGTACCTGGTGCAGATCCCCATACACGTCATTGCCGGTATTATCGGTTTCCACATATGTGATTTCGCCATCGGCCACATGCATGCGCAGCGGACAACGGCTGCCGCAGTTTACCGTACAGGCGCTCCAGACGATTTTTTCAGCGGCGGGGGATGGGGAAAGGGTTGCCGGATCTCCATCGGCCCGGGCCTGGCGGCTAAACGGCAGCGCCACGCCGCCGGCGGCCAGCGCCAGTCCGCACACTGCGCTATCCTTCACCAGATTTCGCCGGGTTAGGGGGATATTTAGTAAAGTATTATTATTTTTGCTTTTCATGATAATTCACCCTGAAGATCTCAAATCCCTGTTTAACGATGACATCAATCCGGAACAGTCTCGCCACGCATAAAATGCCACCGAACACAGAAAGCGCGGCGGAAATTCATTGCGGCATAATCATCCTCGCAATGAGATTACCCTTAGGATAGACAGGGGTATTGTCCGGCATCAATAAAACCGATATATATAATTTTATATAACACTTTTTGAATTAATTAATACTTAAAATTCAATTAGTTATTTATTAAATCCCTCTTTGGATTTAAATAATATTGATTCATTAAAGAATTAAAATATGAGTTTGCGCACAGATTTTCGCCCTATTGACCGTACAACGAGGAGAATAAAGACGTTCTTTCTCCCCATGGCGAAAAATATCGCCGGCGCACCCAGCCCGCCATAAGCGAAATAAAGAATAAAACAACCCGCCAGATTTTTAAAAAAACAAGTCCGTTATGGGCATAACGCCCTCCCCCTGGCGATAAAATATAAATACTAATCACTCGCATGTTATTTCGCATTACGAAGTACGACGGATGATCATCGCCGGTTGCCAACCGTTCTATACTGACTTATCACCTTGCGGCATACACCACAGGAGCGCCCTGATGAAACTTCCCGCGACAAGGTACGTGCGCACCCCCATGCTCGACCTGGCTTATGAGGAATATGGTCCGCGGGACGGCGCGGCGGTGATTTTACTGCATGGCTTTCCCTACGATCCGCGCGCCTATGATGACGTGGCGCCTGGGCTGGTCGCGCGGGGCTACCGGGTGATGGTGCCTTATCTGCGCGGCTACGGCCCCACCCGGTTTATCAACGACGGCGTCATGCGCTCGGGGCAGCAGGCCGCCCTGGCCCGTGATCTGCTGGATATGATGGACGCGCTGTCGCTGGAGAAGGCCGTCCTGGCGGGCTATGACTGGGGCGGGCGCGCGGCCTGTATCCTCGCCGCTCTTTGGCCCGCCAGGGTGACGGCCCTGGTCAGCGCGGGCGGTTACAATATCCAGGATATCGCCGCTTCAGCCGCGCCGCAGGATCCCGAGGCGGAGCACCGGTACTGGTACCAATATTATTTCCATACCCCGCGCGGCCGCGCCGGACTGACGGCCAACCGGGCGGCATTTTGCCGCCTGCTGTGGCGGTTATGGTCGCCTTCCTGGCATTTTACCGACGCCGCCTACGCGCGCACCGCCGCCTCATTCGACAACCCGGATTTTGTCGAGGTGGTGATCCATTCCTACCGCCACCGGTACGGCTATATGGCGGGAGATCCCCTACTGCAGCCGATCGAGGATCGGTTACAACGCCTGCCGGTTATCGCGGTGCCCACCATTTCGCTATGCGGTCTTGACGACGGCGTGGGCGCGGGTCTCGACACCGGCGCGCCGGGCGCCGCCGATCGCGATCGCGATCGCGATAAATTTTCCGCCTATTATCAACGGCGCCTGTTAGCGGGCATCGGGCATAATACTCCCCAGGAAGCGCCGCAGGCCGTAGTGGACGCCATCGTGGATTTACTGAACCTGTAACGGCGCGGTTTATTGAATGACGGATACGGCATTAATTAAAATGATATATCGCCGGGAAGTTATACATTAATAAGGGTGACCGTAACCATCATAGCGATTTTTCACTGGTCTGGTTACCCTGTCATTCCACGCCGCGTGGCGTGATGGCGACCGCGGTAAAACATAAATTTATCTGGTGCTTATTTGGCGACTGTTTATTTCCTTGTCTCATTTACGATTATAATTATTCAATTAATAACTTGGCAAATTATTGCTCCGGCTCCCGAAATATATCTCTAAATAATAGTAATGTTGGATAAAAGTATTATCCAGTCGCAATGACCGCCGAAAAAAATAACCGGATCCTCCGTTTATACCAGGAATTATTATGCCGAACCCAATAGCCTATGAGCTTGCCGTGATGACGCTGCCTTACCAGCAATGGCACCTTGACCGGCCAGACGCGTCCGCCGTCGTCGCGGCGCTGGAAGAGGGCAAAATTCTGTATTTACCCCGCTTGTCTTTTATATTAACCCCGCAAGAAGAGGCCTTGCTCGATCCCGTCCTGCTGGAGCCGGAACGCAAAAATATCAGCTATCGGCCCGATCGCGACCGGCTGGACGGCGTGGCGGCGCCGGAGCAGCGTCCGGCGGCGCGGCAACTGCTGCAGCGTTATTATCAGGACTGCCGCGCCCTGATGGCGTCATTGCTGCCGGCCTACCTTGACGCCTGCCACAGCCCGGCCGGTACCCTGCGGCTGCATCAGGTCGCCGACTGGCGCGCCAGGGCCTCCTGGCGCAAGGATGATAGCCGCCTGCACGTGGACGCCTTTCCTTCACGACCCAACCGCGGCGAGCGCATACTGCGCGTTTTCACCAATATCAATCCTTATGGCATAAGCCGTACCTGGCGCATCGGCGAGCCCTTCCCCCCGCTGGCGCAGCGTTTTCTGCCGCGGCTCAGGCGCTATTCCCCTTTGGCAAGCTGGTGGCTAAACGCCGTTGGCATCACCCAAACACGGCGCAGCCGTTACGATCATCTGATGCTGCAATTGCATGACGCCATGAAAGCCGATACGGACTATCAGCGCGACGGCCCGCAGTTGGTGATGGCATTCCCGCCGGGCAGCACCTGGATCTGTTTTTCCGATCAAACGCCCCACGCGGCGATGGACGGACAATTCCTGCTTGAACAGACTTTTATGCTGCCGTTGTCCGCCATGCGCGATCCCAGGCGGGCACCGTTAAGCGTGTTGCAATCCCTCGTGCACGAATCCCTCATCTAGCCCGGGCGTCAGCGCCCGTCACATCTGCTGATTAAAAAGACTTTGCAAATTCACAGGTCTTTTACCATCATCAAGTAAAGCGCCCGTCTTTTTCTACAGCTGGAACTATCTTGCAAAACATCACAGTAGCGTTGCGGCACGCCATCGAGCGTACGGCGTGGTATCCCAAACGGCATTCCTATCGGGTGCTGTTCTGGCGAGAAATCACCCCGCTCGCGGTGCCGATCCTGTTCGAAAACATGTGCGTACTGCTGATGGGGGTGTTGAGCACGTTCCTGGTCAGTTGGCTGGGCAAGGAAGCCATGGCCGGCGTGGGCCTGGCCGACAGTTTTAACATGGTGATCATCGCGTTTTTCGCCGCCGTGGATCTGGGCACCACGGTGGTGGTGGCGTTCAGCCTGGGGAAACTCAATCCCCAGCGGGCACGCGCCGCCACCAGGCAATCGCTGGCGCTGATGACGGTGATCGCCGTGCTGCTGGCGCTGGGAATCGAATTCTACGGCCAGGCGATTATCGATGTGATCGCCGGCAGCGCCGCGCCGCAGGTGAAAGCCCTGGCGTTAAGCTACCTGAAAATCACCGCCTGGAGCTACCCGGCCGCCGCCATCGCGCTTATCGGCAGCGGCGCGTTGCGCGGCGCGGGCAATACCAAGATCCCGATGCTTATCAACGGCGGGATGAATATCCTCAATATTATTATCAGCACTATCCTGATTTACGGCGTGTTTTCATGGCCGGGACTGGGGTTTATCGGCGCCGGCCTGGGACTGACCATCACCCGCTATATCGGCGCTGCGGCGGTAATTTACGTACTGATGATCGGGTTTAACCCGGCGCTGAAAATTTCGCTGAAGAGCTATTTTTACCGGCTGGACACCAGCATCCTGAAGGAAGTGCTGGGCATCGGTATTCCCGCCAGTATTGAATCAGTGCTGTTTAACGGCGGCAAGCTGCTGACCCAGGTGTTCGTGGCGGGTATGGGCACCGATGTGATTGCCGGCAATTTCATCGCTTTTTCCATCGCTTCCCTGATCAATTTGCCCGGCAATGCGTTGGGGTCCGCCGCGACCATTATTGTCGGCACGCGTTTGGGAAAACGCCAGCGCGGCCAGGCGGAACGCCAGTTGAAGCATATCTTCTGGCTGTCCACCCTGGGATTATCGCTGATCGCCTTCCTCTCGGTGCCGTTCGCCGGCCTGCTGGCCGCGTTTTATACCCGCGAGGAGGATGTTATCCACGTGGTGAAAATACTGGTCTGGCTTAACGCCGCGTTTATGCCGTTCTGGGCCGCGTCATGGGTCTTGCCTGCGGGGCTAAAGGGCGCGCGCGACGCGCGTTTCACCATGTGGATATCCATGCTTGGCATGTGGGGATGCCGCATCGTGGCGGGATATACGCTTGGGATCGTGCTGGGTTTCGGCGTGGTGGGCATTTGGCTGGGAATGTTCCTGGACTGGATTGTGCGCGGCCTGTTTTTCTACTGGCGCCTGGCCAGCGGCCGCTGGCTGAAAAAATACCCTAAACTCCGCTCGACCTCCTGACGCGCGCCCGGTGGGTTTGCGCCGGGAAAATCCTATCCCGGCGCCGCCAAAGCAATGCCGGGATAAGCCCTGGATGCGGATTAATACAGCCCCAGCACCCGCCACCAGGTCAGGCCAACGCCCATGAAAATAATCTGATTGATCACGCTGACCACAAAACCGGTGCGCCACCAGACACGGGTCGGCACATAGCCGGCGCCAAACAGGATGGGACCGCGCGCATGGGTATACTGGGTTAAGGAACAATACAGGCTGCTGGTAAACGCCAGCATAAAGGCCATGGGCAGCACCGGAATGCCGAGCGTCATGCCGACGGCCAGGAATACCGCGTACAGCGCCGCAATCTGCGCGTTGCCACTGGCGAAAAAATAATGCGTATAAAGATAGGCGGCGTTCAGCAGCAGCAGTACCCAGACCCAGCTGGTCCCGGCCATAAGGTGGCCGATATTGGTGCCGATCAGATCGCCGAACCAAGTGGTGAACCCCAGATTTTTCAGCTGGTTGGCCATCATCAGCAGCGCGGCGAACCACACCAGCGTATCCCAGGCGCCCTTCTCGCTTTTAATCTCTTCCCAGGTCAGGACACCGGTCAACAGCAAAAAGGACAGGCCGACAAAGGACGCGGTGGTGGGGTCGATGCCAAGCCAGGTGCCAAAAATCCACAGCACCAGCAGCAGCAGCACCGTTGCCAGCATTAACCATTCGCCCTTGCCCAGCGGCCCCATTTTTTCCAGCTCGGCGGCGGCGAATACCGGCGCGTCCGGGGTTTTTTTGATCTCCGGGCGAACCAGATAATAAATGCAGGGCGGGACGATAAGCAGCGACACCACGCAGGGCAGCAGCGCGGCCATAAACCAGCCGAACCAGGTGATATGGATGCCGGCGTTGGCCGCCAGTTTGACCGCCAGCAGATTGCCGGTATACGCGGTCATAAACAGCGCCGAGGTAATATCGTTGACATTGCCGATGCACACGATAAGGAAGGTGCCGATCTTGCTGCGCGAGGCATCGTCCGGGTGCGAATTAAAACTGCGCGCCAGGGAATCGGCGATGGGATAGATCACCCCGCCGCAGCGCGCGGTGTTGCTGGGCATGGCCGGCGCCAGCAGCAGGTCGGCAAACGCCAGCCCGTAGGCCAGGCCGAGGGTGCGCTTGCCCAACAGGCGAATCAGCATCAACGCCACGCGCCGCCCAAGCCCGGTCTTGATAAACCCGCGCGCAATCATGAACGCGACCACGATAAGCCAGATAAGCGAACTGTTCAGCTCGCTGAGGGCCGTCACGATGGCGCCGCTGGCGGTTTTATCACCCGCCGCATACGTCAGGGCAAAAATAGTGATGCTGATAATGCCAATGGCGCCGATGGGCAGGACGTTAGCGACGATGGCGACGATGGTGGCGACAAAAATCACCGCGGAATGCCAGGCGGCCGCGCTGAGGCCGGTTGGCGGCGTAAGCGGCCACAGCGCCAGCGCGATGGCGACAATCACCACCAGGGGCAGCCAGCTCAGGCCATAAGACGTTTTTATCTTCACCGGAACTCTTCCTATATTTGCGTTAGGTTGACGAGAGTGAAATCAATTTTAAAAAATGATTTCATTGTGAATAATTCTTATTTGAACGGAACACGACCCACCCTTAAATCGTTCATTGAACAGGGTAGAAAATGTTATTGATAAAATGCGTCAATCCGGTTTATTAAATTGTTTCCTGAATACTGCCGTGGCCTGTTCATGCTGAGGCCTTTCAGGACGTTGCCAAACATAGTAATGCAATCTTATTTTAATTAAAAAGAGAAAAAAACGGCGCGCAGGTTAGGTTGATCTATATCAACCCTTTTTGGGTGATGCGCCTGATTTTGCCTATCGTCAGGGAAATTTCATTTTTTATTGTAACAATATTTAACGCATTATTTCCCGTCCATGGCATTTATCCGCCGGCCATGGCGCCAATCGCGTTATCCCCGCGGGCGCCGTCCGGCGAAAATCCGGTTGAAAGGTCAGGACCGACTCGCCACAATGGCTATAGCAACCGCGGGAAACCGTCCCAATCACATTAAGGTCGTCACAGTGCCGTCGTCTTCTTTCCAGGGTTTTACGCCCACCGGGCTGGAATTTCTGCAACAGGTGGTCAAGGAAAACAGCAAGGAGTGGTTCGAGTCTCATCGCGGGGAGTATCAGCGCCATCTGCTGGCCCCGTTTCGCGCCCTGGTGGAGGATCTTGCCCCGGCGATGCTGGCCATCGACGACCAGGTCGAAACGCGCCCGGCGGTGGGCAAAACGCTGTCGCGCATGTATCGCGATACCCGGTTTTCCCGCGATAAATCGCTATTTCGCAATCGCATGTGGCTGACCTTTAAACGCCATTCAAAGGAATGGACCGACGCGCCGGTGTTTTTTTTCGAAATCACCCCCGATTTTTTTCATTATGGCCTGGGCTATTACTCCGCCAGCAAAGCCACCATGGACCGTTTTCGCCACCTGATGCTGCGCCAGCCGGAAGAGTTTGCCCGCGCCGCCGCCTGCGCGCGCGCGCCGTTTGCGCTGGCCGGCGAAAGCTATAAACGCCCGCTGATCAAAGACCAGGATCCGGCGCTGGCGAGCTGGTACAATCGCAAATCCTTTGCCGTGATGACGACGGATAATAATATCGCCTCCCTGTTTTCACCGGCGCTGGCTGCGCGGCTGATGCGGGATTTTACCCGCCTGCAGCCGCTGTACGCGCTGCTGATGCGCGTGGAAACCCTCAAACAGGTGCCGCTGGAAGATCTCTGAACCGCCGCGTACGGAAGATAACCGGCGCCTGTCACCGGGTTAAATCATCACATTAAAGGGAACGTCTCATGTCATCCTCCGCCGCCGCCAGACTGATTCCCTTTCTGTTGGTATTGGGTTCCATATTGTCGCTCAGCATCGGTTCCTCGCTTGCCAAGGCGTTGCTGTTTCCCCTGATCGGCGCCACCGGCACCACCGCGCTCAGGACGGGGTTTTCCGCCATCGTCCTGATGTTGCTGTGGCGTCCCTGGCGGGCGTCAATCACCTTGCGCGAGTATCAATCCATCGCCCTTTACGGCCTGACGCTTGGGATGATGAACCTGTGCTTTTATCTCGCCCTCGAAAGCATCCCGTTCGGCCTGGCGGTGGCGATTGAATTTGTCGGCCCCCTGGCCGTTACCGTACTGTATTCCCGCAAACTCAGCGATTTTATCTGGATAGCCCTGGCCGTTACCGGCGTTCTGCTGCTGTTGCCGCTGCGAGGCAACGACAGCGGGCTGCCGCTGTCCGGCGTGCTGTTTGCGCTGGCCGCCGCGTTATGCTGGGCGCTGTATATTGTGTTCGGCAAGACCGTCAGCCACCTGCACTCGGGCCAAACCGTGGCCGTCGGCCTGGTGTTCGCCTCGATGGTCACCTTGCCGGTGGGCATGATGGATGCCGGCGCCATCCTTACCCGTCCCGACCTGCTGGCCATGGGGCTGCTTATCGCCCTGCTCTCCAGTTCCCTGCCGATGACGCTGGAAATGGCCGCTTTAAAGCGGCTGCCGCATAAGGCCTTCGGTATCCTGGTCAGCATGGAGCCGGCCGTCGCGGCGCTGGTGGCCTTTGTCATGCTGTCGGAAACCTTGACGCCGACCCAGATTATCGCCGTCGTATTTTCCATTACGGCGGGCATGGGCAGCGCCATCACCGCGCGCGGCAGCGTCGAAACCGTGGTGACCTAGGCTTAATTTGCGCGTATCAAGGACGTCGGCTACTCTTTTCTGCGGATAATAACCCAGGGAGAGGCGGTGATGGATTTTTCAGGCTGGCGCTGGTTTAACGAGCCGGATCAATGGGCCCTGAACGGGTCGGTGCTGCGGGTGGCGACCAACGGCAAGACGGATTTCTGGCAACGGACCTGGTACGGATTCCAGCGTCATTCCGGCCATGTGTTCGGCTGCGATATGCGCGCGGATTTCACATTGCAGGCGCGCGTGCGCGGCGATTATCGCCGGTTATACGATCAGGCCGGCCTGATGGTGCTTAAGGACCATAGGCATTGGCTGAAAGCGGGGATCGAATATACCGACGACCAGCCGATGATGGGCAGCGTGCTGACCGCGCCGGACTCCGACTGGTCAAGCATGCCGTTCGCGGGCGACGCCGGCTGTTTTTGGCTGCGTCTGACGCTCGCCGACGGCTGCGTGCGGCTGCAATATTCCGCCGACGGGAAATACTGGCCGCTGCTGCGCCTTTGCCCGTTTCCGTCCGCGCCGCCCTGGTTCGCCGGCGTGATGTGCTGCACGCCGGAACGCGCGGGGCTGACGGTCGCCTTCGACGATATCCGCCTCGGCAAGCCGCAGGCGAAAGACCTGCACGATTTGACATAACCCGCACCGCCCTCCCCGCCGGCCCAACCCCGCGCGGAAAACCCTTTCACTGCAATGCGGACCCTGCTCTCCAGGGAGCTGACCGTATCCGGCTTAGCGCCATACTGTTGCACGGTAACCTACAGCGTCCCCCCATCCGGTAACGCCGGCGCACCGTTGGGATTTTTTCAGCCCTATACCGCACATCGCCATCACACCCGCCAGCCGCTGTCCGTTGCCGGTAATGCCTGAACTTACCCTAGACGGGCGCGATAATTCTGAAGGATTTGTGAGAATAATCGCAGATATCACATTCTGTCGTTTTCACGACCGTGGATAGTGATCTGGCGACATGTATTGCCGGGAAAACAGCATATGATTGGGCCAGAAATAATAATCGTGGTTGATCCGTTTGGAAATACAGCCAATAGCCCTATTTTTACCGATCTGCTCGTCAATACGATGCTTAAAAGGAGATTTGCATGTTAAACGCTCGTCCCAGCGGCCCTATTTGCTTCACACTTCAGGTCTTTCCGGTATTTTTCCATGACAGTCTCTCTTCTCCTGGCGGGATAAGACCGGCGGCGATAGGGTTCAGGTCCCAGCCACGGGGAGGCCGGTTATGCTAGCGGTCGAACTTATCATTGTCTTACTGGCTATTTTCCTCGGCGCCCGCCTGGGCGGTATCGGCATCGGCTTTGCCGGCGGCCTCGGCGTGCTGGTCCTGGCGATGCTCGGGGTTAAACCCGGCAGCATCCCGTTCGACGTCATTTCCATCATCATGGCGGTTATCGCCGCCATCGCCGCCATGCAGGTCGCCGGCGGCATGGATTACCTGGTACAGCAAACGGAAAAAATACTGCGTAAAAACCCCCGGCACATTACGCTGCTGGCGCCGGTGGTGACCTATTTCCTGACCCTGTTTGCCGGCACCGGCAATATTTCGCTTTCCGCCCTGCCGGTGATTGCGGAAGTGGCCAAGGAACAGGGCATTAAACCCTGCCGTCCCCTCTCCACCGCGGTGGTCTCCGCGCAAATCGCCATTACCGCCTCGCCGATATCCGCGGCGGTGGTGTATATGTCGTCCGTGATGGAAAGCCATGGCGTGAGCTATATCCACCTGTTGTCGGTGGTCATTCCCTCCACCTTTTGCGGCGTGGTGCTGATGTCGCTGCTGGTCGGGAGACTGTTTAACGCCAGGCTGTCCGATGACCCGGTTTATCTGAAACGGCTTGAGGACGGCCTGGTCGCCCTGCGCGGCAACCAGGTGACGCAGATCAAGCCGCGGGCGAAAATATCGGTGCTGCTGTTCCTTGCCGGCGTGCTGGGCGTCGTCGCCTACGCCATTATCAACAGTCCCGGCCTCGGCCTGGTGGCAACCCCGGTCATGACCACCACCAGCGCCATCCTTATCATTATGCTCAGCGTCGCCACCCTGATTACCCTCACCTGCGCCGTCGCCACCGAAGCGGTGATCAATTCCAGCACCTTTAAGGCGGGAATGAGCGCCTGTATCTGTATCCTGGGCGTGGCCTGGCTGGGCGATACGTTTGTCCAGGCCAATTTGGATTGGATCAAAACGACGGCGGGCGGCGTTATCCAGGGCCATCCCTGGCTGCTGGCGGTGATTTTCTTTTTCTGCTCCGCACTGCTGTATTCGCAGGCCGCCACCGCCAAGGCGCTGATGCCGATGGCGCTGGCGCTGAACGTCTCGCCCCTGACCGTGGTGGCGTCGTTTGCCGCTGTCTCGGGGCTGTTTATCCTGCCGACCTATCCTACCCTGGTGGCGGCGGTACAGATGGACGATACCGGCACCACCCGTATTGGCCGGTTTGTCTTTAACCATCCGTTCTTTATTCCCGGCACGCTGGGCGTCACCTTCTCGGTGGTGTTCGGTTTCCTGCTCGGCAGCCTTATTCTTTAACCCCCCCGGCTCCGGCATGGGGCCGCTTTCCCTTTCCTGCTGATGAGTGCACGCCATGGCGGCGGTTTTGGCTAAAAATGTGATCGCCGCTGAAAAATGACCATTTATTACTTGTATGGTAGTTGGTTCAGAACTATTTTTCCTGTTGCATTCCCTCCGGCATGACCTCCCCCTACTGAAAGGTGAAAACATGGCGACTCAGACAGAAACGCTCAGCGAAAAAGACTCACGGTCGTTGATACGCCGCGTTGCCAGCGCGTCGGCCATCGGCACGGCGGCGGAATATTATGATTTTTTTGCCTACGGCACCGCCGCGGTGCTGTTTTTCGGTCATCTGTTTTTCCCCAGCAGCGACCCGCTGGTCAGCACCCTGGCGGCCTTCGCCACCTATGCGGTGGGCTTTTTGGCGCGCCCCGTCGGCGGCATCGTCTTCGGCCATATCGGCGATAAAGTCGGGCGCAAGAAAGCGCTGGTGATCACCATTTTGATCGTCGGTCTCGGTACGTTTTGCATCGGCCTGCTGCCCACCTATGAGAAAATCGGCGTTTGGGCGCCGGTGCTGCTGATCCTAATCCGTATATTGCAGGGGTTCGGCGTCGGCGGCGAACAGGCGGGAGCGGTGCTGATGACCGCCGAGTATTCACAGCCCGCCCGGCGCGGCTTTTTTGCCAGTTGGGTGCAAATCGGCGCGCCGCTGGGCTTTTTATTGCCGCTGGCGTTGTTTGCCGCGCTGAACGCCGCCCTGTCCCCCGAGCAGATGATGAGCTTCGGCTGGCGCATTCCGTTCCTGCTCAGCCTGCTGCTGGTGGTGGTGGGGCTGTTTATCCGCCTGCGTATCGACGAGTCGCCGGTGTTCGCTAAAATCCGCGCCACCAAAGCCGTGGAGTCGCGTCCGGTCATGGAAGTGATCCGCGACTTTCCCGGCATCGTCGTCAAGGGGGTGTGCGCGAAGCTGATTGAAGCCTGCGTCTTCGCCATGTTTACCGTGATTGTGCTGGCCTACGTCAAGGCCAATAATCTCAGTACCAACCTGCTGATGGAAACCATGATTATCGCCGTGGCGCTGGAGATCCCCGCCATCCCGCTAATGGGGCATCTGTCGGATCGCCTGGGGCGCAAACCCGTTTATATGGCGGGCGCGCTGCTGCAAGTGATTATGATCGTGCCGTTTTTCCTGGCCATTAACCAGGACAGTTTCTGGCTGACGCAGTTGGTGATGATACTGGTGCTGACCCTTGGGCATAGCATGTGCTACGCGCCGCAGGCGTCTTTTTTCCCCGAACTGTTCCCAACCCATATCCGCTGCAGCGGCATCGCCCTTATTTGGCAAATCGGCTCGTTGATCGGCAGCGGCGTGCTCGGCCTGGTGGCGGTAAAAATATTGCAGGTCACCGGCGGGCATTATTACGGTCTGGCGATGTATGTCACGGTGCTGGGGGTGGCGTCGGTAATAGGCCTGGCGCTGATGCCGGAGACGGCGCCGCTGCGGCGCAAGCAAGAATACCAGGACTGGACCAGGCATTAAGCGGGGGCCCGCGTTAGCACGTGCGTGTTGTAGCACGGCGTTGGCGGGCATAGCGCCCCGGCGAATGAGGGATAGGGCGAGATAAACGTAAAAATGTGATCAATGTAGCAAAAATACCTTAACGTAACTTGTATGGTAGTATGCATTGATTAGTGGTCAACCTGTTTGTTGCTAAGGGTCATATTGATGAAAATTGTAAAAGCGGAAGTCTTTGTCACCTGCCCCGGCAGAAATTTTGTGACGTTGAAAATCACCACCGACGACGGCCTCACGGGGCTGGGCGACGCCACGCTCAATGGCCGCGAACTGCCGGTAGCCTCCTATCTTAAGGACCATGTCTGTCCGCAGTTGATCGGCCGCGACGCCCATCAAATCGAGGATATCTGGCAATTCTTTTATAAAGGCGCCTACTGGCGGCGCGGGCCGGTGACCATGTCCGCCATTTCCGCCGTGGATATGGCGCTGTGGGACATTAAGGCCAAGGCCGCGAATATGCCGCTATACCAGCTGTTGGGCGGCGCGTCGCGTACCGGCGTCATGGTGTACTGCCATACCACCGGCCATACTATAGACGAAGTGCTGGACGATTACGCCAAACATCAGGAAATGGGCTTCAAGGCCATTCGCGTGCAGTGCGGCGTACCCGGCATGAAAACCACCTACGGCATGGCCAAGGGCAAAGGCCTGGCCTACGAGCCGGCCACCAAGGGCAGCTGGCCGGAAGAGCAGCTGTGGTCGACGGAAAAATACCTCGATTTTACCCCGCAGCTGTTCGCGGCGGTGCGTGAGAAATTCGGCTTTAATGAACACCTGCTGCACGATATGCACCATCGCCTGACGCCCATCGAAGCCGCCCGCTTCGGTAAAAGCGTCGAGCCCTACCGCCTGTTCTGGATGGAAGATCCTACGCCGGCGGAGAACCAGTCCAGTTTCCGCCTGATCCGCCAGCACACCGTGACGCCGATTGCGGTGGGCGAAGTCTTCAACAGTATCTGGGATTGTAAACAGCTTATCGAAGAGCAGCTGATCGACTATATCCGCACCACCATTACCCATGCGGGCGGCATTACCGGCATGCGCCGGATTGCGGATTTCGCCTCGCTTTACCAGGTGCGCACCGGCTCGCACGGCCCGTCCGACCTTTCGCCGGTCTGCATGGCGGCGGCGCTGCATTTTGACCTGTGGGTGCCTAACTTCGGCGTGCAGGAATATATGGGGTATAGCGAACAGATGCTGGAAGTGTTCCCGCATAACTGGACGTTTGACGACGGTTATATGCATCCGGGCGACAAGCCGGGGCTGGGCATCGAATTCGATGAAAAACTGGCGGCGAAATACCCCTATGAACCGGCCCATTTACCGGTGGCGCGTCTGGAAGACGGCACCTTGTGGAACTGGTAACAGGAGAAGCGGCGATGAACAGCGTAGTTATCGAACAACCCGGCAAATTGGCGATCCAGCAGCGCGCGATCCCGCAACCCGCCGCCGGTGAAGTGCGCGTGCGGGTAAAATATGCCGGCATCTGCGGCTCCGATGTGCACATTTACCATGGACACAACCCTTTCGCCAAATATCCCCGGGTTATCGGCCATGAGTTTTTCGGCGAAATCGACGCGGTGGGCGCGGGCGTGGACGCGGGCCGTATCGGCGAACGGGTGGCGGTCGATCCGGTCGTCAGCTGCGGCCATTGCTATCCCTGCTCGGTGGGACGGCCGAATGTGTGTACCGAACTGTCGGTTATCGGCGTGCACCGCGACGGCGGCTTTAGCGAATACGCCTGCGCGCCGGCTGAAAATGCCTACGTCATCCCGGCAGAAATACCGGACCAGGTGGCCAGCATGGTGGAGCCGTTTACCATCGCCGCCAATATTACCGCCTTTTTGCAGCCCACGCCGCGCGACGTGGCGCTGGTGTATGGCGCCGGACCGATGGGCCTGACCGCTGTACAGGTGCTGAAAGGGGTGTATGGTGTCAGCCGGGTAATCGTCGCCGACCGCATCGCGGAACGTCTTGAGATGGCGCTGGACAGCGGCGCCGACCAGGTGATCAACAATACCGGCCTGTCCTTGCAGGACGCGCTGGCGCAACAGGGCATCCGGCCGACGCTGGTGATTGATGCCGCCTGTCACCCCGCCATCCTGCAGGAGGCGGTCAATCTCGCCTCGCCGGCGGCGCGCATCGGCCTGCTGGGATTTTCCGGCGAGGCGAGCAGCGTGACGCAGCAGAGCATCACCAGTAAGGAAATCTCTATTTTCACCTCGCGCCTGAACAGCCACCGTTTTCCCCAGGTTATCGAGTGGATGGTGCAGGGCAAGATCGATGTGGCCAAATTGATTACCCATTATATGGACGCAGCGGAAGTGGAAGCCGCATTGACGATATTCGAGAAAGATCAGCGCCATTGCTGCAAGGTCATCTTGAAATTCTGATGTGGTGATCCAGGCGATGGCCCCCGGCCATCGCCGCGCTGTTCCTTTTTCATTTCAACACCGAGCCTATGATTATGATGACATTATCAGCAACAAGTCCCGTGGCCGAGGGCGTCAGCACGCCGAAATACGATCGCGACCGCATCAAGACACGTATCGTCCATCTCGGATTCGGCGCGTTCCATCGCGCGCACCAAGGGGTATACGCCGACCGGCTGGCGGCGGAGCATGGCAGCGACTGGGGCTATTGCGAGGTGAACCTGATTGGCGGCGAGAAGCAGATAGCCGATATCCAGCGCCAGGATCTGCTGTATTCGGTTTCGGAAATGGCCGACACGGGCTGGAGCTGCCGCGTGGTGGGCACGGTAAAACGCGCCATGCACCAAAGCGTGGACGGCATCCAGGCCATACTTGACGCCATGGCGCATCCGGACATCGCCATCGTCTCCATTACCGTCACCGAGAAAGGTTACTGCCACCACCCCGCCAGCGGCAAGCTCAACCAGCAGCATCCGCTTATCCTGCATGACCTTGCCCACCCGGATGAGCCGCAGTCGGTGGCCGGCGTGATCGTCGCCGCGCTCAAGCTGCGCCGGCAGCGCGGCTTACCGGCGTTTAGCGTAATGTCGTGCGACAACATGCCGGAGAACGGCCATGTCACGCGCAATGTGGTGCTTGAACTGGCCGCGCTGGAGGATGACGGCCTTGCCCGCTGGATTGAGGGCAACGCCACCTTTCCGTCCACCATGGTAGATCGCATCGTGCCGGCGGTAACGGATGAAACCCTGGCGAAAATACAACAGCTGCTGGGCGTCAACGACCCGGCCGGCGTGGCCTGCGAGCCTTTTTGCCAGTGGGTTATCGAGGATAATTTTGTCCAGGGCCGCCCCGCCTGGGAAAAGGTCGGCGCGGAGCTGGTCAAGGATGTCCTGCCCTACGAGGAAATGAAGCTGCGCATGCTTAACGGCAGCCACTCCTTCCTGGCTTACCTGGGCTACCTGGCCGGTTACCAGCACATCAGCGACTGCATGCAGGATCCGCACTACGTCGCGGCGGCCAGGAAGCTGATGATAAACGAGCAGGCGCCGACGCTGCGCACCGTGGATGTGGATCTCGCGGCCTACGCCGATTCCCTGATCGCGCGCTACCGTAATACCGCCCTGAAACACCGCACCTGGCAGATCGCCATGGACGGCACGCAAAAACTGCCGCAGCGCTGGCTGGATGCGATTCGCTGGCATTTGCGCCAGGGCGACAGCTTTGACTACCTGGCGCTGGGCGTTGCCGGCTGGATGCGGTTTGTCGGCGGCGTCGACGAGCAGGGCCAGCCCATCGAGGTCAGCGATCCGCTGCTTGACCAGCTACAAGGCCTGGTAGCGCAAAGCGAACAAGGCGCGGAACGGGTGCATGCCCTGCTCTCCCTGCAGGCGGTATTCGGCGATGATTTACCCGCCAACCCGCGGTTTATCGAACGGGTGCAGCAGGCCTATCAAACGCTGCTGACCCACGGCGCCCGCGAAACCGTGGCGCAGTGGCCCACGGCGAGCTGACCGGCCCAAGTTTTCTGCCGGCAACGCCGGCCGGGGCGTTGCGCCCCGGCCGTTATCGCACCTGAACGCGCGCGAACCCGCCCGCGGCGGATAACGTCGCACCGGCACGCCAACCCGCGCGGGTGGGTTCGCGGCTTATTACGTATCGTCGTTGACACAATATTTATTTCTGTTCTGCCTATAGTGAGAGTCCCCGTTTTTTGCATAACCCAAAACGTCCCAGGCAGTCACCGCAGTCCCCGAAGTAAAGTTTGACCCTGCAATATAATAAAAATCATCGTGAGGAAAATTCAGAATGCACCATCAAGACAGCGATACCACCGCCCCCGGCGGTCATCAGTCCCCCTCAGGGCAGCAACCCGATAACGGCGGCGGTTTTCGCCGGTTCCTGCCGAAGGCGCATCCGATATCCTGGTGGATGCTGGTCATTACCACCCTGGCCATCCTGATGAACTCCATCGACCGGATCATCTTGCCCACGCTGCTGCCGGCTATCATGAAGGATTTCAATCTTAGCGAAATGCAGGCCGGCTGGCTGAATTCCCTGAGTTTTATCGGCACGCTGCTGGGCGCGGTGATTTTCGGGATATTTTCCGATTATATCGGCACCGGCTACAAACGCTGCTATAGCTGGACCGTGGCGGTATTGTTCGAAGTGGTCGCCGGCGTCGCCACCGCCTTTTGCAAAACCCTCGGCGCCTTCCAGTTCCTGCGGGTGATGATGGGCATGGGCACCGGCGGCTCCGAGCCCATCAACGTCGCCCTGCTCGGTGAGTGGTGGCACAAGGAAAACCGCGGGTTCGCCATCGGCGTGCATCATACCGGCTTCCCGCTCGGGCAGTTTATCGGGCCGGCGCTGATTGCGCTGATCCTGGCCTTCGGCACCTGGAGGCAGGCCTTCCTGTTTATCCCGCTGATTGGCCTGAGCATCGTCGTGCTGCAGTTTTTTGTCGGCACGCGGAAAAACCAGGATAAGGTCTATACCTGGATCAAAGACAATAACCTGACGGTGCCGATTGAGGACCACCGGCAAAGCCGGCCCAGCAACCTCAGACATACCCTGAAGGAATCCTTTTCCTGCCTGAAGAACCGCAACTGCCTGCTGGCCATCGCCCTGATTTTCGGTTTTACCTGGGCGGAGATGGGCATCGCCAATTTCCTTACACTGCAGCTGACGCGTGAGGTGGGGCTGGACCTCTCCACCGCGGCGATTATTTCCGGCGCCTCCGGCATTACCGGCTGGATTGGGCAAATTTTGTGGGGCGGTTATTCCGATATCAAAGGCCGCAGGATTTCACTGTGCGTCATTATCCTGGGATGGATCCTGGCGGCGGCGCTGTGCATGTTTATTACCTCCGCCACCGTCGGCTGGATCATCCTGATTTTCTGGGGGCTGTTTCGCAATTCCCCCTATCCGGTGGCCTACGCGCTGCTTATCGATTCGGCGCCCCAGGCGGCGGCCTCGAGCATGGGTTTGATGATCGGCCTGGCGGTGGGCATCGCGGGCATCCTGGTGGCGCCGACGGCCGGATGGATTATCCATCACTTTGGCTTCGACGTGCATTATATGGTGATCGTCGGCGTGCTGGCCCTCTCCTGTATCCCGCTGTTCCTGATCAAAGAAACGGTCAACGTGAGGAAAATGTGATATGAATACTGAACTGGCCGAGCTGTTGCTGAAGAAAGATATTATCGAGCTGAACCATCTCTATGAAGAATTGATGCCGGTCTGGCCGACCCATCCCAAATTCCATACAAGCAGCGAGGAGACCATCGCCGGCGGCGATGGCAATTATAATACCCTGCTGCATATGGGCGATCATTGCGGCACCCATGTGGATGCGCCCGCCCATTTTATCGCCGGCGGCGCCACCATCGAGACCGTGGCGGCACGGCGGTTAATCGGCCGGGGCATCAAGATTGATGTTTCTTTTCTGCAGCCAAGCCAGGAAATCGCCCTGTCCGCGATTACGGCCTGGGAGGCGCAGAACGGCGCTATCAACGCCGGGGATATCGTGATATTTCGCACCGGCTATGATAAAAAATGGCGCAACAGACCGCACCACCAGGCGTTTATCGCCGATTGGCCCGGACTGTCCGCCGCCGGCGCCCGCTATCTGATCGATAAAGGCGTCAACGCCATTGGCACGGACGCCATGTCGTTGGATGCCTATACCAACGCCGATTATCCCTCCCATCACATCGTGCTGGGCGCCGGCGCCTTGATTATCGAAAACCTGGCCAATCTTGACGCCCTGCCGCAGACCTTTTTATTCCTCGCCCTGCCGCTGCGCATCAAGGGGGGTTCGGCCTCGCCCATCCGGGCCGTGGCCCTGGTGTGACGGCGCCGGCGCGGCAATGCCTGTTTATTGCCGCGCCGCGCACAGCCTAATTAATGTCTCAGATCAAGGCGCAATAGCCGCTCTCCCGCTGCCTGCTTAGCAGCCCAACACCTTTCCCAGGAACGCCTGGCAAAGTTCCAGCTGTTCGAGGGTGACATATTCATCGGCTTTATGCGCCTGGGCGATGGACCCCGGTCCGCACACCACCGTCGGAATACCCGCCTGCTGGAACAGTCCCGCCTCGGTGCCGAATGACAGCGAGTCAAAAGACGCCTGTTCCAGCGCGCCGGCACAGCGTTGTTTGAGCTCATCGGTGGAGCCGTCGTCGCGCAGCCCGGGATATTCCGACTGTAGCTCCAGCCGGATATCCGCGCCTTCAGCCACCTCGCGCATCGCGGGCAGCAGCTCCCGGGCCACGTTATCCAGCGCGTTTGCCAGCAGGTGGTGGCGGGTGTGCGGCAGCGGGCGGATTTCAAAATCGAACTCGCACCGATCGGGCACCACGTTGACCGCGCTGCCGCCGTGGATGGTGCCCACCTGTACCGTTGACCAGGGCGGTTCGTAGCGGGCGTCGGTATCGCCGTCGCGCCACAGCCGTCCCTGGTTGCGCAGGAACAGAACCAGTTCGGCGGCGTAGTCAATGGCATTCACGCCCAGATGATTTTGCGAGGAGTGCGCCGCCTGCCCCTGCACCGTGCAGCGCCAGGCGCTTTTCCCCTTATGGGCGGTGGCGACGCGCATCAGGGTCGGCTCGCCGATAATACACCCGGTGGGCCGTGCCCGATCGCGCGCCAGCTCGGCAAGCAACCCGCGCACCCCGACGCAGCCGATCTCCTCGTCATAGCTGATGGCGATATGCACCGGCCTGGCATCGGCGGCCCGGGCGGCCTGGATAAAGCGGGGCACCATCGCCAGTACGCAGGCCAGGTAGCCCTTCATATCGGCGCTGCCCCGGCCATACAGACGCTGGCCGCGCCGGGTAAGGACAAAGGGATCGCTGCTCCATGGCTGACCCTGCGCCGGCACCACGTCCGAATGGCCGGACAGGCAGATACCGCCCCGATCAACGGGGCCGATGGTGGCGTACAGATTGGCGCGCTCGCCGTCGGCGCTGTAAACCCGGCGGCTGGCAATACCGTAACCGGCCAGATAGGATTCGACAAAATCAATCAGCGCCAGGTTGGAGCGGCGGCTTAGCGTCGGATAACCCACCAGCGTCGACAGTAGTTCTATGACATCGCTCAATTACGGCTCCTTTGGTTTCACGGCCTCGGGCCGGCGTTAACGCCGCTGCTATCAAGGCGTTCTACCCCGCGCGCGGCGTGCTTATGATGACGGGGCGCCCCGCCTTTTGCTGCGCGGCAACCGGCCAGGCCGCGGGGCAGGTTATGATTTTACGGCGATAACATCGATCTCCACCCACCACTCCGGGCGCGCCAGCGAGGTGATCATCAGCCCGGTGGATACCGGGAACACGCCTTTCAGCCAGCGGCCCATAATGTTGTAGACCGTCTCGCGGTAGCGCACATCGGTCAGATAGACCGTGATCTTACAGAT
Organism: Sodalis sp. C49; assembly: GCF_046352915.1. Lineage (NCBI taxonomy): Bacteria > Pseudomonadati > Pseudomonadota > Gammaproteobacteria > Enterobacterales > Bruguierivoracaceae > Sodalis > Sodalis sp. C49. The sequence continues at coordinate 441,958 of NZ_CP163303.1, read as the reverse complement.
ATCCTCAAGCTTGCTGCCCGCTTCTTCCAGCAGCATGTTGATATTGTACATGGCCTGCTCGGTTTGCGCGGCCACATCACCCTTGCCCACCGATTCGCGGGTATCCAGGTCCTGGCCTATCTGGCCGCGCAGGAATACCATATTGCCGGCCACCACGGCCTGGCACAAATCGTTATCCAGATTCTGCTCGGGATAGGTTTTCTTGGTATTGAAAGGGCGGATACGGGTGTGACTCATGATGCGTTCTCCATTGTTGCGATTTTAGGTTTGTGGCCGGAAAGCCCCCGGCCGGGTATGGCATTCGCCCGGCGTTTCACGCCAGGAACTGTTTTAACTCCGCGGTGCGCGGATGATCGAAAATGTCCTCTGGGGTCCCCATTTCATGGACGCGCCCCTGGTGCATAAACACGATGCGATCGGCGACCTTGCGCGCAAAGCCCATTTCGTGGGTGACCATGATGATGGTCATGCCGTCGGCGGCGAGCCCCTCGATCACCTGCAGCACTTCGCCCACCAGTTCGGGGTCGAGGGCGGAGGTGATTTCGTCGCACAGCAGCACTTCGGGGTTCATCGCCAGCGAGCGCGCAATCGCCACCCGCTGCTGCTGGCCGCCGGAAAGATTGCCGGGCCAGGTGGTGAATTTTTCTTCCAGGCCGACGCGTTTTAGCAAAACGCGCGCCGTGCGCTCCGCCTGTTCGCGCGGCATTTTTTTCACCAGCGTCGGCGCCAGCATGACGTTTTTACCCACCGTCAGGTGCGGAAACAGGTTAAAGCTCTGGAAAATCATGCCGACGTTTTGGCGCAGCTCGCGCATGGCGGCCGGGTCATGCTGCCGGATGGCCTGTCCGTCCACCGTCAGCTCGCCCTCCTCAAAACTTTCCAGTCCGTTGATGCAGCGCAGCAGCGTGCTTTTACCCGAGCCGCTCTTGCCCAGGATACAGACCACTTCCTGGCGTTTAATCTGTAAATCAATGCCCTTGAGCACCTCATTGTCGCCAAACCGCTTGTGCAGGCCGCGAATATCGACCACCGCGAAGGCGGTGTCCGCAGGAGTACTATCAGTCATGTCCGTCGGCTCCCTGGATGAGTTGTTTTTCTAAATGCCGGCTCCACCAAGACAGCGGAAAGCACAGGATAAAATAAAGCGCCGCGACGCTGCCGTAGACCAGGAACGGGGCAAAGGTGGCGTTGGAAATAATTTGTCCCGAGCGGGTCAGCTCGACGAAGCCTATCACCGACGCCAGGGCGGTGGCCTTCACCGCCTGGACCAAAAACCCCACCGTCGGCGCCACCGCTACCCGCAGCGCCTGGGGCAGGATGACGTAGCGCAGCTGTTCGCCAAAGGTTAACGCCAGGCTGGCGGATGCCTCCCATTGCTGGCGGGGAATACTCTCCACGCTGCCGCGCCAGATTTCGGTAAGATAGGCGCTGGCATACAAGGTCAGGCACAGGCTGGCGGCGAACAGCGGCGAGGTGTCGACGCCCAGCAGCGCCAGGCCGAAATAGGTCAAAAACAGTTGCAGCAGCAAAGGCGTGCCCTGGAACAGATTGACATAGAGGATCACCAGCACCTGCAGCCAGCGCCGGTGCGACAGCCTGAGCACCAACAGGATGGCGCCGACGATGCCGCCGCCGGCAAACGCGATGGCCGACAGGCCGACGGTCCAGCGCAGCGCCAGCAGCAGGTTGCGGTATATGTCCCATAAAGAGAAATCACTCATGATTTTTTCCCAAGCGACGGTCCGAAGATAAACCGCGGCCCCAGCCAGCCGAGGAACTGGCGCACCATCACCGCCAGCGCCAGGTAAATCACCGCGGCGACGATAAAGGCTTCGAAATTGCGGAAAGAGCGACTGGCGATCAGGTTGGCGCTGAACGACAGTTCCTCGGTGGATATCTGGCTGCAAACCGCCGATCCCAGCATGATGATAATCACCTGGCTTATCAGTGACGGCCAGACGCGCGACAGCGCGGGCGGCAGCACCACGCGGGTAAAAATCTGCCAGCGGTCCAGCGCCAGGCTCTGGGCGGCTTCGACCTGGCTGCGCGCCGTGGCCTCAATGCCGGCGCGGGTGATCTCGGCCGCGTAGGCGCCGAGGTTCAGCACCAGCGACAGTACGCTTGCGGTCACGGCCGACATATGCAATCCCAGGGCGGGCAGGCCGAAAAAGATAAAAAACAGCTGCACGATATACGGCGTATTGCGCACCAGTTCGACATAGCACCCCACCGCGAAACGCAGCCAAACGCCGCCGTGGGCCCGCGCCCAGCCGCAGGCGATGCCAAGCAGCAGTCCAAGCAGCGTGGACACAAGCGTCATGGCCAGGGTGACCAGCGTACCGCCAAGCAATAGCGGCCATTGCTGCAGAATCGGGGAAAAATCAAAAACCATTACCCATGCTCCTTTGGTGTCGGTTCCGCCAGGGCCAGCGTCGCCACGTCAGTCATAACGGGCAGCCGCCACAGGCTCGCCAGCAGTTGTCCGGCCGCCTGCGGCGCCAGGCAGCGGGCGGCGCAGCGCAGAAATTTATCGCCCAGGGCCCGGTCTTCCAGCGGGCGGGCGGCGCTGCCGGCGGCCTTGGCGACAAAACACTGCAATTTAGCGCCGTCGCGCAGGGTTATCGTCACGTCCGCGCCTTCCGGGGCGTCGGTGAACAGCGCAGGGTCGGCCCAGCGCGCGCCGCTGGTCATGCTCACCCGGCTCATCAGGTCAATGAGGGTCTTATCCGTCATCAGTCCGTCGTCCAGATGGTCCAGGGTCAATTCGCCGAACAGTAACGACGCCGCGATGGCGAAGGGCAGGCTAAACTGCGCTTGCTGGGCGGTGCGCGGCTGCGGGTAGATCAGGTTCGCCATGACTACCGGCGGCACGTCGCAGGCGATGCCGGCTATCTGGTCCGGTTCCAGCCGGTGGCGCCTCGCCAGATCCAGCACGCCGTCCACCGCCGCGTGTGAGGAGAGGCAGACCGGGATGCGTTTAACATCCACTCCCGGCGCCAGCAGGCACCAGCGTCCGTCCCCCGGCGCCAGCCATCCGGCGTCAAGTTCGCCGTTGTTGCACAGCGCCGCCAGTCCGTAGCCATGGGACAGCGCGCCGGCGGGGCCGTTCGCGCCCTGTTGCGCCAGCAGCGCCGCCGTCACGCCGCCCTCGGCGGCGCGCCCCGCCAACAGGGGTTTGGCGTCGCTGCCAAACGCGCATTTCATGCCGCCGGCGCCGGCAAGCGCCAATCCTAACGCATGCGCGGTGGCGTCCACATCCAGCGCCAGCAGTTTGGCGGCCGCCGCGCACGCGCCGATGCCCCCAAGCAGGCCGGTGGTCCACCAGCCGCGATCGTAAAGGGTGCGGCCAAGGGCCATGCCGACGCGGTACTGGCACTCCGCCCCGGCCACCAGCGCGGTCAGCAACGCCGCGCCGTCGGCATGGCGCGCCTGCGCCACCGCCAGCGCCGCCGGCACGATCACCGCCGAGCCATGGACAAATCCGGCATAACAGTTATCGTCAAAATCGAGGGCGTGGGCGGCGACGCCATTGGCAAACGCCGCCGCCGGCGCCGCAAGACGCCGGGAGGCGCCCGCCACCGCCGCGTGACCGTCGGCCGAGGTCTGCGCCGTTAACCGCCGGGCGCGGCCGGCGACGGGGGTAACCGAACCCGCCAGCATCACGCCCAGGGTGTCTACCAGGCAGCGCAGCGCCACCCGGCTCACCGCTTGCGGAATCTCCCCGGGAACCAGGGCCGCCACCCACTGCGCCAGCGGCCGGGTGTCGCCCGGCGCGGCAACTTCTACGGCCGCCCCGCCGGGTTTATCACCCCGCTCTGGCCAAACCGGATTACCTGTCGTTGTCATAATGTCCGCTCCTGCCGTGGCCTGTTGGCGTCGTCAACCAGCCGGGCCCGCCAGGGTCCGCTGGTGTTCATCAGACCCTGCGCCGGTGCGCGCTCCGTGGTCATCGTCATGCCGCGCGCCGGCATCCCGGTTTATTCCGGCAGGTCGCCCGCCGGGGCGCCCAGCCATTTTTGCGAAATCTTATCCAGGGTGCCGTCGGCCTTGGCGGCGCGCAGGATTTCGTTGACCTTGGCCAGCAGGGCGGGTTGGTCTTTTGGCAACCCGACGTAACAAGGCGAATTGGATAAAATTACCTTCAGGTGCAGGTCCAACTGCGGATGCTTTTGCTTCATCGCGGCGGCAACCGTGGTGCCGATGGCCACCAGCTGCGTCTGGCCCGACAAGAAGGCGGAGATGGTGCTGTTATTATCCTCAAAGCGTTTTACCTGCGCGTCCGGCGCCAGCCGGCTTAGCTCTTCGTCCTGCATTGAACCGCGGGTCACGGCGACGGTTTTGCCGGCCAGTTCGCCGAAATTGGCCGCCTGGGTCTTGTCGGCGCCGAAGACCGCGTCAAAAAACGGCGCGTAGGCGATGCTGTAGTCGATAACCTTGGCCCGCTCGGCGGTTTTGCCCAGCGACGAGATGGTCATGTCCGCTTTACCGGTTTGCAGGTAGGGCACCCGGTTCGGTCCGGTAACCGGCACCAGGATCACCTTGGCGCCCAGCTTTTGCCCGAGCAGATTGGCCACGTCGATATCCAGCCCCTGCGGCGCCATATCGCCGCCTACGTATCCATAGGGCGGGTAATCCACCGGCACCGCCACGCGCAGCGTTTTCTGGCTCATGATGTTATCGAGCACATCGGCGGCGTTGGCCGCCGTCAGGGTAAAAGCGGCCAGCGCGCCCATCAGCAGCGCTATCACGAAGTGTCTTTTCATAACGATTATCCTGTGTAGACGAAAAAAGGAACCAGGTCCGGCGCCGCACCCGCGCCGGCGCCGGCAGTAATGGCTTAGGTGTTATTTCCTGAAATACCCCGCTCTCACCGCCATGCCGATCAGGTTGACAAAAAAACGGCAGGCGGTAATGGCGGTAATGCCGTTCAGGTCTTTTTTCGGCGTGATCTCAACGATATCCATGCCCACCACCCGGCCCTTTTTCACCAGGCCGTGGATGATTTTCCGCGCCTCGCAATAGGTGACGCCGCCCAGGGCCGGGCCGTTGACGGCAGGCATAATAGTAGGATCGATACCGTCCGCATCGAGGGTAATGTAGTAGTTTCCGCCGTCGGGTATACGATCGAGCACCGACTGCGCGCCCTCATCGTGCAGTTCGTGGGCGGTAATAAGATGCGCGCCATACGCCAGCGCGGCGTCCACTTCCTCCTGGCGGGCCGAGCCGTTGGCGCGCAGGCCGATCTGGAAAATTTCGCCGATATGCGCCATTTCCGAGGCGCGGCGTATCGGGCTGGAGTAACCGTCGGTCACGCCGTTAACCTCCTGGCGCCAGTCCAGATGCGCATCGATATGGACCAGGGTAATGGGTCCCAGGGTGTCAAGCGCGCGCAATACCGGAATGGGTATGCCATGGTCGCCGCCTATCACCAGCGGCATGCCGCCCAGGGAAATGATTTTGCGCACCACCGCTTCGGCGGCGTCATAATGGCCGCCCAGTTCACGCGCGTCGCCGGCGATATCGCCGCAGTCCACCATCCGGATCGGCTGGTTGTCCATCAGCGGGCCGCCGATGTCGAAATCATAGCGCTCGATGCTGCGCACGGCGCGATCGGTGGCCTGGCGCACGGCGGTGGGCGCATTGGTCTGGTCGTTGGTCACCTCATCGATGGAGTAAGGCGAACCGTAGGGGATACCCAGCACGGCGATATCCACCGACTCCAGGGTATTGAGGTCGGTAACCACTTCCGAATACAGCAGGCTTTTATGGCCGTGTTTCGGCGCGGTGGTCAGTTCCGGTTTATAGCGGGTCATAGTCATGTCCTGTACTGGTTGTCTAAAAACGTGGGTAACGGCGGCGGGTCAATCCACGCTCCACCACTCCCCCATTGCCCATAGCGTTTCCTCGGTCTCGCTGACCAGGGCGCGTACATCCACTTTCGAGGTGGCGGCCATCAGCGCCACCAGTAATTCGCTCACCATAAAGGCAGGCGTTATGGTGTCGAAAAAAGAGGCGGTCTTTTTTTTCACCAGGATGGTCTCACCGGCCAGACGCGCCACCGGCGAGCTGGCGTTATCGCTGATGGCGACGATTTTCACCTTTTGCTGGGACAGGTAGCGGGTCAGGGCCACCGTGCGCCGCGAATAAGGCGACAGGCAGGAGACCAGCAGGGCGTCTTTTGGTCCGAGAGTGCGCATCAGCGCCATGACGCCGCTCTCCCCGGCCCCTTCCACCAAATGGACGTTATCCTTGAAATAGGACGCCACATGGCAAAAATGAAACGCCACCGGGAAAGACGAGCGCAGGCCAAGACAATAAATATCCCGCGCCTGCGCTAGGATGGCGGCGGCGCGCACCATGGCGGCAAGGTTGTCGTCCCGGCAGGATGCCTGGATATGCCCGGCAGTGGTATTGGCCAGCTCCAGCAGCAGGGAAGACTCGCCCACCTTCTGTTTCATTTCCACCAGCGCCGGCACCCTTGAGCCGTATTCATAGCCTTTCGCGCGCACCGCGTTGACAAAAACAGCGCGGATATCGTCATACCCTTTGAGTCCAAGGCGCTTGGCCAGCCGTGTCATGGTGGAGGGCGGGATCCCCGCCAGCCGCGCCTGTTCACGCATGGACATCACCGCCACTTCCTGCGGGTGATCCAGGACAAATCTGGCCGCCAGCCGCACCTGTTTCGGCAGGGACTCGTACTGGGCATTAATGGCCTGAGTGAGCGTGAGCTGATCCATAAAAGGGGTCCCTAATGCATATCGTCATAAGCATGATTGCAACAGGTATGCCAAAAATGATTACTAATGATTCAATTGATTCATTTTCGCGGCGGCAGGTACGGCTGGCGAAGGGCGCCGTCGGGAAGACGATGCGACAAAATGATTCCTTTGATTCATTTCCGCGCCAAATTAATTTTTGCCGCGGGTGGCGCGACGGCGGCATCGCTTGGGCATGCCGCGCCAATGCCCGGCTTAGCGGGGAGCCGGTGCCTCATGATGGTGCAAAAGCACCTATTTAGTGCATAGCCTTTTACATGTAATATCGCCAAGAAGCAGGCCTCTAAAAAAATACAATATTTATCAATTAGATATAATTACAACGCTACTGGCACGCCCTTTGCTTATCTTATATAACGGGACCGAGTTCCATTTTATGAGATAAGCATGAGCATACTGAACAGTACCGCCGCGATTTTGCGCCTGATGAGCACCCTGAAACGCGGCGTGACGGTGACCGATTTGGTCGAACATTTGCAATTCCCCAAAAGCACCGCCTCCCGCGTGCTAAAGCAACTGGCCGAAGCGGGCTTTTTGGACCGGGACGCCAGCTCGCTCGCCTATCAGCCCGGGCTGATGCTGCTGGAAGTGACCCATCTGGTGCGGCGCAATTCCTCATTAACGGATCTTATCGAACAGGCGCTGCGCGAACTGTGCGGATTAACCGGGCATACCGGTTACCTGTCGGTGCTTGACGGCAACGATGTGCTGGTACTGCGCGTTATCCCAGGCGTGCACGCGCTGCGGGTGATCCGCAACGCGGGATCCCGCTCGCCGGCCTGGGGCACCTCCACCGGCCGCGCGCTGCTGGCCCGGCTGCCGGATACCCAGCTGAACGCCCAGTTCCGCGCCGTGCTGTCGCCCGCCAACGACCTGCCGATGCATTTCACCCAGCTGATGGATCGGCTGGCGGTCGTGCGCCGCTGCCATTGGGCGTCGGCGGTTAACGAAGCGGTGGCCGGCGCGGCGTCGGTCAGCTGCGCTGTGGGCGACCCCCACAGCGGCGAAACCGTGGCGTTTTGCCTGACCTTTCCGGCCTCGATGGCGGATGACACGGAAATCCAGCGTCTTTCCCGGCTGTTGTGCGCGGCGGCGATGCAAATCGGCAAAAAGGTCGGCGACCCCTACTGGTTTCGCTAACCGCCTGACGCAGGGTCCCGTGGCCGCATTTCGCCGTTATTTTGCTTTATTTTTCAGGAGTGGTTTATGTCACATCGTCAGCATCCCAGTAGCTTTAACCCGGGCACCTTGCTGTTTCTCACGGTGCTCAGCATCTTTGGCGCGGTCATCGGCATCCAGTTGCTGACTACGCTTGGCGTCACGCCCAATACCTCGATTATCGGCGCGCTGGTGGCGATGATCATCGCCCGCGTGCCGCTGCAGCTGTTCAAACGTTTCCGCTCCATACATATCCAGAACCTGGCGCAAAGCGCCATTTCGTCAGCCACCTTCGGCGCGGCCAACAGCTTGCTGCTGCCCATCGGCATTCCTTATATTTTCGGCCGGCCGGATCTTGTGCTGCCGATGTTTATCGGCGTTTCGCTGGCCATGCTGCTGGACGGTTATCTGCTCTACCGCATGTTCAACACCACGGTATTTCCGGCCGCCGGCGCCTGGCCGCCGGGCGTCGCCGCGGCGGAATCCATCAAGGCCGGCGATCAGGGCGGGCAACAGGCGGGCATTCTCGGCGCCGGCTTGCTGATAGGCGCCGTCGGTTCCTGGTTTAAGTTCCCCATGGCGGCGCTGGGCACGGCGTTTATCGGCAATATCTGGGCGTTGTCGATGTTCGGCGTCGGCCTGCTGATCCGCGGTTACAGCCTGCCGTTAACCGGGTTCGATATTAATAAAAACTATATTCCCCACGGCATGATGATCGGCGCCGGCCTGGTGGCGCTGTGCCAGGTGATCGCCATGATCCGCGGTAAGAAACTCGATCGCGCCACCGCCACCGCCGATGCGCTGAGCGCGGCGGAAGCCGACCGCCGCCATATTCTCGGCTCCCTCGGGCTTGGCGCGGCAGGGTATATCCTTATTGCCGCGCTGATTGCGCTGGGCGGCGGGCTGTATACCGCAATGCCGATGGGCATGTTATTGGCCTTTATCGTCTATGCCGCTTTCGCCGCGTTTATCCATGAACTGATCGTCGGCCTGGCGGCCATGCATTCCGGCTGGTTCCCGGCTTTTGCCGTGGCGCTTATTACCCTGATTATCGGCATCATGATTGGGTTTCCGCCGGTGGCGCTGGTCATGCTGTGCGGTTTCTCGGTGGCCACCGGGCCGGCGTTCGCCGATATGGGATACGATCTGAAAGCCGGGTTTATCCTGCGCGGCAATAACGCCGATATCGCTTTTGAGCTGGAAGGACGCCGCCAGCAGTTGTTCGCCGCCCTGATCGCCTTTGTTATCGCCATGCCGGTGGTCTACCTCAGCTACCAGGGCTACTTCGCCAAGGGGCTGGTGCCGCCGGTGGCTAAAGTGTATGCCGCCACCATCCAGGCCGGCGTGTCCACGGACATTGCCAAATCACTGCTGATCTGGGCGGTGCCGGGCGCCCTGATCCAATGGATAGGCGGGTCTTCGCGCCAGTTGGGCGTACTGCTGGCCACCGGCCTGCTGATTGCCAATCCGCTGGCCGGGTGGGCGGTATTGATCGGTATCGCCATACGCCTGGTGGTGCTGCGCCTTGGCGGTGAGCAGCGCCGTCATCAGTTGGAGGTCTTTGCCGCCGGACTGATTGCCGGCGATGCCCTGTTCAGCTTCTTTAATTCGGTTTTTGCCGGCAAGAGCGGTAAATAACGCGGTATCCGCGGGCCATGGCGTTTTTGCAACCCGGGCTATCCTGACCCTTCGTTGAGAGATATTTATGACTTTATTACAGACCCTGCACGTATTTGAAGCATTCGACTCCGCCTTTGCCAGCGGGCAGACGGTGGCGCAACTGCTGGCTGCCTATCCCGCGGCCCAGGTCAGCATTACCGAAATCAGCGGCCCCAAGGGCAAAACCGATTTCGTCAAAGTCGTTATCCCCGGCACCCAGGGGAAACGCGGCGGCGGCGCGGCTCCCACGCTGGGTATTGTCGGGCGTTTGGGCGGCATCGGCGCGCGCCCTACCCGCATCGGCCTGGTATCCGACGCCGACGGCGCCGTAGCCGCCATCGCCGCCGCCGTTAAGCTTGCGCATATGCAAACCCAGGGCGATAGCCTGCCCGGCGATGTGATCATCACCACCCATATTTGCCCCGACGCGCCGACCCGGCCGCATGAGCCGGTGGATTTTATGGATTCGCCGGTGGAAACCGAAGAGATGAACGCGCAGGAAGTGCTGCCGGAAATGGACGCGGTGCTGTCCATCGACACCACCAAGGGTAATCGTATCATCAACCATAATGGGTTTGCCCTGTCGCCCACGGTGAAACAGGGCTACATCCTGCGCGTGGCGGAAGATCTGCTGCGCATTATGGAAATGACCAGCGGACGGCTGCCGGTGACCTTTCCCATTACCACGCAGGATATTACTCCCTACGGCAACGGCGTTTTCCATCTCAACAGTATCCTGCAGCCGTCCATCGCTACGGCGGCGCCGGTGGTGGGCGTGGCCATTTGCGCGCAAAGCGCGGTACCCGGCTGCGGCACCGGCGCCAGCCAGGAAACCGATATCGCCGCCGCCGCCAAATTCGTGGTGGAAGTCGCCAAGGAGTTTACCCGCGGCACCTGCAGTTTTTACGATAGCGCCGAATACGCCCGCCTGTTGGAACTGTATGGTTCCCTGGCCCATTTACAGCAACGTCAATAAGCGAGGTCGTTATGTCCGCAACCTTACTGGGTACCCTGACCATCGGCCAGGCGCCGCGCGCCGATATTACCCCTATCCTGACCGAGCACCTGCCCGCGGGGGTGGAATGCATCCATCTGGGCGTGCTCGACGGCCTGGATCACGCCACTATCGCCCGGCGCTTTCCCGTCCGGCCCGGCGAGGCGGTGCTGACGACCCGGCTGCTGGACGGCAGCGCCGTGATCCTGGGTAAAAGCGCGGTTCGCGAGGCGGTCCAGGCAAAACTCAATGAACTTGAACATGTGGGCTGCCGCACCATCGCGCTGTTATGCACCGGTGAATTCCACGGTCTGGGCTGTGGGCAGGCCTGGCTGCTGGAACCCGATTTGCTGGTGCCGCCGGTGGTAACGGCGCTGACGAACGGGCGCCAGGCCGGCATCCTGGTGCCGTTGCCCGAGCAGATGGCGAGCGAAGGCGCAAAATGGCGCACCCTGGCGCGTCCGCCGGTGTATGCCGCCGCGTCGCCGTACAACAGTACGCCGCAGCAGTTGACCGCCGCCGCCCTGGCGCTGAAGACCCAGGCCGCGGACGTGATTGTCATGGACTGCATGGGCTATACCGAACAGCATCGCCGGATAGTGCGTGAAGCCACCGGCCTGCCGGTGATATTATCGAACGCCCTGTTGGCCCGCCTGCTGGCCGCCCTGCTGTAGCCATGGAAGCCATGGCGCCGCGACCGGCAAAGCCGCCATGGTAATTCATTAAGGAGTGGATGTATGGAACTGCTGTTACTGAGTAATTCGGTGCTGCCCGGCCACGGCTATCTGGCCCATGCCGTCGATCCGATGCGCGCGCTGTTAAAGAACCGCCGCAAGGCGCTGTTTGTACCTTTTGCCGGCGTCACCGTCGCATGGGACGATTATACCGCCAAGGTGCGCCAGGCCATGGCGCCGCTGGGTATCGAGCTGACCAGCGTGCACACGCTGGATGACGCGGCGGCGGCGGTGGCCCGCGCCGAGGCGATTATCGTCGGCGGCGGCAATACCTTTCATCTGCTGAAATGCTGCCGCGAGCGCGGGCTGCTGGGGGCCATCACCGAGCGCGTGCGCCAGGGCGCGGCCTATATCGGCTGGAGCGCCGGGGCCAACCTGGCCTGCCCCACGCTGTGCACCACCAATGATATGCCGATCGTCGATCCGGGCGGTTTTGCGTCCCTGGGACTGGTGGACTACCAGATCAATCCCCACTATACCAATCAGTTGCCCGCCGGACATCAGGGGGAAACGCGCAACCAGCGTCTGGCCGAGCTGCTGCGTGCCCGGCCGGAGATGACCGTGATCGGCCTGCCGGAGGGCGACTGGCTGACGGTCGCCGACGGCGAGACGCGGCTGGCGGGGCCTTACGACGCGGTGTTGTTCCGCGCCGGCCGGGAGCCGCAGACGCTGAAACCGGGCGCCGCCCCGCTTGACCTTGCCATAACGCGGTAGTCGCCGGTGCGGTTGTCCATTGCCGGCCCCGCGGGCTGAAGCCGGGCAGGGCTGCCCCTGCCGGCTGGACACCCTCCGGACCGGCTTAACGCTTATCCTGTGGTCAGGGAATATTCTCCATGAATAGTGCGGAATTATCCGTTAAGACGTTAAGCGATTTATGACCTGCAAACGCTGAGAAATATTCATTATATATTTAATATTAATAAGAAATTATTTTCCAATAAATTACAATAACATGTTCGCAAAATAAATACTCTTATCATTATTATACCCGCGCCGCCGATCTGATGAAACATACGCAACAATAAGCGGATACCGCAGGAAAAAATAACTCAACGATAAAAGATATAGAGTGCTGGAAATAGAATTATCCCGCCAATACTTTGAACCAGCCCCCATTTTTGGTCAAATATCCCATCGCCGGCGTTAAATCCGGCTAAAATTGCTAAATCTTGTCTATTCAAAGGCATAACAATGCCCTCCCCGCGCCGCGGCCGGTTCAATGGCGAGCGGCGCCCTATCCAAAAGGAGATACCCATGCTGGCGCCTTATTCAGTTGGATTAAGGAACATACTGTTGGCGATAGTTCTGGCGGCCGGTGCCGGCCCCGCCGTTACCGCCATGGCCGCGCCCCAGCCGGTCGAGTCCGGTCCCCTGGTTCCCGCGGCGGCGGTGCTGCCGCCCGATATTCTTTTTGGGCCGTTGTTCGAGGCGGTACAGCAGGCCAGAATTTTCCCCGATCAGAAAACCTTTGCCGATGCGGTGCCGCGGGAGAACCCCGCCGCCATCCTGGCCCAGTACCAGGATCAGCACGCCCAGGCCGGGTTCGATCTCAAGCGTTTTGTCGCGACCCATTTTATCCTGCCCAGCGAAGGCAAACCCTACCAGCCGCCTGCGGGACAGACCCTGCGGGCGCATATCGACGGGCTTTGGCCGGTGCTGACCCGTAAAACCGATAGCGTACCGCCCTTTGATTCACTGCTGCCGCTGCCGGAAAGCTATGTGGTGCCCGGCGGCCGCTTTCGGGAAGTGTATTATTGGGACAGTTATTTTACCATGCTGGGCCTGGCCGAAAGCGGCAACTGGGAACGGGTCAAAAACATGACCGATAATTTCGCGCATGAAATCGATACCTACGGTCATATCCCCAACGGCAACCGCAGTTATTACCTGAGCCGCTCCCAGCCGCCGTTTTTTTCGTTTATGGTGGAACTGCTCGCCGCGCATGAAGGCGACGCGGTGTATGCGCGCTACCTGCCGCAGCTGAAAAAGGAATACGACTACTGGATGCGCGGCGCCGACGGCCTCGCCAAGGGCGCCGCCGCCGAACGCGTGGTGCGTCTGGACGACGGCAGCCTGCTTAACCGGTATTGGGACGATCGCGACGTGCCGCGCACCGAGTCCTGGATGGAGGATATCGCCACCGCCGCCAGGGCGAAAAACCGGCCGGCGGCGGAAGTCTACCGCGACCTGCGCGCCGGCGCCGCCTCCGGCTGGGACTTCAGCTCGCGCTGGCTGACCGATCCCCATGATCTCGCCACTATCCATACCACCGACATTATCCCGGTGGATCTGAACGCCCTGCTGTTCCATCTGGAACAGACGCTGTCCCGCGCCAGCAAGGCCGCCGGCGCGTCCGGGGACGAATTGCGCTATACCCGGCTGGCCGACGCGCGCAGCCACGCCATCAACCGCGTGCTGTGGAACCAGCAGGACGGTTATTACACCGATTATGACTGGCGGCAGAAAAAAATCACCCGTCCGATCACCGCCGCCACGGTATTCCCGCTGTTTGTGCGTATCGCGCCGCGCGAGCGTGCGGTCAGCACCGCGCAGGCGGTGCGCGACCAGTTGCTGAAAGAAGGCGGATTAACCACCACCACCGTCAATAACGGCCAGCAATGGGATGCGCCCAACGGCTGGGCGCCCCTGCAGTGGGTCGCGGTACAAGGGCTGCAAAATTACGGCCAGGACGCCCTGGCGCAGTCCATCGGCACCCGTTTTCTTAAAAATGTGCAAAATCTGTATGACGCGCAGCACAAGCTGGTGGAAAAATATGTGGTCGAAGGCAAAGGACTGGGCGGCGGCGGCGGCGGCGAATATGCGCTGCAGGACGGCTTCGGCTGGACCAACGGCGTCACGCTGAAACTGCTGGATGCCTATTGCGGCGCGCTCACGGACTGCAAAAAACACGATCCGGCAGCGGCGGCGCAGCCGGCGCATTAACTGCCGGGAGCACGCCGGAAGGCGTGCTTCAACCACCAGCACCACGCTATCTCTGATGCAGGGCGAAGGGGTAAAAGGGAGGATTACCTTGCAGCCAACAGCGCGCCCAAATGGCCCGCCGGATGGTTTTTAGAAAAATCCTGCGCGGAAAATCCTCTCAATTCCATAAGCGCAATGGCCATGGCGTCCCCGATAGCAAGCGTGGCGCTCGCGCTCACCGTGGGCACGATATCATAGGAACAGGCCTCGCCCTTGATATCAAAGGCAATGGTAATATCCACACTTTCCGCCAGGGGTGAAAGTCTATTCCCCGTTATTGCTATTATCGGTACGCCGCGTTCATGTAAAATAGGGACAAGCTGCATGATTTCATCGGTTCTGCCGCTATATGAAATTAAGAGAATAATGTCATCAGCGGTAATCATGCCCAAGTCACCATGTTTCGCTTCAACCGGATGGATAAAAAAACTTGGTGTGCCTATGGATGACAGGCTGGAACAAATTTTACGCCCGACATGCCCGCTCTTCCCTACGCCGAGGATAATGACATGGCCGGTGGACGCATGAATTAAATTAACCGCCTCATAAAAGCCGGAGTTGCCGAGTGACGAGGCTATCGCATATAACGCATCGGCTTCTTTAACCATAACCCTGCCGCCAATATGCAGTATCGCTTGCTTATCCATATATTTCTCCTCCTGATAACATGATGGCGCGGGCTCAGACCAGGAGACTGCGCGCTATATTAAGGTCATCCAGGGTGTCAACGCCCAGGGGATTGACATCCACAATGGAAATATCGATGCGCATGCCGTGCTCCAATGCCCGCAGTTGCTCCAGTTTTTCCCGCTGTTCCAGCGGACTGGGCGGCAGTTGGGAAAAGCGGGTCAAAGCATCGCGCCTGTACGCATACAGACCTATATGGTGATAATGCTCGCCGCCGCCCCAGGGAATAGTGTTGCGGCTAAAATAGATGGCCCGTCCGGCCTTGCTTCCCGGCGGCATAGAGACGGCCACCTTAACCACGCTATCGGAAAGCCGCTCGTTCGGGGCGGCGATAACCGATGCCAGCGTCGCCACTTCGGCGCCGGGGCGGCGCAGCGGCGCCACCAGCGTTGTCAGCATCGCGGGGGTGGCCGTGGGCATATCTCCCTGCAAATTCACGATCACCTCATATTTGCCTGCCGGGTCGACAGCTTCCAGTGCGGCAAATACCCGGTCAGACCCGCTGTTAAGCCGTGGATCGGTCATGACCGCCTCACCTCCCACGTCGCGGATGGCCTCGGCAATCGCTTTATCGCCGCAGGCGACAATGACCGGCCCAAGATCGGCTTCTATGCCGCGCCGCCAAACGTGAACAATCATAGGGAGGCCGTTAATATCGGCCAGCGCCTTGTTCGGTAGCCGGGTTGAGGCCAACCGGCTGGGAATAATCGTGACGATATTCATATTATCCTCGGTTGAATCGCGCTTTAAAGCTGCTCATGCGTGATGATTTTTTTATTGGATTTTATTTTCCCATAATTAGCAAAAACATTATTAATATCCTCAAGTGAATGAAAACTCAGTAAATTATCATGCTGCGTACTCCAATTATCCGCCAGCAGCGCCGCGGCGTCGGCCATATGGATACTATCGCCATTCAGATGACACAATATGATTTCAGGCTGTTTCCAGGGTAATCGTTCTGGAATAAACGGCTCATCGGCATGGTATCTGCTGAGCACCACCAGCCTGGAACATTTATCCAGTAGATCACAAGCCTGGCGAAAGCCACGGGAAGCGCCGGTCGCTTCGAATATAAGTTGAAAGCGTTGCCCGGCCATGGGGGCCTTGATTCGGTCCGGATACAGGCTTCGTAATTGGTCGACTTTATAATCATTATGATCATGGATATAAACATCGGCCCCGGTGATTTCGAGCAGCGCGAAAATAAGCAAGCTCCCCAACCCGCCGCAGCCCAGCACCAATATTTCGCCTTTACGGCCCGATACATTACTTAACGCCACGGCATGAAGCGCCACCGAGAGGGGCTCTACAAGCGCGCCGATATGATCTTTCCGGTAAGCGGGTAATTTATGGACGTACGAATAATGGATGTCTATGTACCCGGCATACCCACGGTTGGTATAATGTTGCTCACCGCCCCTGACGCAAAGATGGCCTTTTTTTTGCCGGCAATAATGGCATTGACCGCAGCGAAAGTTGGGGTCGATAACCACCTGGCTGCCTGGCTGCAAGTTGATTACGCCGGCGCCGGCGGCTTTGATCACACCGCAATGTTCATGCCCTAACGATACGGGATAGCCTTCGTTCCTGTGGCCCAGATAAAATGATTTATCCGTACCGCAAACGCCGCAATAATTTATTTTTATCCTGACATAACCAGGGGCGACCTCTTCCTCAAGCTGACGGCTGGCAAAAGAAAACCGCCCCGGCTCCAGTAGTATCGCTACGGTATTTATGCACGCTCCGCTCATGCGAGTCCCCCCGTCTGTTCCAGCGCCGCAACCGCGGCGGCGGCTTGCTCAAGGGTGTAGTCGATATCAGCGGCGCAATGGGCCGTGGAGACATACCATAGTCCCTCGGGGGTAATCCTGACGCCCCTTGCCTGCAATGCCGCATGCCACATGACGAACAGCGGATGGCTGAGTTCACGCCGAGCTGTACGATAATCGCGGGCAACCGCCGGCGCTGCCCGAAAAGTGGTGGTCACCGCGCCGGGACTTGCCCTGACTTGCAGGGGCAACGCCGTGCCGGCGGCAATGTCTTGTAATCCCGCCCGCAGCGACTCACTCAGCAGATGAATTCTAGCCAGCTCCGCGCCGCCGTTATCGGCGAGTATTTCCAGGTTAGTTATTGCGCCGGCAAGGAAAGGCGGGAACGCATTATAGGTACCGGTATGCAAGGTTTGGGCGCCGGCAAGCAATCGCATATACTGTTCTTTACCGCCGACAGCCGCCAGGCAAACCGGACCGCCCAGCGCCTTGGCGAAAGTGGCGATATCGGGGATTACGCCATACCTGGCCTGGGCGCCGCCTATAGCTGTCCTGAAACCCGTTTGGATTTCGTCGAATATCAGCGGAATACGGTAGTGGTCGCACAACTCCCGCATTCTGGCGAGATAGTTTTTTTCCGGCAGGATATTGCTCCAGAAGCTGTTAAACATGATGGGCTCGGTCACCACCGCGGCGATATCCCCGGCCTGGCTGGCTAACACGCGCTCCAGCGCGTCGGTATCGTTCCAGCGTAACGCGAGGATATTACCGGCGTCGCCGGCGGGTTGCCCACGCGACATGGCTAACAGGGCGCCGGTATCTTGGGCGGTGTCTTCCGGGGTACTGAATCCCCAGGCGATATTGTCGAGCCAGCCGTGGTAATGCCCCTCGAAACGGATGATTTTTTCACGGCCGGTGGCGGATCTGGCCAGGCGCAGCGCGACATGCACCGCCTCCGAGCCGGAATTGCAAAAGCGGACCATCTCCGCGCCGGGCACCAGGGCTTTTATTTTTTCCGCCAGGACAATCTCCAGTTCGGTTTGCCCGGCGAAAAATTGGCCCGCCTGATATTGCTGCGCAATGGCGTCAAGGATACGGGGATGGGAATGACCGGTAATTAACGGCCCCCGGCCCAGGACATAATCTATGTATTTATTTTCATCGACATCCCATACATATGCCCCTCGCGCTTTTTGATAGAACAGGGGGTGCGGTTGCCAGTTGGCCCGATTATTACTGGACACGCCTCCGGGAATAACATTCGACGCTTTTTTATACAGCGCGTCGGAAATGGCATAATTCATGCTCATTCATCCTCCTTTTGCTAAATCACCAGTGACCGAAAGTCTTTGATAATGTGAAATGTGATTAGGTTGGTATATTGCCCATTTTTTGCAAAGCAATCGCCGGATCGCGCCACCAAAAATATGTCCTGTCCTGAAATGACAAAAGAAGGGTAATTCCTGGCGTGATATTCTGTTTCACCTTTGCTGATAACGCTCGCCTGCACCCAATCAATGCAATTGGATGAATAATAAAGCCCTAAAATATTTCTTTGGTTCGACGGTAAATTATACCTTCCCTGCGGCGTGGCGGATAATTTACACATTGAGTCTGTGATTATTGAAGATGCCATCCAATACAAGTGGGTGAGGGTGTCGTATGTGATAAAAAATTTCAGGCTGCCGCCGGGAAACGGGATAAACGATAATAACTTGCCCGACGGCGCGGTAACGACCTGCAGGGCGATACCGCCGTCCCGCTGCTCCACCGCTTTAAGCACCGCGGCATAACCGCTGCCGTTGGTATTGGTGCGCATGATGATGTAAAGCGTTGCATTCGCGGGATCGTGCCAGATATGTTTAGGATCCGTTATTCGGACCACATTCCCCTCAAGCCAGCCTGGCGGGGAGGCGTTGATGGTCGGCATCAGGGATCGTGGACCGGCGGTTTCGGAAGGATAAAAGGGAATACCAAAATTCTCCCCGAAGCTCGCCGCGCAATAGTTGAATTTTTCGTTAAAGGAAAAACCGGTGGAAAATGTCCAGGCCGACCTGTCCAGCAGATTATCACGCCCATTGCCCCGCAGTACGACCGGCGTCAGCCCCGCGACGTTCCAGCCGGATATGCCCAAATCGGTTCTTAAATCCATGCACATATAGATAGCGCCGTTTTCCTGCAATATATTCGTCGCAGAACCATGCCACAATTGATTGCGGGTCAGTGCCGCCGGCGCCGACCACGTCAAGCCGTCGTCCTGCGATCTGATGATATAGAGATCGCCAGCGTTGCCGATAATGTAAAGGCAGCCCTGGCATTCGAACAGCCGCGCGTGCCAGAAGGGAAAGGATCCCTGCTCAGCCCAGTGCCGGCCCTGATCGTTGGAAATAAATATTTTACCTATGCCGCGGCGTTTTGTACGGCTTCCGTTGCTGGCTTCCTGGTTATCCAGGCCGGGGCCACCGAGATCCATGGTCACAACCAGCCTGCCGTTGGTCGTTTTTATTATTGAAGGGGTATAGCACCAAAGCCGGGTTGGATTGTTAGAGCGATAAATAATAAGCCCATTAGAGTCAGTGTTATCCATAGGTCTGCTCCATGCCATAATCGCATCCTTTAGCGCACTTGTTATTACATCCTTATTGCATTATTTGATACATTCTTATTACGCTCGTTGCTGCGCATCAAAGAACGCTTAATAGTTTTATTTATTATTATTGGAAACTATGTTCAAATTAAACACATGTGGAATAATTCATGTGGAATATTTTAATGACGCATCTAAAAGCATTAAATAATATATCTATAACAGCCTACGCGGCGCGCTGATAAAAAATCATCAGCGTCAACCACTCCACTCTGGTACATTTTTCTGGTTAATGTCAATATGTATTGATGAAATATATAAACAGTTACTCAACCCGATTGATTTGATAAGGACATAGCGCCCCGCTCATCCTCATTTTATGATATTGGCGCCATATCTCATTGCCAAAAAAGCGCTCGCGGTAAAGATGCGCAGCGGCTTCGCATACCTTAGCCGTAAAGCAAACGTTGACACTTCCGTCGATAACGGCGCCCAGCACAGGCACCCATAATAAGCGGCATGTTCCCCAACGGCCCGCAGATTGAGCAGAATAAGGGCGGGGAACGCAGTCAGCAGTCCGGTAACACCGGTGGCGCCGGCCCGTCTCAACCATGGCGATGCTTTTATCTTTAAGCGGCAGGCCGCCGACGGTGCTTCAGTGCGCTATTCCAAAATGATTCCAGGGAATGCAAGGGGCTGATAATCTTCAGAAGCAAGCCGCATAATCAGCCCCTGCCGCTGATACTCCCATGGCAATGTGTTACTCTTTTACCGGCAACGCCCAAGGCGCCTTTTATTGCCCAATGATGGCATTGCCATGGCGGCATGCCGGGATCAGGGGTTGGGTAAAGACAGTATTTTGGCGGAAACTGCAGTTAAACAAGACGGTAATTATGGTAAAAAAATCCACTAAAAACGCCGCCAGCGCGTCGGCGCAAAGTCCCACCCTTATCGATGTCGCCAGGATAGCCGGCGTTTCCCCCATCACTGTGTCGCGCGCCCTGAACCGCCCGGAGCTGGTCTCCCCCGCGGCCCAGGAAAAAGTCTTCGCCGCGGTGCGCGCCACCGGCTATGTGCCGAATATGCTGGCGGGAGGGCTTGCCACCAGCAAAAGCCGGCTGATTGCCATTTTTGTCCCCACCATCGCCAACTCCATTTTCGCCGATACCGTGCAGGCGCTGATGGACAGCCTGACCGCCGAGGGTTATCAAACCCTGCTGGGCCTGACGGGCTATTCCAGCGAGCGGGAGGAGCAATTGCTCGACGCCATTCTGGGCCGCCGCCCCGACGGTATCGTGCTGGCGGGCACGCTGCATACCGATGAAAGCCGCGAGAAGCTGCGCAAAGCGGGCATACCGGTGGTGGAGATTTGGGACTTAAGCGACGCGCCCATCGATATGCAGATCGGTTTTTCCCATGAGCAGGTGGGTATCGAGGTGGCGAATCATTTATTCCAGCGCGGCTACCGGCGCTTCTCGCTGCTCACCCTCGAGGACGCCCGTGGCTTGCGCCGCAGCCGCAGCGTGATAGCCGAACTGGCGTCCTGCGGCGTGCAGGACGTTTCCATCGAGATTATGCCTGCTCCCGCCACGCTGGCCTCCGGGCGCGAAGGGTTAACACGCATTCTGGCGCAGCACGGCTTACCCGAAGTTATCGTGTGCAGCTCTGACACCATCGCCGAGGGGGTGCTCGCCGAGGCGGCCAGCCGGGGAATCCGGGTGCCGGATGAGCTGTCGGTCATGGGTTTTGGCGATCTGTCCAGCGCCGCGCAGGTTTTTCCCGCCCTTTCCACCGTCAGGGTGGACGGCGCCAGGATCGGCCTGCTGGTCGCCCAGGCGCTGCTGGTGCGTTTTAACGCTAAAAACCAGGAGCCCGCCCCGCTGCGCATCGACACCGGTTTCAGCCTGATCGAACGCGGCACCACAAAATTAATATGAATTGGCTCACAAATAACAGGTCTTTTTATTGAATGATTGCGCAATCATATTAGCATGATCGGTGTCAGTCATCGGACCTGGTGTTCCTGCGATCGTAAATGATTGCGCAATCATATCGAACCCCATCTCCTTTTTATCTACCCAGCGCCGCCTGGTACCCTACAAAAAGGAAATAACGTGAACAATAACACCGTCCCGGCGAAGACGAATGTTCGCTATTTGATACTCGCGATGATTTTTCTCGTGACCATTTTTAATTATGTTGATCGTGCCACCCTGTCCATCGCCGCGCCCATGTTGCGCAAAGATCTGGGGTTCGACGCCGTGTCGATGGGCATCGCCTTCTCCGCCTTTGGCTGGGCTTACACCGGCATGCAGATTCCAGGCGGCATCATCCTCGATCGTTTCGGCTCGCGCCTGGTGCTGGGCATCAGCCTGATCGCCTGGTCGGTGCTGACCTTTCTGCAGGGTTTTGTCGATATGTTCAGCTCCGCGCTGCTGGCGTTGTTTGTCCTGCGCTTTTTGATGGGCATTGCGGAATCACCGGCCTTCCCCGCCAACAACCGGCTGACGGTGATGTGGTTCCCCGGGCACGAGCGCGGCATGGCCACCGCGGTATTCCAGTCCGCGCAGTACGCCGCGCTGGCGATTTTCACCCCTGTCATGCTATGGCTGCTCAGTACCTGGGGCTGGCAGCATGTGTTTTTCTTTACCGGCGGTACCGGCATCCTGATCGGCCTGCTGTGGTTTTATGTGGTGCGGGACCCGGCCAGACATAAACGGGTCAATCAGGCGGAGCTGGATTATATCGAAGGCGGCGGCGGCCTGGCGTCCATCGGCGAGGCGCCGACGCCGTTCAGCTGGCGCCAGATCAGGACCATCGGCGCTAATCGCATGATGCTCGGCATCTACCTGGGGCAGTTTTGCCTGACCTCCATCACCTGGTTCTTCCTGACCTGGTTTCCCACCTATCTTATCGAGGCCAAAGGCATGACCATCCTCAAGGTGGGACTGGCGGCGGCCATCCCGGCGGTGGCCGGCTGTCTTGGCGGTATCGTCGGCGGCGCCTGGTCCGACTGGATGCTGCGCCGCGGTTTCAGCCTGACCGCGGCACGGAAAACCCCCATTATCTGCGGCCTGTTATTATCCAGCAGCATCGTTATCGCCAACTATGTGCAATCCGTTCCGCTGATCATCGCCGTGATGTCGCTGGCGTTTTTCGCCAAAGGCGTGGGCAACCTCGGCTGGTGCATCGTCGGCGATGTCTCCCCCCGGCACGCCCTGGGCATCAGCGGCGGCATGTTTAACCTGTGCGGCAACCTGGCCAGCATCGTTACCCCCATCGCCATCGGCGTGATGATCAAGCAATTCGGTTCATTTGATTGGGCGCTGGTGTATGTCGCCGCCATGGGCCTGCTCGGCGCCTTCGCCTATCTGGTTATCGTCGGCCGGCTGCGCCGCCTCGACAGCGAGGACGCGGCGACGCCCGGCGCCGGACATTTCGCCGCCGGTTCAAAACAATCCTAACTTTTATCCCTTTCACAGGAGAATGTATGATGTCCATTACCCCATCCACTGCTCAATGCGCGGATAACGATACCATCAGCTGGGTACGCGTTTCCTCGGTATTCCTGCCTCTGGCCAATCCGATAAGCGATGCCAAGGTGCTTACCGGCCGGCAAAAACCCATGACCGAAATCGCCATTTTATTTGCCGAAATCGAAACCCGCGACGGCCATCAAGGACTGGGTTTCAGTTATTCAAAACGGGCCGGCGGACCCGGCCAGTTCGCCCACGCCGGCGAAATTGCGCCGGTGCTTATCGGCGAGAACCCCAGCGATATCGCCAAACTGTGGGACAAGCTGTGCTGGGCCGGCGCGTCGGTCGGGCGCAGCGGGCTGGCCACCCAGGCCATCGGCGCCTTTGACGTGGCGCTATGGGACCTGAAGGCCAAACGGGCCAACCTGTCGCTGGCGCGTCTGCTGGGCGCGCAGCGCGATTCGGTGCGCTGCTATAACACCTCGGGTGGTTTCTTGCACACGCCCCTCGATCAACTGATGAAAAACACCGACATCTCGCGGGAAAAGGGCATCGGCGGCATCAAGCTGAAAGTCGGCCAGCCCGATTGCGCGCTGGATATTCAGCGGGTCAGCGCCATCCGCAAGCATCTTGGCGACAGCTTCCCGCTGATGGTGGACGCCAACCAGCAGTGGGACCGCCCCACCGCGCAGCGTATGTGCCGCCATTTCGAAGCGCTGAACCTTATCTGGATCGAGGAGCCGCTTGATTGTTACGACGCGGAAGGCCACGCGGCCCTGGCGGCGCAGTTTGACACGCCCATCGCCACCGGCGAGATGCTGACCAGCGTCGCCGAGCATTGGGAATTTATCAAAAACCGCGCGGCGGATTACCTGATGCCCGATGCCCCGAGAGTCGGCGGCATTACGCCATACCTGAAGGTGGCCGCGCTGGCCGAGCATGCCGGCCTGATGATTGCCCCGCATTTCGCCATGGAGCTGCATGTGCACCTCGCGGCGGCTTATCCGACCGAACCCTGGGTGGAGCATTTTGAATGGCTGGAACCGCTGTTTAATGAACGCCTGGCGATCAAGGACGGCCGCATGCTGGTGCCCACCCGTCCCGGTCTTGGCTTGACGCTGAGTGAACAGGTGGCGGCCTGGACCGCGCAGACCCTGGAAGCCGGCCGGCGCGCCTGACGCACGCCATGCTGGTCAGCGCCTTCCTGTCGGCCGCCGGCGGGGTAAAGCAAAAGCGCCGGCCAGGACCCGGGCAGGCTGAAAAACCTTGTTCAGGGATAACGGCATCGCGCGCGCCGCTGTTTAACCGGCGCGGTGATATTGCTTTCGCCGCCGGCGCTGCTGCATGATGGCGGGGCGGCGGGAACGCTGCGCATAATAAGGCATGCGCGGTACGGCACCCAAGGCGATACCGCGCTGGTCGCGACGGAGGCGGGATGATTTATTGCAAACGCGTTTATGAACCGGTTGAACCCGGCGACGGCTACCGGGTATTGGTTGATCGATTGTGGCCGCGCGGGGTGAAAAAAAACGCCCTGCCGATGGATTTATGGTGCAAAGAGGTCGCGCCGTCGCAGGCGTTGCGGCAGGCGTTTCATGCCTCTTTGCTGGACTATGACGGTTTCCGCGCCGCTTACCGCCAGGAGCTGCGGGACAATGAGGCGGCGTGGCGCCCCCTGGCTACGCGCGCCGCCACGGGGGATGTCACGTTACTTTATGCCTCGCGGGATACGCTGCGCAACCACGCCATGGTGCTGGCGGAATTTTTACTCACCGCCGGTTGACGGCGTCACGCGCTTAAAATATCGGGCACCGTTTTATTGATAAACGTACGGGTATCGGTATCGGCCCGGATGACGTTAATGGTTTTCAGTTCATCCACGTAGGCCGCCAGCTCGGCGCGCAGATGATGGCCGGTGGTGTGGTGGCCGTGGGTATGCTCGGCGAGGATGGCCTTGACCTGCGCCGCGCTGATGGTGCTGGGCAGAAAAGGCGCGAAGATCTCGGCGGTTTCTTCAGGATTATCCACCGCCCACTGCTGGGCGTCGACCACCGCCTGGGTTATCGCCCGGGCGGTCCCGGGGTCGTTGCGCACCAGCGCGCCGCTTAGCGCCAGTACACAGCAGGTGCGATCATGGTAAGCGCCGCTGAGGTTGGTGGCCACCTCGAACAGATCGTCGCGTTCACGGATCAGCCAGCCCTGCGGGTCGGTGGCGGCAATCGCCTGTACCTCGCCCTTGCGCAGCGCCTCGCCGGACAACTGTTCGGGATATTGTACCCAATTGACATCGCTGTCGGGATGGAATCCCTGTTTAGCCAGCTGGATGGCGAAAAAGTTTTTTACCGGGCTTGCCTGGTCGCTTACCGCCACCGCCTTCCCCACCAGATCCCGCACCTGGGTAATGCCGCTGTTTTTGGCGGTGATAAGCCGCATGCAGCCGCCGTGGGTACCCACGGTCAGGGCGACGTCAAACCCCTGCTCCAGGGGTTTTAGCCAGCGCAGCGCCATGCCGATGCCGGCCTCGGCCTGGCCGGTTGACAGCGCGACCAGCGGGGTATCGCCGTCGGTAAAGTTGACCGTTTCCACCTGCAAGCCGTACTTGGTGAAAAACCCCTTTTTATAGGCCACTGAAATCGGCGCCTGGCAAATGCCGGCCTGATGCCAGGCGATGCGCACGGTTTTCAGCGGCGCGGCGACGGGTGCGCCCACGGCCCGGGCCAGGGGTAAGCCGGAGAATAGCCCTCCGCCCAGGGCCACGCCGCCCAATACGCCCGCCGATTGCAAAAAATGCCGTCTTGTAACCTTAATATTCGCCATCATGACTCCCGAAAGAAAATATAAAAAATACGATTTGCGGCGTTATTTATGGGTGCCGAAACCCGCAATAATTACCATTTCACCGCCCCGCTCTGCCAGGCCAGCAAACGATCGCGCACGGCGAACAGCACCGTTATCAAGGTGGAAAATAATAACGCCATTACAATCAGCGCGCCGTACATATTGGAATAAGCGGCCCAACCCTGCGCCCATTGCAAATACCAGCCCAGGCCTGATTTCACCCCCATCATTTCGGCGGCCACCAGTACCGAAAAAGAGGCGCCCAGCCCCATGAACAGGCCGACGAACACATGCGGCAGCGCCGCTGGAATAACCACCCGGGTAATAAGAAACAGGGGTTTGGCGCCCAGGGTGCGGGCCACGTCAAAATAACTTTTATCGACGCTCGCCACGCCGGACCAGGTTAATACCGTCACCGGAAACCAGGTGGCCAGGGCAATCAGGAATATCGCCGCCGAAAAGCTGGAAGGAAAGAAATAAAGCGTCAGCGGTAATAACGCCGTTGACGGCACCGGCCCAAGAAACCGTAATATCGGGTGCAGCCAATATCCCAGACTTTTTGAACAGCCGATGGCGACGCCGGTTAAAAATCCGCTCAGGCTGCCGAATAAAAAACCGAAGAACAGCAAACGCAGGGAGTGCAGCAGACTGTCGCCCAGCCGGAGCCAATCGGTGGCGTAGGCTTCCACCAGCGCATGCGGCGGCGCGAAAAACGGCGCCGGCAGCCATGCCAGCTTGGCGGTCGACACCTCCCAGGCCGCGACAAACAGCGCCAGGGCAAAAAACCATTTACCGCCGGACCGGACATGGCGCGTTAGCGGGGCGATAATCAAGCGCAGCAGCGGCAGGCGTTCTCCCAGGGAAAACAATAATAATAACAGGGCGATGCCCGCCGCCAGGGCGTGCGTTTGCGCAATATAAAGCGGGCGGGCAAAACCGACCGGTTTATCCGGCCAGAGAATCATCAGCGCCGCCACCGCGCCCCAGGCGACGGCGGCGCAAAAGCCCATGGTCCAGAACCCCAAGTCCTGCCCTTGCCCTCGCGCAGAGACTGCCGCGGCGGACGAGGCCGCCGGCTCCCATGCCTCGGATGTCATATAACCTCCCGGTAATTTTTGGCGATATAGCCTGGCCGATAAAGAAGCCAAAAAATGACGGCGACATTATCCGCTGCGGGTATATGCGTTTTTATTCTTTATAAATGCGTTCCCAATGAATATACTCAAATGTGTGTAGCCATAAAGTATATTAATCAAACCCATTCTCATTTAAGCTGCCTGACAGGGAATAAATGTTATTATCAATTAACAATGTTTGGCGATATTTAGCATATTATTAACGTTTACCTTTGCCGGCTAAAACGTTTAATTCAGCAGATGAAGTGACAATATAACTACGCTGCAATTCTCAATAAGTAAATATCATTCTGGAATTAAATATAATTAATTAGACCATAGGTGCGCTTGTGATGGAATTTTTACCGCGTTACGTTAGGGGAAGAAAAAAGTGCCGGATATATATGCATAAAGTAATTATCGTTATGCGGCAATAAGCTTTCGCTATTTATTTAAGGAAACAGCATATGACCCTGATCATCAATAAGCCCGACGCTCCGTCCACCTTTACGCCGTCAGGCGCCGGCGCCGGTCTGCGACTGGATATAAACCGGGTCAGCCATGGTTTTGATCTTGGCGGCGGGCTATTGCCGGTATTGGAGCAGGTCTCAATCAGCGTGGCGCCCGGCGAGTTTATCGCGCTGCTGGGACCGTCGGGCTGCGGCAAATCCACCCTGCTCAGGCTGGTGGCCGGCCTGGAAAATCCGCTTTCCGGCCAACTGCTGGAAGACGGCGAGCCTATTCGGCGGCCCGATCCGGCGCGGGTGGTGGTATTCCAGGATCCCACGCTGTTTCCCTGGCGCACCGTCTGGCAAAACGTGGCGCTGGGCCTGCAGGCGCAGGGATTACTTAACGAACGGGGCCGGCGGCGGGTCGATGGGGTGCTGGAACGCGTGGGGCTGGCGCAGTTTGCCCAGGCCTATCCCCGGCAGCTTTCGGGCGGCATGGCGCAGCGCGCGGCGTTGGCCCGCGCGCTGGTCAACGACCCGCGTCTGTTGATCCTGGACGAACCGCTGGGCAAGCTGGACTCGCTGACGCGCATCCGTATGCAGGGGGAACTGGTCGGCCTGTGGCGGGAAAAGCGCTACAGCGTGCTGATGGTCACCCACGACGTGGAGGAAGCGCTGCTGATGGCCAACCGGGTCGTGGTGTTCGGACCGCGTCCCGCGCGTATCCTGGAAACCATCCCGGTCGCACTGCCCTATCCGCGCAGGCGTAATCATCCCACGCTTATCGCCTTGCGCACCCGGGCCTTGGCGCTGCTGGGGGCCGAAGCCGGCGCCTGACCCGGGCTGCGCGCGGGTTTATTCGAACGCTTTCGCAATGCCCAGCGTATGCGCGTATACCGCTCCGGCCCGGAGCACCAACGCCACCGCATACCCCTCTTCCAGCGCCTGCGGCAGCGCCCCGGCCCGCAGCGCCGCCTGGTGAAACGCCAGCCGCAGCCCTTCCCGCTCTTTGGCCAGGGCCACCGCGGCGGCGGTCACATAACGCAGCGGCAGCGGCAGCGTCGGTTCCCTCAGCAGGGTATTAACGAAAATAGTGCGGTCGTTCTCCACCGGCAGTCCGCTCAACGGCGATGATCGCACACTAATAGCGCCGTCCGCGCTAATATCGATATCGCCGCCCGGCAGTGTTTCCAGCGCCGCGGTGATATAGGCGGCGGCCAAGACGTCGTTCCTGACGGCGCCCAGCCGGCGCGCCAACCGCGCATGGTGTTCAATACAATAAGCACAGCGCGTCACCTGCGCGACCGCCACCGCCACCAGATGTTTATCCCTGCTGCTTAGCGCCCCATTGTTCCAATGCCTGCGGGACAGGTTTCTGAACGCCGCGGCATGCGGACTGGCGGCCTCAAGCGTCGCCAAAATATCGGCATCATGTTGATGGCTCATGCGAGATCCTCGGCATCTAACGAGACGGCGCCCGCCGGCGCGGCGCGTGCCGCGTTACGGCCATCCCGCACCGGATCTTGCGCGGCGAAGGCGGCAATCAGGCTTAACAGGGCGTAAAACGAGATATAGGCGCTGATAAGCCAGGGCGAACCGTCACCCACCGAAAACAGATAGGTGGCGATAAATGGCGTCAGGCCGCCGGAGATAAGCGTCCCTACCTGATAACCGATGGAGACGCCGCTGTAGCGCACCTCGATGGGAAATTGCTCCGAAAACCAGGCCGCGCCCGGTCCATATATCGCAGCGTCGAACACCGCCAGCGCCACGGCCACCACCAGCGGCAGAAACGTCAGATTGCCGTGGTCCAAAAACCAAAAGAACGGCCAGACCAGAATGCCGATGCCCAGGATGCCGAAGACCGCCGGCGCGCGGCGGCCGATTTTGTCGGAGAGCAGCGCCCAGAAAGGCGTGGCGATAATCGCCGCCGCGGAACCGACCAGAACGGCGGTCAGCGCCATGGTGGCGTCGCCGCGTTTTAATACCAGGTAGCTCAGCGCGTACGTGGTTAGGATGGCATACATCGCCGGCTGCGCCAGGCGTAATCCGATGGTGACCAGCAACCCGCGCGGATGCCGGCGGATCGCCTGCGCCACGGGAAAGCGCTGTATTTTCCCGGCGGCCTTGGCGCGCAAAAAAGCCTCGGGTTCGTCAATACGCAGGCGGACGAAAATACCGATGCCGATAAGCACGATGCTGAACAAAAAAGGCAGCCGCCAACCCCAGGCGGCAAAGGCGTCCGCGCTGATCGACGCCCTGACGATAAGAAACGTGCCCGACGCCAGCAGCATGCCGGCCGCCGAGCCGATTTGCGTGAAAGAGCCTAAAAATCCCCGGTTTTTCGGCGTGGCGTGCTCGACCGACAGCAGCGAGGCGCCGCCCCATTCCGCCCCCGTCGCGATACCCTGCAGCAACCGCAGCAAGACCAGCAGGACGGTGGCCCACAGTCCGGCGACGGCATAAGTAGGCAATAACCCGGTCAGCAGCGTCGCGACGCCCATTAAAACCAGGGAGGAGACCAGCACCCGTTTGCGCCCGACCCGATCGCCGAAATGGCCGGCAATGATACCGCCCAGCGGGCGCGCAAAAAAGCCCACGCCATAAGCGGCGAACGATCCCAACAAACCGGACAGTGGATTGGATGAAGGCGGAAAAAAGGTATGGCTGAAAATCAGCGCCGCGGCGGTACTGTAAATATAAAAATCATACCATTCCACGGTGGTGCCGATAAACGCGGCAAACGCCACTTTACGGCTTCGGCTTCGGTTCCGGCCGGCGCCGGGCAGGTCAACAAAATGCGTCATTTTAATACCCCTTTAGCTTGCGTCTTAATACTAAAGCGGCAGGCGGCCCGGGCCGTCAAATAACATTCATTGCTGACGATAGCCGATATTTATCTGAAGTCCCGCCATGGGTCGGCGCGATATTGTGAGCTGCTCAGATTAGCTTATTTTCGGCATAAGATATCACTTTTTCATATTGGATCACCGCGCTTAACTCATCCTACACTGCGGTTTATTAAGCGCCCCAGAGTTAATCAGTGAGCAGCTCACAAGCAGAGGAAGAGACGGTCACATGCCATTATTAAGCAAGACAGCGGATTTACCCCTGGGTGATGTCGCCTATAACCGCATCAGGCACGACATTCTTTGCTGCCGCCTGCTGCCGGGCTCCATGATTACCGAACCGGAGCTGATGGAAAATTATGCCATCGGCAAAAGCAGTTGCCGCGTGGCGCTGGCGAGGCTGTGCCATGAGCATCTGGTTGAATCGCGTCCGCGCAAAGGGTACCGCATCGCGCCGATTACCGTGCAGGACGTCGAGGAGATTTTCACCCTGCGCGTCCAGCTGGAACCGCTGGCGGCGCGGCTGGCGGTAGGCCGTGTCGATATCCAGGAACTGCGCGAGCTGGAGGCGGCCTGCCGTGTGGAGCTGCATGCGCCGTTGCCGGAACAGATCGATGTTTTTATGAACGCCAACAAGCGCTTTCACCTGGCCATCGCCCGGGCGTCGGGCAATAACCACCTGATCCGCACCCTGTCGAGCCTTATGGATGAAATGTCGCGGCTGGTGGCGCTGGGCTTTAACGTGCAGAAAACCAAACCCGAGATCAAGCACGATCATAACGCCATGATTCAGGCGTTTATCGATGGCGATGCCCGGCGGGTGGAGACCATCGCACGCCGCCATATCGAGACCTTCCAGGTGATGACGATGGAAAAGGTCTACGCCACGCTCAGCAAAGGCGGCGCGATCCTGCCGATCCTCGAGCGGAGCATGTCCTTATGAACCCGCCATTGATGACGTTGGCGGCGCGGTCCCAGGATGCCGCGGCGGGGGAAATTATCCGCGCCGAAGGCATCGGCAAGCGTTTCGGCCAGCTGCGGGTATTGGACAATATTTCCCTGGCGGTACGCGAGGGGGAAATCCTCGCCCTGCTCGGCGCCTCGGGATGCGGCAAAAGCACCCTGCTCAATATCCTCTCCGGATTGCTGACCCCCGACGAGGGCGATGTTTTTATCCAGGGCCAGTCCGCCGCCCGCTTCGACCATTGGGAGAAAGTGGCCTATTTGTTCCAGGAGGACCGCTTGCTGCCCTGGCGCAGCGTGCAGCAAAACGTTAATTTCGGGCTGGAGAATACCCGGCTGACGCGCGCCGAGCGCGCGGTAAAGGTCGACGACGCGCTGCGGCTGGTGGGGCTGCATGATTTTCGCCACGCCTGGCCGCATCAGCTCTCCGGCGGCATGCGCAGCCGGGTGGCCCTGGCGCGCAGCCTGGTGGTGGAGCCGGAAATTTTATTGATGGACGAGCCCTTTTCCAAGCTCGATCCGCAAACCCGCGGCGTGATGCATAACGAACTGCTGCGTATCCAGCAGTTGAAAGGCGTTACCGTGGTGATGGTCACCCATGACGTGGAAGAGGCGGTGGTGCTGGCCGATCGGGTAGTGCTGCTCAAACCCAACCCCGGCCGTATTCATAAAATCATCGAGATGTCGCTGCCCCATCCCCGCGTGCCCACCGAGCGCGCGGTTGCGGAACAGTCGCGCCTGTTAAGGCTGGAGGTGTGAACATGAAATCATCCGCATCCTGGATTACGCTTATCGGCCAGCGCCTGGTGCTGCTTGCCCTGTTCCTGGTTATCTGGTGGCTGGCGTCCCAGCGCATGCCGTCGTTCGTGCTGCCGGGACCGCTGAAGACCTGGCAGGCGCTGGAAGCCTTGTGGCATGGCGATTCCCTGCTGCACGATATCGGCATCACCTTCTCCCGCGTCTTGTCCGGGTTTCTGCTGGCGACGCTAGTGGGCACGGTATTCGGCCTGGCGCTCGGCGCCAGCCGGCTGCTGGCGCAGTTCTTCGAACCCCTGCTGGCGGTGTTCAATACCGTCTCGTCGGCCATTTGGGCGATATTCGCCATTATCTGGTTCGGCATTTCCGGCGCCACCACCATCTTTGTGGTGTTCATGACCGCCATGCCGCTGATCCTGACCAACGTCTGGCAGGGCGCGCAAACCGTGGATGCGCAGTATGTGGAGCTGGCGCGCAGTTTTCGCATGGGCCGCTGGCAAACGCTCTTCAAGATCTACCTGCCGACCATCCTGCCCTATTTTTTCTCCGGCGCCCGGCTGGCCTTCGGCTTTGGCTGGCGGGTGTCGCTGGTGGCCGAAACCCTCGGCGCCTCGGACGGTATCGGCTACCGTCTGCGCCAGGCCGGGGATCTGGTGCAAACCGATCAGGTGTTCGCCTGGACCTTACTGCTGGTGGCCATGATGCTGTTGCTCGAAGGAGGGCTGCTCAAGCCGCTGGAACGTCATCTTTTCCGCTGGAAACAACGCACACAGGAATAATCGTTATGAAAAAGATATTGATGGCGGCTGCGCTGGCCGCCGGCACGCTGCTGGCCATGGGTTCCCAGGCGGCGGAAAAAGTCCGCATCGGCTACTGGACCAGCGGCGTCAGCCTGGGGTACGGCGCGGTGCTGGAAAGCCGGGATTTCCTGGCTAAACGCGGTATCGACGCCGAATTTATCCATTTTCCCGATGTGAACGCCCCCATCAAGGCGCTGGCCTCGGGATCGATAGACCTGGCCTTCGGCGCGCCGCTGGCGGGCGTGTTCAGTACCGCGTCAGAAGGCGTGCCGATCAAAATCTTCGCCGCCACCCAGCCGGCCGACGTGCAGTTTGTGGTGCCGGCCGGTTCGCCGATAACCAGCCTGGCGCAGCTACAGGGTAAAAAAGTCGGCATGTCGCCGGCCGGATCGTCAGTGGCGGTTATCGCCAGCACCATTTTGCAGCAGAACTACGCTATCAAGCCGGCGGATTTCTCGCTGATTGGCGGCAATGAATCGCGCCTGGCGCAGTTCCTGGCGCAAAAGCAGGTGGACGCCGCGGCCCTGCGCTCGCTGACCATCAGCCAGCTTGACGAACTGAAGGTGACCTCCATCGGCAGCTTTGCCGGCGAATGGAAAAAGCTGACCCATACCGATGCCCTGCCCTATATCGGCGTCGGCGCGGTGCGCGCCGATCTGATTAACCAGCATCCCGACACCGTGGCGCGGGTCATTGCCGCGCTGCGCGATACCCTGGCCTGGGGCAAGGCGAATCCCGACGCCGTGGTGGCCATTTTGCAAAAACAGGCCAACCTGCCGCAAAAAGACGCGCAGGTCTACATGAGCCGCTGGGACAGCATGAACCGTATCGAGTTCGAGCCGGCGGATATCGACACCCTGAAGCGCGAACATCAGGTCTTTGTCGCCAGCGGCGCCATCAAGGGCGACCTGGACGACAGCCTGTTCGATAACCGCCCTTACCTGGCCGCCAAATCCATCAAGTAATCAGGAGCAATCTGTGAGTAACGTTATGAAAGCCTTAATTCTGGAGCAGCACGGCGACCTCGACCAACTGCGGGTGGTGAACGACAAGCCGCGTCCCGTCGCCGCGGCCGGCCATGTGGTGGTGCGCGTCGGCGCGTCGTCCTTTAATTACCACGATGTGTTTACCGTCAAGGGCATGCCCGGCATCAAGGTGCCGCTGCCGGTGGTGATCGGCTTGGATCTGGCGGGCACCATTACCGAACTGGGCGCGGGCGTCGAGGGCTGGTCCGTTGGCGATCGGGTGCTGGTCAATCCGTTAAAGCCCGGCGTCGGCCTGATGGGTGAAATGACCGACGGCGGCATGGCCGAATATGCCGCGGTGGACGCGCTGCAGCTTATCAGGCTTCCGGCCGGCGTCGACTTTGCACAGGCCGCCGCGCTGCCGGTGGCCTACGGCACCGCCCACCGCATGCTGATAACCCATAATACCGTCAAAAAGGGCGACCGGGTGCTGATCCTGGGCGCCAGCGGCGGCGTGGGCACCGCCTGCGTGATCCTGGCCAAGCATCTGGGCGCCGAGGTCATCGCCTGTGCCGGCAGCGAGGAAAAAGCCCAGGCGCTGAAAGCCCTCGGCGCCGATCATGTGGTCAATTACCGTGAAACGGATTTTTCAAAATGGGCCATCGGCCAGTACGGCAAGCCACAGCGCCGCACCACGGAAGGCGGCGTCGATGTGGTGATCAACTTTACCGGCGGCGATACCTGGCGCCCCTCCCTGAAGTGTCTGAAACGCGGGGGCATCCTGCTGGTGTGCGGCGCCACCGCCGGCTACGACCCGCAGGAAGACCTGCGTTATGTCTGGAGCTTCGAGCTGACCATCAAGGGTTCCAACAGCTTCTATCGCGACAACCTCGAAGACCTGCTGTCGATGATCGCCGACGGCCGTATCGATCCGGTTATCGACCGGGTCTTGCCCCTGGAACAGGCGGCGGAAGGCCTGCGCCTGATTCGCGATCGCGAGGTGCTGGGCAAAGTGATTGTCGCGCCGTAACGCCGCGCGCGACCCGGCCGGCCGGGGTAAGTTTATGGCCCCGCGCCATCCGGCCGTTTTGTTTGCAGACTGCATGCTATTAAGGAACAGATTATGACCGATATTACCGTCCCCACCGCCGCCGAAGTCCAGGAGCGGTTGTTAAAAGGCCCGTATCATCAATGGCTCGGGCTGGAAGTCCTGACCGTCGGCGAGGGCGAAATTACCCTGAAGGCGCGCTGGCGCGAGGAGTGGGTGGTTAACCCCGCCGGCGGCTATACCCACGGCGGCATCCTGGCCGCCCTGGTGGATTTGACCGCCGACTGGGCGCTGGTGGCGTTTACCGGCAAAGGCGTGCCGACCCTGGATTTGCGTGTCGACTACCACCGTCCGGCAAAAGGGGATTTAACCGCCGTCGGCACCGTGATCAAAGTGGGCAAGCAGTTTTCCAGCG
Source organism: Sodalis sp. C49 (assembly GCF_046352915.1). Taxonomy (NCBI): domain Bacteria; kingdom Pseudomonadati; phylum Pseudomonadota; class Gammaproteobacteria; order Enterobacterales; family Bruguierivoracaceae; genus Sodalis; species Sodalis sp. C49. Next base: position 406,935 of record NZ_CP163303.1, on the reverse strand, counting down.
CCGAGGCGCGGGTGTTCGACAGCGAGGGCCGGCTGGTGGCCAGCGGGCGCGGACTGTACGCCACGGCAACCGCCTAGGAAACCATCATGACCCTCCCGTTGGACCATCTGGTTATCAATACCCACTTCGCCACCGAGCGGGCGGCGCAGTGGTTCCGGGCGCTGGGTTTTACCCTGACGCCGCGCGGCTACCATTCATTGGGGTCGATTAATTACCTGATGATGTTTGCCGATCGCTATCTTGAAATCGTCGGCCTGCCCACCGACGGCGGGCGCCTGCGCCAGGAGCTGCTGGACAGTCCGGCGGGTATTGACGGCCTGGTGTTCGCCACCCGGGATGCCGGGGGCACCGCGCGCGCGCTGGCGGACGCCGGTTTTGCCCTGCAGCCGATCCAGGATTTTTCCCGCGAGGTGGCCAGCGGCGATGAGCATGGGCTGGCCAGGTTCACCACGGTGCGCCTTGCCGCCGGAACCTTTCCCGCCGGGCGGGTGTACTTTTGCCAGCACCACACCCCCGAATGGGTCTGGCGTCCCGAATGGCTTAGCCATGAAAACCAGGTCCAAAGCATTACCGGCCTGACCGTGATCAGCGGCGATGTGGAGAACTGCGGGCGTCAATACCGGCGCCTGGGCGATACCGGGCGTGATTTTGCCTTGCATATCGCCGATTACGCGGCCTTTGCCCGCCGGTTCGATGGACTGCCGTTGCCCGCCGCGGGCCGGGAGATGTTTGCCGCCGTGCATTTTCTGGGCGGCGATCTGGCGCGCATCGCCCGGGGCGCCGAGGCGCAGGGACTGCCGCTATGCTGGCGCGCGGGACGGTTACAGGTGGCGCTGCCCGAATTATCCACCCTACTCGAGTTTTTACCATGATGCAGACAACCAACCTGGGCGCCATGATCGATACCCGGCAGCCGGGCGGGCAGATTGCTTTTATCGCCCCGCTGGCGGACGACACCGCGCAGGAAATCACCTTTGACGAACTCGGCGCGCGCGCCGACGGCATCGGACGCGCGCTGCTGGCCCGGGGCTACCGCGCCGGGGAACGCGTCGCCATCCTGGGGCGCAACTCCATAGATTATATTGCCAGCCTGTTGGGCATCCTGCGCGCCGGGCTGGTGGCCGTCCCGATTAATTTCAAATTTCCGGTCGAGACGCTGGAGAATATCCTGCGCGATAGCGGCGCCCGTGTGCTGCTGGGCGATGCCGATCAGCTGTCCCGGCCGGCGATCGACCTGCCGCGCGTGGTGTTTGACGGCGCGGGCGCGGACGGGCTGGCGGCCTTTATCGACCCCGGAGAGCTGACGCCCTTCCCCGCCGGGCCGGACGACCTGGCGCTGCTGCTGTATACCTCGGGTTCCACCGGCATGCCCAAAGGCGTGCGCTTAACCCATGCCAGCCATGCCTGGGTGGTGCGTACCCGCCTTGAGAACCATGAGCTGGAGGGCGAGCGGGTGCTAATCGCCGCCCCGCTTTACCATATGAACGCGCTGGCGCTGGCGCTGTTAACGCTGGCCAGCCATGTCACCACCGTGCTGCTGCCGCAGTTCAGCGCCCGCGACTATATCAACGCCATTAGCCGCTACCGCTGCAGCTGGCTGACGGCGGTGCCGCCGATGATCGCCATGATGCTGCAGGAAAAGGATTTACTGGCGCGCAGTGATTTAACCAGCGTCAGGGTGGTGCGCATGGGATCGGCGCCGGTAACCGACAGCCTGTTCCAGCAAATCGGCCAGCTGTTGCCGCAGGCGCGCATCATTAACGCCTACGGCACCACCGAAGGCGGACCGGTGGTATTCGGCCCGCATCCGCGGGGCATCCCCACACCGCGGCTGAGCGCCGGCGCCGCCCATCCCCAGGTTAGCCTGCGTTTGCGCGATCCCCAGGGCCGGGAGGCCGCGCGCGGCATTCTGGAGCTGAAAAGCCCGGGCCTGATGCAGGGCTATCACCAGCGTCCGGACCTGCGGCCGCCGTTTACCGATGACGGTTATTATATCACCGGCGATGTGTTCGCCCGCGACGACCAGGGGTTTTATACCTTTATCGGCCGGCTGGACGATATGTTCGTCAGCGGCGCCGAGAATATCTACCCGAGCGAAGTGGAGCACCTTATCGAACGGCATCCCGCGGTACAACAGGCCTGCGTGGTGCCGGTGGCGGACGAGATAAAAGGCACCAAGCCGGTGGCCTGGGTGATCCTGCGCCCCGGCCGGCAGGCCAGCGCCGGGGAACTGAAGGCGTTTACCCTGCGCCACGGCGCGGCCTACCTGCATCCGCGCCATATCTGGCTGGTGGACAGTTTTCCCCTGGCCGGCACCAATAAGATCGACCGCCGCGCGCTGCTGCTCGAGGCGGAGCGGCGCCTTCACCAGGATGACCCATCCCCCCAGGCCACGCCGGGAGCACAGCATGACATTTAATTGGCATAACCCCTATCCCACCGTACGCGCGCCGTTATTTGCCCGCAATGTGGTGGCGACGTCCCACCCCATCGCCGCCCAGGCCGGCAACAGCGTCCTGCTGGAAGGCGGCAACGCGGTGGATGCGGCCATTGCCGCCGCCGCGACGCTCACGGTGGTGGAACCCTGCTCCAACGGCCTGGGCAGCGACGCCTTCGCCATGGTCTGGGACGGCGCGCGGCTGCACGGCCTTAACGCTTCCGGTCCGGCGCCGGCCAGTTGGGATCTGGCCCACTTCCGCCGCCGTCATGGCGAGGACGGCAACGGCCTGGCCAAACGCCCGGAGCGGGGCTGGGACTCGGTCACCGTACCGGGCGCCGTCGCGGGCTGGACGGCGCTGCACCAGCGCTTCGGCCGGCTGCCGTTCGAACGGCTGATGCAGACCGCCATCGACGTGGCCGAGCGCGGCGTGACCATTGCGCCGATTGTGGCGGCGAAATGGCGGGCGGCGGTGACCCTACTGGCCGGGCAGCCCGGTTTTGCCGACGCCTTTATGCCCGGGGGGGGCGCCCCCGATATCGGCGAAAAATTTGTCTTTCCAGCCGCCGCGCGCAGCTTGCGGCTGCTGGCGCGGCAGGGCGGCCGCGCTTTTTATGAAGGCGAAATCGCCGAAAAAATCGTCGCCTGGTCACAGGCCAGCGGCGGCAGCCTGACGCGCGGCGATCTGGCCGCCTACCAGCCGGAATGGGTAACGCCCATCAGCCAGGACTACCGCGGTTATACCGTGCATGAAATGCCGCCCAACGGCCAGGGCATCGCCGCGCTTATCGCCCTCGGCATCCTGGAGCACTTTGATCTGGCCGGGCTCGCCCTTGACGGCGCCGCGGCCCAGCATCTGCAAATCGAGGCCATGAAGCTGGCCTTCGCCGATGTCTACCGCTACGTTGCCGATCCGGCCAGCATGGATGTGACGCCGTCACAAATGCTGGATAAAAGCTATCTGGCCGGCCGGGCGCGCCTGATCGACCCGGCGCGGGCGGCGGATCCGCAGCCCGGCCTGCCCGCCAGCGGCGGCACCGTTTACCTGGCCACCGCCGATGAAAGCGGCATGATGGTGTCGTTTATCCAATCCAATTATATGGGCTTCGGTTCGGGGGTGGTGGTGCCGGATTACGGCATCAGCCTGCAAAACCGGGGCGCCGGGTTCTCCAGCGATCCGCGTTCGGTTAACGTGGTGGCGCCCGGCAAGCGCCCGTTCCAGACCATTATCCCGGCCTTTTTGACCAAAGACGGCCAGGCGCAGATGAGCTTTGGCGTCATGGGCGGCGATATGCAGCCGCAGGGCCATATGCAGACGCTGGTGCGCATGCTGGATTTCCACCAGCAGCCCCAGGCCGCCTGCGACGCGCCGCGCTGGAAGGTCAACCGTGATTTTACCCTGGACCTGGAGGCCACCGTCAATCCGCTGGTGGCGGAACAGCTGCGCGCCATGGGCCACCGGCTGAAATCGGTGAACGATCCTTATATGGATTTCGGCTCGGGCCAGTTTATCTGGCGGCTGTCGGCGGATCGCGACCACGGTTATGTCGCCGCCAGCGACAGCCGGCGCGACGGCCAGGCGGTCGGATTTTAGCATCAAAATGGCTTTATTTATGAACCGCATACTGATAAGAATGAGGCTTGTGCTTTTGGCGGACAGCCATTATTCGGGGATATGATATGAAGCTGGGATTAGATCATCTATCAGGTAAAGGAACAAAGACCAATACGGGACGTCCGTCGCCGGCGATATTGACGCTGGCGGCATTGGCGCTGGCCGTCAGCGGCGCGGCGTCGGCCAAAACCCTGGTGTTCTGCTCGGAAGGCTCGCCGGAAAACTTTAACCCGCAGCTGTATACCTCGGGCACCAGCGTGGATGCCAGCGCGGTGCCGGTTTATAACCGGCTGGTGGATTTCAAGACCGGCACCACCGAGCTGCAGCCCAGCCTGGCCGAAAGCTGGGATATCAGCGCCGACGGCAAGATCTATACTTTCCATCTGCGCCAGGGCGTAAAATTCCAGGGTAACAAATACTTTAAGCCCACCCGTGATTTCAACGCCGACGACGTGATTTTTTCGTTTATGCGGCAAAAGGATAAGCAGCATCCTTACCACAATGTGTCCAACGGCACCTATGCCAATTTTGACAGCCTGGAGTTCGGCACGCTGCTGACCGCCATCGACAAGGTGGACGATCACACCGTGCGCTTTACCCTTGCCCATGCCGAGGCGCCGTTCCTGGCCGATCTGGCCTGGTATTTCGCTTCGATACTGTCAAGCGAATACGCCGACGCCATGTTAAAGGCCGGCACGCCGGAACGGGTGGATAGGGATCCCGTCGGCACGGGACCGTTCCAGCTGACCCAGTATCAAAAGGATTCGCGCATTCTGTTCAGCGCCTTCCCCGACTATTGGCAGGGCAAGGCCAAGCTTGACCGTCTGGTCTATGCCATTACCCCCGACGCCTCGGTGCGCTTCGCCAAGCTGGAAAAAGGCGAGTGCCAGGTCATGCCGTTTCCCAATCCGGCCGATCTGCCGCGCATGCGCGACAATAAAGATATTACGCTTATGCAAAAAGCCGGGCTTAACACCGGTTTTCTGGCCTTTAATACGCAAAAGCCGCCGCTTGACAACGTGAAGGTACGCCAGGCGCTGGCCATGGCCATTAACAAACCGGCGATTATCGCGGCCATCTTCCAGGGCACCGGCACCGCCGCGAAAAATATCCTGCCGCCGGGGGTCTGGAGCGCCAAAGAAGATCTGCGCGATTATGATTTTAACCCGGACCAGGCCCGCGCCCTGCTCAAGGACGCGGGGTTCCCCGACGGCCTGACCATCGATCTGTGGGCGATGCCGGTACAGCGGCCGTATAACCCCAACGCCCGGCGCATGGCGGAAATGATCCAATCCGATTGGGCGAAAATCGGCGTCAAGGCCAATATCGTCACCTATGAGTGGGGCGAGTACCTGAAGCGGGTCAGGAGCGGCGAGCATCAGGCGGCGCTGATGGGCTGGACCACCGCCACCGGCGATCCGGATAACTTTTTCGGCCCGCTGTTTTCCTGCACTTCGGCCAACGGCGGTTCCAATTCGGCCAGATGGTGTTACGCGCCGTTTGATAAATTGATTACCGAAGCGCGCGCCAGCAGCGACCATAACCGGCGCATCGCGCTTTACCAGCAGGCGCAGGACATGATGCACGAGCAGATGCCGGCGGTGATGATTGCCCATTCAACCATTTTTGAACCGGTGCGCAAGGACGTCACCGGCTACGAAATCGACCCCTTCGGCAAGCATATTTTTTATCAGGTGGACGTCAAGCAATAGCCCCTTCACTCCGCCAGTTCCATAGCCGCCTCCAGGAGCGGCCGCGCCCAAGCCGGAGTGGCGCTCAACGCCCGGGCATCATCGGCCGGGGGAAATACCATTTTCCCCCGCACCGTTTCAAGCACCAGAGTCGGGTCCGGAATTGCGTCGCCGGGCCTGGCATCCAGACTGTTATCGAAAACCTGCACATGGGCAAGCAACGGCAGCAGCTTTATCAGATTAGCCCGCGACGTGACCCACCGTTCCCGTATTTTCTGGGAGGGTATGGCATGGCCGCCATGACTCACGCGCAGCTGTACGCGCCTGATATGCTGCTCCGGTGATGATAGCCCGCAGAACAGCATGATCACCTCATGCGTTTCGCAGGCCTGGCTCAGCAGCCGTGGCATGGTATTGCCGCCCAGCGTGGTTTCAAAGGCATAGTTGGCGCCCCCGGCGATGGCGGCCTCCAGCCGCGAACGTCCAAAGGTCCATGCCCGGCCGTTCGCCTCGTCAGGCTCCAGCCCCAGTTGGGTCATAAGCTCACGGGCATAGTCATCCGGATTAAACCATGCCAGGCCGTGCTCTGTCAGCAGGCTGCCGCCCACCGAACTTTTGCCGCCGCCGTTAACGCCCGCCAGAACAAAAATAAACGGCCGCGCCATTAGAAGCCCTCGCCCGCCTTGGGCCGCCGTTTCAGCGCCCCCCGCCGCGCCAGCACAGAAGCTACATTCACGGCGGCGTCCGGATTTTCTAGCACCGCCAGCCGTGCATCGAACCTGTCGGTCAGGTCATCCAGTACCGATTGCTCGCGTGCTTTAAGCAGCAGCAAAGAGTGAGTCAATTCACGATAGGTGGCGACATCCAGCAGCACCATTTCCACGGTGGAATGATTGGTAATGGCCAGGGTTCCGCTTTGATGCACCCTCCGCACCACCTCCCCCCATTTGTTTTTCACTTGCGAGGCGTTTGCCTGCGGCAATTCATCGAAATTAAGCAGTTCCGTGATCATGGTGTAATCTCCGCGAGCGGTATGATTTAGCCATTATGGCAAAAACAGCCTTATATAGCCATTCGAGATTGCTCAGGTGATGAAGAGGTGTTTGGGGAACAAACCGGCATAATGGGCAAGACGTCAACCTCGCCATAAGTTCTGCTTGCCCATCATACCCGCCGCACGTTCCCGCGCGGGCTTGCCGGTGGGTTATTTTATCACCGCGCAGGCGACACGGTCGCCGGCGCCGCCGATGGGCTGGCTTTGGTAATCATCAGGATTGGCGTGGATAACCACCGAGGAACCGTCGCCGTCCAGCAGCGCGGGGCGCGGGGTGCCGGGCGTCACCGACACCAGCGTCGAATAGATTTCCGCAAAGGCCTTGCCGTCGGCGCCGGCGTAGATATTGGTCAGGTCGCCCTGATCGTTGGCATTGGCGTTCAACAAACCATGCACCACCGGCATCGCGGAGTGGACATGCCCGCCGGCGTCCTTGAACTTATCTTTGGCATCGCAAACGCCCTTTTCATGGAAATGAATACCGTGCCAGCCGGGAGCAAGCCCCGTGGCCTCCACGCGCATAATCACCCCTTTAGGCGCGTCCGAAAGGGTAATCTTACCCATATCCTTGCCGTCGGCGCCCACCAGGCTTGCGGTATGCACCGCCGGCTGGGGCTGGGCCAACGCCATATTGGCGGTTAAGGCCGTGGCGATGAAAAACACAATACGCCGCATAATAAACTCCTGTAGCAGAACCTGCCGACTGCGGAAGTGCAATGTCGGTCAATGTAGATAAGCGTAGACAGTGGGACGCATATTGTCCTGATTAGCGGCGCTATTCTTGATGTCGGTCATGCCATGCGCACCGCCCGGCATCGCGCCATGCCCCGGCCCGGCACCGGCGGCGGCGTATTTATCCGGCGTTAAGCGCCACGGGGACCAGGCCTGGACGGCGCGCCATGTTGATGGTAGGAATGGTGGAGACTGCCGGACAGACATTATTTATCCGCGACAATAAGGAGGGGGAGGCATGAAGACAACCAGACTGCCGGGCATTACACTGGCGGGATTTACCCTGGGCGCGATGGCCGCGCTGTTGCCGGCCGCCACGGCCCTGGGCGCCGAGGTGCCCGCCGGAGTCGAACTGGCGGCCCGGCAGGACATCGTGCGCAATAACGGCAGCGAGCCGGCTTCCCTCGATCCCCACCGGGTCGAGAGCGATGTGGAATTTAATATCATCAGCGACTTCTTCGACGGACTGGTCAGCCTCGACAACCACGGCGCCGTGGCGCCGCGCCTGGCCGCCGGCTGGGATAATCCCCGGCCCAGGGTGTGGATTTTTCACCTGCGCCCCGGCATTACCTGGTCGAACGGCCAGCCGATTACCGCCGGCGATCTGGTCTACAGCTGGCGACGCTTAATCGATCCCGCCACCGCCTCGCCTTATGAAAGTTATCTGGTAAGCATGCGTGTGCTGAACGCCGCCGAGATCGCCGCGGGCCAAAAGCCGGCGGACAGCCTGGGCGTGCGGGCGCTGGACGACGCCACGCTGCAAATCGACCTCACCCAGCCGGTAAGCGCCTTTCTCAGCATGCTGGCGCATCCGTCCCTGGTGGCGATTAATCCCCGGGCCGTCGCGCAGTTCGGCGATAAATGGACCCAGCCGCAGAATTTTGTCGGCAGCGGCGCCTTCACCCTGGCGCAATGGGTAGTGAATGAAAAAGTGGTGGGTGTCAGGAACAGCCGCTACTGGGATAACCAGCATACCGTGATTAACCGCATCACCTATTTGCCCATCGCGTCGGAAACCGCCGATATCAATCGTTATAAGGCGGGTGAAATTGATATTACCGCGAGCGTACCGCAAACGTTATTCCGGTCGCTGCAAACGGACCTGGGCGCGCAGGTGCATATTTCGCCCAAGCTGGCGGTCTATTATTATGAATTTAATACGCAAAAGCCGCCGTTTAATGATCCGCGGGTGCGGCTGGCGCTTAACCTGGGGCTGGATAAAACCATTATCGCCGAAAAAGTGCTGGGGCAAGGCCAGCGACCGGCCTATCTGTTCAGCCCGGACAACACCGGCGGCTTTGCGCTCACCCCCCCTGTTTACGCCGGCTGGACCCAGCAGCAGCGGGTGGCCGAGGCCAGGGCATTGCTGGCGCAGGCCGGATTTACCCCGGCGCGGCCGCTGAAGTTCTCGCTGTTGTATAACACCTCCGAATCGCACCAGCGCATCGCCATCGCCGCCAGCTCCATGTGGAAAAAAAACCTGGGGGTGGAGGCCACGCTTAACAGCCAGGAATGGAAGAGCATGCTCGACACCCTACACGGGCCTAATTTCGACGTGGTGCGCTACGCCTGGATAGCCGACTATAACGAACCGTCCACCTTCCTCAATAACTACGTCACCAACGACAGCAATAATACGGCAAAATACAGTAACGCGGATTACGACCGGGCGGTAAATAATGCCGCTGCCGCGTCGACAAAAGAGGATCGGGCGCGGTATTACCAGCAGGCCGAGGATATTTTGACCAGAGAATCACCGGCCATCCCCGTTTATCAATATGTCTCGGTAAAACTGGTCAAACCCTATATCGGCGGCTTCCATGAAAGCCCACTGGGATATGTCTACGCCCGGGACCTGTACGTGGTTAAACACTAGCTCCCGCCTCCACTGCCCCGCGCAAATAAAACGGGGACCTGCGCAAAGCAGGTCCCCGTATACATCCGATAATGATTAAAGCATCGGATTAATTGTTAAATCCTGCCCAATAAGACCAAGATCAGCAGAATGACGACCACCACGCCGAGCAGGCCGCTTGGGTAATAACCCCAGCTGCGGCTGTGGGGCCAACTCGGGAAAGCACCAATTAGCAGAAGTATTAATACGATTAAGACGATTGTTCCGATGCCCATGGAAAACTCCTTTGTTTATTGACTTGCTGTTTCCAGCGCATTTGCCTCGTTCTAAACAGAGTTTACGTCTTATGAAAGAAATGAGCTCAGTCAGAGATAACGTAATGAGTATAGACATCTTTTCGCGTTTGCCCCGGCTAAATTTCAACGGGTGGCGATTGCTGCATGGACTGAATGGCTGTCAGGGCGATGGTATAGACGATATCGTCCACCAGCGCCCCGCGCGAAAGGTCGTTGACCGGCTTGCGCAGGCCTTGCAGCATGGGCCCGATGGAAACCAGCGCCGCTGAGCGCTGAACCGCTTTGTAGGTGGTATTGCCAGTATTCAGGTCCGGGAAAATAAACACCGTGGCCTGGCCGGCCACCGGCGAATCGGGCGCTTTGGTTTTGGCCACATCGGCCATTATGGCGGCGTCGTATTGCAAAGGACCGTCGATCGCCAGATCGGGGCGTTTTTCGCGCGCCAGCCGGGTGGCTTCGCGCACTTTATCCACGTCGCTGCCGGTGCCTGACGTGCCGGTGGAGTAGGAGATCATGGCCACGCGCGGTTCGATGCCGAAGGCCGCGGCCGAGTCGGCGGACTGGATGGCGATGTCGGCCAATTGCCCGGCGTCGGGATCGGGATTGATGGCGCAATCGCCATACACCAGTACCTGTTCAGGCAACAGCATAAAGAACACCGATGACACCAGCGAACTGCCCGGCGCGGTTTTGATCAGCTGCAGCGCCGGGCGGATGGTATTGGCGGTGGTATGCACCGCGCCGGAGACCAGGCCGTCCACGTGCCCCTGTTCCAGCATCAGGGTACCCAGCACGACGTTATCCTCCAGCTGTTCCCGCGCAATCAGCTCTGTCATGCCCTTGCCCTGGCGCAGCGCCACCAGCCGCGCCAGGTAATGTCCCCGCGCGGCGGCCGGATCGATCAAATCGATTCCCGCGCCCAGCGTCACGCCCTGCGCCGCGGCGATTCGGCGTATTTCATCGGGGTTGCCCAGCAGCACGCAGCGCGCGATACCACGCTCGGCGCATATCGCCGCGGCCTTGATGGTGCGGGGTTCATCGCCTTCAGGCAAGACGATGCGTTTGGCGGCCCGCCGGGCCATTTCGGTCAGTTGATAACGGAAGGCCGGCGGCGACTGGCGGCGCGGGCGTTCAGAGACGGCGGTCAGGGAGGCTACCCACCCGGCATCGATATAGCCGGCGATATAGTCCTGCAGATTTTCAACGCGCTGATGATCTTCGGCCGGCACCTCCAGGTTGAAGTTTTGCAGGTTAAGCGAGGTTTGCCAGGTATTGGTGTCCACCATCAATACCGGCAGGCCGGTCTGGAACGCGCGCGCGCACAGCCGGCCTATCGACGGCGCGATATCATAGCCGCCGGTCAGCAGGATGGCGCCGATGTCCACGCCGTTCATGGCCGCCAGGCAGGCCGACACCAGCACTTCCGGGCGGTCCGCGCAGGTCACCAGCAGCGAGCCGGGACGAAACAGGTCGACCATGCCGGTGAGCCCGCGCGCGCAAAAGGTCACCGAACGCACCCGCCGGGTCTGGATATCGCCGGCGTTGACGATACGGGCGTTAAGGTGATGCGCCATATCGATGACGCGCGTGGCGATAAGCGCCATGCTCCAGGGGATAGCGCCCAGGATCGGCATGGGAAAATGACTGAACGGCGGCAACGCCGCATCGGCGGCGTCGTCCTGGCTGGCCTGGTCGAAGATTTCCGACAGGTCGGGACGGGTGCGGCCCTGTTCGTCCAGCGGCGCGTTGATTTTATTGATGATGACGCCCGCCACGCCGCTGTGTTTGCCGATGCCCGCGCACGCCAGCTCCAGCCGCTCCCGCAGCTGCGCCGGTGTACCGGTTCCCAGCGCGGTGACCAGCACGATTTCCGCGCCCAGCGCCTTGGCGATGTCGTGGTTCAGCTGGTTGGCGAACTGGTGGCGCCGCGTCAGCATCAGCCCCTCGATCAGCACCACGTCCGCCTGTCCCAGGGCGCTGTGATAACGCGCGACGATGTCTTCCATCAGGACGTCGCGCGCATTGGATCCCAACAACATCTCGACATAGCCCATCTCCAGGGGCGGCGCGACGGCAATCGCGGAGTTGGCCCGGATGATGGCGGTGGTCTGGTCCGGCCGGCTGCTGCCGTCGCGCGGCTGGGCAACCGGCTTGAATACGCTCAGGCGTATGCCTTTGCGCTCAATGGCCCGGATCACGCCCAGGGTGACGCTGGTTAATCCGACGCTCAGGTCGGTTGGGATCAACATAATAGTACGTGGCACGGCGCAACCCCCGGCAATATTCTGGAACGCTATTTTCTCCTATTTTGTGTGAGTTATGCCGTGAGGCCGCCGACAGTTGTCGGCATAAGCCGTCTCATGTCACCGATTGCCCCGCCCCGCCGCGGACCGGCCATTGACCGTCATCACAAAACCGCAACCGGTTTCTGAAACCGGTTGCAGAAAAAAAGTCCATCAGGTATTACTCCCTACACCATGTCATAAGAGGGCCGCTGTATGCCAAAGATCCTATTGTGTTGCGCCGCCGGAATGTCCACCAGCATGGTGGTGAAAAAAATGCTGAAAGCCGCTGAAATAAAAGGACTGGACGTCGAAATAAAAGCAGTGGGGCTGGAAGAGTTTGCCGAGCAATTACCCCATTACGATTGCTGCCTGCTGGGGCCGCAGATCAAATATAAGCTCGGCGATTTCAAAATCATCGCCGATGAGCAGCATAAACCCATCGTGGTTATTAACAGTATGGATTACGGCATGATGAACGGCGAAAAGATATTAAACGACACGCTGGCGCTGCTTAACGCCTAGGAGAAACTATGTCCGGAATTAGCGCATCGGTATTTGGCGTCATTGAAAACACCATCAGTCCCATTGCGGGCAGATTATCCAGCCAGCGCCACGTAATGGCGATCAGGGATGGTTTTATTTCCGCCATGCCGTTTCTGATCGTCGGCTCCTTTATGCTGGTGTTCGCGCACCCGCCTTTTTCCGCCACCAGCGATTGGGCATTTGCGCAATGGTGGCTGCGCATGGCGGCGCAATATGAGTCGGTTATCCTCATGCCGTACAATATGACCATGGGCATTATGTCGCTGTTTATTGCCGCCGCCATCGCTTATAACCTGGCCCTCAGTTATAAAATGAACGGGTTTATGGCCGCCATGTTATCGCTGATGGCGTTCATGGTGGTGGCCGCCCCGCAAACCGATAAAATGCTGCCGGTCTCCTCGCTGGGCGGCACCGGGATATTTACCGCCCTGCTGGTGGCGATTTACGCCACCGAATTAATGCATTTCCTGCAGGTCAGGAATATTGGCTTCCATCTGCCGGAGCAGGTGCCGCCGAAAATACAGCAATCCTTTGATTTATTGATTCCGGTGCTGGCCATATTTTTTACCCTCTATCCCCTGAGCCTGTTTATCCAATCGCAGTTCGGCATGTTGCTGCCTCAAGCCATCATGGCGCTGTTCGGCCCGATTATTTCCGCCGCCGATACGCTGCCGGCGATTTTGATCGCGGTCTTGATCTGCCATTTATTATGGTTTGCCGGCATCCACGGCGCGGTTATCGTCGGCGGCATGCTGCAGGCCTTCTGGCTGACTAATCTTGGCATCAACCAGCAGGAACTGACCGCCGGCCAGCCGCTGACCCATATCTTTATCGAACCCTTCTGGCAGTTTTTTATCGTCATCGGCGGCTCCGGCTCCACCATGGGACTGGTGTTGCTTTATCTGCGCAGCCGTTCCGCCCACCTGCGGTCCATCGGCAAACTCAGCCTGGTGCCCTGCCTGTTCAATATCAACGAGCCGGTGATTTTCGGCTCGCCGGTGGTGATGAATCCGACGCTGTTTATTCCCTTTATCACCGCGCCGCTGATTAACGCCACGCTTGCGTATATCGCCACCCGCACCGAACTGGTTGGCCGGGTGATTTCCATGGCGCCCTGGACGACCCCGGCCCCCATCGGCGCGGCCTGGTCCACCGGCTGGGATCTCCGCGCGGCGCTGCTGGTGGTGGTGCTGCTGGTCGTGTCGACCCTGGTGTATTACCCCTTTTTCAAAATCTATGAACGCCAGCTGCTGGCGCAGGATCGCCCGCTGCCGCAGACCCGGCCGCAGGCGGCATAAGCCGCGCAAAGGTCATCACAATACTCACTGAGGAAGATGGATATGCATTATCAGACGTTGCCCCCTTTTCCAGCGGACTTTCTCTGGGGCGCCTCCACCTCGGCGTATCAGGTGGAGGGCGCCTGGAACGAGGACGGCAAAGGCCCGACGGTGATCGATCGGGCGCAATTCCCGCCGGCGCTGAGCGATTTCACCGTCGCAAGCGATCACTATCACCGCTTTGCCGGGGACATCGCCCTGTTCGCCGAACTGGGGCTGAAGACCTACCGCTTTTCCATTGCCTGGAGCCGGCTGTATCCCGAGGGCGACGGCGAGCTCAATCCGCTGGGTGTGGCCTTTTACCAGCGGCTGATTGATGACATTCGCCGCCACGGCATCGAACCGCTGGTGACGCTGTACCATTTCGATTTGCCCTGGGCGCTGCAGCTTCAGGGCGGCTGGTCGAACCCGCGCACCATCGCGGCCTTTGAACGCTTTGCCCGCACCGCCTTTGCCCTCTTCGGCGATCGTGTCCACTACTGGCTGACGATCAACGAACAGAACATGATGATCCTGAAAGGCGACGTCATCGGTACCCTGCCCCCCGGCACCCCCGATCCGCAAAAGACCCTCTACCAGCAAAACCACCATATGATGCTGGCGCAGGCCAGGGCGATGATCGCCTGCCATGAGCTGCTGCCGGCCGCCAAAATCGGCCCGGCGCCGAATATTTCCTGCGTCTATCCGGCCAGCCCGCGCCCGGAGGATGCGATCGCCGCCAATAATTATTCGTCCATCCGCAACTGGCTTTACCTGGATCTGGCCTGCCACGGCCGGTATAACGCGCTGGCCTGGCGTTTTATGGCGGAAAAAGGCTATCTGCCGCGCATCGCCGACGAGGACATGAACCTGCTTGCGCAGGGGCGTCCCGATTTTATCGCCTTTAATTATTATGCCTCCACCACGGTGGCGGCGGACGTGCCGCGGGAAAACGCCGCCCCGGACAACGCGCGCGACATCGAGGATCAGCAATTGCCCGGCATGGATCGCGCGGTGTATATAGGCGCCGATAATCCGCATCTGGAACATAATCAGTTCGGCTGGTATATCGACCCGGTGGGATTGCGCGTGACCTGCCGGGAAATTTATGAGCGTTACCACCTGCCGCTGATCGTGACCGAAAACGGCCTGGGCGCGTTTGATACGCTGGCGGCGGGCAACAAGGTGTATGACGATGACCGTATCCGGTATCTCAGCGACCATATACGCCAGCTGCGGTTAGCCCTTGCCGACGGCGTGGCGCTGTTCGGGTATTGCCCCTGGTCGGCGATTGACTTGGTCAGCACCCATCAGGGCATCGGCAAACGCTACGGCTTCGTGTATGTCAATCGCGACGAGCACGACCTGAAGGATTTGGCCCGCTTGCGGAAAAAGAGTTTTTTCTGGTACCAGCGGGTGATTAAAAGCAACGGACAGCGCCTGGAGACGGATATCGGGTATTAAGCCAGCACCCCTTCGCCGGGCGGTCATTTACCGCCCGGCGAAGGGACCGGGAATAACGGAGTCGCGCACCATCAGCCGGCCGCTAAAGGGCTTGAGCGGCGATACCCCCTTGCCGTCAAGTACGTTGACCACCTGCTCCAGCGCGCTTTTAATCATCTGCGCCACCGGCACATGCACGGTGGTCAGCGGCGGATTAAGATAAGACGCCACGGGAATATCGTCAAAACTGAGCAACGAGATCTCGCCGGGCACCGCCCGGCCGCGCTCACGCAGCGCCCTGGCAGCGCCGATGGCCATATCGTCGTTGGCGCACACCAGCGCGCTGAAGGCGGCCGCGCCGTCCAGCAGCGCCAGGCAGGCGTTAAACCCGCTGTTTAACGACCATTGACCGGCGGCGAGCAGCGATTCATTCACAGGTATGCCCGCGGCGTCCAGGGCCAGGCGGTATCCCGCCGCGCGCGCGGCGGCGGTGGGCGACCCGGCCGCGCCGGTGATAAAGGCGATGTCCCGGTGTCCCTGCGCGATGAGATACGCCACCGCCTCGCGGGCGTCGCGCTGATGATCGGCGAATACGCAATGCTCGCGGGCATGCGGCAAATCGCGGTTGATCACCAGGAACGGGATATCGTGCCGGGCGATCAGGCCCATCAACTCCGCTTCACCCAGGAAGCTCGGATAGATAATAATGGCGTCGCAGCGGCGATCCAGCAGGAACTGGATCGCTTCAAGCTCGCTGTCGACGCTGTGTTTCCCGTCCACCAGGATAAGCTGCCGGCCGTAGTTTTCGGTCATTTTGGCGGTCTGGTACAACAGTTCGCTGAAATAAGGACCGTTAAACAGGGTGTTGGTGACGATCAGGCCGATACTTTGCGAATTTTTGGTCGCCAGGCTCCTGGCCAGCAGGTTGGGACGGTAGCCGGATTCTTCAATAGCCTTGAATACCCGTTGGCGCGTTGTTTCCTTGACATAATTATCGCCCGACAGGACACGGGACACCGTGGATTTGGAGACGCCCGCCTTGATCGCAACATCCTGCATGGTAATCATTGCAAAACCCTATTCATCCCATGACTGGGGAGAAAATCGCCTGGCGCTGATTTTAGCATACCGGCCTTGCCGGGATAAGATATCCGCGCTGTTTACGGCGCTTTTGCCGCGGCGGTGGGATGAGAGGAATAGCGCCCCGGATTAAGCGCCGGCGCCGGCCCCGCCCGCGCCAGTCCGGGCCGCAGGGGGGGTTAGCCGAGCGCGGCGTCGATGGCGCGCAGCAGCCGCGGATCGTCAGCGGTGACATCGGGCGCAAACCGCGCGATAACCTTGCCCTGCCGGTTGATAAGGAACTTTTCAAAATTCCATAATACGTCCTGGCGATTGGTGGGGTCGACCCCATAGCCCTTCAGGCGCTCGCGAAACGGGCCGTCGCCGGTAGCCACCGGTTGCGCCGCGGTCAGCTGGGCGTATAAAGGATGCTGATCCTCGCCAAGCACCGATAATTTGGAAAACATCGGGAAGTGCACGTCATAGTTGACGGCGCAGAAGTCGCTGATTTCCGCGTCGCTGCCCGGTTCCTGGCCCTTGAAGTTATTGGCGGGAAAACCCAGCACTTCCAGCCCGCCGGCGCGCCGTTCCTGGTAAAGTTTTTCCAGCCCTTCATACTGCGGCGTCAGCCCACATTTGGACGCCACGTTGACCACCAGCAGCACCTTGCCGCGGTACGCCGCCAGGCTACCGGGAGTACCGTCAATGTGTTTAAGCGGTATGTCGTAAAGAGACTCGGTCATGTTTTATCCTTTTCAAATGATAGAGGGCCAGGTTTCATCGGCGGCACGCCCCGCCAGGGGAACGCCGGGCGCCGCCGGTCATGCCGCGCAAACGACCTATGACAATAGCGCGCCCGGGGCGCAGGCGCAAGGCAAGGCGCGCCGGCGGTCAACCTGACAGCGCCGGGTCCCGCGCCGGCCGTCAGGGCGCAAGCCGGCCGTTTTCAATGCAAACGGTATCGAAGGCATACAGCACCTCCGGGTCCGGCAGAGCCAGGTTCTTATCCTTGCCCTGGTATGGCAGGCGCCCCAGCAGGTCGCGCAGGATATTGACGCGCGCCGTATGTTTATCGTCGGTATGCACCACTATCCACGGCGTGGTCGGGGTATGGGTGCGGGTCAGCATGAGGTTGCGCGCCTCGCTGTACGGCTTCCACAGCTTGGTGGCCTGCTGGTCGATGGGGCTGATTTTCCACTGTTTCAGGGGATCGGTGAGACGGGATTCCAGCCGCTCCTTTTGTTCGCGCTTGCTGATATCCAGATAATATTTGATAAGCTTAATGCCCGAGCGCACCAGCAGCTGTTCAAAATCCGTCACGGTGTTCATAAATTCTTCGTACTGCTCGTCGGTGCAAAACTTCATCACGCGCTCGACGCCGGCGCGGTTGTACCAGCTGCGGTTGAACAGCACCATTTCCTGCGCCGCCGGCAGCTGCGCCACGTAGCGTTGGAAATACCATTCGGCCTGATCCCGTTCCGAGGGTTTGCCAAGGGCGACTACCCGGATTTCACGCGCGCTCAGGTGTTCGGAAATGGTTTTGATAATGCCGTCTTTGCCCGCCGCGTCGCGGCCCTCGAAGATCACCACGATTTTATCGTTGGCGCTGATGATTTCGCGCTGCAGCTTGACCAGCTCTACCTGCAGTAAATGCAGGACCTGATCGTACTCCTTGCCGGACGGGATCTGCGCGGAGGGTAATTCCTGGTCGTCGTTATGGTGCTTTTTTTTGCTCATTGTTACTCCCGATGGATGAGATTCCTGATTTCAGCCCTGAGTATGGCATTCAATTGGCCGTTGCGTGAGGATGGCGGGTTTTAATGTTTTTTATACAGAACTATCAAGCGCAAGCGTTATGATGGCGTTACTGCTGGAACAATAACCGGGTGATGCCATTGGAACTGTACACCGAGAGAATGCATTTGCGCCCCGTACGGGTAAGCGACGGCGACAGCCTGTACCGCATCTACGGCGACCCGGAAACCCAGACCTTTAATCCCGCCGGTCCCTATCCCGATCTTGCCTATGCCAAGCGGGTGCTGGCCGGCTGGCTGACCCATTGGCAGGCTTTCGGTTTCGGCACCTGGGCGATTAAGCTCAACCGCGGGCCGGAGGCGATTATCGGCTTTGGCGGCCTGAGCGTGCGCCCCTTGGGCGACCGGGTCATCAATAACCTGGGTTACCGGTTCGCGGCCGATGCCTGGGGAATGGGCCTCGCCACCGAATTTGCGCGGGCGGCGGTCGCCGCCGGCTTCGGCGCGCTGGGGCTTGCGGAGATCTCCGCCACCGTCCGGGAAAACCATCTGTCGTCGCAGCGGGTGCTGATCAAAGCGGGACTCGTACGGGCCGGCAGCATTGACGATGTGCCGGGCCACGTACCCAGCCTGCTGTTCACGCTGCGCGCTGGCGACTATGATCCCGGCAAAAACGCGGCTGGCGCCCCTCCCGGGCGTTAACGCGGCCAGTACGATGTCGTCCTTGACAGCCGCTGGAATTCCCGATAATTTTCCACTTTATAAAATACTTTTATAAAGTCGCCCTGCCCGCCGCCCCGGCACACAATAGCGCGACGACAGACTCTGGAGCGCGGATGAGCATCAAAATGATTGCGGTGGATATGGACGGCACGTTCCTGGACGACGGCAAAAATTATGACCGGCAGCGATTCAGCCGGCAATACGCCAGCCTGCGCCGGCGGGGCATAAAGTTTGTGGTGGCCAGCGGTAATCAGTACTACCAGCTGATCTCCTTTTTTCCCGACATTGCCGGTGAAATCGCCTTTGTCGCCGAGAATGGCGCCTACGTCGTCAACGGCGGCCAGGAAGTGTTCTGCGGCGAGTTCAGCCGGGAACACTATGAAAGGATCTTGGCCGTGCTGGCGGAGATACCTTATCTGCACACCGTCGTCTGCGCCAGGGAAAGCGCCTATCTGCTTAACAGCGCCGCGCCGCACCTCTACCGGCGGATCAACCGTTATTATCATCGCCTGGCGGGGGTAGATAATTTTTCCGCCGTCACCGGCACGATATTTAAATTTGCGCTCTCGCTGCCCGATGAAAAATTACCCGGGTTTATCCGTTTTATCGCCGCTGAACTGGAGGGCATCGTCACCCCGGTATCCAGCGGCCATGGGTCGGTCGATCTGATTATTCCCGGCCTGCATAAGGCCAACGGGCTGCGGATACTTCAGCGGCTATGGCATATCTTGGATGATGAGGTGGCGGCCTTCGGCGACGGCGGCAACGACCTCGAAATGCTGCAACAGGCGGGCTACGGCTACGCCATGGCCAACGCGCCGGACACGATCAAAGCGGCGGCCCGTTACCTCGCCGCCTCGAATAATGAGGCCGGCGTATTAGGCATTATCGACGACATTTTGCTGCCCGCCCCGCCCTTCGCCTGAGAACCGCCGTTTTTCGTGTTCGATCAGCCACTGCTTGCGCCATAAGCCGCCGCCGTAGCCGGTAAGGGTGCCGTCGGCGCCGATGACCCGGTGGCAGGGTATCAAAATGGCAATCTGGTTGGCGCCGTTGGCCCGGGCCACCGCCCTGATCGCGCTGGGACGCGCGATGGCGGCGGCCACCGCCGAATAGCTTCTTACCTGGCCCGCGGGGATGGCGCGCAAGGCATCCCAGACCCGGCGGGTAAATAGCGATCCATGCTCGGCCAGCGGCGTGGCGAAGCGGCAGGATGCGCCGGCGAAATAGTCGTTCAGCTCGCGCTCCAACTGGTCGGTGACCGGCGTGCTATCCATCACGATCTCCGAGGCGGTGAGGTTCCTGAGCCGGGTGAGTTCCGCGGGCAACGCCGGGCGATCGGCAAACTCCAGCAGGTGCAGCGCCTGCTGGTCCGCCACCGCCAGCATGGAGCCGAGCGGGGTGTCCAGCCAGCGGCTTTTCAGAAACCGGTGCCGCCGGGCCTGGCTGGGATTCATGCCCAGGTGCCGGGTAATGGCGGCGCGAAAACCGCTGCCCGATTCAAAGCTGGCCTCCAGCTGGGCCTCTATGACGTCCGCCCCCATCGTCAGTTGGTGAATGCCCTTGCCCAGCCGGCGCAGCCGCGCCATCTCAAGAAAGGTGACGCCAAACTGGCGTTTAAACGCCCGCCTTACGGTGGAGGGATCCAAACCCGCCGCGGTCAGGTCGTCTTCCGACCATTTTTTTTCCGGGTCGCTTTCCAGGCGGGCCAGCAGCATGCCCAGGGTTTTATCCCGCGCGCCGAACAACGACAGGGGCTGGCACCGTTTGCACGGTCTGAAACCCGCCTCCATGGCCTCGACCACGGTGGCGTAAAAAACGGCATGTTCTTTTTTGGGCTTGCGCGCCGGGCAGGTCAGGCGGCAAAACACGCCGGTGCTTTTGACCCCCACGAACGCAAAACCATCATAGACCGGGTCGCGCGCCAGCAGCGCGGCGTATAGCGTATCCACATCAGGCAGCTCAAAAAACATCGCGATCGGCACCCTGTAACCCAACATAAGCGCCATCTTAAAGGAATGTATTTTTGCCGACGACATTTTTCGGGCGTTGATTTTTTTGCCCGATCAGCGCGGCGACACCCCTAGTATCGCGCCGCCAGCCGGCGGGCGAACCGGGCCACGCACTCCAGGCCGTGCGGCCAGGCGCCAAAACCGGACTGGGCGTTGATATGGCCGGCCTCCCCCACATCCACCAGTTCGCTGCCCCAGGCGTCGGCCCAGTATTGCGCGCGCGGGAACGCCAGCAGTGGATCGTTATGGCTGGCGAACATCAGGCTGGGCACCGGCAGCAGTACCGGCAGGATGCGATCCTCGATTTCAAAGCGCACCGGCTCGGCGGGCGCCACCAGGACGACCCCGGCTATTTGGCCGGCGCAGCGGCTGGCATAATACCAGGACGACAACGCGCCAAAGCTATGGCCTATCAGCAATGCCGGCGGCGCCGGTGCGTCCAGCGCGCGCCTGATGGCCGTTTGCCAGCCGTCGAGATCCGGCTGCAGCCAGTCGCGCTGGGCAATACGCCGCCAGGCGGGAAACGCCCGCTGCCAGCAGGTTTGCCAATGCTCGGGGCCGCTGTCGTTGATGCCTGGCACCAGTATCACGCGCAGCGGCGCATAAACGTCGGCGGCGGGCGATTGGCCGTCGGCGGCCCGCGGCGGATAAACGCCCGGCCCAGAGCGCGCCGTATCGCCGGGCGCGGCGCGTTCTGGCCCAGGCTGCCCGTTCACGGCCCGTTGCTGCGCCGGCCGGCGAAGGTTCATACCGGGAACCGCGCCAGCACGGACATGACCGCCAGCAGATCGGCGCTGCCCCCGGGGCTGAGATTGCGCCGCGTCAGCGCGCGATCCATGACCTCCAGATCCTGCTCGCGCCAGCCGTCCGCCAGCAGCCGCCGGGCATAGCCGCGCACAAACCGCAGCCCGCCGAGGCCGCCGCGCGCCACCAGATTGGTATCGGGATTATGGGCCATCAGCACCAGCAGGCAGTGCAGCAGCGCGCTTTCTCTTTTCGTCCCCACCGCCAGCAGCCGATCCCAGGCCGGCAGGGCATGATCGCGCACGGTGGCGAATCCGCGGGCGGCCTCGCCCCGCGCGCCGGTCAGGCCATGGCGCAGGTAAATATGCTCGCCCACGGTAGCCGCCCGGCGGCAGCCGGCCAGTTCCGTCGCCACCAGCCGGGCGCAGATCGCCGCCACGTCGGCGCATAACCCGCTGCGGGTCAACGCCTGCCCCCGCCCGCTCAGGCGCCCGGCGGCGACGCACAGCAAGCCCAGGGAAAAAATCCCCCCTTTATGGGTGTTGACGCCGCCGGTAGCGGCAAACATGGCGTGCTCGCAGGCCAGGCCGGTGGGACGGATTTCAGCCAGTACCCGCTGCGCCGGCATTCCGGCGCACCGCTCGCCCAACGCGATAAACCGGCCGAACCAGGGCGCGATGGCCGTTATGCTTTGTATAAACAGCGGCAAATCCATATCGCGGTGCGCGCCGTTGTTGCGACCGTCCACCAGCCCGGGTTTTGGCGTCAGCATCACTTCCTCGCGCAGCGCGGCGGCGGCCAGCAGATCAAGCGCGGGCGGCGCGGCCTGACGGCCGGCGTCATCCCGTATCATTGGCGACGCGGATGGCGCGGCCCATGCCGGGTAGCCGGCGCCGGCCGTCCGGGCGCCGTTATCAGCGGGCAAAATAGGCATCCAGCAGCCCCTCTATTTTAGCAATAACCTCTTCCTGAGGATGGCGGCGCGACCGCGCGCAGGCATGGGCGGGCTGGTCGCACAGCAAACACGGCCGTCCCGCCTGGTCAAGGGAGCGGCGGCCGATAACGCCGCCGGCCGGGGAAAGCACATCAATATCCCACAGCCGCCCCAGGGGATGCTCCTTCTCCAGCGCCACCGTGGCGGCCTTGATTTCCACGGCGGCATGATCAACCGCCCAAAACGCCTCCGGACCGGTGTCCGGCCACCACACCGCGCGCGCCAGCACCGGCCAGCCGCGCTGCGCCAGCAGCGCGTCGCAGGCCGCCAGCGCGGCGCGCATCGAGCGCCGGTAGCGGGCCGAATCCTTCACCGGGCCAGGCGACACCAGGGTCAATGAAATAAGCGGGCGCCGGTGGCGCGTGAGCCATTCCGTTTGGCGCGCGGCGCGCAGATCCCGGGCCGTCAGCAATTCCTCCAGCGAAACGGCGAACTGCAGTGAATCGGCGATAGTCATTTAGCTGTCCTCTTGAACCTGGCGCACCACGTCGATGACGCTGCCGTCGCGATAGCGGATAACGCCGACAATGCGCCGGGTAAACGCGATGGCCTTCGGCTCGCCGGTCAACCCCACCGCCCGTTGATAAAGCTGTTCGATATCCACGACATCCAGACCGGCATCCACCAGACGCTGGCGCACTTCCGGCCGCGCCGGATTGACGGCAATTCCCTGATCGGTCACCAGAACGTCGATGCTCTCGCCGGGCGTCACCAGGGTGGTGACCCGGCGCACTACGGTTGGGATCCGGCTGCGCGTCAGCGGCGCCACCACGATGGTCAGGTTGGCGGCGGCGGCCACGTCGCAGTGCCCGCCGGACGCGCCGCGCATCACCCCGTCGGAGCCGGTTATCACATTGACGTTAAACGCCAGGTCGATTTCCAGGGCGCTTAAAATCACGATATCCAGCTGGTCGCAGCAGGCGGCCTTGGCGCCGGGATTGGCATAGACGTTGGTGGAGATCTCGATATGATTGGCGTTGTGCTCAAGGGAGGCCGCCGCCTGGCCGTCGAAGGATTGCGTATCCAGCAGCCTGGCGATCAGGCCCTGCTCAAACAGATCGACGATGCTGCCGGTAATGCCGCCCAGCGCAAAGCGCGCCGCGATGCCCAGGCGTTCCATTTTCTGCGCCAGGAAGCGGGTGCAGGCGGTGGAGGATGCGCCTGAGCCGGTCTGGAGGGAAAAACCCTCGGCAAAATAGCCGGAGTGTTCGATGACATCGGCGGCGGTGCGGGCAATCATCAGCTCGCGCGGATTACTGGTCACGCGCGCCGCCCCCACGCTTATCTTGGCCGGGTCGCCCACCTGATCCACCGTCACGATATAATCCACCTGATCCTGCCCCAGGCTGGCCGGCATATTGGGAAACGGCACCAGCGCCTCGGTAAGCAGCACCACTTTGCGGGCAAACTGCGCGTCCACCATGGCGTATCCCAGCGAACCGCAGCGGGATTTGCCTTGGGTGCCGTTGGCATTGCCGAACTCGTCGCTGCAGGGCACGCCCAGAAAGGCCACATCTATCTTCAGCTCACCGTCCTGCAGCAGTTTCACCCGGCCGCCGTGGGAATGGATTTGCACCGGTTCTTCCATCAGGCCGTGGGAAATGGCGTCCGCCAGCTTGCCGCGCATGCCGGAGGTATAAATTTTGCTGATGACGCCGGCGCGGATCGGCTCGATCAGCGCATCGTTGCAGGTCATCAGCGAGCTGGAGGCCAGCGTCAGGTTTTTAAATCCCAGCCGGGCCAGCGTCTCCACCACCCGGTTGATCACCATATCGCCCTCACGGAAGGCATGGTGAAAAGAGATGGTCATGCCGTCCCGCAGGCCGCTGCGCTCGATGGCCTGCTCCAGGCTGGCGCACAGTTTACGCTGGTGTTTGGCCTGGCCGTCGGCCAGCCACGGCGTAAGGCGGTTGGCATGGCTGAACGGCGCCAGCGGCGGCAAATGGCGGTACTGCGCCTGTAAATCGTCTGTTACGTCACTCATTAGGTATTCCTGTCATTCTGTTAACGTGAAAACACTTACCGCCGCACACCGGAAGCCCGGGCGCGCTCCAATACCACCTGGGCATGGTTGATAATGGGGCCGTCAATCATCTTGCCGTTAAGTGAAATCACCCCCAGCCCGTTGCGTTCGCCTTCTTCGGCCGCCTGGATGACGCGCTCGGCGTAATCCACCGCTTCCTGGGTGGGCGCGTAGGCGTTGTGCAGCAGTTCAATCTGGCGCGGGTTAATCAGCGATTTGCCGTTAAAACCCATTTTGCGCACCAGATCGACCTCGCGCAGGAAACCGGCATCGTCGTTGATATCGGCATAGACCACGTCAAAGGCGTCGATCCCGGCGGCGCGGGCGGCGTGCAGCACCGCGCAGCGGGCATAGAACAGTTCCGTGCCGTCGCCGCGCTCCGTTTGCATATCCATGACATAATCGAACGCCGCCAGCGCGATGCCGATAAGCCGGGGCGAGCAGCGGGCAATCGCCACCGCATTAATAACGCCGATGGCGGATTCGATAGCCGCCATAATGCGGGTGGATCCAACCTCGCGCCCGCATTCGCGCTCTATGCGCTCGATATGGGTTTCCAGCTCGTGGATATCCTCCGGACTGTCGGTTTTAGGCAGTCGCACCACGTCGGCGCCGGCGCGTACCACCGCCGCCAGATCCTTCAGGCCGAAGGGCGTATTCAGCGGATTGATGCGCACCACGGTTTCGATATCGCGGTACATCGGGTGCTGCAGCGCATGGAATACCAGGATGCGCGCACTGTCCTTCTCGCGCAGGGACACCGCGTCCTCCAGATCGAACATGATGGAGTCAGGGCGGTAGATAAAGGCGGTGGACAACATGGCGGCGTTGGCGCCGGGGATAAACAGCATACTGCGGCGAAGCTTTTTCATGACAGGTGTTCCCATTGGATGCTATCGGCCCCGGCGGCCCGGAGCACCGCCGTCTGCACGCGGGCGCGGATCACGCAGTCCAGCGCCCCTTTATCGTCGATAATGATCAGTCCTTCTTTGACATCCATGGCCGCCAGCGTCGCGTCGATCACCCGGCGGATCTGCGCGCCGAACTGCTTTATCACCTCGCTGTTGATCACCACGCTTAATTCGCCGCTGTTAGGCGCGACCTTGACCAGCAAATCGCTGGACTCAAAGGTGCCCGCCAGGGCCTCTTGTATGATTTTCATAATGCGTTCCTGATTAAAAAACACGGCTAAATAAAAGGTCCCGGGCCACATTACGCGCCCGTTGCGCAGATCCCGGCCAGCGGCCTCGTCTCGCGCCGGCAAAGATAAGCAAAGGTGCTCGGCGGGACGAGGTCGCGGATGCGCGCCATTTGCCGTTGCGAAAGCAGCGCCCGCACCTCGGAAGCTGATATCGCCCGGCCCGGCGCATGGCATGCGCGCGCGATCTCCACTACCCGCAACGGCGGCTGCGCCGCGCGATCCGGGTCTTCGAGCCACTCGTGCATATCGTGGTTATATTGATGGGTCACCGGGCAATAGGGCTCGGTGCCGACATAACGGTGGGTAATGCCCAGCGGCGGCGCGATATAATGACGGAAAATCAGTAAATCCATGGCGCTGTAGGTTTTGCCCACCAGCCCGGCGTCACGCAGGAAGTAGCCGGGAAAGGTGGCGCGCGAGATCAGGTAGTCGGACCCGTCATGCACCGTCACGTTGGCCAGATGCGCCACGCCCTGGCGCACCATGTCCAGGCGCGCGGCATACGGAAACAGCGACACGTCTTCGCGCACCACAAAGATATGCACCCAGGCGCAGGCGGCGGCAGCCTGTTCCGCCAGATAGCGGTGGCCGAGGGTGAAGGGGTTGGCGTTCATCACCACCGCGCCGATGGGCGCGCCCGGCCGGTAATATTGCGCAAGCGAACGGCTGTAGCGCCGCACGCCCACCGGCGTATTTTCCATCAGCACCGCCACCTGGCCCGTCTGCGCCAGGGGGTAAAAACCGCAGCCGCGAAATACACCGATGTTCGCCGGCCGGGTATACAGGAACAGATGGAAATGGCCCTGGCGTATGGCCAGTTGCTCCACCTCGCCCACCAGCCGTGCGCTCAGGTTATCGCCCCGGTAATCCGCCGCCACCGCGACGCATTTGATCACATTTCCCGCGATGCCGGCGCATCCCACCAGCCGCCCGCCGCTGCGGGCCACCACGAATCTGGCGATATCCGCGTCCATGCCCAGAAGACTTGCCTCCAGCAACGCGCGCACGTCCGCCAGGTTATCGCGCGGGTGGTTAACGGTCAGCACGGAAAAGTCCAGGGGGTCCCGATCGTACATACAGTTTTTCCTATCATGGAGTAAAAAGCCGGCGGCGCAGGCGCGGCGCTACGCGGCGATATGGGACGCCGCGGCGGCCGTGGGCCGCTGCGCGTCGATGACCATATTGCGCAAATGGCCGATATTTTCTATTTCGACCTCGATGCAGTCGCCGGCCTTCATAAACAGCGGCGGCGTGCGTTTTTTACCGACGCCGCCCGGCGACCCGGTAATAATCACATCGCCGGCATTCAGCCGGGTAAAGGTGCTGATATATTCAATCAGCTCGGCGATGCTATGGATCATGCTGCGGGTATTGTCGTCCTGCACCATCAGGCCGTTAAGCCAGGTCCGGATGCTGAGCGCATGGGGATCGGGGATTTCGTCGGCAGTGGTCAGGTAGGGTCCGAACGCGCCGGTCCGCCGCCAGTTCTTGCCGGCGGTGAACCAGGTGTGCTGCCAGTCGCGGGCGGAGCCGTCCATATAACAGCTGTAGCCGGCGACATGGGATAAGGCGCGATCGGCGGGGATATCCTCGCCGCCCCGGCCGATAATCACCGCCAGTTCCCCCTCGTAATCAAACTCCGCCGAATGGCTGGGTTTTTCGACCGGCGTGCCGTGCCCGGTCTGTGAATCGGCAAAACGCACGAAGAGGGTGGGCGCCGGATTCATTTCATTGAACTCCCGGCGTTTGGCGGCATAGTTCATGCCGACGCATAAAATTTTGTCCGGATGTTCGATTACCGGCAGGAACGTCAGCCCGGCGAGGGCAATATCCGCCGGCGCGCCGGCCAGTTCGCGGGCCAGGGGCAGCGCGTTGCCCGCCAGCAGGGCCTTTAAATCCGGATAACGCTGGCCGAAACGACGGCCCAGGTCCACGATGCCGCCGGGAGTGACGATGCCGTAGCTTTTGGTGCCCTGATGAAGATAACTTGCGAGTTTCATAAACATTCCTGTGTTAACTACCGGCGCCGGCGCCGGTTTAGAGAATAAAATTGCCCAAGACCAGCAACGCGACCGAGACATTGATGGCACCGCCGATGCGGGTGGCAATCTGGGCGAACGGCATCAGCGCCATGCGGTTGCCGGCGGTGAGGATGGCCACGTCACCGGTGCCGCCCTGCCCGCTCTGGCAACAGGAGACGATGGCCACGTCGATGGGGTGCATGCCGATTTTTTTGCCCACCAGGAAACCGGTGCCGACCAGGGTGCCGACGGTGCTGACTATCACCAGCAGGTTGGTCAGGGTGAAGGCGTTGACCAGCTCTTGCCAGGGGGTGATGGCCACGCCCACGGCAAACAGGATCGGATAGGTCACCGATGTCTGGAAGAATTTATATACCACCTGCGAGCCTTCCAGCATGCGCGGCGATACGCCGTGGGCCAGTTTGATCAGCACCGCGATAAACAGCATGCCCACCGGCGCCGGCAGGCCGATAAGCTTATAGCCCAGCATGCCCACCATATAGAGCAGCACGGCCAGCAGCGCGCCGGCGGCAATGGTGGTCACGTCGGTTTTACCGGCGGCGGCCTGGGCCGGTTCCGCGTCGGCGGCGTCTTGCGCGCCGGGCCTGGTGGGCATCAGGTTGCCTTCGCCGGTGAGGTGGGGATAACGCTTGCCCACGCGGTTAAGGCAGCCGGCAATCACAATGGCGGTCAGGCCGCCGAGCATCACAATCGGCAGGATGCGGCCAAGCGCCACTCCCTGCTCCATGTGCAACAGCGCGGCGTAGCCGATGGAGAGCGGAATGGCGCCCTCGCCGACGCCGCCGGCCATGATGGGCAGGATCAGGAAAAAGAAAATCTGGAACGGCGGCAGGCCGAGCATCAGCCCGACGCCCATGCCCACCAGCATGCCTGCCACTTCGCCGCACAGCATCGGGAAAAAAATGCGCAGGAATCCCTGGATCAGCGTGCGCCGGTTCATGCTCATGATGCTGCCGACAATAATGCAGCAAATATAGAGATAAAGAATATTGGTGGTTTTAAAAAACGCGGTGGTGGAAGCGACCACGACATCGGGTAATAACCCGTAATGCACCAGCGCCGAAGGAATAAAGGTGGCACAGATGGCGGCGGCCCCCATTTTACCGATAATCGGCAGTCGTTTGCCGAATTCACCGCAGGCGAAGCCAAAAAATGCCAGCGTGGCCACCATTACCACGATATCGCTGGGTAATTTCCCGCTCAGGCAATCAATGCCGATCAGCGCCCCGGCCAATAAAAATAGCGGCAGGGGAATAATACCTACTTTCCAGGTGTCCAGGATATGCCACCATTTTTCCTTTGCGGAAATTTTTTTTGCGTGTGTTGTATCCGCGACAACAATATATGAATCATCTGTCGTGCTCATTATCTGCCCCTTTATCAATTAGTGCAGGCATAATAAAGACCAGTACGCATGAAATATGTGATTGCATTCAAATTAAAACCGCTATTTTAAAGGCATTTAAGATTTTAATGGTTTTAATTATTTCATGTACAATCAATAGATTCAATTTAACGCCATGAAGTTTTAATGGCGTCTATGGCGTTAATGGTTTTTAGTGTTTTAATGGTTTTAATTCCCGGCAAGGGTATATGTTAATGAAAGGTGATGGGAATGTATTATATTTACCTGATGCTATTTTTAATCGCGGGACGAGGAAGGCTAAAGCATTGCCAGGCTGTGTTTGCGATCACATTTTGCGGGGCAGCCCCTTACAGCCTTTTTCAATCATGATAAGCTGAATTATCAGGTAATCATTCTTCCTATGGCCGAAGTATATTATGCGCGTGAGAATCTCATTCCATATAAAGCTTTTTATAAGCCTTATCGTTTTTTTCTCGCTGCTGCTTACGCTGATAGGTATTTATTATTACTACGATCTCGATAAACAACTGTATGCGGAAATCGGTGCGCGGGCCCAGGTGCAGGCGCGGGAAATCGCCATGATCCCATCGCTGATAGACGCGGTCAAAATCAAGGATATAGCCGCAATCGCCGCCCTGATGGACACCTTGGCCCAGCGCAGCGACGCCAGTTATATCGTTATCGGCGACCAGCAGGGGCTGCATTTGTATCATTCGCGTTATCCGGAGCAGGTGGGCAAGTCGATGATCGGCGGGGATAATAGCGAAGTGCTGGCGGGGAAAAATATTATCTCCATTCGTAAAGGCGGTCTGGGCATATCCCTGCGCAGCAAAGCGCCTATTTTCGACAAGCATAATAATATTATCGGCATCGTCTCCATTGGCTATTTGAAAACGCATATCGACACCCTTAGCACCGGAAAATTGGTTAACATACTGCTGGTGGCATTACTGTTGCTGCTGGCGTTGTTTATCTTTTCATGGTGGTTTTCCAATACCATGAAAAAGCAAATGTTCTCACTGGAGCCGCGGGAAATCGGTTTATTGGTGCGCCAGCAAAAGGCGCTGCTGGAATCGATCTTCGAAGGGGTGATAGCCATTGATAAAGAATACAGGATTGCGCAAATTAACCGGGCGGCAAAATTATTATTATCCCTGTCGGCCACCTCGCGCGAACTGCGCGGCCGCCCTTTGTCGGCGGTAATTAAACCCATCGCTTTCCTCGCTGAACACACCATGCTGGCCGGCGACACCCATGACGAAATATGCCTGTTCAACGACGTCACGGTTATCGCCAGCCGGGTAAGGATCATGCTGGAAGGCAAGTTGCAGGGGTGGGTGATCAGTTTCCGCGACCAAAAGGATATCGATAGCCTGAGCATTCAACTCAGCCAGGTGAAACGTTATGCCGACAACCTGCGCATCCTGCGGCATGAACAGCTGAACTGGACCGCCACGCTTGCCGGTTTGCTGCATATGAAACGTTACGACGAAGCCATCCATTATATTGAAGCACAATCGGAAAGCGCCCAGGAAATTCTCGATTTCATCTCCGCGCGGTTCTGCTCGCCGGCGCTGTGCGGCCTGCTGCTGGGAAAATATGCCGGCGCCCGCGAAAAAGGCGTGCAGTTGCTGTTCGACCCGGCCTGTCATTTAACCCGCATTCCTCCCCGCCTGCGCGACACCGAATTAATGTCGGTGGTCGGCAATATCCTCGACAACGCCATTGAAGCGACCCTGCAGCGCGAGGGCGAGCATTACCCGATCGAAGTCTATATCGTTGGCGGCGACCGGGAACTGGTGATTGAAATCGCCGATCAGGGTATCGGCATCGCGCAGGACAACGTCGAACGCATCTTTACGTTTGGCGTGACCACCAAACTTCATGGCGACCATGGCCTGGGCCTGCATCTGGTCGCCAGCTACGTCCACCACGCCGGCGGCGCGATAGAAGTCTCCGCCAACCAACCCTACGGGACGGTATTTTCCGTATTTATACCCGTAACCAGCCTTGCGACCACGGTGGGCCCCCTCACCCCGGATGAACCTTATTATGCAACCTGAAATTTTTGACGTGCTTATTGTTGAAGATGAAAGCTCACTGGCGCGGCTGCATGCCGATTTTATCGATAACCACGACAAGCTCCGGCTGGTGGGCGTTGCCGGTACGTTGAAAGAAGCGCGCGAACAGCTGCTGCAAAAACGTCCCCGGCTGATATTGCTGGATAATTATCTCCCCGACGGCCAGGGTATCTCGCTTATCGACAGCGAACTGCTGCGCGGGCTTGAGTGCTCGGTGATTTTCATTACCGCCGCCAGCGACATGAACACCTGCAGCCAGGCCATCCGCTGCGGCGCGTTCGACTATATTCTGAAACCGGTATCCTGGAAGCGCCTGCGTCATTCCCTGGAACGTTTTATCCAGTTTGCTTTGACTCAGCGGGCGTTTAAGGTGGTGGATCAGCAAAATGTCGATATCCTCTACCAGCTCCAGTCGAAAACCTTCAGTCAGGAGGCCGGCAGCAAAGGCATCGAGGAAAATACCCTCGGTCTGGTAAAGCAGATATTCAGCGCCGGTGACAGTGATTTACTTT
This sequence comes from Sodalis sp. C49, assembly GCF_046352915.1. NCBI lineage: Bacteria > Pseudomonadati > Pseudomonadota > Gammaproteobacteria > Enterobacterales > Bruguierivoracaceae > Sodalis > Sodalis sp. C49. Next base: position 375,157 of record NZ_CP163303.1, on the reverse strand, counting down.
CGGTTGACGATATCGTCGGCCGCACCGGGCTGAGCAAAACCACCGCTCGCCGCTATCTGGAATATTGCGTTGACACCGGGTTCCTCGGCGTGGAAATGCGCTATGGCAATATCGGTCATCCGCGGCGCTTATATCGCCGCGCGCCGCCGGACGCGCAACCCGGCGCGCAGTAGCATAGCCATGGCGCGCCGGGCCCGTCGATACCGCGGGGTTACAATGGTTCCGTCTGCGCCTCCACCACCGCCAGCGCCACCATATTGACGATACGCCGCACCGAGGCCACCGGCGTGAGGATATGCACCGGTTTCGCCACCCCCATCAGCACCGGCCCGACGGTAACGCCTTCGGAAGAGGACACCCGCAGCAGGTTATAGCTGATGCGCGCGGCCTCCATATTGGGCATGATCAGGATGTTGGCCGCGCCCTTGAGCGGGCTGTCCGGCATCAGGTCGCGGCGAATGCTTTCCACCAGCGCCGCGTCGCCGTGCATCTCGCCGTCAATTTCCAAATCGGGCGCCATCTGGTTGACCAATTGCAGGGTCTTGCGCATCTTGCGCGCCGCCGGGCAATCCGAACTGCCGAAACTGGAGTGCGACAGCAACGCCACCTTGGGCTCGATGCCGAACCGCCGCACCGTCTCGGCCGCCATCAGGGTAATTTCCGCCAGTTGCTCCGGCGTCGGGTCGTCATTGACATAGGTATCGGCGATAAAGGTATTGCCGCTGGGCAGCAGCAGCGCGTTCATCGCGCCGGCCACATGCACGCCCTCGCGATAGCCGAAGACCGATTCCACCACCGCAAAGTGCTCTTGATAACTGCCGACGGTGCCGCAGATCATCGCGTCGGCCTCGCCGCGCCGCACCATAATGGCGGCTATCAGCGACGGATTGCCGATCAGCGCCCGCTGCGCCTGCTCGGGCGAGACGCCCTGGCGTTTCATGATCTGGTAATATTCGCCCCAGTACTCCTTAAAACGCGGGTCGGATTCATTGTTCACCACTTCAAAATCCTTGCCGGCGATAATCTGCAGGCCCAGCTTTTGCAAGCGCATCTCGATAACGCTCGGGCGGCCGATCAGGATCGGCAGCGCCAGCTTCATGGTGACCATTTCCTGGGTGGCGCGCAGTACGCGTTCCTCCTCCCCTTCCGCCAGCACCACGCGTTTCAGCTGTTTGCGCGCCTGGGCGAAAATCGGCCGCATAAACAGATTGGTTTTATAGACGAATTCGGTCAGTTTTTCGGTATAAGCGTCGAAATCCTTGATGGGACGGGTCGCCACGCCGGAGTCCATCGCCGCGCGCGCCACCGCCGGCGCAATCTTGACAATCAGCCGCGGGTCGAAGGGTTTGGGAATGATGTATTCCGGCCCGAACGACACGTCCTGGTCGCCGTAAGCGGAAGCCACCACATCGCTTTGCTCGGCCAGCGCCAGATCGGCGATGGCGCGCACGCAGGCCAGCTTCATTTCCTCATTGATGGTGGTGGCGCCCACGTCCAGCGCGCCGCGAAAAATAAACGGGAAGCAAAGTACGTTATTGACCTGATTGGGATAGTCGGAGCGGCCGGTACAGATAATGGCATCGGGGCGCACCGCCTTCGCCAGCGGCGGCAGAATTTCCGGCTCGGGATTGGCCAGCGCCAGAATCAGCGGCCGCGGCCCCATGGTCTTCACCATAGCCTGGGTCAGCACGCCGGGGCCTGAGCAGCCCAAAAAGATATCGGCGCCGGGGATGGCGTCCGCCAGGCTGCGCATGCCGTTATCCTTGATGGCGTAGGCGGCCTTGGTTTCCGCCATGTTCTCTTCCCGGCCCTCGAAGATCACGCCGCGCGAATCGCAAACGACGATATTATGACGCTGCAGCCCCAGCGCCACCAGCAGGTTCAGGCAGGCGATGGAGGCGGCGCCGGCGCCGGAGACCACCAGCTTGACGTCGCTCATATTCTTTTCCACCACCCGCAGGCCGTTCAATACCGCGGCGGTGCAGATGATGGCGGTGCCATGCTGATCGTCGTGGAATACCGGGATTTTCATGCGTTCACGCAGTTTTTTCTCGATATAAAAACATTCCGGCGCCTTGATATCCTCCAGGTTGATGCCGCCGAAGGTCGGCTCCAGGGCGGCGATCACCTCGATAAGCTTATCGGGATCCAGCTCATCCACCTCGATATCAAACACATCGATGCCGGAAAACTTCTTAAACAAAACGCCCTTGCCTTCCATCACCGGTTTGCCGGCCAGGGCGCCGATATTCCCCAAGCCCAGCACCGCGGTGCCGTTGGAGATAACCGCCACCAGGTTGCCGCGCGCGGTATATTTAAACGCGGCCAGCGGATCCCGGGCGATCTCCAGGCATGGCGCCGCGACGCCCGGCGAATAGGCCAGCGCCAGATCGTGCTGGGTGGCCAAGGGTTTGGTCGGGGAAACCTGGATCTTGCCGGGCTGCGGGAACTGATGAAAATCCAAAGCGCTTTGTTTTAGCTGTTCGTCCATTGTAGGATCCCTTGTATTCTCTTAAGACTTGTAAAGGAATGGTTCGACGTTAGATCCCCTCTAGTATAAAGAGCGCGCACAGTCAAACTATGAAGCAAGGCATAGTCTGCATAACATTATGAGACACGTATCACGTCCAGAAAATAAAACACTTTTTCATTATCTATTTCCCTTCAGGGTAGCATAACCAAAACATATTGGCGGAAAGGCATGATCAACACCCCGGCGCGCAATTCCACCTGTCCGCCGGGTCCCCTAACCCGTCCGGCGATATCCCGTTGCCGTACTGTTTTACCCGGGACAACTAATATGTATACCTCTTCGTGTTTCGCTTTGAGGAATACACCCATGCAAAAAGGACTTCCGCTCACTTCACCTCCCTGTTCTGGTCCTTATCAGTCCGTTCCCCAAGCGGATCAGGCACAGAAAAGCCCTGTGCCTGGGAAAACGGCATTTTCACACCGTCTTGACGTTGCCTCCTGTTCCTCTGAACAGGTTGCCCTGAAATTACCGTCGGATACCCGCCGGCCGGCCGGCCAAACCAGGTCTTACTGGAAGATCTGGCTCGCGGGCGTTGCCGTTCTGGGCGGCGCGACCTGTGCTTACGGCTCTTTTCTTCGCTGGCGGTCGGGAAATATCGACGGCGGCCTGGCAGGCGCCGGCGTGCGGGACAATCTTCTTCCTTACCCGTTAGCGTTGGGTGCGCTAAACAGTACAGACCTGAATAGGCTTATGCCGCTTGCAACGTTGCCGGAGGATACAGCATCGTCATCACGCGGACTTAACCCCTATCGCGGCCATGTTACGACGCGCGGGGACGGGGCGTTCGCAGCCGAATTGCACAATAAGAACAAACAAATTATTCGATTTCTCAAGAAAAACCATTATCTGGATAAAGGTAAGAAACCGCATGAATTCAGTAAGGAGGAGATAACCGCCGCGGTTGCCAAATACCTATCTTTCGCGGAGCCGAAGGATAAAAAATCTATCGCCCGGCTGCTGCTGAACGCCGCCAATTTTTATGACGCCCATAAGAACGACACATTATCATCGGAACAAGCCGGCTCAGTCATCGGGCAGTGGCTTTGCGACAATATACTGGGAACATCACCCGATATGGCAATGGCGATAAGTGTCGCTAACGCCAGCTACCCTTTTATGTTTACCATCGACAGCATAAGGTACTTGCTTTCCTCTGAGGGCTTACAAGCGGAAGGGAAAGTGGATTTTAATATCTTGACTGAAACGGACCAGGCGATATTAAAAAACAAATGGGACAGCGAGGTATGCAAACACATCCCCCTATTGACTTATTATGGTCGTGACCCACAGGTAAAACGCTTATCCCTGGATGATTTTGAATTCGCCTCGCTGTTCTCCGGCTCATTATTTTTATATGAAAACGGCATAAACCTGGGGGAAACCCATTGGCGCGAGGTGGTAAAAACCGGCGCGCTATTATGGGATATTGCGCTGCGCGACGGCGTCAGCGCGGATATGCTTAAATACTACTCGCTGCCCGCCCTGCTCTTCCAGGCCGTTAACCATCCTGGGAAATTCATTGCCGAGGAGGAGTCAAATCCGTTGCTACTGCGGGCCAGGGCGCTGGACGAATACCGGGCGCACAGAGTCCAGGTAAGGAACGCGCTCGAGGACCTCGACAACAAAATCAACCGCTTTAAGAAAGCCGTAGAACAATGGCTAACGCGGGGGCAGCTTGCCGACAGTATCATTGACCGTTGCCCGCGCGACACTGTTTTTCCTATGACCATCATGGTCAATCCGGCGATGACCCTTGAACAGAGAAACAGTGAAGGCAAAAAGCACGCCAAAGAAGCCTATTTAAACAACGTCTTTGTTCCCTGTAAAACAGCGCCGGAAAGCCTTGATAATGAGTATGAAAAGCACACCAATATTGTCGCAGACCGTTATTCCGAGTGGGATGAAATCCTGATCAAAAATGCGCTTGGTTCAGTAGAAAAAACCGACCGTGACTTTATTTTAGCAGACCACGCCATCATTCATCGCCTGCGGATAATACCCTTCTTAAAGGCTAACGCACTTATTCCCGCCATGCGGGATAATGGCGCTGGCCACTATGATTTTGATAATATCAAAGAAGCGGATGTTTTTTCAGTGAGCCTCAGCGGTGAAAAACGCTATTATGCCATGAAGGGGAAAATCGGCATTGGTTATCACATTATGCGGTTTGACCAGCATCTGCCTCATGATGGCAGAAAAGAATACAGTAATTTACATCCGCTTATTGCCTATTTTAACGGAGAGGCTGAAAAAAGCGTCATCAAAAATGAGGACCAAACCAACGACGGCTTGACTGTTTTTATGACAAACAGCCACCGGGAGACATTCTATAATGCCCTTTATCAGTCGGGATATACGCTCTCTGACCTGCAAAAAATATGGGCTGTGGCAAAAAATATCATCCCCTTTTATGACTGTGTTGATGGTGCGATGAAACACGACCTTGAAAAAGCCGTTCCCGCCTGTTTGCTGGACGCTGTGGCGTTTTTTACCGTGACTGCGAAAATAGCCGATGTGAGCCAAAAATTTGGCGCCAGTATTATCAAAGGGTTGAGTAAAAGCCAAATGGTGTTTGCTGGTAATGCGCTGACTAAAAACACCCTGAAGTCGGCGGGCGCTCAAGTTATCCATCACATCAGGCTGCCAACCGGTAAAGAAAGCACTTCTCTGCTAATAGGTACCCTCAAGGCCGCTGATCCTGGCGTTGACATATTGTCCGCCATAAGCAGCCATTCCCTAAGAAAATTAATTAAACATTTTGAACAATATGGCAAAAAAAACCAGTTTGATAAACTCGTTGATAAACTGAAATTCGCGGAAATGAAAAAGAGCATACCACCACCTGTCAGGCTCAATGAGGGAAAACCGCTATCGTCGCCGGTAAGAGAGCACACCGCGCAATCTAAATCGGGAATCCTGGCTGGCGGGGGACAAGAACAGCAAAAGCTTCAATTTATGTTTAATAATAACCACGGGCACCCACCTCAGCCCGCATGGGCCGACAACCCATTGGTTGATCTGGCTGGCATACCCGACCGTTCCACGTTTATGGCGCCGATGAACCGATTCTATGCTGAACTTTATCCGTATAAATTCGACCATACCCGCGATATTGCCGATGCTATTAAGCAGCATTATGCTTCGCCGACAACTTACCAGTTTGGTTATGGAGAAGATATCTTAAAAATTCCAGCGGAATTTTCTTTGCTGAGAAACCATATCAATCAATTTATTCAGGAAGTGGATCGAGCCCATAGCCATGCGGCGTTTGTTAAGGACAAGTTCCATAGGACAACGATGACACTGCCGGAAGGCATTATGCAATATCCTGAAAAAAATCCAATAAAATGTTATTTATCAAAGGTTTTGAAAACCGATGATCCGTCCATTATTTTCCAGGCCATGACCAGGCTGAGATATCACACCGAACAGATTGTAAAGTATTTCGAAACCACCAAACAAAGCATCATTTTCGCCACTTGCTCCACATCGGCGCGCCCCTACGCATATCGCGCCCAAAGTCCCATGGGATTTACTTATGCGGACGATATAAAAAGCAGGGTAATCATTATGGTTGATAATTTTTATGCCGCGCAGCCCCTGAGCACCCTGCCCCGCCACACCGTGCTGCATGAAGTTTCCCACCATTCCGGTTCATTAGATTTCTTGATATCACCCTCTACCAGCAGAGTGGGAGATGCCAGTGAGTTTATGGAGAGTTTTGATGATGCGCTAAACAACCGCTGTACAAACTACGTTAATATTGAGGATGATTTTGCCAGGGCATTCAATTACGATCGCGGTAACATGGCCCTGGGTAAGCAGCAGATTCGTGAACTGCTGCTTAGGGATCCGATGTTGAAAGCAAATGCTGTCATGGATAATGCCGATTTTATAGCAAGATTTCTTACTGATATAGCTGAGAATAAGCCTTTTGATTATGATTATATCAAGCCAAAAAACAAAAGGGCGGCTGCGCTAATGCCAGATAATATAAGGTTAGACGCTATGGTTTCTTTTATTTACCGAATGGCCATGAATAGCATATATAATAGCGATCCAGATGCTACATAAAGCAAGCCTATTAACGGGAAAACCATGTCACCATTGATTGTATTGGCCGCCGGCAGCCTGCGCCCGGCGCTAACGCCGCTGCTGGCCCGTTACCGTACCGTTGCCGGCCAACAGGTGACGGTGGAGTTCGGCCCCGCCGGCCTGCTGTCCCGGCGCATCGAGGCGGGCGAGCACTGCGATCTGTTCGCCTCGGCCAATACCGGCCATCCCGCCCGGCTGCGGGAAAAGGGGTTGGCGCTGGAGGTCCGGCCCTTTGCCCGCAACCGGTTGTGCCTGACGGTAAAACGCGGACCGCGCACCGACGGCGCCGACTGGCTGGCGCTGTTGAGCGATCCCGGGTTGGTTATCGGCACCTCCACGCCAGGCTGCGATCCTTCCGGCGACTACGCCTGGCAATTGTTCAATACCGCCGCCGCCCTGTTGCATACCGGCGCGGCCCCTCTGAAACAGCGCGCCCGGCCGCTGGTGGGCGGCGCGGATACCGCGCCCATTCCCGCGGGCGAGCTGGCCGCCGGGTGGATTATCCGCCGTGGGCTGGCCGATATCTTTATCGGCTACGCGCATTACGCGCCAAGGCTTGAACAGGATCCGACGCTGCGGGTGGTCGTTATCCCGGACTGCCATAATGTCTTCGCCACCTATGCCCTGGCGCTGCGTTCGGCGCCGGCCCGCGCGCTCGCGGACTTTATTCTTTCGGCGCCGGGGCAGTTTTTTTTGCGCCAAGCCGGATTCCTGTCCCCCTGCGCCCCCTTGTCCTGAGCGCGACGCAGGCGAGACAATCGCCATAGCGCCCGCTTGGCGCAATCTTATGACGCCGCATCCGGCCCGCGCAGGTCAAACAGCGGAGCCAGGACCCGATGTTGCCGGCCCCGGTCATCAATATCTATCCCCTTGACCACGATATCGTAGGCGCGTTTCAGGTTTTCTTCGCTTAATACCGTACGCGAGGCGCCGTGCAGCCACTCCCGCTCCGGCAACAGCAGCACGGTATTATCGGCCAGCAGCGACGCATGGCAGGGATCGTGGGTGGTAAACAGCACGCTGACGCCATGGCGGCGGGCCAGCCGGCGGATCAGGCGCATCACCGCCTGCTGGTTAAACAAATCCAGCGCCGCCATGGGTTCATCCAGCACCAGCAAATCGCTGTGGGTCGCCAACGCCCTGGCGATCAGCACCAGTTGCTGCTGTCCGCCCGACAGCGACAGGTAGGCGCGCGGCGCCAGCGCCGCGATTCCCAGCATCTCCAGCGCCTCACGGGCCATGGCTTCGTCCCGGCGCGAGGGCATCTGCAACAGCCCGACGTGGCCCGCCCGTCCCATCAGCACGATATCAAACACCCGGTAGGAAAAGGCCGGCGTAAAACGCTGCGGGACAAAACCAATACCGCCGTGGCAGCGGATATCGCCGCTCAGCGCGGGCAGAATACCGACCAGGGTATGCAGCAACGTGCTCTTGCCGCGCCCGTTGGCGCCAAGGACGGCGCAGATCTCGCCGGGCGCGCAGGCGAAGTCCAGCGGCCGGAATAACGGCTCCCCATGACCGAATGCCAGGCCCCGGGCATTGAGCGTAGCGCCGATCATTGCGTTCTCCCGCGGCTGTCGCGGATCAGCAGCCAGGCAAACAGCGGCGCGCCGAGCAGCGCGGTAATAATGCCCAGAGGGATTTCGGCCTGGCTTAGCGTACGCGCCACATCGTCCACCAGCACCATAAAGGCGCCGCCGAGCCAGAACGCCGTGGGCAACAGGCGCCGGTGATCGGCGCCCACCAGCATGCGCGCAAGGTGCGGGATCACCAGCCCAATCCAGCCTATACTGCCGCTGACCGCCACCTGCGCCGCCGTCAGCAGCGCGCACAGCACCAAGACCAGGCGCCGCAGGTTAACCACCGCCATGCCCAGCGCGCGCGCATCGTCGTCGCCCAGGGAAAGAATATTGATGCGCCAGCGCAGGCGATACAGCAGCGTACCCGCGCCCAGTACCGGCGCGAACAGCATCAGCAACTTATGCCAGCTGGCGGTGGCGAAGCTGCCCAACAGCCAAAATACGATACTCGGCAGCTTTTCCTCGGTATCGGCCAGATATTGCAGCAGGCTGACCAGCGCGGCAAAAAAGCCGCCCAGGATAATGCCCGCCAGGATCAGCATCAGCCGGTTTTCGCGCCCCAGGGTGGCGGCAATCATATACACCAGCAGCAGCGCCAGCAGGCCGAAGAAAAAGGTGGAGGCCATCAGCAGCAGCGGCGCGAGGCCAAGCAGGATAGCCAGGGTGCCGCCAAACGCGGCGCCCGCGCTGACGCCGATAATATGGGGATCCACCAGCGGATTATGGAATACCCCCTGCAACGCGGCGCCGCACAGCGCCAGCGCCCCGCCCGCCAGGCAGGCGGTAAGGATGCGCGGCATACGGATGGTCCAGATAACCTGGTAGTCCAATGTTCCCGGCTGCAGGGGATGGGCCAGTTGCTGCATGACGCGCAGGGGCGACAGGCTGAACTGCCCGATGCCCAGGGACAGGAAAACCATGGCGATCGTCAGCACCGCCAGCAGCCAGGGGGCCGCGGCGCTAAGCTCTGGCTTCGCCCTAGCCGGCATCGGGACGCGGCCGCCACGCCATGCGGTAAAAATGGCGATAATAGGCATCGGCCTGCTTATCGATATCCACATCGGCAAAACGCTGCGGATAGAGCTTTTTCGCCATCCAGAGCTCGCCGACGGCCAGCGCCTCCGGCATCGGATATCCCCAGGCCTTGGCATATTCCGGCATCAGATAGACCCGGTGATGTTTAACCGCGTCGACGGATTGCCAGGCCGGATCGCCGTTAATCTGTTGCACCACCTCAGGATAGCGGTCCTGGACAAAAATCACCTGCGGATCCCAGGCCAGCACCTGTTCCATCGACACCTGCTTAAAGCCGCTGATGCTGGCGGCGGCCACGTTCAGCGCGCCGGCGTGGCGCATCATCAGGCCGGTATACTTGCCCGCGCCGTAAGTGGTTAACTCCGGGTTGGCCATATAAACGCGGATACGCTTATCGGCGGGAATGTCCTTGAGCCGGTCGTCGGTACGCGCCCGCGCGCTGAAGGTATAGTTAATCAGCGCCTCGCCCTGATCCCGGCGGTTTACCACCTCGGCTATCAGCCGGATACCCTGGCGCAAGCCCTGGTTGTATGCCTCTTCCTCATCCGTCATGGCGGGATTGAGCTTGCCCTGTTCCCCCGGCTGATCCTGGCGTAACGACACCGCGATCACCGGGATCCCGGCGGATTCTATTTGCCTGATCATTTCCGGCGGCGCGTAATTGGCGACAAACACCACCTGGGGATGCAGCGCCAGCAGGCTTTCGATATTCACCTGGTTAAGATCGCCGGGCATCGGCAGGGTCGCCAGGCGCGGAGCGAAGCGGGCAAAATCCGGTCCAAGCTGCTTTTTCCAGCTCGACAGCACGCCGACCACGTCGTCCGCCGCGTCCAGTTGCACCAGCAGGTTCAGGGTTTGATGTTGCAATACCACCACCCGGTCCACGCGGTCGGGTAGCGTAACGCTGCGCCCCAGCTGATCGGTGAGGGTCCGCGCCGCGGCAGCGCCGGCGCTGGCCGTCATCGCCAGGGAAAGGAGGACAAACGTGAGGAAAACGCGTAAACGTGCTGCAAAGTGAGACATAATAATCGCTATGGGAGGAGGAATTCGGTGTGTAATGAAATATATAACGAGTGCCCCGGTTGCACAAGGACCTAAGAGCGGCGCCACGCCGGAAACTTATGCTCCCGGCGTGCCATCGGAGACGATATCAAGCGCGTCAACGCGGCGCCCCTGATGGCGGGAAACAACGCTTTCCCGCCCTGACGGACGGGAAAGCGACGCAATCATTCCCAGCGTTTTAGCAGGATGCTGGCGTTCACGCCGCCAAAACCAAAACCATTGGACAGCGCATAGGTCATGGCCACCGGTTCCGGCTCGCCGCGCACCAGATGCAAACCCGCCGCCGCCGGATCGGGATTGTCCAGGTTAAGGGTGGCGGGCACGATTTGGTCGCGCAGCGCCAGCACGGTAAAGATGGCTTCCAGGCCGCCTGCGGCGCCCAGCAGATGCCCGGTGGCCGATTTGGTGGAGGTAATGGCCAGTTCGCTGTGGTCGCCGAACAGATGTTTTACCGCGTTGATCTCGCCCAGATCCCCCACCGGCGTCGAGGTGGCATGAGCATTCAGATGCCGTACCTGCGCGGGGGTGATACCGCCCTGGCGCAGGGCGATCTTCATCGCCCGGTAGGCGCCGTCGCCGTCTTCCGCACCCGACGTCATATGGTAGGCATCGGCGCTGGTGCCGTAGCCGATGATTTCCGCCAGCGGCGTGGCCCCGCGCGCCAGCGCGTGCTCGAGTTCTTCAACCACCAGCAGTCCGGCGCCTTCCCCCATGACAAAACCATCGCGGTCGCGATCGAACGGACGCGAGGCGGTGGCGGGAGCGGCGTTGAAATGCGTGGAAATGGCCCTGGCGGCGGCAAACCCTCCCAGGCTGACGGTATCGATGGCGGCCTCGGCGCCGCCGCACAAGGCAATATCCGCCTCGTCGTTGCGGATCAGGCGCACCGCGTCGCCAATAGCCTGCACACCCGCCGCGCAGGCGGTAACCGGCGCGCCGATCGGCCCTTTGAACTGGTGTTTAATGGAAACATGGCCGGCGGCCAGGTTGGCGAGAAACGACGGCACCGTAAAGGGCGACAGCCGGCCCGGACCGCGATTATCCGAGGTGCGCACCGCGTTGGCGATGGCCGGGAAACCGCCGATGCCGGTGGCGATAATGGTCGCGGTGCGTTCTTTCTGCTCATCCGTGCTTGCCGTCCAGCCCGCCTGGCGCAGCGCTTCATCGGCAGCCGCCATGGCGAACAGGATAAACCGGTCCATTTTCTTCTGGTCTTTCGGCGGCACAAAACGGTCCGGATACAGGCCGCCTTCCGGGTCTTGTTCCGGGTCGGGAACCTGGCCGCCGATTTTCACCGGCAGTTGTGCAACCATCGCCTCCGGCAAGGGGCGGATGCCGGACTGGCCCGCCAGCAGGCGCCGCCATACGGTTTCTGTACCGCAGCCTAAAGGCGATACCGCGCCCATACCGGTAATAACGATTCGACGGTTACTCATAAAAATTCCTTGTGCGGATATGCATCATGATGGTTTTGCTTTTCCTGTCTTGTTTCCAGCCGACGCTTTATGCTTTCACCAGCACGCGGCCCGGCGGCAATTGTGACGTTTAGATGGGTGAGCGTCTCGCCGGTATCCCGGTCGACGAGCACCGGCGCGACTTTCCCGGCATGCCGGCGGTTAACAGGCACGATGGCGATATCCTCCTGCGCCAGGGCCTGGTTGCCCCATTGCAGCAGGGTCAGCAGTACCGGAAAAAACGCCTCGCCCCGTTCGGTCAGTAAATATTCAAACCGCGCCGGACGCGTGCTGTAGGCCTGTTTGTATAAAATGCCGTTGCGCACCAGGGTTTTCAGCCGGCGGGTAAGCATGGTCGGCGACAGACCCAGGCTGCGCTGAAATTCATCAAACTTGCTGAGTCCCTGGAAGGCGTCGCGTAAAATCAACATGCTCCACCATTCCCCCACCAGCTCAAGCGATTGCGCGATGGGGCAATCCATCGCGCCGATATTGGTTTTTTGCATGGCTGAACGCTCCTGGTGCCCCAAGCCGGCCCGTTTTGCGCAGGTGACTACCATAATTGTAGCCTTCGGGGAAGTCACTCTAGCGTACAAGTGTACGCTGAACAAGTCCGATCAGTGCGGGTCATTGGTTTGCGCCGCCGCGTCGCGCCGCCGGCAGCTTTTTATGCGCATGTTTACGCCATTTTTGGCGATTAACCCTGTTTGTGTTGTTTTCCAGCGGTATTAACCTTTCCTTTTATCGCAATAGCTATAATTCCGCACAGATAGCCACCATGATTAAATTAATTTGCCGCAGGAAATATATAAGTTTTTTTTATCGACCCGGCCTATTACTGGCTGCGCTTTTATTTATTTTATTTCAGTGCATATATTGATAGCGGCTATAAGTATTGGCGCACTGTCCATCGGCATGGAGAAGGCAATGAAGTATCTGATCAACGATCGCATTGTATTTAATACGCTGGAATATCGTTTATCCTTATTAGCGGATGATGAAACGGCGGTCAATCTCTCCAATACAGCCGGGCGCGTATTAGAAGCGCTTATTATTTCCCATGGCAACGGCGATACCGTCAGCCGGGAAGATTTATTTGCCAACGTCTGGGAAAAACATGGCTTATCCCCCTCCAACGGTAATTTAAATCAACAGGTCAGCCTGATCAGGAAAGCGCTGATCGCGCTTGGGCTGGAGGCCTCGGCCATCGTCACCCTGCCTAAACGCGGACTTAAGCTAAACGATCGTTTGGCTATCGCCGTATATGATCAATCGCCGGATCCCGCATTGGACACACCCATTGCCAATGATAACGGCGGCGGTATGGAGACCGCCGCCCCGAAGACAGATCATTTCACTAAAGAACTTATGATAAATTTATTTTTAGCACTGTCGATTATTATCACCGCGTCGACTACCTATGTCTATTTCAGGCAAGACGACAGGCAGCCTCTCTATTTCTTTAAGAATATTGATTCATGCAATATTTATACCTTGCGTCCGATAAACGACCGCGAGCGCCCGGATCTGGCCGCGCATATCCAGCGGGCCATGGCGGGAAATATTGCACGCTGCGACGCCCATGACAAGGTGCTGTTCTCCCGTACCGCCGCCACGATAAAGGACGGCATCAACCGCCGTACTTTCCTGGCGAAATGTGAACAGGAGGCCGGCGGTAAACTCACCGGTTGCCTCAATTTCTACTTTTATAACTGGGACGTCTGATGAAAAGAATCTGGCTTATCCTGGCGTTGCTCCTGTTATCGCTTACGCTGTTTTACCGCAGTCATTACCGCGGCGGTATTTCCGGCTACCAGTGTTCCGCCCTGATGGTTTATCGTTCAGCCATTCCCGCCGGATCGTTAACCTACACGGTGGAAGCCAAAATGTTTTTTACCAGTCCGAGCCAGGGTTTTTATGCCCTTAACGGCACCCTGGCCCATGACGATCGCCTCTATAACCTGCACCGGAGCCGCTTTTTTAGTTACCGGCAGCAAAACCAGCAGGGTTTATATGAAATAACCATTACCCGCGAAATTGTCTCCACGCTGGATAACGCCCCCGACGGTATCGCCAGCCCGGTGCTCCTGCCGGTAGGCGCATCCCTGTTGCCCAGCTTTAGGCGTATCGATAAAAACGCCATCCTGGTCAGCCTGCTGTATTCGCCATTTTTTATCTGTGCGAGTGATTAAGCATCATTATCAATTTACCCGGCCTGGATTGCCGCCTGCGGCGCCACAATTCGCCCGCGCCGCGGCGGCGGCGAATTAACGCCGCCCTATCTTTGACTAACCGGCCCGGAAGATAAATACTTCTAATGCAATCCGGCCGCGTAGCGCGCCATTGCCGCGGCGGCCGGTTGTCCCGTCCCGTTACCGAGAGTCCAGGTATGCCATTGATATAACCTTATGAGAAAAAGCAGATATTTCGGTTTTCCCCGGCCAGATAAACAGACGGCGCCATCGCCTGAACGCCCCCGCTTTACCCTGCTGTTTGAATTGGGCGCATCCGCCGCGCTGCTGATCGTCGCCCTGATAGCCATTAACGTCTGGCATCTCTGGCAAACCTACCAGTCGGCGCTGGCCAAATCCCAGACCGCCACCATGAACCTGACCCAGGCGCTGTCGCAGCATGCCAGCGATACCTTCGCCCAGGCCGAAGCCACGCTTGATGAACTGGCGCAACAGATCGCCGCCCTGGGCAGCGGCGCGGCGCAGTTGCCCAGGCTGCATCAGCTTTTCCAGCAAAAAACCGCCGGGTTAAAGCAAATCAGCGCGCTGTCGCTGTTTGACGCCACGGGCCAGATGATCGTCACGGCGGCTGAGCGGTTGCCCGCCGTCAACGGCTACGCCGACCGGGATTATTTTATCTATCACCGCGACCATCCCGAACTGACCCCGCGCATCGGCAAGGTTATCCGCAGCCGCATGACCAATGCGCTGATCGTGCCCATTTCACGCCGGCTCAACCATCCCGACGGCAGTTTTGCCGGCGTACTGCTGGAAAGCATTATGATCGATCATTTTCGCAGCTTTTATACCCGGTTTATGATAAGCGATGATTCAACGTTAATGATGCTGCTCGACAACGGTACCGTGCTTTACCGTCACCCGTATAATGAAAAAGTCATCGGCACCACCATCGCCGGTTCGCCGCTATACCGGGATAATATCCGGCAGCACAGCTCGGGTATCGTCAACAGCGCCCTGGGAGCCGATCCGGCGCAAAAACTCTATAGCTATACGCATCTCAAGCAGTTCCCGGTGATCGTCACTACCGGCCTGTCGCTGGATCAGACCATGGCGGACTGGCGCCAGGACGCGTTCAACCATGTGGTGATGACGCTTATTTTTATCGCGATGATTACCGTGGTCTGCCTGGTGCTGATGCGTCAGGCGCGCGCGCGGATGCGCGCCGAGCAACAGCTCATCCACGCCCAGCAGGAGCTGCGCAAGTTAAACCGGTCGCTGGAGCGGCTGGCGCGTTCGGACGGACTGACCGGGCTTTACAACCGGCGGCATTTTGATCTGTCGCTGGACAATGAATTCCAGCGCGCGCTGCGCACGCAGCAGGTATTGGGCATCATTCTGCTGGACGTGGATTATTTTAAACAATTTAACGATCTGTACGGCCATGTGGCCGGTGATAATTGCCTCAAGCGTATCGGGCACACCCTGAAAAACCTGCCGCTGCGTCACCGCGACGTGGTGGCGCGCTACGGCGGGGAAGAATTTATCGTCCTGCTGCCCGCCACTGACCGGGACGGCACCCTGGCGGTGGCGCGGCGCATCCAGCAAGGGATCGTGGCGTTGAATATTCCCCACCAGGGCAGCCCGGCCGGTATCCTGACGTCCAGCCTGGGCGTTTTTGTCGGCCTGCCGGAGGCTGGGCAGGACACGCCCAGCCGGCTGGTGGTCAAGGCGGATTCGGCCCTGTACCAGGCAAAACGCCAGGGACGCAACCAGATTTGCCAGGCCTGATGATCCAGGCGTCAGATGCCGCTGAACCAGTTATACCCCTGATCTTCCCAATAACCGCCGGGGTTGGTGTTGCCCACCGACAGGGAAACGATATGCTTGGCGTTTTTAAAGCCCAGCTTGGTCGGTACCCTGAGCCTGAGCGGGAATCCATAGGCGTCCGGGAGTGCCTTGCCGGCAAAATCCAGCGCCAGGGTGGTTTGCGGATGCAGGGCGGTGGCCATGTCGATACTGGAATAATAGCGATCGGCGCAGCGGAAGCCGACGAAGCCGGCGCGCAGGTCCGCCCCGACCCGTTCAAGAAAGGTACGCAGCGGCACCCCGCTCCACTGGCCGATGGCGCTCCATCCCTCAATGCAGATAAGCCGGGTAATCTGGCTTTGCCGCGGCAGCGCCCGCAGTGTATCCAGCGTCCAGGGCCGCTTATCGGCCACCCGCCCCGACACCTCCAGCCGATAAGTGGAGAGATCGATTTCCGGCACATTATATTCGGGATAAAAAGCATTGAAGGGGAACGGGTTGGCAACCTGATCCGCGCGATAGGTTTGCGCCAGGCGCTGCCCGCTGAACAGCCAGCCCTGGACCCGGTCGTTCCAGCGCGACATGGCCCAAAGCACCTTATCCACCTCGTCGCCGTCCTGCAGGTTACAGCCGGTAAGCAGGGTCAGCGCGCCCAGGGTCAGGCCGGAGCGCAGCAACAGACGCCGCTGCAAACGATAAAGCGCCTTCTGCTGCGCCGGTTCGAGCTTTAATCCGCTGTTTGATCTGTTATTCATCCTGCGCATCCCGGGGTGAACGGCGTATAACGCCGGTGATCATGGGCCAAAAGGTGGACGGCACGGCGATCACCATCGCGACATGAACCACGGCGAATAACACTATGCCGCTCATGGCGAAAAAATGCACATACCGCGCCCGGTCGAAGCCGCCAAACAGCGCCGCCAGCCGGTAAAGCTGTACCGGCTTCCACATGGACAGCCCGGAAAGGACCAGCAGCAGCCCGCATGCCAGGGCAAACCAGTAAAAGGCCTTCTGAATGGCGTTATAACGCCCAAGCCGGTGCGCCAGGCGCAAGGTCAGCGCCAGCTTAACGTCGCGCGCCAGCGTGCGCGGCGTCAGCGGCAGGAAGTCGCGGCGAAAATGCCCGCTGCCGATACCCCACAGAATATACAGCAGGCCGTTTGCCGCCAGCGCCCACATCACCGCCAAATGCCAGGCGATGGCGCCGCCCAGCCACCCGCCCAGGGTGAGGACGCTGGGAAAGGTAAAGGCGGGAAAAATCGGCGAGGCATTGTAAATGCCCCAGCCGCTCATCAGCATGGCGCACAGTATCGGCACATTCAGCCAGTGCATGATGCGCACCGGGGCGCGGTGCCGGCGTATTTTGGTTAACGACGGGGAAGAAGATGGGTTCACTGGCGCTCCAGGATCGGCCGGTTAACAGGCCGGGCGGCCACGCCGCCCGGCCTGAAACACGCATCGGATATTACATGGGAGGCACGGTGCCGTTAACACCGGCCACAATACGCGCCGCCACGACATGATCCGCGCTGCCCAGCGCCGGGAACAGGATAATATGCGCGCCGGGTTTCAACAGCGAGCGATCACCGGGTGACAGTGTCACAACAGGCACATCATCCGGCACCACAACCTTTTTTTCGCCGTTCTGGTACTTCACCGTCATGGTGCGTCCGTTGGCATTTACCAGCGTGCCCACGGTGCCGTTGGTCATGGTGCCGACCTGGCCGTCGGATCCCTGCCAGGGCCGGAACCCTTCGCCGGAACCGCGCAGCGACGGGTCGAACACATGGACTTCAAGGGCTTTTAAGGTGCCGTCCGGCTGCGGCGCCGCGGCGGTGCCGATAAAGCTATTCGGTTTAATATCGCTGATTTTACCCTGCGCCACCGCGGAAATGGTGGTTTTGTCATTCAGGGTGGCGGTGACCGCCGCGCCCTTGCGATCGGTAAACTGCAGCTGGTCGCCGCTGAACTGCGTCACCGTGCCCCGCACCGCCATCGGTCTGGCGGGGGCGTCCGCCGCCATGACGGCGGGGGCGCACAGCGTAAGCATGCCCAGCAGCATGCCGGATAAAAGGGTATAACGAGCCATGAACGTCTCCTGTTCCAGTTTTGCGGCCTGTGGCGCGCCGGATATAACATTTTTTATACGACTTTATAACATTACGCGCGTTTTTGACATTTGGCTTGGGCAAAAAACGCTTTCGCGGCGGGAAGATGTTGAAAGATATTTCAGCATGAACGGCATCAAGGCCTGGCGCAGACAGAATAAAGCGGCGGCAGGGCATGGCGGCAAGACGATTAAAAGCGCGTGACCAGGGCGCGATGCATGGCTCACATCCTGTGGGCCATCCCGCGGGCCAACGCCTGCGGCGTTGTGCTAAAGCGCTCCCGGGTGTCGTGGTATGGCTCACCTCCCTGTGGGCCAACGCCGTATCATTCAGGGTTTGAGGATGACTTTGGTCCAGCCCTCGTCGCGATCGTCAAAATGCTGGTATGCCTCCGGCGCCTGCGCCAATTGCAGGCGATGGGAAATAATTTGTGACGGTTTCGCCTTGCCCTGGTGAATCAGGCGCGCCAGCTGACGGTTATAGGCCTTGACGTTGGCCTGGCCGGTGCGGATTTGCTGGCCTTTAAACCAAAAGCTGCCGAAATCGAACGGCATTTTACCCTCTTTGGCCAGCTCCTGGCGCGCACCCGGATCCTGCGGAACAAATACCCCCACCACGCCGATGCCGCCGGTGGCTTTGGTGGAGGCCACCAGGCTGTTCATGGTAACGGAGATATCCTCATGGCCGTGTTTATCGCAACACTGGTAGCCGACGCATTCGCAGCCGCAGTCGGTGCCGCGCCCGTCGGTCAGGTTTAAAATTTTCTCCACCGCCGCGTCGCCGACGCCGTTAATGGCCGTGGCGCCGAGTTTCTCGGCCAAGGCCAGACGGCTTGGGTGGGTATCCACCACAAACACCTGCGACGCGCCCTTGATGATGGCCGAATGGGCGGCCATCAGCCCCACCGGGCCGGCGCCGTAGATGGCGACGCTATCGCCCGGACGCAATCCCGCCAGTTCCGTGGCATGCCAGCCGGTGGGGAAAATATCGGACAGCATCACGTAATCGTCCTCTTTCTCCTGCGCGTCGCGCGGCAGCACCAGACAGTTGAAATCGCCGAAGGGCACGCGCAGCAACTCCGCCTGACCGCCCTCATAAGGTCCCATTTCGGCAAAGCCGTAGGCGGCCCCCGCCGAACCGGGGTTGGCGGTCAGGCAGAACCCAGTCAGCCCGCGTTCGCAGTTTTCACAAAACCCGCAGCCGATGTTAAACGGCAGGCAAACATAATCCCCGACCTTGATGCGCTCCACCCCCGCCCCGATTTCAATAACCCGGCCCAGGTTTTCATGTCCGAAAATACGGCCCGTTTCAAAGCTGGTGCGGCCTTCATACATATGCAAATCCGAACCGCAGATATTGGTGGTGGTGATGCGCACCAGTACGTCGGTTGGCTTGATGATTTTCGCGTCCGGCATATCCTTCACCGCCACATCGCGTGGACCGTTATAAACGACTGCTTTCATGATTTCCTCCGGAACATGTCACTGTGATTGGGGGCAAAATGGTTTTTATCCGCATGCTTAACGGATAGACCAAAAGCCGCCGGGGCGCTATTAATGATGAGTTTTTTTACACAAAATATCGCGGCGGATAAGGATAACAATCGAGGCGGGACGTGCGTTAGAGTGAGATGTCCTGTGGCATAAGGCGCTGAATAAAGGCTAATTAATCAGTATTGATGAACAATGACCGGCGCAAGGCGACCCTGCGGGTACAACATCATGCCCCGCTCGGCGGCGGGGCATGATGCCTGGCGGTTAACGGTTAACGTCGACGACAATCCGGCCGCGGACTTTGCCGTCCAGCAGCGCGCCCGCGGTGGCGATGACCTCGCCCAGGCCAATTTCCCGGCTGATGCTGTTTAACAGGCCGTCGTCCACCAGGGCGGCGATTCGCTGCCAGGCGATCAGGCGATCGGCCACCGGGCGCATCACGCTATCCACCCCGGCCAGGGTCACGCCGCGCAGGATAAACGGCGCCACGCTTGCCGGCAAATCCATGCCCTGGGCCAGGCCGCAGGCGGCCACGGTACCCTGGTAGCGTAAACCGGCGCAGACATTGGCCAGCGTATGGCTGCCGACGCTGTCGATGGCGGCGGCCCATTGTTCCTTGCCCAGCGGACGCCCCGGCGCGGAAAGCTGCGCCCGGTCGATAACCTCGGCTGCGCCCAGTTGCCGCAGATGTTCCGCCTCCTCCTGACGCCCGGTGGACGCCGTTACCTCATAGCCCAGGCGGGAGAGGAACGCGATGGCAAAGCTGCCGACGCCGCCGTTGGCGCCGGTAACCAGTACCTTTCCCCCCGCCGGCGTCACGCCGTTTTTCTCCAGCGCCAGCAACGCCAGCATGGCGGTATAACCGGCGGTGCCTATCGCCATGGCCTGCCGGGCGGTCAGCCCCGCGGGCAGCGGGATCAGCCAGTCGCCGTTCAGCCGCGCTTTTTGCGCCAGCCCGCCCCAGTGTTTTTCCCCCACGCCCCAGCCGTTAAGCAGCACCGCGTCGCCCGCTTTAAAAGCGCTATGATCGCTATGCGTGACGATACCGGCCAGATCAATGCCCGGCACCAGGGGGAACGTGCGTACCACCGGGCCTTTACCGGTAATGGCCAGCCCGTCTTTATAGTTGAGCGTGGAATACGCAACATCTATCTGCACATCGCCCGCGGGCAGCTGCGCCTCGTCCAGGCGGGTATGGCGGGCGCGATAGCCTTGTTCGTCTTTCTCAACCAAGATTGCGTTAAACATGCTGATTCCTCAAATGGTCTTTAAATATCGTGAGCCCGGCAAGGGTTCAGCGCGGCAGACCGGCGAAAAACCCGTCGGCGAACCGCTGTAAAGGTTGGGGGCCGCCGGCCAGCCGGGCGCGCATTACCGCCCCTTCCCAGCCGATCCAGAAAAATTCCGCCAGGCCTTCGCAGTCCGCGTCCGGCGGTAATTGCCCGGCGGCGCGCGCCAGCCGCAGGCAGCAGGCGACCCGCTGTTGCCATTGCTGCAAAATGTCGCTGAGCTGGCGGCGGTAGCTTGCCGGCAGCACGTTGATTTCCTGCCCGAGATTGCCCACCAGGCAACCGCGTCTGAAATCGTATTTCGCCATGCCCAGGCTGAGGTCGGACACCAGCGCCCGCAGGCGCTCCAGCGGCGGCAGGGTTTCGTCCAGCAGCCAATGGTCCAGCTTGCGCAGAAAATAGCGGCCGTAGTAGTCGATAATCGCCTGCCCGAACGCTTCCTTGCTCTCGAAGTAGTAGTAAAACGAGCCTTTCGGCACGCCCACCTGCTTCAGGATGCCGTCGATACCCGAGGCGCTGAACCCCTGCTCGGTCAGGATAGCGGTACCGCAGCGAATCAGATTTTCACGGGTATCCGGCTGGTCCCGGGCGATTTTCGGCGGACGCCCGCGCCGTGCGGCAACAGTTTTTTCATTCATGGTAATAATATAGACCGATCGTCTATAAAAATCGAGTGTAACCTGTTCCGCCGCGCGGTTTATTGCGCCGGATCATGATCCGGCAAACGCCAGGCCAACCGGCCTGGCGAACGTCGCGGGCAGCGTTACCCGGAGGAATCAGTCATGCGCGGCGACCGCGGCAGGCGCCGGCTCCGCCTGCAATTGCGTCGCCGGCCGGTTCCGGCCGCGCATAAACCACGCCGGGATAATCGCCAGGAAGAAAAACACCGCCACGATATAAAACCCGTCCTGATAGGCGAACAGCTGCGCCTTCGGCACCAGCATGGTTTCCAGGTAGGCCATTGAGCCGGGATTCACGCCTTGCGGTAAGCGGCTGCCGAACGGATTGCCCCAGTGGGAATAGAGCAGCGCCAGGCGGGAGATGGATTCCGCCGCCGTGGCGTTGGCGGCCGTCAGCGCCTGCGCCAGGGCGTCGCCGTGAAAAATGGTACGCCGGTCGATAATCACCGACAGCAGGTTAACGCCAAAGGCGCCGCCCAGCTGGCGGACAAAATTAAGGCTGCCGGATCCCTGGGCCAGCTTATCCGCCGGCAGCGCCCGCAGCGCCCCGGCGTTCAGCGCCGGCAGCATAACGCCCAACCCGATACGACCCAGCACGACCCACAGGGCCATGGTCCAGAAAGGGGTATCGACATCGACGCCGCCGGACAGCCAGCAGGACAGGCCGAAAATCGCCAGCCCGGCCATCACCGGCAGATGCGGCGGCAGGCGATCGCTCAGTTGTCCGGCAATGGGAAATATCAGCCCCAGCACCAGCCCGGAGGGCATCAGCAATAATCCGGAGCGGGTGGGCGTATATCCCTGCACGGTTTGGACAAACAGCGGGATGATATAGGTGGAACCGTAAATGCCGGCCCCCAGCGCGAAGGCCACCACGCACCCGGCGGAAAAACGCAGGTTATTGAATACCCGCAGGCTAAGCAACGGCTGCGGCGCCACCAGTTCCCACAGGATAAACGCGGCGGCGGTTATCAGGGCGGCGGCAAACATGCCGATAATAAAAAAAGAATCCCATCCCTCGCGCTGGCCGTTGGACAAACCGGTGAGCAGCGTGATCAGCGCGCAGACCAACAGCAAAAACCCGAGGCCGTCGAACCTGCGGCGCGGCGCGGCGGCCTGCTTATCCAGCCCCGGCAGGATAACCATCGCCGCCGCCATGCCGGCAACGCAGAATGGCACCACCACCAGAAAGACAAAACGCCAGTCGTACTGATCGACCATCAGGCCGCCGACCGTCGGCCCCAGCGCCGGGGCCAGCACCACGCCCACCCCATAGATGCCCATGGCCTTGCCGCGCTGCGCGGGAGGAAATACCTGCGAGAGCACCACCATCGCCATCGGCTGGATAATGCCCGACGCGCAACCCTGCAGCACCCGGGCCAAAATCACTTCGGCGCCGCTGGCGCTGGCAAAGCCCAGCAGGCTGCCGGCGATAAACACCGCCAGCGCGCCGACAAACGCCCGCCGGTAGCCGAACCGCTCCAATACCCAGGCGGTCATCAGCATGGTGGCGGTCATTGAGGCTAAAAAAGCGGTGGAGAGCCATTGCACCTGATCCTGCCCCAGGCCAAACGCCCCCATGATATCGCGCATGGCCACGTTAACGATGGTGGCGGTGGCGGTGGTGGCGATGGTGCCCAGCATCACCGTGCCGGTGGCCAGCCAGCGATACGCGGGACCAAAACGCTGCGCCTGGGTCTCAATGGGCGACATTGATGGCCACCTCAACCATCAGGCCGGGTTTCAGCCGCGCGTCGGCCTGGTCAAAGGCAATACGCACCGGCACCCGCTGGGTGATTTTGGTAAAGTTGCCGGACGGATTGGGACTGGGCAGCAGGGCGAATTGATTGGTGGCGGTATTGCCGACCCGGATCACGTGCCCATGGGAAACCAGATCGGGATAGGCGTCGATGCCAATATCCACCGGCTGGCCCACCGCCACCTTATTCAGCGCCGTTTCCTTAATGTTCGCCTCCACCCAGACGTTGTGCGGATCGTGGACCATCATCACCCACTGTCCTGCCTGCACATAATCCCCCACATCGCCCAGCGTACGATCCACCACCCCGTCCACCGGCGAGCGCAGGGTGCGATCGGCGATTTCCTGGGTAATCTGCTGCGCCTGCGCCGTCAGCGCCACCAGCTGCTGGCGCTGCATATCGATCTGCCGGTCCAGCACCTGCAGCTGCCCGCGCTGCGCCCGGGCATTGGCCAGCGCCGCCCGCTGCGACAGCAGCTGCGCCTCGGCCTCCCGCTGCTGATCCTGACGCTGCAGCAGGGCGGTATGGCTTTCATCCCAGGTCTTGCGCGGCGTCAGTCCGCTTTTCACCAAACTATCGTCACGCTGGAAATTGGCTTGCGCCAGCGCCAGCTGATGCCCGGCGTCGGACAGCGTCGACTCCGCCACGGTCAGCTGCGCCTGCGCCTGCTCAAGGGTGGCCTGGGTGGTTAAATCGGCGGTCTGGCGCTGCGCCTCGGTATAGCGGATTTGCGCATTGGCGGATGCCAGGTCGCCTTGCACCGCCGCCAGCCGCAGCCGGGCGTCGCGGTCGTCGATCTGCGCCAGGACCTGGCCTTTTTTAACATGATCGCCATCCATCACCGGACGCGCCACCAGCCAGCCGTCCACCCGGCTGGCCAGGGTCACCACCTCGCCGCTAATATGGGCATCATTCTCGGCCACATGGGCAAAACGCCAGTCAAGCCAGGTGATAAACCAGATAGCCAGCGCTATCACCACCACCAGCCCGGCGATAACCCAGGTTTTCTGCCGATTGTTAAGACGTTTAAACCGGGTGAGGGACAGAAATCGCCTCTCGTGTACACCACTATTCATACGGGTTCCCTGTCGACGACGGCCAAACTGACCAGCACCTGTTCCAGCAAACGGTTCATTTGTTCGATATCGTTATCGTCCACGCCGGCCAGCGCCCGATCGCGCACCTGCTGGGCCATCCCCTCCACCTGCTGGACCCGCTGCATGCCGGATTCGGTCAGATGGATCTCTTTGGCGCGGCGATCGCTGCCTTCGCGCCGCTCGATAAACCCCTGGTTTTGCAGGTTATCCAACAGGCGCACCACCGAGGACGCATCCAGATAAATGGCTTCGGCCAGGTCTTTTTGCAGCATCGGCTTGTCCGCGCGCGCCAGGTATAACAGCGGCACCCAGGTGGCTTCCGTCAGGCCATAGGGCTGGAGCTTGCGATCGATAACCCGCCGCCATTGCCGCGCGGTCTGGGCAATCAGGTTGGCGAAATGGCGCTTGGGCGACGGAGCGGGCAGCGTTGAATCGGTTAAAGACGAGGTAGGAGTTGATGACATAGGGAATAGATTCCAACACATTAGTTGATATATAAATAATAACTCCCTGTACCTATATATTGTCAAGACTTTACCGGCGCGACACGCCATTCCCCCTGCCCCATTGACCTTACTGGCGATTACGAGGCATTATCATTTGGTCAACATATTCATAATTATCGTAAAAGTGATCCCGCATTGCGATTTTGTCAGAGGACGCATTGATGCTCCGCCGTTTTTTTAGCTACTACCTTCCTTATAAGCGCTTGTTTGCGCTCGATTTCGGCTGTGCCATTCTCGCCGGCCTGCTTGAGCTGGGTTTTCCCATGGCGGTAAAACTCTTTATCGACAAATTACTGCCCGCCCAGGACTGGGTGCTGGTATGCGTCTCCGCCGCCGGCCTGCTGCTGATTTATTTGCTCAATACCGGGCTGATGGCGGTGGTTAACTATTGGGGCCACGCCCTGGGCGTGGGCATAGAAACCGATATGCGCCGCGAGGCGTTTAATCATCTGCAGAAGCTCTCGTTCCGTTATTACGACAATACCAAGACCGGCCACATCATCACCCACGTCACCAAGGATCTGGAGGAGGTCGGCGAAATCGCCCATCACGGCCCGGAAGATCTGTTTATCGCCCTGATGACGTTTATCGGCGCGTTTATCCTGATGGCCACCGTCCATGTGCCGCTGGCGATGCTGACCGTTATCATCGTCCCCGCCATGACCTGGCTGGTCAGCAGCCAGGGCGCGCAGATGACGGACACCTGGCGCAAGCTGTTCCGCCAGGTGGGCAATTTCAACGCCCGCATCGAGGAGAGCATCGGCGGCATCCGCGTGGTCAAGGCCTTTGCCAACGAACGCCAGGAAGAAGCCCTGTTTGCCCGTGATAACGACAGCTACCGCGCCACCAAGCTGCGCGCCTACCGCATCATGACCGCCAGCCTGACCCTAAGTTATCTCAGCACCCGCCTGGTCCAGCTGATCGTGATGGTTGCCGGCACCTGGTATGTTATCAAGGGCGAGCTAAGCTACGGCGGTTTTGTCGGTTTCCTGCTGCTGGTGGAAGTCTTTTTCCGCCCGGTTGCCAAGATTTCGGCGGTGCTGGAGAGCTATCCCAAGGGCATTGCCGGCTTTAAGCGTTTTACCGGGCTGATGGATACCGTGG
Source organism: Sodalis sp. C49 (assembly GCF_046352915.1). NCBI lineage: Bacteria > Pseudomonadati > Pseudomonadota > Gammaproteobacteria > Enterobacterales > Bruguierivoracaceae > Sodalis > Sodalis sp. C49. The sequence goes on along the minus strand of NZ_CP163303.1, from coordinate 349,363 downwards.
CCGATATCACCGACCGCCCCGCCGCCCTGGCGGTGGACAGCCTGCGCGGCGATATCGTCTATCGCGACGTCAGCTTCGGCTACCGGGCCGATAAACCGATCTTCAGCCATCTGAACCTGACCATCCGCGCCGGCGAAACCGTGGCCTTTGTCGGCCCGTCCGGCGCGGGTAAAACCACGCTGTGCTCTTTGCTGCCGCGCTTTTATGACGTGGATGCCGGAAGCATCAGCGTGGACGGCATCGATATCCGCGATATGACCCAGGCTTCGCTGCGCGGCAATATCGGCATTGTGCAACAGGACGTATTCCTGTTCGGCGGATCGATCCGCGAAAATATCGCCTATGGCAAACTGGACGCCACTGATGAGGAAATCTGGCAGGCGGCGCGGCGGGCGCGCCTTGACGAGCTGATCGCCGCCCTGCCGGAAGGACTGGATACCCTGGTGGGCGAGCGCGGGGTAAAGTTGTCCGGCGGCCAGAAGCAGCGTCTGTCCATTGCGCGTATTTTCCTGAAGAACCCGCCAATCCTGATCCTCGACGAAGCCACCTCGGCGCTGGATACCGCCACCGAGCAGGCCATCCAGCACTCGCTGTCCGACCTGTCACGGGGACGTACCACGCTGGTGATAGCCCATCGCCTGGCCACTATCCAGCATGCCGATCGCATCGTGGTGGTGGATACGCAGGGCATTATTGAACAGGGCAGCCACAAGGAACTGCTGTTGCGGCACGGCACTTATGCCCGCCTGCATCAGGCCCAATTCGGCGCGGCCTGATTGCCGCGCGAATTAACCGAATAGCGTTGAGGTTATGTTAATGAAATAACCTCAACGGCTATTCTTTTTGACCAAAAACAATAATCATCCATTAATTACAAGGCAATGCAATTATAACTCAGGGTATTATATCTTGTGACTCATCTCGCCTATTAATCAATTTTCTCGTAATAACACCCCTATCTTAGATTTGACGCAACGAATTGTGTGGTCAACAGGCCGATATTAGCGGTTAACAAAAAACGTTAACTTTCTTTGAGGAATGTATGGACTTCTTTATTCAACTGGCCGTTATTCTGGCCTGTCTGTTATACGGCGCCAGAAAGGGCGGTATCGCCCTCGGCCTCCTGGGCGGTATCGGGCTGGTTATCCTGGTCTTCGTCTTCCATCTCGAACCCGGTAAACCCCCGGTCGACGTCATGCTGGTGATTATCGCCGTGGTCGCCGCCTCCGCCACCCTGCAAGCCTCCGGCGGCCTGGACGTCATGCTGCAAATCGCCGAGCGACTCCTGCGGCGCAACCCCAAATACGTCTCCATCGTCGCCCCCTTCGTCACCTGCTGCCTGACCATCCTCTGCGGCACCGGCCATGTGGTCTACACCATTTTGCCCATCATCTACGACGTGGCGATTAAAAATAATATCCGCCCCGAACGCCCCATGGCCGCCAGCTCCGTCGGCGCCCAGATGGGCATTATCGCCAGCCCCGTGTCGGTCGCGGTGGTCTCCCTGGTGGCCATGCTCGGCAATGTGTCTTTTAACGGCCGCCACCTCGACTTCCTCGACCTGCTGGCCATCACCGTTCCCTCCACCCTGTGCGGCATCCTGGCCATCGGCATTTTCAGTTGGTTTCGCGGCAAGGACCTGGATAAGGACGAGGTGTTCCAGAAATTTATCGCCGACCCCGAAAACCGCCACTATGTCTACGGCGATACCGCCACCCTGCTCAACCAGAAGCTGCCGCGCAGCAACTGGGTGGCGATGTGGATTTTCCTCGCCACCATCGCCGTCGTCGCGCTGCTGGGCGCGATGCCGCAGCTGCTGCCGGTGTTCGGCGGCAAACGGCTGTCGATGGTATTGGTTATCCAGATGTGCATGCTGTTTTCCGGCGCCCTGATTATCATCGCCACCAAAACCAACCCGGCAGCCATCTCGAAAAACGAAGTCTTCCGCTCCGGCATGATCGCCATCGTGGCGGTCTACGGCATCGCCTGGATGGCGGAAACCATCTTCGGCGCGCACCTGGCCGAAATCGAAGCCAGCCTCGGCGCCATTATCAAGGTCCATCCCTGGGCCTACGCGCTGGCGCTGCTGGTGGTCTCGAAGTTCGTCAACTCCCAGGCCGCGGCGCTGGCGGCGATTGTGCCCCTGGCCCTGGCCATCGGCGTCGACCCGGCCTATATCGTCGCCTCGGCGCCCGCCTGCTACGGCTATTATATCCTGCCGACCTATCCCAGCGACCTGGCGGCTATCCAGTTTGACCGTTCCGGCACCACCCATATCGGCAAGTATGTCATCAACCACAGCTTTATCCTGGTGGGCCTGATTGGCGTGGGTGTTTCCAGCGTTATCGGCTGGATCCTGGCCGCCGCCTACGGCTTTTTATAATAATCCGCTAGAAAATCCCGCCGCATTGCGGCGGGATGCGGGCGGATGCGCAATCTCTGAGCAAACAGACCCTTTACGTCCCTTCCCCCTTTGACATCGCCCACCACCATCGCTATTATGCGAACCCAGCGATTCCTCTGTAGTTCAGTCGGTAGAACGGCGGACTGTTAATCCGTATGTCACTGGTTCGAGTCCAGTCAGAGGAGCCAAATTTTTATTTTCATGCCGCTCCGCGAATCCTTATCTGAACTAGATTCAAAAAGTTAGCGTGAAAAACCTTCCCGATGCATTTTTGTTTTTCCCTCCGCATCGGGAGAATTTGGTGGTCAGATTTGGGGTCAAGTTGGTTCGATGACGGAGTGACCCCCAAATGTCTCTTAACGACTCAAAAATCCGCCACTTAAAACCATCCGCAAAACCCTTGAAAGTTTCCGATTCTCACGGTCTGTACCTTTTAGTTAATCCAGGCTGCCGGTGGCTGTCAACGAAGTTGACAGCCACCGGCAGTATGAAAACGATGATCCCACAGCTTCGTCGGCGGCGAAGTCGGCACCGTGCGAAGCATCTCGTCAGGCGCCGCCTGGCCATGTGGAGAGCGCTTGTTCTGCTACCGCCTCAAGAGTCGCACGATCGTAGCCGCTCCTGGCCTGGACTGCCATCCCCGAGAGTATCGTCATGACAAATGCGGCCAGCGCGGTACAGTTTGCGTCCCCCGGTAAGTCTCCCTGCTCCCTGGCGCGCTCCAGACGTCGGACAAGTGCCGCCTTGCCCACCGACCGTGCATCGACCAGCGTCTTTTGAATGGGTGCGATGCTATCCGGCCCGACCATAGCGCCGAGCACGCCCATGCACCCCCTGCGGTCAGCAAACCGCGTATGCAGCTCAGCCGCTCCAAACAGGATGCGTTCGATGACCGCGCGTGATGTGGGCTGCTCCAGCGCCTCTGGGAAATAAGACAGATATCGCGCGTAGTAACGCTCGAGCGCCAGGCGGAACATGGCCTCCTTGTTGCCGAACGCCGAATACAAGCCGGGGCGTTCGACGCCGGTCGCCTGCGTCAGGTCGGTGTATGACGCACCTTCGTAGCCTTTAAGCCAGAAGACGTCAAGCACGGCGTCGAGCGCCTTGTCGACATCAAACTCGCGGTGACGGCCCATATTTTCTCCTCGACCCCTTTTTTCATAACGATCGATATTAAATTAATTGACGGGCTGGGTCAACTGGTTGACACCGGCCGGCCGATAAAGTAACGTTCATTACGATACTGATCGTTATTTAATTGTGCCAGCTCTCGGTGCAGCCGTTTCGTAGCCTTAAGAGAAAGCAATAATGAAAACTACCCTGAACCGTCAAATTATCCTAGCAGCCCGACCGATAGGCATGGCGAAACTGAGCGACTTCACATTCGTGGAAACACCGGTGCCCGCGCTGAAGGATGGCGAAGTCCTGTTCCGCAATACCCTCTTTTCTATCGACCCCTACCAGCGCAACCTTATGGGTAATGGCTCGTCCGAGTGGCCGAGTATCGCAATTGGCGACCCGATGGGCGGGCCAACGGTCGGCATCGTCGAGGAAAGCAACAACCCGGCATTCGCGGTCGGTGACCATATCCAATCTTGGTCTGGCTGGCAGCAGTATGCCGTGTCGGACGGCGCGGACCTGCGCAAACTCAATGCCGCTGCCGCGCCGCTGTCGACTGCGCTCGGCCCCCTCGGCCTGACGGGATTTACCGCCTGGTACGGCACCACCAAAGTGAGCACATTCAAGCCGGGCGGCACCTTTGTCGTCACCGGGGCGGCCGGGGCGGTCGGCTCGACGGCGGCGCAACTGATGATGCTGCGTGGGCATCGCATCATTGGAGTAGCGGGCGGCGCTGACAAAATTGCATTCCTAAAGAATGAACTGGGCATCGACGCGGCCATAGATTACAAGGCTGCCGACTTCAAAGAACAAGTGGCGCGCGCCCTGCCCGATGGCATCGACTCGTTTTTTGAAAACGTCGGTGGCCCGAACTTCCCCGTGTTGATGGAGCACTTCAACCCGCACGCGAAAATGGTTATCTGCGGCACGATCGCAGACTACAGCGACACCGACCTGCCGCAAGGAACGAATTACCTGCCGCGCTTGATTACGCTTATCCACTACCGGTTCATCGACATCAAGGCGTTTGCCACGCCCTACGTCATGGACACCTTCCCGGAGTTCCTGGCCGAGATGACACCCCTCGTGGTGGGCGGAAAAATCACATACCGCGAAGAGTTCGTCGACGGTTTCGACCAGCTTCCCGCAACGCTGCTCAAACTATTCGACGGCACCCATAGTGGCAAGAAGCTGATCGTTCGGGCATAAGCCGCCCAACCAACCTATTCAAGGAACAAACAATGACTAAACTGACTGGAAAACTGGCGCTCGTCACGGGCGCGGCACGGGGCATCGGCGCAGGCATCGCGCTGGCACTGGCCGACCAAGGCGCTGACGTGGTGATTACCTACGAACGCTCGACCGAGCGCGCGGCTGCGGTGGTCAAGGCAATCGAGCAGAAAGGTCGGCGCGCATTTGCCATCCAGGCCGACAGCGCCGACGCCGCCGCGGTGAAGCGCTCGGTCGACGAGGCCGCAGCCATGCTCGGGGGGCTAGATATTTTGGTGAACAACGCCGGCATAGCGCGCGTCAGTGCGTTCGTGAACCTTGGCCTCGCCGACATCGATGCCATGCTGAATGTGAACGTGCGCGCAGCCGTACTGGCTGCGCAGGCTGCGCTTCCCTACCTGAAGCAAGGTGGGCGAATCGTCACCATCGGCTCGAACGTCTCGCAGCGCGTGCCGTTTGGCGGGCTGACGGTGTACGCCCTCACCAAGTCCGCACTGCTGGCGTTCACGCAGGGCCTGGCCCGGGAAGTCGGTCCGCTGGGAATTACGGTCAACCTGGTGCAACCGGGGCCAATCGACACCGACCTCAATCCTGCCAACGGCGATCTGGCCGGACTCAACCTGCCATTCATTGCGCTCGGTCGCTACGGTATTCCCGCCGACATCGGCCATGCAGTGGCATTTTTGGCCAGTTCCGCAGCGAACTATGTTACTGGCTCGGTGTTGACCGTCGATGGCGGATTTAACGCTTGAGCACCGTACGAAACATAAGCAGGCGTTCGCTTCACTTTCACCCATTGGCCCTGGGTGGATGATTGCGCTGATCATTAGGGAACCGCCTGCCATAACTCCCAAGCTGGCTGGAATGTACTGAAAGATACTTGCAGGAGGGCGGTGTATCCATCACGTCACATAGATTGTACGGTGGGGACGACCATTCACCCCACTCAACCATAGCTTTAGCTGATTACAGCAAGCTTGCCCCTATATCTAAAACGCTACATCGCGACAACGGAAGGAAATTTTTGGCGGTAGTAGTAGGTTCTTCGGCACGGCGATAATCCTTGTTGGAGCAGAGCAACCGTTGTTAATGATTATGGGTGGGCGCCGTACTTGCCTTCTTCAACTTGGCTATATCCATGGGCCGTCATGAACTTTGATACGGCCTCTTCAGCGTAGCTAAACACTTCATTGATAGGCTTATTAGCATCGATATCAACAATTTGTGCGCCTTCATAAGTCAGTAGCGGAGTGATGGCGATTTTTTTGGCGAGGGATTCTTGACGATGATCGGGCTTGCGCGCGCAGGCAATATCAAGATCAACATTGAGTTTTATCACCAAGTCCGGCTTATGGTTGGCCATCCATCGAAACGCCGTGCGTTCACGCCCGGCCAGCCACGCCACAAATCGACTGCCCGGCGCGTTGGCGGGAAGTATGGTGCCATCATAACCGCCCGGGATTTGCACTTGAGGAAAACGGTCGGTCAGCACCATTAGCCCCCGCCGGCGAAAAGCCAGCATGCGGCGAAAGCGCAATAACCGGCGCAGCACGAAAGACATAATCACCAGGGCGGCAACCGGGCCAGGAAGAGACTTGGTGATATTGACTTTATTACGCTTAATGGCCTTGTCAAGCGAGTTACCCATGAAGGGCAGCTTCACCACGACACGCTCTACGTTTCCCGCTTGTTTACCTAAGTGAACTCTTACCGCGGGTCCGTATTTTTTTACATGGGTAATGAGATGTTCGCAGACCGTGGACTTACCAGAACCATCGCTGCCTATTACTGCTATGAGCGGTGGAAGTTGTGCATGCATAACCATATTCTCTTCTTAAGTTATCCCCACGAATATACCATTTTAAAAGGGGAACGTCACAACTGACCGGGCTCCCGGCCGGGTGGAACAAATATCTTGAACCCAAGATGGAATAGCATACAATATATTTTTTAAAAAATTGGATTTTTTGATGTGAGTCAACAAATTAGACCCACTACTCATCATCCTCCGGTGCGAGTGATAGCAATCACGGGGTGCGATGGTTCGGGGAAATCGACTTTGGCCGCCAGCCTGGTAAGCCATCTGTCGGAGCAAAGCTCGCCGGAATTGCTTTATCTCGGGCAGTCGTCGGGGCGCATAGGGGAATGGATCGGCAGCCTGCCCATTATTGGCGCCACCTTTGGCCGTTATTTGCTGGCCAAGTCCGAACGGGTGCACGCGCGTCCCTCTACGCCTCCAGGCAATGCCACTACGCTGGTTATCTACCTGCTTTCCTGTTGGCGTACCTATAAGTTCCGGCGCATGCTGGCGAAGTGCCGGCAGGGGCGTTTGCTGATAACCGATCGCTATCCCCAGGCCGAAGTGGCCGGGTTTCGCGTTGATGGTCCGCAGTTGGCAAAAACGGTGGGTGGTAACTTTTGGGTGCGCGCGCTGCGAAAACGTGAGCAAAAGCTGTACCAATGGATGGCCTCTTATCCGCCCCTGTTATTGATTCGGCTTGATATTGACGAACAAACGGCGCACTCACGCAAACCCGATCACCGGCTCTCCGCTTTACGTGAGAAAATTAGGGTCATACCAAGTCTTACTTTTAATGGCGCGACCATCCTTGACCTGGATGGCCGGCAGCCGGCGGCAAAGATTCTCGAAGAGTCGTTACGCGCGATTCGAGCCACTCTTTCGTAGTGACAAGTTCAGGCTTGTGATTACCGTTGAATACAGAAATAAATGCAAACAGATAGCTTAAACACAAAAAACAACCCATCGCCCTCCTATGTCCCCGGACTGGTTGCGGTAGTGGGCTGCGATGGCACGGGAAAGTCGACCCTTACCGCCGACCTGGTAAAAAATCTGCGTACGCATTGGGTGACCGAGCGTCGTTATTTAGGGGTTCTGTCAGGTGAGTCCGGCAATAAAATCAAACGCCTGCCTTTCATCGGCGTGTGGCTCGAGCGGCGCCTGGCTGCCAAGTCCGAAAAGACGCAGAGCATGAGCAGCAAGTCTCCGGCGCTGTGGGCGGCGTTGATCATCTACGGGTTTTCATTGTTGCGCGCGGCGAATTTTCGCAAGGTACGGCGTTTGGCGCAAAGCGGCGTGCTGGTTATCAGCGATCGCTATCCGCAGGCGGAAATGTCGGGTTTTCATTATGATGGGCCTGGCATTGGCGTAGAGCGCGTTACCGGCTGGCTGATGACGCGTCTGGCGACAAACGAGCGGCGGTTATATCAGCAGATGGCGTTATACCGCCCCGAATTGATCATTCGCCTTGATATTGATGTCGAGACTGCTTTCTCCCGCAAACCTGATCATAGTTATGAGGAGTTGCGGGATAAAATCGCGGTCATGGTGAAGCTTCATTATAATGGCGCCCGAATCCTCGATCTGGATGCTAAAGCACCTTATGGTGAAGTGCTGGAAAAAGCGCTTGATGCCATATCCTCAGTTGCTTTAGCCTCGCGGCGCAGGGATGGGATCGTCTGAAAAGCAGTTGAATCTCGAAGACAATGCCTAACCCGCATCCATCTACTGTGGCGGCGATGATTTGCCCAAGGTTCTCGCAAAAAAATGATGCGCGGCGGCGCGCATCATACTGGCCATAATCCTTATAGCAGGATAATCAGCCAAATTATTATCGTCAGCACTACAGCGACTAACTGCGCCGCTCCACCCAAATCTTTAGCCCGCTTTGATAAGGGATGCCTATCTAAAGAAACACGGTCTATCGCCGTTTCAATAGCCGTGTTAAGTAACTCAACCACCAGTAAAAGAAAACAACTGGAAATTAAGAATAAACGCTCTATTTTTGTCACGTCCAAAAAAAATGCAATGATTACTAATATTGAACTAATGACAGACAATTGGCGAAAAGCATCTTCTGTAAGCACAGCATCAACCAGCCCGGCCAACGAGTTATTGATACTGCTGGTTAATCGTTTGATTCCTTTCTTTTTTTCAAATGGCATAACTATTTTCTCTTATGGTTTTGACCCCATATATCCATGCACCTATTCCCGCTTAGGTTGATGGTTTCCCCCTGCGCCGATATTCTCTTGGTGAGCGATATCCTAAAGCGCTGTGCGGGTGATATTCGTTGTAATGTTCGAACGCTAACGACAGGTTTAACACTGCCGTCTGGCTGTCCGGTTTTGGCATCATACCGATATAATCACGCTTCATCGTCTTAACGAAGCTTTCTGCTACACCATTACTTTGTGGACTTCTGATCGCGGTCGTTCGGGGCTCCAGGCCCAGCATTTTAGCGAAGCTCCGGGTTTCATCGGCACGATAGGCCGAACCGTTATCCGTCAGCCATTCGAGGGGCGCTGTCGGCAGGTTTTGCCCGAACCGGCGTTCAACTGAGCGTAGCATAACGTCCTGTACCGTATCGCTGTCATAACCGCCGGTGCTGGCCGCCCAGTCCAAGGCTTCCCTGTCGCCACAGTCGATGGCGAAGGTGACCCGCAGCTTTTCGCCGTTATCGCAGCGGAACTCGAAGCCATCCGAACTCCAGCGCCGATTGCTTTCGGCCACCGCCACCCGGCCTGTGTGACGACGGGTATCCGGTGTGGGACGGGGTTTCGACTCTAACAACAAGCCGTTGTCACGCATCACGCGCCATACCCGTTTTGCGTTCACCCTCGGCAGACCTTCCTGCTCCGAACGGCGGCGCAGATTAGCCCAGATGCGTCGATAGCCATAACTCGGAAGGTCGGCAACTTCGGCACGGATGTGTTCCAGTAATTCGGCGTCATCCTGATGCCGCTGCATGCGACCGTCCTGCCAGTCCGCCTGCCGATAACGATAAAGCGAGAGCTGCGCACGCGACACACCCAGAGCTTCACTCACTGGTTTTACTCGTCGTCCCCGGGCAATAAGGGTCCGTGCGCAATCCATTTTTTTGCTTTGCCGTATTCTACCGCCTCCTTAAGGATCTCATTTTCCATGGTTTTCTTACCCAGGAGACGCTGGAGTTCACGGATCTGTTTCATGGCACTGTTTAACTCAGAAGCCGGCACAACTTCTTCGCCGGCAGAGACTGCCGTCAGGCTGCCATCCTGGTATTGCTTACGCCATTTAAAGACTTGATTAGCATTCACATTATGACGACGAGCGACAAGAGAAACGGAGCTTCCTGGCTGGAAGGTCTCCTGAACGATGGCGATCTTCTCCTGCGGAGTGCGACGACGGCGTCGCTCTGGCTCAGTAAGAACAGTACCCATGATTTCGCTTTGACCAGTCTTGAACATAGTTCCAAGCCTACCTCTTATTTTAGGCGGGTCAAAGTGTATGGATCATCAGGGGGCTAATACATCTTATGACAAACGGGTGCGCAGCCTTTGCGTCAAATCGAGGAGTTAAAAACAACGGCTTGTCCACGCCCGGTTATAACTGCTTTTCGTACAAACGATACCGCTTGTAGGGAATCGCGCCAATCCGCTCCAAGATCGTACGCATACCACTATTGGTCTCTAAGATCCAAGACATCTCCAACGCATCGATATTCCGCTTCGCAAAGGGATCGTGTAACGCCTCAATGAGTAGTAAAGCGATAACCGGCCCCAAACGGCTGAATTGATACTCTTGGCGAACCCCCATCAAGGGCACTCTGGCGGTACGTACACCACTGACTTTCAGGCGCCATAACAACTTCGCCCAGCCAAAAGGGAATAAACGTCCATGCAAACCCGAGATAGCCTCATTGATATTTGGTAAACCTACAATAAAGGCACTGGGCACCGAGTCTATCTCAGCGATATAAATCATGTCGTCCGGTACTAAAAACTTCAGTTGCTCCCCCATTGAGGCAAACTCATGCTCGGTAAAGGGCACAAATCCCCAGTTATTCTGCCATCCAGAGTTAAATATCTGCCGCAAAACCTGCATTTCCTCACTGAACCGCTTACGATTGAGACGGCGAATAGTCACCTTTTTGCGCATCTGTTCCATAAGCTTGGCTAATGTAGGAGAAAAATGCAGATCTGTCCGACGCATCCAATAGGCCAGCAAATCTATCCCTGGTACATATCCTTGCTGCTCCACCATCGCGGAATAATAAGGCTTACCGTGTGTCATCAATGCCGAAGGCGGAGTATCGAAACCATCAATCAGCAAGCCGCTTTCCTGGTTAATATTCAGACTAAAAGGGCCTGTGATTTTTTTCGCTCCTTTAGACTTCAACCACTCTTCCGCCGCGGTAAATAGCGCGCTAAATACCTTGGGATCATTAATGGCGTCAATCATGCCAAAATGGCCCGTATCCTCACCATAAAGTTCGCGGTGCAAGGTGTCGATTTGCGCCGTTATCCGGCCAACAACCTTATCCTCTTTTTTGGCTACCCATGCCTGCCATACGATATGTTCAGTACCCGGATTTTTCTTGGAAAGATGCTCTATACGCTCTAGATACAAGGGATCAATCCAATGCGGATCATCGCGAAATAGTGAAGAAGGAAAGGCGATAAATGCCTTAAGCTCACGCTTATCCATGACCTTTTCAATGCGAATCATAAACACCCTTAAACCTATCGTATTTATTGAAAAAAACATCCAATACCTCAGCAGACATTATCACTGTCTGCGATCATTGGTGCTTAACCCTTACCTACCCATCAAGGCATAAAAAATTATTGCCTTAGCGAAGCCAAGGCAAAATGGAACCCTGCCATATTTTGATCTTATACCTACATAACCTTGTAAGAAAACGTAAAACCTCAGCCATATGTCCGCGCGTTAAAACCTATTATGCTTTGCGGTATCAATGCGCGGCGAAAGCCGGAATCGCTCAACGCAGCCAATAGTCTACTGACATTATTTAGAGAAGCATTGCTATCTTTTAACACTTAATGCTTTTTCCATATCAAGGCTATAACATCTCTACGGGCGGGTTGCATGAAAAGCTAAACCGTTCCAACCCGGACTTGACGCACACGCTGTGAAGTGAGGTAAACGAATTAAGGGCCAACTTTAAGCGCCAAGTCGCCGGGAAAGATGAGGAGTTGGCCATCCGCCAAATAGCGGCCCATACTTGTCAAGCGCCTGAAATGAAAAATGCGTTGATAAAAATTCGTCAGGCAATATTCAGGGAAATAACTTAGTGAACGCAAGATTACCGGGTTATGGTTAGAATGAGATTGGCTATAACACCGCAGTATCTATTAAAGCCGGACAAAGTCTGAATTAACGGAAAACCCTGGGCACCGAAAACTCACAATAGGCTGAAAGTGCGATCACCGTTCGAATATCGGCATGTAATACCCGAGCCTGATTTTTCCTTGTTTTTTAGTAGCTTGAAAATATCGAACTAAAAGAAATTAGGCTTTTAAGTATAAAAAAATCAATGATACTTTACAAATTATTACAATAACCCTCCCTCTTGTATCAATGGTTGACTGTATTATTCGTTGATTTTGAATCTATGGCTGCTTTGTATATGTCTGAAACAAGCTCTGCCCACTCTCTTCCCATGCGTTATGCAGATTTCCCAACCCTGGTGGAGGCCTTAGACTACGCCGCTAAGGGAAGCACAGGCATGAATTTTTACGACCGCCGTAACCAGCTCGTGACCGCGCTGGAATATCGCATGTTAAGATGTCGTGCGATCATCGGAGCGCGACGCCTGTTATCACTCAATCTTCACAAAGGCGACCGAGTAGCGCTGATCGCTGATACCAGCGTTGGATTTGTAGAAGCTTTTTTTGCCTGCCAATATGCCGGGTTAGTTGCGGTGCCGCTTGCCATTCCTATGGGTGTGGGACAACTTGCCTCTTATAGCGACAAACTCCAGGGTCTATTAAAAAGCTGTAAACCCGTGGCTATCATCAGCAGTGATGAATGGCTACCGTTAATTAGCTCTGCCAGCGGCGATACGCCGCCTGCATATATCCTGAGCCATGCAGATTTAGAGGCATTGCCGGAGAAGGATGTGGAACTGCAGCCGCCGTCATCAGGCGATATCGCCTATCTTCAATATACGTCTGGCAGCACCCGCTTTCCCCGCGGCGTAATAATTACCCAGCGTGCGGTAATGGCTAACTTGCAGGTTATCAGCCATGACGGCATCAAATTACGTGCTGGCGATCGCTGCGTCTCCTGGTTACCCTTCTATCATGACATGGGGCTTGTGGGTTTTCTGCTTACCCCAATGGCAACCCAATTATCCGTTGACTATCTGCGCACACAAGATTTTGCCATGCGCCCGATGCAATGGCTGAAACTTATCAGTAAAAATCGTGGCACCGTGTCCGTGGCTCCGCCATTTGGCTACGAAATATGCTTACGCCGCAGTAACGATAAAGAACTAACCGGGCTGGATCTCTCCAGTTGGCGTGTGGCGGGTGTGGGCGCTGAACCTATTCCTCCCGCGTTACTGAGCCAGTTCAGTGAACACTTCGCCAAAATCCACTTTGACGGCAAGGCTTTTATGCCCTGCTATGGTTTAGCCGAGAACACCTTGGCGGTAAGCTTTTTCGCGGATGCATCGGGCTTGCGGGTCAACGAAGCCGACCGCGATATTTTGGAGTACGAAGGCAAAGCGGTCGCGCCTACCAAAAAAACGCGCGCCATTGCTGATTTTGTCAATTGCGGCAAGGCGCTTCCCGGTCATCGCATCGAAATTCGCAGTGAAAGCGGGACGCCTTTACGAGAGCGTGAAGTGGGCCGCATCTGTATCTCAGGCCCGAGCTTAATGAGCGGATATTTCCAGGACGATGCTTCACAGCAACAAATTCAGGCTACCGGATGGATGGATACCGGTGACTTAGGTTATCTGCTGGATGAAAATCTTTACGTAACGGGCCGTAAAAAAGATCTGATTATCATTCGCGGTCGTAACATTTGGCCTCAGGATATTGAATACGTAGCGGAATCGGAGCCAGAAATCCGCTCAGGTGATGCAATAGCCTTCGTCACCACCCAACAGCACGATGAAGCGGGGGCCAGGATTATTTTGCAAATCCAGTGCAGGATTAGCTCTGAAGAACGCCGCGCTCAAATCATCCACTCCTTAACGGCGCGTATTCAAAGCGAGTTCGGCGTTGCGGTGGATATTGAACTATTGCCGCCGCATAGCATTCCCCGCACCTCCTCAGGGAAACCTGCGCGCGCTGAGGCTAAGAAGCGTTACCTTAATGATTTAATCAGCCCACAGATAAGGTTGACAGGATATGCGCAATGACAAGAACGGCGGAGGTTAACAGTGTGACGAATTTTAACGTAAAGTTCGTCGTCGAAAATCTGCTCACACACGCAATTACAGCACGGGCCTTAGCCAGAACCGCACGTAAAGCCTCAACCTGCAATTTAATAAGCGTTAACTTACCGGATTAAACAGCCCGCGGATACGGTTAGCAGGTTATGCGCAATGACAAGAACGGTTGCAGTTACAGGTGTGACAGGATTTATCGGTAAGCACATCGTCGAAAATTTGCTCTCACGCGGTTTTACAGTGCGGGCATTGACCAGAATCGCACGTAAAGCCTCAACCAATAAGTTAACCTGGGTTCATGGTGCGCTTGAAGATCAAGGCTCTCTATCAGAATTGGTTAGCGGCGCCGACCATGTGGTTCATTGCGCGGGGCAAGTTCGCGGACATACGGAAGAAACCTTTACCCGTTGTAATGTTACAGGCAGCTTACGCCTCATGCAGGCCGCCAAAGAAAGCGGCGGTTGTGGGCGTTTCCTATTTATGTCTTCTCTCGCCGCCCGTTATCCTGAACTGTCTTGGTATGCAAAATCAAAATATGTTGCTGAACAACAATTAATAACTATGAGCAAGACGGAGAATATTTCCCTGGGAATATTTCGCCCGACGGCTGTTTATGGGCCAGGGGACAAAGAGTTGAAACCCTTATTCAGTTGGCTCCTACGGGGCGTACTTCCTCGCCTTGGTGCGCCTGAAGCACAGCTCTCTTTTCTGCACGTAAGCGATTTAGCGCAAGCCGTTGCCCTGTGGTTAATAGTCGATCGACCGCAAACTTATCCCTATGAACTTTGCGACGGTGTAATTGGAGGTTATAGCTGGAAGCGCTTGCAAGAAATAGGCGCCGCGGTGCGTCATGGTCCCGTGCGGCTAGTCGGAATTCCTTTACCTATGCTCAGATTCATTGCCGCAATCAGTATGCTAGCAAACCGTTTAGCGGGAAAAGAACCGATGTTAACTCACAGCAAAATTCGCGAATTAACACATCAGGACTGGTCTGCCAGCAATAATAACTTGTCCGAATCTATTAATTGGTTTCCTAAGATTAGTTTGGAACGCGCGCTGCGCGAAGGACTATTTTGATTATCTTGACTATAGGTAGGTCAACGTTTTTATGCTAACTCGTGAAATTGTGATGGATTATATCCTTGAATGCTTACAGGGGCTGGTCGCAGACGATCAAGATATAAAGCCAGAAAGTGATCTTGTCAATGATCTTGGACTGGAGTCCATAAAAGTGATGAGCCTGTTAATGATGTTAGAAGACAGATTCGATATTTCAATTCCAATAAATATTTTAATGAAGGTGAGAACACCTGAGCAGTTGCTGGATGCCCTACTCCCTCACCTGGAGAGCGCCAATGGACCTGTATGATAAATTTGCACGCATTGCCAGGGAGCGGGAGCAATTCCAAACATCCGGCCTAAATCCATTTGGCACCTGCTTTGAT
Source organism: Sodalis sp. C49 (assembly GCF_046352915.1). NCBI lineage: Bacteria > Pseudomonadati > Pseudomonadota > Gammaproteobacteria > Enterobacterales > Bruguierivoracaceae > Sodalis > Sodalis sp. C49. The sequence continues at coordinate 333,962 of NZ_CP163303.1, read as the reverse complement.
GAGATCTACTCAGCAACCGAGGGACGCATTGGCGATCGAAAAATTATTCTGGCGGGCACAAACAATTACCTGGGCCTAAGCTTCAATGCCCAGGCTATCGCCGACGGCCAAGCGGCATTAGCAGCCCAAGGCACCGGGACCACCGGGTCGCGCATGGCTAACGGCAGCTATGGCTCGCACCTTGCATTAGAGCAAGAGTTATCGGCCTTTTTTGACCGGCCTACTGCCATTGTATTCTCTACTGGCTATACCGCCAATCTGGGTGTTATCAGCACTCTTGCCGATCCTGGCGCCGTAGTATTGATAGACGCGGACTGCCACGCAAGTATCTATGACGCATGTGCCCTGGGCGGCGCGCAAATTATCCGTTTCCGCCACAATGATGCCCACGATCTTGAGCGCCGCATGGTGCGCCTGGGCGAGCGTGCGCAAAGCGCGATAATTATCGTTGAAGGTATTTACAGCATGCTGGGCGATGTTGCGCCGCTGGCTGAAATAGTCGATATAAAACGGCGCCTTGGCGGTTTTTTGTTAATAGATGAAGCCCATTCCTTCGGTGTAATGGGCGCGACCGGCCGTGGCCTTGCTGAAGCGCTGGGCGTTGAGCAAGATGTCGATATTGTGCTGGGCACTTTCAGCAAAAGCTTAGCCTCTATCGGCGGCTTTGCCGTTGGCCCCAAGGCAATGGAAGTTCTCCGCTACAGCAGCCGCCCTTACATCTTTACCGCGTCTCCATCGCCATCAAGCATCGCTTCCGTGCGCGCCTCTTTGAAAATCATTGCGCAACACCCGGAGCTACGTGAAAAACTTTGGCGCAGCGCGCACAGGCTCTATCAAGGTCTTGCTCAGCTCGGCTATAAGCTGGGCCCGCGCATCAGTCCGGTGGTTCCTGTCATGATTGGTTCGAAAGAAGATGGTCTACGCTTCTGGCGCGACCTGATAGCTCAAGGTGTCTATGTAAACCTCGTGCTGCCGCCGGCGGCGCCGGCAGACATTACCCTGCTACGCTGCAGCGTCAATGCAGCGCACAGTGAAGAACAAATCGACACCATTATTCAGGCCTTTGCCGCCCTGAAAAATTGATACGTCGCAAAGCAGTATCCCTGCTGCCCATGGCTGTTCCATGAGCAGCAGGGCTCTCAAACACACTTCATCACTCCCTGGCTAGTGAGTAACGTGGAATTTTGTCTGAGGGTGGTATTCGGCCGCCGCGGAGGGTAGTGATTCTTATGCCAGGACATCATCTCCCTGATCCTCACAGGCTGCTGCATACAGGAACGTCCAACCGGGAATAGGCTTTTCCCAGGGTATAGGGCGTCGGGGTGTCTATTTATCAAGCAATTTATGCACGAGAGTAATCACCTGATACACTTCCTCCGGAGTCAGGGCGCCGTCTTTCGCCCATTGAATGCGTCCGTCTTTATCCAGCACCACAATTGTTGAACTCTCTTCTTTCAACTGCCAGGCTTTGCGAGCCAAGCCATTGCTGTCGATAATAAATTGCGCCCAAGGATAGTTTTTTTTGTTTTTTTCGATTTTGCCGCGTACAAACATGCCTGAACCTGGAATCGCATCGTCGGTATTGACGATAGTGACGGGTTGAAAGCGGTCATTCGGAAACATCGCGTCCTCAACGGCTTTAATCAGCATCGAATTTTTCTTCTTTGCAGAGGTGCGCCCGGCGATATGCTGTATTACGCGAACTTTTCCTTCCAACTCTGAGCTATTCCAGTTTTTATAGCTAAACGTGTTATGATCCAGCACTAATTCCCCTCGGTCCGTAATCTCGACGGGCGTGACTCGTTGGCCGGCGATAAAATTATGCGCAGATGCCGACAGAGGGAGCAGGAGAAGCAAAATGGTCGGTAATCTACCTAATGTCATGATGACTCCTTTATTTTGGCAGGAGCTCCGGCTGCCTGGTCGTCTTTAAGCATAAGCCTGATTATGTTTACAAGACACCCCTGCCGACGCAGCAGCGGTGATGGCGCAACGAGGGAAAGTAAAAAAGGCTATAACAACGGGTATCCTCATTAGCGCCTAAAAATGCGATCGACGCGTGAATATCCGTGCGGCTGATGAGCTATATTCTTATTAGCAGGGGAAGAATCATCCCTTATCGGCTAACGGCTCGGCTGGCAACGTTAAAAAGGAAAATGCGCAACGAGCAACTCCAAATGTTGGCGAATATTTGCGTCAAGCGTTGTCGGTTCTTCATATGGCTTTCGTCCCGCCAGCTTATCCGCCACCATCTCATCATGCCGATTTCCCATTAATCCATTAATATTGGCTAAATACCTGGATAGCCTGTAGGCATCCTGGTTATCCGGATAGATAGATCTTAACGTGTCGTAATAAGACACTTGCTGACTGATAATTTTACGCACATTATGAAACTCTTGTCCTGTTAACTGCGGCTGGGTTATTAACGCCCGCAGCGCTCGTATTTGCTCCTGGCGATGCGCGATAAAACCGTTCTCACTGTCTAAGCGGGCATGACGTAAAGCATGATGCACCAGCATCCAAACCGGCTTACTGAGATAAACACGTAAAATCCGGCCGTAAAACGTAACAATATCTTTTTTCCCGTTACGAAAAGCATCCTGAAAGTGCCCAAGAAATACGGTCGTTTGGCGAAACCAAAGATTAGCCTCATGCTTTCTACTATAGAGCCGCTGGGCGAAACGTAAATGCTTATAGCGTGAGCGGATATATTTGTATTGCATTCGCTCCGTCGCAGATAGTTCGCCACCTTTTAATAACTTTTTCACTAAACGCAATAGCTCTACGCGAGTGAAACCTTCCTCCCAAAACTGCAAGCACAATGCATAGCAGTTCTGAATGTTTTCCTGGGAGCATTGCAAATCGATGGCTTGCGGCAGGCTGGCATGATCATTGACGATGTCATCTTCTTCTACCGCTGTAAATAATAACTCCACCGTTTCAGGTGAGAATTTTTTCCATTTGCTATTATCAATCATTTGGTAATCTCTGCGGGGGCACTGAACTTCAGTAAACAGCGATGGCGATAGGCCCATAAAGTAGGTATGAGAGACAACAGCACATCTAGACATTGCCCCCCAAAATAAGCAAAAGCAGCGCCTGGCACGCCAAATGCTTGAGACAGTCCGACCAAAAGCACGATATACGAAGCTGAAGCAATTGCCTGCGCAATTAAGAAAACCCGCTGCTTACCCGCCATAAACAACAAGGACTCTTGCGGAAAGCCTAGCATGGACACGACAATGGCACTGAGCATAATTTCGATCAAATCGTAGGCTTGTAGATACTTATAGCCAAAAACAACCGAAATTACAGGCTTACCGACAGCCACAACCACAAGCGCCACAAGTATACCAATGCCACCGGCTAAAACCGCGGATCTGAGTCCCAGTAGCCATGGTCTTTTAGTGCGTGGGTCTAAGCGCATAATTTCAGGATAAAAACTCTTTTCCAGTAATTTAGCGGGTGTCCCTGCCGCATCAAAAAATGTCAATGCAATTTTAAACAACCCTGCGGCCGCTGGCCCCAAAATAATGCCTACTAAAACTGTACTGCACGAGTTACGGGCAGCCCAAATAGTATGCGCAAGGTTTGTTGTCCACACAAAGTTCCAGGCGCCCTCTATTTGACGCGCCGTCTCGAATAAGCCAGGTCGCAAAGCGTTATGAATATTCCTGCGGCGCAATTCACGCGCGGCAAACCACCAAAACAGCGTCCCGCCAATCAAGTTGGATGCATACCACGCGATAACAAAGCCCGCAAAACCTAAATGTCCAAAATAAGCAATGATACTTCCGACCGCAAGCAGGAAAGGCTTGACTGCTTGCTGGATAGCAATTAAATCAAAACGGTCGACCGCCCGTAAAATGCCTGTAGGGGTGGAAGACGTCATGGAGGGAATCAACGTGCAATAAAACATTGCGAGCCAGAAGCTTTTCGCATCAAGCCCTAATGCATGGGAAAGCAGAGGGAGCAGTAACATTCCCCCAAGCACCGCAATCACTCCGCTTGCAATATCCAAACCGAAAGAAAATGAAACCACATTACGGAAGCGTTGAATGTTTTTGTTCAACAAAGCCGGCGTGCCAAATTGAACCACGAATTGCCAAGTTTGGAACTTGATAAAGTCACTGATCGCTTTTGTATACGATTGAATGACGATCAGTACCCCAAACATCTCAGGCGACATGCCTTTACCCGCGCAAGAAAGCGCAAGTAAACCAAGTAAGGCGCTAGCCACATTACCGGAGCCCAAATAGGCGCTGTTGCGTATGATGGTGCGGAAAGCACCATCGGAAAACCAATGCTTCATGGTAAAAAACCAGCCATACTAGCCACTCGGTTATCAATACCTCAGCAGGGCCAAGCCCGCCTTGCGTACATATCAGATTCGACGATACTTGTGGTATGGGTTCAGACATGCTTCCGCCCATGGAAATCAAAGCCGAAACCGTCAGTGTTCCCTTGACTGCACCTGAACTAGCATCGATCCAGCAGCCGAGCGCCTAAGCCTCAAGTCGGCGATAGGATAAACCAAATCCAAGCCAACCTAAAGTCTTTTGATCCCGCCAGCATTAGCGGGCACGGTACCCAGCGCGTTAACGCGCAGCCGCGCGGTGACTCGCATGACCAAACCGGTATTGGACAAAATACAGCCTCAGAAACAATAGACGTCCGCCTTTGGCGATGAAACGCTGAAGCTTGCTGAACGCGCCCGCGGACTCGGCCTGAAGATATTCTACGCGCGCGATCGAAAGCGCCCAAAAGAGCCTGTACATCATGGGCATCATCTATATGATTAACGGTGCATAGTGAGATAGTCCGGATACATAAGCCGGTTGAATGATGACCCTTCTCCCGTTGGGAGATAGACGTTATTTAACAGATTTCTATAATCTTTCCAGGTAATGTGGGATCTTCGTAATATATGTACTTGATTGAGCGCTACATCTTGGCCGAGACTCGTCGGTTAGTGATGCTTATCGTGGGTTTTCTAGTCTTCATTTTCGCCAGTTATTCAGCCCAGCGCTACCTGACTGAAGCGGCCAATGGCACATTAGCCCTGCAAGTCGTATTGGATATCGTTTTCTACAAGGTGCTGATTGCATTAGAAATGCTGCTGCCGGTTGGTCTTTATGTTTCCGTCGCCATTGCTCTTGGCCAGCTTTATAATGACTCGGAAATAACCGCAATCTATGCCTCCGGCTCCAGTCCTTTACGGCTCTATAAAGCCGTCCTGATCCTTGCTATTCCTCTGGGCATACTGGTAACGCTGCTTTCGATGTACGGCCGACCCTGGGCTTACGCACAAATTTATCAGCTAAAACTGCAATCAGAATCCGAACTCGATGTCAGTCATTTGCAACCGAAAAAGTTTAATATTAATGATAACGGCAGGATGATCCTGGCCGAGCATATCGATTTAACGTCCCAACGCCTGTCCGACGCACTGATTTATACGCTCTCCAGCAGCAAAACCCACGTCTATAGAACCCACTCGTTGGAGGTTATTGATCCTTCGCCCAACACCCCCTCTGTTGTGCTGCACTCGGGAACGGCTTACACGCTGGATCATACCGGCGCGGATGACAAAGAGCAGATATATAATAATCTTAAACTGCAGCTTAAACCGCTTGAGCAAAGCGCGGATGTCAAGAGTAAGTCGGCATCGGCAGCGGAGCTGTCGCGTTCATCCGATCCTGCCGATACCGCAGAACTGCAATGGCGGGAAAGCCGCGGGATAAATGCCGTGTTAATGGCGCTATTGGCGGTCTCGCTAAGCCGGACTAAACCACGCCAGGGCCGCTATGCGACGCTGCTCCCCTTGGCTATCTTATTTACCGCCATTTTTTATGGCGGCAACATCTGCCGCACATTGGTTGCCAACGGTTCACTTCCCTTCCTTCCCGGCCTTTGGTTTGTCCCGCTAATCATGTCAATTGGAGTAGTGATATTGATAGCTCGCGAATTCGCAGTGATGCAGAAATTATTTCGATGAATATCTTCAGCCGTTATTTGATACGTAACGTCTTTATAGGCTTCCTGGCCGCCGCCGGCTTGTTAATCCCGCTGTTTACCACGTTCAACTTTATCAACGAGCTCGATGATGTCAGCGCGAACGGATACCGGTGGACACAGGCCCTCGTGGTGGTGTTAATGACATTACCTCGATGCCTTATCGATCTCGGTCCTTTTATTGCGCTACTCGGCGGTATCGTAGGGCTTGACCAACTTGCGAAAAGTCAGGAATTAACGGCGATGCGCACCGCCGGCTTTTCAATCTTCAGCATTTCCCTGGTCATTTTATATTCAGGTCTGATGCTGACCGTTTCATTGGGCGCCCTCGACGAGTGGGTTGCATCTCCCCTGCAGCAACGCGCGTTGCAACTTAAGAACACCGCCGTTGCTCAGGCCAATGATACCGTTAGCAGTGGTAACGCCCTGTGGGCCAGACGCAACAATGAATTTGTTACGGTAAATACTTTAGATAAACATCATCAACCCTTAGGGATTGAGATATTTTACTACAAGCCTGACCTTTCTCTCGAGTCCTATATTTATGCGAAAAAAGCCACTATTGTTGATGGCGGGATGTGGGTTCTACACGGCGTCAATCAAAAAAAATGGGCGAATGGAAAAGAAACTGTAATAGCGCAGGAGAATTTGCAGTGGCAATCCATATTCAATAATATAAGTTTGGAAGAGCTCACCATGCCCGGTTATAGCTTTTCCATCAAGCAACTCCGCCATTACATTCGCTACCTGCGCAATACCGATCAACCCAACATCGAGTTCGAGCTCGCTTTATGGCAGAAGTTGGGACGGCCAATTTTAATCTTGGCAATGATTTTACTATCCATCCCCTTTACCTTTAGCATTCCCCGGGCACCGGGTTTGGGTAGCCGTTTAGCCGTCGGCGTCATTGTCGGACTACTCACGTATATCAGTTACCAAATCATCGTTAGCCTGGGATTGTTATTTTCCCTAAATGTCCAGTTAACGACGCTTACCCCGCCGATGTTGCTCCTTATCATAGCCCTAATATTGGTTTACAGGTTTAACAAGCGGCACTGACAATGCCTCGCCTTGCCCGCTGGCGGCGAAATACAGCTCGCGCCAGTTGTCGGGATCGGCGAGGCTGAAATCCAGCGCATCGCTGCCCTGGTAGATATCCGGTACGTCCGGCGCCGTCAGTTTGAAAATCGCCTGGGTGAGGCTGTTGACCAAGCCGACGCGAATAAAGAGATACAGCGCGTCGCAAAAATCCAGGAGATAGTCCCGGTTCGCAGGCAAGAGCAGGTGGCGGGCATAGTTGAGCACGGTCGTTTCGCAAGTATCGTGCCGTCGGCCCAGTTAGTGAGCAGCGTGGCTTCCCGCAGCGCTTTTTCCAGTTTGATTTTGGCCGGCGTTACGCCGCGTCGGTTGTCGCCGCGTTCCGGCAACGCTTTCCGGATGTTGAAATCAGGATGACCCTCCCCGACCAGCCGCTGGTGGCCTGAAGCGACCGTTTTGATTTGGTTATCCATATCGGCGAGCTGCGATCTTCAAACCTTATAAGTCACTACATTGATTGCGCCCAATTGGCGCATAGTCTGCGCCGCGCCTGGTTTTATCGCTCGCCGCGGCTTACCTGGGCATCCCAGGGAGTTGGCGGCGCTGCCCGCCATTGCCCTGCATGAAGACAATGAAGATGTCCTGCTATGGCAGTTCCGCCAGCGGCGTACCATAACCTGAAGGCCTGCGCGGCGACCGCGCTGGCCGTTAGGCCCGGGTCAGCCAAGGTTTGCAGCCGCCATTCCGGCTGCCCGTGCCAGTGCCAGCGTGTCGATATACTCCCGGATGTGCGTCACCTTGCCATCTTGCAGCGTCATGGCGAAGACAAAATGGTCCACGAACGCCTTGTTCGTGGCCTTTATTTTTCCCGTGCTCAAACCCACGATCAGGACGCGGTCGGCCTGCGCGATAAATTCGAGGGGCGCAGAAATGGACGTTTCCACCCTGTCAGCGGCCTTGTGAAAAAAATCAGCCAACCCCGCATGCCCGCGATGCGTACCGGCCAGCGGCCACTCGCCCGGAATGACCCACTCGACATCGTCGGCCGTCAACGCCAGCACACCTTGCAGATCGCCGCGGCCCAGCGCTGCAAAGAGTGCCTTCACGATCTGCACGTTCCCTTGTGTGCTCATCGCGCCAATCCGATATCGACGTGCATGGCAATATCGAACGTGCCGGCGCCGTTTTTTGCCAGGCCGATCATCAAGAGGCCAAGCGATTCGAGCGTCTGGGCCATGTGCAGGGCACCAATGTCCAAAGGCCGCAGGCCGAGACTCCCGAGGAAAGTCGCAACGCGGGCCTTGGCTTGCCCATCGTCGCCTGCGATGAACGCGTCGAGCCGCCCCCCCTTGGCAAGCACAGGGCCGAAGAGAGTGTTGAACGCTTTCACGACATGCGCACCGGCGGGGAGGCCTTTGGCCGTCTCCTGCGCGCCGGAACTGCCGTTGGGGGACACGAGGCCCGAGAGGTCGGGTGCGATAGGGTTGGTGATGTCGATGATCACCTTGCCGCCCAGCGCCGCCCCGAAATCGGCCACCACCGACGCCGCACTGCCGTATGGCACGGCGAGGATGACGATGTCGCCCTTGGGTGCGGCGCCGTACGTCCCGGTGGTCGCGCCAGCGCCAAGCTTATCGGCAAACGCCTGCGCCTTGGACGGGTCGCGGCCGATCACCTCGACGGTGTGCCCAGCCTTGATGGTACGGCCCGCGATTGCCGTGGCCATGCCGCCGGCGCCGATGATGCTGATAGTGCTGATGGGAGTGCTCATATTGTTTCCTCGTCAGTTAACAGGTTGCTCGTCATGTATTACCGGGACATCGCCCCGGTAATACAGCGCGCGTCAGGCGGTCGGGAAATAGTGGCCGTTATCCATATCGGCGAACAGGTCGGGCTGAGTGGGTTCCCAGCCCAGAGCCTGCCGGGTGATAAGGCTTGATGCCGGGAGATCGAGCGTGACCAGATTTGCCAGGAAGCCAAAGTAGCCCGGCAACATCAGCACGTCCGCGGGAATGCTCACGGCCGGCACGTTCAGGCGGCTGCCAATGGCCTCGGCGATGGCGCGGAACGGGATGCCCTCACTCTCGACCCCATGCCAATATTTGCCCGCCTCACCCTTCTCCAGCGCCAGGCGGAACAAGATGGCGAGGTCACGGGCGTGTACGGCCGGCCACAGGTTCGCGCCTTCTCCCGGATAACCGATGACGCCCTTCTCCTTCGCCAGCCCGATCAACAATGGCAGGAAGGCGACGTCGGTCGTGCTGTGCGCGATGGTCGGGATCCGCACGATCGACGACCGCACGCCCCGCTCGGCGAGGCCGATGACGGCTAGATCGACGACGTTACGCACCCGCAGGGTCCCCTTGTACGCATCGCCGCCGGGAAGTGACGGGTCCTCCTCGGTGGCTGGCCGGCCCAGTTTTTCCCAGCCGGGCGCGCCGATGCTCCCCGACACGACCAGCGGCTTGCCGCTTCCCGCCAGCGCCTCCCCGTACGCGAGCATGATCTGGCGTTCCGCGGCGGCCACGGCGTCGATCCCGCCGGAGGGAAGCAGGTCTTGCCTGTGGGCGACGTGAATGACGCCGTCGGCGTCCGCCGCCGCCGCCTTGAGTCCCTCAAGGTCGGAAATATCTCCGCGCCGCACCTTGGCGCCAAGTGCGGCCACCGCCTCTGCGGCTTTATCCGAGCGGGCCAGGCCGGTAACGTCGTGTCCGGCCGCGATCAGTTCAGGGATGATGTACGAACCGATATGGCCGGTTCCTCCAGTAACTAAAACGCGCATGGTGCTGTTCCTTGTAAGTGAGATGAAAAAATAGCGCTACGGGTGAGCTCAGCCGGGAAGGCTGACCCCGATTGAAAAGTGGGTGTGCTTGATGGCGTGGGCGAGCAGGCCCAGCGACAGCAGGCAGACGTGTTCCAGCGTCCGCGCCATGGGCAGCAGTCCGATATCCATCGGGCGCAGCCCGAGGCTTTCAATGAATACCGCGATATGCCCCTTCGCCCGCGCGTCGTCGCCCGCGATGAAGACGTCTAGCGAGCGCCCCTGGAAGGAGCCGGCGGCCAGGACGTGGGAAAACAGGGTGTTGAATGCCTTGACGACAACGGCGTCCGAAGGCGCGGCCTTCATGATCTCCCGCGCGCCGAAGCTGTCGCCAGGTGTCACAAAGCTCGTGAGGTCGGCGGCGACGGGGTTGGTGATGTCGACCAGGAGCTTGCCTGCCAGCTTGTCACCGTATTGCTTCACGACGTCCAGAACGGCGGAGTACGGAACCGCCAGGATGACAATATCCCCGGCCGGGGCGGCGCCGAACGTGCCTATGATCGCGCCGGCGCCAATCTGCCCGGCCAGCGCCCGCGCCTTGGCGGCGTCGCGGCTCATCACCTCGACGGTGTGTCCGGCCTTGGCGGCCAGGCCACCGATCGCTGCGGCCATGCCGCCTGAGCCGATGATGCTGATAGTGCTCATGTGCAGTTTCCTTAGTGATAGGAGGCTAATCATTCATGGCTTGCCGGCGGCGATCCGGTGACCGCGTTCAACATACAAACCATGGTAGCCATATCACTTGCAATAAGCAAGTATTGTTACTTGTAAAAAGAAAGTAATCATAACATTTGCTTGCGATATGCAAGCAATGTTAATATTTCACCATGAAAACAACAGATAAAGAAATCAGGTCCCACTGCGCGGTAAACTACGGCGTGGAGGTCTTCGGCGACCGGTGGTCGCTCTTGATCATTCGCGACATCGTTTTTGCCGGTAAGAAGACCTACGGCGAGTTCCTGAAATCGGAAGAGGGGATCGCGACCAATGTCCTTGCTTCCCGCCTTGCCTTTCTTGAGGCGCAAGGCATTCTCTCGCGGGCGCCCAGCCCCGATGACGGGCGCAAGGACTTCTATACGCTGACCGAGAAAGGCCTAGACCTCATTCCCATCATGCTGAGCATTGTCCTGTGGAGCGCGCAGCACGATGCGAAGTCGTATGTGCGGGGACAAAAGGAGTTCATTGCGAGAATCAGTCAGCATCCCGTGCAAGTAAGCGAAGAGGTGAAGGCACAGGTTCGCAATGGCGGATGCATATTCCCCGATGGCAACGGGTGAGCAGGACGGCAAGCATGCCTGTTAACTCCCGCAAACGCTGTGCGCACGCGAGCAGCGTTTTATTCTGGGCCTGCCCGAGATGCTGGACAACGGCCATGACTTCCCCGCCCCGCCAGCCAGGTTAAACGATAGGGAATACCCTAACTCACGCGGAAAATACCCATGAGAGCGGAATCTGGTCGATGCCGGGGAACCGGTGTCAGGCTGGGCTGGGGTTTGAACGAACTGGCTAAGATGAGCTACTGCCATATTGCAGCCAAGATTCGTCATCCTTTCGAAACCCTGTTTGCCGCGACTTATGAAACGATTGATATATCAACGCTGCGCGGCAGGGAAGTCTATTTCCTTGACAGGATTACCTCTGATCAACTGGTCAGGGTCGTGCCCACGATCGATAGGCCTAAGCCTCTCTATGCTATGGCCAATGGCAAAGCCATTCTATCCCATTCTCCCGCCCTGGAGTTGGCGCTGAGCGCGGTGCAAACAGAGTGCCAGTCGATCCTGGGAATCAGGAATAGATAAGGCTTACCGATGCGGGAATTCGCCCCAGACTTCCACCAGATAATCAATGAAAACCCGCATTTTTGCCGGTAGGAACCGGCGGCTGACATAAACCACATACAGATTGAATTCCCCAAAACTCCATTCAGTCAGGATCCGCTGTAACTTCCCGCTGGCGATATCCTCACTTACGATAAAATCCGGCTGCGCCATAATGCCCCCGTCGGCCAACGCCAGGTGACGCAGCAGATCGCCATTGGTGGCATGCACCGTAGGCTGGATACGTACCTGGATTGCTGTTCCCGCCGCATCATAAAACTCCCAGTTATCACTTGAGCTGAGATAAGAATAGCCCAGCGTATCGTGGCCGGCGAGATCGGCGGGAGTCATGGGTACGCCGCGCTCGGCCAGGTAACCTGGCGCGGCGCAAACGATCATATTGATGCGCGCTATCTTGCGGGCAATCAAATTGGGGCTCGGGGCTCGGGTAATGCGGATGGCGAGATCAAACCCTTCATGTACTAAATCAACCACCCGATCAGAGAGATCGATATCAAACTGCAAGTCCGGATGCCGCCGATGAAACTCAGGCAATACCGGCGCTAATTGATGGATACCGAACGACAGCGGCGCACTGATGCGAAACGATCCGGACAGCCGCAGCGCGTATTGCCCCACCACAGCCTCGGTTTCGGCGATACTGGCAAGTAACTGTTGGGCACGCTCATAGAGCGCCTCGCCTGGTTCGGTTAGCGATAGCCGCCGCGTGGTGCGCTGCAGCAAGAGCGCGCCGAGATGATTCTCCAATGCCGCAATCTGGCGTGACACCGCCGCTCCCGATGTCGCCAGTTTATCCGCCGCCCTGGAAAAACCGCCTTCCTCTACCACTGTGGCAAAGACCTGCATAGCTTTGACGATATCCACTTCATTTCTCTTATTATTACGTTTTACGTAATAGTCATATTCTCATAGCGCCATTTTTCCCACCATTAAAAACGCTTATTGTATCAATTCGCATGTTCAGTCATCGCCATCCCCCCTATACCAAAAGGAAATTGCTATGAAAATAACCGTTATCGGCGCAGGCAATATGGCCGCAGGTTTCGTCAAACAACTGACCAAAGCCGGACATCTGGTGTACATTGTCGGGCGCGACGCCGGCAAGTCCGAAGCGCTGGCTAAGCAATTCGGAGCCAAAACCACGGAACCCGCCAAGGCCGCCGAGGCGGACGTGATTATTCTCGCCACCGCCTACGGTGACGCGGTGAACGCGCTGCGCGCCCTTGGCAATCTGGACGGCAAGGTGATTATCGATATCACCAACCCGTTGAGCGCCGATTATATGTCGCTCACCCTTGGACACGTCACGTCCGCGGCCGAGGAAATCGCCAACGCCTTCCCCGGCGTCCGTCTGGTGAAAGCCTTCAACACGATATTTGCCCAGGTACTGGCTGCCGGTCCCGAGTTGGCGGGCAGCACGGTGCCGGTGTTTATCGCCGCTGACGATGCATCGGCAAAAGAAACGGTATCCACGGTGGTTCACTCGCTGGGCTTTAGCGCGATTGATGCCGGCGGATTAAAAAATGCCCGTTATCTTGAGCCGCTGGGCGGGTTGAATATCTACTTTGGCTATGGCGCCGGACTTGGCACCACCATTGCGCCGACCTGGCTTATCAACAAATAACCGGCGTCCAGACACGCTATCTAATAAGAAGAGTATTATCATGCAATTATCATCTCATGTCGTGACTGCCGCACTGGCGCTTGGGCTGGCTGTTTCCTCCGCATTTGCCGCTGATAAAGCCAAAAGCGCGAATGACGCCATACCACCCTTGATGCAGGAACTGTCGAAATATCAGAGCGCTGAAAAAAACGTTAATAACAATCTTAAAACGTTTGATACTCTCGATTTCGACGTATATACCCATCAGAAATGGGATCGCCTGCATGAAAGCCATGCCCAGGATATCCTGGTGCATTATCCTGACGGCCATACGACCAAAGGATTGGCGGCCCATATTGTTGAATTAAAGCAAACATTCGTTTTTGCGCCGGATACGCATATCAATGTGCATCCGGTGCGCTTTGGTTCGGGCGAATGGACCGGGGTCATCGGCATGATGGAGGGAACCTTCACCAAACCGATGCCTTTGGGAAACGGCAAAATGGCGGCACCCACAGGCAAGCCATTTAAGCTGACGATGGCCACCCTTGGCCATTGGACTAAAAGCGGCGTGATGGATGAAGAGTATTTGTTCTGGGACAACGCCTCGTTTATGCAGCAAATTGGATTGGCACATTAATATTATCCTAGGCGCTGGGAATTGACCCCCGGCGCAGATAAAATTGGCGATTCACGCGGCCAGTTCTTCTTCCTGGCGATTTTTCCAGCTTTTTATGTGCGTGACTTCAGCTGTATGTACACCGCTGACGCTCAGCCAGTGCACGATGGGAAGGGGTAGTCTGGTTTACCTTAATTCCTATGCCTGAAAACGACGAAAAACAAGATAACAAATCTATATAGGATAATCATGAGGATATCATGTTAGGACCATGGCTTAATAGTGCGGCAATTATCTCTGGGGGACTGCTAGGCATTTCATTCGCCAAACATGTACCAGAGCGGCTACGTGAAGGATTACCCGCAACTTTTGCGCTGGCATCGATATCGATCGGTATTGTGATGGTGATAAAAGTACAGAATATGCCGGCGGTAATTTTCGCATTGATCCTTGGAACCACATTAGGGGAATTGTTTTCCCTGGAGCATGGCGTTAAATGGGGGGCAGGAAAGCTTCAATACTGGCTATCCCGAGTCATCAAAACCCGTAGCACTATGCCAGCAAAAGAATTCGCCCAAAGTTTTACCGCTATGATTGTCCTGTTTTGTGCCAGTGGACTAGGCATAGTCGGCGCATTGACCGAAGGATTCGAAGGTAATTATCAGCTGCTGCTGGTTAAATCGATTATGGACTTTTTTACCGCGATGATCTTTTCGATGTCACTTGGGATTACCTTAGTGATGGTGGCCATACCCCAGCTGTTAATCCAGAGCGCTTTATTTGGACTAGCGGTGTGGATTATGCCATATATGGATAAGGCGGCTTTCGCCGATTTCTCGGCCTGCGGTGGTATAATTATGATTGCCGTGGGACTTCGCATCGCACAGATTAAAATTTTTTCCGTGGTGAATTTTTTACCAGCGCTATTGTTTGTTGTGCCACTTTCTTTTGTATGGAGGGCACTGATGACAGCTTGAAAAAAAATTCTCTGTCGTGCCATTTTTTTTGCCACTATAAAAAATTGCCGCGGCATCATAGTAGGCGACCGTCTAGCGCCGTATTGCCCCTTACTCAGCAGGGATGTCGAGGTGCCACGGCAGGAGATCTTTGATCTTGTTGATGGGATGTTCCGCGATAACTGCCAGCACATGACGCAGATACGCTTCCGGTTCCACCCCGTTTAGCTTGTGCAACGCCCGTTCACCGCCGCGGTCCGAACCGAAGAACAGGCAATTTTTGCGGCCCGGGCTCGCTACCCGCAGCGCGTTTGCGGCGATATTGTTATCGATCTCCGCCCAGCCATCGCCGGCGTAGTAGCACAACACCTGCCAGTGATTCATCAGATAGTTGGACGCCTTCGCCGTATCGGCCTGGCGCGACAGCGTGGTAAAGGCCCTATCAGTAACGATCGGGATCGTGCTTCGCACCCCTGCCTTCGTTACCCGGCCGGACGCCCCCGGATACAAATATCACCCGCACAACGCATTGGGATACTGCCAGGCAAGGACAACGATGTCTTCAGCGGTATACCGGTATCAGGTATTGGCAATTCGATTGATGCAGCGTTGCTATCTCCTCTTTGCCTTGCGGATAAAAACACTCTATATCCGGCCCCTGACGGCGCGTTAATTTCAGCTTTGGCAAATAAGTGTCATACAGCATCAAAATAAAATTCTGCAGGCCGCCCGTATCTCCGTTATAGGTAAATAGCGCGTATTCACCGCCCGCCAGTATTACCGGTTGACCTATGGGGGCATACTTTGGCTGAAGCGCAGTGGTGTAACGGAATATGACTTCCTGCCCCATTTCAGGGCTTTTATTCGGCAGTACATGATTTAGACCAAACAAGACGGACGGTAAGATCCGCGCTTGCTCCAAATAGTGAAACCAAAAATCCGTATGCAAATCGGCGCGAAAAAAAGTGCTATCCCGCCCAAGCGACCCGGTATAGCTGCTGGTGACGCCGTATAACTGCACATCCTGTAAGGTGACATAGGTGAGCGGCGGTATAGTCGCGGCGCCTGGTCGTATCGGAGGACAAATGCCAAACGACGGCCACTCCGTCGTATCGCGGTAAAAGGCGGGCGTTTGGCCAAACTGTTTTTTAAACGCCCGGGTGAAGCTCTGCCGGGAGTCAAAATGATATCTGATGGCAATATCAATAATGGGTAAATCGGTGACGCATAACGCCACCGCTGCCCGGGACAATCTGCGCGCCCGGGTATATGAACCCAGCGTCGTACCGGTTATTCTGGAAAACATACGTTGTAAATGCCATTTTGAATAACCTGATTTACTCGCAATCCGATCCATTATTAATGGCTGATCCAAGTTATTTTCCAACCAGCCCAGCAGGGCAAAAATGATGTGGGAGGGATCCATCGGCATTCCTCATAACACTCATGGGCATAAAAAAACACAAACCGGGTGCCGGACCGATAGCCCCAACCCCCAGGTGGCGCATAAACGATTTAAAAAGATGAGTGTTTATAATGGCTATAACCACCCTGCCAATAATTCTGCTCCAATGACCGGGCAAGGTCCTTTTCCGACATGACCGACGCCACGCCTTCTTCCTGGGCGGTTTTGGCCACCTTAACGGCGATCGCGCGCGATATTTGCTGAATATCATTCACCGGCGGCAGTAGCGGCCCCGCGCCGGTCATCGCCAACGGCGAAGTGGCCGCCAATGCCTGGCTGGCCGCCATCAGCATGCCATCGGTGACGCGGCTGGCGCCAGAGGCAAGAATGCCCAGCCCCAGGCCAGGGAAAATATACGCATTATTGCATTGGGGAATATCATAGCGTCGATCCTGGTAAATCACCGGCGCAAACGGGCTGCCCGTCGCTATCATTGCCGCGCCTTCGGTCCAGGCGAGCACGTCCTGCGGTCGGGCCTCCGCGCGCGATGTCGGATTGGACAGCGGCATAATAATCGGCCGCGGGCAGTGGCGCAGCATTTCGTGCACGATTTCCTCAGTAAACAGCCCTGTCTGGCCGGAGACGCCGATAAGCACGCTCGGCTTGGCGTGACGCACCACGTCCAGCAGCGAGACGCTGGGTGTAGTCAGGCCCCAGCCGGCGAGCGAGGAGCGGGCGGTCACCAGCCGGCGCTGGAAATCAAGCAGGTTGGGCATATCGTCGGTCAACAGACCAAATCTATCGACCATAAAGACCTGGGCACGGGCTTCTTTTTCTCCGGCCCCTTCCGCCATCATTTGCGCGATGATATTTTCAGCAATGCCGCAGCCGGCGGAACCCGCCCCGAGGAATACGACCCGGTGATCGCGTAACCGGCCGCCTGCGGCATGGCTGGCGGCGATCAGGGTTCCCAGCGTTACCGCGGCGGTACCCTGGATATCGTCGTTAAAACAGCACAGCGTATGGCGATAACGTTCAAGCAGCGGCATGGCGTTCTTTTGGGCGAAATCCTCGAACTGCAACAAGACGCGGGGCCAGCGGGTATTGACCGCCACGATAAAGGCGTCGATGAAGGCCATATATTCGTCATCGTTTATGCGCGGGTGCCGCCAGCCCATATACAGCGGGTCGTCCAGGCACTGCATATTGTTGGTTCCGACGTCCAGCATGATCGGTAACGTTTGTGCCGGATTAATGCCGCCGCAGGCGGTATATAAAGAGAGCTTGCCGATAGGAATGCCCATGCCGCCAATGCCCTGATCGCCCAACCCGAGAATGCGCTCCCCGTCGGTAACCACAATGATTCTGATATCATGTTTAGAGAAATTCTGCAGCATGTCGTCAATACGATCCCGGTCCGGGTAGGCAATAAACAACCCTCTGGCGCGGCGATAGATCGCCGAAAATTGCTCGCAGGCCTCGCCTACCGTTGGGGTGTAAATAATCGGCAGCATTTCGTCAAGATGATAACGTAACAAATTATAAAACAATGTCTCGTTGGTATCCTGGATATTACGCAAATAGATATGTTTTGAAATATCCCGTTCAAATTGGCAGTATTGAGAATAAGCGCGCTCCGTTTGCTCGCCGATGGTTTCGACCTGATTCGGTAACAATCCGCAGAGATTGAGGGCGCGACGCTCTTGTTCGGTGAAAGCCGATCCCTTATTCAGCAAGGGATTATCCAGCAGCAATGACCCGGTATAATGTGTGTACAACGTTTTGCACGATGCCATTTCACAACCCTCGCATATAACATCAATAAATACGCTTGTATTTATATTTTTCACTCGCAGCCGGCGAGCAGCTTGGCATAAAGCAGTTGTCCGCACCCGGCTAAAAAATCCATCAGTGGTGACTGTTATAGCATGTCAGGTTGCAACTCTCAGTTAAATTTAATTATTAATATGCGTTTTTAACTATTTAAAGTTTTTTTAATTAAACAAAGATTAATTAAATTACCAAAAAGATTGTGTGATGAGTAGCGCACACAAATTATACATCTGAGTATAAAATAAAACATTATAATTTCATAATACGTATTTAACGTCAGCTATTTAATCAATAAAACCCATTAACCTCTTATCAGCGCACCGCCAAAACAGCAAGGTGATTATAATGGAAAAAATCGACAAACCAATTGAGAATTATGAAAAAACAGCAACGTCGCCCTCATCGACATTCTTCAGGCAATGCAACGGCGCTGATATCAGTTCGGTGCCGTTGATTCTTTTCATTACCATCGCCAGCATCGTGTTTATTTCCGCCTATTCCAGCTACCTGCCTAAAAATATGATTGGTGGTTTGGCCGTCATTATGACCCTGGGATTTTTGCTGTCGCATATTGGCCGACGGATTCCCGTGCTGCGCGATATTGGCGGCCCAGCCATTCTTTGTCTAATGGTACCGTCGGTAATGGTTTTTTTTGGCGTTTTTAAAATCAATACCCTGGAGACGGTACACCTGTTAATGAAGGAGGCCAACCTGCTGTATTTTGTTATCGCCAGCCTGGTGGTCGGCAGTATCCTCGGCATGAACCGTATTGTCCTGGTGCAAGGCATGATCCGTATGTTTATACCCTTGCTGGCGGGAACCGCAACGGCGGCGATAAGCGGATTGGTGGTGGGTAAATTATTCGGGTATAGCGTTTACCATACTTTTTTCTTTATTATCGTCCCCATCCTGGGCGGCGGGATCGGCGAAGGTATTTTACCCCTTTCCCTGGCTTATTCCGCCATCCTGGGCGCCTCGCCGGATGTTTACGTGGCGCAGTTGGCTCCCGCCGCCGTCGTGGGCAATATTTTCGCTATCGTCTGCGCCGGCGTGCTGGCCCGTTTGGGCACCCGCCGCACTCACTGGAGTGGCGATGGCACATTAATCAGGTCGGCGGCGGAAAATGCCTTGTTTGCCCGAAAAGAAGAAGAACGTCCGGTGGATTTCGCGCTGATGGGCGGCGGTTTATTGATGATTTGCACCTTTTTCATCGTTGGGGGTTTAGTCGAAAAATGGGTTCATATTCCCGGACCGGTATTGATGATTCTGATTGCCGTACTGTGTAAATACGCGCGGGTGATCCCGGCAAAGATGGAGGAAGGAGCCCATAGTTTTTATAAATTTGTATCCACCACACTGGTATGGCCGCTTATGATTGGACTGGGCATGCTGTATGTCCCGCTGGAAAGCGTCGTCGCGGTGTTCTCCCTCGGCTATGTGATCGTCTGTGCCTCGGTGGTCATTTCCATGGGCGTCGTGAGTTTTCTGATTGCGCCTTATCTCAATATGTACCCGATCGAGGCCGCCATCGTCACATGCTGCCACAGCGGACTGGGCGGGACCGGCGACGTTGCCATTCTATCAGCGTCAAACCGCATGTCATTGATGCCGTTCGCCCAGATATCCACCCGGATCGGCGGAGCATCGACGGTCATCGGCGCCACATTACTCCTTGGATGGCTGATCTAGCATCCGCTACCGGGCCTATGCCAACGCCGTTCTCCGCGGGCTTAAAAATAACCTTGCCCACGTCTGATGCCAACATTTCCAAGGCAGGACTCGTTGTTTCTATTTACAAAACTTTAACGTATTTGACACGACTTAAATTGCTTTTTTATTTCAATCTGTTTTATTTGTTGACCAATGGTAACGCAACCCACGAGGACGATGCCTTATGCGCTGGCGCAACTCAGCCGACAGTTTCGGCCATATCAGCATTGCTATCCACTGGCTGGTGGCGTTGGCCGTTTACGGTATGTTTGCGCTAGGCCTGTGGATGGTGACGCTTGGCTATTATGCGACCTGGTATCATCGCGCGCCCGAACTGCACAAAAGCATCGGCTGTCTCCTGTTCGCCATGATGATCTTACGCCTGATCTGGCGTTTTATTTCCCCGCCGCCCAAACCCCTCAGCCATTACTCGCCGCTGACCCGCGCCGGCGCGGTGCTGGCGCATTGGACTTTATATATCCTGCTCTTCGCCCTGCTTACCAGCGGGTATTTGATTTCCACCGCGGACGGGCAGCCGATAAATGTATTCGGCTGGTTTTCCGTTCCGGCCACCCTGAGCGGCCTGGCGGGGCAAGCCGATTTAGCGGGCGACATCCATTTGTACCTGGCGTGGTGCGTGGTGATCCTGTCGGTATTGCACGGCCTGGCCGCGTTAAAACATCATTTTATCGATGGCGACATCACGCTTAAGCGGATGCTTGGGTATCACCTTCATCAAACTGCGCAATATAAGGAAAAACACCATGCTGAAAAAGACTAGCCTGGGCCTGGCGACGGTCGCGTTATTTTTCGCCTCGGGCATAGCCGTTGCGGCGGAGTATAAAATTGATAAACAGGGCCAGCATGCTTTTATTCAATTCAAGATCAAACATCTTGGCTACAGCTGGCTCTACGGCGGTTTTAGGGATTTTGACGGCGGCTTCACATTCGACGCTGATAATCCCGCCGCCAGCAAGGTGAACGTGGTGATTAACACCGCAAGCGTCGATACCAATCATGCGGAACGCGATAAACATCTCAGGAGCGCGGAGTTCCTCAACGTAGCACAACATCCCCAGGCCACCTTCGCCTCCACGCAGGTGAAAAAAGACGGCGATGAATGGGATATCACCGGCAACCTGACGTTAAACGGCGTGACCAAACCCATTACCCTGGAAGCCAAATTGGTCGGCCAGGGCAACGATCCCTGGGGCGGCTATCGCGCGGGTTTCGAAGCTGAAGGAACCCTGGCGCTAAAAGATTTTAATATCACCACGGATCTGGGTCCGGCCTCGCAGCAGGTGGACGTGCTTATTTCAGTCGAAGGGATCAGGCAGTGACCTGCCGGCCATCCCCGTTTTTTCACCGCCGCCAGGGTTCTCTGCTTTCCGGCGGCGCAATATCCGTCAGAACGACGTGGTTAAGCCGGCATAATAGGCTCGTCCTGGTTCGTTATATGTTAATGCGCCTTCGTTTTCACGATAAATGCGTTTATCCAGCAGATTGCTGATACCGACATTGACCCGGACATTTTTTGTCACATCGTAATTCAGGCCGACGCCCAGCACGGAATAAGCACCCAGTTCTTTGCTGGACAGCGAGCCGACTTCGTTGCGTATGTCCGCGTATTCACGCGGTTTCTGCCGGCCGTACATGGTCCAGGCCGCATTGGCGGACAATTTATCGTTAACCTGCCAGTCCAGCAGGGTATTGATGGTGTATTTGGGAATCACCGATAGCGGATTGCCGGTTTCCTTATTCTCGGAGGTGATCATATAAGTGGCATTGGTACGCCAGTTCAGCGTATCGGGCAGCACCGGTATCGCCAGATTAGCCTCCAGCCCTTCCACCAGCGCCTTGCCGCCATTTTCCCAGCGCAGGATATTGCCGCCGTCCGACGCGGTGCCGATAACATCGGTGCCGGCCACGATTTTATTACGGTAATCGTTACGGAAATAAGTGATGCCGGCGTCATAGCCGTTGGCAGTAAATTCCAGGCCGATCTCTTTGTTGATACTGATTTCCGGGTTTAAGTCATCGTTGCCGAGCAGGTAGCAGGCGCCGGTGGCGACCCCCGCCGGGCAGCCGTTGCCATTGGTGCGCAATAAATACCCTTCGCTTGATTGATACAGATTAGGCGCCTTAAACACCCGGGCGATGCCCGCCTTGAGCTTGAAAAAATCGCCGAGCTCCTGGGACATATTCAGGCTGGGGCTCCAATTGGCGCCGAACTTGCTGTGATAATCGAAACGCAGTCCGGGGATAAGGTCGGTGCCTGGCAGGGCTTCGATATTATCTTCAAAATAGAGCGCGCTTAATTCCGCGCTATTTTTACTGCTGCGCAGCGCGGGATTACCCGATACACCGCCGATGTTCGCATTGGTCTGGCTGGTGGCATGCATCGATGCCGGGTCGTTCAGCTCTTCGCGGTTCCATTCGGCGCCAAGGGTAGCGGTTTGATCCACCAATAACTTCAGCGGGATATTCAGCTCCGTATTGGCTTTGTAGTTCTCCAGCCGGCTGGTGGAGAAGGTGTCGCTATTGATCATGCCTTCTACGCGTCCCGTCGACCCCTCCATCAGGCGCGTATTATTGGTTTTTTCATAATAGAAGCCGGTGCGGGACTGGCCCCAGTCCCAGACGCCGTTATGGGTCACGCCATAATTCTGGCGGTACATGCGGTTGGTTTCCTCGCCATACAGCGTCGGC
The DNA here is from genome assembly GCF_046352915.1 of Sodalis sp. C49. NCBI lineage: Bacteria > Pseudomonadati > Pseudomonadota > Gammaproteobacteria > Enterobacterales > Bruguierivoracaceae > Sodalis > Sodalis sp. C49. Next base: position 311,412 of record NZ_CP163303.1, on the reverse strand, counting down.
ACCAGGCTGCTGACGTTACCATTGCTGTACTGGGTATCGCCGGTGTAGATATTGCCCTGGCGGCTGTAGCCGTATTCGAAGTCCATGCTTTGCCGGGGATCGATTTTCCATGATAGCAGCGTGTTGATGTCCTTGTTGCGCACCCCTTCGCGGCCGGCGGCATAGGAGCCATTTTGCTGGGTATTGATATCGGGGCTGTCGGCGTCGGTTTTATTGATATTGCCGTACAATCGCATGGTCAGCACATCGTCGATCAGCGGACCGCTCAGGCTGAAATTGGCCCGTTTGGTGGCGCCTTCCTTATCATCCTCCGGCTGGTTGGTATACAGGGATAACGACCCGTGCCAATCGTTGGTCGGCCGCTTGGTGATAATATTCACCACGCCGCCCGCAGCGCCGGAACCGTAGCGCGCGGCCGCAGGCCCTCTCAACACTTCGATCCGCTCGACCATCTCCACCGGCACCCAGTTGGTATCGCCGCGGGTATCGCGCTCCCCGCGCCAGCTGTAGCGCACCGCATTACGCGACGTGACCGGTTTGCCGTCTATCAGGATCAGCGTATTTTCCGGCCCCATGCCGCGGATATCGATTTGGCGGTTGTTGCCGCGGCTGCCCGAGGCGCTGTTGCCGGTCAAGTTGACGCCGGGCATTTTGCGGATGATATCCGACAGGTCATTTACCGGCGGTTCTTTTTTAATGTCGTCCGCGGTAATAATGGATACGCCGGGCTGCTGTTTCAGCTCCTCTTCGGCCGTGGCCTTGACGACCATCACGTCCTCGCTGTCGGTTTCCCCCGTCGTTTCGGCGCCGGCGCCGCTGCTGAAAATGGCGGTGAATAAAATGGCGAGCGGTCCCATAGTGAAATTTTTAGTTACACACATTTATTATGATCCTATTGCAATTTATATTTTCCCAAGAGAATACGAATAGTAATAAGAATCGTTATCATTGTATATGAATGCGGGAATTCTTCACATTTTCTCCTTAATGTGAAGAACGGTGGTTTTCTGAGCATACCAGTGCGTGAGCCAGGCGCGCTTTCTGCGACGTCTTGAATGGGGAATGCAAAGCCGGTTGTTGGAGAATATCAGCAGTAATCGGGTAAGCGCCCAGAGCCTGCCACCGCCGTTGGGCAACCCGCAGCGGAAATGCCCCGCTTGCGCCGTGCCTCCGGCACGTCCAGTTCCGGGGCGGGCGGCATATCGGAAAGGGTCAGGCAGGACGCCGTCGCGCCCTGCCGGATATTACTGCAGCGCGATACGCATCACGTCATCCGGGCTGGTGGCTTCCTGCTGGCGGCTGGAAGCCTGCTTTACGCTGACATACAGCGTTTGGCCGTCGGGCGACAGAGCCAGGCTATTCGGATGCACCGGGGTAGCGATGGTGCGCAGCACGTTATAGGTCTTGGCGTCGATCACGCTCACCTGCCCCGCCTGGCGGTGGGTTACATAGACTTCGTTGCGCGCCGGGTTAAACAGCACCGCCAGCGATGCCGGCACGCCGATTTTCGCCAGGATATTACCGTTGCGGGTATCCGCCACCAGCACCTGCGGCTGTTTGGAATCGGTGATAAACGCGCGGTGCGTCGCCGGGTCCAGGCTGAGGTTGAGGAAAAAGTGTTCCGTCGCGGTTTCATCGAGCTTTTTGCGCAGCACCACGTTGTTGGTGACGGTGTCGATGGACAGCAGTTCGTTGTCGGCATTGGTCACGTACAGGCGTTTTGCCGCCGCGTCCAGCGCCAGCCCGGTGCCCATTTTGCCGATATCGTCCAGGGTGGCGCGCAGGGTCAGGGTAGCGCCGTCCACCACCCATATCACGCTGGACTCACCCAGTCCGGCGATATAAAGGGTATTGGTCTCCTGGTCCACCACCAGCTCACGCGGCGCCAGCGGTTTGACGGTGTCAGAACGCTGGCGCCCATCCAGCACCAGCCGGCCTGTTACCGCGCCGGTTTTGGCGTCGATGGCGGTGACCGCGCCGTCGACGGTGTTGCCGAAGTATAGGGTATCGGTCTTGGTATTGATGGCGGCGCCGAAGGGTTTGATATCGTTGTGGATAATCTGGGTGATATCAAGCGTGGCGGGGTCGAGGCGATATACCACCCCGCCTTTGTCCAGCTTGCGGCTTTGCGAGGTGGCCAGGTAAAGCGCGTCGCCTTGCGTGCTGTACGCCATCTCGTAAGCGCCTTTGCCGACGGGTTTGCGCAGCGGCTCCTGTGCCGCCCAGGCCTCCTGGGCCAGGGTAAACAACAGCGCGCCAGCCAGCAGCAGCGCATACGCCGCGCGTGGCCCCGGCCGTCCGCCGGTGGTCGTTATCACGTCCATACTATCTCCATTTCAATGAATTGAGGTTGCCGCCGGGCCAGCGCCAGGCAGCTAAAAGGGGTTTCACATTGCATCAAGAAGCAGCAAGAGCCGGAACGTCATGGCGTCCCGATCTTTATATGAGAATAATAATCATTATTTTTTGAAAAGCACAATGATTTTACCAACCCAATCAGGTGTTTCGTAACGCATTCTGACACCGCAAATGAATGTCACCCGACGCTAAACCGGGCCGTGGCCGCACCCCTTTTATCGCTACCGTCTGCTTTAGCGGCCGGCTTCATTTCACCGTCGGGCGGCCCTGTACGGCGGTGGAAGCCGCGCGGTTCGGCGGTATTCAGCCGGAGACTTTTTTTAACGCCGGCGACGTTCCGCGGATATGGGGATTCCTCGGCCGTATCGTCCCGGATTCATCACCGCGATGAAAATGCTGCCGACAACCAGTACGGCGCCCAGCAGCTTGCCCTGATCCAGTTTTTCGCCCAGTATCGCCGCCCCCAACAACACCGCCAGCGCCGGGCTGAGTAGCGACCAGGGAAGGATTTGGTTTACCGGATACTTTTTCAATAACCAGTACCAGAGCGAATAGGATATCAGCGACGAACCCAGCGCGCTGTAGATTATCCCAAGCCAACCCCGCCAGCCCGCCGCCAGGAACAGCGTCAATTGGTGATGCTCCGTTAGGAAGGAACAAAGTGAAACCAGGGGAATGGCAAACAGCGACAGCCAGCCGGTCATCGCCAGCGGCGGGATCGGCGGCGATCGCTTAATCACAATAGTGGTCACGGCCCACCCGCCGGCGCTTAACAGCAGCAAAGCCGGCCCATGCCATGAATTCAGCGCGGGGCTGCCGGAGAGCACCACCACGCCCGCCACAGCGCCGCAAACACCGATTATCTGCCGCAATGTGAGCCTTTCCTTCAGCCATACCGCCGCCAGCGCCATCGCCATCGGGGTCCCCATCTGTACCAGCACGGCCGCGCTGCCGGCATCGGTATAGCGCATACCGAGCAGCAGCAGTGAAAAGTGAACAAAACCAAAGGTAAATGCCAATAAACACAGTAGCGGGACCTGTTGCCACCGTATTGGATTGAACGGCACCAGTACTGCCGCCACAATCATAAAGCGAACCAACAACATCAGCAGAGGCGGCAGTTCCATCAGGCCGAATTTCATGGCGATCACGTTGAACGCCCAGCCCGATGCTACCACCAGCAGAATCAGCACATCCTGGAACAGCAGTTTTTTCAACGGTTGACCATAACCGGCGTGCGCCGGTGGTAGTCGCTTTCCCGCTGGAAACAGGCGGCGATGCCCATCAGTCGCTGTTCGCCGCCATCCGGGCCAATCAGCTGCATGCCGATGGGTAAGCCCGCACTGTCAAAACCGGCGGGAAGGTTCAGGGCGGGCAGCGCGGCCAGGCTGGCAAGCGCGTTAAAGCGCATATTGCCGGTGAGCACGCTCTCATCATCATCGCCGATGCGTACCTGCGTCTGGCCTTTCAACGGCGCGGTAAACGGCAGCGTGGGTGCCAGTATCACGTCCACTTGGTTGAATTTTTCCACCATTTGCTGTCGTAATGCGGTGCGATAGCGCTGCGCCTGCAAATACTCCACCGCGCTGATGCCCAGGCCGGCCTGCAACAGCAGGCGGACATCTTCCCCGTACTCCCCGGCCCGGTCCGCCAGCCACGGTGCATGCAGCGCGGCCGGCTCGGCCAGATTGATTAACACCAGGGCATTAACCGCCTGCTCCAGTCCGCTGAACGACAGGGTTTCGCAGCGGCCCCCGGCGGCGCGGAACCAGTCCGTCAAATCATGATAGGCGCGCGCCACGTCCGGCTGTACTTTCTCGCTATACTCCCCCAGCAGGCCAATGCGCAGGCCGTGCAGATCGGGTAAGGCGGCGGGTACGGTATCGCCGGTCAGCGCACTGAACATCAGCGCGCAGTCTTCGGCATAGCCGGCCAGCGGCCCGACGGTGTCGAGACTGGCGGCCAGCGGGAAAATGCCGTCGGTGGCGATCCGTCCCACGCCCGGGCGCAACCCGGTAACGCCATTCATGGCGGCGGGCAGCCGGATGGACCCGCCGGTATCGGTGCCCAGCGCGCCCAGCGCGCTGCGCACCGCCGCCGCCACGCCCGATCCACCGCTTGAGCCGGCTGGTATGCGGTTGCCATCCCAGGCGTTGCCGCTGGGGCCGTAATGGGGATTATCCGTCGTGCCGCCCCAGGCGAATTCATGCATATTGGTGCTGCCGATGATAATCGCGCCGGCCCGTTTTAACCGCCGCACGACCCCGGCATCGCGCTGCGCCAGCGATCCGGCCAGTATCCGGCTGCCGGCGTGCATCTCCTGCCCCGCCAGGGCGATATTGGCTTTAATGGCGATCGGCATCCCCTGGAGGGGACCGAGATCGTAGCCCTGCTCCAGCAGCGTCTGGCTGGCCTGCGCCACGTTGCGTGCCTGATCGCGATAAAGCGCGTTAAACGCATTCAGATCGCGGGTGGCGGCTTCGCGTGCCAGGCAGGCCTCCAGCAGCTCCGGGAAGCTGAACTGCCGGGCTCGCACCCGGCGTCCGGCTTCGCCCATGGAAAACGCTAACAGGTCGTCCATCAGCCCTCCTCCACGGCCATCGCCGTCGGCGGATGCAGCGGCGAGACCCACGCGGTGGCCGGCAACAGGGCCGGCGGGAAATGGCGCGCGCCGTAGGCGGCCACGCCGGCGGCCCGCTGCGCGCAGTCGCCAAGCAATGGGAGTAATAGCGCGGCATCCGCCGGGGTATAAAGGTTAATCAGCGCCAAACGCGCGGCGATTTCATCATTCATGGCCCCGCTCCTACTGTTTACCCATGGCATCTACCGCCTGCTTGGCTTTGCCGGCCAGTTCGGTATTCACATTGCTGTCGTAGGACGTGGCGGCCGAGGGATAGGCCTTGATGTTTTTGGCATACAGGGCAATGTTCATATTGTTGTCCCACGCTTTTTGCGAGACCAGCACATTCTCCGGATAGCCCTTGGCGTCGATTTCGCGCAGCACCGCGGTGCGCACCAGATCCTTGGGCACATTGGGGAAGTATTTGGCGGCAATCTCCACCGCCCGGTCGGTATTGCTGTAAATAAAGCGCGACGCCATTTCAAAGGCGGTCACCACGCCCTGCGCCTGCGCGGGGTTCTTGTCGATGTAGTCCTGGGTCGTGGTCAGGCTGGAGAACGCAAAGGGAAACCAGTCCTGGTTGGCGGAAAATGAATACACCACATGCAGGCCGTTCTGCTTTTCCGCCATCGAGGTCTGCGGCTCCACCGCCAGCGCATAGTCGGCACGATCGGCCACCACCGCCGGGATTTCATTGCCTATCGCCACATGCACCAGCTTCACATTGCTTAATTTTTGCTGCTTGATCAGATAGCTCATAAATGCCCAGGTGGTGTCGGGCTGCGGACTGGTCACCACCCGCTTATTGGACAAAAAGCTCAGGTTATTTTGCAGCGGCGTGGCGTCCTTGCCGAAGATAAACACCGTCGGCGCGTTTTGCACGCCGGCCACCACGACTCCGCCGCCGCCATTTTCATGGGATTTCGGCACAAACACCGGGTCCTGGATGGAAAAATCCGCCGAACCGCCGATCACCGCCGCCCAGGATTGGGAGCCGCCTCCGCCGGTGCTGATCTTGACCTCAAGGCCCTGCTGTTTAAAAAAGCCCTGTTCCTGCGCGACATACAGCGGCAGGTAGAGCAATGATTGAAAAGCCTGGTTGATGCGCACCGGCGTTTGCGCCGCCGACGCCGACCCCCACACCGCGCCGCACAGTACCGCAGCCAGGGTAAAACTACGTATACGCTTGCTTGTATTCATTTTTCAGGCCCTTTCCCATGAGAGAATCATACGTTCGAGTAAAGCAACTAACCCGTTGAAAATCAGCATCATAACCATCACCAGCACAATACCCGCCAGGACGATATTCATACCGAAATTGGAACTGCCCAGCAGGATCATATGTCCGACGCCGGCGTCGGAGGAGATGTATTCCCCGACGATGGCGCCCACCAGGGCGAAACCGACGTTCAGGCGCAGGCCGGACACGACCCACAGCATGGCGGACGGCACTACCAGCTTGACGAAAATCACCGTGCGCGAGGCATCGAAGGACCGCAGCAGGTTTATCAGGTCGGGGTCGGTGCGCAGGGCGCCCTTATAGGAGGTGGTCAGCGAAACCACCACGCAGGAGAAGGCGACGATAACCACTTTGGACAGCATTTCCGTGCCAAACCAGATGATAGTGATGGGCGCGATGGCCAATACCGGAATGGCGCCGATGGCGGCGATAAAGGGCGCGGCCAGATCGGAAATAAATTTGGAGTACCACAGCAACAATCCCAGGATAGACCCGCCTATCGCGCCGACGACAAAGCCTATCAGCGTCTCGTAGGTGGTGATTTGAATGTCGGCCAGCAGTTCGCCGGACTGGAAGCGCTGCACCAGCACCTCCCACACCATGCTGGGACTGGCGAACAGGAACTTGCTGATGCTGCCGTTGCGTACGCCGATTTCCCAGACGGCCAGCAGGCCGGCCACTATCAGTATCTGCAACAGCAGCAACGTATAGCGCCTGACGGCCGGGGTACGGAAAAAGGACTCCAGCCGTTCGCTCTTGCGGGACGTGTTCACCCGGGTAGGTTGCGGAATACTGCTCATGATTGCGCCTCGCGAAAAACATTCATATATTGACCGGGGCGGCGCCGATGCTGCGCCAAATCATTTCGTAATACTCATTGAAGCGCGGCGAAAGCCGGCGCTCGGGAATGATCATGCTGTCGGTTTCCAAATCGACCCTTATCTCGTGTACGATTTCGCCCGGCCTGGCTTTCATGACATAGACCCGATCCGAGAGCGTGACCGCCTCCTCGATATCGTGGGTGATAAATATCACCGTCTTTTTCTGCTGTTTCACCACCGTCAGCAGTTCCGACTCCAGCGAGACTTTCAGCGGATAATCCAGCGCCTTATACGCTTCATCCATCAGGATGATTTCGGGCTCGGTAACCATGGTGCGCATTAACGCCACCCGTTGTTTCATGCCGCCGGACAGCTGGGCGGGATATTTATCCTCGTACCCTTCCATGTGGTAAGTACGCAATAAGTCGGCGGCGCGTTCACGGGCGATTTTTTTATTTATTCCCCGCACCTCCAGGCCCAGGATGATGTTCTCCAGCACGGTTCGCCAGGGGAACAGCAGGTCTTTTTGCAGGACATAGCCCAGATCCGGCGAGGGGCTGCCGGTGGTCTCGCGGTTTTTGATAATGATGTGGCCGTCGTCCGGCGCCAGCAGGCCGGTGATAATATTAAACAGCGTGGATTTACCGCAGCCGCTGGGGCCGACAAAGGAGATAAACTCATTTTCATCGGCATGAAAATCCAGGGCATTGAGCACCGCCACCGGCCCCGCGGCCGAGACATAGCTTTTGGAGATATTAACTGCTTCCAGGGTATGCGGCATGACGTTATTCCCCAACCTGTCGGGTATGGTAATGGCGGACGGTTAACGGCGGATCGGATGCCCGCACCGGCACATAATCCTTGAGGAAAAAGTACCCCATATACCCTACGCTGCGCGCGCGGGTGATATCCTGCCGGATGTTGACGCTCGCCAGGGCGATGCCCGCCGCATTGCCGGTATCGGCAATAATATTGCCACGCGGATCGATGATGCGGCTGTGGCCGTGATACAGCAGGTTGCCATGGGGACCGTGCAAATTGGATTCCACCATCCAGCATTGATTTTCCATCGCGCGCACCCGGCCGAACAGGGTATAGCTGTCGACCATGGAATCCTGCTCCGGATCCCGGCTGTCGCCCGCCAGCCCCCAGGCGGTGGGCATGATCATGATATCCGCCCCGTTGAGGGCCAGTTCGCGGGTACTTTCAGGAAACACCTTGTCATAACAAATCAGCATGCCGATGCGGCCGAGCGCCGTATCGAATACCGGGAAACCCTCGCCGGGATAATAAACATGCTTCTCGTCCCCCGGCTGGTGCACTTTGCGATAGCGGCCCACCTCCCCGCCCGGTCCCAGCAGCACCACGGTGTTGAACAGGACTTCCGGGTAACGGGGATGGCGCTCGGTCATGCCCACTACCGCATAGACCTGATGCCGGATCACCGCCTCGCGGATCTGGCCGATGCCCTCCCCGCTTTCGATCACTTCGGCGTTGGCGAATTGCCAGGCCACGTTATCGAAATCCAGACTCAGGGTATCGGTCAGGTAGCCTTGCAAAATTTGCTCGGGAAACACCACCAGCCTGGCGCCGGCGGCGACGGCCTGCGCCAGTAGCGCGAGGATATTGCCGACATTACGCGGCTTGTCATAAAACGCCTGCATGGAAACGGTAGCAATAATGGTTTCGCTCACGTCCTTCTCCCGTAGCTTAATGAATCAACCGCCGCCGGTTTTCCCGGACCCGCGGGTTGCGCTGGTTTTCACATCATGCCGCCTATTTTTCATTTACACCAAAATGTTTTTCTTATAGTAAAAAATAAGCGATCCATGAGAAAATAACGTACACTTCAGCGCTAAGTAGGTACTCAGTATTCCGGAGCGGGCGATGGAGAATAATAGCTACAGTAAAACGGCAGGCATAAGGACCGCGTTGACCACCGAGCAGGATTTCGGCAAACGGATTAAGGCCATGCGGGTGGAACGGCGCTGGACGCTGGAACAGGTGGCGAAAAACTGCGGAGTGTCCATCTCGACGCTGTCAAAGATAGAAAATGGCCAGGTATCGGCCTCCTTCGACACCATCACCAAAATTGCCAACGCCTTCGATTTGTCCTTCAGCGATTTGTTCAGGCAGAACGCGTCGTCCGCAGCAAATGCCCGTCCGCCGGTGGCGGGCCGCCGGACCGTCACCCGCGCGGGAGAAGGATTGGTATTTACCAACGCGCATTACATCTACAATGTGCACGCCGAGGAACTGACCCATAAGGGCATGATCCCAATAGTCATGCAGATTACCGCACGCGAAGCGCCGCCGCAGGACCAATGGTCCTGTCATGAAGGCGAAGAATTTATCTACGCGATCAGCGGGACAACCATTTTGCATACCGCCTGGTATGCCCCGCTTTGCTTATTGCCCGGCGACAGCGCCTACATTGATAGTTCGATGCCGCACGCCTTTGTGACGCAGGGAGAACAAGATGCGTCCATTCTGTCCATTTGCCTTACCGATAAACTGGACTTTGAGCAACATGCAAGCGCCGCGCCGTTATAGCCATTGCGGAACAGCCCATTCCGCACCCGCAAGCCATTGCGCCTATTGGTTTGGCCAACGACGGGCCAGAACAGGTTCCTGCCGGTAAGCCCATCATGATTGCGGACCTTACGTCAGTTCACCAACCAGGACGGTTAGCAACCCGGCCAACGGTAATGAGCGCTTCTGTCGCTGTGTACCACGGGCCTGTCATTATCAGCGAGACACTGTTGAATAAATCGGAATGCAGGCATTTTGGTGTGCAATAAAAAATTAACGATTAAAATTAAATATAAAAACATTTCAAATATTGTCACAAAAAAAATTATTCAGTAATGACCATGTTATAAAGGAAGAAAATATAGCAGTCTGATATTTTAAAAATCCCGATATGTACTGGCGTGAATACTAAAAAAATAATACTTACTCAGGCCCTGAACATACCGAGAGATCGATTATGCTGTACGCCACCGAACTTATTCAAACAGGATTTTATCTCAGCGTTTAACTATCATCATTCAATTGACAGTGATTGTTTGCGAATGCACTATCCCGCGCCTACTTTTCTGCCCCGTCCTGCAACTCAGATCGCGCCACCATGTTGCGGGCGGAATCCGCTGCGGCCTGGACTTGCGAACGCTGGGTGATCAATGAGGACTCAGTCTGTGAGGCCCGTTCTGATGCATTGCTGCGGGCGGAGTCCGCTGCGGCCTGGACCTGCGAACGCTGGTTGCTCAATGAGGACTCAGCCTTTAAGGCGCGCTCTGATGCATTGCTGCGGGCGGAGTCCGCTGCGGCCTGGACCTGCGAACGCTGGTTGCTCAATGAGGACTCAGCCTTTGAGGCGCGCTCTGATGCATTGCTGCGGGCGGAGTCCGCTGCGGCCTGGGCCTGCGAACGCTGACTGCCGAATGAGGACTCAGCCTTTGAGGCGCGTTCTGATGCATTGCTGCGGGCGGAGTCCGCTGCGGCCTGGGCCTGCGAACGCTGACTGCCGAATGAGGACTCAGCCTTTGAGGCGCGCTCTGATGCATTGCTGCGGGCGGAGTCCGCTGCGGCCTGGGCCTGCGAACGCTGACTGCCGAATGAGGACTCAGCCTTTGAGGCGCGTTCTGCGGCATTGCTGCGGGCGGAGTCCGCTGCACTGCGAGCCGAATTACGGGCAGAGTCCGCAGCGGCTCTGGCCGAGCTGGCATCATGCGCCATTGCGGTGCTGACACAACCCGTAACTAGGATAAAACTCAAAAAAGAATGTTTCATATTCATGATGTAATTCCTATGTTATTCGTTTCAGAAACGTCCATCGATAATATAATCCGTAACTGGATTTCTATTATTTATGGTTAGCGATCATGGCAAGGTCTTTATGCCATGGCAGCCATTAAAACAGCAAAAAATAATTTCTACATTTGGAATAATCCTAAATAGTAACCTAGGGTTACTATTTTTTAAAACAGTATTTATAAAATAAAAAATTAATTAAATTGTCATGAAACCGCAATCTGTTCTCCGGTATAGCAGGACTTTTCATCGTAAGCGATGAGATGGCCTTCCCCCTTCTTCACGACAGCATCCATTTCCGCCATGATGGATAAACTTTAATCAGAAGAAAAAGTAAAAGGTATACGAAAGCAAACCTGTCACTATCATTATGACTGCCGTCTTGCAATACGGGGGAAGACCCTATACGTACGCCCAGCGCCGTCTGTTGATTACCCGTCAAGTTGTTGAAAATGATGTCCAGGGTTCGGGGTTCAACCCAAAATCCCCGCGACGCAGAACGCTGAGCTGTTGGCTAACCGAGCTTCCTGCGTATTACCCAGGTACAGGCGATGATTTTCCGCATCAAACGCAGTGGCGAATAAATGCCCGGTCCCGGCGCCTGCCAGCACATTGATAAGCCGCATTCTTTTGGTGAATTGCTGCCGGCATCAGCCGGGTGGCGCACCGTTTTAATCGGCGCGGGGCGTGGCGGATTACCATCGTCATGTTTCTGATTACCGTTGGCGCTTCTACCTTGGGCAAGGGGGAAGAGACCTTGGATTTTTATGCTATTCTTAACCCCCGGCTGTTCAGTCTGGGCTATAACAGTGGTCGCGTGCGCCGGAGCCGGTATTTCGCTAACCCAGGATATCGGCCTGCGGCTGGTGATGTGCGCGGTGCGGTCCGCCATTGGCCTGGCCAGGCCACTGCGTTGAGACTCATAAGGCGCCTGACAGGCATAGGCGCCGGGAGAACGGGCCGAATGGCAACGTGCCCGGAACGGTTACCCGTTCCGGGCTAAGGAGTACCGTGATGGATGATAAAGACTGGCTGATTATTCGTACCGTTTATGAATTAAAAAACGTTACCCGCGCCGCCCAATTACTTAATACGTCCCAGCCGGCGCTCAGTTACCGTCTCAAGCAGATTGAGAAAAAGCTGGATGTGCAGCTTTTCGACATGAGCCACAAAAGCCTCACGTTTACTCTGCAAGGAGAACAAATCGCGCACTATGCGGTTAAGGTATTGCAGGACTACCGGGATATGAAAGAAAATTTGCAGCAATGCGGTGACCGGCTGCGCGGAGAAATACGCATTGGCGCTTCCAGCAATTATGCCGCCTACCGGCTGCCAAAGCTGCTGCAATACTTCATCGCCCAGCATCCCCAGGTGGCGGTGAATGTCACCACCGGCCTGAGTCTGGAAATTTTCCACCAGCTTCAGCGCAATGACGTGCATCTGGCGCTGGTTAAAGACGATCTCAACTGGAAAGAGGGCAAACACATGGTGGATGAAAATTATTTTTTTATCGTTTACCATCGCCCGGTCGACCTGGCGGATCTGCCTCATCTGCCGCAGATCCGCATCAGCCACGGTCCCTATATCAGTACCCTGCTCGATCGCTGGTGGAACGCCAGTTTCTCTGCCCCGCCGCGGGTGGCCATGACGGTGGACAAACTGGAAGTCTGCCTGGAAATGGTCAAACACGGACTGGGTTATGCCATTTTATCCAACTACCTTCCCTTCGATGCCGCGTTGCACCCCTGCCCCATATTCGACGAAGATAATAAGCCGATCACCAATCACACCTGGCTGCTGTACCGACATCATGCCCTGCACACGCCGCGCCTGGCGCGCTTTATCCAGCTGCTGTCCGCCCCGGCGCCCGCGGCTACAGGCTGCGCAACCTGGCAATTTGCGTCGGATGGTTCCTGAACTGCATATAAAGCGCAACCAGAGTGACCAGACCGATAGCGCCCAGTATCAGCCAGGGCAACGCAGGCGTGGCGGTACGCGTGCCGAAATCATACAGCCAGCCGCCGCCGCTATAGCCAAGGGCCCCGCCGACCGCCGCGCCCATGCGGCTAAAGCCCATGTAGCTGCCTCTGGCGCGATAATCAGACAGCTCCGCGCCCAGCGTTTCGCGCGCCGGTTCGGCGATAAGCGAGCCAAGATAAAACAAGATGACCAGGCTGAACAACACCATAAGCCGGTCCACATACCCGACCAATACCAGGCTGGCGGCCATTAATGCCAGGCCGAAGATCAGCCGTTGCTCCAGACGGAAACGGCGTTCGCTCCAGCGCGCCAATGGATAAAGCAGCAGGAGGGCCATCACCGCGTCAATGGAGTACATCCAGCCCACCGCCGCCGGCGAACCGGCCACCGCCTGTACTGCGATGGGCAACATCAGCATCACCTGCACGTTGAGCGTGTAATAACCGGTCAGGATCATGACATAACGGCGAAACGGCTTGTCGTTAAATGCCCGCGCCATGCCCGACAGAATGGGCGCACGGACGCTGGAAAGCTTGTAATCAGGTAGCTTCCAGGCATTCCAGCCGGCAGCCAGGATAAACATGGCCATACCCGCGAAACAAACGCTTTGGAAGTCATAGGCCATTAATAACCAGCTGCCCAACAGCGCGCCCAGCACCCGGAAAGCGCTGTCTTCAACCATCAGGATCGAGTAAAAGCGCCCGCGCTCGTTGGGGCGTACCAGTTTTATCACCAGCGCCGATCGGCAAGGAGAGAACAGCATGCCGCCAATGGCCGCAAGCGTACAGGCCATCATCAAAATCCAGCCACGATCGGCAAAACCCATCAGGCCCATGCCGGCGGCGCGCAGCAACATGCCGATCACCAGCATCGGTTTAGCGCCAAAATAGTCGGCAATGGCGCCGCCGAGAATACTGGTGCCCGACTGGATAAACTGCCAAATACCCAGCGACACCCCGACTATAACCGCCGGCCAGCCCAATTGTTCGACAAAATGCACCGATAACAGGGGAAAAACCGCCGAAAAGCCCAGTTCCAGCAGCATATTATCAAGGAGTAAAAAGCGCTTTCCTGCACGACGTGCCCGCGCGGTAACTGGAAGCATAAAGTGCCCGTATGAAAAAATCATCCCTATAACAGCCGGTAACCGCGCCTTAGCGTGCGGGAACCAGCCTCATTATTCTCAGCGTTTGGCCAGCGCGATAAGACAAAGCTCGGTGAACAGCACCTGAGCTGTGATTTGTGCGGTGTTCGAGGTGGCATCGTACTGAGGCGCCACTTCCACGACGTCTGCGCCGACGATATTCATGCCGGCCATCGAACGCAGGATTTGTTGTACCTCGCGCGGCGTCAGGCCGCCAACTTCGGGCGTCCCGGTGCCCGGGGCGTAACCGGGGTCAACCGAATCAATATCAAAGGAGATATACACCGGACGATCGCCTATCACTCCTTTGATTTTCTCGATGGCATAGGCGGTGCCTTTTTCCAGGATATCTTCACCATAAATTACGGTCATGCCGGACTCGAGGGAAAACTCGCCGTGGTAGGTGCCGCCGCCGCGGATACCGATTTGCACGCATCGCTCCGGGTCCAGCACGCCGTCCAGCACCGCCTGGCGGAACGGTCCGCCGTGGTGGTATTTCGTGCCGTAAGCACCGGACGTATCGCAGTGGGCATCAAAATGCACACAGGCTACCGGCTGCTTTTTACCTACCGCACGCAGAATGGAATAGGTAATGGAATGATCGCCGCCGACGGTAAGCGGAACCACTCCCGCATCCATCACGCGCAGATAATAGTTTTCAATATCCTGGTGACATTGTTCCAGGCTGCGCGGATTGGTGAAGGCCACATCCCCAACGTCCATCACCTTGAGTACGCCGGCCGGGGCAATATTCAGAATGCGATCGTAAGGCCCTACGCGGCTGACCGAGCGCACCGCCTGCGGACCAAAACGGCAGCCGGGACGGTCGCCGGCGCCCAGATCCATGGGAACGCCGATGATAGCGACATCCAGGCCGGCGAACTGTTGCTGGTAAGCGCCTGCGTCATAGGCCAGGTTGAGGAAGGTCGCCGGGTCGGCCAGCGGCCACCGGCTGTGGCCGGGAGCGCGACTGGCCTCCAGCACTTTTCCCGCGGCGGCGAAATCCGGATTATAAATTTTGCCGTCTTCAATATGATTGCCAAATTTTTCGATCAGTTGTGTCAATTTTTCCTGGTTCATAACAGCCTCTTTCGGGATATACCGACGCAGGGGTGTCGCCAGCCCTACGCCAAACAGATGTTTACACGCCCCGTGGGTGACGCGTTATTTCAAATTACCGCTGAGAAAACATTGCAGCCGTTCGCTTTGGGGATGGGTCAGCACTTCCTGTGGCCGTCCCTGCTCTTCAATTTTTCCCTGGTGCAGGAACAACACCTGGTTTGAGACATGCCGGGCAAAGCCCATCTCATGGGTGACGACGATCATGGTGCGGCCTTCCTCCGCCAACAGTTGCATGACCTTGAGCACCTCACCCACCAATTCCGGGTCCAGGGCGGAGGTTGGCTCGTCAAACAGCATAATGTCGGGTTCCATGGCCAGCGCCCGGGCAATGGCCACGCGCTGCTGTTGGCCGCCGGATAAATGCGAAGGATATTTGTTGGCCATTTGCATCGGTAAGCCCACTTTATCCAGATAAAGTTTAGCCCGTTCATAGGCATCCTTTTTTTGCATACCCAGAACATTGACGGGGGCGAGCATAATATTTTCCAGCGCGGTAAGATGGTTCCATAAATTAAAATGCTGGAATACCATGCTCAGGCGAGTACGGATCTTTTGCAGTATTTTGCCGTCGGCGACTTGCATCCGGCCTTGACGGTCTTTAATTGTTTTTATCAATTTACCGTCAAAAAATATCGCACCGTCATCCGGCCGCTCTAAAAAATTAATACAACGCAGTAGCGTACTTTTGCCCGAACCGCTGGCGCCGATCAGACTGACGACATCACCGGCCTTGGCGCGCAGTGATACGCCACGCAATACCAGATTATCGCCATAACTTTTACTAAAATTATCAACAAAGAGCTTTTCCAATGCCTTGTCCTGTCAAAATAAAAATGTTTTATGTATTCATCGGGCGCATAAATGCCAGCCAGCGACGCTCACCCAGGCGGAATAATGTAATCAGGGCGCATGAAGCCATTAAATAAATCAGTGCCGCAATGCCATAAGCCTGAAAGGACATATACGTCTCAGCATTGACATCCCCCGCCACTTTCAGCACATCAGGCACCGTGGCCGTAAAGGCTATGGCCGTCGCGTGTAACATCAGGATGACTTCATTACTGTAGTAAGGTAAAGCGCGCCGCAGCGCGGAGGGTAGAATAATGGTTCGGTACAGCATATGCCGGCTCATGCCAAAGGCCCGCGCCGCTTCAATCTCACCTGGGGAGATAGAGCGGATGGCGCCGGCAAATACTTCTGTGGTAAATGCCGTGGTATTTAAGCCCAGCGCCAGTATGGCGCAATAAAAACCATTGCGGAAAAAGCCATTTAACAGCGGCTGATCGTGCACCCATTGCAAACTGTAGACGCCGGTGTAAATAATCAACAGTTGAATATACAGCGGCGTGCCACGAAAAACATAGGTAAAACACCATACCGGCACTGAGAAAAATTTTATTTTTGAGGCACGCATAATAGATAATGGTAGCGAAAATGAAAACCCCATCAGCAGCGAGGCAACCAATAACCAGAGGGTTATTACCAAACCGGAATATTGGTAGCCATCATGCCAGATATAGGCTTTCCAATAAGTTTGCAGAATTTCAATCATAATCCCGCCTCCCTCACGCCAAGCTCATAACGTTTACTCAAGAGCGCAATCACCACGCCGGATATGCTGGTGACCAGTAAATAGAACAACGCGGCAATTACCAGATAGAAAAAGAGTTGCCCGGATCCTTTACCGACCTCCTGGGCCGCTTTGGTAATATCCGACAGGCCGATTATCGATACCAATGCGGTGGCCTTGACCAGAATAAGCCAGTTATTGCTTAACCCGGGCAGGGCAAAACGCATCATCTGGGGAAACATAATCAAACGAAAACTCTGCCAGCCACCCATGCCAAATGCCTTGGCCGCCTCCATTTGGCCGGCAGGCACCGCCATAATGGAACCGCGAAAGGTCTCGGTGAAATAGGCGCCATAGATAAAACCCAGGGTAATCACGCCGGCGCCAAAGGGATTAATATCGATCTGTTGCCAGCCTAAGGCGTCGGTGGCGTTATTAAGCCCCATTTGCAGGCTGTAAAATACCAGCAGCATAATGGCCAAATCAGGGATACTACGAATGACCGTGGTGTAGAGAGTGGCAATACCGCGCAAGACCAGGCTACCGGATAACTTGGCTACCGCGCCCGCCAGTCCGAGCAGCATTGCCACCGCCAGTGAAGCCAGGGATAGACGGACGGTCATGCCGATACCGGCGAGCAACATATCGCTATAGCCCTGTGGGATCATAAATACCTCGTTTCGCCGGTAATGTTATTGGCCGTAAATATCGATGCTGGGCGGAAAGTATTTGCGGGCTATTTTCTGATAGGTGCCGTCGGCATGCAGTTCCTTTAACGCCTGGTTAATATTGTCGGCCAGCTGTTGGTTATTTTTGTCGACGGCGATAGCCGATTCACCGGTGCCCAGCAGCGGATTCTCGATGGCGTTGCCGGCAAAGCGATAGCCTTTTCCCTTATCCGTGGACAAGAAGCCC
This sequence comes from Sodalis sp. C49, assembly GCF_046352915.1. Taxonomy (NCBI): domain Bacteria; kingdom Pseudomonadati; phylum Pseudomonadota; class Gammaproteobacteria; order Enterobacterales; family Bruguierivoracaceae; genus Sodalis; species Sodalis sp. C49. The sequence continues at coordinate 293,829 of NZ_CP163303.1, read as the reverse complement.
AGTTCCCCCTGCACTTCACCGGTAAGCACGGCATCCAGCCGGCCGGAACGAAGGTCGCTATAGGCCAGATCCTGATTGCTATAAGAGATCACTTTTACTCCCGCCGGCGCCCACACTTTTTTAGCAAAAGATTCTACGTTGGTGCCCTGCTCGACACCGACGCTTTTACCGGCCAGACTCGCGGTATCCGAACTGAATCCGGCATCGTCCCTGGCAATAAGACGCGAATGCCCGACATGGACTTTATTGGTGAATAAAAGCTGCTTTTTACGCGCTTCGGTAACGCCGATAGAAGCGAGAATTGCGTCAAATTTTCGCGATTTTAAGGCCGGGATCATGGTAGATATTTCCGTTTCCACCCACTGGCACTTTTTTTGCAATTTGGCGCAGATGGCATTGCCCAGCTCTATTTCGAAACCGGTCATCTGACCGTCGCTGCCGCGATACTCAAAGGGCGCGTAGCCTAATGCCGTGCCGAATCTCAGGATATTATTATCTTGCGCCCAGACAGAGGCGCTCAACAGCGAACACATTAATACTAGTAAAGCGCCTGTGTGTTTCTTACCCGAAAAATTCATAATGCCTCAACCTTTATATTTAATGAGTAATAAAAAACAGCATATAATTTAATTTACCATGCGCTTCGAGCACGGTTAAATATTGCAATCACTATGCCAGTTTTTTTATTTTATAAAATTAAACAAAAACGCTTACTTAACCCTATGAATTATCATTGATTTAAATTAATAAATTAAATTTTCCATGCAACCAATGTTACGATGAATAAAATCTTTTTATTACTGATTTCTTTTTACTATAAAAGAATTTTATTATAAAAATCACCTCCACGACCGCCTGCACTTAATATGTGCGCACCTGCACTTAAATAGCGCCGCTTTTGGTTAATTTTATTTTTAACTTTTTCAAATAACACCATTTCCTTAGCGTTGCGGTGGGTAGCTCACCGCTCGCGGCGCGGATACGCGCCTGGACCACAGTATCCTAAGGCAGTCGTGGCCGTCACATCGCGTTACCCTGGGTAAAAAAGCGCCGAAAACGAGATTTTGCTCACTGAAAACGGCTAACTAAACGTTTAGCTTAACAACATAAACGTTTAGGTCGGTGTGAAAACGGCCATTGAGACCAGAAAATGCCCATGCGAAAAGTCACTATGCGGGACATCAGCCAAGCCACGGGTTTATCCATGTTTACGGTATCCAAGGCGCTTAACGGCGGTGAAGGCGTGTCGGAGGAGAGCCGCAACATGATCCTGCGGACGGCGCGGGAACTGGGTTATGTTCCCAATCGGGCGGCGCAGGAATTGCGCCGGTCCAGCCGGGATTCGGTGGCGGTGATCACCGCCCACGCGTCAAACTCTTATTACCTCAACCTGATGTCCGGCATCCAGCAAACGCTGCGGCCCTCGAACTGGACGGTGGTGGTGGGCGATGTCGCGGTGGACGGCGTGTACGATCCCTGCCTTGAAGACCGGATGATCAAGCGGCTAATCGAGTCGCGCATGGCCGGCGTGATTGCCACGCTGACGCTGAGCCCCGACAACATCAGGCTGCTGGAAACATGGGGGATCCCCATCGTTTTTGTTGACTCGGCCCCCCTGGGTGAAAACAGCCATCCCAGCGTCACCACCGATAACTATAACGCCAGCCTGCTGGTGGGAGACCATCTGGCCGGGCACGGCTATCGCGAATGGCTGTTCCTGATCTATCCGGAAAAATGGACCACGCGCTTTGAGCGCGAACGCGGCATACGCGAAGCGGCCCGCCGCCATGACGCCCGGCTGGTGGTGCTGGAAACCGATAACGACACGCACTCGGCATATGCCATGCTCGGACAGTACCTGGAACAAACCGCGCGGCTGCCGGACGTGCTGATTGCCGGCAACAACCCCTTGCTGCTGGGGGCGTTAAAACTCCTGCAGGACCGCCGGATCGCCATTCCCGCCGACATGGCGCTGGTCGGCTATGACGAATTCGACTGGGCGCCGCTGCTTAACCCACCGCTTACCACCCTGAACGAACACAGCGAAGAGATCGGCCGGCGCGCGGCCGAAATGCTGGTGGCGCTGATCGGTGAGCAAACCGGGCCGCAAAACGCGACGCCCTTGCCCGTATTCCGGCGCGAGTATCAACAGCAGGTACCGGCGGAGCTTATCGTCCGCCAGTCCTGCGGCTGCGGTTTTCCCGCCGCGTCCAAAAAGAAAGAAGAGTCGTAACCGGGCAACGCCTTTGCAGGATGTCCCGGCGCGCTGTACCTACACCTGTGCTATCCAACAATACGTGAAGTGAAGGGGAATCGAATGAAAATAATCCATAAAACATGTCTGTCCGTGGCCGTCGCCGCCGTGGTCGCCGCCACGCTCAGCCTGGCGCCCGCGGTCCAGGCGCAGGCCGCGCCGAAAAAGATCGCCCGCATCGGGTTAATGGTCCAGGACATGTCGAATCCATTTTTTTCCGCCATGACCAAAGGCGGCAAAAAAATGGCCGGCGAGATCGGCGCGACGCTGAACGTCCAGGACGCCCAGCTGGATCTGTCCAACCAGAATACCCAGATCGACGCTTTTATTCAGCAGGGGGTGGATCTGATCGTGATTTCCGCTGTGGATGAATCCGGTATCGAGCCGGCTATCGAACGGGCCAAAGCCGCCGGCATCATTGTGATTGCAGTGGATACCCCGGCCAAAGGGGCGGACGCCGCCGTTATGACCAACGCCGTGCAGGCCGGGGAAAAGTCCTGTGACTACTTATTTACCCAAATGGGCGGCAAGGGGGAAGTCCTGCTGGTGGACGGTACGCCTATCCAGACCATTATAGATCGCATTAAGGGCTGTAAAAACGTCGCCCAAAAATACCCCGGCATCAAGATTGTCGGGCAACAGTCTTCCCGCAACGACCGGGCCTCCGGACTGGCGGTGACCACCGATATGCTGACCGCCCACCCCGACGTCACCGGTATTTTCGGCATGAACGACCCCTCAGCCCTGGGCGCCGTGCTGGCGGTGGAACAGGCGGGCAAGGCGGGAGGTATTAAGGTCACAGGCGTCGACGGCAGCCCGGAGGCAGTGGACGAGCTCAAGCGATCAGGCTCGCCCTTTATCGGCACCGCCACGCAGAATCCGGGGGAAATGGTGCACCAGGCCATTAAGATTGCCCAGGATATCGCGGCTGGCAAACCGGTTGCCGCGCGCACCGTTCTTATTCCCAGCGTGCTGGTCACGCGCGACAACGTGGCCGGCTACCCGGGCTGGTAAGCGGCGAAACATCAACACGGGCGGGATGGGCGACGCGGCCTATTCCGCAGGGTGAGGACGATGGCTGACAGAACGGCACACCCCCTTTTACAGCTTGAGGGGATCTCGAAACGCTATGGCGCCACGCTGGCGCTAAATGATGTCCGCTTCGAATTGCGGGCCGGGGAAGTCCACGCCCTGATGGGCGAGAACGGCGCGGGCAAGTCGACGCTGATGAAGATCCTGGCCGGCAATGTGGCGCGCGATAGCGGTCGCATCCTGATCGACGGTAATGCTATCGCTATCCGATCGCCGCGCGATGCGCGCAGCAACGGCATCGCCATCATCCACCAGGAGCTTAACACGGTGCCGGATATGACGGTGGCCGAAAACCTGGCGCTGGGCCAGGAGCCACTGACCCGCCTGGGGTGGCTGGATCGGGAACGGATGTACCGGGAGGCACGGCAAAAACTGGAGCGCATCCAGGCGGATATTGATCCCCGCCAGCCGCTCGGTGCGCTGAGCATCGGCCGGCAGCAGATGGTGGAGATTGCCCGCGCCGTCAGCGAGGATGCGCGCGTCCTGGTGCTTGACGAGCCGACGGCCGCCCTGTCCCGCACTGAAGCGCAGGCGCTCTACGGCATCATTAACCAAATGAGCCGCGCGGGCGTGGGCATGATTTACATCTCGCATCGTATGGAGGAAGTCTGGCAGTTGGCGCATCGCGTCACGGTGTTTCGCGACGGCGGCTGGGTGGGCACCCGGGACATGCGCGATATCTCTCCCGCCGAGGTGGTGCGCATGATGGTGGGGCGGCAAATCATTGATCTTTATCAACATGACGCCCGCGTGCCCGGGAAAGTCCTGCTGGGTGTGACCGGCCTGGCGGGAGATAAGGTCGGTCCGGTGACTTTTCAGGTACGGGCCGGTGAGGTGGTGTGCATGGCCGGGCTTATCGGCTCGGGGCGGACCGAAATCGGCCGACTGCTGTTCGGCGCCGACCCGCGCACGGCGGGTACGGTGCGTCTGGCGGGACAGGAAAGCGCCCCCGCCGATCCAACCGCCGCGATTGCCGATGGGATCGGCATGGTATCCGAGGATCGCAAGGCGCAGGGGCTGTTTCTGGACCATTCCGTTGAGCGCAATATCGCGCTCAGCTCGCTTGACCGCTACGTCACCGCCGGCGTGATCAGGCAGGGCGCCGTGCGCGCCGCCGTTACCCAACAGATGACCCGGCTGCGGCTGCGGCTCAACGCACTCGACCTGCCGGTAAAGGACTTATCCGGCGGCAACCAGCAAAAGGCGGCGCTGGCGCGCTGGCTGCTGCGCGATTCCCGGCTGCTGATCCTTGACGAGCCCACCCGCGGGGTCGACATCGGGGCCAAGCGGGAAATTTATGAGCTTATCGATCAGCTGGCCCGGGCCGGAAAAGCGGTGCTGGTGATTTCATCCGATTTACCCGAAGCCATCGGTATCAGCGATCGGCTTCTCGTGATGCGTAACGGACGCATCGTCCATGAAATGTCCTCGGCAACGGCGACGGAAGAGATCGTGATGCTTCACGCCACGGGGACGTTTGCCGGTCAGCCGGAAGAAAGTGAAGGTGGGTAATATGAACAAAGAGAATCCTGTTTCCGCAACGCCGGCCGCCCGGGCGCCGTTTGATTTTGCCCGCTGGTGGGATCGGGTGGGAATACTGATGGTGTTGCTGGCGCTGGTGCTACTGATGTCGCTGTTCGCCCCGAATTTCAATCGGGTGGACAATCTGCTGAATATCGCCCGCTCCATATCCGTGAACGCGATCCTGGCGGCGGGACTGACTTTTGTGATCCTGACCGGCGGGATTGATTTGTCCGTCGGCTCTATTGTCGCCGTCTCAGGCGTAGTGTCCGTGGTGGCGGCCATGGCCGGCTGGCCGGCGCCGGTGGCGATTCTCGCCGGCACCCTCGCCGGAGCCGCCTGCGGGCTTATCAACGGCACGCTGACGGCCTACCTGTCGCTGGCGCCGTTTATTGTTACCCTGGGCACCATGACATTTTTACGCGGACTGGCCTACACCATCACCGAAGGCCAGCCCATTGTGTCAAGCAGCCTGAGCTTTCGCGAACTTGGCAACGGCTACCTGGCCGGCATCCCAATCCCGGTGATCATCATGGCCGTGGTGTATGTGCTGGCGTGGTTTATCCTGGAGCGCACCCGCTACGGGCGCCACCTGTACGCGGTGGGCGGCAATGCCCAGGCGGCCCGCCTGGCCGGGGTGCGAGTCAATCGCATTACCACCTCCGTGTATGTTATTGCCGGCATCTGCTCGGGCCTGGCGGGCATTATCTTTGCGGCGCGGGTTATCTCGGCCCAGCCCACGGCGGGCACCGGTTATGAACTGGACGCCATCGCCGCGGTGGTGCTGGGGGGCACCAGCCTGTCGGGCGGACGCGGACGAATTATCGGCACGCTGATCGGCTCCATTATTCTTGGCGTGCTGAGCACCGGGCTTATCCTCCTCAGCGTCCCCTTCTTCACCCAACTGCTGATCAAAGGAATCGTTATTATCCTGGCGGTGGCCATCGACGGGCTTAAACAGCGCCCGGAGCTGTTCACCTTCTGGCGCCGGCAAAAAACCCCGCCGTCATAACGCCGCCTGCATGTTCCCTTACTCAGTCCGCTGTCGCGGCAGCGGACCCTATGCCTCTTGTTATGGAGACCCTGCATGTCAGATACCATTACCGTCACGGATCCGCTTTCCGGGCAGCGGGTGCATGAACCCGTGATATTCGCCATCGAACGGGATGTTGCCGGCGACCTGTGGCTGGCCGCCACCGACAGTGGCGAGCCGGTGCTCTGCCAGCGGCTCGCCGCCGGTTCAGGCCATGGCCGCACCCGCTTTATCGCTACCGTCAGCTTTACCGGCCGGCTTCGTTTCACCCTCGAGCGGCCCTGTACGGTGGTGGAAGCCGCGCGGTTCGGCGGTATTCAGCCGCTGCCCGGCAAAGAAATCGACTGCTTCGCGCGCCTCGATACCGGCGCCTTCGATCTTGAACTGTGCCGCGGCACCGCCCAGGGGGCGGGTTCATCGAAGTGGGGCATCCGCCATTTCCGCGCCGCCGGGGATGGTTTTGAGCTGCTGCCGTCCGGGAATAACGCCATCGGCGGATTCTATGGCCCCTTTTTCACTCCGGAAAACGGGCTGATCAACCCCCCCGAACATACCACGGTGGCCATTGAAACCGTGGAATGCGGACCGGTACTGCATCATTACCGCATGCATGGGGTGATCCCCGACGGTCTGCTGCCGGAATTACGCGGCAAGCGCTTTAGCATCGACTGGCAATTTTTTTATAAAACACCCTTCTTTCAGCGCCGCTACCGGGTCGATAGCTTCCAGACCGAGATCAACGGCCGCTCGGTAACCGATAAAATCACTGTCGGCGATGAGTTTGAAGGCGGCCCGGGACAGCTGGTATTTGATCGCTTCGCCGCCTACGGTGGAACGCGCTATCGCGCCGGCGATCCCTACGCCGGGGAACTGGTGGCGATGGTGGCCGATACGGTGGCCAACTCAGCGAATCACAGCCCGAAATTTGAAGAGTTCCGCGCCCGGCTGGCGGATATGGCGTCGGCCCACTGGGATCTCTACTGGCGCCTGTTCTGCGCCTGGGAAAACGTGCTCGACGAAGACGAACTGCGGGACAGGCTGGCCCGGGTAAGAGCCCGCGCGCACGTCAGCGCCGATCTGAATGACCGCCCCTGGGTCTTGACGGACCAGGCGGTGGATGTCTCCGCCATGGCGCATGAAACGATTTTCCCGGGACCGGCCAGCAAAACGGTGGAATACCACCAGGACGCGGGCCGCGCCATGGTCTGGTGGACTTCACGCCCCTCCGGCGCCTTTCAAATTGTGCAGCGCCGCCAGTCCGGCTGGGTGAACTGGGGCAGCAACGGCGAGAATGAATGCCCGGAACTGCCGACCGGGGTGGCGATCAAAACCGCTTACGGTCATTTCGCCGCATGCTGGATGCAAGTTGCCGACCAGCTTGAAACACCGCCGGTGGTCACGGTGGGTGAAGGAGAACGCTGATGATTTTATGTTGCGGCGAAGCGCTGATAGATATGTTGCCCCGCGTTACCGCGGGCGGGGAAGCCGCCTTTCTTCCCTGCCCCGGCGGCGCGGCGTTCAATACCGCGATAGCCCTTGGGCGGCTCGGGGTGCCGACGGGGTTGTTCTCCGGTCTGTCATCCGATTTTATGGGCGGGATACTGCGCGACGCCCTGTCGCGCGCCAATGTCGATGGCACGCATGCGGCCTGCTCCGCGCTCCCGACCACGCTGGCGTTTGCGCAATTGGTTGAGGGCCAGGCGCGCTATACCTTCTATGACGAGAATACCGCGGGCCGCATGCTGACGGAAAGCGATCTGCCGGCCACGCAAGAGGCGACCGCCCTGCTGTTCGGTGGCATTAGCCTGATCGCCGAGCCTTGCGGCAGCGTCTATGAAGCCCTGATGGCGCGTGACGCGCCGCAACGGGTGATGTTCCTCGACCCGAATATCCGCGCCAACTTCATCGCCGACCGGGAGACCTATCTTGCCCGCCTGCAACGCATGATGGCCCTGGCGGATATCGTCAAACTCTCCGACGAGGATTTAGCCTGGTTCGGGGAAAGCGGCAGCGACGAGGAGATTGCCGGCCGCTGGCTGGCGCGCGGTCCAAGCCTGATGGTCATCACCCGCGGCGCTGCCGGCGCCGACGCCTATTCGGCCGCCGCCAGGGTGCATATTCCGGGGGTCAAGGTGCCCGTGGTGGATACGGTGGGAGCCGGAGATACGGTAAATGCCGGGATACTGGCCAGCCTGCACGCCCAGGGGTTGCTGACCAAGGCGGCCATTGCCGGACTGAACGAGGAGCAGATGCGCGCCGCGCTGGCGCTCGGGGTTGGCGCGGCCGCGATTACCGTGTCGCGCGCGGGGGCGAATCCGCCTTGGGCTGATGAAGTTGTCGCGTGGTGAGACGGCGCCACGGGGAATGGCCCAGCGTGCGGGACGCATCGTGGCGCTGGCAGGAAAATGCCTCATCTTCGTTTAACCGACTTAGCATGCTGGCATGGCACGAAAAAATCATGCCCGGCCCCCTGATATGCCTGCTCCGCAAACGCTGATACCGCAATCCCTGTCATTGTGCTCCCGGATTTGGACTTCCGGGAGCATTAGCCTGGCGATTTACTCCTTCGCTATCGGCACGGCGTTTTCATCGATTTTGGTCTCGCCCTGAATAGCCGCAATCTTCTTCTCAACGTCTGCGACCTGCTCTTTGCCGTGCAGTAATGTATAGGTCAGATCAAACTGGGTGCTGGCTCCCGGCTGCAGTTGCTTAACGCGTTTTTGCTCACGCTCGATGGTGACCGGGTAAGCATAGCTGGTGCCTGGTTCGATACCCGTTACATACCCCTGTTTTACCGTATCGGTATTCTTCCATAACGTCAGTACGGGTAACTGACGGGTATCGAACTGGATGGATGCGCCCTGATCTCCCTCTTTGTTCACGACTGCCGCCAGTGATTGGTGGTTCTGGTCGGATAGCGGCCTGATGTTAAAGACCATTTCATCAAACCCTTTGGTCGGACCGGCAAAGGTTTGCCATGTCTTCAGTCCGTCTTTGGCATAATCGTTAAACGGACTGATACTGGCCATCGGCGCCAGGAAGCGCGCGCCGTTTTCCAGAATCGGCGCGCCGAAATTGCTGTGATAGATAATCTGGTAATCGTGGGGATAATCCGCATGGTTGGTTAAGACGTCATGCAGGCTGAAACTGTTGCTACCGGGCACATAGCGCAGTTCGGTCATGGTCTGCAAATCGGCTTTCTTGAAGGTGCTTTCCTTGATCAGGCCACGAATATGAATTTCATAGGGCGCCGTATCCGCCACCTCCACTTCCACCTGTGAGGCCGGGGTGTTGCCCGCTTTACCATGCAGCGTGTAGATTTGACCGTCTGCGGTAACCGGATGACCGGTCCATTCATAGCCACAGCGGACTATCATTTCATTAAAACCTTCCAGCCAGCCCACCCCATTGCGGCTTTCCAGATTGATAAACGCCGGGTTGACCACCTCTTTGACGGGGGAATCCCAGCCCATTTTCGAACCGAAGCCTTCAACCCGCAGCAGGTTCATCCCGCGGGTTGGACTCAGGGTAATGGTGAGGCCATCTTTGCTGCTGATGACAATCACTTTGCTGCCTTCTTGTTTACCGCCATGCAGCACTTTCTGTTCAATGCTGAACGTCTTATCCTTTACCTTCAGCTCTGTGCTTGAAATCTTCCAGTTTCCCTTTTCAGCGCCCACTTCAGCACTTGTCAGCACCCAGGTTTTAGCCGCGGCATGACCCGAAATCATGACTGCAAGTACCGTTAAAGCCAGTTTAGTTTTCATTTCTCTTCCCTTTTGCTGAATCGATTATTGTTTTGCCTAAGAAAATCTACTGGCAAGCAGGTTAAAGAAATGTGATGAGCTTCACCTGATAGAAAAGTGAACTAAAAATGCGATAAAAATGGGGTTCATATCGCAATAATAATGAAATAACATCGATGCATTACTTTATATTTGCGTTATACAACAACATTTGCTTTATCGTTTCAGCTAAATTATTACTGATGTGGCCCGGACGTGTGCGCCGGGTAGAAATGACGAGGCGTTAACCAAAAGCGGGTCAGGGATGGTTTAGGCTGAAACTGACGCACAGGTGTTTCTCCTCCCGGGAAAACTAACGGGCGCAAAGACTGGGAAGCCCGGCGCCGTTTTCCCCTGTCAGGCGCCCTTTTGTGCCGGCTGACGAATCGGGCTTTGATTCGCCAGCCGTAAGCCTTGTAGGCACAGGAACTTCTGTGAGGTTTATCGGCAATGCGGAAAAACAAGGTGCCATTTCTGGTCAGCCGATAAACGTAGCGCCAGGCCGCAGGTCTTGTCAGCCAGCATAAGCCGGTTATTCTTCAGGCGCATGATAGGCACTCACCCGTCTTCCGGCCCGCTTACGGGCACAGGCTCTTTTCGCATCACCAGACATAGAAAAGCCCGCGTCAGTTCCCTGAAACGGGCTTTTTACCAGGCGATCTCTATCGTTGCTGCCGGTCAACAATTTTTATAAGTCGAATCGATCCAGATTCATCACCTTCGTCCAGGCCGCGACAAAGTCTTTAACAAACTTTTCTTTGGCATCACTGCTGGCGTAAACCTCTGCTGATGCACGTAATACGGCATTAGAGCCAAATACCAGGTCGGCGCGCGTTGCACTGTATTTGACCTCGCCACTGGCGCGATAGCGCCCCTCGAATCGTTCACCTGAGGAGTCGATGGCTCTCCATTCAATGGCCATATCCAGTAGATTTACAAAGAAGTCAGTATTAAGTTCACCCAGGTTATTTGTAAACACGCCAAGCTGGCTGCCATCGTAGTTTGTTCCAAGCGCCCGTAAACCCCCGATGAGCACCGTTAATTCCGGCACGGTGAGGGTAAGCTGCTGTGCCTTGTCGATCAGGAGATCCTCAGTCGATGTACTGTCGAAAACACCGCGATAGTTACGGAAACCATCCGCTTTTGGTTTAAGCAATTCGAACATGGCGATATCAGTCTGATCCTGGCGGGCATCCACACGACCTGGGGTGAAAGGCACATCAATCTCAACGCCGGCCGCTTTCGCCGCCCGTTCTACACCGACCACGCCGGCCAGCACGATCACATCCGCCAGGGAAGCTTTTTGCAATGACTGCTGAATGGCTTCCAGCGTGGGCAGGACGCGGGCGGCAATGACGTTCACGTCCCATTCTCTTTGCGGTAGCAGCGCCAGCCGTGCCCCGTTTGCGCCGCCCCGTTTGTCGCCGCCGCGGAAGGTTGATGCCGAAGCCCATGCCACCGAGGCCAGTTCACCGGCGCTCAGGCCGGATGCGGCAATTTTTTCTTTCAGCAGTGCGATATCGGCGCTGGTCGGGTGATAGACCGGCAGCGGCAGCGGATCCTGCCAGATTAAGTCTTCTTTTGGCACCTCGGGCCCGATATAACGCGCCTTGGGTCCCATATCCCTGTGAGTCAGCTTGAACCACGCCCGGGCAAAGGCTTCGTTGAAAGCCTGGGGATCGTCATGGAAACGACGCGCTATCTTTTCAAACTCCGGATCGAAACGAAGCGTCAGATCGGTGACCAGCATGGTGGGTTTGCGTTTTTTTTCGGCATCAAAGGCATCAGGAATACTCTGCGGCGCATTAACCGCTTCAAACTGGATAGCGCCCGCCGGACTGCGCGTCTGTACCCACTCATATTTAAACAGATTTTCGAAGAAGTTATGGCTCCACTGCGTCGGCGTCTGCGACCAGATCACTTCCAGACCGGAGGTGATGGCATCAGCCCCGGCACCCGAGCCAAAACTGCTCGCCCAGCCCAGGCCTTGCGCTTCAATAGCCGCGGTTTCAGGGTCAACGCCGACATGGCTGGCGGGACCTGCGCCATGCGTTTTGCCCAGCGTATGGCCGCCGGCGATTAACGCAACGGTCTCTTCATCGTTCATCCCCATATTGCCGAAGGTGGCGCGGATAGCCGGGGCGGCCGAGGCGGGATCACCACTGTGGTTGGGGCCTTCGGGATTGACGTAAATCAGCCCCATTTCCGTTGCGCCCAGCGGCGATTGCGCCAGCGATTCAGGATGGCGGTGTTCAAGCCAGGTTGTCTCGCCGCCCCAGTTCACGTCCAGATCGGGTTCCCATACGTCTTCGCGCCCGGCACCAAAGCCAAAGGTACGGAAACCGGAGTTTTCCAGAGCGACGTTGCCCGCAAGGATATAGAGGTCGGCCCAGGAAATTTTTTGCCCGTATTTTTGCTTCACCGGCCACAGCAAACGGCGCGCCTTGTCGAGGCTGACATTATCTGGCCAGGAGTTCAACGGTGCGAAGCGCTGCTGGCCGCGTCCCGAGCCGCCGCGCCCGTCGACGGCGCGATAAGTCCCGGCGCTATGCCACGCCAAGCGGATGAAAAGACCGATATAACTGCCCCAGTCGGCGGGCCACCAGGGTTGCGACTCAGTGAGCAGCGCTTTCAGGTCGGCTTTGAGCGCGGAGTAATCTAATTTGGCGAATTCCTGGCGGTAATCAAAGGATTCGTCCAACGGGTTAGAGCGGGTTGAGTGCTGATTCAGGAGGTCGACTCTGAGCTGGTTAGGCCACCAGTCCCGATTATGTGTCCCTCCGCCGGATGCCTTATTGGAATTTCCTTCATGAAAAGGGCATTTACTCTCTGATGCTTCTCTTTCTGCTTCAACAATCGGCTTTGCGTCTTTTGCTTCTTCATCAATCGAATTGCTCATGACCATACTCCTTTTATGTATTCTCATTGCTACTCTATACGCGGACTTAACCCAGTCACACCTGTATTACCCTATGTATTTGATAGACCTCTCCATAGGATTACAGCGTTCATTCTGTGGTGTTAATCATGCAAGCGTTCTTTCCCTGCGCCTATATTGCCAGTTAATGGCAAAGGGATTCCCTGCCAGAGACGCAAAATAAGAAAAGCCCAGGCGGATTGATAAATATTGATCAGGGCGGCTTGTTGCCAATATGTTAAATTGCCAGTAAGTAGTATAAGTGTTAGGATATTATATATTTTGTATAATCCGTAGAGGCCCTATGCTGCAGCACGAGAGCATCAGCCATAAAGTTTATGAGCTGCTAAAGCAGGAGATCATTTCCAATCAGCTTAAATCCGGTGAGCGGCTTATCGTTAAAAATCTGAGCGTACGGTTTGGCGTCAGCGGCATACCCGTGAGGGAAGCGCTGTTTCGTCTCGCCGCAGAAAAACTCATTTTACTGGAGCATAACAAAGGATTCCGGGTGGCGGATAAACCCGACGCCCGGGATATTGCCCAGTGGCAGCAGGCGCGCCTGCTGATTGAGCCTGCCATAGCCGACATGGTCCTTACGAATATTACGCCGGATGAAATCGCTTATCTTCGCCAGCTCAATGATTCCATGCGTACCCACCATTATGGCCCCCGGTATGAACAGTACAGTTATTTCATTAATCTTAATGCCGAATTTCATAAGCACATTGTCATTGCGTCACGTAATGATTTAATTATCGAGATGTACGCCACCCTGAACTATGGACCGCAGGTGGGCCGCTTTCACGAGGAGCGCGGCGTGCCTGACCTGCAACTGTTGTGCGATGAGCATGATGAGATTATCGATGCCATAGAGCGGCGGGACGCGGAAATGTATCGCAGTAAATCAGCGGACCACATCATCCTGGGCTTTGACCGCCAAATCTCATACAGCACAGCCCGATAAAACGCGCCCTTTAGTTTCCCTAACGCCGCCGGGCGGGCGTAGGGATAAATCCGCATATTCCTCAGGGCAGGTAGCGCCCGTGGTTTTCCCGGATGGCGTCGAAGATATCCCCGGCCTGTTTTCCGCTAACCAGGCCATCGCGGACGATGGCGGATGAACTGTCTTGGAACGGGATGTAGCCGTGATACTTTGGCCGGACATAGGCATTGGCAACGGTTGAAAACGTGTTGCGGAAAAAGTTGCCCGTCAGTTCGTTGGCATGGTGATCATGCCATGCCCGGACATTGGCGGGCTGTCCGCCGTTTTCAACCACCAGCGTGGACTGTACGCGTTCTGACACATACCGCATGATGTGGTCGATAAGACCAGGCGTTAGCCCGCAATGCACGGAAATCGCCAGCCCGGTCCCGCCCAAAATGGATCCACGCATAGCCGGTTCGCCGCAGTGGGGAATGTCAACGAAGCTGACGGGCCTGCCGTCGTCAGGCGTGGCGTAATTGACATAACCGAAAATGGCGGGACACAGGTCAACACGTCCCTGAGCCATTTCATCCAGCAACCCGATGGGGTTAAGATCAACCAGCCCGGGCTGCTGAGAGGAATAAATCTCCCTCATAAATGTCAGCGCCTGGGCCGCCACCGCCTTATCCAGGACAAAATCATTGCCCAAAAAAAGCGTGCCCCCCAGCGACAGGCTAATGGCATAAAATGTCAAAAGCGCATGAGGTCCGCCCAACGACAGCGCCACCCGTCCCGGGTTTAACCGGCTCAAACGCAGGACTTCCTGCCAGGTGTCCGGCTGGGCCGAGGCGGCCTGCCCGGCCAGCGCGCAAACCTGGGCGGCGGCATCAATGGGAATGGCCCAGTGCCGGCCGTAATACTGGTAACTGTCAAAGGAGGGACCTACGCTGCTGTTACGCAGGAAGGATAACTGCGCCTCGCTTAGAAACGCCTCCAGGGGACGTAAACAGCCTTTCTCCGCCGCTTCACCGATGCCGGGATTATCGACAATCAGGAAATCATATCTCTCGGCGAGCTCATCAATGGGATGGGACTCAAAACCTTCCAGTTTCTGGACAGCCCAGTCCACCTTTACCGCACCGTCTTCTCGCGCCCACGCCTGAAGAGGCCGGTGGCCGCGCGGATGATCCCAGGTTAACCCTTTGAATGTTTTCATTATAATTCCTTTATTATTTAATAAGATACCAAACACTGACCCTGATTCTATCGGTTAGCACGCATAGAAATTTCGATCATCATCACACTTTTTTAAATATTATATATAATATCTAATAAATTTCGCCTAAATTATTTCCATCAATCATCCCCGCCCCGGATGGCGGCGTTTCTGAGAGCAAGAGGTCGTTTTATGTCAATTCTTAAAGGGTATCGGGTACTTGACTGTTCAATTGCGATGGCCGGGCCGTTTGCGGCGCTGCGCATGGGGGATATGGGCGCCGATGTGATTAAAGTCGAGCCGACCTCCGGCGAATGGCAACGCCACACGTCGGCCGGCGCCGCATTTGGAAACGTCATCAACACGTCGTTTCTGTCCCTGAACCGTAACAAGCGCAGCCTGGCCGTGAACCTGAAAGATGAAGAGGGCAAGGCGCTGTTGTATAAGCTGGTTAAAACAGCGGATGTCTTTATTCAAAACTATCGCCCGGGTGTCGCTGCGCGTCTGGGCGTGGACTATGAAACCCTGAAAAAAATAAAACCGGATTTAGTGTATGTTTCAATGTCCGGCTACGGGGAAACCGGTCCCTATTCAAAACGCCCGGGCCAGGATTTACTGTTGCAGTCGCTCAGCGGCGCCATGCTCAGTACCGGTGCGGCCGGTACCCCGCCCCAACCTTCCGGCCAGTACGTGGTCGACGCCATTACCGCGTATACCGCATTTGAAGGGGCGCTGGCGGCGCTCCTTCACCGTGAACGTACCGGCGAAGGCCAGTTGGTCCAGGTCAACATGCTGGATGCGATCATCGCCAACCAGATGCAGGAAATGACCGTATTCACGCAGGGCCGCAAACCGCAGCGCCGCAGCGAAGAACCGCACGGGCACTGTTATATCCGCGCGCCGTATGGTGTGTTTAAAACGGCCGACAGCTATATCACCCTGGTGACGCCGCACCTGCCCACGCTCGGCAAAATCCTCGACGTGCCTGAATTCGACACCATGGAAGATGAAGTCGACGGGCATACATTGCCTCAGCGCGATTTCATTTTCCGGGTGACCCGCGAAAAACTGCGGGAGCGCACCACCAAAGAATGGCGGGCCGCTTTTGATGCGGAAGGACTGTGGAGCAGTGAGGTCTACGGTTATGAAGACGTGGTGCAAGATCCGCAGGTCATTCACAACGAAACCTTCGTCGAATACGACCATCCGAGCGAAGGGAAAGTGAAGACGCCGGGCTTCGCCATTAAATTCAGCAAAACCCCCTCTTCCATCTATCGCCCGACGCCGTTTGTCGGCCAGCATACGGATGAAATCCTGGCCGAACTGGGCTTCACTGAGCAGCAAATCGCCGCCCTGAAGGAAACCGGCACGGTCATCCGCACCAATGGAGAGAAAATCGATGGCTGAGTTCGACTTTGAAATTGATCCCAACGTGCAGTTTACGTTGGCGGACAGCGTCGCCATTATCGCGCTGAATCGCCCGGAAAAACTGAACGCCGTCACCCCCGCCATGTCGGTCGCCATCACGAAACTTGCTTCATGGTGTAACGAAGCGCCTGACGTCCGCGTGGTGGTACTGACGGCAAACGGCCCTAAAGCCTTCTGCTGCGGCAGCGATATCAAAGAGCTGGATTCTTACCCGTCTCCGTGGATCCACCGTATGAAACACGATCACTGCGACGCGATGGCGGAAATCACCAAACCCACGATCTGCGCGATTAACGGTTACGCCCTCGGGGGCGGCCTGGAGCTGGCTTTGTGCTGTGATATCCGCGTCAGCACCCGTAATGCCCTTTTTGGCGCGCCGGAAATCAAGTTGGGCTGGGTCGGCGGCGGCGGTATGGCGGTGTACCTGAATAAAACCATCGGCGCGTCCCGCGCGTCGCGCATGCTTTACACCGGCGATCCGGTTGACGCCGCCACCGGGCTGGCATGGGGCATCGTTGATGAATTGTTTGAATCGGCCGAAGCGATGATGGCGTCGGTGAAAGCGCTGGCCTCCACTATTGCGTCACGCCCGCCGATTGCGGCCCAGACGGCGAAGCTGAACATGCGCGCCGCGGTCAATATGCCGCTCGACCAGGCTGTTCGCTACGAGCGCGACCTGCGTACCCTATGCTTTTACACCGACGATGCACGGGAAGGTAAAGCCGCGTTTAAAGAAAAACGCACGCCGCATTTCAAAGGGGAATAACGCCTCACTATCCGGTGTCCGTGTTTAGCGGACCCCCTTTACAGCTGAACATCTTATTATCAAACACCCTAATCATCTTTGGTGATGAGGAATAACTATAGCCACAGAACAGGGGAAAACCCTATGAGTCACGCAAAACATCCATCTATGAAAGGGGTAGCAGCCGCCTCCCTGGTCGGCTCTGCGCTGGAATGGTTTGATTATTTCCTTTACGGCACGGCGGCAGCGCTGGTTTTTAATGAAATCATGTTCCCCAAGGGGCATGCAGTTGTGTCTACGTTATTGGCCTTCTCCACACTTGCCCTCGGATTTTTCGTCCGCCCCTTTGGCGCCGTCTATTTTGGCCAATTGGGGGATAAAATCGGCCGGAAAAAAGTGCTGGTGATTACATTATTAATAATGGGGATTGCGACCACGCTGATTGGTTTTGTGCCGACCTATGATTCCGTGGGCCTTTGGGCTCCGGCGATGCTCGTGACCTTGCGGCTGATTCAGGGTTTTGGCGCGGGAGCGGAGTTTGGCGGCGCGGCTATCCTCAGCGCGGAAAGCGCACCACCGCATCGCCGGGGATTTTATTCGTCTTTCCCGGGAGTGGGCGTATATATCGGTCTGTTGCTATCGGCAGGTACGTTTGCTGTACTCACCCAACTGCCAAAAGAGATATTTTTAGCCTGGGCATGGCGGGTGCCGTTTTTGTTCAGCTCTGTGCTGGTGGTCATTGCACTGTTAATTCGTATGAAGGTTTCCGAAACATCAGCGTTTGAGAAACTGTCGACAACCGAGGCCGTCAGCAAGAGCCCGCTGCGTGATCTTGTCCGCACTGAGCGCAGGAGCCTGCTTGTGGTCGCCGGCTCCCAGGTGGCGCAGAGCGGCGTAAGTTATGTCTATCAGACTTTTGTCATTACCTATATCGTCGGCACCCTGCATATGGCATCGTCCGTGGGGCCGATAGCGGTTGCCATCGCGGCAGGCGTAGCCATGTGCACCACGCCGATGTTCGGCGCGATGTCTGACCGGTTTGGGCGCCGCGCCATCTACATGTTCGGCGCCGTTTTTTCAGCTGTCTTCGCCTTCCCCTTTTTCTGGCTGGTGAATACCGGGACCACCTGGGGAGTCATCATCGCCATGACGCTCGGTGTCGGTGTCGGCGTTGCCGCCATGCTCGGCACCCAGGGATCGTTTTTCTCGGAAGTTTTCCCATCGAAAGTGCGCTTTAGCGGATTGTCCCTTGGTCGCGAAATCAGCGCATCCTTGTCAGGCGGCATCGCGCCCTTAGCCGCCGTCGTCCTGTCCAGCATGGCGGGTGGCGCGTCCTGGCCTGTCGCCTGCCTGGCCGTTGCCATGAGTTTGGTTACCGTTGTCGCCGTGGCCTGTGCGCCTGAAACGCATAAATTGGATCTCACTGAATTTACCGATAGTGGAAGCCATGCGCCAGATAATGAAGTCCACGCCGTGGACGCGCGCTATGAGCAGGCCCGGCATTGAAAAAAATTCACATCCGGGTCTCTTCATTACGGCGCCTCACGGCGCCGTATTCATACTTATTAGCCAGCGGCATAGTGCCGGGCATAGTGCCGGCATAGTGCCGCCATTGAACTCCCTGGGCGCCGCTGGAATCCATCGGCCACTGACCGATCACCCCAGCCGTTGAAGCGCGAGTTCCACAAACCGGCGCAGCTTGGCCGTCATGCGCCGGTCGGCCAGATGAACGAGAGCCAGCGGCCATGCCGGCGTGGCGGTATCGCGCAGCAGCCTGACCAGACGCCCCGCGGCCAGGTCAGCGGCTATTTCGAAATCCGCCAGCAGCGCCACGCCTAAACCCTCCCGCGCCGCCGACAACAATGCGGCGCCGTTATCGGCGACCAAGCGGCCCGATACCTGGACTGGCGGCATGCCGGCGAATTGCCAGCGGTTGCGCGGCGCGCCCTCCCGGAACAGCAGACACGCATGTTGTGCCAGGTCAGCGGGGGTTAGCGGTACGCCATGCTTCGCCAGATAATCGGGCGCGGCACAAACCTGCCTGAAGCAAGGGCGCAGTGACCGCGCAATCAACCCGCTATCCGGCAGGTCGCCGAATCGGAATGCGGCCTCTATGCCCTCCTCGGTCAGGTCAACGATCCGGTCGGTTAGCCGCAGGTCGACCTCCACGTCCGGGTAGAGCCTAAGGTAATCGTGAATGAGCGGCGTGACGACATGGGTGCCGAACGACACAGTGGCGCTAACCCGCAAGCGCCCGGTGGGGCTGCCATGGCGTTCCCGCGCCGCATCTTCCGCCGTCTCGACGCGGGCGAGCACGTCTAAACAGTCGGCGAGGAAGGCCTGTCCCACCTCCGTCAGGTTTTGCCGGCGGGTGGTGCGCTGGATAAGCCTGGTTCCGAGCCGGCGTTCCAAATCCTGAATATGATTCGCCACCATGGTGGGGGACAACCCGCAGACCTTGGCTGCCGCGCTAAAGCTGCCCTTTTGCGCCACGCGGACAAACACGGCCATGCTCTCAAGTCGGTCCATTTCACACTCCTGGTTGGGTCTGTTCGCAGAATTAAGCGGATTATCCAAATGAAAGTGCTCAATTATAGTTCTTGTCTGGGGATTCCGGCGCGGTTGCGCCGATAAATCGTATGAGTAAGACAGCGCAAGGAGAAATGACATGGGCAGGCTTGAGCATAAGGTGGCGTTGATCACGGGCGGCGCGCGCGGACAAGGCGAGGCGGAAGCGCGTTTATTTGTTCAGGAGGGCGCGCGCGTATTCCTTTGCGACGTGCTGGAGGAGGAAGGCCAGGCGCGCGCCGCAGAGATGGGGGCGGGTGCCAGCTTTGCGCGCCTTGACGTGACTGATGCCGGCGCCTGGCAGCGGGTGGTGGCCGAGATCGAGGCACGGACAGGCCGGCTCGACATTCTTATTAACAACGCCGGCGCCAATGTTCGCCATGCCCTCACCCATACGACGCGGGAGGAATGGGAGCGCATGTTGAACGTCAACCTTACCGGGCAGTTTCTCGGCATACAGGCGTGCGCACCCCTGATGAAGCACGGCGGCGGCGGCAGTATTGTCAACCTGGGATCCACCGCCGGCATTATGGGCCATCCGGTCGCTGGCTATTCCACGTCAAAGTGGGGCGTGCGCGGCCTGACCAAATCGGCGGCGATCGAGCTCGCCCCCGCCAACATCCGTGTTAACGCGCTCCATCCCGGCGTCATAGCCACGCCGATGATGGACCCGGCCGGTCCGCTATTTCGCGCGCTGGTCGAGCTGACACCGCTGGGCCGCGCGGGCCGTCCCGAGGAGATGGCAGAAGTGGTTCTGTTTCTCGCCAGCGATGCCGCCAGCTTTATCACCGGCATCGATCTCGCCGCCGATGGCGGCTTCAGCGAACTGGGCACTTACGGCGCGGTGTGGAAGCACCTCCACGCCGCAACCTGACGGACTTTATGGCGCGTTCCATATCAAGCACCGCCGGCATATAGAGGAACGTCCAATGGCGATTGACCACCTACGCCGTTATTTGCTGGCGTGCGCAGACGCCGACCCGGGCCGCGCATCCGCCGCCATTAAGGACAGGTTATTTCCCTTAGCCGATATCGGTTGACTGCGACAGCGCCTGCCATTCGTGCGCGCTGCGGCGAAGCTCGTCTGCGCGCGCCATCAGCGTCTCGAAGGCGTTCGTCCCCGCAGCCCATCGCACCGGCGGCGTTTTATCTTCGGCAAGCCTGACCACGGCCTGGCCAAATTTAACCGGATCTCCGTCCTGGTTATGGTTCGTATTGGCGAGGGCCCCGCGCTTGGCTTGACTCGACTGTTGATAATCATCAACCACGCGATCGCCGAACCTGACCGAGGTTGACTCGAGAAAATCAGTGCGAAAAGGACCCGGATGGATGCAGGTTGCCCTGATCCCGAAAGGTTCAAGTTCGATGCTCAGGGATTCGGACCAGCCCGCGACGGCAAACTTCGTCGCGCAGTAAATAGATGCGCCGTCGAATCCGGTGATGCCGCAGGTCGAAGAGACGGTAATAACATGGCCGGAACGTTGTGCCCGCATTAAGGGCAGCACTGCCCGCGTGACATTGAACACACCGAACCAGCGAGGCGCGGAGGTGGCAAAGCTTGCGCATTTGCGGCAGCGGCCCTTGCCGTCCGCCATCACGCTGGGGGATGGCGGGGCCAAACCCGGCCGAGTCTACAGCCGGCGTTTAATTTTAACCAGCGCGTCAACCAGGCGGTGCCTATCCGCGTCGCTAAGATGGGGCGCATGCAGCAAATTATACATTTCCGCCTTATCCGCTTCACTGAAACCACCGGCGAGCAACCGCTGGCCGATCGAATTGAGTATCACCTTGTCCTGGTCGGCGATGGCCCCTCTGACCTCATCAAGGCTTCTCGGTTGCCATGACGGTTCAGGGCTGGATAACCAGTCAGCCAGATAACGGTATTGAATAGCCTTGGCCACATCCATCTGAGCCTGGATAAAGGGCAGCACAGACTGCGGATCCAGGCCCATGGCCTTGGCATCTTCCTGGGCCGAAGCCACCACCTTCCGTTCCCGCGCCAGGTCTTCTACGGGCAAGTGATGCTCCGCCTTGTAACCGGCGACATCTTTCATCACCAACAGGCGCTGGTTTATGGCGGACGACAGATGAGGAACCGTCACAGTCGACACCGAGCTGGCGAATACCGCCCCGGCCATGAAAAATGATGATAAAAGCAAAACGATATGGTGCATTTCATTCCTCCCCTGCGACACTTAAGCAAAACAAAAGCATACAACAGAAACAATACCGTACAGTGACAATAGGGGATAATACCTTGACTTTATTGTCGTCTGGTTGCGCTTTGCCGCCAGGGCTGCCCCCGGACGGCGATCGCACGGCCCGTCGCGCCCCAAGATCAGCCCGTCCGCAGGCATTGCCCAAACAGCGTCAATGCGTCTACCTACTAGGGATTATGGCAACACGCTAAAAGATGCATGTATAATGCATCATAAATTTTCCCTCTCTCTAAGGTGTTACCATGCAGTATCGCGATCAGGCCCTTGGCTCTCTTGCTATAACCATTCCGCGCGCCACCCGGCTATTCCGTGAGTACGGTTTGGATTTTTGCTGTGGGGGCAAACAGACCCTGTTGCGGGCCGCCGAAAAACAACTCCTGGACATTGAACTGATTGAAACGCAACTGGCGGCGTTGATGGAGCAGCCCGGTGAAACCCGACCCTGTCAGGACAGCGCCTTGACTGAACTGATTGATCATATCCTGGCGCGCTATCATCAGCGCCACCGGGAACAATTGCCGGAACTGATTTTGATGGCGGAAAAAGTAGAACGGGTACATCGGGATAAACCGGCATGCCCGCGTGGGCTGGCCCGGCAATTGACCCTACTCTGCCGGGATTTGGGGGATCATATGATGAAAGAGGAGCAGGTGCTGTTCCCGATGATTAAGCAGGGAATGGGCGTCCATGCGGCCGGGCCGATTTCCGTCATGGAGCTTGAGCATGACGATGCCGGGCGGCAGCTTGAAATCATCAGTGAATTGACCCATAACGGGACGGCGCCGGCCATGGCTTGTACGACCTGGCGCGCGCTTTATGCAGGCATTAATGAATTTACCGATGATTTAATGGAACATGTTAACCTGGAAAATAATCTGCTGTTTCCCCGGGCGCTGCGCGGAGAATAACACCCTAATCCCGCTGAAGACGGCCACTAGCGGATCGGTAATTCCGGCGGGATAGCGGCTTTATCCGTCTTCACCCGGTTCGATAGCATGACGCCGGAAATGATCACCACAGCGCCGACCCACTGCGCCAGGCCGGCCGGTTCCTTCAGCACAAATACCGACAGGAATACTGTAATAAAGGGGACTAAATTGATAAAAGAGGCCGCTTTGGTCGCCCCGATTTCGTCGATGCCTTGATTAAAGAATAAATAAGCCAGCACCGAGCCGCCGATCGACATAAAAATTATCGAGGCAATACTGATAAGGGTGATCCCCCTCCCGGGATAACAAAATGCCACCTGATGATACGCATCAATGAATACCCAAGGTAAAAAAGCCAGGCTGCCGTAGAAGAACAGGAAAAACATCCGCACCATGCCCGGGATGGGAATGTGCCATTTTTTGATTAACACATTATAAACGCCAAAACATAAGGTACTGATTAACAGCATAATATCGCCATAATTGTAGGATGAATCCTGCACACTATGCCAATTGCCGCCGCTGATGGTAATCGCCACCCCCAGGTAGGCAACAATCAATCCCAGCAGTTGCCAGGGTTTAACGCGCTCCATGCCGGATAAAGACGCCATCAGCAGCGTAATCAGCGGGATGGTCGCCTCGATAATGCCGGCATTGAATGCGCTGCTGATATTCAGGCCGTTAAAGTAAAAGTAATAACATAAGGTCACGCCAAAAACAGCCGTGACCAGCATGCGCATATGGGTCACCCAGTTGATATGCAGCAGCTGTTTTTTATTATCAATTAAAATAAAGATGATCGCCGCGGCCAGGAAAAAACGGACAAAGGTGACGAACGAAGGAATAAATACCGCCAGGGCATATTTACCCGCTATTGCCGAACCACCCCAAAAAAAGGCGGAAAGGGATAATGTAATATAGACTTTCATGCGCATGTTATTTGGTCCCATAAAACATGAACAGCTTCTTCATGTTCTCTTCCAGCCGTGCAATATAGTTATATTCAGCCCGCAGCAAACGATCGGAGAGGGTGTCCTGGCAGGATAATTCGCTAATCAGGCCCATGACAAACTCCACCGTATCGCCCTGAATCGTGCTGACGTGCTGATCGAAGGCCTTCTCCAGATGGGAGTAACCGGTGATGCCGCAGTAAAATTGCGTCACTTTTATTGCATCGCGAATCTCGCGCAGCATACGGTCTTCGAGGCGGATAATCTCATAGCGGTCGATTATCCGGCGGATGAAAGCGTAGAGCGTGGCCACTTTGTCATCCTTGAAATGATAATTCTCCACATCCCAGGGCACGTGCCGTTCGTGTACCCGCGTCTGGTGATTAAGACGAATACCGGGCAGCGTTTCGGCGCGCGAGGCAATATTCCATAACGACGCCAGCCCGACGCCGTACAAAAACAGCACGCTATTTTGTATTTGCCGCAGCGTCACGTCCTGGAAAAAGGTAATGCAGCCGTTGGTAGACCCGGTCATGCCAAGGGATTTGAGGTAGTGGTAAACCTTACTTGATTCGGAGGGGACGATTTTTTTATTATACAAATCAAGCTGTTCATTATCACCGGCCTCCAGGCCCAAATAGGTGCTGATAAGACCGACGCTTCTTAGACGCAGCAGCAGATCCCGATCCCTGGGTTTGTTGATGTCAACGCTGTCGGCGCGGATAAAGGCGTCCAACGGCAAGGTTAACGATCGCCGCTCCATCTCGTCGCAAAATTCCTCGATCCAGGCGCGGTTTTCTCTGGCCGGCGTCACAAAGGTGGCATCAAAGATATGCAGGTATCCCCGGGTTTGCTTGACCAGCGGTTGCATTGCCGCCATTTCTTTGACGACATTGGCGGGCGAGCGCGCCCGGATGCCCGTAGACTCATTGCCCAGGAAACGCTGCGCGTTGCAAAATACGCACGGGTAAGGACAGCCGCGTTTCATTAAAATGCCGGTTTTGACCGGCCTGGCGGTACGCACGCTTTTCAGCGCAATATCATGGGCCGCGAAACACAGGCCATCGAGATGATTATTCGCCGCCCGGTTGGCGTTAATACGGCACTCGCCGGTCGCCCGGTCCCGCCAGGTGATGCCGGCGACATCGTTAAGCGGAAAGCCGTTGCTGAGGGCGTCGACCATGCGGTGGAAGGTAATCTCCCCTTCTCCCCGGCAAATGGCGTCGATGGACGGATAGGCCGACAGAATGCCGACATCCTCATACGAAACATGCTCGCCGCCCAGGACGATAAAAGGTTTGGGATCGGCAAACAGCGCCAGCCGCTGGCTTATCCTCAACGCCGAATGCAGGGTGGCGTAATTCACGCTAAAGCCGATCAGGGCAAATTTTTCCTGGGCGATCAGCTGGGCCATAGCGCTTTCCGTTAAACCGTCCACCCGCAAATCGTACAGCTCCACGCTATGCCCGCTCGGCCGTAGCTGGGCGGCAATCAGCGCCAGCGCCAGGTTTTCATATTGATCATACAGTTCGCGCATCCCCACGGTTTCCGTCTGCGGATTGATCAGAGCGATCCTCATGCCACCTCCCCTATGGAACAGCAATAAAATGCCATCAAGCCATACCCGCGCAAACGCATTACTCTTCTATACGGCTCACTAATAGGGATATTATGTAATGATATTTACCGGGCTTGATAGGATAGGAAGGGACAAGATGCGTATAAATCATGCCAAAAAAGGTCACCATGTCGTGGCGGTAGCCTACGACCGGCTGCGAACCTTCGAGTTTGGCTGCGTGGTGGAATTTTTTGCCGTGGCGCGCCCGGAACTGAACGTCGACTGGTACCGCTTTACGGTTTGTACCGCTGATAAGCACCTGATCCATGCCGTCGGCGGTATCCGCATGGAGATAGAAGCCGATCTCGATGTGCTGGCCACGGCGGATACGATCATCATACCGGCCTGGCGGGATATCAATGAAACCCCTTCGGAACGCCTGTTGCAAAGCCTGCGTGACGCCTACCGGCGCGGCGCGCGCATTTGCAGCATCTGTACCGGGGTATTTGTGCTGGCGGCGGCCGGCCTGCTGCACGGCAAAAGCGTCACCACCCATTGGCATCACGCCAGGCTGCTGGCGCAACGTTATCCCGATACCATCGTCTTGCCCTCGGCGCTGTATGTTGATCAGGGGCAAATCATGACTTCGGCCGGATCGGCGGCCGGGCTGGATATGCTGATGCATCTGGTCAAGAACGACTATGGCCACCGTGTCGCCAATATGGTGGCGCAGCGTCTGGTGATCCCTTTTCACCGGGAAGGGAGCCAACAGCAGTTAATCAAAACCAAAGTGGTGGAAAAAGGGGAAAACCGCATTGCCTCCCTGGTTGACTGGCTGCGGGGCAACCTGATACTGACCCATACGGTTTCCTCGCTGGCAAAACGCGCCATGATGTCCGAGCGGACGCTGCAACGCCATTTCCAGGAAGCCATGGGACTGCCCGTGATGCAATGGCTGGCGCAGTGCCGGTTGGATTATGCCAGGGAGCTGTTGAGCAGCGGGTCGCTGTCCATCGCGCGCATAGCCGAAGTCTCCGGCCACAGCTCGGAGGCCACGTTTCGCCATCAGTTCAGGCTGCATGAAACGATTTCGCCGACCCAGTTTCGCCGCCAATGCCGGCAAAAATACGGCGCGGCGTCCGCGCATCCCCCGCAATCAGGCGAAGATTTGCCGCGGTAAAACAGGCTGCGCCGGCAGCGATGGGGGGAATGTCGCTATTTCATCAGCCGGCGCCGCTTTACCTGAAGCCATTGAATCCTGCCGACACCGGCAATCTTGTCGCGTATTGCGCGGCGTGGGAAATCAGTAGATCATGCCCTCGCCGAATGCCCCTTCCACCATACATATCCGCGCGGCGAAACCGGCGCCCCGGCGCAGGCTTTCCGCCAGCGTGTCACCCGCGGCATGGGCCAGCAGGAACGCGGTGATAAAAGCGTCTCCGGCGCCAAGGGTATCCACCGGCGTGATCATCTCCGGCGCCTGGCTGAACCAGCGGCTGCCGTCGAACAGCAAAGCGCCCTCGGCTCCGCGGGTGGCGATCGGCAGGCGGCAGCCCGCATGCCGGGCCGCGGCAAGCACTTCCCGGGTTTCCCCCAGGCTGCGGTCCGCGCAGGAGAAAAAGCCGTAATCCAGCCAGCGACACAGCGGCAACGCCCGCTCAATTTCAAAATCATCTGAAAAATCATAGGATAAACGGCCAGGCAGCATGCCAAGCGCCGGCAACAGGGCGTCGGCATAGCTGTAGGCGCTGGTATGCACCAGCGTAAACTGGCCTAGCCAGGACATATCCTCCAGGGCAAAATCCATGGCTATTTTTTGACGGATGCCGCCGGCGTTGGAGCCGAGAAAGCGGCGCTCCCCCTGTTCGATGGTCAGGCTGGCATGGCCATTTTCGCCGGCCGCCACCAGGCAGCGGGAAATGTCCACTCCCCTCGCCGCCAGCACGCGGCGGATATGCTCCGCCGCCCGATCGTCGCCAAAGACGCCCAGATAGGCGGCCTCGGCCGACAGCAGCCGGGCGTATACGCTGAAGTTAAGCGCGTTCCCTCCGGGATAACCGATGCCGGTATGGGTATAGCGGTCGATAACGTTATCGCCTAGTCCGAGTACTTTCATCATGTCGTCCCTCAGTAGGGCACCTGTCCCATATACCGCCGCGTCTCCAACGGATGCCGCCGCTCATTGGCCAACGCGGCACGGTATTCGCACATCACGCTGTAAAACAGTATCGGGTTAAAATAGTCCACCACGCTTACCGGCATCACGCCCAGGCCCAGTTCCCGGGCATCGATAATTTCCACCTTATCGCCATACCGGCCCAGGAAGGCATGCGCCCGTTCGTCCAGCGCCCGGGTGCGGCCTTCGTTCATCATCAAAATCCAAGGCGTATTGGCATCCGTCACTTCAAACGGACCGTGGAAATACTCGCCGCTGTGGATGGACGCCGCGTTAAGCCACTGCATTTCCATCAGCGAGCAGATGGCAAAGCCATAGGCATGGCCGTAGGACGCTCCGCTGGAAAGAATATAAAAAAGCGACTCCTGCGCATAGCGTTTGGCAAACGCTGCGCTGCGCGCCTGGACCTGACGACGGGCCCGGGCGATAACCCCGTCGATCTGCTCCATGCCGGCCAGGAAATCGGCATAGCCGTCGAAGCCTTCGGTCTGCTGCAACGCCTCGACGCACAGGCTCAGAATCAGCGCCATCGGATTATTGATAACCTGGCTGTCATCGCCCCAGGCATACAGCAGATTGCTGTCGGAGAAATCGATCAGGCCTGCCCGCTCGTTATGGGTCAGGGTGACGGTGGCGCTGCCCCGGCGCTGGGCCAGCTCCGCCGCCGCCACCGACTCGGGGGTATCGCCGCCGTGGGAGCAGACAATCGTCAGCGATTGCCTGCCCAGCGTCTTCGGCGCGGCATGGACAAACTCATTGGCGGTCATCATATAGCTGTGCAGGGTGGTGGATTCGCTATTAAGAAAATAATTAGCCGGGTACATATCCACCAGCGAACCGCCGCAGGCCACCAGGAACACCTGGCGCAGCCCGCCCTGCGGGCGGAAACGCTGTTCAATAAGGGAAGAAATAATTGCTGCAGTATTCATAAATTAGTCGCCATACACATTGAAATTAAAATATTTTTTCGCCAGCTGATCATAGGTGCCGTCGCTGCGGATCGCCGCAATGGCGCCGTTGAGCTGCGCCAGCAGCTTGTCGTCCTGCTTACGCACGCCTATACCGGTGCCGGGGCCAAAAATGACATCGTCTTTTACCTGCGGATCAACCAGGCTGAAATTCTTGCCCTGGGGTTTGTTCAACAGCGCGTCGGTCACCACCGTCGCATCATCCAGGGTCGCGTCCAAACGTCCGACCACCAAATCGGCATAGACCGCTTCCGCGCTGGGGTAGGAAACCAGCTCGACCCCCTGATCCTGCCAATGTTTCTTGGCATAGGCCTCGAATACCGACCCCTGCTGCACGCCCAGGCGCTTGCCGCGCAGGGATTCGGCGGTCGGCTTGAGGCCGCTGTCTTTCGCGGCGATCAGATACGCCGGGGTATTGAATAATTTATCGGAGAAGTCGATGGCTTTTTTACGCTCATCGGTGATCGACAGCGAAGAAAGGATGGCGTCGAACTTGCGGGCATGCAGCGCCGGGATCAGGCCATCAAAGCTGTTTTCCACCCACACGCACTTAGCCTGGAGATGAGCGCAGATCGCATTGCCCAAATCAATGTCAAAGCCCTGCAGACTGCCATCCGCGGCTTTCGACTCAAACGGCGGAAAGGTGGCATCGGTGCCGAACCGGATTTGTTGCTGGGCTGATGCCTGGCAGGTGAGCCCCGCCAAAGCCAGGCCGAGGGATAACAGGGCAAGCGTTTTTTTCATCATTTACTCCTGATAAATATACCATAAAATAGACCATACAAGATATACGCCTGCGCCGTGAGATACGCAATTCATTTTTCTGTTTTATGCCGGCCTGACGGGTCGTGATGGCGTGATGGTCTGCTTAATGCCGGCCCTTTATCGCGCGGCGCCGATGAATTTCCGATGACGGAACAACGGCTGAGCGGCTATACTGGCCCCATTGCCCCAGTGTAATCCGGACTAAAAAACAGACCATGAGCGAGCCGAGCGAAGGTAAGCGCCGTCCACGCCGGGCCTATCTGCAGGCCAGGCAGGCATTGCTGAATTTATTGAGCACCCCTGAGTTCAACGATGGCGATCAGATCCCGGCGGAACGGGATCTGGCGGCCCAGTTGGGCATCAGCAGAATGACGCTGCGCAAAATCATTGATGAACTGGTCGCGAGCGGCGTGCTGGAGCGGCGCGGCAACCAGGGCACCTGGCTGACCCATACCACCATAGAGCGCCCGCTGACCCAGGCGATTGAACTGGGTATCAGCAAGATCACCGAGCTTAATGGCGCGGTGCCGGGAAGCAGGCTGATTTATTTCCAGGATACCCAGGCCAGTTCCCGCCTCGCCGCGCTGCTGAAAATCAGCGCCGGCGATCCGCTGGTGATGATTAAACGCCTGCGGCTGGCCGATAGCGAGCCGTTCTGCCTGGAAACCAGCTACCTCCCCCGCGCCATAATCCCGGATCTGACGGCGGAGATGCTGGAGCAGAATGGTTCGCTGTACCGGCTGCTGGCGGAGCGGTATCACATTTTCGGCGTGTCCGACGAGGGCACTATCCGGGTCGGCATCATGAATGAAGAAGAGCAGGCGTTACTGAACGCGCCGCCGGACAGCCCGGCGCTGGTATACCGGGGCGTGATCGCCGACCGTTTTCAGCAGCCGGTGGAATATCTGGTGTCGGTGAATCATCCTCAGCGGGTGTCGTTTCGCATTAGCCACCGCTAGGCCGCCGGGCGCTTGGAAAACGCGGATAACCGCGCCGTGATAAGTGCCGCCGTCATGCCTATTTAGCGCTATGGGCGTTATTACCTGGATTCTGCAGCCACGCGTTAAACCTGTTGAATACGCCCCCGACTGCTTTAAGGGATTTTATAGCCAGTTTTTTTCCCATTCCGGTTGGCCGGAAAAGCGGTCGGCAAGAAAATCTATCAGCGCCCGGGACTTCTGAGCCAAATATTTTGCCGGGGGATAAACAGCGTAAAGGCCCAGGGGCGGAGCTTCATAATGTCCAAGTACGGGCATGACCTGCCCGTTTTGTAGCGCCTCGCCCGCCACGAAAGCGGGCAGACGGGCAATGCCCATTCCTTCGGTGGCCGCGCGCAGGCAAACTTCCGCATTTGAGAACTTCATTTTCCCTCTGACCGAATGAACATGTAACTGTTGGTTATCATCCAGAAAAGGCCAGAGAAACGGATCGCGAAAATTGGTGTCCAGAATACAGTTATGATCGGCTAGTTCCCCCCAATGCGAGGGAGTGCCGTGATCGTTGAGGTAGTCTCTTGATGCCACCATGACGATACGGATATCACAGAGCTTACGGGCGATGAGACTGCTGTCATCAAGGTTGCCTATACGTAAAGTCAGATCGAAGCCCTCATTGACAACATTCACCAGCCGGTCAGAAAAACTGACATCAAGCTCTATGTCGGGGTAACGGCGGGCAAAAGCGATCAGCGGAGCGGTAAGCTGAGTGGAGCCGAAAGTGACGGGGGCCGACAGCTTCAGCTGGCCGGAGAGACCTTTAGATGCGTTGAGTAAATCTTCATTCAGCGCATCATATTCCGCCAGCAAAGGGCGGATCCGCTCGTAATACGCCAGTCCTAATTCAGTAGGCTGCAGCGAGCGGGTGCTGCGCCTGAACAGAGTAACCGCAAGCGCCTTCTCAAGCCGTGAAATCAGTTTAGAGGCCTGCCCATGGCTGGTAGACAGCCGCTGTGCCGCGGCCGTAAAACTGCCCGTCTCGATCACCGCGATAAACATACGATCACAGTCCAGTCTTTCCATTTTGATTCCGGCAACAAGGCTATCGGTGCGTCACCATAGCAAACAAAGGCCCACGAGGGGATAAGAACAGATAGAATGATGATTATATAAAGTGCTTTATCCAGGCCGTCGGTTCAGGTCATCAGGCGGGGATAAACCTGCCCAGCCTGATTTATATTTTCTTCTGATATCCGTCAAAAATGAAAAAGCAGCCTGAGTCAACGCGATGAATAAACGCGCTGATGACCTGATAATTTCCATTTTGGAACAAAACTTACTCTGAATGATGGGATAATATCCATAATGGAAATAAGGTATCTTCCTCACATCAACCGACTGAGAGGAACTTACCATGACCGACACTCGTACCGCACCTTATGCCGCCCTGATCATGCGCCTGGCGCTGGGTATCTTGTTTCTGGCCCATTTTAGCCTGAAATTTTTTGTGTTTACGCCCGCGGGAACGGCCAAATTTTTCGCCTCGCTCGGCCTGCCCGGCGGTCTTGCCTATATTACCATGGCGGTGGAACTGGTGGGAGCCATCGCACTGATTCTGGGCGTGTATACCCGCGTAGTGGCGGTGATCCTAATCCCTATACTACTGGGCGCGATTTTTACCGTTCACGGACCCGCCGGCTTTTTCTTCACCAACCCTAATGGCGGGTGGGAGTTTCCCGCCTTCTGGATTATCGGGCTGATCGTTCTGGCGCTCACCGGCGATGGTAAATATGCGCTTAAACCAACCCTGAATAAGCGTTAAGGGGAACCCGCATGCTTGTTAATGGAAAATGGACCGCCGAATGGCATCCCGTACAGGCAAAAGATGAGAAAGGCGGATTTGTTCGTCAGGCTTCCAGTTTTCGTCATTGGGTCACCCCCGAGGGGTTGCCGGGCATTACGGGTGACGGCGGTTTCAAGGCCGAGCCGGGGCGCTACCATCTGTACGTGGCGCTGATTTGTCCGTGGGCTTCACGTACCTTAATAGCCAGAAAATTGAAAGGACTGGAGGATGTGGTTAGCCTATCAGTCGTTGAACCCTGGCTTCTTGACGAGGGCTGGCACTTTGGTGATTATCCGGGAGCCAACCGCGATGATCTCAATCAGGTGGAATGGCTGCATCAACTCTATACGCGTGCCGATGCTAACTATACTGGCCGCGCCACCGTGCCGGTGCTGTGGGATAAAAAGAGCCGAACCATTGTCAGTAATGAATCCGCTGATATCGTCCGTATGTTTAACAGCGGCTTCGGGACGCTGGCTGGTTCCGATATCGATCTCTATCCGCCTGAATTTCAGGCGGAGATCGATTTATTAAATGCGGAAATCTATCCGGCGCTGAATAATGGCGTTTACCGGGCTGGATTTGCCACCTCGCAAATCAGCTATCAGGAAGCCTGCAATGATGTTTTCGGTATGCTTGACGCATTGGAGAAACGCCTGAGCGACGGGCGTGTTTATCTCACGGGGGATAAGATGACCGAGGCGGATATCCGGCTGTTCGTGACACTGATTCGATTCGACGCCGCTTACCACGGTTTATTTAAATGTAATATCCGCCAGCTTAGGCAATACCAGTTTCTTTTCGCGTTTACCCGGCGCCTATTGCAGGTACCGGGCATAAACGAAACCGTTAACATGGATCATATCAAACAGGGATATTATTCCATCAAAGCGCTGAATCCCAATGGCATCGTGCCGATGGGGCCAGACTTGCGCGATTATGGTTTTAACGAGGACGAGCTGAAATGAAAAAATTAGTTGTTCTGCTACATGGTGTCGGCAGCTCGGGGGCGGGTATGCAGGGAGTGGCACAGCTTTTACGCCAATTACTGCCTGACGTTATTGTCTCCACGCCCGATGGCACGTCTTCCTTTGCCGGTGGTAACGCCGGTTATCAATGGTTCAGCGTGCAAGACATTACAGAAAATTCTCGGCCACGTCGTATCGCGGAGGCGCGCAGCGCGTTTGACGGGGTTTTAAGGGAGATATTCAGGCAGCATGACTTCGTGCCGGGCGAGGACCAGCTTATTCTCCTCGGTTTTTCCCAGGGCGCTATTATGGCCCTGGACGCATTGGTCACAAACCGGCTGCCACTGATTGCGGTTGTGGCTTTTTCCGGACGCTTATCTTCCCCTGAGCCCTGGAGCGGGCAAATACACGCAAAAGCGCTTC
This sequence comes from Sodalis sp. C49, assembly GCF_046352915.1. NCBI lineage: Bacteria > Pseudomonadati > Pseudomonadota > Gammaproteobacteria > Enterobacterales > Bruguierivoracaceae > Sodalis > Sodalis sp. C49. Next base: position 260,611 of record NZ_CP163303.1, on the reverse strand, counting down.
TTATCCATGGTACGTCGGATGCCGTAATACCCTGGCGGGAAAGCGAAAATGCCTGCGTCCGGCTGAGAGATGCGGGTATCGAGGTCGAAACGCTTTTCGAACCCGGGATATCACATACCCTTTCTATATCGGGTATAAAAAAAGCGGCTGAGTATATCGCCCGGCGCTTCAATTTAAACGGGTGATTTGTATTCCCCCAGTATGTCTGAAAACGTGCCGGACCCGCTCTTTTCTGCTAAGAAGCCTGTCAGAAAACGCAGTGTAGTTTGGCAATATTTTCAGGGAATATTGAGTTACAGGTAAGAAATCTTTAATGAAAATTCCGGTAAATAGCTTTATCAGAGACTAACGAGTTTGATGAAAACGCTTATACTTGTGTGCCATGAACAATACAACATTTGATACTGTTTTCGCGCTATGCTCACTTAAGGGCCCAGGGGATGAATACTTTTGAGTTTTCCATTAAATCCGAATCGATAAGCTTTCTCTGGCAAGGAGGGGATCGCGCGATAAAAATCCCGGCAGGTTATGCTCATGCCGCCAAAAACCTGTTTAAATCAGGAACGCTCACTGCCTATGACCTGGAAATGTTGATTTATCGCATTGAAGAGATTATTGAATCCGATAAAGACCTATTCCCCGTTAACGGCGGCGCGTTGTGCCAAGATGAATTAATGAAAGAGGTGAGTAGTATTTACTTTGATGGGTCTAACGTCATTTTACCATCAGAGATTGAAGCGGCGTTCAACACGCTGGCGGATAGGTTGTCCTATTCTGAAATTGTTATCTCCCCTGAAAAAACCCCCTGCCTTACGTATTTTGTCTTTATCAGGGAAATGACGCATCATTTCCACCTGGACAAAATAACCATACTATAAATTCATTTAAAGATTAATGCCGCCGCTGGATGGCCCCACGGCGGCATGTATAAAGTACACAAAGAGGTATCACGCTGGCACATAAAATTACGAGTGCAGTCAGCTCGATTTTTTCAATGTTTCAGAAAAAAGTTCACCGGAAATCGCCCAGTTGTCAGTTTTTACGTCATTGAAAATCACGTAAATATACTGGGGATCGACCTTGGCATGAGTGGCAATAGCGTCGGTGACTGCTTTAGCAATGGCCGGTTTAGCCTCATCACGGCCGGCAAACATCTGGATATTGACTACTGGCATAATTATTCCTCTCAACGATAAACCAGTCCCGGCGGGCCTGGCTGAAGTGAATGTGAAATGACAATAACCTGTTTATAAAAGTTTATAAAGGTGCTAAAAGTAGACGCAGTGTAGATAAAAAGAAGACAATCATCCGAAGGCATTCTGTTTCGATAACGCGATAAGCTCATCGATGATAAAACGAACGCTTGGCAACAAATGACGCGAGCGCGGCCAGATAATGCTCAACTGCGTAGGGCTGGGCGTCAGCTCCGGCAGGATAGACACTAACTCGCCCCGCGCGATATAGGGCCGTAGCAAAGATTCTGGAAACTGAATGATACCGGCGCCGGATACACAGGCGCCGACCATGGCGTCGCCGTCGCTGATTTGATGAAATGGCGTGGGATTAAATCTGACATCCTCGCCTTGCGCGTTCTTAATCAACCAGCTTAAGGGATTTCCCCCCCGCCATGCCATGATGCAGCGTTGCTGCTTGAGATCCGCAAAGTGCAACGGCGTACCGTAACGGGATAAGTATTCCGGGGATGCGGCGAGAACAAGATGCTGTTCATTGAGTTTTTTTGCCACCAGGTCCGCGCTGTCTTTTAAAGCGCCGAAACGGATAGCGAGATCGAAGCCGATTTCCACCGGATCGATGAGTTTATCATTAAACGTAATGGTGAGTTTTAAATGGGGAAACCGTTCAGCCATATCCAATAATATCGGCATCATCACGGAGCGGCCAAAGGCGGCGGGCATATCGATGCGAATGGTGCCACAAGGTTCGGTAAGCTTGGAGCGCAACGCGTTCTCAGCGGATTGCAGTGTTTCAAGCGCTATCCGGCAACTGGCCAGATAAGCTTCTCCTTCCGTGGTCAGACTGATTTTGCGCGTTGTGCGATGAAAGAGCGCCGTCCCCAGGTTTTGCTCCAGCAGGCTAATGCTTTTGCCGATCGCGGACTTTGAGATACCCAGGGACTCCGCTGCTTCGGTAAAACTTTGCGCATTGGCCGCGGTGACAAAATGAACAATACTCCGAAATGATTCTATTGAAACAGGGATGGGTATCATCAGTAAGGTAGACCTGTAAGCGGGTAAAGGACCTACTTTAGCGAAAATCACCGGGTATTAATATGGGCAGGATAATGACTTGAATGCTAAGGGCACCCTCCCACCCCTTGCGGCGAATCCCGCTATAGGACGGCATCATTGCCATGGGAACTTTCTCTTGGGCCCTACGGCGATAGAATTATCGGCCAATGAAAATCATGCGTCGGTGACACAGCAGCGGATAATACCATTACCTTGCGCATGATAAGGATTGAAAATACCTGCCATTATAGTGTCAGGCCACATCCCGGTGGATTTTATCATCATGCCAGGTTCACACCAGAGTATGAGCGCCGGGTAAAAAATTGTTACCGCTGATTATAAATCATAGACAATCATAAAAATATGCTTTATTTTTTAATGGAGAAACTTAGTATTAATAGAGCCATTGAAGGGTTCTAAAAAACTAAACATTATATGGGGCGATACAGTGGATTTCATTTTTAAGCCAGCCGCATTCGTAATAATAATCTTATTGGGTTACGTATTCAAAACAATAGGATTTCTTGAAAAAAAAGATGTAAATATTGTAACTAAATTATTGCTCAATGTCACTTTGCCAGCAGCAGTTATTGAAGCTTTCGCCCAGATAACTATCAATGGAAATATGTTATTTATTGTTGTGGCAGGTTTTCTGTGTAGTTTATTGCCAATGTTGATCATGTATGTGCTATCCGTCAATAGCGCATCCGATGTACGCGCATTTACTATGATCAATATGTCTGGATTTAACATCGGTTGCTTTAGCCTCCCGTTTGTCCAGGCTTTTTTCGGGGCGAAAGCGACCGTGCTGGCATGTCTTTTCGATACCGGTAATGCGATTATGATGACCGGAGGCTCATATGCCATTACGTCCACATTATTGAAGACAAACCCCGAAGAAAAAAACTCACCCTTAGCAATTTTAATGAAATTTATAAAATCTTTTCCATTTGATGTCTATATACTAATGCTCATTATTTCGTTTTGTGGATTTCATATTCCGCAATCAATATTGACATTGCTAAATCCTATCGCCCAGGCGAATTCATTTTTAGCTATGTTAATGATCGGCATGATGTTTAATCCTCAACTCAACGCCGTTAAAGTTAAGCTGGCTTTGAAAATAGTCATGGTAAGGCTCATCTTTGGCGGGTGCTTTTCTTTAATTTTATTTAATTTACCCGGTTTTGATCTTTTTACACGTCAGATCCTTTCCATTATAGCCTTTGCTCCGGCAAGTACGCTGGCTCCTGTTTATACGGTCAAATGCCATGGCGATGGAGAATTGTCAAGTTTCACCAACAGCCTGACTATTTTCGTTAGTCTTGTTGTAATGACAATTGTAACGTTACGCTACATTGCCGTTTGAGGTATCCATCTCGATAACCGCGGTCCGCCGGCAATAATACGGCTATTTATCCGGCCGAGGTAATTTACTACTGCGTATATTTTACTCCATTTCCCGCAGTGATTTATCAGACCGCTACGTTCGTTGGCAAGACCGAGGGATGGCCGCCTCGGGCAGCACTTCGCGCCAACGCGGTTCAAAGTCGTTTTGTTGGCGCTGCCACTGCCAACAGAAAAATTTCAATTGAGCATAACATCACAAACCCGTGCCTTATTGTAGATATTTTTTCTACTCTGCAACAACTCTAGCGATGTTTATCAACTTCATGATCAAGGCTACACTACGTGAAACGGTGGTGAACCTGGTATCGTATTACGTGTTAACCATAGGGGAATCACTCTTCGCGGAAACGATTTTAGATCAGGTTTAAAGAAATTTAGCCGCCGAATTCAGATGGAAAAATCCAAGGATCGGGCATTTATTTCAGCTTATTGCCCTTCAAAATCATATGACTATTAAGAGATATTGACAATGGAAAAAGACATTACCTGCGTTTTCACCCTAAAACTGGGCGAAGGGAAATTTCCGGCTTTTCGTGATTTGGTTGCCGATATAGTCGCGTCAACGGCCAAGGAGCCGGGCACGCTGTCTTATGTTTACAGCGTAAGCGACGATGAAAAGACCGCCCATATTGTCGAGCGGTATCGGCCGGACGCCCTTGTCAGCCATGTTGATAACACCTTTGCCCCTTTTGCCGATGAGTTTCTCTCCCTGGTCACCATTACCGCTCTCACCGTCTATGGTGAGCCCGACGCGGAAATTAAAAAAAGATTGGATCCGTTCGGCGCTGTTTATATGAGGCCGTTTGACGGCTTTACCCGTTAAATAGTTATGTATTCACTGCTATTTGCCTGACTGATAAGGCATGGAGGTTACAATTGAAACTTTATGTCTACGACCATTGTCCATTCTGCGTTCGCGCCCGCATGATTTTTGGGTTGAAAAACATCCCGTGCGACATCGTTATCCTGCCGAACGATGATGAAACGACACCGATCGGCCTGATCGGTAAAAAAATGCTACCCATTCTTGTTACTGACGATGGTGAAACGATTGACGAGAGTCTGGATATCGTGCGCCATATTGATGAAACAAATGCCGTACCCTATTTGACACGTTCGTATAACCCAAAGATTGATGATTGGATTGATAACGCTTCCAGCTTGATTTATAAACTCGCCGTTCCGCGCTGGGCCTACTCCGACTACCCGGAATTTAAGGCAATAACGTCCAGGCAATATTTTATCGATAAAAAACAGGCGGTCTTTGGCAATTTCTCCGATTTGATCAAGCAGAGTCCCGCTCTCATTGCCGATATAAACCAAGCGCTTGTCAAACTGGACGCGTTGCTGGTGGACAATCAATTAAGCGACGCAACAGGATCGCTTGCCGAGATTCTTCTGTTCCCGTTGCTTCGCTCGCTGTCGATAGTGCAAGGCATTGTGTGGCCTCCAGAGGTGGATAACTGGCGTAAGCGCATGGCGATGAAATCTGCCGTGCCCCTTAATGATCCCATGGCCTTGTAACTTTTATTATGATCTGTACTGCATCAACAACAGAGTGCGGATAAAATTGAATCCATCAGCCATCCGATCATATATATGTTACATATGAAAATATTTATAACAGGCGCCACGGGTTATATCGGCGGGTCGGTTGCTGTCTACCTTAGCAACGCCGGACACCAGATCCGCGGCCTGGTGCGTAATCAGGAAAAGATAAGCCTGCTGGCGGAACGGGGAATAGCGCCCGTTTTCGGCGATTTGCATGATGTCGATTTACTCATTCATGAAGCAAGGCAAGCGGATATTGTCGTTAATGCAGCGAACAGTGATGACGAAAATACTATTGATGCATTTTTGTCAGCGCTGCAAGACAGCGGAAAATCCCTTATCCATACCAGCGGTACCAGCGTCGTTGCCGATGCCGCCGGTGGAAACAGCCTCAGCCGGACCGTCTTTGAGGAACAACAACCGCTGATGGTACCGCCGGCAAAGCAGGCCAGAAGGAATCTCGACCTTAAGGTGCTGGCGGCGAGGGGAATGCGCGGCATCGTGCTGTGCAACAGCTTGATATACGGGGAGGGGAAGCTCCCTGAAACACAGAGTGTCCAGATCCCTCTTCTTGTCAATCAGGCGCGCGCAAGCGGAGTGGTGCGCATAGTGGGAAAAGGATTAAATAGCTGGTCTAACGTGCACATCGACGATGTGAGCGAACTTTATCGCCTGGCGGTAGAAAGTGCGCCCGCGGGCGCCTTTTATTTTGTGGAAAACGGCGAAACGTCCTTTGCCGAATTAGGCCGGGCGATTTCCGAGCGTTTGCATCTGGCCGCCCCTGAAAGCTGGACTGAAGAAGAAGCGGCAAAAGTATGGGGACTGGCGCGCGCACGCTATTCTCTGGGTTCAAACAGCCGGGTCCGGTCCAACCGCGCCCGCCAAGAACTTGGCTGGAAACCGAACTACGCTTCCGTTATTGACTGGATCCGCGGGGAAATGAAAATCTGACCGCCGCTATGGTGCAAGTGTTTAAGCGCAGTTTTCAACTACACATGCCTCGCCCCGCTATCAGACGAAATTGTCTTCGCCAAAAACCGTGATGGCGAAATCCAGAAAACTGCGCAATTTGGGCGTTATTCTTTTGTCCGGCGCGTAGACCACATGCAGCGGGCGCGTGGGCACTGAATATTCCCTGAGAACCACTGCAAGTCTTCCCGCTTCAATGTGCGGTCCGACAAGCTCCGCCGGCTGCATGGCGATGCCGAAGCCCGCCAGTGTGGCGCTGATCAAGGCCTCACCGCTATCCAGCAGCAGACGCCCGGTCACGGGAACCGTGACGCGGCCCTTTGGACCGGCAAAAACCCACTGGGTGCGCAACGATGTATGAGTGAAAATCAGGCATTCATGCCCTAGCAAATCCTCGGGTTCATTCAGCGGCGGCGCGGTTAAGAGGTATGAGGGAGCGGCACAGGCTATCAGACGATATGGCGCCAGCGTTTTTGCTTTAAGCCCGCTCTCCGCCAGTTCCCCGACGCGAAATACCGCGTCATATCCTTCATCGATGAGGTCAACCAGCCTGTTGGAAAGGGTTAGCTCAACCGAGACCTCGGGGTAATGTTTGAGAAAAACGGGCAGCCGTGGGGCCAGGGCATTAACGCCAAAGGTGACCGGTGCGTTGATTTTCAACCGGCCACGGGGGACTGCGCGCGCTTGCTCAGCGAAAGATTCCGCGGCCTCTACCTCGGCGAGAATGATTTTTGCCCGTTCATAAAAATGTCGACCCGCTTCGGTCAGGCTATGTTGTCGGGTAGTTCTATTCAGGAGCCGCACGCCCAGATGTTGCTCAAGCACGGAGACATGTTTACCGACCAGTTGAGGAGACATCGCCAGCGCATCTGCCGCTGCGCTGAAAGAGCCAAGCTCCACTGATTTCACGTAAACCGCCATGCTGGTGAGCCGATCCATTAGAAACAACCTGATTTGAATGAATAGCGTCCCAATTTATCACATTATCTATCAAAATTGCGCACAGATAAGTCCGCCATTGGATGATCACCGCGGATTTTTTTAATTACGGTTTATTTAGGAATCTTGTCAAATCCTGGGTAAAACGAAGCGGGTTTTTAAAAGCCAGAAAATGATCGCCCTGCTCTTCTTTTGTATAGATAAATAATTCCGACCCCGGTATCGCGGCATGCATCCATTTTTGACTGGGTACATTATGGCTGTAATCACCGGTGAAAATCGCGGTTGGGACATTGATCTTAGAGCGGATGACGTCACGCCAGTCGTTGGTGGCGTGGTCAAACAGAACCAGTGAAAGGAAATGAGGGTCGTTTTTTATAAACTCATGGGCCAAGGCCTCCGAGTTCTGGAAATATAAGGAGTCCATCGCCATATAGCGCTCCATGGCGGCCGTATCCACAATCTGGTTATTGACCGGTATCCCCTGGGTAAAGGCGCCGACCATGCGTTCCGGCGAGGTCGTCATTCCCCCCGCTTCCTGGCGTTCTTTCTCCGACCAGTCCGAATGGGTATAGATAGAAATCGGTTCATCAATAAAAGCCAGCTTACTGATATTTTTGGTGCCGAAAAGGTCAATATATGACCAAATCACCGATGCGCCCATGGACCACCCGCATAAATTAACGGATTTTGCGCCAATATGATCGATAAACTCGTTGAGATCCATACCATAGCGTGACAAACGGTTACCGTATTCCACATTTTGCGACAGTCCCTGGTTACGCGGGTCGAGTACATAGACATGATATTTTTTACTCAGTAAATACATCACATTGAAATACTCCGCCCCATTAGCCGACCATCCGGGAACAAATATTAACGGCTCGCCGGAACCTGCTTCCCAGTAGCTGAGTTTCACGTCGTCATTAGTGGTGAAGTTATTAATCTGCAATCCGTTAAAATCAGACAACTTAAGCGGCAATCCTTCAATTTTATTTGGAAAAGTAAAATCCTTACCTAACGCCGTTACCGCGTCGGCTGCCAGGACAGCGCCAGTGAACGTCATCAACGAAATAATACCGGCTATTTTAAATGATAGATGCATAGACTTATACCTGTGGTCGTGATCCGACGTAAACCCGCGGGAGGACGTGAATTGATTAAGAGATCAATAAGACTATATGAGTGGGACGTCGGGATAAAGGGCGTTGCTGCGTTAACATTAGAAATATATTGTTGTTAATCGTCCCGCCGTACCGCCCGTTATACCGGGATATGCTTGCGGGCATATTTTATCGTCATCAGATACACAATGATGCCGGCAATGCCAAGCATGACGCCGACGTAAGCGGTGGACACCCACCCAAAGCCATACGAAATCGCCAGCCCGCCAAGGTATGCCCCCATGGCATTGGCGATATTCAACGCGGAGTGGTTCATGGCAGCGGCCAGCGTCTGGGAATCATTGGCGACATCCATCAGGCGGATCTGCAGTGACGGCAGCAGTACCGAAGTCGTCCCGATAAGAAACGTGGCCAAAAGGCCGGATGCCACATAAAGCGCCAGAAAAGGGAAAATGGCCATGATAAAAACATTCCATAGCAGCGCCCAGCCGATTATCTTCAGCACATCGCCGTTGGCAAGTTTTCCGCCGGCCAGGTTGCCGGCAATCATACCCAGCCCGAAAGCGGCCATCACCCAGGGTATCAGTCTGGCCGACATCCCCGACGTATGGATAAGCGTGGGCGCGATATAACTGAAAATGGCAAACATGCCGCCGAAACCAATGGCGCCCACCAGCAGCGTAAGCAGCACCTGCGAATTCCTCAGCGCGCCCAGCTCCCGTAACGGATGCGCGCCGGCATCTCCTTCACGGAATGGCACGAAACGGGCAATGAGCAGGCATGTCACTAATCCGACTGCGCCCACAAAGGCAAAAACGATATGCCAGCTGAAAAGCTGCCCAATCCATGAGCCGAGGGGAACACCCACCAGCGTGGCCACCGTCAGGCCCAGCATCATCCTGCTTAACGCGCTTCCGCGCTTTCCCACAGGCACCAGTGATGCCGCGACAAGGGACGCCACGCCGAAATAGGCCCCGTGCGGCAGCCCCGTCAGGAATCGTGCGATGACCAGACTATAATAGCCGGGGGCAAGCGCACTGGCGGCATTCCCGGCGAAAAATACCGCCATCAGCGCCAGCAGAAGGTATTTGCGCGACATCCGCGCCGCCAGCACGGCGATAACCGGAGCGCCGACCACCACGCCAAGGGCATAGCTTGCGATGGCGTTGCCCGCCTGCGGTTCGGTAATGCGCAGCGAATGCGCTACATCGGGCAACATTCCCATCATGATGAATTCGCCGGTGCCAATGCCGAATCCGCCCAATGCCAGGGCAAACTGCGCCCACCCCGCACCCTTTGTGTAGCCTGTTTCATCGATCTGTTTGTGCAAGATATCATCCCGTCGCATTGTGTTCTGGCGGGCATAATCCCCCACAGAAAAATTATTAATTTAAACGTTACTTAGCCCCGATGGCCTTATCGGCCGTCGAATTTTGCTGTGATAACTATAAAAAGTAATCGATTACTTTACAATAAACGTTTGATAATCTCCGCGCCGATAGCGGGACCGTATCTTTTAGGCAACAGCGCAGAAGGGTACGCCATGAATGCAGGCTGTATTTCGTTATTTCACCAGCCGGATAGCGAGGAATAAGGACGCTATTTCTGCGTCCTTTCCGCAGGGTCTTATAGCGTCGCTATTACTTTAGATTTTCAGGAAAATTAGCAGGCAGTTCATCTGCCGCGCAATTTATTACCGTTTCGTTATCCGCGCCGCAATCGCGAATAAAGGTTATCGTCGCAAATTCGTCTATCACCTCCGTGGGGTAGACTGGACCTTGTTCGCGTAGCAATGCCATTTCCTTAAGATGATCATTCTGAAAACAAACCGTTTTTTCGGGATGATCAATGACCCAGCGCGGGAAAAATATGGTGCCGTGAAAGATATTGTCTTCCAGATTCGCGATCAGGCTGACATCCGTGCCGGTGGGCTCTGTCCAGGATATTTTATAGACTTTATTGGCGACGCGAACGATAAACGCTTGCTGATCCCTCACCCAGCGATTCCCTACAATCCCGCTGTGGATGCGGTAGTCAAGTGTGGTGGCGTTTTTCACATAAATTTCATAATTCCAACCATTATCATAGGTATACACCAGATGTTTACCGACAAAACCGCTTAAATCGTTCTTATCAAAGGTATTCATACTCTTTTCCTCATCCGTTTTTTATACTATAAACATTTTATTGTTAGATTAAAAAACGTATTATCTGAACATATTAAACGAAATTTTGGATTGGTTTATGGCACTAAAAACCACCCTGGAGCAATGGGAATTATTGCAATCCATTGTGCAAGAAGGCAGCTTTGCCAAGGCGGCCGAAAAATTCAACCGCAGCCAGTCGGCCATAAGTTATAAAGTCGCTTTATTGCAGGACAGGCTGGGGTTGCCCCTGTTGGCCATCAACGGGCGTAAGGCGGAGCTGACCAAGGAAGGCTTCTGCCTGCTTGAGCAGGCGAAACCCTTGTTGCGATCGTTTTACGCGCTGGAAAAACGCGCCTTAATGCTAACAAAAGGCGACAAGATGCGCGTGCGCATGGCTGTTGACAGTATTTTCCCCAAACATCATCTCTTCGGTGCAATGCGCGCCTTTCAGCGCCAGTACCCGGCTATTTGCATCGACCTGATGGAAGTGCTTCGCAGCGAGACCACCGAACAGCTGATAGCCCGCCAGGCCGATCTCTACCTGGTTACCTGGCGTGACGATCTGACGGCCAAAGGTAACAAACTTATTGAACTCACCTTTATGGCGGTGGCCAATGCTTCCCATCCGTTACTGTCGCAGCCCTACCCGATCATGGACAACGCCCTGGCCTCATGGCCGCGTATTGAACTGACCCATATCAGTCAGGATGCGCCGCCAAAAGAAGCCGTTTCCGTGACGGACAGTTGGACATTCACCACCATTGAATCCGCCATAGACGCGGTGGTCCATGGCATCGGCTATGGTTGGTTGCCCATTGAGCACATTGAAAAACAGCTACAGTCCGGTGAACTTGTTCCCTTACCGCTGATGTATGGCCAGACCCGCTCAACCGCCCTTTATCTGGTCATTGACGAAAACAGCAAGATTTTTGATAACGAGATCAATGCGCTGGCCCGGCATCTCTCTTTTTTTGTCTCGCAGTCATAGACTATCCCGCCGCCCACTGGTGAATATCAAACAAGGCCGGATTACTGTAGCCGATAGCGATGATAATCATGCCGTGGTAAGCCAGGGTCGTCCAGGCAGAAGTAAGGGTCATTTCCTGCCCACCGCCGGTACCCGCGGAGGTAAATACCCTGGCCACTTTGCCTGGCAGTGCGCCTTTTGCCCAAAGTCCGCGGTCTGGTCAAGGAAATGACGCATTTGTCCCGACATGTTACCGAAATGAGTTGGCGTGCCGAAGATAATCGCATCATAGCCGCCCAACTCATGTGGCGAAGCTAGCCCGGCCTGCTGCGCCATGTGTTCGCGGTTGCGCCGTAGCGGAAGCCGACATTATCAGCCGCGGCGCTATTTGCGAACGCCCAGCGCGGCAATTTCAGCCTCACTTAACGCCAATGCATGGTTACTACCGCTTTGCGAAGCCTGAACCGCTGCCTCAAGCACCGCCATAACCGCCAGCGACTGCAAAGGGGGCACGGGATTTGCCCCCCTGCCGTTTAACGCATCGCAGACCTGTATATAAAATTGACGTTGATCCCCCGCCGGGGTGGGCAACATAAGCGGATTTTCATCACCGGCATAGAGTATCAACTCATCATTATCTTCACCCCAGCCGGCGCTTCCCGGTACCACGCCCGCCACCAATTGGCTTTCCTGGCGGTCGGCCCGTTGTTTTACCACGCTGCCTTTCGTGCCATGCACACTGAAGCGCGAAACACCACCGGACACCAGCATGCTGCTGTGCAGGATGACCCGGTGCGCGGGATAATTAAGGACCACGTGAGCCCAGTCATCAATCTTCGCATTATCGCGCAGCGTGGCAATATTACCCTGCACGCTATCCGGCAAGCCGAACAACTGCAGGGCCTGATCTATCAGGTGCGGTCCGATATCGAACCACAGCCCGCCGCCCGGGGCATTCTGTTCGCGCCAGCGTTCGCGCACCTGCGGCCGGAAGCGATCGATATGTGACTCAAACTGCACGACCCGCCCGATGCGGCCCTGCTCAATGACCTGCCGAACGCCAAGGTAATCACTGTCCCAGCGGCGATTATGGAAGACACTGAGTTGGCGCCGGCGGAGGCTGGCTAATTCGATAAGTTCCCGCGCTTCTTTCATATCCAGCGTGAAAGGCTTATCCACTACCACATGCTTATTGTTCTCCAGCGCATAACGCGCCAGCGGCGCATGGCTAATATTAGGGGAAGCGATCACCACCAGATCCACCTCCGGATGGGCAATCGCCTGATGTGGATCGGCTATCACCTGCACATCGGGGAGATCGGCCTGTACCTTGCGCGCATCGCGCGAAGCCACGAACCGCAAGCGCAGGCCCGGGGTGGCGCGCAGTAAAGGAGCATGGAATGTCTTGCCGGAAAAGCCATAGCCGATGAGCGCCACGTTCAGCGTCTTACCGGCCTGTGCGGTTAGGTTACTCATAGTGTTCTCCTGGTATATCATTACCGATGACGTCAACTATTATCGGGGAATCCTCATCCAGCTCATCCCAGGGGCGATCGATGAACAGACGATGAATCTCCGTCAGTTCCGCCACCCGATGCGGCTCGCATCGGTTGAGCTTGAGATAATCAGCGACCAGCCAGTGCTGCGCGCTGATAGCGAGCATAGTGCGCTTCACTTCGGCATCCGCTTCTTCGCTGGCGCTGAGTCCCAGGCGGGGGTGCAGGGCACAGGCGCCAAGCACGGCAATGTCGGCCCGGTAGCGTTGCAACATGGCAAGCGTGGCGGCACCGGCAAACAAACGCTGACGCTGGTCCCAACTGCCGCCCAACAAAATCAGTTCAATGTCCGGTCGATCGCTCAGGCAATGGGCGATATCCAGCGATGCGGTAATGACACGGGCCGGCCCGCGCAGCGCGCCGGCTACCGCCAGCACGGTGGTGCCGGCGTCCAGCACCAACGTGCTTCCCGCGGGAATGTGCGCCGCCACCGCCTGGCCCAGTCGTTGTTTAGAGGCGCACAGCAGGTTGCTACGCACTTTGCGCGCCATGGCCGCCACGTCCAACGCAATCGCCCCGCCGTGGTTTTTCTGTGCGAGTCCCTGCCGCTCCAAATCGAGCAGATCCCGGCGTACCGTATCAACCGAAACCGCAAGAGCCGCGGCCAATTGTGCAATGCTGATTTGCCCTTTCTCGCTTAAGAGCGTCAGTAGATAGCGTTGGCGTGCAGCTTTGTGCATAATAAAATCATCCTTTCCCGCATTAAACTGCACAATACAGCAAATTAATGCAAGAGCCAATCAACTTTAAGCATTGCGTGGGGTGTTCCAGAACAGGCGCGGGCGGCGGACAATACCGTTTAAGGAATCTTTACACAGGGGCGTGAACCCGCTAATATTGCACGCAGACATCGGGATTCAGGTCCTTTTGCGTAAGCGTTAACGTCAACCAACGCGCTTTTGGCAGGCTATGACTGCTCATTGTGCGATAATTGATATGGCTCAGCTCCAGACACCCTTGGTCCCCCCTTCCCTTGTTTCTAATTCCGGCTTTTTTCTTTTTATCGTGCTGCTTACGGCCGCAAACCTGCGCGCGCCCATTACCGCGATCGGTCCGGTTCTCGACAATATTCGCGCTACCTTTGGCTTAAGCGCATCCGCCGCGGGATGGCTGAATTTTATTCCCCTCATCATGTTTGCCGCGCTAGCCCCGGCCGCATCCTGGCTCGGTAACCGCGCCGGGTTGGAAAAAAGCCTGTGGGGCGGGGTTTGTCTGATTACCCTGGGGTCGTTACTGCGAATCAGCGGCAGCGAGGCCGGGCTCTGGTCGGGCACGCTTATCCTCAGTATCGGCATCGCCGCGGCTAATGTACTTTTGCCGCCGCTTATTAAACGTGATTTCAAAAACCATACCGCGAAATATATCGGCCTTTATGCCTCGACCATGTCCATTACCGCCAGTCTTGCCTCCGGTATCGCGGTGCCGCTGGCGCGGGCCGGCAATGCGGGTTGGTTTCTTTCCGTGGGTATTTGGACGACGCTGCCGCTGATCGCGGCCATTGCCTGGTTGCCTCAGTTGAAAAAGACAAAACGTCCCGCCGCGAACATAAAAATGCGCGGGGAAACCCGGTTAAGAAACCCCTGGCGCTCGGTACTTGGCTGGCAAGTCTCATTGTTTATGGCGCTGCATTCGATGGTTTTTTATACCCTTATCGATTGGTTTACTCCCTTTGCGCAGGACAAGGGTTTTAGCCAGATGACGGCCGGCTGGCTGCTTTTCGTCTATCAGGCAACGGCTATTATTGCCAACCTGATGTGTATGTTGGCGCTGAAAAAATTCCGGGATCAGCGACTGATCGGCTTTATTGCCTCATTCGCCATTTTCACCGGCCTCTCGGGCTTATTGCTGGCTCCGTCCCTGGCATTGCTCTGGCTTATTATCGCGGGCCTGGGCGCGGGCGCCTCCATGGTGACCTGCCTTTCCCTGTTCAATTTGCGCGCCGGGGATCATGCCCAGGCGGCCCACCTCTCGGGGATGGCGCAATGCGTCGGTTATGGGCTGGCGGCAGTGGGTCCTCTTTTTTTCGGCATTCTGCACGAGCACGGCGGCGACTGGTCAGGGCCCCTGCTCATGCTGCTTGCCATGAGCTTGCTGCAATTGATTATCGCCCCCCTTGCTGGCAGGAATAAGCAAATAGGCTGATAGGTGAATAGCGGCAAGGCACTGAAACTATCGCGCCGGGCAGGCTTAAGCACTGGCCCGTGCAATAAAGTGCCAGTTCAACATGACGCGTTCCGCCGGGGCGTCCGGGTTATCAATTTTTTTAAGCAGCAGGGAAACGGCCTGGCGGCCTATTTCCCGCGACGGCTGCTCAATGGTGGTGAGCTGGGGCGACACCATCTCGGCCAGTTCAGAACCGTCGAAACCGACTACCGCGATATCGCGCGGAATGGACAGTCCGGCGGCTTCAATGGCGCGCATGGCGCCCGCCGCCAGCGTATCGGATACGGCAAACACCGCATCCGGGCGCGGATCCGCATCCAGCAATGTTTCCATGGCCGCCTTGCCCGCCCTGCTGCTCAGGTCGCTGGCATACGCAATGGCTTCATAACCGGGGGCCTGCCGGCGCAGTATCGTTTTATAGCCCCGCTCCCTGAGCTGGGCATATTTGTAGCTGAGATCGTGATTGATAAGCGCAATACGACGGCATCCGCGTTTCAGCAAATGCCGGACGGCATGCTCTGCCGCGTCGGTATCATTGATACCGACGCAGGAAACGTTGCCGGCATCGGCATATTCCGCGCACTGTACCCACGGCGTCTGGCCAATCATGGCGCTGAGCTCGGGCAAGGTTGAAAACGCATCCATGGTAATAATGCCATCGACCATTTTGCCCGAGAGCAATCCCAGGCTTGATTTTGACCGTTCGATGTCCGAATTCGAGTTGCATAGCAGGATACGGTAGCCGTTTTTTTCCGCTTCTTCTTCAATCCCTTTCACCACCACGGCACAGAAGGGATTGGCGATATTCGAGACCATCACCAGGATCATGGAGCTTCTGGCGGTTCTCAGTTGACGGGCCAGCAGGTTGGGCTGGTAATTGCTGGCGCGGATAGCCGCCAAAACGCGCTCGCGGTTATGGACTTTCACGGTATCACTGTTATTCAGCACCCGGGACACCGTCGCCACCGAGACTCCCGCCAGTTTAGCTATTTTCTGAATCGACATTACGACAACACATCCTGCGGTCATCACCCTATTACCAGAGGCTACCACAGTTTACTTGCGGCATGAATCAAAGCCCGGCGTTTCTGTCTGCGCGCCGGGCGTCCGTTCTCAATCGGCGACGGTAACCCAGCCCTGCTGCCGGTGGCTTTGCACGATGGCATCAATAACGCGCATCACGCCGGCACCCTCATAAAAGGTGGCGAACGGGCTGCAGCCCTTCGCCGGCGCCCGGCCGTCGCGCACGGCGGTATAAAATTGCAGCATCATGTTCTTGAACGCATCCGGCCAGCCTTCAATGTGCCCTCCGGGGAAGTGCGCACTGTGCGCCACGTCGGCGTTCATCAGCCCCGGATCGTCGGAAAGCAACTGGTTGGCCGCTGTTCGATGCCCTATCCACAATTGCTGCGGCGTTTCCTGATCCCAGGCGACGGAAGCATCGCTGCCGTTCACTTCAAAACTCAGCCGGTTTTTTCTGCCCGCGCTGACCTGCGACACACTGAAACAGCCTTTACTTCCGTCGTCAAAGCGGAACAGGACAAACCCCATATCTTCCGTGGTAACCGGGCGGTCTTCGTAACGCGCGTCCTGTTGCCCGGCGGAAAACGTCGAATTGCCCCGCATATTGGCTTTACGTGTTGGCCAGACGGTGGATAAATCCGCCATGACCGCGGTAATCCGCCGGCCGGTGACAAACTGCACCGTGTCGCACCAGTGCGAGCCGATATCCGCCACGGCGCGGGAGCTGCCCCCAAGGGCGGCGTCCACGCGCCAGTTGTAATCGGTCTCCAGCAGCATCCAGTCCTGCAGGTAGCTGCCGTGCGCCGAAAACAACCGGCCCAACCGCCCGTGGCGCAGCATACTGGCGGCCTGCTGCACCATGGCGAACTGCCGGTAGACGAAACTGACGCCGTGCACCACCCCTGCCTGCTCGGCCAGGGCAACCAGTTCGCCCGCCTCAAGGGCGGTCAGGCACAAGGGTTTTTCTGAAAAAACATGTTTGCCGGCGCGCAGGATTTTGCGGTTGATGTCGGCATGCAAATGGTTGGGCGTACAGTTATGCACCACATCGAGTCCGGGATGGGCCAGCAAGTCATCAATGTCGCCGTAAGCATAAGGAACATTCAGCTGCGCCGCTTTAGCCTTGGCGTCGGCCAGCGGCGTATCGCACAGCGCCACCACCTCGACAAATCCCAGCCGGCGGATGGCTTCAATATGGGCAGGGCCGATAAAACCCGTGCCGGCGATACCGACGTTAATCATGAGTAGCATCCTCCCCCAGCCCCAGCATACGGCGCGCGTCTGCGCGGTCCTCATTGCCGGCGGCAAAATCATCAAAAGCCCGGGCGGCGACCGGAATAATATGGCGGCGGATAAAGTCGCCGCCTTCACGGGCGCCGGTTTCGCCGTCCTTCAGGCAGCATTCCCATTCCAACACCGCCCAGCCGTCGAAGTCATACTGGGACAGCTTGCTGAATATTGCTTTAAAATCAATCTGACCGTCGCCCGGAGAGCGGAAACGCCCCGGCCTGTCCATCCAGTTCTGATAGCCGCCGTAAACACCGCTGCGCCCGCTTGCCGCAAATTCCGCATCCTTGACATGGAAGGCTTTGATGCGCGAGTGATACCGATCGATAAATGCCAGATAGTCCATATGCTGCAGGTGCAGATGGCTGGGATCGAACAAGATGTTACAGCGCGGATGGTTATCCACCAGCGCCAGGAAACGTTCGAACGTGGCGCCGTCGTGCAGGTCCTCGCCCGGATGGATCTCAAAACATACATCAACCCCGTTCTGGTCAAAACAGTCCAGTATCGGCCGCCAGCGCAGCGCCAGTTCATTAAACGCCTCGTCCAGCAGCGTCTGGTTATGCGGCGGCCAGGGATAGAAATACGGCCAGGCCAGCGAGCCGGAAAAGGTGGCGTGCGCCGTTAATCCCAGCTTTGCGGACGCGGCGGCTGCCTGTTTCAACGCCTGGGTCGCCCATGCCCGGCGCGCCCCCGGGTTTCCCCTGACGGTAACAGGAGCAAAGCCATCGAACGCCAGGTCATAGGCGGGGTGGACGGCGATAAGCTGCCCCTCGAGGTGGGTGGAAAGCTCGCTAATGGTCAGTCCGTGGCCAGCCAGTGTTTCCAGGATTTCATCGCAATAGATCTGGCTGGCGGCGGCTTTTTCCAGGTCAAATATCGCCTTGTGATTACAAGGGATCTGCAAGGCGGTATATCCCAGCGAGGCGGCCCACTGCGCCAGCCCGTCAAGCGTATTAAACGGGGGTTGCTTCCCGATAAACTGGGACAAAAAAATGCCCGGACCTTTAATCGTTTTCATTACATCTCCCAAACTCAAACATGCTCTGGCTCTTTATATTTAAAGTAAAAGAAGAAAATTACCGCGATAACGGCGGCGGACACCGCCGGGATCCACCAAAAGATGACCCACGCCTGCGGCACTGTCTGTCCCGCCACCAGGCGGTTGTAAAGCGCGCCGGAAATCTGCGAACCCAGCAGCATGCCGATGCCATAGGTAAACATGACGATCATGCTCTGCGCCTGCCCTTTGACCTTTGCGCCGGCGACGCGGTCGGTATAGATAAAACCGACGACAAAGAAAAAGTCGTAACACACGCCGTGCAGCAAAATGCCGAGATACAGCAGGAACCGGCCTTCCTCACTGACGCCCAGCGCGAAAAAGGCGTAGCGGACGAACCAGGCCAGCATGCCTATCAGCAGCATGTATTTGACGCCCAGCCGGCGGAATAGCAGGGGAATAACCAGCATAAAAAAGATTTCAGACATCTGGCCGAAGGACATGGCGGTGCTGACATCGCTGATGCCGACATCGGCAAGATATGACGCCGTATAGGCATAGTAGGTGCCCAGCGGTACGGAAATCAGCATGGCGCAGAGCGAAAACACAAAGAAATGGCGGATTTTCAGCAGCGCGAACGCATCGGCGCAGAACAGATCGCGCAGCGCCAGCGGCTGCCCTTTGGCCGGTGCCGGCGTATGGGGCAACGTCAGGCTGTAAACCGCCAGCAATACCGAGCAGATGCCCGCCACCCAGAAAATATTCACGCTGGCCGACACGCCGGTAACACCAATGAATATGCCCGCGACAATCCAACCGATGGTGCCGAATACGCGCACCACCGGGAAGCTTTTATCGACATTTTTCAGGCTGTGGAAGGCAATATTGTTGCCCAACGCCAGCGTCGGCATAAAACAGAGCGTATAGCCGAACAGCAGGGCAATAAGCAGCGTGCCGTTGCCATCGATCAATGCCTGCGGCACGAACCAGAGGATCGCCGCGCCGGCCAGATTCATCACCGCCATGACTTTCTGGGAAGCAAAAAAGCGATCGACCAGCATGCCCAGCACAAACGGGGACAAAATCGAAGCGATGGGCCCCGCCGAGAACGCGTCGCCAATCAGCAACGACATATTGTGATGCGCCATCACCAGCCCCAGGGTAACCGACCAACTTCCCCAGATAAAAAATTGTAAAAACATCATCAGGGACAGCCGCGGTATCAGGAACCGATGCTGTACTTGGCTGACTTCACTGCTTTCCAGTGTTGACATCATGAGTTGCCTCGCCTTAAAAAGTAATCGATTACAAAACGTGTTTGCACAAAAGTAATCGATTACAAATTAATTATCCCGCTCTTTATAACAAATTTGCGATTTGAATCACGATAAAACCCCGGTTAAAAACGCCCGGTTCAACGATGGCCAATCCCTTCGAGATAGGCGCAGAACATATCCGCCATGGCGTCGGAATAGGCGGTGATCTCGGCGGCGGTACGGGGACCCGCGGAAAAATGTTTCCCCACGGTACTGAGGGTCGTCATGATCAGGTCGCTTGCCAATGCCCGGGTTGTTAGCGACGCGTTGGGCAGCACCTCCCGCATAAAGGCTTGCACAGTCTGGTCGATCGCCGCCTGGGCCTCATGCGCCTCGGGGACATCCCGATAGAGGGGTGCGGCATCATTGAGCGCCACGCGCATCTCGGCCTCCTCGCATTCGGAGCGAATAAAGGCGTGCACTAATATGCGCAAACGCTCCAGCGGCGGTGTCCCGCCATCGTCAAGGATGCGCCGCAGTAATTCCGTAGTTTGCCGCCATTCATCGCTTTGGAGACGAAAAAGGATCGACGCCTTATTCGGGAAATACTGATACACCGATCCAATGCTCACACCGGCCCTTTCGGCAACCCGCGCGGTGGTGAACCGCGGCGCGCCCTCTTCCTTTAAAACCTGAGTAGCCGCTTCGAGAATCGCGGCCACAAGCTCTGCCGAACGCGCCTGCTGGGGTATTTTTCGTGAGGAAATCTGCGGGTTTCGGCGATGGGTCATGGGGGCCCTGGCAACGTGAAGGTGAACGCGAATAGGAAACATGACGAATTAGTCGTATTCTAAAACGCGAGTAATTACTCATATTATCCGGCCGCCGCAAGGCGGTCAACATCAGCCCTCCACTATCGGACACTTTTATGATCACCACACTCTCCACCGCTCCGCTGGCTCCCCTGCTGGATCGCCTGTTCAAACAGGCGGACGAGGCGCGCAGTCCGGCCTGGGCGGCAATGGCGCACGAAGAACGCGAACGCTTTATGCACAGCAAGACTGACTATCTCGCGCTCTATGGGCACCTGAAAGACCTCTGGCTGCCGGTCTCGCGCGAAACCGGCACGCTTCTTTATATGCTGGCGCGCAGCGCCAATGCACGCACCATCGTGGAGTTCGGCACGTCGTTCGGCATCTCGACGTTATACCTGGCGGCGGCGCTGCGCGACAACGGCGGCGGCCGGCTTATCACCAGCGAGTTTGAACCGTCTAAGCTGGCGCAGGCGCGCGCGAATCTGACCGCCGGCGGGCTGATCGACCTGGTGGAGATCAGGGCCGGCGACGCGCTCAAAACGCTGGCCGCCGATCTGCCCCCGTCCATCGACCTGCTGTTGCTGGATGGCGCCAAGTCGCTCTATAGCGATATCCTTAGCCTGGTCGAAAAGCGGCTGCGGCCGGGGGCGCTCATCGTCGCCGACAATACCGACTACAGCCCCGATTATCTGGCGCGCGTGCGCTCGCCCGCCGGGGGCTACCTGTCCACGCCATTCGCCCAAGACGTGGAATTGTCCATCAAACTCGGTTGAGCATGACTTCCCATGTTTTTCATTCAGGCGATGCCATTACGCCAATATTCATTACCGGCGCCACGGGGTGGCGCTTTGCGGGGATTAATGCATTATGACTGATACGCTTAAGCGGGATCCCGCGCAGAAACGCCTCATGCTGCTGATGGCGATCTTGTTTGTTTCCTATTTGTGCGTGGCCATTCCTCTCCCTGTCATTCCCGTATTCGTGACCGGGAAACTGGGGTTCGGCAATGTTTACGCAGGTCTCGGCGTTGGCGTCGCCTTCCTGTCGACGGTATTGACCCGCGGCTATGCCGGCAACCTGGCCGACCGCCGTGGCGCCAGGTATGCGGTCAGGATGGGGCTGGGCTTTTATACGTGCGGGGCGCTCATTTCGTCGGGGGCGGGATTTTTGCCCTACGCCCCCTGGCTTGCGTATCTGGTTCTTATCGCGGGCCGGTTGCTGGTCGGCCTGGGCGAAAGCCTGGTCGGCGTCGGCATTATCCTATGGGGGGTGGGTTTGGTGGGGCCCGCGCGTTCAGGCCAGGTACTGGCCCTGGTCGGCGCCGCCATTTACGGCGCCCTGGCCGTCGGCGGCCCGGTGGGACTGGCGCTGCTGAAATGGTTTGGCTTTTCCAGCACCATGGCTGTGAGCGCGCTGCTCTGCGCCCTGGGCCTGCTGGCGATCTGGCGCGTGGCCGGCGTCGCCCCGTCTGCGCACGGCAAACGCCCCGCCTTTACGAACGTGCTCGGCAGAATCTGGCTGCATGGGGTGGTCGTTTGCCTTCAAGGCATTGGATTTGCCGCTATCGGCGCGTTCTTCGCCCTCTATTTCCTGCATCAGGAATGGCATTACGCCGGGCTGGGCCTGACGGCTTTCGGCTGCGGATTCGTCCTGGTCCGCGTGCTATTTGGCCATCTGCCCGATCGCATGGGCGGCCTTCCCGTGGCGCTTGGATCGCTGGCAATCGAAGCCATCGGCCAGATTCTTATCTGGAGCGCGCACGATCCCTCCCTCGCCCTTGCCGGCGCATTCCTTACCGGACTCGGGTGCTCATTGGTCTTTCCGGCCATGGGGCGTGAAGTGGTTCATCTCGTGGAGCCGCATCTGCGCGGCAGCGCCATGGGCGGGTACGCGGCCTTCCAGGATCTCGCCTATGGCTTGACGGGGCCTGTGGCGGGATTTCTGGCGGACCGCGCCGGCTACGGCAGCCTATTTCTGGTCGGCGGGATTGCGGCGGCGATGGGCTTTTTCATCGCGCTTTATCTCTATCGCGCCAATACCGCCGTGGCTGCGCGCAACTCCCGCGCGTCGGGAGATTGACCACGTCAGCGCGTGCGCGGGTTATCCCTGCGCATTCGCCTACGGGCCTCCCAGGCCCTGTTGCTTGCAAATGCATTACTCGGGAGCGGTTTCGGGCCTGGCGGGAAACACCGCCGAGAAGAGGTTCAGATAGATTTGCTGCAAACCCTTATGCGTGGTTTGCCGCTGCTGTGTCAAGATACGCAGCATGGTTCCCTCGGTGAGCACCGCCATCAGCTCCGCCAGACTGGCGGCGGCGTCATGGCTCATCTCCGGATAGGCCTGCATTAGCATCTTGCAGCCCTCCCGGAAGAGTACGGCATCAACATCCAGCAGAATGCGGGCAATACGCGGATTGCGCGTCGCTTCCGCCGAGACCTCCAGCATCAGCGCCTGGTTGATTTCCGTCTCATCGCCATCCAAAAGCCGGTGATCCGCCAGCGCTGAAGCCATATGTTCCAGGTTGTTATCGTTATCAAGCATGAGTTGCACCCGATGCTTGACGATACGATGCGCGATTTCTTCGATAATCGCCTCTTTATTGGTGAAATAGCGGTATATCTGGCCGACGCTCAACTGGGATTGCGCCGCGATTTCAGCCATACCGGCGCCATGGAAACCGTGTTTACGAAAGCATAGGCGGGCAGCGGCAATAATCTGATCGCGCCGATCCGCAATTTTCTGTTGCCTGTCGGGCACCAGGGGTTTGTTTTTAGTTGCCATCAGATCTTAATCCTTTACCGGGGCCAGCAATAAATCTAGCGGTAAGCCGGTCTAAAAGGCAATCGCCAGGCGCCGATGATAGCGGACCGGGGGCGGTAAGCGCCAGGGCTACTGTCGCCACCCGCCGCCCAGAACTTTGTACAGGGTAATCTGTTGCTGCAGTAAATCCAGCTGCGTCGTGATTTGCGACTGTTGCGCGCTATAAAGCGAACGCTGAGCCACCAGCACAGACAGATAATTATCCACACCCTGGCGATAACGCATATTCGACGCATCGTAGTTTCGCTGGTTGGCCGCGGTATTCAGCGAACGGGCGTCCAGTTCGTCCTGATAGGTCGACTGGCCGGCCAGGGCGTCCGAGACTTCTTTAAACGCGGTTTGGATGGATTTTTCATAATTCGCCACCTCGATTTTTTGCGAGGTTTTAGCGATATCCAGATTGGCCCGGTTCACGCCGCCATCAAAAATCGGCAGGGTGATTGTCGGCACAAACGACCAGGCCGCGGTCCCTCCTTCCAGCAAATGTCCCAGGCTGCTGCTTGAGGATCCGCCCGCCGCCGTCAGGCTGATGCTTGGGAAAAATGCCGCCCGCGCCGCGCCGATATTGGCGTTAGCCGCTTTCAGGGTATGTTCGGCGGCAATAATATCCGGCCGCCGCGTCAGCAAATCGGACGGCAGGCCGGCCGGTGTCGCCGGGAAACGCCACTCTTTATTCAGGCGGGCATGCTCGGCCAGACCGGCGGGCAGCCCGGTTCCGGCCAGCAGGCGCAGCGCATTGATATCCTGCCGTACCTGGCGGGTATATTGCGTCACATCGGCCTGGGCGCTGCGCACCGTGGTTTCCGCTTGCGCCAAATCCTGCGAGGTGCTGACGCCGGCATCATAGCTGCGTTTGGTCAAATCATAGGATTGTTGCTGGCTGGCGGCGGTCTGTTGCGCCAACAGTAATAATTCATTGTCCGAACACAATGTCAAATATCCCGTCGCCACTTCGGCAATCAGGCTGATTTGCGTCGCCTGCTGCGTCGCCTCGGTCGACAGATAGCTTTCCAGACTTTTGTCGCGCAGACTGCGCACCCGGCCGAAAAAATCCATCTCCCAGGAAGTGACGCCCAGGCTGGCATCGTATTGATGGTAGGTTACCGGCCCGGAGCTTTGGGTCGAATACAGGTTCCCCGGCAAATGTTCCGCCGTTTGACTGGCGGACAAATCTACCGTGGGCAGCAGCGCGGCCCGGTCGATATGGAATTGCGCGCGCGCCGTCTCGACATTCAGCGCCGCCACCCGCAAATCGCGGTTATTGGCTAACGCCAGGCCGATCAGCTGATGCATGGCCGGGTCGGTAAAGAATGTTTGCCAGCGGATATCCGCGCCGTCCGCCGCCTTGCCGCGCTGGCCGGCGGCGTCCCAGTCCGCGGCCACCGGCATTGCCGGCCGGTGGTACGCCGGCTGCAAGGTACAGCCGGCCAGCGCCAGGGAAATCATAACAGGCACAAGAGCCGGAACCAGATAACGTTTATTCATGAGAGGTCGCCTCGGACTGCGATGCTTTTTTGTTTTTACGGGTGAACAGGTTGACCACGACGACATAAAACATCGGCACAAAAAAGATGGCCAGGAAGGTAGCGGTAAGCATGCCGCCCACCACGGCGGTGCCAATGGAATGTTGACTGCCCGATCCGGCGCCATGGGAAATCGTCAATGGCAAGACGCCGAGGATAAACGCCATCGAGGTCATGATAATGGGGCGGATCCGCAGCCTGGCCGCGTCAATGGCAGACTCGACCAGATCTTTGCCCTGCTTTTCATGCAGCTCTTTGGCGAACTCCACAATCAGGATGGCGTTCTTCGCCGCCAGCCCGACCGTGGTCAGCAGCCCGACCTGGAAAAAGACATCGTTTTGTAATCCGCGCAGCAATACCGCGCCGATGGTGCCCAACACGCCAAGCGGTACCACCAGCAGCACCGAAAAAGGTATGGACCAGCTCTCATACAAGGCGGCGAGGCAAAGGAATACCACCAGCACCGAAAGGCTGTACAGGGCCGGCGTCTGCGAGCCGGACAATTGTTCTTCATAAGACAGTCCGTGCCACTGCACGCTGAAGCCCTGCGGCAATTTGGCGGCGATGTCATTGACCGCCTTAACCGCGGCGCCCGAACTCAACCCGCTTGCCGGCGATCCCATAATCTCCACCGCCGAGACGCCGTTGAAACGTTCATAGCGGGGTGAGCCATAGATCCATTTACCGCTGCCGAAAGCCGAGAACGGTACCATCTGGCCGCTGCCGTTGCGGAAATACCATTTATCCAGATCTTCCGGGGTCACGCGCGATGAGGCGTTGCCCTGGATGTAGACCTGCTTGACGCGGTCCTCATACATAAACTGGTTTACATAGGTGGAACCCCAGGCGGCGGACAGCGTATCGTTGATATCGTCCAGGTTCAGGCCCAGCGCGCTGGCGCGCTCGTCATCAATAAGCAGCTGGTACTGCGGTTCGTCCTCCATCCCGTTGGGACGTACCGCCGTCAGGCGTTTATCCTGCGCGGCCAGTTGCAGGAACTGATTACGCGCCGCCATCAAGGCGTCATGGCCTTTGCCGGCGTTATCCTGCAGGTAGAAGTCAAAACCGGTCGCGTTGCCCAGCTCCATCACCGCCGGTGGGATCAGCGCAAAGGCCTTACCGTCTTTTAACGTGGCGAAGTGCTGCATGGCGCGGCCGGCCAGCGCCTGCACCGACAGGTTGCTGCCGCCGCGCTCGCTCCAGTCCTTGAGTTTGACAAACGCCATGGCGCTGTTCTGCCCGCGGCCGGAAAAGCTGAAGCCGTTGGCGGCGAATACCGAGCTCACCGAGGCGGATTCCTTGTCCAGCAGATAGTTTTCCATATCCATCAGGACCTGCTGGGTGCGCAGCGCCGAGGCGTTGGCCGGCAGGGTCACCTGCATCATCATCACGCCCTGGTCTTCGTCCGGCAGAAAGGACCCGGGAACACGGGTAAACAAATAACCGGTGGCCGCCACGATAAGCAGGTAAACCAGCATAAATACCCTGCGCCGTGAAATCACGCCGCCGACATAGCGGGTGTAATGCACGGTGCCCGAATCGAATTTGCGGTTAAACCAGCCGGAGAAACCACGCTGCGATCGCTCTCCCGCCGAGGCCCTGAGCAGGGTGGCGCATAATGCCGGCGTGAAAATCAGCGCCATCAGCACCGACAACGCCATTGCCGAAACAATGGTGATGGAGAACTGGCGATAAATAATCCCGGTGGAGCCGCTGAAAAAAGCCATCGGGACCAGCACCGCCGCCAGCACCAGGGCGATGCCAAACAACGCGCCCTGAATTTGCGCCATGGATTTGATGGTGGCGTCTTTCGGCCCGAGCTTTTCTTCGGACATGACCCGCTCGACGTTTTCCACCACCACGATGGCGTCATCCACCAGCAAGCCTATCGCCAGCACCATACCGAACATGGTCAGCGTATTGATCGAGTACCCAAAGGCCGCCAGTATGCCAAACGTACCAAGCAGGACCACGGGCACCACCATGGTGGTGATGAGCGTGGCGCGCAGATTTTGTAAAAACAGCAGCATGACGCAGAACACCAGCACAATGGCTTCAAACAAGGTTTTGACCACCTCTTCTATCGAGGCGCTGACCACCGGCGAGGTTTCGTACGGGTATTCGATCCTGACGTTGTCCGGCAGGGAAGACTGCAGACCGGCGATGGTGGCTTTGACCGCTTTGGCGGTATCCAGCACATTGGCGCCGCTGGCCAGCCTTAACGCCATCCCGGATGAAGGCTTGCCGTTAAAGGTTGACGAAATACTGTAATCTTCCGGCCCCAAATCAATTTTGGCGACATCGCGTAAGCGCACCTGCGAGCCATCGGTATTCACCTTAAGCAGGATATCTTCAAACTGTTTCACGCTTTCCAGGCGGGTTTTACCGATAATCGTGGCGCTGAATTTGGCATTCTTTACCGAAGGCAGCCCCCCCAGTTTACCGGAAGAAATTTGCACGTTTTGCCGGGTAATGGCGGTACTGACGTCGCTTGGGATCAAGGAATATTGATACAATTTGGCCGGGTCCAGCCAGATACGCATGGCGTATTCGGAACCCATCACCATAAAGTCGCCCACCCCTTTGGTACGGGCGATGGGGTCTTCCAGTTTGGACACCAGGAGATTGGCCAGATCGGAATCGCTCAATTTGCCGTCTTGCGAAATCAGGCTCACCACCATCATGAAATTGGCCTGATATTTAGCGACCCTCAGCCCTTGGGTGGTCACCTCGGTGGGCAATTGCGACTCCGCCAGCGAAACCTTGTTTTGTACCTGTACCTGCGCGGTATCCGGATCGGTGCCTTGATCGAAGGTCGCGATAATGGTGGCGCTGCCGTCGCTGTTACTTTGCGATTCAAGGTAACGGAGGTTGTCCAGGCCGTTCATTTGCTGTTCGATAACCTGCACCACGGTTTTTTGCGTGGTTTCCGCGCTTGCGCCAGGATAGGTCACGGAAACCGAAATAGCCGGAGGCGCGATATTAGGGTATTGGTTGATCGATAAAGACAAGATGGACAAGCCGCCCGCCAGCATAATGACGATGGCGATGACCCAGGCAAAAATGGGACGTTCGATAAAAAACTTCGACATCTTGTTTCCCCTATTGTGCCGACGGATCGGTCATCGAAGAGTTGTTGCTGCCCGTTGAGGCGACGGCGTTCCGACGTTCGCTGGCGTTAACCTTGATACCGGCGCGGATATTCTGGAGCCCGTCGGTAACGACTCTTTCACCGGCCTGCAGCCCCTGCACCACCAGCCACTCCCCGTCGATCATTTCGCCGGTGGCGACAGTGCGTTGTTCGATGGTGCCATCGGTTTTCACCACATAGACGTAAGGTTTACCTTTGACGTCATGGCCGACCGCTTCCTGGGGAATAAGAATGCCCTGCTCCTGCACGCCCTGGCGCAGGACCGCATGCACAAACATCCCCGGCAGCAGTTCGTTATGCGGGTTGGGGAACGATGCCCGCAGGGTTACCGATCCCGTCCCCTCATCCACCGTCACTTCAGAAAACTCCAGCTTGCCCTCCTGTTGATAGATGCTGCCGTCTTCTAGGGTCAGTTGTACCGCCGCGGCGTTATCGCCGGCCGATTTCAGATGGCCCTGCGCCAGCGCCCGGCGCAAACGCAAGAGATCCTGAGAGGATTCGCTGATATCGACGTACATCGGATCCAGCTGTTGGATGGTGGTCAGATAGCTCGTCTGCCCGCTGGTCACCAAAGCGCCCTCGGTGTATATCGACCGGCCGATATGGCCGGAAATCGGCGCCTTGACCTGGGTGTAATTCAGATTGACCCGCGCGGTTTCCACATCAGCGGCCGCTTCTTTGGCGGCGGCGACCGCATCGTCGTAAACCTGGCCGCTGACGGCGTGGGCTTCCGACAGCGGCTTGTAGCGTTTGGCCAGCGCAGCGGCGTTGGCGAACGTGGCCTGCGCCTTATCATAGGCGGCCTGATACGTGGCGGGGTCGATCTGATATAACGGCTGGCCGGCCTTCACCTCGGCACCCTCGGTGAAAAGCCGCTTCAGGATAATGCCGTCGACCTGCGGCCGGACCTCCGCGCCCTTTACCGCCGTGGTCCTGCCGGGTAATTGGGTGGTAAGTGTTACCGGCTGGGTATGTAGCGTGACAATACTGACTTGCGGTATGGCGGCTGGTTGTCCGGCCGTTGGCGAGGTCGAGTCATCACAGCCGGCAATCAACAAAAACATACTGATAATCAGTAATTTTGGATGCGTCATCGGTTCACTCTTTCAATCGTTATGTTTTGAGAACAATCATTCTCAGAAAGAGTGGATATTACCCTAACGCCCGCTGCGATAACGTAAGGCTTGCGTTAACAATAATGTCAAATTGAATCGCAAAAACACCTTTTTTGCCGTTATGGTATGCCAGGAGGGTTAATATCATGGCAAGGAGACGTTTATTTTCGCTGTTTGCCTTGGGGAATATTCAAGCGCACTCATCGAGGCAAAATCTGCCGCCGGCTGTATTAACGCTCAACAATAATAAAGCAGCCGGCATAACGTAACAAAACGGCCAATACTGATAACACGCGGGATGTGGCATTCATATGAGACGGGGTCACTTGCAATGACTTTATCTCATTCCCCGGGTGTTTTATGATGCCGAACCAGCGTCAATACTTTCGAGGGTGGAAGCACGTGAGCAAAAGCAAACAGACCGCAAGAAGCGCCTTTTCCCGCCTTGACGCGGCGGATCGCAAGCTCCTCGCCCTGCTGTCGGAGGACGCAACGAGAAGTTACGCCGAGCTGGGCCAGTTAATGCATTTATCGCCGCCCGCCATCCACGAGCGGGCCAAGCGTCTAAGACAGGATGGCGTCATCAAAGGCACCGTCGCCCTCTTGGACGGCAAAAAGCTAGGCCGCCCCTTGCTTGCTTTCGTGCACGTTGACACCAAAAACTGGACAAGTACCCGCAGAATCCTAGAATTTCGCGCCTTTAATGAAGTCGAAGAAATCCACACGGTTACCGGGGAAAGCGCTATCCTGCTCAAGGTTCGCACGCAAGATACTCAGTCCCTGGAGGCATTGCTTGGCAAGATTCATGAAATAGAGGGCGTGTCTTCCACGCATAGCCATATCGCCCTCTCTACCTACCTGGAACGCGGCCCGAGCCCGTTAATGGATGGCGACGACGCGGATTGAAAAAATGGCCGCCGCATTTCCCTGCGTTTTTTTCAGGCGTGTTCCCAAGGTGCATACAGGCTATTAGGGCTGAAGAATATTCAGGATTTCATGGTCCGGCAAGACACTTAAACAGATGTGCCGCGAACCGCGTTCGTATTTTCGCGCCTCTCGCCTTATACACTTCCTAGCGCCGAATATTATGTGAGAAAATTATATTACCGCAGAATAATGTTCAACCAGCGATAGTGAATGACGATATGGTACCTCTGACCAAGACCGCGATAATACTTTTGGATCCCCTCCCGCTCTGGAAAAAACTGAACGTCACGGCTTTTCTGGCGACAGGCATTGGCGATGCCTCCCCCGAGGCCATGAGCGAGATATATATCGATGCGGATGAGCGGCAATATACCCGACTGTTCGGGCAACCTATAGTCGTATTTTCGGCTTCGCAGGATACGCTGTTACGCGCGCTGCGGGTTGGTCAGGAGAGGGGCCTGACGTGTTCCGCCTATGTGAGCGCCATGTTTGATCAATCCCATGGCGAGGAAGGGCGCAGGGTTTTTCGCGCCGAGCACGCGCACAGGCCGGATTTAGTGGGGCTTGCCGTGCGTGGCCCGCGCAAGGATGTCGATAAGGCAATCAAAGGCGCCCGGCTCCATCCGTAAGCACGGGTAAAAATACCGCCGGTGTCACGGGTTCGATGACCGCGTCAATTCCGCCGTGCGTCCCGCGCCCCGCAATGCGATAAAGATGACGATGGCGGTTATTGCCGCGATTGCCGAAAGCACGTCGAGCAGGAGGCTGAACACGCTCTGGTAAATTGCGGTCAGGGCCTCAGGGGAAGACGCGTTGAGGGCGGCATTCGCCCCTGCCAAATCGCCGCCTGCCAGGCGCTGCGCGGCCGCGCTGGCCGATGATGGCGCCTCCGGCAGTAAAGAATCAAACCGGGGGATAAGCAACGCCACGAGCAGCGCGTTTACCATCGCGAGCGCGATGCCTTCACCCGCCACGCGGGTGGTGTTGAAGATGCCCGTCGCCATGCCGGCGCGTTCGCGCGGCACGACGCTGAGGGCGAGCCCGTCCATCAGCCCCCAGGGAAGACTGATGCCGATGCCGATCAGCAGGAGCGGAGCAATCAGCGCCGGGCCGGCCTCGCCGCCCGCCCAGCGGCCCAGCCATAAGAGACCGCCGGCCGACAGCATCAGCCCTGTTCCGCACAGCGCAGCGGAGGATAACCATCGCGTGAGCAGGCCCGCGATGAGCGGCAGGACCAGGAGCGGACCGCAAAGCGCCATCATGATCCATCCGACCTTCAGTTCACTCATGCCATTGATGCCGACGAGCCGGATGGGAAGCAGCACCAGCAGGACCACAAAAGCGTAAGCCGGCGCCGCGGCCAGCAGTTGTACAGCGACGAAACGCGGAATACGGAACAGCGACAGGTCGAGCATCGGCCGCCGCGCGGAGGTTTCTACCAGGACAAAAACGGCGCCGAGGAGCAATGCGCCGGCCAAAGACACAATGACCGGCATAGCCAGCCAGCCGGCCGCCGGCGCGACCAAAATGCCGTTGGTAAGGAAAGCCAGCGCGGCGGTGAAGCTGACGGCGCCTTTCCAGTCGAGGCCTGCGGCGTCGGGATCGCGGGATTCCCGCACCACGCCGGTGCCAAGAAGGAACGCCGCGCCGGCAAGGACCGCCGCCAGGAAAAAGATTGAGCGCCAGCCGAAGATAGCAATCATAAGCCCTGAACTTATCGGCCCGAAGGCCAGGCCGATGCCGAAACTCGTGCCGACCACGCTGAAAGCCCTGATGGCGCCGGGGCCGGTGAATTCTTGCGCCAGCGCCGCCATCACGCCGGAGAACGCTAACGCCGACGCGACGCCCTGGGCGGCGCGCAGCAAATCGGCGGTGAACAGGTTTGGCGAGAAGGCAAGCGCGGCCGAAACGATGCACAGGGCGCAGGACCCGCAAAGGAAGATCTTCTTTCGTCCAAAGGTGTCGGCGAGCGCTCCGGCAGCCATCAGGCAGCTGCCAAAGGCGAGCATGAAGGCATTGGAGATCCAGGCGAGTTCCAGCGAACTGCCTTCCAGCGCCCGGCCGAGCGTCGGAATGGCCACGGCCGGCCCGGTGAAGGCGAGCGGGTTCGCCACCGCGATAAGGCAGGCAGACAGGAGTACGCAGGCCTTGCGCAACGCGCCGCCTGAAGTCTGGTTAGTGTTCAAATAAACCTCATTGATGATTTCAGCGTGCCTTTCCGGCGGCGCTGCCGCATAAAATAATGCCATGGAGCTTACGCGATATATTGGCGAATGGGTGTCGCCACAGCGGCGACACCTATGATGCAAGGACGGGGGGTTGGCGAGGAAAGGGAATGTAGGACTGATATCACTTATGAGCATGATGAATAAGTCCTATGAATAATGGTCCCATTGTCATTAATCATCTTTGCCTTATGCTGGCGGTGGCATCCTCGAAAAAGGATTCTCGCTTTTCCCAGCCTTATTCACATCATAATGACCAGCAGGCTGGTCATTATCGTCGGGCATCTATGCTGGAGAAAATAGTCATAAATCGACTGATGATATCCGCCTTACCGTTGGCGCTACTTCCGTCGGCCACTTTTGCTGAGGAAACATCCATGATTGATATTACCAGACACGGCTCCACGCCCGCCGCCAGCGGTCCGGAGAGCTATTTTACCGGCACGGTAAGTATCGACGCGCCATTCCAGGCCACGCCGCCCGCGCGCGTGGGGGGCGCGACCGTCACGTTCCAGCCCGGGGCCCGCACGGCCTGGCATACGCATCCGCTGGGCCAGACGCTGATTGTCACCGCAGGTCAGGGGTGGGTGCAGGAATGGGGGAAGCCGGCCCAGGTCATGAATAAGGGCGATATCATCTGGATACGGCCCGGCGTTAAGCACTGGCACGGTGCGTCGGCCACCTCCGCCATGTCGCATCTCGCCATTGCCGAGTCCCTGGACGGCAAAGCCGTCGACTGGCTGGAAAAAGTCACCGACGAGCAGTATCAGCAGTAAGCCCCGCCATACTATGGCTCGCCTCCCGGCGCGCCATGGCAATACGCGCCCCACGCCTGCCTTGCGATTCTGCTGCGCGCTATCACGATAGTGCGCTTCCCGGGCTTTTCCGTATCACCATCAGGGCGCTGGCCGAGGTGAACAGTGCAATGATCCAGGCCATCGTCCAGGGCGTGCCGTCGCTCAGCCACGCCAGCAACAGGGATGAAATAATCCCGCTCCCGTACTGTAATGAACCCATTAATGCCGAGGCGGATCCCGCCATTCCCGGCACGTCATCCATTGCCGCGGCGGTAGACGTGGCGGCAATAACCCCGTTCATGGAAAAAAAGATAAACACGCTGATGACAATGAGCACGATACCGCCCACCTGCATTTTTGTCGCCAGCGCCAATATCACCGCGGCGGCGGCGGCAATCGAGGTGGCTATTTTCAGCAGCGTGTCCAGTTTGTGGCGCTGCACCAGCTTACGGTTGACGGCGCTGATGGCCATCAGGCCAATCACGTTTATGGCGAACAGCCAGCCATAATGCTGGGGATCAACCTGGTAATAACTGATATAGACAAACGGCGAACCGGTAATAAAGGCATACGCGGCAACATAATAGAAGGTCACGCACAGCGTATAGCGCATGAATGTCCTGTTCTTCAGCAAAGAAACATAATTAGCGAAAGCGCCAGCGAGTGAGGCGTTGATCCGCCGCGCCTGCGGCAGCGTTTCCGGCAGCCACCATAAGGAGATAAACATCAGCGTTCCTATAATGGCCAGTAACCAGAAAATGGCGTGCCAGGACGCCACCCTGATCATCTGTCCGCCGAGCAGCGGACCTGCTATGGGCGCGATGGCCATAATCATCATCAGCGTCGACAACATTTGCGCTGCGCGGGTGCGGGTAAATAAATCCCGGATCATCGCGCGCGCCAGCATCGGTCCAATACAGGCACCCATCGCCTGGAATACCCGCCAGAAGACGATTTGAGTAATATCACGCGACATGGCGCAGCCTATGGACCCGAGGGTAAACAGCACCATCCCGATAAATAACGGCACCCGGCGCCCCAGGCGATCGCTTATTGGCCCCCAAATAAGCTGTGCTATGGTAAAGCCAATTAAAAAACCGGTGATGGTCAATTCCGCGCTCCCCCGGAGATCGGCTGACATGGCCGGCATCGCGGGTAAATAAATATCTGTCGACAACGAGGTGAATGCCATTAAAGCACTCAGGATGACGATAAATAACAGCCCGGTATTGTGACTTGTGGCGATAAGCACTCGTCTTTCTGTTTTCTTCATAATGTTCTTTTTAGCGTATACGGGAGGTGGCAGAAACCTCATCTTAGCCTTGAACCCTTCCCGGGTAACCTGATGAAAATATAATGTGGCTATGAGTCAGATTCATAAATGGCCGTTTTGGCGCCGAGGGCCGCCATTCGAGCGCTAGCGGCCGTCGCACCCCTGGCCGCCCTTGGCCGGTAAACGCGCCGTTTCAGGTTTACCGCGGTGTTGTTATAGCGCGTGACCCTGGGGACATAAATGATAACAAACGCAATTGCCGATATTCGCAACGGATATCACGCCGGGATAATTTTAAATCGGTTAATATATTAATTCTTTTTACCGCTTGAATTTTATGGGGTTTTTATTACTCTTTACTGAGAGTTTTCTCAAAGCAAAAAAATAACCGGATATGATAAAAGTGGCAATTGCACCTGCCCATTATGAACGGTAATTTGTAAGTGTATTAATAATGAATTAATCGGGAAAATATATATCAACACTCAATTATGCGTGTTTATTCAGCGCTGAATTTATTGTAAGAATGGATTATTATTTTTTATTTACACATTAACGCAATGCAATAAAATTGACATCGCACGTTGCATCTGGACATATCGCTATTACGCGACATTTAATACACAGCTTATTCAGGTATCTGTTATGACAAAAACCACCCTTTCCATAATGTTGGCCGGTTTTATGCTGCTCGCTTCCGGGTGCGCCTATATTGCTAATTCGCCCGGCACCAAGCCTTCCGTGACGCCGCCAAAGCTGGTAAGCCCCCCGGGGCAAAAGCAGTTTTGGAATAATGCTAAACTGTTCGGCCCTGTTCCGGAAAGATACCAGAATGAGGGCGATAAAGAATGTGCCGCGCAGGGAAATGGCAAAGCCATCGGTTATCATCCCAATCCAAAAGATTATTATGGCAAGTATTTTGGCAAAAGGGGCTATCTGTGCGCGTTCCATTGACGCCGGCCCAGGCCGGTATTCCGGGCCTTGCGGCATCGCGCGGCCCGGCGCGCCCATCTCAACAGCCAGGCCGTATGCTCACCCGCCGCGCGTTTTGCCGCCTTAATCGACAATCTCAATATTCACCAACCGGCTGTCGGCGCGCCCGCGATCGTCGATCGCCCGGATGCGGTAGCGCCCGCTGTTGATGGGCCGCCAATCAAGGGCCGTTTTGCTGGCGGAGCTGCCGAGATAGATATCATCGGCAAACCAGTACACCCGGTTGCTGTCGGCATCCGTCACCGCATTAAACGAAATCCGGTCGCGCCCCGGCTGTGATTGCCTCAGGGTATAGGTCGTGTTCTTTAACGGCGACGTAATCCGCGGCGGATTACCGCTGACGTCCACGCCGCCATCCTGGCAGTGATTCGCCGGCGGTTTGCGCTTGGGCAGGCCGGCCTGGGCAAAGACGTTCGCCAGATCCGACGGCCAGAACTCAAACACCTCGGTGCGGGTCTTATCTTCATCGTAAGGCGGGCAGGCCACGTCGCCGGTCAGTTTATCCAGCCGCACCGGACGATACACCGTATCGACCTTGATTGGCGACTTGCCGGGAATAAACCAGGTTTTGCCTGTTTGCCGGCACCACGGCGTCGGTAAATCCCCGCTGGCGAGGCAGATATCGACCCGTTTCAGCTGCTTTGGAAAAGGCTGCTTCGGTTCCTGTAATGAGGGATAACTGGCGTTAATGCCGTCGATTATGTTGAAGAACAGCGGCGCGGCCGCTTGCGCGCCGACAAAGACATTATTGCCGGCGCCGTCGAAATTCCCTTCCCATACCACCAGGACGTAAGGGCCGAAAATCCCGACGCTCCACGCATCGCGAAAGCCCCAAGAGGTGCCGGTTTTCCAGTACACCGGTAACGATGCGGGTTGTTGAGCCAGCGTATCGCCGGGACGGCGGTGTTGGCGCAGCATGTCGAGGGTGATGAAGCTGGCTTGCGCGCTGAGTAACCTGACCGGGGCGGAACGCGGATCGGTTTTTTGCATCCGCAACGCTTGCAGCTCGCCGCGATTCGCCAGTAGCGCATACAGTTTTGCCAGTTCCTGCATCGTCACCTCGCCCCCGCCCAATACCAGCGCGAGGCCATAGTGGTTCTCGCTGGACATATCGGCAATGCCGGAGAGCCGCAGGAACTGATAAAACGACGGCTGCCGGAGCTGCGAAGCGACGAACACGGCGGGAATATTGCGGCTGAAGTTCAGGGCATCCGTCGCGGTGACCGGGCCGAGAAAGCGGCGGTCGAAATTCTCAGGGGCATAGGCGCCAAACGCCGAGGGCACATCCTTGAGGATAGTCATCGGATGCAGCACGCCCTGCTCCAAGCCCAGCGCATAAATAAAGGGTTTGAGCGCCGACCCCGGCGAGCGTTTAGCGTTGGTGCCATTCACCTGTCCCTGAATGCCGCGGTTGTAATAATCCGCCGACCCGGCCAGCGCGCGTATTCCCATATCGCGGGTATCCACCAGCAGCACGGCGGCATTATGGATGCCCCGGCGCTCGTTGCGGGTGATAAACGCGGTTACCTGCCGCTCGACGAGCCGCTGCAAGCCGGCGTCCAGGGTGGTGTCGATACGGGTATCGGTGCCGATATAGCGCTGGTTTTGCTGGCGCAGCTGCTCGATAAAATGCGGCGCGATAAACGGCAGCCGCTCGGGCTGGCGCAGCGCCAGCGGCAGCCTGAACAGCGCGCCCTGGCTGGCGTCGACGCCGTAGTGCCGCTGCCAGCGCTGGAACAGCCGGTTGCGCGCCTGCGAGAGCAAGGCGCCCAGCACGCCGGCGCCGGCATCGATGCGATAACGCGGCGACTGCGGCAGCACCGCCAGCGTCAGCGCTTCCGGCAAGGTCAGATCTTGCGGCGCCTTGTCGAAATAAATCAGGCTGGCCGCCCCGATGCTCTCTATATTGCGGCCATAGGGGGCGCTGTTCAGGTAGGCTTCGAGAATATCGTGTTTGGAGTAACTCAGTTCCAGCTGCGCCGCGCGCAGGACCTGCATGATTTTGCCCGACGGCGCGCGGGTATTGAGATGCCAGCGCATGCGCGCCAGCTGCATGGTGATGGTCGAGCCGCCCTGCATTTTACCGCCCGCGACATAACTGCGCCAGAACCCCCGCGCCAGGCTGAACGGGTTGAAGCCGGGGTGGAGGTAAAACCAGCGGTCCTCATGCAGCAGCAGGCCTTTGACCGCCAGCGGGGAAACCCGCTCCAGCGGGGTCCATAAACGGTAGCGGTCGTCGCTGGCGAGGGCGATACGCATCAGCGTACCCTGCCGGTCATAGTAGACCGACGATAAAGGTTGCCCCCGGGAAAGCGGCGGATGAGGCCACAGCCGGCATGCCAATACCAGCAGCGCCAGTAAAAAAACCGCCATGGCAATGTTTTGCAGCCGGCGTTGCAGGGCGGCGGATAACACGGGAAAGAGGTTCATCTCACTACCCAGGGCGGTTTACGCCCCGGCTCTCCCTGGCGGGGCGCTGACCGCGCATATTATTGTTTAGCCGCCGCGCCGACCAGCAGTTTTTGGCCGCCGACGGACAGCGCCTGGACGTCACGATCATACATGGCCTCGCCATAAGCCGGCGGGATGACAAAGCTGCCGGTGTTGGTGGCTTTGATCTGATAGACAAACTCCTGCGCAACGGGGCCGGCGCTGCCGTAGATAACGACACGATCTTCGCGGATATCGCTGTAATCCGGCGCCCAGGTGGACCCGGAGGCCGCCAGCGGCGATTGCCAGGACGGCGGCGCGTTGGCCTCGCTGTTCTCGTCGGTGTCCCCATCGCCCTGGCCGGACGCCGGTTCCGGCGGCGTTTGCTGCACCACTTCAAACCCGCCCGGCAGCAAATCGACAATCGCCAGATTGCTTTGCCCTTCTTTGGCGTTGGCGCGTATGTTCAGATGCACGCTTACCGTCTGTCCCAGCGTTACCCGGGTTACCGGCTTGCCCTGGTCATCGGTGTAACTGCGGGTGATTTCCAGGCCGCGCGCTATGGCTTTTTCCGGCGCGGCCAGATCGTAGCCGGCCTGCGTCACCACATACCAGGCCGGCGCGTCATGACCATTTTCAACGCGAATCGCTTGCGCATCGGCGGTAAAATCGCCTTTGGCCAGCCACCCCTGCATGCTGGAAATCAGCTTGGGCCCGACCTGTTTATCCGCGCTGATTTGCGTGATTTTCAGCGCGCCCGGTGCCGTGGCCTGTGCCGCCGCCTGCGCGGAGTAACTCTCCAGCGCCAGAATACTCATCGCCGATGAATAGGTGGTGTAGCGCTCCTCCTTCAGCGCCCTGATCATATTTTCCAGCACCTGCGGCGGAATCGAGGACACTTTTTCCGGGAAGTGACGGGTGATGAGATACAGTCGCGTCGCGTCCTGTACCAACGGGTCGAAATAAGCCTGGGTCCACCAGGCTTTTCCATATGCGTTGCCCAGTTGCGTCCAGGTCGGCTGCAACAGCGCATTGGCTTCATCGTCCATTTTCAGCAGGCGATAAGCCGACGCCAGATACAGCGCGCCGAGGTCGGTTTTCCAGCTGTCGGGGTACCGCTGCTGTAAAGCGTCCTGTACCGACGCCAGCGAACTGGTGGTGATTTCCCCCTGCCGGGTCAGCAGATAGGACGCCCACGCGCGCAGGCGCAGAGTATACAAGTCGTCATGCTGGTTGGCGGCCAGCGCGCGCAGCGCCGCGTTCGCCTCGTCCAGCATACCGTCCGGCAAGGCATATCCCGCGTCTCTCGCTTCCAGCAGGGCTTGCACCACATACGGGGTTACGAACGGATCGGTTTCCGGCGACGAGCGCCACATGCCGATCGCGCCGCTGCCGTTTTGGCGCGAACGCAGCACCGCCAGCATGTTTTTCAACTGCTTACCGTTTTCCGCCTGGCTTTGATTGCCGTTGATTTCCGGGTGCGCGCCCGCGAGAATCAGCGGAATCGAGCGGCTGACGATCTGCTCGGAACAATAATACGGATAATCCGCCAGATATTGCGACAACCCGCTGGCCAGCACCAGCGGCGAATTGGAGACCGCCGCTTTACGCACCGCGTAAGCATCGAACATCCGGCGCAAACCGGCGATATCCTGGCTGCGGCCGCTCATGCGTCCCATGATGGACTGGGTACGGAATGGCATGGCCGGACGCACCGAGATACTGAGCGTGCGGCGGCTGGCTTTGCCGGTACCGGCGTCATCCCGCACCTGGGCGTCAAACACCAGCGGCGCATCGCCCGGAACGGCATTGGCGCGCAGGCGGAAGCTGATGGCGCCTTCGTGTTTTTCGGCAAGCTGGAGGTCGCGATCCGCGCCGCCGACCACGCTCAGCTGCGGCGGAACCGTGAGATGCACCGCAATCGCCGCAGTTTTGCCGTTCAGTCCTTCGAGGTTATTGCTGACGCCGACGCTGACATCAAATTCATCGCCCGGGGCCACCATCGCCGGGACATTCGGCGTCATGATGACGTTGTCGCGCACGACGGCCGAGGTTTGCGCTTTACCGATTTTGTCCGGCGTTACGGAAATCGCCATTACGCGGATTTTGCCGTTGAAGTAATCCGGCACCTGATAATCAAATCGCTTCTCGCCGTTCACGTCGGTAATGCCGGACCAATACGCCACCGGCTTGTCGCGCTGACGTTTGAACGGATTGACGTTAAGATCCAGTCCTTCGCCGCCGTCACCGCCCGGCGCGGCCGCCAGTTGCATCAGCTTGCTGAACTCCGGCAGGATCAGGTCGAGGATTTGCGCGCTCTTAACGCCCAGCTCACGTTTGCTGAAGAAATACTCGAGCGGATCCTTCAGGCGATAACGCGCCACCTGCAAAATGCCCTCGTCGACGGCGAACAGCGCAACCTGCTGCGGGCCGTCGGTAGACACCGTCATCGCCAGGTTTTCGCCCGGTTTAATCACTGCCGGCACCGCGACACCGAGGCTGTTCTGACGCGCCTTGGTGCTGATTTTAAACGGCATGACGCCGTAGCTCAGCGGGCTCATAAAGATTTCATTGGAATTCACATCACGCACAAACTGCACGTTGATGTAGCCGTTACCCTCCATGCCCGCCGGAACGCGGATTTTCTGCACCGAACTGGTGGTATCGGTATGGAACCACTGCCAGCTGTAGACTTTGTCTTTTTCAATGGTTATCAGCCCGCTGCCGGTGTACGGCGCGTTAATCGACACCTCGATGTCCTCCCCCGCCGCGTATTCCGCCTGGTTCAGCTTCAGCGTCAGTTCCGCGTTGCGATCCAGGGCGCGGCTAAGGTTAGCGTTGCCGGCGACGCTATAGGCGATGCGGTTCAGCGCCTTGCCCCGCGCGTCTTCAATCACCAGCACAAAGTCGCCCGGCCGGCCGGTGGCAAGTTTGAGATCGGCGCCCTGCTCGGTCAGCGCCAGCGGCTGTTCAGACAGCCGCACTTCCTTCATTTTCGATTGATATTTATAGACGCCGGAATCCTGCCGGGTCAGCACAGAAATGTATTTCTGCTCGATCAGCGCGGCTTTCAACGCCGGCGGCGCGATCCGCCGGAGCGAAGGGTCGACGGCGATGACATTCAGGTGACGGACGGCGTCACGATTGATGTAGCCCAAATCGCCGTCCGCCTTCACCCCGACCAGGTAATCGTACGGCGACACCAGAACGCGCGCCGTGGCCGCGACGGAACGGCCGCCGCCGGCCACAAAGGCTTCCGCTAGCAGTTGCAGTTGATAGGTCGCGTCGGCGTATGACGTTAGATCCAGCGGAATAGCCGCCGCGCCGTTTGCGTCGGTCTGGCGGTCCTCCA
Source organism: Sodalis sp. C49 (assembly GCF_046352915.1). Lineage (NCBI taxonomy): Bacteria > Pseudomonadati > Pseudomonadota > Gammaproteobacteria > Enterobacterales > Bruguierivoracaceae > Sodalis > Sodalis sp. C49. Next base: position 219,549 of record NZ_CP163303.1, on the reverse strand, counting down.
GCGCGGTCTCAAACCCATCGCTGTTCTGGCGATCTTCGTAGAACGCGTAGTCCGGGTATTGATCAAAGCTCGGATACATCGGGCGCAGCGTCAGTTTCGACGTGACGCGCCGATCCTGCGCCGGGGTCCCGAACAGGTTCTGCACATCGACATTGGCCCGCAGTTCCGAGGGTTTGACCCAGCCCTGCCGGCGATCCGGCGTCAGCTGTAGTTTCACTTGCAACTGATCCGGCTCGAACGCTTTCACGTTCACCGCGGTATGCCCCAGCAGCGTCGACGACGCGTCGTCTTTGCCGATCAGATACAGATAGACATTCCATTCGCCGGTCGGGGAATTATCGTCGGTGGTATAACTCAGCTCGTTGAAACCGCCGGCGCCCAGCGTCAGCGGAATGGTGCTCATCAGCTTGTCGCGCGGATCGTGGATTTCAGCGCGCACCGGCACGCCGGCCAAGCCGATGCCCCAGTCGGCGGCACGGGTAATCAGGCCGATATGAAAGGTCTCCCCCGGGCGATAAACGCCGCGATCGGAGAACAAATAGCTGTTCAGCGTACGCGGATCGGTCGGGGTTTCTTCCCCGTCGACGTCAAAGCGCGAGAAGTCGAGACCGCGGTCATTGTTGCTATCGGCCGGCAGGAAGGACACATCGCCCTCTTTTTCCACCAGAAACATGACCGGCGCGCGCTCGCTGGTGTAGACATCCAGCGCGGGAAAACGCACGTGGCCGTCGGCGCCGGTGGTCCGGCTCAGCAGCGTGACGCCGTTTTTGGCGATAACCGACACCTTGGCGTTGGCGACCGGCGTACCGCTATGAATCGACTGCACAAATACGTCGCGGGTTTTATCCTGCGCGCGCTTGGCGATAATGCCCAGATCGGTGACGACCACAAAGCGCGAATCCCCCGCCGCGGCCTCCTCTTCGTGCTGGTCATCGTCCTGGTACGGGTTGCCGTCGTCAGCGGCCGGCGTCGCCTGCTTTTTGTTGGGATCCCACTCCGTAAGCGTCAGCAGGAAGACGCCGCGATGCGAGCGCGGATCGGTGGAAAGATAACGGGAGAGATCAACGCCCTGATAATTTACCTCCCCCGGATGGCCGCTGTTCACCGCCGCCTGATAGGTAAAGCGCTCGGTAAAATACTCATCATTCAGGCGGTTGAAATCCGCCGATGAATACTGCCGGCTCTTGAACGACACAATGTGCTGCAGCTGGCTTGGAATCACCCGTTTGATATCGAGACGCAATCCCGGCACGTTACGCGCAGCTAAGCTGATTTGCCTGTCGCCGTTCACCGACAGCAGCGAGCCTTGCGACACAAATTGCAGGGATTTGGGATACTCCGGCACCGGTACGACACGGTAGACTTTTTCCGGCATTTTATAGCCGCCGGCAGAAACCAGAACGTTGTCGATTTCCACCAGTATGGCGCGGTGCGCCGGGGCATCGAAACGAAAGCTGAACTGCGGCTGGAACTCGTTTTCGGCGTCATTAAGCTGGACATCCACAGGCGAGGACTGCGCGAGCACGTTATTTTCAACGTTCCCGATCTCCCAGTTGGCGTAGTCATCCGGGCCGGCGGCGGCATCCCGATCGTTTGGATTGTGCTGCGGCAGCAGCCAGACTTTCACCGCGCGGCGCAGGTCTTTATCCTTTACCGCATCGCTGAAGGCTAGAATCAACGCGCGCTGGCTGCTGGCGCCATCGGCATCAACGATCTGCGCGCTGGCCTCTTTAACCGCCAGGCTGTAGAGCGTCGGCACGGAAACCGTAGCGCTGCCGGGCTGCGCGGTGGCATTGGACGGCACCGCGGCTTTCACGCCCGCGCCGATGGCGATACGCACCGAACCGCCGTGATCCAGGGGTTGCAGCGGTTCGGAGTGCACCCAGGCGTTGAGCTTTTTCTGGTCATAGACCACGGAATAACGCAGTTTCGACCCGGACTTGGCGTTACCTTCAAGCAGATCCAGGGCAATCCGTGTTTCGAAACTGGCGGCATCCACCGGCGCGTTGAATGTAACGTTAAAAATCGCGCTGCGTTTTTGCGCATCCTGCGGGTCCTGAAAATACTCGGCTTCGCCAAGCTGATAGCCGAACGCCGGCGCTCTGAAGGCGTACCGCCTGGTCGCCAGCGTGGTTTGCGGCGCGAGCAGGACGTCCGGGGTGAAATTCACTTCATATCCGGCGCCCATCGGCAGCGGATTTTTCGGCGTGAAGACTAACCTATGGTCGTTCACCCATCGCCACTCGCCGGCGACGGCCGGTTTGAGCGCAATGCCTTTTGCCACGACCTTGCCGACATCGCTCAGCGGCGCGGCGGCGTTGCTGAAATTGAAGATAGCCTGCTGCGGCGCGGCTTTTTGCGCCGCGTAATTCACCGCTTCCGGGCCGCTGACGCTGACGCTGGTTTGCTCAGGCACCATCGGCGCCGATTCGATGAGCTGCGGCCGGTTCAGCCACCAGTGCCAGCCGTAAACGGCCGCGCCCGCGGCGCACAGCAAGACCAGAATCGACAGGCTGACGGCGAGCGGGTGTCTATCCGCCCCGCCTTCCATATGCCCGACGCCGCGCTTGAGCCCACGGGACAGCGCCGTCCACCAGGCAGGGGCGCGCCAGTGGATATTGCCGACTAACGGTTTCATGATGCGGCCGAGCAGACCCAGGAGAAAAGTCAGCGCGCGCAACAGGCCCTTTATCAGTATAAAAGGCAGGCGCAGCAAGAATCTGAGTACATCCATTTGTAGCGATACTCCCCATCCCTATCAGTGTTACTGATACTTTAACTAAAGACAGGGGTAAAAAGTGATTTACGCAGAGTATTTTGGCGGCCGTTCACGTTGTTTCTACAAATCGCGCTCTTTTTGTGCCCGCTGCCGGTCATAATATTCATATTCGGCGGCGATGATTTCATCAAGCAACGAATCGACGTCGGCTTTATGGGTATCTTCGGCGAACTGCCCGGTCAGGAGGGTTTCCGGGGTCAATTTACCGTCTTCATATAATGCCCAGATTTCCTTCGCATAGCGGGTTTCCAGCAACCGCGGCGCGAACCGTCCGTAGTATTCGGTCATATTATTTACATCGCGCCCGAACATCGCGGCGGCAAGATTGTTCGCCGCGGCATCGACGGCCTGGGGCAGATCGATAATCACCGGCCCGTCGGCATCCATCAGCACGTTAAATTCGGATAAATCCCCGTGGACGATACCCGCGCACAGCATCCGCACGATATTGCGGATCATGACGGCGAAATCGGCCACCGCCTCTTCTTCCGTCAGGATCACGTCGCTCAAACGCGGCGCGACCACGCCCTCGGCGTCGGTGATAAGCTCCATCAGCAGTACGCCGTCCAGGCAAATATAGGGCTGAGGTACGCGCACGCCGGCTTGCGCCAGGCGGAACAGCGCATTGACTTCCGCCGTCTGCCAGGAGTCTTCCTGCTGTTTGCGTCCGAACTTCGAGCCTTTTTGCATCGCGCGCGCGTTGCGGCTGTTACGGACTTTGCGCCCTTCCTGATATTGCACGGCCTGTTTAAAGCTGCGTTGCGTGGCTTCTTTGTAAACTTTGGCGCAACGAATCTCTTCACCGCATAACACGGTGTAAACGTCGGCCTCTTTGCCGCTGCGCAGGCGACGGACCACAGAGTCTATCAGACCGTCATCCACCAGCGGTTGGATTCTATTTGGAATTTTCATGCAGCCTTGTACCCTATTTCAGCGCTTGAGGGAATGACCGGCGCAATATTCTTGCGCAGCCCGATACCTTTTGCCGCACTGATTAGTAGCATTATCCATTATCTCTTTATGCCCAGATTGACGCCATTATGCCACATTATTTATCGATGCTGGGCGTTATGCGCGCATTCCCCCCACCTGCCGACAAATGTTTCGTCACAAAGCGCAACATCGGCGGGACGCCGCGGCGGGGGAATTAACTTAAATCAACGTTTTTGCTGCCGCAGAGCCAGGTGATGATAAAGCCGGCGGCATAGGACACCAGCAGCCCGGCGCTATAGACCATCATCCCGGCATAGATGCCCTGCGCGGACGTCATCAGCGGGATGGTCAGGATACCGGAAGGACCAAAAACGGTATTGAGGCCGACCGGTAATCCCAGATAGGCGACGGCGCCCAGGAAGAACCCGCCGACGGCGCCGCCAAGACAGGCGGTGACAAAAGGTTTTACCCTGGGCAGCGTGACGCCGTAGATCAGGGGCTCGCCAACGCCGAGGATGCCCGGGATAATGGCGCCCTTGATCTGGGCGCGCAGCAGCGAACCCGTTTTCGCCCTGGCGTACAGCGCCATTGCCGCCCCCACCTGTCCCCCGCCGGCCATGGCCAGGATTGGAAACAGCGAATTAAACCCCTGGGCATCCATCAGGGCGAAATAAACCGGGACAAAACCCTGGTGAATGCCGAACATCACCGCAAGCAGGAACAGGCCCGCCAGGACGGCGCTGCCGAACGGGTTGCCATTCAGGTGCAGAAACAGCCATGACATGCCCTTATACAGCGCCCCGCCGCCCGGCATGATCACCACAAAGGTCACCGCCCCCATGATCAGCAGGGTGATGACGGGGGTCAGAATCATATCCAGATTATCGGGCATCACCCTGCGCACCCTGCGCTCGACCCAGGCGCCCATGATGGTGGCGATCAGCACGCCGATAATGCTGCCCCTGGGATCGATGGGCAGGCCAAAGAAGCTGTCGATACCGGAATAATACCCGACCCTGGCATCCGGGACGTAACCCAGGACAAACAGCGAGGCGATAATGGCGCCGTTCACTCCCGTGCCGCCAAACGCCTTTTGGGCGTTATGGCCTATCAGGATGCTCAAAAAAGCGAACAGGCCTTTACTGAACACTTTCATATAACCGATGATGCCGATAAGCCAGGCATTGGGCGACGCAACCCCGATAACCAGGCTTTGCTCCAGCAGGGTGGCGATCCCCAGCAGTAATCCGGCGGCGATAAAGCCGGGTATAAGCGGCGTGAAGATGGTGGCGAAGCGGGTGAAAAAGTGATGCAGGGCGCCGCTCTGGCGTGATTTAAGCTGCCTTTTATTCTGCGCGGCGATAGTGATGAGATCGCCTGCGCCCTCGTCTGCCTGCGGCTCCACGCGGCTTAGCGCAGCATTCATGATATCCGCCGCGGTTTGCGCCTTGCCGGGGCCGAGCACGATCTGTAACTGATCATCCCCCTCGATCACCCCCAGCACGCCGGCGATTTTTTTCAGCGCCGCGCCATCGACGCGCGCGCTGTCTTTCAACGTGAGCCGCAGCCGCGTCATGCAGTGGCCGCAAACCGCGATATTATTCCGGCCGCCGACCAGGGCCAGTATCTGTTCAATCATTGCTGTGTTGATTTTCGCCATGCGCATGGACACCTGTGCTGAAAGACCGCCCGGTTAACACCGGTGCCGGGCTTTAGCATCATGCCGCCGTCTGGTGATGCAATCAATTCACCTCATGAACATTTTTGTTCATGCCGCCGCCGCGGTCAGGACATGATCAGGCCGCCGTCGATATTAATGGTTTGCCCGGTCAGGTAGCGGGCGTCGTCGGAGGCTAAAAACGCCACCAATCCGGCGACGTCCGCCGGCTGCCCGGCCCGTTTCAATGGAATGCCGCGTACCCACTCCGCCATCAGTTCGCCTTTACCGTAGCGCTTTTGGTCGGTACTGAGGATTTCGCCCCAGACCCGGTCGTTATACTCCCACATCTCGCTTTCAATAATGCCGGGGCAAAACGCATTGACCGTAATATTATGCGGCGCCAGTTCATGGGCCAGGCTTTGGGTGATGCCGATGACCCCCATTTTGCTGGCGGCATAGTGCGGCGTATAGATAAACCCCTGCCGTCCCTGGCCGGAGGAGGTATTGATCAGGCTGCCGTACCGCTGTTTCACCATGATTTTCGCCGCCTCGCGGCAGCATAACCATACGCCGGTGGTATTTACCGCCAATATGCGCTCAAAATCGCTTTTCGGCATCGAATCAAAATAATCGATGGTGATGACGCCCGCGTTCTGGATGGACACCTCCACCGCGCCGAATTTCTCCAGCGCCTGCCGGTACAGATCCCGCACCTGCGCCTCGTCGGTCACGTCGACCCGCAACGGTAAAATGTCCGCGCCGTAATGTTGCCGCAGCCGATCGGCGGTGGCGAATATCCGTTCGGCGTCCGAGACCATCACCAGATTGGCGCCGTCGCGGGCGAAACGTTCGGCGATGCCGGCGCCGATGCCGCGACAGGCGCCGGTAATCACCACGGTTTTACCACTGAAATCTCGTTTCATCATGTTATCTCCACGTTGTTGGCGACGACATCCGCCGCGCGCCGAAATGGATCCGCGCGTTCAGCCGGCGCGGCGCTTAGCCATGGCTGGCCTCAGACATCGCCTGCTGCGCCGCCTGCTGCTTTTTTTCGTGGCGGCGCATCAGCGTGACCTTGCTTTGCAGCCGCTGCTGGAACTGATCGATTACCACGGCGGTGACGATCACCAGGCCCTTGATCACCATTTGCCAGAATTCGCTGACGCCCATCATCACCAGGCCGTCGGCAAGAAACACGATGACAAAAGCGCCGATAATGGAACCGAACACCCGCCCGCGTCCGCCGGATAGCGCCGTGCCGCCGAGCACCGTGGCGCCGATGGCGTCCATCTCGAACATGTTGCCGGTCATCGGATGGGCGGTTTGCAATTGCGAGGCCACCACCAGTCCCACCAGGGCGGCGCACAGGCCGGAGAAGGCATAGACGAAAATCTTCACTTTCACGATGGGCACGCCGGCCAGGCGCGCCGCCGGCTCGTTGCCGCCTATGGCGTAGATATAGCGTCCCAGCGGCGTTTTTTTAGTCAGGTACATGCCCAGCAATACGATGGCGATCATCAGCCAGATCGGGTTATACACACCCAGCAGGGTGCCGGAACCCAGCGTGGCGAAGCCGGTATTGCCCAGGGCCGCCAGGCCCGACAGGTTGGGAAAGGTTTTGCCGTCGGTGGTGAGCAGCGCCGCGCCGCGCGCCACATACATCATGCCCAGGGTGCAGATAAAGGGCGCCACCCCCAGCCGGGTGATCACCACGCCGTTGATCGCACCGATGACCGTACCGGCAAGCGCCACCACGATAATTGTCTCCACCACGTTTAAAAACAACAGGTTGTCGCCCCATAGCGGGATGCCGAGGGTGAGCAGCGCGCCGCCGATCATGCCGCACATCCCGGCCACCGCGCCGACCGACAGATCGATGCCGCCGGTGAGGATCACAAGCGTCATGCCCACCGCCAGCAGGCCGGTGATGGCGACATGCTGCGTCATAATCAGCAGGTTCGAGGTGGTGATAAAGTTCGGCACCATGGCGCTGAAAAAGCCGATGACGATTAGCAGGGCGATAAAGGTACGCGCCTTGAGCAAATACATATAAACGAGATATTTTCGGCTTTGCATAACCTGTCCTTAATCATGAGGCGTCGAAGCGCGGATAAGCGTTTCCCGGTTTACCCCGGCGCGCGGCAGGTCGGCGGTGATTTTACCGTCGGCCATGACAATGACCCGGTCCGCCAGTTGCATCACTTCGTCCAGTTCGGACGAGGAGAACATCACGGCCAGTCCCTGCTGCGCCATGGCGCCGATCAAATGATACACATCGGTTTTCGCCCCCACGTCGATGCCGCGGGTGGGTTCGTCGAGGAATACCACCTGCGGCTGGGTCAGCAAGGCTTTGCCCAGCACCACCTTTTGCTGGTTGCCCCCGCTCAGGGAGGTGACCGACAGATCGACATCGCTGACTTTGATGGCCAGCGTATCGATCATCCGCCGCACCGCACCGGACTCCTTGTCATTGCGTATCGGCAGCAGCGTTTGCCAAAAGCGTTTGCTGCGCAAACTGGAGAGGGTCATATTGGCTTTGATCGACAGCAACTGCACCAATCCTTCCGCCTGCCGGTCCTCGGGCACCAGCGCCATGCCCAGCGCCAGGCGCCGGCGGAACGAAAGGTGTTCGATGCGCCGGCCGCCGAGGGTTATCTCGCCGGCATCGGGTTTAAACACGCCGAGCAGCGTCTTGAACAGCTCAGTGCGCCCGGCGCCCAGCAGCCCATACACGCCCACCACTTCCCCCCGGTGCAGGGTCAAACCGACGCCGTTAAGGGCGTAGCCGCCGTTTTGATGCAGCAGCGTCAGGCCGCGGGCCGCCAGGACCTCCTCCCCTTTCACCGCCGGGCTGTAATCAAAATGCTTGGCTTTTTCCCCCACCATGCTGGCGATGATCCAGGGGATGCTCGCCTGGGCGATTGCGCGCTCGGCGACGAATTTGCCGTCGCGCAAGACCGTGATGCTATCGCCGATGGCCATCAGTTCCTCCAGCCGATGGGAGATATAAATAAGGGTGACGCCGCGGCGCTTAAGCTGTTCGATAACGTTGAACAGCACCTTGACCTCGGACTGGCTCAGCGCCGACGTCGGTTCGTCCATGATAAGCACCCGTGTGTCTTTTGACAGCGCGCGGGCGATCTCCACCAACTGCTGGTGGCCGATCGCCAGCTCCTCCAGCGGCGTGAGCGGATCGACATCCAGCTCCAGGCGTTCGAGCAGCGCCTTCGCCAACTGATACTGGTAAGCCACATTGATGCGGCCGCGCTGGAAAAACTCGTTGCCGATAAAAATATTGTCCATTACCGTCATGTTGGGAAACAGATTCAGTTCCTGGAAAATAATGCTGATGCCCAGTTTTTCCGCCTGATGGGTGGAGCCGAGCGCCACCGGCTGGCCGTCGAGCAGGATTTGACCGCTGGTGGGGGTTTCGACGCCGGCCAGCATTTTCATCATGGTGGATTTACCGGCGCCGTTTTCACCGATCAGCACGTTAACCTGGTTGCGGTAGACCCGATAATCAACATTATCGAGCGCCACCACGCCCGGATAGAGCCGCGATACGCCGCGGGTTTCGATAATGACCGGCGCGCCCTGGCGCAGGGAGGCGCGCGGCGTAACCCGATCGTTGACATAATGGGACCGGGGTTCGGCGGCGGCGGTGCGGGGGTTTGCCATGGCGCTCTCCTTATTGCGTAATCTTAACCGGCGTGATGAGCAGCGGCGGTTGCGGCGTATCAAAGACGCTGAACACCCCGTACACCGTTACTTTGCCGCCGACGGCAAAGGTCTGTTTCGCCACGGTGTTGATGGCCTGTTGGTTAATGGCCTTGCTGAAATCACCAAACAGATTCTGATCGTTAAAGTCGGCATAACTCAGCCCGCGATAGCTGTCGCGCAAATCGGTGCCGCGAAAGGTCGGGCCAATCTGCACGTTGACTTCCCCGGCCGCGTCGTCGCTCTTTATCACTATCTGACCGTTGCGGGAGGCGGTATTCACCTCGCTGATGGCGCCGGTCACCGAGACGGCAAACACACAGGGATTTTCCTCCTGGCTGCGGTAGCCGAACTGCTGGCAGGCGGCGTCAAAATCCTTGGCATGGCCGATTTGCGTCAGCAGGCTGCCTAACGGCCTGGCGGAGGCGATCACCTGGGGCGCGATTTTCTGGTCGAATAACTGTGCCGCCTTGGCTACATTGGCGTTCGGCGGGTTTTTCAGCTCCGCCAGCTGCCGCTCCGACACGATGCGGCAGCCGGATAACGCCACGGCAACCAGCACCGCCCATAGCATGCGCGTTGACATCCGTTTTATCTCCTTACGCGCCCCGCGCAGCCACGGGGCGCGATACACATCGGTGACGATCGCCGTCGTTATTGCTGATAATTAAAACCGTTCACTTTATCGGCGTTGTTCTGTTTAATCAGGATGCCGCGGAACATGATGCGTTCCTTACCGCTATAGCTGCCTTTTTGCAGATACTGGTCAAGGATTTCTACGCCCTGGGAGGCGATGGCCTGTGCCTGGAGCATGACGCTGGCATAAAGATCACCGGCCTTGATGGCGTCGCGTTCATCGTTGCTGCCGTCAATGCCGACCACGGTGACATCTTTACGGCCCGCGGCTTTGAGCGCCGCTATCGCCCCCAGCGCCACCGGACCGTTGCCGGATATCACGCCTTTGATATCGGGGTGGGCCTGTAAAATACTGTCCATGATACGTTTCCCTTCAAGCAGGTTGCCTTTGGCGTCCTGGCGGGCAATCATTTTCATCTCCGGATACTGGTCGATGACATTGTGAAAAGATTTTGAACGCGTCACGCAATTGTTGTCGGCCAGGTTGCAGGTCAATTCGGCATAGCTGCCTTTTTCTCCCATTTTTTCGACGAATTCATTGGCCACATCGGAGCCGGCCTGGAAGTTATTGTGGGTGATCTGCGCCAGCGCCACGCCGTCCACCGGGATTTCCCGGTTGATAAGCACCACCGGCACGCCGGCGTCCTTAGCCTGTTTTACCGCCGCTACGCTTGCCTGCGAGTCGGCGTTATCCAGAATGATGCCCTGCACTTTACGCCCGATAACCAGGCTTATCAGCTCCCCCTGGCGTTTCACATCCTCGCCGTGGGACAGCACCAGGGTTTTGTAGCCCATCGCCTGCGCTTTGGCTTCGGCGCCTTTGGCCTCGGCGGAGTAATAGGGGTTATCAAGGGAGTTGACCAAGATGGCGATGGTGCCTTTCTCGGCGGCGAAGGCGTGCGGCAGATAACAACCCGCCATGAGGGCGAACAGGGTAAGATATTTTTTCATGATAAGGTCTCTCGTGGTCATTGTTTTTTTTACCGTGGGTACAACGGGTGCACAACGTGGTTTGCCTGAATTCGTCCTCCGGCGCGCCGGTTACCAAATGGTAAACCCGCCGTCAATCATCAGATCCGCGCCGGTAATCATGTCGCTGCCGTTGCTGGCGAAAAACACGATGGCGGCGGCGATTTCGTCGGTATAGGCAAAGCGTCCCAGCGGAATTAATTTTTTCATCTGCTCCCCTTTCTCTCCGCGCCAGGCTTTCTCGCCCATGGGCGTCAATACGACGGTGGGCGACAGGGTATTGACGTTAATGCGGTGCGGCGCCCACTCTTTCGCCATCACCTTGGTCATGCCCAGCAGGCCGGCTTTGGCCGAGGTATAGGCGCAATGATTATCGATGGCGATGGAGGCGGCCTGGGAGGCGATATTGATGATCTTCCCGCCGCGGCCGCGGGCTATCATGCTGCGGGCGGCGGCCTGCGCGCACAGGAACGGACCGGTGAGGTTTACCGCCAGATGTTTTTGCCATTGGTCGAAGGCGGTGTCGATTGCCGGCTCCAGCTGTACGTAACCGGCGCAGTTCACCAGGATATCGATCTGGCCCCGGCGCTGCTCCACCTGGTCAAACGCCTGCGCGACCTGCGCCGGGTCGCTGACATCGCATTCGATATAGCTGACCCGGTCCTCGCCCAATTCCGCCGCCGCCGCGGCTTTGCCCGCGCTGTCGAAAGCCGGATAAAGCAGCGCCAGCGTCGCGCCTTTCGCCAGCATCATGCGATTGGCGGCCATGGCGATGCCGCCCAGGCCGCCGGCGACCACCGCCACCTTGCCGGCCAGCGATTGCGCTGGGTCCACGCCATAGCGCAGATTGACGTCATACTGATTATCGTTCATCACGGGTCTCCATGGGTGAAAGGCCGTCGTCACAGCCGGTAAATGATGGCTATTTTCGCGCGCGGGGGTGGTTTAATTCATTTTCGAATAAAACTATATATTGTCATTTTGATCATTTATGAGGCCAGGATCAGGTTTCAAACAAAAACTGAATATGATGACATAAGCTTGTTTTTCAGCGGGTTATAAATTTGATGGCAAAATTGACCCTGATTAACCTGCTGAAATGTAGGATTTTTTAGCTATCTTTTTCCTGTTCATTTTCGAATGAAAATCAAAAAAAAGACAACCGACGCAACTCGCTTTCGCCTGCGCGCGACGTTACTATTTGCCGGTAAGCCTCGGGGGATGGAATACCGATAGGAGTATCATGATTGAAAAGCAAAAATGAGCAGTGGGCTGATATGCAGCATCGCCGCAGCAAAATACTGGAAATGATAAAAGAAGACGGCACCGTGTCGGTGAAAATGCTTACCGATACCTTTGACCTGACCGAAGCGACGATCCGTTCAGACTTACGCGTGCTGCAGCAGCAAGGCTATATTCAACGCTACCACGGCGGCGCGACGCTGCTGGACGGCAAGCAGAATACCCACGCGCTGCTGCTGGCGCGCCAGACCCAGCTTGGCGAAAAAGACGCCATCGGGCAATTGGCGGCCAGTTTTATCGAGCCGGGCGACACCATTATCCTGGATGCGGGCACCACCACCACGGCTATCGCCAATCATCTGAACCATATCAAAAAGCTGTCGGTCATCACCACCGCCGTCAATATCGCCCTGCAATTAGGCGGCGAGCCGGGGGTGAATATCCTGTTGACCGGCGGTACCTTTAAATTTCCCACCCTGTCGACCTCCGGCGAGAAAGCCGCCAGCTTTTTCGAAAATATGCTGGCGGAAAAACTGTTCCTGGCCACCGCCTGTATTTCACCGCGCGCCGGGCTGAGCTATCCCAGCGAAACGGACATCAAGGTGAAAACGGCGATGATCAATTCGGCCAATACGGTATTTGTGGTGGCGGACTCCACCAAGATCGATAAGGTCTCGATGTTCGCCCTGCCCTGTGAATGGCGCAAGATTCATTATCTGATTACCGACAGCGGCATTACCTCCGACGCAAAAGCCGCTTTCGAAGCCTTGGGCATCCAGGTACTGGTGGCGCAAACCGCCGGCGCGAGATCCTGATGCGCCGGGCGGCAAGCTTAAAGGCAGTCTCAGGTCTCAGGGGAGAATAAAACTGAGGAAAATTGAATGGTCTACGATCTTGGGCATCGTCATGTTATTGGCGTCTACTCGAGCGCTGTTTTTGATTTGACAGGGTCCGACGCGGTATTCAAAAGCCAGGGAGAGGAAGAATACCGGAAATTTCACGAGTTCCAAAGTCAAAAACGTCATGCAGCCGCACAATCCTAGCCCCTTAAAGGAATTTCTTGTCAGGATGGCGAAAATTCAATCCGTGGAAGAAAAGTATAAGATTCTACATCCGGGTTATGAAAATCGCCTGAGAATTTCCATAGTCACCGCCAGGAATGCGCCATCACATGAACGCGCCTTAAACACGTAGAAGAGCTGGGGCGTGATGGCAAATGACGCATTCTTTCTCGGCGGTATTGAAAAAGGCAAGGTATGAGGGGTACTGAAACCACACATTTTTTTCGATGATCGGTCTCCCTATCTTCTGACCGCCAGCGCGGTTGTTCCCTCCGTGCATATCCCCTTCGGTGTTATCAATCAAGCAAATTGACGCGATAAGACCTGCCGTACAGGTAAAGACCACTATCACGCGTCCAGATACCTTTGCCGATTCCCGCTCGACGAACGTCCGTATGCGCGGGACCACGCCACTGTCCCGCAGGGTTTTCAATATCACCAGTCCCAAAGACGGTATAAGCGGATGAGATTGGAATTGATGCAAACCACCATTATTTAAACAGGTAGGGTCGCTCTTAGAAGTGTGTTTAGAGGCGCCTTGAAAAGCACCTTTAAAAGACTTAAAACAAGCGAAGCTAACAGGAGACTAAAAATGACCTTTACAATTTTGACCTCTACCGCCGCCAGTATTACTGAGCTAAAACGTAACCCGATGGGGACGGTCGCCGACGGGGAAGCAACGCAGTGGCTATCCTAAACCGTAATGAGCCCGCGTTTTACTGCGTCCCCCCCGAGCTTTACGCTTATTATCGGGAACTGGCGGAAGATGACGAGTTAAACCGGATTGCTGATGAGCGTTTGGTTGACCCTGAGTTTATCAGCGTAAAACTCGATGAATTATGAATTAAAATTTGAAAAGCGGGCGCTAAAGGAGTGGCACAAACTGGGTAATACCGTGCGGGATCAGTTTAAAAAGAAACTTGCCGAGCGCCTTATGCAGCCGCATGTACCTTCAGCTCAGCTGCATTGCAGCAGCAACCGTTATAAAATTAAACTCCGGGCCAGCGGCTACCGGCTGGTTTATGAAGTTAATGATAAAGAAATCCTGTTGCTGTCATCGCTATAGGCAAGCGCAATAACGATGATATCTATGCTGCGGCCGACAAGCGCTGAACATTTTTCTCTTAATGTATCTTCTCAATCCGGGGCAATCAAATTCATAAGACGAACCGCTATGCGATCAGGTCATGAACCAGGCTGCCGCAGGCTGGAAGATGAGCTCGATAATCAATAGACGCAACTATCACCCGTGGTTCATATAGCTTGATGTTTTGTGCTCTTTACCTCATTTCCTTCGCCACGCCTCTGCCAGAATACCCGACAACAACCTCATGATTTTCCAGGGATGCGGCAATGAGCGATATAGCACTGACGGTCAGCATGCTGGCACTGGTGGCGGTGATAGGGTTATGGATAGGTAACTGGCGTATATACGGCGTGGGTTTGGGTATCGGCGGCGTGCTGTTCGGCGGCATTATCGTCGGCCATTTCGCCCATACGGCGGGACTGAGCCTGAACGGCGATATGCTGAATTTTATCCAGGAATTCGGGCTTATCCTGTTTGTGTATACCATCGGCATCCAGGTCGGGCCGGGATTTTTCTCCTCATTACGCGTCTCCGGCCTGCGGCTCAATCTTTTCGCCATGCTGGTGGTGGTGTTGGGGATGCTGCTCGCGGCCCTGATCCATAAAGCGTTTAACGTCCCCCTGCCCGTGGTGCTCGGCGTGTTTGCCGGCGCGATAACCAATACGCCGGCCCTCGGCGCCGGTCAGCAAATTCTCACCGATCTCGGCACCGGTCCCGCCCAGATTAACCAGATGGGCATGGGCTACGCCATGGCCTACCCCTTCGGCATCTGCGGCATCCTGCTGACCATGTGGTTTATTCGCTTTGCATTGCGCATCAATGTCGAGCGCGAGGCGGAACAATTCGATAGCGCCAGCGGCGCCGGCCACGCCCAGCTGCAGACCATGAATATCCGTGTCGTCAACGCCAATCTCGAAGGGCTGGCGATGCAAGAGGTACCGGTGCTCAACAGCAGCGAAATCGTCTGTTCGCGCTTAAAGCGCGGCGAGAGCCTGATTGTCCCGCTGCCGACCACCCTGATTCAACAGGACGATTTGCTGCACCTGGTGGGGTTGAAAAGCGATCTGGAGAAAGCGCGCCTGGTGATCGGCCAGCAGGTGGACACGTCGCTGTCCATGCAGGGCACCGACCTGCGCATGGAGCGGGTGGTGGTCACCAACGAAAAAGTCCTGGGCAAAAAGATCCGCGACCTGAATTTTAAACAGAAATACGACGTGGTGGTTTCCCGCCTGAACCGCGCCGGGGTGGAACTGGTGGCCGGCAGCCATGCCAGTCTGCAGTTCGGCGATATCCTCAACCTGGTGGGCCGGGCGGAAGCAATCAATGCCGTGGCCGCGCTGGTGGGCAACGCACGGCAAAAATTGCAGCAGGTGCAGATGCTACCGGTGTTTATCGGCATCGGTTTGGGCGTATTGCTGGGCTCGCTGCCGCTGTACGTACCGGGCTTTCCCGCCGCGCTGCGCCTCGGCCTGGCCGGGGGACCGCTGGTGGTGGCGATTATTCTGGGACGCATCGGCAGTATCGGCAAACTCTATTGGTTTATGCCGCCCAGCGCTAACCTGGCGCTGCGCGAGCTGGGCATCGTGCTGTTTCTCTCGGTGGTGGGCCTTAAATCCGGCGGCGGTTTCGTGCACACGCTGATCCAGGGCGACGGCCTGTCGTGGCTGGGCTACGGGATCATCATCACCGCCGTTCCGCTGCTAGGCGTCGGCCTGCTGGCGCGCGTGGTGTTCGGGATGAACTATCTCACCCTTTGCGGCATGCTTGCCGGCTCCATGACCGACCCGCCGGCGCTGGCTTTCGCCAACGCCCTGCATGGCACCAGCGGCGCGGCGGCGCTTTCCTATGCCACGGTTTACCCGATGGTGATGTTCCTGCGCATCCTGTCGCCGCAGCTGCTGGCGCTTATTTTCTGGGTCTGACGGCGCGCCGCCGGCCGGGAGGGACGGGCGTACGCGGCACCCGCGTACGCCTGGCGCGGAGGCTAAACGCGTTACTGATGCGCCTGTCCGGTATTCGGCTCATTAGCCTTATTGGGGTCTTTGCGTTCCACCGTCGACGTCGCGTGGCGCAGTTTTGCCACCGCGCCGGCGCTGACCGCCGGCGCGTCATTGCCCCAGGCGCCGCGGATAAAGCTGAGCAGATCCGCCGCCTGTTTGTCGTCCAGGCGCCAGCCGAAGTCCGGCATGGTCAGGCCCGTCACGGCGTCCCTGGTGACCGCCATTTTACCGCCATGCAACACGATGCTGATTAACGACGACGGATCGTCGCTCAACACGACCGGATTGCGCGCCAGCGCCGGGAAAGTTTTGGCATAACCCCGGCCGTCGATACGGTGGCAGGCGGCGCAGTTGTCCATATATTCCTGCGCCCCCGGTTTGCTCATATCGCCCCGGATAAGCGCCGCGGAAGTGACATCATCCGCGTACGGCGCCGGCGCTGCGGCGGACGGCCGCAACGATTTAAGATAGACCGCCATCGCCCGCAAATCCGCGTCATTCAGGTATTGCGTACTGTGTTCCACCACATCCGTCATGGAGCCGAAGGCCGCGCTGGTATCGGTATGGCCGGTTTTCAGGAACATCGCCAGCTCATCCGCCGACCAGCGCCCCAGGCCGTCTTTGCCCGTACCGGTAAGATTGGGCGCATGCCAGCCCTCCAGCGTGCCGCCGGTCAGGTAGGCGTCGTCGGACTGATCCAGCGCCTTCTCCTGGAACGCGATGCCGCGCGGCGTATGGCAGGTGCCGCAATGCTCCAGCCCCTGCACCAGATAGGCGCCCCGGTTCCACTCTTCGCTTTGGCCGCGGTCCGGCTTGAACGCATCATCATCATGAAATACCCAGTTCCAGGCCGCCAGCGGCCAGCGCATATTCAGCGGCCAGGGAATATCGCTGTCGCGATTGGCCTGCTTCACCGCCGGCACCTGCTGCATAAAAAAATCATACAGCGCGTGCATATCTTCATCATTAATCCTGGCGAACGCGGTATAAGGCATGGCCGGGTAGAGGTGATGGCCGTCCTTCGCCACGCCTTCGCGCACCGCTTTGGCAAAATCCTCATAGCGGTAGTCGCCTATACCGGTGTCTTTGTCCGGCGTAATATTCGTGGAGTAAATAGCCCCCAGCGGCGTGGACATTTTCAGCCCGCCGGTAAACGGCTTGCCGCCGGCGGCGGTGTGGCAGGCCACGCAGTCGCCGGCGGTGGCCAGATATTGTCCTTTGCCGGGCGGCTGGCTATCGGCTGCCGCGTTGACCGCGGCCGGCAACAGCGCCAGCGCCAGCAAGGGAAGCGCTGCATTCCATAGAGTGCTCATCTCAGTCCCTTCCCTGTTAAGCCTGGACCAGCGGTCCGGGGTTGGCCAAATACTGCGTGCGAATCGCATTGGCGGCAAATAGCGCGGTGGCGCCGACAATACCGGTGGGGTTATACGACAGGTTCTGCGGGAAACAGCAGGCGCCCAGCACAAACAGGTTGGGGACATCCCAGCTTTGCAGGTACTTGTTCACCACGCTGGTGGCGGGATTATCGCCCATCACCGCGCCGCCGGTGGTATGAGTGGACTGGTAGGGGCGCACGTCGTAGTGGGCGTTCATGCCTTTAAAACCCATTTCGTAATGCTCAGGCCCGATGGCCTTGGCGATTTCCTCCGCCTTGCCGCCGATAAAATGGGTCATTTTCAGCTCGTTCTGCTGCCAGTCAAAGGTCATGCGCAGCAGCGGCTGGCCGTGATGATCTTTATAGGTGGGGTCGAGATCGAGGTAGCACTGTTTATACGGCATCACCGATCCGGACGAACCGACGCTCATGGTGTGCAGGTAATTATCTTTGATCGCCTTCTTCCAGCCGGTTCCCCATTTTGGCGCCTGGTTGGAAATGCTCATCTGCTGGATGGGGCGCCCGCCGGTAATGGTGGCGGAAAGCGTGGCGCCGCCGATGAATCCCAGCCCGCCGTGGTCAAAGTTTTCCGCGTTGAAATCATCGATAAACGTACCGGTGGCGCCGGTGGCGGCAAAGGGATTGAAATCGGTGTCCGGGTCGAAGAACAACGCGACGCCGCCGTTCATCTGGTAGGCATAGTTACGCCCGACCACGCCGTCGCCGGTGGCGGGATTGTAAGGCTTGCCGATTTTCGACAGCAGCAGCAGACGTACGTTGTGCAATTGGAACGCGCTCAGCACCACCAGGCTGGCGGGCTGTTCAACTTCCTGGCCGTTGGCGTCGATATAGGTGACGCCGGTCGCCCGGGTGCCGGCGGCATCGGTATTGACGCGCAGCACATGGCACTGGGTGCGCAGCTCAACGTTTTTATGCTGATAGAGCGCCGGCAGCACGGTGCTTTGCGGCGACGCCTTAGCGTAATTAAAGCAGCCGAAGCGCTCGCAAAAGCCGCAGTAGTTGCACACCCCCAACTGAACGCCATAGGGGTTGGTATAAGGTTCGCTGCACAGCGCCGCCGGCAGCGGAAACGGATGATAGCCCAGTTCGGTCGTCGCTTTGCTAAACAGCATGCCGGAATACTGTTGCTTAAGCGGCTTGGTCGGATACGGGTTCTGGCGCGGCGCCTCGAAGGGGTTGCCGCCGGCGATTTTTTCGCCCTTGAGATTGCCGGCCTGCCCGGCGGTGCCGCAAATTTTCTCGAACTTATCGAAAAACGGCTCCATCTCCGCGTAGGTGAAGGGATAGTCCTGCACCGTCATATCCTGGGGGATAAAATCCGCGCCGTACCGCTCAATCACGGTGCTGCGCATGCGCAGATCGGCCTCCAGGGGGCGCCACAGCATGCCGTTCCAATGCACACCGGCGCCGCCGACGCCGTCACCCGGCAGGAAGGAGCCAAAACGCCGGTAAGGCAGCGCGGTTTCGCTGGTGGTATGCCGCACGGTTACCGTCTCTTTTGACGCATTCTGAAAGAGCTTTAACCGGATACCGTAGGTCAATTCATCCATTATGCGCGGGTAGGCGAAATCGGGATAGGTATCGCGCTGCTCGCCGCGCTCCAGGGCCAGGATATTCAGGCCGGTTTCCGCCAGTTCCATCGCCATCAGCGAACCGGTCCAGCCGAAACCGACGATAACGATATCGACCGGGTCTTGTTTTATCGCCACGTCAGACGCTCCTTTTCCCTGAAATACTGACCGGTCCCAATGGATAGGGCTTATTGGGGTTGTCCATCGTCTGCTGGTAATCGGCGCGCGCGCCCGGGAACCCAATCAGCTTCCATGACGCCAGCGTTTGATTGCCGCCGTGCATGGGATCGGCCAGGTAACCTTCTTTGGCGTTGTCCAGCAACTGGGCAAAAAACAGCGCGCCCGGCACGTTAGCAAACGTCAGCTTGCCGCTTTCCAATTCGCGCAGCACGGATTCCTGCTGTTGCTGGCTCAGGGCGGCGAATTCTTTGGCAAAGAACTGCCGGCAATGATCGTTGACGGCCTTGATGCCGCGGCGATAGGTATCGCGCGGCGCCAGCGGGGACTGATAACCCAATTCGGGCGCGGCGTCGGCAAAAGGAGGCTGCATATACCAGAGATGGCCGTAACCGTAGGGCAACTCCATTTGCTTATCGATATAAACCGGAACGCCTTCACTTACCGCGCCCGGCCCATATTCATCGGTGGGAATCAGCCGGTCGACGGCGGCCAGGATAAAGCGCCATTCATCATTATTAAAAAAGGTGGGAACGTAGTGGGCGGAAACGCCAGCGGATGTGGCGGTGGTTGCCTGGCCGGCGAAGGAAACAAGGCCGCCCCCCGCCGCGGCCAGGGGAATAATCGACAGCGTTTGTTGCAAAAAACGCCGCCGTGAGGGGATGTCCTCATCGTTTTGCTTGCTCATAGATCTTCCATTAAGGGTGTTAATCAATGTGCTGAGCGCCACCGTCACCAGCCCGGTAACATAGGGCGCTAATAATTATTTGTATGATAATTTTAACGCCAGAATAAGCGGAATTTTTGTCAGCACAAGTTATAAAAATGTTAACTTATGTAAACTTCAAACACAGTTACCGGTAACACTTTTACTTTTTGCAAAATTAACAGATTGATATAAATACTTATTTTTCCCAGGTATCGCTGTGCGGCATGGGTTATTACCAAAACGTGCTATTGGCAAAACCGGTAATCTTGATTTTGGCGACAGGAAGGTTGAGCGGCGAGGATAAGCAGAATAGAAAATCCTTCTTATGTTTCCCCGCGCGGGCTTCGGGAGAGCGCGTGAGGTGTGATGCCGGCGGTCACCGCCGGGCTGATGGCGCTATTCGATGCGAAACGCCGTGACAATCATGTGCCGGAGCTGTGCCGGCGGGTAGTCCAGCAGCGCATTTTTGCTGGTGGATTTTTCCAGGCACACCGCCAGTTCTTCCGGGCTGAGCGGCAGGTCGTCCCGCCAGAAAGGGACAATGGCGTTGCGGGTGATAAATTCCAGCAGATAACGTTCCGGGTCGTCCCGACCTGCGGGAAGGACGCTGACGGCCAATGCGGCCATCAGCGCCCGCTGCCGGGGGTGGTCGCTGTCCGCCAGCAGTTGCAGAAACGGCAGCAGCAGCCGGCCGCAGACCTGGCCATGATGGTAGCTGCGCAAGGCGCCGACTTCACCGGCGATGCCGTGGATCACGCCCAGTCCCGCCATGCTCAGCGTCAGCCCGCCCAGGTAGGAGGCCTGCATGATAGCCTCGCGGGCATCGGCGCTGCGGTTTAACGCCGGCCAGGCCCGCAGGAAAAGACGGATACCGGTAAGCGACATTTCGCGCGACAGGCTGCTTGCCGTTTTGGACAGATACGCCTCGAACAGATGGGTGAACGCGTCGATAGCGCAGCAGGCCAGCACCGCATCCGGCGCGCCGGCCAGCAGTTGCGGGTCCAGGATGGCTACCTGCGGCACAAAGTTCGTGTGGCGCAGCGACGCCTTGACTTTATGGGTGCGGGTATCGGTGATCACGGCGTTTTGCGTCACTTCGCTGCCGGTGCCGGCGGTGGTGGGAATGGCGATTAAGGGCAGCGTAGCGCCGCTCACCTTGGCGTCGCCCACCTTTTCCATATAGCGCAGCGCCGGCAAAGGATGCTCCGCCAGGGCGGCGAACGCCTTGGCGGCATCCAGTACGCTGCCGCCGCCGATGGCGACGATGCGCCGCGCTTTGCCGCGCCAGCGCGCCACCCACCCGTCAATATCCTGCGGCGACGCCTCATGGCCGACGATCTCGGTGCCGGCCAGCAGGGGCGCCAGCGCATCCGCCATCCCGGCATAGATCGCCCCGCCAAGGAACGAGCGGCAGCTGAACAACAGCGTCGGCTGCGGGTCGGCTTGCAGCAGGGGAAGCAGTTGGCTGATACTGCCGGCGCCGAACCAGGTTTGCCGGTTGGCGATCATCAGGCTGGTGGTCATAGAGTCTCCTTGGCGGGGGGCTAGAACCACAGCATAATCCAGCGCCGCCGGGCAAAACAACGCTTTTCGCCGCCGGGCCTGACAGCCAGGCACGGCGCCAGACGCCGGCAAATCCGGCGTCAGGCATCCCCGGCGCGGCGGTTTTCCGCCAGGCAGATAAACGAGGCAGCCCGGATAATCTGCTGCGGCCCGCCCTTTGGCGGCCACAGTCCCGCGGCATAGTGTTCCGCGCGTAAACGGGCGCGCTCCTCCAGGCTGGCGAAGGTCCAGATATGCGTGATGCGCGGCGGCCCGTCCAGCGCGTACATATTGATGATCAGATGCGAGGTGTAAGCCTGCGCCGGCGCAAGCGCCTGCGCCCATCCCGCAAGCGTGGGAGATAATCCCCCGGGCTTCAGCCAATAAGTGCGGAATTCATAACAGGCCCCCGGCTGCGCCAGTTGGGACGGCGCGGGCGGCAGGAAAGGAAAAGGCTGATAACTTTCCATGCTGAGGGCGGTTTGCGCATTTACGATATTAAACGGCGTGCTGTCCAGCTGCGCCCGCCGTCGCTCCCGCCACAATGCCTCTTCTGAGTGAAACTCGCGCAGCAGGAGTAACTGGAACAGCTCGCCAAGCTCGGTACGCCAGAAACCCACCACTCTTCCCCCGGCACCGGGCGCCGTCACCCATGCCCAGGCCCGGGCTGACGCCGTATCAAGTTCCAGCGCCGGCACGGACAGTGTCGTTAGCTCATATAACATAAGTTTTCCAATGGAGTAGTTGATATCCGCGCGGCTGAAAGGATCCTTCCCCACCCTCTCCTCTCCCTGCCGCCGATAGGCCGCCTTGCCGGGAAGGGTCGCGAGGGGAAAGTGTAACCGGCGCCTGGCCGCGGATAAATCCGCATTCGGTTGCGGGTATCGCTACCCGGCGTTGCCAATGCCCTCCCTCCCGCAGAGATCACACCTTCTTTACAAGAAGAATGTCTCCCGGCTGGCAAATTCCGCCGGCAGATCGCCAGGCAATACTGCCAAAGGGCAGCGCTTATACCTAAAAGCCGGGCATTTATAAGCAGAGGATTTTTTCCATTTCGCCTGCCGCCGCTTATAATGGCAAGACGAACAATCACGGATTCATTTCCTATTAATCACCTTATTAAGGCAATAAAAATGGATTTACGTAAAACCTCTCTCGCACTGCTGATCGCCGCGATGCTGCCGGCGGGCGGCGCGCTGGCGGCGGCCAACGATGTGCTGGTCTATTGCTCAGAAGCCTCGCCTGAATCGTTCAACCCGCAGATTGCCAGCTCCGGCCCGTCATTTGTCGCCAGCTCGCAGGTGCTGTATAACCGGCTGATCGCTTTCCGGGAAAGCGATAATCTGCCCATCCCTTCCCTGGCCGAGGCGTGGACCATCAGTCCCGACGGCAAAACCTATACGTTTACCCTGCGCCAGGGCGTTAAGTTCAACAGCAATAAATATTTCACCCCGACCCGCGACTTTAACGCCGACGACGTTATTTTCTCCGTACTGCGGCAAAAAGACGACAATCATCCTTATCATAACGTGTCCCACGCCGCCTATGAGTACTTTAACGACGTCGGCCTGGGTACCCTTATCCAGGAAGTGAAAAAACTGGACGATCGGCATGTCCAGTTTACCCTGAGCAAACCCGACGCCACGTTCCTGGCCGACTGGGGCATGGACTTTACCTCCATCCTCTCCGCGGAATATGCCGACGCCATGCTGAAGGCCGGCACGCCGGAGCGGGTGGACACCGATCCCATCGGCACCGGCCCGTATAACCTGAAAGACTATAAAGTCGACTCCCTGATCCGCTACGAGGCCAATCCGCATTACTGGCAGGGCGACGTGCCCACCAAACGCCTGATTTTCTCTATTACCCCCAACGTCAGCACGCGTCTGGCCAAGCTTGAGAAAAACGAATGCCAGATTATCCCCGCGCCGAACCCGGTCAATTTTGACCAAATCAAAAGCAATAAAGATCTGGTGCTGCACAGCGTGGACGGCATGAACGTGGGCTACCTGGCCTTTAATACCGCGAAAAAGCCGTTCGATAATGTTCTGGTGCGCCAGGCGTTAAACTATGCGGTGGATAAAAAAGCGATTGTCAACGCGGTATTTCTCGGTTCCGGCACGGTGGCGAAATCGCCCATTCCGCCCAATATGCTCGGTTACGATAAGGATCTCGCCGATTATCCTTATGACCCGGCCAAGGCCAAGGCCTTGCTGAAGCAGGCGGGTTTTGCCCAGGGCTTTACCACGGATTTATGGTCGATGCCGGTGCAGCGCCCGTATAATCCCAACTCCCGCCGCATCGCGGAAATGATCCAGAGCGATTGGGCCAAGGTGGGCGTGACGGTAAAAATCATCACTTTCGAATGGGGTGAATACCTTGCCGGCATCCGCAAGGGCGAACACGCCTCCGCGCTGTTCGGCTGGATGTCGGATAACGGCGATCCGGATAATTTCGCCAATGTACTGCTGGGATGCGACAGTATCAACAGCGGGTCCAACGCGGCGTTCTGGTGTGACAAACAGTATGACGCGCTGATAAAACAGGCCAAGGTCATCAGCGATCCGGCCCAGCGCGCCGCGCTGTATAAACAAGCGCAGGACGTGTTCCATCAACAGGCCCCGTGGGTGCCGCTGGCAAACGGTAATACCTTTTATGCCACGCGCGCCAATGTCACCGGCTACAGCGTCAGCCTTAACGGCAGTGATTTTTCCAAGGCCAGGCTGAACTAAGAACGACAGCAACGGCGCGGTCGGGGGCAGGATTCCGGCCGCGCCATGACGGCTCAGGGAACCGCGGCCGTCTTTACGGCAGCACCCGCTTGATGGCGGACTCCAAGTCGTTGATATCGAATTTTGCCACATACGCATCCGCCCCGACCTTGCGCACATGGTCCTCATTGGCGCTGCCCGACAAGGACGAATGGATAATAACGGGAATGTGTTTCAGGAACTCATCGCGTTTGATATTCAGCGTTAGGGTAAAACCGTCCATCTCGGGCATTTCCAGATCGGTTAACACAAACGCGATTTTATCCGTGACAGGTATGCCTTCCGCCCGCGCTTCTTCCGCCATTTTATTGATTTTTTTCCAGGCTTCCAGGCCGGTGACGTGCGTCAGGAAGGGGATGTTCATCATCGTCAGGCCCTGTTCCAGCATCGAACGGGCGACTTTGGAGTCCTCCGCCACAATGGCCACCGCCCCTGGTTTCAGGGTAAAGGTCTGCTTCTTTTCGCTTTCCAGGTGCGCCGTGCGATTGGCGGGAATGATGTCATACAAAATCTGCTCAACATCCAGCACCAGCGCCAGCGGGGTGTCGGTTTTATCATTGTTCAGGCGCGCGATGCTGGTGATATTGCGGCTTCTGACGCCCGCCTCGGCCGCCAGGACCTGGCTCCACTCAAGACGGACGATATCGTCGACGGATTCCACCGCGAAAGCCTGGGTGCTGCGGGCATATTCCGTTACCAGCAAGATATTCAACCCGGTCTTCGGCACGCAGCCGACGATGGCCGGCAAATCGATAACGGGCATAATCTCGCCGCGGATATTCGCCATGCCCATCAGCGGCGACGTCATGCCGGCGGCTTTGGTCAGCTTCGGCATCGGCACTATTTCACGCAGCTTAAACACGTTGATGCCGTACAATTCGGCGTGTTCTTCATCGGGGGGCGACCCCAGGCGGAATAACAGCAGTTCAAATCGGTTCGATGAGGTGAGATTGGTTCTCTCCTCTACCTCTTGTTGAAAATTATCCATACTTTCCCCAATAAAAATAGCGATTGATGCGTGGAAACAAGGCGGTTTGACTGATTCGGAAAATAAAGAATAATTCAACGTATAATGTTATCGGCCGACGGGGGGAAATACTTAATATTACTGCGGCAGCATAAAAACGGGCGTCGGCGACCTGGCGGCCGTTTAACAGGAACTCGCCGCCAGGCTGGATAAACCCTACCACCATGCGCAGCGTGGTGGTTTTACCGCAGCCGCTGGGCACCAGCCGCTCGCCCGGTGCGATGGCGAGGTTAATGCCCTCCACGGCGCGGTGCCCGCCAGACGACCGGAAAGGAGGGACAATCCAGCGCCCCGCCGTCTTGCGGGGCGTCCTGTAGCGGCGCCGGGGGCGACATTTTCCCGCTGCGGTAGCGGAAAACCGCGTCATCGCCGGTCCAGCGGGTGGATAACACCCGCCGCGGCGCGTCCTGGAAATTGCCGGCGGCGCCGTGCAGGGTCAGGCCATGGAACACCAGGCAGTCGCCGGGTTCCAGCGCCCAGCTGATAATCCGGTAGTCTTGCCGCCGCGCTTCAATATCCGGCAGGATGTCCCAGCTGTCGTCGTCGCCCTCGCGCAGCTGGCCGGTGGCGAACCACTGGGGACGGAACCATTTACCCCAGCGGTGCGAGCCAGCGACAAATTCCAGCGCCGTGGCGCGCGTCACGGCGCCGGTGGGCAGCCAAAGGGTGCAAAAGTCATTGCCGTCCACCGGGCTATACGGCTGATCCTGATGCCACAGGGTGCGCTGGGAGGCACCGGGCATTTTAGCCAGCACATGATCATGCAGGAAATTGATTTTGCCGGACCCTAGAAGGCCGGCGGCGATTTCCTTGGCGGGCGATTCATACACAAATTGCCCGATGGCCGCAATGCGCCGCCAGTTATCGCTGTCCTGGAAAAACAGTTTAGTCTCGGGGTCGGTATAGCGGCCGTGATCGCTGGGCGCGGCGATATTAGCCATGATGCCCTGCTCCACTTTCTCCAGCCATTGGCGGGAAAAGGCCTGGCGGATAATAACGGCGCCATCGCGCTGAAACGCCGCTTTATCCTGGGGTGTTATAGTCAACATATTGCCTCCCGGCTGAATGCGGCGCGCGACCCGCCAGGCCGTTTGCGCCGGCAAAAGCGTTCCGGCGGGCTTAACGCGGGCGCGTGGCCATTAATCTCAGACTTTTTCAGGATTCCAACGGCCCGGAAATTCCTGGCCGCCGAGCTGGCGGTTATAAAACATGCCCAGATACCATGGGAAATAGTGATAGGACCAGGCGCACAGGCGATTGCCATATTTCAGAAAAGCGCGCAGCAATTCCTGAAGTTCTTCTTTGGTTTGCGCCGCGGCTACCGCCTCGCGCAAGATACCGGCGTATTCTTCCAACTGATATAACCCGCTGACGCCTAAATAGCTGGAGTAAGGCACGTCGAATTCCCGCAGCGTTTTATTAAAATCCTGCACCGAAAGCGTATTGGTCAGCGTCAGTAACGGGTACATGGTATACATAATATAATCACGCAGCATGCCGTTGGCGAAATCCCAGGCGGTAAAATACTGGCCGTAGGTGCCGGTGGACTCCACCTGTCCCAAACGGATGGCGCGCAGGTCTTCGGGCTCCGTCAACTGGATCCTGTCGGCTTCCGCCAGGAAGCGTTTGGCCGCGTCCGTGGTGGCCGCGGGCTGGCGCGGTACGCCCGGGTGGGCCTGCTTATCATGAGCGGAAACCTCGACAAAAATCTTATCCTTTTGCCAGAAGAGATTATTCCACACCGCCTTGCCCACATCGGGCAGTAAATGACAATATTCCGCCAGCACCTGTCCCAATACCGGCTGGGCCAAAGGCTCCAGGCCGACGCCATATTGAATCGACATTTTATTGCCCGTTGACTGGGAATAACGCAGCCGGCCCACCGGGCAATCGGTAATCATTTCGCGATGGTGCACCGGCGCGCTGCTGACGATGGGCGTCCAGGCATACATGGATGCGCCGGACACAACCGGATGCGCCTGCAGCACTTTAAACGGCAGGTGCTGCCAGAACTCTTCGCACAGCTCGGGGTTCTTTTCATCATTTAATTCAGCGACCACGGTAACGCCCAGGTCGGGCCAGCTTATATCAATTAAACGTCCCATCTTTATTCCTCGTTGGTAAAAATACGTTGTCTTATAATCCACCGCCGGGCGATGTTTATATTTTGTGTAATACCTTATTCAGAAAGGTCCTTGTTCTTGGATTCTCCGGCGCAATAAATATTTTTTGCGGCGGTCCCTGCTCGATAATTTCGCCGCCGTCCATGATGACCACCCGGTCGGCGACATTCCTGGCAAATTCCATCTCATGGGTCACCACGATCATGGTCATGCCCTGGCGCGCCAGGTCCTGCATTACGCTTAACACTTCGCCAATCATTTCGGGATCAAGGGCGCTGGTGGGTTCGTCAAACAGCATGACCTCCGGGTTCATCGCCAGCGCGCGCGCAATCGCTACGCGCTGCTGCTGCCCGCCGGATAATTGCGTGGGGTAATAGGCTAATTTATCCGCCAGGCCCACCCGGGCCAATAATTCCGCGGCGTTGTCGCGCGCCTGTTTTTTATTCATTCGCAGGACGCTTACCGGCGCTTCCATGACGTTTTGCAACGCGGTCATATGTGAAAACAAATTAAAGCGCTGAAAAACCATGCCTATGCGCTGGCGCAGCTTGGCGATATTTTTCTCGCTGTCTTCCTGCATCAGGCCGTTTTTCATGCGGTATCCCATCAGGGCGCCGCCGACGTGGATGGTGCCCTGCTGAATTTTCTCCAACCGGTTGATACAGCGGATAAGCGTGGTTTTTCCCGAACCGGACGGGCCGATAATCACCGTGGTTTCGCCGGTTTTCACCGTCAACGACACATTACGCAGTACCGGCAGTTCGCCATAGAATTTCATCACATCACGGCAGACGACCGCATCCGGTAGGCTATCTGATTGATTAACGCTCATCGGCAAGCTCCGCTAAAAGAGATGAGGATTTTTTGGCGCGCCGCTTTATGCTCGCCCCTTTTAAATGCCGGTTGAGATTTTTTTCCAACAGCATTTGGATGGCGGTCCAGCACGCGGTCAGCAGCAAATAATAAATAGAGATGCCGAGATAAACCTCAAACGTCATAAAGGTGGCGGCCTGTAATTGCTCCGCGACACGAAACATTTCTGAAACACCGATAATACTGAGCAACGCCGTGGTCTTGAGCATATTATTAAATTGATTGCCTAGCGCGGGGACAATCACCGGGATGGTCTGCGGCAGAATAATGCGCCGCATCAGCAACCGCGGCGGCATGCCCAGCGCTTTGGCGGCCTCGGCCTGGCCGCTGTCGATGGATATAATGCCGGCGCGCGTAATTTCGCTCATATACGCCGCCTCGTGCAGGGCGAAAGACACAATGCCCGCGACCACCGCCCCGGAAATCATGAACGGCCCCAACGGCATCACGGCGGGGAAAATATCAAAACCCAGTAAATAGGGCAGGCCAAAATAAATCAGTACCAATTGTACCAATACCGGCGTGCCGCGAAAAAACCAAATATAAAGCTGGTTAAACGCCTTTAATATCCATAAGCGGCTTATTCCCGCCATTGCCAATGTAATACCTAATACCGTGCCAATAAGCTGGGACAGTACAGCGGAAACAATCGTTAATATCAGCCCCTGAAATAAAACGGCTTGCGGATGAAACACAAAATTCAGGAAAAATGGCAGATTAAATTGCATATGAATTTGATTTAGCAAGGTACGCTCCTCACAGCATGGTCGCCCCGCCCCGTCAATCGCAGGGGTGCTCGCTGTCGCACAGGGCTACGCCATGTTCAATACCCCATTTCTGGACGATTTTCGTCATGGCGCCGGATGTATTCAGTTCATCCATTGCCGCCTGGATCGCCTGGCGCAGGTCGGTATTGTTTTTCACCATGGCCACCACCCACGTTTTGGCGGGCACCGGCATATCGACAGTCTGGAATTTATTTTTGGCCTTCGACATGTAAAAATTAATCACCACCGTATCGCCGACCATGGCATCGGCGCGGCCCAGCAGCAAATCATGGAACGCGGCGACGTTGGTGCCCAACGACACCAGGGTAATCGCCGGTTTACCTTCGCTCACCAGTTTGTCGCTTTCCTGCTTGACCACCGACTCATTGCGGCTGCCCATCAACGCTGCCACCCGGCGGCCCGAGAGATCCGCAAACGACGCCAGATGCAGGGGATTTCCCTTGACCACCAGCAGGCCGGACTTTACCCGCCAGTAATCCACCAGCCCATAGCGCTCCGCGCGTTCCGGGGTTTTCCCCAGGCTGGCCATGACCAGGTCGCACTTGCCGGTATCCAGCGCGGCAAAAATACCGGAAAATTGATAATTATCGATCTGGGTTTTCACCCCCAGGGTCTTGCCCAGCGCATTCATAATATCCACCGCGGCGCCGCTGGGTGTTTTGCCGTCCTCGGCCATGCCTTCCGCCGGGGGGTTTTCCAGGTCGGAGCAAAAGGTCAGTTGCCCTTTCGCCTTGATATCCGCCGGTGCGGCGACGGCGGCGTTTGCCCACCCCGGCGCGATGCCGAACGACAGGTTTAACACGGTACCGATAATCAATTGTTTTTTATTCACCCTGCTCTCCCGACACCTTGGTTGCTGTTGATAACGTCGTCACACGAGAATGATATCCAGGCCGTTAACATCTGTTTAACCCGATGAAATTGAACATACCGCCAGCAAAACGGGGCGTCAAGTTATGTATATACAAATAAGATAATTATATGGATGATTTTTGCGCTATTTTTGATATATTTAATTTAACTATTTGATTTTTATAAATATTAAATTATTATTAGAGTATATACATAAGATATCAAATGTAGTGGCATTTGATCGGATTGACTTAAGGACGGATAGATTTATATCGTTTGCGGGGGGATGTCGCGCCGGTGGGGGTTTGGCTTGTGGTGAGGACTATGTCTCGCTGGTGGGGGTTTGGTTTGCGACTGGCGGTAAGGTTTATGTTGCCGCGGTGGGGGTTTGGTTTGCGGCTGGTGGTAAGGACTATGTTGCGCCGGTGAAGGTTTCGCTTGCCGTGCGTTCATTTGTTTTATGTAGTGCCGGGTGCCGGCAAGCGACAAAGAGGCCGTACCGCGACGGCCTCCTTGACCTCCGCGCGTCCGGCAGGTCGCGCGTCGCTGCGCGATGCCTTCCGCCGCCAGTTCCCCCGTTATGCACCGGCCCGGTTAGCGCTCCCGGCGCAACCGGGCCTTTCGCCGCTCCCGGCGGCTCATGCCGGGGTCACAGGCGCCGTCAGCGCGCTCTATGCCGGCCCGACTATCGCTGTCAGTAATAAATAGTAAGAAACAATAGCGCCGCTGTTGATAAGGAGAAGGAAGAGTGAGCCGGGAAGCTGACAATCATTGAGGTAAACAGCCGCAGCATGAAATTACAGCCCGCCAAACCAGGCCTATGCCCTAGTCCCCCGAATCTGTAAGCATATTAGATACATCGCACCTGGCGCTTTTAATTTAAAGCCGGAAGCGAGCATATGGCATTAGACATTAGACATTAGACATAGGGCTTTGGGCTTTGGGCATTTAACGTTTAGCATTAGCCATTTGGCTTTGAGCATTTATCGTTTGGCATTAGCCATTAGCCATTAACCATCAGGCTGTAAACTTTAGCGCAAAATGAATACTGATACCTTTCCCGGTAAGTGCATGCCGCAAGAAACCCAAAAACGCTATTTTACTCACAGGCGATGGTGTTGACGTGGTGCCGGCATAGAGTGCGCCGGCGGCGCACATCGCGGCTGGATGAGCCGCCGGGAGCGGCGAAAGCTAAGGGCCGCGCCGGGAGCGCGTCCCGTGCGGTCCACAAAGCCGGGATGGGTGATGCCGGGAACCGCGCAGCGGCGCACGACCTGCCGGACGCGCGGAGGTCAAGGAGGCCGTCGCGGTACGGCCTCTTTGTCGCTTGCCGGTACCCGGCAACACATACGAACACCTCACGCACGGCAAGCGAAACCTTCGCCGAGGCGATATATGCCCTAGCGCACCCTGACGCAGGGTACCTTAACGCACGGCAAGCGAAACCTTCGCCGAGGCGATATATGCCCTAGCGCACCCTGACGCAGGGTACCTTAACGCACGGCAAGCGAAACCTTCGCCGAGGCGATATATGCTCTAGCGCACCCTGACGCAGGGTACCTTAACGCACGGCAAGCGAAACCTTCGCCGAGGCGATATATGCCCTAGCGCACCCTGACGCAGGGTACCTTAACGCACGGCAAGCGAAACCTTCGCCGAGGCGATATATGCTCTAGCGCACCCTGACGCAGGGTACCTTAACGCACGGCAAGCGAAACCTTCGCCGAGGCGATATATGCCCTAGCGCACCCTGACGCAGGGTACCTTAACGCACGGCAAGCGAAACCCGCGCCACGGCAACATAAAGCTTACCGCCAACCGCAAACCAAACCCCCACCGGCACAACCTAATCCTTGCCCCAAGCCCCTCCGCCGGCTCCGGCGCGAACTCATCCATAAAGCGACTATAGCGTCGAAACCCTTTAGCGCAATCCACCAGTATTCGAAGCACGCAGACGTGTTTATCACAATCCAGTGGCTCACAGGATGTCGGCCAAAAACACCGGGAGGGTTTCAGCCCGGGTTGGGCGTATCCCGCTGCAAATTCGCCGGGCTGGGCCCGAAACGCACTAAAAAGCGGTGGCGTTCCCCCGGATAAATCAGGCGCACAAAGGTGATCAGCTCCCCCGACAGCCAGGTGCGCCTGGCAATGGAAATGCACGCAGTGCCGGGCGATACCGATAATTGCCGCGCCAGCACATCGTCGGCGGAAATAGCGCGCAGGGAGTGCTCGCCTTCCGACCAGGGGATATTGCTTAACAGCCAGCTGCCCGGCGGCATCTCGATAAACTCCTCCTGCGCCGCTTCCGGCACTACCGCCAGATTGATTTGGCGCGCCTCCAGGGCGAAAGGCAGGTTATCGGCGTAATGCATGACATCGATACATAGCATGCGCGCGTTGACAGGAATGCCGATATGTTCCGCTTCGACCGCGTCGGTAATAGTGCGGATGCCGCGCGACAGCAGCGAAAAACTGTACATGCTGTCGCTGGCCAGGACTTCGGCGCGAATATCCTGAATGGCCAGCAACGGCTCCTCGACACGCGGCATGGCGACGAAAGACCCTTTCCGGCGCTTGCGCACAATCATCCCGGCGGCCACCAGGGTCGACAGCGCTTTATTTACCGTCATTCGCGAGCATTGATAGACCGCCATCAATTCCTGTTCGGTGGGCACCCGATCGCCGGGATGCCACTCGTTGCTGAGGATTTTGTTTTTAATATCGTTCTGGATGCCCTGATGGATGGGCAGGGGTTTGACCCGCGAACGCTTGGGGATGAGCGGACTTGGCTCGGCGTGAGCGGGCGGGGCTTGGTGTAGCGGTGACTCGTTTTTGCTCATAATGGTGGTTTTCCCAAAGTATCAGCGATTAAGTATATACAAAACAAAAAGCAAATTCGCGCTATCATTTTTTCTTATTCATTTTTATCTTCGTTTTATGTATATACATAAAATAAGCCTATATGAACACGGCGTTTCCACCCCGATAAACACATTAATTTACTGTTTTGACGCTGCTTTATCATAGGATATTCGTATGAATATTGCTCTGTTTTTCATCATAATGATATTTACATCCCAGTTCTTTATTATATTGTATATACCAATAGACTTCATCAGGACGTCATTTTCGCCGGGACGCGGCGTCGGCGGCACAAGGGCTAATCGCATGATAAGAGTGGGAGTTGATATCGGCGGCACGTTCACCGACTTTGTCGTCTGGCGCAGCGACGCGCGGCAGGCGCCGTTATATTGTTTTAAAGTGCCCTCCACTCCGCCCCATTTTGCCGAGGGTTTTAAACAGGGCTTCGAGCGGTTATTGTCGGCATTGGCCGTGGGGCCGGAAGAACCGGTGGTGGTCATGCACGGCACCACTGTGAGCACCAACGCCGTGATCGAGCGTTCACAGCCGCCGGTCGCCCTGTTCGTCACCCAGGGATTTCGCGATATCCTGGAACTGCAGCGCCTGCGTCTGCTCGATCCCACCAATCTGCGCGGCACGCGCGGCCTGCCGTTGATCGAGCGGCACCAGGTTTTTGAAATACGCGAACGCATGGCGGCTGACGGCGGCGTTATCGATGCGCTTTCGGCGGAATCGGTGGCCGGCGCGGTGGCGCAGGTGGTGGCCGCCGGGCTCGACAGCATCGCCGTCGCCTATATCAACAGCTATCAGGATCCCCGCCATGAGCGGGAAACGCGCGCATTGATCCGGCGGCTCGCGCCGTCCCTGGATGTCTGCCTGTCCAGCGAGGTGTGGCCGCGCCCCGGCGAATACGAGCGGGCGGTCAATGCATTGCTTAATGTCTATGTTAAGCCCCGGATGTCCTCATACCTGGGGCAGATTGAACACTACCTGGCCAGCCGTCTGCGCCACGTCCAGCTGTTTATCACCCGCTCCAACGGCGGGGCCATGTCCGCGCGCGAGGCGCGCCATTTCCCGGTGCATACGCTCCTGTCCGGCCCCGCTTCCGGGGTAACGGCGGCGCAGCTGATTACCCGCGCGGCGCCGGAGCAGCATTATCTGACGATGGATATGGGCGGCACCAGCACCGATATTTCCCTGATCCGCGCCGGCATGCCGACGGTGGTGGAGCAAACCGAGGTCGGCGAGTTTCCTCTGACCATGCCGGTTACCGGCATCGAGGCGATAGGCGCCGGCGGCGGTTCCATCGGCCGTTTCGACGGGCCGGTGTTCCGCGTCGGCCCCAAAAGCGCCGGCGCCTGGCCCGGCCCCGCCTGTTTTGCGCGCGGCGGCACCGAGCCTACCGTTACCGACGCCTATTTATTATGCGGTTATCTGGACGCCGCCACTTTTCTCGGCGGCGAGATGCCCCTGGACACCGCTGCGGCCCGCGCCGCCTTCGCTCCCCTGGCCGCGCGCATGGCCGCGACGGAGACGGACGCGGCCAGCGCCGCCATCGCCATCGCCACCTCCAATATGGTCGCCAGCGTATTGCCTTATCTGGCCCGTCACGGTGTCGATCCGCAGGACGTGACCCTGGTGACGTTCGGCGGCAACGGCGCCATCCACGGTCCGCTGCTGGCGGCGGAAATCGGCATCCCACGGGTTATCGTGCCCAACAATCCGTCGGTGTTCTGCGCCGTGGGCGGCGTGGTCGCCGAACTGACCCACGACACCATCGCCATCGTACAGCAGGGCGCGATGGATACGGCGCGCTTGCAACAGACCTTTGCCGGGCTGGCGGACGCGGCCAGGTCCTGGCTGGCGCGGCAGACCGACCCCGGCAACGTGGTCGCGATCGCCCTGGAGTACTGGGCGGATATGCGCTATCGCGGCCAGTCGTTCCAGATCCCGGTGCGCATTGAGGCGGCCGCCCCCGACGGCATCAGCACCACGCTCGCCGTCGCCGCGTTTCACGCGGAGCATTTACGCTTGCATACCCATGCCGACACGGAGGCGTCCGTTGAATTTATCGAACTGCGGGTGCGGGTGCGCGGCGCGCTGGCCGCGCCGGAAAGCAATGCGGCGACGCGGCCGGCGGGCGGCGGCCGACCCCGCCCCCGCGGCTTCCGGCGGCTGCATATCGGCGCGGCGTTGCTGGAGGATTGCCCGGTTTATGACCGCACCGTATTGGGAGTGGATGCCCAGGTACCGGGGCCGTGCATTATCAGCCAGAGCGACGCCACCGTGCTGGTCCCGCCCTTTTTTACCGCCAGGGTGCATGCCGGCGGCGACATTATCCTGACGCAGGAGCATTGATTGTGGATCCCATCCAAACGGTCATCATGAATAATCGCTTTAACGCCATTGTCGAAGAAGCCTCCGTCACCCTGTATCGCACCGCCCATACCACCTTCGTCAAACTGGTACAGGATTTTCAATGCGGACTGGCCACGCCGGCAGGCGAAATGTTCGCCTATCCCAGCCACAACGGCGTTAACGCCTTCATTGGCCTGCCGATAGCCGGCGGCCTGCACGGCATCGGCGTAGAACATCTTGAGCCGGGGGATTGCATTATCACCAACGACCCTTTCAGTACCGACGGAATGGTGACGCATATCATGGATGTTTCCATGGTGCGGCCGGTCTTTGTCGGCAACGAGCTGGTGGCCCTGGCCTGGTCGTTCGTGCATGCCTCCGATATCGGCGGCGCGGTGCCGGGCAGTATTTCGCCGGCGTTTACCGAGGTGTTCCAGGAAGGCCTGCGCGTCAGGCCGACCAAACTCTACAAACGCGGACAACTGGATACCGCCATCCGCAATATCTTTATCGATAACAGCCGCATCGCCGATGAGCTGTGGGGCGACTTCCAGGCCATGATATCGGCGCTGGCCAGTATGGATAAGCGGCTGAATCAACTGTGCCAGCGCTATGGCGTGGCGGCGGTGCGCGCGGGCATGGAAGCGTCCATGGCCCTGGCCGATGCCAAGGCCCGCCAGGTTATACGCCGCATCCCCGACGGGGATTATCCCTTCGCCGATTATGTCGAAGGCATGAGCGAAGGAGATTTTATCCATATCCACGCCGTGATGCGCGTGCGCGACGAGCGCATTGTATTCGACTTCAGCGGCACCGACCCGCAGGTGGCGGCGGCCTTTAACTACGTCACCGGCGCGCGCGCCCACCCCTATACCCTGCAGGCGTTTATCTATTATATCCTGACCCGGGAGCCGGAAGCGCCGCGTAACGCGGGCCTGCTGCGCGCCCTTGAGGTCATCGCCCCGCGCGGCACGGTGATGAACGCCGAATTTCCGGCGGCCGGCGGTTCGCGGGTCACCACCAGCACCCGCGTTTACGACGTCATCCTGGGCTGCCTGAACGCCGCCCTGGCCGACGGTCTCACGGCGGCGGGTCCCGGCATGTCGGGAGTGATTGTGGTTTCCGCCAAAGATCCCCATGGCGAGGGCAATCGCGTCAGCGTGATCAATCCCTTGTGCGGCGGCGGCGGCGGACGTTTCGGCCTCGACGGCACCGACGGGGTGGACTCACGCTCCGGTTATCTGCGCACGGTGCCCGCCGAAACCATCGAGGCCGAAACGGTGATGCGGGTGAAACGGTATGGCCTGGTGACCGACAGCCAGGCGCCCGGCCGCTGGCAGAGCGGCGCCGCCATTGCCATGGAGCTGGAAAATACGGGTCCCGAGGCGGTGATGACGGTGCGCGGCATGAATCGTTTCTATTTTCAGTCCTGGGGCGCGCGGGGTGGGCAATGCGGCCATTTGGGATCCGTATTGCTCAATCCCGGCACCGATGATGAGCGCAATCTGGGCAAGATTGATGTCCTGAAGATGCAACGCCACGACGTGGTGCGCCTGACCTCGCCCTCGGGCGGCGGCTTTGGCGACCCTTTTCTGCGCGATCCGGGCCAGGTTGCCCACGATGTGCGGCGCGGCCTGGTGTCCGTCTACAACGCCCGGGCCAGTTACGGCGTGGCGGTGGACGACAGCGGCCGGCTCGACCCCGATGCCACCGCGCGGCTGCGCGCCGGGCACAGCAGCGTCGCGCACGGCCTGTTTACGCTTGGGAGCGCGCGCGATCGCCTGGATCGGGTCTGGCCGCGCGAAATCCGGGCGGCGCTGGCCATGAGCCTGATGCGTGAGGAGCGCCGCCTGCGCCAGCCGCTGCGCCTGGCGGTCATTAAACGCCTGACGGCGGAAAACCGGCCGGTCAGCCTGACGATGATGGCCGCGGTTATCGCGGAAGAATTGCAGTACCTCAGGATGCACTGATTTTCCCCATCGCTCCGTTCTCTCATACTGGAGATCAACCATGTGTCATGTTCTCAGGCTTGCCTTGTCAGGCAAAGCGCGCCAATTACGACTGCTGGGCTGCGCCGCGTTATTATCCGTTGCCGGCAGCCTGCCGGCGGTCGCGCTGGCGGATACCGTCAATATTGCCTTTTCCGCCGCGGTGACGACGCTTGATCCGCAGCAGGCCACCGTGGTGCAGACGGATTTAAGCGTCATCAGCCATATCTACTCGCCGCTGGTGATACGCAATCCCGACCTCGGCATTACCGGCGTCGTGGCGCAATCATGGCAGGCTATCGACGACAACACCTGGGACTTCAAGCTGCGCCCGGGCATTACCTTTGCCAACGGCAAGCCGCTGGATGCCGCGGTGGTAAAGTGGAATTTCGATCATTTACTCGATCCCGCGCATAAAACCCGCGTCAAGGAATGGTATAGCCTGATCGATCATGTCGACGTCGTGGCGCCCGACGAAGTGAAAATCATTACGCGCATGCCCTTCCCCGGGCTGGTGGCGCAGCTGAGCATGCTGTTCATGATGGAGCCGTCATGGACCGCGACGCACGATCCCAGCCGCGAAGCCATGGGCAGCGGCCCGTATCAGCTGGCGGAATACGTGCCGGGCGAACGGGTGGTGCTGACGCCCAACCCCACGTATTTCGGCACCCAGGTTTTCGGCACGCCGGCGCCGCATGACAAAGTCGTGCTGCGCATGATAAGCGAACCGGCGGTACGGGTATCGGCGTTGCTGGCCGGCGAGCTGGATCTGGCGCTGGATATTCCGCCCACGGATATCGCGCGCATCAACAGCAGCGGCATCGCCCATGCCGGCTGGGGAGAAAGCAGCCGCGCGATGATCATTAAAATGAATAACCTCAAGCCGCCCTTCGCCAACAACCTCAAGCTGCGCCAGGCGATGAACTACGCCATCGATCGCCAGGGCATTATCGACGCCATTTATAACGGTCACGGCGCCATCAGCAAAGGCCAGCTGCTGTCGCCCATGTATTTCGGCTACAACGATAAACTGCAGCCCTACCCCTACGATCCGGACAAGGCGCGCCAGCTTATCGCCGAGTCGGGATTGCCGCAGCCCATTTCCTTTGAACTGCAGGTGCCGCTGGGACGTTATCTGTTAAGCCAGGAAATCGGCCAGGTGATCGCCGCCCAGTTGCAGGAAGTGGGTTTGAACGTCAGCATCAAGGAAATGGAATACGCCAACTGGTCCAACGCCTATACCCGCGGCGATATGGGGCAGGCAGCGTTTTTAGGCCAGGCCTGGCCGACCCTGGACGCCGACGGCCTATTGGGTCTGTATCTGCCCACCGACCCCGGCGCTTACTGGAAGGATGACGTTTTTGCCGGCCTGGTGATGAAAGGCCGCTCAACGGTTGATAAGCAAAAACGCGCCGCCTGGTACCAGCAGGCAACCGAACGGATGCGTGAACAGGCGCCGCTGGTGTTTTTATTTAACCAGCCGCTGACCTATGCCACGTCGAAGCGATTCACCTGGCAAACGCGCGGCGACGACTGGGTGCGGGTTTTCGATTTAGTGGCGAAATAAACAGGCGGTGGCGCGTGGCGAAATATATTCTGTCCCGACTGCTGGAAGCCCTGGCGGCGGTATTCGGCCTGGTGACCCTTATTTTCCTGGTGTCGCGGTTACTGGGGGATCCGGTTTCTTTATTGCTTCCCCAGGGCGCCAGCGCCGCCGACCTGCAGGCCCTGCGCGAGCAGCTCGGCCTGCAGCGTCCCTTGCTGGAGCAATATCTGCGTTTTCTCGGCCATGCGCTGGCCGGCGATTTCGGCCAATCCTTTTTTTACCAGCATTCGGCGCTGGGGATTGTGCTGGAACGGATGCCGGCCACGCTGCTGCTGGCGGCGCTTTCCGCGGCGACCGGCATCCTGGCGGGCTGCCTGGCCGGTTTGATTGCCGCGCTTTACCGTAACTCGGTATGGGAGTTTCTGGTGCTGACCCTGGCGATGCTCGGACAGGCCACGCCGGCGTTCTGGCTGGCGATTATGCTGATCCTGGTGTTCTGCGTCGATCTTGGCTGGCTGCCCACCGGCGGCACCGGCAGCCCGCTGCATTTGATTTTGCCCACCGCCGTGATGTCTATTTTCGTCGCCGCCAATATCACCCGCCTGTTCCGCTCCAGCCTGCTTGACGTCATGAGCGAGGATTATATCCGCACGGCGCACGCCAAGGGCCTGCCCCCACGGGTGATCATGACCTGGCATATGGCGCGTAACGCCATGCTGCCGGTGGTCACCATGAGCGGGCTATTGGTGGGCGAAATGCTCGGCGGCTCGGTGGTGGTCGAAACCATTTTTTCCTGGCCGGGGGTCGGCAGGCTGATTGTCGAGGCGGTGGCGAACCGTGATTTTCCCGTGATCCAGGCGGGAGTCATGGTGGTGTCATGCCTGTTCCTGCTGGTCAGCCTGGGGGTGGATTTGCTCTATAGCCTGCTGGATCCGCGCGTGAGGCAAACGCGATGAACCGCATGAACGTGATGCGCGCCGTGGGACGGCGTATTGGGTCGAGCGCCATCGGCGCTGTCGGCTGGCTTATCATGGCGTTATTGCTGCTGGGCGTATTGGCCACCTTCGTGATCCCCCTGCCCAGCCCGGTACACGGCAATCTGGCCCTGCGGCTGGCGCCGCCCACGTACCGCTTTTTTGCGCCGGACGCCCATCCGCTGGGCACCGATCAGTTGGGCCGGGATATGTTGAGCCGGCTGCTGTACGGCAGCAGGGTCTCGATAATGGTGGGGTTTAACGCGGTGTTGATTGGCGGCCTCGTCGGCGTGGCGGTGGGCATGATTTCGGGGTACGCCGGCGGCCTCATCGATCGCCTGCTGATGCGTATTGTCGATATGCAGCTCTCGATACCGCTGATTCTGCTGGCGCTGATCATTATCGCCGCCACCGGTCCCAGCCTGGGCAACCTGATTATCGTCCTGGCCCTGACCAGTTGGATCCGTTATGCCCGCATGGTGCGCGGGCAGGTGCTGGCCCTGCGGCAGAGGGAATTCGTCCTGTCGGCGGTGGCCGTCGGCGCCCGGCCCTGGCATATCCTGCGCTATTACATTTTGCCGAATATCCTGACGCCCATCCTGGTGATCGCCACCCTGGAGTTTTCGCGCGTGATTCTCCTGGAGGCCAGCCTGAGTTTCCTCGGGCTGGGCGTGCAGCCGCCCTGGCCGAGCTGGGGCCGGATGCTGGCGGAGGGGCGCGCGTATATCGCCACCGCCTGGTGGGTCACCACCTTTCCGGGACTGGCGATAGTCGTGACGGTAATGGGCGCCAACTTTACCGGCGACTGGCTGCGCGATTATTTCGATCCCAAACTGAAGTCCGCCGGGGAGTAGCGCCATGCAGCCTTTGCTCGACGTGCGTAATTTAACCGTGGCTGTTCCGGCCGGACGCGGCGCGCCGCCGGTCAGGATTATCGACGATATCAGCTATAGCCTGGAGGATAACCAGACGCTGGGCATCGTCGGCGAAAGCGGCAGCGGCAAGAGCATGCAGGCGCTGGCGATGCTGGGATTATTGCCGCCGCGCAGCCGCGCCCTGGTCCACGGCGAGGTCATGTTCCAGGGGCACAACCTGCTGAGCCTGTCGGATAAAGCGCTGCGCGCCATCCGCGGCGCGCAGATCGGCATGATTTTCCAGGAGCCGATGACCTCGCTTAATCCGGTGCTGACCATTGGCCGGCAACTGGCGGAACCCCTGGTGCATCACCTGGGGATGAGCCATGCCAAGGCGCGCCGGCGCGCCGTAGACCTGCTCGGCCTGGTGGGCATCGCCGACCCCGCGCGGCGCGTCAGGCAGTATCCCTTTCAGTTTTCCGGCGGCATGCGCCAGCGGGTCATGATCGCCATGGCGATTGCCTGCAAACCCAAACTGCTGATTGGCGATGAGCCGACCACCGCCCTGGACGTGACTATCCAGGCGCAGATTATTGCGCTTATCCGCGATCTGCGCGACGAAATGAAGATGTCCATCATTTGGATTACCCATGACATGGGCGTGGTGGCCGCGATGGCGGACAGCATGCAGGTGCTGTATGCCGGCAAGATCATGGAGACGGGACCGGTGGAACGGGTGTTCAGCCAACCCCACAGCGCCTATACCTGGTCGCTGTTGCAATCGATCCCCGGCCGGGGACAGCGACCCCGGCAACCGCTGTTCCAGATTGCCGGCCAGCCGGTGGATCCGGCGCGGCGACCGCCCGGCGACCCCTTTGCGCCGCGCAATCCGTTCGCCACCGCGCGGTGTTTTCTTGACGCGCCGCCGCTGCGTCCCGTCTCGCCCGATGAACCGCGCCATCGGGTGGCGGCCTGGTACGATTTGCCCCGCTGCCTGGCGGATCTTGATAAGGATAACGCGACATGAACGGCATGCCCCCGAGCTCCCCGCCGCTGCTGCAGGTGGAAGGATTATGCAAAGACTATCCCGCCGGCGCGTCTTTACTGGGCGCGCGCGCCGTGCTCAGGGCGGTTGACGGCGTCAGCTTTACCCTGGCGCGGGGGGAAACCCTCGGGCTGGTGGGCGAGTCCGGCTCGGGCAAAAGCACGGTGGCGCGCTGCGTGATGCAGCTGGAACGGCCGACCGGCGGCCGGGTATTACTTAACGGCCGCGACCTGGTCGGTATGAGCCAGTCCGCGCTGCGACCATTGCGCAAAGTGATGCAGATTATTTTCCAGGATCCCTATTCTTCCCTCAATCCGCGGATGACGGTCGGCCGTTTTGTCGCGGATCCCATAATGATCCATGAGGGCAAAATACCCCGTGAGGCGCTTATGCAGCGCGTGCGGGCCCTGTTTGCCAAAGTCGGGCTGGACGCCCGTCATCTCGGCCGCTATCCCCATGAATTTTCCGGCGGCCAGCGTCAGCGCGTCTGCATAGCACGGGCGCTGGCCATGTCGCCGCAGCTGATCGTGGCCGATGAGCCGATAACCGCCCTGGACGTCTCCATCCAGGCCCAAATCATCAACCTGCTGCAACAGCTGCAGGACGAACAGGGGCTGGCGTATCTGTTTATTTCGCACGACCTGGGCATGGTGCGCCATATCTGCCATCGGGTGGCCGTCATGCTGCGCGGTCTGATCGTGGAAACCGGCCCCGCCGAGGCCATTTTTCACGATGCCCGCCATCCTTACACCCAGGCGCTGCTGAGCGCCACCCTGGAAGCCGACCCCGCGCGGGAACGGAGTAAAGCGCGTCTGTTTTTCGACGCCGCCCAGCTTGACGGCAGGGCTTCCGGTTTTATGAAAGAGGTGACCCCGGGCCACTTTGTCAGGGAGTATGGCCACGCCCGCTGAAGAAAAGTCTCGTGCTTATTATTAATTGTATATACATAAATATTAATTGTATATACAATAAACCTGTCCGCGCCGCCGCGCCATAAGGGCCGCCAGCGCACGTTTTAGCGAAAACCATGACAGGAGAACGTAATGAGCTATACCAGCCTGGGGGATGTGATCGATCACGTTCGCAGCCAAACCGCGGCCATGGCCCGCGAGGAGCCCGCGGAGATTTACGCCTTTCGCACCGGAACCCTGGAGAACCAGGCGGGCAGCTACGGCCAGTATTTCGGTACCTGGGATATCGCGGCCGGTATGATGCGCGATTATTCCATGTATACCTATTATCCCTTGCTGCAAATCATTGAAAACCCGGATATCACGCTGCCGCAGTTCTGCTTTATCCTCGACAGTTTCGATCACCCGTACAGCAACTACCTGCGCTACAGCGGATTCCCGCAGCTGGGCAAACTGGCGCTGTCCCTGCGCGAATGGCTGCCGCGGGCGACATCGCGCCAGCAGGCGATAGAGGCGATCCGGGCGTTTTGCATCTATACCGATACGTTTGCCGCCTGGTCGTTCCATTATTTCCCGTGGGGACTGGGCAAGCAGTTTACCTACGCCAACCCCGAGGTGGCCGCGCCCGCCATTGCCGATGCATCCCGGCGGGT
Source organism: Sodalis sp. C49 (assembly GCF_046352915.1). Classification (NCBI taxonomy): domain Bacteria; kingdom Pseudomonadati; phylum Pseudomonadota; class Gammaproteobacteria; order Enterobacterales; family Bruguierivoracaceae; genus Sodalis; species Sodalis sp. C49. Next base: position 176,445 of record NZ_CP163303.1, on the reverse strand, counting down.
GCATATCAAGCCGGGCCGCAAGATCCGCCTGACCTGGCAACCGCTGGATATTACCGTGGATGCCTATCTGGCGGTCCATGAAAATCCGGAGTTATGCCGGGACCTGATGGCGGCCCTGCCTTTTACCGTCCTGCAAGATCACGCCGTGGTCACCGGCGAATCCATGTACGCCTGGTGCCCGCTGGTATCCACCGCGCCGATACAGGTGCGCGAGCGGATCTGCGACGCGCCCAAGGGGCGGCTGCGTTTTTCCCAATCCACCGGCCAGAAATTTATCGTGCAGTACGGACCGACCACCGAGGATCTGGCCCAACCGGTATTGGGAGAGGTCATTCCCGAGCATGCCGATCGCCTGGATAAGGTCGGCGCCGAGGTATGGAAAAGCACCTTTGACACCAAAACCCCCATCTGGCTGACCGTCGAGCTGGTCTGAGCAAGGGGCGACAGGGCGGCTTGCGCCGGCGTTTGCCGGCTGACCAGGCCGTCACGCTTCGGCCGCGGCGCGGTTGATGTTTTTATTGGCAGGAAAAAACCATGACGATTATATTAAAACCCGGCGCCGTCACGCTGGCTGAACTTGAGTGTATTTACCGGACCGACGAGCCCGTACGGCTGGATCCCGCGATGGAGCCGGCCATTCGCAAGAGCGCGGCGCGCGTAGCGGAAATCGTGCAGGGCGAAGCGGCGGTCTACGGCATCAATACCGGCTTTGGCAAATTGGCCTCGGTGCGTATCCACGCCGACGATGTGGTAAAACTGCAGCGCAACCTGATTTTGTCGCACTGCTGCGGCGTGGGCGACGCGCTGGCCAAACCGGTGGTGCGTCTGATCATGGCGCTGAAACTGATTTCGCTGGGCCGGGGCGCCTCGGGCGTGCGTTATGAGGTTATCGGCCTGATTGAAGCCCTGCTGGCCCACGATATCATGCCCGTGATCCCAAGCCAGGGATCGGTTGGCGCGTCCGGGGATCTGGCGCCGCTGGCGCATATGGTGGCCGCCATGATGGGCGAAGGCGACGCGGAGCTGCGCGGTCAGCGCATGCCGGCGGCGCAGGCGCTGGAGCAGGCGGGCCTGCGGCCTATCATCCTGGCGGCCAAAGAAGGACTGGCCTTGATCAACGGCACCCAGGCGTCCACCGCGCTGGCGTTGAAAGGGCTGTTCGGGGCGCACCGGGCGCTACAGTCGGCGCTGATTTCCGGCGCGCTGGTCACCGATGCGGTCATGGGCTCCACCGCGCCGTTCCATGACGAGATTCACCAGCTGCGCGGCCATCCCGGTCAGATTGATACGGCGCGGGCCCTCAATTGGCTGCTGCGCGGGTCGGAAATCCGCTTAAGCCATCTGGCAAACGACGAGCGGGTGCAGGATCCTTATTGTATCCGCTGCCAGCCGCAGGTGGCCGGCGCGGCCCTGGACCTGATCCGCCAGGTCGCCGTCACGCTCGCGCGCGAAGCGAACGCCGTTACCGACAACCCGCTGCTGTTATCCGATAACAGCGTGGTGTCCGGCGGTAATTTCCACGCGGAGCCGGTGGCTTTCGCCGCCGATATCCTGGCGCTGGCCATTTCCGAGATAGGCGCTATCGCCCAGCGGCGCATCGCCCTGCTGGTCGACCCGGCCATGAGCTTTGGGTTGCCCGCCTTTCTGGTGGCCGCGCCTGGACTGAACTCCGGCATGATGATAGCCGAGGTCACCTCCGCCGCCCTGATGAGCGAAAACAAGCAGATGACGCATCCGGCATCGGTAGATTCCACCCCGACGTCAGCCAATCAGGAAGATCATGTTTCCATGGCCTGCCACGGCGCCATGCGGCTGGGCAGGATGCTGGATAATCTGTACGCCATCCTCGGCATTGAGGTGATGGCCGCCGTACAGGGCCTTGAATTCAGGCTGCCGCTGCGGACCAGCGCGCCATTGGCGATGGCGGCGCGCCGCGTCAGGGAGCAGATTGCGCCGTTGACGGTGGATCGGTATATGGCCGGCGATATCGCCGCCGCGGCGCAGCTGGTGGCCTCCGGCGCGTTGATTGACAGCGTGGGGGACCAGGGGATACTGCCGCCGCTGTGATCCTACGGCCGTACCGTCATCCCAGCGCTGGGGGAAGCCCCGCGCCGGGCGCATGTTTCACTGCAACCCGTCGGTGTTGCGGCGCTAACCGCATCACTGCGGTTCGGCCGGCGGCACCGCCGCCAGCAGCGCCCGGGTATAGGGATGGGCCGGGGCGGAGAAAATCTGCTCCCGCCCGCCGGTTTCGACTATGCGCCCCTGGTACATCACGGCGATACGCGGCGCCATATAACGCACCACGCGCAAATCATGGGAGATAAACAGGTAGGCCAGCCCATGCTCCCGCTGCAACTGCTTCAGTAAATTAAGGATCTGCGCCTGTATCGACACGTCCAGGGCCGAGACCGGCTCGTCCAGAATCAGCAGCCGCGGTCTCAGCGCCAGCGCGCGGGCGATGCCGATGCGCTGGCGCTGGCCGCCGGAAAACTCCGCCGGATAACGCTGCGCCAGCGCCGGATCCAGCCCCACCTGGCGCATCAGCGCATAAATCCGTTTTTGCCGCTCGGCGGCGTTGCCGATGCGATGCACGGTAAGCGGCTCGCCGATAATATCAAAAGCGGTCATGCGCCGGTTGAGGGATGCGTAAGGGTCCTGGAAGACGATTTGAAATTCCCGGCACAGCCTGGCGTTGCGCCGCCTGGGCAGGGCGGTAATATCCTCGCCGTCGAACCAGACGCGCCCGGCGGTCGGACGCGTCAGCCCCACCAGCACCGCGCTCAGGGTGGATTTGCCGCAGCCAGACTCGCCCACCAGGCCCAGGGTTTCACCGGCGTTCAGCGTCAAATCCACCCCACTCACCGCCTTGACGGCGGCGGCGCGGCGCAAACCGCCGCCTGACGGCGGGTAATGTTTTTCGATGCCCTCCACCCGCAGCAGCGGCGGTGGCGCGGTGGGGCTTGCGAGCGGTATACCTGCGCTTGACATAGGCGATTAGTTCCTCTCCATGAGGACCGGCGCGGCCAGTTCATGGGCAAAATGACAGGCGCTGGCATGCGCGGGATCGGCCCCGTCCGCGCGCAGCGGCGGTACCTGGCCGGCGCAGATCGGGCGCTGCCGGCACAGCTGGCAGCGCGGGCGGAAGGCGCAGCCCGCGGGCAGGCGGGATATCAGCGGCGGCTCGCCGGCGATAGCCGCAAGTATCCGGTCCACGTCGCCGTCCAGGCGGGGAATGCTCCCCAGCAGCGCCCGGGTATAGGGATGGCGCGGCGCGCGGAATATCCGCCCCGCCCGCCCTTGTTCGACGATACGGCCGGCATACATCACCACCACCCGATCGGCATACTGCGCCACCAGGCCCATATCGTGGGTGATAAGCAACAGCGCCGCGCCGGTCAGCCGGCAGGCGGCGCGCATGCTCGCCATGACCTGGGCCTGCACGGTAACATCCAGGGCGGTGGTCGGCTCGTCGGCGATAATCAGCCGCGGATGGTTTACCAGCGCGATGGCGATCAGGATGCGCTGGCACAGCCCGCCCGACATTTCGTGGGGATAACGTTTCATTTTGTCGGCGGCATCGCGGATACCCACCAGCGCCAGCACCTCTTCCGCCCGGTCGGCGCGCTGCCGGCGGGTGAGCGAGGGCTGGTGGCGGCGGATGCTTTCGGTAATCTGTCGCCCGATGGTCAGCACCGGGTTAAGCGAGGACATCGGATCCTGGAAAATCATGGCGATCTCATCACCGTACGGCCCGGCGCCCCGCCCCGCCTCCGGCGCCGGTAAATCCCGGCCGTCAAAGCGCATCCTGCCGGCGGCCACCTCGATGCCCGCCGGCAACAGCGACATCAGCGCCAGCGCCGTCAGCGTCTTGCCCGAGCCGGATTCACCGACGATGCACAGGGTTTCGCCGCGTTCGACGCTAAAGGAGATATTATCGATCGCCCGGCAACGTTCCCGGCCGGTGGCGAGATCAACGCTTAGCCCCGTCACCTCCAGCAGCGGCGCCGGGAGTTCATGGCTTGTCATAAGGACCTCCCCAGCGGGTCGAGCGCCTTATGCAGCGCGTCGCCCAGTTGATTCAGCGCCAGTACCAGCACCAGTAACAGCAGGCCGGGTACCACGGCATACAGCGGCGCCGTCGCCAGGTAATCGCGGCTGCTGCTGAGCATCGTTCCCCACGAGGCGGCCGGGGGTTTGATGCCCAGGCCGATAAAAGATAAGGACGCCTCCAGCAAAATGGCGTGGCCTGCCGCCGACGCCAGCTGCGTTATCACCACGCCGATGCTGTTGGGCAGCACATGACGCAGCATGATGCGCCACGGGCCGCTGCCCTGCACCACCGCCGCCTTCACATAGTCAAGCTCGCGCTCGCGCAGCACCGACGCGCGCATCAGGCGCGCAAAAATAGGGATGTTCACCAGCGCCACCGCGATACAGATTTGCGCCAGCCCGGCGCCCAGGATGGCCACCGTCATGACCGCCAGCAAAATGCCGGGATAGGCCAGCAGGATATCGCAGCCCCGCATCAGCAGCGCGTCCAGCCAGCGCGGCCCCATGCCGGCAACCAGTCCCGCCACGATGCCCAGTACCGCGCCCGCGCTCACGCTGGTAAACCCCACCAGCAGGGAGATGCGCGATCCGAACAGCGCCCGGCTGAGCAGATCCCGCGACAGCTCGTCGGTACCCAGCCAATGGCCGCCGGTACCGGCCGGCACCAGCCGCAGCCCGGCAAACTGGACATCCGGATCGCAAGGCGCCAGCCAGGGGGCCAGCAATGCCGCAAGCGTAATCATCGCCACGCCGCACAGGCCGAACAGGCCGGAGGGCGTGGCGAGCAGCGCCCTGAGCAACCGCAGCCGGCCGGGTGCGGCCGCCGCCGCGCCGCTCGTTTCCACAGCGTCTGCGCTCATCACGCCGCCCCCTTGACCAGGCGGATGCGCGGGTCAACGGCGCCGTACAATACATCGACCGCCAGGTTCAGCAGCAGGAAAAACAGCACCAGCACGATCAGGATCCCCTGCACCATGCCGTAATCGCGATTGATAATGGACTGTACCAGCAGGCGCCCGATGCCCGGCCAGGCGAACACCGACTCGATAACCACCGCCCCGCCCAGCATGCGGCCCAGCAGAATGCCGGTCATGGTGACAATCGGCAGCAGTGAATTACGCAGCACATGCCAATAAATGATATGCCCACGGCTCAGTCCCTTGGCCCGCGCGGTACGGATGTATCCCTCTCCCAGCGTGTCAACCACCGCGCCGCGGGTCGAGCGCACCAGCACCGCCGCGCCGTGCAGCCCAAGCGTCAGAGTAGGCAGCACCAGCGCCTGGGCAAAACCGGCGAACGATTCATCAAGGCTGACAAATCCCCCCGGCGGCAGCCAGCCCAGGGTGACGGCGAACAGCAGGATGGCGAGCATGCCGAACCAGAAATTAGGCGTGGCCACCGCCACGGAGGAAAAGACCGACGCCAGCCAGTCGACGGCTTTGCCCTGCCACAGGCCGGCGGCCAGGCCCAACGGCACCCCCACCGCCAGCGCGCTGAACAGGGCCGTGGCGGCCAGCAGCAGGGAATACGGCAGGCGGCTGAAAATCAGCTCGCTGTTATCGCGATGATAGATATAGGAGACGCCGAAATCGCCGCGCGCCATATGCCCCAGCCAGGCGGCGTACTGTACCGGCAACGGCCGGTCGAGGCCATATTCCACCCGGATGCGCTGCACATCCTCCCGGCTTGCGTCCGGCCCGGCAATCAGTTCGGCCGGATCGCCCGGCATGGCGCGCACCACCGCAAACACGATAATGCTTGAGACCAGCAGCACCGGGATCCACTGCATCAGCCGGCGTAGCAGATAGGCGGTCATCGTCTGTTTCTCCTGGTCCGGCTCATGGCTGGAAGGACGCCGCGCTCAGGATCGGCATGCCGTCCAGATTAAAACGCACGCCCGTCAGCCCCTTGGCGGAGGCCCACAGCACCGGCAGCGTCGCCACCGGCAATACCCAGTTTTGCTCCAGCATAAAGCTGTCGATGCGCTGCCAGGCGCGATCGGTTTGTTCATCCGGCGGCCGCGAGGTCACCAGGGCCACATCGTCCTGGTACTGCTGGGATTTGACGCCCGCCAGGTTATCGGTGGCGCGGAAAATCACCGCCGACATCAGGATGGTGGACGGACCGCGGCCGGCGCGGGCGTAGACATGGGCCGCCATTTGGAAATCCCCTTTGCGCAGGCGCGATATATAGGCGGCCTCGGACATTTCGACGATATTCACCTTCAGGCCGATGTCGCGCAGCGCGCTTTGCAGCATCTGCGCCATGGCGCCAATCTGCGGCTCGGACTGACTGCGCGACATCAGCGATATTTCCGCCCCGGCGGCGCCCGCCTGCTGGATCAGCTGTTTAGCCTGGGCCAGGTCGAAGGTACAGGCGTTTTCATGCCCCGCCGCCTCGCGCTGGCTAAAATGCGGCCAGGGCAGGCATTTCACCCGGGCGTCCGGGCCGGCGATATCATGGGCGATACGCGCGCGATCCAGCGCCAGGCCGATGGCGCGCCGCACTTCGGGCTTATCCAGCGGCGGGGTTCGGGTATTCAGCGTAATATCCAGCACCCGTCCCTCCACGGTGGCGGCGCCGGTGGCGAAACCGGCCGCGGCCAGCTGTTCGGCGGCTTCCCGGTCCAAAGACGGCAAAAAATCCACCGTGCCGGCGCGCAGCTGCATCACCCCGGACTGCTGATCGGGAATCACTTTCAGGGTGATTTTCTTTAGCGCCGGACGCGGCCCCCAGTAGGCCTCGTTACGCACAAACACCGCGTCCTCGCCCGGCAGGTAGCGGCTCAGTTTAAACGGACCGGTGCCGTTGCCGCCGGTTTTGATTTTTTTAGGCGCGCTGCCGTCGATAATAAACGCCAGATCCAGTAAATCGAAGATTGCGTCCGAGGCGCCGGCAAAATGCAGTATCACGGTGCGATCGTCGGGCGTATCGATACTGCCGATCATTTTGGCCAGCGGCAGGATATTGGCGCCGTTAACCGGATCGCGGGCATAGTTCAGGCTGAACGCCACATCCCTGGCGGTAAACGGCCGGCCGTCGTGGAACGTCACGCCGTCCGCCAGTTTAAGCGTCAGCGTTTTGCCGTCGTCGGAGCGGGTCCAGGACCGCGCCAGCTCCGGCTGCGGACGGCCGTCGGCATCCAGGCGGATCAGCGTGTTATACAGCAGATGCGTCAGCACAAAGGTGCCCATGCGCAGTTCCGTCGGATCAAAGGAGGTGATATCGGCGCTTTGTCCAATCACCAGGGTATCGCGCGCCGCCGCCAGGGCCTTGCCGCTCGCCAATGCCAAGCTTAACAGCAGCGCCAGCAGCAGGCCGCCGGCGCGGGCACGGCCGCTGAACATCTTTAACGTCATACTATCCCTCATACTCGCTTCAACGATGGACCAACCAACGGCAATGCGTTATTTGATCAAATTATTGTCTGTTGTTGTCCGAATACTATTGAATAAAGCCGATTTATAACAGAAAATAACTCCACATCTCATATGATTTGATCAAATATCGTTATGCGAAAAATAGATAAGCCCATCCACGACGGCGAACCGGACATTACCGACCGGCTTCGGGACGCCATCATCAACCGGCAGGAGTTCGACGCCGGGGCGCCGCTGCGCATCGACGCGCTGGCCACGCGTTTCGGCGTGTCCCATATGCCGATACGGGCGGCGCTGCAGCGGCTGGAAAGCGAAGGGCTGATCGTCGCCCAGCCCAATAAGGGCGCGCGGGTGGCGGCGGTGGATGAGACCTTCGTGGCCGAATTGCTGGATGTGCGCATGTTGATTGAAAGCTACCTGGCGCGCCGCGCCGCCGGGCGCATGACGCCGCAGTGGCTGGAACAATTGGAAACGCTGCGGGCGCGGCACGAAGAGGCGGTTGCCCGCGGCGACGCCGCCGAGGCGCTTACGGCCAACCGCGATTTTCACGCCGCCATTCATCACATTGCCGCCAACCGCGACGCCAGCCTGATTCTCGAGCGGCATTGGCGGCTGATCCGCGCCCTGTGGAAACGCTACGGTTATCAAGCCGACCGTTTTGCCGGCGTGGTGGCCGATCACCGGCTACTGCTGGCGGCCTTCGCCGCCGGCGACGGTGAAGCGGCGGCGGCCGTAACCGCCGCCCATACCGCGCGCGCAAAGCTGGTGCTGCTCAACCGGATGCGTGAGCATGCCCCGCCCGCGGACGGGTCGCAAACCTTTGACGCCGCCACGAAGGAACCCCATGAATAATTCGCGCATCGCCGCGCTGGAACTGGTGCATTGTCCGGTCACGACCAAAACCACCTGGTCATTTATCCGCCTGGCGCGGGCGGACGGCGCATGCGGCTGGGGCGAGGCCAGCTGGGTGCGCGAGCCCGGCGCGCTCGACGCCTGCCATGACGCCGCCCGGCGATATCTGCTGGGACAGCCCTGGGAGGCGCTTGCCGCCTATATTGCCCGGGAAACCCGCGGCGTACCCCAGGCGGCGATGGCCAGCGCCCTGGAACAGGCGATGTGGGATATCCGGGGCAAGGATAGGGGCGACTATGCGGCATCGCTGGCGGGCGGCGGCTACCGCACCCGCATCCCGTTGTATGCCAATATCAATCGCAGCATCGTCCAGCGCGACGGGGCGGGTTTCGCCCGGGCGGCGCAACGTGCGCGCGCGGCGGGGTTTAACCGTATCAAGATAGCGCCTTTCGACGGCCTGACCCCCGATATCCGCCTGACGCCGCTGGGCCGGCGGCGGCTGGACGATGGGCTGGCGCGCGTGGCGGCCACCCGCGCGGCCATCGGTCCCGCCGCCGAGCTGTATGTGGATTGCCACTGGCGCTTCGACCCGCCGGGCGCGTCGGCGGTATTACCGGAACTGGCGGCGCTTGGCGTCAGCTGGTTCGAGTGCCCGCTGGCGGAAACGCCGGAAAATATCCCCGCCCTGAAACACCTGCGCGGCGCAGCCAATACCCTGGGCATGCGCCTGGCCGGCCTGGAGGAACTGACGCATCCCGCCGCGTTTCTTCCCTGGCTCGCCGCCGGCGCTTACGATGTGGTGATGCCGGATGTCAAATATGCGCGCGGCATCACCGGCGTGCTGGAGGTGGCAACGCTTGCGGCCGCCCACGGCGCCGGTTGCGCGCCGCATAACCCCAGCGGACCGATTGCGCATGCCGCCAGCCTGGTGGCCTGCGCCATCAGCGAGGGCATTGAACAGTTGGAGCATCAATTTGATGAAACGCCGGCCTTCTGGCGCTTGGCGGCCGCCGATTTCCCGCGCCCGGCGAACGGGGCCAGCCTGACGCCCACGCTTGCGGGGCTGGGCACGGCGCTCAGGCGGTAAATGGCGGGCCGGGTGCCGTATCACCGGCGGCCCGCCCCGTTCAGGAGGCGATGCCCAGGCCGACGATATTGGCCGCCAGGATAATCACCATCGCGCCGAGGCTCAGCACCCGCACCGGTTTTTTGCCCACGGCCAGCCACTCTTTGAGCAGCAGGCCGACGATGCCGCCGCACAGCACATAAAAGCTCATATGCAGCATCCAGCTGACATAACGGTATTGTTCCGGAATATTGGCGTGTCCCCAGGCATAGAAGAAAAATTGCAGATACCACATGACGCCGCCGAGGATGGCGAACAGCGCATTGGCTATCAGCAGGGATTTCCCCACGGATAAATCCGCTTTTATCGACAGTTCGGGCCTGGTGGCGCAACCGGAAAAAACAGTAGGCCAGATTGACGATAGCCCCGCCGCCCATGATGATCACATAGCTGGGCAGCGCCACGTACAGCGGGCTGATGCCGATATTTTTGGCGGCGATATGCATCGGCACCGCGGCATCCATGGCAAAGGACATGCCGGCGGAGAAGATCCCGCACAGCACGGCCAGGATCAGGCCCTTCTTAAGACTGAACTCCTGGGCGCTGACGCCGAGCGCTTTTTCCTTCATTACCCCGGCATAGCTGACGATGCCGACGCCTATCAGGGCGACGAACACGCCCAGCAAGGTGATCTGGCCGCCGGTCGAGCCGGCCATGGCGCCGAACTTCCCTTGCAGGATAGGCGTCATCAGCGTACCGACAATCAGGGTGATGCCGATGGCAATGCCGATCCCCATGGACATGCCGAGATAACGCATCGTCAGGCCGTAATTAATATTTCCCACGCCCCACATGGCGCCAAACAGAAATACCGGCAGCAATGTCGACCAGGAAAACGCGCCGAAATAGCCCCAGAAATCGGGGAGCAGGATGGCGCTGACGGTCCAGGGCAACACCACCCAGGAAAAGAACCCGCCCAGCGACCACATGGTCTCCCAGCTCCAGCGCCGGACCTGCTTGAACGGCGCGTAAAAACAGGCGGCGGAAGCGGCGCCGACGAAATGCCATAATATACCGAGGAAAATTGAGCTGCCCATTTACAATTCCTTAGAAAATAATTTGCATAAAGTGATAGGGACACATGCCGGAAAATGAATGCCAATGTAATTTTGTATTCTAAGCATCGGACTGAGCCTTACCTTCATATCCACGCCATTCAGATCGTCACCCTGGCACGCATATAAAGAGGGATGTGATGAGTATCACAAAAACATAATTAATTTATTTGCGGCAGGTTCTCATAAGCTTATTTTTTATCGCTCAAAAAACAATGTATTATTAATAAAAAAATCGGCACGACGTTTCATTTTTTTTATTATTCGCGCTCATTTATCGACAACAATCTTAATTATCGTAAAATTAAGTACATAATTTATGCCATGCTGATTTAAATTAATGTGTTGTTTTTAAATCTAAAAATAATAAAAGCGTTCTTTTTTAAGGCTGAATTTTTCACACCTATAACCGATTTTTACCACTCCCGCGGCATCTTTACATGATTGCCATCTTTTGTCCGGTACTGGCAATGGGAAGAAGGTCTTGGGGCGGCGCTTGCGTTACGATACCGGCAAAGATCAATCCACAGGCGATATATCGCCTGTTATTACGCCATACGCATAAAACAAGACGTGTTACTTCTTACTAACAATTCTGAAATCAACCGAAGGTTATCATTATGACTAATCGTATGATCCTAAATCAAACCGCCTATTTTGGCCGGGGCGCTATTTCGCATATTATCGATGAAGCAAAGGCCCACGGTTATAAAAAGGCGCTGATTGTTACCGACCAGGAGTTAATCCGCGTTAAGGTGGCCACCCGGGTATTCGCGTTACTTGATCAGGCGGGTTTTGCCTTCGACGTTTTTGATGAAGTGATGCCAAACCCCACGGTCTCCGTCGTCAAACGCGGCGTAAGCGCCTTTAAAGCGGCCCAGGCGGATTTTCTTATCGCCATCGGCGGCGGTTCGCCGCAGGATACCAGCAAGGCCATCGGCATTATCATCGCTAATCCCGGCTTCGCCGATGTGCTTAGCCTGGAAGGCGTGGCCGCCACCACCGCGGCCAGCGTACCGGTGATCGCCATACCCACCACGGCCGGCACCGCGGCCGAAGTGACGATTAACTACGTGATTACCGATGAGGACAAACGGCGTAAATTCGTCTGTGTCGATCCCCACGATATTCCGCTGGTGGCGATTATCGACCCGGACATGATGTCCAGCATGCCCGCGTCCCTGAAAGCCGCCACGGGCGTAGACGCCTTGACGCACGCCATTGAGGGCTACACCACCCGGGCGGCCTGGGAACTCACCGATATGTTTCACCTGAAGGCCATTGAAATCATCGCCCGCTCGCTGCGCGCGTCGGTTCAGGGCGATGCCAGGGGCGTGGACGACATGGCGTTGGGGCAATATATCGCCGGCATGGGATTTTCCAACGTCGGCCTGGGGCTGGTGCACGGCATGGCGCATCCGCTGGGGGCGTATTACAACACCCCGCACGGCGTCGCCAATGCCATTCTTCTGCCGCATATTATGGTCTACAACGCGGCGCAAACCGGTGAAAAATTCCGGGCGATCGCCGTGGCGATGGGTGTTGAAAACGCGGCCGCCATGCCGCTTGAGCAGGCGAGGACGGCGGCCATCGACGCGGTGAAGGCGCTTTGCCGCGAGGTGGGCATTCCCGCGCGGCTGCGCGAAGTCGGCCTGAGGGAACAGGACATCCCGGCGCTGGCGCAGGCGGCGCTTGACGACGTCTGTACCGGCGGCAACCCCCGGCAAACCAGCCTGGAGGATATCAAGGCGTTATATCAGGCCATCTTCTAATCCCTCCTCGCCGTCCCGGTAAAGACCTTGCCGGCGCGGCGGGAAGACCTTCCCCGCCGCCCGGTTTAATGGCAAGCCGAACCCACGATCCCCCCTATGGCCGCCTCACGGTTGCGCCGGTTGATTTTGTGAATTACCTCTGATTTGTGAACAATTCCCTTCCATACCCTTGCCGGGTGATAATTCCGATGTTAGCTTACTTATCAACTTCACTAATTATTGTGAAATAGATAAGTACAACACGAATTATAATTGATGAGGGTTCACCATGACGGGACTGAAGTTTGCGACACGATTAAACTCCTTCGCTTCGGGGGCGCACGCGTACTGGCCGGACTTGCAGGGTAAGCCATCCGTAATGCAAATGATCGAAAGAGCCTCTAGAGTCAAGGGATTGACGCATCTGGATTTAAATTATCCACAGCATGTCGGCGCTGATCTGAAAACGCTTGGACAGCATATTGCGGATCACGGATTAACCGTCAACGGCATGGCCATGCGGTATGACAAACCCGCGTTTAGGATTGGCGCCTTCACGAATCCTGACGCGCAAGTGAGGCGCGATGCCATCGAACTCACCAAACGCGGCATTGATGCCGGCCGTGAATTAGGCACGAAATTAATGACCATCTGGCTGGGACAGGACGGTTTTGATTACAGCTTCCAGGCTGACTATAAAAAAATGTGGAGCGATGCGGTAAAGGCGGTGCAGGAAGTTGCCGAATATGCTCCCGATTGCGATATCAGCATTGAATATAAACCCAATGAACCCCGTTCATTCAGCATCTTTCCCAACGTCGCCACCTGCTTGCTGGCGGTGGAAGAGGCCGGCAACAGTAATCTGGGCATTACCCTAGACTTCGCGCATGTGCTGTATGCCGATGAAATACCGGCCTTTGCCGCCAGTATGGTGACGCGTCGTTCCCGCATTCTGGGCCTGCATCTGAATGACGGTTATGGCAAACGCGACGACGGGCTGATGGTGGCCTCGGTGAATCCACGCGCCACGCTGGAATTATTATGGCAGTTGCAACGAGACGGTTTTAGCGGGGCATATTATTTCGATACTTTTCCGGATGCCAGCGGTCTCGATCCGGTGCGTGAATGCGAAGTCAATATTTCGACGGTACAACGGCTGTTGGCAATGTCAGGCAAGCTGCTCGGACACCCGGGTTTGCAGACCGGCATCGACAGTCAAGATGCAGTGTCAACACAGCAAATCGTGAATGATATCCTGCTTGCAAAATAATTAAATAAAGAAGGAATCAGATTATGAATAAACTCCTCTCTACCCTTATTGCCGCATCCGTATTCGGTTCCGCGGTGCTGCACGCGGCCGATTTACCGCCGCTGCAATCCGACACCGAGCCCGATCGCATAAACTGGACCCAGCTGGAACAAAAATTTGGCCCGCTGCCGGCGGTAAAACCCGGATTGAAAATCGGCGGCGTATCCAAAACCTTAACCAACGAGTACTGGCGAACCCTGGGAAAGGGGTATGAAAATTTCGCCAAACAGCATGGCATTACCTTTGTTTACCAAGCCGCGGCCAACGAGGACGATCAGATGGGGCAGTTATCCATCGCTGAGACGCTGATAGCCCAGGGTTTTAACGGTCTGCTGGTTTCGCCGCAGACCGACGCTAATCTTGAGCCCGCGGTGGAAACCGCCAAGGCGCGCGGCGTCGCGGTGATAAACGTTAACGACGCGGTTATGCCCGGCGCCGCCCACTATGTCGGCAATGTGCAAAAGGACAATGGCGTACGTGTTGCCGAATGGTTCATCAAACATCATCCGCAGGGTGGGAAAGTGGCGATAATTGAAGGACAGCCGGGCGTTTACGCGGCACGCCAGCGCACCCAGGGTTTGCGTGAAACACTCACCGCCAACGGTAAATTCCAGGTGGTCGCCAGCGTCCCGGCAAACTGGAGCCGTGAAACCGCCTACAACGCCTCCGCCACTATTTTACAGCAGCATCCCGACCTGATCGGCTTCTATGCCAACAATGACGGCATGGCGCTGGGCGTGGTGGAGGCGGTTCATGCCGCGGGCATGTCTAAACAGGTAGCGGTATTCGGCACCGACGGCATCTCGGATGCATACAATTCCATTGAGCGTGGCGAATTGACCGGCACGGTGGACAGTTTTCCTGAACTCACAGGTGAGGTGGGGATGGAAGTGGCTGTTCGATTGATTGCGGGCCAGCCCCTGCCGCGTGTGGTGTCAACACCCCAGGCGCTGATTACCAAAGACAACGCCAATCAATTCCGTACCGCCACCAAAGAGCAACTCAAAACCCTACTGCAGCAACAATAAGCGCTTAAGCCATGCGCGCATGGAGAGGTTATGGACAATTATCGTTTGGAAATGCGTAACATGACCAAGATATATGGCGCCGTTACGGTACTTGATGAGGTGAATTTCGCCGTAAAAGCCGGCGAGGTTCATGCCCTGATCGGTGAGAACGGCGCGGGTAAATCCACGCTGCTGAATCTATTGTCCGGAGTAAAAGAAGCCAATTCCGGCGATATTATGCTTGAAGGCGCTGCGGTCAAGATTAAAAACCCCCTCGCCGCCCGCAACGCGGGGATCGCCATGATTCATCAGGAATTACAGCATGTTCCCGAACTCTCCGTCGCGCAAAATATGTTTCTCGGACGCCCGCTAACGAAGCACAACGGCCTGTTCGTGGATAAAAAAGCCCAGTATGCCAAAGCCAAGCTTATCCTCCGGCAACTGGATCCCGCCATCGACCCCGATGCGCAGATCAAGACGCTGAAAGTGGCGCAACAGCAAATTGTCGAAATTGGCCGGGCCTTGCTGGAGGAGGCCAAGATCATCGCCATGGACGAACCGACGTCCAGCCTGACGCCGACGGAGTTCGAGCGGCTGGCGCAATTGATCCATGACCTGAAAATGATGGGCGTGTCCATTATCTATGTATCACACAAAATGGATGAAATTTTCAAGGTCTGCGATCGGGCCACTATTTTGCGCGACGGCAAACAGGTCGGCGTGGTTAATCTTGCTGAGGAAACCGAAGAGACCCTGGTCACCCGCATGGTCGGCCGTAAGATTGATAAGATAAAACACAATACCTTCGCCACCGATCGGGAAATATTAAAGGTGGAAAACCTGGGCCGGAACAATGCCGTCAAGCCCGCCAGTTTTTCGGTATATGCGGGCGAGGTGCTGGGCATTGCCGGTCTGGTCGGCTCAGGACGCACGGAACTGCTGCGCCTTATCGCCGGCCTGGACAAAAAAACCAGCGGCCGGATTTTTATCAATGGCCGGGAAATCACATCCCACAACGTCAGGTCTGCTATCCAGGCCGGCATCGGAC
Organism: Sodalis sp. C49; assembly: GCF_046352915.1. Classification (NCBI taxonomy): domain Bacteria; kingdom Pseudomonadati; phylum Pseudomonadota; class Gammaproteobacteria; order Enterobacterales; family Bruguierivoracaceae; genus Sodalis; species Sodalis sp. C49. The sequence goes on along the minus strand of NZ_CP163303.1, from coordinate 160,864 downwards.
TGGTGCCGGAAGACCGGAAAAAAGAGGGAATAATCAAGGAAAGGTCCGTAGCGGTCAATATGGCGCTGCCTTCCATGAAGCAGTTTACCCGCCAGGGGCTGGTTAACAGTAAAAAACTTAAAAGCGTGGCCGTTGAGGTGATGTCCAGTTTAAGGCTCAGACCCTTGGATATTCAGCGACACATCGGCACATTAAGCGGCGGCAACCAGCAGAAAGTCATTATCGGCAGATGGGTCGCAGCCAAAAATGAAGTCTTTTTATTCGATGAGCCGACCCGGGGTATTGACGTCGGCGCCAAATCAGAAATCTATAACCTTATTGAAAAACTGGCGCATGACGGTAAAGCCATAATTGTGGTGTCATCGGAAATGCCGGAAATAATGCGAATTTCAGATCGCGTGCTGGTGATAAAGGACGGCAAAGTTGCCGCCCAATTGACCGGCGGCGATATCAGCGAAGAAAAAATTGCTCAATACGCTCTCAGCAGCACTGTAAATTGATTTTTATTCTACTTTTTCACAGATTAATATCATGAGGTTAAACCATGAATGCCCAAGAGAGTACTTTGCGGAGTAAATACTACTCTTCCCTGCTTAAATTTAATTTGCGTGACGCGGGAACATTAATAGGCCTTATCATCATCGTAGGCGTATTTTCGGTGTTGTCGCCCGTATTCCTTACCGTACCCAACCTGCTGAATATCCTCCAGCAGTCTTCCCTCAACGCCGCCATTGCCCTCGGCATGACGCTGGTCATAATCTCCGGCAGCATCGACCTGTCGGTCGGTCCCGTGGCAGCGCTTTCCGCCGTGGTCGCGGCGTCGCTGATGGTGGCCGGCGTGCCTATTTCGCTCTCCATCATCGGCGCGCTGGCGGTCGGCGTGTTATGCGGCACCTTCAGCGGCGTGCTGGTGGCCTACGCCGGGCTGCAGCCGTTTATCGTCACGCTGGGCGGTCTGTCGCTGTTTCGCGCCGTGGCATTAATCTATACCGGCGGCAATCCCATCTTTGGTATTCCGCAAGAATTCAGGAGCTTTATCAACGGCTATTTCTTCGGCATCCCCTGCCCGATAGTGATCGTAGCAATTATAGCGATAATATTATGGGTTATTATGAACAAAACGCCGTTGGGCGAATATATTCTCGCCGTGGGCGGCAACCAGGAAGCGGCCAGGGTAGCCGGGGTGCCGGTGGAAAAAACCAAAGTCATTGTCTTTATTATTTCCGGGCTGCTTGCTGCTATTTCTTCCCTGATTTTAATTGGCCGGCTGGGCGCGGCCGAACCCACCCTGGGCAACCTGTGGGAGCTGGATGCCATCGCCGCCGCGGCCATTGGCGGCGCCTCCCTGATGGGCGGCAAGGGCAGTATCATCGGCACCATTATCGGTACCATAATCCTTGGCGCCTTGCGAAATGGCCTGACGTTGATGAACATCCAGGCCTTCTATCAATTGCTTGCCACCGGCCTAATCATTATAATCGCCATGCTGATTGACAGGGCCACCAGAGGTAAGTAGCGATGAAATATGATCCAAGAGCCATTGGCGCGCAAATTCGTATGCGATTACCACAATTAACGCCGCTGGAAATAAAGGTAGTGGAGTCAATTACCTCTAAAGAAAGCCTTTCTGAAAGCACGTCACTCAAGGAAATTGCCACAGAAAATAGCGTTTCAGAAGCCATGATTGTTAAATTAGCCAAAAAACTGGATTTTACCGGTTTCCGGGATTTCAGGACCAGTTTAATACATTATAATCATTCCGACGTGGCTAATCTTCATAAAGAAATATCGCCGGACGACTCATCCGCGCAATTATTGGAAAAGGTTTTCAAAACCTCGATACAAGCGATTGAGGAAACCATGGCCATTATTGATATTGCAGCATTTGAGCGAGCAGCGGAAATAATATACCGCGCGAGAAATATTGATTTATACGGCGTGGGGGGATCGGCGCAGGTAGCTCGGGATATGTCGCACAAACTGTTAAAAATCGGCATACGGGGCATGGTGCATGATGATTCCCACATGATGATGATGTCGGCATCGGTATTGAATGATGATGATGCGGTGATCGCGATAAGCCACTCCGGCACCACCAAAGCGGTGATTGAACCCATAAAGCTCGCCGCTAAAAATGGCGCGAAAGTTATCGCTATCTCAAACTATGTTAACTCGCCCATAGTGAAGTACGCCGATGTGGAACTGCATTCAACGTCGCAGGGCTCACCCTTGTTGGGTGAAAATGCGGCATCGCGAATAGCGCAGCTCAATATACTGGACGCGTTATTCGTCGCCATAGCGAAGAAAAATCTCAAGATTGCACAGGCTAATCTGAATAAAACTCAAATGGCGGTGCGCAGCATGAGGGTAGATTGATGCGTGTAAATAAAATTTTAGTGGTCGGCAGCCTGCATTACGACATGATGGTCGATGCCCCTCACCTTCCCGAAAAAGGCGAAACGGTGATCGGCGACTCCGCCTCATTTAAGTTCGGCGGCAAGGGAGGCAACCAGGCCGTAGCGGCGGCCAAAGCGGGGGCTAACGTTGTGTTCCTCGGTGCCGTGGGCGCGGACGATAAAGGCCGCTTTCTTCTCTCGACGCTGCAAGCGTACGGAATAGATACCACCCCGGTTGAAACCGTCGCCACGCTTGCCTCGGGAATGAGTTTGGCCATCACGGATGCCGACGGTGATTATGGGGCCATTGTGATATCCGGCGCTAATAATGCCATTGATATCACCAGACTTAGCCATGATGATGTCTGGTCAGGCGTCGGCCTGCTGGTATTGCAAAATGAAGTGCCGGAAAGCGTGAATTTATCCGCCGCGCGGGAAGCCCGCAGGCGCAATATTACCGTCTGTTTAAATGCCGCGCCGGCAAAAACGTTGTCCGCCGATTTCCAGCGGTACATCGACATGTTGGTGGTCAATGCCATCGAGGCGCGCGATATGTCGGGCGTGGCCGTAAACGATGCCGACTCCGCGGGCGCCGCGGTAGTAGCCTTAAAACAACGGTTTTCCGTGGTATTGGTCACCGCGGGTGAACATGGGGTAGCGTTTTCCGCCACCGATGATGCCTACGACTACCTGCCGGCGGAAAAAGTCACACTGGTGAGCACCCATGGCGCTGGCGACTGTTTTTTGGGCAACTTCTGTCATGCATTTAACCGCGGCGCGTCGCTAAGAGACGCTGTGGAGGCGGCAAACCATGCGGCGGCGCTACATGTTTCCCAACCGAAGACTTCCCAGCTGACGACCCTAATTTCTTAACACCGGCCTTCGGGCCGTTCCCAGCCTCTTGCCGGGCGTAGCTGCCACGCCCGCCTCGCCGGTGCCTGCTCATTCCTTTCCCGACTGAAAATCATTTTTGCGCCTTGGATCACAGTATGGTTTCGCAGTGAGAATCTAACATTAGGTAATCGATTACCTAATGCGAATAAACATGCAAAAACCCATAGCTATCCGTGATGTCGCCCAGGCGGCGGGCGTCTCCACCGCCACGGTATCACGTTATATGAACGGCAAGTTTCATGCGATGAGCGCGGACACCCGATTGCGCATTGAAAGCGTGATTGACGCTATGGGCTATAAACCGAACGATGTGGCGCGCACGCTGCGCAGCACCAAAAGCAACACCATCGCGGTGATCGTGTCCGATATCCTCAATCCCTATTCCATCGCCATCCTGCAAGGGATCGAGGAAGCCTGCGCGGCGTTCGGCTATACCATATTCGTCTGCAATTCCAGGGAACTGCCGGTAAAGGAGAAAGAATTTATCGAGATGATGCTGGCGAAACGGGTCGACGGTTTTGTGATAAATACCACCGGCGGCAACGATGGTCTTATCGCCAGCCTGGCCGAGCGGACCCCCGTGGTGCTGGTTGGACGTAAAATCAGCCAGGGGGCGGTGCAGGCCATTACCGTGAATAACGCGCAGGGCATGGCCCTGGCGGTGGATCATTTGCGGGCGCAGGGCTGCCGTTCCCTGGCATTGCTCAGCCCGCCCACCACCGGGATCAGCCCGCGCATGGAACGCGTTGAGGCTTTCCGCACGCACGCCGCCCGCGCCGGGGCCGACGGCATCATCAGCGATATCCAGATTATCGGCCGTGTCCAGGTCGAGCCGGTCGCCGACGCCCTGCAACATATCATGGCGCGGCGCGACCCGCGGCAACGGCTGGGCATTATCGCCACCAACGGCATGCTGGCGCTGGCGGTGCTCAAGGCCGCCAAGGTCCTGGGATATGCCATTCCCGCCGATTTCCTGTTTATCGGTTTTGACGATACCGAATGGGCCTCGGTCAGTGATCCCAGCCTGACGGTGGTCGCGCAACCGACCTACGAGGTCGGCGCCGCCGCGGCGAAAAGACTGATCGCCCATTTGATTAAAAAAGAACCGCAAAATGGACCGGACGCCATTGAATTACCGGTGAAACTGATCCCGAGAGACTCAACCCTGACTTAATTTTTACCGCCAGGGTAATCGATTACCCTGCTGGACCGGAGGCAGCGATGCACATTCAAGATATCAAGACTTACGTGGTGGTACAAAAACTGGATACACAGTTCGGCATGTCCCAGTGGTTATGGGATAGCCGGGCCAGCTGCCTGTTGGAAATCATCACCGACGAGGGCGTGATCGGCTGGGGCGAGTGTTTTGGCCCGGCCAGGGCCAACGCCGCGCTGATCAATGAATTATTCGCCCCGCTGCTGATCGGGCAGGATCCGCTGCAGCGCGCGCCATTATGGGAAACCCTCTACAACCGCACCCGTGAATTCGGCCGCAAAGGCATCGCGGTTTCCGCGCTGTCCGGTATCGATATCGCCCTATGGGATATCGCCGGCAAAATCATGGGGCAGCCTATCGCGGCATTGCTGGGCGCCGCCGCCGCGGTGCCGGTCACCGCCTATGCGTCGTCTTTTTATTATTCCGGCGACGCGCGCTATACGCTGGAAAAAGACGCTGAAGAGGCGCTGAACCAGGGATTCCGGGCCTTTAAAATGAAAGTGGGCGGCCTGGGGCTTCGCCAGGATGCGCAACGGGTGGCGCGGGTGCGGCAGTTGATCGGCCCCGATGCCGGCCTGGCGGTGGATGCCAATCGAGCCTATACCGCGCGCGAGGCCATCCAGTTGGGCAGGATGATTGAAGAACAGGACATCTCCTGGTTCGAGGAGCCGGTGCTGCCGGATGATTTCACCGGCTATCGCGAGGTGAGAAGCGCGTTGCATATGCGCATCGCCGGCGGCGAATCGGAATTTACCCGCTTTGGCTTCCGGCCGTTCCTGGAACAACGCTGCGTGGACATCGCCCAGCCGGATGTCGCCGCCTGCGGCGGCTTGGGCGAAGCGTGGCATATCGCCGTGATGGCCACCGCCTTCGGCGTCGATTGTTATCCCCATCTATGGGGTTCCGCCATCTCCTTGGCCGCCACGCTGCATTTAATCTCCGCCATTCCGGTGGCGGTGCCCTCGATGGTAAAGGCGCGGCCGCTGCTGGAGCTGGATCGGGCGCCCAACGTCTTTCGCGAACAGCTTTCCGACTTAGTCATCGGGCCGTCGATGCCGGTGCCGGATAAACCGGGGCTGGGCATTGAAATCGACCGGAGCCTTATCCGGCGCTACGCGCAATAACACGGCCGGCACGTTCGCCAGGCCACGTCACCCTACGATGGAATCATTAAAATAAACACAGAATGGGACAGGATATGAGTCATGCAAAATGGTACCGTATCGGCGGCACATTGATGATTGGGCTATTTGTCGCTTATCTCGATCGTTCAAACCTCTCCATTGCGCTGCCCGGCATGGAACGCGATCTGGGTTTTTCCGGCGCGGCGACCAAAAGCCTGGCATTAACCGGCTTTCTTATCGGCTATGCGGTGGCGAATTTTTTCGGCGGCTTCCTTACCTACAAACTGAACCCCAAAACCACCATCGTCAGCATGGTGCTGATCTGGTCGCTGGCCCAGGTGATGACCGCCTGGGTCACCTCGCCCACGCTGTTGATTATCTACCGCATTATTCTCGGCATCGCGGAAGGCATTTACTGGCCGCAGCAATTCCGTTTCGCCCGCGCCTGGTTTACCAAAGATGAAATCACGCGCGGCACCAATCTTATCCAGTTTTACGGCCAGTTCCTGGCGCTGGCGCTGGGGTTCCTGATCCTGACGCCCATTTACGACGCCCTGGGCTGGGAATGGATTTTTTATATCACCGGCGGGCTGGGCCTGGCGATCGTGGTGCCGTTGTTTTTGCTTTTCCTGAAAAACGCACCGGAGGGCGGCAGCGGGGCGGCGGCCGAAGAGGCGCGTCCCGCCGGGAAACTGACTTTCCAGGCGCTCGGCGGTTATCCCTTCCTGTTATTGATATTCAGTTATTTCGCCAACGGCATGCTGTTTTGGGGCATTACGCTGTTTATTCCGATGCTGGTTCATTCGCTGGGCTTTACCGGCCTGTGGCAGGGGTTTGCCAGTTCCCTGCCCTATATGCTGGCGATTGTGTTCGCCATTCCGATGGCCTATATCAGCGATCGTACCCAGAAACGCGGGCTGATCGCCGCCTCGGGACTGGCCGTCGCCGGCATACTGCTGGTCATGTTGCCCGTTATTGATAATCCGGTGGCGAAAATGGCGTTGATTACCCTGGCCATCGCCTATTTCACCAGCAGCTACACCACCAATATCTGGTCGATTATCACCTCAAGCGTCCAGCCCGAAGCGGTAGGCCCGGCGGCCGGGGTGATTAACGGCATCGGCGCGGGCGGCGGCGGCACCACCGCCGGTTTTGTCGTCGGCGTGCTGTACAGCAACACCGGCTCCTATCTGGCGGGATTCAGCGTTATCGGCGCGGTAGCCATCCTGGGCGGGCTGGCCGTCTATCTTTATACCAAAATCCAGCGCACGGACGTGAGCGCGCAATAACGTGGCCACGCGCCCATCCGCCTTTGCCGCCGTCAATGCGCCGGGGGCGCCGCCGCCGGCTTGGTTATTTTCTTCATCAGCGGCACCATGGCGGTGGCGATGATAAAGCACCACATGATCGCCATAAACGTATCGCTGAAGGTTAACGTGCGCGCCTCGCGGTAAGCCAGCGACCACAGCTGGCGCAACGCGGCGGCAGCGGCGGAGGACGGATCGTAGCCGAGCCGGGTAAATTGCCCGGCCAGCGTATCCAGCATGGCGTTCATCGCCTCGTTGGACGCCGTCAGGGATTCCGCCAGGCGGGAATAATGCAGGTTGGTGCGATCGTTGAGCAACGTCGCGCACCAGGCAATGCCGATGGCGCCGCCCAGGTTGCGCATCAGGTTGAAGAGCCCCGAGGCCATTTTCAGTCGTTCCGGCGCCAGGCTGCCCAGGGTCAGCGTGACGACCGGGGCGACGGAAAACTGCTGCGCCATGCCGCGGAACGCCTGGGGTATCAGCAGTTCCCGCGCCCCCCAGTCATGGGTAATCGGCATAAAATTCCACATGGAGAAAGCAAAGCAGGCAAGGCCGAACATCAGCAGCCAGCGCAGATCGATACGGTTGGCAAAAAAGGAATAAACCGGAATGGACAGGACCTGGAAGATGCCGGTGGAAAATACCGCCATACCGATCTGCAGCGCGCTGAATCCCCGGACCTGGCCGAGGAACAGCGGCGTCAGGTAGATAGTGGCGAAGATGCCGACGCCGGTGATAAAGGAGAAAAAACAGCCAAGGGCGAAGTTGCGCTCTTTTAACGCGCGCAGATCGACAATCGGCCGGGCAAAGGTTAGCGAGCGCCAGAGAAACAGCACGCCCGCCACGGCGGAAATCCAGGCGGTGGCCAGGATAACGCCATCACCAAACCAATCCCAGCGCGGCCCCTCCTCCAAAGTGTACTCAAGGCAGCCCAGGCAGAGCGCCAGCAGTACGATGCCCAGGTAATCGGCGCCGCGCAGCAGCGCCAGGTTGGCGCGGTCAATCCTGACCATAAGCGGCACGGCGACGGCAACAAAAATCCCCGGCACTAAATTGATAAAAAAGAGCCAGTGCCAGGAATAGTTTTCGGTAATCCAGCCGCCCACCGTCGGCCCAAGCGTCGGCGCCAGCGACGCGATGCCGCCGACGGTGGCGGCGGCGAACACCCGCTGCGGCCCGGCAAAAAAGATAAAGGCGGTGGTAAACACCAGCGGGATCATCGAACCGCCGAGAAATCCCTGCATCGCCCGGAACAGAATCATGCTCTGGATATTCCACGCCCAGCCGCACAGCAGGCTCGATAAGGTAAAGCCAATGGCGGAAACGCAGAACAGCCAGCGGGTCGACATCACATGCGCCAGCCAGCCCGAAAGCGGTATGACGATGATCTCGGCGATCAGATAGGCGGTCTGGACCCAGACGGTTTCATCGGTGCCCGCCGACAGGCCGCCGCCGATATCCTTTAACGACGCCGAGACAATTTGTATATCCAGCAAGGCGATGAACATGCCGACGCACATGGTGGCAAAGGCGAAGATACGGGTGGGCAGCGTCATGCCGGCCGGCAGGGCCGCCACCGATGAATGCGCGGCCGGCGCGGCGGCGGCGCTCACGGGCGTTCCGCTTCGCGGCTGTCGATGGCGGCGGTTACCGACAGCCCCGGGCGCAGCAGGCCCAGCGTGCCGTCGTCGCGGTCAAGATTGATGCGCACCGGGACGCGCTGGACGATTTTGGTGAAATTGCCGGTGGCGTTTTCCGTCGGCAGCACGCTGAACTGCGCGCCGGTCGCCGGCGCCAGGCTGCTGACCGTACCGTGGAACACCCGCCCGGGCTGGATATCGGCCCGCACCGTGGCGCGCTGTCCCGGCCGCATATCCGCCAGCTGATCTTCTTTAAAATTGGCGTCCACCCACAAGCCCGTGGCCGGGATAATGACCAACAGCTGGCTGCCGGCGCCGGCCCAGGCGCCCAACCTGGCCCGCCGGTTGCCCACCACGCCGTTTATCGGCGCGCGGATCTGGCTGTACTCCACATTAAGCCGCGCGAGATCGCGCCCGGCAACGGCCTGATCCAGTGCGGCCTTGATCTGGCCTTTTTCGCTATCGGTGACCGCCAGCTGACGCTGTGCCGCCAGGAGCGCCGCGCGGGCCTGCTGGCCATCAGCCACCGCCTGCCGGTAGTCGGCCTCGGCTTTTTGCAGGCTTTGCACGGAGACGGCGGCGGACATCTGCAGTTTTTGGTAGCGATCCAGGTCATGGCGGGTGCGTTCCGTTTGCGCGTCGTAACCGGCGATGGCGGCCTTGGCCTGCTCGATCAGCGCTTCCTTTAAACTGCGCGTCGAGGCCAGATTGACCAGCGCGGCCTGCTGCGCGGCGATTTCGCTTTCCGTTTTCGCCAGTTCGGCCCGGTAATCCCGATCGTCAAGGCGCACCAGCACATCGCCGGCATGCACCGCCTGGTTATCGGTGACCTCGACGCTTGCGACATATCCCGCCACTTTGGCGCTGATGGTGGTGATGTCGCCGCCGATATACGCATCGTCGGTGGTCTGCATAAAGCGGCTTTGAGTCCACCAAAAATAGCCGTAACCGGTAAGTATTGCCGCGCCGGCCGTCAAGGCCATAAGCATCAGGACGCGGCTTTTTTTCATGCCGCGCGGCGGCGCGTCGCTTGCGCTGAGAGGCGTGTTCATCGGGCTATCCTGTTAAGCAAATTTTTTAGCGGGCGGGTTAAAACGCAGGTTGTCATCCCCGGTCGTTTCTTTTAGCTGCAAAAATGCCATGCGGTAGCGCATTTGCTCGCTGGCCATCGGTCCCGGGCCTACCCGATAGGCCGCGTCGGTCATTTTTTCACCGGTTACGGCATCCACCAGTATCGGCTGCGCCGGCACGTTGGTTTCCCGGTTGACCAGCTGTGTCGCGATGCCTTCGGGGGCGAAATGGGCGTTGCCCCAGGCCAGCAACGCCCATAATACCGGCTGGAAATCGCGTCCGGCCTCGGTCAAGTGATATTCGTGGCGGGGAGGCTTATCGCTGTACTGCCTGCGCTCCAGCAGGCCGTTTTCCACCAGTTCGGTTAACCGGCGCGTCAGCATATTGGGGGCGATCTTCAGACTGGCCTCGAATTCATAAAACCGCGTCAGGCCGTAGAAGGCGTCGCGCAGGATCAGCATGCTCCACCATTCCCCTACCCGTCCCAGGCTGCGGGCGATGGGACAGGGCATGGCGCTGAAATCGGTCTTGGTCATGGGCGGGCGCTCCGGCTGGTAACTATCAAGTTGAAAGTAGCATACCGCCAGTGACTATCATTATGCAAGTCTATGCCTAAAAAAAGGCCCATAGTGTATAGTCAAAGCGGGCACTCTCGCGCCGCATGCCGCGCGTAGGGTTTTTGACCGGCCGCCGGCGCGGCATTCTCAATCAAGGCAGGTGTTGCATGTCAGATCATCAGCATAGCGTTTCCCAGGCCGCCACCCTGCGCGTCTGCCGCCCCTGGCCCGGGATCATGGCCTTTTACGACGGGCGCATCCCCCATAAGAGACTTTACGGCGCGCAAGCTAACTGGCTCGATGACGGCGCCTTCTCTCTCGGCACCGCCACCTACGCCATCATCGCGGGCCACGAGGCGGTGGTGTACGATACCCACATGACGCTCGATCACGCCGCGGCGATCCGCGCCATCCTGGAAGAAGAGGGCGTCACCGCCATCAGGGTGATCATGAGCCATTGGCATACCGATCATGTCGCGGGCAACGCGGCGTTCGCCGATTGCGAAATCATCGCCTGCGACCTGACCCGGCAATTGCTGATAGAACACCGCGAAGAGCTGGAAAACGGCGCCCCGCCCATTACGCCGCTGGTCCTGCCCACCACCACCTTTACCGATCGCCTGGACCTGACCGTCGGCGCCCTCTCCCTGGAGCTGCGCCAGTACGATATCCACAGCGCGGACGGCCTGGTGGTGCGCATCCCTTCGCTGGGGCTGCTGTTGGCCGGCGACACGCTGGAGGATACCCTGACCTATGTCGCCGAACCCGGACGGCTCGCGATACACCTGCGCGAGCTGGCCCGCCTCGGGCAGTGGGATTTCCAGCGGATCCTGCCGAACCACGGCCGCTTAGAGATGATTGCCGCCGGCGGCTACCCGCGCGACCTGATCGCCGCCACGCAGCGGTATGTGGAACAGCTGCTCCGGCTGCCGGCACACCCGGAATTAGCCGCTTTGCCGCTGGTGGAGTTTGCCGCCGCCTCGCTGGCGACCGGCGCGGTGGCCTGGTTCGAGCCCTATGAGGCGGTACACCGGCATAATATCGCCAGCGTGCTGAAGGCGACCGGCGCCGATTGCCGGCCACAGCCTGGCTGAGTGAGGATCAACCGCGCGCGTGTTCGCCGCGATTTTCGCGGCAAGGGGGCTGCGGCGCGCGGCTGGACTGCCGCGGGTGGACGTCACGGCGGTTTGCCCGCCGCCATCAGACCAGGGCGATCAGTTCGCGCCGCTGCCGCGGCGTCAGCGCCGGTCCGGTCGCCGCCGCCGCGTTTTCCGCCATGTACCTGGGATTGCCCGTGCCCGGTATGGCGCAGGTGACGGCGGAATTGGCGAGCACGAACTTCAGCGCCAGCTGCGCCCAGGACACGGCGCCGGCGTCTGCGGCCCAGCCGGGCAGCGGCGTCGCCCCCAGGCGCCTGAGCAGCCCGCCGCCGCCAAACGGCGTGTTGCAGATAACGGCCACCCCTTTGTCACGCGCCAGGGGGAGCAGCCGTTGTTCGGCCGCGCGATCGTCCAGGGCATAGTTAATCTGCAGAAAATCCAGCGGCGTGGCGTTGATGAGGCTCTCCAGCGCATCGTACGCCGCAGGGGTATAGTGCGTGACGCCGATATAGCGGATGCGTCCCGCCGCTTTCATCGCGCGCAGGGTGGGCAGGTGCGTTTGCCAGTCCAGCAGATTATGGATTTGCATCAGATCGATGCGATCGGTTTGCAGTAAACGGAACGACGCCTCCATTTGCCGGATGCCGGCCTCGCGTCCGGAGGTCCATACCTTGGTGGCGAGAAAGGCCCGGGGCCGCAGCCGCCGCGCCCCCAGCAGTTCGCCGGTGGTGCGCTCCGCCCGGCCGTACATGGGCGAACTGTCGATAACCGTGCCGCCGGCGGCAAACAACGCATCCAGCACCGCGGGAAGCCGCGCATACTGACTGTCGCCGGGCGCGACATCAAAGCCGCGATAGGTGCCAAGGCCGATAACCGGCAGCGCTTCGCGCGAGGAAGGGATAGGACGGGTCGGCATAGGCGATGCTCCTGGCGAAGGCGGCCGCGGGGATACCGGCGGCGCGCCGAATGAAACCCTTGCGCCCAGGGTGCTCCAGGCCGCCCATCCGGCGCCGAGGCGCAAGAGCCGGCGGCGGGATAACGGCGCCATCGTCAGCCCGCCTGGCCGGGATACCGCCCGGGCGCGATAGACGGCGCACGCCGCAAGGCGCGGCAGGCCCCGGCGTAGCCTGGTGATAGAGATTGACCGCCGATACCCAGGTCGAGCCGTTTTTGCATCCCACGATCCCCCCTACTGTTTGCCCGCCGTTATTACCGCATATAGCTTATCGTATTACTATAAGCCGGCGCCAGCCGACATAACGGCAATAGCGGGTGCATCATCCCTTTAGACTTACCGGCAATTGTAATATATTCAGCTAAGCTATTTGATAAAACGGTCAATATCCTATGTCGCTCACCCATATCCTCCATGCCGGTCAGCCGGTAAATCAGCAGATTTACCGTTTCCTGCGCCAGGAGATTGTCACCTGCATAATCCCGCCGGGTTCGCTGCTTTCCGAAAAAGAAATCTCCGCGCGGTTTAATGTCTCGCGCCAACCCGTGCGCGAAGCTTTTATTAAACTGGCGGAAACCGGGCTGGTCCAGGTATTGCCCCAGCGCGGCACCTTTGTGCGTAAAATCTCCGCCAGGCTGGTTGAGGACGGGCGTTTTATCCGTGAATCGCTGGAAAGCGCCGTGGTACGCCGCGCCGCCAGGCAGGCCCGCCCGGAGTATCTTGAGCGGCTGGAATATAATCTGGAGCTGCAATCGCGCTCGGCGCAAAAAAACGATAGCTTTGAGTTCCTGCGGCTTGATGATGATTTTCACCGGCTTATCGCCGGCAGCATTGATTGCGCCCTGGCCTGGGAAACGGTGGAAAATATCAAGGCGGCGATGGACCGGGTGCGTTTTCTGACCTTAAGCGAAGTCTCGCCGCCGGACCGGCTTATCGAACAGCATCATCATATTCTCCGCGCCATTAAAGCCAAAGACGCCGACGCCGCCGAACAGGCGATGCGCCTCCATTTGCAGGAAATGATTTTCTCCATTACGCCTATTAGCGAGCGCAACGGCGAATGGTTTGAGGATGACTGAATAGCGCGTCATGGGCGTACGGAACGCGGCCGGCGCTACCGGCCGCGGGGATGGCGGGATGAGAAACAGCGGCGCGCGGCGCCGGGAATCAGCCCGGCCGCCGCGGCGCAATACCTTTACGCCGTCTCCGGCGCGGCCGCCGGCGCCACTTCCGGCACGGTATCCGGCCAGACCCTATCATAACTATAGCCGGTCAGGTCTTCGACGACAGCCCGGGTGCGCGGGTCGACCTGGCGTTTATCGCCGTTGTTCTTAAGCCGCTCGATGTCCTGCACCAGAATGGTATGGGTGCGTTTATTCAGTCTGAACGTCAGCGCGACGCACAGCGCCAGCACCAGCAGGCCGCCGGTACCGATAAACAGCAGCATGGCGATGGTCGTTACCGCCTGCGGGGACTGCACGGCGCTGCCGGTAATAAACCCCCCTTCCTGCAAAATCACGCCGACAAAAAAGGTGGCGATGGCAACACTTGTCTTGCGGGAAAAGGTCATCACCGCGGCAAACAGCCCTTCGCGGCGTTTTTTGGTCACCATCTCGTCGATATCGGGAATAAACGGAAAGACGTTCCAGGGGGTAAATTCCAACAGGCAGCGTCCTATCTGGTAGGTGATGGCGATAGCGTAAAGCATCAGGACCTTGGCCGGCGGATTATTCAGGTACACCGCAAGCAGCGCCCCCAGGCAAACCAGCATAATGGTATAGCCGCAAATATACAGGCGGGAGGGACCGTATTTAATAATCGCCATGCCCGCCAATAACGTCACCGGCAGGCCGATAATACTGAGGGAAAGCAGGCCCGCGGCAAATGACGCGGAGACGCTCAGGCAATACACGCAGAAAAAGACAAAGACGGTATTAAAGATATCCTTGGCGGTAAAAGACAGCAGGTAAATGGCGATATGTTTACGAAAAGCGCGTATTTTCAGCGTCGAGCCATACTCTATCCATAGCCGGCCAAAGCGCTTTAATTGCTCGCCAACGCTGTGTTTATCGGTGGATTTGGCGCGATCCAGATCCGCCAGCATGGCCGGCGTCAACGCCCGCTCCCAGGTCACGCTATACGAGACCATGATGCATACCGCGAACAGCACGGCAAAAAACAGGCCGTTAACCAAATAGGCCGTAGGGTTGTTTTCCCCGAAATGGCCAATCAGCAATCCCGGAATGAAGGTTGCCAGGAACGTGCCCATCGCCGAGAGGAACATGCGGCAGGTCGATAATTTGGTCCGCTGGTTAAAGTCCTTGGTCATTTCCGACGGCAGGGTTTCCCAGGGGATCAGCACCATCGCGGCAATGATTTCAAATAATAAATATACCGACAGATAAAACCAATAATTCATGCCGTTAAGCCACAATAAGGCATAGACCAGCATGAGCGGCGAACCGATTAATAAAAAGAAGCGCCGGCGGCCAAATTTTTTACCAAAATAGTTTTTGTAAAAATGGTCGGTAAAACTTCCCATAAACAGGCTGACGATAGCATCGACAATACGCGCGATACCCACAATCGACGCCGCCTGTATCGGCGACAGGCCGACAAAGGTCGTATAGTAGAACAATAGCCAGGCGCCGATAACGGTAAACGCCCCCCCGCCCATGATATCGGTAAGGCCATAGCCGATACCGATAGGTATTGTGACTTTCCTCGACATAACGTTAAGCCTCTATTTTAAATTTTATGCGGCGAGACAATAGATAATTATTCGCTGCATTTAAAAAATGACGATAAAGTCAAAAATAATATTATGTCTCAAATATTAAATCTGACTCATGCAATAACAGCGATCGCTAAAAATCAAAATAAACCTTGGCATTCTGATAACAAATATTACCGATAAGTTTTTCCAGCAAGGCCTGGTCGGCGGGAATATGTCCCGCCGTGACCCACTCGCCAATCAGATCACATAAAATGCGGCGAAAATAATCATGCCGGGTGTAGGAAATAAAGCTGCGCGAGTCGGTAAGCATACCGACAAAATTCATTAACAGTCCGTGGTCGGCCAGCGTGGTCAGTTGGCGGATCATGCCGCGCCGGGTATCGTTAAACCACCAGCCGGCGCCGAACTGCATGTTCGATTTAACCCCGCCCCCGGTTTGGAAATTGGCCAGCGTGGAGGCCACCACGTCATTGAGCGACGGATCCAGGTTATAAACGATGATTTTCGGCAGGGCGTCCCGTAGCGCCATGGCGTCGAACAGCCGGTTAAGATGCGGCGCGATGTCGGACTGATCGCAAATGGAATCGTAACCGACATTCGCGCCGAGCTGCTGAAACATCCGGGTATTGGCGTTACGCAGCGCGCCAAAATGGATCTGCATGGTCCAGCCGCGTTTGGCGTAAAAGCCGGCCAGCGCCAGCAGCACCGCGGATTGGTAACGGACCTGGTCGTCGCCCGCGAGCGCGTCGCCCGCCCTTTTCCGCTGGAACAGCGCTTCCTGTTCCATTGGCGTGGACGGTAAATAGGCAATACGCGTCAGGCCGTGATCGGAAAGCCTGCCGCCATGCTGGTGGAAATAGCCGACGCGGGCATCCAGCGCCGCCAGGTAGTCGTCAAAACGGTGAATGGCGGCGCCGTTGAGTTGCTCAAGACGGGCGATAAAGCGCCGGAAGACGTCGCCGTCGGCCTCCAGCGCCTCGTCGGGCCTGAACGTCGGCAGCACCCGGGTGGCAAAATCCGCGTCATCGCGCAACGCCTGATGGTATTCCAGGGAATCGGTCGGGGCATCGGTGGTACAAATGACCTCGACATTGGATTGACGTATCAATCCGCGCGGTGAAAACGATGGCTGTTGCAATAGCGGATTGACCCGATCCCAAACGCCCCGCCAGTTTTGACCGTTCAGGGGCTCGGTGATACCGAAATAGAATTTAAGCTCCAGATGGGTCCAGTGGTAGAGCGGATTGCCGACACAAGCCTCGACGGTCTGCGCCCAGGCCTGGAATTTTTCCATCGCACAGGCGTTGCCGGTAATGAATTCCTCGGGTATGCCGTTGGCGCGCATGGCGCGCCATTTATAATGATCCCCGGCCAGCCAGAGTTCGGTCAGGTTGGCAAAAGGACGATCCTCGGCGATAACCCGGGGATCAAGATGGCAGTGGTAGTCGATAATAGGCGCAAGCGCGGCGACCTGATGATAAAGCTCGCGCGCGCAATCGCTCTTTAACAAAAAATCCCGGTCGATAAATGCCATTTCACACCTGCTGATGATAAACAATGCGCACTACCATACTAGATGGTTCAACACGGTGTTTTGAACGCAGTCACACTTCTTGGGCAGGCGGCAAAATATCCCTATCGCGGCGCCGGTTATGACGAAACCTCTCTTAGCGCGCGCATTACGATAAGCCCCCACCGGCGCAGCGGCGCAGGCCGTCCCGGGGCTGTTTTGTTAGCCAAATGCCATTATTCAGGCGCTTTTTAAGCTAAAATAGCGTCATCAGGGCAGTGAATGCCCGGCTGGCCCTGCGCTGACATGGGCTGAATCTTGTGCCTTTCTCCTCCACCTCTCCAGGGAGTTTTCATCATGACCACAAAAAAGATTTTGCTGCTGGTCGGCGATTACGTCGAAGATTATGAAGCCATGGTGCCGTTCCAGGCATTGCAGATGCTGGGCCATCGCGTGGACGCCGTCTGCCCCGATAAAGGCAAGGGCGAATACGTGCTGACCGCGATCCATGATTTTGACGGCGCGCAGACCTATAGCGAGAAACCGGGCCATCGCTTTGTGCTTAACGCCGATTTTGCCGCCGCGCGGGCGCAGGACTATGACGCCCTGGTGATCCCGGGCGGCCGGGCGCCGGAATATCTGCGGCTCAATCCCGCGGTGATCGCCTTGGTGCAGGAATTTGACGCCGCCGATAAACCCATTGCCGCCGTATGCCACGGACCGCAGATCCTGGCGGCGGCCGGCGTGCTGAAGGGCCGCACCTGCAGCGCCTACCCGGCCTGCGCGCCCGAGATTCGCCTGGGGGGCGGCCAGTATGCCGATATCGGCGTCGATCAGGCCTGGGTGGACGATAACCTGGTCACCGCGCCGGCCTGGCCCGCCCACCCGCAATGGCTGGCAAAATTCGTCGAGCTGCTCGGCCGCTAGCCCTAGCCCCTGAGGCGCTACCGGCGCCATGCCGGCCGCGCCTCAGTCGATTTCTCCGCGGATAATTTCGGCCAGCAGCGCGGCCCGCAGCGGGATATCGGCGATAATGATATGTTCATGGCGGGCATGGATGCCGGCCCCGGTGGCGCCCAGGCCGTCAAGGGTGGCGATGCCCAGCGCGGAGGTGAAATTGCCGTCGCTGCCGCCGCCCACCGCCTTGCCCGCCAGCGCGACGCCCAGCCGTTGCGCGGCGCGTTGCGCCTGGCTAAACAAGGCCATGTTTTGCGGCGTTTGTTCCATCGGCGGCCGGGACATGCCGCCGGTTATCTCGATGCTGATCCCCGGCAGTGTCGCGCAGATGCCGTGAATCGCCGCCAGCAGGCGTTCCGCCTCCGCCATATGCGTGACGCGCAAATCCACGCCAAGGTAGGCCTGGTCGGCCACCACATTGATTTTGCCGCCGCCCTGCGCCGCCCCGACGTTAACCGTGGTGCCCATCTGCGGCGCGTTCAGGCTGTGCAGATACAGGATTTGATGCGCCATTTCCTGGATGGCGCTGACGCCCTCCTCCGGATTATTGCCGGCATGGGCGGCGCGTCCGGTAATCCTGATATCAAAGCGGCCCACGCCCTTGCGGGCGATTTTCGCCTCATGGGTATGGGCAACGGCTGGTTCCGCCACCAGCACGCGATCGGCGCCGGCCGCCTGCCGCTCTATCCATTGACGCGAGCTGGGGCTGCCCAGCTCCTCATCCGACGGGCATATAAAGACGACCCGTTGGCCGTGCAGCAACCCGCATTGTTGCAAGGCGCGCACCGCCCAGATCGCCTGGACCAGTCCCGCTTTCATATCCAGCACGCCGGGACCGAAAAGCTTGCCGTCCCGTTCAGCCATCTCCAGTTCGTCGAGTTCCCACACGGTATCGAAGTGGCCGAGAATGCAGGTCAGCCCGGGCCCCTCGCCGACGGAAAAGGACAGGTGATCGCCCAGCGTCTCCTGCCGGTATACCTGCGCGTCCGCGCCCAGGCGCTCGACCGCCATGCTTTGCAGCACCGCGCCGCACCGGTCCACCGCGGTTTTATTTAACGACGGCGACTGCGCCTGTACCAGGCGCTTGATATCGCCAAGGAGTTCGCAAGCGTGTCGTTGCAGGTAGTCATAGGGAGTTGGCATGGGTCGGTTTCCTGTCCGGGAGAGCGGGTGGGTGATGACGGATATCTATAACGTACTCTGCATCACATTTCCATACCGGTGTGAGTGAGAACGGCGC
This sequence comes from Sodalis sp. C49, assembly GCF_046352915.1. Taxonomy (NCBI): domain Bacteria; kingdom Pseudomonadati; phylum Pseudomonadota; class Gammaproteobacteria; order Enterobacterales; family Bruguierivoracaceae; genus Sodalis; species Sodalis sp. C49. Next base: position 142,160 of record NZ_CP163303.1, on the reverse strand, counting down.
AAGCGCCCGCGCGATGGCGGCGACGGCATGGCCAAGACCGCCGCCGCTGACCCGTACGGCTTTGCCGCTGGGTTTTATCGTCCTCTTCTCCAGGGCTAATGATGGCGCAGGCCGCTGCGCAGGGTTTCGCCATAGGCCAGCGCGGCGATGAGCGACGCGCCGGCGGCGGCGATGACAAACCAGGCGGGCGACTGCAAATCCCCGGTGGCGCTCACCAGCCAGGTGGCGATAAAAGGCGCGGTACCCCCCAGCAGAGTGACGGGAATATTCAGGCTGACGGACAGCCCGGTATAGCGGATGCGGGTAGGCATGATTTCCGCCATGGCGCAGAGCGCGGTGGCCGAATGCGGGGCAAACGCCAGGCTCATCAGGCACAGCCCCAGCACCGTCTGGTTAAAATTGCCGGCGTTAAGCAGATGAAACGCCGGATAAGTGACCAGCGCAATGGCCAGCGAACTGGCGATCATCAGCGGGCGCCGGCCGATGATATCGCTCAGCCAGGCGAACCCGGGCAGCAGGCAGCAATAGAACGCCAGACTGTACAGATTGGCGCGCTGCGCCTGCGCCAGGGAGAACCCCAGCACCACCGACAGATAGGTGGGCGAATAAATATAATAGATATAAATACAGGCGGAAGGCGCCGCGATCAGCCCCATGCCGATCAGGATGGCGCGCCATTCCTGGCGTAATCCCGTCAGCAGCGGGGCTTTTTCCACCCCGGCGGATTTTTTCACCTTGGCGAAATGCGGCGTTTCCTCCAGCTTCAGGCGCAGATAAAGCCCGACGAACCCCAGGGGCAGCCCCGCCAGGAACGGCAGGCGCCAGCCCCAGGCATGCAGGTCTTCGGCGGACAGCAGGGCGGTCAGCGCCGTCGCCACCCCGCCGCCGGCCAGCAGCGCCAGGCCGATGGTGAAGGTTTGCCAGCCGGTATATAACCCCCGCCGGTGCGGCGGCGCGTATTCGGAAATAAACGACGTGGCGCCGCCGTATTCGCCGCCCACCGAGATTCCCTGGATCAAGCGGGCCAGCGTCAGGATCACCGGCGCGGCCAGGCCGATGGTGTCGTAGGTCGGCATTAAACCGATGACCGTGGTGGAGCCGGCTATCAGCATAATCGCAATCGACAGCGGTATTTTGCGGCCGTAGCGATCGCCCAGATGGCCGAAGATAATACCGCCCAGGGGACGGGAGGCGTAGCTGATGGCAAACACCGCAAAGGTGAGCAGCAGGCTGGCGGCCTGGTTTTCCGCCGGGAAAAACAGCCGGGCGATCACCGAGGCGAAATAGCCGTAAATCACAAAGTCAAAATACTCGATGAAATTACCGATGCAGGCGGCGACCAGCGCCCGTTTATGCTGCGCGGTCACCCGCGGCGCATACTGCGCCGTGATAATTTTTGAACTCATGGTGCATCTCCTCCAGGGGGATGGGATCAGGCCACGGTGCCGCCGCCGTCTACGACCAGCGACGCGCCGTTGATATGACTGGACGCCGGTGACAGTAAAAACGACACCATCTGCGCCACATCGTCGGGGGTGCCGTACGGCGCCGTCGTCGCCCGTTTGATGCCGCCGCCCGGCGCCTGTTCGGCCGCCATGCGATCGATGGCCTCGATCATGGCGGTTTGCGTGGGACCGGGCAGTACGGCGTTGACCCGCACTTGGCTGCCGACGCATTCCAGCGCGCTGCTCCTGACCAGGCCCAGCACCGCGTGTTTACTGGCGACATAACCGGCCATGTTGGCACGGCCGCGTATCGCCGACGTGGAGGCGATGGCCACGAAACTGCCGCCCTGCCGGCGCAGCAGCGGCAACGCGTACTTCAGGCAATAAAAGGTGCCGCAGGTATTTACCGCCAGCACCTGGCGAAACATGTCGCCGGGGTAGTCGCTTATCTCCCGCACGGCGCCCGCCATGCCCGCGCAGCTGACAAACCCCTGGCATCCGCCGTAGAGACGGGCGGCGGCGCCGGCCAGCGCCGCCACATCGCGCTCGCTGCCGATATCGCCGGCCACAGCCGTCGTTTCGGCGCCGAGCGACGCGCACGCGCGCCGGCACGCCTCAAGCGCCTGCGCCTCCTGTTCCGCCAGCACCAGGCGCCATCCCTGCCGCGCCAGGGTTAACGCCACCGCGCGGCCGATGCCGCCGCCCGCGCCGGTAATAATCGCCACCGGATCTGTCATCATGGTGCTCTCCGCGATCAGGGATAAAGACGCGCCAGCAGGCGGCGATCTTCCACGGCGAACCCGCCGCCATACACATCCGAGGTCATGAAATGCGCGCTCAGCACCTCAGGCTCCAGCGCCGCGATGGGATCAAACGGGCTGGCGTGCAATGTCCAGTCGATATGGCCGCGTACCGGCGCCGAATAGCGCAGCGGCGTGCGGCGATAGACCACATCGGCATAGGCGGTGGCCGGTTTTTCCGGATCGGGCAGGCGGCGCACATGAATTTCGCCCGCCGGCTGTTCCGCCTCGTCGGTGAGCAGCACCAGCGGCGCCGCGGCGTCGGGAGTAAAATGGAAATCCGCCAGCGGCACGTTGCGCCGCCGCACCCAGCCGCTGATTCGGCCGTCGTCGGTTTCACGGAAGGCGTAGTGGGTATCCTTTTTGGTGTAGCCGAACAGCTCGCGGCCGGCGCAGATGCCCATCGGGTCGCTGCAATACATGAAGATATGGGTTTGGGTAAACAACGACTGGTAACGCACCGGCACCGTGACCATCAAATCAAACATTTCCCCGCTGTGTAGTGCCAGGGTATGGCCGGGCGAAAGCATAAAACGGAACGCCACCCGGTCGTTGACCAGTTCGAAAGGGGTATCGCGCAGCAACGCCTCTACCTTGCGCCGTTCGACCCGGGTCACCACTTCCAGCGTGCGCAGCGGACATTCCCATTCCACGGGGTAGGCCGGCGCGTAGGGAGGATTGACGCCGCTGTCGGGATGCATTTTGTAATCGCCAAACATATAACACTCCTTTCCAGGATCCAGGGTTGATGTTCAGGGCGCCTCGGCGATGGACCGAAGCGCGGGGGTACGCGGCGCCGGCGCCGAGGCGACGGCAGGCCAGGGATAATCGACAATGGCGTCCGGACCAAGCTGCTCGAGGGCGGTGACGCCGCACAGCGCCATGGTCGCTTCCAGCTCCTTGCGCAGTATGTCAAGGCACAGGGCCACGCCCTGCTCGCCCAGGGCGCCGAGACCGTACAGAAAAGCGCGTCCGATCATCACGCTGTCCGCCCCCAATGCCAGGGCGCGCAGCATGTCCTGGCCGCTGCGGATGCCGCCGTCCATGATGATTTCGCCGGCATCCCCGACGCTGTCGGCAATCGCCCGCAGCGCGCTGATGCTGGACGGCGCGCCGTCCAGTTGCCTGCCGCCGTGGTTGGAAACGACAATGGCGTCGGCGCCGGCGCCGAACGCCCGGCGGGCGTCGCCGGCGTCCATGATGCCTTTAACAATCAGCCTGCCGCCCCAGCGCTGCTTCACCCAGTCGATATCGTCCCAGGTAACGGTACGGTCGAACTGACGGCTGACCCACTCGGCAAAACCCAGGGTATCGGTGACTCCCCGCGCATGGCCGACGATATTGCCGAACGTCCGGCGCGGCGTTCTGAGCATGGCGGCGCACCAGCGCGGGCGCGACAGCATGGACAGGATGCCGGACGCGGTCAGCGCCGGCGGCACCGACAGGCCGTTGCGGATATCCTTATGGCGCTGCCCCTGGATCGGCAAATCCAGCGTCAGCACCAGGGCGGAACAGCTTGCCGCGCGGGCGCGGGCGATCAGATCGGCGATAAACCCCCGATCCTTCATCATATACAGCTGTAGCCAGAACGGCTGCGCGAGCCGGGCGGCCAGGTCCTCGATGCTGCAGATGCTGACGGTGGACAGGGTGTAGGGCACGCCGGCCGCCGCCGCCGCGCGGGCGGCCAGAATTTCGCCATCCGGCCAGATCATGCCGGTCAGGCCGGCGGGCGCCAGCGCCAGCGGCAGCGCGGCCGGCTGACCCAAAATAGTGGCGCGGGTACTGATATCGGCGACATTGCGCCCGACCTGCTGGCGGAAATGCAGCCGCGCCAGATCGAGGCTATTGGCGCGGTAGGTGGACTCGGTCCAGGATCCGCTGTCGACATAATCGTAAAATAATCCCGGCACGCGCCGCCGTGCCAGGCGGCGGAGATCGTCCACGCAGGTGATGACCGGCTTCATAAGCCCGCCCCGGCCGCAACGACGGGATTATCCTGCTCGCCCAGCCCGCCGATGCCCGCCCTTACCCGCTGGCCGGGCGCCAGATAGACCGGCGGCCGTAATCCCATGCCCACGCCCGCCGGGGTGCCGGTGGCGATAATATCCCCCGCCTGCAGGCTCATAAACCGGCTGACATAGGCCAGCAGTTCCGCCACGCCGAAAATCATATCGCGGGTGGAGCCGTCTTGGCGGCGCACGCCGTCCACCTCCAGCCACAGCGGGAGATCCTGCACGTCGGTAATCTCATCCGGCGTCACCAGATACGGCCCGAGGGGCGCAAAAGTATCGGCGCATTTGCCTTTATCCCACTGGCCGCCGCGCTCCAGCTGATAGGCGCGCTCCGACACATCGTTGAACAGGCAGTAGCCCGCCACGTGTTCCATCACCCGCCCCGGCTCCAGGTAACGTCCGTCCTGGCCGATAACAATCCCCAGCTCCACTTCCCAGTCGACCTTGGCCGCCCCGGGAGGAATTTCGATCGCGTCAAAAGGACCGGTGATGGCGCTGGCCGCTTTTAAAAACAGGATAGGCTCGGTGGGCAACGCCATCCCGGCCTCCCGGGCGTGGTCGCGATAATTCAGTCCGACGCAAATGATTTTACCCACCCCGGCGATACAGGGCCCCAAACGCGCCTGCGCCGGAACCCGCGGCAATGTGCGCGCATCCAGGCCGTGCAGCCGCCGCAGCTGGCCGGAGGAAAGCGCGGCCCCGCGCCAGTCGTCGATTACGCCGCCCAGATCGCGCCGCTCTCCCTGACGGTCAATCATGCCGGGCCGTTCCCGCCCGTCGTCTCCCCACCGAAATATCTTCATCCGTCTTCCCCTTGCCCGGCCATCACCGGCTGGCGACGGCGCAGGCATTAATATGTACTTTGCATACAAAACACATTTACTTAAGGCGAAATGCATCAACATGTCAAAAAAAAGTAAACGAAATGATAAATCCGTCACTTTTTATGCCCTGGATGTGAGAGCGATCACGTAAGGAGTTTGATGCGTTGGGACGGCATAATGAAAAACGATGCCGCTAGCCGATGGCGGCGATTTGATTGTGATATGCTGATAAACAGGTACTCATTGAAATGATTAAGCTATGTCGGAATCTACGGATAAACACTCTATTCAGCATCGCGCCTATCAGCTGTTGAAATCCATGATCGACGACGGCCGGCTCTCTCCGGGCGAAAGACTGCTGGAGGTGCATGTGGCCAAGGCGTTCGGCATCAGCCGTTCCCCGGCGCGCCATGCGCTGAAAAGACTCTGCGAGCAACAGCTTATCCAGGAAGTCGAGGGACGCGGTTATGAAGTGGCCGGCGCGCGCGCGACGGACGGCGTGGCGCACCATGCCAATCTGGATATGATCAAAATCCCGGCCGTAGCGCGCTGGGAAAGCATGTACGGCCAGCTGGAACAGGCGCTGTGCGCCAGTATTATTTTCACGTCCGTGCGTATTATCGAAGAACGCGTGGCGGAACATTTTAACGTTAGCCGCACGGTGGTAAGGGATGTGCTGGCCCGGATGCACAGCGTCGGGCTGGTCAGCAAAGACGCGCCCGGCCGCTGGATTGCGCCCCAGGTGACGCCGGAACGAACGCATCATCTCTACGAAATCCGCTGGCTGCTCGAGCCGCCGGCCCTGCTGCAGGCCGCGCCCCGGGCGCCAAGGCTTCATATGGAGCAGGCGCGCAACCGGGTAAAACAATCGCTGGGCGGCTTTCCGCGCGACGGGTTTAACATGGATGTGGTCGAAAACGATTTGCACGACATTTTATTGTCGTATTGCCCCAATAAAGAGATCCTGCAGACGCTGGCGCGCACACGGATTTTATTTGTTCCCACCCGCTATTTATTTGATCCGGTGCTGCAAATCCCGCTATCGTTAATCGAGGATGCCCTGCACGAGCACCTGCACATCTACGATCTGCTGCTGGCCCATGACCATCAGGGGGCGGCGGATACCCTGTGCCGCCATCTCCAGCGTGCGGATGAACGCTGGCTGCAGCGGTTCAGCAGCGCTTTCGGGCTGCCCAAGGTGCAAATTCCCGCCTATCTGGTGCCGCTGTGACGTCCGGGCCCCTTTTCGCTGACCTCCCGGCCGCGGCGCCGGGACGTCGGTACGGGGATCTCTTTTTATCACGGCTTACACCGTGGCAACCGGCGTGACGGGCGAGCCTACCGCGCCCGGCAGCCGCAATGGCGGCGCGGTCAGCAAGAACGCGTGGCGTTGATGGGCGCAAAGCCAATCGGCGAGTTCGCTTAAATGCCACAGCTCGCCCAGGTAAACGCCCAGCCGGAACAGGCACAGATCGTGCAGGGGATGCGAGGGATAAAAATCCTGGTGCAACGGGCGCGCCGGCAATATTTCCACGGCCGGATTGTCGGCAATTAACGCTACCACGCCGCATTCTGCAACCCATTGGCGCAGCGCCGGATCGCCGCCGTCCAGGCCGGCAAAATGATGTGCGAGATAATCCGCGTCCGGGGCGCCGCCCATGGCAAATATAGCCTCATCCATACCGGTACGGAAACACACCATATCCCCGGGCCGGATGACGATATTGTCCGCCGCCAGGATCTGTTGCAGCTGCGCATAGCCAAAGGCAAAGCGCCGGATGCCGAAATGCTTTTTGATGTCGATCATCACCGCCCGCCCCTGGACGCCATGCCGCGCCATATTTTCAATACCCAGCCGCTTTGCGCCCTGGTGGCCGCCCTGGCCGCAGCCGCAGCCGGGCCGGAAATCACGCTCGCCGATGATATCCACACCGGCGCGGTAGCCGTTATAGAACACCATTTCGGGCGTGCCGTCGCCGCGCACGTCGAACCATTGGCCCATATGCGCCAGGCTGTCCCACTGCGTGGAATATTGCAGCGCCAGCGTCACGCTGTCGTCGCAGATGATATCGGTCAGGCGGGCGTCATCGCGCGACAGCGGATAGGTCATGTTGGGATGCTCGCCGCGCCGCGTGGCGTTAAGCCTGGGCGGCGGCCGCCTGGGATTCATCGCCGTGCCGCCGGGCAGATCCAGCGGCAGGCTCAGGCAAAAGGTGCGACCGGTTTTTACCTCGGCCACGCCCTCGCGCACTTTCTCAGGCGTCAGCAAATTAAGCCGGCCCAATTGATCGTCGGGGCCAAAATCGCCCCAGGTGGCGTATTCCGGACGCCGGGTCCAACGCGTTTGTTCGCTCATCGTCCTCTCCTTACGCCTGCGGGGTTAAGCGCATCGGCTCGACCCTGGGCAGCCACACGGCATAAATCAACGCGCCGAACAGCCCCACGATCCCCGCCAGCACCAGGGGAATCACAAAAGAATGGGTAAACTGCATCAGCACGCCTATCAGTATCGGTGAAATAATGCCGGCGAGATTGGCCGCCATATTCTGGATGCCGCCGATGGTGGCGACATTGGCGCGGTTGGGGGCCACGTCCGAGGGCAGCGCCCATAGCGCCGCCGAGGCGAAGGTCGCGGCAAAGTTGGCGAAGCAGAGCGCGGACAGCGCCAGGGTGACGGTAGGTGAAAAAGCGGCCAGGCCAATCACCGAGCTGCCCAGCATACCGCCCACCAGCGGAATTTTACGCGCCACCGACAGCGAAACGCCGCGCCTTACCAGGCTGTCCGACAGCAGCCCCCCGCACCAGCCGCCGACAATGGCGGCGATACCGGGCAACATGCCCAGCAGGCCGAACTTCATCAGCGAAAGATGGAAGGTTTCCACCAGATAGGTGGGAAACCAGGTAAAAAAGAAATAGGAAACAAAGTTGATACAGAAAAAGCCGGCCATCATGGCCTGCACGGTACGCTGCGCCATGAGCTGGCGCACGCTCATCGGCGCGCCGGTGGCCTGCTCCTGGTTGGCCTCGATAAACGCCACCTCCTCCCGCGACACCGTGCCGTGCTGGCGGGGGTCGCGATACCACAGGTACCAGCCTGCCGCCCAGATGACGGCCACCAGGCCGGAAATGACAAAGGTCATGCGCCAGCCCACCCCGGCTATCAGGAACGAGATCAACGGGATAGCCAGGGTGCCGCCGATTTTGCTGCCGTTATTAAAGGTGGCGGCGGCAAAACTGCGCTCCTGGCGCGGAAACCAGCGGGTGACGGTCGCCGCGCTGGCGGGATAGCTGGGGGCCTCGACGGCGCCGAGCACAAAACGGAACCCCACCAGGGCGCCGATGCCGTGCGCCAGGCCGCAGGCGGCGGTGGCCAGGCCCCAGCCCAGGCTGCTGATGGCGAAGGTTACCCGCGGTCCCCACTTATCCACCAGCCAGCCGCCGGGCAGTTGAAATAACACATAGCTCCAGAAAAAGGCGGACAACAGCAGGCCGCTGTCGGTGCTGGATAAATGCAATTCCTCCGACATAAACGGCATCGCCACGCTCATGGCGGCGCGATCGATATAATTGATCGCGATGCCGACGGACAGTACGGTGAGAATAAGAAAGCGCATTTTTCCCATAGCCCTCGCGTTAACGACGGTCTCGGGCATAGCCGCGCTGTTATTGGAATCAAGCGACATAAAGCCTCCATAACATGATGGTTAACGGCAGGTATCCGAACACACATCATCGCGCCGGCGGCGGCCGGGCGATGATGTGTGGCAGGCTAGGCACGGCTGCGCAGGGACACCGGCCGTTTGCCCGCCGGGGCGTCCTCGACGATGGGCTCCACCTTCCCCATCAGGAACAGGTAGTTGATAATGCCGAGCACCACCAGCCCGGCGGAGAACACCAGCGCAAAGGTAAACGAGCCGGTGGCCGCCACGATGGCGCCGGTCACGATGGGACCGATGGCGCCCCCGAGGTTGGAGACGGTATTTTGCAGGCCGGCGACGATGGAGACGCTGTTTTTCGGCGCCACATCGCCGGGCAGCGCCCAGACCTGCGAAGCCGCGACGGTGGTGCCGGATTTCGCCACGCACAGCAGCAGCACGGTCATGAAAATGGAATCCGTAAACGGGGCGAAACCGATGCACAGCGCCATCAGCAGGCCGACTGTCAGGAACAGCTTGCGCGTGGCGGTCAATGACAGGCGCCCGCTCTCCACCACGCGATCCGAGGCCCAGCCGGCGACCACTTCAATCACCATGCCGCAGATCAGCGGCAGCGCGGCCACCATGCCCATCTTGATAAAATCCATGCCCTTTTCCTGCACCAGATAGGTCGGCAGCCAGGTGATAAAGAAATAGGAGGTATAATTTATGGTGAAAAAGCCCAGGCACATGGCCCAGATATTGCGATAGCGCAGCAGCTTGTACCACCGCATCGGCAGCACGGATTTGTCGCCGTGTTTCTGCACCTGTCCGTCCAGGATATAGCTGACTTCCTGCGCGCTGATGCGTTTATGATCCGCCGGGTTTTCGGTATAGATGAAATACCAGGCGATCACCCACAGTATGCCGATGCCGCCGATGATCATAAACGTCAGCCGCCAGTCCACCATATAAATCATCCATACGATAAGCGGCATGGCCACGGCGCCGCCGAACTTCGAGGCGCTGTCGAACAGGCCGGAGACGGTGGCGCGTTCCGTATCAGGGAACCAGCGCGCGGTAATGCCGGCGTTGCTGGGATACGCCGCGGCCTCGCCGACGCCCAATGCCAGGCGCAGCGCCAGCAGGGATTTAAACCCGGTAGCCAGCCCCATGACCGAGGTGGCGATGGACCACCAGGCCACCGCCAGGCCGAGCCCCTTTTTCTGGCCGAAACGGTCGGCAAACCAGCCGGCCGGAATTTGCAGCAGCGAATAAGACCAGAAAAACGCGGCCATGATAAAGCCCATCATTTCCGCGTTCAGGCTGAGTTCTTTGATCAGGTGCGGCGCAGCGGCGGAGAGTACGGTGCGATCAATATAGTTAATGGCAATGGCCAGCCACATCAGTCCGGCGACCCACCAGCGAATGCGCGATTTAGCAGCTATTGTATTCATCGTCAACGAGCCTGTAGAGGAGAGGTTTAAGTCGCCGGATAACGTATTATCCGGCATTGCATACCAGGCGGCGGCCGCGCCCGTTATTTTTCGACGCCGTTATAGCGCGTTCATGATATTCACCGGCCGCTCATGCTGGCAGACGCACTGGATAATCTGCTGTACGCAGCGTTCGCCGATGGCGCTGATGGCGCCGTCGGTATAGCCGGCGATATGGGATGTCGGCAGGAAATTAGCCAGCGTAAACAGCGGATGGGCGGCCAGCGGCTCCTGGGTAAACACATCGGCGGCCGCGCCGGCGATGACCCCGTCGCTGAGCGCCGCATACAGGTCCTGTTCGTTAACCACGCCGCCGCGCGCCACGTTGATCAGGAACGCCGAGGACTTCATGCGCTTGATGCGCGCCGCGTCGAATAAATTGCGCGTCTCATCGGTCAGCGGCGTATGCAGGGTAATAAAATCGCTTTCGGCGGTCAGCCTGTCCAGCGTGACGAATTCGACGCCGTGTTCGGCGGCAAAACGTTCGTCCGGGTAAAAATCAAACGCCAGCACGCGCATAGCGAATCCCCGCGCCCGCAGGGCCACCTGCTTGCCGATATTGCCCAGGCCGACAATGCCTAAGGTCTTGCCGTAGACGTCGGTGGCAAAAATACGCGGCCAATCGCCCGCGCGCGTGCCGGCCACCGCCTGCGTCACCTGGCGCGCGCCGCTCAGCATCAGGGAAAAGGCAAAGTCGGCGACGGCATGCTTATTGGCGTCGGGTACGTTGGTGACGTAAATGCCGCGCGCGCGCGTGGCGTCCAGATCGATATTATCGACGCCGACGCCATGTTTGCAGACGATCTTCAGGCCGGGCGCCGCGTCGAGCAACGCGGCGTTGACCTCGGTAAAGGCGACGATCATCGCCACCGTGTCCGCCAGATGCGGCTCAAGGGCGGCAAGTGGCGCGTCCGCGGGTAACATTATCAGTTCAAAACCCTGTGCTTGCAGCCGGTCGATGGGGGAAGCATCGTATTTGGCAAACGAGGGCGAGGTGCAGATCACTTTCATCGTAGCGTCCTGGTAGGTCACAAGGCGGCACCCGGGTGCCGCGCCGCCATCACTGCAGATATTGATTCACGATATGGCGAATCTTCTGCTCCTGTTCCGCGCTGAACCGGACGGCGTAACGGCTTTCGCCCACGTCATGGCCCATCAGCGCCACCGCTTTTTTCACCGCCGCCGGAGAAAAGGCCACGCTGTAAAGATCGGTGCGCAACCCTGTCACGTTTTCCTGCGCCCGGCGCGAACCCGCGATATCGCCGGTATGGAACAATGACCAGATGGCGTTGATTTCACGGGGCGCGACGTTGGCCAGCCCGGAAATGCAGGCGGTGCAGCCGTCGACAAAACCCTGGTGAATCAGGGAGTCAGGGCCGTTCAGCACGTTAAAACCGTCGATGTCCGCGGCGACTGCCAGGAAACCGCTCAGGCTTTCGTAGCTGCCCGCGCTGTCCTTGATACCGATAATATTGGGGTGCTGCGCCAGGTCGCGCACGGTATCCGGCTGTAACGTATTGCCGGTGCGCGCCGGAATATTGTAGAGGAATACCGGCACCTCGAGGGCGTCCGCCACCGCCCGGTAGTGAGACATTAATTCATCCTGTTTCAGCGGCACAAAATACGGCGTGATCACCGAAACCGCGTCGACCCCCAGTTTGGCCACCTGCCGGCCAAGGCGAATGGTATCGCGCGTGGATATTTCACCGATATGGGCCACCACCGCCGCCTGGCCCGCCGTTTCATCGACGCAGGTTTCGGTAACCGCCAGCTTTTCACGCTCGTTAAGCACGAAGAACTCGCCGTTGGTGCCGCCGCAGAAAATCCCGTTGCCGGCGTCCAGCTGGCGCCGGATCTGAGCGCGCATCGCCTTGGGATGGTATTCGCCCTGAGGGTCGAAGGTGGTGACGATGGCGGTCAGTACGCCTTGAATAGTGTGGCTCATAATATCCTCTTGATTAATCAATAATTCTTTTGCGGAAATAACGCCAGGTAGATGCCGCGGACATCCGCCGCGCTCACGGGCGCGGGGACATTTTTCATCAGCCGCTGTACATCCAGCGCCGCCGTCACCAGATAAGAGAGATTATCGGCGGCGATCCCCAGCTCATCCAGGCTGGCGGGAAGCCGCAGACGTTTTACCAGCGCGGCGAAATAGTCCACCAGCGCGTGTGATTTCTCTTCCTCGTCAAGCGACGTATCGGCCGTGGGCAGCAAATCGTAGGCCCGGGCGAATTTCTTTACCGCCGCCGGCCGTACGAAGCGCATGCAGGGAGCGAGCAGGATAGCGTTGGCCACGCCGTGCGGAATATGGTACTTGCCGCCCAACGGGTAGGACATGGCGTGGACCAAATGGGTGCCGGCGTGGGCAATCGCCGCGCCGCCGTAATAGGATGCCCACAGCATATCCAGACGCGCTCCCAGGTTGGCGGGCTCGGCCACCGCGGTTTCCAGGCTGGCGAACAGTTTTTTCAGGCCGATCAGGGCATAGTTATCGCTGACCGGGTTGGCGACGGTGGCGGTAAAACATTCGATTAAGTGGCATAACGCATCGATGCCGGTGGAGGCGGCGATATGCGCGGGCATGCTGGTGGTGAGTTCCGGCGCCAGCGCCACGATATCGGGCAGCATGATCGGCGAAATGATGCCGACTTTGGTCTCTTGTTCCGGAATGGCCAGTATGGCGTTGGGCGTGGCTTCCGAGCCGGTGCCGGCGGTGGTGGGGATCAGCATCGAGGCGACGCGGGCGCGCGGTTTTTCGCCGGCCAGCAGCGCGTCAAGCGTCGGCGCGCCGGGCACGCACAGCACCGACAACAGTTTCGCCACATCCAGCACGCTGCCGCCGCCGATGCCGATAACCATATCGACGTCCCGCACCTCCAGCGACGCCAGGATGCGCGCGACGTCATGCTGACTCGGCTCCGGCGGCACGCTGTCGATAATATCCACCCGGCGGTCCGGGCTGCGCGCCTGTGCCATCACCGCGCGCACCGCGGGTATGGCGGCGATATTTTTATCCGTCACCAGCAGCACGCGCCGCTTATCCTTAATAATGTAGCCGATGTCGCTAAGCGCCTGGTAACCGCTGATAACGGTGCTATTGATATTCATTAATCCCGCCTCGCCTCCGACGCCCTGTTCTGATGTCGTTATATTGATTATATTTTGTCATTTTGACCGCATTACTCTTGCCTGTCTTGGCTATTTTATAGGTTATATGCGCCATGATTACCTTGATCATGCTCACATTTAATCAATTATGATTTTATATAATCACAAGCAATCATTTTGTCGCCGGCGGGGTAAGCGCCGGGTCAATGGCCTGCGAAGGGTGGTAACGAGAAAGGCCAGCGGGAACGCTGGCGGGCGATATTGACGTGACAGGGTGTCACTTTTTAATCCGGTCCGGGGTCGGCCGGCGTTCAACGTCTATAAAGGAAAGATCCAGACCTGTCCGGCGGGCAATGACAGCCGGCACAGCCCGTCGCGCGCGGCGGTATCGCCATAGGCGCGCACCGGTATGCCCTCGGCGGCGGTGCGGAACAGGTATTCCCAGCGGTTGCCAAGGTACATGCGGGTCAGCAGCGGCAGTGAAAGCGTATTATCCCCGGCATCGGCGGCCCCGTCGGCAAAGCGTACCTGTTCCACCCGGATAACGGCCGCCGCCTCCTGCCCGACCGCCAGCCCCGCGCCGGCGCCGCCCCACAGCGACCAGTCCTGGCCGTCGATGCGCGCCCGCCCCTCGCGCAGTTCCATCACGCGGCCGTTCAGGCGGTTGTTGCTGCCCATAAACTCGGCGGTAAACAGGGTCGCCGGCGCGCCGTACATTTCCTGCGGGGTGCCCTGCTGCTCTATCCTGCCGTTATTGAGCAATAAAATCCGGTCTGAAATGGCCATCGCCTCGTGCTGGTCATGGGTGACCATCAGCGCCGACAGGCCAAGCCGGATAATCAGCTCGCGCAAGAACACCCGCGCCTCCTCGCGCAGTTTGGCGTCCAGGTTGGAGAGCGGTTCGTCGAGCAGGATAATGGGCGGGTTATAGACCAGCGCCCGGCCGATGGCCACCCGCTGTTGCTGTCCGCCCGAGAGCTGGTGGGGGTGGCGTTGGCCCAGATGCCCCAGGCCCAGCTGATCGAGTACCGCCTGCACGCGGCGGGTCAGCTCCGCGGACGGCACCTTACGCAGTTTAAGGGGGTAAGCGACGTTGTCGAATACCGTTTTGTGCGGCCAGAGCGCGTAGGACTGGAATACCAGCCCCAGGTTGCGTTCCTCCGCCGGCAGCTCGACGCCGGCGGCGCCGTCGTACAGTAGGGTATCGCCGATGGCGATGCGGCCCTCGGTGGGTTTTTCCAGCCCGGCCACCGCCCGCAGCAGGGTGGTCTTGCCGCTGCCTGAAGGCCCCAGCAGCGACACCACCTCCCCCTGCGCCAGCTGCATCGATACCCCGCGCAAAACCGAATTATCGCCGTACTTCAGGTGCAGGTTCTCCACCGACAGCTCAATCATACATTTTCACTCCAAAACGTAAGGCGACGCCCAGTCCGAGCACGACAATCAAAATATTGATAAACGACAGCGCCGCCACGATGTCGATGGCCCCCGCCGCCCACAACGACACCAGCATCGAACCGATGGTTTCAGTGCCGGGGGAGAGCAGGTATACGCCGGTGGAATATTCACGCTCGAAGATCAGGAACATCAGCAGCCAGGAGCCGATCAGGCCGTAGCGGGATAACGGAATGGTGACATGGCGGGTGACCTGGCCCTGGCTCGCGCCGGTGCTGCGCGCGGCTTCTTCCAGCTCCGGCCCCACCTGCAGCAGCGTCGAGGATATCAGCCGCAGCCCGTACGCCATCCAAACCACTGTGTATGCCAGCCATACGCTGAAAATGGTGTTGCGCAAGGATCGCAGCCAGACGATAAAATGCTCGCGCAGCCCGTCGGCAAACGGCAGCGCCGACAATAATCCGTCTTTCAGGGAGCGATCCAGCCACATGGGAATAAACAGGAACACCCATAAAAACGCCAGCCCCGCGAGCAGGCCGGGCACGGCCCTGGGCACCAGCACGCTGTAATCCATAAAACGGGTGACGCCGTCCGGTTTGCGATGCAGCGCCAGGCCGATAAACAGATAACACATTACCGCGATGGCGCCGCCAATCACGCCGATGCTGATGGAATTGACAATGGCGCGCATCAGATTGGTCTGCCCGAGGATGAGGCGGAATGTCTTGAGCGACAGCTGCGCCCAAATATCCACCCCCACCCCCCAGTTGGTGATAAACGCGCGCAGCATGACGCCCGCCAGCGGTACGCCGATGGTGACCGTCAGCCACGCCACCACCACCACGCCCGCCACCCAGCGCCATTTACCCAACGGCAGCAGCCTGGCCTGCGCGGCTTTGCCTTTGACGGTGACAAAGCGGTTCGCGGTGCGCATCAGCCGCCGCTGCAGCATGACCAGGGGCACGGTGAGGCAAATCAGCACTACCGCCACCGCCGCCATCAGATGATAGGACGGCGTGCCGAGCTTATTGGTCAGTTGGAACAGATAGGTGGCCAGCACCAGGTTGCCTTCGGGATCGCCGAGCACCAGCATCAGGCCGAACACTTCCAGCCCGAGGAAAAACAGCAGCACGCAGGCGTAGAGGATCGCCGGGCGTACCATCGGCAGGCTGACCGAGAGCATCACCTGCAGCGGGGTGGCGCCCACCGTGCGCGCCGCCTCCTCCACATCCGATCCCACGCTCCTGAGCGCCGAGGAAATGTACAGATAGGCGTGCGGCACGTGGGTCAGACCGGCAATGACCACGATGCTGCTCATGGCGTAGATATCCCACGGAATAAAGCCCACCAGGCTTTGCGCCCAGAGCGAGAAAAAGCCTACCGGCCCCGCCGCCACCACGTATCCGAACGCCAGCACCATCGGCGAGACAAACACCGGCACCAGGATCAGCGGCTCGATAAACCGGCGGCCCGGCAGGTCGGTCCTGATCATCAGGAACGCCAGGATGCCGCCGAGCGGGATGGCGATGGCCACCAGGCCGAAGGCCAGGATAAAGCCGTTGCGCAGGGCTTTATAGAAGTCGGGATCGGTGAAGATAAAGCGGAACGCTCCCAGGCTGAACACCTTTGAGGGTGAAAAGAACGGGGCGGACAGGAAGCTTTGGATAATGATAAATGACAGCGGTACATAGATAACCAGCGCGGTTAACAGCACGACCACGCCTCTCGGCAAACGCCGCCAGGTAGTGCGCAATGTCTTCATAATGATCCCTGACGGCCGGTTATTTGTTCACCGCTGCGCGGAATTGTTTGATGAACTCCAGCCGTTTATTTTGTTCCAGGTATTCCAGCAGGGTTTCATCTACCGGGATCGGCTTGAGCGCGCCGCCCAATTTTTTGGTCATGCCGTCAAGATCGTTGTCGCCGGCGATATCATTGCGCAGCGAGGTAATATCGGCCTTATTGGCCAGTACGTCCTGCCCTTGCGGCGACAGGACATAATCCAGCCAGAGTTTGGCGGCATTTTTATTTTGCGCCTCGCTGCTGATGAACATGACCCGCGAGAGCACCAGGATATAGTCGTTGGGATAAGAAACGCCCATGGAGGGGTCGGTCTTGATGCGGGCGTCGGCATAGGATCCGAGGATGTTATAGCCGATCAGGTTTTCCCCGGAGGAGACCCGTTCCAGCATGGTGCCGGTGGACGACTGTACCGACAATCCTCCTTTGGCCGTCTGGGCCAGGGTGTCGAAGTAATGCGGGTCGGCCTTCATATCCTGTACCGACAGCATGAATCCGAGGGCGGATTTTTCGATGTCGTAGGTGGTGACCTTGTTTTTGAATCGATCCGGCTGGCTTTGGATTAATTTGGCCAGCGCGGCATGGGACGCGGGAACTTCATTGGCCGCAATCAGCCGTTTGTTGTAGATAAATACCAGCGGTTCGAAGGTGGTACCATAGGCCTTTTCCTTCCATACCGACCATTTGGGCAGGTTTTTCACTTCCGGCGAGGCGTATTGCAGCGCATAGTCGGTGGCCAGTTTGAGCGCGGTATCCATGGACGAGCTCCAGATAACGTCGCCGCTGTTGCCGCCCGCCGCCTGCTCGCTGATATACCGGTTATACAGTTCGGTGCTGTTCATATCGTTATATTCCACTTTTATTCCGGGATACGCCGCCTCGAATCCCTGGATCAGGGGCCCCGCGGCCTGGGTATCGGTTGTGGAATAGATAACAACCTTGCCTTCCTTTTTCGCGCCGTCCACCACTTGCTGGTAGCCGGCCGGGTAGCCCGCCGGCAGCGCCAGTGCCGGGGCGGCTGCGCCCAGTAAAACAGCCATACCGACCATAGGAATACTGAATTTCGTCGACATGCGTTATGTCCCATAACAATTATTGTAAGAAAAATTAACATATAGTTAAAGAATCCACCGGCGCAATAGCGCCTTTTCGTTATCTTCTTAATTTGTGAGTAGGCGCATATAAAAAAATTGCGCGGCGGTGAGGGGGGACTGCACCATTTTGAGGCGCGCCGGCGGGGCGTAGATCGCGGACGGAGGAGACCGCCGGCCAGGTGCGGGCCGGCGGGAAGCGTGGCTTAGAGGGCGGGGATCATGCCGCCGTCGACGCGGATTACGCCGCCGGTCATATAAGAGGCCTGGCGGCTGGCGAGGAATGCCGCCACCGCGCCGTATTCTTCGGGTTTGCCGTAGCGACCGGCCGGGATCGTCGCCGCGCTTTTAGCCGCTATCTGTTCGACGCTGAGGTCTTCCCGTGCGGCGCGGGCGGCGTCCAGCTGCCCTACCCGTCGGGTGGCGATGCGGCCCGGCACCATGACGTTTACCGTGATGCCGTCGCGGGCCACTTCAGCGGCGAGGGTTTTCGACCAGCCGGCCAGCGCGAGGCGTAGGGTGTTGGAGATGCCGAGATTGGCAATGGGCGCCACGATGCCGGACGAGGTGCTGGTGATAATGCGGCCCCAGCCCGCCGCGCGCATGTCCGGCAACACTTTGTCGGTCAGCAGGATGAGCGATCCGACCATGGCGGAAAACTGGGCGTTCCAGAGTTCCGGCGCCACGCCCGCGGCCCCGCTGGGCTGTGGGCCGCCGGAGTTATTGACCAGGATGGCTACCGGCCCGAGGGCGGCGCGGATATCGGCCAGGATGGCGTCAAAGGCGTCCTGGCGGGTGAGATCCAGTGTCCAGGCGCGGGCGCTGCCGCCCTGCGCGTTAATCAGCGCCACGGTTTCATCAAGCGTGTTTTGCGTGCGTCCGCAGACCGCCACCTTGGCGCCTTCCGCCGCCAATGCCAGCGCGATGGCGCGCCCGAGGCCGCCGCCCGCGCCGCTGACCAGCGCTACGCGCCCCTGAATGCCAAAATCCATTACCGACTCCTGTTTGATTGAAATAATGATTTAACAGCGGTGTATTCCGCCTGGTGTTAGCGCAATGTTGGCGTGCCATGGGGCGCTTGGTCGGGCGGGAATACCACGCCCGATTCGACCCCATTGGCACGCTCTCCCTTGAACACGTCTGCTTTGAACCCGGTGTTGGCGGGCCTACCGTGCCATGGGGTGCTCGGTCGGGCGGGAAAACCACGCCCGATTGGACCCCATTGGCACGCTCTCCCTTGAACACGTCTGCTTTAAGCCCGGTGTTGGCGGGCCTACCGTGCCATGGGGTGCTCGGTCGGGCGGGAACACCACGCCCGATTCGACCCCATTGGCACGGTCTCCCTTGAACACGTCTGCTTTGAGCCCGGTGTTGGCGGGCCTACCGTGCCATGGGGCTCGGTTTGGCGGGGACACCACGCCCGATTCGACCCCATTGGCACGCTCTCCCTTGAACACGTCTGCTTTGAGCCCGGTGTTGGCGGGCCTAGCATGCCATGGGGCTCGGTTTGGCGGGAACACCACGCCCGATTTGACCCCATTGGCACGCTCTCCCTTGAACATGTCTGCTTTAAGCCCGGTGTTGGCGGGCCTACCGTGCCATGGGGTGCTCGGTCGGGCGGGAACACCACGCCCGATTCGACCCCATTGGCACGCTCTCCCTTGAACACGTCTGCTTTGAGCCCGATATTAGCGGGCCTACCGTGCCATGGGGCTCGGTTTGGCGGGAACACCACGCCCGATTCAACCCCATTGGCACGCTCTCCCTTGAACATGTCTGCTTTGAGCCCGGTGTTGGCGGGCCGCCTTAATCCGGCTTACTGCTTTTACTGACCTTAGTGCGTCCGTTTTCGTAGGCGGATTGCAGATGACGGCGCATGATTTCCGCGGCTTCGGCCATGTGTCCTTCCAGGACGGCGTCGATGATCGCCACATGTTCGCCGCACCATTCGCGCACCCGCTGCTTATTGGTATAGCTGCCGAATTCCAGCAGACGACGCAGGCGGTTCTGCTGTACGATGGCCTGCAGGATAAAAATATTGCCGCTTAATTCCGCCAGCGTTTCATGGAAGCTGGCGTCGGTGTCGAAAATCTGCCGCCCGTCGACGCTTAAGATATCCGGGTGTGAAATCAGGAACATATGCTGCTGGCGCAGGCGCCTGAGCGTGTTTTTATCCGCCTGGAAGCCGGGGGACAGCAGCGCGCCCGGCTCAATCATCAGCCGGAACCGGTAACCGTTGCTGAACGCCACGTCGGTATTGAGCGTCGGCAGGAACGACCAGCCGTGGCCTTTATTGCGCGCAATCAGTCCGTCCTCGGACAAGCGCAGCAGCGTGCGCGCCAGGACATTGCGATCGACGTCATAGCGCTGCGAGATCTCGGTTTGGGTCAGGGATTCCGGCAGTTTGCCGGCGATACGGTCCCGGACCAGCTGTTCATACAGGTCTTGATCGCTGCTGGCGGGTACATCAATGCTGATGCGCTGGATTTCATCATAGGGCTTAACCAGGAAAAATCCCTGGTTGCGCCGCGTTTCGATGATGCCCAGTTCGCACAGCAGTTTCATGGCCGCGCGCACCGGGGTGCGGGAGACGCCCGCCATATCCGCCAGTTGCTGTTCGCGCAGGTGATGCCCCGGCTCGAATTTCGCCTCGCGTATCAGATCCAGGATTTGATTTGCCAGTCGCCGTCCGCTGGCCGTCGCCGTTTGAGTCATGGAGTGCCGCATCCAAAAAGTATTTGTTGCATACTATTATACAATAACCCATTAAACAATAACACCTTCAAATAGCGTGCAAGCCCTTATATAGTGCAGAATGTGCACCAAAAAAGAGCCTTGACAACCCCTTTCAATTGTATTTAATGATACACAAAGAGCAATTACGCTCATCACCCCCGGAGCCTGACATGTCTAAAAACCTGTTTTTGCGTCGCTATGCCGTCGTTACCCTGGCCGCGTTATGTCTGGGCGCCCCCCTGATGAGCCAGGCGGCGCCTGAGCTGGTCAGTAAGGGCGAGCTGACCTATGGCACCGCCGCCACCTTTATGCCGTTTGAATACATGAAGGACGGCAAGCTGACCGGCTTTGATATCGACCTGATCAACGCCCTGTCGGCCAAGCTGGCGCTGAAACCGCAGCCGATGTCCATGGAGTTCAAGGGATTGATCCCGGCATTGCAGGGTAAGCGTCTGGATATCATCAACTCGGCGATGTATATCAACCCGGTGCGTTCCGAGCAGGTGGAATTTGTGCCTTACCTGAAAATCGGCAGCCGGGTGGTGGTCGCCAAGGGCAATCCGGAGAAGATTACCGGCCGCGACCTGTCGCTGTGCGGCAAGAGCATCGCCGTGACCCTCGGCGGCATTGAGGAAAGCCAGGCGCGCGTGAGCAGCAAAGCGTGCCAGGACGGCGGCAAGGCGGCCATTAACGTCATGACCTTCCCGGCGGCCACCGACTCGGCGGTGGCGGTGGCGCAAAAGCGGGCCGATGCTGAATTTCTTTCCACCCCGGGCGCCGTGGCGCTGCTGAGCGAAAAAGGCGATACCTTCGAAACCACCGGCGATGAATTCGAGGCCGATACCCATATCGGCATTGCGCTGCGCAAAGGCGACGCGCAGATGAAAACCCTGATTGAAACCGGCCTGAAAGAACTTGTTGCCGACGGCACCTACCAGAAATTGATCGCGAAATGGCAGTTCCCCGCGTCGGTGGCTATTTTTTGATCATCACCACGTTTTCCGACCGGTCCCGGCGTTTAAGGAAAGTCCATGTCCCTTGATCTTGTTTGGCAGTACCTGCTCTCCCCGGCGTTCTTCCAGGGCGCGTTAATGACCCTGCTGTTGACGGTGTGCTCGTTGTTTTTCGGCATCATCATGGGATTGGTGCTGGCCCTGTTACAGGAGTCCCGGTTACGTATCTGCACGGGGCTGGCCTTCTTTTATCTCTGGCTGTTTCGCGGCACGCCGGTGCTGTTCCAAATCATTTTTGTCTATAACGTCCTGCCCGGTTTCGGCGTGCGGTTCTCGGCGTTTACCTGCGCGATCCTGGCGCTGTCGCTGAACGAGGGCGCGTATATGGCCGAAATCCTGCGCTCCGGATTGCAGGCGGTACGCAGCGGACAGCGCACCGCGGGCATGGCGCTGGGCATGACCGGCGGGCAGATCATGCGCAAGATCGTGCTGCCGCAGGCGGCGCGGATTGTGTTGCCGCCGATGGGCAACCAGATGATCAGCATGCTCAAGTCCAGCGCCCTGGTCTCGGTGATTGCGGTGCAGGAACTGCTTCTTATCGCCAACCAGACCGCCAGCGCCAGCTTCCGCTATTTCGAGGCCCTGTGCGCCGCCGGTATCTATTATCTGGTGCTGACCACCCTCTTTATGCTGGGCCAGGCCTGGCTGGAGCGTTACCTCGACCCGAAAAAACGCAGGAAGCCGGCGTTGTCATTCACCGAACGCCTGTTGCGCGGCAGCACCGGCACGACACACTGAGGGAAAAATGATGAAAAGCACAAAACCGGTTCTGGAGATTATCGGCGTCGATAAACATTTCGGCGCGCAGCATGTGCTGAAAAACTGTTCGCTCAACGTGGCCGAGGGCGACACCGTGGTGCTGATAGGCCCCTCCGGCTCGGGCAAATCCACCCTGCTGCGCTGCGTCAATCTGCTGGAACCCATCGAAGGCGGCGCCATTTTTTTCCGCAACCAGGATATTACCCATGCCGATATCAAGCCGCACCGGCTGCGCCAGGACATCGGCATGGTGTTTCAAAGCTATGAGCTGTTTTCCCATCTCACCGCCGCGGAAAACATTATGCTCGCGCCGATGACGGTGCGCGGCGTCAGCCGCGCCGAGGCCCAGGCCCAGGCGCTGGAACTGCTGGGCAAGGTGCGCATACCGGACAAGGCCGACGCGTTTCCCGACGAGCTGTCCGGCGGCCAGCAGCAGCGGGTGGCCATTGCCCGTGCCCTGGCGATGAAACCCAAGCTGATGCTGTTCGACGAGCCGACCTCGGCGCTGGATCCGGAAATGATCCGCGAGGTGCTCGACGTCATGGCCGATCTGAGCGCCGAGGGCATGACCAGTATCGTGGTCACCCACGAGATGGGGTTTGCCCGGCGCGCCGCCAACCATATCGTTTTTATGGAAAACGGCGAAATCATTGAAAACGCCCCGAGCGAGAAGTTTTTCGGCGGCGATGTGAGCGAGCGGGCGCAGCGCTTCCTCGACCAGATATTGCACTGATAGTGCTAATCATGCATGCCCTCGTCAGGGCGTTTATTCACCTCAGGAGATGTCGATGAGTCTTTCATCGCCCGATATCGGCAGGATGAAACGCGATCTTGCCGCGCTGGTCGCAATCAATACCGAAAACCCGCCGGGGCGCGAGCGCGAAGCGGCGGAACATATCAGCCGGCTGCTGGCCGATGCCGGTTTTGACCTGACGCTTAGCGAATACCTGCCTGGCCGCACCAATGTCATTGCGCGCCTGGAAAATGGCGCCGGTCCCTGCTTCGCCTTTAACACCCATATCGATGTGGTGCCGGCCGGCGACGGCTGGAGCCAGGATCCCTTTACGCTTACCGAGCGCGACGGCAAATTGTATGGCCGCGGCTCCTGCGACGCCAAAGGGCCGCTGGTGGCGATGCTTGAGGCGATGCGCATGCTGGCGGCGCATCGCGACGGCTGGCGCGGCACCCTGATGGGGATTTTCGTCGCCGACGAGGAGGTGGCCAGCGAAGGCGCCAAATTCTACGTGCGCGAGGCGCCGGCGAAAATCGACTACGCGGTGATTGGCGAACCGACCTCTAACAGCACTTATTCCGCCCATAAAGGCAGCCTGCGTCCGCTGGTGCGGGTGCACGGCGTTACCGCGCACTCCGGCACGCCGGAGCTGGGCGAAAACGCCATCTTCCGCGCGGCGCAGCTGCTGGGTCTGGTGGAACATGCCCACGAACACAGCGTGCGCTGCCATTGCCACCCGCTGGTGGGATCCGCCAGCCTGACGGTGACGCGCATCAACGGCGGCCATGCGGATAACGTGCTGCCGGACAGCTGCGAGCTGCTGCTGGACCGGCGCATGGTGCCGGGGGAAGACGAAGAGCAGGTTAAACAAGAGATCCGCGATCTGCTTACGCTGGCGCGGGAAAAGTTCGGCGTGCGCAGCGACATCGTCACCTTTAAACCGACCACCGGCGGCGCGACGGAAACCGACTCCGGCGATCCCATCGTACTGGCGGGCCTGGATGCCTGTCGCGCCCACGGCAATGCGGAGCCGGGGCCGTTCGGCTTCCAGGGCGGCTGCGATCTGGTGCATTTTCGCAGTCTCGGCACCAAGGGCATCGTTATCGGCCCGGGATCCCTTGCCGACGCGCACAAACCCGATGAGTTCGTGCCCATCGATGAATTTATTGCCGCCAGCGAGATCTATCGCGACGTGGCGCTGGCGATGATGAGCCGCTAAGGAGCCCGGGTGAAAGCCACTTTGTATCGCGCCGCGCTGCGCTACCCGCATCTACGGCTGTATACCGCCTCCTCGGGCAGCGTGGCGGCGCTGGACGAGCTTTACCTGCTGCTGGAGGATCAGGCCTTCCAGGGCCTGGGCGAGGTGCGGGTGAATATCGCCTACCTGAACGGCTACAGCCCGCAGCAGGTGCTGGACGACGTCCTCCGCTGCCTGTGCCGGCTGGATCTTGCCCTGGACCCCGCGCAACTGCTGGCCGGGCTGGATACCTGGGCGGCAGGAATTCTGGCGCCGACGCGCATGCTGCTTGATGTGGCGCTGCATGACCTGCTTGCCCGGCGCCAAGGCATCAGCGTCGCAGGGTTGCTGGCGCGTCCCCGGGACGCGGGCGGCACCGTGCCGCCAGGCGGGGAAACGGCGCGGGAGCGGCACCCCGTGGCCATTGCGCCGGCGCAGGACGGCGCGTCTTCGCCGGTGGTGAGCTATCGCACTAACCAGACGCTGTTCTGGTCCTCGCGCGAGCAAATGCTGCAACAGGCCGAGGCGTATGTGGACCGGGGTTTCACCGAGTTGAAACTGCGGGTCGGCGTGGCCGGATTTGACCAGGACCTGGACCGCGTCGCCGCCCTGCGCCGCCGTTTTGGCGCCGGCATCAGCCTGGCGGCGGACGCCAACGGCCAGTGGCCGGCGCGCGAGGCCCTGGCGCGCCTGCGGGCCCTGGCCGCCTACGATTTACGTTATATGGAGCAGCCGATTGCCGATGGCGCGGCCGACGACCCGGAACACGGCTACGCGGCGCTGGCCGCCGCCAGCCCGATCCCGCTGATGCTCGACGAAAGCATGAGCAGCGAGGCGGATCTGGCCCGCGTCATCGGCCTGGGCGGCAAGGTTTGGGCGCACCTGAAGCTGGTGAAAATGGGCGGCATCGGCCCGGCCCTTGCCGCCGCGCGGCGGCTTAACGCCGCCGGCGTGCCTTTTATGATAGGCCAAATGAATGAAGGCGCGGCGGCCACCGCCGCCGCGCTGCATGTCGCCTGCGCCTCCCGCCCGGCCTATGCCGAACTGTATGGCGCCGACGGGCTGGGCAACGATCCGGTCGCCGGACTTATCTATCAGCAAGGGCTGGTCTGCAGCCCAAGCGCGTCCGGGTTGGGGGTCGGTTTTGACCCCGCCCGGGCGGAATTCATCCAGGAGTTCTGTAAATGACAAACCCAAGCGCAGTAAACAAGACCCCGTTGCCCGATCTGGGCCGCGTGACGCCGGGCGGCGAATCCGCCTTTGGCGAAGAGGAATACCGCGGACGCGTCGAGCGCGCGCGCGCCCTGCTCACCCAGGCCGGGCTGGACGTCATGGTCATCACCGGTCCGGAAAATATTTTCTATCTTACCGGCCAGCAGACGCCGGGATATTACACCTTTCAGGCCCTGGTGCTGCCGGTGGAGGGCGATCCGGTATTCGTTATCCGCCAGTTGGAATATTTTAACTTTATTTCCAACACCTTTATCCGCGACGCCGCCATTTATACCGACGGCGATAATCCGGTGAATTTTCTGCTGGGCGTGCTGAAGGACCGCGGCTGGACCCGGCGCCGCATCGGCATTGATAAACGCGGCTGGTTTCTGCCGATTGCCGTTTACGAAGCGTTGCAAGCCGAGCTGGGCGTTATCCACGACGCGGCGGGCGTGATTGAACAGCTGCGCGCGGTGAAATCCGCCGCCGAGCTGGAAAAAATGGCCCACGCCGCCCGCTATGTCGACGCGGGCATGCTGGCCGGGCGCGCGGCCATCCGGGCCGGCGCCACCGAGAACGACCTGGTCGCCGCCATGATGGGCGCGGCCATCGCCGCCGGATCCGAATATATGGGCATGGAACCGCTGGTCTCCTCCGGCCCGCGTACCGGCGTGCCGCACGGCACCTGGCGCCGGCGCAAAATCCAGGACGGCGATCCTATCTTCCTGGAAATGGCCGCCACCCACGATCGCTATCACGCGGCGCTGATGCGCTCGGCGTGGCTGGGCAAACCGCCCGCCGTGGCGCTGGAAATGGAAAAAACCTGTCAGGAAGCCCTGCAGGCGGCCCTTGACGCCATCCGCCCCGGCGCCACCTGCGAGGCCCCGCATCTCGCCTGCCAGAAAGTGATCGACCGCGCCGGGTATACCGATAACTTTAAAAAACGCACCGGCTATTCCATCGGCGTGTCGTTCGCGCCGGACTGGGGCGAAGGCGCAATCCTCAGTCTTTACAGCGGCATCACCACCGAACTGCAACCGGGCATGACCTTCCATATTCCGCCCGCGCTGAGAATCTACGGTGAATTCACCGTCGGCGTCAGCGAAACCATCGTGGTGACGGAAACCGGCTGCCGGGCCCTCGGGGCGGTGGACCGGCCGTTATACCGGCTTTAGCCGGGCGCTGTATGCGCCCGCCGGCCAGGCAGGCGCCCGCCAAGGCGGCCAGGCCGCGCCGGCAATGCTCCGCCCCGGCGGCGCAACCTCTCCCACGCGCCTGGCCCCATGGCCGGGCTGCGGTATCGGTTCTTCGTTATCAGGTCAGACAGGAAAGCATAGTTATGAAAGACATCAGTGAAAGCCAGGCACGCCTGCGCGGTATTTTTAATATCACCGTTACCCCGTTTACCGCCGACGGCGCATTTGATTTCGCGGGACTGGCGCGCAATATCGAGCGGGTCATCGGGCTGGGCTACGACGGCGTGCTGATCGGCGGCACCTACGGTGAATTCCCGGCGATGAGCGCCGATGAGCGCGCCCGGTTATTTCGCCACGTCATGGACGTGGTGGGCGACCGGGTGCCGGTGATGCTGTGCAGCGCCGGTTCCGACGCGCGCACGGTGCGCGATTTAACGGCGCTTGCCGGCGAATTGGGCGGCCTGCCGATGGTGACGCCGCCGTTTGTCTCCGAAGTGACCGACGCGCAGATCGTGAGTTTTTTTAAACAAATGGCCCCGCTTTCACGCACCGGCATCCTGGTGTATAACGCGCCGGGCATTGGCATCACGCTGCCGCCGGCGGTACTGGAACAGCTGGCGGATATCGGGGGAGTGGTGGGCATTAAGCAAGGCGATCTGAATCCGACCGCCATCGACCAGATCGCCAACCGCCTCTCCGGCCGCCTGCGGCTGTTCTGCGCCTCCGATCTGGCGTTCCTCGGGCCGATGATGTGCGGCTTCGACGGCATCAGCAGCACCAACAGCTGCGCGCTGCCGGAAATCATTCTGGCCGCCTATCGCGCGCTTGAGCGCGGCGACGCCGCCACCGCCCGCGATCTGCATAGCCTGTGGTATCCCTACCGCGCCCTGGCCCGCCGCCACGGCCAGCCGCAACTGGTTAAGGCCGCCATGAACCTGCGCGGCTTCGACGGCGGCCATGTGCGCGCGCCGCTTCTCGATCTGGAAGCGGACGTCATCGCCCAGGTGGCGGCTGAACTGGCGCGCCTGGCCGCCGACCCGCGCGCCGGCGTATCGCCGGCGTTATAGCCCCGCCTCCCGCCGCCGCGCCGCCGCGGTTAAAAACGCCATCAGCAGCGGATGCGGCCGGCGGCGGGAAGACGAGAGCTCGGGGTGGCCCTGTACCCCCAGATAAAATACATGGCGGGTAAATTCTATACCGTCGGTAATGGCGCCGCTGGCATCGGTGGCGCTGAGGCGCAGGCCGGCGATGTCCAGATCCCGCTTCAGCGCCGGGTTAAGGTGGAAACGGTGGTTATAGCGCAGGGTTGACCGGTCGCCGAGCAACTGCTGCATACGGCTGCCGGGCTCGCTCAGCATCATATGGTCGCCCAGGCGGTGCCGGGGAAGACCGGCCGTTTCCGCCAGCGGAACAAAGGATTTTACCGGCGCCAGGGGATCGGCCTCGGCCAGATTCACCCCGGTGGAGCCCAGCATGCGCTGGGCCACCGCCGTCGCCATGGTTTGCATGCCCAGGCATAAGCCCAGGGTGGGAACAGCGTTATCCAGGGTATAACGCGCCGCGGTTATCTGCCCGGCCACGTTGGCCATGGCGGCGCCGCCGGGCAACAGGACGCCGTGCGCGCGTTTGAGGATTTCGCCGCAAGGCTCCTGCGGCGAGGCAAACAGGATATTAAGCCGCAGCGCCAGGGCGTCGGCGGCATCGCCGAGCGCGGCGACGGCGGCGGGATAGGCCTCCAGCTGATCCCGCCGCGTGCCGAGCAAAACGATGGCCAGCGGCGAAGCGGCGGCCCCGGCCAGGCTGTGGGGCGCGGCGGCGGGAGCATCCCGCCCGTTGCCCAGGCCGGAGTCGACGGCGGGTAACGCCCCGGTTGGGGCCACGCCAGGCACGATCGCGATAGCGTCGTCAGGGGAAGTTTCCCGCCAGCGGCCAAAGCCGTCGCGGCGCCATTGCCCCCAGGCGCTTTCGATGGCGCCGTTGCGGCGAAAAACCAGGCCCTGGGACGACATATCCACCCGGATCAGCTGATAGTCCACGGCAAGACGGCTTAGCGCCCGCAGCCGGCCGGGCAACCCGGCCAGCTGCGCCGGACCGAGCGGGATCACCCAGTCCCGTCCGGCCGGCAGGGCGGCCAGTTCAGACCAGCGCTTCGGCGTATCTATGGTGTCGCCGCTCAGGCGTTCGTGCCATATCAGTCCGCTGGTGACCAGCGCGCCGGCGGCTATCGCGTGCTGGCAGGCGTCGGGATAGAGGGCGGTATCCCATGCAATGGCCAGGTGCGCCAGCGGCAGGCGCAGCCGACGCGCCAGGATGGCGGCCATGGCCCCATAGAGCGCCGGTTCCGGCGTGTCGTGCGCAACAAAGAGCAATGTCATGGCGATAAGTCCTTAATGGTCGGAACACGGCAAAAAAAGTCTGGGCAATCCGCCTGCAGACGTGATAGCTTAAATTGATTTTATTGTATCATATAATACAATTTTATTATTTCATAGATAGGGGAAATGATGTCAGCTGAATTACTTGCGCCTCGCTTACGCCGGGTGAGACCATCGCCGACCGCGGCGATTTCCGATCAGGTCCGCGCGCTAACCGCCGCCGGCGTGGATGTGATTAACCTCGGTGAAGGCGAGCTCGACTTCGATACACCGGCGCACATCAAACAGGCAGGCATAGATGCGATTGTACAAGGTGAAACAAAATACACAGCCGTTCCCGGCACGGCGGCCCTGAAAAAAGCCATCATCGCCAAATTCAGCCGCGAAAACGGCGTCGACTACGCGCCCCAGGAGGTCATCGCGGGCAGCGGCGCCAAGCAGCTGATCTTCAATGCCCTGCTGGCGACGGTCTCGGCCGGCGACGAAGTGATCATCCCCGCCCCTTATTGGGTATCCTATCCGGATATGGTGGCGCTGGCCGAAGGCGAAGCCCGCATCGTACCCTGCGCCGAGGCCCACGGCTGGAAACTGCGCCCGGCCGATCTCGCCGCCGCCATTACGGCCAGGACCCGCTGGCTGATACTGAACTCCCCCAACAACCCCACCGGCGCGGTCTACTCGCGCGCCGAGCTGAAGGCGCTGGCCGCGGTGCTGCTCGACAATCCGCAGGTGCTGATCATGGCCGATGATATCTACGAGCATATCTGCCATGCGGCGGGCGAATTCGTTACCCTGGCGCAGGTAGAGCCCCGGCTGAAAGATCGGGTGCTGACGGTAAACGGCGTATCGAAAGGCTATTCGATGACCGGCTGGCGGCTGGGCTATGCCGGCGGCCCGGACTGGCTGGTGGCGGCCATGCAGATATTGCAATCGCAAAGCACCTCCAATCCCAGCTCCATTTCACAGGCCGCGACGGTGGCGGCGCTGGAGCAGGGCCTGGGATTTATGGACGCCTGGATGGCGACCCTGGCCAGGCGCCGCGCCGTCATCATGGCCTGCGTCAACGCCATCGACGGCCTGGCGGCGGCGGTACCGCCGGGGGCATTCTATGTGTTCGCCAACTGCGCCGGCATGATCGGCAAAAAAACACCGGCGGGCGCCACCCTCGCCAGCGACAGCGATTTTGCCGCCTATCTCCTGGACGCCGGCCATGTCGCTACCCTGCAAGGCTCGGCCTTCGGCGCGTCGCCTTACCTGCGCATCGCCTACGCCATCGACGATAGCCGCCTGAGCGAGGCCTGCGAACGCATTACCCGCGCGTGCCGCGCCTTACGCTGAAGACACGGCGCGTCGTCCTCCTTGCCAGCGCCCCGTTGCGCCGGGCGCTGGCTTTTATCCCCCGTCCCCGTCCCGGCAAAGGCCGGTTAACCCGCCGGCAGCCGGTCCAGTATCGCCTGGGCGGTGTTCACATCGGTCACCAGGGAATTGATCATGCCCGATCGCACCGCGCCGATAATGCCGGCGGCCTTTTCCGGCGTGGCGGCCACGCCGATGGTCAGCGGCGTGCGCCTGAGCTGTTCCGGCGAGGCGGCGATCATGCGCGCCTCCCCTTCCCAGTGCAGCACCTCGCCGGTCTCGGTCACGTAATGACGCAGCACGTCGCCGGCGGCCCGGCTCAGCGTCTTTTCATCGGCGATGGCGGTGGTGGATTCGCCGGGTTTGGGCGCATGGGTCAGACCGATGCCGACAATCGCCACATCCAGCCGATCCCATAACGAGATAATATCCTGCACGCTGCGATCGGCGAGAAACGCGTCGCGCAGTTCGGCGGACGATATATAGGGCGCATGCAGGAAATAGGGCTTGCCTTCCATTTGCTCGGCGGCGCGCCGGACGAACTCCGTAATCTGGAAATGGGGGGCGGCCTGCTGCATACCGCCGTTCAGCGCCACGGTCAGGATGCCCGGCAACCGCGGCATGCCCGTCAGGGTCACCTCCCGCACCGCCCTGCCCCAGCCGATGCCCAGCACCGATCCGGCGCCCAGCCCCGCCTGTTCCAGCAGCGACGCCAGCGGCGCGGCCAGCGAGCCCAGGACATTGGCCGGCGGCGCGTCGACGACAAAGGCCTTTTTTAATCCCAGGCGCTTAATCAGGTCCGCCGTCATATTCTCGGGCGAAGAGAGCGCCACCACCTCGATGCGCACGATGCCGGCGGCGCGCGCCTTGTTCAGCAGCCGCGAAATGGTGGCGGTGGAGACATCGAACTTGCGCGCAATTTCCACCTGGGGCATGTCGGACTCGTAATGCAGCTTCGCCACCATATGCATCATGGCGCGAGTAGCTGCAAGATCTTGCAAAATTGGCTCTTTCAGCTTGAAATTCCTTTCTGTAATGTATTACACTCATCTCTGTCGATGGGGAATTATTGCGCAATATGCGGGAAATTGCAATCGTTCCCCAGGGAGAAACCCCTTATAAACCGCAGCATTGGGACCATTTTCTCCCATTTAATCAAGGACGATGATGACAAAGGGTAACAACGTATCACCGCGTTTTTTGTCTGTAATAAATTTCAGGTAAAGGAGAAATTCATGTCAAAAATGTCCACCTCAGAATTACGCAGCTATCAACAAATCTGTGGCAGCAACGGCGCCATGTTGGTTATCGCCTGCGATCAGCGAGGTGCCATGCGCAGCCTGCTATCCAACGATCCCGCCCGGCAGGCGCAGATTTCCGAACACGAACTGGGACTGATCAAGGCCGATATCACCCGTTACCTGGCAAGCAAGGCGTCATGCGTGCTGGTCGATCCGGTCTGCGCCGTGCCGCAACTGGTGGACGACGGCATCATTGCGCGCGACACGGCGCTGCTGATAGGCCTCGACGCCTCCGGGTTCGACACCACGCCCGAAGGCTACCGGCTGTCGCGGCTGGTTGACCATATCAACGCCCGGCGGGTGCGCGAGCTCGGCGCCACCGGCGGCAAGATCATGGTGTATCTGCGCTCGGATCGCGCCGGGGCGAACCAGCACAATATCGCTATACTGCGCCGATGCATCGAGGATTTCACCCGCGAGGATTTATTGTTGGTGGTTGAGTTCCTGACGTATAAACTCGATGATGAAACGGACGAGGAATATAAGCAGAAAATCCCGGAGCTTATCTATGGCGGCACGAAAATCTGCCTGGAATGCGGGGCCAAGGTGCTGAAATTACCCTATCCCGGTTCGCCGCAGGCCTGTGCGGACATCACCCGGCTTGCCGGCGACGTGCCCTGGGCCGTGCTCTCGGCGGGCGTCGATCACGCCACCTTCCTGACCCAGGTGGCGGACGCCATGAGCAAGGGCGCCTCCGGCGTCATTGCGGGCCGTTCGTTATGGAAAGATTGTATTTCCCTGGACCGTGAGGCCACCCGGCAAAAACTGGAAACGCTGGCTATTCCCCGGCTGAACGAAATTCAGGCCGTGATTAAACAATATTTTCACGCGACCCGGCCGACGAGAGACGCGTTAACGGAGCAGGTAAAACATGTCTGACAAGGGCGCGGCGACCGACAGCATCCGGTTTTCTCCTGCTAATGGCGCCCAGGCGTCGCATCAGGACCGGCCGGAAAGTGACAACGGCAAGCGGATTATCATGATCAACGGTATCCCCGCCTCCGGTAAAAGCACCCTCGCCGCAGGCCTCTCCCGGCAGTCCGGCTGGCTTTCGTTATCCCTGGACGGGATCAAAAACCCGTTTCTGCAGCATCTGGGCGGTGTCGACCGCACGATGAACCGTACCCTTGGCAAAGCCAGTTACCAGGTCATCTGGTCCATCGTGGCGCAGGCCCCGGCGGGAAGCACCTTTATCATAGACGCCTGGTTTGGCTTCCAGCCCCGGGAGCTATTAGCGCATTATCTGGCGCACGCCGGCGTGACGCGCCTGGTCGAAGTGTGGTGCCGGATTTCCGCGCAACTGGCGGCCGCCCGCTATGCCGCGCGCCTGGCGGACAGATTGCCCGGCCATCCCGGCGCGGAATATCTACCCGAACTGCGGGCGCTGGCGGAACGCGCCGGACCGATGGCATTAGGGCCGATCTTTAGCGTCGACCAGGACCAACCGCAGGATACCCGCGTTATTTACGACTGGATAATGCAAACATTGCCGCGCGCCGCGGTGATATAACCACAAACTGTAAGGAGATAACGCACGCCTGGCCGAATATAATAGAACATTGCTGCTTAAAAAGGCCTTCTTCATATATAAAGAAAGCCCGTAATAGTATTTGGCATTATTTTTCAAAACAACTCTTTATTATTATTTACAATATTGTAGAAATAGATAAAGATGGATCACAGTTTTTATAAGGAAACAGAAACATACTAGTATATATCTATACCTAGCTAAAAAGGGTCTTTATGTTAACGGACTGGATTAACGAAAGTAACGTTCGCTTAATTAATCAGGCGAAAGACTGGCAAAGCGCAGTGGCGTTATCGGTGCAGCCGCTTATCGATCAGCATGCGGTTGAGAGCCGTTATCTCCAAGCTATTTACGCCATGCATGAACAAATAGGCCCTTACTATGTCTTGGGCGAAGGCATTGCCATGCCCCATGCCCGGCCGGAGGAAGGGGTAATTAAAACCGCCTTGTCCTTGGTTATCGTTTCGCAAGGCGTGACCTTCGGCAGCGAAGATAACGATCCGGTGTACGTTATTTTTGCCCTGGCGGCCGTCGACAGCCATTCACATATTGAAATGATTGCGAGCCTGTCAAAATTATTTTGCGATGAGGAGGCGGTAAATACCTTAAAACATGCGCGGGATGAACAAGAGATTTTGGCCATACTGCGCCATTTTTAACGTATCACCCTAAGGGGCGATAACCATCAACCCAGGCGGCCATCAACGTCGGTGGGCCAGGCGCATGGCCGGTTAATGGCTATTCAGGATGGGCAGGCCGCAGGCTGTCCGCCGGAAGCGGTATTGAGCTATCGTCATCGGCGTCATGCCGGCCCGATGGCGGCGGTTACCCTACAGATGAATCACTTAAGGAACCTGTATTATGAAAAAATTATCAATTCTGGCGGTATGCGGGGCGGGACTGGGCAGCAGTTTTGCGTGCGAAATGAGTATTGAGGCCGCGTTGAAAGATCTGGGCGTGGATGCCGATTTGTCTCATTGTGATATTTCCAGCGCCACGTCAAGCAGGGCGGATATAATAATGACCGGCGAAAACTTCCGATCACAGTTCCAGCATTATACGATAAATGCCACTATTATTTACCTTAAAAGATTGGTTGATAAAAACGAAATAAAAGAAAAACTAACGCCAGTATTACAGGAAAAAGGCTACCTGGCTTGATATTGATTGATTGATAATCCGATTGTTGCAAACCCTACAGGGGACTTATTATGTCTTTCCTCCATTTTATTGTCAACGATGTGCTCGGCCAGGCGTCGATACTGATATCATTGATCGCCATGATTGGGCTTATCGCGCAAAAAAAGAGCCCCGGACAGGTTATTACCGGCACGCTTAAAACGCTATTAGGATTTTTAGTCCTGCTGTCCGGCGCCAATATTATCGTCAATGCGTTAAACTTCCTCGGCGATGTTTTCCAGAAAGGATTCCATATGCGCGGGGTGGTCACCGACGTGGGTTCCATTGCCGGCATCGCCCAACAAACCCTGGGACGGGAAACCGCCCTGATCATGGTCCTGGCGTTTGTAATTAATATTCTTATCGCCCGTTTCACCCGTTATAAATATATTTTCCTCACCGGCCAGGCCTCGCTCTGGATGGCCACGGTATGCTCGGTTATCGGTTACATGGGCGGGCTGCGGGGGACGGAATTAATCCTTATCGGCGGCGTTATCGCCGGCGTCATGGCGGTCGGCATGCCGGTGCTGGCGCAGCCCATTGTGCGCAAGATAACGGGATCGGACGATATTGCGCTGGGCCATTTCTGCACTATTGGTTATATCGTGCAGGCGGGCGTGGCGAAGCTCACCGGCGATGTCGGCAAAAGTACCGAGGATCTGGAGCTGCCCCAGTCGTTTTCCTTTCTCCAGGATACGTATCTCTCCATGATGGTGGTGATGATCCCGGTCTACCTGATTCCGTCCATCGCCGCGGGCCCCTTGGTGATCGCCCCTTATGCCCACGGCGTTAACTACCTGGTCTATGCCTTCCTGCAATCGGTACAGTTCGTGGTCGGGGTTTATGTCCTGCTGGCGGGCGTCAGGCTGCTGCTGGCGGAAATCGTACCGGCGTTTCGCGGCATCGCGCTGCGCATCGTGCCCAACGCCATTCCGGCGCTGGACTGCCCGGTGCTGTTCCCCTATGCCCCCAACGCGGTGATTATCGGTTTTATTTCCACCACCATCGGCTCGGTTATCGGCATGTTCCTGTTCCCAAGCATGGGACTGGCGATGATCCTGCCGGGCATGCTGACCAATTTTTTTGCCGGCGGCACCGCGGGTATTTTCGGCAATGCCGTCGGCGGACGGCGCGGCGCCATCATCGGCGGCGTGTTCCATGGGTTGTTTATTACCCTGCTGCCCGCGTTGCTATTGCCCCTGCTCGGCCAGTATGGGTTTTCCAACGTCACGTTCAGTGATTCGGATGTCATCAGCGTCGGACTGGTGTTCGGCCATATTCTTAACTTTTTCCATTAACCGTACGCGGAGGATCCATGGTCTCGTCTATTGATACTATCCTGGCGCAGGGGCTGGCGCCGAAAGAATGCGCCAAAGCGCTTAACGAACTGGGCAAGACGCTGTTTGAGCGGCAGGACACGGACGCCGCCATCGCCTGCTGGGAAAAGAGCGTCGCGTGCTACGGCAAGCCCGGCCCCGCCCAGGCGCAGCTGATGAAAGCCTACAACCTGAAACGGCGCCAGTGCTCGGAGCGCGGCGACAGCGCGGGCATCGAGGCGTTTTCCCAGAAAATCGATGCGCTGATGCAGCAAAGCAAGGACGCCATCCGTTATGGTTTTTAACCGCCGGCGGCCCTGACGTCAAAATAACCCTGCCGGGACGGCGGCGCGCCCCGGCGGGCAGTTGCCGTTCCCTGTCCGCGCGCGACATCAATAGCTGAATGCCAATTATTCCGCTTTGCCGTCAATTTAACAAAATGATTTCACTTCTCTTTTTTTTTGTTGATCTACATCATACCTGTATTCATCCACACTCGCATTATTGCCCATACGGAATATATTATTATTATCTGAATGTACGGCATCATTAGAAGAATCAAATTAATTAGTGTGCTTAATTTAGTTAATTAAAAATTTTCAGTTATTTTAATTATTAAAGTCAATTAAATATCCCGCTGCGTTTTGTTGATTTTAATGCAATGTCCGATGAGCAGGAGAATAAAGTGCAAACCTTTAACGCCGATATCGTCATCGTCGGGGCGGGGGGCGCGGGTTTACGCGCCGCCATTGCCGCCGCGCAGGCCCATCCCAACCTGACTATCGCCCTGGTATCGAAAGTATACCCCATGCGCAGCCATACCGTGGCCGCCGAGGGCGGGTCCGCCGCCGTCACCCAGGATCATGACTCTTTTGACTCCCATTTCCACGATACCGTCTCCGGCGGCGACTGGCTGTGCGAGCAGGACGTGGTCGATCATTTTGTCCGCCACTGCCCGGAGGAGATGACCCAGCTTGAACTGTGGGGCTGCCCCTGGAGCCGCAAGCCCGACGGCCGGGTGAACGTCAGGCGTTTCGGCGGGATGAAAATCGAACGTACCTGGTTCGCCGCCGATAAAACCGGTTTCCATATTCTGCATACGCTGTTCCAGACCTCGCTGAAATATCCGCAGATCAAGCGCTTCGACGAGCACTTCGTGCTGGATATCCTGGTGGACGACGGCCAGGCGCGCGGACTGGTGGCCATCAATATGATGGAAGGCACGCGCATCTGCATCCGCGCCAACGCCGTGGTCATGGCCACCGGCGGCGCCGGCCGCGTTTATCGCTATAACACCAACGGCGGCATCGTCACCGGCGACGGTATGGGCATCGCCCTGCGTCACGGCGTGCCGCTGCGCGATATGGAGTTTGTTCAGTACCACCCCACCGGCCTGCCCGGCTCCGGCATCCTGATAACCGAAGGCTGCCGCGGCGAAGGCGGCATCATGGTCAATAAAGACGGCTATCGCTATTTGCAGGACTACGGCATGGGGCCTGAAACGCCGCTGGGCCATCCGGAAAACAAATATATGGAACTGGGTCCGCGCGATAAGCTGTCCCAGGCGTTCTGGCACGAATGGCGCGCCGGGCGCACCATCGCCACGCCGCGCGGCGACGTGGTCTATCTCGACCTGCGCCATTTGGGCGAGAAAAAGCTGTTGGAACGGCTGCCGTTTATCTGTGAACTGTCGAAAGCCTATGTCGGCGTCGATCCGGTGAAGGATCCCATCCCGGTACGCCCCACCGCCCATTACACCATGGGCGGCATTGAAACCGATCAGCAATGCGAAACGCGCATCCGCGGTCTGTTTGCCGTCGGCGAATGCTCCTCGGTGGGCCTGCACGGCGCCAACCGTCTCGGCTCCAATTCCCTGGCCGAGCTGGTGGTGTTCGGCCGCCTGGCGGGCGAACAGGCCGCGGCCAGCGCGGCGGCCGCGCCGGCCGCCAATAACGCCGTCCTCGACGCCCAGGCGCGGGACGTGGAAACCACCCTGCAACGCCTGATGGACCAGCGGGGCAATGAAAAATGGTCGGCCATCCGCGACGAGATGGGCCTGTCGATGGAAGAAGGCTGCGGCATCTACCGTACGCCGGAGCTGATGCAAAAAACCATGGATAAGCTGGCCGAGCTGAAAGAGCGGTTTAAACGGGTTACCATTACCGATACCTCCAGCGTGTTTAATACCGATCTGCTCTACACCATTGAGTTGGGCAACGGACTGGAGGTGGCCGACTGCATGGCGCATTCGGCGTTCCACCGCCGGGAATCGCGCGGCGCCCACCAGCGGCTCGATGAGGGCTGTACCGAGCGCGACGACGTGAATTTCCTCAAGCATACCCTGGCGTTTTATAATCCCGACGGCGCGCCGCGTCTGGAATACAGCGACGTGAAGATCACCACCCTGCCGCCGGCCAAACGGATGTACGGCGGCGAGGGCGCCGCGGCCGCGGTACAGGATAAAAAGGATAAGGAGCAGGCCAATGGCTGAGATGAACACGCTGAAGCTTGAGGTAATGCGTTATAACCCCGAGCAGGATCAGGCCCCCCATCCCGTGGTGTACGACGTGCCTTATGACGCGCAAACCTCGCTGCTGGACGCGCTGGGTTATATCAAGGATAACCTGGAGCCGGACCTGTCCTTCCGCTGGTCGTGCCGGATGGCCATTTGCGGGTCCTGCGGCATGATGGTGGACGATGTGCCGAAGCTGGCCTGTAAAACCTTTTTGCGCGAATATCCCCACGGCATGAAGGTCAAGGCCCTGGGCCACTTCCCCATCGAGCGCGATCTGGTGGTGGACATGACCCATTTTATCGAGAGCCTGGAGGCGATTAAGCCCTATATCATCGGCAATAACCGCCAGCCGTCGGAAGGCACCAACCTGCAGACCCCGGCGCAGATGGCCAAATACCATCAGTTCAGCGGCTGCATCAACTGCGGCTTATGTTATGCCGCCTGTCCGCAGTTCGGGCTGAATCCGGAGTTTATCGGCCCGGCGGCCATTACGCTTGCGCACCGGTACAATCTGGATAACCGCGACCACGGCAAAAAGGAGCGGATGGCGCAGCTGAACGGCGAAAACGGCGTCTGGAGCTGTACGTTTGTCGGCTACTGCTCGGAGGTGTGTCCCAAACATGTGGATCCCGCCGCCGCCATTCAGCAGGGCAAAGTGGCGAGCACCCAGGACTTTATGATCGCCATGCTGAAACCTCGCTAAGGGAGTGATTAACATGATAACAACCAAACGCAAGCCCTACGTTCGCAGCATGCCGGCCAACTGGTGGCAGAAGCTGGGGTTCTACCGTTTTTATATGCTGCGCGAAGGCACCGCCGTACCGGCGGTCTGGTTCAGCCTGGAACTGATCTACGGACTGTATGCGCTGAAGGCCGGCGAGGCGAACTGGGACGGGTTTGTGCATTTCCTGCAAAACCCGGTGGTGCTGGCGCTTAACCTGCTGACGCTGCTGGCGGCGCTGCTGCATACCAAAACCTGGTTTGAGCTGGCGCCCAAGGCCACCGTGCTGGTCGTCAAGGATGAAAAGGTCGGTCCGGCGCCGTTTATCGCCACGCTTTGGGGCGTTACGCTGGTGGTGACGGTGGTGATACTGGCCGTGGCCCTTGTCGTTTAATCAGGAGAACGCTATGAATCAAAATCCGAAACGCGCCGATGAACCGGTTTTCTGGAGCCTGTTCGGCGCCGGCGGCATGTGGAGCGCCATCGTCGCGCCGGTGATAATCCTGCTGGTGGCCTTTTTGCTGCCGCTGGGCTGGTATCCGGGCGAGGCGCTCAGCTATCCGCGGGTGCTCGCGTTCAGCCATACCCTGATAGGCCGCCTGTTCTGGCTGCTGATGATTGTCCTGCCGCTGTGGTGCGGGCTGCATCGCATTTATCACTGCACGCATGACCTGAAAATTCATGTGCCGGCCGGCAAATGGGTGTTTTACGGACTGGCCGCCATCCTGACCGTGGTGACGCTGGTGGGCATTTTTTAACCAGGGCAAGTTAACCTACCCCCTATCCGCACGTTAATCAGCAACGCCCCGCCACCCGTATCCCGGGTGGCGGGGCGTTGCCGTTATCGGGCGTTGTTTTTAGCCCACTACCCGCCGCTTCCCATCCTGTCTCATTTCGTCGAGCTCCAGGCCGACCATTTGCATGGACTGCAATGCCGCCAGCGTCTCGCGCGCCTCCTGCTCATCGAGCAGGCTCATGGCGAATCCCACATGAACCAATACCCACTGGCCGACCAGCGCGGCGGGTTCGCCTTCGCATACCAGGGCGATATTTACCGCGCGCTGCACGCCGCAGACCTCGATACAGGCCGGCTGGTGAATATCGGCCCCCACGGCCACGATCTTACCGGGAATGCCTATGCACATACTCTCTCCAAGGGATATTACTCCAGCTCCAGCTGCCTGACGCGCAGGCTGTCGCCGCCGTTAACCTGCAACGCGTGACCGCCGCAGCGCGGGCAGCCCGCGCCATGGTGCGTTATCTCGACGGCGGCGCCGCATGACCAGCACCAGGCCGGCGCCGGCCGCACGTCAAGGTGCAGCGCGCTGCCTTCGGCCAGCGTGCCGCGGCACGCCGTGCCGAACGAAAAACGCAGGGCGCTTTCCTCGATGCACGACAGCGCGCCCAGTTCCAGCCAGACCCCGGTCACCCGCCGCGCCCCGTGCGAGCGGGCCTGCTGGTCAATCAGCGCCAGCGCCTCGTAGCACAGGGAAAACTCATGCATCCGGGGCGCCGCCCCGGCCGCGGGTGAGCCAGGCGCGGCGATCGGCGTCCGGCGGGCTGTCGCCGTCACGCACCGGCAACGACAACGCCATTTTCACGCAGTGTTCCGCCAGGGCGACCGCCCCGGCGCCGGTCAGCCCGGCATCCAGCGGCGACATCAGGGAACAGGAGAGATACGGCCCCCGTCCCGCCAGCTCGCCGCTGATAAAGGTGACATTGCCGCACGGCAACGCCAGCGCCCGCCGCGCGCCGTTTTCCATCGGCGGCCATTCCTGGCCCGGCCCCGGCAATACCCACAGGCTCAGCATCCAGGGGGTCAGCAGGCATCCCAGCCACTGCTGTTCAAACAGGGTGAAACCGCAGGCGCGCACCGGCACCGCCGGACGGAAAAACGGCAAATCGCGCATGCGCTCATCGGCGATGCGCCGGAACAGCGGCTCC
The DNA here is from genome assembly GCF_046352915.1 of Sodalis sp. C49. Taxonomy (NCBI): domain Bacteria; kingdom Pseudomonadati; phylum Pseudomonadota; class Gammaproteobacteria; order Enterobacterales; family Bruguierivoracaceae; genus Sodalis; species Sodalis sp. C49. The sequence continues at coordinate 101,430 of NZ_CP163303.1, read as the reverse complement.
AGCCACGACGCGGGCGCGTCGCCGACGGCAGCCGCGGCCTCATTAGCCCTTGTCCGGGCGGGAGGATCTTCATACCGCGGCATGGGTATCTCCCTTATCAAAAGGGTCATTGTCGTCGGGCCGGGAAAAGGGGCCGGCGTCAGCGCCGGGGGGGGCGTCGCTGGCATCCCGCGCCGACACGGTCACGCCGCTTTGCTCCAGCGCGGCAATCACCTGCCCCAGCGCCGGTTCCACCGCCCGCGCCACGCAATCGGTCAGGCCGATGCGCATGGTCAGCGCTTGCGGCTCCACGCCCACCAGGGTCAGGCGGCGCGGAAACGCGTCCAGCAGGCGCAGCGCCATCAGCGCATCGGCCAGTCCCAGCTGATGCGGCGACAGCTTTTGCGTCAGGAACGCGGGCACCTCATCGTCGCGCAGCACCACCACCGCGCCGGGGGCATGGCCGGCGAGCACCGCGTCGGCCACGATCAGATGATCGCGGCCGGACAGGGTTTCCAGCAGCTCCATGCCCGAGGTGCCGCCGTCCAGGATGTCGATGGCGGGCGTGAACCGGTAACGGCGCGCCAACGCTTCAACGATGCGCACCCCCACCGCTTCATCGCTCAGCAGCAGGTTGCCGACACCCAGCACCAGAATACGCATCACAGCACCTTTACCCGGTTCACTTCCCGGCCGGTCGCGTCCACCAGGTGCACAGCGCATGACATGCAGGGGTCGAAGGAATGGATGGTGCGCACCACTTCCAGCGGCCGGGCGGCGTCGGCCACCGGCGTGCCCACCAGCGACTGCTCGTAAGGCCCCGGCACGTCCTGCCCGTTGCGCGGGCCGGCGTTCCAGGTGGAGGGGACCACCGCCTGGTAATTGGCAATCTTGCCATCCCTGATAACCACCCAGTGCGACAGCATGCCGCGCGGCATTTCGCCGAAGCCTACGCCGCGCAGTTCCTTATCCAGCGGAATGTCCGGCTTGATAAAGGTCTGGTGATCGCCCCGGCCGATATTGTCCACCAGCAGTTGCCACATCACGCTCAGCGAGTCTTTCAGCACGCAGCAGTGCACGGTGCGGCCGATGACCCGCCCCAGGGTGGAATGCAGATCGGCCTCGCGCAACGTGTTGCCGGTAAGATGGCGATAGGCGGCGCCAAGCTGCGAAAAGTGGGTTTGCGCGCCCTCGTGGCCCGCCGCCAGCCCGCACAGCAGCCAGGCCAGCGGACCGACCTCCACCGTCTGGCCGTAGAATATCGGTGATTTTACCCAGGAATATTTACCGTCCTCCTGCCAGCCGGTGTACTGCGGCCGGGTACGGCCCTCCCAGGGGGCCAGCGGCTCGTCGTCCTGGTACCAGGCATGTTTGGCGCTTTCCTGGATGCCGTCCATCAGGAACGGGTCGGTATGGCTGGCAATGGGGCGGAAACGGGCGGCGTCGCCGTCCTCCAGATAACCGCCCGTCAGCCAAAAGGTCTCGCCCTTGCCATCCAGCGGCAGCTCCGGCACGCTCAGGTAATGCCGCGCCCCGCGCCCCAGCGTCAGCCACTGTGGATAGTGGGCGGCGATCACCACGCAGTCGACTTTATACACCTGCTCGATAAAGTCGCCCAGCCGGTCGATAAAGGTTTTGACATACATCAGCCGTTCCAGGTTCAGCACGCTGGGCATATCCGGGTTGATGGCGTTGGCGACGCCGCCGACGGCCAGGTTCTGGATATGCGGCGTTTTGCCGCCCAGCATGGCGACGATGCGGTTGGCGTCGCGCTGGCATTCCAGCGCCTGCAGGTAATGAGCCACCGCAATCAGGTTGACTTCCGGCGGCAGCGCCATGGCCGGATGCCCCCAATAACCGTTGGCGAAAATGCCCAGCTGACCGCTGGCCACCAGATCCTTGATCTTTTGCTGTACCCTGGCGAACTCCGCCGCGCTGTTCAGCGACCAGGTGGACAGGCCTTTGAGTAGCGTTTCGGCTTTCACCGGATCCGCCTTGAGCGCCGAGGTAATATCCACCCAGTCCAGGGCCGACAACTGGTAAAAATGCACGATATGATCGTGGATGCTGTGGGCCGCCAGGATCAGGTTGCGGATATACTGGGCGTTCACCGGCACGCTCATGCCCAGGGCGTGTTCCACCGCGCGAACCGAGGCGATGGCGTGCACCGTGGTGCACACCCCGCAGATACGCTGGACAATCATCCAGGCGTCGCGCGGATCGCGGCCCTGGAGAATTTCTTCCATGCCGCGCCACATGGTGCCCGACGACCAGGCCTTGACCACTTTTCCCTGTTCAATTTCGCAATCAATACGCAGGTGGCCCTCGATACGGGTAACAGGATCAATGGTGATGCGTTGGCTCATGCTCTACCTCAATCGGACGATCGTGATGGCGGTCCGCCGTCCCGGACAGGACCGGCAACAGGCGAATCAACATTATGTAAGCACAGACTTCGATAGCGACGAAGCCCACTGAAATCAGGATTTCACCCACGGCGGGGAAATAGCGGTAACCGCCGCCGGGATTGAAGGCGATCAGGGAATAATCCAGGCGCCACAGCGCCGCGCCCGACAGCATGCACAGCCCGCCGATAAACAGCGCGCGGGCGTCCCGGCGGCAGCGTCGCAGGCAGAGCATCAGCAACGGCGCCAGCATCAGGCCGATTTCCGCCCAGAACAGCGCGGCATAGCGATCGCCCGCCCATAAATAGCCGGTCTTGCCGCGCCAGATCACTTCCGCAAAGCGCAGCAGGATGAAGATCGTCAGGAAAACGGCGATAATGCGCGTCAGGCGCGTGAACAGCGGCGTTTCGTCCGCTCCGCGGCCCGCAAGCCCCGCCCGCACCAGCGAACCTTCAAACACCACCATCGAAAACCCCATGATAAAGGCGGTCAGCAGCGAAAACAGCGGCAGCATTTCGTCGCTTTGCCACAGGGGATGCACCTTGATGCCGGCGGCAATCATCAGCGACCCCATGGAGGATTGATGCATGGTGGGCAGCAGAACGCCCAGCGACAGGATCAGGAACATCCCTTTATCGAGCCATTTGCGCGGGGCGTGCCATCCCCACTTTTCACACAGTACCGGCGCGAACTCGAGCGCCATGATGCCGATGTAGATGGTCATGCATACCGCGGTTTCAAACAATACCGACGAGGTATTGAAATAGCCGGGAAGATAAAAGTACGGCAGGTTCCAGTAGCGGCCGACGTCGATGGTGATGGACAACCCGCCCAGCGAATAGCCGAACAGGCTGGCCAGCAGCGCCGGACGCATCAGCGGGTGGAATTCGCCGCGGTTGAAGACGTAGACCGCCCAGGCCAGCGCCCACCCGCCGCAGGCCAGGCCGGTGCCCACCAGCAGGTCGAAGGCAATCCACAGGCCCCAGGGATAACCGCCGTTCAGGTTGGCCACCGAGCCGATGCCGAACAGCAGTCGCCTGAGGATAAGCCCCGCGCACAGTATCACCAGCGGCGCCAGGTACATAATGGGCCTGGCGAACAGACGTCCGCCCAGCGGGCTGGCCTTATGCATCGTCATGATTATTCTCTCCTGGTGGCGCTACGCGCGTCGTTTTGGCGCCTGACGCCTCCCGCCCGCCCGGCGCATCGTCGCCGGCCGCGCCGGATAGATCAGGCCCGGCGGCCTTATCGTCGCCGTCGTGTCCGTCGCGGGTATTGCGCCGCACCAGCAGCGCCAGCCCGGCAAATACCGCCAGCGGCAATACCATGCCTTTATACAGCGAATGCTGGATATGCTCCGAGCGCGCGCCGGTGGACAACTCCGCCAGCACCGGCAGGTCGAGATTTTGGTACGGCACCCCGGCCAGCACCAGCACCTGGGTGCCGCCTCCTTCTTTCTCGCCGTAGATATGCGGTTCATACCGCGGCAGGGCGCGCGCATAGCGATCCCCATCCCCAAGGGTCTGGCGGGGATACAGATATTCAACGCCCGGGGTCAGCGCCAGACGCTGGCGGGCTTCGGCCAGCAGCGCTTCCCTGGTGCCGAAAATCACCGCGCCGGTGGGACAGACCTCGACGCATCCGGGCAAGCCGCCGTTATCCAGCCGGGCGACGCCGGGCTGGTTGCACAGCTCGCATTTATGGATTTGGCCCAGCGGATTGTCATAATCGTATTTCGGCACGTTAAACGGACAGGCCACCATGCAATAACGGCAGCCGGTGCAAATATCGGCGTTGTAGTGCACCACGCCGGTCGTGGGGTGTTTTTTCAGCGCGGACACCGGACAGACCGATACGCAGTTCGGATCTACGCAGTGCATGCATTGCTTTTTGATATAGGCGTAGCCGTCCTGGGCCTGATCCTTATTTTTGCCGGTGCCGGAGGTCCACACCTGGATAATATTGTTGGTATACGGGCTGAGCTTGTCATTATCCGACCAGGTGGCCGCGCCGCCGGCATAGGTTTTCCCCGCGGCTGGCCTGGGAGAATGATTGACCTGCTGGCATTTTGTCACGCAGGCCTGGCAGCCCACGCAGAGCGTGGAATCGTACAGCATGCCCAGCGCGCCCGGAATGGGCGGTTTATTCTGCGCCTGCGCCAGCGCGGCGGCGGGTACGCCCGCCAGCAAGGCCCCGGCGCAGGTCAGTTTAAAAAAATGACGTCGGTTCACGGCTCACTCCTCCCGGGACGAAGCGTCGGTCCGATCCCGGCGCTGTTTATTCTGCGCCCGGCCCAGTTCACGCACCGTCATCAGGCCGACGCCCGCCACCACCCCCAGCACGCCGCCGATAAGGCCGGTGGCGGTGGCGGAGCGCGGCGCCCCTTCCGGCTGATGGACGGCGGGTTTTTCCGCCCTGGGGGTGGGGTTTTCCACATTTGCCAATTGGAAAATCCCCTTGGTAAAGCCGATGCCCTGCTCATTGCAGCCATAACAGGGATGGCCGATGCCCACCGGCCAGATACCGCCGCCCACATCGCAAAACTCCAGGGTCGGGCAGTTGCCGTAGGTCTCCGGTCCTTTACAGCCCAGATGGTACAGACACCACCCCTGGCGATGCCCCTCGTCGCCGAATTCCCGGGCAAAACGCCCCGCGTCGAAATGCGGCCGCCGCTCACAGTTTTCATGAATCAGACGGCCATAGGCAAAGGTGGGCCGCCCGGCGGCGTCAAGCGCCGGCGCGCGCCCCCAGGTAATGATATGGGCCACCGTCGCCAGGAAATTATGTGGATTGGGCGGGCAGCCCGGGATATTGATAATGGTTTTGCCCGGCAGGGCCTGCTGCAGGCTGACCGCCCCGGTGGGATTGCTGCCCGAGGCCGGCACGCCGCCCCAGGCGGAACAGGACCCGATGGCGATAATGGCGGCGGCGCCCTCGGCGCATTCACGGATATGCTCGACAATAGGTTTGCCGGCCACCATGCAGTACACGCCGCCGTCCTTGAGCGGGATGGAGCCGTCCACCACCAGCACATATTTGCCGCGGTACCGCTCCACCGCGCGCTGCTTATTGTCCTCGGCCTGGGCGCCGAAGGCGGCGGAGAGCACCTCATGGTATTCCAGGGAAATATCGTTAAGCAGCAGGTGTTCCAGCGTCGGATGCGTCGCGCGCAGCAGGGACTCGGTGCAGCCGGTGCATTCCTGGGCGCCGATCCAGATAACCGGCGGCCGCGTCGGCTGCGCCAGGGAGCGGGCCATTTCGCCGGCCGCGCGGCTGCTCAGGCCCATGGTGGCGGCCAGGGCGGCGCACAGTTTTAAAAAGGTACGGCGATCAACCCCCGGGGGAGTAATGCGGGTATTCATAGTGGTTTTGGGCCTCTTACATGGCAACGCTGCTCAAGCACGGCTGCGTCATTGAGACCCTGAAATTATTATGAGAGGGTTAAATTGATCTCTATCAATTTAGGGCCAAATGACAATTTATATTTTTATTATTTGTGACCAAGAACATTTTTAACCAATATTATTTCAAAATGTTTACTCTAAAATTTTACTTTATTTGTTTTTTGTTAGGCTGGACCTCTATGCATTATATTTCCACGACGCACGCCATTAAATAACTATTCTGTTATTTTATTAAGTAAAATAATCCTCTACCGGAGATTATTTTCAGCCACGGCATAATCAGGCGCTGGTTTTATGCGCGCCCGCCACTATTTTTGCCGGGAGTGTGAAGCAGACCCGCGTCAGAAGCAAGCAGAGTCTTTACCATCTTATTCATGGCGCGGCGTAATGATAGCGGCAGCAAAATACCCCTCCTTCAGCCTTATTTTGTCGTATCATCCCGGGCAAGACGATTGGCGAACACGGAGAACACATGGCCAGAGACACCCGCAAAGCGCCGCTGACATTGAGCACCTCCGTCATTCTCATGGTATCGGGTGTCATCGTTTCCGTGCTGGTGGTGGTCCATATGCTGTTTTTCAGCCAGATAAGCGAACTGGCCGAGAACAACGTGCGGGATAAAGCCTTCGCCATCGCCCGCACCCTGGCGCAGGATCCCGAGGTGGTGCAGGGCCTGGGCGGCCAGGGCAATCCGGGCGCCATTCAGCAGGTGGCCGAAGCCGCGCGGATACGCAACGACCTGTTTTTTGTCGTGGTCACCGATATGAACCGGATACGTTATTCGCATCCGAATGCCGAACTGCTGGGTAAACTCTATGTCGGCGACGATATACTGCCGGCGCTCCAGGCGCGGGAACACCAGGCGATTAACCAGGGCACGCTGGGGCGGGCGCTGCGTATCTATACCCCGGTCTATAACGCCGCGCAGCGGCAAATCGGCGTGGTGGCGATTGGCATTTCACTGGATACGGTACAGACCATCGTCAACGGCAACCGCTGGAACCTGCTGTGGACCGCGCTTATCGGCGCCGCCGTGGGCGGTATCGGCACCTGGCTGCTGGTCAAGGCGCTCAAGCGTATCATGCTGGGATTCGAACCCCATGAAATCGCGCAACTGTTCGAGGAGCGCAACGCCATGCTGCAATCGGTCAAGGAAGGGGTGATTGCCGTCAACGCCGACGGCCAGATTACGCTTATCAACGACGAGGCCAAACGGCTGTTCAAACAGCACGGCCCCTGGGAAAACCTGCTGCTGGACGCGGCAAGCAAGAATTGGCCGGCGCAGCTCTATTTACGCAACGTGCTGCAAACCGGCAAGCCCCAGCGCGACCGGGAAAGCCATATCAACGGCAGCGTGCTGCTGACCAATACCGTGCCGGTGATCGTGGGCGAGGACATCGTCGGCGCTATTGCCACGTTTCGCGATAAAACCGAGGTGGCGCGCCTGCTCGAGCGTCTGGACGGCATGTCGGCCTATGCCGATACCCTGCGGGTGCAATCCCACGAATTTATGAACAAGCTGCATGTGATTCTCGGCATGCTGCATTTAAAAAGCTACCAGGCGCTGGAATCCTATATCCTGAAAACGGCCAATAATTATCAAAATGAAATCGGCACCCTGATTCGTATCGTCAAATCGCCGGTGATCGCCGGTTTCCTGCTCGGTAAGATTAACCGCGCCCGCGACCTTGATATCGGCCTGGTGATTACCGAGGACAGCTGGCTGCCCGATACCGATGATAACGACACCACCGCCTGCCTTATCACCGTATTGGGCAATGTGATTGAAAATGCCATGGATGCCCTGTCCGAGAGCGAAAAAGGCACGATCACCGTCAGTTTCCTCTATCGGGATGATATGCTGCTGCAGTGCACGGTGAGCGACGACGGCCCCGGTATCGACCCGGCCGTGGGGAACACGGTCTACCAGCGCGGTTTTTCCACCAAAGGCACCGGCCGCGGCATCGGCCTTTATCTTGCCCGGGAAGGCGTGGAACGGCTGGGCGGATGGATGGAATTTACGTCTGAACCGGGGGTGAGCACCCGCTTCGACATCACTTTGCCATATCGGATAAAAACGGGGTAACCCTATGATAAATACTCTGATTGTCGACGATGACGCCATGGTGGCCGAATTGAACAAATGCTACCTGAGCCAGGTCAGCGGGTTTCAATACCACGCCACCGCCTCCACCCTGCAGCAGGCGCGGTCGCTGCTGATGGCGGCCGGGGATAAAATTGATTTGGTGCTGCTGGATATTTATATGCAGCAGGATAACGGCTTGGATCTGCTGCCCATCATCCGTGAAATCAGCGAGCAAACCGATGTCTTGATTATTTCCTCGGCCACCGATGTCGGCACGGTGAAAAAAGCGTTCAAATACGGCGTGGTGGATTATCTTATCAAGCCCTTTCAGTTCGCCCGTTTTGAACAGGCGCTGGTCAGCTACCGCGAGGAGGTCAATTTACTCGACCTGCGCGAAAACTGCGCGCAGTCCGATATCGACCATTTAATTCACCATAAAACCGCCGACGCCGATCACGGCCATAAAAAATTGCCCAAAGGCCTGACCGTTATTACCCTGCGCACCATCGGCGAGTGGATTGAGCAAAGCAAGGATCGGGAATTCTCCACCGAGATGCTGGCCAACGCCATCAATATCTCCAAGGTCTCCTGCCGCAAATACCTGATATATTTGGCGGAGGCGGATATTCTAACCACCACCATTTTTTACGGCTCCATGGGGCGCCCGGTCTATTTTTATCGCTTATTGCCGGAAAAACTGGAGGCGCTGCGCCAGTGTTTCCAGTAAATGCCGCCCGCCGCATCATACCGGTGCGGCGGCGGCGGGTTTCGCCAGCAATAGTGTTTAATTCCCGCCCTTAAATCAAATTAATTATTTCACATCATAAGCATTAACATCTAAACAACAATATGATTTGCCTAAATAAGATTGGCTATAACATAAAAATATTAAATCATATTATTAACTAAAAAAAGCGTCGGTATGTGATTCAGCACAATCATTGTGGTTTTAAACGGAGTTATTTGTTAAGCAGTGAATTTAAATAAAGTTATTAAACAAAGGAAAAGTACAAATGGCATTTTTTATTCAACTGGCCGTTATTCTGGCCTGTCTGTTATACGGCGCCAGAAAGGGCGGTATCGCCCTCGGCCTCCTGGGCGGTATCGGGCTGGTTATCCTGGTCTTCGTCTTCCATCTCGAACCCGGTAAACCCCCGGTCGACGTCATGCTGGTGATTATCGCCGTGGTCGCCGCCTCCGCCACCCTGCAAGCCTCCGGCGGCCTGGACGTCATGCTGCAAATCGCCGAGCGACTCCTGCGGCGCAACCCCAAATACGTCTCCATCGTCGCCCCCTTCGTCACCTGCTGCCTGACCATCCTCTGCGGCACCGGCCATGTGGTCTACACCATTTTGCCCATCATCTACGACGTGGCGATTAAAAATAATATCCGCCCCGAACGTCCCATGGCCGCCAGCTCCGTCGGCGCCCAGATGGGCATTATCGCCAGCCCCGTGTCGGTCGCGGTGGTCTCCCTGGTGGCCATGCTCGGCAATGTGTCTTTTAACGGCCGCCACCTCGACTTCCTCGACCTGCTGGCCATCACCGTTCCCTCCACCCTGTGCGGCATCCTGGCCATCGGCATTTTCAGCTGGTTTCGCGGCAAGGACCTGGATAAGGACGAGGTGTTCCAGAAATTTATCGCCGACCCCGAAAACCGCCACTATGTCTACGGCGATACCGCCACCCTGCTCAACCAGAAGCTGCCGCGCAGCAACTGGGTGGCGATGTGGATTTTCCTCGCCACCATCGCCGTCGTCGCGCTGCTGGGCGCGATGCCGCAGCTGCTGCCGGTGTTCGGCGGCAAACGGCTGTCGATGGTATTGGTTATCCAGATGTGCATGCTGTTTTCCGGCGCCCTGATTATCATCGCCACCAAGACCAACCCGGCGGCCATCTCGAAAAACGAAGTCTTCCGCTCCGGCATGATTGCCATCGTGGCGGTCTACGGCATCGCCTGGATGGCGGAAACCATCTTCGGCGCGCACCTGGCCGAAATCGAAGCCAGCCTCGGCGCCATTATCAAGGTCCATCCCTGGGCCTACGCGCTGGCGCTGCTGGTGGTCTCGAAGTTCGTCAACTCCCAGGCCGCGGCGCTGGCGGCGATTGTGCCCCTGGCCCTGGCCATCGGCGTCGACCCGGCCTATATCGTCGCCTCGGCGCCCGCCTGCTACGGCTATTATATCCTGCCGACCTATCCCAGCGACCTGGCGGCTATCCAGTTTGACCGTTCCGGCACCACCCATATCGGCAAGTATGTCATCAACCACAGCTTTATCCTGGTGGGCCTGCTTGGCGTGGGCGTCTCCAGCCTTGTCGGCTGGATCCTGGCCGCCGCCTACGGCTTTTTATAAACACGACTCGCATCGCGCGGCGCGGCGGATGGAACACCCGCCGCGCGATTTATTTTTGTTTATCGCATAAGGATCACATTATGGAAAATATCCGCACTGAAAAAGACTCCATGGGCGCCGTCGAAGTGCCCGCCGACCGGCTATGGGGGGCGCAGACCCAGCGCTCGCTGGAGCATTTCCGCATTTCGCAGGAAAAGATGCCGGCGGAGCTTATCGCTGCGCTGGCCATGACCAAACGCGCCGCCGCCCAGGTGAACCTGGACCTGGGCCTGCTGGCCCGCGACAAGGCGCAGGCCATTATCACCGCCGCCGACGAAGTGCTGGCGGGAAAGCATCCGCAGGAGTTTCCGCTGTCCATCTGGCAAACCGGCTCGGGGACCCAGACCAATATGAATATGAACGAGGTGCTGGCCAACCGCGCCAGCGAACTGCTGGGCGGGGAGCGCGGCGATACGCGCCTGGTGCATCCCAATGACGATGTCAATAAAAGCCAGAGCTCGAACGACGTGTTCCCCACCGCGCAGCATGTGGCGGCGGTGATTGCCCTGCGCACTCAATTATTGCCGCAGCTGGCTACGCTGCGGGCGTGCCTGGAACAAAAGGCCGAAGCATTCAGCGACGTGGTGAAAATCGGGCGCACCCATTTGCAGGACGCCACCCCGCTGACCCTGGGACAGGAAATTTCCGGATGGGCGGCAATGCTCGGCCACAGCGCGCGGCATATCGAGGCGACGGCACCGCATCTGAGCGAACTGGCGCTGGGCGGCACGGCGGTGGGCACCGGCCTTAACACCCATCCGGAATATGCCGTACGGGTGGCGAAGGCCCTGGCGGAGCTGACCGGGCAGCCGTTTGTCACCGCACCGAATAAGTTCGAGGCGCTCGGCTCTTGCGACGCCCTGGTACAAGGACACGGGGCGCTCAAAGGACTGGCCGCGTCGCTGTTCAAAATCGCCAACGACGTGCGCTGGCTCGCCTCCGGGCCGCGCTGCGGCATCGGCGAAATCGCCATCCCGGAAAACGAGCCCGGCAGCTCGATTATGCCCGGCAAGGTCAATCCCACCCAATGCGAGGCCATGACCATGCTGTGCGCCCAGGTTATGGCCAATGATGTGGCGGTGAACTTTGGCGGCGCGTCGGGCAATTTTGAACTGAACGTCTTCCGGCCGCTTATCTCGCATAATATGCTGCAATCCATCCGCCTGCTGGCCGACGGCATCAGCAGCTTTACCCGGCACTGCGCCGGCGGCATCGAACCCAATCGGGCACGCATCAGCCAACTGCTGAATGAATCGCTGATGCTGGTCACCGCGCTCAATACCCATATCGGGTATGACAAAGCGGCCGAGATTGCAAAAAAAGCCCATAAAGAGGGGCTGACGCTAAAAGCGTCGGCGCTGAAACTGGGCTATGTCTCAGAGACGGAGTTCGACCAATGGGTACGGCCCGAGGCGATGATCGGCAGCTCCGTTAAATAGGCCCGCGCAACGCGTTCCCCGTAAAGCGTTTAAACTGATGTTTCCGCCGCCCGGCGTCCGGGTGGCGGATCTTCCCCTGATAATGATTAAACCCGCGGAGGGTTGCGCTTGCGGCTGATGCTGCGGGGCATGGGTTTCGCTTGCCGTGCGTTAGGGTGCGCTAGGGCATATGTCGCCTCGGCGAAGGTTTCGCTTGCCGTGCGTTCGGCGCTTATATGGAATGCCGGGCGCCGGCAAGCGACAAGGAGGCCGTACCGCGACGGCCTCCTTGACCTCCGCGCGCCCGGCAGATCGCGCGTCGCTGCGCGATACCTTCCGACGCCCGTTCCCCCTTATGCACCGGCCCGTTATGCGCTCCCGGCGCAACGGGCCTTTCGCCGCTCCCGGCGGCTCATGCCGAGGGCACAGGCGCCGTCAGCGCGCTTTATGCCGGTCCACATGTCGCTGTTCGCACGGCATATTGTGTAGCAATAGCGGCGCTGTTGTTTTGGATAGAATCTGGCGTCGGGATACGGTTAACCTGCTTGCGGGGAGATTTATGTTGCTGCGGCGCGGGTGTCGTTTGTGGCTTGCGGGGAGATTTATGTTGCCGTGGCGTGGGTTTCGCTTGCCGTGCGTTAAGGTGCCATGCGTTAGGGTGCGCCAGGGCATATGCCGCCTCGGCGAAGGTTTCGCTTGCCGTGCGTTCGGCGGCTATATGGAATGCCGGGCGCCGGCAAGCGACAAAGAGGCCGTACCGCGACGGCCTCCTTGACCTCCGCGCGCCCGGCAGATCGCGCGTCGCTGCGCGATGCCTTCCGACGCCAGTTCCCCCGTTATGCACCGGCCCGTTATGCGCTCCCGGCGCAACGGGCCTTTCGCCGCTCCCGGCGGCTCATGCCGGGGGCTCAGGCGCCGTCAGCGCGCTTTATGCCGGTCCACATGTCGCTGTTCGCACGGCATATTGTGTAGCAATAGCGGCGCTGTTGTTTTGGATAAGGTCTGGCGTCGGAATGCGATTGACCGTTATGGAATACACCGGGTATGGAATGTATCTGACACAACGAAAAGTTGGACATATAGTCATACAGTCATGCAGTCATGCAGTCATGCAGTCATGCAGTAAGGCCATCATCATTCATCATTCAACTTTAAGCTTAAGTTATAACAGTAAGCATTACGCTTTCAACCATCAGCCATCAGCCATCAGGCTGTAAACGTTAGCGCAAAATGAATACTGATACCTTTCCCGGTAAGTGCATGCCGCAAGAAACCCAAAAACGCTATTTTACTCACAGGCGATGGTGTTGACCTGGTGCCGGCATAGAGTGCGCCGGCGGCGCACATCGCGGCTGGATGAGCCGCCGGGAGCGGCGAAAGCTAAGGGCCGCGCCGGGAGCGCGTCCCGTGCGGTCCACAAAGCCGGGATGGGTGATGCCGGGCACCGCGCAGCGGCGCACGATCTGCCGGACGCGCGGAGGTCAAGGAGGCCGTCGCGGTACGGCCTCTTTGTCGCTTGCCGGCGCCCGGCACTACATATGAACACCTCACGTACGGCAAGCGAAACCTTCGCCGAGGCGACATATGCCCTAGCGCACCCTAACGCACGGCACGCGAAACCCACGCCACGGCAGCATAAACCGCCCCATAAGCCACAAACGAACCCCACGCCGCAGCCACATAACCGCCCCACAAGCCACAAACGAAACCCCCGCCGCATTGCCCCGCGTCCCTGCTTCCGGCCCGCGCTAAACATCCGCCGACATTGCCGCGAGCCAATAAAGTAAGTAATCGCGCTTTTTATTTTCGTTTATTGTTCGTTATTGTTCTTTATCACACAAATCCTGTCCATTTTATGCGTTAATCCTACTATAACCATCCGCTCATTAGGGGATTAAGCTATGGGAGAGAGTATGAGCAACCGTTATTCCCATGAGGAGACGGACGTCATTATCATCGGCGGCGGCGCCACCGGGGCGGGGATCGCACGCGACTGCGCCCTGCGCGGGCTGCGGTGCCTGTTGCTCGAGCGCGACGATATCGCCGCCGGCGCCACCGGCCACAACCACGGCCTGCTGCACAGCGGCGCGCGTTACGCCGTCACAGACAGCGAATCCGCCCGCGAATGCATCGAAGAAAACCGCATCCTCAAACGTATCGCCCATCACTGCGTCGAGGCCACCGACGGCCTGTTTATCACCCTGCCGCAGGATTCGCTGGCGTATCAGCAACGATTTATCGCCGCCTGCCTGGATGCCGGCATCGAGGCGCAGGCCATCGATCCGCAGCTGGCCCTCAGGCAGGAACCGGCGGTCAATCCGGCGCTTATCGGCGCGGTGCGGGTGCCGGACGGCACCGTCGATCCGTTTCGCCTGACCACCGCCAATATGATCGACGCGCGCGAGCATGGCGCGCGTTTTTTAACCTACCACAGCGTCACGGGGCTTATCCGCCAGGGCGATCGGGTGCGCGGCGTGCGCGCGTTCGACCATGCCTGCGGCCAGACACATGATATTTACGCGCCGGTGGTCGTCAACGCCGCGGGGATCTGGGGACAGCATATCGCCGAATACGCCGACCTGCGCATCCGCATGTTCCCGGCCAAGGGCGCGCTGCTGATTCTCGGACACCGCATCAACAACCTGGTCATTAACCGCTGCCGCGCCCCGGCCGATGCCGATATCCTGGTGCCGGGCGATACCATTTCCCTCATCGGCACCACCTCCACCCGCGTCGATTACGGCGATATCGACCGGCTGACGGTCACCCCCGACGAGGTTGACCTGTTGCTGCGCGAAGGCGCGCTGCTGGCGCCGCGCCTGGCGCACACGCGCGTGCTGCGCGCCTATGCCGGCGTGCGGCCGCTGGTGGCCAGCGACGACGATCCTTCCGGGCGCAACGTCAGCCGCGGCATTGTCCTGCTGGACCATGCCAAACGCGACGGCTTGGAGGGCTTTATCACCATTACCGGCGGCAAGCTGATGACCTATCGCCTGATGGCCGAATGGGCGACGGATACGGTCTGCGCCAAGCTGGGCATCACCGTGCCCTGCACCACGGCGCAGCACGCCCTGCCCGGATCCAGGAAACCGGCGCAAGAGGCCGGGCGCGCCGCCGGCCCGCTGTCCGCCAGCATCTCCGGCTCCGCCGTTTATCGCCACGGCGATCGCGCCAACCAGGTACTGTGGGGCGACCGCCAGGCCAACAGCCTGGTCTGCGAATGCGAGGCGGTCACGGCGGGAGAAGTCCGCTACGCGGTGGAGGCCCTGAACGTCAATAACCTCACCGACCTGCGCCGCCGCACGCGCGTCGGCATGGGCACCTGCCAGGGCGAGCTGTGCGCCTGCCGCGCCGCCGGGCTGTTAACCCGTCTTAACGTCGCCACCCCGCGCCAGTCCATCGGCCAGCTGTCGGCGTTCCTGAATGAGCGCTGGAAAGGCATCAGGCCGGTGGCCTGGGGAGACGCGCTGCGCGAAAGCGAATTTACCAGTTGGGTCTATCGTGGCCTGTGCGGTTTGGACGGCGATGCCCGTCACGCCGCCCGGGACGATAGCCAAAAGAACACGGAGGCCGATGATGGAATTTGATGCCGTGGTAATTGGCGGCGGCCTGGCCGGGCTTAGCTGCGCCGTCAGTCTGGCGGAACAAGGCCACCGTACGGCGGTAGTCAGCGCCGGGCAAAGCGCGCTGTATTTCTCTTCCGGCTCGCTGGATCTGCTGTCGCGCCTGCCGGACGGCACGCCGGTGGCGTCCCCCCCCGACGCGCTGGCGGCGCTGGCGGAACAGGCGCCGCAGCATCCCTATAGCCTGCTGGGCGCGCGCGAGGTCATGGCCCGGGCCGCGGACGCGCAGGCGTTGCTGGCCCGTTGCGACATTGCGCTGACGGGCCGGGCGCAGCATAACCATCAGCGCATTACGCCGCTGGGCACCCGCAAGGCGAGCTGGCTCAGTCCCGAAGAGGTGCCGGTAACGCCCTGGGACGGCATCCTGCCCTGGCAAAGAGTGGCGGTGATAGACATCGAGGGTTTTCTGGATTTCGAGGCCAGCATCGCCGCCGCCTCCCTCGCGGCGGAGCAAGGCATACATGCCGTTGTGGCCTGCCTGCGCCTGCCCGCGCTCGACCGGCTGCGCGCCAATCCCAGTGAATTTCGCGCGGTTAATATCGCCAGGGTACTGGATTTGCCTGAGAATATCCCGGCCCTGGCCGCCGAGCTTGAACGCCTGGCGGGGGACGCGCAATGCCTTATTCTGCCGGCCTGTATCGGACTGGACTCGCCGCAGCCGCTTGAACGGCTGCGCGGACTCGTCAATCGGCCAATCTACCTGCTGCCGACCCTGCCGCCCTCGCTGTTGGGCATCCGGTTGTTCCAGGCGCTGCGCCGGCGCCTTAACCGGCTGGGCGGCGTCTTTATGCCGGGCGACAAGGTATTGAAGGCGCGGTTCGCGGGCCGGCGCATCATCAGCGTTTCCACCCGCAACCACGCCGATATCCCGGTGCGCGCGCGCCAGGTGGTGCTGGCCAGCGGCAGTTTTTTCAGCAATGGACTGGCGTCCACCCATGAGCGGGTCTATGAACCGGTGTTTGGTCTGGACATGTTTGGCGACGGGGAGCGGGATACCTGGAGCCGAGCCGATTTTTTCGCCCCCCAGCCCTATCTGCAGTTCGGGGTTAAAACCGATGACCGCCTGCGGGCGCTGCTTGGCGGTGAACCGCTGGAAAACCTGTATGCCGTCGGCGCGGTGCTAGGCGGCTATGACCCGTTAAGCCAGGGCTGCGGCGCGGGGGTTTCTTTGGTAAGCGCGCTGCACGCCGCGGGAAGGATCGCCGTTACGCTTGAGGAAAATCATGAGCCTGCCCTTTGATAACAGCTTTGAGAGCTGCCTGAAATGTACCGTTTGCACCACCTATTGCCCGGTATCACGGGTCAATCCGCTGTATCCCGGGCCGAAGCAGGCGGGGCCGGACGGCGAACGGCTGCGCCTGAAGGACCCGGCGCTGTACGACGACGCGCTGAAATATTGCTCCAACTGCAAGCGCTGCGAGGTGGCCTGTCCGTCCGAGGTACGCATCGGCGATATTATCCAGCGGGCCAAGGCCCGCTACAGCGCGCGCAAACCCAGCCTGCGCGACGCCATCCTCAGCCATACCGACATCATGGGATCCCTTTCCACCCCCCTGGCGCCGGTGGTGAATATGGCCACCGGACTGAAACCGGTGCGGCGGCTGCTGGATAAAACGTTAAAAATCGACCATCGCCGCCAGTTGCCGACATACTCATTCGGCACCTTCCGCCGCTGGTACCGCCAGGAGGCCGATATCCAGCGGCAGTATGCCGAACGGGTGGCTTTTTTCCACGGCTGTTTCGTCAATTACAACCACCCGCAGCTGGGCAAGGATTTGATCAGGGTGCTGAACGCCATGGATATCGGGGTGCAGCTGTTAAAACGCGAGAAATGCTGCGGCGTGCCGCTTATCGCCAACGGCTTTATCGCCCAGGCGCAAAAACAGGCGCGGGTCAACGCCGCCTCGCTTGAACACGCGGTGCTGGAGCACGGCATGGCGGTGGTGGGCACCTCGTCCAGCTGCATCCATGCCCTGCGCGAGGAGTATCCCCATCTGCTGGACGTGGATACGTCGGCGGTGCGCGAGCGTGTCGAGCTGGCCACCCGCTATATCTACCGCCGGCTCGAGGCGGGCAAAACGCTTGACCTGAAGCCGCTGCGGCTGCGGGTGGCCTATCACACCCCCTGCCATATGGAAAAAATGGGCTGGGCGCTGTATACCCTGGAACTGCTCAGGCGCATCCCCGGCCTCGACCTGGTGGTGCTGGACTCGCAGTGCTGCGGCATCGCCGGCACCTACGGTTTCAAATCGGAGAATTATGCCACCGCGCAGGATATCGGCGCCCCGTTGTTCCAGCAGATCGAACGCAGCGGCGTCGACCTGGTGGTGACCGACTGCGAAACCTGCAAGTGGCAAATCGAGATGTCCACCGGCAAGCCCTGCGAGCATCCGATAACGCTGCTGGCCCGCGCTCTGGCCTGACCTCCCCGGCCGCGCCGGGGATCGGGGGGTTACCGATGGCCGCCCCAACCGATCGCCGCATGCCGGGCGGTTGCGGGCGGCGCCTTCCCGCCTCTGGGCCAGGCGCATATATTCCCGCACCCGGTTGCTGACAATGTCACCGCCGGCCGATTACCGCCGGCTTTGCATCCCATGATTTGATAACACAAGAATATATTCATTAAAAAAAATTGTTATTTAAAATTCATTGCTTGTTTCGGCTTAAGATACCCATGAATAAATGCGTTAAAATTATCCCCCCCGGACCAGGCAGCCTATATCGGCATGCCCGCCGTAAAGTTTTAATACCATTAATAGCGCAATTACAATTGATTACCCTATGGATACCAGTAACTACCTATTCAGTGAAAAAATCTGATTATTGCCGTAATATCCAATACCTTGCTGAATGCCGCTTAAGTTTTTTTTATTAATTTCCTTTAAAGCAGTGAATTATAATATTTATGACGAGATCACAAAACCTAATATTTAACGTTCCGTTTATTAAAAAAAAGGCGTTATTATTTTATCTCCCAATGGTGCTTCCTGTGTCTGCTTGATGCGCTTCCGCCCTGGCCGCGGGATGAAAAAGGCCAGGGCAACACACCCTTATCTCCGGTATGCAGGCAGTGGCGCGGGCTCACGTCCGTATTAAATAAAAATATTTTATAAGGTATCCCTCCGATGAAATATACCCTACTAGCAGTGATGATCCCGGCCCTGCTCGCGTCGGGGGCCGCAAGCGCGGCCGAAGTATTTAACAAAGACGGCAATAAACTGGATATGTACGGTAAAGTCGACGGCCTGCATTATTTCGCCGGTGATGACGGCTATGCATCCGATGGCGATCAGTCCTATGTGCGTTTCGGTTTTAAAGGCGAAACCCAAATCAATGATCAGGTCACCGGCTTTGGCCAATGGGAATATAATATACAAGCTAACAAAACCGAGGGCGGCAATGATGCCACCGACGGCACCAAAACCCGTTTGGGTTTTGCCGGCTTGAAATTTGCCGATTACGGTTCATTTGACTATGGCCGTAATTACGGCGTGGTGTACGATGCCCTGGGCTGGACGGATATGTTGCCGGAGTTCGGCGGTGAAACCGCTTATTCCGATAACTTTATGGTCGGCCGTACCACGGGTGTTGCCACCTACCGTAATACCAATTTCTTCGGCCTGGTCGACGGCCTGGGTTTTGCCCTGCAGTACCAGGGTAAAAACGATCGGTCGGATATCGCCCGCGCGAACGGCGACGGCTACGGCGGTTCAATTTCGTATATGTCGCCCATCGGTGTCGGCATTGTCGGCGCCTACTCCTCCTCGGATCGCACCAATAGCCAGAATCTAGCTCCCTACGGCCAGGGCAAGCGCGCGGAACAGTGGGCGACGTCGCTGAAATATGACGCCAATAATATCTATCTTGCCGCCACCTATGGCGAAACGCGCAGGGCCACCTATATCAACGGCACAACCCCGGCCGGCGTCGGGGTGACGGGTTTTGCCAACCAGACTCAGGATATCCTGCTGGTGGCGCAATATCAGTTCGACTTCGGTCTGCGTCCGTCCATCGGCTATACCAAGTCCAAAGCGAAGGACGTCGAAGGCATCGGCAACGTTGACTTGATTAAATACTATGAAGTCGGCGCCACCTATTACTTCAACAAAAACATGTCGACCTATGTCGATTATATCATCAACCGTATTTACGAGGACAACCAGCTAAGCCGTAACCGCGGCAACGTCGTGGCGCTGGGCTTGGTATATCAGTTCTAGCCGGCCCGTAAGACACGCACATCCGGTTACGCCGCCGGTCCCTGTACTGGCATGACGTCGGCGGCGGCAGTCTGCAGAATGGGGATCAGGTAATCACAGTGGATTTCGCCGCTGCCGTCATCGTTACTGGATGACGGCCAGCGGTGGAAACGTTCGATATCATAGCCGTCGCGCCGCACCATGCGCATCAGCGGCAGGCAGACACTGTAGAGATCCATAATAAATCCCTGCAGCCCCCCCGCCGGCCCCAGGTAGGTAAACAAGGCATAATCGCCGGCGTTCAATGAAAGTTCCTGCAGATTATCGCTTTTGACCGGCAAAAACGCCGGTTCGGCGGCGGTGGTATAAAACACTTCGTTTTCACCGTTCTTGTCAACGGCGGGACGAGAGTAACACAGGCCGTAAACCACCGGCGGGCTGCTTTGCGCCTCTTCCAGGAAAGTGCGCCAGAACTGCGCGCGCAGCTCGGCACGGTGACGGCTTAACTGCTCCAGCGTGCAGGTGTAGCTGCGGGTAATGCCTTCCAGCCTCAGCGCCGGCAGCATAACGATTTCAGCCGGGGCATAGGCGCAGGAGGCGCGGCCTATCGGCGGCTGGATGCCGAAAAAATCCCAGCGCAACGAACGCCGGTAAAAGGCCGGCGTTTGCTGGAACTGCTTTTTAAACGCGCGGGTAAAGGTTTGCTGTGATTCAAAATGATATTGCAGCGCAATGTCCGCCAGCGACCGGCTGGTGAGACGCAGCGCCATGGCGGCATGGGACAGGCGCCGGGCGCGGATATACGCGCCGAGCACCTGGCCCGTCGTCTCTTTGAATTTTCGCTGCAAATGCCATTTGGAATAACCCGACCTGGCGGCTACGTCGTCCAGCGATAGGGGTTTGTCCAACTGCTCTTCCAGCCAGGCCAGCAAATCGCCAATAATCCCGGATCGGTTCATAAAAAACCTTATGCCTCAAAATCTTTATATCGCGGTAGAATCCCCGATAAAAGAGAAATAACTAAAGCGATTATTCCCTGTTTAATCCCAAGATTCTATCTATTATTTTATTCATTAATCATGCTGTTATGACAGTTAATGCTTTTTTTGACGCGACATGCAGCGACTTTACATAAAATGACAATTCTCGCCTGAGATATAAGCAGTGTTAAATCTTCCGCGTGAACTATAAATGCTATTTTTGACCTTAAATGGCAATTGCCATACTATTAGGAATCTTTTTAACATATTGTGCCAAAATTATCCTCTGGTGCCTTTTTTAACGTTTGATGCTATTATCCACATAATAACAAATAGTTACTTTTAATAATATATTGAAAAACCATCCTGTATAAAAATGTCATTTTTAGCCGTAAGTGTTATTTTTGACATTTAGTGTCATATAACTTTTATATATTAATTGCAAACCAACGTCTTTGATTACAATAGTTAAACACCGATCACAAAATTTCATATTTTGCGTTTCGCTTTTTAAATAAATAGCGTTAATATTTCTTCTCCCATTGGTGCTTCCTGTGTCTACTCGATGCGCTTCCGCCTTGGCCACGGGATGAAAAAGGCCAAGGCAACAAATCCTTATCTCCAGTGTTCAGGCAGTGGCGCGGGCACAGGCCCGTATTAAATAAAAATACTTTATAAGGTATCATTTCGATGAAATATAGCATCCTTGCAGTGATGATCCCGGCTTTGTTAGCGTCGGGAGTAGCCAGCGCGGCTGAGGTGTATAATAAAGACGGCAATAAACTGGATTTGTACGGCAAAGTGGACGGTCTGCATTACTTTGCCGATGACGATGGCTACGCGTCCGACGGCGATCAGTCTTATGTGCGTTTCGGCTTCAAAGGCGAGACACAAATCAACGATCAGTTGACCGGCTATGGCCAATGGGAATATAACATCCAGGCTAACAAAACCGAAGGCGGCGACGATGCCACCGACGGCACCAAAACCCGTTTGGGTTTTGCCGGCTTGAAATTTGCCGATTACGGTTCATTTGACTACGGCCGTAATTACGGCGTGGTGTACGATGCCCTGGGCTGGACGGATATGCTGCCGGAGTTCGGTGGTGAAACCGCCTACACCGATAACTTTATGGTCGGCCGTACCACGGGTGTTGCCACCTACCGTAATACCAATTTCTTCGGCCTGGTCGACGGCCTGGGTTTTGCCCTGCAGTACCAGGGTAAAAACGATCGGTCGGATATCGCCCGCTCGAACGGCGACGGCTACGGCGGTTCAATTTCGTATATTTCGCCCATCGGTGTCGGCGTTGTCGGCGCTTACTCTTCCTCGGATCGCACCGATAGCCAGAACCTGGCCACCGTTGGTCAGGGCGACCGTGCCGAACAGTGGGCGACGTCGCTTAAATATGACGCCAACAACCTTTATCTGGCCGCCACTTATGGCGAAACCCGTAACGCCACCTATATCGACGGCACGACCCCGGCCGGCGTCGACGTGGTGGGCTTTGCCAACAAAACCCAGGATTTCCTGCTGGTGGCGCAATATCAGTTCGACTTCGGTCTGCGTCCGTCCATCGGCTATACCCAGTCCAAGGCTAAGGACGTTGAAGGCATCGGCGACGTTGACTTGATTAAATACTACGAAGTCGGCGCCACCTATTACTTCAACAAGAACATGTCGACCTATGTTGATTACATTATCAACCGCATCGACGACGATAACTCCCTTGGCGTCAACAGCGGCGACGTTGTGGCCCTGGGCCTGGTTTATCAGTTCTGATTCAGGTATCGCATTATCGACGGCCCGCATCGCTGCGGGCCGTTTTTTTTCCGCCCGCCCAATAATTATTCTCTCCTGGCGGAGGGTTTGCATCCGCGCGGGCATGGCGGCGGATAACTGGCAAAAGCTGGCCATAAGCCTGGTTTTCGCCGGCCAATACCGCGCCTGGCGCGAATAAAATGCAGGTCGCCGTCATTACGCGGGTGAAGCGCGCCGTGCCCCAGGTACTCGCGTATTGTGGCAATTTCGGCGAGGGCGCATCCTAGCCTTTGATTTCCCGCTCGCTATCCCCGCCCCGTTGGCTGCTGCGGGAAATATCGCCAAGCAGTTGCCCCAGTTTTTCCTCCGACAGCGGTTTGGAAAATAAGAACCCCTGCAGTTGGGTACAGCCGGCGTCCACCAGAAATTGCTGCTGCTCGGGCGTCTCCACCCCTTCGGCAATCACCTCGAGGTTCAGTTTTACCCCCAGGTGGGAGACGGCGGTGACGATGGCGGCGGTGTCCTTTAACTGGGTGACGAACTGCACGAAGGAACGATCGATTTTTACGCTGTCGACGACGATATCTTTCAGCAGGCTGAGGCTGGAATAACCGGTGCCGAAATCATCCAGGGAAATCCGCACCCCCGCCTCGCGCAGCAGGACCAGTTGATGTTTGCTGTTGGCATCGGAATTCATGATGGCCGTTTCGGTAAGTTCCAGCTCCAGGCGTTCCGGCGGGAAACGCAACTCGGCCAGCAGCGCCAGCACCATACGGGCGAATCCGCCGTCGCGCAGCTGAATAGGCGACACGTTGACCGACAGCGATAAATCGCCCCAGCGCAGCATCTCGCGGCACGCCTGGCGCAGAATAAACTTGCCCAGGGGAATAATCAGCCCGGTTTCCTCGGCCAGGGGCACGAACTGCACCGGGGAAATTTCGCCCAGCTCCTCGTCATGCCACCGCGCCAGCGCCTCTACGCCGATAATATGGTTGTCGGCGGCGCGAATCAGCGGTTGGTAGGCGCAGGTAATATCCCGGCCCGACGACAGGGCGTTGGCCAGCGCCTTTTCCATGCGCCGCTTGCTGCTCAGGCTGGCGTCGAGCGACTCGGAATAGAAACAGTGCACGTTTTTACCCTGCCGTTTCGCCTCATACAGGGCGGCGTCCGCCTTGCGCAGCAGTTCGCCGGCGGTGATAACCGCCTCGGTAATCACCGTCACGCCCACCGATACCGTGACAAAAGGCGACGCGCCGGTCAGCGTAAACGGCGTTTGCGTCAGGTTGACGATCCGGCGGCACAATTCTTCCGCCTGGGCGCTCGCGAGGGGGTTATCGGTGAGCAGGGAAAACTCGTCGCCGCCCATCCTGGCGACCAGGCTTGCCTCCGGCGCCACGCCCTGCAGCCGGCGGGCAAATTCGCACAGCACAAAGTCCCCGGCCTGGTGGCCGTAGGTATCGTTAATATTTTTAAAACCGTCGAGATCCATCAGCAGCAGAAGGCCGCCGGCATGCTTGCCGACCCCGGGCACCACCACCTGGTTGAGCTGTTCATAAAGCGCGGTGCGGTTGTGCAGTCCGGTCAGGATATCATGGTAGGCCAGGTAACGGGTCTGGGCCTCGGATTCCCGCAGGATGGTAATATCATTGAGCGAGACCAGCACATAGGGCACGTCATGAAAGATAATGCGCGAGCAGCGCACCATCATCGACGTCTGCCCATTGTTCCGGTTCAGCATCTGATGCTCGTATTCCACATCTTCACCGGTTTCCAGAACGTAACGATCCCGCTCGGTAATGATGTCCACCAGCTTATCGTCAAGGCCGGCCAGCGGAGAATGCCCCAGCATCTCCCCCGGCGATTTACCGAATAATTCGCAGGCTTTGCGATTCAGGAACACCACCCGCTGCTGTTCATCTTTCAGGAATGTGGCGTCAGGCAGCGCGTTCAATACCGCCTGGCAGACTGCAAGATTATTAAACATGGCATGGGCATCCCGTATGAATCGGTACCCCAAGATTAGCAGATTTGTCCCTGCCTGCGCACAAGTTTACCGCCGGTGTCCCCGCGCTCACGAGACGATATGATCGGACGCGCGGTGTCGCCGCCAGGAAAGCGGGCGGCGCTCCCGGCCTGAGCGCGCCCCGGCGACAAACAGCTCCGCCCGATCCGGACGCGTCCGCGTCAGGATGGCGCGGCGGTGGCGGCCGCGGACGGCGTTTCCCGCCCGTCGGCTTCCTCGTCCCACAGATCGCCCATGGCCAGCTCCAGGCGTTTAAACAACCGGTAGCGGGTGGAATGGAAAGCGTGCAAAGCCTCGTCCGGCAGGTAGCCGGTCGGGGTAAGGGTGACCGCGTGGGCCACGCCCGCCGACATATCGGCATAGACTCCCACCCCGACCCCGGCGCAAATCGCCGCGCCCAGCGCGCCGGTTTCGCTACAGTCCGCCACCCGAATCGGGATGCCCAGCACATTGGCGAACATTTGCGGCCAGATGCAGCTGCGCGCCGCGCCGCCCGAGAGGGTCGCCCGCGTAAAGGGGATACCCGCGGCGCGCAGCCGGTCGATATGGGCGCGATGGGCGAAGGTGACGCCTTCAAACAGCGCAAACAGCATATCGGCGCGGGTATGCCAGCCGTTCAGGCCGTAAAAACCGGCTTTCGCCGGGCCGTCCTTGCGCCCGGAGTAGAGATAGGGATGGTATAACGGCAACTGGACGCTGGGCTTGACCGCCGCGACGCTGGCGCTGCAGCGCGCCGCGCCGCCGCCGTCGCGGCCGTCGTCGAACTCGCGGATAAACCAGTCCAGGTTGGCGGCGGAGGTGGCGCTGGCTTCGATGGCCATATAGCGGTCCCGCTCAATAATGGAATTCATAAATACCGGGCGCCGGTAATTTGGCGCGTCCACGACCACCTGGTTGATGCTCCAGGTGCCGGCGACTATGGACGCCTCGCCGGTATGCACCACCCCAGAGCCGATGGCGCTGGCCACCACGTCGAAAATGCCCGCCACCACCGGGATGCCGCGCGGCAGGCCGGTAAGCCGCGCCGCCCGCGCGGTGACATGTCCCCTGATATCGCAGGATTCACGCAGCGCCGGCAGCAGCGGCAGCGCATCGGCCAGATCATAAAGCGCCATCAGTTCGGCATCATATTGGCGGGTGCGGTAATTGAGCAGGCCCGATCCCGCCGCGTCCGAGACCTCGCCCGACGCGACGCCGCTTAAGAAATGGCCGATCACGTCTTTGGCAAACAGCACCGTGCCGATGCGCCGGTACAGATCCGGGGCATGGCGCTTCAGCCAGCTGAGCAGCACCGGCGTGGCCGCGGCCCAGGGCTTTTGCAGGCAGCATTGATAAATGGCCCCGGCAAGGCCCGCCTGTTCCAGTTCCCGCACCAGGCCGGCGGCCCGGCTGTCGATGGACTGAATGCCGATAAGCGGCTCCCCTGCCTGATCCAGCGCATACAGGCCGTTGCCGTGACCCGCCGCGCCCACGGCGATAACCTTACGCGGGTCAACGGCTGCGCGCGCCAGGCAATCGCGGATCGCCTGCGTTGCGCCCTGGTAGATATCCGCCAGCGGACGTTCGGCGTAGCCGGGGCGGGGTTGATGTGTGGCGCCGCCGCGCTCCGCCACCGCCAGCACCCGGCCGCGCAGGTCGAACAGCACGGCTTTGATCATGGTATTACCGGCATCTATACCTAACAGACATGCGTCCATATAACGTCTCCACAGAGAAGGGTACGATGGCGCACGGCTTAAGCGCCGGAACCGGCCTGGCCGCGCCGGTAGATCTCAAACGCGGTGGGACCGTCGGCGCCCTGGTGGATAATGGCCATCAGGGCCCTGACCACCTGGGCGGGATTACTGTGCTGGTACACGTTGCGGCCATAGACCATGCCGCTGGCGCCCTGGGCCATCAGGCCGGCGGTTTTTTCCAGCACCGTCTCCAGCCGGCCCTTGCCGCCGCCGCGAACCAGCGTCGGGCAGCGGGCGGCCTGCACCACGCGGTGGAAATCCTCCACCCGGTCGGTGGGATCGGCCTTGACGATATCGGCCCCCAGTTCCCGGGCCAGGCGCACCAGCGGCACGATTTTCTCCACATCGCCAATCGAGGCGTAGGCGGCGCCCTGCCCGGCCGGGGCCATCACCAGCGGCTCTATCATCAGCGGCATGGCGTATTTATCGCACGCATGGCGCAGGCGGCCGATATTTTCCACGCACTGGCGGAAGATGCCCGGCTCGTCGGGGATCATATACAGGTTAACCACCACCGCCGCCGCGTCCAGTCGCAGCGCGGCCAGGATCGGCTCCTCCGGGTTGTGCAGCACCGCCCACATCTCGCGATGGCGCGCGCTGTTATAGGCGTTGCCCACGTCGGCGCGCATCACCAGCGCCGGCTTGCCGGGCTGGTCGACCCCGGCCAGCAGATCGGCCTGGCCGTAATTAACCTGGATGGCGTCCGGCCCGGCGGCGACCAGGCTGGCCATCACGGCGGGCATATCCTCCAGGCCGACGAGGAAATCCGGCTCGTTGGCGATACCGTGATCGATGGCCACGTCCAGGCAACGCCCCTGGCGGAACAGACGGCTCATGCGGGCTTTAGGATTGAATGACATCGTGCGCTCCTTGGGCGGATGGATGGGGGATGGGTTGCGGCGCGGGCGCTGCCAGCCGCGCCAGGCCGTGACGCCCGGCAAGGCTCTCCAGGGCGGCGGCAAGGCTGGCGCGCCGTTCATCGTCGCTTAAGCCCAGCGCCTGCGCCACGATTTCCGTGACTTCGGCGACAAGCTCAGGAGTCAGTTCGCCGGCGATGGCCATGGCGGTGCGGCGCACCAGCACATCTTCCGGCCTCACCACCTGCTCGCGGGCGATCAGGAAGCGCAGCTCATTGACCGTATAGCCGGGATGATGGCGCAGCGGACGATCGGGCGATCGGGTGACGAAATCCAGCAGCGCGGTCACGCGGCCGCCGTAACGGGATACCCATTGGGCCACCCGCGCCGCATCGCTATGATAATGCGCCGCCAGTTCCCCGATCCAGGCCGGTTGCTCCGCCTGGCCGGGTAAATCCCGGCCGCCGCCGATGGCCAGGTCTTCCGTCGTCACCCGGCGCCGCTCGCCCAGGTGGCGCAGCGCCAGATCCGCCGCCTGGGCGCCGAAGGCGCGGAAAGTGGTCCACTTCCCGCCCACCAGGCACAGGGTGGTAAACGGCCGCCCGGGCGCCGGGGGAATGACCTTAAGCGAGTGATTGCGGGAAATGCGGCCGTTCACGGTGGTATCGCTCACCGGCAGGGGACGGATGCCGCAAAAGGTATACAGGATCTCCTCGTCGGCGATGGCGATACGCGGAAAGACAAAGCGCAGCGAGTCGAGGATATAGCGCTTTTCATCCTCCGCGCAAACCACGTCGTCCGGATCGTCGGTGCGGATATCCGTAGATCCGACCAGCACATTGCCGAAGTAGGGAAACAGAATGCAGACCCGCCCCTCCTGGTTTTCGTAATACACCATGCCGCCGTTTAACGCCGCCAGCAGCCGGGCGTTGCGCACGATAAGATGCGACCCCTTGGTGCCGCCGATAAGCCGCGGCGCCGCGGCCGCGGGGCTCAGTACCCCGTTCAGCCGGTCAATCCAGGCGCCGGTGGCGTTGATCACCAGTTCCGGCGCCAGGGTAAAGGTTTCGCCGCTCTGGCCGTCGCGCAGGGTCACCACGCCGTCGTCCATGCCCGCCAGGCTAAGATAATTGATCGCCAGCGCCTGCGGATTGGCCCGTTCGCTGTCCTCGATAAGTTCGATCCCCAGCCGCTCCGGATAGTTGATCCAGGCGTCATAATAGGTGGCGCTGCATTTGACCCAATCGTTGAATTCCGGCCATTGGCGACGGGTTTCGCCGCCGCCCGTCAGCCGATGGCGTGGCATGGCGCCCTGCGCGCGCGTATACAGATCGTAGAGCGAAAGGCCGGCCTTGATCACCATGGCCCCCCGGCGCGACGGCCGCTCGGTCAGGCCGACAAAGCGCTTGCCGGCGTTCACCAATCCGGAACAGTAAGAATCAATGGGCACAGTGGTGCGCAGCGGCATTACATAGTGCGGGGCGTTTTTCAGCAGCCGGTCGCGCTCGACCACCGATTCCTTGACCAGGGCAAACTCACCGGTCTCAAGATAACGCAGCCCACCGTGGATCATGCGCGACAGCGCTCCGCTGGCCGCCTGGCACCAGTCCCCCTGCTCCACCAGAATGGCGGGTATGCCCTGCAGCGCCAGTTCGCGGAAGGTACTGATGCCGTTAATGCCGCCGCCGACGATCAGCACCGGCGTCGCGCGGCGGCGGCGCAGCTCGGCCAGGCGCCCGGCGCGGTCGGACAGGGTCGCCGCCTGCGGGTCTTCCGTGGAATTCGTGCTGTTTAACATGCTGCCTCCTGTTGATGATCCGGCGACGACAGTTCGATAATGCCCGCGGCGGTGGATTCATCGGTGACGATGCCCTTGAGATAGCGTCCGCGCAGCACGCTGCTGGCCGGTTCGATTTTATCGCTGCCCGCCGCCACGGCAAACGAAAAGGGAATATGCCGCAGTTCTTCCAGGGTCAGGCTCACCAGCCGCTGGTTATCGGCAAAACAGGCGGGCTGTCCCTGCGCGTCCAGCAGATGCGCCAGCACCTCGCTGCGCGCCCCGCTGGTCTCGACGCTGGCTTGAGCATGCCGCACCGATGGGTTTAAATCATAATAACTGGAGCTGGAGGCATGGATCGATCCCAGGCCGACGATGGCGATATCGGCTTCGCGCGCCTGCTGCAACACCTGATGCACCTGGCTGACCTCCATCAGCATTTGCCGCTGCGCGGGCGTATCGGCAAAGAGCGGCGCGTGGATTTGATACGCCTTGCCGCCAAGTTTGGCCGCCAGTTCGGACGCCACATGGTTGACGTCGGTATAGTGTTTGCCCTGCACACAGCCCAGGGCGGGCACCACGTCGACGCGAAACCGGCGCGGCGTGGACAGGGCGTCCACCATGGCGCTGACGCCCTTGCCGCCGGTGAGGGCAATGGTATCGCCGTCCTTGACGCGGCTGAGCAGGAAATCCGCCGCCGCCGCGCCCACCACGTGCAAATCGGCGTCGTCGCCGCCTGTCACGTTGGGCGCCACCACCACATCCTGCAACCCGCCGATGCGCGCCAGATCCCGCTCCAGCTGATGGGCGGAAAGAAACGGCGAGCGGATGGTAATCTCCACCATGCCTGTGTCCCTGCCCTGGCGGATCATCCGGTTAACGGTGGCCACCGATAAATGGGTGTGTTCCGCTATCTCCGACTGCTTTTTACCGTCCAGGTAATACATCACCAGTACCCGGTAGATCTGACGCGTCAGGGTAAACGACGGCGGCTCGATAAAATTATCCATTAACATCACTCCCGGAATCGCGAAGTAGAGAAACGATCAGGCGCTGCGGTATTTATTCATAATATGATCCATTGACACCGCCGCCAGCAATATCAGGCCTTTAATCAAATCCTGGCAGTAAACCGAGACATTGATCAGGATTAACGAACTGGTGACGATGGACAGCAGGGCCACGCCCAACACCGCGCCGAGGATAGAGCCGGTGCCGCCCTTCAGGCTGGCGCCGCCGATCACCGCCGCTGCTATCACGTTCAGCTCCATGCCCACGCCAAAGGTCGGGGTCGCGGAACCCAGGCGCGCCATATAGATAATGCCGGCAAGACCCGCCAAGGTGGAGGTCAGCACCGTCACCAGCAGCTTGATTTTATTCACGCGGATACCGGAATACGCCGCGGCCCGCTCATTGCTGCCGGTATAAAACACCTTGCGGAACGCCGCGGCCTTGCGCAGCAGGAAATCGAACGCCACCACCAGGATAAAGAACAGGATAATCACAAACGGAACGCCCGATACCGTGCCCTGGCCGACAAACTTAAACGTGGCGGGCAGGGTAAACAGCGACAGCGGCGTGCCCTGGGTGATAATCATGCACAGCCCGCGCACGATAACCATGGCGGCCAGCGAGGCGATAAAATGGCTCAGCCCGATCCGCGTGACGGTCAGTCCCATCAGCAGGCCCACCAGCGCCGCCGCGGCGATGCCGGCCAGGCTTGCCGTCCAGGGGTCGAGCCCCGACAGGAACAACTGCCCCGCCACCACCATCGACAGGCAAACCACCGACCCCACGGACAAATCGATGCCGCCGACAATCAGTAGGATGGTCATGCCCACCACCACGATACCCTCGATGGAAAACGACAGCAGCATCGCCTTCATATTGGCCCAGGTCAGAAAATAGGGCGACGTGAAGCTCATAATCATGAAAATCAGCATGATGATTACCGTCAGGCCCACTTCCCGCTGCCGGAAAACCGCGCCGAACCAGCGCAGGGGCGCTTTGACGCCTTTTGCCGATAATAAAAACGTGTTAATGGTCATGGCGTTACCTCTTACGTTACCGCGCTACCCTGTCGTTAAGCCGCCGCGCCGGCGGCGAGACGCATGATATTCTCTTCCGTCAGCATATTGCCCGCGACCTCGCCGCCGATACGGCCCTCATGCACCACCAGCACCCGATCGCACAGCCCGATTAATTCCGGCAGTTCGGATGAAATCACCACCAGCGCCACCCCGCTTTCCGCCAGCAGATGCAAAATCTGGTAAATTTCCGCCTTGGCGCTGATATCCACCCCGCGCGTCGGTTCATCGAGAAACAGAATGGCGGGCTTGACCGACAGCACTTTGGCCAGCGCCACCTTTTGCTGGTTGCCGCCTGAAAGCGAGGACACCGGATCGCCGGGCCGGCCTTTTTTCAGCCACACCTCCCGCCCCAGCCTCTCTGCCTGCCGCCGTTCGGCGTCCCGGCTGAGCAGGCCATAGCGGCCGCAGACGGCGGCGATATCCAGCGATGAAATATTCCAATCGATAGGCATATCGACAAACAATCCCGCCGCTTTGCGGTCTTCCGACAGATAAGCCATGCCCAGGCGCACGGCATCGGCATAATGGCGCAGCCGAACCGCCCCGCCGTTTACCGACACCGTGCCGCGCTTGAGGGCATCGATGGCGCAAATAGCCTGGGCGATTTCGGTGCGCCCGGACCCCATCAGGCCGCCGATGCCCAGGATTTCCCCTGGCCGCAGCTGGAAGGAAATATCAAAGAACCGCCGATCGTCGGAGAGCCCCTCGACCGCCAGCACCGGCGCCAGATGCCGGCAGTCCGCGCGCTTGGGCGGGTACAGGCGGGTCAGTTCGCGCCCCACCAGCCGGGTAATCACCTGGTCCGGCGTCAGCGCGTCGAGGTTTTCACAGCCCACAGTCCGGCCGTCGCGCATAATGGTGACCCGCTGGCACAGCGAGAAGATTTCGGCCATGCGGTGGCTGATGTAAATCACCGCCATGCCCTGCGTGCGCAGTTGGCGAACGATGGCGAACAGCCGCTGCGCCTCGGGCTCGGTCAGCGCCGCGGTCGGTTCGTCCAGAATCAGAATGCGGCAGTCAAGCGTCAGCGCCTTGGCGATTTCCACCAGCTGCTGCTGCGATAAGGGCAGGCTACCGACACGGGCGGTTACCGGGATCGGCGCCAGCCTGTCCATCACCGCCTGGGCCTGGCGGCGCAATGCGCCATGATTGATCCAGGACTTTCCCGACCCGTTGATATGGGCCATATAAATATTTTCATAAATGGAAATATCAGGGCACAGGGCGATTTCCTGGTGAACCAGACCGATGCCCAGCCGCTGGGCGTCGGCGGGAGAGTGGATCGCAACCGGCCGCTCATTCACCCAGATGCGACCGGCATCGGGTTTGATGATGCCGTCGATGATATTCATCAGGGTGGATTTTCCCGCGCCGTTTTCTCCCGCCAGGGCGTGGATTTCCCCGGCCGCCAGGGCAAACTCGACGTTATCCAATGCCTTGACGGGGCCAAAGGATTTGCTGATGCCGCTAAGCCGTAAAGCTAGGGGTGCTGACATGGCCTCTCCCTCAGGGTTAAATGTAATGACATGGCGAACTTCCCGCGCGTGAACGCGTCGCAGACAACCGGCGCGCCACGCGCCGGCGTGGCGGGTACCCTACTCATTAATTCCTTTGGTGCCCCGGCGTTTCAAATAGCCGTCCCAGCGGAAATCATCGGCGTTATCTTTGGTGACCACGGCATAGCCGTTATCCAGCAAGGGGAAGGAAAAGGGGTTGGCGCCGGTGCGTTTGGCATCATTCATCGGATCGATCAGGTCAGGATGCGCCGCCAGGAACAGCGTCATAAATCCCATATAGCCCTGCACCCCCTGGTTGGGATCGATGGCGGCGAACACCTGGCCCGCCTTGATCATATCCAGCACCTTGGCGTTCACGTCCACCGTTATCACCTTAACCTTACCGCCGTTTTCCACCACCGCCTGGGCGGCGCCGATGGCGGAACTGGCTTCCGGCATAAACAGCACCGACAGGTTGGGATGCGCCTGCAGGATAGACAGTACGGCGTTGTAGGCTTTCGATGGATCCTGATTGGTCGCCGCGCGGCCCACCAGTTTGATATCCGGGTAATGGGTTTTCATTTCGTCGATAAAGGCGCTGACCCGCCGGTCGTGATTGTCCTGGCCGGGATTTTCCAGCACCGCGTACTCCCCTTTGCCGTTAATGGCTTTGCCCATCAGGTCGGCGGCGGCGCGGCCTTCGCGAAAGTTATCGGAGGTAATATACGCGACGCGTTTGCTGTTGGGCGAATCGGCGGCAAAGGTCACCACCGGGATGCCGGCCTCCGCCGCCCGGTTAATCGGCTCGATAAAGGGATCGGGGTTCATCGGATGCAAAAAAATGCCGGCCGGTTTTTGCGCCAGTACCTGTTCAAAGCTGGCCAACTGCTGGTTGACGTCATACGCCGGCGTGCCGCCATACACCGTTTTACAGCCCAGCTGGTGCGCCGCCTGTTTGAACATCTCATACACCGGAAACCAATACTCCACGCCGGTGACCATCACATTCATATAATAGGTTTCGCCCGGCTTGCAGCGAAACTGGGGGCCGTCGTCGGCCGCAGCCTGGGCGCCGCCGACCAGGGCGGCAAGAAAAAGGGTCAACGCAAGCAGGTGTTTTATCATGGTATTTCCCCGGAAAACGATGGGTTGGCCTGGCTCAGCCGCGACGGCGAAACAACAACGGAACCACGAGCCCGGGAATCGCTGTAATTTATTTCATAAGAAAGAAATAAATTACACCGCTATGTATAGATAATGTGAAAAAAATGTTCAAGAAAGGGTTGATTTCTGATGCGTGAAGCGTGAGAGAGGTCAAAAAGACGTGTGGAAATGTGATGTCACGCAAGTCTGCCGAGGGTTGCCGCGACCCTGGCGCCACACCGGAGCGGCCGCGCCGCGCACCATAAAGGCGCCCACGCACCTTAATGGTGAGGCGGCGGCACGCTTATGGTGCCGCCGTCCGCGCAACCGATTACGTTTTTGCTGCGGCAAATTTAGAATTACCTATATAATGCGCCTGCTTCACCCATTGCCGCCTTTGGCATGCGGTTGCAATAGTGGCATAGCGATTGCTTTGGCTGTGCAGACAACTTCAATGAGAAAACTCCCATGTTAGAAAAACTATTTCAATTAAAGGCCCATCGTACCAACGTACGAACCGAAATTCTGGCCGGGCTGACCACCTTTTTGGCAATGGCATATATTCTGTTTGTTAACCCGTCGATCCTGAGCGCCACCGGTATGGATAAAGGCTCGGTGTTTGTCGCCACCTGTCTGGCCGCCGCCATCGGTTCGGCGCTGATGGGCTTTATCGCCAACTACCCGATCGCGCTGGCGCCGGGCATGGGGCTAAACGCGTTCTTTACCTATACCGTGGTTTTACATATGGGTTATACCTGGCAGATTGCGCTGGGAGCGGTGTTTTTATCGGCGCTGATTTTCTTCGCGCTGTCGATTTTCAAGATCCGCGAGTGGATCATCACCAGCATTCCGTTGCCGCTGCGCTCGGGCATTGCCGCCGGGATTGGGTTATTCCTGGCCATTATCGCCCTTGAAGGCGCCGGCATCGTGGTCGCCAATCCGGCCACCCTGGTGGGCCTGGGCGATTTAGGCAAAGCGGGTCCGCTGTTCGCCATGTTGGGGTTTGTGCTGATTGTAGTGCTGGAAGCCCGCCGGGTGCCCGGCGCGGTACTGATCGGCATCCTGGCGGTGACGTTCCTGTCCATCGCCATGGGTTACAGCCAATTTTTCGGCGTGATCTCCATGCCGCCGTCCATTGCGCCGACCTTTTTGCAGCTTGATATTCGCGGCGCGCTGAATATTTCCCTGGTAAGCGTGGTGTTCGCGTTCCTGTTCGTGGACGTGTTCGATAATTCCGGTACCCTGATAGGCGTAACCAAACGCGCCGGCCTGACCGACGAGGCGGGCAATATCCCGCGCATGGGCAAAGCGCTCATCGCCGACAGCGCCGCCGCGCTGTTCGGCTCGCTGCTCGGCACCTCCACCACCACCAGTTATATCGAGTCGGCAGCGGGCGTCAGCGCCGGCGGCCGTACCGGCCTGACCGCGATCGTGGTGGGCATCCTGTTTCTGCTCAGCCTGTTCTTCGCGCCGCTGGCCTCCAGCGTGCCGGCATTCGCCACCGCGCCCGCCCTGCTGTTTATCGCGGTGCTGATGACCTCGGGCCTGGCCGAAATCGACTGGAAGGACATCACCGTCGCGGCG
The DNA here is from genome assembly GCF_046352915.1 of Sodalis sp. C49. NCBI lineage: Bacteria > Pseudomonadati > Pseudomonadota > Gammaproteobacteria > Enterobacterales > Bruguierivoracaceae > Sodalis > Sodalis sp. C49. The sequence goes on along the minus strand of NZ_CP163303.1, from coordinate 66,479 downwards.
CCCGTCACCGTTACCGCGCTGACCATGCCGCTGACCTACTCTATCGCCAACGGCATCGCCTTCGGCTTTATCACCTGGACAGTGGTAAAACTGCTGGCCGGACGCACCCGCGACCTGAACGCGGCGCTGATCGTGCTGTCGATTCTGTTTGTGATTAAGCTGGGCTGGCTCAGCGCCTGATTATCGTCTTCCCTCTCTGCCCCGCCGGCGCCCGCCCGCGGGGTATTTTTTTGCCGTGATTCGGCCCGCCAGGGCATTATTTCGCCGCCGTTGCCGGTTCGGCTCTGCGCGCATCGCCAGGGATAATTGGGGCGTGTATGCTGAACCCGGGCGCCGAACAGGCCCACAGATACAGCGATGCGGTTGTGCCGTATGGCGAATAGCGGCGGCGATAGCGTTCGAAGCGCTCGCGGGGCAGTTCCTTATGGCGGTACAGATTCATCATGCCGCGTCGAATGGCCAGATCGCCCCAGCTCAGGATATCGGGCCTGCCGAGCGCAAAAATCATCAGCATTTCCGCCGTCCAGACCCCGATGCCCGGCAGGCGCGACAGGGTGGCGATCACTTCCGGGTCCGGGCGGGACGGCAGCGCCGCCAGATCCAGCTCGCCGCTCATGGCGGCGGTGGCGGCGCCCTTGATATAGAGCGCTTTTTTCATGGTCATGCCGCAGGACTGGATTTGCTCCGCGGTCAGGCTTTCCATGGCGGCGGGGGTAATGGCGCCCGCCAGCAGCGCCAGGCGGGCGTTGACCGTCAGGCCGGCCTTGGTGGAAATCTGCTGGTCGACAATATTCCTGACCAGGGCCGCGAACAGGTCCGGCATCAGGGGCCGCTCAATCATCCCGATGCGCTCGATGGCCTGCGCCATGCGTTTATCCCTTTTTGCCAGCCAGGACAGCTCTTTGGTGCCGTATTCAAATTTGTACATAACGTCGCTCAATAGGTCTGGGTGAGGGAAACAGGGTCGCGTATAAGAATACCATTTTGTTAATCAGGCCATAATTCATTTAAAATTGTTAAACTGCGGCGGCATCGAGGCCGTGTGCCGGGTCACGTAACCCTTTTTCTCGAGGTAAAATGCATGAAACCACGTAAGGTGATGATTATCGGCGCGGGCAATGTCGGCTCTTCCGCTGCATATGCCCTGCTCAACCAGCAGTTTTGCGAGGAGATCATCCTGGTGGATTTAAACCAACAGCTCCTTGAGGGTCATCGCAAGGATCTGGCGGATGCGGCGGCATATATGCCCAGCCGTATCGTTATCAGCACCCGGCCGGCAACCGACTGCGCGGATGTCGATATCGCGGTGATTACCGTGTCCGGCGGCGGCCTGAAACCGGGGCAAACGCGGCTGGACGAGCTGGACGGCACCGCGCGCATCGTCGGCAACATCGTGCCGGAGATGATGCGCAACGGCTTCAAGGGAATTTTCCTCATCGCCACCAACCCGTGCGATATCATTACCTATCAGGTGTGGAAGCTGTCCGGCTTGCCGCGGCATCAGGTGCTGGGCACCGGCGTTTGGCTGGACACCACGCGTTTACGGCGCATCCTGGCGGAACAACTGGATATCGCCGCGCAAAGCGTGGACGCCTTTATCCTTGGCGAGCATGGCGATACGCAATTCCCGGTGTGGTCGCACTGCTCGGTATACGGCATGCCGCTTAATGAATACAGCCGGTTGAAAACCGGTCATGAGCTGGATTTCCCGGCGCTCGGCGAGCGGACGCGTCAGTTGGGTTTTGAAATCTATGCCCAAAAGGGCTGCACCGAATATGGCGTCGCCGGCACCATTACCGAAATTTGCCGCAACGTATTCACCAGCAGCCATCGCGCCCTGACGGTTTCCTGCGTGCTTGACGGCGAATATGGCAAGCAGGGCCTGGCGATCGGCGTACCAGCGGTATTGGCGCAGCGCGGTGTGGCGCAGATTATCGAGCTGGATTTAAATGAAGTGGAGCAGCGTCAGTTTGATGATTCGGCGGCGGCGATCAAAAAGAATATCCAGCGGCTGGCGGTGGTGCACCATTGACGGGGCGCGCCCTGCCACACGCCGGCCTAAAACCTGGCGATGGCGGGCGCGCCCCGTGCGCTTGCCTTGCAACGCGGCTTTGGGCGCGGCGTTTATTTTTGGCCCAGGCGCAGCAAGCGCCTGATTGCCCGCTTTACCCGTTGTTTTATATCGCTCTTGATAAAGCGGTAAACGCTGCGATCGCCCGGCTCCTGACGTTGGCACAGTTTATCCTTGTTTACCGCCCTGATATTGCCGGCGCCAAAAGCGTGCTGATGATACGCACAGGGACATTGCACGGCTAAACCGCTCGTGGCGCAATCCGGGACCGGGCAAAACGGATTCGCCGTCTGCGCCGCCGGGGACCATGGCCCTTGGTAATAAACAGGTAAAACGGGTTGGATCAGCGGTGCTGATTTCCTGGCATTCTCCATGGATTGAAATAATATTATTATTGTAAATAATAATAAAATCGGGCGAATAATAATACCGATTTGATATTTCCTGATAGTCATGAAATAACTTACCTGCGTTTTGCGTATGCCGTTGTCGGCTCCCTTTCCGTCAGAAACAGGCTCTGATTGCGGGAGATGCTTCTTCCATCCTTTGCTGGTAAATAGCTCGCCACTGTTAATGGATCATAATTAACTATCATTAAGTAACCATCATTAAGTAACTATCATTAAGCATACGGTCTTTATAATAAAACAAGGTCAATCATACACACCATAACCATTGTATATATGATTATGTTTAATCTGTTATACTATTATCCCGTTAATCTACAATATTATTCAGGCTAGGGGAACCTTGCAATGGTGAAGCGGCGCATTTCCTCAGCGACAATCATAAAATTGAGCGTATGTTATCATTATATTTTTTATTCTTAGGAATTTTATTTATTGAACGAGGATTATTATTTTTTATTGAATGAATACGTTGTTTCAATTTTTTATTGCCGGCGGTAAAAAAAGCCGGTCCGCCGGCGGCGATTCAGGTTGCCACGGGCGGACCGGCATCAGAACGATCAGATGTGTTTACCCGCCTCAGGGGCGCCTGCGGCCATAGCCTTGACTTCGCCGATGGCTTTTAATTTTTTGGACAGTTCGCGACGCTCTTTCGACAGCTCGGCGTTTTTGATGATGTAATCATCCACGCGATCCTCATAGTCGGTGCGCATGCTGGCGATGATGGCCTGCACTTCCTCGATGGTCATGCCCGGCTTGAGATAGTCGCTCAGATTGTCCAGCAGCAGGACACGCTTCTGGTTATCGCGGATTTTTTTCTCGTTATCGGCTATTTCACGCTGCAACTTGTTTTTACGGCGAAACATTCGCACAAACTCCAGGACATCCTGGAATGAAGGCTTGATGTGATCCATGTCAATTTCCTTGCTGAAGTCATAGGTTGAAAACGGTGCGCAAACGCATAGTCATTACCTTACAGAGTAGCAGCTATCCGGTGCAATGGCATTTCACTATGTTACCCGTTTTTACCGCCGGGCCATAATTCATTCTTCCTGTTGCGGCAATGGCTTACGCAACGCCTGACACAGCAGCCGCGCCAACTGCTCCAGCTGTTGCGTCAGCTTCAGGCTCAGCCAGACGTAACCGAATATCGGCGCCTCCACCTCGTTACGCTGGCTGGCCTGCTCCATTAATAATTTGAGCTCGGCGGCGATGACCGCCAGTTCGCCGCTATTGGCGACAATCGGCGCCGGATTGCCCTGGCGCAGCGCGTCGGCGAGGGTCACCAGCGCGCGCAGGGTTACCCTTTGCGTACTGCGCAGGGTGGTGGCGTTGAGCAGGATAAAGTGGCTCTCGCGCGAGGCCCACCAGGCGTCGATTTGCAGTTCCAGTACGCAGACGATATTACGGCTGAGATCCTGGATGGCGTCGAACACGTCTTTGGCTACCGCGCTTTCCTTGCTGGCCGGCGTCACCAGGGTGCCCGTTTTGCTGACATCGGCCAGCAGTTTTTTCAGGCGCCCGTCCAGGCGGGGGCGTTCGATGATATTGGGCGAAAGGTAGGCGGCGTAGATTTTGCTGAGGGCAATCAGGCCGAAACTCATCTTCATGCGCCAGTGAATAAACGCCCGCTGCGGGTAGATGCTGGTAAACAACAGCGCCAGCAGCGAACCGATAATCACATCCCCGCTGCGCCACAAGGCGGTTTGCATATCCCCCGCCCCGGCGCCGCATACCACCGCCAGGGTGATGCCGATAAGCAACGCCAGGTAGGGACGCTTGCCAAGCGTCAGGTAACCGCAGATAAACATCACCAGGCCGCACCATATCAGCATCAGCGGCAGGGAATACAGCTCCAGCCGCAGGCCGATAAGCCCCGACGCGGCGCCAAAAACGGTGCCGATAATGCGCTGAACCGCCCGCTGCAGGACATTGCCCCAAAAGGAAATCGGCCCCATTACCACCACCAGCGTGATCAGCGGCCAGGTGCCCTCCGGAATATCCAGCAGACGGATAATCATAAAGGTCAGCACAAAAGCCAGGCCGATGCGCAGGCCGTGGGCAATGCGGTAATGCTGGTAAATGGTATGTTCTAGTGAGGAAATCTGTCTGTCCAAACGCACGGGAAATCGACCTGGCAAAAACGAAGCGGGATAGGTAGTTTAATGAAATTAACTACTTTTCACATCAATAATTAGTCTTCCATATTTCAAATTGTAACCATAGCGCTATAAACAACTCTTTTCTCTAAGGGTAGGGTTATCCCGCTATAATGCTACATAACATAAAAATATTATTAATCATAAGGTTCGTCTCGACGCGCGCCGTTTGGCGAGCGGTTTTGCAGACGCCCCCGGCATCCGGTCAGGCCGCCAGGTAAAACCCGCGGCGTCAAGGAGCCTGTCTAATTCACTTACATCTTTTTACCGGGGGGCTAAACGCATCCCGTCGGATTTTGATGCGTTAATTCAAGCAGATAAATCTAATGCTCACATTGCTGCTCCGCAGCCGGCCTGTGTTGCCGGAGCGGTAGGAACCGGTACCATTGCAAAGTTACGTAATTGTTAGCAACATATTCATAATTTGCTAGTAGGAAGAATCCTTTATAGTTATGGGGTTTACGACCCCGGCTTAGCCGGTCGTTTACCGCAGATAACAGTGCGGAGCCTGCACAGGCACGCCACAATAAGAAACGGGAAGCACATATGCGCAAAAGAAAAAAAACGCTGCCGGGGGTAACCCGCAGGCAGCTTCTTTCCTATTCCGCCGCGACCTTGGCTATCGGCGCGGGCGTAAGCGCCAAGGCGGCCACCCTCGCCGGCGCGCCGGGCTGGCAGCCCTTCGCGCACAACCCGACGGAAACCTTTGCCGACCAGGGCTGGCTGTTTTTTAACGATAAGGAAGTGGCGACGCTTGAAGCCATGGTCGAGCGGTTTATCCCCGCCGATGAGCTCAGCGTCAGCGGCAAAGACGCCGGATGCGTGGTATTCATCGACCGTCAGATGAAAGGGTTTTACGGCACCTTCTCCCGGCTTTACCGTGAAGGCCCTTTTCAGGAGGGCACCCCCGAGCAGGGCGACCAATCCCCCCTGGTGCCCCAGCAGCGTTACCGCATCGGCCTGGCCGATTTGGATGAGTATTGCCGCAGCACCTTTCAGAAAGCCTTTCACGAACTTCCGCCCGAACAGCGCGATAACATTCTGACCGGTCTGGAAAAAGGGGATATCAAACTGGCCAATATCGACGCCAAACTGTTTTTCAAACAGGTGCTGGACAACACCATGGAAGGCTTTTTCGCCGACCCGATGTACGGCGGCAACCGCGATATGGTGTCATGGAAAATGATTGGTTTTCCGGGCGCGCGGTACGACTACCGCGATCTTATCGAACAGCATAATCAGGATCTTCATTTAACGCCGGTAAGCATTGGCGGCAGTGAGCAATGGAAAACCAAGGGATAACACCATTATGGCAAAGAAACTCCCCAAAACCGATGTGGTGGTGATTGGTCTGGGCTGGGCGGGGGCGATTATCGCCAATGAACTGACCGACGCCGGCCTGGAAGTCATTGCCATCGAACGCGGCCCGTGGCGCGATACCGCGCGGGATTTTAACGTCGCCTCGGTGACCGACGAACTGCGCTATAACCGCAGCCAGGAACTGATGCTGCGCACCAAACAAAATACCATTACCGTACGCAACGATCCGTCGCAAACCGCCCTGCCCATGCGCAGTTGGGGATCGTTTCATCCTGGTAACGGCACCGGCGGCGCAGGCAACCATTGGGCGGGCATCACATTCCGCTTCCAGCCGGAAGAATTCCGCCTGAAAAGCCATCTGCTGGAACGCTACGGCGCCGACGCCATGCCAAAAGAACTGACCCTGCAGGACTGGGGCACCGATTGGCAGGAGATGGAGCCGTTTTATATGCAATTCGAGCGGCTGGCGGGCACCTCGGGCTATGCGTCCAATGTCAATGGCACCCGGCGCGACGGCGGCAACCCCTATGAGGGCATGCGCTCCGGCGAGTATCCCACGCCGCCGATGAAGCAGCCCTACGGCCCGACGCTGTTTGCCGAAGCCGCCCGAAACCTGGGCTATAAAGCCTTTCCGGTTCCCTCCTCCCTGGTATCGCAGGCGTATACCAACCCCCTGGGCGTGACCATGGGCCCCTGCACCTACTGCGGTTTTTGCACCAACTACGGCTGCGCCAACTATTCCAAGGCCAGCGCCATAACCACCGTGCTGCCGGTACTGGTGCGCAAAGACAATTTCTCCGCCCTGACCAACAGCGAAGTCATGAAAGTCACCCTCGACTCCACGGGCAAACGTGCCACCGGCGTGGTCTATATTGATTCCTCCGGCGATGAATGGGAACAACCCGCCGACCTGGTCATCGTCACGGCATTTACCTTTGAAAACGTGCGCCTGATGTTGTTATCCGGCGTGGGAAAACCCTACGATCCGGTGACCAATACCGGCACCACCGGCCGCAACTACGCCTACCAAACCGCCAATTCGGTACAGCTGTTTTTTGATAATAAAAACTTTAATCCGTTTATCGGCGCCGGGGCGGTCGGCATGGGCATCGATGATTTCAATAACGACAATTTCGATCATACCGGCCTGGGCTTTTTCGGCGGCGGCAGCATCCGCGTCACGCCCATCGGCGCCGCGCCGATCGCCTATCACCCCACCCCGCCCAGCGCGCCGACCTGGGGCAGCGAGTTCAAGCGCCAGGTCAAGAAAAACTACCTGAGCAGCATGAGCATTGGCTGCGAGGCCAGCAGCTACAGCACGCGCACCAATTACCTGTCCCTGGATCCCAATTATAAAGATCCTCTGGGCCGGCCCTTGCTGCGCGTGACTTTCGATTTCTCCCCCAACGATCTGAAGATGGCCGCGTATTGCACCGGCAAAGTCGGCGAGATCGCCAAGGCGATGAATCCACGGGAATACTATATGCGCCCAATGAAGGGCCACTGGAATTCGGCGCCCTATCAGTCATCCCATATCGTCGGCGGCTTTGTTATGGGAAGCGATCCCGCCAACAGCTCGGTAAACAAACACCTGCAGGTCTGGGATGTGCCCAACCTGTTTGTGGTCGGCGCTTCCGCCTTCCCGCAGAATCCCGGCTATAACCCCACCGGCACCGTGGGGGCGCTGGCCTTCAAGGCCGCCTACGCCATTCGCCACTACTACCTGCAACGCCCCGGGGAGATGATCACCGCATGAAAAAGCTGATTTCATTTTACGCCGGCCTGCTGGCGCTGGCCGCCTGGACGGGACATGCCCAGGCGCAGCCGGAGTATGATCAGGTGGAAAAGGGCCGCTACCTGGCGGTGGTGGGCGATTGTACCGCCTGCCATACCACGGATGCCGCCAAACCCTTTGCCGGCGGATTCCGTATCGACACGCCATTCGGCGCCCTGCTGGGCGCCAATATCACGCCGGATGTGGAAACCGGCATCGGCAAATGGACGTTTGATGATTTCCAGCGGGCCATGTCGGAAGGGATAGGCCATGGCGGCAAACGTCTCTACGGCGCGATGCCGTTTACCGCCTATACCAAAATGAGCCGCGAGGACAATCAGGCGCTGTGGGCCTACCTGCAAACCCTCCAGCCCATTTACCACCCCGTGGAAACCAATCAGCTGCCGTTTCCGTTTAACATTCGCACCAGCCTGATTGCCTGGAACTGGCTGAATTTCACTAAGGGCGTCTACACCCCCGACCCGACCCAATCCGCCGAATGGAATCGCGGCGCCTATCTGGTGGAAGGCCCCGGTCACTGCGGCACCTGCCATACGCCCAAGAACCTGCTGGGCGGCGACAAGAACGACAATTTCCTGCAGGGCAACAGCCTGGGGGCATGGTGGGCCCCCGATATTACCAATAACGCGCATACCGGCATCGGCGCATGGAGCGAAGAGGATCTGATAGCCTACCTGCGCACCGGCGTCAACCGTTTCGATATCGCCTCCGGCCCGATGGCGGAAGAGGTGGAACACTCTTCCCAGCATTGGCATGACGCGGACCTCAAGGCGGTGGCGGTCTACCTGAAGGCGGGCAAGGCCTCAACGGACAAGGCGCCCGCGGCCCTGGCCGCCGATGACAGCCGGATGGTGGCGGGCAAGGCCATTTATTTCGATCGCTGCTCGGCCTGCCATAACTCCGCCGGCACCGGCGAGGCCAATATTTTCCCGCGCCTGGCCGACAATCCGCTCATCCGCGCGCCCAACGCCGCTTCGCTGATAAACGTGGTGCTGGCCGGCAGCCGCGCGGGCGCCACCGACAGCCGTCCCACCGCGCCCGCCATGCCCAGCTTCGCCTGGAACCTGGATGACGCCCAGGTGGCGAATGTCCTGACCTATATCCGCAACAGCTGGGGCAACGCCGCGGCGCCGGTCAACACCGACGACGTCAAGGAGATGCGCAAAACGCTGCGGCCCTGAGGCGCGGCGCCCTTCATCGTACGGGCAGAGCCGGCCGCAGCGCCGGCTTCGCCCATTTCATGGCAATGCTTGTTAATTTTATTTAATTACTTAATTCTTTATTCATATTTGCATTAATTGAATAACAAACTAATGTGCCAGGTTTATTTTGTCAAAAAACAACTTATTTACTGATAACTCTTATCCGTATAAATTCATGTTAATATTAAGTTATAAATAAAAAAATTTTAACGCTATTTTAATTTCATATTAATTAATGGGTTAACGATAAAATAGATCCTTTTTTTCAGACCCCACTGTGATAGTTTTTATTTATGGGCTAAGATAACGAATAGTTCTTGGTAAAGCCGATTATCTGGCCCATTTTTCACGAAATAGGTTTTGCCGCCTTTATTTATACCTCTTAAATGATATACCTGGATATATGATAAACATCTCACGTTCTTTAGCCTGGAGATTAGTTTTCCTGCTAAGTGGTTTATTCTGGCTCTGTGTTATCGGCCTGTTCGCCTGGATTTAAATAGCGGACGAAACCGCCCGCGCCGGCGATCGGCGCGGGCCGGCCCCGTTATTTCATCAGCGGCAAGGCCTGATAAGGCACTTCCGTATCGCTGCGTTTATCCAGCCGGTAGGCCTGGTAGGCCGAACGTAAGCCGAATAACAAAATGCTGATCATCACAAAGATAAACAGCGCGGTCAGCCCGGCGTTCAGCTGATTATTGAATACCAGCCGTCCCATTTCCTCCATGGTTTTGGCCGGTGCGATTATCTGATTCTGGTCGATGCCCGCCTGGTATTTACGCGCTAGCGCAAGAAACCCCACCCGCGGGTCGCTGGACAGGATTTTCATCAGCCCGGCGGTGGTGGTGCACACCAATAAGAACGCCATCGGCACGCCGGCCACCCAGGCGTAGACATGACGTTTCATCTTGAACAGCACGACAAAACACAGGGTCAGCGCCATGGCCGCCAGCATCTGGTTGGCGATGCCGAACAGCGGCCACAGGGTATTGATGCCCCCCAGCGGATCCACAACGCCCTGGTAAAGGAAATACCCCCAGGCGGCCACGCACAGCGCGGTGGCGATGATATTGGCCGCCAGCGAATCGGTGCGCCTGAGCGACGGCACCGCCACGCCCAGCAGATCCTGCAGCATAAACCGTCCGGCGCGGGTGCCGGCATCCACCGCGGTGAGAATAAACAGCGCTTCGAACAGAATGGCGAAATGATACCAGAACGCCATGCTGATACTGCTCACGGCCTGGCTGAGGATATGCGCCATGCCGACCGCCAGGGTAGGCGCGCCGCCCGCCCGGGACACGATGCTGGTTTCGCCTACCGATTGCGCGTAGTCGGTCAGCATCTGCGGGGTGATCTCAAATCCCCAGCCGCTGACCGCCGCCGCCGCCGCTTCCACCGTCGTGCCGCCCAGCGCCGCCGCCGGACTGTTCATGGCAAAATAAATGCCCGGATCGATAACCGACGCGGCAATCAGCGCCATGATGGCGACGAAGGATTCCATCAACATGCCGCCATAGCCGATAAAAGCCGCCTGGGTCTCGTTTTCCAGCATCTTGGGCGTGGTGCCCGAGGCAATCAGCGCATGGAAGCCCGACACCGCGCCGCAGGCGATGGTAATAAACAGGAAAGGAAACAGCGTACCCGACCATACCGGCCCGGTGCCGTCGATAAAACGGGTCATGGACGGCATTTCCAGCGTCGGGGCGATAAACACGATGCCGATCGCCAGCCCGACGATGGTGCCGATTTTCAGGAACGTGGACAAATAATCCCGCGGGGCCAGCAGCAGCCAGACCGGCAGGATGGACGCCACGCCGCCGTAGATAATCAAGGTCCAGGTCAGCTGTTTACCGTCCAGGGTAAAGAAAGGCGCCAGCGTGGGGCTGCGGGAGATATCGCCGCCGTAGATAATGGCGGCCATCAGCACGATAAAGCCGATGATCGAGATCTCGCCAATTTTACCCGGCCGGATAAAACGCAGGTAGATGCCCATGAAAATCGCCAGCGGGATGGTACAGCCCACGGTAAACGCGCCCCACGGACTGTTGGTCAGGGCTTTAACCACGATAAGCGCCAATACCGCCAGGATAATTATCATGATCATAAAAGTGCCGAATAACGCAATCACCCCGGGAACCGCGCCCAGTTCCTGTTTGATTAAGTCGCCAAGCGATCGTCCGTCCCGCCGCGCCGACACAAACAGCACCATGAAATCCTGCACCGCGCCCGCCAGCACCACGCCCGCCAGGATCCAGATCATGCCGGGGAGATACCCCATCTGCGCCGCCAGAACCGGACCGACCAGGGGACCGGCGCCGGCAATGGCGGCAAAGTGATGCCCAAACAGCACATATTTATTCGTGGGGACGTAATCCAGTCCGTCGTTATGGCGATAGGCCGGCGTCATGCGCGTCGCGTCCAGCCGCAGCACGCGGCTGGCGATAAAGCGGCTGTAATAGCGATAGGCAATCAGATAAACCGCCACCGCCACCACCAGGATCCACAACGCGTTAATTTTTTCGCCGTTATGCAAGGCGATAACGCCCATCCCAAAAGCGCCCGCAACGGCAACCAACACCCAAACCAGATGGGAAGCAATGTTTCGCATACACCCGCTCCTTGATAATGTATTAGCTAACTGAATAAAACGCTGTGCAGGAATGACTGAAATGTTTTATTACTATTTCTCATAACATTGCTTAAACCGTTTTGACAGACGCAATTTTCATAAATGTGATCCGCCAGGAAAGCTTGAACTATCTCTTACTGAAAATCAGACATCGGCTATAATTGTGCGCGCCCAAATATCACCCGGCCCGCGCCACCGGCGGCACGGCGCACCGTGGCGGCGCTGGTGATAAACCTACTCGGGGGGCTGATGGTGGCATGACGTAATTAAGATATGTCGCGGCGGTTAAACCGTACGCAAGGGCCGTGAAAAGTCCAGGCGCCACCCAGTCGGCGGCAGCCATGGTGGGGTAATCTATTCCCACTCCGGCGTGCCGTTATCCCAGGCAGACTATTTTTTATTGTTTAAACGCTTGTGCACCAATAACGCGGCAATAGCCGGAACGCCGAACACCAGCGCCAGCACCGGCAGTTCTTCCAGCAGCGTATAACCGGCGCGGAACACACCCACGCCCAGGTTGGCCAGGGAGATGACCAGCCACAGCACCATAAAAGCCTTTACCGCCGTCGCTATGGCCGGGCGGCCGACAAAATGCGCGCTATAGGTAAACAGGCCGAGCAATGCCAGGCCAACCACCACGATAATTAATGTATGCATGCGGTATTATCCATAAAAGGTCCATAAGCACTGTTTAATCATCCTCGCCTGTCGCCTTAGGCTCAGGACAGGCATAAGGTTTCCCCGCGCGTTACGCCAAAGGCGACCTGGAAAACGCCGGGTCGCCATCCCGGCTGCCACAGCGGTTTCCAGTGCCAAACGCGGTGATTCGCCGGTCATCCCGGTAGGGTTTAGCGGTTAATCATGACATAATACGCCGATAAAGCCGATGATAACGATCGGCGCTATCCACCCAACCGGACTTTTGACCATCGTGGCTACTACTCCCAAGCAACCGAGCTTTCTGGTGCATGATTACGAAACCTTCGGCAAACATCCGGCGCTGGATCGGCCCGCCCAGTTCGCGGGGATCCGCGCCGGACTGGACTTCGAACCGCTGGAAGAGCCCCAGGTATTTTTCTGCAAACCGGCCGACGACTACCTGCCCGATCCCGAGGCGGTGCTGATTACCGGCATCACGCCGCAGCAGGCCGCCCGCGAGGGCGTCTGCGAAGCGGAATTCGCCAGGCGGATCCATGGGTTGTTCAGCGTGCCGGATACCTGCATTCTCGGTTACAACAATATCCGTTTCGATGACGAAGTGACGCGCAATATTTTTTACCGCAACTTCTACGATCCCTACGCCTACAGCTGGCGCCAGGGCAATACGCGCTGGGACCTGCTGGACGTGATGCGCGCCTGCTACGCGCTGCGTCCCGGGGGCATCAACTGGCCGCTTAATGATGACGGTTTGCCGAGCTTTCGCCTGGAGCACCTTACCCGCGCCAACGGCGTTGAACACGCCAACGCCCATGACGCCATGGCCGATGTCCACGCCACGCTTGCCATGGCGAAGCTGGCCCGACAGGCGCAGCCGAAGCTGTTCGAGTATCTTTACCAGCATCGCGGCAAGCAAAAGCTGAAAAGCCTGCTGGATATCGCCGCCATGAAACCGCTGGTCCATGTTTCGGGCATGTTTGGCGCCGGGCGCGGCAATACCAGCTGGATTGCGCCGTTGGCCTGGCACCCGGAGAACCAAAACGCCCTGATCGTCTGCGACCTGGCCGGCGATATGGAGGTACTTCTGGATCTCAGCGCCGATGAACTGCGTACCCGCCTTTATACGCGGCGCGATAAGCTCGGCGAACTGTCCGCGGTGCCGATTAAACTGGTGCATATCAATAAATGCCCGGTGCTGGCGCCCGCCAGTACCCTGCGCCCGGAGGATGCGGAACGCCTGGGGATTGACCGCGAGCGCTGCCTGCAGAACCTGCAGGTGCTGCGCCGGCACGCCGGCGTGCGGGAAAAAGTGGTGGCGCTGTATGCCGAAGCCGAGCCCTTTGCCGGATCCGATAACGTCGACGCCCAGCTGTACGATGGTTTTTTCAGCGATGCCGACCGCGCGGCCATGGATATTATCCTGGCAACCGATCCCGTTAACCTGCCGGCGCTGGATATCAGTTTTGTCGACCCGCGCCTTGCTCCGCTGCTGTTTCGCTATCGGGCGCGTAACTTTCCCCACACCCTCGATGACGGTGAACAGCAACGCTGGCTGGCATACCGCAAAGGATTATTTACCCCGGAAACGCTGCAAGCCTATGTGGAAAACCTGGAACGGCTCTATGCCGAACATGCCGGCGATGAGCAAAAAACCCGCCTCCTGAAGGCGCTGTTTGATTATATGCAACAGCTTTAATAAACTGACATTAACTTTATAACCGGCTATGTTTCACCCTAGCCTGAAGTATAAACACCAGAGAGATTAGGAATGAAAAAAAGTGGGCAACGGGGTTACAGCATTTGGCTGCACCCTTCCTTTTTTGCAATAAATATTATATTGGGTATGATATTAAGTTATCATTTTGTGATGATTAACTTCAGTGCGGACAATGATGTCGCCAATTCAATTATCGTTTGGCATGAAATCCAGCTTCATGGTTTTTCGGTGTTATCCCAGTGGCGGCCCACGGTGGATAACTGGTACTTATCCACCTACCCTATTCATTTCCTGCTGTTTAAACTTACAGGATCCACTTCAATATCCATTATTAAATTTATTGAAATTTCCCAAGTTTTTTTAGCCGCGGTGATATCATCCTTAATCTGTTTTCACAAAACCCGCAGCCGTTACGCCTTTTTGTTGATTCCATTCTTCTGCGGTTTATCCGTATTTGCTTACAGTGTAGCCTATATTTCACATCCCTTTTCCCATAACCTGACTAATTTGTATGGGCTGGCATGCGTTTATCTGTATATTGTTAAACCGCAACAATTTAGTTTTCCTTATGAGATTGGACTCTGTGCGCTGATAATTATAGCCTCTGTTTCGGATCCCTGGTTTCAGGCGGCCTATTTTCTGCCATTATTTTTGACCAGTCTCTATTCTGGTTTTATCGCCAGGACGCAGCCCAAAAAATATGTTATTCCGTTATTTATTACCGGCATTATCCTTTTTACACATATTATTGAACGACTTCTTCATTTACCGGTGGCCCGTTTCACGCTGGGCGCGCCTGAACAGATGCTGGCAAATGCCTATTGGTTTCTGGTGGGCGTGGGGGGCAGCCTGAATGTCTTTTTTATCCAGACAGATAATCTAAAGATAATTTCGGCCATCATCCTTATTCTCCTCTACTTTTATGCCCTTATCACTATGGCCAAGCATGATAGTCTAGATAGGGTTATCTTTCTTTCCCTGGCTGGCATTACCTCGGCTTTTATTTTAAGCAGTGTCCCCGGGGCCTCCTATAGCGCGCGTTTTTTCGTCAACATTGTCTATCTGGCCATTATCGCTATCTTTACCAGCGCGGTGTATCGCATGCACAAACCGCTGTTGGGCTTCCTGGGCATTCTGTTTTTGTCTGGCATCTACTCCCATTGGCAGGTTGCCGCTAATGCCCAGGATCGGTCCATGAGCGAATTGCGCGCTTTTCTGGAAAAAAACGATCTATCTTACGGTTTCGGCCCCTATTGGGACGCCAAAACGCTGGCGCTCGCTTGGGATACCCAGTGGAAAATACTGATACGCCCAATCGACTTCGATAAAGTCACCGGGCTAATGCTACGCGGCGGCCGGTCGCAAACGTTTAACTATTGGTATATACCTGAAACCAACGAAAAGCCGCAAAGACAGTTTATCGCCGTGGCCAAAGGCGGCGAGGAATGTCCGGATTTGCAGCTATGTCTTGACGGCATTGTCAGGCAATTCGGTGAGCCTGAGGAAAAACTGACCTTTAACAACCTGTTATTTTATGTGTACAACCGCCCTATCATCACCTACTCCGCGCCAGAGCTTGCCTCCGTCGGCGAACTTCGTTTCGGCTGGAAACACAGTGATTATATTTGGCAAGGCTGGAGAAAATCCTCGGAGCCGGACTATCGCTGGACCGAAGGACTAACGGCGCGGATGGCCTTTCATAAAGCGGCACCCTGGCGGCGAGGCGTTTTTACCCTAGCGGCATCAACAAATCAACCGGTCAAAGGGGCAATTTACTACCGTGATAAAAAAATCAAAGACCTCGATTTACCGCCAGGGGATCAGCGCATTCAGTTTACCATTGATAATATTGACGGCGATGACGGCAATATCGCTATCAAAATCGCATTCGATGCGCTGAAAAGTCCACGCGACCTGGGTACCGGGCGGGAACGGGAAAAACTGGGTCTGGCCGTTAACAGGATAAGTTATCAATTTGATTAACAATCAGGCGTTTTTCAGCATCCAGTCGATCTCCGTTGGCGTCACCAACTGCTCGAAATGGCTGAGTTCGGCGTGCTTGCAGGCATGGTAAACCCGGCAAAAGCGCGCGCCCAGTAACTCCTGCAGGCGCGTGCTCTCCCGAAACGCCCGCAGTGCCTCGCTTTGCCGCAGCGGCAGCGGCGCGCCCTGGTGTTCATCGCCGCCGTTGCCGGTAATTTCCGCCGGCAGCGGCGGCGGGTTCTCCAGGCCGTGCAGCATGCCCGCCAGCGCCGCGGCCAGTGCCAGGTAAGGATTGACGTCCGCGCCCGGCACCCGGTATTCCACCCGGTGGTTATCGCCATCGCTACAGGGAATACGCAGCGCCACGGTACGATTGTTATAGCCCCAATTGGCCCGCACAGGCACATACATGCCGGGCTGAAAGCGCCGGAATGCGTTAACGTTGGGCGCCAGCAGCGCCATGGAAGCGGGCATCAAATCGAGCATGCCGGCCAGGGCGTCGCACATCAGGCCGGCATGGCGGCCGCAGCCGTCGGACAGCACATTGTTACCCTGCCCGTCGCGCAGGCTCAGATGGATATGCAATCCGCTGCCCGCAAACGCCTCGTAGGGTTTGGCCATAAACGTGGCCTGCATGCCATGGTTTTCCGCCACCAGCCGCACCAGCCGCTTTAACTGCAGGGCCTGGTCGCAGACGGTAAGCGGGTTATCGCCATGGTGAAGGTTAATCTCGAACTGGCCGGGGCTGGACTCCGCCACGGCGCCGGCGGCGGGCAAGCCCTGCAGGCCGGCAAGCCGGTCGATATCGTTGAGCACCGCGGCAAAAAGGTCGAGATTATCCAGTGAATACACCTGGCTTTGGGTATGGCGATAGCCGGTTCCCGGCGCGCAGGGCGGCTGCAGCCGGCCCGCCGCGTCGCGCGCGCGATCCACCAGGTAGAATTCCAGTTCCACCGCCGCCACCGGGCTAAAGCCGCGCGCGCGCAACTGCTGCCACACCCGATTGAGAACATTGCGCGGCTCGACGTCAAAAGGCGCGCCGTCCTCATCAAGCATGGTCAGCAGCAGTTGGGCGGTTGAATCGGGATCGGCGGCGGATGGCGCCAGGGTACCGGCGACCGGCACGCAGACATGATCGGGCTCGCCTTTTTCCTGCCCCAGCCCGGCATCCTCCACCGTGTGGCCGTAAAGGTTGATGGCAAACAGCGACGCGGGGAAATAGCATCCGTTTTCAATCGTGGAAAGTTCGGTCAGCGGGATACGTTTACCGCGGAAACCGCCGTTAAGATCGGTGAGAAAAATATCGACTTGCTGCGTTCGGGGGTGGCGTGCCAGGTAAGCGGCGATCTCACGCTGGAACGCGCTGGTTCGCTGCCCGTCGGCGAGCATTGCGCGCCGCGCCTGCGTATCCATCTGCTGCGCGGGCCGCGTCCTGAGAACATCTATTGCTACGTGGTTGTGCATAGTTTACCCGCTGAAACATCCCTTTTGCATAACATTGGCGGACAGCAAACCGGCAGGCGCGATATTGCGCCTGCTCTAAAAACATAGCGCCAAGGCCGTTTTTTGGCAAATCCGGCTTTTGACCACATCCAGTCTTTAGCCAATCAGGCCCTGACGCCCCCGCCCGGCTCACGACAGGCGCATCGGCATCAGGGCCGGATCCGGATACAGGTATTCAAACCCCAGCTCGCGGCAAATCCGGCTGCCGTCGATGGTTTTACCGCTATCCTGCGCCCGGCCATCGCCGGCCTCGTCGGCCAGGTATTCCGGCGGGGTCAATGCCAGTTCCCGCGCCCTGGCCGGATAATAATCGCGCTTTGCCGGATGGCGCGGCGCGCAGATATTATAGATATGCCCGCCCTTTGGCAGCTTGAGCAGCAGCTCAATGGCGGCGATGACATCCGACTGATGCACCAGATTAACGCCGTGCGACCCGCCCGGCAACCCAGTCTTGCCCGCCAGGAACCGGCCGGGATGGCGGCTCGGCCCCACCAGCCCGGCAAGGCGCAGGATATCCACCGACGTATTGGGCAGGCGATGCAGCCAGCGCTCCAGCTCCACCAGGCACGCGCCCGCGGGCGTTACCGGCGCCAGCGGGCTGTCTTCGCGCAGCAGGCCCGCCGTCTCGCCATACACGGCGGTGGAGCTGGTGAAGATAATGCGCGGCACGGCAAACGCCAGGGCGCTGTCCACCACCTGCTGCACCGCCAGCAAATAGTCGTCGGCGCGTTCCATAGTGCGGCCCGCCGGCAGGGTAATAATCAAGGCGTCCACCTGGAACAGCGCCGCCAGGTCGTCCTGCTCAGCGTTGATTTCCGGCGTCAGGACCAGCGGATAGCACTCCACGCCGCACATCCTGGCCGCCTCGACGCCGTCCGGCGTGGTTTTAGTGCCGGCCACCCGATATCCCCTGGCAAGCAGCGATAACGCCAGCGGCATTCCCAGCCAGCCTAAACCCACTATGGCGATTTTTTTCATATATGCTTCTCCCTCTGGCGCCTGGTACGTTAAGGCATGATCTTCTGCAAAACCGACCGCGCGGGCCCGCGCCCTACAGAAAGAAAATAGTTGCATTTGCCACTAAAGATCGTTAGTTTTGATTTAAAGACGGCCTACCCTGGCCATGCTACTACTGTACTCGCTACAAATGTAATACTACGTATGTAATTTTCAGCGCGACAGTACAACCTAGACTGCTCAACCCAGTACAACGGAAATTATGATGAACAACGTTCTGTTTAACCACCATCATCACCATCACCCTGACTAGTCTTTCAGGCGTTTGGTGCTGGAAGACATAATATCTTCCAGTGGCGCAGAATGTAAGAGAGAGCCCTCGGAAGATATCTTCCGAGGGTTTTTTTTTGGGCTTAACACATTTTATTTCAGGCAGAGGACAGTATCTTGGACAAATCACGGTTACGGATAGCGATGCAAAAATCAGGCAGGCTGAGCACGGATACGCAGCAGCTGCTTGAACATTGCGGCATTAAAATCAATCTGCAGCAACAACGCCTGCTGGCCTTTGCGGAAAATATGCCCATAGATATTATGCGGGTGCGCGACGACGATATCCCCGGCCTGGTGATGGACGGCGTGGTGGATCTGGGCATCATCGGTGAAAACGTGCTGGAGGAAGAGCTGCTTAATCGCCGCGCCCAGGGCGAGGATCCGCATTATTACATGCTGCGGCGCCTGGATTTCGGCGGCTGCCGCCTGTCGCTGGCCCTGCCGCTGGATGAACCCTTTACGGGTCCCCAATGCCTGCAGGGCAAACGCATCGCCACCTCCTATCCGCACCTGCTTAAGCAATACCTGGACAAACTCGGCATCAACTTTAAGTCATGTCTGCTCAACGGTTCCGTGGAAGTCGCGCCGCGCGCCGGCCTGGCGGACGCCATTTGCGATTTGGTCTCCACCGGCGCAACCCTTGAGGCCAACGGCCTGCGGGAAGTGGAAGTGATCTACCGCTCCAAGGCCTGCCTGATTCAAAGCGACGTCGAACTGCCGCCGGCCAAACAGGCGCTGATCGATAAGCTGATGATCCGCATCCAGGGGGTTATCCAGGCGCGCGAATCCAAATATATTATGCTGCACGCCCCGGCCGAACGCCTGGACGAGATCGTGGCCCTGCTGCCGGGCGCGGAACGCCCCACCATTTTGCCCCTGGCCGGCGATAAACACCGCGTCGCCATGCATATGGTCAGCAGTGAAACCCTGTTCTGGGAAACCATGGAAAACCTGAAAGCCCTCGGCGCCAGCTCAATCCTGGTGCTGCCGATTGAAAAGATGATGGAGTAAGCGGCCGATGACCACCTCCCCTTTTTCCACGCCGGTACGCTGGGACGACTGCTCGGCCGGCCAACAGGCCGCGTTGCTGGCCCGTCCCGCGGTGGCGGAGTCCGATCGCATCAGCAGCGCCGTCGGCGAGATTATCGATAGCGTCCGCCAGGGCGGCGACCAGGCCATCAAAGCGTTTAACCTGCGGTTCGACCATATCGCCACGGCGGAATTACGCGTCAGCGATCTGGCCATCCGCCAGGCCGCCGATCGCCTGTCGCCCGCGGTAAAACAGGCCATGGCGACGGCGGTGGCCAATATCGACTGCTTCCACCGCGCCCAGCAGCTGCCGCCGGTGGATGTGGAAACGCAGCCCGGCGTGCGCTGCCGCCAGCTCACCCGTCCCGTGGCGTCGGTGGGTCTCTATATTCCCGGCGGCTCCGCGCCGCTGCCCTCGACGGTATTGATGCTGGCCACGCCCGCGCGCATCGCCGGCTGCCGCCGGGTGATCCTCTGTTCGCCGCCGCCGATTGCCGATGAAATCCTCTATGCGGCGCAACTATGCGGCGTGCAGGACGTCTTCCAGGTGGGCGGCGCCCAGGCCATCGCCGCCATGGGGTTCGGCAGCGAATCGATTCCGAAAGTGGATAAAATCTTCGGTCCCGGCAACGCCTGGGTGACCGAGGCCAAGCGCCAGATAAGCCAACGCGCCGGCGGGGCCGCCATTGATATGCCCGCCGGTCCGTCCGAAGTGCTGGTTATCGCCGACAGCGGCGCCACGCCGGCGTTTATCGCCGCCGACCTGCTCTCGCAGGCGGAGCACGGCCCGGATTCGCAGGTGATCCTGCTGACCCCCGACGCGGCCATCGCCGAAGCCGTGGCGCTGGAAACGGACGCGCAGCTTGCCCTGCTTTCCCGCGCCGCCATCGCCCGTCAGGCGCTCAGCGCCAGCCGCCTGATCATAGCCCGCGACCTGGCCCAATGCGTGGCCATCAGCAACCGCTACGGCCCGGAGCATCTGATTATCCAGACCCGGGACGCCGAAAGCCTGGTGGCCGACATCACCAATGCCGGCTCGGTGTTCCTGGGCGACTGGTCGCCGGAATCCGCCGGCGACTATGCCTCCGGCACCAATCATGTCCTGCCGACCTATGGCTATACCAACACCTATTCCAGCCTGGGCCTGGCGGACTTCCAAAAACGCATGACGGTACAGGCGCTGACGCCGCAGGGCCTGCTGGGGCTGGCCCCCACCATTGAGATCCTCGCGCAGGCGGAGCAGCTCACCGCGCATAAAAACGCCGTTACGCTGCGCGTCGCCGCCCTCAACCAGGCCCAGGCCGCCTCATCCACCCCTGCGCCGTTAACGGCCGATAAGGAGCAATAATGTCCATCAGCCAACTGGCGCGCGCCAATGTACTGGCGCTCGAGCCTTACCAATCGGCGCGCCGCCTCGGCGGCAAAGGGGATGTCTGGCTTAACGCCAATGAATATCCGCTGCCCCCGACGATTGAACCGCGTCCCGGCAACCTCAACCGCTATCCCGACTGCCAGCCGGCGGGGGTCATTAACAGTTACGCCGCCTATGCGGGGCTGCAGCCGGATCAGGTACTGGCCTGCCGCGGCGCCGATGAAGCCATCGAACTGCTGATCCGCGCGTTTTGCGAGCCGGGCCGGGATGCCATCCTGTTTTGTCCGCCCACCTACGGCATGTACAGCGTCAGCGCCGAAACCTTCGGCGTAGCCCGGCGCACCGTGCCGGCGCGCGACGACTGGCAGTTGGATCTGCCGGCCATCGAGGCGCAGATGGATGGCGTCAAGCTGGTTTATATCTGCAGCCCCAATAATCCCACCGGCAATATTATCCGCCCGGACGATATCAAGCGCCTGCTGGAAGCGGCCCGGGGACGCGCGCTGGTGGTGGCCGATGAGGCCTATATCGAGTTTTGCCCGCAGGCGACGCTGGCCGGCTGGCTGGCCGACTACCCGCATCTGGTTATCCTGCGCACCTTGTCCAAGGCGTTTGCCCTGGCCGGGCTGCGCTGCGGCTTCACCCTGGCCGGCGCGGACGTGATCCAGCTGCTATTAAAAGTGATTGCCCCCTACCCTTTGCCGCTGCCGGTGGCGGATATCGCCGAACAGGCTCTCAGCGCCGACGGACTGGCGCTGATGCGCGCCCGGGTGGCGGAGATCGCGGCCACCCGCCAATGGCTGGCCGCGGCCCTGCTGGAATGCGCTTGCGTGCTGGACGTCTATCCCAGCGCCAGCAACTACCTGCTGGCGCGCTTTGACCCGGCAAGCGGCGCCTTCAAGGCATTGTGGGATCAGGGCATTATCCTGCGCAACCAGAGCGCCCAGCCCGGCCTGCGGGACTGTCTGCGCATTACCATCGGTACCCGCGGCGAATGCGAGCGGGTGGTTAACGCCCTGCGCGCGCTGCGCAGCGACGTCGACGTTTCCCGCAAGGAGGCCATGTGAGCCAGAAACTGCTGTTTATCGATCGCGACGGCACCCTGATAAGCGAGCCGCCGGAAGATTTCCAGGTGGATCGCCTGGATAAGCTGGCCCCGGAACCCAACGTTATTCCCGCGCTGCTGGATCTGCAAAAGGCCGGTTTTCGCCTGGTCATGATCACCAACCAGGACGGCCTGGGCACCGCCAGCTTTCCCCAGGCGGATTTCGATGCGCCGCATAACCTGATGATGCAGATTTTCCGCTCCCAGGGCATCGTGTTTGACGACGTGCTGATTTGCCCCCACCTGCCGTCTGACGGCTGCGACTGCCGCAAGCCGCTCACCGGCCTGGTAACCGGCTACCTGGAGGACGGCCGCATCGATACCGCCAATAGCTACGTGATTGGCGATCGCGAAAGCGATATCGCGCTGGCGCATAATATGGGTATCAATGGGCTGCGCTATCACCCCGAGACCCTAGGCTGGCAGGCGATTGCCGACCTGCTCACCCGCCGCGATCGCCATGCCCACGTCAAGCGCGTCACCAAGGAGACGGATATCGATGTGCAGGTCTGGCTGGATCGCGAGGGGGGCAGCAAGATCAATACCGGCGTCGGCTTTTTCGACCACATGCTGGATCAGATCGCCACCCACGGCGGTTTTCGCATGAATATCGCGGTCAAGGGCGATTTGTATATCGACGATCACCATACGGTGGAAGATACCGCCCTGGCGCTCGGCGAGGCGATTAACCAGGCGCTGGGGGATAAACGCGGCATCGGCCGGTTCGGTTATATGCTGCCGATGGACGAATGCCTGGCGCGCTGCGCGCTGGATATTTCCGGGCGCCCGCACCTGGAATATAAAGCGGAGTATACTTATCAGCGCGTCGGTGATTTAAGCACTGAAATGGTCGAGCACTTTTTCCGCTCGCTGTCTTATGCCATGGCCTGCACCCTACACCTGAAAACCAAAGGCAAAAACGATCATCACCGCGTCGAAAGCCTGTTCAAGGTCTTTGGCCGCACGCTGCGCCAGGCTATCCGCGTGCAAGGCAACACCCTGCCCAGTTCGAAAGGAGTGCTGTGATGAAGGTCGTGATACTTGATACCGGTTGCGCCAATCTGTTCTCGGTTACCGCCGCGGTGCGCCGGCTCGGCTACCAGCCCGTGGTCAGCCGCGATACCGATATCGTGCTGCATGCGGACAAGCTGTTCCTGCCCGGCGTCGGCACCGCCCGGGCGGCGATGGATCAATTGCGTGAGCGCGGCCTGATTGAGCTTATCAAGGCCTGCACCCAGCCGGTATTGGGCATCTGCCTCGGCATGCAGCTGCTGGGCCGCGAAAGCGCCGAGAACGGCGGCATCACGACGCTTGGCATTATCGACGCCCCGATCGACAAAATGACCGATTTTGGCTTGCCCCTGCCCCATATGGGCTGGAACCAGGTGCATCCCCATCATGACAACCGGCTGTTTCGCGGCATCGGCGACGGCAGCTACTTCTATTTTGTCCATAGCTACGCCATGCCCCTGTGCGCCGCCACCATAGCCCAGACCCATTATGGCGAGCCGTTTACCGCGGCGGTGGAGCAGGATAATTTTTTCGGCGTGCAGTTCCATCCTGAACGCTCCGGCGCCGCGGGCGCTCAACTGCTGAAGAATTTTCTGGAGATGTAAACGGTGATTATTCCCGCGTTGGATTTAATAAATGGCGAAGTGGTGCGGCTGCATCAGGGCGATTACGGCCGCCAGCGCCAATACGGCGGCGATCCCCTCGCCCGTCTGCAGCAGTATGTCGGGCAGGGCGCGCAGCTTTTGCATCTGGTGGACCTTACCGGCGCCAAAGACCCCGCGGCCCGCCAGATCCCGTTGCTGAAAACCCTGCTGGCCGGCGTTGGGCCCACGCCGGTACAGATTGGCGGCGGCATCCGCACGGCGGAGGATGTGGCGGCATTGCTGGATGCCGGCGCCACCCGCGTGGTGGTGGGCTCCACCGCCATCCGCCAGCCGCGCGAGGTACAGCGCTGGTTTGAGCGTTTTGGTCCCGATGCCCTGGTATTGGCCCTGGACGTACGCATCGACCGTGCCGGACAGCGCGAGGTGGCGGTCAGCGGCTGGCAGGAAAATTCCGGCATGACCCTGGAGCAGGCGATTGGCGAGTATCAGCCCTTCGGCCTCAAGCACGTACTCTGTACCGATATTTCCCGCGACGGCACCCTGGGCGGCTCGAACGTGGCGCTTTACCAGGATATCTGCCGCGCCTGGCCCGCTATCGCCTTCCAATCCTCCGGCGGCATCGGCTGCCTGGAGGATATCGCCCGGCTGCGCGGCACCGGCGTCCAGGGCGTGATCGTCGGCCGCGCGCTGCTGGAAGACAAATTTACCGTTGAGGAGGCTATCGCATGCTGGCAAAACGTATAATTCCCTGCCTGGACGTGCGCGCCGGCCAGGTGGTGAAAGGGGTACAGTTCCGTAATCATGAAATTATCGGCGATATCGTGCCCCTGGCCCGGCGTTATGCCGAGGAAGGCGCGGACGAGCTGGTATTTTACGATATCACCGCCTCCGCGGACGATCGTGTGGTGGACCAGAGCTGGGTGGAACGGGTAGCGGAAGTGATTGATATCCCGTTTTGCGTCGCCGGCGGCATTAAAACCCTGGAGCAGGCGGGCCGTATCCTGTCGTTCGGCGCCGATAAGATTTCCATTAACTCGCCGGCGCTGGCGGATCCCGACCTGATAAGCCGCCTGGCGGACCGGTTCGGCGTACAGTGCATCGTGGTCGGCGTCGACACCTGGCATGACAGCGGCACCGATCGTTACCTGGTCAATCAATATACCGGTGATGAAACCCGCACCCGGGTGACGACATGGGAAACGCCCGACTGGGTGACGGAAGCGCAAAAACGCGGCGCCGGCGAAATTGTGCTCAATATGATGAACCAGGACGGCGTGCGCAACGGGTATGACCTGAAACAGCTCCGGCTGATCCGCGGGCTGTGCCACGTGCCGCTGATCGCTTCCGGCGGCGCGGGCGCGCCCGAACACTTCCTTGAGGCGTTTCGCGACGCCGACGTGGACGGCGCGCTGGCGGCCTCGGTATTCCATAAGCAGATAATTAATATTGGCGAGTTAAAAACCTTTCTCGCACAACAGGGAGTAGAGATCAGATGTTAACCACACAGCAGCGCGACCAGTTGGATTGGGATAAAACAAATCAAATGATGCCCGCCATTGTCCAGCACGCCATTTCCGGTGAAGTATTGATGATGGGGTATATGAACCCCCAGGCCCTGCAGGCAACCGAGGACACCGGCAAGGTGACTTTTTTTTCCCGCAGCAAGCAGCGCCTGTGGACCAAGGGCGAAAGCTCCGGCAACGTCCTGCACGTGGTGGGCATCTATCCCGACTGCGATGGGGATACCCTGCTGATCCTGGCCAACCCCGACGGCCCCACCTGCCATACCGGCGCCAGCAGCTGCTTTTATCCGGCCGCCACCGACTGGGGTTTCCTGCATAACCTGGAAACCCTGCTGGCGCAAAGGAAAACCGCCGACCCGGAAAGCTCCTACACCGCCCGGCTGTATGCCAGCGGCACCAAACGCATCGCCCAGAAGGTGGGAGAGGAAGGCGTGGAAACCGCCCTGGCGGCCACGGTGCACGACCGTGAAGAACTGACCAACGAGGCGGCGGACCTGGTTTATCACCTGCTGGTGCTGCTGCAGGATCAGGATCTGGATTTAAGCCGGGTTATCGGCCGGCTGCGCGAGCGGCATCAATAACCGCTCCAGCAAGCCGCCCGGCGGCAGATAAGGCGTATTATGTGCCCCCGCTCATTGATCGGGGGTATGTAAAACCGCGGTGATTCGTCATCACTATTTAAAAAAATTGCGAACCTTTTCCACAGCCCGCTTAGTTTCATTCTTTGTCTGCTCTGCAACACGGTTAAATTCATGTCCTATCTTCTGTGGATCAATACGCGCAGCTTCATCCCCTATCTGCCCTAAAATACGGTCAGCTTCATGTTTTAACTTCTCTTTATCCAGCGATTTTATTTGACCATGAATACGCGAGGCTTCCCGCAATACCTTTTGCCCCAAAGAAAAAGAGGTCGCTGATCCGGCCGGTTTATTGCCGGCATCATTAGCCGCGGCCGCTTCAGGACGGGTGGCGTCATCCGGGTATTCGTTCCTTACTCTTTGCAAATAAGCGCCAATATCATTAAATAATGCTTCATCGATATCTTCGCCTCCCCGGCTATTATCTATACGCGCAAGCAGACCCTCGGGCAACGGCCGCTGGGAAGCATTGGCGACCCCGGTCAGCTTATCGCGCAGAGATGAAAAAAATGCATTATTGTCTGAATTCGTTGATACACTGTGCTGAATAGGTGCATCATTACTTTTAGGAACTAAACTATCATAAATCATTGTAAACTCCTTATTTATAATATATTAAACTAAAAATATTGCTGATAAGTTTACCTGGCATGCTTAGAGCAAATACGTTCGTTAATTGAATCATTATCAGCATGATTATCCGGCGCTAACTTTAAACAAATCGTCAATATGACAGGTAAATCTGAATCAAATATGAAACGCCTCTTTATCCCTTGGCGGCGCCATTGCTGCATGGATAACATCGCCGTCGTGACCGGGCTAGATTCACTTTCAGCGCCGGCTACGATGGTTAAGGCTGCGGCGTTAGCCTTCATGGCGCGGCGCTGCCCGATCCTGAACTGCCGCGCAGCGAAGGCGAGGCTGGGAACAGTTTTTTGTAGCTGGGAGGCGGTGTGTAGCTGGGAGGCGGTGAATCGCCCTTAATGTTCTTGAGTTCAGGAACGGCCGGGAATCCCGCATCCAAAGGGGGTGGATAATAAGGAACTAAACTGAGCGGCGGCCCATGGCGGTTCGACGCGAACGACAGCGCGCTGAACCCCCCTGACGTTGGCGCCGGCCCGGCTATCGGGGTATTATCCGTCTTTCGCGTGATGGGGCCAAAACCGCAACAGTATAACCAACTTGGCATCTGATACTCCTGATGATTGAGACACAAAAAAACACAGTCTAAGAACATTACGGATGTGTTATTTTCCACCGAGCACAACGACCGCGATCGGTTTGAATTTATGATACCGGGCCGCCGCCACGGGTAATGCTTCCGTCATTTTTGGATTATATTTACAAGCTATTTCGTCAAAAAACCGCAGATTATTGCGATTAATTTTATTATTCATTAGTCCGTGGCAATATAACTCCGAATTATCAGGAAGCAGTAAAATTATCCTGAATATTCACTTCTTTTTCATCCGGTTTAATGAATTTGTTGAAAAATGATTAAGGTATTTTCACTTCATTATCACGACCTGTTGATACTGCATTTAGGGCTTTATTAAGGGGCAACCTTTTCGCGTATTCTTGACATAAAAATGGTAGAATAGGTTAATTATTCATTTATACCTAAGTACACCGCCATGCGTTAATCAATCGGATTGCCACCTGATGATTAAGCCTGGGCAAAAGAATATGGGGCAGTTGATACTTAAGTTCACGGAAGATCCTCAATCTTCCGTCCAGGGGCAGGGTTAATACCGCCGCAAGCAATGCATCCAATGCCGGTAATATATGCCCCGGGCAGAGATGAAGAACGTCAAGCGACAGCTCTGCCAGTATGGCTTCCCGGGTCCGCCGGCGATAGCTTACCGTCAGCGCCAGCAACCCCAGCATAATCTCACCTCGATCCCGCTGCCGCAATAGCCTGAAATGGTAAAGGATATTTTCGCCGACATGCTCACGGCATACCGTCGACAGCGCCGGCCCCTTACGTAACAGGTCTTTGCAGGCATCGGCCAGGGCGCAGGCGGATAATCCCCGCAGGCGGTAATAACTGAGCGCCGTCCAGCCCTGGTTTTGTAGTGAATCCGGCCAGGCGTCGATAATCTGGCTAAGACGCTGATATAGCCATTCCGCCGCCGCCTCGTCCGGCGGGCTCACCCTTTCAATGATACGCAAAACCGGCGCCAGCTGGTAGTGAGGAGGAAACGCGGCCAGGACACCCGGGGTGTCGTCACTGCCCATCAGCATTTTCACACGCGGATAACCGCACCGGCGCGCCAGGCTGCGGGTTAGAATAATGCTATCCCGCTGCGTTTTCAGCCGCTCATATAATGTTTTATTAACGCAGGATAATCTGAGTAAATCCCCAGGCGAGAGAGAATGGCCGATACGCGTTAAAAGCTCCATGGATAAGGTATCCAGGCCCTGCGGGCGCGCCTCGCCTGCGGCCTCAAGCGACGGCGCCATGCGCAGCGCCTGGGAGCATCGGTTGGCAACGGCATTGATTCCCCGTGCCAGCGCGCCGGGAATGCAGCTCCCGGATGAGAACGCGTTGGCAACGCCCGGCGGGGCAACAGATTCAGGCTCACTTGGGGAATGACAGCATAATAGCGAACGCAGCATGGCATGTTCCTCTTTATGATTGGCAAGGTTAGCCCGTTTTTTATGGTAGCGGCAGGTATATTTACGCTATGCGGCGGCGCTTTGCATCCGGCCTGCGCGACAGAAGTTAATTCTTGAACCCCCCTCGATTCTTCAGGAAGCAAACATAAAAAAACCGCCCGGTTTCGCGGACGGTTTACGATGACATCACGACGGTGCCTATGCCCTACACCGCCGGGTTACAGACGGCTTACACCGGCACCCAGCACAGTGGTTTGCCGGGCAGTCTTATTCCAGCCATTCGGTATGGAACACGCCGTCCTTGTCGGTGCGCTTATAGGTATGCGCGCCGAAATAGTCGCGCTGCGCCTGGATAAGGTTAGCGGGCAATACCGCCGAGCGATAGCTGTCGTAATAGGCGATGGCGGCCGAAAGGGTCGGGGTCGGAATGCCGTGCTGTACCGCATAGGCCACCACGTCGCGCAACGCCTGCTGATAATCGTCGGCCACCTTTTTAAAGTAAGGCGCCAGCAGCAGATTGGCGATGTCGGCGTTTTCGGCATAGGCGTCGGTGATTTTCTGCAGGAACTGCGCGCGGATAATGCAACCGGCACGGAAGATCTTGGCGATCTCGCCGTAGTTCAGGTTCCAGTTATTTTCTTGCGACGCGGCTTTCAACTGGGAAAACCCTTGGGCATAAGAGACGATTTTACCCAGATAGAGCGCCCGGCGGACTTTCTCGGTAAATTCTTTTTTATCACCGCTAAAGGCTTGCGGCGCGGGACCGGATAATACTTTCGCGGCGGCGACGCGCTGATCTTTTAGCGACGACAGATAGCGGGCGAACACGGACTCGGTAATCAGGCTTAACGGTTCGCCCAGATCCAGCGAACTCTGGCTGGTCCATTTGCCGGTCCCTTTATTGGCGGCCTCATCAAGGATAACATCGACCAGGTAGTTACCCTCTTCATCTTTCTTGGTGAAGATATCTTTGGTGATGTCGATCAGATAGCTATTCAGCTCGCCCTTGTTCCATTCGCTGAAGGTGGCGGCCAACTCGTCATTGCTCAGGCCCAGGGCATTCTTAAGCAGCGCATACGCCTCCGCGATCAGCTGCATATCGCCATATTCGATGCCGTTATGCACCATTTTAACATAATGACCGGCGCCGTCCGGACCGATATAGGCCACGCAGGCTTCGCCTTCGGCGCGCGCGGCGATTTTCTCCAGTATCGGGGCCACCAGGTCGTAAGCGGCTTTTTGCCCGCCGGGCATGATGGAAGGGCCTTTCAGGGCGCCCTCCTCACCACCGGAAACGCCGGTGCCGATAAAATTGAACCCTTCAGCGGACAGCTCGCGGTTACGGCGAATGGTATCGCGATAGAAAGTGTTGCCGCCGTCAATCAGGATATCGCCTTTTTCCAGGTAGGGTTTCAGCGAGTCGATGGTTTTATCGGTGCCTTCGCCGGCTTTGACCATCAGCAGGATGCGCCGCGGTTTTTCCAGTGAATTGACAAATTCTTCCAGGCTGTAGTAAGGCACCAGATTCTTATCGGCATTCTCGGCGATCACTTCTTCCGTCTTTTCGCGCGAACGGTTGAAGATGGAAACGCTATAACCGCGGCTTTCAATGTTCAGCGCCAGATTGCGCCCCATTACCGCCATACCGACTACGCCGATCTGTTGTGTGGACATTAAGCAACTCCTGTCTGAAGTATGTGTCTTAAGTATGAACCACCTGCGGCCGCACGTTGGCCGGCAGGTTATAAAATGTGGATGATATGTTAACCCAGCTTGGCATCCGGCGGGTAGTGATTGGTGCGATAGACGGCAAAATGTCGTAACCGAGCCGAGCCACGTCGGCGTCCTTGACAAATGTTAAAAAAAATAAGTTATCAGTAATCAAACAAAATGTTAATAAACAAGAATTACAATTGATTATAGTTTTGATCATTCAAAAACTTATCATACTCTGACATTGGCTATTCCACCTTATATTGGCAAAACAAAAGGTTATATAAAGAAAAAACGCCTGCCTGTGATTTAGTTAAAAATTGGTCATTACGTGATACTTACCTTCAGGAGATGAAAAAACACGCTGAAAGATCGTCTCTTCCATTTCCATCGGGTTTTGTCTTGCAACCCGCCGCCCCTTTTGGCTGCTTATATCTATGTGCCCCCGTCTCAGTCGACGCATACCCAAAGCGTTGCCTTAACTTACTTTGAGCTTGTCCGTACTGCCTAAGAAAGCGTCACAGCAAACTTATCTGGCGACCCAATTTCGGTACGCAACTGCCGAACTCATCTTGTTATTTGATATTACCCTGTGGATACAAACCTCTGTGTCCCAAGGTGCTGATTAGGTAATATTTAAATGTCATGAAACCAATTCAGCTCATTCCGCCACTATGCTGCCTCATTGGTGCTTCATGACTGTGAGCGTTTAACAGGCTGTATTGACAAGCTAATATTGCTAGCCAGGTTATTTATTAACCTTCAGGCAGGTTAAGTTGAAGGTATTCGCATCAGAGGGAAACGCTGGCTTGATGCCAGAGATAACCGGCCTGAACTGGCGCTATTTACACAAAGCTGTTGTTGGCGTAAGACAACAGTTCCTTTATCCAGCACTTGTTTCCGCATGTTACTTTGTCAGCACATTTTATAGCCATATAGCCATATCATGTAGCCGCATAAGGGTGGTGATGGCCTCATCGTTGGCGGCTCCAGCAAGTTCACGCTTGGCATCAATGCTACGGGTGCAATATTGAAATTATGATTGTGATTTTTCAACCAATAATAAAAATTCTTGATAGTTATACTCTGCTGTTCACACTAATTCAGTTTCGTACTCCGCTGTGTTTCCATGCATCTATACACTGTTGCTATTCCGTTCAGTTATGCCGCTTTACCATGGCCGATTTCATGTTGGTTATGCGGCTGACTGAGCTTTCCATGACGATAGTCATTAAACAAGAGGGGATGCTTGAGTGCTTA
This sequence comes from Sodalis sp. C49, assembly GCF_046352915.1. Taxonomy (NCBI): domain Bacteria; kingdom Pseudomonadati; phylum Pseudomonadota; class Gammaproteobacteria; order Enterobacterales; family Bruguierivoracaceae; genus Sodalis; species Sodalis sp. C49. Next base: position 34,871 of record NZ_CP163303.1, on the reverse strand, counting down.
CAAATTTCACTCTCTTCTGAGAGAATTCTTATTATAACCACGCTAAAAATTTGCATTGGCACGTGAATTAACAGCAATAGCCGTAAAAGTTAATGGAGACGCCCCCCTGATGGCGCATACCGCTCATCCCGGTTTTACAATCATGAAATGGGAATATATTCTCCAAAAAAATTATTATCCATGTGTATAATGTGCGGATGTTCTTACTTGTTACTTGGTTCTTGTCTTCTCGCGTTAGGCGTGTATGGGCGAGAAACAAGTTAGCCGACTTATCACAAATTAATTAGCACAATCAGTCCTTTGGTAGCTGTCGAGCCAAGGGCGGTAGCGTGCCAATTTGCATTTGTGGGTTTGGCGCACGGCTCCGGTTAGAGCGTTTGAATAAATTTTGACCGATACGCCAATGACTGATGCCTCAGCCGACGTCCCGCTACCAAGACGCGGCATGAACAAATTAAGGTTAAAAAGCGACTTGATAAAGGGAATTAGCTTTATTTGACTTTAGGTGTTTTTTTGTCCAAAAAATTTGACTTAATGCAATTAAGGGAAAAAAAATGTTACTACCAGTAATTATGGCAGGGGGAACCGGTAGCCGACTTTGGCCGATGTCCCGCGAGCTGCATCCAAAACAGTTCCTGCGCTTGCATAGTCTTCATTCCATGCTGCAGGAAACGGTAAAAAGACTAGATGGTGTGGATGTCAGCGAACCTGTTGTAATCTGTAATGAAGAACATCGGTTCATGGTTGCCGAACAGTTGCGCCAGATAAATAAACTTTCTAAAAATATCATCCTGGAGCCGGTAGGACGCAACACCGCCCCTGCTATCGCTCTCGCGGCGTTGAATACGGTGGCGCAAGGGCATGACCCCATCATGCTGGTGCTGGCGGCCGATCATATTATCAACGACGTGGAAATTTTTCACGAAGCCATCCTGGCAGCCATGCCCTATGCGGCCGACAGAAGCCTGGTGACGTTCGGCATTGTCCCGACCGGACCGGAAACCGGCTATGGCTATATTCAACGCGGCGCTCCCTGTGCTGCCGGTTCATCCGCGGCAGCGGTTCGCCGATTTGTTGAAAAACCGGATTTAGCGGTGGCGCAAGGTTACGTCGAGTCCGGTGAATATTACTGGAATAGCGGCATGTTTATGTTTCGGGCGCAACGCTATCTGGAAGAACTGGAAAAATTCCGCCCAGATATCTTGGATGCGTGTAAACGTTCTCTGAACAACAACGAGTCTGATAAAAATTTCATCAGCGTCGATAAAGCCAGCTTTGCCTCCTGTCCTGATGAATCCATCGACTATGCGGTGATGGAAAATACCCGGGATGCAGTGGTTATCCCCCTGGACGCGGGATGGAGCGACGTGGGTTCGTGGTCCGCGCTATGGGAAGTCAGTAAAAAGGATGTCTCGGGTAATGCCGTTACCGGCGATACCTTTCTTCATGATGCCCATAACTGTTATATCAATACGGATGAAAAGTTGATCGCGGCCGTCGGCGTGGACAACCTGGTGATCGTGAATACAAAGGACGCGGTATTGGTCGTGGATAAGTCACGCGTGCAGGACGTCAAGAAAATCGTTGAGTTCCTCAAGAAAAACGACCGCAGTGAATATCGCCGGCATCGCGAAATTTATCGTCCATGGGGCCGCTGCGATATCGTCGTTGCTGAAAAACGCTTTAACGTCAATCGCATCATGGTTAATCCCGGCGAAGCAATTTCTTTACAGATGCATCATCACCGCACGGAGCATTGGGTCGTACTTTCCGGTACTGCCCGGGTGACCACCGGTGAACAAACCTTTTTGCTGACTGAAAACCAATCAACATTCATTCCGATCGGCGTCATTCATCGCCTGGAAAACCCTGGCAATATCCTTCTGGAAGTCATTGAGATTCAGTCAGGCTCCTATCTAGGGGAAGATGACATTATCCGCATTGAAGACCATTACGGCCGTTGCTAAATTTCGGGGATTTATGAATAGCTTAACTTGCTTTAAAGCCTATGACATTCGGGGAAAATTGGGTGAGGAACTCAATGAGGATATTGCTTACCGGATCGGTCGGGCCTATGGTGAATACTTAAAACCAACATCGGTTGTCGTGGGCGGTGATATCCGCCTGACCAGTGAAGCGCTTAAACTCGCGCTGGCGAATGGTTTGCGTGATGCCGGGGTAAATATATTTGATATCGGCGTTAGCGGGACAGAAGAAATCTACTTCGCCACATTCCATTTACAGATGGATGGGGGGATTGAAATCACCGCCAGCCATAATCCAATGAACTATAACGGCATGAAACTGGTGCGTGCGAATGCGCAGCCTATCAGCGGCGATACTGGGCTTTTGGCAATTAAGCAATTAGCTGAACAAAATAACTTCTCAGCTGTAGATAGCCGCAAACGCGGCAGTTATCAAAAAATATCCATCCTGCAAGCATATGTCGATCATCTGCTCGGCTATATAGATCTGGCAGCACTCAAGCCCCTGAAGCTAGTCATCAATTCAGGCAATGGGGCCGCTGGTCATGTTATTGACGAAATCGAGCGCCGGTTCACCCTGGCAAATGTCCCCATACAGATCATCAAGATCCACCACCAGCCGGATGGCACTTTCCCGAACGGCATCCCCAACCCGCTGCTGCCAGAATGCCGCGCGGACACGGCGAAAGCAGTACTGGAAAATAATGCCGATATGGGTATTGCCTTTGACGGCGATTTTGACCGCTGCTTCCTGTTTGATGAAAAAGCGACTTTTATTGAAGGTTATTATATTGTCGGACTGCTGGCCGAGGCATTTCTGCAAAAAAATCCCGGCGCAAAAATTATTCATGACCCGCGTTTATCCTGGAATACCATCGAAATCGTTGAACAAGCGGGCGGCGTGCCGGTGATGTCAAAAACCGGACATGCCTTTATCAAAGAACGCATGCGCAAGGAAGACGCGATCTACGGCGGTGAAATGAGCGCCCACCACTATTTTCGCGATTTCGCCTATTGCGATAGCGGCATGATCCCCTGGTTGCTGGTCGCCAGCCTGGTATCGGTTAAAAGTAAATCCCTCAGCCAGTTGGTAGGCGATCGCATGCTGGCCTTTCCCGCATCCGGAGAAATTAACCGAAAGCTGGCGAACGCGGCCGAAGCTATTGCGAAAGTCCGCGCTGCCTACGAGCCGGACGCTACGGCGCTGGATTTTACCGATGGCGTCAGTATCGAATATAAGGATTGGCGTTTTAATCTCAGAAGCTCTAACACAGAACCCGTGGTGCGCCTAAACGTAGAGTCGAAAGGAGATAGCGCATTAATGCAGAAAAAAACGCGCGATATCTTAGATTTGCTGGGCGAGGCGTGATCTTGAAAGAGTTATTATTGGCGATATACCGCTTCAGGGGTTTTATTTTTGGCGCGGTTAAACGGGATTTTCAATCCCGTTATAAAACAAGCATGCTTGGAGGTATTTGGCTGGTTATCCAGCCATTATCAATGATAGTAGTGTATACCGTCATTTTTTCCACGGTCATGAAGGCCAAACTGGTCGGAGTGAACGGCACGTTTGCTTACAGCATCTATTTATGTACCGGCATTTTGCTTTGGGGTTTGTTCTCCGAAGTCGTGAGCCGCTCGATGTCGGTCTTAATTGATAACGCGAATTTACTTAAAAAATTGAGTTTTCCGCGCATCTGTTTGCCACTTATCGTCGTCAACATTGCACTATTAAATTTTATCATTATTTTCGCCATGTTTATTCTATTCTTGGTATTCAGCGGAAATTTTCCCGGTATTGTCTTCTTTTCCATCATTCCTGTTCTTTTTATTATGCTGTCTTTTTCCATCGGTCTAGGAATGACTCTGGGGATTTTGAACGTTTTCTTCCGGGATGTCGGTCAACTGATGGGAATATTATTGCAGTTTTGGTTCTGGTTCACTCCTATTGTTTATCCTGTTAGTATATTGCCTGTCTGGGCAAAAGAAATAATCGCCTACAATCCCATGGCCGCGGTAATTGGCGCTGGTCAATCAATTATGATAAATAAAACTGTTCCGGATTGGACGACGTTGGTACCAGCGATTATCTTAAGCATTGTGTTCTTGTTTGTTGGATTAGTGCTTTTCAGGAAACATGCCAGCGATATAGTGGATGAGTTGTGATGAATATTATTACTGTTGAAAATGTTGGCAAAGCATATAAACAATATCCCTCCCGATTTTCCAGACTGTTCGAATGGCTCCCGCTAATTGGTAAAAAAAGACATACGCTAAAATGGGTATTGAAAGATATCAATATCCACGTAAAACAGGGAGAATCGGTTGGTATCATCGGCGTCAACGGCGCCGGTAAAAGCACATTGCTCAAAATGATCACGGGAACCACTCGACCCACCGAAGGAAAAATAGAGCGAAGTGGTACGGTCGCGGCATTACTTGAGCTGGGCATGGGATTTCATCCGGATTTTACTGGCAGGCAGAATATCTATATGTCTGGGCAGTTGCTCGGTATGGATGACGAAAAAATTCGCTCGCTGATGTCTGAGATAGAAGAATTCGCCGATATCGGCGACTACATCGATCAGCCGGTCAGAGTCTATTCCAGCGGTATGCAGGTCAGATTAGCATTCAGTGTTGCCACCGCTGTAAGACCGGATCTCCTTATCGTCGATGAAGCCCTGTCCGTCGGGGATGTCGCTTTCCAGGCCAAGTGTTTCAGGCGTATCAGCAGCTTCAAGGAACGGGGCACCACCATATTATTTGTAACGCATTCCCTGGATGATGTTGTTAAACATTGCCATAGAGCCATTTTACTTGATAAAGGCGGCGTGGCGATGTTTGGTGAACCACGAGAAGTGGTAAATGAATTTCGTGACAGGACATTTGGCAAATCAGTCAAAATAATAACTAAAAAAACGCTCGAAAGCGCTTCTTATGCCCTATCGGTTGAAGATGTCTATCATCAAAAACCCTACTATCAAAAAATCGAACATCGTTGGGGAAATCGTGGTGCGTCAATAATTGATTTTTCAGTTTCAACCAACCAGGGTGAATTTCCCCCAACAATCTATACTAACGAATTTTTCAAAATAAAGTTACGGGCGGTATTTCATAATGATTATCATGACCCAATTTTTGGTTTGTTGATAAAAACGCCCGATGGTTTGAATATTTACGGGACAAATTCTGATATAACCACACAACGCAGGCATGGCTATGTTACTGCCGGTGAGATTGTTGATTGTGAATTTACACTAAAAGCCGTGATGAACTCAGGGAGCTACCTTATTTCCTTGGGTATTACTGTAAAGGATCAAGATCAAAATGATACTCCACTAGATCGGCGCTATGACTCAATCCTTATTCATGTCCATAGTGACACCGTATTTGTTGGGGTATGTGATGCACAAGCCAGTTGTAAAGTTGAAGGTGTTTAATGACCAATATTGAAAATTATGTATCATCGCTACCCGAGTGCTACCAGTTAATTTATGGTCACCCAGAGTTAGAGATCAAAACCTCTAGAAACTGCAATGATAGATTAGTGATCATCGAGGGGTTTGTGCAAAAACTTCGCGAAGAGCTTGGCCGTCCATTAAGACTCTTAGACTTGGGGTGCGCACAGGGGTTTTTCTCCCTTAATCTGGCAAAATACTGCAGTGAAGTCAAAGGCATTGATTTTCTTGATAAAAACATTGAGCTTTGTAAAGCCTTAGCGGAAGAATTCTCTTTTGACAATGTGGAATTCCACCAGGATACGGTGCAAAACGTCATTCAGGCACTGGATTTTGATCAATATGATCTGGTGCTCGGATTCAGTATCTTCCACCACGTATGCCATAGTGATGGTTTTCATTCTGCAAAACAACAAATTAATTCTTTGGCAAATAAGTCTTCAGCCCTGCTGCTGGAACTCGCCGTCAAAGAAGAAGGTTTATACTGGGCTGATTCGCTCCCGGAAAAACCAGAGCTTATATTAGATGACATTGCCTTTAATCGGATTCTTGGCGAATTTGGCACACACTTAACCAATGTGACCAGGCCGCTATTCATGGCCAGTAGCAAATTTTGGTATATTGAAAATGAAATCCAACCCATCCGATTTTGGTCCAAAGAATCCCATGAATTTTCATACGGCATTCACCAAGATTCGCGACGCTATTATTGGTCAAATACAAAATTTCTTAAAATCTATAATTTTTACGGCAAACTTTCCGATCTGAATAAAAATGATCTGAATGTTGAAGTTGCAAATCTACAAAAATTTTCCGACTACAAGCTCAAAACCATCAAAATCCCCAATATTCATTATTACGGCGAGGATCATGGCAAAGGTTATCTGGTCTATGATCTCATTCCAGGGGAGCGCTTGAGTCAATTGATTGCCAACCGGCAAGCCTATAACGCGCTAAATATTTATAAAAAATTAATTAATCAATTATGTGAGCTTGAAAGCATCAACTATTATCATAACGATGTTCGTGTATGGAATATTCTGGTCGATAATGAAGATGTCCACTTAATCGATTTCTCATCGATATGCGAAGTTAAGCTTGATGTGGTTTGGCCATATAATATTTTTCTAAGCTTTTTGATATTCATCAATGAGGTTGATCGCGGTAAAGAACCGGTTTCGTTGCCGCACCGGAGCCCATTATTTTTGTTCTATTGGCCAAAAGATATGGTGTTAAAAGTCTGGCTGGCAAAAATTTGGCAGACTCCCGCTGATGAATGGTCATTCAGCAAGTTCAATGACTATTTACTACAGGCCATTGAAGATGTGAATAATCCCGGACTGAACTTTGTGTTGCCAGTCTTGCCGGAAAAAAACATTGCGTTATGGCTCGCAGCAAACGAAGCCTTGCTGCGCGAAACAGCCATGGTCAGGGATTATCTTGACGACAAATACACCCATCAGGATACCCTTCCCCTGGCGAATTTGCCGCCGACCCCGACCGTCGATGCGCATAAGCAGGAGCTGCTGGCAATTATCGGGAACCAGGAAGCCGTACATGATAAATTATTAACCGCCCTAAATGCTGAAAGCGACAGAGTGACACAACTGACTGAGGCCAATCAGCAGTTACTATTACAAAATCAACAACAGGCAGAAATTATCGCGCGTATACATTCAAGTATCTCTTGGTTTATTACCAAACCTTTGCGCTGGGCAAAGAAAACAGTACGGTAGTTTAATATTCGATAGCAATATAAATCAGAGTCATAAATGATATGAACAAGCAAAAATGGTTTGATTTAACTACTTCTATGTTATGGACTGGGGGTGTGGTCGGCATTATCCGTGCTGAACTGGAGATTGCGGCAGCGCTCCGAAAACTCGACAATAACATAAAATTCAGTATGCTCAAGGATGGGCACTTTGTAGAAATACCTCAGCAAGACATACCTTGGGTGTACAGTGAATCCAATGTGGCAGACGTGTATTTGGCGAAAAGAACTTGGGGACAGCAATCAGTAGCGCCGGAGATCGCGCAGGCTGGCTCGACGCAGAAAATTGACAATTTTTTGGCCGACTTAACCCGCGCCACACCCAGCCGCGGTCGCCGTTTCCAACATGCGTTAGTATTGGCGGTAGAAGAAACACCGGTGAATTTTCGCGAAGTAGTCAGGATCCTGACCTGGCTGCCGCTTAAAATCACCGGTGGTATGATTAATCTCCATCGCATATGCAAGCGCAGAAACAAAAAATCCGATACGTCGTTGTTTACCCCGATGGCGGTAGATGCAAATACTACCCGCTTTTCATTTCCCTACCGGGATGGCGATATTATCCTCAGCGTTGGCTGGTCTGATAGCGGTAAAGAAGCTTTTTTCACCCAATTGAAAAGACATCTCCCGTCGGTTAAAATCGGTTATATGGTTTACGACACTATATTAGTGGGGAAAGCTACCCACCACCTCTACCGGCCTAAGGAAGAAGCGGACTTTAAGCGGTATTTTAATTGGATATCGAATAATTGCGACTTCATTCTTTATGGCGGCAACAGCCCGCGCAGCGACGGCATAGCTTATCAAAAAGCCATGGGATGGCGGGTACCAGAAAGTACAGCCATTCCTTATGGCGGCACCGACCCTATCAAAATCAAGGACACTACTAAAGATCAGGAAATATTAGCGCGGCTGGGGATCAGCCGCGACTTTATTATGACTGTTGGTACTATCGAAATACGGAAAAATCACGATACGCTGTATAAAGCCTATTCTTTCCTGATTGATAATAAGTCGTCTAACCTCCCGCAAATGATCTTTGTCGGCCGGCCGGGATGGCGTACCGCCGATCTGATCGATACCATCAAGCGGGACCCGAGAATTGGCAGCAATATTCTCATTTTGTCACCGAATGATGAGGAACTCGACGCCTTATACCGCAACTGTAAATTTACCCTGTTGCCGAGCTTTTATGAAGGTTGGGCCTTGCCCATGCCGGAAAGCTTTAGCTATGGCAAACTTTGCCTGGCGTCGGACGTTGTCCCATTGAGGGAAATTGGTAAAGATTGTGCGGTCTATATCGACCCTTTGGATATCAAAGCTTGGGCTAACACCATCAGCCTCTATATCAACGACGCCGATGCCTTAAAAGAAAAAGAGTTAAAGATAAAAAATGAATGGCATTCCACCTCTTGGCTGGATTGCGGCAAAAATATACTGGATGCCATAACGCATTACCACAGCAATGATTTTCCTTATTACGCCACTTTTAATATGTGGATGGATTTAACGCTTTCTTATGCCGTTTGGCGTGGCGGCGTTACCGGAATCATCCGCAGCGAATTGATCCTTGCCCATAATCTGGAAAAAATAGTCCCCGGTTTACGCTTTTACGCCATTCATGAGGGACGTTTTTTCGAGATACCCCGTGAAAATTTAATCTGGCTATTCCATTCGTCCGATGTGGGTAAACAATATACAGAATTTCAAAAATTCTGGAGTGAAGCAGAGAATTCTGGGCGGGGTCATAGGATACCTTTCGATAGATTATTGCCCTTGCCCGCATCTACCGTGCAACCAATTCCAGAAGTCAGTGCAGCGCCAAAGCGCGCAAAATCTTCTTTCGCCAAAAAATATGCCCAATCGGGCGCTTATTTCGTCAGCGCATTGCCTGATTCCTTGCGGGTAAAAGCCATTCGTTTTGCCGATAAACTTGGAGCAATCCCCAAGGGGGCCTCACCTGAACGTATTGAAGAATCAGCCACGTTGTCAAAGACTGAATTCAATAGCAGGATGATGACTGAAGTGACAGGTTTGATCGAAGGCCCAGCGCAGTCAGTGCCCTTCAATCCCAGTGATATCGTCTTCTCCGCCGGTATTAACTGGGATCCGTTACAGCATGCGGAAATTATCAAAGCGAAAAAAGCCATTGGCTTTACGTTCAGTCAAATTATTTATGATCTTACGCCATTAATTACGCCGCAATTGCATGCCCCCGAGGCCTACGAATGGTACAGTCGCTTTTTCTATCTCGCCACGCTTGCCAGCGATTGCATTCTCTATGGCGGCGAAACAGCAATGCGTGACGGCAAGGCCTGGCAAACCGAGCACGGATGGCCGGTGCGGGAAGGACTTGCGCTTAAGTTCGGTTCCGATATCGCCCCACAGCTCGATCATACCCATGATCAGGCTATACTGCGCGAGATGGGAATAACGGGGCCATTCATGCTTAGCGTCGGCACCCTGGAAATCCGCAAAAACCATGAAACCCTGTATAAGGCCTACCTCAAGCTGATTGAAGAGGGTTTCGAAAATCTACCGCAGATGGTGTTTGTCGGCGGCGCCGGTTGGAAAGCAAAGGACCTGTTCGATATAATTTCCCGTGACAGCAGAGTCAAAAATAAAATACTGATATTAAGAACCACCGATCAGCAACTGGATGTATTGTACCGGCATTGCAAATTTACCTTGCTGGCGAGTCTGTATGAGGGTTGGAGCCTGACGCTACCGGAAAGCTTGGGTTATAACAAGTTTTGCCTGACCTCGGACGTTGACCCACTGCGTGAAACCGGACGTGATTTGGTCGACTATATACACCCCTGGGATATTGTTGCCTGGGCGGAAAAAATCAAATATTACACGCTCCACGAAAAAGAACTGCAGCTAAAAGAAGAGCGCATTCGCAATGAATGGAAACCAATATCCTGGACCGATTGCGCACATCAAGTCGTATCTGATTTAAAAACGATAGCCAGTAAATCTAAGGTGATTAAATGAATGGAAAACGCGTATTAGTAACGGGTGGCAGTGGCTTTATTGGCCAATATCTCATGGCGGAATTGAATCTCCGTGGCGCCGTTGTTATCGGCACTTGCATCGGGTCACAAACATCCGATGATTTGGTGCCTGTCACCCTGTTTGAATGTGACAAACTAAAAGCGCTAATTGAGGATTTCAAACCTGATTGGATTGTTCATTTGGCTGCTATTGCGTTGGTCACCCATGGCGATATCCAACAAATTTATGGCGTCAATGTCCTCGGAAGTGAAAATTTGTTCAATGCCGTTCTCAGCGCGGAGACTAAACGGCCCAATATGCTGCTGGCGAGTACTGCCGGCGTGTATGGCAATCAGGAAGAGAAATTTCTGCACGAAGGGTTGCCCTACAACCCCATGAATCATTACTCGTACAGTAAAATGATCATGGAGATGCTGGCGAACCGTTATCGAGATGAGCTCAAAATTCATATAGTCCGGCCGTTTAATATTATCGGTGCCGGTCAGGCGGAATCCTTCCTGGTCCCCAAAATAGTACGCCACTTTTTTGATAAGGAACCGGTGTTGCAGTTGGGCAACATTGACTCGGTGCGTGATTATGTTGAAGCGAAACGCTGTGCCTGGATGATATCCGAGCTGATTTTTCGCGATCACAAGGACCCCTTCACCGTTAACCTCTGCTCCGGCCGCGGTTGGACAGGTCATGATGTCCTCGATTGCTTAGAAGAAATCAGCGGTTTTAGACCCAAAATTGAAATCACTAATCAATTTGTACGCCAAAATGAAGTATGGCGCCTGGTTGGCGATCCTTCCTTATTGACTAAATATCTTGGGGGCGATCCTAAGCTACCCGATTTGAAGACAATACTCACCGCCATGTATTCGGCAATGAAATAGGCGAAGCGGGATGCTGCACGAAGCCTTTTATTTACTACTGATAGTAATACTGTATTTTCTCGGCTGCCTGCTTATATCGACATTAAGTAAGCGCGTGATGATTGAGAAGCCGGTATCGTCGGCTTATTCTGGCTCGTTAGAGGCATTGCGCGGATTTGCCGCTTTCCTGGTATTTGGCGCACATTCAACAATGTATTTCGGTTTTGCGCCAAAGCAGGTCATCGCAGCAGCGATGGGCGAAGTCGGCATTTTATTATTCTTCATGTTAACTGGCCATCTCTTTTGGAGCCAGATACGTGAAGGAAGATATAATGCCGCTACGTTTTTTAAAAAACGCATTTTCCGGCTGCTGCCGATTATGTTGGTATTCATTACCACTATTATGCTACTGGACTGGATAACCGCAGGCTTGCCTATTCCAACAGGTAGACAGCTGCTAGCCTTAGTGCGAAACTACGGGTTCGGTTTCGGTACCGTGGTCAATAGCACCGGCAATGTCAATGATGTTTTCAGCAAAGATATATTTTTGCGCATTAATAATATTTGGACTCTACGCTGGGAGTGGCTCTTTTATTTAACTGTCCCTCTTCTCGCCACATTGAAAAAATTTAGCAACGCTACCGTATTTACGGCATTCCTTATTATACTGTTTATGGATCCATTTCAGTTAATGAATGGCGTAACGGATATTGTTTTTGTTATGGCTTTTTGGTTTGGCGCTTACAGTTATGAATTGGAAAAAAATAGAAGCGAATGGACGAGCTGGCTATTTACCAGAACAGGCAGCAGCATCGTACTTTGGTGTAGCGTTGCCGGCCTATTCTATTACCTGCTCCATGGCGAACTGGTGCAAAAAAATGTGCGCGTTCCCATTATGATACTGCTTGTTTTTCCGATTTTTCTCTATTTTGTTATTAGCAAATCTTTTTTGAATAGATTCACATGGTCGCCAATGCAGCTTATTGGCAAGGTCAGCTACTCTTTTTACTTATGGCATTTGGCGATAAATTTTTATGTCATGAGAGCCATGAGTAAATTATTTGTACAGCAGCAATCATTATGGGCGTTTATTAGCACCTGCTCCGTCATGATGATAATCAGCATAACGGTGTCAATGTTGACATATAGATTTATTGAGGAGCCTTTCCTCAAACAATCGCACGTTAAAAAAACAAATTGAAAATATTTCTATTTACATAACGTTATTTCCTCAATACCAGTGTCATTTTACAGAGTGAGAATGCAATGAAATCAGCAGTTATTACAGGCGTTACTGGCCAAGACGGCGCTTATCTGACTGAATTACTCCTTGAAAAAGGGTATCAAGTTTACGGCGCTTACCGCCGTACCAGCTCGGTTAACTTCTGGCGTATGAAAGAGTTGGGCATTGACAAACACCCCAATCTCCATCTTATCGAGTACGATCTGACGGATCTCTCCGCCAGCATTCGTTTATTGCAGCAGACCAAAGCGACCGAAGTTTATAATCTGGCCGCACAGAGTTTTGTTGCCGTTTCTTTTGACCAGCCGGCGACCACCGCGCAAATTACGGGTATCGGCGCGCTAAATCTGCTGGAAGCCATTCGGATCGTTAATCCCAAGATCCGGTTCTATCAGGCATCGACCTCTGAAATGTTTGGTAAGGTGCAGGCAATTCCGCAGCAGGAAGATACACCCTTCTACCCGCGCAGTCCCTATGGTATTGCCAAACTCTATGCGCATTGGATGACCATTAATTACCGTGAAAGCTATGATATATTCGCGTGCAGTGGCATTTTATTCAACCACGAATCCCCCCTGCGCGGCAGGGAATTCGTTACCCGCAAAATTACCGATTCCGTCGCAAAAATTAAATATGGTAAACTCGACGTGCTGGAATTAGGTAATCTTGATGCTAAACGTGACTGGGGTTTTGCGAAAGAATATGTGGAAGGGATGTGGCGGATGCTGCAGGCGAAGGAACCCGATACGTTTGTGTTGGCGACCAATCGTACTGTAACGGTGCGTGATTTTGTTGCCTTGGCATTCAGCGCTGCGGGCTATACCCTGCGCTTCGAAGGCAAGGAAGAGCATGAAACTGGTGTGGATGTCGCCACGGGCAAAGTGCTGGTGCGGGTCAATCCCAAATTTTACCGTCCTGCAGAAGTGGAACTGCTCATTGGCAACCCGCAAAAAGCCAAGGATGTATTGGGCTGGGAATCAAAAACGTCACTTGAGCAACTGTGTAAAATGATGGTGGAAGCAGATTTAAGACGAAATAAAGCAGGTTTCTCGTTTTAAACTGCATTGCCCCGGCCCCTCGGAGCCGGGGCGTTTATGGTAATAAATCGAATATGAAAGTCATTATTTCAGCAGACCCCATTAAATATCCGCTGACCGGGATCGGCCGATATACCTATGAACTGGCCAGCCGTTTAAATAAAAGTCCGGAAATTTCTGAGTTGTTATTTCTTCGCGGCCGCAGTTTAAGCCATCAGATTCCAGCACTCGGTAAAAATACATCCGTTAGCCGTTCCAATAGCGGTATAAAAAAATGGGTTCAAAGCAATCCCCTTGCCACTGAAATGTACCGGCTAACGGCTCCCTGGCTTAAAACGTTTGCCATAAGAAAACATCCGGACGCCATCTATCATGGCCCAAATTTTTATCTGCCGCCACATGTCGATCGTTGCGTGGCGACGTTTCACGATCTTTCCGTATTTACCTGGCCGCAATGCCATCCGGCTGAACGCGTGCGTTTTATGCAAAAAGAGCTTTTGCTGACGGTAAAACGTGCCAGCATTCTTATCACTGATTCCGAGTTTACCCGTAAGGAGCTGGCATCGTATTTCAATCTTCCCCTGAGCAAAGTGTATACTGCCCAGTTGGCAAGCAGCGGCGAATTTTATCCACGTGATATGGCGGCTATTAACCAGGCCGTGCAAAAATATGGCCTGAAAGCAAATCACTATTGCCTATTTACCGGTTCTATTGAACCCCGTAAGAATATTGCGACACTGTTGGATGCCTATGAACGTCTGCCCTTGGCGTTGCGCCTTGACTGTCCCCTGGTGATCAGCGGGTTTAAGGGCTGGAGCAGCGTCGCCCTGCATCAGCGGTTCACGCAGGCTCAGGCGGCGGGCTGGTTGCGTTACCTGGGATATGCAGACGCGTTGGATTTGCCCTATTTGTTCGCGGGCGCCAGAAGTTTTTTGTTTCCGTCTTTATATGAAGGTTTTGGTCTTCCCGTACTGGAAGCCATGGCCTCCGGAATACCTGTTGTCTGCTCCAACAGCTCCTCTCTGCCGGAAGTGGTCGGCGACTGCGCATTAATGTGCGCGCCGTTGGATGTGGAAAGCCTTACCGGCTTGATTCAAAAAAGCATTGAGGATGATATCTGGCGTGGACAAGCCATCATAAACGGCATCAATCGGGCAAAACAATTTTCTTGGCAGCGCTGCGCTCAAGAGACAATTCACGCTTACCAGCAGGTTTAAACTATTTCATGGTAAAAGTTCTTCATTTTTATAAAACCTATTACCCCGATTCTTTCGGGGGCATTGAGCAGGTTATTTTTCAGTTAAGTGAAGCTGGGGTGAGTCATCAAATTGCAGCGACAACGTTATCGTTAAGCGCGCGAGGAGATATTGACAATGGGCGCGTCGGCTCCCACGCGGCTTATTATTCGGCGATTAATTTTGAAGTGGCTTCCACTCCTTTCTCGCTGAGTGTCATAAAAAAGTTCAAGCAACTGGCGGAACAGGCCGACATTATCCACTACCATTTCCCTTATCCCTTTATGGATATGGTACATTTTTTATCACGCGTCGATAAACCGACCATCGTCAGTTATCACTCCGACATCGTAAAACAAAAGCTGGCCCTGAAATTCTACACGCCTCTAATGAATAAATTTCTTGGCGCGGTCGATTGCATTGTGGCGGCGTCGCCAAACTACGTCGCGACCAGCCCAACATTACAAAAATACCCGGACAAAGTGCATGTCATCCCTTACGGTTTAGACAGAAAATCCTATCCGGCCCCCACCGATGCTCATTTAGAGTATTGGCGTAGCCGGGTCGGCGACAAATTTTTCTTATTTGTCGGTGCGTTTCGTTATTATAAAGGCTTGCATATTTTACTCGAAGCATCGCAATCCACTGATTATCCATTGGTAATCGTGGGTGCGGGGCCGATTGAAAAAGAGCTTAAGCAGCAGGCGGCCAATCTGGGGCTCAAACATATCCATTTCCTTGGTGCACTGCCGGACCAGGATAAAGTCGCATTACTTAAACTGTGCTATAGCGTGGTTTTCCCCTCACATCTGCGCTCAGAGGCATTCGGCATCATATTGCTGGAAGGCGCAATGCAAGGCAAGCCGCTAATTTCCAGTGAAATTGGCACCGGCACCACCTATATCAACATTGATAACGAAACCGGCATCGTGGTCCCGCCTTCAAGCCCCTCCGCGTTGCGTGAGGCCATGGCAAAATTGTGGAACGACCCGGCGCTGGCAAGCCGCTACGGTGCTAATGCGGAGAAACGCTTTGAGCAATTATTTACCTCCGAACGTATGGCCACCAGCTATATGGAGCTGTATCAGCAATTAATGAGCAAGCGGCAATCGGCCAAACACTAACCCTCGTCATTATTTTCACCGACGATTTGTATTAAATATTGGCCATACTCGGTTTTGCTCATTAATTCCGCTTCTTGCAATACCTGCCGTTTGTTCAGCCAGCCTTTATTAAAAGCAATCTCCTCAAGGCAGGCAACTTTAAACCCCTGGCGTTTCTCAATGGTGTGGATAAACGCCGAGGCTTCGATCAGGCTTTCATGGGTACCAGTATCCAGCCAGGCATAACCACGGCCGAGCAGTTCAATATTCAACTGTCCCTTTTGCAGGTAGAACTCATTCAGCGCGGTTATCTCCAATTCGCCCCGTTTCGAGGGGGTGACCCGCTTAGCCAGTTCCACCACCTGCTCATCATAAAAATACAGCCCGGTTATAGCCCAATTAGACTTCGGCTTAAGGGGTTTCTCTTCCAGCGACAGCACACGGTACTGGTCATCGAACTCGAGCACGCCAAAACGCTCCGGATCGGCCACATGATAACCAAATACCGTGGCCCCGATTTCATGCGCCTTGGCATGCTCCAGCTTGGCGACAAAGTTCTGGCCGAAAAACACATTATCACCCAGCACCATGGCGCACCGCCCGCCGGCGATAAACTTTTCGCCGATGATAAAGGCCTGGGCCAGCCCGTCGGGGCTTGGCTGCTCGGCATAGGAAAAATTAAGACCAAACCGGCTACCTTCCCCCAACAACCGCTGAAAAGAATGCATGTCCTCCGGGGTGGTGATAATCAAAATATCGCGAATGCCCGCCAGCATTAAGACCGAAATGGGATGATAAATCATCGGCTTATCATACAACGGCAATAATTGCTTCGATACGCCGCGGGTAATGGGATACAGCCGGGTCCCCGTACCGCCGGCCAGCACTATTCCTTTCATCAGCTCACCTTTCCTTATCTATCTGCTTAACCCCAGCCGCTCACCGCTATACGACCCGTCAAGCACACGCTGCCACCAGGTTTGGTTATGCAAATACCAGGCAACGGTTTTGCGGATGCCGCTCTCAAATGTCTCATGCGGGCGCCAGCCCAATTCGCGCCTGATTTTGGCGCCATCTATGGCGTAGCGCAGATCATGGCCGGGACGATCGGCAACAAAAGCAATCAGCTCTTCATAATGACCTATCCCCGCCGGTTTATCGGGCATTAACTCATCCAGTAAACGGCAGATGGTACGCACCACATCAATATTCCTGCGCTCATTATGCCCACCGATATTATACGTCTCGCCCACCACGCCTTGAGTAACCACAAGATACAGTGCCCGGGCATGATCCTCCACATATAACCAGTCGCGGATTTGCGCGCCATCGCCATAGACCGGCAGAGGCTTGCCGGCAATAGCGTTAAGAATGGTCAGCGGGATCAATTTTTCCGGGAAGTGATAAGGACCGTAGTTGTTGGAACAGTTAGTGATCAAAACCGGCAGGCCGTAGGTGCGATGCCACGCCCGTACCAGATGATCGCTGGATGCCTTGGAGGCGGAATAGGGACTGCTGGGGGCATAAGGCGTGGTCTCGGTAAACGGCTCATCGCCGCCGGGCAAATCACCGTAGACTTCATCGGTAGAGATATGATGGAAGCGAAAAGCGGATTGGCGGGCGGCACTCAACCCCAACCAATACTGACGGGCGGACTCCAGCAGGATATAGGTGCCGATAATATTGGTTTGCATAAATGCCGCCGGCCCGTCGATGGAGCGATCCACATGGCTTTCCGCCGCCAAATGCATCACCACATCCGGCTGATATTGCGCAAAAACCCGGTCCAGGCCTGCGCGATCGCAGATGTTTACCCGTTCAAATGCATAGCGCGAGTCATTGCTGACAGGTGCCAGGGAATCAAGATTGCCGGCATAGGTAAGGCAGTCCACTACAACGACCTGATCATGAGTATGACGTATAATCTGCCGTACGACGGCGGAACCGATAAAACCGGCTCCGCCGGTAATTAAAATTTTCATGTCGCAACATTCCATAAAGCCCGGCAACGGGATGCGTAATATTATCATACCCACCGAAGTCAGGTTAATGTTACGCCATGGCGTTTCCCAGGGAGCTGCATGCGGAAAAGCGATCATGCATTGCGTCTTCACCTATACAGAAATTCTGAAATGTTGAAAAGTAAGCCTTAATACATCATTCCCCATATGATTCTTACTTTTAACAGTCTGGATTGGTGATAAAATACCCTACCGTTTTTTACATGGACATCGTTATGACCAGGTGGTGGTACATTGCAAACGATATCCAGCACGGTCCGGTAACCTTACCGACGCTAAAACGGCTGTTAAAACGCCAGGTGATCGGCGCGCAAAGTATTGTCTGGCGCGAGGGATTTAATCATTGGACTCGGTTGGACGCCACGCCTGAGTTAAAACCTTTGCTTAAGGCGACTCCGCCGCCCCTGCCCCGGGTAAACAATACGGCGCCCGCTGTCAAAACATGGTCTCAAGCAGGTCGGTCCAATGTTTCCCTTACGCCCAACACACGTCAGCGCAGACATTGGCTAAGTTGGGCGCTGCCAGCCTGCTGTTTAGCACTTGCGGCATACTCCTTTTTCCCGCTGCCGCGCATGACCCAAATAATGCTTGGGGCCAAAACCTTTACCTCATCCCTCAACGGCCCGTCGTCCGTCAAAACACCCGGGGTTGCAGATGCGGCCACGGAAGAAACCCAATGGCAAAACCCCGTCACTTTAAAAAAAGCCGATTTAGCGGGATGGACGGTCAGGCCCCTGTCCTCCGGAAAAGGCAGCGTCGCCAGCTCGTTTATCAGCGAGAATGCGGTGGTCAATTTCAGTGTTGCCGAAGCCAAAAATCAAACTTTAAATACCCTGGTTAATTATCTTAAGACTAATGAATCAGCTTTACGCTTTATCAATCAGGGCACTTACGGCCATACGGGCGGCCTGCCTAACTGGACCGGCATCGCCACCAGCACTGACGATCATGATAAAAGCTACGTGGTCCACGTCACCAATGCTCCCGATGGTTATGGCATTTTGATTGCGGCGATCAATCAGCAGACGACCAGCAGCGTCAGCCGGCTTGAGACATTGATGGCGCAGTTGGATCAGACGTTTAAGGGCAACTGATAAGGTAGAAACAGTTGTCTGCCTTAGTCTATTGTTACGCCGCAATCTAGCTTGTAAACAAAGCGCATAGCATATTAAGCAGCATTGATCACCAATAGCCCGTGCATCGCCGGCACAGTTATCTGGCGGCCAGTGAAAAATCCGCATTCCGTGAGCCCTTATCCCCCCAAATTAATCGCTGGCGAAGAAGATTGGTGTTTACCACCATTTGAGGCATGCTCTGTCATTATACAGCCACACACATGTTTCTCTCTTATACATTATTAGCGGGTTGTTTTTGCAGGCTAATCTTGTTGGCCGGGCTGTCGGGCTCGGCTATTTTTCAACATCCGGGCAGGTTCCGTCTGCGCTGTTTTATCATCAGCGAATGGCGGGTCGGCAGGATGCCGCTGATAACCGCCCACATTAAGTGAAGCTATTTTCTAGGCCAGGAAGGTAACCACATCAGCAGATCCTACAGACAGAGATAAGGATCAAGACCGTTCAGTTTGGCAATTTCTAACAGGCTCAGGACAGCCGCCATGCGTTGCCCGGCACGCAACGACCCAGCAAACATCCTGTTATCTCTGCCAACGGCTACCGGTTGTACCACATTTTCGAATATGGTTATTATCTATGGGTACCCGGCCGTCATCAAGATAGCGTAGTAAGGCCGGCCAGCGTTTCAGGGGTAGCCCAGCGCTTTGTGCAGCGCGGAGGTTGCTCGTCCTAGAAGGACTTCGCTTTTACGCCGAACCTTCACTGGTAGGCATTTTTCAGCGCCTTTTCCCGCTGCTCGATATATTGTATCTTCTGTTCAAGCTCTAACTGAAGTTTGACGGCAATATTCGCTTTTACCTGATTCTTTTGCTCAAGCTGCGTGCGCAGTTCATCGGGGTCTTGTGAGATCAGCAACGAGTCGATATCCATGCGGTGATTTTATCAAAATTCAAAAAACAACGGCAGCTCCCTTCTGACAGGCTCGTGCAAATTATCGGTAATTTATTGCGATGCCATGGCGCATATCCACCGGCTCGCGCGCAAGCCAGATGTGTAGTGGTGTTAACACAACGACTATGCCTGCATTACGCTGCCCAACTGAGCGGGAAGGCAACTGACCGAACAGCCGTTGGGCAGATTCAGGTTCCCGGTCTCGACATTATGATCCCCTGACATAACCCGGCGAGCTGGAAAAAAGATCGATGATACTGTTGTGAGAGCACAGTCCTTATTGTATTTGATCCAATAATAAAGGTACTAATGGTTATTTAGCGCTGCTGGCAATATTGCTGTTTGGTTAATTCGCTGTGTTTCCACGCTTCGATATGCTGCCCCTGTTCAGTCTGAGCCTGCCGCTTTATCATAATTTATTTTACGCCGATTAATGGGTGATAAAAACATTTCATGATCGCTGGTGGGAAGAATATGCCATGCCAGGACAGATTCTTCACTAAATGATCTAAATCCGGCGGAATTTATGCAAAGTCTCCAAAAAACGGAAAACTTTCAAATTTAACCATAATCAAGATTTAGAATGAGATGAAATAATCGGTTTCAACATCATACTGCTAAATTAAGTTCTATTTAGTAAAAATTTACTAGCATATAATTCAAAAAAATATTTTATCTTATTCAACAAAAGACTTATTATCAATGATGAAAACAATAAATTCAAAAAAACTAAAATAGATAACTTTGGAAAATATATATAATACTGAGTGTAATAATAACATAAAAAACTATGCGTAAGCCATATATTCATAGAATTTTCGCCGAGAAAAACAAGCACGACCTCGCACAATTTCCCTATTTTTTTTATGACGACCATTGAAAGTACAATAAAGAATGGAGTAACTATAAAAAGGCCGATGTAATTCATGAAGTGAAATAAAAGGACAAAAATGGATAAAAAAACAGTATAAACAAATAGAATTTGATAACCTTTATAATTTATTATTTTTCTTATCATAGAATATATATCAAATCTCCCTACGATGTATCCTGTAAAAAACGGTTGGCTCCAAATAAAAATATTGCTTATATGCTTAAGAAATCTAAAATGGCTAGTATTCCAATAAAAACCCAAAAATAGTATTAATAATGACAAGATAAATAAAGTTATTGGTTTATCCCTTAACATATTGACAAAAGGTAGACTAGCCACCATCACCACATATACCTCTACAAACCACCATTCTTTATTGAAAGACGATGATATTCCTATTAAATTTAATATTATATCTTCTTTTTTGAAAGGAGACCCATTGATTTCTGAAAAAAATAAAAACCCTATAGGAACAAAAATTATAAAAACAAACCAATAACTTTTATAAAATGAAAGTATTTTTTTGAAATAATATAATCCATTTCTTACCCCTATTATATAAAAGGCATATCCGGATAAAAAGAGAAATATGGGTACGCACAACTTACACATTAATCCAAAATATCTCTCTATTGGCAAGCCTGGAATTAAATAATATACTATAGAAGGTGGCAGCACTTTTTCTGGGAAAGAAAATAAGTGATGAGTCAACATCATCAAAATTGCAATCCCTTTAAGGCAATTTGTATCCATAATTGTAAGTTTCATATGCCGAAAGCCCTATTTTGAAGTACGATTGCATTTATTTATTAAAAATGATTGTCTTAAGATCATTAAATTACAGAAAAAATTCCATTCTAAATATTTTGTATTACTAGGGAAATTATTCAAAAAAATTTTTAATCATAAGTTATATTAATAGCTTGTGCTAATAAAAATATAAAATTGAATGTTTACGATTAAATGCAGAAGAATCATGATAGATAAAATAGGGTTCCTTTTTATCTAGCATACTCAGGCTAAAATAGAATTTGCGCTTACAATTTCTAGACGAACAGAAGAGAGCTTGGCATTGCAATATCCAAGTTTACTTAAGAATGATAGCTAATGCCTTAACACAGGAATAATGCTGCACGTGCATGGTGAAGTTTGTAGCAAAATGAGTATTTCTGAAGCGAATTTTTGAATTAAAAGAGAATATTGGCAGTATAGATGTGGCTGAATGGCGTTGCTTGAACCGGCTAAAAGACGAAATCAACCGCTGAACCACCTAGTGACGCACAGCACCGGGACGAAGAGTTGCATGAACGGCTCAAATGAATGTTATGAGATCTGCCCCTAAGAGTGAAATTGTGCTTTTTTACTTAACGCTTAATGGGTGGACAATCATTGTCCCTGCCAGACATCGCCTATTGGCATCCGATTTATGGCTAATACAGAAATCTAACAATGCGCATTCGCAAGATTGCTAAGAGCGGTATCCGTTAAGGATGCGAGCGAATTTATGTGAAGCTCAAACTACAAAGCTAGTTGAAGAATCATAAACAAGAAGTGCATATAATACCTACCAGGAAGGGCAAAATTTGCGGTGCCAATACTACCAGTGCCATATGTCGACGACACACTTGCGAAAAGGCTGTAGCGGTTAAACCCGAATGAGTGCTGGAGCATGGATTTCATTCTTAATAATATGTCTATTTATAGCCAGTTCTGGACGCTAACTATGGTCGAAAAATTTATCCGGAAATGTCTCGCGATCTAGGCCAAGAATTGCAGTGAACTTGTCTAAAAATCAGTAGATCAACGAACATTATAAATGCAAGGTCGCACCTGCAACCGCTCATTATTTTCATTTGTGCAATGTTAGTTGATTTTCTTACCTTCATCTAATTACACCAATGATAGAGTTTTATGCGTAATATAATATAGTACCTTCGATGCGAAATTGTTTTTGAAAAAGGTGGTATGATAAAAAGATTGTATTTTCAATGGCATTGAGATGCCGGAAAACAGTTGTATAATATACAGTCTATCGCCTAGCATAATATAAAATGCAAATTATAAGTATTTTAAAAACATATGGTATAATACCTTTTAATGAAAAAACTTAAAAATTATATACTTGTGATTAATGACATTAAGATTCTCAATATAAAAGAAAAAATTAATATGTATTTTTAGACTTATTAAAATTAAAAGATCTTATTATCTTTTCATCTATCAATCTAAGATTTAATATGTTATTGATAAAATCAAAAGGTTTTTTAATGATATTTTTTGGAGAAAAAACTCTTCGAATAATTGATGGCGTCTGGCTTGTAGAGCTGGAAATTCCTATATTATAAATAGCTCCTGGAAAAGGCAAGGCCTTATAGTCATATCCCTCAGCATTCATGTATTTTTTTATAAATCTGTGACTACCAAGCAGTTCCTTTATTTTATCCAAAGACAACTGACCATCTTGACTGGTATAACGATCTAAAAAAGAGACTTTTACGATGTTAGATGTACCGCACACTTCATCAAACTTATTGTGTTTTAATAAATAGCCACCCCCAGAGTATAAATAACCCATTGATATAAACCAACCAGGTTTATCCGCATCCTTAACAACGAAATCTGTTATAGAACTATTAACATAGTCATCATAATCAACGACCATAAAAAAAGTGTTTTTATTGCAATGTTTTACAGCTTCATAGACCCGCAAGCCCTTATCTTCTCTAACTTTATCATAAAAAAGCTGTATATCGCGGGTTTTATCAGGTAAATTATTAAGAGGGAAACGTACATTTATAATGGTAAACTTTTCATTTACCTCTGGCAAATCAGTCCCTTCATTCGCTACGATATAACAATGCCAGTTACTAGAACTTTGACCATTAATTGAATGTATAGTATCAACTAAATTTGATTTAACAGAATCCCAATCTTTTACAGATAAGTAATGCCTAACCGGAATGATGAAATTCAATTTCATGTTACTCATATCAATTCCTATATGTTTCGTTTTATCTTTTTATCAACTTTACCAATGAAAGTAATTCTTTTTTAGAGATCATAAGCATTACTATTATATATATTGCTGCGCAAAAAATAATTTCCATAAGTATGAATAACAATGGATTTTGAAAAGAAGAGTAATAAGCCATAGAGCGAAAAGCAATGAACATTACTAAACCACCCACAATAGGTTTATAAAGATTAATAATGTATTCCTTTATTTTAAGTTCTAAACATTTAGAAATATATATTATCGTAAATGGCCATATGCAATAAGTTTTGAGTGCTATAGCACCCATTACATATGTTGCGCCATATTTAGCAAAGATTAATGCAAGGATGCCCGTAGAGATTTGTTGTATTAATTGATACTTGAGGATCCAAGAGGTTTTTCCCAAACCCTTCAAAAGCGACATTTGTAAAGTACCGATACAAGCAAGAAAACCAATAGTACAACAGATTTGTAGAGCTTCGATAGCAACGCTCCAATGTTCTCCAAAAACTAGCGGTACTAAGTATGGTGAGATTAGCATTAGCCCGAGGAAAGCTGGCAAACTTACTAAAGCTGAAATAAAAGTTGTTTTTAGGAAGATATTTTTTAATTTAGGAATATCCGCTTGTACGGAAGCGTATAGCGGGTAGGATACACTTGATAGCGCACCATTTAGAACATCTGAAACCACACTAAAAATTCGTCTGCTAAACGCATAAACCCCTAAAGTGATAGCATTTCCAAAAAAACCTATAACGATATTATCCACACTAATTGAAGTTACCAATTTTGTAAATGTTGTTGTTATACCAAATGCCTTAAGTTCATGGAAGCTCTGTTTATCAAAGGAAAATTTTGGCTTTATCCTTGCTGCCGACCAGAGAATGATTGCACTAATTAGTGAAGAAGTCATCTGACTTATCACAACAGCCCAAAAACCACCATTGAAAAGTAATATTGGTATACAGACTAAGGTAGAACCTAAGGAACAATATATCGTTCTGATACCAATTGATTTAAAGTCCATTTTTTTTGTTAGTAATGATAGGGGTAGAACCGCACATGAGTCTAAAATTATCTTTACCCCAATAATAGGATAGACCAGTTTAAAGATATCATCCAGGGGGGCTAAATGAATTGTCATTACAGCGAAAAGCGACAAAAAGTATAAAGCCGTTGAGGTTAGTAACATCAATAAAAATACTGTATTTAAATGTTTATCCTCAACATTTCTGAATTGAATTAAAGCATCACCAAATCCTGTGGCACTTATGCTTGTAAGCACCATCGCAATCGTCGTCGCTAGAGTTATTGAACCTAGTTCAGCAGGGGTAATTTGCCGTGAAGCTAATGAAAATATTATAAGTGAGCTCAAAGCAGGGAACAAACTACTAACAAAGTACCATATAAATCCAGCTAGGGTTTTCTTGGCTCTATTATTTTCAACTAAAGTAATTTTAACTTCTTTTTTTTTGTTCATATAATTAAATTTCTATCAAATGGCATAAAGGAAAGATTGTTAAAGTGATAAAATCCATTTTGTATAATCGACATAAACAATCTAATGGGATATCACCAGTCATCCTCCATATTCAATAATACTAATCTCTCAGAATTCAGTCCTGATAATTAAATATTAAAAATCAATTAAACTAAATTAAGTTTTGGCACTGCTAGCATTCAATTTTTTTGAATGAACCATATTTAGCATTACACTTTACAATGAATTTAAAAAAACATCTCACATATTTTATTATATCAGTACATTACTAATATTACTGATATTACTGATAATGGTTTTTAATAAGCACCATCTCGTTTCAATACAACATTGATAGTTTTAAATAATATTGCTATATCATTCCACAGCGACCAATTCTTAACATACCAAGCATCAAAATATACACGAATATCATAATCAACATCATTTCGCCCACTGACCTGCCATAATCCTGTCATCCCAGGCTTAGCCATCAAATAATAATCCGCATCCCCTGCGTAACGTTCAAGTTCCTTCTCAATAACAGGCCGTGGACCAACAAGACTCATCTCACCGCGGAATACATTCCAAAGCTGAGGCAATTCATCCAGGCTGGTTTTACGTATAAATTGTCCGACTTTGGTGATTCTAGGATCATTTTTCAGCTTAAAATCTTTATCCCACTCTGCCCTGGCTTCTGGGCTGTTAGCAAGCAAGTCAGCCAAAACTTCCTGCGAGTTTAGCACCATTGAGCGAAATTTAAGGCAGTTGAACTTCTTGCCATTCAAGCCTACCCTCTCATGTCCATAAATGGGTTTCCCACCATCCCGCGATACCTGATAAAGAATAAAAAGAATTACAGGCGCTAAAAATAGCATAATCAATGCTGAACCGACTATATCAAACCCGCGCTTCAAAATTCGAGACGATCGTTTTGCTAGATTATTGCTGACCCTCAGGATCATAACCTCATGACTAAAAATAAAAGACATATCGGTACCATACAAGGGTACACCACGTAGAGTCGGGATTACAGAGACAGAACGACAATCATGCTTTGCCAGGTTCTTTAACCAAAAATCCCGGTGCGCATGTTGTTCAAATTCAACAGCCACGATAAATTGTGTATTATTAACATCAACCATTGACCATAGCTCGGCCTCTGAGTGCAATACTGGCTTTCCGAGTAATGTGGTAATTTCATCCGATCCTACAGCAAAAAACGCGATAACATCAAACCCTAGAATTTCTTCACTTTGCAACGCATGATAGGCATCGCAAGCATTTTTATTCGATCCGACTATGATAGTCTGCTTTTTCCATATTCCTAAATAATTTAATATACGCTTAACCAAAGCACGGGCAAGAGGAATACTTACACAAGCAAACACCCACGTTAGGAACCATACATATCGCGACAATTCCCATTTCGAAAATGCAACAATAGCCAAGTCGATCACTGAAAATATAAGTAATGTACGTAGTACTTCCTTCAACTCGAACCAAAATGGTTTACGATAGGTATAATGTCTTAACCTTGTCCAAAACCACGTTACACAGACTATAGATAAGATGATATGAGAGTAATATCTGGCATGAATTTCACTTTTCGGTATGAATGTATAAAGATTATCGGACATCATATCAAGTATGACAAAAGCAGCAATCAAAGACAGGTTAAAAAAAAGTAAATCTGAAAAAGCTAAAGCTATTTTTGACACCGCACTTTGGAAGTAAAAATTATTTTTTTTCATATAAGCTCTTTTTAGCAATTATTTTAGACCCCACCAAAATTTTCATTAAAGTCTTTATGAATGGATTTAATTGACTTATTCAATTCTTATGTCACTACAGTAAGAAATCCATAATATCAAATCAGTACTCATTATCGGATAATATACCTGTTCGCGATATAAGAAAAAACTCATACTAAAAAAATTCAGAATAAACCTTATGAATTATAGCGAAAAGTAGGCCCGAGCTATGTCAGGCCATTGGATAAAGTTAAACTTTATAACCGTTAGGATTTTTTTCCTGCCAGTTCCAGGTATCCCGCATCATGCAATCTAGATCTCTGGCAACCGACCAGCCAAGCTCCTTTTTAGCCAGCGATGCATCAGCCCAAAATGCCGCCAAATCCCCATCGCGCCTAGGCACGATACTATAAGGTATGGTCTTGCCTGCGGCCTTCTCGAAGGCATGCAACATCTGCAGCACTGATGACCCCACCCCTCCGCCAAGATTATAAGCTTTATAACCTTTAATCTCTGCCAGATGATCCAATGCCTTTAGGTGCCCGTCGGCCAAATCCATAACATGGATATAGTCACGTACACAGGTGCCGTCTTCGGTGGGATAGTCATTGCCAAAAATCTTGAGTTTTTCCTGGCGCCCTACCGCAACCTGGGCGATAAAAGGCAATAAATTATTGGGAATGCCGTTTGGATCCTCACCAATTCGTCCGGACTCGTGAGCGCCAACCGGGTTAAAATAGCGTAATGCAATGATGGAAAATTGCGGTTCAGCCTTGGCAAAATCTGCCAGTACCTGTTCCACCATCACTTTTGACGTACCGTATGGGCTGGTAGTGCCTCCGATCGGAGTGCTTTCGATATAAGGCACCGGCGCATTTTCACCGTAAACAGTGGCGGAAGAACTGAAGATAAAATTATGCACGCCGGCACGTCGCATCTCTTCCAACAATACTAGCGTACCGGAGACATTATTCTGATAATACTCCAGCGGTATGCGTGATGATTCCCCTACCGCCTTGAGACCTGCAAAGTGGATCACCGCGCTAATGTCGTGATCATCGAATATACGCTGCAGGCAATCAGGATCGCGCACGTCCCCCTGGTAGAAAATAATATCTTTATCTGCCAGTTCTGAAACACGCTCAAGAGATATCTCGGAGGCGTTGCAGAGATTATCCAGCACCACCACGTCGTCCCCACGCTTGAGTAACGACAATACAGTGTGGGAGCCGATGTAGCCGGCCCCCCCCGTGACAAGAATCGCCATACAATCTCCTTGGATAACTTTAAGTGCAGCTAAACACTAAATTCTACAGCAGGCTTTTGATCTTCTCGCGGAAATCTTTGCCCCATTTCTCGTTACGCAGGCCATAGGTAACAAACGCCTGCATATAGCCCAGCTTACGGCCACAGTTAAAGCTTTTACCAGTCAGATAAAGCGCATCTACCGGCTGATGATTCACCAAGGAGGCGATAGCATCAGTCAACTGGATGCGACCCCAGGCGCCCGGCTCGGTTTTTTCCAGCAATGGCCAGATATCCGCTGATAGCACATAGCGCCCCACCGCCGCCAAATCCGAATCTATCGTGCTCAGGTCTTGAGGCTTTTCAATAAAGGACTGGATAAGCGCATGGTCGCCCGGTTCAGAGACATCCTCATTACAACTGATAACCGAATACTCGGGCAGATGTTCGCGCGGTATGGACTGAACCAACACCTGGCTATGACCATTTTCATGGAAGCGTTTAACCATTGAGGCAAGGTTTTCAGTACGGTTATTATAAGTCGAGTCATCCAACAGGATATCCGGCAGCACCACCACAAACGGCGAGTCACCCAACATCGGTTTGGCGGACAGGATGGCATGCCCTAACCCCAGCGGTTCCCCCTGACGCACGTTCATAATGGTCAGGCCTTTAGGACAGATTGCCTGTACTTCGGCTAACAAGGTGTTTTTTACCCGCGCTTCCAGTAACGCTTCCAACTCGTAGGAGGTATCAAAGTGATTTTCGATTGCGTTTTTTGAGGCATGGGTTACTAACACAATTTCTTTAATGCCTGCCGCCGCGCACTCTTCCACCAGGTACTGGATCATAGGTTTGTCGACGATAGGCAGCATCTCTTTAGGGATGGCCTTGGTTGCCGGTAGCATATGCATACCCAGACCGGCGACAGGGATAACGGCTTTCAATGTTTTCATTCAATAATTACCCAGAATGTAAGAAGAGACATCACTCGTTGAAGTTAGTAACAATCATAGCACCTGCTGCCGGGATCTGATTACTCGCTTCTCAGAATATCGAGCAGTGCTGCGGTTTTTTCACGCATCAGGCCTGGGTTGCCCCTGCTCTCGACATTCAACCGTACCACGGGCTCAGTATTGGAACTGCGCAGATTAAAGCGCCAGTCCGCAAACTCCACGCTGATACCGTCCGTATGGTCGACATTAAGCGCATCTTTTGAATAGGCATCCAGCACACGTTTGATGGCTGTTTTGGGATCGCCTAGAGAGCTATTGATTTCACCCGATGCCGGATATGCTGACATACGGTCGTTGACAAGTTCGCCAAGGGTTTTGTTTTTGATACTAAGCAATTCCGCAACCAGTAACCACGGGATCATGCCGCTATCACAGTAGGCAAAATCGCGGAAATAGTGATGCGCACTCATTTCTCCGCCATATATGGCGTCTTCCTTGCGCATCCGTTCTTTGATAAAAGCATGGCCAGTCTTAGACATCACTGGCGTTCCACCCGCCGTTGATACGATGTCAATGGTATTCCAGCTCAGGCGAGGATCGTGGATAATCTTGCTGCCGGGGTGTTTTTCCAGGAATGCTGCGGCCAATAGGCCTACAATATAATAACCCTCAATAAAGTTTCCCTGCTCGTCAAACAGAAAGCAGCGGTCGAAGTCGCCATCAAATGCGATGCCGATATCCGCGCCAGATTTTTTTACCGCATCGGTTGTATCCTGCCGACACTCCGGCAATAGCGGATTAGGGATACCATTGGGAAAATTACCGTCCGGCTGGTGATGTACTTTAACAAAATTCACCGGCGCGCCTGCATGTTTAAATCGTTGCTCTATTGCATCGACCACATGCCCCGCTGCACCATTGCCCGAATTGATGGCTAACGTCATTGGGCGGGTGAAATTGGCCAGGTCGATATACCCCATCAGGTGATCGATGTATGCCTCAAGGATGGATATTTGGCGGTAGCTACCACGTTTATCCGCTTCGACTGATGCAAATGAATTTTCTTCCGCCAAACGTTGTATATCGCGCAGACCGGTATCCCCACTGATGGGACGCGAGTTTTCCCGCACCAGTTTCATACCGTTATAGTTAAGGGGATTGTGGCTGGCGGTAACTTCTATGCCACCATCGACACCTAAATGAAAAGTCGCAAAATAGATTTCCTCTGTGCCGCTAACACCGATATCCAACACATCGGTACCCGCATCTCGCAGGCCATTGGCCAATGCCAATTTTAACGACTCGCTGGTCAGGCGCACATCACCACCCACGACCATCGTTTTAGGTTTAAGAAATTCACCATAGGCCCGGCCAATACGGTAGGCAATATCCTCGTTGAGTTCATCACCGAGTTTTCCGCGGATATCGTAAGCTTTAAAACAAAAAAGTGTTGTCAT
The DNA here is from genome assembly GCF_046352915.1 of Sodalis sp. C49. Classification (NCBI taxonomy): domain Bacteria; kingdom Pseudomonadati; phylum Pseudomonadota; class Gammaproteobacteria; order Enterobacterales; family Bruguierivoracaceae; genus Sodalis; species Sodalis sp. C49. Next base: position 4,358 of record NZ_CP163303.1, on the reverse strand, counting down.
GAATCCCCTCAAATTATTATCAAAGACTATAATGATCTTTTATTCGAATAATATCGTCTTCACCAAGATAAGATCCTGATTGTATTTCTAGGAGCTCCAAAGGAATCTTTCCGGGGTTCTCAAGCATATGGATAGCACCTACTGGAATAAAGGTAGACTGATTTTCAGTGATCAGATAAGATTTTTCATCGAGAGTAATACGTGCTGTACCAGACAACACTACCCAGTGTTCTGCGCGATGATGATGCATCTGTAGAGAAAACATACCGCCGGGTTTGACGGTAATACGATTTACATTGAATCGCGCTTCGTTTACTACAATATCACTACGGCCCCACGGCCTGTAGGATTCTCGGTGGCGCCTATATTCACTTCTGGCGCTGCTTTTTAAATATTCAACAATTTTTTTAACATCCTGCACTTTCGATTTATCGACAACTAAGACCGCATCCTTAGTATTAACAATCACTAAATTATCCACACCGATAGCTGCGACCAACTTTTCATCGGTATTGATATAACAATTATTCGTGTCATGTAAAAAAACATCACCTGTCAGGGCGTTGCTATTGATATCCTTATCGTTCACTTCCCATAAGGCGGACCAGGAACCGACATCGCTCCAGCCAGCGTTAAGCGGGACCACGATCGCCACAGATGTTTTCTCCATTACTGCATAATCGATCGAATCATCAGGACAGGCTAAGAAAGCGTCTTTCTTAACTCTGATAAAATCTTGTTCAACATCTGGCTCAGGTGTTTCAATCGCTTTTTCACAAGCAGCTAAAATATCGGGTCGGTATTTACCTAACTCACTCAAATACTGTTTTGCACTGAATAGAAACATTCCGCTATTCCAGTAATACTCACCGCAGGCCAGATACTCAAGTGCCGTCATAGAATCCGGTTTTTCAACAAACCGATGGACTTTATATGCATTCTGGTCATCATTATTAACCGGGTCTCCGCGCTGAATATATCCATATCCTGTTTCTGGCCCGGTGGGTACTATACCAAAAGTAACCAAATTCCCTGCCAACGCATAGGGAATCGCAAGATTTATCGCTTGATGAAAGGCGCCGATATCTTCGATTACGTGATCCGCCGCCAGCACCAGCAGTAAGGGATTGTCTCCTTTTGATGTTGCGCTTAAAGCTGCTAAAGCAATTGCTGGTGCCGTATTACGGCCCACCGGCTCTAAAATGATGTTACCTGCAAGGTGATCGATCTGCCGTAATTGTTCAGCAACCAAAAAGCGATGTTCTTCATTACAAATTACTAGCGGCTCACTAATATCCATTCCTTCCAGCCGCGTCAATGTCTCTTGGAGCATGGAAAGTTTGCCATGCAGCTTTAGAAATTGTTTAGGATAAAGCTCACGGGACATCGGCCAAAGACGACTACCTGTACCCCCGGCCATTATCACAGGAAGTAGCATAATTTTTCCTTTTAGACGTCGAATTAACATTAAACGAGGAAATAAAAAACAAGATATCTAATATAGATAAATAAATATGATATATTAATGCAATATAAATATCATCATCACTGATTTTTTACAAAATCAAACAAGGTGTTAAAATTTTAAAAACGATTCACTTTAATTATAAATTATCTAACTTATAGATATTACTTGGAAGAATCTTACAAAGTCGGCTATAAGTGACGTAAGTACTAAAATAAATTCTCAAAAAAAATTTGAAACTTAGCAAGGATATTATTCTTGAGAAAAGACATGGTCAAGACTTTCAATAATGGTAGCGTCACCGAAAAGATAATTGATTTGACTTAGTTTTTGCTGCGTAAACTCTGCTCTTGGAGGAATTTCACCTAAAGAAGCGGTCATATTTTGTAAGTCATTAAAACATATCACACATTCAGAACCTAACTGACGTTCCGCCCATGATAGAAAATCACTTTTTACACAAATAACACGTGCATGATTTGTCAAAGCATAAAAAAAACTGCCACTCACAATCATATCAACATCCGAATGACTTATGATCACACCTTGTGAGCGATTAAGGAGTTCTCGAGCTTTATCATCACTAATATATCCTGCAGATATAGTAATGTTATCTCCAGCTAATTTTTTTAGATAATCGACATAATCATTATCATCATAATTACCTGCTATGATAAGTTTTTTATCAGTCGGAAATGCCGTTATTAAATCATGTAAATTCTTATATTTAACGATGCGTCCAAAAAAAACAAACAAATTAGGCTCAAATTTTTGTTCTAAATACGGTATTGATAGTAGAGGATATTGATATAGCGGGTGTGGAACATAATATCTTTTACTAGTCGAACATGTTGGTGAATGGACAATACTATAAGTGCACAACGCCTCTAGAAAATTGACACTATTTTTGACCTTATCAATATCTGGGCCATAAGTATGATGAGGGAATAAATTGTGTCTTACAAAAACAGTCTTCTTTGACACTAATTTTGCTAAAGCAAATCGCACGAGAACTTTAAATATGGAAAACTTACTATACCGCCCTTCTTTATTTACCAATCTTGAATCAAGCCAATTAAAAAAAATAACATCATATTTAAAAAGATTAAGCTTAATTACATCCATCATGATATTTTTATAATATAACTCATTAACATTACCATAATGAGATAGTATATTACGAAATCGTGCCGTATATCCATTCACGTTTTCCCCATCTGGAGGGAAATATAAAATTTTCATAAAAAAACCTCATGCATTGGGAATTACCACTTCTGTAAAAAGAATAAAATTTGATTTTATAATTGTGGGGTTCGAAAAATTCAATAATTTTATTACCATAGATCATAAGGAAAAGCTGAGATCAATCCCTTAGTTATTTTTGGTAAATCAACTGGCTTAGCATGCTCAACATCAAAAGCATCCTGAACCTTACTTACGGTAGGGTATTTCTGTCTTCCACTGCCAAAGTAATAATCATCATATTTAAATCTAGACTCGCCGCTATTATTATCAAGAAATACTGCGGGGATACCATAAGCTTCTGCAATTATCAGTCCATGCAAAGAACCTGATATAACGAATGAACTATTTACAATATTACGTGTAAACGAAATGGCACCCTGTCGCGGTGTGCATATATGCTTGCTAAATTTACTATAATTATTAAAATCTTCATTCATATGCGGAATGACAATAAAATCACGTTTTAAATTTTCATCTAAAAGTAATTTTTTATTAAAAAGAAGAGGCAACAATAACCCGGGGTCTCCATATATTTCAGGCACGGAGATTCCTCTTTTATTTAAATAATCTTTTGTAAGGGGTCCCCTAACTGCTCTCACATCAAGATCGATAAAGGAAATTTTTGGATCAACAAGTTTACCATTGACACCGGTACCCCAAATGCAGTCACCTGTTTTAGCAAAATGAATAACCGAACCTATTGAAAGCAACTTATTTTTGGAGGAAGATTTTCCATTAATCTCTTTATCTTTCAAAGCTAACATGTGTTCAACGATTACTTTCGCTAAATGATCACCTGCATTTGGAATACCGTCTTTAGGTTCCCACCAAAAAACTTTATTTTTAAGTCTATTAGTATTGATAATATTTGAAAAATTTATATTTAGCATTTATTGATATTTCCTGCGAAGTTATATATAGCAAAATAGATTATGATAGTAATTGTTGGATAATAATAAAGTATAGGCTGATTATTAGTATAGTATGAATAATTAAGTTTCTTAGGCCAATAAAACAATTTTCATGAAATAATTACACCGCAAAAAATACCATTACAGTAACAAGCATAAGTGTTTTAATTAATATGTAAAGCTTTAGCATCAGCACCTCACCAAGGAAAAGAGTGTAGCATGAATTATTAAAATATATCATCATCATTTTAATTTATAACACTATTATTTCCGCCTAGTGCGACCATCTTAGATAGTATTTTTATAATTTATTTAGCCTAATGAGCCAAAATTTAGCTTATTCGATAATACTTTTAAATAATAAAAACTAGATTAGCTGATCAATGTTTATAAATTATTTCAAGTAATAGTCGTAAAATGTTCTTTTTCTGGTGGGATCAATCGTGATTATATAATTTTTTTTGTAGCTAAGTTTATATATTTTAATTTTATCATTTGTAATTTTCTCATTATCTTTTTCATTAAATTCTTTACTCAGCAAAGAATCCAGCATATGTCTATTATCACCATATGCTGGCATGATATCTATCTCATTTCTAACATCGTCGAAAGAATCGTATGCGATTTTTATTATATAATCAATTAAGAAATAATCTATCATTCCATCATGAAACATCCAATACTCAAAAAGAAAATCCCGTAAAAAGGATAGTAATTTATTATTCCTATTAGAAGAC